>OY762824.1:0-5831812 GCA_963666465.1 Pseudomonadales bacterium | reverse complement strand
TCGCTTCGACGGTGAGCGCGGGGGTTGCGTCGCCCCGGATCACCGTCCAGGCGACTGCGGCGCGTGGTGACTGGCCGTAGATGCGCTCCGGCACGACCTTGACGCGATGGCGCCCCGGCGCCGGATTGCGCACCAGCAGCCATTCCACGTTGTCGAGGCGCGAGCGCGACACGCGTTCGCCGCAGGCGCCGTCGCCGCAGTCCGCGCCTTCGTCCAGCCACAGATCGAGATCGCCCAGCACCGCCTCGGTGATGGTGTCGGCCGGCTGCTCGTCCCACGTCAGCACCAGGTCGAGGCGGCTTGTGCCCTCCGGCACGTCGATGTCGTGAAAGGCGTAGCCGTCTCCATCGAAGGTGCTCGTCGCGCTGCCGGTGCTCCAGCCGTCGGCCGTATCGCGCTGAAGCACCGTGGCGGCGGCGGAGACCAGGCCGAGCCCGTAGATGTGCTGGAGCGAGCCGGGGCCGCCGCTGTTGTCTGGCGCAAATGCCTCGGCGGCGGCGAGGAAGGCGTCCTGCTTGATGGCGCTCGCCATGAGACGGGCACGGGTCATGGCTGGCTGCCGACGGAAGTCCGGCGCCGCATCGAGCAGCAAGGCGGCGATGCCGGCCACGGCAGGCGAGGCCATGCTGGTGCCGCTGAAGTCGATGTAGCCGTCGCGACGGCCGCCGCCCAAGGCAGAGCTGACGCTGACGCCGGTGCCCACCACATTGGGTGCCAAGCGGCCGTCGGCGGTGGGGCCGTGGCTGCTGAAGGGGGCGATGGCGCCGCTGTCGAACGCCGCCCCCACGGCGAGGGAGTTCTTCGCCGCGGCATAGTTGGAGAAGCCGAAGACGTTGGTGTTGGCTTGCGCCACGACGTAGAGCTGGCGGTGGGTCCAAACGGTGGAGTCCAGCTTGCGCTCGCCGACGCCGCGCCCGGTGTGCTGCAGCGAGGTCTCGCCGAGGCTCATGTTGACGATCAGCGCGCGCGCCGCTGGAGAGGCGACCCCAGCCTGGTCGCATGACGAACGCTGCGCCAGAAAGTCCATCGCCTGGCGCACGCCTTCATCGGTGCCGAAGCCGGATTGCGACAGCACCTTGGCGAAGCGAATGTGGCGCACGCCCGGCGCCATGCCGGCGTGCAGCGGATCGTTGGCGCCGCTGCCGGCGATGGTGCCGGTGACATGGGTGCCGTGCAGGCCGAGGTCCAGCCACAGGTCGAAGTCCTCTCGACCGCCGCTGCCGAACAGCGCCTGGGCGAAGCTTGCGCCGCAGATGCTGGTTCGACCGTCGCCGATGTCGCGGTGGCGTGTGTTGAGGCCGGTGTCCATCACGCCGATGGGGATGCCGGCGCCGATGGAACCGGTGAAGCGGCCGGTGCCCGGGCTGTAGCGTCGCAACGCGTCTGCGCCCATGGCCGGCACGGCGCTGGCGTGACCGGCGCGGATGGTCGCCACCGGCTCGATGGCGAGCACGAAGTCTCGCCTTGCCACGGCCTCGAGGGCCCCGAACGGCAGACTCGCCGCCACCGTGCGCAAGGATGCATCCCAGCGTCCCACGTCAACGCCCAGGCCGGCAAGTTCACGCCGCCAGCGGCCGTCCGCATCTTCCGGCATCAGGGTGATGCTCACGTCGGCACGTTGGCTGGCCGGGCGCTCGGCCGCCTGGCTCAGGAACTGCGCCGCCACCTTTGCCTCCGGCGGCGGTGCGCCGAGGCCGACTACATCTGGCAGCATCGCTATTTCGTGCAGGCTGTCCGCGTCCGCAGGAACCCGCAGGCGCAGATAGGCGCCCACACTGCCGAGCACATCCGCGCCGGTCTCGCGGAGTCTCTCGGTGAGGTCGTCGGCGCGTCCGGAGGAGCTCCGTTGCAGCCACGCGAAGGTCCAGTCCCGCCCGGCAGCTTCTGCTTGCGACGCGAGCAGCCCTGCCGCGGATGAGGGTTCCAGCCACTGGGCTCGGACAACCGGGCTGGCCGTGATTCCCTCCGCCATCGGGGCGTGTCGCATCTCGCCGCTGTATCCGGCGTATGCGTAGCCGTCAGGAGGCCGGGGCGCTTGGGCCACCGTTAGTTGCGCGGCTTGCGAAGGGGCGGGACTGGCAGGCAAGGGAGGCGCTTCGGCGCGAGGCAGGTCCGCCGGTGCTGGAGGTGGCTCTTGAGGCCGTTCCTCACTGGGAACCAATAGCACCAATGCCGCCACGAGCGCGAGCCCGGCCATGCCGGCGAAGATCTTGTGCATTGGTCTGTCCTCCCGAAGGAACCGGGATGGTTCCGTAACGGCGAGTATAGTCGCATGCGCGCGTTGCCCCCACGGGAGGATTTGCTCGCCTGGCAGCCTGTCGGACTTCGGACGGCGCAAGCTGGCCGAATGCCGACAGGGTGACAGGACGGCTTGGGCTGGGGCAGGAAGCGTTGCCGAAAGGCAACGGTTCTTGTGGCGCTGGCGGCGCACGCGAGGGCAGGATGCCCTCGCCCCAGGTACTCTTGCGGCAATCTCCTCTATATAAGGAGGCATCCTGCTCCCATCGCGCCCGAAGGATGCACAAAGCTCAAGGCTCGAGTACCGATGGAGGTCCCGTCCTGTGTCCCTGGTGGACAGAAGCGGACCAGACCGCTAGTCTTCGCCGTCAAAATTGACAACACGGACGCATGGACGGGACGACACGTCCAATCAGTTGGGTCCGGGCGGCAAGGAAGTCATATGCGGAGTTCCCATTGCCCGTTCAGGATCGCATGAACGCTGCACTGACGATCGCCGCCCAAGGCGGCAAAGCCGACATCGCAAAGCCGCTTGAGGGCCTCGGATCGAGGGTCATGGAAGTCGCCGTGAGTTTCCGGCGCAACGCTTGGCGGGTCGTTTTACGTCGCGGAGCTCGGCGGGTCACTTTGAGTCGTCCATGCCTTCCAGAAGTCCAAGAGCGGCATTGCAACGCCAGTCTGACATTGACCTTGTGCGGCACCGCCTTGCTCGACTACGAAAGGAGCTTGATCCATGAGAGGAACCTGAGTTCGGGCTGGTCCGAGGCAGCGGCAACATCTTTCGAGACTTGGACGATCCTGACGCCGACCTCAAGCAGGCGAAGGCCGTCATTGCGGCGAACATCATTGCGGCGTTGGACAAACGCGATCTCACCGTGCGTGAAGCCAGCCGCCTCACCAACTTCGCTGCGGCGGACTTCTCGCGGATTCGAAACGCCAACCTCGGCCGATTCACCTTGGATCGGCTCATGCGCATGTTCTCCGCCCTAAGCACCGAGGCCGCCGTCTCGATCCAAGTCGATCCGCAACCTTCAAGGAGGCGGAGTCAGGCCCAAGGTGCCGTTCGCGTGGACGGGAACGTCGCGCGCCCATCGACGGCGTGACCTCCGATGAGGAGTGTGCGTCATTGTCCAGGGTGGTCCGTAGTGCGGCCCCTTCCGCGAAACGGTTGGCAGTCCGTGACGTCCCTCGCCGAGTCCTATGCAAGCCTGAAGTCGACGCACAGGGGAAAGCACATTGGCCGGCTCAGCTATTACCATGTGGCGTTGGTCGGCGTGATTCCTCGTGCGACGGCCACGTTCGCTGCTGTGCGAGAGGCACTCAACGTCCGAGACCAAGGCTTCAACGTGGTCAAGCTGGATGCCGGTCAGCGCGTTAGCTTTCTTTTGTACGAGGACTTCAAGGCGCCGTTTCCGGCGCTCCTCGCAGCCACGTCCTGCCACGTTGGTCGAAGCCAAGTCCGTCGCACGGATTACATCGCCAGACCCAATCCTCCTATCCTTCACCGAAAGGAGCTTCTGCTTCCTGACTCCCATCCACTCGTACCGGAGGCCGAGTGCCGTACGAGACGGCTCGAAGAGTTGGGGGCCTTCTGGCCGAGTGCGACAATCGGCACTCGTCTCGGCTGGCAAAGGCGATTGGACGAACTCGGTATCGATGCGGATGGGCGGCCCCTGCGATGACAACATCGACAGAGCCAATCGCTCGGCATCGGACAGCCCAACGGCGAACAAGCCTTTCCACTCCGGTTCGCCACCTTATGGACCTGGGCTACCTTGACGGAAGCCACACCGTCTTCGACTATGGCTGCGGCCGGGGCGATGACCTTCGGCTTCTGAAGGCAATGCACGTCGTTGCCAGCGGATGGGACCCTGTCCACCTCCCGAACGGAAAGCGTGACCCTGCAGACATCGTGAACCTAGGGTTTGTCCTCAACGTCATCGAAGATCCGCAAGAACGGGGTGCGACACTGCGAGCTGCCTTCGAATTGGCCCGGAAGGCACTCTTGGTGAGTGTAATGTTGGGGTACGATGCGCAGCGCGAGAAGTTCGTCAGTCACAACGACGGCGTGCGGACTAAGCGCAACACCTTTCAGAAGTACTATTCCCAGGACGAATTTCGATGGTACATCGAGCAGACCGTCGGGGCGAATGCGACGCCCATTGCTCCCGGCATTTGCCTCGTGTTCCGAGATCCCAAGGACGAACAGCTATTTCTCTTGGCGCGTCAGCAGGTCAGGCGCGAGTGGCGAATGCTGCGTCGTGACGTGCCTACCGAAGCCATCGCTTCGATGGTGGCGGCCCACCGCCCAACCATCGACGCGTATTGGCGCACTGCCCTTGAGCTTGGTCGCCCAGCTTCAGCCGACGAGTGCGCGGCCGCCCTTCCGCTCACCTCGTTGGTCGGCTCCTGGCGTCGCGTCCATGAATGGGTGGGTCGGTTCTTTGAGCCGGATGAGCTAGAGGCCGCGGCGATTGGTCGTCAGGAAGACCTTCTGGTGTATTTCGCGCTAAGCCATTTCCGCCGTCGCCGGCCGTACAAGGAACTACCCGCCCGTCTGCAGCGCGACGTTCGGTTCTTTTTCGGAAACATCACCAAGGCCCAAGCCGCCGGGAAGCGCGCCTTGTTCGCCGTAGCCGACCGTGAATCGCTAACGGAGGCGGCCCTGTTCTGCCATCAAGAGCTCGGCATCGGAAAACTGACCGACACACACGACCTAACCTTCCACCACTCCGTCCTGGGCGAGTGCTTACCGCTTATACGCATCTACGTCGGCTGTGCATTGACGCTGTTTGCGGACGCGTCATCGGTCGATTTGATAAGAGTCCACCTGCGCTCAAGCAAGGTGACTTTCATGAGTTACGACGACTTTCAGGGTAGTGGACATCCCAATCTCAATGAGCGTGTTCTCGTTGACCTCGCTCGATTGAGCGTCGAAATCCAGAATTTCGTGGGCAAAACGCACCGACCTGTGCTTGACGGGTCGCCCAATGAGTACTACAGCGACTAAGCTTGGTCGGGACGAGCGGCCAACCTTTCGGCCAATCTTGCCAACTGCTTGGCTCGGGCGCGTAGAAACCGCTCGTATCGGCGTCTCATGTCGCCACTTTCGCTGGTTAGCTCCATGTAGGGGATGATGTGCCCCTCGATGCGTTGACGCACAACATCCTCATCGACATTCAACGTATCTAGCATCATTTCGACGTAATCTGCCGGCGTATTCTTCCATGCTTTCAGGTTTGTGCGTCGATCAAGGAGTACCCCGTTAAGGCCATTACTGATCAATTCGTCCCTCACACCCGCTTTCTTGAGGCAGTCTCTCGGGAACACGTGGTGGCGGTCTAGATTCCGTGAACCCTCAAGTTCCTGAATCTTTGATGCACTCAACCTCTCACCGGTCATCCAATCTTTCGGCAACGTGTTCGACGACATCACGGCGGAGATCAACCCCCTCCCCAGCCTCCCGCCGGAGCCGATCCAGTTCGTGCGCCTAAACAGATGATTCTCATCGTATATGCGATGATCTTCTTCCTTGAAGGCGGATAGCGTGATCGGTGTCTGCGCGGGCTGGCTCAGCACCTTGCGCAGCTCGCAATAGTCATCGTACAGGCGTTCGTTCGCATGCACCTCGTGCCGACTGGAGAATAGGCACCGCCAGTAGTAGGCGTCGAGGAGCCGCCTTGCCGCGTCAACGTTGGCTGGGTCCTTAATCGTGTTATACTTTTTCCTAAGTGCTGCGGTGACGTGGACGGGTGGCCAGCTAGGCAACGTCCGCCTCGTTGCGGCCCCCAAGCCCTCGACGCGTTCAAGTGCCCACACCATATCCTTGATTACGTTTTCGACGCGTACGTTCCCGTCGCTGGGAAACAGGTACTTGAGCGCATCCGCATAGTTTCCTTCCTTCGGCGACCGATGGGCATGCAAGCAGGAAATCTTGAGCATCCACTCCCCAATTGCTGGGATCCAATCCTCTGGATCCTCAGGGAAGTAGTGCCTTAGGACATCGTGGTCGTCATACGCGTCTTGAATTTTCTCGCGAAGGTTCCGGTTGAACCTACCCCGTGCGCTGGCGACCTCGATGTCAAACCGGTTGATCTTCACCGAGGAGGTGTTTGTTGCCACGAAAATATCCGTGGCCTCTGTCCTGTCTGTCGTCTTGGGCAGGAGGCAGAACCAAAGGTCTCGTCCAAAAAAACGGTCGTCGACGAACGCCTGGATGCGCTGCTGCAGCAGTCGGTCATCTGTCCCGGTCATTGTCTCCACTTGATCCCTGACAGAACTGCACCAAGTATCGAGTGGCGACAGCTCTCCCGTGCTTGGGTCGTGTTTGCGTACGATGTCGAGCGGAATCCGGTGGTCTCGATATGCAAGACCGGGTTCATCAAGCCGCCTACCCTTGGCGGTGGTCTTGTTTTCCCACCCGACTTCAACCAGATCGAGGGACTTGGCGGCCAGATCTCGAATTTGAATATAGAACCTTCGCACGGGATGGTGACCGTACAACGCCTGAAGCAAGGATGTAAGGCGTTGCTGGCCGTCCAAGATCAGCTCATGCACGTCGTCGAGCGGTGTCTCGATGTTGTTGAACGAGCGAGGTTGGAACTGCGACGGTTGCGAGGTCGCAAGGGTGAGAAAGAGGCCAGTCGGCTTGCCTCGGAATATGGCCTCGATATAGCCGGCCGCTCTTCCCCCGTCCCACACGAAGCTCCGCTGGAAGTCAGTTATGGCAACTCGGCCTGCCTCAGCCCGCCGAACCCAATCGTCGACAGTGCGCCGCTCATAGCTAACGGGCTCTGTTTGTGGCATTGTCTGCGACTCCCTCGATGATCAGAACACGCCTCAAGTCTCTGCGGAATGCAATTGGACGATGGTTTCCATTAGCTGCGCGACGTGATCATAAGGAAGCACGCTCAACTCTCGGGAGGCTTGGACTATGCTAACTGCACGGCAAACCTGCTTCAGTCCCGTAGCGCGGCGCAGGGAGGAGGTAGGACTCCGGTCTAGGGCGCGCGCCAAAGTGCGAACGAGGATGTTCCGCACTTCCACCGATCCAAACACTGAATTTCGCGACACCACGAAAGTCACCAATTCCTCCCAGTATTGCTGACTTTCGGGATGGACGACCGTTCGTATATGGCGTTGCAGTTCATCATCTTCGCCCGCTGTCACTTCCGCCACGAGCCTTTCGCGCCACCACGCACGGGCCAGTGGACAATTGACATAGACCGAACGATTCCCGCGTACTTCGGGCAATCCGCCCATGCGGCGCAGCACGGTGCGAACACAGGCATCCATTGATTTGGGCGATTCCTCTCCCGTGGCGCTCAAGGCGGTGTCGATCCGTTGCGCTCCGGTGACGGTGCCCCCGCCATTGCCCGCAAGGAACGTGGACTCGATCCGCCCTTGCTCGATGTGTCGAAATGTCACGCGTCCCCAAAACGCAACGCGGCATGCGATCCTGGGCGTCAGTTCCTGCCAAGCGTCGAACAGGCGCCGCTCCGTATCTGACGGCGGGTTGCCGAACTCCGCCTCCGACATCCGTTCGGCAAGAGGTTCCAACTCTGTCCCCTCCCGCAAATCGAGGTGTTCCTCCATGTACAAAAGGAAATCCGGTGTGTCCCTAACCGCCTCGAGGAATTCACGCTGCACATCTGCGCCTTTGGCGGACTTCCGGATGAGCGACCGCCGCAATCTGGTGTAACCAGCCTCATCCCATTCTGCGTACACGGTGATGCTCATTCTTCGCCGTTTGCGGCGTCGGGATGTCCCCCGATGGTGTGAGGGTAGAGCCTGCTTGCGGCCAACTCGGGGGCAAAGTCCTCGTCCGCCCAATGTGGGAGTTCGCGGGCCTTGAGCATCTCCGCCATCGCGACCAATCCCCGAAAGGACCGCCAGCCGCCTTCCTCGTCTTCATCTTCGCTGAAGTCCGACTTCAGCACACCAAAGCATGCCCCCACGATATGGGTGACGATGTGGCTGTGGCGTTGGTCGGCCGCATTGTACCTGAGGAACCGATGGAGGTCCTGGGCGAGATGAACTCGGAATCGGAAGCCCTCTCGGTCCTCGGCCTCTACCCTGAACTCCCCTTCGGAAAGCTCCAGGTCCCGTTCGAACAGCAGCATGTTCAAGATTGATGACCGCATCAGCACGACGTCGCCCAACGCCAACCGGGTGCCGAGCTCGAACGTCACATTCCGGCCGTGCCAGAGTTCATGCACACCGTGTAGTTGCTGGCTCAGCTTCCTTTGGAATGCCTTCAACACCACTACCATTGGCGTGAACATGGGAGGCTCGCCCATGTCATCGTTGTTCCATCGAATCTCTTGGCTATGCTCAGTGGACACATGGCTGATGCGGTACGAAGACAAGGGCGAGGCCACGGTGCATACAAACTGTGCCAGCCCTTCCGCAATGGCGTCGCTGATGAGCTTCGCACCCTCCACGCGGTGCCTAACCGTGAACGAGCAGCCATCCCTCCCTGGCTCAAAGCCGATAACATAGCGCCCGTCTGGGAAGGAGACATTGCCAGACTCCAACGTGGGGAACGCGTGTCCCCGAACTGCGCTGTTGAGCGATTTCGCTTCCGTTGCGACCTCAATCATTCACCAGGCTCTCCTCGTCGCCGATTTCGGTGGTCTCGGATATGGCCTCTCCACCGCGTACGATCTCAACTCGGATTGCCGGGTCTTGCCCTGGCAGAAGCAGCATGGTCGGTATCCCGCAGTCAGTCTCCACCACCACTGACGCATCGGCCGCCAGTGTCCCAAGCTTCGCCCCTACCGCCTCGCCAACTTGACCCACAAGCTCATCCTCGCCCAAGGGCCGCCCGTCCACCTTTACGTTGGAGAGGAGAACGGGCGTGGCCTGCCCGCGGGTCTGCCGGTCGCACGTTGCATCCACGTTCTCGTCCACAAACATCCTCAACACAGCGTCATCGAAGGCCTCGGCGCACTCCACTTGCACCTTTCTCCTGCCTGTACCCATCGGTACGGATGCAATCCGAAAGACTGGCGCCACCACAACGTGGGTGTTGCGCCTGTTGCGGCTGCCACTTCGACCGCTCCCGCGACCGCTGCCGCCTTTCTCCTCTTGGCCGTTTTCGTGCGACCTCCGCGTTCGGTTAACGGTCGTAGGCCGGCGCATCGATCCGACACGACCCCAGTAGGACGGTTGGCGTCCTCCTTGGCCTTGGCCTTCCACGTCGTCGAACTGGAACTCAAGGATGCCCTCGGGGCTATAGACATCTTCCGACGATGCGGGGACCAAGTCGGCGATCTGATCCCGAATCTCACGCAGTGCCTTCCGAAGGGCTGTTCGCGGCGTGGGCTCCATCTGCTTCATCGCCAGTTTGTCGTGCAGAGGGGTCTCCGCTTCCCGTATCAAGTCAAAAAACGCGTTCCCCCGATCCGACCGAAGCAGAAGCAAGGCTTGGAACGGTTGTCGGTCACCAAACGCATTCTGGAATGACGGCAGTTGGTCCGTGATCCACATACCGTTTCTGCACAAGCCCACACTCCGCCTACCGCTGCTCCTGCGCAACAGCCGCACGGTCACTTCGCCTTGAGCCGTTTCGAGCTCATGGCGCTCGCCATCCTGAAGTGCTCCATATGCGTCGTTTGCCTTCCGGCCAGAAAGGAACGCGCCGGGCCGCCGGACCCTCGCTTCGTCCCGGTACTGGGCCAACACGTCTGCTAGGGTGTCTCGGTCCAGTACATTGACCTCTCTGTCGTCCTCCACATGGATCTCGAGTAAACCCTCGTGGACTGCCTGGAAGAAATTGAACGCAGCAGCCCGAAACACTGCCTCCTGCAACGACTGCCTGTGCTCAAAGTTGTTGAAGGCCGGTATGACTATTGCCGCACCGTGGCCGTGGTCGGCTCGCACTCGCTGGATCTCCAAATCAATCATCGGTGGGATAGCGCCATCACGCACTAGTGAGAACGGCACGTCACCGTCTCCATCGAACGACTCAATGTACACGCCACGGCCCGACCGACTCCACTGTTCCCCTTCCATCCGATGGGACGCGAGCACCGCCTGACCGCCGCCGTAGCGCGAGCCGTCCTTGAGCAATCCTCCGTAGAGCACATAGCGTAGGTTGGAAGCTGGCAGCACGACAGAGTGCCCGTTTCCGAACGTTCCTGACGCGTTGCCGCCCTTGGCGCTGACGCCATCGCTCAGCAATGCGGACATGCGTGTGCCATCGAGGCCTACGCCGTTGTCGGTCACGCAAAGCACATCGTGAACATCCTGATCCAGCGTACGCTTGATCCGTTCCACCACCGCCCGCGCGCTTCCCGCAGGCGACTGCTCTTCCACCGCACGTTGAAATGCTCGCCGGTAACTGTCAATGCCGGGAACATCGTCCAATCGACACTGGCGCCGCTTGAACCGCACCAATGCACGGGGTTCGCCAGCCTCGATGAGCGCAGCGTCGAGTGAGTTCTGGATAAGCTCACGAACAACTGCAGAGGAGCGTAGGTCAGAGAATGCCGCAATGCCGGCCGGCGTAAAGCCGATGCGATCGATGCTCTGGCCGAACTGTAGGTCCGGGCTTCTTCCGCTCCTTGCGGGACGCTTGTCTTTGCGGTCTTGTTTGCGCTTCCCCTTCTTGCCGAATGCCCTTTTCTTCAGGATCATGCTTGCCGCCGCTCCGTGTCTGGGGTACGGGTTGCCCGCCGAAAGGCAGCCAATGCTGCGTTGATGCCGTCATCCGATGTGAACCTTCCGATTCCGACCCGAACGGCTGTCGACGCTGCCTCGCGCGGGCAGCCGAGGGCAGCAAGCACATGCGAGACGGCCCCACTTGCCGACGAACAGGCGGCACCGGTCGAAATGGCTATATCAGACTCCACCATTGCAACGAGATGATCCCCGGAGATGCCTCGGAATCCAAAGCTCAATGTCCCAGGGGCGCGCCGATCATCCGATCCAAAGAAAACCGCGTCGGCGGCCATCGCTTCGATTCCGCGTCGCAACTTTGCCGACAGCGTCGCCATTCGGGCGGCGTCTGCCTGCTGCTCGTCGGTCGCTATCTCCGCCGCCTCGCCGAAACCGCAGATGAGTGGTGTGGGCAACGTGCCTGGCCGTAAGCCTCGCTCTTGGCCGCCGCCTGTGTGGATCGGCAGCAGCACAGAATCATCTGCGAGATAGAGGGTCCCCACACCCTTCGGGCCGTAGAGCTTGTGGGACGACAGCGAAAGCAGGTCCACGCCCCAGTCATCGACGTCCACGGGAATGCGTGACGGGGCTTGGGTCGCATCGGTGTGGAAGAGCGCCCCATTCCGCTGGCAGATGCCGGCGATCTCTTGCAGTGGCTGAATGACCCCAATCTCGTTGTTCACTGCCATCACTGACACCACCAATGTGGAGTCGTCAACCGCGTCTTCTAGTCGATCCAGTTCAACAATGCCATTGGCTGCGACGGGCAAGACCACCGCGTCGAATCCATGTCGCCCAATATCTGCGACGGTCTCAAGGACAGCTGCATGTTCGGTCGCAAGCGTGACGATCCTGCGTCGGCGCGAAGGGGCCTTCGCAGCAACACCCCGAAGTGCGAGGTTGCAGGATTCGGTGGCTCCGGACGTGAATACGATCCGATGTGGGTAAGCGCCAACCAGGCTTGCAACCTGATGTCGCGCCACGTCCACGGCATCCGCCGCCTTTCGGGCAAACGAGTGCTGACGGCCATGCGGATTACCGAAGAGGTCAAAGGCCCCAACGAGTGCGTTCGCCACTCGGGGATCAAGCGGAGTGGTGGATTGGCAGTCCAGATAGATGGGCTGGTCGCTCACGGTTCAATCCGTGCAATCGCAGGGCAACAGGCTGTCGTCAAGGGCCGCCAAAGACGCTTCGTCGGCCTCTCCGAGCATCTTGTAGGAGAATGCACTTCCGGCGCCAAAGAAACCCACGAAGTCGTGCCCCGAGTCGGAGGTGATGATCCGCTCTTCTTCAATCAGATTCCGCCCGTAGTCCTTCTCCATCCGTTGCCACCACGATACATCACAAGGCGTTCCCTTCAAGGGCCCATAGCCAGGGAGGCCGTCCTGTTCCTGAACCTCCTCCATTTCACGATGCACCTTGCGCAACGTTGCACCGCCCTTCAAGAAACAGTAAACGCAATTGGATAGCCCGCCATCTGGAGGCAACGTCAGATCCCAGTCCTGGCGGCCCCAGAACTCGTGCACGTCGGGAGCTGCGACATGCATGTCCACCAGTGGCATATAGACATGCTCACCTTCGTAGCCCAACGCCTCCGGACCGTCGTTCCTTTCCTTGACGCGGCCAACCCGAGCCGGCTCGTCTGCTCGCAGGCCCACTAACGCTACGTACTCGACGCCATCCTTCCCGAACACGGCCATGTCCCCTCGAGACTTGCCCTCCAAGCGTGGGTTGTCGATTGGTGACCAAGCGGACGAGAAGTCGCTGTACTTCTGTTCCGCGCGAACGAAGGGGCGGCTCCAGCCGTAACGCTTCTTGTCAATGTAAACATGCTCAGGTACTTCCCCCCCGTTTCGCTGGTGGCGGGTGTACATCGACTTTCCGTCGATCCTGGAGGCCGATCCGTAATGCCCGAGGCGAGGGATGGAGGAATTGCACGCCAACCAGTCCCGAAGGAAGAGCCGCGTCACTCCAAGCTTCATGTTCGTCGTGCAGATGCGACGGAACTGGTTCGGAACGAATCCTGACCACGACATCACTTCCTCGAAGACCTCGCCTTTCCAATGGAAGCCGTGAGGATTGTCGTCCGACCAAGGCTCCGCGTTGGCCAATCGATAGCTCGACAGTCGTGTCCAGTCGCCCTTTCGTGCGTCCTCGTAGGTCTGGAACTCGATCATGAAAAACGGAATCCCGTGCTGTTCCGTCGCCTTCTTGCACTCCCGAACGAAATCGTAGGTCCGCGGATGCTCGCTCGACGTGTTGTTGAAGAGGACGACATCACCTCGTGATGCCTTGAGGATTCCGTTCGCCAGCAGCGTCAGCAGCAACATGCCACTCGACCGCCCCCCCGAGAACTTGACCACATGGGGAAGTTCGTGGTGCCCCTTGTCCGCATAGAGGAACTGGTACTCGCGCTTCGGGTCGTGTACCTCCGGCGACTTCCGAAGTCGCTTTGACACCACGAGCTTCGGCACCGCCCCAATGGAGTTCGTCGCGGCGCTCTCGGTCATCCGGAGAGGTCCTTCCATCGCGAACCCGTCTTGGCCTTCAATCGACTCCCCCAAATTGTCCAACCCGGTGCAGCGCATCGGTTCTTGTGGCGCCAAGTCAGTCACCCCGACCGAGCTACCGTTCCGCACGGCGGCAGCGCAAAGCCTATGCAAAGCTCGCGCCGCTGACAAGGCGTTCCCGCCCCACGATTTGACCGCCTGGCGGCGCGATGGAGGGCAGGGTGCCCTTCCTCCAGAGAATTTGCCACAGAGCCGGCAGCGAGGCAGGGCAAGAGGCTACAGCTTTTCTGCCACCTCTAGCACCATTTCGTCGGGGGGGCCGGTGCCTGGCCAGGGGCGGCCGGCCAGGGTGGCGAAGCGGCGGCTTATGGCGAGGTGGAGCCAGCCGTTGGAGTCGAGACGGGCTCGGATTAGGGGAGCGGGGATGTCGTTGGCGAAGGCTTCGGCTTGGGGATGGCCGTCGCTGTTGAGGGAGAGCACGGCTTGCATGGGCGGGAGGAAGGCGTTCGCGATCTCGCCGGCCAAACGGTAGCGGGCCGTGCCGCCGTCCCAGTTGACGGTTCCGGCCGCGGCGGTTGGGCGTCCCCCGGTGAAGGTGAGTGCTATGCCTTCTAGCTCGAACGTGCCTTGCAGGCGGATGTGGTAGTTGGAGAGAACGCGGTTGACGAAGTCCGCGTCAATGTGGCCGTCGATGGCAACGTCGGTCTCTGCGACCGACACTTGTGCCTTGCCCCGCAGCGAGTGGTTCGTTCCGGAAACTTGCCAGCTTGCGCCGACCGCCCCGCGCACGAGGCTGGCGGGGTCGAAGGTCCAGCTTGCGCGGCCCAGATCATGGCCGCGTGCGCTGATGTCCGCCTCGCCGTTCCAGGTGGTGCCGGCGGTGCGCGCAAGGCTGATGGGCAGGGCGTCGCCGAGGAACCGGTCGAGCAGTCGAGCGGGGGCGCGCAGCACAAGGAAGATCGTGAGGGCCATCGCCCCCAGCAGGCCCAACCAAAGGGCGCGTTTCACGCCGGCGCAAGCAGCCGGGCGAGGATGTCCTCATAGATGCGGGTCAGCGGTGCGAAATCGGCCACGGCAATGCGTTCGTTGGCCTTGTGGATGGTGGCGTTGACGGGGCCGAGTTCCACCACTTGCGCGCCGGTGGAGGCGATGAAGCGGCCGTCGGAGGTGCCGCCGGAGGTGGATTCCTCCGCGAGCCGCCCCGTGACACCCTCAATTGCGTCCTGTACGGCGCTTGTCAGCATACCGGACGGGGTGAAGAAAGGATGGCCCGAAAGGCGCCAGTCCACGCGCCACGGCGCCGTCACCGCTTCAAGGGCCTGTTCGACGGCGGCACGCAAACCGGCTTCGGCCTGCGACGGATTGAAGCGGAAGTTGAACGCGGCGACGAGCTCTCCGGGAATGACGTTGCCGACGTCCGTGCCGGCGTGAATGTTGGAGATCTGGAATGTGGTGGCAGGGAATGGAGGGCTGCCTTCGTCCCAACGGCGGTTCGCGAGATCTGCCAAGGCGCCCAGCGCCGCGTGGATCGGGTTGTGCGCGTCGTCCGGATACGCCACATGACCTTGGATGCCGGTGACCGTCAGCGTGCCGCTCAAGGAGCCCCGCCTGCCCACCCGAATCACGTCGCCCACCGTCGTCGTGGACGAAGGCTCGCCCACCACGCAATGGTCGATGTGGATGCCTCGACGGGTGAGTGTCTCGACCACGCGCACGGTTCCATCCACGGCGTCGGCTTCCTCGTCGCTGGTGACGAGAAAGGCGAGTGTGCCGGCGGGCCGTGGGTCTGCCGCGACGAAGCGCTCTGCCGCCACCACCATTGCCGCAAGGCTCGACTTCATGTCCGCCGCGCCACGCCCGCAGAGCCAGCCGTCCCGCTCGGTGGGTGCGAATGGGGGGGTGTCCCATGCCTCTTCGGGCCCCGGCGGCACCACGTCCGTGTGGCCGGCCAGGACCACCAGCGGCGCGCCTTCGCCGTAGGTGGCCCAGAGGTTGTCCACCGCGCCGAATGGCATGGATTCCAACGCGAACCCCATTCGTTCCAGCCGCTCGCCAATGCGTTGCTGGCAGCCGGCATCGTCCGGCGACACCGATGGCCGCGCGATCAGTTCCTTGGTGAGCGCAAGAACCTCTCCGGTCGGATCGTTCGCCGACATGATCCAGCGCTGTTCCTCAGTCCTGACGGCGGGCGAATGTCGAGAGCCGCTCGGCGGCCTGCACGCATTCGGCCAAGGGTGCCACCAAGGCGATGCGGATGCGCCCGGAGCCTGGGTTCACCCCGTCCTGCTCGCGACCGAGGTAGCTTCCCGGCAGCACGGTGATGTTCTCGCGCTCGAAGAGTGCCCGCGTGAAGTCGCGATCGTCGCCCGGGGTTTCCGGCCAAAGATAGAACCCGCCCGGCGGGATCTCCAGCCGGAACGCCGCGCCGAGCACCGGCGCCACGGCGTCGAACTTGGCGCGATAGGCGGCGCGGTTCGCCACCGCGTGATCCTCGTCGTTCCACGCCAGAACGCTAGCGGCGGCCACATGCACGGGCATCGCGCAGCCGTGGTAGGTGCGGTAGTCGTAGTAGCGCGCCATCAGCGCGGGGTCTCCTGCCGCATAGCCGGAACGCAGCCCCGGCAGGCTTGAACGTTTGGAAAGACTGTTGAAGGCGATGCAGCGGGTGACTCCCAGGCCGGCCCGTGCCGCCGCGGCCAGCAGCCCCACCGGCGGCGAGGCTTCGTCGTGGTATATCTCGGAATAGCACTCGTCGGCGGCAATCACGAAGTCGTGCTCGTGGGCTCGCTCCACCAGCCGCACCAGCGATTCCTCCGACATCACGGCGCCGGATGGATTGCCGGGGTTGCACAGGTACACCAGCTCCGTCTCGTTCCAGACCGCCTCCGGCACTCGCTCGAATTCGGGCACCCCCGTGGCCGGCACGTAGTACGGCGCCGCACCCTTCAGCAGAGCCGCCCCCTCGTAGATCTGATAGAACGGATTCGGCACCAGCACCCGTGCCCCGGCGCGGCCGCTGAGCATGGCCTGACCGAAGGAGAATAGCGCCTCGCGGGTGCCGTTCACCGGCAGGACTTCCGTGGCAGGATCAAGCTCCACCCCGAACCGACGCCCGATCCAGGCGGCGATTGCCCCGCGCAATTCATCGCTGCCGCGTGTGGGCGGATAGGCGGACAGCCCCTCGAGCAGGGCCTCCTCGCGCCCCAGTGCGTCGATGATGAAGTTCGGCGGCGCATGCTTCGGCTCGCCGATGGAGAGCGCCACGTGGGGCCGATTCGTGCGCGGCACGAGCCCCGCCTTGAGCTCGTTCAGGCGCTCGAAAGGATAGGGCCGAAGGCGGTCGATGTGAGGATTCATGCGGCTTCCGCGGTGGACAGGGCATCGAGGTGGTCGCGGATGCGGGCGCAGATGTGATCGGCGCGACCGCTTTCGGTGACGGCGGTGTGGTCCCGTTCCGTAACCTCGAACACGTCCTCCACCCGTTCGCCCAAGGTCGTGATGCGCGCCCGGGTGACGGCAAGCTCCAGTTCGATGAACAGCCTGCCGATGTGTGCCAGCAGCCCCGGCCGGTCGGCCGCCACCACCCGCAGCGTGGAACTTGCGGCGCCGGCAGCGGTGTTGAGCTGCACCTCGGTGGGGGGCGCGAACTGCTTTTGGCGTCGCGACAGGCGGCGCCGCGCCTTGCTCTCCGACAGCCGGCCAAGTGCGGCGCGGCCCACCGTTTCGCGGATTCGGGCGCGAACGTTGGCGTCGCTGGGCACGGGTTGCCGATCCTTGAGCACGATGTAGGAGTTGAAGCAGACGCCGGAGGCATTGGTGGCGATGCTGGCCGCGTGGATGCTCAAGGCGAGGCCGGCCATGGCGGTGACGCTGTCGGCGAACAGGTTGTCGCGGTCTTCGGCATAGACGAAGACTTCGCTGGCGCCGCCGCCGTCCTCGCCGAGACGGTCCAGGATGAGCACCCGGGCGCCGCTCGCGAGGTCGTGCGCCGCCACGGCTTCGGTGATGGTGAGCACCTCCATCGGCGAATGGTGCAGGAAGAAATCGTCGCCCGGCTCGTCCCACAGCGCCAGCACGCGATCTTCGGCGAGGCCGCGCTCCGCTGCGGCGTCGAGGGCCGTGCGCCGGCAGGCGGCGATGTGTTCGCTGCGCCGGCGCGGCGAATCGAGTCCCCGGCGCAGGGCGCGTCGGGCTTCCACATAGAGCTGCCCCATGAGGGTTGCCCGCCAACTGTTCCACAGGGTTGGATTGGTGGCGTTGATGTCCGCCACCGTGAGGGCATAGAGATAGTCGAGGCGAGTTTCCGTCAGCACCAGACGCGCGAATTCGTCAATCACTTCCGGGTCGTGGATGTCCTTGCGCTGCGCCGTGGTGGACATGGTCAGGTGTTCGCGCACCAGCCAGGCCACGAGTTCGGTGTCCTCTTCGCCTAGGCCGTGGCGGCGGCAGAACTCGGCCGCTTCCCCGGCGCCGATGCTGGAGTGGTCGCCGCCTCGTCCCTTGCCGATGTCGTGGAACAGTCCAGCGATGTAGAGCAGCTCGATTTTCGGCAGGTTGCCGGTGACGCGAGTAGCGAGGGGATAGTCGTCCTCGCGGCTGGCGGCGTGAAAGCGGCGCATGTTGCGGATCACCATCATGGTGTGGGCGTCCACGGTGTAGATGTGGAAGAGATCGTGCTGCATCTGGCCAATGACGCGGCCAAATCCCGGGATGTAGCGGCCCAGCACGCCGTAGCGCCTCATGCGGGTGAGCTGGCTGACAAGGGTGTAGGGCGCCCTCAGCAGGGCGATGAAGTGGCGCGTCACCTGCGGGTCGTTGCGGAAGCCCTCGTCCACGAGGTGCAGGTGGCTGCGCACGAGGCGGATGGTGGCCGCCCGAACGCCGCGCGCGTCCTTGCGATTCGCGAGCAGCACGAACATCTCCATGAGGGCGGAGGGGGTTTCCGCAAAGACGCTGTCGCCCGTCACCTCGATGTAGTGGTTGCGCAGCTGGAAGCGCTCGTTGATGGGCTCGACGGTTTCGCGCCGGAAGAGCCGGCCGCCCGTCTCGTCAAAATGCTGCAGCACGATGTCGTTGGCCTCGCGCAGCTGCAGCACGTGGCGGTAGTAGTCGCGCATGAACTGCTCGACGCCAAGCTGGGCGTCCGTGTCCACATAGCCGAAGCGCCGAGCCAGTTCGCGCTGACGGTCGAACAGCAGCCGATCCTCGCGTCGCCCGGCAAGCAGGTGCAGCCCGAAGCGCACGCGCCAGAGAAAGCGGCGTCCCTCCACCAGCCAGTCGCGCTCGAGCGGGGTCAGGACCGAGCGTTCGACCAGTTGCGTCAGGTCTGCAGTGCCGAACTGGCGCCGGGCGATCCAGCCCACGGTCTGGATGTCGCGCAGGCCGCCCGGCGAGCCCTTGATGTTGGGTTCGAGGTCGTATTCGACGTCGTCATACTGCGCGTGCCGCGTCTCCTGCTCCTCGCGCTTGGCGCGGTAGAACCGCTCCGACGGCCACAGCGCCGGGCGGGCGAGGATGTTGTCGAGACGGCTGGCGAGGATGTCGGAGCCGGTGAGCCGTCGCCGCTCCATCATGGTGGTGAGCACGCTCACGTCATGCATGGCTTCGCGCCTGCAGTCCGCCAGGGTGCGGACGCTGTGGCCGATGTCGAGCTTGAGATCCCACAACAGGCGCAGGAAGGCAGCCACGGCATCCCGGCTGCGGCGACCGCGCAGGACGAAATTGTTGCGTGCCAGCAGCATGAGGTCGATGTCGGAGTGGGGATGCAGTTCGCCGCGCCCATAGCCGCCGACGGCCAGAAGCGCGAGATTGCCGTTGCCGTGGAAGAAGGCGTGCCAAACCTCCGCCAGAAAGGCATCGATGAAGCGTGCCCGTTCCGCCACCAGAGACTCGATGTCGTCGTCCTGCCAGAAGCGTTCCGCCAGCGCGGCGTCCGCCCGCTTGATGCGGCGGCGCAGTTCGCTGATGTCGCCGGCGGCCGGTGCGGATTTCACTTGGCGGCGCCCCAGGATCGGCGCCTGGCCGCCATGCCCCTGGCGCAGCCAATCCAAGGCCGAGCTTTCACGCGGAAGCCGCCAGCGGCGTCCGATCCAGCCAGCCCCGTTCCTCCTCGCGCAAGGTCAGCACCTCCACGCCGTCTTTGGTCACCAGCAGCGTGTGCTCCCATTGCGCGGATAGCTTGTGGTCCTTGGTCACCACGGTCCACTCGTCCGGCAGGATCTTCACATGCCGCTTGCCGGCGTTGACCATGGGTTCGATGGTGAACGCCATGCCGGGTTGCAAGGCGGGACCCTGGTTGCGCTTGCCGTAGTGAAGCACCTGCGGTTCGTCGTGGAACTTCGCGCCGATGCCGTGGCCGCAGAACTCGCGCACGACGGAGAACCGATGCGACTCGGCGTGGCGCTGGATGGCATGGCCGATGTTGCCGATGTGGGCGCCGGGACGCACCTCGGCGATGCCTCGATAGAGGCACTCCTGGGTGATTGCCACGAGCCGGCGCGCCAGCACGTTGGGCTTGCCGACGAGGAACATCTTGCTGGTGTCGCCGTGGTAGCCGTCCTTGATGATGGTCACGTCGATGTTCACGGCGTCGCCGTTCTTCAGCACCTTCTTGGTCGTGGGAATGCCGTGGCAGACGACGTGGTTCACGGACGTGCAGATGGACTTCGGGAACGGCGCCTGCCCTGCGGACGCCCGATAGTTGAGCGGCGCCGGCACGCATCCCAAGTCGCCGACGATGAACTCGTGGCAGATGCGGTCCAGGTCCTCGGTGGTGGCGCCGGGCTTGACGTGCTCGCCGATCATCTCCAGCACGCTGGCGGCGAGCCGGCCGACGATGCGCATCTTGTCGATTTCCTCGGCGTCGAGCATAGGCGCCCTGCGCTGATTCCCCATGGTCGTGCGCTGATTCCACATGAGGGAGGTTGGTCTCCGAGCGGTGAGGGGGCGGAAGTATGGTATAAAGCCGCCGCTCGGCAAAGCGCCGGGCAAGGACTTCCTCAATCATCGTGCGCTGATGCAGGCGCGATTCATCAACAGGCCGCCGCACGGCTCGATACCGAGCGCAAGCGGGTGGCTCCGATGTTGGCCGCAGTGCCGGCGCGGAGCGGATAGAAGCGTTCGTCGTGCGGCCTCGACACAACCAACCCGGAGCGAATTCATGGCCGAGATCAGCATGCGCGACATGCTCGCCGCTGGCGTGCATTTTGGGCATCAGACCCGATTCTGGAATCCAAAGATGGCGCCGTACATCTTCGGCGCCCGCAACAAGATCCACATCGTCAACCTCGAAATCACCCAGCCGGCGCTTGAAGGGGCGCTCGAAGAGCTGCGCCGCCTTGCCGCGCGCAAGCGCAAGATTCTCTTCGTCGGCACCAAGCGCGCTGCCTCCGGCGTGGTGCGCGAAGAGGCGATGCGGGTGGGCATGCCGTTCATCGACGAGCGCTGGCTCGGCGGCACCCTCACCAACTACAAGACCATTCGCCGTTCCATCCGTCGCCTCACCGACCTCGAGACCCAGGCCGAGGACGGCACCTTCGAGATGCTCACCAAGAAGGAAGCCCTGCAGCGGCATCGCCTGATGGCCAAGCTCGAACGCAGCTTGGGCGGCATCAAGGACATGGGTGGCTTGCCGGATGCCCTGTTCGTGGTGGACGTGCAGCACGAGCGCATCGCGGTCACCGAGGCGAACAAGCTCGGCATCCCGGTGTTCGGCATCGTCGATACCAACAGCGACCCCGACGGCGTCACCCATGTGATCCCGGGCAACGACGACGCCATCCGCGCCGTGCGCCTCTATGTGACCGCCGCTGCGGACGCGATCGAGGCAGGTCGGGCCGAAGGCGCTGGCGAGGTAGCGCTGGAGGAGTTCGTCGAAATGGAAGAGGGCACAGAGGCTTAAGCCCGGATTATTCATGAATGCGTGTAGCGGGGGCGACGAGACGCCGCTGCGGGTGGGGGTGCATGCGTGCCAGGAGGCACGGAGTGCGTGCCAGGAGGCACGGAGTGGAGGACGCAATGCGCCCGAAGGGCGCACAGGCATGGCTATGCACTGTGTCGAGGGGGCCGGAGCGACGTGTCCGCAGGACACGCGAGTACATGCCCAGCCACCGCGAGTGTGTCGTCGTCCGCAGCAGGGCATCTATGGATAATCCGGGCTACGGGCTCGATCGCGACCTGGCCGGCTTGCCCCACCGGGAGCCCTGCGGTTTCTTGACTTCCCCAGGAGAGGTGATTGGAAGGGGCGCAGCGATTCCGGGCTCCTCCCTTCAGGAGGCGCCGAAGAAGCCAACGGGGTAGGCCTCGCCACTCGATCAAAGCCTTCCCAACATCACCCAAACACAACGCGAAAGGACACAAACCGATGCCAGCCATGAACGTGCAATTGATCAAGGAACTCCGAGAACGCACCGGAGTCGGCTTCGGCGACTGCAAGAAGGCACTTGTCGAAGCCGGATGGGAGATGGAAGAAGCCATCGCTATCGTTCGCCGGCAGAGCGGCGTCAAGGCGGCGAAGAAGGCGGACCGCACCGCTGCCGAGGGCCTGCTGGGCGTGGCCGCGGCGGATGACGGCGGGTGCGCCGCCATGGTTGAGATCAACATCGAGACGGACTTCGCGGCCAAGAACGAGAAGTTCGTCGCCTTTGTGGCCGAAGCGGCGGCGCGGACGCTGGCGGAAGGCTCGGACGGTCTCGCCGAGGCGTTGGAAGATCGCCGCGCAGAACTGGTGCAGGAGATCGGCGAGAACATCGACGTGCGGCGGGCGGCAAGGGTGGAAGCTCCCGGCGGCACCGTCGGCATCTACCTGCATCAGGACTCGCGCCAGGGCGCGCTGGTTGCACTGTCCGTCAAGGACTCGGAACTGGCCCGCGACCTTGCCATGCACATCACCGCCATGCGTCCCTTGGTGGTGGCGCCGGCCGATGTGCCCGAAGCCGTGGTCGCCCGCGAACGCGCCATCTTCGAAGCGCAGGCTGCCGAGAGCGGCAAGCCAGCCAACATCGTCGAGAAGATGGTGGAAGGGCGGGTGCGCAAGTTCCTCGCCGAGTCGAGCCTCACCGAACAGCCCTTCGTCAAGGACGCGCAAGTGCGCATTTCGAAGCTGCTCGAGCAGGCGAACGCCTCCTGCATCGGCTTCGAGCGCTTCCAGGTGGGCGAGGGAGTCGAGAAGCAGGAAGAGGACTTCGCCGCCGAGGTGGCGGCGCAGGTCGAGAAGGGCGCCTGATCCCGCCACAGGGGAGTGCAGGTCAACGGCGAGTCGGTGTCGGCCTCTTGATGGAAGGCATCCCGTCCGCCAACGCCGCAAGGCACGCAAGCCAAACATCGAGGTGCTTCTTCCATGACGTTCCGCCGGATGCTGGTGAAGTTCTCCGGCGAATCGCTGGGGGGCGTGGCCGGCGTCGGCATAGACCCGGATGTCCTGACCCACATGGCGGGGCAGATTGCCGGCCTGGTGGCCAGCGGAGTCGAGACCGGCGTGGTCGTCGGCGGCGGCAACCTGTTTCGCGGCCGTGAACTCGCCGCGCACGGTGTGGACCGCATCACCGGCGACCACATGGGAATGCTTGCCACGGTGATGAACGCGCTGGCGCTGAAGAGCGCCCTGGTGCGTGCCGGCGCCCCTGCGGAGGTGCTTGCCGCACATCCCGCGGCCACCATTGCCGAGGGTTTCTCTGTCGCCCGGGCCAGGCAACTGCTCGATTCCGGCCATGTGGCGCTGTATGCCGGCGGCACCGGCAGCCCGCTCTTCACCACCGACACCGCCGCCTGCCTGCGCGCCATCGAGACCGGTGCGGAAGTGGTGGTGAAGTCCACCCGCGTCGATGGTGTCTACAGCGACGACCCGGAAGTCGACGCCGCCGCCCAACGCTACGACCGCCTCAGCTACGCCCAGGTGCTGTTGCAGGAACTCGCCGTGATGGACCTCGCCGCCATCCACCTCTGTCGCGACCACGATCTGCCCATCATCGTCTGTGACGTGGCCGAACCCGACGCATTGACGCGCATCGCCCACGGTGACAAGGTGGGAACGCGAATCGATGGGCAAGGGGAGCAGGGGCTGTGAGCGCGGGCGACGAATTCATCGACGACATCAAGGAGGATGCGTCCAAGCGCATGGACGGCGCCCTGGAAGCGCTCAGGACGGCGTTTTCCCGCATCCGCACGGGCCGCGCCAACGCCGCGATCCTCGACGGCGTGCAGGTGGACTACTACGGCACCCCCACTCCCATCACACGGGTCGCCACGGTAACCGTGGAAGAGGCCCGCACCCTGCTCATCTCGCCGTGGGAGAGGAAGATGGTGGTGGACATCGAACGCGCCATCTTGAAAAGCGACCTGGGCCTCACCCCGAACAGCAGCGGCGACGTAATTCGCCTCACGCTCCCACCCCTGACCGAAGAGAACCGCCGCGACCTGGCGCGCCAGGCCCGCGCCGAAGCCGAGAAGGGCCGCATCGCCATCCGCAATGTCCGCCGCGACGCCGTGGCAGACGTCCGCGATCTGGTGCGCGAAAAAGAAGCCTCCGAAGACGACGGCCGCCGCGCCGAAGAAGACATCCAACGCATAACCGACCGCCACACCACCGCCGCCGATGAGGCATTGGCGGAGAAAGAAGCGGACCTCCTGGAAATCTAGCAGCCTGTCGGACTTCGCCGTCTCGGTGAAGTTCGACAGGGTGATGGGTCGGCTTGGGCTGGGCAAGAAGCGTTGTCCGATGGCAACGATTCTTGTGGCGCTAGGCCCGCATCTTGTCTTGCGGCGCCAAGCCCCTGGCGCACTCCAGGGCCGCGCTGGCGCGCGGCCAGGGCGGGTCCTGCTTCGTCCACCTTCCTGCTGCCGGGGTAGTGTCTCACTTTGAATTTGCCTGACGTGGCGCATGGCCGTTCGCAATCGCGACTGCGTCGATTTGCCTGCCGGGACCACTCTCCATAAGGGGATAGGGAGGGAGGGCGTCCCGCCCTCCATGCGCGCCGTCAGGCGCGTCCTCCCTGCACATGCCGCGAGTGCCCGCGCGCCTGACGGCGCGGCGCGCCTTGCGGCGCGATGGAGGGCGGGACGCCCTCCCCCCGGGGGGAGGGGAAATTGGTGAAGAACTGCACGCCTAGAATGGGCTGGGCAAGGGCACAATAGGCGCTGTGTGAGGTCGCGAAGCCGCATTTGATGCCTGCAACCGCCATCCGCTCCCCGGCGCCGGTCGAGACCGGGCCTTTGCATGTCGCCATCGTCATGGATGGGAACCACCGCTGGGCGCGGACGCGCAGGCTGCCGGGGGCGATGGGACATCGGGCAGGGGCCAAGAACGTCCGCACCGTGGCGCAGGCTTGCGCGGACCTTGGCGTTCGCTACCTGACGCTGTTTGCCTTCAGCACGGAGAACTGGAATCGCCCCGAACGGGAGGTCAAGGTTCTGCTCGACCTCATGCGCGGAATGCTGCGTGACGATGTGGAGGAACTGGATCGCGAGCAGGTGCGGCTACGACTGATTGGCGACCAGCGGGAGTTTCCCGCAGACCTGCAAATGGCCATGACCCGCGCCGAGCGCATCACCGCTGACAACGACCGCCTGTTCCTCACCATCGCCGTCAACTATGGCGGGCGTTGGGACATCGTCAACGCGGCGCGGGAGATCGCCAAGGAAGTTGGCGCGGGCCGGCTGGACCCGGAGGCGGTGGACGAGGAGCGCTTCTCCTCCTTCCTTGCGTTGGATGGGATGCCGCCGCCGGATCTCTGCATCCGCACGGGCGGTGAGCGTCGGTTGAGCAACTTCCTGCTCTGGGACTTCGCCTACACGGAGTTCTATTTCACCGACACCTACTGGCCGGACTTTGAGGAGGGCAAATTGCGTGCCGCCTTCTCCGACTTCGCCTCTCGCCAACGCCGGTTCGGTCGCCGGCAGTCTGGCTGAGGCTTGAGTGCTGCGCGCGCGCATCCTGACCGCGGCGGTGCTTGCGCCGCTGGCGCTAGCCGCGGTGTTGCTGCTGCCGCTCGTGCCGTTCGCCGCTCTGATGGGGCTCGTGGCCTTGGCGGCGGCGTGGGAGTGGGCGGCGCTGGCCGGGCTGGACTCGCGACAAGGCAGGGCCGCGGGGGTTGGCTTGATTGCCGTCGCCATGGCGCTGTTGTGGCTGTTCCCCGGCGCGTGGGATGCGGCGCTGGCGGTGGCGGTGACGTTCTGGATCGGCGTCGCCGCCATGATCCTTACTTGGCCTCGGGCCCTTCCCGTCGTTCGTTCGTCGCCGTTCGCTCTGGCCATGTCGTTGCCGGCACTGGCCGGTGCCTGGCTTGCCCTGGTGATGCTGAAGTCGCAGCCGGACGGAGGCTGGATGATCGTGTGGGCCTTGGCCCTCGTGGCAATCGCCGACAGCGGGGCGTACTTCGCGGGACGCCGGTTTGGCCATCGCCGGCTTGCGCCGAATGTGAGTCCGGGCAAGACGTGGGAAGGGCTTGCCGGCGGGGCGGCGGCAGGTATCGTGTGGGGCCTTGGCGCCTCGCCCTGGCTGCCGGGTGGCATTTGGCTCTGGCTTGTTGCGTGCATTGCCGGCATCATTGCGGCGGTATTCGGCGATCTGTTCGAGAGCGCTTTGAAGCGGGCCTGTGGCGTCAAGGATTCGGGCGCGTTGCTGCCTGGGCATGGCGGCGTGTTGGACCGGCTCGACGCCTTGCTCGCGGCGCTGCCGGTGCTGGCGGTGGTTGTTGGGGCGTTGGAGAGGGCCGTGGTTTGATGCGCCTTGCGCGTAGCGAGGGCTGCGGCACCTCGCTCCAGCTCGAACCAAACGGCTGCGAGTGTGTCCAAGCCGAGGAACTTGACGGGAACCGTTTGTGGATACCCTCTTTGGCCTGATCTACAGCGTCGTCGGCTTTGTCGTGATGATTGCCATCCTGGTGACGGCGCACGAGTTTGGCCATTACATCGTCGCGCGTCGCATGGGGCTCTACATCCTGCAGTTCTCGGTGGGTTTCGGCCCGGCTCTGGTGCGCTGGCGCTGGCGCGAGACCGAGTTTCGCTTCGCCTGCATCCCGCTTGGCGGCTACGTGCGGATGTTGGAGAACGCGCAGCTCGAACAGCAGGATGACGAGACGAGGGAGGCACTGAAGGGGCGTACCTTCGACGGTCTGGACCCGTGGCGGCGCATCGCCATATCCTTGGGCGGCCCCTTCGCCAACCTTGTGCTCGCCTTCGTTGCCTATTGGCTCGTGCTGGTGATCGGCAGCACCGTGCTGGTGCCGCATGTGGGCCGAGTCTTGGAGGACTCGCCGGCGGCTGCGGCGGGACTCGAGGGCGGCGAGGAAATCCTTGCCATCGACGGCCGCGAAGTCGCCTCGGTGACGGACGTGGGCCTGGCGCTCGGCAATCGCCTGGGCGAGACCGGCAGCATCGAGATCGTCGGCCGCTCGCGAGGTGCGGAGCGCGCCTGGTCGCTGCCCATCGAGTCGTGGCACACCGGCGATGACGAGCCCAATCCCTACCGCTCGCTCGGCTTCGGTCTCGACTATCCGGCCTTGATTGGCGAGGTGCAGGAAGGCTCGCCGGCGGCCGTCGCCGGCCTCAGGTCCGGTGACCGCGTGGCCTACATCGACAGTGCGCCAGCGCCTCTGTGGGAAGACTTCCTCGTGGCGGTGCGGGACAATCCCGAACGCACCCTTGCCGTCACGGTGGAACGCGAAGGCGCCACGGTAGCCCTGCAGCTCACGCCGGAGCGAACCGCCGATGGCAGCGGCCGCGTCGGTGTCCGGGCTCGGCTGCCGAGCCGCATGGTGCGCCAGACCCCTTGGGCCGCCGTTCCCGACGCCCTGGCAGACACCTGGAACAACACCGCCATGACCGTCGGCATCGTGGGCAAGATGCTCACGCTTGCCGTGTCGCACCGAAACATCTCCGGCCCCATCACCATCGCCGAGGTGGCCGGCGACCTCGCCCGCGCCGGCTGGGAACACTATCTGGGACTTCTGGCGCTGCTGTCCATTAGCCTCGGCATCATCAACCTGTTGCCGATTCCCGTGCTCGACGGTGGCCATGTGCTCTTCTGCGCCGCCGAGATCGTGCGCCGGCGTCCGCTTTCGGCGCGGGTGCAGGCGATCGGAACGCAGGTGGGCATCGCCCTTGTGGTGTGCCTCATGCTGCTCGCCCTCTACAACGACATCATCCGCCTGGCCGCCGGATTCGCAGGCTAGTCCGGATTGTTCGTGAATGCCCTACTGCGGACGACGATACACTCGCTGTGGCTGGGCAGGTATTCGTGCGTCCTTCGGACGCATTCGCACGTCCAAGAGGACGCGTTCGCTCCGGCCCTCGACATGGACAGCCATGCCATGCGTGCCCTTGGGGCGCGTTGCGTCATCCACTCCGCGCCTCCGGCACGCCTCCGCGCCTCCGGCACGCGTGCGCGTCCAGCCACAGCGGCGTCTCGTTGCCCTCGCTACGCGCATCCACGAACAATCCGGGCTAGACTGCCCCCGTGCAAGAGGAAGACACATGATTCCACGCCGCATTCTCGCCGCCGCCGTGCTCGCGGGCGTCGCTGCCACGGTGGCGATGGCGGAGCCGTTCCGAGTCGCCGACATCCGCTTGCAGGGGCTGCAAAGGGTCTCCTCCGGCACGGTGTTCAACCTGCTGCCGGTGAATGTGAGCGACGACATCGACGCCTTCACGCTGCGGCAACTCACCCGCACGCTGTTCGAGTCCGGCTACTTCGACGACATCAAGATGCTGCGCGACGGCGACGTGCTGGTGGTCAAGTTTCAGGAGCGCCCGGCCATCGAATCCATCGAGCTCGAAGGCAACAAGGCCATCAAGAGCGAAGACCTGCTCAAAGGGCTCGGCGAGCAGGGGCTGCGCGAGGGCGAGATCTTCAAGCAGGCGACGCTGGAGCTTGTCGGCATTGGCCTGCGCCAGCAATACATCGCCCAAGGCCGCTACGACGCCGGCATTGAGACCGAAGTCAAGGAACTGCCGCGCAACCGGGTGGGGATCAAGATCGAGATCGACGAGGGCAAGAGCTCCGGCGTGCGTCACATCAACATCGTCGGGACGACCCATTTCGAGCAGTCGGAATTGCTCGAAGCGCTCCAGCTCAAGCATCCGACCTGGTTCTCCTTCATCGGCGGCAAGGATCGCTACTCCCGGGAGAAGCTGCAGGGCGACATGGAGAAGCTGGAGTCGTGGTATCAGGACCGCGGCTTCGTCGATTTCCGCCCCATCTCCACGCAGGTGAGCGTGGCGCCGGACAAGCGCTCGGTCTATGTCACCATCAACGTCAAGGAAGGCGACCGCTACATCGTGGGCGATGTGAGCCTGATTGGCGACCTGTCCGACGTGGAGCCGGAACTGGTGAGGAGCATGTTCCTCGTGCGCGAAGGGCAGCAGTTCTCCCGCGCCCTCGTCACCGCCACCGAGGAGCGCATTGGCGCCGCCTTCGGCAACGCCGGCTACACCTTCGCGAGCGCCAGCGGCGTGCCAGAGGTGAAGGAGGGCGGGATCGTCGATGTCAAGTTCATCGTCGATGCCGGCAAGCGCGCCTACGTGCGCCGCATCACCTTCGCCGGCAACGCCATGACCGAAGACCACGTGCTGCGGCGCGAGCTGCGGCAGATGGAGGGTGGCTGGGCCTCGACGCAGATGATTGACCTGTCGAAGGTGCGCCTCGATCGCCTCGGCTTCTTCGAGAACGTCAACGTCGAGACCCCTGCGGTGCCGGGCACGGACGATCAGCTCGACGTGGACTTCACCGTCGAGGAGATCCCCACCGGCAGCATTTCCGCCACCCTCGGCTACGCCGAATACTCCGGCCTCATCATCGGCGGCAGCTACATGCAGGAGAACGTCGGCGGCAGCGGCAACAGCGTCGGCGTCTCGGTGAGCTTCAGCGACTATCAGAAGGCGGCCAACTTCAGCCACCGCAACCCCTACTACACCATGGACGGCATCAGCCGGGGCTTTCAGATCTTCACCCGCGAGACCGACTACCACGCCCGCAACGTCGCCCGCTACGCCACCGACGCGGTGGGCGCCGGGGTCAATTTCGGCTTCCCCATCGGCGAGGAGCGGCGCCTCGCCTTCGGTGCGCGGGCGGAGTACACGCACATTCGAGAAGGGCGCTTCGCTGCCGGGGAGATATCCGAGTTCATCGAAGCCGAAGGCGACACCTTTGTCAGCTACAAGCTCGAAGGCACGTGGACCCGAACGACGCTCAACCGGCTGATATTCCCCTCCCGCGGCACGGCGCAGCGGCTGGTTGCGGAACTGGCCGTTCCGGGCAGCGACCTCGAGTTCTTCCGCGTCACCTACAGCGGCGAAATTTATCTGCCGCTGCTCAATCCCCTGACGCTGCACCTGCGCACGGAGCTTGGCTACGGCGACGCCTTTGGCGACTCCGAGACCTATCCCTTCTACGAGCACTACTACGCCGGCGGCCACGGCTCCATCCGCGGCTACGAGAACAGCACCCTCGGCCCCCGCAGCACGCCCATCTCCGGCAGCTTCCTCTATCGGCCGGAGGGCGACCCCATCGGCGGCAACATGCTGATCGAGACCTCGGCCGAGCTCATCTTCCCGATGCCCTTCATCGACTCGGGCCTCGCCCGCCCCTTGTTCTTCGTCGATGCAGGCAACGTTTTCAACAGCCACTGCCCGGCGACGAGCACCCACTGCTTCGACTTCTCGCCGGAGGAGATTCGCGTCACCACGGGGCTTGCCGTGCAGTGGATCACCCGCATGGGTCCGATGACCTTCGCCATGACGCTGCCGCTCAACTCCAAACCCGGCGACGAGGAGGAGCGCTTCTCCTTTGAGATGGGGCACAATTTCTAGCGCTTCTCTGGCGAATTGCGGCGACGAAAGCAGTAAAATGCCGCGCTTTGCGGCTCTAGCTGGCGCGTGGCCGGCAACACACACTTTGGAGAAACCATGGCAAAGAGAATCGCCGCCTTGGCGGCTGTCATGTTGGGGCTGGTCGCGCCGAGCGCCATCGCCGAACTCAAGGTGGCCGTGCTCGACACGGCCGGCGCGGTGGCGCAGAGCGAGGAGGCCACCGAAGCCATCGAGGTGATCCGCGAGGATCTCGAGCCGGAGCAGGAACGCCTGCAGGGACTTCAGGCCGAGATTCAGGCGCTGCAGGAACGGGCGCAGAACGAGGCGGACGTGATGAGCGAAGACGAGCGCCGCGCCATCGCCCGCGAGATCCAGGACAAGGACTTCGACCTCAAGGCCGACGTGCAGCGGCTCGAGAAGTCGCTGCAGGATAGGCAGGAAGACCTGCAACGCACCATGCTGCCGAAGGTGCGGGCGGTGCTTGACGACCTGATCAAGATCGAGGGCTATGACTTCGTGCTGGAGAAGGGCGCGTTCCTCTACGTCAATCCCAAGCACGACATCACCGCCAAGGTGACCGAGAAGCTCAACGAGAAGCGCTGATCGTGCGGCCCTTGGCTTCCCTCGCCGAGGTTGTTGAGCGGGAAACCGGCGCCGAGGTCGTCGTTCAGGGCGACGGCGACACCCCCATCCGGGGGATCGCCGCCATCGACCGTGCCGGCGAGGGCGACATCACGCATCTGTCGAGCCCTGCCTATCGCCGCCATCTCGCCGGCACCGGAGCGTCCGCCGTGCTGCTCGGTGCTGGCGATGCCGACGACTGTCCGTGTGCCGCCGTTGTCGTCGGCGATCCGTATCTGGCGTTCGCGGTGGTGTCGCAGCTCTTCGAGCAGAGGCCAGAACTCGAGCCGGGCATCGATCCCCGCGCCGAAGTCCATCCCGAAGCAAGCCTTCACCCCGATGTGCGCATCGGCGCATTCGCGTCCGTGGGCGCTGGCGCCGTCATCGGCACTGGCGTGCAGATCGGCCAGGGCGCCTTCGTCGGTGAGCGTTCCGTCATCGGCGTCGGTGGCGAGATCATGGCCCGCGCCACCATCCACCACGACGTGCGCATCGGCGAGCGCTGCGTGATTCACAGCGGCGCCGTGATCGGTGCAGAGGGCTTCGGCTTCACCCCCCATGCGGACGGTCGCTGGCAGGCCATAGCCCAGCTTGGCCGCGTCGTCATCGGCGACGACGTGAGCATCGGCGCCAACACCGCCATCGACCGGGGCGCGCTGCAGGACACGATCATCGGCAACGGCGTCAAGATCGACAATCTGGTGCAGATCGGCCACAACTGCGAGATTGGCGATCACACTCTCATCTGCGGCTGCGTCGGCATCGTCGGCAGCACCAAGATCGGTCGCCACTGCGTGTTTGCCGGCGGCGCTGGCGTGGGTGGTGCCCAGCCCATCGAAATCTGCGACCACGTGATGGTGAGCGTGGTGACGACCATCACCCAGTCCATCACCAGGCCAGGTGTCTATTCGAGCGGAACACTCCATAATCTGACCTCGCGCTGGAAGCGCAACGCAGTTCGGTTCCAGGAGCTCGACAGCCTGGCGCGACGGGTGTCGCGGCTGGAGAGGGCGAGTCTGACGAAGGATGGACGCCATGCAGATGGACATTGACGCCATACGCGAATATCTGCCGCACCGCTACCCGTTCCTGCTGGTGGACCGGGTGGACGAACTGGTGCCGGGCGAGCGCATCGCCGGGCGCAAGAACGTCTCCATCAACGAGCCGTTCTTTGCTGGCCACTTTCCGAGTCATCCGATCATGCCCGGCGTGCTGCTGGTGGAGGCGATGGCGCAGCTTTGCGGGATTCTGGCCTTCAAGACCAGCGGCCACAGGCCGGATGAAGGCTATCTGCACTATCTGGCGGGCCTCAACGACGTGCGCTTCAAGCGGCCGGTGCGGCCCGGCGACACGCTCATGCTGTCCGGCACCATCACCGGTTCGCGGCGCGATCTGGCGAAATTCGACTGCGAATCCCGGGTGGACGGCGAAGTGGCATGCAGCGCGCGCTTGCTCTGCGTCGAGCGCGAGGTGACGTCTTGATCGACGCCCGCGCCATCATCGATCCGGGTGCGCAGCTCGGTGCCAATGTGTCGGTTGGGCCGTGGACCATCATCGGTCCAGACGTGGTGATCGGCGACGACTGCAAGATCGGTCCGCATGTGGTGCTGAAGGGGCCCACGCGGATGGGCAGCGGCAACCACATCTATCAGTTCGCGACGGTGGGTGAGGGGCCGCCGGCGTTCGCCTACCACGGCGAGCCGACGGTGCTGGAGATCGGCAACAACAACACCCTCCGCGAGGGCGTCACGATTCACCGCGGCCTCGCCACGGATCGGGGCCGCACCGTCATCGGCAACAACAACCTGCTGATGGCCTATGTCCATGTCGGCCATGATTGCCTGCTTGGCGACCGCATCGTCATGGCCAACAATGCCTCGGCTGCGGGGCATGTGGCCATTGGCGACGAAGCGGTGCTTTCCGGCTACTCCGGCGCACCGCAGTTCCGCAGCATCGGCGCCTACTCGTTCGTGGGCGGCATGAGTCTGGTGGTGAAGGACGTGCCGGCCTTCGTGGCGGTGAACGGCAACCCGGCGCGGGCCCTGGGGCTCAACGTCGAGCGGATGAGGCGCATGCAGCTCCCTGCCGAAGTGCGGGAGGCGTTGAAGGATGCCTACAACACGGTGTACCGCCGCGGCCTGGCTGTCGCGGACGCGCTTGGGCAACTGGCCGATTCGGCGACGCGCTACAAGGAGGTCGCCTGTTTCGTCGACTCCATTGCCAGCTCCGAATACGGCATCACGCGGGAGCGTCGCAAGCGGAACGGCTAGCGCTGCTTCGCGGCGCTTAAGGCAGTTTTCGCTAGCAGCCTGTCGGACTTCGGACGGCGCAAGCTGGCCGAATGCCGACAGGGTGACAGGACGGCTTGGGCTGGGGCAGGAAGCGTTGCCGAAAGGCAACGGTTCTTGTGGCGCTGGCGCGAAAACTGCGAAGGGAAGTACGCGACCGTTCTCCAACTCGACAGTTTTCTACGGCGCTTACCTTGCATGGAAGTACGCCCCCAGCGATGGGGGAGTTGCCGGTACTTCCTTGCGCGTCAGCGGTCGGGGATGCTTCCCCGGCTGAAGGCTTGCATGGAAGTACGCCCCCAGCGATGGGGAAATTGCCGGTACTTCCTTGCGCGTCAGCGGTCGGGGATGCTTCCCCGGCTGAAGGCTCCTAGCCCTGGCTAGGGGCCGTTCAGCGGTCCACGGCGCCGCCCTCCCGTCAGCCTGCCTTCTGTCGCTCGATCTCCTCCTCCACCTCGCGCAGGCGGTCCTTGCCGAAGTAGAGCTCGTCGCCGACAAAGAAGCTGGGCGAGCCGAAGACGCCTCGGGCGACTGCCCCCTCCGTGTTGGCGATCAGCTCCGCCTTCACTTCCGGGTCTTGGATGCCGGCCATGATCTCGCTCGCCGGCAGGCCGGACTCCTGCAAGGCGGCGGCGATGACCTCGGCATCGTCCATCCTCCTGGCTTCGGCCCACATGTGCCGATACACCGCTTCCACGTAGCGCTCGAAGATGCCTGCGCGACGGGCGTACACAGCCCCGCGCATGATCTGCAAGGTGTTGACCGGGAAGTGCGGATTGCTGCGATAGGCGGTGATGCCGTGCTGCTTGACGAAGCGCTCGGTCTCGATGCGCTGGTATTCGGGCTTGTTCTTGATCCCCTGCAGGGAGACCGCCGGCGAGACATTGCCGGTGGCCTTGAACACGCCGCCCAAGAGCACGGGCACGTATTCGAAGGCAACGCCGGTACGCTCCTCGATGCCTGGGATCACCAGATGCGACAGATAGGCATTCGGGCTGCCGAAATCGAAATGAAACTCTGCGCGGACGGTCATTCGGTTCTCCACATGCGTTTGTGCGTTCGCTAGTTTCTGCCGGTTGGGGACGCGCTTCCAGTCCTTGCGCAGTGGCCGCAGCCAGATGTCTTTCTTCGGCTTGTCGTGGCGTTTCTTCGTGTCGTAGCGCCCGCGGCCCTGGGTGGCGCCCGCAGGGGCAGGCCGATCGAGACGGCGGCGCTGCGCGGCGAGCGGCTGCGGCCCACCACGGGCGGCGTCCGTTCGATCCTCACCAGCCACCCGGCCACGGACCTCACGGCGTCGAGGCTGGCGGCGATCCTGCGCGAGTCGGAGCTGCCCGGCGGCGCCCAGCGCTACCTCGAGCTCGCCGAGGAGACCGCGACCATGCAGCTCTACCGGCACCCCGATCTCGGACGCGCCGACTACGAGCGGCTGCAGCGCACGGTATCAGAGGGCGAAGTGCTGCCCGAGCCGGGGGGCCGCACCGCCGCCATTTTCCTCTACGACGGGCGATGGTACGAAGCCGTGCTCAAGGGCACCGCTCACGAGCTGTACCTCGTCAGCTACCACCGAACAACCCAGCGCAAGGTTGTCCGGCGCCGGAAGAGGCATTGATGCGCCCGGGGGTACGGCCAGTCCCCGTGGACCACTACGTCCAGAACACCGTCTGACTCGGGCGCGCCCAAAGCCTATCCGATGTGGACATGGCCCGTCGACTGGACGGACGTCCCGTGGCTCCGGTCGACGCTCGCCCTCCTCTTCGGCCCCACCCGGGGCAACGTGCCGGCCCCCGAACTCCCCGACTCGCTCGCCGGCGTCGAGCCCACCCCCTGGATCGGGGTGCCCCTGGAGCCGGGCACGGTGCAGTAGCGTCCGCATCGGCTTCCGCCCTCCCCGCCTTGCGCGGGAGGGCGGCCTCATCGAAGTCCCCCGCCGTGATTGACTGGGCCCGGGCCGCGCCCGGCGCTGGGCTGTCCGATGACCGGCGGTACCGCTGGTGGCTGCGACGGCCGGTGTCGCCGAAATGCGACCGGGCCGTCGTGTTCGTCATGCTGAACCCGTCGCGGGCGGACGCTCGGCAGGACGACCCGACACTGCGCCGATGCATGGGCTACGCGGAGGCGTGGGGCTACGGCAGTCTCGGGGTGGTGAACCTGTTCGCGTTCCGGTCGGTGGACCCGGACGCGCTGCGGGAAGCCGCCGACCCGGTGGGCGACGAGTGCGACGCGTGGATCCGGCGCACTGCGAGAACGCCGATCTGGTGGTGGCCGCGTGGGGCGTCCACGGGCGGTATCTGGGGCGCGACCGGAAGGTGGTGGCGCTGCTGCGGGACATGGGCAAGCCGCTGGCCTGCCTGGGACTGACGCGACGGGGCGCGCCACGGCACCCGCTGTACCTGCGCAAGGACACGCCGGTGATGGCGTACGTGGGGGAGATCGACGCGCATGGGGCGCTCCCGCCAGATCCCGTTTGATCCCGCCTGATCCCGGCTCCCGACCGGTCATGCAATCCTTACCAGCTCACCGACCGCTCCGGTCCGCGCGACGTTTTTCGCAGGACTTTCCGCTCAATCTTTCGCATTACTCAAGTCAGCACCGCAAGGCTTACGGTCAGCTCATCCGCAGGCGGCGGGTCCGCATGCACCGTGAAGACCGCGTCCCCGCCCTCGATGATGACGGCGCCGCCGGTGATCCACATGCAGTTCGCGCAGGGCGACTGGGCACCGCTGTCGCCGTTCCGAATCCAATGGGTGGCGGTGGAGGCGCCCAGCGTGATGTCGGCGGGCGGTGCGTCGAGGGGCGTTGGTTGACTACGCTGAGGGTCGCGATGACCGTCTCGTCCGGCTCCACGTCGGTATCGCCCTTGACCCTGATGCCGACAACGTCGGTGGATCTAGTCCCTCCAGGGATGGGATTTGAGATGCGATGTGTTTGACAGGTACGTATGGCATACCAGAAGCAAGAGGCTGGAAGTCTGCGCCGGGGATGGTGTTTAGACCCCCAGTCGTATCGGACGACGCCGTGCCGCTGAAGCAGACCTGAAATTTGCCGCCCGCACACTCCCTCGATCCCTTGTTAAGGATGGGGAGGTGCAGGATTTGGCGGTTGGGGGGTGGTTGACGGCGTGAGAGACGTTGCGGCGGACTCGAACAGGGCTGGTGAGGGCCGTGTGGGGCGGCGATGGCGGGGCGGATGTGATCCGTGAGTGGCTGCCGGCGACGGCGGCCCGTGGCGCCGGCGAGCGCATCTGCGCCGCAGGGCGGCGAACGGCACGGATCGGATCGGTCAGGACGCCAACGCAGACGGTGGGACGCGCGCTTCGAGGGACACCATCGCCTGGTACAGCCAGTCGAGGCGGAAGTTGGTCTTGGCGAAGCGCGCGCACAGCCGGCGCGCCGACCGCACCTTGCCCACCAGCCTCTTCCAAACCCGCGTTGCATCGGCGCTTCGATGTCGCCCGCCACCGACTGCAGCACTTCCGGCGCGCACGCAGGCCACCCTGGGTCGCCAATGGCTCGCAGGTCGCAACTGCCAAGGCACCTCCCACCCTGGCGCCTGCTATTCTGCCGACACCGCACAACGCGCCATCCATCGACGTTACGAAACTCACCCAAGAACGCCCATGACGACCATCTCCATCCTTGTCGGCATCCAATCCGACGGATGCACGTTCGAACTCGAGCCCCACAGCCGCGAGATCGTAGATCGCAAGGGAACCCTTCCCGACACGCCCCTTCCGGCAAGTCTCTTCATCCGCTACGAAGTTCAACAGGACTTCGGTGCCATTCTCGGCAGGGACGAACTCCTCTGGACGGTCGCCGAAGTCCTCACTGGACTCCCGCGCGAAGGCATCAGACAAGTCGCCTCCAAAGTCCAGCTTCTCGACCCGCTCGCGATTTGGCCCAGATCAAATCCGCCGCCGGATGAACGATGTCGCCCACCTCTTCACCGGGCAGGCCGGCGAACACGCCGTCGCATCCCAGTTCCTGATCCGCAATTGGGCCGTCGCCTTCCCCGCCCTCGACCTCGGGGTCGACCTTCTGATCACCGATCGCACGCACGGCCAAGCTAGGCGTGTCCAAGTCAAGACCGCAAACGCCCAGGAGCAGAAGAGTTCCTACGTCGCGCAGTTCAACCTGCCCCTTGCCCAGCTCGCCACTCCGCTCACCCCCGAACTCCTTTACGTCTTCGCGGTCTTCCGCCACGGCCATTGATCGGATTTCCTCGTCGCCGAGCGCCAGGACCTCAACCGCGAACACGTACTCCACAGACTTGGCAGCGCCGACGGCGATACGATCGTCCTCCGTCTCGTCTTCGACGACTCGACCGTGCTGTGCCGGGAGCAGGACCTTTCCCGATACCGGAACAACTGGCCTACACCCGGGCTCTGACCGCCCCCTCAGGAGCCCGCGCCGACACTGGCGGCGTCATCCGACTATGGCACGTGTCCCTCAGTGCGTCCGTGCGTCCGGCGTGTACTCGCTCGCGGTTCCTCCCTGAAGCCTGCACTACCGGAGCGCCCGGACTTCGGACGGCTCCCAAGGGAAGAGATAGACGACGAGCCCCAGCAGTTCGATCCGACGGCGCTCGACAACCGGCTCGATCCCTTCGCCGTCCACGCGTAGTTCAAGTTCCCCGACCTCCGCCTCGTTGAGCCCGGCCAGACGCTCAATGTCCAATTCGACGCCCACGGGCGGCGATCATGATCGTCGCGTGGCAGGGCCAGCCCGCAGCGCCGCCCGCGCGCCTTGCGGAAGTCCGGCATGTCCGCGAGGAACGCGTGCAGGCTGCGCAGCTCGGCCGCGGGCGGCGGCAACGCCCCGGAATCGGCGCGCCAGTCCCCGGGCAGTTCCCCGCGGCACAGCGCCGACGGCGCGTCCTTCTCCATCCCATGCACGAACGCCTCCTTCGGCCGGCCGTGCTCCCGCCAGCGCGCCGATCCGCCCGGTTCCCGCGAAAAGCCCCGCGTCCGCCCCAGCGGCACCCAGTTCGACGCCCGGCAGCACGTCCCGGCGAAACGCGACGGGTCCACGAACGTCTCCGCCAGCAGCACCGGATGCCCGTGCGCGTCCCGCATGTCCCGCGTCAGACGGCGCAGGCTCGGCCCCAGCGCCCGCGACGCCAGGTTCGGAACCCGGCCCGCCTCCGGCACCGCGAAGCGGGCGTCGTTCGCCACCAGGTGCAGCCGCGAGAACTGCCGCTCCCGCGTCCAGCCGATCCACGCGTCGCGCACCCCGACCTTGAAGGCCCCCGCCTGCCTGCCCAGCAGCGCAAGCCAGGCCTCCCCGCGCACCGCCACCTGCCGCAGCGACCTGCCGAACAGGCCGCGGAAGGGCAGGCAGTGGCGCTCGCGCATCGGCGCGTCCCAGCGCCCGCGCTCCTCCGCTCCGCGCACCGGGCGAATCTTCACGTCCCGCAGCAGGCGACCAACGCCATCTCCGTCCGGCCCGTCCATGTCGCCGTTCTGCCACAACGACTCTTGAATGGCCAGCGGCAAATCGAGCCGTGACGCCAATCGCACACCGTCAGAACGACTTTTGAATAGTCTTGGGCGAGGCGGCCTGGGTGGTGAGTAGTTGATGCGAGCTCCCGCTTGCGGCACCCTCCGCCAGCCGCGATGTCGGCCGGAGCGCTCCCTAGCGCCACAAGAACCGTTGCCTTTCGCAACGCTTCCTGCCCCAGCCCAAGCCGTCCTGTCGGCATTCGGCCAGCTTGCGCCGTCCGAAGTCCGACAGGCTGCTAGGCCACGTCGAGCTGTCGCCGGAACATCGCGAATAGGCGTTCCCAGTGTCGCTCCGCCGCGTCCTTGACGTAGATGCCCTCGCGCTGCGGGAAGACGAAGCCGTGCGCCGTGCCGGGATACCACTCGATGCGGTAGTTGATGCCGGTGGTGGCGAGGTGGGCGTCAAGGCGTTCGATCAGTTCCGGTGGCGCCCAGCTATCGGTTTCCGCGCAGCCGAAGTAGATTTCGCCCTGGATGCGATCGGCGGTGAGGTGCGGGGAATCGGCCGCATCGGTGTGCAGGCGGACGCCATGCAGCGACGCGCTGGCGCGGATTCGGCCGGCGAATTCCGCCGCTGCCGCGAACACGAACGGGCCGCTCATGCAATAGCCGATGGCGCCTACCGGGCCGCTGCCGGCGGCCTCCTCGCCGGCGAGGAAATCGAACATCGCCTGGGTGTCTTCGCAGACCATGGCGTTGCTGAGATGCCCCATCAGTTCCTGCATACGCTCGCGGGTGGCGCCGGGCATGGCGAGGTTGAATTCGCGCACGTCGCGGTAGTACAGGTTGGGCAGCAGGACGTAGTGGCCGACGCTGGCGATGCGACGCGCCATGTCGTGAAGTTCCTCGCGCTTGCCCGGCGCGTCCATGTAGAACAGCACCACAGGGTGCGGGCCACCCTCCTCGGGATGCACGACGAAGGAGTTCATCTCGCCGTCGGTGGTCTGGATGTCGATGTGTCGTTCGATCATGTCGCGCCCCTCGCAATGCCTTTCTGCCCGAAGTAGGCTACCCGCGCCGCCGGTGCGACGGCAACTGCGGGCCTTGGGTTTGTTGCGGCGATTTGGGCGCGCGCAACACGTGGCTTGCAAAGGGAGGTCGCCCACGGCTAATGTCAGATCTCGATCCCGCGGAGTGCCCGATATGGCACAGCAGAATGGACCGGAGCCGCAGAAGACGCTCCGCAGAGCGTCGCTCAAAGTGACCCTGCCGCGCCTCAAGGTGCTCGAAGTGCTCGAGGCGGCGGACCCGCACCACCTTTCCGCCGAGGACGTGTACCGCAGGCTCCTGGACGAGGACGACTCGGTGGGAATCACCACCATCTACCGCGTGCTCACCCAGTTCGAAAGCGCCGGCATCATCGACCGCCACAACTTCAACGAAGGCCACGCGGTCTATGAGCTGAAGAGCGACGACCACCACGACCACATGGTGGACGTGCAGACCGGCGCGGTGATGGAGTTCGTCGACGAAGAGATCGAGGAGCTGCAACGCGCCATCGTCAAGAAGCACGGCTACGAACTGGTGGACCACGAACTGGTGCTCTACGTCCGCAAGCTCATCTGACCGGGGCGCCCCGCTAGGAGCCTTCAGCGGGGGAAGCATCCCCGACCGCTGACGCGTAAGGAAGTACCGGCAATTCCCCCATCGCTGGGGCGTACTTCCATGCAAGGTAAGCGCCGTAGAAAACTGTCGAGTTGGAGAACGGTCGCGTACTTTCCTTCGCAGTTTTCGCGCCAGCGAAAGCTGCCTTAAGCGCCGCGAAGCGGCGCTAGTCCCCTCAAGCACCGGCCCGGGCAACTCCTTATCCCAACACGCATCCCAACACGCATCCCAACACGCCCACCAGTTTCTCTCGCTTCTTCTCCACCGCCAGATCAAGCGGCGTCTTGCCGTCCGCGTCGCGTGCCGTGCGGTCCGCGCCGGCGGCGAGCAGTGCTTCGACGGTATCCGCCCGCACGCCTTGCCGCACGGCGTAGTGCAGGGCCGTGCGGCCGTCCGGAGCCATCGCGTTCACGTTCACGCCTCGGCGGATCAGCCAGGCGGCCCCGGCCGGGCGGCGAAAGTGCATCAGGTCCACCAGCGGGGTTCGGCCGTGGAAGCGTTGCTCCCAATCCGCGCCGTAGCGGTCCAGAAGGTCGCAAATCGCATCGCTGCCGTCGAAGGTGGCGGTGAACACGGCCGGGTTGGGGTCGGCGCCCTGTTCGAGCAGGAACTCCGCCAACGGCACGTTGCGCTGCCAACTCAAGGTTCGCCACAGCGGCGTGGCGTGGAAGACCTCGTGGCCCTCCGCCATCTCCTCGGCCAAATTCACATCCGCTCCACGCGCAAGCAGCAAATCAGCGCATTCGATGGCGTTTTCGGGACCTTCTTTCCAGAGACCAGAGAGCGCAACGTATTGCAGCGGTGACCGACCGCGACCATCGACGTCGTTTGCATCCCCCTCGCCGTCGAGAAATCCGCACAGCCGGTCGAGGTCGAGCAGGATGGCCGCGAGGTGCATGTCGATGGCCGTGCCGGCATCCAAGAGCAGCGTCATCTGCTCCTGGTCCGCCGCCATCGCCGAGTACGCGAGCGGCGCGAAGCCATGCGGCCCGGCATCGAGATTGGGATCTGCGCCCCGCTCCAGCAACAGCCGCATGGCCTCGATGTGCCCCGGGTGCTTGGGAATCGTGGCGTGATGCTGGGCGATGCGCGTCAGCGGTGTGTGCCGGGCGCTGACGCCAGAGATCACGTTGGCGTCTGCGCCGGCGTCGAGCAAGGCCGCGAGCATGTCCGCCCGGCCGGCGAAGGCGGCGTCAACCACCGGCTTCCAATGGCGAACGCCGTCCGGGTCCTCAGCGATGCGCCGTTTGAGCTGGTGCAGCCCCCCCTGACCGATGGCCTCGCAAAGCCGCTTGTGCCCCTTGGCCGTCGGCATGGCTGTGATCCTCCCAGGAAACCACCGCCAGCATGTTGCAGCGAAACTACGCCTCAATCCATCCCGGACTGGAGGAAGTCTTGTGCCCCTTGGCCGTCGGCATGGCTGTGATCCTCCCAGGAAACCACCGCCAGCATGTTGCAGCGAAACTACGCCTCAATCCATCCCGGACTGGAGGAAGTTCTGGATGCCCACCTTGTCGATCAGTTCGAGCCGGGTCTCGAGCCAGTCGACATGCTCTTCCTCGGACTCAAGGATCGCCTCAAACAGCTCCCGGCTCACATAGTCGCCAATCGACTCCGCAAAGGCGATCGACTCCCGCAGCGGCACCATGGCGTCCATCTCCAGAGCCAGGTCGCAGCGCAGAATCTCCTCCACGTTCTCGCCGATGCGCAGACGCCCCAAGTCCTGCAAGTTCGGCAGCCCGTCCAGAAAGAGCGTGCGCTCGATCAGCCGATCGGCGTGCTTCATCTCGTCGATGGACTCGTTGTGCTCGTGTTCGCCAAGCTCCTTGAGCCCCCAGTCCTTCAGCATCCGGGAATGCAGGAAGTACTGGTTGATGGCGGTGAGCTCGTTCTTCAGCACGCGGTTTAGGTGCTCGATGATGGCGGGGTCTTGTGGCTTCATCGCCGGTCTCCTGAAGAGTTTCGATTGGCGATTATCCGCCAACGCTCGCTTCAACTCAACGTAACTTGTTGATATGACGATTGAATAGAAGAATGAGAACGATAATGAAAACGCTCATCCCGTCGGGTCTGTTGCCCCGATTCCAAGCGCCCCAACAAGGACCTCTAGCCCGGATTACTCATGAATGCGCGTCGCGAGGGCGACGAGACGCCGCTGTGGGTGGACCCGCACGCGTGCAGGAGGCACGGACGCGTGCCACGCCGCGAACGCTCCGTCGCCACGGAAGCCACCGAGGTTGCGGAAAACGCCACTCGGTGCATGGCAACGGCGGGCGCAGGAGTGGGAGGAGCTGCCGGCACCGATGATCCTGTTGCCGCATCTGCCGTCCCGGCGACGCGGCTGGCGCTGGCCGACGTGGCCTGCGGATATCCGTTGGGGGCAGCCCTTGCTGAAGTTCACCACCCTGATCTTCCCCGCCGCTGCGAGTCTTGGCGCGCTGGCCTTCGCGTTTGCCGCGTTCGTGCGCGTCGACTCGCCTGTGGCCGATGTTGCGCCGACGATGGCCGCGACGCCCGTACGCCCAGTGCCCAGGTGTTGAACGCCACCTTCGATGAATGGCAGCAGGACTTCCAGCACCGGCTCGAAGTCGATCAATCCCTCATCGTCCAGGCCGTGATGGTGGCGAACGAGGATCGACGCCAGCGCGAACTCGATGCGCTGGCACGCTTGCTCAAGGCCGAAATGGACCGCCAGGCGCTCGAAACCGACCAGAGCCTGCGCTATGTGGTGGCGCATCAACTGAAGGAGCAGGAACGCATGGACCAGCTTGTGCGTCACGTGCAGCTCTTTACGGAAGGCTCCGGCGTCACGGATGACGCACCGGTTACCCAAGGCATCGCAAGCGAAGGAGCATGCCTCGGATGTTCCCTGCGCGACAGCGGGGTGCAGCGCACCTTGGAGGGCTCCGAAGAAGCCGCAGACGGCGCCGCGACCGAAAGGCCCGCATCGACCTCCCCCCAAATGGAGAGGAAAATCCTCCTATCACTCTCCCCTCATTAGGGGATGTCGAGGCGCGCCCTGGGCGCGACCGAAGGATTCTTCTCGGAGGGAGGATCGCCGCTTGCGGCGCGTGGTGGCGTCCGCCGCCTCCTGTGAGATCAGTGGACGCAGCCCCTCGCGTCGGCATGGAATGCCGTGACCACGCGGCCGTCCTCGACCCCAAGGAAGCGGTCCCAACGGTTCATGGTCATGTCTTGTTGTTGGGTGCGCAGGAAGAAGGGTTCGCCCACAGCCAGCGGCATCGGGCTTTCGCTCTTGAGCGTCACGCCGTGGTGATCGAGCGCCGCTACTTTGATTCCCGGCATGTCCACGGGTGCCGGCAGCCCGCGCGGGGCGGCGATGGCATCGATGGGCACGTCGCCTACCGCCGTATGCGGGTCTGGGCGTGCCACCACCCTCCCCATGATTCGCACCGCCTGCCGGAACTCGGTCATGTAACCGTAGGGCACTTCCATCACGACGTAGGTGCCGCCTTCGATCTCCGTGACTTCCGGATAGGTGGCCGCCACGTCGTAGGTCCACGATTCGCCCGTTGAGACGACCTCCACGGACATCCCGGCCTCTTCAATGGCACGCGTCGTCGCGAGCACCCTGTCGATGGCACGCCTGCCCTCGGCGAAGCGTTCGTCCACCGTCGGCGAGGCAACGCTGGGGGTCTGATGGCTCATCAGGCCGCGAAAGTCGAGGTGTGTCGCATCCCGAACCTGCGCCGCCAGACGCACTGCCTGCTCCACGCTGCGCACACCGCCCCGCCCCATCGTGGTGTCGATCTCGATCACGACCCCTAGCGTCGCGTTCATCTCTCGCGCACCCGCGCCGAGGCGGCCGATCTGCAACTCGTGGTCAATCGCCACCATCACATCCACGAACTGCGCCAGCGCCGCAAGGCGTCGAATCTTCGCCGCCGCCACGACCTGATTCGCCACCAGCACGTTGCGCACCGCTCCAGCGTGGACGAATGCCTCCGCCTCCGAAACCTTCGCCGCACACACGCCCTCCACCGTGCCGCCAGCCTCGATCTGCATCGCCAGGATGCTCGGACACTTGTGGTTCTTGCCGTGCGGGCGCAGGCGGGTGCTGGCCTTTGCGCTCTCGCCACCCTCGCTGACCGCGCTGCAATAGTGCCCCGCGACCACGTCGATGTTGTGCCGCAGCGCTTCCATGTCGATCAGCAGCGCAGGGGTGTCGAGCTCGTCGATAGGCGTGCCGATCATTGGAACGCTCCTCGGGCGCTCACGGGCCACACCGCCTCCAAGGCGCCGCCGCGAACGCCGCAAGCGAAGTCGTACAGGGCGAAGGCGGTGGCGATGTCGGCGGGCACCAGTTCCAACCAGTCGCCGATGCGGTACGGCTGTGCCCCAGAACGCGCCAGCACGATGCCGTGTTCGGCGCTGCTGGCATTGGCGATCAAGTCCTCGCGCCCCTTGATCCTGGGGGCGCCGAAGTCGCGTCCGATGGCTTTCTGGCCGCAGTCATGGATCGCCCGGTCGGGTTCCGGTGTGCTGGCAACTCGGGCGGAGACGGTGACCGCGCCGTCGAGGGCCTCTTCCTGCCACAGCGGCAAGCCGTCGTCCTCCAAGACGATGCGCGTGGAATGTGCCAGCGCCGCGGCGCGGGTTTGCGCCCTGGCCGTCACCAAGGGGCGCAGGATGCGAATGTCGGTGCAGCCGGCGGCCCGGAACGCCTCCGCTTCCGCCACTCCGCGCACCGCGATGCCCCGAACATGCTCGCTGCGAAGATGCATGTGGGCGATGGCCGGTGTCCCATGCACCCACGCCGCCGCCCGCACGGGCGCCTGCAGCGTCTCGACATTGGCGTCGAGCCGATCGAGGTCCACGAGCAACGCCGGCGTGTCGAGCTCCTGCACCGGCGAACCAATGGCCACTTCGATGGGGCGCTGCATGACCTCTTCTCCGCCTCTCCAAGGCGGCGCAGAGTAACGCAAGCTCGATGCCGATCGGTTGCCGACAGCCTGCCTTACGAGCGTAAACTCGCCGGAGCGCGTAACGGAACCCCGTCACGAAATCAGTGCCTCAAGGAGCTTCGCCTGTCCCGTCCAATGCATGAGACCGCAGCGTTCCATGAGCCGGCGCCTGCTGCCGCTCCGCGCCGTGGCGTGCAGGTGTTTTGGCAGCCGGGGTGAACGAGCTGCCTCCGGGTGAAGGAGTTTCTCTCCGTGCGGGGAGTGAGGTTTGCGTCTTGCGATGTCGCCAATGACGACGGCGCCGCAGAACGCCTGCGGGCATTGGGATTGCGTTCGGTGCCGGTAGTGGCGGTGGCGAACCCGTCTGGAGAGTTGGAGGGGTTGCGTTCGGGGTGGACTTGCAAGCCGTCGCCGAACTCGTGGGGGTTCCGTATCGGGCAGGCCCCGCCTTGCCCGTAGAGGAACTGGAACATCGGCTCGGCGCCGCGCTGGCGGCGGCAATGCAATTCGCTGCCGAGTTTCCGGCCGATCGGCTGCAAGACAGGCTGCCGCGTCGAGACCGCACCTACCTTGGGCTCGCGAATCATGTCGTCGAGATCGCTGCGGTGTTTCTGCGCGCAAGCGCGGGGGCGCCGTTCGACGTGGATGCGTCGGCGGCCATCCCGCTGACCGAGCTTGGGGTGGAGGACCTTCGCCTGCGCGCGGAAGACATTGGCCGGGCGCTTGGACGAGACGGACGTACAAGGCAGTCGCACGGTAGCGACCTTCTTCGGCCCGCAACCCCTCCACCTCGTGCTGGAACGGTGCGCCTGGCACACGATGCAGCACGCCCGCCAGTTGGAGATGCTGCTCACCCGCATCGGTATCGCGCCGAAACAACCGATCCCGATGCCACTTGCATGGAAGTACGCCCCCGGCGATGGGGGAACTGCCGGCACTTCCCTGCGCGTCGGCGGTCGGGGACGCTTCCCCGGCTGAAGGCTCCCTGCATGGAAGCACGCCCCCGGCGACGGGGGAATTGCCGGCACTTCCCTGCGCGTCGGCGGTCGGGGACGCTTCCCCGGCTGAAGGCTCCTAGCCGATCTGCCCCTCCCGACGGCGGTCTGGGATTGATCATTGTCACAGGACTGCCGGCAGGGCCCTGTGGGTGGTCCGGGGAACTTGCGCTGATTTCCCCAACCCGCTTCTCGCTCCCCCTCTGCGCTGTCAGCGCCCCTTGAACACCGGGTCCCGCTTCTCCACAAAGGCGTGGAAGGCCTCGCGGGAGTCTTCGCTGGCGCCGGTGCGGGTGTGGCGTTCGGTTTCGAGCTCGATGTAGTCCCGAAGGGGCATGTTCTCGGCATTGATGAAGTTCTTCTTCATCTCGCCGATGGCGAGCGGTGCCGAGCGCGACAGCCGTTCGGCGATGGCCTGCACCTCGTCGCGGAAGGTCTCGTCCGGGAAGGTCTGCAGCACCAGGCCAATGCGTTCCGCCTCGTCCGCACCGAACTTCTGCGAACTGAAGAACAGCTCGCGTGCCTTCGTTGCGCCGACGATGCGCGGCAACAGCCACGGCCCCGCCATGTCGCCGGAGATGGCAACGCCGAGAAAGGCCGAGTTGAACACCGCCCGGGTGCTGGCATAGCGCAGGTCACAGGCGCAAGCCCAGCCGAATCCGGCTCCCGCACAGGCGCCATTCACCGCGGCGATGGTCACCTTCGGCATCTCGTGCAGCAAGGAGGTGATGTGGAAATACTCCTTGCGGTTCGGCTCCTGCTTGCCGCCACTGGTGGACGCCTTCAGGTCAACGCCGGGGCAGAAACCGCGCCCGGCACCGGTGAAGAGCAGCACCCGGATGCGGTCGTCCGCCGCCGCCTCGCCCAGGCACTCATAGAGCTCGCGCATCATCGTGTTGGTGATGCCGTTCAGGCTGTCCGGACGATTCAGCGTCACGGTGGCGAGGTTGTCTTGAACCTCATACAGGATGGTCTCGTGGTCGGCCATGGTCGCTTGTCTCCCCTTGCCAGCGAAGTGCAGTTGCCGCTGCGCGCCAGAACTGCGGAACGCAAGAGCGTACCAGCGTTTTCGTCCGCCTTTGGAGCGGGAGCGGACAGGAACGTCAACCGATGACGAAGAAGACGATGCCGAAGCAGATGGGCAGGAGCGCGGCCACGTAGGCGAAGACGTTGAGGATGTCGTTTTGTGCCGGGTCTTCGTTGAGCTTGAGGCGGGCGCCGATGAGCAGCCACAGGCAACCGCCGAGAATCACGGCGCTGCCGAGCGAGAGCACCAGCGCCGGCATGGTCAGGGGCGCATCATGAAGGTGGTGGGGCCGGTGAGTTCCTCAAGCTGGGGCTGAATCCAGTCCACCCAGCGGCAGAGCATGGGCCGGGTCTCGCGGGGGTCTATGAGTTCATGCACCGCGAAGGACTCGGCGCGGGGGAAGGGCGACCGTGCCTGTCGCAGTCGTTCCTCGATTTCACGACGCTTTTCGTCGGGGTTCTCGGCCGCGGCAATCTCCCGATGGAAGGCCACCGCGACTCCGCCTTCGAGCGGCAAGGCGCCGGACTCCACCGAGGGCCAGGCGAGGACATAGGCATTGGGGCCGTAATGGGCGGCGGTGGCGACACCGAAGCCCTTGTGGATCTGGATCGACGTCCACGGCACCGTCGCTTGGGCTGCGGCGCACACCGCCGCCATGCCGTAGCGGATGGTGCCGTTGCGTTCCGCCTCCGGGCCGATCATGAAGCCGGGCTGGTCGACGAAGTTGACGATGGGCAGGTGAAAGGTGTCGCACATCTCCACGAAGCGGCGGTACTTCTGCCCCGCCTCGGCGGTCATGGCGCCGGCGTAGTGGCGGCAGTCGTTGGCGAGCACGCCCACCGGCTGGCCGTCGAGGCGCGCGAGAGCCGCCATCTGGCTGGGGCCGTACTCGCGCCCCATCTCGAACACCGAGTCCTCGTCCATCACCATGCGCACGATCTCGCGCACGTCGAACGGCGCGTTGGAGTCGCGCGGGATGGCGGTGAGGAGTTCCTCCTCCATGCGTTCGGTATCGTCCGTGCAGTCGATGCGCGGGGCGCGCTGGTGGACGTTGCTGGGCAGGTAGCTGAGGAACTGTCGGGTCTGGCGGAAGGCCTCGTGCTCGTCTTCGGCAATGTTGTCAACGATGCCGCTCTTGCAGTGGATGTGAGCGCCGCCCAGTTCGTCCTTGCTGAGGCTGACGCCCAAGGCACGCTCCACCAGCTTCGGGCCGCCGATCATCACTTGCGCCGTTTGCCGCGCCATGACGGCGAAATGCGCCGCCACCATGCGTCCGGCGGGGAAGCCAGCCACAGCGCCGCCGGCGGTGGAGACCACGGGAACCTGTCCCATGGCGTCGGCGATGATGCGAAAGCGCGGGGCGCTGAACACCGGTTCCCCGACGGTGCCGCCACGGCGTCCGCCGCCGCCCTTGACGCTGCCGCCGCCGCCTTCGAGGCAGCGCACCAAGGGCACCTTGAACTGCACCGCCATGTGTTCGGCATAGACGCTTTTGCGCAGGCCCGCCGCATTCGGCGAGCCGCCCTTCAAGGTGAAGTCTTCGCCGCCGACCACCACCCGGCGACCGTCGATGCGGCCGAAGCCGACGACGTAGTTGGCGGGAACGTAGCCGGTGAGGTTGTCGTCCTCGTCATAGTCGGGAATGGCGGTGGCGAGCCCCTGCTCCTGAAAGGAACCCTCGTCCACGAGCGCCTCGATGCGCTCGCGAATGGTGAGCCGCCCGCTCGCGTGCTGGCGGGCGATGCCGTCCTTGCCGCCTTGCACCTGCGCCAGCTTGCGGCGGCGCTGGATCTCCCGAACTTCCGGTTCCCAGCTCATCGCGACGTTCTTTGCCGTGGTCCTTGCTTGAATGCAGTCAAGCGGTATCGAGTACCGCCACCACCTGATCCTCCTCCACGGAGTCTTCAGGTGCCACCAAAAGCTCCGCCACCTTGCCAGCCTCGGGCGCTTCCACGGGGATCTCCATCTTCATGGACTCCAGGATGATGAGCACATCGCCTTCCTGCACCGCATCGCCGGCGGCAACCTCCACCTTCCAGACGTTGCCCGTGACCTCGCTCTCAATCTTCACTCGCGCCATGAACCACCCCTTGCCGCAAAACACCCATGCATACGCGAACGCTCTAGGCGTGGTGCCCATGCGCCGTGTCGAAGCGCGCCTTTATAGCAGAACCAGCGGATGCACAAGCGAACCCAAGCGGCCTTTCGGCTTTTGGCTCCGTGGGTTCGAGCAACACTCTCGGGAGGGAGGGCGTCACGCGCCACCAAGAAGGCAGGTCGGACCCGCCTTCTCGCAGGGCTTCCGGGGGACATGGGCGGGAGCATCGGAGGGAGGGCGTCCCGCTCTCTCTCGCCGCCAGGCGCGCAGGCGTCACGCGCCCGGCAGATCAGCTAGTTGTGCGGCACCGACGGTGAAGCTGACTGGTCAGAGGTTCCCTGACAGAAGCGCTTCGAGCCAGCCGGTGTGGACTTTGCCGGCGAGGAAATCCGGGTGTTGGAGGATGGCTTGCAGCAGGTCGCGGTTGGTGGCGACGCCGCGGATGTCGAAGGCCTTGACACCGATCAGGGTGCGGCCAATGGCGAGTTCGCGGGTGGGACCAGTGCCGATTACCTTGGCGAGGAGGGGATCGTAGTAGGGCGTTACCGATTGGCCTTCGGCGTAGCCAGCTTCCACGCGCACCCCGGTGAGGCGGGGTGGCCGGTAGGTGGAGAGCGTTCCGGTGGACGGCAACATGCGGCGCGAATCTTCCGCGTAGATTCGTGCCTGGACTGCGAATCGGGGCGCACCGTCTGGCGCCGCGGCGTCCTGGCTGGGAAGCAATTCGTCGAGCCGCGCGCCGGCGGCGAGGCGAATCTGCAACTGCACCAGATCAAGGCCCGCAACTTCCTCGGTCACGCCATGCTCCACCTGAAGCCTGGTGTTGACCTCCAAGAAGGCGAACTGCGATCTGGCGAGCAGGGTCTCCACGGTGCCGAGACTCGCGTAGCCCATCCCTTCGAGGGCGTGTGCAGCCTTCTTGCCGACCTCCCCGAGCTGCGCTGGCGCGACGCTCGGCACCGGCGCCTCCTCGATCACCTTCTGATGGCGCCGCTGCACCGAGCACTCGCGTCCGCCGAGGCAGCGCACGGAGGCGCCGTCGCCGATCATCTGGAATTCGATGTGGCGGGGGTTCTTGAGCAGCGACTCGAGATACACGGCGGCGTTGCCGAACGCTCCCTTTGCGAGGATGCGCGTGCTGGCGAAGGCGGCGGTGAGTTCCGCGTCGTTGCCGGCGATGCGCATCCCGATGCCGCCGCCTCCGGCGGCCGGCTTCAGCATCACCGGCCAGCCGATCCGATGCGCCGCCGCGACGAGTGCCTGCTCGTCTTCGATGAGGTCGGAACCGGGCGCTACCGGGAAGCCGGCTTCACGCATGGCTTGACGGGCGCCGGTTTTCTCGCCGAATGTGGCGATGGCATCTGGCGAGGGGCCGATGAAGACGATGCCGGCGTCGGCAACGCGACGCGCAAAGTCGGGGTCCTCGGCGAGGAAGCCATAGCCGGGGTGCAGCGCATCGGCGCCCGCCGCCTTGGCTTCGGCGATGATGCGGTCGGCGTTGAGGTAGGTGTCCTCGGCGCGAAAGCCAGGCAGACGGGCGCTTGCCGTGGCCTCTGCGAGGTGCGGGGCGTCGCGGTCTAGATCGGAATGCGCGGCGACGCTCCCGCAGCCGAGTTCGGAGCAGGCGCGCACGATGCGACGGGCAACTACACATCGGTTTGCGATGAATACGCGATTGAACATGGCTTCCCGACAGTTGGACCGGAGGCTCGCACCACTCGTGCTGCGGCGATGCGATGGAGGCGACGAACGGGCCGAAGTGCCGGCGGTCACCTTCGCAGTCGCCATCCGCAAATGTGTGCGGGGGTATACCAGACACACAAACATTTCGTCCCACAGGCCCGACGGTCAATGGCGCACAGGCAAGCGGTCCGCGACCTGCCAGCCCCGCACGTGAGACCATCGACCATCATTGACCATCAGGCCGTGGGACGAAATGTTTGTGTGTCTGGTATGCTCTGGTTGGTGTACGTCTACTTCATCGACGTGCCTACAGCGGGTCGGCGAGCACCCCGCCTCGCGCGTCGTCGAACTCACGCCGCGGCTGTGGAAGACCCGGTTCGCTGACAACCCGCTGCGGTCCGACCTTGAGCACGACCCACCTGTCCACTGACTCCCCGCCGCGACCGACAGACCTGACTTACCCCGCGGGAGCCCTCCCGTGTCCGCGCCGGCGCATCCCCGTCAACAACGGCCTACTCTGGCCGCTTACCTTGACTTGTCATAGACCTCGCAGATGTGTGCTTGGTAAGCCGGCGGCCGGTATGCGGATATGACGGACAGCGTTCCGCCGTTGGCCACGCCCTCGCGCCTCAAGCAGGCCGTGCTCCTCTTGCTGAACTTGGACAGCAACTCAGCGGAGGCACGCCGCACGACTCAACTCATCCGCACACCACTTTCGACCATGGCTCCTCGCCCTCCAAGGCTGGGCAAGGCGTGCGCGCACGGTAGTTTAGCCCTCTGGTGGTCACCAACCTCCGAGGGCCCCCTCACCCAAGCGCGCGTAACAGCGGCTTGGAGGGCGGAGTGCCTCCCGCCGGGACACGCGACAGGCTGCTACGATGGCATCGACCGAGCCTCGACGAGCTTCAGAGGGAGCGATTCCCAGTATGTGACATGACCCATGGTTGACACGGTGGATGCGGCCACCCGCTCGCGCATCATGGCGAGCATCCGCGGCGAGGACACGAAACCGGAGATGGTGCTCCGCAAGAGTCTTCACGCCCGCGGCTTCCGCTACCGCCTGCACGGCAAGGGTCTCCCCGGCAAGCCGGACATGGTGTTCCGCCGCTTCCACGCCGTCTGCTTCGTCCACGGCTGCTTCTGGCACCGTCACGAGGGCTGCCGCTACGCCACCACCCCAGCCACCCGCCCCGACTACTGGCTCGCCAAGTTCAAGGGCAACCAGGCCCGCGACAAGGCCGCAGTCGAAAGCTTGCAGCAGTCCGGCTGGCGAGTCGCCATCGTCTGGGAATGCGACCTCAAGGGCGACGAAGCCCTCTCCACGGCGGAGCGCGTGGCTCGATGGCTCCGCGGGACGAAGACGAGCTTCCGCTCCGACGACGACTAGGCTAGTTCCTGTCCGGGAATGACGGGTTGGCGCGCCGTGAGGCGATTGGGCGCGAGCAGAGGTTGTCCCGCATCGGGTGCGGGGTGGGTGGCAGTACGCGGATTCTGTCGGTTTTGGGTGCATGCGGTGGCGTCGAATGGCCGAACGAGCGATCGCCCGGCGTCGCGGCACGGTTGGCGAGGCGGCTCGTCGCCGGCGGGCACGGCGCCGGTCCGGAGGGTTGCACCGGTCGAAGGCGATGGCTGCAGCCGGCAGACTGCGTCAGCCGGGTGACGGCCTCAGACGCGCCAGACGGACCAGGTTGTGCGCGACCGCCGCCGACTGCACGTACGCCTTGAAGTGCGCCAGGCCCCGCCAGTGGCAGCGCCCGAGGCCGAAGCAGCGCTTCAGACACGAGATCCCCGCCTCGACGCCGGCGCGGAACCGCTTCAGTTGCGCGTACACCCAGGACGACGGGGTCATGTCCTGCGGCTTCACGCCGCGCTTCTTGTGGAACACCGCGTGCCTGACGCCGAGCTCCCTGGCCGTCTCGACGTTGTGCCTGGAGACATGGCCGCCATCGAACGCCGCATGGGTCGGCGCAGACCCGCAGTGCGCCACATGCCGCTCGAGCATCGGCAGACAACGCGCACTGTCCGCCGGATTGCCGTCCTCGACCACCGCGTCGAGCGCCAGACCGCTGCGCCCCGTGGCGAGGTTCACCTTGTGGCCGTGGCACGTGCCGCGGCCGCCCTTGACGATGATGTCGGTGTGCGGCTCGAACAGGCTCGCCACCTTCTCCTTGGCCGGCACCGTCTCGCCGTCGAACACCCGTCGCCGGGTCTGGTCCACGACCCGTTCAAGCAGCGCGTCGCACACGCCAAGCCGGTCCCGCCAGGACTGCCACGAGCCTTCCTTGTCAGCCTTTGCAACCTTCGCCAGCGCCGCCGCCACGTATCGACGGGTCTGGCGCACGATCTTCAGCAACTTCCGACAGGTCGCGGCACGCCGATCCCTGCCGCGTTGCGACGAGATCTCCAAGGCGCGTCGCTTCGCCGCCCGACAGTGATCGTGGAACGCGACCACCTCGGCGCCCAAAGCCTCCCTCGCGGTGCCCAGCAGGCGCGTCGGCACGCGCACGCCGTCGGACAGCAGCTGGCTGTCGGCCGGCGCAAGGATGTGCGTCTCGGTCACCGTGCTGTCGACCCGAACGCGCGCTCCCGACTCGATGCCCTCCGCACGCGCCACATCCAGCAGGCGCCGGTTGATCCGCTCCCACGTCGCCGCGCCGATCGCGCCGATGGTCGACTGCAGCGCCGACTTGCCCGGCAGCCGCGCCGTGTCCACGCGCGCGAAGCGCTGTGCCGTGAGCGAGTCGCGCAGCAGGAACTCAAGCCCCCGACACGTCGCCTGGCGCAGATGCAGCAAAACCGCGCAGCGCAGAACCGACTCGCGCGTCAGCCCGTGCCGACCACGCCCACCCGCTTCGTTGACGCCGAGGTCGGCAACGACGCCATCGAGCAGCTCCGGACACTCGTCGAGAAGCGCCGAGACGCGTTCGAACTCGTCGGCCAACGGATGGTCAACGGGCGTGGGATCGAACAGGCTTCGCTGCGCAGTGCGTCTCGCGCGCATTGCACCTCCGGCGTCTCGGTGCCATTGGGTTGTTGGGGAACAAGACAATGGCAGCCGAAACGCCGGTTCAAAGCCGCTCCAGCGCGGCTTTATTTCGTTAATTCAAGCCGTTAGACGTTTTCGGACAGGAACTAGGCTAGTCCCGTACCGAGAATGCCGCTCGCTGGCCAATGGACATGAGGAGTGCCTGGCTGAACCTCTGCCTCGGACCAGTCCCGCCATGCGGCCGGTTGCCCGTCTAGCCTGGCGAGGCTGCGCCGGTGGAGCCGGCGGACTCCAGAATTGCGTCCCAAGGCCCGGTTTGGGCGAACTGGCAGAGGTCTGATTTCGTGAAGGAACCGCGACCGCCAGTGTGGTGTCCTCGACGAAGCAATGATTGAGATCTGTCGGCAATGGCGGATCGAGAGGGATGGCGAGATGGCCACGTTGTGAGGGCTGTGGCCTGGCGCCACAAGAACCGTTGCCTTTCGGCAACGCTTCCTGCCCCAGCCCAAGCCGTCCTGGCAGCCTGTCGGCATTCCAGCTTGCGCCGTCCGAAGTCCGACAGGCTGCCAGACTTTCGCTACAATCGCGCCATGAAGCTCCTCTCTTGTCATGGTCCCGTTCGTGACGCCTAGCGTCTTCATTGACGGTCAGGCTGGCACGACTGGCCTCGAGATCGCCGCTCGGCTTGCTGGACGGGGGGATCTTGATGTGCTTCCCATCGAGGGGGAGCGGCGCAAGGACGACGGGCGGCGTCGGGAGTTGATGCGGCAGGCGGACGTGGTTGTGCTCTGCTTGCCGGATGATGCCGCGCGAGGTGCGGTGGAGCTTGCGCCCGAGGCTCGGTTTCTCGATGCCAGCACGGCGCATCGGGTGGCGGCGGACTGGGTGTATGGGTTGCCCGAACTCGATCCGGGGCAACGGGCGCGCATTGGCGATGCTCGGCGCGTGAGCAATCCGGGGTGCTACCCCACCGGGTTCATTCTGGCGGTGCGGCCGCTGGTTGAATCGGGGTTGCTGCCGCCGGAGAGGCCGCTGCGGGTGAATGCGCTGTCCGGCTACTCCGGCGGAGGCAAGAGCCTGATCGCCAGGTATCGTGCCTGCGACACCGAGGCCATGCGCGCTCGGCCATATGGGCTTGGCCTCGGCCACAAGCATGTGCCCGAAATGCATGTGCATTCCCTTACGAAGCAGGCGCCGCTGTTCGTTCCAGCAGTGGCGCATTTCTATCAGGGGATGCTGGTGCAGGTGCCGCTGTTCGCGCGGGAACTAGGCGGTGCGCGGGCCGACGAGGTCTGCGATGTGCTGAAGGCCCGCTATGCCGACGAGCCGTTCGTTCGCGTGCATGACTACCCGGTGATGGAGGATGCCCTCGACGCCGGATTCCTTTCGGCCACCGACCGCAACGGCAGCAACGATCTGGACCTCATGGTGTTCGGCCACGACGAGCAGGTGCTCCTGGTCGCACGCTTCGACAATCTCGGCAAGGGCGCGTCGGGCGCTGCGGTGCAGAACCTGAACCTCATGCTTGGCCTGCCGGAGGCGGCGGGAGTCCATCTGTCCTGCAACGCGGTCTTGGAAGCATCGTGACGGCCCCCCTTGAGGAGTTCGAGGGGCAGTACGCAGCCTTTCAGGGCGCCAATCTCAAGCTCGATCTCACCCGCGGCAAGCCGGCATCCGGGCAGCTGGACCTCTCCGACGAGCTCGACGGCGTCCTGAACGGCGATTTCACCGCGCAGGACGGCACGGACGTGCGCAACTACGGCAACCTGCGCGGCATTGCCGAGGCGCGGGAGCTTGGCGCAGGGCTCCTGGACGTGGCGCCGGAAGATGTCATCGCCGGCGACAATGCCAGCCTCACGCTCATGTTCTATGTGCTCGACGCGGCCATGCACTACGGCCTCTTGCACCCGGCATGGCGTGACGCCGGGCCGGCGAAGGCGATCTGCCCGGTGCCCGGCTATGACCGCCACTTCACCCTCACCGATTCCTTCGGCATCGAACCCGTCACCGTGCCGATGCAGGACGACGGCCCGGACATGGACGCCGTCGAGCGTCTCGTGCAGGACGATCCCGCCATTCGCTGCATCTGGTGCGTGCCGAAGCATTCCAACCCCACCGGCTGCACCTATTCGCCGGAGGTGGTGGAGCGCATCGCTCGCCTGCCGAGTCTCGCCGCACCCGGATTTCTGGTGCTGTGGGACAACGCCTATGCCGTCCACGACTTCGAGTCGCCGCCGGTGCAACTGACGCCCATCCTGCCCCTCGCCCGCGTCGCCGGCGCCGCCGACGCCATCGCCATGTTCGCGTCCACCTCGAAGATCACCCATGCCGGCAGCGGCGTCGCCTTCCTCGGCGGCGGCACCGGCTTGCTCGATGCCCTGGAGCGTCGCTTTTCCGCCTTCATGATCGGGCCGGACAAGGTGAACCAACTGCGCCACGCCCGCTTGCTCAAGAACCGCTTGGCCAGCCACATGAAAAGCCATGCGGAGTCGGTGCAGCCCAAGTTCGAGGCGGTGCAGCGAGGCTTGGAACAGCGCCTGGGCGGCACCGGGCTCGCGACTTGGACGCGGCCCCGCGGCGGCTATTTCGTCTCCCTCGACACGCAGCCCGGCCTTGCCAAAGAGGTGGTGATGTTGGCCGCCGATGCCGGCGTCGCGCTCACCCCCGCCGGGGCGACGTTTCCGGGCGGCGTGGACCCAGAAGACCGCAACATTCGCATAGCCCCTACATTCGCGACCTTGCCCGAGGTGGAGGCCGCCATAGACGTGCTCGCCGTGTGCATCCGGCTCGCGTCGGCACGACGAGCAACGGAGGAATCGTGAGCGAACCGGTCCCTGTTGCTGACGGGCAAGCCGTCAACTTTCATCATCTGGCGCTGCCGCACGCGGTGATGGCCGCCATCGACGATCTCGGATTCACTGACTGCACGCCCATTCAGAGCGAGGTGCTGCCGTTCAGCCTCGCCGACTACGATGTCACCGGACAGGCGCAGACGGGCACCGGCAAGACCGCCGCCTTCCTCATCACCATCCTGGCGCGGCAGATCGAACATCCGCTCGTGCGCCCCAACCCGCCCGGATTCGCCCGTTCCTTGGTGCTCGCGCCGACGCGGGAACTCGCGCTGCAGATCGAGGCCGACGCCAGGGATCTCGCCCGCTACACCGACACCACCATCGCCGTCGCCGTCGGCGGCATCGACTTCGAGAAGCAGCAATCGACGCTGCGCCGCTGGCCCATCGACATCCTCGTCGCCACGCCTGGGCGCTTGCTGGACTTTGTCCGGCGCCGGTCGGTGGACCTGAGCCGGGTGGAGGTGCTGGTGATCGACGAGGCGGACCGCATGCTCGACATGGGCTTCATCCCCGACGTGCGCCGAATCGTCTATCAGACGCCGAAGAAGCGCTCGCGGCAGACGCTGTTCTTCAGCGCCACCTTCAATGCAGACGTGATGAATCTGGCGCGGCAATGGACGCTGGAGCCGGAGCATGTCGCCATAGAGCCGGAGTCGGTGGCGGTGGACACCGTGGATCAGCGCTTCTGGCTGATGGAAGCGCGGGCCAAGCGCGACCTCCTCCTGCGCTTCGTGCGCGAGGAGGAGCCGGAGCACACCCTGGTGTTCGTCAACCGCCGCGATCAGGTTCACAATCTCGTGCGCGACCTCAGGCGGCATGGCGTGGACTGCGAGGCGCTGGCTGGCGACATTCCGCAACGCAAGCGCATCGCCACGCTGAATCGCTTCAAGGAGGGGCAGACGAACCTGCTGGTGGCGACGGACGTGGCGGGCCGGGGAATCCATGTGGAAGGCATCAGCCATGTGGTGAACTATCAGTTGCCGGAAGAGGCGGAGGACTATGTGCATCGCATCGGGCGCACGGGCCGGGCGGGCGCATCCGGCATCGCCATCAGCTTCGTCTCGGACGACGACGCGTTCAACTTGCCGGCGATTGAGGAGTTCCTCGGCCACCCGGTGGATTGCACGCAGCCGCAATTCGGGGAGGCGGACGCGGGGTGAGGGGCGTCGGTGCGACCATGCCCCCTCCGAGAGGACACGGTTTTCTCGACTCCCCAAGGAGGGAGCGATGGGGGCCCTGCGGTGCGCAAAATCAGTCCCTCGTTTTGGAGAGACGTGACCTATACGCCCCCCTTCCTCGAAGGGGGCAGGCCGCCGCCTCGTGGACTTCACAAGAGGGTCCCCAAGGGAGACTGGCAATGAGTGAGACGACCGCAGTCGGCATCGTTCAGATGTGCGCCACCTCCGACGTCCAAGCGAATCTTGCCAGCGCCCTTGGGCTTGCGCGGCAGGCTGCCGAGGCCGGGGCGAAGATGGTGCTCCTGCCGGAGGCGTTTGCCTACATCGGCGGCGAGCGCAGGCGTCGCCAATGGCTGGAACCGCTGCCGGAGGGTGGCCCGATCCTCGAACGCTGTCGGGCGCTGGCGCGGGAGGGTGCGGTGCATCTGGTGCTCGGTGGCTTCCACGAACTCGCCGCCGATGGCCGCGCCCACAACACCTGCGTGCATCTGGGGCCAGACGGTGAAATCGCGTCGCTGTATCGCAAGATTCACCTCTTCGATGCAGATCTCGCGGATGGCACGCGCCTGCTCGAATCCCGCGGCACGGCACCGGGCGATCGTGCGGTAGTCACCGAAGCCCCCTTCGGCACCCTCGGCCTCACGGTCTGCTACGACATCCGTTTCCCGGCGCTGTACCAACGCTTTGCCGACATGGGCGCCGTCGCTCTCGCCGCGCCGAGCGCCTTCACCCGCACCACCGGCCGCGATCATTGGGAAGTGCTCATGCGGGCGCGGGCCATCGAGACCCAGTGCTACATGATCGCCCCGGCACAGCATGGCGACCACGGCCATCGCGGGCGCCAATCCTGGGGACACGGCCTGATCGTGGACCCCTGGGGCGACATCGTCGCCTCCTGCGACGGAGCTGACGGCATTGCGGTGGCGGAGGTGGACCCGGCGCGGGTGACCCAAGTGCGGGGCCAATTGCCAAGCCTGGCCAACCGCCGCGCCTTCTGCTGAAAGCGCAGCATGGCCAGCGAGCGCCGCTGACGTAGCCTTGACAGTGTCGCCGTCGCCCAGCCCGCTCCCCGCCGGCAATCCCCTGCTGATGCTCGCGGCTTTCGTCGTGGTGGTGGCCGGCATCAAGGCTGCGGAAGAGTTGATGGTGCCGTTTCTGCTGGCGGCCTTTCTTGCCACCATCGCCGCGACTCCCGTGTTCTGGATGGCGCGGCACAGGATTCCGGTGGGCGTCGCCATCGCAGTCGTGGTGGCGGCGCTGATCGCCGTGCTGGTGGGCGTCGGCGCGGTGGTGGCGAGCAGCGTGGAGGACTTCCGCGAGCAGATGCCGTTCTATCGGGATCGGCTGAACGGCTTGGTGGACAGCGGCGCGGCCATGATCGAGGCTCTCGGCCTGGATCTGCCGGAAGTCACCGAACTGAGCGGGCTCGATCCGTCGCAGGCGTTCATCCTGGCGGGCAACACCTTGGCGGGCTTCGGCAATGTGCTCTCGAACGGCTTCCTCATCCTGCTGACGGTGATCTTCATTCTTGGCGAGGCTTCGAGCTTTCCCGGCAAGCTCAAGGCCGTGCTGAAAGTGCCGGAACGCGACCTGCCACACTTTCGCCGCTTTGCCGAGAACGTAAACCGCTACATCGCCATCAAGACGGCGATCAGTGCCGCCACCGGCATCGTCGCGGGCATCGCCATGTGGATCATCGGCGTGGATTTCCCTGCGCTTTGGGGGCTGCTCGCCTTTCTGCTGAACTACGTGCCCACCATCGGCAGCCTCATCGCCGCCGCGCCACCCGTGCTGCTGGCGCTGGTGCAGTTGGGTGCATGGCAGGCCGTTGCGGCGGCGGCGGTGTTTGCGGTCGGCAATGTAGCCTTCGGCAATGTCGTCGAGCCGCGTTTCATGGGGCGCGGGCTCGGGCTTTCGACGCTGGTGGTGTTTCTGTCGTTGGTGTTTTGGGGCTTCCTGCTGGGGCCGGTGGGCATGTTGCTCTCGGTGCCGTTGACGATGACGGCGAAGATCGCGCTGGAGGCGAATCCGGCCACGACATGGCTTGCGCTCTTGCTTGGGCCGGCGACGGCGTCGCGTTCGGAAGCGGCACCATGAGCTTCGAACGGCCGAACATCGAGCGAATGACCGGCTATGCACATGGCGAGCAGCCAGACGATGCCCGCGTCATCAAGCTCAACACCAACGAGAATCCGCATCCGGCATCGCCGGCGGTGGCGCGGGCATTGGCGAGGGTGGACGGCGCCATGCTGCGGCGCTATCCGCCGGCAACCGCGCCGGGATTCCGGCGTCTTGCGGCCGTCCGCCTTGGGGTGGCGCCGGAGCAGATCGTCGCCACCAACGGCGGCGACGAGGCCTTGCGACTGGCGTTGACGACGTTTGTGGATCCAGGTGCGGCGTTCGGCATGGCGTCGCCGAGCTACTCGCTCTATCCGGTGCTGGCGTCCATTCAGGACTGCCGGGTGGTGGCGGTGGAACTTGGGAAGGATTGGCTGCCACCGGCAGACCTGGCGGCGCGGCTCAACGCCGAGAACGTTCGGCTGACGTGTCTCGTCAACCCACATGCCCCTTCCGGTGCGCTGCTCGGTGCCGAGGCGATTGCCGCGTTGGCGGGGAGTCTGCACGGCGTCCTGCTGGTGGACGAAGCATATGTGGACTTCGTGGACCCCGGCTTGGCTCACGACCTGACCGGGCTTGTTCACGGCTTCGACAACATCCTGTTGCTCCGAACGCTGTCGAAGGGCTATTCGCTGGCCGGCGTGCGCTTCGGCTTCCTGCTGGGCAGCCGGGGCCTGATCGAGCCGATCCGCGACAAGACCCGCGACAGCTTCAACGTCAGCGTGCTGGCGCAGACGGCGGCGGAAGCGGCATTCGGCGATGTAGAACATGCGCGTGGGTCGTGGGAAGCGGTGCGGCGGGCACGGGAACGGTTGCGCGAGCGGCTGGTGGCGATGGGGTTTGGCGTTCCTCCCTCACAGGCGAACTTCCTGCTGGCGCGCCCGCCGGCACAGGCGCCGTCCGCCGGAGCCATTCACGCCGCCTTGCGAGAGCGGGGCATTCTGGTGCGTCACTTCGATGCGCCCCGCCTGGCGGACCGGTTGCGCATCACCATCGGCACGATGGAGGCGCACGACGCGCTGGTGGAGGCGCTTGGGGAGTTCTTGGGGTAGAGGTTGCGCTGTGGAGGGGCAGGCCCCCGCAGGCGATTCAACAGGCCCCAGGCCACAGGAGGAAGCGAACGATGCTAATCACCCAAGCCGAGATGATGCGGATGCCGGAACAGGTGCGGGTGCATCCGTTCAACGACAACGGCGTTCGCCACTCGCGGGCCATCTCCGACGCCACCGGCATGGCCCGCATCGGCATCCACCTCGTTCGGCTGGAGCCAGGGCGCGACAGCACCACCTTCCACTACCACGATCAGGACGAGGAATTCCTCTACATCGTCTCCGGCCGAGGCATCGCCGAAATCGGCGACGAGAGTTTCGAGGTGGGGCCGGGGGATTTCATGGGCTTCACCGCGCCGTCGCCCGCACACATGCTGCGCAACCCGTTCGACGAGGACTTGGTGTACCTGATGGGCGGCGAGCGCAACGTCGCCGACATCGTTCACTACCCCCGCATCGGCCGCACCCTCATCAAGAGCAACGGCCAACGCGTCTGGCTGCACGACGCCGACGGCCATCGGTGACTTGACGCTCGCTTGGGTCGTCCGGAGGAAGTATCGTGTGCCGCATGCGCTATGTGTCCACCCGCGGCGGCACCTTGCCGATGGCTTTCTCCGACGCGGTGATGGCGGGGCTTGCGGCGGACGGTGGCCTGTTGATGCCGGAGTCGCTGCCCGACATCCGCCCGCAGCTCGACGATTGGCGTGGCCTTTCCTTTGTCGAAGTCGCGCAAAGGGTGTTCCGGCTCTATGTGGACGACATCCCGCACGAGGAGCTCGACGCCCTCGTCGCAGACGCGTTTGCCACCTTCGACCACTCCGATGTGGTTCCGCTGGTGGACATGGGCGACGTGCGCGTGCTGGAGCTGTTCCACGGCCCAACCCTCGCCTTCAAGGACGTTGCCCTGCAAGTGCTCGGACGGTTGTTCGAGCACATCCTTGGACGGCGAGGCGGCGACCTCAACATCGTCAGTGCCACCAGCGGTGACACCGGAAGCGCGGCCATAGCCGCCGTGGCGGGCCGTGCCAACATGGCCATCTTCGTCATGTTTCCGGACGGCAGAATCAGCCCGCTGCAAGAGCTGCAGATGACGGCGGTGCCGGATGCCAACGTGCACTGCCTCGCCGTGGACGGCACCTTCGACGACTGCCAGCGAATGCTGAAGGCGGCGTTTGGTGATGGAGACTTCAAGAGCCGTTACCACCTTGGAGCGGTGAATTCGGTCAACTGGGCGCGCATCCTGGCGCAGATCAGCTATTACGTACATGCCAGCATCAACGCCGGCGGCCCTTGCACATTGGCGGTGCCCACCGGCAATTTCGGCAACATCTTCGCCGGCATCGTGGCACGGGAGATGGGTGCCCCCATCGACCGGCTGATCCTTGCCACCAACGAGAACGACATCCTGGCGCGCTTCTTCGACACCGGCGTCTATGCCCGCGGCGCCGTCCACCAGACCTTGAGCCCCAGCATGGACATTCAGGTGGCGAGCAACCTCGAGCGCTATCTGTTCCTGCGCTTCGGGCGCGATCCCGAGCGCGTTCGCACCTTCATGGCGGCTTTCGCAAGGGACGGTCGCGCCAGGATCGGCGGCAGCCACGTGGGGGAGAATCGAGTGGACGAGTCCATCGTTGCGGTTCGGGTGGATGCTCAGGACACGCTCGGCACCATCGCCGATTTGCACGCGAGCCGCGGCTATCTGTTGGACCCACACACCGCCGTAGGCGTTGCTGCCGCCCGTCGTGTCGCGGATGAGGGCAGCCGCCCCATCTGCCTTGCCACCGCCCACCCTGCGAAATTCCCGGAAACCGTGGTCCGCGCCACCGGCCAAGAGCCTCCCATCCACCCAAGCTTGGCCCGGCTACGCTCGGAGGACGCCCGCCGCATTCCCATCCCGGCAAGCGCCACGGCACTCAGGAACTACATAGCGGAGCAGGACGGCCTGCCTGCGTAGGAGAGCCGATGACTGCTCCGTCCTGCGGCTCAAGGCCCATTGGCCTCCCTACCCGAGGCCCGCGACCGCGTCAGGAATGTCCTTCAACCGGGTGATGGTGGCGCTGGCTGCGGCGGGTTCGGTTTGGTCGGTGAGGTTGGCCCAGATGGTGTACATCCCGACGCTGCGGGCGCCTTCGATGTCGTCCACCGGATGGTCGCCGATGTGGACGGCTTCGGTCGGCTCCACGTCCGCGTGGGCGAGGGCGCGCTGGAACATCTCCGGGTGGGGCTTGCTGGCGCCCACGTCGGCGGCGCTGTAGCCGAAGGAGAACAGATGGCCGAGGCCCAAGCGCTCGAAATCGGCGTTGCCGTTGGTGAGCGCGGCGAGGGTGTAGCGGCCGTGCAGGGCGGCCAGCGTCTCGAGGGCGTCGTCGAAGTAGGTGACGCGGTGGCGCCAGTCGAGGAACGTGTCGAAGGCGCCTTGGGCCAGTTCTCGTGCCGTTTCCGCACCGTAGCCGCAGTGCTCGATGGCGTCCCACAGGATGCGCACGCGCAGGCGGGAGAGGTCGTGGACGATGTCGGGATCGGCAGCCATTACGCTGCGGCGGATCTCGCCCAGCGTCGATGCGTGCAGGCTTCCGAACTCCGGCACCCTGGGCTTCAACCATGCGCGCATCTCGGACTCGGCGCGACGAATCACGCCATCCACGCTCCAGAGCGTGTTGTCGAGGTCGAATGTCACCAGGCGGATGCCGCCCGTCGCCACGCCCCCATTGCCAATGTCCGCCCCTGCACTCATGGTTTGTCCCCGCCGGCCGGTGCATTTTCGTCGGCGCCGGATTTGCGGCGCGCTCGCGGATGGGCGCTGTCGTACACCTTGGCCAGATGCTGGAAGTCGAGGTGGGTGTAGATCTGCGTCGTCGCAATGCTGGCGTGGCCCAACAGTTCCTGCACCGCCAGGAGGTCGCCGCTCGATTCGAGCATGTGGCTGGCGAAGCTGTGGCGCAGCATGTGCGGATGCAGTGCATCGTTGCCGGTGGTGCTTGCGGCCAGCTTCTTCAGGCGAAGTTGCACGCTGCGGGGCGAAATGCGATTGCCGCCGCGGGCCACGAACAGCGGGGCCGCGAGCGTGACGCCGGTGCGCGTCGCCAGCCACGCCCGCAGCGCCTCGCGGGCGGCGCCGCCGACCGGCGAGATACGCGTCTTGCCGCCCTTGCCGACCACGGTGATGAAGCCCTCGTCGAGATCGAGATCACCGACGTCGGCGCCGACGAGCTCCGCCAGCCGCAGTCCGCTGCCATAGAGCAGCTCGGCGATGGCGCGATCGCGCAGTTCCAGATCGTCCTTTGGCTGGCCCTCGAAGAGCTGCGAAGTTTGGTCGGCGTCCATCGTCTTCGGCAGGCGTTGGCGCTGCTTTGGCGCCCGAATCCCTGCCGCCGGATTGCTGCCGAGCTCGCCACGGCGCACGAGCCACGCAAAGAGCCCGCGAACGCCGGACAGGGCCCTGGCGATGGATCGCGGCGCGAGGCCCCCCGAATGCAGGCGCGCCACGAAGGCACGGACGTGATGCCCGCGAACCTCCTCGGTGCGAGCCGGAGCGTGTGCGATCAGGCGATCGAGGTCGCGTCGGTAGGCGGCCACCGTGTGCGGCGACGCCTGCCGTTCGGTGGCGAGGGCGGCCAGATAGCGGTCGATGTCGCTCGCAAGGGCCGTCATGGCTGGCGCAGGCGAGCCAGCACGCGCGCCAACAGGTCGCCCAGATAGCCGAGAAAGGCCGTGCCGAGGTCCGGCGTGTAGTGGGTGGGATCGTACGACCCCAAGGCCAGGGTCGCCTTTACGCCGGCAAATCGCGCTGGCACGAGAGCCGCCGAGCCTGGCGCATTTGGCCGCTCCTCGAACAGCGCTTCGTATTCTTCCGGTCGGCACGGGTTGCACAGAGGCAGACGCACGTCGAACAGCGTCGCCACCGGCGGCGGCTCGCCGTCGGCGATACAGCGCAAGTGCTTCAGGGACCCGTTGCTGCCGCCGTCCTCGAAGCAGACGAGATGGTCGAGCTCGAAGCGCTCAAGCACATGCATCGCCAGTGCGTCGCTGAGTTCCGCTCGCGATCGCACATCCATCAGGGCGAAGGTGAGCGTTCCGGCGGCGGTGAAGATGCGCTCGTTGTCTGCGGCCACATCCTGCACTTCCTGCAAGCGCTGCCCGACATCGCGGTTGCGTTCGCGCAGGGTGGCCATCTGCCGTTGCACCAAGGATGCCGCGCCGTCCGGCGCCGGCACGGTCGGGATCAGATCGGGATTGTCCACGAGAAAGCCGGGATGGCGACGAAGGAAGTCCGCCACCTGGGCCGGATCGAGTTCCGGGGCTTGCGGTTCCGAAAGTGCCATTAGAGCTGCACTCGACCTTCATAGACGAACGTCGCCGGTCCGGTCACCTTGACGGCGGCGCCTGGGCCAGGCCAGGCCATCTGCAGCTTGCCGCCGGGAAGGGAGATGCGAGCGGTCTCGTCCACTCGGCCGGCGAGCCTCGCAGCCACCATTGCCGCGCAGGCGCCAGAGCCGCAGGCAAGGGTTTCGCCGACGCCACGCTCGAACACGCGCAATCGGGTGAAACGGCGGTCCACGACTTCGAGAAACCCCACGTTGACGCGGTCGGGGAACATGGGATGGCTCTGCAATGCACGCCCTATGGTCTCGACATCGGCCTTGCGCACATCGTCCACGAAGGTCACGGCATGGGGGTTGCCGGTGGACACCGGGGTCAGTTCCAACTCGGCTCCGGCCACCGGAACCCGCACCGGGGCGCAGCCTTCGGGAGGCGGCAGGTACACCGTTACATTGCCGTCTTGGCCGAGTTCGGTGCGGATGTCGCCACCCAGGGTTTGAAGCACCAGGTTGCGCTTTACCGTCAGTTGGTTCGCCGCCACGAACCGCGCCAAGCACCGCGCCCCGTTGCCGCACTGCTCGGCCTCTGAACCGTCGGCATTGAAGATGCGATAGCGGAAATCGGCTTCAGGCTGATCCGGCACACAGACGGCGAGGAACTGATCGAAGCCGATGCCGCACCGCCGGTCGCCCCAAGCGGCAATGCGGCGAGGATCTGGGGAGAGATCCTGCGTCACGAAGTCCGCCAGCATGAAGTCGTTGCCGAGTCCATGCATCTTCGCGAACCGAAAACCATTTCTGCGGGAGCGCAAGGGATTGGGCCATGCAAGTGGAGAGCGGAGAATTATACGAGTCCCGACGGGCCGCTTGAGGGAGTCGGAGTCACGGCAAGATCAGAGCGTTTCCAGGCGGAGCAGGTCGGCGGTGCTTTCGCGGCGGCGGGCGAGGATGGGGTGGCCGTCTTGGATGAGGATCTCTGGGGGGCGGGGGCGGGTGTTGTAGTTGGAGCTTTGGGCGAAGCCGTAGGCGCCGGCGCTGCGGATGGCCAGGAGGTCGCCTTCAGCGAGTTCGAGGTCGCGCTCGCGGGCGAGGAAGTCGCCGCTTTCGCAGACGGGGCCGACGATGTCCCAAGCCGCTTTCCGACCGGGGCCTTGCCCCACTTTCTCCACGCCGTGCCAGGCGTCGTAGAGCGCGGGGCGGATGAGGTCATTCATGGCGGCGTCCACCACGGCGAACCGCCGCTCGCCGGCGGCCTTCAGGTACTCCACACGGGTCAGCAGGATGCCGGCATCGGCGACCAGGGAGCGGCCGGGTTCCACCATCACCGTCAAATCCGTGTTCGCAAGACGGGAGGCCAACGTGGCGGCGAAGCCGTCGAGATGGAACGGCGTTTCGTCGCGGTAGCGCACACCGAAGCCGCCACCGATGTCCACGTGGCGGATGTCGATGCCCCGCTCGGCCAGGACGCCTGCCAGTTCCAAAAGCCGTTCCAGTGCGGTGGCGAACGGTGCCGCATCGGTGATCTGCGAGCCGATATGGCAGTCGATGCCGACCACCGACAACACATCCGACTCGGCTGCATGGGCGTAAAGGTCCAGCGCCGTCTCTGCCGGCACGCCGAATTTGGAGTTCTTGAGACCGGTGGCGATGTAGGGATGCGTGCCGGCATCGATATCCGGGTTGACGCGCACCGAGACGGGGGCGCTGCGGCCCAGGAGCCGGGCGCGTGCCTCGATGCGCCCAAGCTCCGATGCGCTCTCGACATTGAAGCATTCGATGCCGGTCTTGATGGCGAAGTCGATCTCGACGGTGCTCTTTCCGACGCCGGAAAACACCACCTTGGCCGGACTGCCACCCGCGCGCATCACCCGTTCGAGCTCGCCGCCGGAGACGATGTCGAAACCCGCACCCAACCCCGCCAGCCGCGACAGAATGGCGAGCGAACCGTTGGCCTTCACCGCATAGCGGATTTGCCCACGAACTCCGGCAAGCGCGTCCTGAAGTTCGCGGTAACGGGCGGCGATGGCGGGCCAAGAATAGACATAGGCGGGCGTGCCGAACTCGGCCGCGATGGCGGCAAGGCGCAACCCGTCCATGCAAAGCTCGCCGTCTTCACGGACAAGCATGGACATTTCCAATCGCCAGCCTTCCGGTCGAGGGCGAGGCGCATTCGCGGGAGGGCCTTGAGAGTGGGGGGCGAGGCGCATTCGCGGAGCGCCCTGGGGGCGAGGGCGTCCTGCGCTCGCAACGCGTCGCAAGGCGCGTCAAGGAAAGGCCGCCCTCTTTGGAGGGAAGGCAGGATGCCCTCCCCAGAGAAGGGCGGACTCGATTGAATGTCCCTTGGATTCGAGGTCTGCGGCGTGTGCTTCGGGCGGGGTGAGGGGGCCCTTCTGGCCGCAGGTGGCTACCGAAATTCCCAGCAAGGCGCCGGCCAGCAGCCGAGGCAGTCGGCGGATGCCGCCAACAGCGCGCCGCATCCCGCCGGCCCGGGGGCTAACCCCCTTGCGCGTCAATGCGCTCACGAGCCGCTCGAATCGCCGCCCGGACGGCGGAGGGAGCGGTGCCGCCCACGTGGTCGCGGGCGCTGATGGAGCCTTCGAGGGTGAGCGCTTCATACACATCCTCGTCGATTTCCGGGTGCAGGCCGCGGTAGGTGTCGAGGGCCAGTTGGCTGAGGGTCAAGCCTCGGTCGATGGCGTGTGCCACCGCCTTGCCCACCACTTCGTGGGCATCCCGGAACGGCACGCCCCGCACCACGAGATAGTCGGCGAGGTCCGTGGCGGTGCCGAACCCCTCTTCGGCGGCGGCCCGCATCGCCGCAGGGTCCGGCTCCATCGCCCGCACGATCTCGGTGATTACCGCAAGACAGTCGGCGAGGGTATCGGCCGCGTCGAACAGCGCCTCCTTGTCCTCCTGATTGTCGCGGTTGTAGGCAAGCGGCTGCCCCTTCATCAGCACCAGCAGGCCGCTCAGGTGCCCCATCACCCGCGCCGCCTTGCCGCGCACGATCTCTGGCACGTCCGGGTTCTTCTTCTGCGGCATGATGCTGGAGCCGGTGCAATAGGCATCGGGCAGATGGATGAAGCGGAATTGCTGCGACATCCACAGCACCATCTCCTCGCACCAGCGCGACAGGTGCATCATCGTCATGCTGGCAACCGAGACGAACTCGATGAGGAAGTCGCGGTCACTCACCGAGTCGAGGGAGTTGTGCGTGGGGCCGTCGAAGCCAAGGCTCGCGGCGGTCATGGCGCGGTCGATGGGAAAGGTGGTGCCGGCGAGGGCCGCACTGCCAAGCGGCGACAGATTCATGCGGCGGCGACAGTCGCGCAGGCGGTCTCGATCGCGGCTGGCCATCTCGAACCAGGCCATCAGGTGATGGCCGAACGTCACCGGCTGGGCGGTTTGCAGGTGGGTAAAGCCGGGCATCACCGTTTCCGTGTGCTCTTCGGCGCGATCCGCGAGGGTCGTCATCAGGTCGGTGAGGAGTGCATCGATCGCGTCGATGCGCTCGCGCAGGTAGAGGCGAACGTCCGTCGCCACCTGATCGTTGCGCGAGCGACCGGTGTGGAGCTTCTTGCCGGCCTCTCCGGCGATCTCCGTGAGCCGCGCCTCGATGTTCATGTGGACATCTTCGAGGGCAGGATCCCAACGAAACCTGCCCGCCCCCACGTCGCGCTCGATGCGGTTCAGGCCCGATCGAATCTTGCGCAACTCGGCGGGAGAGAGCACGCCTCTGGCGGCAAGCATCTCGGCGTGGGCGATGGAGCCTTGGATGTCGTGCAAGGCGAGCCGCTGGTCGAAATCCACCGACGCCGTGAACCGCGTCACGAGTTCGTCGGTGGGCTCGGCGAAGCGACCGCCCCACATGCGCTTTTCTCCGGCTTTGGCGCTATTGCTCATCGTTTGCGGGCTTGGGGGACCTTGTGTGGGGGAGCGTGGAGTGACGACCATTGCCAGCGCAGGGAGAGCAGAACGAGTATAGCAACGGCACGCTCGCGACACAGTTTCTGCGCAGCGCGCCCTTCTGCGCAGCGCGCCCTGGCTGTGCGGACGACGGCGGCAGCCTTGCGCGGCTGGATCGGCACACGAACCGCCCCAAAGCGCCTGGCCGAATGACTCATGGTGGTGGTGGCGAAACTCTGACGGTGCGGCGACTTGCGCCGGCCATCCCCCTCGCAGGGCGCGCAGAACGCCGTCAGGTCCGGACTCTCCACGAGGTCGCCCACGTGATCCGCAAGGTGACCTTCCGGCAGCCACTCCCGCAAGCTCGGCGCCGGCAACAGCGACTGATCCGGCCGGCACGGGCGAAACGTCGTCGGCACGCCGCAGCCCAAGAACACAGTCCCCCCATTGTCCCGTTCGCTTTCTACGGCGCAGCCTCCTGGCCCGCGGTGGCGGCGTTTCGGGCTCACTGATAGGATTGCGCGCCTTTGTTGAGGCGGAGCTTGCCGGGACATGCGGCGGGCGCTGGTGGCGGCGAATTGGAAAATGAACGCCTCGGTGGCCGCCATCGGCGAGTTCGTGCGCGAGTGGCAGGAGCCTTCGGGTGATGTGGACGTGGTGTTCTGTCCGCCCTTTGGGTACCTGGATCGGCTCGTTGCCGCCTTGGCCGGAAGCGTGCAGTTTGGCGTGCAGGACATCGGTATCAACGCACATGGCGCGTTCACGGGCGAGCACTCGGCCGAGATGGCGGCAGACTTGGGCGCGGCGTATTGCATTGTCGGTCACTCCGAGCGGCGGGCGATGCATGGCGAGGACGATGCAAGGGTGGCAGCCAAGTTCCGGGCAACGCTGCGCGCCGGGCTGACGCCGGTGCTGTGCGTTGGCGAAGCCTTGACGGAACGGCGTGCGGGGCGCGCCGAGGAAACGGTGGTGCGGCAGCTCGATGCGGTGCTGGACGACTCCGGCGCCAGGTCATTCGCCGATGCGGTGGTGGCATACGAACCGGTGTGGGCCGTCGGCACGGGAGTGGTGGCCAGCCCGGAGCAGGCTGCTGGGATGCACCGCACCATCCGCGCGCGCCTGGCCGAGGACGACGCGAAAGTCGCCGCCACCGCCCGCATCGTCTATGGCGGCAGCGTGAAGGCGGCGGGCGCTGCGATGCTGTTTGCCCAGGACGACATCGACGGCGGATTGGTCGGCGGCGCCTCCCTGGACCCGCACGAATTCGCCGCCATCTGCAACGCAGCAGCCGATGGGCACACGGAGCCCGGTCAGAACGAAACGAGGATTGCCAGGTGAGCACAATCGAAACCGTACTCCTGATCCTGCTCGTGGCCGACGCGATTGCGCTCGGTGTCCTGGTTCTGCTGCAGCAGGGCAAGGGCGCCGACGTGGGCGCAGCCTTCGGCGCTGGCGGCGCCAACACCATGTTCGGCAGCGCCGGTGCGGCTTCGTTCCTCACCAAAATGACCGTCTGGCTCGCCATTGGCTTCTTCGCCATCTCCTTCGGCCTCGCCTGGACCGCCAAGGAACGCGCCGCCGCCCTGCAATCGCTGGGGCTTCCGGAACTCGAAGCGCCAGCCGAGCCGGAGCCGGCAGACTTGACTACCGAACCCGATTCGGTAGATTCCGACATTCCCGACTTCTGACGGGCGCGGCCCGGCCAGGCAGGCCCCGCCACAACCGAAGACGACATGCCGAAGTGGTGAAATTGGTAGACACGCCATCTTGAGGGGGTGGTGAGCGATCGCTCGTGGAGGTTCGAGTCCTCTCTTCGGCACCATTGACATCTTTCGGTGTTCGGCACGCGCCACGGAAGGCGCGTGCGCGGCTGTTTTCGCCGCGAAATCCGGCCTTGCGCGGTCGCGGGTGGCTTCCCTATAATTCGCGGTCTGATGCGGGGTGGAGCAGTCTGGTAGCTCATTGGGCTCATAACCCAAAGGTCGTAGGTTCAAATCCTACCCCCGCTACCAAAACCGAAGGGCCTGGCCTGCGGGTCCTTCACGCAAGATCGTGATGCGCCTGGCTACGTGAGGCGCCACGGTCTTGAGTTGGTAAGCGCGCCGCGTCAGAGGAGGTGGCGCGCTGTGCCAGCACCTCCGATGGGCGTTTTTTCGCCCATTTTTTGTGCGCGTTGGCCGGGGATGGCCGACGGAAACGGACGACCCGGAAGGAACGAAAGGGGGCTTCTTGAGCGCAACGGAACGTCAGATCGAAGCCATGCTGGGGCCGACCGTTCGTGCCCTTGGCTGCGAGATCTGGGGCGTCGAGTTCCGCCCTCGGGGGCAGTCGGCGCTGCTGCGCGTGTTCATCGACGGCCTGGACGGCCGCGACGTCACCCTGGACGATTGCGAACGCGTGAGTGGCCAGGTGAGTGCGCTGCTCGACGTGGAAGACCCCATTGCAACGAAGTATCGGCTGGAGATCTCCTCACCCGGGCTCGATCGGCTGCTGTTCCGGCGCGAACACTTCGAACGCAGCGTTGGCGAGCAGGTGGATGTGCAGCTCGCCTTCCCCTTCGAGGGTCGCCGCCGCCTCAAGGGCTTGCTCGCGGGCGTCGAGGACGACGACATCGTCGTGCGCATCGGCGAGGACGAATATCTCCTGCCCTTGAGCCAGATTCGCCGCACCCGCATCGTCCCGGACTTCGCATCCGAAGTCCCGGCCCTGGGTGCCGCCGACGCTGCCCATGACGGTCCGGCTGTGGCGAGCGCCGGTCGATAGTTCGAGGGGGTGCCATGAACGCGAAGGAAGTCTTGATGGTTGTCGATTCCGTTTCGGCGGAAAAGGGCGTACCCAAGGACGTCATCTTCGGCGCCATCGAATCGGCGCTGGCGATGGCGACCAAGAAGAAGAGCCGCGACAACGCCGAGTTCCGGGTGGCGATCGACCGCGAGAGCGGCAGCTACGAAACCTTCCGCTGCTGGCGGGTGCTGGACCCCAACCGCGAGCTCGAAGAAGAGGAAGAGGTCAACCCCGACGCCGAGTTGAGCCCCGAGGAAGCGCGCGAGAAGGACGCTGGCCTCGACATCGGCGATGTCTATGAGGTGCCCGTGGACTCGGTGGAGTTCGGGCGCATCGCCGCGCAGACCGCCAAGCAGGTTATCTTCCAGAAAGTGCGCGAAGCGGAACGGGCGCAGGTGTACGAGGAATACCTGCCGAGGGTGAGCGAGCTTGTCAGCGGCACGGTCAAGAAAACCTCCCGCGACAACGTGATCGTGGACCTCGGCAACAACGCGGAAGCCATCCTGCTGCGCGAATACCTCATTCCCCGCGAAACCTTCCGCATCGGCGAACGGGTGCGCTCCTTGCTGCTCGAAGTGCGGCCTGAGTCGCGCGGCCCGCAGCTCATCCTCTCCCGCACCTCGCCCCGAATGCTGATTGAGCTGTTCAAGATCGAGGTGCCGGAGATCGCCGAGGACGTGATCGAAATCCGCAGCGCAGCAAGGGACCCTGGCTCCCGCGCCAAGGTTGCCGTGCGCACCAACGACGGACGCATCGACGCCGTCGGCGCCTGTGTCGGGATGCGCGGCTCCCGGGTGCAGGCCGTTTCCGGCGAGCTCGCAGGCGAGAAGATCGACGTGGTGCTGTGGGACGAAAACCCCGCCCAGCTTGCCATCAACGCCATGTCGCCAGCCGAGGTGCAGTCCATCGTCGTGGACGAAGAGACCCGCACCATGGACATCGCCGTGGCCGAGGACAACCTCGCCCAGGCCATCGGCCGCGGCGGCCAGAACGTGCGCCTTGCAAGCGAGCTCGCCGGCTGGAACCTCAAGGTGATGACCGAGGAAGACGCCGCGCAGAAGCAGCAGGAAGAGGCGCTCGGCTACATCGAGAATTTCAAGGCTGCGCTGTCGGTGGACGAAGACGTGGCCACCATCCTCGTTGAGGAAGGCTTCACTTCGGTGGACGAGGTGGCCTATGTCCCCATCGAGGAGTTGCGCTCCATCGAGGGCTTTGACGAGGACTTGGTCGAAGAGCTCCGCAACCGCGCCAAGGATGCGCTGCTGTCGAAGGAGATCGGTGGCGGTCAGCCACCCGCGGAAGATCTGCTCGGCATGGAGGGCATGACCCAGGAACTGGCGACCAAGCTCGCCGCCGGCGGCGTGGTGACGATGGAAGATCTGGCGGAATTGGCGATTCCGGACATCCTGGAGATCGACGAGAGCATCGGCGACGAACGTGCCGGAGAACTCATCATGGCGGCGCGGGCGCCGTGGTTCGAGGACGACGCATGACATGCGGGCGGCGCCGGCAAGGCCGGCTAAGAGACCGTCGAGAGTAGGGCGAGAGTAGGGGAAGCGAATGCCCGAGGTAACGGTCAAGTCATTGGCAGACACGGTGAAGGTTCCCGTGGGCCGCCTCCTGCAACAAATGCAGGAAGCCGGACTGCCGCACAGCGCCGAAGCGGACCTCGTCTCGGACGAGCAGAAGCAGCAGCTGCTCGTCCATCTCAAGAACGCCCATGGCCAGACCGCCGGCGCCCCCAAGCGCGTCACCGTCAAGCGACGCATGTCCGGCACGCTACGCACCGGCAAGGGCGGTCGCGGCCCCGCCGTGAAAGTCGAAATGCGCCGCAAGCGCAGCTATGTCAAGCGTCCGGCGACGAAGCCGGTAGAGCCGAAGCCAGCCGCAACAACCAAGCCTGCCAGCGCGGCCGGGACCGAGGCGGAGCGCATTCGCGCCGAAGAGGCACGGCGCAGGGAAGCCGAGGAAGCGCGCCAGCAGGAGGCGCGACGCCAGGCCGCCGAAGAGGCGCGTCGGGCGGAAGAAGCGAAGATTGAACAGACCCGGCGCGAAGCCGAGGAACTGGCCACACGCCAAACCAAGGAAGCCGAAGAGGCTGCCCGCGCCGCGGCGAAGGAAGCCGCACCGGATCCGGCCAAGGCCGCCGCCGAAGCCGCTGCCAAGGCGCAGGCTGCAGCCCGCGCTGCGGAAAGCGGCAATCGCCGAGCTCCCGGCAAGGGGCCGGCACGCAGCAGCGACCGGCGCGACAAGACGCGCCGCTCCGACGACTTCGGCGACGGTCGCACTCGCCGCCGTGAACTTTCGCTGAAGAAGGAAAGCCGCCGCGCCAAGCGGCGTGGCCAGCCCCTCTCCATCGAGCGTCAGGGTGGCGAATTCACGCCGCAGGAAGTCACCGTGCGCGAGGTCGAGGTCGGTGCGGTGGTGACCGTCGGCGAACTCGCCCAGCGCATGAGCGTCAAGGCTGGCGAAGTCATCAAGACGCTGATGGGAATGGGCGTGATGGCCACCATCAACCAGCCCCTCGACCAGGACACCGCCGTGCTGGTGGTCGAGGAGATGGGCCACACCGTCAAGCTCATCGCCGAAGACGCCATCGAGCAGCAGCACGAACAGTCGCTGCAGGTGGAGGGCCAAGCGCAGCTTCGGCCGCCGGTGGTCACCGTGATGGGGCATGTGGATCACGGCAAGACCTCGCTGCTCGACTACATCCGCCACACCCGCGTCGTCGCCGGGGAAGCCGGCGGCATCACCCAGCACATCGGCGCCTACCACGTCGAGACCGACCACGGCAACATCAGCTTCATCGACACGCCTGGCCACGCCGCGTTCTCCGCCATGCGTGCCCGGGGCGCGAACTCGACCGACATCGTGATTCTGGTGGTGGCCGCCGACGACGGCGTGATGCCGCAGACCGAGGAAGCGGTGAATCACTCCCGTGCCGCCGAAGTGCCGACCATCGTCGCCGTGAACAAGATGGACCTTGAAGGCGCAGACCCAGAGCGCGTGAAGAACGAACTTTCTGCCCTCGATGTCATTCCCGAGGACTGGGGTGGCGACACGCAGTTCGTCGAAGTGTCGGCGGAGACGGGCCAAGGCATCAACGCACTGCTCGAAGCCACCACCCTGCAAGCGGAGCTGCTGGAACTGACCGCCGTCCGCGATGCACCGGGACGAGGCACGGTGATCGAATCGCGACTTGATCGCGGTCGCGGTCCCGTCGCCACCGTGCTGGTGCAGAACGGCACGCTGCGCAAGGGCGATGTGATCATCGCCGGCGAATGCTTCGGCCGCGTCCGCGCCATGATGAACGAACGGGGCGAAGCCACAGACTCCGCCGCTCCCTCAATGCCGGTCGAAGTGCTGGGCCTCAACGGCACGCCCGGCGCCGGCGACAGCTTCTCGGTGGTGACCGACGAACGCAAGGCAAGGGAACTCGCGGAGTTCCGCTCCGACCGCAGCCAGGAGCAGCGCCTCGCCACGCAGAAGGCCGCCACCTTGGAAAGCATGTTCGCCAACCTAGGCAAGGGCGAGAAGCGCGTGCTGAAGCTGGTGGTGAAGGCAGATGTGCGCGGCAGCCTCGAAGCCATCGTCCAGGCCTGCGCCGAGATCGGCAACGACGAGGTGGCGGTGAACATCCTGGGTTCCGGTGTCGGCGGCATCACCGAATCGGACGCCAACATGGCGCTCACCTACGGTGCCGCCATCTTCGGCTTCAACACCCGCGCCGACAACGCCGCCAAGGCCATCATCGAGCGCGAGAGCATGGATTTGCGCTACTACAGCGTCATCTACGAACTCGTGGACGACATCAAGCAGATTCTTGAGGGCATGCTCGAACCGGAGGTGCGCGAGGAGATCGTCGGCACCGCCGAGGTGCGGGACGTGTTCCGCTCGCCGCGCTTCGGTCAGGTGGCCGGCTGCATGGTGCTCGAAGGCGCCGTGTTCCGGAACAAGAAGATTCGCGTTCTGCGCGACAACGTGGTGATCTACGAGGGCGAGCTCGAGTCGCTGCGCCGCTTCAAGGACGACGTCATGGAGGTGCGCGGCGGCCTCGAGTGCGGCATCGGCGTGCGCAACTACAACGACGTGCGCGCCGGAGACAAGATCGAGGTCTTCGACTCGCGGGAAGTCGCGCGGGCGCTATGAGCCCCGAGCGAGCGAACCGGGTCGCTGACTTTATCCGAGAGGAACTGGCGAGCATCGTCAGCCAGCGGATGCGGGACCCCCGCGTTCGCCTGCTGTCGGTGACGGACGCCCGGGTGAGCCGCGACCTCGGCTTTGCAGACGTGTATGTCTCGTCCATCGAGACCGAGGACGAAGCATCGCGCGACCAACTGGTTCAGACGCTGAATCGCGCCGCCGGCTTCCTGCGTTCGGAAGTGGCACGTCGCCACACCATGCGCACCACGCCTCGGCTGCGGTTCCATTACGACCGTGGCATGGTGGAGGGACCTCGAATGGAGGCGCTCATCCAGACAGCATTGAAGGCTGACCGACGCGGCAGCGGGCCGACGGGAAGCTCCCATGCGTAGGCGTTCCCGCGGCCGCGACGTGCATGGCATGCTGGTGCTCGACAAACCCGCCGGCATCACCTCGAACGAGGCGGTGCAGCGGGTGAAGCGGCTCTTCCGCGCCCGCAAGGTGGGCCACACCGGCAGCCTCGATCCGCTGGCAACCGGCGTGTTGCCCTTGTGCCTCGGCGCCGCCACCAAGTTCTCGCAGTTCCTGCTGGATTCCGACAAGAGGTACTTCACCCGGGTGTGTTTGGGCATTGCCACCGACAGCGGCGACGCCGACGGCGAAGTGCTTGCCACGGCAAGCGTGAAAGACATCGACCGCGCCCAGGTGGATGCAGCCCTCGAAGCGTTCCGCGGCGAGTTCGAACAGGTTCCGTCCATGTACTCCGCCGTCAAGCACCAGGGGCAGCCGCTCTACAAGCTGGCGCGGCAGGGCATCGAGGTGGAACGCACCGCGCGTCCAGTAACCGTGTTCGAGAACCGCATCATCGACTTCGAGGGCGACCTGCTCACCCTCGACATCCACTGCAGCAAGGGCACCTATGTGCGCACCATTGCGGAAGACTTGGGCCAGGCGCTCGGCTGCGGCGCGCATGTATCGGAGCTGCGCCGCACCCAGGCGGGGCCCTACGGCGAAGCGGACCTCGTGACGTTCGAAGCGCTGGGGAAAGCCAGCGAAGAAGGCCGCCTCGATGCCATGCTGCAACCGGTGTCGAGCGCCGTGCGACAATGGCCTTGCGTCACCCTCACCACCACGACGGCGTGGTACGTGAGGCAAGGCCAGCCGGTGCTGGTGCCGCACGCCCCGTCGTCCGGCTGGGTTCGCCTCGCCGAACACGAGGCTGGCGAAAACCGCTTTGTCGGCGTCGGCGAGATTCTCGAAGACGGACGGGTCGCCCCAAGGCGCCTCGTCAGCAACGGCGGCGGATGACTGCAAATATGCGCGGTTGTTCATCGCATCACAGAAGCGCTCACGTTGCAGGGGTTTCCCCGCGAACGGGAACTCCGACCTGCCCGAAGGGCACGCGGGCGCGCAAGCATATTCAAGGAGCAACTTAAGTGGCATTGAGTGCCGAAGCAAAGGGAAAGATCGTTTCCGAATACGCGCGTGGAGAGAACGACACCGGCTCGCCGGAAGTGCAGGTGGCCCTCCTCACGCACAACATCAACTCGCTGCAGAACCATTTCCGCGACCACGGCAAAGACCATCACTCGCGGCGCGGCCTGATCCGCATGGTGAACCAGCGACGCAAACTGCTCGACTACCTGAAGGGCAAGGACCAAGCCCGCTACGTCGAGCTGATCGGCCGCCTGGGCCTGCGCCGCTAAGGGAAAGGCCCCGATCGCGAAGGACGCCCCCTCCTGTCGCTCCCACCTTGGGGGAGTCGCAGAAGCGAAGCTGATGCGGAGGGGCAGGCGCAATACCACCACCCGGAGATGCCAAGGGCGACTTCTCCACACAACAGGACAAACACGCGACAGCAACGCAGCCACCAAGCACGAAGCAAGCAACTTGAAGAGGGCGCCAAAGGGGCGCCCATCAAAGACCGAACACAACAGGAGCAATAGCAACTTGAGCGCAAGAAAGACATTTGAATACGGCGGCCACCAGGTCGTCCTCGAAACCAACCGCATCGCCAGGCAAGCCACCGGCGCCGTCGTGGCATCGGTGGGCGACACCGTGGTGCTTTGCACCGTGGTCGCCAACCCCAAGACCAGTCCCAACCAGGACTTCTTCCCCCTGACGGTCAACTATCAGGAGAAGACCTACGCTGCCGGGCGCATCCCGGGCGGCTTCCTGCGCCGCGAAGGCCGTCCGAGCGACAAGGAAACGCTCACCTCGCGGCTGATCGACCGTCCCATCCGCCCGCTCTTCCCCAAGGGCTTCATGAACGCCGTGCAGGTCATCCCCACCGTGATGAGCGTGGACAAGGACATGGACCCCGACGTGCCCGCGATGATCGGCTGTTCCGCCGCCCTCGCCATCTCCGGCATCCCGTTCGCCGACCCCATCGGCGCCGCGCGGGTCGGCTTCGTGGAAGATCGCTATGTCCTCAACCCCGGCTACGAGCAGCTCGAATCCTCGCGCCTCAACATGGTGGTGGCCGGCACCAAGAGCGCGGTGCTCATGGTGGAATCCGAAGCCAGGGAGCTGAGCGAAGACCAGATGCTCGGCGCCGTGCTGTTCGGCCACCAGGAGATGCAGGTGGTGATCGACGCCATTGAGGCGCTCCGGGCCGAAGCTGGCAAGCCGCGCTGGGACTTCAAGCCGCCGGCGGTGAACGAGGCGGCGCTGCAATCCGTGCAGGATGCGGCGGAGTCGGATCTCGGCGACGCCTACCGCATCACCGACAAGCAGGAACGGCAGCTCAAGGTGCGCGCCGCCCGTGACGCCGCGCTGCAGCAGCTCGGCGAAGACATCGACGAAGACGACGTTGCCGAAGCCTTCGCCAGGATCGAGAAGAACATCGTCCGCGAACGCGTGCTGAACGGCGAACCCCGCATCGACGGACGCGACCTGCGCACGGTGCGACCCATCACCGCGGAAGTGGGCGTGCTGCCCAAGACCCACGGTTCGGCCCTCTTCCAGCGCGGCGAGACCCAGGCCATCGTCGTCGCCACCCTCGGCACCTTGCGCGACTCCGCCCTTATCGACGCCCTCGAAGGCTCGCGCAAGGATCACTTCATGCTGCACTACAACTTCCCGCCCTACAGCGTCGGCGAGGAAGGCTTCATGGGCGCTCCGAAGCGGCGCGAGATCGGCCACGGCTGGCTGGCCCGTCGCGGCGTCAGCGCCTGCCTGCCGAACGTGGACGACTTTCCCTACACCATCCGCGTGGTCTCCGAGATCACCGAGAGCAACGGTTCGAGCTCGATGGCCAGCGTCTGCGGCACCTCCATGGCGCTCATGGACGCAGGCATCCCCATGAAGGCGCCCATCGCCGGCGTCGCCATGGGACTCGTCAAGGAAGGCAACCGCTTCGCCGTGCTCACCGACATCCTGGGAGACGAGGACCACCTCGGCGACATGGACTTCAAGGTGGCCGGAACCGCCGGGGGGGTCACGGCCCTGCAGATGGACATCAAGATCGACGGCATCACCGAAGAGATCATGGAACAGGCCCTCGAACAGGCACACGAAGCGCGCCTGCACATCCTGGGCGAGATGGGCAAGGCCATCGGCGAATCCCGCGCCACGGTCTCCGAAAACGCCCCGTCGATGGTTGTGCTCAAGGTCCACCCGGACAAGATCCGCGACATCATCGGCAAGGGCGGCGCAACCATCCGCTCCATCGTCGATGACACCGGCGCGGAAGTGGACGTGGAGGACGACGGCAGCGTCCGCATCTACGGCTCCAGTGCCGAATCCCGCGACGCCGCGGTAGCCCGCGTCGAGGAAATCACCGCCGAGGCCGAGATCGGCAAGATCTACCACGGTCGCGTGGAACGGATCGTCGACTTCGGCGCCTTCATCAACATCCTTCCCGGCAAGGACGGCCTCCTCCACATCTCCCAAATCGCCAAAGAGCGAGTGGAAAAGGTGACGGACTACCTGCAGGAAGGCCAGATGATCGACGTGGTCTGCCTGGACCTCGACGAACGCGGCCGAATCAAGCTCTCGATGAAGGAGGTCCCGAACTACGCCGCGGCTGACTGACCTCGACGACTGCATTTGACCCGGACGACGCCGGCCGGTCAATGATCTGAAGACCGCAGTCGCATGTGCGGCCCGGTGTCGATGGATGTGGATGTGAGCCCGCTTTGGCGCGCCTTCGAGGGTGTCCAGGCGGGTGAACAGCCGCAGCACGGTCTCGGCAGGTCGGCAGAGCGAACATTGCGGAAGCTTGGCCAGGTGGCGAGAATGCATCGAACGTGCGGTTGGGACCATGGCAATCACCTTCACCGATCAGGAAGTGGATTCACTCGTACGGGAGCCCAAGCGCCTTCCTGCGAGCTGGCGAGTTCGTGCCCAGATGGTGTTGAAGCGCGGTCACCGAGAACGCCAGCTTGACCTTGTGGGCGACCTCGGCAGCGAGTTTCGCGTGGTGCTGCGTCAAAGCACGCTGAATGTTCTTGACTTCTCGGTGATTCTCGCGGTGCGGGCGCCGAACTCGAACCAAGTGTTCCGACTGCGCCGCTACAACGGCAAGAGCCACGAGCACACCAACCATATCGAAGGGAGGTCGTTCTACGACTTCCATATTCACCTGGCAACGGAACGGTATCAGGCGATCGGCGCCAGGGAGGACACCTTTGCCGAACCGACGAACCGGTACGCCTCTTTCGATGAGGCCTTGCGATGCCTGCTCGCCGACGGACGGTTCGACGTTCCACCGCAACCGCAACGAAGCCTCTTTGCGGAGCGCCAAGATGTCGGTTGATACCATAGAGGGAGATTTCCGGCGCACGGTTGCGGATTCGATCCGGTTGTCGGGCGAGGGTATCGACCGCTTTCGAGTGTTCACCCCGTTCAGGTTCGATGACGGTGATCATCTCGCTATCGTCCTCAAGAAGGACGGGACCCGATGGGTGCTGTCCGACGAAGCGCATACGTACATGCACCTGACCTATGACATGGATGAGAGGGATCTGCAAAGAGGAGCTCGCCAGAAGATTATCTCTGCCGCCCTGGCCACGTTCGGAGTCGAAGATCGCGCAGGCGAGCTAGTGCTAGGCATAACGGACGGTCGCTATGGGGATGCGTTGTACTCGTTCATTCAGGGGCTCCTCAAGATCACCGACGTGTCCTTCCTCTCGCGAGAACGCATTCGGTCCACATTCATGGAGGATTTTCGAGCTCTGTTGAGCGACGCAACCCCCGAGAGCCGGCGAAGCTTCGACTGGTGCGACCCGTCACACGACCCGACAGGCATCTATACAGTGGATTGCCGAATAAACGGGATGCCCCGCCCCCTTTTCGTTCACGGGCTCGTGGGCGATGGAAGGACTCGGGACGCCACGATTGCACTTCTTCAGTTCGAGAAGTGGGGACTTCAGTTCCGGTCGTTGGCCATCTTTGAGGATCAGGAAGCCATCAACCGCAAGGTGTTGGCCCGCTTCAGCGATGTGTGCGAGAAACAGTTCTCCAGCTTGGCGGCGAACCGCGAACGGATAACGCGCTTCCTGAACGAGAGCATCCAAGAGTAGCACGACCTCGCATCTTCAGGGGGAATGGATCGAACCGGCCGTTCCCCACCCTCCAAGGCTGGCGCATCCGGCGTCAGCCGCGCCGATGGACCAGAGGAGATATCCCCGCGACAGGCCGGTCCCCCCGCGGGCCTCAAGAGAGCCCGTTCAGGAAACTCCAGATTTTGTCTCGGATTGGGGCCGATTCATTCACGAGGTGGTGGCGTGCCTTGGGCAACTTGAGGACTTCAATGCGGTAGCGGCGCCTCAAGGCGGCAAGGTTGTAGGCGGCATCGACGGTTCGGTCTTGGCCGCCCTGGATGATCGTCAGTTGTCGGTCGGAGGGGCCGCGGGCCTCGAACCGGCGCAGCCAACGCGCCATCGCCGTGACCCACGCCACCGGCAAGGTCTTCGCTTGCAACGGATCGGCGCGCAGCAGTGCCATGAACTCCGGGTTGTCGGTGTTGGCTGCAAATGTGCGGGGAACACTGCGCAGGAATGGGCGGGCGGCGAGCCAGGCGAGCCGATTCAGGGGCCATTGCCAGGGACGCACCAGCGGGGCGAACAGCAAAACCTGGTCGAAATCCGTCTGGGCGTTGCGGTCGAGGTGTTCCAGGATGACCGAACCACCCATGCTCTGGCCGACGATCCAGCGGACGCCGGCGCATGTGGGGATCGTCTCGATGAAGGCGGCGAGCGTCGAGGCATAGCGGTCGAAGCTCGCGATGCTGGCCGGCTCTCCGCTCGACAGGCCATGCCCTTCCTGATCGTAGCAGTGAACCCGGAAGCCTCGCCCGAGCAGGTAGCGGATGGCGTGGCCATAGAGGCCCACATGGTCGTAATAGCCATGCACCAGCACGGTATCCCCGCAGGTTTTGCCCGGCGGCGCGAAGCGTTGCACCGCGAGCCGCGCACCATCGTGCTCCAGCCACTCGAAACGCTGGCCGAGGTCAATGTCGAAGAAGGCGCGGTAGTTCGGGCCAAAGCCGTCCGTCGGGTCGAAGGGCCCTTCCCCTCGGCTCACGGGACGTTCGACGGTCGTGGGTTCGTTGGGGGCTCTTGGGGAGGAAGGCATCGAAGCCCTCCTCCGAGCGGCAAGGGCACTAATGCACCACCGGATCGAGCGTGCCGGCGGCATAGCGCTCGAACATCGATTCAAGCCCCACGGGCTTGATCTTGCCCGCATTGCCAGCGGTACCGAACGCTTCGTAGCGATCCATCACCACCGCCTTCATCGCGTGCATCGACTCGGTGAGGTATTTGCGCGGATCGAATTCGGAGCGATTCCTCGCCAGGTGCTCGCGGATGGCAGCGGTGGAGGCGAGCCGTAGGTCGGTATCGATGTTCACTTTGCGCACGCCGTGGCGGATGCCTTCCTGCACCTCCGCTACCGGCACGCCGTAGGTTTCCGGGATTTCGCCACCGAACTCGTTGATGCGGGCGAGCAGTTCCTGCGGCACCGACGAGCTGCCGTGCATCACAAGATGCGTGTTGGGAATGCGGGCGTGGATTTCCTTCACCCGGTCGATGGCAAGGATGTCACCGGTGGGCGGGCGCGAGAATTTGTAGGCGCCGTGGGAGGTGCCGATGGCGATGGCGAGCGCGTCCACTGCGGTGCGCTTGACGAAGTCCGCCGCCTGCTCTGGATCGGTCAGCAGCATCTCCTTGGACAAGGCACCCTCGGCGCCGACGCCGTCTTCCTTGCCGGCCTCCCCCGTCTCCAGCGAGCCAAGGCAACCGAGCTCGCCTTCCACCGACACCCCGCAGGCATGGGCCATTTCCACCGCCTGCCGGGTCACCTCGATGTTGTAGTCGTAGCTGGCCGGCGTCTTCTGGTCTTCTTCGAGCGAGCCATCCATCATCACGGAAGAGAAGCCAAGCTGGATGGAACGCTGACACACCGCCGGCGATGCCCCGTGGTCCTGATGCATCACCACCGGAATGTGCGGAAACTCCTCCACCGCCGCAAGGATGAGATGGCGCAGGAAGGTGGGGCCGGCGTATTTCCTCGCCCCCGCAGATGCCTGCACGATCACCGGGCTGTCGGTGGCGTGAGCCCCCTCCATGATGGCTCGTATCTGCTCCAAGTTGTTGACGTTGAAGGCGGGAACGCCGTAGTCGTTCTCCGCCGCATGGTCGAGAAGCTGCCTCATGCTGACGATGGGCATGGTGTCCCCCCAAGGGCCTCAAGTTGTTGCGCCCACGATAGTGCCGTTACCGACGCAATGCCATAGGCCAGCGCCACAAGAACCGTTGCCTTCGGGCAACGCTTCTTGCCCCAGCCCAAGCCGTCCCATCACCCTGACGAACTTCGCCGAGACGGCAAAGTCCGACAGGCTGTTAGGTGCGAATGCGCCGCACGGCTGTCACCAATCCTCGATCAGAAGGCCGGCACACGACTGAATTCCTCGAGGTTCCTTGTCACGAGCGTCGTACCGAGGGCCCTTGCATGCGCGGCAATCAGGAGGTCGTTGTGGCCAATGGGACGCCCCACCCGCTCCAAGTCGGCGCGGATTGACCCATAGTGGGCATCTGCGGGCGGAGCGACCGGAAGTGTCTCAATGGCCGAAAGAACCGCATCGAGTTGTTGCGTGAGCCGAGGCGACCCGCGCCGCTCGGCGCCGTAGTGCAGTTCAACCGCGACGATGACGCTGATTCCGACCTCGCCGGGCGCAAGCGCCATTGCCCGTCGAGCCAAGTCTCCTTGCGGCCGGCGAACCAACTCCGACACGATGTTGGTGTCGAGAAGAAAACTCGCTGTTCCACAACCACCCCTCGGGGGTGGCGGAGCCGAGCGAGTCCGACCGCGTCCTCACCGAGCGGCTCGGTCGGGCCCTGAACCTCGTGGACGTGCGCTTGATCGATCACTTCATCGTGACCGACGGCGAGGTCGTTTCGTTCGCGGAGCGAGACTGGGTATGAGCGACCCGTCTCAGGACACCGTCCAAGGGACGCCTGCCCGAGTCCAACGCGGACCCAACGCCACCGGATCGCACGGCGCGCCGCCCCTCCGTACTCGTTCCCGTTTCCGGGTGAACGCCCCCGCCGGGCACCGCGCCGTTGTTCAGCCACCTGCCGAGGAGGACTCGCTCATGACCGCCACCGCACGAGTTCGCCACCGGACCTGCGTCCTCATGCCACCGGAGTTGCCGGGAGACGGTTCGGGACGGCGCACTGGTGGCGGTGAGCCACTCCGGCGGAAAGGACAGCCAGGCCATGACGATCCTGCTCTCGCGCAGCGCATCGGCCACACGCTCTCGCCCACGCGCCTACCCCTGCCTGCGCTGACCGGCGTTGCTGCCACGTCCTCCGATGCCGACCCGGGCGGTCTAGTAGCAGTCCGACCGGAGCGCAGCTCGGCGCGCGTGCAGCGCACCGGCACCGACCGGCACGACCACTCCGGGCGGTCCGCCGGGTCCGCCAGCCGTCGCCGCGCGTCGCGGCGCAGCGCCCGCCCGCACACCTCCTTCGGTGCCTCGCGCGGGTCCGTACGAGCCGTTGTGGCGCGCGGAGCCCTTGCTGCGACCCACCTGCACCCAGTTCGACGCGTCGTTGCAGGCGCCCCGGAACCGCGACGGGTCCACGAACGTCTCCGCGAGCTCCAGCGGATGGCCGTGCGCGGCCTCCCAGTCCGCGTCCAGCCGCCGCTTACCTGCGCGACAGCGCCCGCGACGCCAGGTTCGGGATGCCCGACGCCTCCGGCAGCACCAGGAAGCGCGTGTTGTTGCCGACCAGGTGCAGGCGCCGGAACTGCACCGACCGGCGCCAGCCCAGCCAGTGCCCGCGCCACTCCGCGACGTGGCGCAGGCCGCGGCCCGCGAACTGCCCTGAACCCCAGGCAGTGGCGCTCGTCCATCAGCGCGTCCCAGTGCCGCCGCTCGTCCGGGCGGATCGGACGCACCTCCACCTCCCGCACGACCGCTTCGCACTTGTCGCATCCCGCCAACATGCGGCCCGCTGTACACCAGCCGCCGCCGAAAAGCCAGTGCCTTTCGTCCCAATCCTCCAATTGCCGCCTTCCGGCTAGCGTGAAATGGTCCTGCAGTCTATTGTCGGATGCACGTCAGATTTGTGAGATGAGGTGCCAACCAGCTACCCGTTGCTGGCGCGGCGCTCCCAGAAGTCGTCGAAGCGGTTTCCGAGGATGGCGCAGCGCAGTGCGAGGATGGCGTTGGCGCCGTCGACGGTCCAGTGCATGCCGCCGCGCTTGAGGCGGCTGCCGACGACGTTCTTGCAGGCGCCCTCGACGACGCCGGTGGCGACGCACAGCCCCATGTCGCGGAACTTCGGGTAGCGCATGCGGTGGCGGTTGCCGTCGATGCAGGCGATGCACCTGCGGGCTTCGTCGCAGGAGCCGGCATGGGTGCGCAGGGCGTCGAGGATGTCGTCGAGGCGGCCCTGGTCGAGTTCTTCGTGTCTTGTCTTCCCCCACCGGTCGGCGAGATCGGTGCCGGCGCCGTAGATGGCCTTGCCGACCTCGGACAGATGCTCCCTGGCGTGCCATACGTCGACGATCTGGATGGCGCCGGGGGCGTGCTCGTCGGCCCAGTTCCATATCCAGGGCGCGCCGTCGCCGAGGACCACGCGGCGCGGGGCGTCCTGGAAGCCGCGCCGCGCGGCCTCGCGCAGCACGCGGCGGGCGAACGGCGCCGGCTCCGGGTCGGTGTCGCGGCCGGCGACGGTCTCGATGGCGGCGCCGTAGGTGGCGGAGTCGGGGTCGCGCACGGGCCGCCCGTCCCGGTCGCGGGTTTCGGCCGACCAGACGGCCACGATCTTGGCCTCGCGCGTCTTGGCGGAGCCGTCGGGCTGCCTGCCCTTGCGTCCGGCGGTCTCGGCCTTGCGCACCGGCACGCCGGTGCCGTCGAGGCCGAGATGGAGGGTGCCGGCATCGGAGGGCTCGCGCTCGACGACGGCCGCCTCGTCGTCGGCGATCTCGCGCCCGAGCGCCTCGGCGTGGCGCTCCGCCGACTTGGCGTCGATGTCGAGTCCGGCCAGTTCGCGCAGCAGGACGCTCGTCTCGGCGAAGCTGACGCGGCCGGCGGCGACGCCGGTCATGCGCAGCGCCGCCGGCGACAGCGACGTGCCGGCCAGGCCGAGTTCGCGGTCGCGCGGCGCGAAGCCGGCGCCGCAGTCGTCGCAGTGATGCCAGGCGCGCACCAGTTCCATCTCGCCCAGCGCCGTGGTGAAGGTCTTGGGCCGGCGACCGGCATACCGCGCCCGCGCGCCGCACGCGCACGGCAGCCGGGCACCCTTCCCGTCGGAACGGTCGGCGTTGAGGCGCGCCGCGACGGCCCTCCCCACCACCTCGAGCGCCAGCCGCCGCGCCGCCGTCTCGACCGCCTCGAAGTCGACGCCGTCCGCGATCCCCGCGCCGATCAGCCGCTCGACCTCGCCCCCGATCTCCGCCGCGACGGTTGCCGCGAAGCCCCCTTTTTCGCGGCCTCCCCGCGTTCCCGCCGTCCATCTGCCAAGCGGGTCTCCCAGAACCGGTCGCTGATCTCGATCAGCTCCCGAACCAGCCGCCGAAGGCGGTGGCACTCGGCCAGCCGAGCGCGCACTTCGGGAACGTCCGCCGCCGCGATGACGCGCGTGACGGTCTTGCCGTCGACGCGGCGCGTCAGCGACCAGCTCGGACCGTGGCCCGGACCGCCGTCGGTGGCGCAATGGCAGGTGGGCTTGCCGCATCGGCGATAGCGCTCCGCAAGGGAGCCCGACTGCACGTCGCCGAGGGCGGCCAACTCCCGCGCGATGCGCGTGCGCCGTTCGTTCAGGGCTTCGAGATCCTGCACTTCGGACATGGGGGTATCTCCGCAATTGCTGACAACATCAATACTGTCAGACGCCCGCGCCAAAGTCACTGTTTCCAAGCTCCCGTCCACGCGCACCACAAATCTGACGTGCACCCTCTATTGTCCACCACCTTGAAAGGTGTCGTCATATATGACAACATACGGCTTGAGCAGGAATTCGAGGCCCATCGGGTGGATCAAGGCGGCTCGCAAGGTGTTTGACACGTTTCCCGAGGCGGTGAGGGACAGGGCGACTGCCGCTCTGACGATCGCGGCCGAGGGCGGCAAGGCGGACATCGCCAAGCCCCTGAAGGGTCTGGAGCCGGGCGTCTTTCAGATCGCCATCCGGCACCGGACCGACGCGTGGCGAGTGGTCTACGTCACGGAGCTGGCCGGGCGCCTTTGGGTGATCCACGCATTCCGGAAGAAGTCGAAAATCGAGATCAGGACCCCGAAGCGCGAGATCGATCTGATCGCGGCCCGGCTGGCCCGATTGAGACGGGAGGTATTGTCATGAGCGGGTCCGAAATTGAACTGATCGAAGGAAGCGGCAACGTGTTTCGCGATCTGGGCGATCCGGAAGCGGACCTGAAACACGCCAAGGCGGTTCTCGCCGCCCGCATCATCGCGACGCTGGATGAGCGCGGGCTTTCGGTCCGGAAGGCCGCTGCCTTGACCCCCTTTGCCGCGGCGGATTTTTCGCGCATCCGAAACGCAGACCTTGGGCGCTTCACGCTGGACCGGCTCATGAAGATGCTTTCAACACTCGATGGTGACCTAAAAATCACCGTGCTTGTTGACTCGAAGAAAGAAGTTGATGAGGCGATGGCGACTTGAGCTGAAGCCCAAGCATTGGATTGAAACCAATACCAGTTCCATCTCAATTGCTGGGAGCCCACCACTGTGATTTCCGCTGTTTCCGACTTTCTCGACGTTGTGAAGGGTAGCGATAGAGAGAACGATAAAACAGTACTTACGTTGATAGGAATTAAAACATGGTCGTGTCGAGCATGTACCGGAGATTGGCCACTTCAGAAAATGGCCCTGGGCTCCGTGGGAGGGTAGGCGACTTCCGGAAACTCCTCGTCGAGGGGTTCGAGCTTGGCCAGCACCTGTGCCAAGGACGGCGTCCGCGGCACCAGCTGAAGGATCAAGCGGTCATCATCGCGATAGATGGCCACCTCATCCGCGTCCAGTTCGAGTTCCCGTGGGATGCGCAGCGCTTGGTTCCGCCAGTTGCGGAAAAGGCGCGCGTAGCGGGGGGACGATGTTGCTTCGGAAGGTCGACGCATAGGCCAAGCCTATGCTCAATGCGCGATGCCGTCGACACTGGCGAGTTGCAGCGACTACCTGCGTGCTGGCCAACGCCGCGAAGCGCCTGCCGGAGACGGTGCGCTGGCCGTGATGGGCGTTTTGGGCTTGTGCGCCTGTCGGCGCGAGCGGAGCAGATGCAAGGGCGTCTCGCAGCCGATATCCAAATGCGAGTATCCATTTCCGCGCGACATGGGTCTTTGCCGGGCAAGTGCGTTGAAACGGGATCGCGTTTCCCGACACACAAACATTTCGTCCTACACCCCCGCAGACATGTCGCACACCGACGGCGGCGGCTTCGCCGGCCGTAGGTTGCAAGCCCCTTTGCCAACGAGGTCGTGCAGGTCGATCACACCGTCAGTCAGCCCCGTTCGCCATGCGTCACGTCCTTCGTGGCGCCCTACGCCGCCAGCGTAGGAAATCGCGCACACGACCGTAGGACGAAATGTTTGTGTGTCGGGCGGGCACGGGCGCGCGACGCCGAACGCGCCGAACGCCAGGCGGCGCGCGAGGTCGAACGGCGGGAACGGATCGCGCGCCTGGCCGAACAGGCCGCCCAGCGCGCGCGTGCTGCCGAGGCCAAGGCGCTGCGCGAGGCGGCGAGAAAGGCCGACCGGCTCCCCGACGAGTTGCGCTGCACCGAGAAGCGCTGCGGCCGGCCGCGCGGCGTCAAGGCCGATGGCACCCTCTATGCCATCTGCGATCCCTGCCGTGAGCGCCACAACCGAAACCAGCGCCGCCGATCGAGTGTGCTTCGGGCCAGAGGCGGATGCTCAAAATGCGCGTACCGCCCCCACGTCGAAGGCGACTACCTGTGCGCGCCGTGCCGCGAGACGCGGGAGGCCGAGTACGCCGAGGCGAAGGAACTGCGGCGCATCTCGCACGACATCGACGAGTGGGCGGCGAAGCCCGAGCGCAAGTACGAGCCCACGCCCGAGGACTGCGGTATCAGCCGCTGGAACTCCCGCAAGCCTCGGGAGGCCAACGCCAGGTACTGGTCGCCCAATCCGGATCCACATCGGGAACTCGGTCCCGAGTGGGACACCTATCGGCGCTTCCGTCGTTGCTGACGCTGGTCAGCGATATCGAACCCGCCGGGTCGCCCAAGGCCCGGCGGACCTCCCCTGACTTGCCATTTTCAGTAAACCCGTTCCCCGCCGGCCACGCGCTCTTCCACCAGATCGTCCAGCGGCTGCATGGTGCGTTCTTCGATGCACTGGCGAATGGTGGCCGCGTCTTCGTCCGTGACCTCGAACCCGTATGGCATGCGCTCGCCGAACACCTGTTTCCCACTGCAGGGACAGCGCGCACATCTCTTCGCTCATGTCAGCCCTTCCAAGGATCCGGCCTCGTCCGGAGTGTATTCCTGTCGAGTCGATCCGAAACGCCATGAGCCACCCTTCAACCGAGGCACACCGCTTCACCACCGTCCACCGTCGGCACACGCGGGTCTACGTCCACGGCGACTGCCTTCGCTGCAAACACGCCACCAGCGACGCTGGTCCGCCCGACTGGCAGCCGGCGCGCGTGGTCGAATACACCGAGCGCGATGCCGACGGTATGGACGTCGCCCACGTCAACAAGCGGCAGCCGTGCCCCTGGACGCCGTGCCCGCGCCGCAGGGCGCACGACAACGCCAGTCCCTGATCCAGCTTCTTGCCGCACGCGGGTTGTCTGCTCACCGGCGGCTTGCGCACCTCAGCCTCCGGACTGGCACAATCCGCGACGCCGCCAGTTCCGGGCGGGTCCGGGCTGGGGTGGCTGTGTGTGCCCTGGCAGGCGCACAGGCGCCCTGGGCCCGGTTCAGTCCCGCTTCTTCGACATCTCCTCGACGGCGCAGCTTCCGCGGATATGCATCACGAAGCCGGCCTTCTCCCAGCGACCCTGAATGGCATCTCGGATGCGCTCCAGGTTCCTTCTCACCTTGTCGCTACGTCCTTCAAGTGCCCGGGTCTCTGCGACCTGACTGAATAGATCGGTCTCGACTGTCGATCGCGTTTCCCGACACACAAACATTTCGTCCTACACCCCCGCAGACATGTCGCACACCGACGGCGGCGGCTTCGCCGGCCGTAGGTTGCAAGCCCCTTTGCCAACGAGGTCGTGCAGGTCGATCACACCGTCAGTCAGCCCCGTTCGCCATGCGTCACGTCCTTCGTGGCGCCCTACGCCGCCAGCGTAGGAAATCGCGCACACGACCGTAGGACGAAATGTTTGTGTGTCGGGAAGGCGGCGTCGGGAAGGCGGCGGCATCGGGAAGGCGGCGGCAACTTGCACGACCTCGTCGGGAGAGGCTTGCAACCGCATCCTCCGGCCGGCGAGGCCGCCGCCGTCGGTGTGCGACATGTCTGCGGGGGTGTAGGACGAAATGTTTGTGTGTCGGGCGGGCACGGGCGAGTCGTCCAATCCCTGGGTCGAACATCCCTGGCCGTCATGAACGAGCCGCACGAGGCGGTCGCGTGGCTGACCTCCCGGCCGTTGATCGCAGAGGAGCGCCGTCACGCGCCGCGCTGGCGTGCAGGTCTCGGTGGGCGTTCGGACGGGTGCCGCCCCCCGAGTTGACTGTCTCTTCCGGGCGACGACACACTGTCGGTCGTCACTGTCATGCACAGGCACTCCCGCATGCCGGATCAGGATGTCCAGACGAACGCTACGGGCGGACTTGTCGCGCGCTCAATCCGTGTCCGCGCCTGGCACAAGCACGTTGCCTTTGGCGGAATGGCCGCCGGGTGGCTGCTGATCGCGCACCTCGCCACCCGCTCAAACGACATGCATGTCCTGCAGGCAGGCGCAGGCATGCTGTTCTTTGGCCTGCTCGTGTTCGTGGCATCAGCCTATGCCGGGACCATGCGGCGGGAATATGCGCTCGCAGTGTTCGAGAGCAAAGGCTGGATCCACTCCTTGTTGTCCCGGCGGTTTCTCCGCGCGTGCAAATGGCTCCTGTTCGCGGTGGCGATGGCCTTCGCGCTCTTCCTGCAGTTGCACGCCTACAGCGCTGTCGAGTGGGCGGCCCTATCCTCGGTGCTGATCGTATTCCCGCTCACCTTTGCATGGTTCCGTCGTGCCGCCCGGGAGGAGATGCGGGAGGACATGGCAGACAGCATGGCGTTGATCCTCGCGCTCAGGACGTGCCCAGCGATCGTGGCCGTTCTGTACGTGCTGGCGGCCGCCCTGGTCGGCGACCTGCCGAAGCACGAATCGCTCGAGGCATCCATCGAGGCGTACCGCACGACGCCCATCGAATGGAGCGGGAGCGAACTGATACGGCAGGGGCTGTACTGGGCCGCGTACTTCGACGGGCTCAAGGCGTACGCCGTCAGCCATGTCGGCGAACTCGGAGCGCTGCCTGCCCTGGTCCTGTTGGTAGTCGCGAAGTACGCCATCTTCCTCGGCGCGTGTCTCGCGCTGGCCCCGCTTCTCGTTTCGTCCGGGGAGTTCCGGCGGGCCCGCATGGTGCCGCGGTGGAGCACGGGGGCCGTAGCCCTCGCCGTAGTAGTCATCGCCGGCGCATACGCGCTCAATGGCCTCGATCGCTTGGCCACGGATTCGCAGCGGCTGCGGGACCTTCGCGTGACCGTGGAGAAAATGAGCATTGAACTGATCGACGGTAACGTCCATCGCGAGGGGACGCGTGCCGATGTCCTTGCGTTGGCACCGGGGGCTGCGCAACGCGTCGAAGCCGAGGTCGACGGGCTTCGGGACAGGCTCGACGCCATGTTCGAGACTCTGGAACGGGATGCGGTTGCCGAGTATCTCGACTGGTACTACAGCCCCACGGGAGCGGCCTTGCGCTTGGCGGGCTCGGCTAAGTACGTGTGGGAGTCCCTTGTCGGGGAGTCGAGTACGGAGGAGATCGACAACCACATGACCGAGCATCTCCGGGCGGTGTTCGGGCGGCAGTTTCCAGATGTCAACGCCGCCCATGCGGCGATCCAGGTGGCTTTGGAGCGGGAGTCACTGCGACTCGGTCGCGACGCGCGCGACATCCTCGCCGAGAACCGGCTCGTGCCCGTGCCTCGCGACTACGAGATTGCGTGGGAGGGTTCGCTGGACAACATGCTCAAGGCGGCGCTCCCGGAGGGCATCATCCCACCGGGCGCAGCGGGTGCGACGGTCGGCGCTGGCTTGTTGTCGACGATGTTTGCTCGCGCGTTTGTTGCGAGGGCCGCTCGGAAACCCGCGTTCAAGATTGCGGGCAGGTCGCTGATGCGCGCCGTGGCGACAGCAGCGAGGAGCTTGCTGGGCGGCGTGATCACCGCTTTTGGGATTGAGATGCTGTCCATGAAGATCGAAGAGTTGCTCGGTCGCGACGAGTTCAAACGCCAGTTGGTCGAGGCCGTACGCGAGGCGCGGCTTGAGTTTGAGCAGCGCTACTTCGGTCTTTCGGACGACCCGCCGTCACGGGAAGCGACAGCCTCGCCCTGACATCTCGACCGTGGGTAATCGGGGTACCATCCCCGCCCCCGTGACGGGCCGAGGAATTCGTCGTCAGGACGATGTTCGATGTGTGCAACCGCGACCGGCTGGAAGCGAGGACAGAGCAGTCCGGCCTAGACTAGACTAGACTAGTTCCTGTCCGAAAACGTCTAACAGGTTGAATTGACGAAATAAAAGCTGCTCTGGAGCGGCTTTGAACCGGCGTTTCGGCTGCCATTGTCTTGTTCCCCAACAACCCAATGGCACCGAGACGCCGGAGGTGCAATGCGCGCGAGACGCACTGCGCAGCGAAGCCTGTTCGATCCCACGCCCGTTGACCATCCGGTGGCCGACGAGCTCGAACGCGTGTCGGCGCTGCTCGACGAGTGTCCGGAACTGCTCGATGGCGTCGTTGCCGACCTCGGCGTCAACGAAGCGGGTGGGCGTGGTCGGCACGGGCTGACGCGCGAGTCGGTTCTGCGCTGCGCGGTTTTGCTGCATCTGCGCCAGGCGACGTGTCGGGGGCTTGAGTTCCTGCTGCGCGACTCGCTCACGGCACAGCGCTTCGCGCGCGTGGACAGGGCGCGGCTGCCGGGCAAGTCGGCGCTGCAGTCGACCATCGGCGCGATCGGCGCGGCGACGTGGGAGCGGATCAACCGGCGCCTGCTGGATGTGGCGCGTGCGGAGGGCATCGAGTCGGGAGCGCGCGTTCGGGTCGACAGCACGGTGACCGAGACGCACATCCTTGCGCCGGCCGACAGCCAGCTGCTGTCCGACGGCGTGCGCGTGCCGACGCGCCTGCTGGGCACCGCGAGGGAGGCTTTGGGCGCCGAGGTGGTCGCGTTCCACGATCACTGTCGGGCGGCGAAGCGGCGCGCCTTGCAGATCTCGTCGCAACGCGGCAAGGATCGGCGTGCCGGGACCTGTCGGAAGTTGCTGAAGATCGTGCGCCAGACCCGCCGATACGTGGCGGCGGCGCTGGCGAAGGTTGCGGAGGCTGACAAGGACGGCTCGTGGCAGTCCTGGCGGGACCGGCTTGGCGTGTGCGACGCGCTGCTTGAACGGGTCGTGGACCAGACCCGGCGACGGGTGTTCGACGGCGAGACGGTGCCGGCCAAGGAGAAGGTGGCGAGCCTGTTCGAGCCGCACACCGACATCATCGTCAAGGGCGGCCGCGGCACGTGCCACGGCCACAAGGTGAACCTCGCCACGGGGCGCAGCGGTCTGGCGCTCGACGCGGTGGTCGAGGACGGCAATCCGGCGGACAGTGCGCGTTGTCTGCCGATGCTCGAGCGGCATGTGGCGCACTGCGGGTCTGCGCCGACCCATGCGGCGTTCGATGGCGGCCATGTCTCCAGGCACAACGTCGAGACGGCCAGGGAGCTCGGCGTCAGGCACGCGGTGTTCCACAAGAAGCGCGGCGTGAAGCCGCAGGACATGACCCCGTCGTCCTGGGTGTACGCGCAACTGAAGCGGTTCCGCGCCGGCGTCGAGGCGGGGATCTCGTGTCTGAAGCGCTGCTTCGGCCTCGGGCGCTGCCACTGGCGGGGCCTGGCGCACTTCAAGGCGTACGTGCAGTCGGCGGCGGTCGCGCACAACCTGGTCCGTCTGGCGCGTCTGAGGCCGTCACCCGGCTGACGCAGTCTGCCGGCTGCAGCCATCGCCTTCGACCGGTGCAACCCCCGGACCGGCGCCGTGCCCGCCGGCGACGAGCCGCCTCGCCAACCGTGCCGCGACGCCGGGCGATCGCTCGTTCGGCCATTCGACGCCACCGGATGCACCCAAAACCGACAGAATCCGCGTACTGCCAACCACCCCGCACCCGCTGTGGGACAACCTCCAGTCGCGCCCAATCGCCTCACGGCGCGCCAACCCGTCATTCCCGGACAAGAACTAGCTAGTTTAGATGTAAGTGTCGGCATGGCCCAATTTCAACGTGCATCAAGCAAAGACTCGCCTGTCGCAACTGCTCGCCAAGGCAGAGGCTGGCGAGGAGGTGGTCATCGCTCGGCGGGGCGAGCCAGTCGTGCGATTGGTTCGCTGCAAGCCGCACAGCAAGCGGCGGTTCGGTGCGATGAAAGACCAGATCGACGTCGACGACGGCTTCTTCGACCCGCTTCCAGAGGAAGAGTTGGCGGCGTGGGAACGTCGTTAGCCATGCGCCTGTTGCTTGACACCCATGCCTTCCTTTGGTGGCTGGCGGGGAGCCCACGCCTATCCGATGGGGCGCTGAGAGCGATCGACGACGACAGCAATACGGCGTTCGTGAGTGCCGCATCGGCATGGGAGATCGCAACCAAGCACCGTCTGGGCAAACTGCCGCAAGCCGACGCCGTCCCATTCGACGTCAAGGGCTGCATAGTCGGCCAAGGATTCCAGGAACTCGCGCTCGACGTCGACGACGCCGAGCGTGCGGGACGACTGCCAGGCCCCCACCGGGATCCGTTCGATCGCGTCCTGATCGCCCAGGCACAAGCCTGCAAGCCTACCTATCATGTCCACGGACACAGTCTTCGATCGTTACGGCGTCCAACGCATCTGGTGAACTCATCACAAGGTGGATGCGTCTGGGCTGGGGCAAGAAGCGTTGTCCGAAGGCAACGGTTCTTGTGGCGCTGGGTTTCGCCGACGCGGCTCGCCACATCGAAGCTGAACATCCGCAATGTGTGCCGTCGGCGAGGCGTGCGCCTGAAGTGCACCGGCATACGCTGGGCCGTGGGCGGTGCCAACCCCGTGCTGCGGGTGCGCTGTGCACGACTGAGCGGCTGGTTCGACGACTACTGCGACGAACGACTCAAGCGGGCCGCGTGATCGTTGGTGCCTCCTCACCAAGGATCTGTCGGCACCCGGTACAATGCGCACGTTTGCGTGTTCCGGTTCACTGCTTTAGAAGCACACTGACCACCCATCGTTGAGGACAACCGCCATGCTTCCCATCACGGCTTTCTATGCGGCCCTTCTCCTAGTCGTCTTTGTCGCCCTGAGCGTCCTTGTGGGGCGGGAGCGCGGGCGCGCCAAGGTGTCGATCCTGCACGGCGACGACATGGACCTGGCCGTCGCCATTCGCCGCCACGGCAACTTCGTCGAATACGTGCCGTTCGCCCTCGTGCTGTTGGCCTTGATCGAGGCGAACGGCGGCAGCACCCTGTTCCTGCACAGCGTTGGTGTCTTGCTCCTGGTCTGTCGCATCGCTCATGCCATGGGCCTGCGCCACGACAAGGTGGCGACACCGTTGCGTGCCGTCGGAGCCGGCGGCACCCTGCTGCTCCTGCTCGCCCTGGGTGCAATGGCGCTGTGGCAATCGCTGACGATGATCGCTGGCGGTTGAAGCGAGCGGGCTTGGCCTGCACACTGTCCGTCCGTTCAATCGCGGTGCCGTGCGCGGTGCCGCTCAGGTCGAAAGCGAGGGAAAGCGCCATGAAGGCAGCCGTGTTCCGCGAGGTCAACCAACACATGGACGTCGAGGAAATCGACATCGCCAAGCCTGGTCCGCGCGAGGTGCTTGTGCGAACCGTCGCCGCCGGGGTGTGCCACTCCGACATGCACTTCTTCAACGGCACCTATCCGGGCCAGTTGCCGGTGGTGCTCGGCCACGAGTCGGCCGGCATCGTCGAGCAGGTGGGCGATCAGGTGAACTACGTCCAGCCCGGCGATCACGTCATCACTTGCCTGTCCGTGTTCTGCGGTCACTGCGAGCACTGCCTCACCGGCCACATGTCGCTCTGTCAGGAGCCGGAGGTGCGGCGGGGGCCCGAGGACGAGCCGCGCCTGTCCAAGGCGGGCCGGCGCCTGGGCCAGTTCGCCAACCTCGGTTCCTTCGCCGAGCAGATGCTGGTGCACGAGCACTCCGTGGTGAAGATTCGCGAGGACATGCCGCTCGACCGCGCCGCCCTCATCGGCTGCGGCGTGACCACCGGCGTCGGTGCGGTGATCCACACCGCAGCGGTGGAACCGGGCGCCACGGTGGCGGTCATCGGCTGCGGCGGCGTGGGCCTGTCGTGCATCAACGGCGCCGCCATCGCCGGTGCGTCGCGGGTCATCGCCGTGGACATGGTGGCCTCGAAGCTCGAACTCGCCCGCAAGTTCGGCGCCACCGATGTGGTGGACGCCAGCGCCGGCGATCCGGTGCAGCAGGTGCGGGATCTCACCGGCGGCGGCGTCCACTATTCCTTCGAGGCCATCGGCCTCAAGGTCACTGCCGAGCAGTCCTTCCGCATGATTCAGCGCGGCGGCACTGCCACCATCATCGGCATGATTCCGCCGGGGCAAATGGTGGAACTGCACGGCCCGGACTTCCTGCAGGAGAAGACCATCCAGGGCTCGATGATGGGTTCGAACCGCTTCCGTGTGGACATGCCGCGCTTCGTGGACTTCTACCTGCAAGGCAAGCTGCACCTCGACGACATGATCTCGAGCCGCATCGCCCTCGGCGATGTCACCGACGCACTCTTGGCACTCGACAAGGGAGAAGTGGCGCGCAGCGTGATCATGTTGGATTGAAGCCCGGGCAAGCGGCTCGACTTCAGCAACGGTTTCGGTTGGCCAAGGGGCGGGAGGATTCATGCGCTGGCTTTCGTTTGAGCGGAACGGGGAGGCGTCGTTCGGGCGCGTGGTGGACGGTGGCGTGGCGGACGCAGGAAGTCGCACCGGCATCCCCACCTTGAAGGCCGCCATCGCCCGTGGCCTCGAAGCGGTGGCCGCCGAAGCCGGGGACACGGCGGATTGCGCGCTCGACGAGATCACTTACCGGCCCACCATCACGGACCCCGACAAGATCCTCTGCGTCGGCCTCAACTACCGCGACCACCAGGAGGAGACCGGCCGCGGCGGCGAGGACAACCCCACCATCTTCGTCCGCTTCGCCGCCGCTCAGGTCGGGCACCTCGGCAAGATGCTCCGGCCAAGCGAATCCAACAGCCTTGATTTTGAAGGCGAAATTGCCCTCGTCATCGGCAAGCCCGGGCGCCGAATCGCACCCGCCGACTGGCTCGACCACATCTGCGGTTTCAGTTGCTACAACGACGGCAGCGTGCGCGAATACCAGCGCCACACCAGCCAGTTCACGCCCGGCAAGAACTTCGCCGCCACCGGCGGCTTCGGCCCGTGGATGGTGACGCCGGACGAGATCGACGACTACGACGACATCGAGATCACCACTCGCCTCAACGGCGAGGTGATGCAGAACGCCCGCTCGGCGCAGCTTGTGTTCGGCTTTCCGGAGCTCGTCTCCTATTGCTCCACCTTCACCGAACTCGTGCCCGGCGACGTCATCGTCACCGGCACGCCCGGCGGCGTCGGCGCAGCACGCAATCCCCCCGTCTTCATGGACGACGGCGACACCATCGAAGTGGACATCCGCCGCATCGGCACCCTGCGCCACGAGGTCGTGCGGGACTGAGGTCGCACGAGTCGGCATTCGTTCAGGTTCGGTTCACCTTTGCGCGTGCAGGATTCCCGCGACTGTCCTACCCCAGCACACCTCTCGGACGACAAGGCATGGCTGACTACTTCCGCATCGACGGCGGCCATCCGCTGTGCGGTTCCATCGCCCCAATGGGCAACAAGAACGCCGCGCTGCCACTCTTGGCTGCGTCTGTGCTCACCGACGAGCCACTCGTCGTGCGCAACGTGCCCGACATCGGCGATGTCCGCACCAAGCTCGCATTGCTCGAAAGCATGGGAGTGTCCGTCTCTCTCGAAGACAACGTGTGTCGCCTCGATGCCAGCGGCGTGCGCGACGGCAATCCTGACCTTGCCCTTTCAAGCCGTATCCGCACGGCCGTGTTGCTGTCAGGCCCCTTGCTTGCCCGCTTCGGCCGCGCCGTGATCGGCCGGCCCGGAGGCGACCGCATCGGCCGGAGGCGCCTCGACACCCACCTCCTCGCCCTTCGGGGCCTAGGAGCCCGCATCGAGGAAGAGAACGGTCTCAACGTCCTGCGGGCGGAGCGCCTGCACGGAACCGAACTCTTCCTCGACGAGATGAGCGTCACCGGCACCGAACAGGCCATCCTGGGCGCCGTGCTGGCGGAGGGCACCACCACCATCGCCAACGCCGCGATGGAACCGCATGTGCAAGACCTCTGCCATTGCCTGAACGCGATGGGAGCACGACTCTCAGGCATCGGCACCCACGACCTCACCATCGAGGGAGTCCCCCGCCTCGGCGGCGCGGACTTCACCATCGGCCCCGACTACATGGAAGTCGGCTCCCTCATCGGCCTCGCCGCCGCCACCCGCTCCCGCATCCGCATCGAGAACGCCCGCCCCCAGGAACACCGGATGACCGCCATCATGTTCGGTCGCCTGGGGGTGCGCTGGGAGGTGGACGGCGAAGCCATCGTCGTGCCGGCAGAGCAGGAACTCACCGTCGTGCCCGACTTCGGCGGCGCGGTGCCCACCATTGGCGACATGCCGTGGCCCGGCTTTCCCCCAGACCTCATGAGCATCGCCGTGGTGCTGGCCACGCAAAGCGAAGGCACCGTCCTCATCCACGAAAAGATGTTCGAAGGCCGCATGGTGTTCACCGACCGTCTGATCGCCATGGGCGCCCGCATCATCCCCTGCGACCCCTTCCGCGCCGTGGTGATCGGCCGCTCGGAACTGCACGGCGAGAACCTGGTCTCCCCCGACATCCGCGCCGGCATGGCCCTTGTCATCGCGGCCCTGGCCGCTAGAGGCGAAAGCACCATCCACAACGTCGGCCAAATCGACCGAGGCTACGAACGCCTGGAGCAACGCCTGGTCGCCCTCGGCGCACACATCGACCGCTTGCCTGAGTGACGTCGCCGCACGAGCTGGACCAACTTTCGGCACGCAAATCGCGTCAGCCGAAAACGCAACGGGTTGAAGACAACAAACTCCCGCGGCGTACACTTGCTTGCCTACGTGAAGCACGAGCAACTGATGCAAATGGGCAGGTCCGAAGACTTCCAGAGCGCGACGGAGGACTCGGACCGTGCGACATGAGACGCTCGGGCCCGACAATGAGTCGGCCGATAGTTGAGGGTCGGATGCCACTGAGCGGCCCTTTCGCCCACCGTGTCGATCGCGCACCGTTCACTCGGGGACAATCCCTGACCATATCCTCTCCGCACCTGACGGACTGGCGTACGTCTTTCGGGGCCGACCCAAGGGTGCCGGCCGTGGTTCTGGAATGATCGATGCGGACGACAACGATAATCGCGGTGTTGCGGTCGTTGGTGAAATCTCTCTGGCCTTTTGCAAGGAATCCCGCATCCCCTGCCAGCCCGGCCGCCTCGCATCCAACGTCCGAACCCTTGCCAGCGACTCCGGACGACTCAGTCTTGGGCCCGGACCAGCCACAGGCGGGAGATACTCCCAGTGAAGCCTCGAGCGAGCACGATGGAGGGCACGATGGACCTTCCGGTGAACAACCAGAGGGCGGACCGCTCGACGATGAACCTCAACCTACCGAATCGAGCACCGCCTCTGCCAAACACCCATCCGATCCCGTCCTGCCCGAACAGAAAGCTCCTCTTTCGAGTTCCGATACCGACGATCAGCTTCCTCCGGATCCCGCAGAAATCGAGCCCCGCGAGTCGCCCACAACCACTCCACCGACCGATGATGATGAGCAACACGCTCCAGCGGAGACTGGCGAGGAACTGGAAGGCGGCGAGTCGGACGGCGTGGCCAAGGTCGACACAGGCGGGGCAGATTCACCGAAACCCAAACGCAGGCCGCGCCAACTCGGAGGGAGGCGAGGCCGGCAGGCTGGCAATCCGGGACCGGAACGGCAGCATTCTCCGTCTTTCCGCCCGGAACTCGTTTGCCGGAAGATTCCCGCATCCACGTGCTGGGAGGTGATCCTAACCGCAGACGACGAATGTCAACTCGCGGCCGCGCATCTCGGGGGCGCACCTCTGGACTTCACCGACGGACAATGCAGCATCCCGTCGCTGAACGGCCGCTTGACCGTTTCCTCTCAGGACGGGCAGGAACATGACGTTCCGCTGTTCGAAGGCGTACCCCTCATCTTCAAGCTGCGAAAGAACTGGGCCGGCGAGGGGCGCAAAACCTCTGGGATCACCAGCGGACACTTCATCGTCATCGCGCCGAATAAGTGGCAACGTACGGGTCATGCACCAGTCGAAGCCGATGGTTGTGTCGATCCGGCGTTTCGGGCGCACTACTTCCACCGCGACGCGACCGCATCGGATGCGCGCGTCGACGGCTTCCGCGAATGGAACGCTTCCTCCGTTGCCGCCGGCATCGAACTAATCGGGCGGCGCATCCATGACGATTCGGACGAAGGCGAGCTGTTCGTCGGCGACCCACCGGGGCTGAAATCCTCACCCGATATTGAGTGGGCGCGCGTCGGAGAGGAAGCCACAAACGGCTGGGGAAGGAACTTCCAGCCCCACAGGCAATCGCTCCCGGAAGCCCTCGACGGAAGGCAAGGTCGCTTTTTTCTCCGTGTTTACGATTCGGAGGTCAGGATGCTCGACAGCGTGGCGTTCCGGCATCTGCCCAACTTGAGTCAGATCCACGTCAACGGAGCCGAGTGCGCTCAAGACACGGTGCTCGTGCCGAGGTCGACGGGATACCCGCCCACGGCGGTACGCTTTGTCGACGCGGACGGCTCGACGCTATCGCCCGTCCTGCCGGTCGGGGCTCACCAGAGAGCGCTGCCCTCAGGTACGATCGGAATTCCGCCGTGCCCGGACGCGGATGGCATGACGTGCAGCCTCGGATCCGATGCGCGGGGCCTGAACATCGTTCTCGAACTTCCTCGGATCTGGTGGCGGCTTGAGGACGGTCGCGCCAACTCTGGCGCGTGGCGCGACACCCCGCTCGTCATGACACGAGAGGAGTTCCGCAGACACGCTCACTCAAACGCGACGATCTCGCTCTTGTCCAAGCGGCAGGCCTCGGTGCGCGCAGGGTTCGACGATGAACTGGACCAGCCCTACCGCCGAACGATCGAGGATGATCGAATCGCGGTCCCCTTGATTCACTTCGTCGATCACGCGCAGATCGACCGGAGACTGCATGACGATGCCTGCTTCAACGTTGAATGGGCACAGGAGATTGTGCCGCTCATCGTGATATCGGCCGATCCCATGCCCGAGATCGTTTCCTTCACTGCGGGACCGGCGACAGTTGTCCTCGGCGAGGAAACAGTCCTGGAGTGGGTGACACGGAACGCTGGCGACACCCGCGCCGCGATAAATCCAGACGCTGGCGTGGTCGAAACCGATGGGACGTACACCGTCCGCCCCGCTAAGACGACCAGGTACACGCTCACCCTGACCGTTTTCGGCACCCGCGATATCAGCAGGACCGCTACCGTCACCGTCATTTCGCCGCCCACGCCAGACGATCGACCCACCCCTCGCGTCATGTCTGCCGGAGGCGGATGGAGAACCGGCAAGGGATTCAGTTCCAGTGAACTCGAGGACGCCGGGCTGACGGCAAACGAAGCGGCGGACCAATCCATCCCCATTGACCGGCGCCGGCGAACTTCGCATCGGGCCAACGTCGAGACAATCAGGAGCACGCTCGATGTCTGATACCAGGATACAGGATTGGCCGGAGAAAATCCGGCAACGCTACGAGAACTACCTGAAGACCTCCTTCTTCTTCAAGGAACCCGTCCTGCGAGCGTCCTTCCAGGAAGCGCTGCGGGAAGAGGGAAGCCTTCTGAAGGGGCCTTTCCCGGAACCTCATCGAGGCTTCGCGAAAGGTCTGCGTGCGCCCATGTTGGCGGCCGAGTGTTTCCCGGACGGCACCGAAGGTCTCTTGCCTGCGCTGATCAATGGCCGACTGTATACGCACCAGGAACGCGCCATCCGATCCACGCATGTCGATGACTTGAACGTCGTAGTCGCAACGGGCACCGCCAGCGGCAAGACCGAGTGCTTCCTCTACCCCATCCTGTTCGAGCTCTATCGCCAGCATCTCGCCGCCGAACTCGAAGAGCCTGGCGTGCGGGCGATGATCCTGTACCCGATGAACGCGCTGGCGAACGACCAGCGCGAGCGGCTCGGGGCAATCTGCGGCAGATTGCGGGAAGCGGGCTCCGATTTCAAGCCGACGTTCGGGCAATACATCGGCCAGACGCCGGAAAACGCCGGGGACCGGTGGCGAAACGCCGCAGCGCGCGCAGACGACCGATTGCCCGGTGAGCTCGTCTTTCGCGATGAGATGCGCCAGTCCCCACCCCACATCCTGCTGACCAACTACTCCATGCTGGAGTACCTGCTGATTCGTCCCGACGACAGCCCCCTGTTCGACGGCGAGCGAGGCGTACGCTGGCAGTTCATCGTGCTGGACGAGGCGCATCAGTATCGCGGCGCGAAGGGCATGGAAATGGGGATGCTGATCCGGCGGCTGAAGCAGCGGTTGCGCGACGGGAGTCGGCAAGGTCCATTTCGATGCATAGCCACCAGCGCCACCATTACCTCCAGCCAGGGCGACGAAGACAGACGGAGCGTTGCCGAATTCGCGTCGGAACTCTTCGGAGAGCCCTTCTCGACACCCTCCATCGTCTTTGGAGAATCGCTTCCGACCGCCGACGACGGACTACCTCGGCGCTACCACGCGTTTCTCCGCGCGCTCGAAGGGGCCTTCCTCGTTCACCGGGAAGGCGTCGATTCCGTGGTGCTCAATCGCAAGAGCGAAGGCGTAGACGGCGCGGTCGGGGAACCGCTCGAGATCGCGCTCTGTCGAGAGTGCGGTCAGCACTACTATGTCGGCCGTGAGCATGGGGGGAGGTTGAAGGAGGCCGACCGCGATCCGAGCCATCCTGGATTCGGCGTCGACTACTACCTGCCGACGGACGATGGAGACGAATTGCTGTGCAGACGCTGTGGCGCGCTTTCAAAATCAACGCCCGGCTGCGATTGCGGCGCGGCGATACGCGTGACGAAGTGCGACTCTCACGAACACAATCCCGACCAACTGAAGCAGTGCGCGGTCTGCGGCTACCGGCGCGGCGGGGTCGGCGATCCCGTCCAGGAAATCGTGCATGGTTCGGACGGGCCCAACACCGTTATCGCCACTGCCCTGCACGAACTGCTTCCGGCGGACCGGCGCAAGGTTCTCGCCTTCTCCGACAGCCGCCAGGAAGCGGCGTTCTTCGCGTGGTACGCCGAAGATTCCTACGAGAAGCTGCGCGACCGAAACCTCATCCTGAGAGCCATCCTGTCCGAACCGGTTGCCGAAGAAGGCCTGTCAATCGACGACCTTCGGAACCGTTTGCTCCGGGAGTGGGATGAGGCCGGACTCTTCCGCGAGACAGACACCCGAGAGCAGAGAACCCGGAGGTCGCTCACGTCGATTCTGCGTGAAGCGCTGACCGAGGAGAAGAGGCTGTCCCTAGTGTAGTGTCCTTAACAAAAAGGTGATTAAGAGGCGTTGGCCAGCGCGGCCCGACCGCGTTCGACCTTCTCCATGATCTCGCCGAAGGACTTCGTCCACACCAGCGGCTGCGGATTCTCGTTGTGACGCTCCAGGCACTCCCGCAGGCACTTCTCGAGATGCGGCACCGATGTGAAGACGCCGCGCCGGATCTGCTTGTCGGTCAGCGTCGCGAAGAACCGCTCCACCAGGTTCGCCCACGAGGCGCCGGTCGGCGTGAAGTGCAGGAAGATGCGTTTCCTGCGCTCGATCCAGTCCTGCACCTTCTCGTGCCTGTGGGTCGCGTAGTTGTCGAGCACGATGTGGATCTCCTGGTCGGCGGGCACCGCCTTGTCGACCTCGCGCAGGAACATCAGCACCTCCTGGTGACGGTGCCTGCGGCAGGTCCTGCCGATCACCTTGCCGCTGGCCACCTCCAGCGCGGCGAACAGCGTGGTCGTGCCGTGGCGCTTGCAGTCGTGCGTCATCGTGCCGGCGCGGCCCCTCTTCATCGGCAGGCCCGGCTGCGTCCGGTCCAGCGCCTGGATCCGGCTCTTCTCGTCGAAGCTGAACACCGCCGCGTTCTCCGGCGGGTCCAGGTAGAGCCCCACCACGTCCTGCAGCTTCTCCTCGAAGCGAGGATCGCTGCTCAGCTTGAAGGTCCGGATCAGGTGCGGCTTGAGGCCGCGCGACCGCCACACCCGGTGGACGAAGCTGTGGGTCGTGCCCAGATGCCGCGCCATCGACCGGCACGACCAGTGCGTGGCGTCCTCCGGTGTCGTCTGCGTCGTCGCCTCGATCACCCGGGTGCGCAACGCCGCCTGCGCCCGGCTGTCCTTCCCGCCGTGGTTGGCGCCGCGCGGCCGCTCCCTCTCGATCGCCGACGCACCCTCCTTCGCGTAGCGGGTGCGCCAGCGTCCCACCTTGTTCGCGTCGATGCCCAGCTTCGCGGCAATGTCCTTGTTCGTCGTTCCGTCGGCTGCCATCAGGACGATCCGCGAACGTTCCCGCAGGCGCACCGGCGCACTGCGCGACGACGCCCACTTGTCCAGCCTTCCCCGGTCCTCGGTCGACAGTGTGATTGGTGCCGCAACCCGCATCGAACTTGCCCCCAGACGCGATGCGCAAAAGCATGACCCATCGACGCCTCATAAACAACAGTTTATTTGGGACACTACACTAGCTGGCGTCGGCCTGGTCAGGTGGTTCGTCGCGCTACCCCGAGGCCTGCGCCTGCCGGACGCGATGCGGCGGGCACCCTGGAATCTCACCGAGGACGAGGCGCGCCTTCTGATCGGCTACCTGCTGGACGAGATGCGCCCGCGCCGCGCCATGAGCCTCCCGGAAGGCGCCGGAACTCCGGCATGGAGCGACATCTCGCCCTGGCCGCAACAGGCATTTGGCACAGCGCCCCGCGGCAGGCGGCGCAACGTTCTGCAGTGGGGCGAGCCCCGATCCGCGATCGTGAGTCACTTCCTTCGCCGGCTCCTCGCCGACAGCGACCTGTCCGACGAGAGAAAGCGATCCGCATCAATTGAACTGATGACCGAGATTTGGCGCGCCTTGCGGGACCATGCCCGTGACCCCGTACTCCTGCCCGCGGGGGGGAACGGCACATTCCGACTCAATTCGCGCTGGCTCCGGATCAAGCCCGCCGACCTCGACGAACTCTGGGAGTGCGACACCTGTGCAACGCTCGGAAGCTACAACGTTCGAGGCGTCTGCCCGCGAAACCAATGCCCCGGCACACTCTCACCGGCCCGTCGAGAGCGCCTTGGCGGGAACCACTACCGACTCCTCTATGAGAGCCCCGAATTGCCGCCCGAACTGCGCGCCGAAGAGCACACCGCCCAGATCGACGCCGACGAGGCGCGCAAGAGGCAGGACGCGTTCAAGAACGGCCACATCCACCTGCTCAGCTCCTCGACCACGTTCGAGGTCGGCGTCGACCTGGGCGATCTGGAGTCCGTCTTCCTCCGCAACGTCCCACCGGAATCGTTCAACTACGCTCAGCGCGCCGGGCGCGCCGGTCGGCGGGACACACCTGGCCTCGTGCTGACCTACTGCCGCCGCAATCCCCACGACCTCTATCACTACGAGGAACCCGTCGGTCGCGTGATCGACGGCGCGATACACCCGCCACGTCTGCGCATGACGAACGAGAAGATCGTCCTGCGGCACATGGTCGCCGTCGCCCTGTCAGAGTTCTTCAAGAACGACAGGGTCAGGTTCCAGCACGTCGAGACATTCGTGGGCGACTGGCACGCGCCCCAGGCGACGAACGATCTCTACGACTTCTGCGAACACAATGATGAGTTGCAGAACGCTCTGTCCCGCGTCGTTCCGCAGAACATGCACGACCGGGTCGGGCTCGGGGACGATGCCTGGATTGCCCGTGTCGCCGGGCCGAACAGCCGCCTGGCGCTCGCGGAGATGGAAGTGTGCGCGGACTACACCGCGATGGAAGCCCTTCGCAGAGACTATTTCGAGCAGGGCAGGGACAACTGGGTCGGGCGTATCGGCAGGCGTATGAAGACCATCGCGGAGGAGCGGACGCTGAACTTCCTTTCCCGCAAGGCCGTCATCCCGAAGTACGGATTTCCGGTGGATGTGGTCGAGCTCGAAGTCCGTTCGACCGACGGCCGCCCGACTGGCGTCGCGCTCCAGCGCGACCTGTCCCAGGCGATCGCCGAGTACGCTCCCGGCGGCAAGGTGGTCGCCAACAAGCTCGAGTGGGAATCCTGCGGCGTCAAGGCGGTTGCCGGCAAGGCGTGGCCGGTGCGCCATTACCGCTACGACGACGCACGCAACTTCAGGCAATGGAACGAAGGCGATGCCGAAGGGCCACCGGGCGAGCGGAAGTACCTCATTCCCGAATTCGGCTTCGTGACTCCCCTGGTCAAGAAACCTTCGGAGCCGCAGGGACGGGCGCGGCGCCTGTATACGACACGGCCCTTCTTCCGCGGTTTCGACGCGCAACCCGAGAGCAAGACCGTTCTCGGCGTGCAGGTGACGAGGGCCGTCCCCGGTGTGCTGGTCATTCTGTGCGAAGGCCGGAACAGGGAGGGCTTCTACATCTGCCGTTCCTGCGGCAGCCACATGGCAGCACCACAGGCCGGCCACAAATCACCGTCGGGCTCGGATTGCATGGGCACCCTGGAGCGGTTCTCCCTCGGCCACGAGCTGCACACTGACGTCGTGCGTCTTCAGTTCGCGATGGTCCATGGCGAGTGGGATGCGTACGCGGTCGCCTGCGCGGTCCTGCTCGGCGCGGCGGACACGCTGGAAGTTCCAGACACCGACCTGAACGTCACCATTACCGGCGGCGAGCGTCCGGGTGAGTCCGCGGTCGTGCTCTACGACAACATGCCGGGCGGCGCCGGGCTGGTGGCACAGCTGGAAAACGAACGGATATTCGGCGATGTCCTTGGCGCCGCCACGGATCGCGTGCAAGGCAATTGCGGCTGCGACACGAGTTGCTACGGTTGCCTCCGCAGTTACCGCAATCAGTTCGCACATGCCCAACTCGACCGAACCCGGGCGCTGGACATCCTGACCCAATAGTGTGAACGTAAAGTGATGGCGGCCCGCCACCCTTACGTTGGGACGCCGTCCGACCACGAAGCAATCTCCAGAGCTGAGGATCGGTACCATGGCTTTCCTTGAGACGGCTCAGCAGCCTACGGACATGCGTCAGCCTGATTTCCGGGCTTCATCAGTTGCATGGCGACCGCGATGGTTCCTGGAGCGTCTCCGTCTCGGGCAACTGGCGGATCACCTTCCGCTTCGAGGTCCAGGAGGCCGTCGATGTGGACCTTGAGGACTACCACTGATGCCTCGCCACGGCTTGGAGCAAGACAATGCCAATGCTGAATCCACCACACCCTGGAGAGCATGTACGCGCTTGCCTCGATGAAATGGGTGGAGCGTTGCCGAGGCTGCCAGACAGCTCGGTGTAGCGCGTAACACGCTCTCTAGGCTTGTGCACGGCAGGCATGGCATCTCCGCGGACATGGCGCTTGCCATGGAGCGCGCCGGTTGGAGCAACGCCGAGCAGTGGATGCGCGTGCAGGCCGCCTACGACCTGGCACAAGCCAGGCACAGGGCGGCGGTAGCTTCGTGATGGCCGATTCAGCGGGAGCTTAAGCGCAGAGCTCTTGACTCGACCCGAAAGAAGAAGAAATCGGGTGTGACGGCGGCCGCGTACTTGGCGGTGGCCACGGTGCGGATGGCGGCGTTGCGGGCAGGCTCGTGGACGCGGGAGAGGGTTATCGGGTAGCGGCGGCCCTGAATGCGCAGCCACGCGTCGGCGGATGTCTCGACTTTGCGTTGCCAATAGGTTGCCGGTGTGGAGGAGACGTATGCAGCGCCGTCGTCGAAGACGATGCCGACGGTGCGGGACTGGTTTTCGGCCACGAGTTGCAGTTCGATGAGTTCAATGTCCGTGACGAAGCTCCAGTCATCGACCGCCGCCGCGACGATCTCGCCGGAGCGGAGGGCGCCACCCGGCAGGGGGCCGAGGGGACCGTCGAAGAACTTGGTCACGACAAGGCCGAGCACGACGACGACCAGAACGCCGACGAGCGAATGGGCAACAATCTTGAGGATTCTCACCTCAGCCGTCCCAGACCCTCTCGTGCGCTTCGACTGAGGGCCCGGCCAGGAGCCGCCGCTGGCGGTCGGTGGCATCGGGGTAATCGGCGAGGTTGTAGAACTCCTTGGTCCAGGTCGAGTGCGGCGGGCTGTATTTGAAGAGCAGCGTGCGGCGTTCGTGATTCGCGCGCCATTCGGCGGTGCCGTGGATGAGCGCTTCGGTGAAGATCAGCACATCGCCGGCCTCCATTGGCGGCTGCACCACCCAGTCCACATCGCGATCGAAGCGAGCCACGTCCTTCGGCATGTGCTGAAGGAAGTTGCTCTTGTGGCTGCCCGGCACGCAGACGAAGCCGCCGGCGCCGGCCGGTGCGTCGGTGAGGTTCCAGGTGGCGACCGTGAGGCCGTTGCGCATCACGCCGTCGTGGTAGCGATACCAGTGATCCGTTTCGTAGCGGAAGGGGCCGCCGTGGAGGCGGTTGCGGGCGCCATGTTCGCGCATGAAGATGCAGTAGTCGTGGTCGAGGCGAAGCTTCGAGCCCACCAGTTCCGCCAGATAGGGAAGCACCCTGGGATGGTCGATCAGGTCGAGAAACGGCTTGCCCCACTGCGACACCTCGCCGGTGCGTCGGAACGGCCCGTCTTCGGACTGGCGTGGCCACACATGGTCGGCGAGGCGAATGAGCCTCGCGCAGTCGTCCCTCGAAAGCACGCCGCGCAGCACCAGAAAGCCGCGCAGGTCGAAGAGGAACTTCTCTTCCTCGGTCAGCACCGAATTCCTGCCGGCGATGCGCTCCACTTCCATGTCCGCTCGCCGCCGGCGGTCGGCCTTTGCGGTGGCGGCGGCATCCTCGGCAACGACGTCGTCCCCTTGCGCGTCCATCAGCCCCACGCCGACTTGCAGATGGCGAGGGCGTAGCCGTTCGGGTCGCGCACCGTGAACTGGCGCATGTTCGCCTCCGGGTTGTCGTAGATGTCCTCCACGACCTCGATGCCACGCTCCTTGGCGCGGGCGAGGGCCGCATCGGGATCATCCACGTGCAGGAACACCAGCACGCCGTTGCCGAGAGGCCCCTCGGTGGCGACGCCGTGGTCGTGGAAGCTCGGGTCGAGCTTGTGCAGCTGCAGGAGCAGCCGGTCGCCGTCCACAAGCATCTCGAACTCATCGCCGCCGTGGCCGGAGGCCAGGCCGAGGAAGTCCTGATACCAGCGCGAGGTGGCCTCCACGTCGCGGGCAAAGAGCATGGTTTCCGATCGCATGGGCGCTTGCCCTCCAAGGCAATGGTGCTAGCGCGCCCTTGCGGGCGCGTCGGGAGTTCGCTTCGCGAACTGCCTGGCCTTCGGGCTCGCATTCGCTCGCGCCATCGGCTAGAAGCCCTTCCAGCTGGGGGAACGCTTTTCGGCGAAGGCGCGGGGGCCTTCGATGGCGTCCGCCGAAGTGCGCCGCCGGCGTTCCCACTCGTAGTCGGTGTATTGCGCCTGCGGCAGGGGCATGTCGAGGCCACGCATGGTGGCCTCCTTGGTGGCACGCACGGCCAACGGGGCGCATCGCATGATGTCCGCGATCCACTCGTCCACCGCCGCATCGAGCTCATCAAGGGGCGCCACCTGATTGACGAGACCGAGTTCCAAGGCGCGGGCGGCGGACATGTGGCGGCCGGTGAGGAGATAGCCCATCGCCGTCTTGAGCGGCAGTTGCCGGGGCAGGCGGTGAACGCCCACGCCGCCGGCGATGAGACCCCGGCGCGGCTCCGGCAGCCCAAGTTCCGCATGATCGGCGGCGACGATGATGTCGCAGGCGAGCGCAAGTTCCATGCCGCCGCCCAACGCGAACCCGTTGACGCGGGCGATGACGGGCTTGGGGAAATGCCAGCGCTCGGTCAGGGGACGCGTTTCGGTGTGCTTGCGCGCCCACTCCTCGCGCTGCTCTGGCGTGGCCTCGCGCTCCCGGGCTCGATGCTTGAGATCCGCCCCGGCACTGAAGGCACGATTGCCGGCACCGGTGACCACGGCCAGCCAGATGTCGTCGTCGCGCTCCACCTCGTCGAAGCGCTTGGAAAGCTCCCAGCGCAGGTCTGGGTTGAACGAGTTCATCGCTTCCGGACGGTTCATCCGAATGCGAGCGACATGACCCTCGACTTCAAAGTCGGTTACGCGAAAGGCGTTCGAAGACATCTGCATTCCCTGATCGGCAGGGGTGTTGGCAAAGAGAGCCGCAAGCCTACGGGAGCAGCGAGCGGCTTGGCAAATGGCTTGGCGGTCCTTTGCGGCTTCGCTTGAGGCTCGGCGGCGTGCAGGCCGCGCCACCCCCGTTGATGGAGGCCGACCGCTGCTCTACCCCCAGTTCGGCATCACCTTGCGCGAGAAGAGGTCCAGCGAATCCTTGATCTGCTCCGGCGTGTGGATGCCGGCCGGGATCAGCAGAAACGCCTCGTCGATGGGCACGGCCTTCGCGACTCGTTCAATGCGGCGGTTCAGGGTGTCCGGCGAGCCCACCAGGAGTTCCGGCAGGCCCTGGCCGAACGGTTCCGCCCAGTTGTGCCAGAACCAGCGCATGTCTTCAAGGAGCGCTTCCGCCTTGGCGTCCGTTTCGGCGCAGATCATCAACCCGCCCCAACAGGCTTCGCGCCCCGGCGGCACGTCGTGGCCGTGGGCTTCGGCCTCCTTGCGCCACTCCCGCCAGAGCACGTCGAGGAATTCGGTGTTGCCGGAGAGGACGATGGGGCGGCCCTTGTAGCGGGCCCAGAACCTGGCGGTGCGCAGGCTGGCGGAAAAGCCGCCGTAGAGGGGAATCTCTGCCTGCATGGGCCGCGGTGCGATGCCGATTTCCCGGATGTGCATGTCCGCGTCCACGCCGCGACCGAAGTTCGCATACACGGGATGTTCGTGCGGGTTCACGAAGTCCCTGGGCGGGAAGTTCCAGAACCGACCTTCGTGCGAGAAGGTCTCGCTCGTCAGCGCCTTCACCACCACCTCGACGAATTCGGCGAAGTATTCGCGGTTGAGATCGTCGTCGGGGCTGTTCTTGTTCCACGGCCCGACCGCCGCGAGTTCCGGCCGCACCTTGTAGTTCTCCACCCAGCGCGACTGATAGCCACGCACCAGGCCGACGCCGAAGCGACCGCCGAGCATGTGATCCATCGTCGCGATCTTCTCGGCGGTGGCGAGAGGATTGTTGGCGGTGGAGACGAAGCCGCAGGTGATCACCTTCATGCGTGTGGTGTGCCGGCCAAGCCACATGGCCATGAGGGCAGGATCGCCGGATATCTCGAAGCCTTCGATCTGCAAGTGGTGCTCCGGGTGGCCAAAGCCGAAGTAACCTCGCCCCTCGGCGAAGCCGGCATAGTCGGCAAGCTCCGCCAGCATCCGCGGATAAAGGCCCGGCGCATGTCCCGCCATGCCCGCTTCGAGCTCGGCACGACGCCCTACGGTGCAATAGACAAACAGTCCAAATTGGATGGCGCGACTCCCAGGCAGCCAGTGGCGGCGGGATTGTATCCCCCAAGGGGGCAGCGAGAACGGGCAGCGGTCGGGAGGCAGGACGGTGGCGGGGCCCTTCAGGGAATCTCCCCAATCGCTCCGGACTTCAGGAGCGCCTTCAACGCCTCGCGTTTCGACAGCGGAGAGAGCCGCTGCGCATTGCGTTCGACAAAGCTCGCCACGGCTTCGGGGCTGACGCGGGAATACTGCCGAAGTGCCCAGCCGATGGCCTTGCGGAGGAAGAACTCCTGCTCGTCGATGGAGGGCTCGATGAGCTCGAACAGCAACTCCTCGTCGGTGGATTTGCCACGCTTGAGCTGCGCGAGGATGGCGGTTCGGCGCTTCCAGATGTCGTGACTCGTGGCCCATTGCCGCAGCAGCGCCGCGACTGCTGCTCGGTGGCGGTACAGCATCTGCCCCACGGCGACGCTGGCGATGGCGTCCACGTAGTCCCACCACGCGCCGGTCACCACCATTTCCTCGACCATCTCCATCCGTTCCGGCGCAAGCCAGCGCCGGTGACGGGAGTGGTTGAGCAGTTCCACGGCGGCATAGCGCTCCTCGCGCCGCTCCGCCAGCCGCCACAGCGCGAGCACCGCCTGCTGCCAGGTGTCCGCATCCGGCAATGGACGCGCCCGCACCCCTTCCGCGACGATCCTGCGCACAACCGGCACCGTGACGCCGTGAAACGGCATCTCGGATTTCATGTATGCCTGCTGCCCCTTCGCTCGCTCCGGGTCCGCAACGACGCGCAGCGCCTGAACGACCGCAAGGCGCCATTCTCGCGCCAGTACTTCCACGCTTGCCCTCCTCTCCAAGCCACGCCGTGCAAGGGTCGATTGTCACCTGCGCAGGCAAGCCACGGGCCTCTCCAGAGGAAGGTACCCTGCCCTCCATGCGCCGTAAGGCGCGCAATAGCCAGACACGCGCCCTTGTTGTTGCATCGAAAACTCTCCGCCCTCCCCGCCCTCAGGTTCCCTTGCCGTTCGCCCCCGTTCCACGCATGATCGGCGACAGGTTCACGCGGGAGAGGTTGGAGCGATGGCATACGAGATCAAGCGGTTTCCCTACGGTGGTGCCATCGACGCCGACGGCCATGTGCTGGAGCCGCCGGACCTTTGGGAGAACTACCTCGAGGAGAAGTATCAAGACCGTGCGCTGCGCATCCGCGTGGATGACGACGGCCTCGAATACCTCGAAATCAACGGCAGGCCCTCCGAGCGCACCCGCAAGGGCAGTCTCGGCATCATGGGCGCGATGGGGGCAGAAGACCTCAAGGCCAGCCCCGACCGCCGCTATGCCGACAGCATGCCCCTCGGCGCCTGCGACGCCGGCGACCGCCTGCACCTCATGGATCGGGAAAACCTCGCCTGTTCGCTCCTCTACCCCACCATTTGCCTGTTGTGGGAGGTGGAAGAGACAGACCCCGAGATCAGCCTCGCCTACGCCCGCGCCTACAACCGCTGGATCGCCGACTTCTGTCGTGGCAGCGGCGGGCGCCTCGTGCCCATCGCCATGCTCACGCTGCTGGATCCGGCCGGCTCTGCCGCCGAACTCGAACGCGCCGTGAAGGATGGCTGCAAGGGCGGCTGGATCAACCCGTTCAACCACAACCGGGTGATTCACGGCCATTCAGACCATGATGTCCTGTTCGCCAAATGCGTGGAACTGGACGTGCCGCTGGCGATTCACCCCACCTTCCACCCGCACGCAGCAGCCGCCGGCATCTTCGACTGGCCCACGGAAGGCATGGGTGCAGCCAGCATGATCTGGCTGCGCTCCATCGTCCAGCAGGCGCTCATCTCCTTCATGGCCCTCGGCACGCTGGATCGCTTCCCCGAGCTCCGCCTCGGCGTGCTGGAATCCGGCTCCGGCTGGATCGGCGCCATGCTCGACCGCCTGGACGCCCATGCGCGCTCGATCAACCTTGCCGGCAAGCGCCCCACCTTCACCGAGTATTTCCGTCGCCAATGCTTCATCTCCGGCGACCCGGACGAGACCGCCGCGCCGTTCATCATCGACCACGTGGGCGCCGACAACTTCCTCTGGGCCACGGACTATCCGCACCCCGACCATCCGCACACCTGGGTGGACGACCTCACGGCGTTCGCCAATCGCCTGACGCCGCCGGCACGGGCCAAGGTGCTTGGCGACAACGTGCGCCGCATCTATCGGCTGGAAGAGATGGGGCAGGCGCAGGCCGCGGCCGGCTGAGCCGAGGGGCCAAGGCTCGCGTCGTTCGAGGCGCCCATGCCAACCGGGAGCGAAACCCCGCCCACCAAGACGTTGGTCTGGGACTGGCCCTTGCGCATCTGGCATTGGGCGTTCGCGACAGTGGTGGTGTTCTCCCTGACCACGGGTCTTGTCGGCGACATCGGCCTGCTCGAATGGCACATCCGCTCCGGCATCCTCGCCTTGGGCCTCTTGGCCTTCCGCCTCGGCTGGGCCATCTGGGGCGGACTCTATGCAAGGTTCCGCAACTACCGCACGACACCCCGCGCCATCGTCAACCACTTTCGCGGCAGGAACCCACCCGCGACCCACACGGCCCCCGGCATCGCCCTGGTCGGGCTATTGCTGGCAATCGTCACCCTGCAAGTGGGCACGGGCCTCTTCGCCACCGACGAAATCTTCACCGAAGGGCCCCTGCGGCAGTGGGTCTCCACGGAACTCGCCCGCAACGCCACCTTCATCCACAACCGCGCCCATTGGCTGATCGTGACCTTGGTGTCCACCCATGTCGCCGCACAGATCATCTATGGCGCGGTACTGCGAGACCCAACCCCCCTGACGATGTTCACCGGCCGCAAGGCCGTCGACACCCCGCCCACCCCAAACTACGCCTGGCGCGCCGTCGCCACCCTCTTCGCCGCCACCCTGCTGGTGCTCGCCCTGCCCGACTAGCGCCGCTTCGCCGCGCCTGCAGGGGGCGGGGCGAGGAGACCGCAGTGTCAACACGCCCTGGCGCGCTACTCGTTTCGATAGCTGTCGTGGCAGCCCTTGCAGGCGCCGCCCAGGTCCCGCAGTGCGGCCCCGGCCGCGGCTGCGTCGTCGGTGGACGCAGCTTCCTTGAAGCCCTGGGCTGCCGTGCGAAACGCCTCGACCTTCTCCGCGAAGTCGTTGGGCTCTTCCCAGATGGCTGGCAGGGCGTCGCCACCCTCGGAACCCGGAGGGAAGAGCGACCCCGAAGCTTCGGCAAGATCGGCCATCGCGTTGCCGTGCATCGACAGGTGGCCGGTGTGGGGCACCTCGCCGCGAATGATCTTGACGATGGCCTGCATGTGGCCGCCGACAGCCTGCATCGCATGCTTGCGGTATTCCGCGTCGGCTTCGGCGCCCATGGCGTTGAGGGCCAAGAGGCTCGCCACCCCGGCGAGAGTCATCGAGAGTCGCATTTGGTTCTCCTTGTCTGGTCGGTCGTGAAGATTACCCTTTTCGTAGGCACCGGCTACCTGGCCGCGACCAGCTTGCGGATCCAGCCGTCGCCCTTGGTGAGGAGGTAGATCTCGCCCTCTGCACCCATGCCCATGCGCAGATCCACGCGTGGGATGCCGGCATGATAGGTGTTGGTGTAGCCAGCGACATCCACCAACTCCCGTTCCTCGCCGTCGATCATCAGCCGCAGTTCGCTGATGGCCGCCGGCTGGCCAGGTGTCAGGTCGTCCGCGTCCATGTGGAAAATGCGGCCAAGCGTGATGTCGCCGAACACGTAGCGCCCGCGCAGCTCCGGGATGCCTTCGCCGCGATAGACGAAGCCGCTGCCGATGGCGAAGCCTTCGTCGTGGTCGTACTGCGCGACCGGATAGACGAACCGCCCTGGCTCTTCGTCCGGAAGGGAATACACCGAGCCCAGTCGCGTGCCAGCGCTGCCTTGGGCCGTGGCGAATGTGCCCTCGCGAACGGGCCAGCCGTAGTTGCCGCCGGCCACGCCCAGATTCACCTCTTCCACCTGATCCTGGCCGATGTCGTTGATGAACATCCGCCCGTCTGTGTCCCACGAGAACTGTTGGGCGTGGCGCAGGCCCCAGGCCCACACTTCCGGCGCCCCGCCTTCGCCGTCGGCAAACGGATTGCCGTCCGGGATGCCGTATGCGCCCTTGTCGAGCGCCAAGGGATCGATGCGCAGGATCGCAGCAAGCAGCGTCTCCGGACTCTGGCCGTTGCCCTGGGGGTCGTTGGCACCGCCGCCGTCACCGAGGCAGATGTAGAGGTTGCCGTAATCGTCCGAGTCGATCGCCGCATACGGGTTGAAGGCGATGTTCCCCACGTTGTGCGTGGGCGCAAACTGACCGACGCGGAGCAGCTCGCGCGCCGCGCCGGCAAAGGCGTTGGCCGACGGATCAGTGGCAGTCCACTCGCGAATCACGCTTTCCTGATTGGTGCCGGAAATCACCTCGGCCAACGTAGCCGGGGCGCCGCTGTAGGCGGTGTAGAACTTGCCGTAACCGGGGCGGCCTGGCGTGCCAAAATCGGGATGGAAGGCAAAGCCGAGCAGCCCCGCCTCGTTCGGAAAGTCGTGGTTGTGCAGCGCCACCCCTTCCCGACGCAGATCGAGATAGACCTCGGGCTCCGCCCCATGCACATCCGTGACATATAGCACCCCACGGATGTCGTTGAAAACCAGCCGACCCGAGCCATCCGGAATGGGCGCCAGATTCTGAATCCGTGCCCACGCGTCGTTCGTCCCAAGCGGCTTCACCGGATCGAACGACTGCGGCGCCCGCACAAACGGCACCACCCCCACCAAAAGGTCGCCCTTGACAATCGCCTCGGGAATCGGGTCCGCCAGCTCCGCCGGCCCTTCCTCGGCCACCGTGGACAAGACGAAGGCCCAGCCAAGCACCGCGCCCACCGCACGGCCAAGCCCACGCAACGCCTTCACGACAGTTCCCTCCGCGCGCCAATCTCCCGGGCAATCCGCAAGCTGTGGTGGAAGATCTCGTTCATGAACTCCTCCCAAGCTCCGGGCTCGCGCAATTCGTCGATCTGAAAGTGCCGCTCCATGCACAGTTCCCGAAGTCTCTCGCGCATCGTCGTCGTCACCACCCCCACCACGAGGAAGTTCCTGCAATCGTTGGGCGCCTCGTCGAAGGTCTTCTTGATCGCGCCAAGGCGTTCCAAAGCGCCAGCGCGGTCCTTGCCGGCCTTGATCTCGATGATGAGCGCCCACGACCCACCCCGCTCAAAGCCGATGTCCGGTTCCGACCCGAACCGCATCGTAACGCCGCCTAGCAACTCCATGCAGGTTGGATCGTCGAGCGCCCCGACGGCGAGGCCCTCTGTTTCCACAAACTCGCGCATCCGATCCTGGATCTCCGCCTCGCCCTTCTGCCCCACGACATTGCGCATCCCGCCATCGGCGCTGATGGCGACGTTGGCCAGCACATTGCGAGGCGCATCGTCCTGACCCCACTCCGACCGATCAAGCACAACTGCGCTGATGACACGGTTGTATAGTCGCGCGAGTTTCTGCGCCTTCTCCTTTGTGATGCGAGCCGCCGGCGGCGACTGCTCCCACCCATCGACGGTGCCCGCGATTCGCGCAACTCGCTTGCGGGGCAAAAGCGCGATGCCGCGGTAATACAAGGAGGCGTTTGGCATGTCCATCAGCAGTTTGGGATGGGCGAACACCAATCGCGGCCGAATCCTCGCCGCCTTGATGCGGCGATACGCGTCGCCATCGATCGCGAGCCGCTCTAGCCTTCTGCGGTAGCCAAGGCGTCCGGTATAGCACTCGATCTCCGCCCGAATCCGCATGTCCGCTCGCTCTGCGATTTGGGCCGCGATCGTGATCGACCGATCCACGGCTTCGTCAATCCGCGTGTCTGCGTCCGCCATCAGGTCCCTGACCTCATCGCTTTCGCCATTGATACACGCACTTGCGGATTTCCCGGCGGCCGAAGCGGCCCATCTGTTGGCTTGCGTTGCCCTTGCCGCGCGGCAGCACGCCAATCTGTTCGCACTCGAAGCCAAACTCTTCGGCGATGTCCGAAAGGATGAGGTCGATGGGGACTTCCTCGCCGTGGTACTGCACGTTGTCGTTCACCATGACGACCCGGCCCCCCGGACGGGTTGCCCGGGCAAGTTCCGCGACGATGATCGACATCTCCAGAACGTAGTTGCGCACGAGGCGAATGACGTGTGGATTGCTGAGCTCCGCACGTTTTGCTTCGAGCCGGTCAAGCACCTCGTTCAGCGCCGGCTGGCATGACACCAGACGCCGTGCCCCAGCGAGCAGTTCCGGATGCGGAAAACCCTCGTTCAGGACGTCGTCCTTCGCTCGGTTTTCCACCGTCGCGCTGACGAGCGATTGCCGCAGTGCACCGAATGCCGCGCGGTCGTAGCCGAGCCATGCCAGCTCCAGGGCATAGGTGCGGGTGTAGTCGTAGCGGTTGGCGTAGGGGGGCGAGGTGATGGTCAGGCCCGCCGAGTGTTCCGGCAGGCGGCCGAGTTCCCGTAAGGCCGAGCCTTCGACAATTTGCGGCACGCGGCCGCCGTAGCATCTCGCCAGCGCTGGTATGTCGGCTCGTATCTCGTGGAGGCGAGCCGCAAGTGCGTCCGCGAAGTCCGGCATGGGGCCCTTGTCCATGCCGCGCCCGCGAAGCGTCCTGCCGGAGCGGGGGTCCCAGCGTAGGTACTGACCGTCCTTGCGGGTGAAGCTGACGCTTTCGAGCACGCTCATGCAGGCGACATCGAGCACGGAGCGAACCGGTCCGGCGTCCAGCTTGGCAAGATGGGCGCGGGCGCGGGAGATGGCGTCTTCCGTTTCCGCCGGAAATGCACTCGCGGTGATGGGCACGTGAGGGAAGGAGAAGTCAGGTTCGGCATGGCGGCCAGACACCGCGCCCAAGAGCTGCTTTGCGCCCTTGGCAAGAGAATCGGTGTGGACGCCCTGGGCCAATGCGCCGACGGCCCGTGCCACCCGAGGCCCCACCGGCATGATCTCAATGCCGATGGCTGGGCGATTTGCGCCGCCTGCAACCAAGGGCGTCGTGCAAAGGCCGGCGAAGGGGTCAAGCACCATGCCTTCCGCCAACTGCAGAGCATCCTGCACGAGGTGCGCCGAGAAGCCCTCCTTGTACTTCAGCCAGCGCAGTCCGGGCATGGCCTTGTTGGCCTGATACGACACCAAGCGCCGGTTCAGGTCGTGGCGGACGACGAGCCGGTCCTCGAATCGCGCCCGCAGCTCGTCGCGAGCCGGGTCTTCGACGGGTTGGGTGGGGGCCGACGACTCGGCCAGGGCCAATAGCTCCTCTTGCGGCGGGAGGCCCCTTGCGCTCCCCCTGGCTGAAGGCTCGATGGCGGATTGCACGTTGTCCATTGCAGCCATTGCTCGGGCTCTCGAGTCCCCGGACGCGTCGCTTCCATGCGGCCAGTCGCCGTGGCTGAAGTCTAGCAGCCTGTCGGACTTCGGACGGCGCCCGAATGCCGACAGGGTGACAGGACGGCTTGGGCTGGGGCAGGAAGCGTTGCCGAAAGGCAACGGTTCTTGTGGCGCTAGCCGATGCGCTTCTGGAGGGAGGGCGTCTCGCCGACGCGTCCGAAGGGCACGCCCATACGCGCCGCGCGGCGCGGCTTCTTTGAGAGCAGCACGCATCACGGTTGATGCGCTGGGTGCGCGGGACTGCCTCGACGAGGGGCTGCGTGCCCTTGGGGCGCAATGAAGGGCGAGACGCCGCTCCGCCTGAGGAGGGCCATCGTCGGGGCAGCGCCGAAATCATCTCACCCATTCACCCCACAGGGCGGCGTTTTCGTTACACTCGCCCGCTTGCGCGGTTCGATGAGCGGGCCGTTTGCTTTTCGCAGGCTTTTTGCCAAGCACTTTTGGCCAAGCAGGGGTCGCCAAGCAGAAAGCTGCCAAACAGAGAAAGGGGAAAATCGAATGGCTGGACGTGACGTCGTAGTCGTGGACAGCGTCCGCACGGGGCTCGCGAAGTCCTTCCGCGGAAGCTTCAATCTGACACGCTCGGATGACATGCTCGCGCATTGCATCGATGCGCTGCTCGAACGCAATCCCAACGTGGCACCGGCCGAGGTGGAAGACGTCGTCGTCGGCGCCGCCAGCCACGCCGGTGAGCAAGACGGCAATCTCGCCCGCCTCGCGGTAGTGCTGTCAAAGCTGCCCATCACCACCGGTGGCATGACCATCAACCGCTTCTGCTCGTCGGGGCTGCAGTCGATCGCCATTGCGGCGAACCAGATCGCCTCCGGCCAGACCCAGATCGCCATCGCTGGCGGCGTGGACTCGATCTCCATGCGCAATCGCCAGGAGCCGGGCAAGGCCAAGCAGAACCAGCGCCTGCTCGACGAGAAGCCCGAAATCTTCATGGCCATGGGCAACACCGCCGAAGTGGTGGCGCGGCGCTATCAGGTCACCCGCGAGATGCAGGACGAATACGCTCTGCAAAGCCAGCAGCGCTACGCGCGGGCGCAGGAAGCCGGCTGGATCGCCGAAGAGATCGTGCCGATGACCGTGACCATGAACAAGGTGGATCGGCAGACCGGCGAAGAGAGCCTGGTTGATGTCACCGTCGATCGCGACGAGTGCAACCGCCCCACCACCACTCTCGACGGCCTCGCGGGCTTGGGCCCGGCCTTCGAGGAAGACGGCACGGTCACCGCCGGCAACGCCTCGCAGCTCTCCGACGGCGCTTCGATGACCATGCTGATGAGCGCAGAGCGTGCCAATCAGCTCGGCATCCAGCCCCTGGGCGTGTATCGCGGCTTCACCGTGGCGGCCTGCGAGCCGGACGAGATGGGCATCGGCCCCGTCTTCGCCATCCCGCGTCTGCTCGGGAATGCCGGCCTCAGCCAGGACGACGTCGACCTGTGGGAGCTGAACGAAGCGTTCGCCTCGCAGTGCGTGTACTGCCGCAACGAGCTCGGCATCGACAACGAGAAATACAACGTCAACGGCGGCAGCATCTCCATCGGCCACCCGTTCGGCATGACCGGTTCCCGCTGCACGGGTGCAGTCCTGCGCGAACTGCAACGCCGCGAGAAGCAGTACGGCGTCGTGACGATGTGCATCGGCGGCGGCCAAGGCGCCGCAGGGCTCTTCGAGCGCGCCTGAAGGGGCATCGCGGGCCGCCTGTGCCGGGCGGCTCGCATGGCCATCAGGGCACAAAAGAGGGCCGGCGCGTTCTTGCGAGCGCGCCGGTTTTTTGTGGGTGCTCGGCCCGGGCAAGAAGCTCCGATCTGGCAGCCTGTCGGACTTCGGACGGCGCAAGCTGGCCGAATGCCGACAGGGTGACAGGACGGCCTGGGGCAGGAAGCGTTGCCGAAGGCAACGGTTCTTGTGGCGCTAGTCCGTTAGCGTGCGTGTCTCCTCCGAGAAGTCATCCTCGGCTTCTCCAGAGGCGCCGCGCCGATGCATTGGATCGGAGGCCTTGCTTAATGACGCGCCGAAGGCGCAAGGGCCATGGCTGCGACCCCGGCACGAGTTGGAAGTCTCGTTGCATCAGCGGATGCGTGCTTCGCAGGGGCTTGCCTTGCGACGAGAGAGCGGCGTTTTGCGCCCGCGCACCGTTGCAATTCGTCGCGTAAAGCGGTTCACTTGGTTCCCCGGCGGCCTGTGGTACGCCGGTTGGTGGATTTCGCGAGGAACCACGCATACCGATGACTTCAGTGCGAGCGAGGCCGAGAGATGAGCGCTTGATGCGTTGGCGGCATGCGCCAGCGGCGCTGCTGTTGGTGGCTTCGGGCACGTTTGCGGCGGATGGTGGCGGGTCGCCCGATGCAGCCAATCCGTTCGCGCAGTTCTCCGACGAGCAGCTCTCCGACCTCGGTGGCCGCTGGGAGGCAATGGACGACGAAGAACGTCGCTGGTATTTCGTCGAGATGCGCAAGCGCATGGCGGCGAACGGCGAGCCCACCCGCATTCCGGTGCGCTCCCGGGCCCGCTTCGGGCGCATCCCGGAGGACGCGGGGGCGCTGCTGGGGGTGGAAACCCTGCCGGTGCTCGACGACCGGCTTGCCGTCGACGACGGGACGGCACCGAGACCATCCCTTCGCGCCGGAATCAAGGCGCATGCCTTGCAGACCGCGCCGGACGCAACCCCGGAACGCTTCGGCACGGGATTCGAGCGGCGCAAGGAACCTTCATCGAACCCGGATCGCGCCGACGCAGGCACCGACCCGAAGGCGGACGGAGACCGGGACGCACGCCAATCGTGAGCGTGGCTGACGACGCTTCGACGGATGCAAAGGCTGCTTCAGCGGCCGGGGCCGGTCATTCCGCGCAAAGCAAGCCGCCGCCAACCCTGCTGGTGGTGGACGACGATCCGGAACTGCTCGAACTCACCGAGCAGTACCTTTCCGGCCAAGGCTTCGAGGTGCTGGTAGCGGAGGACGGCGTCACCATGGACGCCGCCCTCGGGGCGAACGAGATCGACCTGATGATCCTCGACCTCATGCTGCCCGGCGAGGACGGCCTTTCCATCGCCCGGCGCATGAGGCGCGACCGCGACCTGCCGATCATCATCGTCTCTGCCCAAGGCGACGATGTGGATCGCATTGTGGGCCTCGAAATCGGCGCCGACGACTATCTCGCCAAGCCGTTCAATCCGCGCGAGCTGTTGGCTCGGGTGCGGGCGGTGCTGCGGCGCGGTGCCCGCCGCGAAGGCGCTCACATCATCACCTTCGGCGACTTCGAGCTGAATCTCAACGCCCACCGGCTGACCCGGGATGGGCGCACCGTGGCGCTCACCTCGGGCGAGTTCGAGCTGCTCGATGTGCTGGTGCGACATCCAAACACCGTGCTTGACCGCGATCGCATCCTCGACCTGCTCACCGGAACCCGGCGTTCGCCCTTCGATCGCAGCATCGACGTGCGCGTGACGCGCCTGCGCAGCAAGATCGAACCAGACCCGGCGACGCCCGTCCTCATCAAGACGATCTGGGGCAAGGGCTACATGTTCTGTCCGGGGTCGGTCTGACGCTCCGGGCCTTGAGGCGTCTGCCCGACCGCGCGCTTTCGCAATGGCACCCACGACCTGACGATGGCAACGGCGACAGAAACCGTCGGCATCCTTCGACGCCTGGCCGAGAGCCGACTGCAGGCGGTGTGGCCGGCATCCCTGCTCGGCCGCACCAACGCAGTGTTGGCGGTGGGCGCGTCGGCCATCGCCGCAACCGTGCTGGCCGCGCTTTGGGGATTCGTGGTGGTGCCGATCTCGGACCGCTCCGCCGACGACGAGGCGGGGCTGGTGGTGCTTGCCGCCAAGACGTGGGTGGAGCTGAGTCCCGAGGCGCGGCCCTACTTCGAGATCGAGCTGCTTGAGAATCACGATCTCATCATCAGCGCAAACGTGCGCGACCTGCCGTTCGTGGCCGATGGCAACGCCTATCACGACCTCATCGAGACCAAGCTGTCGCAACGCATGGGCGAAACCGTGCGATTGATGGAGAGCGATGGCCTGTTGTGGGCCAGCGTGCCCATGGGTGGGCGCATCATGCAGGTGGGCTTTTCCTCGCAGCGGCGCGACGTGCAACCGCTGGTCGTCGGGCTGCTGATATTCGGCGCCGGCGCGCTCATCGTCTTCATCGGCTCGGCGCTGATCGTGCGACGCTTGGCGGGGCCGCTTGGGGTCATGGCGAGAGCGGCCGGAGCGTTCCGCGGTGCGGAAGGCTTCCAGCCCCTGCCGGAGGAGGGACCGACCGAACTCGTGACCCTGGCATCGAGCTTCAACGCCATGGCGCGGGATGTCACCACGTTGCTCTCCAATCGCACGACGCTGCTGGCCGGGATTTCCCACGACCTGCGCACGCCGCTGGCACGGATGCGCCTCGCCCTCGAACTCTTGCCGGACAACGTGGACGCGCGGCTGGTGGAACGCTTCGAACGCAATCTCGCCGCCATGGACGAGCTGATTGGCGATGCACTGCGCTTCGCGCGCGGTGCCGGCGAGGCGGCGCGGCTGGTGGAGTTCGAGCCCTACATAAGCTCCGTGGTGGCCGGCATCGCCGAAGACGTTGTGGTGCATTGGCGCGGCGATGTTCCGAAGCGCGTGTACATCGCCCCGGGCGCATTGCAGCGCGTGCTCGCCAATCTGATCGACAATGCACGGCAACACGGCAGCGGAGCGGAGGTGACGGTGGACGGTGGGGAGCAGGTTTGCGTCCATGTCACCGACGTGGGGCCCGGCATTCCGCGGGCGGAGCGGGAGCGGGTGTTCGAGCCCTTCTATCGCCTTGACGCGGCGCGTCGCTCCGCCACCGGCGGCAGCGGCCTGGGCCTCGCCATCGTCAAGCAGCTTTGCGATGCGCACGGCTGGCGCGTCGCCATCGGCGTCGCGGCTGGCGGCGGCGCCGATGTCAATGTGAGTTTCGCCCGTTCAAGGCGCCTCGCAGCGGCATGAAGCGATGAAGACGTTCGCGACCATTGCGGCGATTGTCGTCGCGGTCTTGTTCGTCGGTGCTGCACTTGTGCTGGCGCGCATGGACGACGTGATTGCAGAGTCGGTCAGCGCATCGAGCGAGGAACGGCTGGGGGTGCCGGTGACGGTGGCAGACGTGGCGTTCTCGCTGGGCGAGCGGCAAGTGGAGGTGCTGGGCATCGAAGTCGCCAATCCACCCGGCATGGAAGGGCCACCGATGCTGGCGGTAGGGCGTCTTGCCGCCGCCTTCGACCTTGGTCGCAGCGGGACGGACCTCCTCTGGGTGCGCCGGCTGGAAATCGAGGACGTGACCGTGACGGCGGTGGTGGACGGCGTTTCCGAAGGCGCGATGACCAATATCGGCCGCGTCGTGGCGCGCTCGCGACGCGCTGCGTCGCGTCAGCGCTCGAGGGAGGCTGCCGGCACGGACGATGGCCTGCGCGTGGTGGTCGAGCAGATGTTCATTCGCAACGGGCACGGCGCCCTGGTGTCGCCGCTCGGCAGCACGAAGGCGCAACTGCCGGAGATCCGGATGGAGGACATCGGCGGCAGCCAAGGCATCAGCGTGGACGAACTCACGGCGGAAATCGTCGGTCGCCTGGCGGATCAGACCAACGAGGCAGTGGCGCGAGCGTTGATCGACAAGATCGACGTGGAGGACGTGGTGGAGCGGGTCAAGGGCAAGCTGGACCGCTTCGTGGACAGGATGATCGGCAGCGGGCAGAGCGACCGGGCGCCGTGACGCCGGCGCACTTGAGTGTGGCCGGTGAGTGAAAGACGGGGAAGCATGGAATACAGGGAAACGACCTACGAAGTCGAGGGGCCGATGGCGCTTCTGACCATCAACCGACCGGAGAAGCACAACGCCATCTCCCTCGCCACGCTGGCGGAGCTGCGGCACTCCGTGGCGCGTGCGGGCGCCGACGACGACGTGCGCGTCGTGACCATCACCGGCGCCGGCGGCCGTGCCTTTGCCTCCGGCTCGGACCTGAACGAAGTGCTGCACCGCGACTTCAAGAAGGCGTTGGAGCCCATCGTCCAGGGTCTCGCGGACCAGCTCGAACGCCTGCCCAAACCCACCATCGCCGCCATCGACGGCATCTGCATGGGCGGCGGGCTGGAGGTGGCGCTAGGTTGCGACCTGCGAATCGCAACCTCCACCTCGCGCTTCGCCACGCCGGAGGGCAAGCTCGGCATCATCCCCGGCGGCGGCGCCACCGCCCGGCTGCCGCGCATCGTCGGCCGCGGCTGGGGCATGGAGATGATGCTGATGGGCAAACCCATTGACGCCGAACGAGCGCTCTCCATCGGCCTCGTCACCCGCTTGGTGGCCAGGGAGGAACTGCTGCCGGAAGCTCGTCGCATGGCGGAGCACCTCGCGAGCTTCGCGCCCTTCGTGCCGCGGACGATGAAGGCGATGGTCCACTTCGGCATGGAGGCCGGCCTCGCCGGCGCGCTGATGTTCGAGAAGTACGCCCAAGGGGCTCTGGTGCAGACCGAAGACAGCCGCGAGGGCATCACGGCGTTTCTGGAGAAGCGCAAGCCGGAGTTCAAGGGGCGGTAGGGCGCTGGCGGTTCCGCAAGGCTGGTCGCTCCGGATGGGGCGCTCGATCAGGCGGTGGTGGGTGCGGCGCCGCTCAGCACCAGGCCTGGCAGCGAATCCGCATCTGGCCCACGACATGGCAGCGCATGTCTGGTAGGTTTGCGCGCTTCGCTCCTGCGGGCCTGGGCCGGCAGGGCTCCGACAGCACATCACGAATAGGCGGCCCCGTGGGGGGCACGAAAGTTGAGGGGAACAAATGGCAGTTGAGAAGTTCAAGGTGGAGGCGAGTCACATCATGATGTTCGCCCGCGCCGTAGGCGATGCGAACCCGATCTATCACGACGAGGACCATGCCGAGGGCACCGAGCCCGGAAGCATCATCGCGCCGCCCACCTTTGCCCAGGCGAGCGCCCAGTTCGATCCGGACTACAGCCTGCGCCCGCCCATCGATGGCGACGGCTGGTTCGGCTCCGGCGGCAAGCCCAGCGGCGCCAGGCCTCGCGAAGGCAGTGATGGCGAAGGCAGTGGTGGCGGAGGCGGTGGCGGCGGGCTGCACGCCGAACAGCGCTTCGTGTATCACCGTCACATCCGGCCGGGCGACGTGCTTACGGCCACCACCAAGCCGGGCAACACCTGGGAGCGCGAGAGCCGCCGCGCCGGCAAGCTCACGTTCAGCGAGTCCGTCACCGAATACCGCGACCAGAACGGCGAACTGGTCATCACCGCCACCGGCGTCGGCGTCCGCACCGAGCGCCCGGTCGATCAGGGCTGAGTCGAGCCCAGAGAGGAGGAATTGAAATGGCATTGAACGCAAGCGAACTGAACGCCGGCGACACCTACACCGAGCGCCTGGTCGAAGACCTCAAGCGCACCCAGATCGTCATGTACGCCGGCGCATCCGGCGACTACAACCCGGTGCACACCGACGAAGTGTTCACCACCGAAGTCGCCGGCTATCCGTCGGTGTTTGCCCACGGCATGCTCACCATGGGCCTCACCGGCAAGATGCTGACGAACTACGTCGGCGACGGCCGCCTCACCGAGTTCGGCGTGCGCTTCACCAACCAGGTGTTCCCCGGCGACACTCTGGACGCAACCGCCACGGTGGTCGGCGTCGAGGACGGCATCGTCGAACTCAGCGTCGCCACGGTGAACCAGAAGGGCGTGCAGGTCGCAATGGGAACTGCGAAGGCGCGGGTGGACTAGGCGAACAACACGGACGGGGACGGCGGTGCCTCCTGCCGAAGGGCAAGAGTCACAGGCGACATCGAGCGCTAGAGGAAACTCGCAGGCGGATCCAACTCCTGCTTCGGCGACCAACGTCGTTGCCAAGGCTCGTACGGACGCCTACTTGGCACCACCCCACTTGCTGGAGGACATGCCCTTGATTGCAGATGTGCGGTCATTGTCCGTCTTCGATCTGCACGAACCCATCGTGTCGGTCGACGACGGCAAAGGCGTCGTTCAAGCATGGGCGGGCAACGGCGAGCTCTTCCCCGTCTTCGTCAAGCCATGTCGGTCGTACCAGCTAGCAGCCTGTCGGGCTTTGCCGTCTCGGCGAAGTCCGACAGGGTGATAGGGCGGCTTGGGCTGGGGCAAGAAGCGTTGTCCGAAGGCAACGGTTCTTGTGGCGCTAGTGCGGGAAGTGCTGTGCAATCTGCTAGCAAGCGCATTGGGATTGCCCGTGCCCCGGGCCGTCTTGCTCGACGTTTCGAGTTCCCCTGAAGGCCGACATCTTCTCGAACTCCACGGCGAGGGCAAATTCGCGTTTGGGGTAGAGCGCCGCGGTGTGGACTTGCGACAGGTGCTGCGTCGAAATCGCCGCACTGAGGACATGCTTCTGGATTGGCTCCTCTTGCCGCGGGCCATAGCCTTCGATGAGTGGGTTGGGAACGAAGATCGAACACTAGGCAATTTACTGTTCGAAGGCCGGGGCCAGTACTTGCTCATAGATCACGAGCAAGCGCTGCCAACGGCCTTGGCGCCAACCACCAAGATTCGCAATAGCCTGGCGGAGCACGCCAAGGCCGTAGGTTTCGCAGGCGAGCACCAAGTGTTCGCGGGACGAGTAAAGAACGAACTCGCCCAGTTCCGCCAGTGTTTCGTTGGACCGCATCAGACACGCGACGCTTGGTGGCGCTTGGAAGGCTGAACCGGAGCTGTCCGAGTGCATTCGCCTGCTTGAGTACCGTTTGCCTAGCTTGCCATCGTTGGTGGACCAAGAGTTCACCTCCTCTCAAGGGCGGCTGCTCCTTTGAGGCCCGGGTCTGGCCAATGTCCGACGGAGGGAAGCGTGACATGCATCGCGAGAATCGCCTGATTGACTGGGCCTCGGTGTTGATGGAGCCGATGGCCGGTTGCGGGGAGCGGATAACGGTGGCCGTGGCCGCAATGGATGACTTGGGCAATCGACGGGTTGTTGGCACGGTGCAGCCGCAAATGGCGCGCGTGCTCTTCGCGGATCAGGCGGGTTTGTACCAGGACATGGTCGCACTTGCGGTCGAGAGTCTCAGCGGCTGGTCGGCTGAAACTGGCGGGCTCAGGGGATGGACGCCCCCTCTGGCTGGAATGTCGCTCGGCACCATCCATCAATGTCATGTCGAGAGCGTTGACGTAGCGTTGGAGCGGGCGATGCACATGGTCTCTTTCCTGCACAGGGGCACGCTCGCCATGCCGAGGAAGCGACTGCGCGTTCGGTGGGAGCGTGCGGTACGCGACGGCCTCCTTGAACGAGACAGCCGTCTCGCCAACAACGTCAATGCCAAGATCCATCTCGCCGACCGCGACGTGCCCGCCACATTCACCTTCCTCAGCGCCGCCTATGCAGCCAACGTGGTCTCCTTCGAGGGAGCGAGCATTTCCCGGGCGATTAACGAGGCACGCGCCAAGGCATGGAGCCTGGATCGAATCGGGGACGCGCCATCGATTTTGTTCCGCCCCGAGAGACGCGAACTCTTGGCCGGGTTGCCGCGCGGAGATGACCCCCCACGCGATGACGTGCTCGAAGCCGTGGCGGAGATTCAGGACGAGGCTCAGCGCAGGCACCTGTCGGTTGTCTGCGTTGATTCGCCAGAGACCACAGTCGCCCACATTCTGCGCGAAAGCGGTCACGCCCCCTGACGGCAACCTGGGTGACGGCGTATCTCAACTACGTGGCCAGCGCTGTCCGCAATGCCTTGCAAGCGTCGTCCATCGGGGCTCTGGCTGCCGAAACAACGCGGCTTTGACCGAAGAAGCCGTGGATCATGCCGCCGTAGCGTTGACAGCGGGCGGTTACGCCGGCGTTGGCAAGGGCCGTTGCGTACGCTTCTCCCTCGTCGCGCAGCGGATCGTATTCGGCGGTCATCACCAACGCTTCGGGCAGGTCGGTGAAGTCCTCGGCCAGGAGCGGCGATGCGTAGGGGTTGCTGCGGTCGGCAGGTTCCGGCGCGTAGTGGTCCCAGAACCAATGCATGGAATCGGCGGTGAGCATGTAGCCCTCGCCGTTGTCGCGATAGGACGCGGTGTTGAAGTTGACGCCGTCCGTCACCGGATAGACGAGTAGCTGGAAGCAGATGTTCGGTGCGTCCGCTGACCCTGCGCGGCGCTTGTCTCGCGCCATCTGCGAGACCACCGCGGCAAGATTGCCGCCAGCGCTGTCGCCGGCCACGGCGACGCGACTTGCGTCGGCACCGATGTGACCAGCGTTCTGCACGGCCCAAACGGTGGCTACATAGCAATCGTCCGCCGCTGCCGGGAAGCGATGTTCCGGCGCCAGCCGATAGTCCACGGAAACCACGGTCACGCCCGCGCCTTTGCACACTTCGCGGCTTTGGCCGTCGGCCGTCACGAGATCGCCGATCACCCAGCCGCCACCGTGAAACATCATCACGAGCGGAAACGGTCCCTCGCCCGGCGGCGTGTAGATGCGCACCGGCACGCCGTTCGCCGAAGCATCGGTGACTGCCGCTACCGGCACGTCGAGCGCCTCCGGCTGCATCGTTCGGTACATCTCGCGTCCGGCCTCCACCGGCATGTCGACCAAGGCAGGTCCCTCCACCTCGGCCATCTGCGCCAACATGGCCTCGTATTCCGGCTGCAGCGGCATCGCGCGCCTCTCGTGTGCTTGAAAGGCGCGATTATTCCCCATGTCCGAAGTAAGATGCGCGCTTTCTTGGCTAGGGGACGGCATGGGCGGCACCATCGAGCGCGGCTTGCGCGCACGCGCGGAAGACAAGGACGACGACGGCGAGGCGGCGAAGGCGAGGCAGTTCGCCCTCGTGGACAACACGCTTCTGAAGAACCGCACGCTCACCATATTCGGCGAGATCGACAAGGACATGGCGCGTCGCACGGCCGAGCGCCTGCTGGCGCTGGCGTTCGAGGGCGACGACCCGATCACCCTCTACATCGGCTCGCCCGGCGGGCACGTGGAGTCTGGCGACACCATCTTCGACATGATCCGCTTCGTGAAGCCCACCGTGCGCATCGTCGGCACCGGCTGGGTGGGCAGCATCGCCACGCACATCTATCTTGCCACCGAGCGGGAGAACCGCTACGCCCTGCCGAACACGAGGTTCCTCATCCACCAGCCAGCCGGCGGCTTCGGCGGCGATGCCTCGGACATCGAGATTCACGCCCGGGAGATCCTCAAGACCCGCGAGCGCATCAACGCCGTCATCGCCGAGCAGACCGGCCAGCCGTTGGAGCGGGTGAGCAAGGACACCGACCGCGACTATTGGATGAGCGCGGAGGAATCGCGGGAATACGGCCTCGTGGGATCGATCATCCGCTCGGCGGACGAGTTGGCGTAGATGGCCAGAGCCGTCAGCGCGGGGGTGCGCGAGGGGCTTCCCCTCGCGAGCGAAGCGGAGCCGCTGCGGCTCGACCTTGGCGAGCGCGATGTCGGAGCGCTATTGCTGCGCGCTGAGCGCCCAAGGGCGACGCTGGTGCTGGGCCACGGCGCTGGCGCCGGCATGGAGCACGGCAACATGGCCGCCATCGCCCACGCCTTCGCAGGGATTGGGGTCTCCACTTTCCGCTTCAACTTCCCGTACCGCGAAGATGGCCGCAACCGGGTGGACTCCAAGGATGTCTCCACCGCTGCCGTTGCCGCCGCGTTCGGCGCCGCGCAGGAACGGCTCGACGGCCCCCATCTCCTGGGTGGCCACAGCTACGGCGGCCGCATGGCTTCGCACGCGGTGGTGGATCATGGACTCGACGCGGCCGGGTTCGTGTTCTGCTCGTTCCCGCTGCACAACCCGCGCAAGCCCTCGCTGGCCCGCGCCGAGCACATGGACGCCATCGACTGCCCCATGCTGTTCCTCTCCGGCTCCCGGGACGGCATGGCATCCACCGATCTGATGACCGAACTCACTGGTCGCCTCGGCGCCACGTTGCATTGGCTGGAAACCGCCGACCACGGCTACAAGGTGCTGAAGCGCACCCGCAGGCGCAGCGACGACGTATTCGCCGAGATGGCCGGGCATGTCGATGCCTGGCTCGGCGACAGGCTCGGCGTCTGACGCCGTCAATCAAGCAAGGGAAGGGGAAGACATGAAGCTTGCGACATTCACGCACGGCCGCGAGACCCGCATTGGCGTCGTCGTTGGGGAACTCGTCATCGACCTCTCCCGCGCCGCGCCGGGCCTGCCCACCAACATGCGCGATTTGCTCGAGGCCGGAGACGAGGCCCTGGCCGCTGCCGCGGCGGCCCAGACCAGCGTCGAGCACGCCATTGCGGTGAACGACGTGGAACTCAAGGCGCCGGTGCCGAATCCCGGCAAGATTCTCGCCATCGGCCTCAACTATGCCGACCACATCGCGGAATCCGGCGGCAAGGCGCCGTCCGTGCAGATGTGGTTCAACAAGCAGCACAACGCCATCAACGGCCCCTACGGCAGCATCAACAAGCCGGCGGTGTCGGACATGCTCGACTACGAGGGCGAACTGGTCTTCGTCATCGGCAAGCGCGCCAAGCACGTGCCGAAGGAGCGCGCCCACGAGGTGATCGCCGGCTACTGCTGCGGCAACGACGTCAGCGTGCGCGACTGGCAGGCGCGGTCGCAGACCATGCAGATCGGCAAGTCGTTCGATACCCACGCCCCCATCGGCCCGTGGATCGTCACGGCGGACGAGCTTGGCGACCCGCACGAGCTTGGCATCCGCACGACGGTCAATGACGACAAACGCCAGGACAGCAACACCCGCCACCTCATCTTCGACTGCTTCGACCAGATCACGCATCTGACGCAGGCGTTCACCTTGGACCCAGGCGACGTGATCTTCACCGGCACCTCATCGGGTGTCGGCGCGGCCATGAAGCCGCCGGCATGGATGAAGGTGGGAGACGTGGTGCGCGTCGAGATCGAGAACATCGGCTACATCGAGCACCGGGTGGTGGAGGAGGACGCCACTGCTGTCATCGGAGACTGAGGCACGCCTCAAGCCCGGCTCTGTTCGCCGAGCCTGCCACCGACGCCTGATCGGAGCCCCATCGCCGCTGGCGCCACAAGAACCGTTACCTTGCGGGCGCGTCGGCAGTTCGCTTCGCGAACTGCTTGGCCTTCGGGCCCAAGTTTACCAACGTTCGATTGGAGTCGAGCGGGATCAATGACTTAGGTGTCGCGCAAATACTATATTTCCAACTTCATCGTGGACGCAGTTCGTGGTTCCAGTCGCCGTGGAAGTCGTCCCGATGCAGCGACAGGGCGTCCATCTCTGCCTTCGTGACCGTCTCGCCGGTGGGACACTCGCCCTCGTCGAGTCCGGCCTCGACCCGAAGTCCGGCCGCGGTTCGCGTGTTGCCGATCAGGTCGACGACGGTCTCGAAGGTGCGCAGCGGCCTGCCCCGCCAGTTCTGCGTGATGTGGCAGAACAGCCGGTGTTCGATCCTGTTCCACTTGCCGGCGCCCGGCGGGAAGTGGCCGACGTGGACGCGCAGACGCGTCTCGTCGGCGAACTGCTGCAGCCGGCGCTTCCAGGCGCGCGAGCGGTACCCGTTGCTGCCCCCGGCATCGGCCGTGATGAACAGTTCCCGCGCCCCCGGGTGGCGGCGCCGTCCCATGTCGTCCCACCAGCGCCGCAGCGAGGCCACCGCGAACGCCGGCGTGTCGTGGTCGCGGCCGACGTTCACCCACGCCTCGTTGCGCGCCATGTCGCAGATGCCGTACGGAATCGCCTTCCCGGTCGCGTCCTGCGGGAAGTCGTGGCCAGCGCCTTCTCCGGGCTGCCCTTCGGCTGCCACTCCCGGCCGCCGTTCTTGAAGTCCCCCACCAGCTCCTTCTTCTTCGTGTCCACCGACACCACCGGCTGGCCGCGCCGCAGAAAGTCGTCGGCCGTCGCGTTGACGTGCCCGAACTGCGCGTCGCGATCCGGATGCGCGGACCCCTCCCGAGTCTTGCGCACCGACTGCAGGCTGCAGCCGAGCTCGTGCAGCATGCGGCCCACCGTCGTCGAACCCGCCTGCCAGCCCGCTTCCGACAGTGCCGCCGCGCGTCAGCGGGTCGACCAGCTTCTCCAAGGCCTCCTTGATGCCCCGGCTGCGATCGCTCGACGCCGGGCCCGGGCCGCTCCGGACGGCGGATCCGGTCGCCCTCCGCACCGCCCGACTCCAACTCCCGGCGCCCCGCCCGGATCGTCGGACGCGACAGTCCCGTCGCGTCCGACACCAGCGCGTCGCCGCCGTACCCGATGGCGCGCGACTCCGTGGCCGCCCAGATCCGGCGGCCACGCTCGTCGAGAAACGGCTCGACCGCCGCGTATTTCCCGACGATCGTCGCTTCGAGTGCGTGATTGCGCCGCATCGAGCAAGTAGAACACGGCCATCTAAAGGTGGCAATTTAATTTTCGACAGGTTCCTTACGGGCGAGTTGGAGCCGTTAGGGCACTGCAGGTGCTGAGCGGCGTGGGGACGAGGAGGTTCAGACGACGGTTCTGCGGGTTGCGCCGGGGCTCGGGTCGATGCCGAGCGCGTCGTGGATGGCCTTCTGGGCGGGTTCGGCGACGGTGGCGGTGCGCAGGTGCAGCGCGCGTCCGTCGGCGCGTCGGAAGGTGGCGGCGACGCGCTGCTGGCCGCCGAGGACGTCGCGCAGCGTGGTCCAGCTGGCGCGCTCGCCGGCGGCGGCGAGCCGCCGCCGGATGACCTGCACGGCCTGGCAGGCGACGACGGTGATGAACAGGTGTCCCTCGGCGCGGACCGGCTTGCGGTGGTGGATGGGCCGCAGGCCGAGTTCGGACTTCAGCGACCGGAACACGGCCTCGAGGTCGGTCAGGGTGGTGCAGGTGCCGCCACAGCGCCGCGTCGTCCCAGTCGGCGACGTTGGTGCGCAGGCAGCAGACGCCGGGGTGGGTGGCCATGGAGGCCTCGGCGGGACGCCGGGTCCAGTTCACCGCCGCCGCGCGCTCGCCGGAGTCGTCGGCGACGACCTCGACGTCGCAGTGGCGGGCGACGCGGCCGTGGCGCGCCTCGAGTCGGCCGACGCGCTCGTGCACCTTGTCGAGGCGCTTGACCGTGCGCGGCCTGGCAAGTCCCTCGGAGAGCGCGCCGAGGGCCTTCTCGAAGCGCTTCGAGAAGCGTTCCAGGATGGCGTTCTCCCTTCTCCGCCCGCTCCGGCGAGTGGCAGTGCAGGCGCACCTCGCCGTCGGCGCGCACCGCGGCTCGCTGCAGGTGCACGGTGCGTCCGCTGCGGGTGACGCGCGCCGTCGTCGCCGCGGCGTCGAACGCGCGCCGGCGCTCGCGGCTCACCGCCAGGCAGCGGTGGCCGGCCTCGCGCAGCCACGCCACCCGGCCCTCGGTGGCGATGCCGCGGTCCATCGCCGCCAGCGCCCCGGCCGGCGCGCCGAGCGCGGCCAGCATGGACTCGAGCGTGTCCTGCTCGCGGACGCTGCCGGAGAACACCTCCGAGCGGCGCGCGAAGCCGCTGCCGTCGAGCGCCAGCCCGAGGGTGAGCAGCGGGCAGTCGCTGCGCTTCTCCTTGGAGTGGCCGCACGCCGCCTTCGGGAGCTTCGCCGCGGCGCCCTCGAAGCAGGTGTTGGCGAGGGTCGTGCAGGGTCACCGTCGGCCGGATCCCGAACAGCCCCGCCGCGGCGTCGAACAGGTGCTCCTCGATCGCCGCGCGGTGCGCCATGAGGGCGTCCGAGGCGCGGCAGGGCTGCATGGCGCCCATGGTCTCGAAGTCGACGCCGAGCAGCTCGCCGGCGGCGCTGCGCTCGCGCAGCCAGCGCATCGTCGCGCGCTCCGAGGCCGGCTGCGCCATGCGCGCGACGACCGAGCCGAGCGCCGCGTCGCGCAGCGCGGCGTTGACGCCGAGCGACTCCAGCAGGGCCGGCAGGCCGAGTTCGCCGGGCGCCCACAGCGCGGCGTGCTCGACGCCGACGGAGCGCGGCCGCGCCAGCGCCAGGCTGTCGACGGCGACCGCCTCGACGCCGCCGGCGGCGTCGTCCGCCGGCGCCGCGCCGCGGGCCAGCAGCTGCGCGGCGATGCGCTGCGCCTCGGTCTCCACGGCCTCGGGGACGTCGCCGAACAGTCGCCCTGGCCGTCGAGGACGGCCTCGACGCGCTGGCACGGCAGCGGCCAGAGGTCGCGGTCGACGTCGAAGTGGCGGCCGAGGGTTGAGCAGCGTGCGCTGGCGGACGCGGCCGCCGTCGCGCTCGGAGCGGACGAGGCGGTGGGTGTGGCAGACGGCGCCGCCGTCGGTGGCGCGGGTTCTGGTGCGTCGGACGAACATGGGGGGGACGATGGCGGCGGCGGAGGTGCCGTGCAAGGCATGCGGGCAAAATTATGGCACTACATTTGCCTCCCGCGAACTCGTGCTCAATGAAATCAATCACTTGCGGAAACGGAATTGCCGAAAATCGACCGATTCGGCCGAAAAACGGCGTCAAATTGGTAAAGTTGGGTTAATGGTGCGACGGGTCCACCGAAAGCGCGCCTGTCGCCTTTGTAGGGAAGGCAGGATGCCTTCCCTACAAAGGCAGTCATCTTCCGACGCTAGCGTGTCGGCGAAGCGCGGTTACTCCAGCAAGTAACCGACCCCCACCATTGCCCCAACGGTGAGCAGCCCGCCAGCCACCATCACGCCGATGAAGGCCCGCGTCGTCATGATCTCGTCCGCAGGATCCTTGTCCTCTGTCTCGTCCGGCATCGACTTCCGCCGGCCATGCAGCGCCCAACCCAGCACGAGGCCGAAGACCAGCGCCGGGAGCACGAACTGAAGCACGAAACGCATGGCATCAGCATAGCGCCACCGCTCCGGCTTTGCCCACATCGGATGTCCGACCGGATATCGAGGCAGGCCGATGCGCGAGCGCCCACACGTCTGCGTCCGCAAACGCCGAAAACGTCCCTGCCAGCACTCCCAAGGGCGTCAAAATCCAAGTCGCAGTATTGGCGGACACTCTCTGGGGGGGAGGGCGTCTCGCCCTCCATCGCGCCGTTGGTGCGTCACTTGGCAAGGCATCAAGCGAAAGGAGTGGCCGGTGCCGTTCTGCTAGCGCCACGAGAACCGTTGCCTTTCGGCAACGCTTCCTGCCCCAGCCCAAGCCGTCCTGTCACCCTGTCGGCATTCGGCCAGCTTGCGCCGTCCGAAGTCCGACAGGCCAGCCCGGATTATTCATGAATGCCCTACTGCGGACGACGATACGCTCGCTGTGGCTGTGCGTACTCGCTCCGGCCCCCTCGACATGATGCGCAGCCATGCCTTCGGGGTCCTCCACTCCTGCCTCCTGGCACGCGTGCGCCCACCCACAGCGGCGTCTCGTCGCCCTCGCTACGCGCATTCATGAATAATCCGGGCTAGACTTGCCGCGCGCGTCTGGCGGAACGTGCCCAATCCGCGGGAAGGGCCAAGCCCCTCCGCCATCTGAGCAGCGACCTTCTTGTCGCGGTCGGTTCGCGGATGCCGTCCGCCAGGGAGGTTTGCTATGGCTTCACCCCACGGCCCCAACATCGAAAACCTGCGCAAGCAGGCCAAGGCCTTGTTGCGGGGCTGGCAACAAGGCGACTCCAGCGCTCGGGCACGAGTGGCTCAGTTCTTCCCGGATGCCCGTCGCCCCGGTCTTCAGTTCGCACAGTTCGTGCTGGCGCGCGAGTACGGCTTCCGCACTTGGACCGAGCTCCTCGACTTCGTTCCCCGCATGGGGCATTTCGACGACATCGCCACGTTCCGCATCGCCCGCGAGTTCGACGTTTCCCGCGAGCGCCTCTGGAAGGCGATTTCCGAGCCCAACAAAATCGGCATTTGGCTGCTGCCGGTCAGCTTCGAGTCGACGGCCGGCACCCCCTACGCCTTCCGCTCCCAGCCGCCGATGGCAGGCACCTTGGGCGAATACCACCACCAACACGCCATCCGCTTCGACAGCACCGACGGCGCCTTCTGGCGCTTCTCCATCGAGCCTTCGGAAGGAGACGGCGCCCCCTGCATGTGCATCACCGTCGAGGACCGCATGACCCGCAAGTCCGTCGAACAGTTCCCTGGCGGCGCAACCAAGGCATGGAACCCTGGCGTCACCGCCGGCTGGCACCAAATCCTCGACGCGCTTGAGCAGCACCTGACAGGTAAGCAGCCGCCCGATGTCGACTATCCCCGGCTGTGCAGGTTTTACGAAAGGACGCTTGCGCAACCCAGCACTCCACGCTGAACTAACACCCTGTCGGACTTTGCCGACTCGGCAAAGCTCGGCAGGGTGATAAGACGGCTTGGGCTGGGGCAAGAAAGCGTTGTCCGAAGGCAACGGTTCTTGTGGCGCTAGCCCGCCCCAGCGGGCGCGCCGGCAATTCGCTACGCGAACTGCTGGCCTACGGGTTCGCTTGCGCTCACCACTCCGGCTCGTAGCCAGACCAACGTGCGGCCTGCGCCACCAAAGCGGCGTTGCGGGGGACCCCTCCACGATGCCCTAGAGGTTCCCAAAACAAGCTGCACTCGATGTTGACATTGACGTCCAAGAGGAATAATATTCCGGAGGTCTAACCACAAGACACCGCAAGGAGTGCAGAAATGAACGGACAAAGCCTACCTGCTTTCATCATCAGTCTGATCGGAACGGTCATCGTCACCTGCATCATGACGGTAGGCGCGATCATCATTGGCTGGATGCTCCTTGGCTGGCTAATCGATCATGTACCTTGGATTGGCATACCACTGTTTCTCGGTCTAGGACTACTGTGGGTGCTGAACCCGAAGGTCAAGGAGAGAGCAGGTGATTGACCCCCCCCCGACCATCACACGACCTACGCGAGGAACATCATGGAACAGAACATCCGGGTGGCGGACGAGGTTTGGCTTGCGGCAGCGTCGCTGCATCGAGCACAGCCGGATCGCGCCGACTTCACGGTCGCCGAGATCGTGGCGCAGGCAGAAGCGGCAAACATCACCGGCAAGCCCCTCCGACCCGGGATCAAGGTTCATGTCAATCAGCATTGCGTGGCCAACCGCGCACCGAATCCGGGCCGGTATCGGATGTTGGTCGAGACCGGTCCTCGTCGGCGGAGGTTGTACCTCCCCGGCGACCCATGCCACCCGAAGCGGAGCACGGGCAAGGCCGTGCCGGAACCTAGCGAAATTCCGCCGGCCCACCGCGGCTTGGTCGAGTGGTACCGGGACTCATTCGCGAAAGGGGCGGACGGCGGAACTCAGGATCCTGTCCTCGCCTTGCGGGGCCTCGGCAAGACGCTGTGGGCCAACGAAGACTCCGACGCCTACGTGCAGCGCCAGCGTGAGGGTTGGTGATGAGTCGCATCTTCTGGGACACCAACCTATTCATCTACCTCTTCGAGGACAAGGAGGAACTCACGGAACGAGTCGTCTCGTTGCGCGAACGCATGGCGGAGCGCAACGACGAGTTGCTCACGTCAACGCTCACGGTTGGCGAAATCCTCGTCCGCCCCCTTGAGGCCGGCGACGAGCAACTCGCCGACCGATACGAGCATGCATTGGCCGCCGCGGCCACCATTGTGCCCTTCGACGGCCCGGCAGCTCGGAAGTTCGCAAGCATCCGCCGCGACCGAACCATCCGCCCGCCAGACGCCATTCAACTTGCCTGTGCCGCGGCAGCGGGCGTGGACCTCTTCATCGCCAACGACCAGCGGCTCAGCCGCAAGGTCGTACCTGGCATCCACTTCATCCAATCGCTGGAAACAGCGGCTCTTTGACCTTTCAACTCAAGCGGAGAATCAAACAATGAGCAAAAAGACGATCAGCGGCATTCGGTTCACCGGACCCGTACTCGTGGAACCAATGCGTACCGAGGGCGGGAGACCCCGCGAATTCATGCCACAAGGGAACTACGCGAAGAAGAGCATGAAACACCTAAACTGCCACGGTCGCGGCCCGTTCTGCCGGTTCAAGACGCCGGGCCTGCCCCCCGTTTCCGGGGTGTATGCCTTGGCGGTGGACGACGAAGTGGTTTACGCCGGCAAGGCGACCGATCTCGCGTCGCGTTGGGGCTCTCGGGGCTACGGCTCGATCTCGCCGGCGAATTGCTTTGTCGGCGGCCAATCCACCAACTGCCGCGTGAATCACGAGATCCTGCTTGCCACGCGAGCTGGATCAGCGGTCGAAGTCTGGTTCCGAGAGGTAGCGGATGCGGGACGCGCCGAGCGAGACCTGATTCGGCGGCTGAATCCCGCATGGAACATCCAGGTGCCATGAGAATGCGCCGTGCGCGGGCTCGGCTCCGCGAAGCTACACCGAGTTACCACGGCCAGCGCGTCATGCCGGCAGGAACAAGCCCTCTGCGGCTTCGACACCTTCACGGAGCCTCTTGAAATGTAGTACGACATGTTGTCCATCAGGCTCGCCTCCTGTAGGCATTCGCCCGCTTTGCCTGCAGCGCGACCCCCGTGTGTCTGAGCCGCCACAGTAGCAGCCGCTCGCTGACTTGGAATTGGCGTGCGAGGAGCGTCGCGTCCTTCCTACGCGCGTATGCCATCACGAGTCCATATCTCGGGACGAGCAAGGCGCCCGCCAACCAGTTCGCCTCATCCTCTTGCTCACGCTCGAACGAACTCAGCAGGAGATACCCATCGGTTGAGATGTCGATCCGACCTGGCGTGTGCTCCAACAGAAGGTGCGCGAGTTCGTGGGCCAGGTTGCTCCGTTGGCGAGATGGCGAGTGCGCCGAGTCGACGATTGTTAGGTACGTCCCGCCGACGTGCAGCGTCACCGCCGACCAACTTTCCGAGTAACGATCCCTGTCTGCGACGACGCGCGAGCGCCTTTGGATTGCTACACATGCAATCTTCGGGTTGCGACGCAGGGCATCATCGGTCACGTTACGGTTGTAGACGTTGTGCGCCTACGCCACGCTGGCCATCCTTGGCGGATGAAGGGGATTGCCCTGGTCGGTTCGACACGTCGATCTAGGGCGTGTTCACACAAATACCCCCGAATGTGCCATTCTCCGACCCCGTCGTCCCACGCGGGAAAAGGTAGGAGAATCAAACAGGTGGAACTCACAGAGGGCCAATACGAGCGCATCGCGCCGCTGTTCCCGAAACAGCGGGGAAACGTCAGCCTGTCGAATCTGCAAGTGCTGAACGCGATCCTCCACGTGGCCGAACACGGCTGCAAGTGGCGCGGCCTGCCGGCGCGGTTCGGCAACTGGCACACGATCTGCACACGAATGAATCGCTGGTCGAAGAAGGGCGTGCTCGATCGCGTGTTCGAACAACTGCAAAGAGACCAGATCGTCCGCATCGGGGTCGAGGCGCTCGGGCTCGACAGCACCAGCGTCAAAGTGCATCCGGACGGCACCGGCGCGCGAAGAAAAACGGTCCGCAATCCATCGGCAAGTCCCGTGGCGGATGGAACACCAAGATTCACGTGGTTGCCGCGGATGCTCGAACGGCAGTTGCCTTCACACTCTCCCCCGGCAACGCCCATGACGCCCCGGAAGGCCGCAAGCTCCTGAACCAACTGGAAAAGCCCGCGAACAACCCGGCGATGATCATGGATCGGGCATGCGAGGACAACGCCACCCGTCAACTGGTCCTGGAGCTCGGCTTCGTGCCCGTGGTCCCGCCGAAAAGCAACCGCCTCGACCCTTGGGAGTACGACAAGGAGCTGTACAAGCGGCGCAACGAGGTCGAGCGCCTCTTCCGGCGACTCAAGGGCTTCCGCCGAATCTTCTCGCGCTTCGAGAAACTCGACATCATCTTCCTCGGCTTCATCGTCTTCGTCCTCATCGCCGATGCACTGCGACAGTGTGAACACGCCCTAGTTCCGAGTCAGGGTACGGGCAAAAGCTGCTCTACGGAGCATAGACCCGTCGAATAGATGCACGACCCTTGCGGTTCGCACACGCCTTTCCGCCCGAGTCAGGAGGGAAGGAGGTCCCTCCTGTTCCGCTTGTTGAAGAACTCGGCGTACCCGCCCTGTTTCAAGACGCACACCCAGCCTTGGTACATCTTCTCGATTCCCGTTCGTGCCATGATCGATACGCTAGTCGTCTTGCCCCCGCCCTCTTGCGGTTGGACAATCTTGCCCCAATCATCCTGCTCAATCTCGGCAGAATAGAAAACTGCGACGATGCGTGGACGCCGTTCCAAAAAGTCCCACAAGATGCCCACGAGGTTGTTCGTCTCCCGATGATGCGCCTTCCAGTCATATCCCGTCATTGCGTTGATGCGGGTATCCCCCATGTCGGGACGCTCTATGCCTCGTCGCCGGCAAACGGCAGGCGATGGCACGCTGCCGCATGTGGCCTTCACTTCGACTCCTCCACCCTCAAACGGGCTAAATGGTGCTTTGTCGCTAATGTGGCCTTGGAGTCGATCCCAGCAACTACGACCGTACCCATCGAGCAGGAGCAGGTCTGGGTAGCCATCTTGATGCGGGTTGGCCTTGAGGTAGCCGTCCGCAACCTGCACCATTGCTGCAGCGAGCAGCTCGCCGATGAATGCGCTCAAGTTGCGTAAGCCCAAAATCGCCGCCACGTCAAGGTCACCGGCGTATAGGTCGTCGATGAACCCGTGAGCGACATTGACTGCGCGAGTAATCGTCTCGGCTGGAAGTTTGCCGTGAACGGGTCCACGCGAGACGGAAATCTGCACTTGCTCACGCACATGGTAATCGTGGGGGAAGCGCGGTCCACCGCCTCGTGGCACCTGCAGCAAATGCTCCGGCTTGACGTCAAGACGGGACGCGAGCTTCTCCAGCGTCGTCAACGTCGGACTCTTGAGGCCACGTTCAAGCTGACTAATGTAGGTCCGATCCAGACCCGCAACGGCAGCCAGTTCCTCCTGGCTCACGTCCGCCCGCTCGCGGTAGTGCTTCAGTGCAGTAGAAAACAAGGCGGTTAGGCTCATCCACATGGAGACTATTGTCTACAAACCCAACAAAGCCACAGACTATAGTCCACAGTGGGCTGCCCCTTCCCACTCTCACGGGCGCTGTCGCCATGAGATTGCCCGACTTTAGCCCGTGTGGGGGCCACGAACATCGGACGCAAACAGTGTCCCACCCTACGAGGAATGGCGGGACATCCCCGCACCTTCGCCCGTGCGGGGCAGTGGTCATGACTTTCGGGACCAGATTAGACGGAAGAAACTCGTTGACCGCCTCCGGCAGCGTGGACTATAGTCGTCGCGTGGACACATCAAGCACAGCAATCAGCCTCTTCTCGTCCGGCGGCGTTGGTGACCTCGCCGTACGGCAGGCGGGGTTCGAGATTCTCGCATCCAACGAAGCGCTGGCTGACCGGCATGCTGTCTATCGGGCAAATTTCCCTGAGACGAATGCGGTAACCGGCGATATCTGGGAGTCGCTTGAGGAGCTTGAGCGCCTTACCCTAGACCGACTCGGCGGCAGGTCATTGACGCTCCTCTACGCGACGCCGCCTTGCCAAGGCATGTCCAAGAACGGCCGTGGCAAGCTCCTTTCAGCCATCCGTGCAGGACAGAAGCCCACCTTGGATGCTCGCAACCGGCTGATCGTGCCTGCGATGGAACTTGCTCGGCGGCTGCAGCCGGAGGTCGTCCTGCTTGAGAACGTGCCGGAGATGGCCACGACCATGATCCTTGATCGGGATGGCAATCCGATTCAGATCGTTGATTTCGTTCGCCGGGAGCTCGGAGATCGATACGTTGGCTCTGCGGAGGTCGTGGAGTTTGCCGACTTTGGGGTTCCACAATGCCGGCAACGACTGATCTCTGTATTCACGAGGAACCAACAGCTAGCAGACTGGTTCTTGAGTCAGGGCACTTTCATGCCGCCTCGATCCCACTCGCGCAACGGCAGCAATGGTTCGTCGCCCTGGGTGACGGTTCGTGATGCAATTGAGGCAATGCCGCCCTTGGATGCCAAGTGCGCGGAATCGGCCAGTTCTTCGATCCCATTTCATCGTGTTCCGCTCCTCGATCCGATGAAGTACTGGTGGGTGGAGAACACGCGGCCAGAGCGTAGCGCCTTCGACAATCAATGTGCGGAGTGTGGCTTCGCAGGAAACCGGATGCACTCTGCGCGTCGTGACGCGAAGGGCATCAATCGGGCCTCTCGGGAGACGCCCCTGCATTGCGAGCGATGCGGGGCAATGCTTCCACGACCTAGCGTCGAGAGGGACGGCGAGCGGGTGCTCATGCGGGGGTACACGTCGGCGTACAAACGGATGGCCTACGACAAGCCAGCGAGTGCGCTGACCCGGAACCTCTCCTATGCCTGTAGCGACAACAAGCTCCATCCGGTGCAGAACCGCGTCCTGTCCTTGTACGAAGCGTTCCGGCTGCACACGCTCGACCGGTACGGGTACCGGTGGGAACGCCCTGATGGACGGCGTGTGAGCGACAAGACCGTTCGGGAAGTCGTCGGCGAGAGCATTCCGCCCGCTGGGCTGCAGAAGATCATCGACCACCTTGTGGCCGTGCGAGAAGGGGCGGAGGCGGATTGCGTCAGTGGAGGCCAAAGGGCGATGTTGCTCACTGGCGGACGGCTGAACCCCGCGCAAGAGGCCGCCAATCCTGAAGCCCTCCCCAGCTATTGACGTGGAAAAGGCGCCGTATCCGCGTTGCCATGTGACGCGCCTAACGGCGCGTATGGAGGGCAAGACGCCTCCATACGAAGAGGGTGATCATTTCAGCAGCGTACTCGGCCCAGGGCCTTTGCCGCGAAGATCCTGTCGCCACGGACACCCAGCCTAGTCGTCTGGCCGGCCCTTGGTGCTGTCGCCGCGGCGGTTGATCAGGCGGTCCGGGTCGGCCATCGGGGTGTTGCGTATGGCTTGGTCCACGCGTTTGTCGTACTTCGGGTCCAGGCGGGCGGTTTTGGAGCGAGCGGAGAGGTGGACGGACGGGCGGGAGAGGATGCGGCGGCAGGGGTTGCCGCAGTACTCGCAAGGGACTTGGGTTGGGATGGCGGAGATGGGGGCGAGGGCGGTGCTCACTTCGCCGCAGGATTCGCAGCGGTATTCGTAGATTGGCACTTTGGCGGCCTTGCCCAAATGTGGCTTGCTTGGCGCCCAGCCGAGGTTGCGCTAGCGGCTTGCTGCCTTTGGTCGTGCGGCCCTTGCGCCCTTGTCCACGAGGGCCTGCAGGGAAAGGTGGAAGCGCTCGAACTTGAGGCGGGCCAGCGGGTCTGGCGCCTTGACGATGTTGCGGTCGATGTCGAGGCTGACGAGGGACGGGCCGCGGCCGGCAGCGCGCTGGCGCAGGTAATTCGTCCAGTTGCGCGCCGGCATGTCGATGACGAGTTCCCAGTCGCGCAGGTCGTTTTCGCCCACGTCCTGGACGCTCGTCACCTCGAACGCTTCGAAGGTGATGCCGCGAGCCACCGCGCCGGCCTTGAAGGCGATGCGCATGTCGGCGGAGCCGAGCTTGCGGAAGGCCGGGTCGGCATTGACGGCCTTTGCGGCCCGGTCCAGCCAGTCGAGGTGCGCCATGTTCGTTCGTCGCCTCCGCTTGCGTTGTGGGTTGGAGCTTGGGAAGGGGTCGGTCAGAGCCGCGGGTTTGCGAGCGCGTCAGAAATCGGTGCGGATGCGCGCCGAGGCGTTGAAGAAATACTGGAAGGTCTGGTTGTAGCGAAAGAAGAGATCCTCGCGGTATTGGTCGCCGTGGTGCGATATGGCGAGGCCGTCTTCGCGTTCGAGGTCCAGCGTGTTCAGCGTGTGGTGGCGGTCGGCGCCGTTGTTGGCGTGGATGTTGGAGATCATCTCGCGCCATTCCGCGGGGGCCATGTCGAGGTAGAAGTCCACGTCGTCGAGGGCGTCGTCGTCTGCCTTGGTGGCCTCGATGCATTCCACGCCCTCGAAGCGCAACACGAAGATGTCGTCGCCCACCTTCATGCCGGCAACGCAATTGCAGTGGCCGCCACCCCCTCCTTGAAAGGACTCGTCGCCGTTGAACACTTCGCGCACGGCGTCGAACCAGCGTACTGAAGGGAATTTCGCCATTGCGGACGGGGGCCTCTATCTTCTGCGGATTGCTTCTGCGGATTGCTTCGTGCGAGCGGTCAGGCGTCAGGCTGCAACGCTGGCGCCAGCATGACGGTCGAGCGGCGGCGGCATGGCTTCGGCCGGTGCCCGGGCAATGCCGAGCCAGCGGCAGTGGCCGAGATGCGTCTGCATGAAGTCCGCCATCATCTCTTCGTAGGTGTCCATGCCGTGCCTTCTCGCGCCGCGAATGCCGCGGCCGAAGATGATGGCCAGTGCCTCGCGCAGCGCCGGATCGCGCAGATCGCGTGTGAGCACCCGGTCGCCGATGGCCAGCACGGTGGCGAGCACGGCTGGCTGCTCTTCGTCGTGGGCGACGGCGAAGTGCAGGTGGTCGAGGCCATAGGTGAGCAGGCGCGCCTTGTCTTGCAGCACATGCTCGTAGATGAAGCGCTCGGCGTCGTTGTAGGCGTGGCGGGCGAGGTACTTGAGGATGGTCATGGTGAAGACTGCGCGCACCAGGACGAGATAGGCCACGGTGGCGGACCAGCCGCCGCTGCTCTCCAGGATCATACGGTTCACCTGCCCCGGCCCTTCGACGCCGAGGCCGCCGCCGTTCACCAGCGCCCGCTTGCGGAAGCACTCGTAGTGCTTGGCGGCGTCGAAGCTGGCGGTGGCGAGGAATTGCTTCACCTCGTGGTAGCCATAGACCATCTGGTGCTGCCAGCCGGCGATGGTCTCGATCTCGACGTTGGCGAACTGCGAAAGCTCGGTGCAAACCTGGCAGATGGCGCGTTCGATGTCATCTGGGAGCTTGTCGATGGTGTCCCACGGCACGTCCGTGGCTGGCGCCCAGCGACGCTGGATGGCCTCCTCGTAGAGGTCGGCGGCAGAGTCGGCCCACATGCCCACCTTGTCGCGCACGGAGTAGCCGACGGGAGGCATGCCCTTGCGCGGCACCGCGCCGCGCGGGTTGCGGCTCTGGTCGTCCCAATGCATTGGAATCTCGCCGTAGATGCCGACGTTCAGGTCGCCCAGACGAAGGCCGGCCTTGCCGGGCTTGACGCGCACGCCCCATTGGCGGGTCTTGTTCATCCAGTCGAGCACGGGCTCGAGCTTCTCTGGCTCGCCCGAATCCGCCTTGCCCTGGGCTTGCGAAGACACCAGCGTGGGGCTGGCAGCGATGGCGGGGTCGCTCGCTGCGGATGGCTTTGCCGACGCGGCTGGGGACTTCTTTGCCTTGCTGGCTTTGCTCGCCTTGGAACTCTTGGCCATAGCGATTACGGCTCCGTCTTGTGCCGACAGGGCGGGGAGTTGAGGGTGCGAGGGCCGCCTTCGGTCAGGCGGCCTCTTCGAACATCTCCGTCAGGCGTGAACGGCCATTCTCGAAGCGATCGCCGAAGCCGGCGGAGATGATGCGCTTGCGGTATTCGCGGAACTGGCGCTGACGGATGGCCGTGAGCATGTTCATGCCTTCGTCGAACTTGTCCTTGCCGCCGCCGAGCAGGATGGCCAGGGATTCGCCCACCGGGCCGCCGCGGGCAGCCGGATTGCCGACGCCGGAGAGTATCTGGCCTTCCGCCTCGTCGAGATAGCAGTGGATTTCCTCCCGGCGTTCCGGGGCGGCGGCGGACATGTAGCGCATGTGCATGACGCCGAACGCGACGTGGCGGGCCTCGTCCTGGGCGCAGAGGCGATACATGGCCTTCTCGGCGTCGTTCTGCGCCATCAGCTCGCCCATGCGGAACATGGTGAGCACCGCGCCTTCGCCGGAGAGATGCAGGCGCGAGGACATCTCGGTGAAGTCACGGGAGAGATCGATGCTGCCGACGAAGCCGGAGGTGGCGCCGGTGGCCTGCATCAGGCCGCCGCCGTTGGCCATGGCGCGCTTGCGGAACACGTCCATGTGGCGGGATTCGTCCATCACCTGGGCGAGAAGGACTTGGCGCGCCTCGAAGAAGTCGGGCGTGGTCTCGGACACCCAGCGCGCCGGAACGTCTCCGGCAACGAATTCCACCTCGGTGAAGAAGGTGGCGAGCTGGCACTCGGCCTGCTCGATGTCGTCGGGCAGGGGTTCGATGGTGTGCCAAGGCACGTCGGTGGCGGAGCTCCATTGGCGTTGCAGCGCTTCCTCGTAGAGGAAGGAGGCGTTGTCCAGCCAGATTTCGTTCTTGGTTCGCACCGCGTAGTTGCCGATGCGATAGCTGCCCGGACGCGGCGCCGAACCGCGCGGGCGACCGGTGAGGTTGTCGCTCACGTCCGGCGTTTCGCCGTATTCGCCGATCTGAATGTCGGCCAAGGTGAGGCCATAGCGGCTCTCCTCGGCTCGGGTGTCCCAAGGCCCCTTCTGATCCATCCAGCCGAGATCGAGCTCGTGCTCGCCGCTGGCGTCCACCGCTTCGCTCATTGAGTAGGTCCTTTTGCGCCTAGCAGACAACTATAACTCGCTCGCGGCGCGAATAGGGCGGATGGGAGGGCGTTTTTTTCGCGTGCATTGCAGGGGGGCAGGCCGCGCACAAAGCCCTCGACAAAGGGCCCCTGAAGGCCACGTCACTCCCGAGGCCCCAATCGCCGTCTTGCCGAGCCTTCGGGAACCGCACAGACTTGCCCAATTGTTCCTTGGCGGGGGCTTCATGTCGCTCACCTATCGCGACGCCGGCGTTGATGTGGATGCCGGCAACGAACTCGTGCGACGAATCGCCGGCGACGTTCGCGCCACGCATCGACCGGAGCTGCAGAGCGGCTTTGGCGGCTTCGCCGCCGTCACGGCGTTGCCGGGCGGGTACCGCCAGCCGCTCCTGGTTTCGGGAACCGACGGAGTGGGCACCAAGCTCAAGCTCGCCTTCGAACACGACCGGCATGACACGGTGGGGCAGGACCTGGTGGCGATGTGCGCCAACGACGTATTGGTGAGCGGCGCGGAGCCTTTCCTGTTTCTCGACTACTACGCCACCGGGGCGCTGGATGTGGATGTCGCGGAGCGGGTGATTCGGGGCATCGCACACGGCTGCGAACTGGCGGGCTGCTCTCTCGCAGGGGGCGAGACCGCAGAAATGCCTGGTTTCTACGCCGGTGGCGAATACGATCTCGCCGGCTTCTGCGTCGGCGTGGTGGAGAAGGACAAACTGGTAACCGGCGCGGACATCGAGGTGGGCGACGTGCTCATCGGCATCGCCTCCAGCGGCCCGCATTCGAACGGCTACTCCCTCATTCGCCGCATCCTCGCTGACCGCCGTGCTGGCGATGCGAACCTGATCGATGCCTTGCTTGCTCCCACGCGCATCTATGTGCGCGGCGTGCGTTCGGTGACGAGGCCAATCCACGGCATGTGCCACATCACCGGCGGCGGCTTCATCGAGAACGTGCCGCGCATGTTCGGCGAACGGGCAGGACTTGCCGCGAACATCGACCTCGACGCCTGGCAACGCCCGGAGGTGTTCCACTTCCTGCAACAGGCGGGCAATGTCGCCGAGGCGGAGATGCTCCGCACGTTCAACCTCGGCATCGGCTTCATCCTCTGCGTGACGGCGGACGATGCGACGCAAGTCGTCGCGGAGCTGGAGGGAGCGGGAGAGAAAGCTCGCCGCATCGGTTGCGTGGTGAGGGCCGGGGCCAGCGCGGCGCCGGGGCATATCTTGTTGGACTGACGGGACGGCCTCAAGTTCGCGGCGCGGCCTGCGCCCCCTCCCGAAGAAGTCCGACGTTCCATCAGCCCGCGACCAACACCGATCCCGTGCAACCTCGCCGCCGTCCCGGAGATTTTCGTCCTTGGACGTCCCCGAGCGCGCGCCCGAAAACCTGATTGTGAGGTGCCCCGCTCTCTATCTTCATGCGGCCCCCCCAGCCGCAGCAAACGGCCCGCCAGCCATAGTCGAACGTGAATGTCATCGCCTTCCGGGCGGGATCCTGCATGCCAACACCGCCGTGACGGGAGCACCCGCTCGCTCCACCACGCAGAGCCAGTACGCGCCCCCACACTGCCGCGCCTCACTCGAACTGCGTTCGGGACAGCCCGACCGGCCGATCCCGCAGCATGCCTCGGCCTGCCCGCCGTTTTCCTCACTCGCTTCCTTGGAGGGGGATGGGCCGCCGATGTGCTTTGGTCTTGAAGGTGCCCCTCGGAGAGAGGGCGTTTTGCCCTCCACCGCCGATGGGCGCGTCAGTCGAGGAAGCCGTATAGCCGTCCGGCGTTTTCGCAGATGATCTTGCGGCGCACCGCCTCCGGCACGTCGCCAAGCTCTCGGGCGATGAACTCCCTGGAGTCGGGCCAGACGCCATCCGGGTGGGGAAAGTCGCTGCCCCACATGACGTTGTCTTCGCCCAGGATGTCGAGCAGGCGGATGCCGATGGGGTCGCTTTGGTAGGTGGCGTAGCACTGCCGCTTCCAGTATTCGGACGGCTTCATGGTGAGGGTGAGGTCGGCGAACTGATCCTCCCACTCCAGATCCATGTGCTCCAGAATGTAGGGAATCCAGCCGATCCCACTCTCGCCGATCACCAGCTTCATGCCGGGGTGGGCTTCGAGCACGCCGCCGTAGATGGTCTCCATGATGATCTTCGACATGGCGAGCTGGAAGCTGGTGATGTGAACCGCGAAGGCTTGCCGCTGCTGCACCGGCGCCATGCTGGCGAAGTCGTAGTCCATGCGCGGGCCGATGGTGTGGTAGTGAACCGGCAGTCCGGCTTCCTCCGCCACCGCCCACAGCGGTTCCCACGAGGGATCGAACAGCGGCGCCATCTCGTGCGTATTGGCCACCTCGATGCCGCGCAGCACGCCGCGCGCGGCCACCCGCGTCACTTCCGGCACCGCGGCGTCCACGTCGTGGCTGGGAATGGTGGCGAGGCCCGCGTAGCGATCCGGATGAGTGGCGCAGAAACCGGCCAGCCATTCGTTGTAGATGCGCATCATCTCGGCGGCGGCCTCGTCGTCGCCGAGCCGCATGGCGGCGCCGAGAATGCCGTAGAGCACCTCGCCCTGCACGCCGTCCAGGTCTTGATCGCGCAGGCGCAAGTCCGGCTCGGTGAGGCGGCGGATGCCGTTCGCGCCGTCGCGATACAGCCCCTGCTCGGCCATGCGGTCGGAACGGTGAATCTGCCCCGGCACATAGACCCGCCCGGCCGACCCCATGCCGTTCTGCAAGCCGAACCTACCGCCACCGCGGCTGACCCAATAGGGGCCCTTCTCCGTCTCGGCAACGTAGGGCATGCGTTCCTTCAGGTGCTCGCGCGCCTCGCTCGTGAACAGATCCGGCGGCAGCCACGGCAGATCGATGTGACAGTCCGCCGAGATGATCTGATAGTCCATGGCAGCCCCTCCTCGTCGTCTTGGGCACGGCCCCATTGTGGCGTGAAATGGCCGATGGGTCACCCTTGCGGGGCCTCTGTCGCGCATTGCTTCCGAACGGAGGGCGTCTCGCCCCCATCGCACGAAGGGCGCGCCCTTGCGCGTGGAGGGCGGGATGCCTCCCTCCGGATAGGACGACCCTCGATCCGGCGCCTCGACATCCCTGTCCCCTCCGAAGGGGGGGAGTGATACGAGAGGAGTCCCGACGCCCTCCCTCCCCACATGCCCGGCGAAGTCGCGCCCTCCATCGCTCCCCCTTCGGAGGGGGGTTGCTCTGTTCGGCAGGCCGATCAGGACACCGCCAAACCCTTTTCACGGTTAAGCTGCCGCGACGGATTGCGGCATTGCCGCCGTACACACCTTCGTGCGTTCAAGAGGCTTGTCGTGAACATGCGAAACAGGATCGTCGCCGGGCTGGTGGCCGTTGTCGCTGTCGCCGGCATTTCGATGTATGCCCTTGCGCCCAGGCAGGAGGGCATCGAGTACCGCCTGGGCCCGGCGCAGATGGGCGACATCGAGAGCCTCGTCGTCTCCACCGGCACCCTCGAAGCGCTCAACACCGTAATCGTCGGTTCGCAGCTGTCCGGGCAGATCGACGAGCTGCACGCCGACTTCAACGATGTGGTGAAGGAAGGCCAGATCATCGCCCGCATCGATCCGCGCACCTTCGAGGCGCGCAGGGCGCAGAACTCGGCCGACGTGGAAGTTGCCCGCGCCAACATCGTCAGCCGCAAGGCGGAACTCACCCGCGCCGCCGCCACCTTGCGCCAGGCGCAGCGGGAACTCGCCCGCCGCCGTTCGCTGAAGGAACGCGGCCACGTCTCGGAATCCGAACTCGACGCCGACATCACCGCCGTCGAAACCGCCGCCGCGCTGGTGGAGATGGCCAAGGCGTCGGTGACCAACGCCGAAGCCGTGCTCTCGCAACGCGGGGCGGCCCTGGCGCAGTCGGAACTCGACCTCGAGCGCACCTTCATCCGCTCCCCCGTGGACGGCACGGTCATCAACCGCACCATCGAACTCGGCCAGACCGTCGCCGCCAGCTTCTCCGCCCCGGAGCTCTTCGCCATCGGCCAGGACCTGCACCAGATGAAGGTGGAGGCCAGCATCGACGAGGCCGACATCGGCCGCGTGCGCGAAGGGATGCAGTGCCGATTCACGGTCGATGCCTACCCCGAACGCCGCTTTCGGGGCCGCATCCAGCAGATTCGCAAGGCGCCCAACGTGTTGCAGAACGTCGTCACCTACAAGGTCATCATCACCGCCAACAACGCCGACCTCGCCCTCCTGCCCGGCATGACCGCCAACGTCGAGATCGTCCTCGGTCGCAAGGACGAGGTGTTGCGCATCCCCAACGGCGCCTTGCGGTTCGCGCCTCGCAATGCCGAGGACGCCCCGGCGACGGCCGAGCGCGCTTCCGGCCCGCCGGGGCTCGCTGGTGGATTCGGCCCGCCTCGGCGCGGCCCGCCGACATCTGGCGGCGGCCGTGGCGCCCGGCAGTCTCCCGTCGCCCTCGCGCGGGAGCAGCTCGACCTCAGCGAGGAGCAAGGCGCCGCTCTCGCCGCCATCGAGTCGGAACAGCGCGAGCGGATGCGCGCCGCCTACTCCGCCGCCAGCGGCGACCGCGCGTCCATGCAGGCGCAGATGCAGGGCATGCGCCAGCGAATGCAGGAAGCCATTGCCGCAGTGCTCACCGAAGAGCAAAACGCCAGGCTCGCCGAACTGCGCACCGGCCGCTCCGGCCAGCGCCGCGCCACGGTCTATGTGCCAGGCAGCGACGGCGACCCGGAAGCCCGCCGAATCGTCACCGGCCTTGCGGACGACGAACACACGGAGGTGATCTCGGGCCTGGAGGATGGCGACCAGGTGATCCTCCGCGCGGTCCGGACTCGCTCGTGACGAGATGCCTGGACCGCGCTGATCAAGTGATGGCGGCGCGATGGACTTGATGAGGGCCTCCCAGGGCGCCCCCGCCATCCTCGCCTGCCGGGATGTCGTGAAGACCTATTCCCTCGGCGCCGAAAGGGTCGCCGCCCTGCGGGGCATCACGCTCGACATCGGCCGCGGCGAGTTCGTCTCCGTCATGGGCCCATCCGGCTCCGGCAAGTCCACCTTCATGAACCTCGCCGGCTGCCTCGACACCCCCACTTCCGGAGAAGTCGTGCTCGACGGCGAGCGCGTGTCCGACATGTCGCGGGACGACCTTGCCGACATCCGCAACCGCAAGATCGGCTTCGTCTTCCAGCAGTTCAACCTGCTCGGCCGCACCAGCGCCAAGGACAACGTGGCACTGCCCTTGCTCTACAGCGGCATGTCCAAGGCCGAGCGCTCCGAACGCGCCGAGGCCGCGCTCGCGGAAGTGGGCCTCGACGACCGAATGAACCACTATCCATCCCAGCTTTCCGGCGGCCAGCAACAGCGCGTCGCCATCGCCCGGGCCCTCGTCAACGCCCCGGCCCTGGTGCTTGCAGACGAACCCACCGGTGCCCTGGACACCCAAACCGGCCACGAAATCATGGGACTCTTCCACAGCCTCCATCAGCAGGGAATCACCGTGGTGGTCGTCACCCACGAAGCCGAGATCGCTGCCTTCGCCGAACACACCCTGCGCTTTCGCGACGGCCAACTGGCCGAAGACGAAGGCAACCGCCGCGCCAAGGCAGTCGCATGAGCACCTTCGAGCTCTTCCGGGTCGCCTTCGGCGCGCTGCGCGTGAACCTCTTGCGCAGCACCCTGACGATCCTCGGCATCGTCATCGGCGTCGCCGCGGTCATCACGATGGTGACCATGGGAGCCGGCACGCAGGCCGAGGTGGATCGACAAATCCAGTCCATGGGCAGCAACGTCTTCATGGTGCGATCCGGTTCCCCCCGCCGAGGCGGACCGAGAGCGGCGGTCGGTTCCGAACAGCGCCTCACCGAAGCCGATGCCGCTGCTCTCAAGCGCGAAATCCCGGAGATCGTCGCCGCCGCGCCCACCCTGCGCGGCAACGGCCAGGCCGTGGTCGGCAACCTGAACTGGGCGACCACCATCCAGGCCATCAACCGCGACTATCTCATCGCCCGCGGCTGGCAGATCGACGAAGGCCGCGACTTCGAGCCGCAGGAACTCCGTTCCGGCGCGAAGGTGGCGCTGCTCGGCGCCACGGTGGCGGAGGAGCTGTTCGGCGTCGGCAGCGTCGTCGGCCAGACCATCCGCGTGAAGAACGTGCCGCTCACGGTGATCGGCACGCTGGCGCCCAAGGGGCAGACCTCGATGGGGTCGGATCAGGACAACATCGTCATGGTGCCGCTCGAGACCGGCCGCAAGCGCCTGGTGGGACGCTCGTCGAGCCGTGCCGGCGGCGTGGACATCCTCTTCGTCTCCGTGGAGGAGGCCTGGATGATGGACGACGTGGCGGAACAGATGCGCGAGTTCTTCCGCCGCCGCCACCGCGTGGCCACCGACGCGCCCGACAGCGTGTTCATCGGCAACATGTCCGAGTGGATGGAAACCCGCGCCGAGACCCAGCAGCTCTTCAACACCCTGCTGGCGGCGGTGGCCTCCGTGTCGCTCATCGTCGGCGGCATCGGCATCATGAACATCATGCTGGTGTCGGTGACGGAACGAACCCGCGAAATCGGCCTGCGCATGGCGGTGGGCGCGAAGGGACGCGACATCATGCGACAGTTCCTCGTCGAGGCCATCACTCTCTGCCTCGCCGGCGGCCTCATCGGCATTGCCCTCGCGCTCGCCATCAGCCTCGCCGTGGCGCGACTGGCCGGCTGGCCGGTGCTGGTGCAATGGCCCGTGGTCATCGTCGCCTTCGCCTTCTCCGGCGCCATCGGCGTCTTCTTCGGCTTCTATCCGGCGCGCAAGGCGGCGGCCAAGGACCCCATCGAGGCATTGCGTTCGGAATAGCCACTTGCCGCGCAATGGGCAAGCCGACAAACTGTAGGCACGCCGAGAGTTGGCCGAAGGGAGGAAGAGGCATGTCGTTTCGCAGCGAAGTGCGGGAATGGCTTGACGAGAACTGTCCGGAGAGTTGCCGGGGCCCGGGCGTGGCGCCAGGCGGCGGCACCATCGCACCGATGACGGACGACCAGAAGCTCTGGATCGACCGCTGCGCCGACCGCGGCTTCACCGTGCCCACCTGGCCCAAGGAGTATGGCGGCGCGGAACTCGACAAGGAGGAGTACGTCACCCTCCTGCAGGAGATGCACGGTCTCGGCGTGCGGGCGCCGGTGTCCGGCATGGGCACCATGATGATTGGCCCGACCCTGCTCGAATACGGCACGCCGGAACAGAAGGCGCGCCATCTGCCGCGCATCGCCCGGGGCGAGGTGTGGTGGTGTCAGGGCTACTCGGAACCCTCGTCTGGCTCGGACCTCGCCAGCCTGCGCACCCGGGCGGAGGACGCCGGCGACCACTTCGTCATCAACGGCCAGAAGATCTGGACTTCCGGTGCCCAGTTCGCCGACTGGATCTTCTGCCTCGTGCGCACCGACCCCGACGTGCCGAAGCACGAGGGCATCAGCTTCCTGCTCTTCTCCATGCACCAGCCGGGCGTGACGGTGAAGCCCATCCGGCTCATCTCCGGCGCCTCGCCCTTCAACGAGACCTTCTTCGACAACGCCATCGCCCAGAAGGACGATCTCGTCGGCGGCCTGAACCGAGGCTGGACGGTGGCCAAGCGCCTGCTCCAGCACGAGCGCTCCGGCATCGGTTCGCTCGCTTCGGGCGACAACCGCGAGTCTGGCCCGGAGCTGCACGACCTGGCCCGCGACTACGTGGGCCACGACAACGGCCGCATCAGCGACCCGAACCTGCGCGAAGACTTGGTGAGGCACAACATCGACGCCACCGCCTTCCGCCTCACCCAGCGTCGCACGGTGGAGGAGTCGCAGGGCAACACGCCGGGGCCGGCGACGTCGATCTTCAAGTATTACGGGGCGAACCTGCGCAAGGAACGTGCTGAGATGCAGGTTTCGATGATGGGCACTCAGGGCCTTGGCTGGGAGGGCCCCCACATCACCGGCGACGAACAGGAAACCACTCGGAACTGGCTGGCGGGGAAGGCCGGCTCCATCGCCGGCGGCAGCAACGAGGTGCAACTGAACATCATCGCGAAGCGGGTGCTGGGCCTGCCGGACTAGCGGGGTTGCGTGGGCGGTCGCCCGGTAGGGAGGCGGTCGTTTGGGAAGGGCTTGGCAGGCCCCGCCAAAGCCCCTGATTCAAGCCCCAACAACCAAACAGACCCGAAAAACCCGGAGACACCATGACGGACTCGCCCTTCAGCTTCGACCACATCCATCTCATCAGCGAGGACGCTGCCGCTGCGGCGCGCTGGTATGTGGACATCTTCGGCGCCACCATCGTCGCCGAGTTCGAGCTGCGCGGGGCGCCGCAGATCGCCGTGCGGCTTGCCGGCATGACGCTCCTTATCCGCGGCCGCCGCCCCGGCGAAGACCCGGCGGTGCCGCGACCCATCCGCCACTTCGAGGCCTATTCCAGCCACGACGAGTGGGGCACCGATCACTTCGGCTTCAAGTATCACGGCGATCTCGAGGCATTCTGCGAAGAGATCCGCGCTCGCGGCGCCTCCTTCTCCGTGGAGCCGTGGGAGTTCTCTCCGGGCTCGCTCATCTGCTACGTCGCGGCCCCGGATGGCGTGAGCATCGAGCTGGTCGAGGCCAAGCCGGCCTGAAGGCACAACCATGCTCCTGATGATCGACAACTACGATTCGTTCACCTACAACGTGGTGCAGTACCTGGGCGAACTCGGCGCCGACGTGACCGTGCATCGCAACGACGAGATCACCGTGCGCGAAATCGAACGCATGGCGCCCTCAAAGATCGTCATATCCCCCGGCCCCTGCACCCCCAACGAAGCCGGCATCTCCATGCAGGTGGTGGCAGCCTTCGGCCGCGACATCCCCACCTTGGGCATCTGCCTCGGCCACCAGAGCATCGGTCAGGTGTTCGGCGCGAAGATCGAGCGGGCCAAGAACGTGATGCACGGCAAGCTCAGCGACATCCACCATGTCGGGCAGGGCGTGTTCGACGGCCTTCCCCCACAATTCCCCGCCACCCGCTACCACTCCCTGATCGTCGAGGACCTCCCCGACTGCCTTGAACAAACCGCGTGGACCGTGGACGAACAGGGCAACCGAGACGAAGTGATGGGCTTGCGCCACCGCGAGTTCCCCATCGAGGGCGTCCAATTCCACCCGGAATCCATCAAGACCCCGACCGGCCACCAACTGCTGGGCAACTTCCTCGCCTTCGGGACCTAAAAGCCCTCGCATGGTGGAACGTCCGCCTGCGGTCGCTTGCGCTCCCTACGGCGGATGTTCGATCGAAGCCCCATCTCGGCGAGCCGCCTACGCGCAAGGAACTGGGTGCCCTGCTCCTATCGACATGCCCCGTCTCGCGGGGATGGGCTGGTTACACCGTCGGAGCCTTGGTTTCTTCGCCTTCGGCGGGAGGAGCGTGGACGGGCCCTCTCCAGCGCCACAAGAACCGTTGCCTTTCGGCAACGGTTCTTGCCCCAGCCCAAGCCGTCCTGTCGGCATTCGGCCAGCTTGCGCCGTCCGAAGTCCGACAGGCTGCCAGCCCGGATTGTTCATGAGCCGGTGAGACAAAAGCCCTTGGCTCTGCGAAAATGGCGTTGTCAGACAACCGGCTAACGCAGGGAAGGGCTTTTGCATAGGTGACCATGCCACCAAACATGTGTGTTGTTCGAGGGCCTGTCGAAGAAGGGGGTGACGGTCCAGTTCGACCAGGATCATGCCAGTTCGGACGGGGGTGCAGTTCTGCTCGAGGCCTGCGACGAGCGGCTTCGGTTGAGCGAGACGTTGGCGGGGCGCCTGTCGGACGACCGCGACCAGTCGAAGGTCGCCCATTCCCTTCGGGAGTTGCTCCGGCAGCGCCTGTTCGGGATCGCCTGCGGCCACGCCGACGGCAACGACGCCGCCCGGCTGGCCCACGATCCGGCGATGAAGCTGCCGACGGGACAGGACCCGGTCGCCGGCGAGTCGCTGGCGTCGCAGCCGACGCTGTCGCGGTTCGAGAACGCGGTGCGGTCGCGGGACTTGGTGCGCCTGTCCGAAGCGTTGGCGGAGACGGTGACTGCCCGCCACGGATGGCGCAGGAAGCGGGTTCGGCGGATCGCCGTCGATCTGGATCCGACGGTCGATCCGACCCATGGCGGCCAGCAGCTGACGTTCTTCGACGGCTTCCACGACAGCTCGTGCCATCGGCGACGAGGTGGAGCAGCATTTGTTCTGCCACGTCCTGCGCCCCGGCAAGGCGGCCGCCAGGCACGGCTGCATCGGTGTGTTGAAGCGCCTGCTGCCGCGGTTGCGGCGGGCGTTTCCCAAGGCGCGGCTGCGGATCCGCCTGGACGGGGGTTTTCCCGGCCCGGAGCCGTTCGCGTTTTTCGAGGCGGAGCGACTGGAGTGCGTGGTGGGCATGGCGAAGAACCCGGCGCCGGGTCGCCTTGCCGAACCGCTGATGGAGGAGGTGCGGTCTGATTTCGAGGCCGGGCACGCATCGGCCCGCCGCCATGGCGAGTTCGCCTGCCGAGCCAGGAGTTGGCCCCGTGAGCGCCGGATCGTCGTCAAGGCCGAGGTGACCACCCATTTCGGCCGGCCATCGAAGGACAACCCGCGGTTCCCGGTCACCAACCTGAAGACGACGCCGAAACACGTCTGCGAGCGGGTGTGCTGCGCCCGGGGCGATGCCGAGAACCGATTGAAGGAGCTCGGGCAGGGCCTGGAGATCGACCGCACCAGCTGCACGCGCTTCCTGGCCAGCCAGTTCCGCGTCCTGATGACGGTGGCCGCCTGCGTGCCGATGCAGGAACTTTGCCTGAAGGCTCGGCGGACGGGCTGTGTGCGCGCGCAGGTCGGCACCTTGCGGCTGCGCCTGCCGAAGCTGGGCGCCTGGATCGAGACGTCGGTTCGGCGCATCGTCGTTCACCTGCCGCTGGGCGCCCCGTTCGCCGACGACTGGCGCCGCATTGCGCGCTCGGTCGGCGCGGTCGCGACCCGACCCCTTCGCCGGTTCGCCGCACGGATCCGCCGGTCCGCGGCGGCGTTCGCCCCGAATCCGGCCATGCCGGCGAGAAGCGCCGAAAATGCCGATCGGCCAGCAGGAAAACACCCCGATCGGCTCCCAATCACCGCACTTCCGACCAATGTCCCTCCGTGCGACCGCGTTTGAACCTCCACTTCCAACCTTCGTGAATAGGTCGGGCTAGCGAGGGGAGGCCCTCGCGCTCCCCCAAGCTGAAGGCTCCACTTCGAGTCGCCCTGGGGACGGCCGCGCCATCCGGCCGGCACGTTGGTGTTTGCTCGGCTTCGAGTCGAACCCGTGGAGAATCAAGCGTGTTGGGCGATTTGTTCCATGGAAGTGCCCAAGGCTGTCCCGGGGCTTCGCATTCGCTGTGCGCCGGGTTCCTCCTCGGCCCAGCCACGCCGACCTCGTCCCACGCTCCATTGCGCCGGCAGGCGCGTGAGTCCACCTGCAACGTACAATGGCGGTCGCCAAGGGCGGCACTTCGACCACATCCACCCGCAACCTCCGAAATCCGAGCCACACGTCCATGAACATGCACGAAGCCCTGCAGCACCTCGCTACCGGCGAGCCGCTGACGCAGGGCCAAGCCACCGCCGTCTTCAACCTCATCCTCACGGGCGAAGCGACGCCAGCGCAAATCGGCGGCATCCTCACCGCGCTTGCCACCCGGGGCGAGACCGCCGAAGAGATCGCCGGCGCGGCCACCGCCATGCGCGCCGTTTCCGCCAAGGTGGAGGTGGACGTCCCGAACCTCGTGGACACCTGCGGCACCGGCGGCAGCGGCGGGGCGAAGCGCTTCAATATCTCCACCGCCGCTGCCTTCGTGGCCGCCGCCGCCGGTGCCCACGTCGCCAAGCACGGCAATCGCGGCATGACCAGCAAGAGCGGCAGTGCGGATGTGCTGGAGGCCGCGGGCGTGGAGCTTGAAATCACCCCCGAGCAGGTGGGACGCTGCATCTCCGAGGTGGGCGTAGGCTTCCTGTTCGCCGTGGCGCACCACCCCGCCATGCGATTCGCCGGCCCGGTACGGCGGGAACTCGGCTTTCGCACCATCTTCAACCTGCTCGGCCCCCTCACCAACCCGGCCGGCGCCAAGCGTCAGATGATCGGCGTCTTCTCTGCCGAATGGATGCGGCCGCTTGCCGAAGTGCTGCGCCTGCTCGGCGCCGAACACGTCCTGATCGTCCATTCCGACGGCTTGGACGAGCTTTCCATCCACGGCACCTCGCACATCACGGAGCTCAAGAACGGAACAATCGAAACCCGCGACGTTCAGCCGAGCGACTTCGGCATCCGCGAGCGTCCCATCGACGATCTCGCCGCCAACTCCCCCGAAGAGAGCCTCGCCCTGGTGCGCGCCGCCCTCACCGGCCGCAACGAAGCCGCCGCCGACATCGTCGCGCTCAACGCCGGCGCCGCCATCTACGCAGCCGGAGTTGCGACCACCATGGCCAATGGCGTAACCCTCGCCCAAGACCTCATCAGCACGGGGCTCGCCAACGAACGCCTCAAGGAACTCGTGGACGTGACTCAGGCAATGGTCGCAGCGGCGTGACCTCCGCCGACACGCCGGACATCCTACGCCGCATACTCGAGCACAAACGCGCCGAAGTCGCGGCGCGCAAGGCCGCCCGCCCGCTCGCAACGGTTCGCGCCGAAGCCGAGTCCGCGCCGCCACGGCGGGCGTTCCGCCAGGCCCTCGTCGACGCAAAAGCCGCCGGCCGCCCCGCCGTCGTCGCCGAAATCAAGAAAGCCTCCCCCAGCGAGGGCGTAATCCGCCAGTGCTTCGACCCGCCCGCCATCGCCACTTCCTACGCCCGAGCTGGCGCCACATGCCTGTCGGTCCTCACCGACGAACGCTTCTTCCAAGGCGACGACGGCTATCTCTCCGCCGCCCGCGAAGCATCGGGCCTGCCGGCCCTGCGCAAGGACTTCATCGTGGACGCCTGGCAAGTCTCCGAGTCCCGCGCCCTCGGCGCAGATTGCGTGCTGCTCATCGCCGCCGCCCTCACCGATGCCGAACTCGCAGACTGCCATGCCCTCGCCGCGGAACTCGGCATGGACGCCTTGGTGGAAGTCCACGACCGTCCTGAACTCGATCGCGCCCTCGGCATCAACGCACCCCTGATAGGCATCAACAACCGCAACCTGCACACCTTCGAGACGCGCCTCGAGGCCACCTTGGAACTCGTCCCGCACATTCCGCCGCAGGCGACCCTCGTGACCGAGAGCGGCATCCACACGCGCGAACACGTGGCCCGCATGCGAGGCGCCAATGTCTACGCCTTCCTCGTCGGCACCGCCTTCATGCGCGAGCAAGACCCCGGCCAAGCCCTCTCTCGCCTGTTCCGCGACTAAGCGCAAATCGCCTCGGAGAACCCATGAAAGTCCTCGTCATCGGCGCCAACGGCAACACCGCCGCGCGCCTCATCCGCCGCCTGGCGCAAGGTCCGCACGATCCGATAGCAATGATCCGCCACCCCGGCCAGCGCCCGAAGTTCGACGACCTCGGCGTGCCCCACTGTCCTCGCCGACCTCGAATACCCCATCGACCACGCCGTGGCCGGCTGCGATGCCGTGATCTTCGCCGCCGGCTCCGGTGGCCACACCGGCAAGGACAAGACCGTGCTGGTGGATCAACTTGGCGCCATCCGCTCCATGGTGGCCGCCCAAGTCAACGGCGCAAGGCGCTACGTCATGCTGAGCTCCGTCGGCAACGACATCCACAGCACCTCGCCCATCGCCCACTACCACAAGGCCAAGGCCCACGCCGACAACCACTTGGCGGAAACCGACCTCGACTACACTATCGTCTGCCCCGGACGCCTCACCGACGACGAAGGCACGGGCAAGGTGGCCATCTCCCCAGACCTCCACGCCCGCGGCCTCACCTCCCGCGAAAACCTGGCCGAAACCCTCGCCCTGTGCCTAGACCGCGATAACACCATCCGCAAGCACTTCAGCCTGCTCGACGGCGATGTTGTCATTGAGGACGCGCTGACAGCACTGTAGCTCCCAGCACCGCCCTTCCCGGGGGAGTCGAGACACTTCCCACATCCGCACTGAGGGTGCCACTCGAAGGCGAGTCAACACCAACGTGCCGGCCGGATGGCGCGGTCCCACACGCTGCTCGGAGCGAGGCACATCACGCTCCTCGCGCTGAAGGCGAAGAAACCAAGGGCAGGAAGGTGCGAACCAGCCTCCTCCGCTGCTCTGGGTTGGGGGCGCCTCGACTGGCTTGTCAGCACGCCGGTGGCGGCTTCGTCCTCAGTGGCCGTCCAGCCAGCGCATGACGCGCAAGGTGTTCTGATGGTCCCGATCTTTCTCAGGCCTCTTTTTCTGACTCGTCTCCTTCCAGCGCTTCTGCTGCTGCATTCTTCGCCTCAGCCATTTCGCGGCTTCCACCTTATCGCCGCCGGTCCAACGACCGTCCTTGACCGCTTGCATGACGACGGTGATTTCCGGTGTGTTCCGGTCCGGCCGGTGGTCGATGACCTCCTCGATCTCGCGTTCAATTGGGGTAAGCGCCGCCAACCGGGTCACGCGTTCCCTGGCTTCACGCTCCTCTCGCATCCGTTCCTCGGCCTTGACATCCTCGTCACTCAGCTGCTGCTTCAGATAGGCAGTCTTTTCGTCGTCCCTCCCGAAGCGTCCGTAACCGACCGCGGTCTTGGCACCGGCGCCGTTCCAGGCAAGCGCCGAACAAAGCCAAGACATAACCGTGCGCAGGTCGTCCGTGCCGGCGAGGCACGGAACAATACCGAACAGGAACGGGGTCTTCGCGGCAGCGATCAGAAACGGGATGGGTCCGGGAGAGCGCCAGTCGCCGGGGGGCTCCGTACTTGTCCAGCCGGCGTAGTGAGGGGTCATCACGTCGGCTTCGAGTTGCACGGGGGCGATTGGGACTGCATCCAGAAAGCTGACACCACCCGCCGCCCCACGATCCCCGAGCAGGCGCTCGACGGTTTCGCGAGAGGGTAACGGGTCGGCGTCGAGCCTCGCCCAGGCTCGCACCAGCCCTTTGACCGAGCTGCCCGGGAGGTAGGGCGTGCCCAGCGTCGGATGCCACGCGAAGCCGTTCTCCACGGGGTGGCTGCGACCAAGGCCCGTGACGAAGCGGGATTCGGAGGTGAAAACGGCCGATCGGCCGCCGCGCCTGTCGATCAGTCGCATCAGGCGGGAAGCGCATTCGTCGATCTGACGCGAGGTGCCGACCTTGCCCTTCGTGAGCGTCTCGATCCACGCGAATTTCGGGCCAGTTCCGTCATCGCCCTTCTCGCTCTTCATGCCCCACGTCCTGCCCTGCACGCGCCACCGGTCGCAGAACTTATCGAACCAGAGCCCGGCGTGGCCGACGCGGGGACGGACGTTCGGAGGCGGAGGCACGAAGCTTGGGAGCGGTCGAGTCACTCGCCGGCTCCGTCGCCCTTGGGGAAGCTGGCGCGGCAGCACTTCTTATGCCATTCGAGCCACGACAGGGCTTCGGCCTGCGCGCGCAGATAGCGCTCCTCGCCGTTCTCCATGATGGCCTCCAGCAGATCGTTGCTCGACGGATACACGCCTCCCTCTTTGCGGCATAGCCACTGTTGCAGGCTCCGGTAAACCTCGTGGTGCGCCCTTTCGTCGTCCTTCTTCGGCTCGGCCCCGGCCCCGGCGCGTTCGGTAGCGAGCGCCTGTCCCAGCCCGTTCATCACGATCGCCGGTCCGAGGCCGTCGACGTAGCCGCGATACCGCCGCTTGAAGGCATCGGTCTTCCCGTGCAGTTCGTTCACACGCGCCAGCGCGTTCGCGGCACGCTCCTGCTCGAGCGACCTCATTCGTCGCTCTCCTTGCGGTGCCTGCGCACCGTCGCTGCGAACCAGCCCTGGCCGGTCGTCTCGTTCCCGCCGGCCTGGAGGTACGGGTCTCCTTGCGGGAAGAGCGCGTCGAGCGAGTCCAGCGATTCCTCGCTGCGGCCCATGACGATGGCGTACATGACGGTATCGGGGGGCATGGTCTCCTCGTACCACAGGTTCTTGCTCTCCTTCGTGCCGTCCTCAAGGACGTTACGCGCCTGGACGGAAAGGCCGTAGCGAGCGAACCACGCGAAGTCGTCGTTGTTGAGGACGGCAAGTCCGTCGCGTAGCCGATCGCTCGTCGCCTGATGAAGCACGAGCGGCTCGACCGCTTTTGCGAGGTCGTCCGGCGGCTCGCCGCTGATGGCGAACTGGCGTTCTTCGAGGAACAGGCTGCTCTCGTCGCCGGTCGCCAGGACGGAATGACTATTCACGTCCGGAACGTCCGGAGAGGGCTCTAGGCCGACCCGGGCCAGGTCCCGACGATAGCGCTCGACGATATGCGGACATGTCGCCCAACGGTACGTCCCGGTGAGGCTGCGCACGGGGAGAAGCAGCAGCCTTGCATCCGAGACGAGGAGATCGCCCGCGCGATCCGGCTTTCCGAAACGGGCATTCGCGTCGTCGGTCTTCGTCGTCTCCATCTTGTCCCGCAGCGCGCCCTTCAGGCTCGATCCGACGAGTACCGGGTAGTCCGTGGCGGCCTCGCGCGCCACCGGCAGATCCACGACTCCCATGCCGCGCCCGGCGCCGGGATGGATCGGGGTTTCGGCCAGCAGCCCGAGCATCGTTGCATTCATCGACTCTCCTCCTGTGAATCAGGCCAGATCCCCAGCGCCACTAGGCCAAAGCCCCACTTCCGCCGTGATCCGATGCGGGCCAGTCCGTCGCCCGCCGTCACCGCATCGGCGAAGCGCTCGGGGTCGGGGAGCTCGCAGAACAGCGCGCTGCCGGGCGCCAGCACGGACCGAAGCGGCAGCGGGCGCCGCACGCGCGAATCCCAGCCGCCGATGCGTTGCGGGCGGTCCAGGCACGCAGACACCACGCGGGCGCCGCCGAGCTCGTCTAACACCTTCCCGGGACGGAGTTCTCCCTTGATGTCGAGGGGCGACAACGCGACGAGCACGACCTTGCGGGCATCGACGATTCGTTCCAGGAGCATGTGACAATCGGCATGTGAGTGGAGCTCGATGTCGGCCTGCCATTCCCGGCATTCCGCGAGGCGGCCCTCGCCACCAAACGGCGACAGCCGGTCGAACGAGGGTTTCCAATCGTCCGGCAGGCCGGAAATGTGCATGCCGAGCGAAACGCCGCGACGCGGGCGCACATGCCGGGTGCTGTAGAGCATGCCTTCCAATGCGGTGCGGGTTGCGCCGTGGCGCGCTAGGCCGATGCGCGGCTCGGTCGTCCAGAGGTGACCGCTCGAAACAACCTCGCTGGTGCTCGGGCACCTGCCGTGCAGCACAGCGTTCATTCCGCGTTGGGTGAGCCATAGACCGCTGCCCGTGTCGAGTCTCTCCGAGTCCTGTCGGGTAGCGGCCATTTCGGGGAGCCGAACGTCGTTGCCGAGATCGCATGTCACTGGGGGGCCGGGACGAAGGAAGGCAGCGGCGGCCCAGCCTCCCCGTCCCTTCTTCGTACCCAGCACATGCCGAGGGGCGGGGAACAGCGGCTGCTCGTTTCGCAGCACGAACGGGCCGCGGAATCGCAGCACACCGAGGTCCGGGCCGTCTCCGAGGATTTCGCAAATGGGTGACGGCCATGGTCCGGCACCGTTCCAACCCTTGGCATACGCCAGGGCCGCCCGGATCGCGCCGACCACGGTTGGCGGATGCGGGGGAAACAGACTGTCGACATTCTCCTGCGGCGCGCTGTCCGCCGCGAAAGGTGTTCCGTCGCGAAAGAACCACGTATCGACCGGGTGGAGTCCGATACCAATCATCGGTCCGACTCCCCTTGCTGGGGATCGGCGAGGAACCGGACGAGCAGCAGCGCATCGACGCCTACCTGCGCGATTGCACTGCCGGCCTCGTCGGGTCCCGTGACGCCCGCGTCGGTCCGCGGATTTCGTGCCCGTCCCAGCAGGTTCCAGACGCGTTCGGTCAGGGTGTCGGCGCGATCCTCGGCACCACCGTCCATCCGTACATCCAGGCTGTGGTGAATCTCTGCGCCGAGAAGTGCGCGAACGTCGATGTCGTTCGGTAGGCTGCCCCAGTCACCGGGCCGCCACTGCTCCCAGCCGCAGAGCCGGGTGAGCGTCTCCCGCACCCGGTAAACGAGCGCCGAAGAGAGACCCGGTTCCACCGTGTTCGCGTCGAGCTGGCGCCGCAATGCGTCAAGCTGATCGGTCGCGCGGACGGCACCCTCCGGGCCGGGGCGTGTCCAGATGGTGGCCCACTGGCAGTAGGGGCCGCCGGGCTTCAGGACCGCCGCTACCAGGGAATCGCGCCCGTTACCGTCCTTGGCGACATCGTCGAGCAACCGGTGGGCTTCGCCGAGCACGTGGTTGAGCGGCAATCGAATGTGGGCGAAGACGACGGCCGCGGAGAGCGTTGCCTCGTCCTTCGCAGCCGTGTTCGCAGCTGCGTCCGTGAAGGCGCCGCGATACGCGTCCGACAGGGCTTGCGCACAAGCCAGCGCACGCGGAATCGGGAGGAGTGCGAGCACGTCGTCTCCGCCCGCGTACACCGTGACGCCGTCGTGCCTCTCGACGACCCTGGGAACGCTGCCGGTGAATGCTCTCAGAGCTGTGCTCACCGTTTCGCCACCGAGTTCCCCCAACAGCCTGCCCAGTCGGTCTCCGTCGGCGAGGAGGAGAGCGTAGAACGTCGGCGGCGGACCCAGGCGGCCATTTTGGTCCTCGGCGTCGTAGATGACCTGCAGCTGTTCAGCCAGCTCTTTGCGAGCGCGGCTCTCCGTGTCGCCGTCCAGAGGACACAGACGATCGCTGGACACGAACTCGCGGTGAAGATAGTTGGCATCGAGCTTCGGAAAGTCGCCGGCGGCAGGGACGGCGAGGCCGCGCCGCGGTCGCTGCACGGCTCGAACACCTGGCGGTGCGTATTGGCCGACGGCATCCGCGTACGCCGCCGCCCGCCGGGGTACGGCGGACATGACCCGTTGCATCCACGGTACGGCGCCGACAAACACCGTTGAAGGCCATCGCGAGGCATCCACCTCCCAGCCCAGCGCCTTGAGCGCGATCTTCGGCAGCAGCCGCTTCACGAGCGCGATGGCGCACAGCCGTTCGTTGTCCCGCAGGTCCAGTGAGCCGACGTCGTTGCGGAGAACATTCCAGAATTGATCTTGCGCACCGCGGTGCTGCGCACGGACATGCCCGGACAGCTCCTGCAGGTCGTGCATGACGGTGCACTTGTCGCCCGGTTCGGCGGGCGGGGAGTGGCTGCGCCAGCGCTTTCGACGGGAGAACGATCGCCCGTGATCGTCCCATGGTGCCGCGGTCCACATGACCTCCCAGAACGCACCGACCTGCCGCCTCCAGATCGCCTCCGTGTCATTCCCTACAGGGCATGCGTGCGCGACGTAGCGATTCCAGACGGCATCGTGCGCCCGCGTCCACGCGGCAGTGATGGATTCGACGGCGGCTTCCGCAACGCCGCGAGCATCGCCGTTCACCTTGGCGACGAAGTGGTTCGGCAAGGTGCCGAAACGGGGCGGTTCACCGGTGCCGTGGCCGGCAACCCATCGATACAGTCGGTCGCCATCAAGGTCGGGCTGAACGACCGTTGCGCCCGCCTTCGTGACCCCGTGCATCCCATGCGCGGACAGGAACGCCAGCAGGTAGGAGCTGCCCCACAGGTCGCGGGTGCGGCGTGACTGGGAGACGAAGCCCTGTACCGGGCCGATGGAGATGTCGAGGCGCGTGGTCACGATGCGACTTCCACGACATCGGTGAATCCTTCTTTGCGCGTCTCGGGGTCGCGAAGACGGTCCAGGAATTCATGAATCGGTCGATAGAGCTCGGGCTCCGGCGTCTGGCGGACCCGGGTCGCGCCGACCGAGATTTCGGACTTGCCCTCCGGCAGGAAACGAGCGGGGAGGAAAGACAGAACCGCGACCGGCGTGTCCCCGCACTCGTGGATGTGGATGAACAGCGGACTGGCCCGTCGGTCAATTCGCCGTCCGCGAGGAAGGCCGAAAGCGATGCGTGCTCGACTATCACAACTTCGAATGGCGGCCTTGAGTTCGAGTCCAATGAGGTCCAACAACCGCAAGTGTTCGGCTTGGTCACTCGGCAGCAGCACATGGCGGCTCCTGCAGGTCAATGCCGTGTAGTCCGGCAAGTCCTTGGGGCCACGGCAGGGGCGAAGCGATTTGATCCTGCCGCCAAAATCGTTGACCGTCTTCGGTGTACTCCACCGTTCCTGGCTGTCCACGCGAAGCGACTTGATGACCAGCGAGCCGAATCCCTTACGACTTCTCGCGCCCATTCCGCCGATAGTGCCAAGTACAATCAATGCAGATTGAAGGGAGGTCACCTGTTCATCTTCGAGATCGCGTCCGCGCAAGTGGACAGTAAAGTCCGATGGGGGCAAGAGACACCCACGCTCGTCATCACTGCCGCCATCCACTACGCCGTAGCCAAGGTAGCGAGCACCTTGTCCTACTCTCAAGTTCTTGCCGAGTATGTTCTCGCTTCGGTCGGATTGAGTCAGTCGCATCGACACGGAAGACTGTCCCGCTCGCGTGCTCCCGAACAGCATGTCTTCCTGTCGCTGGATTTCATCGAGATTGCCGTCCAGCCGTGACCACGCCAACGCCCGCCACCAGAAGCGCAGGACGCCCTTGAAGCTGGGCAGTCGAAGCTCGGCCCTTCCGGGGTCGGCGCCGGCGCAGAACATCGGTGTGACGACACGATACGTCGCCTCAATCTCGGTGGGCATCGCCTTCCTCATCCGCATCGAGCCAGAAGGGCTCGCCGATCCGGTATGGCTCGGAGGTCTGTCGCTCCGGCGACCGACGGTCGATCAGCCCGAATCGGCGAACCGGACACGCGAGCGACCGCGCGGTCGCGGCCAGCTCCTCGGCGGCGAGGCCCATGAGCGTCGTCCCGCCGGTGACGTTCACGAGCACCTCGGCCGCGCCGATGAAATGCCCGCGCGCCTCCCTTGCCAAGCGCTTCATCCGCGCGACGCCTCCGCCGAACGCGTCTTCAATGACCAACGGCACGACCTTGCCGGCGAACTCCGTGTGTTCGAGCACTTCCGCAATTTTCCCTTCGGTCTCGGGCGAGCAGACGACCAAGCACAACGCCGGCTCGCCGTCGTCCGCGCCGGCTCGACACGCGTGCAGGGCGCTGAACAGGACGCCGGGGCGTTTACCGATGGGGCTGACCAGCACGCGACGTTCTGCCGACTCACCGAGCACCAAGGAGATAGCCGGACACGAACGAAGGGTATCGTTCCAAAATTCGAGCACCCGCTCACGCGTGGTCTTGAGCTTCTCGTCACGAACGAGATCGTCGCCGCGCATCCCGTGATGCGCGTACGCGTTGCGAACTTCGGCGAGATCGGCCCAGAGGCGGCCGAGCGCACGCTGCTCCTCCGTCAGGGAATCTTTGAGGTCCGGGTCGCTGCCGATCGCCCTGATCGCGTGCAGAAGACCTTCGGCTTCACTGCGTGCATCGCGGGAGAGCCAGTCTGCTTGACAAGTGCGTGTATGGATGACCCAGGACACGACCCACTCGCGCATCAGCCGGAGCGCCGTCGCGTAGCTGTCGCGCTTCAGCAGTGCGTCGATCATGCGGGCTTGGCGGTCCAGCTCGCGTTCCGAGATTTCGATCTGCCGCTTCCATCCGGATCCCGACAACGCCCCATCCAAGGCGAACGGTTCGAGTATCTCCGCGAGCTGCTCCACCACCTTGTCGGCGAGGGGCAGATGGTGAACGTCTCGAAGCAGCTTCATCAGAGGCTTGCGGCGATTCGTGCGGATGTTGCGCGCCTGCCACCCGAGCTCCAGCGGCAAGCCGGACAGGTACGCCTCCGACAGATGCATCAAGTCACGGGCGTTGTCTTTCGCGGGTTGGCTGGCCGGACCGTCTTCGAGGATTCGTGCCGTCGGAAGCGTGCTGCCCGTCTCGCGCAGGACCTCCAGGGCATGAACCCAGCGGGGAAGCTCCAAGAGTGGACGCAGGTCGAGAGAGGGACTGGTCGCGCCCCGGTCCCGGTTCAACAGGCCGTAGTACGCGCCGCGAACCTTCACTCCGCGCAACGCGGCTAAGTAAAGGACGGAGACATACGTCAGGAACGAGAAGTGCCGAAATCCGTGTGTCACGTCCACGGTGAGATCAACGTGCCCGTCGATTGCACCGGTTACGGTTTTCAAGAACGTGTCAATGTTGGACTGATGGCCGCCGGAGGGAACCTCGACGGCCTCGGTCGGACACCGGGTGCCCAGAGCGTCCTGGAGCAACGGCCAACTATCCCGTTGCGCCGCGGGTGTGCATACCGCCAGCAAGCTATCCGGACGATCGTCGATCGGCAGTAGATCGAATAGCGCGATGGGCGCGAGAGCAGCCTTGATCTCTCGCCCACACAACGTATAGCGCGCGGATATCGGGTTCGTGCCGAGTACCGTAAGCAGGACGTGTTTCGACCGCTGCGCATGGTTCGTTTTTGGACTCATGCCTGCGTCGGGTACCGCACAAAAATACGACTATAGGTTTGCGGCGGGCCACAGTCAATCTCGCACACGGCGAGTTGGACGTGATGAGGCCGCCCTCAAGCGAGGGCGGAAACGTGTCGGGGGGGATGGTGCAGGTCATGCCGTCCAGCCTGCTTCAATGAGGCCGCCCTCAAGCGAGGGCGGAAACCGTCGGCACCCTCGCCGGACTGTCCGCGCTCGAAATCGCTTCAATGAGGCCGCCCTCAAGCGAGGGCGGAAACCGCCAGGCCAGGTCGGCCGGCAGCTCGCGCACCTTCCCGCTTCAATGAGGCCGCCCTCAAGCGAGGGCGGAAACCCCACTGACGAGGCCCCCGCTCAGGCGGGCGGGGCCGGCTTCAATGAGGCCGCCCTCAAGCGAGGGCGGAAACACCGTCATGACAGACGACAGACACGACGAACCGGACGCGCTTCAATGAGGCCGCCCTCAAGCGAGGGCGGAAACGAGGCGCCCCCGCATGAAGAGGACGAAGAGGAGGACGCTTCAATGAGGCCGCCCTCAAGCGAGGGCGGAAACAGGCCGCCGGGTGGGAGATCGTGCGAGGACGGCTGCGGCTTCAATGAGGCCGCCCTCAAGCGAGGGCGGAAACCGGCACCCGGTCGCATGTCGGCAGGGTGCGTTCGCGCGCTTCAATGAGGCCGCCCTCAAGCGAGGGCGGAAACTTCCTCGCAGCTGTCGTCTATCGAGGAGAGCGCGCGCGGCTTCAATGAGGCCGCCCTCAAGCGAGGGCGGAAACCGGCGGGCCTCCGCCCGCCTCAGCGCGCGATCAGCGCCGCTTCAATGAGGCCGCCCTCAAGCGAGGGCGGAAACCGGCCAACAAGGCCGGTGCAAATGCAACTGATTAAGGCTTCAATGAGGCCGCCCTCAAGCGAGGGCGGAAACGCCACCCCGCCGGCGCGAACACCAGCGCATCGTTCGCTTCAATGAGGCCGCCCTCAAGCGAGGGCGGAAACCCCGGGTGTATCCCGACGGCGTGACTGCTCCGGGGGCGCTTCAATGAGGCCGCCCTCAAGCGAGGGCGGAAACAACACGACGCCTCCGTGCTACCGCCCACAAGCGACTGGCTTCAATGAGGCCGCCCTCAAGCGAGGGCGGAAACTGGCCGGCAAGACCGAACCGTCCCAATTCGCCGTCCAGCTTCAATGAGGCCGCCCTCAAGCGAGGGCGGAAACAGCCACCGCCCCCTCGTCCCCGACCACTCCACCCTAGCGCTTCAATGAGGCCGCCCTCAAGCGAGGGCGGAAACGACCCTGATCCTCTACTGGTCGGGCGCCGACGCCAGCGCTTCAATGAGGCCGCCCTCAAGCGAGGGCGGAAACGAGCTCACCGACAGCGCCGCCCGCTACCCGCTGCGGCTTCAATGAGGCCGCCCTCAAGCGAGGGCGGAAACCCGCCGAAAGCCGCGTCCACTTGACGACGTCGACGAGGCTTCAATGAGGCCGCCCTCAAGCGAGGGCGGAAACCAGGTCATCGCCGCGGCCTGGGAGGCGCACCGGGAGCTTCAATGAGGCCGCCCTCAAGCGAGGGCGGAAACCCGAATCGCCCGCGCCCGTGGCCTCGTCAGGTCAGGGCTTCAATGAGGCCGCCCTCAAGCGAGGGCGGAAACCACGGTCGACCGGGCCACGCCGCCCGACACGCACTACGCTTCAATGAGGCCGCCCTCAAGCGAGGGCGGAAACCTTGTTCTCTCGCGGGCGCGGATTCCTTCTTGGTTCGCTTCAATGAGGCCGCCCTCAAGCGAGGGCGGAAACAACCGAAACCGAGGCGCCCAAGCTCTCGCGCGTGGAGCTTCAATGAGGCCGCCCTCAAGCGAGGGCGGAAACGAACCAAGAAGGAATCCGCGCCCGCGAGAACAAGCCGCTTCAATGAGGCCGCCCTCAAGCGAGGGCGGAAACGAGTGCCAAGGAAAGATTGCGCTCATCGCTGCGGTGGCAGCTTCAATGAGGCCGCCCTCAAGCGAGGGCGGAAACGGCGACCACCATAGCCAAACTCGCAGCCGGAGGTGCGCTTCAATGAGGCCGCCCTCAAGCGAGGGCGGAAACGGGCATCGAAACCGAGGAGGACCTAGCAGCATGAACAGCTTCAATGAGGCCGCCCTCAAGCGAGGGCGGAAACGAGAAGGTAGAAGCGAAGGCGCAAACCGCGATGACTCGCTTCAATGAGGCCGCCCTCAAGCGAGGGCGGAAACGAGTGGGGTTGCCGGCACTCATGGCGGTCGGACGGTGGCTTCAATGAGGCCGCCCTCAAGCGAGGGCGGAAACAAGTACGTCGACGACAACGCGGACTCCAGCGTAGATGGCTTCAATGAGGCCGCCCTCAAGCGAGGGCGGAAACACAACCGACAGATGAACTTCTCTTTCGGCTCCACCCAGGCTTCAATGAGGCCGCCCTCAAGCGAGGGCGGAAACCCGGCGTGCAAGTCACCACCTGAAAATTGTCGAGCAGCTTCAATGAGGCCGCCCTCAAGCGAGGGCGGAAACACCGCAGATCGCTGAAGATCGCATCGTCGCTGTCCATGCTTCAATGAGGCCGCCCTCAAGCGAGGGCGGAAACAAATTGATCTCGCCGTTCCTTGGGGGCTTGATCTCCAGCTTCAATGAGGCCGCCCTCAAGCGAGGGCGGAAACCACGGAGGGTGCGGAATTCCCTGCCGTCCCTCGAGGAGCTTCAATGAGGCCGCCCTCAAGCGAGGGCGGAAACCACCCGGAGGGTGCGGAAATCGCGGCCATCGCGGGAGGCTTCAATGAGGCCGCCCTCAAGCGAGGGCGGAAACCCCTGGCGGACCTCCCCGCCCACAGCCGGGGCGGACCGCTTCAATGAGGCCGCCCTCAAGCGAGGGCGGAAACGCGTTCCCATTCTTGGAAGTCGCGCCCGCCGCGCAGGCTTCAATGAGGCCGCCCTCAAGCGAGGGCGGAAACACCGTCTTGGAGGCCGGGGCCCCGACCTCAGTCTGGCTTCAATGAGGCCGCCCTCAAGCGAGGGCGGAAACGGCCGGCTGGTGAAAATGCCCGCGCCCAAGCCCAAGCCGCTTCAATGAGGCCGCCCTCAAGCGAGGGCGGAAACACCGTCCAGGTCCAGAAAACCTCGTCAGGCGAGCTGTTGCTTCAATGAGGCCGCCCTCAAGCGAGGGCGGAAACCAGCCTGCGCGGAGGCGCCCGCCACCCGGCAGGCCTCGGCTTCAATGAGGCCGCCCTCAAGCGAGGGCGGAAACGTGATGGAACTGCCGAACGTGCGGCAGATCGACTACATGCTTCAATGAGGCCGCCCTCAAGCGAGGGCGGAAACCACTGCACGCCGCACGTCGTCGAGCGCGTGAGGTGTGGAGGCTTCAATGAGGCCGCCCTCAAGCGAGGGCGGAAACGCGCCTTTTAGGGGCGCAGGACGGGGCCTCGGCGGCGCGCTTCAATGAGGCCGCCCTCAAGCGAGGGCGGAAACTCTGTCGGGGGGATTCCCCTCCCGGAAGAGGAACAGAGCTTCAATGAGGCCGCCCTCAAGCGAGGGCGGAAACATCCAGGTCGAGTCCGATCGCCCCTCCTCCGGCGGCGGCTTCAATGAGGCCGCCCTCAAGCGAGGGCGGAAACGCGGCGGGGGTGTTGCCGGGTCGCTACAACACGGGCCGCTTCAATGAGGCCGCCCTCAAGCGAGGGCGGAAACGCCTCCGCCAGCTGCTCCCAGAGCCACGTGTCCGGCGGCTTCAATGAGGCCGCCCTCAAGCGAGGGCGGAAACGAAATGACCGACATCACGGTGGGCGCGCGCGTCCACAGCTTCAATGAGGCCGCCCTCAAGCGAGGGCGGAAACCGGCAAGGATTCGACAGCCACCTATCTGATCGCACTCGCTTCAATGAGGCCGCCCTCAAGCGAGGGCGGAAACGGGCGTGTACGACCTCGCCGTGTGCGACGGCTCCGGGCTTCAATGAGGCCGCCCTCAAGCGAGGGCGGAAACAGCATCCGGCGGCGGTCGAGCCACCGAGCAAGCGCTGGCTTCAATGAGGCCGCCCTCAAGCGAGGGCGGAAACCGCCAGCGCCGCGAGGATGGCAATGACCCCCAAGACGCTTCAATGAGGCCGCCCTCAAGCGAGGGCGGAAACTGTGACCGAGAGGTCGCGCCCCTTTTTTTGGGGGACGCTTCAATGAGGCCGCCCTCAAGCGAGGGCGGAAACGGCTAGTGAAAATGCCCGCGCCGCCCAAGCCCAAGGCGCTTCAATGAGGCCGCCCTCAAGCGAGGGCGGAAACGCGACGGCAAGCGTCAGCACCACCACCGCCCACATCTGCTTCAATGAGGCCGCCCTCAAGCGAGGGCGGAAACACCTCGATCAGCTGCGCCACGTCCGAGCGGGAGGCGATCAGCTTCAATGAGGCCGCCCTCAAGCGAGGGCGGAAACGATACCGGCCGACAAAGTCCGCGCCATCGTTGACCCTGCTTCAATGAGGCCGCCCTCAAGCGAGGGCGGAAACGCGCAGCCATCGCCCTAGCCCGCCGCGACCCGACCCGCTTCAATGAGGCCGCCCTCAAGCGAGGGCGGAAACGAGCAGGCTCGCCACCGCGAGAACCAAAAACACGAGGCTTCAATGAGGCCGCCCTCAAGCGAGGGCGGAAACCGTACTTGCAGCCGGACGCGGCGGAAACCACCGTCTCGCTTCAATGAGGCCGCCCTCAAGCGAGGGCGGAAACGTGGTAGAGAGAAGAGGGAGAGACCAGATGGACACGGGCTTCAATGAGGCCGCCCTCAAGCGAGGGCGGAAACCCGAAGCCGCGCATGAACGCGGCGTTGAAGTTGACGCTTCAATGAGGCCGCCCTCAAGCGAGGGCGGAAACACTGGCGTCCTTGCCCAGGCTTTCACGACACCCACCGAGCTTCAATGAGGCCGCCCTCAAGCGAGGGCGGAAACGCCGCTTCGAGAGTGTCCCGCTCGCCAGCCAAGGGCAGCTTCAATGAGGCCGCCCTCAAGCGAGGGCGGAAACATCGTCCAGGACCACGATCAGTTGCCGCAGCCGGTGAAGCTTCAATGAGGCCGCCCTCAAGCGAGGGCGGAAACAGCATCCAGCGGCGGTCGAGCCGCCGAGAAGACGCTGGCTTCAATGAGGCCGCCCTCAAGCGAGGGCGGAAACGCCGCGGTCGCCAAACCAGCGCGCGCACGGACGCCAGCTTCAATGAGGCCGCCCTCAAGCGAGGGCGGAAACATCACCACCGACGTCGCGTGCCGACTGATCAGCCGCGCGCTTCAATGAGGCCGCCCTCAAGCGAGGGCGGAAACCTGGGAATGGATGTTGGATACGGCTCCCTGGTAGTCGCTTCAATGAGGCCGCCCTCAAGCGAGGGCGGAAACACGACCTCTGCCGTCCCCTCATGCTGGTAGACGGGCAGGTTGCTTCAATGAGGCCGCCCTCAAGCGAGGGCGGAAACCCGCGGGCTTCCCCACCCACCTTGGCACTCAGGTCGTCGCTTCAATGAGGCCGCCCTCAAGCGAGGGCGGAAACGCACCTCCGCCCGCGCGAGCGGGCGGCCTCATTGAAGGCTTCAATGAGGCCGCCCTCAAGCGAGGGCGGAAACGGCACCCATGCGGGAGTCGGTACTCTACCGGCCCGCATCCGATGCCTGCGAGTGGTCAAGCCGCCCACCGGCCACGGGCCCGAACACTATCGATCTTGGTCGCGCTAGGCAACAGTAACACCTTGATTTGCTAAACAGCACGCCTCGGCGAGCGCTCGCCCATGTCGAGCGCACCACCGGACCGCTCGCAATGCCAGCGGCAACTAGACAATAACAGGGTTACGCTCCACCGGGTGGTACTCTCGCTTGCCCAGGGACACCACGCGGGGAGCCACGCGATCGGCCGGGCCGATGTCCACGATCACCACATGGTCGTCGTCGTGGTGGATCAGGCGGTCAAGGTCTGCGATCAGTTCCGCATGGCGGGTTCGGGTGAGCCTGCACTGGAAGACCGAAAGCTGAACCCAGTCGCCGTAGCCGTGCATGGTCTTGAAGATCGACCGCCAGCGCTTGGGGTCGGCGATGTCGTACACGACCAGGTAGATTCTCTCGTCCGTGTCCACTGCGCCGCCTCCTCACCTGGTGATGAAGTTCGGGTACTGCGGGATCTCGCCTGTCAGGAACCGGCCGAGCAGCCGCGCCTGAATCTCCAGCAGGCGGCGATACTCCACCCGATAGCCGAACAGCGGATGCGAAATCTCCTGCGTCATCCGTCGCTCGAACGTTGCGATGAAGCGTTTTCTTCCGGTGTCGGAGAGGTTCGTGCCGAGCGGCGATTCGACGAAGTCGGTGGGCCGCACCTCGCCGTTGTTCACGGCCGTCAGCACCGTGGATTCGACGATCAGGGGGCGAAACGGCTCCATCATGTCGAGTGCAAGGGCGGGTCGCCCATAACGTGGCTGATGGAAGAAGCCCCGATAGGGGTCGAAGCCGACAGCCGACAGCGCAACCACGAACGCACGCGTCAGCAACGCATAACCGAACGAAAGCATGGCGTTCACGGGGTCGGTGGGCGGCCGACGGTTGCGCCCCTCGATCTGAAACTGTGGGCGTCCGGACTCGCTGCCCTTGAGCATGTTCGGGAAACTCCCGAAGTAGCGCGCAGCCGCAGCGCCCTCGACGCCGAGAAGGGAAGGAAGGCTGGATGCCCGCCGCGCCTGTTCGGAGAGCCGAGCCAAGGCGCGCAGCGTCGGCGCCACGTCTTCCTCCCCGCGCCAGTTGCGACGCAGCAGGACGCGGCTGTTCCGAATCTTGGCGTGAACCCAGTCGCGAGCGAGCTTCAGGCACACGCGGTCGTCGAAGGAGCCCCGGTACTGCGCCGTGCGCAACTCAACGTTGCCGTGCCCGGTTCCGGTCGTGTGGCCCAGGAACCAACCGCCGTAGGAGTGCCACGAGACGGGAATGTCCCGCCGCATCAGCTCGTGGAGCGTGGGCGTGGTGACGTACACGTTCCCCATCAGCACCAGTTGGGACGTGTCGGCAAGGCGTGCGTGGACCGGCTCGCCGTCGTCCACGGTGATGGCCAGGCGCTCGCCCTTCTTCGCCACCTTGCCCCGGTGCGTCTGCACGTACACCGGCATCGCGCGAGCATGGCGCACGCTCAGTGGGCGGACGCTCTCCGAAACCGCCCGCAGCAGGTTGGTCTCGTCCGGCAGGCAAATGCCCGCAAGCGAACATCGGTTGCACTTGGGGCTGTCCTCCAGCGGCGGCGGTATCCGGCCAGCCTCCGCCACGGTGCGAAGCGTTTCCAGCGACTCCCGCGTCAGGCGCCGCAGCTCGTCGTCGAACCGCACCGTGACCCGTTCCCGAGACGCCGCGAAATACAGCACTCCCTCCGAACACCGATAGCCGTGCTCCTCGAGCAGCATGCCCTGGGCACAAAGCTGAACCCGCTCGGGGTCGTATGCCTTGCGTGCGATGTGGGGACGCCTGCCCCGCTTGTAGTCCACCGGCCGAACTTCGTCGCCAGCGCCTTCGAGCAGGTCGATCTTCGCGACGAGGTCCAGCCGTGTGGAGGATAGCTCCACGGAACGCACCGGCTTCATGTCCTCGAAATCGTCATCGGGGTCCGGGAGCGGGGTGGCGCTCGGCTTGTCGACGCGCCGATGGACATGCCTGCCCTCCACGGTGTCTGCGGTGTCGCCCCATTCCTTCTGAACCCACTCGAGGTAGGCGAGGCGCGGGCAATAGACGAACTCGTTGAGGATGCGGGCGGGGATGAGGGGCGAGCCTTCGTGCTTGCGGTTTACGCGGAGGGGGAGGCGGCGCTGCTGGGGCCGCAACGTCCAATGGAGATTCTCGCCAGGCGCTTCCGACATCCAAAGGCCATCCGTTACTCGCTTTCAGGCAGAACGATATACGACTCGCTTTGCGGTAAGCTATGCGGTGTGCGTATGCGAGCCTATCTGGCACGGGAAAGACGAAGGATTACGGCCCTTGAACGCGGAGGAGATCTACGCAGCAGCGCTCGGCACCGGCAAATGCCCTGACGCGTGGCAGAGGCGTTTCGCGACCGATCCTTGGCCAAAGGTCCTAGTTGCGCCAACCGGTTCGGGCAAGACGGCTGGCGTGACGCTCGGCTGGGCCGCACACCGGCTGTGCGCTCCCGAAGCCACGCCCCGTCGGCTCATCTGGTGCCTGCCGATGAGGACGCTCGTGGAGCAGACGGCAGGCGTGATCAGGGATTGGTTCTGCAAGCTGATGCGTCAGGGCGCAGGAAACGGATTGCTTCCCGGGCCCCAAGACGTCCATTTGCTCATGGGCGGGGTTGAGGCGGCACATTGGCTCAACTGCCCAGAACGTCCGGCCGTCGTCGTTGGTACCCAAGACATGCTTCTGAGCCGCGCGCTTATGCGGGGCTACGCCTCGTCCCGTGCGATCTGGCCCATGGAGTTCGCTCTACTCCACTCGGATGCGCAATGGGTCTTCGACGAAGTGCAACTCATGGGAGCGGGCCGAGCGACCTCGGCTCAACTGGAAGCCTTCAGACGCCACGACGCCGTGAAGCACGCACAGGCAGAACGCACCGATGCGAATTCTGCCCGCAGCCTTTGGATCTCGGCCACGCTGGAACCGGATTGGCTCAAAACCGTGGACCATTGTCCGCCGGCGGAGAACTCCAATGCGCTGATGCGGGTGGATCCTTCACGGGAATCCGGTGATCGCCTTCGGCGACTGGCGAATGCAAGGAAGACGCTGGCGCCCGCCGCGTTCGCTCCCGACTCGAGCAAGGCCGCCCATATCAACACGTACGTTACTGAGCTTGCTCGTGCCGTCCTCGGCGGCCATCGTCGTGGACGCATGTCCTTGGTGATCCTCAACCGGGTACGGCGGGCGCAGGATGTCCATGCAGCCCTCGGCAAATTGCTGAAGGGCGCGGCCACTCCTCCCGAACTTGCGCTGGTACACGGTCGTTTCCGCCCGGCGGACCGTAGGCGGGAATTCGAGAAGATCGTTGGAAAGGATGGACACGAGGGTGCCGCCGATGTGATCGCGGTCGCGACTCAGGCCGTGGAGGCGGGCGTCGACCTCTCTGCCGCAGTGCTGTGGACGGAACTCGCTCCTTGGTCCTCCATGGTGCAGCGCTTCGGACGTGCCAATCGCTACGCGGAGCTCGATGAAGGTGCCGACGTGATCTGGTTGGACCTTCTGGCTAAGGCCGAAGACGCCAAGGCCGCCAAGAATCTCGCGCTTCCTTATTCGGCCGAGGACATGAAGGCGGCGCGCGAACGTCTGCGAACGCTGACGGACGCGGCTCCGGCGAGGCTGCCGGCGGCGGCGGACATTGCCCCGCCGCTCAGGGTGATTCGCCGGAAGGACCTCGACGATCTCTTCGACACGGACCCGGATCTCACAGGCTTCGACGTCGACATCTCGCCATACGTCCGCGACGCCGACGACGCGGATGTGCGTGTTTTCTGGCGGGACATCGCCAGGATCGGCGACAGGTCGCCCCATCCCAAGGCGGAGGAACTGTGCTCGGTCCCGATTGGCGCGGCTAGAGACTGGCTCAAGAAGCTGAATAAGCAGCAGTCCGTTTTCGTTCGCGACCCCCAGTGGCGGCCGGCGGACGGAACGACTTACACGGCACCTCCCGGCTGGACTCGACTCATCCAAGATCCCTGGCCCGGGATCGTACTCCTCGCAGACAGCACTGCGGGAGGGTACAGCGAAGCGACGGGCTTCACCGGGAACCCGAAGGACAGGCCCATTGTCGCCGACTGCGACCGGACGGAGAGCCGGCAGGGCCCGGATGCCCGAGACAAGGAATTCGGCGGCGAGTCCGAGACACACGATGCAGACCCGCGCAGCGAGATTGGCACTCCCGTGTTGCTCGCCGCCCACCTACGACATGTGGAGAAGGAAGCCGGAGTGCTGTGCGACGCGCTCCGGGTCGATGCCGACACCAGGACGGCGGTCGTTCGAGCCGCCCGTTGGCATGATCTGGGGAAGGTGCATGACGTATTCCAGGAGACCATGCGTCGGGGTCTTCGAGACGGGGAGACGGTCGACGGAGCTCTCGCCAAGACGGTCAAATCGAACCTGCGTCACGGTCGCGCGTACTTCCGTCATGAACTTGCATCCGCGCTCGCGCTGCTGGCCCAGGAGGGATGGTCGCGCAACACCGATCTGACCGCCTACCTCGTGGCGGCCCACCACGGCAAGGTTCGAATGAATCTCCGGGCCCTGCCGAGGGAGCGGGCCCCAACGGATCCGGATCGAGTCGGCACCAGGTTCGCCCGCGGCGTATGGGAAGGCGACGAGTTGGACCCCGTCGACCTCGGCGGCGGAGAGCGTTGGCCTGGCGGACCCATCACTCTGTCGTTGATGGAACTCGGCTGGGACGAGACCACCCGAGAGAGTTGGACAGAGCGCACCCGCGACCTGCTGGCCCGCTTCGGTCCATTCCGCCTCGCCTGGATGGAAACCTTGGTACGGGTGGCCGACTGGCGTGCCTCCGCGAAGGAACGGGAGGGAGCATATGGCGACACTTGACTCCATCACGCTCGACGGTTGTGCGCCCACCCCGCTCGCTTCCTATCTGAAGGCGTTGGGGGTACTGCGCCTGATTTCGTCCGGTGCGAACCACGTGGATGGTCGGGCTGCGGACCCCAAGGCGCGGGGGTGGTGGGAGGATGAGCGCTTCCACATTAGGACGTCTCTCGACCGAGACGCCTTGTGCGGGTTCTTCCTCAACGACTACGCACCAAGCCCGATCGTCGCGCCGTGGAATGGTGGCAGCGGCTTCTATCCGAAGGACAATGGGGACGGGTTCCGGCCACTGGCTACAGGGCCAGTGGCCAAGCGCTTCCTTCCCTTCGCGGAGGCAATTGGCGTCGCGATGGACGTGACGCGTCGCCGTAGTTTGGCCAACCCCCCAAAGGCCACCGACAAGATGGAATTGGTATCGGCGCTTCGAGCCGAACTGCCGGATCGATCACTCGACTGGCTGGACGCGGCGGTTGGGCTGTCTGACAACCGGCTCACGTACCCGAGTTTGCTAGGCACAGGGGGGAATGATGGCCGTCTTGATTTCACCAACAACTTCATGCGCCGCCTTGTGTCGAATCAGAGGCAGGGTGGGGGGCTCTTCAACGCACTATCCGGGCTCCCAACCGTCGACGGGGAGTCCACTCTGGGGCGGTCACTCTTTGACGTGCCCTCTCGAGGACTGATCCCCGCAAAGATCGGTCAGTTCGCGCCCGGCACCGCGGGCGGACCAAACGCAACGAGTGGCTACAGCGCGGAGAGCCTTGTCAACTCTTGGGACTTCGTGCTGATGCTCGAAGGTGCGGTCGCCTTTGCTGGCGCGGCGACTCGCCGCCACCAGAGCTCATCGGGATCGTCCCAGGCGAGTTTTCCGTTCTCGGCGCGCGTGGTGGGCGCAGGTTGGGGCGGCGTCCACGGGACCGACGAGAGTGATGCGAGAGCGGAATTCTGGGCTCCCTTGTGGCCGCGACCGGTGACCTTCCAGGAAATCGGCGCACTACTTTCCGAAGGACGCGCCGTGCTGAGTGGACGCACTGCAGGCGACGGGCTCGAGTTTGCCAGAGCAGTAGCTAGTCTCGGAGTCAGCCGCGGCATCTCTGAGTTCGAACGTTATGCGTTCCTGAGACGGGCCGGTGATGCGTATCGTGCCACTCCGCTCGGCCGGTTCGACGCGCCAGCCAGGCCACGACGGGACTTGGTTGCCGACCTCGATGTCGGTGGCTGGCTCGAGAGCGCACGCCGTCACGCCAGCGGCAAGAACTCCCCGGCACATGCCAAGGCTGTCATCCGCCGATTGCAGGATGCGCTGTTCCAGATGACCGATGTCCGGCAGAGTGGGGCCGGCGCGCGTAATGCATTGGTCGCGCTCGGGGAGGTCGTTCGCTGGATGGCGACCAACCGAACGGTGCGCGAGGTGCTGCGGCCACCCCCCGTGTTGCACCACAGGTGGGTCCATGCGGCGGATGACGGCTCGCCGGAGTTCCGAGTCGCAGCGGCGCTTGCGGGGCTCGGCCTGGCTGGCGAGACAGCAGACGACGGGGCACTGCCGATGGCCGCGCACTTTGCTCCAATCGACGAGGATCGCCGAGTACGAGCTCAACGGTCCTTGTGGTCCGACAGCACGAGTACCCCGAACGTCGTGTGGGGGACGGGCGGACTGGTGACCAACATGATCGCGGTGCTGGAGCGCCGCCTTGTCGAAGCGACGATCCGCAGTCTTGCGGACAAGCCGTTCGCAAGTGCGTCACATGCGGCCCTCGCCGATGTCGCGGCGTTTCTCTCCGGCGACTTCGACGACTCGCGCTGCGCCGCGTTTCTCGCGGGACTGATCTGGGCTCGCCCCGCACGCATGCGAACGCACACGTCGGCGCCACTCGCTTGCGTGCCGTTTGCGTACGCCTCGCTCAAGCCCCTGTTTGCTCCGGACGCTGCCCTGCGCCGCATCGGCCTCCTCACCGAGGCCGCCCGGCTGCCTGTGCCGCCCGGGCTTGTCGCGCAGCTACGCGCAGGTGGGAACCGTACCGACGGTCGTGCCACAGATGCCGCCGTCCAAGTCGCCCTCGCCCGGGCTCGCGGGTCGGGCGTCCCATCGCCGTTCGACCCTGCACGAACGGGCGGACGCCCGGCAGTTGCAGAGCGCAGTCGCTACGGAGCGGGCTTGGCCGCCGCCCGCCTTGCAGCTAGCCTTCTGATTCCACTCGACGACCACGACCTGAAGATCTTGGCGAGGCGTGCGTACACCGAAACTCCCGTTGAGCCGAATGACGAGCACATGGAGGACACGACCAATGCCCCTTGACCTTGCCGCCCTCGACAATGAACCCCGGCTTCTCGTAGAGGCCGAACTGAAACCCCTTCAAGGGGATCGGTTCCAGCCGACCGGATTCCCCAATCTCGGGCACGCGAGGTACGAGTCCCCCGATGGGAAGGGAACGATGATCCTCGTCGAGAGCGCGCAGTCGATGGCGAACCGTCTTGAAGCGGTGTGCTGGGACGAGGTCGCCAATGACTGGATGGAACCGCTCAAGGGGTTGCCCTACGTCAAGGTTGTCGAGCGCAAAGGTGGTGAAGAGAAGCAGGTCACGAACTCCATCCTTGAAGCGCACCGAGTCAACTCGGAGTACATCGCGAGAACGGAGGCGTTCAAAGAGGAATTCGTACAGAAGACCATGCGATTCCAAAAAGATCGGCCATTCGACATCCGCAAACAGCTTGTGCCTGCCTTGTTGAAGTTCGACATCAACTCCCTGATCCACGGTGTGTTTCTCGAGGAAGTGGCCGGAGTGATTAGGTTGCCTCGCGCTCTGTCCGCATTTGTCGAGGCAAGCGACGCAACGGAGGCCCGAAGCGGAGGCGTCAAGTTCAATCGCGTCGATCCATCGTTGAAGGAAGGTGAAGGCAATGTGCCATACGCGAGAGACGAGTGGGTTGCCGCGAAACTCATCGCCTACTTCAATCTGGATCTCCGGCAGATTCGTGCCTTTGGCCTTGGGACGGAAGTCGAGCAACTGCTAATGGCTCTAGCCTTGTTCAAGATGCGCAGGTTTCTGACATGTGGGCTTCGCTTGCGGACGGCGTGCGACCTCGAGCTCACTGAGATCAATGTCACCCGCCCCGGAGCCTTCGAACTGCCGACCCTTGGCGACCTGGAACGTGAACTGCCGGCATTGATCGAATCCGTGGCCTCCCAAGGCATGTTCGGCGAGCCACGCGTACTCACCGTCACCTACCGTAGGTGAGCCATGTTCGCACTCTCCTTCCGGTTCCTCGCAGGCCGCTATCATGCAACGCTGTGGGGACGCAACGTCAACGAAGCGGATGTGGCATGGCCGCCCGAGCCGTGGCGGCTGCTACGTACCCTCATCGCCGCCTACTGGCGTAAAGGAGACCATGCGCGCTGGTCGGAGGACGCTCTCGACCTCTTGATTGACACCTTGGCAGAGACGCTCCCCGTTTACCGATTGCCGGAAGGGGCGGTGCACACGCATACGCGCCACTACATGCCCCAACAGGCACGAGGCAAGACAACGCTGATCTTCGATGCGTTCCTGCGGATGCCGGAAGAGGCGACTATGGTCGCGGCTTGGCCGGACGCGACACTCGACGCCGATCTGTTCGCCCTCGGATCTGATCTCGCCGAGGCAATTGGGTATCTCGGCCGGGCCGAGAGCTGGACGGAGTGCGAAGCTCTTGCTGAATGGGATGGCGAGCCGAACTGTCGACCAGCTGAAGCGGGGCTTCACGGCACCCCAGTCAGGCTCTTGGCGGCGATGCCCCCAGCCACTTACAGGAACGAGCGCGACCGACTCGTCGCCAACGAACGCCAACACATCCGGGCGGCAGCCAAGAAGCCACCGTCGGAACGGCAGCTTACGAGTCAGGTGGATAAGGCTTTCCGAAGCAAGCCGAGCGGACGCGATACGCTCCCCGCTCGGCTTGTGGACGCGCTTGCCCTCGATACGGCTGACTACCAGGATCGGCGATGGCCACGTCCTCCCGCCGCTCGGGAAGTCCTCTACACGCGCGCCGAGGAAGCCGCTCCGGCGGTTGCACCCCGCTTGCCGCGGCGACGCTCCGCTTCAAGGGCCACTGCAAGCATGCCGACCTTGGCTAGATACCTGCTGGCCGGACGCCCTCGCCCGCGGGTCGAAGACACGATCAGGATAGGCGAGGTAATGCGCCTAGCCGCGCTCGCGCAGTTCGGGTGGCAACTCGACGGCCTGTCGGGTCGGCGGGTGCCAAGAGCGCCTTGGCAGGTTTCCGGTCGCGACGCCGATGGCAGACCCCTCAGGGACCGAGCCCATCGCCACGCCTTCTGGCTCCCCGAAGACGCGGATTCGGACGGCCTGATTGACCATGTCTCAGTGTTCATACCGGATGGCATCGATCGTGACGTTCAGGCAAAGCTCGACCGAATCACGCGGCTCTGGGTGGCGCGGACACCGCGCACAGACGATGAGGATGTCCAGGACTCGGGAACTGAGGAGTGGCGGCTGGCTCTCGAAGGATTTGGCAAGCCAGACGACTTTTCGGCTAGCGCCGCTGTTTTCGGTCAGTCCATACGTTGGCGCAGTGCCACGCCCTTTCTGGCAGCGGGTCATCTCAAATCCGACGGTCACGCCGGCGAGTTCCGACGGCTCGTCCGGAGAACGGGGATGGATGAAGCGTTCGGTTTCGATGCCGCCAAGATCAACATCCAAGAGCTGAAGAACATCCGGATTGGGGGATCGGCACGTCATGCGCTGCATTTCCATCGCTTCCGGTCTCGAGGGCGCGAGAAGCAACCCGACCCGGCGGGTGCGCTGCTCGAAGTGACGTTTCCGGTGCCGGTAGGCGGTCCGATCGCCATGGGTTACGGATGTCACTTCGGGCTCGGGTTGTTTGTCACGCGGTGATCGCAGCAAGTGCAGGCTGACAGTGAAGCACACACCTTCGCGGCCGACGGTTCCCCCGCACACGCGGGGATGAACCGGCCTATCCGATGAGAACTGAGCGACTATTCGGATGGGAATTGTGTAGCAAAATCAGCAAAGCCGCTTGACCGTTGATCCCATTGGAGACACTGCAGTCAGCATGCCGAACCGAAGAGTCCCCGATGGCCGTCGTCGAACACGATTCCAAGGCAACCCGCACAACGCGAGCGGCAAGCGCATCGCGCAGACGATGAGCGTTCCGCAGCTCTGCCGGATGTTCCCCGACGACGCGGCCTGCCGGAAGTGGCTGGAGAAAGTCCGGTGGAACGGCAAGCCGGCCTGTCCGCACTGCGGAAGTCCGGACGATGTCCGTCCGCCCCCGCCATCCAGGCCTTCCCATTTCCGGTGCAAGGCCTGCCGTAGGCATTTCACGGTCACGACGGGCACCTGCCTCCATGCCGCCAAGGCCGACCTGCAGCATTGGGTGTACGCCATCCACTCCATCCTCACCGCCCGCAAGGGCGTCAGCGCCATGCAGTTCTCCAAGGAACCCGGCGTCCAGCACCGCACCGCCTGGCACGTGCTGCACCGTGTCCGCGAAGCCTGCGGCCGCGGCGACTTCAAGCTCTCGGAAACTGTCGAGGTCGACGAGACCTGCGTCGGCGGGAAGGAAGGCAACAGGCACGAAGCCAGGAAACTGCACGCGGGACGCGGCGCGGTCGGCAAGGAAGCCGTGGTCGGCATCAGGCAGCGGGGCGGCAAGGTCAAGGCGGAACACGTCGGAGACACCAGGGCCGCCACCCTCGTTCCGCTGGTCGAGGAAAGCGTGGAACGCGGCTCGACCGTCCACACCGACGACGCGGCGGCCTGCGGGGCGTTGCCGAGCATCGTCAACCAGTGCCGGCACGATGTCGTTGCCCACAGCAAGGGCGAGCACGTCCGGGGCGACGTCCACGCCAACGGCATCGAGTCGGTCTGGGCCGTCCTCGAGCGGTCGATCGCCGGCACTTGGCACCACGTCAGCCCGAAGCATCTGGGCCGGCACGTCAACGAGGCGTCGTTCAGGCTCAACGAGGGCAACTGCGAAGTGGACGCCATCGACAGGATGGAGTCGCCGGTGCGGCAGATGGACGGGGCGCGCCTTTCCCACGCCGACCTCGTCGCCGACAACGGCGAATCCGCCACGCCGGTGGCAGTGTGAACGTTACCCCCGGATGGACAAGGAAGAACGGGTGGACGGCGAAGATCGAGGGAAGCAATGGTCAGGCGCGAACGCAAACCGCCGCAGCTCGACGAGTCCATCGAACGCGAAACCGTGACGGAGAAGGATTTGCGGGGATGTGTTCAAGGCGTTGTTGGCGAAACCGGAGAAGATGTCGCGAAGCGAAAACAGGGAGCCCCAGAAAGGAACTGGTCAGACGACGGAAATTGGAGGCCCGCCGCCAGGGCATGGGCGTTTTGCTGATTTTGCTACACAAGTCCCATTCGGATGACGGTGCCGAGGCGGTAGCAGACCAGGCAATCGTTTGCTTCTGAGTCAATTCCCGATCTTGTGGGATATGAAACTAGGCTCCGTTGGAGCAACGCCGTCTTCCTCGCGCCATCGCAGGTACTCGTCAACCGAACGCTCGAGCTCCTGCTGAAGCAGCCTTGGTTCCCTGGCCTCAAACGTGACGATCGGGTACGCGCCACTGTTGACGACGCGCCCATGCAGAGATGTCGTCCACATCATCGAACTCAACCGACGCAACGTACCCCTTGTATTCTGGTGGGCATCGCCTCAATCCCGTGGCCCCGACATTGCAGCGCAGAATACCTGATGGTGGAGTGAGCTGCTACGGTCCGAGGGCAACGCGTCGCCCCTACGGACCGATATCATGCCTCACAAGCATTTCGTCCCTCGCACAAGGGCGGGGCCGCTAGATCAGGGCAAGAGCAGCGCCAGCACCCAGATCAGGGCACCAAACACGGCGAACGAAACGGCTGCGGAGACGAGGAAGCGCGCCGTTCGCTCCAAGAGCCTCGGCTCGCGGTGCATCTCGATGTCGACGATGACGCGCATGGCTCCTCGTGTTCGTCGATCGCCAGATCGCAGTCGGCGTCCATCGCAGTTTTCTCTCCGCGATCCCAAGGAGAAGGACACCACTATGGGCCATCACAATCGAGCGTTGCAGGGGCATGGCTCAAACCCAAAGGGTCAGCGCTCGCCCTTCAAGAGCGCCCTATGCACGCGGGTGCCATCGCCATTCCACGGGTGTCCGAACGCACTCAAGTGCTCGGAACCAAACTCTGAAGCACTTTCGTCCGCCCGCGCTTCCGAGTAATCTTCCGAGCGTGGACATCAACGAGATTCTGCGCGGCGTTGAGGGCAAGACGCTGGAGTTCAAGCGCGACCTCTCATCGCCAGAGGGGTTTCTGCGCACCGTTGTGGCGTTTGCCAACACCGCCGGCGGCACGATTGCGGTCGGTGTGGAGGACGAGGCGAATCAGGTGCTGGGCGTTGCGGAGCCACGGGCGCTGGAAGAACGGGTTGCGAGCATGGTTTCGGATGCGGTCACGCCTCGGCTTGTGCCAGACATCGAATTGCTGCGCCACCGCGACCGGCACGTGCTTGTTGTGACGGTCTATCCGAGTTCACAACGGCCCCACTGGCTAGGGTGGAACGTCGAGAGTGGTGCCTGCGTTCGCGTGGGATCGACGAATCGCCGCGCCGGACCGGAGTTGATTGCCGAAATGCGACGTTTTGCGCGGGGGGAATCCTTCGACGAGGGGCCGATGCCGGAACTCGACTCGGAAGCAATCGACTTTCGAGTTGTTTTCCGGGTTCCGTGAGCTGGTTCTGGGCGACTTGGAGGTTCTGGGGGTTTGCACGCGGCATCAGGGGCGGGTGGTGCCCACTGTTGGGGGGATGCTGCTCTTTGCGCCGGATCGGCTTCGGCACTTTCCCGATGCGTGGATTCAGGCGGGGCGGTTTGGGGGTTCGGATCGCGCCGTGATTCTGGACCGTGCGGAGCTGCGGATGCCTCTCGCGAACGTGATTGCGCCGGCGATGGCCTTTGTGGAGCGGCACATGGCGTCTGGCGTGGCCATCGAAGGGGTTCGCCGGGTGCCGGTGTGGACGGTGCCGCCGGTGGCCGTGCGCGAGGCGCTGGTGAATGCGGTGGCTCATGCCGACTACTCACAGCGCGGTGCGCCGCTGCGCGTCGCCGTGTTCGATGACCGGCTGGAGGTGGAGAATCCTGGGCTCCTGCCCTTCGGCCTCACTTTGGAAGACCTCCCGCGAGGCGTCTCGAAGCTGCGCAATCGGGTGATCGGTCGGGTGTTCCACGAACTGAGGCTGGTGGAGCAGTGGGGCAGTGGCGTGCAACGGATGATGGCTGCGTGCCGGGAGGCAGGGCTGGCCCCGCCCAAATGGGAGGAAGTGGGCGACCGGTTGCGCGTGACGCTTTGGACAGAGCAAGTGGCGGAAGTGAGCCTGGACGCCACCGACGAAGCCATTGTCGAGTCGCTGTCTGATGAGGGGCGCACGACCGCGGCCATTGCCCAGACCATTGGCCTGTCCTCCCGCGCTACACGCACGCGACTGGCGCGACTGGTGGAGCGCGGCTTGGTGGTGGAGGCGGGTGGATTGCGTGACCCGAAGCGCACGTATCGTCGGGTGCGGGTAGGTTGAGGTGGGAGTCGGCTTTCTGGAGGGGGGCATCCTGCCCTCCCTCGCGCCGCAAGGCGCGTCCCAGCAACGCTGCCAGTTTGGTTTTGCGCCCTTCAGGTGCGATGGAGGGCAGGGCGCCCTCCCTCCAGAGGAGATACGACGCCAAGCCTCAGGGGCTTGCTGCGTCCATCCGCGACCTACTGTGGTCCGCAAAGGATCTTTTGCCAAACCGATCTCCTATCAAGTCCCGTTCTCTTTCTGGAGGGAGGGCAGGACGCCCCCTGGGGAGGCAGAACACCCGGTCAAGTTCAGTGCGCTATGGTGGGGCGTCTGTTGGTGAGGTTAGTGGCATGGAACTTAACCACACTCCCCCTCGAGAAGCGTGGCCTTTCTATCACCCCCTTGGTGGGGGAGTCACACGCCGCCGGCGCGTCCCCAGAACGCGCTAGCGGCGGTCAACGGTCGCCGAGGACCTTGGCGAAGTGCTCGGCCCGTTCGCCGACATGCGTGGCGATCTCGGAGAATCTCGGCTCCTGTGCCGCAAGCGAGGCGATCTGCTCGCGAACGGTGGCGACGAGGTGACGCACACGCTCGATGGCCAGGGAGGGCGCCAGGCCAACGTCCTTCGCCATACGTTTGAGATCCGCGGCCGACACGCGCATTGAACTGGTCTCGCGACCGATCCGCATGGCCATGTGCGAGCTGAGAGTCGGGAATGTGGCGGTGCAGATCAGGTCGTACAGAGGGGCAAAGCGGACGTGGCCGAGTTGCCGGAGCAAGGTGAAGTTCTTGCCGTGGGCGTCGTGGTTGCCAATGATCAGGTTGAAAGCAACCGCGTCCAGGAGCGCGGGCAGGTCCAGCACCGGCGCGCTCGATGCCTGGCGCAGCAATGCGAAGCACTGCTTGAGTCCAGGCCCGCCTTCGCTCTGATACTTCCTGTCGGCACGAACGCCCAACGCTTGGCAGAAGTCCTCTTGGTGGATCCGTCGGACGCGTCCGTCTTCCGTCCTGGTACGGTCGAACCGTTCGACGAGCAGGTAGTCGATGCCGCCCGCGTTGCCGATGCGGCATCGCGCTGCTGGCAGTGCCGAAGCGGTGGCAAGCATCAAGCAGAACGACTCGTTGAAGACCAGGCCCTCGTAGCCAGCAATGGCGGGCTTGATGATGTGGGTACTGGCGGCGAAGCCAAGTGGCAGATGGAAGTCGTCGCCTTCGAGCCGCACGGCGAGCTTGTCCTGAGCGCCAGCCAAGGAGAGCCGCAAGCCGTCCGTCCCGACGAGAAGCGGCCGTTGCGGAAGTTCGGCGAGTGCTTGCGCAAGCTGCTGCTCGGTTAGTTGCCGCAGGCGCTCGCCTTGGTCCAATTGCATCCCCGCCGGCAGCAGGGAGACCGCCCCGGCGCATTCGCCCCCAATGTATTCGAGCAGAGCGAAGTCGTTTTGCTCGCTGACGTGCAGGAGGCGTGAGGCCAAGCGACGGTTGTCGGCCTCTGGCAGCAAGCCGCCAAAGAACGGTTCGCAAGCGCCTTGCGAGAAGGACCCTGCCCGCAAGGGCAACGAATGAGAGAGGGGCACGGCGCTGCTGCTGTCGAGCCATGCCTCGACGTACTCGAATGCAAGACGTCCGCTGTCGCGCAGGATGAGGCGTCCGGTCAGGTCTGTGTGGAGATAGACGTCCAATGTCCTCATGGGCACACGCTACGCGATGGTGGGCGGGTTGAGGACGACATCCACACCCAGGGCCTGGAGAACGGCGAGCGTCTTGTCGAGTTGGCAGGTGGGCTTGCCCCGCTCGAGTTCGACGACGAAGCGCAACCCGGTGCCGGCGGTCATGGCCAATTGGCGCTGCGTGACGCCGAGCGCCCGACGCACCTCCCTGACGGTGCGGCCGATCGATTGCGCCGATGCAGGCATGTCCCCCATCGATCACGCCCTCAGGTTCCTGAACGGGAACATTAGGTGCTGGATGTGCGTCCGTCAAGCGGGAAGTTCCCGTGCGGGAAACATGGGGTGGTGTGCGGCTGTTCTCGCGCGGAATGTGCCCGTTCGGGAGTCGCCTGCGCATATTGGCTTGGACCCGATGGGTGCATCCGCGACAATCTGGGCCATGCGAGCGACGATCCATTGGAACGGCAAGGTTCGGTTCACCGGGGTGGCTGGCAGTGGTCATGCGGTGGCGATCGATGGGCCGCCGGAGATGGGCGGGGAGAATGCCGGGATTCGGCCGATGGAGCTGATGCTGCTTGGGCTTGGGGGATGCACCGCGTTCGACGTGGTGAACATCCTGCGCAAGGGGCGGCAGCGGGTGGTGGATTGCCGGGCGGAGATCTCGGCCGAGCGGGCGGACGAGGAGCCGAAGGTGTTCACGCGCATCCATGTGCATTTCGTGGTGGTGGGCGAGGACGTGGACGAGCGCAAGGTGCGGCGGGCAATTGATCTGACGGCGCGGAAGTATTGCTCCGCGTCGCTCATGCTGGAGCGGGGCGGGGTGGCCATCAGCCACGATTTCGAGGTGCAGGAGGCGTGAGCGTGGGAGGGGGCGAAGGGGACCGGCCGCCGCTGGCGGGGCTGCGGCATGTGGCGCTGTTCGCGCGGCGGTTCGAGGAAACGGTGGCGTTCTATGTGGACGTGATGGGGATGGAGGTGGAGTGGCGCCCGGATGCGGACAATGCGTATCTGACCAGTGGCGTGGACAACCTGGCCGTTCACCGGGCGGCGATGGATGCGGCGAGGGAGGGGCAGCGGTTGGACCACATCGGTTTCGTGCTGGATCGGCCTGAGGACGTGGACCGCTGGCATGGGTTCCTGCTGGGGCATGGCGTGCCGATCCTGGCGGCGCCGAAGACGCACCGGGACGGGGCAAGGAGCTTGTATTGCGAGGATCCGGAGGGGACGACGGTGCAGATCATCTTTCATCCGCCCTTGGCCAAGGGAGATGTGCGGGGGTTGTGAGTCGCTTGAGAAGGCGTTTGTGGAAACGGGGAGGAATTGCAGGAGAGTACCTTGAGAGGCGTTCAAGAAGACGAAGTGTCGGGCAGTGATGACGACGAGCGCATCGATGCGGATCTTCGGCAGAAGAAAAGGCCCAACTCGCGTTGTCGAAAGTGACGCGGGAACTGTCAACGGAGGAACTGACTCAATCGGGCACGGCCAAGATGATGGTCGCGAGCTTGGACCGCTTGGATGAGGAGGTGGAAGAGTTGAAGGACTACCGGGAGCGCTACCACGACGCGAGCAGAACGGCGGCAGTCTTGGAAGTTCGACTCTCTGCACTTCGGCGGCAATCAGTGACGCAGGAGGTCGTGAGCACCGGTTCACTCGTAATCGGGGCGGCGCTCATCGGCTTTGTGCCATCGCTAAAGGACCAGCCGGAACAGATGACGGCGGCGCTAGCATTCGGGACGATCTTGATTCTTGGCGGCATTGTCGCCAAGGTGACACGTCTGTGGCTGGGCAAGGAGGGTGACCGATGAAGATCCGCATTCGATACGTAGCCGATGCTGGGAACAAAGAAAGGGAACGGCTGGTCCTGCGAGCTGCCTCGACCACAGACATCGGCGACTTCATGCTGGTGCGGACTGGATTCATTGACGAAGACGTCACCACCGAGGTCAAGGACTCCTTCTGGTTTCCCTACAAGCGCGTGGCGGCTGACGATCTCATCGTGCTCTACAGCAAGGCCGGGCGGCCGAAGGAGAAGCCGTTGGATGGCGGAAGAACGGCTCACTTCTTCTTTTGGGGACGGCCCGAGGCCCTGTGGGGAACGGACGACGTTGCGCCGGTCCTCCTGTACGCACCGGAGTGGGCTAGCCAGGCACCAGACAAGCTGCTCGCTAGTCATGCTTGATCTTTCACCTCGACGCAAATGACATGCCTTACGGTCCGGCTGCGCCTCCATGCGAAGGCATCTTTTGCTCTTCACGCCTGCCGCAAGGCGTGCGAGGCAAGAGAGCATTGGAAAAATCGTGCGGCCGGTCGAGGCCATGCACAGCATTTGCCAACGGCCTTCGGGAGGGAAACAATGGCCGTTCCTTCCCCGGAGGCTAGCGGATGAATCCGTTTCTCGAGCGTCGCGAGATTGGTCGCACCGGCATGGCGACGAGTCGGCTTGGCATCGGCTCCACCTTCAACGCGCCGGCGCAGGTGATCGAAGCCGCCTTTGAGCGCGGCATCAACTATCTCTATTGGGGCACCGTGCGCCAGCCCGGCTTCGCCCAGGCAATGGTGAATCTGGCGAAGCGACATCGGGACGAACTCGTGCTCACGATCCAGTCCTATTCCGACGATCCCGGCACCATCGAGGCGGAGGTGGAGGAATGCCTGCGCACGGCCGGGCTCGAGAGCTTCGACTTCCTGCTGCTCGGCAACCGCAACCAGCGTCCCGGCGACGGCTATCGGGAGGTGTTCGAGCGGCTTCGGGAGCGGGGCAAGGTGCGCTTCATGTCTCTCAGCAGCCACAACCGGCCGCTGTTGCCGGAACTGATCGCCGATTACGAGCGTGGAGAGAGCCCGTTCGACCTCTTCATGCTGCGCTACAACGGTGTGCATCGGGGGGCGGAGACGGATGTGTTCCCCTACGTTCCGGCGGAAGGCGGCCCCACCATCTGCACCTACACCGCCACCCGTTGGGGGCACCTGCTCGATCCCGCCAAGATGCCGCCCGGCGAAGAGCCGGTGAGCGCTCGGGACTGCTACCGCTATTCGCTTTCCCACGACGCCGTGGACATGGTGTTGTGCGGCCCGGCGAATGCGGAGCAGATGGACCAAGCCATCGCGGCGCTTGAGCGGGGGCCGCTGGAGGCGGATGAGCGCGAGCGCATCGAGAGGATTGGTGCGTATCTGTATGGACAGTATGCGCCGCAGTATCCGGATGCCGGGGATGCGGAGGACGTTTCGGCGGGGGTTGCGGCGCGGTGATGGTCTGCGCTGGTGAAGCCCAATCAGGGTCCCGGCAGCCACTGTCACTGCCCACGCTCGTCGTCCCGCCAACGCCGCGGGATAGCGTCGGCAGTCCCATGCACAAACTGCTAGCCTTCACCCCTTCATCCTCCGTTGGAGAAGCCCGTGGCCGAGGCCCATTCCGCCCCGCAAGACCCGCAAGACCCGCAACTCGCCGACAACCCGCTCTATGTCCAGCGCAAGGCGCGGGCGGATGCCGACAAGCCGCCCTCTCGTTCCACGGCACTCGGTGCGGTGGCGAGCGTTCGCTTTCCCGGCACATCCAGCCGGCGGGAGATGATGGAGGGCATCCTCGGCCAGGACGGCGACCTCGTGGAGGGCCATTTTGGCACCGTGCGCTACAAGCCGGTCACCGTCTGTGGCATCGACCTCAAGCTCGAACCCCTGCAGCCGAGCATCGGCACGGCGGTGCATGGCATCGATCTCGCCACCGCTCTGGACGAGCCCGATATGGTGGCGTTCTTGCGCGCCCTCTGGCTCGAGCGCCGGGTGATCGCGTTCCGCGGCCAGAACCGCCTCACCCGCGAGCAGATGGTGGCCTTCGCCGAGCACTTCGGCGAGGTCGGCGCCCCCTTCGGCGAACGCGAGCACATGCCGAACTCACCCCATGATCTCAACCAGCAGATCAAGGCGCCAGGCATCCCGGACATGCTGGTGCTTCCCTCCGACGAGACGGTGCCAAACGCCGCCGCTGGCTGGCACTGCGACGCCACTTGGCAGCCAAGGCCGCCGATGGCCTCTGTGCTCATGTGCCGCGAAGCGCCTCCCGTGGGCGGCGACACCTGCTTCTGCGACTGCTACGGCATGTGGGAGGGTCTGCCCCTCGAAGTCAAGCAGCGCATCGAACACCTTACCGCCGTTCACATCGGCACCGTGGGACACCAAATGGACGGCGTCACCCCCGTGGCGGTGCATCCGGTCGCTCGCACCCACCCCGAAACCGGCCGCACCACCCTCTATGTCCAGCAAGGCTTCGTGCGCCGCTTCCCCCCCGAACACGACATTCCCGAAGACGAGGAACGCGAACTGCTGCGCCTGCTGAAGCTGCAGGAGGGCCGCCCGGAATACACCTGCCGGCTACGCTGGGAACCCGGCACCATCGCCATGTGGGACAACCGAGCCGTCCTCCACACTGCCAGCGGCGACTTCTGGCCCCACCGAAGGCTGATGGAACGCCTGACGATCCTCGACCGGGACGAGTCGCGCCGGACGCCGTACTACGCCCCGGTTGCCTGAACCGGAGCAAGAAGCGCTTCGAGGCGGCCGGCGAGATGATCGAAGTCCTCCCGGCACCTCCGGCGGATTGCCGGCACCCGGCGAGATGCCTCCTCGCCGAGTCGCTTCCGACCACCACCGGGTGTATCGACCAGTCCGCGCTGCTTCGCTAGGAGCCTTCAGCCGGGGAAGCATCCCCGACCGCTGACGCGTAAGGAAGTACCGGCAATTCCCCTATCGCTGGGGGCGTACTTCCATGCAAGCCTTCAGCCAGGGAAGCTTCCTCGACCGCTGACGCGCAGGGAAGTTCGGGCATGTCCCGGTCGCCGGAGGTGTACTTCCATGCAAGCCTTCAGCCGGGGAAGCATCCCGACCGCTGACGCGTAAGGAAGTACCGGCAATTCCCCCATCGCTGGGGGCGTACTTCCATGCAAGCCTGCGCCGTAGAACGGTGCAGGCTCCTAGCCGAAGTGGTGAGCGGAAGCGAAGGAAGAAGGCCAACCGGAGAGAGCCGTCGGAAGCGCTGTAGGCCGAGGCCCTGTGTCCCGCGCCCTCCTTGATCACGAGATGCACTTGGCCCGTTGTTTCGTCTCGTGGGAACGCAAAACCGCGTACATCCACAGGGGTCAGTTCGCGCAGCCACTCGGCCAATGCGTCCCTTCGCTGCTGGTCCGCGCAGATGTTCTCCAGCACGGAGGGCAGGTTCTCGCCCCTGTCTCCGAGCACTGTCTGGCCGGGAAAGGCCGGCTTGCGCATCGCTTCGGGCGACAGGTCGAGGAAGCGCATTGCGCCAAGCAGCTCCATTGCCTTCCTGGTCACCTCCCGGTGCCGTACCGCCACGCGCTTGTGCTCGCCAACTTGGCCAAGAGCGGGCCGATCGGGCCGAATGGACACACGACGCCCATACGCGCCCTGTCGCTGTGTCTTGGCCATGCGGAGAAGAAGATGGCTGTCGTCATCCTGCCTTGCCACTGGATCGCCCACATCGGGATGGCTTGTGTAGATGACCTCCCGGCCGCATTTTTCAGTTGCTCTCCGGCAAGGACGAGCGTCCGATCGGGATCATCAGAGGGCCAACCAACCTTGATGCGATAGGCAATCCGTTCCTGACCCGAGCGAAGCCTGGCGTCAATCACGAGCGAGTCGTTGCCGAACCGAACGACCTCCCTCGGCCCGCCGCGCAACTGGTCCCACTCGACGTGTCCACCAACTCCGTACTTGCCGCCCACGATGTCGGCCAGCGAATAGCCGCGTCCGATTCCATGCAGGAACCGCAAGGCATCACGGATGTTGCTTTTCCCGCTGGCGTTCGCGCCAACGACGACAGAAAACCGCCCGAGCTCAAGCCTCTCGTCAGAGAAGCTCTTGAACCTGCGCAGCCTTAGCTTTTCCAGCAGGCGTGAATCGTAGCAGGCCGGCGGATCGCAGGCTCAATGCGGATTCGGCAGGAAGCAGTCCTTGCCGCGCTGAAGAGTCGCAGCATTCGTTGCCACCCGATTCGTCCAGTCCAAGGTTTCACGGCTGCCCAAACGGCCACCGCGGCTGTCCATGCGCCGGGCTTCCGGCCGAGACGAGCGCATGGCCCGATCGCCGGGCATCTGCGGGCAGCCTGGCCCCGCCGGCTGACGGCTCTGCCGCCGCGTGCGCCGCCTATCGAACTCCGGCCAGGCCCTTGCCGATGCCTTCTGTTGCCCAGCCCTGCCATGGCAGGGTGAAGAAGCGGAAGCCCTTTTCCTGCAATTGTGCCGGGGAGATGCCGGGGGGGACGAAGAACATGCCGGCGGCGACGCCGGCGGCCTGGCAGGCGCTGCCGATTCGGTCCAGGGCGGCGTGGTATTTGGGGTTTTCGTAGTCGAGGGGGACGTCGATGTTGATCGAGAGGTCCGAGGGGCCCACGAGCAGCACGTCGATGCCGGGGACGGCCAGGATGTCTTCGATGCCGTCGAGGGCTTCCTGGGTTTCGATCATCGGGATGATGAGGAGTTGCTCGTTGACGGCGTCCATGTACTCCCGGTAGCTCGAAAACTCGCCCCATTCGCCGCGCATCCCGGCGGAGCTGCGTTCGCCCTCGAAGGGATACTTGCACCACTTCACCATGTCGGCGGCCTGGTCGGGGGTGTTCACCATCGGCACGACGATGCCCTTGGCGCCGACATCCAGGGCGTAGCAGATCTGGTCGGGCCGGAGGTCGCCCACGCGGATGACGGGAATCGCGTTGGCGCCGCGCATGGAGGCCACCGGTCGCGCCAGCCCCTTGATGTCATCCGTCGAATGCTGCGTGTCGAACAGCAGGAAGTCGAACCCCGAATTGGCGAGGAAGCGCGCCTCGCTGGCGATGCCTGCCGTGGTTCCCACAGCGGTCTCGCCCGCCCTGAGCATGTCCTTGACGCGATTCATCCGATCATCCCTCCACAAGCGAAGCGCGGATGTTACCCGCTTTGCTCCCGACATTGCGCGCCGGGGACTCCACGCTTCGCTGGCGGAGGGGGTTGTTCAGTGCAGCCGGTACTCTGCGCCGCCGCGACGGAGCACGTTCAGGCGGCTCTGCAGATCGTCGCGGCAGACGTAGCAGCCTTGCAGGTGGCGGATGCCGGTGGTGGCGTCGAAGGCGGTTCGCGCGTGCATGAGTCGCGTATTGTCGAAGATGGCGCAATCGCCGGCGTCGAGGCGGAAGTGGAACTGCATGGCGGGGTCGAGTGCGATTTCGAGCAATGCGCGATGGCTGCGGTAGAACTCCGGCTGCTCGTCGGGATCGATGTCCACCGGGCCGAGCAGCGCCGTGTGCAGCCGCGTGCCGACGATGTCGCCGTCTTCGTCAACGGCGATGATCGGGGCGCGGTTGCCGATCTCCCAGCGTGCGGAGACGGACTTGAACGTCACGCTGCGGGTGCTCAGCAACTCGAACGCGCGAGGATCCGCGGCGCGAAGCTGGGTCGCGGCGTGGAGGCCGTCCACGACCACGCTGTCGCCGCCGGCCACGTCGTTGCGGCGACAGTGCAGGAGCTGGACGCCGGGCAGGTGTTGGCGACTGGCGAGGTCGTTGTGGGGCTTGAGGGCGTCTGCTGTGTAGGCGAGGTTCTGCGCCGCGACTTGGGTCATCACGTCGAAATGGCGTCCGAAGTGCGACTCCTCGACGAATGCGATGCGCTCGGAGATATCCACGACTTCGAGCCGGTGCGTGGGTACGCCGGTGACGAGACCGATGCCCTTGGCCTCGACACATTCGAGCAGGCGGCGTAGTGCGCGGTCGCATTCCATCGCCTCGGCATAGGGGACCGCCAGGCACTCCTTCGTGACGTCGGCGCCAAGCCAGGGCTGCGGCTTCCACTTTCGCGCCAGTCGGGCGCTGCGCTCCGAGCGATGTCTGTCGAGCCATTGCCATGTGTAGTCGGTGCCGTCGCAGGGTGCGGCGTGCGCCGGCCAGCCAAGATGCAGGCCGGTGGCGTCGGCGCGAACGGACGCCGGCTCGATGTCGAGCGGGAGGGCCATGAAGTCCACCGTTCGCTCCCACGCGGTGGGATGCGTGCAGCGCGGGCAGCGGCAGTTCTCTCGCAGCCAGTAGTAGAGGAAGCAACCACTGTGGCCATCGGGCCAGGTGAGCCGGAGACGGTCGGTCTGAGTTTCGACGCAGGGGGGTTGCGCCGTCGAGTGGTCACAGCGCATGGCACCGCTCACACACGGGTTTTGGGAAGCGCAAAATAGGGCAGCGACGGCGGCTTGGTCAAGGGGTTTCGTTGGGTGGTTGAGTGGCGGTGTGTCGTTTGAACTTCAAACGGACACACCACCCGTTGGTGGAGCTTTGGAGGAAGCGCCGCCGAAACTGTCGAGTCGGAGAACGGTCGCGTGCGTCCTCTCGGAGCCTTCAGCCGGGGAAGCATCCCCGACCGCCGACGCGCAGGGAAGCACCGGCAATTCCCCCATCGCCGGGGGCGTGCTTCCATGCAGGGAGCCTTCAGCCGGGGAAGCGTCCCCGACCGCCGACGCGCAGGGAAGCACCGGCAATTCCCCCATCGCCGGGGGCGTGCTTCCATGCAGGGAGCCTTCAGCCGGGGAAGCGTCCCCGACCGCCGACGCGCAGGGAAGCACCGGCAATTCCCCCATCGCCGGGGGCGTGCTTCCATGCAGGGAGCCTTCAGCCGGGGAAGCGTCCCCGACCGCCGACGCGCAGGGAAGCACCGGCAATTCCCCCATCGCTGGGGCGTGCTTCCATGCAGGGAGCCTTCAGCCGGGGAAGCGTCCCCGACCGCCGACGCGCAGGGAAGTGCCGGCAACTCCCCCATCGCTGGGGCGTGCTTCCATGCAGGGAGCCTTCAGCCGGGGAAGCGTCCCCGACCGCCGACGCGCAGGGAAGTGCCGGCAACTCCCCCATCGCCGGGGGCGTGCTTCCATGCAAGCTATGGTCGAGAGTAGTGTGCGGGGACTCCCTCGTCGGCGAACGCGGCGTGACGCTGTCCGGCTCAAGCTATGGTCGAGAGTAGTGTGCGGGTGAGTTGAGTCGTGCGGTGCGTCTCTGCCGGAATCAAAGTTGCAGCTTTCAGTTTCGGCAAGAGGAACACACCGCGCATGGACGACGACAGCGTGATCGCGCTGACGGCGCCAGCCGGGTTTCCGGATCCGCTCACCGACCCTTCTTCGGGCCGGCGCGCGCCGTCTGATCGGGGCGGCGGGGGTTCGAGGAGTGCCTGTCGGCGTTCGACGGGGAGACGCTGCCGGACGGGCGTCGCCGGATGGTTCGCAACGGCCACCTTCCGGGGCGGAGCGTGCCCACCAAGCGCACCCTTCGCGACACACATGGCAACCAATTGATCAAACTGCCCTATGTTGGGAGCGAAAGGATCAGGTTACGAGCTTCACTGCGCCCCCTTCGGCCGCGATGGAGGGCAGGATGCCCCGACCCTTCCTCCCTCCAGAGTTCTCCCTTGTCGCGCCCACCCAACAGCATGGCATCCTACGCAGGCAACCCGAAACAAGGTGCCCAATGGCAGGCGGTTCAAGCAAAGCGCCGGATATCGAAGGAATGCGTCGCCTTGTGGCCCGAGGCGACCGCGAGCGCCCCGACGTATTCGTCGGCAGGGACGGACCCATCGCAGCCCTCGCCGCCACCCTCCAGAACATTGAGGCGGTCGGCGGCATCCGGGGTGCCACCAGAGTCGTCCAAGGCGCCCCCGGCGCCGGCAAGACCGCCCTTCTGAACGAACTGCAAGTTCGCTGGGAGTCCTCCGACGGTGCCGGGACGACTAGCCCACCCCTCGTGCTGAACGTGCAGCCCGACGCCTTCTCAAGCCGAGTCGGATTGGTCGCCGAGCTGCATCGTGCGATGGGTGGGGGTGATCTAGAGCTCGCAACGGGTTTCGAGTCGAAAGACTCCCGTGCGGGGATGCGGGGCTTCGGCGTTGAAGGGACGCGAGGCACGACCTCCACGCGCACGGTTGCCGGTCCAGAGATCACCTTCCGCTCGCTTCGGCACCACTTCCCTCGTTGGCAGCGCCCGATCGTCCTGCTTGTGGACGAGGCGCAACAGATCCGCCCCGACGCCGAACGCCCTGAGGCCGCGGATGCAACCCCACTCAACCGCTCCATAGCCGAATTGCATCGGGGCGACCACGGACTCGCGATCCTTCCCGTCTATTTCGGTCTGTCCACCACCCGCGCCCACATCGCGGACCTGGGCGCATCCCGGCTTGCCGACGAAGCGACCCATGGCCTCGATGCGCTCTCCGCCAGCGAGTCCTGCCAAGGCGCTCACGACACCCTGGCCGGATATCGACCCCTCGGGGCGAAGGAGCATCTGCAACGTTGGGCACAGGCGTGTTCCGACGCCTCAGACGGCTGGCCCCAGCACCTGCACAACAACATCCGCGCCTGCTGCGAAGCGCTCGCCCAGGCAGACGGCGACCTTCGGCGCGGCGATCTCACTGCAGCAATGGCGAATGGCGCCCGAATGCGCCAGCGCTACTACGACGAGCGAAGCGAGGCCGTAGGCCGACATTCAGCCGCCGCCATGCAAGCAGTGCAAGACACGGCATCGTCCGGCCCAATGACCGAGCGCGACCTCCTCTCGCTCCTACGTCGGGAACTCGTCCAAGAGGACGGCATACCCGACTCGCGCGCAAGCGAAACCGCCGAAGCCCTCTTCGTCCGCATCCTCCACGCCGGCGTCCTCCAGTCAACCGGCGGCAGCCCCGCCCGCTACGCCTGCCCCATCCCATCCTTCGCCACGTATCTCCGAACGGGCAACGTGCCACCACCAACCATCCCGCCCTTGCGGCCCCACGAGTCGAGAGGCCAAACGAATCGGCCCGAGTGAAATCACACGCCATTGGCGGACGAACCCTTCAGTCGCACCAACACGATGCTGAAGGAAGACTCCTGCCTGTGCTTGGAGGGAGGGGCAGGATGGCCTCCCTCCAGGAGATCGAGCTTCGCTAGCAGCCTGTCGGACTTGGGCGCGGCGAGCGTGCGCGGAAGGGACTTGGCGCCCGCTTGAACGATGCCCCCTGTGGCTGTTCGGATGGGTCGTGGCGGCTGAAAACGGAGGTCGCATCCCGCCGTCGGTCGCCGATGGCGTCCGGGGCCTTTCCCGACCCCTGCAGTGGCCGCCAATCACGCCGAGTTCACCCCCCTGTGGCCCTGTCAGGCCAACATCAGCCTGTGCAGGCGTCGGCAGCTGCAGGCCAGCGCCACCAGCGTCCACTCGCCCTCCACCTTCTCGACGCCTCGCAGCAGGAACTGCCGAAAGCCCATCGCCTGCTTCACGATCCCGAACGCCGGCTCCACCGCATGCCTGCGCAAGCGGCAGTGCGCCCGGTTCTCCGGCAGCTCCATCCTCTCCCGCATCGCCTTGATCCACTCCGCCCGCGGCTCCTTCGCCGGCTTCGGCGGCGGCTCCGGCCGAAAGTCGTGCCGGCGCCGTCCACCTTCCGCCCCGGTCGCCACCAGCACCTCCACGCCGCGCCCTTCCAGCTCCGAAACCTCGCTGCCCGTCGCGCAGCCGCCGTCCGCCAGCACCCGATCCGGCGAACCGAGTGCGCCGGGCATCGAATCCACGTCGCCACCAGCTCGTTGCGGTCGCTCGCGCTCACGCTCACCCGAGAACCCGGCACCAGCCGACTGCCGTCCGCGTCCACCGCCGCCTGGGCGTTGCACGCCTGGCGGCACTCGTGGCGCCGGCTCCTGCGCATCGGCGAACTGTCGGCGTCCGTCAGGTTGATCCGCTCCTCGTCCCGCGGCTCCTCTTCGGGCGCCTTGATCGGCCTCCCCTTGCGCGAGCCCTCTCGCTCCTCCCGCGCCTCCACCTTGCGCTCGCACTCCGCGCGCTCCGAGTCCGCGCGCGACTTCGCCCGACGCTCCAGCTCCGCACAGGCCTTGTCCAGCTTCGCCTTCGGCGTCTCCCGTCGCTTCAACTCCTCCGGCAGACCCTGCGGCTCCGACGCGGCGTCCGCGTCGTCCCGCTCCGCCCGATCCAGCAAGCCCTCGATCCCGCCACGCAACCGCTCGCGCAACTCCCCCGCGCGGCCGTGGCGGATGCCGTTGCGCCTGTTCGCGTTCGCGTCCACCTTCGTGCCGTCCACGCTCGCCGTCCCGACACGCAGCGGCTTCGGTTCCTTCGCCAGCGGCAGCACCTCCGGGAACGCCGCCGAGACCGCATCGAAGCTGTTGCGCCGAAACGTGCAGATCGTGTCGTGGTCCGGGTGACAGTTCGCCGCCACGCCCGAACCCCGATGTCCCGATGTGTCGCGCGCTCGATCCGGCGCGAGCCGAAGATGCCGTTGGCATGGCAGCAAATCAGCAGCGCCAGCATCGTCCGCGGGTGGCACTGCGCAGAGCCCGTGCCGCGCTCGTTCACCTGGAACGAACCCATCGGAACCCGCTCCACCGCCTCCAGCACAAAATGCGCCAGGTCGTCGGCCGGCAGCCAGTCCCGCATGTCCGGCGGCAGCAGAAAAGGCTGCGATCGGTCCCGCTGCAGGAACTTCGGCATCTGCCCGCAACCCCATCGACTCCGAAGACGCCATTGTAAAATCTGCGCCCCAAGTCCGACAGGCTGCCAGCGCCACAGGAACCGTTGCCTTTCGGCAACGCTTCCACCGTGTGCCGGGCGACTTCCGCCCGCATGGCATCGAGCGCCACAGGAACCGTTGCCTTTCGGCAACGCTTCCTGCCCCGGCCCAGGCCGTCCTGTCACCCTGTCGGCATTCGGCCAGCTTGCGCCGTCCGAAGTCCGACAGGCTGCTAGACCGCCAGGGGGTCTTTCATCACTCTTCTTGGGTCGAAGGCGTCGCGGACGGCTTCGCCGACGAAGATCAAGAGGGTCAGGAGGATGGCCATGGCGAAGAAGCCGGTTAGGCCGAGCCAGGGGGCGTGGAGGTTGTTCTTGCCCTGGGTCAGGAGTTCGCCCAGGGAAGGGGAGCCGGCGGGGAGGCCGAAGCCCAGGAAATCCAGGGCGGTAAGCGTCGTCACCGCGCCGCTCAAGAGGAACGGCAGGTAGGTGAGGGTGGCCACCATCGCGTTTGGCAGCACGTGGCGACGCATGATGGTGAAGTTGGAGACGCCCAGGGACCTCGCGGCTCGAACGTAGTCGAAGTTGCGGGCGCGGAGGAACTCCGCGCGCACCACCGAGACCAGCGCCATCCAGCTGAAGCAGGCGAGGATGAGCAGCAGCCAATACACGTTCGGCTCGATCACGCTGGTGAGGATGATGAGGATGAGCAGGATGGGCAGACCCGCCCAGATTTCCACGATGCGTTGGCCCACGAGGTCCACCTTGCCGCCGAAGTAGCCCTGCAAGGCCCCCACCGTGACGCCGATCACGGAGCTGAAGGCGGTGAGCGTCAGCCCGAACAGCACCGAGAGGCGGAAGCCGTAGATGAGCCGGGCCAGGGTGTCCTTGGCGCCGTCGTCGGTGCCGAGCCAATGGCGAGCGGACGGGGCAGCGGGGGCGGCGGTCTCGATGTAGAGGTCGATGGTGTCGTAGGCGTAGGGGATGGGCGGATGAATAGCCCAGCCGCCGCCTTCCTCGATGAGGTTCTTGACGTAGGGGTCGGAGTAGTCGGCCTCGATTGGCAACTCGCCGCCAAGGTCCGTCTCCATCACCAGTTCGAAGATGGGGAAGTGCAGCTCGTCGTTCAGGTAGAGCAGGATGGGCTTGTCGTTGGCGATGAATTCGGCGAAGAGGGAGAGGCCGAACAGGGCCAGGAACACCCACATGGAACAGTAGCCGCGACGGTTGGCGCGGAAGTTGGCGAGGCGGCGTTGGGTGAGCGGCGTCAGCTTCATCGTCGTTGCCTAGCGGGTCTCGAAGTCGATGCGGGGATCGACCAGCACATAGGTGAGGTCGCTCACCAGATGCATCACGAGGCCAATCAGGGTGAACACGAACACGGTGCCGAACAGGATCGGATAGTCGCGCTTGACGATGGCCTCGAAGGAAAGCAGGCCAATGCCGTCCAGGGAGAAGATCACCTCGATCAGCACCGAGCCGGTGAACAGGATGCCGACGAACGCCGCCGGGAAGCCGGCGATGACGATCAGCATCGCGTTGCGGAAGACGTGGCCGTAGAGCACGCGCCGTTCGGTGAGGCCCTTGGCCCGGGCCGTCAGCACGAACTGCTTGCTGATTTCCTCGAGGAACGAGTTCTTGGTGAGCATGGTCAGTGTGGCGAAGCCGCCGATGGTGAGGGAGATGATGGGAAGCGCCAGATGCCAGAAGTAGTCCGTGATCTGGCCGTACCACGGCAGCTCGTCCCAGTTCTCCGACACCAGCCCGCGCAAGGGGAAGATGTCGAAATAGTTGCCGCCGGCGAACACCACGATGAGCATGATGGCGAAGATGAAGCCGGGAATGGCGTAGCCGATGAAGATGACGGTGCTGGTCCAGACATCGAACTTCTGCCCGTCGCGCACAGCCTTGGCGACGCCTAACGGCACCGAGATTCCGTAGATGAGCAGCAGCGACCAAAGGCCCAGCGAGATCGACACCGGCAATCGCTCGGCCACCAGCTCCACAACCGGCCGATCCTGGAAGTAGCTGTCGCCGAAGTCGAACTGCAGGTAGCTCACCACCATCGTGAAGAAGCGCGCGTGAACCGGCTTGTCGAAGCCGAACTGCCGTTCAAGGTCCGCGATGAGCGCGGGGTCGAGGCCATAGGTGGCGGGGTTCTGGCCGCTCGCCGCCATTTCCATCGCCTGCGAACTCATGCCGGCATCGCCGCCGCCGCTGATGTTGGAGGTGGTGGACATCTGCCCCATCGTCGCCTTGGCGATGATCTGCTCGATGGGGCCGCCCGGCGCAAACTGCACGATGATGAAGTTGATGAGGATGATGCCGAGCAGCGTCGGCACGATCAGCAGCAGTCGGCGCAGGATGTAGCGACCCATGTTCGTTGTCCCCTCTGGCAGCCTGTCGGCATTCGGCCAGCTACGCAGTCCGAAGTCCGACAGGCTGCTAGAATGCGCGCCCCCGATTCACTGGCCTTGCCGGGAATGTGCCTTGGCTGCCGGATACACGCTCACGCACCTCAAGCAGCTTGAGGCGGAGAGCATACACATCATTCGCGAGGTGGTCGCCGAGTTCGAGCGGCCCGTGATGCTCTATTCCATCGGCAAGGACTCGTCCGTGCTGCTGCATCTTGCGAAGAAGGCGTTCTTCCCCGGCCCGCTGCCGTTCCCCCTCCTGCACGTGGACACGACCTGGAAGTTCCGCGCCATGATCGAGTTTCGCGACCGCATCGCCCGCGAGCAGGGCCTCGATCTCATCGTCCACACGAACCAGCAGGGCGTCGTCGACAACGTGACGCCGTTCACCTACGGCAGCAAGAAATACACCGACATCATGAAGACCCAAGCGCTCTTGGCGGCGCTTGACCAGCACGGCTTCGATGCCGCGTTCGGCGGCGCCAGGCGGGATGAGGAGAAGTCCCGCGCCAAGGAGCGGGTGTATTCCGTGCGCGACGGCGGCCACCGCTGGGACCCCAAGAACCAGCGCCCGGAGCTTTGGCACCTCTACAACGGCAACATCAACCGCGGCGAGGAGGTGCGGATATTCCCGCTCTCGAACTGGACCGAACTCGATGTCTGGCAATATGTCTATCTGGAAGGCATTGAGATCGTGCCCCTGTATTTCGCGGCGCTGCGCCCGGTGGTGGAACGCGACGGCACCCTCATCATGGTGGACGACGAGCGCATGGAACTTGGGTCCGGCGAGAGGCCGCAAATGCGCTCCGTGCGCTTCCGCACCCTCGGCTGCTACCCCCTCTCCGGCGCCATCGAGTCCGACGCCAGCACCCTGCCGGAGGTGATCCAGGAGATGCTCATCGCCCGCCATTCCGAGCGGCAGGGGCGCCTGATCGACTACGACGCCACCGGGTCCATGGAGCAGAAGAAGCGCGAGGGGTATTTCTGATGGCGGGCGTTGCCCCGAACCAGCGGGTTGAGCGCCAAGCCCGGAGCCTGCCAACCTGCGAGACCGGGGCCGGCCCATGAGCCATGCCTCCGGCCTCATCGAGACCGACATCCTCGCCTACCTCGAGCAGCACGAGCGCAAGGAGATCCTGCGCTTTCTCACCTGCGGCAGCGTCGATGACGGCAAGAGCACGCTCATCGGCCGCCTGCTGCACGACTCGCGGATGATCTACGAGGACCAGCTCGAGGCCATCCGCCAGGACAGCCGCACCGTCGGCACCCAGCGCGGTGGCGTGGACCTCGCGCTCCTGGTCGATGGCCTGCAAGCCGAGCGCGAGCAGGGCATCACCATCGACGTGGCGTATCGCTACTTCTCCACCGCCCGGCGCAAGTTCATCATCGCCGACACCCCCGGCCATGAGCAGTACACGCGCAACATGGTCACCGGCGCCTCCACCTGCGATGTGGCCATCATCCTCATCGACGCCAACAACGGCGTCCTGCCGCAGACCCGCCGCCACAGCTACATCGCCCAGCTTCTCGGCATCCGCCACCTCATCGTCGCCGTCAACAAGATGGACAACGTGAGTTACGAGGAGGCGGTGTTCGACGCCATCCGCGACGAATACTTCGCCTTCGCCTCCAAGCTGCCCGTGGACGACCTCGACTTCATCCCCATCTCCGCCCTGCGCGGCGACAACGTGGTGGAGCAATCCGCCAACATGCCGTGGTATCAGGGCGCGACGCTCATGCACCTGCTCGAGACCATCCCGGTGGCCGCCGTGCGCGACACGGAACGCTTGCGGATGCCGGTGCAATACGTCAACCGCCCGGATGCCGACTTCCGCGGCTACTGCGGCAGCATCGTCGGCGGAGTGGCGCGGCCCGGCGACGCCGTCACCGTGCTGCCGAGCGGCAAGACCAGCACCATCGCCCGCGTCGTCACCGCCGATGGCGACGTGGATGAGGCGTTCCCTCCCATGGCCGTGACGCTGACGCTCGACGATGCCGTGGACGTCTCACGAGGCGACGTAATCGCCGGCGCCGGCCAGTTGCCCCACACCGCAGACCGCCTCGACGCCACCGTGGTCTGGATGGCCGAGGAACCGCTGGCGCCCGGCAAGCCCTACCTCATCAAGCACGGCGCCCGGCAGGTGATGGGGCAGATTCGCGCCGTGCGCTACCACACGGACATCAACACGCTGACGCGGGAACCCGCAGACACCCTGGCGCTCAACGAAATCGGCCGCTGCTCGTTCACCCTGGCCGAGCCCCTGGTGTTCGACGCCTACGCCAGCAACCGCGACCTGGGCGCACTGATCCTCATCGACCGCATCAGCAACGCCACCGTCGGCGCAGCCATGATCCACTCGCCCGGCGGCTCCACGAGCGGCGATGCCTGGGAAGAGACCCCGCATGGCGACCTGCATGCCTCTCCAAGCCGCGTGGGCCCGGACGAACTGGAGGCGAGGCTGCGGCAGCGCCCGGTGACGGTGCTCTTCACGGGTCTCGCCAAGGCCGGCAAGACCGCCATCGCTCGCGCCGTGGAGCGTCGCCTGTTCGACCAGGGCCAGCTCGCCGCCGTGTTCGACGGCCAGAGCTTCCGCCTCGGCATGAGCCGCGACCTCGGCTTCTCCGCCCGGGACCGCTCCGAGAACATGCGCCGGGCTGCCGAAGCGGCACGGCTGGTGAACGAGGCCGGGCTCATCTGCCTCACCGCCTTCGTGGTGCCGCAGGAGTCGGTGCGGGAAAGGGCGCGTGCCGCAATTGGCGAGGATCGGTTTCTGGAAGTCTTGGTCACCGCGCCGCTCGACGTGCTCAGGGCGCGCGACGAAGATGGCCTGTATGCTGCCGCCGAACGCGGCGAAGCGCCCAACGTTCCGGGCGTCACCGCACCGTTCGAAGAGCCGGCCGGCGCCGACCTCGTCCTGCACACAGACCAGATGGGGCTTGAAGAAAGCGCCGAGCGGGTGGTGGCGCTGCTGCGCGAGCGAGGCTTCATCTTCTGAAAAAGGGCGGCCGCGGAGTGGCTCGAGTTCCGGTCGCGCCGCCATTCAACACCTTCACCAGACAACTCACACAACCTACGGGGGGCGCAAGGACACGCCATGAGCAAGGAAACGGACGCCGTCATCGTCGGCGCAGGGCCGTGCGGCTTGTTCCAGATCTTCGAGTTGGGGCTTCTGGGCCTCAGGGCGCTCATCGTCGATGCCTTGCCCCGGCCCGGCGGCCAGTGCGCCGAGCTCTATCCCGACAAGCCCATCTACGACATTCCCGCCATCCCCGTGTGCGATGCCCAGGAACTCGTGGACGCCCTGCTCGAGCAAATCGAGCCCTTCGACGCCACCTTCCACCTGGGCGCACAAGTGACCGAGGTGGAGGCCCTCGACGAGTTGCGTTTTCGCGTCGCCACATCGAAGGGCGAGGAGATCATCACCAAGTCGGTGATCGTCGCCGGCGGCGTCGGCTCCTTCCAGCCCATGCCGCTTCGGGTTGCCGGCGTGGAGGAGTATGTGGACCAGCAGGTGTTCTATCGCGTCCAGGAACCGTCGGCCCACCACGGCAAGGACCTCGTGGTGCTGGGAGGCGGCGACTCGGCCTTCGACTGGGCGCTCGAACTCGCGCCCCACGCCAAGTCGCTCACGCTGGTGCATCGCAGCGCCCGCTTCCGGGCCGCGCCTGCCTCCGTCGCCAAGATGCGCGACCTCGAAGCCGAAGGCTCGCTCAGGTTCATGGTCGGCAATCTGGTGGAATTCGAGGCCCCGAACGGCGCCATTGACACGGTGGGCATCCGCCACCCAGACAAGTCGGTGACGCAACTCGACATCGACCACGCGCTGGTGTTCTTCGGCCTCTCGCCCAAGCTGGGTCCGATCGCCGAGTGGGGCCTCAATCTCGACAAGAACCAGATCCGCACCGATACAGAGAAGTTCGAGACCAACATCCCCGGCATCTACGCCATCGGCGACATCGCCACCTACCCCGGCAAGAAAAAGCTCATCCTCTCCGGCTTTCACGAAGCCGCCCTCGCGGCCTTCGCCATCAAGGCCCGCCTCAATCCGGACGAAAAGGTCCACCTCCAATACACCACCACCAGCCCCATCATGCACGAACGGCTAGGGGTGAAAGACTAGCCAGGAGGTAAGCGCCGTAGAACGGCGCTTACCTCCTGGCCGAAGGCGCGAGCGAATGCGAGCCCGAAGGCCAGGCAGTTCGCGAAGCGAACTGCCGACGCGCCCGCAAGGCGCGCTGGCAGCCTGTCGGACTTCGGACGGCGCAAGCTGGCCGAATGCCGACAGGGTGACAGGACGGCTTGGGCTGGGGCAGGAAGCGTTGCCGTAACGGCAGCAGGCCGGTTGATCTGCGGTTCCTTTAGCCCTTCGGGGGATGGCGCCGGGCGATTTCGGCGGCTCTCGCGCGGAAGCCAGCGTCCGCAAGAGCGCCGATCAGCACATCGTGCATGTGTCGCGTCGCGACGGCATGGCCCTCCTCCACAAACGCTTGGTACACGTCCTCTGCCTTCTCGACATTGCCGGCCGCAAGATAGGCGCGAATCATCTCTGCAGCGAGCGGCACGGAGCCCGGAGCGGCTTCCCACGCAGTCTCCAACCGCCGCAGCGCCCCGGCTTCCTCGCCCACAGCCCGCAGGTGCGATGCATCCCGCATCGCAGAGATGGCCGCGAATTCCGGATGGGCGGGCAGGACCGCTTGGAAGAAGGTTCTCTCCTCGTCAAAGAAAAACCGCGGCGGTGGCGAGCCGTTCGCCCGCATTGCATTGAAGATCTTCGGAATGCCCGTCAGCCGCCCTTCCGCAAGTCGCAGGTCTTTCAGAAACTCGCCAATGCGCCTGTTGCGCGCCGGGACAGGGGCCGGCATCGCTTCCGCCCGCAGGTGGCCTGGTTCGATGCCCGACACGGGGCCGGGATAGCTGACGACTTCGATTCGGTTCGGGTACAGATAGACCTTCGTCGGCTCGGGTTGGTCAACGTCGTAGCTGCGATGATAGGCAGCGTTGACGAGAGCCTCCCGCACCGCATCCATCGGGTAGCTCACCCATGCCTCGGCGCGCACCCGATCCGGCCGCTTTTGAACGTGGTGCGTGGAAAGGTTCTCGAGATAGCGAAGACAGTCGGGAAGCTGGTCCAACAAGGGGCCGCGGAACGTCCTTTCCTCCTGGACATTCCCCGCCCGATCGCCAGCGAACTGCACCACGTCTATCGTCGCGCCCCGAAACCATCGTTGGGGGTCGCCGGCGAACAAGAGCAAGCCCACGTTGCGGGGAACCTCGTGGTCGTTCACTCTTGCCGTGATGCGCAGCCGTGCATAGATATCCGCCGCATCAGCGGCGTCCACAAGGCCACTGCTCACGTCGCGCAAGTACTCGCGAACCTTCGTCTCCCGCAAGTCCTCGATCCGGGCATTGCCGGCTCGACGATCGTCCCACGGCACCTTCGCCGTCTGCCCAATCAGGCCCCGAAGAAGCTCGCCACGCCGCTCTGCGTCCACCGTTTCCGAACCGAGGCGGACCCAATACCGCATCGACCCATCCCGTGCGGGCGCCCGGTGTGGTCGCATTTCGCTGGCCGGCGCCCACACCACCAGAACCAGCCGGTCACCCGCCCACTCGGGTGAAAGCACCGGCGGATAGGGTGGATCGAGCCGATTGCACCGACCGCGAATCCACCTCTGCGCTGCGTCCACATCGCCTGCTGACAGCCCACGCGGCGGCATTACGCTGTGCCCGCCCTCCTCGTCGACGCCGATCACGACGTAGCCCCCATTGAGGTTGTGGAAGTCGTTGGCGAACGCGCAGATAGTCCTGATGACCTGTGGCCCGGTGCTCACCGGGTCCCAGGCTCCCTTGAACTCGACTCGCTCGGATTCGACGGTGCGTTGATGCAGCAGGGCGTCGACGTTGATGGGCAGGATTGCGCTCATGCGGCAAACCGGCTCAGGTCGCGGATGATCCGTTGGCCTGCTCAGGGTGCCCGTGGTGCTCGCCGAAGAAGCGCTTGCCGAGGGTGCGCTGGTTTTCGTAGATGGAGCCTTGGTGCCTGGCGATGGGCATGGGCATCTTCACGGGCACCGATTCGAGACGGGGTCGGAGGGTGGGGACGCCATGCACCACGCGGTCGTTGAAGTCGGCGAGGTCGCCGCCCAAGGCCTCGATGCCGGCGAGCGGCCAGGCATCGGCGGCGGTGTATTCGTAAAACAGGATGCGGCGCTGGCGGTTCGAGCGGTTCATGGCGGAGCCATGCACGAGGCGAGCGTGGTGGATGGTGATGGAGCCGGCCTTCGCATGGACCTCCTCCGCGCCGGAGATGTCGAGCCCCTCCTTGTCGATGTCGATGGCGCCGCAGAAGGCACCCAGGTCGCCGTCCTCGACGTAGCTGTGATGGTCGTACACCGGCCCCCGATGCGAGCCCGGCAGGAACCGCACCGGGCCGTTGCCCGCGTCCATGTCGTCGAGCAGGATGCCGACGGCCAGCACGTCCTGATTCGTGTGCGGATAGAACGCCCAATCCTGATGCCACTCCACCGGCGCCCCGAAGTCCGCGGACTTCATGTTGATCTTGCCCGCCGGCCGCAGCCGAATGTTGGGCCCGATCAACGGTTCAAGCGCCGCCATCACGCCGCCATGAGCCGCCAACTCGCGATAGAACGGATGCGCCGCATACGGCCGCTTGATGCGCCGCACGCGGGGTGCTTCGGGCGTGTGGGAGGCTTCGAGGTCCAGGATGTCCGTGTGCTCGGTGACGCCTGCGGCAGAGGCCACGATCTCGTCCGTCACCTCCCGCAAACAAGCCAGCGTCGCCGCCCCGAGCACATCCTGCACAACGAGATAGCCCCGTTCCCGGTAGTGCCCAATGTCCGCATCGGTGAGCATGGTCCAACCTTCAGCACGCCAAACCGGCAAGGATTGTAAGCCACCCGAACCCACAAGAACGAACTGCCGATCAAGCACCAGCAATTCTCATTTTGGCGTCTGGCTTCGCTGTCAGGCACATTGCGCCCCGCGTTTTCGGACCCAATCCGGGCCAAATCGACCGGCAGACCCGTCCAGTTGGGGGGGCTGAAGGCCAAAATGGGAATTGCTGCCTCGGTGGAGAATTGCTGCCTCGGTGGAGAATTGCTGCCTCGGTGGACAGTGTCTCACCTTGAATTTGCCTGACAGCCTGTCGGACTTCGGACGGCGCAAGCTGGCCGAATGCCGACAGGCTGCCAGGACGGCTTGGGCTGGGGCAGGAAGCGTTGCCGAAAAGGCAACGGTTCTTGTGGCGCTGACGTGGCGCATGGCCGTTCGCAACCGGCGACTGCGTCGACTTGCCTGCCGGGAACACTCCGGGGGGAGGGGCCTCGGGGGGAGGGCGCCAGACAATGAGAACTGCTGATCAAGCACTCTCTCCGGAAGGAGGGGCATCTTGCCCTCACCGCCCTATGGGGCGCACGAGGACGTTCCGCCACCGGCCTTGGCTTGCCCGCAAGTCGAACCGAGTTCAAGCCCCTTGCGTTCGCGAGGACGCGCCTTGCGGCACGTGGGGAGAGCAGGAGGCCCTGCCTCCGGAGGGCGTGGCGGGCTCGAGGAGGCTCGATCCTTGGGTGCCAGGCCGATGAAACGCGATCTAGTCTTGGTGCTGGCGGAGGTGGTGCTTGTCATTGGCGCCTTGCTGGCGTGTGCGGAGCTGAATCAGAGTGCCCTTTCCTTCCAGGGGACCTCTCCGCCCGAAACGTCCGCCAAGGAACGCACAACCGGCAAGGTAAGCTTGGCGCAGTCCTGCCAAAGAGGGCCAAGCCATAGCCGGATCCGACCCCGGTGCATCGCCGGCAAAGCGCCGGCGATGCGACAACTGCGGCGCCCGCCTGCGGGGGCGCTTCTGTGTCGCGTGTGGCCAGCGCGACCGGCACTGCGTCGAGGAGATTCACTGCGAGAACTGCGGCGCTCTCAAGCAGGGGCTGTACTGCGCCGTCTGTGGCCAGAACGACCGCAACTATCGGCGCTCGGTGTTTCCGGTGGCAGGGCAGGTCCTGGCGGAGACGTTCGAGGCCGACTCCCGCCTCTGGGCAACGCTGCGGGCCCTCTTCACCCGCCCGGGCCACCTCTCCTCGGAGTTCTCCCGCAATCGTCGGGCGAGCTACCTGCCGCCGTTTCGGCTGTATCTGTTCTCCAGCATCGTCTTCTTTTTCGCCCTGTCGGCGAGCATCGATCTTCCGGATGGCCCTGGCCCGGGGCGGCCTTCGATGACCGGCGACGGCCCCGCGCCCGCCGTCCGTGACCGCCTGCGGGAGCGGGGAATCCTGCCTGGCGGCACCGAAGCGGCGGAAGAGGACGGCGCGGAGTTGCAGGGGCTGTTGATGCGGCTCGACTTCGAGGAAGACGATCCGATGCCGGATGCTGCCGACGACGGTGGCGAATCTCCCGCAATTCCAAAGCGTTACAAACCCACGTCGGAGCAGCGAGCGGCGATGGAGCGTTTCGCCGCGACCCTCGACGACGAACGCCGGCGGCGGCTCGCACGGGTGCTGCGCGGGCCGATTGGCGGGCAGGCGATATGGGAAGGGGTCGCGAGCGTGTCCGCGGACGACCTTGCCAGCATGGACCAAGTGGGTCGCTACGTCGTCGGTCAGCTGATCGATCTGCTGCACGACCCTTGGGATGCCGCCCAGACGTGGATCGAAAACCTGCCGGTGGCGATGTTCTGCGTGCTGCCCCTCTATGCCCTGCTGCTCAAGATCGTCTATCCCTTCCGCCGCTTCTATGCCGAGCACCTCGTGTTTGCCATGCACATCCACACCGTGGCGTTCATCGTCTTCACCGTCCTCCTGCTCCTGCCCGAAGGCACCGTGGCGGATGACTGGGCCTCCCCGGTCCTGTTCCTTGCCTTCGCCCTCTATCAGTTCCTCGCCCTGCGCAACTACTACGGCGGCAGCATCCTCGCCACCGTCTTCAAGTACGGCCTCCTGGCCGCCACCTACTCACTGCTTATTCTCGCCGCCCTCCTCGCAGCCTTCGGCGTGGTGTTCCTGCTGCTGTAGGGACCGCTGACGGAAGGGAGCGGCAAGGGCGACGCATGGATCGCCGCTGCGAAGGCCCTCCGCCGACCACACTTTCCAGAGTGAGGGTGTCTCGTCTCCCCCATGGGCAGTGTCTCACTTTGGCTTGTGCAGTGTCTGGCGCCGTCCTCCGGGGGGGAGGGCGTCCCGCCCTCCATCGCGCCGCAAGGCGCGCCGCGCCGTCAGGCGCCGCGCCCGCCAAGGGCGCGCAAGGCACATCGCGGCATGTGCAGGGAGGACGCGCCTGACGGCGCGCATGGAGGGCGGGACGCCCTATCTCCCCATCTCCCTATGGAGAGTGGTCCCGGCAGGCAAGTAGACGCAGTCGCCGGTTGCGAACGGCCATGCGCCACGTCAGCGCCACAAGAACCGTTGCCTTTTCGGCAACGCTTCCTGCCCCAGCCCAAGCCGTCCTGTCACCCTGTCGGCATTCGGCCAGCTTGCGCCGTCCGAAGTCCGACAGGCTGTCAGGCAAATTCAAAGTGAGACACTACCCCCCCATGCCGCCATGTGCCCCCACCTGCCGCGTCAGCCTTGGAGCAATCCCGTCAGGTAATCGCCGTAGGCACTGTTGGAGTAGCTCGCCTCCAGTCGAGCCAAGTGCTCGTCGTCGATCCACCCCATGCGCCATGCCACCTCTTCGGGGCAGGCGATCTTGAGGCCCTGGCGGTGTTCGATGATCTGCACGAACATGCCGGCCTCCAAGAGGGAGTCGTGGGTGCCGGTGTCGAGCCAGGCCATGCCGCGGCCGAACTGGACCACCTTGAGTTGGCCGGCCTCGAGGTAGCGTCGGTTGATGTCCGTGATCTCGATTTCGCCGCGGGCAGAGGGTTCCAGCGAGGCGGCGATGTCGAGCACGTCGTTGTCATAGACGTAGAGGCCCGTCACCGCCAGATTGGACTTCGGCAGGGCCGGCTTCTCTTCGATGCTCACGGGGCGGCCTCGCGCATCGAGCACCACCACGCCGAAGGCGCCAGGGTCGTTGACCGGGTAGGTAAACACCGTCGCGCCATCGTTGCCGGCAACCGCCTCCTGCGCCGTGCGCGAGAGTTCGCTGCCGAAGAAGATGTTGTCGCCCAGGATCAGCGCCACTGGTCCCGCACCGACGAAATCGCGCCCGACGATGAACGCATCGGCAAGACCCCTGGGCTCGCGCTGCACCCGATAGGACAGCGACATGCCCCAGCGGCTGCCGTCGCCGAGCAGCTCCTCGAAGCGGGGCGTGTCGCGGGGCGTGGAGATGATGAGCACGTCGCGCACCCCCGCCAGCATGAGCGTGGTGAGGGGGTAGTAGATCATCGGCTTGTCATACACCGGCAGCAGTTGCTTGCAGACCCCTGCGGTGACCGGATGCAGGCGCGTGCCATGCCCTCCGGCGAGGACGATGCCTCGCGTCTGTGCCACGCGAACCGTCATCGAGTCGTTCCGAGTCGCCCGCCGTCGTAGTCGTCCATCACGCTCCTGCGCCACTCGGGATTGTCGCAGTACCACGCCACGGTGGCGTCCATGCCGTCCTCGAAGGCGGTCTCCGGCACCCAGCCGAGTTCGCGCTCGATGTGACCTGCGTCGATGGCATAGCGGCGGTCGTGGCCAGGTCGATCTTCCACATAGGCGACGAGGCGGCGCAGGGACTCGACCTGCACGCCGACATGGCGCGCAAGCCGATCGAGCAGCGCATGCACCACCTCGCGATTGGTGCGCTCGCAGTTGCCGCCGATGTTGTAGGTGGCGCCGGGCTGGCCGTCTTCCAGCACCCGCGCCAGCCCGCGAACGTGATCCTCCACATAGAGCCAGTCGCGCACCTGCAAGCCATCGCCATAGATGCGGATGGGCTTGCCTTCAATAGCGTTGGCGATGGTGAGGGGGATCAGCTTTTCCGGGAACTGGCGCGGGCCGTAGTTGTTCGAGCAGTTGGTCACCAACACCGGCAGCGCAAAGGTCTCGTGCCAGGCCCGGGCCAGGTGATCCGCCGCCGCCTTGGAGGCGGCATAGGGGGAGCTGGGGCGGTAGGGGGAGGTTTCCGCAAACCGGCCGGTCTCTCCGAGCGCCCCGAACACCTCGTCCGTTGAGACGTGCACGAAGCGAAAGTCGGCGTTGGCGGGCGCGGCTTCCCGAGCGGCTTCGAGCAGGTTGAACGTGCCGACGATGTTGGTCTGGACGAAGGCGGCGGGGCCGTCGATGGAGCGGTCCACGTGCGTCTCGGCCGCCAGATGGAAGATGGCGTCGGGCTTGAGGTCCAGCACCAGCTTGCGCAAGGGCTCCCGGTCCTGAATGTCGAGTCGATGCAGGTGGTGGTGGGGCGAGTCCTGCACGTCGGCGAGGTTCTCGGTGCGGCCAGCGTAGGACAGGCTGTCCACGGTGTGTACGGTGTCGCCGGCGTCGATGAGATGCCGGACGAGAGCGGAACCTATGAAGCCCGCCCCACCGGTGACGATGCATGTCTTGCCGCTGCTCACGTGGGCCCTTCCTCGCTATTGGTTCGAACCGCGTCCGCTCGGCCGTAATTGTCCGCGAAGCGTTCGATGTCGTCTTCGCCCAGATAGTCGCCCACCTGCACCTCGATGAGCTCTGCCGCCTCGGCGCCCGGATTCGACAGCCGGTGCCGCGTCCCGGCGGGAATGTAGGTGGACTCGTTCTCTTGCAGGCGCATCCGGTCTTCGCCGCGGGTCACCTCCACCGAGCCCTGAACCACCACCCAGTGTTCGCTGCGATGGCGGTGGGTTTGCAGCGACAGCGCCGCCCCGGGATTGACCACGATGCGCTTCACCTGATGCCTTGGCGCGGCGGCGAGGCGTTCGTAGGCGCCCCAGGGGCGCACGACTCGGTTCGCGGTGGTGGCCTCTTCACGCCCGCCTTCGCCCAGCGCCTGCACCAGGTCGCGGATTTGCATGGCGCCGGAACCGTCGGCGACGAGCACGGCGTCCGGGGTTTCCACCACCACGGCGTTGTCGATGCCGTGGACGGCCACGAGGCGGGATTCGGCCACCACCACCGAGTCCTTGGTTTCGAGCGCCACCACGTCGCCGCGGATGACATTGCCGTCCGCATCCGCCGCCAGATCGCGCAGCGCCGGCCAGGAACCGACATCGCTCCAGCCGAAGTCCACGGGCAGGACCCACGCCCGGTCGGTGTGCTCCATGACCGCGTGGTCGATGGAGATGGATGGCGCCCGCTCGAAGGCTGCGCCCGGACGGAGGAAGTGGCTGTCCGGCCAATCGGCGTATCGATGGGCGTCCTCGGTCGGCGCCTGCATGGCCTCGCGGCAGGCTTGCGCCAAGGCCGGTTGGTGGCGTTCGAGCTCGTCCAGGAAGGCGCTTGCCCGGAACAGGAACATGCCGCTGTTCCAGTGGTGGGTTCCTTGGGCCACCATGCGTTCCGCCCGTTCCGGGGGCGGCTTCTCCACGAACTCCGCAACGGGCAGCGGGTGTGGGACAGTCGGCGTCCGGGGCTGATCGGGGAGAACTCCCGCGCGAATGTAGCCATAGCCGGCATCGGCGGCGGTTGGCGTGACGCCGAAGGTGACGAGACCCCCGTCCCACGCACACGGCAACGCTTGCCCGACGGCGCGGGCGATGGCGTCTTCGTCATCGATGTGGTGATCGGCCGGCAGCACCAGCAGGAGTGGGTCATCCCCACTCCTGGCCCCATGCAACGCGGCCAGCGCCACCGCCGGCGCGGTGTTGCGCGGCTTCGGCTCCAGCAGAATCGGCCCCGGCACGACGCCGGCATCGCCGCATTCCCGGCCAACGAGAAACCGGTGCGCTTCGTTGCACACCACCCAAGGCGGATTGGCCTGCACACCGTTGCGGCCGAGGGCCCCCACGCGATCCAGCGCCTGCCGGAACAACGTGCGCTCGCCAGGCAAGCGCAGGAACGGCTTCGGATGCGACTCCCGCGACAGCGGCCACAGCCGCGCCCCGGCGCCGCCGGCAAGAATCACGGGAATGAGCGTTGGAGACATCCGGGTCGTTCGCCGCCAGAGCCTGGTGCGCCAGCCCGGCATTCTACGGGACGGTATGCTATGCCCCTTGTCCCGGCCCCCGAACAAGGGCGACCGTCGCACCTGCAGAGGGGGGCCTACGCGAGCCCGAACCTCATGCGCGTTCTGCACGCCTATCGAACCTACTTTCCCGACACCCAGGGGGGCGTCGAGGAGACCATTCGGCAAGTCTGCCTGAACACGCGGCCCTGGGGGGTCGAGAGCCGGGTGCTGTGTCTGAGCCCGGACGCGAAGCCGGCCGTGCTCGAACGGGAAGAGGCGCGGGTGCATCGGGTGCGGAGGCACGCGGAAGTGGCCTCCTGCACGATGTCTGCGGCGGCGCCGGCGGCGCTGCGCCGGCTGGCTCGGTGGGCCGACGTGATTCACTACCACTTCCCCTGGCCCTTTGCCGACATGCTTCACTTCGGCGTCGGCGTGCGGCGGCCGGCGGTGCTCACCTATCACTCGGACATCGTTCGGCAGCGGCTGCTCGAACCCGTGTATCGGCCGTTGATGCGCCGCTTTCTCGGCGCGGTGGGGCGCATCGTCTGCACTTCGCCGAACTATCTCGCCTCCTCTCCCGTGCTGCCGCGCTACGGGGGCAAGGTGGAGGTGGTGCCGATCGGCCTCACGCGCAGTTCCTATCCGGACATGGACGACGACTGCCTCGCCCGGACGCGTGCCCGATTCGGCTCAGGGTTCTTCCTCTACGTCGGCGTGCTGCGCTACTACAAGAGCGTCCACGTGCTGCTCGAAGCCATGCAGGGCGCACCGTTTCGAGCGGTGATCGCCGGGGCAGGGCCGGAGGGACCGACGCTGCGCCGGCAAGCGGAGCGCCTTGGCCTTGGCAACGTGACGTTCGCCGGCCGCGTCAGCGACGCAACCAAGGTGGCGCTGCTGCACCTGTGTCGCGCCCTGGTGTTCCCTTCCGCCATGCGCTCGGAAGCCTTCGGCGTGAGTCTGCTGGAAGCGGCGATGCAGGGCCGTCCGATGGTCTCCACCGAACAGGGCACCGGCACGAGCTACGTCAACCTGCACGGCAAGACGGGGCTGGTGGTGGCCCCGAACGACCCACCGGCGCTGCGCGACGCCATGAGTCGGCTGGATGGCGACAGGACACTGGCGGCCGAGATGGGGCAGGAGGCCAGGCGCCGCTTTGACGCCGAGTTCACTGGTGAACTGATGGGACAGCGCTACGCTCGGGTGTATGGGGAGATCATGTCCACAGGGGGGCTTCGAGGCGCGCCATCGGGGTGAGGGCGGCCTGCCCCAAACACCGGATCAGAGCCTTTCGTGCGAGGCCCAGGGTTCGTTTGCTCACTTTCGACCTCCAAGCCGAGCGGGCATCAGGAAGCCGCAGCCTCCTCCTCATCCTCCGCCGGCCCCGCCACCAAGCCCGACAGCGCGTTCATCACGTTCACGGGCAGCGGAAAGACGATGGTGGAGGACCTCTCCCCGGCGATCTCCGTGAGGGTCTGCAGGTAGCGAAGCTGCATCGAGGCGGGTTGGCTGGCCAGGCGCTCGGCGGCTTCGACCAGTCTTTGCGCGGCCTCGTATTCGCCGTCGGCGTGGATGATCTTGGCGCGGCGCTCGCGTTCGGCTTCGGCCTGGCGGGCGATGGCGCGGATCATGCTCTCGTCGATGTCCACGTGCTTGATCTCGACGTTCGCCACCTTGATGCCCCACTGATCGGTATGCTGATCGAGGATGCCCTGGATGTCCTCATTCAGCTTCTCCCGTTCGGACAGGAGCTGATCCAGTTCGTGCTGGCCGAGCACCGAGCGCAAGGTGGTTTGCGCGAGTTGCCCGGTGGCCTCCATGTAGTCCTCGACGTTGAGGATGGCGCGTTCCGGCTCCAGCACGCGAAAGTAGAGCACCGCGTTCACCTTCACCGACACGTTGTCGCGGGAGATGAGGTCCTGCGAGGGCACGTCCATGACGATGGTGCGCAAGTCCACCCGGATCATCTGCTGCAGCACCGGAATGATGATGATGAGGCCCGGCCCCTTCACGCGCTGGAAGCGGCCCAGCATGAACACCACGCCGCGCTCGTATTCGCGCAGAACCCGGAAGGCGCTGGCGAGCACGATGGCGACGAGGACGATTATGACGATCAGGAAGATTTCCATGCTGAACTCCTTGAGCCAATCCACGCCGTCGAACCACGGCAGCGCCATGCTGACGCTGCCGCCGACGGCGGCGGCGATGCCGCCCAGAATGCCGGGCCACATCGATTTTCGCTCGCTCCTCTGCTGCTCTCTGCCGGAAGGGGGCCCACTGCCGGCAGAAGCGCCCGGCTGCGCATCGCCCTGCTCCGTCATGATCGACCTAACGCGCCTCGCCGGCCGGCCCGGTCCGTTTCACCTGCACGATGACGCCGTCCACCGCCGAGATCTCCACATCATCGCCCTGGTGGAATCCGCCCTCGCCGCGGGCGTTCCAGACCTCGCCGAAGGCGCGCACCCGGCCGCTGGCAGTGAAGTCCTCCATCACCTGCGCCCTCGCCCCGACCATGCTTTCGATTCCGGTGGCGACCCGGGCCCTGCGCATCCTCAGCGCAGCGCCCAAACTGAATACGACGATGCCCACCGAGACGGCGGCGAACGCCGCAATGATGGGATAGGACACCTTGTAGCCGGGCAGGTCGGTATCCATCAGGATGATCGAACCGATCACGAAGGCGATCACGCCGCCCGTGCCGACAATGCCGAAGCTGGGCGTAAACGCTTCCACCGCCAGCATCGCCACCCCCACGGCGATCAGCGCGAGCCCGGCATAGTTGATGGGCAGCATCTGCAAGGCGAAGGCGCCGAGCAGCAGGCAGATCACGCCGGTGACCGCGCCGACGCCGATGCCGGGGTTGTAGAACTCTAGGATGAGGGCGTAGATGCCCACCATCAGCAGGATGTAGGCGACGTTCGGGTCGGTGATGATGCCGAGCAGCTCGTAGCGCCAGTCCGGCTCGATGGTGGCCACCTGGGCATCGGCGGTGTCGAGGGTTCGCTCGACGCCGGCGATGGTGACGCTGCGGCCGTCCACGGCGTCGAGCAACGCTGCGAGGTCGTCTGCCACGAGGTCGATGACACCCCGTTCGAGTGCCTCGCTGGCGGCAAGGTTGGCGCCGGAACGGACGGTATCCTCGGCCCATTCGACGTTGCGTCCGCGCAGTTCGGCAAGGCTTCTGAGGTACGCTGCGGCGTCGTTCACCACCTTGCGCCCCATCGCGTCGGCGGGTTCGTGCGGTGGACTTGCCTCGGCATCGTCTTCGCCGCCTTCCTCGGGCGCTTCCGATTCCGGCGCGGGACCGGGCGTCGGCATGGGCGAGGGAAACGGCGATCCGCCGCCGCCGATGCTCACCGGGGTCGAGGAACCGATGTTGGTGGCCGGCGCCATGGCCGCAATGTGACTGGCATACATGAGATAGGTGCCGGCGCTGGCCGCGCGGGAGCCCTTCGGTGCGACGTAGGTGGCGACCGGCACCGTCGAGGCGAGAATCGCCTTGACCATGTCGCGCATGGACTTGTCGAGGCCGCCAGGCGTGTCGAGACGCATCACGACGAGCTCAACGCTCTCGTCCCCGGCACGCCCGAGGGTGCGGATGAAGTAGTCGGCGGATGCCGGGGAGATGGCCCCCTCGAGCTCCACCACCCACACCGGCGCCGCCTGCGCCACCGAAGCGATGCACACCAGCGCAGCCGCGAACAGCCGAACCAACCGCCGCCACATCGCGCATCCTCCTGCGCGAACTCCACCCGCCAACCATACAACCGAACGGACGCAGATGGGAGGTGCGGCGGCTGCGTCGAGACGCTGATCGGGGTGGTTCCTGGGGGAGCGTCCTCTCCACAACCCCCAACGCCTCAATCCGGCGAAAGCCCCCTCTCCGCCAGGAACTCTGCATTGAACAACCGGGAGCGGTACTTGCTGCCGTCGTCGCAGAGCATGGTGACGATGGTGTGGCCGGGGCCCATCTCCCGCGCCACCATCTCCGCGGCGCAGAGGTTGATGCCGGTGCTGGAGCCGAAGAACCAGCCCTCCTTGCGCAGCAGGCGATAGACGAGCTGCACCATGTCGCGGTCGGTCACCTGTACGGCGTCGTCCAGCGACGCGCCCTTGAGATTGTTGGTGACGCGGCTGTTGCCGATGCCTTCGGTGATCGAAGGGCCCTGGCTCATGGTCGCCTCGCCGGTCTTGACGTAGCTGTAGAGCGCGCTGCCCATGCAGTCCGCCAGCACCGCGCGCACGGCCGGCTTCATCTCCTTCAGGAATTCGCTGACGCCGGCGAGCGTGCCGCCGGTGCCCACGGAAGACACGAACGCATCGACCATGCCATCCGTCTGCTGCCAGATTTCCGGGCCCGTGGATTCGTAGTGCGCCAGGCGGTTGGCCGTGTTGTCGAACTGGTTGGCCCACACGGCGTTCTCCAGGCTCGCGGCATGGCGCCCGGCCTTCTTCTGGTAGTTGTTGTCGTCGCGGTACGGAACCGTGGGGCGCACCCGCACCTCGGCGCCCAAGGTCTTGAGAATCTCCACCTTTTCCGGCGATTGGTTGTCCGGCATGTAGATCACGCAGGGATAGCCGCGGGCGTTGCAGATGTGGGCGAGGCCGATGCCGGTGTTGCCGGCGGTGCCCTCCACCACCGTGCCGCCCGGCTTCAGCGCCCCGCTGCGTTCGTGTTCGCGGATGATCCAGAGCGCGGCGCGATCCTTCACCGAACCGCCCGGATTCATGAATTCCGCCTTGCCGAGAATCTCGCAGCCGGTCTCGTCGGAAAGGGTGTTGATGCGGATGAGGGGAGTGTTGCCAACCGCGTCGGCAAAGCCGCGTGTGATGTCCATGGGGTTCCAGCCTTGGCGTCAGGCGCGATTCTACCCAACGCGCCGAACCGCACGCCGAACCGGCGCAAGCCGGGCGCTTCCCTGATCCAGCCGTTGGGCGCCTCCGACAGCCACTTGCGCCCGGCGCATTGCCCGCGCCCCGCGTCCGGTCGACACCTTCGCCGCCATGCGCGCCTTCGCCGGATGCCTCCCGGCGTCCGCCGCAACGGCGCGGCTGCCCTCCGGCCCTCCGGCGGGCTTGGCGCGCCAGAGCTTCCTCCCCTGCCCTTGCTCGCTGCACGAGCCTTCGGAGGGAGAGCAGCATGCCTCCCTCCCTCTCCTAAGCCCTCGACTCCTGAAGGTTGGCGCAAGGGGGCCGCCCGGGACTAGCCGCCCTTGACGCGTACCACCAGCACGTCACACGAGACGCCGTGGAGGACGCCGTTGGCGGTGGAGCCCAGGAGACGGCCCAGGCCGTGGCGGCCGTGGCTGCCTACTACGATCAGGTCGGCGTCGGTTTCTGCGGCGTGGGTGCGGATTTCGTGGGCGGGGGAGCCGATTGCGGTGCGCTTGTCGGCGGTGAGGTTGTGTCGGGTGGCCAGGGTGTCCAGCCAGTTGGCGGCTTCGCGCAGGGCGTCTTCCTCGAAGGAGCCGCCGTCGCCGCCGGCCACGGTGAGGTCCAGGCCGCCGTAGGTGTGGGCGATGGGCTTGATCACCGTCATCAGGGTGAGGCCTGAGTCTGGCTTGATGAACCCCTCGCCTGCCTCCACCACCTCTTGGGCATCCTCGGTGCCGTCCACCGCGATCACGATGCCGGAGTTTGCCGGGTGCGGCTTTGCTTCCCGACCGGTGCCGACACGGACGAGATAGGCGTCGCAGTCGAGACCGTGGATGAGTGCGTTGGCGGTGGAGCCGAAGGCGAGTTCGATGCCATGTTGGCCGTGGCAGCCGGCGACGATGCAGTCGGCGTCGATCTCGTCGGCCATATCGTGGGCCACCTGTGCCGGACTGCCGAAGCGCACCTCCACGCGCCGGTCGGCGATCCCCATGCCGCGCACCAGTTCGCGCAACTGCCGCTCGCCTTCGGCGCGGGTGCCGTTGACGAAATCGAGCATCGGGCTGGTGGCGTCGCCGCTCCACACCGTGCCGTAGGCGTGAACCACGTCTGGCAGCACGGCCAGCAGCGAGAGTTCCGCTTCGGGGGCGATCTCGCGGGCACGGGCGACGATGGCGCGGGCCTCCCGATTGGGTTCCACCGCGACTAGCAGGTTCGTGTAGGCCATGTGCTTGGCTCCTCGCTGCGTTGTGGGCGACGCACACGTCGCCCTGGTTCGGGGATCGATACGCGTGCAGCGCGGCTTCAGTCCGATCCGGCGGTTTCGGCTTCTCCCGAGTGCGCCTTCGCCACGCCCAGCTCTGCCAGGGTCGCGGCGATGTCCTCTGCGGATGTCTCCGGGTTCACCTCCCGGTCGATGGCGAGAATGGTGCCGCCGACGCCGATATAGAACGTATGGCGCTTGGAGAAGCCGAGTGTGTGCAGCACGCCGTAGCTGGTGGCGGTTTCCTTGCTCGGGTCCGAAAGCAGCGGGAAGTCGGCGCCCGTCTCCCTGGCGAAGCCGGCGTTGTCCTCCACCGGATCGACGCTGGCCATGAAGTAGGCCACGTCGAACTCGCGGATCAGGTGGCCCTTCTCGGCCAAGGACTTGCATTCGATGGTGCAACCGCGGGTATAGGCGCGGGGGAACCAGGCCAGCACCACGGCGCGTTCGGCCACGAGTTCCGAGAGCCGGTAGCGCTGGCCGTCGCTGGCTTCGAGGTCGAAGTCCGGCGCCGTGTCGCCCGGCGACAGATCGGCGCCGAATGCGAACCCGACGAACAGCGTCGCAATTGCGGTCAGGCCGGCGCGCAGCGACGCGCCTCTCGGCTCGCTTGCAGGGCACGATGCACTCGCTCCAGGGATCAACCCCTCAATCGTCCGAATCCGCTTGCGTGACATGGCTTCGCCTCCTTTGGGCTTGACGGGGGCGACGCCGGCGCCGCCCCAGCGGGAACAGGTTCAGTGAACGCCGTAGAGCTCGCGCGCGTTGTCGCGGGTGATGCGCTCCTTGTGCTCCGGCTCGATGTCGTGGAACAGCTCGTCCAGCACGTCGATGGAGCAGGGCCAGGTGGAGTCGGTGTGCGGATAGTCCGATCCCCACATGAGGTTGTCGATGCCGATCATGTGGCGGGTGGCGAGGGCCGGGCGGTCGTCCTCGATGGTGGCGTAGAACTGCCGTCGCCAGATCTCCTGCGGCGGTGCGCCGGTGTAGGGCTCGTCCATGTTGCGCCGTTCCCGCGCAAGCCCTTGTTCGACGCGGTCGAGCCAATGGGCGATCCAGCCGGCGTTGAATTCAGCCACCACGATCTTCAGGTTCGGATGCCGTTCGCACACGCCTCGGCACATGAACTCAACGATGGTGCCTTGCACCGTGTGCTGCGTGGCGGCGTAGTCGGCGATGGCGTCGCGCCTGGCCTTGTCGGGGCGGTACTCCGGCGGCATGGAGCCGCAGCCGACGTGCATGGAGAGCGGGAAGCCGGCTTCTTCCGCCAGCGACCAGATGGGTTCGTAGCAGTCGTCGAAGTACGGGCGGCCGGCGGGCGACGTGCAGGGAATGCAGCCGCCGCGAAAGCCGAGCTTGATGACGCGGTCGAGTTCATCGGCTGCGGCGGCGGGGTACTGCACGGGGATTGCGGCGAGGCCAAAGAGGCGCCCCCCGGATGCGGTGGCGTAATCGTGCAGCCAGTCGTTGTAGTTCTTCTGCAGCGCGACCAGGAGATCGGTGTCCGGAAAGCTGAACATGGCGAAGAAGCCGGGGTAGAGGAACTCGGCGGCAAGGCCGTCCACGTCCTGATCTTCATGGCGGTGGGCGCCATCCACCAGCCCCTTGCGCATCCCGGCGTAGCCGCCGTTGAAGAGGGCCACGAGCTCCGGATCCTTCATGTGCGCCACATCGGGCTTGTGCCCCGGCTTGCGCCCCAACGGCTCGTTGCGGGCAAGGCGCGACGAGGCCATGGCCATTCGCGCCACGCTCACGCCCCTCATGCCGCGCTCCGGCACGACAATCGCGTCCACCTGATCGCCTACATCCATGATCCGTGGCGCCTTGTCGCCAAAGCGCTCGGCAAGGCCCGTGAACACGTCACGGCCCTCCACCACATGCGAATCCGCGGAAATCGGCTTCATGGTTCCCCTCTGGCGCTGTGCGGTCGATGAGGATCGTATCACCGCTGGGGAGCAGGGAGAGGGCGGCTTGCTTCGAGAGCGCTGGCGACAGACACTGTCGCGCGGGGCGGCCCTGAACCGGCCGACATGGATCGCAACGCTTGGGAGAAGACGATGAGATTGGGAGTGCTGGCGGGTGCCGGGGCGGATTGGCGCGAATCGGTGGAGAAGGTTCGCATTGCGGAATCGCTCGGCTACGAACTGGTGGCGACCGGCGAGGCATGGGGGCCGTCCACGTTGCCTTGGTTGACCTTGATCGCCGCGCACACCGAACGCATCGCCATCGGCACGTCGATCCTGAACGTCTATTCCCGTTCCCCCGGCGCCATCGCGCAGGAGTTCGCCGCGCTGGAGACAATCTCCGGCGGGCGCATGGTGTGCGGCCTGGGTTCGTCCGGCCACCGCGTGATCGAGCACTTTCATGGCGTGCGGTTCGAGACGCCCTTGCGGCGCATCCGCGAATACACGGAGATCATCAAGCTGCTGATCCGCGGCGAACGACTCGAGTACGAAGGCGACATCTTCAGCCTCAAGCGCGGTTTCACCCTCGACTACGAGCGTCCGCGCACGGAGCTGCCGGTGTACATCGCCGCCATCACGCCCCGCTCGATCCGCCAGACCGGCGAGATTGCCGACGGCATCTTCCCGATTCACTGGCCGAAGGGCCGCTTCGCATCGCTCCGGGACAGCCTTGCGAAGGCGAGCGCGAGCGCCGGGCGCCCGGCAGACTCCGTGACTATCGCCCCGTTCACCAACGTCTATGTGCTGGACGGCTCGAACGACGAAGCGCTGTGGCAGGCCGCCCGCCAGCCTCTGTTCCACTATATCAACCGCATGGGCGACTTCTACTGGAACATGCTGGCCGACAACGGCTTCGAGCCGGAAGTCTCGGCTTCTCGCAACGCATGGTCCGGCCGCGACCGAGACGCCGCCATGTCGGCCATCACCGAAGACATGGTGCGCGAGATCCAGGTCATCGGCAACCTCGGATCCGTTGCCGAGCAACTCGCCGAACGAGCGTCAATGGGCGCCGAACTGCAGATGGTGCAAATGCCGGGCGGCAGCCCAGCCGAGGCCGGCGCGCGCTTGGAAGCGCTGCTCGCTTCTGCCTAGCAGCCTGTCGGACTTCGGACGGCGCAAGCTGGCCGAATGCCGACAGGGTGACAGGACGGCCTGGGCTGGGGCAGGAAGCGTTGCCGAAAAGGCAACGGTTCTTGTGGCGCTAGCCGGATTGTTCATGAATGCGCGTAGCGAGGGCGACGAGACGCCGCTGTGGCTGGACGCGCACGTGCCGGGAGGCATGGAGTGGAGGACCCCGAAGGCATGGCTGCGCACTATGTCGAGGCGGCCTGCGCGAACTGTTGTCCACAGGGACGCGCGAACGCGTCCACGGGCTCGGGCAGCTGGCGTTTCGTGCAGGCATCGAACATGGGAAGGCAACCGCCGCCTTGTCGTGTCGCTGGCTCCAGTCAGTCCGGCTCGTGAACCAGGCGTAGGTCGCGGGCGGCCTTGACGTCGTCGAGGCGGGCGGACGGGAGGTTGTGGGGGGCGGTCTTGACGCTTTCGGGGTCCGTGCGGGCCTCGTCGCGGACCTGCGCCAAGGCTGCCACGAAGGCGTCGAGTTCTTCCTTGGTTTCGGTTTCGGTGGGTTCGATCAGGAAGCATTCGGGCACCAGCAGGGGAAAGTAGGTTGTGGGGGCGTGGATGCCATGATCCAGGAGGCGCTTGGCGATGTCCATGGCGCTGATGCCGAGTTCCTTGGCTTCGTGGCGGAAGGTAACGACGAACTCGTGGCTGGCGCGACGCTCGGGATAGGCGAGTTCGAAGCCCTCCTTGCGCAGTCGTTCCATGAGGTAGTTGGCGTTGAGGGTCGCGAACTCGCCGACTCGCTGCATCCCCTGGCGGCCCAGCATTCGGGCATAGGCGAGGGCGCGGAGCAGGATGCCGGCGTTGCCGGCGAACGCCGACAGGCGTCCTATGGAGTCGGGCGCGTCGGCCGGTTCCACCCAGCGGAATGCCGCGCCGTCGCGCGTTGCCATGGGCGTTGGCAGGAAGAGCGCCAGGCGTTCGTTCGCGCCCACGGGCCCGGAACCTGGGCCGCCGCCGCCGTGGGGGGTGGCGAAGGTCTTGTGCAGGTTGACGTGGAGCACGTCGAAGCCCATGTCGCCCGGACGCGCCTTGCCCAGGATGGCATTGAGGTTGGCGCCGTCGTAGTAGAGCAGGCCGCCGGCGTCGTGGATGAGGTCTGCGATCTCGGCGATGCGCCGCTCGAAGACGCCGCAGGTGGAAGGGTTGGTGAGCATGATGCCAGCGGTGTGTTCGCCCACCGCGGCCTCGAGGGCCTCGAAGTCCACGTCGCCGTCCGCGCCCACGGGCACTTCGCGGGCGGTGTAGCCACACATCACGGCGCTTGCCGGATTCGTGCCGTGGGCCGCGTCCGGGACGATGATTTCGCGACGAGAAGTGTCGCCGCGGGCATTGTGGTAGGCGCGGATCATGGCGATGCCGGCGAACTCTCCTTGCGCGCCGGCCATCGGCGCCGCCGACACCGCCGCCATGCCGGTGGCGGCCTTGAGCACCTCCTGCAGCTCGTGCAGGCAGGCGAGGAAGCCCTGGCTCGCCGACGTTTCCGCCAGCGGATGGCGGTCCGCGAAGCCCGGCAGAGACGCAACGCGATGCGCACCGCGCGGGTTGTACTTCATCGTGCATGAGCCGAGCGGATAGAACTGATTGTCGATAGAGAAGTTGCGCTGCGACAGGTTGGTGTAGTGGCGCACGGCTTGCAGTTCCGACACCTCCGGCAGGCGCGGCGGCGCACGGCGCAGCGTTGCGGCAGGAAGGTCGCTCACATCGCCCGGCGCCGGTCTTTGCGCAGATGCACCTCGTCCCGACGCACCGATGTCGAAGATGGATGCGCTCATCCGTCGTCCTCCGACGCCAGGCCCGCGGCCTGCCCCCGGGGACGGGCGAGGATCCGGCGCAGAACGTCGCGATAGGCGGCGATGTCGGCGTCGCTTCGCCTCTCGGTCGCGCACACGAGCAGACAGTTGGCGAGCTCGGGATACCAGCGACCGAGGGGCAGTCCGCCGGTGACGCCGGCCGCCGCCGTTTGCGTGGCCACGTCTCCTGCATCGCGCCCCACGTCGATGACGCGTTCATGGAAGAAGGGGCCACAGTGGCGCTCCCGCACGCCTTCGATGCTGGTGAGTTCGGCCACCAAGGCTCGCGTGGCTGCATGACAGCGAGTCGCCACGGCACGGAGACCCGCCGCTCCAAGCAGGCTCATGTACACGGTCGCCGCCGTCACGAGCAGACCCTGATTCGTGCAGATGTTGGAGGTGGCCTTGCCGCGCCGGATGTGTTGTTCGCGCGCCTGCAGGGTCAGCGCGTAGCCAGGTCGGCCTTCGCGGTCTTCCGTGAGGCCGACGATGCGCCCGGGCAGTTGCCGCACGAACTCCCGGCGCGTGCAGATGTAGCCGAAGTAGGGGCCGCCGGACGACAGCGGGATGCCGAGTGGCTGGCCGTCACCGCAGACAATGTCGGCGCCGCGTTCGTGCCATTCGCCAGGCGGGGCGAGCAGGGCCAGGGCGACGGGGTTGGCCACGGCAATCACGAGCGCGGCGGCGGCTTGGGCTGCCGCAACCACTTCATCGACAGGCTCCAGGAGCCCCAGGCAATTGGGTTGCTGCACCACGACCGCCGCCGGTGGTTCCGCCAGCGACTGCCCGAGGCCGGCAAGATCGACCGTGCCGTTGGCGTCGAATCCTGTCGCCTCCAGGCGGATGCCTTGGCTCTGGACGATGTTGCGGGCGGTCTCCACATAGTGCGGATGGACGGCGCCAGCCACCACGACGCGAATGGTCGCGGACTCGCTCCCGGCGCCTGCCCCCCTGCGCCGACGCGTGCGTCGGTTCGCTCGCACCGCCATCAGCACGGACTCCGCCAATGCCGAAGCGCCATCATAGACCGAGGCGTTGGCCACCTCCATGCCGGTGAGCGCCGCCATCATGGTCTGGAATTCGTGGATGAGCTGCAGCGTGCCCTGACTCGCCTCCGCCTGGTATGGCGTGTAGGCGGTCATGTATTCGCCCCGGGAACAGATGTCCCAGACGGCAGCCGGAATGTAGTGGTCGTAGGCGCCGGCGCCCAGGAAGCAGGGGCCGGACTCATCCTCGCTCGCCCGGGCCGACAAGGCTGCCGTGACCTCCATCTCGCTCTCGCCGACGGGTACATCGAGCGGTCCGCAACGCAAGGACGGGGGAATCTCGTCGAAGAGACTTTCGATGGCATCTACGCCGATGGCGCCGAGCATGGCCGCCACGTCCTCGTCGGTGTGGGGGATGAAGGGCATTGCGGCAGAATCCTCCATGCAAAATCAAACCACAGGCGTAACGGACCGCCTGCGTGCGACCCGCCTCACCATCGCAGGCTCCTGGCCGAAGGCGCGAGCGAATGCGAGCCCGAGGGCCAAGCGGTTCGCGAAGCGAACTGCCGACGCGCCCGTTAGGGCGCGCTAGGAGTCTGCGCCGTAGAAACTTTTCCGGGGACATGCACCCTAATACGGCGAGAAAAATCCATCTTCTGGGAGGTCCTGTCCCTCGTCAGGAACGTTTCGGGGCGAGCAATGGGGGATCACACCACATTTTCGGCGCGAGATCGTCCTACGGCGCAGACTCCTAGCGGTTTCTCGACTCCCATAGAGGGCTTTGTGCATGCGCGCTCCAGGGGGTTCAAGGCAGCGTTCTTTTCCGGTCACTTCTCCTCGCTGCACATCTCGTCGTAGGCGGCGGCGTCGAGGAGGTCCTCTAGTTCGCCCGGGTCGTCTGGCTGGATGCGGAAGAACCAGCCGTCGCCGTAGGGGTCTTCGTTGACTCGTTCCGGGATGTCTTCGAGCACGTCGTTGGCGGCAACCACGACGCCGGTGACCGGGGCGTAGATGTCGGAGGCTGCCTTCACGGATTCCACGACACCGGCTTCGGCGCCGGCCACCACCTGCTGCTCCTCATCTGGCAGCTCGACATAGACGATGTCGCCCAGGGCGTCCTGGGCGTGGTCGGTAATGCCCACGGTTACGGTGCCATCCTCCTCCAGCCTTGCCCACTCGTGACTCGATGCGTAGTGGAGCTCTTCGGGTGTCTCGCTCATGGGGACGGTTCTCTACCTCGCGTTGTCTTGCATCATGCCGCGCCATCTCGCCGCAGGAAGGGCGGCCTGACGATCCGCCCCTGCACGTCGCGGCTGCGTATTCGCACCCGGCAAGCCCCGGTCGCTCCGCGTGGGAGGCGGGACAAGGCAATACTGTACCCCAGCGTCGGCGAGAAGATGCCGCTGGTGACGATGCCTTCGCCGTTTTCCGTCTCCACGACGAAGCCTTCGCGCATCACGCCTCGACCTTCCAGCACGACGCCGCGCAGCACCTGCTTCGGGCGCCGCTGGCGTTCGAGGGCATCGCGGCCGACAAAGCGGCGTGGGGGTGCGTCGCCCTCATCCCACGCGACGGTCCAGCCCAGGCCGACGGCGGTGGGTGGGGTTGACTCGTCCATGTCGTGGCCGTGGAGGTTGAGACCGGCCTCGAGGCGCAGGGTGTCGCGGGCGCCAAGTCCCGCCGGGGTGGCGCCGGCTTTGGCCAGACGACGCCAAAGGCTTGCGGCATCGCTTGCCGGCACCAGTGCCTCCACGCCGTCCTCGCCGGTGTAGCCGGTGCGGGCAACCATGCTTGCCTCGTGCCATGCGAAAGCGAAGCGGGGAAGTCTGTCGGCGTCGAATCCCGTCTCTTGGCGAAAGCAGGCGACGGCCCGAGGCCCTTGCACCGCCAACATGGCGAGATCCTGGCGCCAAAGCAGCCGCGTTGCATCGTCGGTGTGGCGGACGAGCCAGGAACGCACACGCTCGCTGGTCGAGGCGTTGGCAACCACGCGGTAGCCGTCGTCCATGCGATAGACGATCGCGTCGTCGATGATGCCGGCGTCGTCGTTCAGCAGCACGCCGTAGAGGGCGTGGCCTGTCTCCAGCCGCGCAACGTCACCGGCGAACACCTTGCGCAGGAAGTCCGTGGCGCCGCCGCCAGCCACGTCGATCACCCGCATGTGCGAGACGTCGAACATGCCGACGTCCCTGCGCACCGCGTGATGCTCGGCGATCTGCGAGCCGTAGTGCAGGGGCATGGACCAGCCGGCGAACGGCGCCATGCGCGCGCCGGCCTGGACGTGCTCCTCGAAGAGCGGGGTGCGGCGCGGTTCCGTCAAGGCACGCCACCGGCGCGGGCGATGCCAACGGTCGAGAGGGCGCCGACGCCCATGGCCTCGCGCACGAGTTGCGCCTTGATGGGGGCGTTGCGGTCGAGAAAGCGAACGCCCATGTTGCGAGCCGCGCGAGCGAGCGGCCCGTTCGCGCCATACGCGGCGAGGAGCGCCGAATGCAGCCCCAGCATGAGCTTCGAGCGCGTCCGGCGGTCCGCCGCGAACCGCCGCCACGCGGCCTTTGCACCCAGGTCTCCATCCGGAAGACGGGGAAGCAATGCCCGCACATCTTCGAGACCGAGGTTGACCCCTTGCCCAGCCATCGGGTGCAGCGTGCGTGCCGCATCGCCCAGCACCAGCAGGCGCTGCGATGGATTGACGTCGGCGACGAGGCCCTGTGCCAGCGGGAAGGCGAAGCGGGGACCGACGGCGCTCACTTCCGCCGCGGTCTCCGTCTCGTCATTCAAGACACGACAGAATGCGTCGTCATTCCATGCCATGGCGGTCTGCTGCCTGTGTCCGGGAAGGCTCCAGATGAGCGCCCGGTAGCCTGGATCGACGAGCGGCAGCAGGGCAACCACCGTGCCATCTGTGCCGAATCGCTGCCACGCCACGTCTTCGTGCTCGCGCTGGCACTGCGCGACGCTCACCACGGCGTGCTGCATGGGGCGAGAGCGTCGCACGCGTGCGCCCGCCAATTCGCCGACGCCACCGGCCGCGCCATCCGCCGCCAGCACAAGCTGCGCCTCGACGCCAGTGTCGTCACCCGACAAGGTGGCGCTTCCGCCCTGTTCGGCATACTTCGTGACGTGCATGGGACAACGCACATCGACGCGTTCCTGGGCGGCGCGCCACATCCGCTCGGTCAGTGCGCTGTTCTCGACGACGTGCGCCAGTGTCCGGCCGTCGCCGAAGTGCATCGCCGCCGTGCCCTCCGCTTCCCATACCCTCATGCCGCGGATGGGCGCGGCGATCGCATCGTCCCAGACGCCCAACTGGACGAGGAAATCCACCGCGGGTGGGGTGAGGGCGACGGTGCGAGGATCGAAGCCCAGGGCGGTGCGAACGCGCTGCGGCGCCGTGCGTTCCAGCAACGCCACGCGCAGCCCACGCTGGGCGATGGCCAAGGCTGCCGCCAGGCCAACGATGCCAGCTCCGACCACCGCTACATCGTGCGTCGCGTCTGGCGGACGATGCTCAAACTCGCTCAGTTTTCGCCCTCGCGCTCTGGCTTTGGCAGGGAACGCGATCCTACCCGCCCGCGAGTCGGGCGGCGAGGCCACAACGCCCACAGCGCGCCCACAACGCCTGCAACGCTTCACATGGGCGGCCAACCGCGCCAAACTAGCCGTTCCGTTGTTGCCTTCGCGGCCCCCGATGGCTTCGTCGCTCGATGTCCTCACGACCGAAATCGACCGCTTGATCGATCTGTGCCGCAACCTCGCAGACGAGAACGCGACCCTGCGCCAAGAACGCGAAGACTGGCTGCAGGAGCGCAGGCGGCTCGTCGAAATGAACAAGCTGGCGCAGGATCGAATCAAGACCATGATCGACCGCGCGAAGGCGCTGGAGGAAGGGCGTTGAAGCCCGAAACCGTCACCCTGCACATTCTGGGCAAGGCGTATCACGTCAAGAGCCCTGCCGATGAGGTAGATGGGCTCAGGGCCACGGCGGCGGAGCTGGACCGGTGCATGCGCGAGGTGCGCGACGGCAGCCGGGTGCTCGACAACGAGCGCGTCGCCGTCATGGTTGCGCTCAACGCGCTGCACGAGTCCCGCTCACTCGAGGCGCGGCTTGACACTGCCAACGCGGTAGAGGAAAAGCTCGACGCATTGGCGGAGCGCGTCGTGGCGAGCGTGACCGAGCACAAGCCCCCCGCCCCTTCCTGATCGCGGCCGACGTCGCTCTTGCCCAAGGACGCGGACGCGTTCGCTATACTGCGCCCCGTCTCCTGGGATGTTTGCCAGCCGGTGTCGTCCTTGAGCCGTTAGAGAACCTACAGGAGGTTCCTCTCGTGCGACGGTGTGCAGCACCAACGCCCGAACGACCTTTCCGCAAGGGACGGATCGTTCGGGAGACGGGAAGCCTTAGGCGCCGCGAGGGACCGCCGCCTTGAACCACAACGGTTCAGGGCCAACCAGGCAGCGGCATCTCCGGGAGGCCTTCCAGGCTGCGCCCTTGGAAGGAGGGCGAGACGCCCTCCCTCCGGAGAGGGACCGAACCGTAGGCCCAGACCCCTCCCTGGAGCGAAGGCATCTTGCCCTCCTCTCTCTTCTCGCCTGCGCCCTGCTCCTCGCGCCGTCGTGAGCTCGCCTGACTCCATCCGCACCTTGCGCCTTGACGGTCGCAGTCGGCGGCGCGGCATCCACGACGTGGAACGTCGCGATGCCGAAGCCGCCATTGCGACGGCAGTATCCGCAAGGCTGCGAGGGGTCGTCGCCTTCGGTGCCTATCTCGCCACGGATGGAGAAGCGGACCTGGGACGGGTCATCGACATCTGCCGGCAGCGCGAGGTGGCCGTGGCCGTGCCTCGGGTCGTTGGGCGCAACATGACCTTCGTGCGGCTTGCGGAAGGAGCCGCAACCATCCGCAACCGATTCGGCATCGACGAGCCAGCGCCCTGGGCGCCCGATTGGCCGTTGTCCGCGCTCTCCTTCGTGCTTGCCCCCGTGGTCGCCTTCGACGATGCCGGCAATCGACTCGGCCGCGGCGGCGGCTACTACGACCGCTGCTTCGCCGCCGCCGACGCGCCCCCGCTCGTGGGCATTGCGTTCGAGCGCCAACGGGTCCGGTCGCTGCCGGCCCAACCCCACGACGTGGCGCTGGCGGCGGTGGTTACGGAGCGCGGGTGGCGGGATTTCGGCGTTGCCGGGGTGTGAGTCGAGGCGCTCGCCGCCTGAAGGCTCGGGCGCGCCACTGATCGAGCGTTGCCGACAGGGCTGGCGCCGCTCCTGCGCTATACTGCCGGCGGCTCCTTGCGAGGCCGTGGCCGAGTGCCCGTCCCGCGACGTTGGACAACGACAAGGCCGCGACCATGCTCAGGTTCTCTGAAGAGATCATGCTCCTCCTGCTGCACGACGAGGACGGTCGGTTCGCTCGTGTGCCCGACTGGAGCGTGCGTTACGCCCTTGGCGGCGGTGTGCTCATGGACCTCGCGCTGGAGGATCGCATCGACACCGACCCAAGCACCCTGATCCTGCTCGACAAGACGCCCGTTGGCGACGACTTGCTCGATCCGATGCTCGCCGACATCGCCTCCTCCCAAGAGACTCGAGACGCTCGCTATTGGGTGGAGCGCGCTGCCGCCCGCGCCGACCAGATTCGCGAACGCGCCCTCGAACGCCTCATCAGGAGCGGCATCCTGGAGCGGCGCGACGACCGCTTCCTGTGGGTGTTCCGCGCCCGGCGCTATCCGATCGTCGATGGGCAGGCGGAGCGCGAGGTGAAGCTGCGCATCATGGGCGTGCTGTTCAGCGACGACATTCCGGACCCCCGCGACATCGTCATCCTTTGCCTCGCCGACGCCTGCGGCATCTTCGAGGAACTCCTCACCCCGCGCGAAGTCGAGCTGGCCGCCAGGCGCATCGAGCAGGTTCGGAAGATGGACCTGATCGGTCAGGCCGTCACCCGCGCGGTGTGGGACATCGAATCGTCCCTCGCCATCGCCGCGCAGCCGCAGTTCTTCTAGTCCGGCTGCTCCCAGGACGGCAGGCAGTCGAACGGCCGTGGCGGTTCGCAAGATCATTCGCATGGGGCACCCGGCTCTGCGCCGCAGGGCCCGGGAAGTGTCTGCCGCTGACATCGGCACCGACGCCATGCATCGCCTGCTCGCGGACATGATCGATACCCTGCACGATTACGGCGGCATTGGCCTCGCCGCGCCGCAAGTCAACGAAAACATGCGCCTCGCCATCATCCATCTGCCCGAAGAGTCCGGCGGTCTCCCGACTGGCGCGGCGCCAACCGTGTGCTTCAACCCCACGATCGAGGTGCTTGGAGACGAGACCGCCGGCTATTGGGAAGGCTGCCTGTCGGTGCCCGGGCTGCGCGGGTTCGTCGAGCGGCCGCAGAACATTCGCGTGGACTTCACCAACCCGCGCGGCGAACCGGAATCCATTGCCGCGCGCGGGCTTCTTGCTACGGTGTTCCAGCACGAGTTCGACCATCTCGACGGCAAGCTCTACATCGACCGCATCAGCGATCCCGCCAAGCTCGCCTTCGAGGAGGAATACACCCGCTACGTGCAGCCCACCGAAGCGGGCGGCTGAGCCGGCAGTGGCGGAGCTGCCTCCCCGTGAACGCCTGAAGCGCGACTGCGCCCGCGCCGCCCTGAATCGCATCCTTCCGGCACTGAACCCGCAAACCGTCGTCGGCGTGGGCACGGGCAGCACGGCCAATCACTTCATCGACGCCCTTGCGGAAGTGGAGCATTCCTTCGCCGCCACCGTCGCCAGCAGCGAAGACACCGCGGCGAGGCTGCGCGAACGCGGCATTCGCGTGCTGGATCTCAACGACGCCGAGCGCATCGCCTTCTATGTGGACGGCGCGGATGAAGTGGCGCCGGATCGGTCACTCATCAAGGGCGGCGGCGGTGCGCTCACGCGGGAGAAGATCGTCGCCGCCACGGCGGAGCAGTTCCTCTGCATCGTGGACGATTCCAAGTTGGTGGATCGCCTGGGCAGGTTCCCGCTGCCCGTCGAGGTGGTGCCGATGGCCACACGCCTCGTTGCAGAGCGTCTCGAGAGGCTAGGCGGCATCCCGCGCCGGCGCGAGGGTTTCGTCACCGACAACGGCAACCCGATCCTCGACATCCAAGGTCTTGCCATCGACGACGCGACCGAGTTCGAGGCAAGAATCAACGACATCCCAGGCGTGGTGACCAACGGCGTCTTCGCCATCTGCCGTCCAGAGCTGGTGATCGTCGCTTCCGCGCACGGGATCGAACTGATGCCCTAGCAGCCTGTCGGACTTCGGACGGCGCAAGCTGGCCGAATGCCGACAGGGTGACAGGACGGCTTGGGCTGGGGCAGGAAGCGTTGCCGAAAGGCAACGGTTCTTGTGGCGCTAGCGCCGCTTCGCGGCGCTTGAGGCAGTTTTCGCTGGCGCGAAAACTGCGAAGGGAAGTACGCGACTGTTCTCCAACTCGACACCTTTCCACGGCGCTCGCCTACTGGCCGAAGGTGCGAGCGAATGCGAGCCCGAAGGCCAGGCAGTTCGCGAAGCGAACTGCCGACGCGCCCGCAAAGGCGCGTTGGCAGCCTGTTGGACTTCGGACGGCGCAGGGCTGGCCGAATGCCGACAGGGTGACAGGGCGGCTTGGGCTGGGGCAGGAAGCGTTGCCGAAAGGCAACGGTTCTTGTGGCGCTAGCTAGTGCGGGACGCGCCTGCGCTCTGGAGTGTGAGACGCCCTCTCCCCAGAGCACGACCCCGAACGGACACCTTCCCCTTCGGAAGCGGAGCCTCCTTCCACTCCTTCCTTGGGGAAAGTCGAAAAAGCCTCCTGGCCTCTTCGGAGGGGGAACAGGCCGTGCCGCATCGCTGCCCAAAGGCCCCCTGAACACTCCACCTCACGCCGCCGCAAGCAGCTTGCCCGGATTCATCACCCCGCTTGGATCGAACACCCGCTTCAACGAGCGCATCAATTCCAGCTCCTCCTCGCTGCGCGAGAAGTGCAGGAAGTCGCGCTTCAAGAGCCCCACGCCGTGTTCCGCAGAAATGCTGCCGCCCCGAGCGCCGATAAGGGCGAAGAGCTTCGGGCTGATGGCGTGGCAGCGCTGATAGAAGTCCTCGACGGGCAAGCCTTCAGGCTTGAGGATGTTGAGGTGTAAATTGCCGTCGCCGATGTGACCGAACCAGCACACCTCCAGGTCGGGGTAGTGAGCGCTGACGATGTCGTCCACGTCGTCGAGCAAGCCGGGTACCTCCGAGATGCGCACGGAGATGTCGTTCTTGTAGGGCACCTGCGGGGCGATGCTCTCCGTGATGCCCTCGCGCAATCCCCACAGCGTGGCGGCCTGGGAATCCGACTGGCTCATCACGCCATCGCTGACCCAGCCCTGCTCCAGCACCTCCTCGAACGCCGCCAGCGCCGTCTCCTCCGCATCGGCATCGAACTCCAGCAGCGCATAGAACGCCGCCGGGTGGGCCAGCGGACGCTGAAGCTGCCGGTGAGTGAGTACCTTCACGAGGGCAAGTTCCGAGAAGAACTCGAACGCGGACAGCGTCAGCCGCTCCTGGAAGCAGGGCAGCACCCGGAGCACGTCGGCGAATCGGTCGAGACCCAGCACCATCACCCGCTGCGGCGGCGGGAGTTCGGTGAGCAGAAGGTCTGCCTCGACGACGAAGCCGAGGGTGCCTTCGGAGCCGATGAAGAGGTGACGAAGGTCGTAGCCCGTGGCGTTCTTGACCAGCCCCCGGTTGAGCTGCAGCACTTGTCCCGCGCCTGTCACCACCGTGAGCCCGGCCACCCGGTCGCGGGTGAGGCCGTGGCGAATCACCTTGATGCCGCCGGCATTGGTGGCGATGTTGCCGCCGATCTGGCTGGAACCGGATGAAGCGAAGTCCACCGGGTAGCACAGCCCCTTCTCCTGCGCGAACTCTTGCAACACCCGCGTGACCACGCCGGCCTGGCAGCGGACGATGCGATCGGCCTCGTTGAAGCCCAGGATGCGGTTCATGCGGTCGAACGACACGACCACCTCGCCGCTGCTGGCCACGGCGCCTCCGGAAAGCCCCGTGCGACCGCCGGACGGCACCAGCGCCAAGCCGCGTTCGTTGGCGACGCGGGTGAGTGCGGCCACTTCCTCGACGGACTCCGGGAACGCGATGGCGGACGGCGCGACTTCGTAGCTGCGGGTCCAGTCGCTGCCCCACGTGGCGAGGTCGTCGGCACGAGTGCGCACTCGGTGGGGAGGGAGGATTTCGGTCAGGAAATCGGCGACGGGCATGGGTGGGGCACGAGGTTGGGTAGTGGCTGGGGAGTATAGGGCGGCTTGTGCTGGGGCAACGTGGGACAGGGCGCATACAATCGGGGGCCGATCCAAGGACTTCGCCGAAATGCTGCCATTGCTCTTTCAGGGCGAATTCGCGCTCTTTGCGCTCATCGTGATTGCGCTGGTGATCTCGCTGTCGTTTCACGAATTTGGCCATGCCTATGTGGCCAAGCGGTTCGGCGACGACACCGCCGAGCGGGCCGGGCGGTTGACGGTGAATCCGGTGGCGCACATTGACCCGGTGGGGTTGTTCATGGTGGTGGCCATCGGCATTGGCTATGCAAAGCCGGTGCCGACGGATCCGCGCAACTTCACGTCGCGCTTTGCGGATCTTTGGGTGGCGGCGGCGGGGCCCTTCATGAACCTGGTCGTCGCGGCGGTGGTGCTGAATGCCTTTGTGCTGCTCGCGAAGCTCGGCATCGGGGCGGTGGGCAGCGAGGGCGTCCAGGTGTTCGTTGCCTATCTGGTGGGCATCAATCTCGTGCTGATGGTGTTCAACCTGATCCCGCTCGGCCCCCTGGACGGCCACTACATCCTGCCCTACTTCCTGCCGCGTCCGCTGGCGCAGCGCTATGTCCATTTCAACGCCCGCTACGGCGCATTTGCCCTGCTGGGCCTCATCCTGCTGCAATTCGTCGGCCTGCCGGTGTTCCAGACCGTGATGGCTGTGGCGCGATTCATTGAGCCGTTCATCCTGCTGGCTTGACGGGCGAATCGTTACGTTGCGTCAGAGGGACGCGCTCAAGGGCGCGCATGGGGGTGACTTCGGGCGCAGGAGCCGTCTTCGGCTTCTTCGGAGCGGGGCAGGCGGCGCCCTTCCCTCTCGGAAAGCGTGCAAGAGCATGTTCGGCGGTCAAGAGGTCCCATTGGCTTCGAGTTCCTCCTGCACCTCCAGCCACGACTCCTCGGCCCGTTCCAGGCTGTGGCGGGTGCGGCCTCGTTCTCGGGCCAGTTCCTCGATGATGGAAGGGTCGCGGCGGTAGATTGTCGGGTCCGCCAGTTTGCGTTCGAGTTCCGCCAGCTGTCTCGCAACGCGCTCGATCTCGCCGCTGAGTTGCCGTTCGCGGCGTTCCAGTGCCTTGAGACGTCCGCGCGCTTGGCGGTTGCTGCCCGAACGAGCCTTGGCCTTGCCGGTGCTCTCGTCGCCGTCGCCGGCACGCTTGCGCTGGCTTAGCGCCTCGTAGGCCGCCAAGTCATCCCCAAATCGAGTGACCCGACCATCGCGCACGAGCCAGAACTGGTCCACGCACTGCCGCAGCATGTGCCGGTCGTGGGAGACCAGCAGCAGCGCGCCGGCGTATTCCTGCAACGCCACGGCGAGGGCCTGTCGCATGTCGAGATCGAGGTGGTTGGTGGGCTCGTCAAGCACCAGCACGGCAGGTTCCGTGCGGGCGATGAGAGCCAACACGAGGCGCGCCTTTTCGCCGCCGGAGAATGTCCGTGCCGGCCGCGCCACATCGTCGCCGGTGAATCCCCAACCGCCGAGGTAGTCCCGCGCCGCCTGCTGCGGCATCTCGTCCAGCAGGTGATCGAGAGGGCTTGCATGGAAGTACGCCCCCATCGATGGGGGAATTGCCGGTACTTCCTTACGCGTCAGCGGTCGGGGATGCTTCCCCGGCTGAAGGCTCCTGGCCAAGTCCAACGATTCAAGCTGGTGCTGGGCGAAATACGCCACCGAATCGTGGCGGCCCCGAGTCACGGTGCCGGCCTTCGGCGCCAGCTCCTTGGCCAGGCAGCGAAGCAGCGTCGTCTTGCCGGCGCCGTTCTCGCCCAGCACGCCGATGCGGTCGTCCGGCGACACTCGCAAGGTGACATCTTCGAGCACCGGCACGTCGTCGTAGCCGAGTGCCACGTCGTCGAGGGAGATGGTGGGATAGGAGGTCTTGCGCGGGCTGGTGAAGGAGAATCGATAGCCGGATTCCGCGTGTACCGCCGCCACCTGATGCATGCGATCCAGCGCCTTGAGGCGGCTCTGCACCTGCCGCGCCTTGCTCTCCTTGGCGCGAAATCGGCGAACGAAGCGGTGGATGCGTTCGATTTCCTGCTGCTGGCGCTCATGCAGCGCCCGTTGCCGCGCCAGGGCTTCGGCACGCTGGCGTTCGAAGGAGGCGTAGTTGCCGACATAGGTTGCCGCCTTGCCGGCGTCGATGTGGACGATCTCGGAGACGGTGCGATCGAGAAACTCGCGATCGTGGGCGATGGTGAGCAGGGTGCCGCGATAGCGTCGCAGCCAGGCTTCCAGCCACAGGGTGGCTTCGAGATCCAAATGGTTGGTGGGTTCATCGAGAAGAAGCAGATCCGACGGCGTCATCAGGGCCCGCGCCAGCTGCAGGCGGATGCGCCAGCCGCCAGAGAACTCCTCGTGGCGGCGGGCGAAGTCGTCGCTGGCGAAGCCCAGGCCATGCAGGATCTTGCCGGCCCGGGCCTCGGCATCGTGCCCGCCTGCATCGCCGTAGTCGCTCCAGGCGTGTGCAATGGCGTCATGGTCGTCTCGCTCCTCGGCCGTGGCGATTGCGGTCTCGGCAGCGCGCAGCAGGCGGTCGCCGTCGAGCACGTAGTCGAGAGCGCTGCGGGGCGAGGGAGATGCCGCCTGCTCCAACCAGGCGATGCGCCAGCCTTGGGGAAAGAGGACATCGCCCTCCTCGGGCTGCAGCCGGCCGCGGATGAGGTCGAACATGGTGCTCTTGCCGACACCGTTGCGCCCCACCACACCGGCCTTGTGGCCCGGATGCACGGTGACGTCGAGTTCGTCGAACAGGGTGCGATCCCCGCGCTTGAGGATCACCCGGCTGAGTTGAAGCATGGCCCTATTGTGCCAACGGTGGCGTAGCTTGCGGGAACTGTTGTTGGGGCGGGTGCGGGCTTGGTGGCGCGGCTCACCCTCCGAAGAAGCCTTGCATGGAAGTACGCCCCCAGCGATGGGGAATTGCCGGTACTTCCTTACGCGTCAGCGGTCGGGGATGCTTCCCCGGCTGAAGGCTCCTGGCTTTCGATCGCTGACCGATGTAGTAGAGCGACACCGCCTCTTCGGAGGAGGTACGGCCGATGCGCGGAATTGTCAGGAGGTCTTGACAGGCCAGAAATGGGTTCGAGTCTACGGGTTTGCGTCGTCGTTGTGTCCGTTTGCGTTTCCGTTGGCTTGCGCCTTTGGCGGGGGTTCGGTGGCCACCATCACCCAATCGTCCACAAGCCGTTCCCATGCCGCAGCTTCTGCGCGTTCGTCTTCGCTGCCGGCGGTCTCCGAGATGCCGAGGCCCTTCGCCGCCGCGGTGTTGTAGATCGGATGGTCGCGGAACACCGCCGCGCAGGGAACGCCAAGTTCCCGCACGGGCTCGGCGAATCGCGCCGCCGCGTCTTCGCTGTCGGGCAGGCGCATGACGATCAGGGCAATGGCGACGCGCCGCCGTCGCATGGACCGATTGGTGCGCAAGTCGGCCACGAAGCGGGCCGTCGCCTCGAGATCGAACGGGGAAGGGGTGAGCGGCACCAGCACCAGATCCACCTGTTGCAGCGGCAGGTCGAGATCCGATCCGACGAGGCCCGAGGAGCCGTCGATCACCAAGCAGTCGTGGTCGCGGGGGATGCGCAGGCTGAACGCCGTGGTTTCATACATCGACGCACCTTGGGTGCGCGTGATCGGCGCCACATTGTGTCCTCGCCGGCCAAGCCAGGCGGAGGCGCAGGCTTCGCGTTCATAGTCCATGAGGGCCACCTTCTGACCCCGGTTCACGATGGTTGACGCCAGATTGGTCGCGACAGTGGTCTTGCCACAGCCCCCCTTGCTATTCACGACCAGCATCTTGCAGCGCATGGTTGCTCTTTGCTCCCGAGCACGAGACACGCGACCGTACCTCATCCCGGCGGCAAATGTCTAGTTTCTGCAACAGAATTCCACGTCTTTCCATGACGAGCTTTCCGCAATTCAGCACCAATTACTGTGGATGATTACGTATTTCGGTGTGTGTCCTGCGCACTGCCCAATCGAAGCCAGCGGCGTCCCGTCAAGCTCGCGAGAGTCGCCAAAGGTGCCCGCCGCACCCGACGATGATCGCCACGAATCCGGCCAGTGCCAGAAGGGGTATGACGGCGGATTGATCGGCGCAGTTGCCGGTGCCGAATGTCATCGCCCGCAACACCTCGGCGGCAGGAAAAACCTCGATCAGATAGTTGATGTCGGCGCCGCAAGCCGGTGCGGAATCGGGAAAGGCGATGATCGAGAGTTGCCGCAGTGAGAACCCCGCGCCAGTCAATGCCGCCAACGTGGCCAGCACCGGATAGAGGCGCCGGCGAGTGTCGTGCGCCAGAGACACTGCCACGACGGCCCCAGCCACCATCACCCAGATGCGCTGCATGAGACACAGTGCGCAAGGAAGCTGGGCGAAGCCATGTTCGAGCACCAGGGCGCCGATGAGCAGCAATGCCGCCAGCAGCGCCAGCCCCAGGCACCGCACATCGGGATCATCGAAACGAGCGGGTGATGACATGCTTCTCCTCGGTGGCGAATTGCTGAAGGTGTGGGAAGTACACATGGAAGTCGGCTGTCAGGGCCTCCCATTGTTCGTCCATTGCCGCCGCAAAAGGTTCCGCCAAATGTCCCATCCGGAGACGTTCCAGCACATGTCGGGCAGCGCGGCTGAGTGGCTCCGGCTCGTGGTAGCGGGCCAGCAGATCCGTCGTCATCATGTAGTCCACGAAACGCCGGCCAGCGGTTGGCACATGGTCATCGTGCACCGCCAGCGCGGCATATACATCGCTCGTGAAGTCGCGCAAGGGGCGGTCGCTGTAGCGGGGCCACGTTTCGGCCAGTATGCGATCGGCGACGATGTCGAGCAGCACCGGCGCCACCCGACGCAACTCGGGGCCGAAGCGACGCACGCTCACTTTCATGTCCGGGAGGCGATTGGAGAAGGAGTCGATGCGACGATGCAGGCGAACGCCGGCACGGAGCTCGGCCGGCAGGGCGTCGGGCACGGGGCCCTTGATGAAGTCGCCCAGCACGCCGCCGGCCATGAGCCCCTCTTCCGGTGCCGCAAGTAGGCAATGGGCCAGGAAATTCAAGGCGATGGCACGCCCTTCCGGGCACGTCCACAGTTCGCTTCGCCAATGGGACTCTGCACTCGCATTCACCTGTCCGTCACCCCGAGGCGGCGCCGTCCTCTGCGGCGTCGCCCCCCAGCGCCAGGTAGCGCTTGAGGTAACCGTCGAACGACTCGGTTTCCGCGGCTTCAATGGCCGCCTGTTCCGCCAGCGAACGCTCGCTCATGGCCGCCAACCCATCAAGCCGCTCCGGTGTCAGCCCTGCCTCGACAAGGCGACCGCGATGCGCCACCGAACGCCCCATTGCGAAGTCGAAAAAGCCCTCGCGCTTCGCGGACATGGCGGCCAAGACCTGCGCCGACGGCGTGGCCGTCACGTCTTCCACCTTGGCCCGCTGCGCCTCCACCGCTCGCATGTGGGCGTCGCCGCCAACGCCGGTGTCCATCCCCGCGGCGAGCTCCGCGCAGCCGTCGATGAGCTCGTGCGCCCACGACAGCGCCGCCCCGCCCATGGCGAGCGAAAGCCCCGGGCGACGCCCCTCTTCCACCACCGCGAGCTGGTTGCGCCACATGGACTCGGATTCTTCGGCACTGTCGGGCGGGCTCTCTGCCAACAGGCAAAGCAGCAGGAATACATCCAGGAAGCGCATGGTGTTGGCATCGATGCCTGCTTCGGCGAAGGGATCGAGATCGAGACAGCGCACTTCGACGTATTCCACCCCGCGGTTCGCAAGCGCCGCCAGCGGTCGCTCGCCGGGGCGGGTCCGCCGTTTCGGTCGAATGGTGCCGTAGAACTCGTTCTCGATCTGCAACAGCGCAGTGGATAGCTGACGATATTCGCCGTTGGTGTCCTTGACGCCGATGGCCTCATAGCGCGGATACGGTCGCGTCAGCGCGGAACGCATGGTTTCGGCATATTGCTCCAGGGTGTTGTAGGAGATGTGCAGCGACGATTGAGCCTCGCTCTGGTAGCCCAGACGACCCATGCGCAGCGATGTTGCATGGGGAAGATACAGCGTTCCCGAGTCCCATTGCCTGAGCCCGCTTCCATTCGGCGCGAACGATCGACACACCGCCGGCGATGCCCCAAAGAGATAGATCAACAACCAGGAATGACGCCGAAAGTTGCGAATCAAGCCGAAATAGGCAGCGGTCACGAAGTCGCGATCGGCGTTGCTCCCTTGGGTGTCGGCAATGGCCTGCCACAGAGCTTGCGGCAAGGAAAAGTTGTAGTGAATGCCGCTGATGGTTTGCATTAGGCGGCCGTAGCGATGGCCCAATCCCAGTCGATATATCGTCTTCGAGCGGCCCACATTGGAGTCGCCATAGCGCCCCACCGGGATCGTGTGTTCGGGGTCCGCGATGCAGGGCATGCTGGCGGCCCAGAGCAGTTCGTCGCCGATGCCGGCGTGGACGAAGGCGTGAATGTCCGTAAGCTCCCGCAGGCAATCGCCCGCCGACTCATGGACCCCGGTTATGAGTTCGAGCTGCGCTTCGCTGAAGTCTGTGGTGACGTGCGGATGCGTCAGCGCCGAGCCGAGTGCCGACGGATGGGGCGTGCGTGCCAGCCTGCCTGCCGGCGAGACCCGAAGGCTTTCCTTCTCGATGCCCCGCCGCAGTCGCCCGAACTCGCTTCGGCCGCCCAGCTTGCCGAGAACGTCAGGTGGAACGCGGACCAGCGGCAGCGATCCTGGCATCGATGTCAAACTTTGCGAAGTTGGCGGCGAATCGGTCAGCAAGGGCATCCCTGGCACGGTCGTAGGCAGCAGGATCACGCCATGTGGCACGCGGGTCGAGCAGACTCGGCTCGACCCGCGGCAACGCCGTGGGGATGGTGAGATTGAGTTCGGGAAGCTCCCTGGTCGGAGCCTCGCGCACGGCGCCGGAATGGATGGCATCGATGATGGCGCGGGTGACAGGGATGCCGAAGCGCTTGCCCTCGCCATAGCCGCCGCCGCTCCAGCCGGTGTTGACGAGATAGACCTCGGCGCCGAACGCGTCGATGCGCTTCATCAGAAGGCTCGCATAAACCGCCGCCGGACGCGGGAAGAACGCGGCGCCGAAACAGGTGGAGAAGGTGGCGGAATAGGGTTCCGTGGCGTCCACCACCGTCGAGCCCACGGTGGCCGTGTAGCCGGAGAGGAAGTGATACGCAGCCGCCTCACGGGAAAGGATCGACACCGGCGGCAGCACGCCGGAAAGATCGCAGGTGAGGAAGACGATGGCCGCAGGTTCGCCAGCACGGTTTTCCGGCACCTGGGCGGCGATGTTCTCGCGCGGATAGCAGGCGCGGGTGTTTTCGGTAAGGGAGGAGTCGGCGTAATCGGGCTCCCTCGTGTCCGGGTTGAGCACGACGTTCTCGACGATGGCGCCGAAGCGGATGGCTGCGTGGATCACGGGCTCGGTTTCCTGCGAAAGGCCAATGCACTTGGCATAGCAGCCGCCTTCGAGATTGAACACCGCGCCCGGTCCCCAGCCGTGCTCGTCATCGCCGATCAGGAGGCGGCCGGGATGCGCCGAAAGGGTGGTCTTGCCGGTGCCGGAGAGGCCAAAGAAAAGCGTCACGTCACCATCCGCGCCCATGTTGGCGGAGCAGTGCATGGGCAACACATCCTGCGCCGGCAGCAGGAAGTTCTGCACGCCGAACATGGCCTTCTTCATCTCGCCGGCATAGCGCAGCCCGGCCAGCAGCACCCGCCGACCGGTGAAGTCGATCATCACCGTGGCGTCGGACGGCGTGCCGTCGCGCGCTGGATCGCAAGTGAACTCCGGCGCGTTCGCCACCTCCCAGACGGCCTTGTCCCGCGGATTGAACCCTTCCGGCGCGATGAACAGGGAACGCGCAAAGAGGGCATGCCAGGCGTATTCGGTGGTGACGCGAATCGGCAGGTAGTGGGTGGGATCCGCACCGACATGCAGGTCCGCAACGAAGGTCTCGCGCTCCGCCAGATGCACCTGCACCCGGTTCCACAGCGCCTGAAACGCTCCAGGCGTCACCGCCTGATTGACCTCGCCCCATTCCACCTCGGTTTCGGTGGTGTCGTCGCGGACGATGAAGCGATCCTTGGGCGAACGCCCGGTGCGACGGCCCGTCTCCACCGCCAGCGCACCGGTGGCGGAAAACTGCCCTTCGCCCCGATAGACGGCAACCTCGGCCAGCGCAGCCGCCGAAAGATCGTAGTAAGTGGTTGCGTTGCCGGAGCTTTCGTAACTCAGCGCCATGAACCGTCGGGCTCGCCTGGCCGATGAAGGCGGCGATTCTACACGAGCGGCCACCCCGCCGTAGGAAAGTTCTACGGCCAACGCGGCTGCCGCCGCCGAATTGGAGTCGCCCCGGACTCCCTCCCTGCGAGGCCTCTTCCCCTGCGAGGCCCCTTCCCACACAACCGCCCCTACCGCTGCTTGAGCTGCGCAAGCTGCCGCCGTTGTCGCGTGGTAGGCCGGGTGCGGGGAACCTCGAGGCCCGCACGTTCCATGCGCCGGCGCGCTTCCCCTTCCGCGCGCCGGCGCACCGAGTCGTCCGTCTCGCGGTACAGCTTTGCTGCCTCGGTGGCGCTGCCTCGACGGGTGGCGACTGCGATGACGACCACCTCGCGTTCCTCGTGGCCGCGGGTGATTTGGAGGGTGTCGCCCACTTGCACGCTTCTTGCGGCCTTCACGCGGGCGCCGTTGACATGCGCCTTGCCGCCTTCCACGGCCGCCTTGGCAAGGGAGCGGGTCTTGAAGAAGCGTGCCGCCCACAGCCAGCGATCCGCCCGCGCCTTCTCGGCTCCTTGCTCGGCGGGGTGGCCGTCGCCTGGCTCCGCTGTCGTTCGTTTCGAGCGCATGGGCGATAATGGTAAGGGAACGCCTTGCGTGCCGGCAAAGCCGCCTGCGGCGGGGCCTGCGCCAACGAGGCGCACCATTGTCGGAGGAACCGTTTTGCCGCTGCCCGTCATCACCCGACTCGAGACCGTGGCGCGAAGCGCGCTGTTCGGCATCGAGGCCATGCATCTGCGCTTCTCCAACGGGGCCGAACGGGTGTATGAACGCCTGCGCGGCGGTGGGCGGGAGGCGGTGATCGTGGCCGCCATCGATCAGCACGACCGCCTGGTGTTGATCCGTGAATACATGGCTGGCTTCCACGATTTCGAGCTGTCCCTGCCCAAGGGACGGGTGGATCCGGGTGAATCGCTGGAGCAGGCGGCGAACCGGGAGCTGAAGGAGGAAGCCGGCTTCGGCGCCCGCGAACTGCGCACGCTGCGGCGCATCAGCCTGGCGCCCGCGCACATGGGGTTCACCATCCACGTCGTGCTGGCGCGGGACCTCTATCCCGAGCGCTTGCCAGCGGACGAACCGGAACCGTTCGAGGTAGTGACCTGGCCCGTCGCCGACATCGACGCATTGGTGATGTCGCCGGAGTTCACCGAGTCGCGCGCCATTGCGGCACTGAAGCTGGTGGAGGTGTTCCTGAAGGAGAGGGACGAGAGGGGAGCGTGAGGCTTTCGGGGGACGCCCTCGAGTCGCCTTCCGTTACGGCGGCGTTGCAGCCACCTTCCGCAGTGAGGCGACGCAGGCATCGCCCCTGCGGGAACGGAACGCGCCTGTCGGGGCCGGTGGAGGGCGGGAATGCCTCCCTCCAGACCGGCGAACGGTGGAGGTCGTTGGCTGCCAGGAGGCAAGCGCCGCAGAAACTGTCGAGTTGGAGAACGGTTGCGCACTTCCCTTCGCAGTTTTCGCGCCAGCGAAAACTGCCTTAAGCGCCGCTTCGCGAACTGCTTGGCCTTCGGGCTCGCATTCACTACGCGCATTCATGAACAATCCGGGCTGGCGCCACAGGAACCGTTGCCTTTCGGCAACGGTTCCTGCCCCAGCCCAGGCCGTCCTGTCACCCTGTCGGCATTCGGCCAGCTTGCGCGGTAGTGTCTCACTTTGGCTTGTGCAGTGTCTGGCACCGTCCCCCGGGGGGAGGGCGTCCCGCCCTCCATCGCGCCGCAAGGCGCGTCGCGCCGCCAAGGCGCGCAGGGCACTCGCGGCATGTGCAGGGAGGACGCGCCTGACGGCGCGATGGAGGGCGGGACGCCCTCCCCCCGAGCCCTCCCCCCTCCCATAGAGAGTGGTCCCGGCAGGCAAATCGACGCAGTCGCCAGTTGCGAACGGCCATGCGCCACGTCAGGCAAATTCAAAGTGAGACACTACCGCTTGCGCCGTCCGAAGTCCGACAGGCTGCTAGGCTATTGGTGCGATTTACCAACCGGAGCCCCAAGCGTGACCGTAGCCACTGACCTTTTCGATCTCACCGGGCGTGTTGCCCTTCTCACCGGCGCCTCCAAGGGCATGGGACTCTCCATGGCCGAAGGGCTTGCCGAGCATGGCGCCACCGTCATTGTCTCCAGCCGCAAGCTTGATCAGTGCGAGGCGGCTTGCGAGCAGATCAACGCCAAGGGCGGCGGCACCGCTATCCCCATTGCCTGCAACATCGGCTACAAGGAGCAGCTCGAAGCGCTCGTGGCGCAGACGCGGGAGAAGGCCGGCCCCATCGACATCCTGATCGCCAACGCCGGGGTCAATCCCTTCTATGGCCCGATGTCGGAAATCCCGGATTCCGCCTTCGACAAGATCATGAGCTCGAACGTCAAGTCGAACCATTGGCTCTGCCAGATGGTGGCGCCCGACATGGCGGCGAAGGGGCGAGGCTCGATGATGATCACGTCGAGCACCGGTGCCTTCTCCGGCTCGCTCACTCTCGGCACCTATAGCATCTCCAAGCTTGCCGACATCGCCCTCGTGCGCAATCTGGCTCTGGAATACGGGCCCCACGGCGTGCGCGTCAACGCCATCTGCCCCGGGCTTGTCAAGACCGACTTCGCCCGTGCCCTCTGGGAAAACCCGGAGGCAAAGGCCAACGCGGAAGCCAACACGCCGCTCCGGCGCCTCGGCGAGTCGGACGACTTCAAGGGCATCGCCGTCTATCTCGCCTCGGACGCCAGCGCCTTCATGACGGGACAGGCCCTGACGGTGTGCGGCGGCACCAATATGTGGCGGTGAGCTTGAGGCGTGGGCCGGTGAACACGGATGCCGGGAGCCGTGGTCCCCGAGGCGGTTGAGCGCGGCTTCATCCTCCAGGCGAGCTATCGCGTTCGCGGTGGCGTGCCCGTCGTCCACCTATACGGCATGCTCGAGTCCGGCGGCACGTTCCTCGTGCGGGACAGCCGCCAGACGCCGCACTTTCACATTCGCGCCGCCGATGCGGCGAGCGCCGAGGCGCTTGGCGCCAGAACCCGCCCGGCAGACGGGCGATGCACCTTCCAGGGCGAGGAGGTGGTGCGGGTGGACGTTCGCATCCCTCAGGATGCGCCGCCGCTGCGCGATCGGCTGCACGAGGCCGGCATCGCAACCTTTGAGGCGGACGTGCGCTTCGCCGTGCGCTATCTCATCGATCGCGACATCCGCGGCGGCTGCGAGATTCGCGGCGCCGCAATCGCCGGTGGCTGCCTGACCCGCATCTTCGACGATCCGCAACTGACGCCGGCGGACGTGTCCATCACCCCGTCCGTGCTCTCTTTTGACATCGAGACGGACCCCGCCGCCAAGCGCCTCCATGCCATCGCCATGTATGGCGCAGGCCTCGACGAGGTGTGGATCGTCGATCGCACCGGTCGCCCCATGCCGGAGAACGCCATCGGCGTCGCCAATGAACGCGCCGCCATCGACGCCTTCTGCGCCCGCGTGCTGGAGGTGGACCCCGACATCCTCACCGGCTGGAACGTCATCGACTTCGATCTCGGCGTCATGGCCCGCATCGCCGCCCGAGTGCGGCATCCGTTCGAGTTTGGCCGCGACGCCGGCCGCCTGCGCCTGCGTGCCGCCGAAGGCTATTTCGGCAGCGGCCAGGCGAGCGTGCCGGGCCGCCTCGTGCTCGACGGCATGGACCTCGTGCGCGGCGCGTTCCTGCGCTTCGACGACTATTCCCTCGACTCGGTGGCAAGCGAAGTGCTCGGCGAAGGCAAGGTGACCTTGGCCGGCGCGTTGCCGGAAGGAGACGAAGCCGCCCGCAAGGAGGCGATGTCGAACCGCGCTGGCGACATCGAGGCACGCTATCGGGAAGACCTGCCCACCTTCGCCCGCTATGCCCGAACCGATGCCCGGCTCGCGTTCGACATCGTGCGCGAGCTCGACCTCGTGAATCTAGCCATCGCCCGCAGCCGCCTCACCGGCATGACGCCGGATCGCGTTTCGGCCAGCATCGCCTCGTTCGACTTCCTCTATCTGGCGGCGCTGAACCGGCGCCGCATCGTCGCGCCGAGCGTGCATTCGGTGAGCGGCAATGCGTCGGTGCGTGCCCAGGCCGGCGGCCACGTGCTCGAACCCATCACCGGCCTGCACGAGAACGTGTGGGTGTTCGACTTCAAGAGCCTGTATCCGAGCCTGATGCGCACCTTCAACATCGACCCGCTTGGCTACGTTGCGCATCCGGGCGAGGGCGAGGACGTGATCCGCCTCGCCGCCGACGCCTCGTTCCGGCGCGAAAAGGCCATCCTGCCGACCATGCTCGACGGCCTGTTTCCGCAGCGCGAGGCGGCAAGGGCGGCAGGTGACTCGGTGGCTTCGCAGGCCATCAAGATCCTGATGAACTCCTTCTATGGCGTGCTCGGCACTCCCGGCTGCCGCTTTCACAACGTCGCCATCGCCAACGCCATCACCGGCACGGGCCGCCGCTTCCTGCTCTGGTCGCAAAAGTGGTTTGAAGAACGCGACTTCGAGGTGCTGTATGGCGACACCGACAGCGTGTTCGTGCGTTCCGGTCTTGACATCGGCGAGGCAAGGGAGCTCGGCCCGAGGCTCGCGGCGGAGCTAAGCAATGCCCTTGCGGACTACGTGCGGGCCGAGTGGCGGATTGAAAGCCGCCTGACGATGGAGTTCGAGAAGCTCTACGTGAAGCTCTTCCTGCCCACCATGCGCGGCGGCAGCGGCGGCGCCCGCAAGCGCTATGCCGGACTCGTGGACGAGAAGGGCGAGGTGGAGTTCGTCGGCATGGAGGTGGTGCGGCGGGATTGGACGGAACTGGCCAAGGACGTGCAGCGGGGCCTCTTCGCGCGGCTGTTTGCCGACAAGCCGGTGGATGGCTATCTCGCGGAAACCGCCGCCCGCCTGCGGCGCGGCGAACTCGATCACGCCCTCACCTACCGCAAGGGCCTGCGCAAGCGGGTCACCGAATACACCGCCAATACGCCGCCCCATGTGGTGGCCGCGCGCAAGTCGAAGGAGGCGGGGCGTGTTGTCGCGTACATCATCACCACGGCTGGGCCCGAGCCCTTGGATGCGTTGGAGCACGAGCCGGATCGGGAACACTATGTGCAGAAGCAACTCCGCCCGGTCGCGGAACCGGTGCTGGCCGCGCTTGGGCTCGATTTCGGACGCACGGTTGGGGATGACCGTCAGATGGCGTTGTTCTAGCCCAACTTCACCAATTTGACGCCGTTTTTCGGCCGAATCGGTCGATTTTCGGCGATTCCGTTTCCGCAAGTGATTGATTCCATTGAGTTCCGGTTCGCGGGAGGCAAATGTAGTGCCATAATTTTGCCCGCATGCCTTGCACGGCACCTCCGCCGCCGCCATCGTCCCCCCCATGTTCGTCCGACGCACCAGAACCCGCGCCACCGACGGCGCCGTCTGCCACACCCACCGACTGGTCCGCTCCGAGCGCGACGGCAACCGCGTCCGCCAGCGAACGCTGCTCAACCTCGGCCGCCACTTCGACGTCGAACGCGACCTCTGGCCGCTGCCGTGCCAGCGCGTCGAGGCCGTCCTCGACGGCCAGGGCGACCTGTTCGGCGACGTCCCCGAGGCCGTGGAGACGGAGGCGCAGCGCAGCGCCGCGCAGCTGCTCGCCCGCGGCGCGGCGCCGGCGGACGACGCCGGCGGCGACGTCGAGGCGGTCGCCGTCGACAGCCTGGCGCTGGCGCGGCCGCGCTCCGTCGGCGTCGAGCACGCCGCGCTGTGGGCGCTCGGCGAACTCGGCCTGCCGGCCCTGCTGGAGTCGCTCGGCGTCAACGCCGCGCTGCGCGACGCGGCGCTCGGCTCGGTCGTCGCGCGCATGGCGCAGCCGGCCTCGGAGCGCGCCACGATGCGCTGGCTGCGCGAGCGCAGCGCCGCCGGCGAGCTGCTCGGCGTCGACTTCGAGACCATGGGGGCCATGCAGCCCTGCCGCGCCTCGGACGCCCTCATGGCGCACCGCGCGGCGATCGAGGAGCACCTGTTCGACGCCGCGGCGGGGCTGTTCGGGATCGAGCCGACGGTGACCCTGCACGACCTCGCCAACACCTGCTTCGAGGGCGCCGCGGCGACGCTCCCGAAGGCGGCGCGCGGCCACTCCAAGGAGAAGCGCAGCGACTGCCCGCTGCTCACCCTGGGGCTGGCGCTCGACGGCAGCGGCTTCGCGCGCCGCTCGGAGGTGTTCTCCGGCAGCGTCCGCGAGCAGGACACGCTCGAGTCCATGCTGGCCGCGCTCGGCGCGCCGGCCGGGGCGCTGGCGGCGATGGACCGCGGCATCGCCACCGAGGGCCGGGTGGCGTGGCTGCGCGAGGCCGGCCACCGCTGCCTGGCGGTGAGCCGCGAGCGCCGGCGCGCGTTCGACGCCGCCGCGGCGACGGCGCGCGTCACCCGCAGCGGACGCACCGTGCATCTGCAGCGGGCCGCGTCGCGCGCCGACGGCGAGGTGCGCCTGCACTGCCACTCGCCGGAGCGGGCGGAGAAGGAGAACGCCATCCTGGAACGCTTCTCGAAGCGCTTCGAGGAGGCTCTCGGCGCGCTCTCCGACGGGCTCGCCAGGCCGCGCACGGTCAAGAGACTCGACAAGGTGCACGAGCGCGTCGGCCGCCTCGAGGCGCGCCACGGCCGCGTCGCCCGCCACTGCGACGTCGAGGTCGTCGCCGACGACTCCGGCGAGCGCGCGGCGGCGGTGAACTGGACCCAGCGTCCCGCCGAGGCCTCCATGGCCACCCACCCCGGCGTCTGCTGCCTGCGCACCAACGTCGCCGACTGGGACGACGCGGCGCTGTGGCGGCACCTGCACCACCCTGACCGACCTCGAGGCCGTGTTCCGGTCGCTGAAGTCCGAACTCGGCCTGCGGCCCATCCACCACCGCAAGCCGGTCCGCGCCGAGGGACACCTGTTCATCACCGTCGTCGCCTGCCAGGCCGTGCAGGTCATCCGGCGGCGGCTCGCCGCCGCCGGCGAGCGCGCCAGCTGGACCACGCTGCGCGACGTCCTCGGCGGCCAGCAGCGCGTCGCCGCCACCTTCCGACGCGCCGACGGACGCGCGCTGCACCTGCGCACCGCCACCGTCGCCGAACCCGCCCAGAAGGCCATCCACGACGCGCTCGGCATCGACCCGAGCCCCGGCGCAACCCGCAGAACCGTCGTCTGAACCTCCTCGTCCCCACGCCGCTCAGCACCTGCAGTGCCCCAACGGCTCCAACTCGCCCGCAAGTCATTGATCCCGCTTGACTCCAATCGAACGTTGGTAAACTTGGGTTAAGGTCGCAATGGGCGTTGTTGCTTTGCGTTCGAGGCAGCATGCTGCGCACGCCAAGGAAGGCAGGATGCCTCCCCCGAAGGCCGCACACGTTAGCTGGCCGCAGCAGCTTCGCGCGGTGGGACGTAGTCCTCGATCGGCCCGCTCCACCAATCGCAGGGGCGGCCGTCGGCGTAGATCGTTGGGATTTGGGCCTTGAACCGGGCCATGCGCGCGGGCTTGTCGGTCTCGGGGCCGTGGACGGGTTGCATTCGGACTTCGATTGTCGAACGCATCGGGGCGTCGGCGGGGGTGTTGGGGTCGGCCACTGCGGTGTGGAAGACGGTGCGGAGGTTGAGGGCTTCCTTGCGGGTGTCGTATTGGCGGAAGAGCAGCACTTCATCTGGGGTCATGTCCGGGAAGTAATACCAGCGCTGGTGCGGGCCGTGGATCAGGCGTTGGTCCACCACCTTCATGTATTGGCGGATGTTGCCGGTGTTCTGGCCGTCGCCGAAGACGATGTCGTCCGGCTTCACCAACGGGCTCGCGCACAGGGCGAGGGGCATCATGCGGATGGCTTCGCCATTGGCGCTGCGCCAGATGTTGATGCTCTCGAAGTGGCGGCCGTCTGGGATGAGCCTGGCGAATCGGTCCTCCACCGCCGCACTCATATCGCTGTGAATGCCCTGGGCATAGGCGCCGCCGCTGCCGTTGGGTGTGGGCTTGACGCCGCGCGCGCCGCCCTCGCCGCCGAAGCCGTTGCGATACTCGTGTGCACCGCCCCGCACCTCCTCGCAGCCGGTGGCGCGAAGCAGCAGGTCGCGACACTCCTCGTAGAATGCCGTGCGGACGGCCTCGGTGTCCATCAGATCGACGTTGGTAGGCGCCACCACCAGCTCGAAGCCATGCGTCGCAAGCGTCGGTGCCGGGGTCAGCAGGCGAGCGTTGTGGACAGTGATGTCCTGCCGGATGCCAAGCGTCGCGAGATCATCCGGCGTCGCCGCAGAGTAGCGATTCGGCACGCGAAAGCCCCGGTGCCGCGGATGGGCGAAGTTAGCGGTTGTCTCAATCGACGCTGGCTCCGTGTTGCTCATGGGGCCTCCCGGGCAGGATCATGCCGGATGTTGGGGTTGGGCTTCTATGCCGTTGGGGATGCTCTGCTTGAGTGCCCGAGGAAGGCCCGCGAGCCACACATCACACCAGGATCCTGGTCAGTTCCCAGTCGGTTTCCTTGTAGCCCCAGTTTCCGCCCGGGTCGAACCAGCGCTCCACCAAGCCCGCGAGCGGCTCCGGCGTTCGATAGCCAACTGCGAAGCCGTTGATCCAGTTGGCGTAGAAGGGGTGGTTGATGCCGCTGTTGCGCACGGCGCGTGCAACCTGAACCACCGAAGCGCCGGAATGGTGGACGACTCCCCGCAGCGCGTATGGGTCCATCTGCTGAATCAGTTCCTTGAGGTAGGCGCGCTCGTCCGGCGTCTGTTCGGGCCGCGCGATGGCCTCGGCGAACTCCACGAAAGTGGGACGAAAGGCCCAGCCAGCCATGCAGTGGGCCGCGGTGCAGTCGTGGAGCATTCGCCCGTAGGCGTCTCGCCGATTCCGAATGCGGTTGTACTCGGTGTCGAACGCCTCATCCGACAAGATGTCGATGCGGTTTCGCCACGCCAGCGGAGAGCGCACCGGATCGAGCCAATCCACTTTCGTCATCGGTCGGCTCCATCGGTGCCCACATCGTATTGCCGGGCAAGGTATGCCCGCAGGGTCTCTCGTTCGCGCGCGGTTCCCACCACTGCGGTGAACAGCATCCGTTGTAGCGCCGTGGGGTCCCGCAAAGATGGGTATCTTGGACCGAGCAGTGGCCTTGATTGATCCAGCTCAAGCTGCGGGTTGTTCGCGTCGTAGGACAGGTATGACTTGTCGATCGGGGTCAGCCGGTCCAGCGCCAAAGTCAGTGCGAACGGATCGCGAAAGTGGCAAGTGACAACGTCGTAGGCATCCCGGATGAGATAGGCGGTGTTCGCCGCCATACGTCCCCGTATCTTCCGGAAGATGATCTCCGACGTGGAGTGCAGGGGAATGCCCGTGGTGGTCTCGGTCTCGCGAGACAGAGGCTGGCTCGTGACGCCGAAGCGCCCCCTACGGAGAACTCCCCGCCACTCGCGAGCTTTGCGTGCAGAACGGATGCACGGAATGGTCTGAACTCGGCAATGCGCCCGTCAGCAGCCCACTCTTCCGCTCGCTCGCAAAGTGCGCCGAACGCGCGCTCGAATACGCTGGACTGCGCAAACATGTCGATATCCACGCTGGCCCGATGTTCCCACCGGCTGGCAAGCGCCGTGCCCCCGCCCAGGGCACAGTCCCGCAAGGGGAGGTCGTCGGCCAAGAACTCGCCGGCCACATGCAGAATCTCGGTTTGCTCATCGGGCAACGAGACTTCCCGCCTGACGGCATCAGCATCCTCGGCCATGTGTCAGCGCCTTCCAGAATGTCTCGCCTGTTCGGGACTCGCCACCGCATCATGCCACAGTGCCGAAAGCTCACCGTCCGGGGTGATTTTCCTCACCCCGGTTGAGGCATCCTGCCCTCAGGGGCAGGGCGACAGGCTCGCGTAGTACGCGGCGATGTCTTCCACGTCCTGGTCGGTGAGATTGGCAACGAAGGGCTGCATGGTGGGTTCGACGCGTTCGCCGTCGCGGAAGGCGCGGATTTGCTTGGCGAGATAGATCGGCTGCTGGCCGGCGAGGCTTGGCCACAGGGGGTTGATGGAGATGCCGTCGGGGCCGTGGCAGGCGACGCAGAGGGCGGCCTTGGCCCTGCCGGCTTCGGCATTGCCGGTGGCTTGGGCGTTCGCTGGATGGGCGGCGAACAGGCTGGTGGCGAGGGCTGCGGCGCCGAGGGCAGCAGAGACCAGTTGGATGGTTGACTTCAAGCTTGTCTCCTTGGTGGGTTTTCCGGTTTGTGCCCTTGGGTGGGCAGGTGGGGGCGTGTCGCACTGTTGGTTGCGTAGCCTACCCCCTCCGAAGAAGCCCTGGCAGCTTCTTCGACTCCCCCTTGGGGGGAGTGATCAGGAGGGGCGTTTCGTCGCACGTCGCACTCCAAGTGGAGGAGTTGTGAGGACTACGCCTAGCAGCCTGTCGGACTTCGGACGGCGCAAGCTGGCCGAATGCCGACAGGGTGACAGGACGGCCTGGGCTGGAGCAGGAAGCGTTGCCGAAAGGCAACGGTTCTTGTGGCGCTAGGCTTTAGCTGCCACCGGCGGCTTCGGGCAGCGCCCCGTCCGGCACGTCGGCCTCCTCCCTGGCCGCGGCCACGACTCGGATGGGTCGGCTTTCGCCGGCGCCGATCTGGACGAAGTCCACGAGCAGCAGCACCAGGCCAGCGGTCATGATGACGCCGAAGGCCATGCGCCACCACATCGCCTGGACGAACCAGTGCTGGGTCTGGCCGTCGAAATACGCCTGCCACGTGGAGCCGCCCATGGCCCGCTCGACGAACGACTGCTCGTAGCCGGCGATGAGGAGGGCCATGGTCATGCCCACCATCCCCACGTGCAAGAGCGCCAGCGACCACTTCCAGCGCCAGCCGCCGCTGAGGTCGCCAGACATCCACACGTCGCCGCGCAGCCGCTGGATGGTGAGATAGATGAAGGCGACGATGATGGTCGTGTAGGCGCCGAAGAAGGCCAGATGGCCATGCGAAGAGGCCCACTGCGTGCCGTGGGTGTATAGGTTGATCTGCGGCAGGGTCTGCATGAAGCCGAACACCCCCGCGCCGATGAAGTTGCCGAAGGCGTGGGCGATGAGCCACGCCAGCGCCGGGTGGTTGCTCGAGCGGAAGCTGTGGCGGCCGGCGTCGTACACCGCATGCACCACCATCGCCACCAACGGCACCGGCTCCAGCGCGGAGAAGAAGCCGCCGATGCCGAGCCAGTACTCCGGCGTGCCGATCCAGAAATAGTGGTGGCCAAGGCCCAGGATGCCGGAACCGAACATCAGGGCAACCTCGATGTAGAGCCAGGTGGTGACGATGCGCCGCCGGGCGCCCAGGGTCTGGATCAGGCCCCAGGCCATGATGCAGCCCACCAGCACTTCCCAGGTGGCTTCCACCCATAGATGGATCACCCACCACCACCAGTATTGATCCATCGGCAGGTTGGTGGTGTAGAACATGCCGGCGAGGTAGAGGCCGGCGAGGGCCACGAGGTCCAGCACGAGGACGCCGGAGATGCCGCTCCAGCGGCCGGCGACGAAAGTGCCGGCCACGTTGTAGAAGAACGCCAGCATGCACACCACGATGCCGATGTCGGCCCAGCGCGGCGCCTCGATGTATTCCCGGCCCTCGTTGATGAGCCAGAGGGTCGAGGCTTCGCCGGGACCGCTCTGCACCACCAGATACACCACCACCACGATGGCAACGGCCACCGTCAGAACGTAGAAGGCGAGATTCGCCAGCCACGCGCCGACGAGAGGAACGCCCGCCTCGTCCTCCACCAGCCAGAAGATGGCGCCGATGAAGCCGTAGAGCATCCACACCACCATGGCGTTGATGTGAACCATGCGGTTGACGTTGAAGTCGAGCACCCCAAACAGGAAGTCGGGGGCGAGGAACTGCCAGGCGGCGAGGAGGCCGAAGACGAGCTGGACGAGAAACAGCACCATGGCGACGGTGAAGTACTTCACCGACAGTTGCTGGGCGGTGGAGAGTTCCGAATAGTTGATCTTGCCGATCTTCATGTCGCGTCTCCCGTCAGGCTCTTAATGGCGCCCCGCCCCGCCGCTGTGGGGCGGCCAGCGCGGTCCCGACGCGCCTGCGGTTCGTTTGGCTCCACCGGCTGAAGGCTCTCCACAGCGCCCCGCCCCGCCGCCGTGGGGTGGCCAGCGCGGTCCCTCCGCGCCTGCGGTTCGCTTGATTCCACCGGCTGAAGGCTCTCCACAGCGCCCCGCCCCGCCGCCGTGGGGCGGCCAGCGCGGTCCCTCCGCGCCTGCGGTTCGCTTGATTCCACCGGCTGAAGGCTCTCCACAGCGCCCCGCCCCGCCGCCGTGGGGCGGCCAGCGCGGTCCCTCCGCGCCTGCGGTTCGCTTGATTCCACCGGCTGAAGGCTCTCCACAGCGCCCCGCCCCGCCGCCGTGGGGCGGCCAGCGCGGTCCCGACGCGCCTGCGGTTCGCTTGATTCCACCGGCTGAAGGCTCTCCACAGCGCCCCGCCCCACCGCCGTGGGGCGGCCAGCGCGGTCCCTCCGCGCCTGCGGTTCGCTTGATTCCACCGGCTGAAGGCTCCCCTGTGGCAACGGCTTGAACCCAGCCGGAAAGCCGTTGGTGTCGATGGCGGACATCCACTTGAGGTAGGCGATCACGGCGCGCACTTCCGCGTCGGTGAGGTCTTGGTTGGGCATCCGGCGGCCCGTGCCGAAGGTGCGGGCGTTGGTGGGTGGATCCTCCAGGAACATCGTCATCAGGAGTTCGCGGGCGTCTTCGTTGCCCCAACCTGGGTCGAGCCACGCCTTCGTGAGATCCGGCGCGTAGTACGCGCCGTTGCCGAGGATGGTGTGGCAGTTCATGCAGTTGCGCGCCTGCACGGTGAGCTTGCCGTGATCGACCAGGGCCATGGCCTCGGCTTCCGTGAGTTCCTCGCCGAAGAGTGGGGCCAGGGGGCCGATCACCGGCTTCATGTGGCCGGCCTCGTCGTTCATCGCAAAGCCGATGCGGTGGTTGATGACGGAGTAGGGCGGAACGCGGCCGGATTCGCCGCCCGCCTTGATCACGGTGAGGGTGTGGAAGGTGAGCAGCACCAGCACGAGCGCCATGAAGCCGGTGACGAAGATCGCGCACTTGCGCCAGAAAGTCTCGCTCGCCCACCACTCGGGGCGGATGTCGGACTCAGTCATGGCGGCTTGCCTCCATGTCCGTGGTCGTTGACGTTGGTGATGGCGTGCTGGTGCCGGGCGGCGTCTCTCCGTGGACCGCAAGGGACAGCTTCCAGATGAAGCGCGGGGCGACGAAATAGCCGATGAGGAGCAGGCCCATGAGGGCAAGCCACCAGCCCGTCAGTTGCAGAAGCGCCGCGAAACCCGCCGTCGATGCGCAGAGCAGGGCGTAGCTAAGGAGAGAAGCCGCCGCCATGCGACGCGAGCGGGTGAGCCCGGCCAGGGCGTGGCAGATGGCGTAACCGGCGCCGAACAGCACCATGACGCCGCCGAGCAGGGCGGCCCCGGCGACTCGATGGATGACTTCAGGTTCAACCATGGAAGCCCTCGGTGAGCGTCATCTATCCGGGGAGTGTAGCGCCGTCGGGAGGCGCGTTGGGCGTTGAATCATGTGGCGTTCGGGCCGGAAGGCTGATCGCGTTCATTGGCGGGGGGACGCCGCCTTGCGCACTCACACGCCAAGCTCGGCTATCTGTCGTCGTGCTGCCGAGCGATGCCCTCCCGCAGTATCCCCTCCGCCGGCGGTCATGGAGCGGTACGGTTCACCTCCTCAGCCGAGAAGCCGATTTCGCCGAGCACTTCGGTCGTGTGTTGACCGATCCGGGGGCGAGGCTTCGGTGTCGTCGATCCATATGGGGCTGTTGACGGTGCAGGCGTAGAAGTGCGCCCTGGCTCGACTTCGGTAAGGATGTCATTGGCGTGCATCTGTTCGTCGCCGATGACCTCGAACATGCATTGCGCGAGGGAGAAGGTTGAGGATGCTGAGCAGGATGGTGCGGCACGCGAAGATGGCTCAGGAACATCGCGCAGACAGTCTTCGTGGGGCCAAGCCGCCGGCCATCACGGCCGCGGACCAGGAGCGTCAAGCAACCGCCGCACGTCAGCCACCAAGGCTTTCACAATGGCGCCGGCCCGAGTCAACTCTTGCCGGCCCCCGTCGGCGACCGCCTCGTAGCGAAACTCCACGGCGTAGCGCGTGAGTTCGGCAACGCTCTCAAACGCATCGGTTTCAACGCCGCGATCCGACAGCAGGCCCATCAGCGTGGCCAGGTTGTGCGTCAAGGGATAGGTCTCGCCAAGCGTGGCCAGCCGAGCCTTGAGTGCCTTCTCGGCAGCCTGCTGCAGGTGGAAGCCGACGGATTCGATGGGCGCCATACTCGTCATGCTCTCGACGGTCAGCAGGTCGCGCTCCGCTGCGGCGCAGAGCACCTCGGCGCACTTGAGGTCACGCATGGCGGTCGTAGAGCACGCGGCCTTCGCGTAGCCCGCGCGCCAACACATGGTTCAGCGAGTCGCGCCAGTAATCCACATCGTCTTGGCAGTAGACCAACACGTCGGCTGCTACCCGGAACTGCGCCAGCACTCGATACAGCCTCGTCGATTCCGCGTGACGGCTGCGGCCGGGGCCGAAGGGTTCCGCCTCGACGACGATCAGGTCGATGTCCGAGTCCGCACGCGCATCCCCGCGTGCCCGCGAACCGAAGAGGATTACCTGATCCGGGCCCACCTCCCGCACGACCGTCTCCACCATCCGCTCAATGAGTTCGTCAGTCACGGGTGTCATGGCAGATTGCTCACCAAGGCCGCATCAGTGCATCCTAGACCATACCCTCTCGAGGGATGGCAGCGTTGCCGGTCCCCGACGGGAGCCGCGAGGTCGTTGAACGCGCCTTGCGGCGCGCAGGGACGCGCCGTTCGGGCGAGCCGGGAGGATGCCCTTCCTCCAGAGGGCCGACAGCGTTGCAGGTGCGCTTCCTCCTATCGCTCCCCCAAGGGGGAGTCGAAGAAGCCGTCCCTGGCTTCTTCGGGGGCATCGCCGAGGGGCCTGGTCGGAGCTCCCTCGACGGAAGCGCCGTCAGGCGGTCACGCTGGCGGTGGTGGCGAGGGCGACACCACGCTCTTGCCAGGCGCACAGGAGCTGATCGCGGCGGGACTCGTCGATGGCGCGGACGGCGTCGGTCACGACGGTCACGACGGTCACGGCGATGTTGGGGCGGTGTTGCAGCAGTCCCTCCACGGCGTAGCGGTTGCACACGTCGAGGGCTACGCCGTAGAGGGTCACTTCGGTCACTTGCAGCGCGTCGATCACCGGCGTCACGTTGGGGTTGGTGAAGACGTCGAAGAAGCGCTTGCGGAAGAGGATGTCGCCACTGTGCGCCGCGAGCGGGGTGAGGGTCTCGGTCGTCTCGGCGTCCGGCTCCACGACTAGCGGCGTCCGAAGCGTCGTTTCCGCGATGCGGGCCTGCCCTGCGGTGCCCTTCATGCAGTGTGGCGGGAAGGTCTCCTGGAAGTTGGGGTTGTCGGACAGCTCTTCGTCGTCCGGCAGGTGGCAGTCGGAACTGGCGATGATGCGGATGCCCTGTTCGTGGGCGAAGCAGGTGAGGCGGGCAAGGTTGTCGCGGATGGTCTCGGCGCCCTGCACATGGAGCTTGCCGTCTGGGACGATGAAGTCCACTTGGGTGTCCCACGTCCCAGAACACGTGCGTCATCGGACGAGTTCCAGACGTGGGTTGGGGCGTTCCATTCGCCCGGCTTTGGCGGCGGGCCTGCCGTCCGTTCGCACGATGTCCGCGGTGAAGTCGAAGTCGCCGTGGTTGGCGACCAGGGACGAGCCAATGCCGTAGGCGTCCACGGGCACCCGATCTCGCTCGAAGCGTTGGATGCGTTCCACGTTGAAGCCGCCCGAAGCGATGATGCGCACTTGCTGGAAACCGGCCTCGTCGAGCGCCGAGCGCACGTTGTGAACCAGTTGCGCGTTCACGCCGCGCGGGTCGAACTGCCCCATCTGCGGGATCACGCTCTTGTCCACCATGCTGCCGGAGGTGTCGAGCCGCACGCCGTAGAGCCGTGGCTCCAAGGCCCGCGCCACGGCGAGGGCCGTGCCGACGCTGTCGTTGTCGAAATCCACCAACGCCACCAGCCGAACGTCGGGCGGCAGGTGCTCGGCAAACTTGCGTGCGGTGAGCGTCGTGTTGCCGCCGTACGCGGCGATGGCGGCATGCGGGATCGTGCCGACGCCGCGTCCGCTCCACCACTTCGCCTGCATATCGGTGGAAACGGCCGTCGCACCGGCCACGTGTGCGGCGTAGCCGTCTCGCGCCTGCAGGTTCCAATGGTCGTGCCGGGCCGGGAAGAACAGCACCTCCTTCGGCGCCGCCGCCTCCACCACGCGGCGGGTCTGGGTGGTGATGCGAGTGGCGCGTGCCAGCGTGCCGAGATACAGCGTTTCCAGGTGTGCGAAGGCGTCGTAGGGGCCCTCGATAGTCATCACCGTCTCGAACGCCGCTATCTCGTCGCCTTCGTGCAGGGCGCGCACGGTGAGCGCCTCCCGCCGTTCGCTTGCGAGTTCCACGATCGCCACGGCCTCGTCGATGCCGCCGAGCCAGCCGCCGGCGCGACAGAAGACCTGCATCAGCACGTCGGGGCTGTGGCCGTCGGCGCAGAGCACGCTGCGGGTGTTGACGAAGTAGCGGTCCGAATACGCGCCGGCGCGCATGGCTTCGGCGGGGAGGTCGAAGACTGCGGGATGCAGGCGCGCTCGGCCTACTGGCCTGCCGGCTTTCATCTGCTCGCTCCTTGGCTAGCGAATGCCACTCGGTTGCTTGCGAGTGGTCTGCCCCCCTTCCGAAGAAGCCAGGAGGGTTCTTCGACTCCCCGGAGTGATTCGGAGGGCCCTCGCCCTGCTAGCACGCCCTTGCGGGCGCATCGGCAGTTCGCTTCGCGAACTGCTTGGCCTTCGGGCTCGCATTCGCTCGCTGTGGCTGGGCGTACTCGCTCCGGCCCCTCGACATGGTGCACAGCCATGCCTTCGGGGTCCTCCGTTCCGTGCGCCCACCCACAGCGGCGTCTCGTCGCCCTCGCTACGCGCATTCATGAATAATCCGGGCTAGTTGCATCACTTCCCCATGCGGGAGTCGAGAAAACGTTAGGTGCCGGGAGGGGTAAGACCCATTCCCGTCCAACCGCCCCCTCAAGCCACGGAGCGCGCTTCGGGCCGGCCGGCGACGCCGGAAATCATGTTGCGCGCTTCCTTGCTCGACTTCAGCGTCGGCTTGCCGCGGGCAGCGAAGTTGAAGGGATCGGTGTCGATTTCCTCCAGTTCGATCTCTCCGGCCAGCACGGCGGCCTTCCAGGCTTCCTGCTCGCCGTGGCGGGCGTGGAATTCCGGCATCACTTCCCTGGCGAAAAGTTCAAGGCTCGAGCAGATGTCTTCGTGGGTGTTCTTGCCGGCCTGGTTGAGCAGGATCACCTGATCGACGTTGGCGCGTTCGAGTTCCTTGAGGCGCTCGCGGATGGTGTCCGGCGAGCCGATCAGTTCGCTGCCGGAGCGCTTCTGGCCGGCCGGCGTCTGCTTCCACCGCTGATAGCGCTCCCAGAAGTTCATCGTGCCTGGCTCGAAGGGCCCTTCCTTGTTGTAAAGCTGCAAGGCGAACTGGAAGAAGGTCCAGCCGTCGGCCTTCTCCCACGCCTCGTCGTCGGTCTCCGCGCACATGAAGCCGGAGACGACGGCGATGTTGGGGTTGGTCTGGTAGTCGGCCAGCTTCTCGAGGTTGTGGACGAAATTGTTGTAGTAGGCGTGAACCCAGGCGCGGGCGGCGTCCAGGCTCACGAACTTGAAGCAGAGCGACCCCATGCCCCGGTGGGCGGCGTACTTGATGGTGTCGAGCTGCGAGCAGGCCACCCACAGCGGCGGGTGCGGCTTCTGCAACGGCTTTGGCACCACGGCGCGCAAGGGGAACTTGAAGAACTCCCCTTCGTATTCCCAGCCGTGGTTCCAGAACATCGGCAGCGTGCAGCGCACCGCGTCTTCCCACACGTCCCGCTTGTCGCGGAAGCGCAGGTTGAAGGGGTGCAGCTCGGTGACGGAGGCGCCTTCGCCGAGGCCGAGTTCCACCCGGCCGTCGGAAACGAGATCCAGCGTCGCCACCTTCTCGGCCACCCGCGCCGGGTGGTTCGTGGTCATCTGCACGATGCCGTGCCCCAGGCGGATGTTCTTGGTGCGCTGGCTGGCGGCGGCGAGGAACACCTCCGGGGCGGAGGAATGCGAATACTCCTCGAGGAAGTGATGCTCCACTTCCCACGCATAGTCGAAACCGAGCGAATCGGCGAGCTCGATCTGCTCGAGGGAGTTCTTGATGAGCCGATGCTCGCTGTCGGGTGCCCAGTCGCGCGGCAACTGGTGCTCATAGAAGATGCCGAATTTCACTGAAATGCGCCCCTGAAGTTTGTCGTTCGCCAATGGTCGCCGTGGCGAGCGCAAACCGCAAGGGCAATGCAGATGGTTCGTCGCCCGCCTGGGCGAGTCCGGGCAAATCGCGTGCTTTCAGATCATGGATCGCGCGGCGGCGACTGACAGGGCTCGTCCATCGGCAGGCGCAGTCGCCAGCGGCGACCTTGTTCAGCAACATCCCGGCCGACACGACCGCACCGGGAATCAGGCAGACCGCAGGGCAACCCAGCGAGACGCCTCGATTCGCGACAGACGGCTGAACAACACGGGAAGACGCGCAACGGGCGTCGCAGAGGTTCCACTGACCACGGTACAGCGCGGGAACAGTGCCTCAGCGGAAAAATGCCATCAAGGCACACATCAAGGCACAATAGTGGCGCGTCCATTCAGCGGAGTGCGCTGTGCGTCCGGCTGGCTTTTCGGGCACGGTCGGGAGTCGCGCATTGGCCCTCCCACGTCACCCGAGCACACGCAGCGCCGTCTCCGGCGCCTCGTCGAGGATCCTGTGCAACGCCCTGGCGGCCCCGTCGGCTCCCGCTTGCCCCGTTCCCAGTTGCGGATGGTCTCGTGCGGCACGTCGATGCGCCGCGCGAACTCGACCTGCGTGAGTCCGAGACGCCGGCGCACCCGGCGGGCGAAGCGCCCCATGTCGCGCATCGCCTCGGCGTCGTCGTCGCGCGCCTGGCGGGCGATGTCCTCCTCGCCGGTGGCATCCAGCACCTCGTGGTCGACGCGTCCGCCGGGAAGGCTCGGCGAGAGCACCGCGCCCCGGTACGCGCCCGAGCGCCGCACCTTCGCGACCGCCGCGCCCACCTGAGGGATGCGGCAGCGCGGCCCGGTGGGTGACCTGCGCGTTGTTGTTCGGCAACGCATCGGGGATCGCGGCCCTCGGCGATGCCCCGGGCGTTCTCAAGCGCCCGCGGCCGGGCAGGGCGAGAGTCACGACCGGATAGCATCCGAGGCCGATGCTGGTGGGGCCCTTGGTCGATCCAGACGCTCTGCGTCCAGCATTTGGTGATGTGACCGCCCGCGGCGGTCCTGACGAGGAGGCTCAGTCCGAGACCGCCGCGGCCGTCGCCGTAGCGTCCGGGGGTCTTGACGGTCTTGACGAATGTGGCGGAGAGCATGTTGGGTCGTTTCATCGGAATCCATTACTCGTTTCCTTACAATCAAAGTTCGAGATGGAGTGTGCCGCCGTGACACGGAGAGTGTCAAAAACTAAATGTTTATCATAAAGCTAAAGGACTTTAAGAGCCATCCCGAAAAGGCCTGAACCCCTGAACTCGCGCTCAGTGCCGGCGCCGTCCGCGAGGACGAAACAGGGTGCAATAGGATGACCGGATCAGTCCGCGATTCCGCTCAGCTTTGACAGATCGCAAGCATCCGTCGAAAGCGAAGGTTCCTACAAGCACAATTCGACGCTTGCCCCCTGCTACGATCCGTGCCTTGCGTGTCACTGGCTGCCCTCTGTCGTCAGTAGCAGGTCGTGCCATGCCTTCCGTGCCGGCTGATTCTGCCGCATGTCAAGCTCCTCGCCGATCTCGCGGAGAAGTCGGACACGCCACGACTCGTCTGCAAGAATGAACAGTGCGTCGACCAATGCTCGAATGCTGACTGTGTAGATGTTCATCCCGGCGGCCCACTCGTTGGCCACGCGGGATGCTATCTCGGCCCGGTCGGCCTCGCGAATGCCGGGCACTGTGAACAAAACGTTCGCCAACCCAACGTCGGCCCGCTTCGCCTTAACCCTCGTCGCATCGACATGGCCGAGCGTCAGTTCCATGTCCTTCACCTCGACGACGAGGCAAATCCGCTCGGGCTCGTCCCTACGGTAGCAAAGCACGTCGCCAGGGACGCCACCCGCAGCGTCCGCTTCGTTGATCCCCTGTGACTCGACTTTCGAGAACAGAGCGAATGCCTCGCCTAGCGTGCGCATCAACGCCGTCGCAACGGCTTGGGGTCGCAGCCCACCGCTCGCCGTGGCGAGGAGTCCGCTCAAGATCATCTGCAACCGGTGAAGGCTTATTCGCTGCGGAATCGCGTAACCGAAGGACTGCTCGGCGAGGCGGCGCACGAGGGAGCGGAGAACGCGCCTAAACGTCTCCTTGATCGCTTCCGGCCCCTCTCCTTCCAAGCTGTCGAACAAGGCGACAAGCGCGTTCCAATCCGCTTTGTAGCGGACATTGGACATGTCGTGCTCCAAACGCTCTCGACGAAGCGGCTTGCTCGCGTAAGGTTCCGCGCTAGCTCCGAGGACGTGTTGATTGTCGGCCACCCACGGCACGATGACGGACGTCGAAAAGCTCCGAGCATCCCAAGCGCCGTCGCTACCGTCGGCCAGTTGCACGCTACAGAGGTCGCGCGCTGGGTCCGCAATCTTCCCGAGCAACTGCGTTGCGAGAGCGTAGCGGACAGCGACCCCTTTGGAGTTCGCCAGCTTATCGACCTCGGCATCTGGCTCGCCGTCGTCCGCCTCAAGCGCGGCAGCCCATTCCCCATCGAGCCAAGCCCGCGCTTCGTCAGCGTCCATCACAGGAGAGCTGCTGGCGACCTTTGTTCCGGCTCGAAGTTCAGCCACGCGGACTCTTGGCGCATTGTCCCGACAGAGCTGCACCTGCGCTCGTCCGCATCGACGCGATGCCAGTCACGGAACAGGTCGTCGTAGAGGTCCGTTCGATAGCCAGACACGACGGCGCGGCCGTGGATGCCGTGCAGGCACCCTGCGAGTTCGCAATGCTCCTCGTCCGTCATCTCAAAACCGTAGGCGGACTTGTCGCCGCGGGAGGCGTGGACGTAGGGCGGGTCAAGGTAGAAAAGCGTCTTCGGTGTGTCGTAGCGCTGGATCACCTCCACCGCAGGTGCGTTCTCGACCTGAACGCGCTGCAAGCGTTGCGCAATCTCCGACAGGCCCTCCACGGAACCCAGCCATCGGGACACGGCGCCAGCCATGCCCGCCCGAGAAGTGAGAACGCAGTGCGCCCACCGCCCCTCGCTGCTGGTCTGCGCAAGGCCCGTTCGAGTCTGGCGAGCCCGGATGTAGAACCGTCGCGCCCGTTCCACTTTCGACAGACCCTTCGCCGGTTGACACGCAAGCGCCAGTTCTTCGCGCGAGAACGGCGTCAAGCCGATGGCCTTGACGAGCTTCCCGTGTTGGTTCCGCAGCGTCTGAAAGAAATTGACGAGCTCTGAATCGATGTCGTTGTACGTCTCGACCGGATACGGACCGACGTTAAGCAGGACGGCAGCCGATCCACCGAAAACATCGCAGAAATGCGTGGCATCTGTCGGCAGGAGCGGCGTCAGGAAGTCGAGATGGGAGAACTTCCCGCCATACCACCCGAACGCGATCATTCGCCGGGAACGCCTTCGAGACGCTATGCGCCTCCCGGTTCCCGTTGCGTTCACAATCGGCGCCGGCCTCATGCTGGCGCCACCTCTGGATCGAACTTCGTCATTCCCGAGGAGACCTCGTCGAGGGCATTGTCAGGGGGAGCTGCAACTCGCGGTCCTGGTACCGCTCCAAGAACTCAAGGACCGCCTGCCGACCGAGCCATGCCAGCGAAATGCGGTGCTTCTCGGCGAGAGCCGAAAGTTCCCTATAGTCCCGCTCTGGAAGACTCACCGAGATTCGCGGATTCGCTGCCATTGCGTCCTTGCAGTCGTCCGATGCGAAACATGCAGCTTGCAGCACCCTGCACACCCTGTGTCAGATTGTCAATCCTTGCCGCATCTAGCGGCCTTCGACGAGCTGATCCGGGCAGGAAGCGACCCGGCGTCGCGCGACGGGGACGGGCTAACTCCGCTGCACAGCTCGCCGTCCGTCGGGGGCGTGGCGCACGTGCTGATCGATGCCGGGGCCAGCGCCACCGCGCGCACGGGCCGACGGCAGGACCCCTCTTCACTACGCACGGCACGCTTCGGCGGGGCAGAGCGCTCTTGGCCGCCGGGGCGGACGTGAACGCCCGGGACGACCACGCGCGACACCCTGCACGCGTGCCCTGCGCCGGATTTCGCGCGGTTGCTCGTCAATGCCGGCGGGACTCCGCTGGCGCGCACCGAAGATGGCAGGACGCCCCTTCACTTCGTCACCGGCCACCCGACCCGAAGGTCGAGGCATTATGCGCACCAATGCCACCGAAGCGCACCGGCTGTCGTCGACGCCGTGTCGAGTGGTTCCTGCGGCTCCTTCGGAACTGCTTCCCCGTTCGCGGATTTACGGTTCTCGGCGGCAGCGGGTGCGGCGTTCGTGGGTGCGGACGATATCGTCGGCGAGGGCGATCAGGGTGCCGTCGTCGCAGGATTCCATGGGTGCTGCAACGCCGAGCCTCCACTGGGCGGTGGTGGGGCAGGTTGCGTCGTTGGTGACGGGAACCGTCGTCAAGGCGGCGTGGAGTTCTGCCCTCTCTTCTCGGTTCGCCTTGCCGGTGCAGTGCCAGCGGCCGGGGCGCATGGCGGTGAACTCGAGCGTCGTGGCGTTGAGGGAGAACCGCGACAACGGTTGACGCGTTGGATCGACGTGGCGCAATTCCAGCGTGAAGTCCGGCAAGGTGGCGTAGTGGGCGTCGAAGGCGTTGGCGGCGCGGATGCGTTCGGCGATGTAGTCCTCCACCATGAAGGCGAGCAGGGCGAAGGAGGAGGCGCCCAAGACGAGGGCGGCGACAACCAAGCGACGTCCTGTGAGCGCTCGCGCCGACGCGAAGGCCGCCGCAGCCAGCAGCGCCGCACCGGCGAAGCCCCAGGCAAGCAAGGCGACGCCTTCGGTCGTGGATGCGAGCCGGGCGCCGGCGAAGGCGCCGGCCACGAAGCCAAGCGGCGTGCTGGCGATGGCCGCCAGGGCGCGGGTGATGCGATCCCGGTCGGCCACGGGCCGCCCCTGTGTGGCGTCAGTCCGCGGCGGCGTGCAGTTCCCCGGAAAGCACGAAGTCGTCGGGGTTCGGCGCCCGCGACTGCTGCCAGAACTCCAGCATGGTGCCGGGCCAGTTCTGCGTCACCCGGCCGTGCTCGTTCTTGTACCAGCTGCTGACGTTGGGCGAGCCCCAGGCCATCGCCCGGTTGCCTTCGTCGATCCTCTCGTTGTAGGCGTCGTGGATGTCCTTGCGGCAGCTCATGGCCGCCCTGCCCTCGGCGAGCAGGAGCTTGAGGCAGCCCATGATGTAGCGCACCTCGCACTCGGAGAAGAAGATGATGCTGCCGTTGACGACGATGTTCGTGTTCGGGCCATAGCAGAAGAAGAGGTTCGGGAAGCCCGGCGCGACGATGCCGAGATAGGCGCGCGGGTCGGCGCCCCAGTGCTCGCGCAGCTCGACGCCGCCTTCGCCGTAGATCTTCATCGGAAAGAGGATGCGGGAGGCGTAGAAGCCGGTGCCGTAGAGGATGACGTCGGCCTCCACCAGGCGGCCGGACTCGGTCTCGATGCCGTTTGGCACGATGCGGGCGATGGGGTCGGTGACGAGTTCGACGTTGTCGCGCTTGAGCGCTCGGAACCAGTGGCCGTTGTCCACCAGCATCCGCTTGCCGGCCGGGGGATAGTGCGGCATGCACTTCTCGAAGAGTTCGGGATCGTCGCCCACCATCGCCTGCACGTTGGCGGTGAGCAGTTCGCGCAACTGATCGTTGCCGAGGCTGATGGAGCGGTCGGTCTCGTTCCAGGCCGGGTCGCGCCGGACGGAGGAGAGCAGACCCTCGGAGGTGGTCCAGAACATCCAGAAACGGAACCACTTGCCATAGAACGGCACATGGTTGAGCAGCCAGTGCTTGCCGTCCGGGATGTAGTCGTGGTACTCGGCACGCGGCGCCACCCAGGGCGGCGTGCGCTGGAAGATGGTGACGCCCTCGGCTTCCGGCGCGATCTCCGGCACGGTCTGGAAGGCGCTCGCGCCGGTGCCGATGACGGCGATGCGCTTGCCCTTGAGGTCATGTTCCGCTTCCCACTGGCCGGTGTGGAAGGCAACGCCCTCGAAGTCACCGCGACCCGGAATGTCGGGAAGCTTGGGGCGATTGAGCTGGCCCACGGCGGTGACGACGGCGTTAGCGGTGACGGTTCGCTCGCCGTCCGGGCCGCGCACGGTCACGCGCCACAGGCCATCGCCGCCGTAGCGGGCGGAGATCACTTCGGTGTTGAGGCAGATGTTGTCGCGCAGTTCGTATTCGCCGGCGATGCGGTCGAAGTAGTCGAGCAGCACGCTCTGCTGCGAGAAGTGCTGCGGCCAGTCGTTGGGGGCGAAGGAATAGGAGTAGGTGTGGTTTGGGCTGTCCACGCGACAGCCGGGATAGCGGTTCTCGAACCAGGTGCCGCCGACGCCGGCGTTCTTGTCGAAGATGGTCCAGGAGATGCCGGCCTGCTTCAGGCGAATGGCGTTGACGAGCCCGGACATGCCGGCGCCCACGACGACGACATGGAAGTCCTTGCGGGCAGCGGCCGGAATGTCGTCGAAGCCTTCGACTCGGTAGGGGTCTTCCTCCACCAGCTTGAGCTCCGAGGTCAGGAACTCCACGTAGTCGGGCGAGAGTTCCGCGCCGATGACGAAGTGCAGCATCTCCTGCATCACTTCCGTCGATGGTGCGGCAAGTTCGGGACAACCTGCGTCGCGATACACCTTGAGTGCGGTGAGGGCCCGGGCGCGCATCTTCGCTTGGTCCTCGGCCGAAACGCCCCCTTGCGGATCGCCGAAGAGCTGGCTCACGGGGCGGATGTCCCCTCGGATCAGTGAGAGATCCCCGGTGAGATGCACCAGCGCGTTGATGAGCGAAGGCACATGCGCATGCTCCAGGGCCGCCTCAATCGCCGCATCGGTCGCCCCTGCAAGACCACCCAAACTTCCTTCCACCATGCGCCCTTCCTCGCCATGCACAATGTCCAAGGATGCTACCCCAGCCGCCTTGCTGCCGTTAGGCCCTGCAAGTGACGCAAAGTGTCTCACTTCGGCTTGTGCAGTGTCTGGCGCCGTCCCCCGGAGCGAGGGCGCCGCGCCCGCAAGGGCGCGCAGGGCACATCGCGGCATGCGCAGGGAGGACGCGCCTGACGGCGCGCATGGAGGGCGGGACGCCCTCCCTCCCTCCTATCTCCCTATGGAGAGTGGTCCCGGCAGGCAAATCGACGCAGTCGCCAGCTGCGAACGGCCATGCGCCATGTCAGGCACATTCAAGGTGAGACACCACCCAAGTGACGCGCCCGAAGGCCCCCCCCCCCCCCCCGCCCGCCAGGTGCGTCACTTGCAGGGCCCGGCGGAGGTGGAGTTTCCGGAGAAGTCGGGGAATCATCGAGGTTGCGGTAGGGCACCTGGATGGTTTGAATATGCACCTTGCCGCTTGAGGCTCCAGCAGCGGGACTTCCGACGCGCTCCTTTGCACTAGGGCGTGGCGGTGCGGCTTTGTGTTCCACAACGGGAAGAGACAATCCGATGAGTGATTTCGAGAACAAGGTCGTCATCGTCACCGGCGCTGGCAACGGGCTGGGTCGGTCGCACGCGCTGGCGTTTGCCGAGCGTGGCGCCAAGGTGGTGGTGAACGACCTCGGCGGCTCCGTTCACGGCGCCGGGCAAAGCGACGCCGCCGATGAGGTGGTGGCCGAGATCAAGGCCGCTGGTGGCGAAGCCATCGCCAACAAGGCTTCGGTGTCGGACCGCGACGGCGCCAAGAGCATCGTTGACGATGCGGTGGCCGCATTCGGCACCGTGGACATCGTTGTCAACAACGCCGGCATCCTGCGCGACAAGTCGTTCAAGAACATGACCCTCGACGAGTTCGACCTGGTCATCGACGTCCACCTGCGGGGCACCGCCTACGTCACCCGCTGCGCCTGGCCCATCATGTACGAGAAGAACTGGGGTCGGGTGGTGCTCACCAGTTCCACCTCCGGCATCTTCGGCAACTTCGGTCAGGCCAACTACGGCGCCGCCAAGATGGCAATGCTGGGGCTGATGAACGTGCTCGCCATCGAGGGTGCGGCGCACAACGTGCGCGTCAACTGCCTCGCCCCCGGTGCCGCAACGCGCATGACCGCCAGCGTGCCTGGTTCCACCATCGACATGAGCAATCCGCCTGCGGAGATGAGCCCGGCGCTGGTGACGCCTGCCGTGCTCTACATGTGCAGCGAGGATGCGCCGTCGGCGCACACGATCCACGCGTCGGGTGGACGCTACTCGCGCTCGCAGACCTTCACCAACGAGGGCGCTTCCCTCGGCCTCGAGGCCAACATCGAGGACCTGACCGATCAGGCGGCGCAGGTGGTGGACATGAGTGCGGCAACGGCATTCGATCCACTCGCACGCCGTCGCCGTGGCTGAGCCGTGCCGCGCCTGAATGTCGCGGAGCGCGACTCGCTCCTCTCGGAGCGGGGCGTGCTCATGCGCATCGCCACGGTGCGCGAGGACGGCAGCCCGTTGGTGACGCCCATCTGGTTCATCCACGAGGAAGGAGCCATCTGGTTCACGCCGAGGGCGCAGTCGGAGTGGTTTGCCTGCCTGCGCCGGGATGCACGGGTGGCGCTGTGCATCGACGAGGAGGCGGCGCCCTACCGCAAGGTGGTTGTCGAGGGCGTTGCAGAACTCGTCCACGACCTGGGTGCCGACGACCTCTGGCGCGACCGCTATCGTCGCATCGCCCGACGCTACGTGGACGCCGAGGGCGCCCAGAGCTACATCCAGAACACCATCGACCAGGAGCGCGGCCTCTATCGCGTGCCGCTCGATGGCTCGAAGCTCAGAACGTGGCGGATGCCGGTGCGGGGCGAATCCCCAACCGGCATCTGGGCACGCCGCTACTACGCGCCCGGCACCCGCTACGCCCGCGAATCGTAGCCTCGCCCAATGAAGCACGCAGTCATCGCCTAGCAGTTTCCCGCAAGCGAAACTTCCGACGCGCCCGCAGGGCGCGCAGGCACCCACACGCAGTCAGTCTGTGGCGCTTCACACGTTGGCTGTGCCCCTTGAGTGGAGACCGCGCTTCGTTCGCTCTTGCACGCTCCATGGCCAGGAGGATGGCTTGGCCCTTGAGAGTTGAGAGTCCCGGCAAGGGCATCGCCACGGGCGATGCGTATAATCGCGTCCGTCCCATTCGACGCCGGTGCCATTGGCACGAAGTCATGCCAAACGTGCCCGCACCCCACCCGTGTGATTCACCATCCCCCTTGCGGCGGCGGCACGTCGTGGTCTGCATGGACGAGGCCTGAGTGCTTCTCACGCCGGGCGATTGGCAGGGGCGCGGCTCGTGGCGGCCCGTCGGCGAAACCACGCCCGTGTCCTTCACGGCTCTCATCCATGTGCGCGAGGACGAACAGGGATTCTTGGTGGAGGGGGCCTTGGAAAGCCCCGGCAGCGCCGACATCACGGTGAACGCCTGGCTTGCCCCGGACGAGTTCGGCACTTGGGCCGTCACTGTGCAAGCCGCCGGCATCAACGTCGACGGGGTCGCCAAGCTCGAGAGCGTTCCGCACCTGGGTCTGTTGTGGTCGGACGACGGCCTCATCCACGTCACCTTCGCCATCTTCACCGTGCGCGACACCCACGGCATTCGCGGCTTTGCCAAGTCGCGCCGCGGCGCCATCACCTGGGAACTCGCGCTGGAACCACGCCAGCGTGTGGTGGCCGGCGGCAACGTGGTGTCCATCGACGCCCGCCGCCGGCGCGGAGGCTGACAGGTCAGCCCGTTCGCCATGCGAGTCCGAGCCGTCAAAGTGACGACAATCCTCGTCGCGTTGGTTGCCTTGCCGGCGGCATCCGTCGAGCTTCTCCCCTGCAAGCTCGAGGCCGTGGGCGGCCGCTACGAGGTTTCGGCGCGCTGTGGCGAGTTGCCGGTGCCGCTGGATCCGAGTCAGCCGGATGGCGAGCGCATCGGCTTGCATGTAGCGGTGGTGCCGGCGTTGGCGGATGACAGCCTGCCGGATCCCCTGGTGGTCATTGCCGGCGGGCCGGGGGACGCGGCAACGAGATTCTATGCGGCGATGGCAGGGGCTTTCACACGCGTGGCGCGGCGCCGGGACATCGTGCTGGTGGATCAGCGCGGCACCGGCCAGTCCGCGCCCCTGCACTGTCCGGGGCTCGATGCGGAAGGGCTCGACTGGGGCGTCGGCGACAGCGTGGACGAAACCGTGGCGCTGACGTTGGATTGCCTTGACGATCTCGACCACGACCCTCGCTTTTTCACCACCAGCGTTGCGGTACAAGACCTTGAACTCGTGCGCGAGGCGCTTGGCTACGAGGAACTCAACCTCTACGGCGTGTCCTACGGCACGCGCGTCGCCCAGCACTACCTGCGGCAGCACCCGGAGCGCACTCGCAGCCTGGTGCTCGACGGCCTGGTTCCGGCCAGCGTTGCCCTCGGCCCTGACACGGCCCTCGAAAGCCAGGTCGCGCTCGACGCGACCTGGGCCCGGTGCGAGGCGAATGCGCCCTGCAATGCCACGTTCCCGGACATTCGCGCCCGCTTCGATGCCGTGATGCAGCGCCTTGGCGAAGCGCCGGTGGAGGTCACTGTGCTGCACCCGATGAGCGGCCAACCGACGCCGCTCGTGCTGTCGCGTACCATCGCCGCCGGCGTCGTGCGCCTGCTGGTGTATTCGCCGCAGAGCGCCGCCATGCTGCCGGTGCTCTTTCACGACGCCTTCGAGCAGCGCTACGAAAGGCTGGGGGCACAGGCGCTAATGCTCGCGGAGGGCATCGGCGAACTTGCCTATGGCCTCAACTTCGCAGTGGTCTGCACGGAGGACGTGCCGTTCTGGGGTGATGTGGACGTCGAAGCCCAGCGCGGCACCTTCATGGGCACGGTGTTCGTGGAGGCTTTGGCCCGGGTTTGCGAACGCTGGCCCGCCGGGGTAATGGACGCAGGCTTCAAGGCCGCGGTCGAGAGCGACGTGCCGGTGCTCATCCTCACCGGCGAGAAGGACCCCATCACGCCGCCCCGCTACGTGCCGCTGGCGACGCCGTTCCTTGCCAACCACGCCGAGGTGGTCGGCCCGGGGCAGGGACACGGCATGTTGGCGGTCGGCTGCGTGCCGCGTCTCGTGGCAGAGTTCGTGGACACGCCGGAACCCGCCGAGCTCGACGCCTCCTGCGCCGAACGCATCGTGCCGTTCCCGCCCTTCATCTCGCCGCTGGGCCCGGCGCCATGATCGAAGTGACCGGCCTCAGCAAGCGCTTTGGCGACGTGCAAGCGGTCGAGGGCGTCAGCTTCGTGGCGCCGAAAGGGCGCATCACGGGCCTGCTCGGCCCCAACGGCGCCGGCAAGTCCACCACGTTGCGGATACTTGCCACGGTGCTGCAGGCAGACCAGGGCGAAGTGCAGATCGACGGCGTGGACGCACGCAAGGATCCGCTCGAAGCGCGCCGCCGCATCGGCGTGTTGCCGCACGGCTCGAGCGTCTATGGAAACATGACGGCGCGGGAGAACATCGCCTACTACGCCGCGCTGCAAGGTCTCACGGGCGCCACCGCCGAGGCGCGCATCGACCGCGTGATCGAGCAGCTCTACCTCGAACAGATCGCCGACCGCCGCGCCCGCGGCTTCTCCCAAGGCCAGCACATCCGCGTGTCGCTGGCGCGCTGCATGGTGCACGATCCCAGCATCCTGATTCTCGACGAACCCACCAACGGCCTCGATGTGCTCACCACACGGGCGCTGCGGCACGTGATTCTCGAACGCCGCGACGCCGGTTGCTGCGTGCTGTTCTCGAGCCACGTGATGCAGGAGGTGGCGGCGCTGTGCGACCAGATCGTCATCATCAGCCGGGGCCACGTGGCGGTCACCGGCACGGTGCACGACATTCGCATCGCCACCGGCAAGGACGATCTCGAGGACGCCTTTCTGGCCGCGGTGGACCTGGAGGACACCGATTGAACGGCTTCCTCGTGGTGCTGCGCAAGGAGTTGCTGGAGGGCACGCGCGAGTGGCGGGCGCTGGCGATGACGCTGCTCGTGGCACCGCTGCTCGGCCCGTTCCTGTTCGTCGGCATCACCGCCTTCACGATGCATCAGGCAATTGACGATGTGGCTGCGGCGATCGAAATCCCCGCCATCGGCGCGGAACGCACCCCGAATCTGGTGGCGCACCTGCGCCAGAGCCTGATCGACGTCGATGCCGAAGCGTTCGCGGACCAGGGCGATCAGACGGCGCGGCACGAAGCGCTGCGGCAAGCGGTGCGCAGTGGCGAGGTCGCCGTGGGCATCGTGGTGGCCGCGGACTTCGCCGAGGCGCTGGCGGCCGGACGGGCGGCGCGGGTGTGGGTCGTCGCCGACAGTTCGAGCACCCGCGCCCGACCGGAAGCGAACCGGGTGCAGGGAGCGCTGGGGGCATGGAGCGCGATGGTGGGGGGCATCCGCCTGCAACTGCGGGGCATTCATCCAACCGCGGGGGCACCGCTGGCGGTTTTGCGGGACGACGTGTCCACGCCGTCCCGTCGTGCCTACCTGCTGCTTGGAATCGTCGGCTATTTCGTGCTTTTCGCTGTGCTCATCGGTGGCTCGCAGATCGCCGTGGACATCACCGCCGGTGAACGCGAACGTGGCTCGCTGGAGCCGCTCCTGGCCATGCCCGTCATGCGCGAGACGCTGGTGCTGGCGAAGGTGCTGGCGACGCTCGTGGTGATGACGGCGTCGCTGGCGATCACAGTCACCTCGTTTGCCGTTGCCGTGCAGCTCCTGCCGCTCGGTGAAATGGGCATGACCGCGAACTTCGGCATGGTGGTGGCCGTGCAGATATTCCTGTTGGTGTTTCCCTTTGCGACAATGGCCGCCGCCTTGATGGTGGCCGCCGCCTCGCTGACGCGCTCGTTCCGCGAGGCGCAGACCTATACCAGCATCGCCATGATCGCACCCACCCTGCCCGTCGTGTTCGCAGCGCTCCGCCCGATGCAGGATTCCGTGCCGCTGATGCTGGTGCCGGCGCTGTCGCAACACCTGCTGCTGAGCGACATCCTGCGCGCGGAAGCCCTCGACCCCCTGCACATCGTCGCGTCCGTCGCCAGCACCGCCGCCGTGGCCGCAGTGCTGGTGTGGCTCACGGTGCGCCGCTTCCGGAGCGAAAAGCTGATCTTGTGAGGTGGGTGGCGTACGCCCCAACTATTGCTGCGGCTGCTACTGCGGCTGCGGAACGATCCTGATGTAAGGCTTCGGCGCCTGCCACCCGTCCGGGTACCGCTCCTTCGCCTCCTCGTCCGACACCGCCGGAACGATGATCACGTCATCCCCGTGCTTCCAGTTCACCGGCGTCGCCACCTGATGGGTGGCGGTGAGTTGACAGCTGTCGAGCAGGCGCAGCACCTCGTCGAAGTTGCGGCCCGTGCTCATGGGATAGGTGAGCATCGCCTTGACGCGCTTGTCGGGGCCGATCACGAACACCGAGCGCACGGTGGCGTTGTCCACCGGCGTGCGGCCTTCAGACGAATCCCCCGCGTCGGCGGGGAGCATGTTGAACGCCTTGGCGATGGTGAGGTCGGGATCGCCAATCAGCGGATAGGTGACGGCGTTGCCCTGCGTCTCCTCGATGTCCTTCAGCCACTCGCTGTGGCTCGACACGGGGTCCACCGAAAGGCCAATGATCTTGCAGCCACGCTCGGCAAAATCGTCCGCCAGGCCAGCCATGTAGCCGAGCTCGGTGGTGCAAACCGGCGTGAAGTCCTTCGGGTGCGAAAACAGGATGGCCCAGCCGTCGCCAATCCAGTCATGGAACTGGATTTCGCCTTGGGTGGTTTGGGCGCTGAAGTTCGGCACTTCGCTGTTGATGCTGAGCATGGCTTCCTCCGAAAAACGGGATGTGGCGTGACGACGGCAGACCATTGTAATGCGTTACCAGCGCGCTCTGACGGGCGTGTCGGTGGTCACTTCGCGACTGCTGGCCCCCCCGGATTGGTTGAAGCGACATGGTCCGGTGGCGCACAATGCCCCCACGCCCCGATGGCACAGCTGGATAGCGCGGCCCCCTCCTAAGGGGCAGGTCGAAGGTTCGAATCCTTCTCGGGGCGCCACGTCACGCAGCACGTTCGCCGTGTCTTCCGACGAAGCTGGATTCCTTACGGTGACCGGGCGCAACGCGGCAAGGATCGGCGTGCCGGGACCCATCGGAAGTCTCGCCCCCGGCGTCAAGGTCCATCCCTGTGTTCCTCTTTACCGTTTTCAAGAGGGGCGCAAAGGCCCCTCAAACGAGGGCCCCATGCCTTGGCAACCGAGCGCGTTGGGCTCGGGCCGTGGCGCGTGCGCGAGAGTCAGGGACTCGGCGCCGCGCAATCGGGGCCGGCTTTGTGGGACGTTGGTCGCCAGTCGATTGACAGAGTACGCGCGTCGCGCCGATGCTTGCGTGCCATGCAGGGTCGGGGCGAAGTCAATGGAGTTCTGGACAGCTACGGTGGCTGCGCCTGGGCGCAGTGCGGCGTTTGCGCGGGAGGCTGAGGCGCGGGGCTGGGACGGGATGCTGGTGGTGGATTCGCAGAATCTGTCCGGCGATCCATATGTATGCCTTGCCTTGGCCGCCACCGCGACGGAGCGGTTGGGGCTTGAGACTTCGGTGACGAATCCCGTCACTCGCCACGCGGCCGTGACCGCCTCGTCGGCCCTGTCGGTGCAGCGGCTGTCAAAGGGGCGGATGGTGCTGGGCATCGGTCGGGGCGACAGTGCGCTGGCGCACCTGGGGCGGGCGCCGGCGCGGCTTGGCTGGTTCGAGCGCTATCTCGCCAACTTTGCAGGCGTATCTGCGCGGCGAGGAAATACCCTTCGAGCGCATGGAGATTGCCGACGAAGCCGCGCCGCCGGCAGAGCGCCTTGGCCTTGCCCATGCGCCGGCGGGGAGTTCGATCAATTGGGTGGACGATGGCCCGAAGGTGCCCGTGGAGGCTGCCGTGACCGGGCCGCGTGCCATCGGCATCGCCGCGCGCCATGCGGATCGGGTGATGCTGGCGGTGGGGGCCGATCCCAAGCGCATCGCCTGGGGCATTGCCACGGCTCGCGAGGCCGCAGAGAAGGCTGGCCGCGATCCGGATTCGCTGGGGTTTGGAGCCTATGTGAATGTCGTCTGCCACGCGGATGCGGCCAAGGGACGGGAACTCGGGCGCGCCTCCACCGGGCTCTTCGCCCGCTTCTCGGTGATGTATGGCGAGGTGTCCGGCCCTGCGGACGAACAGCAGGCAGACGTGCTGCACAAGATCCACGATCGCTACGACATGAAAGCCCACGGTCGCCAGGGAGGCCAGCAGACGACGGCGCTGACGGACGAGTTCATCGACGGTTATGCCGTCGTTGGAGAGGGGGCCTACTGCGCGGAGCGGCTGGCGGGCCTCGCGGAACTCGGCATCGAGAAGTTTGCCGTGATGGGGCCGAACTTCGCGGCTGCCGATCCCGAGGCGCACGCCGCGGCGGTGGGGTTCGCGGAGGATGTGTTGGGTCGGCTCAAGGGCTAGCGGCCGACGCATGCGTCGGTCATACGAAACCCCATCGAGCGAGCTATTCCGTGAAGAACTCGGCGCGGAGGTCTTGCTGGGGGACGAACCGGCTGGCCTGACGGTAGATTGCCGAGACCGTCCCGATGGGCAGCGAGTCGTGGACAGGCACGACCAGGATCTCGCGCTTGCCTGCCGCTTGCCTGCGTCCGTCACGCGCGCCAGCTTCGCGTGGCGCCCCTTCATCGACTCCACCTCGAAGCCGAAACCGCCCAAGGCCTTGATGATCTGGCGAGAGGACAGCCGTCGCAGGCGGGGCATCAAAACGTTGCCACGGTCGTCTCCAGGCTCACGGACAGTCGCGGCGACGATCGGATACCGAGCGGGGTTGGATCCTCTCCTTCGAAGTAAAGCGCGATCGCCTCGCGCAGATTCTGCAAGGCGCTGTCCACGGTCGCTCCCTAGCTGACGATGGGGAACTCGAGGCACTCGGCGACGTAGAGACCTTCGCTCTCGACGATCACGGCGTGGATCATGTCCCGCACGGGCGCGTGTGGTTCGGTGCCCGGTTCGCCTTCGGAGGAGAGCAATGGCTCCTCGACGAGTCGGTAGGCCTCACAAATGCGGTATTGGCCTCGCCCGGCCCGCTCGAAATACGGCCAGCGGTGGACATGATGCTTCGGCGCATCGACGCAGCAACGACTCGCCACGTGCGTCCGCACGGAGCGTTCGTTCAGATTCGGCAAGGCGGTGACGATCTCCGCCAAGCGGAATATCCCGTCAGGACGCCGTGCACAGATGCGCTGCGCCGTGGCAAGTACCATGTCATGGATCGGCATTGGCAACGGCTCTTGTGAATGTGAAAAATTGGTTATTCAAGTTTTACACCTGATTCGGGGCGGCTGTCTGGACGGGCGTGGTGTGGCAGTATCGGGTGGCTGGTGGAAGGCGTGTGGGAGGTCGCGATGAGTCTTGATGTGGTGACGGAGGTCGCGGAAGCGGCGGACGGCTCGGAGTCGTTGCCAGGCGAGGGATCGGCGCTCGAGGCCGAGCTGATGACCGGCTACACCGGCGTTGAGATCACCGGGGTGCGGCTTCAGGACATGTCGGACGACGATGTCGAGACCGTGCGGCGGTTGGTTGGCGAGTATTGCGTCGGGGCGTTTCCGGGGCAGTCGCTGACGCCCGAAGAGCAACTGGCGTTCGTCAGCCGCTTCGGCGCCGTCACCAAGACTCCTGGCGTGGACATGCGTTCCGGGGTGGACTTCGTGCATGTGGTGGCGGATCGGGGCGATGTGGACAACCCGGTCTCCGGCGGCTTCCACACCGACACCTGCTTCGTCGAAAGGCCGCCGTCGTTCTCCACGCTTTATGCGGTGGAGGTGCCGAAGCACGGCGGCGACACCATGTTCTGCAACCAGTACATGGCCTACGACAGCCTCTCCGAGGTGATGAAGAAGTGGCTGGTTGGGATGCGCTTCAAGCACGTGGTGAGCGGGACGGACCGGCCGGAGGAGGTGCCGGACCCGGTGTGGCATCCGGCGGTGCGGACGCACCCGGTCACGGGCCGCAAGGCGCTGTATGTGACGTTCGCGGCGCGCTGCGTGGCGGCGGAGGGCATGACCGACGCCGAGGGCCGCAACCTGATCGACTTCCTCTACCGCCACTCCATGCGCGACCACGCGATGTATCGCCACCGCTGGCATCCGGGGGATTTCGTGATGTGGGACAACCGCTGCTCGATGCATGCGGCGGTCTATGACCACGGCGACCAGCCCCGGCGGCTGCACCGGGTGATGTGCGAGGGAGAGAAGCCGTTCGAGTAGGCAGGGGTGGGTGATCGGCCGCAGGCAAGGCTTGGAGGCGGCCTGCTCCCGTCCGAAGAAGCCGGAGGACCGGCTCCGCGCCCGCAGGGTGCCGTGCCCGAAGGGAACGCATCGACCCCTCCCCCGGAGGGGAGTGACGGGAGTGGCGCCATCACTGATGGATGGTGCCGTACCTCGAATTCGCCAATTATGTCAAAGCTATTGATATTCAATATTTTTTGTGCATGTTTCCATCAAGGGGGCACGGCCACCCTGCATTCGCCAAGCCCAGGAACTACCCCACATCAGTCTCAAACAAGGGATCGCCGTTCACCGTCACCTTGAGTTCGCCGGCATTGCGGAAATAGCGAGCCTCGATGTAGTGGTGCTCTTCCCAATGCAGTTCGACGTTGGTCCAAACATAGAGGGGATCGCCCGGCCCCGGTTTCCGCCGCTTGCGCAGGCAGCCGTCGAGGTATAGCTCCAGCGCGTCGTCCTCCGTGATGACGACTTCCACGGCCTTGTGCCGATGCGGGATGCGATAGCGGCGCGGCCCTTGGTTGTGGCTTGGCAAGTTCTTCCCTGACAATCGTTCCCGCGGTGGGCGGATTCTGACAAACCGCAAGGAACAGGGGCGAGGTGGCGGACGGGAGGGGGAGAGGGGAGTGAGCGAGGGAGAAGGGCGTTTCGAGCGCGTCTTGAAGGGGCGGGAGGTGCTCGCGCTCTCGTTCGGCGCCATGATCGGCTGGAGCTGGGTGCTGCTCACCGGGGTGTGGGTGGAGAACGCCGGCAGCCTCGGCACGGTGATCGCGTTTGCGGCCGGCGGCGTGGTGATTGGCTTCATTGGCCTCACCTATGCCGAACTCGCCGCGGCGATGCCGCAGGCGGGTGGCGAGCATGTCTATACCCATGCGGCGCTGGGGCCGAATTGGTCCTTCGCCTGCACCTGGTCGCTCCTCATGGCCTATGTCACCGTGTGCGTGTTCGAGTCGGTGGCGTTGCCGACGGCGGTGGAATATCTCCTGCCCGGCATCCGCCTGGGCGCGCTGTGGGAAGTGTTCGGGGCGCCGGTGGATGTGGGGTTCGTGGCCGTCGGCGTCGGCGCTGCGGTGTTGATGACGGGGATCAACTACATCGGCATCCGCGCCGCCGCAGTGGTGCAGACGGTGGTCACGGCGGCCATCTTTCTGAGCGGGCTGCTGCTGTTCGTCGGCGCTGGCGCGTTCGGCAGCATGGAAACGGCGGAGCCTTTCATCGCCATGCCGGCGGCCGGCATCCTGACCGTGCTCATCATGGTGCCGAGCCTGATGGTGGGCTTCGACGTCCTGCCGCAGTCGGCGGAGGAGATCGCGGTGCCGCGACGCCGCATCGGCGTGCTGCTGGTGCTTTCGCTGGCGATGGCGGTGCTTTGGTATGGCGCGATTTCCTTTGCCGTGGGAACCGCGCTGCCGCAACAGGCGCTGGGCGGTACCATGGCGACGGCGGACGCCGCCAGTGCGCTTTGGAGCAGCGAATGGGCGGGCGCTGCACTCATCGTCGGCGGTGTTGGCGGCATTCTCACGAGCTGGAACGCCTTCATCATCGGCGGCAGCCGGCTGATGTTTGCACTGGCGCAGTCGGGCTCGTTGCCGGCGGCGTTTGCGCGGCTGCATCCGCGCTACAACACGCCGTGGGTGGCCATCCTCGCCCTCGGCATTGCCTCCTGCATCTCGCCACTGTTCGGGCGCACGATTCTGGTCTGGCTGGTGAACGCCGGCAGCTTCGCCGTGGTGGTGGCGTGGCTGTTCGTGCCGGTGGCGTTCCTGGCGCTGCGGCGGAACGCACCGGAGATGGAAAGGCCGTATCGCGTCCGCCACGGCACCTTGGTGGGATACACGGCGATCGTGCTTGGGGCGCTGCTGCTGTGCCTTTACCTGCCGTTCAGCCCTTCGTCGCTGGTCTGGCCCGAGGAGTGGGGAATGGTGGTGGCGTGGGCGGCGGTGGGCGCGCTGCTTTGGCTGTTTCGAGTGCGTGGCTCGGGACATTGAGAGGTTTCAGAGGCCCACTAGTCCAGGCAAGGTCACTTTCGGGTAATCTTCTCCCTCACGCGGGCGTCGTATAACGGCATTACCCCAGCTTCCCAAGCTGGTGACGTGGGTTCGACTCCCATCGCCCGCTCCACCTTTTATTCGCCTCGCGGCTGGCGGCAGCGTGCTGAAACCTCCCTTCGATCCGCCCTGGGCACCGCGCCATCCGGCCGGCCCGCCGGGCGCAACGCGGCCTCGCCCCGCAGCTGGCGGCAGCGTGCTGAAACCTCCCTTCGACCCGCCCTGGGCACCGCGACGTCCGGCCGGCCCGCCGGGCGCAACGCGGCCTCGCCCCGCAGCTGGCGGCAGCGTGCTGAAACCTCCCTTCGACCCGCCCTGGGCACCGCGACGTCCGGCCGGCCCGCCGGGCGCAACGCGGCCTCGCCCCGCAGCTGGCGGCAGCGTGCTGAAACCTCCCTTCGACCCGCCCTGGGCACCGCGACGTCCGGCCGGCCCGCCGGGCGCAACGCGGCCTCGCCCCGCAGCTGGCGGCAGCGTGCTGAAACCTCCCTTCGACCCGCCCTGGGCACCGCGACGTCCGGCCGGCCCGCCGGGCGCAACGCGGCCTCGCCCCGCAGCTGGCGGCAGCGTGCTGAAACCTCCCTTCGATCCGCCCTGGGCACCGCGCCATCCGGCCGGCCCGCCGGGCGCAACGCGGCCTCGCCCCGCAGCTGGCGGCGGCGTGCCGAAGCATCCCCTCGACCCGCCCTGGGCACCGCGCCATCCGGCCGGCCCGCCGGGCGCAACGCGGCCTCGCCCCGCAGCTGGCGGCGGCGTGCCGAAGCATCCCCTCGACCCGCCCTGGGCACCGCGCCATCCGGCCGGCCCGCCGGGCGCAACGCGGCCTCGCCCCGCAGCTGGCGGCGGCGTGCCGAAGCATCCCCTCGACCCGCCCTGGGCACCGCGACGTCCGGCCGGCCCGCCGGGCGCAACGCGGCCTCGCCCCGCAGCTGGCGGCAGCGTGCTGAAACCTCCCTTCGATCCGCCCTGGGCACCGCGCCATCCGGCCGGCCCGCCGGGCGCAACGCGGCCTCGCCCCGCAGCTGGCGGCAGCGTGCCGAAGCATCCCCTCGACCCGCCCTGGGCACCGCGCCGTCCGGCCGGCCCGCCGGGCGCAACGCGGCCTCGCCCCGCAGCTGGCGGCGGCGTGCCGAAGCATCCCCTCGACCCGCCCTGGGCACCGCGCCGTCCGGCCGGCCCGCCGGGCGCAACGCGGCCTCGCCCCGCAGCTGGCGGCGGCGTGCCGAAGCATCCCCTCGACCCGCCCTGGGCACCGCGCCGTCCGGCCGGCCCGCCGGGCGCAACGCGGCCTCGCCCCGCAGCTGGCGGCGGCGTGCCGAAGCATCCCCTCGACCCGCCCTGGGCACCGCGCCGTCCGGCCGGCCCGCCGGGCGCAACGCGGCCTCGCCCCGCAGCTGGCGGCGGCGTGCCGAAGCATCCCCTCGACCCGCCCTGGGCACCGCGCCGTCCGGCCGGCCCGCCGGGCGCAACGCGGCTTGCCTGGCGCAAGTCGCCGCTCGTGCAGCCTTGTTGGCTTGGCGAGGCATGTCCGTGAGCGAGCGGTCGCCGTGGTGGGTGGTGGCCGGGGTGTTTCTCGTCCTGATGGTGTCGTCGGGCTTCGGCTTCTACAACCTGTCCGTGTACATGAACGCGCTGGCCGACGAGCGTTCGTTTGCCGTGGGCGAGCTTTCCGGCGCCATTGCCGTGATGTTCGTGGTGAGCGGCGTATCGGGGATGGTCGTGGCGCGGCTCATGGAGCGGGTGGACGTGCGCTGGGTGATGGTGGCGGGCGCGGCCATCGCCGGATCTTCCCTGGCGGCGGTGGGCGTCGCCCAGGAAATCTGGCATGTGTGGCTGCTCTACGCAGTCTTCGGCATCGGCAACAGCGGCATCTCGCTGATTCCCGGCACGACGCTGGTGACGCGCTGGTTCCCGGGCGCAAACCGCTCCGTGGCGCTGTCGGTGGCGAGCACGGGGCTGTCCACCGGCGGCATCGTGCTGACGCCGGCGTGTGCGAGTGCGATCCACAATCTCGGCATCGAGGCGGCCATGCCTTGGTTCGGCGCCGTGCAGTTCCTGGTGATCGTGCCGATTGCCCTGTGGCTGGTGCGCTCCTGGCCCGACAAGAGCCAGGCGGCTGCACGGCCGCCACCTGCGGCCTCGGTTCGCACGGCCCTCGGCTCGCGTTTCTTTCTTGCCACCACCGGCGCCTACGTGCTCATCCTCGGCACCCAGGTAGGCGCCATCGCGCACCTGTTCAACCACGTGCAGCGAATGACCGATCACGTCGTGGCATCGCTGGCGGTTTCGGTGATGGCCGGGGTGAGCATCGTCGGTCGGCTGCTCGGCGGGGTGGTGGTGACGAGGTTCCCCATCCTCGCCTTCACGCTGCTCAACGTGGCGGGGCAGTCCCTCGGCATGGTGGCGCTCGCCTACGCAGACTCCGTGGTGACGGCCTTGGCGGGGGCCGCGGTGTTCGGCATCACCGTCGGCAACCTGCTGATGCTGCAGCCGCTCATCGTGGTGCAGGCGTTCGGGGTGGTGCGCTATCCGCGGCTGTACTCGGTGGCCAATGCAACGACGACGCTTGGCGTCGCCGGCGGCCCGCTGGCGATGGGCCTCTTGCACGACGCCTTTGACTATCGGGTCGCCTTCCTCGCCGCAGCCGTGACGGGTGGCGTGGCATTCTTCATCTTCGTCGCGGGGGGACCGCTGCCCTCCGCTGACGTAGGCGACGGAATGGATCGCTGAGGCATCTCATGGACAATCTCATGGGCAAGAGTGAGAACGGGCGGAAAGTGCGCACCATGTCGGAGATGGCGTTTGGGGGAGTCTGTCCAGACATTGCGGGCCTCGGGGGGAGGGCGTCCCGCCCTCCAAACGCGCCGCGAGGGCGCGCATGTTTCGTTGACGCGCCTCGCGGCGCGTTTGGAGGGCGGGACGCCCTCCCCCCGAGGCCCGCAATGTGGCGGACGTTGTTCGCTTGCATGGTGTTGGCGTTCGCAGCGCCAGGGGCGTGGGCGGCCTTGCCGCCCGCGGTGGACGGCCAGCCGCTGCCCACATTGGCGCCGATGCTGGAGCAAACCTCCCCCGGCGTCGTCAACATCGCCACCTATGCCCGCACCCGCAGCAACAACCCGCTGCTGAACGACCCGTTCTTTCGGCAGTTCTTCCAAGTGCCGGAGCGGCGCACGCGCAGCGCCGGGTCGGGGGTGATCGTGGATGCCGTCGCGGGGCATGTCGTCACGAACCATCATGTCGTCAACGACGCCGACGAGATTCGGGTGACGCTGTCGGACGGGCGGGAGTTCGCGGCGGAACTCGTTGGGGTGGATCCGCAGGTGGACCTGGCCGTGCTTCGCATTGCCGCCAACGATCTGGTGGAGATCGACTTCGCCGACAGCCGTTCGCTGCGGGTGGGGGACTTCGTGGTGGCGATCGGCAATCCGTTCAGGCTCGATCAAACGGTCACTTCCGGCATCGTCAGCGCGCTGGGCCGCAGCGGCCTCGGCATCGAAGGCTATGAGGACTTCATCCAGACCGACGCCTCCATCAATCCCGGCAACTCCGGCGGCGCGCTGGTGGACTTGAACGGCGCCTTGGTGGGCATCAACACCGCCATCGTCGCGCCGAGCGGCGGCAATGTCGGCATCGGCTTCGCCATTCCGTCGAATCTGGTGGAAGCGATCATGGCGCACCTGATCGAATACGGCGAAGTGCGTCGCGGTGACATCGGCATCGCGGTGGAAGCGCTGGACCCGCAACTGGCCGAGGCGCTCGGCGCCGGGTCTGCCCAAGGCGTGGTGGTGGTGGAGGTGGCGCCCGGCAGCATCGCCGAAGACGCGGGCTTGCGCCCGGGGGATGTGGTGACGGCGGTGGACGGTCGCATGGTGCGGCGGATGGCGGACTACACCAGCGAATCGGCGCTGGCAATGGTGGGCGATCGGCTGGCGATGGCAGTCGTGCGGGACGGGGAGCGGCTCGACCTGGCACTCGTGATCGACGACAACCGTTCCGTGGCAGGAAACCGCATCGACGCCCGCCTCACCGGCGCCACCCTGATGAACTTCCGCGAGGACGGCCACCCCGCCAGCAGCGTCGGCGTCGTGGTGAGCGACCTTGCGGCCGACACCCGCGCCGCGGAGCAGGGCCTGCGCGAGGGCGACATCATCATCGGCGTGAACAACCACGGCGTGGTGGACATCGCGGATCTGGCACGGACACTGCGCGACGCCAGCAGGGCGAGACTGCGGGTGTATCGGGCCGGGCGGTACGGATATCTGTCGCTGCGGTAGGTTCGGGCAGATGTCCTGCACGGCGACGCGCCGTGGCGGCGCGTTGCGAGGGCTCCGAAGAAGCCGAGGGACCGGCACCGCGCCCGAAGGGCACGCATCGACCCTCCCCCTGGAGGGGAAAGTGGTGGACCCTTGGGGATGCGGTGGCCTGCCCCACCCGCCTCGGCTACGGGATCGACGTTCCCGCCGCGTTGTGGCTCACCGCGTTCTGCGGCACGCCGGGGAATATCTCTCGGAAGAGCCCGAGCATGGCCATCGTCGAGCGTCGGTCGGTGGCTTCGTGGAGGCGGCCTGGCGGACCCAGGGTTGCGGGCAGGGCGAAGCCGTGGGGAGTCTTGGCGTGGTGGTGGAACATCCACGGCACGCCGGCGGCGTCCATTTCGTCGAAGAAGCGCTGCTTGCTCTCGTCTGGCACGAGGCCGTCTTCGGCGCCGTTTTCGATGAGGATGACCGCGTTGGCGTTGTGGCGGTTTTCCGAGCGCCTGAGTGGCGGGCGTTCGACGCCGTAGCGGGCAGGGTTCGGGTCTTCTCCGGTCTGGAGCAGGCCGTGGAAGGACACCACGCCGCCGACGTTCAACCCGCCACGCACACACTCGATCGCCGCCATGCCGCCAAAACAGTAGCCGATGGCGGCTGGGGCGAAGGACTCATCCACCGTTGGGTGTGCGAGACCACGCTGCAACCACTCGTCCATCAGGGAGCGGAAGAGCTCGTGGTCGTGATCCATCGCCACGAGCCCCTCGAAGCACTTCCTCTGAAAGGCGCGGATGCCGGCCTCGTCGGCGCCCTCCGGCCAAACCCGCTCGGCCGGCGGCACGATGTTGCCGTACACGTCGATGGCAAGCCCCACATAGCCCACCCGCGCCAGATACTCCGCCACATCGACATCGAAGAACTTCAGTCCTTGGTAGTTGTGGATCACCATCACCAGGGGCCGCCGTCCGGCATCCTCTGGCGGCGCCACCAGATGCCCCAGGTAGTCATTGCCCCGGAACGAGAAGGCGATGTCGGCGCGCCGCAGGTCCGGCGCCGGCGGCCAGAAGTCCAGTGATGCCACGGTTGAATCAACTCCTCTTGAGGGCGACCCCATGCGTCGCCCCTGCGAATGGCCCTCGGCGGGGTTCGGTTCGCTTCGGACAGGCTCTGGCCGGTTGCGGCCCCAAGCCCCTAATCGAAGACAATCACGTTGCGGGCGACTTCGCCGGTCTCGAGTTGCGCGAGGGCGTCGTTCACGTCTTCGAGCTTGATGCGGCTGGCGATCATGTCGTCAAGGTGGAGCTTGCCGGCGAGGTAGAAGTCCACGAAGCGTGGCATGTCCACGCGGAAGCGGTTGGAGCCCATGGACGAGCCTTGCAGCTTCTTCTCGCGCAGGAATTCGGGGCCGTGAATCTCCACCATCGTCCCCACCGGAATCATGCCGATGACCGTTGCCGCGCCGCCGCTCTTGATCATCTTGAAGGCTTGCTCCGCGGTCGCCTTGAGGCCGATGGCCTCGAAGGAGTAGTGAACGCCGTCGCCGGTCATTTCGCGCACGGCTTCGATGGGGTCAACCTCGGAGGCGTTGACCACATCGGTGGCGCCGAACTTCCGCGCCAGTTCGAGCTTGGAGGCCACCCGGTCGATGGCGATGATGCGGCCGGCGCCGGCGATGTCGGCGCCGTTGATGCAGGAGAGTCCCACGCCGCCGCAGCCGATCACCGCCACGGTGGCGCCAGGCTCGACGCCGGCCGTGTGGATCACGGCGCCCACGCCGGTGGTGACGCCACAGCCGATCAGCGCCGCCCGGTCGAGCGGCATGTCCTCGCGAATCCTGGCGATGGCATGTTCATGCACCAGCATCTGCTCGGCGAAGGAGGAGAGGTTGAGGAATTGCGCGATCGGCTCGTCGCCGCAAGACAGGCGCGGCGGCTCGTTGCCACCCCGCGAAAGCTCCGGCTCCTGACACAGCGACATGTGCCCCGTGAGGCAGAACTCGCAATGGCCGCAGAAGGCCGACAGGCAAGTGATGACATGATCGCCCGGCTTGACGTAGGTGACGGCGGATCCCACCGCCTCCACCACCCCGGCGGACTCGTGCCCCAACACGGCCGGACGCGGGTAGGGATAGGCGCCGTTCTGGAAGTGCAGGTCCGAATGGCACACACCGGCGGCCGCGGTGCGGATGAGCACTTCGCGGGGGCCTGGGTTGGCGGCGCGAACATCCTCGATGGACAGCGGCTGATTGACCTCGCGCAAAACGGCGGCTTTCATGCGATGACTCTCCTGATCGGATGGGCGGGGGCCTTGGGCCGCAGTTTGTCGGATTTCCTTGCGTCTTGCCACCGAAGGGCGGACTTGACGCGCTTGGTGTTGATGGGTGCCTGGGAGGTGCCGGATCGAGTTTCGCGGCAAGGCCACCCCTCTCCGAAGAAAGCCGAGGACGGCCTTGCTTCGGAGGGGGCTGGGCACTTGCGGTAATGTTTGCGTTGCCGCAGGGCTCGGCTCGGTTTCCTCGGCGGCTCTCGCCTGCTACAGAACACTCAGCATCACGTTGGCGAGCACCGTGCCGCGGTCGATCACGTATTCACCCTTGCCGGCCTTTGCCAGGGCGGGGAGGTATTCGTCTGCCGCCGGGAACTTGCCGGCTTCCAGGTGTACGGTGGAGACACGGGTGCCGGGGTTTGCCGCGAAGGAGCGGGCGATGGCGAGGCTTTGCTCCATCTCGTCCTCGTAGGCATAGGAGTCCGTGATCACGATGACCACTCGGTTGGTCACCTCCGGCCGATAGCGGATCGCTGCCGCCAGGCGGAGCCCGGACATGAAGGCTTCCGGCATGTCGTCGTTGATGCCGGCGGCCTTGCCGGCGTCGATGCCGCGCAGGAAGCGATGGAGGTCGTCGGCGGCATCCCGGTCGCCGGTGAGTCGGCGCAGCGGATGCACCTTGTGAACCGGCCTTTGGCGGCGGTCGTTCACCGTGATCACGCCGATCGCCACGGAGGGCATCACCTGTTCGAGCACTTCCACCACCGCCGAGAGCTCGCGTTTCAAGGACTCGATGACGTAGCACATGCTGCCGGTGGTGTCGAGGACGAAGACGATGTCCACGTCGGGGAGAGGCTTGCTCGGCGGCGCGGGATCCGGTTCGGGGCACTTCGGCGCCGGCGGGGTCGGCATCGGCGCCGATTGGGGTGTCCTGGGGCAGACCTCGCACACCGGACAGGCCACCGCTTCGGGACACGTCGGCGGCACGACCTGGGGACACACCGGGCAGTCGGGAACGGGTGCCGGATCGGGGCATGTGGGGGCCGCAGGGCAGGGGGCCGCAGGGCATTCCTGACACACCTCGCACGCCGCGCAGGTCGGACACGTCGGGCAGTCCGGGGCGTCGGGACAAGGGGCGGGCACTGGACAGGCCGGCGTCGGCGGCGCGGCCAGTTCCTTCGCCGGCGTCGCCGAATACATCACCATGAAGATGAGCGCAATGAGGATGAACGCGCCCATTCCGGATGCGAACAGGTCCACCGCCGAGGTGCCGAACCCCTCGCCCGGCCCGGTGGGCGGCTTCATGCCCCCGGCGGGGCGGCCTGCGGGCGGTTCCGCAGGCGGTTGATGAGGTGGTCCAGGCAGTGCTGGCTGGTGTCGTTCAGCGCCCGCTCCTCGCGGGTCGTTGCCAGGCTCGTCAGGAACATCAGGATCGCCGAATGCACCAGCGCCACGAGGGTCGTGTAGAAGGCGACGCCGAGGGCAGACGTGAGGCCGTTGATCCACACCTCCAGCGAGTCCGGGTCGTTCAGGTCCGGCAGCTTGCCCGCCGAGCCGAGGGCCAGGCTGATGCCGATCAGCGTGCCGATGAAGCCGAGCGTCGGCAACAGCCATGTGAGGTAGCGCAGAATGCTGTAGCGCAGCCCCACTTCATGCTGGAAGTAATCGACGCTGGAGTCGAGCACGGCCTGGGCGTCGCCCACGGAGCCCGTGGCGCGGTACTGCGCGGCGACGCGCCGGATGAGCCGGTGGATGTGGCGCTCGTTGCCCTTGCCGTCCTCGGCCACCCGGCGCTCGAGTTCGTCGAGCAGGGCCATGTCCAAGGCCTCGTTCTCCTGCCCCACCGCCAGCAGGTTCTTGTCCAGTTGCCGCAGTGCATCCCGCGCCCCGTAGTGGCGCAGGCACACTTCGCCGATTCCGAGCGCGAACAGGAAGTGCATGAGGTTCTGCACCGTGAAGGGGTAAGGCAGGTACTTGCTTCCCGGTCGAGCACCACCTTGGCCGCCACCGAGGACGGGTCGAGCGTAAGGCTGAGGAGGGTCAGCACGATCGACGCCGCCACCAGACTGATGAGGGCGAAGAACACCCGCAGATCCGCTGGATTCAGGCGGCTGAGGTCCAGCAGTCCCTTGCCGCGCATGGCTTCAGGCACCGCCCCGATGCCGCCGCCGGACCATCGAGGAACGCTCTGGGAGCCTGCGCCGCAGAAAAACTGTCGAGTTGGAGAACGGTTGCGCACTTCCCTTCGCAGTTTTCGCGCTAGCGAAAACTGCCAGAGCGCCGCGAAGCGGCGCTAGCCCTGACATGCCGACAGCTCGACCCACGCCTGGTCCACATGCCGCCCGCTTGGATAGCGGTCGATGTACACGCGCAGGAGTTTCGCATCGCAGGTGCCCGCCGCCGCCGCCCAAACACGCCCCTCCTCGTCGATGGGCGCCGCCTGCTGCGCCGGCGGCCGAGCCGGCGCCGCACTCGGCTGCGGCGCGGTCGCGGCGGGCGTCGTCTCCGCCTGGGCCGCAGCCGCCACTTCCCGTTGCCGATCCGCGGCCAGGATGTCGTCGCGCCGGTCCCGCAGCCCGGACAGCCGTTCGTGGGCCGGCGACAGCGCCGCCAGCTTCTCGATCAGCGTTCCGGCGCGATCGGGGTCGCGGCGATCGAGCGCCTGTCCGGCCAGAACCCCGTACCGCTCGGCCACGGCTTCGAGCCCGGCCGTCGCCTCGTCATTGCCGGGGTCGAGCGCCAGCGCCGCCTCGAAGTGGCTGATCGCCGAGTTTCCCCGAGGCAAGGCGAGCTGGTCGGCCGCCAGCCGCTCCCGGCCGGTGGCGACGAGTTCCGCGATCTCCGACGCGCGCGACACCGACTCCGCCAGCCGCGTCGCCTGCCGTTGCAGTTGCGCGACTTCGGGATCGTCCCGCGCCAGGCCATCGGCGGCGGCGAGAAGCTCCTGGGCCGCCTCGGGCTGCCGCACGGCGAGAGCCGACTGCGCGGAGTCGGCCAGTTCGCGGCGGATGCCGTCGCGGGCCTCCCTCGCTTCCGGAGAGTCCGGCGCCTGCACTTCCTCCAGTGCCGTCCGCAACTCCGCGACGACCGCTTTCAGCGACTCCAGCCGCCGCGAGTCGCCGCCGCCCGGCAGCGACAGGGCGTCCCGTGCCTGGGCAATCAGATCCCGCACCTGGGCGACCAGATCGCGTATCTCTCGCGCCTGCCGCAGCCGCCGTGCCAAGGGGCCAGCCTCGGCGAAGCGGCCGGAGTCGGGCCAGGCCCCGCGTGCCGCCAGCAAGGCACTTTCGGCTTGCTCTAGCGCGCCTTCGCCAACCGCCGCGCCCACCTCCTGGGCGATGCGTTCCTGCAACTGCCGCAAGGCATTCACTGCCATGTCCGTTTCGCTGCCGTCGAGTTCCCGCGCCTCGGCGAGCCCGTGAGCCGCGTCCGCAATCTGTTTCGCCGACAGCGGAGCGGCTTCGGGCAGGCGCGCCAGCACGTCGGCCACAAGCGCCTCTGCCGACGCCTCGACATTCGGCTCTCGCACCATCACCGTCAGCAGCACCGCCACCAGCACCAAGACCCCAACAATGGCGGAGTACAGCACCGCCTTCGACACCTTCGGAGGCGCCGTGGCTGCTGGCCCCTTCCAGCCGGCCGGGGAGTCTGCCGAGGGATCAGCCATCTTGCCGGCAAGCCGACCGCAACACGTTCCTCACCGAGTCTCCTTCACCGAATCGCTCCGGCGCGCGCTGCCCATCAATCAATACAGCACCACATCGCGAATCTGCTGCGGCGCGCGGCGAATGAGGGCGCTGGCCGGTTCGGGCTGGATGCGGATGTTCGTCGCACCGGGCTGGCCCGCGTGACCGGGCCGTCCGCCGTGGGCGACGCCGCCCTCGTTGCCGTAGCTGCCGACGCGCGGCGGAATCTCGATCTTGCGCAGGTCTTGATCAGCCCAGTTCAGGGTCGTGCCCGGCAGCCCAGGCCGCCCGGACTTGCCCTCCGGCCCGCCGTCGCCGCCTTCGCCCGGCACGCTGCTCAGCACGAAGCTGCCTTCGAGATCATGGCTCTGCAAGATCAGCTCGATGTCACCGCCGTCGCCGCCATCCCCGCCGCCGCCACCCTCGCCGCCGACGCTCGCGATCACGACCGGTTCGCCGTGGAGTTCCCGGACGTGATACTCGAGGCCGCTGCCGGGACGCCGCACTTCGAACAGCACCAGCCGCTCCTTGGCGTCGATGGTGCGCACTTCGCGGGCCACCACGCGCAGGTTCGGCCCCTTGCTGCCCCGGGCGCCGGCCTGGCCCGACGAGCCGTTGCCGCCGTTGCGACCATCCGTGCCTCGCTCCAGCACGCCCATGGCGTCGCTGCCGGGACTGCCGGCGCGGCCCGGGCGGCCGCCGCGCCCCTGCTGTCCCTGCCGGCCGGCGTACTGGAGCTGGCTTTCCTCCATCAGCGGCACGATCTTCAGGAAGTCCGGCTGGAACTTGCGCTGGGCGGCGAGCGACATCGGCCCGGAAGCGCCGCCGGGGCTGACCTGGCCGAACTGCCCGTCCACCGCGCCGCCTTGCGTCTGCGAACTCTGCGCGTTCCCCTCGGACGAGTCGCCATTGGGCCCTGGCTGCTCCGCTACACCCTCTCCTGGCGGCGGCTCTGGCGGCGGCTGGTCCGGCGGGTCGTATGTCACCGTCACGCCAAACTCCTTGTTCAGCATCGCTCTGGCGTCCTTCTCGAACTCGACCTTGCCGTCGCCGGCGTTGAACTGGCCGTTTTCGACCTGCACCTGCACCCGTTCAGGCGGCAGCCGGAACGTCTGCGTCGAGTGGGAGCCGTTGCCTTCGATGGCGTTGGACCATGTGCGGCCGAAGCGGTCCCTGACCGTGACCTCGAGCGCTTCCGAATCGCCGGGGCCAACCTTCTGCTTGCCGGAGAGCTCGCCTTCGATGTTCACCGCCACGGCATCGCGCCGGGACGGACCTCGGGCAATGGCGGGATCCGACTGGAAGCGCAGCGCCTTGCCAAGGCCGCCGAGCACGCCGTCCGGAGAACCGTCCGGATCGCCGTCCGGGTGGCCGCGAGCGTTGCCTTGGGGGCTTCCTCACTTGGCCCGGACCCTCGCCGCGTCCACGACCGCTTCCGGTACCTTCGCCGTCCACAAGCCCCTGTCCGGCCCCTGCACCGGGACGGATGCCGTGCGCCTCCCCCTGGCTCGCGCCCGGCAACATGCCTGGCGTCTGTCCCTGCCCGGATGGGCCCCTGCCTTGACTCTGCCCCTGCCCTTGCCCAGGACTGGCGCCCTGGCCCTCGCCTTGGCCCTGGCGCCGGCCCGGACGCTGGCCCCTGCCATCGCCCTGGCCCTGGCCGCCGCCGTCCTTGCCTTGTCCCTCTCTCGTGCCGGGACGCATGCCCTGGCCCTGACCAGGCGCGGTGCCCGGGCGTGTGCCTTCCCCCTGACCGGGCGCGCCGCCCTGGCGCCTGCCCTGGCCTTCATCGCCTGGCCTTGCGCCCTGCCCCTGCCCGTCGCCCGGGCGGTTGGCTTCTCCCTGCCCGGCACCGCCGCGGTTCCGGGGCGGGTCACCGTAGGTGGCGTGCAGTTGATAGCCTTCGTCGTCGATGATGTCCGACAGCGGCGGTCCGGCACGGAAGCGCGGACTCCTCCGTTGCGCCTCGCCGCTGGCCGGAGCGCCGCCCTCCCCCGGCGCGGCGTCCACGGGCTCGAAATTTCTCGGCACGCAAGTTCAGGCGGCTCGGCGGAATCGGGTGCGTCGGGCTGTCGGTGGAGAACATGCGCCCGAGCTTGTCCACCGCGGTGGCGACGAGTTCGTAGATCTCGCCGGGGATGAGCGTCGTCCCTTGCGGGATTTCGTAGCGATCCTCCCCTTCGCGCCACACCAGCATGGTGTCGAACTCTTCGACGTCTTCCGGCGCCGGCCCCTCGGTGAGGGCGAAGTCGGGCTTGAACCGTTTCGACACGCCGCTGCCGTCGGGCTGGCGCACCGTCACCACATACCCCTGGGGCGGGATGTCGCGCCGGTCGGCGTGGAAGCGAATCCGGTCGGATGCGGAGTCGTAGGTTGCGCCCTGCACCTCGACGTCGTACTCCGTGCCCTCGACCATTGGCTTGCGGTTGCCGCGGCTGTCCACGCCCGACACATCGGCGAGGGCCGCTTCCGAACCGGGCGCCACCAGCGCGTTCTCCTGCAGCGCCGGTCCCGCTGCCGGCTGCTGCACGGCGAAATCCACCTGCTCGTAGATCTGCTGCGTTGCGCAGCCGCCGACCAAGGCAACGGCCAGCACCAGAAACGGCAACCCGCCGAAGCGACGCCGGCACTCGGACTTGCCCATGTTCCCGCCCCTCCCCGAATAGACGCAGCTCTCCACCAAAGCATAGCGCAGCCCCCGGCGCATCTGACCCGGCGAAGGGGCGAAGGGGCCTTGAGCGCAGCAATCGTTGGCGAGCCAATCGCCCTTGCAACGTTGCGCAACAAATGCAATGGTTCGCACATGAACGTTGCCGCAAGCATCTGTCGGCGTGGCCGAATTGTGGCCCGGCGCAGCCTTGCCGCGCTGTCCCTCCTCGTCGCTGCCTTCGCCGGCGGCTACGAAGGCGACACCCATCAGCAGATCACCTTTCTTGCCGCTCGGCAGTTCAACGCCTGCGTTGGGGTGGACATCCCGCGCCTGACGCCGCTGGAAGTGCGCTACATCGCCCGCGCCAATGCCGATCAGGCCGACAAGGGTTTCTGGCGCAAGCTGTTCCGGTGGAACTACTACGACCGCGCCGGCGAGAGCGGGCGCTTCCTGTGGATGGTCGAGACGCGGATGAACCGGCACTACGCCGAAGTCACCGAGCGCCTTGTCGGCGAGCAGGGGATGGCGGAGCGGTTCTCCGACCTTGGCCGGGTGGTGAACTATCTGCAAGACGCCACCAGCCCCGCGCATGTGGTGCCGATCTACACCGGGCGCTGGTGGCGGTTCAGCGTCACCGATCGCTTCAACAACTATCCGGTGGATGTTGCCGCGCTCACTGCGGCGCTTGCCGGCGACTGCACCGCAGTGCGGGGCGCCGACATCTCCTGGCAGCAGCTTCTCGCCGGTGTTGCCGAGCGCACCATCGGCGCGGTGCAGGAAGTGATTCCCGGACTTCCCGTGGGCTGGGAGGCGTATTGGGAGTTCGACGAGGGCGGCGATGGGTTCGGCCAGTATGGCGTGGCCGGCAACAGCTTCGGGCGGCGCACGGAGTTTCCTTGCAGAGACACTCTCGGTGAGTCGGAGGGCACGGGTACCGAGCGAACCTGCATCCTGCTCGACAACGATCCGCTGTATCGGCAATTCGCCCTGGCGCGGCATCGGGAAGCCGTGCAGGCAACCGTGGCGGCGATGACCCTGCTGCGTTCGCCGCAGACGGCAGTGCCTGTCGCGGATCTGTCCCCCGACGTCCTCGAGCTCGCGCTGGCCGAGCCGCACCCACGCTGAGTCGCTCTGGCGGCTCGGCACAGTTCGCCATGCATCTGGGCCTCACTCCGTGGCACCTTTCGGGACATGCCGAAGGGCGCGAACTGGTGCGTCAGGCGGCCTTGGCGGAAGGCTGGGGCTATGAATCCTTCTGGCTGCCGGAGAACCACTTTCGCGGCGCCAATCAACCCCCGGGCGCCGCCGCCATCCCGGAGCCGCTGATGCTGCTCGCCGCCGTAGCCGGCGGCACCACACGCATCCGGCTTGGCACCACCTCGTATCTGCTACCCCTCCGGCATCCACTGCAGGCCGCCGAACAGGTGGCGGTGCTCGATCAGCTCTCCGGCGGACGGGTCACGCTGGGCGTGGGTCGTGGCTATCAGCCGGCCATGTTCGACGCCTTCGCCATCGAGCGAAAGGACAAGCGGCGCATCTTCGCGTGGTGCCTGAATGCCATGATCCGCGCCTGGCAGGGCGAGCCGGTGGTGACGAGCGAGGAGGGTGCCGAGCCGGTGGTGCTCTCGCCGCTGCCGGTGCAGAAGCCGCATCCGCCGATCTGGGTGGCGGCGTTCGGGCCCAAGGCGCTGGCGCAGGCGGCGGCGTTCGGCTCGCCGTATCTAGCTTCGCCGATGGAGACGGTGGAGCGGCTGAGGACGAACTATGCCCGTCATGCCGAGGCGTGTGCGGAACAGGACAGGCCGAAGCCCCCGGAAGTGCCGATTATGCGTTCGGTGTTCGTCTCGGAAGATGCAGGCCTCGTCCGCCGGATGCGCGAACGGCTGGAACTGCAGCCAGACCCGCGCCGGGGAGACATGCCCACCGACGAGTGGGCCATTGTCGGCGAACCAAGCGCGGTGAAGGAATGGGTGGCGCAGTATGTTCAGGAACTCGGCATGACCCACTTGATCGTCACGCGACTGCGCATCGGCGGCGTGGAGAGCAGGATGCTCGAGGAGTCTGTGGCGAAGGTGGCGGCACTGCTCTTGTGACCCGGAAATGACGCGCCTTGCGGCGTGTCGGGGCGCGCCCTTGCGGCGCGTCGGCAGGATGCCCCCAAGGGGCCGGCCGCACGCAGGGAGGGCGCTGGCGAGGAGGCCTGCGGTGCTGGGCGTATGCCTACCGATTGTCGAGGAAGGCTACCGGTTCGTCGTCGGCGCCGATCTCTTCGTCCTTGGTCATGCCTAGCCAGGGGCGCAGCACCGCCACCAGGCCGTAGATTGGGCCCGTGTCCACCAGGGCCACCAGCATCTTGAAGACGTAGCCGGAGATGACGAAGGTCAGGAGCTGGCCGACGATGGGGGCGTTCTCGTCCACTGGCAGGGCCTTTGCCCAGAAGTGGGTGACCAGGATTACCGCCGTCGTGTCCACGAGTTGGCTCACCAAGGTCGAGCCGTTGTTGCGCAGCCACAGGTGGCGGCCGCGGGTGACCCATTTCCAGAAGTGGAACAGCTGCACGTCACACCATTGGGCGACGAGATAGGCCACCATTGAGGCGAACACCGCCCCGAACGCCAGCGCTCGAATCTCGAAGAAGGGCGGCGGGCGGCCGGCCTCGTCCAGCATCGGTGCGCCGGTGGCGGGGTCCAGGGGCTCGAAGCCCGGCAGGGCGCCGCCCAGCCAGAGCAGGAACACCACCCACACGTTCAGCAGCAGCCCCACCCACACCACGTCGCGGGCGCGGCGCACGCCGTAGAGCTCGCTGATGAGGTCGGTGCAGATGAAGGTGACCGGATACGGCAGCACCCCCACCGCCAGCACCATGGGGATGTCGACGAGGCCAAAGAAGCTGAAGGAAAGATCGACAAAGCGGCTGATGCCGAGGATGTTGAGCAGGCTCAGGGTGCCGAGGAACATCCCCGCCAGCACGAGAAAGACGCGCTGGCGGCGCTGCTTGTAGTTCGGTTCGGCAGGTGCGCTCGCCGCGGCCTGTGTCATCGTTCCACTTGGCCCAAGTTCGCATGAATGACCGCCCCGTTGATCACCGGCGAAGCCGCTGCCCACAGCAGCGCATCCGCAATCTCCCCCGGCTCGATCAATCGATTGAACGCCGACATGCCGCGCACTGAATCCATCGCATCCGCCGGCACATGGTCGCGCAGCATCTCCGTGTCGGTGAATCCAGGGCAAATGCAGGCGGTGTGGATGCCGGTTCCGGCGAGGTCCTGGCAGGCGGCGCGCATCATCCCCACCTGGGCGTGCTTGCTCACCGCATAGCTGAAGCTCCCCGGCACCGCCTTCTCCGAGAGCGTGGAGCCGACGAAGAGGATGCTGGAGCCGGCGCCCATGCGCGGAATCAGCCAGCGGTTCAGGCTGTTGATGGCGAGCACGTTGATCTGCAGCACGTCGCGCAGCGGCTCGTCGCCGGTTTCGAGGGCGCTGTCGTTGGCGAGGCGCGAGGCGTTGTGGATCATGGCGATCTCGTCGGCGCCTCCCAAGGCCGTTGTCAGCTCCCCCTGAACGGCATCCAGAAAGAGCGGGTCGGCGAGGTCGCAGCGAATGTGGCGCACGGCCGGCAGCGGGCAGGGGCGGCGGACAGGTTCGTGACGGCGAAGCCGGCGTTGACGAAACGCTCGGCGGTGGCAAGGCCAATGCCAGCGCTGGCGCCGGTGACGATGGCGGCTTTCATGGATTGTCTCCCGTGTCGTTGGCCGTGGAATCCCAGTGTGCGCTGGCCCATTGCCCCGGTCCGGACGAGGCGCGCAGCGTGAGTTCGTCGATGGGCAGGCTCCCGAACCCGTCGCTGGCGCGAAGCCGGCGCAGGAACCAGTGCGCGAGTTCCTCCACCGTCACGTTGCGCACGTCGAGCACGGTGACATCCCGCGGCAGGAAGACCAGGCGCTCGGCGCCGAACTGCGCCACCACGCCGTCTGTCGTCTCGGCAATGTCGAGATGTGGTGAGCGCCCCGGCAGGAGGGTGGTTTCGTCGAGCGCATCGCAAAGCGCCTTCAGCCGGTCCTTCAAGGCGTTGTAGTCGAAGCAAAGGCCGTCGGCGCCGATCGCGCCGATGGCCTGGGCCTCGACGAAGAAGTTGTGCCCGTGCAGGTTCTCCCGTTCGCTGGCCGAGAAGATTGTGAAGTGGGCCGCCGAGAAATGCAGGTATTCCTTGCTGATGGATATGGTTGCGGTTCGCGCCGGCGCCATCAGCCCCCTCCCTTCGCAGAGCCTTCAGGCGAGGCGGCTGTTGAGGTAGTCGATGATGTCGGCGGACTCGTACATCCAGCGGGTTCCGGCGGCGGACTCGATGCGCAGGCAAGGAACGGTGCTGCGGCCACCTCCCGCCAGCAGTTCGCGAAACGCGGCGGGGTCGCGCAGGATGTCGCGTTCCGGCAGTTCCAGCCCGCGCTGGTCGAGGAAGCGCCGCACCCGGGCGCAGAACGGGCAGGAGCGGTATTGGTAGAGCACAAGGCTCTCGTCGCTTGCATCCACGTTGTCCGTCATCGGCCTTCTTCCGCGCCCCGCTCTTCACCTTCGCCGGAGCGCGAGTATAAACTTCGGCCATGGCCAGACGACGCGGCAGGCAGTCGAGCGCGGAGCGGGTGGCGCGGGCGCGCATCGCCATCATCGCCGGCATCGGTGCGGTGGTGGCTCTCGTTGCCTTGGTGGGCATCGGCTACAGCCTGGGATTCGGCGGTGCCGACGAGCCGTATCAGGTGCTCGAAGACCAGCCTGACGGCACCGGCGATGTGGAGGTGGTGGAGTATTTCTCCTGGGCCTGCATCCACTGCCGCAACCTCGACGAACTCGTCGATGACTGGAAGCGGAATCTGCCCGACGGCGTGACCTTTCGGCGGGTCCACGCGTCCTATTCCGGCCCGCTGCGGGTGCTGGCGAGGAGCCATGTGGCGCTGCAACGCCACGGCGCCTTGGACGCCAATCACGACCGCATTTTCCGCGCCATCCACGACCGCAACCGACAGTTTCTCACCGCCGAAGCCATGGCGGATTTCGTCGGCGGCTACGGCATCGACCGCGAGACCTTCCTGGCAGCCGTGGGCTCCGCAGCGACGGCATCGGCAGTGGAGCGCGATGCTGCGGAGGCCGCGGCCATCGGCATCTTCGCGGTGCCCATGCTGGTGGTGGACGGCAAGTACATCATCAACATGAACGTGGGAAGGAAGCAGGCACTGGCGAATCTCGATGAACTGATCGAGGAGTTGCTGGCCGCACGCGGGGGTGATGAGGCCGCCTCGGCGTAGGGACTCTCGTTGCGTGTCAGGAGAAGGCAGCGCACCGCGTGGCGGTGCGGGTCCCTCCTTCGCAGAAGTCTGGCGGCTTCTGCGACTCCCCCCGAAGGGAGTCATGGCAAGGGCCTTGGCAGAACGTGTCGCTCCCCCTGTATGGAACATACTTGGAAGGAACGATTTATCAATGTCTTACGGACCTATATTCAACATAATTCGGAGCGATGCCGTGCCTCGGGCGTTCCCTGTGCGACAGCGGGGTGCGGCGCACCCTGGATGGCTCTGGGGATGTCGAGGCGCGCCCTTCAGGCACGACCGCAAGGTCTGGGAGGGGAAGATCCCCGCCGGCACTGACTAGCCCCTTCAAGAGGCCCAAGGTGGCAGGAAGCAAACGAAAGCCAGCAGGACGGGGAGCTTCCAGGGCCGGCAAGAGGAGGCGCCGGGCCACACGTCGCAAGCAACCCTCGCACCTGTGGCGAGTCATCCTCTTCTGCCTGCGATGGGGACTCGTCGCCGGCCTCGCCGCCATCCTTGTCGTCGCCGGCTATCTCCTTTTCCTCGATCGCCAGATCACCAGCACGTTTGAAGGCCGCCGCTGGTCCCTCCCCGCCCGGATATACGCGGCGCCGGTCGAGCTCTATCCCGGCGCGGCGCTGTCGCAGAGCGATGCCGTGGCGGAACTCGCGCGGCTCGGCTATCGCGAAGTGGAGTTCGCCAGCGCCCCTGGAAGTTGGTCGATCCACGGCAACAGCCTCCGTACCATCCTGCGCCCCTTCCCGTTCGCGGACGGCGAGCGCGGCGAACTGCCCCTCACCGTCGAGTTCGACGAAGGCCGCATCGCCCGCATTGACGACGGCACCGGCGGCGAGTTGCCCATTGCCCGGCTCGAACCGCCGCAGGTGGGGAGCTTCTTTCCCAGCCACGGCGAGGACCGGCTCATCCTCTCGCCCGAAGAGACGCCGCCGTTGCTGCCGGCGACGCTCAAGGCCGTGGAGGACCGCACCTTCGACTTCCACCCAGGCTTCGACCTCAAGGGCATTCTGCGCGCCGCATGGGTGAACCTCTCCACCGGCGAACTGAGCCAGGGCGCCAGCACCCTCACGCAGCAACTGGTGCGCTCCTACTACCTCACCAACGAACGCAGCCTTGCCCGCAAGCTCAAGGAGCTGGCCTTCGCGGTGTTGCTGGAGGCGCGCTTCACCAAGGCAGACCTGATGAACGCCTACGTCAACGAAATCCACCTGGGACAGGACGGGGCGCGGGCGGTGCATGGCTTTGGTCTCGGCAGCCAGTTCTACTTCAACAAGCCCATCGCCGAACTTGGCGCGGACGAGATTGCGCTGCTGGTGGCGGTGATTCGCGGGCCCTCCTACTACGATCCCTTCCGCCACCCCGACCGTGCCAAGAACCGGCGCGACCGCATCCTGGGCACCATGCGCGACTTCGGCCTCATCGGCGAACGCGAGCATCGGGCGGCGCTCAAGCAGGAACTTGGCCTCGCCAGCACCCGCCGCGCCGGCCGCTACTACCCGGCATTCCTGCGCATGGTTCGCCAGGAGCTCGCCGACGACTACGACGCCGACACGCTTGGGGGCGAGGGGCTCGCCATCTTCACGACCCTTCAGCCCCGGCTGCAGGATGCCGCCCAAGCCGCCGTCACGGAAACGCTGGCGCAGATCGAACGCGATCGGGGCATGGATGAGGGCACGCTCGAGGCCGGCATGGTGGTGCGCGGCAGCCAGACCGGCGACATTCAGGCCATCGTCGCCGGCCGCGTGGCCGGGCGCCATGGCATGAACCGTGCGGTGAGCGCCCGCCGGCAGGTGGGGTCGGCCATCAAGCCCTTGGTGTATCTGGTGGCGCTCGAATCGGGGCTGTACGACCTTGCCTCGCTCATCGAGGATCGCCCGGTGACGCTGGACGTGCCGGGCTATGGGAATTGGTCGCCGCGCAACTTCGACCGGCAGTTTCGCGGCCCCGTGCCGCTGGTGCGCTCGCTGGCGGATTCGCTGAACGTGCCGACGGTGCGGCTCGGCATGAGCCTCGGCGTCGAGCAGGTTGCCGCGCGGCTGGAGGCGCTGGGCGGGGACACGGCGCAGGCGTTCCCATCGCTGCTGCTCGGTGCGGTGCAGCTTTCGCCGATGCAGCTCTCGGAGATGTACGCGGTGTTCGCAAGCGGCGGTTTCACCACCCCGGCGAAGACCGTCGTGGCGGTAGTGGATGCACATGGCGAGCCGCTCTCGCGCTACCCCATCCGCGTGGAGAGCGCGGTGGAACTCGAACACACGGCCACCCTCACCCGCGCCCTGCAAGTGGCCATGACCCACGGCACCGGCAAGCGCTCGCCGCACGCGGACCGCGGCGTTGCCGGCAAGACCGGCACCTCCAACGACTACCGCGACAGTTGGTTCGCGGCCTATGGGGCGAGGCACCTGAGCGTCGTCTGGGTAGGGCGCGACGACGGCGGGAGCCACAATCTCACCGGCTCTGCCGGCGCCTTGCGCGTATGGGATGCGTTCGCTTCCCACATCGACATGGAACCCGCGCTCGCGGCTCCCGGCAACGCCACCATCGAGTACGAAACGGGCCTGCTCGCGGACCATGGCTGCGGCAATGTGGTGTCGGTGCCGCTGCCAGACCCTTCGCAACTGCGTGCCAAGCCCGGCTGCTGACTTGGCGGCATCGGGGTTGCATTGATCGGACTGCATGGGCGCACCCACCCCTTCCGAAGAAGCTGGCGCCTGGTTGGACATGGCGCGTAGCCGGCAGCGAAGGGCGGTGATGTGGAGTTGGCGATGCATATCACTCCCCTTGGCGGGTCGAAACGCTCTAGCAGCCTGTCGGACTTCGGACGGCGCAAGCTGGCCGAATGCCGACAGGGTGACAGGACGGCCTGGGCTGGGGCAGGAAGCGTTGCCGAAAGGCAACGGTTCTTGTGGCGCCAGCCCTTTCGGAGGGGGTGGGCCGCTCCGCCATCGCCGGCAATCGACGCCCACGAACCCGCCCCATCTGTGGCGGATTGGTTACAATCCGCGCCCTTTCGTCAAACTGCAAGGCCACCGGGAGGGGGGCGATGACAACCTTGTCTGCGGGCAAGCGTCTCAAGAGCGCTGTCTGTTCCACCGAGATCATGGTCATAGCGGCGCCGGATGGCGACGTGGAAATCACCTGCGGCGGCAGCCCCATGGGCGACGGCACGAGCAATGGCGGCGCCGTGGATCCGGCGCATGCCGAGGGAACCGCCATCGGCAAGCGTTACGTGAACGCCGATGGAAGCCTGGAAGTGCTCTGCGTCAAGGCCGGCGAAGGCTCGCTGGCGGCGGGTGGCGATGCACTGACCGTCAAGGACGCCAAGAAGCTGCCCAAGACCGACTAGGCCGGGCCGCCGGGCCTCCCGGCGCCGTTCGCTCGCGCCAGGGGAGGGCCCAAGCGACGTGAATACCACCATGCTTCTGGAGATGGCGGCTGACGACTTCGGCGATCGGGTCGCGTTCGTCGATCCCGTGGCGGATTCGTCCATCACCTATGCCGAACTGCTCGCTGCCGCCCGCACCGCGGCGCAGGCGGTGCATGATTCCGGCGCACAGCGCCTGGCCATGCTCGACGTGTCGAATCTCGCCATTCCAGTGGGCCTCTTTGCCGCGGGTTGGGCCGACGTGCCGTACGTGCCGCTCAACTACCGCCTCACCGAAGCCGAGATCGATGCCTTGCTCGAGCGAATCACGCCGGCGTATCTCGTCACCGACATCGCCCGCATGACTGCCTTCGGCGAGCGGAAAGGCGTTGCGCCCACCAGCCGAGGCGACTTCCTTGCCATGGCGCGAGGGGGCGGGGGTGAGGGCGGGGAAGACTACCGCTCGATGGATCCTGACTCCGTCGGCGTTCTCCTCTTCACCAGCGGCACCACCGGCGCCCCCAAGGCCGCCGTGCTGCGGCACAAGCACCTCGTTTCCTACATCTTCAACTCCGTGGAGTTCGGCGCCGCCGACGAGGAAGACGCGGCGCTTGTTTGCGTGCCGCCGTACCACGTTGCCGGCATCGGTGCGGTGCTGAGTTCGGTTTATTCCGGGCGCCGGGTGGTGCAGCTCGCGAACTTCAGCCCGGAGGCGTGGATCGAGATCGCGAGGACGGAGAAGATCACCACCGCATTTGTGGTGCCGACCATGCTCGCCCGCATCGTCCATGCCCTCGAAGGGCAGGAGAGCGCCCACATGCCCCATCTTCAGTCGCTCTCCTACGGCGGCGGCAAGATGCCGCTGGCGGTGATCGAACGGGCGATGAAGCTGTTCCCCGACACCGACTTCACAAACGCCTATGGTCTCACCGAGACCAGCTCCACCATTACGGTGCTGGGGCCGGACGAGCATCGCGCCGCAGCCGGCAGCCAGGACGAAGCCGTGCGACGCCGCCTGCAATCGGCCGGGGTGCCGCTGCCGGGCATCGAGATCGAGGTTCGCGACGACGAAGGCCGGGCGTTGCCGACGGGCCAGCGGGGCGAGATCTACGTATGTGGCGATCAGGTGTCGGGCGAATACGAAGGCCGCGGCAGCACGGTGGGCGCCGATGGCTGGTTCCCCACCCGCGATGCCGGCTATCTCGACGAGGAGGGCTATCTCTTCCTCGAAGGCCGCGCCGACGACGTGATCGTGCGCGGCGGCGAAAACATGTCGCCGGGCGAAATCGAGGATGTGCTGCTCGAACACGGCGCGGTGGAAGATGCCGCCGTCGTGGGCGTGCCCAGCGTCGAATGGGGCGAGGCGGTGGTCGGCGCGGTAGTGCTGAAGGCCACCACGACCGAGACGGAGCTTCGGGACTGGGTCAGGCAGCACCTGCGCTCGTCACGGGTGCCCGAACGCATCGAGTTCTGGCAGGAACTCCCCTACAACGAAACCGGCAAGCTGCTGCGCCGAGTGGTGAAGGAACGCCTCGACGCAAGCTAGGAGTCTGCGCCGTAGGAAGTTGGCGGCGACGCAACCTTGGCGGTTTCCGCTGGTTCGGAAGGGTTCGGCGCTGGCAACGCTCTGGGCGGGCCCGGGCGAAGGCCCGTTCACGTCTCCGGGGACGGTTCGAGGGGCGGCCGGGACGGCGCTGGCGGCTCCCATGCCTCCATCAGGCTGCCTGAAGCCCCAGAAGCCGCCTGACGCTGAGCGCCAGGCAGACCAGGTCCCACTCCCCACGCACCTTCCCGAGCCCGCGCACGCTGAAGCGGCGGAAGCCCATTGCCTCCTTGATCCAGCCGTTCGGCGCCTCCGACAGCCACTTGCGCCTCGCGTACGCCTTCCGGCTCGCCTCCGTCGCCATCCGCGCCGCCATCCGCACCTTCGCCGGACACGTCTCCGGGCTTTCCGCGACCGACTTCCGATCCGTCCGTCCCAGCGCAACGTGACCCTCCACGCCGCGTGCCTCCAGCTCCGCCAGGTCCGACTCGTTGCAGTGCCCCGTGTCCGCCAGAACCCGCTCCGGCTGCACCCCCTGGCTCTCCTTCACCTCGTCCAGCAGCTTCACCAGATGCCCCTGGTCGCTGGCGCTCGGCGTCACGTCCGCAGCCACCACCAGCTGGTTTCCCCCCTCCACCGCCACCTGCGCGTTGAAGCACTGCCGGCAGCCCTCCTGCGAGGTCTTCATGATTCGGCTCTCCGGATCCGTGAAGTTGTCCTGCGCCGACTTCTTCTGCACGGCCGCCAGGCCAGTTCCTACGGCGCAGCCTCCTAGCGCGCCCTTGCGGGCGCGTCGGCAGTTCGCTTCGCGAACTGCTTGGCCTTCGGGCTCGCATTCGCTCGCGCCTTCGGCTAGCGCCACAAGAAGCGTTGCCTTTCGGCAACGCTTCTCGCCCCAGCCCAAGCCGTCCTGTCACCCTGTCGGCATTCGGCCAGCTTGCGCCGTCCGAAGTCCGACAGGCTCCTGGCAGTCCGTTTTTCTCAATTGGTTTACATTCCAGCGATGCCAGTTCATGATGCCGGCCCGATGCATTGGCGGGAGTCGGCGTGTGGGCAGGCAAACGAAACGGGCGCCGCTGGCGCTCTCGGAAGAGGACGAGGGGCACCTCGGCAAGCTGAGCCGTTCGGCGACTGCGCCGGTGCGCGAGGCGACCCGCGCCAAGGTGCTGCTGAAGTACGCGGGCGGGATGTCGATCGCACAGATCCAACGCGAGGTCGGGGTGTCGCGGCCGACGATCTACAAGTGCATCGACAAGGCGCTGGCGGCGGGTGCATGCGCGGGGCTGAAGGATCGCCGCCGTCGACCGCGCGCTCCCGAGATCCTGCCCGACGCCAAGGCGTGGGCGATCGGCGTGGCCTGTCAGACGCCGAAGGCACTGGGGTTCGCGGCCGAACAGTGGACGTTGTCGGCCTTGACCAAGTGCCTGCAGGGCGCCGCCGAAGCGGCCGGTCATCCGCGTCTTGCGCGCATCAGCCGAAGCTCGGTCTGGAAGCTGCTGCAAGAGGCGGAACTCGAGCCGCACCGGGGTGCGCCACTGCCTTGAGCGGCGCGACCCCGACTTCGAGCGCAGCGGCCTTGCGCCGGCTTCGTTGGCAACGGTGGAGCTGTCTGCCGGCACCTACGCATCAGCAAGCAATGTGAGGAACGCATCGCCGTAGCGTTCGAGCTTGGCCCTGCCTATCCCGTGTAGCGCGAGCATTTCCGTGTGCGTTGTGGGCTTCGCTTGGAGGAGGGCCTTGAGGGTTGCGTCGTGGAAGACGACGTAGGGAGGCACCCCGGCTTCGTCCGCCAGTTGCTTGCGGAGCGCGCGCATGGCTTGCCACAGCGGCTCGTCGGCAGGGGTGACCTCGGCGCCTGCGGGACGCGACTTCGCGGCACGTCCTGGCTTCGCCGCGCGAGTCTCCTCCCGCAGTTCCAGGGTCACCTCGCCGCGCAGCAGCGGTCGGGCGGCGGATTCGAGCACCAGTGCGCCGTAGCGGTGGGCATCGGAGCGAACATATCCCTGCACCAGAAGCTGGCGCAGCACCGAGCGCCATTGGCCATCGGTTAGGTCCTTGCCGATGCCGTAGGTGGAGAGCGCCGCGTGGCGATGTTGTTCGATCTTTGCGGTTTCCTTGCCCCGCAGCACGTCGATCACATGCCCGGCACCGAAGCGCTGGCCGGTTCGCACCACGCATGAGAGCAGCTTCTGCGCCGCCACCGTCCCATCCCAGGTGCGCGGCGGGCTCTGGCAGATGTCGCAGTTGCCGCACGGTTCGGGATAGTCCTCGCCGAAGTGCGCCAGCAGCGCGGCTCGGCGGCAGGTGGTCACCTCGCACCAAGCCAGGAGCTTGTCGAGCTTGGCGCGTTCGATGCGCTTCTGACCCTCACCGGCTTCGGATTCGTCCAGCATCTGGCGCAGCCGCACCACGTCCTGAAGGCCGTAGATCATCCATGCCTCGGCAGGCGCGACATCGCGGCCGGCACGGCCGGTTTCCTGGTAGTACGCCTCGATGCTCTTGGGCAGGTCGATATGGGCGACGAAACGCACATCCGGCTTGTCGATGCCCATGCCGAAGGCGATGGTGGCGACCACCACCACGCCGTCGTCGCGCAGGAAGCGCGCCTGGTTGGCGGCGCGGACGTGGTTCGGCAGACCGGCGTGATAGGGCAGGGCATCGTGGCCCGCTTCGCACAGTGCCGCGGCGGTGGCCTCCACCTTGCGCCGGGAGAGGCAATAGACAATGCCGGCTTCGCCGCGATGTTGGTCGAGAAATGCCGCAAGCTGCTCCCGGGCGCGGGCCTTCGCCTGCACGGAGTAGCGGATGTTGGGGCGGTCGAAACCGTGGATGAACGAGGCGGGTTGCTTGAGCGCCAGCCGAGCGACGATCTCTGCCCGGGTGCGCTCGTCTGCGGTGGCTGTGAGGGCCATGCGCGGGATGCCGGGGAACGCCTCGGCCAGAACGTTGAGGCCCAGGTAGTCCTGGCGAAAGTCGTGCCCCCACTGCGACACGCAGTGGGCCTCGTCGATGGCGATGAGGGCGACCTTGACCGTGCGCAGGAACTCCAGCGTTTCCGCCTGCAGCAGCCGTTCCGGGGCGAGATAGATGAGGTCCAACTCGCCTCGGCTCAGCGCTGCGTGAATGTCCTGACGCTCCCAGTGATCGAGGGTGGAGTTGAGGAACGCCGCCTTCGCGCCAAGCTGGCGCAGCGCCGACACCTGATCCTGCATCAGCGCGATGAGCGGCGAGACGACGATGCCGACACCTTTCGTCGCCATTGCCGGCAACTGGTAGCAGAGCGACTTGCCGCCGCCGGTGGGCATGAGCACGAGCGCATCCCGCCCCTCGAAGGCGGTCTGGACGACGGCCTCCTGGCCGGACCGGAAGTCCGAATAGCCATAGACGTCGCGCAGCAGCCGGCGTGCGCGAACCATGGGGGCGTCTTCTGCAGCGGCTGATGCAAGAGAAAGTGCGGGGAGTGTCCCCGTCGCCGGCGACGCACTTCGACGAAAGTCCATGCGGGCATTGTATTTTGGACGTGGGCTCGGTGCGCGGCCTTGCTCGGTCGAGTAGAGGTGCCTGCCCGGCGGCGAAGATGCAAGAAGGGCCCCGCCTCGGCCGGCGTATAGTCATGCCATGTCAGCGAAGGACGATGCCCTTGCCGGGATTCCACGCAAGTTGCGTGACGATGTCCGTCTCTTGGGCGACATTCTCGGTCGCGTCATCGGTCGCCATCGGGGTGCTGGGTTCGTCGATCTGATCGAGGACATCCGCGCCTTGGCCAAGGCGGCAAGGCGCGGCTCCGATGCGGACTGGGAGCGCCTCAGCCGTCGCTTGGCGGACATTCCCGAGCACCTCCTCACCGACATCGCCCGCGCCTTCAATCAGTTCCTCAATCTCGCCAACATCGCCGAGCAATGCCATGCCGCCCCCCCTCCGCCTTGGCCGGCAGTCTCGCCCGAGGAATTGGCTGACGTGCGCGTCGAGCTCGTGCTGACGGCGCACCCGACGGAAGTTCTGCGCCGCACGCTCATCCAGAAATACGACGCGATCGGTGCCGAACTGGCCTCGCCCGCGCATCTCGGCGACATGGAGCGTCGGGAGTCCGACGAACGCCTGGAGCGACTCATCAGCGAGGCGTGGCACACCGACGAAATTCGTCGCGAACGCCCTTCGCCCGAGGAGGAGGCGCGCTGGGGCTTCGCCGTGATCGAAAACTCGCTCTGGGACGCGGTTCCGAAAGCTATGCGCGACCTCGACGCAGCCCTGTCCGAACCACCGCCCGTGGACGCCATGCCGTTCTCCTTCGCGTCGTGGATGGGTGGCGACCGCGACGGCAATCCCGGTGTCACCGCCGCCGTCACCCGGCGCGTGCTGCGACGGGCGCGCTGGACCGCGACAGACCTGCTGCTGCGCGACGTCAACGCATTGAGCGCATCGCTGTCCATGACCGCCTGCACCGAGGAAGTGCGCGCGGCTGCCGGCGGCGAATTCGAGCCCTATCGCGCCATCCTGCATCGCCTGCGCGACCGCCTCCTCGCCACCCGCGCCTGGGCGGAGACGGACGAGCCGCCGCCAGCGGACGCCATCCTGCACGACCGCGACGCATTGCAGCCCCTGCTCCTGTGCCACCGTTCGCTGGTGGCTTGCGGCATGGAGCGCATCGCCGCCGGACCACTGCTCGACACCCTGCGCCGGATGCACTGCTTCGGTGTCTGCCTGGCCCGACTCGACATCCGCCAGCACGCCGAGCGCCACGAGACGGTGCTCGACGAGGTGACGCGCTATCTCGGCGTGACAGACGGCAGCGATGGCACGCACGGGTATGCGGATTGGGACGAATCGCGCCGCATCGCCTGGCTGCTCGAGGAATTGCAGAGCCTCCGGCCCCTGTTCCCGCGCAACTGGCCCATCAGCGACGAATCCCGCGAGGTGCTCGACACCTGCGCCGCGGTGGCGGAGAACGATGCCGCCGGCATTGCGACATATGTCGTCTCGATGGCCGCCGCGCCGAGCGACGTGCTGGCGGTTGCGCTGCTGCTGCGGGGGTCGGGGCTCGGCCGCAACCTCCCCATTGCACCGCTGTTCGAGACCTTGGACGATCTCAACCGCGCCGCTACGACGCTCGATGCCCTGTTGTCGATGCCTTGGTATCGGGACTATGTGGGCGACTCGGTGCAGGTGATGATCGGCTACTCCGACTCCGCCAAGGACGCCGGGCAGCTCGCCGCCGCGTGGGCGCAGTACCGAGCCCAGGAGGCCATTGCCGAAGTGGCGGCCCGACACGGCGTGCGGCTGACCCTGTTCCACGGCAGGGGCGGGGCAATTGGTCGTGGTGGCGGCCCCGCCGGACAGGCCATCGCGTCGCAGCCGCCGGGTTCCATGGCCGGATCGCTGCGGGTGACCGAACAGGGCGAGATGATCCGCTTCAAGCTCGGTGCGCCACACATCGCCCGCGCCACGCTGTCGATTTACCTGCAAGCAACGTTGCGTGCCACCGTCGCACCGCCACCGGCACCTCGCGCCGAGCAACGCGCCGCCATGACGGAACTCGCCGAAGCTTGCCTCGCTTCCTATCGCAGCACGGTGCGGAATGCCGAGTTCGTCGAACTCTTCCATGCCATCACGCCCGAAGGGGAACTCGCCGACCTTTCGCTCGGCAGCCGTCCAGCCCGCCGCGCCGAAGGGGGCGCGCCGGCCCAGGCTGACGACCTCGACCGCCTGCGGGCGATCCCGTGGGTGTTTGCGTGGACCCAGATTCGCCTGATGCTGCCGCCGTGGCTCGGCGCCGACGAGGCGGTGCAGTGGCTGCGCGCCAATCCGTCCGCGCACGAGGCACTGCGCACGTGGCCGTTCTTCGCCATGCAGTTCGACATGCTGTCGATGGTGCTCGCCAAGGCGGACGCGACTCTGGCGCGCTACTACGCTCGACGCCTCGCCAATGCGGCGCAGCAACGCATGACCGAACGCCTCATCGCCCGGCTCGAGTCGCTGCGCCAGACCCTGCCGGAACTAGACGGCAGCGGCACCCTGCTCGCAGGCGACCGCGCCATGCGCGACTCCATCACCGTGCGCAACACCTATCTCGACCCACTGCACCTGCTGCAGGCAGAGCTGATGGCCCGCCGCCGCGCCGGCAACGACGCGGAAGCGGTGCGCCAGGCCCTCAACGTGACAATGGCCGGCATCGCCAGCGGCCTGCGCAACACGGGGTAAAGCCTTGGAGGGAAGGCAGCTCCTTGGCCCTTGGCTCTGCGAGAACGGCGTTCCCAACAACCGGTTGAAGCGACTGCTGCCCCGGTTGCGGCGGGCGTTTCCAGGCCGCAACCACCAGCCCCCTCCCTCGAACGATCACCCCTCATCCACCATGAAGCGCCCCGAGGCCTCTGCCACCACCGAGTCGTCATCCTGGCGGATGACCTTGCCGGACAGCATGGCAAGACGACCACGTCGAGACGCTTGCCGGCCTTCGAGCCGCACCGGCGTGCCAGCCTGGAGAGGCTGGCGGTAGCGCACGTCCGCCCGTGCCGTGTAGCAGCGCTCGCCACGCAGGAAGACCCAGTTCGCCATCACGTCGTCGAGCAGGCTGAAGAGGATGCCGCCGTGAATGACGCCGTCGTAGCCGACATGCTCACCACCCGGGGTGAACTCGGCGCGGCACACATCGCCATCGAGGCGAAACCGCACATTGAGGCCAATGGGATTGCCCGGCCCGCAGACGAAGCATTTGTTGGCAGTAGATTCGAGGCTCAATTGTCTTCCGTCCCGTCTCTGTGATGGCTCGAGGCGTTGCCCGACCTAGCGCCACAAGAACCGTTGCCTTTCGGCAACGCTTCCTGCCCCAGCCCAAGCCGTCCTGCCACCCTGTCGGCATTCGGCCAGCTTGCGCCGTTCGAAGTCCGACAGGCTGCTAGGAGGCGCGAGCGAATGCGAGCCCGAAGGCCAGGAGTTCGCGAAGCGAACTGCCGACGCGCCCGTCAGGGCGCGCTAGCGCCGCCTCGCGGCGCTTAAGGCAGTTTCGCTGGCGCGAAAACTGCGAAGGGAAGCACGCGACCGTTCTCCAACTCGACAGTTTTCTACGGCGCTTGCCTCCTGGCCCGGATTGTTCATGAATGCGCGTAGCGAGGGCGACGAGACGCCGCTGTGGCTGGACGCGCACGCGTGGAGTGGAGGACGCAACGCTCCCGAAGGGCGCGCAGGCATGGCTGCACACTATGTCGAGGGGCCGGAAGCGCACGCGTCCGCAGTAGGACATTCATGAACAATCCGGGCCAGTGAGGCGATCCATCCGCTCCGCAAAAGCGCAAGTTATCATGCGCGAATGCTTGATCTGGTCTCGATCCGTCGCCGCCTCAACGAAACCTGCCCCGCCCCCTTCACCACCACCGAACACACGCGCCAAGCGGCGGTCGCGGTGGTGTTGCGAGAACCGTTGGACGGCCACGCGGATGCGGAAGTGCTGTTCATTCAGCGCGCCAAGCGTGCCGGCGATCCGTGGTCGGGCCACATGGCCTTCCCGGGCGGACACTTGGAGCCTTCCGACGCCGACCTCTGTGCCGCTGCGGTGCGTGAGACCCACGAGGAGATTGGCCTCGACATCAGCAACGCCCCGCTGCTGGGGGAACTCACCCCGCAGCGACCCCAGGCGGTGCGACGCGACATGGTGGTGGCGCCGTTCGTGTTCGCAATCGAAGGCGATCCATCGTTCTCGCTCAACCACGAAGTGGAGGAGGCCGTGTGGACCCGCCTCGCACCCATGCATCGCGGCGAAAACCACGACATTGAACGTCGCCCGGTGTCCACCGGTGCAATGGGCTTCAACGGCTTCCGCCTCGCCGGCGGCCACTTCGTCTGGGGCATGACCTATCGCATGGTGCAGACGTTCTTCGCGGCCATTGACGCCGACTACCGGCCGGTGCCTGAGTGACGCTTGAAGGGGGTTGTCGCATCCCCCTGCCCCTCCGAGGAGTTCTGGCGCCTTCTTCGACTCTCCGGAGGGCGCACCACTGAACCTTCCGACGGAACCATCACGGTGGGCACCGCTCGCCGTGCCGATGAACCCGATCAGCGCCCCTCGGCTTCTCGTGGGGATGGGGCGGAACCCAATCCCTTCCTCTTCAGACCTTCTCCCCCTCGCGCAATGCAGAAGCGCGCCGTTCCAGGCTCTTTGCGATCCGTTCGGCCGAGAACCGGAGTTGCGCCATCGCGATGCCGGTTTCGAATACCTCGCGATAGCGACGGGTCAAGTCGCCTTCCAGCGTGAACTGGCTCATGCCCTCGAACACCACCGTCTCGCCCACGGCGCCGGCCAGCTTGGAGCGATAGCTGAAGACATAGCGGGCATAGCCGTGGCGACCGTCGCAGACCGGCTCCAACATGCGCCAGCGGAAGCCTTCGGCATGGCCCCAGAACTTCGTCTCCAGCATGGCCTTTATCTGTGTCCTGCCGGTCGATGCGCCATAGAAGCCGTCTTCGTACACGCCGTCTTCGGTAAAGAGGCTCGCCAGAGCAGACCCGTCCCCCGCCTCCACCGCCGCCGTGAACCGATTGACCAGCGCCTCGAAACCCTCGGTCGTCTTCATGCCCGGTCTCCGTCCTGCATCCCGTGGAAGTCTGCCACCGCCAGCCCCGCCGCGACGCTGGTGAACGGATCGTGGTTTACCACCCGGCCGGGAAAGCGCTCGTCCAGAATGCGATGCACCGCGGGGATGAGCGACGAGCCGCCGGTGCGAAGGACGATGTCGATGGCGTCGAACGGCAGCGCCGCCTGCCGCAGGGTCTCGTCCACGGCCTCCTCCACTCGCGTCAGGAGATCGGCGATCAGGCATTCGAACTCGCGCCGGGAGAGCCGCACCTCCACGTCGATCTCGCCGATGTCGAGCACCGCCTCGTCTTTGCTCGAAAGCTCCGCCTTGAAGTCCTTGATGGCCTGGAAGACGACATAGCCATAGTTCTGCTGGATCAACTCGCGCAGGCGGCGGAACTTCAACCGAGCGGGGCCGCCCTGCTCGATGCAGTTCTGCACCGCGGTGGTGTAGCGGTTCTGGTTCAACAGGTAGGTCACCGGCCAGTTCACCAGCAGCTCCTCATAGCCGTCGAACGGGAACAGCGTGTCAATCTCCCCGGCCTGGCCGCGCCGGCGCCAGCGTTCGCCCTTGCCGAGCAGGGGGAAAAGCAGTTCCCGAAACAGACACTGGTCGATGTGGTCGCCACCCAGGCCGACGCCGTGCATCGCGATCACGTCGAAGCGATGCTCCGCTCGCCTCTGCAGCACACAGAAGTCGAGTGTGCCGCCGCCGAAGTCCACGGTGAGCAGTCGCTCGCCGGATGCGCCCGGATGCAGATGGAGGTAGCTAACCGCGGCGCCGATAGGCTCCGGGCAGAAATGCGCCTTGGCGACACCCGCATAGCGATATGCCTCGCCGAGCCGGGCCAAGCCCAGCTGGTTGCGGAAGCGATCACGTCCCTCGAAGTTGACCGGGTGGCCGACGGTCGCCGCCGCCACCTTGCCGCCGACGCTGGGCGCCCCTTCATCCGCCAGGGTCTTGCGAATGTGCAGCAGGATCGGCGTCACAAGCGCCACGGGGCTGAACGGGTGATCGAAGACCACGAGGCGACGCACATCCTTGCGTCCGAGCAGCCGCTTCACGCCCCGGAACAGGCGACCCTCGAGCCCCGCGTCGGTGGTCGCATCGCCGTACACGTTCTGTGTCAGCGTCGCACCCGGATTCCGGGATTCCTCACCGCCGTAGCCGACAGCGAGCGTCGCCTTGCCGATCACCTCGGCGGTCAGTTCCACCTTGCGTCCGGTGTTGTCGGCGATGTAGCGGTCGATGGCCTGGCGTCCGGTGCGGGTATGGAGGTCGCGGTCGATGTAGGTGGCCGACGGCATGATCGGCTCCGGGCGCGGGCGCGCTTCGAGGCTGGCAAGCCGAACACGCTCGCCATCAAAGGTGGCGGCCACCGAATTTGTGGTGCCGAAGTCGATGCCGACGCCGATGCACCGGGAATCGCCATCTCGGATTGCCATGCCGTACAGCTCCGCCCTAGCCCGGATTGGTCATGAATGCGCGTAGCGGGGGCGACGAGACGCCGCTGTGGCTGGACCCGCCCGCGTGCCAGGAGGCACGGAATGGAGGACGCGCCGGAAGGGCGCGCAGGCATGACTGCACACTATGTCGAGGGGGCCGGAAGCGAACGCGTCCGCAGGACGCGCGAGTAATTGCCCAGCCACAGCGAGCGTATCGTCGTCCGCAGTAGGGCATTCATGACCAATCCGGGGGCTAGCGCGCCCTTGCGGGCGCGTCGGCAGTTCGCTTCGCGAACTGCTTGGCCTTCGGGCTCGCATTCGCTCGCGCCTTCGGCTAGGGCTCGGGAACCCCGGAGATCAAGGCGCCACTCTGCTGCGCCCGCGCCAATGCCGCATCGTCCAACCCGAGCCAGTTCCGCAACACGTCGGCGTTGTGCTCGCCGCGATGGGGCGCGACGCCATGCACGCCGGACTCGGCGGCGGAGAAGCGATACGGAGACTGGGTGAGAGGGCGCTTGCCTCCGGCACGATCGTCGGCATCGACGATGGCGCCGCGGTGGCGCACTGTGGGCGACTCGCGCACGTCCTTGGCATCGCGCACCAGTCCCCATGCGAGATTCATGCGACGCATCGCGTCGTGAACGTCCTCCATGCTGGCGAGGGAGGCAAAGAACTCCGTCGCCGCCTGCCGCCGCAGTCGAATCTTGTCCGCCAAAGCAGCACCCGCAGGGGCGGGATCGGCCACACCCATGCGCTGGTTCAGTTGCCGCCAGATGTGTCGGAAGTCGCCCGCAGTCAGCACCGAACCGACGCCCGTGCGCCAGATGTCCGACACCGCTGGCCCCGTCTCGTGGGAGTCTTCAAGGTAATACTGAAGTTGATCGTCCGTGGCCAGCATGGCGTCCACCATGGCGATGTCGATGTGCTGGCCGAGCCCCGTGCGCCCGCGCATGATGAGCGCCGACAGCACCGCCACCAAGCCGTGCAGGGATGCGTTGGTGTCCGCCACCGACATCTTGATGTCCGTCGCTTCCCGACCATCCCGCCCCTGTCGATGCACGAGGCCCGTCTCCGCATGGATCGCAGCCGCATACGCCGCCCGACCCGCCTCCGGGCCGTCCTGCCCAAAGCCGGAGATGGAGAGCAGGATGATGTCTTCCCTGAGTCCCTTCAGTGTCTCGTAGCCGAGCCCAAGCCGCGCCAGCACACCGGGACGGAAGTTCTCGATCACCACATCCGCCACCTGCGCCAGGTCGCGCGCGATTGCGACTCCCTCAGGCCGACCAAGATCGATGCACATACCGCGCTTGCCGGCGTTCTGCTGATGGAAGTAGCCGGGAACCCCGCCGATCACCGCCCCCCAAAGCCGCGTCATGTCGCCGTCCGGCGGCTCCACCTTGACCACATCCGCTCCAAGATCACACAACATCCGGCCGGCAAAGGGCCCCGCCAACACACGAGACAAGTCAAGAACGCGGATTCCTTCCAGCGGATGGGCCATTGCGACTTAGGAGCGGGTGCGAAGGGCGGGTAGTTTGGCGGCGCGGTTGGCGCTCTGCAAGGGGCCGCGCCCAACACGCCCAACACCTAGCCCGGATTATTCATGAATGCCCTACTGCGGCCGACGATCCGCTCGCTGTGGCTGTGCGTACTCGCTCCGGCCCCCTCGACATAGTGCGCAGCTTATGCCTTCGGGTTCCTCCACTCCGTGCGCCCACCCACAGCGGTGCCTCGTCGCCCTCGCTACGCGCATTCATGAATAATCCGGGCTAGGAGTTTGTCGGTTTTGAGATTTTGAGGTTGCCGAAAGGGCGACCGTGAACTGGATATCATGCCAATGGACCGGGTCGGCGTGTTTCGATGTCGGCCACCTGACCGGTCTTGCGCCGCCCATGCACGCCAGATCGGAGTGGAAGCGCCGCCACAGTCCGATTCTGACGCAAAGGCGAGGGTTGCGGCCGCTCAGCTCAAGGGCGTGCATTCGCTTCAGGTTCCAGGCCAGGCAGGTCAGCGTCCATTCGCCGCGAACCGCCTCCAGTCCGCGCAGATGGAAGCGCCGGAAGCCCATCGCCTCCTTGACGATCCCGAAGACGGTCTCCACCGTCGACTTGCGCCGCGCATGCAACGCCCGGCCCTCCGGGGTCTGCAGCCGATGTGCCATGCGCGTTGCCGGATCCGCGTCCTCCGGACAGGGCGGCGGCGATGCGCGCCGCTCCGCCAGCGGCACGTTGTGCGCCTTGCGCCCCGTGGCGATGTGCGGTGTGAGGCCCGCCGCCTCGCAATGCGCCACGTTGGCCCGGCTGAAGTGCCCCGCGTCGGCCAGCAGCCCCACCGGCTGCCCCAGCGCCGCCGGCAACGCATCCAGCGCCTCGAGCGTCGGCGACACCTCGCGCCTGTCGTTGCAGCGATCGACCACATCGGCCGTCACCGCCAGGTGGCTTTCGATGTCCACGCCCGACTGCGCGTTGCAGGCCTGCTCGAAACCGTTCGAAGTCGGCATGATGCGCGACTCCGGGTCCGTCAGGTTCACCTGATCCGCATCCCTCGGTCCCGCCTGTGGCGCCTGGGGTGGACGACCACGGGGCTTGCGCCCCGTCTCCTTCTCCTTCTCGCGCCGTGCCTCGAGCCTCTCCTCGTGGTCCGCCTGTTCCGCCGCGTGGCGTTCCTGCGCCCGCCGTTCGATCTCCGCCTGCGCCGCCTCGATCACCGCCAGCCGCTCCGCGCGGCGCTTCAACTCCTCCGGAACATCCAGTTCAGGCTCCGAATCCTCTGCCTGCGCCGCCTGCTCCAGCAGCGCCGACACCTCGCCGCGCAACTGCTCCTCGAGGCGCTTCGCATGCCCCCAGCCGAGCGCCCTGTGCCGGCTCGCGTTCGCCTGAACCTTTGTCCCGTCCAGGCTCGCGTTGCCCAGCTTCAGCAAGCCCGCCTCTTGCGCGATCAACAGAATCCGAACGAACAGCCCCTGCAGGTCCTCGAGAAAACGCCTGCGGAAACTCGCAGTCGTGTCGTGGTCCGGATGCGAGTTCGCCGCAATGTGCCGAAACGCCACCGAATCGCAGGTCGCCCGCTCCAGCCTGCGGCTCGAAAAGACCCCCGTCGCGCAGCCGTGGAACAGCAGACCCAGCAACAGCGCCGGATGATGCGGATCCTTCCCGCCGCCACCGCATTGACGCTCCAGCGCGCTCAGGTCCAGCCGATCCACAACGTCCACCACAAACCGCGCCAGATGATCGTCCGGCAACCAGTCCTGAACCGACGGCGGCAGAAGGCAGGGCGTGTCACGATCCACTGGGCGAAACTTCGAGGACATCGGTCAGGCGTCCATCAACAACAACCCAATTTTACCTGGATCGCCAAATCCGACAGGCTGCTAGGAGTCTGCGCCGTAGGACGATCTCGCGCCGAAAATGTGGTGTGATCCCCATTGCTCGCCCCGAAACGTTCCTGACGAGGGACAGGACCTCCCAGAAGATGGATTTTTCTCGCCGTATTAGGGTGCATGTCCCCGGAAAAGTTTCTACGGCGCAGACTCCTAGCAGCCTGTCGGACTTCGGACAGCGCAAGCTGGCCGAATGCCGACGGGGTGACAGGACGGCCTGGGCTGGGGCAGGAAGCGTTGCCGAATGGCAACGGTTCTTGTGGCGCTAGCTAGCCCTACCCATGCCCCATAGGTGGTTCCGGGCCTTCGTTGTTCGATCGGTCACTTCAGGGGTTGTTGCTGCTCAAGGGCGAGTCGATGGCCGATGCAGATGCCGACGAAGGTGGCGTCGCCGCGCCACAGGACCTTGGCGGGGGGGGGCCGCGGGACGGTGGACAAGGCCGCCGAGTTGGGCGACGAGGCGCACGGCGCGGGCTTCAATGCCCTCGCCCCAGAAGCCCCCTCGCTAACGCGAAACTGTGGCGGAACACCTGCTACCAGGCAACGCGACATCACCTTACGAGGGTGAGGTTTGGGCCCTTCTTCGCCTTCGCCGGCGGCTTTGGTGGTGCGGGTGTCCCTGTGGCGGCTTCTGCTTCGAAGGCCATGCCTTCGCCGTTTTCGCGGGCGAACACGGCCACCACTGCGCCCATGGGGGCACTGACGTGGAACGGTTGGCCGCCGAAGCGGCAGTCCACGGTGAGGAGCTCGTTCGAGATTTGCAGGTTTCGAGTGGCAGATGCGGAGAGGTTGAGGACGACGCGACCGTCCTTGGCGGCCTCCGGCGGCACCGACACTCCTTCCATGTCGCTGGCGATGGCGACAAAGGGGGTGCAATCGTTGTCCACGATCCAGTCGATCAGCGCCCGCACGAGATACGGACGGGGAGGCGTCACTCGCGCATCTCCCGCTCCAGCTCGGTGAGGCTGGCGAGGAACGACGGGCGCTTGAACATCTTCTGCATGTAGCGGTTCACCGGCCGCCCCTGCCGCTCCGGCAGCTTGATGTCGATGGCCTTCAGGCGCCACAGCACCGGCGCCACGCAACAATCGACCAAGGTGAATTCGTCGTTCATGAAGAACGGCTTGTCGGCGAACACCGGGGCGATGGCCACCAGCCCTTCGCGCAGCTCCTGCCTCGTGCGCGTGAGCACCGTCTCCCGGCCCTTGCCGATCATGAGCAAGTCCACCGCCTTGCCCCAGTCGGTGTCGATGCGGTGCATCAACAGGCGGCTGCGCGCCCGCGCCACCGGATACACCGGCAACAGCGGTGGATGCGGGAAGCGTTCGTCCAGATACTCCATGATGACCTTGCTCTCGTAGAGCACGAGATCGCGGTCCACCAAGGTGGGAACGGTGTTGTAGGGGTTCACTTCCGCCAAGGCTTCGGGCTTGCGGGAAGGGTCCACCTCCACCACATCAACCGTCACGCCCTTTTCCGCCAGCACCATGCGAATGCGGTGGCTGTAATGGTCGCGCGGCGACGAGTAGAGCGTCATGGAGGCCCGCCGGACGTTCAGGTCCATCGCCACGGCCTCCCGCGCACCCCGGCCCGCATGGCCACGGCCCTAATGCACATCCTTCCAGTACTCACGGTTCAAGAGCCAGGCGACGACGAAGAGACCCGCGAGGAAGGCGAGCACCCAATAGCCGAGCCGTTCGCGCTCGAGCCTGGTCGGTTCGCCCACGTAGTAGAGGAAATTGGTGATGTCGTAGGCCGCCTGCCGGTACTCCTCCGGCGAATACGCCCCTGAGCCGTCCGCAACCGGTGGCAAATCGCAATTGGGTTCCCGCATCGGTTCGTAGCCGTCTTCCGTCTCCAGCAGCAGCGCCTCGCCGTCGAGCACGTCCACAGGCCGGTTGCCGCGGCAGTTCTCGCTGGGGGTCCCCTGCAGCCCCATCAGCACATGCGGCATGCCGATGTTCGGAAACACCTTGTTGTTGACGCCGAACGGGCGCGACTCGTCCACGTAGAAGGTGGTGAGCAGGTTGTATATCCACTCTGGGCCGCGCACCCTTGCCACCATCGTCAGATCCGGCGGCGGCGTTCCGAACCATCCCTTGGCCTTCTCCTCCGGCATCGAGTTCACCATCAGGCCGCCGATCTGCTGCCCCGTGAACACGAGGTTCTGCAGCGCCACCGAATGCGGGATCTCAAGGTCGTCCGCCGTTCGCTCATAGCGCTGGAACTTCAGCGAGTGGCAGCCGAGGCAATAGTTGGCGTAGAGCGCCGCGCCGCGTTGCAGCGACGGCATGTCCTCGAGGTTCGGCTGCATGGGCTCCATCACCCAATTGCTCTCCGCGGCGCCGCCAGCCAGCCCCCAGAGCGCCAACAGCAGTGCCACCCCCAGACGCCGAGCCTGCCCGGCGGCCATCCCCAAGCGCATCGCCGGATCTCTCACGCGCCGCACCTCACGTTACCCGCTCGGGCGGCGTCTTGGTCTTCTCCACCCGGGTGTACCAAGGCATCAGCACGAAGTAGGCAAAGTAGATCACCGTGCAGACTTGGGCGATGGCGGTGGCCACCGGCGTCGGGTGGATGGTTCCGAGATAGCCGAGCACGAAGAAGCTGATGACGAACAGCGTCAGCATCAGCTTCGACGCCAGTCCCTTGTAGCGCATCGAGCGCACTGGGCTGCGATCAAGCCAGGGCAGCGTCGCCGGCAGCAGGATCGCCGCGCCCATCACCACGAGGCCCCAGAACTTCGCCGCCAACCCAAGGAACGGGAAGGTGGCTGCCCGCAGCATCGAGTAGAACGGCGTGTAGTACCACACCGGGGCGATCAGTTCCGGCGTCTTGAGCGGGTTCGCCTGCTCGAAATTCGGCTTCTCGATGAAGTAGCCGGCCATTTCCGGGGCGAAGAACACCACGGCGCAGAACAGGAACAGGAACACCACCGTGGCGCGAAAGTCATGCACCGTGTAGTAGGGGTGGAACGGGATGCCGTCGAGGGGCTTGCCGCTCGCATCCTTGTTGGCCTTGATGTCGATGCCATCCGGGTTGTTGGAGCCGACGTGATGCAGCGCCACGATGTGGACGAACACCAAGGCCACGAGCGCCAGCGGCAGCGCCACCACGTGCAGGGCGAAGAAGCGGTTGAGGGTGATTTCCGACATGAGGAAGTCGCCGCGTACCCACTCCATGAGATCGGGGCCGACGATGGGGATGGCGCCGAACAGCGACACGATCACCTGCGCGCCCCAATACGACATGTTGCCCCAAGGCAGCAGGTAGCCGAAGAAGCCCTCCGCCATGAGCACGAGATAGATGCCCATGCCGATCAGCCACAGAAGCTCGCGCGGCTTGCGGTAGGAGCCGTAGGCCAGCGCCCGGAACATGTGCAGGTACACCACCACGAAGAAGGCCGAGGCGCCGGTGGAGTGCAGGTAGCGCAACAGCCAGCCGTACTCGACGTCGCGCATGATGTATTCCACCGAGGCGAAGGCGCCATCGCCACTCGGCACATACGACATGGTGAGCCAGATGCCGGTGACGAGCTGCAACGCCAGCACCACCGTGGCGAGGATGCCGAAGTAGTACCAGAAGTTGAAATTCTTCGGCGCGTAGTACTTGGTGGCGTGATACTCGATGGTCTCGGTGAGCGGCATGCGCTCGTCGAGCCACGCCATGAGGCGCGAAAGACGCCCAGCGGGCCTCGCGTTCCCCTCGGCCATCAGGCGTTCTCCTCGTCGATGCCGATGACGATCACGGTGTCGGATTCATACGAATAGGGCGGCACGTCGAGGTTGTCCGGTGCCGGCACGCCCTTCACTACCCGGCCCGCCAGATCGAATCGCGAGCCGTGGCAGGGACAGAAGAAGCCGCCCTGCCAGTCGGGGTCGAATCCTTCCGGCTTCACCTCGCCGTGGTACTTCGGCGAGCAGCCAAGATGAGTGCAGATGCCGAGATAGACCCCCACTTCCGCTTCCCGCGAGCGCCACGGATTGCGGGCGTAGTCGGGCTGGCGTTCGGGGTTCTCCGAGGCTGGGTCGGCAAGGTCGGGATTGTCTTCCTTGAGCCGTTCCACCGCCGCCTGATCGCGGGCGACGATGAACACCGGCTGGCCTCGCCATGCCGGAATCGGCCCCAGGATTTCGCCGGGCTTCAAGCGCGAGATGTCCACCCGAATCGGCGCACCAGCAGCGCGCGCCTTGGCGCTTGGCACCCACGATTTCACGAACGGCACCGCCGCGAACATACCGCCCACTCCGGTGAGAGCGGCGGTCGCTCCGATCAGCAGATAGCGGCGCCCGACATTCACTTCCGGCGACGAATCGCCGCCCTCCTCCACTCCAGCCGGCACTCCAACCGACACTGCCTGCACATTTTCAGCAGCCAAGCAAGCACCTCCCGTTGCTCGCGGGTTTCAAGCGTCCTGACGGAACGGGCGTGGATGCTATCACGGCCTGCGGCCCCGCCCGTGCAGTGCAACTTCGCTCAACGCCTTGCGATCAGCGCGATCAGCGCTTCGAGTATTGCGGACGCTTGCGCGCCTTGCGCAACCCCACTTTCTTGCGTTCCACCTCGCGGGCATCGCGGGTCAGGAAGCCGGCGTCCCGAAGCGGCTTGCGGTAGGACTCGTCGTAGTCCACCAAGGCCCTGGCGATGCCGTGGCGAATGGCGCCAGCCTGGCCCGAACCGCCGCCGCCACGCACGGTGACGGCGATGTTGAAGCGGTCGCCGGTGCGCGTCACGTCGAGCGGCTGACGGACGATCATGCGTGCCGTCTCGCGTCCGAAGTATTCGTCCACCGGGCGGCGATTGACGAGGATGCTGCCGTTGCCCGGCCGAATGAACACCCGCGCAGCCGCCGTCTTGCGCCGCCCCGTGCCGTAGTTGCTCGGCGTGGTGCCCCTTCCGGGGCGTGGGATGCCGAATGTGTTGCTTTCTGCCATGTGAAGATGAGCCCTGCGTGCTTGTTGCCCGCCGAAAGGGTCGCTTGGATTGCGCGCCTGCGGCGGTGCGGGTGGGTTTCGGGAGCGCTTGGCCGGCGTGAGCCTCAGGCGAGTTCGAGCGCTTGCGGTTGCTGCGCCGCGTGCGGATGCTCCGGCCCGGCATACACCTTCAGCTTGCGGAACATGGCGCGTCCCAGGGGATTGCGCGGCAACATGCCCTTGACGGCGTTCGCCAGGATGCGTTCCGGATGCTCCTCGCGCAGCTTGCGCACCGTCGTGCTCTTGATCCCGCCCGGATAGCCGGAGTGGCGGTAGTAGGTCTTGTCCGTCTCCTTCTTGCCGCTGACGCGAACCTTCTCTGCGTTGACGACGACGATGAAGTCGCCGGTGTCCACGTGCGGCGTGTAGGCAGCCTTGTGCTTGCCGCGCAGGCGATGGGCGATCTGGCTCGACAGGCGACCGAGGGTCTTGCCCTCGGCATCAACGACAAACCACTCCCTTTCCGCATCCTGCGGGCGAGTGCTGATGGTCTTCATTCGACGGGTCTTGGCGGTCTTGGTTGGAGCAAGCGCGCGATTGTACGCGTGCTGAATTACCCGAAGCAACCGAAAAGTGCAGGCAGGGTGTACTCCCGATCCCCTGTTAGCGGTGTGGCGGTAGAGGATTTGCCGGGTTGAGAGTCGTTGCCTCGGAAGAGACGCTCCCGGCACCGCGCCGACGCCGTCGTCGCGGCAGGAACGGCTGTGGACAGGCCTGCATGCGGGCTTCCCAGCGCCGGTTGCCGGCTCGCGGGCGAGCGCGTCTCCGCCGGGGCGGCGTCGAACCAGCGGGGATCGGTCAGGCCGCCAGAGCGGTCGGCGGGGCGCGGGCCTCCAGGCTCGCCATCGCCTCGTACAGCCAGTCGAGGTGGAAGTTGGTCCTGGCGAAGCGCACGCCCAGGCGGCGTGCCGACCGCACCATGTACGCCGCGGTGCGCATCACGTGCCGGATCACCGGCCGCAGGCCGTGCCTGCGCGCCCGCTTCGGCAGCGCCGTGAACTGCACCGCCCGCAGCAGCGCCTGGGCAATCCAGCCGAGCGCGTGGAACGCCTGGTTGGCCCGGCAGCCGCGGCACGGCGGGTGGTGCAGGCCCAGGTCGGTGAGCGGGCCCTTGAAGGCGTTCTCCAACCTGCCCGCCAGGGCAGGCCCCTGCTTGCCGCGGTGCCACCGCACCAGCTCGTCGAGCGGCAGGTCGTCGCGCGACACCAGGATCACCGTGTGGTGCGGAACCAGAAGGCCCTGGCCGTTCTCCGCGCGCCGCCGCACCACCACGCAGTGCTGCTCCGCGTCCCACCCGGCCGGGCGGTGCGTCGCGAAGACCGCCTCCTCCATGCCGATGTCCGTCCAGACGCCGTCGGGCAGCCCTTCGATCTGCTCCAGCGCCGGTGCCCGCCACCGGTCGTTCGTCACGCTGATCGAGCAGTCCCAGCCGTGCGCGGCGCAGAGCCGAACCAGGTCCCCCTTGCAGCAGGCGTTGTCCGCGCGCAGCCACGCCGGCGTCCCCGCCGGCGCCATCCCGGCCGTCCACTCCAGCAGCGTCCGCCAGTTCAGCGTCACCCGCCCGCCGCCGGGACACAGCTGACCCGCCGCCCACAGACCGCCCAGGAACACCGCGTGCAGCCAGTGGCCGCGCCGGCCCTCCCAGTCCCGCGCGCCCGCTCGAACAGCGCACCGTCCACCTCGATCCCGGTGGCGTCGACGAACACCGGAACGCAGCCCCTCGTCTCCACCTCGCGCGCCACCACCAGCGGCGCCACCCGTTCGGCGAAACGCCGCGCCGCCTCCCACAATCCCTTGACGTCCACCGGGCGCAGCCGCGCCAGCCACTCGCCGGCACGGCGCGACTCCGGAACGCTGCTCGGCCGCGAGACCGCGGCGGACGAACGGGAACGGGTCGCGGCCGGTCCCGCCACCGCGCCCACGCTGTATCTCGGTCTCGACGGCACCGGCGTGCCGGTGCGCGAGGAAGAGACCCGGGGCCGGAGGGGCAAGCAGCCCGACGGCTCCGCCAGGACGCGCGAGGCGAAGCTCGCGGTGGTGTGGTCCGCCGAGCGGACCGGCGCCGACGGCGCCCCCGCGCGCGTCCCCGGCTCGGTCACCTGCTCCGCCGCCACGCGCGACACCGACACCGTTCCCGCGCCCTTCGCGCAGCGCGTCGTGCGCGAGGCCGCGCGGCGCGGCTTCGGCGCCGCCGAACGCCGCGTGGTGCTCGGCGACGGCGCGGGATCTGGAACATCGCCGCAGAGCACTTCCCCGGCGCCGTCGAGACCGTCGACGTGTTCCACGCCGCCGAACACCTGTTCGACATCGCCAGGGCCGCCTACGGAGACGACAACGACCTCGCGCGCGTCTGGGCGGAGCAGCGCCGCGACGAGCTCCTCGCCGGCGCCTTCGACGACCTGCTCCGGGCCGTCGGCAACCACGCCGGGCGCTGCGAGGAGGCCCGCAAGGGGCGCGCCTACTTCGCCGACAACCGCCGCCGCATGGACTGTCCCCGGTTCCGCGCCCTGGGACTGTGCATCGGCAGCGGCGTCGTCGAGGGCGCCTGCAGGAACGTCGTCGCCAGCCGCCTCAAGCGCGGCGGCATGCGCTGGACCGTCGCCGGTGCCGACGCAATCCTCGCGTTGCGTTCCTGCATCGTCAGCAACCGGTTCGACGACTTCTGGCAGCGCCGCGCCGCCACAGAATGACCCTTCATCTCACAATCGAGACGTACACCCGTGCAGGCAAGGGCGAGGGGCGGGCGAAGCTCCATCGTCGTAGTTTCCGCCTGTGGCCACAGTCCGGGATTGACGCTAGCCCTTGATCCCCTGACAGGGATCCTGAGTTGGCGAGATATGGGTGCATAGCCGAACGCACCGCCGTGCGGGAACGGAAGATCTGCCCCCGAGGGTCGAAGTGGACTTCACCGACCTGAATCTGACCACCTGCGGCGGTTCCTCGATTCTGCCCAGGCCGCTCAATCCTCAAAGTCCTCCACCCCCGCACCCTTGACAGGGGATCAAGGACGTCAGCGTCACGGACGGAACCGACAGAGACGGCGCATGTGGCAGACTACGGAAATGAAGACGGTTGCCAGCCTGCACCTCGACCGTTTCCTGTCCTTCGCGCCGGAATCCGCTCCGTTCGAGCTCGAACCTCTCAACGTACTCATAGGCCCGAACGGGGCAGGCAAGTCGAACGTCATCGAGGCCTTTGAGTTGCTCGCCGCGATGCCGGTCGACTTCGCCGGCGCAATACGCGACGGTGGTGGGCCCCGGGAGTGGCTGTGGAAGGGAGCAGGGCAGCCCGCACCCGCGACGATTGATGTCGTCTTGGAGGCCAACACCCCCACGCATCGCCCTTTGCGCCAAAGCAATACACTCCACTAACGTACTGATTTGACTCCGTATTCTTTCCGGTGTCAAGGGCAGCGACTGCTTCTTTCTGTTACTTGATCGACGGCAAGACCTTGAGCGCCTTCGGGACGCGCGTTGGTGCTGGTGACTTGCGCGCGCCGCCGTCGAGGGAACCCAAACGCCGCACGCGGTCATGGATGCTGCGCTTGCGCAGGCGGTCAGGAACAGGACCGAGGTCGCCTGCGCGCGCAACGATCTCTTCGAGAAGCGGTGAGCACTGATGGAGTCCGGTCAAGCTTCAGGGACTGGGTGCGGCAGCACGACATGGACGAGCTGCCCTCGGAGTTCGCGCTGGCGCACGTGGAAGGTTCAGCGACCGTCGCCGCCTGTGCGCGCGACGACCTGCTCGAGAAGCGGTGCCCGGTCATGCAGGCGTGGGCCGACTGCATATCGGGGTAGAGGCGGATTCCTCCAGACCGGACATGGGCCGCTGATTGACTGTGCGGCGTTTGCCGGCTCGCGACGATGCGCCGTGCGTCGCCGGTGGAACGCCTGCGGCACCCCCCCGGCGTCGAACCGCACGACCGCGGACCGGCGAGGCTCGACGAGTCGCTCGACGAGTCGTCGGTCCCGGGGACCGGAGGGCGTGTGAGCCTTTAGCGGCCGCAAGGCCGTTTCTGCGGATTCGCCGTTTAACCTGATGGGTGGCGACCATCGCACCGGCATGAAGCACGGCAGAGCCCGAGTGGTGCCTGAGCGGCCGGGATGCTCAGCTCGGCACCGGGGAGGCTCCAGCAACACGGGTACGCTCGCGGTTGAGAACGAGCACGTCACTGATGGAAAGTGTGCCGATGTGTCGAGTCCGTCCGTCCCGGCTCAGGAACTCGACTTCCACGCCATCTGGAGGGAGCAGCTCGACAACTGTTCCTACATCGCCCGCACGGATCTCGGGATCACCTGAGTCGTTCAGCACGGCCACCATGTCCAACAGTGCCAGTCGTCGCGCCGTGGTCACGTCATTCGTCCACTCGCAGGTTGGCATGTCGGAGAATATAGCAGGTGACCAAGCGGGGCACGCTTTCGCTGGTCCTTACGATCCATGCGGAACGAATCATGGCGGTGCCATTCGGACCTGTGAATTCGAAGTCGATCACGTGTCGGCGACCGTACCTGTCCACTTTGCCGACCGCCGCATCGTCGGATGCGGCAGCTTCACGAAGGGCGTCGACCAACAGGCTAGCGTTGTGCCGGTTCAGACCGGTCAGCGCCTGGAAGAGGTGAGCCTTGTGCCTCCCATCGTCGTGATCGGGATTGAGGCAGTAATCCGAGATCTTGCGACCGTCGATGATCGCCTGGCTTCCGTTGGGTAGCTTCAACGTGAATGACCTCCACCGGAGTCCGCCTGCACCCGGCTCCGCAATTGGCCGAAGCCGCAACGTAGCGCCATCGATCCACGCGGGCTTACGAACTAATTGCGCAGTCGCAGGGTCGTGTAGTCCACAGTGCCAGCGCATCGACACGCCGGGCATTGCGTGCCATTCCGCCGGGCTTGAAACTTCGGGATAGGCGTACCGCACCGGACACTTGGAACGGTGCGCTCGAGCCGATTGGAAGCCTTCTCCCGTATCTTGGCGATAATGGACTCCGAAGGTCCAGCGCTTCGGCGAGTACACCGGCGATGGACTCGCCCCCGGCGGACGTGACCGGCAGTCCACGGCCTTCGAGCCGACGGATAAGCTCGGCGATTTCGTAGTCACGGAACCGAGAGGTGTGGGGTCTCCCTCGGCGCGGGGAATCAGGGTCGAGCGGTACCGTGTCGAGTCTTTCCCGTTCCTTTCGACTATATCGTTCGCACAACCGTTCCAGGCGTCCCACCCAGTGCTCGGCTTGCCTCGAATCCAGGCCAATGCGATGGCCAAACGCCTCGAACGCACGAAGGCGTTCATCGCGTGGGCAGCGGTCCCGCTATGGGTACGGTCAAGGGCCTGCGGACGGCGGCGCCCCGAGGGCCAGTCCCGCGGTGCTTGCTGAACATGATGCAGCAATGGGCTGCCGTCTCCGACACGCAAGGGAAATCGATTGGCGTCATCGCCCTGCAGGGGAGCGCGCAGGCGCATCTGGTCGAGCATGAGCTTGCGAAGCGACCCCGAGACGATGGAGGCATACCGATTGCGCTGCGGGGGGCCAGCCGCGTTTCAGGGAGATGAGCGTCGGCCACTTCCCGCCGGGCACCAGCAAGTGGAACAGGATCGAGCACCGGCTGTTCTGCCACATCACGCAGAACCGGCGGGGCAAGCCGCTGCGCACCTTCGAGACCGTCGTCGACCTGATCGGCAACACGCGGACCGCGGCCGGACTCCGGGTCGAGGCCGGACTCGACCCGGGCGAACATCCCACCGGCGAGACGGTCACCCAAGCCGAGATGGACGCCCTGTCGCTCCACCGGGACGAGTTCCACGGCGACTGGAACTACGAACTGCGTCCACGGCGAAGATGGAAATATAATATTGGCCTGATCCCTTAGTGGGCTAAGGATGTCAAACGCGGCGACCTCCCGCCACGGCCCCGGGACGCCGCTGTGCCAAGGGAAGGCGCCCGGCGAGTGGGTTTTGCCCTCGCTCGGACGCCGGCGCGCCGGCCATTGCGTCCTCAGAGTCCGAAGGCGCGGTCGAGAGCCCGCCCAATGGCCAGGCAGTCGCAATTGCCGCCACAAGCGGGTACAAAGTGGCTGTGGCTGGAGCCAAAGGCAAGGCTTGGCATGGTGAGGGTGGTGGCGTGCCGTGAATAGGACGACTGCGTGGCTTGGCGTCGCAGATGCGGTCGTGACCGGCCTGTTGGTCGCCTGGGCCGGCAGCGACGGGAGCATTCGCTGGGCCGCCGTGCCCGTGTTCGCCTGCTGCATCGGCCTCGCATTTGCCATGCAGTGGCTGGCGTTCGTGCCGGCATGGCTGGGGCGTTCGGAGCGCTTCTTCGACCTCGTGGGCTCTGCCACCTTCTTGGCTGTGATGGCCGTGGCGCTGGTGGCGGCTAGTCCCGTCAACCTTCGCACCGGGCTGATCGCCGCCATGGTGGGAGTGTGGGCGGTGCGGTTGGGGCTGTTCCTGTTTCTGCGCATTCGCAGAGAAGGGGTGGATCGCCGGTTCGACCGCCTGAAGGCGGAGCTGCCAGCGTTCCTGATGACCTGGACGCTGCAGGGCACTTGGGTGTCGCTGGCCTCGGCACCGGGCCTTGCCGCCATCACCTCGGCTTCCGTGACGCCGGGACTGGATGCGTGGTTGCTCGCCGGCGCTGTCATTTGGCTCGCCGGATTCACCATCGAGGTGCTCGCCGACGAACAAAAGCGACGCTTCCGCCTTCGCCCGGAGAATGCCGGACGCTTTATCGACACCGGTTTGTGGGGCTGGTGCCGGCACCCCAACTATCTGGGCGAGATCCTGCTTTGGTGCGGCATCGCCGTCGTGGCGGCGCCGGCGCTGCAGGGCTGGCAGATCGCGACCTTGCTGGCGCCCATGCTGATCGGGCTGCAACTGACGCAGGTAAGCGGCGTGCCCTTGCTCGACGCACGCGCCAGGAAGCGCTGGGGCAACGATCCCGACTATCGCCGCTATCGGCAGCGCACGCCGATGCTGTTGCCGTTGCCGCCGCGACGATGACCCTTCGCCAACATGCCAAGGCCGCCATCGCGTTGCTTGTCATCGTGCTGAATCTGGTCGTCTGGTGCGTGCCGCTGTTGTTGCTGCTGCCGCTCAAGGCGCTCGTGCCTTCCATGCGCGCCTGGATCACCCGGCGAGCGGCCGACGTGTATCGCGCCGCCGTGGCGGTGAACGATTGGTGGCTCGGCAAGGTGTCCGGTGCCTCGTGGCAGCGACCGGCGCTGGATCTGGGCACCGACGAGACCTGCATCGTCATCGCCAACCACGTCTCCTGGACCGACATCTTCGTCCTGCAAAGCGTCATTTCCCGCCGGGGCCCCATCCTCAAGTTCCTCTGCAAGCGGGAACTGGCGTGGATTCCGGTGCTTGGGCTCATCTTCCTGGCCTTCGACTTCCCGATGCTGCAGCGCCGTTCTGGCGCCCAGGCTCGCGGTGGCGTGGGGTCGGAAGCCCAGAGGCGGCGCGGCGACATCAAGCGCATCCGCGAAGCCTGCGCGAGCCTTGCCAAGGCGCCGGCCGCCATGCTGGCGTTCGTGGAGGGGACTCGCTTCCGCGAGGAGAAGCGCGATCCTTCGGGAGCCCTCAAATGCTTGCTGCCGCCCCGCGTCGGCGGCTTCGGCGCCATCCTGGCGGCGCTTGAACCTCAGGATGTGAACGTCGTGGACGTTGCGCTCCTCTATCGGCAGCCGCGGCCGGCGCCGCTGTTCTGGCATTTTCTCGCCGGCGCCGGCGGGCCGATCGGCGTGGTTGCGCAAGCGACTCCGGCCGGCGTCATCGCCGCCGAAGGGACCGAGTCCTGGCTGGAGCGGCGTTGGGCGGAAAAGGATGCCTTGTTGCGCTCGGCCTCGGTCGAGGACGGCCCGCGGTGACGCGAAGTCTCGACATCCTGCTGGCGGAGGACCACGCCGAACTCGCCGAGACCACGGGCGCCTACCTCGAGGCCTGCGGCCACAATGTGGACCATGCGGCCGACGGCCTGGTGGCGGTGCATCTTGCGGTCACCGAAAGCTACGACGTGATGGTGCTCGACATCATGCTTCCCGGCATGGACGGCTTTGCGGTCTGCGAACGGCTGCGCAAGGATGCCCGGATCGCAACGCCCGTCATCATGCTCACGGCCCGGGACCGGCTCGAGGACAAGATCACCGGCTTTGACGCCGGTGCCGACGACTATCTCGTCAAGCCCTTTGACATGCCGGAACTCGTGGCGCGGATCGAGGCGCTGGCGCGGCGTGCCCAGGGATTGACGCGCCGCTACGAGGTTGCCGATCTGGTGCTCGACGCCGACACCGCCGAAGTCACCCGCGCCCGGGTGCCGATCACCCTGTCACGCACAGCCTTCCGCCTGCTCGAGTTGCTGCTGCGCGAGCACCCCGGCATCGTCTCCCGCCGCGCCATCGAGCGAGATCTCTGGGACGGCGAACCACCCCACAGCGACGCCCTGCGCAGCCACATCTACAACCTCCGCCAAGCCTTGGACCGTCCCTTCCCCCACCACATCGTCACCACGGTGCCGGGACGGGGCTACTGCCTGCGCTTTCCTGACGATGGATCGGGGGCCACATAGGGCTGGGCATCCCGTCGGGTTCGTCGGCGGAGCCTGCACGGGGCTTGATCAAGGCACCGGCCCCCCACAAGGAAACCGCACCTCCACCGACGTGCCGTGCCCCGGGCTGCTGTGGGCGTGTAGCGTCCAGCCGTATTGTGCGGTCAGGCGGCGGACGATGGACAGCCCCAGTCCGTGTCCCTGCGCCATCTCCCTTCCCGCCTCGCCGCGATAGAACGGATCGAAGGCGCGGGCCAGTCCCTGCTGCGACATGCCGATGCCGGTGTCGGAGACGCGCAGGCAGCGCCCTTCGATGCTGACCTCCACCTCGCCGTTCTCGGTGTATGCGAGAGCATTGCGCAGCAGGTTGGCGACCACCACGCGCACGGCTGGCTCCGGCGCCGGCACCTGCAACGCATCGGAATCCCGCACCCTCAGGCGGTTGCGTCGCTCTTCGGCAAGATCGGCGAGACGCTCCGCCTCTTCGGCAACGATGTCGTTGACCCGCGCGGGCAGGTCTGTCGCCACCGCGTCTTCGTGCGCCAGCGTCAGCAGGGTTTCGAGCAGCGACTCCATGTCGTCAGCCGTGCGCCGCATCCTCGCCAGCGCCCGGCGGTCGTGGTTGGGGCGGTCGGCATTGCGTTCGAGCAGATCAAGCGAGCCCTTGAAAACGGCCAAGGGCGTGCGAAGTTCGTGGCCGGCATCGCGGGTGAACAGGCGCTCCCGCTCGATGGCGGCGTCCAGGCGGCTCGTGAAGCGGTCGAGGGCATCCACCATCGTCGCCACCTCTGCGTCGGCGACGCTGCGAACCGGATCGAGATTCAGCGCAACGCCCCCGGAGCGGTCGAAGTCCACCGTCTCCAGTTCCCGAGCCAGCCGCACAAGGGGCGACAGCGCGGCGCGAGACCAACGATAGGCCACGAACAGGAGCACGTACATCAGCAGCAGCACCACCGACAGCGGCAGGGTGCCGAAGTAGAACGCGAGGTCCGACACCTGCCCGGCGTTGAACACCAGATACAGGCGCTCGCCCCCTTGCTCGGACACATGCACAAGGCGGCTTCGACCCTCGAGCGCCAGGCGCCGGAAGCCCGTCGCCTGGCCGGCAAGTTCGGCCGGGGGTACCGCCTCCGAACCGCGCAGATATCCACGCATGTTGGCCGTGTCCGGCAGGGAATGGCCCTCGTGCTCGGCACGACGTCGCCAGTAATGCTCCGCCTCCAACGCCAACGCCTGCCGCGTCAGCAAGTCCTCCACCACCGCTTGGGTGACGAAGACACCGGCCACCGTCGCTGCGCCAATGACCGCAAGCTGCACGGCAAAGAGCCGTCCAAGGCGAGCACTGAGCCCCCTACGAACCCCATGCATCCTCCAACTCCCACGTCTCAAGGAGCCTTCAGCCGGGGAAGCATCCCCGACCGCTGACGCGCAAGGAAGTACCGGCAATTCCCCCATCGCTGGGGCGTACTTCCATGCAAGCGAGGGCACCTTGGCAAAGCACGCCCCAACCCCCAATCGACCGAACAGACCGCCCCATCTGGCGAGTCGTGACCTGCATCGCTCCTCCCTTCGGGGGAGATCGATGCGAGGCCCTGGGGCGCAGAGCCGTCCTCGGCTTCTTCGGAGAGGGCGGACAAGCCCTATCGAGGCCCCAGCCGAACCGCTTCCATCAGCGGTTGGACGCCCCCTCAACGAGGTCGGAACCGATAGTGACAGACAAGCCATTCGTCGCCCCCGCTCCAGCCAAACAGTTCCTCGCAAGCCATGAAGAACATGCGCCACCGTTGCAGGCGAAGGCGTGCTTCGCGACCCCCTGCGTTGCCGTGCGGAGCTGTCGAAAGAGCTCTCGACGCGGCATCGCGATGCCGGTCGAGATTGTCGAGCCAAGCACGCGCGGTGCGCTGGTAGTGCTTCCCCGGCACCTCCCACACCTGTTCGAGCACCATGTGCTCCTGAAAGTGCGCCAGCGTGTCGCGCGCGGGCATGATGCCGCCGGTGAAGAAGTGACGCGCCATCCAGTCTCCGCCGCCCTCCGACTCGAACGGATAGGCAACGCTGCGGTGGCAGAAGACATGGACAAAGAGAGTCCCGTCCTCCGCTAACCACGACGAGATGCGTCGCATGAGTTCGGCAAGGTTACGCATGTGCTCGAACATCTCCACAGAGACGATACGGTGGAAGCGTTCGCCGGGAGCAAAGGCGCTGACGTTGGCCGTGCGGGCTTCGACGTTGGCGAGCCCCTCGGCCGTCGCCGTCTCAGCGATGAAGCGCCGCTGCTCGGCCGAGTTCGACACCGCGAGGATCCGAGAGTGCGGATGTCGCCGCGCCAGCCAGAGCGCGAAGGAGCCCCAGCCGCAGCCGAGGTCCAACACACGCATCCCGTCCCGGAGCCGCGCCCGTTCTACATAGAGCTCCAGCATCCGCTCCTCGGCCTCCGCCAGGGTGGCCGTTCCGGTCGGCCAGAGGCAGGCGCTGTACTTCATGCGCGGCCCCAGCGTCTCTCGAAAGAAGGCCGGCGGCGTGTCGTAGTGTTGGGCGTTGGCCGCTGCGGTGTGCTCGGCGATGGGGCCGCATTGAAGCTGCCGCAGCAGCTCCTGCTGGCGCGCCTTGAGCCGCGCCGGGTCGCCAATGCCCTCCTGCGACAGCCGCGAACGGATCAGTCGGCGAATGCCGAGCCGAATGAATGCATCCGGCACCCGCCCCGCCTCCGCCTGACGCACCAGCGCGTCGATGCTCGGCAAGCTCACGTCGCCCCGCGTCCGCGCCACACCGGCCCGCGCCAGCCAGAAGGAGCGAGCAGCATCTGCACATCGCTGGTGGCGCGTTCGGCAAAGCCGGCCTCGCAATAGGCGAAGTAGAAGCGCCACATGCGCACGAAGCGTTCGTCGAGATTGGCCGGCAGGCGGTCGGCGCCGACATCGAGACGCAGCTGCCACTCGCGCAGCGTTCGCGCATAGTCGAGTCCGAAGTCCTCCAGATTGACGAGGGTGAGATCCGCCTTCGCCGCGGCGTTGGTGAGCACTGACACGCTCGGAATGAAGCCGCCGGGAAAGATGTGCTTCTTGATGAAGTCCGCCCGGTGCAGGGCGCGACGATAGCGACTGTCACGGATGACGATGGCCTGCAGCGCCATCATGCCGTCGCCCTTCAGCAGCCGTGAGCAGGCGGCGAAGTAGCGGGCGAGACGGTCGTGCCCCACCGCCTCCACCATCTCCACCGAGACGATCTTGTCGAACCGGCCCTGCACATGGCGATAGTCCTCCAGCCGCACCTCCACGCGATCGTCCAGGCCAGCAGCGACGACTCGCGCACGCGCATGACGACACTGCGCCTCCGACACCGTGACTGCCGTCACGCGGCAGCCGAAGCGCCGCGCCACGTGAATGGCGAGGCCACCCCAGCCACAGCCGATGTCCAGCAGGTGGTCTTCGGGGCCGAGCTCAAGCTTGCGGCAGAGCCGGTCCAGCTTGGCGTCCCCGGCCTCGTCGAGTGACTCCTCTCCGGTGTCGTACACCGCACAGGAGTAGCTCATGTTGCGGTCGAGGAAGACGCGGAAGAACTCGTTGCCGAGGTCGTAGTGGGCGCGAATGTTGCGCCGGCTGCCGCGCGAGCTGTTGCGGCGCAAGCGGTGCCGCAGGGTGCCGGCAAGCGTTGCAGGCAGCGAGGCGAGCCCCTCCAGTCCTTCGAGCGCCGAGCGATTGCGCAGCATGATTCGCAGCAGCGCCGGCAGGTCATCGCAATCCCACTCGCCATCCATGTAGCTCTCGCCAGCGCCCACGGACCCGTGCAACAGAATGCGACGAAAGAAGTCGGCTTTATGCACGCGCACCTGCACCCTCGGTGCTCCCATTCCGAACGCCCTCGTGCCATTCGGCGTCTCGACCACCACCGCGCCACCGCGCAGGCGCCGGAGCGCCCGCTCGACGACGGCAGCGGCGAGACCACCACCGAGCGAGCTCTGATCAAGTCGTCTCATCTGGACGGACGCCATCTTGTCCCTTCAAACGCGCAAACGCGCGCCCCATGTCGCGTCCGACGGGGACGGACATGGGAATTGGAAACTGATTCGACTGCATCGCATTTCGGTCTCCATTGCCGCCTGGCGGCGAGGGATGCGAGACGCCCCTCCAAGGATGGCGATTCGGAGGGAGAGCATCCATGCTTTCATCGGCCACCGCGCCGCGGATGGACATGGAACTTCGCCCCAAGCAGGCGTAGCCGCGCCGCCTGCCAGTAAATGCGGATCAGTGTGGTCGCGCTCTGCACCGGCCGGCGCAGCGAGGCGGCGAGGGATCGAGACATCGTCAGGGGCCTGGTGCGCAACACCAAGCGAGCGCTGACCGCCTCCGGCCCCGCAAGAGCGATGGCGATGCGCAGGCCACCTTCCCGAATTGCCAGCCGCAACGTGTAGCGGCCGGCGACCGGCAGGAACGGCGAGACATGGAATGCCTTGTCGAACTCGAAGCGGTACTTGCCCGGCGCCACGGCCGCACCCGCGGCGTCCAACGAATAGCAGTGCCGTTCGCCCCATGGCGTGTTGGCGACATGCAACAGGACTCCCGCAAGCGCGCCGCCCTCGCCGATGCAGAAGTAGAGGTTCACCGGATTGAAATTGCCGGACAGTGACCGGGGTGCCGTCAGCGCCAGCAGGCGGCCACCCTCAGCCTCGGCACCCACACGACGCAAATGGTCGCGAACGACGGGCGGCGGCAACAGGTGCCCGTTGCCCGCCAGAAACCAACGAAGGCCCGTGCGGGTGCGCTCGACGTCCACGCAGAGCATCCAGAGGGGAACGCGGAACCGATGCGGTGGTGTCCCCCGCGAGTGAACGACGGCGCCAACGCAGACCATCTCGTCCAGCACGCGCGCACGTGCAACCGGTTTCACGTGCGTCCCACCGAAGGTATCGGCAGTAGCTGCCGCAACCGCTGGCCTTCCCCTGCCGCGGCGGCCACGGCATGGGCCGCCTCCACACCGCTCCGAAAGCCGTCCTCGTGGAACCCCCAGCCCCACCACGCGCCGCACCAGAAGGTCCGATTCGCGCCCTGCAACTCTGCCCGTCGCCGCTGCGCGGCCTGCGTTACGAGCGTGAACACCGGATGGCGGTAATGCCGCTCGGCCCAAACCGCGTCCAGCTCGCGCACCGGGTTGAGTGTGACGAAGAACGGATGCGGTGATTCGATTCCTTGCAGCCGGTTCATCCAGTAGGTGAATTCCATGCCACCAGTGCCGGCGCGGACATTCCAGCTCGACCAGGCACCCCGACACCCGGGCATCGCCGACGCATCGGAATGCACCACGGCGCGGTTCGGCTGGAAGCGAAAGGCACCTATCACGTCGCGTTCGAAGGTCGTCGGCGCCAAGAGCTTCAGAGCGTCGTCGGCGTGGCAGGCGAGCACCACATGCTCGAAGGTGTCGGAGCCCGCATCGGTGAAAACGGTGACGGCCCCGGCATCCCGTTCCACACGGCGAACCGGCTGCGCGGCGCGAATGCAGCCTCGGAATCGTCCGGCGAAGGCTCTCACGTAGGTGCCAGAACCACCCTCGACGACCTCCCACTGCGGACGCTCCCGGAGCTGCAGCAACCCGTGGTTGGCCATGAACCGTGCCACGTGGGCGATGGGTGTCTTGCGCGCCCGCTCAGCCGGCAGGGACCAGATTGCGGCGCACATCGGCAGCAGATGCCGGTGCGCGAAGCTCTCCGAGAAGCCCACATCGGCGAGGAATTGCGCCAGCGTCCGATCGTCGTCCTGGGTGACGCGAGCCGCCTGGCGATGGAACCGGCGAATGTCGCGCAGCATGGCGAGGAAGGTGGAACTAACGAGGTTGCGGCGTTGGCAGAAGAGCGCGCCGAAGTCGGTCGTGCCGTACTCCAGCCCATCGACGCTGACCCCAAAGGACATGCTGGTGGGGCGCGAATCCACGCCGAGCTCGTCGAGCCAGGCGGCGAAGCCTGGATAGTTGCGGCGGTTGAAGACGATGAAACCGGAATCCACCGCATAGGCACGGCCGTCCACAAACAGGTTGTGGGTGTCGGTGTGTCCGCCCAGAGAACCGCTCGCCTCGAACAGCGTCACCTCGGCGAAGCGCTGCGCGACGTGCGCCGTCGCCATCCCGGCGATGCCACCACCGATCACCGCGATGCGCATCGTCGTTCCTTTGCCAGAGGCGCCGGCTTCAGGTCTGTGACGAGGCCCATCGAGGCCAAGAGCTTCAGGCCAAGCCAGGCAAGGTCCGCCTGCCACCAATGAAGCCCCAGTCGCGCCGCGCCGGCGTGACGATGGTGGTTGTTGTGCCAGCCCTCGCCCATGGTGATGAGTGCCAACCACCAGAGGTTGCGGCTCGAGTCCTGGGTGTCGAACGGCCGCTGTCGGTGATGGAAGGGCGCGGGTCGGTGCGCCATGGAGTTGACCAGAAACGTCGCATGCATCAGCGCCACGGTGGAGATGACGTAGCCCCACACGAGCATCTGCCAGCCGTTGGTGCCGAACGCCGGGCCGAGCGCTTCGCCAAGCGCAAACATCAGTCCGCCATAGGCAATGGGCGCGATCAGGTCGAAGCGATTGAGCCAGCGCAACTCGGGAACGCGAGCCAGGTCGCGCACCGGCAACAGTGGCGTGCGGTAGTGCCGCCTGCTGAGGAACCAGCCCATGTGCGACCACCAGAAGCCGCGCCTGGGACTGTGCGGATCTGCGTCGGTATCGGCTTTGGTGTGATGCATCCGATGGTGCGCGGCCCACCATAGCGGCCCGCGCTGGGTCGCCGCCGCCGCCAGCGCGGCAAACACGAACTGCGTCACGCGCCCGGTGCGAAAGGCCCGGTGCGAGAACCCGCGGTGATAGAACGCACTCACCGCAAACGCACGAAGCAGGTAGGACACCACCGCCACCACAAGCGCAGTGACGCTGACGCCGACGGCGAATGCCCCAAGGCATGCGACATGAAGACCTATGAACGGCGCGATGCGAAGCCAGCCCACGGCGTCGTCCGGCTCGCTCGGAAGGGCCTGCACCGCACGATCCATGTCGCTGGCCTCAAGTGGCTGTCATGGCGGCATCGTCGCCCCACGCAGGTGAAGGCAGGGTGAGGGAAACGACGTGCCACTTTCACGCGGCCTTCACGTGCGACCACAGAGTCCACAGGCTGTCACCTGGCAGGCCCCCCGGAAGGCCCTCCTGCGCCCCCACCAGGAACGGGCCGCCGGCGGCAAGTATGATGCGCCACCCATCGGAGCCTCATGCAGACGCACTTGGCAAGCGTGCAGCACAGTCCACCTCAGAGCGGCAAGTCGCGGCGCGGCATCCGCAAGGCGGCCACGGTACTGGTGGTGCGGCAGGCTGCGGACGACATCGAAGTGTTCATGGTGCAGCGCCCGGCGCACGGCGTCTTCCCGGATCTGCATGTATTCCCCGGCGGCAAGGTCGATGCCCATGACGGCGAGCTCGAACATGCCTGCCACGGCCTGGGCGACGGCGAGGCATCGAGACGCTTGATGATGGCGAGCGGCGGACTGCGCTACTGGGTCACCGCCATTCGCGAGTGCTTCGAAGAGAGCGGCGTGCTCCTCGCCTATCGCGGCGAAGCCCTGTTCGAGCCCCAGGACGATGCCGAGATCGGGCGCTTCGAGGGCTACCGCAACGCGCTGGCGGCCGGCGAGACCGCGCTCGGCGAGGTCGCACGCCAGGAGGGGCTGCTGCTTGCGACGAATCGCGTCGCGTATTTCAGCCACTGGATCACGCCGGAAACCGCCCCTGCCCGGTTCGACACCCGCTTCTTCGTCGCCGCCATGCCGCCGCACCAGTCGGCCCTTGGCCATGCACGGGAAACCGTCGGCGGCGAGTGGGTGACGCCGAGGGCGGCGTTGCAGCGCTTCGGCGAAGGCGACTGGCAGATGATCTTTCCGACCCTGACGACACTGCGCATGGCGGTGCCCTTCCGCTCCGTCGATGGCTTGCTCGACGCGGCCCGCACCGGCGGCCACCGCATCGAGATCACCGGCGAACTACACCGCCAGGGCATGCAATACGCCTGACGGGTCGTTCCACTCCCTAGCAGCCTGTCGGACTTCGGACGGCGCAAGCTGGCCGAATGCCGACGGGGTGACAGGACGGCCTGGGCTGGGGCAGGAACCGTTGCCGAAAGGCAACGGTTCTTGTGGCGCTGGAGGGCGCCTGCGAGCAGGCCCTACACTGATCGTCGGCTCTTGAAGCGATGGGTGGCCGGCATGGCGGCGATGCCAGGGCGAGCGGAAGGCGACGGGCGGAGGACTCTGCTCGAAGTCGAAGCCGTGACGAAGAGCTTCCGCGACGGCGGGCGCAACCGTCCGGTGCTGACCGACGTGTCCTTCCGGGTGGAAGCGGGAACCGCCGTGGCCCTCTGTGGTCCGAGCGGTTGCGGCAAGTCCACGCTGCTGAACATCCTCGCGGGCATCCTGCGGCCAGAGTCGGGTTGCGTGCGTTTCCGCGGCGACGAGGCACCGTTCACCGTGTCGGCGGGCAGCGAACGCGAGCGGGCGCGGTTTCGTCGCTCCCGGCTGGGCATCGTCTTCCAGTTCTTCAACCTCGTGCCGACGCTGACTGCGGCCGAGAATGTCCTCCTCGCGGTGGAACTCGCTGGCGGCGGCGATCCAGGCCAGGCATTGCAGCGATTGGATGCGCTCGGGCTCGGCACGCGGCGCGACGCCTTCCCTGCGTCTCTTTCGGGCGGCGAGCAGCAACGGGTCGCCATCGCCCGCGCCCTCGCCGCCGAGCCGCCGCTGGTGCTCGCGGACGAACCCACCGGCAACCTGGACCGCAACAACGCCGAGCACGTCATCGACGCCCTCTGGCGGGAAACCCGCACCGCCGGCGCCGCCCTCGTCATCGCAACCCACAGCGAACGCATCGCTGCCCGAGCTGACCACGTGATCGAACTCGCCTAGCAGCCTGTCGGACTTGGGCGCGGCGAGCGTGCGCGGAAGGGACTTGGCGCCCGCTTGAACGATGCCCCCTGTGGCTGTTCGGATGGGTCGTGGCGGCTGAAAACGGAGGTCGCATCCCGCCGTCGGTCGCCGATGGCGTCCGGGGGCCTTTCCCGACCCCTGCAGTGGCCGCCAATCACGCCGAGTTCACCCCCCTGTGGCCCTGTCAGGCCAACATCAGCCTGTGCAGGCGTCGGCAGCTGCAGGCCAGCGCCACCAGCGTCCACTCGCCCTCCACCTTCTCGACGCCTCGCAGCGGGAACTGCCGAAAGCCCATCGCCTGCTTCACGATCCCGAACGCCGGCTCCACCGCATGCCTGCGCAAGCGGCAGTGCGCCCGGTTCTCCGGCAGCTCCATCCTCTCCCGCATCGCCTTGATCCACTCCGCCCGCGGCTCCTTCGCCGGCTTCGGCGGCGGCTCCGGCCGAAAGTCGTGCCGGCGCCGTCCACCTTCCGCCCCGGTCGCCACCAGCACCTCCACGCCGCGCCCTTCCAGCTCCGAAACCTCGCTGCCCGTCGCGCAGCCGCCGTCCGCCAGCACCCGATCCGGCGAACCGAGTGCGCCGGGCATCGAATCCACGTCCGCCACCAGCTCGTTGCGGTCGCTCGCGCTCACGCTCACCCGCGAACCCGGCGCCAGCCGACTGCCGTCCGCGTCCACCGCCGCCTGGGCGTTGCACGCCTGGCGGCACTCGTGGCGCCGGCTCCTGCGCATCGGCGAACTGTCGGCGTCCGTCAGGTTGATCCGCTCCTCGTCCCGCGGCTCCTCTTCGGGCGCCTTGATCGGCCTCCCCTTGCGCGGGCCCTCGCGCTGCTCCCGAGCCTCCACCTTGCGCTCGCACTCCGCGCGCTCCGAGTCCGCGCGCGCCTTCGCCCGACGCTCCAGCTCCGCACAGGCCTTGTCCAGCTTCGCCTTCGGCGTCTCCCGTCGCTTCAACTCCTCCGGCAGACCCTGCGGCTCCGACGCGGCGTCCGCGTCGTCCCGCTCCGCCCGATCCAGCAAGCCCTCGATCCCGCCACGCAACCGCTCGCGCAACTCCCCCGCGCGGCCGTGGCGGATGCCGTTGCGCCTGTTCGCGTTCGCGTCCACCTTCGTGCCGTCAACGCTCGCCGTCCCGACACGCAGCGGCTTCGGTTCCTTCGCCAGCGGCAGCACCTCCGGGAACGCCGCCGAGACCGCATCGAAGCTGTTGCGCCGAAACGTGCAGATCGTGTCGTGGTCCGGGTGACAGTTCGCCGCCACGCCCGAACCCCGATGTCCCGATGTGTCGCGCGCTCGATCCGGCGCGAGCCGAAGATGCCGTTGGCATGGCAGCAAATCAGCAGCGCCAGCATCGTCCGCGGGTGGCACTGCGCAGAGCCCGTGCCGCGCTCGTTCACCTGGAACGAACCCATCGGAACCCGCTCCACCGCCTCCAGCACAAAATGCGCCAGGTCGTCGGCCGGCAGCCAGTCCCGCATGTCCGGCGGCAGCAGAAAAGGCTGCGATCGGTCCCGCTGCAGGAACTTCGGCATCTGCCCGCAACCCCCCTCGAGGCGGGTGCGGCCGACAACCGTGCGGTCGCCCGCACCGGCGGCGATCCGCAATGCGGAGAGTCGGATTGGCGAAATCCTCGGAAACGCGAGTCGCGCGGACCAACTGCCGACCGCAAAGGCCGACGGGTGGTTGCAGAGAAGACGGGCGGGCCGATTGTTTCGCCGGGGTGGACGATCAACGGCGAGGACCGGGCGGATTCAAGGCCTTGATGGCCTGCAGGGTACAGCACTGGGCATGAAATCCAATCAAAGGAGCGTGCTGGTCGCCGCTGGACCGTGCCTCAAGCGGGGTCCAGCGGGCGAAAATCGGACGATATGCGGGCGGTGGCCCGGCTAGATCGCGGGAGATGCGATGGATGCTCGCCTCAATGTCGCTCACCGCAGTGGGAGGGTTGGTTGAGAACGTCGACGGCAAGGAAGAATGGCTTCGTATGCCCGGAGTGTGGAGACCCCACGACGCAGGATCACGCGGGACGCGGATGGGTACGGCACAGGAGCAACCGTGAGTGCCGCTTCGAGAACGGGAAGAAGGATGCGCCGCCGGCATCGCGCACCAGCCGCCGACCAAGGCCATGAACCATCCCGTCTTCGATATCCATCCGTTGGCCGGGAGGCGGGGAGACGCGGCGGCCGGGTCGGAATCCGACGTTTTCAGGACTGTGGTGGCCCGGTGACGGCGAGACGTTGCGCAATTCCGCGGGAACAAGGCGTGGGTGCGGAAACCAAGTCCGCCTATCAGCGTATGGTTCGATGCGTTTCCGGGCAATCAGGGGAGACTCGGTCGGTCTGACGCGCGCGACCAGTGGATGGCGTCGACGATGGCCGGCATCCTGAAGACGGAACCGCCTCGAAGATTGGTTCACCGCGGTTGGGCCTAGACAGAAGCGGACGGGCTTGAACGGTCAAGACATCAACGTGTCATTCGCCCTTTTCCGGCAACAGACGCCCTACGAAGGTTTCGTCACGCTTCCGCGACAATCGTCGCTCGGCACCGAGCAGGACTTCGTCAAACAGGTCAACTGCCTCCTCGAGGAATTCCTCTTCAAATGCGCTGTCTCCCGGCACGACGTTGTCGACGAAGCCCGTCTTCACCATGTCGGAACGGAATCGTCGCGAACCGCGTTCGTGAACAACCCCTTCGCCGGCTGTCTTGATCAAGATCGGGAAGCCGAGTGCGGCGCATTCACCACTGGCGAGAGGCGTGTCGACGAGTTCGTGGCGAACCGTTCCGGTACAAACCTCGCTGCCATGCGAACGGCCCGATGGCCCGGCGCCGACCAGCTCTCCCAGTCGCCGCAGGGATACCAGCCGCAGACACGGTAATCGAGCGGCTCATCGAGTCGACGCTTGGTGTCGCCTGCATTGCGAACTGCGAGCGCCGCTGCACAACGTCGGACGGTCTCACCGCCGGGCACGTTGAGCGCCGCTGCCAACGCCAGGTGACCGCCTCTGCCATGCCCGGTGAAGCAAGCGCGCGACACATCGGAAATTCCGTGGCGTGAGAGCCACGCCAACGCGTCTTCAACGTCCTCCCGTAACCTTCGGCCTTCCATTTCCCGGCCAGCCATCTGGAACGCCGCACCGTATCCGCGGACCCCGCGAAAGGCAGGCTGGGCAACCGCATAGCCGCGTGAGGCGAAAAAGTGCGGCCATGCGTCCAGCCGCTCCGGGTTGGTATCAGGCTCGTTCAGCAGCACCACGGTGGGCGCGTCGCCGGCTCCTGATGTCGGAAGCGTCAAGGTCATCGGCAACGTCTTGCCGTCGCGCGTGTCGAACCGGACCAACGAGCGCTTCGACGCGCTGTGGTTGGCGACATCGACACTCCGACCTCCCAGATGCCGAGCCTCTCCGGTACTGAGGTCGAACAGATGAAACCGGACGAAGGTGCGCTCGTCCGTGGACACCAACACCATCGTTTGGCAGTCGTCCGACATCGACGGGACAGCCACGATCTTCGCACCGGGCTCTCCTGCGGTGGCGCGGGCAACCTGCTTCCCGAATTCACGATCAAGCCATGTGAAGGGATCGCCCGGAAGCGAGTGCGAGAAACCGACGATGCCGCAGTCTTGTGCCCCGACCGGAATGGCACGCACATCTCGCTCCGGATGCGCCTTGATGCTGAAGCGGTTCGAGCGTGTTCGAGTCTGCGGCCCACAGCGCCACGCGGTCAGCGCCGCGTACCGAGGCTTCCACGTAAGCAGTTGTGCCATCAAGGGAGAAGCCACGCACCCGGGGGGCCATGACGTCCCAGCGGCCGATCGGGACGGACAGATCGGCCACGTCGACGCGTTTCCAGTCTCCCTTCGGCGTTGACGTGACCGCCACCGGACCAAACCAGGGCTCGCCGACTACATCCCCGAACGAGAACGCGCCCGTTCCCAACCGTACCCGGCCTTCCCAGTCGGCGTGCCAGAAGAGAATCCCTTGCTGCCACCGCACGACGCGGCGCATCTTGCCTGTCCGCGTGTGAACGCGGTAGACGGTCGTATATGGCGTCGCAACCCGTGAGGCACTGACCAGCACATGGTCCGGCTCATCGGGGAGACGGTGCACCAGCTGGTGCTCCAGATCCTCCAGAGGAATGCCACTGCGCCCGTGGCCTTTCCCGCCGAGTTTGGGTGGGCGGCGCGGCGGCTTGTCGAGCAACTGGCGGGGTCCCGTCCATCGTGGTCCACCGCGACCAGGCGCACGATTCGCCTTCTGCCGAACGGCGCCGTGCTGCGCTCCGAGAAGACGAACAGTTCGCACACGATGCGTTCGATGCCGGTCTTCTCCCGCTGGCACGCGTTGGGAGTCTGACGGTGCGCCAATGTCGATACGACAAGCGCTTGTGGGAGATCAATCGTGTGGCCGACGAGGTGGACGCTCAGGTGGTGATATTGACACGGACACTCGCTTCTGCATCGCATGGTTCGAGCAGTTCGGAATGGAAGCCCTGCCCTACGGCGAGGCAGAGGTGTGTTCACCGCCAAGAACACGTCCTTCAAGGGTCTCGATCGATCGGGCGTCCCGATCGGTAGCCAGGGCAAAGTGCGCCTGCGCGAGCGCAATGAACTCGAATCTGCATGGGCTCCGACGGAGGACAATCGTCCAATCGACTGGGAGTGCGTACGCATTTAGTGCGTGCGATGACCGACGAAACCGGAGGCGAGATTGTGGAAGCCACTCGCTTGGCCAAAGCCATGGGGCCAGCACGGGCGGACACCGTCCGAACCTCGCTCGCCCACCGCCTCCACGCCGTCTTGAACGCAAGGGCTGGCCCGCCGAAGCCTTGGCTTACAACGCCCTCGCCCCCTCTTGGCCCCAAATCCAGTCCGAAATGGCATGCCAAGCAACCGCCGCGGGCAGCCCGAGTTCGACCTGCGACCGCGCCAATGGGCAAGGATGGTCGGAGGATGCATCTGTCGGGAAATACATGGGGAAGCCACATGGCGGAAGGATTCGGCAGCGAGTCGCCGAGTCGCAACCGAAGACCAAGCGGTTCCTGTATTGCGTCTGAGCCGAATGGAATAGATGATGATCCTGCATTCTAGCGAACGTGGGATCCGCACAGCGGGCGCCAGTGGGCCGAAGGGCAAGGATTGCGCGTCCTCGGCAGCTCGCCACGCGTCCAAGGCATCGGAAGGAAAGAGCTGGTGAGCTTCAAGCGACGGCGAGCGGATAGCTGGCAGGAGGACATCCCGGGCGCACGCTGGTTCAAGGCGGATCTGCACGTCCATACCATCGACGACCATCCTGGGAGGGCCACACTGCCGCCTGCATTGTCCGGTGACCCTGCGGATCCGGACGTCATTCAGCAGTACGCAAGGCAATTCCTGCAAGCCACGGTTGCCGCGGGGGTGCAGGTCATCGGCCTGACTCCCCACTCCCCTCGCGCCGGCACGGACCCCTGCGGCAGCGCAGTCTGGGCGATTGTTGACCGTTGGAACGAAGACAATGACGACGATGGCGTGCCCTTCCGGGAAAAGATCTTTGCCGTGTTTCCCGGCTTCGAACCCAACGTAAATGACGGCAGAAACGGCATCCACCTGCTCTTCCTTTTCGATCCGGATATCGGACGGGATCGCTACCTTGCCCTCTATGACGCTGTCATGGACGCTCGGCAGCCGTGGCGCCACGGCGCACTGCAACCTACGCGTCGTGATGCCTCCGAGGTCTTCTCGGTGCTTGATCAAAGACGCGATGAGAGCGCGGGGAATCCTTTCGAGTGGCGCTATGTGGTGCTCGCGCCCCACTTCCAAGGCGACCACGGTGTACTTGCGGAAATGAGGAGCCAGGTTCTCGACAGGTTCCCTTGCGACCGCCTTTGCGGATACGAGTTGGGCGACGAGAAACTGCCATCCGCATTCAACCGGGAGAAAAGGCCCGGCAGCTTCCTCCTGCCATTCATGGAGGCGCACCGTCAGGCCTTCTTCCATGCCAGCGACGCCTACTCCATCAACGACATCGGTCGTCGGCACACGTGGCTGAAGCTCGCTACGCCACGGGTGGAAGCGTTGCGCCAGGCTTTTGTAGCGAGCGATTCCCGCCTTCGCGTCGGTTTCGCGGCGGACAGGGACGGTGGCCTGCGCGAGATTGGTGACCCTCCCGACGTGACGGTGCGCGAGCGCCCTTGGCCTTGGTTGAAGCAAGTCCGGGTGGACGGAGGCGCATCCTTCTTCCGGCAAGAAGGCGGGAACGCGCTCAACATCCGGCTTAGCCCCGATCTGACCTGCGTAATCGGCGGCAGCATGACCGGCAAGAGCACCTTGCTCGACGGGCTTCGAGTCCACACTCGCGCCCTGCTTCCCAGCGACAAGTCGATCCGCGAACAGGTTGAAAAGCGGGCATCCTTGGTTTTCCGTGCCGGCTCTGCTCACGTGGAACTCGATTGCCCCGGCACGGATCCAACCGCACCGCTGGCGGAGCGATGGCCAGCTCAATTCTTCTCCCAGAACGAGCTCCAGCGCCTCGCACAGGAATCCTCGGCAGTAGAGGACATTCTGGCGCGCTTGGTTCCATCAGAAATGGAGGGCATAGCGGAGCGCACGGCAAAGTTGCGAAGCCTCGATGGCGAGGCGCAGCGCAAGGCCGGACGCCTCGAGGAGCTCGATGAGGAACTGGCTGAGGCTGAACAGGCACTCGATCGCGCCATAGCGGCAAGAGATGCGTTGGCGGTGTTTTCGGCGGCGGGAGTGGCCAGACTTCACGAGGCTGGTCGAGACCTTCAGCGATGGAACGATGCGCGCGAAGGCGCGACCGCCATCCAATCGGCTTTGGGCAATGCCAGCCAAGGCATCCGCGGATTGGACGTGCCAGAGCTAGAGGACGACACGGCCCCCGTTTCGGTCCGGCAGGTGGCGGACCTCGAGCGGCGACGCGTGCAATTGAGCGACCAGATCATCTCGGCCATCAGTGAATTCGAGACCTGGGCCAAGGACATCGCGGGTGTCGCAGATTCGCTGAACCAGCACCAAGACCATGTACGCATCGAGGTGGAGGAGGCGTTGGCATCGCACGGTCTAAACGCGTCCAAGCTCCGAGAGATTCAGGAACTAAGCAGGCAGGCTTCGTTCGTGCCGAGCTACGAAGCCAATTTCGGCCAGACGCGTCGCAGCCTGGAGGCGGCGGAGCGGGCGTTTCACAACGCGCTGGACGAGCGCAGGCAACTGGTCGACAAACAGCGGGGAGCCTTCGATCGCGTGCTGGTGGAAGTCGAGCAGGCGTTTGACGGCCGCATCCGGGCCAGCCGCATCGACGACGGAGATTGCGGCCCCCTTGAGACGTTCATTCTCGACCTGAGGCAACGAGGCATCACCCGCTGGTGGAACGAGCTAGCAGATGGGAGCAGGCCCTCGCCACAGGATCTGACCGAGCGTTTGGCGCGCCTGTCCTCAAAGTCCAAACTCGGCGCGGGGCCGCAGGGATCATTGCGTCCAATTGCCGTCACGCCGCTCGGGGGCATTGGCATGAGCAGCGCCGTTCAAGCGACCTTCCTGGAAAGCGTGACGCACGCCAAGCAGCGCCATCTTGCCGCTCTGCGTTGTCCGGACCGGTACGTCCTGGATCTTCGGATGGACGACGGCAACTACCGTCGCCTTGACGAATTGTCCGGCGGGCAGCGAGTGAGCGTACTCCTCTCGCTTCTGCTGGAAACCGACGATGAGCGACCCTTGGTGATCGATCAACCGGAAGATGAACTGGACAATCGATTCCTGTTTGAGACCGTCCTGCCCGCTCTCAAGAGGTTGAAGGGGTGCAGGCAGGTGATCGTGGCCACGCATGATGCAAACGTCGTGGTGAACGGAGATGCGGACATGGTGATCCAACTCGAAGCTACCGCCAGTCGCGGGCATGTTGCGCGCGCCGGGGCCATCGAGGACACTGCCGTACGCGATGCGATCATCCGCACCGTGGACGGCGGCGAAGAGGCATTCCGCTTGCGGCACCGCAAATACGGATATTGAGTCGGGAATGGGCAATGGAATGGCTTGCCGTTCTGCAGCGCATTGAAGGCGGTGAAGACCGGACGACGGAGTTCAAGCGCGGGCTGGGCGACCTTTCGGCGGCCGGCCAAGCCGTTTGCGCGTTTGCGAACGGCGAAGGTGGCTTGCTCGTCTTGGGAGTGGACAACGCAGGCGGCATCGTCGGCGTCAAGGAGGATGCCCAACGAGTGCGCGAACGACTGACCGACTTCCTGCAAACGGGTTGTAGCGTGCCGGTTTCGGCGCTATGCGGCTCGCATCGGGATCCGGGCGGTTGGGTTCACTGGATCGAGATACCGCGACAGTCGCGACGCTTTGAGCCTGTGCATTTTCGTGGGCGCTACTGGATCCGCCGCGAACGCAGCAGCGTCCAACCGTCCCCTTCGGAGATGCAAACTCTCTTCAACGACTTTGGCTTCGTACTGACGGAGGAGCAAGTCATTCGTTCGGCTTCCGCCAGTGACATCGACCAAGGCGCGTTTCGAGATTTCCTGCGCAACCAGAATCTCGATGTGGACCAAGACCCCCAGCCACCGGTCGATCAGGACATGGTGAACGCCGGACTCCTCAGTCCAGCCGAGGGGAAGCTGCAGCCGACGCTGTACGGCGTCATGGCCTTCGGGAGAGACCCGCAGAGCCACCCGCAGACCTTGAGCTTCCTCATCCAGTGCGCGGCGTACGCAGGTGCAGACAGGGCAGCGGACACCGTGAGCGTGGCCGACGCGAAGGGGCGGCTGGCGGACCAGATCCAGCGGGCTGCAGGGTGGTGCCGCAGTCTCGGCAGGCGCGAAATCTATCGAGGGCTCGTGCGCGAGGACGTCTGGCTAATCCCCGAGCAAGCGCTCCGCGAGGCCCTCGTGAACGCAGTGATCCACCGGGACTATGCGATCACGGGTTCCGCCGTACTGCTGGAGGTCTTCGACGACCGCATTGACGTGACGAGCCCTGGAACTCTCCCCAACCACATGCGCGTGGAGACCGTCCGTGCGGGGAGCCTCCCTCGGTCCCGCAACGAGTCCATGGCGCACTCGATGATGGTGGCCGGATTCATGGAAAGGCGCGGCAGGGGCTGGCCACTCATGCGCCGTGCCATGCGCGACTTCAACGGCGCCGAACCGGACATCGTCAACGAGGAACGTGGGAAGTTCGTGCGAGTTACATTTCGCCTCGACGCACCTCAGTGACCGGCAGCAGGACTAACGGGAAACAGCCATATGGGCATCAAGCCATCAGTGTCAGCGCAGGTCTTCGGATTCTGACGACGGTGCTCGCCCCCTATGTCACGAGCGAATTGCGCGCGCACTATGACGATGCATGGTGGGGAACGAGACCGCAGCCACTCTCTGCTCTCGACGCTCTCGACGCTCTCGACGCTCTCGACAAAGCGGCGAGCGGAGGCGACGTGCCATCATGCAGTTCGAGGAGGTCGTTCGAGTCTCTCTCCAAGATCCAACGATGCACGAATTGACCGATCTCGACCGACAGGTGGAGTTCGTGATTCGCGAAATCGTCCGAAAGATGCACTCGATGATTGATGTCTAGTCTTCCATGCGCGGCGCAAGCCATGCCTCCCGCGCGAAGCTGCCGCGCCACGGTCGATGGATCGAACTGACGGTCGGCCCCCTGTCGGCGTGGACGCGCCGAACGGCGCGCATGGATGGCAGGATGCCTCCCACCGGGGGCGCTACTTGCCTGAGCGGACGAACATTGCCTGTTCGATGCGTTCGAAGGCGTTTTGGTAGAGGGTGGGGTCGAGTAGTGCGCGGTCGTTGCGGCCGGCTTGGCCTTGATCGGACGACGTGCTTCGCACCTCGACGAAGCTGAGCCGCACGCGGACGCGCTGGCCGACTTGCTCTATGTAGGCCGTGGCTCGTGTCTGCACGACGCTGCTCGTGTCGACGAGAAGGCCGATCCAGTCGAAGTCGCCCGTGGCTGTGCTCTCGGCGGTGATGAAGCCGGTTTCGAGGTCGGCGCTGGTGGGGGTGTAGCCGAGGTCCTGGAACACTGACATCACGCTGCCGAAGGCCACCTGCATGTCTTGGTCGTAGTCGCGCGATTGCAGCGCCTGGAGTTCGAGGGGGGTGGGCGGGAGTGTCTGCGGCATGAGGCAGCCAGCCAAGAGCAGCAGGCCGGCAAGGGCAGTGGTGAACTTAAGGGCGGTGTGCATGGCGCTTCTCCAGTTGCCCTTGGCGTTAGAAGTCCGCAGTGCGGCTGCGGAAGTCGGCCACCACGTCGGAGGCGTCGAACTTGATGATGAGCGTGATCGTGCGCGAACTGGACTCGAAGCCGCTCGACGAGGAACTGCCGAGGATGCCGCCGGCACCGCGGGCGCCGGGCGTGAGAAGGATCGACCAAAGGCCCGATCGGCTAGCCGATTGCGAGACACGTGCCGATCGCTGGTAGGTCCAAACCTCCCTGCCATCGCCATCGCGGGTGGTGATGTTGGGGGCGCCGAATACCTCCACCACTTCCGCCTTGGTGGTCTGCCCCACCTGAAGATTCATCTGCACCTGACCTTGGGTGAGCGCGGAGTTGCGCTCGCTGACCGGCTGCGGCGGTGCCGCGCAGCCGGCCAAGGCGACCGCGACGCCCAAGGCCGCGACTGTTTGGCGGATCATCCTCATTTCCCCGTCTCCTTGATGCCGGCAACGCGGCGATGAACGCACTATGGGAGTTGGACTCTGAACGCAAGCTTAACGGCGCGCATTCCGGCTGGCTGGCGCCGAACCCGTGTGACGACACGATGGATTCAACCAACAGGCCTACATGGCTTCGAATACACGGGCCTGGCGGCTTGGCGCCACAAGAACCGTTGCCTTTCGGCAGCGCTTCCTGCCCCAGCCCAAGCCGTCCTGTCACCCTGCCGGCATTCGGCCAGCTTGCGCCGTCCGAAGTCCGACAGGCTGCTAGGCAAAGCAATTATAGCCTCCCCATGAGAGGATTGGCGCAGCGCTGCCGGCACCGCCCAGGATCATTGCACCCTAGCGGTGAGGACGCGTCGGGGAGGGTCGGGCACGAGGTGATTTGGAGGATGCTGTCGGGGAGACGCTGGGGGGTGCCGACGGGTGGTGTCCGGCGGCGCGGAACCCGGGGGTTTGGACCGGACACGGCGGCAGGGCGGCCGCGTTGCCGGCGCGGATGGCGGAGGACCGGGGTCGGGATGTCCGGGAATGCGGCTGGCGGTCAGCGTGGCGCGAGGATGGCGTCGAAGACGTCGTCGCGGTGCATCATGCAGTGGCGGTTGGCTTCGGGCAGGCAGCGGAAGCCGTTGTGGAAGACGACGGCGAGCGCGATGTTGTTCAGGGTGGCGTGGTTGGCGGGGGCGTGGCGGGCGCGGAAGCCGGCGGCGTCCTCGCCCATGCTGGCGTCGCGGCGGAAGTGGTTGCCGTTCTCGACCTGCCAGTGGCCGCGGTTCCAGGCCAGGAGTCGCTCGGGGTCGGCGCGGTCGGCGGGCACCGTGGTGATGCCGCAGGCGGTTTCGCGGGATGCCGCGCCGGTCTTGGCGTCGGTGCGCTCGCGCACGACGCGGAACGCCTGGCGGACGCCGGGGAAGGGTCCGAGCGTGTTCGGCAGCAGGTCGCGGGCGGCGATGCGGCGCGCCTCGATGCGGCCGTGCGCCTTCGCCGGCTCGTCGGCGTGGCGGCGCACGCCGTCGCCGTCCCAGTCGATGGCCGCGAGCTGGGCGAAGGTGTCGGGGCAGTTCGCCTTGACCGCCAGCACGCAGTCCGCGCCGCGCGTCTCGACGATGGATCGCGCGGTGTCGCGGGTCGTGCGCAGTGCGTCGAGGGTGAGCACGCAGCCGTGCAGGTCGACATCCTCCAGCAGCGCGCGCAGCGCGGCGGTCTCGCCGCCCTCGTCGCGGCAGCAGCGGCTCGCGACGGGGCGGCCGGCGTGGGTGACCAGGGTGACGGTCTCGAAGTGCGTGTCCTCGTCCGTGTGCCGGTTGGCGCCGCGGATGCGCTTGCCGTCCGCCGCCAGCGCCGGCGGGTCGGCGTCCTCGGCGAGACGCGGCGCGGCCCATTCGCGCAGTGCCCGCTCCAGGGCGTCCGGGTCGGTGTTCGCCATCACCCGGCAGAGGGTCGCCGCCGACGGCGCCTTCCACTCGCCCGCGGCGCTGCGCCACGCGCCGAGCGCGCGCAACTCACGCACGCTCAGGCCGGCCGCGCACTGCGCCGCCGCCACCGGCCCCGACAGCCCCGACAGCCGCGCCAGCGCGCACACCGACAGCACCGTCTCCACGCGGTGCTTGCGGCCCTGGCCGCGGCGGCAGTCCGGCAGCCCCGCGAACACGTCGCGCAGCGAACGCAGTTCGGACGGCGCGTGGCGCACCGGCACCGCGCGGCACGTCCACTCCGGACGGTCCGCCGGGTCCGCCAGCCGCTCGCGGGCGTCCGGGCGCAGCGCCCGCACGAACATCTCCTTCGGCGAACCGCGCGGGTCCGTGTACGACCCGCTGTGCCGCGCGAAGCCCTTCGCGCGCCCCACCCGCGTCCAGTTCGACGCCGCGCAGCAGGTGCCCGCGAACCGCGACGGATCCACGAACGTCTCCGCAAGCTCCAGCGGATGGCCGTGCGCCGCCGCCCAGTCCGCGCTCAGCCGCCGCAGGCTGCGAGACAGCGACCGCGACGCCAGGTTCGCGATCCCCGACGCCTCCGGCAGCACCAGGAACCGCGTGTTGTTGCCGATCAGGTGCAGGCGCCGGAACTGCACCGAACGGTGCCAGCCCAGCCAGCGATCCCGCGGCGCGCACTTGAACGCCCCAGACTGCCAGCCGAGAAGCGCCAGCCAGTGGCCGCGCCACACCGCGACGTGGCGCAGACCTCGACCCGCGAACTGCTTGAACCCCAGGCAGTGGTGCTCGTCCACCAGCGCGTCCCAGCGCCGGCGCTCGTCCGGTCGTGCCGGACGAACCTCGACCTCGCCGACCACCACGTCCCGTCTGTCGAAAGACGCAACCATGCACGCCTTGTACACCATGGCGCACCCAAAAGCCAGCGCTCTTCCCTACTTCGCCTCGTTCAGCCGGTTGCGACTAGCGTGCAATAGCCCTGCGGCACCGCCTCCCATCACTCCCCCTTCGATGGAACATGTTTGGAACATTCACACCATCAAGCACTTGCGATCTCTGCATTTAACGTACTGCCGGCGGTGAGGCTGCCGGGGTTCAGGCGGCGTGCCTTTCGACGAGGGCGAGGTTGATGTGTCACGCCTGGCACTGGAGGTGCAGGATGCGGCGGTCGCGGCGCTCGGCCTCGAAGTCGGCCACCTCCCAGGCAACGTACTCCTCGCCGCGGGCGAGCATGGCGTAGACCAGCCGCGCAAGCTGGTGGGCGGTGGCCTTGACGGCGTGCCCGGCGTCGAGCCGCCGCAGGCGGGAGCGGTGGCAGGCGCCGAGGTGTCGGCCTCGCAATGTTCCCTGCCGACAGCGGGGTGCAGCGCCCCGGGGATGGCTTGGGGGAGTCGAAGAACCCGGAGGATTCTTCGAGGGGGGAAGGCCGTGTCGATGACTGCGACGTCCTACGGCGCTTACCTTGCATGGAAGTACGCTTCCGGCGACGGGGACATGCCCGAACCTCCCTGCGCGTCAGCGGTCGAGGAAGCTTCCCCGGCTGAAGGCTCCTTGCATGGAAGCACGCCTCCGGCGACGGGGGCATGCCCGACCTCCCTGCGCGTCAGCGGTCGAGGAAGCTTCCCCGGCTGAAGGCTCCTTGCATGGAAGCACGCCTCCGGCGACGGGGACATGCCCGAACCTCCCTGCGCGTCAGCGGTCGAGGAAGCTTCCCCGGCTGAAGGCTCCTTGCATGGAAGCACGCTCCGGCGACGGGGGCATGCCCGACCTCCCTGCGCGTCAGCGGTCGAGGAAGCTTCCCCGGCTGAAGGCTCCTTGCATGGAAGCACGCCTCCGGCGACGGGGACATGCCCGAACCTCCCTGCGCGTCAGCGGTCGAGGAAGCTTCCCCGGCTGAAGGCTCCTTGCATGGAAGCACGCCTCCGGCGACGGGGGACATGCCCGACCTCCCTGCGCGTCAGCGGTCGAGGAAGCTTCCCCGGCTGAAGGCTCCTGGCCCCTATTCGGAACTCCTGATCGAATCCACGTTCAGCAGCGGGATCGCTTCTCCGCCCGTGAACGTGGGCAGCCGGCCGTCCCATTTCTCGGCAATGCGCAGCTCGATCAGGCTTGGGTTGTCGCGCAGCGCCTCCGCCTCGCGGCGGATGGCCTCGGCGCGGGCGATGGACTCCTGCTCGATCTGATACGCCTCTGCGTCCGCGGCGAGCTTGCGTTCTTCGGCGGCGGCCTCGGCTTGCGTCACCCGGCGCACCTTCTCGTTCTCGGCCTTGAGCGCTTCCTGCTCCGCCTTCACCTTCTCTTCGATGGCGCGGTTGAACTCCGACGAAAACTCGAAGTCGGTGATGGCGACATTGTCGAGATTGATGGCGCCGACGGCATCCTTCTGCTCGAGGGTGTCGTCGATGAACTTGTCGAGGGCCTCCTGGATCTGCGCCTTCACCTCCGCTCGCCGCGTCACCAGCTCCTCTGCCGTGTACTGCGCCGTGATGGCCTTCACGGATTCCTGAATGGCCGGGCGGATGAGGGCGTCTTCCACCATGCTGCGGCGGCCGATCCTCTGATAGGTCTTGGGCACCACCGAGGCAATGAGGGAATACTGCACGGCAACGCGTGTGCTCACGACTTGCAGATCACGCGAGGCGGCGGTGGCTTGGTCTTCCGCCTTCCGCAGGCGGATGTCCACTTCCTCGACGCTGTCGACGAAGGGCATCTTGAGGTTGAAGCCTTCGGGCAAGGGCACCGGGTTCACGGCGCCAAGCGTGCGCACGACGCCGACGTGGCCGCTGTTGACCGTGACGAAAGCCGAGAAGAACAGATACACCGCGATTGCGGCAACGACACCGAGGATGATCTTGGTCAGCATGGATGGCTCCGGGTTGGTGAGGGGCGCCGCTGGCTTGCCGCGTCGGGGTCCCAATGACTGCATGGCGCCGGCAAGGGCGGATTTCAATTCGGATTCAGATGCACCTTGATGGATTGGGTGGATTTATCGAGTGCCGTGGCGAAGGCATCGTTGACCGCATCGAGGCCATAGCGATGCGTCACCAGCGTGCGAGCGGCATCGGCGTAGTCGGCCATCACGTCCAATGCCACCTGATAGTCGGCTCGGCCTTCGCTGGCCGCATAGGTCATCGAGCCGACCATCTCGATCTCGCGCAAGGCCAGATGCAGCGCATTGATGGTCACTTCCGGCTCGGTGAACACCCCAAGCACCACCAGCCGACCCTTGGGCCGCAGCACGAGCTGGGCGGTGCGCAAGGTGTCGCCGCCGCCGCCCACGGTCTCCACCGACACGTCGACGGCCTGCTCGCGGGCCAGTTCCTCCATCCGCTCCGTGCCGGCTTCGTCATCGCCCACCACTTCGTCCGCGCCAAGCCGCAGCGCGGCGGCTTGCTGATGCGGATGCCGGGCGAGGACGATGACGCGGGCGCCGTTGGCTCGCGCCGCCAGGATTGCCGTCAGGCCAATCGTGCCGGCGCCGACGATGAACACCGTCTCGTGGCCACGCAGATCTGTCTTGTGGAAGCCGTGTACCGAGCAGGCCAGGGGTTCGGCGAGGGCGCCGAGTTCGGCATCGACGCCGGACGGCACCCGGTATGCGGTGTTGGCAGGGATGGTGGCCATTTCACTCATGCCGCCATCGACCCTTTCGCCCACCAAGCCGCGTTCGTCGCAGACGTGGTAGTCGCCGGAAGCGCAGAACGGGCAGATGCCGCAGCGCAGGAGAGGCTCAATGCCCACGAGATCGCCTTCCTTGACATGACGTACGCCGCCACCCACGGCGGCGACCGTGCCGGCCAGTTCGTGTCCCGGCGTGACGCCTGCACGGGGCGCAAACTGGCCGCGATAGAAGTGCAGGTCCGAGCCGCAGATGCCGACGCTGCCGATGGCGATCTGCACCTCTCCCTGGCCGGGTGAGACAGCTTCCTTGTCCTGCACCGCGAGCGTTCCGGCTTCGGTCCATCGAGCTGCCTTGACCATGCTGGCTCTCCCTTGAAACTGCCCTCGAACGAACCTACGAGAATCGGGCCGGGTCGCCGATCACGCCACTGTCCCGGAGCTGCGCCAGTTCGCTCGCGCCGAGCCCCAGGTCGGCGCCCAGCACTTCGTCGGTGTGCTCGCCCAAACGCGGCGGGCGCTCCATCGGCACGCTCGACTCGGACATGCGCGGCGCGAAGCCGAGCATGGGCACCCGGCCATGCACGGGCAGGTCCAGCTCCTGCACGAAGCCGCGTTCGGTGAGGTGGCGGTCGTGATGCAGTTCCGCGGTGTCGAGACAGGCCGAGCACGGCACCCCGGCGGCGGCGATAGCTTCCATCGCCTCGTACTTGGTGCGCTCGCTGCACCAGGCGCGGATCTCTTCATAGAGCGCGTCGCCGTTCTCCATCCTGGCGCGGGTGCTCTCGAAGCGGGGATCGATGAGCAGATCACCTCGATCCATCGCGGCGCAAAGGCCGTCCCAGTGATCCTGGTTCACCGGCATCAGATAGATGTAGTCGTTCACGCCGAAGGGCTTGCAGGGATAGATGTTCACCGGCGGCAAGCCACCGGCGTTGCCGGAACGCGGCGTCGCCTTGGTGCCCCAGGCGGAGCCGATGTAGGCGCGGGTGCGGACGTAGTAGGCCATCGCCTCCTGCATCGACAGCTCGATCTGTTGCCCCTCGCCGGTGCGCTGCCTCTGCACATAGGCCGCGAGGATCGACATGGCCGCCTGCACGCCGGTGCCGGAGTCGCCGGTGGTGGGGCCCGGCATCATGGGCGGGCCATCCGCCTCGCCGGTGATGGAGAAGGCGCCGGCGGCAGCCTGCGCCACCATGTCCATGCAGCGAAAGCCCGAATACGGGCCCGTGGTGCCGAAGCCCTTGATGCGCGCATAGATGATGCCTGGGTTGATGGCCTTGAGCACGTCATAGCCGATGTCGAGTCGCTCGACCACGCCCGGGCCATAGTTCTCCACGAACACGTCGAATTTCGGCACCAGCTCGAGAAAAAGCTCGCGCCCGGCTTCGCTGCGAAGATTGAGCGCGAGACTGCGCTTGTTCGCGTTCCAGGCGCAGAAGTAGGCGGAGTAGTCCTTGTTGGCGGAGCGGCCAACGCCACGGCCCGGATCGCCGTATTCCGGCGCCTCGACCTTCACCACATCCGCGCCAAACCACGCCAGCGCCTGCGTACACGAGGTGCCAGCCTCGTATTGCGTCATGTCGAGTACCCGAAGTCCGTCGAGCGCGGCCATATGCATCTCCAAGAGCGTGCGGCAATGAGCATGAGTGTACGGGAAAGCGGAACTTCTGCGGCGGCCGGAGTGCGGTATCCGGGCCGGAATGCTGCGGCCGTGTGTCGGGACCGCTGTGAACTCCCCCCCCCCCCCGCGATGGCTGGAGGGGCTTGGGCACACCGCCCCTCCGAAGAGTCCGAGGACTGCGGGCGGTCTCGATGCACCCGCTCCCCGCATCCACCGGCCGCACCACATGCGCCGTCATGTCCACGAACACCAGATTGCCACCAGCGTCGAAGCGCAGTTCATACGGCTGCTGCATGTCCGCCTCGGTGGCAGGCCCCCCGTCCCCAGCATTCCCCTCGCGACCACTCCCCACCACCGTCTCGACCGTCCGCCCCTCCGGATCCACGCGCCGAATCCGATGGTTGCCAAGGTCGCAGAAGTAGAGCCACCCATCCGGCCCCACGGCAACCCCAAACGGCTCCGCAATCCGTGCTTCGCGACGGAACGGCCCGTCAGGACAAAGCCCGGCCGCCCCGTTCCCGATGATCGTGGCGGCACGCAATTCAGCCATGGGCAGGGCATCGGGGATTGGCCGAGGCACATTGGCGTCGTTCATCCCAGGGTCGCCGCGGAGTCATGCACGCTTGGCCGCAGCGATCAGCAACGGCCATTGTCCGACCACATCCATCAAGCCCCTCGCTCGATCCGCGGGCTTCAAGCACTGCTTGCCGACTCGTTCGCGTCGATCGAGCGTCCTGCTCGCCGATCCTGGTTCATCGGCCGGCACAAGCCATACCCTCGGAAACGACCCGCGCCGATCAGTACCGGACCGGCCACGGGGTCGTCGAAGATGACCACGGCGTGCGTATGCATCTGCCGACCGCCGTCTCGCTTGCGCGTTAGCTGGGGAAACTCCCGGGAGTGTGGGACGCCCTCAACGAGGGAAACGGGATGCAGCAGCACCTCGCTTGGACGCGGCAGGCCGACGTTCGCGCAAGAATCCTTGACGCTTTCGGCGGCCCGCTCCCACTTGTGTTCGCCATCGAAATGGCGGTCGAGGACGACGGGTGTGACGCTGGCCCAGGTGCGGGACGCTTGCGTCCAGGTCTCGTGTTGAAGGTTCCGCGGCGGACGATCGCGGCTATCGAGTTCGATGCCGAGATCGAAGGACTCGCCATCGAAAAGCCGGAGGTCGTCCCGCGGCAGGCCAGTGTTCGAATCGCGCAGGATGGGTTCCAGGCAACGTCCGACCTCCTGGGGATCCGACTCTCTTGGTACGACCAGTCCCAATCCCATGATCCTTCCGTCGGCGTGAGGGGAACCCACGAACGGGAGCGGCACCAACGCCAAGTGCGGATCGGCAGAGGGCTTGCCGTCGGCGCGATGTCCGCTGAACCACTCGGGCGGCGGTTGCACGGGGCATTCGCGCATGAGCAATCCTCGCAGTGCTGTCACCAACTTGAGTGCGCCAGGCAGGGACACGCGACGACCGCCCATGGCCAACACGACGACATTCGGGTCGAACACGGTATGCGGTGTGGATTCGGGGAAGTGTGTTGGCGGTCGGTCATACCCCTGCCACTGGCCAGGAGGAGGGCGTCTCGGCGTCGGTGGCCTATAGGATCTCAACTCCCTGATGCGTCGCTTCTGTTCCTGCGTGTCCTGCGTGCTTCCCGCGTTGCCTGCGCGATCTCCTTGGCGCTCTGCCGCAGCAAGTCGATCTCGGATTGTGTCAACATCCGGGGAGCGGGCGAGATACCGAGCTTCCGATTGAGTAAGGCAGTTGAAGGCGTGACCGAACTTGGCCCGCCACCACTTTTCGAAGCTCCGTCCGTGCTTGTCTCTGAGTTCATGCAGTTGCTCCTTCGTGGGGGTTAACTTGGCCGAATAAGGTTTGCCGGTCAATCCCACGGCGCCGACTACCATGCCGCCCTGTCTTTCAATCCAGCCGCGAAGATTTGCCATGGTGCCGCCTTGGCCGATGAAGTCGTCGACCATTACGTGCTCGCGCCCCGAATCGACATCGCCTTCGAATCGGGCCTGGCGTGCAAGCCGTCCATACCCGTCAGCCCCGGTGTGGGAAACCACGTTCGACTGCACGATCTCAGCAACGAATGGGACATCCAATTGTTCGCTCAGCGCGTCGGCCAGCGCGACCGGAATCGCGTTGACGCCCTTACCCTCGTAAGCATGGGCGCAGACCAGAGCGGGCGCCCCGATGTCGCCAGCTTCAACAAGCCGCCGGACCTTGCCCACGCCCGATTCATCCAGCAGCGCATCGACCAACCGAGTCGCCGCCGGTTCGTCGCCCGACTTGGCAGCCACGTAGTCCGGGTGTCGCTTCGTCAGTGCTTCGTCGGCCAGCAGAACGGCATCGGGAAAGCGCCGCCATACCACCCTTGGCGGCGGGTACATCGCCTTGAGATCCGCCTTGGCCCGTTCGAGCCGGTCGAGGTTGTCGCGGTATGCCCGCCACACCGCCCGATACGGGCGAGCCAATTGGTCAAGGCGACCTGGCGAAGGAATCCTAAGGCGGTGGGTAGCCATGCCGTCGACAGGCATCCAAGTGGGTTCCATGAGGCGGTCCCGCTCAACCCAGACCTGCACGAAGGATGCGGAGTGACCTACGTGCGTGACCTTCGCGGCAAGGCGTTCGAGTGCTGCGGAGTGGCCATCCAACACCACGTCGCGCCAGATCAGATGCACTGTAGGGCTTTGCGGGATGGCGACAGGGAATCCGCGGGGTTGGCGTGACCTATGCTCCGGGAGGTAGGCCAATCCCTTTTTCTGCAACTTCGCTATGGCGGTCTTCGGGTTGCTAATCTTCTTGTGGCCATCGTCGTTGACCGGCACATAGGTGACCACAGGCGTCCGCATGCATGCATCGGATGCCGCTATGGACGGTGGCGGCAGGCCTTCCAACCACCGCAGGACATCTCGTTCGGCAGGATCTTCGCCGGTTTCGAACCAGGCTGCCGCCAACGCCATGAAGACTCGATCAGGGTGCGGCGGCCACTCGGCCCGCTCCTTCCCAGGGCCGTCGGCAGCGGCCATGGACCAGCCGTTCAAGTAGCGAATGCCGAGGGCGAACATCAGTCCGCCTCGGTCTCGCCTTTGCTCGCCAGCTTCTGGCTGTCGCACACGAGTTGAACGAGTTCCGGTGAGGGGGACAGTTCGATGACGCCTTCCCAAGGCAATCCGGCCTCTCTCGCCGCTTGGACTGCAGAGGTCAGCAGGTGCATCGCGGCGTGCGCATTGAGCGCGAACTCCGCAGGTTCTTCGCCAGGGCGAGCGAGTAGCTGCCAGGCAGATCGGCCTTCGGGAAAGAGATGGCAGCGCGAACGAAGATCGACATCATTGCGGGCCAAAGTTCCGGCCGCGAGGCCCAACGCCGCGAGCGTGGTGCGCGCTGCCAGGTCCACTTGGCGTTCGGATTCTGAAGCGCCGTTGACCGGGAATCGCAGACGCCGCAAGACGGCAAGCGACAGCGTGGTCGTTTGAACGGCTCGCGATATCGTGAATCCACCGCGCACGTCGGCAATGTTCGGCGTGACGTTGCCGTGATTGATTACCGAAGGACGGCCTTGATCCGGTACATCTTTGTTGGCTGCGGGGTCATATGGGACATCCTGGCCGTTGCTGTTGGGCTTGTACAAGACTGGCTTGTCGCCCTTGCCCTTCATCGCGTCGTCCGCAGATAAGGTCCAAGTACCATCCTCTTTTCTGAACACAGGGCCGGCACGCTTTTCGATGGCTGCGGGGTCAATGCGACTCGACGTGTCGACTCCCGGCACCGCGTCGTACCCGACGATATCGGACACCAACGACCGCTGGAACTTGGCACCCAGGCCCCCTCGGGGCCCGGTAGAGTCCCACAATCCGAACACCAGCGCGGTGGGACAAAGACCAAACAGTCCAGTGGCGTTGCGGACACAAGCCGTGTCGAGCAAGCGACCGGCTTCTGAATCGCGGAACATTACTCCTCCAAGCAAACTGTCGCGGAACAAGGCGTCGGCGATACGGTGTGGCGCCTCCAAGCTGTTCACCGCGAACCGCTTGTGCAGCTCTTCCTGATCGAAGCGCGTGACGACGAGAGGCAGCGCCACGGCCCCTGAGCGATGCGCTTCGAGAAGCGCCAACTCCATCCGGTTGGCCTGCGACTGCACCGAATCAAGCAGGACGCACTGGCGCACCTCGCCCGTCGCTGGATCGATGCGTTCCTCCGTGGCGTACTTCCCGCCTTTGTATGTCGGTGGGAATACCTTGTCGCCTGGACCGCCTGCCGGCTGATAGCCGGTCACGCAACGGAACGCAGCGGCCGTGCCGGCCATGGCATCCCGCAATGTCTGCAAGTCGAGTTCGTTCAGCATGTCTTCTCCTTCTCCGTTAGGCCGGGTGGGCGATCGTGAAATTTCTGTATTTGCCCACGGTAAACCGGCGGCTCCGGTACACCTCGACGATGCCGACAGCGTGCAGGACAGATCGATCCGGTTCGGGCAACTGGGTTGCAGGCATCGAGAGCACCGAGCGCACCACGTCCATGCAAAGGGCGCAGTCCCAGATTGGCCAACTGAACCTAGTGGTTCGCCCAGTCCCGATGAATCCCGTGGTCTCGAGCCTTCTCCCGCTCGAAGCCGTCGCAAACAGCGGCATTGCTTCGACGGCGAGTCGATTCGCACCGCGCATTGTGGGGACGCCATCACCAGCGGTCGGATTGTCCCAGCGAAGAGCGTATCGCCGGTCCTCTTGTGGATCCCATCGGAGACCTAGCTTCCGGTCGGAGTAGGTCCACGGCTCGAACAGTGATCGGCGCATGTCCTCGGCGTCCGTCTTCCGTGCCAACTGCTGCATCGTACCGAGGAAGTGCTGATGTCCGGCTCCGCCCATCGTTCGGAGAGCAGTGTCCTGAATGGCCTTCCCGTCGTCGGTCGCCAACGCGTCGCAACCGAACGCGGCCATGAAATCAGCGTAACCTCGCTCTCGGGTCGACGCGCAAAGTTGAGCCTTGCGCGTTACTTCCCGGAATCGTTCGGGTGTGACAGCCAAATTCATCTCGAAGTCGAACTCCGGCGTTGTCCGCCTGAGAACCGATGCAAGCAATTCGACCAGTTCTGTTGGGGCTATGTCCCTGCTGCTCACCAGTTCTGGAGTCCAGACACCACACCTCGAGATCCACTTCATGCGCCAATCGCAGTCCGGCTTGGCCAATGTTGCGGTGCGCAATGTCCCAACCGAGGCCAAGAAACCCAACGGATTGCTGCCGTCCAGGCCGCAAAGCACGAGACCATGGCCGTCACTCGTCGTCATGCGTCTCCTCCCACTCGCTGCGGCGCCAGTCGGCAAGGCGCAGCAGGGTTTCGAGCCAGGCAAGACCCCACCAACCGTATCGGCGGGTGAGTTGCCAGAAGCGATCCGCAACGCCGGAGTCCAGGCGTTCGAGATTTGTAGGACCGCGCCATCGCGTACGATGGCCGTTCAGTTCGAACTCTGCCCCGACCTGTTCGTCATCCAACACCACCGGCGCGAACGGCCGGCAATGCCCGTGGTGGCTCGCGACGAGGTGGAGAACCAGGTCACGCAGGTCGGTGTCTGCCGGGAGAAGCTCCGGTACGGCCTCGGCCATGCGCACGGACAGCAGTTCGTGCCGGCCCCCTTCGGGATACCCCGATGCCTTCCTCGCACGTTGTCGAGCGACATTGGTTTGCGGCATGTCCGCAGACTTGGCCCAAGGGTCACGGCCATCCCAGCGGGATCCTCCTCTCAAGAGCGACTGAAATCGTGGATCGGCTTTGCCGAGGTCATGCAGCAACCCGGCCCGTGCGACGGCGTCGACCAGGGGTTCTGGCAGGCCACACCCGACCGCATGCCGTCGAGCAAAGCACTCGACCCCCGGTAGATGTATTCGCAGACGCACCGGGGTACCGTTCGGGTGCGAAATCCCGGATGCCGCAGCATCGTCCTCGTCGCTGAAAGCGTCAAATTCTCTCGTGATCGACGGTACGCGCCGGCGTCCCGCCACCACCAGACTCCGGGCGCTGGTCAGTCGGCAACCTCGACGAAGCTTTCTGACCGTGGAGTACTCCGTCCTCAGTTCCCTTGCCGCCAGGGGCAGCCACGACCAGTGGTCCGGCACCGGAGACGCAGCGAGTTCCACCAGCAACTCGTCGACGGCATCGACGATTTCGTCGGGGTCTTCTTCGTACTTCCGCTCGAGTTCGTCGTCGAGGAGCGATTTCGCCGACGCCTTGGCCGCGAGCGAGTCCGGCCAAACATCGATCAGGTCGGGGTGCAACCGAAGAATCGGTTTGGCGCGGGCGAGCCGGTGCGCCCGGTCCCCAATGTCAAGTGCGCCGGCCGGATCAGCCGGATTCAGAAGGAAGTCTCCGAGCTGTTGCCACGGGCCAGGGTGGCCAGCAGGGATCACGATGACGTCGCCCGGTCGGATGTCGGACGGATCGGCGGTTATGGCGTCGCGGCCCGTCTCCCGTCCCCGCCAGCGAACGACGCGGCGCAGGGCATCCTCTGAACCGCCATCCAACCCGGGTGTGCAGGCAGCCTCCTGCGTACCCGATCCCTCCACATCGGCGCTATCGTCCTCGAAGTCCGTTGCCGCCGCGAGCCAGTGCTTGAACACACCGATGGGTACCGGCAACGTCTCGACACTGCTTGGCGGGCACAGCGCCAGCGCACTCAAGGCTTCGCCTTGGGTTTCGTCGCCGGATAGATCCAGGTCCGCACGCCAGCACACCTGCACATCGGGCCTGCCTTGCTGAGGGCCATGCAGGAACAGCCCCACGTCTGGGGACGGCTGCGGCGTCGGTGCGGTCTGGCACCAGCTATCCACATGCGCGGGGAGCAGGACGGGTGCGTCCAAGGCCGGGGCGTTCAGCTTGATCAGAGCTTCGCCGAGAGGCAGGACTTGATTCAAGGCGGCGATGCCGAAATCGACCTCCCCATTCTCGCTCTCGATGCGGAGGAGCCAGGCCCAGGTTTCGGCCAGAGCGTTGCCGTAGACGGGATCGGATTCCTTGGGCTTGACCTGATCGCCACGAATGAGAATGTCGGCGCGGGCATTGACACCGCGGCCCATCCGATTCAGTCGCCCGAATCGCTGGCGCAAGGCGTCCAGACTTGCGCACTCTGTTGCAAGGCCGTCGAAATCCAGGTCGGCACCCACTTCCAGGGTCTGCGTCGCGACGACAACGACCGGCTCGTCCAAACAGCGGTCCTTGGACTGATCCGAGTGGAGCCCCAGATGTCCAAGTCGCTCGACCACGGCGTCCTTGTCCGCTGGTCGCATCCGACCGGTGAGCAAGACGGTGTCAACACCCGAGTCGCGCAGCAGCCTATGCGCCTCGCGCGCCGTGGCGACTCGGTTGGCGAAGACGACAACGGCGAGAAGGCCATCCGCGATCAGTCGTCGGGCGGTCGCGGCGAGTTCCTTCGATAGTTCGGCAGTCGCACGCTTGCCCTTCGCCTTCGTGACCTCGCGCAACTTGGCGGGTTTCCTTGCCAACTGGCGTCTGCCGAGTGGATGCTCAGGGTCGGTGCCTTCGTCGGATGGGTCATCGAACACGTCCTGCACGGGCGGCGGTGTCGCCGACATCACGACCGGGTGAAAACAACGCTCCAGCGGGGCACCCGCCCAGGCGACGTATTTGCGTACGGCGTGGAGAGTTTGCTGGAACGGTTGCGAGCAGTGCGCTTCGTCGAGAAGGACGAGGCTGTCGTTGGCAATCAGTCCCGCGTAGATCGGCCACGTGCCGAAACCGCGTCCGTACGCCCGAAACAGGAGGCGCGAGCCGACCTGGTCCACGGTCGAGGCGACTATCGTGGGCTGCAACGGGTTTCGCGCCCACGCTTCCGAGCGGTACATGCCACCACGCAGCGCGTGAACGGCCAAGGGTGGTTCACCTTCAGTCCAATCGGACACACCTTGTCCGATGTGGCGGAGGTTGTCTTTGACGGTCTTCAGGATTCCGCCAGTAGCCTGGGCGAGTTTGTCGGCGAGGCGACGAGCCCGTTCGTAGGCTTCGTCGACAATGATGCGACGGTCCACGACAAAGAAGATGCGGCGTGGCGCCGTAATGGCTTGACCTTCATCCAGCCGCCTTGCTTGTGCGGCAAGAGCGAACACGGCAATGTCCATACAGGCCGTCTTGCCGGAGGCAGTCGGGAGAGCAATGGCGTCGGGCCAGGCCGATTTGCCTAGTCGACGGCCACTTGCAGAACCGGGGGAATCCGAACGCGGCGGTGTCGAAGATTCGCCATCGGACATGACGCGAGCCGCGAGAGACCTCTGCCACGAGAAGGGAGCCTTGCACCACAGCGCCCGGAAGAATTCATCAAAGTCCGATGCGTGCAACGTCCCCCGACTCGAAGCTGTGTCACCCAAGGTTCGGTCACCTCGCTTCGATCGAGAAGGCGCGGTGCCGGGGAATCAACTCCAGATGGCGGCGCCGACGTTCCGTCCGCGGCAGACTGCGCCAGCGTTTCACGGCTTCCGTCCACTGGTCGTCCGACATGGGTGCCTCCGGTTCAGCGTTCCCCTTTCCCGAATCGCAGGCCTCGGGTCATGCAGCCCGAACACGAGCCTGCATCCCCGCAACCTTGGCCCAAGTTTAGCAATCCGGCAGCGTTTTTCGGCCAAATCGGGCTGTTCCGGCGGGTCCCTCCCCGCAGGTTGTTGATTTCATTGAACCGGGACGCCGAGGGCGAAGTGTAGTGCCATGTTTTTGGGGCCGGCCTTGCGCCGTCGGCCACCTTCCGGCGCGCCGACGGATGCACCCGTGCGGCACCGCCACCGTCGCCGAACCGCCCAGAAGGCCATCTACGACGCCCTCGGCATCGACCCCGCCCCGGCGGCATCCGCCGAACCGTCGCCTGGAACCGCATCGCAATCGACCCCGCGCGCACCCGCAGTGCCCCAACGCTCTACGCCCGCCGTACACCAATGATCTGAAACGCCTTCTCGAATCCCTCCGCAAACTTGGGTTAGGCTTTCCGACGCATTGGGGTGCGGGCTGAAGGCGTCAAGAATGCTGGTCAAGATCGAGCCGCTCGAGCAGGCGGAGCTTCCGGAGCGCAAGAAGCCGATTCTGGCGATGATCGGGCCGGGTGTCGTCATGGCGGGGCTGGCCATCGGGTCCGGCGAACTCATCATGTGGCCGTGGATCACGTCCGTCGTGGGGGCGCAACTCCTCTGGGCGGCGGCCATCGGCATCTTTCTTCAGCTTTGGGTCAACATCGAGATCGGCCGCTGGGCGGTGGTTACCGGCGAGAGCCCGTTCACGGGCATGGCGCGGGTGATCAAGCTGACCGTCTATGTCTTCGTGTTCGTGATCTTCGTCGGCAAGTTCCTGCCCGGATGGGCGCGGGAGACGGGCATTGCACTGCGCGACTTGATCTTCGGGCCGGGGCACGACAGTCCGGCGTGGCTCTGGACAGCCATCGTCTTCGCCCTGGTCGCCGCCATCCTGTTCGGGCCCAAGGTGATCTACACGGCGGTGGAACGCTGCATCATGGGCCTCATCGCGGTCATCGTCGCCGGCCTCATCTACGTCGTCTGGGAGATCGGCTCGATCGATATCTTCGTCGCCATGTGGCACGGCCTCATCAGCTTCTTCAGCTTTCCCGACTTTCCGGTCGATGTCCTGGCCGAGGACGGCTCGGTGCGCGACCAGCTCACCTTCAGCCGCTTCTTCGGCGCCGTGGTGTTCGCCGGCGCCGGCGGCCTCGGCAACCTTTACTACGCCTACTACCTGCGCGAGAAGGACATCGGCATGGGCGCACGCATGCCGTCGCTGATGAGTCCGGCGCACCGGCACGAGATCAAGGAACTCGACACCGGCTATATCTATGCCGACACGGCAGAAAACCGGCGCCGGTTCCGCGACTGGTTCCGCTACATCGTCGTGGACCAGACGCTGTTCTTCTGGCTCCTCGGCAGCTTCACGATGTTCCTGTTCGTCTTCGGCGCCCTCGCCGTGCTGCATCCGATCGGCCTCGTGCCGGATCGGGCGAGCCTGGTGTGGGATCTCGCGTCCATCCTCGAGCAGAGCATGGGCACGTTTGGCCGCTACCTCTTCCTCGTCGTCGGCATGGCGGCCCTGTTCAGCACCCAGCTCGGCGGCGTGGACGGCGGCAGCCGCATCTTCGCCGACCTCCTGCACACGAATTTCAAGTTCGGCAAATGGCTGAAGCTCGAACAGTGGTATCTCGTGCTGGTCGGCACGACGATGGTCATCGGCGTCTTCAGCGTCTGGTTCTTCGGCAAGTACGACATCGCCGGGCTCGACTTCCTGTTCATCGCGGCCCTGATGAGCGGCTTTGTCATGGCCATCTACGTGCCGATGGTGCTCTACATGAACCTCACTTACCTGCCGAAGTCGGCCCGCCCCGGCTGGATCAACATCTTCTTCATGGTGCTCGCCTCGGCCATGTACATCGCCTTCGCCGGCTACACCATCTACAGCAAGGCCGCAGAGATCGTCGCCCAAGCATAGCGACCGGCGAGGCATGGGCGTGTCGTCGAGCGCCGCCCGCAGGAACCAATCGGGCAAGAATGCCCACTCTCGTCCACCACCTCCTGCACGTTGTACGACTGCCGCCACTCGTCCCGCCCGCTCTTCTTCATCAGGCCCGCTGTCCGCGTCGGTCAGGTTGATCCGCCCCCTCCAGACGCAGCGACTCGTTCGGCGGCTCCGGCGGCTTCCCCTTCGCCGATCCCTCGCGCGCCTCCCGCTCCCGATCCGGCACATCGAACAGCGCAATCCAGTACGGCTCTTGTGGCGCTAGCCCGACTTCGACAACTCAACCGTTTCACGCGTGTAAGTCGTTGATTCATTGTCCACGGGCACGAAAGGTCGGCACTACAAGGTGCCGGGCGGTTGGCGCGGGCGGCGGGTCAGGCGGAGATTCGAGGGGGCGGCTGTTCCGGCAGTTCCAGACCGAGTTGATGAAGCAGCAGTGGCTGATCGCGGGTCGGGTCGGTACGGCGGGGCAGCACGAGGTGCCGCCCGTCGGTGGTCGGCAGATGGACATCCACCATCTGCATGGTGGAGCACTTCTCGAGAATGGCGCTGGGCGCAAGGCCCGGCGCGCGCGGCCGCGCCAGGTTCTTCAGGGTGACGTGCAGGCAGTGGGCGACGAAGGCGACGAAGATGTGCGCCTCGATCCGGTCCTCGCGCTGGTGGAAGACCGGACGGACGGCGAGGTCGTGCCTGAGTTCCTTGAAGGCCTGCTCGATCTCGGTGAGCCGCGTGTGGTACCGCCACAGCGTGGCGGGGTCCTCGCCGGTGAGATTGGAGCGCAGCAGATAGCGCCCCTCGCGGCGTCTCGCCCGGCGCAGCCGGTCGCGGCGCAGCCGGTCGCGGCGCAGCGCGAAGGCGAAGGTCTCCGGGGTCACGGACTCGTCCGCCGCAGGCAGGCGGATCTCGACCAGATGGCACGCGCGCCCCGCCTCCTTCTTCGCGGCGCCGAGCCCGAGCGGCAGCTCGTCGCGCTTCAACGACTGCCCGCGCAGCTCGTGCAGACGCCGCCAGAGCTTCTTCAGGCGCCGCCGCCGCATGCCGCGCTCCTTGGCGATGCGCGCCCGGCTCTGGGCCAGGATGTACGGTTCGCCGTCCTCGGCCAGAGGCTTCACCTCGACGGACTCGCGGACCTCGCGCCGGGGCAGCCCCGCGAACGACTTCTCCAGCCGCGTCAGACGGCCCTTGGGCGTGCCGACCAGATGGCGCACCGGGGGATCGCCGGCCCGCATCGCCGCCAACGCCTCCTCGGTCGGGATCCCCCGGCCCATGATCCAGACCCGGTCGGACCGGCCGTGCTGGTCTTCGATCCTCTCCAGGAAGTCCGCCAGCGTGGTCTTGTCGCTGGTGTTGCCCGGCATCACCTCGCAGGCCAGCGGAAAGCCCTGCGGGGTGACGACCAGCGCGATCACCGCCTGCACGCAGTCCGGGCGCTTGTCGCGGCTGCAGCCGAACCGGCGCTTGTCGTCGAACGGCGGGTCGCTCTCGAAGTAGGTGGACGTCAGGTCGTAGAGCAGGACGTCGAAGCGGGCGTCGAACAGCGTCTCCCAGCGCTCCCGCAGGAACGAGAAGAACGCGCGCTTGTGGACCAGCAGCCTGTCCAGGCAGCGGCACAGCGTGTGGCCGCCCACCACCTGCGCCGGCCGGCCCAGCAGATCCCCCATGGCGCTGTGCTCGTGCCAGTGCCGGTGCAGCCGCCACTCGCTGCCCGGATCGATCAGCTGGCAGCACGCCAGCGTCTTCAGCACGTCCAGCCAGCGCGTGCCCTGCCGGCTCGGCGGCAGCCGCGGGCGCCAGAACCGGTCCAGCTCCAGGCGCTCCCAGAGCACCAGCGCCAGCCAGCACGCCCCCCACTGCCGCGCCCGCCGCAGCCGCAGACCTCCGAGTTCGATGCGCACCACCTCGCAGTCCAGCTCCGGCGCCTCCCGGTCCGCCGGGAACAGCGCCACCGGCCTGGAACCCGACGCGCCGCACGGAATCTCGATCGACCGGCACCACGCCGCCCGCTGGCTGTCGTCGATCTCGCCCAGATACAGCACTTGGCGCTGCACCGCCCGGCCGTCGGGGTTGCGGCAGTTCTCCACGACGCTCCAGTAGCGGTGCTCCTTGCCGTCCTTGAAGCGTCTCCTGGCGCGCACGAACATGGTCCGACAGCCTGCCCGAACGCGCGGCCCCGTCAAGGACCAAGGTCGGCACTACAGCCCGTTCCACGAATCGCCGGTCAACGAAAACAGGCACTTGCAACGCAACATCCGTCGATATCACGCCGAATCAGCCTGGAAACACCCTGAGTTGTCGAAGTCGGGCTAGGGTGCAATGACCCTGCTGGCATATCAAAGGCGGCTGGCGCTACCCCGGCGGGATGGGTATCGTTAGGCGGCCTTTTCCCGATCGGCCTTTTCCCGACACACAAACATTTCGTCCTACACCCCCGCAGACATTTCGCACACCGACGGCGGCGGCCTCGCCGGCCGGAGGATGCGGTTGCAAGCCCCTCCCGACGAGGTCGTGCAGGTCGATCACCGTGACCGTCAGCCTCGGTTCGTCGCGCGTCACGCCCTCGCTCGTCGGCTGCCCTACGGCCCCCACGCCGCCAGCGTGGGCAATTGCGCACACGACCGTAGGACGAAATGTTTGTGTGTCGGGCGGGCACGGCCGTTCATGCAAGCAATGCCGAGCACTTCATGAACAATCCGGCTTGAGCAGGGGTGGCACCTCGCCTCCCTACGCCGGAGGGCGCGCCTCTGCCTGCACAAGGAGGGAGGGGCATCTTGCCCTCCCCACGCGCCGTCAAGGCGCGTCACGGGAACGCAGGCACCGAGGCGCCGAACAGCCAACGGCTGGGCGCAACCTACGAAAATGTCTTCAGTATCAATTCCTTGCAACAGATTCCGCAAATCCGCTGTTCAGGAACCTATCACGGCTCTTTCGATGCGCGCAAGCCTTTTCTCGACTTTTTTCATCGACCGCCGAAAGCGCCACAGCTCTCTGCTCGCCTGCCTCCGTGCGGCCTTGGCGCCCTTCCCTTCGCGACGTGGGATGCGTGGGCGTCCGCGGCTTTCGCGGCCGGGCGGAACCACGCCGTACCGCAGCCGGGCCACCGGACCGAACGCCGCCTCCTGCGTCCGCACGTAGCCGGCCATCGTCTCCACCCGACTCCACCGGCCCGCGTCCATCAGGTCCGTCGTGGTGGCGCCCCTGTCCCGCAGCGACTGGGCGGAGCCCACCCGCAGCGAGTGGCCGGACACCCGTCCCTCGATCCCGGCATCCGCCGCGCGCTGCTTGACGATGTCCCGAATGCTGCGCGCCGACAGCCGGGAGCCCGCCACCCGCCCCGCCTTGTTGACCGGCCGGAACAGCGGGCCCCCGTCGGTCCCGGCCGCCGCGAGCCACTCGCGCGCCAGCCGCGCCGTGTCCGGCCCGCCGAAGAGCACGGTTCCCCTGCCTTCCTGGTCCGTCTTGCTGCGCCGCACGGCCACCAGCAGTCCCTCGCTCGGGAAGGCGAGGTCCGCGATGTCCAGCGCCTCCGCCTCGGACACCCGCAGCAGGCAGTCCGACATGATCCGGATCAGCAGTGCGTCGCGCAGCCCGCGTGCGCTGCCTCCCGCCTCCGCGAGGTCCGCCATGCGGTCGGACTCCTCCCACGAGATGCCCCTGACCTGCCCCGGCCCGCGCCCGGCGCCGTCGCGCCGGTAGGCGGACAGGGCCGCTGCGGTGCGCTCCCCGGCCGGCGGTGCCTCGCCTTGGCGCCTTGCCCGGTCCTGGACGGCGGCGACCGCGGTTGCCGCCGAAGCCGGTGCCAGCCCGCGGTCGAACAGTGCCCCGAGGTAGTCGGCCAGCGAGTCGTCCGTGAGAGGTCCGCCTTCGAGCCAGCCGTCGAGGCTGAGGAGCGCGCGGTCGTAGGTGTACCGCGTCCCCGGCGCGAGGCGCAGCTCCGCCAGCGGTGTCGGCGCCGCCGCCCTCCCGCTGTCGTCCTGGATGGTGTTGGCGTGGGCGCCGTCAGCTCTGGTTCTCGTCGCCATGTCGTCTTGCTCTCCGTCTTGTTCGTGGATTGGCCGGGGCGGGTTGGTCACCCAAACGCCACGCCTGCCAGCCGAGCACGCATCTAGCGAAACCACCGGCCAGATTCAACCCCTCGTCTCGGCATTCCGGGCCGTCGCATTCGATCCGGTGCCCTCGCCGCCACCGTTCCTTCCGCAACAGCGGATTCGCGGAACCAACACGGACGTTGGCCGGGAGTTCGCGAAGCGGGCCGAACGGCGGCCTGCCAACGGCCCGGAAATGCCGGGTGCAAAAGTAACCGGGGCGGCCCGTGCCGCCCTTCGAGGGGAGAACCGATGCGCTACAGGCGATTCCGGCTGGCACCGGCATTGACGCTCCCGATTGGAGGTGAATCTACATGAAGCAGAAATTGATGCAGAAGCTGGCGGCAATGGCGTTTGCGGCCATCGTTTCCACCCCCGCACTTGCCTATGGCGACCCAATCTGCAACCGGTCTCCGTGGGTTGATGCAGCGTTGCTCACCTCGTCAGGGATCGAGTTCGCGGTCGGTCATGTGTTGGGCAAGGCAAGCGCGTCGATTCGCGTACAGGCCGTCGCAAGCCGCGCCGCCAGGTTCGCTTCGTGGTCTCGAGGCTTAACGTTTTTCGGCATCGCGAGCATTGTGGCCGAGGGCGCGTTGATGTATTACGACAACAACTACTGTTGAAGCATCGGCGAAGGAGACGCTGGCTATGGAATGGGATCAGCTTCTTGTGTGGGGTATCCTCGGGCTGGTTTTCCTTGCGTGTGTCCTTGCGGGCGTGTGGAACTTCGTCGCCGGCGTGCTTCCGCACACCGAGGAGAAGGAACGCAAGTCCATCGAGCGCGACCTGCAGCGTGGCATCGAGGAACTCGTCAATGAGCCAGATGGGGGCGAATGGGCCGAGAAGGTGGCCAAGGAACGACTCGAAGCCATTCAGCAGGCTCGACAGCAGGCGGCGTCTCGCGGGTGAGCAAATCCATGTCCCTTGTGGCGGCAGCCGGAGTCGGTGTCGCTGCGGCTGCGGCCACATACGCCCTGCTGTCGTTTGCTGTTGGCGTTCCACTAGGCTTGCTCCTTGACCGAGATGTCATAAGCGAGACTACCTACGCCGACTCTGTTCTGGTCTTGAGCTTCGTCATCCTGCTTGCAGTTCCCATCGTCGGTCTGATGACGGGTCGTAAAGTCTACTTCTTGCTTGTCCGGCATCCCTAGCCCAAGCTTACCACGGGGTTGAGAGGGCGTTTAAGGTCAATGCTTTACGGGCGGTCGGAGGGCGTTAGGGTTATGGCTCTACAGGTGGGCGTCCAAGGTTGAGGGTGATGCGCCTTCAGACCACGGTTCGGCGGGTGCCGCCGGAACTGGGATCAATTCCGAGCGTGTCGTAGATGGCCTTCCGGCGGGGCGGCGACGGTGGCGACGCGCATGTGCAGGGTGCGGCCGTCGTCGCGCCCGAAGGTGGCGGTGACGCGCTGTTGACCGGCAAATGCTGGACAGTCCCGACACACAACATTCCCTCCTACAGGCCCTACGACGATTCCCACAAACACCTTCCGGGCACGATGTCCCCTCCTTCCCGCCCCGTCGGTCCCGAAGCTTGACACACACAGTTTCCCACGCCGACGGCGGCGATGTCCCACATCCACGCGGTCGAGCCAGCCCATGGCAGGCGTCCGCTTCATTCGCAAGAGAACGCCGAGTGGTCGCCCAACGGCGTGCGAGATCAAGCACGCGGACGTAGGGCAGACGTAGGGCAACAGCTGCTCGGCAACTGGGGTGTCAATGGCGACTGAAAGTTTCCCACATTGAGGTTGGCGGCGAGCGTAGAAGGCCGTTTCCCGAAGAAGGCCGTTTCCAGAAGGCCGTTTCCAGAGGCCGTTTCCCGACACACAAACATTTCGTCCTACACCCCCGCGGACATTTCGCACACCGACGGCGGCGGCCTCGCCGGCCGGAGGATGCGGTTGCAAGCCTCTCCCGACGAGGTCGTGCAAGTCGATCACCGTTGACCGTCAGCCTCGGTTCGTCGCGCGTCACGCCCTCGCTCGTAGAGGCCGTTTCCCGACACACAAACATTTCGTCCTACACCCCCGCGGACATTTCGCACACCGACGGCGGCGGCCTCGCCGGCCGGAGGATGCGGTTGCAAGCCTCTCCCGACGAGGTCGTGCAAGTCGATCACCGTTGACCGTCAGCCTCGGTTCGTCGCGCGTCACGCCCTCGCTCGTCGGCTGCCCTGCGGCCCCCACGCCGCCAGCGTGGGCAATTGCGCACACGACCGTAGGACGAAATATTTGTGTGTCGGGCGGGCACGTCCAAGGAATGGTCCTTTTGGGGTGCGGCTGCAGTGACTGTTCTTGGTGGCGGGGCCTATGTCGCTGGGCGTATAGTCCTCGTAGGACTAGGCTATCAAGGGATGTTTGGGTGCAACGACTGACTGGGCGTGCTTTTGCGTGGAATGTGGTGTGTGGGGCCGGCGTGGTGGCAATGGGCGTGCTCGCCGACGTGCCAATTGGGGTAGTCATTCCGGTGGGAATCCTTGCGTTGTTTCCCTTGGTGTGGTGGCCTAAGTGGTATCGTGCGGCAAAGGCCAAAATGCTTGCTCACCGTTAGAGGCGATCTGGACTTTCCCGAATTGGACAACAGGCCTACAGGCCTTTCCCGACACACAAACATTTCGTCCTGCACCCCCGCAGAAATATCGCACACCGACGGCGACGGCTTCGCCGGCCGTGGGGTGCGGTTGCAAGCCCCTCCCGACGAGGTCGTGCAGGTCGATCACCGTGGCCGTCAGCCTCGGTTCGTCGTGCGTCACGCCCTCGCTCGTCGGCTGCCCTGCGGCCCCCACGCCGCCAGCGTGGGCAATTGCGCACACGACCGTAGGACGAAATGTTTGTGTGTCGGGCGGGCACGTTGGACTGTCCCTGTGCTCGGACTCGACGCCGTATGACGGGCCGCTTCACTGCGGCGACATGTACAACCCGGTTCCGTGTTCGGCTACGGTATGCGAGGAGTACTGTACTTGGATCGATCTTTTTGGGCATAGCTACAAAGTGTGCCATGAGGTATGCTTCGTCCGATGAGGTGCAAGGATTCCGTTACGACCCCCTTGTTCTGGGCCTTGGTGGTTCCCTTCGGAGCGATCTGCGGAGCGTTGCTCGTTGAGCAGATGGTGCCAGCCGGTTCCATATGGGCTGAATTGGTCGGGCTGGCAATCTTGCCGATCTTCATGTACGTCATGACGGTAACGCCGCTCCTGATCTTGGTGGTAGCGACGCGGTTGTACCAGGCGGCGAAGGAGGACCGCGAGCGGCAAGGACGGTAACTCGCCCGCCCGGCGCACCGGACACGCAAACATTCCGTCCTGCTCGGCGTAGGACATCCCCTACGGGCGGCCGTCCCCTGGGACCGGGCCGGGCAACTTCGCGCGCACTGGGCGACGGAGTCCAGTCGCGGGCAGCGTCGATCTCGCTCGCGGGTGCGCGTCGGACGCCCGGCTGTCGCTGCTCGAACCGAAGTGGCGCAGCGACAGTCCGTCGAAGGCGGTGCGGCAGACCCTCCGTCCCGGCCCTCCAACGTCTCGATCAGAACCGCTGCTCGAACGAAGGCTGCGGCGCGCGAAACGTCCTGCGGCGTGTGGGACGAGATGCTTGTGTGTCTGGTGCGCCCCGGTGCGCCCTAGCCGCTGCCGCTGGCAACCTTGACGGTCACCCGCTGCGCAATCCACGCCAGCACGCCCAACGACGGCAGCACCATCACCGCCGTCAGCACGAAGAAGAGCGCCCAGTCGCCGCCCAGGCCGTCGTCCACCAGCATCCCGCTGAACGCTGCCAGCAAGGTGCGGCTGGAGTTGCCGAGCGAGGCGAGGGCGCTGTACTGTGCCGCGGTGTGCAGGCGGCTGGTGTAGTGGGAGATGAAGGTCACGAAAGCCACCGTCGAGAAGGCCGAGGTGATGCCGTCGCCGATCACGGCCAGCGAGAGCAGGCGGGTGTCCGGACCAGCCACCGCGATCCACGAGAACAGGAGGTTGGTGCCGGCCATCGCAACCCCGGCGAACAGCAGCCCTCGCACCGCGCCGAAGCGGCCGGCGAAGATGCCGGCGGCGAGGGAGCACGCAAGCGTCACCAAGAGCCCCAGGCCCTTGGAATAGGTGCCGATGTCTGCGTTGCTGAAGCCCACCTCCTTGTAGAAGACGATCACCATGCGGCCGAGGAACGCCTCCCCCACCTTGAACAGGAAGATGAATGCCAGCAGACCAAGCGCCAGCGCCATGCCGTTGCGCCGGAAGAACTCGGCCACCGCGTCCGCCCAGGTGAGCCGCAGCCATTCGCGCCAGGTGGCGCCCTGCAATGCCGCCGGCCGCGGCATCGTTGCGGGTTCCCGAAGGAAGAGAAGCACGAGCGTAGTGATGGCGGCGATCACCCCGGCCAGCAGCAGATACACCAGCGGCCAGCCGAGTGGATCCGCCAGCCAGAAGGCCGCGGCTCCCGGCAAGCCCGCGCCAGTCCACCAGCCGCAGGTGGCCATCGCCGCACCGGGGCCGATGAGCTCAGGTTCGTCCTCGCCGATGATGGTGATGCGATAGGCGTCGATGGCGAGGTCTTGGGTTGCCGACGCCACCGCAATGCCGAGCGCCAGCGCGGCGGTGAGCCAAAGGCTCGACGCGGGCCCGGAAAGCGCCAGCAGTACCGTCAGGCCGATCATCACCACCTGACAGAGCACAATCCAAGACCGGCGATGGCCAAGCCGACTGAGCCCCGGCAACCGCACGTGATCCACCAGCGGCGCCCAGAGGAAGTTCACGGCATAGACGACGAACACCGCGCCAAACAGGCCAATGGCCGATCGCGTCAGCCCCTCGTCCTTGAGCCACGCGTTCATCGCCGAGCCGATCAGGAGCCACGGGAAGCCGCTAGCGATGCCGAGCAGGAAGATGTGCCTGAGGCGAACGTCGCGCAACAGCGCCGCAACGAGGGCGAGCGCGGAGTCGCGGGGCGGGGCGGTTTCGGCTTGGTCAGTCATGGGGACGAGGCGGCGTCCCTACCCCCCTCCGAAGAAGCCAGGAGGCTTCTTCGACTCCCCCCAGGGGAGGAGTGATTGGCAGGCGGAATCGTCGGTGGGGGGCGGCCGCACCGGACTTTCGATCAGAGCTTCCCTTCAATCGCGGAAGTTGCTGAACTGCAAGGGCAAGTCGAAATCCTCGTCCTTGATGGCCGCAATGATGCGCTGCAAGTCGTCGCGTTTCTTGCCGGTCACGCGCACCTGATCGCCTTGGATCTGTGCCTGTGCCCTGATCTTGCTGTCCTTCACCAGCTTCACGATGCGCCGCGCATTGTCGCGATCGACGCCCTGCTTGAGGCCGATCACCTGTCGCCTGACCTTGCCGGCGCCTTCGACCTCGCCCGGCGCAAGCGCGCTCACATCCAGCCGTCGCTTCGCCATCTTGTCGTGCAGGATGTCGAGCAGCTGCGCCACCTGAAAATCCTCCGGCGCCCACAACTGCACCTGCTCGCGCTCCAGCGAAACCCCGGCATCCACCCCGCGAAAGTCAAACCGTCCCCGCAGCTCCCGCGCCGCCTGATCGACGACATTGCGAACCTCCTGCAGATCAATCTCCGACACCACATCAAACGACGGCATGACGACTCCGGCGCGAACAAGGCGCGCACGATCATAAACCGCGCCACCCGCTGCCGTGCCGTGGGCGTGGTCAGGTAGAGGGAGCGGACGTGGCAGGCACCTCGTCGTGACGGTTTACGGAAAGCACCCGGTGCGACTCGCGGGTGGGCAAGGAGACCGAGGCTTCCGCCGTCTCGCCAGGCGCACGAGCAAACGAGGGGAACACGCGCTTTCCGTCGCGTTCAATGTGGATGTCGAGAATGGCCGCCGTCCGCAGTGGCGGCACCAATCGGTGCAGCGGTGCCTGCCAGTGCCAAGGCAAACGCGAGCGCGAACACACGCATAGACGCTCCTTGAGCGATCCGTTCAACGCCAGTATTGCACAGATGCCACACTGCGTGCGGCTCTGGTTACGATATCGCACCCGGAAGCCCTTGGAGACTCCGCAATCGCTCGCAATCGGATAGATCGCGTGACCACTGGTTCCGGGGATGCGGGCGGGACCTCGTTGGCGGATGGGCGACGGTATGCCAAGCACGATGTGGCGATCGATGTGGTGGGTGCGCTTGATGAAGCGAACAGCTTCCTTGGGTTGCTTGCCGCTGGCACGGTGGATTATGGGCGGGAGCTGGCGCTTGTTCAGTCGCGACTGTTTGATGCAGGGGCGGCTGTGGCGACGGGGGGCTCGGCTGTCGACTGGGAGGCTGAGACCCGACGCATTGAGGAAATGACGGTGCGCTTGAACGAGTCGTTGCCGCCGCTTGCCGAGTTCATCCTTCCAGGCGGCGGCGAGGCGGCGGCGCGCTGCCACGTGGCACGGACGGTGGTGCGACGGACCGAGCGGACGTTTTGGCGGTTGGCCGATGGCGAATCGGCCCTGGCGGATTCGGGCATAGGCGCTTGGCTCAATCGGCTGTCGGACCTCCTGTTCGTAATGGCGCGCCGGCTTGCGGAGGAGGAGCGCCTTTGGCAGCCAGCCGGGGTTGGAGGGAAGGGGGTACATGGGCCGTAGGGCGATTCGACTGTGGTGACCGTGCCGTCCCTGTGGCGCTAGCCCGGACTGTCCATGAATGCTCGTAGCGAGGGCGACGAGACGCCGCTGTGGGTGGCGCAAGCGCGGGCTTCAGTGCCACCCTCGCCCCCAGCAGGCCCTCGCAACCAGAGTGTTAACACGTCCTCACTAACGAACTAACGGACGGCGACGGCTACCTCTGTTGAGGCTTCTTCGTCGTTGCGGGTGTCTTCGGTGGCGACGCGCAGGCCCGTGAGGGCGTTGCCGAGCTGGGTGGTGAGGATTCTTGCGCCGGGATGGATGTCGGCGGAGCGGATCAGGACGCGGTCGCCCTGGTCGCCGTTGGTGCGGCCGATGCGTTCCACGGTTATGCCGCGCAGGCGGCCTTCTTCGACCAGATATACGCGATCTTCGCCGAAGATGGCCTGTTCTGGCGCGGCGATCACGGCTTCGACTTCCGGCAGGTGCAGTTCGAGTTCCACCACGCGGCCCACTTCGAGGAGCGTCGCGCCTCCCTGCACCCGGAACAGGCCATCGACTCCAGCGGTGCCGCTGTCCACCTGTCCCGACAGGCGATCCAGCGAAGCGTCGAGATTCGGTTCGGTGAGAAGTCTTGCTGGCAGGCTGGTTCCGCGAGCGCCGAGGACCTGCCGCACGGAGGCCAGGGCACGGCCCGGAATCTGCGCTCGCACTTCCAGCGCGGCGGTGTCATAGACGTCCACCACCACTTCGCCGGAGCTCACCCGTTCGCCTGGAGCCACCATCACCCATGCCACGCGGCCGTGATAGGGAGAGCGAATGCTCGTGCGCTGCACCGCGAGCTCCGCTTCCGCCAGCAGCGCCTGGCTGCGACGCAGACGCGACTCGCTCTGTGCCACATGGTTGGCGAAGTCCTCCACCGCGCCTTCGCGCTGGCGCAGGGCGATGAGTTGCTGGTGCGCCTGCCGCTCGATGGTGTCGAACAGCGTTTCCGAGACGGCGGAGTTCTGACGCAGCTCCTTGTGTCGCTTGAGGTCCCTGAGCGTCAATTCGACCAGCTTGCGCTGGTGTTCGAGCATCGCCTCGTCGTCCCTGCCGGCAAGACGCAGCGAGGCAAGGCTGGCGCGGGCTTCCTCGACGTCGGCACGGCGCTGCTCGGCCAGCAGGCGAGCGTCGCGGTCGTCGAGCACCACGAGCACGTCACCCTCTTCCACATGCTGGCCCTCCACGGCCGGCACTTCGCGCACTGCCGCAGCCAGCGCGGAAGCAAGCGAAGACATTCGCGGCGTCTCCACCCGTCCGACGAGGCGCAATTCCGGGGCGATGGCGGCAGGCTCGGCCACCATCGTGTTGACCTCCCAAGCGGTCTCCTCCTGCGCCACCAGCTCCGGTTCCGGCGCCAGCGCAATCAGCAAGGCGACGATGGCCACGGTGGCCAGCACCAGCAGCAGGAACACCCGGGGGCCGGTCCATCCAAGCGCCGCCCGCTCCCTCGCCAGAGTCATGCCGCGCTGCCAGGTCGCGCCTGCGGACAGCCGTTTCCTCTCGTTGCTCTCGTCGATCATTGCGCTTTCTCCGAAGATTCTTGGCAGCGCGGGCGACCCACAGTCACCCTGCAGTGGTCAGCGGGCAGCTGCACTCTTGCCGGGAATTCGAGCATCTGCTTCCTGTGCCCGGGCCTTGCGCGATCGCAGCAACTGGCGCGCCCACAGAGGCGCCCGCTCCCCGGCCTCGGCGATGGCCGAGAGCAAGGCGGGAATGACGAGCAGCACCAGCACGGTGCCGTAGGCGAGGCCAAAGCAGATGGCCGCCGCCAGCGGTGTGTAGATGGCCGCCACCGGCGCCTGCTCCAGCATCAGGAACGACAGACCGGCGATGGTGGTGATGGAGGTGACCAGCACGGGCCGCAAGCGCGCGCACACGGCGTCCTCGATGGCCTGCCGCGCCTCCACGCCGTCTGCCCGCAGGTTCTTGAAGGTGGTTACCAGAATGATGGAGTCGTTGACGATGATGCCGGTGAGCGCAAACAGTCCCATCATCGACATCAGATTGATGGGCAGCCCCATCAACAGGTGGCCGGCAAGTGCGCCGGTAAGGCCCAACGGAATCGCCGCCATCACCGCAAGCGGCCATGTATAGGACGAGAACACCCACGCCAAGACGATGAAGATGAGGGCGAGGGTGATGAAGAAGCTGCGCAGGAACTGGGTCGCGGCCTCTTGCGCCGCAAGGCTGGCGCCGTCGAGGCCATGGCTGATGCCGTATTCGCGCTCGAGCTCGGGAATCACTTCCTCGGCGGCGAACGCCACCACTTCGCCGCCGGTGATGGTGCCGAGGTCCACATCGCCGCTCACGGAAACCGTCTTGCGGGTGTCGTGGTGGCGAATCTCCTCGATGCCCCGCCGTCGCTCCCAGGTAGCGACGCTGGCGAGCGGCACCATCTCGCCGCCGCTCGTGCGGATGGGAAAGCGCGCGAGGCTTGCGGGGTCTGCGCGCTCGGTCTCCGGCAGGGTCAGGCGCACCTCGGTCTCGGCATCGTCATCCTGGAAGATCTGCACGCGACGACCGTCGTAGGCGGCGCGCAGTTGGCTGCCGACCTCGGCGGTGGAGAGCCCGAGCGCCTGACCTTCGGGCGTCAGCTGGAACACGAGCTGGTCGTTGCCGTAGGGCAAGTCGTCGTGCAGGTTGCGGACCCCGTCGAGGGTGGCGAGACGTTCGATCAGTTCATCCGAGGCGCGCTTGAGGTCGGTCACTTCCTCGCCCTTCAGGAGCAGGCTGAAGTCCGAATTCCACGAGAATCGTTCCAGCACCTGCAAACTGTCCACGACATGGGAGCGTGGCGCCCTCTCGTCCCACGCCAGGGCGAACTCTGCGACCGTCGCGCTGCGCTTCTCCTCGGACACCAACTCCACCTGGATGCTGGCGTACTGGGCGCCCACCTTGCGGTCGTTGGCAATGATGGCGGTGTTGTTCGAGACCACATGCGCCACCACGTTGTCGCCACCCACGGCTTGGTCCGCCGCGGCGATGACCCCTTCGAGCTCGCCGAGGTAGGCGCGCTTGTCGCTCTCGCTGGCGCCGGCCGCGAACTGCAACTGGGCGCTCACCACATCCGGCGACAGGTTGAGGTTCAGGTCCGTCTTGATCCAGCCGGAGACCCAGAGCGTCATGGTCACTGCGAACAGCGACCCCGCGCCTCCAACCACCGCCAGCCGATTGTGCATGGCGAGGCGCACCATGGGTCGGAAGCGCTCTTCGCGAAAGCGCGCAAAGCCGGCGTCGAAGCGTTGCCGAAATGCGCTCTCGGTGCGTTGGCGCATGCCTTCGAACGAGGCGCGCAGATGGCCGGGCAGAACGAGGAAGCATTCCACCAGCGAGGCGGCGATCATCCACAGCATCACCAGCGGGATCTCCATGATGTTGCCGCCACCCTCGCTTGCCGCCATCACCACGATCGGGGCGAAAGCGCACAAGGTGGTGATGGAGGAGGCCACCACGGGCGCGAACATGCGCGAGGCGCCTGCGGCCGCGGCATCGGTGGCCGAAAGGCCCCGCTGATGCTGCGTCAACGCCTCTTCGCCGACGACGATTGCGTCGTCCACGACGATGCCGAGGGCCATCACCATGCCGATGATGCTGATGAGGTTGATCGTGCCGCCGGCATAGTAGAAGCCGAGCAGGGCGGCGAGGAACGTTACCGGAATCCCCACCGTCACCCAGAACGCCACGCGACCGTGCAGGAACACCATCAGCACCACGATCACCAGCATCAGGCCGCCAACGCCGTTGCCGAGGATGATCGAGATTTCGTCGGCGATGTAGCGCCACGCTTCCTGGAACAGCTGCAAGCTGACGCCTTCGGTGAGCGTGGCGGTGGTCGCATCGAGCCACTCGCGCAGGAGCTCGGCGGCGGTGAGGGAGTCGGTCTCGACGTCGCGCCGCACGTCGAGGGAGACCGCCGGCAGGCCGTTCATCATGGTGTAGGGCTGGTCCACGCGCGGGCGCTTGGCGATCGTGGCGATGTCGCCGAGGCGCATGGCGCGGCCGCTGACGTCGTTGAAGACGATGAGGTCGGCGAATTCGTCGGCGCTGCGGCGCTGGTCGAGGCTGCGCAGTTGCTGCGCCTCCTGGCCGCGGCCGATGCGGCCGCCGGGGGCATCTTGGCTCGCTCGTGAGATGCGTTCGGCCAGTTGGTCGAGGGAGAGACCGAGTTCGTAGAGGGTGCGGCTGTCCACCTGGATCGCGATCTCCTCTGCCGGCAGCCCGGAGATCTCCACCTTGTCAGCGCCGCTTGCGAGCAGCTCGCGCTCGAACCGGCGTGCCAGCGGCGCGATCTCTTCGGTGGTCTTTGGCCCGGTGATCAGCACCGACGCGACCAGCTCGTTCCACTCGTTGACCGCCACCTGTGGCGGCTCGATGTTCGCCGGCAGAGTCTGCATGTTGGACACGCGCTGGCGAATCTTCTCCACGGCCTGACCGACATCGGCGCCCACTTCGAGCTGGGCCATGACGTTGGCGTGGCCGTTGCCGGTGTAGGAACGCAGCGTCTTGATCTCGCTCAGGGTGCGAAGCTGCTGCTCCACCGGGGTCGTGACGAGCTTCTCCACGTCCTCCGCCGCGGCGCCACGCCAGGCGATGGAGACACCGACGTAGCGGGGTGGCTGCTCGGGGTTGAGCTGCACGTTGATCTGGGTGATGGCCCACACCCCGGCAAGCACCATGAGCGCCATGGCCAGGCTCGAGGCCAGCCGATGCTCGACGAAAGTGCGAATGAGGCGCGGCGTGTTCACGGCAGGCAAGCTACAGATTCCGTGCCATCGCCCTGATTTGCGCTGCAACTGATTGCTTCATGCAGCATTTCTCCGCATGGCAGGATCGCTTCGGCAGCGACGACGGCGACCGACGTTGGCGGAATCGGCCACCTTGCGGCGGTTCGTACCGCACGATGCCACGCCGACGGACGGGAACCCTCCATGCCGCGTACCGTGTAGCGCAACGGCATCTTGAAGTCCAGCAGATACTTGTGGGGCCAGCGGGGCCAGGGCCAGCAGCAGTTCTCATTTTGGCTTGTGCAGTGTCTGGCGCCGTCCTCCGGGGGGAGGGCGTCCCGCCCTCCATCGCGCCGCAAGGCGCGCCGCGCCGTCAGGCGCCGCGCCCGCAAGGGCGCGCAGGGCACATCGCGGCAGGCGCAGGGAGGACGCGCCTGACGGCGCGCATGGAGGGCGGGACGCCCTCCCCCCGAGGCCCTCCCCCCTCCCCCCGAGGCCCTCCCCCTCCCATAGAGAGCGGTCCCGGCAGGCAAATCGACGCAGTCGCCGGTTGCGAACGGCCATGCGCCACGTCAGCGCCACAAGAACCGTTGCCTTTTCGGCAACGCTTCCTGCCCCAGCCCAAGCCGTCCTGACAGCCTGTCGGCATTCGGCCAGCTTGCGCCGTCCGAAGTCCGACAGGCTGTCAGGCAAGTTCAAGGTGAGACACTGTCCACCGAGGCAGCAATTCTCCACCGAGGCAGCAATTCCCATTTTGGCCTTCAGCCCCCTCAACTGGACGGGTCTGCCGGTCGATTTGGCCCGGATTGGGTTCGAAAACGCGGAGCGCAATGTGCCTGACAGCGAAGCCAGACGCCAAAATGAGAATTGCTGCAGGGCCAGCGTTGCGCTTTCGCCCGTGGCGTGCAATGGGTTATGCTCGCACCTTGGTTTGATGCTGGTTCACTTGGAGGGGCCATGAAATACTTGCAAATGCTCGGAGCGGCGTGTGCGCTGATCCTGCTTGGCGCTTGCGGCGACAGTTCGTCGGGCGGTGGACCGGCAACGGCAGAAAAGGCCACGCCTCCGGCGGCAGAGGAAGCCGCTCCTGAAGCCGCCGGGGCTGAAGCTGGCGAAGAGATGCCGGCCGAGGGCGAAATGGCGATGGCCGAAGAAGGCGCCGAGGAAATGCCAGCAGAAGAGGGTGCAGCCGAAGAGTCCGCTGAAGCGCCCGCGGAAGAGGCAGAAGCCACCGACGAATCGTCCTGATTTTCTGACCGAAGCCTCCACAGCGGCCCAACAACGCCGGCGGTCCCGAGAGGGACCGTCGGCGTTGTTTTTTGGCGTAAGGGAACGTCTGGTCAAGTCCGCTCGTTGGCCATTCGTCCCGTGGGAGGCCCTCGCTCCGAGGACTCACGCGCGATCCCCGCTACCCCGGCGAAGAGTCCGGGGATTCTTCGACCCCCTCCCCCGCTGCGGGGCCTAACGCTGCACGAATCACCGCCGTTTGGCGGTCGATGCGTGTTCCCGCTTCTGTAATCGTTCCGTCATGCCCCCGTAACGCAGCCGTCACATTTGCGGGCTACGGTGCCCGTGTGGGTGGGGGCTGTGCGCCCGCCTGCGCCTCCAATGCCGACAGGCGTCGGCTTTGGAGGGGAGTCTGACGAGGCTTGCCGGCAAAGGCGAGCAGACACCGAATCAAGGGGAAGCATTCCATGAATCGACTGCTGGCAGCAGCGACTGCGCTCCTGCTTCTCGTCGCCTGCGAAGGCGGTGACATTGTCATTCAGCCATCCACCACGGATTCTTCCGTGGACAACTCCACCACCACCACGGCCACCAGCGAGGACAACCCTTGCGCGGTGTATCAGAAGGATGGCTCCACCTTCCGGGGCGAGCAGGTTGGCGTCAACTGCGTGTATTCGCCGCCCTTTGTGGATGCCGGCAACAACCTCACCGTGAACCTCCGCATTCCCGACCTGCCGGACGACGGCGCCCACATCTTCGAAGGCAGCCTGTTCGTCGGGCGCACCCACGACACCGACGAGGGTCTCGCCAACGCCGGCATCAGCCGAGGCGGCGACGGTCCGGTGCTGACGGTGGAAGCCGGCGCGACCCTTGCGTTCCAGTCCAGCGCCGACTTCCTCATCATCAATCGCGGCTCGCAACTGTTCGCAGTGGGCACGCGGGAGAATCCCATCACCTTCACCTCCGTCTCCGACATCGAGGGCACTGTGGGGCCCGAAGACGTGCAGCAATGGGGCGGCATGGTCGTCAATGGTTTCGGCGTCACCAACAAGTGCGCCTACGAGGGTTCAATGGCCGACGGCAACCTCAGCACCAGCGACTGCCACGTGGATGCCGAAGGCGCCGCCGGACTCGACGAATCCCAATACGGCGGCGACAACAACGAAGACAGCTCCGGACGCCTCGAATTCGTGCTCGTCAAGCACACCGGCGCCACCGTCGGCAACGGCGACGAGCTGAACGGCATCTCCTTTGGCGGCGTGGGTTCCAACACCATCGTCAGGAACCTGCAGGTCTATTCCACCTTCGACGACGGCATCGAGATGTTCGGCGGCGCGGTGAACTTCGAGAACTTCGTCGGTCTTTATGTCCGCGACGACGCCATCGACATCGACGAAGGCTGGTCCGGCACCATCACCAACGCCCTCGTGATTCAGTCCGCCACGGACGGCAACCACTGCATCGAGGCGGACGGCATTGGCTCGTTCTCCAGCCTCACCGAGGACGAGGTGGAAGCCACCATCGCCCAGGGCATCAACAGCCGCCCAACCATCAACAACCTCACCTGCGTCATCTCCCCGAACGGCGCCGATACCGCCACCCACGACCCCGGCGCCGGCTGGCGCTTGCGCGAGGGCCTCTTCCCGACCATCAGCAATTCCATGGTGGTTGGTTCCTTCGGTGCCGACAGCGACGACTCGAACTACTGCCTGCGCGTGGACAACCGTTCGCAACGGGCGGCCCAGGACGGCGACCTCGCCATCAACACCGGCATCTTCGCCTGCGCCGAGAAGACCAAGGGCAGCTCGCTGCCGAACGGCACGACTGTGGAGGCATGGGCGATGGCGAACGGCAGCGTGTTCGCCGACATTGCCGGCGTGACCGATGCCACGGCCAACGCCGATACCGATCTGCAACTGCTCGAAGGCACCCCGCCGGTGTACTCGGTCGACTACGCGACGATGGTGGTGAACGGCGACTCTCCGGCCGGCAGCCCAGAGCATGGCGGGGCCCACATCGGCGGCCTGTCGCTCGGCGCTGCCGACTGGACCGCCGGCTGGACCTACGGCATCCACGACGGCAGCCGCGCCCAGCCGCTTTGGTTCGAGTAGTGGGCAGGACGCCTGGCGGGAGTCATGCCATGAAGACCCATCGGTCAATCGGTTCCCGCGCTCCCTTCGCGGAAGCGCTCGGCGCCAGCCACGCGGCGGCACTCGTCGCCGCCCTCGTCATGGGATTCGGCGCCGCCGGCCAAGAGGCTGCGGACGAAGCCGACTCCGCCGCCTCCTCCGCCGAAGAGGAAGTGGTCGTCATCGGCCGTCTCTACAACGCTGCCCGGGAGCTGGTGAACGAGCGCAAGGACGACGAGGTGGTGTCCGACGTGCTCGGCGACGACACCATCTCCCGCCTCGGCGACACCACCGTCGCCGTGGCGCTCAGGCGCATCTCCGGCCTCTCGCTGGTGAACGAGAAGTTCATCTACGTGCGCGGCCTTGGCGAGCGCTACTCGAGCGTATCGCTCAACGGCGCCAGCATCCCGTCGCCGGACCTGACCCGCAACGTCATTCCGCTCGACATCTTCCCCACCGCCATCGTCCAGTCGCTGCGGGTGCAGAAGTCCTATTCCGCCGACATGCCAGCCGCTTTCGGCGGCGGCGCAGTGGACATTCGCGCCAAGGGCATTCCCGCGAGCCTCACCTATGCGCTGGAAGCGGGCTCGGGGCTCAACTTCGAGAACGACGGCGACGTCTTCAGCTATGCCGGCGGCGGCCACGACCGGCTCGGGGTGGACGACGGCACCCGCGCCATGTCGGCAGACCTCGCCGCCGGCATCGACCGCTTCCTCGCCAACGTGGACGTGCAGGGCATCCTCACGGGGCTCAGGCGCGAAGGCCGCGCCGATGCCACGGTGGAAGAGGCGCGACGCATCAACCGCGAGCTGGCGCTCAATCTCAACCGCGACATCTCGCTCACCGAGGAGTCAATTGGCCCGGACCTGAACCTCAAGGCCAGCCTCGGCAACAACCTCCTCCTCGGCGACCGCTGGGAATTCGGCTTCCTCGTCGGCGGTGCCTACAAGACCGACTGGCGCGAAAGCGAGCGCTTCAGCCGCAACTTCAACTTCCCGGACGAGCGCACGGACACGGAGCTCGAATCCACCTTTGCCGTGGACATGACCGGCAACCTGAACCTGGGCGCCCGCTTCGGCGAGGATCACGAAGTCGCCACCACGACGCTCTTCCTGCGCAACACCGACGACGAAACCGCCGTCCGCGACTTCTTCAACGAGAACCGCGAGGTGTCCGACGGCATCGGCTTTCGCGACTACCGCCTGCAGTTCGAGCAGCGCGAGATGGTCGTGAACCAGATCACGGGCACGCACCGGATCGGCGTCGAGACCCGCGAATTGCCGCTGCTCGGCTGGCTGGAGCGCACGCCGTTGCCGGAAGAGACGGAGGTGACCTGGTTCTACTCCGAGGCCCGGGCAACCACAGAGATCCCGAATCAGGTGAATGTGGACGCGCAGACGGTGACGGACCGCGCGACCGGCCAGGTGCTGAGCTCGGCGGTGAGCGTGGATGCCACCACGGCGGACTATCGCTTCACCAGCCTCGACGACGAGGCGCTGAACTACGGCTGGGACCTGACGGTGCCGATCCTCACGTACCGCTCGTTCATCGAGTTCGCCGGCGGCTTCGAGCACTCGCAGAAGGTGCGCACCTACCGGCAGTCGCAGTTCAGCCTGGGGGCGCTCAGCGTACGCGATCCGTCGATCCTCGCAGGGCCCATCGGCACCGTGTTCTCCGATACAAACATCCTGGACGAGGGCAACAACTTCGTCTTCGACCTCGCCGGCACCAACAACCAGAGCTACATCGCCGCCAACATGACCGAGGCGGTGTACGGCAAGGTGGACTGGACGCTGGACGAAACCTGGCGTGTCTCCGCCGGCGCTCGCTGGGAGGACTACAAGCAGGTTGCCCTCGACTGGAATGTCCATGGCTATTCCCTCACCGACCCCGTGGTGACCACCGATCCCGACCGGCTTCGGGAAACGACGTTCCGCGACGACCGCGTCCATCCTTCTCTGTCGCTCACCTACATAAACGAGACGTGGGTGTCAGAGCTGTTCCAGCTTCGCTTCGGCTGGAGCGAGACGGTGGTGCGGCCAGATCTCCGGGAGATCACCGACGCCTCCTACCTCGATCCAATCACGGACGATCTGGTGGACGGCAATCCCGGCGTGATTCCGGCGGACGTGTCGAACATTGACGTGCGTGCCGAGTGGTTCTTCGCCAGCAGCGACATGGTCACGGTGTCGCTGTTCCACAAGGAGATCGACAGCCCCATCGAGTTCTTCGAGTCCGCCGCCAGCGACACCACGGTGGCGCGGGAAATCGTCAACGCCGACAGCGCGAGGGTGACCGGCATCGAGCTCGAAGGGCTCAAGGAACTTGGCTTCCTCGGCGAGTTTGGCGAATCGTTCTTTGTGCAGGGCAACCTGACGATCCAGGACTCGGAACTGGTAGCTGGCGATCAGGCGGACGCCCCCACCAACGATGTGCGACCGCTGGCCGGCGCGTCGGAGTACGTCGCCAACCTGATGCTGGGCTTCGACAGCAGCGACGGCCTGCACACGGCGACGATCGTGTACAACGTCTTCGGCGAACGCCTCTACGTCGCCGGTCGCCTGGGCGCCCCGGACGGCTACGAGCAACCGTTCCACTCCCTCGACTTCACCTACTCCTGGTTCCCCACCGAATTCCTGACGGTAAAGGCCAGGCTCCGCAACATCCTCAACGAATCGATCGAGATCGAACGGGAGGGAATCACGGTGTTCCGCGAAAAGCCGGGCGCCGCGGCATCCGTGACGGTGATGTGGGAGTATTGAGCAGGCAGTCACAACCAGACTTCGCCCCGCCGGCGAGGTCCCGCCTGTCCGTGCCGCGACGGGAGGGGCGTCCGCACAGCAGGGACAGCGTCAGCCAAGCCGATGCCGTGACCCGGCGCCGCGCATGGGTGCGCCCCTTCGAGTGGCCTCCCCTCCAGAAGAGAGGAGACGCCTCCCGAAGCGCGTCCGGACGTGCATGGCGGGTTTCCGGCAGGCGCGCAGCCTTGCCTTCGCCGCCTCCCCAATCAATGCAGAGCAATCCCGTCATCGATGTGGAACAATCGGCGCGATGGATCGCTCCGAGAACATCGACCGGCACGGCTTCCGCCCCAACGTCTGCATCGTTATCCAGAACGATGCGGGGCAGGTGCTGTGGGCGCGGCGTGTGGGCGGGCGCGATGCCTGGCAGTTCCCGCAGGGCGGCATTCACGCTGGCGAAAGCGTCGAGGACGCGATGTATCGCGAGCTGTTCGAGGAAGTCGCGCTGAAGCCCGAAGCAGTGGAGGTCGTTGCCTCCACCTCCGGCTGGCTGCGCTACCGCCTGCCGCGCTACATGCGTCGACGCAACGTTCATCGAGCCCCGGACCGCCGCCGGCGGGATGACGAGCGATCCCCATCCGCGTCTGCGGCCGGTTCGGCCCGACCGGCTGAAGGCTCCCGACCGGCTGAAGGCTCCCGACCGGCTGAAGGCTCCCGACCGGCTGAAGGCTCCCGACCGGCTGAAGGCTCCCGACCGGCTGAAGGCTCCCGACCGGCTGAAGGCTCCCGACCGGCTGAAGGCTCCGTGCGCTTTCTCGGCCAGAAGCAGAAGTGGTTCCTGCTGCGGCTCCTCGCCGGCGACGACGCCGTGCGAACCGACCACACCCCCAAGCCGGAGTTCGACCACTGGCGCTGGGTTAGCTATTGGTATCCGCTGGCGCAGGTGGTGTCGTTCAAACGCGACGTGTATCGCCGCGCTCTTGCGGAACTCGCACCCATGCTGCGAGTGACGCAGCCGGTGGAGGGCGCGCTCGCCGCGCCAGCGGCCGACGGGAGTTCGGGCCATGCTTGACGCGTTGCGGCAGATCGTCCAGGACGTCGGCGCCACCAGCAGCTTCCGCCAGGCACTGGACCTCACCGTCGCCCGCGTTTCAATGATCCTCGACACCGAGGTGTGCTCGATCTATCTGCTGGATCGCGCCTCCGAGCGCTTCAGCTTCGTCGCCAGCGAAGGGCTCAACCCCGACGCCCTCGGCAGCTTCTCGCTGGCGCCCGGCGAGGGACTCGTGGGATGGGTGGTGCAACGCGCCGAACCCATCAACCTGCGCGACGCCACCGAGCACCCGCGCTACTTCCACGTGCCGCAACTCGGCGAGGAGGAGTTCAGCGCCTTTCTGGGCGTTCCCATCATTCACAACCGCATCGTCCTCGGCGTGATGGTGGTGCAGGGGCATCCGCCGCGCCGTTACTCCGAGCAGGAGGTGGCATTCCTGGTCACCCTCGCCGCCCAGTTCGCCGGCATCGTTGCCCATGCCGACGCCACCGGCGAGATTCGGCACCTGTTCGACGGCGACACCCATGCCCACGAGGCCAACTACCAAGGGGTCCCGGGCGCTCCGGGCATCGGCATCGGCACCGCCGTGGTCGTCAAGCCCATGGTGTCGCTCGACTCGGTGCCGGACCGGGCCACCGACAGCGTCGAAGCGGAACTCAAGATCTTCGACCAGGCCATCCGCAGCGTGCGCGACGACCTGGAACGCATCAACGAAGGGCTCTCGAAGAACCTGCAACCGGAAGAGCGCGAGCTTTTCGAGGCATATCTGCACATCCTCGACGACGTCGCCCTCGCCGGCGAAGTGCGGCAGCGCATTCGCCTGGGCCAGTGGGCGCAGGGTGCGCTGCGGCAGGTGATTCTCGAACACGTGGCCACCTTCGAGAAGATGCCGGACTCCTATCTGCGCGAGCGTTCCGCAGACGTGCGCGACCTGGGCCAGCGCGTCCTCGCCTATCTGCAGGACATCAGCCGCGGCGAGCTGGCACTCCCCGACGACATGATCCTGGTATCGGACGAGGTCACCGCCTCGATGATGGCGGAACTGCCGCGGGAGAAACTGCGCGGCATCGTGTCGGTGCGCGGTTCAAGCTATTCGCACGGTGCCATTTTGGCCCAGGCGCTCGGCATTCCGACGGTGATGGGCGTGGTGGAGATGCCGATCTTCCGCGTCGATGGTCAGCCCATGGTGGTGGACGGCCACTACGGCGAGGTGTTCGTCTCGCCGGGACCGCTGGTGCGGGCACAGTACGACGGCTTCGCCGAGGAGGAAGGCCGACTCGTCGCCGAACTCGATTCCCTCAAGGAACTGCCGAGCGTTACCCGCGACGGCCACCGCCTGAACCTGTGGGTGAACGTGGGGCTCGTCAGCGAAATCTCGCGCTCGCTGGACCGCGGCGCCGAAGGCATTGGCCTGTTTCGCACCGAAGTGCCGTTCGCCATGCGGGACCGCTTCCCAACCGAGGAAGACCAGCGCAGCATCTATCGCGAGCACATGGAGGCGTTCGAGCCGCGCCCGGTGACCATGCGCACCCTCGACATCGGCGGCGACAAGTCGCTCTCCTACTTCCCCATCAACGAAGAGAACCCGTTCCTCGGCTGGCGCGGCATCCGCGTGACGCTGGACCACCCGGAGATCTTCCTCGGCCAGGTGCGCGCCATGATCAAGGCCAACGCGGGGCTCGAGGGAATTCTGCGCATCATGTTGCCGATGGTGTCGAGCCTCGATGAAGTGGCCGAGGCCCGCGCCCTGATCGACCGTGCCTATCAGGAGGTGGAGGAAGAGGGATTCGACGTCAAGCCGCCCCTGGTCGGGGTGATGATCGAGGTGCCGGCCGCCGTCTATCTCACCCGCGACCTGGCCCGCCAGCTCGACTTCCTTGCCGTGGGCTCCAACGACCTCACCCAATACATGCTGGCGGTGGACCGCAACAACTCACGCGTTGCCTGCCTCTTTCAGGAGATGCATCCCTCGGTGCTCATCGCCTTGCGCGAGATCGCCAAGAGCTGCCATGCCGAAGGCAAGCCCGTGGGCATCTGCGGCGAACTTGCCGGCACGCCGGAAGGCGCTCTCTTGTGCGTGGGGATGGGCTACGACGTGCTTTCCATGAACGCCACCAACCTGCCGCGGGTGAAGCTGGTGATTCGCAGCGTCTCCTTGCGCGACTGCCGGCGCATTGTGGCGCGGGTGCTGAGGATGCGCTCGACGACGGAAATCGTAGCCTTCGTGCGTGACCAGCTTGTGGGCATCGGACTCGAACGACTCATCCCGCACCACGAGGTGCCGGAGCTTTTTTGACGAGGCGTGCTCTTCACCGAAGCATCGCCACCGAGAGACGGCTTGAACGCGTCCCGAACGGAGGAAGGACAAGGCTGATGGACACCGGAGACTTCAAGGGCTTCAACGTTGCGGTGCGATCGCCCGGCATCGCCTGGTTTCGCTTCACGACGCCGGAACGGCTGAACGGCTTCACCGCGTCGATCAAGCGCGATCTGGTGGAGGCGGTCACCCAGGCGCAGATGGACAACGACGTGCGAGTGGTGGTCTTCACCGGCTCAGGCCGGGCGTTCTGCGCCGGCGACGACCTCAAGGGCTATCAGAGCTCGAACATCGCCGGCGCATCGCTCACGCCAAAGATCGCCCACGGCCACGACAACAGCCTCGGCACCTACAACGGCCTCAGAACCATTTCCCAGCGCGTCAATACGCAGGTGCGTTCGCTCGACAAGCTCACCATCGCCGCCATCAACGGCGTCGCCATCCAGACCGGCTTCTCCCTCGCCCTCGCCTGCGACTTCCGCATCGCTTCGCAAGGCGTCCGCATGGGCAGCGCCACCCTGCGCTTTGGCCTGCTGCCGGACGAAGGCGGCCAGTACCTTCTGGTGCAGCTCCTGGGCGTCTCCCGCGCCATGGACTTCATGATGCGCAAGCGCATCATCGAGGCGGAAGAAGCGCTCGAACTCGGCCTCGTCCACGAGGTGGTGCCATCAGGCCAGCTTGAGTCGGCGACGATGGAACTGGCCACGGAACTCGCCGAAGGCCCGCAAGTCTCCATGCGCCTCCTCAAGCGCTCCATCTACAACGCCGCCGAGATGAGCTGGGAACAGAGCCTCGACGAAATTGCCGCCAAGACCGCCATCTCCGACCACCACCCCGACGCCCGAGAAGGCGTCCGAGCGTTCCACGAAAAACGAAGGGCCCGCTTCAACGACTGGCTTGGGGGGTAGGCGATTCCTCCGGCTTGCATGGAAGCACGCCCCCGGCGACGGGGGAGTTGCCGGCACTTCCCTGCGCGTCGGCGGTCGGGGATGCTTCCCCGGCTGAAGGCTCCCTGCATGGAAGCACGCCCCCGGCGACGGGGGAGTTGCCGGCACTTCCCTGCGCGTCGGCGGTCGGGGATGCTTCCCCGGCTGAAGGCTCCCTGCATGGAAGCACGCCCCCGGCGACGGGGGAGTTGCCGGCACTTCCCTGCGCGTCGGCGGTCGGGGATGCTTCCCCGGCTGAAGGCTCCTGCGGAGATCGAGCAGGAAGCGCATCTGATCGGACAAGGTGCGGCTTCCGCCTGGCAAATTGTGTGGTGAAAGTGCGGGCGGGACAATCGATATTGGGCGATCGGGCTACCTACCAAGATGTGCTCGACGCTCCGCCCCACCAGGTGGCGGAGGTTGTCGGTGGGGTGCTGCACACGCATCCAAGGCCCGCTGCGCCTCACACCCTGGCCAGCTCGTCATTGGGGACAGACCTTTCGCAGGCATTCCAGTTCGGTCGCGGAGGTCCTGGCGGATGGTGGATCCTTGACGAGCCGGAGCTGCACTTCGGCGAAGACATCCTCGTCCCAGACCTCGCCGGCTGGCGCCGGAAGCGAATGCCCGACTACCCCGACACGGCATTCTTCACATTGGCGCCGGATTGGGCTTGCGAAGTGCTCTCGCCCTCAACGCGCCGCATCGACCTGCATGGCAAGCGCCCAATCTATGCCCGTGAAGGAGTCGGGCATCTGTGGCTCGTGGACCCAGCAGACCGCACCATGGAGGCGTTCGAGCTGCGTGAAGAACAATGGGTCCTGATCGGCGCCGCGAAGGACGACGACCCCGTGTGCATCCCTCCCTTCGACGCGATCACCTTCAGCCTCGCCGACCTCTGGCCCTGACGCCAGGGCATCCTCCCTGGAGCGAGCGCAACCTGCCCTCCATTGCCGACCTGCAATGGCTTCTCGAAATGGCCGCGCTTCACGGCGCGACGTCGGACTTGGTCCCGGACGAATGCCATCTCGACCAGCGATTGACGTGATCACTTCGAAATTCCTCCATTGGCCACCTTGCGAAGTTCGTTCGGGCACTGCTGCGTTGGGGGACCCCTCGCCGACTGCCTCCACTTCTGCAATCACGTTCGCCCCGCCGAAAGGCTCGACACGGCTACCCCATGCACTGCATTGCGAGCCAGGCTGCCCTGACTCCGCAGTCTCATGTGTCTTGAGTCCACATGGCAGTTCTCACTTTGGCATTTGACGCGGAGCGGGAGTGGCAGAGGCTTGACACCATAGAACGTCGAGCCTATGATGCGCGCCATGGGCAACCCGTGGTTCGGATCGAAGGCGGCATCGGGCCTGTGGCAGGCGCTGGTGGCGCTGATGCCGCCGCATTCGGTGTACATCGAGACGCACCTGGGCGGCGGTGCGGTGATGAAGCGCAAGCCGGCGGCGCTGCGCAACATCGGCATCGACCTGGACGGTCGCGCGCTGTCGGGGTTCGAGTGCGGTTATGCGGTCGAGCTGGTGCATGGCGACTGCCACGCGCACCTGTCGGAGTTCCCGTTCGACGGCTCGGAGCTGGTGTACAGCGATCCGCCCTACCTGAGGAGCGCGCGCAAGTCGACGCGCCGCTACCGCCACGACTACGAGGACACCGACCACGCGGCGCTTCTGGAGCTGCTCAAGGGCCTGCCGTGCGCGGCGATGGTGTCGGGGTATCCGTCGGCGCTGTACGACGAGCTGCTGCGCGGCTGGCGCAGCGTGTCGCTGCAGGTGATGAACCAGGCGGGGGTGGTGACCGAGAAGGTGTGGTTCAACTTCGCGCCGGACCGGGTGCACTGGGCGTCGCGCGCCGGGCGGAACTTCACGCACCGGCAGACCGTCAAGCGCAAGGCGGCGAGCTGGGGCCGGCGCTACCGGGCGATGCCGCCGGCGGAGCGCCTGGCGGTGCTGGCGGCGATCATGGCGGCGGAGGCACAGGCGCCGCCGTGAGGTTCCCGCGGAGCGTTTCGACCGGCTGCGCACATGCCGTGCCGCACTGCCGGACCCGCGCCGCGCTCCGTCGAAGATTAGTCTCAAGTGAATGAGGAGTATGCTTCCTGCCAATCCGAGAGGAAACGCCTCCGGTTCCCTGACAGCAATTCTCATTTTGGCCTTCAGTCCACTCAACAGCACCGGTCTGCGGGTTGATTTGACCCGAATTGAGTCCGAAACCGGGGGTGCAATGCGCCTGACAGCGAAGCCAGACGCCAAAATGAGAATTGCTGGTTCCCTGAAGCGAATGTCAGTCCCTTCCGGCGCGGTCGCGTCCAGAGACGCCTTGCCATGACGCACCTCCGCATCGCCAGGGGCTATCGCGACGGTGTCGCCGCCGCCCCGCCCCGCATGGGCCTCGCCGAAATGGCGCGGCTGGCGTTTCGCGCCTGGCCCTTCATGCGGCCCATGCTGAGGCATCTCCTCGCCCTGCTGGCGCTGGCCGGCGCCGGCGCGGCCGGCGCCGTCGCCGGCCTCTTCGTCGGCACGGACCTGCTCCACAACAAGGTGCTGGTGGGCGAAGGGCTGCAGCCGTTGCAGGCCGCCGTGCTGTTCCTCGGCAGCGACTACGTCACCCGCGATCCCGCGCGACTCGGCGACGCCGACCCGACCTCGCCGGCCGCGCACGCCGGCGGGAGCTCCCCTGCGGCGCAGGCAAGCCCCGGCGACGAGCCGGAACTGACGCCGGCGCAGCGCCGCCAGGTGCGCAACCGGCTCATCCTGTGGGGCCTCGTCGGGAGCCTCGTCGGCGCCGCCATCGGCTGGGGCAGCCACTACTACTCCGTGTGGATCTGGCAGGGCGTCAACCAGAACCTGCGCGTGGCCATGGTGGAGCGCGCCGAGTCCCTGTCGCTCCGGTTCCACGGCGAGGCCCGGGTCGGAGACGCGATCTTCCGCGTGTACCAGGACAGCGCGATGATCGTGAACCTGATCCAGAGCGGCCTGATCGAGCCGGCCGTCGCCGCCTACGCCCTGCTCGCCGGCCTCGCCGTGGTGGCGGCGTTCGATCCCTGGGCCGCCCTCATGGCGGTGCTGGTCGGCATGCCGATCGGCGGCGTGGCGTTGCTGGCCACGCCCCGCATTCGAACGCGGGCGCTGGCCAACCGCCTCGCCAGCAGCAACCTCACCGCGCGCGCCCAGGAGGCGTTCGCGGCAATCCGGCTGGTGAAGGCGAACGGCGCCGAGCGACGCATCTTCGACCGTTTCGAGAGGGATTCGCGCGCCGCGCTCGACGCCGCCTACTTTCTGCGGCTCGACATGGCGCTGGCGACGCTCGTCGTCGCCCTGCTGAGCGGCTTCCTGCTGCTGGCGACCGAATACCTGGCGGTGCGGTGGGCCGTCGAGGAACGCAACACCTGGCTCGGCGCGGCCGTGGCAGGGCTCATCGGCTTCGTGACGTGGAATCTCGGTGCCGTGTCCATCGCCCGCACCACGGTGGAGGGCCTCGGCGCAAGCGCGCGCGGCCTGCTCGGCACGTGGATGCGGATGCAGGACCTGTTCATCGCCCTCTCGCGCGCCTTCGACCTGCTCGACATCGAGCCGGAAGTGACGGACCCGGACATGCCGAAGCCGTTCCCGGCACGGGTGGAGAGGGTGACATGGCGAGGCGTGGGCTTCCGCTACCGCACAAGCTCCCGCGTTCTGGAGGGGATCGACCTCGATGCGCGACCGGGCACCGTCACCGCCATCGTCGGCGCCACCGGCGCCGGCAAGTCCACCCTGCTGGCGCTGCTGCTGCGGCTGTTCGATCCGGATGAAGGCGAAGTGTCGGTGAACGGCACGGACCTGCGTGCCTTCGCCGTGCATGACCTGCGCCGCCACGTCGCCATCGCCCTGCAGAAAAACGTGCTTTTCTCCGACACGGTGGCGAACAACATCGCCTTCGGCGCCCACGAGCCGTCGCGGGACGCCGTCGCGGACGCCGCCTGGGTCGCCTGCGCCGACGACTTCATCGAAGCCATGCCGCAGCGCTACGACACGGAGCTCGGCGAGCGCGGCGGCAAGCTCTCCGCCGGACAGCGGCAGCGCCTTGCGATCGCCCGGGCGGTGGTGCGGGACACGCCCATCCTGATTCTCGACGAGCCGACGGCCTCCCTCGATGCCCGCACCGAACGGCAGATGCTTGCCCGACTCGCCGACTGGGGGCGCGAGCGGGTGATCCTTCTCGTCACCCACCGCCTCTCCACGATCCGCAACGCCGACAACATCGCCCTGATCGAGAGCGGCCGCATCGTCGAGTCGGGGACGCATGCCGAGCTCATGGCGAACGCAGGCGGTCGCTATCGTGCCTTCGTGGCCGCGGAGCTCGGCGCCGTGCATCCGGCGGCAAGACGCCAGCCGACGGAAGTCGGCTGACCGCGTTGGCTGACGCGAGCGGCAAGGACACGCGGCGCGGCGCCGGACCTGCCTCGCGGCTTGCCGGCATCCTGAGCGAGGATCGCTTCGACGATCGCGTGGACACCACGCCCGGGCTCGACTCCGGCGAGGCGATCTCGATCCTGGGCCGATCCCTGCGCCTGATCGCGCAGGCGAAGGCGCTGTTCGCCGCCAAGTGCCTGCTCCAGCTAAGCCTCGTGTTCCCGGCGCTGGCGCTGCCCTGGCTCGCGAAGATCGTGGTGGACAATGCCATCCTGGCGAGGCCAGTCGGCGCCACGGAAGTGGCGTTTCCGCCGTTCATGGCGCCGTTCGTGCGCCTCGTGGAGGGGCGGGATCCCCTCGGCGTCATGCTCGTCGTCACGGCGATCTATGTTGTCATGCTGATCGTGTTCGGCAGTCGCGCCGGCGGCACCAGCCTCGGCCTGCTCGACGGGCAGGACGCCGCGACACAGGCGGAAAACCAGATCAGTGCCGGCCACAGCGGCGGCAGCGGACTGCTCGGGCTCGGCGAGTTCGTCGTCAACGTCCGCCTCACCCAATCCCTGGCGAGCGGCCTGCGCACCCGTCTGTTCGAGCGCATGGCGAGGCTGCCGATGGCCGTCCTCGACGACCAGCGCATCGGCGACAGCATCTACCGCGTGCTCTACGACGTGCCCTCCGCGCCCGATCTCATCTACGAGATCACCCTGACACCGTTCTTCTTCGCCCTCGGCGCCCTGCTGAACCTGTACGTGCTGCAGTACTCCTACGGACAGGTGTCGCCGGAATTGGTCGTGATTGCCTGGCTCACCGTGCCCGTCGCGTTCGCGCTCACGTTCCCCTTCTCCGGCGCCCTGCGGCGCACGAGCCAGAACAAGCGCGCCGCCGGCGCCGCAACCACCAACGCCATGGAGGAGTCCTTCAGCAACGTCGCCGCGGTGCAAAGCCTGGGCGCCGGCAGCCGCGAACGGGAGCGGTTTGCCCGACACAGCGCGGAGTCGTTCCGCCGCGAGCGCTACAGCCTGGCGGTTGTCATCGCCACGGCCTCGCTGGTGCTCGGCGCCGCTGGCCTCGCCGCCATCTACGTCACCGTTCTCGTCACGGACCGGATCATCGACGGCGCCATGTCGCCGGGGGATTTCGCCGTGCTGCTCGGCGTGTACTACCAGCTCGTAACGCCAGCGATGTTCTTCGGCGCCCTGTGGATCAAGCTGCAGGGCGGAATCGCGGCCCTGCGCCGGGTGTTCTTCTTCCTCGACCACGACTCCGAGGAGGACCGCCTGGGCGGAACGCCGATCCTGGACATTCGTCGCGGCGTGCGCTTCGACCGCGTGTGCTTCGCCTATCCGGGCAGCGGCGGTGCCCTGCGCAACGTCAGCCTCGACCTTCATGTGGGCGAACTGACGGCCATCGTCGGCCCCACAGGGGCAGGGAAGACGACGCTGGCGCTCCTCATCCCGGCGCTGCTGCGGCCAACTTCGGGGCGCGTGCTGATCGACGACCTCGACGCGGAGCAGGTCGAGCTCGCGAGCCTGCGCCGGCTGGTCGCCTATGTCTTCCAGGAGCACCTGCTGCTGTCGGAGTCCATCCGCGAAAACCTGGCGCTCGCCAATCCCGACGCCACCGAGGCCGACATGCGCTCCGCGCTCGCCACCGCCGGCTGCACCGAGTTCGTCGCCAGGCTGCCGGACGGCCTCGACACCGTGCTTGGCCGCTCCGGCGACACTCTCTCGGTGGGACAGCAGCAACGGCTCTCCATCGCCCGGGGGCTGCTGCGCGACGCCCGCATTCTCGTCCTCGACGAGCCCACCGCCGCCCTCGATCCACAGACCGAGAATGCGCTGACGGCCTCGCTGCGCCGCGCCGCCGAGGACCGCCTGGTGGTCGTCATCGCGCACCGTCTCTCCACGATCCGCCACGCCGACCGCATCGTCTTTCTCGAGGACGGCGAGGTGCGGGAAGTCGGCACCCACGAGGAGCTGACGGCGATTCCCGAAGGTCGCTACAGGGACTTCGTGGCGCTGCAGTCGGCGTAGCGACGCGACGGAACCCCGCCGGCAGCGCCACCCCGCGCGGGTCTTGCCAATGCCGCGCCGACAATGGTTACATGGCGATCGATTCGCACGGGGAACCGTCCATGCCAGCAGTCCGATCCGCCGCCTGCATCCTCGTCGCCGTCGCCGGCCTGCAAATCGCGCCCGCCGCCGAGGCGAGGGGCGAGCTCGCGCCGCACGCGAGGCACGGCGAGACCAGCGTCGCCATCGTCGAATGGCTGAACCGCGCGCACTTCATCCGCAAGCCCCTGGACGATGCCGCCTCCAGCGACACCTTCGACCGCTACATCGATCTGCTCGACCCAAGCCGCGTTCACTTCCTGGCGGAGGACATTCAGGAACTCGAGCAATACCGCTTCGTGCTCGACGACGCCCTGAAAGCCGGCGAACTCGAACCCGCCTTCGACATCTACAACCGCTTCCACGGACGCATGGTGGACCGCCTCGACTTCTCCCTCAGCCGCGTCGAAAAAGGCATCGACAGCTTCGATTTCAACCTCCACGAGATGGTGGAGATCGACCGCGCCAGGGCTGCCTGGCCCACGCACGAGGGGGAGTCGGAAGACCTCTGGCGGCGTCGGGTCAAGGGCACCGTGCTCAACATGATGCTGAGCGGGCGCGATGCGGGCGAGATCGAGGAACGCCTCGCCAAGCGCTACCGCAACCAGCTGCGGCAAGCGCGGCAGGTGAAGAGCGAGGACGCCTTCGGCCTCTACGTCAACGCCTACGCCGCCACCTTCGACCGCCACACGCAATACTTCTCGCCGCGCAATTCCGAGACCTTCAACATCAACATGTCGCTGTCCCTCGAGGGCATTGGCGCCGTGCTCGGGCCGGAGGACGAATACACCTCCGTGGTGCGGCTGCTGCCGGCCGGCCCTGCGGACAAGGGTGGCCAGCTCAAGCCGGCCGATCGCATCGTCGCCGTCGGTCAGGGCAGGCACGGTGCGCTCATCGACGTCATCGGCATGAGGCTCGACGACGTGGTGGAGCTCATTCGCGGCCCGAAAGGCTCCGTGGTGCGCCTGCAGGTGATTCCCGCCGCAGCCGACGACGCCTCGGGCGAGACGAGCGTCGTCTCGATCACCCGCAACACCGTCCGGCTCGAAGAGCAGTCGGCGCAGAGCCAGGTGCTGACGATGAACGACGGCATCGCCGACCGGCGCATCGGCGTCGTCGAGGTGCCTACCTTCTACATCGACTTCAAGGCGCGACAGGAGGGGCGCCCGGACTACCGCAGCACCACCCGCGACGTGCGGCGGCTCATCGACGACCTCAAGGCGCAGAACGTGGACGGCATCGTCGTGGACCTGCGCAACAACGGCGGCGGCTCGCTGGAGGAGGCGAGTTCCCTTGCCGGGCTCTTCATCGATTCCGGGCCCACCGTGCAGGTGAAGATGGCGCGGCGCGACACCCGCGTGCAGTCCGACAACGACAACGGCTTCGTCGCCTGGGAAGGCCCGATGGCCGTGCTGGTGAACCGGCTCTCCGCTTCGGCTTCGGAGATCTTCGCCGGCGCGATTCAGGACTACGGCCGCGGCGTCATCACCGGCAACCGCACCTTCGGCAAGGGCACCGTGCAGACCCTGATCGAACTCGACCGCGGCCAGCTCAAGATGACCCAGGCCAAGTTCTATCGCATCTCCGGCCTCAGCCCGCAGAGCCAGGGCGTGTCGCCGGACATCCACTTCCCCGACCCGCCTGGCGCCGACCGGCTCGGCAACGACGAGGACGAGTCCATTGGCTGGGATCGCGTGGAACCCGCCCACTACCGCAGTTCCGGCGAGATCGATCCCTTGCTGGGCACGCTGCGAGCGCGGCACGAGACGCGGGTGGCGGACGATCCCGAGTTCAACTACCTGCGCGCCCGCGCCGACCGCAGCCGCGAGATCACGGGCCGCACCCACATTTCCCTGCTGCGCGCGAAGCGCGAAGCGCAGAAGGAGTCCGACGACGCCTGGGCACTCGAACTCGAGAACGCCCTGCTGCTGGCGCGCGGCGAAGAGCCGGCGGCAAGCCTCGACGAACTGCGCGAACGGCAGAACGCCGGCGAGGACGACGAACCGCCGCCGGACCCGCTGCTGAAGGAGACGGCGCACGTGCTGGCTGACTTCATCGGCCTCGCCCGTCAGGTGGCCATGCTCCCGCCGGAGACGGCGACAGTGGTGCAGTAGGCGACAGTAGTGGTGCAATAGCCGCGGCATCGGCACGCGCTCGCGGGTGCGAGAGGGCGTTCATCCTCTGGAGGGAGGGCAACCTGCGCTCGAGCGCCATAGCGTGAGGGCTCCCTGCTGAGGACTGCCGTGACCGAACCCGCTGCCGCAGAACACCCGCCTGGTGGAACCAACACTGGTGGAACCAACGAAGGTGCGCCGAGACCGCCGGGCCTTGCGGTGGCGATCGTCCCCATCGTCCTGACGCTGGGCATCCTCGCGCTGCAGCTCTTCCACTACGGCGACTTCACGCCGCACATTCCGCTCGCCTGCGGCATCGCCGTCACGGCCTTGGTGGGCCATTGGCTGGGGCACGGCTGGCGCAGCCTGGAAGAGGGCATCTTCCGCGTCATCAACGTGTCGCTGCCGTCCGTGTCCATCCTCATCGTCGTCGGCATCATCATCGGCGTGTGGATCGCGAGCGGCACGGTGCCGACGCTCATCTACTACGGCCTTGTGCTGCTCTCGCCGGAAACGTTCCTGGCGGCCGGCATGATTCTCTGCGCCCTGGTGTCGGTTTCTCTGGGCACGTCGTGGGGCACGGTCGGCACGGTGGGGCTGGCCTTGATGGGCATTGGTGCGGGATTCGGCATCCCGGCCTATTGGACCGCCGGCGCCGTTGTCTCCGGCGCGTTCTTTGGCGACAAGGTCTCGCCGCTTTCGGACACCACCAACCTGGCTCCGGCGGTGACCGGCACGCGCCTGTTCGACCACATCCGCAACCTGCTGCCGACCACCGTGCCAGCGATGCTGGTGGCGCTCGCGGTCTATGCCGGCGTCGGCTTCACGTTGATGGAGAGCGACTCGGCGTCGTTCGCCCGCATCGAGGCCATCACGGGAACGCTGCAAGCCCACTTCGACATCTCGCCGCTGATGCTGGCGCCCGCGGTGCTGGTGATCGCCTTGGCGGTGAGCAGGCAGCCGCCGATCCCGTCGCTGTTCGCGGGGGCGGCGGCAGGGGCGTTGGTCGCGGCGTTCTGCCAAGGCCGAGGCCTGCACGAGATCTTCACCTACGCCAATTCGGGCTACGAGATCGCCACCGGCGTTGCGGAAGTGGATGATCTCCTCGGCCGCGGCGGCATCCAGTCCATGATGTGGACGGTCTCCCTGATCCTCTTGGCGCTGGGCCTTGGCGGCGCCCTCGAACGCACGGGCTGCCTGCAGGCCATCGTCCGCGCGCTGATGGCACGGGTGCGCCGCTTCGCCGCCGTGCAGGCCTCGGCAACCGCCGCCGCGATTTCCACCAACCTCGTGGCCGGCGACCCCTACCTCTCCATCGCCCTGCCGGGCCGCATGTTTGCCCCGACGTACCGCGGCATGGGCTATTCGACCCTGAACCTGTCCCGCGCCGTGGAGGAAGGCGGCACTCTTGTCTCGCCGCTGGTGCCGTGGAACGCCGGCGGCGCATTCGTCATCAGCGCCCTCGCCCTCGGCATCGCCGACGGCAATTTGGACAACCTCCTCTACATCCCCCTCGCCGTCGCCTGCTGGCTGTCCCCCGTCATCGGCATCACCTATGCAATGACGGGCCTGTTCTCGCCGCGAGCCAGCGCGGAGGAACGTGCGGAATGGGCCAGCCAGGGCGAGGAGATCCGCACATCCGGCGGGTTGCTTCGGCAATGAGACCGGCAGCCGGCCGCGACCGTTGCGCCAGGTTGGCCAGGCTCCCGAAAGCAACAGGGGCTGTCGGGGCTGTCACGCAGGGTGCATGGGCATTGGATGGGCCGCGCCCTGATGCTCGCGCTGCCAGCGCAGGCCGCGGCCAACGCTTGCGCGCCGTCGGTCTGCTGCGGTCGATGGCCCTACTCGGGCAGCGCCGGCTTGTAGGTCGCGTGCCAAGGCACCGAAACCTCGCTCGCCATGTTGTCGTCCGTGATCATCGGTGCGCCGGATGCGCGTTCCAGGATGTTCGGACACGGTTCGATGTTGTCGGGCGCCAGCAGGATCGGCAGCCTGCCTTTGGCCCAGGCGTCGGCATCGGCCACCGCCGGCTGGCCGTCGATGGCGACGTGGCGCACGGATCCTTCGAAGGCGGCAGCGTCCATGGCCACCTCGGCGTTGCCGACGGCCATGTAGGAACCGAAGCGAAGTCCATAGGCGAAGGACCTACAGGCCGTGTACATCGCCGCCGCCGACCAGGTGGTGTTGAAGTACAGGACGCCGTCGGGCGCGAGGCGCGACCGGGCGAGGGCGTGGAACTCGGCGGAGAGCAGGTGCGTGACGTTGGCCCGCCAGTGGAACGTCGTGTTGATCACGATTGCGTCAAAGCGCGTTCGCTGCGCCTGGAGCCAGCGCCGACCATCGTCGACGACGATTCTCACGGCAGGGTTCGTGAGCAGGCCGCGTACCAGCTCGTGGCGGCGCAGCAGTTCGATGTATCCCGAGTTGATCTCCACCACGACCAGCTCCTCCACCGACGGCAGGTGCGCAATGACCTGTGCCCATGCACCGGATCCAAGGCCGAGCATCGCCACCCGGCGCGCCCGCGGATGGACGCCGGCGAGACCGTAGATGCGCCAGATGCCGTTCGTGTCGTCATCAAGGCCGACATTGAGGCGGCCGTCATACGCGCCGTTGCCGTACACCGTGCCATCGGCAGTGACCGCGACGACGCCGGCACGCGTTTCCACCACCGCGGCAAAGGGATGCTCTGCGGCGGCGGGCGATTTCCAGAGCAGGCGCTCCCAGAGCGAGCCGTAGAGCGGGCCGGACAGCGCCACCAGACCAGCCGCGGCAACCACGGCGGCGGCAGCGAAGGCGGGCGACTTTCCGGCCCGGCCTGCCGCGACGCCGTAGCGAAGGCCCACGGCCAGGGTGGACGAAACCACGAGCAGCAGCCCAGCCGACGCGGCCGTGCCGAAGACGTGCAGGAACACGAAACCTGTCAGCGCGGCGCCGAATGCGGCGCCGAGAATGTTCGCAAGGTAGAGATAGGAGATGCCGCGACCCACCCTCTCGTCCGGCGGCACCGCATGGTGGGCGAGAAGGGGGAACACCGCGCCATAGCATGCTGCCGACAGGGCAGCGACCGGCAGTGCCAACATCGCCACCGCATGTTGGCCCACCCACGCCGCCAGCGGTGCGTGGACGTACCCGACAATGCCGCCACAGAGTGCCGCCAGGGAGGCAGCTCCGGCAATCCGCTCGGAGTTTCGTGCCCCGGTCTCGCAGGCATGGCGGGCGAGCAGGCTGCCCACGGCGACGCCAGCAAGGTAGATTCCGAGGAACACGCCGAACACGGACATCGTGCCGCCGGTCGCGAACGCGTGGATTCTGTACCAGAGGATTTCCCACGACAGCGAGACGAACCCGACGCCGGCCGCCAGGGCGGCGGCCGTTGGCATGGGGCGAGCCATCAGGCCCCTCGCGGACGCACGCGTTGTGCGCGTCGCATTGCCAGAGCCAGCAGCGCCACGGCAGCGTTGGCCCCGGCGGCGGTCAGGACGCTCGACGACAGCCCAAGCGAACGCAGCAGGACGACCGCCGCCACGACCGCCGCCACGGCGCCGCCGAAGGTGTTGGCGAAATAGAACACCGCGAGCGAGTGGCCGACATTGCCGGAGCGCCGCGCGGCTGCCGCGGCGAGCAGCGGGAGCGTGGCGCCCATGAGCGCCGTCGGCGCAAGCACGAGCAAGAACGTCGTCAGGAATACGCCACCGGCGCCGATGGGGCCCGTGGCGTCGCCGGCCCAGGCGAACAGATCCAGCGAGCGCGCGCCGTAGCCGCAAATGAGCGCCTCGATGGCGGCGAAGACGGCCAGATGGTCGATTCCAGGCCGGTCCGCGAGCCGCCCGCCGGCCAGACTGCCGAGCCCGAGTCCGAGCATGAACGCCGTGACCACCACCGTCGCCGACTCGACGTCCACGCCGTAGATCGTGAGCAGCACCCGCTGCCAGACCACCTGATACAGCAACGCGGCGAAACCCGAGAGAAGGAATGCCGCGGCGACAGGCAGGTTGGCAAGGTTCCGCGACACCAACTGTTGTGACAAGCTCCCACCCCCTACGCCACCCCCGCCGTGAATGCAGGACTATTCAAAAGTCGTTCTGACACGGTGTGTGATTGGCGTCACGGCTCGATTTGTCGCTGACCATTCAAAAGTCGTTGTGGCCGGCACGGATCGAGGTTGATGTCGGCGCATTCGGCCGACCCCGGAGCCACTATCGCCCAACTACAGGTCGAGGACAAGGGACCTCTTGGCGATGGCTTCGAGCAGCACGCGCTCGAAGCCATCGAGCGGCATCGTCACCTGCCTGCGCTCGCCGTAGCGGCGCAAGGTCACGGTGCCGTCGGCCGCTTCGCGTTCGCCGACGATGAGGAGGTTGGGCACCTTGCGCGTAAGGCCGGCGCGGATCTTCTTCGACACCGTGTCGCTCTCCGAGGCTTCCACGGCGCGCACGAACAGGCGACGCAGGCGCTCGACGATGCTCCTGGCGTAGTCCGCGAACTGGTCCGACACGGTGATGACTTCCACCTGCACCGGCGCCAGCCAGGTGGGGAAGGCGCCGCCGAAGTGCTCGATCAGGAAGGCAACGAAGCGCTCGTGGGTGCTGAACGGCGCCCGGTGGATGCAGTAGGGGGTGTGCGGCTGGCCGTCCGCGCCGGTGTAGGCGAGGCCAAGCCTGGGCGGCACCGCGAAGTCGAGCTGCACGGTGCTCACGGTCTCGTCGCGCCCCGTGACGGTGCGGAACTGCACGTCGATCTTGGGGCCGTAGAAGGCCGCCTCGCCCACGCCATCCACATATTCGATCTGCATGTCGGCCAGGAGGTCGGCGAGAGTGCGCTCCGTGCGCTCCCACTCTTCGGGCGCATCGACGTATTTCTCGCGCCCCCTGGCGTCGTTCGGGTCCGAGCGCGACAGGCGGATGAAGTAGTCCTTGAGTCCCAGGATCGAATACGCCTCGTCGCATTGTGCGATCACCTCCCGGAACACGTCGCCAATCTGTTCCTCCGTGCAGTAGATGTGCGCATCGTTCATGCACATGCCGCGCACGCGGGCGAGGCCGCTCACGGCGCCGGAAGCCTCCCAGCGATAGACATGTCCATATTCCGCCAGCCGCAACGGCAGATCGCGGTAGCTGCGCGGTGAGGAGGCATAGACCTTGTGGTGGTGCGGGCAGTTCATGGGGCGCAGGATGTAGGCCTCCTTGACGGATTCGCCGCCCTCGTCTTCCACCACCTCCATCGCCGGATACATGGATTCCCTGTAGTGCGAAAGGTGGCCGGTGGCCGCATAGAGGCTCGCCTTGGCGATGTGCGGCGTCGCCACGCGCTGATAGCCAGCGCGAAACTCCAGCTCGCCGGCGAGCTTCTCCAGCTCATCCCGAATCACCGTGCCGTTCGGCAGCCACAGCGGCAGGCCCCGGCCGATGTCGTCGTCCACGGCGAAGATGCCGAGCTCCCGGCCGAGGCGCTTGTGGTCGCGTTCCTGGGCCAGTTGGTATTCTCGAACCGCCTTGTCGAGCGCCTTGCGGTTTTCGAACGCCCATGCGTAGATGCGCGTCATCATCACGTTGCGCGAGTCGCCCCGCCAATAGGCCCCCGCCACGTTGCGCAGCTTGAACGCGTCGCGGGGAATCCCCCGCGTGGTATCGACATGGGGACCGTCGCACATGTCGAGGAACTGGCCGTTGCGGTAGAAGGTGAGGTTGTCGAGCCCCCGACTTTGAACGAGCTCCTCGGCGTATTCCCGCTTGTACGGCTCGCCCATTTCGTCGATGCGGGCAAGCGCCTCCTCGGCCGGCAATTCCTCCCGATAGAACCGCTGCCCTTGCTTGAGGATGCGCTTCATGCGCCGTTCGATCTCGGGGAAATCGGCATCGGTGATGGGCGAGGTGAGGATGAAGTCGTAGTAGAAGCCGTCGGCGATGGGCGGGCCAAAGCCGAGCGTCGAACCCTCGCGCATCTGCAACACCGCCTGCGCCATCACGTGCGCGAGGCTGTGGCGAAGGCGATACAGGCTGTCCGCCTCGCTGTCGGCGGATTTCGATTCGGCCACGCTGTCCATCTCTCGCACCTCTCTCATTGCCTGAGGCCCGCTGGCACAGGCCCAGCACAAAAAAAGGGAATTGTGTAGCAAAAGAAGCAACCGCCGCCGTTAGCGGCGACGTTCCAGCTTCCATCGCTGCGCCAGTTCCGCCCTCGTCGGCTCCCGATTCTTGCTTTTCGTCTCCGGTTCCCCGCCGTTCAAGACTGCCCGCATCACCTCGGCGAACTCGTCAACCGTGACGGGATCGCGTTCTATCGACTCGTCTAGCTTCGGCGGTTCACGCTTCATCTCGGAACCTCCCCTCCGATTCTGGTTGGCGAAGCTTCGGGGGGGGGGGGCGCCGCTTCCCTCCGCCCGCCTCCAGGCTGCCAGTTCGGCGCGTCATTGGACGGCCACCGGCGTAGCGGACTCACCGTTGTCGGCGATCAGGTCCTTGCAGCGGAGCCGCGTACCCGGCATCTGCCGCACAAGGGCTTCCATGCGGTCAAGCGTGTCAACCTCGCAGCTGCCCTCGTTCAGCCGGAACGTTGCTTCGCTGACGTGGCGGCCAAGGTGCCTCGGACTGACGTGGTGCCAAGTGCCGTGGATGCTGCGCTTGAGTGCCGCCCACACTGCTTCGATTCCGTTCGTGTGGACGGCTCCCCTGACGCACTCCCCTGCGCCGTGGCGGATCACGTCGTGCTGGTACTGGTTGATGACGGTCGGGAGTGCGCCGCAGGCCGCAGCATCGTCGGTGTAGACCGTCGCGCCCTGCGCTGCGTTGTCTTCGACAAACGGCGCCAGAGTGGCGGCGTTGGTGCGTTCCACCGGCTTCGCCTTGACCTTGCCGCCCCGCTCGCGGACGCCAGCGACGGGAGCCTTGCCGACTGCGCCGCGACCGGCGTTGGGCTTCTTGCTCGCGTGCTTGTTCGATTCCTTGCCGCCGATGTGGGTTTCGTCAACCTCGACCACGCTGGACAGCTTGAAGTCCCCCCTGCCGCAAGCCTCACGAACGCGGTGGAGCATATGCCACGCCGTCCGGTACTGCACGCCAAGTTCCTTCGACATCTGCATCGCGGACACGCCCTTATCTGGCGGTGAGTGCGGAGTGGATCGCGTGGATCCAGTGTTGCAGGTCGGCCTTGGTCGAGTGCATGCAGGTGCCGACCGTGACGGTGAAGAACCGGCGGCAGGGCTTGCACCAGTGGTTGCCATCGGGCTTCGACGGCGGCGCCTTGCGAATGTCCGTGGCGTCCAGGCTGCCGCAGCGCGGGCACGTCGGCTTGCTGTCCCATCGAACTTGCTCAAGCCACGTCCGGCAGGCCGCATCGTCGGGGAACATCCGGCAGAGCTGCGGGACGCTCATTGTCTTGGCAATGCCGCTTCCCGCTTGCGTTGTGCGCCTTGCCGTCCGCGTCGTACTCGATTGCCGCCACTTCCCGTCTCCCGATCTCCAATGCTTCCCATTGTGTCCGCCGTGGAATCAGGCGTCCCACGACTTTCTGCTTCTTTTGCTACACAATTCCCCAAAAAAACCCCGGTGGCCTTCGCCTTCCGGGTCTTGGAAGCCGCAGCCCTTCGAGGAGCCGCACCGGCATCGAACTACCGCACGGCCCGCCTGCCCGTAGTCGGGCGGCGCATGGTCGTGGCAGCGTGTCCGTTCAAACTCATGGTCGCGAACGATAGGCGAGCCCGATCACTTTGCCAACGCTGTGCGGACTCAAGACACATGAGACTGCCCCAGGCGGCGTGGTCTCGTCAACCGCCTGGCTGCCTGAACCCGCAGGACTACCGCTGCGCGGCATCCGCTGAACGCGGTCTCACATGCACCCCACAACGGTTCTTGAGGTCGGTGCCTATCAGCGCAATGAAACCGGCACCCATTCCAGCAACTCGATTCGGATACGCTTGCGTGGCTTTGTGTTGGAGGGGCGGACCCTCACAGAAAAGGAGGCACCAAGCGTGACAAAGCGGATTGGATTTTCTCTGCTGGTGGTTGCGGCGTCGGTGCTGTCGGGCGTCGCAGGGGCGAAGGTCGCGCAGCAAGACCTCGTGCATCGGGAACCCGGAGCGGACCGGGCAGCCGCGCGCCGGGATGCACCGGCGCCAGAAGAAGCCTTGGCGCCGGAGGAAGTGTCGGCGCCGGAGCAAGTCGTTCCCGGGACGGTGTTTCGGGACGACAACGGCAACGGCGTGCGCGACTCCGGCGAGCCCGGCATCGCCAACGTCCGCGTGTCCAACGGACGAGACGTGACCCTCACCGACTCCGCTGGCAACTATCGCACCGCCGTGGGCGACGAGGCCATCGTCTTCCTCACCAAGCCGGCCGGCTACATGACGCCCGTGAACGCCGACATGCTGCCGCGCTTTCACTACATCCATCAGCCGCAGGGGTCGCCGCAGGGGATGCGCTATCGCGGCATTGCGCCGACGGGGCCGCTGCCGGAACGCATCGACTTTCCGCTGCTGGCGCTCGACGAGCCCAGCGCCTTCGATGCCATCCTGTTCGCAGACCCACAGCCGCAGACGGAGGCAGAGCTCGACTTCATCCGCGACGGCGTGGTGTCGGAACTGCTCGGAACCGACGCTCGCTTCGGCATGACCATGGGCGACATCCTGTTCGACGACCTCGCCCTGTTTCCGCGCTACAACCGCCTCATCGCCCAGATGGGCGTGCCTTGGTACAACGTGCCAGGCAACCACGAGCTCAACTTCGAGGCGCCAGACGACCGCCACTCGCTGGAGACCTTCAAGCGCTATTTCGGCCCGCCCTACTACGCCTTCGAGGTGGGCAGCGCCGTCTTCTTCGTGCTCGACAACATCCTCTACCAGGGCGGCGGCGAGCCCACCGCCGACAACCGGCGCGGATACGGAAGCTATGTCGCCGAGATCGACGAGCGGCAGATGCAGTGGCTTGCGGGCGAACTCGCACACATCCCGGACGACAAGCTCCTCTTCTTCGCCATGCACTCGCCGCTCGAAATCGAGGGCACGGACGCGCCGGGGGTCACCACGGCCAACCGCCGCGAGTTCTTCGAGCTGCTCGGCACGCGCGAGCACCTCTACGCCGTCGCCGGACACACCCACACGATCGAGCACCGCTACTTCGACGAGGACGACGGCTTCGCCGGGCCAACGCCATTCCACCACCACGTTCTCTCCACCGTGTCCGGAAGCTGGTGGAGCGGCCCCTTCGACGAGGGCGGCATCCCAGTCAGCGAACAGCGCGACGGCGCCCCCAAGGGCTACCACATCCTCACCGTGGACGGCACCGACATGAGCGTCCGCTTCAAGGCCGCCGGCAAGCCCGTGGACTACCAGATGCGCATCATGTTCGACGTGGAACACCACGGCGACGAGCCCAACGCCATGCGCGACGCGCGCCACGGCCAGCTCCTCGACGGCCGCATGACCCACGACCAGGCCTACGGCGCCAACGTCTATGTCAACTTCTTCGACGGCGGCCCACGCTCCAAGGTGTGGATGCGCATCGGCGACGGCGAACCGGTGGAGATGCAGCGCGTGCGCCACCTCGACCCAGCCTTCAAGGAACTCATAGAGCGCAACCGCACGGTGTTCAAGTCCTGGGTGGAACCGTCCCCCTCCCCCCACCTGTGGATGACCCGCCTGCCCGAAGTGGCCCCCGGCACCCACACCCTGACCGTCCGCGCCATAGACGAATTCGGCCGCGAACACCACGCCCACCGCATCTTGGAAATCACCGGGCCGTACTGACAGGAGCGTCTGTCCGGAAGGAGGCAAGATGCCCTCCCCCCAAAGGTTGTCCTGGCACGACGCGTGCCACGCACCGACCGATTTTGCGAGCTTGGGCTGCTCCCCTCACGGGACAGGCGATGGCCGATCTCACGTTCCACCCCCCATGTCCCGCGGTCGCATCGTTCGCTGGATGCTCGAAGAGGTAGGCGAACCCTACGACACCGAAGTCCTGGCCCGGATCATTCATGAATGCGCGTAGCGAGGGCGACGAGACGCCGCTGTGGGTGGGGCACGGAACGGAGGACCCCGAAGGCATGGCTGCGCACCATGTCGAGGGGGCCGGAGCGGACGCGTCCACAGGACGCGCGGACGCGTCCACAGGACGCGCGGACGCGTCCACAGGACGCGCGAGTACTTGCCCAGCCACAGCGGGATCGTCGTCCGCAGTAGGGCATTCATGAATAATCCGGGCTAGAATACGGCACCACCATAAGGGGCGCCGACTGCCATCTGCGCCTCTCGCCGACGCCTTCCCGAACGCCGGCCTCGCCCCGTCCACCAACGCCCGCGCCGACTACTACCGCTGGCTGTTCTTCGCCACCGGCGGCTCCTGGAGCGGGGCCGATGATCGATCTCGACAGGCTGCGCCCGGGTGCTGGGCGCTGGGGCGGCCGCGATGACACTGCTGCTGCCTCCCGCTGGTGGCGATGCGCTACACCGACGCGCACGACTGGCATGCTGCGCGCAAGGTGAGCGTCGCGGAGGCGCTGATTTCGTCGGCTTCGACGAACACGCGTCGACGGAATACCGCCTTGCGGACGGCAGGACCGTGACCTGGCTCCGAGAGGGCGTGGCGATGTATCCCGCTGCGAGGGGCCCCGGAGCCTCATCCTCACCACCATCGGAACAACGCCCTGCGTCGCGATGGCGTGCGGTCTCCGGCACCCAATGAAATCCTGCAATGCGAGGGTGATTTCCCGCAGCCCCGCAAACGCGCAGCTCAGCAAATGTGATACGGTGGCTGGTGAACGGATTCTGGTTACAGGGGGGTTGTGGCCTTTTGAATCTTCAGCGACTCCAGATCAAGCTGAACCATTCCCCACATGGTCGAAGGAGCGTCATAGGGTCCACGCCCTTGAACATCATACTCGCGGCGCTCTACGGCACGCTCAGTCTTGTCTATGTGTATACAGCGCAGCCCCCGTTCGACGCGACCGGCAACGCGATTGGCAGGGACTTCATCAACATCTGGACGGCAGGCCGCCATCTCGCGACCGCGGGCCATGTTGCAGATATCTTCGACCACACCATCTATCACTCGCTGCAGGAAGCGTTGTTCGGCCGGGAGCTCCCCCCCATAACTGGTCCTATCCGCCGCACTTTCTGCTGATCGTCGCGCCGCTCGCGTGGTTCCCGTATCTTCCTGCCTTGATGTTGTGGTCTCTGTTCACCGTCGGCGCATACTTGCTGATCGTCCCCCCGCCGATGGCGCCTCGCACTTCTGCTCGCACCGGCAACCTTCACCAACCTGTTCTTCGGTCAGACCGGTTGCCTCGCCGCAGCACTGTTGATTGGCGGGTTAGGATTTCTCGACAGACGGCCCATCCTTGCCGGCGTCCTGTTGGGTCTCGCGTCGATCAAGCCTCACCTGGGGATTCTCGTGCCGCTTGCCCTCGTCGCGGCCGGCGCATGGCGTTCAATAGCAAGCGCCGCTCTCACCGTTGTTCTCCTGGTAGTTCTCAGCGGACAGATTTTCGGTTGGGAGACCTGGCATGCCTGGCTCACAACGACGGTGCCGTTCCAGACTCAAGTATTGGAACAATACACAGGTTTATTTACATTGATGCAACCGTCCGCGTTCATGGGAGCCCGCCTCATCGGACTTGAGGGTCGGTACGCCTATCTGGTGCAGGCCCCGTTTGCATTGGTCGCCGCCGGCACCACATGGTACGCATTCCGCCTCCACGGTACAGTGCCGATGGCCTTTGCGGTTCTGCTCTTTTCGACCGTCATCGCAACACCGTACATTCACAGCTACGACCTCACGCTTGTCGGCCCCGCCGTGCTGCTTCTGCTCTGCCATGGTCGCAACGACGGATTCAGGCTTGGCGAAACGCATGTCTGGCTGGCCGTCTGGTTGCTGCCCATCACGGTGATGGCGCTCAACTGGATTCGATTGCCGGTGGGATGCTTGATACTCACCGCGGCACTCGGCCTTATCGTCGCGCGTTTGCGTTCACCACGTTTTTCCCCTTCGGGAAACGGGGGCCCTTCCCTTCCTGTCACTCCCTCCAAGGGGGAGTCGAAGAAGCCGTCCTCGGCTTCTTCGGAGGGAGGTAAGCCGTGCCGATGATTACGCCGTCCTACGCTTGCGGCCTCACGCGAGCACGCCACGTGCAACGCCCCGACCGATCTGCTACGTTGCGCTCCCCCCCTCGCCTGAGTGAAACAGCAGATGCCCAATCTCACGTTCTACACCCACCCCATGTCCCGCGGCCGCATCGTTCGCTGGATGCTCGAAGAGGTAGGCGAACCCTACGACACCCGAGTCCTGGAATACGGCACCACCATCAAGGCCGCCGACTACCTCGCCGTGAACCCCATGGGCAAGGTGCCGGCCATCCGCCATGGCGACCGCGTGGTGACCGAAGCCGCAGCCATCTGCGCCTATCTCGCCGACGCCTTCCCGAACGCCGGCCTTGCTCCGCCCACCGACGCCCGCGCCGACTACTACCGCTGGCTGTTCTTCGCCGCCGGCCCGGTCGAAGCCGCGAACTCCAACTCGGCGCTGGAACTCACCGTTCCTGCCGAGCGCGAGTCGATGATCGGCTACGGCAACCTGGCCACGGTCCTCGACACGCTGGGAACGGCCGTGGCGGGACGAGAGTTCATCGCCGGCGACCGCTTCTCCGCCGCCGACGTGTATGTCAGCGCCCAAGTCGGCTGGGGCATCCAGATGGGGACCATCACCGACCACCCAACCCTGGCCGAATACTGGTCCCGCCTGAGCAACCGCCCCGCCCACCTCCGAGCAGAGGAAATCGACAACGCCCTGACACGGCAACGCTAGGAGGCAAGCGCCGTAGAACGGCGCTTACCTCCTGGCCGAAAGCGCGAGCGAATGCGAGCCCGAAGGCCAGGCAGTTCGCGAAGCGAACTGCCGACCCGCCCGTTAGGGCGCGCTAGGAGTCTGCGCCGTAGAAACTTTTCCGGGGACATGCACCCTAATACGGCGAGAAAAATCCATCTTCTGGGAGGTCCTGTCCCTCGTCAGGAACGTTTCGGGGCGAGCAATGGGGGATCACACCACATTTTCGGCGCGAGATCGTCCTACGGCGCAGACTCCTAGCGCCGCTTCGCGGCGCTCTGGCAGTTTTCGCTGGCGCGAAAACTGCGAAGGAAAGTACGCAACCGTTCTCCAACTCGACAGTTTTTCTACGGCGCAGGTTTGCATGGAAGTACGCCCTCCGGCGACGGGGACATGCCCGAACTTCCCTGCGCGTCAGCGGTCGAGGAAGCTTCCCCGGCTGAAGGCTTGCATGGAAGTACGCCCCCAGCGATGGGAGAATTGCCGGCACTTCCCTGCGCGTCAGCGGTCGGGGATGCTTCCCGGCTGAAGGCTCCTAGCCCACACATCCTCGGAGGCGGGGCTCCAAACGAGGCCCAGCCACATGGCGTCATCCTCCCATTGCGTCGCGGGAGGCGATGCGTTGGCGCAACAGCGTGTGGATCAGGTCGATGGTGGGGGTGGCGATGCCGGCCAGGATCGCGAGTTCCTGGACGGCGCCGAGCATTGCCTCGTGTTCGAGGGGGCGGCCGAGCTCGAGGTCCTGCAGCATCGAGGTGCGGTGCGGGCCGACGTTGGCCACGCCGTCCAGGCGGCGTTCCACGGGGATCGAGAAACGGGCGCCGAAGGCTTCGCCGACGGCGCGACCCTCCTCCATCATGGTTCTGGCGATGGCGCGCGTGTCCGTGTTGGTGGCGAGCACGTCGAGAGTGGCGCCGGTCAGCGCGCTCAGGGGATTGAAGGCCAGGTTGCCCCAGAGCTTCACCCAGATTTCGTCGCGCACGCGCGGGCGCACCGGGGCCTTGAAGCCGGCGCTGCGGAATGCAGTGGCCAAAGCCGCCAAGCGGTCGCTGCCTGAGCCGTCGGGCTCGCCCACCACCAGCTTGTCGCCTTCGGTGTGGCGCACCACGCCCGGGGAGACGATCTCGGCGGCGGGATAGACCACGCAGCCGAGAGCACGCTGGGGGCCGATGCGTCGCCAAAGAACGCCGCCGGGGTCCACGCTCTCCACATGGCGTTCGCCCCAAGGCGTGTCGAGGGCGTGGAAATACCACCACGGGATGCCGTTGACGGCGCTCACGACCGCGGTGTCGTCGTTGCACAGATCGAGGATGCCGTCCGCCACGGCGGGGATGGAATGCGCCTTGAGGGTGACGATCACCATGTCTTGCGCGCCCAAGTCGGCGGGCCGGTCTGTGGCGCGGATGTGGGCGTGACGCTCGCTGCCTTCGTGGAGAAGCGTGAGGCCCTGGGCCTGGATTGCCTCGAGGTGCAGCCCTCGCGCCACCAGCGAAACCTCCAGTCCCACCTCCGCCAACGGCACGGCAAGGCAGCCGCCGATGGCGCCGGCGCCGTAGATGCAGACCTTCACGCCTCGAGACCAAGCGCCTTGGCAAGGCCGATGCGCTGGATCTTGCCGGTGGCGCCCTTGGGAATCTCGTCCACGAACAGGATGCGCCGCGGCACCTTGAAGTCCGCCAGACGCTGCGCGGCGAAATTTCGCAGCTCCCGTTCGCTGACCGTGGCGCCATCGGCCAGCACCACCGCTGCGGCAACATCCTCGCCGAGTCTCGGATGCGGCGCGGCGAAGGCACAAGCCATCTGCACCGCCTCGTGGTCCAGCAACACCTCGTCGATTTCGAGCGGCGCGATCTTCTCGCCGCCGCGATTGATGATCTCCTTCAGGCGTCCCGTGACCTTGACGTAGCCGTCTTCGTCCACGACGCCTTGATCGCCGGTGCGGAACCAGCCGCTGTCGTGAAAGGCGCCGGCATTGGCTTCGGGGTTGTTGATGTAGCCGCCAGTGACGTTGGCGCCGCGAATGACGATCTCGCCCTCTTCGCCGGGGCCGAGCGCGGTTCCCGTCGCGTCCATGATCGCCACTTCCGGGCCCGCCGCCAGGCCCACCCAGCCTGGCTTGCGCGCCCTGGGCGGCAGGGGATTGGAGCACATCTGGTGTGCCGCTTCGGTCATGGCATAGGCCTCGATGACCGGCACGCCGAACACGACCTCCAGTTGCTGCATCACCTGCGGCGGCAGCGAGGCGGAGGAGGAGCGGATGAAGCGCAGCACGTTGGCGCGCACGGCCTCCTCGTTGCGCCCGGCCCGCGCCAGGATGGCCTGATGCATGGTCGGCACGGCGCTGTACCAGGTCGGCTTCACCTCGGCGAGCCAGGAGAAGAAGCGCAAGGCGTCGAAGCCGGGCGAGCAACTGACGCTGGCACCGGCGGCAAGTGTGGCGAGAACCGGCGCCACGAGGCCGTGAATGTGGAACAGGGGCATGACGTTGAGGCAGCGGTCCGCGGGCGCGAGCGACAGGGTGGCGACGATGTTGGCAGCGGAAGCGCAGAGATTCGCCTGGCTGAGCGGCACCATCTTGGGCCGGGAGGTGGTGCCGGACGTGTGCAGGATGAGGGCGATGGCAGCGGCGTCGCGTTCCGCCACCGTCGATTCGGCGGCACCGTCGAGGGCGAACTCGCCGGCACATTCGCCTCCCCGAAGCGGGATGACGGCAATGCCGCCGGCGCGGGCGACCTCCACGGCGGGCGATTCGGAGCCGGCGTCCACGACCAGGGCGCGGGCATCGAGGTCGTCGAGGTAGAACTCGAACTCGCTTTGCTTGTAGCCGGGATTCAGTGGCGCGGTGGCACACCAAGGCGCCATGCAGACGAACGCGCTGGCCGCCAGCGGACCGTTCGGAAGCACGATGGCGACGCTATCTGTCGCACTCACCCCGGCACCGCGCAACTGACGACCCACGGCGTGGACTTGGTTCCGAAGGCGGCCATAGCACAGCGAGCGGTGCCCGGGGGCGCCGATGGCGTCCGCACCGTCGGGAGCGGACACCTGGGAAGAGCCGGCAGCGGCGAGGAGTTCCGTCAGGGACTGCAACGGTCCATCCCTCCACGTCAAGCGTCGTGCAGTCAGCGCCCTTGCGCGCCAACGATGACGAATCGAGGTTTTGGTCGGGACGGCAGGATTTGAACCTGCGACCACCACACCCCCAGTGTGATGCGCTACCAGACTGCGCTACGCCCCGGAGCAGCGGGAACTATAGCAGGAGGGAATGCCGCGACACCGCAAGATGCTGCCTTGGCGCGGCGCGGCGTAGCCCTTCTCTGGAGCGAGGAGCATCCCGCTGACGCGCCCAAAGGGCGCGCGCCCTACGCGCCGCCAGGCGCGTCCTGCCGTGGCGTGCCGCCTATCGGGCCGAAATGGCGCGTCCTCCAAGCGGACGGACCCTCCGATTTCACCGCCGCAGTTCGACGAGGAGGTTCTCAAGATCGGCGCGGAGGTCGCGTAGGGCCTGGCTGGGATTGGCCGGGCCGGTGGGCTCCGATTCGCGCATGCGCTGTCTCGCGCCGCCGATGGTGAAGCCCTGGCCGTAGAGGAGCTCGCGGATGCGACGCACCACCAGCACGTCGCGGTGCTGATAGTAGCGGCGGTTGCCGCGCCGCTTGACGGGCCGCAACTGCGGGAATTCCCGCTCCCAATAGCGCAGCACATGCGGCTTGACGGCGCAGAGCTCGCTCACCTCGCCAATGGCGAAGTAGCGCTTGCCGGGGATCGGCGGCAGTCCGTGGCTCTGCGCCTCGGCGTCGGCGCCGGCTGTGCCCGCGTTGGTGGCGATCCTACGATCCGGGTCCACCGTCGCCGATCCTTGCCCGCAGCTTCTGCCCAGGGCGGAAGGTCACGACGCGTCGTGCCGTGATCGGAATTTCCTCGCCGGTGCGCGGATTGCGCCCTGGACGAGGAGACTTGTCGCGCAGCTCGAAGTTGCCGAAGCCGGAGAGCTTGACGCTTTCGTTCCGCTCAAGCGCAGCGCGGATCTCCTCGAAGAGGAGCTCGACGATTTCCTTGGCTTCGCGCTTGTTGAGACCGACATCCTCGAACAGCCGTTCGGCCATCTGCACCTTGGTCAACGCACCCATTGGAAAGTCCGCATGTACCCCTCCAACTACAGTCTCCCTAAGGCCCCGGATCGCAAGCGCGCACCAACCTGCGTTGCCAGCGCCGCCAGCACACGATCCACGTTGGCCGTGATCTCGCCTTCCCCTAGGGTGCGTGAGGGATGCTGCAAGGTCAAGGCGATTGCAAGGCTTTTCTCACTGGAATCAATGCCTTCGCCGGTGTATAGGTCGAACACCGCAAATTCCCGCAAAAGCTCGCCAAGTTCGGCGCGGACAACGGCTTCCACGCTTGCCGCCGGCACGTCCCGGCGCAGCAGCAGGGCAAGGTCCCGACGCACGCTCGGATGCCGAGACACGCCGGCGTTGCGACGGGGGCGGCGCCCGAGCAAGCCTTCGAGCGACAGCTCGAACACGAACGCCCCAGGCGGCAGATCGAGCGCCCGCTCCACCTCCGGATGCAGCCTGCCGAAACGACCCGCCACGTCGCCATCGAGCAGGGCCCGCGCCCGCTGCCCCGGATGCAGCGCGGGATGATCGTCGGCAACGAACGTCGCCTGGCGCCCGCCGGGCGCCAACAGTCGCTCGACATCGCCCTTGATGTCGAAGAAATCCACCACGGCATCGTCGTGCGCCCAAGACTCCACCTCGCGTGGGCCGAAAGCGATGCCGGCGCAAAGCGTCTGCTGGGCGTGGACGTCGCCGTCCTCGCCGCGGCGGAAGCATTGGCCGATTTCGAACAGCCGGGCGCGGCTCGCGCGCCGCGCCAGGTTGCCCGCGAGTGCGCGGGCCAGTCCCGGCAGCAGGGTCGAGCGCATCACCGAGTGCTCGCGCGACGGCGCGTTGATCACTGCCACCGACTGCCCTTCGGGCTCGAAGAGATCCAGGTGAACGGGATCTACGAAGCTGTAGGTGATGGCCTCGGAATAGCCGAGATCCACCAACAGGTCTGCGATGCGGGCGGTGGGCACGCGGCTGCGCGAGGCATGTCCGAGTGGCTGCGCAAGTGTCGGCGGATGGCTCGCCACCGTGTTGTAGCCGTGAACCCGCAGCACTTCCTCAACGAGGTCTTCCTCGCACTCGATGTCGAACCGGTAGCTGGGCGAGGTGACGGTCCAAGACGTCTCGGCGCCTTCCCCCGACATCTTCGGCTCGAAGCCCAAGCGGTCCAGCACACGCTGGGTGACATCGGGCCGCACCGCTTCGCCCACCACTGCGTCGAGTCGAGCGCGCCGCAATGTGACGGATTTGGCCACCGGCAAGTGAGCTTCGTCGGTGATGTCCAGCACCGGCCCGGCCGTGCCGCCGACGATCTCGAGCAGCAGCGCAGTGGCGCGCTCCACTGCCAGACGCTGCAGGCGGTAGTCCACGCCCCGCTCATAGCGGTGCGCGGCGTCCGTGGGCATGGCGTGCCGACGTGCCGTGCCCATCACCGCAAGCGGCGCAAAGAAGGCACACTCGAGGAAGACATTGGTGGAGGTGGCTCGCACCGCAGTCCTCGCGCCGCCCATCACCCCAGCCATCGCCACCGCACCGTCGTCGTCCGCGATTACAAGGGTCGCGTCATTCAGCGTCGCATCGCGGCCATCGATCAGGGTGATGCGCTCACCCGTCGTCGCGTTGCGCACATCAATGCCGCCGCGCAGGTGGTCGAGGTCGAACGCGTGCATGGGTTGGCCGAGTTCGAGCAAGACGTAGTTGGTCACGTCCACCACCGGGTCGATGCTGCGCAGGCCCGAACGGCGCAGGCGCTCGCGCATCCACAGCGGCGACGGGCGCGTGATGTCGATGCCCTCGATCACGCGGCCAAGGTAGCGCGGGCAGCCCTGGGGCTGGCTCAACCGCACCGGGAAGACCGTCTCGCTCGTCGCCGGCACGGCAGGGATGGACGGCGGCGCAACGGCCACGTCGCAGAGCAGTCCCACCTCTCGCGCCAAACCCCGCACGCTCAGCGCATCGCCGCGATTCGGCGTGAGGTCGATGTCGATGGTGGTGTCGTCGAGGTGCAATACGCGACGCAAATCGTCGCCCGGCACATAGCCCTCGCCAAGGTCCATGAGGCCGTCGGCATCGGTGCCGATGCCAAGTTCGGCGGCGCTGCACAACATGCCGGCAGAGGCAACCCCGCGCACGGTGGCGGCGCCAATGCGAACGTTGCCCGGCAGCAGCGCGCCTGCGCGGGCCAGGGGCGCGCACAGCCCTGGCGCGGCATTGGGCGCACCGCACACCACACTGAGCGGCGTCCCGTCGCCCATGTCCACGCGGCACACCGAGAGCTTGTCGACGTTTGGATGAGGTTCCATGGCGACGATGCGGCCCACCACCACGCCGCTGAACTCTCCTGCCACAGGTTCGGTGCCGTCCACTTCGAGTCCCGCGTTGGTGAGCAGATCGCAAAGCTCGGCGGTGGGCACCGTGGTGGGCGCCCACTCCCGCAGCCACTGTTCGCTGACCTTCACGCGAACTGTTCCAGGAAGGCGAGCTCGTTGTCGAAGAAGAGCCGCAGGTCGTCCACCTCGTACAGCAGCGAGGCGAGCCGGTCTGCGCCAAAGCCAAAGGCGAAGCCGGTGTAACGCTCCGGGTTGATGCCGGACATGGCGAGCACGTTGGGATGCACCATGCCGCAGCCGAGCACCTCGATCCAGCCGGTGCCGCTGCACACGCGACAGCCGTCGCCACGGCAGTGGACGCACTCCATGTCCACCTCGGCGGACGGTTCCGTGAACGGGAAATACGACGGCCGGAAACGAACGCCCAAGGGCTGTTCGAAGAAGTGGCGGGTGAAGTCGATGACGGTGCCCTTGAGGTCGGCGAAGCTGACGCCCTCGTCCACCACCAGTCCTTCCACCTGATGGAACATGGGGCTGTGGGTGGCGTCCACGTCGTCCTTGCGATAGACGCGACCGGGACAGATCACCTTCACCGGCGGTCCCTGCGACTCCATCGTCCGCACCTGCACCGGCGAGGTGTGGGTGCGCAGCAGCAGGCCGTTGTCAAGATAAAGGGTGTCGTGCATGGCCCGGGCCGGGTGATGTGCGGGAATGTTGAGCGCCTCGAAGTTGTGGTACTCGTCCTCCATCTCCGGCCCGTCCACCACGGCATAGCCAGCGGCGGCGAAGATGTCCTCGATGCGGCGCAGCGCGTGGGTCACCGGATGCAGCCCGCCACGTCGGCGCTGGCGCCCCGGCAGTGTGATGTCCACGGCCTCGGCGGCGAGTGCCGCCTGCATCTGTTCCCGCGCCAGGACATCGCGGCGACCGTCAACCGCAGCCTGCACCTCGCGCTTGGCGACGTTGATGCAGGCGCCGGCGGCAGGCCGCTCGTCCGCCGGCATTGCGCCGAGAGACTTGAGGAGCGCCGTGAGCTCGCCCCGCTTGCCGAGATAGCGAACCCGCACCTCGTCCAGGGCGCGTTCGTTGGCGGCACGCGCCACTTCCACAAGCGCGGCTTCGGTGATGTGATCGACGTTCATGGCGTCATTGGTTGGCGGCGCGGGCATTCTGCCCTCGCTGGCGCCGACAGGCGCGCGAGCCGCATCGTGGCTTCGCTGGCCGAAAGGAAAAGCCTGACAAGGGCGACGCATGCGTCGCCCCTACGGACGAGCCCCTGGGGCGTTTGTCATTCAGATGGCTGTACGGCCCTCCATGGACGCGCCTCGCGGCGCGTTGCGGGGGCAGAATGCCCGCGCTCCCGTGGCCCGCCACGCCCATGGACTTGATCGGAGGACCCCTCTAGCCCGGATTGTTCATGAATGCGCGCAGCGAGGGCGACGAGACGCCGCTGTGGCTGGCACGCACGCGTGCCAGGAGGCACGGAGTGGAGGACGCACGCGCCCCAAGGGCGCGCGAACGCGCCCGCAGGACACGCGAGTATCTTGCCCGGCCACAGCGAGTGCATCGCGTCCGCAATAGGGCATTCATGAACAATCCGGGCTAGCCCAATGCCGCGCGCGCCTGCTCCGCGAGCGCGGCGAACGCCGCCTTCTCGTTGAGCGCGAGATCCGCAAGCACCTTGCGGTCCACTTCGATGGACGCCTTCCTGAGCCCAGCCATCATGCGGCTATAGGACAAGCCGTGCCGGCGCGCCTCGGCGTTGATGCGCACGATCCAAAGCCGGCGGAACTGGCGCTTGCGCTGGCGGCGGTCGCGATAGGCGTATTGGCCGGCCTTGATGACCGCTTGCTTGGCAACCTTGAAGGTGCGGCTGCGGGCGCCGTAGTAGCCCTTGGCGGCCTTCAGCACCTTCTTGCGGCGGGCCCGGGAGGCGACGCCCCGCTTCACTCTTGGCATTGCCTACGCCTCCCCTTCGCCGCCGTCGTCTTCCACGGCAGCCTTGCGTGCGCGCCGCTTTCTGCCCGGCAACATGCGGTCCACAAGGCCGCGGTCCGCATCCGAGACATCCGCGAAGCCCCGCAACTGGCGCTTGCGTTTCGTGGACTTGCTGGTGAAAAGGTGGTTCTTGTTGGTCCGCTTGTGCTTGTAGCCCTTGGCGGTGCGGCGGAACCGCTTGGCGGCGCCGCGCTTGGTCTTGAGTTTTGGCATGTTTGGCTTGGTCCTTGAAGCCCGGCACCCTTGGGCGCGGCGCAATCCGCTGACGAATTGCCGGGCTTGGTCGTTTCCTTTACGTCACCGTGGTCCATTCGCTCGGAACGGGCACGGTCTGCCCTTGGCGCGTTCGGGGACAATCCCTTCGCGTCTTCTCATTGGTCATTGGTTTCTCTTGGATTCGCGTCTGTCGCCGTGGCCGGCAAGCCCGGTTGCCTACTCCCGGACTCTAGCTCGGCGCCCCGCCCCGCCTGCGCTTTCTCGGTGCGAGCACCATCGTCATCTGGCGACCCTCGAACTTCGGCGCGGTTTCGACGCTTGCGAGTTCGTCGAGGTCCCCTTCGATGCGCTTCAGCAGCGTGAGGCCGATTTCGGGATGCACCATCTCGCGTCCCCGAAACCGCACCGACGCCTTGGCCTTGTCGCCGTCCTCCAGGAAGCGCACGAGATTGCGCAGCTTCACCTGATAGTCGCCCTCTTCGGTGCCGGGGCGAAACTTCATTTCCTTGACGTGAACCTGCTTTTGCTTCTTGCGCTGGGCCGCCTTGGCTTTCTTCTGGTCAAACAAATGCTTGCCATAGTCCATCACCTTGACGACCGGGGGCTCGGCATCGGGCGCGATGAGCACCAGATCCAGCCCTTCGCTTCGGGCTTCGCGCAGCGCCTCGTCCCGGCCAACGATCCCCACCTGGGTTCCATCCGAGCCGATCAGGCGAACCCGAAAGGCGCGAATGTCGTCGTTGAGCACGGCTCGATTGCTGGTCTGCGACTTCGCGGCTGATCTCTTGATAGGCATTCCTCCTGTTCGGACAGCCGCATCGGGCATGCCTTCGCCCGATGCGAGATGGGCAGATGGTACTGGCGGCAGCCCATGTGGACAACCTGACCCGCCCCTGCTTGGCTTGGTAGGCGCGATTGGATTCGAACCAACGCCCCCCACCATGTCAAGGTGGTGCTCTAACCAGCTGAGCTACGCGCCTGCAAGATCCGTTCTGGACGGCGGGAATTGTAAAGCACTTGCGGGCGGCAGGCACACCTCGGGAGGGCGTGGCATCTTGGCCTCCCTGGACAGGGCGCATCCCCCCTCTGGCGGGAGGGCATCCTCTGCCCGCAAGGGGGACTATTGGCGCGGGCGGACCTGGGTTCGGCGCATCAGGCGGCGGACGTTGGGGGAGAAGGCGGCGCGACGGTGCATTACCGTGCGATTGTCCCAGATCACGAGGTCCCGCTGTCGCCACTGCTGCGTCCAAACGTCGCCGGGCAAGGCCACGTGGGTCCACACTTCGTCCAGCAGGGCCTCGCTCTCCGGCAGCGGCAAGCCTTCCACACAGGCATCCTGGCGGCGTCCGAGGTAGAGGGCATCGCGCCCCGTAGCCGGATGCCGCAACACCATTGGGTGCGACGCTCCGGGCGCGTCGCGCGGATCGTCCACATCGTGGTGGCCGCGGCGCAGCTTGCCGACGCTGTCGTGGGCGGCGTCGTGCTTGGCCCGCAGGCCCCGCACCCGCTGTTCCAGCGCCGGCGGCAATGCCCTGAGTGCGCCGATCATGTTGCAGAAGTGGGTGTCGCCACCGCGTTCCGGCACCTCCACGGCGTAAAGCAGGCTCGCCGTGGGTGGCCGCTCGATGTAGGACATGTCCGTATGCCAGGCGGCCTCGGCATTGCCGAGGCCGCCGATGGGCTGGCCGTTCCTGACGATGTTGGAGATGGTGGCGATGTACGGATTCGGCAGCTTGTCCACCTCGCTCCTGGGCAGCCGTCCGAAAGGGGCGTATTCGAGCGGGCCGAAACGCTGGCTGAACGATTGCAGGATGTCGTCGTCGATTGCCTGGTCGCGCAGGCGCAGCACAGCATGTTCGAGCCAGGCGGCGTGCAATGCCTGGAACTCCTCATCGCCAATGCGGCCCAGGTCAATTCCCGTCACGTCGGCACCGAAGGAGGCGCCGTCGAAGGGCTGAATCTGCATCGTCTGCTCCTTGCCTTGCGCGCAGGGCCTCGCTCCGGGCGAAGTCAGCTGGTGAGATAGGCCTCGCGCATTTCGCGGATTTCGTCCCGCACCGCGGCGGCATCCTCGAACTCCAGGTTGCGGGCATGTTCCATCATTCTCTCCTGCAGTTCCTCGAGCATCCGCCCAACCCCTTTCGCGTCGCCCGGTGCAACCCGCTTCGGTGCCTCGCCGTTGGCGCGGCGACGCCCTCGACCGTTGCCCCGCGCCGTCCCAGGCTCGGCACGCGCCCCTTCCATCACGTCGGCGATGGCCTTGGTGACCCCACGCGGGACGATGCCGTGCTCCTCGTTGAAGGCCACTTGCTTCTCGCGTCGGCGGTTGGTCTCGCCGATGGCGGCGTTCATGGAGCCGGTGAAGTCGTCGGCGTAGAGGATGGCGCGGCCATTGATGTTGCGGGCAGCGCGGCCAATGGTCTGGATGAGCGAGCGCTCCGCCCGCAGAAAGCCCTCCTTGTCCGCGTCGAGCACCGCCACCAGCGACACCTCCGGCATGTCGAGTCCCTCTCGCAGGAGGTTGATGCCCACCAGCACGTCGAACTTGCCGAGTCGCAGGTCGCGGACGATCTCCATGCGTTCCACGGTGTCGATGTCTGAATGCAGGTAGCGCACGCGGACGCCGTGCTCGTCGAGGTAATCCGTCAGGTCCTCCGCCATGCGCTTGGTGAGCGTGGTGACGAGAACCCGTTCGCCAGCCTTGACCGTCTTGCCGATCTCGCCAAGCAGGTCATCCACCTGGGTGGATGCCGGACGGACGATCACATCCGGATCCACCAGCCCCGTGGGCCGTACCACCTGTTCCACCGTCAGGGCGCCGCGCTCCGCCTCGTAGGAGCCGGGGGTCGCCGAAGCGAAGATGGTCTGGGGCGCCAAGAGCTCCCATTCGTCGAACCTGAGCGGTCGGTTGTCGAGCGCCGAAGGCAGCCGAAAGCCGTACTCCACCAGCGTTTCCTTGCGTGAGCGGTCGCCCTTGTACATGGCGCCGAGCTGGGGGACGGTGACGTGGGACTCGTCCACGATCAGGAGGGAATCGCGGGGCAAATAGTCGAACAGGGTCGGCGGCGGCTCGCCGGCCTCGCGCCCAGAGAGATAGCGCGAATAGTTCTCGATGCCGCTGCAATAGCCGATCTCCTTGATCATCTCGAGGTCGAACCGGGTGCGCTGTTCGAGCCGCTGCGCTTCCACCAGCTTGTTCGCGTCCTTCAGCACGTTGAGGCGGTCGCGCAGTTCCTCGCGGATGTCGTCGAGCACGCCCAGAATGCGGTCGCGAGGGGTGACGTAGTGGGTCTTCGGGAAGACGGTGTATCGGGGCACGCGCTTGACCACCTCGCCGGTGAGGGGATCGAAAAGCGCCAGGTTGTCGATCTCGTCGTCGAACAGTTCCACCCGGATGGCGTCGCGTTCCGATTCCGCCGGGAAGATGTCGATCACGTCGCCGCGCACGCGATAGGCGCCGCGCTGGAACGCCATGTCGTTGCGGGTGTACTGCAGTTCGGCGAGGCGTTGCAGCAGATAGCGCTGGTCCACCCGATCGCCTCGGTCGAGGTGCAGCACCATGCGATGGTAGGACTGCGGGTCGCCCAGGCCATAGATGGCAGACACCGAAGCGACGATAATGGTGTCGCGCCGCTCAAGCAACGCCTTGGTGGCAGAGAGCCGCATCTGCTCGATGTGGGCGTTGATGGAAGCGTCCTTTTCGATGTAGGTGTCGGACGCCGGCACATACGCTTCCGGCTGGTAGTAGTCGTAGTAGGAGACGAAATACTCGACGGCGTTGCGCGGAAAGAACTCCCGGAACTCGCCGTAGAGCTGCGCCGCCAGGGTCTTGTTCGGCGCCAGCACCAGCGTCGGCCGCTGCACCTCTTCAATGACGTTGGCAACGGTGAAGGTCTTGCCGGAACCGGTGACGCCAAGCAGCGTCTGCTGCGCGAGACCCGACTGCAGCCCATCCACCAAACCGGCAATGGCCCCCGGCTGGTCTCCCGCCGGCCGGTAGTCGGAAACGACGTGCAGATCGGCAACGGCCTGCATGGCAACAATTCCCGTCAGCAAGAGCGACCTGTGCATTGTTGCATAGAGCTGCCCGGAGTTGCATGGACGTGTCGGCGGGTCTGGGGGAGCCTGGGGGGCAGGATGCCGAGGCACGTCCCGGAACAAGGGGCACCGCCGGCGGCGCCCCAACTCGACCAGACGGCCCTCCCGACACTCTCCCGTCACGAGGCCGCCCTCAGCGCACTCAGCGCACCGAACGACTTGCAAGCCAACAACGGGTTGTCGATCATGCCGCCCTTCCGCACGAGAGGCTTGCGTTGGGCGCTCCGTTTCGCATCCGCAACGTCCTGCACGACGCCGCGCGCATGGCAGTGGCAGCCACGCTGGTCCTTGCCTGCGCGGCGTGCGGCATCGGGGACCCCGCGGCGCCGCCGGAGGAAGCCGTCGCCCACAACGACCGTGGCGTGGCGCTGATGGGACGCTACCAATATGCGGAGGCAGAGGGCGCCTTCGCGCAGGCGCTCGCCTTGGCGCCGGACTGGCTCGACGCCCGCGTGAACCAGGCCATCGCCACCCTGAACCGCCAAGAGGAAGGCGACGAACGGCTGACTCTCGCCATCCTGCGCGAGGTGCTCGACGCCGAGCCGAATCACCTGCGAGCGCTCTACAGCAGCGGCATCGTGCATCTCTATCTGGGCGAAGCCGAGCCGGCCACGGCCCTGCTCCGGCAGGCATCCGCCGGCGACCCAAGCGATGCCTATGCCTTTTATTTCCTGGGCCAGGCGCTCTTGCAGCAGGGCGACCATGCCGCCGCTGCGCCGCTGTTTCTGCGTGCCGCGGAACTCGATCCGTACCTGCGCAGCGCCTATTGGGCCGGCGCCCAGGCGCTGCGGCGCGTCGGGCGCGAGGACGAGGCGGCGGAGCTGCTCGCCAGCTATCAGCGCTTCGAGGCACATCCCGCAGCCCGGCTGGCGGCGTTCTCGTACATGCGGATGGGCCCCAAGGCAGAAGCCAAGGCGGTCACCGTCAAGGCGCGGGAACCCGCCGCGATGCGCGATGGAGCGGTGTTCTCGGGGCCGCTGCCGTTCGACGACGGCGATTGGACGAACGCGGCGCTCAGCGTCGCGGACATCGACGGTGACGGACGGCTGGACCTCTTGGTAAACGCGCCCGACCGAACCGGCGTGTATCTCGGCACCGCCCAGGCCACGTTCGTCGCCGCGCCGAACCACCCTCTCGCGCAATCGCCCCCGGCAAGGTCTGCACTTTGGGGCGACATGGACAACGATGCCCTGCTGGACGTCGTGCTCTGCGGCAGCGAAGGCGTTCGACTCTGGCGCCAGGCAGCGGCAGGCGAGTGGAGCGCAACGCAGATGAGTGCCGCCCTGCCCTGCACCGACGGCGCGCTGTTCGATGCCGACCACGATGGCGACCTCGATGTCTTCTTCACCGGCGAAGAAGGCAACGAGCTCCTCAGCAACAATCTGGACGGCAGCTTCCGCCCGCTTGCCGAAGAACACGGCCTGCGGGGGAGCCCGGGGCGACAGGTGTTGGCGATGGACCTGGACGCGGACCGCGACCTCGACATCATCGTGCTGAACAGGGCGCCACCGCACGACGTCTGGCGCAACGACCGCACCTGGCGCTACGAGCCGATGCCCGGGTTCGACGACTTGCGGACGACGGAACTCGCGGCGCTGACCGTCGCGGACGCCGACGCAAACGGTCGCCCGGAGTTGTTTGGCATTGCCGAGTCGGGGCAGGTGCTGGCCTGGGACTGGAGCTTGAACGCCGAAAGCAAGTCCACTTGGTCCCCGCGGTCGTTGGGCGAAGCGGGTCACCCGTCCCGCCACATCGATGCCGCCGACTTCGACGGCGATGCGGTCCCCGAACTGCTGCTGACGGGCGCCGATGGCTTCGTCCTGCTCCACGCCACATCAGGCGCCGTGCAACACATCGAGCAAAGGCCGATGCACGCCTTGACCCGGACGCTGACGGAACCGGGGGACGGCCCCGCCTTGGTGTCCGCCGGCCCGGAAGGGCTCGACCTCTGGCCCGCCGGCCCCGGCCGCCACGCCTTCCTCGCCATCGCCCCCAGCGGTCGCTCGGAAGCCGACCAGATGCGCTCCAACGCATCCGGCATTGGCACGCATGTGCGAGTTCGCTTCGCCGGAGACTGGGCCGTGCTCGACGCCTTCGACGCCAACTCCGCTCCGGGACAGAGCCTCATGCCGCTGAGCGTCGGCCTCGACGGCTTCGAGCAGGCGGATTTCGTGTCCTTGCTCTGGTCTGACGGGGTGTCCCAAAGCGAACTCGACCTCGCCGTTCACAAGCTGCACCCGATTGCCGAGACCCAGCGCCAACTGGCCAGCTGCCCGGTGCTGTTCGCATGGAACGGCACCGAGCATGCCTTCGTCAGCGACATGCTCGGCGTTGCCGCGCTTGGCCTCTTCTCGGCGCCGGGCGAGACGGCGCCGGCGCGTCCGTTCGAGAGCTACCTGCTCTCGTCCGAGCAACTGGCGCCGCGCCGGCCCGACGACGCGAAAACGTGCGTCGGCGCTCCAGGGGATGGCACTCGTTGCAACGGCCGCTACGAGATCAAGCTCGGCGAACCGATGGAGGAGACGGCCTATATCGATGCGGCGCGTCTGCACGTCTATGACCTGCCCCCCGGTTGGGGCATCGTCCTCGACGAACGCCTCGACACCGCCCCGCCGGCCGCCACGAGCCGCCCGATCACGTGGCGGCTGGACGAGGCCCGGGTTCCCATCCAGGCAACCGACGCCGACGGCACCGATGTCACCGCATTGGTCACCGCCGCCGATCGGCGCGCACCGCCAACCCGACGCGATCCCCGCTTCATCGGCCTGCTAAAGGAGGAACAGCGCCTGACGCTGGAGTTCGACGCCCCGCTTCCTCGCCGCAATGCCGTGCTGGTGGCGGACGCCTGGATGGAGTACCCGTATTCGCAAACCGTGTTTGCCGCCTGGCAAGCCGGCCTTCGCTACAACCCGCCGACGCTCGAGGCGCGAGACGGCGACGGTTCTTGGCATGTCGTCGCTCCGGCGTTCGGCTATCCCGCCGGAATGCCGCGCAAGATGGCGCTGTCGCTGCCTGCGCTGCCCCAGGGAACGAAATCCTTGCGCCTGACCTCCAACATGGAGATCTATTGGGACAAGCTGCAAGTGGTGCGCGAAGAAGCCTTGTCAGATCTCGCGCCGGTCACGCTGACGCCGACGCAAGCCCGGGTGGCACGCAGCGGATTCGCGCGCAGAACCACCGGCGAGCAGCGCCTGCCGCACTACGACTATGGCCGTCGCGCCACCTATTGGGACGCCAGGCTGGCGCGCGGCTACTACACGGCCCTCGGCGATGCCACCGAACTGCTGCGCGAGCCGGACGGCGCCTTCGCCATCTTCGGCAGCGGCGAGGAAGTGCACGTGGAATTCCCGGAGCTTCCGCCGCCGGCAAACGCGACGCGGTGGTTCGCGGTGGAGTTCCGCGGCTGGGCACGGGACATGGACCTGTACACCGAGCACGGCGACACCGTGGCGCCCCTGCCCGTGCCAGGCGACCTCGACGAGACCGGCATCGCCCGGCGCGACTCCCTGCACGCACGCTACAACGTGCGCTTCCAGGAGGGGCTGTAAACGGAGACCCAACCGCCATCGGCGAGTCCGCCCCGGCGGCGACCCGCACCCGTGGTCGTCGGCCCCCGTCTGCGCCGACTGCTGCTGGCCGTGCTGGCCCTGTTCGCCCTCCTGGCCGTCAACTCCGCCTATCTCGGCGCGGTGAGCTTGCTGCAGTGGCTGCAGGGCAGCGCGCTCGAAGACCAGCTCTACCAGTTCATGTTCCTCGGCCACCTGGCGCTCGGCATCGCCATCATCGCGCCGGTGCTGGTGTATGGCTTGCTGCATCTGCGCCGCGCCTGGCCGCATCCGAACCGCCTCGCCGTGCGGCTGGGACTCGCCTTGCTCGGCACCGCCATCGTGCTTCTGGCGACCGGGCTCCTGCTGACGCGGGGGATGCCCCTGATCGAGGTGCGGCACCCGCTTGGGCGCTCCCTTGCCTATTGGCTGCACGTCCTGACGCCGGTGCTGGTGGCGTGGCTGTTCGTGATGCATCGGCTCGCCGGACGCCCCATCCGCTGGGCTGCGGGCGCCGGCATCGCGGCGTTCGGCGTCGCCGCCGGCGTGGCCGGCGCCTGGCTCAGCGGCTCCGACAATCCGCCGGCGGACGAGGCCGTGAGCTTCCACCCCGCTCTCGCCCGCACGGCCGATGGCCACTACATCCCTGCCGAAGCATTGATGCGAGACGACTACTGCGCCGGCTGCCACGCCGACGCCCACGCCGGATGGCAACACAGCGCCCATCGCTTCGCCTCGTTCAACAACCCGGCCTATCGCTTTTCCGTGCTCAACACCCGCGCCGTGCTGCTCGAGCGCGACGGCAACGTTCACGCGGCGCGGTTCTGCGCCGGCTGCCACGATCCGGCGCCGCTCTTCAGCGGCCGGTTCGACGATCCCGACTTCGACCACGAAGACGACCCCTCCGCGTCCGCCGGCATCACCTGCATCGCCTGCCACGCCATCGAGAGCGTGGCCGAACCGCTCAGGGGCAACGCCGACTACACCATCGCCGTGCCGGAGCACTATCCGTTCGCGTTCAGTCGCCAGCCGCTGCTGGCGTGGCTGAACGGCGTTCTCATCAAGGCCAACCCGGACTTCCACAAGCGCACGTTCCTGAAGCCCATGCACCGAAGCCCCGAGTTCTGCGGCACCTGCCACAAGGTTCACATCCCCGAGGAACTCAACGATTACCGCTGGCTGCGCGGCCAGAACCACTACGACTCGTTCCTGCTGAGCGGCGTGTCCGGCCACGGCGTGACGAGCTTCAACTATCCAGACCAGGCGCAGGCGAACTGCAACGGCTGCCACATGCCGCTCGCCGAGTCCGCCGACTTCGCGGCCCGCGACAACGACGGAAGCGGTCGCCTTACCGTCCACGGGCACGGCTTCCCGGCCGCCAACACCGCGCTGGCGGCGTTGCTCGACCTGCCGGGCGAGGTCATCGAGGCACATCGACAGATGCTTGAAGGCGCACTGCGGGTGGACCTGTTCGCGATTCGGGAAGGCGAAGGCATCGATGCGCCGGCCGTTGCGCCTCTGCGCCCGCAAGTGCCGGTGCTGCGACCTGGCGCCACCTATGTCCTCGATGCGGTGCTGCGAACCCTAACCCTCGGCCACCACTTCACCCAGGGCACCGCCGACTCCAACGAGGTGTGGCTCGAAGTGGTGGCCAGGAGCGGCGACCGCCGGCTCGGCCACAGCGGCGCGCTCGATGGGCGCGGCGCGGTGGATCCTTGGAGTCACTTCGTCAATTCCCATGTCTTGGACCGAGACGGCGCGCGCATCGACCGCCGCAACGTCGAGGACATATTCACGCCGCTCTACAACCACCAGATCCCCCCCGGCAGCGCCGACGTGGTGCATTATCGGCTGACGCTGCCGCCTGACATCACGGAACCGGTCGTGATCACCGTGCGCCTGCATTACCGCAAGTTCGACACGACGTATCTCGCTGCCTTCCAAGGCGACGAATTCGTTCGCAACGACCTGCCGGTGGTCACCATCGCGTCAGATGAGGTCGTGTTCCCGATAGCCGATGGGAACGTCGAGCACGGTGGAGCCTTCAGCCTGGGGGAGCGCCAGGGGCCTCGCCTCGCTACAGGAGCCGATCAGGGAGCACCCCAGACACCAACGTGGGTGCGCTGGAACGACTACGGCATTGGCCTGTTGGCCAAGCCAGGCCGCGGCGCTCTGCGGCAAGCCGAATCTGCGTTCCGCTCGGTCACCGAACTCGGCCGTCCCGAAGGCGCGCTCAACGTCGCCCGTGTGCTGCTGCGCGAGGGTCGTCTCGATGAAGCAGCAGGGTCGTTGCGCGAGGCTGCCGCCGCTGGTGCATATCCGTGGTCGGTGGCGTGGTTCAGCGGCCTGGTGGATCTGCAGAACGGTCAGTTCGACGCCGCCATCGCAACGCTGCGTGGCGTCGCCGACACGCGCTTCGCCGAGGCGCGAGAGCGCGGCTTCGACTTCTCGCTCGACTATCGCCTGCAGAACACCCTCGGCAGGGCGTTGTTCGAGCGCGCGAAACTGGCCCGCCCCGGCAGCGACCAGCAGCAATGGCTGCGACGAGCCGAAGTGCGGCACCAGCGCGCCCTCGCCATCGACTCGGAAAACGTCGCGGCCCACCACGGCCTGGCGCAGGTGTACGCGCGACTCGGAGACGCCGACGCCGCCAAGATGCACCGCGCACTGCACGCCAGGTACCGCAGCGACGACAATGCCCGCGACAGCGCCGTGAGCGCGGCCAGGCGACGGGACCCTGCCGCCAACCATGCCGCCGAAGCCGTGACCGTCTATGAACTCACCAGTTCCCAGCCGACACACGCCGCGAATCCGCCCCCGGCCGTCCCCGTTGGCCACGGTCTGGCGCTGGCGCGAGAGGCGTGCCCGGCCGACTGCGGGCAACCTCTCTGGCGGGAGGGCGTCTCGCCCGCCGGGCACGCCGCTCTCCCCCCACCTCAACGGAGCATCCCCAAGTGAGCGACGCCGCCGGCGAGGCGCGCATTCGACGGGGCCTCAGGCTTTCGCTCTGGATCGCAGCGGGCCTGGCGCTCGTTGCCGTGGCCGCGTTCCTCCTCCTTCGCGGCGACGAAGACGCCCCGGCTTCCACCGAAGCGGTGCAGGCAGGGCCGCAACTGCCGGCGACGCCCGCGGTGGCAGTGCCCTCCATGCCGTTCACCGACATCACCGCCGAAGCAGGCATCGACTTCCTGCACCGCACCGGCGCCTACGGCGAACGCCTGCTGCCGGAGACCATGGGCGGCGGCGTGGCCTTCTTCGACTACGACAACGACGGCGCCCCCGACCTCCTGTTCGTGAACTCCACGGACTGGCCCTGGCAGCCGGCCACGGAGCGCCCCGCAACATCGCGCCTGTATCGCAACCTGGGTGACGGCGCCTTCGCCGACGTGACCGTGGCAACCGGCATGGACATCACGCTCTACGGCATGGGCGTGGCCACCGGCGACTACGACGGCGACGGCTTCGTCGACGCCTTCATCACCGGCGTGGGCGACAACCGTCTGTATCGCAACATCGGCGGCGCGCGATTCGAGGACGTGACCGAGGAATCCGGTGTCGCGAGCGACGGCGAGACATGGAGCGCCAGCGCCGCCTTCCTCGACTTCGACCGCGACGGAGACCTTGATCTCTTCGTCTGCAACTACGTCGGCTGGTCGCCGGAAGTGGACCGGGAAGTGGACTTCCGCCTCACCGGCATCGGCCGCGCCTACGGGCCTCCCACGGACTTCCCCGGCGCCCACTCCTGGCTCTATCGCAACGACGGCGAGACATTCACCGAGATTTCCGCCGCGGCCGGCATTGCGGTGGCCAATCCCGCCACCGGCGCCCCGGTGGGCAAGGCGCTGGCCGTGCGTCCGCTCGACGTCAATGCCGACGGCTGGCTGGACCTCGCCGTCGCCAACGACACCACCCGCAACTTCCTCTTCGTGAACCAGCAAGGCAGCGGCTTTCGCGAGGCCGGCATCGAGCTCGGCGCGGCCTTCGACGCCGCCGGTCTCGCCACCGGCGCAATGGGAATCGACGCCGCGCAACGGGAGGACGGACTCACGCTCGCCATCGGCAACTTCGCCAACGAGATGTCGTCGTTCTATGTCCTGCGGCCAGGCGAAGGCATCTTCAGCGACGACGCCATCGTCGCCGGAGTCGGCCCGGCCAGCCGCCGGGCCCTCACCTTCGGCCTCCTTTTCCTCGACGCGGACCTCGACGGCCGCACCGACCTCGTCGCTGCCAACGGCCATGTGGAACCGGAGATCAACCGGGTGCAGGCCAGCCAGCACTATCCCCAGCCGGCGCAGCTGTTCTGGAACTGCGGCACCGATTGCCCACGCCGCTTCATCGCCCTCGAGGACATCGGCGCCCTCACCACCCCCCGCATCGGCCGCGGCCTCGCCTACGCCGACATCGACGCCGACGGCGACCTCGACCTCGCCCTGACCCAAGCGGGCGGCAAGGCAACCCTGCTCCGCAACGACCAAGCCACCGGCAACGCCTGGATCCGCATAGCGCTCAAGGCCCCGCCCCCCAACGTGCAGGCTCTCGGCGCAACGGTCACCCTCACCGCCGCCGGCCGCCAGCAAGCGCGCACGGTCATGCCGGCCCGCAGCTACCTGAGCGCCGTGGAACCCACCCTGACCTTCGGCCTCGGCGCCGCCACCGTCGCCGAGCAAGCCACCGTTCGCTGGCCCGACAACACCACCGAAACCTGGCGCAGCCTGCCGCTCAACCGAAACTACACCCTCGCAAAGGGCAACAGCCCCGAGTGATCAGGCCTGAGTCATGCCGGCGCCGCACCTCCATCGTCGTCGGCGCCGCTGGCGCCAAAGCGTGCAATCACTCGCCCTGGCGCCACAAGAACCGTTGCCTTTCGGCGACGCTTCACTCGACCGCTGGTACGCTATGATCGCAAGTGACAGCGGGAGCGGAGCGTTGGAAGTTTGTAAAAGTGATGCATCGACATTCCGGCAGCGGGCCGGTTCGAGGACCTTCCGCAGAACCGCGTTGGCAAGTGCAGTCGCCCTCGCGTCGAGCGGGACCGCGGGGGAGGGACCACGGGGGGGGGGGGCGACTCTGGAGACATTCATCGAGGAGTCCATCGTTACGGCTCAACGCCGTCCCGAGCCGCTGGGCGACGTGCCGCTTGGCATCTCGGCCTTCGCCGGCGAGTTTCTGGACGATGCCAATCTGGCGAATTTCGAGGAACTGAGCCGCTTCACGCCCGGACTGGTCGGAAGCTCGACGGACAGCTTCATCGACTTGCTGCAGTGTAGGGGCATATACACGTTCGACTTCGGCGTTGGCGGTGATCCGTCGATCAGCGTCTTCAAGAACGGCCTCTACCAGGGCCGCAACGGGCCCGTCGTGACGAGCCAATACGACATCGACCGCGTCGAGATCGCGCGCGGGCCCCAGGGATTTCTCTTCGGGCGGAACTCCATCGCCGGGGCGATCAACACGATCACGCGGCACCCGGAGATCGGAAGGACCGTTTTCGCCGTGGGCGCGGAAGTCGGCCAGTACGGGCACGCGGAATTCGACGGCGTGTGGAATGCGCCGATGGGCGAGACCGGGGCGGCCCGGATCGCAGCGTACGTGGCCCGCGACGACGGATACGCGACGGACGGGTTCGCCCCCGCGCGGGGGGACCTGGTCTCGCGCGACGCGGAGGCGGTGCGCGTCTCCCTGCGCAACCGGACGGACGTGAGCGACATCAACCTGATGGTCGAATACGAGGATCGACAGCGGTCGGGCACGGTCTATCGGGCGATTGAGCGCGGAGGCACGTGGGAGACGCTCAACGAGCTCTTCGACGTGGACGTGCCGGGGGGGCCTTACGACTCCGGGGGGGACCTCCGGGACGGCGAGGCGGACGACCTTGAGGTGCTGAGCGTCGGCCTTGAGATCGAGCGCGACCTCGGCTGGGCGACGTTCACGTCGCTGACCGGCTATCGGGACCACAAGTACTTCTACGCCGAGGACTACGACGGCTCGCCCCTGCGCGTGAATCATTACCACCAGGACCAGGCGGGCGACTACGCGGAGCAGGAACTGCGCTTGGTCTCCGACGAAGCCGGCGAGGGACCGCTGTCGTGGTATGCGGGCGTGTCCTTGTACCGGGAGGACATCCACGCGGCATTCACGACGTTCTCGGACGAGGACGTGCTGTGCGCCTACTACAACTACTATGGCTACGCGACCTGCCAGGACTACTACGCCTACCTCGGCTACGAGTTCGCGCCCAATCCCGAAGGCTTGGTCGAGCCGAACGAGGTCTCTGGGCGCTACAGCGGGTGGGCGGCGTATGTTGACCTCAATCTCGCGCTGTCGGAGACGCTGGACGTGGGCGTGGGCGTGCGCCACACGGCCGACACGAAGGAGTTCGCCAACTGGGCACCCGATGTCGACAGCGACCTCGGGCCCTATCTCACCCTCGGTTTCACGTCCACGGGTTTCCTGCGGGACGAACGGACATGGAGCGAGACCGCGCCGCGCGCGTTCGTGCGGTTCCGTCCGAACGAGGAGTGGACCTGGTTCGCGAGCGCGACCCGCGGCTACAAGGCGGGCGGGTTCGGCAGCTTCGCGCTGTCGCCGCCGCCGCCCTGGCCCACGGTCGGGGTCGGCCAGGGCGAGGCGGCACCCGACCCCTTCGGCCCCGAGGAGTCGCTTTCCTACGAAGCCGGCTTTACGGCGAGGTTCGCGAATGGCCGCGCGCAGACGAGGCTGAACGTGTACTCGTACACTTTCGAGGACCTGCAGGTGACCGTGCCGGGGCCGGCCGGGAGCTTCGTCGTCGACAACGTGGGGATCATGGACGGCAGGGGCGTGGAGTGGGAGTTGGAGGCGTTCCTCGGCCGGTTTCTGGACTTGCGTGTGGCGCTGGGCTACACCGACATGGAAGGGCGGCAGATGCACGCATTCTGCGGGGACGCTTCGTGCGAAGGCAACGGCCTGGGCCGCATGCCCGCCTGGTCCTACGGCGGCGTGCTCGGGGCCGAGCTTCCCGTCGGCGGCGGGCACTGGGTTGCGCATCTGGAGGTGTTCGGGCAAAGCGAGGTGTTCGGAGGGCCGTCCCTCGATGACAGATTCCGGCTCGACGGCTGGGTGCAGTCGAACCTGCAGGCCGGCTACCGGTCCGATTCGGGCTGGGAGGTCATGGGCTACATGGAGAACGTGACGGACGACCGGCACTTCGCGGCCGTCATCGAGGACGACGGCATCATCCCGGGAACCAGGCTGGGGCCGAACAGGCCGCGCACCCTGGGCCTCGCGATGCGTTGGTCGACGGGCTACTGAACACGCGAAGCACGGCGGCCCGTTCGCGCGCCTTGACGGGACCGCGGAGGAAGCCGTTGTTCGCGTTCGCGGTGGTTGCCGGCTGCCTGCTGGGTGCGTGCGGAACGGGGGAACGCCAGGCGCAACCCCAGGTCGTCAACTTCTACAACTGGTCGGACTACATCGACGACGATGCGCTGCCGGCCTTCACGCGCGAAACCGGGATCGAGGTCAACTACGACGTCTACGACTCCAACGACGTTCTCGAAAGCAAGCTGCTGGCCGGCAATAGCGGCTACGACCTGGTCGTCCCGTCGAACGGGTACTTCGAGGTGCAAAACGGAGCCGGACTGTTCCGACCGCTCGACAAGGAGATGATCCCGAACCTCGACAACCTCGACCCGCGCACGCTGGCCGTTGTGGCCGCGATGGATCCGGAGAACGCCTACGCGGTGCCCTACGCGTGGGGCACGACGGGGATTGGCGTGAACGTCGGCCTGGTTCGCGCCCGCCTGCCCGACGTCGACCTGGACTCCTGGGCGTTGCTCTTCGACCCGGACCACGCACGGGCGCTCGCGGATTGCGGACTGACCGTTCTCGACGCGCCCGATGAACTGCACGACATCCTGCTGAACTACCTCGGATTCGATCCCGACTCCAACGATCTCGCCCACTTGCGCCGCGCCTTGGGGGCGCTCCGGCCGATCCGTCCGTACGTGCGCTACTTCCACTCGTCGCAGTACATCGACGACCTGGCGAACGGTGAGATCTGCGTGGCGATGGGCTGGTCGGGCGACATCTACCAGGCGATCGACGCCGCCGACGACGGCTCGGAAATCGTCTACGTCGTGCCGCGCGAGGGCACGAATCTCTGGTTCGACCTGATGGCCGTGCCGGCCGACGCGCCGAATCCCGAGAACGCCTATCGGCTGATCAACCACCTGCTCGAACCGGAGGTCGCCGCGGCGATCTCCAACTTCACCTGGTACGCCGTGCCCAACGTTGCCGCGTTGCCGCTGGTCGATCCAGAGATCCGAGACGACCCGGCGATCTATCTGCCCCGTGCGCGTTTCGACGCGATGTTCGTGACCCGGGCGAGACCTCCCGAAGTGACCCGTGCCCGGAACCGGCTCTGGGCGCGACTCAAGCTCAAGGCCGGGACGTAGCTCGCCGGGCGCCAGCCCGGGCCCACAGCCGGACCGCGACCGCGAGAGCGACGATGCCGGCGACGCCGACGACGAGCAGGCTGGCCAGCGCGTTGATCTCCGGCGACAGCCCGAGACGTACCTTGGAGAAGATCACGATCGGCAGCGTTGACGCCCCCGGCCCGGTCACGAAGCTCGCGACGACGAGATCGTCGAGCGACAGGACGAACGCGAGCAGCCAGCCGGCGCCGAGGGCCGGCGCCATCAGGGGCAGGACCACGGTCGCGAAAGCGCGCCCCGGCGACGCGCCGAGGTCAAGCGCGGCTTCCTCGAGCGACGGATCGAGCCTGGCCAGCCACGCCTGCACGACGAGCGTGACGTAGGCGACGGAGAACGTGACCTGCGCGATGGCGATGGTGGTCGCGCCGCGCCCCGCGGGCCAGCCGACGGTCCGTTCGAGCGTCACGAACAACAGCAGCAGGCCGAGGCCTAGCACCACTTCGGGCAGCACCAGCGGCGCGGCGAGGAGCGCGCCGAGCAGTCCGCGTCCGCGGAAGAAGGGTAGTCGGACGACGGCGTAGCCGGCGAGGCAGGCGAGGCCGGTGGCGACGGTCGCGTTGGCCAGCGCGATGCCCACGGAGAGCTTCAGCGCGGCGAGGATCTGCTCGTCGCGCAGCACCGAGGCGTACCATCGGACCGAGAAGCCCTTCCAGACCATGACGCGGTCGCCGTCGTTGAAGGAGTAGGCGACGAGGACCGTCACGGGCAGGTACAGGAAAATGTAGCCGAGCGTCGCGACGACGACGACGAAACGTCCGGCCGGCCTACGCGCCATCGGGAGGCACCAGACCCCGCGGCCGGAGAGATGCAGTCCGGCTGCGGACCCCGGCGGTCCCACAGACCGAACCGCGGCTACGCCGACTGGCCAACGCCCGCTCTCCTGGCGTAGCGCTGTACGAGGGAAACCGGCCAGGCGCACAGCGCGAGCATGGCCGCGGCCACCGCACAGGCCGCCGGCCAGTCCCTGTTGGCGAAGAACTCGGTCCAGAGCACGCGGCCGATCATCAGGCTGTCGGGACCGCCGAGCATCTCGGGGATGACGAACTCGCCGATGGCGGGGATGCCGACCAGCATCGCGCCGGCCGCGAGCCCGGGTGCGGACAGCGGCAAGGTGACCGTGGCGAATGCGCGCCACGGCGGGCAGCCGAGGTCTGCGGCCGCCTCCAGCAGTGCCGGATCAAGTCGGGAAAGGACGGCGTACAAGGGAAGAACCATGAGAGGGAGGTATGCATAGACGATGCCGACGTAGACGGCGAAGTCCGTGTACAGGATCGCGACCGGCCGCTCCACGATGCCGAGGGCGACAAGGGCGGCGTTCAGCGGCCCGCTTCCCTGCAGCAGGAGCTTCCAGGCGTACGTGCGGATCAGGAACGATGTCAGGAACGGCAGCATGACCAACGCCAGCAGCAGCACGCGCGCGGCTCCGCGGGCCCGCGCGACCGCCAGGGCGATCGGCAGGCCGATGACGGCGCAGCAGACGGTCGCGACCAGGGCGGTCTTGACCGAGGACAGGTACGCGGCCAGGTAGAGGGGGTCGAGAACCAGCAGGCGGTAGCTGTCGAGGGTCGCCAGCACGACGACGCCGTCGGTCGCGCTCCAGCGCAGGACGGACCCGTAGGGCGGTTGGGCGATCGCGCTCTCCGCAACGGATATCTTGAGCACGAGGAGCAGCGGCAGGCCGAGAAACACGGCGAGCCATGCCAACGGGAGGAGGCCGAAAAGCCTGCCCGGCATGGCCGTTCAGGACTCGAGCACAACGGGCGCCGTTTCGTGCCAGCATGCCCAGACCCTCTCTCCCGGGGCGCATGGACGGTCGTCGTCTGGCCCCGTTGGCAGCAGCGCCCGGATTTCGGCACCGGCAGGGGTGCGCATCGAGCAGGCCCACCGGCCGCCCAGGTAGGCGATTCTCTCGACCCGCGCCTGCGCGGCGTTGGTGTCGGCATCGTCCGTCGGCGCGCGACGCACCGTGATCTTCTCGGGTCGTACCGCGATCCAGCACGGCGAGCCCGCGGCGCCGGCGTTCCCGGACTGCGCCGACCCCGACGCATGGACGGCCCCGTCCGCCTGGCGGCCCGGCACGAGCTCCGTTGCGGGCGGCGACGTCCGCACGCCCGGACGGCCCGCCGTCCGCGACTGCCCTGCGGTCCCGTTCGATCGGGGCGTAGCCCCGCTGGTTGTCCTGATCCGGCAGGCCAGCGCCGGCACGTCGATCAGGAGATGGGCCGGCATCCACGCTTCCACGCGTGCCGGATAGAGGTTGGCGGCGCCGACGAACGCCGCCACATAGCGGTTCGCGGGCGACTCGTAGATCTGGTGCGGTGTTCCGACCTGCGCCAGGGCGCCCTCCCGCATCACGCCGATCCGGCTCGATACGTGCATGGCCTCGTCCTGATCGTGGGTCACCATGACGAAGGTGATGCCGACACGCTCCTGGACGGCCGCCAGTTCCGCCTGCGTGCGTTCGCGGAGATTCCGGTCCAGCGCCGCCATCGGCTCGTCGAGGAGCAGCAGCAGCGGCTGCTTGACGAGCGCCCGCGCCAGCGCGACGCGTTGCTGCTGGCCGCCGGACAACTGGTGCGGCTTGCGGCGCGCGAGGGTGCCGAGCTCGACCTGCGCGAGCATGGCGGTGACGCGCTTCTCGACCTCGGCGCGCGGGACCGCCTCCTGGCGCAGACCGAACGCCACGTTGTCGAACACGGTGAAATGCGGGAAGAGCGCGTAGGACTGGAACACCATGTTGACCGGTCGCCGGTGCGGCGGCACGTCGGTCACGTCGCGGCCGTCCAGGAAGATGCGCCCCGCGTCGGGGGCAGTCAGCCCGGCAACGAGGCGCAGCAGCGTGGTCTTGCCGCAACCCGAGTCGCCGAGCAGGCTGAAGTATTCGCCGCGGCGGATGTCGAGAGAGACGCCGCGCACCGCCTCGACGCCGGCGAAGGCCTTCGTGACATTGTCGAGGCGCAGAACCGGCGGCTCGGCTCCGGGCACCTCGCCTGCCGGGCGCTCTTCGCGCATGGCTCCTCCCCGTCTCCAGCCCGAAACAGCATACGTCAATTCCCCTGCCGGTCGAAGCGGCGCCGCATCGAAGCAGCAATTCTCATTTTGGCGTCTGGCTTCGACCTGCCTGCCGGGAACACCCGGGGGGGAGGGGCCTCGGGGGGAGGGCGTCCCGCCCTCCATGCGCGCCTTGCGGCGCGTCCTCCCTGCGCATGCCGCGATGTGCCCTACGCGCCCTTGCGGGCGGCGCCTGACGGCGCGGCGCGCCTTGCGGCGCGATGGAGGGCGGGACGCCCTCCCCCCGGAGGACGGCGCCAGACACTGCACAAGCCAAAATGAGAACTGCTGGCCTCGAAGCGCGCATGGGGATTCCTGGCGGGTGACGCCGGCGTCTCACGGCCGGGCGCGTATCGGACCTCGGACGCAGCGCGACTGCGGGCGCGGGCGGCAAGCGCATGGGGGCGTGGAGGGCCGTCCGGTCGGCGGTTGGCCACCCGGATCCGCCGCGCGCCGGTCTTCCCGCAAGCTGCGCGGTGTGGTTCACTCGGTGCCATGGACAACGCCGATGCCGGGTGGATCGCGGAGTCGCTGCGCAGCGGCTTCGCCGAGTTGAACGCCGGCCGGACGGGGACGGCGGCCCGGCACTGCCGAACCATTCTCGAACGCGCCCCGGCGAACGTGCAGGCGCACTTCCTGGTGGGGCTGATCGCGTTGGAGACCGAGGATCGCCGAAACGCCGTCTCGGCCTTCGGCACCGTGACGCGCCTCGAACCGCACCACTCGGCGGCATGGGCGCACCTCGGCCGGCTGTTCGTGCTCGCCGGGCAGGCCGGACGCGCGGAGAAGGCCTTGGCGGAGGCGGTTCGGCACGGCTCCTGCGACCCGGTGGTCCAAGATCTCATCGGCACCGTGCATTCCCTACTCGGTGAGCAGAAGGCGGCGTGTTCCTGGTACGCCCGGGCAGTTCGCGGCAACCCCGCGGCGACGTCAGTGCGGCTGAATTACGCAAGCAGCCTCGTGTTCGTCGGCGACATGCCGGCCGCGCGCGCCGAGCTCGAGGTCGCGCTGCGCGCCGCGCCGGCGAACGCCCAAGCGCACTGGCTGCTGGCTTCGGCCCGCCGCGCGGAAGATCGCCGCCATGTCGAGACCATGGCTGCCCTCGCCGGGCGCCGCGGTCTGCTGCCGCGAGCTGCGGCTTTCCTGCACTACGCGATCGGCAAGGAACTCGAGGATCTGGAGGATTGGGACGGTGCGTTCGACGCCTTCAGCCGCGGCGCGGCGGCGCGGCGGCGTACGGTGGACTACGACGAGGCGGCGGAGGCCGCGGCGTTCGACGCCGCCGAGCGTCGTTTTTCGCCGGAATGGTTCGCGACGGCGGCCGAAGGCGTTCGCGATGGCTCGCCCATATTCGTGGTCGGGCAGCCGCGCACGGGCACAACGCTGGTGGAGCGGGTGATAGCAAGCCACTCGCGGGTGCATTCCGCCGGCGAACTGCAGCAGTTCGGGCTCTCGGTCCGCCGTCTCGTGCATGACGACTCGCCGCAGGGGCGTTTCACGGCGGGGCTGGTCGAGGGCGCGGCACGCATCGATCCGCAGGTCCTCGGCGCGGAGTACCTGCGCGCGACCCGGCGGTCGAGGCGTGGCACACCGCACTTCGTCGACAAGCTCCCCACCAACTACCTGTATGTGCCGTTGATTGCCAAGGCGTTGCCGCGGGCGAAGGTCGTGCATCTGGTCCGCGAGCCGCGCGATGCCTGTTTCGCGAGCTTCAAGCAGCTCTTCGCCAATGCCTATCCGCACTCCTACGAACAGGGCGAGACCGCGCGTCACTTCGCACGCTACCACCGCATGATGGCGATTTGGCGGGACCGGTGTCCGGGGTGCTTCTACGACGTGGTGTACGAGGATTTCGTCGCCAACCTCGAGAGCGAAGCCCGGGCGCTCGTGGACTACCTCGAGCTGCCTTGGGAGGAGGCCTGCCTGCGGTTCCACGAGCATCGCGGCGCCGTGGCGACGGCCAGCGCCGCACAGGTGCGCGAGCCCGCGCACACCCGGTCGGTGGGACGGTGGCGGCGCTATGGACGACGGCTCAAGCCCATGCTCGACGCTCTCTCGAAAGCCGGGCTCGCTTGAAGCGCACTCGTGAGGGGCGCTCGGCGCCGGCGATCTGTCCATCCTGGCGCATGACGGGCGGCGCTTCCAGTCCTCGGACCCGCGGCGACCGGGAGGCTGGGCACACCGGGCGCAGCCCGGCCTCGTCCCGTCGAGTCGGGAACAAGGCGCTGGATGCGACCGGCGAGGAAGACATCGCCCCGCCAGGCGCACGACGACCACGCCCAGACGATGCGCGACATGGGGCGGTTCGCCCGCCGAGTCCGGCGGCGTATCGGGCTCACCCAAGTCAAGTCGCACAGCGGCAGTGACTTACTTTGGCTTGTGCAGTGTCTGGCGCCGCCTCCGGGGGGAGGGCGTCCCGCCCTCCATCGCGCCGCAAGGCGCGCCGCCCGTCAGGCGCGCGGGCACTCGCGGCATGTGCAGGGAGGGCGCGCCCATGCGCGCCGAAGGCGCGTCCCGGAGCACGCGCAAACCGCCCGCCGCAACGGCGCTATGATGGCCCAACAGCAACCAAGGCCCGGCGTGTCGGCCCACGGGGATGGCAGATGGCGAAGCGCAAGCCGCCCGAGGCGCTCGACAGGAGCGTTGATCGGTTTCGTGGCAACGTGGCCGGATGGCTGGGCCGTGCAGCGCTGCTGGCACTGACCGCGAGCGCGAACGGGGCCGACGACGAGCTGCCTTGGCCCAAGGCTTGGTACGAGCCCCCCAAGACCGCCAGCGAAGCCGGGCTCACCGAGTTCTCCCAGAGCCCCTACCTCGCCGATCGCGACCTGCCCCCGGTCGAAGACCGCCTGCCGGACGATCCCATCATCATCGAGCCCTATCGCGACATCGGCAAGTACGGCGGCACCGCCCGCATCACCCTTTGGGACACATGGCAGTTCTTCAACTGGGAACATGCCCTGACGCTATCGGCGAATATGCGCGACGTGCTGCCGAACCTGGCCGAGAGCTGGGAACTCAGCGAAGACGGCCGCGTCACCACCATCCGCCTGCGCCCAGGCATCAAGTGGTCCGACGGCCACCCACTCACCGCCGACGACTTCATGTTCCGCCTGAAGCACGTGTGGCAGGACCCGGACATCTCGCCCGTGGTCTATCGCCTCGTCCAGGGTTGCGAGTTCGTGAAGATCGACGACTACACCTTCCAGTATGTCTTCCCCGGCCCGAACCCGATGTTTGCCAATTTCTTCGCCCAATACGGCAGCCACTTCGTGGATCCGATGCATTTCTTCAAGGACTACCATGCCGCCTTCCGCGACAAGGAAGAGCTCGACGCGATGGTGCGGGAAGAGGGCTTCGTGACCTGGATGGCAATGTACGGCGCCCTGCGCGGCTGGGGCAACGAGGACGCCGTCAAGGTGCCGACACTGCGGGCATATCGCGTCATCGAACGCACGCCGACGAAGATGCGGCTGGAACGCAACCCCTACTATCACAAGATCGATCCGGCAGGCAATCAACTACCCTATATCGACCAGATCGACGCCATCATCCTGTTGGAAAACTCGAAGATGATCGCCTTCCAGGCGGCAACCGGACAGCTCGACTTCGCCGCCTATGCCTTGAAGACCGAGGACATACCCCTGCTGAAGCTTGGTGAGGTCAAGGGTGTCAACAAGGTGCATGTGTGGACCCGACTGCACATCAGCGATGTGTCGATCCAGCCGAACTACAACTATGACGACCCCAAGTATCGCGAGCTCCTCTGGGGCACCGGCGAGCGCCGCTTCATCCGGGCGCTTTCCCACGCCATCAACCGGCCCCAGATGAACGACGTGATCTACTTCAACAAGGGTGTGCCGAGCCAGGTGACCGCCCATCCCACCAGCCGCTGGCATGAGAAGCGCTTCGCCGAGGCGCACACGCGCTACGACCCCGACTACTCCCGCGCCCTGCTCGACGAACTGGGCCTCCAGGACATCAACGGCGACGGCCTGCGCGAATACCCGGACGGCTCGCCACTCACGATCACCTTCGAGTACCTGGACTTCGAGACACCAAAGACAATGACGATGGAACTCGTGCGCGAATACTGGCGCGAGGTGGGCATCGACATGCGGCTCAAGTCGGTGGAACGACGACTGCAGTCCGAGCGCGCCCAGGCAAACAAGATGCAGATGACCCTGTGGCACGCCGACAAGGTCACCGACATCCTGTTTCCGCTGGTTCCAGACTGGTTCTACCCGCACCGCTCCGGCTGGGACATCGCCATGTGGAACCACTGGGCGCGCTACTACCAAACGGGCGGTCGCCTCGGCGAAGAGCCGCCGCCGCTGATCCGGAACCTGCAGTTCTGGGGCGACGAGCTGCGCGAAGCGACCACCGAGGAGCACCGCACCAAGGCCGCCAAGACGCTGCTCGAAGCCGCCGCCGAAAACCTCTGGACCATCGGCACGGTGGGACAGGCCCCGCATCCGGTCGTCGTGTCGAACCGACTGAAGAACGTCACCTCCACCGGCATCTGGGGCTGGGACAACCGCTGGACCTTGGCCTACCACCCTTCGACTTGGTACTTTGACGAGGAGGAACCGTAGCCGGCGTTGCCATCGCCTTGAGCCGCGCCAAAGGAGCCAGAATGGGTGCAACACATGTGGCGGTCCGCATCACCAATCCGCAGATGCCGACAGGTTCTGGGAAGGCGATTTCCTGGTCGACACCGGCGCCACCGATTCCCTTGTGCCAAGGCCACGCATCGAGGCGATCGGGCTCAAGCCCGAAGGGAAGCGGTCAGGGTCCAGAACCCACCAGTCCTCGACGCCGAAGCGAGGAATGTGGCAGGACCATCAAGAGCGCCTGTCGGTGCCAGGGATCTTCGGGAGGTCTGAGGCAAACGGGGATACGGTGGTCGAAGAAGCAGGGCTTTCAAGCTGGCCGTTGTCGTCGTAGGTGTACCCCCTCGTTGAGCGCCAGCCGATGCCTTGGGCGACACCGTCCTCACAGCAATGGGTGCGCCTCGGCGCGGGCCGCTGCCGCCAGCGCGTTGTCTAGCGTCGCAAGCGGAGCGCTCGCGCGGAGCGCCAACTCCAGATAAAGAGCGTCGTAAACAGAGAGCCGGTGTGTTCTGGCAAACATGAACGCCGCCTCAAGGCTCGGCGAAGAGTCGGTACGCAGAGGCAGCCCGCCAATCTGGCTCAGCCGGGCATTCACCTCCTCGGGGCGCAATCGCCGGCGGCGCTCCGCACCGAGGAGCGCATTTCGCACCTCCACATGCCAGATCACCGGAACCAAGGCAGGCTCGATGCCAAGTCGCTCAAGCGACGCTTCTGCACGAGGCTCGTTCTCGTCGTCAAGAAGCCACGCGACCGCGATCGAGGCATCGAGCACGAAGCTCACCAGCGACGCCCCTCCCGGATCAGATCAAGCAACTCCTCCGTTGTCATCCCGACGCGGCGTCGGCCTGCTCGCCAAGCACGGAACCTCTCTGCGGCTAGCTGCTCAGCGCTCCGGCGGTGGTCCTCCGGCGGAGACAAGTGTGCAACGGTCTTGCCGCGACGGGTGATCGCCACGGTTTCTCCAAGCTCGACGGCGCGCAGCAGTTCCGCAATGCGTGCCTTGGCCTCGGTGGCTGCAACGACGCGCATGACACTCTCCAACCGGTCATCTGACCGGTCAGTATAGCTGCCCGGTAGGGGTCATAGCGCACGGTCGCCGTCCGTGGCCAGTGGCTCTACGTTGGCTAGCGATAGCGACGCTCTGGCTGCGGCATTCTCTGTCGGTGCCGAAGGCGAGACTGCCAGTCAAGCAGCGAATGAGCGCCGCTCACATCCCATCCGCAATAGCCGCCAGCACTTTCGGCGGCGACATGGGCAGCTCCGCCAGACGCAGGCCGAGGGCGTTGTGGATGGCGTTGGCTACGGCTGCCATTGGCGGCGCGATGGGCACTTCGCCGACGCCGCGCACGCCGAAGGGATGGGCGTCGTTGGGGACTTCCACCACCTCCGTTTCGATCATGGGGAGGTCTGAGACGACGGGGATGCGGTAGTCGAGGAAGCCGGGGTTTTCGAGCTGGCCGTTGGCGTCGTAGATGTATTCCTCGTTGAGCGCCCAGCCGATGCCTTGCGCCACGCCGCCCTGGATCTGCCCTTCCACGTAGCCGGGGTGGATGGCGCGGCCGGCGTCCTGCACCGCGGTGTAGCGCACCACGTCCACCTTGCCGGTCTCGCGGTCCACCGCCACATCGCAGATGTGGGTGGCAAAGGCAGGTGCGGCGCCCTGGGCGTTCACCGACACTTGCGCGACGATGGGGCCGCCGGTTTGGGATGCCTTGCCGGCCAGTTCCGCCAGCGACAGCGGCTCGAAGTCGCCGGCGTTGGCGCCGGCGGGATGGGCGTGGCCGTCCTGCCATTCCACCGCCTCGGAATCGATGTCCCACAGGATCGCCGCGCGCTCGCGCAGGTGCGCCACCACGGCACGAGTCGCCTCCGTGACGGCGGTGCCGGAAGCGAACGTCACCCGGCTGCCCCCGGTGGTGGCGCTGTAGCCGATGCTGCTGGTGTCGCCCACCAGCACGCTGACGTTGCGGTAGTGGACGCCCAGGATTTGGGCCGCAATGTTCACCATGGAGGCTCGCGAGCCGCCGATGTCCGGATGCCCGGTGATGACGGCGACGGTGCCGTCCTCGTTGATCGCCACCTGTGCGCTCGACTCGCCGCCGACGTTGAACCAGAAGCCCGAGGCGATGCCGCGGCCGCCACCCTGCGGCACCGGGGCGGAGTAGTGCGGATGTGCCTTGGCGGCCGCGAGCGTTTCCCGAAAGCCGATGCGGCGGAAGGTTGGCCCGTAGGCGGCGCGGGTGCCTTCCTGCGCGGCGTTCTTCTCCCGCAGTGCGATGGGATCCATGCCGAGCGTTTCGGCCAGTTCGTCGATCACCGACTCGACGCCGAATGCGGCGATGGGCGAGCCGGGGGCGCGGTAGGCGTTGCACTTGGGCCGGTTCATCACCACGTCGTAGCCCACCACGGAGACATTGGGGATGTCGCCGGTCTAACTCCCAACACACAAACATCTCGTCCCACGCGCCGACAGACATTTCGCACATCGACGGCAACTTCGCCCGGGGACTCGGTTGCAAACCCCCGGGGCAAGGTCGTGCAGCTCCATCACGGGAACGTCAGCCTTGGTTCGCCGTGCATCACGCCCTCGCTCGTCGGCTGCCCTACGGCCCCAACGCCGCTAGCGTGGCAATCGCGCACACGACCGTAGGACGAAATGTTTGTGTGTCGGGCTGGCAGCTTCTTTGTGTGTCGGGCTGGCAGCTTCGTCGAATACCTAGTGTCTCGTCAAGCGTCATATGTCGCATCAGAGCGCCGGCGGCGCGCCAGCGGCGAGGCGCAGCCCGCAGGGAATGCCTGGCCGCATTGCCAAGGGCTGCAACAAAGCGATGGTGCGCCGCCGGCGCTCCCGAAGGGCGTCCGCCCCTTGGCCCGTGGCCGCGTTGCGTCCCTTGCCAATGGGGCTGGCCATTGCCTGCGGACCGCGCCTTGCCACGAACCAAGGGGCGAACGCTGATGCGATATATGACGCTTGACGAGACACTAGTGTAGTGTCCCAAATAAACTGTTGTTTATGAGGCGTCGATGGGTCATGCTTTTGCGCATCGCGTCTGGGGGCAAGTTCGATGCGGGTTGCGGCACCAATCACACTGTCGACCGAGGACCGGGGAAGGCTGGACAAGTGGGCGTCGTCGCGCAGTGCGCCGGTGCGCCTGCGGGAACGTTCGCGGATCGTCCTGATGGCAGCCGACGGAACGACGAACAAGGACATTGCCGCGAAGCTGGGCATCGACGCGAACAAGGTGGGACGCTGGCGCACCCGCTACGCGAAGGAGGGTGCGTCGGCGATCGAGAGGGAGCGGCCGCGCGGCGCCAACCACGGCGGGAAGGACAGCCGGGCGCAGGCGGCGTTGCGCACCCGGGTGATCGAGGCGACGACGCAGACGACACCGGAGGACGCCACGCACTGGTCGTGCCGGTCGATGGCGCGGCATCTGGGCACGACCCACAGCTTCGTCCACCGGGTGTGGCGGTCGCGCGGCCTCAAGCCGCACCTGATCCGGACCTTCAAGCTGAGCAGCGATCCTCGCTTCGAGGAGAAGCTGCGGGACGTGGTGGGGCTCTACCTGGACCCGCCGGAGAACGCGGCGGTGTTCAGCTTCGACGAGAAGAGCCGGATCCAGGCGCTGGACCGGACGCAGCCGGGCCTGCCGATGAAGAGGGGCCGCGCCGGCACGATGACGCACGACTGCAAGCGCCACGGCACGACCACGCTGTTCGCCGCGCTGGAGGTGGCCAGCGGCAAGGTGATCGGCAGGACCTGCCGCAGGCACCGTCACCAGGAGGTGCTGATGTTCCTGCGCGAGGTCGACAAGGCGGTGCCCGCCGACCAGGAGATCCACATCGTGCTCGACAACTACGCGACCCACAGGCACGAGAAGGTGCAGGACTGGATCGAGCGCAGGAAACGCATCTTCCTGCACTTCACGCCGACCGGCGCCTCGTGGGCGAACCTGGTGGAGCGGTTCTTCGCGACGCTGACCGACAAGCAGATCCGGCGCGGCGTCTTCACATCGGTGCCGCATCTCGAGAAGTGCCTGCGGGAGTGCCTGGAGCGTCACAACGAGAATCCGCAGCCGCTGGTGTGGACGAAGTCCTTCGGCGAGATCATGGAGAAGGTCGAACGCGGTCGGGCCGCGCTGGCCAACGCCTCTTAATCACCTTTTTGTTAAGGACACTACACTAGACTTCGAGACGCCAAAGACGATGACGATGGAGCTCGTGCGCGAATACTGGCGCGAGGTGGGCATCGACCTGCGGCTCAAGTCCGTCGAAAGGCGGCTTCAATCCGAGCGGGCGCAGGCGAACAAGATGCAAATGACCCTGTGGCACGCCGACAAGGTCACCGACATCCTCTTCCCGCTGGTTCCAGACTGGTTCTACCCGCACCGCTCCGGCTGGGACATCGCCATGTGGAACCACTGGGCGCGCTACTACCAAACCGACGGTCGCCTCGGCGAAGAGCCGCCGCCGCTGATCCGCAACCTGCAGTTCTGGGGCGACGAACTGCGCGAGGCGACCACCGAGGAGCACCGCACCAAGGCCGCCAAGACGCTGCTCGAAGCTGCCGCCGAGAACCTCTGGACCATCGGCACCGTCGGCCAGGCACCGCATCCGGTGGTGGTGTCGAACCGACTGAAGAACGTCACCTCCACCGGCATCTGGGGCTGGGACAACCGCTGGACCTTGTCCTACCACCCATCGACTTGGTACCTTGACGAGGAGGAGCCGTAGCCGGCGTTGCCATCGCCTTGAGCCGCGCCAAAGGAGCCAAAAAATGGGTGCAACACATGTGACGGTCCGCATCACCAATCCTGCAGATGCCGACAGGTTCTGGGAAGGCGATTTCCTGGTCGACACCGGCGCCACCGATTCCCTTGTACCGAGGCCACAGCTCGAGGCGATCGGGCTCAGGCCCGAAGGGAAGCGGGTTTACCAACTTGCCGACGGAAGCGACCTCACCCTAGATGTCACCCTGGCGAAGATCGAGTTCATGGGTGAGTTCGTCGGCGGCACCGTCATCTTCGGCGAGGCGAACGCAGAACCGCTGCTCGGCGTCACTGCGCTGGAGTCGGTGGGTATCGAAGTCGACCCGGTGAACCAGCGGCTCAAGCGGCTCCCGGCAGTACGCCTGAAGGCACTGGCGAAGGGGGCCTAACTCATGCTGGAGCATAGGGCTCTCCCAACCGGTCGTATTGGCCGGCGTAGCTGTTCCGGAGGCCCGCCAGAAACAGGGCCTACGCCGTCGCCGTCCGTGGTTAGGTTGCTCCGCGTCGACTAGTGTACCGTCTCTAAGATGAGTTGACATACAAGGTCGGGGCAGTCATGCTGGCGGACATGCCACGTCCCACCCGGCATTGAACATCACGCCGCAGCAGCGCGAGGCGCTGGAGGCGGTGACGCAACGACCGACCGCGCCGCAGCGGGAACACCAGCGTGCGGCGATCGTGCTGTAGCGCGCCGACGGCGTCAGCCAGGCGGCCACCGCGCGGTCAGCCGCCCGGTGGTCGTCAAGTGGGAACGTCGCTTCCGCGAAGCGGGGATGGCGGGCCTTGCGGACGCCGGAGGCCGCGGGCGCAAGCCGAGCGTCGGTCCCGAGGTGCGCGAGCGAATCGTCCGCGGCGCGACCCAGCCTCCCGAGGGCCGGACGCGCTGGTCGGTGCATAGCATGGCGCGCGCGACCGGGGTGTCGAAGGACACGGTGCAGCGGCTGTGGCGGGCGAACGACATCAAGCCGCACATGACCCGGACGTTCAAGCTGTCGACCGATCCGGACTTCGAGGAGAGGTTCTGGGACGTGATCGGGCTGTGCCTGGATCCGCCGGAGCGGTCGCTGGCGCTGTGCTGCGACGAGAAGAGCCAATGCCAGGCGCTGGAGCGCTCCCAGCCCGGCTTCCCGGTCGTGCGCGGCCACAGCCGGACACAGACCCACGACTGCAGGCGCCACGGCACGGTCACGCCGTTCGCGGCGCTGTCGTGCCTGGACGGCAAGGTCTTCGGTCGGACCGAAGCCCGGCACACCCACCGGGAGTGGCTCGCGTTCCTCCGCCACCTCAACCGCGAAACGCCCGACGGGGTGCCGATTGGCTGGGATGTGCTGTGCCGTCACGGACGCATCGCGGTGCGCGACGTCGAGTTCTTTCAAGGGCCCCTGTCCGCCCGCTTCGGGCGGGTGGCGTCAGCCCGGTTTGTCGATGGGGTGGCGGATAGGCGAGGCGTACTCCGCATCAATGTCGAGCACGATGGGCTGGCTGCGCCGGAGATGGCGGTGTCGGTGCGGGGGCCGGAGGCGCAGGAGATCGAGGCGGAGTTCCTGGGCACAGGAACGAGAGATGGCGCACGGGTGTCCACCTACGTCGCGCACTTACCGGCCGGGGCGGTATCGGACCTCCACGGCGTCAGGTCGGTTGTTGATCCGCTGGGTTGGCTGGACGCGGACATTGAGGCCCCCGATGAGGTCGACTTTCGCACGCTGTCGCTTAACTCGCTTCCTGTGTTCCGTCCTGTGTTCGTGCCGATTGCTGTGCAGGGGTCGCAGCCAGACATTTCAGATCCCCAGGCGATGCTCGCCGAAGCCCGCAGCATGCTACCGATCGGGGAAGTAGGTGTTGTGCACATACGCGAAGTGCTCGACTATGCGTTGGGGACGGGGGATGACGCGGAGACGCATACGCTTGACGGGAAGCGCTTGTTTGCCGAGATGGCGAGAGTCTGGAATGACGAAGCTGCCGTCGACGAGTTCTTTGTCGGCGTTCTGACTCCAGAGTGGTTTGTTTGGGATGCGTTGCTGCAGAGCAGGCACCAAGGTGGCTGGGCGGTAGCCCCCATGGCATCCATCAACACCGGGACCGAGAGGGTTGCCGCAACCATTGCTCACGAGCTTGGCCACAACTTCGGCTTGCCGCATGCGCCATGCGGGAATCCCCCCCGGCGTGGATCCAGACTTTCCTTACGATGGCGGCGGGATTGGGCCGCATGGCGGCTGGTCGTTCCACGAGGGCAGGTTCGTTGCTCCGGAGGACAGCTACTTCGACCTGATGAGCTACTGCTGGCCGAAGTACATCTCCGACTACAACTACGAGAAGGCGATGGGCTGGGGCGAGAGGGTGCGGGAGGCGCTCGCGCGGAACGCCTCGGCGACCGTGCAGGCATCGCCACGGGGAACGGTCGGCGAGTCGTCGGGCCCGCTGGACATGGCACCGGCGGAGCCTCGCAGCCTGGCGCTCTCTGGCATCGTGGACGAACACGGCGGCTGGTCGCTGTACTCATCCGCCCCAAGCACGCAACCGGCCCGGAACGACATGCCCGGCGAGTTCACGCTGACGCTGTACGACGACGCCAGCGTCGAGCTCCACCGCCAGAGCATGGGTGTCGAGGAAATCAGCCACAGCAACATGCGGATGTGGGCGGTTCGAACGCCGATTCAGGTGCGTGAGGTCCACTCGGTGCGAATCCGCGACGAGGAGGGGGGCTTCTGCTCGACACGCAGGTTCGGCTTCCGAAACGGGACGATTCGGACGAAAGGGCGCGCTTGGACTAGCTAGGAGGCTCGCGGCGGGGCCTCTCGAACTGCACGTGCCGCCGTCGGGCGCCTTGCCAAACACGATGCTTTTCAACGGCATGGCCCACCAACGGCGAGACGGCCTGGATCACGGGCGATGCGGCGAACGCCCTGTACGTCTTTGACCTGGGCTAGCCCAAGTTTACCAACGAAAAGAATAAACTGTTGTATCTCAACAATTTAGGTTGACCGAATCGCGCGCATGGCACTACATTCGTGCCCGACGTGATGGTTTCCCCTCAGACGACCGCCTGGTGTGTCCCCCCGGCTGAGGAGGGGATCCCCAAGGCATCGAGGATGGCCTTCTGCTGCGGTTCCGGGCGCGTCGCCTTGCGCACATGCAGCGTGCGTCCGTCGGCGCGCTTGAACGTCGCGGTCACCCGCTGACGGCCGCCGAGAATCCGTTTGAGCGTCGTCCAGTTCGCCGTGCGCATCGGCCCGTCGCCGCGCTCGGCCAGACGGGTGCGAATCACCTGGACCCGTTGGTAGGCGATCACCGTGATGAACAGATGGCCCTCGGCACGGCGCGGCTTGCGGTGATGGATGGGGCGCAGGCCCAGTTCGGATTTCAGGGAACGGAACGCCGCCTCGACATCCGTGAGCAGGGTGAAGGTGCGCCACAGGCGCTCCTCGCTGAAGTCGGTCTCGTTGCTGCGCAGGCAATAGACGCCCGGATGGGTGAGCATCGTCCCGGCCACCGGCGTGCGGAGGAAGGTCACCGCCACGGCCCGTTTGCCGCTCTCGTCGGTTGCCACCGCGATGTCGTAGTGTTGGCCGACACCGCGGCTCTTCTCCACCAGCCGGCCGATGCGTTGCCAGATCTTTTCCGGCTTCTTCTGCGTGCGCGGCCGCGACAGCCCCTCGTTGATCGCATCGAGATCCCGCTCCAGGCGTTGCGCAAACCGCTCGGCCATGCCGCGCTCCTTCTCGGCACGCTGCTCGGAGCAGCAGTACAGGCGCACCTCGCCCGCCTCGGCGTCGTCCACCTTCTCCAGATGCACCACCCCGCCGCTGCGGGTGCGGTGGGCGAGTGCCGCCTCGGGCTCGAAGCGGCGCTTGCGCTCGCGCGAGACCACGATGTAGCGGTACCCGTTCGCCTTCAGCCAGTCGACCTGTCGCTCGGTGGCGATGCCCCGGTCGAGCACCACCCGCGACCCCGGCGGTGCCCCGAGCGCGTCCAGCATGCCGGAAAGCGTCCGGTCTTCCTTGACGTTGCCCGCGAACACCCGCGAACGCCGCACGAAACCACCCCCGTCCAGCACCAGCCCCAGGGTGAGCAGCTTGCAGTCGCTGCGCTTCTCCTTCGAATGCCCCCGCCGCGCCTCGGGCTGATCCGCCACATCGCCCTCGTAATAGGTGTTGGTCAGATCGTAGAGCGTCACCGTCGGCGCCAGGTCGAACAGGTCCATGGCGCTCTCGAACAGATGCGCCTCGATCGCTTCGCGGTGGGCAACCAAGGCATCCGAGGCCCGGTACAACTGCATCGCCCCCATGGTCTCGAAGTCCACACCCAGCAACTCCCCCAAGGCACTGCGCTCGCGCAGCCAGGCGTGCGTGGCCCGCTCCGAGGCCGGGTACGCAAGCCGCGCCACGATCGAGGCCACCGCGGCCGTGCACGGCGACGCGTTGATGCCCAGGGTCGACAGCAACTCCATCAGGCCCAACCGCTCGACCGCCCACAGTCCCGCCTGCTCGACCGCCCACAGTCCCGCCTGCTCGACGCCCACGCTGCGCGGGCGCGTCAACTCGAGCGACGCCACGTCCACACGGACCGGATCACGCACCGCTTCGGCGTCCCCCGCCCGGCCGCGGGCCAGCAGTTGCGCCCCGATCCGTTGCGCTTCTTCCTCGACGGCAGCCGGCGCATCGTCGGTGAGCGGCGCCTGGCCGTTCAAGATCTCGTCGATGCGCCGGCACAGTTCCGGCCACTCCTCCACAGGCAGGTCGAAATCGCTGCCGAGGTTCAACAACGTGCGCTGGCGGACCTTGGCGCCGTCGCGCCGACTGTGCACGAGGCGGTGGGAGTGGTAGTCCTGGCCGCCGGTGCGGCGGGTGAGGGTACGGCGGATGAACATGGCGGGTGGCGGTAGCGGCGCCGGCCACCCATGTCAACCGACACCACCCTATTATGGCACTACATCGGTCGATCCACCCCACCAGGAACCGGAAAACAACGAGTTGCCGACCCCAAAACCGTCAATCACCGCAAGATCGGGCGAAAATCACGGGGTTGTTGGTAAAGATGGGCTAATTTGTTCTACCGCCTGTCGGGTTGTGTTTTTTGGTTCTGCGCGAGTTTTCGGTCAGGCGCAGGCAGTCGAACACGCGTCGGGGATGGCGGTCGAGTCGGCGCATGGCGGCGGCGACGCAGTCGTGTCTGGCCTTTGGCCGGGTTGACGGCCGAGGGCGAGCAGGAAGCGCTCGACGCGGTCGCGGAACACCTGCTGGTGGAGTCCAGGGAACACTCCGAACGGGTCATCGGTAAGAAAGTGTTCGAGGCGCCGGATCTGGATCTGCCCGATGCCGGACGGACCACGTGGATGCCCGAAGACTTCGACGAGGTGGTTGAAACGCTGCAGCGGATGGACGATGCGGGTCTGGAGTCGCTCTGCGACGAGGTCGAGCAGGCGATTGCATCGGGTGCGGAAGGCGTGCAGATCGGCGAAGGCACCGTCCCGGCCACGCCGGCGACCCTGCGCGCGGTGCAGAGCGTGCGAGCCGCTCGGGAACGTGAAGGCAAGGATGCGCAGGCGGACGACGAAGAAGAATCTGCCGGGCAGGGCGGCCCGGTTGTCCTCGACACGAAGGTGAACTTCGAAGACCTCGCTTGGCAGCCGGACGGCGCCACCCATGCACCATTGGCTGGCGATACGTTGCCGGACGGAATCCGGGCGACGCTGAAGGATCACCAAGCCGCAGGTTTTCGCTGGCAGGTCGCAGCCTGGAAGGCTGGCCTGCCGGCGTTCTGAATGCCGACGAACCAAGGCCTCGGAAAGACCTTGCAGACGCTTGTCTTTCTCCGGTGGCTTGGCGAGGCAGGCGGTGGCGTCCGCCCGGTGCTCGTCGTCGCGCCGACGTCTCTGCTGCCTACTTGGCAGGCGGAGGTCGAGCGGCACCTCGAACCGCCGGGGCTCGGTTCGTTGATTCCCCTGTACGGGTCTGGATTGGGCGGCAAAAAGCGGCCAGGCGCACAGGGGATCGACACGCAATCCGGGGAAGCGCAATTGGACCTCTCCCGGCTCAAGGAGGCGATCGATGCTGGCAAGGGCGGTCGCTTCTGGCTGTTGACCACGTACACGACGTTGACCAGCTACCAGCACTCGCTCGGCGAAATCGACTTCGCGGCGATCGTTTTCGATGAGATTCAGGCGCTCAAGAATCCGGGCACCCTCCGTTCGTTCGCCGCCCGCGCCATGAAGGCCGAGTTTCGCATCGGCCTGACCGGCACGCCGATCGAGAATCGCAGCAGCGACCTGTGGGCGATCATGGATCAGCTCTGTCCGGGTGCCTTGGACACGCTCGCAGCGTTCAATGGCCGGTACGGCGCGCCGGACCGGGACAACATGCGCGAGCTGCACGGCAGGCTTTTCAAAGCCGCAGGCGACCGGCCCGCGATCGCCCTGCGTCGCACCAAGGACGAGGTTGCAAGGGACCTGCCGACCAAGACGCGCCGGCTGCACCCGAGGGAGATGCCTGACAAGCAGGCAGCCGCCTACGACGCGGCCCGCCTGAACCTCGGCGCCGGCGCGTCGAAAGGGGCCGCGCTCAGGATGCTGCACCACATCCGTACGGTCTCCGCCCATCCCGACCTGTCCGCGCGCGTGCAGGAAGCGGAGTTCATTGCGGCGTCCGGACGGCTGGATGCCACCTTCGCGATCCTGCGACGCATTCGCGATGCAGGCAAGCGTGCGCTGGTGTTCATCGAGCACGTTCGCCTGCAGTACCGATTCATGGAACTGGCGCGGCGCGAGTTCGGATTGACCCGCATCGAGCTGATCAACGGCGGTACGCCGATCGCCGCCCGCCAGAAAGCGGTCGAGAACTTTCAGCGGCACCTTGCGAACGATGGCGGGTTCGATCTCATGGTGCTGGGCACCCGAGCTGCCGGCACCGGCCTGACCTTGACGGCGGCTACCCACGTGATTCACGTTTCGCGGTGGTGGAATCCAGCCGTGGAGGAGCAGTGCAACGACCGCATCCATCGGATCGGCCAAACGAGGCCCGTTTCGATCCACGTGCCGATGGCCGTCCATGCCAAGCACCGCGAGCAGTCGTTCGACTGCCTGCTGCAGAGCCTCATGAACCGCAAGCGTCGACTCGCGTCGCTCGCGTTGTGGCCGGTGGGCGATAACGCGGATGACGCCAACGAACTGCAGCGTGAGGTGATCAAGGACGCGGCCGAAGCATCCGAAGGCAATGCTGTGGAAAGCGCGATGCGGGCCATGTTCGCACGTGATGGCAAGCCGATGCCGGACACCTCGCCTGATCGGTCATTGGTGTTCGACTGACGGCCGGCACCGACCCGTGCGAGACCCGTGGGTCGACGTCGCGTTTGCGTCTCGGCTCGCCCACGTCCGAACGGTTTCGTGCTGCTCCGGCTCGATGTACGACAGTTCCACCTGCCGAACTACGGCCCTATCCGGTGCTCTCCGGCTACCCCTCCAATTTGCCATACCCGCCTTGTGCGTCGGGCTTCTCCGACAACTCCACAAATCCCTATCAGGGGATCAGGGCCAGGACGCGGGCGTGCCACTTGGGGGTGAAGGGCATTTTGCCCTCGCCCCCAAGGCGCCTCGAGCACGGGTCGCTAGGCGTTTCAGCCCGGGTTACGGTCGTACTTCGGCAGGTCGGGCGAGGTCTCGGCCCAAGGCTGGCCGCTCGCCGTCCAGATGTGAACCGTGGGCTTCAGCCAACCCGGCTCATCCAACGTCGCCGCCTTCAGCACCGTCATGGCGGCATTGGCCGAGAGTTCGGAGAGGATCGGCGAGCCGCAGGTGGGGCAGAACCTGCGCGTCACCTGATTGCCGCTGTCGGTGTCCACCGTGAAGCCGCTGAGCTCACCCGACAGTTGCAGTGCGTCGGTCGGCACCCCAACGATGGTGGAATAGGCGCCGCCGGAGGCGTATTGGCAGTCCCGGCAATGGCAATGCCCCACGAACATCGGGTCGGCAGCGCATTCATAGCGCACCTTCCCGCACCGGCACCCGCCACTGAACTGATGCGCCATGTCGCTTTCCCCTCACATACCTTCGGGAGCATTCTGACCATCGCGGCAAGCTGTGCCAAGTGCCTGCGCTTCAACGAGGTACTTGTCGTGAGCCCCAAAGCGCCTTCCCGCCACGAAGGACGCCCTTCCGAGGAGACGCCCTCTCGACGAAAGACGACCACCTGGCGGAAGAACCTCCGGGAGCGTCAGTTCGCGCCGGTGGGCACCTCGTTGAAGGGGATGCCTTTGTCGAGGCGCACGTCCTGGGGCATTCCCAAGACCCGTTCGGCAAGGATGTTCAGCATGATTTCGTCGCTTCCGCCGGCGATGCGGCCACCTGGGGCGCCCATGTAGGCCTGCTGAAAGATGCCGTGCCGCTCCGCGTACTCGGGATCGGTCACAGCGCCCGTGAGTTCGAGCAAGTCCATGGCGAAAGAGGTCATGTCCTGCGTCTTGGAGGCGCCCACAAGCTTGCCGATGGAGTTCTCCGGGCCCGGGATGTCGCCCCGGGAAAGTGCGGACATGGAGCGATAGCCGGTGAAGCGCAGCCCTGCCTCCTGGGCGTACCACGTGGCAAGCTGCGAGCGCACATGACGGTCGCGGATGGCCGGCTCGCCGTCGATTTCCACCCGCTTGGCAAGATCGAACACCTGCCGGAAGCCGACGCCGCCGCCTCCGCCGATGGCGAAACGCTCGTTCATCAGCGTGGTGATGGCCACCTGCCAGCCCTGCCCCACTTCACCCAGGCGCTGGTCGTCCGGGATGCGCACGTCGTTGAAGTAGACCTCGTTGAAGTTGGCGCCCCCGGAAATCTGCTTGATCGGGCGGATGTCGATTCCGGGGGACTTCATGTCGAGGAAGAAGTACGACAGCCCCTTGTGCTTCGGCACCGTGGGATCGGTGCGGACGACGAGGATGCCGTAGTCGCTGTAGTGGGCGCCGGACGTCCAGATCTTCTGGCCGTTAATGACCCACTCGTCGCCGTCCTTCTCGGCGCGGGTCCTTAGCGCCGCGAGGTCGGAGCCGCCGGCCGGCTCGCTGAAGAGCTGGCACCAGATGTGTTCGCCGGAGGCCAGGGGCGGCAGGTGCTTGCGTTTGTGCTCCTCCTGCGCCCACGCCATCATGGTCGGCGCGGCCATGCCTTGGCCAATGGCAAACACCCCGCCAGGCGTCGAGAGCTTCGACTCCTCCTGATTCCAGATCACCTGCTCGATGGCCGATGCGCCGCGCCCGCCGTATTCGGTCGGCCAGCGGATGCAGGCCCAGCCGGCGTCGTACTTGCGCTTTTGCCACAGCTTGGCGGCGGCGATCTCGTCGAGGCCGGCGAGTTCGTCACGGCTCGGCACGTTGGCCTCAAGCCAAGCCCGTGCCTCTTCGCGAAACGCGGACTCTTCAGGGGTGTCGTTGAAATCCATGCTAGGTCTCCTTGTCGCGGCGTTTGTCTGCCTTCAAGCCACCGCAGGTTCGGCGGATTCGACCGCCGCAATCAGCCGGTCTTGCCAGGTCCCTTCGCTGCCGATGTTGATCGAAAGCAGCTTGGCGCGGCGATAGTGGAACTGGCAGTCGAACTCCCAGGTGAAGCCCATGCCGCCGTGGGTTTGGATGTTTTCCTTGGAGGCGAAGTAGTACGCCTGACATGCGCTCACCCTCGCCGTCGCCGCCGCCAAGGGCAGTTCGTCGGCATCGGTGGAGAGTGCCCACGCGCCGTAGTAGCAATTCGACCTTGCGAGCGTGTTCTTCACATAGACGTTGGCGAGCTTGTGCTTGATGGCCTGATAGCCAGCGATCGGGCGACCAAAGGCGTAGCGCCCCATGGCGTATTCCCGCGCCATCTCAAGCGCCGCCTGGGCACCGCCCACCTGTTCCCAGGCAAAAAGCACGGCGGCACGGTCGAGCAGGCGGCTGGTGTGCCCCCAGCCTTCGCCGGCGGCGCCCAAGGGTTCGGCTTCGGTGTCGGCGAACTCGAGCCGGGCGTGCGAGCGGGTGGGATCGAGCGTGGCGAGCGTGGCTCGTTCCACGCCATCGAGTTCCACCAGGTGCAATGCTGCGCCGTCGCCTTCGTCACACGCCGCCACCACCACGGCAAAGTCGGCAACGTCGCCATCCGCCACCGGCATCTTCGAGCCGTTGAGACGTCCGTTCGCTGCGCGGGCGGCAAGCGTGTCGGGGCGGGGCTGGCCGGCGCGCTCGCCCAAGGCAAACGTGCCGATGGCGTCGCCGGTCGCCAGCTTCGGCAGCCAGCGCTCCTTCTGCGCGTCGCTGCCGGCTGCAAGCAGCGCTTCCGTGGCGAGATAGACGGAGGAGGAGAACGGAATCGGCGCCACGGCGCGGCCAAGTTCCTCGGCGATGACGCAGAGCTCGAGGTACGACAGCCCCAGGCCACCGAGCCGCTCCGGGATCACCGTGGCGGTCCACCCCATCTCGGCCACTTTCCGCCACAGCTCGGCATCGTAGGCGTCGTCGCCATCGAGAATGGCCCGCACGGCACTCGGCGGGCAGTTGTCGCGCAGAAACGCCTGCGCCTGATCCCGCAGCAGATTCTGTTCATCGGAAAATTCAAAGTTCACGGATTGTTGCCTTTCCTTGGGCTACCGCGATTGTAACCCGGTTGGTTCACTCCGATGGCCGTCTGCCCCATCCTGGCGCCACAAGAACCGTTGCCTTTCGGCAACGCTTCTTGCCCAGCCCAAGCCGTCCTGTCACTCTGTCACCCTGTCGGCATTCGGCCAGCTTGCCCCCCCGGGCATTAGAGTCCGTCGCCAGCCTCTGAACGCTTCAGGAGAACCCCCACGTGTCAGAACCGTCCACCCGGAAGCCTGCCATTAGCCTCGCCGCCGTGCCAGGCCGTCGCAACGCCACCCTGGACCTCGCCCGCGAGATCGAGCGGCGCGGCTTCGCCGGCATCTATTGTCCCTCCATGAGCGATGGCCTGGCCCTTTGCGGGGCGCTCGCGCTTGTCACCAACGAGCTTCGCTTCGGCACCAGCATCGCGCCTATCTACACGCGGCATGTGCAGGACTTCGCCCAGGTTGCGAGCTTCATTCACGAGGTTTCGGGCGGGCGCTTCGACTTCGGCATAGGCGTCAGCCATGCGCCGGCGATGGATCGGCTCGGCGTTTCCCGCGGCAAGCCGCTGGCGGACACGCGCCGGTTCGTGAGCGAGATCAAGGCAGTCCCCCGCGCTGGTGAGCTGCCGCCCATCATCCTCGCCACGCTCCGGCGCAAGATGATCGCGCTGGCAGAGGAAATCGGCAACGGCATGGTGTTCGCCAACGGCGCGCGGTCGCACATGGCGCAGTCGCTTGCGGTGCTCGGTGAGTCGAGCCGGGGCGGCGATGGCTTTTTCATCGGCAACATGATCCCCACCGTGGTCAGCGACGACCGCGACGCCGCCATGGCGCGCAACCGACGAACCCTCGCCAGCTACGCGATGCTGCCGAACTACCGCAACTACTGGAAGGAAGCCGGCTACGTCGAAGAGATGGAAGCGGTGGAGGCGGCCATGGCAGCCGGCGAGACGGACCGAATCGGCGACTGCCTCTCCGACCGCTGGCTGGCAGACACCACCCTGTTCGGCACCGCAGCCGAAGTGCGCGAAGGCATCGAGGCGTGGTTCGACGCCGGCATCAAGACCCCCATCATCGTCCCCTCCTCCGCCAGCGGCGGCCAGTTCCAGGCCTTCGAGGAACTCTTCGCCATCTGGGATTGATCGATCGGCTTGATGACGACGGACGCGGCCGTTCGTTGCTGGTTGGTCCGCCACGCCAAGGCGGCGGGGACGATGGTCGATGACCTGGCGCGTCCCCTGACCAAGCGAGGCCGACGCGACGCTGCGGCCATGCGCGCATGGATGCTCGCCGAGCACGCCCACGACATGCCGCAACGGTGGGTGGCGAGTTCGGCGCGACGCACGCAGGAAACCGCGCAGGTGCTTGCCGGCGGCGACGCCGTGATCCTGGAATCGAGGCTCTATCAGGCTTGGATTGGGGAGTTCCTCGCGGTGATGGCGGCCACGCCCGCGGAGATTCGCTGCGCCGCCTTCGTGGCCCACAACCCCACCGTCGGCCTGCTGTTCCACACCCTGGCTGGTCACCAAGGGGCGCCGCGGCCCTATCCCACAATGGGCACCGCGCTGTTTGAGCTGCCGGACGGTTGGTTCCATCCCGGGCGAGCCCGGCTGTTGGCCTTCAGGGCGCCCAGGTCCATGCCTCCGAGCGCATAGCGGGACCTGAGGGACGCGGCTTGCGGCGCGCATGGGCGCGTCCCCAAGGCAAGGGCCCCACATGCAATTAGAATGCTGCCATCCACAAGCTGCATGGGAGGAGCGTCGTGGGACCACTTCAGGGATTTCGCGTCATCGAGCTGGCCGGCATCGGCCCCGGCCCCTTCTGCGGAATGATGCTGTCGGACATGGGGGCGGAGGTGATTCGGGTGGATCGCGTCGGTCGCGCCGGCAGCCGGCGGCCGAACGACGTGCTGGCGCGCAACCGGCGTTCGATCGCCGTTGATTTGAAGAAGCCGGAAGGTGTGGAAGTGCTGCTGCGGCTGGTCGAATCCGCCGATGCGCTGTACGAGGGCTTTCGTCCCGGCGTCACTGAGCGGCTTGGGCTCGGCCCCGACGAATGCATGGCGCGCAACGAGAAGCTGGTCTATGGCCGCATGACCGGCTGGGGGCAGGAGGGGCCACTGGCCCATGCTGCCGGGCACGACATCAACTACATCGGCCTCGCCGGCGCGCTCCATGCCATCGGCGAGTCGGGGGGCAAGCCGGTGCCGCCGCTCAACCTCATCGGCGACTTTGGTGGCGGTGGCATGTTGCTGGCCTATGGCCTCGTCTGTGGGATGCTCGAAGCGTCGCGCTCCGGCAGGGGGCAGGTGGTGGATGCGGCGATGGTGGATGGCGCGGCATCGCTGATGGCGATGTTCTTCTCCATGGGGCGCAGCTTCCGCGACGAACGCGGCAGCAACATGCTCGACGGCGGCGCCCACTTCTACAACACCTACGAGACCAGCGACGGCAAGTACGTGTGCGTCGGTTCCATCGAGCCGCAGTTCTACCGGTTGCTGGTGGAAAAAACCGGGGTGGATCCGAATCGCTTCGGCACCCAGATGGCGAACGACCAGTGGCCTGACTTCCGCGACGAACTCGCGGAGATCTTCCGCAGCCGAACGCGCGACGAATGGTGCGAGATCATGGAAGGCTCCGATGTCTGCTTCGCCCCGGTGCTGTCGGTGTTCGAGGCGCCCGACCATCCGCACAACCAGCACCGGAAGACGTTCGTTCAGGTGGACGGGGTGACACAGCCGGCGCCTTCGCCGCGCTTCAGCCGCACCGAACCCGCGGTCTCCCACTCGGCGCGTTCGCCTGGCGAAGATTCCCGTGCGGTGCTTGCTGGAGCTGGCTTCGGGGAGGATGAGGTGTCGAGACTGATCGAAGACGCGGTGGTGGACGCAGCGGCGTAGTCTCTGGGGAGGCCAGCTTGCCCTCCAACGCCGCAGGGTGCGCATCCGCGGTGCATTGGGCAGTCCACGAACGGGCGCTTTCGGGGCTACAATCGCCGCATGATCATCGTTCACGGCACCATGCCGATCAAGCCCGACTGTCGCGACCAGGCGCTCAGCCTGGCAAGGGAGATGTCGGCCGCGACGCAAGCCGAGGACGGGTGCATTTCGTACGATTTCTACGTCGGCTTGAGCGATCCAAACACCCTCGTGCTGCTGCAGGAGTGGGAGAGCATGGAAGCCCTCTCCGCCCACTTCCGCACGCGCCACCTGCGCGAGTTCCTGCGTGAATTGCCGAATGTCGTGGCCGGCGCCATCGTCACCCGCCGCTATGCGGTGCGTGGCGCCGTCACGGGCGGCGACGCACCTGCGGAAGACGAGCCTGACGACTTCCCCGAACACCCGCCCGCACCGCCGATCATCCATTGAGGCTTGCATGGAGCGCCGGATGCGCCTTGGCGGTGCGTGTGGAGGCAAGGATGCGTTCCCCCCGGAGCAGGCGGGTGCCGCATCGGGGGCTGTCGCTCCCTTGCTTGGCCGCCGTGCTGTCGGTTGTTGTGTCGGCCTGCAACGAGTCACCGAGCCTGGCATTGGCGGACGGGTCCGAGCAGCCTTGGAGTGCGTTTGAGGACGACTGGTTGCTGGTGAACTATTGGGCCAAGTGGTGCGCGCCGTGTCGCGTGGAGGTTCCGGAGTTGAACGAGATGCATGCTGCCGGCACGGCGGTGCTTGGCGTCAACTTCGATGGACTCGCTGGCCCCGAACTGAACGCAGACATCGCTGACCTCGACATCCGCTTTCCCGTGGCCCTGCACGACCCACGCGAACGCTGGGGGGCGGTGCGCCCGGAGGTGCTGCCGACGACCCTCGTGGTTGCTCCGGACGGCAGCCTGCACGGGGTGCTGGTGGGGCCACAGGATCGTGAATCCCTCGCCCGCGCGATGGGAAGGCGGCGTTAGAGGATGCCTGCGGCAGGCGCGTTCCTTGCGCGGGCAAGGTGTGCGACGGCTTCGTCGAGGGCCAGTTCGCGGCTTTCGGTGCCGTCGCGGCGTGCATATTCGACGATGCCGTTCTTCAGGCCGCGTTCGCCCACGGTTACGCGGTGGGGGATGCCGATGAGGTCTGCGTCGGCGAATTTCACGCCTGGGCGCTCGTCGCGATCGTCGAGCAGGACATCCACGCCGGCTGCGGTCAGCTCTTCATACAGGCGTGCTGCCGCGGCCTCGACGGCGGTGGATCGCTTGCCAGTCAAGGCGACAATATGCGTCGTGAATGGCGCGATTGACTCCGGCCAGACGATGCCGCGTTCGTCGTGGCATTGCTCCACCACCGCGGCCACCGCACGAGACACGCCGAAGCCGTAGCAGCCCATGATGGGCGTGACGGAACGGCCATCGCGGTCTTGCACGCTCACGCCCATCGACCGCGTGTACTTGTCGCCGAGCTTGAAGATGTGGCCCACCTCGATGCCGCGCCGGAACTCCAACGGGCCGCTGCCGTCCGCCGCCATGTCGTCGGGCAACGCCTCGCGTATGTCCGCAACGCGCACGTTGCCGACGTTACGCTCCCAGTTGACGCCAACATGGTGCCTGTCGTCCTCGTTGGCACCGCAAACAAAGCTGGTCATGGCGGCGGCGGTGCCATCGGCGATGATTGGCAGCGACAGGCCAACTGGCCCCAAGGAGCCTGGGCTCGCGCCGATGGCGGACTTGATTTCCGCATCGGTAGCGAACGTCAGCGGCCGGCGAATGCCTTGGAGGCGCACGGCCTTCGCCTCGCTCAGTTCGTGGTCGCCGCGCACGACCAATGCCGCAAGCGAAGGCCCCTCTCCGTCGCTGTCTGCGTGAACGATGAGCGTCTTGACGCAACGCGACGCCGGCAGTCGCAGATGTTCGCTCACCTCGGCGATGGTCTTCATGCCACGCGTCGGCACCGTTGCCAGCGGTTCGACCGGATGATCGTCCGCGAGGACAGGCGCTTCGGCCTTCTCCAGATTGGCGGCGTAGTCGCTCGCGGGGCTGAAGGCGATGACATCTTCGCCGGAGCCGGCAAGCACGTGGAATTCGTGGGAGTCGCCATCTCCCATAGCGCCCGGGTCCGCCTCCACCGCCCGGAAGTCGAGCGCCAGGCGGCGCAGGATCGCGGAATAGCAGTCGTGCATGGCGGAGTAGGCAGCCTCGAACGATGCGTCGTCGAGGTGGAACGAGTAGCCGTCCTTCATCAGGAACTCCCGCGCCCGCATGAGGCCAAAACGAGGACGTATTTCGTCGCGGAACTTGGTCTGGATGTGATAAAAGTTGCAGGGTAGCTGCCGGTAGCTCGTCACAACGCGACGAAAAAGGTCGGTTACCACTTCCTCTTGGGTGGGGCTCAGGCAGTACTCGCGCTCATGCCGGTCGGTGAAGCGCAGCATCTCTGGCCCCATCGTGTCCCAGCGCCCGCTCTCGCGCCAAAGCTCGGCCGGCTGCACCACCGGCATCAGCACTTCCTGGGCGCCGGCGATGACCAGTTCCTCTCGCACGATGGCCTCGATGCGCTTCAGCACGCGCAAGCCGAGCGGCAGCCATGTGTAGGCGCCGGTGGTGAGGCGGCGGATGAAGCCGCCGCGCACGAGCAGGATGTGACTCGCCACTTCCGCGTCCGTCGGAGCTTCGCGCAGGGTGGGAATGAGCAGTTGGCTGCTTCTCATGGGCAGGAGCCTTCAGCATGATGAGGGTATGCGCGGGCTTCCCTCGCTTTGGCCAGAGAAACCCAGGACGCACGCCGGCACACGGAGCGCTGGCGGCACTGGTGATTTCGCGCCTTCCCCGTCATCACGACGGGAAGCGTCGTTATGCCATGTCGCGCAGGCGCTTGAGCGGACGCATCCGGATGACCGTCTGCGCCGGCTTCGCCGGAATGACGATCTCTTCGCCCGTGGCAGGGTTGCGACCGGTCTTCTTCTTCTGCGCCTTGCGCTTGGCACGGCTAATCTTGAACAACCCCGGCAGCACAAACTCCCCTGCGGCGCGGGAGCGCACATGCCGTTCGATGATGCTTTCGAGTTCGGAGAGAACGGATTCGACCTGTCCCTTGGACAATTCCGTCCGCTCTGCCAGCTCCTGCACCATCGCCGCCTTGGTCATCCTCTCCTTGATGGCGGGAGGACGCTTCGGACGCCTAGGCTTGGTTTCGGATTTCGCGGCGGGTGTTCGAGCCATGAGCGCTTCCTTGTGTGCTGGGCCTGCTCCGGGCATCCGGCGTCTGTCGGGAATGCGGCCCCGACATGCCGGGAATCGCACCCGTCCGATGAAGCCGACCCGGTCGGAAAACGCTTTATACTTGATTGGTTTGCCAAAGCCAAGATCGCCCCTTGAAAAAACGCGAGCTCGTGCTCGCCATCTGCGTTTCACGGAGCGGTGATCCACCAATTTGCCAGGCAAAATGCCTGTGCCCTGTTTGTAAGGAGTTCTCGCAAGTGCCCATCTACGAGTACGCCTGCCGTGCGTGCGACCACGCGTTCGAGACTATGCAGAAGGCGTCCGAGTCACCGCTCAGGGACTGCCCGGAGTGCGGTGAGCCGCAACTGAGGAAGCTGTTGAGCGCGCCCGTCTTCCGCCTCAAGGGCAGTGGTTGGTACGAGACCGACTTCAAGTCGGGCGACAAGAAGCGCAACCTTGCCGCCGACGCGGACAACGGTTCGAACGGCGAGGGAAACGGCAGCGCCAAGCCGGCCGCAGACGCCGAGTCCACGGGCGACGGCGGCAGGAAGCCTGGCGGCGAGGCTGGCAGCAAGTCGTCTGGCGGCTCGGACACGAGCGCCGCACCCGCAACCAAGGCCTCGACAGACTAAATCCCCAACAGGACGCCCGACGCCCAGCACCGACCGCAAGGAAACCCATGCGATCTCCCTCGCGCTCGCCCTGTCGCTCGCACTACTGCGGCTCGATCACCGCCGCCAACATCGGCGAGGAAGTCGAAATCACCGGCTGGGTGCATCGCCGCCGCGACCACGGCGGCGTCATCTTCCTCGACGTGCGCGACCGCACCGGTCTCGTGCAGCTTGTGTACGACCCCGACACCGAGCAGAGCTTCGCCACCGCCGATCGGGTGCGCAACGAGTTCGTCTTGCACGCCTCGGGCCGCGTCCGCGCCCGTCCGGAAGGGGCGGCAAATCCCGACATGGCCACCGGCGAGATCGAGATTCTCGGCAGCGACCTCACGATCCTCAATGCATCCGCGACGCCGCCGTTCCAACTCGACGAATACTCCGACGCCGGCGAAGACGTGCGCATGCGCTACCGCTATCTCGACCTCCGGCGCCCGGAGATGCTGGCGCGGCTGGCGTTTCGCTCGCGCACCGCCAGCGAGGTGCGACGCTTCCTCGAGGGCGAGGGCTTCTGGGAAATCGAGACGCCGACGCTGACCAAGACGACGCCGGAAGGGGCGCGCGACTATCTGGTGCCGAGCCGCACCCACCCCGGCCAGTTCTTCGCGCTGCCACAGTCGCCACAGATATTCAAGCAGCTCCTGATGATGGCTGGCGTCGACCGCTACTATCAGATCGCCCGCTGCTACCGCGACGAGGATCTTCGCGCCGACCGCCAGCCCGAGTTCACCCAGATCGACGTCGAGGCATCCTTCGTCAGCGAGGGCGAGGTGATGGACATCGGCGAACGCATGGTGAGAGCGCTGTTCCGCAACCTCCTGGACATGCACCTGCCGGAGTTCCCGGTGCTTAGCTATCACGACGCGATGCGTCGCTTTGGCAGCGATGCCCCAGACTTGCGCAATCCACTCGAACTCGTGGACATTGACGATCTCGTGCAGGATGTCGCCTTCAAGGTGTTCGCAAATCCGGCCCAGGACCCAGGCGGGCGTGTGGTGGCGCTGCGCGGCCCCGGCGCGGCGGCGCGACTGTCGCGGCGTGAACTCGACGATTACGCCGGCTTTGTGGCCCGCTACGGTGCCGGCGGACTTGCCTACATCAAGGTCAACGACCGCTCGCGAGGGCTCGACGGCCTGCAATCGCCCATTCTCAAGTTCCTGAGTGCCGAGGTGGCGGAGGCGATCCTCGATCGCGTCGGCGCAGTGGACGGCGACATCGTCTTCTTCGGCGCGGACCAAGTCAAGGTCGTCCAAGACGCGATGGGCGCATTTCGCGACGAACTCGGTCGCGTTCTGGAACTCGTTGAGGACCGTTGGGCACCGCTTTGGGTGGTGGACTTCCCCATGTTCGAACAGGCGCATCGCGACGGCGGCCTCACTCCCGCGCACCACCCCTTCACCCAGCCCGCCGGCACGCCGGAGGAACTGCGCGCCAATCCCGGCGCAGCCTTGGCGCACGCATACGACTTCGTGCTCAACGGCGTGGAGATCGGCGGCGGTTCCCTGCGTATCCACGACAGCGCCATGCAGGAGGCAGTGTTCGACGTGCTGAACATGGGGCAGGAGGCGGAGGTGAAGTTTGGCTTCCTGCTCGACGCGCTCCGGCACGGCTGTCCACCGCACGGCGGCATCGCCTTCGGCTTCGACCGGCTGGTGATGTCCCTGCTCGGTACCGATGCGATCCGCGACGTGATCGCCTTCCCGAAGACGCAATCGGCGGCGTGCCTGATGACCGCGGCGCCGAGCCCGGTTGACGAGCATCAGCTACGCGACTTGCACATCCGCGTTCGGTAATCTGACTTTCGCTTCGGCAGCGGACCAGCAGAGAAAGGAGCAGGAGCGGTGGCCGGACATTCCAAGTGGGCCAACATCAAGCACCGCAAGGCACGTCAGGACGCCAAGCGCGCGAAAGTCTGGACCAAGGTGATCCGCGAGGTGACCGTCGCCGCGCGCCTCGGCGGTGGCGATCCGGCGGACAATCCGCGCCTGCGTGCCGCAGTGGACGGCGCGCTGTCGGTGAACATGCCTCGCGACACCATCGATCGCGCCATCGCCCGCGGCGCCGGCGGCCAGGATGGCGGCGATGTCGAAGAGCTCGTGTACGAGGGCTATGGCCCTGGCGGCGTAGCCGTCCTCGTCGAGGCCATGACCGACAACCGCAAGCGTACGGCGGCGGAAGTGCGCCACACGTTCAGCAAGTACGGCGGCAATCTCGGCACCGATGGCTCGGTGGCATATCTGTTCAGCCGCCGCGGCATCATCGGCCTCGCTCCGGGCGCCGACGAGGACCTGGTGATGGAGGTAGCGCTGGAGTCGGGTGCAGAGGACATCGAAAGCGACGAAGAAGGTCGCCTTTTGGTCATCACCGAACCGGTCCACTTTGGCCCCGTGCTCGACGCCCTGCGAGAAGCCGGCATGGAGCCCGAACACGCTGGCACCGTGATGACCCCGAGCGTCACCAGTCCCTGCGACGAGGACACCGCAGCCAGCGCCTTGCGCCTCATCGAGGCCCTCGACGATCTCGACGACGTGCAGAGCGTGCATTCCAACGGCGACTTCCCGGACAGCGTGCTGCAGGACGCGTGAACGGCGGCGGGCGGTGGCGAGTCCTGGGCGTCGATCCGGGTTCCCGCGCCACCGGCTATGGCGTCATTGACGCGACAGGTCGCCACCTGCGATACGTCGCAAGCGGTCGCATTCGCACTACGCAAGGCCCGTTCCCGGAACGGCTCGCCAACATCTATCGCGGCATGACAGCAGTCCTCGCCGAGTACCAACCGGACAAGTTTGCGATAGAGGAGGTGTTCGTCGCCGGCAACCCGCAATCCGCCCTCAAGCTCGGCCAGGCACGAGGCGTGGCCATCGCCTCCGCCGTGGCCGCCGGCGTCGAGGTTGCCGAATATGCCGCGCGCAGGGTCAAGCAGGCCGTGGTCGGCACTGGCGCCGCCGACAAGCGGCAAGTGCAACACATGGTGCAAGTTCTCTTGGCCCTGGACAGCCCCCCCACCGAAGACGCCGCCGACGCCCTGGCCGTGGCCATCTGCCACGCCAACAGCAGCGCTGGGGTCACGGAGTCCACGTGACGGTGCGTCGTCAGTTGACAACCATTGCCGCCTTGCCTCTTGCCGCGCAACCAGCTGTTCCGACAGACTCACGGCTTTGAGCCTCGGGATGCGGTCCCGCTTGCACACTCGCCAGACAATGTGCTCCATGCAGCCGCCCGCGACGAGGACGCCACGGTGATCGGTCGCCTGCGGGGGCAAGTGCTCGAACTCACGGGCACCTTGGCGTTGATCGATGTTCACGGCGTCGGCTATGAGGTCGAGCTCACCGCGGCTACCGCGGCCGCCCTCGCTGCACATGCCCTCGAGGCGGAGCTCTTCATCCACCATCTCGTGCGCGAGGATGCACAGACGCTGTATGGCTTCGCCACTGCCGCCGAACGCGACCTCTTTCGCACGCTGATCCGCATGAACGGCGTGGGGCCCAAGCTCGGCATCGCCATCCTTGGGGTGCTTTCACCAGCGGAGCTTGCCCAGGCCGTGGCCAATGGGGACAGCGCCGCCATCAGCCGCGCGCCTGGCGTCGGTGCGCGCACCGCCAAGCGGCTGATTCTCGAACTGCGCGATCGTCTCGACGACTTCGAGCCCGTCCCGGAGGCCGCCGCCACACCCGGTTCCCCCGTCAGCGAAGCCGTGCTCGCACTCACGGCACTCGGCTATCGCCGCAGCGAGGCCGCGCAAGCGATCGACGAGGTGGCGCACGAGGGCGCCAGCGTCGAGGTGCTCGTGCGCGATGCCTTGCAGCGCATGGGTTCTGCGGCATGAGCGTGGAACCGGATCGCATCACCTCCGGCGCGGCAAGCAGCGAGGACGGCGAGGTCGATCGCGCCCTGCGCCCGACCCGCCTCGCCGACTATGTGGGGCAGGAAGCGGTCAAGGGCCAGATGGAGATCTTCATCGAAGCGGCACGCCGCCGTGGCGACTCTCTTGACCACACGCTGATCTTCGGCCCCCCTGGACTCGGCAAGACCACACTCGCCCACATCGTCGCCAACGAGATGGAGGTGAACCTTCGCGCCACATCCGGCCCCGTGCTGGAGCGAGCCGGTGACCTGGCCGCCATCCTCACCCACTTGCAGAACGGCGACGTGCTGTTCGTGGACGAGATTCACCGGCTCTCCCCGGTGGTGGAGGAAATCCTCTATCCCGCCATGGAAGACCGCACCATCGACATCCTCATCGGCGAAGGCCCAGCGGCACGCTCGGTGAAACTGCCGCTTGCGGACTTCACCCTTGTGGGCGCAACCACCCGCGCCGGGCTCCTGACGCCGCCGCTCTATGCCCGCTTCGGCATCGTCGAGCGGCTCACCTTCTACACCGTGGAGGAGCTCGCTCGCATCGTCGCCGCATCGGCCACAAAACTCCGCTCCCCCATCGACGCGGAAGGCGCACGCGAGGTGGCGCGACGCTCCCGCGGCACCCCGCGCATCGCCAACCGCCTGCTGCGGCGGGTGCGCGACTATGCCGAGGTGCGCAGCGACGGCAAGGTCACCGCAAGCGTTGCCGATGCCGCCCTCACCATGCTGCAAGTGGACGACCAGGGGCTCGACGCCATCGACCGCAACTTTCTCGCCACCATCGCCCGCAAGTTCGACGGCGGGCCGGTGGGTGTGGAGACCCTCGCCGCGTCCATCGGCGAGGAACGCGACACGCTGGAAGATGTCGTAGAGCCATACCTGTTGCAGGAAGGCTTTATCATGCGTACGCCGCGTGGCCGGGTGGCCACGGAAGCCACCTATCGCCTGCTTGGGATCGTGCCCGGCCGGGATGTTCCGCAGGGCAAGCTGGAGCTCGAATGACCGAACCGATGTCCATCCTGGAACTGGTGCTCGGTGCGAGCCTGCTCGTGCAGTTCGTCATGGCGATCCTGGCGCTGGCGTCGGTGGTCTCCTGGGCGATGATCTTCCAGCGCTGGTTTGCCCTGAACCGCGTCGAGCGGGAAATGGACGACTTCGAGGATCATTTCTGGAGCGGCATCGACCTCCGGAGTCTCTTCACGCAGCTCGGCGAAGAGGAAACCCCGCTCACCGGCATCGAATCGGTGTTCGTGGCCGGCTTTCGCGAGTTCCAGCGCCTCTCCGAGCAGGCGAGCGCCGACCCGGACGCAACCATGCAGGGCGTGCAGCGCTCCATGCGCATCGCCGTGGCGCGGGAGGAATCGCGTCTCGAACGGCACCTGCCGTTCCTTGCCACCGTGGGCTCCACCAGTCCCTACGTGGGCCTCTTCGGCACGGTGTGGGGGATCATGAACTCGTTCCGCAGCCTTGCCAACATGACCCAGGCGACGCTCGCCTCGGTGGCGCCCGGCATTTCGGAGGCACTGGTAGCAACCGCGATGGGCCTCTTCGCCGCCATCCCGGCGGTGATCGGCTACAACCGCTTCGCGGCGCGGGTGGAGACGCTCACCAAGCGCTACGAGGCGTTTGCGGACGAACTGGCGTCGATCCTGTATCGGGCGGCGCACTCGACATGATGGCGGCGCCTCCACGGGACTCTCTGAAGGGAGGGCGTTTTGCCGACGCGCCCGAAGGGCGCGTCCCCTTGCGACACACTGCACCACGAACTAGCACCCTGTCGGACTTCGGACGGCGCAAGCTGGCCGAATGCCGACAGGGTGATGGGACGGCTTGGGCTGGGGCAAGAAGCGTTGCCGAAAGGCAACGGTTCTTGTGGCGCCAGCAGCCTGTCGGACTTGGGGCGCAGATTTTACAATGGCGTCTTCCGAGTCGATGGGGGTTGGGGCAGATGCCGAAGTTCCTGCAGCGGGACCGATCGCAGCCTTTTCTGCTGCCGCCGGACATGCGGGACTGGCTGCCGGCCGACGACCTGGCGCATTTTGTGCTGGAGGCGGTGGAGCGGGTTCCGATGGATTCGTTCCAGGTGAACGAGCGCGGCACGGGGTCGGCGCAGTGCCACCCGCGGACGATGCTGGCGCTGCTGGTGCACTGCTGCGCGAACGGGATCTTCGGCTCGCGCCGGATCGAGCGCGCGACGCATCGGGACATCGGGGTTCGGCACGTGGCGGCGAACTGTCACCCGGACCACGACACGATCTGCACGTTTCGGCGCAACAGCTTCGATGCGGTCTCGGCGGCGTTCCCGGAGGTGCTGCCGCTGGCGAAGGAACCGAAGCCGCTGCGTGTCGGGACGGCGAGCGTGGACGGCACGAAGGTGGACGCGAACGCGAACAGGTGCAACGGCGTCCGCCACGACCGCGCGTTGGAGTTGCGCGAGCGGTTGGGCGTTGAGATCAAGGGCTTGCTGGATCGGGCGGAACAGGCCGACGCGGCCGACGCGCCGGACCCGCAGGGTCTGCCGGAGGAGCTGTCGCGGCGGGAGACGCCGAAGGCGAAGCTGGACAAGGCCTGCGCGGAGCTGGAGCGTCGGGCGAAGGCGCGCGCGGACTCGGAACGCGCGGAGTGCGAGCGCAAGGTGGAGGCTCGGGAGCAGCGCGAGGGTTCGCGCAAGGGGAGGCCGATCAAGGCGCCTGCAGAGGAGCCGCGGGACGAGGAGCGGATCAACCTGACGGACGCCGACAGTTCGCCGATGCGCAGGAGCAGGCACCATGAGTGCCGCCAGGCGTGCAACGCCCAGGCGGCGGTGGACGCGGACGGCAGTCGGCTGGTGCTGGGTTCGCGGGTGAGCGTGAGCGCGAGCGACCGCAACGAGCTGGTGGCGGACGTGGATTCGATGCCCGGCGCACTCGGTTCGCCGGATCGGGTGCTGGCGGACGGCGGCTGCGCGACGGGCAGCGAGGTTTCGGAGCTGGAAGGGCGCGGCGTGGAGGTGCTGGTGGCGACCGGGGCGGAAGGCGGACGGCGCCGGCACGACTTTCGGCCGGAGCCGCCGCCGAAGCCGGCGAAGGAGCCGCGGGCGGAGTGGATCAAGGCGATGCGGGAGAGGATGGAGCTGCCGGAGAACCGGGCGCACTGCCGCTTGCGCAGGCATGCGGTGGAGCCGGCGTTCGGGATCGTGAAGCAGGCGATGGGCTTTCGGCAGTTCCCGCTGCGAGGCGTCGAGAAGGTGGAGGGCGAGTGGAAGCTGGTGACGCTGGCCTGCAGCTGCCGACGCCTGCACAGGCTGATGTTGGCCTGACGGGGTCATGGGGGGGCGAACTCGGCGTGTTGAAGGCCGCTGCAGGGGTCGGAAAGGCCCTCTGGACCCCCATCGGCGGCCGATGGCGGGATGCGACCCCCGCTTCAGCGGCAACGACCCATCCGAACAGCCACAGGGGGCATCGTTCAAGCGGGCGCCAAGCCCCTTCCGCGGACGCTCGCCGCGCCAAAGTCCGACAGGCTGCTAGCCCGGATTGTTCATGAATGCCCTACTGCCGACGACGATGCACTCGCTGTGGCTGGGCAAGTACCCGCGCGTCCTACGGACGCGTCCGCATGCACTTCGGACACGTTCGCTCCGGCCCCATCGACACAGTGCGCAGCCATGCCTGCGCGCCCTTCGGGCACGTTGCGTCCTCCCCACTCCGTGCCTCCTGGCACGCGTGCGGGTCCAGCCACAGCGGCGTCCCATCGCCCTCGCTACGCGCATTCATGAATGATCCGGGCTAGCGGATCGATGTGCCGGCAGGCGGTCACATGAAGGAAATGCCTCGTCATTGCGCCTGCGCGTCCTTCGCACGCGATGAGGAAGGGCAAGAGGTCCTCCCTCTGGAGTAACCGAATGGCTACGCGGCACCGTCCCATGTCCGAGATCAACGTCGTGCCCTACATCGACGTGATGCTCGTGTTGCTGGTGATCTTCATGGCCACCGCGCCGATCCTGATGCAAGGCGTGGATGTGGACTTGCCACAGGCGGACGCTGAGCCCATGTCCGCCGAAGACGACGATCCGCTCGTCATCAGCATGAACGGCGACGGGCAGATCTTCCTCAACATCGGCATGAGGCGGGAGACCGACAAGGGCCGCCGTGTCACCATCTTCTCCTTGGCGGAACAGGCCGGCCAGATCATCCGCGCCCGGCCGGACGTGCCCGTCTATGTGCGCGCCGATGCGGGGCTGCCCTATGGCGAGGTGATCGACGTGATGACGGTGCTGCAAGAGGCTGGCGCCGCCAGTGTAGGCCTCGTCACCGATCCCGCAGACTTGCGCCGAGTCCAGGCTGGTCCGCAGGAGGAAGCCGCATGAGCGCCGTTGCCGTGGACGCGGCGCGCGACTATGCGATGCCCTTGCTGCTGGCTATCGCCGTCCATGCCGCCGCCCTGCTTGCGCTCGCCGGCGGCATGGCGCCGGAACAGGCGCTGCGCGAGACCATCAAGCCGCGCATGATTCAGGCGAAACTCCTGAACCTGCCCGAGCCAGCCAAGCCGCAAGCTCGCCCGAAGCCGGTGCAGGCCGCCACGCCACCGCCGCAGCGGGTGCAACCGGCGCCTCGTGCGAAGCCCAAGCCCGCCCTGCAGCCTCCCAGGCCCGACCCGGCAGCCGAACGCGCCCGAGGGCAGGCGGAACGCGAACGGGCGGAGCGGGAGCGACGCCTGCGCGAACTCGCCGAGCTCGCCATGAACTCCGCTCTCGCCGCCGAAGCCGCCGGCCTCGCGGATCCAGCCATCGAGGATGCGGCCATGGACTACATCCACGCCATCCACCGCGCCGTGGTGGAGCAATGGTCGCGACCGCCAAGCGCCCGCAACGACATGCAGGCCCGCCTCCTGGTGGAGCTGGTGCCGTCCGGTGACCTTTTGGCGGTCACCCTCACCGAATCGAGTGGACACGCACCGTTCGACCGCTCGGCCGAGGCGGCGGTGCGCAAGGTGGGACGCTTTGAAGTGCCGGGCGACCGCACCCTGTTCGAGGCTCGGTTCCGCAAATTCACGCTGCTGTTCAAGCCGGAGGATCTGCTCAGGTGATTGCTGCCCCGCTTGCCGGAAGAAGGCGTTTGCCGCCAGCCTCAGCCTCGCAACACGCTCTCGGCCGGACATGCCTTGCGGCACTGGCGGCCCTCGCGCTCGTCGCGGCAACCGGCGCCCATGCGGCGGAAGATCTCGAGATCGTCATTTCCGAGGGGCGCGACAACCCTGCGCGCATCGCCGTGGTGCCGTTCGACGCAACAGCCGCCCCGGTCGCCGCCGGCATGGCCGATGTCATCGCCTTCGACCTCTTGCGCAGCGGCCAGTTCGCCACCCTGTCGCGGGAGAACATGCTTTCATATCCGACGACGCCGGAGGATGTCTTTTTCCGCGACTGGCGCATCGTCGGCATGGACTATCTGCTCATCGGCCGCGCCTATTCGGAGGCGGACGGCGATCTGGGCGTTGCCTGGCGTCTTTACGACGTCAACGCCGGGCGCGAGCTTCTGGCGCGTCGCCTCGTCGCCGCGCCGGTACACATGCGCGACGTGGCGCATCGCATTTCGGACGAAGCCTACGCCGCCATCACCGGCGTGCGGGGCGCTTTCTCAACCCGGATTCTGTACGTCCTGGTGCAGAACCCGGCCACGAACTATGCTCGCTACCAGCTTCGGCTGGCGGATTCCGACGGCGAACGGGCGCGGACGATATTCGAGTCCACGGAGCCCGTGATGTCGCCTGGCTGGTCTCCCGACGGCAGGCGCGTCGCCTACGTCTCCTTCGAGACCGGCAAGTCCAGCATTGTCGTCCATAACGTCGATGGCGGCGAACGCCGCATCGTCGCCAATTTCGAGGGCATCAACGGCGCGCCGGCCTTCTCGCCCGATGGCGGCACGCTGGCGATGTCGCTGTCGCGCGACGGCAATTCGGAGATCTACACCCAGGACATTGCCAGCGGGGCGTTGCGCCGCGTCACGCGGCATCCCGGCGCCATCGACACGGAGCCCACCTGGAACGCCGCCGGGGACGCGCTGATCTTCACCTCGGACCGAGGCCGGCGGCCGCAGATCTATCAGGTGGATCTCGCCACCCTGTTCGTCGAGCGCCTCACTTTCCACGGCGACTACAACGCCCGTGCCCGGCTGCTGCCGGATCAGCGCCATCTCGTCTATGTGCATCGACGCGACGGCACCTATCACATCGCCTGGAAGGACCTGGAACGGGACGACCTGCCGCGGGTGCTGACCACCACTTCACTGGATGAATCGCCATCGGTCGCGCCCAACGGGGCGATGCTGATCTATGCCACCCAGGATGCCGGACGGGGCATTCTTGCAGTGGTATCAATTGACGGCGGCGCGACGTACCAATTACGCTCTGCTTCGGGAGACGTTCGCGAGCCCACCTGGTCGCCGTTTCTGGACACGACGAGAATCGTCTCGGGCATCGAATAGCGTTCGATTTGGCGTTGTGAAGAGTTGGAACAAGTGCAGCGAGTGACGAGTTCTTTGAACAACGAGTGAAACGAGTTTTCTGGACAACGAGTGGAACGAGTTTGAAAGAGCAGTTTCGGAGGGAACAATGACGCACAAGATTGGCCGCCTGCTCGGCGTGGCGGGTGTCGTGGCGACGCTCGTCTTGGTGGGATGCAAGTCCGATCCGGATCCGGTAGAGCCACCGGACGATCCGGCGCCGGTGGTCGAGACCACGCCGCCGCCGCCCGTGGAGGAACCGCCCAAGCGCATGGATGCCGAGGGCAACCCTGTCGATATCAGCGGCAATCCGCTGTCGCGGACGTTCTACTTCGATTTCGACCAGGCGACGTTGTCGCAGCGGGATCTGGCCGTGCTGCAAATGCATGCAAAATTCCTGCGCGACTTTCCGTACCGTTCCGTCGTCATCGAAGGACATTGCGATGAGCGGGGCACCCGGGAATACAACCTTGCGCTGGGCGAACGACGCTCGGGTGCCGTGGAGGGCTTCCTGACCTCCTCCGGCGTGCGAGCGACGCAGGTGGACTCGGTGAGCTACGGCGAAGAGCGTCCGGCGGATCCCGGCCACGACGAGGCCGCTTGGTCGCGCAATCGGCGAGCGGAACTGATCTATCGCTAGCCGGCGGGCAGCAGCGTCGCGCCAGGCGACGCTGGCCTGGGCGGTGAGCGCGGTTGGCGATGGCGGTCTTGAGGGCGCTGTCGCGTGCCGTGCCTTCCGTTGCCGCTCTGCCGGCCGCACGGGGTGAGTCGTGCATGAATGCCCAATCGCTTTCGCTGCTCGCTTCCTGCCTTCTCGTGGGCCTGGCGGGCGCCGCCGATGCCGCCGCTCCGGTGGAGGAACGCAGCGAGGCCGTGCAGCCTCGCCAAGCCGCCGCCAACACGACCCGCGACATCGATCCTCGAGCGCCGAGGCCCCGTGTGGAAGACGCCGAAGAACGCGCCGGCACGGCTGCGCTCTACTACCGCATCCAGACCCTGGAGGAGGAAGTCCGCGGCCTCACGGGGTTGGTGGAGGAGCTCACATGGCGAGTGGACCGCCTCGCCAGGGAGCAACGCGAGCGCTACATCGAGATCGATGCCCGTCTGACAGACCTGCGCGCACCACCGGCGCCAATCCCGGCGCAGCCAGACCGCGGACTGACCCCGTCGCAAGCGGCTCCGACGGAGCCCACCACCGAAGAAGACGCCTACCGCGCCGCCTTCGAACTCGTCGCCAAGTCGCAAAACCAGCCCGCCACCGAACAGCTCGCCGGCTACCGACTCGCCATCGAGCGGTTCAATGCTCTCGTCGTCGATTACCCCGGTGGACGTCACACCCCCAACGCCCTCTACTGGGTGGGCGAGCTGCAGTTGGCGCAGGAGGAACTCGAGCTCTCGCGCCAGGCTTTCGTGCAGGTGGTCACCCTCCATCCGCAGCACGCCAAGGTGCAGGACGCTCTCTACAAGCTTGGCGTGGTGTATCACCGGCTCGGCGACACCCCGGCCGCGCTGGCGTATCTCGACCGCTTGATCGAGCAGTTCCCCGACAGTTCCGCAGCCAGCCTCGCGCAGTCATACGCTGCCGAAATCCGCTGAAGGCGTAGCGCGTGGCGACGCTGCGCATCACCGAGATCTTTCACTCGCTGCAAGGCGAGTCTGCGTTCGTGGGAAGGCCCACGGCGTTCGTGCGGCTGACCGGCTGCCCTCTGCGCTGCGGCTACTGCGACACCGCCTATGCCTTTTCTGGCGGCAAGGTGCTGGCCATCGACGACATCCTGCGTCGCGTGGACGCGACCGGCGCCCGCTACGTCACCGTCACCGGCGGCGAGCCCCTCGCCCAAGCCGCCTGCCTCGAACTGCTGACGCGCCTGTGCGATGCCGGCCGTGTCGTGTCGCTCGAAACGAGCGGCGCGCTCGACATCTCGGCTGTGGACGAACGGGTGTCGCGGGTGATGGACCTCAAGACGCCCGGCTCTGGCGAATCCGCCCGCAACGACTACGCCAACATTGGGCGCTTGCGCGTCGGCGATCAGGTCAAGTTCGTCATCTGCGACCGGCGCGACTACGAGTGGGCGCGGATGCGCTGCGAGGAATACCGCTTGGGGGAACGCGTGAGCGAGGTGCTGTTCTCGCCTTCGACCGGCGAGTTGGAACCCTCGACGCTGGCCGACTGGATTCTGCAGGATGGCCTCGACGTGCGCTTCCAACTGCAACTGCACAAGGTGCTTTGGGGCGATGTCCCCGGCCGCTGACGAAGGCGGGGCATCGCCACGCGCCGTGGTGCTGGTATCCGGCGGGCTCGACTCCGCGACGACGCTGGCCATCGCGCTGGAACGAGGCTTCGAGTGCCACGCATTGTCCGTGGACTACGGCCAGCGCCACGCCGTGGAACTTGCCGCCGCCCGTCGGGTGGTGGCGGGCTGGCCTGGCGTGGCGCATCGGGTCGTCCCCATCGACCTCGCCGCCTTCGGTGGTTCTGCGCTCACCGACCCCGACATCGCCGTGCCGGAGGCGCCCACGGAAGGCATTCCGGTCACCTACGTCCCGGCCCGCAACACCGTGCTTCTTGCCCTCGCCCTCACCTGGGCAGAGACCCTTTGCGCCCATCGCATCTTCATCGGCGTGAACGCGGTGGACTACTCCGGCTACCCAGACTGCCGCCCAGAGTTCATCGCCCAATTCGAAGCGCTCGCCAACGTCGCCACCAAGGACGGCGTGGAAGGCCAGCGAATCCGCATCGAGGCGCCGCTCATTCACCTCACCAAGGCAAAGATCATCACCCGCGGCACAACCCTGGGCGTCAACTATGCCGACACCATCTCCTGCTACCAGCCCGACCCCAGCGGCAGCGGATGCGGCCGCTGCGACAGTTGCCGCATCCGCCGAGCCGGCTTCATGGACGCAGGACTGCCAGACCCCACCCGCTACCAGTGATCAGGAACGGGCCATCTGAAGGGAGGTCATCCTGCCTCTATACGCCGCCAGGCGCGTTTCCGAGGGCACCGTCGAGGCGTGGCGGTGAATTGGTGCCCTCCGGGCAACGGGGAGGCAAGATGCCCTCCGTCCCAGAGAGGAGACACCCTCTCCAGAGAAGGTGCCTCCTCTCTGGAGAAGATGCTCTCCCGCCCGAGTTCTGGCGCCGCCGCTATGCGCTGCTGCGGAGCACCTGCCCCGCTCTCTCCTCTGTCAGCTCGTCGTCGCGCAGCACCACGGCGCCGTTGCAGACCGTCGCCTTGTAGCCGGCGGCGCGCTGGATGAAGCGCGGGGCGCCGAAGGGGAAGTCATGCACGATCTCGGGCATGCGCTCCTCCAGGCGGGAGATGTCGAACACGTTCACGTCGGCGCGCTTGCCGACTTCGATGGTGCCGCGGTCGGTCAGCCCCAGGACGCCCGCCGGTACGGCGCTAATGCGGCGCACCGCTTCCTCGATGGAATAGACGCCAGTGTCGCGATGCCAGTGCGAGAGGATGAAGGTGGACCAGCCCGAATCGATCATCTGACTGACGTGGGCCCCGGCATCGCCGAGCCCCGGCATGGCCCACTCCGTGCGGATGAGACCTTCGAGCGCGGAAAGATCCACGTTGAAGCCGCGCAGGTGGAACAGCGCCTTGCCATCGGTCTGGTTGCTGATTCGCAGCCACGTTTCCACAGGATGCTCGCCCAAGGCCTTGGCCTGATGATAGAGGCTCTGGTCCAGGCTGTGGGTGTAGCAGGGACGCGCCTGGTCGCCCATGTAGAACCAGCGCTTCATGCCCTCTGCCGCCTGATCGCCCTGCGCCTTCACCTCGTCCACCAGACGGCGGCGGGTTTCGGGATCGCGAATCGCCTTCAGGCGACCATCGAGATCGAGCTTGCGCAGCTCGTTCCAGCCATCGGTACGGAAGAAGTTGTTTGTGGAGAGGCCGCCGACGCCGCCCCCGCTGCGCGGCACCGTCACGGAGGTGACGTTGAGTCCCTCGGCCCGCATCGCCTTGACGCGCTCGTCCATGCGCTCGACGCCGATTTCCGCTGCGGTGCTGAACAGCGCCCCGCGTGCGGTTCGCGCTTCGTCGCGAATCAGGTCGAGTTCGGCGTCGAAGTCGCGGAAGTCCGAGACGGTTTGCATGATGCCGCCGGCCGCGCCCACTTCCTTCGCCACCGCCCGCAGCTCATCGCGATGCGCGAACGTGCCGGGGATGGAACGACCGTCCGGCAGCCGGTGCCCGGGCAGGCGATTGGTGGAGAAGCCCACCGCGCCTTCGCGCACCGACTGCCCAGCGAGTTCGGCAATCTGCCGCACCTCGTCGTCGGTGGCCGGCTCTTCCACGGCGCGTTCGCCCATGACGTAGAAGCGCACCGCGCAGTGGCCGACCAGGCCGGCAATGTTGATGGACGGCCTCAGCGCTTCCAGCGCGTCGAGATAGCCGCCGTAGGACTCCCAGTTCCACGGCAGGCCGTGCAGGATGGCGTTCTTGGGGATGTCCTCGACCGTCTCCATCATGCCGGCGAGGAATTCTCGGTCCGACGCCTTGCAAGGCGCGAAGGTGACGCCGCAGTTGCCGAGCAACGCCGTGGTGACGCCGTGCCAGGACACCGAGGTGACCTGCGGATCCCAGCCGATCTGCGCGTCCAGATGCGTGTGCAGGTCGATGAATCCCGGCGACACGTTGAGGCCGTCGGCGCGGATTTCCTCACGGCCTTTGCCGGCCACCTCGCCAATCTCGACGATGGTGTCGCCGTCGATCGCCACATCCGCCGGCACCGGCGCTGTGCCCGTGCCGTCCACCAGCGTCCCGCCTCGAATTACCAGATCGTGTCCCATCGGTCCCTCCCGACTTCGACTGCAGCCAACTATAGGCCAATGAGCGAGCGATAACCACGACCCCCAGCCACCGGCCAGGAGGCTGCGCCGCAGAAAGCGGAACGGGACAGTGGGGGACTGTGTTCTTGGGCTGCGGTGATGCCGACGACGTTTCGCCCGTATCGACCGGATCAGTCGCTGTTGCCGGCTAGCCCATCTTTACCAACAACCCCGTGATTTTCGCCCGATCTTGCGGTGATTGACGGTTTTGGGGTCGGCAACTCGTTGTTTTCCGGTTCCTGGTGGGGTGGATCGACCGATGTAGTGCCATAATGGGGTGGTGTCGGTTGACATGGGTGGCGGGCGCCGCTACCGTCACCCGCCATGTTCATCCGCCGTACCCTCACCCGCCGCACCGGCGGCCAGGACTACCACTCCCACCGCCTCGTGCACAGTCGGCGCGACGGCGCCAAGGTCCGCCAGCGCACGTTGTTGAACCTCGGCAGCGATTTCGACCTGCCTGTGGAGGAGTGGCCGGAACTGTGCCGGCGCATCGACGAGATCTTGAACGGCCAGGCGCCGCTCACCGACGATGCGCCGGCTGCCGTCGAGGAAGAAGCGCAACGGATCGGGGCGCAACTGCTGGCCCGCGGCCGGGCGGGGGACGCCGAAGCGGTGCGTGATCCGGTCCGTGTGGACGTGGCGTCGCTCGAGTTGACGCGCCCGCGCAGCGTGGGCGTCGAGCAGGCGGGACTGTGGGCGGTCGAGCAGGCGGGACTGTGGGCGGTCGAGCGGTTGGGCCTGATGGAGTTGCTGTCGACCCTGGGCATCAACGCGTCGCCGTGCACGGCCGCGGTGGCCTCGATCGTGGCGCGGCTTGCGTACCCGGCCTCGGAGCGGGCCACGCACGCCTGGCTGCGCGAGCGCAGTGCCTTGGGGGAGTTGCTGGGTGTGGACTTCGAGACCATGGGGGCGATGCAGTTGTACCGGGCCTCGGATGCCTTGGCTGCCCACCGCGAAGCGATCGAGGCGCATCTGTTCGAGAGCGCCATGGACCTGTTCGACCTGGCGCCGACGGTGACGCTCTACGATCTGACCAACACCTATTACGAGGGCGATGTGGCGGATCAGCCCGAGGCGCGGCGGGGGCATTCGAAGGAGAAGCGCAGCGACTGCAAGCTGCTCACCCTGGGGCTGGTGCTGGACGGGGGTGGTTTCGTGCGGCGTTCGCGGGTGTTCGCGGGCAACGTCAAGGAAGACCGGACGCTTTCCGGCATGCTGGACGCGCTCGGGGCACCGCCGGGGTCGCGGGTGGTGCTCGACCGGGGCATCGCCACCGAGCGACAGGTCGACTGGCTGAAGGCGAACGGGTACCGCTACATCGTGGTCTCGCGCGAGCGCAAGCGCCGCTTCGAGCCCGAGGCGGCACTCGCCCACCGCACCCGCAGCGGCGGGGTGGTGCATCTGGAGAAGGTGGACGACGCCGAGGCGGGCGAGGTGCGCCTGTACTGCTGCTCCGAGCAGCGTGCCGAGAAGGAGCGCGGCATGGCCGAGCGGTTTGCGCAACGCCTGGAGCGGGATCTCGATGCGATCAACGAGGGGCTGTCGCGGCCGCGCACGCAGAAGAAGCCGGAAAAGATCTGGCAACGCATCGGCCGGCTGGTGGAGAAGAGCCGCGGTGTCGGCCAACACTACGACATCGCGGTGGCAACCGACGAGAGCGGCAAACGGGCCGTGGCGGTGACCTTCCTCCGCACGCCGGTGGCCGGGACGATGCTCACCCATCCGGGCGTCTATTGCCTGCGCAGCAACGAGACCGACTTCAGCGAGGAGCGCCTGTGGCGCACCTTCACCCTGCTCACGGATGTCGAGGCGGCGTTCCGTTCCCTGAAATCCGAACTGGGCCTGCGCCCCATCCATCACCGCAAGCCGCGCCGTGCCGAGGGCCATCTGTTCATCACGGTGATCGCCTACCAACGGGTCCAGGTGATTCGCACCCGTCTGGCCGAGCGCGGCGACGGGCCGATGCGCACGGCGAACTGGACGACGCTCAAACGGATTCTCGGCGGCCGTCAGCGGGTGACCGCGACGTTCAAGCGCGCCGACGGACGCACGCTGCATGTGCGCAAGGCGACGCGCCCGGAACCGCAGCAGAAGGCCATCCTCGATGCCTTGGGGATCCCCTCCTCAGCCGGGGGGACACACCAGGCGGTCGTCTGAGGGGAAACCATCACGTCGGGCACGAATGTAGTGCCATGCGCGCGATTCGGTCAACCTAAATTGTTGAGATACAACAGTTTATTCTTTTCGTTGGTAAACTTGGGCTAGCGGATTGCATCGCACGGCGCTCAAGGGACGCGCCGGCGGCGCGTAGGGAGGGCAGATGCGCTCCAGAGCAAATGCCAGCCCTTCATTCACTCCGCGCTAGCCACTCTTCCACCCGTCGGGCCTTGGCTTCGTCCCACCACCATGCGTCGATCGCCGGCACTCTGGAGAGGGGCCCGGTCTCGCTCCACGGCACCTCCCCGAATTTGTCCCAATGCACCAGCCGGTAGCCGGGCTGGGCCATGCCGGGGATGAAGTAGAACTTCCACAGGAGCACCCGGTCGATGGCTCGCGTGGCGGCGTAGAGCTCGCGGGACGTGCGGGCGCCGATGGCCCGCTCGATGAGGAAGTCGAGTGCCGGGTCGCGGATGCGGGCCCAGTTCTGGGTGAACTCCTGCGCTGCGGCGGCGCTGCCGAAGCGGTTTCGCAGGTCGAGTCCGGGGGTGTTGTTGGGGATGTAAAGGTACGCGCCGCCGTCGAAGGTGCCGGTGCGCATCCGGTAGAGCCAGTGCGAGTTCTCCGGCGAACGTGCCGTGGTCTCGATGCCGATGCGGTTCAGCACATCGATGTACGGCATCATCGCCCGCAGCAACGTCGCCGCCACGAAGACGAAGTCGATGCGGAAGCGCTCGCCGGTTTCGCCATGCACCAGCTTGCCCTCGCGTACCACCCAGCCGGCTTCGGCGAAGAGTTCCAGCGCCCGCTTCACCCGGTCGCGCCGAAAGCCGTAGCTCCCGGATGGTGGCTGCGCGTATGGCTCGGTGAAGAGCCGCAGCGGCAATTGGTCGCGGAACGGTTCGAGAAGTTCGAGCTCGTCCTCGCTCGGCAGCCCGTTCTGGGCCATCGGCGAGTTGTGGAAGAAGCTCACGCCTTGGTCATAGAAGCCGAACAGGATCACGCGGTTGATGTAGGGGAAGTCGTAAAGCAGGTAAAGCGCCTCGCGCACGCGGATGTCCTGGAAGCGTTCGCGTTCGAGATTCCAGAACACCGGCCACCAAAGCCCCCACACCCGGGTGATGTAGCGCAGATCTGCCTTGAACATGCCCGCCCGCACCGCCGGGAAGTCATACTGCGTGGTCCAGTTCTTCGACACGGTCTCCTCGCGCAGGTCGAAGACATCGGCCTTCTGCGCCTCCAGCATCACGTGCTCGTCGCGGAAGTAATCCCACTTCAGGCGGTCAAAGTTGTAGCGGCCGCGGTTCACGGGCAGGTACTTGCCCCAGTAGTCGGGCACGCGCTCGTAGGTCAGGGCGCGGCCTAGGTCCACGTCCTCCAGTCGATAGGGCCCGGCGCCCAGCGGCGGCACGGTGGTGGTCTTGGAGATGTCGCGCTCTCGCCAGTAGTGCTTCGCCTGAATGGCCATCGCGCCGTAGGCGAAGGGCATGATGGGATTCGGCTCGGCGCCTTCGCGGGTGACGAAGCAAAGGTTCCGCTCGCCGGTTATCTCCACCCGGTCGAGGTCGGTGAGCGCCGTCTTCAGCGCCACAGAGCCGTGCTCCTTGTAGGCATCGAAGGTGAACGCCACGTCCTCGGCGGTGACGGGAACGCCATCGTGCCAGAAGGCCCCTTCGCGCAGCCGGAATGCCACCCAGCGCAAGTCTGGATGCACGTCCACCCCTTCCGCCAGCCGCCCATAGGCACTGGCCGGCTCGTCGGCGGAAGATTCGAGCAGGCGCTCGAAGACGACATTGCCCGTGCCGGTGAACGCGAACCCGGCGGCGACGCGCCCTTTCTCGAGGATGTTGTTGAAGCTGTCGAAGGTGCCCATGTCCGGCAGCCGAAACACCCCACCCTTCGGAGCGTCCGGGTTGGCGTAGGCGAAGTGCTCGAAGTCCGGGCCGTACTTCAGCGGCAGGACATAGGAGATGCCGTGCTTGTAGTCGGGATCGTGGCACGGCGCTTCGCTCGCGGCTGCGGCACGCGGGGCAAGCGCCGTTGCGACGAACGTGGCAAGTGCGCTCAGGCGTCTGGTGATGCAAGTGCCGATGTGACTCAAGCTCCGAATGCGTTGGCAAACCCGGCGATGCTACCGAAAGCGCCTCCCTTGCAGGGAGAGCGTCTCGTGGTTTCGTATCGTCGAATTCCGCAGGCTTGTGAACCGTTGTTTTCGGAACGGGTTGCGGTACGTAGATTCCCAAAAAGGCGGGGCCGCGCACCTGCACCACAAGCCAGCGCTTAAGGAACGAGGATGTTGATCGGCTATGCCCGCGCCTCGAAGGCGGACGGCTTCCAGTCCTTCGACCTGCAGCGCGACGCCCTTGCCGCAGTGAGCGTCAAAGCGAAGCAGATCTACGAAGACCGAGCATCCGGAGCGAATGAAGCCCGGCCTGGCTTGGAGGCGTGCCTTCGTGCCCTGCGCGACGGCGACCAACATTTCGTCCCACAGGCCCGACGGTCAATGGCGCACAGGCAAGCGCTCCGCGACCTGCCAGCCCCGCATGTGAGACATCGACCATCAGGCCGTGGGACGAAATGTTTGTGTGTCAGGTACGCTCATGCGGATGACCTGGAGCAGCGTTGCTGCCGGTCCGCTGACGCGCCTGGCGCCCTGCTCCCACTTGCGGTAGCCGGACAGGCTCATGCCCACGAGGGGCGCCATCTGCGCCTGGGTGAGATTGATCGCCTCCCGGACCTCGCGCGGTGAGACGGCCGTGTGGACGATGGCCGGCCCGTCGCCCTTGGCGTGCGCGAGCGCTTCCCGAAGGGATTGGACGAGGTCGTCGCTGAACGTGCTCATGGTCGGTTTCTCCTTGCTGTCTTGATGCCGGCGGCGAGGCCGGCCACGGTCCGGCGCTCTTCGGCAGTGAGGTCCGCGCGAGCGGGTTTCGCGTAGGCGAGCAGCGCATACAGGGGGTTGTCTTCGTCAAGGTAGTAGTAGATGACGCGACCGCCGCCGGTGCCGGGAATGACGTCGCCAGCGAGGGGATTAGTGGCGAGGAGGTCGATGGGTTCCCGCCTCTCGTCGTCGGTGAAGAGTTTGTCGGCCTGGCGCGTGAATGTCGGCGTCTGCTACGGTTTGCATGGGATGCGTATAACCCGTTGGGTGAGTTCAGGCAAGAGTACAGAAGGATCGAAGCAGGCGAGTTCGACCGGCCTGCGCCGCTGGCCTGCACGAATGCCCCCGCCGCAAAGTCGAGCGCCAGAGGTCCACACATGCACGGTCGATGCGTCTATGCGGAGTACGGGTTTAGCTGGCCGCGGAGGGCTTCAGTCGGTCAGTCGGCGAGGATCGTGCGCCCGTGCGGCCGGGCGGGGGGCGGCGTATGGCTATGGCGGTGTGTGGGACCGTTGGGGCCGGTGCGCGTTGTCGAGATGCACGGTACGGAAGGTCACGGAAACGCGGCGCCTGCGCGGGCGGAAGGCGCCGTCGGGGGTTCTTTCGCGCCGGCGCGGGGCGATGCCGTGAAGCCAGCGATATCGGACGTCATCGGTGAGGGCGAGGACGGAGCCGGGCTGTAGGAGGTGGTGCTTCGGGCTGGCATCGCAGGGCTTGCGCGCGGGACGGAAGTGCATCTGCCAGGCGTCGCCGAGGGAGATGGTGGCGACGGTGGGCCCGAAGCAGTGGCGGTCGACGTGCATGGCGATGCCCTGGCCCGGCTCGTACTCGTTGACGATCGCCTGGTCGGGGAGGGTGGGAAAGATGCCGGCGGTGAGAAGCTTGACGGTGAGGGCCTTGAGCCAGTCCGGAAAGGGACCGATGCGCATGTCGGGTGACGATGCGGGCCCGGTTGGCATCAGGCATCCCCGACACACAAACATTTGGCATCAGGCATCCCCGACACACAAACATTTCGTCCCACAAGGAACTGGGGCAACGTCCTACACTGGCCCGGCGCCCTGTCTCGATCGGTCATGGCGTTCGGAGTCGGGACGGCCGCATGCGTACCGCGTGGTCTCGCGCGTTCGGAGACGACGCGAACCGCGCCGGCGCGCCGGCGTGCTGTTGCGGAGCAAGCGGTCACTCTGAGGCGTTGTTCCCGCGGGTCTCGGCACCTGTTCCCATTGCCGGGATCGGAACAGAAGAGGTCGCGGACCGCTTGCCTGTGCGCCATTGACCTTCGGGCCTGTGGGACGAAATGTTTGTGTGTCGAGAAATGACTTTCACCAAGAGATCTTTCGGCTTCGGGGCGCGCACTGCCCGGCTGGCTGAGGGCTCCTGCACCTCGAAGTCGTGGCTGATGGCCACCCCGCCGCGCTCCAACATGATGGAAGCGGAGCAGTATTTCCGCGCCGTCAGGTCAATCGCCCTCTGCACCCGGCGCGGGTCCACGCCCTCGCCCACCACCACGAAATGCACATGGATGCGCGTGAACACCTTGGGCTCTTCGTCTGCCCGCTCCGCCGAAATCTCCGCCCGACAATCCAGCACTCGCTGCCGCCCCTTGCGCAGGATGTTCACCACATCGAACGCGGTGCATCCCCCCAGCCCAAGCAGCATCAGCTCCATCGGTCGAACGCCGGCATTCTCGCCGCCCATTTCCTGCGGCCCGTCGATGGCCACGGCGTGGCCGCTGCCGGCCACCCCGGTGAACCGAACCTTGCCATTCCAATGAACCGTCGCCTGCATGGCCGGCATTGTCGCGGATGAAGCCCCTTCGTTCCAAGCCGCCTCCGCAACGGAGGGCCCCCCTCGCGTCGACGCCTCCCGCTGGTGTGGAGCGAGCTGCCGACTGGCAAGTCAAAACGCTGGCTCGTGCTACTCGCGCTACCGGCATCGCTGATAGGCTCTTGGCACCGGTTCGAAAATCCAGCAAGGGGAGCTGTGCGCCATGGCCGATTACGAGACCATCACCTACGAGATCGAGGACAACCTCGCCACCGTTACGCTGAACCGACCCGAGAGCCTGAACGGCATCACCAATACGATGATGCGGGAGCTCTACGAGTGTCTGGGCGAGGCGTCGGGGGACGATCGCATTCGGGTGCTGCTGTTCACCGGGGCCGGGCGCGGATTCTGTCCGGGTGTGGACCTCAAGGCGTCCACCAGCGGCGAGACGCAGGAGCCGAATCGGAAGGAGTATTTCCACATCACGTCGCTGTTGCACGAGATGCCGAAGGTGACCATCGCCGCCGTGAACGGCGCCTGCGCCGGGACGGGATTCGGCTGGGCCTGCGCGTGTGACCTGCGCTATGCAAGCTCGCGCGCCGTGTTCAACTCCGCATTTCTGGGTGTCGCGATTTCCGGCGACATGGCGGGGCCTTGGCTGTTGCCGCGCATCGTCGGCGCCACCAAGGCGCGCGAGCTGTTCTTCAGTTCGCAGAAGTTCGGTGCCGACGAGGCCGAACGCATTGGCCTCGTGCTGAACACCTTTCCTGACGAGACCTTCCGCGAGGAGGTCCAGGCCATTGCCGAGCGCCTGTCCCGCTCGGCGCCGCTGGCCATCGGCGAGATGAAGAAGAACTTCATCAACGCCGAGAACATGCCCCTTCGCGACTACATTGAGCTCGAGACGGAGCGCCACACCCGCACCGGCGGCAGCGAAGACTCCCGCGAGGCCTTCCATGCGTTCGTGGAGAAGCGGGACCCGGTGTTCAAGGGGCGCTGACCGCGGACCTCGTTGGTCGTCAATCCCAGACGGCGCGTGGGAGCGGCAGATCGGCCAGTAGCTGTGGCGTGATCGGCTGCTTTGGCGCGGCGCCTGTGCGCGTGAGCATCATCTCCAACTGACGCGCGTGCTGCATGGTGTGCCAGGCGCATCGTTCCAGCACGAGGTGGAGCGCCTGCGGGCCGAAGAAGGTCTCCACCGTGCGAGAGCCCTCAACCTCGGCCTCATCGAGTTGCAGGGTCACGGCCTTCGCGCGCACGCGGAGGTCGGCGACCCCGAGCTCCGTTTGCGGAATGGCCGACGATGCCTCCACGTCGAACGGCGAGCCGGCGCAAACGCGCAGGAACACGGCGGCGATCTCGACGAGGTGGTTCGCAAGCCCAAGGCAGGTGCGGTTTCGCCGCGGCAGCTTGTCGCGCAGCCGATCGGGCGGGAACTCGCTCGCGAGTCGCATCGCGACGTCCAGTGCGCCCTTGAGCCGTTGCTTCAGTTCCTCTGCCGGCAGCGCAGGACTCGCCTGAAACGGCACCCCAACAAGCTCCGCGACGGCGCGAAGGTCCACGCCAAACGCGAACTCCTTCCCCCCTGCAGCCGCATTCGCCAACGCCACCACCGGCACCGACCGCAGTCCCAACGCCCGCAGCCCGGCGGCGGCGTCGACATCATTGGCAACGTCGCAAGACTCAAACCCCACTCCCCGCACGGAGAGAAACTCCTTCACGCGAAGGCAACTGGTTCACCCCGGCTGCCAATACACCTGCACGCCGAGGCGCGGTGCTGCCGCCACTTCTGTCACTCGAACTGGCTCCCGGAACGAGCGCTCAAGGCCAGCGTCGGCGGCGGCCCGTCCTGCAGCCACGGGTAGGCGGAGTAGAGCCCCATCAGCGCGCAGAACCGGGTCGGGTTGCGCCCCACCATCTCCGGCGTCGTGCTGGCCCAGTACAGTTCCTGTGCCTGCACATGGTCGCGCACGTGCGGCAGCACCAGCGTCACGCGCTGGCCGTCGGCCATGCGCGGAACCGCACCGTGCCACAGGCTGCCGTGCCAGACGATCACCGAGCCCTTCGGAACTTCGAGCACGTCCACTTCGTCGCGGTCGTGCGCCATTGCGAGATCGGTCGGCACAGGACGGCAGAACCGATGACTGCCCGGCCAGACGCAGACGGCGCCGTTCTCGCGGGTGTAGTCGGTGGTCACCCAGGTGACGTTGCAGTACTGCGCCACGGACGGCCACGGCGCGGGAACCTTGCCGCTGTGATCCGCGTGCAGCGCCAGCGGCTTCGCGCTTGCATCCTTGATGAGGCCGGTGGACTGCGACAGCTTGGCGCGATAGCCGAGCAGATAGGTGACGAGCGCGAGCGGCGCCGGCGCCAGCAAGGCCTCCTCGATGATCCGTGCCCGCGGCAGCAGGTGGAAGAGCGTGTTGCCGAGGCCGGACTCGGCGCCAAGATTGCGCGAGGTGTCGTCTTGGGCGAGGCGCAGCAGGGTTTCCCGCAGTTCGTCGAAGAACGCGATCGGCTTGGCCTTCCCCGGCGGCAACACGGCATAGCCCTTGGTTTCCAGGTCCGCGACTGCAGCCTTGAGGCCCTGCGCTTCGATCTGGTCGTCGAGCGCCTTCCTTGCCGCTTCGCCGGTGGGCAGCGGGTCCGCCTCGTACTTGGCGAGCGCCAGTTGGCGCAGTTCGGACAGGTGCTCGATGAGCGGTTGCGTGTTCATGCGATTGGCTTGCGCTGCCTTTCGGGCCGCAAGAGAGTACGCCTTCTCCGGCCCGCGCGCATGGAGCAAACGCCTGCCGAAGGCGAACCGACGCACAGCGCATGCGAAGCGCCGGGGCGACCTTGGGGAGCTTTCGTGGAACGCTCTGGTGTCTCGGTGTCGGGAGCCCGACCAACGGCTCTTCCTGGGGAGAGGCAGGACGCGCTTCCCAAGAGAAGCCAACGCTAGTCAAGGAGACTGAAACAAAGCCGCCGTAAGTTAGTCTGCGCGGGTACCAAGGAGGGGATCGAACACCGATGCAGGAGCCCATTCACGTGGCCATCGGCTCGCCGGTCGACGAGATCGACACGCCTGCGCTGCTGGTGGACATCGATCGCCTTGCGGCCAATCTTCGAGCGCTGCAATCGCCCGTGCGGGCGGCGGCATGGGTGCATTGCACGCCGGCGATCGCTCACTTGCAGCTTCGAGAGCGGCACGTGGAGGGGATCGCCGTGCGAGGCGTGGCCGAGGCGGAGGTGTTTGCGGCAGCGGGGTGCAGGGATGTCCGCATCCTTCGCCCGTTGGTGACGGCATCCACCCGCCGACGAGCGGATGCGCTGGCGGGTTTGGCGCGTGTAGTCCTTAAGGACGATGGCTTGGCGCTGTGGGAGGAGGACGCCCTGGCCGGGGCTGTCACGGTGTCGGCAACCGTCGCCAGCACGCCCGAGCCGGATCGCGCCATTCACGACTGCGGCCAGAAGGCGATTGGCCGCGACACCGCATCGCCCAAGGTCAAGGGGCGCGAGGGGCGTGAGGGGCGTGAGGGGCGTGAGGGGCGTGAGGGGCGTGAAGAGTTGATCGCCAATGCCGGCAGCGCCGAGCACGGCATCGTTGCGGTTCGATCCGGCGCGCAGCCGTTCTCCATCGGCGACTGGCTGGAGCTCGTTCCCGGGGACGTCGCCACCGCGTTTGCGTTGCACGACTTTGCCTATGGCGTGCGCGACGGGCGGCTGGAAGCCGTCTGGCCGGTGAGCGCACGGGGAGCGTGGCAATGATCGGCACGCGGCTGCATGAACTCGATACGCCGGCGCTGCTGCTCGACATGGCGGCGCTTGAGCACAACATCGGCGCCATCGCCGAGCACTATCGGGGCCGCAACATTCGCCTGCGCCCGCACGGCAAGAACCACAAGTGCCCGCGCATCCTGGCGATGCAAATCGAGGCCGGGGGCACGGTGGGCGGAGTGTGCGCGGCCAAGGTATCGGAAGCGGAGGCCTTCGTTCACGCCGGTTGGGCGCGGAACGTGCTGGTGGCGAACCAGGTGGTTGCGCCGCGCAAGATTCGGCGGCTGGCGGCGCTGGCGCACGCTGCCGACGTGATGGTGGCGATTGACCACGAAGCCCAGATCCAGCGCCTGGAAGCCGGCGCGCGCGAAGAGGGCGCGACGATAGGCGTCGTGATCGAGATCGACACGACCATGGGGCGCGGCGGCGTGCGCAGCATCGAACAGGCGGTGGCGCTGGCACGCAGAGTGCGCGCTGCGCCGCACCTTGCGTTCCGCGGCGTGATGAGCCACCAGACGCCAAGCGTGGCCGAACCGACACGGGACGAGCGCTTTGCGGAAGGAGGACGCGCCATCAGCAAGGTGCTTGCGGCCAAGCGGGCCATTGAGGCTGCGGGCATTGCCGTGGAGGTCGTTTCCACCGGCGAGTCGTGGACGTATGACGTGGCCGCCACCTATCCGGAGGTGACCGAAATCGAGGGCGGCACCTATGTCGTGATGGAGATGGCATACGGGTACATGACCCAGTTCCGGCAGGCGGTGCGGATCATGGGGCGGGTGGTGGAGCGGCCCGACGCCAGGACGGCCATCGGCGATGTTCCCATCGATGCCATCGGCGCCCCGCGGGGACTGCCGTCCCTGGCCGACCTTCCCGGCGTCAACGTAGCCGCCCTCGACCACCACGGCGTAACCCTCGAGAGCGACGGTGAGATGCCGCTCGGCCTCGGCGAGCCGTTTTTCCTGCGCACGCACCAACAGGACATGACCATGAACCGCTGGGACCGCTTCCTGGGTGTGCGGGATGGTCGGGTGTGTACGGTGTTTCACGCAGATGCCAGGGGATGCGTCCACTAGCCCGGCTTGGGCTGGGGCAAGAAGCGTTGTCCGAAGGCAACGGTTCTTGTGGCGCTAGCCCGGAGCCGGGCCGCATGCGCGCCGGAAACTGATCAGCCCCGCCACCGACGGGCCCGGCTCGCGGGCGGGCTAAGTCAGTGGTGGTAGATGGAGGCTCGGCTGAGGAGTTCCGGGGCGGCGATGGACTCGCGGCGGCAGGCCACCAGGTCTTCCTTGCGGAAGACATAGAAGGCGCTGTCGCGGCCTCGGCGCAGGCGGAACGTGAGGTGTTCGTCGTCCGGCAGCGACTTGAGGGTGCCGCCGTAGTCGCAGGCCACGGTGCCGACGGCAGCGGTGAGGTCGTGGGTGGTTGGCTCCTCGGCAGGGACATCGCTTTGTCGCAGGGTGCGGAGTCGGTCGTATTGCTTGTCGATGTCCCGTTCGAGCGCCTGGTATTCGCCATCCAAGGCTTCTAGTTCCGCTTCCCGCTCGCGGATGCCTTGCGCCATGGCAGTCTTCGTCTCTCCTGGCAACGGAATGCCGATGTACTCCGGCTCGCGTGCGTGATCGGCCCGCAGGCGCCGCAGCTCGCGTTGCTGATTGCGGACCTCCCGCTGTTCCTCGCGCAGTTCTCGCAGTTCCGCGAGATCCTCTGGCTCGTATGGGGCGATGGCGAGTTGCACGTTGGCGACGATTTCCTGCACCACGTGGGGAATCTGGTCGATGGCCGTGACCTCGAAGTCGCCCATGCCGCTTGCCGGCCGGCGCGCCATGTCCATGTCGAGCAACACGCCCTGCCCGGCCAGGTAGATTGCCTCTGCGTCCACGACACGAACGCGCTGGGCCGTGTTTGCGAGCGCCGTGGGAATCACCTCCTGCGCCACGTACATCTCCTGTCGCAGCGTCTCCAATGCCGGCGACTGGTTGGACGCGGCGGCAGCCGTCAGCGTCAGCGACATCGTGCCGGCCACAGCGAGCAACCTCATGGCGACGCTCCTTCGGGTGTGTTGCCTTCGGGCCCAAGCGAGAGCCCGGGCGGGGGTTCCCAGCCGATCTGCTGCAACTGCATGGCAAGCTGGTCCACGCGCTCCTGCTCCTTCAGCTGATGCGCCACCACATAGCGCAGGCTCTGGTCGGTTTCGAGCGCCTGGCGGTCCATCTCGGCCTTCAGCAGGCGCGCGAGAGCATCGAGTTCGCGTTGCCGCCGGTCCTCGTTCGCCACCATGACCGCCTGGACGATGAGCGACTGATCCACTTCGAGCCGGTGCTGGAAATCCTGCTGCCACTCGTCGAAGGTGGCGTTCAGCACCTGGGCGTTCGCCGGCACTGGCGTTGCCGCAATCAACGGCGGGGCATCGGCAGCCGGCGATCCGGCGCGCACAAAGGCCACGAAGGCCAGCGCCAGTGCGCCGAGACTGGCTGCCGCGGGAAGCAGTTGCCACCAGCGCAGACCCGCAGGCCACGACGGCAGATGCCAGCCGCGCCGCCGCGACGGCACATGCGGCAGGAGGATCATCGGCGGCGGCAGGTCTTCCCACGCTTGCGCCTGTCGTTGCCACGCCCGGAGCGCTTGCGCTGCCGAGAAGCAGTCGTCGCAACCCTCCATGTGATCTTCCACGCGTCTTGCCGTTGCCGCGTCGAGCGTGCCATCCGCAAGCTCGGCAAGCAGGGGGCCAGCCTCGTCACAATTCACCTTGCAGCTCCTCGTGGTGCCTCAGTTTCTTGAGTGCGCCGTACAGGCGCGTCTTGGCCGTGTTGGGTGAGATGCCAAGCTGCATGCCAATGTCCTCGAACGTGAACTGCTGGAAGAACTTCAGCTCGACGACATGGCGCTGCGCGGCCGGCAACGCTTCGAGCGCGGCGAGAATCCGCCGGTTGGTGCGGCTCATGGTCGCCATCTGTTGCGGGCCGGGGTCATCCGTGGGGGGCGCGCTGGTCTCGTCGAACTCGCCCATCGGGCGGCGGCGACGCAGGTAATCGGTGCAGCGAAAGGCGGCGATGCGAAACAGCCACGCGGCAAACACGCCATCGCCGCGAAAGCCGCCGAGATTGCGGAAGACGCCAAGGAACACCTCCTGGGCGAGGTCGCGCGCGTCTTCTGCGTTGCCTGACATCCTGAACGCATAGTTGTAAACCCTCCGGTCGTAGCGACGCACCAACGCCGTCCATGGCGGTCCGATCCTGCCAAGGCACGCTTGACCAGCGTCTCGTCGGAACGTCCCTCAGCATCCGTTTGGGGCCAGCGCTCCCCCAACAAGGGTTCGCGCTCGCCGAAAACCTCCGGGTCTCGTCCCGCTTCGCCGGCGCTGCGGGGCGGTCAGTTCATTGGCGCGCCGAATGCCTGAAGTCTGTCGCAGTTGGTGGGGTTTTGGTTTGCCATCGGCCTCGCGGACTCGGACAACGGGAGCCGGCCGAATGCCGGCAGAGTTCTCGCGCCGGGGGCGAGCGGCAAGCGACCCGGATGCCAGCGGGGCGTCCCGAGCCCCGGCCTACGGCTTCGCGCGACCCCGCAGCCGCTTTCGCACTTGCTCGAAAAGGCGCTGGCAGGAGCGTTCTCATTATCGTTCTCATTCTTGGATTCAATAGTTATATCAACAATTTACGTTGACTCTCGGGGTTCGATGGCGGACAATCCAGCACTGAATCAACTGGAGACGGGCGATGAAGCCACAGGACCCCGCCATCATCGAACACCTCAACCGGGTGCTGAAGAACGAACTGACGGCCATCAACCAGTATTTCCTGCATTCACGAATGTTGAAGGACTGGGGGCTCAAGGAGCTTGGCGAGTACGAGTACGGCGAATCGGTCGACGAGATGAAGCACGCCGACCGACTGATCGAGCGCGCGCTCTTTCTCGAGGGCCTGCCGAACCTGCAGGACCTGGGGCGTCTTCGCATCGGCGAAAACGTGGAGGAGATCCTGCGCTGCGACCTCGCCCTGGAGATGGACGCCATGGCGCCGCTGCGGGAGTCGGTCGCGTTCGCCGAGTCGATCGGCGACTACGTGAGCCGCGAGCTGTTCGAGGCGATCCTCGAGTCTGAGGAAGAGCACGTCGACTGGCTGGAGACACAGATCGAGCTGATCGAGAAGGTGGGCATCCAGAACTACCTGCAGTCCGGGATGGATTGAGGCGCCGTTTCGCTGCAACATCCTCCGCCCGTGCGCCCAGCGACAGCGGCGTTTCGTCGCCCTCGCTACGCGCACTCACGAACAACCGGGGCAAGGGGATGCGGCCATGCCGGCAGACAGGGGCTACAAGCGGCTTTGCGAGTCGATTGCTCGGGGGGACCTCGATCAGCTCAGGGAACGCGCTGCCGAGGACCCCGAGAGCGTGCGCCACTGGAAGCCCGTGGTGGATGCCGCGTTCGCCGGTCGCGCAGACCTGCTCGCGGCCTTGCTCGACGCCGGCGCGGACGCCAACGTGGTCTCCGGCGTCAGCGCCCGGCACACGCCGCTAACCCGCATCGCCCAGCACCACAGCACGATTCCGAAGCACGCCGGGCACATCGAGGCCATGCGGCTGTTGCTGGCGCGAGGCGCCGACCCCAATCTTGCGGCGGGGCCGCACGGCTTCGTGCCGCTGGCGTATTCGGCGATGGCGGCGGACACCGAGCAGATGGCGGTGCTCGCGGACTCGGGCACGGCCATCGACATGCACATTGCGGCCATCCTGTTCGACCTTGGCCGATTGCGAGGTTTTCTTGACGAAGAGGCGAGTGCCAGCGCCGTTGATGCACGCGGCCGGACGCCGCTGCAGTATGTGGCCCTCTCGGGCCTTTGGCAGGAGCGTCCCAAGGCCGCCATCGCATGTGCCGAACTGCTGCTCTCGCATGGCGCAGACGTGAACTCGGCGGAGGAGATGGCCGAGGGCGACGAGGTGTTCCACGCCACGGCGCTGTGGCGCACATTGAGTTGGCAGCGCAACGTGCCGCTCGCCGAGTTCCTGCTCGAACACGGTGCCGATCCCAACCCCGCCGTTTTCACCGCCACCTTCGACGGCAACGATGCCGTCTGCGACCTGTTGGATCGCTACGGCGCCGACTGGGAACAACGCTTCCACGGCCGCACGCCGCTCATGGACCTGATGCACTTCCGCCGCCCGGCCGGGGCCGCCTGGCTAATGCGCCGAGGCGTGGACGTGAACGCGAAGGCCCCGGACGGCCGCACGGCGCTGCACTACGCCGCCTGGCAAGGCGTGCGGGCGGACTACGTCGAAGCGCTGCTCGCAGCGGGTGCGGACCGCACGGCACGCGATGCGGATGGCAAGACGCCGCTCGACCTTGCGCTGGAGAAGAAGCGGACGAAGTTGCTGGGGGTATTGGCTTAACCCGCAGCAGCGCTTCGCGAACCTCGGATCGAGCCCTCAGCCGCGGGCACAGGCCATTGGGCAAGCGTGCTCCGCAGCCACAAGGGCGTCAGGCCAGCTTGCGGACGTAGAGCACCAGTTCGTGATCCACCAGTTCGTAGCCGTGCTTCTTGACGATGGCGCGCTGCAACTCCTCGATTTCGTCGTCGACGAACTCCGTCACGGCACCGGTCTGCACGTCCACCATGTGGTCATGGTGGTCATCGCTCTTCAGCTCATAGACCGCATAGCCCTCGTTGAAGTTGTGCCGCTCGACGATGCCGGCGCTCTCGAACTGGGTGAGCACCCGGTAGATGGTGGTGATTCCCACCGAGTCATCCTCGTCCAGGAGCTTGCGATACACGTCCTCCGCAGAAAGATGGTGCGGGTCCGCCGCCTCAAGCACCTCGAGGCGCGGCAGGGTCACCTTGAGCGATGCCCGGCGGAGCGTCCTCTGTGGCTCCGGTCCGTTCTGCTGTGCCATGCTGCCGCGCCCGCGAATCAAGAACTTCGACATTAGCCGTGGGCGACCTGCGTTTGCAAGGGCATGCTCGCAAGGGCTGTGCTCGGTGGCTCGGGCTGTGCTCGGCGGCAAGGGCTGTGCTGCGGCGCAGTTCGGGTGGGGAGTTGCCGCCGAACCGGCGGCGCGGGTAGCCTTGCCGCCGACAATGACATTGAGGGGCAGCGGACATGATCGAACGGCACATCGACATCCAGACCACGGACGGCGAGATGAACTCCTTCGTCGTGCATCCCGAAGAGGGCGGGCCGCACCCAGTGGTGCTGTTCTACATGGACGCTCCCGGCAAGCGCGAGGAACTCCACGACATGGCGCGTCGCATCGCCAGCGTCGGCTACTACGTCCTGCTGCCGAACCTTTACTACCGCGACGTGCGCGAGTTCAACCTCACCATGCCGGGCGCGACCCGCGAGCGGATGCAGGAGCTGATGGGGAATCTGACCAACGCCATGGTCTGCGAGGACACTCGGGCGATGTTCGACTTCCTCGCCGGCGAGGAGGCCGCCGGCAGCGGCCCGGCAGGGGCCATCGGCTATTGCATGAGCGGCCCGTTCGTGTTCGCCGCTGCCGCAGAGTTCGCGCACCGCATCCGCGCCAGCGCCTCGCTGCACGGCGTGCGCCTGCACACCGACGCACCGGATTCGCCACACCTCACCGCAGACCGGATCCAGGGCGAAATCTACTTCGGCTGCGCAGAAACCGACAACTGGGCACCGCCGGAACTGATCGAGCGCCTGGACGCGCACCTCGCTACCACCGGCGTCGACTACCGCATCGAGTGGTATCCCGGCACGGCGCACGGTTTCGTCTTTCCGCAGCGGGAGGGCATTTACGTCAAGGACGCGGCAGAAAGGCACTGGGAGAGGCTGTTCGCCATGTTCAAGCGACAGCTTTAGGCGACGGCAAGAGCCCCCACCGAAGGCGTCCTCGCCTTCATCGGGGGCAGGCCTCGCGTCGAAACGCTTGATCGAAGAACCGTGCCGCCATCCGGCCCGCTGTCGGTGGTACGGGTTAAGCTTGCGCGGTTTGAGCAGTGCATGGCCATTCGGCGTGCGCGCGGGGAATGAGGGGACGGCCTTTGGCGGAACACCTGCTCGAAGTGCGCGACCTGCACGTCAACTTTGGCGACACGCCGGCGGTGCGCGGTGTGTCGTTTCACATCGATGCCGGCGAGACGGTTGCCTTGGTCGGGGAGTCGGGTTCCGGCAAGTCGGTCACCGCGCTGTCGGTGTTGCAGCTCCTGCCCTATCCGCTCGCCAACCATCCGCAGGGCAGCGTGCTGGTCAATGGCGAGGAAATGATGCGGGCGGAGCAGGACCGCCTGCTCGAAGTGCGCGGCGGCACCATCAGCATGGTCTTTCAGGAGCCCATGACCTCCCTCAACCCCCTGCACAGCATCGCCCGGCAGGTGGGCGAGGCGCTGGTGGTACACAAGAAGCTGTCGAACAAGATGGCGCGGGAACGCACGCTGGAACTGCTGCGGCATGTGGGCCTGCAGGATGCGGAAAGTCGCCTGGGCGCCTATCCGCACGAGCTCTCCGGGGGCCAGCGGCAGCGCGTGATGATCGCCATGGCGCTCGCGAACGAGCCGAAGCTCCTCATCGCCGACGAACCCACGACCGCCCTCGACGTTACGATCCAGGCGCAGATCCTGAAGCTCCTGAAGGACCTGCAAGCGGAATTCGGCATGGCCATGCTGCTCATCACGCACGACCTCGGCATCGTGCGCAACATGGCAGATCGAGTGTGCGTGATGACGGACGGCGAGATCGTCGAGCGCGGCTCCACCCGCACCATCTTCACCACCCCCAAGCACCGCTACACCCAGCACCTGCTGGCGGCGGAACCGAAGGGCGATCCGCAGCCCACCAATGCGCGGGCGCCGGTGGTGGCGTCGGCCGAGTCCTTGACGGTGAAGTATCCCGTCGGCAAGGGCTGGTTCGGCGGCAAGTCGTACTTCACCGCGGTCGACACCGTGGATGTGGTGGTGCGGGCCGGGCAGACCGTGGGCGTGGTGGGGGAGTCCGGCTCCGGCAAGACCACCCTGGGTCTCGCCATGCTGCGGCTCCTGACCAGCGAAGGTCGCGTGCGCTTCGACGACGCCGACATTCAGAATCTCAAGCGCAAGGCCCTCATCCCCCTGCGGCGGGACATGCAGGTGGTGTTTCAGGACCCATTCGGCAGCCTCTCGCCTCGCCTGTCGGTGTTGCAGATCATCGAGGAGGGGCTGCGCATCCACTATCCGGAGGTGTCCAAGGAGGAACGCCGGCAACGCGTCGCCGAGGTGCTCGACGAGGTGGGGCTGGAACCGGAGCACATGGACCGCTATCCGCACGAGTTCTCCGGCGGCCAGCGTCAGCGCGTTTCCATCGCCCGGGCCATGGTGTTGCGGCCCCGGTTCGTGGTGCTGGACGAACCCACTTCGGCACTCGACATGTCGGTGCAGGCGCAGATCGTGGATCTGTTGCGCGACCTGCAGGCGAAACACGACCTCGGCTATCTCTTCGTCAGCCACGACCTGAAGGTGGTGCGGGCACTGGCGAACTGGCTGATCGTCATGCGCGACGGCGTGATCGTCGAGCAGGGACCGGCGCGGGACGTGTTCCTGGAACCGCAGACCGACTACGCCAAGGCACTGTTCGCGGCGGCGCTGGATCTCGAAGCCGACGAACAGGTGTTGCAGCAATAGGCACCGCCCCGGTACGGGGGCGCCAAACAGTCAGGAGACCGACATGGAGCCGCTCGCGCAAGGCTATGGACTGATCGAGGGGCCGGTCTGGGTGCCGGGACGGGGGTTGCTGTTCAGCGACGTTCACCACGGCGGCGTCTTCTGCCTCGGCGCCGACGGCGAGGTAGACACGGTCTTCGAACACCGCCGCGGCATCGGCGGCATGGCCCTGCACGAAGCCGGCGGCATGGTGGTGGGCGGGCGCAACATCGCCTACAAGCCCTTTGCCGGCGGCGACACCGTAACGTTGCTGGACCGCGACCCGGAGCGTGGCAACGTCGGCTACAACGACCTGACGACCGACGCGGCAGGGCGCATCTACGCTGGCTCGCTCGGCAGCCCGGTGTTCGAGGACGGCGAGCAGCAGCCGGGCAACCTGCATCTCATTGACCTCGACGGCTCGAGCCGCATCGTGGCGCGGGACATCCTGCTCACCAATGGCCTTGGCTTCTCGCCAGATGGCGGCACGCTGTATCACTCCGACTCGCGCCAGCAGGCAGTGGTTTGCTACCGCGTCGGCGAGGGCGGGGATCTAGGTGAGAAACGGCCGTTCGCGCACTCCGACGCCGGTGCCCCAGACGGCCTTGCGGTCTCTGAGGACGGTGCGGTATGGGTCGCCATGGCCGGTGGCAGCGGCGTCAATGTCTATGAGGCGGACGGCAGCCTGCGCGAACACATCGGGATTCCGCAACCCATGTGCACCAGCGTCTGCTTCGGCGGCGACAGCCTCGAGCACCTCTACATCGTCACCGGTTCGCCGGGCGGCGCCGGGCATCGCGACGGTGCCGTGTACTGCGTCCAAACCTCTGTCCATGGGTTGCCCGTCCCGGTCGCCCGCGTTCCGGTGGCCTAGCCTAGCCGCCGCAAGAATTGTCCGAAGGCAACGGTTGTTTGTGGCGCTAGGAGTCTGCGCCGTAGAAACTTTTCCGGGGACATGCACCCTAATACGGCGAGAAAAATCCATCTTCTGGGAGGTCCTGTCCCTCGTCAGGAACGTTTCGGGGCGAGCAATGGGGGATCACACCACATTTTCGGCGCGAGATCGTCCTACGGCGCAGACTCCTAGCGCGCCCTTGCGGGCGCGTCGGCAGTTCGCTACGCGAACTGCTGGCCACCGGTATCGAGGCGTGCATTACACTTGCCGTTCGTGGGCCTATAGCTCAGTTGGTTAGAGCAGTGGACTCATCTGGCTTCGGTCGCGGCAGGCATTCGCCTGGCGGCGGCCAGAAAGGTGCGCTTCCGTTGTAAGGCGGAAGATGAACGGGATGAATTCAGGGAACCCGTCAGCGCGCTTGGCGCGACCCGGCAACCCTGAGCCAAGCCGGCGGTACACCGCCGGAAGGTGCAGAGACTACCTGAGGACTGGGCGACCGTGCCCAAAGCGTCCTTGATGACAGGCTTGAGCGTCCCGCACCCCACCGCATGCTCGTCGCGGCCTCCCAAGACGTGTGTGCGAGGGTGATGAGATAGTCCGCCCCCGGCAGAAACGCCGGGCACAAGCGAATCCATTGGTCCCAGGTTCGAGTCCTGGTGGGCCCACCACGTTCCCCCATGACGGGGAAGCTCTGCATGAATGCCTTCCCCTGCGGGCACGCCCCTGGAGCGTGCGCCGCAGAGCGGGCCGCATGTGCGCACGGAACTGGCACCTAGGGAGCTTGCAAGAGGGTGTAAGCGGCGCTTCCCTATGGCCGCTCTCCCACTACCCGTGGCGGCCGCCACCTTGTTCGGTCCACTCGTCGAGGAAGCTGCGGAGGTATTCGCTGCGACTGGGGTGGCGCAGCTTGCGCAGCGCCTTGGCCTCGATCTGGCGGATGCGCTCGCGGGTGACATCGAACTGCTTGCCGACCTCCTCTAGGGTGTGGTCGGTGTTCATGCCGATGCCGAAGCGCATCCTCAGGACCTTCGCCTCCCGCGCCGTCAGGCCGCCCAAGACGTTGTGGGTGGCTTCCTTCAGGCCCTCGCCAGTTGCGAGTTCCACGGGCGAGCCGATGGTGATGTCCTCGATGAAGTCGCCGAGGTGCGAATCCTCGTCGTCGCCGATGGGCGTCTCCATGGAAATGGGGTCGCGGCCGATCTTCAGCACGCGGCGCACCTTCTCCTCCGGCATCTCCATGCGCTCGCCAAGCTCTTCCGGCGTTGGCTCGCGCCCCTTCTCCTGCAACATCTGGCGCGAGATGCGGTTCAGCTTGTTGATGGTCTCGATCATGTGCACCGGGATGCGGATCGTCCGCGCCTGGTCGGCGATGGAGCGGGTGATGGCCTGCCGAATCCACCACGTGGCGTAGGTGGAAAACTTGTAGCCGCGCCGATACTCGAACTTGTCCACCGCCTTCATGAGGCCAATGTTGCCCTCCTGAATCAGGTCCAGGAACTGCAGGCCCCGGTTGGTGTACTTCTTGGCGATCGAGATGACGAGGCGGAGGTTGGCCTCCACCATGTCTTTCTTGGCGCGGCGCATCTTCGCCTCGCCAAGGGACATGCGGCGGTTGATATCCTTGAGTTCGGCGACGTTGAGGCCCGTCTCCTTCTTCAGCGCCTTGAGCCGCTTCTGGGCCCGGACGATGTCCTCGCGCGCGTTTTCGAGCCCGCGGCTGTAGGACTTGCCGGCCTTGATGTGCCGGTTGAGCCACGCGACCGAGGTTTCCTTGCCCGGGAACGCGGCGAGGAACTCGCGCCGAGGCATTCCCGCCTGCTCGATGCACAAGCGCATGATCTCGCGTTCGGAACGGCGCACCTCCACCAGCATCTGCCGCGGCATGGCGACGATGTGGTCGTAGTGCTTGGGCACGAGCTTGAAGAAGCAGAACTTGCCGCCGACCTTGGCGAGCTCTTCGCGCGCAGCCTTGCTGGAGCGGGGTTCGTCCGCGAGGACGCGAAGGGATTTGTTGTAGGCACGCCGCAAGGCGACGAAGCGGCGCTTCGCCTCTACCGGGTCCGGCCCCTTGGGCTGTTCGGTTTCCTCAACTTCCTCGCCCCGGGCAGCGGCTTCCTGCCGCGCCTGCGCCTCCTCGCGGCGCTGCTGGGCATCGATCTGTGCCGCCGGAGGCACGTGCTCGGCCGGATTCAGGTAGCCGATGAGGAGGTCGGTAAGGCGCTCGTCCTTCACCGCCGCGTACGTGTCGAGGATGTACTCCACCGTGCCCGGATACCACGCCACGGCGGCGAGAACGTCGCGGATGCCTTCCTCGATGCGCTTGGCAATGGCGATCTCGCCCTCGCGCGTCAAGAGCTCCACCGTGCCCATCTCGCGCATGTACATGCGCACCGGATCCGTGGTGCGGCCTGCCTCCGTCTCCACCGCCGCCAGCGCCGCTGCGGCTTCTTCTGCAGCGAGCTCGTCGGCGGTGTTGTCGCTGGCATTCAGCAGCTCGTCCGAGTCGGGCGCCGTCTCGTACACGGTGATGCCCATGTCGTTGATCATGCGGATGATGTCTTCGATCTGATCCGGATCGCTGATGTCGTCCGGAACGTGATCGTTGACCTCCGCATAGGTAAGGAAGCCCTGTTCCTTGCCCTTTGCGATCAGGTCCTTGAGTCGGGATTGCTTGCCGGTGTTGGTCGCCATTTCGCCCCTTTTCGTTTGTGCCCACGGGCCGCTTCACCCGCAGGGATGGTCTACGCTGCCGCTTGCTTGCCGCTCGGCGCTATGGAGCTTTTGCGCGACGTCTCATGCGTCCGCGCCGATTGCGCGCCGAAAAAACGCACCACTATAGCATGGTTGGCATCCGCAGCGGGTGCATGGAGAACGGCCAACGACGAGGGCCTTCTCGTTCCGCACTACACGGTGATCCTGGTGTCACGCCGCGACCTGCCGCTCGGGGAACTGGTGTTGCGACACCGGGCCAAGCAGCGGCCAGGAGAACGCCCCCAAAAGGGTCCGCTCACCGACCTGACCCGCACCGTCCGCCGCATCGCGGCTACCGGGCGAACCCAAGCGTTCTACGCGCTCCGCCGGATCGCGCTCGCCCGCGCCGGGGGCGAACGACGACCGGCAGCCGTTGCCGGCCATACCCGCCCGAAGCCCTGCCATCCCGTCGGCCACGCCGCGCCTCCGGCCGCCTCTCTCGGCGTCATTCAAGCCGCGCCTTTAGATTTCCGTTTCCTGCTTCGTACAAGAGTTGTGCTGGCGTTGGATCCCAGAAGAGCACATACAAGCCCGTGTAGTACTCGTACTGCGTCACCTTCGTGCCTTCAGGTACGCTTTCGAGCAACCAGTTGTGGTCGTAGGTCAAAATCACCGGATAACCCCCACCCTGACGGGCAGGCGGTCGACTTTTCTTGGGTGTGGGTGACGCCGCTGCGCTGGCCGACGGCGCCGAGGACGTGCACCTGGCACCGGTTCTTGCCGACCTTGCCGGCCGCGGGCTGTGCGGCGGCGACCTCCTCTTCGTCCGTGCAGACGGCGTTGCGCAGGGTCTTGCCGTCGATGGCGATGGCGTCGCCGGGGCTGGCGTGGTCGGCGTGGAAGCGCTGCAGGGCGCGGTCGAGCTGGTCCGGGTCGACGCGCACCGGCACGTCGCGGACGACGAACTCGCTGGGCACCTCGTGGCGGCCGCCTCGATGCCGGCAGCGGAACCGCTCGCGGGCGCGCGGGGACAGGTCCGCGGCCCACTCGGCCATGGCCTTGTGGCCGCGCGCGCCGCACAGCGTCGCGCCGGCGGCGATGGCGAGCACGACGGGCAGCGGGTGGCGGCGACCCTGGCGGCGGCGCGGGTCGTCGATGTCGGCGAAGAGGTCGGGCAGGGAACGCATGGTGTCGGCGGGGATCATGGCCTTCGGCCCTCCGTGTCGGTCGACGGGAAGCAGTTCGGGGCGGGTCAGGCGCGCCCGCGCGCCGCCAGCCAGGGGGCGCGCGAACACCAGCTTGGGCGCGGCCGGCACCGCGCGGCTTCCGCCGCGCACGCGGCGGAAGCCGCGCGCGCGCCCGACGCGCGGTTATCGGGCCTAGCCGCAGTCCGTGGTTTTTGCGGAAGCCGCGCGCGCGCCCGACGCGCGTCCAGTTCGCGGCGCGGCACGCCGTGCCGCGGTGGCGCGCCGGGTCGACGAACGTCTCCAGCAGCAGCAGCGGATGCCCGAAGCGCGCCGGCCAGTCGCCGGCCAGGCGCCGCTCGCACAGCGCCAGCACCCGCGAGCCCAGGTTCGGCACCCGCCGCCCCGGCAGGATCAGGAACCGGCTGTCGTTGGCGAGCAGGTGCTGGCGGTCGTGCTGGGTGCGGAAGTCCCAGCCGATCCAGCGGTCCCGAGCGCCGCACTTCAGCGCCGGCGCCGAGAAGCCGAGCAGCGCCAGCCACTCGCCGCGCCGGTGCGCGACGTGCCGCAGCGTCTCGCCGATCTTCGGCAGCGCGCCCAGGAAATGGTGCGCCGCCATCAGCTCCCGGCAGCGACCTTCGTCCCCGGCCGACACCGGCTCGACCGACACCTCGCGCAGCTCCAAGGCCACCCCCGCATCCCCTCGAACTGCATCCCTTCCACACGCGTTCGGTGCGGATGTCCAGCTTTCGTGCCAACCCGCTGTTTGCGTTCGCCTTCCGGCAGTGGACAAATCCGCCCTGCGTTCCTCCGCGAACCTCCTTTCGGGCAGGGGAGCTTGTGCCACAATGGCGGGGACTTTCCGTGGGCTCTGCCATTGCCACTTCAGAGCAAGCTGTCGACGGTGGGCACGACGATCTTTACGGTCATGTCGAAGCTTGCCGCCGACGAAGGTGCCATCAACCTCTCGCAGGGCTATCCGGACTTTGGTGCGCCGCCGCGTCTGCTGGAACTCGTCAACCACTACATTGCGGCTGGCTACAACCAATATCCGCCCATGACCGGCATCGAGCCGTTGCGGGCGGCGATTGCGGACAAGGTTGCGGCGCAGTACTGTGCCAAGGTGGATTCGGAGAACGAGGTCACCGTCTCGTCCGGCGCCACCGAAGCGTTGTTCTGCGCCATTCATGCGGTGATTCGTGCCGGGGACCAGGCCATCGTCTTCGACCCTTGCTACGACTCCTACGAGCCTGCCGTGACCCTGGCCGGCGGAACTTGCCGGCACCTGCCGCTGTCTGCGCCGGACTTCCGCATCGACTGGAATCGGGTGGCGGATGCGATCGGCCCACGAACGCGGCTCTTGATCGTCAACTCCCCGCACAATCCCACCGGTGCGGCGTGGGACGAGAGCGACATCGAGGGGCTCCGCTCCGCCACCCAGGGCCGCGACATCTATGTCGTCTCCGACGAGGTGTACGAGCACATGGTCTTCGACGGGTGCCGCCACGAAAGCCTGGTTCGCCATCCCGACCTCTTCGAGCGCAGCTTCGTCATCTCCTCGTTCGGCAAGACCAACCACACCACCGGCTGGAAGGTGGGCTATTGCGTGGCGCCGGCGCCGCTCTCGGCCGAGTTTCGTCGCATCCACCAGTTCGTCAACTTCACCACGCCCACGCCCTTGCAGCACGGCATCGCCGACTTCCTGGTCGAGTGCCCGCAGCATCATCGGGAGCTGCCGGATTTCTATCAGGCCAAGCGCGACCTCTTCTGCGAGCTGCTCGCCGGTTCCCGGTTCCGGTTGCAACCATCGAAGGGCACGTTCTTTCAGCTTCTCGACTACGGCGCCATTACGGGCGAGCACGACGCCGACCTTGCCCGGCGCTGGACCAGCGAGCACAAGGTGGCTTCCATTCCGGTCTCGATCTTCTACGCCGAGCCGCCGGAGCAACGCTATCTGCGCTTCTGCTTCGCCAAGGACGATTCGACCCTGGCGCGGGCGGCGGAAGTCCTGAGCGCGCTGTAGTCATAGCGGTGAAGCGGGGGAGAGCGAGTGTCGAAACTTGACGTGCATCTGGTGCAGACCGCACCGCATTGGCACGACCCGGCGGCGAACCGCGCCCTGTTCGACCAGTATCTTGATGCGCTGCCCGGCGGCGGTCTCGCCGTGCTGCCGGAGATGTTCAGCACCGGCTTCACCATGAACGCCGGTGAGATGTGCGAGACGATGGCGGGCGAGACGGTGCGATGGATGTCCTGCGCGGCCACCGAACGCGGGCTTGCGCTGGCTGGCAGCGTTGCCATCGCCGATGGTGGCCGCTGCTTCAATCGCTTCTTGTGGGCGCGGCCCGGCGAGCCCATCATCCACTGCGACAAGCGGCACCCGTTTCGCATGGCCGGTGAACATGTGCATTACGCGCCCGGTAAGGCGCGGGTCATCGTCCGGCTCGGTGATTGGCGCTTCCTGCCGGTGGTGTGCTACGACCTGCGCTTCCCGGTGTGGATGCGCAATCGCGTCAACGGCGGCGTGCCGGACTTCGATGCGATCGTTTGCGTCGCCAACTGGCCCGCCGTGCGGCAATCCGCGTGGGACGCGCTGCTCCGCGCTCGGGCGGTCGAGAACCAATGCTATGTCATCGCGGTGAATCGCGTCGGGGTCGATGGCAACGAGGTCGCATATGCCGGTGGTAGCGGCGTCTATGGCTGGCACGGCGACACGCTGCACGGCGCAGGCCAACGCGACGAGGTGGTTTCCGCCGCGCTCGACCTCGACGAACTGCGTCGCCATCGCGAGGACTTCCCGGCCTGGCTAGACGCCGACGACTTCGCCTTAACCGGGCTCTCGCCTGGCTGACATTCGGTGAGCGACGATCCCTACACCATTCAGGAAGGCGGCACGCGAGAGCCGCCGACCACCTTGGGTGGGAGGCTCAGGAACCTTGGCCCCGGCATCGTCGTCTCCGGGTCCATCGTCGGCTCCGGCGAAATCCTGCTCACCGCCGGGCTCGGCGCCGCGGTGGGTTTCGTGCTGCTGTGGTGGGTGCTGTTCTCCTGCTGGGTGAAGTCGCTGATCCAGGCGGAGCTTGCGCGCTATGTGGTCACAAGCGGCGACACCTACCAACGCGCCCTCAACCGGATGCCGGGCAAGCTGCCGGGACCGCACGGTCCGATCTCTTGGCCCATCTGGCTCGGTCTGATCGGCTTCGTGCCAGGGCTCCTCACCGCCGGCGGCATCATCGGCGGCGCAGGACAGGCGTTGGGCCTGCTCCTGCCGGTGGACGGCGCGCAGGCGACGATCATTGCCGCGATCGTCGTCATGCTGATTCTCTGGACCGGTGCGTATGCCCGGCTTGAGAAGGTCATGCTGGTGCTGGTGATGAGCTTCACCCTCGCCACCATCGTCTCGGCAGGCCTCATGCAGGGGACGGAGTTCCGCGCCACCGGCGACGACATCCTTTCGGGGCTGACCTTCGACTTCCCGCTCGAGCACGCGGTGCTGGCCATCGCCATGTACGGCGCCACCGGTGTCGCGTCGAGCGAGATCGCTGGCTACACCTATTGGTGCGTCGAGAAGGGCTACCCGAACTTCGTCGGCGGCGACCTGAACGAGCCGGGCTGGGCGGCACGGGCCAAGGGCTGGATTCGGGTGGTGCAGACGGATGTGTGGGTGACGTTGTTCATCCTCACCTGCGCAACGCTTGCCTTCTATGCGCTGGGTGCCGGGGTGCTGCACCGGCTCGGCGTGCAGCCATCCGGCACCGAGACCATCACCGTGCTCGCGAGCATGTACACGGAGACGATGGGGCCGTGGTCGTTTTGGCTGTTCAGCTTCGGCGCCTTCTGCATCCTGTTCTCCACGGTGCTGTCGGGCATCGGCGCCGGCTCGCGGTCGTTCCCGGATCTCCTGGTGACCTTCGGCTTCATCCCGCGCAGCAACCTGGCCCTGCGTCAGCGCTGGATTCGCGGCTACATCATCGCCATGCCGATCATCAGTTGCTCGATCTACGTGGTGCATCCGGAACCCATTGGCCTCGTGGTCTTCGGCGCAACGTTCGGCGCCTTCATGCTGCCGGTGCAGAGCTTCCTCACGCTGTATCTGCAACGCACTCGCATGGATGCCCGCGTGCGCCCGGCGAACTGGGTGACCGGAGCGGTGGCGGTGATTTTCCTCGTGCAAGCGGCGCTCTCCGCCTTTATCGTCGGCAACCTTTTGACGTAGCGAGCGTGTCCTTTCTGGAGGAAGGGCATCCTGCGCTCCCTGCGCGCCGCCAAGACGCGTCCCTGCAAGATGGGGTGACGGTGCCCCCGTCGGGCCGGCCGATGGCGGGCAAGAAGGCGACGTGACAAGAGGCTTTAGGCAGAAGGAGGCAGAGTGAGAGAGCGCAATGTGAGGGGGCTGTTGCTGTGGGCGGTCGCGGCGTGCCCGTTGGCGCTCGCCGGCTGTGGCGGGAACGACGTGGCCGAGCATCCCGGCAAGAAAACCTACGAGCGCTACTGCTTCTCCTGCCATCACGCGGGCGTAGCCGGCGCCCCGAAATTCGGCGATCCGGAAGGCTGGGACTGGAGGCTCAAGAAGGGCAGAGAAGCCCTGCTCGACAGCGTGGTGGCAGGGATGCCCCCGGCCATGCCAGCCAAGGGCCTGTGCAACGTCTGCGATGAACAGCGCCTCGCAGATGCACTCGATTACCTTCTCGGGAGTCTTGAAGGTTGAGGCGGATGAGGAGAGTGGCGGCACCACCAGCATCGATTGAGCGGACGGCTAGCCATTGGCCAATCCCACCGACATAAGGCGATATTCACCTTGCGGCCGTGGCCTCCAGCGACATCAACCCTTCACCGCGGCCGCCAAGGTCCCCAACCACCGCGTGAAGATCCCGCAGCACCCGCAGCCAATGGCCCATAATCTGCATGACCCGCGTCACTTCATCGGAGGACACGCATGGTTGCGCGCTATCTCCCCGGCGACATCGTCGCCCGCCGCAAGGGGCTTGTGATGCACAAGGGCATCGCCCTTGGTGGCGACCGCATTTTTCACAACACCCCCCTGCGTGGTGAGCACGTCTCTTCGGAGGCAGAATTCCGCCAGGGCCAGCCCATGCACGTGCGCCATCAGGAACGCATGGCTCGCCTCCGCACCCTCCGTGCCGCGCAAGGCCAACCCCGGCGCGACTACAACCTCTTCACCAACAACTGCGAACACACCGTCACCCGCGCTGCCACCGGAAAGGCGGAAAGCCCGCAGCTTCTGTCCTGGGGCGCCGGCATCGGCGTCGGCGCACTTGCCTTTGCCCTGACCCGCCACCCAGCCGCAGCGGCAGCGGGGTTCGCGCTCGGCAAGCAGCTCGTCAAGGGCGACGGCCTCGACTGATTCACCGCACCTGCGGCAGGCCGTCCACCGTGCGGGCGACTGCCCAGACGTGAACCTCGGCCGCGCCAGCCTTGAGAACCGCGTTCGTGCAAGCTCGCAGCGTCGAACCGGTCGTCATCACGTCGTCGATGATCGCCACGGTGCCGGACACGGTCGATGCGGAGAAGGCACGTCGCAGATTGCGCTGACGGGCGCTGCGCGAGAGCGTGCGCTGTGGCGCGGCGTCACGAATGCGGCGCAGGTGACGGCTGGCGAGAGGCAGTCCCAAGCGACGCGAAATGTCGCGACCGAGCAGAGCGGCCTGGTTGAAACCGCGCTGGCGGCGACGACGCCACGTCAGCGGAACGGGCACCAACGCATCCGGCAAGGCTTGTCCCGCATACGTCCGCAGCAGCGCGGGCGCCAGCAAGGCACCGAGCACACGCGCCTGCATCAGCCCATTGCCGTTCTTCAGCCCAAGCACCAACCGATTCAGCGGCGGCGCATAGACAAACGGCGCCACCGCCAACCCCCACGGCTCCGGCGCGGCAATGCAGGCCGCGCAAGCATCCGGCCCAAGCCCCGGCATCGCACAAAGCGGGCAAGCATCGAGGTTCGCCACAATGGCACGCTCGCATGCCTCGCACAAATCCATCGCCCGCCCGGAAGCGCGCCGACAGAGGGGACAGAACCCCGGAAAGATGGTCCAAAGCGGTTTCATGGAAATAACGTAACCGGTTCACCGGCACCGGTAGCCACCAAGGGGCAGATGTCGCACACAACCTGCAGCTATCGCCTCTGGCGCCACAAGGACCGTTGCCTTTCGGCAACGCTTCCTGCCCCAGCCCAGGCCGTCCTGTCACCCTGTCGGCATTCGGCCAGCTTGCGCCGTCCGAAGTCCGACAGGCTGCCAGGCTTCCCTCTGGAGGGGAGGCATTCTGCCCTCCACGCGCGCCGTCAGGCGCGTCCTTCGGGCGCGACCGCCAGGTCCGGAGAGGGGGTGACGAGTGATTTAACAGAAGCAGAGCACGCGCAACTCAATGCTGCGGCGGGGTTCGCCCGGAGATGGGTGAGCGAAGGATGCGTGGGGGCAGGTCCTGCCTATTGCGCCGTCGGAGTCGAAGGACTTGATCACCAGCACTTCCTCCGGCGCCATGTCGACGAAGTAATGCCAGCGGTGGCGTTTCGAGGTGGCGATGCTGAAGGTTCGATGCCGATGTCGTGCCAGCTGTAGTCACGCGGGGGCCATCCGCTTCCGAAGGCGGAATGAAGCCCAACTGCGCCGAGACTGCACCCATGGCCGTTTCAGCCGGCACACTTCGCGCAGATCACGGCCGGAACTGCAAGGGCCGAGGCGCCAAATGCCCCGGCTGGTTGACGATCCGATACGCCAGGTCCACCCAATCGCAGATGTAGCAGCGGGTGTCGCGGGGGTCGATCATCTCCTCGATCTGGAATTTCGACAGCGGCCCCAACGGCCCGCGCACGCTTTCGATGCGCGCCTCGAGTTCCGCCCGCAGCGCCGCCGGGTCCTCCGCCTCCGCCAGTTGCCGCTTGTAGGCCGCCTCGATGCCCCCCTCCGGCGGGATGCCGCCCACATCTGCAGCCGGCCACGCCACCCGCATGGAAGGCTGCGCCCGAGGGGTTGCGTAGTTGTTGCCGGCAACGCCGAAGCTGCGCCGCATCAGCACCGTGAAGATGGGCGTTCGCACCTGCGAGAACGCCACCATCCACTCGCCGCCCTTGCGGATGGTGCCGGCCATTTCGTGCTCCAGCCCCACCGCGAAGCCGGGGTTGTCCACCAGATTCAGCACGGGCAGGTGGAACAGGTCGCACATGTCGAGGTGGCGGATGAGCTTGTCACAGCCGTCCGCCGTGAGCGCGCCGCCGTTGACGTGCCGGCTGTCGGAGGCGATGACGCCCACCGGATGGCCATTGAAGCGGGCGAGGCCGACGATCTGGTCGGTGCCCCACAGCGCGCCGATCTCGAAGAAGGAGCCGCTATCGGCCATCAGTTCAATGGCGCGTCGCATGTTGAACGTGGTGGTGCGCTTGCGCGGCACGAGGCGGAACAGCTCCTCCTCGCGGCGCGTGCGCGAGTCGCCTGAATCCGCAAGCACCGGCGGCGTCTCGTAGACCGACGATGGCACATACGACAGGAAACGTCGCACCATGGCCGCCGCTTCCTCTTCCGACTCCGCCAGATTGTCCACCGAGCCGTTGGTGCAGTGGATGCGCCAGTCGCCGAGATCCTCCTTGCTGATGTCGTAGCCCATCGCGTGGCTCACCACCGGCGGCCCGGCCACGAACAGCTGCGCGATGTCGCGCACCATCACCGAGAAGTGGCCCAGCACGGCCTTGGCTGCGCCGATCCCCACCACGCTGCCGAGCAGCATGTTCACCACGGGCACGGTGCTGAGCTGTTCGGTGTACATGGTGCTTCCGAGATGTCCCGGCAGGAACGAGCCGCCGCCCCCGGCCACGCGGGGCCGGCCCGCCTTGATGGCGCCCTTGCTTTCCTGGGCGTTGCTTTCGCCTTCCTTCCTCTGCTGCGGAACCATCGCCGCGACGCTGCCGCCGCCGGAGGAGCCGTCGAGCAGGCGAATTGATGGGCATCGCATCTCCAAGGAAAGGCGGTCGAGATAGCCGCTCTTGGCGCCGATGGCACCGTCGGCATGGCCGCCGCGGGAGGTGAAGTCGTCGGCGCAGACGATGGCATTGCGGCGGGCGATGGTGCCCCAGCCGCCGACGTGGTTGGCCGGGGTGAAGGCCACGATGTCGCCGTATTCGTCGTGGGTGGCGAAGCCGGCGACGCTGCCTATCTCCCGGAACGAGCCATCGTCGAGCAACAGGTCAATGCGTTCCCGGCAGTTGAGCTTGCCACGACTGCGCTGGCGCACGACGCCGGGTTCGTCCGAGTCCGGCGCGAGGCGCTTCAAGGCGAGGGCTTGCAGGGTTGCCACCTCGTCCAGATGCGGCTGCCATGTCTGGTCACCGGAGGCGGAGGCTGCGTCCGCGGCGTCTCCCTGGAGTGGCGCGATGGCGGCGACGATCTGGCCTGCGCCCACCGCATCGCCGGGCGCCAGCTCCTGAAGGCCGGTGATTTCGCCAGCGCACGGCGCGGTGATGTTGGTCTCCATCTTCATGGCGCTGACGATCAGCAGGATGTCGCCGATGGCGACCTTGTCGCCTTGCTGGGCGCGCAGTTCGACCACAGTGCTGGCCATGGGACATTCCACGCCGCGATCGCCGGGCGCCACTTCAAGCGACTCTGCCGTAGGCGCTGGCGGCTGCACGGGTGCTGCCGAGCCGCCAAGCGGCGGAATTTGTCGGTTGAGGAGTTCCAGAGTGGCTGCGGTCGGCAAGCCTGACGCGCTGCCGTTCAGCAGTTGCGGATGGTCGGCGAGCAAGCTGGTGCGGACGTTGCCGCCGCGCAGTTCGTCGTGGGAGAGGATGGCGCGCAATTGATCGACGTTGGTGGGCAGGCCCGCCACCTGAAACTCGTTCAATGCCCGCAGGGTTCTGTCCACTGCCGAGATGAAGGAGGCGGCGGAACCGGACGAACCCACCACCTTGGCGAGCAGTGGGTCAAACTGGGGCGGCGGCGCGTAACCGGCATAGCCGCAGCCGTCCACGCGCACGCCGACGCCCGACGGTTCCTTGTATGCGGCGATGGTGCCGGTGCCTTGGGCCACCACCCGAGCCTGCACGGCGAAGCCCCTCGGCTCGCCCACCGCCAGTTGGTCGCCAAGGCCGAACTCCGCCAGCGCGGCGCCGGCGGCGATGCGGAACTGCGCCTCCACCAAGTCCACGCCCATCACCTGTTCGGTAACGGTGTGTTCCACCTGGATGCGAGGATTGCATTCGATGAGGAAGTGCTCGCCCGACTCCGGCAGCACGAGGAATTCCACCGTGCCGGCGTTGACGTAGCCGGCGGCCTGCACGAGCCGGATTGCGTCGTCCGCCATGCGTTGGCGCAGGGAGGGATCGAGCCCCGGCGCCGGAGCGATCTCCACCACTTTCTGGTTGCGCAGTTGCACGGAGCAGTCGCGCTCGAACAGGTGGATGGCGTGGCCGGTCGAGTCGGCGAGCACCTGCACCTCGATGTGCCGGGGTCGGCGCACGAGGCGTTCGACGAACAGGGCGCCGTTGCCGAACGCCGCCTCCGCCTCGCCGCGACAGCGGGCGAAGGCTTCGGCCATGTCTGCGGCGGACTCGACCGCTCGCATCCCGCGCCCACCGCCGCCAGCGGAGGCCTTCAGCATGACGGGATAGCCGATGGCTTCGGCGACCTCGGCGGCTTGCTCCGGGGAGGAGAGTGCGGCGTCGCTGCCGGGAACCACCGGCACGCCGAGCGAGCGTGCAAGCTCGCGGGAACGCACCTTGTCGCCGAAGAGGGCGAGTGCCTTGGCCGGCGGGCCGACGAAGGCGATTCCTTCCGCCGCGCAACCTTCGGCGAACGCGGCGTTTTCCGACAGGAAGCCGTAGCCGGGATGGACGCAGTCGCAACCGGTGTCCTTGGCCAGCGCCACCAACGCGCCGGCATCGAGATAGGCACCGATGGGATCGGTGCCGTTGCCGCCGCCAATCTCCCGTGCCTCCGTGGCAAACCGCGAGTGCAGCGACAGGGCATCCACCGGCGCATGGACGGCCACCGACTCCATTCCGAGCCCCGCCGCCGCCTTGGCGATGCGTATGGCGATCTCTCCCCGATTTGCGATCAAGGCCCGCTGATGCAACGACACGCCCCACTCCCCTCAAGCCATCAAAGGGCGGTGAGAGTGATGGAGCAACGCCCAGTTGTCCACCCCTTGGCGCAGCCTTGGTGAACTGTTCGTTGCGTTGCAGCCATTGGGGTTGGCGCCTGTACGCATCGGACGCGCCTGCGCGGCGCGTATGAGGGCAGGATGCCCTCCCTCCGGAGAGGTCCATGCGGCCCGCTCCCTCCGCAGCACCGACGGGACCTTCTGGAGGGGTGGGCGTCTCGCCCTTACGCGCCGACAGGGCACGTTGGCCGGACACCGCGGAGGTGCGGGTGCGGTTATGGTTATGATGTTGGGATGGTTGTGCTTGGCATTGAAACCTCCTGTGACGAGACGGGAGTGGCGCTCCATGACTCCGCCCAGGGGCTGGTGGCGGATTCGGTTTACAGCCAGGTGGAGTTGCACGCCCGCTACGGGGGGGTGGTGCCGGAACTCGCCTCCCGTGATCACATTCGCAAGACGCTGCCGCTGATCCGGCAGGTAATGGCGAATGCCGGGAGGGAACTCGCTGACGTCGATGCCGTGGCCTATACCGCCGGTCCTGGCCTCATCGGTGCGCTCATGGTGGGGGCCGGGATCGGTCGTTCACTGGCGTGGTCGCTTGGCGTGCCTGCCTTGGGCGTGCATCACATGGAAGGGCATCTCCTTGCGCCGCTCATCGGCGACGAGCGCCCGGAACTGCCCTTTGCGGCCCTGCTCGTGTCAGGCGGGCACACACAGCTTGTGCGGGTGGATGCCATCGGCAAGTACACGATGCTCGGCGAGTCGGTGGACGACGCCGCCGGGGAGGCGTTCGACAAGGTGGCGAAGATGCTGGGCCTTGGCTATCCCGGCGGGCCCGCCATCGCCGCTGCGGCCGAGAGGGGCGAGCCGGGCAGGTTCCGCTTTCCGCGCCCGATGACCGACCGCCCCGGCCTCGACATGAGCTTCGCGGGCCTCAAGACGTTCACGCTCAACACCGTGCGGCAGCACGAACCGCTGAGCGAGCAGGATGTCGCAGACATTGCCTACGCCTTTGAGGATGCGGTGGTGGACACGCTCGCCATCAAGTGTCGGCGGGCGCTGGAAACGAGCGGCACGGGGCGATTGGTGGCAGCCGGCGGGGTCGCTGCCAACCGCAAGCTGCGCGCCAAGCTTGCGGCCACCTTGCCGGAAGTGGTCTATCCGCCACCAGCGCTATGCACAGACAACGGCGCGATGATCGCTTACGCTGGAGCGCTCCGCCTCGCGGCTGGGTTGGTGGAGCCGCTGGCGGTCTCGACCCGCGCGCGGTGGTCGTTGGAGACGCTGGTACCGGTCGGAGGCTAGCCAGTAGCAGTCTGTCGGACTTCGGACGGCGCGAGCTGGCCGAATGCCGACAGGGTGACAGGACGGCTTGGGCTGGGGCAAGGAGCGCTGCCGAAAGGCAACGGTTCTTGTGGCGCTAGTGTACTGTCTCTGAAATGCCTGTACATATTGTGCGGCGCAGGCGCCTGGCGCGATGCTCGGCGACTAAAGAGTGTAATTTTCCGTGGAAACAAACATTTACTAACGCCTCCGGTTCTCTTGGTTGGGGCCATGTGAGCATGTGATTTAGGTAAACGTATTTGAGAGTCGGTACACTAGCAGCACACTTTAGCGGCGCTTGGGCCGTACCTGCCCCCCTCCGAAGAAGCCGAGGACGGCCTCCAGCCTCGGGCACGGCTTTTTTTCGCGGACGATGCGGAACGCGAGGCAATGTGACTCGACCCGCACATTGCGTCGCGTAAAGATCGACGCCAGCGACCGCATCTGCGATCCGAACGACGCGTCTCCGTCCACCGGCAGCTCCTCGGCAGGGGACAGCCGCTAGCCGGGGCCGAAGTCCGCGTTCGCGGCGATGCGCGGGGCATGCATCTGGGCGAAGGCCACCGGCCCGTGCGCCCGCGCCACGATGTCCCGGCGGCGGAAGGTCAGGTTGCCCGACGAGGCGTTGACGAAGCCGGCGCGCAGGCCGTCGAACAGCGACTGCGGGTTCGGGTGCAGCACGCTCGCGCACGGAACCGACACCGACTCGGCGCCGCCGTCCGGGCATGCGCACGACTTCCCGTCGGCACCTCCATGCCCCTCCTGGCAGCTGCACCAGGCCGGCGATGCATGTGGGACATCGCCGACTCGGGCTGTGGGACGGAATGTTTGTGTGTCTGGTACACCGGCGGCTCCCCCCAAACGGTGGCCCGCGCCCTGGAACGCCTGATGTCCGCCACCCGTCGCGAAGCGGCGTCGTAAGCTCTGACCGGGTCCCGTTCTCCAGCGGGCGGCCCCCTTCTGGGGAGAGCACCCCCAGCGCCACAAGAACCGTTGCCTTCGGACAACGCTTCTTGCCCCAGCCCAAGCCGTCCCTGCCCATGCGTTTCCGAATCGTGCCGAGAAGTCGCGAATAGGCGTATAGCTTCAGCTAAACGCTGACAGTTTTCGTCCCTTGGCGTCGCGCATCCGTCTCGATCCGCCCCTGTCCGCCCGTCCATGGAGCGGCATGGCGCATCCGTGCCGTCGGGGTGCATCTCCCCATGCGATCCGCGACGCTTGCGCGTCGCGGGGCACCTGGACATCGGCTGCCGCAAGCTGCGGTCGCCGTGCCCGTGCCGGATTTCCACCGGCCGTCTGTCGTCCAGTCTGTCGGGCGTCTCCTCCCGACAACGTGGCCGCAGCACCAAGTCGGCACCAGAACAGAATGTTTAGCAGCCCTTGCCGCCGTCGGCCGCAATGCCGATTTGGCGCCCCGTCACTACCGAATTTCCGCAGCGAGCGACATGCCGCGGAAGTCGACGTCGGCCGCTTCCGGCCACCGGAACGGTAGTGACGGGGCGTTGCGGTTCAGCCGCCCCGCGCAGAGACGCCACCACGGCGCGCGGATCATCGTCTACTTGGCGCGGGTCGGTCGCCTCCGCGCCGGCCGAGGTTCGCCGCCTGCAGGATGCTCCGACCGCTCTCTCCGGCCATCAGCCGCACCAGCGCATCGTCGCCGGCGCGCTCGACAAACGTCTCCAGGCCGAGCACCGCGACCAGCCGCTGCTACGTGGACGCCACGCGCCGGAGTTGCCCGCAGCGTATGCGAACTTCGGCAGCCACGCGACGACGGGAGGTAGCGCGCCATCCGCGCATGAACTCGCCGACAACACGGTCATTCCCGTTCAACAACGCCGACCTCGCGATCAGGCTCGCGGCGACACCTCCCCACTCTCTGCCCCAAGGCGTGGCCCACACCGCAAGCGGCGAAGCTGAAACCAGCTGGACGGGATTCGGGAAATACCATAAATATCAGATTGTTGCAGACAGGTTCCGCAAATCCGCTGTTCAGGAACCTATCACGGCTCTTTCGATCCGAGCAAGCCTTTTCTCGACTTTTTTCATCGACCGCCGGAAGCGCCGTCGCACCCTGCGCGCCTGCCTCCGCCCGGCCTTGGCGCCCTTTCGGTTGCGACGTGGCATGCGTGGGCGTCCACGGCCTTCGCGGTCGGGCGGAACCACGTCGTACCGCAGCCGGGCCACCGGACCGAACTCCGCGTCCTGCGTCCGCACGTAGCCCGCCATCGTCTCCACCCGACTCCACCGGCCCGCGGCCATCAGGTCCGTCGTGGTGGCGCCCCTGTCACGCAGCGACTGGGCGGAGCCTACCCGCAGCGAGTGGCCCGACACCCGTCCCTCGATCCCGGCATCCGCCGCGCGTTCCTTCACGATGTCCCACATGCTGCGCGCCGACAGCCGGGAGCCCGCCACCCGGCCCGCCTTGTTGACTGGCCGGAACAAGGGCCCTTCCTCGATCCCGGTCGCATCGAGCCACTTGCGCGCCAGCCGTGCCGTGTCCGGCCCGCCGAAGAGCACGGTTCCCCTGCCTTCCTGGTCCGTCTTGCTGCGCCGCACGGTCACCAGCAGTCCCTCGCTCGAGGATGTGAGGTCCGCGACGTCCAGCGCCTCCGCCTCGGACACCCGCAGCATGCAGTCCGACATGATCCGGATCAGCAGTGCGTCGCGCAGGCCGCGAATGTTGCCGCATGCCTCGGCCAGGTCCGCCATGCGGTCGGACTCCTCCCACGAGATGCCCCTGACCTGCCCGGCGCCGCGCCCGGCGCCGTCGCGCCGGTAGGCGGAAAGGGCCGCTGCGGTGCACTCCCCGGCCGGCGGCGCCTCGCCCTTGCGCTTCGCCCGGTCCTTGACGGCGGCGACCGCGGTTGCCGCCGAGGCCGGCACCAGCCCGCGGTCGAACAGCCACCCGAGGTAGTCGGCCAGCGACTCGTCGGTGAGGGGCCTGCCGTCAAGCCGGGCGTCGAGGCGACGGAGGGCGCTGCCGTAGGCTTTCCGCGTCCCAGGCGCGAGGCGCCGCTCCGCCAGCGGCGTTGGTTTCGTCCCGCTGCCGCTGCCGTCCTGGGCGTTGGCGCGGGTGCTGTCAGCTCTCGTTCTCGTCGCCATGTCGTCTTGCTCTCCGTCTTTTTCGTTGTGGATAGGCCGGGGCGGGTCGTTCGCTCCAACGCCACGCCTCCCAGCCGAGCACGCATCTAGCGAAGCCACAGGCCGGATTCAACCTCTCGTCTCGGGGTTCCGGGCCGTCGCATTCGATCCGATGCCTTCGCCGCCACCGTTCCTTCCGCAAAAGCGGATTCGCGGAACCCAACCGGACGTTGGGACAGCGATCCGCGAGCGGGTCGAGCGTTTCGGCCTACGAACGGCCTCGGCAATGCGTGCCGGGGAGGTGCTGGCCCAAGCCATGCGGCAAGGCCGGCGACATTGGTTGAGGAGAGAACGAAAGGTGAATGCGGTTTTCCTGCTTTGGTTTGCGCTGGCGATGGGCGGCGACGGCTCGAACGTGGTGGTTTGCCCGCCACTCGATGGAGATGGCCCCTCGGTGGACATCCCCGCGTTCCCGGACTTCGGACAGCACCCGGGAGGCCAGGGATGATGACGACAAGGATTGCCGCAACGCTGCGCGCCGCCATCGTCGGCTTGGCACTGGCGTTCCTGGTCTTGCCTGCCGCGCCCCTTGGCGGTATCGTCCCGACTCCGACCGTTGGAGGAACGGCGTCGGCCGACGACGATGTGGCATACTGGGGGCCGCTCAATGAGCCTGTCTGCAATCGGTCGCCTTTGTGGGACATCGGCTTGATCGGGCTTGGCGTAGTTACCAGTCGCGCCGAGGTGACGATATCTAGGTCGACCGGCTGGGCATTCGGCGCGGTAGCGCGCGGCGTGTCTAGGGCAGCGCGAATAGCATCAGGGATCGGAATTGTCTCTTTGGCCGTCGAGATGGGACTGATCTACGGTGACCATAACTATTGCTAATAACAAGGGCAGGGGATTGGTTCATGGAACTCCTTGAACTTCTTGCCGTTCTCGCCATGTTCATCGGGGCAGTCTGGATTGGGACGCGCCTGCTCGCTGGACTCTACATTGCGTTGATGAAACGTGAAGTCCGGAGGAAAGAAGGGGACCTGCCCCCCGATGTGGCTTCTGTATCTCCGTGGCCGTGGAACCCACCGCCGTGCCCGCCGGGTCTTACCTTGGAAGAGCACGTGGCTAGGGAGCGCGAAAGCTGCTGGCCGTTCGTGCCTCTTTGGGCGCTGTTGGGTCGATATCCAGCGCCTCCAAAGTCCCATGGGCTGGAGCGCTCAGGCTAGGCCAAGCGTACCGGAGAGGGTGTACGTCAAGTTTGTTGATTATCCTGCGGCCCGCGCCTTGCGCCGGGCCCAAGAGGAGTCATACGCGGCGGTCGTTGTGAACGCAGCACCGCAAGGCGACCATGGCGTCAAGTCCGGGTGCGGACTAATGCATGCTTGACCTGTTCTAGCAGCCTGTCGGACTTGGGCGCGGCAGGCGTGCGCGGAAGGGACTTGGCGCCCGCTTGAACGATGCCCCCTGTGGCTGTTCGGATGGGTCGTTGCGGCGGAAGCGGGAGTCGCATCCCGCCATCGGCCGCCGATGGCGTCCAGAGGCCCTTTTCGACCCCTGCAGTGGCCGCCAGCGCACCGAGTTCACCGTCCCTGTGGCCCCGTCAGGCCAACATGAGGTTGTGCAGGCGTCGGCAGTTGCAGGCCAGCGTCACCAACGTCCACTCGCCCGCCACCTTCTCGACGCCTCGCAGCGGGAACTGCCGAAAGCCCATCGCCTGCTTCACGATCCCGAACGCCGGCTCCACCGCATGCTTGCGCAAGCGGCAGTGCGCCCGGTTCTCCGGCAGCTCCATCCTCTCCCGCATCGCCTTGATCCACTCCGCCCGCGGCTCCTTCGCCGGCTTCGGCGGCGGCTCCGGCCGAAAGTCGTGCCGGCGCCGTCGACCTTCCGCCCCGGTCGCCACCAGCACCTCCATGCCGCCGTTATCCGACACACAAACATTTCGTCCCACACGACCATGCGCAATGGATCACACGTGCGGACGATTTCGCACATCGCCGTCGCGGAGCGTGACGCGGTTTCGCCGCACGTCGCGGGTGCGGGCGGCGTGGGTTGGGCGGTCGGCTCCCGAGGGCCTTCGCGAAGCCGTCGCTGCGCAGCTGTCGAGGTGTTCCGCAACGGCGCGCCGGCGCGGTTCGCGTAGTCTCCGAACGACATCCGCAGCGCGAGACCAGGTGGTGCGCAAGCGGCCGTTCCGCGTCCGAACGCCATGGCCGATGGACACAGGGCGCGGAGCGCCGGGCCAGCGTGGGACATTGCCCCATTCCCTGTGGGACGAAATGTTTGTGTGTCGGGAATGGCGACCACAGGCCGTCGGCGGACGCCCGCGCGACCCGCCCGGCGTCGTCGTGCTCGACGGCCAGGCAGGTGCGGCCCTCGGGATCGACCGCGGCGACGAGCAGGCCGTCGTCGCGGCAGCGGTGGTTCCAGTCGCTGCCGGCGAGGTCGCGCACCGTCTCCAGCCGCCCGTCGGCGTCGTAGGCATAGGAGACGGAACGGCCGTGGCCGTCCCGCACCCGGGCGATGCGGCCGTCGGCGTCCCGGTCGATCTCGAACAGCGTCGCGCCGTCGCGCGACACCGACGCCAGGCGGCCGCCCTCGTGGCCGAATTCGAGCGTCCGCGCCCGGGTCGCGACGGTCCGCACCGCCCAGCGCGTCCCCGTTCCGCCGGCCCGCTCGAAGGTGCGCGTCGCCTCGCCGTCGACCAGCGTCGCGATGCGGGCGCCGCCGACGTCCTCGAACGTCAGCCGCGTGCCCTCGCGGCGCGGCGTCGGCGGGCTGGCCGCGTGGCCGGCCGCGCCCCAGGCGAAGCCCTGCCGCGCGCCGGAGCCGTCCACGTACGTCACCGCGTCCCCGTCCGCCAGCAGCTCCTCGGCAAGGGACAGCCGCCAGCCGGGGCCGAAGTCCGCGTTCGCGGCGATGCGCGAGTCATGCACCCGGGCGAAGGCCACCGGCCCCTGCGCCCGGGCCACGATGTCCCGGCGGCGGAAGGTCAGGTTTGCCCGACGAGGCGTTGACGAACCCGGCCCGAAGGCCGTCGAAGGGCGACTGCGGGTTCGGGTGCAGCACGCTCGCGCGCGGAACCGACGCGCTGCACCGGTGCCTCCAACTCTGGGGCCCACGTGCAGCACGCTCGCGCGCGGAACCGACACCGGATCGGCGCCGCCGTCCGGGCATGCGCGCGACCTGCCGTCGGCGCCCGCCTCCATGCCCTCCGGGCAGACGCACGTCCCGTGGCCCCAGGTTCCGCCGCTGGCGGCGCAGCCGGGGTCGAGGTGCGGCAGGCCCGTCGCGTGGCAGAAGTTGCGGATGTCGTGGTTCCGCACCACGAACGACTCGAACTGCGTGTCCAGGGCGTCCGGCGGGCCATGCACGTGCTCGCCGTCCGCGCAGCGGCAGCCCTCGGTCTTGGCGCCGAACGGGCAGACGGGCGGGGCCGCCGCGCAGACGAGCGCGCCGTCGGTCGGGTCCGCGTCCTCGTGGCCCTCGTCGCACGCGCACGTCCGCTCCGTCGCCGCGTGCGTCGCCTCGCCGGAGTTCGGGGGACAGGCCGGGTGGTCCGCGTGGAAGGCGTCGCCGTGCGCGTGCTGCCCGGCCGCGCAGACGTCGGACACGTCCGGCACGCAGGCCGAACCCGCGCACGCGCGCCCCGCGCCGCACCCGTGGTCCCCGTCGCAGTGCCCCGCCGGGTGGTCCGCGTGGCAGCTCACGCCGTCCCCCGCCCGGTGCCGGCCGCTCGGGCAGTCGCCGAGCCTGCACCGGGAGCGCGCGCACGACAGCCCCTGCCCGCACGGATGGTCCGCGCTGTGGCAGTGGCCCGCCGGATGGTTGCCGTGACACTTCCCGGCGCCGTGGTGCCGATGCTGTCCCGTCGAGCACTGCCGCAGGACGCAGCGGCCGTTCCTGCAGTCGTGCCCCGAGATGCACCTGTGGTGGCCGTCGCAGTGCCCCGCCGGATGGTCCGCGTGGCATCTCAGCGTGCTGTGCCGGCCGTCCTTGTGCTGCCCCGCGCCGCACCGATGCACCACGGAGTCGGAGTGACATCCCGACACCCCGTGGTGGTCGTGCCTGCCCGTGCCGCAGCCCGTCGAGACGCACGACGCCAGGGACCAGCGGCCGCCGCCCCCGCACCGCCCCGGATACGTCCGCTTGTGCCCCCTCAGGCACGCCCCCAGGCACGCCGCCGCCGACCCCGGCCGGCACGTGCACGACATCCTCGGACAGGTGGACCGAGGCTCCCCGGGCAGGGCCGCCGGCGGCGTCCAGCGGTACGTGCATCGGTCGTCCGCGTCCGCGCCCCACGCGCCCGGCCCCCACGCCAGCGCCAGCGTCGCCAGCAGCCGGCAGGCAAGCGTCGCACTCGAAAAACCGCGCGCGGCTCCGCCCGGCCCGTCCCCCGGCCGCCCCGCGCCGCCACCACGCCCCGCGCCGCAGGCGCCGCCGCGGCGACCCGCGCCGGTCACTCGACGGAGGCGACGAGTTCGCCCATCCGCGCCGCGTCGACGGCGCCGGGGAACGCCTCCACCGAGTCCGGGCCCAGGAACAGGAACGCCGGCGTGCCGGTCACCCCCAGCCGGCCGGCCAGGCGGCGGTTGGCGTCGAGGCGCGCCGCCACCGCGGGCGACGTCATGTCCTCGCGCAGGCGACCCGCGTCCAGCCCCGCGGCGGCCGCCAGCGCCTCCGGAAGGCCCTCCGCGCCGAGATCGCCCGGCCAGCCCATGAGCGCCACGTGCGCCTCCAGGCAGCGGCCCTGCATGTCCGCCGCCAGCGCCAGCCGCGCCGCCCGCAGGCTGGCCTCGCCCAGGATCGGATGCTCCCGGAACTCCACCCGCACCCCGGAACGCGCCAGCGCCGCCTTCGCCGCGCCGAGCGAGCGCCGGCAGTGGCCGCAGCCGTAGTCGAAGAACTCCACCACCGTCACCGGCCCGTCCAGGTCGCCGGCCGCCGGAACGTCCGGCTGGCGCGCGACCTCGCCGCGAAGCCGCCGCGCCGCGGCCGCCAGCCGACGCGCCGGGTCGGCCGCGCCGGCGACGGCGTCCGGGTTCGCCGCCAGCCACTCGCGCACCGGATCGCCAACGGCATCCGCGGACGCCGGATGCGGATGCGTCGCCGACGCGGCCGGTCCCGCGTCGCCCCGGGGCCGCGTCACCGTGACGCGAAGGCGGGGCGCCTCGGGTGCGTCCCGGGCCAGCGTCAGATGCACCGGCTCGTCGAGTCCGTCGAGGAAGGCGACTACGTTGCCGGCGCCGTGGCGGGCCTCCGTCCGCAGCGTCGCCACATGCGGGTGCGTCGGCTCGCGCACGGCCGTCGGCGCACCCGCCGACACGTGCAGCGCGGCGATCGGCCACGGCGCGCCGGACGCGTCCAGGAAGCTCACCGTCGTCACCGCAGACCGCCGGACCGCCAGCGCCGGCGGCGCCTCGTCGGCGGACAGCGACACCTCGACGGTTCGCGCCGGACCCGTCGCACAAGCCGCAACCGCCGCCGTCGCCGCCACGCCCGCCAGCAGCGGCCGCGCCGGGCGGGCGCATCGCGCCGAAGGGCGGGCCACGCCCGCGCGTCGGGAAAGGCTCGCCATCGGCCGCCATCCGGCTGGTTGTCCTGATTGCCGCCCACCGCAGTTGCCGAGAGCCGCCGCGTCAAACCCGCTTCCGCCTCCTCGGGCCGGTCACCGGCGCCGGCGGCCGGCCCTTCCGCGAGCGGCGGTCAGGCGCGGCCCCGCACGGGCGCGAGCTGCGTCGCCGAACGGGCAGACGGGCAGAGCCGCCGCGCAGACGAGCCTGCCGTCATTCGGCCCCGTGTCCCGGCAGCCGTCGCCGCGCGATCGTCGGACAGGGGCAGCAGCCCGCCGCGGCGCGTTCTCAAACTGCGACAGCAGTCGGCGGCGATGCCAGCGCGGCGCGCAAACCGGGTCGCGACCCACCAGCAGCTTTCATCACCGGATCGACGGCCAGCCGCACCGCGTCGTTGCAGTCCGCACAGCCGCAGGCCATCCCGAACATCCGCTGCCGAAGCAGCTCCTCCAGCGAGTGCGCGACCCCTCGGCCGCCAGCCCCTCGGCTGCCAGCGTCCGTTCGAAAGGCACGCCGCCAGCCTTGCGCCCGGCTGCAACCTCTCGTCGCGCGCCTTGAGCAGACTCGGCCCCACAGCCAAGGGCTTTTGCTCCTCCGTTCATGAATAATCCGGGCCGACGCTGGCTGTGGAGGATCGGCACCGGGAGATGAGCGCGGCAAGCTTGCGGATCGCGACTCGAACAAGCGTCCTGGCCATGCGGCAGGCCGCTACGGTACAGGGCCGCTTGCAGGGCATGCATCCGGAGATCGAGGTGGAGATCGTGGGGGTGGTGACGGAGGGCGACCGCAACCTGTCGCCATCCCTCGCCGCTGCCGGCGGCAAGGGATTGTTCGTCAATGCCCTGGAAGAGGCGCTGGCGGAGGATCGCGCCGACATCGCGGTTCACAGCATGAAGGACGTTCCCGGCGCCGTTGCAGAGCGATTCGCGCTCACCACATTCGGCGCCCGCGCCGACGCCCGCGACGCCTTGGTGGCTCGGCACGGGCATGGCTTGCTTGATCTGCCGGCCGGCGCGGTGGTGGGCTCCTCTAGCGGTCGTCGCCGAGCCACGCTGCGGCACATGCGTCGCGACCTCGAATTGCGGCCCATGCGCGGCAATGTCGATACCCGCCTGGCCAAGCTCGATGCCGGCGAATGCGATGCCATCATCGTCGCCTGCGCTGGCGTCGATCGCTTGGGGCGTGCCGAGCGAATCACCGAACGCCTGTCGGTGGAGTTGATGACTCCCGCGCCGGGACAAGGGGCGCTGGCGGTGGAGCACCTTGCGGAACGAGACGACATGGCCAGCCTGCTTGCGCCCGGAGTGTCCGCGCACGTGCAGGCGTGCGTGGAGGTGGAGCGCACGGTCGCGGCTGCGCTGGGGGCAGATTGCACGCTGCCGCTCGGCGTACATTGCGTTCCAGCATCCCGCGGCTTGCTCTTGCGAGCGACGCTGCTCGACGCCGACGGGGAACGCGAGCTGCGCCTGCAGATGCATGGCGAGAATGCGGCGGCGCTGGCACAGGTGGCGGGTCGGCGGCTCGCGCGACTGAATGTGGCCGCGACGCCGCCGGTTGCCTGATGCGAGTGTGGGTCACACGCACCGAACCCGGCGCCAGCCGCATGGCGGCGGCCCTGGAGCGCGAAGGCATCGCCTGCCTGGTGGCGCCGGTCTTGAAGATCGTGCCCACCGGGCATCCGCTGCCCGGTGGCAGCTACGACCTCGCGGTGTTCGTGTCGGAACACGCGGCGGCGCGTGCAGCGACGGAACGCGGAGACTGGACCGCCGATGCAATCGTGGGGATCGGCGAACCTGCGGTCGCCGCGCTCACCGAACTGTGCCCGCGTTCGCGCATCGCGGTGGCAACGAGCGCCGACTGTGTGCTGCGAGTGCTCGATCGCCGGTCCGCGCCGCCTCGCAGGACGCTCGTCGCCAAGGGCGAAGGCGGGCGCGGCACGCTGCAGAGCCACCTGCGTCAGGCCGGCGGCCTGGTGGTGGAGTGGGATGCCTATCGCCGGGTCGCTGCCGCACCTCGAGTGCTGCCGGAGGCGGTGGACGCCATCGTATGCTCCAGTGGCGAGGGAGTTCGGGCGGCGGCCAGGGTGTGGTTCGCCCATCAAGGAAGCGCTGACGGGCGCGTATTCGTGCCGTCTCGCCGTTCGGAGGCCATTGCGCGGGAGGCGGGTTTCCGGGCCGTGTACGTCACCGATGGGGCGGCGCCGAAGGCCGTCGTCGCCGCGATCCACGCTTCGAAGGAGCGAAATGTCTGAGCCATCAGCCGAAGCCACGGAGAGTGCCGAGGAGGCGCCCCGCGCTGCACGGCGGCGCGGCGGCGGTGTGCTTGCCGGGGTCACGGCCCTCGTTGCCTTGTCGGGCCTCGCCCTCGGCGGCTATGCGGTCTGGATTCAGGCATTCGCGAATCCAACGCTCGCCACCGTGGATCGGATCGAGGCGCGTGCGCTGGAACTCGAACGTGACCAGCAGGCGGCGGCCGAAATGCAGCGGACGCTGAACGCACGGCTGGAGTCACTGCAGGCCAAGGCGCAGGCGGACGCGGACCTGTTGGCCGACATGCGAACGGCGCTCGCTCGCGCCACGGCACGGGCTGCCGAGTCGCAGCCCACGCCAGCACGTTGGCGCGTGGCGGAGGCGGCGTATCTGTTGCGCATCGCCAACCATCGGCTGGCGATGGAGCGGGACATCGGTGTGGCCAAGGCGCTGCTGGAGGGTGCCGACGCCGTGTTGGCCGATCTGGATGACTTCGCTTTCCACCAGGTTCGGGCGCAGATCGCAGGCGAGCTACTTGCTCTCGAAGGCCATGCAGGCGCCGACATCCAAGGCGCCTATCTCAAGCTCGAAGCGCTCAAGGGGAAGCTCGATCAGTTGCCCTTGCGCCTGCCGGAGTATTCGTCGCGGCAAGCGCCGGAGTCAGAGCCTGGCTCGTCCTCCGGCGCTGCAGAGGCCGAGTCCGGTGCCGTCTGGTCAACCCTCGTCGTGCTCGGCGATCGACTTGCCGATCTCGTGCGCTTTCGCCGCCATGAGGGCGAAGCGTTGCGACCACTGCTGGCGCCGGAACAGGCCGCGTATCTGGAACAGCACCTGCGCCTCGCCCTCGAACGCGCCCAGCTTGCCTTGCTGCGACGGGATCGGGTGATCTTTGCCGCCAATGTCGCCGACGCCCGCGCCTGGCTTGGCGAATACGCGGACGCCAACCATGTCGCCACCAGGCAACTGCTGGCCGGGCTTGAGGAAGCGTCGCGGCTTGACGTGGCAGCCCCGCCCCCGGACATCAGCGGCTCGTTGCGCGCCTTGCGTGACGTCGTGCCGGCGCTGGAAACGTCGCCACGGGACGAGCCGCCAGCCGGAGTGGAAGCCGCGTCAGAACCGTCGGAGGGTGCGTCGTGACCGTCCTCGCGCTGGTGCTCCTGGCCCTTGTTCTCGGCGGCCTGCTCGCCGCCCTGATGGTGCGCGATCCCGGCTACGTGCTGGTGGCGTGGGATGGCATGACCGTGGAAACCAGCATTTGGCTGGCCCTGCTCGCCCTGATCCTTGCCGTCTTCATCGTCACTCGCGCGGTTCGGTTCATTCGCGCCCTCGTCGGCAGCGGCGATAGCCTGCGCCGCTGGCTTCGCACGCGCCAGCGGGAAGCCGCCGGACGCCGCTTCAACCAAGGTCTTCTTCTGCTCGCGGAAGGGCGCTGGAACGATGCCCGCAGCGCCTTCCTCGGCAGCGCTCGCTCCGGTGCGGATGCCCTGCCCGGGCTTCTGCATGCCGCTCGCGCGGCGCATCAGATGGGCAAGGACGCAGAGCGAGATGCCCTGCTGGAACGCGCCACGGAAGCCGTCCCGGCCGCTGCCGTTGCCGCTGGCCTTGAGCGCGCCTCGATGCAGCAGGCCGAGGGAGAGTGGGAGCGGAGTCTTGCGACCCTGACGGAACTCGGCCGCAAGGCGCCGCGTCATCCATTGGCGCTCACCCTGACCTTTCGCGCCCGGGTGGCGCTGGACGATCCGGAAGGCGCGGAGGACTTGCTCAAGGACGTGACGCAAGCAGCGATCGCCTCGCCGGAAGAGATCGCCAAGGCACGCGGGCGAATCTGTCTCGCGCGGCTGCGGCGGCTGATTGCATCCGATGCCGCGGCGGAACATGCACGTGCCAGCTGGAAGCGCATTCCGGCAGCGATCCGAGACCAGGAGGAGGTGCTCCTCGCCTATGCCGATGCACTGTTGGCCGGTGGCGACGCCGCCACCGCGGAAAGCGCCTTGCGAGCCGGCCTGGAACGCCGCTTCGTGGATTCGTGGATGCTCCGCTACGGCACCGTCCATGCGGACCCCGAACGCCAAATCAAGGCAGCAACGGTGTGGCTGGAAGCGCGCCCCGACAACTCCGCCACCCTGCAGGCCTTGGGCCGACTCCACCTCGCCGCAGGGCAACGCGACGCCGGCGTCGCTTACCTGATTCGGGCCGCGGAGGCGATGGGGAACTGAGGGTTCGCTACAGGGGCCCCGGGTCCATCGGCGCGGTTGACCTCGCTGCGGCTGGCCCCGATTCCCCTACCGGCTGCCTCTCATCGCACCGAAGAACTCGGCGTTGGTGCGGGTGTCCTTGAGCTTGTTCACCATGAACTCGATGGCGGCGATGTCGTCCATGTCGTGCAGCAGCTTGCGCAGGATCCAGACGCGCTGCAGTTCGGCCTCGCCCAGCAGGAGTTCCTCTCGGCGGGTGCCGGAGCGGCGGATGTTGATGGCGGGATAGACGCGCTTCTCGGCGATCTTGCGTTCGAGGTGCAGCTCCTGGTTGCCGGTGCCCTTGAACTCCTCGTAAATCACCTCGTCCATCTTGGAGCCGGTTTCCACCAAGGCCGTGGCGACGATCGTGAGGCTGCCGCCTTCTTCGAGGTTGCGGGCGGCGGCGAAGAATCGGCGCGGGCGCTCCAGGGCGTTGGCGTCCACGCCGCCGGTGAGCACCTTGCCGGAGGAGGGCACAATGGTGTTGTAGGCGCGGGCGAGGCGGGTGATGGAGTCGAGCAGGATCACGACATCCTTCTTGTGCTCGACGAGCCGCTTGGCCTTCTCGATCACCATCTCGGCCACCTGCACGTGGCGAGACGGCGGCTCGTCGAACGTGCTTGCGACCACCTCGCCGCGCACCAGCCGCTTCATGTCGGTGACTTCCTCGGGGCGCTCGTCGATCAGCAGGACGATGAGCACCACTTCCGGGTAGTTGACCGCGATGGAGTCGGCGATGTTCTGCAGCATCAGGGTTTTGCCGGCCTTGGGCGGCGACACCACAAGCCCCCGCTGCCCCTTGCCGATGGGGGCGATGAGATCGACGATGCGCAACGAGATGTCTTGGGTCGTGCCGTTGCCGCGTTCTAGCACGAACCGGTCGTCGGGAAACTCGGCGGTGAGGTTCTCGAACAGGATCTGGTGCTTGCGGGTATTGGGCTCGGCGAAGTTGATCTCGTCCACCTTCAGGAGGGCGAAATAGCGTTCGCCGTCCTTGGGCGGGCGAATCTTGCCGGCGATGCTGTCGCCGGTGCGCAGGTTGAAGCGCCGGATCTGGCTCGGCGACACGTAGATGTCGTCGGGCCCGGCGAGGTAGGAGCTGTCGGCGGAACGGAGGAAACCGAAGCCGTCGGAGAGGATCTCCAGCGCGCCGTCGCCATAGATGTCTTCGCCTTGGCGTGCCTGCTTGCGCAGGATCGCGGCGATGACTTCCTGCTTGCGCGAGCGCGCCAGATTGTCGAGGCCCATGTCGCGGGCCATGTCGATGAGATCCCCAACGGGATTGCGTTTCAGGTCGGTGAGATTCATGGATGCCCTTGTGTCGCAAAAGAGACGGCCAGCCAAGGACCGCCATGGGGTGGGCTAGGGTTCATTGCGCTTCGCACTTGGGTTGGGTGGTGCGTTCGGCGCGGCTTGGATCACGGAGCGCCCGGCGAGGACGCTGCCGAACGCCGGACAATGTGCCACCCCCAAGAGGGCATGTCAACTACGCAAGGAGGGCGTTTCGTCTCGGCAGCGAGGCCCTCTCGGCAAGGCGCATCCGTCGTCGGAGGAAGGTGTCGGCCTCCGGAGGGAGTGCATCTGCCCTCCCTCCGGAAACGCGGGGGCTGGGGTCAGATGTTGCTGTCGAGGAACGCGGCGAGTTGCGACTTCGACAGTGCGCCGACCTTGGTGGCCTCCACTTCGCCGTTCTTGAACAGCATCAGCGTCGGGATGCCGCGGATGCCGTACTTCGGCGGCGTTTGCACGTTGGAGTCGATGTCGAGCTTGCACACCTGTACGCGGCCCGAGTACTCGTCGGCGATCTCCTCGAGGATCGGAGCGATCATCTTGCACGGGCCGCACCACTCGGCCCAATAGTCGACGAGCACCGGCTTGTCGGCGCCGAGCACCTTGTCGTCCCAGCTGTCGTCGGTGACGTGTTCGATGTTTGCGGACATGAAGCCTCCTGCGTTGGCTTGAAGATGGGCGCGGCCGCTTGCGAGCAGCCTCCGCCCCTGGATGTGAGCCGGACGATTGTAGCGCGGCCCTGGATCAACGCCGCAGCGAGGGTGCGATGCGCTTGGCGAAGTAGGTGATGATAGCGTCGGCACCGGCGCGACGAATGCAGGCGAGCGCCTCGACGATCACCCGCTCGTCGAGCCAGCCGCGTTCGATGGCTGCCATGAGCATCGAATACTCGCCGCTCACCTGATAGACGAAAGTGGGGGCGCCGAACGCCTCCTTCACGCGGGTGACGATGTCGAGATACGGCATCCCCGGTTTCACCATCACCATGTCGGCGCCTTCCTGAAGGTCGAGCTCGATCTCGCGCAGGGCCTCGTCGGAGTTGGCCGGATCCATCTGATAGGTCATCTTGTCGCCCCTGCCGAGGGTGGCGGCGGAGCCCACCGCATCGCGGAAGGGCCCATAGAAGCCGGAGGCGTACTTGGCCGAATAGGCGAGGATCTGGGTGTTGACGAAGCCGCCGTCCTCCAAGGCTTCGCGAACGGCGCCAACGCGCCCGTCCATCATGTCCGAAGGCGCGATCACATCGGCCCCCGCCTCGGCGCACACCAGCGCCTGCTGCACGAGAATCTCCACGGTGCTGTCGTTCAGCACATAGTCGCGCTCATCGAGGACCCCGTCGTGGCCGTGGCTGGTGTAGGGGTCCAGCGCCGCGTCCGTGACCACGCCAAGCTCCGGGCACGCCGCCTTCACCGCCGCCACGGCACGCGGAATCAAGCCGTCCGCGTTCACCGCTTCCATTCCGTCCGGTGTGCGCAGGGCGTCATCGACATGCGGAAACACCGCCACCGCCGGAATGCCGAGATCGACGCACTGCCTCGCGTCCTGCACGAGCTCATCGATGCTGAGCCGTTCGATGCCGGGCATCGACTCCACCGGCTGCCGCGCCGATGCACCCTCCACCACAAACATGGGATAGATGAGGTCGTCCACCGTCAGGGTGGTCTCGCGCACCAGCCGGCGGGCGAAGTCGCTCTTGCGATTGCGCCTCATGCGCTGGTCAGGGAAGCTCATGGGCGCAAGCTTACCCGACCGTGGCGCTCTCCCGCGCCGCGTGCGCCAGCGCACGCCGAAGTCGCTTGCATTCGGGCCAGGGAGCCTGTTGACTTAAGCTGTTTGCGTGAATCGCCGCAAGGGAGGGACCAAGACGCATGAAGTTCGGGATTTTCTACGAGCACCAGTTGCCGCGCCCCTGGGACGACGGCGAGGAGCAGAAGCTCTTCAACGACGCCCTCGAGCAGGTGGAGGTGGCGGACCGACTCGGCATCGACTTCGCCTGGGAGGTGGAGCACCACTTCCTGGAGGAGTATTCGCACTCGTCTGCACCGGAAGTGTTCCTCGCGGCCTGCTCCCAACGCACGAAGAACATCCGCCTGGGCCACGGCATTCGGCAGGTGATCCCGCAGTACAACCACCCGGCACGCACGGCGGAGGTGATCGCCACGCTCGATCTCGTCTCGAACGGCCGGGTGGAGTTTGGCACCGGCGAGTCGTCGGCGGAGCTCGAACTCGGCGGCTTCCGCATCCCGGTGGAGGACAAGCGCAAGATCTTCATGGAGTCCGTGGAGCAAGTCTGCAACATGCTGGCCATGGACCCGTATCCCGGCTACAAGGGCCAGTACTTCGAGATGCCCTGCCGCAACATCGTGCCGAAGCCGGTGCAGCGGCCGCATCCGCCGCTGTGGGTGGCGTGCTCGCAGCGCGAAACCATCCGCATGGCCGCCCGCCTCGGCATCGGCGCGCTCACCTTCGCCTTCGTCGATCCTGCCGAGGCGACCGAATGGGTGGAGGAGTACTACGGCATCGTCAAGAGCGATGAATGCGTGCCCATCGGCCACTCCATCAACCCCAACATCTGCATGGTGTCGAGCTTCTCCTGCCACAAGGATCGTGCCGAGGCGGTGCGCCGGGGCCTGCCGGGGTTCGAGTTCTTCGGCTTCGCTCTCGGCAGCCTCTATGCCTTCGGCGAGCACAAGCCAGGGCGCACCAACCTCTGGCAGCAGTTCGAGGCGATCCAGAAGGCCAAGGAAGGATCAAACGACATCACCGGCGGTGCGCTCAGCGGCAGCCGCGGCGGCATCGGCACCCCCGACGACCTGCGCGAGCACCTGCTCAAGTTCGAGGCCTGCAACGTCGATCAGGTGACCTTCATCCAGCAAGCCGGCCGCAACCGCCACGAGCACATCTGCGAGGCGCTTGAGCTCTTCGCCGAGGAGGTGATGCCGGAGTTCAAGGAACGCGAAGAAGAGCGCGAACGCCGCAAGATGGAGGAACTCGCGCCCTACCTCGAAGCCGCGATGGAACGCAAGATCGCCATGCAGCAACCCGGGGACGACGACATTCCGGTGTTCGAGTCCCTGGGCCGCAAGGTTTCGCAAGAGTCGCAGAACGAGGAGTCGATCTACGAGAAGCCCCAGGCGGCGGGGTAGGCAACGAAACAGGCCGCCCGACTGAAGAGCGCGCAAGCCGAAGTCGCCCGTCCCCATCACCTGCTTCGGGGGGCGGGGCGCATGGCGAGAGCCTCCTCCATGACTCCCCCTTGGGGGACCCCCTCCTGTGCTTGGGAGTCGAAGAGAGCCGCCCGGGCTTTCTTCGGAAGGGGCAGGCCGCGCAGCAACTCGCGGTGACGCACCGACCAAACAAACGCCGAGCCCCGCGACCTTTCCGGCCCCCAGTGCATCCAACAAGACATGGCTCGCTTTCGCGACATCGAGGTGGAACCCGGCGTCATCCGCCGCTTGAAGAAGGGTGACCGCAAGGCACAGGAGATCGTCTATCGCTCCTTCGCCAGTGCCGTCTTCACCCTGGCGCGAAGGGTGCTGCGCGATCCCGGCGCCGCCGAGGAAGTGACCCAAGACACCTTCGTCGATGTCCTCTGCAAGGCCGACACGTTGGCGAAGGACACCGCCTTCTCCGCCTGGGTGCGGTCCATCGCCATGAATCATTGCCTGATGCGGCTGCGCTCGCCGTGGCAGCAGCGGCGCGAGGCTCTGGAAACCGACAATCGCGGCACCGCCGGCGATGCCACCGACCGCGCCGTGGATGTGGACCAAGCCCTTGCGCGACTTTCCGGCACGGCACGCATGGTGGTGTGGATGCACTGCATCGAAGGCTTCACCCACGACGAGATCGGTCGCGCCTTTGGCTATTCGCCGAGCTTCTCCAAGACGCAGCTCGCGCGCGCCTTCGACGCCTTGGCCAAGGCGCGATTCGGACCGGAGCAAGACGATGACTCGACAGCAACGACCGTTTGCCGTGCTTGACGGCATGCCCGGCGACACGGGCGCGCGCCAGCGCGCCATCGGGGCGGAGCTTCGGGCGCTGCCGGATCTCGAAGCGCCAGCCGACCTCTGGCAAGGCATCGAACAGCGGGTGCGGGCGGAGAGCGCGCCTCGGGAAGGCGGTTCGCGAACCGCTTGGCGGGCGCTTGCGGCAGGCGTGGCGGCGCTGTCCCTGACCGCCGTGGTCTTGCTGTTCGACCCGGAACCCGACGCTCCTGCCGTGGCATCCGTTGCCGCGCCGGTGCAAGTCGGCACCCTCATGGAGCACTCGCGCCGGATCGAGACCGAACGGCGCGCCCTGCCGGTGATGCCGGCGGCAGCCTCGGTTCGGCAGGCGGATGCCCGCGCCATCCTCACCCACCGTGTGGCACTGGTCGATCAGGCCCTGAACGACCTTGCCGCGCAGGAGCGAGTGGATCCGGCCCGGCGCGAGGCCCTCTGGCGCGAGCGGGTGGAACTGATGAACGCCCTCGTCCAGGCCGAGCAGCTCGAACGCAACGAGTTCATCCGCACGGCGGTGTACTAGGAGCCTTCAGCCGGGGAAGCATCCCCCGACCGCTGACGCGTAAGGAAGTACCGGCAATTCCCCATCGCTGGGGGCGTACTTCCATGCAAGCCTGCGCCGTAGAACGGCGCCGGCTCCTAGCCGAAGGCGCGAGCGAATGCGAGCCCGAAGGCCAAGCAGTTCGCGAAGCGAACTGCCGACGCGCCCGCAAGGGCGCGCTAGCAGCCTGTCGGACTTCGGACGGCGCAAGCTGGCCGAATGCCGACAGGGTGACAGGACGGCTTGGGCTGGGGCAAGGAAGCGTTGCCGAAAGGCAACGGTTCTTGTGGCGCTAGGCCGCAAGCGGCCCGCACAGCGGAACAGACGGCAAGCACACGCCGATCGAATGCAAGGAGCACACGAATGAAGTCAGCCACTCTTTCCGCCATCCTGCTGTTCGCGGTCGGCACGTTCGCCGACGAGGCGCCCGAAGCGCAAGCCGTCAGCCTGGCTGAAGCCACGGCACAGCTTGCCAAGGCGCGCGAAGCGTTTGCCGAAGCCATCGCCAAGGTCGCGGAGTTCGACGCCGAGGCACTTCACGAAGTGCATGGCCCCCATCCGTTCGAGTCCATTCAACTCTCCGGCCAGGATGACGCCATGCTCGGAGTCGTCATCCGCGACGCCGACGAGGGCGTGTACGTCGCCGGCGTAACGCCCGACAGCGGCGCCGAGGCAGCCGGCATTCGCGTGGACGACATCATCGTCGCCATCAACGGCATGGCACTGGCCGCCGAGCCCCATCCGGGCAAGACCCTGCGCGAGGCCATGACGGAAGTGGAACCCGGCGAGGCGGTAGCCATCGCCTTCCTGCGCGATGGCGAGGAACGCGACGTGGAGGTGACCGCCACGGCCCGCCCACACCCCGCCAAGTCCATCCGCTGGCGCATGGGCCGCCCCTCAGGCCCCGATGCCTTCTGGGCCTTCCGCGGCGCACCGCACCACCGACGTGGCCCGTTCCACCAAGAGGAACCGGAACTCGAACTGGTGGACATCGGCGAAGATCTCGGCAAGTACTTCGGCGTCGATGCCGGCGTGCTGGTGCTTGACACCCCCCCGGGCAGCAACCTAAGGCCCGGCGACATCCTGCGTCGCATCGACGACGCCGACATCCGCAACGCCGAAGAAGCCTATCGCCTCCTCGCCGACCTCGACGAAGACGGCACCGCATCCATCCGCCGCGAAAGCCGCAGCCGCAACGTCAAGGTCGAACCAATGGAAATGCAGGCAAGCCACTTCAACTTCATCCTGCGCGGCCACGAAGACAGCCAGGAAATGGAAGAGGAGATCGAACTAGAACGTGTTCACACTACTGAACCACATGGCGCAGCGTTTCGACGATGAGCGCGAAGACGACGAAGGCGAGGAACCGGTCGAGCTTTTCGAACCGGGCGAACACCCGCCGGAAGCCCTTGATGCGGCGGAACAGACGCTCGGCCTCGTTGCGCCGCTTGTAGAGCTCCCTGTCGTAACTCCCAGGGCTCCGTGCGGTTGCTCTTCGGCGGCACCACCGGGTCGAACCCGAGGTTCCACGCCAACGCGCGCGTGGCGTCGTCCTCGCAGGCCTTGTCCATGACCGGCGCCGTTCCCGCAACGACCGCCGGGGCGGCCTCCCCGGCGCGTCCGACCGCTCCGGGCGGCGGCGCGTCCGGCAGTTTCCCCATGCTTTCCAACAGCTTGCGCCCTTCGGACGCATGGCCCCCGGCGACAGCGCGAACGCCACCGCCGTCCGGTCGTCCGACGAGATCATGTGGATCTTCGTGTTCCAGCCCAGGGTGATTGCACGCTTTGGCTCCAGCGGAGTCCACGGTGCCGACGACGTTGTCGCTTGCTCGGTACCGGAGGACCGCTGCCTTCGCCACGGCGGTCCGGCACGCCGGACGGCGGCTTTCGACGATTCGCCGCCGTTGGTTCGGCGCGAACGGGGGGGGCACGGCCGCGGGAGGCGCTTGGCGGCGCGGAGGGCGGCCGGCCAGGTTCGGTGCTTGCGTAGGCCTGGTCGGGCGAGAGGATCGCGTCCAAGGCGTCCTTGCGGCGCATCATGCAGTGGCGGTTGGCCTCGGGCAGGCAGCGGAAGCCGTTGTGGAAGACGACGGCGAGGGCGATGTTGTTGAGCGTGGCGTGGTTGGCCGGGGCGTGGCCGGCGCGGAAGCGCGCGGCGTCCTCGCCATGCTGGCGTCGCGGCGGAAGTGGTTGCCGTTCTCGACCTGCCAGTGGCCGCGGTTCCAGACCAGCAGCCGTTCGGGTCCGGCGCGGCCGGCGGGCACCGAGGTGATGCCGCAGGCGGTCGAGGTCGCGCCGGTCTTCGCGTCGGTGCGTTCGCGCACGACGCCTGGCGGGCGTCGGGGAACGGCGCGAGCGTGTCCGGCAGCAGGTCGCGGGCGGCGACGTGGCGCGCTTCGATGCGGCCGTGCGCCTTGACGGGCTCGTCGGCATGTCGGCGCACGGCGGCGGCGTCCCAGTCGATGGCGGCGAGCTGCGCGAAGGCGTCCGGACAGTTCCCCTTGACCGCCAGCACGCAGCCGGCGAGGTCGACGTCCTCGAGCAGCGCGCGCAACTCCCGCGGGCTCAGGCCGTCGGCGAACTGCGCCGCCGCCACCGGCCCCGACAGCCCCGCCAGCTTCGCGAGCGCGCAGACGGACAGCACCGTCTCCAGGCGGTGCTTGCGGCCCTGGCCGCGGCGGCAGTCCGGCAGCCCCGCGAACACGTCGCGCAGCGAGCGCAGCTCGGCCGGCGCGTGGCGCACCGGCACCGCCCGGCACGTCCACTCCGCCCGGTCCGCCGGATCCGCGAGCCGCCGGCGCGCGTCGGGCCGCAGCGGCCGCGCGAACATCTCCTTCGGCGATCCGCGCGGGTCCGTGTACGACCCGCTGTGGCGCGCGAAGCCCCTGGTGCGCCCCACCCGCGTCCAGTTCGACGCCACGCAGCACGTGCCCTCGAACCGCGACGGGTCCACGAACGTCTCCGCGAGCTCCAGCGGATGGCCGCGCGACGCCTCCCAGTCCGCGCTCAGCCGCCGCTTGCCTGCGCGACAGCGACCGCGACGCCAGGTTCGCGGTCCCCGACGCCTCCGGCAGCACCAGGAACCGCGTGTTGTTGCCGATCAGGTGCAGGCGGCGGAACTGCACCGAACGGCGCCAGCCCAGCCAGCGGTCCCGCGGCGCGCACTTGAACGCCCCCGACTGCCAGCCGAGCAGCGCCAGCCAGTGGCCGCGCCACACCGCGACGTGGCGGACGCCGCGGCCCGCGAACTGCCGGAACCCCAGGCAGTGGTGCTCGTCCACCAGCGCGTCCCAGCGCCGGCGCTCGTCCGGCCGCGTCGGTCGCACCTCGACCTCCCCGACCACCACCTCCCGCCTGTCCAAGGATGCCGCCATGCACGCGTTGTACAGCATGGCGAACGCAGAAGCCAGTGCTTTTCGCTACTTCGCCTCGATCAGCCGGTTGCGCCTAGCGTGCAATAGTCCTGGTTCCAGCCCCCGCGCGACTTCCCGATGGCCTGCGGACCGTGAGATCATCGCGTTTCCGCGTAATCGGCCAGCGTCATCACGGCCTCGCCATGCTCGGTCAACGCCACGGCATTCGCGAATCGACTTTCTGCCGTCAGCATGGTCGCGCCGATGCGATGGGCGAGCGCGAGATAGACGCAATCGTAGATCGGACGGTCGAACACCTGCGCCAGACGGACCGCGTCGGCGGAGACCAGTTCGTCGGCGCACCGGCATGTCCGACACGTCCGCCAGAAGGATGCCCGCAGCGCGGCGCTCAATCTCGCCCGTCCGCGCCTTGCGCCAGATTGCATTGGCGACCTCGGAAGCCATCAGGCGCGGCGCGCGAAGGTCGTGGCCGCTCGTCGCCAGCTCCTCCGCAACATCCGTACCGTCCTCGGCGACCAGCCACTTGACCGCCACGCTCGCATCGACGACGAAGCGCATCAGAAGTTGTCGTGATGGCCGTGGTCGCGATCTTCGCGGATCAGCACTTCCGCCGGTGTGTGCTTGCGTCCTTCGGTCAGGGGACGCAGCCGCTTCATGGTTTCCCGGAACGCGGCGCGCTTCGCCGCCATGTCGTCGTCGGCGGCGCATTCCAGGATGTGGCGCGCCTCGCCCTCCAGGGAGCGGTTGTTCTGCGCTGCACGCTGCTTGAGGCGGTCCACCACGTCGTCGTCGAGCCGCCGCACATTGATCGTCACCATGGGTTCGCCTCCAGCCATCGGTTATCAAACTGTTATCAGACTGTCGTGGGACATGCAAGTCCCTGCGGGAAGGACATTCGACGCCATTCGCGGCCACAGAAGGACAATGGTGGACGCAAGTATGTTCGACACTTGTTCTTCGCTATCGAAGCGCATATCTGGCAGGGATGGATCGGCAGGAATCCGCTCGTTTCGAGTCCATCGCGAGGCTGCCGTCATGGTAGCGTCCATCGGCAAGATCGCCTCGCCGTCGCGGGGCGTTGGGTATTTCGAGCGCGATGGCTACTACGCCAGGGACGACGGGGCGCATCGCGAGGCGAGCGCCTGGGTGGGGCGGGGCGCTGAGGCGCCGGGCCTCTCCGGGCCGGTCGATCCCGAGCGCTTCCGCTCGGTGCTCGAAGGCGAGGTTCCGGGCGGGCGTCGGCTCGGGCGCAAGGAAATCGACGGCGGCATCGCGCACCGTCCCGGCCGGGACGTGACGCTGAGCGCGCCCAAGTCGGTGTCGCTCATGGCCATGGTCGGCGGCGACGAACGCATCGTCGAGGCGCGCGACAGGGCGGTGACGGCGACGCTGGGCTGGATCGAGAAGAACGCCGTCGAGACCCGGATGCGCGATCCCGCGACCGGGGCGATGGTCCGGGCTGGCGGCCAGAAGATGGTCGCCGCCTGTTTCAGGCACGACACGTCAAGGAATCTCGATCCCCAGCTCCACACGCATGCCGTCGCCAACATGGTCCAGGGCGAGGACGGCAAGTGGCGGACAATGGTCGATGACGGCCTGTTCAAGGGCAAGATGGCCATCGGGGCGATCTACCGGGGCGGAACTGGCGCAGGGGCTGAAGGGTCTCGGCTACGGCATCGGGAAGACCCATGCCGACGGGCGGTTCGAGATCGAGGGCGCCTCGCGCGAAGTCATCGATGCCTTTTCCACGCCGCGCCGAGATCGAGGCCGCGATGGCCGAACGCGGCATGGGGGAGTCGAAGGACAATCCCCATCTGGCGGCGGGCGGCGCTGATGACGCGGGCCGCGAAGCGGGACATCGACCGGGGCGAGCTGGCCCGCTCGTGGCAGCGCCAGGCCAAGGGCTGAGCTTCTCCGCACGCAAGCCCGCAAGGCGGAGCGCGGTCTGATCGGCCCGGACCTGTTCGCGGGTCCGGGCTGGGCGGCGGGCGACGCGGCGGCCTGGGCGGTGGCGCATCTCGCCGAGCGCCAGTCGGTATTCGGCCATGCCGATCTGCTCGCGGCAACGCTGGCACGTGAGCCGGGCGCGGTCACCGTCGATGCCGCCGAGCGCACCCCCGCTCATCGGATCCCTGGGTCCCATTCGGGCTTGCCCCGCCAAGCGACCGCCAGCCCAAGTGTACTCGCCGCAGATGGACGTGCGCTACCTCTTCGACTCTAATGGCACTTGGATAGCCTTCCAGGACGACGACCTCGTGTTCCACCGAGACGGCAGTTTCCTCGGCTGGACGCCGTGGGCCGGCGAGGGCGCCGACGACGTCCTCACCGCGCCCGGCGACTACCTGGGCACGATAGTCCCCGAAGAACCCGGTCGCGCACGCCTCTGCGCCATCGCCGGCCGCCCTTACCGCGGCTACCCCGGCCGCCCCGCGACCGTCCGCTCCCCCGGGTACCCCGGCCATCCGGGCACACTGCCCCCAGACCAGCTTCCCGCCGGCGCACGAGACATCCCCCAGCCCCTCCCAACGACCGTCCGCGCACACTGATGGCGTTCGGTTCCGGGCCGGCCCAGCCAAGCGCCCCGCAGCTCCACAATGCGCATCTCGTTCTCGCGCACACCTTCTCGACCGTCAACTCCTTTCACGGTGCCTTCCAGACCCGCGTCGACCACAGAGGACGCGGAGCCCACCGACCAGGAGTACGATCAGCTGCGCGCGATGCTCGTATTCGCCTGCTCCGGCCTCGACTCAACCATCAAGCACGCCGTCCGCGAAGCCCTTCCCGACGTCCTCGACCGCGTTCCCCGAGCCGACGACAACTTCCGCGACTTCGTCGAGAAGCAACTCCCAATGGACGCGCGGCCAACCACCAAGCTCTTGGCAACCGTACTCACCGCGCGCGACCCGCGGCGCGCCCTTGTCGCCCACCTCGTGCGCGACCTAACCAGCTCCAGCCTTCAATTCAAAGACCAGATCCTCCGCGCTGGTTCCTTCTTCGACATCCCTTCCCGCGAACTCATCGCCGACATGCCCTTGTTCGATTCGCTATTCCGCGCCCGGAATCAGATCGCGCACGGAATGGACATCGACTTTTCCCAGCCGCGCCGCAACCGCGCGCCCCGCCCGAGACGCGACATGGTCGACTACACCACCGCGGTCCTCAGCTGTGCCGCCAAGTTCCTCGCCGCGGTGGACTCCAAACTCACTTCGTAGCATTCCACGGTACGCCCGCACCATTCCCGTAACCGCGCGAGGGCGGAGCGGCTTATTGCCGGGACGCCACCGCACGAACGGCGTCCCCGACAAACTCGCACCATCCAAGAAGAACAACACGAGGTCGGCCCGCGCGGACCGGACTCCGCTGTGGGGCGCGGCCGGCGCCGGCGAGGTGTCGCTGGCGCCGGCGGCGGGCGGCATCCACGCGGCCGCCACGTCGTGGCGCATGGCGGCGGCGGGCCTGCGCGGGGACCTGCTCGGCGGCGGCGCGGGGCCGGCGCTGGCAGTGGTCTCGGACGCGCTGTGGACGCGCACGGCATCGGACTCGGGCGCGAGCCGCCTGCGGCTGGGTCTGGAGGGTCGCTGGGAGCTGCCGGTTCCCGGCGGCGGGCGCCTGACGCCGAGCCTGGAGGCGGGCGCGCGGCGCGACGGCGGCGACGCCGAGACCGGTCTCGGCGTCGAGCTCGGCGGGGCGTACCGGGGGCGTACCAGACACACAAACATTGCGTCCCACAGCCGGATGGCGGATGTCTCGCACATCCACCGAGGGACGCAGGTCGGTGGGTCGGGAACACATCGCCGGAGCCACACAAACCTGTCCTGCCGCTAGCGATCCGATGTCTCACGCTCGCCCGGGCTGGGCGGCCGGCAGGTTGCGGGAACCAATGCCTGTGCGCCATTGACCATTGGGCGCGCGGGACGAAATGTTTGTGTGTCTGGTACGCTAGGCTGCCGGAGTTGCGCTCGTTGCCAGCGGGTTCTGGCGCCTCGCCTGCGCGAAGCCTTGCTTCTCCTGAGCCGCAACGAACGGGCCAAGGACCATGCGCACCGAGCGCTGCGGGGCTTGGCTGGCTTTGTCACGGCGCTTCGGCTGAAATACGCGGACATTGAGGTCGGGCTCGACTTCGATCCGGAGCCAGGACTTGCCGACAACGGCGATCTCGAGCAGGACCTCGGTTCGCTCCTCGATGTGGTGGGCGCGGCAGCGCGCGAGGCCGACACCACGCTTTGCCTGTTCATCGACGAATTGCAGTACGTCGAACAGCCTGATCTGGCGGCTCTCATCATGGCGCTGCACCGTGCCGCGCAGCGCAGCTTGCCGGTCACCTTGGTCGGTGCCGGGCTGCCGCAGTTGCGGGCACAGCTCGGACGGGCGAAGTCCTATGCGGAACGGTTGTTCGACTTCGTGGAAGTTGGCGCTCTCGATGACGTTGCCGCGCGCCAGGCTCTCGAAGTACCGGCGCAGGCGGAAGGGATCGAGTACTCAAGCGACGCCCTCGAACGCATCGTTGCAGAGACCGAAGGCTATCCCTACTTCCTCCAAGAGTGGGGCAAGCATGCTTGGGACGTGGCCACCTCGTCGCCGATTGATGGCGCGGATGTCGAGGGCGCCTCGCGCCTGGCCACGGCGACGCTGGATGATGGTTTCTTTCGTGTACGGCTCGAGCGCCTCACGCCCCGGCAGCGGGAGTATCTGCGGGCGATGGCAGAGCTTGGGCCCGGCCCCCACCGATCGGGCGACATCGCACGCGAGCTCGGCAGCAAATCGTCGTCTCTTGCGCCGACCCGCAGTGGGTTGATCGGCAAGGGAATGGTGTGGAGCCCCGGGCACGGCGACACTGCGTTCACGGTGCCGCTGTTCGACCGGTTCATGCGGCGTACGTTGCCGGACGCCGACTGGCGGAGTTGATGGTGGAGCAAGCATGACGATCAACCGGGTGCGGCGACTGGCGCGGACACGGGCAGCTGGTCTTACCCCTGCGGGGTGGATAGGGTTCGGCGTAGCACTTATGGCTGGGGCGTACATGGCAATGGGAGGATGCGACTGATGGAATGGCATCGCAGCAAGAGGGTCTTTGCTGTTGCGAGCTACGCTGCCGGCGTTGCCATGGTCGTTGCCGCATTGATACGAGACGACTGGGGTTCGGCAGCTTGGATTCCGGCCTTCGCTGTGCTGTTTTTCCTCCCGCCGCTCCCACGGCGCAAGGCCGCGCCAAAGCGCCAATAACTGAGGGAGAAAGGGCGCACCAGACACACATGGCCGCCATCAGCGTAAGACGAAAGCTGCGTGTCCAATTTGGGGCGCGAAAGGTGGTCGGTGGGAATCGACCTACGGCGTGCAGGGCGAAATGTTCGTGTGTCGGGAAGGGCCTTTGGACATCCTGCCCGCCCGACTGGTTCCAGCCGGGCGTCCGACGCGCACCCACGAGCGAGATCGACGCTGCCCGCAACTGGACTCCGTCGCCCAGTGCGCGCGAGTTGCTCGGCCGGTCCCAGGGGACGGCCGCCCGTAGGAGATGTCCTACGCCGAGCAGGACGGAATGCTTGCGTGTCCGGTGCGCTCGGTGCGCCCGTGTCTGTGCGTCTGGTACTACCGGGTACCGGCCAGACGACTCAGGGCCGCATCTTCCCTGCCTCGCGCGCTGCCTCTTGGAGCCAGGAATAGACCTTGCGTCCCGCCCATACGCCCCCGGCGAGCGTTGCAGCCAGAACCACGAGGCCGAGCGGCAGGACGGATCCGGCGTAGGCGGCCTCGGTGATGACACCTTGGTCAACAAGCACACCCAATACAATGCCAACGACGAACGACAGCAACAGAAACACTGGTGTCGCAGCGGCGACTCCGGCCATGGTCGCCGTCCCGAGGCTCGCCGCCTTGCTCAGAAGCACTTTCCTGCTGCCGTCCGGCTCGTACACGACCACCTCCACCATCAGCGACTTGTCCTTCCATCAGCAGTACGTTGCGTCGTAGAACGCCAACCCAGCCTCCACGCCCAGCAGGGCCCAGCCAACGAACGAGGTCGCCTTCGCGGCTTTGGCGAGTTTAGTCGCGGTCCCAACCAGATGCGACCTTACGCTCGCCGCACGATTGCCAATGACCTTCGAGGCTGCGAACTCGATCCCGGCTCCCGACAACAACGCGACATCGATCCACGGTGACCGGTTGCACAGATCCGGCCCGCTGAAGGCAAGGGCCGGAGTTGAGACGATGGCTGCGAGCGTCACAGCCGCCAGTTTCCGAACGATTCTGGGTACTAGCACCATTCCTTTAGTTCCCCCCTCTCCAAGGCACGGCTGCGGCCTAGGCCGACTCTGCGGACTCGCTGCCCGACGTCACCGTTGGTTCCGCGAATCCGCTGTTCAGGAACCTGTCACGGCTCTTTCGATGCGGGCAAGCCTTTTCTCGACTTTTTTCGCCGCCCTCCGCATCTGCTTCCGCTCCCTCTTCGCCCGCTTCCCCTCGACCCTGGCACGCCTCGCTCCGCGGCGCGGAGCACGTCGGGCGCCGCGCGCGCCTGCATCCGGCGGCACGACGCCGAAGCGCAGCCGCGCCACCGGCCCGAACGCGGCGTCCTGCGCCCGCACGTAGCCGGCCATCGTCTCCACCCGACTCCACCGGCCCGCGTCCATCAGTTCCGTCACGGTGGCGCCGGCGTCCCGCAGCGACTGCGCAGAGCCCACCCGCAGCGAGTGGCCGGACACCCGCCCCTCGATCCCGGCGTCCGCCGCGCGTTCCTTGACGATGTCCCTGACGCTGCGCCCCGACAGGCGCGTGCCCGCCACCCGCCCCGCCTTGTTGACCGGCCGGAACAGCGGCCCCCCGTCGACCCTCGCCGTCCCGAACCATTTCCGCGCCAGACGCGCCGTCTCCGGCCCGGCAAAGAGCGCAGCGCCCCTGCCTTCCTGGTCGGTCTTGCTGCGCCGGATCGTCACCAGCAGCCCGTCCCTGACGAACTCCACGTCCGAGACGTCCAGCGCCTCCGCCTCCGACACCCGCAGAAGGCAGTCCGACATGATCCGGATCAGCAGCGCGTCGCGCAGCCCGCGCGCGTTGCCGCAGCTCTCCGCCAGCCTCGCCATGCGGTCGGCCTGCCCCCACCGGATGCCGACGACCTGACCGGGCCCGCGCCCGGCGCCGTCGCGCCGGAACGCGGACAGTGCCGCCTCGGTGCGCGCCCCGGCCGGCGACGCCTCGCCTTGGCGCCTTGCCCGGTCCTGGACGGCGGCGACCGCGGTTGCCGCCGAAGCCGGCGCCAGCCCGCGGTCGAACAGCGCCCCGAGATGGTCGGCCAGCGACCCGTCCGTGAGGGGCCTGCCGTCGAGCCAGCGGTCGAGGCCGAGAAGGGCCCGGTCGCAGGTGTACCGCGTCCCCGGCGCGAGGCGCAGCTCCGCCAGCGGCGTCGGCGCCGCCGCCCTCCCGCTGTCGTCCTGGATGGTGTTGGCGCGGTCCGCGCGGGTGCTCTCCGGCATGTCTTCCTGCTCTCCGTCCTGTTGGCTTGGTGAATCGGCCGAGACGGGCGTGGCTCCCAAATGCCCAGCGGCCCGCCGGCCGAGACCGCACGTACCGCAGCCGCTGGCCGGATTCAAGCCTCCTCGCCCCAGCCCCCCAGCCCCCCACGCCAGCCCCACGCCTCCCGCACCGGATTCCCGCCCGGCACCTGCACAGGCCCGCTTTGGTTCCGCAACAGCGGATTCGCGGAACCAAACCGAGACGTTTGGCAGCAAGTCGGCGAAGTGGGCCGAACGGCCTGCAAGCGGACCCGGCCCAGCCGGGACAAAAGGACGGGCGGTCAGCCGCCCTTGGAGAGGAGAACAGGATGCGTCACACGCGTTCCTTCACGCTGGCGATTGCGCTGCCGCCCGGCATGGCCGGGGCAACGCATGCGCTGTCCCGGCCTGCGAGATTCCGAATCCGGCCTGCAAGGCCGTTCCTTCCGTGCTGCCCTGCCTTCCGAGCCAACTGCTCGAAGCGGCGCTGCGCGTGCTCGAAACGATCCCGGCGACCGTCCGGAGCGAGTGCCGCCGATGGCGCACTCGACGACTCGTCACGCCTTGAAGCGCGCCGTGCCGGACAGCCACGGCCGGCGGCCGCTTCGTTCAATCTCTGGAGAAACAACATGAGATTCTTGAGATCCTTCGCGCTGGTGCTGGCGCTCGCGTTCCTGATCCTCCCTGCCGCGCCCTTGGGCGGTGTCGTGCCGATTCCAACGGTGGGCGGCGATGCCGCGGCCATGTATGGTTGCGACTATCGGGACTGGCAGTGCTTGGATGAAAAGGATGACTGGGATACAGATGGCGGCGGCACGCCGGACATGTACGAGCCACCTACGCAAGAGGAATGCTACGCAGGCGCGTTTGCGTGGGGGGCAGTGGGCGGCGTGTTGTCCAAGGCTGGCGGCACTAACGTCATCGGCTGGCTCGGCTACGGAATCGTCATCGGTGCCGGTGCTACAGCAGCTTTCGTTTGCCCCAACCTTTAGCGCACTTCAATGAAGCCGTTGCTTGAGGCCGGTGCGGGGCTGGCGTTCCTCTGGATTGCATACTCCTTGTTGCCGGGTAGCCCGTATCTGGCTGCACTCGGCCTCTTGACAGCGGCGATCCTGCTTGTGCCTAGGAGACTGTGGACCAAGCTGAAACGTTGATTTTGGAGGACGGATTGGCGACAGAGTCCTAGCGAGGCTTCGCCTCAGACCGACGAGGCGTGTGTCGTTCTTCTCGAACGTTTGAGACGGGCTCCGGCCGCTGCTCCGCGGCGCGAAGCCGCCTGTATTGTCGCCCGAGGGCGTCGGTGGCCGTATGCTGGCCGGTGGGGAGCCCATCGACCGGAGCCCGAGCGATGAACTTGGCACGAAGCGCCGCCGCAGTGCTGGACGAGCACACCACGTTGGAGTTGGAGTGCATCGACCGGATGTACCTCAACGTCCATGTGCCGATGCTGCAGACAGGCGCCGGCACGTGGTACAAAGAGGGGCACCATATATATGTGTGCATCATGCACACATATATATCCAACCTTCTTCCGCAAGGTGCGCGGCAATCCGGTACCGTCGTCGGCGCTGATGGAGCCGATGACGCGGCGCTTCGTCGCCGCGCTGGAACGCTTTGCGACGCGGGAAGGGGTGGAGCTGATCCGCTTCGAGCGTTTCGAGCGCAAGGACGACCGCACGCGGCGGTACCTGCGCGACTTCACGGGCACGGAAGGGGTGCTGTACATCGGCAAGGCGCAGGAGAAGGCGCGGGTGGTGCGCACGGAGCGTCGCCACGATCCGGTGACCGGGCCGTATCCGTGGCTGGCGTCGTCGACGGCGATGGTCGACCACTACTACGTGTACCTGGTGGACGAGGATTTCGGTCCGTTGTTCATCAAGTTCTTCTCCTACTTCCCGTACAACGCGAAGCTGTGCATCAACGGCCACGAGTACCTCAAGCGGCAGTTGGCCAAGCGCGGCGTGGCGTTCGAGGCGCTGGACAACGGCATCGCAAGCTGCGCCGACCCGGCGTTGATGCGGGAGTTGGCCGCCGGCCTCGACGCGGCCAGGATCGATGGCCTGCTGCGCAAGTGGCTGGCGCGTCTGCCGCATCCGTTCACGGTCGACGACCGGGCGCAGGGCATCCGTTATGACGTATCGATGCTGCAGGCGGAGTTCGCCCTGACCCAGGTGTTCGACCGTCCCGTGCAGGGGCGCGTCTTCTTCGAGGAGGTGATGCGCGAGAACCTCGACCTCGGCCGCCCCGACCACGTGCAGTTGATCTTCGACAGACGCGTCACCCGACGCACCCCCTCGCGGTACCGAACCCGCGTCATCACCGACGGGGTGATCCCGTCGCTGCATGTGGACTACAAGCACTCGCGCATCAAGCAGTATCACAAGGAAGGACGCGCCCTGCGTACCGAGACCGTGATCAACGACACCTATGACTTCCGCATCGGCAGACGGCTGAAGAACCTCGAGGCCCTCAAGGCCATTGGCTTTGCCGCCAACCGACGCCTGCTTGGCGTCCAACGCATCAGCCACCACTGCCAACTGGGTGCCGAGGTCTTCGACGAATTGCACCGGCCCGCCGTGATCGATGATCGACGCGTCTCCACCCTGCGCTTCGGCGACCCGCGCGTGCAGGCGTTGCTGGCCACCCTGCTGGCCTTCCGCCTGCTCCCGGTCGGCTTCGCCAACCGCCAACTGCGTGAACACGCCGCGCCGCTGCTCGGTCTGTCCCTCGACGCCTACGGCCCGGCGCGCGCCACCTACGATCTGCGACGCCTGCGCCTGCGCGGCCTGATCGAGCGCATCCCGCGCTCGCACCGCTACCGCGTCACCGTCGCGGGTGTGCGTATCGCACTGTGCTACCACCGCGTCCACCGTCGCGCACTGTCCCCGGCGCTATCCGCCGTCCTGGACGGCGATGCGCCCCCGGCGCTCGGGCGTCTCGTCAAGCGCTTCGACCAGCACATCCAGCGCCTCTGGGAGGGCCACCAACTCGCCGCATGAAAACTTGGCTCAAATGGTAAGGTCTGGGTCCCTCAAGGAATCTAGGGGAGTGATGGGAAAGGGCCCTCGCTTCGCCCCCAAGGCGTCTGATCAAGTCGGCTCTTCTCCGCAGGGAGGGCGTCTCGCCCTCCCTGGGCGCCGCAGGTGCGAGCGAGGCAGAATGCCTTTGCCCCCCCAAGGGCCGCGAATGGCTGCCAGAGGCCCCGTTACGACTCGCGCAGGATGTTCAACGCTTCGGCCAGGGTCGCGACGGCGTGGACCTGGATGCCTTCGATGGGTTGGCGGGGGCGGTTGGCGCGGGGAGCTATGGCGCGGGTGAAGCCGTGCTTGCGGGCTTCTCGGAGACGTTCCTGGCCGTTGGGGGCGGGGCGGACTTCACCGGTTAGGCCGATTTCGCCGAAGGCGACGAGGTCGCGCGGCAGGGGACGGGAGCGGAAACTCGACATCACGGCGGCCATGAGGGCGAGGTCGGCGCCGGTTTCGTTGATGCGGACGCCGCCGACCACGTTGGCGAATACGTCCTGGTCCGCCATTGCCACGCCGCAGTGGCGGTGCAGCACGGCGAGGTGCATGGCCAGGCGCTGGGCGTCGAGTCCCACCGCCACGCGGCGGGGATGGCCGCCCTGCACGTCGTCCACCAGTGCCTGAATCTCCACCAGCAGCGGCCGGGTGCCTTCCCAGGTGACGGTCACCGCGCTGCCGGGTGCTGCCTGCTTGGGTCGTTCGAGGAAGATGGCGGAAGGGTTGGTGACCTCCTTCATGCCCTCCTCGGTCATCGCGAACACGCCCAGTTCGTTCACCGCGCCGAAGCGGTTCTTTTGGCCACGCAAGGTGCGATAGCGGCTGCCGGCAGGGGCGTCGAACATCATGAAGCAGTCGATCATGTGCTCAAGCACCTTGGGGCCGGCCAGATTGCCCTCCTTGGTGACGTGCCCTACCAGAACAACAGTGGTATCGGTCTGCTTGGCGAGGCGAGTGAGGCGTGCAGCCGACTCGCGCACCTGCGTCACGCTGCCGGGCAGGCTGACGGCGGTTTCCACGTGCATCACCTGAATGGAATCCACCACCACCAGGCGCGGCGCTTCCCGCGTCACCAAGGTTTCGATTCGCTCCACGGAGGTCTCGGAGGCCACCTGCAGCGAGTCCTGCGCCAGCCCCAGTCTTCGCGCCCGCTGGGCGAGCTGCTGCATCGACTCTTCGCCGCTGACGTAGAGCGCGGCCTCGCCCTGCGCCTTCGAGCCGCGGCCGAGGCTGGTGGCGACTTGCAGCAACAGCGTGCTCTTGCCGGCGCCGGGGTCGCCGCCAATGAGCACCACCGAGCCCGGCACGAAGCCTCCACCGAGCACCCGGTCGAGTTCCGAAAGGCCGGAGCGGAAGCGCTCCTCCCTGGCGGCGGCAACGTCGGCAAGCAGCGCCACCTCGGCACTGGCGCTGCCGTAACCCGGTGCGCCCGTCGCCTTGGCCTTGCCCTGGGCAGGCACCCGGAACTCCTTGAACGTGTTCCACGCCCCGCAGGCAGAGCACTGCCCCTGCCACTTGGCATGTTCGGCGCCGCAGTCGCCGCACACGAACAGAGCGCTGCTTCGGGCCATCTTGGCTAGCCTCGACTATCGGTCAGTGCGGGGGCGCGTAGTCGTCGTAGTCGCCAGGCGCGAGATTGTCGAAGCGCGTGCGGGAACCGTCGAAGGCGAGCTTCACGGTGCCAATGGGGCCGTTGCGCTGCTTGCCGATGATGATCTCGGCGATGCCCTTGTCCTGCGAGTCTTCGTGGTAGAACTCGTCGCGGTAGATGAACAGGATCACGTCGGCGTCCTGCTCGATGGCGCCGGAGTCGCGCAGGTCCGACATGAAGGGACGCTTGTTCTCGCGTTTGTCCACAGCGCGGTTGAGCTGCGAGCACACCACCAAGGGACAGTTCATCTCTCTGGCAATGGCCTTGAGCGAGCGGGAGATCTCGGAGATCTCATGCACGGGGCTGTCGTAGTCCCGAGGGGTGCGCATGAGCTGCAGATAGTCCACCATCACCATCGCCAGGCCCCCGGCTTCCCGCGCCACCCGGCGGGCGCGGGCGCGCACGTCGTTGGGAGTGAGCGCCGGCGTGTCGTCGATGTACAGGTTGCGATCCTGAAGCTGGCTCACCGCGGCCGTGAAGCGGGGCCAATCGTCCTCGGAGAGGTCGCCGGTGCGCAGCCGGCTTTGGTTGATGTGGCCAAGCGACGACAGCATCCGCATCACGAGCTGCATCGCTGGCTGCTCCATCGAGAAGATGAGCACGGCGCCCTCCTGACCGCTCATCACCGCGTGTTCGGCGAAGTTGACGATGAGGGAGGTCTTGCCCATGGAGGGACGGGCCGCCACGACGATGAGTTCGGCGGGCTGGAAGCCGGCGGTGAGGCGATCGAGACGCTCGAAGCCGGAAGCGACGCCGGTGACGGTCTCGCGGGTCTTGTAGAGATGGTCGATGCGATCCACCACCGACGCGAGCACGGGGTTGATGGGGGTGGGGCCCGACTCCTTGAGCTTGTCGTCGGCGATGGAGAAGACGAGGTGCTCGGCTTGGTCGAGAAGATCAGCACTGGTGCGCCCCTCCGGCGTGAAGGCGGATTCGGCGATGCGATTGGCGGCGTGGATCAGGCGGCGCAGGGTGGAGCGCTCGCGCACGATGTCCGCATAGGCGACGATGTTGGCGGCGCTTGGCGTCGCTTCCAGGATCTCCGCGAGATAGGCGTTGCCGCCAGCCTTCTCGGCGAGGGAGCGGCTTTGCAGCGCTTCGGAGATGGTGACGACGTCGAGGGGCTCGTTGGCGTTCGCCAGCTCGCTCATCACCTCGAAGATGAGCTGGTGCGCAGTGCGGTAGAAGTCCTGGCTCGCGACGCGATGGACGATCTTGTCCCAGGCCTCCTGATTCAGCATCAGCCCGCCAATGACGGACTGTTCCGCCTCCACCGAATGCGGCGGCACCTTGAGCCGCGTGGGTTCGGGAGCCCTTTGAGCGGGTTCTGCCACGAGGGGCATCCTAACAGGCTTGCGAGGGGCTAACCGTGCCTTTCGGGGGCGAGATGGGCAAAGGATAGAGCAGGGGATCTCGTCGGAAGATCCGTTCAGCAACGTGTTCGCGGAGTCTTGATGGCTGTTGATAATCCGGTGGACTCTCGGTCAGGTCGGGCCGCTGCCCCTCCCCCCAGGGACGACGCCCCTCCCTCCAGAAGAGGGCTTACTCGGCGATTACCACCACGTGCACGGGCTGCACCACGTCGGCGTGGAGTTGGATGTCCACGTCGTATTCGCCTACCGAGCGGATCACGCCGTCCGGCATTCGCACTTCGGCGCGGTTGATGGACACGCCAAGGTCGTCAAGCGCTCGGGCGACCTCGACGGTGCCGACCGAGCCGTAGAGCTTGCCCTCTTCGGAGGCGCGGGCAACGATGGTCACCTCCCGATCCACCAACAGCGCGGCGCGACCCTGGGCGTCGCTCAGTCGAGCGTTGGCGACGCGGGTGAGGTCGGCGCGTCGCTGCTCGAACACTTGCCGATTCTCGGCGGTGGCGCGCACGGCCTTGCCGGTGGGGATGAGGTAGTTGCGAGCGTAGCCGTTCTTCACGCCCACCTCGTCGCCCAGGTCGCCGAGGCTCATCACCCGTTCCATGAGAATCACGTTCAAGGCCATTTCTCCCTTGCTGTGGCCGTGCCACGCTCGGACGCGGGGCAGTATCGAGGCAACTGCCGACGCGCCCGAGGGACGCGCTACTTGTGCTGGTCGGTATAGGGCAAGAGCGCCAGATAGCGGGCGCGCTTGACCGCGGTGGCAAGCTGGCGCTGGTAACGGGCGCTGGTGCCGGTGATGCGGCTCGGCACGATCTTGCCCGTCTCGGTGACGTATTGCCGCAGGAGATCCAGGTCCTTGTAGTCGATCTCCTTGATTCCCTCCGCCGTGAACCGGCAGTAGCGCTTGCGTCGGAAATTGCGTGCCATGATCGCGCTCCTTATAGGCTTTCTAGGCCGGTTCCGTCGCTGCCGGACGGGTGGCTGCGGCCTCTCGCTGCCTGGCGCGGGCCTGGGCTTCCTCTTCGCGGCGGCGTTCGCGCTCGCGATCCTTCTCCTGCTCGCGCAACTCCTCTTCGTAGAGCTTGGAGTTGTCCGTCACCGGCTCCTTGCGCTTGACGATGAGGTGGCGCAGCACCGCGTCGTTGAAGCGGAAGGCACTTTCGAGTTCTTCGAGCGTGCCGGCGTCCACCTCGATGTTGAACAGCAGGTAGTGCGCCTTGTGAATCTTGGAAACCGGATAGGCAAGCTGGCGCCGCCCCCAGTCCTCGCTGCGGTGGATGACGCCGCCACCGCGCTCGATGAGCGCCCGATAGCGCTCCACCATGCCGGGCACCTGATCGGACTGATCAGGATGCACCATGAAAACCACTTCGTAGTGTCGCAAGACGCATCTCCCTTCGGTTTCGCCTCCGCCATCGCTCAGCGTGAAGCAAGGAGTCTATGGTTGGGCGAGCCACGAAAGACTCACCGTACCGCCAACGCGGAGAACGCATCATACGCCAACTTGGCAGCGATGGCTAACTCGGGCGGTGTCTCACCAGCAATTCTCACTTCGGCCTGTGCAGTGTCTGGCACCGTCCTCCGGATGGAGGGGTCCCTCGGGGGGAGGGCGTCCCGCCCTCCCCCCCGGAGTAGTCCCGGCAGGCAAGTCCGACGCAGTCGCCAGTTGCGAACGGCCATGCGGTCACGTCAGGCAAATTCAAGGTGAGACACTACCCACCGACCGGCAGTGTCTCGCCTTGGCTTGTGGAGTGTCTGGCGCCGTCCCCCGGATGGAGGGGGTCCCTCGGGGGGAGGGCGTCCCGCCCTCCGCCGCGCCGCACGGCGCGCCGCGCCGCACGGCACGCAGGGCACCTCGCGGCATGTGCAGGGAGGACGCGCCTGACGGCGCGCATGGAGGGCGGGACGCCCTCCCCCCGGAGCGACGAACTCAACGCCACTTGGACCCGCTGCACGGAAGGTGCGAGGCAAATCGGCTGGTCCCGGCAGGCAAGTCCGACGCAGTCGCCAGCTGCGAACGGCCATGCGCCACGTCAGGCAAATTCAAGGTGAGACACTGCCCGCCGACCAGCAATTCTCATTTTGGCCTTCAGCCCCCTTAGCCCAAGTTTACCAACGAAAAGAATAAACTGTTGTATCTCAACAATTTAGGTTGACCGAATCGCGCGCATGGCACTACATTCGTGCCCGACGTGATGGTTTCCCCTCAGACGACCGCCTGGTGTGTCCCCCCGGCTGAGGAGGGGATCCCCAAGGCATCGAGGATGGCCTTCTGCTGCGGTTCCGGGCGCGTCGCCTTGCGCACATGCAGCGTGCGTCCGTCGGCGCGCTTGAACGTCGCGGTCACCCGCTGACGGCCGCCGAGAATCCGTTTGAGCGTCGTCCAGTTCGCCGTGCGCATCGGCCCGTCGCCGCGCTCGGCCAGACGGGTGCGAATCACCTGGACCCGTTGGTAGGCGATCACCGTGATGAACAGATGGCCCTCGGCACGGCGCGGCTTGCGGTGATGGATGGGGCGCAGGCCCAGTTCGGATTTCAGGGAACGGAACGCCGCCTCGACATCCGTGAGCAGGGTGAAGGTGCGCCACAGGCGCTCCTCGCTGAAGTCGGTCTCGTTGCTGCGCAGGCAATAGACGCCCGGATGGGTGAGCATCGTCCCGGCCACCGGCGTGCGGAGGAAGGTCACCGCCACGGCCCGTTTGCCGCTCTCGTCGGTTGCCACCGCGATGTCGTAGTGTTGGCCGACACCGCGGCTCTTCTCCACCAGCCGGCCGATGCGTTGCCAGATCTTTTCCGGCTTCTTCTGCGTGCGCGGCCGCGACAGCCCCTCGTTGATCGCATCGAGATCCCGCTCCAGGCGTTGCGCAAACCGCTCGGCCATGCCGCGCTCCTTCTCGGCACGCTGCTCGGAGCAGCAGTACAGGCGCACCTCGCCCGCCTCGGCGTCGTCCACCTTCTCCAGATGCACCACCCCGCCGCTGCGGGTGCGGTGGGCGAGTGCCGCCTCGGGCTCGAAGCGGCGCTTGCGCTCGCGCGAGACCACGATGTAGCGGTACCCGTTCGCCTTCAGCCAGTCGACCTGTCGCTCGGTGGCGATGCCCCGGTCGAGCACCACCCGCGACCCCGGCGGTGCCCCGAGCGCGTCCAGCATGCCGGAAAGCGTCCGGTCTTCCTTGACGTTGCCCGCGAACACCCGCGAACGCCGCACGAAACCACCCCCGTCCAGCACCAGCCCCAGGGTGAGCAGCTTGCAGTCGCTGCGCTTCTCCTTCGAATGCCCCCGCCGCGCCTCGGGCTGATCCGCCACATCGCCCTCGTAATAGGTGTTGGTCAGATCGTAGAGCGTCACCGTCGGCGCCAGGTCGAACAGGTCCATGGCGCTCTCGAACAGATGCGCCTCGATCGCTTCGCGGTGGGCAACCAAGGCATCCGAGGCCCGGTACAACTGCATCGCCCCCATGGTCTCGAAGTCCACACCCAGCAACTCCCCCAAGGCACTGCGCTCGCGCAGCCAGGCGTGCGTGGCCCGCTCCGAGGCCGGGTACGCAAGCCGCGCCACGATCGAGGCCACCGCGGCCGTGCACGGCGACGCGTTGATGCCCAGGGTCGACAGCAACTCCATCAGGCCCAACCGCTCGACCGCCCACAGTCCCGCCTGCTCGACCGCCCACAGTCCCGCCTGCTCGACGCCCACGCTGCGCGGGCGCGTCAACTCGAGCGACGCCACGTCCACACGGACCGGATCACGCACCGCTTCGGCGTCCCCCGCCCGGCCGCGGGCCAGCAGTTGCGCCCCGATCCGTTGCGCTTCTTCCTCGACGGCAGCCGGCGCATCGTCGGTGAGCGGCGCCTGGCCGTTCAAGATCTCGTCGATGCGCCGGCACAGTTCCGGCCACTCCTCCACAGGCAGGTCGAAATCGCTGCCGAGGTTCAACAACGTGCGCTGGCGGACCTTGGCGCCGTCGCGCCGACTGTGCACGAGGCGGTGGGAGTGGTAGTCCTGGCCGCCGGTGCGGCGGGTGAGGGTACGGCGGATGAACATGGCGGGTGACGGTAGCGGCGCCCGCCACCCATGTCAACCGACACCACCCTATTATGGCACTACATCGGTCGATCCACCCCACCAGGAACCGGAAAACAACGAGTTGCCGACCCCAAAACCGTCAATCACCGCAAGATCGGGCGAAAATCACGGGGTTGTTGGTAAAGATGGGTTAGCTGGACGGGTCTGCCGGTCGATTTGGCCCGGATTGGGTCCGAAACGCGGGGTGCAATGCGCCTGACAGCAAAGCCAGACGCCAAAATGAGAACTGCTGCCTGAATTCGGCCGTGCTTGCCCGTTAGAGTTGGGACATGCTGAGAGCCTGTGCCGTAGGGTGGCGGTGATCTGCACGGCCTGCCCTCCGAAGAAGCCGAGCACGGCTCCGCGCCCGAGGGGGCGCCCATGCCGCGCCAGTGCGTCCGCAGGGGGGGCTAGCGCCACAAGAAGCGTTGCCTTTCGGCAACGCTTCCTGCCCCAGCCCAAGCCGTCCTGTCACCCTGTCGGCATTCGGCCAGCTTGCGCCGTCCGAAGTCCGACAGGCTGCCAGCCCGGATTGTTCATGAATGCCCTACTGCGGCCGACGATCCGCTCGCTGTGGCTGTGCGTACTCGCTCCGGCCCCCTCGACATGGTGCGCAGCCATGCCTTCGGGTTCCTCCACTCCGTGCCTCCTGGCACGCGTGCGCGTCCCCAGCCACAGCGGCGTCTCGCCGCCCTCGCTACGCGCATTCATGAACAATCCGGGCTAGCGCGCCTTCGGCGCGCTCTGGCAGATTTTCGCTTCGCGAAAACTGCGAGAGGCTGACGCAAACGTCGCCACGGTCAAGCGCGGTTTTCTACGGCGCAGGCTCCCATGGAAGTACGCCCCAGCGATGGGGAGTTGCCGGCACTTCCTTGCGCGTCAGCGGTCGGGGATGCTTCCCCGGCTGAAGGCTGCTAGCCCGGATTATTCATGATTGTTCATGAGCGGATGAGACAAAAGCCCTTGGCTCTGCGAAAATGGCGTTGCCAGACAACCGGTTGACGCAGGGAAGGGCTTTTGCATGGGTGACCATGCCACCAAACAGCGTGTGTTGTTCGAGGGCCTGTCGAAGAAGGGGGTGACGGTTCAGTTCGACCAGGAACATTCCAGTTCGGACGGGGGCGCGATTCTGCTCGAGGCCTGCGACGAGCGGCTTCGGTTGAGCGAGACGCTGGCGGGGTGCCTGTCGGACGACCGCGACCCGTCGAAGGTCGCCCATTCCCTGCGGGAGTTGCTCCGGCAGCGCCTGTTCGGCATCGCCTGCGGCTGCGCCGACGGCAACGACGCCGCCCGGCTGGCGCGCGATCCGGCGATGAAGCTGCCGACGGGACGGGACCCGGTCGCCGGCGAGTCGCTGGCGTCGCAGCCGACGCTGTCGCGGTTCGAGAACGCGGTGCGGCGGGGGGACCTGATGCGCCTGTCCGAGGCGTTGGCGGAGACGGTGACTGCCCGCCACAGACGGCGCAGGAGGCGGGTTCGGCGGATCACGGTCGATCTGGATCCGACGGTCGATCCGACCCATGGCGGCCAGCAGCTGACGTTCTTCGACGGCTTCCACGACACGTCCTGCCATCTGCCGCTGGGCGGTTTCCTGACCTTCGACGACGAGGTGGAGCAGTGCCTGTTCTGCTGCGTCCTGCGCTCCGGCAAGGCGGCCGCGAAGCACGGCTGCATCGGTGTGTTGAAGCGCCTGCTGCCCCGGTTGCGGCGGGCGTTTCCCCAGGCGCGGCTGCGGATCCGCCTGGACGGGGGGCATGCCGGCGCCGAGCTGTTCGCGTTTTTCGAGGCGGAGCGACTGGAGTGCGTGGTGGGCATGGCGAAGAACCCGGCGCTGGGTCGTCTTGCCGAACCGCCGATGGAGGAGGTGCGATCCGATTTCGAGGCCGGGCACACGTCGGCTCGCCACCATGGCGAGTTCGCCTGCCGGGCCAGGAGCTGGCCCCGTGAGCGCCGGATCGTCGTCAAGGCCGAGGTGACCTCCCATTTCGGCCGGCCATCGAAGGACAACCCGCGCTTCGTGGTCACCAACCTCAAGACGACCCCGCAGCACGTCTACGAAACGGTGCACTGCGCCCGGGGCGATGCCGGGAACCGATTGAAGGAACTCGAGCAGGGCCTGGAGATCGACCGCACCAGCTGCACGCGCTTCCTGGCCAGCCAGTTCCGCGTCCTGATGACGGCGGCCGCCTGCGTGCCGATGCAGGAACTTCGCCTGAAGGCTCGGCGGACGGGCTGTGCGCGCGCCCAGGTCGGCACCTTGCGGCTGCGCCTGCCGAAGCTCGGCGCCTGGATCGAGACGTCGGTTCGGCGCATCGTCGTCCACCTGCCGCTGGGCGCCCCGTTCGCCGACGACTGGCGCCGCATCGCGCGCTCGGTCGGCGCGGTCGCGACCTGACCTGACCGACCGCTTCGCCGCACGGATCCGCCGGTCCGCGGCCGCGCTCGCCCCGCATCCGGCCATGCCGGCAAGGAGCGCCGAAAATGCCGATCGACCAGCAGGAAAACACCCCGATTCGCTCCCCGGCAACGCACTTCCGACCAATGTCCCTCCGTGCGACCGCGTTTGAACCTCCACTGCCAACCTTCGTGAATAATCCGGGCTAGGAGCCTTGGAGGACTTCGGCAGCGTCGGCGCTGAAGTCGGGCAGGAGTGCGGAAGTTGCGGCGCTTCCGGGGCGAAACTGGCCGTGTTCGGCGTAGGTGTTGCCGGCGAGGGCAAGAACGGTGATGGCAGCGTCTTGCGGGTCCACGATCCAGTATTCGGGGATGCCCGCTTCGGCGTAGTCGGCGCGCTTGGTGACGTAGTCGCGGTCGGGATCGTCGGGGCTGACGACCTCGACGACCAGGTCTGCGCCGGTCCAATAGCGGTCGCTGCGGCGATCGTCCTTTGCATCCAGCAGGAGGAGCACATCCGGTTCGCGGAACCTTGTTCCCCCAATCCGGATCCGGTGCGGAGCAACCGAAATGGCGCTGCCACATGGGGCCACGAATGCATCCAGCAGGCGAAAGATGCGCAACAGCACCATTTGGTGTTCGTCAGTGGGCATCGGTAGCGCCTCAATGCGACCATCCTCGAGTTCAACCAACCGAACGCAACGATCCGTGAGCCATAGGTAACCGCCCACGTTCCAGCATCCCTGCGGCGGGCGAATGTCAAGCAGCAGGGCGTCGGCCTCGTCTTGGGTTGTTGTGCGGATGCCCATGACCGTGGATTGTCGGATGCGTGCTACGAGGCTGTTCCATCGCCCCGTTCCGGCACATAGCCGATGTCAGCGTTGTAGCCCTCGCCGCCTTCGGCCTGATCGGCGCCCAACGAATAGAGGAGGAAGCCCTGCAGGTTTTCCGCCGGACTTTCGTAGCGATAGGGCGTGCGCCAGGGATCGGTGGGAAGCTCGTCGTCGAGGTAGGGGCCGTGCCAGTAATCAGCCGCTTCCGGTGGTGGTGACATGAGGGCGGCCAGGCCCTCGCTGGTGGTGGGAAAGCGGCCCACGTCGAGCCGATATGCCTGCAAGGCGCCGCGCAGCATCTTCACCTGCGTCTGCGCGGTCCTGACATTGGCCGTGTCCACCTGGCTCAGCACCCGCGGGCCAACGAGGCCAGCAAGGAGCACCAGAATGACCAGCACCACCATGACCTCGACCAAGGTGAAGCCGGCCGAAGCCGATCGCCTTCGGCAGGAGCCTTCAGCCGGGGAAGCGTCCCCGACCGCCGACGCGCAGGGAAGTGCCGGCAATTCCCCCGTCGCCGGGGGCGTGCTTCCATGCAGGCAAGAGGTCAATGGAGGAACGCTGAAGGGTTGGTGAAACGTCTGCATTCGGGTCGCACCATCGATTGGCATTGCTCAGCGGCAGTTTAGCGCCGTTCTTGCGGAAGGGAATGGCGACCCGGCCGCAACCCCGATCAGAGCCCGCCTGCCTAAAGCACCACCTCGTTGACGCTGGTTATCGCCAGCATGATGCCGATCATCACGAGGCCAAGGAAGCCGCCGATGAAGATGATGGCCAGGGGTTCGATGAGGGCCAATACGCGCTTCATGCGGCGGGCGCTGTTTTCTTCGTAGAGGCGGGCCAGGGCGCGTGCCATCTCGGCGAGCTGGCCGGACTGTTCGCCGACTCGGAGGAGGTTGTAGCCGGTGGGGGTGAGGGCGCCGCGGGATTCGAGCGCCTCGGAGAGCGCGGCGCCGCCGCGCACGTCGCCGGCCACTTGCGTCAGCATCGAGCGGCGACGGCTGATGCGGACACCGCGGCCAGCGAGATCGAGTGCGTCCATGAGTTCGACGCGACTGCCCAGCATTGCGCCCATCACCGCGGCCCACTTGGCAGTGTCGAGCTCGGTGTACCACTGGCCCAGCACCGGCGCGCTCGCCAGCACGTCCACCACCCGCTGACGCGCCGCCGGCCGCTGCAAGGCGATCACCGCGGCAACGATCCCGGCGGCCAACGCCAACGCCAGCAATGCGCCGTTGTCGTTCATCCACAGGCCCGTGGAGAGCACGACATCGGCCAGGAGCGGAAGGTCTGGGTGGTCGTTCAGGAGGTCTGCGAACTGCGGCACCACGAACATGAACACCACCAGGATGGCGGCCATGCCACCCGCGATCAAGATGGCCGGATAGGTGAGCGCGCCGCGCATGTCGGAGGCGACGCGCTCGTCGTAGTCCATCTGCTGCACGGCTTCGCGCAGCGAATCCGCCAAGGCGCCACTGAGCTCGCCAGCCTCCACCAGATGGAAAACGTAGTCCGGCAGGTTGAGATCGCTGACGCGCAGGGCGCCGAGGAAGTTCTGGCCGCGCAGCAGTTCGCGCCCGATGGTCTCGAAGCCGCTGACAAGCTGCGGGTGGTAGCTGCCGCGGCTCTGCGCCGTCACGGCATCGCTGAGCGAGACCCCCGACTCGAGCAGCGTTGCGAGTTCGCCGAAAGCCACCACCAGGTCGCGGGCGCGCAGGCGACGGCGGATGATGAAGTTGCCGGCACTGGATTTCGCCTCCCCCACCTCCATGACCGTGTGGCCGTCCGCCACCAGTGCGCGGGCAAGTTCCTCGGCCGATGCGGCATCCGCCTCGCCGCTGACGGTCTGGCCGTCGGGGCCGATGGATTTGTAGGTGAGCATGGGCATGGGCAGATGTGGCTTGGGGCCGGTTCCTACTCATCCACGAGCGAGAGCCGCGTCATCTCTTCCACCGTGGTGACGCCGTGCGATGCCTTGATGAGGCCGTCCTGCGCCAGCGTGCGGCAGCCGCCGGCGCGAACATGGCGCTTGAGGTCGTTCAGGGTAGCGCCGCCGACGATCATGTCGCGCAGCGCCGCCGACATGGGCGCGAGTTCATAGATGCCGGTGCGGCCGCGATAGCCGGTGTGCTGGCAGTGGTCGCAGCCGGGTGCATGGACCCATTCCTTGCCGACGAGGTTTGCCGGCAGCGCGGCGAGTTGGCCGTCGAGGTGTGACGGCACAGCCGTCGGCTCGGCGCAATGACGACACACCTTCCGCACCAGCCGCTGCGCCTGCACGCCGCGCACCGGGGCGGCGACCAGAAACGGTTCCACGCCCATGTCGATCAGCCTTGTGAAACTGGCGATGGCGTCGTTGGTGTGGACGGTGGAGAGCACGACATGCCCGGTGAGGGCGGAGCGGATGGCGATCTCGGCGGTTTCGAGATCGCGGATTTCGCCGATCATGATGACGTCCGGGTCGTGGCGCAGGATGGCGCGCAGGGCTCTTGCGAAGGTGTAGCCGATCTCCGCGTGGGTCTGGATCTGCACGATACCCGGCATTTGGTATTCCACCGGGTCTTCCACGGTGATGATCTTCTTCACCCCGTCGTCGGCTTCCTGCAAGGCGGCGGCGAGGGTGGTGGACTTGCCGGAGCCGGTGGGGCCGGTGACCAGCACGATGCCGTTCGTGGCCCGGAACCAGCTTCGGAACATGGCGAGATGGTCCGCTTCCATGCCGAGGTTGCCGAGAATGAGCTCCTCGCGCTCCTTGGCCAGCATCCGCAGGACGATGGATTCGCCCAAGGCGCATGGCACGGTGGAGACGCGGATGTCCATCTCCCGCCCGGAGATGCGGCGGCTGATGCGGCCGTCCTGGGGCAGGCGGCGTTCGGCGATGTCGATGCCGGCGATGAGCTTGATGCGCGAAGCCACCGCGGGAAAGCGATCGAGGGGCTGGGTGAGGCGAGTGTGCAGCACGCCGTCCACCCTCATGCGCACGACAAAGCTCTCCTTGGCCGGCTCGACGTGGATGTCGGATGCCTCGATGTCCACCGCCTGGGCGAGTAGGTTGTTGACGAGCTCGATGATGGGCGCTTCCTCCGCCATCTCCCGCAGCTGGCGAGCGACATCGCCGCTGAACAGGCCCTCCATCGCCCCTTCCTTGCGCACGGCTTCGACGAGGCGGTCGATGTGGTGGTTGGCGGCGACATGGAACGCGACGGTTTCTGTGGGGTAGAAGTGGGTGAGCACCTCCATCAGGGCGCGGTCGCTGGCGTCGCGGGCGAGGCAGCAGAGGGGCCCGGTGGGTTCGGCTTCGGCGTCGTTTTCTGCCGGGCGCTCGGTTGGCTCGGCGGCCGCATCGCCGTCCGCCCGCCACATCAGCACGGAGTGATCGAGAAACCAGTCCAGCTTGATGCGCGAGGCATCCATGAAGCGATAGGCCGTGAGCGGGTCCGGCATGTCGTCCGCATCCCGCAGCCAAGTGGCGCCAAGCTGCTCCGCCACGACCCCCAGCAACGCATCCTCGGACAACGCCCCGGTGCGCACGAGCAAGCCGCCGAGCCGCCCCCCCACGCTGCCCTGAATCTCGAGCGCCCGCTCAACATCCTGCTCCGTGACATGCCCCGCCGCCACGAGCCTCTCGCCGAGCCGCCGCTCGGAGACGGACCATGCGGGCTGTGGTTCGGGATTCATCGAAGCTGGCCGTTTCGGCCAGTTCACATCGCCCGGACGAAACGCTGCGTGTCGTCCAATGCGCGTTCGAGGCTGGTGAAGAGTTCGTCCACTTCGTTTTCGCTGATGATGAGGGGTGGGCACAGGGCGAGTGTGTCGCCGAGCGCTCGGGTGACGAGGCCGTGCTCGAGGGCGCGGTTCATGCAGTGGGCACCGACCCCGGCGGATGCTTCGAAGGGCCTGGCGGTTGCCTTGTCGGCCACGAGTTCCACGGCACCGATGAGGCCCACGCCGCGGGCGTCGCCTACCAGGGGATGGTCCGCCAACGACTTGAGCCTGGACTGGAACGGCTCGCCCACCTTGGCGGCATGGGCAAAGACTTCGCGCTCCTCCATGATTTCGAGGTTGCGCAAGGCCACTGCGGCGCACACCGGGTGGCCGGAGTAGGTGAAGCCGTGGGCGAAGTTGCCGACTTCCGGGCTCGCCTCCACCATTGGTTCGTAGAGGGATTCGGGGATGATGACGCCGCTGATCGGCAGATAGGCCGAGGAGACCGCCTTGGCGATGGTCATGGTGGTGGGGCGAATCCCCACGGTTTCGGCGCCGAACGGCTTGCCGGTTCTGCCGAAGCCGCAGATGACCTCGTCGTCGATGAAGAAGATGCCGTGGCGGTCCAGCACAGCCTGGATCTTCGGGTAGTAGTCGGCGGGCGGAATGACCACGCCGCCAACGCCCATCACCGGCTCGGCGATGAAGGCGGCGATGGTGTCTGGGCCCTCGCTCTGGATGAGGGCTTCGAGAGAGTCTGCAAGGCGGGTGGTGAACTCTTCCTCGGTCTCGCCGTCGTGCCGCTCGCGGTAGTAGTGCGGAAAGTCGGTGTGCAGCACGTTCGGCAGCGGCAAATCGAACCGGGCGTGGAACGGCGGCAGGCCCGTGAGGCTGCCACTCGCTACCGTAACGCCGTGATAGCCGCCCCGCCGGGCGATGATCTTCTTGCGTTCCGGCTTGCCGATGAGGTTGTGGTAATACCACATCAGCTTGACCTGGGTGTCGTTTGCGTCGGAGCCAGAAAGGCCAAAGAACACCCGCCCGGCGTCGAACGGCACCATCGACTTGATCTTTTCGGCAAGCAGCACGCTTGGTTCGTTGGTGCGGGAGGCGAAGAGCTGCGAATAGGAGAGTTTCTTCATCTGCTCCTGCGCCACGCGAGACAGCTCCTCCTCGCCGTAGCCAAGCGCCGTACACCACAGCCCAGCCATGCCCTCGAGGTATTGCTTGCCCTTGTTGTCCCACACATAGACGCCCTTGGCATGGGTCTGGACGAGGGGACCTTCGCGGTGCAACTGTCCGAGATTCGTGGCGGGATGCAAAAGGTGCGCGAGGTCGCGGGCCTCGATGGAGTCCGGCGCGAATTCGTTGTGCAGTGCTTGGCTCACGATGTTTCCTTTGGGGTGGGAGTGGCTCGCGGGACGGTTCGCCGGCGAGGCCGCCTATTTTGCCGGAAAGGAGGGGTTAGGTGGTGGAACGTGAGGTCAGGCTTGGCCTGGAGCAGGCAGGGCCGGCGCCGCGACGAATTTGCTTGTGCCGTCCGAAGTCCAGGCTGCCAGCGCGCCCTTGCGGGCGCGTCGGCAGTTCGCTTCGCGAACTGCCTGGCCTCGGGCTCGCATTCGCGCGCGCCTTCGGCTAGGCGCAGTAGCGGCGTTCTACGCGGGGGCCGATTCGGACCAGGAGTTCGTAGGGGATGGTGTTCGCTTGGGTGGCGGTTTCGTCCAGGGGGATGTGGCGGCCGAAGAGTTCGACTCGGTCGCCGGGGTGGAGGGTGGCGGCGATGGGGGTGGCGTCGATGGTGAGGGTGTCCATGGAGATTCGGCCCAGGATGGGGAGGTGATGGCCGTGGCAGGAGACGGTGCCGCGGCCTCCGAGTGTGCGGGGGATGCCGTCGGCGTAGCCGGCGGCAATTACGGCGAGCGTAGTGGCTTCGCGGAGGGTGTGGGTGGCGCCGTAGCCGATGGTTTCGCCCTTTGTGGCGTGGCGTATGGAGAGGATTGGGGCGTCCAGGGTTGCCACTGGGGCTACGGGGCTTGGCTGATCTGTCAGGGGGTTGCCGCCATAAAGTCCGATGCCGAGGCGAGCGATGTCGCGGCCTTGGGTGGCGGTGGCGAGGTTGCCGGTGCAGGCGGCGGCGGAGTTCGTGAAGCTTGTGGGGATACCCTGGAACATCTTGGCGATGCGTTCGCAGCGCGCCCGCTGGATGGCGTTGAGGGGATGGTCCGGGGTGTCGGCGCAGGCCAGGTGGGACATTGCCAGAGCGATTTCGAAGCCTTGGAATGTGGCTGGGTCGAGGGACTCGAACGGAAAGCCGAGGCGGTTCATGCCGGTATCGATGTGGATGGCGACGGGTCGGTGGCGGTGGGGCTTCCAGAGGTCGAGTTGGTGGCGGTCGTTCAAGGTGGGGATGAGGCCGGCGCTTGCCATTGTGGAGGCGGTGGTGGGGTCGGTGGGGCCGGACAGGATGTGGATGTCGCAAGGGGAGGCATCGGAGAGGATCTCGCCCAGGGCCTCGCCTTCCTCCGGCGTGGCTACGAAGAAGCGGCGGCAGCCGAGCGCGGAAAGGGCGTGGGCAACGGGTTCGATGCCCAGGCCGTAGGCGTTGGCCTTTACGACGGCACCGGATTCCGCGCAACCGGCGCGGGCGGCGGCGGCTTGGAGGTTGCGCCAGTTGGTCGCCAGGGCACCTAGATCGACGGTTAGGTGAGGGGCGGACATCGGGTTCGGGGCGACGTCAATCGTTGCGTGGACGCGTGCGCGGGCGTTGGAGTCACTTGCGGGATACGGGCTTGCTGGTCGCGACGGGGCGGTGTTCGTGGCCGGGGCCGGGGGTTACATGAAGGAGGGTCGTAGGTTCCTGGATGTTCACGCGGTGCCATTCGCCCTTGGGGACGATACAGGCATCGCCGGCGGCCAGGGGGAGCGGGTCTGGGTCGGAATCGCCGATTATCTGTGCTCGACCGGAGATGACGTAGAGGAGTTCGTCGCCATCCGGGTGCATCTCGCCGCCGTGGGGTGGGTTTCGGGTCATGTGCACGATGCCCACCGTGAGGCCGTCGATGCGCTCGGGCGGGCCCGGTTTGCGTTCGGCGGCGTGGATGGAGCGGTCGGGTGGGAGATGGAAGGCGAAGCGGGCGGGATCCACGGGCTTGATGGTGTGCATTGGCTTGCCTCCAACCGGTCGGAATGCGCGACTACGAGTCTTCGGCCGCTGGCGCCGCCTTGGTCGCGCCGGCAGCCAGGAAGGCGTCCACCGCCTCGTCGCCAAAGCCGGCTTCCGCCAGGATCTCGCGGGTGGCAGAGGCGAACGCGGGCGTGGGTTCGCGGGAGCGAAAGCCGTCGGCGTCCATGCGAACCGGGGGCGAGAGCACGGTCATGTCGCCGGCGGTGGGATGCTTCAGCGTGTGGAACATCTCGTTGGCGCGGGTGTGTTCGTCGTCGAAGAGCTCCACCGGGAACTTCACGGTCGAGACCGGCACCCCGGCCTCTTGCAGGATGGCGAGCCACTCGGCGCTCGGTCGGCTGCGAAAGACCGCTTCGGCGCGTTGCATGAGGGCGAGGTAGTGTTCCGTCTTGCCCTCGTTGTCCGGGGCATCCATCTCCGGATCTTCGAGCCCTAGCGCCTCGAGGAACCGAACCCGCAACGAGCGACTGCCACAGGCAATGGCCACCGGCGCGTCGGCAGTGGCGTAGGTGCGGAAATACACCTTCATCAGCGGCATCGCCCGTCCTGCCGACATGCCGGATGCCTGTTCGGCGAAGCTCGCGCCCTCGCGGCGCTGGTTCGCCAGATGCTCCAGGGTCTGCTCGTGGACCGGGCCATCCACGGCCTCGGAGCGGATGAGTTGGTTGTTGGCCAACGTCATCGCCGCCTGCATGAGGGAGGTATCAACGATGCCCCCGCGCCCCGTGCGCTCGCGTCGCAGCAGGGCAGAGGAGATGCCGAACGCCAGCGACATGGCGCACATGTAGTCGGCGCTCACGGGGTCGCCCGGGGCCGGCAAGTCGCCGGCCATGCGGCCGTTCGCGGCCATCAGGCCGCTGCGTGCCTGCACCACGATGTCCATGCCGGCGAAACCGGCGTCGGGGCCGCGCTTGCCGAAGGCGGTGACGGAGCCGACCACCAGCCGGCGATGACGAGCGACCAGTTCCTCGCCGCCAAGCCCGAGCCGCTCTGCCAGACCCGGACGGAAATTCATCAGCGCCACATCCGCGTCCTTCAGCAGGGCATCGATGATGGTCGCCGCATCGGCATGGCGCAGATTCAGCGGCAGCGAGCGCTTGCCCCGATTGCGGGAGATGAAGGTGCGCGTCTCCATCGGCGCGAGCGGGCGCAGGATGCGGGTGGGATCGCCGTCCAACGACTCGATCTTGATGACATCCGCCCCGCCTTCCGCCAGCAACTGGGCGCAAAACGGAACGGCGACAAACTGACCGAACTCGATGACGCGGATGCCGTGGAAAGGCTGGTCGGCTGGGGTTGGGCTCATTGGAGAGAACATAGCATTGTTGAGGGCGCGGGGAAGACGGTGTGGCTGAAGATGGCCCTGCGCCGTCGCGACGGGGACACGCCTGGCGGCGCGTGGCGAGGGCAGAATGCCTTCGTCCCCAGGCTCCCCCACGGGGCCTTCAGTTGGCTTGTGGCGATGCGCGCCGGAATGCAGGTAGTGTCTCACTTTGAATTTGCCTGGCGTGGCGCATGGCCGTTCGCAACTGGCGACTGCGTCGACTTGCCTGCCGGGACCACTCTCCATAGGGAGATAGGGAGGGAGGGCGGGACACCCTCCATGCGCGCCGTCAGGCGCGTCCTCCCTTCACATGCCGCGAGTGCCCTGCGCGCCTTGCGGCGCGGCGCGCCTTGCGGCGCGATGGAGGGCGGGACGCCCTCCCCCCGGGGGACCCCCGCAACCTGGCGAAATCCGTGACGGTGGAGTGCGCGATGGAGGGCGGGACACCCTCCCTCCGGGGGACGGCGCCAGACACTGCAAGCCAAAGTGAGACTACCGGAATGCAATAGGCGTGGTGGTGATGCAGCGGCTGGGCTGCCGACTTGTGTATCGGTTCGGCCGACCGAAGACCCCGTTCCTGCTCCGCCCAGCCTGGCTCGACGCATAGGGTCGGATGAAGCCAAGGCGGAACGGGTGCGCAAGGGCCTTGCGGCGCTGGAGTGAGATCAGCCTGGGGGAGCGCGAGGCCCTTGAGCGTCAACACCCTGGCCGACGGAGCTACTGCGTTTGACCCGCTCACCGGGGAGATGCACCCTTGGGCGCAAGCTCCCAAGGACCAGCAGACGATGAGCATGGATTCAGTGGGCTACCGGGAAGGCATGCGCGCCGCCTGGCTCGGCGAGCGGCGCGGCAGGGCGTTCTTCGAGCAGTTGGCCGAGGCAACCGACGATGCGGCCTTGCGCGCCAAGTGGGAGGTGCTGGCGAAGCTCGAGGACGCCACCGGCAGGTGTCTCGAACCGCTTGTTGCGAGGCACCGGAAGGCCCCGAACGCTACAGGCTCAACGCTGACCGCAAGTGCCGAGTGCGTGATTGCGCCTCATCGCAAGACTACACCACGGCCACCTCAAGATGACAACTTAATTTATGACAGACTCCTAACTCTACCGGGGGCGATAAGGAGGCGTCACGGCGCTGTTCGTCCCGAGGCTTGATCCGAGGTGGCCCCCGAGCGCGGGTGTTCGCGCCCTCTCTGGAGGGAAGGCGCCGCCAGGCGCGACCTAGGCGCTAGCGCGCCCTGACGGGCGCGTCGGCAGTTGCTGCGCAACTGCTGGCCTTCTTCCTTCGCTTCCGCTCGCCACTTCGGCCAGGAGCGGGCACCGTTATACGGCGCTTGCCTCCTAGCTCTCTTCCGCTGGGTCGCCGATGGCGTCGCCGCCGGTTTGGGGGTCGTTGTCCTGCCGGGGCGGGTCTGGGGGCAGGACGACTCGGGGCTTGGCACCGGCCATGATGTCGTCGGCCTGTTCCGGGGTGAGGGTTTCGAGTTCCACCAGGGCTTCGGCCATCTTGTGCAGCTTGTCCTCGTGTTCGGTGAGGATGGCCTTGGCGGCGGCGTAGCACTCGTCGATGATCTTGCGCACTTCCTCGTCGATCTCGCGCGCGGTTCGGGAGGAGATGGCCTTGGGCTGGTTGCCGGCCGACATGCCGAGGAACACCTCGCGGTCCTCCTCGTCGTAGAGCAAGGGCCCCATGCGCTCGGAAAGCCCCCATTTGGTGACCATGTTCCGCGCAATCTGGCTGGCACGTTCGATGTCGTTGGAGGCGCCGGTGGTCACGCCGTCCGGGCCGTTCACCATCTCCTCGGCGATGCGGCCGCCGAACAAGGTCATGATCTGGCTCTTGAGCGACACCCGGCTCATGCTGTAGCGGTCTTCCTCCGGCAGGAACTGGGTGAGTCCGAGCGCCCTTCCGCGCGGGACGATGGTGATCTTGTAGAGCTTGTCGTATTCCGGCACCGTGCGGCCGACGATGGCGTGGCCAGCCTCGTGGAAGGCAGTGTTGCGCTTCTCCTTCTCGGACATGACCATCGACTTGCGCTCGGCGCCCATCATGATCTTGTCCCTGGCCTTCTCGAACTCGATCATCTCGACGAGCTTCTTGCCGGCCCGGGCCGCAAACAGCGCCGCCTCGTTGACGATGTTCTCGAGGTCTGCCCCGGAGAATCCCGGCGAGCCGCGGGCGATGATGGAGGCGTCCACGTCCTCGGACAGCGGCACGCGCTGCATGTGAACCTTGAGGATCTGTTCGCGACCGCGAATGTCCGGCAGCGACACCACCACCTGGCGGTCGAAGCGACCGGGACGCAGAAGGGCAGGGTCGAGCACGTCAGGGCGGTTGGTGGCGGCGATGACGATGATGCCGTCGTTCGCTTCGAAGCCGTCCATTTCCACCAAGAGCTGGTTCAGGGTCTGCTCGCGCTCGTCGTGGCCGCCGCCGAGTCCGGCGCCGCGGTGCCGGCCGACCGCGTCGATCTCGTCGATGAAGATGATGCAGGGCGCCTGCTTCTTGGCCTGCTCGAACATGTCGCGCACCCGCGATGCGCCGACGCCGACGAACATCTCCACGAAGTCGGAGCCGGAGATGGAGAAGAACGGCACCTTGGCCTCGCCGGCGATGGCCCGCGCCAGCAGCGTCTTGCCGGTGCCGGGGGAGCCCACCATGAGGGTGCCGCGCGGGATGCGTCCGCCGAGGCGCTGGAACTTGCCGGGGTCGCGCAGGAACTCGACGAGCTCCTGCACGTCTTCCTTGGCTTCGTCCACCCCGGCCACGTCGGCGAAGGTGGTCTTGATCTGGTCTTCGGAAAGCAGGCGCGCCTTGCTCTTGCCGAACGCCATCGGCCCGCCGCGACCGCCGGCGCCGCCCTGCATCTGGCGCATGAAGAGCATGAACACGGCGATGATGATGAGGATGGGGAAGCTGGCGATCAGGAGCTGCGACCAGACGCTCTGCTCCTCCGGCTTCTTGCCGATGATCTCGACGTTGTTGTTGTAGAGATCGTCGAGCAGCTTCGGATCATCGACGTTCGGCCGCACGACGAGGAACTGGTCGCCGTTCTTGCGGTGAACGTCGATCTCCAGGCCCTGGAACTCCACCGACTCCACCTGGCCCGCGCGCACGGCGTTGATGAAGGCGGAGTACGCCATCTCCTTCGGATCGCTGCGGATGCTGAAGTTGTTGAAGACCGTGAACAGCACGGCCAGGATGATGAGCCACAGGAGTATGTTCTTGCCCATGTCGTTCAATGGCTTGCCCTCACTGCGTCGAGTGCGTCCGGCATGTAGCGCCGGCCGGCACGTCCGTGCCGGCCGGCGCTGCCGTGCCACGCCGCGACCTCAAGCTGGCGTCCTTCGCAGCCTCTCGCTCGGATGGGGCGGCTATCATACGCCCATCTGCCCGGCGCTCGTTCGTTCACGCATCCCGGTAAGACCACGGGAACTGCCCAAAGGTTCGATTCCATGCCAACGGACACGCCCGACTCACCTGCCATTTCGCGTGGTCTCCTCAGGGAGATGCGGGCAATCGCCCACCATCTCAATCCCACCGTGACGCTGGGCGCCGATTCCGGTGAATCCGCGCTCGCGGAACTGGACCGCGCCCTTGCCGATCACGAGCTCGTTAAGGTGCGGGTGAATGTCGGCGATCGCAAGGCCCGGGCTCGGGCAATTGACGAGGTTGCGGAGGCGATGGGAGCGGCGCAGGTGCAGCGGGTCGGCAAGGTTGTGGTGCTGTACCGGGCCAATCCGGAAGCGAAGCCGGAGCTATCGAACGTTGCGCGGTTTACCCGGGGAGGTGGCTGAGGAAGCTGCGGCGGCCGCCCGATGCCGTCCGGTCAAATGTGCTCCACCCGATCGATCTCATACTCCCGGGAGCCCTGCGGCGTGGTCACCACCACCGAATCGCCGGCCGACTTGCCGATCAGTGCTCGCGCCACCGGGGACATCACCGAGATGGAGCGTTTCTTGAGGTCTGCTTCATCCTCGCCGACGATGCGATAGCGCACCTCGTCGTCGCTTTCGACGTCGATCAGGGTGACGGTGGCGCCGAAGATCACGCGGCCGTTGGGCCGGATGCGGGTGATGTCGATGATCTGGGCGTCGGCAAGCTTGCCCTCGATGTCGCGGATGCGCGCCTCGATGAAGCCCTGCTGCTCCTTGGCGGCGTGGTATTCGGCGTTTTCCTTGAGGTCGCCATGCTCGCGCGCCGAGGCAATGGCCTTCACGACGTCGTATCGATCTATCGTCTTCAGGCGCTCGAGCTCCTCGCGGAGTTTCTGCGCGCCCACCACGGTCATGGGAGTCGCCATGGGTCTTGAGGTCGTTGATTCGATGGCTAGGTTGTAACACACATGCCGCCGCGGGGTGAAACGCACCCCTTGGGAGAAAGGGCGAGGCGCCCCCCGAGGGCGCCTCTCCCATCACCCCCTTGCCGTGAACGTTGCCTCCCTGGGAGGAGGTTGGGCACAGGGGTGCCGCCGCCGGAGGCGGTGGGTTGTGGTCGGCATGATCCGCGCCGCGTGCGGCGGACGACGACCCGCGTGTGGGCGGCCCCGGCTTGTGGCCCTGCGGCGGGCTGTCGTCGCGAGGTTCGTCAGGCCGGTGCCCGGTTGACGGTCATGGCGCCGTCGGGGCGCGCTTCGAGATGGCCGAACTCGCCGGGCCTGGCGAGCCATCGCGGCGCGTTGCGGCGCGCGACGAGGGCCTCGCAGTCGACCTCGGGGTCGCGGTGCGGCTGGCCGTCGCGCAGCACGGCGAAGACCGCGCGCGAGCTTGTGGGCGGTGGCGACGATGGCGCGCCTGCAGCCGCGGCGGATGGTGAGCGCCTCGCGGTGGGCATGGAACCGGCAGCCCTTGGTGCGCGCGGCGCCGTGGGCGCAGCCGACGAGCACGGCGCGCAGGTGCTTGGCGCCGGCCTTGGCGCGGGCGTTCCCGCGCTTGCCGGCGCTGCCGGGGCAGACGCCGGCCCAGGCGGCGAAGCGCGCGGCGTGCCGAAGGTGGCGGCCGGGCCGGGCCTCGACGAGAATGGCGGCGGCCGAGGCGCGGTCGATGCCGGGGACGGTCTCGAGCAGGCGGCGCCGCGCGTCGTGCTCGGCCAGATCGTCGTCGATGCGCCGCTGCAGGTCGGCGAGGCGCCGGTCCAGCGCGTCGTGCTCGTCGAGCAGGTCGGCCGGGACGAGGCGGTCGGTCTCGCGCAGGGGCATCGACAGGGCATCGCCGAGCCGATCGAGCTAGGCGCGGCCTTGCTTCCGCTTCGGTGACGTGGAGGGGGCCGGGTGGCAGGTACGGGAGGGAAGTTTCTGTGGGCGATGTCCTACGGCGTGTAGGACGAAATGTTTGTGTGTCGGGGCAAAGTCACCAAAATGTTTGTGTGTCGGGGCAAAGTCACCACCCGGTCGATTTCGTACTCGCGGGAGCCCTGGGGCGTCGTCACCACCACGGAGTCGCCGGCGGACTTGCCGATCAGTGCACGCGCCACCGGGGACATCACCGAGATGGAGCGTTCCTTGAGATCGGCTTCGTCCTCGCCGACGATGCGGTAGCGCACCTCGTCGTCGCTTTCGACGTCGATCAGGGTGACGGTGGCGCCGAAGATCACCCGCCCGTTCGGGCGGATGCGGGTGATGTCGATGATCTGCGAATCGGCCAGCTTGGCCTCGATGTCGCGGATGCGCGCCTCGATGAAGCCCTGCTGCTCCTTGGCGGCATGGTATTCCGCGTTCTCCTTCAGGTCGCCATGCTCGCGTGCCGAGGCGATGGCCTTCACCACGTCGTATCGATCCGTCGTCTTCAGGCGCTCCAGTTCCTCGCGGAGTTTCTGGGCGCCCGCCACAGTCATGGGAGTCGCCATCGGTCCAAGTCTTTGGTTCGGTTGCAAGGTTGTAACACAAGCCGCCCTTGCATGAAAACGAGCTTGGTCAAGGGTGGTGTCTCACTTTGAACACTGGCGGACAGGCTGGTGCCCCCGTTGGGGGGAGGGCATCTTGCCCTCCATCGCGCCGCAAGGCACGGTCCGAAGCCGGAACATATGCCGGCGATCCTCGCCCCGAGCCTCGCTTCGAGATGCTCTCGAAGAGCCAGCCTGCGGCCCCTCCAAGCCCCGCCCGTCGGCAAAGGGACGGGGGCCTTCGGAGGGAGGGCATCTTGCCCTCCATCGCGCCGCAAGGCGCGGTCCGAAGCCGGAACATGTGCCGGCGATCCGGCGGCCGGGCCCCTAGAACCGGGCCCGTCCGCTCACCAGCACGCGGGTTTCGCCAACCCGGTGCATCTCGCCGTCGACCCGCTCCGCCGACAGCTCCACGTGCGTGCCGCCGAGCAGGCCCTGCATCAGGCCGTAGCGCACGCCCACGCGGAGGCGCCGGTCCTGGGCGCCGGTCACGTCCACCTGGCTGAACGGCGTGACCAGGCCCGGCATCGAGCGCAGGCCGAAGCCGTACCCCAGCGCCGCGTCCATGCCCCAGGTCTGCCCCCGGTCGAGGCCGTGGGCGTATCGGGAGGCATCCCGAATGCTCCCGGCCTCGTCCCAGAAGAGATCCGTCGAGTCGGCCGAGCCGCCCCAGCGGGGCGCGAGGCGGAAGGCGAGCCCGCGGCCGCCCGTGCCGGGCTCGAAGCTCGCCGTCACGCTGATGCCGCTTTCGCTGTAGCCGTCGCCCGTGTGCACCGCCAGCACCCGCCCCTTGGCTTCCAGGCCAAAGCCCGATCCCGCGTTCAGGATGCGCACGCCGCCGGCAAGCTCCAGGCCGCCGCCCGACTGCCCGTCGCCGCCGTCGAACCGGCCGCTCACCTCCACGAACGGAGCCACCGTCTCCACGAACGGAGCCACCGCCTCGACTGCCCAGGCCGCCTCCAGTCCCAGCCGCAGCCGCGACACGCTGGCCGAAAGGCCGTCGACGGCCATCATGCCGCCGTCCGTCTCCAGGCTCAGGAAGCCGGCGTCGCCGCGCAGCGACAGCTCCGCGCCGCCGAACTCCATCGCCAGCGCGCGGCGCAGCCCGCCCACCGCCATCGCCATCGAGAGGTCGCTCGACTGCGAGCCCGACACGTGCCGCCGCGACAGATCCGCCTCGCCGCCGCCGAAGCCGCCGATCGCCCATGCCTCCGTGTCGGCCCCCACCTCCAGCCGGGCGTAGGGGTGGAACGCCGTCACCGAGGTTTCCAGCGTGCCGCCCGTGTCGCCCTGCACGATGCCGTCGAAGTCGTAGTCCGCCTCCGCGCCGCTGCGCGAGAGCGAGACCCCGGCCAGCCAGCCGTCGCCGCGCGCGTCCACGCCGATGTAGCCGGAGGATGCCGAACCGTCGTGCATGCCGTTGTCCGGCTCGCCCTCGAAGCTCTGCAGGTCGCCCGCGCCCCAGATGGCGAACCGGGCGTCGCCCATGCCCGGCGCGTTCAGCGGCATGTTGAACGACGTGCCCGCGAGCAGCCGGTCCGCCGTGAGGCCGTGGCCCCCGCCGTAGGCCTGCTGCGCACCGGAGCCCGAGAACAGCGCCCGCTCGCCCATCCGCTCCTCGAGGGCGAACGGATCGTTGCCGCTCAGGTAGCGCTGCATCTCGGGCGAGAGCGAGCCGCCGAACCGGCGGCCGCCCAGCGCCATCCGCGAACCCGTGGCCGCCAGCTCGAAGCGCGCGCCGATGACGTTGGCCGCGCTCGACAGCATGCTGCGGCCGATGCCCGCCAGGGCGTCGTTCAGCACCGCCCTCTCCGCCGGATCGGTCGCGACCGTCACCCCGAACGTCGCGCTCGCCTGGCCGGCCGGGTTCGTGGCCGTCACCGTCACCGTCGCCGTCCCCTCCATGCCGGAGCGAACCGTCAGCTCGGAACCGGAAACCGACGCCGCCGCCACGCTCTCGTTCGACGACGAGGCCGAATACGCGAGCTGGAACCCGGTGAAGATGCCGGTCAGGTCCAGCGAGTTCGTCGCGCCCCCCGCCGCCAGGCTCAGCGGGGCAATGCTCCGCACCGCCTCCGGCGCCGCCGCAAGCACCTTGTGCTCCGGGTCGTCCGCCAGGGCGTCGTGCGTCAGGGTCGCCGCGTTGCCCGGCACGTCCGTGACGGCGCCGGTGAGCGAGTCCGCGTCCACGCTCACGCCGTCCTGGTCGAAGTCGTTCGCGGCCACGGTGTAGCTGCACGTCAGCTCCGTCCGGTCGCCGCCCCGGGCACAGGCGGCGTCGCGGCTGCCCGTGCCCACCACGAGCCCCAGCGTCGGCGAGCCGCTCGTCGCGATGGCCTCGCTGAACGTCGCCGTCACCTCGATCGTCTCGTCGATCAGGTAGGCGTCGCCGGAGGCCGGGCTGGACGTGATCGCAAGGCTCTCGATGCCCGGCGCCACCCCGTCCACCTTGTGGCCCGGCTGGTCCGTCAGCTCCCCGTGCGCGATGCCCGCCGCGAGGCCGTTCAGGTCCGCAATGGCCGCCCCTTCGGGCAGCCGCAGCGCGTTCGCCGCGATGGACACGCCGTCGTCGTCCATGTCGCCCTTCAGCACGGCGTAGGCGAAGGTGAGCGTGTCGCCGCCGCTGCCGCTCGCGTAGCGGACGACGTTCCGCAGCCTCTTGCCCACCGTCATCGGCAGCCTCGGCTCGCCGGTGACGATCACCGGCTCGTCGAAGATCACCGTCAAGGCGATCGTCTCGCCTTCCGCGTAGGTGTCGCCGCTCGCCGGCGAGGACGAAATGAAGGGCGCCCCCAGGAGCATCGGCGCAGAGGCGTCCACCCTGTCTGTCGTCACGTAGGGGACCCGCGTGTTTCCGGCCGCGTTGCCGGCGCGGTCCGTCGCTTCCCCCTCCAGCGCATTGGCCGGGACGGAAATCACCCCGCTGTCTCCCGCCGCCACCTGGTAGGTGAACGTGAGCGTCCTGGTGTCGTCGCCGTCCTCGTAGGTGGCGGTGCGCGGCGACGCGCCGATGTCGAACCGCAGCCGCGCGGCGTCGGCGCCCCTGGTGGCGACGTCCACCTCCTCGTCGAAATTCACCCTCACGGTGATGGTGTCGCCCTCCAGGAAGAGGCTGTCGTCGCCCGCGCCGGCGACGGCGACGGTGGTGACGCCAGGCCCCAGCGTGTCCACGCGGTGCGACGCGCTGGCCGCCTCCGCGGCGTGGGTGACGGTCGCCTCGTTGCCCGCCGCGTCCTCCAGCGACGCCTCCAGCGCGTTCGCGGCAATCGACACGCCGTCCGCGTCGTTGTCCCCGGCCACAACCGTGTAGCGGAACACCCAGGCGTCGCCGCCGGCGGTGGACGACGGCGACTGCAGCGTCGCCCTCCTCGTCGACCCGCCCACGAGAATCGGCACCCACGGATCGGCCGTGCCCTGTCGCTCCACGTCCTCGGAGAACGTTGCGGTGACCTCGATGCTGTCGCCGGCCACGTAGGTGCCGTCCGAACCCGCGCTCGACGTGATCGCGAGCGACTCGAGGTCGGGCGCGAGCGCGTCGATCCTGATGCCACTGATGCTGATGGCGCCCAGCGTTACGCGCTGACCACTCTCGACGGTAGGGGTGCCACCGCCGCTGAGCGACCCGGTGAAGCCATCCACGTCTTGGTCGCCACTCGCCACCGCGTAGTTGAAGACCAAGTTGGTGCGCGGCGTGGAGAAGCTCCCTTCGGCAGTAACTCTCCGACTTCCGCCCTCGTCGAAATCCAGCAAGAGCTGCGGCGCACTCGTGAACGTCACCGCCGGGTTCAGCGGCACTTCGATGCGAATCGTGTCGCCGCTCTGGTAGTAGCCCCCGACAGGCGTCGTCGACCGAGCCAATGCCGAACCCACGGGACTCACTGTTTGCGGTGTTTGCGCGTCACCCACGGGACTCACTGTTTGCGGTGGTTGCGCGTCTCGCGGTGTCGTGTTGTCAACCGAGTAACCACTTACAGACCCTACGCTTAGAGTTGACGTACCGTATTGCATGTCCGCCCCGGCATCTAGAATCGGCCCGGCGGTCTTCACGTATCCATTGCCAGCTGCATCCCTTAGGCTGCCGTCGTCGCCGAACTCAAGGTTTCCTACGCTAATCGCACCGCTATCGTCATCTCTCACGACATACTGGAACTCCCATTCGCACTTTTCGCACTTTTCCGAAAGAAGAAATACGGGTAAAACCCCTTTCCTATTGCCATCAATACCCACACCCACCCTAAGGCCGAGTTCAATATCAACCAGCTCTTCCACCGGCTCCGAGAAACGTACGGCGAAATTGATCGTCTCTTCAGCCTTCAGGACCTTTCTGTCCTGTACGATGCCGCCGCCGCCGCTGTCTTTGACCGAACTAACGCGTACGCCTTGGACTGTCGGCCTGCTCGTGTCTTCCATCATCTGCGCCATCGCCGCCGACCCGACCACGCACAGGAGCCCACCAAGCAAGACCGGCAACGCCCGTCGGATCGAGGGTGCCCGGAAGGAACCAAGCTTGCCGAGTTTAGGGCGAAGGAGGGAAGCCCTTAGGGACGGGGCGTCGCGATCAGGCCCCGGGGGGGGGGGGGGGGGGGGGGGGGGGGGGTGAGAAACTTCAGCAACGCCAAGCCGACGAGTGCCGCCCGATGCCAAACCAGCGCTGGAAAACGGGAAGGACCAAGCGGAACCTGCATGCGCGAAATCTCCTCAAATTCAGCCCAGCGTTGAACACGCGTGCCCATAGCGTAGTACTGGAAGAAAGCGGAAGCAAACGCCGCGTTTTCTCACCGTTTTCGCCCACATACCATAACATCTTGTGTCTGCGAGCCGCCACAACCCCAACATAGGCCACTCCGACGCCGCCCCCCATCCCCGCTAAAGTGCTACGCTCCCGCCAACGGAAACCCGCCAATGAACGCACCCGTGCTGGACACCCTCCGTTGCGCCCAGACCCTCAAGGCCGCCGGCTTCCGCGACGAGCAAGCCGAAGCCATGGCCCAGGTCCTGGGCGACGCCCTAGAGGTGTTGAAGAAGCGCTCGGCCATCGGCGCGGCCTCGTTCGCGGACGACTAACGGCACCATCGTAGCGCATCCGTCGCACGGGGCCGCCCTGTGGCGGAAAGCCATAGCGTCGCTCGCTCCACAGATGGTCCGGGCCAGGAGGCTGCGCCGCAGAAATGACACTGGACCCTAGCAGCCTGTCGGACTTCGGACGGCGCAAGCTGGCCGAATGCCGACAGGGTGGCAGGACGGCTTGCGCTGGGGCAGGAAGCGTTGCCGAAAGGCAACGTTTCTTGTGGCGCTGGCAGCCTGTCGGACTTTGGGCGGCGAAGGCGGATGTTGGCGGCTTGTGGACGGGGGTGCGCCCCCGGGGCTCTCGGACTGCCGCATCCGGGCGGGCGATTGCGGCGTGTCCGGCGCGGCAGGTCTGGGATGTCGTCGCCGATGTGGCTCCGGTGGGCTGGAGAAGGCCCGGATCCGGGGTTCCGGGGCGGCTTCCAGCCCCGATTCACGCCGCCGTGAGGTTGTGCAGCCGCTTGCAGTTGTACGCCAGCATCGCCAGGCACCACTCGCCCTCCACCTTCTCGATGCCGCGCAGCAGGAACTGACGGAACCCCATCGCCTGCTTCACCACCCCGAACACCGGCTCCACCGTGTGCTTGCGAACCCGGTAGCGCTGCCGGTTCCCCTCCTCGTCCAGCTTCGCCCGCATCGCCTTGATCCACTCCGCCTTCGGCTCCTTCGCCGGACGCTCCTCCGCCGGCTCCGGGCGGAAGTCGTGCTGCCGCCGGCCGCCCTCCGCGCCCGTCGCCACCAGCAGGTCCATGCCGCGGCCCTCCAGCTCCGCCACCTCGCTTCCCGACGCGTAGCCGTTGTCCGCCAGAACCCGATCCGGCACCCCAACCGCCGCCGGCACCGCGTCCACGTCCGCGACCAGCTCCCGGCGGTCGGTCGCGCTCCGGCTCACCCGACAGCCCAGCACCAGCTGGCTGCCGTCCGCGTCCACCACCGCCTGCGCGTTGTACGCCTGCCGGCACTCGTGACGCTCGCTCTTCTTCATCACCCCGCTGTCCGCGTCCGTCAGGTTGACCTGCTCGTCCGGCCTCGGCTTCCCGTCTGGCGGCTTCGGATGCCGACCCTTCGCAGAGCCCTTGCGCGCATCACGCGCCGCCACCTTGCGCTCGTACTCCTCGCGCTCCGACTCCGCACGGCGCTCCGCCCGCTCCTTCAGCTCCGCGCACGCCCGGTCCAGCTTCGCCTTCAGCGCCTCCCGCCGCGACAGCTCCGCAGGAAGACGCTGCGGATCGACCTCGTCCGACGCGTCCGTCCGCTCCGCCTCCGCCAGAAGACCGTCGATCTCCTGCTGAAGCTGCGCCCGCAGCTCCTCCGCACGGTCGTGCCGGATGCCGTTGCGAAGGCTCGCGTTCGCGTCCACCTTCGTCCCGTCCACGCTCACCGTCCCCACCCGAAGAAGCCGCAGTTCCCGCGCCAGAAGCAGAACCTGCAGGAACGCCTCCCCAACCGCCTCGAAGTTCTCCCGACGGAAACGGCAGATCGTGTCGTGGTCCGGGTGGCTGTCCGCCGTCAGGTACCGGACGCACAGATCCCGGTGCGTCGCCCGCTCGATCCGCCGCGAGCCGAACGTCCCGGTCGCGTAGCAGTACACCAGCAGCGCAAGCATCATCCGCGGGTGGCACTGCGCAGAACCCGTGCCGCGCTCGTTCACCCGGAACCGCGACATCGAAACCCGCTCCACCGCCTCCAGCACGAAGTGCACCAGGTCGTCCTCGGGAACCCACTCCCGCATGTCCGGCGGCAACAGGTACGGCTGGCTCCGATCCGACGGCACGAACTTCGGCATCTCGAAATGGCCTCCCCAAACGGCGGGCGCCATTGTAGTGACGCAGGCACCAAAGTCCGACAGACTGCCAGCGCGCCTTCGGCGCGATGGAGGGCAAGAGCCCCCGCCCCAGGGCCACCCCACATTGCGGGGACGCGGGATGAGAAGTGCGTTGCACGCGCCAAGCGTCCTGCATTGACCGCGGCTATTTCGCACATTCGTTGACCGCGTCGGGTGATCGGAAGCGATGAGGCCGGAAGATTGGCAGTGTCTCACTTTTGAATTTGCCTGACGTGGCGCATGGCTGTTCGCAACTGGCGACTGCGTCGATTTGCCTGCCGGGGCCACTCCCCATAAGGGGATAGGGATGGAGGGCGTCCCGCCCTCCATGCGCGCCGTCAGGCGCGTCCTCCCTGCGCATGCCGCGAGTGCCCTGCGCGCCTTGGCGGCGCGGCGCGCCTTGCGGCGCGATGGAGGCGGGACGCCCTCCCCCCGGGGGACGGTGCCAGACACTGCACAAGTCAAAGTGAGACACTACCGGAGGATTCGCCATGTGGCATGCCGGCCCCTTATGGTAGGCTCGATCTAATCTGTCATGCGAGGCGTGGATTGGGATGGACAACCACCTTGGTGCAGCGAAGCCCGTGCATCCAGTTCCGCAACGGGTGCGCATGGATGGTGCCGGGCGGGTGGTGGTTCCGGTGGAGATTCGCAGAGCTCTTGCGATTCGAGATGGAGAAGAACTGACGATTTCTGTTGAGGACGACGGCATCAGACTCTGCACCCTTGATGTCGCGGTCGCTCGTGTGCAGGCCATCGCCCGACACCGGCGGCAGGGCGATGAGAGCAGCGTCGTGGACGCATTCATCGCCGACCGCCGCGCCGAGGCGGCCGGCGACTGAGGTGCCACACTGCGTTCTCGACGCCTCGGCACTGCTCGCCGTCGTATTCAGCGAGTCCGGCACGGACGCCGTTGTAGATGCCCTGAAGAGCAGGGGCAGCCATGTCGGCAGTGAATGCCGCTGAGGTTGCTGCGCGCCTGCATGCGGACGGTTGGTCCGACCCGGAAGTCGCTCTGGCCCTCGACGAGATCGCCGTAAAGATACTGCCATTTGATCGCGAATGTGCGCTGGTGAGCGGAAGGTACCGTCCCTTGACCCGCAGCCACGGCTTGGGGTTGGGCGACCGCGCATGCCTTGCAACTGCAAATCTGCAGGGCTGTCCAGCCCTCACCGCGGATCGCGTTTGGACCGCCCTGGCCATCGACGTCGAGATCGTCTGCATCCGCTGATCGGCCAACAGCAGGACACATGCAGGGCTGTCGAAACCCGTTCATGATGGCAGGACTATTGCACGCTAGGCGCAACCGGCTGATCGAGGCGAAGTAGCGAAAAGCACTGGCTTTTGCGTGCGCGATGGTGTACAACGCGTGCATGGCGGCGTCTTTCGACAGACGGGAGGTGGTGGTCGGCGAGGTCGAGGTTCGACCGGTTCGGGCGGACGAGCGTCGGCGGTGGGACGCGCTGGTGGACGAGCACCACCATCTGGGGTTCCGCCAGTTCGCGGGTCGCGGCGTGCGCCACGTCGCGGTCTGGCGCGGCCACTGGCTGGCGCTTCTCGGCTGGCAGTCTGGGGCGTTCAAGTGCGCGCCGCGGGATCGCTGGCTGGGCTGGCGCCGTTCGGTGCAGTTCCGGCGCCTGCACCTGATTGGCAACAACACGCGCTTCCTGGTGCTGCCGGAAGCGTCGGGGATCGCGAACCTGACGTCGCGGTCGCTGTCGCGCAGGCAAGCGGCGGCTGAGCGCGGACTGGGAGGCGTCGCGCGGCCATCCGCTGGAGCTTGCGGAGACGTTCGTGGACCCGTCGCGGTTCCGGGGCACGTGCCACGCGGCGTCGAACTGGACGCGGGTGGGGCGCACGAAGGGCTTCGCGCGGCACAGCGGGTCGTGTACGAGTGCGGATTCTGTCCTGCAGTTCGCGCTCCGAGGACGCTTCGGCAACCAGGCCCGGAAAGTTGGTGTCCGAGACGTACCAGACACCGGCTTCCTCGTCCCGGGAAATCTCCGCAAGATAGGTATGATCCATGTTGCCTCCGGGGCCGTTCCACCGAGGTAACGGAACTATGCCCTTTGTCCCTGTTGCCGACCATTACCTTCGACCAAAGCTGTGCAGCTGGGGGAGACCTTGGGCGCAGCGACGCTCGGGCTTCGAGGACTCAACAGATCGCGCGAGGCGCATGGAAAGCTGCGTGAAACGCTCCTATGCTGCGCGAAAAGACTGGTAAGCTGCGTGATTAGGAGAATTGCTGCGCGAGAGTGAGACAGCGACACCAGCCGGTTTCGGCTCCCACTTGGCGCGCGGCACGAGATTCATGGCGAGACGGGTTCCCGAGGAGTACCTGGCCGCAATCGAAGCGGTCGTTCGCGGCAGCGGCACGGCGCTATCGGCCGCGGAGATCGAGGCTGGCCTTGCCGAGCGGATTCCGCGCCGGACCGTGCAGAACCGCATCGCGATTCTCGTCAGAGGTGGGCGGCTTACAGTCGAGGGCACAGGGCGCGGTACGCGCTATGGCGTCCCGGAACCCTCCATCGCGTCGGTCGATGTCGGTCTATCGGAACAGGAAGAAACTCCCCGACCCGTCCGCATCAAGGAAATCACGCTACTTGGAGAGGTCGGTCTTCATTTGACGAAGGCGGCCAGGCAGATCCAGTCCCATGTAGTCAAGCCGCTCGAGGCGCGGACTCCCATCGGGTATCGCCAAGACTTCCTCGATGACTACCGTCCAGACAGGCCGTATCTGTCGGTGGAAGAGCGGGAGAGGCTACACGCTCTGGGCAGGACGCCGGCCCCCCACCTGCCGGCCGGCACTCACGCCAGTGAGGTACCCACCCGCTTTTTGATCGACCTGTCCTGGAACTCCAGCCGGCTCGAAGGAAACACCTACACGCTGCTCGATACGCAGCGCCTGCTGGAACTTGGCAGCGAAGCGCCGGGGAAGACGTCGGCCGATGCACGGATGATCCTGAATCACCGGGCGGCGGTCGAGTTTCTGGTGGACGGTGCGGCCGAGGTCGACTTCGATCGGCATACGCTCTGCAGCCTTCACGCGCTGCTCTCGCGGGATCTGTTGCCCGACCCGGGCGCCTGCGGGCGACTGCGTTCGAGAACGGTCGCCGTGACCGGGACCACCTTCGAGCCGCTCGCGTTCCCGCAACGGTTCGAAGAGTGTTTCGATCGCATCGTGACGCGACTCAGGGATCGAGGATCCGTTCGAGCAGGCGTTCTTCGCCATGGTTCAGTTGCCGTACCTGCAGCCGTTCGAGGACGTGAACAAGCGCGTGTCGCGCCTGGCGGCGAACATCCCGTTAATCCGGCACAACCTGGCGCCGCTGTCGTTCTCGCAGGTGCGGCGGGAGGTATACGTCCAGGGACTGCTCGGGGTGTACGAGCTCAACCGGGTCGACCTCCTTCGCGACGTCTTCCTGCATGCCTACCGGCGGTCGGCCGCACGGTACGCGGCAGTTGCCGAGTCGATGGATCCGGAGGGGGGATTGCGGGTGAAGTATCGTCAGGCGCTGACCGAGCTTGTCGGTCAGGTCGCCCGGGAAAGGATGGACCGCGTCGCCGCGGGCGACCACGTCTCGCGGCGGGCGGCCGATGTGGCCGCCGATGAGAGGGGGTGGTTTCGCGAAACCGCGCAGTGGGAACTTCTGGGACTACACGAGGGCAACTGCGTTCTGTACGGGCTGACGCCGGCGGACGTCGCCGAGTGGAAGAAGCGCTGGGACGCATCACCCACGGGCGGGCAGACCCCAAGCGGACCGACGTCGGCCCTCCGGATCTCATAACGTCCCTTATGGACCCTATGATTTGGGGAATTATGTCCCTGACCCCCAAACACCAGCGCAGCCGGCCGCCAATTGGCGATCCGGGTACTTCATAGGTTCTTTATAGGTTCTATAGGTTCTCGGCCCATCAATATCCTACAGATGACCTCAGTCCTATGGCAGAAAGACAGTCCGACATGCTGGTCGTGGAATGCACCAGATTCGGCTATCTTATTCCGTATATGGCCTGACATGATTCCCACCAAAATCGCCGGTTTGTATGGTTCAATCCTTGCTGGCGGCTTAAAACTAATGGCCTCGCTGATGGGGCTTCCTAGAGGATAGGACCACACAGGAGCGCCAGAACTTCCCGCAAAGGACTGGGCTTCCAATAGGAGAATGTCATCTTTCCCTATCTCCGATGAAGAGAATTCGGTCTTAGGATTGCTGGAGACAATCCCTGCTCTGAGGATTGGCGTGCTTGCCCACGCCTGCTTGGACACAAAGCCTATCTTTTGGCCCCACTCTGGACCAGATGCTGGTTCGGCAAAACGTCCAATAACATCGGGGGCTACAACGTTCAGCCCTTTGTCTGGCAGCGACTCTGGAATCCAAGACTCCAAAGACTCTACATTAGCCGTTATTATCGCCAAGTCTAGTCTAGGGTTGCTTGGAACCCAAATCTTGAAGGACGGTCTTGCTAGGGTTGCCTTGTATGTAGCTGATCTAGCGGATACTTTTATGGTTATCTCCTCGGGAATGGAATGGCCGTACTTATCTACGGGCAGTTCGACCAGATGTCTGCAAGTGACAAAAGCCAACAGACCCGGAAATAGCCTCTTCAGTGATTCTCATGTCATTGAGAAGTCGTGATCTCCATAGTAAGACCAGTTGTGCATCTTTTTCGCGGTATCCTCTAGTTCTCTTGCCCTTAAAGGTAGGGCATGACCTTGCGTTGTTTTTAAGCTGCCATCGCGAAGAATCAAGTTGCAGACTATTTGCACCCCATAACTCAATTCGTCTTCGCCAAGATCGGATCTAAAAGTTTTCATTTGCCCTCTCCTTGTTTAGCCCAATCCGCCCGGAGCGGTTACGAGCGTCGGTGCGCGTTGGCGTTTTGTAGTCAGGAATATAATTCCCATGATTTGACGAACCCACTGCCCCGTCTGTTTCTCCGTTAAGCACTCTAGCCTCAGCGCGGCGCATCGCCCGCCGCGAAAGCACCCTCGCCCTTTCTGCTGGGGCACCTACATTCGACCCCTAGACGACGCCTGCGGCGAGGGCGTCCCAAGGGCCCTCGATGGCGAGGGTCACGCCCGGGAATTGGATGTTGACGAAGAGGGTTTTCCCGTCTGGCGAGAAGGTTGCGCCGGCCCATTCTGATGAGGTGTAGTCGGCGGCTTCGATGGCGGGCTTGCCTTCGATGGGCACCTCGAGGCGCATGTTGTTCTCGCCGACGACGAAGGCGTGGCCCTCGCGGCCGACTGCCAGCAGGCGGGTGCCGCGGGTGGTGCCGGTTTCGTCCACGTGGCCACCGCCGTCTTCGCAGGCGAGGATCAGGCCGTTGCCGTGCACCGTGATGTTGTCCGGTGCGTCGGCTGCCGTTTCGCTCGGGGAGACATAAAGCGCGTGCAGCGTCTCTGTGCGGGGCACGTAGGTCCACACACCGCCGGCGCCAGCGACACCGCCGGCGGTGTCCACCCAATAGATGGATTCGCCGTGGTGCCAAGCGCCCTCGCCGCGGACGAAACGGGCCGCGCCCGCGGCCTCGGCCTGGAGAGACGGGCCCGATTTGCCGGTGCCGACGACATTGCCGCCGAGCATCTCTGGCATGAAGCCCTCCGGGTCGAGGTCTGGCTCGGCGATGGGCACCCAATCGACGGCGTAGCTTGCGCCGGTGACCGGTTGCCGGAGGTCTGCGCCCGGCTCGCCGCGAACCCGGAGCGCTTCCAGACGGCCGCCAGCTTCCAGCGCACCGTGGCGACGGGCGGTGTCGTTCGGCAGGAAGCGGTAGAAGCCGGAGTTCAAGTTATTGTCCTCCGTGAGATAGACGATGCCGCTCTCTGGGTCCACCGCGGCGGCTTCGTGGCGAAAGAGGCCCATGTCCACAATCGGTTGGGCACTGGCGACGCCCACCGCTGGCACTTCGAAGACGTAGCCGTGGTCCTTTGCGCCCGTCCTGCTGGTGCGCAGCACGATCTCTTCACAGGTGAGCCAGCTTCCCCAGGGAGTGGGGCCGCCGGCACAGTTCGTGGCAGTGCCAGCCAGCAGGGGGCGTGTGATCGGGGCGCCTTTCTCGGCGTGGAACACGCCGGTGACGCCGCCGCCGAAGCCCGGAAAGCCGTCCGGCAAGTCCTCGCCCCCCGGGGGGATCACGAAGTCGTCGTAGGTGGGGACATCGGCGTCGCCGAACCGTCCGAGGATGGTTTCCTCGTGGTTGCGCAGCAGGGTCACGCCGCCGTCCGGCGCGGAGAACGCGGCCATGCCGTCGTGACGCGCCGGCGTCGGCGTGCTTCCCGCCATTGCGTCGCCCGTCCACGATAGCGACCGATAGCTGAATCCCTGCGGCAGCTTGACGAGATCGAGGCCGGTTGCGGCGTCGGTGGCGGGAACGAGTTCGCCCGGGAGCGCGCGTTCACCGGCGACGAGGCGAGCGAACGGCGCGGCAAATGCCAGCGCGGCGCCAGTGCGGAGCAGGGATCGGCGATTCATGGCGGTTCTCCGGTTGAACACACGCGGGGGCGACTTCGGTGGCGAGTGTAGAACAGTCCGAGCGGGTGTCCCACCTTTGCACTGTTAGACGCTCATTCGCCCCTTCTCTTCACGGCCTCGCACATCGTATATGGCAGACTAGCAGCCTGTCGGACTTCGGACGGCGCAAGCTGGCCGAATGCCGACAGGGTGATGGGACGGCCTGGGTTGGGGCAGGAAGCGTTGCCGAAAGGCAACGCTTCCTGTGGCGCTGGCAGTCTGTCGGACTTTGGTGCCTGCGTCACTACAATGGCGCCCGCCGTTTGGGGAGGCCATTTCGAGATGCCGAAGTTCGTGCCGTCGGATCGGAGCCAGCCGTACCTGTTGCCGCCGGACATGCGGGAGTGGGTTCCCGAGGACGACCTGGTGCACTTCGTGCTGGAGGCGGTGGAGCGGGTTTCGATGTCGCGGTTCCGGGTGAACGAGCGCGGCACGGGTTCTGCGCAGTGCCACCCGCGGATGATGCTTGCGCTGCTGGTGTACTGCTACGCGACCGGGACGTTCGGCTCGCGGCGGATCGAGCGGGCGACGCACCGGGATCTGTGCGTCCGGTACCTGACGGCGGACAGCCACCCGGACCACGACACGATCTGCCGTTTCCGTCGGGAGAACTTCGAGGCGGTTGGGGAGGCGTTCCTGCAGGTTCTGCTTCTGGCGCGGGAACTGCGGCTTCTTCGGGTGGGGACGGTGAGCGTGGACGGGACGAAGGTGGACGCGAACGCGAGCCTTCGCAACGGCATCCGGCACGACCGTGCGGAGGAGCTGCGGGCGCAGCTTCAGCAGGAGATCGACGGTCTTCTGGCGGAGGCGGAGCGGACGGACGCGTCGGACGAGGTCGATCCGCAGCGTCTTCCTGCGGAGCTGTCGCGGCGGGAGGCGCTGAAGGCGAAGCTGGACCGGGCGTGCGCGGAGCTGAAGGAGCGGGCGGAGCGCCGTGCGGAGTCGGAGCGCGAGGAGTACGAGCGCAAGGTGGCGGCGCGTGATGCGCGCAAGGGCTCTGCGAAGGGTCGGCATCCGAAGCCGCCAGACGGGAAGCCGAGGCCGGACGAGCAGGTCAACCTGACGGACGCGGACAGCGGGGTGATGAAGAAGAGCGAGCGTCACGAGTGCCGGCAGGCGTACAACGCGCAGGCGGTGGTGGACGCGGACGGCAGCCAGCTGGTGCTGGGCTGTCGGGTGAGCCGGAGCGCGACCGACCGCCGGGAGCTGGTCGCGGACGTGGACGCGGTGCCGGCGGCGGTTGGGGTGCCGGATCGGGTTCTGGCGGACAACGGCTACGCGTCGGGAAGCGAGGTGGCGGAGCTGGAGGGCCGCGGCATGGACCTGCTGGTGGCGACGGGCGCGGAGGGCGGCCGGCGGCAGCACGACTTCCGCCCGGAGCCGGCGGAGGAGCGTCCGGCGAAGGAGCCGAAGGCGGAGTGGATCAAGGCGATGCGGGCGAAGCTGGACGAGGAGGGGAACCGGCAGCGCTACCGGGTTCGCAAGCACACGGTGGAGCCGGTGTTCGGGGTGGTGAAGCAGGCGATGGGGTTCCGTCAGTTCCTGCTGCGCGGCATCGAGAAGGTGGAGGGCGAGTGGTGCCTGGCGATGCTGGCGTACAACTGCAAGCGGCTGCACAACCTCACGGCGGCGTGAATCGGGGCTGGAAGCCGCCCCGGAACCCCGGATCCGGGCCTTCTCCAGCCCACCGGAGCCACATCGGCGACGACATCCCAGACCTGCCGCGCCGGACACGCCGCAATCGCCCGCCCGGATGCGGCAGTCCGAGAGCCCCGGGGGCGCACCCCCGTCCACAAGCCGCCAACATCCGCCTTCGCCGCCCAAAGTCCGACAGGCTGCCAGCGCTCCATGAAGAAGCACAGCTTGGCGGCGATGCCACCCTGTGCATGAGGGCATCGTGCCCTCCCCCCAAAAGGAAAAGCAGTGCCTGTACGGCGCAGGTTCCTAGTGCAGGTCCTGCAGCCGGTACACGTTGTCGATGGGGCCGTGGCGCATGGCTTCGCAGAAGGCTTCGCCGCCGGAGAGGGTGGTGGTGTAGCACACCTTCTGCCTGAGGGCCAGGCGGCGAATGATGGCGGAGTCGGCGATGGCCTGGCGGCCCTCGGTGGTGTTGACGATGAGGTCGATGTCGTCGTTGCGGAGGCGATCCGAGATGTCCGGGCGGCCTTCCGTCACCTTGTTCACCATCTCCGCCTCGATGCCGGCTCGGGCCAGCACCCGTGCCGTGCCCCGCGTGGCGATGATGCGGAAGCCCAAGTCCTTGAGCTGCCTCCCGACATTGGCGACGTAGGCTTGGTCGGAGGGCTTGACGCTGACGAAGGCAGTCCCTCCCCTGGGAAAAAGCACACCCGCCGCCAGCGACGCCTTGGCAAATGCCTCGGCGAAGGAGCTTCCCACCCCCATCACCTCGCCGGTGGACTTCATCTCCGGGCCCAGAATCGGGTCCACGCCCGGAAACTTGACGAACGGGAACACCGATTCCTTCACGCTCACGTGGCGCGGCACGATCTCGCTGGTGAATCCCTGCTCGGCCAGCGATGTGCCAGCCATGCAGCGCGCCGCCACCTTGGCCAGCGACACGCCAATGCACTTCGACACGAACGGCACCGTGCGCGAAGCGCGCGGATTCACTTCCAGCACATAGATCGCGCCATCGCCTTCCTCGCCGCCGCCGTTGCCCTGCACCGCAAGCTGCACGTTCATGAGCCCCACCACGCCAAGCTCCAAGGCCATCGCCCGAACCTGGGCGCGGATGTGGTCCTGCAGCGCTTCGGAGAGGGTGAATGGCGGCAGCGCGCAGGCGGAGTCGCCGGAATGCACGCCGGCTTGCTCGATGTGCTGCATGATGGCGCCGACCACCACGCGCTTGCCGTCGCAGACCGCATCCACGTCCACTTCCACCGCCTGATCGAGGAAGCGGTCCAGCAGCACCGGCGCCGAGTTCGACACATCCACCGCGTCCGCGAAATAGCGCCGAAGTTCCTGTTCGTCGTACACGATTTCCATGGCCCGACCGCCGAGCACGTAGGACGGCCGCACGACGATGGGGTAGCCGATCTCCTGCGCCGCCTTCACGCCGCCCTCCACATCGAGCGCGGTGCGGTTCGAGGGCTGCCTGAGGCCGGCGGCGTCGATGACTGCCTGGAAGCGTTCGCGGTCTTCGGCGCGGTCGATGGCGTCGGCGCTGGTGCCGATGATCGGCACGCCCAGGGCATCGAGCCGATCGACCAGCTTGAGCGGCGTCTGGCCGCCGAACTGGACGATGACGCCATCCGGCCTCTCCACATCGACGATGGCGAGCACGTCCTCCAGGGTGACCGGCTCGAAATACAGGCGGTCGGAGGTGTCGTAGTCGGTGGAGACGGTCTCCGGGTTGCAGTTGACCATGATGGTCTCGTAGCCGTCCTCGCGCATGGCCAGGGCCGCGTGGACGCAGCAATAGTCGAACTCGATGCCCTGGCCGATGCGGTTGGGGCCGCCGCCCAGCACCATGATCTTGCGCCGATCCGTGGGCGCGGCCTCGCACTCCTCCTCGTAGGTGGAGTAGAGGTAGGCGGTGGCGGAGGGGAACTCGGCGGCGCAGGTGTCCACGCGCTTGAACACCGGGGTCACGCAGTGGCGCTGGCGGGCCGCGCGAACTTCATCCTCCTCGGCGCCAAGCAGCACGGCGAGGCGAGCGTCGGAGAAGCCGTCGCGCTTGAGGCGTCGCCACTCGTCGGCCCCGATCTGGTCGAGAGCGCGTCCCGCCAGCGCCTGCTCGGCCTGCACGATCTCGTCGATCTGCGCCAGGAACCACGGATCGATCCGGGTGGCACGATTCAGGTCTGCCACCGTCTGGCCGTTGCGGAAGGCGTCCGCCACATACCAGATGCGCTCGGCACCGGGTCGGTTCAGCTCGTGGACAAGCTTCACCCGACGCGCCTCGGCGGTGGCGGCGTCCGTGCCGGCATCGAGCTTGGGATCGAGCCCCGACACCCCCGTCTCCAGGCTCCTGAGCGCCTTCTGCAACGATTCCTTGAAGGTGCGGCCAATGGCCATCGCCTCCCCCACGGACTTCATCTGCGTGGTGAGCCGGTCTTCCACCACCGGGAACTTCTCGAAGGTGAAGCGCGGCGCCTTGGTGACCACATAGTCGATGGCTGGCTCGAAGGAGGCTGGAGTCACGCCGGTGATGTCGTTCGAGAGTTCGTCCAGGGTGTAGCCCACCGCCAGCTTGGCCGCCACCTTGGCGATGGGGAAGCCGGTGGCCTTGGAGGCTAGCGCCGACGAGCGCGACACCCGGGGATTCATCTCGATCACCACCATGCGGCCGGTGTCGGGGTCGATGGCGAACTGCACGTTGGAGCCGCCGGTTTCGACGCCGATCTCGCGCAAGACGGCGATGGAGGCGTCGCGCAGGAGCTGGTATTCCTTGTCGGTGAGCGTTTGCGCCGGCGCCACGGTGATGGAGTCGCCGGTGTGAATGCCCATGGGGTCGAGGTTTTCGATGGAGCAGACGATGATGCAGTTGTCGTTGCGGTCCCGCACCACCTCCATCTCGAACTCCTTCCAGCCGAGCAGGGATTCGTCGATCAACAGTTCGTTGGTGGGAGAGAAGTCGAGGCCCCGGCGGCAGATTTCCGCGAACTCCTCGCGGTTGTAGGCGACGCCGCCGCCGCTGCCGCCTAGCGTGAAAGACGGGCGGATGATGCAGGGAAAGCCGATGCGGCTCTGCACTTGCCGCGCCTCTTCGAGGCTGTGGGCGATGGCGGAGCGGGGCGTCGCGAGGCCAATGCGCTTCATGGCGCGGTCGAAGCGCTCGCGGTCTTCGGCCTTGTCGATGGCGTCCCGGCTGGCGCCGATGAGTTCCACGCCATGTTCTTCGAGCACGCCTTCGCGGACGAGATCCAGGGCGCAGTTGAGCGCCGTCTGGCCGCCCATGGTGGGCAGCAGGGCATCCGGCTTCTCGCGCTCGATGATGTGGGCGACGGTGCGCCACTCCACCGGCTCGATGTAGGTGGCGTCGGCCATGGCCGGGTCGGTCATGATCGTCGCCGGGTTGGAGTTGACGAGCACCACCCGATAGCCCTCGTCCCGCAGCGACTTGCAGGCCTGGGCGCCGGAGTAGTCGAACTCGCACGCCTGGCCGATGACGATGGGGCCGGCGCCGATGATGAGCACCGTCTCGATGTCCGCGCGCCTAGGCATCGAGTTCGAGTCCTCGCTCTTCCGCCCCGCCGGGCTGCATGTGCGCGAGCAGGCTTGCTCCGCGCAATCCCGTGTCCTTCGAGCACTGCATCTGCGCGACGAAGCGATCGAACAGGTAGCCGCAATCGCGCGGGCCTGGGCTGGCCTCGGGGTGGCCTTGGAAGCCGAACGCCGGCACGTCGGTTCGGCTCGCGCCCTGCACCGTGCCGTCGAAGAGCGAAACATGGGTGAGGCGCAGGTGGCTCGGCAGCGAATCCCCATCCACCGCAAAGCCGTGGTTCTGGCTCGTGATGATGACGCGGCCGTCGGCGAGGTCTTTCACCGGGTGGTTGGCGCCGTGATGGCCGTGGGGCATCTTCACCGTGCGGGCGCCGCTTGCGAGCGACAGCAGTTGGTGGCCAAGGCAGATGCCGAAGATCGGGATGCCGGTGCCGAGGAGCTCGACGATGGCGGCGATGGCGTAGTCGCAGGGGTCCGGATCGCCGGGGCCGTTGGAGAGGAACACGCCGTCGGGCGCGAGGGCGAGAATCTCCTCTGCCGAGGTGCGCGCCGGAACCACGGTGACGCGGCAACCGCGCTCGACCAACATGCGCAGGATGTTGCGCTTGACGCCGAAGTCGCAGGCAACCACATGCCGGTCTTCGGGGGCGGGCCGGGAATGGCCGGATTCCAAGGACCAGGTGCCTTCGTCCCAGACGCCTACATCCTCGCGGCTCACGACTTGGGCCAGGTCCATGCCGGCCAGGCCCGGAAAGGCGCGGGCACGGGCGAGCGCTTCTTCGGGGTCTGCATCGCCCGTGGCGACGCAGCCGGCCAGTGCGCCCTTCTCGCGAATCAAGCGAGTCAGGCGTCGGGTGTCGATGTCGGCAATGCCGACGACGCCCCGTTCGGCGAGAAACTCCGGCAGCGACTGCGTGGCGCGCCAGCTCTCGTGTGTGGCGGGAACATCGCGCACGACGAGGGCTTCGGCCCACACGCGCTGCGACTCGCTGTCTTCCGGATTGATACCGGTGTTGCCGACGTGGGAGGTGGTGAAGGTGACGATCTGCCGGGCGTAGGACGGATCGGTGAGAATCTCCTGATAGCCGCTCATGGCGGTGTTGAACACCACCTCGCCAACGGCGAAGCCCGACGCCCCCACGCTGGCGCCGCGAAAGAAGCTGCCGTCCTCCAGAATGAGCAAAGCGCCCGTCACGCCTTCCCTCTTCAAAAAAGGCGAGAAGCACCCGCCTCTCGCCTCACATGCCCCGACCTCGCCGCGGCAAGCGCGCCCGCTGCCGCGTTTTGCGCCTCAAGCGCCGGGGCGCCATTCTACTCTGTGCAGCCAGTTTGGTGGCGGTTTGGCAGAAGAACCAGCAATTCTCATTTTGGCCATCAGCCCCCTCAACTGGACGGGTCCACCGGTCGATTTGGCCCGGATTGGGTACGAAACGCGGGGTGCAATGCGCCTGACGGTGAAGCCAGACGCCAAAATGAGAACTGCTGCAGAAGAACGCGACCAAGCGACAGCATTTCCCTCTCTCCAACCAGCACCGTTTCTTGTGGCGCTGGCAGCCTGTCGGACTTTGGGCGGCGAAGGCGGATGTTGGCGGCTTGTGGACGGGGGTGCGCCCCCGGGGCTCTCGGACTGCCGCATCCGGGCGGGCGATTGCGGCGTGTCCGGCGCGGCAGGTCTGGGATGTCGTCGCCGATGTGGCTCCGGTGGGCTGGAGAAGGCCCGGATCCGGGGTTCCGGGGCGGCTTCCAGCCCCGATTCACGCCGCCGTGAGGTTGTGCAGCCGCTTGCAGTTGTACGCCAGCATCGCCAGGCACCACTCGCCCTCCACCTTCTCGATGCCGCGCAGCAGGAACTGACGGAACCCCATCGCCTGCTTCACCACCCCGAACACCGGCTCCACCGTGTGCTTGCGAACCCGGTAGCGCTGCCGGTTCCCCTCCTCGTCCAGCTTCGCCCGCATCGCCTTGATCCACTCCGCCTTCGGCTCCTTCGCCGGACGCTCCTCCGCCGGCTCCGGGCGGAAGTCGTGCTGCCGCCGGCCGCCCTCCGCGCCCGTCGCCACCAGCAGGTCCATGCCGCGGCCCTCCAGCTCCGCCACCTCGCTTCCCGACGCGTAGCCGTTGTCCGCCAGAACCCGATCCGGCACCCCAACCGCCGCCGGCACCGCGTCCACGTCCGCGACCAGCTCCCGGCGGTCGGTCGCGCTCCGGCTCACCCGACAGCCCAGCACCAGCTGGCTGCCGTCCGCGTCCACCACCGCCTGCGCGTTGTACGCCTGCCGGCACTCGTGACGCTCGCTCTTCTTCATCACCCCGCTGTCCGCGTCCGTCAGGTTGACCTGCTCGTCCGGCCTCGGCTTCCCGTCTGGCGGCTTCGGATGCCGACCCTTCGCAGAGCCCTTGCGCGCATCACGCGCCGCCACCTTGCGCTCGTACTCCTCGCGCTCCGACTCCGCACGGCGCTCCGCCCGCTCCTTCAGCTCCGCGCACGCCCGGTCCAGCTTCGCCTTCAGCGCCTCCCGCCGCGACAGCTCCGCAGGAAGACGCTGCGGATCGACCTCGTCCGACGCGTCCGTCCGCTCCGCCTCCGCCAGAAGACCGTCGATCCCCTGCTGAAGCTGCGCCCGCAGCTCCTCCGCACGGTCGTGCCGGATGCCGTTGCGAAGGCTCGCGTTCGCGTCCACCTTCGTCCCGTCCACGCTCACCGTCCCCACCCGAAGAAGCCGCAGTTCCCGCGCCAGAAGCAGAACCTGCAGGAACGCCTCCCCAACCGCCTCGAAGTTCTCCCGACGGAAACGGCAGATCGTGTCGTGGTCCGGGTGGCTGTCCGCCGTCAGGTACCGGACGCACAGATCCCGGTGCGTCGCCCGCTCGATCCGCCGCGAGCCGAACGTCCCGGTCGCGTAGCAGTACACCAGCAGCGCAAGCATCATCCGCGGGTGGCACTGCGCAGAACCCGTGCCGCGCTCGTTCACCCGGAACCGCGACATCGAAACCCGCTCCACCGCCTCCAGCACGAAGTGCACCAGGTCGTCCTCGGGAACCCACTCCCGCATGTCCGGCGGCAACAGGTACGGCTGGCTCCGATCCGACGGCACGAACTTCGGCATCTCGAAATGGCCTCCCCAAACGGCGGGCGCCATTGTAGTGACGCAGGCACCAAAGTCCGACAGACTGCCAGCGCCACAGGAAGCGTTGCCTTTCGGCAACGCTTCCTGCCCCAACCCAGGCCGTCCCATCACCCTGTCGGCATTCGGCCAGCTTGCGCCGTCCGAAGTCCGACAGGCTGCTAGCGCGCCCTAACGGGCGCGTCGGCAGTTCGCTTCGCGAACTGCTTTGCCTTCGGGCTCGCATTCGCTCGCGCCTTCGGCTAGGAGGCAAGCGCCGTTCTACGGCGCTTGCCTTGCATGGAAGTACGCCCCCAGCGATGGGGGAGTTGCCGGTACTTCCTTGCGCGTCAGCGGTCGGGGATGATTCCCCGGCTGAAGGCTCCTAGCCGACTTCGATCATCTCGAAGTCTTCCTTGGCCACTCCGCACTCCGGGCAGACGAAATCGTCGGGCACGTCTTCCCATGCCGTGCCCGGATCGATGCCTTCTTCTTCGCAGCCTTCGGCCTCGTCGTAGATCCAGCCGCACACGATGCATTGCCACTTGCGCAATGGAGGACTCTCCCGGTTTTTCGCATCTCGCTTGAGGGGCTGCGTACCTTACCCGATGGCAACGCCAAATTGGCGGTTCGTGATGGGGATGGCGAGTCGCTACCGACGTCGCTCCTGCCCCGACCTCGCGGGCTGTATCCTTAGGGGGGCGGCGATCACGATGCGGCCGCCAGGATCGCTGGGCATGAGTCGACCAGTCGACCAGAACGACCTAGCTGTCCGACCGTCGCGACGACGAGGCGACGCTCGACGAGATCGAGCGGATCCGGATTTGAAGATATGTGGTCGTAGCTGGTACGCCGAGGCCGTGCCAGTCTCGATGATAGGGGGTGGATGGTGTCAAGTTCGTTCGATTCGGTGATGAACGACGCGCAGACCGGTGGCGCGCAACGCATGTTCGACGCCCGAGTGGGGAAGGCAGAACCGGAAGAAGCGGTCTTGGATCCTGCCCAGCACGCACTGGCAGGAGGGGCTCTGGCCGGGCATCCGGGAAGGTACGCCCAACGACCTCAAAGAACGCGAACGAAGGCGACCTGGTAGGCGAACCCAACCGATTGTGGACGGGGCGACGGCGGGCAATCTCATGCCAGTCGCGCTCGAGTCGGCGGGGCCGCAAAGGATCGAGGCGTCGCGGCTTGCGAGTCAAATTACCGGCAGAGATTCGGTAGCGCGCGGATATCAGGAGTCCGGGTCGGACGCCGCCATGGCGGCGATCCGCTCGGAGAGATCTTGCGCGTTGCCGAGAAGTCTGTCGCAGTAGTCGAGGGTACGGGTGTCGCCGTGATCGAGATCCAGTACGCCGGCGACGTCGGCGGGGCGTATGGTCGAGTCGGCACTGTAGACGAGGCGCATGACGACGGCGGTCTCGTACGCGAGCACGAGCAGCTCCGCGGAATCCACGTCGGGCGAGAGGAACATACGCCGTTCCCGGAAGAGGACCTCCTCCTGGCCGGCTTCGGCGAGGAATACGCGACTGTAGAAGAGCAGGCGCGCGTACGCGTCGACGTCTGTCAGTGTCAGCGGCGAGCCGCCATCGGATTCGAGGCGATCATGCACGTCGGGGAGCGTGAAGGGGAACCTGGCCATGGCGCCGAACATTCGAAACAGGGTTTCGCGCCGCAGGACGTGATCGGGCTGGTAGCGGGTCTTCTTCAGGAGCCTTCGCAGGGTACGGATTTTCGTTTCACCTTGACTAGCGTCCGGAGGCGCGCTATTGGCGGGCGCGCCGTTGATGTCACGGGGGTAAACGCGCAGGTCGCCCCCGGCCGCCGGTGCGGGGACAACCCTGACGACGTCGTCCATGTTTCGCAGGAAGCTGCTGAAGCTCACGTAACCATAGGCGCTCTCGTCGAAGCTCGATGACAGTCGGCGACGTAGTTCGGTCTTGAGTGCGCTGCCGAGGACGCCGTCTGGATTCGCGTGCAGGACCTCGGCGAGCGTCCTGCGTACGTTCTCGATGCTCTCGGCGCCGGTCGGTGCGGGCGATTCCGTCAGCGCCTCGTAGCGCAGGAACCGATCGCAAAGTCCAGTGAAGTCTTCGCTGACGGCGCTGCTGGGAGACACGCCGACGACGATCTTTCCGTGCCGCCGCAACTCCTTGAGGACATGGATGAAGTCACGGTCGCCGGACGCGATTACGTAGACGTTGATGTGGGGGAGCATCGCCATGAGGCTCACGGCGTCGACGGCCATCTTCACGTCGACGGCGTTCTTGAGGGCAGCACCCCGGCGGCGGCCGAGGACATGGATCAGGTCGATTCCAAGGCCGTAGAGGTCGGTCTGGTACTGGTTGACGTCTTTCATGCGCCAGTCGGCGTAGGCGTTGGCAACGAGCACGCGACCGTACTGTTCGGCGAGGCGAAACAGGGCTTCGCAGTCGATGTCCTCCTCGTCAACGGCGCGGACGAGGTTCTCGAAGTCGATCAGGAGGGCGACCTGACCGGTGGCGACTGTCGTGAATTCGGTCAACGTGGGTCTCTCCGTCGAGCGGGAGGGATGGAACGGCCGAGTGTGAGACGTCGGTGGCGGGTGCAGTCAGGGAAGCCGAGCTGCAGGGTGAGGAGGAAGAGAAAGCAGGCCAGAGGGACGGTCAGTCCCAACGTCATCGAGGCGGCCCAGAGAGCTTTCATGGAGGGAAACGAGCTGCGCCAGATCCGGATCGGGTGGCCGATTAACTCAGCGTCGCCGGGTCGCTCGGCGAAGACGCGATCAAGGAAGTTGCCGATTCCCATGGCGGACCCGATGGCGAGGCTGGTGTGGGCGAGTCTCGCAGAAACGGCGGGGAGCGCAAATCCAGTCGGGTCGATGGCTGTTGTCGTGATTGCCGACGCTCGCGGACATGGACACGAAAATCGACGGGCATGCGGGTCTCTGGAAGGCAACGTCCCGGGAGGACGGCAGTCGGTCTGGTGAGAGGTTCAGGGGAGATTCATGAAGGTACTCTAGCACAGGCGTCGGTGCGGGGTGGCGTTCTCGGTGGTGTTGGTGGCGGGCTGTGCCACTGCCTGGCGGGTTGGGAACTTCGAGGACTATGCTGCGGGGCATCACGCTCTGGCAAATCCTACCGCTGGAGGTGACGGTAGGCGCGGCGGGCGAGGACCAGGGCAGCAAGGATGGGGTGGCGCGCCTTGCGGCCTCCAAGTCGCACTTGCCCTCAGCCTTCCGAATACAATGCCGCCGTGCTTGCTCAACGACTTCCTGCCTACTCCCAGCTCATGCGGCTGGACCGGCCCGCCGGGGCCTTGCTCTTGCTATGGCCGACGCTAACGGCGCTCTGGCTTGCGAGTGGCGGAGTTCCTGGCGCGGAGCACCTGGTGGCCTTCGTTGCCGGCACCTTCGTCATGCGCGCCGCCGGCTGCGTGATGAACGACATCGCCGACCGCGACTTCGATCCGCACGTGGAGCGCACCCGCAACCGACCGCTGGCGGCGGGCACCGTCTCGGTGCCGGAAGCCGCCGTCCTGCTTGCGGTCTTGGTCGCGACTGGCCTCGCCATCCTGCTGACGCTGAACGTCGCTACGCGCTGGTATGGCGCCGTTGCGGTGGTGCTGATCGCCTCGTATCCCTTCTTCAAGCGCTTTACCCACCTGCCCCAAGCGATGCTCGCCATCACCTTCGGCTGGGGCATTCCGATGGCATTCGCCGCCGCCACGGGAGAAGTGAGCCTCACCGGCTGGCTGCTGTTCGGTGCCAACGCCTTCTGGATCATGGCCTACGACACTGTTTACGCGATGGTGGATCGCGACGACGACGTTCGCATCGGCATCAAGTCCGCCGCCATCCTGTTCGGCAAATCAGACCTGGCCGCAGTGGCCGCATTCCAAGTCGTCACGGCGGCGATGCTGCTCATGCTGGGCCTGCAAGCAGGGCTCGGAATCCCCTGGTTCTTCGCCGTTGCGGTTTTTGCCGCGTGCCTGATCCGACAACAAGCGCTGATTCGGGGACGCGAACCCGCCGCCTGCATGGCCGCGTTCCGCAACAACGGCTGGGCGGGACTTGCACTGTTCCTCGGCATCGTGACCGACCTTGCGCTGCATTCCGCTAGCTAGTTCCTGTCCGGGAATAACGGGTGGCGCGCCGTGAGGCGATTGGGCGCGAGCAGAGGTTGTCCCGCATCGGGTGCGGGGTGGGTGGCAGTACGCGGATTCTGTCGGTTTTGGGTGCATGCGGTGGCGTCGAATGGCCGAACGAGCGATCGCCCGGCGTCGCGGCACGGTTGGCGAGGCGGCTCGTCGCCGGCGGGCACGGCGCCGGTCCGGAGGGTTGCACCGGTCGAAGGCGATGGCTGCAGCCGGCAGACTGCGTCAGCCGGGTGACGGCCTCAGACGCGCCAGACGGACCAGGTTGTGCGCGACCGCCGCCGACTGCACGTACGCCTTGAAGTGCGCCAGGCCCCGCCAGCGGCAGCGCCCGAGGCCGAAGCAACGCTTCAGACACGAGATCCCCGCCTCGACGCCGGCGCGGAACCGCTTCAGTTGCGCGTACACCCAGGACGACGGGGTCATGTCCTGCGGCTTCACGCCGCGCTTCTTGTGGAACACCGCGTGCCTGACGCCGAGCTCCCTGGCCGTCTCGACGTTGTGCCTGGAGACATGGCCGCCATCGAACGCCGCATGGGTCGGCGCGGACCCGCAGTGCGCCACATGCCGCTCGAGCATTGGCAGACAACGCGCACTGTCCGCCGGATTGCCGTCCTCGACCACCGCGTCGAGCGCCAGACCGCTGCGCCCCGTGGCGAGGTTCACCTTGTGGCCGTGGCACGTGCCGCGGCCGCCCTTGACGATGATGTCGGTGTGCGGCTCGAACAGGCTCGCCACCTTCTCCTTGGCCGGCACCGTCTCGCCGTCGAACACCCGTCGCCGGGTCTGGTCCACGACCCGTTCAAGCAGCGCGTCGCACACGCCAAGCCGGTCCCGCCAGGACTGCCACGAGCCGTCCTTGTCAGCCTCCGCAACCTTCGCCAGCGCCGCCGCCACGTATCGACGGGTCTGGCGCACGATCTTCAGCAACTTCCGACAGGTCCCGGCACGCCGATCCCTGCCGCGTTGCGACGAGATCTGCAAGGCGCGCCGCTTCGCCGCCCGACAGTGATCGTGGAACGCGACCACCTCGGCGCCCAAAGCCTCCCTCGCGGTGCCCAGCAGGCGCGTCGGCACGCGCACGCCGTCGGACAGCAGCTGGCTGTCGGCCGGCGCAAGGATGTGCGTCTCGGTCACCGTGCTGTCGACCCGAACGCGCGCTCCCGACTCGATGCCCTCCGCACGCGCCACATCCAGCAGGCGCCGGTTGATCCGCTCCCACGTCGCCGCGCCGATCGCGCCGATGGTCGACTGCAGCGCCGACTTGCCCGGCAGCCGCGCCCTGTCCACGCGCGCGAAGCGCTGTGCCGTGAGCGAGTCGCGCAGCAGGAACTCAAGCCCCCGACACGTCGCCTGGCGCAGATGCAGCAAAACCGCGCAGCGCAGAACCGACTCGCGCGTCAGCCCGTGCCGACCACGCCCACCCGCTTCGTTGACGCCGAGGTCGGCAACGACGCCATCGAGCAGTTCCGGACACTCGTCGAGCAGCGCCGACACGCGTTCGAACTCGTCGGCCAACGGATGGTCAACGGGCGTGGGATCGAACAGGCTTCGCTGCGCAGTGCGTCTCGCGCGCATTGCACCTCCGGCGTCTCGGTGCCATTGGGTTGTTGGGGAACAAGACAATGGCAGCCGAAACGCCGGTTCAAAGCCGCTACAGAGCGGCTTTTATTTCGTTAATTCAAGCCGTTAGACGTTTTCGGACAGGAACTAGCTAGGAAATATAGCTAGATATCGCGCCGCGTCAATCACGGGTGCACGAGATCCTTGGTGAGGAGGCACCGACGATCACGCGGCCTGCCGGCGTCGTTCGTCCCAGTAGTCGCTGAACCAGCCGTGACGCATCAGAGCGGGTCGAACTCGAACGGGACGTGCAGCTTGCCGTCACCCACATCTTCGCCGCGGAGGAACTGCAGGTGGGGTTCGATGAGCACGGCTGGAACTTCGTGCGATGCCCCTTCCACCACGATCAGGCGCGAGTCGGAGAATCCTTCTCTTGCCGCGACAGCGTTGGCGATGGGCGTGCGGCCGTCGAGGGTGCCGCAGCAGAAGAGTGTCCGTGCGCTCGACTTCACCGGCGCGCGGAAGGCATCGCCGAGATCGGTGATGCCCATCACGTCGCCGACGAAGGGGAAGGGCAGGTTGAAGGTGTCGTCGAGCAGGGCTTCGCTTCGCTGCCGCTCGATCTCGGCCATGCGCCGGGCCGTGGCGCCGGAGGCGCAGTCCATCGCCAGCATCATCCCGTGCGGGGCCTGGGCCAGCCAGCGCCCGAAGCGGCGCGACAGCGTGGATGTATCCCGCCGGGTGAGCTGCCGGGCAAAGGCCGGCAGACCCCGAATCGCCCGCGTGCTGCCGAGGGCACTGCCGAGCACCGTCTGCACGGCGAAGCGACCGAGCGGGACTCGCTCCTCCACCCCGGCGATTTGCACCAAGGGAGGGGCAGCGTCGTAGTCGTCGAGCACGGCGCGCAACTCGCCAACGAGGTCCGGACACTCGCCGTCGAATGCGGAACTCGTGCGGGCAAGCTCGGCGACGTGGCGGAAATGTCGATCGGTGTTGGCCGGCAGCTTGTGCGTGTCGTCCGGCCCTTCGACGATGCAGAGGATCGCCTTGTCCACCCGCTCGCCATGCAATCGCAGCACCGCAAGGCCAAGGTGCGACCCATAGCTCGCGCCATGCAGGTTGATGGTTTCCGTCCCGAGTGCCTTGCGCAGGTCGTCCACGTCGTGGGCACTCTCGACGGTGTTGAACGCGTCCACCTCGACGCCCCGCTCCCGCCAATGCGTGGCGAGTCTTCCGGCATGGTCGCGCTGCGCGGCGAAAGCATCAGCGCGGGTCAGCACTTGGCTGAGGTCGTACTGCGGGCGGTAGGGGCCGTCGAGATTCGGCAACGCGCCCTGACAGCCACGCTGGTCGAACGTCACCACATCGCAGATCGCCGACAGCCGCTCCACGTGTTCGAACATCGAGGTCTCGAATGCGCCGATGGCCGCCACGCCGGGGCCGCCGGCGAGGACGACGAGCGGCGGCAATCCCATGTCGCGCCGCGCCGGCACCCGCACAAACGGCAGCGCCAGCGCCGGACATTCCCCATGGCTCCGGGTGCTCGGCACCAGCAATACCCCGCGTTCCGCATCGAGGCTGCGGCCGGTCGCCGGGTTCCTGAGCCGCCACGGCCAGACTCCAGCAAGTTGCGACTCGTGCGGGGCCAGGAGCTTCTGCATGGGCGGAAAGTGCTCTCGATGCGGGAGCGGAATTGTACGGTGGCCCCTCCGCTAGGCGCTCCCTCGCGCCGGGAACATGAGGCCGCGCGCAACCTGCCGCCCGTCGAGACGTGCCGCCCGTCGAGAAAGGGTGTAACATGGCGCGATGCCAGAAATGCAGTTCATCGGCGTGCTGCACCTCGCCATCGCCTTCCTGCCGCCGGCAGTCGTCATTGGCGCGATGTGGTGGTGGAAGGTGGGGGCGGGGAAGGCGATCTATGCCAATGCCCGGATGCTGGTGCAACTCCTGCTGATCGGCTATGTGCTCACATACATCTTCGAGGTGGACAATCCGTGGATCATCGTCGCGGTGCTGGCGTTGATGATTACGGTTTCCGCATGGATCGCGATGCGGCCGCTGAGACAGCGCGGCATTCGCGTCTATGGCGCGGTGGTGGCGGCCCTGGGTGCCACGGGCCTCGCCGTGTTCGGCCTTGTGACCCAGCTTGTGCTCGATCTTGAACGCTGGTTCGAGCCGGACCTCGCGGTGCCCATCGCCGGCATGATCTTCGCCAACTCCATGAACACGGTGAGCCTCACCGCCGAACGGTTCCAATCCGAGATCGACCACGACGCCGAGTTGATGGCGGCCCGCCGCGCCGCCCTCGACGCTGCCCTGATTCCGCAAATCAACAGCCTGCTCGCGGTGGGTCTGGTGGCGCTGCCCGGGATGATGACCGGGCAAATCCTCTCGGGCGTCGATCCCCTGGTGGCCGCCCGCTATCAGATCGTCGTGATGTGCATGATCTTCGGTGCCGGGGGCCTCGCCGCCGTCGCCTACCTGCTGCTGGCCCGCCCGAACCAGCGCTCATGACTGCGAGCGCGTTGGAGGAGCCTTCAGCCTGGGGGAGCGCGAGGGGCTCCCCTCGTTAGAGGAGCCTTCAGCCTGGGGGAGCGCGAGGGGCTCCCCGCAACCGGACCCTTGGAACCTACACCCGCACCATCGTCTTGCCGAAGTTGCTGCCCTGCAACATGCCGATGAAGGCGTCGATGCTGCCGTCGAGGCCGTCGGTGACGCTCTCTCGATACTTGAGGCGGCCTTGCTTGATCCAGTTCGACATCTCCTTGAGCGCTTCCTCCGCAGCGGGATGCGAGGCGGCGAGTTCCGAAAAGGCGAAGAAACGGTAACCGCCGGCACCGTCGTCGCTGCCGTTCTGGGTCAGCACCGGCAAGCCCTCCGCCTTCAGGCGTTGCAGCGGCGTCGGTCGGCGCTCGGCGTGGGTGAGGTTGTAGTGCGCAATGAAGCCGCAAATCGGCACCCGACAGCCGCGGTTCAGGAGTGGAATGACGGCTTCGAGCACGTCGCCACCGACGTTCTCGAAGTAGATGTCCACGCCATCCGGGGCAGCGTTTGCTAGTTCGGTGGCGAAGTTCGGCGTCTTGTAGTCAATGCAGGCATCGAATCCCACCTCGTCCACGCACCATGTGCATTTGGCGGCGCCGCCGGCAATGCCGATCGCCCGTGCTCCCTTGATCTTCGCGAGCTGCCCCACCACCTGTCCGACCGCACCGGAAGCCGCGCTCACGACCACCGTTTCCCCGGCCTGCACCTTTGCCACCTGAAGCAGGCCCTGATAGGCGGTGTAGCCCGTCATGCCGAGAACGCCCAAGGCCGTGGAAGCGGGGCCCAGCGAGCCATCCCATTTCTGGATCGGAATTCCGGGGTTGTTCCACTGCACGTCGTCCGCGCTTGCGAGGCAACGCTCCTGCCAGCCGTAATAGCCGACGACGAGATCGCCCTCGCTCCATCCGTCGATACGGCTCTCGGTCACTTCCGAGACCGTGCCGCCAATGACCGTGCGACCCTCGTTGTCGGCCGAATTCATGAAGGTCGAGCGCATGTAGGGATCGAGCGTCAGCCAGCGCGTGCGCAGCAGCATCTGCCCGGGACCTGGCCTCGGCAGTTCCTCCGCGACGATCTCGAAGTCGGAAGGCTTCGGCATCCCCTCCGGCACCCGCCGAAGCACCACCTTGCGGTTGTTCGTTGCGCTCAAGAGCGAATCCTCCTCATTGCAGGGCCAAAGGCCAGTCCGGCTTCTGCGGACCACCAGGAGCCAGCGCCGTTTTGCAGCGCAACCTCCCGTGGAACAACATCCACCCGATATCTCCAGGCGGGCTTTCTCGGGCAGGACCGCGGCAAGAGTGTCATTCTCCCGTGCGGGGTCGGGGATTGCTCCGCGCCACCAGGGTCAAACGCCGATTACGGTCCGGGCCAACTTGCATTGCCGGTTATGGGCACCACTGCCTGCACGGCCTCATCGCCCGAGACGGCCATCGTATACGACATGCGATGAGATAGAGAAGACTCGTTGATCTTTGCGTTCCTTGCGCGACTACGGCACACCCACATCAACCCATTTATTATCAGTAACTTAGGGGGCACTGTCCAGACCCGGTACTGCTGGGGGCCTCCCATTGAAGGGAAGAACGCAAGCGGCGCCACGAGCCGGAATGCGGTCTCCCGAGACTCGCGATCTTGGGCCGGCGAGGCCGGCGGCCGGCGGCCGGCGGGCCGGCGGGCCGGCGGGCCGGCGGGCGTGAAACCGCCGTAACCGTTCGGTGGAGCCGGTGCGCCGCGCGTCACTAGGAGCGCACCCCAACTCGATTTACGTCGTTGGACGCGGGCCAGGTCTTGCAGCTCCAGCCGCCTCGCGTGTTCCCATACCGGCCTGACCGAACGCGTACCGGGACGTAAACCGCCAAACCGCGGTGGAAACCGCAGAAACCGCGAAACTGCGGAAACCGCGAAACCGCGAAACCCCGAACCACCACGACCCTACGAACCGGCGAACCGTTTCGGCTGTTCTGGCTTCTCAGCGGCGCGGCGGCAGCGCGGTAGCGCCACGCAGCGCCGCAAGCTGCGCAGACTGGAGGCGGGGGGCTGGGTATGTCGGCCGAGCCGGTCTGTCCGAGCGGGGGCGCGTTGATGGAGGCAGCCGCTTCACCCACCGCACTCACCGGCGAGCTGCACTCGCACTCAGCGACGAGTATCCCCCCTCTGGTCCTGGCGACTCTCTCCTTCGAGCTTCGCGACCTCGACCAGAACCTGTGCTTCGAACCGTGCCAACGCCGACTCGTCGCAGCCCTCGCCCACGAGATAGCGCGCAAACGCGTCGAACGAAACATCATCGATACGGAAGTCACCATAGGACTCCGCAAGGCTCTTCAGGTGCAACAGAGCGAGCGCATGTGCGCGAAGCTCACCCGACAAGACGTGATAGTGAGCCTCCCATGCTCGTCTTTCTCCCTCAGGCGCATCCGGATCCATGATCGCATCTCCGAGCCGGACAACGTCGCGCCCCGTGAGAGTCCATTGCTCGGCCAGCTTCCGCTGTGTGCCCATGAGTACGTTGGCTCGTTGACTGGGGCTACGCATGGTCGCTAGGCGCGCTTTCAGTGCGAACCGCCACTTGGCTTGCCCTTCCTGCACCGTCAACTTCGAGACCCACGCGGGACAGTCAGGATGATGAGCCCATCCGCGTGGTGCAAGCAGCAAGAGCACAGCAGCGGCGACCAGCACGGCAGCTTGCCGCAGCGGGCCCGATGTGGATTGCCCCACGCGTCGCGCTGCCACACGCAGCCCTACCATGCGGCTGCGAGATGCCGTGCTAGGAGGCTGCGCCGTAGGAACGGGGATGGGATAATGCGCGGATTGTAGTTTTTGGCTGTTGCGATGCCGACGACGTTTCGCGCGTACCAACCGGATCAATCGTTGTTGCTGGCGCCGAGTTTGCGCGAGTGGCTGCCGGAGGGCCACCTTGCGGATCACGTGAGCGACCTGGTGGAGGGCCTGGACCTGACGGCGTTCTACGCGCCCTACGAGGGCGACGGCCGGCGCAAGTCGCCGTACGAGCCGCGGATGATGGTGAAGGTTCTGATATACGGTTACGCGACGGGGGTGTTTTCGTCGCGCAAGCTGGCGCGGAAGCTGGAGGAGGACGTGGCGTTCCGTGTTCTTGGCGCGGGTAACTTTCCGAGCCACCGGACGCTTTGCGAGTTTCGGCGGCGTCACCTGGAGGACTTCAAGCGGCTGTTCGTGGAGGTGGTTCGGGTGGCGCGGGAGATGGGCGTCGCGAACTTCGGCAAGCTGTCGGTCGACGGCACGAAGGTGCGGGCGAACGCGAGCAAGCGCAAGGCGATGAGTTACGGTCGGATGCTGGAGGAGGAGCGGCGTCTGGAGGACGAGATCAAGGCGTTGCTGGCCCGTGCGCGGGAGACGGACGCGGCGGAGGACGAGCGTTTCGGGGCGGGTTTTCGGGGCGACGAGTTGCCGGAGGAGTTGCGGCGGCGCGAGGATCGGTTGGCGGCGATCCGGGCGGCGAAGGAGCGCCTGGAGGCGCGGCAACGGGAGGCGGACGACGCGCGCGGCCGCCGGCCGGGCATGAAGCGCAACCCGAAGGGTGGCCGGCCCTACAAGCGGGAGTACGGCGAGCCGGACGAGAAGGCGCAGGACAACTTCACGGACCCGGAAAGCCGGATCATGAAGACCTCGCAGGAGGGCTTCCAGCAGTGCTACAACGCGCAGGTGGCGGTGGAGGGCGGGAACCAGTTGATCGTGGCGACGGAGGTGTCGTCGAACGCCAGCGACCAAGGTCGGATGGTGCCGCTGCTGGACGACGTGGAGGCGACCCACGGGGAGCGGCCGGCGACGGTGCTGGCGGACGCGGGGTACTGCAACGAGGCGGACCTCGCGACGCTGGAGGAGCGCGGCGTGGACGGTCACGTGGCGTTGGGCCGGGAGGGCCGGCGCGACGTTGGGGCGGACGCCGGCAGGCATCCGGCGAAGGCGCGCATGGCGGCGAAGTTGGAGACCGACGCGGGGCGCGAGCAATACGCCGAGCGCAAGTGGCTGTCGGAGGCGCCGAACGGCTGGATCAAGGAGGTCCTCGGTTTCCGCCGGTTCGGCGTGCGCGGGCTGGACAAGGTGCGGGGCGAGTGGGACCTGGTCTGTCTGGCGCTGAACGCGAAGCGGCTGCAAGGGCTGCAAGCGGCCTGAACGGCGGCATCATGGTCCGTTCGTTCATATCCAGGCGGCTCCTCGGAACCATTTGGCATGAACGCGAGGTCGCCGGCATCGTTCGCCTTCTCTCACCAGCCGCCGGCACCCGCCCGGGATCGTTCGCGCGACCGCGGTCGCGCCCCTCGCACGGCCGCCAAGTGTCCTACGGCGCACGCTCCTAGGCTCGACCACCTGCCCACACACTAAAGTAGCTGGCCCTTCCGGTGTTGACTCGACAAGCAAAAGGCTGCTTCCTTGAGGGCTGTGCTCACGAATGTGCCTTCGACGCGGGTGCCGAAGTACGATACGCCGAATGCCGCCGGTGGATCAAGTGGCGAGATGTCTGTGTGGTACCTCGCTTCAAGGCCGGCCCCGGTGCAATGCACGACCACGATTGGGTATGCGCCGACTGCAGGTGTCCGGCCAAGAAAAGGTACTACCGGCAAGCCCTCGCGTTTTGAGCTTCGTCTGGCGGGCCCCGGTCGCCGCCCACGGGTGTTTTTTCCCGTGTAGTTCCACCTTGGGTTTCCCAGGTTGTTCCTGATGGGAGGGCGGGATTTCCCGCGCTGTTTCTGGAAGATGGTTGCGCCGGTGAAGGTCGGCGGGTGTCCGGGGGCGGGTGTCGGCTGACTGTCGATCAGAACGGGGGTTCGTTCGGGTCGCGGGTGCATCATGGAACGGAATTGGACGTTTTTCGGGCTCCCTGCTGCAACCCAGCGTTGAGACCTTGAGGGATTCAGTGGGTCGAACGCGAGGGTATGGAAACGAAGTCCGGCAGTCAGCGTATGCTTTGGTACGTTTACCGGGCAAATCAGGAAACGGACCTTGCTCATCGGCTACGCCCGCGTCTCGACCGATGACCAGAGCCTGGACCTGCAGCGTGACGCGCTTGGCGAGGCGGGCTGCGAGCGCATCTTCGAGGACACCGCCGGTGGCGCCGGCGAACGCCCTGCCCTGCGCGATGCCATCGAACACCTGCGCGCCGGCGACACGCTGGTGGTGTGGCGCCTGGACCGCCTCGGCCGGTCGCTGAAGGATCTGATCGCGAAGGCGGACACGCTGCGGTCGCAGGGGATTGGGCTGAAGAGCCTCAAGGAGGCGATCGACACGGACTCAAGCACCGGTCAGCTGGTGTTTCACATCTTCGGGGCGTTGGCGGAGTTCGAGCGCGCGGTGATCCGGGAACGGACGAAGGCTGGTCTGGCCTCGGCGCGCGCGAGGGGACGGATGGGCGGCCGTCGCAAGGCGCTGGACGAAGAACAACGCCGCCGCGCGGTGGCGCTGTACCGGTCGCGGGAGCACACGGTCAAGGAGATCTGCGAACTGGTGGGCGTTTCGAAGTCGACGCTGTACGCCTATGTCGAGGAGATGTCGAAGAAGCGGGACTGAACCCGGCCGGGGGTGCGCGTGCGTCCGCTGACCCACTACCCGGTCGTGGGTGGCGCGTCACTTTCACTTATCTGTTATTCCTGCCCGGAATATTGGTCCCGCGCATAGCGCCAATCGTTCCTTCGCGGCGCCCGCCTGTCTGGCTAGAGTCGGGCCGTGGCTTCGGAAGGGGACAAACACCATGTACGCACGACGTCATGTGACCCGATGGGGAGACGGTGCACTCTTCATCGTAGAGGACGACCGAATCTCATCGAGCAAGTCGCGTCGCAGAAAGCGCACGGTGATGCTCTGGCTATCGGTCACCGTCCTCGTAGCGCTCACCATTGAGGGCGCGATCCTCGGCGTCGTCGTCCCGTTCTGACTTCCCTCCCCCGAGAGGTCCCTCGGGGCGGCTTGTGAGGCCGTAGGCCAGACTCCGCAAATCCACCGCGCCCGGCGCGGAACAACGGCCCAGAATGGCCGCTTACAAGGCCGCATATGTTTCCTAAACCAACGGTAGGCGGGGACCCGCCGGGCCTTGGGCGACCCGGCGGGTTCGATGTCGCTGCCTGTCGTGGTCAGCAGCGACGGAAGCGCCGATGGGTATCCCACTGGGGTCGAGCCGATCGGCGGCGTTGGTTAGGGTTGTGGCGCACCCGGCAGGGATCGCAGATGGCGTACAGGGTGCCATCGGCCTTGACGTGCGGGGCCGTGCGCAGCGCTTCTCCATGCACCGCAACTCGTCGGGAAGCCGGTCGGTCTTCCTCGCCGCCTCGCGCAGCGCCTTCGCCTCGGAGGCCCGGGCACGCTTCGCGGCCTGTTCGGCCAGCCGCGCGATGCTCTCCCGCCGCTCGGCCTCGCGCGCCGCCTGGCGTTCGACACGTTCCGCGTCGCGGGCCTTGAGCCGTTCGCGCTTCCCGGCCTCGCGCACGCGGCGGGCGGGCATCGCGCGCCAGCGCGACCGGCAGGCGGCGTTCACAGACGGTGTCGCCCTCGATGCGCGGCCGATGGAAGCAGATCCGGCAACCGCCTTCGGCGATCGGCTCGGCCTTCCTGGCCTTGCGCTGGTGCGGGCTCGTGGCGGCCGGTGGACGTTTTTTCGTGATCGCGACCGCCCGAGCGGAACGGGAACGTGGCGGTCAGACGGGACAGCGTGCGACCGATGCGCGATGGCGGCTGTATCGCGAACGCTCGCGCGTCGACGGACGCGCACCGGCGAGCGCCGTGCGATGCACGATGCGTTGCTGCGTCAGCGCTGGCGTGCACGAGCGTCGCGTGCTTCGCCCCATTGCCTTGGATCGCGCAAAGCAGCGGCTTCTCGTGCGCGTTCTGGCGCACGATGCCGTCGATGACGGAGCGATTCTCGCCCGTTTTCGTGCATCGCGCGGACCGACCGCGTTCCCGACCCGCGACGACCGACCGCCACGACCGATGGCGAATCGGCGTATCAATTGTGGCGAAGCGGGGGCGGAAGGAGCGGCCGGCTTGCGCCGCCGGAGCGGCGGCGTCTTCGCCGAACAGGCGAGACGCCGTGCGACTTAAGGCCGCTGGCGCGGCCGTGTCCTGCGCCCGGTCACTACGGCCGCCGACGCCGTCAGGCGGCGGCGAAAGCCCTGTAGTGACGGGGCGCACGAAGCCAGGGGCGACAACGGCGTGCTGGGCATTCTGGCTCGGGGCGCGCTCATGATTGAGCGCGCCTCGTGGCATAAATGCGCCGCGTCAACCTGCTGCGAATGCAGCGTGGCTGGACGAAAGTCCGGCGTGTGACAGCACCCTGTCGCGGTAATGCGCGGCCCCGGAAGACGCACCGGGAGAGGAGCAACTGACAACCACGTTGCGTTTGGCGATGTGGTTGTCGTGAAGGCTGGAAGGCTTCGTGGCGGTGAACAGCACCGCAATGCGCCGGAACCGAGGGTTCCCAGGCGAGAAGCTGCCAGACCGTGGCGCGAGGTATCGCACGGGTTCACCACGAACCCGCCTGCAAGCAGAGCGACATCGCGCGCCAGAAACCAGACAGGTCGTGGACGTCTGCCGCAAGGCACACCGCGACTGCCGCAGTGATCGGCAAAGGAAACGCGTCTTTGGACTTGCGCAAGCGGCACCCTGGTGCCCTGCGGGTTCGGAACTGCCATGAGGCAGCCCGGATCGTCCATAAGAACTTACCGCACAGTTGCGCGGCCCGATCCGCGCGAAAACCGGCGACCTTCGCCGGTGTCACCGCTACCCGCGAGTCGTTTACCAAACTGCTCAACGACCGTCCCGAAGGGGCGGTCGTTGAGCAGGGTGGTAAGCACGGAATCGTTGACGGTGGCGGACACGATCCATAGCTTTCGGCGCCAGGGGAGGAGGCCCCCGCGGCGATGCGGGGTACGCGGCACGTCGAGGTCCTGGAGGACGGCGTGGAGGAACTCCCGACCCATCACCGATGGCTGCCTGGTTCAGGAGACCGCGCGTGTGACGCTCCGGGGGCCGATGTCGCTTCTGTCGGCCATCGCCCGCGGCCTGCGGGCGAGGAACCTCAAGGGGCGGCACGTCGAGGCACCGGTGCGCGATTGATGGCATATCACCCCCGGAACGCTTGATGGCTGCGATTGTCAGGCGCTTGCGGGAGGGTCGATTCCGAGCAACCTTTCAGGTTTTTTGACGCGCTGCACAACGTCTGCCAGCGAGGGTCGCGCATGGCAGGTCGGTTGCGAGCGACAGGCGTGTCCGTCTGGCGCGGTCGGGGCCTCGCCGACGCGACCACGATGAACCGCATGGCGCACCTGCGCCGGTGGGCGAAGGCGGTCGGCAAGCCGAACGTCGTCAAGTCCAACGCCGGGTTCGGCATCGGCCAGCGCAGCCACGTCTGCGACGGCACGAAGCGCCGCGACTTCGATCCGGGGAAGCTCGCGCGGGTGAAAGGCGAGTACGTCCGGACGGCGCTACGGCCGCAGGCGGCATTCCGTCTCAGGCGCGAGGAGGCGATCAGGTTCGCGCTGGCGCGTGCGGACCGGGGCGACCACATCGCGGTGAAGGCGTCAACGGCCCAGGGCGGGCGCGCACGGGATGTGGCGGCATGGCGCGCTCCGGGGGCGGCGGGCGAGTCACGATGCTGCCGGCCCCGGCAAGACTCCCACGCGTACCACACCGCCCGATTCACCTCCCCCGCCAGCGCGGGACGGGTGCGAGGACTCGGCCGTCCGCCGCCCCCGGTTACTGTCCCCTGGCGGTGCGATCGAAGGCGACCGCCGGCGGCATCAGCCTGAAGCTGCACCGGGATCGCGTCGCGCCGCGTCCCGGAGTCCGGATCCGCTCGCCGCGGGGGCAGGGACGGTGGCCGGGAAGCGGACCCACAGCACGGTTAGGTTCGAGGTCGAGGTCCTGGAGGCGAAGGCGCCGGCCACCGTCCCCGCCGTCAGCGTGGGTCGCTTCGCGGCCGTCAAGGGGTTGCTGCGCCGGCCAGGACGCTCGGGCGCCGTGGCGGAACGGGCGGCCTTCGTCGAACCGGTCGTCGAGGGAAAGCCGGTGGCGCGGATCGTCCTGGCCGCCCTTGACCGCCGCTACGCTGGTGAAGCGATGGGTGTCAGACGGTGCGGTCTGCGCGTTGTGGCGCCTGAGGCGCCACCAGCGCGTCCTGCTTCGACTCCTCGCCCGCACGGGCGCAAAGCAGGCGATGCTCGTGCACGTTCCCGATGGCGCTGGCGCCGCAAACCACACCCCTGGATGCGGTTTGCGGGCCGTGCGGCGAACTGACGGACCCTCTCGCGCGTGGCTCAGGCGGTGGCGGCGAGGTAGTCGGCCCACTGCTGCATGAGGCTTCGGCGGCGCTCGAACAGGTCGCTGCGACGGTAGGCGGCCTCGACCCGGTCGCCGTTGACGTGCGCGAGGGCCAGCTCGCAGACCTCGCGCGGCGCCTCGGTGCACTCGGCAGCCCAGTCCCGGAAGCTCGAGCGGAACCCGTGCGGCACCGCACCGATGCCGAGCTGGCGCAGCAGCGCCGGCATGCCGGACTGGTGCGGCACCAGGCCGGTCTCGCTGGGGAACACCAACTCGGCGCCGTCGGCGAGCCCGCGCGCCTGATCGAGCACGGCCAGGGCCCGGTCCGACAGCGGCACCCGGTGCTCGCGGCCGGCCTTCATGCGATCGGCGGGCACGGTCCAGACGGCGCACTGGCGGTCGATCTCGGTCCAGCGGGCGCCCCGAACCTCGCCCGAGCGCGCCGCGGTCAGGACCAGGAACTCGAAGGCGAGCACCAGGCCCCGGTAGGCGCCCGAGGCACGCACGCGCCCGAGCGCGGCGGCAACCTCGGCATGCGGCAGCGCCGGACGGTGCACGATGCGCCCGCCGGTTCTCGGCAGCGCGGCTGAGATCGCATCGCCGGCGGGGTTGTCGGCGCGGTAGCCCTGGGCGACGGCCCACTTCATCACCGCGCCGATGCGCTGCCTGAGGCGCCGGGCGGTTTCACGCTTGGTCGGCCAGATCGGCAGCAGCACGGCCATGACGTCTGCGGTGGTCACCGCGTCCACGCGCAGGCTGCCCAGGCGCGGCAGGGCGTAGTCGCGCATCGACGCGCGCCAGATGTCCTCGGAGCGGGATCCGGGCTTCCAGTTCAGTGCGTGGATGGCGAGCACGGTGTCGCAGGCACTGGCGAAGGACGGCACGCCGTGCGATGCACGCCGGGGGTCTCGCCCCTGGGCGAGAGCCCGGGCGTTCTCCAGGGCGCGCTGGCGCGCCATGGCGAGTGTGATCACCGGGTAGGTGCCCAGGCCCAGGGTGGTCTTTCTGCCGTTGATGCGTACGCTCTGGCCCCAGGACTTGCGGCAGCCGCGCCTTGACGAGGGCTTGACGAGGAGAGTGAGGCCGAGTCCTCCGCGGCCGTCGCCGTAGCGTCCGGGGACGTTGACGGACTTGACGAAGGTGGCGGAGAGCATGGTGGGACGTGTTTTGTTCACGAAACGGTACTCCTGTTGGTACAACGCAACGCGTTGAAGGAGTGTGCCGCCGTGAGGCGATTTGGAACGAAACCTTTATGCTTATCAAAAGGTTAAGAGGACCTTGCGGTACCCTGCGAACCCCCCTGATACACCGGGTTTGTTCGTTGCGCGTCTGCGCTCCGGCCGCGCCCGGAGTGATTACATGCATGGAACCACCTCCTTCAAGCGGCTTGTTCGACGGGTACCAAGGTGAGATTGAAGTGGTTTGCCTGTCGCAGGAGATCTGTCCGACCGGTCCGTTGCCGGCGCCGCCGTCCGGGTATCGGACCGCATCCACGCGGCCCTGGCCGGAAAGGAGGAAGGAGGCGGGCGGGCGTCCCGTGCCGTGCGCCCGTGCAGGCCGGACCCGAGACCCAGCCCAGGGGAGCCGTCGGCTATGTCCACATTTGACCTCACTCCGCGTCTTGCCCGCGAGAGCAGGTCCAACGGCAAGGACACCATCCTGTTCGACAAGGCGGTCACCGGCTTCGGCCTTCGCATCCACCCGTCGGGCCGGAAGGTCTGGATCGAGCAGGTCCGCATCGAGGGACGCAGCCGCCGCATCGTCATCGCCCGCCACGGCGAGATGGAGCTTGCGGAGGCCCGCCGCCGCGCCCGCGATCTGCTCGCACGCATCCGCGCGGGCGGAACCCCGCCGACGACATCCAGCGCGAGAAAGAGACCCCGACGTTGCGGGCGTTCGTGGACGAGTATCTGCGGCGCTGCGAACCGCACTGGAAGCCCTCCCGGCGCATGACGGTGCACATCTATCTCAAGGTCCGCATCCTGCCCGGGTTCGGCAGGATGCAGCTCGACCGCATCGGACCCGAGGACGTAGCCGCATGGCTCGATGCGGTGAGCAAGGCGCGGCCCGGCGCGGCCAACCGCGACTTCGAGATACTGCGCGCGATCCCGACGCGTTCCTGCTTCCGCGCCATGCCGAGGGGCGGGGTTTCTGGATACTGACGAACTGCTGGCGAATAGCGTGCGCAGTTGCGAAGCTCGATAGGCTCCGCTGGCACGATCTGCGCCATACGGCCGCCAGCCATCCATACAGGTCGATTTGCAACACGACCGACCGAATGTCGCATCGCGACGGTCCGCCTTGCGAATCTCAATGGACTCGGAAGTCGCTGACAAACCGCGTCCATCAAAAAACTGAGTTCGCCGTGAGGATCATGCGTGCAGCGGGCCCGCATGCCGTTCGGCGGCGATCCTCTCCCGACGCGCCTGCGCTAGCTCGTAGCTCGCCTGCATCCGCATCCAATGCTCGGCGGTGCCCCAGCCGATATCCTCCAAAGACAGCGCCATGTTCGCGGACACTCCCGCCTTGCCGTTCAGCAACCGCGACAGCGTTCCGCGCTCGCAGCCGACCCGCGCCGCCGTCTCGGTCACGTTCCAGCCTACATCGTCCATGCTCTCGCGGATGAGTTCGCCCAGGTGCGGCGGGTTCTGCATCGGGCCGACGCGATCGTTCGCAATGTCGTTCATGGTCTGCACTCCCCTTCGGTCAGTGGTAGTCGATCAGGTCCACGTCCACGGCCTCGCTGTCCTCGAAGCGGAACACCACGCGCCAGTTGCCCGAGGCGCGGACGCTCCACTGGCCCGCGCGGTCGCCCTTGAGGGGATGCAGCCGGAAGCCGGGCGCGTCGGCGCTACCCGGATGCGTCGCCTCTTGCAGACGGAACAGGATACGCCGAAGCCGTGGCGTGAGACCGGCGGGCAACCGCGCCGCGTCGTCGCGCTCGTGCAGCGCCCGCAGTCCCTTGTGCCTGACTCTCATGACTCACTGTAGCGCGCCGCGTCACATGCCGCAATCGCCCGCCGTGCCGTCGCGGCGGGCGATGACTCTGCGGAGCGGTAGCGTATGCACTCCCCGGCGCTGCGGTGCGGGAACATGTGCGGCGACCGCTGCTCAGCGGCAGTCACATGCGATCCCACACTGGCGCCGACAGTGCGGGCCGAGTAAGCGATGCTGCCGGTGCGCCCGCCCGCATGCATTGATCCGTTACCTCGTGCTTCCTATAGTGCCGCCCGGAAGCCGCGCGGCGGTTCGGGGACTGTCTCGGCGGGCGCTGCCGCTCAAGCGCCGCTCAGGCCAAATGCCGGTTGCACAACGGCTTTCATCGCCCGACGGTTCTAGTGTACCGACTCTCAAATACGTTTGCCTAAATCACATGCTCACATGGCCCAACCAAGAGAACCGGAGGCGTTAGTAAATGTTTGTTTCCACGGAAAATTACACTCTTTAGTTGCCGAGCATCGCGCCAGGCGCCTGCGCCGCACAATATGTACAGGCATTTCAGAGACAGTACACTAGCGACCAGGAAGCGCGACAGGGACGCCCTTCGGCGCGTAGGTCTCACACCCGATGCAACTCGACTCGCACCCAGTTCCCTGCGCGTCAGCGCAGCTAACTGGCTGCGAGAACTCCTAGCCCAAGTTTACCAACGCTCGATTGGAGTCGAGCGGGATCAATGACTTGCGGGCGAGTTGGAGCCGTTGGGGCACTGCAGGTGCCTGAGCGGCGCGGGGACGAGGAGGTTCAGACGACGGTTCTGCGGGTTCCGCCGGGGCTCGGATCGATGCCGAGCGCGTCGTGGATGGCCTTCTGGCGGGTTCGGCGACGGTGGCGGTGCGCACGTGCAGCGCGCGCCCGTCGGCGCGCCGGAAGGTGGCGGTGACGCGCTTCTGGCCGGCGAGGATGCCGCGCAGCGTGGTCCAGCTCGCGCGCTCGCCGGCGGCGGCGAGCCGGCGGCGGATCACCTGCACGGCCTGGCAGGCGACGACGGTGATGAACAGGTGTCCCTCGGCACGCACCGGCTTGCGGTGGTGGATGGGTCGCAGTCCGAGTTCGGACTTCAGCGACCGGAACACGGCCTCGAGGTCGGTCAGCGTGGTGCAGGTGCGCCACAGCGCCGCGTCGTCCCAGTCGGCGACGTTGGTGCGCAGGCAGCAGACGCCGGGGTGGGTGGCCATGGAGGCCTCGACGGGACGCCGGGTCCAGTTCACCGCCGCGCTCGCCGGAGGGGTCGGCGACGACCTCGACGTCGCAGTGGCGGGCGACGCGGCCGTGGCGCGCCTCGAGGCGGCCGACGCGCTCGTGCACCTTGTCGAGTCTCTTGACCGTGCGCGGCCTGGCGAGCCCGTCGGAGAGCGTTCCGAGGGCCTCCTCGAAGCGCTTCGAGAAGCGTTCCAGGATGGCGTTCTCCTTCTCCGCCCGCTCCGGCGAGTGGCAGTGCAGGCGCACCTCGCCGTCGGCGCGCGCCGCGGCCCGCTGCAGGTGCACGGTGCGCCCGCTGCGGGTGGCGTGCGCCGTCGCCGCCGCCGGGTCGAACTCGCGCCGGCGCTCGCGGCCCACCGCCAGGCAGCGGTAGCCGGCATCCCGCAGCCACGCCACCCGGTCCTCGGTGGCGACGCCGCGGTCCATCACCGCCAGCGCGCCGTCCGGCGCGCCGTGCGCGACGAGCATGGACTCGAGCGGGTCCTGCTCGCGCACGCTGCCGGGAACACCTGCGAGCGGCGCGCGAAGCCGCTGCCGTCGAGCGCCAGCCCGAGGGTGAGCAGCGGGCAGTCGCTGCGCTTCTCCTTGGAGTGGCCGCGCGCCGCCTTCGGGAGCGTCGCCGCGGCGCCCTCGAAGCAGGTGTTGGCGAGGTCGTGGAGGGTCACCGTGGGCGCGATCCCGAACAGGTCCGCCGCGGCGCCGAACAGGTGCTCCTCGATCGCCTCGCGGTGCGCCATGAGCGCGTCCGAGGCGCGGCAGAGCTGCATGGCGCGCCCATGGTCTCGAAGTCGACGCCGAGCAGCTCGCCGGCGGCGCTGTGCCCGCGCAGCCAGCGCATCGTGGCGCGCTCCGAGGCCGGCTGCGCCATGCGCGCGACGACCGAGCCCAGCGCCGCGTCGCGCAGCGCGCGTTGACGCCGAGCGACTCCAGCAGGGCCGGCAGGCCGAGCTCGCCGAGCGCCCACAGCGCGGCGTGCTCGACGCCGACGGAGCGCGGCCGCGCCAGCGCCAGGCTGTCGACAGCGACCGCCTCGACGCCGCCGGCGGCGTTGTCCGCCGGCGCCGCGCCGCGGGCCAGCAGCTGCGCGGCGATGCGCTGCGCCTCGGCCTCGACGGCGGGCGGCGCGTCGCCGAACAGGTCGCCCTGGCCGTCGAGGGCGGCCTCGACGCGCTGGCACGGCAGCGGCCAGAGGTCGCGTTCGACGTCGAAGTGGCGGCCGAGGTTGAGCAGCGTTCGCTGGCGGACGCGGTTGCCGTCGCGCTCGGAGCGGACCAGTCGGTGGGTGTGGCAGACGGCGCCGTCGGTGGCGCGGGTTCTGGTGCGTCGGACGAACATGGGGGGACGATGGCGGCGGCGGAGGCCCCGCGCAAGACACGCGGGTCATTTTATGGCACTACATTTGCCCCCGGCGAACTCGTGCTCAATGAAATCAATCACTTGCGGAAACGGAATCGCCGAAAACCGTCCGATTCGGCCGAAAAACGGCGTCAAATTGGTAAAGTTGGGCTAGGAGTCTGCGCCGTAGAAACTTTTCCGGGGACATGCACCCTAATACGGCGAGAAAAATCCATCTTCTGGGAGGTCCTGTCCCTCGTCAGGAACGTTTCGGGGCGAGCAATGGGGGATCACACCACATTTTCGGCGCGAGATCGTCCTACGGCGCAGACTCCTAGCTCGCCCCCAATGTCCCTTCCGCCAGTGCCGTCGCGGCGCGCAATGCGGCAACGGCGCCCCGCTCATCGGCGATTCCCTTGCCGGCAATGTCGAACGCGGTGCCGTGATCCACGGATGTGCGGATCAACGGAATCCCCAGCGTGGCGGTGACGCTTTCGTGGAAGTTGTGAACCTTGATGGCGATGTGGCCCTGGTCGTGATACATCGCCAGCACCACGTCGAACTCGCCGGCGATGGCGCGGTTGAAGACGGAATCCGCCGGCAGCGGCCCCACCACATCCATGCCCGCCTCGCGTGCGGCGTGCACGGCTGGGGCGATGGCCTCGATCTCCTCGCGGCCGAGCAGCCCGCCTTCTCCGCCGTGCGGATTCAGCGCTGCCGCGGCGATTCGCACATTTGGCAATCCCCATGCGCGCAGCGACTCGTGACACAGCTTGAGCCGCTCCAGCACATTGTCGAAGGTGACGAAGCGCCCCGCCTCGATCAAGGACTTGTGCGTGGACAGATGCACCACGCGCAACCCCGGCGTCATCAACATGGTGGCCGTCACCTCGGCGCCGGTCAGGCGCGCCAGAATCTCCTGGTGACCGATGTCGTCCACATAGCCGGCGGCGTGTATCGCCTCTTTGTTGAGCGGGCAGGTCATCATGGCGTCGATCTCGCCGGCCATTGCATCGCCGGCACAGCGTTCCACGGCCCGCACGGCCGCTTCGCCGCAAGCCGCGGCCACCTCGCCGACGCGGAAATCGGCTGGAAGGGGGCTGTCCGTGTCGACAAGATCGCACTCTGGCACCGTGAGCCCCGCTTGCCGCGCACCTAGTCCGAGCGCCCAACCCGGGCCATAGACCACGATGCGGGCATCGGGCCGACCCTCGTCATGCAGCGCCTTCACCAACACTTCCGGCCCGATGCCGGCAGGGTCCCCAAGGGTGACGCCGATGCGGGTTGCCGGCATGGCTAGCTGCCGAGCAGCTCGATGCCGTCCACGGCGAGACCGAAGCCTTCGAGGCCCACGTAGTCCACCTCCCGCCCGGTGACGATGCGAATGCGTGTGACGCCCAGATCGCGGACGATTTGCGCGCCGACACCGATCTCCAGCCAGTCGCGATTGCGCCCGTCGGCGCGGCTGGCGTGCCCTTCGCTCAGGTTGTCGAGGGGCACTCCAGCGAAGCCGCTGCGCAGATAAATGAAGACGCCGCCGCCGAGTTCACCCAAGCGCTTGAGTGCCGTCTGCAGCAAGTTGCTCTGATGGCTCGCCTGGGGGCCGAACACGTCCTCGATGAGTTTCTCGCGATGGATGCGCACGGGCACGCTCGTTCCAGGGCGATGCTCGCCAAACACCAGGGCAAGGTGCTCGGCGTCCTCGAAGCGGGTGCGGTAGGCGAGGGCGCGGGCGCGACCGATGGCCGTCTGCACCTCGAACTCGCGGGTCCGCACCACCAGTTGCTCGCGGCGCTGCCGCCAGGCGATGAGATCGGCGATGGAGATGATCTTGAGGCTGTGCTCCCTGGCGAAGCGCATGAGTTCCGGCAGCCGCTGGACAGTGCCGTCGTCGTTCACGACCTCCGCCAAGAGACCCACCGGCGAACAGCCGGCGGCGCGAGCGAGGTCGATGGCCGCCTCGGTGTGGCCCGATCGCACCAGCACGCCGCCACGCCGCCCCACCAAGGGGAAGATGTGGCCCGGCCGCACGAAGTCGTCGGCCACCACATTGCCGCCGGAGAGAGCCACGGCGGTGGCGGCACGCTCTTCGGCGGAGATGCCGGTGGAAAGCCCCTGCCGATAGTCCACGCTCACCGTGAAGGCGGTGGCAAGCGGCGCATCGTTGCGCGCCACCATGGGCTCGAGGTGCAGCCGCTTGGCCAGGTCTTCCTCGAGCGGCGTGCAGAGAATGCCGCTGGTGTGTCGGACCATGAACGCGACGCGGTCCGGCGTCGCCTTCGACGCCGCCATGATGAGATCGCCCTCGTTCTCGCGGTCATCGTCATCCACCACCACCACCAACTCGCCACGGGCGACGGCGCCGATGGCGTCGTCCACCGGGTCAAAGCGTGGCGCATCCGGCGCGGGCGCAGGAGGGTCGAGAGGCATCGGCAATCCGGAAATCCTAGGCTTCCTGCAAGCGTAGCAGTTTCACGCCAGCGAAACCGCCGCCAACACCGGGGCCCTCTTTGTGGGGAAGGGTGTCCCGCCTGGTGTCCCGCCCTCCATTTCGCCGCAAGGCCCGCTCGAGGCGAGCTCCACAGGCTAAGCAGTCGCAAAGCGACTGCCGACGCCCGCAGTAGCGCATTCATGAATCATCCGGGCTAGCATCCGTTCATTCGATTTGTCGAAGCCGCCGGACAAGCAGCCCATGACCAAGCCCACCATCCTCCACCTTCACTCCCGCCACACCATCGGTGCCGTGAGCCCGCTCATCTTCGGCGGCTTTCTTGAGCACCTGGGCCGCTCCATCTACGAGGGTGTGTATGACCCCGGCAGCGTTCACGCAGATGCAGACGGGATGCGCACCGACGTGATCGAGGCGCTCGGGGAACTCGGCCTCACCGTCGTCCGCTATCCTGGCGGCAATTTCGCCTCCGGCTACCACTGGCAAGACGGTGTGGGCGCCAAGGAGGCGCGGCCCCGCACGAGGGAACTGGCCTGGCAGTCCATCGAGCCCAACACCTTCGGCACCGACGAGTTCATCAACCTCTGCCGGAAGCTCGATTGGAAGCCCATGCTGGCGGTGAACCTCGGCACCGGCACACCGGAAGAGGCCCGCGACTGGGTGGAATACTGCAACTGCGAGGTCGGCACGCGGCATGCCGACATGCGTGCCGCCAACGCTGTGGCCGACCCCTACGCCGTGCCCATCTGGTGTCTCGGCAACGAGATGGACGGACCTTGGCAACTTGGCCACGTTCCCGCCGAGCAATATGCCACCCGCGCGAGCCAGGCCGCCAAGATGATGAAGGATTGCGACCGCTCGATCGAGACCGTGGCTTGCGGCTCCTCGGCACCCACCATGGCGACCTTTCCCGAATGGGATCGGGTCGTGCTCGAATCCCTCGGCGGCCTTGCCGACTACGTGAGTCTGCACCGCTACGTTGGCAATCCCGACGACAGCGCCGCCGACTATCTGGCGCTTTCGAACAGCATCGACGCCCAGATCGAGGCGGTGGATGCCTGCGCCCGCTACGTGCAGGCGAAGCGGCGCTCAAGACGGCGCGCGTATCTGTGCTTCGACGAATGGAATGTTTGGTATCGCGCCCGCGGCGGCGCCCACAGCGACGGCCGCGGCAAGGTGGCCCCAGCGCTGCTCGAAGAGCGCTACAACCTCGAAGACGCCCTCATGGTGGCGATGTTCCTGATGAGCTTCATCCGCCACGCCGACAGCGTCCGCATCGCCAATCTGGCGCAGCTCGTCAACGTCATCGGCCCGGTGCTGACGCAAGGAGACGAGTTGCTCAAGCAGTCCATCTTCCACGCCTTCCGCATGCTGTCGAGCCGCCGAACGGGGGTGTCGCTGCGCGGCGCCGTGGAGGGGCCAGGCTACGAAAGCGAACGCTACGGCGAAGTCGCCTTTCTCGACCATGCAGCCATCATCGATGGCTCGAAGTTGCACGTGTTCGCCATCAACCGCCAACTCGACGATCACATGCCGCTAACCGTGGCATTCGCGGACCACGTCATCGCCCGGGTACTCTCGTCGGAAGTCCTGCACGCCGACCTCAAGGCCGAGAACACTTTCGAATCGCCCGACGAAGTCCGAGCCATCCCCTTCGACGGCTGGAGCGCCGACGGCAACGCAAACGCCCTCCTGCCCCCGCACTCGCTCGTGGCCACGACCTTCGAACTGGCCTGATGGTGGAACAACGACCAACGCCTGGGACGCCGGCATGGTTGCTCCTCGGAAGGGTTTGGCGCGCCCGCAGGGACTCGAACCCCGAACCCCCAGGTTCGAAGCCTGGTGCTCTATCCAATTGAGCTACGGGCGCATTGCGGTGCAGCCACGACTCGCCGTGACCTCCCGCTGCGGCAATTATACTGCCGCACCGCATCCACATGAGGAAGTCCCGTGGGCGACGCGCCGCTCGAAGGCATCACCGTTCTCGACCTCGGCCAGATCTACAACGGCCCCTACTGCGGCTATCTGCTGGCGATGGCCGGCGCCCGCGTCATCAAGGTGGAGCCGCCCGTCGGCGAAGGCATGAGGGGACGAGGCGGCGGACTCGCGAGCTACCCCTTCATGATGCTGAACGGCAACAAGGAAACTGTCACCCTCAACCTCAAGGACGAGCGCGGGCGCGACCTCCTGAAGCGCCTCGCGCGCCACGCCGACGTGCTGCTCGAGAACTTCTCCCCCGGCACCATGGAACGCAACGGCGTTGGCAGCGACGCCTTGCTCGAAATCAACCCTCGCCTCATCTACGGCGCCGCCACCGGCTTTGGCCGCGGCGGCCCGCATCGCGACTATCGCGCCATGGACATCACCGTGCAGGCCATGACCGGGGTGGTCGCCATCACCGGCAACGACGACGAACCGCCGCTCAAGTCCGGCCCGGCGCTCTGCGACATCCTGGGCGGGGTGCATCTCTACGCCGCCATCACCACCGCCCTCGTGCGCCGCGCCCGCACCGGCAAGGGCGCGGTGCTGGACGTGGCGATGCAGGATGCCGTGTTCCCGACGCTCACCTCCGCCCTCGGCGCCTACTACGCCGTCGGCGGCAATCCCCCCCGCACCGGCAACCACCATCAGGCGCGGGCGGTGGCGCCTTACAACGTCTATGCCGCGGCAGACGGCCATGTGGCGATCATCTGCATCCGTGAGGGTCACTGGCAGTCCCTGACCCGCGCCATGGGCCGGCCGGAGCTCCTGCAAGACCCGCGCTTCGAGTCGATGAAGGAGCGCGCCCGCAACATGGAGGCCACCGACGAAGCGGTGGAGGCGTGGACCAGCACCCTGCCCAGGGACGAGGTGTTCCGCATCTGTCAGGAGCACGATGTCATCTGCGCTCCGGTGCAGTCCCTGGACGACGTGCTCAACGATCCCCACCTGCTCGAACGCGGCGCGCTTGCGAAGCTGGCGCACGAACGCTACGGCCATGTGACCCTGCCAAGCACGGCCCTGCGCTTCGAGGACGTGGAACCTCCGCCCGTCACGCTGCCCCGACCGTTGGGCGCCGACAACGAGAGCGTATATGGCGGCCTTCTGGGGCTCGCTGGTTCGGACCTGGCGGAGCTTGCGGAGACGGGCGCAATATAGGGGACTTGTGTAGCAAAATCCGCAGGTGGCATGATGCATAATGCGTGCATCGGGACAGCGACAACTGGCCCGATGCCAAACGGCTGAAATGGGAGCCGACCGCTGGACAAGCGTACCACTATCCGCACTGTCACCTTTCGAGTGCTTCCGGGAAGCCGTCGTCGGGCGCATGATCTTGCCCGCATCGCCGGGGCGTGCCGCTTCGTCTGGAATCAGGTACTGGCCGACCAGGAGGACCTGCACCGCATCGCCCGAATGGTCGGCGCGAAGCCTCCTTCCGTCTCGTTCTTCTCGCTCGGCAAGGCGTTCACGCAACTGCGGCGCGTCACGCCCTGGCTTCAGGAGCTTCCGTTCGGGATCGTCCGCCACACGCTCAAGAGGCAGGCGGATGCGTGGACGGCGCACTTCAAGGGACGGCGCGGCCGGCCGCGGTTCAAGTCCCGGCGCCGGGGCGCCGATGGGTTCACGATTCCGGAGCGTGTCCGCTTCGACGGCGAGCGCATCGCGATTCCGAAGCTCGGCAAGGTGCGGCTGCGGCGCAGGGGCGGCAATCCCTGGGTGCGCGGAGAGCCGCGGCAGGCCACCTTCACGCGCCGCTGCGGCAAGTGGCACTGCACCATCGCCTACGCCGTCCCCGAGCCTGCAAGGTGCGCCAACGGGCGCGCCGTGGGCATGGACATGAACGTCGGTCAGGTGGCGACCAGCGACGGCGCGATCCACCGAATGCCCGATCTGTCGAGACTCGAAGCCCGGCGTCGGCGCTGCCAGCGGATGGTGGCGCGGCGGCGGAAGGGCAGCGGCCGGCGGGAGCGGGCGAAGCAGCTGCTCGCCAGGACCTCGGCGCGCATCGCCGGCATCCGGCACGACTGGCAGCACCAGGTCAGTCGCCGGATCGCCAGTGGCGCCGAGATGGTCTGCATCGAGGACCTGAAGGTCGCTGCCATGACGAAATCGGCCAAGGGCACTGTCGAAGCCCCCGGCACGAACGTCGGCGCCAAGGCCGGCCTGAATCGGGTCGTCCTTGCGACCGGGTGGTCGGGGCTTCGGCGGAAGCTCGACTACAAGGCGGGCGTGGTGGTGGCGGTGAACCCGGCCTGCACGAGCCAGACGTGCGCCGAGTGCGGATGCGTCGATGCGGCGAACCGGCCCACGCAGGCTCGGTTCGAGTGCGTGGCGTGCGGCCACAGGGAAAACGCCGACGTGAACGCGGCAAGGAACATCATGGCGTCAGGGACTGGCGCATCCGGACGTGGAGGCGGCGGGGTTGCCCGGCCCGTGAAGCGTCAAACCGGTGTCGGAAACGCAGCTTGCTGTGGATTTTGATGCACAATTCCCCAGAGAGCCGTACAGGTCGCGGAGGGGCATCGCAAGGGTGGCACTTTCTTCTGGGGGCCACAATGGGCCGCCCTCTCTGGAGGGAGGGCAGGATGCCCTCCCTCCAGATGCCCTCCCTCCAGATGCCCTCCCTCCAGATGCCCTCCCTCCAAAAAAGTTGAGCCACAGGAGGAGTTCAGCGTTCGATGACGAGAACAAACCGGCTGTCAAGCTGCCTCCTGGCGCGCCCTAAGCAGCCTGTCGGACTTCGGACGGCGCAAGCTGGCCGAATGCCGACAGGGTGACAGGACGGCTTGGGCTGGGGCAGGAAGCGTTGCCGAAAGGCAACGGTTCTTGTGGCGCTGGCAGGCGCGTCGGCAGTTGCTGCGCAACTGCTGGCCTTCGGGTTCGCTTCCGCTCGCCGCTTCGGCCAGGAGCCAGCGCCGTTCTGCGGCGCTGGCTCCTGGCCTGTTGCACCCTGTCAGTCTCAACCGCAATGGCCGCCACATTGGACGAAGAGCGCCTCGCCGCCCTGCTCGAAGCAACGCGGGAGGAGATGAAGATGCCGGGGCTGCGCGCCGCGGTGCGTCTGGCCGATGGCCGCATCATCCGCGCCGCCAGCGGCCTCGCCGACAAAGAAGCCAGCATCCCCCTGGACAGCGACACCCCCATGCCAGGCGGCAGCACCGGCAAGACCTTCGTCGCGGCCCTCACCATGCTGCTCATCGAAGACGGCACCCTTTCCCTCGACGACCACGCCAGCAAATGGCTCGGCGACCGGCCTTGGCACGCAAGGCTGCCCAACCCAGCCGACATCCGTGTCCGCCACCTCCTCTCCCACAGCGCCGGCATCTCCGACTACCCCGGCACCTTCCGCTACAATCTCCATTCCGTCTGGCGCGCCATCCGTCGGGGCGGCATCCGCTTCACGCCAGAGGAACTCATCGGCTTCGCCCTCGACAAGAAGCCCCTGTTCCCGCCGGGCGAAGGCTACCGCTACACCGATGTCGGCTATCTCGTCCTCGGCCGACTGATCGAGTCCGCCACCGGCCGCACCTACTACGACCTCCTCACCGAACGCATCCTGAAGCCCCACGGCTTCGAGGACATCGTGCTGCAAGACCGCTCTGTGCTCCCGGTCGCCCCAGGCTACACCGTCGGCGCCCGCAACCTGCGCGAAGACGGCACCATGAAGATCGACCCCTCCTCCGAGTGGACCGGCGGCGGCCTGGCCCTGACCCCCACCGACTTGGTCCGCTTCCACGCCGCCCTGGCCGCCGGCGAAATCGCCAGCCCGGAGAGCTTCACTCAAATGCTCCAAGGCGGCTGGCAAAGTCCGGCAACCCCCGGCGAACACTATGGCTACGGCCTGTTCGTACACGGCAACGGCGCCTCATGGAGCCACGGCGGCCTGTGGCCCGGCTACCGAACCCAAGTGACGCACGACGCCAGGTCGGGCATCACCATCGCCGCCCAAACCAACCGCGACGGCCGCATCGACATGGGCGCCGTCGTGGCGCGCATCGCGTCGGCACTGGGCGATTGACGGCTCCACGGGCTCAAGCCGATTCAGGACTTGCACGATGCATCGGCTGGCATTCCCTGGCCGCAGCCCGACTGGCTCGCCTTGCGGCTGTCGCGTGGGCGCTGCCCCTGTCGCAGAAGGCGATCAGGTTGGCGGAGTCGCTGAGGCCCGTCAGCACGAACTGCCGGGCAAGGCTGAAGTTGTCATAGCCACGTCCGCATCGGCGTGGAGGTCGTCAGCCAGGAGACGACACGCTCGTCTCGCCTTTGCCAGTGACGAGCAGCTTGACGGGTTCGAGGCGCGACTGGCGACGCTTGCCGAGGGGACAGCCACACCTGTCAGAATCCGCTGTACGCGCTTCAAGACTTGGACCACTGGACACCCGTGGAGGGAGTCGAAGGACCTGTAGGACTCGGAGGGGTGGCGTGTCCGTGGGCTTGAATCAGCGGTTCGCCAACGAGGCTCCCATTCCGCCGTATTCGTTCGTCGGGTCTCGGTACACCGAGTGGAAGTGGCCGCCGTCGTCCACGTCTTCGATGGAGAACTCGGTGATGAGCGTGGGGCCCTGAATGCGGAAATACGTCGCGTCGCCGTCGACGGGGCCGCTCCATGCGAAGTGGAGATCGTCGATGGCGGTCTCCAACTCCGCCATGCGCACCGCGGCGTGTTCGGGAGGCTGCAGCGCTACCCAGTGGAGGATGGCTTGCAGCACCAGCGCGCGAGGCTCCTCCGGCCAGCTTGCGACCGCGCTGCCACGGAGCTCCGGAATGCGTCCGTCGCGGCCGGCGCCGGCCTCCATTCGAGAGGCTTGGATCGTTGCCTCGGCCCTCAGACCGGCCGGCAGCGCTCGCATGACGGCGCGACCGGCCTCGAGTTCGCCCGAGAGCGGCGCAGCATCCCCCCCTGCAATGGCGAACGCGGCCGGCTCGGCGCCGACAAAGGTTGGGGAAAGGCTTGCGGCCTTGCCGCCGGCGAAGCTGCCGTTGACGGCCAGATGATGGCCGCCGAACTGCCAGCCCCAGGCTCCGGTGGGCGTGGGCTCGCCGAAGAACGCGAGCCAGTAGTTGCCCTCGGACAGGCTTCCGAGCCTTGCCCAGGGCGACTGTGACAGCACGGCTTCGGCGGCCACCACCTGCGTGACGGTCTCGTAGCCATGCGGACCAAGCGCCGCAGCCAGGAAGTCGTGCAGGCGCGAAAGCTGCTGCGCGGTCATGTCGCCGAGCCGCACGCCGTTGTGGTCGAAGTCCACCATGCTTGCGGGGAGGTTGGACCAATTGCCACGCAGAGGGCTGTCGATTGGCAACGCCAGGGCGCTTGCCTGCTCTTCGTTCAATGCCTCGCGCAAGGCAATGGCTGCGGCGTGCGCCGCGCCGGCGCCAGGAGGGCCGTAGGGCTCGCCATACGCGGGCGCTGGGACGATGGATGCGGCCTCGCCGGAGGATGTCCCGGCGTTCGCCGTGTGGTCGCCTGGGCCGCAGGCGGGCAGTGCCCATGCCAGAGCGACGGCGAGGCCCACCCCGCCGATGCCTCGCCAAGAGTTCGGGACGTGCATCGACGTGTTCATGACGAACCTCGCGCTCGAATCTTCGGGCATTCTACGGGGGTGGCGGCGAACGAGGGGTTCTGTTGGCAACGGCATCGGCACGCGTTCGCTGCGGCATCTCCCGCTACGTCTGCCGTTCGGTGTTGCGCCGCGCTAGGAGTCTGCGCCGTAGAAACTTTTCCGGGGACATGCACCCGCATGACGGTGGACGGGTACGTGACCAGCCGGGAGCTATCCGAGCTGCACGACATGACGCCGGCTCTCGTGCGGAAGTTCCTCCCGACTCCAGATGAGGTCGCACTCTTCAGGGACAATGGCGGATGTGACCTTTATGACGAGTCCCGTGTGCGCGACGTGTTGAGTCTCGCATCTACCTCGACGAACGCGAAAAGACCGAGCGGAGAAGGAAGGCGGCTCGAAAGGGCGCCAAGAAACGGGCCGCGCCGCTTGTTGCCAAACGAGAGTTGGAAGAGGCCGCTGAAGCGGAACGACGTGAGGATTTTGGCGGAAGCGTGTGACTCGCCCGAGAGTTCGCCGAGCTTGAGCTCCGGCGGGGCGTTGCCGCCCTTGAACTTCAACTCAGCCATGGGGCGCTGCCATAGAATCGAGGTCTAACGGGCGACCCGAGGCGCGCGTGTTTCAAAGACGGCTGACACAGCGACGGTGAATCCGGCCAGGACAGAAGACCTCGCGACGTCGCCAAGGCCGAACGGGCCGCGTTCGACGACATAGTGGCCTTGGCTGAGTGTCAGGACCGTGATGGCGGGCTGGCGCGGATCGACGATCCAATACTCAGGTATGCCAGCTTCGGCATAGTCCGCACGCTTCCGACCGTAGTCGCGCTCAGGATCGTCCGGGCTGACCACTTCAGCGACAAGGTCGGCGCCTAGCCAATACCGGTCCTGGCGGCGAGGATCACTCGCGTCGCGAAGCAGCATCAGGTCTGGCTCGCGGAACCGATCATCGCGGATGCGCAGGCGTAACGGCGCGACAAGCGCGATGCCGCCTTCCGTACCGATGCATTGGTCGAACAGGCGGAAGAGATGGAGGAGAATGGACTGATGCGAGTCAGTGGGCACAGGAAGCTCCTCGATGCAACCGTCCGCGAATTCGATTAGGCGGTTGCAGCGATCAGTGAGCCAGAGGTAGTCGTGCTCGTTCCAGCAGCCCTGTGGAGGGCGCGCGGCGAGCAGGATGGAGTCGGCTGCTTGCTGTGAGGTCGCTGTGGCCTTGGTCATCACTTTACGGTAGCAGACCGGCAGTGGGCAGTGGGGCTGCAACTTTGCAGAGCACTTCGCAGCGCGATCCGTCGATCCGTGACCTAGCGAAACAGCGTCCCGTCACTACCCGCCGGAAAGCGTTGGGGAACTCCTCTCATCCATTTGCGGCCCGAAGTCTCCGCTGGCGGTTTCCGGTAGTGACGGGGCGCAGCCGAAGCCCGGAGCGCCAGCGGCGATGCGGGGTTCCCTTATGCGGATGCTAAGCAAATAGTCGGGCCGAGCGCGTGATTGGCGCTGTCGACCGCTACAATGGTGGAGTTCGTTGTCGCCTTGTGCGGCGTTGGGTCGGCGGTGGCTGACCCCCTCCTGGCGCAGGTTAGCGCCGGGCACCCGGTGCGCCTTGCCGGTCTTCATCGACTCCGCCGGCTTCACCCACACCGCGGCTTGAATGTCGAACTGCTCCCACGCCGCCCGTCGCACCTCGATCTGCCGAGCCGCCGTCAGCGCCGTGAAGCGGATCGCCCGCTTCGTCGAGGGCGCGCAGTTGGTGGCGTCGATCCTTTCCAGCGCCGCGCCCACGTCCGAGAAGTGCAGCGCGTCGTGGTGCTTCGGTCCCGCCGCCCGCTTCGGCAGGCTGCGGCGCACCGTCTCCGCGGGCGAGCCCTCCGAGCGGTACTCGTTGATCCGCGCCCGCCGTGATCGCCGCGCCCACCGTCTTCACCATGGCGTGCTTGCCGGCCAGCGCGAGCAGCCGCAGCACCTCGTACACCGCCGCCGTGCCGATCCTGTCCACACGCACGCCGCCGAGCTTCGGCAGCACATGCTTGTCCACCGCCATGCGCCAGTTGCGCGCCGGACTCTTCGTCCGCCAGGTATCGAGCTTCTCGGCGAAGCAGGCTTCCTCCGCCGCGGCGAAGGTCGGCACCTGGATCCGGCGGGGATCGCCGCCGGTCCTCGCGATCGCCCGGTTGTCCGCCGCCGCCCGATGCACATCCGCAAGCGAAACCAGTTCCGCGCTGCCGAATCCGAGATCGACGCGGCGGCCGTGGATGGTGAGGCGCTGCACCCACTGGCGGGTCCCGTGGGCCTTGACGCGGAGCATGAGGCCGTTGCCGACGACGTAGCTGCCGGGCCCGGCGGTGCGCACCATGGCGGCGGAGAGGGCGTTGCGGTATAGTCTGGGCTCGCCGGCGAAGGGATTCGGCGGACTCGGTCTCGACGAGCGGGGCCGGTCAACGCCTACCGCACCGCCACTGTGTTCGGCGCAAAGCACCTGGCCATCGGCCTCGAATTCACGGAAAGCGCGAACCCCGGCGCCCATCGACGCCATCCTTGGTGGCAGCCACGACGCCGAAATCGACCATCTTGCAGGCGACGACGTTGAGGAAGCGGTCTCCTACAACTCGAGCTTCATTCCCTGAGCCACCCGTTGCGGCTCCTGCTTCCACACGTCTGACGTGTCCACGTAGAGCTCGACCTGATTGCCGTCCGGATCGGCAAAGTACAGCGACTGCGTGACCTCGTGGTCCACCGGCGCACACTGGACGCCGGCGTCGTCGAGGTGATGCTTGGCTTCCCGCAACTCGTCGATCGACTCGCCGATCTTGAACGCCACGTGGGCGAGGCCCGCAGCCTTGCGGGGGGCGGCCTCGGCATCGTCGCCGAGCCCCAAGATGGCGAAGTCGTGATGGTTGCCGAGAGAGAAGAAGGTCATGTTCGGACGCTCGCGGCGAGCAACGATGGGCAGGCCCAACACACCGTTGTAGAACGCCTCGGCGCGCTCGATGTCCCGCACCTTGACCACGACATGGCCCAAGGACTCGATCTGCATGTGCGCCTCCCGTGGTCGCGTATGCCGCTAGTCTGTCGGATTTGCCGCACGGGCGGCAAGTGGTTTTCGCGCGCGGCTCGCGTCGGCTTCGGTCTTGGCTTGTCGGCCAGTGATCGAGGTGCGTCTTGCGGCGCGGCCTTGCATGGAAGTACGCCCCGGCGATGGGGGAATTGCCGGTACTTCCTTACGCGTCAGCGGTCGGGGGATGCTTCCCCGGCTGAAGGCTCCTAACGCGCAAATGGATCCATGGCACTGCATCGAATCTCACACAAGCAACGCCTTCAACAGCGCGTCCGTTGTGTCCGAATAGAACTGCACGTTGGTCCGGGTCGCCATGTCATCCGATAGGTCGAAGAGCTGTTTGCGCGCCGAGACCGGCATCAGCACCGTGTCAGCGGACCTTTCGACCGCCGCCTCCACGACCCCGACGGCATTGCCCAAGGGCTCCGTCGAGCCACCGAGATTGAGCGCACCGACCACGATCAGGCCACCCTTCGCGCTCTTTTCAAGCAAGCCGCTGCAAAGGGCCACCAAGGCTGCGACTCCCAGCGATGCGCCAGTGCGCTCGTTGTCCATGGCCCGCAGCTGCACGGAGAACTCGTGCTCGCGCGGGTTCCTGTCCCCGACCAGTGCCTTCGCCCGGGCGTAGAGATTCTGCTCCGCGTAGCGAACGCTTTCGCGGAAGGCAGGCGGCACGGGTGCGTTGAGGATACTCACCCCGCTTCCGGATCCCACGCTCGCTTCGATGCGATACAGGCTGGGGCCGGTCTCTGGTCCTCCTGGACTCATCGCCCACACCTGCCCCGGCGGCAGCGGGTCGTGTTCGATCGCCTCGTCGCTGCGCAGTTCCGGGGTGGCGACGAATGTCTCGATGCCGTCCTCGCCGATGGCGTAGCTGAAGTGCGTGTTGCGGAACTCACTCCGGAAAACGCGCTTCTGCTGCTCTTTGACCCGCCGCCTCGCTTCAAGCGCAACCCGGGCCATTCCCTCCAACTCGTCGTCCGGCACCGGCATTTCCGGGTCTGGGTAGAGCAGTTTCAGGAGTCCACTCATGGTCTTGTTGACGGCCGTGATGTCCCGGCCGCTCAATGCCCCACCGTAGTTGATGCGCCCCTGCAACACGGGAAGCCGGCTGCCGGTGCGGAGCCGGCTCCAGCACTCTGACAGGAAATCGCTCACCAGCCCGAAGTGGTCGGTGAAGTGCTCGGACGGATTCAGCTTCGGGAAGTCCCATCCCGGAACGTAGGCGTGGATGCGATCCATGAAGGCCGTGTCGTCGCGCATCTCCGGCGGGAGCGGACTGAGGAGGTGACCGACACGTTGCTGGTGCTCGACCTCCATGTCCAGGTTTCCCACCATGACGATCCCGCCTTCCGCGCGGATGCTCTCCTTGCCCCGGGAGAACTCGCCGGACTCCATGTAACCCTTCAGGATGTTGACCCCGTCCTTCTGATCGAACGAGACCCCCGATATCTCGTCGAAGCAGACCACGTCGTACTGGCACACGAGGCCCCGCTGCCCGTTTGCGTTGTTGACGAACATCTTGGCGACCGTGGCCTTGCCGCCGGAGATCAGGTGCGCGTAGGGAGATATCTGCTGATAGATGTGACTCTTGCCAGTTCCGCGCGGGCCGAGCTCGGCCATGTTGTAGTTGCGCTCCACGAACGGGACCATGCGCGCGAGGGCTACCGTCTGCGCCCGTTCGCCAAGGCTTGCCGGTTCCAAGCCTACGCTCCGCAGCAGGAGGTGACGCCATTGCTCCGGAGTGAATTCGTGCCTGGCTCGCTGGAGGACATCCAGCACGTCGGCCTTGGAGAGCTGAATTGGCCTTAGGTTGTCGATTGCAAATGGCCTGCCGCCCTTCTCCTGGGCGATCGTGGCGTCATAGCCGAGGGTGACCTCCGCGTAGAACCCATCTGTCAGCATCCGCTCGTGTTGCTTTACCAGCCGGTCGTCAATGCTTGCGTCCCGCAAGCCGACACTCGGAAGCTCCGCGATGAACGAGTCGGTCCTGGCGTCGAGTCGGGTGCGGACGATATCGATGAGCTTGACTGAACCCCTGTTTCGAGCGCGGGCCTTGAAGAGCTCTTCCTCCCCCGTCCTTACCGTGCGATCGGCAAGCTGGCGCTCCACGATGGCGAGGCCCTCTTCGATCTCCCGTTCGTCGGTGCTCGCGCAATACCGCCCAAGCAGAAACTCGACCGCGTACGTCGGCACGGGGTATTGCCGACTGTACTTGCGGACGAGATCCTTGCGGACAAGATAGCCTTCGAAGACCGCTGCGGCGCGTCGGTCGAGATCGTCGAGCGCGATCGTCATTGGCCACCCACGATGGTCGCTTTCTGGGTCACTGGTTGCCCGTCGACACTCAAGGCGACCACCACAGCGGACGTCCCTTCCCGATCCTCGTCTTCGACCAGCAAACTGACGTTCCCGTCCGGGTCGACTTCTCGCGCCTCGCTCAAAGCGGTGGTGTGGTCGTTCACTTTGGTCCGCAACTCGATGCGCAGTCCGGCGCCATCCCCATCGACCCCCACCCGGCAACGCATTCCCGCCCAGGAGATCGCCTTGATCGTGACGGGTCGGCCGGCTGCGCGGCTCGCCGCCACTGCAACCACCGGAATGATGCTCTCCTGCGGGCTCAGTCCGCCATGGGCGTACTCGTGTCCGGCCTTGAAGCACGCGGTCCCCGGAGCCAGCGCTACCCGTTCATCGCCGTTCCAGTGCCAGGGGGTCGTTGGGACATCCACTGTGGAACCCTCTTTGATGGCCGCGCAACGCGCCCACCGGCTCTCCGTCAGGTAATGCGGGAGATCCACCTTCGGCAGGCCGCCCGGCAACCACAGCCAGCCGTGGTCCGTCACGATGCGGACCTTTTGCCAGCCTGCTGCGAACAGGGATTGGACGCGCTCCAAAAGGAGTTCGACCTGCTCCTCGACTTGGCCGGCGAGCCGCCCCTTCAGGTCGTGACCCAGCTTGTCGAGGTTGCCGTCCTCGGTCCAGCCGACTCCTGCCGGGTCGCCGGTCTCGCTTGGAGACAGCACCTCGTACCCGGCCGATGCGAGCAGCTTGCGGAAGCGATCCGTGGTCAGCGGCTGCCCCCCGTCTGCCGTGACCGGCGAGAAACCGTCTCCCGGCGACGTTCCGGCAATCGCACCGGTCACGGGGGACACGGCCGGCTTGGCGGTTGCTGTAACGCTGGGCAGGCCGGCCCAGCGCCAGGACAAGCTGGGTTCGAGGCCCTCTTCGCGCATCCGGGCGACGAGGCGCCGCGACACATCGAAACGCAAGCCGTCCGCGAACAGGATCACGCCTCCGGCGTCCACCGCGAGGTCGCCGGGTACCGCATTCTCGGCGCGGGGCATCTGCTCCTGTTCCGCGAGCGATTGAAGGTGCTGGGCCGCACTCTCCAGCCAAGGCCGATAGACTGCGTCCAGCGCCTTGCTGACCGCATCGAAGTCCGCGGCACTCTTGACGGCGGCGGCCGCGGCCAGCGCTGCATCGTCGATCTCGTAACCGCCAGCCGTGTACTGGTCGGCCAGTTCCGCCAGGGACGCCCCACCCAGCTTGGTCGATGCCGCCTCGGCTAGCCGGTAGAGGTGACGTAACGCCTGCGCAAGAGGGGCCTGACCCAGCTTCGCCCAGACCCAGTCGCGTCTTGGCCCGTGAATCTCCTCCAGTTTGCGTATCTCGGCGGTTGCGTCTGCGGGGGCTTTCGAACCAAGCGCTGCAAGGCATATACGGAGTTCGCCCTCCTTCGCCTCGTTGTTCTGCGGCCACGACGACGACTGGTCTTCCAGAAGATCCGAGGGTTTCACCCTGCGAAGAAGATCTACGAACTGTGGATGGGACGCAGGCGATTCCACGAACCGCGACCAGATCGCGTCCCAAGGCTCCAACCGCTTCCCGAGCCGTTCGGCGGCAACGAGCGCCCCTTCCTTCTCCGGATCGAACCCCAGTTCTTCCCGACACCTGGAGCCGAAGGCCGCCCATCGTCCCGGACTCCAGGCTGGCTTCGTGCCGGACGGGTCGTTCATCCACCGCAAAAGATCCCGTGGCAGGTCTTCCAAGAGGAGCCGGTCGAAGTCCTCCCGCGCCAAATGCCTGCCTCGGAGCCTGTGGACCGGGGTGTCCGCCAACTCCTCGAGGGCACCCAGCATTGCCGCTCTGGTGGCGTCGTTCCGCGCGACATCCAGAGCCAGACCGCCATCCGACGAAACGAGGAAGGCCTCCACCGTCCAGTCCTTGCCGTTCTTTTGCGTCCAACACGTGCCCCTGTATTGCAGTTCCACCAAGGGTTTCACGCTGTCGGGGCACTCCTCGACGGCGCGCAGTGCCTGCCGGCCCACACGGGGGAGATACACGATTGGTGTGACGTCCTCTGCGATTTCCACTTCCGGCAGGACTCGATCAATGGCGGTTCGAAGCCAGATCGCCGGGCCAGTGCGACTTTCCGGCTGATACTCGCCATAGGTAAGCAGCTCGGGGGCCAGCCGGCGAACGTGCGTGATGACGGGTAGCCATTGCGCACCCTCGTCCGGCCATAGCACGACGGCGGGCCGCTCGGCATCGTTCGGATTGAACCGCGTCGCGCCGCGCAACGAGCCAACGAGTCTCTCGATGACCGTTGGTTCGATCATCCCCCCGCTCAAGTCTCTTCTCCGCTCATGCGACCGGGGCGGCCGGGATCACCAGCAGGAGTTCCGACTCGTCGATCATGCGATAGACTGGAAACTCTCCGGCGATGTCGGCGGTTCGAGCAAGAATGACGGGCACACCTTCGCCCCGCTTGTCCATGATGTGGGTGCGATGGCTTGACAAGTCGTAACCTTCCATTGGGCAACGCGCCAACAAGCTGGTGATGACCTCGTTGCGCGCGACTTGCCTGTGGGGCAGATGCTCAGTCGTCATGGTGTTCGCCAGCATGCCTGGCACGTACAACTCGAGGCGGTTGTCGAACAGTCGAAGGCGTATCTTGCTGCCGTGCATCGAATAGTCGCGATGAGCTACCGCGTTGGCCATGGCCTCGAAAACCGCCAGCATGTCGAACTGCGGCAGGTCCTCCCGTCCGCCTTCGAGCCCCTTGCGCGCCCCGACCCGCATGTTCTTGCGCGCGAACGCGCACGCGTCGAATATCTGGCGGTCTAGCGGCCCGGTGATGTCCTGTGCGTCGCGCTGATAGGCCCGTTCGGCTTGCGGCACGACACTCTCTCCCCGGTATGCAACGGCCTGGATAAACGCGCTGGAAAGGAACTCCTCCGGGGCCTTGCAGGCCATCAGCACGCCAGCCACGGTCGGTCGCCACGTCTCGTCCTCTTCCTGCGCCGCCATGGCCAGCTTGCCGAGCATCTCTTCCGATCCGCCGGTGGTCAGCGGTGCCCTGAACCGATCCCACAGCTTCTCGTCCAGATCCGCGAGGGTGGCGTCGGGGACAGGCGTCTCGTCGAACCGGACCAATCGAGTCTGACTGCGCTGCTGCAACAGGCGCGCAAGATGATCCGGGGGAACCGGCCGCTTGGACGAGCCAACGCGGTGGAAGTAGCCCCCGGGGCTCTGGTGGACGAAAAGGCTCCGTGATACGTCCACGCGCACGATGGGTTGCGGGACTCCGGCGTTGTCGGGCAGGGTCATGCGCTCGATCAACGGCGCAGCGGGCGGTGTTATGGAGTCTTCGCACGCCTGCCGGACCAACGCCTCGACGGCGTCCAGCCTTTCGACAGGAATCCCCAGTACCTCCCGTGTGTTGTCATCCACTCCGAGGAGCAAGACGCCGCCACGCGTGTTGGCAAATGCGGCGATTTCATCGGCAAGGTCGTTCTGCGTCGGCCCTCGAACCTTGCCACCGGCGAAACGCACTTCCTTCAGTTCCAGGAAACTGTCTTCGCCGAGCCGGACCTTCTCCAGCAATTCGGAGCGCGTCGCGAACATCTCAGACCTCGCGACCCAAACGTGCCCAGCGTCGCGAGAACGCCTCGCGGCCACCTTCCATGACACGGCATACTTCCTCGCGCACCGACCTCTCCTGCAATGCGCCTGCTTGCACGACCCGACATTGGCCGTTCGTGAAGTCGAGCACATGCACCAACTCGGCATCGCCGTTGACGACGACATTGGGATTGTGGGTCACGACAATCAGTTGCCGGCGCAGCTTGTTTTCCCGGATCTGACGAACAATCAGGTCGTAGATCAGGTGGTTGTCCAGATCGTCCTCGGGTTGGTCAAGGACAAGCGGTTCGTCGCCGAATGCGAGCAGGAACGCCAATAGGGCTGCGGATCGTTGTCCTTGTGAGCCTTGCTTGATGGCTGTCCACGCCTGGCCGTCCCCCGCGCGGCTGTATTCGATGCGCAGGTCGTCCTCCGGGAACCAGGAAAGAACGTGGTCTGCGAATCCGGGGCGTTCCAGTTTGCGCTCCAGATAGTTGCGGAGGCGTCCTCCGAGCGTCGTATCGCCGTCGACCAGCCGCTGCTTGACCTTCGCCAACAAGTCCTCCTTGTCGTCGTCCTTGGAGTTCGCGAGATCGAACGCCAGACCGCCGTTCGGCTCTGCAGCGCGGTATCGCAGAATGTCTCGCTCGAAACGATCATCCTGACACTCCAGAACCTCCCGCAAGCTCCGTTCCACGCTGCGTGCATCGAATCCGAACCCGATCACCTCCATTCGAACGAACCGGTTGTCGCCCAGTGTCTCCTGAACGAACCTCTGGCGAGCTTGGGTGATCCGCTTGCGCGTGTTGAGGACGACTTTCCACTGCTGCCCGGTCGTCTCCTCTAGCCGGGATCGTTCCTCGGCCACATCCGCTAGCATCTTCAGCTCGCGTTCCCGCTGCTCTCGCTCCTGAAGTAGGCGCCCGAACGCCTGAGGATCGGAGACGCCTTGACTGGCCAGCGTCTCCTGCAACTCCGAGTAGTCCGTCTGCGCCTTTTCAGCGCGTCGACGCCATGCCGCGAGACGATCATCATTCCCAAGGGCGCCCGCCTTGTTCGCCAAGTCTCCGGCAGCCTTGACCAGCGTACCACGCGCGGCTGCCAACGACTCTTCGGCGTCACGTCGCCAGTCCAGCAAGTCCCGGTCCATATCTGGCTCGAAGACACCGTCGGGCCAGTCGTCGAGCAGCAAACCCCGCGCCAACGCCTCGATGCGCTTGGGTGGCGATGCCAGCTGCTCGAGAGATGTATCGAGTTCACGGCGTTGCCTTACTGTCCGCTGTTGCGCGTGCAAGATGTCGGCGTGCTGAGCCTCGGCAAGGACATCCAACTTCCGCCTGACTTCGTGGAGTTTCCGTTCTTCTTCCGGTCGGCGCGCCAAGCGCCCATCTAGCTCCCGCAGCCGTGCCCGTTGTGTGGCCCAGGTCCGCTTCGCGTCCTCAAGGTCACGATGAACATTGTCGATTCCCGCTGCCTCGTCGATGATGCCAAGTAGCGCCTCGCGGCCCTCGCCCGCCAATGCCGCGATCTGGCCTTGCGAGAAAAGCCGGATCGGAAACCGGTCGGATGTGAGCGCCTGACTGACGGATGCGCTCCAGCTGCCCTGTCCGTCCTGCTCCTCGACCGCAGAGCGACCGCCGTCCTGACGCCAACGCAGGCGATGTTTCGTCGTCTCCCGGCGCAACTCAACACGGACCTCCGTATTCTCGCGCAGTGCCCCCTCGGCGTCACGGCTCGGCGCGGCGGTGGCGAAGCTGTGGAACCGGCGGCGAGACTCGCTGTTCTCGCCCAAGCGGTGCAACTCTTCGCTTCGCCGGTACACCAGCCGCAGGGCGTGAACAATCGTTGACTTTCCTGTGCCGCGTCCCCCGATCAGCGCGTTGTAATACGGGGTCAGTCGAAGACGTTCCGGTGCATCGTTGCCCATGAAGCGGGCAGCGTTGACCTCGATGCTGGCGACGAAGTGTTTCGGCGTCTTGTACGGCTCGAACGGTCCTTCGTCGCTTCGGCGCACCGAAATGCCATCACCATCGAGCAGCGCGAGGCGCAGGCCCTCGAGCGTCGGCTCGGCCACCTTAATCCAGGTGAAACGTGACCCCGGTACACCATCTCCGCGGAAGCTGTGGCAGTCGCTGCCGAGGACCCTGGTCATTCGGCGTGAGTCCTTCTCCACGCATGTTGGCATCGGCAACGCTTGGTCCACCCACTCGACAGCAAGCAGCCCATCCATGGCCATCACTTCACGCAGAGTGTTCGCATCCATCGCGGACTCGTGGGAGCCGGGCTTCACGCGGAGCAATCCCTTCTCTTGATCCGCGTGGGCGGGAATAGGAATACCGCCGGCATCCAGCACCGCCTGAATGACTTGCGGCGGGCTCGCGCGAGTCACCGCATTGCTTGCCCCCTTGGTGCCGCGGAAGTCCACTTGGCCCAGCAGAGTATCGATGTCACTCCTTGTTGCGTCAGCGTCGAGGATGGCGAGCAGATGGAAACCGCCGCTGACGGAGATCTCGACACCGGGGAACAGGGTCAGCTCACGGAAACCCTTGGGCGGCGACCCATCCTCCGCCTGCTGCTCCATCGTGGCGTAGGCGTCCCTGAGCTTGTCGATCCAGTTGCCGCTGTTGTGATCGGTGACCGCGACGCAGTCGATGCCGGCGTCCATGAACTTGCGCAGCCAGATTTCCGGCGTCACTTCGTTCTCTGTGCCGATTGCCGCCCGCCAAGCCCGGGTGTCCTGGGAGGCCGGCGTGTGTGTGTGGAAGTCGAACTTCCACCATCGCGATCCCGGATACGGCCAATCAATTTGGTTGGCGCGCGTCATGGCTGTGCCTCCTCGCGCGCCGCACGCTTCTCGGCGTTGCTGAAATGCACGTCGTTGACGCGCTCGCCCGTGAAGCCGCCGTCCGCCCAGAACCAAGGGAAGTCGGACTCATCCCGCAGCGGTTCCTTCCCGCGATCCTTGCGCCAATGGACGTTGGGTTTGGAGCGCAAGATGCCCGCACCCTTTCTTCCGCCTGGGATGTCGTCCGCCAGGAAAGGCCTGATGTTGAGCCGGACGCCGTCGTTCACGTCGGGATTCCACGCGATTGCCTGTTCGGCCAGAGGTTTCCATCGGACGAAGAGGTCAAACGGCGGCTCGCCCTCGATGATCGCGGCCAAGCGTCTCTGCAGTTCCAGCGCCGCCGCGAGACGGTCGTCGCTCCCAGCTTCTCCGCGCGCCACACCATCCCGTTGCCGCGCGATCCAGTCGCCAAGGTAGCTGTACGCGAGCGACTCGAGCAACTGACGCCCCGCACCGCCGCCCTCTGCAAGCCAGTGGTAATTCACAAGCGCGTGGAAGCCGTCCCGCTTGCGTCCGTCCCAGACGTGCCAGATGAACGGCCTGTGGTGGAACAGCTTGCAGTGCTCATCGAAGAATCGGTTGCGCAACCGATCGTCGAGGGTAATGCCGCGCCCGTTGAGCAACATAGCCGGGATCTCCTCGGTCCAACTCTCGGCGTACGACTCGCGGATCAGATCGAGAAGTCGCTCGTAAGCGGGGCGTTCGCCTCGAACAGAGGGAACGCAAACGATACCGTCCGCGTCCTCGTATCTGTGCAGGGTCTCGCAGCGCGCCACCCACTCGCGCTGCTCGTCGGCGAGCCCCATGCTCGAATCCAGCTCCGCAGGCCATCGATAGCCGAGGAGTCTGGCGACCGCGACGTGAAGGACGGTGCCGTCGGTGCGTAGCGGCCCTTTGCTGGTCCGTTTGGCGCCTTTATCCCAAATCACCGCCCCGCACGGGTGCCCGTGGAAGATCCACTGCGTAGGATCGTTGGAGTAGGGCCGCGGAGTTCCACCCGGATACGACGCACGGCCAGCTGAAGTCCACGCGGAGATGTCAAAAGGTACTCTTAGGAACGAACTCTCGGTAACCGACAGGGCACCGTCGACCCTCCTCACCTCGTCACCGAATCCGTCATCGGCCACGAAAGCCACAATGGCTTCCGTGGCCTTCGGGTCAAGCGGTGTGATTGCGGCGAGCGTACAGTCGAACTTGTGGCCCAAGTATTGAGTCTTATGGAGACTGCGAGTCACAGCCACCCCGACACCTCGCTTGCCCCACGCAGGTTGGCCGCACACTCGGGCCTGTGTTGACTGCGCGAGCACACCCTCTCCCCCGGCCCAACGGAGCCAGCTGTGAAGCCCACCAAATTCACCTGTCCCGTCCGGCGCCATCTGATAGAAGTCCCACATCTCCGACTTTGGTGTTTCCCACATGCGGCATATGAACCGCCCAATGTCGGCCGTACCGATGCCCTGACTACAACGCGCCGCCGAGGCAAGGGTCTCTCCTGCGCCGACGTCATCCAATGTCACAACCGCATCGGGATTCAACAACTGAGACCGTTGGCTCACACTACGAACCCCCTCGCTACGCAGTGCCATGGCCTTGTCGTGCGGAGTCCGTGCCTGAGTGGCATCAATGCCCGTTAGTTGCTCGTCGCGAAGTGGACGCACTGTGTTCAGAGTCAGCAAGATGACGTTTACAACTTCGCCGCTGATTGTCTCGAACGCGCCCGGTCCAAGGCGCACGAGCGACCGCCAGTGGACCTCCTTGAGCAATCCCTTCCGCTGCGCCGTATAGCTATTCAGGAACAGCCAGCTCTGCGGCATGACAACCTGCGTCGCACCACCCTCCGTCGCCAGCTCCATGCAGCGCTCGAGAAACACGTTGGCTAGATCGCGCCGGGCACGCTTGTAGCTCGACTCACAGAATCGCCGGAGGCGTTCGCTCTGCTTCCCGCGAGCGAGATAGGGGACGTTCGTAGCAACCAGATGGAACCGGGTCGTCAGCATTTCGGCCGATGCCGATAAGCCGAGGGCGGCGATAGCTGTCTCCTCCCTTTGCGCGTCCCCGTTATGCCGCTCAAGCGCCCGTTCCAGAAGGGGCCGAAGTTGATCGAATCCCGCCGTGAGCATGTCGGCCGATGCCGAGCGCGCCGGATCAATCAGGCTGCCCAGCGTCGGCGCATCCCGAAACGCGTCGTGCAGCGCAGCCATGCCGGCCTCGACCTTCGAATCGCCCTCCGCCAGGCTGAGCCACTCCTCTTTACTCGCCGCCACAGGCTGCCCGCACCACGCGAGGTTGAGTTTCGGCAGATTCCGATGGCCTCCAGCGCCCGGATAGCGCCATGCCTCCAGCGCCAAGGCGAACGCCGCAATGGCCACGCACCGCTGGTCTATTTCAAGGCCGTGGAGGTTCTCGCGCAAAACCGCATCCGCCGCCGCGGCGTCGAGCCCCTCCAGCGCGATTCGCATCGGCACCAGCATCAGGAGGGCGGCGACCAGGAAGTGCCCCGAGCCGCAGCATGGGTCTAGCAGACGGAACTCCGAGAGGTCGTCCGGCCAGCCGTCGAGTGTCCCGGCTGCGGGCGTGCCCTGGTCGGCGTGGCGCAGGTAAGTCAGGTCTGCCGGGCACGGCTTGTCGGGATGCCGGCTCTCCCACCATGCCCCGAGCGAGTTGTGCAACAGGAATTGCACCATGTAGGGCTCCGTGAAGAGTTGCGTCACGGCAGGCAGCTCGTCCGCCCCGATCTTCACCTCCGACCGGTTGACCTCGTCCTTCCTCCTCGCCTGCCAGAACTGGTACACCCAGCCAAGGGCATCGCTCGCTGTGAAGATCTCGGTCGCGAGCCCTTCGACCAGTTCTTCAAGCCGCACCCGGTGCTCGCGCGCAAGCCGTACACCGAACACTGGGTGGTCCGGCCGGAACACCTGCGGCAGCATCCGCTGGGCGAAACGCGAAGCCAAGGCCCAACGATCCACTCCCTTGCCCTTCCCAAGTTCCTCGCACTCGTCGAGCGTGACGGGCACTTCCAATTCGGGCTCGATCAGCAGGTGGTTCTCGGCCAGGAAACGGGCGAACAGCATGGCGTGCCAATGCTCGTAGGCAAGCTCGTGCGAGAGGTGGTCGATCCCATGCGCGCCGGACCGACCGTCCATCCTGTCGCCCAGGTGCCGCGCATGCGCCCGAAGCCGTCGGCGCAGCGCGCGCTGCTCCCCTGACATGTGCTCGAACGGGTCGCGTCCATCGACTGCGAGTGCGTCGAGCGCCGCCCTTGCGCCCGTTTCCGCGATCTCGCGCGCGTTGACGACCGCTCGTTCTAGCTGCCGCCGGTGCTCTGTCGAAAGCGTTTCCATACTACGAAGATCGTTCTACTAGCCCAGCCAAGTCAAAACACTCCCCATTCGCGACCGGGCCTTTTGCCGTTGCCCTTCATGCGGAAGTCACCGCCAACGGACTTTGAACGCCGCTTCCAAGACGTGACAGTTCGAGGCGCGACGATCAGACGGAACCGGCGAAGCCCGACCTGCTCAAAGCAGAGAGTTTTGTGATCGTACGTCGCTGGGCCTCCAGACCCGGGTAGAGGTAATGTAAGTACGTCCATGGCGTTGTTGCTGAATCGCAAAGAACAGTCGTCACGGACCTCTCCGCCGTACTCAATCGCAACGTGTCCGATCAGTGTGTCTTTGCTCAGATCCCTTGCCAGGAATCCAAAGAAAACCCGGCTGTTGCGCTTGAGCATGAGCTGATTACCGGGGCGATCCCGGCCTAGGTTTCGAGTCAGTTTGCCGGCCTCGATCCAAAGGTGTTTGCAGACGTTGAGTCTGCGCAGCTGAACCGGGGTTAGCTGAACACCGGTACCGGCTGAGTCCGGCGCCGCGTCGTCGTCGGTTGGTGTCGGGTGCTTGCGGTTGTCCGCCGCCCGATATCGCGCTTCGTAGTCGGCGGCGATCTCGCCAAGCGGCGTTGCCTTTTGCCAATGGGTATCAAACCATGCTCTCACTTGGCGAAAAGCTGAAGTGGACGGATCTGCCACCACGGCTCCCGCTTCTACGCCCAGGCAAAGCCCGGTTCGGGATAGGTTCCCAGAACCAACCACGACGGCCCTATCGGTGTTGCGCTGGAAGGTGTAGAGCTTAGGGTGGAAGGAGGCTCTCGGGCAGCAACCGCTGCGACCAGCGACGAAGGTGCCGTCGTGGATGCGCACGTCGGACTTAGGTAGCGTGTTGAGTTCGGCTAACGCGAATGGATCCGAGCGGCAGAAGTCAATGCCGATGAGCCATCGTTTGCGGACGCTCTTCCATGAGGCCGTCCCGTCCAATCGCTCAAGCAACTCGGCAACCCCGCTGTGCGTTGCATAGGCAACAGCAGCCATCATCTGGGTCGGGCGAATCCTCGTGTAGGCTGTCGCGACCCCATCAACATAGCTGCCGTCGTTCGCCTCAGTGGTCATGAACTTCACGTCTGGCACGATCACCTCATCTTCTCGATTGCGGGATAGTGAGCGTCATTGACTCGGTCGCCAGTGAACATTCCGCCAACCCAAAACCACGGGTAATCCGTGCCGCGCGCAGGTTCCCTACCCCGATCCTTGCGCCAGCTAATGTTCGGTTTCGCGCGCAGTACGCCGGCGCCTCGATGGCCGCCGGGTAGATCCTGAGCCATGAAGGGTCGGATGTTCAGGCGGACACCATCATTGACATCTGGGGCCCAGCCGACCGGCTGGTCTTGAATTGGCTTCCAGCGTACGAAGATGTCGAACGGCGGTTCACCTTCGAGAATCGCGACAAGGCATTGCCGTAGTTCCAGCGCCGCAGCGAGACGAGCTTCTGCGCCGGCTGCTCCACGCTTGGCGTCATCTTGGCGGCGTGCGATCCACTCGCCCAAGTAGCTGTACGTTAGCGACTCCAACAGTCGGCGTCCGGCTCCATCGGGTGCCGTCAGTCGGTGATAGTTGACGAGCGCATGGAATCCATCGTATCTGCGACCGTCCCACACATGCCAGATGAATGGGCGGCTGTGGAATAGTTGGCAGTGCTGTTCGAAAAAGGCATTTCGTAACCAGTCATCGAGAGATCGGTACCTCACTTCGGTCAGCAGACTCGCCAACTGGTCCTCCCGCCAACCCGTTCCCCACGCCCGCTCGAGCAGCCGCAACAGTCTGTGCTCGGCCGGGTGATGTCCGCGCACAGCGGGAATGCAAACGATGCCGTCCTCGGCGGCCAATGCATCGAACGTTCTTCCTTGGACGATGCGCTGCTTGACGGTGTCGGCGACTTCCAGACGAAGACCGGTCTGCATCGGCCACCGGTAGCCTAGCAACCGAGCCACGGCAACCTGCAGTGCGTGCTGTGAGTAGCGCGGATGGCCGTGGAATGCCCATTGGGTGGGATCGCTCGTCTCCAGTGCAAGGGGTTCCGCAGCGCCGTTGGTCCGGGACTTGCGCCAGCGCGAGGCGTCGTATGGGACCTTCGTCAATGTGGCGTTCGTCACCGACAGCTTTGGGTTCAGTCTGCGCACGTGCTCTCCGTACTCGGGCGAACTGCAATAGTCCCAAATCGGCGCAAGCTCCTCGTTGTGGCTGGGCACGACTACGGCCACGTTGCAGTCGAACTTGGTTCCCAAATAAAGCGATGCAGGCAATCGGCCCATTCGGTTGATTGCAACGCCGCGTTTGCCCCACGCGGCATGACCGGACTTCCAGCCACCCAGACGGCCTTCCTGCTTGAGGGCCTCGGCGTGGCAAGCGTACCTGCCGCGGCCATCCTCCCACAACAAGGCATGGCTGCAGCCGCTAATCCGGGCAGTGGACGACGGCGCGAACTGAAACGGTTCCCAGCCGTTGGCCAGCCGTGGCAGTTCCCAGAAGTTGAATACGAACTGGGCGTTGTCGCTGGTTGCCAGTCCTTGGTGGGCGTATGCCACGCTACTGAGCAGAGGTACATCTTCATCCGCCTCATAGCCAATCACCGAATCTGGGTTGGTGGCCTGGGTTGCTTGGTTGAGCGCGCGAACGGCTTCCTCCTGTAGGCGCAAGGCTTTCAAATCCGGAGTCTCGCCGTTCGTCGCGTCGACGCACGAGAACGCACGACCAAGCCGGTCTCGGGATGCACCAACAACAAGAAGGCACGCGTTCACTACTTCGCCGCCAATGGATTCGAACGCTCTTGGCCCCAGCGTCGCCAGCATGAGCCAAGTGCGTTCGGCAAGTAGCCGACGGCGCAAGTTGTGGTAACGGGCAAGGAACAACCAATACTGAGGCGCCACCAGTACGGTTGTTCCCGCGTCAGCACACAGTCTCAAGATACGCTCTAGGAACACTGTCGCGAGATCCTGCTTGGACCGAGGGAAGTGCTTCTCACAGAAGCCACGCAGTAGCGGGCTCTGTTTCTCGCGACCAAGGTATGGAACGTTCGTAGCAACCAGATGAAACCGGGTCGTCAGCACCTCGGCCGTTTCGGCTATACCAAGGGCGGCGATAGCTGTCTCCTCCCTTTGCGCGTCCCCGTTATGCCGCTCAAGCGCCAGTTCCAGAAGGGGCCGAAGTTGATCGAATCCCGCCGTGAGCATGTCGGCCGATGCCGAGCGCGCCGGATCAATCAGGCTTCCCAGCGTGGGCGCATCGCGAAACGCGTCGTGCAGCGCAGCCATGCCCGCCTCGACCTTCGAGTCGCCCTCCGCCAAGCTAATCCAATCCTCTTTACTCGCCGCCACCGGCTGCCCGCACCACGCGAGGTTGAGTCTCGGAAGCCTCCTGTAGCCCCCGGCTTCCGGATAGCGCCATGCCTCCAGCGCCAGGGCGAACGCCGCAATGGCCACGCAACGCTGGTCTATTTCAAGGCCGTGGAGGTTCTCCCGCAGGACCGCATCCACCGCCGCCGAGGCATCGAGCCCCTCCAGCACGATTCGCATCGGCACCAGCATCAGGAGGGCGGCGACCAGGAAGTGCCCCGAGCCGCAGCATGGGTCTAGCAGCCGGAACTCCGAGAGGTCGTCCGGCCAGCCGTCGAAGGATCCTGCGGCGGGATGGCCGTCGTCGAGGTGGCGAAGGTAGGTCGGGTCTGCCGGGCACGGCTTGTCGGGATGTCGGCTCTCCCACCATGCCCCGAGCGAGTTGTGCAACAGGAACTGCACCATGTAGGGCTCGGTGAAGAGCTGCGTCACCGCGGGCAGCTCGCCCGCCCCGATCTTCGCCTCCGAGCGGTTGACCTCGTCTTTCTTCCTCGCCTGCCAGAACTGGTACACCCAGCCAAGGGCATCGCTCGCAGTGAAGATCTCGGTCGCGAGCCCTTCGACCAGTTCCTCGAGCCGCACGCGATGCTCGCGCGCAAGCTGCACGCCGAACACCGGGTGGTCCGGCCGGAACACCTGCGGCAGCATCCGCTGGGCGAAACGCGAAGCCAAGGTCCAGCGGTCCACTCCCTCGCCCTTCGCAAGTTCCTCGCACTCGTCGAGCGTGACGGGCACTTCCAATCCAGGCTCGATCAGCAGGTGGTTCTCGGCCAGGAAACGGGCGAACAGCATGGCGTGCCAATGCTCGTAGGCGCACTCGTGCGTGAGGTGGTCGATCCCATGCGCGCCGGACCGTCCGTCCATCCTGTCGCCCAGGTGCCGCGCATGCGCCCGAAGCCGTCGGCGCAGCGCGCGCTGCTGATCCGACATGTGCTCGAACGGGTCGCGTCCATCGACCGCGAGCGCTTCGAGCGCCGCCCTTGCGCCCGTTTCCGCGATCTCGCGCGCCTTGACGACCGCTCGTTCTAGCTGCCGCCGGTGCTCTGTCGAAAGCGTCTTCATCTTTGTCTAGGAAACCGCAATCGGCCCCTTCTCCAGTTCTTCCAGCAGCCGCGTTTCCGTCTCGGCCAGCCACGCCTCTGCCTCCTCGGGAGAGCGTAACGTCCCGCTGTCGAGTTTGATGTGGCGCATCTTTGGTTCCACCAGCCTGTCCGCCTCCATGCGCGCCTCTGCGAACAGTTGCGGCAGCGCGGCCGTACGCGTGCGCCAGGCCTCCAACGGCGTTCGGGAAAGCGATTCGATTACTTCCTGTTCAGTACCGGTGGATCCCTTGGTGCTGGCAACGACGCCTCGTTCTTTGAGAATCCGGTCGCGCACCGACGACTCGATCGTCTGCCAGCTCACGACCTCCTCGAGAGCTTCGGATTGCGCCTTGAAAACTGCCAGGTGCTGGCGCTCGGCCGCCACTACGGCACCACGTAACGCATCCACAAGGCCGCGCGCCAGATCGGGGACTGGATCCGTGGCATCCAGAAGGCTGCGGTTCTCGGCAATCGCGTCAAGCTGCAACCGAAGGTCTGCCGTGCCGGCCACGCCGTCCGCGTGCTCAGCAAGCAACAGAGCCCGCTTGTAGGAGGGCAGTCGAGATTCTGCAAGCTTCGACGCTGCCGTCCACTCGTTCAGATTCGTCAGAAACTCGTCGTGCCGGTCGAGAATGCCCCGTAGTTGTTCGTTGCCGACGAGGGACTGGAGATCTTCAACACCGCTCGTGTCCGGCTTCGGGGGAAGCGGCGGCTCACCGCCCGCGCAGGCGGCCAGTTCGGCCAGTCGACCGAGGAACGACCTCGCTGCAGTCGCCTCTTCATTGGGCCGCACCGGTACGCCCGCCTTGCTCAGGAGTTGACGCAGCTTCAACCGCTCGGGCGTGTCTATCGTGGCGTTTTCCACCCGGAAGTCGGCTGTCGAGACCTTCCCCTGATCGAGCTGCCCCGGTGTCAGCGCCGTACCGTTCAACGTCGCTCGGAGGTGGCCTGACGCGAACAGGCTGACGAGCGCCGCATCGACCGCGTCGCGCGGCCAGCCATACGGCGGGCTAGCGAAGTGTGCGCGGACGTCGCGGCCTCTTCGCCCGCTACCCACAAACGACAGAACGGCAGCGCACACTGCGTGATCCTCGGTCTTGCCTGGGTGATCCACGGCTTCGAGCGGGTTCGCCGCGCCCCGACGCGCGCGCTCGATCACCGTGCGCCAGCGCGTGTCGTCAGCTTGCCTGAATTCATGAAACAGACGGTCGAGCGATGCCTTCGCACCTGCCTCCACCTTGTCGGCGAGGTTCGCCTGCGGCAGTTCCGTGCCTCCGCCCTGGTATGCCCTGGCTCCTGCGACGACTTCGCCAACCAGCGCCCTCAGGCTGTTTTCCGCCTCCGCAAGTCGAGTCTCCATGCCTTGGCGGGCTTCGATTCCCTCTGGAACTGACGGCACGCCCTTGTATTCGAGCGTCCCCTTCGCGCCATCGCGCATAGCGATGGCGCGTTGCAGCGCATCGGCCCGCGCCCTCGGCACGAATACATGGATCGTGGCGTCGTCGACACCGGCAGCGCGCGCGTCGTCAATCACGTTCTTCTCGGACGCGCCCCAGCCGTCCCGCACCCAGATCGCGACTTGGCCGGTTCCGGGGTTCGGGGGTTCCGAACCGAAATGCGGCGCGAGCTTGCGCGGTTCCTTGCTGGCACCTTGCGTCAGCCTGCCCGGGCCGATGGCTCCTTGCACGGCGTCGTTCAAGATCTGCGACCGGATGGGCCCGAGGCGCGTCGGATCATTCAACAGCCGGTTCTGGCGCGAACGAAACTCCGCCTCCCACTCGCTGCTCTCGCGCGTCTGAAGGCTGTATTCCTGATCAAGCTTCATCAGCGTGCCCGCTTCGACGAGCTCATCCAGCAGACGGGGTATCAGACCTCGAAGCATGGCCCCATCCTGCGCAAGGTTCGAGACGAGGAGGTCCGCAAGGGTCGAGGCCGTCGCGCGCACGCCAATATCCGCCCCGGCATCGAGTGGCAGCTTGCGGATCAGAAAGATCAACGCACAGGCCCGTGACTTGAGCGTTCCGTCCCGCGTTCCATCGTCCTGTTTCGCGATCGTCTCGTTGATCTCGCGAAGGAGAACTCCCGACTGGAGCAGGCTCGCGGAAACCTCTTGGAACAGGAAGTCCGCCGGCACTACCGTCCCCAAGGAACTATCGGCGGTGTGTCGGATCGCGTCATAGACGATGCGCAACTGCGTGCGCAACTGGCCCGCTGTTCCGGCTCGGTCGACTGCCCGCAGCGCCTGCTCCCAGAACCGGCGGCGCACCGGAAGGAGAGGGTAGTCGTCCGCAAGCACCGCGCCGTCCTCGGCTCGCGGGCCTATCGCAGTCCCGACCAGATGCCGGTCGATCTCCCCCGAATTGACCTCGAGCGTATCGCGCACGTCTTTGACGCGATCTGCCCGCTTCGCAAGTACGACCCTTCTCGTCACCGTCTCCACGTCGGTGTCCGAGAGTTCGACATTGACCGTGAACCGGCCCTGCAGTCGCTGGAGCGCGGGCGTGCCGGACAATGCCGTCTGGCCCGTTCCCACGAACAGCAGCCGGCCCTGGAACCGTTTGCTGCACGCCTCCACGACTTCCTGAACCACGTAGGAGCGGTTGGTGTCCTCCCCGATGTACTGTTGCACCTCGTCGAGTACGACCACGGTGCATGGCATCTCTCCCTCTGGCGCGAGGACATCCTGCAGCACCGACACGAGTGCGTCGTTGGATATGTCCTTCTCGTTGGGGAACTGGTTGCGGAGGGCTTCACGGGCCTCACGCTCGTTCGTCGCAAAGTCCGGATCAGCACGCAGCAACTCCTTTGCGATGAGCGGGCTCACGTACATATCGTTCAATTCGCGTCGGAAATTCCGCCCCTCGGATTCCACGCCGGCGCTCACTCGCTCGTAGATCCCGTTCCGCTTCAGCCACAGCGCGAAACGTGCCTGCGCGTAGCTTTCTGGAAGCCCGGCTGACCGGAGCACCACCCCGAGCAACGCCAGCCGAACGCTGTCCCCTGCTGCGGACCCCAGTGTTCCTGCCGCAGCGTGAAGCCCGCCCGAGCGCTTGCCGAGCGTTGTGATCTCCCGCAGCAGGTCGTTGACATCCGCCGGCAGTCGGGCAAGACCCCTAGCTCGGGCGCCGTCTTCCGGAAACTTCTGGTCGATCCAGAGGAATCGCAGCATCTTGGCAAGGTGTGACTTGCCGCTGCCGAAGAATCCGCTGATCCACGCTGCCGGCTGTTCCGGCTGCCCATGGTTGTTGACGTACGACTCGATAATCCGAACCAGTCCGCGCTGGTACTCGCCCTCGCACACAAAGTGCTCCAGCTCGAAGCGAAGTGTCTGCCGTTCGTTGTCCGTTCGCGCGTCAGTCATCGCAGCGACGCCGTTGTTGAGCAGCGCCGCCGTCTCGGGGTCTCGCTGATAAAGGTCGCGGTTCTTCATCGGTCGGTCATACCTCGTACACTCCTCTGTCGTCGTGGACCGTGATCGGCACTGCCAGGTAGTTCCATCCGTCCCGCGCGTCGAGCAACCGGTAGTTGTTGTTCTCGTGCTCGCCGGGGAAGAACACCACGATCCTTCCGCGCACGTCCGCCTCGACTTCCCTTAGCAGCGCCGACAAGCGAACAAGGCCGAACAGCGAGGCGACGCCGTACACAGCGACCACTGCACCTTCGTCTGCCTCAGGTGCGCGCAGCACCTTCCGAAGCCGAGATGTGAGGTATTGCAGGAATCCGCTCTCCAACTGCAGCTCCAGGTCCTCCGGTACCTCGAAGTAGCTGTCGCGGTAGTCCAGCTGCGCCATCCATTGCGCGAAAGCGTGGGTGAGGTCGCTCTCGAGCCAAGTGTGGCCCGCCTCTCTCGTGATGGTTTCGAAGAGCGGCAAGCGAAGGCGCAGTCGTCGTTCGTCGGCCTTGTCGTACACGACGAAGATGGCCCGCTCGGGACCGGCGAGGTCGCGCCTCCATGGCAGCGCTATGTGGTTGCGGTAACGTCCGGCTAGCGTCTCAATGCGGCTCATGCATCAATCTCTGATCGTGGGCGGTGAGCGCATTGGGGAAGGAAACGTCCATCATCGATCCGGACTGCTTCAGTCCTAGCAGGCCGAGCCGCCTGGCATCGAGCGCCAGTTCGAGGAGCTGGGACGGATCGGCGTCCAGCACGGCAACCCAGGGTGATCCGAACAGGCGCTGTCCGCGACGTCCGGTGCCGTACGCAATCAGCAGTGCAAACGCCGTGGCGGCTGGAGTCGCCGTCACCGACTGACGAATCTTGCGACTCCAGCCACGAAGGTGCCCGGATTGCGTCCAGGACGACAGCGCATTTCTGACGACCTTGTCGAGCGTCGGCTCGTTTAGTCGGCCTCCCACTGACTTTGCGACCGCATCCCTGACCGGCCGACGCACTAGCTCATCGCCGATGGCCAGTCGGATGATGGCCGTGGCCGTCGTCCTGAGCAGAGGATCCCGGGCCAAGGACAGCAGCAGCGCGAGCAGGGGGCGGCTAGTCGCATGGTTCGCCCAAGTGTCGCGGAACACCCGGAACAGGAGCACATCCGCATCGAGGGCATACAGTTCCTTCAAGTGCTGCAATGAGATGGCTCGATTTGCGTTCGTCCGCTTGCTCAGGCAGTTGCCTGCGATTACCGCGTTGGCGTATTCGTTGGGTGTTGCCCTGCCGGGCACCGCGTCGAAGAGTCGCGAGATCTCTTCGAGCATGATTGTCCGACTGGAGTGTGTGCCCCGCTCGCCCGTGCGATAGCCGATCGAAGCCGCCCGGCTGGATGACATCCGAGCGAGGTCTGTGTCGAAGTCGGCTTGAGAGCACGTGCCCATGTGGCCTAGCGTAGCGACGTTCCCCGCGTCGCGCAATGCGGCAAGTCCACCGGCAAATTTGCCGGTGGACGCGGCAGCCTAAGCGCTTATATGGAAGTACGCCCCCAGCGACGGGGGAATGCCGGCACTTCCTTGCGCGTCAGCGGTCGGGGATGCTTCCCCGGCTGAGGGCTTGCATGGAAGTACGCCCCCGGCGACGGGGGAATGCCGGCACTTCCTTACGCGTCAGCGGTCGGGGATGCTTCCCCGGCTGAGGGCTCCTGGCTTGCAGGATGCTTGTCCGCCGGAAGTGGCATTCTCGCGTGAGACGGCGTTCTGGAAGAAGCCTGCTATCGAATGCGTGGACGTGTAGAGCGGTCCGAGGCCGCCCGGAATGGGGCACCAACCGCTCCAGCTTCCCCCCTGAAGCGAACTCTGACCGAGCTCCGATGTCTCGCAGAAAACCGGGAGGGCGGGTGCCTTCCCGGTCGGAGGGGTTGTTTACGGTCGCAGGCGGTAGGCTACCTCCAGGCCCACGAGGCGGGGTTCGGAGACTTGGGCGGTGCGGCGGTAGCCGTCCACGGCGCCGTGGCGGAGGATCTGGCGGATGCCGATCTTGTCGAACACGTTGTGGACGAAGCCGGTTGCCGACCATTGCGACGAGGGGCTGGTCCAGGTGGCGCGGAGGTCAAGTCGGTCGTAGGCCGGGGCCTTGTCGAGTTCCGACTCGTAGGCGGCGAAGTACACGTCCGAGATGTAGGCCCAGCTGCCGAGCACATCCAGCGCGCCGGACTGTCCGAGGTCGAAGCGGTAGCCGGCGAAGACGCTGGCCTTGCTCTCCGGCACCTGCAAGAGCTGGTTGCCCTTGATGTCGCGGGCGCGGTCGCCGTTGTTGGCGAGGTTGTAGAGCACCTGCGGCACCGTCGGGTCCGCGCCGTCGATGATGACGAAGGACTCGGTGTATTCCGAACTGGTGAGGCTGAAGTTGCCGCCGAGGGTGAGCTCCGCGGTCGGCAGCCACAGCACTTCGAGCTCGAAGCCGGTCACCTGCGCGCCGGGGGCTGCTTCCACCGAGGTGGTGGAGGAGACGCCGATGGCGCACACGCTTGACAGGCTGTCGAGGCCTAGCTGGGGCGGGCAGGCTTCCTCGGTGCGGGTGTGGATCGAGTCGTAGTCGTACAGATAGACCGAGCCGTTGAGCTGCAGCGTGCGATCCAGGAACTGCCCCTTGTAGCCGAGCTCGTAGGCGATCAGCTCCTCCGGCTCGTAGGTGGGCGTCTGGCTGAAGAAGGTGAGGTTGAAGCCGCCGGAGCGGTAGCCGGTGGTGACGTTGGCGTAGAGCTTCGAGCGCTCGTCGGTCGCGTAGTCGAGGTTCAGCCGCACCGTCGTCTTCTCGTCGCGCCGCGACAGATGGCGATGGGCGCCGAAGGTGATGGGCGTGCCGCCGAGCCAGGGCTCGACGAGGCCCGTGGGCTGGAAGGTCGCCGGGTCGAGGGCCCCGCGCAGCACGTTGGCGAGCCTGAGGGGGATGCCGAGGGCGTTGAGCACGCCCATGGTCTCGGAGTACTGCACGTAGTCCTCGCTGCCCATCACGTCGTCGTAGGCATAGCGCACGCCGGCGGTGAGGGAGAGGTCTTCGTTCACGTCCCACACCGCTTGGGTGTAGATGGCGAACGCCTCGCGCTCGGTCTTGTTGTTGCTGTGCAGGTCGCTGCCGGGGGATTCGATGCCGTGCTTCACCGAACCGATGGTGGCGTCGCCGAGCCAGGTGCCGACGGCGCCGGTGAATACGCCTTCCTCATAGCCGGACGCTTGCGCCAGTTCGCGCGCGGTGTAGGCGTTCACGGGCGTCGGCGATCCGGCAAGGAACATGAGCGGCGGATCGCCCGGAACCGCGCCGGGGGCGGCAAGGGCGAGGATCTGATCCATCCCCCAGGCGGGGTCGGTGAACTGCGGCGAGCTTGTGGCGCTGTAGAAGTCGTAGCGCTGGTCGATGGTGGCGTCGTAGAAGAAGACGCCGGAGGTGAAGCTCAGTGCCGGCGTCAGGTCCCAGAAGAGCTGCAGCTCGTGCGAGACGTACTCGGCCTCGTGGTTGACGTAGAAGGAACGGTCGTCGGTGACGCTGGCGGTGGAGTCGTCATCGGTGATGCGGTGGTAGATGAGGTCGTTGTAGCCGAAGATGTACTTGAAGGTGGTGGTGTCGCTCATGGCCCACTCGAGATCGAGCTGGTTGCCCTGCTGCTCGAAGATCTCGGAGTTGAGGCCGCTGGTGAAGGCGCACAGGTCGTCGCCCTTGATGTCCTCGCGGTCCAGGAACACGCACTCGGCCGGATCCAGGTTCAGGCCGCGGCCGTGGTTGGGGAAGCCGGAGCCGCCCGAAGGATCGATGCCGGGGCGGATGCGCTGGGCGAGGATGTCGGCGCCGGTGGTGGGGTTGCGGTAGGTGAGCACCGGCATCCCGGGGTCGAGGAAGGCCGAGTCCAGCGGATTGGCCACGCCAGGGTCCACGGCACGGATGCCGTGCGCCTGCACGGTGTAGTTGCGCAGGCCGTCGCCGCCCGGAATGATGTTGTTCTCGCCCACGAGGACGATCAGGCCGCCGCCGTCGGCGCCGCCGAAGACGCGATCCACATCCGCCTTGTTGCTGCGCATGTTCACCGTCATGTCGTCGGTGATGCGCCACTGGAACTGCAGCGCGACGTTGGTCTCGTCGCCGCTGTCCAGGTCGGGCCCGTTGCCCCGTTCCTCCACCCAGCCGTCGTGCTGGCGGGAGGACACGGTGAGGCGCGAAGTGAGCACATCCTCGATGATGGGCCCGGAGATGGCGCCATAGATGTCCCGCGTGCCGTAGGTGCCGAGCACGGTCTTGCCGAGCAGCTCGAACTCGTCGGTGGGCTTGCGGTAGATGAAGTTCATGGCGCCGCCGACGGCGTTGCGGCCATAGAGGGTGCCCTGCGGGCCGCGCAGCACCTCGATGCGGTCGATGTCCCAGAACGAGCCGATGGTGGCGGTGTAGAGGTCCTCGGAATAGACACCGTTCATGTAGGTGGCGACACCGGGATCGCCGCCAAGGTTGCGGAAGTTGCGCCCGACGCCACGGATGGCGGAGTCGTAGGGTTGGATGGTGGTGGCGGGGACGAGGTTTTGCAGGTCGGACTGGTTGCGGATTCCGAAGTCGTCGATCATCTCCTCGGTGAAGGCGGTGATCGAGATGGAAGTGTCCTGGATGGAGGCTTCCCTTCGTTCGGCGGTGACGGTGATCTCCTCGATCTGCCGACCCTCCTCGGCGGCGAGGGTGGGTAGCGCGAGGAATGCGAGGAACACCAGGGAGACGGTGCAAAGGGCGGGCAACGAGGCGCGATTGGTCATTGTTGCGTACCTCCGCGGCCGCGGCTGGCCGCTCGATTTGTGGGACCACCGATCGGGCGCTCTCGCGAGCCGGTGCGAGGGGGAATCCCGCCTCGAACGACCCTCGCGCAGGGGCGCACGCTCCGCCGGCACTATGCACTAATTTGACGCAATATGTTGCGATGTGTTCCGGCTTTCGCGCCGCGTCACTGTGCCGGCCAGGAGCCTTCAGCCGGGGAAGCATCCCGACCGCTGACGCGTAAGGAAGTACCGGCAATTCCCCATCGCTGGGGCGTACTTCCATGCAAGCCATGCGCTTGGGCCGTTCGTTCCTCCCTCGAAAGGCGCGTCTATACTTCGCATGTGCTGGGCTTTGCCCTTGAACCAACGGTTTGTGGATGCAAAAAGGGGGTGAGAACGACATGGCGACGGCGAGTGCGGCGCTTGAGTCCCGGCATCGGCCGGCGGGCGGGTTCGATCCACGGGTCACCACATTCGAGCGTCCGCCCCATCACTACCGCTACCTGCACACCCCGGACGGCGACTGGCTGGCGAGCGCCGAAGGCAAGACGCTGCATGTGCAGGAGCACGTGGACGATGCCGCCATCTGGGATGTCGAAGGGAACGGCTTCGTCCATGTGGTGAGCGGACTCAGGCTGTCCGCTTCCGCCGGCGAGGTGCGTGGCGTCTGCCGGTTGGCATGGAACGGTGCCGCCGTGGGCGCGGGCGGCGCGCTCGGCGAGGGTGCGGACTTCACGGTAGGCCACGGCCCCGAACACCTGCCCTCGGAGTCCTTGCGCGCGCTGCGCGAACAGGGCTGGGTATCGCTCACCTGCATCCTGCCGCCGGATGTGGTGGATGGCTTGCAGCAAGTCGGCTGCGTGGATGCCTACGCCGGCCGCACTCCGGAACGAACCACGCCGCTGGCGCAGCATCCGGCGGTGGCCAAGGTGAGTGCCGAACCGGTCTCGCTCTGGCTCACCCGCGAATACATGCACACGAACGACATCCGGCTCGGACACTCGCCCGGCGTCTCGGCGCTGACGCGGGACGACGGGGTGCGGGAGGTGCAGGGCTGGCACACGGACTTTCCGTATCTGTGGGGCACGGGCGACCGCGTGCCGCGCCCGTCCGGCGACCTGGTGCTGGGGATGCAACGCAATGTCTGCGTCTCGGACTTCAACCGCAACAACGGCGCCACCCTCTTCAAGCTTGGCAGCCACGCCACCGCGGCGGCGCCGCCGGAGGAGTGGGGCATCTCGCGGCACACCTACCGCAAGGGGCACCGGGCCAAGTTTGGCCTGCCCTACAGCGGCCCGGAGGCGGATCTGATCGAGGCGCCGGCCGGCAGCATCATCCTCTACGACGCCCGCACCTGGCACCGCGCCGGCATGAACTTCACCGACGACAAGCGTGGCGCGCTGATCCAGGCCATCATCCCGGGCTTCATCGTGCCGTTCATGGACACCAGTGCCACCTACAAGGCGTTCCTGGCGAGCGAGGCCTGCAACGCCGTGACGGAACGGGAGCGGCGCGAGGTGGAACGGTTGATGGTGCAGAAGATCGTCGGGCCGGCGGGGGTGTTCGCCATCACCATCGACGAGGAACTCACCGAACGGGCACGCCGGCGGCGCGACGATCGCGAGTCGCTGTATTGAGCCTCGGCTGCCGTTACTTGGGCCGCTACCTGGCCATCCCCATAGACCGGCACCGCCGGTGAGTTCCGCTCCCACATCATCGCCGCAACCCTCCGCTGGCGCTGATTCGCTCCGACAAGGAAGGGATGCGTAGCGAGGGCCTTGCTGTCATTCCCCCTCCGAAGAAGCCGAGGAGGGCTTCTTCGACTTCCCCTTAGGGGAATAAAGTTGATAGGGGGGAGGATCCTCCCCCCAGGGCAGTCGTAGGGTAGGACTGAGCCAGTTTGGGCTTGATGAGACCCCTATCGCTTGAGCCGCATCCTGCCCAGGAAGTCGCCCTTGCCGATGGGTGTGCCCTTCATGCGCAGCATGTCGTAGGCGGTGGTAGCGTGGAAGTAGAAGTTGGGCAGGGAAAAGGTGAGCAGGAAGTCCTCCGCCACGAACGGCATCGCCCGGCTTCCCATGCGGAACTCCATCGACTTGCCGACGAGCGCATTCACCGTGTCTGGCGTGTACTCCGACAGTGCCTTGCGGGCGTCGCCCACCATGTCGCGCAGGCCGCCGTAGTCGAAGTCGTTCATCGTGGGCGGGCTGAATACGCCCGCCTCGACGCCCTGAATCGCGCCGAGGGAGTGGTGGGTGACGGAGATGAGCTGGAAGCGAAACGGCAGCATGTCATCGATCAGCCGCATCTCGACGACTTCGCCAAGATCGATGCCATTGGCCTCGCAGTGTTCGCGCCCCTTGTCGAGGACGCCCTCCACTGCGCTCAGGATTTGAAGATAGGTGCCGACGCTGGCGTCGTAAAGGGAAACGGGCATGCGTTGCCTCCGAATGGCATTGGGTGAGCGGTACTGCGCGCGTGGCGCAGGCTTGGCGTGCAGTGTAGCAGCCTGCGCCGTCGCCCTGTTGACTGCCGACGAATGGCGTCGCTCACGCGGGGCGGATGATGCACAATGCGGGCAGGCGGGGCGCGCTTGCGCTGGGAGGGAACGGATGAGAATCGTGAAAATCCTCGGCATCGTCGCGCTGGTGTATGTGTTGCTCGTGACGGTGTTCGAGAGCCTGCTCGGCTATTTCCAGCCGCAAGGGCCTGGGACGCTCACCATCACCACCATGGACGCCGACGGCGAGCGCCACGACCGCGTCCTGTCCGAACTCGAAAGCTACGGCAAGGTCTATGTGGCCGTGAACCACTGGCCGAGGGCCTGGTATGGCCATGTGCTGGCCAACCCGGATGTCACGGTGAGACGTGCAGAGGCAGGCGCGGAGCAGGCCCACACCGCGGTCCCCGTCGCTGGCGACGAGGAGGCGCAGGTGGCGGCGGACAACCCCGCCGGCATCGTCTTCCGAGTCCTGACGGGCTTCCCTCCGAGGCATTTTGTTCGGTTGGATCCGAAGCCTGCCGATGTCGAGGCGCCGAAAGCTGACGGCTAGCGCCACAAGAACCGTTGCCTTTCGGCAACGCTTTTTGCCCAGCCCAAGCCGTCCTGTCACCCTGTCGGCATTCGGCCAGCTTGCGCCGTCCGAAGTCCGACAGGCTGCTAGAGGGGGCAGAGATATGCCCTTGGCGTGCCTGCCCCTCCACGCATCAGTCCATGCGACCTAACGCGGACGGCCCTGGGGGGCGAGGGTTATCCTGCCCTCACTCCCGCCGACAGGCGCGTATGAGCTGAACGGGCGAGGTCGTGGGGATCGATGGTGAAGCCGTGAATTCGGTTGTGGCCGCATCCCCCCGCAGCGCGTCAGTTCGCCGTCACTGCGGTTCCGCTGGCGGTGACCATCAGCATGCTGCCGCCCTGTCCCACCACCTCGTAGTCGAGGTCCACGCCCACCACGGCGTTGCCGCCCAAGTCGCTGGCGGCGTGTTCCATCTCTTCGAGGGCAATTTGCCGCGCTCGTTGCAGTTCCTTCTCGTATGCGGCCGAGCGGCCACCGACGATGTCGCGGATGCCGGCGAAGAAGTCGCGAAAGATGTTGGCGCCGACGATGGCCTCGCCGGTGACGATGCCGTGGTAGGTGCGGATGGCCTTGCCTTCGATGTTCTGCGTGGTGGTGAGGATCATTGCGGTTCGCTCTGGTTGTCCCGAAGCGGCAAGGATGCGTGCAGACGCGGCGGTCGGCAACCGCAAAATGCCTTGCGGGTCGTAAACTCTTGGCTTCAGGTCGCTGTTGAGGGGGGCAGCAGATGCCGGGACCGCTAGCGAATCTCCGGGTGGTGGAGCTTGCCACGGCCATCCAGGGTCCGGCCGTTGGGCTGCACTTCGCCAACATGGGCGCGGATGTCATCAAGGTGGAACCGCCGATGGGCGATGCCAGCCGCTATCACCGGGGCGTCAACAACGACCTGCCGCTCGATGCCTATGCCTCCCAGTTCGTCGCCATGAACAAGGGCAAGCGTTCGATGGTGCTCGACTTGCACGTAGCGCCCGGCCCGGACGTGATGCACGCCCTGCTCGCTACAGGCGACGTGTTCCTCAGCAACTATCGCACCGAGGCCCTCGGGCGGATGACGTTGCACCCGGACGCGCTGTCCGAACGCTATCCGAACCTGGTCGTTGGTCACGTCAACGGCTTCGGGCCGCGCGGGCCCGACGCCGCCAAGGCCATGCTCGACGGCGCTGCGCAGGCACGCGGAGGAATCGCCAGCATGACAGGTCAGCCGGGCGAGACCGCCACCCTTCCGGGCGCGGCCATCGCCGACCACGCCGGCGCCATGCAGCTCGCCCTCGCCTGCGTCACCGCACTGGTGGCCCGCGCCGCGAACGGTCGGGGCCAGGTGGTGCGAACCTCCTCCCTGGGCGCCCAGCTCTGGTTGCAGATGTGGGAGCTGCAGCATTCGTTCCTCACCGGCACGCCGCTCTCCCGCGACGGCGGCCACCACCCCAACATCAAGGCCCCCTACGGCATGTACACGTCCCAAGACGGCATCGACGTGCTGTTCGTGGCAGCCATGACGGACGACGCCTGGAGCGAGTTCTGGATCTTCGCGGACCGCCCCGAAACCATCCTCATGGAGGAGTGGAACACGCCCGGCAAGCGCATCGGCATGTCCGGTGCCGAAGTCGGGGTTCAGGAGATCCGCACCTTGATGCGAGAAGCCTTCGCCAGCAAGCCGTGGCACGAGTGGGAAGCCTTCTTCGCCACCCAGCCAGAGATCATCTGGGAACGCGTGCGCGGTCACGGCGACATCGCCACCGACCCGCAAAACGTCGCCAACGACTATGTGGTCGATCTAGAGCTTCCGGTCACCGGCACGACGCCGACGGTGGGCACCCTCATGGACTTCAGCGCCACCCCGACACCCCACCCGTCCCCACCACCCCCCTTGGGCGCCCATACCGCCGAGATCATGGCGGAACTGGGCTTTGACGAAGACGCGACGAGCGGGGTGATCGCCCATGCGGCGCGAACCCGGGAGGCCATGCGGGCGGCGCTTCTGGGCGCCGATTGAGAGAGCCTCCTCCCTACCCCACCAACGGCAGCACATCCCGCGCCACCCGTTCCAGCACGTCGAACCGCGTGTCGAAGTTGGGGAGGATCATCACTTGGTCGAGGCCCACGTCCGCCAGTTCGACGAGGCGCTCGGCGAGGGTTTCGCGGGTGCCGATCATGGACGATGCCTGCAGCACTTCCGGGGTCAGGAAGCGTTCTTCCTCCGGCAATACCCAGCAGTTGTGGCCGGCGTGGATGCGTTGGTGGCGGCGTTCGGCGGGATAGCTCTCGATCATGGCGCGATAGTCGGCCCAAATGCCGGCCAAGGCGCCGGAGGGTTGGCGGCCGAAGTTGCGGAACTGGTCGTAGGCGAAATGGACGCCAGCCATCGCCATCGCGCCGCACTCCGCCTTCACGCGGGGAGAGTCCACCGCCTCGCCGGGGTCCAGCACTGCCATTGTCGTCAGAGCGGTGGTGTAGTAGGCGTCGCGATCGATTTCACGACCGACGCTGCGGGCGCCGTCCTCGATCATGCGCCAGATGTTCAGCATCACGGCGCGATTGGCCGGCAGGGCGAGAACCGCACCATCGCCGTGCTTGCCGGCGATGCCGAGGGACCTGGGGCCGAAGCCGGAGACATAGAGCGGGATGCGGTCCTGGAAGTTGACGAAGCCGTCGTCCGGCATGACGTGGCGAATCGGGCGTTCCTCCTGGCCCAGGCGGAACGTCGCCTCGTCCCCGCGCAGCAGCGGCACGAGGGTTTCGAGATAGCGGTCGAATTCGCGGATGCGCTGCGGCGGGAACCCCATCACCCGCATGGCCGTGTTGCCGCTGCCGACGCCGAAGAAAGTGCGTCCCGGTGCCAGCGCGTTGATGGTGGCGATGCCGGAGGCGTTGTTCGGCGCTGGGCGTGTGCCGGTGATGGCGACGCCGGTGCCGAGCCGGATGGTCTTGGTCCGCACCGCCGCCAGCGCCAGCGCCGCATAGCAATCCGACCACAGCATCTGGCTGTCGGCAAGCCAGGCGTGCGAGTAGCCGAGCTCTTCGGCACGAACGATGTAGTCGATGTCCTTGACGTGCGAGGCGACGCAGATACCGATGTCCATGAGAATTGCTCCTTGGTCTGCTGGCCCGGCTGTTCATGAATGCCCTACTGCGGACGACGATACACTCGCCGTGGCAGGGCAAGTACTCGCGTGTCTTTTCGGACCCGTTCGCGTGGCGCGCCTGGAAGTCCCTCCGGCAGGGGTTTCGCCTTCTCCGCCATCGCCCAGGCTCGGCCTCCGGTGAACGAGACGGCGTGTGCATGGCGCGGATCAGAGTCCCCAGATCCCCCAAAAAAGGGCGCATTATGCTCGCACCTTCCAAGCCCCGCCCGAGGCCCTGCCCACCCTCATGTCGCAACTGATCGACCTCTGGCTCGCCGCCGATGAATGGATGGGCTTCGTGCTGGGGCTGTCCGTCGTCCTGCTCCTGATTCGCCAGAACCTGTGGGCGTGGCCGCTCGGCGTGGCGTATGTGCTGGTCTCAATCACGCCTCTTTGGGAGGCACGGCTCTACGCCAACCTGCTCCTGCACGTGGTTGGCTTCCTGCCGCTCAACCTCTACGGCTGGTACTTCTGGATCACTGGCAAGGAAGACGACGACGAACTGCCGGTGACACGCGCCTCGCCAAGGACGCTGGCAGTCCTCGCCGGCATATGCCTGGTCGTCACGATGGCCCTTGGCTGGTACTTCGACACCGCCACCGACGCCGCCTGGCCCTACTGGGACAACGCAGTATTCGCCGCCAGCCTCGCCGCCATGTGGCTCACCGCCCGCAAGAAGCTCGACAACTGGGTGGTCTGGTTCGGCGTCAACATCGTCTCGGTCGCCCTCTACTACGCCCAGGACGTGCTCCCCTACGCCCTCCTCTATCTGGTCTATCTCGCCATGGCGGTAGCCGGCTACCGCACCTGGCACCGCTCAATGCCGGCTTAGCCCATCTTTACCAACAACCCCGTGATTTTCGCCCGATCTTGCGGTGATTGACGGTTTTGGGGTCGGCAACTCGTTGTTTTCCGGTTCCTGGTGGGGTGGATCGACCGATGTAGTGCCATAATAGGGTGGTGTCGGTTGACATGGGTGGCGGGCGCCGCTACCGTCACCCGCCATGTTCATCCGCCGTACCCTCACCCGCCGCACCGGCGGCCAGGACTACCACTCCCACCGCCTCGTGCACAGTCGGCGCGACGGCGCCAAGGTCCGCCAGCGCACGTTGTTGAACCTCGGCAGCGATTTCGACCTGCCTGTGGAGGAGTGGCCGGAACTGTGCCGGCGCATCGACGAGATCTTGAACGGCCAGGCGCCGCTCACCGACGATGCGCCGGCTGCCGTCGAGGAAGAAGCGCAACGGATCGGGGCGCAACTGCTGGCCCGCGGCCGGGCGGGGGACGCCGAAGCGGTGCGTGATCCGGTCCGTGTGGACGTGGCGTCGCTCGAGTTGACGCGCCCGCGCAGCGTGGGCGTCGAGCAGGCGGGACTGTGGGCGGTCGAGCAGGCGGGACTGTGGGCGGTCGAGCGGTTGGGCCTGATGGAGTTGCTGTCGACCCTGGGCATCAACGCGTCGCCGTGCACGGCCGCGGTGGCCTCGATCGTGGCGCGGCTTGCGTACCCGGCCTCGGAGCGGGCCACGCACGCCTGGCTGCGCGAGCGCAGTGCCTTGGGGGAGTTGCTGGGTGTGGACTTCGAGACCATGGGGGCGATGCAGTTGTACCGGGCCTCGGATGCCTTGGTTGCCCACCGCGAAGCGATCGAGGCGCATCTGTTCGAGAGCGCCATGGACCTGTTCGACCTGGCGCCGACGGTGACGCTCTACGATCTGACCAACACCTATTACGAGGGCGATGTGGCGGATCAGCCCGAGGCGCGGCGGGGGCATTCGAAGGAGAAGCGCAGCGACTGCAAGCTGCTCACCCTGGGGCTGGTGCTGGACGGGGGTGGTTTCGTGCGGCGTTCGCGGGTGTTCGCGGGCAACGTCAAGGAAGACCGGACGCTTTCCGGCATGCTGGACGCGCTCGGGGCACCGCCGGGGTCGCGGGTGGTGCTCGACCGGGGCATCGCCACCGAGCGACAGGTCGACTGGCTGAAGGCGAACGGGTACCGCTACATCGTGGTCTCGCGCGAGCGCAAGCGCCGCTTCGAGCCCGAGGCGGCACTCGCCCACCGCACCCGCAGCGGCGGGGTGGTGCATCTGGAGAAGGTGGACGACGCCGAGGCGGGCGAGGTGCGCCTGTACTGCTGCTCCGAGCAGCGTGCCGAGAAGGAGCGCGGCATGGCCGAGCGGTTTGCGCAACGCCTGGAGCGGGATCTCGATGCGATCAACGAGGGGCTGTCGCGGCCGCGCACGCAGAAGAAGCCGGAAAAGATCTGGCAACGCATCGGCCGGCTGGTGGAGAAGAGCCGCGGTGTCGGCCAACACTACGACATCGCGGTGGCAACCGACGAGAGCGGCAAACGGGCCGTGGCGGTGACCTTCCTCCGCACGCCGGTGGCCGGGACGATGCTCACCCATCCGGGCGTCTATTGCCTGCGCAGCAACGAGACCGACTTCAGCGAGGAGCGCCTGTGGCGCACCTTCACCCTGCTCACGGATGTCGAGGCGGCGTTCCGTTCCCTGAAATCCGAACTGGGCCTGCGCCCCATCCATCACCGCAAGCCGCGCCGTGCCGAGGGCCATCTGTTCATCACGGTGATCGCCTACCAACGGGTCCAGGTGATTCGCACCCGTCTGGCCGAGCGCGGCGACGGGCCGATGCGCACGGCGAACTGGACGACGCTCAAACGGATTCTCGGCGGCCGTCAGCGGGTGACCGCGACGTTCAAGCGCGCCGACGGACGCACGCTGCATGTGCGCAAGGCGACGCGCCCGGAACCGCAGCAGAAGGCCATCCTCGATGCCTTGGGGATCCCCTCCTCAGCCGGGGGGACACACCAGGCGGTCGTCTGAGGGGAAACCATCACGTCGGGCACGAATGTAGTGCCATGCGCGCGATTCGGTCAACCTAAATTGTTGAGATACAACAGTTTATTTTTTTCGTTGGTAAACTTGGGTTAGCGCTGTAGCCCGCAAATTCGATGGCGATCGAGGATCCGGGCACGCTCGAGCCGAACACCCTGGCGCGGCGGACGTCCCAGGCGGCGATGCAGGTTGCCTGCGCACTCGTGCTCGACGCGCATCGGCTGGTCGGGCCGAGCGCGGTCGGGGAGTGCATCCGCCGTCGCGCCTGGATGCCCGGCTTCTCGTCGGCGCACAGGACGAAGTCCCCGTCGACAGATGGTGGTTCCGCTGACATCGGCCACGATCCCGCGGTCGATGGCCTCGCACCGGATGTCGACGCGGCCGAGGCGCGACAGCGGCAGGCCGGTTTCATGGGGGAGTTCGCGCGCCAGCGCCTTGACGGCAACCACCACGGGGGAGGGGAGCCGCGCGGGCGGCCGGGGCGGGGTTCGTCGGCGAGGCCGGCCAGCTCCTTGTCTCCGGCGGCCTGTTTCTGAACGCCGACCTCATGCGCCAAAGTGGGAGCGGCCGCTCTCAGATCCCCCTGCGCAGCCACCTAGCCATGCTGTCCTCTGCGGGATTCAACCACGTGGCGTGCTCGCTGGCGATCGGCCCTTACGCCTGCATCACGGGCTTCGTCCCGGCACCTGCTGCGGGTCGCGAGTCAATTGGAGGTCGGGGAATTCACGGTTCCAAGAGTCAACGTTGAACACGGCACAGCGATGGGCAAGCGGCCGCCGCCAAGGCTTCTGATGGCCTACGGGAAGTTCGCCGCGCAAGCGGTCGGATTGCGATGGCAGCAGAACGGGTTCGTCTATACCAGCCAGAATGACGAAGTAGCCGATGTGGTCCAAGGGCCTTTCGCAGGCCCACTCGTATAGGAAGGAGTCCCGAAACTTGCGCACCAAGTTCGGGATCAGCGCGCTTGATTTGAGGCGCTGGACAAACTTCTCTCGGTCCCTGTGCCAGCGAGCTTGCCTAGCAGCCTGTCGGACTTCGGACGGCGCAAGCTGGCCGAAGGCCGACAGGGTGACAGGACGGCTTGGGCTGGGGCAGGAAGCGTTGCCGAAAGGCAACGGTTCTTGTGGCGCTAGACGCCGGATCCTTGACCTCTACGAAAAACGCCTGCCGCGGCCAAGCAATGATCCAATCGACAGCATGCATGTGCGACATGCCAGGTCGAGGTAGCTATCGACGCTTCGACAGGCCACAGCGCCCGACTCATCGGGGTGCAACGCGTGGAACTCTACCGCATCGCCGGTCGTCGCTTGGAGATCAAGTTGCTTGAGCAGCACATGGTCATGGGTGGCGATAAATACTTGCACGCCCGAACGCTGTAGTTCCAGAAGCAGGCCCACGACCTTGTCGAACAGCTCCGGGTTGAGGTTCGTTTCCGGTTCGTCCCAGAACAGGACCGAGCCCTCCGTCAACATGCCGTTCTGGATCAGCACCCACAGAAGGCCCAGCTTCCTCAGGCCTTCCGCAAGCAGGGCGAATTCCAGATTGCCTTGCGGGCTTGCATGGAAGTACGCCCCCAGCGATGGGGGAATGCCGGTACTTCCTTACGCATCAGCGGTCGGGGATGCTTCCCCGGCTGAAGGCTCCTGAGGAAGTACTCCTCTTGCTGCTGAGTAACGCCACCACCGAGGCAATCGCGCAATTGCCGCAGCAAGCGTTGGCGCACCGCATCTGGCGCCCCACGGTAAGGAGGGACTGAAGCAAGCTCTATGATGTCTCGATACACCTCCTCGAAGTGCAGTTGCCGCCGATCATAGAGCGAAACAAACCCTGACGCGTTTGCCAGCATCTCCTTGACCGGGATGTAAGCCGAGTACACCGGTTCGTCCTTCCACCCCCGAACCCGAACGACGGCGCTTCCTGGCGAGCTCGTACGGCTGGTAAAGGACGCTTGGATGTACCTGTCGCCACGCTCCACACGAATGTTGGTGAGTCCGCCTCCCTTCCGGCGCCTTACCATCCGCCCGATTCGACCTTGCCACGGCATGAAAACGCCCTGCAACTTGCGGGCGAACGCCACGTCGTTACTTGCCTCGCAAGATGCGTAGATGACCTTCATCAGGTGCGTCTTGCCCGTGCCATTGATTCCCGTCAAGACATTGATGCCAGGAGACGGCCGCAGGTCCAGATCCTCGAACGCGGTGAAGTGCTTGAGCCTGATGCGAGTGATGGATTCAACGCTCATCTGGCCAACTATAGCGCAACGGCGTCCCGACACCCGCTACAGGCGCGGCGACCGTCGCAGTACGCTGATGGCGCGTTTCAGGTGCAAGGCGAGTTCGAGCTCGTCATCGGCGATGGCTCGGGCCTTGCGTGCCTCCAGGTCATCGAGCTTGGCCGCGAACTTGGCCTCGTCCCGAGGCGCAAAGCCGGGGCCATCGATGGCGGGGTGCATGTCGTGGCCGTGGGCGCCGGGGACCAGCACGTCGAAGTCTTCCTTCAGCACCGAGTCGGCAGGAGCCTTCAGCCGGGGAAGCATCCCCGACCGCTGACGCATTAAGGAAGTACCGGCAATTCCCCCATCGCTGGGGCGTACTTCCATGCAAGCCTGACACTCCGCGACGTAGTTCAGGGCGCCGGCTGGCTGCCGGTACCCAATCAACCTCTGCAAGGATTCCGGCAAGTGCCGCGCCAGGTGGGGCGGGCAGGCGAGGAGCTGATTCTCCTCCTGTGCAAGGAAACCCAACGAATAGTTGATGTTCATGCCGATGCGACGCTCGCTCGACGTGTTGGCGCCGGCACCGTGTACCGACCAGCCGGTCCAGATCAGCGCGCTGCCCTGCTGCATCTCGGCCTGGACGGTCGGTTCGCGGTGCGCCCTGGGGGCCCCGCGAGGCTGGTCCCGATGGCTGCCGAGCACGACGTGGGTGGCCCCGTTCTCCTTGGTGAATGGGAAAGCGCCCACATCACTTCCACTTGCAGGTCGAGCCCGGCATCCTCGAAGTTGTGCATCCACATCCCGTTCGCTCGGTGCATCTTCAAGCTGTGCGGCATGGCGTCTGTGCCGCCACCTGGGCCCACGTCGATGATCTGCGTCAGATGCAACTGCCACGGATAGCGAAACCCCTTCTCGCCCTTGCCCGTGCGGTTTCCGATTCGCACCGCATCGCCGGAGAGGCGCTGTTCGCCGAACCGAGCCCACCAGGCGCAGAATGCCCGGATGCGCGATCAATCCGTGGCTGGCTGGAGAGCGCGCAATCAAGGCCCCGACCCGGCGTGTGCCGCCGAGACCGTGCAAGCCGTGCGGCGTGGCGTCAATGTAGGGCCGCATCTCGGCGACCAAGCGATCGCACTCCGCCGCCGGCACCGCGTTCTCCATCACCACGAAGCCGTGCCGATCAAGCGCATGCAACACCTGGGCATCGAAACGCGCCGTCTCGCCAGCCTCCACCGCCGCGCCATAGATGAAGCGCTCCAGCGCGTGCTCGCCGAAGGCGTTGCGGATCACCTTCGCTGCCGCGTTGCCGGTCACTCCGCCACCCGCCACGTTTCCTCAATGCGCAGTTCCTCCCGAACAAGGCTGAGCGTGTGGTACTCGCCCTCCAGCCAGGTGCGGAAGTGATCGGTGACGTGAGGGCTGCCCGGCCGGCCGCTGTTGCCGGAGGCGATGACGAAGCGGCAGTGGTCGGGGTCTGCAAGGTCCACGACGAGGCGGAAGGCAGGCCCGTGAAAGACCCGTTGCGGCACCCGATCCGCACCGGGTTCCTTGCCCGGCCCCTGGCCCATGTGCATGGCCATCGCCAGGGTCGTGGCGCTGCCGCCGAGGCGCTCCGGCCCCACCTGCATCGCCTGCCACGGCGCCCGCTTGCTGAGGGTGTGCCAGAAGGCGATCTGGTGCATGTCCCCATAGCGCCAACTGGTCGTCCCGCCGAATTGCCCGGCGAGCGCCTCATGCACGTCCAGAAACGTCTGCCGGACGACGCGGCCAATCGCCTCCTCATCCCACAGCGGCGCCGGGTAGTGGCTCGGTTCGGCGCGGTTGAGAGAAGGCGCGGCCAGGGGCTGGGCGGCGAAGTCTTCGCCCAGGGTCTCGCGCAGGAACCTGCAGTGCCACATGCGATCGAGGAACGTGTAGTAGATCGCTGCGGCCTCCGAATCGGCATCGGCGCGCTTGTCCCACGCCGCAAGCGCCGCCTGGATGCGTTCGAGGCGCGTGTCGTCTGAACCGGCGAGGAACGGCAAAAGCTCCGGCACCAGCGCTTCGGCGCGCAGGTCCTTGAGGTCTCCCTGCATCTCCTCGAAGTCCGCCGACGTGAATCCCGTGCGGTCGCCCACCAGTTCCACCACCCGGTCGGCTCGCGCGCTCGACACAGCATAGGTGTGTACCGGGAACGGCGCCCTCTCCCCCAGCGTGTCGTTGTTGGCGGTCACCGAGAAGCCGGTCGGCGGATCGACCTCCACGGTGAGCTCGGCGGCGCTCGTCTCCTCGAAGTCCCACCGAGCATCCCATCCGGCGAGGGGAACCACGCCGGTCACGTCCTGACGCTTCGGAAAGACGGCAACGATGAACCGCCGCAGGGAGCCATCGCGCCGGCCGTCGGGCGTTGGCGGTGGAGACCCATGCCGGTCCACGGCGATGATGTTGTTCACGAGCGGCGAGACATCTTTCTCGAACAGCGTCTCGCCGAATTCCTCGGTGGTCGTGGCGAGCGGCAGCCGCGCCAGCGTGCCGGCCGACGTGGGGTGGTGGCCCAAGGCCCAACGCACGCTGGTTCGATACCTCCCCTCCGGCGCTTCGCGCATTCCAAGCTGGTGCGTGAGCGGTTCAAGCAGCGGGCCGTGAGGCCCGGAAGCGACTTCGAAGCTGCGCGCACCGCTGCCCTTGACCGCAATCGCCTCGGTGCGCATCTCCACCGCCTGCCAGCCGCCCGGCGTGCGGATGCGGTCGCCATCCACCTCCTCGATGTACACGTCGTAGTTGTCGATCATGCCGGTGGTGAGGCCCCACGCCACATCCCGGGTGTAGCCCATCATGAAATATGGCACGCCGGGGAAGCTCGCGCCGAACACGTCCCATCCCGGCGCGTGCAGATGGGCATAGAAGAAGGTGTTGGGAATCGAATGCGGCTGGTGCGGGTCCGTCGCCAGCATGGGCTTGCCGGAGGCGGTGCGGGCACCCGTGACCGCCCAGTTGTTGCTGCCGCTCGGCACCTTGCCCACCTTCGTGCCGATATTGATGAGCGCGATGGGCGTGAGATCCAGTTCCTTGAGCGGCGCCTGAAGCCGACGCACCTCTTCGGCGTCGTGCTCGGAGAACTTCGGCGCGTGGCCGCGAAAGCGCTCGATGCCATGACGCGCCATGACGCGCCCCAGGAACATCTTCTCCGGCCAGCTCCGCGCCTGAAACCAACTCGTGAAGCGATAGCGCGAGGCGATGTCCGCTCGGGTGAAGGCCCGCGGCTCGGCACCGATGCCGGCGAACTCCGACGGAATCTCGTTGAGGTCGGCAACGCAGGCGTTGAGACCGTCGAGATAGGCATCGACCACCCAATCCCCGTCGCTGTCGGGAATGCCGAGCCGCCCAGCAGGCACGTCGAACGCCCGGTGCAGAAGGTCCTGGCGCACGAACCGCTCGCCAAAGACCTCCGCCGCGTTGCCATTGGCATACAGGCACGAGAGGTGAATCTGCCACAGCCGCTCATGGCCTTCCACATACCCCATGCCACGAAACGCATCCGCCACGGTGGACGCATAGACATGCGGAATGCCGAGATCATCCCAGCAAATCTCGAAAGTGCCATCGCAGTTGGGAATGTCGAGCTGACGGTTCATGTTCGTGACAGGGCTCCATGGATTTCGGCCAGAACGGACGGTGATTTGCCAATGCGACCATTCCCCGCCATCGGTTCTCTGCATTCTATGCCCCAACAGTCGCCAGCCGGTCGGAGAACAGGACGCCCTCCCTCCCGAGGACAGCCCCGAATGGACTCCTTGCGGCCCCTGGAAAGGCGTGGGGCCCCTCCTGTCGCTCCCCACCACCGGGGCCGTCCTCGGCTTCTTCGGAGAGGGTAGGCCCCGTTCCCAAACAGTTCCTCCCGTCACCGAACTCCCCCACCCCAAGAGCAGACGACGTGAACCGCCGATTTGAATGGCGATGGCATTGCGCGTACTTTGATCGCGACCGCTTTGGCCCGGCCGAAACGCATTCCAAGAGGATGGCATATGCCTGACAACGACGACGCACCTCGCAACGCGCACTCTGACCTTGCGGCTCTCGCCGGCGGGGTGGCCGTCATCACCGGCGGCGCTTCCGGCATCGGTCTTGCGCTGGCCGAGCGGGCCATCGCCGGCGGCATGAATCCCGTGTTGGCGGACATCGAAGCCGCTGCCATCGAGGATGCGGAAGCGCAACTGGCGGACGAAGCTTCCGCCGCCGGTGTCGAAGTCTTCGGCCATCGCGTCGATGTGTCCGACGAAGCGGCGGTGCTGGGCCTCGCCGAGGCCGTCGGCGAGCGATTCCCGGGCAAGCCCACGTCGCTACTTTGCTGCAACGCCGGTGTGGGCGGCGGCGGAGCGATCTTGCGCGCCCGCGACATTGACTGGGACTTCGTGCTTGGCGTGAACGTCCGGGGCGTCGCCAACTGCGTCCGCGCCTTCGTGCCGAAGATGCTTGAACAAGGGGCGCCCGGTGCGGTCGTCGCTACGTCGTCCCAGGACGGCCTGTGTGCGGCGCAAGGCGTCTATGGGGTGTCGAAGCACGCCTGCGTCGCACTTTGCGAAGCGCTGTACCAAGAGCTTGGCGGGCGGCTGTCGGTGCATGTGCTTTGCCCGAACGTGGTCGCCACCAACATCGTCACTTCCGAGCGCAATCGACCGGAGCGATTCGGCGGCCCTCGTGTCCCCGAAGGCGCGAATTCCGTCGCCGAAGGGTTCAAGAAGTTCGGCATGCCTCCTTCGCGCTGCGCCGAGTTCGTCTTCGACGCGATGAGGAGCGGCACCTTCTATGTCATGGCTGAAGCCGAAGACGACCCAGGTCACATCCGCCGTCAAGCCGAAACGCGGATGAAGGGGATTCTGGAAGACGGTCTGCCATTTCGTCCGCTGAGCCCGCTTATCGCCAAGATATTCAACATGCGGGGCGCCGGCTCCGAATAGCATCCGCCCTGCGCCTTGGGCGAGCGGCGATGGGGCGCCAGTCGTCCGCGAACGGGGCGTCGGCGGGCAGGTGGACTACGCGTCGAGGGGTCGAACCCGGCGCCGGGCTTCAGCAGCCGCGAGGTGTCGACCTGGGTGGCGCGGTCGCATCCGGTGCCGCTGCCGTTTCCGTCCGGAGATGCCAAAGCCAACCAACCCCGTCGTAGCGTCACGGCCGTCGCCATTGAGTCTCTCGCGCCCGCCAAATGCCGTTCCTGCTTCCCGCGTCATCCATCATCCATGGGGCGTGCTGGCTGGAAGGGTTTCTGTCAGTGTTGACCGGAATGTCGATCTGCGCGGCCGAGAGGTGCGTGGCATGTTCAGGCTCCGGGATCGCTCAGGCCCCACCCGCGGCCCAGGAGAGTCCTTCGAGAGTGCCGGCCTTGGGGGCGCACTCGCCAGTCCAGCCGTCGTAGCCAAGCGAGTCCACGACATCGAGCAGGAACGGCATGTTGACTTCGCCGTGTTGCGGCTCGTGGCGCTCCGGCAGGCTGGAGAACTGGATGTGCCGACCATGTCGAAGTGACGGCGGAAGTTCGCTCACTTCTGACACACGGACATCTTGTCCTACGCACCGCAGGACGTTTCCCATGCGGCAGGCTCACTCGAGCGGCGGTTCTGGTTGAGACGCGGAGGGCCGACGGGGGCCCGGCGCCATGCGCTGGACGTCAGCCCGAGCAGGTGGGTCTGGCTGGCGGGATCAGGAACGAGCGGGCACCCTCCTGAACCCGCCCCCGCCAGGCCCCGCGAAGCTCTCCCCGCGGGAGATGTCCTACGCTGTGCAGGACGGAATGTTTGTGTGTCTGGTGCGCCCTTCGGCCTGACCCCGGCCTGCGAGATTCCCAACCCCGCCATCGAGGCGGCTCTTTCCGCGCTGTCCCTCCCGGGCGACTGGGTGGAGCCTGCACGGCGTTTGCTTCCCCTGTTCGTCCGGCCACGGTCTGGAGCGAACGCTAACCTAACCCCGCCCGCCCGGCTGGAACCAGTCGGGCGGGCAGGATGTCCAAAGGCTCTTCCCGACACGCGAACGTCTCCAACTGGACAATCCCGACACGCAAGCATTTCGTCCTGCACGCCGTAGGACATGCCCCACGGCATCATGCTTGCGTGTCGGGAAGCGCAAGATGACGCAGTCCGACGGAATGCGCCGCATCGGCGAGCACCGCCATGCGGGCCTCGCGGGTCAGCTCAACATCGAATGCCGAGACGGCACCGGCCTTGGCCTGTCCGCCTCGAACGACTGATGCAGAGGCGGCGTCGAAGCAATCCGCGATTGCAGGCGCGGGCGCTGAAGTCGAGGTCGCAGGCTTCGAGCGGGGCCTCGCGGACGGCTTCGGCCAAGGCAGGACGGCCTTCTCTTGAGGGGATGTCTTGCCCTCTGTGTGCGCCGCCGGAGTGCAGGCGCCAAACAAGTAACCGACCGAGCTTACTCCCTAGAAATTCCCTAATATCAACCTCTTGCATTAGGTTCCGCAAATCCGCTGTTCAGGAACCTGTCACGGCCTTTTCGATGCGCGCAAGCCTTTTCTCGACTTTTTTCGCCGCCCTCCGCATCTGCTTCCGCTCCCTCTTCGCCCGCTTCCCCTCGACCCTGGCACGCCTCGCTCCGTGGCGCGGAGCACGTCGGGCGCCGCGCACGCCTGCATCCGGCGGCACGACGCCGTAGCGCAGCCGCGCCACCGCGCCGACTGCGGCGTCCTGCGCCCGCACGTATCCCGCCATCGTGTCAACCCGCGTCCAGCGGCCCGCGTCCATCAGTTCCGTCACGGTGGCGCCGGCGTCCCGCAGCGACTGCGCAGAGCCCACCCGCAGCGAGTGGCCGGACACCCGCCCCTCGATCCCGGCGTCCGCCGCGCGTTCCTTGACGATGTCCCTGACGCTGCGCCCCGACAGGCGCGTGCCCGCCACCCGCCCCGCCTTGTTGACCGGCCGGAACAGCGGCCCCCCGTCGACCCTCGCCGTCCCGAACCATTTCCGCGCCAGACGCGCCGTCTCCGGCCCGGCAAAGAGCGCAGCGCCCCTGCCTTCCTGGTCGGTCTTGCTGCGCCGGATCGTCACCAGCAGCCCGTCCCTGACGAACTCCACGTCCGAGACGTCCAGCGCCTCCGCCTCCGACACCCGCAGAAGGCAGTCCGACATGATCCGGATCAGCAGCGCGTCGCGCAGCCCGCGCGCGTTGCCGCAGCTCTCCGCCAGCCTCGCCATGCGGTCGGCCTGCCCCCACCGGATGCCGACGACCTGACCGGGCCCGCGCCCGGCGCCGTCGCGCCGGAACGCGGACAGTGCCGCCTCGGTGCGCGCCCCGGCCGGCGACGCCTCGCCTTGGCGCCTTGCCCGGTCCTGGACGGCGGCGACCGCGGTTGCCGCCGAAGCCGGCGCCAGCCCGCGGTCGAACAGCGCCCCGAGATGGTCGGCCAGCGACCCGTCCGTGAGGGGCCTGCCGTCGAGCCAGCGGTCGAGGCCGAGAAGGGCCCGGTCGCAGGTGTACCGCGTCCCCGGCGCGAGGCGCAGCTCCGCCAGCGGCGTCGGCGCCGCCGCCCTCCCGCTGTCGTCCTGGATGGTGTTGGCGCGGTCCGCGCGGGTGCTCTCCGGCATGTCTTCCTGCTCTCCGTCCTGTTGGCTTGGTGAATCGGCCGAGACGGGCGTGGCTCCCAAATGCCCAGCGGCCCGCCGGCCGAGACCGCACGTACCGCAGCCGCTGGCCGGGTTCAAGCCTCCTCCCGCCTCCTGCACCGAATTCCCGCCCAAAGCCCGCTTTGGTTCCGCAACAGCGGATTCGCGGAACCAACGGAGACGTTGGGCAGCGCGTCGGCGAAGTAGGCCGAAAACGGCCTTGCAAGCGGACCCGGCCCAGCCGGGAGCAAAAGGACGGGCGGTCAGCCGCCCTTGGAGAGGAGAACAGGATGCGTCACACACACGCGTTCCTTCACGCTGGCGATTGCGCTGCCGCCCGGCATGGCCGGGGCAACGCATGCGCTGTCGCCGGCCTGCGAGATTCCGAATCCGGCCTGCGAGGCCGTTCCTTCCGTGCTGCCCTGCCTTCCGAGCCAGCTGCTCGAAGCGGCGCGTGCTCGAAACGACCCCGGCGACCGTCCGGAGCGAGTGCCGCCGATGGCGCACTCGACGACTCGTCACGCCTTGAAGCGCGCCGTGCCGGACAGCCACGGCCGGCGGCCACCTCGTTCGACCTCTGGAGAAACAACATGAGATTTGTGAGATCCTTCGCGCTGGTGCTGGCGCTGGCGTTCCTGATCCTCCCTGCCGCCCCCTTGGGCGGCGCCGTTCCGATTCCAACGGTTGGCGGCGTGGCACTTGCCGGGCCGGTGCCATTTCCTGACGAGTGCCACTCGCCATGCTCTCGATGGCCCTCCCCCAAGTTACGGGAGTCCTGCACCATCGGACCCTAACGACAACTCGATCTGCACAGGTGCTAACATGTTGTCCTTTGGGGGCACGTTGCTGCTACGGCACACGCCGCCATCGCCTGCCAGTGTGGTCGTGGGGATGGTTACTCTCGCTGCTGGCACCGTGTCCTTGGCCTGTTCACTAGGTGGAGATTGAAGCCCGATGAAGGAATTGGCTAGGAGAATGCTGTTTCCGAAGGCATATGAGGAACGATCACGATGGAAGAGGTTCCTGTTGGATTTCGGACTCGGCTTTGTTGCAGCCCTGCTCTTGGTCAACATCTTCTCGTGACTGAGCTAGAACTGGACAATCCCGACACGCAAACATTCCGTCCTGCACGCCGTAGGGCATGTCCCACGGCATCATGGGCGTGATGTCGGGCGGCCGGAGCCAACATGGCCATGGGAGGCCGTGACGGCTGACGAGAGGGAACGAACACGGGCGCGTGGTGCGCCCGTGTTCTACATCTCGTGCTGCGCCGGAGCCGCGCTCATGATTTTCGTTGCGTTTCGCGATGCCGCCGCCTTCCCGACACACAAACATTTCGTCCTACGGTCGTGTGCGATTTCCTACGCTGGCGGCGTAGGGCGCCACGAAGGACGTGACGCACGGCGAACGGGGCTGACTGACGGTGTGATCGACCTGCACGACCTCGTTGGCAAAGGGGCTTGCAACCTACGGCCGGCGAAGCCGTCGCCGTCGGTGTGCGACATGTCTGCGGGAGTGTAGGACGAAATGTTTGTGTGTCGGGAAACGCGATCCTTCGTGCAAGGTACGTTCACGGACTGAGCAAAGTGCTCCATTCGGCAGCGGCGCGGAGTGCCCGGCGTCGCCTTCGTTGCAGAGCCGTTGGCTTTTGGAACAACCAGCGAAGCCTGCTGACCTCATTGGGACAGTCGCCGCGCATGCCCAATCACGCCTGCCGGGGCCTGCGGTCAATCGGCTGCGGCAAGGTCCCCGTGAATCGCATTGCGCAGCGCTCGACGGATGGCCAGGAGCGAACCAGCAGACATTAGCGCCACGACCCAAAGCAGGCCGTGAAGCAGCGTCCAACCGTCGAAAACAGGTTGGAAGGCGATGGAAGCCGATCCCCCTTCGCGCACCAACGCCCCATCGAGTAGCAGCCATGATGTCACCGAACCGAAGCCAGCACCGACGGCGACGAGGATGAGCGTCTCCAAAAGGATGGATACAGCGATTTCACTCCTCGGAAAGCCGATGGCCTGCAGCATGGCGGTTTCCGACCGTCGTCCTGCAACAGCGGCCATCATGACGTTCATCGAACAGAAAACGCCACCGAGGGCCATGAGCGCCCCTACGACTAGGCCAATCTCGCGGAAGACCTTGGTGCGGATCGATGCCTGGTTCTCAAGATACTCGTCCTCCCGCTGCACGCCAAACGTTAGCGCGGGATGGGCCTGCAAGGCAGCGCGAAACGGACCGAACAACTCGTCATCCCCGAGGTTGACAACCATCGCATTCGTCAATCTGCCACCGAAGATTGTGTCGGCATCCACCAGGAACGCCGAGTCCTGCTGATCGCCGCTCTCGAATACTCCGACCACGTCGAGGTACCCCAATGCAAACGCTAGGCGGTCGCCTATGTCAGCACCACGAAACAGCGCGGTTGCATGTGCGCCTGCGACGACTTCATAGCGTCCCCTCTCGAACATCCGACCGCGCACGATGCGGATTGTGGGTCGCATCGCCAGCCCCTCTGGAGTGATTCCCCGGATTGGTACGGAATCCGGCGGTGCGTTTTCCTTGCCTGCGAGCCGAGCGTAGGTCATGCCAACCTTGTCGATTGTGCGCGCCCCCGCCGTTTGGTGAACAAATGCGATCTGCCCCGATGTCAGTCGACTTTCTCGAATGCTTGCCGCGCCCTCTTGCAATACGACAGCCCGCCCCGCGCCACCTGCGTCAGTGAGTTGAAGGTTTAGACCACGTACCGTAGCCGCCAGCGCAGTGGCAACGCCGACGATCACGGCGGCGCAGAGTACCAACGTCAAGAGCGGCGCTGGCCGTCCGAGCGCTGCACGCAGGTTGCTGACGGTGAGTAGAGCGACACGTGCGAGCACGATCATCGCCTCAAGCCCAGAACGTCCGCGCCAATGCTCTGGGGGTACCGCCAAGGTGAATCCCTGTCAAGACAAGTATCCCGCGGCACATTATGTGGCTTCGCTGCCCCTCCCAACTTCACCAACTGTCTTGGTGCTCTGCCAAATCCGTTCACCTAGCAACGGACGGTGACAAACGGAAAAGCCGCCAACTCGGCAGTGCTGCGCTGAGTACCCCCAAAACCACCGAGATGCCAAAGCCAACCACGTAAAGGGATGGTGCAGGGGGATACACGAATGCTCCAAAGCGGCCTGCCAGAGCGCCACCATCCACGATGGCAGCAGGTAATAACGCTAGGAGCGCGCCGCACACACATATCACGAGGCTCTCGCCGGTGACCCCAAAGATGAGCATGCCCGTGCTGAAACCAAGCGACTTCATGGTCGCCATTTCCAGATGGCGGTCCCGCACCGACTGTGCCATTGTCCCGGCCGTACAGAGCAGGATCGCAAAGAAGGCCGCTCCGACGATCCCATTGGCAACGAGACGCACCTGGGCTGGATGCCGCCCGGAAGCTACCGCGTCTCGAGTCGTGACCGTCAACGTCGGTGCACTCGAATTGCGGAACCGTCGATCGATGTCTGCACTGATCGCCCCTGTTCGCTCCGCATCATCGACCTCGACCTCGAAGCGGACCACAAGTCCTGCTTGACCTTCCGGCAACGCTTGGTCCACATGCGTGTGGTTAACGATTAGGTCCTCTGCCTCGTGGGGAGAAAAGCCATCGTACTCCCAAGTGCCCACCAACTCGAATGACCAGCCAGACACTGGATTTCCGACAGGGTCCAGCACGATTCGATCACCCATTTGCCAACCGAATCGTTCTACCAATTCGGAACCTGCAATCGCTGCACCCGGGGTTTTGCGAAAGACATCGACCGTCGTCGGATCGACTTCCACTTCGTCGATTACGTCCAAGTAGCGCTCGATGTCAACGGCCAATATGCTCACGAGGGACTTGGAAGTTCCATGCCCACCGCCGAAGTACCGATAATGTGCAACCGCCACTACACCCGGGACGTCCTCCAGCGCGCCTAGGTGCGCCAAAGGGAGGAGGCCGCTGGTGGAGGCACGGCTCGCAACCTGCAGCCGGTGGTCTGGAATCGCGTCCACCATACGACTCAGCCCAGAGTCAATCCCCTTGAGGAGCCACAGCAACGCGAAGGCAACCGTCACGCACCCCGTCGTCAGCGCGATGCGCAATGGATCGCGAGCCAATCCAGTCCAAACAAGCCACAGATAGCGCATCGGGTTGACGGCCAAGCAGCCTGGAATCATAACCCGCCCTGTTTGGCCGTCTCTAGGACCAAGCTACGTGCAGGTTTTCCCTCCGAAAAGGTCCGGCGTGCACGCGACGCAACCGGCCTTGCAATTGGATATGCTGTGGCATGGGGCACCAAAGTTGCAATTTGAGCCCGGGGCATAGCCCTCGGTCGCAAAGCCGGCTGCAGCCATGAGTTGGTGGCTCCTCAGAGCCAAGTTATCCAGCTCAGTCGGCTCGGCCATGGAGGTGTCCACGCTCGACCCTTGAGCCAAGCCGTTGCTAACCGGCAGAGCCTGGTCCAGCTGCCACAGATCGTCTTGCGATAGCGTGTCCGCTGGCAAGCCGATGGCCGCGAGCAGCCCGAGCACCGCAAGCACGGGACGCGCGTGCGTCCTGCAGAGTCTTGAGAAGTACATGGTTGAGTCTCCTTCGTCATGGATGCAGAGTACTGAACAAGACCAAGCTACGGCTTGGCCATCACACGCCCGGCGCCCTCAAGGGCCGCGACGAGTTCCTTTGGGGGGATGTGCCCCCCGAGCAGGCGACCGTCCGGGGCTACGATCCCCGGGGTCCCGACTATTCCTGCCTGTTGCGCCAAGCGGTGATGCGCCGCAACAGGATTCTCGCATTGGCGATCCGGCAGAGCGGAGCCGGACATCAGTTCGCCGATCGCCATTCGCGGATCGGACGAACACCACGCGGACACCATCCGACGGTACGTCTCTGATCCAACGCCACCACGCGGAAAGGCGATGTAATGGACGGAAACCCCGTGGTCGTTCAACTCTTGGATTTCTTGGTGGAACGCCCTGCAATGGGGACAGTCCGCGTCGGTGAAGACGTAAATGGAATCCGATGTCGTCGCGGGCGACCAAAACGAAATCATCGAGTCTTGGGACGCCTCGGAAATCAGTTTGCGACGTCGCCTCTCCCTCACTCGTTCCGTCAGGTTGACCAGGCCGTTATCGATAGCGTACAAGTCACCTGCGAAGAGAAAGGAGCCGTCCCCAGTGCCATAGACGACGTTGCCGCCCGACAGCTCGACTCTCCAAATGCCAGGAACTGGTGACGGACCCACTTCACCGACCGGCATGTCTCCCCTTATCGCTCGCAATCCAACCAACAGCTTTGCCGGCTCTGGGTGCGAGGTCTGGGAGCCCAACCCAGTCGAGCCATCGCTCGGTTGAGCAGGTGCGACACCGACAACAAGCGTTGAAGTAGCCAACAACCCCGCTTTCACCAACTTGGGAGGCGTCAAAAATCGCGTACCCATTAATCCCATAAGGACAGACGTAGTGCTCGCCCCGACATCAAGAACGCCCTCCGCGAATCGAAGCGCGGTAGTCGCCAGTGATTGCCGTGCCATGGCTCCCCCAAGAAATCCGTTTCCCAATCCACACTGCAAAGCTGATTCCTCGCCAGCCTCTTGCATGACCTTCGACCGTCCACGCTTCCGCCCAGACTTCCACTTCCCTCCAACACTCGCCAAGTTCAAACGACCAAGGGCCCGTCGTTTGGAGCAGCCGGCGAAGTCCAACCCTTTTACCGCACGGAGCGGCCAGGTTCCACGACAGTCGCTGACTGAACGTCAGTCAGCGATTGGGTGTGACCGAAACGAGCAAAGCGGGCAAGATTGGTGCTCGGAGAACATTTTTTTGAAGGATCCGTGCTCCGCGCTGCCCATCCGGTACGAGAGGCGCGTCACCGGAGACGCGACAGCCGCGAACGTTGGGCACGAGGGGGGAGCATGGCGAAGGATGGTCGAAAGGCTGCCACACAGGCGGCCATTCTCGAAGTCGCATTGGAGCTTTTCGCCAGACGTGGGTTCGCGGACACGACCACGAAGGCCATCGCGGACCGGGCGAACGTCGCGAACGCCACGGTGATGCTCCACTTTCGGACGAAGGCCAACCTATACGCTGCCGCCACGGCATTGGCAGCGGAGCGCTTTGTCGAGGCAATCCGTCACGAAGGCGCCCAGTCGTTCCGGGCTGCGGTCCGACATTGGATCGAGCACCTTCTGGATGAGTCCAATGGGTATCGGCTGCTCTGCTGGCACGACGACCACCGGCATCCGGATATCCGCGCCACGGTGAACTCGGTGCGCGACCGCCTTGAAGATGCCTAGTGCGACTGGCTGGGCGAGCGGGCGGGCGCGCACTGGCCGCCATCGGAGCGAAGCGAGGTGGCGACACTTATCGTCGCGGCGATCATTGGCATGACTGCAGTGGCTGCGCATCAACGCCAGGAGGCGCACGCCGCCCTGGGGTAGCCGTTTTCCCGACACACAAACATTTCGTCCTACACCCCCGCGGACATTTCGCACACCGACGGCGGCGGCCTCGCCGGCCGGAGGATGCGGTTGCAAGCCTCTCCCGACGAGGTCGTGCAAGTCGATCACCGTGACCGTCAGCCTCGGTTCGTCGCGCGTCACGCCCTCGCTCGTCGGCTGCCCTACGGCCCCCACGCCGCCAGCGTGGGCAATTGCGCACACGACCGTAGGACGAAATGTTTGTGTGTCGGGCGGGCACGAACTATGTGTGTCGGGCGGGCACGAACTCCAAAAAAAGCCGGTGGGAGACTGCTCCGCCACCGGCTTTCGCTTTGACGCTACTCCCCCTAGCAGGTCAACGGGCCGACCAAAAGCGGCAGACCGCCCATCACCAGGTAGAACGCGAGGCCACCGAGCGATTCACCGACGGAAAACGCTTCCGCGAGAATGTTGAAGTACGCCAGAAGCAGGAACGCCGCCGTTGTCACCACCACCGTCATCGCAGAGAAAATGAGAAGCCCCAGAGCGGGGCCAACATCGCAACCCGAGGGTGCAGCGGCAACGAGGGCAGCGTTATACGCACAAAGCGCAAACCCCGCCAGAACGCCGCCGACAAGAAGGAAGCGGCTTGGCCGCTCAAGGTCGTCCCAAGCAGGTCCCAACGCACTCGTCACAGCAGCCCGCCAACAAAGATGACGCCTGTTGTGACGATCAGCGCACAAAGCACAAACGTCAGCCCAACGGCGACCTTCTCATGGGTGGGCCTTCTGCGCCAGATACGGACCGGATGACCAATCAGTTCCCCTATGTCGGGGGGATCGGCGAAGACGCGGTCCAAGGTTTTTCCTATCCCCATGTCGTCACTCCTAGCATGACTCCACTGTCTCGTATGCAGCATAAGCCCCAATCACGACATATGCAACAGATGCGCCGAAGGCTGCCCACCCGAGGCCGGGAACGATAGCTGCAGCCGCGCCGATAGATAGGGTTCCGATAGAACTAAGGACGAAGACGCCCAAGGAGCGACCTTGGTTCATTTCGCACTCGGTGTAAGCAGCCGCTTGGCCACCTACGGTCGGAACGATGCCGCCCAAGGGTGCGGCAGGGATGATCAGGAATGCCATCGCAAGTGCGAACGCGGCAGATCGAAGGTATCGCATGTGGGTTTCCCCTCCAAGGGCGGCTTCGGCCGCCCGTTTGTTCGAGAGTCCCGGCTGACGCCGGGGCCGCTGCAAGCCGATTCATCGGCTCGCCTCGCAAAACTCGTGGCCACCGTCTCCGTTGGTTCCGCGAATCCGCTGTTGCGGAACCGAACCGGGCCTGTGCAGGTGCCGGGCGGGAATCCGGTGCAGGAGGCGTGGGGCTGGCGTGTGGGGCGTTTGGGGTGAGGAGACTTGAACTCGGCCGGCGGGTTGCCGGCATTGGGGCCACGCCCGTCTCGGCCGATTCACCACCAACAGGACGGAGACCAGGAAGACATGCCGGAGAGCACCCGCGCGGACCGCGCCCACGCCAACACCATCCCGGACGACAGGAAGAGGGCGGCAGGACCGACGCCGCTGGCGGAGCTGCGCCTCGCGCCGGGGACGCGGTACACCTATGACCGGGCCCTTCTCGGCCTCGACGGCTGGCTCGACGGCAGGCCCGTCACGGACGAGTCGCTGGCCGGCTGCCTCGGCGCGCTGTTCGACCGGGGCCTTGTGGCGGCCTCGGCGGAAACGGCGGTCGCGGCGGAGCGGGCGAGGTGCGCGGGCGAGGCGTCGCCGGCCGGGCGCGCACGCGAGGGGCATTGTCTGCGTTCCGGCGCGATGGCGCCGGTCGCGGCGTCGGGCAGGTCACCGGCATCTCGTGGAGGCAGGCGAACCGCATGGCGAAGCTGGCCGGGGGTGGCGGCCGCAAGGGCGACCTCAGGGACGCGCTGCTGATCCGGGTCATGTCCGACTGCCTGCTGCGGGTGTCCGAGGCCGAGGCGCTGGACGTTGCGGACATCGCGTTTTCGGACAGCGGCGGGTCGGTGACGGTCCGGCGCAGCAAGACGGACCAGGGAGGCGGGGGCGTCGTGCTCTACGTCGGGCCGAAGACGGCAAGGCTGGCAAGGAACTGGCTCGAGACGGCCGACATCCACGAAGGGCCGCTGTTTCGTCCGGTCAACAAGGCGCAGCGCGTGGCGGAACGCGGCTGTCGGCCCGCAGCATGAGGGACATCGTCAAGAAACGCGCGGCGGACGCCGGGATCGAGGGGCGGGTTTCCGGCCACTCGCGCACGGAGGGCAAGATGCCCCCCCTCAGGAGAAGGCCGTCCTGCCTTGGACGAAGCCGTCCGCGAGGCCCCGCTCGAAGCCTGCGACCTCGACTTCAGCGCCCGCGCCGGCATCGCGGATTGCTTCGACGCCGCCTCTGCATCAGTCATTCGAGGCGGACAGGCCAAGGCCGGCACCGTCTCGGCATTCGATGTTGAGCTGACCCGCGAGGCCCGCATGGCGGTGCTCGCCGATGCGGCGCATTTCGTCGGACTGCATCATCTTGAGCATGGCGGCACGGCTCGGATACATCACGATCGCCGCCACATCCCAGAGGTCCTCCACCTCGCCGATGACCAGGCGATCGATCTGACCGCTGAACACCAGGGAGCCGCCCAGCTCTGCGATCAGCCGGCCCACGCCCTGGGCGTAGAGGCCATAGGCTTGGCGGCCGGTCAGGTCGGAGGGCCGGCCGTCGGCGTATTCGGCCTTGGGGCGGAACTTCAGCAGGTTCAGCATGTAGATGGGGCCGTTCGCGCCGGGCTCGGCGAATCCGGCCATCTGCTCCGGGTTTGGCGCCAGGCTGTTCTGGACTTTCATTCGTGCTCCTTCGATTCGGTGGCGAGGATGGTCGAGGCGGCCATGGCTACGTTGTGCCTAACCCATCTTTACCAACAACCCCGTGATTTTCGCCCGATCTTGCGGTGATTGACGGTTTTGGGGTCGGCAACTCGTTGTTTTCCGGTTCCTGGTGGGGTGGATCGACCGATGTAGTGCCATAATGGGGTGGTGTCGGTTGACATGGGTGGCCGGCGCCGCTACCGTCACCCGCCATGTTCATCCGCCGTACCCTCACCCGCCGCACCGGCGGCCAGGACTACCACTCCCACCGCCTCGTGCACAGTCGGCGCGACGGCGCCAAGGTCCGCCAGCGCACGTTGTTGAACCTCGGCAGCGATTTCGACCTGCCTGTGGAGGAGTGGCCGGAACTGTGCCGGCGCATCGACGAGATCTTGAACGGCCAGGCGCCGCTCACCGACGATGCGCCGGCTGCCGTCGAGGAAGAAGCGCAACGGATCGGGGCGCAACTGCTGGCCCGCGGCCGGGCGGGGGACGCCGAAGCGGTGCGTGATCCGGTCCGTGTGGACGTGGCGTCGCTCGAGTTGACGCGCCCGCGCAGCGTGGGCGTCGAGCAGGCGGGACTGTGGGCGGTCGAGCGGTTGGGCCTGATGGAGTTGCTGTCGACCCTGGGCATCAACGCGTCGCCGTGCACGGCCGCGGTGGCCTCGATCGTGGCGCGGCTTGCGTACCCGGCCTCGGAGCGGGCCACGCACGCCTGGCTGCGCGAGCGCAGTGCCTTGGGGGAGTTGCTGGGTGTGGACTTCGAGACCATGGGGGCGATGCAGTTGTACCGGGCCTCGGATGCCTTGGTTGCCCACCGCGAAGCGATCGAGGCGCATCTGTTCGAGAGCGCCATGGACCTGTTCGACCTGGCGCCGACGGTGACGCTCTACGATCTGACCAACACCTATTACGAGGGCGATGTGGCGGATCAGCCCGAGGCGCGGCGGGGGCATTCGAAGGAGAAGCGCAGCGACTGCAAGCTGCTCACCCTGGGGCTGGTGCTGGACGGGGGTGGTTTCGTGCGGCGTTCGCGGGTGTTCGCGGGCAACGTCAAGGAAGACCGGACGCTTTCCGGCATGCTGGACGCGCTCGGGGCACCGCCGGGGTCGCGGGTGGTGCTCGACCGGGGCATCGCCACCGAGCGACAGGTCGACTGGCTGAAGGCGAACGGGTACCGCTACATCGTGGTCTCGCGCGAGCGCAAGCGCCGCTTCGAGCCCGAGGCGGCACTCGCCCACCGCACCCGCAGCGGCGGGGTGGTGCATCTGGAGAAGGTGGACGACGCCGAGGCGGGCGAGGTGCGCCTGTACTGCTGCTCCGAGCAGCGTGCCGAGAAGGAGCGCGGCATGGCCGAGCGGTTTGCGCAACGCCTGGAGCGGGATCTCGATGCGATCAACGAGGGGCTGTCGCGGCCGCGCACGCAGAAGAAGCCGGAAAAGATCTGGCAACGCATCGGCCGGCTGGTGGAGAAGAGCCGCGGTGTCGGCCAACACTACGACATCGCGGTGGCAACCGACGAGAGCGGCAAACGGGCCGTGGCGGTGACCTTCCTCCGCACGCCGGTGGCCGGGACGATGCTCACCCATCCGGGCGTCTATTGCCTGCGCAGCAACGAGACCGACTTCAGCGAGGAGCGCCTGTGGCGCACCTTCACCCTGCTCACGGATGTCGAGGCGGCGTTCCGTTCCCTGAAATCCGAACTGGGCCTGCGCCCCATCCATCACCGCAAGCCGCGCCGTGCCGAGGGCCATCTGTTCATCACGGTGATCGCCTACCAACGGGTCCAGGTGATTCGCACCCGTCTGGCCGAGCGCGGCGACGGGCCGATGCGCACGGCGAACTGGACGACGCTCAAACGGATTCTCGGCGGCCGTCAGCGGGTGACCGCGACGTTCAAGCGCGCCGACGGACGCACGCTGCATGTGCGCAAGGCGACGCGCCCGGAACCGCAGCAGAAGGCCATCCTCGATGCCTTGGGGATCCCCTCCTCAGCCGGGGGGACACACCAGGCGGTCGTCTGAGGGGAAACCATCACGTCGGGCACGAATGTAGTGCCATGCGCGCGATTCGGTCAACCTAAATTGTTGAGATACAACAGTTTATTCTTTTCGTTGGTAAACTTGGGCTAACGCTCCAGGGACGCGCCTACGGCGCGCAGGGAGGGCAGGATGCCCTCCGTCCGATCATGGATTCCCCAGTGGTTCGCAGACGAATCCGGCGGCGGCTTCGAGCGCCGTTGCGAGTCCGATCAAGCGGTCTTCGGCCAGGTGCGGGCCGATGAGCTGGAACGATTCCGGCAGGCCGCTGGGGGAAAGTCGCAAGGGCATGGTGAGGGAGGGATGGCCGGAATAGTCGAAGGGGGCGGTGAATGTGATGAACTCGGCACGGCTTTCGCTTTCGGCGGCCGCGGGGCGTGGAACGCGGCCATCTCCGTTCAATAGCGGCGTTGGCGCGGTCATGCAGGGGGCGATCAGGGCATCGAGTTTGGCGAGGGTTGCGTCCAAGCCCTCGCGGAAGGCGGCGCGCTGGCGTTGCATGGTTTCGTAGTCGCCCGGCGATGCGCGGCGGCCGGATTCGATGAGACCCTTGAGCGCAGGGCCGTAGTCGCCGGCTTGGCTCGGATACCACTCGGCGTGGGCGCGGGCGCATTCGACGCCGCAGGTGATGGCCCAGTTTCGCGCCAGGTCGTTGAGCGGCGGGATAGTCACTTCCTGCACCGTGCCGCCAAGCTCCTCGACCAGCGCCAGCGCCGCTTGAATCACCGCCACCACCGACTCATCGACCCCTTCGGAGACATAGCTCCAATCCACGCCGATGACGGCGCCGGCGAGGTCTTGCCGACGCAGGGTCGGATACGGCGGCACCGGTGCGCCGAGGGAGGTGGGGTCGTTGGCGTCGTGTCCGGCCATCGCCTGCAACATGCGGGCAGCGTCTTCCACCGAGCGGGTCATGGGGCCGATGTGGTCGAGCGATTCCGCCAGCGGAAAGACGCCGTAGCGGCTGACGCGACCGTAGGTGGGCTTGATGCCGACGAGGCCGCAGGCGGCGGAGGGGAAGCGGATGCTGCCGCCGGTGTCGGTACCGATTGCGCCGTGCGCGAGCCCTGCTGCCACCGCCGCGCCAGAACCGGAGGAGGAGACGCCGGTCCAGTGTTCGGCGCTCCACGGGTTGCGCGGCGGCTCGACGTCGGGATGGTGTTCGCCATAGGCACCTTCGGTGAGCTTCACCTTGCCGAGCACCACCGCCCCGGCGGCCTGTAGGCGTTCGACCACGGTGGCGTCGTAGTCCGGGCACCAATCGACCATCACCCTGGTGCCGCTGGCGGTGGGGAGGCCCTTGGTGAAGAGCAGATCCTTCAAGGCAATGGGTGCGCCGTGCAGCGGCCCCAGCGGTTCGCCTTTGCGGCGGCGCCGGTCTAGCTCCTCCGCGCGGTCAAGAGCGGTCTCCCCGAGCACCATCTGGTAGGCGCGGATCCTGGGCTCCAACTTCTCGACGCGGGCAAGCATGTGCTCCACAACCTGCACCGCCCGCAACTCGCCGCTCTTGGCGCGGCGGGTGATGTCAGAGAGGGAAAGGTAATGGATGTCGGTCATCGCTTGGTTCCTGGAGGGTGCTAACGCTTCGGTTGCGAGGGCCTGCTAGGAGTCTGCGCCGTAGAAACTTTTCCGGGGACATGCACCCTAATACGGCGAGAAAAATCCATCTTCTGGGAGGTCCTGTCCCTCGTCAGGAACGTTTCGGGGCGAGCAATGGGGGATCACACCACATTTTCGGCGCGAGATCATCCTACGGCGCAGACTCCTAGCGCCGCTTCGCGGCGCTTAAGGCAGTTTTCGCTGGCGCGAAAACTGCGAAGGGAAGTACGCCACCGTACCCCGACTCGACGGCTTCTACGGCGCAGGCTCCCAGCTCATCCGTGTTCGCCAGGCGGTGGCGTGATGTTGCACGCGGTCGATGTCGATGGAGGGATAGTGGCCATTCTCGTAGCGGCACTGGCCGGCGATGTAGGTGTGGCTGATGCGGTTGCCGGCGGCGGTGTGGATGAGTTGGGCGGGCACGTCGTGGAGGGGTTGCATGGCGGGGTGGTCCACGTCCACGGCGATGAAGTCGGCTTGCTTGCCGACTTCGAGGGAGCCTATGCGATCGGCCATGCCGAGGGCGTGGGCGCCGCCCATCGTGGCCATTTCCAGCGCATCGGCGGCTGGCAACGCCGCCGGGTCGCCGGTGCCGAGCTTTGCCAGCAAGGTGGCCATGCGCGCTTCCTGAAACAGGTCCAAGCCGTTGTTGGAGGCTGCGCCATCGGTGCCAAGCGCGACCGTGACCCCGGCTTCCAAGAACGACGGCACCGGGCAGATGCCGCTCGCCAGCTTGGTGTTGGAGATGGGGCAGTGAATCACGCTGCCGCCGCATTCGGCGATCATGGCGATCTCCACATCGGACACCGTCGTCATGTGTACGGCTTGCAGGTTCTCCGTTAGCAGCCCCACGTCTTCGAGCAGGCGGATGGGGTTTTGGCCCAGGCTGCGGCGACCTTCGGTCACCTCGGCCTCGGTTTCGTGCAGGTGAATCTGCACCTTCGCGTCGAGTTCGTCGGCGAGCGTCGCGACTCTCCTGAGCGCCGCTTCGCCGGCCGAGATCGTCGCGTGGGGACCGAAACACACCTCCACCAAGGCATCGGCGCGGCGCTCGTCGCGGAGCTTGAGCCCGCGCTCGAAGCACTCGTCCAGTCCCTGCGACCAGGCGTTGGGGTGGTTGATGATGGGGAAGGCGATCTGCATTCGACAGCCGACCTGCGCGAGTTCCGCCACCGTCTCCGGGAAGAAGTACATGTCGCTGGCCGTCGTGGTGCCGCTTGCCAGCATCTCCGCCATCGCCAGCAGCGTGCCGTCGGCAACGAAGTCCTCATCCACCCAACGACCTTCCAGGGGCCAAATGGTCTGCTGCAGCCAAGCCTCGAGGGATTGGCCTTCGCCCATGCCGCGCAGCAGCGTCATGGCGAGGTGGCCATGAGCGTTGACAAGGCCCGGAAGAAGAACGTGGTGGGGAAGGTGGTCGGAACTCGCGTTCGGGTGTCGGGCGAGGACCGCCTCCCGCTCGCCGATGTCAACGATGGTGTCGCCGGCCACGGCCAGTGCGGCGTCGCGGAGCACGATGTGGGTCGGCGCGATGGGAAGAACGTGGTCCGCCGAGATCACGAAGTCGGCGTTGCCTGGCGCATGAGCAGGGTTCCCGTTGCTCATGGATATGCCATGAACTCGAGCAGGTTGCCGTCCGGGTCGCGCACATAGACGCTCGTGCCGACCGCCGCGCCGCCGTCGCGACCGCCTTCCCGCGCCACGGGCCCTTCGATGATCTCGACCCCAAGCGCCCGCATGCGCGCGACGATGCTCTCCACCGATCCCTGCCAGACGAAGCAGAAGTCGCCGCAGCCGGGCTGGGCCGCGGGGCCGCGTAGCGTGAAGCGCTCGTCGCTCCAAAGCTCGGGCGCATGGAAGTTCATGCGGTTGTCGCCAAAGTGGATGGAGTGCAGCCGTCCGCCCCGGCGCACGCCAAAGCCAAGGGCTTCGTAGAACGCCAGCATGCCCTCGACGTTGGCGATGGGCACCGCGACGTGATCGAGCCCCGCGATCATGGTTGCCGAAACGCCTCTATTGGAGGGAGGGCGCCCGGCCCTGCACGGCGCCCGCATGGCGCGTCTGGAGGGCAGGATGCCCTCTCCCCAGAAAGTTCCAACTCAGCCCGCCCGCATCCCGCGCAGCTTCATGCCGGCGGCGCGATAGCAGTTGTCGATCAGGCGCATTTGCCGAACGGCATCCTCGGCGTCGGTTTCGAGCTTGGTGCCGTTCTTGACCGCGTCCACGAAGGCGTCGAGCTGAAATTCGTAGGTGGGGCGCAGCGTCAGCTCCTCGTTCCTGGCGCCGGCATCGGTGACGAGCTCGATGCTGTGCCCCATGTGCGGCACCAGGGGATTGCGCACGTTCAGCTTGCCGCGGGTGCCGGTGACGTTCAGAAACGCCTCGAACGGTTGCCCCGCCTTCATGATGCCGGAGGTGCGCCCACGCGCGCCGCTGGGGAAGAGGAGTTCCGGTTGCAGCAGGATGTCCACGTCCGGCGGCCCTTCCTCCGCCTTGGCGGATACCACCTCCGGCTCCTCGCCGGTGAAATGCCGCACCCACGAGAGTGGATAGCAGCCCATGTCCATCGTCGCGCCGCCGCCGGTGGCATAGATCATGCGGATGTCGCCTGCGCGGGGCGAGCCGATGTTGAAGGCGGCTTCGAGCGTGAGGAGGTCGCCGATGGCGCCGTCGTGATAGAGCTCCAAGGCGCGTCGGAACACCGGATGGTAGCGATAGTGGAATGCCTCGGTGAGGACGAGTCCCGTTTCCTGGGCCACATCCGCCATCTCCCGCGCCTCGGCCTCGTTGCAGGCGAACGACTTTTCGCACAGCACATGCTTCCCGGCCCGGAGCGCCTTGATGGTGTATTCGCGGTGGTGGCTGATGGGCAGTGGGTTGTAGATGGCATCCACATCGGAATGAGTCACCACCTCGTCATAGCTGTCCACCACCTCGCCGATGCCCCACGCCTTGGCGAACTCCTCGGCCCGCGAGCGATCCCGCGCCGCAACCACGGTGACCTCCACCTCGTCGTTGTTGGCGGCGGGCTTGGTGAGCGCGTTTGGAGAGATGGCGGCAGCGCCGAGCGTTCCGATGCGAATCATGCGATGGCCTGATGGTCGGGAGTGGAGAGATTGGCGGCGGATTGTACGGCGCTTTCCGTGCGAGGTCGCGAGAGTTGTACGCGTCGGCAGCCCGGTCCTGTCGCTCTTCCCTGAGGCAGTAATGTCTTGTGGCGCTAGCGGAGGCCCCACCTCTTCGGAGGGGGCGGCATACCGCCAACGCCCACCACACCCACCCTCAAGGATCAAGCTCCAACTCCGGCGTATGCGAGCCAGCACAACAGATCAGCACCCGCCCGGCGGCCCGTTCCTCCTCGCTCGGCACGAAGTCGCGATGGTCCGGCGTGCCCGCCAGCGCACTCTGCTCGCAGGCGCCGCAGATGCCGACGCCGCAGGCATAGGGAACCTCCATCCCCGGCCATGAGCAGGCATAAAGGATGGAGCCGCCGACCGGCACGGAAACCGTGGTTTCACTGCGGGCCAGCTTGACGACGAAGCCCTCCTGCATGCTGCGCACCTTTCCCGCTCCCGGTTGTCCCGCTCCCGGTTGGACGCATCAAGCCGCCTTCAGCTTCGGTTCCACGAGACCAAGCTCGATCATCGTCTCGCCGGTCGTTCGCAACGTGTCCTCAATGGCGTGGGTTTCCAGCCCCAGTTCCGCCCGCGCCTTGTCGCAATGCGCCCTTGGCGCGTCGTAGGGAGCGCCGTGCTTCTCCACCATCGCCTCGTACTCCGGCGGCACGCCGCCCACGTCGATGTGCGGGAACAGCGCCTGCAAGTGGTCGTGCAGCTGCATGGCGGTGATCTCGCCGGAGTCGTCGGTGGCGCAGAGCATGTAGCGCGAACCGTTGCCGCAGACGTCGCTCTCGATCATCAGCGCCTCCGACTCGCCCACGTCGCGCACATCGACGATGTTCCACAGCGCCTGCCAGCCGCGCTGACAGGGCTTGCCGGCCAGCATCCGCCCGAGGAAGAACTGCCACGAGCCGCGCAGTTCGTGAACCGGGCTCAGGAGCGGCCCAAGCACCACGCACGGGCAGACGGAGATGGCGTCGAAGCGGCCGTCCTCAGCCGCCAGCCGGGTCACCAGCCGCTCGCACTCCACCTTGGCCATCGAATAGCCGACTCCGCCCTTCTCGACCAGATTGTCGGTGTTCCAGTTGGCGTCGTTGTCGCGATTGTCGCTGGCCCAGTCGTCCTCCGTGTAGCGATGCCCAGGCGGCGAGGGGTGGCTGATGGCAGCAAAGGAACTGGTGTAGATGAGGCGCTTCACCGTGCCCGCCCGCTTCACGGAACCGATGATGTTGTGAACGCCGCCGATGGCCCCGTCATACACCTGCTGCGGGTTGTTGACCCCGCCATAGCCCATGGGCGTGCCCACGTGCAGCACCGCGCTGCAATCCCGGAACGGCGCGTCGTAGGCGCCCTCGTCCAGCAGATTGGCCTGATGCAGCGAGACGTTGCCGGGATGCTCGTCGTTCAACGCCAGCAGGAACTCCGTCTTGTCGGCGTTCGACGTGTCGGTGAGGCAAGCGCGCACGTCGTAGCCCCGCTTCAGCAAGGCGATGACGGCGTGGGCGCCGATGTAGCCGGACGCGCCGGTGACGGCGACCGGGCCGTCGGCTGCGGTGACGGATGGCATGGGATGGGGCTCCTTGGCACTGAGGTGGGCTGTCGCTTGTATAGTAATCGGATGAGCAGCAAGACGCCGGGGTTCGTGGCTATGGAACGGGACGAATGGCTCGCGCAGGTGGTCGAGGAGGCGATCGAGCCGGAGTTGCCGATCTGCGATCCGCACCACCACCTTTGGGATCGTCCGGGCAGCCGCTATCTGCTCGACGAGCTGCTTGCCGACATCGGCAGCGGCCACAACGTGGTTTCGACGGTATTCATGGAATGCGCCTCCATGTACCGCGCCGCTGGCCCGGAGGCCATGAAACCCGTCGGCGAAACCGAGTTCGTCAACGGCATCGCGGCGATGAGCGCCTCCGGCGGCTTTGGCGACTCGCGCGCCTGCGCCAGCATCGTTGGATTTGCGGACTTGAACCTCGGCGCTGCGGCGAGAGAGGTGCTCGATGCCCACGCTGCGGCCACGAACCGCTTCTGCGGCATCCGCCACGCCGCCGGGTGGGACGCGAGCGAGGACGTCCGCAACTCCCACACCGCGCCGACGCCCGGCATGCTGGCAACGCCAACGTTCCGCGAAGGCTTCGCCGAACTCGGCAAGCGCGGCATGACGTTCGACGCCTGGCTCTACCATCCGCAGATCGCCGAGGTCACCGACTTGGCTCGGGCATTCCCCGACCAGCCCATCGTCTTCGACCACTTCGGCGGTCCGCTTGGCATCGGCCCCTACGAAGGCAAGCAGGCGGAGATCTTCGGCCAGTGGAAGCAGGACGTGGCGGAACTCGCAACCTGCAAGAACGTCGTCGCCAAGCTCGGCGGCCTCGTGATGGCCATCAACGGCTTCGGCTTCCACAAGCGCGAGCGCCCGGCCACCTCGGACGAACTGGTGGCCGCCACCCGCGACTACCACCTGCACATGATCGACTGCTTCGGCGCCGAGCGCTGCATGTTCGAGAGCAACTTCCCGGTGGACAAGGTGAGCTGCAGCTACCGCGTGCTGTGGAACTCGTTCAAGAAGATCGCGGCCGGCTTCTCCGCCGCCGAGAAGGCAGCGCTTTTCCACGACACCGCAGCACGCACATACCTGCGCGGCTAACCTCGAACGGAGACGCAGATGAAGGTCGATCCAGCTTCCGCCGAAGAGGTCGAAATCTACGGCGATACGTTCACCGTGCCGGGTCTGACGTCGTGGCTCGCCGATGTGGAGGAGCAAGGCTTCGTCGTGGTGCCCGACTGGCTCGACGCGGAGCGTGTGGAGCGCCTGGCCGCAGAACTCAGGCACGACGTCAATCCCATCCGGGAGCTGATGGGCGACGGCCACACCGTGCGTGCCCACAACCTGCTCGCCAAGACCCGCTGCGTGGACGACCTGGTTTGCGACCCACGCCTGCTGGCCTTGGCGCAAGGCGTCCTTGGCTACCAGATCCAGGTTTCCGTCGTCGTCATGTTCGATCTCTTGCCCGGCGCCAAGGCCCAGGGCCTGCACCAGGACGACGGCCTGTGGCCCGTGCCCCGGCCGCATCCGCCGTTCGTGCTCAACGCCGTCATCGCCGTGGACGACTTCACCCAGGCCAACGGCGCCACCATGCTGGTGCCCGGCTCGCACAAGTGGCACGACCAGCCCGTGCGCCAGCCGCCGGACATCGAGCCCGTCCAGATGGAGATGCAGGCCGGCTCCCTGCTGGCCTGGACAGGCGCCATGTGGCACGGCGGCGGCGCCAACACCACCACCGACCAAAGCCGCCTGGCCGTGGACATCAACTTCAACCTCGCGTATCTGCGCCAACAGGAGAAACCAGTACGTCGGCGTCCCCCGCGAGGAAGTGGCCAAGATGCCGAAGCGCCTGCAGCGCGTGCTCGGCTACCAGCCGGGCCTGTCGGTGGCCGGCCCAGGCATGGTGGACCTACGCGACCCCCTCGACATGCTCGACCGAGTGTCCTTCGGCTACGACATCAACGCCCCGGAGATGCCGGCGCTGGCGCCACCGAACCCACCGCCGTATCGGGTCGAAAGCGCCCGCGGCTAGAGTGCCGAGCACAGGGGCGCTATGCGACAGTCAAGGCGGACAAAGGGCGGGAAGGCTCATTAGCTTGGCCTCGAACAGCCGGTTGGCGCCCGTTGAAGCCATGGTCATCGTGGCTTCGACGCTGGCCGTGTCTGTACCGCTCCTCCTGTGGCGATCGACGTTCAAATCTACCGATTGGGCGGCGCTGTTTCTCTTGCCGCTTGCCGTAGTCCTGATTCTCGGAATGCGGAAAGTGCTACTGGCCACAATCGGCGCAAGGGCGACTCTGGAACTCCGTGCTGACTCGCCGATTTCGCTGGCCAAGGCGGTCGGGACAAGGGCGACCACCTTGTCGACGCTGTTTGCCGTCTTGACGCTGCCAGTCCTTGCCTTCGAAGGAGCGGTTGCGAGCTGGCAGGTGCTCCTGGCGATGGTCGGATTGTGCGCGGCATCCAGTGCCATTGCGCTCAAGGCGCCCGGCCGGTTCGAGCGACATTTCAACGAACCGTTCGCAACAATGTATGGGCTGACCTTCGGCGCCGCTCTCGGTGCCGTGGCGTTCATTCCGGTGTTGCTCTATCTCAACGTCGCGTCAGGTGAGTGCGACTTCTTGACTGGCGTTTGGTCGCTGGTGAAGCCGCAGGAGGGACGCGTGTTCAAGAATCTTGTCGAGCTAATCCACGCGATCGAATGCGGTCAACTTAAGGCCATTGGCTGGTTGACCTGGGGGTGGCCTGTTGTCCTCCCCCTGTACGGGCTGCTCGTCTCGTTGGTGGCGTTCGCCTTCGCGGAAGCCAGCGCCTTCGCGACGGTAGTTGTTCAGGATCTGCTGAAGCGCGCCTCGGCCGGTCTCGGGAATTGACACGCTGAGGCTGGACCAGCCGATCGGCAGTATTTGCATGGATGTAACCGCTCCCACACGCTGATGGCATCGGGAAGCCGATCTGAATCGATGGGCACGAACCAGGCGTTGTCGATGGTGCAGCCCGGCGAGAACATGAAGACGCAAGTGGCAGAGATGACGCGCTCGCAGTATGCGATTCGTGCGCTCGACTGGCCATTTGAGCGGCCGATCTTCAGCTCCTCGCACTTCCGCGATGGTGCGGGTGACGAACCGGGGCGATGGTGACATTCTCCGCGTGATCGCACCGTCGAGTGGTCGGCGGGCCGTTGTTCTCGTCTTTCCTGCGTTGCTCAATGTCGCGGAGGGACGCGACGTATTTTTTTGACGCTCACCAATGACGCACAAACTTCGTTGCCACTCACGAACCTGGGATTTCCGACTCACAAAACGCTCCCGTCGCTATCGTGGTCGCTGAGCCCATCGACCCTTTCCGCTACCGTTGCCTTCTGCACGGTGTCGTCCCCGACACACAAACATTTCGTCCCACAATATCTCACCTTGACCCAACGCTCCACGGCTGCACGGAGATGGGGTCGCGAGTCCCAGCGGCCGCCGAACGTTCAGCCTCCAACCCCATGCTGAACCGCGCCACCCTCCCGAACGGCGATGTGGGAAATCGCCTGTCTTGCGTGAGACCGAATGTTCGTGCGTCGGGAAGGGGGCCTCGTCCCGAGACCCGCGGAAAAAACGCCTTAAGCGGTGACCCACTTACATTCCGCCGGGTGCTCGAGCTATCGGCGCCACACGCCCCCGGCTGACATTTACGAGGCCCCTCGACCCGCCCGCATACTCGCCCGAACGGATCGGTCACACCTCGAACAGGCTACGAAACCAAGCGACAAAGGGCCGACACTCTGGTTTCTCCGGGTCCAGGACTCGATGATCTACCGCTTGGTGTAGTTGCTTCCCCGGCTCGTCCTGCCAAGCAAGCCAAGTGTGAATCTCCGCCTTGGCCTGGTGGACGGGTCGGAATGGGGCGTCGCACTCGATCGCCCTTGAGACCGACTCCTGCGCCAGCCGGTACAGCGGTCGGACATCCTCCGGGATCAAGCCAGCCAAGAAGTCCTCGAGCATCCCGGAGAACCTGTTGTCGGGCATGATCCAGACGCCAAAACGCTGACCGTCGGTGTGGACTTCGACCTACCCGCCTTCCGGAATCCGCTCCGGGAGGTCCGGGAACTCGCTGGCGCACCTTGACCTGACTTCGCTCCAACGAGCCCCCGCATCGCCATCTGCATCCACGATGACACCCAGCGCCTCAAGGCCGGAGGCCCTGAGTTCAGCTTCGAGCAAACCCTGCTTGAGGAGCTGCTCCAAGCCTCCCTTATCATCGATATGTACGACCGGCTGTCCGTCGGACTCCCACGCGACGTCATGCGCTTCAATGAGGTACGGAATGACACGCTTGTCCGTCCCCCCTTCCACTAAGAGCTTCCTCGGTCGAATCGCCACGTGGGACTACCGGACCTCCAAACCTCGCTCTGCCGCCGCGACGACCTCCGCGCTTCCGAACCGAGCCGCTTTTCGACGGCGAGGATCGACCCGCTGGATCGTGACGTCTCCCGAAAACTGGGAATCGGGTGCGGCGACCACCGCCAGACTCCGGTAGCAGTCCGAGCTATGTGTCGTAGCGAATACCTGCACGGACAGCGCCTCGGCGCGCTCGCCGACCATGCGCCACATACCGTCCAAAACCGAGTAATGGAGCCCTGTGTCAATTTCGTCCACCAGCAGCACTCCGCCCTGGGCGTTCGCGAGGGCCAGCGCGAGCCCGAGTACTCTCCACATGCCTTCACCGGCCGAGCCGATCGGTACGCGCTCCGGCACGTCCCGTAGCTTGAGGAACATTCCCCCGCGAGCATTCCGGTAGGGTGCCCCGCCCATGCCCTGTTCGTGCGACACCGAGGCAAGCCGCTCAATGCGGGGCTCAATGGCGCGGAGGGCTTCGGTGACAGGCTGTTCCTTGTCCGTAAGGACCACGCGATCAAACGTCCTCACGACCTCCGGGACGCTCATCCCGACGGCTGATACGAACGAAACCACTTCATCGTCGAACCGCTGGGGCCGCAGTCTTCGGGGATCCACAAAGCCTTCGGGGCTCATCCGAATCTTGAAGTCCGCAATGGGGTTCGAGCAACGCAGTCGTAGTTGGAACGGTGTTTCCTCCTCGAGAAGCCCCAGATCGGCTTGCCCCTCGGCATCGGCGTCCTCCATGGCAATGGTCATCCGGCTTGCCCAAACATCGCGGGCGGCCTTGCCATCTGACTCGATTGTAATCTTCCGTCCGAAGTCATGGCCGGCGAACAGGTGTCTGACCGCCAAGACGGGCCGGCGTGCCTCGCCGCCATCGTAGCCCCACTCCCCTCGCCGCCTGATGATGGACTGCAGGACCGCGGGGTTGCCGGCCGACCTAAGCAACTCGATGCACTCCAGAATGGAGGTCTTGCCGCTATTGTTGCCCCCCACGAGGAGGTTGATGCGACCGAGTTCCGTCAGCTCGAATGAGTCAAGGCCACGATATCCGCCAATCCGTATGGACGAGTACAAGCGCTGGTCTCCAAGTGCGGGACGCACACTAGCACACGGCCAGACATCTTGCGCATGCCAATGCCCGGCTTGCCCGGCTTCCGACTGTCTCCAACATCCACGGGAGGAATGTTCCAGATGCGCGCGACCGTCGTCTCGCGCCTTGCGCTGCCGGTCCGCCCGAAATCCACCGGCGAGCGGTGTCCCCCGGTGCACAAACATTTCGTCCCACAAGGAACTGGGGCAAAGCCGGTATCCTCCCCTTCGTCCCGCAAGGAACTAGCGGTAACGTCCAACACTGGCCCGGCGCCGGTGCCCGGTATCGATCGGCCATGGCGTTCGGAGACAACGCGAAAGGCTGTGCAGTGTCGGCGCCGCAGGGAGCCGACCACCCAAGCCGCGTCCCCCCCCCCCCACGCGAGGTGCGCTGAAACCACGTCATGTCCGGGACCGCGATGTCCGAAATCGTCCTGTCGCGCGTGAGCCTTTGCGCATTTGTCGTGTGGGACGAAATGTTGGTGTGTCGCGGTCGTCTTGGCTTGGTGTGTCGCGGTCGTCTTGGCGAGCCAGCGCGTACTCGGCTACCAACCGGGCCTGTCGGTGGCCGGCCCAGACATGGTGGACCTACGCGACCCCCTCGACATGCTCGACCGAGTGTCCTTCGGCTACGACATCAACGCCCCGGACATGCCGGCGCTGGCCCCACCAAGCCCGCCGCCGTATCGGGCCGCAAGCGCCCGCGAATAGGGCCTTTGGCGGGAAGGCGTCCTGCTTCCCTCTGGCGTCCCGCCTTCCCTAGGGAAACAATCTAACGAAGCAGATAGCCAAGCTCCCGAGAAGCATTCTTCAACAGCGTCATCATGCTCGCGTCAGCCAGCGCCTTGTGGAATCCGGGCGAGCGCGGCAGGGCCCCCGCCGAGTTGGCCCGGTCATTCAGCACGACTGCCACGGCGTTGCCGTGCATGGACGAAGGGTAGGCAAGGCCGTGGGCCTCGGGGAACGCCGCGTACAGCCCCTTGGCCCAACTGCGCCCCACCGATCGCGCGCCGGACATCAATCCCATGGATGCGCCGATCCGCGTCGGGAACGCGCCCGTGAGGTCCAAGAGCCTGAGCGAGCAGGTCACAGCGAAGCCCACCAATGCCGGCATCCGGTGCGTCCGATGGATGGTGCGCGTCTTCTGGAAGACCTCGGCCAAACAGGTAACCGGGCTGGCCGCCAGATACATGACGGAACGCCCAGTCTCCGGCTGCCCTTCCAATTGGTGATCGAATCGGGCGTCGGTCGGGCCGAAGGTGCGGAACTGATTCCAGCGAGACGGGTGCTCGCCGCTACGGAAGTACACTCGCCATAGTTCGTCGCCAGGCTCGACGATGCGCCATTGGGCGTCGGTCGAAAGGAGCCTATCGGCATTCGGATGTAGTGGGACCTTCGCCACTGGTGCACCAACGACTAGCCCGGATTACTCATGAATGCGCGTAGCGAGGGCGACGAGCGCCGCTGTGGCTGGGCGCACGGAACGGAGGAACCGACGCGCCCGCAGGGCGCGCAGGCATCAGCTGCGCACTATGTCGAGGGGGCCGGAGCGAACGTGTCCGCAGGACACGCGAATGCGTCCGCAGGACGCACGAGTACCTGCACAGCCACAGCGAGCGGATCGTCGGCCGCAGTAGGGCATTCATGAATAATCCGGGCTAACGTTCGGGCACCACCTTTAGCACCGCGCCGATATCCCGGCCGGCCTTGAGCCAATTGAGCGGCGTGTAGCCTTCCAGATCGGGATCAGCAGTCGTGAGCCAGCGCTGCGCCGAAACCGGGTCGAGATCGGTGATTTCCTGATTCACGCGCCCGATGTTGGGTACGAGCGTCCGCGCGGTCAACTGAAAGCTCGGAAGGTGAAGGCGCCCCTCGATTCGCATCGCGTAGAGGTTTCCGTCGCGTATCATCTGCCGAATACGCACCGGCGTAACGCCGAGCGTCTCGGCAACCGTCGCCGGGGTGAGGCTCGTCGCCCGTATGGCAGCGAACTCGACGGCGTAGTCGAGCATCGGATCCGTGTCGTCGGGCCGATCGTCGATATCGACCCCTGCCCGCTCCAACATGACGATCTCCGCTTCGGTCAACTCGGTACGACTCGGCCCGTACAAGGCGATTTCGAGCTCGTTGATCGCCTCCTGCAATGCGCCATTCAACTCCGCTGGCGCCACGGACTTCAGCCCATACAGGTGGAAGTAGCGCTGTTCGGCGAAACCTTGTTCCTGACACATAGCCGCCCGCCCGTGCCTCTATCGATTTGTTTCGCCAATCGTATAGGAAACTACTGTGGGCGACAATCCGCTGTCAGGCGGCAGCCTCAACGACTTCCCAGGCACCCAACGGCTCGCAAGCTTGTGCCGAGGGGTTCCCCATGCCTCAAGGATGCAGGTGTCCTGTCTCGTTCAGCCTGCGGATGTTGCGTTGGCCCCTGGAGGCGCAGAGAAAGCGGCTGACGCTGCCGTAGGCTACATCTATGAATTGACATGTCCTCCCCGACACACAAACATTTCGTCCCACAAGGAACCGGGACAACGTCCTACGCTGGCCCGGCACCTTGCTCCCTGTGTCGATCGGCCATGGCGTTCGGAGTCGGGACGGCCGCATGCGTACCATGTGGTCTCGCGCGTTCGGAGACGACGCGAACCGCGCCGGTGGGAGCCAACCGCCTAACCGCTTCCCTCCCCCCACGCAAGGTGCGCCGAAAACTACGTCATATCCGGGACGGCGATGCGCGAAATCGCTCTGTCGCGCGTGAGCCATTGTGCATTGTCGTGTGGGACGAAATGTTTGTGTGTCGTGATTGTCTTCCCGTGATTGTCTTCCCGAGAGAGGTGCTCGATGCCCACGCTGCGGCCACGAACCGCTTCTGCGGCATCCGCCACGCCGCCGGCTGGGACGCGAGCGAGGACGTCCGCAACTCCCACACCGCGCCGACGCCCGGCATGCTGGCAACGCCAACGTTCCGCGAAGGCTTCGCCGAACTCGGCAAGCGCGGCATGACGTTCGACGCCTGGCTCTACCATCCGCAGATCGCCGAGGTCACCGACTTGGCTCGGGCATTCCCCGACCAGCCCATCGTCTTCGACCACTTCGGCGGTCCGCTTGGCATCGGCCCCTACGAAGGCAAGCAGGCGGAGATCTTCGGCCAGTGGAAGCAGGACGTGGCGGAACTCGCCACCTGCAAGAACGTCGTCGCCAAGCTCGGCGGCCTCGTCATGGCCATCAACGGCTTCGGCTTCCACAAGCGCGAACGCCCGGCCACGTCGGACGAACTCGTGGCCGCCACCCGCGACTACCACCTGCACATGATCGACTGCTTCGGCGCCGAGCGCTGCATGTTCGAGAGCAACTTCCCGGTGGACAAGGTGAGCTGCAGCTACCGCGTGCTGTGGAACTCGTTCAAGAAGATCGCGGCCGGCTTCTCCGCCGCCGAGAAGGCAGCGCTTTTCCACGACACCGCAGCACGCACATATCTGCGCGGCTAACCTCGAACGGAGACGCAGATGAAGGTCGATCCAGCTTCCGCCGAAGAGGTCGAAATCTACGGCGATACGTTCACCGTGCCGGGTCTGACGTCGTGGCTCGCCGATGTGGAGGAGCAAGGCTTCGTCGTGGTGCCCGACTGGCTCGACGCGGAGCGTGTGGAGCGCCTGGCCGCAGAACTCAGGCACGACGTCAATCCCATCCGGGAGCTGATGGGCGACGGCCACACCGTGCGTGCCCACAACCTGCTCGCCAAGACCCGCTGCGTGGACGACCTGGTTTGCGACCCACGCCTGCTGGCCTTGGCGCAAGGCGTCCTTGGCTACCAGATCCAGGTTTCCGTCGTCGTCATGTTCGATCTCTTGCCCGGCGCCAAGGCCCAGGGCCTGCACCAGGACGACGGCCTGTGGCCCGTGCCCCGGCCGCATCCGCCGTTCGTGCTCAACGCCGTCATCGCCGTGGACGACTTCACCCAGGCCAACGGCGCCACCATGCTGGTGCCCGGCTCGCACAAGTGGCACGACCAGCCCGTGCGCCAGCCGCCGGACATCGAGCCCGTCCAGATGGAGATGCAGGCCGGCTCCCTGCTGGCCTGGACAGGCGCCATGTGGCACGGCGGCGGCGCCAACACCACCACCGACCAAAGCCGCCTGGCCGTGGACATCAACTTCAACCTCGCGTATCTGCGCCAACAGGAGAACCAGTACGTCGGCGTCCCCCGCGAGGAAGTGGCCAAGATGCCGAAGCGCCTGCAGCGCGTGCTCGGCTACCAGCCGGGCCTGTCGGTCGCCGGCCCAGGCATGGTGGACCTACGCGATCCCCTCGACATGCTCGACCGAGTGTCCTTCGGCTACGACATCAACGCCCCGGAGATGCCGGCGCTGGCCCCACCGAATCCGCCGCCATATCAGGTCGAAAGCGCCCGCGAATAGGAGCTTTGGCAAGCCTGGAGAAGGTGATCATCGATCCGAACACGTACTTAGGAGCGGACTACGAGGGGTTCCTCATGCAAGATCGTGCGCGAAAGGGACTGTCGAGCCGGCCGTGACTGGCGAACGGAGTCACAAACCAGCCTGATGGGGTGTGGTGACTAAGCGGGGACGAGGACTATATCGACTTCGCAGTTGGCGCGCCGCGGCGCGCCGCCCCTGCTGTAGGGCTTCGTTCGTCGATCGAGTGAAAGGGGCCGCTCGAGCTGGGTGAGTTTCTTTTCCGGGAACGTCCGTCCGAGCACCTCGATGGTGGGGCGGTAGGTCGCTGGCCTGAAGTCGGATCGGACATAGACGGTCGCGTCCCGTTCGAGGAGGGGACGGGCGCGACCGAAGACGGCCTCCAGCAGTCGACGGTACGCCGCCGGATTGGCCAGCTTGTTGCCGTAGCGGTTGCCGGCGCGCGCGCTCGGCAGGCGGGCCCCCCCGAGCATCCACATGCGCAGCCATTGGTCGGTGTAGTAGTTGGTGACGTTGCAGTATGGCGGCGAAGTGAAAAGGAGACGTGGCCGGCTGTCCTTGCCCATGGCGATGCGGGAGCGCAGACGGGGCAGTTCCGTTCTGCTGTCGCCCAGGATGGCCCGGCCGGTGCGGGCGCTGGGCGTGCCCTTGGCGTACCGCCACGCGATGCGCCGGCGAAGGAACTCGACGGGATCGAGGTCGCGGGGAGACAGGCCCTTCTCCTTCCACCATTTGACGCAGTAACTGGGCCACATGCTGGTGCTCTGTCGCATCTGGTTCGACAGGGAGTAGGCGCGCTTGCCATGGAGGGAGACGAGAATTATGGCCATAAGCGTTCGATCGGCTCTGCTATGGCGCCAATCGAGCAGGGATCGTGCGGCGAGCAGGAACCGGCGGACGGGTGGCGAATAGCAGTGGTGGTAGAACTTGGGTAGGGCCTCGGCGCGGCGACGGAACGCGTGGGAGCGCTGGTCGACGAAGTCCAGGGAACCGAGGACCTCGTACTCCGCCGCCGGGCGCAGCTTGGCGGCGGCGTAGACGTGGCCGACGGGACTGATCTCGATTCCGACGGCCGGGCGGCCGGCAGCGGATGCGCTGAAGAGAGACGTACCGCGGCCCGCGAACGGGTCGAGGATGAGGTCGCCGGGTGCGCTGTGCTGCTGGACGACCTGGTCCGCGAACTCGGGCGGGAACATGGCGTAGTACGGGCCGATGCCGGCCCATCGCGACTCGGGGGTGGCATAACGGCCAGTTCCGGAGCGCTCAGCCATCGGCGGGGAAGAGCCGGTGGAGAATCTCGGTACCTGCCTTGAGGGGGATGGCCGCGTGGGCGTGTGCTCTCACCAGCGGCGCGAAGCCGTCCTCGTATAGGTACGTGGACAGGTCGTCGAGTATGTTCAGGGCCTCGCCGAGGCGCGGAAACGCGGAGAGTTCCGTGCAGTTCTTGTCCTCTCCCGAGGGATTGACGATGGGAGTGGTTATCGCGGAGTGCTGCCCGGTGCGGTTCTTGTAGAGGAGCTTGCGCCCGTAATACGTCTGGCTTCCGAAGGCTTCTGCGTCCAATGGCCTGTTGACGATGTACTCGTGGATGTAGTCCTTGGAGGGCGCCAAAGCGGTGCGGTTCGGCAGGATGCCGCCCGGGCCGTCCTGGTCGGACCAGTCTAACTGCTTCAGGTGTTCGAGGAACTGTCCGGATTTTTCGACGCCGATGAGCAGGATGCCTGGATGGGATTCGTGCGCATAGCGCGCGTGGATGCGCTCGATCTCCTTGCGGACATACACATGCAGCCAGGCACTCATGCCGAACAGGGCGAGAGGCCCGTCCATGATGAACGCGGTGTCGCGGATGAAGGCCGGGTTTCCCGCCTTCTCGCAGTACCTGAGGATGTTCACCAGGGCTAGGTGTTCGGTGACCTGCTGCGCGAGCGTGAAGACTTGCCCATTCGGTCCCGTCTCGTCGAAGCGCTCGTGAAGGCGAAGCGCGTCGGTGGGGTAGATCTCCTCCTCGCGCGGGCAGTGGCAGGGGGAGCATTGATCGGTTGGGGTTAAGCGCTCGGAGCAGTCCTCGACCGGACAGCGTATCTCCCCGCCGTCACGGTCCTTGGTGATGGCGCTGAAGGTGTCGAGGAGTGATTCGTGCCCCGCCTCGATCGGGCCGTCGAGAGCGCGGTGAATGGTGCGGCGGAAGAAACGCCGCGCGGAGTCGTTGGGGTGGTCCTTCTCGGTGACGTTGCGTCCGGGCAGGACTGCGTCGAGGGAGTCGCACCGCTCCATTTCCCGGATTTCGCTCGGGCGGGGTATGCGGGCCGGATCGGGATTGCGTATCTTGTCCAGATCCAGGACGACGGCGGCGATGCGCAGAAGCGCGGCTTCGGCGCCCGGATAGCCGTTGCGTACGGGGGCGCTGACGACCGAACCGTCTATCGCGATCACGCGGGTGACGTGGTCCGGCAGACGGACCCCGTCGATGGTGTCCGGCAACGGGTGCTTCTCGTTGGCGTCCTTGACGCTGATGGCGCCCTGGAAGTCGAGGACGCTCTTGCTGGCCAGGAGGTCGGGCAGGGACTCGCCGGACGCGAACTCGCCTTCGTACGGCATTACGGGTTGGGCTCGGCGTCCGACTTGAGCCCGAAGCGATGTATCTGTACCGGGATCGTGTAGGGGCTGGAGTAGGTGCGCATGCGGATGAATCCAGGCTCGTTGGTCTTGCGGACGCTGGCCGTGAAGTCGGCGAAGTCGTAGTACTTGTCGAGCTGTCTGGTCTCGTCTCCGCTGTTGAGGTAGGAGAGGAACCAGTTCTCGGTGTTGGTCAGTATGTTGGTCTGGACGGAAGACGGCTCCTGCGTGGAGTAGACGAGCCCGATGTTGAACTTGGCGCCCTCCTTGGCGATCCTCGGCCATATCTTGGTGGTGTCGCGTTCCTCCCCTCTCGGAAGCAGGGTGTGCGCCTCCTCCACGTAGACGATGATGGGCGGGGGCTTCTTGAAGTTGCCCGCATCGTCGACGGCGGGGTTGACGAACGCACGCTGCTGGCCGTTGAAGATGCGCCACATGATCTGTTCGGCGGACTGCTGGTTCATCTCCGGGCTGCCGAGAGCCTGGTCGAGAATGACAAGCCGGCCCGCGAGATCCTCGAGAATGCGCTGGATGTAGTCGTGGTTCTGGCTCGGGTTGTGCCAGTTGCGGCACTCCCGGATGGCTTGTATGCCACGCGTGTTGTCGAAGATGCGCAGGAGGTTCCATACCGTGTCGTCGTGCCAGTCGCGGCCCTTGCTCTTCCGGTAGTCGTCGTTGAATGACCTGTAGCCGCCGGATTTCTCGGCGACCCACCGGGCGAGTGAGCGCACGAAGTTCCGTGCCTGGTCCCATGTCATCGAGGCAGATCCGTCGAGAAGGGGCGCGTAGCTGCTCATGGAGCTGTCCTTAGCCATGGCCTGGCGGATATCCTTGCCGAACAGGCGTGGGGCCTCGATGGTGCTCGACGGGGTCGCGAATCCCGCGTCGCGGAGGATCGCGCGGTAGAGGAAAATTGCCCTGAGGTACCGCGTCGTGGGCGAAGCATCGGCGATGTTGGAGGGGGCCGAGAGGTCGGTGGAGGCGAACGCCTGGACGTAGCTGCCGGACTCTGCCTGGAGCCGGTCGTTGAGGATCTGTTTGCCCTGATGGAGGCTCGCGAAGGCGTTGTGGTAGGCGTCGGGTCCGCTTCCGGATGTTGGCGCACGGCCGCCGAAGAAGTTGATCTTCATGATCCTGCGGTGCGGGTCGTCATCGCGTTCGACGAGGCTGTGGACGACGACGTCGCCTTCGCGTAGCTTGTTGAGACGCCGTATGGCCCCCTGGTCCTGGGCGTTCTCGTTGGCGTACTCGCCCTCGGGATCGATGATGAGCTGGGCGACGCGTGGGCCGTCCTGCAGGCGCAGTCTGAAGACGGCGTCGGCGATGGTCTTCACCGTGTTGGACTTGCCGGTTCGGGTCATGCCGAACAGGGCGGTCCGCTTCGCGATGATGTCGGTCGTGGTCATCTGGACGGGTACGGACTCGGGCGCGGCGGGACTGTCGGCACTTGCGGAGTAACGGAGCCGGCCTACCTCGATGCGTGCTTCGGCCTCGTCAGGTGCCGTGGTGTAGTTGACAATGTGGTCCAGGCCCGATCCGGCGGGCTTGTATATCTTCATGCCCTGTCCGGCGTAGAAGTTGCTGATGTCGGACCCGAAGACGAGGACGTGGAGCCCCGACGACGGGCGGATCTCGGGCGAGAATGTCCCGAGGATGCGGCAATGAGCACCCGCGTAGCGCATCTGGTGAAGGGTCAGCGTGTCCGTCGTATTGTCCTCGTCGTAGTTGGCGGCGGAGTCGGAGGCGCGTTTGGCGGCGTCGAGGCGCTTTTGCTGCATCTCTATGTCGTTGGGGAGCCTGCTCGAGCCCAGCACGCGCAGGAGGATCAGCTGGGCGTCTGGGGAATCGAGCGAGATGGCCTGTTCCTCGGCCGGTTTCATCCGGGTGGCGACCAGCAGGCAACCGTGGGGTACGCCGCCGACGCCTTGCTTCATCGAATCGTGGACCAGGACCTCGGCGGTGTCGTAGTCCATGCTAATGAGGTCGCCGACGAGACGCGACGGCTGAACGATGTCGCGGAGGATGTCCTGCACGCTTTGTGCGGCGGCGTGTTGTTTGTGGCCCGCAAGGGCCTGGGCGACTGCGCTGCCCCCGTTCCGGGCGGTGCTGGGGATGTCAGCGTCTTTCACTGGAAGCCTTTGGCGAGTCCTCTACCAGCACGGAACGATAGCAGCGGAAGGCTGCGTGTGCATCTTCGGGCCCCTGCGAGCGGAGACCGGGTCCCTCGACGCCGAGGTTCCTAGCCGCATTTCCGAGACGGGCCACGAGGCTCATCGATCCTCGACGGACCGCTTACGCATCGGCTAACGCCCGCGGCCACCGACGATCAGAAGGCCAAGCTGCAGCGGCCGGGGGGAGGGTAGCGTTGGGAGGAGCCGGCGCGGCGGTTGGCCAGCGGATGAAGCGACCCACAGAGGCCAGGCCAGAGGGCGGGCGAGCTTAGCGAATTCCCGTTGACGCTCGGTGATCGCTTCGGCGGACCACGTCGGGTATGTGGCGATGTTGCTGGCGAGCGAGTAGGGGACTCTTGGTAGAGCGGTGTCTTCGCGGAGAATGGATCGCTTTTCGCGGTGGTCTGTCTGGGATCGCACGCCCGGTTGGGTTTGCGACGCGGGATGCTGCAACCAGGTCCAGAGCAACCATGTTTGGGCGCACTTCGGGTGCGTGGTGGGCGGGGCACCCACGCTCCGAGAGGGAGCGTCAAGAGTACAGGTGCCCTGTCTCGTTCAGGCTGCGGATGTTGCGTTGGCCCGTGGAGGAAGCGCAAAGAAAGCGGCTGATGCTGCCGTAGGCCACGTCTATGAATAGGCTTGGGGACATGTTCAGGACATGGGAGGCCCAGGCGTTGATTACGCCGCCGTGGCAGAAGACCGCCACGAGCTTGCCGGGTTCCGCCGAGATGATCTCCTCCATCCCTCCCGCCACGGTCTTGGCGAAGGTCGCCATGTCGTATTCGTTGCCGTAGCCGCCGTCCACGAACTCCTTCCAGGCGGTGTAGTCCTCGCGCTTGAGTTCCTCCATCGGGATGTAGTGGGAGGCGGCGCGGTCGTATTCGGCGATGGCGTTGTGGATGGCGGGAACACAGTGCAGCCGGGAGGCGAGTGGGGCCGCCGTCTCGCGGGCGCGGCGCATGGGGCTGCTGTAGATGGCGTCGATGCCTTCGTCGTACAGCCAATCCGCGACTTGTTCCGCCTGCTGTCTTCCGGTGGCGGAGAGTTTGGGGTCGGCGCGCCCGGAGGCGAGTTCCTGCCGTACGGGCAAGCCGTGGCGGACGAGTATGAGTTCCATCCGCGCCCTAGCCCGGACTATTCATGAATGCACGTAGCGAGGGCGACGAGACGCCGCTGTGGCTGGGCGCACGGAGTGGAGGAACCCGAAGGCATAGCTGCGCACTATGTCGAGGGGGCCGGAGCGAGTACGCACAGCCACAGCGAGTGGATCGTCGGCCGCAGTAGGGCATTCGTGAATAGTCCGGGCTAGAAGCCCCTGATGACTCCGCAGGCGATGCGACCGCCGGCGCCGCCGATGGGCTGTGTGATGTGGTCGTCCGGCTTGTCGTGGATGATGACCGAAGAGCCATCCTCGTCGTTCCTGCCGTCCCGACACACAAACATTTCGTCCCACAAGGAACTGGGGCGACGTCCTACACTGGCCCGGCACCCTTGGTCATGGGAGACTCGGGGCGGTGGGGCGCAGGTGTAAGTGCAAACCCCCGCGGCCGATGGGGGGCCGGACGCCGGCTGCGAGAGGCGAGGCGTCAGGTCTGTCGGGTCTCCTCGATCGCCTTCACGTCCCACAGCCAGAGACCGCCGCCGAAGTCGGGTCCTGGGGGTGCTGGATTTGGTCTGCGAAAGGAGGTGCCCAAGGCAGCCCAAGGCGCGATTGGGGCTCTGTCGGGGCGCGAATCCGCTAGGATGCGCTCGCCAACAAAATGGGAAGGGACGCCGTTGGAAAACTCCCCGCCGCAGCCGGAGGCTGATGTCGCGACTGGGCGACGTCGACCGATCGAAACGACGGCTGCACGCGGCGTCGGGGCAACATCACACGATGGCGTTGTTGGTCGGTTGGGGAGCCTGCTCGAGGCTGACCTGGGATTCCACGGGACCAACGGGAAGTTCGCGACCCACGGCTGGCATCCCTTTCCGGCCAAGTTCCCGCCACAGCTACCGCAGTTCTTCATCGAACGCCTGTCCGAGCGGGGACAGACGGTCCTGGATCCTATGTCGGGATCCGGAACCACCCTGGTGGAAGCCCAACGTCTCGGACGTCGCGGAATCGGCTGCGACATCGATCCGCTGGCGCGCATGATCGCGGCGGCGAAGCTGACGCCGGTCGGTCCGGTCGACGCGCTCAAGACCGGGCGCGCGGTACTCGAACGGGCGCAGAAGGACTATTGGACGAACCGCGACGGACTCAAGGGCCACCTCCCCGAGCGATTCGACGCGAAGACCCGCGACTTCCTGGACTACTGGTTTCCCGAGGACCGGCAACTGGAGTTGATGGCTCTTCTATGGCAAATCGAGGGGATCGAGAGCCGCTCGATGCAGCAGTTCCTCAAGGTGGTCTTTTCGTCCACTATCATCGCGAAGTCCGGTGGCGTCTCCCTGGCACGCGATCTCGCACACACGAGGCCGCACCGCGTTCTCGACAAGCCCACCCCATCTGCGTTCGTGGCGTTCGAGAAGCGATTGAAGGGCAATGCGGCCGCCGGTTTCGAGGCCCTGGAGGAGACGAAGGCGGAGATTCTGGCGGCAAGTGCCAGCGACACGGGGCTGGCTCCCGAGAGCGTGGATCTGATCGTGACGTCGCCGCCCTACGCCAACAATGCCATCGACTACATGCGGGCGCACAAGTTCTCGCTGATCTGGTTCGGGTGGTCGCTTGACGACCTCGCGGACATTCGAAGGACGTACCTCGGACACGATGCGTTGGCTACGGAGAGTCCAATCCCGTTGCCGGAGCGTTGTGAGGCGACCTTGGGCGCGTTGGCCGAAAGGGATGGGCGGAAGGCCCTGGTTTTGCGACGGTATTTCTGCGAGATGACAGGCGTTCTGGGCGAAATGCACCGCGTCTTGCGCACGAAGGGTGCGGCGATCGTCGTTGTAGGGACGTCAACGCTCAGGGGGATGGATGTGGAGACCCACAAGGCTCTAGCCGCAATCGCCGAAGGCTTGGGCTTTGCGAGCGCTGGAATCGGGGTCCGTCGTCTCGACCGGGACAAGAGGATGATGCCGGCGCGGTGGGGCAACTCGCGACAGAGCCAGATTGAACACCGGATGCACGAGGAGTACGCGATCGGGCTGGTCAAGCCGTGAGCGTCGGGACGCTCGCTACCCTCCGGCGGGCGTATCACCAAAGCCTATTCGACGAAGTATTGCGTGTCCGAGCCGGCAAACCAAACAACTCTGACGCTTCCAGTGCGTCGAGTGTCCGAATTGGGCAGGGGCTCGTGCACCAGATTGGGCTGAGGCCTACAGAGGGCACTCTCCCCGGCCAGACCGCGGGCCGGGATTTCGAGCGTCTAACGTGCGGCTTCCTCAGCAGGTCTTTTCAAGCGTTGGAGCACCTGCGTCCGGGCAACTGGCAGTTCACGGTCGGCGGCAACATCTGGGACTTCGAGCAGTACAGACACCTGCGGGACATCCAGGACTTGGTTCACCGCAACCAGGAACTGCGGACGGTGTTCGGTGACTACATCGTCAAGCCGGACATCGTCGTCTCGCGCAGTCCGCTTCCCGACGGTCAGATTAACCAAGCGACCGTCGTCCTTGCTCCCGGTGATACTGGAGTTGCGGATTGGACGCCCCTGCGCAGCGCCAATAGCGGCGAAGAGCAAGGCAGAATTCTCCACGCGAGTGTGTCGTGCAAGTGGACGATCCGAAGTGACCGATCCCAGAACGCCCGTACCGAGGGGCTCAATCTCATTCGCAACAGAAAAGGCAAGACGCCTCACATCGTGGCAGTCACCGGAGAACCTCTCCCTTCGCGCATCGCGTCGCTTGCGTTTGGCACGGGAGACATCGACTGCGTGTACCACTTCGGGCTTACCGAACTCCTGGCCGCGACGCAGCGAGAAGGAAACGAAACCGAACGGGAACTTCTCGACACCTTGGTGCATGGTAGTCGTTTGCGCGACATCAGCGATCTTCCGTTCGACCTCGTCACCTAGCGCGCTCTAGCGGGCGCGTCGGCAGTTGCGCACAACTGCTGGGCTTTCGGGCGACGCAAGCCGACCGAAGTTCGAGAAGGTGCTAGAGCCGCTTGGGCTGGGGCAAGAAGTGCTGCCGTCAAGGTTCCTGTGGCGCCCAGAGATGCCCGGTCTCGTTCAAGCTCCCCACATTCCGCTGCCCGGTCGAGGCGCAGAGGAAGCGGCTGATGCTGCCGTAGGCCACATCCATGAAGAGTCTGGGGGGCATGGCGAGCACGGTGGATGCCCAGGCGTTGATGACACCGCCGTGGCAGAAGACCGCTACGCGCTTGCCGGGGTTGGCCGAGATGATCTCCTCCATCCCTCCCGCGACGGTCTTGGCGAAGGTGGCCATGTCGTATTCGTGGCGGGGGCTCTCCCCGACAGGCGGGGGCTCTCCCCGACACACAAACATTTCGTCCCACAAGGAACTGGGGCAACGTCCTACACTGGCCCGGCGCCCTGTCTCGATCGGTCATGGCGTTCGGAGTCGGGACGGCCGCATGCGTACCATGTGGTCTCGCGCGTTCGGAGACGACGCGAACCGCGCCGGCGTGCCGTTGCGGAGCAAGCGGTCACTCTGAGGCGTTGTTCCCGCGGGTCTCGGCACCTGTTCCCATTGGCGGGATCGGAACAGAAGAGGTCGCGGACCGCTTGCCTGTGCGCCATTGACCGTCGGGCCTGTGGGACGAAATGTTTGTGTGTCGGGAAATGACGGATCTTGGAAAACCTGTATCATGTCGAAGACTTAAGTGGCTGGTAGGAGCCTGTTGTGCGGACAGATGAAGCGGATCTGCGACGAAAGGTCCACCGCATCTACAGCGAAGTGAATCGATTCGCTGACGAGACTGGGGGGATCGAGTACGGCCTGAACGTGCTGTATGGCCCGCCGATTTCCAAGCCGGCGGTGATGGTCGTTTCGATCCAAGGGGGTGGCAAGGATCGGTGCCGACAGCGCACTTGGCCAGATCGCCTTCAGTACCTCGACTCTGCCTATGGGTTTGGCCAGCGATTGGAGGGGGACTTCATGCGGGCCGGGCTAGCTGAAGTGCTAAATGCCGCGACCGTAGCCACCAATATCGTCTTTCCGCAATGGCCCGCGGATAGGGGCGGCTTTGAAGGCTGGAAGCGCCAACCGTCCGCAGCAGCTTGGCTCGGCCGCAGTCGGAAATGGCTTTCCGCCCTAGTCGACGCCATGGCACCAAGAGTGATCCTGACCTACAGCAAGCCGGCCTTTGAGGAACTCACAGGCCGATCGAAGCACAAGGGTACGCTGGCCATCGGAAGCTACCGAACCTTCCCCGTGGTTGGGTGCGGGCATCTCAGTCGGGGAGCGACTCTCAGCGAAAGGAGGGGCGCCCTGATCGCGGTGGCGGACATTGTTGACGAAGACCCGGACGCTCCGCTTGTGCCGAACGCCGAAACAATCGCCGCAATGGAAGAGGCGGAAACAGCCAACCTGCCGCAGTTCGAGGATGTGCAAAGCCTCCTCGATGACTTGAATGCGGAAGATTAAGCGAACGAGGAAGTTCAAGAGCGACTACAAGCGAGAGAGGCGAGGCCAGCATCCGGCGGACCTAGAAGAGCGCTTAGCCGCAACTGTTCGTGCCTTGGCGACGGATGCCGACTTGGACGACCGCTTGCGTGACCACGCACTGAGTGGGCCGTGGGCGCGGCACCGCGACTGCCACATCCGGCCCGACCTCGTGTTGATCTATCGGAAACCCGACCCGGATGCGCTCCTGCTGGTCCGGTCCGCATGGGATCGCACGCCCGATGCGCTCCTGCTGGTCCGCATGGGATCGCACGCCCGGTTGGGTTTGTCAACGGCATCCCCGACACACAAACATTTCGTCCCACAAGGAACTGGGGCAACGTCCTACACTGGCCCGGCGCCCTGTCTCGATCGGTCATGGCGTTCGGAGTCGGGACGGCCGCATGCGTACCGCGTGGTCTCGCGCGTTCGGAGACGACGCGAACCGCGCCGGCGCGCCGGCGTGCTGTTGCGGAGCAAGCGGTCACTCTGAGGCGTTGTTCCCGCGGGTCTCGGCACCTGTTCCCATTGCCGGGATCGGAACAGAAGAGGTCGCGGACCGCTTGCCTGTGCGCCATTGACCTTCGGGCCTGTGGGACGAAATGTTTGTGTGTCGAGAAATGACTCGTGTGTCGAGAAATGACTCGCGACCCTCGCCACTCGTCTCGTCGCACCACGCCCCAGGCGCCCTGCCGTCCTCAGCCCGGATGGCGGTGTAGTGACGTGCTAATCCGGTCGTTCCAGCAACTCGACGTAAGCTGCCGGGAATTTTCTGCGGTCGATGCTGCCCGCTGCAAGCTCGATGACCAGATCGGCAAGCTCGATCTGATGGACGTTCGCGACGACGTCGTGACCGTTCATCCGAAGGACAAGGTCGCCCAAGGCGAGGGCCGTGCGCTTGTTCGCGTCGTTGAAAGGATGCCCAACGGTGAACGCGTACACGACATAGGCCGCAACCTGTGCGACCGTCGGTTCGTCGAGCTGGTACGCAAGGTTCATCTGGACTCGACCGAGCACGGCGCCGGCCGACGTGCCCAATCGAGATCCGGGCAATCCTCCGTGCCTTGCCAACAGGTGTTCATGCAGGTCGGCCACCTGCTGCTCCGTCGGCAGCGCGATCACCGCTTCGCCAGATAGGCAAGCACGTCCGATCGCTGATCGAGGATCGACTGCATGAGTTCCGCGACCCGGGCATCGTCCTGCATGTCGAAAGCAAGCGACTCCGCCGGCACGTAATACCCTTCCACCTTGCTGTTGCGCAGGATCGCGGTCGGTTTCTTCTCGTCGAGGATCCGGCTGGCCTGCTGCTTGAACTCGGTCATGGTCACGTACCGCATGGATCCTCTTCGGTGCCGATTTCGATTCTGAATGGTGGCACCGATATCGGTGCCTATCAAGCGCATCGGTAACTGGCCCCCGGGAGGGGGGGCAAACCCAGCCGCAGCGCGAGCTGTGCTGCGGTTTCGCGAGCGCGACGCATGGGGCTGGTGTAGATGGCGTCGATGCCTGCTTCGCCGAGGCAGTCGGCGACGCAATCCGCCTGCTGCCTTCCGGCGACGGAAAGTTCGGGATCGGCGCGCCCGGAGGCAAGTTCCTGCCGCACGGACAAGCCGCGGCGGACGAGTATGAGTTCCATCCTCGCCCTACGAGCCCCGTATGACTCCGCAGGCGATGCGGCCGCCGGCGCCGCCGATGGGCTGTGTGAAGTGGTCGTCCGGCTTGTCGTGGATGATGACCGACGAGCCATCCTCGTCCAGCAAGGCCGGTGCATCGCCGCCGCCCTTGACGCTGATGCGGGTGTGGAAGAACTCCGCCCGCGCCGAGCCGTCCGCATGGACAAACAGCAAGGGGAGGTCGCCCGGGTCGGGCCCTTCCGGATGGCGCAGGCCATGCGCGACGCCATCCGGGTTGATGTGGCCCTCGGCGGCGCTGAAGTCCGGCGTGCAGGCGCCGATGCCGTGCAGGTGGATGCCATGCGCCCCGGGCTCGAGCCCAGCCACCTGAACGCCAATGAGCACCCCACTCGGCGCCTGCTCGAAGGTCACGACGCCGATGCTGGCACCCTCAGGATCCACCATCTCCGCCCGAGCCGAAGCCGGATGCTCATCGCCCAGGGAACCCCCGGCCCAAAGCGCCAACGCCAAGGACGCGACCGCATTCGCCCCACCCTTTCGAATGGCCATTCCCATCCCCATCAAGTCGAATGCAATCAGCCTACAACACGACAACACGACCACGGCAGGTCCTCTCCCTGCACGCCCCCTAAGGCGCGTCTCTTGTGACGTCCCTCGTTGGCTAGCGCCACAAGCACCGTTGCCTTTCGGCAACGCTTCCTGCCCCAGCCCAGGCCGTCCTGTCACCCTGTCGGCATCCGGCCAGCTTGAGCCGTCCGAGGTCCGACAGGCTGCCAGCGCGCCCTTGCGGGCGCGTCGGCAGTTCGCTTCGCGAACTGCCTGGCCTTCGGGCTCGCATTCGCTCGCGCCTCCTGGCCCATTTGGTTCCTGTTCCGCTGTCTTCGCAGCGCGGCCAGGTCCGACGGAAGGCAAGATGCCCTGCCGCCAGAGGCGCCGGCTCGCGCGGATTGAAGGCAGTCGGAGGCTTCCAACAGGTATGATGGCCGCGTCGTCAAACCCAACGCTCCTGATGCACCGATCCTTCCGCGCGACAGCCCTCTTGACGCTCGCACTCCTCGCCGGCTGTGCAACCAGCCCAACGGGGCGAACGCAGCTATTGCTGGTTTCCCCGGAAGCCGCCATTGCCCACTCCGAACCGGCATATCTCTCGATGCTGGCCGAGATGGAACGCGAACACGGCCTGCTCGACGATCCGCTGCTCGCAGACCGAATCTCCGTCATCACCGGTCGTCTTGTGGCGGTGGCTGAGACCCAATACCCACACACCGCAACGTGGAAGTGGAGCGTCGCACTGATCGACGATCCGGAAACGGTCAACGCGTGGTGCATGGCTGGTGGCCGCATGGGTGTTCACAGCGGGCTGGTCGAGAAACTCGATCCCACCGACGACGAACTCGCGCAGGTGATGGCGCACGAACTCTCCCACGCCATCGCCAATCACACGGCGGAACAGATGTCCGTCGCCATCGCCCAGACCCTCGGCGTGGTGGCGGTTGCCGCCACGACAGACGACGAAAATGCCCCAAGCGCCGCATCCCTCGCCGCACAGCTCGCCGTTGGCCTGCCGAACAGTCGAGCAGCCGAAACCGAGGCCGACCGCATGGGCATTCACCTGGCCGCCCGCGCCGGCTATGAACCCGCTGCCGCAGCATCGCTTTGGCAGAAGATGATCGACAACGCCGCCGGGGCTCGCGTCCCGGAGTTCCTCAGCACCCATCCAAGCCCCTACCGCCGTCAGGAAACGTTGGCCGATTTGGCGCAGCAGGCGCGTCCCATGCTGCCCGAGACGCCGCCAATCCCACGCCAGGTGGAGATACTCTCGGCAGGGTCGCGCCAGGCTGCGCCCGAAACGTGGTGAACTGCGCCACGACGCCTCGAACCAGGAGACCCCATCCCATGAACGCCACCGCTCAAGATACCGTCACCCGTTCCGTGGTCTGCCATAGCTGCGACTGTTTCTGCCCCGTTGCCGCCAAGGTGGACACGGCCACGGATCGCGTCGTCAAGGTCACTACCCGCGACCACCCCTTCTTCAAGGACGTGATCTGCATGAAGGGCGCCTATGCGCCGAAGTCCTTCGCGCATCCGGACCGGCTCATGCATCCGCTCAAGCGCGTCGGCCAGCGCGGCGAAGGCAAGTGGGAGGAGGTGCCGTGGGAGAGCGCCCTCGACGACATTGCCGAGTCCCTGGCGAAAGTCGTGAGCGAACACGGCCCCGAAGCCCTTGCCGTGGCCGGCAGCAACGCCAACCTCGGCCTCGACAACGGCCTCACCCGGCGCTTCATGAACCACCTCGGCACGCCCAACTTCATCAGCGGCATTGCCTATTGCATGGGCAACACCGCCGCCGTCAACCGCATGGTCTATGGCTGGTATCCGCGTGGCGACCTGCTCAACACCGAGTGCATCGTCCTGTTCGGCCACGATCCGCGCCGCCATAGCTGGACCATCGAATACAAGACCATCCGCACGGCGCAGGCGAACGGCGCCAAGCTGATCGTGCTGGATCCGCGCAAGAGCGAGAACGCCGAGGCCGCCGACATTTGGCTGCCCCTGCGCGCTGGCACCGACGCCGCCATGACCTTCGGCTGGCTTAACGTCATCATCGAGCAGGAGCTCTACAACAAGGAGTTCGTGCGCGACTGGACGGTGGGCTTCGACGAGCTCGCCGAGCGTGTCCGCGAATACCCGCTCGATCGGGTGGCCGACATCACCGGCGTCGATGCCGCCGACATCGAACGCGCCGCCCGCATGTACGCGCTGTCGAGCCGCGCCGCCATCCCGTGGTCGCCCATCACCGACCAGCAGGTGTCGAGCACCTCCGCCATCCGCCTGCACTGCGCGCTACGGGCGCTCACCGGCAATCTCGACATCAAGGGCGGCGAGATGTTCACCGGCTTCAACCCCGGCATCCGCTCCGACACGGAAGTGGAGATGCACCATGTGCTCGCGCCGGAACAGAAGGCGAAGCAACTCGGCGCCGACGAGTTCCCCGTCTTCACCTACCGCGGCATGGAACCCTATGGCGACGCCTGCGAGGAGGTGTGGGGGCATCGCTACGCCAACCTCGTCGGCGGCTGCTACATGGCGAACCCGGCCGCCACCTTCAAGGCGATGGCGGACGGCAACCCGTACCCCGTGAAGGCGTTCCTTGCCCTCGCCAACAACACGCTGATGTCCTTTGCCAACACCAACCGCATATACAAGGCGCTGATGAACCAGGACCTCATCGTCGCCTTCGAGCACATGCTGACGCCCACGGCGCAACTGGCCGACTACGTGCTGCCCGGCGACTCGTGGCTCGAACGTCCCGGCATGATGGCCGGCATCAGCGACCGCGCCATGCCGGCGCCCGGCGAGTGTCGCAGCATCGTCCACTTCTGGTGCGAACTGGCGCGGCGGATGGGCCTTGGCGAGCACTTCCCGTGGCAAACGGAGGAAGAGCTGCTCGACTACCGGCTGGAACCTGCCGGCACCACTTGGGCGGAGGTCGTGAGCAAGGGCGCCTTGCCCAAGGCGGACAATCCAGAACGCAAATACCTAAGGACCGGCTTCGCTACCCCATCCGGCAAGGTGGAACTGCACTCCTCGGTGCTCGAAGGCTTCGGCTTCGACCCGCTTCCCTACTACCGCGAGGTGCGGGGCCCCGACAGCACCTACCCCATGACCATGTTCATCGGCTTGCCCGACGACGAGTACTACCGCACCGGTCACCGCCACATCCCGGAACTGCGCCGCCGCGCCCAGGACCCGACCTTCTTCGTCAACGAACAGGACCGCATCGGGCACGAGCTTGAAGAGGGCGATTGGGTGCGAGTGGAGACACCCACCGGCGCGATGGCCGGCCGCGCCTTCGTCCGCTCCGGAATGCCCAAGGGCCTGGTCCGCGTCCCGCACGGTTGGTGGAAGCCAGAATCCACCAAGGGCCTCGAACACCTATCCGGGGCCTGGGCCTTCTCCGACGCCCAGATCACCCCCGACGACGACCCCGATTACATCGACCGCGAACAGGGCATCCCCCACATGAAGGGCATCCCCTGCTCCCTAACCAAGCTCACGGCCGAAGAAGTGGCCACCATCGAAGCCACCTTCGGCAAAACCGAACCCATGCCCAACGCCCTCGAAGCAAACGCAAGCAGGCGCCGCGCCAAGAAAACCAACTTCATGCAAGACGTGGAGTTCGGCGAAGACGTGGAATTCGACGCAGTGGAACTGTCGCTCTACGGACGCAGTTCAGCGTAGGAGGGCCGACATGGCCCTGCCCACTTGCAAGGCAGGGGCCCGACGGGTGATCGAGGAGCTAGCGGCCGATCACTGGTGCCTCGCGCCTCACATCCGCACGGTTGGACTGTGGCTGGCCCATCAAGCGACGGTTGGGCTTCGCGACGGCCGCACCGCAAGCAAGACCTACGATGTTGACTTTGTCGGAGGTCATGGCTCGTTTGCGTCCATCACAGTCCATGCCGGGAAGTGGAACCGAGTGGAGGAAGGCAAGGTGCGCCTGGAGGGGCGCTTCGTGGGTACCCCCGGCGGCTTGAGGATCTTCCAACCCAAGGCCCGACGCGAAGCGGAACGTGGTTGGCATTTCGCGCATCTGGCGCCTGACGATAGTCCTGTCGGCCGCGATTGAAGACCTGAAACGGACCCACCGGTAGCCTGCTATGGCGACCCCTGCGCAGGCGTAGAAAACTGTCGAGTTGAAGAACGGTCGCGTACTTCCCTTCGCAGTTTTCGCGCCAGCGAAAACTGCCGACGCGCCCTACTGGACGCGCCCTACTGAATGCGGCGGAAGCGGATTGTGGCGAGGTGGTTGCCGTTGATGGCACCGTTCTCGAACTCTACCGTGCCGCCCACTGTTTCGGTCAGTAGGCGGATGGGTTCTTGGGGGATGGTGGGCTGGCCGTTCAGGCTGAATCGACTCCCAGTTTCCGTGCCGGCATCCCACACCGGCAGGGGCATGGGGCCGGTGTCCTCGATCCAGTGTCCTTCGGCGTCGAGCAGGGAGAACTCGCTCAGGCCCACGAACCAGTCCGGGCTTGGCGCGACCATGGAGCCGAAGGTGAAGTTCGGCAGGTCTTGGCTTGCTTGCACCTCGAAGCTGCTGGTGCCGGTGGCGCCGGTGCCGTGGCTGGTGACGGCTGCCGAGGCGTTGCCAGCCGCAACCGCCGCCGCGATTTCGCGCAGGAAGATCGCTGTCTGGCCCTCTTCCGCCAGATTCTCAAGGCCCGGGCTCGCGGTTTCGCCCGCTGTCCACAGGTTTGCGTCGGCGCTTACGGCGGCGCCGGCCAGGGTAGTGAAATGGGCGTTGTCGGGCACCGGGCCGTGGTTCGCTGCCGTCCACTCGGCGGAGAACGTGACGGAGTAGCGGGCCGTGGCATCCGGTTCCGGCATGTCCGACACACCCGGCGCATCCGGCACGTCCGTGATTCCACCGGAACGCGCGTCGAAGCACGAGAAGTTGACGTATGTCTCGTTGTTGACGACGTTGAGGTTCATCAGCTTGAGCCCGGGACGGTGGGATACGTAGAGACTCGCCTGCCCGGTCCAAGTCTCGCCGACGATGCGTGCGAGCCGCGTGGCGCCGAGCCAGGCGCCGGACTTGGGGGCGAGCGCCGCAAGCAACTGCCGATCGGGTGCGCCGACCACTTCCCCATCGGCGTCGCGCAGGGTGCCGCGAATGTCCGTGAGGCGATGCTCCGTCGTGTTGATGAGGCGGATGTGGGTGCGGTCGACCTGGTCGATGCCCTCGACGCTGTGGACGGCTCCTTCGGTGACGCAGTTGATGTTGGTGCTCCAGCCGCCCGTCGCGGTTCGCAGACGCACCATCGCCGCGAGCGACGCATCTTCGGCGTCGGTGTGGATCTCCAGCATGGCCGGTCGTGTCCAAGGGCCGATGCCGAAGCGGCCCTCAAGGGCCTCGGGAGTGAGGGTCAGCCGCGCCTTTGGCGCCACCGGCGCGTCGCCGAGTGCGGTGTCCGCTTCGCCGAGCGGTTCCCCGCGGTGGCTGAAGAGGCTGCCGCGGAAGCTGACTTCCACGTTCGAGGTGTTGATGACGTGCAGCTCCGAGGCGATGCCTAGCGGCGCCGTGGCCATCGTCGTCAGCAGATAGGCGCGCACCGGCTCCGGCGCCGCCAGGCCGTGGCTGGCGGCGACAATCGCCAGACATGATGCCGCAAGGCTTCGCATTCGCCTCCTGCCTATCGCCGTCCTTCGCAGACGTTGCATCATACACGCGACCGGCTTGCTGCCCATCTCCTCGCTGGTCAGCTCGTTTTCGCCGCAAGACGCGCAAGGGACGACATTTGCGTTCACCAGGGCGCGCTTGCGGCGCGATGGAGGCGAGACGCCCCCCCTGCGAATAGGGACAGACCTGCGATACTCTCGCGTCCCATCTCGTGTGGCCGCCCGAAGCGTTCCTCCCCTATGAAGCACTTGGGTTTCGTCGTCTTCTTCGCCGCATTTGTCGCCCTTGCCGGGGCGAGCGTTGCCTATGGGTTCGCCGTTTCGATGCTCGGTGGCGCGCTGTGCGGCTTGGTGGTGGGTTCCTTGCCGGGCTGGCTGCCTCGTCTCGTCGAGACGGTTGATGCGCGGCGGTGTGCGGAAGTCATTGCCTATGTCACGCTTGTTGTGGTTGCTGTGGCGGTTTCCCTGAGCGGGTTGTTGCCGGCGCTGGGCGAAGTGCCGGTGCGGCTGGAGCCGTCGATTCCGCTCTTGGTGATGGCGCCGGCACTGTACGCGGCCTATCTCGTGTTGGAGCGGCGGGAAGCCGTCGATCGAATGTCGATGTCGGATCGGCTGGCGGCGGCGTTGGCAGGGCCGCCGCTGGTGCTCACGTTGGCCCTTGCCACGGCGGTGGCGACCGGGGCGGTCCTGCTGATCGACTACATCGGCCTGAATTCGGAAAGCTGGTCTTATCTTGCGGCGAAATTCGTGGATCGTGGCGTTATTCCGCCGCTAACCCTCGTGCTCTTCTTCTGGGGGCTGCTGCTCTTGGCGAACAAGAGCTGGGTGCTTTGGCGGGAACGACAGATGCTCGTGGCGGGGCGCGCGGAGTCGGTCTTGTTGGGTGCCCATCGGGACGCAGTCGATTCCGATGCCGATCGAACGGGGGATGCCGAGGCGTTCCTCGACGTCGTCTGGAAGAAGTCCGCCGATTTCTATGTCGTGCCCCGCTACATCAACTGGGCGATTCCCATCCTGGGCTTCATTGGCACCGTGCTCGGGATCTCGCTGGCCGCCGACGGCATCCAGAGCATCGTCGGCGCCAAGACCAGTCTGGGCGATCTCTCGACGGAACTCGGCCAGGCCATCGCGCCCCTCGGCATCGCCTTCGACACCACTCTGATCGCACTCTCGCTCAGTGTCTTCCTCACCCTCCTGCAAATCGCCTTGCAGCGCTGGGAAGACGGCGTGCTGCTGGACTACGAGACACGGGTTCGCGCCGGGCCGCCTCGCCAAGCCAGCGGAGGCTAGGTGGCGAGGCAAGGCCGAAGCCGGGAGCAGGACGGCAGCGGCACGCCGATGGTAGAGATCTTCGGGGGCATCTTCGCGCTGTTGCTGGTGCTCTTTCTCATCATGAACCTGATGACCCAAGCCTCCCTGGCGGAGCGCCTGGAGGCGGCCAAGGACGAGGGGCTGCACCGGGTTGGCTGGGGCGCGAGCGGGGCCGGCTTCGTGGTGCTTGCGTTCCCGTCGGAGCTTCGCATCGTCGAGACCGGCGAGGTGGTGGCGGCCGGCGAAATCTGTCGCCCGGACAGCCCTTTCGCGCGCTACACCCGGCGCATCTACCAGGCCGAGCGGCAGCAGCTCATCTTCGCCATCCTGAGCGGCGGCGTCGCCACCATGGCCGAGGCGCGCAACTGCGTCATGCAGATGCTGCCGGATCGAGTCCTCTCCATCGGCTGGATCATCGCCAGCGACGAACTCCTGAAGTCGGTGGCGCTCGGCGACATCCCGGCTTTCGTGCAGGAGGCAGTCGCGCCGTGACCACCGCCGTTGCCGAAGCGCACAGGGACAGGCGGGAGGGGCCTGGCCTGCTGCCGTCCTTCGCCGGTGTCGCCCTGGCCGACATCCTCGCCAACAGCGTTGCCATCGTCATCATCATGATCGTGGTGACGCTGATGACCCGCCATGAGGAGGAGCGCGACAAGCTCGAACAGGCAGAGGATGTCTCGGTGCTGCTGAGCCGGGAGATCGCGAGCTCCTTCGTGATGAACTCGCTTCCCACGTCGCCGCCGGCGCAGCTTCACAACTATGTCACCTCGCCCCTCGACCGCAATCCCCAACACGCCACCATGCCGATCCTCGAACTGCACGACGACTACGTGCGCGATGGCTACACCGGCCGAACCTATGGCCGCGACGAGTTGCTGCTGCAAGACAACAACCTCGATCGCTACCTCGCCTCCCTCGCCCCGGAACAGCTTGCGGCCACCCGCGTGGATGTCTATGGCATCGACCAGTTCTACGTCGCCATGTCGATCTTCCGCCAGCATGGGCTGTCGCCGCCGCATTGGCACTTCCTTGCGGGCGGCGAGGCGATGGGCGAGCGGCAGCCGAGGCCGACCTGGGCGTCCGAGGCCCGTCCTCGCGAACGCGAGGCGCTGGACGAGGCGCCCGGCCGCCCGGGCGCGGGCCTTGGCCTTGGCAGCGCCCGCCACGCCCTGCCGAGCGACGTTGCCCTTGCGCGGGGAGCCTTCGACGCCAACTACCCGACCGACAGCCTGCGTGGAGGCTTCGGCGGCATGGCCGGTGCCGCGGGTTCGTCAGATCAGCACTTCGACCTTCCTCGCGGCTCCCCGCGGCGCGGAGGCGTCCCGCCGGCGATCGCTGGCCCCACGGCTGGCGAACCCGGAGGCGCTGCCGAGTCGACTGCCATGCGCTTCCGCGCCGCCTGGCGACGCACCAGCGACGACACTCGCGAAGACGACGCAGACTTCGACCTCGTCACCCTGGTGCGGGGCTTGCTCGCGTACCTTGCCGGGGTGCAGCAAGCCGCCGACGCCAACCTCCCCTCGCCCCTGCCGCACTTCGAGCTGCGCCGCGACGTGCTCGACATCGTGGCGGAACTGCCGCCGCCCGAACCTGCTCTCGCCGAATTGATCGAGCGGCTGACGAGGCTCATCGTCAACCCCAGAACCCCCGACGACCCAACCTTGCGAGTGATCGCCGAGACCATCCCTTCCGGCCAGCCCCAACACATGACCCTGTTCCCCAACGAGCCGCTGGCCCGCGTGCGATGGCGCCGCAGCGCCGCCGATGCCGATGCGGCGTTCCCCCGCAACGACGCTCCGGCCTACGCCGCAATCAGCCTGCGCCTGGGCCTGCACGCGGAAATCCACGAAGGTCTGCGGGTGCAGCTGCCGCGCAACGCGGTGGTGATGATGCCGCCGCCGGAAATGGTGCCGGACCCCGAACCGCGCTGGCGCGTGGCGACCCTGGTGAATCCCGAACGCAACGACTTCCTCACCGGCTTTGTCCTCGCCGCGGTGGACGAGGTGGGCGGCCTGGTCCTCCCGGCAGACGAAAACGCCATCGCCATCGACGGGCTGCGGCTGGAATCCCGAATCCCCGGTGTCGCGTTCCGGCAAGAGTTCCGGCAGCTGCTGCTCTATCTGACGGTCGTGCTGGCCGTCCTGCTGCTCTTCTTCGCCGCCATCACATCCCTCCGGCGCTCTCCGGAGGGAGGGCATCCTGCCCTCCCTCGCGCCCGAAGGGCGCGCACGCATGAGTCTCCATAGCGGCATGCTCCGCAGCTTCGCACCGTGGGCCATCGCCGTAGCGGCGCTGTGCTCTGTCGTTGCCCTCGTCAAGCTGTATCCGCTTTGGCTGACGTACGACACCGCCCTCGTCTCGATGACGGGCCCCAAGGATGACGATTCCGCAGCCGCCGGATTCGATGTCGTCCTGCTCCAGCATCTCGATCACTTTGCATACCTGCGGGCGTTCGATCACGTGCTGGCCGCGGGCCCCCGCTCCCTGCAACTGGCCGTCCCGCTGTGGCTCGACCGCTGCGAGGTAAGGCAAGGGGACTTCTACAGGTTCGCCGGCTGGGCACCCTTTGAGCCAGCGGCTGCTGCCGACGCCGCCGCGGCGGAACAGCCGCCCAACTGGCGACACTTCAGCGAGAGCCGAAACCACACCATCAGCGGTCGCCTGGATGCCCCCGCCACCGGAATCACCTGGTGGGATGCCCATGCCTACTGCCGCGCCGGCGGCGGGCGGCTGCCGATGGCTTCGGAATGGATCGCTGCCGCGGTCGGCAGCCAACCCCGACTGTATCCGGCCGGCGATGTCCTCGACTCGGCAGCCTGGCCCTATCTCGATCCCCTCCTCAACGCCGCCCGGAAGTGCGGCCTGCACCCCGACACCGACACGCCCGAAGGACTCGCCGACATGGGGCACGGCGTTTCCGAATGGGCCACTGACGACGCGGGCAATGGCCCCGTCGTAATGGGCGGCAACGCCTACAACGCTCCCCGCGAGCTCTACAGTCTCGCCGCGCTGTATCGCCGGGCGCCGATCGATCACCGCTCCCCGTATCTGGGCTTCCGCTGCGCCTACGACCACGAACCCCTCCCCACGCCCTGGCGCACGGAGCCAGACACGCGGCAAGTGCCACCGGGCGTCTATCCGGTGGGAATCCCCGCCACAGCCCGCATTCCAAGCCTCCTCACCGGTCTGCCCAGGGAACGAGTGCCGCTCATCGGCCGCATTCTCGCAGTCGACTCGAGCCCGCAGCCCTACGTCCACCTGATGACGCACGAGGTCACCCGCCGCCAGTACGCCGCATTCCTCCGGGACCCGTTCGTGCTTGCCGGTTTCCACACCGAAGCCAACCATCCAGCCGACCACAGCCATCGCCCGCCGGACTGGCAGGAGCAATTGCAGGAACCGGACCTGCCCGTGGTGAATGTGGATTGGTGGTCCGCCTTCGCGTTCGCCTCCTGGACCGGCGGACGCCTACCCACCGCACTCGAATGGGAACGAGCCGCCTCCGGCCGGGGCATGCGCATCTACCCGTGGGGCGACGACTTCGGCGCGGCCACCCCCATCACCGGCGAACAAGCCCTGCGCGGCCCGCAAGTGGCAAGCGAGGAGTCAGGCGACATGACCCCCGAGGGCCTCCTCAACATGGGCGGCAACGTCTCCGAATGGACCCGCAGCGTATCCGGCGCGTCCGGCAGTTTCGCCGTGGTGGTGAAAGGCGGAAACTACCTCCTCCCCGGCCCCGCCACCGCCCGCATCGACCACCGCAACCACCTCTCCCCCCACTACCGTTCCCCCACCCTCGGCTTCCGCGTGGCCTTCGACCGCCCACGTTAGCGCCGCGCTTGCGGCGCGATGGAGGGCGAGACGTCCCTCCAGAGATGGCTGCGAACGGGATCCTTCCCGTTTTAGGAAGTGCGGGCCCTCCTCCTGTCACTCCCTCCTTTCGGGAGCAGTCGAGAACCTCCCGGCTTCTTCGGAGCCCTCCACGGTGCGCTGCCCCCCGCTGTCGCGCAGGGGAACACTGCGAGGCATGCTCCTTCGCTTCGAATTATGTTAAATAATGGTTCCGTAGCCCATATCGTCCGCTCGTGGCCCCACGGCGTCCATAGAGAACGTACCCAGTAACGATCACTCGGTTCTCTTGATTTGCCCCGGGGAAAGAAAGGGTTAGGTCGTGCGACGCCTCGAAGTTCCGCCTAGCAGCCTGTCGGACTTCGGACGACGCAAGCTGGCCGAATGCCGACAGGGTGACAGGACGGCTTGGGCTGGGGCAGGAAGCGTTGCCGGAAGGCAACGGTTCTTGTGGCGCTAGCGCGACGTCGGCGTGGATTTCGGCGGCCATCCGACAGGCGATGATGCGGCGTTCACGACGGTTCACGAGGCAAACTCCGTCCGCGCGCCGGTTAGCATCTTCCTGGCGTCGCGCTGGAATGGTCGAAATGGGCTCATTGCGGCCACCATGGTACAGGCCGCAGGACGCTTGGCTTTCCGGCAGGATCTTGCGGGCTGGGCCGACCGATCGCGCTCTGGGTATCGGCGTAGCTCGAACCGACGACCGTCGAGGAAGTCCAAGTACTCTCTAGCGGTTCCCGAAGGCGCATGTGTCAATGGACAGGCGACATCTGACACACTAGCCTATGCCGATGATCGCGTCGTTCCGGCACCGTGGCCTCAAGGCGCTGTACGACGGCAAGTCCTCGCGACGGGTGGCGGCGCACCATGTCCGCAAGCTGCTGGACATACTTGCCGTCCTCGACCGCAGCGCCTCACCGCACGACGTCGACTTGCCAGGGTTCCGGCTGCACCCGCTCAAGGGCCGGCTGCAGGGACACTACGCAGTCTCCGTGTCCGGCAACTGGCGGGTGACTTTCCGGTTCGAGGACTGTGACGCGGTCGACGTCGATTACGTGGACTACCATTGAGGAGAATCGACAATGGCAATGCACAACCCCCCGCATCCAGGCGGCATCGTTCGTCGCGAATGCCTCGATCCGCTCGAACTGACCGTGACGGGCGCCGCCAGGCACCTCGGCGTATCCTGCCAGTCCCTTTCGGAGCTGGTCAACGAACGCGCGGGAGTTTCGGTGGACATGGCCATCCGGCTCTCCAAGGCATTCGGTTCGACGCCGGAGACATGGCTCGGCCTGCAGATGGCCTACGACCTCTGGCAAGCCCGGAGCCGGATCGCCGACATCAAAGTCGAGCGGTTCCACGCTGCATGACGGGTTTGGTGGCGCCATGATCCGTCGCCCCCGCCGCCATAGCTCAGCCGGTAGAGCAGCTCACTTGTAATGAGAAGGTCCAGGGTTCGACTCCTTGTGGCGGCACCACGTCAACGGCTGGAGTTACACATATCTCATTGATTTAACGAAGACAATCTGGTTTTACATCGATGGCGTTCCCGCTGATGTACCAATCAATGTACCCCTCACGCCACAATGGTGGCACGCTCCAACAGTGCCCACGACCGAAGTGACGCTCGACGTGGTCGAGTGTTCCGAGTGAATCAACTGCTTCCTATCGCCCCCTTCAGGTAACGGTAAGGGATTCGATGGCCAACTGCGTGGAATGGCACATGCGTCAGCGGCTCGGGCCGCTGCTGTTCGACGACCACGACCCGGCCGCCGCCGAGGCGGCGCGCACTTCCATCGTGACGCCGGCCCGGGTCTCCGAAGCCGCCAGGGCCAAAGCGCGCGGCAAGCGCACCGCCGACGGTCTGCCGATGCACGGCTTCCGCACCTGCTCGGCGACCTGGCCACGATCGCCAGGAACCGGGTCGTTCCCCAAGTGCCCGGCGCCGAGCCGTTCGAGGTCCTCACCCGGCCCACCGCGCTGCGCGCGAAGCCTTCAAGCTCCTCGGCGTGCGTCCATAGAGAACGTAGCCAGTAACGATCACTCGGTTCTCTTGATTTGCCCAGGGGAAAGAACGGGTTAGGTCGTGCGACGCCTCGAAGTTCCGGCTAGCGCCACAAGAACCATCGCCTTTCGGCAACGCTTCCTGCCCCAGCCCAAGCCGTCCTGTCACCCTGTCGGCATTCGGCCAGCTTGCACCGTCCGAAGTCCGACAGGCTGCTAGTACCCCATCACATTTGTATTGATGGATAGAGGGACTTGAGATTGACCCTGGCATCGGCCGTGGTGAAACGCCAATCCACGCGCGCGGATTCGCGGTTCCGGCGCTCCTGCCACGCCGAGACCTCGCGCCGCATCGCGGCGCGATCCGGGATCCGCCGGTCCAGGCACTGCCGGACCATGGCGCCGATCTCGATCTCCGCCATGTTCAGCCAACTGCCGTGCTTCGGCGTGTAGTGGATCTCCAGCCGCCCGGCGATGCGCCGCGCCTCGGCCGGCTCGAACGCCTCGCAGAGCGACGCCGGGGTGTGCGTGTTCAGGTTGTCCATCACCAGCACGACGCGCTTGTCCGGGTAGTCGACGTCCACCAGGTCCCGGACCAGGTGCGCCCAGTCGACCTTGGTCCGTCGCTCGGTCACCTCGACCCGGCGCCGGCCCTCAAGCGGCGCGAACACCATGAACAGGTTGCTGGCGCCGTTGCGCTCGTACTCGTGGTCGTAGGCCGCCGGCGCCCCCGGCGCGGCGGGCCGCGGCGGCCGCGTCTCCTTCACCTGCTGGCGGCTGGTCTCGTCCATGCACACCAGCACCTCGTCGTCCCCGCAGTCCCGGTGGCACACGTCGAGAACGTCCTCCATCGCGCACACGAACGCCGCGTTCTCCTTCGGCGGAATGGCACTCCTTCAGCCACGGCTTCAGATCGTTTTCTTCAGCGTCCTGCGAACCGTCTCGACGCTCACCGACTCGACCACCCCGAGTTCGACCAGCCGGTCCGCCAGCAGCCGCAGCGTCCATCTCGCGCAGCCCTCCGGCGACTCCCCGCAGGCGGTCGCCACCAGCCGCGCCTCCGCCTCGCCGTCGAGAACCTTCGGCCGCCGGTTGACCTGCCGCTTCCGGTTCAGGGCCGCCTCGACGCCCTCCTCGACGCAGCGCCGCCGCACCCGCGCCACCGTCGCGCTGCCGATGTCCAGCGCGTCCGCGACCTCCGCGTCGGTCCGGCCGCCGCCAGCGCGGCCCTCGTCGCACAGCAGCAGAATGCGCGCATGCGTCTGCTTGCGCGCCGACGCCCGGCCCCGGTTCGCCAACGACTTCCGGTCCTCCCGCTCTGCATCCGTGAGCCTCAACCGATGGATCTTGCTCGGCACCTGGAACACTCCTTGTCCTCAGCCATTGCCGCCCAAGCACAGGCGTTCGACCGCCCGGCGTCCGAACCCGTCACCAATGGATCATTTCAAATGTGTTGGGGTACTAGGGCGTGTTGACGCTTCGGCTGCGAGGGATGCACGCCACCGTTCTCCGACTCGACAGTCTTCTACGGCGCGGTCTAGTTCCGATTCGGCTCGGAACCAGGCCTGCCGGTGACGACCAGCCCCATCACAATCAGCGCCAGCGCCACGGGGGCGCTGAGGTGGAGGTCCTCCCCGAGCACCCACGCGATCAGCACCAGCGACAGGAACGGTGACAGGAAGATCAGTTGCGAGATGGCGCCGATGTGACGGGTAAGCGACAGGGCCCGTTGCCACAGCAGGAAGGCAATGCCCATTTCCACCAACCCCACCCACAGGCCGAAGGCGAGACTGGTGGACGTCAGGGGCGGCAGGCCGGCGGTGGCGGCGCAGACGATGGCGACGGCCGGCGTCGCCGTGGCAAACCCGGCCAGCATTCCCTGCACCGGGTGCGCCGACACCCGCACCGTCGCCAGCCAATAGCCGGCCCACAACACGGTGCTCGCAAGCGCCAACAGAACCCCGCCGAGGTCGAACGCCAGGCCGCCGAGTTCGCCTCGGGTCAGCAGCAGCGTCACGCCCCCGTACGCAATGGCGATGCCAAGCCAGCCGCGTCCACGCAGCCGCTGCCCCAGAATCGGCCAGGCGAGCAGTGCCACGACGATGGCCCAGGTGTAGTTGAGCGGCTGCGCCACCTGCGCCGGCAGTCGGTCATATGCTTCGAACAGGATCAGGTAGTAGGCGAGGGGATTGACGAGGCCAAGCGCCGCAACGCGCCACCGAACCGAGCTTGACATCGGCGCAATCCCTCGCCAAAGCGCCAGCCGCACCGCCCCGAAGAAGACGAGCGAAACCACACAGGCGATGAGCAGGAGCTGCACCGGCGCCATTTCGGCGAGGCCAAGCTTGAAGGCGGTGGCCACGGTGGACCAAAGGGCGACACTCGCCAGCGCAGCCACCAGCGCGCGGGATTCACTTCCCCAAGTCATGCGACGCGAACTTACACGATGGTCGGAGGGAGGGCGCGCCCATGCATGCCTTCAGGCGCGCAAGCGTCGCAGCACCCATCCCGTGGCATTAGAATGGCCGCCGCCAACACCATTCCACATGAGGGGGAACCGATGACGATTCAAGAAGGCGAGCGCTTGCCGGAGGCAACCGTGCATGTGATGGGGGACGCGGGCCCGTCCGCCATCCCCACCAAGGACCTGTTCTCGCAGAAGCGGGTAGTGCTGTTCGCGGTGCCGGGCGCGTTCACGCCCACCTGCTCCCAAGCGCACTTGCCGGGATTCGTTGCCCACGCGGCGCAGATGAAGGAAACCGGCGTGGACAGCGTGGTGTGCATCGCCGTCAACGACGCGTTCGTCATGGACGCCTGGGGCAAGTCCGCCGGTGCCGACGAACTGACGATGGTGGCGGACGGCAATGGCGACTTCACGAAAGCCATTGGCCTGGAGATGGACGGCAGCGGCTTCGGCCTCGGCACCCGCTCGCAGCGCTACGCCATGATCGTGGACGACGGCATCGTCGCCAAGCTGGCCGTGGAAGCGCCCGGCGCGTTCGAAGTGAGCAAGGCAGAGGCGATTCTCGAGCTTCTCTGAAGGAACCTCTGGGCAATCGTCCTCAGTCAGGAGCACCGCATGGCACTCAAGATCTACGGCCCCGTCCAGACCCGCGCCTACCGCACCCTTTGGATGGTGGAGGAACTCGGCATCGAGTACGAGCAAGTCACCGAAGGCACGCCGGAGGAGCTGGCCGCCGTCAATCCCATGGGCCAGGTTCCCGTGATTGACGACGATGGCTTCATCCTCACCGAATCCATGGCCATCAACCTCTATCTGGCCCGCAAGCACGCCAAGTTGATGCCGTCCTCGATGGAGGAACAGGCGCAGACCCTGCGCTGGAGCTTCTGGGTAATGTCCGCCGTGGAGGGAACCCTGCTTGATGTGCTCAAGCACCTGCTCGGCATCATGGGTTACGAGAAGGACCCAGACGCGGTGGCGGCCGGCATCGAGACGCTCCAGCGTCCGCTGCGGGTGCTGGACGGCCATCTTGCGGACCGCGACTACCTTGTGGGCGAGGATTTCACCGTCGCGGACCTCAACGTCGCCAGCGTCCTTAGCTGGAGCCGCATGGCTCGGGTGGACCTTTCGGACCACGCCAACGTGGACGAATGGCTCGGCCGCTGCCTGGCCCGCGACGCCGCAGTGCGGGCACGAGGCTGAACCCAAGCCCAGAGTCGGACCAGGGAGCAAGGCCATGCGCGTGGTGCGGGTGTACACCGGAGACGACGGCGAATCCCACTTCGAGGACGTGGACATCGACGTCACGTCCCAAGGCGGCATCGGCCGACTCTCCTCCCTCATCCCCGGTCCGGGGGTGATGTTCCGCGAAGTGGACGGTGACTACGACCTCGACTTCCACACCGCCCCAAGACGCCAGTTCGTCGTCAACCTGCGCGGTTCAGTGGACATCACCGTAGGCAGCGGCGAAACCAGACGCCTCGAATCCGGCGACATCCTCCTGGCGGAAGACACCACCGGCCATGGCCACCGCAGCCGAGCGGTGGAAGGCCAACCCCGCTCCTGCCTGTTCATCCCCATCAACGAGGACGCGAGGCTGCCCTTGAGGGTGCTCTGATCCGGTCGCGGTCGCATTGGGGGGGGGGGCGCTCCTGCCTCCCCTTGGCTTAAGACGGGCCTTGGGGAGGGCGTCCCTCGGGGGGGAGGGTGTCCCGCCCTCCATCGCGCCGCAAGGCGCCGCGCCCGCAAGCAGCAATTCTCATTTTGGCGTCTGGCTTCGCTGTCAGGCGCATTGCACCCCCGGTTTCGGACTCAATTCGGGTCAAATCAACCCGCAGACCGGTGCTGTTGAGTGGACTGAAGGCCAAAATGAGAATTGCTGGCCCGCAAGGGCGCACGGGGCACATCGCGGCATGCACAGGGAGGACGCGCTTGACGGCGCGCACGGACGACGGGACGCCCTCCCTCCCTATCCCTTGCATGGAAGTACGCCCCCAGCGATGGGGGAATTGCCGGTACTTCCTTACGCGTCAGCGGTCGGGGATGCTTCCCCGGCTGAAGGCTCCTATAGAGAGTGGTCCCGGCAGGCAAATCGACGCAGTCGCCGGTTGCGAACGGCCGTGCGCCACGTCAGGCAAAATTCAAAGTGAGACACTACCGGTGCGCCCTACGCGCCGCCAGGGTTCCAGGACGGCTTGGGCTGGGGCAAGAAGCGTTGCCGAAAGGCAACGGTTCTTGTGGCGCCGGGAATCCCGAAACGTCCTGCTGAATGGTCGCAGGCGTGAGCACATGGTAGCGATTGATCGCAAGCGGCCCAAAGGTGCGCCCCTCCCCGTCTCCCCAGCGCACCTGCACGAATTGCGGTCGTTCCTCTCCGCCCAAACCGAAGACGATGCGTGGATCGTTGGCGGAGGCGTAGCTGCCGTCCGTGCGAACGCGCCGCAGTTCGGGGGAGGGCAGTCGCCACACGACGGCGCCGATGGCATTGCGTCGGCCGTTCTTGCCGCGTACGGCTATGCCGAGCCAATTGCCGGCTGGGCCGTCGTTCCGATATACGCGCGCCGGGCCGTGGTTGTTCCCCACCACCACGTCCATGTCGCCGTCGTTGTCGAGGTCGCCGAAAGCGGCGCCGCGGCTCGTGTCCTGGTGGGCGATGGGCAACGCGTTTCGGAAGCGGCCTGCGCCGACGTTCACCAGCAGCAGGTTGTGCAGGCTCGAGGGGGCAAGGGCGCCTGGCCGGAAGTCGGCGATCGGCCCGTTGGCGATGAAGAGGTCCAAGTCGCCGTCGTTCTCGAAGTCGAACGCCCCGGTCCCGAAGCCCGTGAACGGCAAGCTGCCGGCGGCAACGCCCGAACGCACCGACTGGTCCACGAAGCGCGGCTCAAGCAAGCCCTCGTTGACATAGAGCGTATTGCTCTCCGAGACATCGTGGGTGAGGAACACGTCACTATCCCCATCCGCATCGAAATCCGCCACCGTCACGCCCATACCCGCCTCGGCCTCGCCGTCGGCGTTGACCGCGGCCCCGGCCTCGAAGGCGATGTCCTCGAAGTACCCTCCCCGATTCATCCACACGCGATTCGCAGAGCCGTCATTGGCGACGAAGAAATCCGACCGCCCGTCCATGTCGAAGTCTGCCGCGGCGACGCCCATTGCCGCATGGTTGGCGACATCGGGCGTCGCGATCCGCCAAGCGGCGGAGACGTCCTCGAACCGCCCGTCGCCGAGATTGCGATAGAGGCGATCGGGAGCCGCGACGTAATGTGACAGCGGGCAATAGCGAGGCTTCCCATCCACCTCGCAGGCAGCGCTCGCCATGTCGTAGGCGAGGTAGTTCGCTACATACAGATCGAGCAGCCCGTCGCCGTCGATGGCTGCCAGGCTGGCGGAGATGGACCACTCGCTGCCGGCGATGCCAGCCGCTTCGGTTCCATCAAGGAAACGTCCACCGTCGTTGATGAGCACCCGGTTGCGACCAAGCGCCGTCCGAACCAGATCCGTGTCGCCATCGTTGTCAATGTCGCTGGCCGCCACGCCCATGCCGTAATCGCCAGCCGTGAGCCCCACCTCCGCCGACACGTCTTCAAAGCGCATCTCGCCGGGCCCGCCGACGTTCCGATAAAGCCTATCGGTTGGCTGGGCCGCCTTCGACTCATCTCCAGGCAGCGCCCCGCCCTGCACCAGATACACATCCATGCGCCCGTCACAGTCGAAGTCGAGAATGGCGGCGCCGGCGCCGATGATCTCCGGCAACCGCAACTTCCCCGCGCGCCCGCTCTCATGGCGAAAGTCGATGCCCGCCTCTTGCGCCACATCGACCAATCGGATCGCGTCCATTTCCGTCGCGCCAACCCCGGCAGGCGCCACGGCGAGGCTGGCCGCCAACCACCCAATGCGCCCGTGATCGGGTCCCTGCGCAACCAACGCCCCTCCGGCGATCCTGCGGGCCGGCGGTCGCGCCCGCAGCCTTGATCAGAGCTGGCTCGGTCAGAGATCGTCCAGCGCGCCGAACTGCTCTTTCAGCACGGCCAGCTCTTCTCCTGCCGCCGCCGCCCGGTCCCGCTCCTTCTGCACTACCTGCCCAGGCGCACGCGCAACGAAGTTCGCATTGGCGAGCTTCCCTTCCGAGCGGTGCAGGTCGCCTTCGAGGCGCTCGATCTCCTTGCCGAGGCGCCTTCGCTCCGTTGCCGGGTCAATGAGCCCGGCCATCGGCACCAGCACCCTCAGCTCGCCCACCAGCTGCACCGACGCCGGCGGTGCCGAAGCGTCCGCCGCCAACCACCCCACCGAGCACAGGCGCGCAAGGTGCGTGAGGAGTTCTTCCGTGTTCGCCAGCCGCTCGCGATCGTTCCCCGCACCGCCCTGCAACAGCAGCGGAATCTGCGTTCCAGGCTTGATGTTCATCTCGCCGCGGATGTTCCGCACGGCAAGCACCATCTGCTTCAGCCAATCGATGTCGGCCTCTGCCTCGGGGTCCGAAGCGAAGTCCTCCGCCAGCGGAAACGGTTGCGTCATGATGGTGTCGGCGTCGTTGCCCACATGCGGCGCAATGCGTCGCCAAAGCGTCTCGGTGATGAACGGAATCACCGGATGCGCCACCCGCAGCAGCATCTCCAGCACATCGAGCAAAGTGCGCTGCGCCGCGTTCGCCCGCGCCGGCGCCACGCCCGCGCCAAGCAGCACGGGCTTGGTCAGCTCGACATACCAATCGCAGTATTCGTGCCAGGCGAACTCGTACACCGCGTTGGCGTAGAGGTCGAAGCGATACGTCGCCATGGCCCGATGCGCGCGCTCGATCAAGTCCACGGCCCGCGAAGCGATCCAGCGATCCGCCAGGCTTCGCTCCACCGGCGCATCAGTCGCCACGCCCTCCGCCCGGAGCAGGACAAACTTCGTCGCATTCCACAGCTTGTTGCAGAAGTTGCGATAGCCCTCGATGCGCTTGAGATCGAACGTCAGATCGCGCCCTTGGGATGCCATCGCGCAGTAGGTGAAGCGCAGGGCGTCCGCGCCGTAGGAGGGAATGCCGTCCGGAAAGTCGCGCCGGGTCTTGCTGGCGATGTCCCGCGCCATCTTCGGCTGGGTAAGGTTTTCCGTGCGCTTGGCAACGAGTTCGTCCAGACCGATGCCGTCCACCAGATCGAGTGGGTCCAGCCCGTTGCCCTTGGTCTTGGACATCTTCACGCCCTCGGCGTCGCGCACCATGCCGTGGAAATAAACCTTGCGGAACGGGATTTCGCCGGTGAACTTGAGCGTCATCATGATCATCCGGGCGACCCAGAAGAAGATGATGTCGAAGCCGGTCACCAGCACGTCGGTGGGGTGGAAGCGCTCGAGCTCCGGCGTCCGCTCCGGCCAGCCGAGGGTGCCGAAGGTCCAGAGCGCCGAGGAGAACCATGTCTCCAGCACATCCTCGTCCTGCCGCAGCGGCACGTCGGCGCCAATGCCGGCCTTGCGCCGCGCGTCCGCCTCGTCCCGGCCCACGAAGACGTTGCCCTCCGCATCGTGCCAGGCCGGGATGCGGTGCCCCCACCATTGCTGGCGGCTGATGCACCAGTCGCGCACGTCGCGCATCCAGGCGAAGTACATGTTCTCGTATTGCTTGGGCACGAACTCGATGTCGCCCTTCCGAACCGCCGCCACCGCCGGTTCCGCCAGCGGCGCGATGCGCACGAACCATTGGTCCGTGAGCCTGGGCTCGATGGCGGCGCCGGAACGGTCGCCCCGCGGCACGGTGAGGGTGTGATCCTCCACGCCGTCCAGGAGGCCAGCCGCGGCGAGGTCGGCCACGATGCGCTCGCGGGCGGCGTAGCGATCCATGCCGCGATACCCGGCCGGTGCGTTGTCGTTGAGGCTGGCGTCGCCGTGGAAGATGTTGATGAGGGGCAGGTCGTGGCGGGCGCCCACCTCGTTGTCGTCAAAGTCGTGCGCCGGGGTGATCTTCACGCAGCCGGTGCCGAATTCGGGATCCACATGCTCGTCGGCGACGATCGGGATGCGGCGTCCCGTCAGCGGCAGTTCCACCTCTGCGCCAACAAGGCTGCGATAGCGCTCGTCGGCGGGGTTCACCGCCACGGCGGTGTCGCCGAGCATCGTTTCCGGTCGCGTCGTCGCCACCACCAAATGGGCGCTGCCGTCATCGGCAACTCGCTCGCCAGTGAGCGGATAGCGCAGCCGCCAAAGGTGCCCGGCTTCTTCGTGGTTCTCCACCTCGAGATCGGAGATGGAGGTGCCGAGTTTCGGGTCCCAGTTCACGAGCCGCTTGCCGCGATAGACCAGCTCTTCCTCGTGCAGCCGAACGAACACCTCCACCACGGCTCGCGAGAAGCCCTCGTCCATGGTGAAGCGCTCCCGGGACCAATCCACCGACGACCCCATGCGTCGCAATTGGCGAGAGATGTCGTTGCCGGACGTGTGCCGCCAATCCCACACCTTGTCGATGAAACGCTCGCGCCCGAGTTCGGCCCGGCTCACCCCCTGTTCCTGAAGCTGCCGCTCCACGAGCATTTGCGTCGCGATGCCAGCATGGTCGGTGCCCGTCTGCCACAGCGTCTGCCGCCCGCTCATGCGCTGATAGCGGATCAGCGCATCCATGAGCGTGTGCTGGAAGGCATGGCCCATATGCAGCCGCCCGGTCACATTCGGCGGTGGAATGACAATGGAATACGGCACCCCATTGCCGGTCGGCGCAAAGACGCCGGACGCCTCCCACTCCGCGTAAAGCGACTCCTCAATCGCGCGCGGCTCGAAACTGCCTTGCATGAACAACACCAAAAGAGATCAGGAGCAACTGACGGATACTACATGGAAGCAAGCCACCCCTGCGCGAACCACTCTCCGGTCCCGATCCCCTGTTAGCGGTGTGGCGGTAGAGGATTTGCCGGGTTGAGGGTCGTTGCCTCGGAAGAGACGCTCCCGGCACCGCGCCGACGCCGTCGTCGCGGCAGGAACGGCTGTGGACAGGCCTGCATGCGGGCTTCCCAGCGCCGGTTGCCGGCTCGCGGGCGAGCGCGTCTCCGCCGGGGCGGCGTCGAACCAGCGGGGATCGGTCAGGCCGCCAGAGCGGTCGGCGGGGCGCGGGCCTCCAGGCTCGCCATCGCCTCGTACAGCCAGTCGAGGTGGAAGTTGGTCCTGGCGAAGCGCACGCCCAGGCGGCGTGCCGACCGCACCATGTACGCCGCGGTGCGCATCACGTGCCGGATCACCGGCCGCAGGCCGTGCCTGCGCGCCCGCTTCGGCAGCGCCGTGAACTGCACCGCCCGCAGCAGCGCCTGGGCAATCCAGCCGAGCGCGTGGAACGCCTGGTTGGCACGGCAGCCGCGGCACGGCGGGTGGTGCAGGCCCAGGTCGGTGAGCGGGCCCTTGAAGGCGTTCTCCAACCTGCCCGCCAGGGCAGGCCCCTGCTTGCCGCGGTGCCGCCGCACCAGCTCGTCGAGCGGCAGGTCGTCGCGCGACACCAGGATCACCGTGTGGTGCGGAACCAGAAGGCCCTGGCCGTTCTCCGCGCGCCGCCGCACCACCACGCAGTGCTGCTCCGCGTCCCACCCGGCCGGGCGGTGCGTCGCGAAGACCGCCTCCCCCTCCATGCCGATGTCCGTCCAGACGCCGGGCAGCCCTTCGATCTGCTCCAGCGCCGGCGCCCGCCACCGGTCGTTCGTCACGCTGATCGAGCAGTCCCAGCCGTGCGTGGCGCAGAGCCGAACCAGGTCCCCCTTGCAGCAGGCGTTGTCCGCGCGCAGCCACGCCGGCGTCCCCGCCGGCGCCATCCCGGCCGTCCACTCCAGCAGCGTCCGCCAGTTCAGCGTCACCCGGCCGCCGCCCGGCTGCAGCTGCCCCGCCGACCACAGCCCGCCCAGGAACACCGCGTGCAGCCAGTGGCCGCGCCGGCCCTCCCAGTCCCTGCGCGCCCGCTCGAACAGCGCACCGTCCACCTCGATCCCGGTCGCGTCGACGAACACCGGAACGCAGCCCCTCGTCTCCACCTCGCGCGCCACCACCAGCGGCGCCACCCGTTCGGCGAAACGCCGCGCCGCCTCCCAGAGTCCCTTGACGTCCACCGGGCGCAGCCGCGCCAGCCACTCGCCGGCGCGGCGCGACTCCGGAACGCTGCGCAGCCCGAGCAGCGTCCGCGCCACCCCGTCCGCGCGCAGCGCGTCGAGGTCCGACAGCGAACCGTCGCCCCGCGACAGGCAGGCGACGATCGCCCACAGCGTCTCCGCGTCCGTCGCGCCGCGGTTGCGCACCTTCACCCGAACCGCTTCGTCCAGCAGCTCGAACAGACCGTGCCGCCGGGCCGTCCGGGCCAGAATCGAGGAACCGCCGCAGGCGGTCAGGTTCAGGTCGGTGAAGTCCATGTCGACCTTCGGCGGGCGGATCTTCCGTTTCCGCAAGGTTCACCTCCGGGGTGTCCTCCCCTGACGTGCCCAGTTTCGCATGCCCGCCTTGTGCCGCGGGCGTCTCCCGCAGATCACCCGAATCCTTGTCAGGGAATCAGGGGCTTCATGGAGCGCAAGGGCGAGGCTGCGCGTGTGGTCCCCGCCCGGGACGTACGTCGAAAGGTACACCGACATCATGCCGCCGAGAAAACCTGAGCTTCGCGATGCGCGGACCTCGTCGACAAAGAACCGCCGAAGCCTGCGTAGCTTGAAGCGTGTGCGGAAGCCGTCCGAGTAAGCAACCCGGGCCGCACGCAGCACTTCGGCGACCGTGGCGCCCTGCCAGTCGTCATCCCGCAGCCGTCGATTCATGCGCTCGATGATTGATTCTGGATTCCGCTCCACGGGCCCTCCGGCTTCGGGCCAGCGAACCTGAACCCGGTTCACCGCCACCCCGAGGCGATTCATCGATGGCAGCGGCGCCACCCCCAAGTCCACGGAGAACGTCGTACCGGTACCGCTCACGACGTGGCCATCGTGCCACGTAGCCGTTCGACGACGTGCTCGACGTCCCCGGTGCCGGCTGGCGTGTACATGATGACGCGCAGGTCGATGCGCGGTTGCGCGCGCGCCCTTCGGTCGTGGCATTCGTAGCGATTGGGCGCATCCATCCGTAGCCGGCCACCGACAGCACCGGCTGACCATGGGTGTTCAGGTGATCGGTCAGCCGGCGTTCCTGATCAAGCATCGTGCCGAAGGCAACGTTCGCCCGAGCGGTCGACAGCATGAGGTTGCCGATCTCGGCACCCTCGTTGTCGGTATGCCCCTCGACTTGAACGGCCTCGATGACAGCAAAGTGGGGATTGCAGTTCTCGTGCCACGCGGCCGAGGCACCGAACGTGTAGCAGGGCAGCACGTCATGAAGCGAGTCGGCGATCGTCTGGACGATACGCCGCGGTCTGGGCAGCAGGGCGCTGGCGTCGCGTTCGAAAAGGCCTTCGCCGCGAAAGTGCAACGCGTTCTCCTGTGTGCTGATTTCCACGACAAGGTCGGGGAACTCGGCCTGTGAATGCCTTCACGAAGCGCATCGAGCACCGTCAGCCGAGCCTGCGCGGCGCGTTGCAGATAGTCCTCCAACGGATCTGGCGTCTTGTCGGCGTACCGCGCGGCGAAGAAAGCCATCAGGAGCATGACGATGAACAGGAAGCTGACCGTCAGATCAGTCATCGAGACAAAGGCCGACTCGTCCTCGTCCTGCGCATGCGGCTTCACGGGCTCGGCTCGCATCAGCGACCCCTCGATGCCGGGCGAAACTCTTCCTGCCGCTCGGTGATCTCGCGCATCGTGTCGAGCGCCGGGGTAAGTTCGCCCTGCACCCGGCGGACATGGTCGTCCAGGCTGTCGACCCAGGCTTGGACGTTGCTCCGGTAGGTCTCGAAGGCTTGGCCCAGCTTGGTGTCGACGTCGTCCAGACGCTCGCCCTGCCCACGCATGGCGTCGACCACGTGCCGGAACTCCCGCAACGTGTCGCCCAGCAGGCTCTGACTGCCGCCCAAGGCCTCATTCGCCGCATCCAGCGCCTGCTTCACGCTGTCAGCGTTGGCCCGTATGTTCTCGGCCACGTGCCGTGTGCTGCGCACCATTTGGTCAGTTGAGACCTGCAACTTGTCCCACGCTCTCGCGCACCGGCGGCGTTGCCTCCACGAGCGTGCGGGCCGACTCCCGAAAACTGCGGGACGCGTCGGCGGTCGCTTCGGCGCCGGTGCGCACGTTCGCGGCGAAGCGGCCAAGTTGTTCCGTGCCCGCGGTGAGCATGCCGACGAGCGTGTCGAGTTGCTCCGCGAGCACGTCCATCGGTTCGAGCAACTCCTGCCGAGCGCGAGTGGCCGCTTCTTCCGTGGTCCTGAAGATGGCTTCGCCCGCGCCGCTGATCGCTTGGCCAACCTCCACACCGGAGTTCTGCAGTTGGTGTTTGGCTGCAGCGTCCTGCGCTGCCGTCTCCAGCTCATTGCGGATGCCCTCGGCAGCGGTGCGCATCTCCGCGGCTGCCTCGCGGAGCGCCGTTGCGCCTTCGGCCGTGTTTTGCCGGATGCCTTCCAGAGTCTCATTCATGGCCGACAGAATGGAGTCCACGCCTGCGCCGAACGCTTGCACGGTCTCAGTCGCGCCAGCGGTCATGGTCCCGCGCAGTTCGTCTATGGCCGAGCCGAGTTGACCAATGGCGCCCTCCATCTCGGGCCCATCGCACCGGAGCTCTGATCCATGCGGTCAACGAGATTGCCGATCCGGTCCGCGGCTTCACCAAGCCGATCGCTGGCCTGGCCAAGTGCCCCGTCCACGTTTTGAGTGAACCGCGTCGAAAGGTCGCGAACCATGTCTCCCAAACCTTCGCTCCCGACCTGGCCGATGCGCTCGGCCAGCGGCTCGACGGCCTCTCTGACCGACGCTCCGATAGCCCGCGGGAGCTCCTCTCGCAGCGGTCGGTCGAGCTGGGCAACCAGCTCTGTCCCGATCGTCCGGAAGTGTTCCCGGTGTTCGCGTGACACCGCCAACTGCTCGACAGCCAGTTCTTCCAAGCTTATGTAGCTCAGGCGGTCTTCGAACCTGACATTCAGGCGGTGGATTCCGCCCTCGGTGCGGCTCGTCGCGACGCGCAGCGAGAACGTGAACACGATCGAACAGAAGAGGCCGGTGAGCGACATGATGAACTTCGCCGAAGCGACCGAGAGCAAGTTCGTCATCGCCTCCTCGGAGATGCCCGCGTCGCTGTTCATCGAGTGGAGCGCGGAAACCAACCCCAGGAAAAGTGAGGAGGAGGCCAACCGTGACGAACAAGCCGGGGACGATCCGCCAGTAGCCCGGGCCGAAGCCGAGATCGCCTAGGTTGAAGAACTGACCTGGCCGCACGGTGTTGCGCTGGACTGTGACTCCAGCTTCTTCGTGAGGAACGAAGGTCTCCCGATACTCTTCCCACGCGGTCCGGACCCGCCCCTTGGCACCCTTCGATGTAGAGTCCCCAAGAGCGGTTCCGATCGCATCGATCTGCGCGTTGAAGTCGGCTTCGTCGGTGGTCCCGTCCAACAGCGAACGAAGCAGACGGAGGGCTTTTGATCGGCCACGAGTTCGCGCGGCCAAGTCGACAAGGACGATGATGAGTACAGCCACCAAACCCAGGGCGACGAGGCCGGGCATGTAGTCGGCCCGCAGCGAGTTGGAGACGTAGGAGACGAGGTCGGCCGCCCAACGACCGACTACGGTGAGGTCCACCAATCCCCCAACGACCCCCGATACGAGCCGCCAAGCATACCGGAGGCATAACGGAGTGGTGTCTGATTACTCGCTTACTTCGACACGGCTAATTTGTTCTCCCGCCTGTCGGGTTGTGTTTTCTGGGTCTGCGCGAGTTTTCGGTCATGCGCAGGCAGTCGAACACGCGTCGGGGATGTCGGTCGAGTCGGCGCATGGCGGCGGCGACGCAGTCGTGTCTGGCCTTGATCACGCCGATGGCGAAGCGCCGCAGGCGGGTGGTGTTGACGGGGCCGTGTCCGGTTCGGATGCGCGTCCGGTCCTCGTCGAAGGCGTTGTCGAGGATGTCGTGCACGGCCTCGACCTTCCAGTGTCCGCGGTTGAGTTCGAGCAGTCGGCGGGGGTCGGCGGTGTCGGGAGAGTGGCTGGCGATGCCGAAGGCGAGCTCGACGGAGGTCTTGCCGGACTTCCTTTCGGTGACGGAGCGCTCGACCGGGAAGGCCTGGCGGACGTGCGGGAAGGTCAGGTGGCCGCTGAGCCGGTCGGTGGTCCGGATGGCGCGGCTTTCGAGGCGGCCGTGGCCGAGGGCTGGGGGTTCGCGGAAGTCGGGTTCGCCGCGGTTGTGGAAGAACAGGCGGATGTCGTCGAGGAGGGTGGGCTGGCTGGCCTTGGCGACGAACACGAAGTGGGCGCCGCGGTCGCGGAGGAAGGTGGCGAGCCTGCGCTGGGCGAGCAGGGCGTCGGCGGTGAAGGTGCGGCCCTCGAAGTCGAGTTCGAGGTCGTCGAGCAGGGGGAGGACCATGCCGATCTCGATCCGACCGCTTGCGGTCGGCGTGCGCTTGGTCTCGTCGTCGGCGCCGACGGGCAGGCGGTCGACTTTTCTTGGGTGTGGGTGACGCCGCTGCGCTGGCCGACGGCGCCGAGGACATGCACCTGGCACCGGTTCTTGCCGACCTTGCCGGCCGCGGGCTGTGCGGCGGCGACCTCCTCTTCGTCCGTGCAGACGGCGTTGCGCAGGGTCTTGCCGTCGATGGCGATGGCGTCGCCGGGGCTGGCGTGGTCGGCGTGGAAGCGCTGCAGGGCGCGGTCGAGCTGGTCCGGGTCGACGCGCACCGGCACGTCGCGGACGACGAACTCGCTGGGCACCTCGTGGCGGCCGCCTCGATGCCGGCAGCGGAACCGCTCGCGGGCGCGCGGGGACAGGTCCGCGGCCCACTCGGCCATGGCCTTGTGGCCGCGCGCGCCGCACAGCGTCGCGCCGGCGGCGATGGCGAGCACGACGGGCAGCGGGTGGCGGCGACCCTGGCGGCGGCGCGGGTCGTCGATGTCGGCGAAGAAGTCGGGCAGGGAACGCATGGTGTCGGCGGGGATCATGGCCTTCGGCCCTCCGTGTCGGTCGACGGGAAGCAGTTCGGGGCGGGTCAGGCGCGCCCGCGCGCCGCCAGCCAGGGGGCGCGCGAACACCAGCTTGGGCGCGGCCGGCACCGCGCTGTAGCCGCCGCGCACGCGGCGGAAGCCGCGCGCGCGCCCGACGCGCGTCCAGTTCGCGGCGCGGCACGCCGTGCCGCGGTGGCGCGCCGGGTCGACGAACGTCTCCAGCAGCAGCGGATGCCCGAAGCGCGCCGGCCAGTCGCCGGCCAGGCGCCGCTCGCACAGCGCCAGCACCCGCGAGCCCAGGTTCGGCACCCGCCGCCCCGGCAGGATCGGGAACCGGCTGTCGTTGGCGAGCAGGTGCTGGCGGTCGTGCTGGGTGCGGAAGTCCCAGCCGATCCAGCGGTCCCGAGCGCCGCACTTCAGCGCCGGCGCCGAGAAGCCGAGCAGCGCCAGCCACTCGCCGCGCCGGTGCGCGACGTGCCGCAGCGTCTCGCCGATCTTCGGCAGCGCGCCCAGGAAATGGTGCGCCGCCATCAGCTCCCGGCAGCGACCTTCGTCCCCGGCCGACACCGGCTCGACCGACACCTCGCGCAGCTCCAAGGCCACCCCCGCATCCCCTCGAACCGCATCCCTTCCACACGCGTTCGGTGCGGATGTCCAGCTTTCGTGCCAACCCGCTGTTTGCGTTCACCTTCCGGCAGTGGACAAATCCGCCCTGGCTTACTTCGACGGGCAACCGGGGCCGCAACCCGTTTGGTGGTATGTTTGTCCTCTTGCATCGAACGCACGGGGAAGGGGCATGGCCTTCGATCTGCTGATACGCAATGGCACCGTCATCGACGGCTCCGGAATGCCGCGGCACCACGCCGATGTGGGCGTGCGGGACGGCAAGATCGCCTTCGTCGGGCGTGCCGCCGAGGCTGCCAAGGAGACCATCGACGCCGAAGGCCACATCGTTGCGCCTGGATTCGTGGACGGCCACACCCACATGGACGCACAGGTGTTCTGGGACCCCATCGGCTCCTGCTCCTGCTACCACGGCGTCACCAGCGTGGTGATGGGGAACTGCGGCTTCACGCTGGCGCCCTGCCGGGAATCCGAAGCCGACCTCGTGTTCCGCAACCTCGAACGCGCCGAAGACATCTCCCGCGAGGCCATGCTCGCCGGCATCAACTGGCGCTGGGAGACCTATCCCGAGTATCTCGATGTGCTCGACGCGCTGCCCAAGGGCATCAACTACGCCGGCTACATGGGGCACTCCGCCCTTCGCACCTACGTCATGGGCCAGCGCGCCTTCGAGGAGGAGGCGACCGAAGACGAAGTCCGCACCATGGCGAACCTCGCGCAGGAAGCGGTTCGTGCCGGGGCGATGGGCTTCACCACCTCCCGCTCGCCCAACCACGAAACCTCCGACCGTCGCCCGGTGGCCAGTCGGCAGGCGTCTTGGCAGGAAGTGCGCGCCATCGTCAACGCCGTGGGGGAGACAGGTGCCGGCATGTTCGAGATCGCCGGCGAAGCCGTCGGGCGGGACCCGGAACGCATCCGCGAGTATCACGACCGTCTCAAGGCGCTGGCGGTGGAGTCCGGCGTCCCCATCACCTGGGGCATGTTCGCGAGCCGCAAGGCACCGGAAGTGTGGCGCCGCTACTTTGCGCTTCTCGACGAGGTGGCCGACGCCGGCGGTCGCATGTTCGCCCAAGTGCATTCCCGCTCGCTGAACGTGCTGTTCTCGTTCGAGGCGCATCTGCCGTTCGACAGTTGGGATGTGTGGCGGGAACTGCGCCGCTTGCCGATCGAGGAACAGCGGGCACAGCTCAAGGACCCAAACCTGGGCGCCCGCCTCGTGGAGGTCGCAAGCCGCCCCAGCGATCGCCACAAGGCGCGGGGAGTAACGGCGAACCCGCCGGACTGGGACTGGTTCTTCCATATGGACCGCCCAGACGGCAAGGATCGCAGCATCGCCGCCATCGCCGCCGAGCGCGGCACCTCGCCAGCACAGGCATTCCTGGACCTCGCCGTGGAAGGCGACCTAGCGACCCTGTTCCGAATGCCCATCAACAACGAGAACGACGCCGACGTGATCGAGATGATGAAGCACCCCCGCTCGGTGGTGACCTTCTCCGACTCCGGCGCCCACGTCTCGCAGATCATGGACAGTTCCCTGCAAACCAACATCTTCAGCCAGTGGGTGCGGGAGCGCGAGGCGCTGACGCTGGAGGAAGCGGTGCGCATGGTCACCTTCGACACGGCAAGCCACTGGGGCCTGCACGATCGGGGCCTCTTGCGTCCTGGCCTCGCCGCCGACGTCACCATCTTCGACCCGGACGCCATCGCTCCGAACATGCCCGAGGTGGTACACGACCTGCCAGCCGGGGCCACCCGCCTGAAGCAAACGGCGGACGGCATCCTCGCGACAGTGGTTAACGGCGAACCGTTGCTCAAGGAAAACGAGCACACCGGCGCCGCCCCAGGCCGCTTGCTGCGTGGACGCGCCTACGGCTCGGCCAGCTAGGCACGCTCTACTGGTGTTTCCGGCGCGGCCTACCCCCCACCGAAAAACGCGAGGACGCTTTTTTCGACTCTCCCCCCAAGGGGGGAGTGATATCCGTTGCCAGTGCCCCTCCGGTATCACCCCGGCAACCTCGCTACGCATATCACTCCCCCCTTGAGGGGAGAGTCGAGAAAACGCGTCCTCGCGTTTTCTCGGTGGGGGGATTCCTCGGGCAATCCTTCCAACCGAGATCCACAACCCGCACCCACAACAGAGGAACCCCCGATGACCTACAACAACGTCATCTACGAGACCGACGACCGCCTTGCCTACATCACCCTCAACCGCCCGGAGAAGCTCAACCCCCTGAGCCACGCCCTGCGCGGCGAGGTCTATGACGCCATGCGTCAGGCCGAGTCCGATCCCGCCATCGGCGTCATCATCCTCAAGGGCGCCGGTCGCGCGTTCTCGGCCGGCTACGACCTCGCGCCGAATCCCGACGAGACCAGCGACTACGTGAGCGACCGCTCCGGAATGCCGGACACCGGCTCCACCCATCCGCAGCACTACGACTGGTCACGCCACGCCCTGATGGGGCACTGGCTGATCTGGGAACTCGCCAAGCCCGTCATCTGCCAGATCCACGGCTACTGCCTGGCCGGCGGCACCGAACTCGCTTCCATGTGCGACCTGCGCATCGTCGCCGAGGACGCCCGCATTGGCTATCCGCCCGTGCGCGCGATGGGCACCATGGACATGATGTGGGCGCCGTGGTTCCTGCCGCCGGTGAAGGCACGCGAGTTCGCCTACACCGGCGACTGGTTCAGCGGCGAGGAAATGACGCAGTACGGCTGGGCCAACTACGCCCTGCCGAAGGAAGACCTGGACGAGTTCGTCGAGAAGTTCGCCCGCCGCATGGGCCACATCGACAACGACCAGCTCAACTACAACAAGCGCGCCGTCAATCGCCAGTACGAGATCATGGGCATGCGCACGGGCCTCATGTCCGGCACGGACGTGGAGGCCATGTCCAAGCACCGCCCCGCCGCCGGCGAATTCGGCCGCCGCGTGCGCGAAGGGGGGCTCAAGGCCGCGCTCGAATGGCGCGATGGCCCCTTCGGCGACTTCCGCGCGGAGTACGTCACCAAGCACAAGAACCGCGCCCTCGCCGGTTCCGAAGGCAAGGAGGCGAAGCCGGGAGACAGCGACTACAGCCGCTGACTCGCACGCCGACAAGGACGTGTCCCAGGAGGGAAGGCAGAGTGCCCTCCCTACGAGGACACGTCCTCGTCAGGCGCCAGGAACCTGCACCGCAAAGGGCGCTCCTTTGTATTGGCGACGGGCCCTGGGGCGAGGGCATCTTGCCCTCGCTCGCGCCGACAGGCGCGCATGCCTAAGCCGTCTTCGAACCATTGCGCCTCGCGGCGCATGCGAGGGCAAGATGCCTTCGCCCCAGGCCCGTCGGTACCTGCGGGCGGCTAGGCGCGGTACGGGACCGAAAAGAGGAACCAACATGAAACTGAAGCTCTACCACTGCCCCTTTGCCTGCTCCGGCGTCACGATGAACGCTCTCGAGGAAACTGGGCTCGAATACGATGACCAGCTAATCAACATCGGCAAGGGCGAACAGAAACGGCCGGAGTATCTGGCCGTGCATCCGGACGGCAAGGTTCCCGCACTTGCGGTGGACGACCAGGTCCTCACGGAGAACCCTTCGATCCTGCTGTTCCTCAACGGCATAGCCCCGGACGCGAAGCTCCTGCCGAACGTCGGGAGCCCAATGGAGCGCGCACGGCAGGCCTCGGACCTCGTCTGGTGCTCCGCCACGGTGCACCCGATGGTGCGCCAGATCCGCATGCCCGTGCGGTTCACGGACGGTGACCCAAGCGGCGTGCAGGCCAAGGGGCACGAGTACCTGCACAGCGTCTGCGCCCGAGTCGACGAGCGCCTCGCCGGCAACGACTGGTGGTACGGCGCCGACTGGTCAATCGTCGACGTGTACCTGCGCTGGCTCATGACGACGGCCACATCGGCCGGCTTCGAGGTGCAGAACTACGCCAACATCGTGGACCTCATCGACCGCGTGCAGCAACGCCCAAGCTTCGGGCGCGCCCAAGCCCGCGAAGACGCCGCCAGGGCGCACATGTAGGGGCTCCCAGCACCGCCGCCCCCATCCGGGGAGGCTGCGCCGCAGAAACTCGGCGCTGGACGGGCCCGCGAAGACGGGACGCCCTCCCTCACAGGGCCTCGCGCTTCGACTCGCCGGGTGCGGCCCGATGAAGGCCAGCGCACTGTTGCCAAAGTGCACACATTGCATGAATAATGGCGCATGGCAGCGTTCGACTGGAGCCCCGAGAAAAATCGCAAGCTCGTTGAGGAGCGCGAGATTTCGTTCGAGAGAGTCGTTTCCTCGATCGAACGCGGCGGTATCGTGGATGTGTTGGAGCATCCTGATCAGAAGCGGTATCCGGGACAGATGATCTACGTGGTCGACATCGAGCAATACCTGCACCTTGTGCCGTTCGTCATCGAGCCGGACGGCACGCGTTTCCTGAAGACCATCATCCCCAGCCGCAAGGCGATGCGGGAATACAGGAGAAAGCCATCATGAGTGGAGCAATGGACGCTGAGGAACGGGACATCCTCGCCCGATTCGAGCGCGGCGATCTGACCACGCACCCCGATGCGGCGCAGGAGCTTGCGACCGCCCGAGAGGCGGCCCGCAATACGTTCAACAAGACCCGGCGCGTAAACCTGCGGGTCACCGAACGCGACTTCGACCTCGCACATGCACGGGCGCGCGAGGAGGGCATCCCGTACCAAACGCTCCTATCGAGCGTCATTCACAAGTACCTCTCCGGTCGGCTCATTGAGGCGCCGTAGGCCGGCCTCGTCCGCGCTGAACGGCTGCCCGCCGGTCGAATCGCCGACCGTCAGCCGCCCGCTCAGCAATGCCATCTGCGCATCCGCGCGCAACACCCAGGACCGGTCGGGGTACTTCCGACTTCCCCTCGCCGCACGGCTACGTTTCGCGCAACTCCGCAAGGCATCGAGCTGCCCCTACCCATGTCCCTCCCACCCGGCTTAGAGCACGGGACGTCAATGCGGCCTGGGGCGCGCCAGATGTCCTGCCGCACGCGCTAAAGGCGTACGAGCTGTGCGCCCTTGCAGTGGCGACGGCCCTGGGGGCGAGGGCATCTTGCCCTCGCTCGCGCCGCGATTTCCGTGCTCCACCACACGCGAGAGAAGGAAAGGCGCTTTGTGTGTCAGGAGTTGGTGGGGGTTGGGCTTCGCGCCCGAGTGGAAATCGCCACCAAACACCGCATCGGCAAACTACCGGGCGGCGAGGTCGTGGCGGACGAATGTCTTGAGCCATATCCTGGGCCAGGGTTTCCGCGCCTTAGCAATTGAGGTGGCTGATGCTGAGCGCTGGGGGCCTGCCCGGACCGCATCGCGATCCGTTCGACCGGATGCTCATGGCCCAGGCGATGTCACACGACCTCACCATGGGGTCGGTGGACCGAGTTTTCGACCAATACGGTGTCGCGCGCTTGTGGTGAGGTAACGCGCATTCTGACGAGGGCGGCACACTGACGCTCGCCAGACAATGCAGAGTGCCTTCCTCCCGGCCGGCGCATCATCAGTAGCTGCGGCATTTGCGTTGTACCGCGTCGTCGACCAACCTCGCAGCCTCGTAGAGGTCGAGCTTGGTGTCGTCCATCAGCTCGTACACAACCCGGACGCTCGCGGGCGCCCCCTTGAGCCAGTCACCGAGTTGCGTGGCGCGGAAAACTCGCCCACTTCTCCATGCTCCAGAAGTCGCCGCGATGCCCGGTCTCCGCCCACGCCTCTACCTGCCGCCACACGTCGGCGGAGCGCTCCGCCACCTCCGTCGCCATTTTGCAAGGCCTTCCCGACACACAAACATCTCGTCCCACACAACCATGGGCGATGTCTCACACGGACCCAGCGTTCGGCAGCGGCCGGGTTTCACGCCGCAAGCCGTGCTGCCTGCCCTGCATGACGACGTCGACCGCTGCACGCCCTATTGGGGGCGCGTCGGAGGGCGGCCCCCTCGCTCCCAGGCCCACGTGCTTCGATTCGATGGGTGCGTGTGAGCCATTGGCTTCCGCTGTGTGGGACGAGATGTTTGTGTGTCGGGAAGGGAGGGCCGATGATCCTCTGCAACCCAGCAGGCGGAATGCTCTCGCCAACGACTTCCCGTATGGTCTTGTCGCTCACACGTCGTAGATCCGGGCGCTCCCACCGATAATCGTAGTGGGTTCCCGCACTCGACGGCGCCGCCAGGCTGATGGGCTCCGCGCTGGTAGCGGAAGCCGAAAGTGCGCTCACCGGGTCCGCGCCCACCGCTGTGTCCGACGCCGAAATGTCGCGTCCGAGGAGCGGTAGTAGCGCAACATCGTCGTCGTCGCAGCCGACCGGGCAGCGCCCGAATTGCGCACCGTGGCTGTCAGCGTGAACGACGCGCCGGCACTCGGACTGCTGTTGCTGACCGTGGGCGGCTGCACCACCAAGTCGGGCGCAGCCGCAGCCGTGACGGTCACCTGGATGCCGTGACGGTCACCTGGATACCTTGCCTCGCGATCAGCCCGTCCGGGTCGGTTGCCGTGACTACGACTGCCGCAGTTCCCGCCGAGACCGCCGAGACTTTGAGGATTCTGCCGGACGGGTTGGAAGAAACGGTGACGACCGACGTGTCGGAGCTGGTCGCCGAGTAGGTCAGCGTGTCGCCGTCGGGGTCGGTGAAGAGTGCAACCAGGTTCAGGTTCCTCGAGTCGCCCACAACCAGGTTCGGGGATGGACGGCGGTCTGCGACCTCCGGCGGTCGGGTCCCTGGGGTTCGGATGCTGCTGCACTCGGCGTCAGGCGACCAAGCGGGCAATTCATCATGGGCAGAGTCGTCGGTGAGGCGCGTGACGTTGGATCCGTCCGCGTTCATCACGTAGATATCGGTACTCCCGTCGCGACGGGAGGAGACGAAGACAATGCGCCGGCCATCGGGTGACCAAGCGGGTTGGTATTCGCCAGCGGAGGAATTGTTGGTGAGGCGGGTGACACCGGAGCCGTCTGCGTCAATTACGTAAATTTCATTATCATTCCCATTGCTGTCACGTTCGGAGGCGAACGCTATACCCTGGCCGTCCGGCGACCAAGCGGGGGACCAATCTCGGTATGGACTGGTGGTGAGGCGGATAACGCCGGAGCCGTCGGAGTTCATCACGTAGATGTCCGTATGCCCGGTGCGACCAGATTCGAATGCTATGCGCTCACCATCCGGCGACCAAGCAGGGTCTCTACCTCCCGAAGGATGAGTGGTGAGGCGGGTGACGTCGGAGCCGTCCGCGCTCATCACGAAGATTCCACCATTGTCCGACCAAAACGCGATGCGCCGACCATCGGGCGACCAAGCGGGATCGTCTTTATGAAAGGAATCATTGGTGAGGCGGGTAACGCTGGAGCCGTCCGCGTTCATCACGTAAATCTCCCTGTTCCTGTTGTTACGGTTCGACGCGAACGCGATGCGCCGCCCGTCAGGCGACCATGTGGGGTGCACATCCTCACGGGCATTATTGGTGAGGCGGGTGAGGCTGGAGCCGTCCGCGTTCATCACGTAAACCTCGTAGTTCCCCTCGCGGTGCGAGTGAAAGGCAATGCGGCCTCCGGTGCTGTCCGTTCCTGCGCTCGGGTCCGTCGAGAGGTTCGTCAGATGCCCGCTGGACAAGGCCAGTAGACTCATTGCGATAATCGGGCGGTCTGCCTCCACGTCGAGCCGCCACTTGCCAGTGCCGTCCCCGAGTGCGCCGTTCAGGTGCGCGCTGCCGTCCTCGAGCTCGGACGCGGATATCATTCGCGCGGCACGCGGTGCAATGGAAAGCCTTACAGCAGCGCCGGGCTGGCCCCGGTCGTCCACGCCGCGAATCGTCACTTCCGCCACCGCATCACCGGGATTGACCAACCGCAGCAGGCTCTTCCTGTCCAGGTTGCTGCCCGGGTTGAAGAACGCAATTCGGTTGATGTCACACACGATCGGAGCAACATCATGCATGAACGTAGGGCCCCTTCTGGAATTGATGTAGGTGAGGGCCTTGATGTTCAGGTCGCTCGTCAGCTCCAGCCGCCAGTTGCCCTGCGAGGGGGGGCCGACACCGCTCGCGATTCCTTTGTCCGCGTTGCCGTCCTCGAGATCGACTGAAGTGAAGTATGCGGTCTGAAGCGCGTTCATCGGCAGTGTGACGGGACCGTATTCCTCCCCGGCGTCGTCGAATGCGGTGATTGAGACCGTGCCTGCCGAGTCCGAACGGTTGACCACCCGCACGAAGCCCCGGCCGGGCGCGTTCGAGGCCGGCGGAAAGAAGGGGACTGAGTGCGCTTCACCCGTGTCTGCGCCCATACCCTGTTGAGCGATGGCGGCAGGATGGAGCGCCACGAGCGCCATGCCAAGAGTGAACGCCACGGCGAACCTGAGTCGACTGAACGCGAAGAACGAACGCATCATGCGCTGTGCTAGAACCGGCATTGGAGTGTCCCCCTATGCAAATGGGAATTGTGAAGCAGAATGCACAGGCCGAGCGAATGCCGCCCTCAGTCCTTGCGATCCATTTCGGTAGCGTACCCCAAGCTCCGTCCGCGTAGGCTCGCGGTTCTCGCTCCGCACCCCTGTCCGGGGCGCCAGAAGCACGCTCTCCAGAGCGTCGAGCACGTCCTTTCGGGGAACGTCGCGCCGCTCTGTCCGGTCGAATTGCCGCCTGTTCACGCGATTGCCCTCCTTGCTGGGGAATAACCCCCTCCATTTAACCATGAATGCGTGGTACGGCGGCGGCGCGAATCCTTCATGCAGGACCCGCTGGCCGGGCCGCCTGCCAAGATGCAACAACCGCTTGCCCGGCGCGGGGGTCCCCAAGCCCTCAGTGAATAGGCAGGAGTCCCACCCTCGTTCTGCGTGGGGGATTCGCACGACCCGGCGCCATCGGGGCGTCGGGCAAGGCTTGGGGGCGCCTATGAGGCCGCGTGTGACCGTTTTGGCAGTCGCAATGGGGGGGTTGCTGGCATGGCCTTCGACGGCGGCCCACTCATCGTCCCTGGTGGCTCTCCTGTGCTGCTTCTGCGGGCGAAGAAGGCGACACGTCCTTGGCCATTCATTGCGGGCAGTATGCCGGCACTGCCGTGGCGGTGTTCCGCAGTCCGTCTGCCTTCTACTCCTGGGAGGGGGGTTGGGTGCATGCGCTCGGCCAGCGGGGCATTTTCAGCAACTCGACGGACAAGCGCGGCCGGGCCTACGGACGCTTTGACCCTCGGACCGCGACCGTAACGGTCAAAGGGGGGGAGTTTCGTCTTGCAGGGGGCAGGGCCGCCTCTGGGTCCGCATGCGCCTCCATGCGGTCGATGTTGGCGGTGCGCTATGGTCGAATCTGGTGTACGGGTGAGTTGAGTCGTGCGGCGTGTCTCTGCTGAAGTCGGGTTGACAGTTCAGATTTCGGCAAGAGGAGCACACCACACATGGGCAACGATAAAGTGGTTTCGCTGGCGGCGCCAGCAGAGGTTTCCGATCCCCTCACCGACCTTCTGCGCAGTGGCATCAGCGCCCACACCATCAGCAAGTACGAGAAGGGCATTGCGAAGCCCGGCTCCAAGGCTCTGGCCGCACTCGCAAGCGCCTTGAATGTGCCGGCGGACTTCCTCCTCGCGGCGGACGACATCGATTCCAAGTCAGCGAGCCATTACTGCAGTGGCGGCTCAGACACACGGGGGTCGCGCTGCAGGCAAGGCGGGCGCATGCCAACCGGAGGCGAGCCTGACGGACCTGTCGTTACTTTCATGTAGCTCCGTGAGGCGGTATCGGAACCGCGGAGGACTTGTGCCAGCCGGCGCCCGGATTGTCCGCCTTGTTCGCGCCGCCGGGACTGTTCGATGGAGGGGCCGGTCATGCGTCCTCGACGCAGATGCATATGCCTGTGCGCCTTCCCTCCCAAGTCTCGATGGCAACGCACCAGAATGCGCTAGGAGGCTGCGCCGTAGAAAACGGCGCTGGCTCCTAGCCGGAGCTGCGAGCGGATGCGAGCACGAAGCCAGCAGTTCGCGCAGCGAACTGCCGACGCGCCCGCAAGGGCGCGCTAGCCGTGGCAACTCGGTGTAGCTTCGCGGTGTCGAACCCGTGCGCGACGCACACCCTCACGGCACCCGGACGTTCCACGCGGGATTCAGCCGTCGAATCAAGTCTCGTTCGACCCGATCGGCATCCGCCTCCTCCCGGAACCAGACTTCGACCGTTGATCCAACTCGCGTGGCAAGCAAGATATCGTGATTCACGCGCAGTTGGTGGATTGGCCGCCCACAAAGCAGTTCGCCGGTGAGATCGCCCCGTAACCTTGAGAGCTCCAACGCGACGCGAGGTCGGCTGCCTTGCCGGCGTAGACAACCTCGTCGTCCACCGCCAACGCATACACTCCGCGAACGTGGGGTAGGCCCCGCGTTTTGAAATGACAGAACGGGCCGCGGCCGTGGCGGTTTAGGCGTTTCATGTTCCTCTTCGCATAGTTCGACTGGAGCATGAACTCGCATGGAGTACCGCCGTCGGTACGCATTGGTTCTACGAGCACAGGGCCCGTGAATCGCAATCCGCTGATCGTCCTTTTGCTCATGGTTTGCTTCTCCGTCTGAGTTGACAAGTCAAAGAGCCGCCGTCTCCAGCGATTGGATGAAGTGGATGCCGGGCACGACCTTGCGGCTGAGGCGTTGGTCGTTCGTGATGAAGAGGTCCACGCCCGCTGCCGCGGCACAGGCAAGCTGAATGGCATCCGGTGGGCGGATGGTTCGGTCGCGGCGGATGCTTGCGAACTCGCGGGCTGCGGGGCCATCGAAAGGCAAAATGGTGGCTGCGGCGGCCAATGCATGCTCGTATTGGTCGGCAAGTCGCTCATCGCCGGCCTCAAGGGGGCGGACGAGGATTTCACCAACGGTGAGCGTTGACGTGAGCAACTCGTCGTTGCGCTCTCCCATGCGCTCGCGCAGCGAGACGACTCGTTCGGTGAGTTCCCCCTTGTCCTCGAGCAGGTAAATGAAGAGGTTGGTGTCCCAGAAGATGCGGCTCATCACCAACCCTCGCGCTGGCGCTGCACATAGGCGTCGGCATCTTCGTCCACCCACAGCGCCTTGCCGAGGCCGCGCATGGCGAGGATCGGATCCTGAGTCCCGCCGTCCGCGCCTTTCGCGAACGTATCCCGATACCATTCGACGAGGTCGCGATAGGGTGCAGGAATCGCACTTGCCTCAGGCACGTCCTTGCCCGTGCTCCGCTTCGGATGGCATGGGTCGCCTGGGAGGTACAACCTCCGTCGGCGCGGCCCCGTCTCCACGAGCATCCGATACCTGCCGGGGTTCGGTGCCCGGTTGGCCACGCAATGCTGGTTGATATGAACCTTGATCCCTGGTCGGAGGGGCTTGCCGGTTACATTGGCCGCCTCTGCCTGCGCCTCGATCTCGGCGACCGTGAAGTCGGCACGATCTGGCTGCGCTCGATGCAGCGACGCTGCCGCAAGCCAAACTTCATCGGCCACTCGGATGTTCTGTTCCATAGCACTTCCTTGATGGTCTGACCTACTAAATCATAGGTCGTCATTGACGTCAATGTCAACCAAGATGTACGAGTGCTATGGCGCGCTTGCGGCAGGCTCAAGATTGCCGGGCTGCGTCCGTCTCTCGCTTCGAGGACTCCAAGCGAAGACGGGCACCCGCGACCGCAGGTCAGCGTGGCGCGCTGAATTGCGTAAGCACTCTGTCGTAAAACCTGCACAGGCGGGGATAGTCGACATCGGGCAGCTGCTTTCCGGTGAGGTGCTGCTCAAGAGCGTCGAGGATTTGGTGCCAGCCGGCGGTGACGCCTGGGTTCCATGCCTTGGTTGCGCCGCCGGGAAACTGTTCGACGGACTCGCGGGTCATGCGGTCCTCGACAGTGAAGCACATGCGGGGGGCACCGTTCCCTTCCGAAGGCTCGATGGCGAAGCGCCAGAAGGCGCCGTCGGTGCTGTCGAAGCGGATGGCGCTGCCCGGGCGGTACTCGCCCAAGGTGCCGGCCATCGGCGGCTGAGAACGGAAGGCGTAGGGAGAGCCGGCGGTCGGCTCGAAGCTGACCGGGAGCAGCCAAGTGCCGATTTCGCTGGGCTCGGAAATCGCCTGCCAAAGGCGCTCGCGGGAAACACCGAATTCGCGGGCGATGTGGAACGTGGCGATGTCGTCGAAATGCCCCATGCGGGGGACGAAGTCGAGGAGCGCGGTCCAAGTGCGAAAGCTGTACTCGCGCGCCAGCACGAACTGCGCGGACTGCAAACCGGGGCACCGGGCATCCGGGAAGAACGCAGCCACGCGTTCCCGAGCGCTGGAGTCGCCTTGTTGCCAACCTCGCAACAATGTCTTGGCCTGCTTGCGCAGGTTTTCGATGTTGGGGCCGTGGGATGAAGCCATGGCAAACCTCCCCTGGCGGGCGGCATCCGCGAACCGACCGCGACAAGAAGGTCGCTGCTCAATGGCGGAGGGGCTTGGCCCTTCCCGCGGATTGGACACGTTCCGCCAGACGCGCACGGCAAGCGTATCAGATTGGCATGGGGCATTCCCTTTGCTTTGATGCCCGGTAGGTGTCTCATTTTGAATTGGCTGACGTGGCAGACCCGCGGCAACGCGACCGCATCGACCCGCCGCCGCTTCCCTTGGGGACCGCTGCCGCCCTTGGGGGGAGGGCATGGCAGAGCCACGGCAACGCCACCGCGTCGCCCCTGTCGCTGCCTCTTTGGGGGGAGGGCATCTTGCCCTCCATCGCGCCCGCGAGGGCGCGCAAGGAAACACGCCTTTCGGGTCGATCAAGCCACTTCGCACCGCCGGCTTTCTCCAACGCGCGCCTTGCGGCGCGATGGAGGGCAAGATGCCCTCCCCCCAAGGTCCTTGAGACGCCGTCCGCCCCGCCACGGAAATCAAAAGTGATACACCACCTGATGCCCTGCCAAGTGACGCGCCTGACGGCGCGATGGGCGAGATGCCCTTTGGTGAACATCGGCTGGCGGGAGCGATGGCGAACGCTGGCCGGTCCAGCCAAGGTCGCGGGGCTGGGCTTCAAGGCGCCGGTGCCGAGCGGATGCGAGGTGCCCGGTCGGCCCCGGGCGCTCCCTCGTCAAGGAGGTCTCTCGGAGGCATCTCCCTACTGGGCCGGCTTGGGTTGTCCGAAGTCCGACAGGCTAGCCGTCGTCCGAGAGGAAGATCGTTTCGTTGCTTTCGAGCCATCGCGCCACGCGTTCGGCGGTTGTTGCGGCGCCCTTGCCCTTGAGGTCGCACTCCCAGACGACGGCGACGCGCCAGCCGGAATCCCGCAAGCTTTCGACGGCGGCCTTGTCGCGAGTCTGGTTGCTCTTGAACTTGGCGAGCCAGTAATCGGAGCGGCTGGCTGGCGTCGTGGCATAGCGGCAGCCTTCGTGGCGGTGCCAAAAGCAGCCGTGGACGAAGCAGACGGCATTGAGCCGACGGAACACCATGTCCGGCTTGCCGGGAAGACCCTTGCCGTGCAGGCGATAGCGGAAGCCTCGGGCGTGCAGGCTCTTGCGAAGCACCATCTCGGGCTTCGTGTTCTTGCCGCGGATGCTCGCCATGATGCGCGAGCGGGTGGCCGCATCCACCGTATCAACCATGGGTCATGTCACATACCTGGAATCGCCCTCCGTCCGAAGCTCGCCGGCTTCGGGTGACGCTACTCCAGCCTGCAAGGTCTCGGCAAGGGGCACTCGCTCGTCGGTGCGCGAGTATCATTCGCCCCATGCGCTATGTATCCACTCGCGGCGGCGTGGAGCCGATGGCTTTTTCCGACGCGGTGATGGCCGGGCTGGCAGCGGATGGTGGCCTGCTCATGCCGGAATCGGTGCCGGAGATCGGCTCCCGGCTGCACGACTGGCGCGGCAGATCCTTCGTCGAAGTGGCGCAGGCAGTGTTCCGGCTCTATGTGGACGACATCGCGCACGACGACCTCGACGACCTCATAGCCGAGGCATTCGCCACCTTCGAGCATCCAGACGTCATTCCCCTAGTAGAGGTGGGTGATGTTCGGGTGTTGGAGCTGTTCCACGGCCCCACCCTCGCCTTCAAGGATGTTGCCCTGCAAGCGCTAGGACGGCTGTTCGAGCACATCCTTGCGCGGCGCGGCGGCGACCTCAACATCGTCGGCGCCACCAGCGGCGACACCGGAAGCGCGGCCATAGCCGCCGTCGCCGGTCGCGCCAACATGACCATCTTCGTCATGTTCCCAGACGGCCGCACCAGCCCCTTGCAGGAGCTGCAGATGACGGCGGTGCAGGATGCCAATGTCCACTGCCTCGCCGTGGACGGCAGTTTCGACGACTGCCAGCGAATGCTGAAGACGGCTTTCGGCGATCGAGAGTTCAAGGCCCGACATGGACTAAGGCCCTCCCGACACACAAACATTTCGTCCCACACAACCATGGGCGATGTCTCACACGGGGCCAGCGTTCGGCAGCGGCCGGGATTCACGTGCCGCAAGCCGCGCTACCTGCCCTGTACGACGACGTCGCGACCACTGCACGCCCCATCGGGGCGCGTTGTAGGGTGGCCCCCTCGCTCCCAGACCCTGCGCTTCGATTTCGCCGCGTGCGTGTGAGCCATTGGCCTCGGTTGTGTGGGACGAAATGTTTGTGTGTCGGGAAGGGAGGCCTATGTGTCGGGAAGGGAGGCCTAGGCCGAGGCTGGGCCGGACGTCGATGCGCACGCTCTGCGTCCAGGATTCGTTGAGGCCGCCGCGCAGCGCGGATCAATAGGTTATATGGACATAAGGCAATGTCCTGCAATCTCCGAAAACCGAACTTCGGCGGTGGGCTTGGACTGGGGCAAGGAGCGTTGTCCGAAGGCAACGGTTCTTGTGGCGCTGAAGAACACTCCCCAAAAAGGCCCTCGCTCGAAGGCGGTTGCGGCGTCGGTCACTGCGGCGAGGTTGCTCGCGCCTCGCTGCCTTCGATGGCCGCTTCCGCCTGCCGTTGCGCACGCATTTCGTTCAGTGCATCGAGCATCTGGGCGTGGCGTGCGCGGCTCAGGTTGTAGTGGGAATAACACCATAGCGAGACCACGGCGAACGCCGCCACCACCGGGCCATAGAGCACGCCCAGGCTGATGATGGTGTCGGCCGGCACATCGGCGGCGGTCTGGATATCGGCGCCCCGGGGCCAGCGTATGATGTCGAGGCCGATGCCGGCGATGAGAGTGCCGAATCCCGATGTGGCCTTGCCGGAAAACGAGATGGCGCCGAAGAAGATGCCCTCCTGACGCAGCCCGGTCTCCAGCTCGTGCTCGTCGGCCACGTCCGCCATCATCGAGCCGAAGGCGATGAATGCCTGTTGCAGGATGAGTCCCTGGACGAACTTCGCGCCGATCAAGGCCGCGAGCAACGCGGGATCGCCGTTGTCCGGAAACCACCCCACCAGACGCAGCATCACCGGCACGACCTGAAAGACGGCCCACGCCGCCGTGCCGAGAATCAGGCCGAAGCGCTTGTCGGTGAGGCGCAGCAGCGTCGGCGTGAGGAATACGCCGAGCACCAGGCCCACCACGGTGGTGAGCGACAGCACCAGCATGTGACCGCCGGAAAGCTCCCAGAAGTACTGGTACATGTAGAGGTCCAGCGCGCTGTTGACGCCGGCCATCACGAACACGATCAGCACGCCAGCGAACAGCCAGCGGAAGGAGCGGTTGGTGAGCCCCTCGCGCAGGTCCATCGCCAACTGCGTGAACGGGTTGCGCTTGGGCTTTGCCGGCGGGTCCACCAGGAACGGGATCTCCCGCTGCGTGCCGTAGGCCGAGTAGATCACCGTCACCACCATGAACACGGCCAGCGTCAGCGCATAGGGCGTGTAGTTGGCAACCGCCAGGCGCCCGCCGTTGGCGTCGGCGAAGAACCAGCCGAAGCCGAGGATCATCGCCCCGGCCGAGCCCAGCGCGGCGAAGAACTGGCGGAACGCGACGATGCGTGTGCGCTCCTCGAAGTTCTCGGTCATCTCCGCACCGAGGGCGAGATGCGGCACGTGGTAGAGCGTCATCGCCGCCCGCGTCAGGATGGCGAACAGCGACAGCCACAGGAAGAGCCCCCATTCGCCCAAGTCCTGCGGCGGCGAGAACAGCCCAACGAAGGCCAGCGCCAGCGGTATGGCCGAGGCATACATGAATGGATGGCGGCGACCGAGGCGCGACTTCCAGTTGTCCGAAAGCGACCCGGCCAGGGGATCGGTGATGGCGTCGAAGACGAGGGCTATGGCAAGCGCGAGACCGGCGAGGGAACCCGGCAGCCCCAGCACTTGGTTGTAGTAGAAGAGCACGAACAGCGCAAAGCCCGTGTTTTTCAGACCCTCCGCCGCCTGGCCAACACCGAACGCGAGCTTGCTCGGAAACGGGACGATGCGATCGCGCTCTCGCTCACCCGCCATGTGCATCCCTCACCGCAAAGGCGGTCGATTCTATCGCCACCGATTGTGCGCTCTCGGCACAACCCCTGCTGAAGCGCCGTGGCCCGTTTGCAGGGCGTGGACCGATCCCTCGCTCCCCGCGCTCCCCGCAACCTACCGCGCCCGCCTCGCCGCGATCCGGTAAGCTCGCCGTTTCGCGTTGCACCCACCGAAGGCCGCCATATGCCCAACCGTCGCATCCTCATCGAGTCGTTGCCGCAAGACCGGCTGTCGCCCGAGAACTTCTCCATGGACACGACGGATGTGCCTGAAGCCGCCGCCGGCGAGGTTCTGTGCCGCACCCTGGCGCTGACGGTCGGGGCCGGGCAGCGCGCGGGGCTGCAGGGAAGCGCAAGCTATGCGGCTGCGCCCGAAAGCGGGCGCGTGATGAACGGCACGGCAGTGGCGCGGGTGGAGGAGTCTCGTGCTGACGGCATCGGGGTGGGGGATCTCGTCACCTGTCCTTCCGGCTGGCAGGACTACGCCGTCCATGCCGCCAAGGCGGTAAACAAGGTCGAAGGCGGAGGCGACCCGGCGCACCATCTCGGCGTGTACGGCACCAACGGCCTCACCGCCTACTTTGGCCTGTTCGACCTTGGCGAACCAAAGGCGGGGCAGACCCTGGTGGTTTCCGCCGCGGCCGGTTCCGTGGGCCACATCGTCGGCCAGATGGCGAAAATCGTCGGCTGCCGGGTTGTGGGCGTGGCCGGAAGCGACGAGAAATGTCGCCTCCTCACAGACGACCTCGGCTTCGACGCCGCCGTCAACTATCGCGATCCGAACTTTCGCGGCTCCTTCCGCGAAGCCTGTGGCGACGGCATCGACATCTACTTCGACAACACCGGCGGCGAGGTCCTGGGCGGCGCCCTGCGTCGCATGAAACCCCACGGCCGCATCGTCTGCTGCGGCGTGGTGTCGCAATACGACACCGGCAATCCCGCACCGGGCCCGCGCGGCGTCCCTGGCTTGCTGGTCAACAACCGCGTCCGCATGGAGGGCTTCCTCGTCTTCGACTACGCCGGCCGCTATGACGAAGGCAGGGCGCAGATGCGCGAATGGGTGGAGTCCGGCCAACTCAAGCCCCTGCAGGACGAGTTCCACGGCCTCGAAGAGGCCCCCAACGCCTTCATTGACCTGCTGGCCGGCGGCAATACCGGCACCCGGATCATCCGGGTTGCCGACTAGCGGGCGCCAAACCCTCGCTAAAGCTCGGGGTCTGGCCTCAGCCTCCACCTGCTTACGACCTTGCGCCGTAGAATGACGCTACCGCGCCATTTCTACGGCGCAAGCTCCTAGGCCAACGATGCCCAATCCTCTCGACAGTTTCGTGGACCCCGTGGCGGGGGTGCCCTGGGGCGAACTTGGCGCCGTGCGTCGGGCCGCGCGGCTCGACGGGCGTTGGCATGTGGACGCAATGCTCGGTTACCCCGCCGAGGGCCTCGCCGATGACTACAGCAAAGCGCTTGGCGACTGGCTGGACGACGAGGTGGTGCTGGAACTCGCGTTCTCGCCGCCCCGCACCAGCAAGACGCCGGGCGCCGCCAATCTCATCGCGGTGGCATCGGGCAAGGGCGGAGTTGGCAAGTCCACCACGGCGGTGAACCTTGCGCTCGCCCTCGATCGCGCCGGGGCCAAGGCCGGAATCCTCGACGCGGACATCTATGGCCCCAGCCAAGGCTTGATGTTGGGCGTTGCCCACGGACGACGGCCCGAAGTGAAAGACGGCAAGTTCTTCCTGCCCATCCGCGCCCACGGCATCGAGGCCATCTCCATGAGCATGATGGTGACCGACCGCACGCCCATGGTGTGGCGCGGGCCCATGGCGTCCGGCGCCTTGCAGCAGCTCATGGGGCAGACGGCCTGGGGCGACCTCGATTACCTGATCGTCGACATGCCGCCCGGCACGGGCGACATCCAACTCACCCTCTCGCAGGCAGCGGCCGTTGGCGGGGCCGTGATCGTCACCACACCCCAGGAAGTGGCCCTGCTCGACGCCCGCAAGGGCATCGAGATGTTCCGCAAGGTGGACATCCCCATCCTCGGCATCGTCGAGAACATGGCCTGGTTCCAGTGCGACGGCTGCGGCAAGGCACACCATCTGTTCGGCGCTGGCGGCGGCGAGAGTGTGGCGCAGGAATACGACGTGAGCCTGCTCGGTTCGTTTCCGCTGGATCCTGCCATCCGCGAACAGACCGACGGCGGTACGCCGCCGGTGGCTGCGGATCGGGAAGGCAGCGTGACCGCGCTCTACATCGAATGTGCCCGCCGCGCAGCCAGCGCGCTGTGGCAGGCCAGTGTGCAAGCGGCGCCGGCGCCGACCATCTCCATCGACAGCCAATGACCATCAAGTCCGACCGCTGGATTCGTGACATGGTGCGTCGCGAACGCATGATCGAACCGTTCGAGCCGCAGCAGGTGCGGCGCATCGACGGCGACCGGGTGATCTCCTACGGCGTGTCGAGCTACGGCTACGACGTGCGCTGTGCGGCGGAGTTCAAGGTGTTCACCAACATCCACTCGGCGATCGTCGATCCGAAGAACTTCGACGAGCGCAGCTTCGTGGACATCACGGGCGACACCTGCATCGTCCCGCCCAATTCGTTCGCGCTCGCAAGCACGGTGGAGTACTTCCGCATCCCCCGCGACGTGCTGACCCTGTGCGTCGGCAAATCCACCTACGCCCGCTGCGGCATCATCGTCAACGTCACGCCGCTCGAGCCGGAGTGGGAGGGGCACGTGACCCTGGAGTTCTCCAACACCACCAACCTGCCGGCGAAGATCTACGCCAACGAAGGCGTGGCGCAGTTGGTCTTCTTCCAGAGCGACGAGGTGTGCGAGACGACGTATCGGGACCGGGGTGGGAAGTATCAGGGACAGAAGGGGGTTACGCCGCCTCGAGTTTGACAGGGGCAAGCCGCCCGTGTCGCCGATGGGGCTTAGACCCATTGACCGGGTGTTGGGGAACCGCGACGGACAGGCTGCCATCGCCTTCATGGACGACCTTCGCGGGCGGCTCGAGGATCGCCCGCAGGTGTCCACGGACGGACTCTTCGGAGAGGGCCGTGCGGCAGCCTCGGATCAGCGACGGCGGGCGGGGACAAGCTCTGTGAGGATGCCGCCGGCGGATTTCGGGTGGAAGAAGGCCGCGGAGACGGAGTTGGGATCGGCGACGCCCAGGTCGATTTGGCGCAGGCCCTGGGCGCGCAGGCGGGCGGATTCGGCAGCCACGTCGTCGCAGCCGAAGCCCCAGTGGTGCAGGCCCGGGCCGAAGCGTTGCAGGTATTTGTAGGTGCCGGCTTCCCTCACGGCTGGGATCAACACCTCGATGCGGGTTTGGCCTTCGCCCACCTGGAACATGTAGTTGTGGGTCCCCTCCGGGGCGAAGTAGGCGCCGTCGGGCAGCGGCGTCGCGCCCTCGTCGAGCGGGAATCCGAGCCGTGAGTCGAGGGTTTCCATCGCTTCCTCGATGGTGTGGGCGACGACGCCGATGTGATCGAGCATGACGATCATGGTGATCTCTCCTTCACTTCAAGATGGCAGTCCGCGAGGATGCGCCTTCACGCGTCCCACGGCGCCACCAATACCTTGCCTTGTCGATTGGGCGTTGCCAACGTCTCGAACGCCTCCCCGACGCCATCGAGCCCGACCGTGTGGGTGATGATGGGTTCCGCCGGCAGCGTGCCGGCAGCGATCAGGTGCAGCGTCTCAGCAAACTCCGCGGCGGCATAGCCGAGCACATACTGCACGTTCAGTTCCTTGTTGATGGCGATGAGGGGCCGGGCGTGGTCCATTTGCAGACAGACGCCGACGATGACCAGGCGCGACTGACGCGGTGCGCCCAGGAACATCTGATCGATCACTCCGGGCACGCCGACGCATTCAAACGCCACGACCGGGTCGCGCTTCGCCACTTCCGGCAGTTGCCAAGGCGAACGCTCGGTCGGATCCACCACCGTATCGGCACCAAGTTGCTCGGCCAGGCGCCGTCGCTCCGGCGAATACTCCGCCACCAGAATCGCCCCGGGCGCCTTCGCGGCCGGGTCCCGGCGCCGTGCCTTGAGCGCCGCCACCACCGCGAGCCCAACGGGCCCGGCACCGATCACCAGCGTGGTCTCGCCACCCGTCAGCCGTGCCATGTTCACCGCGTGGTATCCCACCGCCATGGGCTCCGTCAGCGCCGCAAGCGAAGGTGGCAGTCCCGCCGGCACCGGCTGCAACAGGTCCGCCGTGAGCAGCATGTATTCGCCGAAGCCGCCGGGCGCGTCCGGGCTGTATCCCACAGGCAGTGCCGGGTGACGCGCCAGCATCGGCACCGAGCAGACGGCCTGTCCGACCCGGATGCCGGCCGGCGCTTCGCCCGGCCCGAAGTCCACCACCTCGGCGCAGAACTCGTGGCCGAGCACAACCGGATCGAAGGTGGTGAGCTTGAAGGCGCCGCCGGCCTCGCGGCTGGTGGCAACGAAGTCTTCGGTGTACCTGGCCGCGTGCAGGTCGGAGCCGCAGATGCCGCAGGCGACAGACTTGACGAGCACCTCGCCGGGGCCTGGAACCGGATCGGGCAAGGTCTCGACCCGAAACGCGCCACGCTCCATCACCGCCGCCTTCATCCTATGGGTCCTCCTCGTCGTTTATCGGCACCCTCATCGTCGTCGCCATCATCGTCGATCACGGTCGGCGCCGACGGCGCCTTCACCGGCAGTTCGACGGTCATGGTGGTGTATTCGCCAGCCTCGGTATCGACTCGAATGCTGCCGCCGTGGTTGCGGATGATGTCGGCGGAGAGGGCGAGGCCGAGGCCCGTGCCCTGATCCGTGGGCTTGGTGGTGAAGAAGGGATTGAACACCTTGTCCACCAGGTCCGACGGGATGCCGCTGCCGTTGTCGTGAACCCGCACCTCGACGCTGTCGCCCCGGCGCCGGGTGCTGAGCCTGAGGCCAGGTTCCCAACCGTCATCCGGGGCACCAGCCTCCTGCCGCTGGCGCCGCTTCTCGTTGGTGGCGTAGGCGGCATTGCTGACCATGTTGAGAAACACCCGCCCGACATCCTGCGGCACCACCTCGATCTCGCCGGCCTCAGGGTCGTAATCCGTCTCGATCTCCATGTTGAAGTCGGAATCCGTGGCACGGGCGCTGTGATAGGCGAGCCGGGCGTGCTCGTCGAGGAGTTCGTTGATGGGTGCCGGACGCCGTTCGCCGCCGCCCCGGCCCATGGACAGCATGTCGCGGACGATGCGATCCGCCCGCGTAGTGTGATGCAGGATGCGTTCGAGGTTCCCGCTCAGGTCGCCATTGATCTCGGCCACGTACTCGCGCTGCTCGTCGTCGAGATGGCCAGCTTCGGCGGAAATGAGGTCGGCCAGTTCCTCGTTCAGCTCGGCCAGGAGCTCCGTGCAGCCTTCGGCGAAGTTCTTCACGAAGTTCAGGGGGTTGCGTATTTCGTGTGCGACCCCGGCAGTGAGCTCACCGAGTGCCGCGAGCTTTTCGCGCATGACGATCTGATCCTGCGCCTGGCGCAGCTGGCCGAGGGTGTCCTCCAGCCTCGAGTTCACCCGGCGCAGTTCCTCCGCCTGGCGTTCGACGAGGTTGAGGCGCTGTGCCTCGATGGAGCGGAGCCGGAACACTTCCAGCGTGCGGCCGAGTTTGGCCAGCTCGTCGTTGCCCTCGATCTCGATGCTGGACTTGAGGTCCCCCGCCGCCATCCGCCGCATCCGATCCGCCAGCCGCTGCAATCGGCGCAGGAGCGGTGCCACCACCACCATGGCGATGGCCAGTGCGCCGGCGATGCTGAACACGTTCAGCAGCAGCAGCACGTTCCCGCCGATGTTGATGATGTCGGCGGCAACCTCGGTGGCGGCGGCGGCGTCCTGCTCCGCCGCGCCCACCACGACATTGATTTCATCCACGAGATCGGCTGCGAGGCGCTGATTGGTCGCAGCGAGGGTTTGCTGCTCTTCGAGCAGGGCGATCTCGCTGGCGCGCAGGGAAAAGCCGGCATCCTCGCCGAAGCCGATGGCGAACAGGCGCTCGAAATTCCCCACGAGTCCCTCGGGAAGCTCGGCTTCCCCCACCCGCGAGAGGCTGCGGCGAGCGCCCTCGGCGGCGGCCTCGAAGCGCTCCCGCAACGGCTCCAGCAGGGGCGCGTCGGTGGAGGTGAAGGCCATCGCGACGAGGCGCGTGCCGATCGTGGCGTTGGCATGGAGCTCGGTCAGGTGCCGATAGCGCATCACCTGATCGGCGTTGAGATGCCGCGACCGCGGCGCCGGCTTGGAATCGAGCTCGCGGAAGCCCGTGACGGTGTAGAAGAGCTGATCGTCCAGCGCGCTCGCAAAGCTGTTCTCGAAGCGAATCTGCAAGGCGGCCAACTCGCCGCTCAAGTCCTCGCGCCGACCGGAAAGCACAAGGAGCTGTGCCACCGAGCGTTCCACCGCCTCGATGTTGGCGGAGAGTTCCTGCGCCCGGGTCCTCAGCCCCTGCAACCCATCGTCGGCATCGGCGCTGGCCAGTGCTTCAAGATGCCGCTCGAAGAGTTCGAGATCTTGACCCACGGCGGCGCGCAGGCGCTCGAGTTCGGCCGGCGTCGTCGCGGCGGCGAGGCGCCCGGCCGCAACCGCAAGCAGGTTGCTCTGTCGCGCCAGACCGAACGCGCCCACGAGCCCCGGCACGCTGCGCTCGCCCACCCGTACCTGGGCATCGCCCACGGTGTCAAACGACAGCCAGCCGACGAGGCTCGCCGCCATCGTCAGCAGAACCGCGACGCCGATGGCGAGATAGAGCCGCACGGCGATGCGATCCAGCAAACGCGCCAGCCGACGGAGCCAATTGCGGAGGGTTGGTGGGGATTGCTTCCGCGGGACGCTGGTCGAAGACTCGCTCATCGCCGCACCTCCGCCAGATTGGTGACGCTGCGATAGCCTCCGTTGGCGATGACCGTGACGAACACCGCATCCGATCCTTGGTTGTCGTCGGTGCCGTATTCGAGCAGGAAGCCGTCCATGTCGATGGCGCCGGCCTGGCGCAAGGCTTCGAGGAAGCGCTTGCGGGTGACTTCGGCGCCGGCGCCTTCGAGCGCCGCGATGGCGAGGCGGCCGGCGAGATACCCTTCGAGGGAGACGAAGCCCGGCGCTGCGGCTGGGTCCGAGGCTGCGAGCGCGGCGCGGTATGCCTGCACCACCGCCATGTCGTCGCTTGGCAGCGGCACCACCTGGGTCACGAACACGCCTTCGCCGCTGGCGCCGAGTTCGTCGGCAAGCGCGTTGCTGCCGACGAAGGAGATGGTGAGGAACACCGGGTCAAAGCCGAGATTGCGGGACCAAGCGATGGTGGCGGCCACCGGCTCGTAGGCGCCGATGAGAATGACGGCGTCGGGGGCGGCATGCATGAGATCCAGAACGCCGGTCTTGACCGCGGTGGTGTTGCGCCGATAGACCGCGGTGGCGGCGAGTTCCATGCCGCGCCGCTCCATCGCCAGACGCGCGCCGTTGTAGCCGGCGAGGCCGAAGGAGTCGTCCTGACGCATCACCGCGATGTCGCGGATGCCCAGGTCCTCGATCAAGTGCGCCACCATCGCCTCGGTTTCCTGATAGTAGGAGGCGCGCAGGTTGACGACGCTCACAAGCTCCGGCGAGCGCAGGAACTCGGCGCCGGTGAAGGGGGCGATGTAGGGCACGCCGGCGGCCTCGGCCACCGGTGCGGCAGAGCGCGATGTGGGGGTGCCGACGGCGCCGATGAGCGCGAACACGCCCTCGTCGATCAGGCGACGGGTGTTGGCGATGGCGGCCTCGGGTTCGTAGGCGTCGTCGCGGGAGAGGAGTTCAAGGCGGCGGCCGTGGATGCCGCCGTTGGCATTGGCCTCGGCGAAGGCGGCCTCGATGCCGAGCCGCATGTTGCTCCCGAGCTGTTCGGCGGGGCCACTGAACGCGGCGGATTGGCCGAAGAGGATGCGGTCGTCGGCGACTCCTGCGACCTGGCCCCAACTGGGGGATGCGACGATGAAGGCGAGGGTCGCTAGCGTCCGGGTGATGCTTCGGACCCTGCCCTGCCGCGATCGACGTCCTCCCCGGGCGGGGTTCGTTTGGACGCGCCTTGCGGCTGGTGGGAAGGGCAGGATGCCCTCGCCCCAGAGGAGGGCAGGCTCGCTCCAAAGAGGAGACAGCTCCCTCCACGGAGAGAAGCAACAAACCGGTCGGATCCGAGCTTTCCCGCGCACGGGCCTACAGCCGCTTGACCAGGGTGACGACGTTGAGGTCTTTTTCGCGCACGTAGTGGAACTCGTCCATGACCCGGCGCACGAGGAAGACGCCGAGACCGCCGATGGGGCGGTCTTGCAGTTCGGCGTCGGTGTCGGGCGTCTCCGAGTCGTGCGTGGGATCGAACGCCTTGCCGTTGTCGGCGATTCGCACGGAAACCACCTCCGGCCCCGGCGAGATGTCGATGTCAATGCGGCCGCCGCCGACCACTCCATAGCTGATGACGTTGAGGACGATTTCCTCGATGGCGAGGCGGATACGGTAAGCGGAAGCAGGCGGCCAGTCGTTGGCCTCCGCCAGCTCGTCAACCCTGTCGAGCGTCTGTTCCAACGCGTCCTCGTCTTTGGGAATCGACAGCGTCAGTCGCGTGTCGGCCATGTCGAGGTACTCAGTCGCGGTGCAGCACCAGGCAGGTGATGTCGTCGGACTGCTGCGCGCCGTCGGCGAAGCGTCGAACCGCATCAAACACCCGGTCGTTGATTTCGCGTGCATCGTGGGGCACGCCACTCGCGAATACGTCGTGCAGCCGCTCCATGCCGAACGCCTCCTTCTCGACATCCGTGGCTTCGGTGACACCGTCGGTGTAGAGCACGACGCTGTCGCCGGGATCGAGGGCTATCTGCGCCTCGTTGTAGGTGATGCGGGACGCGACCCCCAAGGCGATGCCGCCGGTGGTGGCGAGGTCGGTGACGCTGCCGTCCGGCCGCACCAGCACAGGCTGGTTGTGGCCGCCGTTGGCATAGTCGAGGGTGCCGGCGGCAGGGTCGTAGATGGCGTAGAAGATCGTCACGAACATCGCCGCGTCGTTGTCGTCGGACAGCAGGTTGTTGACTTCCGTCAAGGCGGTGCCCGGATGCCGATTGCCGATGGCGGAGCCCTTGAGCAGGGTGCGGCTCGACATCATGAAGAGCGCCGCCGGCACGCCCTTGTCGGAGACGTCGGCGATGGCGAGGCCGACGCGGCCGTCTTCGAGCTGGAAGATGTCGAAGAAGTCGCCGCCGACATCCCGCGCCGGATCCATGCTGCCGAAGATCTGATAGGTCGGATTGGAGGGAAACGTGCTCGGCAGGATGGACTGCTGCATCTGTTTGGCGATGGTGAGTTCGTTCTGGATGGCGAGCAGCTTGTCTCGGGAGGCCACCGCCTCGCGCCACATCTCGGCATTGGCGAGGGCGCGGTCGATGGTGGTGCGCAGGTCGTTGAAGTCGAGGGGCTTGGTGACGAAATCAAAGGCGCCGCGGTTCATCGCGGTGCGGATGTTCTCCATGTCGCCGTAGGCGGAAACGATCACCGAGCGCAGGTCCGGATGCATTTTGCCGACTTCGTCGAGCAGGGTGAGACCGTCCATGCGCGGCATGTTGATGTCGGAAAGCACGAGTTCAACGTCCGGCGCCTCGTGCAGGCGGGCGAGGGCCTGGACCCCATCGCCGGCAAAGAGGAAGTCGTACTTGCCGGAACGAATGTCGCGCCTCATGCGCTGCCGGATCAAGCGTTCCACATCTGGCTCGTCGTCCACGACGAGGATTTTCTTCCCCCCCTCCTTGGCCATCCTTCCCTTCCGTCGCGCCCGTGCGGTGCCACTCAGCGACTCTAACAGTCCTTCGCGTTGCAGACAGACGAAACGCCTGACGGCAGGATGGGAGATGGAGGACAAGATGCGAGCCATTGTCAAATCCGGTGCACGGCGAGTTGGTCATGCGGCGGCCCTGCTGTCCTCGGCGACCTCGACTCCGTCGGTGAAGCTGACGCCGTCGATGACCTTGGCGAGGCGCCGGAAGCCGCACAGCCTTCGCCAGGACCTCTCTGCGCCCATTGCCCATGCCTGCAGGTCATCGACGGCATCGTCCGGCGCGTGGCGCAGCCCTTCGCCCGAGCTGCGGTGGCGGATGGTGGCGAAGGCGGACTCGGTCACGCTGGCGGTGCGGAAGTGCTGCCAGCGGGAAGCCGGGAGGCGAGCAAGGCGAGCGGTCCCTCGCGAGGCAGTCCGTCGCCCTGGGGCACCGGTCCTCGTGGCGCTCGATCCAGCCGTCGAAGCCGCGCTCGGCGTCGGCCCCGGTTGCCGACATCCAGATCCGTGCCCTCGCCCCCTGCAGGCCCGCCTTCCTGTCCCCCTCGCAGGGAGGGAAGGGTACGGGGCATCTTGCTGACGCGCCCGAAGGGCGTGCGCCCATACCCACGAGGCGTGCAGAAGTCAGGACGCAGCCGCGGGATGGTCCTCGCAGCCTCGGCGTAGGCCGCGACACATGTATCGCCTTTGCTGGGGTAGCCTTCGGGAATCCTTACGCACTCCAGAGCATCGCCGGTGGGAGGCACGGGCGCGGTGAACAGCTTGTTCCTGTTGCTTCGCAGCCAGTTTCGGTTTCTGGCACGCAATCCCGTTGGCAGCGGCGTCACGCTCCTCGGCATCGCCCTTGCCGTGACGTCCGTGGTCACGGTGCATCTGACGGGTCGGACCTTGGCCAGCGCAGTACGCGACACGCAGGCCTTCTCAGGCTACAGCCATGTAGCGACTCGGCCCAATCTCGCCGAAGAAGACTATTTCGCCTTGCGGGCGCGTTGGCGCAACGGCGAATGGCCGCAGTTGGCGGGGCTCTTGCCGATGGTGGAGGGCACGCTGCGCATTGGCGGCGAAGTTCGTCGCCTTGTCGGCATCGAACCACTGGCCGACATCGGCCACTCGGATCGCGGGCTAGCGCCACAAGAACCGTTGCCTTTCGGCAACGCTTCCTGCCCCAGCCCCAGCCGTCCTGTCACCCTGTCGGCATTCGGCCAGCTACGCAGTCCGAAGTCCGACAGGCTGCTAGAAGGTTCCGTAGCGAACCCCCCCGAACGTGCCACGCCAGCCTTGCTCGAACGCTTCCTCACGGAGAATGTGGTGGCATCGAGCGACCGGGTGTTGCGGGCAGCGATGGAGCACGGCGACATCCCGCAAGACACGTCGCTTGTTGCGCTGGCAGATGGCGACATCCTGATTGCGGATCTGCCCACAGCGTGGCGCCTGTTGCAACGTCCCGGCCAGCTCGATGCCATTTGGCTCCGAACCGAGGACACCCTGGCAAGTGGTCGGATGCTCGTGCAATGGCTCGAAGCGCTGCTGCCGGGCCTCTCCGCTGCCCTCGAGCCACCGCCCGGCCCGCGCATCGAGGACTTTGTCGTCACGCCGGCGGCGAATTGGCAAGGGCTCGGTCGCTATGCCGATGCGGTGGTGTTCAACCTGGGCGCCTTGGGCGCGCTTGCGCTGTTGGTGGCGGGATTCCTGACAGCGGAACTCGGCATCGCCAACGTTGCCCGCCGAGAGCGCGAGATCCAGCGTCTGTTGGCACTCGGCGTGTCCGGTCGGCTCCTCGGCATCCTGCAGGTGGGCGAGGCTGCCGTCATGGGGACCGTGGCCTCGGGCCTTGGGCTGGTTGCCGGCATCTTCCTGTCGGCAGAGCTGTCGGCGCCACTCTCTGCACTCGGCGCACGGGGCGCGACAGCCGACGCAACCGATGGGTGGGTGATCGGCAAGGCGTTCGGCACCGGCATCGTCGTGGCAACCCTCGCGGCGCTGGCCGCCGTGCGTCGCATCGGCATCACCCGCGCCCGGGCGCGACCTCAACGCCGATGGCTTTCGGCAATCGGCGCCGGCGCCGCCGTCGCAGCCTCTGCGGGCCTGCTCCTTCACGGCAGCCTGATCGGCGCCTTTGCTGCCCTGCTGACACTTTGCGTCGCCCACATGCTGGCGGTGCTGCCGGCCACGGTCTTGCTTTTGGGGCGACGCGCGACAGCCGTGACGCATATGTCGCCGCCATGTAGAACGGTGCCGCCAAAACGGGTTCCCCTGCGCCTCAGCTTGCGTGCCGCAAGCGCTCACGCTGGCGAGATCGGCTTTGCGCTGGGCGCCTTGTCCGTCGCCACCGCCGCAGCCATCGGCATGGCGGTGATGGTGGAGAGCCTGCGCCGCGACTTTCTCACCATGCTCGACCAGCGGCTGCCGCCCGGCATCTATGTCGCCGGCGTCCCGGCGGGCGCGGATCTTTCCTGGCTCGACGCACCTGGCGCCGACGTGCAGCGTCCCGGCACGATGCGGGCCCGCACGGCAAAGGGGTTCGTGGACGTGACGTTCGCTCGCATCGACGCCGCCGAGGCCGCGCGCTACGGCCTGGAGGGCTCGCTCACCGACAAGGTGATGCTGAACGAACCGGGTGCCCGACGACTTGACGTCGCCCGTGGCGACACGTTGCGTCTCGCCGCCGGCGGCCACACCCAGGCGGTGGAAGTCGCTCACGTATTCCGGGACTTTGGCGCCCCAACGCCAAGGATCATCGCGCCGGAGGCCTTGGCGCCGGCGTTCCGAGGCGTGCCGATCCGACACGACCGCCTGTTCGTTGCCGCTTCCGCCGAGGAGGGACGCGCCGTCGCCCAGCAGGCGCGGCGACGATGGCCGGACAGCCGGGTGCAGGACCAAGCCCAGCTTCGCGTCTTGGCCGAGGAGGTCTTCAATGCGTCATTTGTCGTCGCCACCAGCCTTGCCGCACTGGCGCTGGTGGTGGCAGCCGTGGGCCTCTATGGCGTCCTGACGGCCTTGCAGACACGGCGCGTCCCCGAGTTCCGGCTGCTTCATGCCATGGGCATCCCGCGGCCCGCGTTGTGGCGCATGGCTCTCGTGCAGTGCGCCGTGCTGGGTGCGGTCGCTACGGTGGCGGCGATCCCGCTCGGGCTTGCCACGGCATGGGTGCTTTGTGCCTTCGTCAGCCCCGCCGCCTTCGGCTGGACCATCGAGCTGCACCCCGATGCTGTCGCGACGCTGACGCCAATGGGATGGGGACTGCTGGCGGCGCTTGCGGCCGGGGCGGTGCCGAGTTGGCGATCCGCATTCCGCACTCCGGCACCCGCCGATGAATGACCGCTTGCCTATGGCGGTGCCGGCGCTGCTCTTGCTCGGCCTTGCCCTCGCCGGCTGCACCGAACCCGCCGCCGAAGGAGGCCGCCTGGGGGCGGTGCTCGGCGTCGAAGAGGCGGATGGCTTCCGTCGAGCGACCCTACCCGCCGGCATCGGGTTTCCCCGCGACCACGGTGCCCACCCAGACTTCCGCAGCGAGTGGTGGTATTTCACCGCGGCCCTGCGCGACGATCAGGGTCGCGATCTCGGCGTCCAGTTCACGCTGTTTCGACAGGCGCTCTTGCCCTTCAGCGGCCGCGGCCCGTGGCGCACGGCGCAGGTGTTCCTGGGCCATCTGGCCGTGTCGGACGTGGTGACGGGCATCCACCGCCAGGCCGAGCGTCTCGTCCGGGGGCATCCGAGGCTGGCCGGTGTCACCCATGCTCCGAATGTCCCGGCTGCCCCGGCGCCGCCTTCCACGGCTTCGTTCGCCGCCTGGATCGAGGGCTGGCGACTGGCTTCGGTCGGGGGCGAGTTTCTGCCCATGACGCTGCAGGCGACGGACGCCGAGATCGGCCTGGATCTGCGCCTCGAACAGACCAAGCCCATCGTCCTGCAAGGCGATGGGGGCTTCTCCGCCAAAGGCCCGTCGAATGCGTCTTACTACTATTCGGTACCGCGCCTTGCCGTTTCGGGCACCGTGATCGTGGCAGGCGAACGCCGCGAAGTCGTCGGGCGCGGGTGGCTCGACCGGGAGTGGAGCACCAGCGTGCTGGCGCCGGAGTACGCCGGCTGGGATTGGTTTGCGCTGCAACTCGACGACGGTCGTGACTTCATGCTCTATCAGCTGCGGCGGCGCGACGGCGGCCAGGATGCCTACAACGGCGCCACCGCCATCGACGCAGACGGCGACGCAAGACGTCTCGATCCCGCCCAGGTGCAGCTCGCCCCGACGCGCACCTGGCGCGGCTGGCCCATGCACTGGAAGGTGACCATCGGTGCCGAACGCTTCTACATCACCGCCGCCTTCGACGATCAGGTGATGGAGACCTTCGTGCGCTACTGGGAAGGATTGGTGTGGGTCGAGGACGAAAACGGTACTCGCCTGGGCTCCGGCTACATGGAACTCACCGGCTACTAGCCCGCCCTTGCGGGCGCGTCGGCAGTTTGCTGTGCAACTGCTTGGCCTTCTTCCTTCGCTTCCGCTCACCACTTCGGCTAGCGCGCGGGGCAGGGCATCCTGCCCCCGCAACGCGCCGCAAGGCGCGTCCATGGGGGAAACCGCACATCCGTCCGGACCGCAACGCTTCCTTGCACTGCTCCTTGCACTGCAATGGATGCGGTGGAAGGCGGAAGGCGCGCTGGCGCGAGCGAGGGCAGAATGCCCTCGCCCCCAGAGGCCCGCCCGTGGACTCATCTGGAGGCTTCCTTGCCCGACAGGAGAAGACAAGTGGCAGACGAAGACCTGATCTGGCGGCGCGAACGGTCTGAACCGGGCCCGGACTTGCGCATCCTCAGCGTGCGCCATGACTGGATGCGCCATCCCAAGGGCGAACCGGTGCTGAAGCGCTTGGTGCTTGAATCCATGGACTGGATCAACATTGTCGCGCTCACCCCGGATGGCCTGTCGGTGATGGTGAAGCAGTTCCGGTTCGGCATTGGCGACTGCACGATGGAGACCGCCGGCGGCATGGTGGATCCGGGCGAGACGCCGCTCGAGGCCGCACAGCGTGAACTCCTGGAGGAGACCGGCTACGGCGGCGGCAAATGGTCCTCCCTCGGCGCCGTGGAGCCGAACCCGGCCATCCACCCGCATCTTTGCCATCACTTCCTCGCCAGGAACGTCGAGCGCATCGCCGAACCGGAACTTGGCGAAGGCGAAGCCATCCGCGTTTGCCTGATGACCTTGGACGAAATCCGCACCGAGGTCGCCGCCGGCCGCATCCGCCACGTCTTGGCGCTGTCCGCGCTTTGCCGGGCCTTCCCGCTGTTCCCGCTGCCGCAAACTCTTTGAAGCAAGGGCGACGCACGCGTCGCCCCTACATGCCGCCGCATTCCTCTCCCTGCAGAGAAGCGTGGGCCGTGCCGATGACTGTGCCGTTCTACGGCGCTTGGCGTCTGGCCGCCTACGGCGCCGGCGTGGCTACGGTATATTTCGCGCTTGTTCCCATATGGCCGCACATCGAGCCATGCGCGGATTCACCACCAGCATCGTGCATTCGGACCGCTCAGGCCCGATCGAGCACGGCTCGCTGCAAAAGCCCATCCACGCCACCGTCGCCTACGGCTACGAGGACGTGCAAGACCTTGCGGACGTGTTCCAGGGCAAGAGCAGCGGCTATTCCTACGGCCGACAGGTCAACCCCACCGTGTCCGCGCTCGAAGAGAAAGTCACGCGCATGGAGAATGGCATCGCCACGGTGTGCTTCGGCACCGGCATGGGCGCCATCGGCACGCTGCTGTTCGCGCTGCTGCGGCGGGGCGACCATCTCGTCTCGAGTTCGTTCCTGTTCGGCAACACCAACAGCCTGTTCCAGAGCTTTGCCGCGCATGGCGTCGACGTCAGCTTCGTCGATGCGACGCGAGTTGACGCGGTGGCCGAGGCGATCCGCCCCGAAACCAAGCTCGTATTCGTGGAGACCATCGCCAACCCGGTGACACAGGTGAGCGATCTGGCCGGCATCGGCGCCCTGTGCCGCGAACGGGGGCTGGTGTACGTCGTCGACAACACCATGACCTCGCCCTACCTCTTCCAGCCGCGCACGGTGGACGCCTCGCTCATCGTGACGAGCCTCACCAAGTACGTTGGCGGTCACGGCAACGCCTTGGGTGGATCGGTGACCGAGACGGGCTGCTTCGACTGGACCGCCTTCGACAACATCTATGACACCTATCGCAAGGGCGAGCCCACCAAGTGGGCCATCACGCAGATTCGCAAGAAAGGCTTGCGCGACTTCGGCGCCGCCATAGGCGCAGAGGCCGCCCACCATTTGGGCGTCGGCGCAGAAACCCTTGCGTTGCGCATGGAACGCCAGTGTGCCAGCGCAGCGGCATTGGCCGAGTATCTAGCGGGCCACCCGGGCGTCGCGAAGGTCTTCTATCCGGGCCTGCCCACCCATCCGGAGCACGACCGCGCCAAGGCACTGTTCCGCCTCCCTGGTGCCCTGTTTAGCTTTGAGCTCGCCGAGGGCATCGAGCCGTTCCCCTACCTGAACCGCCTGCAGGTGGTGGTGAAGTCAAGCAACTTGGGCGACAACCGCACCCTGGCAATCCCGGTCGCCCACACGATCTATCACGAGATGGGCCCGGAACGCCGCGCCAGCATGGGCATCGCCGAGTCCCTCATCCGGATTTCGGTGGGCATCGAAGAAACGGAAGACTTGATCGAGGATTTCCGGGATGCGTTTCCGAACGCTGGGGGCGGCTGACATGCAAGCCATGCAAGAGATGTGGGTCGAGAACTATCGCTGTTTCCGGGAGCGTCAGACAGCGCGGCTGGCACCGTTGACGTTGCTGGTGGGGGATAACAGCACGGGCAAGACGTCGTTTCTGGCTATGGCTCGGGCTCTGCATGACGTACAGTCCCTTGGGCAGTTGCCGGACTTCAAGGATGAGCCATACGATCTGGGCAGTTTCGACGAGATTGCCCACCATCGAAGTGGGGTTGCCGGGCGTGCGAGCACCTTTGCAGGAGGACTCCAGGCGGGGCGCAAGCGGGCAGGCTATGACACCAGTTCCTTCGATATGGTCTTTCAGCGCGATGGGCCGTCGCCCTCGCCGCAACGAATTCGATTGGCTTCAGGATCCACTTGGTTGAGTTGGCATTTCGACGCCGCCGAACTGCGCGCAGGCATTGGCGAAAAACAGTGGACATCTAGCACTTCCAGTCCCCGACACCTAGCCAACGACTTCGACCGAGACGACAGGAGGTTGCGGCTAGGATGGTGGCTAGTCTCCGACATTCTGTGGCGCGATGACCTGACTTGGAAACCAGCAAGAAACGCAGACGCGCCACCAAGCACTTCGGAACTCGCGCGTTTGAGAATCGCGGCCGCACAACTTCGTCCGATCACCGCCGGCCACTCCGGTCGCCCATTTGCCGCTGCTCCCGTCCGCACCAAGCCTCGCCGGACCTACGATCCTTCGAGCTACGGCCGTGACGCGGAAGGAACCTACGTGCCCATGCTCCTAGCTGACCTCAGCGCACGTGCACCAGAACGGTGGGGGTCATTGCGTGGGGCACTCGCGAAGTTCGGTAGCGAGTCCGGCCTGTTCGATGAGATCAACGTAAAGGCGCTCGGAAAACGAGAAACCGAGCCGTTTCAGCTTCAGGTACGGAAGTACTCCGGGCGCACCAAAGGCCCTTGGCGCAACCTAATCGACGTAGGCTATGGCGTTAGCCAAGCCTTGCCGATCTTGACGGAGCTGTTCCGCGACGACTCGCCAAGCATGTTCTTGCTGCAACAGCCGGAGGTGCATTTGCACCCGAGCGCCCAAGCCGCCCTCGGCACTCTCTTCTGCCAAATCGCTGCTGGGGGCACGCAGCTGCTTGTCGAGACCCACAGCGATCACCTGATGGATCGCATTCGCATGGATGTGCGCGACGGCACCACGAAGCTCAAGCCCGGGGATGTGTCGATCCTCTATTTCGAGCGCAGGAATCTCGACGTCCGTATCCACTCGATCGAGGTTGACGCTATGGGGAACATCGTTGGCGCCCCCGAAGGCTATCGACGGTTCTTCATGGAAGAAGTCGAACGTTCATTGAGGTAAGCGACATGTGCGCCGTCATTGACAACAACGTGCTGCACGAATCCTTCGGCGCAAAGATGACGCCGGCGGGTCGAGGCTTTCGCGAGTGGTTGGATCGGCAAGGATCTCTGGTGGTTGGCGGCAAACTCCGGGAGGAGTTGGACCAAAGCCGCGATTTCAAGAACTGGCGTGGCCAAGCGACCCTGGCGGGACTCGTGCGCAGGGTCGACGACGATGCCGTGAGTCGCCGAGAAGCCGAACTGAGGGCAGGGGCTGATTTGAAGTCGAACGACGCCCATGTGATTGCGCTGGCACAGCTCGGTGGCGCACGCCTGCTGTTCTCCAACGACACCGCCTTGCACCAGGACTTCAAGAACGGAGTACTCATCGATGATGGCAAGGTGTACTCAACGCTCAAGGGCAGCGACTTTCGCGATTCGCACCGGCGGCTGCTCCGTCGGAGAATGTGTCCGCGTCGAACGGGAGGAGGCTAATGGAACGACTGGAGGGAGCCGACGATGGACAGACTAGCTGACAAGACCGCCATCATCACTGGAGGCGCTGGCGGCATCGGCGCCGGTGCCGCGCGCCTCTTTGCCGCCGAGGGGGCAAACGTTCTCATCGCCGATCTCGATGAAGACGCGCTCGAACGCACGGTGCGCGACATCGGCAGCAATCGCGTCAGCCATTGCGTCGCCGACGTGACGCAAGGCGACGACAACGAACGCATGTTCGCCACCGCCGAGGAGCGCTACGGCGGCGTCGATGCCTTCCTTGCCAACGCCGGCATCGAGGGCGTGGTGGCGCCGATCACCGAAGCCCGCGAGGAGGATTTCGACCGCGTCATCGCCGTCAACGTCAAGGGCGTGTGGCTCGGCATCAAGCACGCCATTCCCGCCATGCAGAAGCGGGGCGGCGGCAGCATCGTCATCACGTCGAGCGTCGCCGGGCTTTCCGGCACGCCGAACATCGCGCCTTACGGCACGAGCAAGCACGCGGTCATTGGCCTCATGCGGGCCGCGGCGCGGGAATGCGCGCCCATGAACATCCGCGTCAACACGGTGAACCCGTCGCCGGTGGAGACGCGCATGATGCGCAGCCTCGAAGCCGGCATGTCGCCAGACGATCCCGAGGCGGCACGGCAGCGAATCGCGGCTACCGTGCCCCTCGGCCGCTACGCCGAGCCGGAGGACATCGCCAAGGTGATGCTGTTCCTCGCCAGCGACGACGCGGCCTTCGTCACCGGCTCCATCTACAAGGCGGACGGCGGCAACAGCGCCTACTGACCGCCACTTTAGAGCGTTCCTTTCGCAGCCAAGCATACGGAGGATTCCCTTGCCCACCCTAGTGATGGACACCAACCTGTCCCTGCCCAACAAGCGCTCCGGCAAGGTGCGCGATCTCTACGACGTCGCCATGCCGGACGGCGACGAGGCGCTGCTCATCATCGCCACCGACCGCATCAGCGCCTTCGATGTCGTGATGGCCAATGGTCTGCCCGGCAAGGGCGTGGTGCTGACGCAGATATCCCGGTTTTGGTTCGACCACTTTGGCGACGAGGTGCCGCACCATCTCATCTCCACGGATGTCGCCGACATTCCCGGTCTCAGCGACGATGATCGTCGCGATCTTGCCGGTCGCGTCACGCTCTGCCGCAAGACCGAAGTGCTGCCGGTGGAATGCATCGCCCGGGGCTATCTGGCCGGCAGCGGGTGGAAGGACTATCAGCGCTCCGGCGCCGTCTGCGGCATCGAACTGCCGAAGGGCCTCGACAACGGCGACCGTCTGGAAGAGCCGATCTTCACGCCTTCCACCAAGGCCGACACCGGCCACGACGAGAACATCAGCTTCGACGACGGCGCCGCCATCGTGGGCCACGACACCATGCGCTGGCTTGGCGACACGACGCTGTCGCTTTACTCACGGGCGCGTCAATACGCGCTGGAGCGGGGCATCATCCTGGCCGACACCAAGTTCGAGTTCGGCACCGTGGACGGGGCCGCCGCGCCGCTCCTGATCGACGAGATCTTCACCCCGGACAGCTCTCGCTTCTGGCCGCTGGACGAATGGGCGCCGGGCGACGAGCAGCCGAGCTTCGACAAGCAATACGTGCGCAACTACCTGGAGACCGTGGTGGCAGACGGCCGTTGGGACAAGACACCGCCCGGGCCGGAATTGCCGGCGCAGGTGCTCGAAGACACCATGGTGCGCTATCTCGAAGCCTACGAGCGGCTCACCGGGCACGCGCTGGATCTGGCTGACGAGGCGAGGCCAAGATGAAGCTCCGCTACGGCTGCAATCCGCATCAGGGCCAGGCGGCGTTCGCGGCCACGGATGCCGTGCGTGTGCTTTCCGGTGTGCCGTCGATGATCAACATGCTCGATGCGCTGAACGGCTGGCAACTGGTGCGGGAGCTGCGGGGAGCGCTGGATCTGCCGGCGGCGGCCTCGTTCAAGCACGTCTCCCCGGCCGGTGCGGCCGTGGCGGTGGAACTTGGTGACGATCTGCGTCGTGCATACGAGGTGGGAGAGCGACAGCTTTCTCCCCTGGCGATGGCCTATGTGCGCGCCCGTGGCGCTGATCCCAAGTCGTCCTTTGGCGATTTCGTTGCGCTTTCCGACCCGGTGGACACCGCCACCGCCGACTACCTCAAGGGCGTCGTCAGCGATGGCGTGATCGCGCCCGGCTTCGAGGAAGGGGCGCTGGCGACGCTCGCGGCCAAGAAGGGCGGTTCGTTCCTCGTCATCGAGGCGAACGAGGACCATGTGCCGCCGCCACGGGAGACGCGGCAAGTGTTCGGCGTGGCATTGACCCAAGAGCGCAACAACCGGGCCATCACGGTGCGCGACCTTGCCGACGTGGTTTGCGGTGAGCTTACCGGCGAGGCCAAGTGCGATCTGATGCTGGCACTCATCACGCTCAAGTACGCGCAGTCAAACTCCGTGGGCTACGCGCTCGGCGGCCAGATGATCGGCATCGGCGCCGGCCAGCAGTCGCGGGTGGACTGCACACGACTGGCCGGTGCCAAGGCAGACGCCTGGCACTTGGGAAGGCATCCCAAGATGCTTGGCCTGGCCTTCCGGCGTGGCATCCGGCGTCAGGAGCGCATCAACTGGCGCGCGCGCTTCATCGACGACGACATGACGCCCGACGAGAAGGCGGCGTTTGCTGCCGCGCTCGACGAGCCGGCGTCGCCGCTCACGGCGGAGGAGCGGCGCGCTTGGCTTGTGGACCTCGACGGCGTGTCGCTCGCCAGCGACGGCTTCCTGCCGTTTCGGGACAACGTGGACCACGCCGCCCGGCATGGCGTGCGCTTCATCGCCCAGCCAGGCGGCTCGGCCCGTGACGCCGAAGTGCAGGAAGCCTGTCGTGCCCACGGCATCGCCATGGCGCACACGGGATTGCGCCTCTTCCACCACTAAGCCACTGAGGGGCTCGGAAGACTTGGCCACCGACTGGGCCAGCTACAAGGAACTCTGCGACCGTCCCAACGTGCTGTCGCGCTGGATGCTCACTGAAACCGCAGCCCTGATCGCTCCACCGCTCCGCCGGCGCCTTCTGGCGATGCTCACGAACCCCCTGCGAAAGCCCGCCGACCATCGCGGCGGCGCCGACACCGACATGTTCGAGGTCTCTCTGTCCCAAACCGACGCCCGAACCGTGCGCCTGGCAATCGAGCGCGCCGTCAACGCCGGTACCCGAACGCCACGCACGCAAGGCCGCGGTCTCGGCGGCTTCGTAGAAGCCTGGCGCGAACTGGAACAGGCGACCGCCCCCACCCCGACGAAGTCCGCCGCAAATCCCTTGGAGAAGTCCTGACCAAGCGCGTGGAGCCCCGTCGCGCCGAGGCGAGAAGTCGGGGCTTATCAGGGAATCAGGGGTTGTTCCCTTGGCACGGCAAGTTTGGCTTGCACTCGCTCGCCCTCACGGTGAGCGGGTAAACTGCCGCACACGCCCTCTGACGGAGCAAACGTGGCCGATTACCGCTCCCCCACCAAGGACATCTGGTTCGTGCTCGAAGAGCTCGTGCCCTGGCGCGAGATCAACTCCCTGCCGGGCTGCGAGGAGGCGACGCCGGACTTCGTTCGCGCCGCCTTGCGCGAGGCCGGACGCTTCGCGGAGGAGGTCATCGCACCCACCAATGCCGCCGGCGACAGCGCCGGCGCGCAGATCGAGGACGGTGTCGTGCGGGTGCCGCCGGGCTTTGCCGAGGCATTCGATCAGTTCCGCGACGGTGGCTGGCCGGCGTTGTCGTTCCCGGAGGAATACGGTGGGCAGGAATTGCCGGTGCTGCTGGCCATCGCCACCGGCGAATTGTGGCAGTCGGCAAATCTCGCTTGGTCCAACTGCCCGCTGCTCGCCGAAGGTGCGGTTCGCACCATCGCCAGCCATGCCAGCGAGGAGTTGCGGCGCCGATACCTGCCGAACATGGTGAGCGGCGTCTGGACCGGCACCATGAACCTCACCGAACCCCAGGCCGGTTCCGACCTCGCCCTCCTGCGCTCCACCGCCGTGCCGGAAGGCGATCACTACCGCATTCGCGGACAGAAGATCTTCATCACCTACGGCGACCACGACATGGCGGACAACATCGTTCACCTGGTGCTCGCCCGCCTGCCTGATGCACCGCCGGGCGTGCGCGGCATTTCGCTCTTCCTCGTGCCGAAAGTGCTGGTGCGGGAAGACGGCAGCCTGGGCGAGGCCAATCGCGTCCGTGCCGTGTCCCTCGAAGGCAAGCTCGGCATTCACGGCAGCCCCACCTGCGTGATGGAGTACGACGATGCCGTGGGTTACCTCGTCGGCGGCCTGCATCAGGGTCTCGCCTGCATGTTCACGATGATGAACGACGCCCGGGTGCGGGTGGGATTGCAGGGTCTCTCCATCGCCGAGCGGGCCTACCAGCATGCCGTCGCCTATGCCCGGGAGCGGGTGCAGGGGGCGATGCCCGGCAGCGACGCATCCGTGACCATCATCCACCACCCGGATGTGCGGCGCATGTTGATGGAGATGAAGGCGCAGATCGAGGCCATGCGCGCCGTCGGCTATGTGGGCGCATCGCACCTGGACCGGGCCGCCCGCGCCAGCGGCGACGAACGCGCCTACCACCAGGCGCGAATGGACCTCTTGACCCCCGTCATCAAGGCGTGGATCACGGAAACCGGGCAGCAGATCGCCTCTACGGCGCTGCAAGTGTTCGGCGGCATGGGGTTCGTCGAGGAGACGGGTGCCGCGCAGCATTACCGAGACGCCCGCATCACCACCATCTACGAGGGCACCACCGGCATCCAGGCGATGGATTTCGTGGGCCGCAAGGTGCTGCGCGACCGCGGCCAGGCGCTTCGGGTGCTGATTGACGAGATGCAGGCGCTAGAGGATCAAGTGGCGGCAGAATTGCCGGCTTCGCTGCCGGCCTACCGTGCCAGCGTCGCGCGCCTGCGGCAGGGTCTCGACTGGCTGCTCGCCAATGCCGGCAACGATCTCGTCAACGCCGGTGCTGCAGCATTCAACCTGCTGATGCTCTGCGGCGTTGTTGCCGGGGCCCACCAAATGCTGCGGGCCGCCTTGGTCGCCAAGGCACGTCTGGCCTCATCGGAAGAGATGGACCGCCCGTTCTTGGAGGCGAAGCTGACGACGGCGCGCTTCTACATCGAACACATCCTGCCACGTTCGGGCGCCTACCTCGCCGCGGCCACCGCGGGGGGTGCCAGCATGATGGAGTTGGCGGAGGAGCAGTTCGAGCCGGCGGGGTTGTAGGGGGACGAAGGCCAATCCTCTGGTCAATCGGGGGCGGCGAGAGCGGCCTTTCGACCCCCTCAAAAAGTGGGAGTGATGCCGAGGGCTCCGATCAACGCTGCCCGTTTGGAGACCGCCATTCCCTGTCACTCCCCTCGAGGGGAGTCGAAAAGCCGTTCCTGCGGCTTTTCGGAGGGAGTTAGCCTCCTTCGCGCAGGTGATAGCGTTCTCCGTCGAAGCGGTCGAAGAACTGCCCCAGCAGGGGATGGTCGATCTGGGTGTGATCGTCGCTCGCCTCCAAGTGTCGTTCGGCGACGTAGGTGGTGTGGGCGCCGCCATCTACCAGCACGTGGTACCAAGGCCGATCTTTGGGTGGCCGGCTGCGCGCTACTGCGTCGTACCATTCCTCGGATAGGGAAAACGCCTCGTCGGCGCTGAAGATCACGCCTCGATAGGCGAAACGGTTGTGCTCGACGATCTGCCCGACAGAGAAATGCACTAGCACCCATTGAGGCCGGAATGAAGTATCCACAGTATCACGACGAAGTGCTCGGCGCCCTCAAGGAGATCGGCGATCCGCGCTTCGGCCTGCACATGGCGAAGGATCGGCGCTCGGCCATGCGCTATGTCGGCATCCGGGTGCCGGCGCTGCGAAGCCGGGTGCGGCAGGGGTTCTCCTTCTACGCCCTGGATCCGCCCCAGATCCTCGACATCTGGGACGACCTTTGGATGGGCAGCGAGTGGGGAGACGTGCTGCACGCGGCGGAGGAGTATTACCGCCCCATTGTGCGCCGGCAGGCGACGCCGGACATGTGGCCGGTGATGCGAAAGTGGATCGCCCGGGTGGAGAACTGGGCGCATTCGGACGTGCTGAGCTGGACCTACTCCCGCTTGGTGGAGGCGGATCGGGAAACCGTGCTGCCGGTGCTGCGGTGCTGGAACGCAGGCGAAGACCTGTGGCCCAAGCGGGTGTCCATCGTCAGTCTCATCCACTACGGCAAGAACGCGGTGTACCTGCCACCGGAGGTGGTGCTGCCGATGCTGGACAACTGCATCGAAGACCGCCGCCACTACATGCAAAGAGCCGTGGGCTGGGTATTGCGCGACATGTGGCGCGCCTATCCCGACGAGGTGGGCGACTACGTTCTGCGCGTCCTGCCCCGCATCGCCCCGGCCGCCTTCACCCGCGCAATTGAGCGGCAACCGAAGGAGGAGCGGGCGAGACTGAGGGCGTTGAAGGACGGCTGATCGAGTTTGTGCAGCGCGGCCCGCCCCCTCCGAAGCCGCCAGGCTTCTTTGGGAGGGGGCGGTGCCGATGGAACTTGCGCAGGCGCTAGGAGTTTGTCGGTTTTGAGATTTTGAGGTCGCCGAAAGGGCGACCGTGAACTGGATATCATGCCAATGGACCGGGTCGGCGTGTTTCGATGTCGGCCACCTGACCGGTCTTGCGCCGCCCATGCACGCCAGATCGGAGTGGAAGCGCCGCCACAGTCCGATTCTGACGCAAAGGCGAGGGTTGCGGCCGCTCAGCTCAAGGCGTGCATTCGCTTCAGGTTCCAGGCCAGGCAGGTCAGCGTCCATTCGCCGCGAACCGCCTCCAGTCCGCGCAGGTGGAAGCGCCGAAATCCCATCGCCTCCTTGACGATCCCGAAGACCGTCTCCACCGTCGACTTGCGCCGCGCATGCAACGCCCGGCCCTCCGGGGTCTGCAGCCGATGTGCCATGCGCGTTGCCGGATCCGCGTCCTCCGGACAGGGCGGCGGCGATGCGCCCCGCTCCGCCAGCGGCACGTTGTGCGCCTTGCGCCCCGTGGCGATGTGCGGTGTCAGGCCCGCGGCCTCGCAGTGCGCCACGTTCGCCCGGCTGAAGTGCCCCGCGTCGCCAACAGCCCCTCCGGCTGCCCCAGCGCCGCCGGCAACGCATCCAGCGCCTCGAGCGTCGGCGCCACCTCGCGCCTGTCGTTGCAGCGATCGACCACATCCGCCGTCACCGCCAGGTGGCTTTCGACGTCCACGCCCGACTGCGCGTTGCAGGCCTGCTCGAAACCGTTCGAAGTCGGCATGATGCGGGACTCCGGGTCCGTCAGGTTCACCTGATCCGCATCCCTCGGCCCTGCCTGTGGCGCCTGGGGTGGACGACCACGGGGCTTGCGCCCCGTCTTCTCCTCCTTCTCGCGCCGTGCCTCGAGCCTCTCCTCGTGGTCCGCCTGTTCCGCCGCGTGGCGTTCCTGCGCGCGCCGTTCGATCTCCGCCTGCGCCGCCTCGATCACCGCCAGCCGTTCCGCGCGACGCTTCAACTCCTCCGGAACATCCAGTTCAAGGCTCCGAATCCTCTGCCTGCGCCGCCTGCCCGGGCAGCGCCGACACCTCGCCGCGCAACTGCTCCTCGAGGCGCTTCGCATGCCCCCAGCCGAGCGCCCTGTGCCGGCTCGCGTTCGCCTGAACCTTTGTCCCGTCCAGGCTCGCGTTGCCCAGCTTCAGCAAGCCCGTCTCTTGCGCGATCAACAGAATCCGAACGAACAGCCCCTGCAGGTCCTCGAGAAAACGCCTGCGGAAACTCGCAGTCGTGTCGTGGTCCGGATGCGAGTTCGCCGCAATGTGCCGGAACGCCACCGAATCGCAGGTCGCCCGCTCCAGCCTGCGGCTCGAAAAGACCCCCGTCGCGCAGCCGTGGAACAGCAGACCCAGCAACAGCGCCGGATGATGCGGATCCTTCCCGCCGCCACTGTATCGACGCTCCAGCGCGCCAAGGTCCAGCCGATCCACAACGTCCACCACAAACCGCGCCAGATGATCGTCCGGCAACCAGTCCTGCACCGACGGCGGCAGAAGGCAGGGCGTGTCACGATCCACTGGGCGAAACTTCGAGGACATCGGTCAGGCGTCCATCAACAACGGCAAACCAATTTTACCTGGATCGCCAAATCCGACAGGCTGCTAGCGCCACAAGAAGCGTTGCCTTTCGGCAACGCTTCTTGCCCCAGCCCAAGCCGTCCTGTCGGCATTCGGCCAGCTTGCGCCGTCCGAAGTCCGACAGACTGCCAGGAGATAAGCGCCGTAGAAACTGTCGAGTTGGAGAACGGGCGCGTACTTCCCTTCGCAGTTTTCGCGCCAGCGAAAACTGCCTTAAGCGCCGCGAAGCGGCGCCAGGGCAGAGGAACGCTTGGGCTACACTCAAGAGTCTGTCGAACCGTCGGGAGCGTTGCCATGACCAGTTCGGGCCAGGTGCAGGAAGTGTCGGTTCCGCCGCCACGCGATCCGGAAATGGCGTTCGGCACGAAGACGCCGCCGGGGCACACTCCGCGTCCAACGTTGCCGGAAGACGACCCGCCCGGTGCCGACCGCCTGGGACTGACGCCCGAAGAGATCGCGCAGTTCCGCGAGTCCGGCTTCCTCGTCAAGCGCGGCCTGATCGCGCCGCAGTTGTTCCAGCCCATCATCGACCTGTGGTGGCAGCAGCCCCCGGCGCAAGCCGCCGGCCTCAAGCCCGACGATCCCGCCACTTGGGTAGCTCCCGGCAAGCACTGGCCCGACGAGAATCGCTGGGGCCTCGCCAGCAATTGGATGGGGCAGGGGGCTTGGCCCTCGCCCGAAGAGGACCGTCCCGGCGCAACTCCAGGTGAACGGGTGGGGCGCCTGCCCTACAAGCTCACCTGCGACATCAGCAACGATGTCTGGCGCTGGCACGGCATCGGCCACGATCCCGCCTTCGTCAACGTCACCTCGGCGCACCCGAACGTGCTCTACATGGCGGAGGCGCTCATGGGTGGCCCGGTGAAGCGCCCGCGCCGCAATCGTGGCATCTATTCCATCTTCCCGCGCGACCCGGAAGGTCCGGAATCGAAGCTCGGCCCACACATGGACCAGAGCATGACCGAACTCATCGTCATCACCTATGCGAAGGACGTAGCCCCCCGCGGCGGCGGCTACACTTTCTTTCCCACCTCCCCGCAACGCCTCTATCCCACATCCGGGCAGGCGCACAACTGGGTCGCCACCGACGCCTCCAAAGAGGCCATGGACCGAATCAAGGCCGAAGTGCAGCCGCTCGAATTCGTCGGCAAGGCGGGCGACGTGCTGTTCTGCCACGGCTGGATGGTGCATTCCGCAGGCATCCACGAAAGCGACCGTGTGCGCATGGCCGTGGTGCAGGACTTCAACCGCGTCCGGCGCCGCAGCCACATGCGCTGGACCGCCGCCGGCAAGAACGGCGGCCCGCGCATCAACTGCAGCATGGACGGCACCTTCACCATCCCTGCGGACACGGGCGACGACCCCACCGACGGCAACCGCGAAGTCACCAACCAGTGGATCATGGACTCGAACGAGTTCGTGCTGGAGCGGCGTGCGCCGTTCGCCGACATCTTCGAAGAGTGGAACCTCGGCCAGCGCCCGGTGGAGGGCGACGTGGTCCACGAACCCGCGTGGTGGGAAAAATACCGCCTGCCTCTTTTGCCTGCGGGCCCCGTTCCGCGCGGCGGTGGAGGAATGCCCGCCGTGCCGCTGTCCGAAGTGGCCCAACATGAAGGCAACGGCACCTGGCGGGTCACCTCCCGCGCCAACGACTGGATGGAGGGCTGATGGCTAATCGCTGGGCGCGCCAACCTTGTTGATGACGGCGTTGTTCTTCATGAACTTGATCAGGGCCTGCTCAAGCTTCCTCCTTAGTTTTTCGTCCCGCACCTCGATGTACGAGGCGCTCTGAACAATGGGGCGCTTGAACCAGAATTTTTCCAGGTGTTGGTGGATTCTCTTCGAAATCTGCTTTGACTCGCCCACATAAACAGGTCGTTGACTGACGTCGTAGAAGACGTAAATGCCGGGGGTGTCAGGGCGAGCACCTTCGTCGTAAGGATCGAAGTCCTCAAGGTTGCCGATGTCGCCCTCTCCCTCGTTGGCCGCGTCTGGCCCGAGCGCTCCTTCGTGTGCAAACGGGCCGATTATCCCTTCGAGGCGGCTTTGGTGACTGGGGCCGGGAGATGATCTGCCGCACTCCCAATTGGAGACCGTACTCCGACTCACTCCCAGCTTGCTTGCGAGTTCGTCTTGCGCAAGTTCTAGCCGCTTGCGGCCATCTTTGATGGCTTGGGCTTGGAGTGTTGGTTTGGCCAAGTTGAATCCTCCTTATCCATCCTCGCGGCGACTTGGCAGGAAGCGTTGCCGAAAGGCAACGGTTCTTGTGGCGCTAGCAACCGAGCCTGTCGGCGAGGTCGCAGTAATCCTCCGCGACAATCTCGAAGCTCGATGTCTCGCCGCGGCTGCCCATTTCCAGGAGCTTGGGCTTGACGTAGCCGGCCTTGAGGCCGGCGCGTTGGGCGGCGAGGAGGTCCGGTGGATGCACGGCCACCATCATGGTCTCGTGGGGCTCTGCGCCCAAGAGTTTCGCCGCCTTCTGGTAGGCCTCCGGCTCCGGCTTGTACACGCCGAGCATCTCGCAGGAGAGATAGGCGTCCCAGTCGATGCCGGCGTGACGGGAGCTGTCCACCACGATGGAGAGCGACAGAACCGTGAGGATCGAGACGATGTAGCGTTCGCGCAAGCGCTCGAGCGACTCCGGAAAGTCCTCCCACACGCCCATGCGGTGCCAGGCGCGGTTGAGGGAATCGCGATCCTCCGCCGAGAGTTCGAGCGCCGGATACTGCTCCGCGAGTTCGTCGAGCACCGCGCGATGCAACGAGTCCGCGTTCTGCCACGGACGATCACCGGCGCGCACCTCGCCGAGCTGCTCGAACATGCGCCTCCGCCAGGTGAAGCAGAACGCCTCGTCGTCCACCTCCACGACGCGCTCCTTGGCGAGCGCCCGCACCGCGGTGCGGGTTGCGGTCTGCCAGTCGAACACGCTGCCGCCAACGTCGAAGACGAGAACCTTGATTCCATCCATATGCCTGTTCCTTGCCCTTCAGGTTGCCTGGTCGGCCACGCTCTTGGCCCATTTGTAATCCGCCTTGCCGTTCGGGCTGCGGAAAATCTCGCTCAGAAACAGAAACGCCTTGGGCAGCTTGTAGCGAGCGATGTGGCGCTCGCATTCCTCGATCAGTTCCGCCCGCGAAGCCTCCGCGCCGGTGCGGAACTGCACGATGGCCACCACCTCGCTGCCCCAGCGTTCCGAAGGCCGTCCCGCCACCACCGCGTCGTACACCGCCGGATGGTGCTTGATGGCTTGCTCCACCTCCTCGGCGAATATCTTCTCGCCGCCAGAGTTGATGGTGACCGACTCGCGCCCGTGCAGCTCCAGCGTCTCGTCCGGCAGCAGGCGAACCTTGTCCCCCGGCACCGAGTAGCGCACGCCGTCCACGGTGGGAAAGGTCTCGCGGGTCTTGGCCTCGTCGCCCAGATAGCCGAGCGGGATGTTGCCGGTGCGCGCCCACCAGCCGAGCCCTTCGTGACCCGGTTCGAGAATGCGGGAAAGATCGTCGCTCAGCACCGCGTTGTGTGCCGAGAGCTTGAAGCGTCCGCTCGCCGCCCCGCTTTCGGCATTGCTCACGTGCGACGCCTGGCCGCCGGTCTCGGAGGAGCCGGCGGTGTCGATGATGTTGATGTGCGGCAACAGCTCCAGCAACTCGGCCTTCAGCTTCGCCGTCATGATGGCGCCGCCGGTGAGCAGGTTCTTGAGGCTCGGGCATTTCGCGCCGCTTGCCCGCAAGGCGTCGGCCAAAGGCCGGCCGAAGGCGTCGCCGACGACGAGCAGGTTGTTCACCCGCTCGCGTTCGATGACCCGCACGACGCCAGCCGCATAGAATCGCTTCACCTCGTCCTGAATCACCACCGTGCCGCCGGTGTTGAATGCCTGAAAGGCGGTCCAATGCCCCGCACCGTGCATGAACGGTGGCGCCGGCAGGTGGCGGCGGTCGCCGTTCAGGGCGCGGTCGCGGTAGTCGTCCAACGACTGCATCACCTTGCCGCTGCCCCGGCGGCCGCCGAGCGAGGCGATGAGGATGTCGGAGTGCTTCCACAGCACGCCCTTGGGCATTCCGGTGGTGCCGCCGGTGTAGATGATGTAGAGGTCGTCGGCGGGGAGACCGACGTGCAGCGGTGACGGATCGGACGCCGCTAGCGCCTGCTCGAAGTCGAGTGCGCCATCTACCAACGGACGGTCGTCGTCCCGCACCTGCAGCAGAAGCTCCAGCGACGGCACCTCGGCCCGGACGCTCTCCACATGCTCGGCGAGGGAGCTGTGGAAGATCAGCGCCTTGGTGGACGCGTTGTTCAGGAGATAGAGCAGCTCCTCATCCACATAGCGGTAGTTGACGTTGAACGGCGCCAGCCGTGCCTTGAGCGCGCCGAGCATCCCTTCCAGATACTCGTTGCCGTTGTAGAGATAGAGTCCCAGGTGATCCTGCCCCGACTCCCAATCCGCAAGGGAGTCGCGGGGCGTGTGGCAGCCGTAGCCACGCTCCGCCAGAAGTTGCGCCAGACGATTGGTGCGCTCCTGAAGCTCCCGGTAGGTCACGCGCCGGTGGCGAAAGACGATGGCGTCGCGCTCCGGCACGGCGCCCGCAATGGTGTCGAATACGGTAGCTAGATTGAAATGCACGCAACCCCCTCTTGATCTCGCGTCCAGCCGCAACCGTGGCCTTCCGGCAACGTTTCCGCCCAGTCCAAGCCAGCGAACGCGGAACGTACCACGATTTCCCCCATGCTCATGGAAACCTGCACCTCGCCACCCGCAGAAGACGGCCCCACTCTTGGGGCGAGAGGCATCCTGCCCTCGCCCGCGCCGACAGGCGCGCTGGCTTCGCGTCCATGTCCACCGGCTGACGGATGAGCGTCACCACGAACTCGCCCACCATGTCGAACGACGGCTCGCTGCCTGATCGAAATCCCAAGCTTGGGGCCTGCTAGTCTGGAGGCTGGCGCATCCATTACGATGAATTCTTGCGGACGGGGTGGGGGCATGGGCAGAAGAACACGTTCGACGGCGAGGGGAGGCGTTGGGAAGACACGACGGTCACGGTCTGCCGAAATCGCGGCGGGCCGCACCCACGCGGTTTCCGGCGGTCGTGACATGGACATGCACTCGCCTCATGCACTGCGGCGCGAGTTGCCGAAGATGGGGCTGGATGGCCTTGCAGAGCAAATTGCCGCCGCCCGATGCGCCGGGATCATCGTGCTCCGAGCGAAGGAACTCCTGATCCGTGGCCGCGACGGCAAGGGCCGCCGGATCGGCCAGGCGCACCAGATCGTGTACACGCGGCCTGCCTCGACGCTGGCGGCCCGGGAAGCCGTCGAGATCACGGAAGACGAGCTTCCGGACGTGGCGCTGCAAGTGGACGTGGTGCCCGATACCCGACGCCGAGGGCTCTCGCTCTACGAGAAATGGGGCTTGCCGGAGGTGTGGGTCGAGGTGCCAGAGCGGCGCCCTCGGATTTCGCATGGACCTGTGCCCGGCCTCGCGATCCATCTGCGAACCCGCCTCGGCTTTGTGCAATCGCCCACAAGCGCAGCCTTTCCGAGCTGGAGCGCGGAGGAAATCCACACCGCGCTGAATGAGCCGGAGGGGCGCATGTCGAAGGCGACGGCTGCCGCCTTGCGCCGGGTAGGGCGACTGATGGCGGCGGACATCGCCGCCGGCACCGAAGGCGACTCAATCGACCGAGCAGACGATGCCGAAACGCCGATGGAAGACCGCATCGAAGCGCTCGACGAGATCTTCCGGCTGCGTGGCTTCGCCGCATCGCCCGCCTTCGCCATCCAAGTCGCCTCGTTGCAGCGGCCCTTGCCCACCCTTCTGCGAGCCGCATACCAAAGCCGCGACGAGGAGGACTTCCTTGAGCGCATAGGCGTGGCACGTGAAATCCCGCTGATCCCATAAAGCGCCGGGACGCCCTCTGGAGGGAGGGAGTCTCGCTCTCCACACGCGCCGCAGGGCGGCGCGGCGCCGGCGGCGAATCATCCGTCAATATTGACCGGCGTGATTTGACGCGCTACATAAGTACATAAGGACGCATTCGATTGATGCGGCGAACGCGAACGCACGCATATGGACTACATTCCGGGAACATTCGCTAACGTACGGCACCGATGTGGGGCACGTCCTCTGGTCGTTCCTGACGGAAGATTCGACTGTCCTTCGAATGCAAACTGCCTCGGACCTCTCGCGGCCGGCGGTTGAGGCTGTGGAGGAGGATCTGCTCAAGCGCTTTGGCGAGTCGGCCCCTCGAGGATCGCGGAACTCATCAAGCCCGCGCCAGAACCCCGGGTGCTGCGTTGGCTGGCGTCACAGGAACCGCGGCTCGCGCTCTCGTCGATCACGCTGGCCGAAGTTCGCTATGCATGCAATACGTTGTCGATCTGACGAATCGCCCCCTTGAGCTCGTCATTGTTGTAGTTGGCGGCTCGGCCGTAGATGGGCTTGGCAGGATATCTGGGCCGGTCGCGGCCATCTGTAACGATGTGCGTTTGTTGGTCCCTCGTGTAGCCACCAAGTGCCTTGAATCTCGTCGCGCCAAGACTGTCGTATTCGTCCAAGGCCTTGAGCATGGCGTCTCGCGTGGTTGGGCGGAGTTCCATCAGCTAATCGGGATAGCGCCAAGCAATCTCCGGCTGTTCCACCTCCTCATCCACAGTCCAAAGCGGCAACGCAATCCCCCCGCCCATGTCCTTGAACACGATGCGTACTCGGGTGCCGATGCCTACCGTGTTGACGAGGTCCTCGCCGGCCATCTCTCCATTCGCATCCACCAAGTTGCCGTTGATGCGCAGCGCCTCGTGTTCCGTTGGCTGGCCGAGTTGCTCGTCCAGGTCCACCAGCAGAATGTGGTAGGGGACGTGTTGGCGGAAGGCTGGGTCGATGGCGTGATGGACCTCGGTGTAGGAATGCACCGCGCCCTTGCCTGATATCGGCTTCCAGTCGTACTCCGCGCCGGCGCACCAGGGGCAGGCGGTGGTGGTGGGGTAGCGCATGAGGTTGCAGGATGTGCAGTGCTGCAGGTGCAGGGTGCCGGTTGCGCAGTGGCTGTAGAACTCCTGGTTGGCGGTGTCGAGATCGTTGATGACGACGGCGCGGCCCATGTATTCGCCTTCGAGTGGCATGGCTTCAGGCTCCTCTTTGCATCACGAGGGCGCTGCCGGTGTTTGGCGTCGCCCAGCCTAGATTCGCAGACAGTTCGACGTCCTTGACCTGGCGGCAGCCGCCTTCGGAGTAGTCGTAGGTGTGTTGGCGCTTGCCGTCGGGGCCGATGGGGCAACTGTCGTCGATATCGTGGCGCAGTTGGCGCACGTTTTCGATCACCATGGCGATGCCGTGGGTGTAGCCCTCGCAGAGGTGGCCGCCGCTGGTGTTGTTGGGGCGCTGGTTGCCGAGGCGCATGATGCCGGAGCTCACGTAGTCGCCGCCTTCGCCCTTCTTGCAGAAGCCGTAGTCTTCGAGTTGCAGCATGGTGGTGAAGGTGAAGGCGTCGTAGGAGCCGGTCACTTGGATGTCTTCGGGGCCGACGCCGGCGTTGGGCCAGAGGATGTGGCGGGCGTAATGGCCGGCGACGGTGGAGATGGGGCCGTGCTGGTAGTGGTTGTCCATGCGCGGCTTCGAGCAGCGGCCGACGACCGACAGTATCTTGGCCGGGGTGTGGCGCAGGTCCTTGGCGCGCTCCATCGATGTGACGATGATGCAGTTGGCGTTGTCTGTCTCCACGCAGCAGTCGAGCAGATGCAGGGGCTTGCAGATCATGCGGCTGGCGAGCACGTCGTCCACGGTGACGCGGTTCTTGTAGTACGCCTTGGGGTTGTTGGAGGCGTGCTCGGAGTGGATCACCTTCACATGCGCCACCTGCTCTGGGGTGGTGCCGTAGTCGTACATGTGGCGCATGAAGCTGTGGGCAAAGTTCTGGCCGGCGCTGGCCTGGCCATAGACGCGCCCGAAAAGCGCATCGCCGGAGAGCGCTGAACGACCGCTGGAACGCCCGGTGCCACCGATGCGGAACTCGGAATAGCCGTTCATGGCGCGGAAGATGGCGACGGTGTTGCACAGCCCCGCCTCGATGACTCCCATGGCGATGCCGACCAGGGCTTCGGTGGAGGAGCCGCCGCCCTGGCAGTCCATGTAGAAATTGAGCCTCATGCCGAGGTCGCCGGCCAGGACGGTGGAGGGGATGGAATCGTTGCCGCTGTAGGACAGCATTCCGTCGATGTCGGCGGAGGTGAGTCCGGCATCCTCGACGGCTGCGCGGACCGCTCTGGTTCCCAGGGCACGGGTGGTCATGCCGGAGCCGCGCGTGTATTCCGTTTCGCCGATGCCGACGACGGCGTATCTGCCGCGCAGATGCCGGTCGCTGGTGGCGTCGATGTCGCTCAAGTTGCATCCCTCCCTGAAAAAGCGGCGACGATACCACGGTGAGGCGGCCCCCCCTCCGAAGGAGCCGAGGAGGGCTTCTTCGACTCCCCCGAAGGGGGAGTGATTCGGAAGGGCCACGCTTCCCCAAGGCGGGGGCGATGGCGGCGCTTCTCCTGATGGTGTAGTTCTGCACAGTATTGGCTATGCTGCTCGCATGGAAACGCCCAACTGGCCGCGCGTGGTGGCGCACGCGGACATGGATGCCTTCTACGCGGCGGTGGAGCAACTCGACGATCCCTCCTTGCACGGTCGTCCGGTGCTTGTGGGGCCGCGCAGTTGGCGGGGGGTGGTGCTCACGGCCAGCTACGAGGCGCGGCCCTATGGAGTGGGGAGCGCGATGCCGGTGGCTGAGGCGCGGAGGCGCTGCCCACATGCGGTGATGGTGGAGCCTCGGTTTGGTCGCTACGAGGAGATTTCCCGGCGCGTCATGGATGTCTTCGCCGACTTCTCGCCGGTGGTGGAGCCGATGTCGCTCGACGAGGCGTTTCTCGACATGTCCGGGGCCGAGCGACTGTTTGGCCCGCCGGAGGCAATGGCCAGGCGCATCAAGGACGCGGTGCGAGAGGCAACCGGCCTCATCGTGTCCGTAGGCGTCTCCGCGACGAAGTACGTCGCCAAGGTCGCAAGCGGCTTTGGCAAGCCGGATGGCCTCGGGGTGGTTCCGCCGCAGACGGCTCGCCGCTGGCTGGCGCCGCTGCCGGTGTCGCGGCTGTGGGGCGCTGGCCGCAAGACCGTGCCCCGGCTCGAAGCCTTGGGCTACTGCACCATTGGCGACATCGCTGCAGCCGATCCGGCGCTCCTGTCCCACCAGCTTGGTTCCGCCGGTGCACACTTCCACGAACTCGCCCACGCCCGGGATCCACGACGGGTGGATCATCGCCGCCGCGCCGCCAGCGTGGGCTCCGACCGCACTCTCAGCCACGACATTTCCGCACGTCACGACATCGAGCTGCATCTGCGCCGCGCTGCGGACCGGGTGGCACGCCGCGTCCGGGCGCAGAACCACGTTTGCCGAGGCATTCGCGTGCGCCTCAAGACCAATCGCTTCGAGCTCCTAACCCGGCAATGCCGCCTGCCGCGTCCGGGCGACACCGCAACCGAGTACTTCGCCGCCGCGAGGAGCCTGCTCGACGAATTCGACCATCCGGGGCCGTTCCGACTCGTGGGCCTCGCCGCCTATGACCTCGAGTGGAGGCGCCATCCTCGGCAACTGGACCTCTTCGAAGACGGTGCCGCGCGGCGGCTGGAGACGACCATTGACGGCCTGATCGACCGCTTCGGCGCTGGCGTCGTGCAACGCGCCCGCGACATCCGCCGCCTGCCGGGCAAGGCCGCGGAAGTGTCGAACGGCGGCGTGAACCTTGACCGTCTGCGCGAGGCGTCGTCGGCATGACGAGTCTCCTCAACCGCGACCTAGGCATGCTCATGGGCGCACAGCTCGTCGGTGTGAGCGGCACCGTGGCGATGGTGACGCTGGGCGGGATCGTCGGCCAGCGGCTCGCGCCCACGCCGTCGCTGGCGACGCTGCCGCTGTCGCTGCAAATCGTCGGCACGGCCGTCAGCACGGTGGGCGCCGCATGGTTGATGTCGCGCATTGGGCGGCCACGGGGGTTCGCCGTCGGTGCGCTCCTCGGTTCGGTTGGCTACTTGGTGGCGATGGCAGCGACCGGGATCGGCAGCTTTGCCCTGTTCTGCTTCGCCGTGGCGCTCGTGGGCGCGGCCAATGCGTTTGCGCTGCAATACCGATTCGCGGCGATGGAGCATGCGCCGGAGGGGCGCGAGAGCCAGGCCATCTCGCTGGTGTTGGTGGGTTCCCTTGGCGGCGCGATTGTGGGTCCGGCACTGGCGGCCCAAGGCGAGGGCTGGATCGAGGGCATTCCGTTCGGCGGTGCGTTCCTCGTGGTGGCAGCGGGCTATGCGGCGGCGGCCGGGGTGCTCCGGCGCCTTTCCTCGCGGGAGGTGACCGACGACGCAGGAGGGGAGTCGCCGCGTCCTCTTGGCGTCGTGGTGCGACAGCCGCTGTTCCTTGTCGCCGTGCTCGGCGGCGTTGCCGGATTCGGCGTGATGACGTTCGTGATGACCGCAGCGCCCTTGAGCATGCATGTGGTGGAAGGGCACTCGATGACCGCCACGGCGGCGGTGATACAGGCGCATGTGCTGGCGATGTACCTGCCATCCCTCGTCACCGGCTACCTGATTGGTCGATTGGGCATAGGGCGGATCATGGCGATCGGCGCGGTGGTGCTGGCGCTGACCCTGGTGGCCGGTTTCCTTGGCCGAGAGGTGATGCACTACGCCGCGGCCATGATTGCCCTTGGCGTCGGCTGGAACTTCCTCTACATCGGCGGCACGGCACTGCTCGGCCACGCGCACCGCGCCTCGGAACGCTTTGGCGCCCAGGCAGTGAACGAGTTCAGCGTGTTCGGGGTTTCCGCGTGTGGATCGTTGGGGGCGGGTGCGGTGATGCACTTTGCTGGCTGGAACGGTGTGCTGCTTGCGGCGGCACTGCCCATCGCCATCGCCTTGGCGACCCTCGCGGTCGTGCGTCCGCACCGACGCTTGGCGGGTACCTGAGGCGCAACGACGCCGACGGTTTCCTCTGGCAGGGAGGCGGCCCCATGGGGGCGAGGGCATTCTGCTCTCGCTACGCGTCGCGAGGCGCGTCTTTGGCAACGGCCGTGAGTGCCTTCTTCCTGGCCTTGGAGCCACCTGAAGGGGATGCGTCGCCCTTGCGTGCCCGGCGGCGCGAGCGAGGGGCAGGATGCCCTCGGCCCCAAGGCATGGCGGCCGCGCTTCCGGGGGGGGGGGGGGGGGGGGGTGAAGATGTCGCCCCTCAAGGGCTTGCCGCCTTATACTCGCTGCCACGCAGCATTGCTCGGAGCAAAGTGGTTATGCGCCCTTGTCGTCTTGGGTTTGCGCTGGCCCTTGGTTGGGGCGGGTTCGCCTTTGGTGCCCCGGTGGACAACTTCATGCTGCTCGACCATCGGGGCGAGGCGCATGAGTTGCACTACCACTCGGATGCGGAGGCAGTGGTTCTTGTGGTGCAGGGCAATGGCTACCCGGTGGTGCGCAACGCCTTGCCAGACCTCAAGGCCGTGCGCGAACGCTATGCCGAGCAAGGCGTCGTGTTCCTGATGATCAACTCCAACCTGCAGGACAACCGTGAATCCGTGCGCGCGGAGGCGGAGGAATGGGGCATCGACCTGCCCATCCTCATCGACGAGACGCAGCTCATCGGCGAGGGCTTGGGCCTCACTCGCACCGCCGAGGCGTTGGTGATCGACCCGGACGACTGGGAACTGACCTACCGCGGCCCCATCAACGACCGCCTCAACTACGAGCGCCAGCTCGCCGAAGCGAAGCAGCACCATCTTGTCGATGCCATCGACGCCGTGCTGGCCGGCGACGAACCGCAAGTGGCGCAGCAGGACGCCATCGGCTGCCTGATCAACTTCCCCGAGCGCGACAACCCCGCCCACGAGGAGATCTCCTACGCCGGGACCATCGTCCCCATCCTTGCGCAGAACTGCGTGGACTGCCACCGGCCGCAAGGCATCGGCCCTTGGGCGATGACCAGCTACGAGATGGTGCGAGGTTTCGCGCCGATGATGCGCGAAGTGCTGCGCACAGGGAGGATGCCGCCCTGGCATGCCGATCCGCATGTGGGCCAGTGGCAGAACGACGTGGGCCTTTCGAACGAGGAACGCGCCACCCTGGTTCGCTGGATCGAGGCCGGGGCGCCCCGTGGCGCAGGAGAGGATCCGCTGCCGCAAATCGCCGTCGCGCAAGCCTCCGAATGGCCCCTCGGAGAGCCGGATCTGGTAGTCGAACTGCTCCCCTACGACGTTCCCGCCAGCGGCGTTGTGGATTACCAGTTCCCGACCGCAGCCAACCCCCTGGATCGGGATGTGTGGGTGCGGGCCATGGACGTGTCGCCCGGCAGCACGGAGGTGGTTCACCACGTTCTCGTGGGCTTGGTGGACGGCGGCTCGGATCGACGCCGTGATGTGTTCGATCAATATCTCGGCGGCTACGCGCCCGGAACCGGCGCCGCGGAACTGCCGGAAGGAACGGGACTGTTCGTGCCCAAGGGCAACCGCTTCCTCGCCCAGATGCACTACACGCCCTACGGCAAGGCGGTGACGGACGTGACCCGCATTGGGTTCTATTTCCACGAAGAGCCGCCGGCCACCTTCTATCGCCAGGGCGTGGTGCTCAACCCCACCATCAGCATCCCGCCGAACACCAAGCGGCACGAGCAGCGCGCGTATCACGAGTTCGCTGCCGATGCGTTGCTCTACAGCGTGTTGCCGCACTCGCACTATCGCGGTCGCAGCTCGACCTTCTCGCTCATCTATCCGGATGGACGCGAGGAACTGCTGCTGTCGGTTCCGAACTACGACTTCAACTGGCAGCGCGGCTACGATTTCGCCGAGCCGAAGCCGGTGCCGGCCGGTTCGCGCCTGGTTCATGCGACCGTGTATGACAATTCGGCGCAGAACCCCGGCAATCCCGACCCTTCGAAGCTGGTGCGCTGGGGCCTGCAGTCTTGGGACGAGATGCTCTATGGTGCCTTCTCCTTCACCTGGCTGGATGAGACCGCAGACCAGCCCACCCACGATCGGGCCCTCACCAACGCCTATCAGACCGTTGGCTACCTCGATGCGAACATGGATGGCCGGGTGGAGTGGGACGAGCTTCGCCTTGGCCCCAAGCGGCGGCTCGCCAAGGCCTTCGAAAGCGGCGATGCAGACGGCGACAGGGCCCTGACCGCGCGGGAACTGCACATGGCACGGCAGGCGGGGCGTCGCGGCGCGAGAGACCAGGACTCGACCGCAACCGCCGGCGATTAGGGAACCGTTGATCAAGTCCGGTGACGCGGCGCACACCCCGGCGAGGAACCTAGGGTTTCTCGACTCCCCCCAAGGGGGGAGTGCCAACCGTGCATAGCGGCGCCCCTTCCGCTCCCCCGTTGCGCGACATCGTGCTGGTGGGCGGGGGCCACGCCCATGTGCAGGTGCTGAAGTCGTTCGGCATGAAGCCGGCGCCGTGGCTGCGCCTGACGATCGTTGCGCGGGAGCCGCACACGCCATACTCGGGGATGTTGCCGGGCTACGTTGCCGGCATCCACGGCTTCGACGACGTCCACATCGACCTTGCCCGCCTGGCGGCGTTTGGCGGTGCGCGCCTTGTTGCGGCGGAGGTGACGGGGCTTGATCCGGAGGAGCGGCGCCTGCACTTCGCCGATCGACCGTCGATGCGCTATGACATCGCATCGCTCAACGTCGGCGGCGTTCCGGGGGAGGGGGTGGCGTCGGAGTTCGTCACGCCGGTGAAACCCATCGGTTCGTTCCTGCCGCGCTGGCAGCGATTGCTGGCGGCGGGACCGGAGCGGATTGCACTCGCGGGGGGCGGCGCGGGCGCCGTGGAGCTTGCGCTGGCGATTGCCAGGCAACAACCGGACATCGCCCTCAGTTTGCTCACCGACGAACCGGACCTGCTGCCAGCCTATCCGCGCCGCGCGCGACGGGCGCTGGCCGAGGCGTTGGCGAAAGCTGGCGTCGAGTTGCTGGCGGGCTTTCGAGCGATGGCTGCGGAAAAGGGTGTCGTACACGCCCGAGACGGCCGCCAGCTCGCCGCCGATCATGTGCTCTGGGTGACCGGGGTTGAAGCTCCGTCATGGGTGGCAGGGGCGGGCCTGGCCTGCGACGAGGCCGGGTTCGTGCGCGTGAACCGTCGCTTGCAGTCGATCTCGCATCCGGATGTGTTCGCCGCCGGCGACGTTGCCAGCCTCGACGGCCAGGCGCGGCCCAAGTCTGGCGTCTATGCGGTGCGCCAAGGCCCTGCGCTGGCGGAGAACCTGCGTCGCCATGCGGATGGGCGACCGCTGCGCCGCTATCGCGCCCAGCGCCATGCACTTGCCATCATTGGCCTTGGCGAAGGACGCGCGCTGGCGGTGCGAGGGAAGGGCAGCGCCAGCGGCAAGGGGGTGTGGCGGCTCAAGCAATGGATCGATCGCCGCTTCATGGCGCATTTCAACGATCTGCCGGAGATGGCTGTCGATCTGCCGACGCTGCCCGCCGCCCTGCAGGCGGACGCGCCGGACGAGATGCGCTGCGGCGGCTGCGGCGCCAAGCTCGGCGCGGACATCCTGGCTCGCGTGCAAGCCCGCTTGGCGGTTCCGGTCTCCGCCGCCACGGAACGCGGCATCGGCGACGACGCTGCGGTCATCCGGCTCCCGAACGGCGCCGCCGATGGCGTGCCACGGCTGGCGGCGAGTTGCGATGCCTTCCGCGCCATGATCGACGATCCCTACCGCTTCGGTCGCATCAGCGCGCACCATGCCTTGAACGACCTCTTCGCAATGGCCGCGACACCAGCCTTTGCCTTGGCCCTCGTGACCGTACCGGTGATGGCCGACGCCATGATGGAGGAGGACCTCTACCAACTCATGGCCGGTACGCTGGCGGTATTCGCCGAGCATGGGGTAGATCTCGTCGGCGGCCACTCGGCGGAGGGCGCCGAACTCAGCCTGGGATTCGCCGTCCACGGCTATCTGCGCGGCCGGGCATTGGAGAAGGGCGGAATGCAGCCAGGGCAGCGGCTGGTGCTGACCAAGCCCGTAGGCACCGGGACGCTCCTGGCGGGCGCCATGCGGGGCAAGACCAAGGCGCGACATCTGCTAGGCGCCGTCGATCAGATGGATGTGTCCAATGCGCTTGCGGCAGAGCTGCTGCAGCGTCACGGCGCCACCGCCTGCACGGACATCACCGGCTTCGGCTTCGCTGGCCACTTGACGGAGATGACCAGAGCATCCGGCACCGGCGCGCGCATCGAGCTCGACGGCTTCCCCACCCTCGACGGCGCGCTCGACTCGCTCGAGGCGGGCATCGCCAGTTCCCTGCAACCGAGCAACGAACTGGCGCTCACGGACTTCACCATCTATGGCGGCGCTCCCAATGCCGCAGCGGTTCGACTGCTTGCCGACCCCCAAACCGCCGGCGGATTGCTGGCATCGGTGCCGGCCGGGAAGGTTGCCGCGTGCTTGACGGGACTGCGCGAAGCCGGCTACACCGATGCCTCCGCCGTGGGCGACGTGACCGACAGCGAGCTGGAGATTCGAGCGTGAAGCCTCGTCTTGTGGTGGTGACCGACCCGATGTGCTCCTGGTGCTTCGCCGCTTCAAGCCACGTGGAAAACGCCATGACCGAGTTTGTGGGTCGGGTGGACTTCGATCTCATCCTGGGCGGCATCAACACCCACGCCACGCAACCCATCGGCGACTACGGTCGCAGGCGCCTCGATGCGCTCTGGCATCAAGTGACCGCCACCACCGGCCAGCGTTTCAGCCACGTCTTTCCAGAAGGCTGCATCTACAACAGCCTGCTGCCCTGCCGCGCCGTGGAGGCTGCCCGGGACCTCTTGGGGGAGCCGCCGCTCGGCTACCTGCACCGCTTGCAGAAGCTCTTCTTTCTCGAAGCCACGAACATCAACGACCGCCGAGTGCTCGCCGATGCCGGCGCCGAGTTCGGCATCGACCCCGACGATCTCCTGCGTCGCATCGACTCCGCGGAAGTCGCCACCCGCACCCAATGGGGCTTCACCCGCAGCCGCCGCCAAGGCGCCGGAGCCCTGCCGAGCTTCCTCTTTGGGCCCGGCGAGGACCTGACGCTGATGGCGGGCGGCTATCTCGACACCGAGTTCCTCTGTGGGGAAATCGAGGCTCGGCTTGGGTAGGGGCCTGGTTCGGAGGGGGCAGGCCGCGCCAATGCACTTGCGCCGCGACAACGCATTGAGCTGCGCCGATAAGGAAGAAGGCCAGCAGTTGCGCAGCAACTGCCTGCGCGCCCGTCAGGGCGCGCTAGCGCCCGCCACCTTGTCGTAGATGTCCATGAATACCTCGTCGCGTTGCACGTCGTGGCCTTCGCGCATGATGTGGCGGGCGGGGTCGTGACGCCAAAACAGCTCGTCCGTCAGGATCGGCGTGCGGGTCAGGTGGGTTGGCACCCAGTCAGGATTCAACAGCCATGCGATGGTGATGATGTCCCAGATGATCCACGTGCGTTGCGCGTTGCCTTCCGCCGCCCACATGCGGTGCAGCGGGTTGTCGGTGTAGAGGTCATACAGCAACTGGCCAATGGCGCTCCGCCCCCGCACGAACGCGTCCATCTCCGGGAGTGAGATTCGCAGTTGCGCGCCGACGTGATAGCCGGGCAGATACACGAGGGGTGCGCCGCAGTCGAACATGAGGCGGGAAGCGAGTGGGTCCTGCATCAAGTTGAGGGAAGGGCGATTGCAGTGCGGTGCCGAAGAGGGATAGGCCGACGTCCAAACCAGCACCACATCGCGGACGATCTCCGGTGCCCGCAGCAGCGCCGCGGCAACGTTGGTGACACAGCCGATGGCTACCACATACAGGGGACCGCGCCTGTCGCCAGACTTGGCGAGATCGATGATCGCCTCCACCGCTGGCGGCGTCGGCGGCGCCTCGAGGGAGGTGAGATATCCCGTCGCGCCCCGGACAACCCGCCCGGCACGCGCCACCCGCAGCGTGTCGAACACCCGCAGGACTTCCTGATAGCTCCGCTCCATCCCCTCGGCGGGCGTGACGAACTCCACATCCGCCGCGCGGCGGCCTTGGCGGTGCAAGCGTTGCGCCCAAGCCAGATAGTTTTCGTCCACGGGCGCCGCCACGCCATGCGACGGCCCCGAATGCTGTCCGGCTGCCCCATCGAGCCACGCCTCGGCAGCCAACAGCCCCGCCCGGTGGTGCAGAAACGAGAACGGGGCTGCGGTAATGGCCTCGATCCGCAACCGGTATCGAGACAGAAGCGCCCAGGCAAGGGCAAACTGATCGTCGATCTCGTTGGCTGCATCGGTGTCGATCAGCACCCGCACCGGGCCGTCTGGCGGTGCCAGCCTCCCGCGCAGCAAATCCGGCTCCAGCATCGGGAAGCGCACCCTGGAACGTCGCATCAAGTCAGCCTCCTGCATCCCTTGAGTGGCATAATCAACCCAAGCGGCGGCAAAGGTCTATACCGCGTGCCTGACTTGGAGCTTGCACCTGGGCAACCGTTGCTCGGACGACAGTCCGAGCCGAGGGCGGATGTGTGCATCCCGGCCCTCGAGAACGGCGATCGCCTGACTCGGTGCGAGTTCGAACGACGCTACGCGGCGTGTCCAACAATCAAGAAGGCAGAGCTCATCGAAGGAGTGGTGTACATGCCGTCGCCGGTTCGCAATGCAGCCCATGCGGAGCCCCATGCGGCGCTTCAGGGCCTGCTGTTCCTGTACGCAGCGCGAACGCCGGGGGTGCGCGTGTCCGACAACGCCACCGTCCGCCTCGATCTCGACAACGAGCCCCAGCCGGACATGCTTCTGCGCATCGACAGAGATGCAGGCGGCAACGCCGCGGTTGGTGCGGACGACTATCTGGAAGGAGCGCCCGAACTCGTCGCGGAGGTGGCGGCGAGCAGTGCATCCATCGACCTGCACGCCAAGCGCAACGTCTATCGCCGCAACGGCGTGCAGGAGTACATCGTCTGGCGAACCATCGAGTCCCGCATCGACTGGTGGGAACTGGTGGACGGCGACTACGCTCCCCTCCTAGCCACCGAAGCTGGGGGCATCGAAAGCCACGTCTTCCCAGGCCTGCGGATAGCCGTGCCCGCGCTGCTCGGCAACGAGCTGGCCACCGCCCTCGCCACCTTGGAGGACGGCCTGCGATCCGAAGCGCACGCGACCTTCCGCAACGCCTTGGCAACCACGGATTAGGTCGCATCGGCCACGATGGGCCTCTCGAGGGAGGGCCGGCCCCCCCTCCCTCAAGCGCGCTTCGCGGTGCTTGCGAGGGGTCTTCCCTCATGCGTGGCCGCAGACGATGCCGTTGCTGATGGCTCGTTGGCCGCCCTCGGACATTGCTCGGAACAGCACGCGCCTTTCGCCATCCACGGTTTCTTCGGCCATGGCCTCGACGACGAGGGTGGTGTTCATCAGCACCATGGCTCGGAGTTGGCCGCAGAGTCGGGTGATGCGGCTTGGGTCGCCGTCGAAGCATCGGTTGATGACGGCACTCAGGGCGATCGCCTTGGTGGCGCTGCCGTGGAGGATGATGTCGGGCAGGCCCGCGGCCTTGGCGGCGCTTGGCTCGGTGTGGATCGGGTTGTAGATGCGAGCGCATTCGGTGTATTGCTGGGCGGCTTGCAGGGTGATGGGAAGCTCCTCGCGCCAGAGCGTGGCGTCGCTGGTGGATTCGATCGCTGGCCATTCCGGCTCGTCATCGACGATGGCGTCGGGGCCGTCGAGTGTGGCGCCGCGGGTGATGCCGTTGTAGTAGAGCTCGGCCACCAACTCGCCGTTGCTGGCGGTCATGCGGTAGCGATCTACGTTGTACACGCCTGGGCGGAGTTGTCGCTTCTGGATCACCATGCCTTGCGTGGTGATGGCTTCGCCGGTGCGGAAGGGACGGTGGATTCGCAGGTCCGTGGAAGCATGCACGCCGTACGGTGCGGCGCGCAGGTTCTGTGTCTGGTCGGGGCGGAAGCGGCTTGGCCATTGCAGCGCGAAGGCGATCCCGGGATGCACCTTGACGCCGCCGGGAGCGAGGTCGTCGAAGTAGGCGGGATTGGCGTCGTTGATGCCGGCGGCGTACGCCATCGCGTAGCGCGTGCTGATGAGCGTGGTCTTGGCGATGGACAGTACCCCCACATCGTCTGCGTCAACGACGCCAGGGCCGGTTTCCGCGTTCGCCATTGGCGCGCCTCTCCTTGATGTCGTCTGTTGATGGTAACGCTCTCTCGGTCGGTGCCGTCGCCACCTGAGGCCCCGTCTGGAGGCGCGCTCGTCTCCCGCACGCGAATCATCCCCCGCAACGCCGAAGTCCCGTCCGAAACCACCCGAATCCCCTGCCACCAAGCCTTCGCCGCCTGCCGCCCTCCCACTTCTCCCCAAAGACGCCCAGGAACAAAGCGAGCACTTCATGAACAACCCGGCTTAAGCGCCGGAGGGCGCGCCTCTGCCTGCACCAAGAGGGAGGGGCATCTTGCTATCCATTCGCGTCGCCAAGGCGCGTCACGGGAACGCAGGCGCCGAACAGCTAACGGCCACGGCGAATTCCGAAAAAGACCGTAATATCAAATTCTTGCAACAGGTTCCGCAAATCCGCTGTTCAGGAACCTTCGGAAACTGCGGTGGCGGGGGAGGCGGAACCGGCGACGATGACGGTGGCGGGGACAGGGACGATGACAACGATGATCCGGGCTACGGGCCCAAACCTCCGCCGCCTACTCCACCTTGTCGAGGGGACAGCTACGATTGCGCCCCGCCAAGGGTGGACTTCAACTGCACCAGTGCGCCGATGGTGTTGGGCTATGGTGCTGGTCTATTGGGTGGGGCGGCGTTGGCGGTGCCGGTCCTCGCGGTCCCAGCGTTCGCCCTAGCGGTTGTTGCGTTTTACACGGACTCTTTCTGCGACCAAACCATGTGACTGAAGAGGAATTCGGCAGATGGGAAGCAAGTTCTACGCGGTCTTCGTTTCGCGGTGCGTCAGGTATCGGGTGCATTGGTTCGTTGGGAGCGCGGCAATCCTGACGGCGTTCTATGTTCTTCTGAAGCCGTGGCTCGCTTACTTCGCTGGGTAGGCAGCGGCGCACCAGACACACCAACATTCCGTCCTGCACAGGCGTGGGACATCTCCCACGGGCAGAGCCGTCGCGGGGCTGGCCCGGCAGCTTCGCACCCGCCAGGCGACGGGGGCCGTCGCGGGAAACGGGGTTCGGGAAGGCGCCCGTCGTTCCTGAACCCGCCAGCCAAGATGACTTCAACGACAACATACGGCCCGCGATTTGTAGGATTGCCGTGGGCTTTGTCGCCGGTTTCATCGGGACCGTTGCTTGTGCGCCTGTAACGGGGACAGCGGCATCGTTTTGTGGTGGAGCGGCGTCAGCGGCCTGGACGCCATGCGGATGATCGAGAGGTACCGAAAAATGGGACGCAACCGAAAGGACACACTCGTGGCCATGGCCGGAGCTTTGGCGTTTACTGCAATGTGCGTGTTTCTCGGTGGCTCGGTCATCACCGCTGTCGTGGGTGGTGCGACGTTCGGTGTCGGATCGTACATCGTGTCGGGGCGACGAGCATCACGCTGACCATCCTTTAGGGAACCTCTGCGCAAGTACCGGCGTACCAGACATACAAACATTCCGTCCTACACAACGTAGGACATCTCCCGCGGGAAGAGCTGTCGCGGGGCGGGTTCAGGAAGGCACCTGCTCGTTCCTGAACCCGCCAGCCAGACCCATCCGCTCGGGCTGACGCCCATGCAGCGCATGGCGCGGGACCTCGTCGCGGCCCTCCACGTCTCGACCAGAGCGCTGCCCGAGTGAAGCCTGCCGCGTGGGAAACGTCCTGCGGAGAAAAGGGCGCACCAGACACACAAACATTCCGTCCTGCGCAAGCGTGGGACATCTCTCACGGGCAGAGCCGTCGCGGGGCGGGCCAGGCAAGTCGCACGCCATTGCGCGACGGAGTCTGTCGCGGGGCAGGGTTCAGGAGGGCCCCCGGCGGGACGAGATGCTTGTGTATCGGGAAGCGCTCAAGATGATGCAGTCCGACGAAATGCGCCGCATCGGCGAGCACCGCCATGCGGGCCTCGCGGGTCAGCTCGACATCGAGTGCCGAGACGGCGCCGGCCTTGGCCTGTCCGCCTCGAACGACTGATGCAGAGGCGGCGTCGAATCAGTCCGCGATGCAGGCGCGGGCGCTGAAGTCGAGGTCGCAGGCTTCGAGTGGGGCCTCGCGGACGGCTTCGTCCAGGGCTGCGGCGTCCTTGCCGACGAGGATGCGCCAGTTCTCGTCCTTGACCCCTCGGAGGATGATCTCGGCGGCCGGCGACACCGGCGCGTCGCGGTAGAGCTCCCGGCGGCGCTGCATCTCGGCGCGGAAGGCGTCGTCGTCGAGGTTCGCCATGTCGTCGTCGGCATTTCCCCGTATGGCCTGACGCTTTCGGGCCTGGGCGATGTCTTCGGCAGTCCAGTCCTTCGGCGCCGGGTGGCCGAGGATGCGGCCGGTGTTGATGCCTGTGTCCGTGCCGACGTGGCCCCGGCATGACCACGGAGACCTTGAGATGCGGCGCATTGAAGCGAAAGTCGTTGACAAGCGCTTCGGAGAAGCCCTTGACGCAAATTTTCGCCGCGCTGTAGGCGGTGTGCGGGATGTTGTCGCCGAGCGCGAGGCGCGGAAGCCGTTGACGCCGCTGGTGTTCACCATGTGCCCCTCGTCGCTCGCGAGGAGCGTGTCGCGGAAGGTGCGGGCGATGTGGTACACGCCGAACCAGCAGATGTGAACATGCGTTCCCGCTCCTGGCGGCTGTCCTCGACGAAACTGCCGCCGCCACCGATGCCGGCGTTGTTGAACAGGAGGTCGATGTCGCATCTGGCGCGAACACGGACTCAAAGCCGCACCTCGAGCGCACCTTCCAGCTGTCGAACGATCCGCGGTTCGAGACCGGGTTCTGGAATGTCGCGGGGCTGTGTCCCGATCCGCCGGAGAAGTCCATCGTGCTGCGCTGCGACGAGAAGAGAAGACGCGGATCCAGGCGCTGGAACGCCCGCAACCGGGTCTGCCGCTCGGCACGGGCCACATCCGCACCGAGACCCACGGCTGCCGCCGGCACGGTCACGCTGTTCGGCGCCATGAACCACCTCGACGGCAAGCTGATTCAGCGCCTCGAGGCCAGGCACACGCACGTCGAGTGGCTGCGCTTCCTGAAGCAGATCGACCGGGAGACGCCGAAGGGGCTGGCGATCCACGTCATTGCCGACAACTGCGCCACGCACGGGCACGAGAGGGTCAAGGCACGGCTCGCCCGTCAGCCGAGTTCGTGATGCATTTCACGCCGACCTCGGTTCCTGGCTCAATCCGGTCGAGCTCCCCTTCGCCGACCTGACCGTCGTCACCCGCGGACAGCAGCTTCGCCAGCGTGGCCGAGTTGCGCCGCGAGATCGTGCGTCCATTGGCGGAGCGCAACCAGAATCCTCGCCCCAGGTTCTTCCCGCGCAGTGGGGTATTCTCCTCGACGAACCCGCATCGGAGTCGCGCCCGTGCCCGCCGTGAGCCAGCCCACAGGACGCCGTGGTGCAGCGAAGTTCGTGCTCCTGCATCACGATGCCTGCACCGGTGGCGGCTTCCACTACCGAGTCTCCCGTGAAGGCGTGGCGGCACCCTTGCTCCACGAAGACCGGCGCGGACAGCATCCAGGCAGCATCGGCGTGGCGGTGGCCGGGAACTTCGACGAAGTCGAGCCCTCCGATGTCCAGATCGCGGCATTGCACGAGTTGCTCCTGCGGCTCAAGCGACGCTATCCGGCGGTGGAACTCGGCGGTCATCGCCAGGTGCGAGGCACGGCCACGACCACCTGCCCTGGCAGGCGCTTTCCGATGAAGAAGCTGGCCGAGTGGTGGCAGGACGAAATGCCCAAGGCCAGAGATGCCGCCTTCATGCGGGAGTTTGAGGAACAGTATTCGAAGATCTGACGCACCTGCGAAGCGCTGTCGCAATTCAGCGATGCGCCTGCGATGGGTACGGGGGCGAGATGCCCTCCTTCGCGCCGACAGGCGCGTCAGGAGCGAAGCGTGGCTTGCGTCCGTGGCGGCGAGCGTTCAGTAGTGTGGGGGCCGTTCGTCTTCCGGTGAACCGGAACGGGAGTCGCCTTCGCCACCTCCTTGCCGCAGTTGCTCCACCACCACGCTGAGCGAGACTTCGAGGCGGTCGACTCGCTCCTGTTGCCGCACCAGTGCGTCGTTGAGTTGGCGCAGCGTCTCTTCCTGGAATGCCGAGCGCGACTCCAAGTCGATCAGGCGGCGCTCGGTGGCTTCGCTTCCATCCATGGGCGCATCATCCGCGCCAATGGCGGGGGTCCACATCCGTCAGGCCGAACATCTGCCAGCGGTTGTCGCTGCCGTTGTCGTCGATGCTGAGACCGCTGCCGGCGGGGGAGTCGAGCGCGTGGCGGATGCCCCAGCGGGAGATGCCCTGCACGCCAGGCATGGATTCCATGTCTTCGAGCGAATAGAAGCCGGCGGCGGCGGTTTCGTCGCCGTTGCTCTGGGGCTCGCCGCCGACGTAATCGAGTCGGCATACGACGTAGATGTTCGTGCTCGGTCCGACGATCATGTGCCGGAAACCCACCACGTCGCGAAAGCGGGCCTCAACGGATGCCTCCTCGCGCACTTCTCGCTCCACGGCGGTGGTAAGCAGTTCGTCGTGCTCCGCGTAGCCGCCGGGGAGTTGCCAGGTGCCGGCATAGGGGGGCTGGCCGCGCTGGATGAGCAGCGCACGGGTCACGCCACCTTCCTCGCGCAGGACGACGCCGGCGCAGCCGATGGAGAAATCGCCGAAGAAGACGAAGCCGCAGTCGCCGTCCGGGCAGGCTTGGCGGTCGCGGCCGCCGTCATGGCGCACAGTGAGTTCGTTTGCGCAGCGAGGGCAATAGGAGATGCGTGGCATGGCTGCCTTGCGTTCCGGCCGAAGGCGGGGAGTGTACGCTTGTGGCGGATGTTCCATGAGGCTGAACAGCGATGCGCCTGCATGTCATCGACGGCACCTACGAACTCTTCCGCGCCCACTACTCTCGGCGGCCGACCCGAGTCGCGCCGGACGGCATGGACGTCAAGGGCACGCTGGGGGTCGTCTTCTCCCTGCTCGGACTGCTGGCCGATCCGGAAGAGGCCGTGACACACATTGCGGTTGCCTTCGACAATCCCATCGAGTCGTTCCGCAACGATCTCTTCGATGGCTACAAGACCGGCGCCGGCATGGATCCGGCCCTTGTCGCGCAGATGGACCTGGTGGAAGAGGCAACCGCCGCCCTCGGCGTCGTGGTGTGGTCCATGGACACCCACGAGGCGGACGACGCCCTCGGCACCGCGGCCCGCCGCTGGGGCGACGGCGTCGATCAGGTTCGCATCATGACGCCGGACAAGGATTTGGGGCAGGTGGTAGTGGGCAATCGCATCGTCCAGGTGGATCGGATGCGACGCAAGATCATCGACGCCGACGGCGTGCGGCAGAAGAATGGCGTCAATCCCGAGTGCATCCCGGATTGGCTCGCCCTCGTCGGCGACACCGCCGACGGCATCCCCGGCGTGCCCGGTTTCGGCGCCAAGACCGCGGCAAACTTGCTGAACCGCTTCCGCGCGATAGACGCGATCCCGCGTTCGGCCTACGAATGGCCGGCCGCAGTGCGCGGCGCACCCCGCCTCGCCCAAGCCCTGAACCAACATCGCGAAGCGGCAGCGCTGTACCGCCGCCTCGCCACCCTCGATTGCGACGTACCGCTCACGGAACGCCTCGTGGACCTCGAATGGCAAGGCGCGGACCGCGAAGCTTTCAACAGCCTCGCCGAACGATTGGGCGGCATCGCCATGCAGCCTAGACGGTGGCGGTAGGCCACCAAGGGTCGGCGGGGCTGGGCCTCAAGGCGCGCCGGTGCCGAGCGCATGCGAGCGAGGTATCTGGTCGGCATTGGAGCGCTCCCCAGAGACACCATCCCATCCACGAGCGACGCATACGTCGCACTAGCGCCACAAGAACCGTTGCCTTTCGGCAACGCTTCCTGCCCCAGCCCAAGCCGTCCTGTCACCCTGTCGGCATTCGGCCAGCTTGCGCCGTCCGAAGTCCGACAGGCTGCCAGGCGGAAACCTGCGTGGACCTTAGTGCGGCCTGTGCGGCGGCAAGTCGGGCCGCCGGCACGCGCCCCGGAGAGCAGCTCACATAGTCGAGGCCAGCGCGGTGGCAGAAGTCGATGGATGCGGCATCGCCGCCGTGTTCGCCGCAGATGCCGAGCTTGAGGTCCGGTCGCTCGCCGGTGCCGAGGCGCACGGCTTCGGTGACGAGCCGGCCGACGCCGGCCTCGTCCAGACTCGCGAACGGGTTGCCGGCGTAGATCTCCTTCTCCACATAGCTGTCGAAGAACTGCCCCATGTCGTCGCGGGAGAGGCCAAGCGTCATCTGCGTCAGGTCGTTGGTGCCAAAGCTGAAGAACTCCGCCACCCGGGCAATCTCGTCGGCCGTGATGGCGGCGCGCGGCACTTCGATCATCGTGCCGACGGAGAAGTCGATCTCGCGCCCCGCGTCCGCCATCACCTGCTTGGCGATGCGTCGCACGATCGCCGCCTGGTCCGCCAGTTCCTCGGCAAAGCCCACCAGCGGCACCATGATCTCGGGTGCAACGGGTACGGCATCGGCGCCGGACGAGGCGGCGATGGCAGCCTCGAAGATGGCACGCGCCTGCATCTCCGTGATCTCCGGATAGAGAATGCCCAAGCGGCAGCCTCGACAGCCGAGCATCGGGTTTTCCTCGGTGAGGGCGCGGGTGCGTTCGGCGATGTAGTCGATAGAGAGTCCGAGCTTCTCCGCCAGGGCGTGGCGGACGCGCTCGTCTGCCGGCAGGAACTCGTGCAGGGGTGGGTCCAGCAGGCGAATGGTCACGGGACGCCCGGCCATGCTGCGGAACAGCGCCGTGAAGTCCTGGCGCTGGAATGGCAGCAGGCGGGCGAGCGCATCGCGCCGTTGCGTTTCGTCTGCCGCCAAAATCATCTGCCGCATCGTGTCGATGCGCTCGCCGCCGAAGAACATGTGCTCGGTGCGGCACAGGCCAATGCCTTCGGCGCCGTATTCGATGGCCTGCTGCGCCATCTGCGGAGTGTCGGCGTTGGTGCGCACGCGCAACCGTCGGCACTCGTCGGCCCAGTCCATCACCGTGCGGTAGCGAGCGAATGCCGCACTGCCGGCGGCATCGCGACGTCCGGAGAGCACGCGTCGCACTTCCGAATCGGTGCTGGCGATGGCGCCGGCATAGATGGCGCCGGTGGAGCCATCCACGGAGATCACGTCGCCTTCCTCCACCACCACATCGCCCACAGCGAGCGCGCGCTCGCCGTAGTCGATGCGGATCGAGGCGGCGCCGCAGACGCAAACCTTGCCGAGTTGCCGCGCCACCAATGCCGCGTGCGACGAAACGCCGCCCCGGGTGGTGACGATCCCATCGGCGTGGAGCATTCCCCTCAAGTCATCGGGGCTGGTCTCGACGCGACACAGAATGACGTGATTCCCAGCCCGCGCCTGTCGTTGCGCTTCGTCCGAGGTGAACACCACATGCCCGCTCGCGGCGCCGGGGCCCGCCGGCAACCCCGCGGCAATCTGCGTCGCGTTGCCGAGGGCGTCGGGGTCGAACACCGGCACCAGCAAGGCATCCATCGCGTCTGCGGGAATCTTGAGCAAGGCCGTGGCGCGATCGATGAGCCCCTCGTCGTGCATCTCGACGCCAATGCGCACCGCTGCCGGGCCCGTGCGCTTGCCGTTGCGGGTCTGCAGGACGTAGAGGCGGCCAGACTCCACGGTGAACTCGAAGTCCTGCATGTCGTGGAAGCGCCGCTCCAGCGTCTGCCGCACCTCGTCGAGTTGGCGGTGAATCTTCGGCGCTTCTTTCGCCATGTCCGCAATCGGCCGCGGGGTGCGCGAGCCGGACACCACATCCTCTCCCTGGGCGCGGACGAGGTACTCGCCATACAGGGTCTTCTCGCCGGTGGCCGGGTCGCGGGTGAAGGCGACGCCGGTGGCACTGGCATCGTCGAGATTGCCGAACACCATCGCCTGCACCGTCACCGCCGTGCCCCAGTCGCGGGGCATGCGGTAGCGCTGGCGATACAGCACCGCCCGCTCGTTCATCCAAGACCGGAACACGGCCCGGATCGCGCCCCATAGCTGCCCCCGGGGGTCCTGCGGAGACGACTCGCCGGTGCGCGCCTCGATCAGCTCGCGAAACCGCGACGCGACGCCGGCCAGCGCATCGGCATCCAGGTCGCCGTCGCCTTGTGCCCCGGCGCCTCGTCTCGCCGCCGCGAGCGCCTCCTCGAACGGATCCGGCAGGTGCGCCGAGGACGCCCCGACGCCAAGCACGACCCCGCCGTACATTTGCAGGAAGCGCCGATAGCAATCCCACGCGAAGCGGGAATCTCCCGTGCGCTCCGCCAGGGCCTGCACCGTGGCGTCGTTGAGCCCCAGGTTGAGGATGGTGTCCATCATGCCAGGCATGGACTCCCGCGCCCCGGAGCGCACGGACAGGAGCAGGGGATTGTCGGGATCGCCAAAGCCACGCCCCTGCTGCGCCTCGACGTCGGCAAGCGCGGCCTCGACCTCCTCCACAAGCCCGTCGGGCAGCTCGCCGTCGTGAGCGTGGTAGTGGTTGCACGCCTGGGCGACGATGGTGAAGCCTGGCGGCACCGGCAACCCGATGCGCGACATCTCCGCGAGGTTGGCACCCTTGCCACCGAGCACGTCACGCATGTCGGCATGGCCATCGGTGCGCCGCCCAAAGGCAAACACGCGACGCCTCGGTTTCGATGTTGCCTTCATGCTGCGAGCATACTAGCGCCACAGGAACCGTTGTCTTTGGACAACGCTTCTTCTCCCAGCCCAAGCCGAACCCATCACCCTGTCGGACCTCGCCAAGACGGCGAGTCCGACAGGCTCCCAGGCTACCTTCCGCGCCATGTAAGGGCTACGGCAGCACAGACACTCCGGGCACCCCGGCGAAAGCGCGGTCGAAGCTCATGATCCGATTGACGCGGTGGGAAGCCATCACGGCCAAGTGCAGGCAGTCGCGCGCAGACAGACCGGGATGCACAGCCATCCTCTCCCTGGCGACACCGACGTCAGCGCGCGTGACGTCGAATACGCGGGCTGTCAGGTTGTCCAAGAGCGCGAACGCGTCATCCACAGCTTCACGACGGTTGACGGCGACGTATCGATGCAGAACCTCCTGATACACCTCCGCGCTGGTCACCAGGTCCTCTTCTGGACTCTCGCGCAGGAAGGCAACGGCCCGCTCCCTGTTTGGATGGGAGGCACCCACCAAGTACATGGGGACATTTGAGTCAACGAAGATCACGACCACGCTCGATGTCCATGAGCATTTCGTCGATGTCCGCCGTTGGATGATTGCAGGTCAGCGCTCGTTCCACCGCGGCTAGCCTGCGCACAGCCGTCGCCGACAGGGTTGCGGCCCGTTCGTCGATTGCTGGCTTGCCCGCGCCAGGAAGTCCAGCTTCCTCCTCGAGTTCCGCGGTCCGTTGCGTCACCAACTCCTGCAACTCGGTGGCCATCTTGCGGTTGGTTGCGCTGCAAGCGGTCTTGAAGCGCCTGTGCAGGCTCTCGCGCAGACTCAGGCTCAGCCGCTTGACCGGCTCCTGGTCGCTCCGCGTTGCCTCCCATTCATCCAGCGGTGTCGCCAATGTGCCCTCCAGCTAGCCTGCCGCCACGAATCACAGTGGTCCAAGGCGAAACTCGATTAGCCTAGCCGCACTACGCTGGGGCGCGCAAATCGCTTGGTCAGGCTTGTCGGGCTTCGACGTCGAATCCGTCGCGGATTGCTGTGTAGACTGCGGGGCATTCGATGAGCAGCTCCAAGAGCAAGCCTTGAGTCATGGCTCCGTCGTGATGGCAGCCCTCGACCCAAGCGTTCCCTCTCCCGTATTGCCGCTCGAAGCGGGACCACGTTGCCCGACGACCGTCCCAACGGCACAAGATCAGTGTCTGCAACCGTTCGGTGGTGAAGCACCAGACCCAGTGTTGTTGCTCGCCATGCACAAGCGGGTCGGTTCGCGGCATCCGTTCGCGGAACTCACTGAACGCGCCCACCTTGGAGAAGGCTTCAACATCGTCCGCTGACGCATTGAGCTTTTGCAGGATTCGGCGAGCGGTCTTCCCGCGAATTGCCAAGTCACAGTTGTCCGGCCCGGACGCTTCTTGGATGCGACGGGAGTCGACATCCATGCTCAAGAGACCGACAGGTCCGCTGTCCCCGTCAAGCCGGTAGAAGGAAGTGCTGCCGTCCCTGAGCTCCTCAAAACAAGGACGACCAAAGCCGTCGCGTCTCGCAGTGCAAAGCCCAAGGGCACGCCCTGCCGCCTGCAACTGATCGCTTGAGTTGAGCTCGGTCAAGCCCAGGCAATCGTCGATCTGAATCGTCTTGCGACGGGCGCGTCGCTTGCGTTCCTCTCTGCTGCGACCAACCTTGTTCACATATCCACGGAAGCGACTCGAGCGGACGGCAAGCTCAGAGAACTCAAGGCGTTGCACTGACCTGACCAGCTTCTTGGCACGGGTACGGACGTTGGAATCTGGATGCACGCCTGCCGAACGGATGGCACCAACAAGGTGACCCACCGTTCTGCCGGCATCCTGCTTGACCGATGAGCGGGTGCCGCGTGCGTCTCGGTTGCCGGGTGCCTTGAAGTGCTGCGCCAGGCAATCGCCCAGCGCAGCCGGCGCCAATTGCCGTACCTCGTCTGGGAACCACTCTGCCTTCGCCAATGCGTCCTCGAACGGACCTACAAGCTGCGCGGTGGACCTCTTGCTCATTTTCGATGCTCCTCGTTCCGAACTCGTCCAAAGAAGGACTCGGACGATACACTTGTACATGTTTTACGTCAAAACGTTTTTACATCTTTACACATTCTTTGGTCCAGAAACTGCACTTTCTGGATGGCGCTCCCCTGGTAGTCCTTCGTGACCCCTGAGCGGGAATCCACCTACCCGTCGCCTTGCGCCGCAGAGTGGCGCTGTGGCACCGCTCCCTGGTGCCTCTGGCACCACCGGCGCCGCAAGCTCTAGACTTGCCGCGAGGGGTTGGTGGTTGGAACGCGATGAGATATGCCGCGATCGGTTTTCTGGTTGGGGGTGTGCTGGGTTTGGCGGGCGGCGCTCTCGGGATGCTGCTCGCGTTCCCGTTCCTGTTTCCGCCGGCCGAGGTCAATGAGACAGTGGCTGCGATGGCCGGGCGCGACGTGGCGCCGCTGGTCGAGTCACGCTTTCGGGAAGGGGTTGCCGGGCAGGATGCCGCTCATTGGGGGCGGGGCGGCGTTCGAGCGTACCGCAGCGACGACGGCAACGTCCTGATCGAGCTGCAGCCCGACTTCGAGGTGGGGCCAGGGCCCAACTTCTGGATTTACCTGAACGCCCGCGCCGGGGTCGACGACGAGTCGGACTTCGAGGCAGACGCTGGTCGCCAGCGTCTTGCCAAGCTCAAGAGCTTCACCGGTTCGCAGGTCTATGCCGCCTCCGGGATGGACTTCGACCGCGCCCGCGCCATCACCATCTGGTGCGAGAGCTTCGGGCAGTACATCGCCTCGGCAGACATCGAGGAGCCTTCAGCCGGGGAAGCATCCCCGAACGCTGACGCGCAAGGAAGTGCCGGCAATTCCCCGTCGCTGGGGCGTGCTTCCATGGAGGCGTACTTCCATGGAGGCGTACTTCCATGGAGGCGTACTTCCATAAAGAGTGGTGATCGGTGCTTAGTTGACCCGCGTCTGGGCCTCGCGACCTAGTTGAACCAGCTTCAGGGCGCCGCCGGCGTTGTCCAGGCGCGTGATGGAACCGTTGTCTGGAGCAAAGGTGATCAGGTCGTCGGCGTTCGTGGCCGCTCCTGCCAGCACGTTGATGGCGATGAAGTGGCTGAATGCGACGGCATCTGTCTCTTGCGCGAGCGCCCAGTCGATCATGGCCAGGCGCCACTCGAGAAGGGGCGGCTCGAGTGCGGTCCACTTGCCGCGCATCACGCCGCGCAGCCAGGCGGCGCGTTCGCGCAGGTTCGTCGTCGGCGAAGGAATCTCGGCGATGCGCTCTTCCACAATTGGCTCGAGGTCCCACATTGCGACGAGGAGCGTCGCAGTTTCGCGAGTGCGCGCCAGCGGACTCGTGAATACGGGCACCGGCTCCCGCAGCATCCGCGCCAGTTCCCGAGCGGCCCGCGCGGCCTGCTCGCCGCCGACGTCATCCAGCCCGGGGTTGCGATGCGTGCCAAACCCCGCCGCCGCCCTGCCGTGTCGCACCATGTAGATCGTGGCCACATCTCCTCCCTCTTGTTCCGCGCCAAAAGCCTTACAATGCCGCGTTTTGCCCCGCCGACGCCACTCGATGAACGTTCACGACTCTGCCCTTTCCCCGGAAATGCTGCCGGACTCCACCGTGAATGTACGGGAGTCCTTCGGCCTCGACCAGGACCTGACCGTGCCGTCGTTCCGTCGGCGCACGGAGCATGTGCCCGAAGTCGACGACGACTACCGTTTCGATCCGGACACGACCCTGGCGATCCTCGCCGGCTTCGCCCACAACCGCCGGGTGATGATCCAGGGCTATCACGGCACCGGCAAGTCCACCCACATCGAACAGGTGGCGGCACGCCTCAACTGGCCCTGCATCCGGGTCAACCTCGACAGCCACATCAGCCGCATTGATCTGGTCGGCAAGGACGCAATCGTCATCGAGGAAGGCCAGCAGGTCACCACCTTCCGGGAAGGCATCCTGCCGTGGGCACTGCAACACCCGACGGCGCTCGTGTTCGACGAATACGACGCAGGACGTCCGGATGTGATGTTCGTCATCCAGCGCGTGCTGGAGGTGGAAGGCAAGCTGACGCTCCTGGACCAGAACCGCATCGTCACTCCGCACGCCGCATTTCGCCTGTTCTCCACGACGAATACCGTCGGCTTGGGCGACACCACCGGCCTGTACCACGGCACCCAGCAGATCAACCAGGGGCAGATGGACCGCTGGAACATCGTCACCACGCTCAACTATCTGCCGCACGAGATGGAAGTGGACATCGTCTATGGCAAGGCCAAGGCGTGGCAGGACCACGACGAAGGGCGTCGCATGATCGCGTCAATGGTGGCGGTGGCCGATCTGACCCGCAAGGGCTTCATCAACGGCGACATCTCCGTTGTCATGTCGCCGCGCACGGTGCTCACCTGGGCCGAGAACGCCGACATCTTCAACGACGTGGGTTTCGGCTTCCGGGTGTCGTTCCTGAACAAGTGCGACGAACTCGAGCGTCCCATCGTCGCCGAGTACTACCAACGCTGCCTCGGAGAGGACCTTGGCGATGCCACCCGCGGCATCACCCTGAAGTCGTGAAGCGCGGGCACATGAACGACCCATGAGCGACGACGACGAGCCCATCGAGACCTACAAGCGCGCCACCACCGCCACCATGCGCGCGCTGGCCGAGAACGACGAGCTCGACGTCTCCTTCGGCAAGGGCAATCCGTCTGCTCGTGGCAACTCCATTCACGTGCCGCTGCCCCGCATCGGCTGCTCCGATGCCGAACTCAACGCCATCCGCGGCATCGGCGACGAATTCGCACTGAAACTGCGCTATCACGACGAGCGCATGCATCGGCAGAACGCTCCCAAGGCCGGGCCAGCCCAGGAGATGTTCCAGTGGGTGGAGGACGCCCGCATCGCCTCCATCGGCTCCATGCGCATGGAGGGCGTGGCGCGCAATCTCGAAGCCTCGCTGGAGGCGCTTTGCCAGCAGGCCAACTTCGACACCGTGACGGCGGAGACGGAAGCCCCCCTCAGCGTCGCCGTCGGCCTCATCGTCCGCCAGCAACTCACCGGCCGTCCGCTGCCCCCTTCCGCCGAAAACGTCGTCCGCTTCTGGCGCGACTATGTGGCCGAGCGCGCCGGCGACCACATCGATGCACTGCGCGAGGTGGTCGCCGACCAAGGCGGCTTCGCCCGGCGCTGTCGCTCGCTCATGTCCGAGCTCGGCTTTGCCGCCGAGTTCGAGGATCAGCCCGAACTCGGCGACAACGACCAAGACATGGAGACCATGGAGGAGGATGCCGAGCCGGAGGCGGAGTTCGCGCCCGAAGACGTGGCCCTCGACGAGGATTCCCTGGGCGACGAGGATGGCGAGGGCGAATCCACCACGGTGGAAATGGACGCCGACATGGACATGACCGAGCTCGGCGCGGAAACGGACCCCGAGGAGGCCCCCGACTTCGCCCCGGACGAACACGGCCGCATCCGCGTGGACGCCAACTACCAGCCGTTCACGGTCGAGTTCGACGAGGTGGTGAAGGCCGAGGAACTCTGCGAGCCGGACGAACTCGCCCGCCTGCGCGCCCTGCTCGACCAACAGCTCATCCCGCTGCAATACGCCACCTCGAAGCTCGCCAACCGCCTCCAGCGCCGCCTGCTCGCCAAGCAAAACCGCTCGTGGCACTTCGACCTCGACGAGGGAATCCTGGACACCTCGCGCCTGCCGCAGGTGGTGACCGACCCGATGAACCCCCTCGCCTTCAAGCAGGAGAAGGAAACCAAGTTCCGCGACACCGTGGTGACCATGCTGATCGACAGCTCCGGCTCCATGCGCGGCCGCTCCATCACCATCGCCGCGGTATGCGCCGACATCCTAGGCCGCACCCTCGAACGCTGCTCGGTGCGCGTCGAAATCCTCGGTTACACCACCCGCGCCTGGCGTGGCGGCCAATCGCGTGAGGAGTGGATCAACGCCGGCAAGCCGGCCAACCCCGGCCGCCTCAACGATCTCCGGCACATCGTTTACAAGGCCGCCGACGACACCTGGCGCCGCGCCCGCCGCAACCTGGGCCTGATGATGCGGGAGGAACTCCTGAAGGAGAACATCGACGGCGAAGCCCTCATCTGGGCCCACAACCGCCTCGTCACCCGCGCCGAGGAACGCCGCGTCCTGATGGTGGTCTCGGACGGCCTCCCGGTGGACAACTCCACCCTCCTCGTCAATCCATCGAGCTATCTCGAAACGCACCTCAAGTACGCCATCGACCAAATCGAAAACCGCTCCCCGGTGGAACTGATCGCCATCGGCATCGGCCACGACGTAACCCACCACTACAAACGCGCCGTCACCATCACGGACGCCGAGCAACTAGGCGGCGCCATGACGGAACAGCTGGCGGCGCTGTTCATGGTGCAGTAGGCGCCTCGCCACGTCTCGGAGGGCAGCTTGCCTTCATGCTGTATCGCAGGGCGTCCTGCCGAGACACATCGCCAATGCCAGAACAGGTTCTTAAAGGATTTCTTCGCCAAGCGCGTTGGATCAAGGCGATTTCTCGTGCCTTGACAAGATTTTGTTGGAGGACCTGCGTGCCTGCCCAAATCGAGGCGCCCGCCGCATGGGAACCGGTTCGCCGGCCTGCCGGATGCATAGCCTTGGCGGAACGCTACGGGCTCGAAATCATCCAGAAACTGGCATACGTCCCACGTACTGACGCACAGCGGCGCCCGCAAGCCGTCGCCGCCAACGCGCTACGCGGCCGACCTGCCTGTAGCGAGAGCCTGTCGGTCCATTTGGCCATCATCGCCTAGCCAGCGAGCGCTTCGCGGCAAGGGCGGCTCACGGTTCTGGCTCGGGCGGGATCCAGTCGGCGAAGTGACGGGTGTCTTCTCGGAAGAAGGCGCAGAACTGCTCGAAGACGGCGGGCAGGTTGTCGGCGAGGAACTCCGGCGCCAGGAAGAAATACTCCACGCACACGGCAAAGAACTCCGCCGGGTTGGTGGTGGCGTAGTCGTCGATGGCGGTGGATGCGACGCGACCTTCCGACACCGCCCGCCGGTTCTCCCCCACGAGCCTCGTGTAGGCGCCACGCAGTGCCAGTTGCCAATGCGTCGGGTTCATCTCGTGATGCAGGATCGGCATGCCGTTCTGGGCGCCGCTGGCCTCGTCGAGCTTGTGCGCGAACTCGTGCATCACGACGTTGCTGGTGCCGAGTTCCTGGCTCGGCTGCGCTTCCGACCAGGCCAGCACCACGGCGCCCTGTTCCATCGACTCGCCGTCGAGCTCCTCGTAGCCAGCATGGACGATGCCCAGTTCGTCCTCCTCCTCTCGCTCGGCGACGAAGGAACCCGGATAGACGATGATGGTGCGGAATGGCGCAAACTGATCGAGCTCCAGATGCAGCACCAGCCGGCACGCCTGCGCGGCGATGGCAACGGACACCGAAGGATGGATGACGAATCCCTGCGCGCCGAAGAATCGCTTCTCGAGCAGGAAGCGGGTGGCGAGGTCGCGCAGCCGCCCCTTGGCCGCATCGCTCATGTTGTCGAACAGCGGCGAGGCGGCCATCACCTGCCGCCAGATGTCGTCGTCGATGGCGAGGCGAGCCAGCCGCCGCGCCTGGCGCCCCTCGTGCCAGTTGCGGATACGGTCGAGAACGGCCATCGGCGCGTGTGCAGTCCGCGTCACCTTGCCCGCGCCCCCCTGGTGTTGGACGTTGCTCCGGCGGGAAGTCATCCTGGTCTCGCCAGCCGTCGCATGGCGGCATCCGTGCGAGAGGCCAGATCGTCTTCACGGTCCCCGGTCTTCAACGGTCCTCGATGTGCCAACTTCCTCCGCGACCCTTGCGCGCTCAAGGCGGCGCGGTGGAGGACAATGTGCCTTGCCCACACAAGGAGTTTACGACAGGGCGATGCCGGCCATGCCGCCCTCATCCCGCCACGCGCGGATGATGCGGAAGAACTCCTCCGGGCCGCCACCGTATTGGCTGCCGATGAGGGAATTGCCTGCCCCCGGCTGCCCCTCGTTGTTGTAGTAGCCGGGCGTGCATTGCTCGAGAAACGCCTGATTGAACACGGCTTTCTCGCGGATGGTGTGGACCCACTCGTCCTCTGCCTCCTTGGTGGTCTCCAGGCAGTGGGCGTTGCTCGTGCGCGCCTTGCCGATCATGTAGGCAATGTGCAGGCTCTGCTCGTTCAGCATGTGCGGGAAGTTGGCGGTGAAGCCGCCTTGCGTCACGCCCATGAAGAAGCAGTTGGGGAAGCCGTGGGTCTGGAAGCCGTGCAGCGTGCTCATCCCGTCATCCCACTTCTGCGACAGCGTGAGGCCATCCTTCCCCACCACGTCGTAGCCGGCGCGACGGGTGTAGGCGGTGCCCACTTCAAAGCCTGTGGCGTAAATGAGGCAATCCACCTCGTACTCGGCACCGTCCACCACCACGCCGCGCTCGGTGATGCGCTCGACGCCCCGGCCTTGCGTGTCCACGAGCTGCACGTTGGGGCGGTTGAACGCCTTCAGGTAGTCGTCGTGGAAGCAGGGCCGCTTGCAGAACTGGCGATACCAGGGCTTCAGCGCCTCGGCAGTGGCCTCGTCCTCGACGATCTCGTCCACTCGGGCGCGAATCTGGTTCATCTTGCGGAAGTCGGCCATCTCCACCCGCTGCGCCCGCTCCAGGGGCGAGAGTTCCTCGTCGCCGTGCGCGGAAGCCATCGTCGCAAGGTTGCGGATGATGTCCGTCCAGCCGTCGCTGACGAGATCTTCCTCCTGCTCGCCGCCGGTGACCAAGACGTTGAAGTTGGTCATGCGCTGCTGCTGCCAGCCCGCTTCCAGGCTCTGCGCCCAGTCGAGGTCTGTGGGACGGTTGCCGCGCACGTCGATGGAGGACGGCGTGCGCTGGAAGACATATAGCTGCTTGCACGCCGCGCCCAGATGCGGCACGCACTGCACGGAGGTGGCGCCGGTGCCGATGATGCCGACGGCCTTGTCGCCGAGGCGGATCAGGCTGCCGCCCGTGTCGCCGCCCGTGTAGTCATAATCCCAGCGGCTGGTGTGGAAGGCGTGACCGCGAAACTCGGCGATGCCGGGAATGCCGGGCAGCTTGGGCCGGTTCAGCGGGCCGTTCGACATGCAGACGAAGCGGGCGCGCATGGCGTCGCCGCGGTTGGTCCTGACGATCCAGCGCAGGCCTTCCGTGTCCCAGCGCAGCTCTGTGACCTCGGTGCGGAAGCAGGCGTTGTCGTAGAGCCGGTAGCGCTCGCCGATGGCGCGGCTGTGGGCGAGGATTTCCGGCGCGTGGCTGTATTTCTCCTTCGGGATGTAGCCGATCTCTTCGAGCAGCGGCAGATAGATGTAGGACTCGATGTCACACTGGGCGCCGGGATAGCGATTCCAGTACCATGTGCCGCCAAAGTTGCCGCCCTTCTCGATGATGCGGATGTCCTCGACCCCGGCTTCCCGCAGCCGCGCCCCGGCGAGCAGACCGCCGAAGCCGCCGCCAATGACCACCACCTCCACCTCGTCGGTGAGCGGCTCGCGCTCGAAGCCGGGCTCGACGTAGGGGTCATCCACGTAGCTGGCGAAGACGCCCGTGACCTCAACGTATTGCTCGTTGCCTTCGGCCCGAAGCCGCCGCTCCCGCTCCTGCCGATACTTCTCCCGCAACGCATCGGCGTCGTAGTCCTCCGTCTCCGCCGTGACCTGCACCGCCTCCGCCATCGATACTCCTCCCTGGGCCGAGCACTCCCGGGGGCACGGTCCCAAATCCGCACCCCCACGCCCGCAAAAACATGCAAATGTAGCCGCCCCGTGGCGCTAAAGGCAAGGCGAAGATGGAAGCGCGCCATGGTGCGCAGGTGCTCCACGAGGTAGCCCCATGGTTTTTCTGGAGACTCGGGAGGATGCTGCGAGCGGAGCGTAGAATCCTGTCCGGGTCGCGATGAGGAGAGGCGCTTGCCGGTGCAGTTGCTGGAACGTCGGGAGCGGGTGTTTGGGGCGGGGTCGGCGCTCTTCTACACGTCGCCGCTTACCATCGTTCGGGGCGAGGGGGTGTCGCTCTTTGACGCCGACGGGCGGCGCTATGTGGACATGTACAACAACGTGCCGTGCGTGGGGCATTGCCATCCGCATGTGGTGGAGGCGGTGTCGCGGCAAGTCGCTACGCTCAATGTGCATAGTCGCTATCTACATGAATCCATTGTTGAATATGGCGAGCGGCTGACGGGATTGCACGGCCACGGCATCGACTCGGTGGTGTTCAGCTGCACCGGCACGGAGGCGAACGAGATCGCCTTGACGACGGCGCGGATCGCCACCGGCGGACGCGGCATCGTTTGCACCGATGCCGCCTATCACGGCAACAGCGTCGCCGTGCGGCAGCTAGCGCGGCCGCAGGACCCGCATGGGGAGGTCCGTTCGATTCCATTTCCGCAGATGCTGCGGTGCCCGGCCAACGACCCACTGGCGTACTACCTGGACCGACTGCGCGAGACCATCGCCGGGTTCGAGGCCGACGGCATCCCCTTCGCCGGAATGCTCCTGTGCCCCTTGCTCGCCAACGAAGGGCTGCCGGACATCCCGCCCCGCTTCATGCCGGAAGCGGCCAGGCTCGTGCGCCAGGCTGGCGGCGTGATGGTGGCGGACGAGGTGCAATCCGGCCTTTGCCGCGCCGGACGCTGGTGGGGCTACGAGGTGAGCGGCTTCATGCCGGACATCGTCAGCATGGGCAAGCCCCTGGGTGCCGGTGTGCCGCTTGCGGCGACGGCGGCGTCGCGGGAGCACATCGAGGCGTTCCGCAAGGGCACTCGCTACTTCAACACCTTCGCGTCGAGCCCCTTGCAGGCCGCCGCCGGCAATGCCGTGCTCGATGTGATCGAGGGCGAGGGTCTGCGCGAGCGGGCGGCGGCGGTCGGGGAGTCCATGCGGGCGCGGCTGACCGAGATGGCCGAAGGCGACGGCAGAATGGCCGACGTGCGCGGCCACGGCCTGTTCGTGGCGGTGGAGTGGGTTAGGGATGCGCCCGGCATGGAACCAGACCGGGCAGGGGCTGGCGCCGTCGTCAACGCGCTCAAGGATCGGGGCTTCCTCATCGGCAGCGCCGGCGCCTTCGGCAACGTGCTGAAGATTCGCCCGCCGCTGGTGTTCTCCGGGGAGGATGCGGAGTCGTTCCTCGGCGCCTTTGAGGAGGCGATCGCTTCGCCAACCGCCGCGTGACCGAGGACGCCCCTCCCATCACGTGCCCCTCGTGGCGAAGTCGAAGAATGCCGTCAACCGGTCGCCATGATGCACAGCGTCCCAAGCAACGCGACTGACGGCACGCCCGCGCGGCAAAGTGCGCTTCCTCCCAATGGGGGTGTCTCCGACTCGATGCTGCTCGCCGCGGCCCGAGACGCGGCGGCGAGTTGGCCGCTTGCGGTGCGCGACCTCCGGCTGGTGTCCCGGTCCGAGAACTACGCCTTTCGGGTTGAGGACACCGATGGCCGCCTGTTCGTTCTGCGCCTGCATCGGCCTGGCTATCACAACTTCGAGGAACTGGTGTCGGAACAGACGTGGACGGCGGCGTTGCGCGAGGCCGGCATCGACGTGCCGGTTCCCTTCCTCACCCGCACCGGCGATGGCTATGCGACGGCATATGTCGGTGACGAACACCGGCACGCGGGAATGCTGGTGTGGGTTCCGGGCGATGTCCTCGGCGGCCTGATCGCCAACGCGGCGCCCGCGTTCATTGACGACTGCTACGCCCGCATTGGTGAAGTGATGGCGGCGCTGCACAGCCAAGCGTCCGCATGGCGCGTGCCGGACGGCTTCGCTCGCCATGCCTTCGATGCCGGCGGACTGATGGGGGTCGGCGGCGAGACGCCGTTCTGGGGACGCTTCTGGGAGTCGGAGCTGGTGAGTTCCGAAGACCGGGCCATGCTCGCGAGTCTGCGCGACCGCATCGGTCCGACCCTCGCGAGCCTCGACCGCACACCGGCCAACTACGGCATGATCCACGCCGACCTGCACCCCCACAACGTCATCGTCAGCGGCGAACGCCTGCACGCGATCGACTTCGACGACGCAGGTTTCGGCTGGCACGCGTATGACTTCGCCGTCTGCCTTGGGGCGCACGGAAGGCCCGACTTCGGGCGCCGGCAGTCTGCGTTTCTCGAAGGCTACCTCCGCGTCCGCACTCCCGACGAACGCATGGTGGCGTTGATCCCCCTGTTCCTCCTCATCCGCTCCCTCGCCTCCATCGGCTGGATCACCGCCCGCCCGGACCTCGCCCGCCCAAGCATGGCGGCGGACCGCATGGCTTGGGTGCGCGCCAATGCGGAACAGATGCTCGGGGCTGGGGAGTAGGTGATTCAGCTTTCGTGGCGCGGCATGCCCCTGTCCGAGAGGCCGAGGACGGCTTCTTCGGAGGCAGTCACGCCAAGGTCGATCTCGACGGCGGAAGCGGCCTCCGGAAGGAGGCATCCTGCCCCGCCGTACCGCAAGGCCCGCCTTCCCAAGGGCAGGAGGAAGGAGGAACCGGCACCAATCAGGGCTATTGCACGCTAAGCGCAACGGGCTGATTGAAGACATGCAGCGAACGGCACTGGCTTTTCGGTGCGCCATGCTGTGCAACGCGAGCATGGCGGACGGGTTCGACAGGCGGGATGTGCGGGTCGGCGAGGTGGAGGTGCGTCCGGCGCGGGCGGACGAACGCCGCCGCTGGGACGTGCCGATGGACGAGCGCCACTGCCTGGGATTCAGGCAGTTCGCGGGCCGCGGCCTGCGCCACGTCGCGGAGTGGCGCGGGCACTGGCTGGCGCTGGTGGGCTGGCAGTCGGGGGCGTTCAAGTGCGCGCCGTGCGACCGCTGGCTGGGCTGGCACGTGCTTCCTGGTGCTGCCGGAGGCGTCAGGGATCGCCAACCCGGCGTAGCTGCTGGCCTAGAACCGCGGCCACTGGCAGGTCGAGAACGGCAACCACTGCCGCCGCGACGGCACCATGGGCGAGGACGCCAGCCGCGTCCGCGCCGGCCACGCGCCCGCCAACAACGCCACCCTGAACAACATCGCGCTCGCCGTCGTGTTCCACCACGGCTTCCGCTGCCTGCCCGAAGCGAACCTCCACTTCATGATGCGCCGCCGCGAGGCCCTCGACGCCATCCTGTCGCCGCACTGATATCCCCGGCACGCCGCCGCAAACCGCCACCCCCATCCGCCGCCAGCGACCCTCGCACCTCGTTCCCGGTCCCGCTTCCCGCCCGCCCGGTCGCGACCACGCCGCGTTCCATACCCCGACCCGGCACCCTCAGCGCGGCTTGTCCCGCGAGCCGCCCGCAGAACGCCGCTTAGCCAGCGTCAATCCGTAGCGTGAAATCATCCTAAGGCTTCTCGCCAAATTAACATGTCCGATATGCCAGATCACCGACGAGCAGATGAACAGCCTCGCCATCAAGCGCGATCCCTTCCATGGCGAGTGGAACCACAGCCTCCTGCCAAATACGCCAAACGGATAGGTTAATTTGGCGAGCTTCCTAAGGTGACAACATGTTGCCGGAGATGGAAGTGGTCTCGACCGCTCCGCACCGGAGGAGTTCATCCAGTGGAGCCTCTCGGTGGAACGCTCATGTCGTGGGACAAGAACCTTCCGAGTCCGAAGTGGGCATCGGCCCCCACGGGGCGCGGGAGGATAATCGGATTGTCGAATTCCAACTCGAACCAAGCGGCCACCCGATTCGTCCAGCGCCACCCACCACCGTGATACAAGTGGGTACGGATCGTCGTGAGCCTACGCGCCGAACCTGGGCCGCGTGTCGCTGTAACCCGAGGCGTCGCGTCCGTTGCCTCCCTTACCGATCTGCGAAGTTGCTCGACCAACGTTAGTTCGCGTCGTCCGCGACGCCAGTGCAACGGGGCCAGGAAGGGCGTGAGCGGTCGCCAACGACGGGACGGTTCCAACTCCGGATACTTCTCGATCACACGTTCGGCTACCACCAGAATCGGATAGTCGCGGTCACGAAAGATTCGCCGGACGCCAAGAAGTGCGTCCAACTCGCGAGGATCGATCCCGTTTACGCCGTCGGGGAGCCAAACCGTGCATCCATCAAGGTTCCCCGTCCCTGGATCAGGTTCCGGCAGCCAAAACGCGTGCCGATGTCCGGTTGCCACGTTGCCATCGCTATCGCGTCCCGAGAGTCGCGTGGACGACTCTCCGGTCGCATCCTCGAACTGTGCGACCGCATGATCGCGGATGTCCCGTGCAAGTGGCACCAGCTCCCGAAGAGGAATGGGGACACGACGGAACAACCCGAACCGTATGGCCGCAACTTGAGGAAGCTCCGCCGGTGCAGCGGGTTGTCGGCGGGGAAGCTGTGCGCGAACGAGCATTGTCGGCAATGCGTAGTCGATCCAAGCCGTATTCGGTGGTCGCTTTCGTCCCTCGACGATCATCGCCTGCACGAGATGTCCTCCTTCGGGTTCCGCTGCCCAAAGGTCGGCAGCGGAGAAGGTGGAACATGTGACCAACACCCGCCGTCGGGTTTCAATCGACGAGGCTGCCCCATCTGCGGGGGCCACCTTGCATAGATTTCCCGGTGGGGCCCGAACGAGCGAGAGACGGGCTCTCGACTCGGCTCGTCCAAGATAGGTCATGCGCCCGAGCAGCAGGGCGAGCACGCTCTGCTGACGGGCAGAGAGGCTGACATCGAGGTCGAAGCAGAAGCAAGCGCCTGCATCACCCTCCGACAGCACGGCGAAATGATCGAAGTGCAGAACACGTCGTAGCCTGCTGCTGTGAATGATTGGTTGGTAGTACGGGACTTCAGCGAACGACACCGGCGGTAGCCACATGATCGGCGGCGATGCCCGACCAAGGGCCTGCAACAGATCGTCGCGTTCCGCTTCCGTGGCCGGGGGCGGGTTGGCGTCGAACCAGGCAGCGGCCAGACCGCGCAGGAGCCGCCACGGCGATGGAAGCCACTCGGGGCCTCCCATCGCGTGCTGCGCCTCGCCCCAAGGGTGTGCGTGGTAACGCCCGGAGAGCAGGTTCACTTGGACGACAACGCGTGACACCGCTATTTCCCGTAGGTGACGCTCGTCTCGAGTTCCAGCTCGAAGGGCTTCTTCTTCAGCAAGTCCGCGAAACACGGTGGGGCCGAGAGGACGTCAGGGTGTCCGTCGCCTCCGATCTTCACGAGGCTCTCCAAGTCCAGAGGATTGCCCTTACCGAAGGGAGCCCCCTGCTTTGATCCCGACCAAGTCACCGCGCCGACTGCCAGGGAGCAATCGGCCCGCAGCCGGAGTGCCCCCGCCGTGTCCCCCGTACGCGCATCGAATGCTGGCGCATTCGTGAGGAAGCGGTAGATCTTCCACAGCGCCAACGCCAGAAGAAACCGGCGGGCATCTCGGTTGACGGAATCGCTGTCTGCACCTTCACCGTCGGCTCCCGAAACGAGCGACCGCTCGCACAGGGCCAGCACGTCGATCTCGAACGTGGCTTGAATCGACTCGGGCACATAGCGCACCTTCGCAGCGAGACTCTGGCCCTTGTTGCTTTTCTTCTCCGCGGACGCTTCGGGCTTGATGCCGTCAACCTTCACCAGCCCGTAGTGGACCTCGCCGTCCGCACCATCGTTGTTCGCGAGAGTCGCCTCCAAGCGCGCGTGGAGAAGTCTGGCAGCACGGAGCCCGACCGCTTCCCACTGCATGAACTGGAAGCCGTGCAGTATCGCAGCGGGGTCGAGTGCGAACACGGCTTGCGTGAGTTTTTCGCGCCCGTCGAGCGGCCAGGTCTTGCCGTCGATCCCAAGGTGTTTCTTGAGCTCCTCCTGAAGGGTTATGCGTTTCGGGCCGTTCACGACCCCCTCAAGCACATACGACGAAGCGACCCGGTGAGGTTCGGTGAGGTTGGTCGCCAAGAGACCCCCTCCCTTGCGCTCGACACGGACGACAGGGAGTTGGCCGGCGAATGGCTCCCGCCACACGCCGGGAGCCTTCATGCAGACCGCCTCAAGGCGGTTAGCCATGCTTTGCTCGCTCTCCACGAGGCATCGGCGTTTTCCGGCTCCATCGGTATAGACGCAGGCGCCAATGTCCGGGAACCCGGTAGGCTGAAAGAACGAACCGTTCGCGAGTTGAAGGTCGGCGTCGATGAGGACGCGATCCTGTTCCAGAAGAACGTCAACAAGATTGCGGTCAGGCATGAACGGTCTCCATTGGTAAGTGATATTGAGATTCGTGCGAGGCGGGCGGCAGGAGCAGTGTGTCCGAAAGCCGGACGACGCTCTGTTCGGAAACCGGGATCAGTACGGCCGCAGCCATCAGCCGTGCCTGCGGTGCCGAAAAAACGAGTTCCGGCCGCGCCACGCTCTTCCCTCGTGGACGACCGTCTGGCCATTCAACGGGCAACCCAGTCATGCGCAGCCGGCGAAGGGCCGTGCGGCAGGCGCTCTGAACCGACCCCACGGTGCCGGTTGCGACTCCGCGGGGCACCGAACCATCCAGCGGACGGTGCTCAACCGGAGTTGCCCGCGCTGACAGATCGAACCAGAGTCTCAGAGCGGCGTAGGCGGGGGGGATCGGCCGGGATGCGGAGACCGGCAACGCATCTCCACTCCCATCCAGGAGCAAGAACGCCAGGAAGTGCCGCTGCAGCTCCCTCGGGTCGACGTTGCCACAGAGCAGAGTGGCGACGTCGGCGGCGTCCGCGGGGCGGGTTCCCCTTGCGGGGAGCACGGGCAGGTCCGCCAGATCGAGCCACCTGCGCCAGGAAAGCGCGGCAAGCTCCCGGGCCGGGTTGCGTCCGGGCTGCGGAGCACGCTGTCCGGGAGAGTCTTCGGGAACGGCAAGTCCATGGTGACCGTCGGTCGTGACCGCCAGGACCTGTTCAATGACGGGCCTCCTGATCCATTGCCGATTGCCATCTTGCACCGCAACCCAACCAAGCGACGCGAGCGCCCACCCGAGGCGGGCGGCCGGAGACTGGTGCAGCAATTCGGACAGCGCCGCTCCCCACGCGCGTCCTTCGAGCAGCGGTGCAGGACGAAAGGTCACCTGAGAGCCAAGCCGCTCCGAAACACGCTGTAACGCGAGCTGGCAGTCCCAAAGGGCTTTCAACACGCGGACATGGCCATCTTCTACGAGTGCTCCGCGAAGGTCGACGGCAGCGTGTACAGCTTCATCGAAGCGCGTCTTGGCCAGCGCCAGCTTCTCGGAACTCTCGTCCGCTTTGCCGCCGGTTCTTCGCAATCGGAATTGTTCCAGCCAATCGGAGTCGTCGAGCGGTGCAAGCAGGAATCGCAGACTGGTGCGCACCGCGGAAGCTGGACCAATCCGTGTGATCCCGCGGGCGACTCCTTGCGTTTGTGGGCTCGGCCGGCCCGGTTTCCGAGGTTCAAGAGCAAACCGATGGAAGGCATCGAACGCGCCGGTGATCGCTCGTCCGGCGACGGCTCGACGGAACTCTGCCGCGCCGGCAGCGAAATCTCTACGACCCACTCGCGCCTGGAATCCGCGCACCTGCGATTGGAACTCGGCCAAAGTCCTGAGACGATCGCTGCTCCACGTCGGAAGGAAAACCTCGTCCGTCGATATGGTGGAGCCTTGCGCGCGGACGACCGAGCCCGGCAGGATAAAGGGGAACGCCGAGTACGAATGCCGCGACCCCCGAGGTGAGCGCACTGCCCCCCGAAGCGTCAGCAGCCCGCGCATTGCGAGGATAAAGTCCCATAGTCCGACAGGCTTGTGCCTTTCGTGGACCCACACTGCCCCGGTGGCGTAGCGCTTGATTCCATCGGGAAAGAAGACGCCGCCTCCTTTGGTGAGGCGTCGGCCGGGACCCGCACCGTCTCCGAAGATCGCAGCCGCGACGTCCCCCGCCGCCGCTTGATCTCCCGCTTCCCGTAGAGTCGTGAACAGATTTACAGAACCGTCCTGACCCCAATTCGCGAGAATCGGGTTGGAGCGGTGCATGTTCCCAACGGATACCCCCGCCCCTTCGGCGTCTACGGCTTGCAGCGGGTCGAGCGACGCCCAAGCTGCCGGGTCCTTCAGCGGGGGCTCACGAGCTGAGATTCCCTTCATCGTGTTTCCGCGGACCTTCTCGAAGGCCGCGCCAGTTTCTCGTGCCCATTCCGCGAGCATGGCGATGCGCCCGCACACCTTGTCGCACGCTACTGCGACGTCCCGGTCATCGAAGTCCGCTAAATCGGCCGAGAGCGCGCCCGCAGGCGTCCACCAGAAACGGGCGTCGGGCCACGCTGCGCCCACGCCGACCATTACCCCGTAGCCCTCCAGCATCGCGCCGAGCGAGGCTGTCGATACGCCCCGAAACTCGATCCTCATCGGCTGGCTCTCCAGTCGGCGACACGTACCAGCGCCTCCAGGTAGGTGAGAAACTGGGGGCCGTGTTCTTCGACCAGTTTCATGGCCCGCCCCTGCCAACCCGGGTGGGTCAACGAAGGGATGAGAAGGTCGGGGTCGAGATCGAGTGCTTCCTCACGCGCGACGAACGGCATGGCGTTTTCCGGGAGGCGATCGCCGAGTCGAACACCCGCCACATCGTCCATGCGTTCGTCGTTCCATGGCATGGGCGTCATCCGCACCTTCCCATGGTGCGCCATGACGAGCCACGCCACCAGATCGTCGGCGTCCTCCTCGGTCAGATACGCCAGCGCGGAGGCCACCTCGTGGCGGAACCCGGGGCCTCGCCCAGTTCGTCCGCTGGGGCTGCTGGACTTCGCGTAGTAGACCTCGGCCCGAGGATCCGGTGGCTCGATGCAGCCCGCTTCGCGAAGCATTTTTTGGAAAGGGGTAGTAGGGCCATCGGCGCTGTCCCGCTCAAGAGCTTTTCCGATGTCGTGCCATCGACCCGCCGCCGCAAGTCGATCGGCCATGTTCGGAGCAAGCGCGTCGGCAAGTTGGCGCGCCTTCGATTCCGCCTTGGCGAGGTGGTGCGGGAGCTCCATCCAGTGACTTGCGTGGCTGCGCGGGTCCGATTTGAGGCTTGCCCACGTCTCCGTCCGATTGTCGATGTCTTCAACTACGCTGCCGTCGCCCCGCACCCAGGATCGACGTTCGTCAACAGCGTCCACCCAGGACGATGGCAGGCTCTGATCGGTACCAACCCAGCCGAGTTCGTCGTCGTAGCCGCCGGCGGAGACCTCGAGCATCACCGTGTCTCCGGGTCGTATGCCCGTGTCGCCAAGTCTGACTTCCCGCCAAGTGCCGGTTCGCCGACGGGACCGCTGGAGTCCGAGCAGCCAGCCCGACTTGCCGCGACCGAGGTTGCGCAGGGCGCCGAGGGAGACTTTGCACAATTCGTCAGGGTGCGGTGCCGGTGCGTCGTCGGGCGGGTCGCAGTTGAACTTCCGCCATAGCACCAGAACATCAAGGTCCATCTGGTCGCCACGCACGAACCTGGACACGTCGAGGTGCCCCCCGGACAGGTCGGGATCGGTGTCGAAGAGATCGTTAAGGTGGTGTTGTCGGAGCACAGGCCCCGCCACCGGCACCTCGTAGGGCTCCTCCCGATCGACTCTTTCGATTGCCGAGATCGACGCATCTCCGCCAAGCCGTCCTACACGATTTCGCGTCGCCTCGATGTCCGACCACGCGTACGGCAACGCTGCCTCGCTCCGCATCCGTTCTTTCTCCTGTTCGCGCTCGGACTTCTTTCGCTGGCGATCGTCGCTCAGCTCCTTGACCGGCAGATCGAGAATGTGGATGACCCCATCTCGCTCCCCCCGGCGATTAAGTCGCCCGAGACGCTGTACAAGGGATGGCCAAGGGCAAAGCTCCGTCACCAGCACGTCGGAGTCGAGGTCGACACCAGCTTCAAGGACCTGCGTGCTGATCACGATTCGTCCCTGAGCCGGAGTGGTCGCCCTGAGCTGACTCATTGTGGCACCGCGCTCGCGAGGCCGAAAACGGGAATGCACGAGCAGAACCTCCGGCGCGTCGGCATCCTGATCGACGAGCGCCTTGACACGCCTGAACAACTCCTGGGCCCGCTCGACGCGGTTGATCATCACCAGAACGAACCATCCCCGGGACGCGTCGGACAGAAGTCGCTTGGGCAGGGAATCATCCTCTACCGTGGCCCCCGGCACGGATTCCACGCTTTTCGCGCCCGTCAGCACGTTGGACATCCTCCGGCGGTCGACGGCGCCAAGCCCCTGCACGGTGACATCACGGCTTCCTCGTTCCGGCGTCCGCATCCATTTAGGAGGCGTCTGGACCCACCGTTGCTCATCCGCACACGTGGGAAGGGCCGCGCCAACGGTCGCGCTCATCCAAAGAGTTTCGCGCGGCAGATCCGGGGGCGTACGCCGAAATTCGTGGAGCTGCACGCTCGTGGTACGGCCGGAACCCATAAGTTGGACCTCGTCGACGACCCACAACGCATCGACATTCACCAGTCCGAACGCGATCGGCCAGTGGTAGGGCTTCATCGCATATCCACGGTTCAGCGCGCGGGATAGAAGCATGTCCTGGGTACCTACCAGCACAGCCTCTCGTTCCGGGTGGCCCTCCCACTCCACCGTCTCCTCACCTCCCAATAGCCGAAACACGGGCACGTCGTCGCGGGACCAGTCAGGTCGATAGGGGCGTGTCGACAGCAGCCGCAACCAATTCAGATTGTCCAGCCACTCAATGGCGTCGCGGTACACTTGGTCCACGAGCGATCGCATCGGTAGGCAGTAGACGAGCCGTCGGGGCGTGTGGCGTCGAACGCGATCGTCGGCGCACTCTCTTCGGCGCCACGCCCATGAAAGAACGGCCGCCGCCGTCTTTCCACACCCGGTGGGCACGGCGAGAACATCCGGTAAGTGAGGACAAGTGGCGAGCTGGGCTTGGTACTCGTACGGCCCCTCGTCCAGCCCAGTCGCCGCTTTGAAGAAGTCCGGAAAGGGGCGATGACTCAATTCCCACCTCGGTTGCTGTTGGACCTATCCTGAGATCTGAGAGCGCCGCCGGGCGCGAACCCGGAGCAAGCTCGGCAACGTGGCGGCGAACAACGCGGGGCTATGAACGCCCGTCGATCGCCTCCATGGTGAATTCGACCACGAGCTGGATGGTCGAAACGTCGCGCTGTTCGGCGATGTGCTTGGCGTGCTTTCATGGTTACGGCGTGACCAAGATGGTCTTCGTCCACGTTTGCGCCATCACCCCGGACGCCCTGCACGTCACCCGCGACACGGCGCGGTCCATCGTCGCGCCCGCCAACAACGCCATCCTCAACAACATCGCGCTCGCCGTCAACAACATCGCGCTCGCCGTCGTGTTCCACCGCGGCTTCCGCCACCTGCCCGAGGCGAACCTCCACTTCATGATGCGCCGCCGCGAGGCCCTCGACGCCATCCTGTCGCCGCACTGATATCCCCGGCCACGCCGCCGCAAACCGCCACCCCCCCCATCCGCCGCCAGCGACCCTCGCACCTCGCCCGCCCGATCGCGACCACGCCGCGTTCCATACCCCGACCCGGCACCCTCAGCGCGGCTTGTCCCGCGAGCCGCCCGCAGAACGCCGCTTAGCCAGCGTCAACCCGTAGCGTGAAATCATCCTGGGCACCGAGGCTATGATGGTTGCGACAACGACCCACCGGATGCCATGAACCACCTCACCGGCGAAACCAGCCCCTACCTCGCGCAACATGCCGACAATCCGGTGGACTGGCATCCCTGGGGCGAGACGGCGCTCTCCCTCGCCCGCACCAAGAACCGTCCCATCCTGCTCTCCATCGGCTATTCGGCGTGCCACTGGTGCCATGTGATGGCGCACGAGTCGTTCGAGCATGAGGCGACGGCGAGTGTGATGAACGAGCGCTTCGTCAACATCAAGGTGGATCGGGAAGAGCGGCCGGATATCGACCGCGCCTACCAAGTCGCCCACCACCTGCTCACCCGTCAGAGCGGCGGCTGGCCCCTGACCGCATTCCTCGATCCGGATACGCTGCTGCCGTTCTTCACCGGCACCTACTTCCCCCGCACGCCCCGCCACGGTCTGCCGGGCTTCGTTGATGTGCTGATCCGCATCTCCGACGCCTGGCACGAACGCACCGGCGACATCCGCCAACAGGGCGACAAGCTGCGCGCCGTGGTGCAGCAATTGGATGCCGCCAGGGCGGAATCGAAGCTGGCCGACGACGCCCTGCTTGCCGCCGGGCGGGAGCAGCTCGGCAAGCTCTACGACTCCCAAGGCGGCGGCTTCGGCAATGCGCCCAAGTTCCCGATGCCGGGGGCGGTGGATCGGCTCCTGCGCCACTGGCGCCGCGGCCGCGCCAGCGGCCAGCCGGATCGCGAAGCCCTCGACATGGTGATGACGACACTCACGAAGATGGCCCGCGGCGGCATCTTCGATCACCTGGGCGGCGGTTTCTGTCGCTATTCCACCGACCGCGAGTGGATGATTCCGCACTTCGAGAAGATGCTCTGCGACAACGGCTCGCTGCTCGCGCTCTATGCGGACGCGATGGCGGTGGCGCCCGACGCCCTGTTCGAGGGAGCGCTTCGCGACACGGCTGGCTGGGTGATGCGCGAGATGCAGCATCCGGACGGCGGCTACTGCGCCGCACTCGATGCCGACAGCGACGGCGGCGAGGGGCGGCATTACGTCTGGCGCCGACACGAAGTGAAGCGGCTTCTCACCGAGGATGAGTATCTGGTGGTGGAGACCCTCTATGGCCTCGACCGACCGGCCAATTTCGAGGGCAGATGGCATCTGCACCGGCGCGACTCGTGGCGCTCGGTGGCAGAGCGGCTGTATCTGGACGCGGACGACGCGGCAGAGCTGTTGGCGAGGGCCCGGGCCAAGCTCTTTGCTCACCGCAGCGAGCGGCCTCGGCCCGCATGCGACGACAAGGTACTCGCGGCGTGGAACGGCCTTGCGATTCACGGCATGGTGCGAGCGGCGCTGCGGCTGGGCGAACCGGCGTGGATCGACTCGGCGGCGAGGGCCGCAGCGTTCGTGCGCGAGGACATGGTGCAGGACGGCCGCCTCATGGCAAGCTGCACCGGTGGCACGGCGCGGCATCCAGCCTATCTCGACGACTACGCCAACATGCTGCAGGGCGTGCTGGCGCTCCTGGAAGCACGCTGGGACGACGCCAACATCGCCTTCGCCCGTCTGCTGGCGGACGGCTTGCTCACGCTCTTCCTGGACGAGGATGCCGGCGGCTTCTGGTTCACGGCACACGACCACGAGCAACTCATCCACCGCCCGAAACCGGTGCTCGACGACGCCCTGCCGCCCGGCAACGCCACCGCTGCACGCGCCCTTGCGGCATTCGGCCACCTGACCGCGGAATCGCGCTATCTGGACGCAGCCCATGCCGCCCTCGCCTGGGGGCGAGGCTTCGCCGAACGCCAACCCGCGGCGCACTCGGCACTCCTCACCGCCATCGAGGCGGCAACCGAACCTGGCGAAACGGTGATCCTGCGGGGCCCGCCCGACGAGATGCAGCCGTGGCTCGACGCGGCGAGGGACGGCTACCAGCCCACCAGAGCCACCTACGCGATTCCCTACGAGTGCCTTGCGCCATCGTACCTGCCCCGCCTCGTCACGACAGAGGTCCGAGCCCGAGTGACAGCCCATGTCTGCCGAGACTTGGTCTGCTCCGCGCCGATCAAGGAACTAGACAAGTTCCGCGCTGCACTGCAGTCGCCCTGACCCAAACCCCATGCGTGCGCCCCACAAGCCCGGGCAGGGGATTTCAGCGTCCCTTGCGGACGTGCGTCCCTCGCGCCGCTCTGGCAGTCTTCGCACCAGCGCGGGCTGCGGCTACTCGAATACCTCGTCAAGGGCGCCAGCGTCGGGGACGCTTTCGGCCAGGCCCCCAAGTCTGCCGGCGACGCGTGCCACCAGGTTGTCGCTGTTCCTGCCAGTCCTCGGCGCGCATCTCGCCCAGGCTGAGCGCGAGATGGTCGAACGCCATGCGCCCCGGAACCTACTCCTTTCGGTTGATCGTACCGGTCGATCAGGAGGGCGCGCGCAAGAAGATCAACATTCCCGTGGACGCCGTAGTGATGCCCAAGGCCGCCAAGCCCGGCGACTTCCCCCTGCTCTTGGAAGCGAAGTCAGCAGGCGACTTCACGAACGTCAATAAACGCCGCAAAGAGGAGGCGGCCAAGATGGCTCAGCTACGCCACACCCACGGGGACGACGTCTGCTTCAACCTCTTTCTCTGCGGCTACTTTGACAGCGGCTACCTGGGCTACGAGGCTGCCGAGGGGATCGACTGGGTGTGGGAACACCGCATCGACGACCTTGTCGGGTTCGGACTCTAAATGGGCGCACGCCCGCACTTGCCCATCGAAACGCGCAGGCTCGAACTCCAGAGGGATCTGGACGCCGCCAAAACTCAGGCCGAGAGAAATCGCATGGGGCAGTTCGCGACCCCAACGGTGCTCGCCCGGGACATTCTCGGCTACGCGAAGCGTCAGTTGGGCCCCGACACCAGAGTGCGCTTCTTCGATCCGGCCATTGGCACGGGGTCATTCTATTCTGCGCTTCTCGACGTGTTCCCGGAGGAACGTATCGACTCCGCTGTCGGCTACGAGATCGATCCACACTACGCGGTGCCGGCCGCAGCGCTGTGGCAGTCCACGGGCCTCGACATCCGACAGGCCGACTTCACCGTCGCCCCGGCACCGCCGGCCACGGGCCGATTCAACCTGGTCATCTGCAATCCGCCGTACGTACGCCACCACCACATCGGCAACGGTGACAAGCACCGGCTTCGCGCGTGCATCCAGTCGGCCTGCGGCCTTGAACTGAGCGGACTCGCCGGTCTGTATTGCTATTTCCTCGGATTGACCCATCTCTGGATGGCGGATGGTGGCCTCGCCGGCTGGCTGACCCCTAGTGAGTTCATGGACGTCAACTACGGCGTTGCGGTCAAGCGATATCTCCTCGACACCGTGAGCCTCCTGCACATCCACCGCTTCGACCCCAACGACGTGCAGTTCGGCAACGCCCTCGTTTCCTCCGCCGTGGTCTGGTTCCGCAAGTCGTCCCCCAGTCCGTCCCACGAAGTCCGCTTCACCTTCGGAGGCTCTGTGGCCCGTCCGGTCGTCGAACGCTCCGTCCCCGCCGCCGCCTTGCGCCGCGACCGCAAGTGGACCCGCTACCCCAAGGCAGATCCGAGCGTAGTCACAGAGGCGCCCGTACTGTCCGACTATTTCACCATCAAACGCGGTCTAGCCACCGGCGACAACAGCTACTTCATCCTGTCGGCCGAGGAAGTCGAACGCCGCGAACTGCCATACGAAGCCTTCCGGCCGATCCTGCCGAGCCCACGCTACCTGTCCGACGACGAAATACTTGCGGACTGCGACGGCAACCCGATATTGGAACGTCGACTCTACCTGCTCGACTGCCCCTTATCGGAAGACGACATCAAGACCAGGTATCCGTCACTTTGGGAATACCTCCAAGAGGGCAAGTCCAGACGCGTCGCCAAGCGCTATCTCTGTCGTCACCGCAGGCCTTGGTACGCCCAGGAGAACCGTCCTGCCGCGCCGCTCGTCTGCACCTACCTCGGCCGTAGCGACACCAAGAGCGGGCGGCCGTTCCGCTTTATCCTGAACAACTCCCGAGCAACCGCTGCCAACGTCTACCTCATGCTGTATCCGAAGCCGCAGCTCACCAAGGCTGCCAACAATCGACCAGCCCTGATGCGGCAGATCTGGGAGTACCTCAACACCATCCGCCCTGCGGATCTGCTCGGCGAGGGCCGGGTCTACGGTGGCGGTCTTCACAAGCTCGAGCCCAAGGAACTCGGCAACGTTCCCGTCAAGGGCCTCCCGCAACTTGCCGGACTCCTTCCGCCGCTCCCCACTAGCGAACAGGCCAAACTGTTCGACGTGGCGCGCTAGATGCCACCCATTCGCTTTCGAGGAGTGCCTGCGCACCCTTCGCCGCAAGTGCGCCAGCTTGTGCGGGAAAGCACCGCCCAGCACGCACGATCACCGCTACAGCGAGGTTTACGCGCGAATGGCCTAGTGCGCTACACAACGCGGCAACGTCGAGAGCGTCGCGCTTCACCTATTCCTCCGTCGGCAACGGGCTTATCGCCGCGCGGTTGATGCGCCCGACATCGCCCGACGGAACCGTGAGTTTTAGCGGAGCCATTGTTATCCCCTCTCGATTGTCCTCTATCGCCAACAACTCGACGGTGGCGTCCGCATCTCTCTCGATCTTTTGCGCTACCCATTCCAGATAGGCAAGATCCGTATGCCTTCCAACGACCGACATCAGCTCAGTTCCGACGTCGGCAAACTTCGTGTAGCTCACCGGTAGCTCTTGGCCAGTATCTTCTAGGAAAACTACCAATGCTGTGCCTCTGCCGGCAATATGGGTCCTGCTAGGTAAAGAGATCCTGTAGCCTGAAGACTCGATCACTCCCAAGTTTTGCAGCTTACCGAAATCTGCTGAAGGTACGTTTGGTAACCGGTGCGGGTAGGTTCCCACGATCCGGTGACGCACGATACCTGCCGAGTGACCGAAACCAAGTACATACGGGGCTGTTCGCTCTAGCAGATCAATGTCCTCTACATCAAGCGTCTTGATAAGCTCTGTAGCGGAGCCGCCTCCGCTGAGTCACGGACCGCGATTTCCGCAAGCGCTTGTCGCCAACGCAGTGGCAGCCCCTGGTATTGATCTGGGCGTATCGACAAGGAATCGAACAGGTCTGGGTCGCTCATCCAGTCGTCTACGACGTTTCGAAGCCACTGGTCGCCTATGGTGAGTAGCAAGCCAGTGACGGCAGGCCCGACTGCCAAGGCAAACACGAGAGCCCAGACGAATTTCTTGGTCAACCAAGGCGGCACCTGGATGGCCTCGCGACACTTTCGGGGGATGGTTAGCCGACGAGCTTACGGACGCTGTCGTAAAAGCTCAAGCGCCGTGTGTTGGCTGAGCGTAGATTTGATTCCCGCACCCCGCCTCTCCGGCTGCGGCGAAGGTGGTCTTTCTCTTCCGGGGGTTCGGCGCACTACCCTAGTGTCCGCTAACCGCCAGCTGGCCGTGGCCTGCGAGCTAGCGCCTCGCATGCTCTTGTCTCGCGCCTCGCGCACCTCGCGCATGTCGCGCATGTCCGCGCACTAGGACGCACAAAGGCCCGCTGCCAAAGGAGTCGCTGAAGGAGTCGTCGCTATTGCCACCAGCCCAAAAATGTAGTTAAATCAGTACGTTGATGTAAGTCTGTCGGTGACGCGGGGATACCGCAGGTCGGCAAGCTGGTGCGCTGGCCGCGCCTTGGCGGCGCGCATGGAGGGCCGGTGCCCTCCCTCCGAAGGCCCTAATCCAGCGCGCCGCCGCTGAGCCCCGTCGGCAGGGGCTCGGGGCGTTCCGGCGCGCTCGCGACCGTGACGTGTTCGCCGCTTGCCGACGATGCGCCGAAGGCGTCCATGATCTCCAGCACATGCTGCGCGAGGTGGCCGTCGCAGCGGTGCGGGCGGCCGGTGCGGATGCCCTTGCACATGTCGGCAAGGCCAATGCTGCGCATGTTGTCGGTGTAGCCGTGGCTGAGGGCGCGCTCCTCCCACTCTCGCCCGCTCGAAATTCGCACCTTGCCGCCGAACGTGTTGGGGTCTGGCGCCGACATGCTGGCCTCGGTGCCGTGCAGCTCGATGAAGCGGTTGGAATGCAGCCAGACATCGAAGCTCATCACCACGGTGACCACGGTGCCGGAGTGGAACTCCAGCGTGGCGGCGGCGTGGGTGTCCACCTCCACGTCGATAATCTGCCCGGCATGGGGCTGGGATGTGATCTTGCGGGTGTCGAGGCCGCGGGTGGTGATCGCGGCGACGCGACGCACCGGCCCGAGCGCATGCACGAGAGCGGTGAGGTAGTAGGGGCCCATGTCGTAGAGCGGGCCGCCGCCGCGGTGGTAGTAGAACGCCGGGTTGGGGTGCCATACCTCGACGCCGTGGCTCATCATGAACGCCGTGCCCGCCACCGGCTTGCCGATGGCGCCGGCGTCGAGCAGGCCGCGCACGGTCTGATGGCCACCGCCGAGGAAGGTGTCCGGCGCGCATCCGGTCCGGAGGCCCTTCTTGGCGGCGCGTTCGAGCACTCGGCGACCGTCGTCGGCAGCGAGACCAAACGGCTTTTCGCTGTAGGCGTGCTTGCCGGCGTCAATCGCCGCCAGGTTGATCTCGCTGTGGGCGGCCGGGACGGTGAGGTTCAGCACCACCTCCACGTCGTCGCAGGCCAGCAGCGCGTCCACGGAACGCGCCGGAATTCCGAACTTCTCCTCCTTTGTCGCCGTCGCTTCCGGATTGATGTCGGCGCAGGCAACGAAGTCAAGGATGTCGAACGTCGCCGCGGCACGCAGATACGCGGGACTGATGGTGCCGCAGCCGATGAGGCCGATGCGGACAGGCTCAATGGTCATGCAGGTTCCTCCCCGGCGGCGATTCTACCCGCACGCGCCAGGAGCGGCAGTGTCACCTTGAATCTGCCTGACGTGGCGCATGGCCGTTCGCAGCCGGCGACTGCGTCGACTTGCCTGCCGGACCACTCCGGGGGAGGGCGTCCCGCCCTCCATGCGCGCCGTCAGGCGCGTCCTTCCTGCACATGCCGCGAGTGTGCCCTGCGCGCCTTGCGGCGCGATGGAGGGCGGGACGCCCTCCCCGGGGGACAGTGCCAGACACTGCACAAGCCCAAAGTGAGACACTACCCTTGCTGCGCCAGGAGCGCCAGGAGCGCCAGGAGCAGCAGTTCTCATTTTGGCCTTCAACCCCTCAACTGGACGGGTCTGCCGGTCGATTTGGCCCGGATTGGGTCCGAAACGCGGGGTGCAATGCGCCTAACGGCGAAGCCAGCGCCACAGGAACCGTTGCCTTTCGGCAACGCTTCCTGCCCCAGCCCAAGCCGTCCTGCCACCCTGTCGGCATTCGGCCAGCTTGCGCCGTCCGAAGTCCGACAGGCTCCAGGCGCCAAAACGAGAACTGCTGCGCCAGGAGCCTTCAGCCGGGGAAGCATCCCCGACCGCTGACGCGTAAGAAAGTACCGGCAATTCCCCCATCGCTGGGGGCGTACTTCCATGCAAGCCAGCGCCTTGACAATGGCACCGTCCGGTTTCGACAATACCCACTCGCGAGCTTGGTGCCGAAGGCTACGTAGCTCAGTTGGTTAGAGCACAGGATTCATAATCCTGGGGTCGGCGGTTCGAGCCCGCCCGTAGCTACCACTCGCGCCACACGCCGCATCCGCATCCATGCAAAAGCTCCGCATCCGCCCGCAGACCGTGGCCTTCCTGCGTCGCCGGCTTGCCGAGGTGGCAGGCGGCGAGCCGACAGGCAGCGTCATCGCCTCCAACATCGCCTTTGGCGCGGCGGTGGCGGGCTCTGGGCACATCGAGATGGTGCAGCACAACGGCTGGTGGATTCTCGCCAGTGAGCACAACTGGCTGCGCGGGCAAGGGGACGCGGCACTTCGAGATGCCGCGGGGACACTGGCGTCCCGGCCTCGCCACGGCAAGGTGGCCGAGCTCTTCGAGCGGATCGTGCCGTTCCGCAACAGAGCCCCACGAGCCACCGAGCCGAGATTCAGGTGACGGCCTTCGCCGAGCAGGCGTACTACAGCATCAACGGCGCCATCACGTGGGTCATCGGCGAAGCCACCGGCGCGGTGCATGAAAGCGTGGCGCCACCTTGGTGCGGTACCGTGCTGGCCTTCCGAACGCTCGCTTGAGGTCGCCGAGGCCACCGTGAGCGCCCAACGGTGCCATGGCCGGCAGAATGCCCTCCCTCGCGAGATCTTGTCAGACGAGCATCGTCATGCACGACAATCCGCACCGACTGGCTCCTGGAGAGCCAGCGGTGTGGGGTGGATGTCCGGGGCGCCTGGGAGGGCGCCGACGATTCAGTCGCGAGGTCGGCCGTATCCCCCCCGGCTGGGGCCTCCGCCTCCGCCCCGGCTGGGGCCTCCGCCTTCGCTCCGCCCATGGGCCTCACTAACACGCAACGGGCGAGACTTGAAGTCTCGCCCGTTCAATTCGGCGATGGCGTCGTCCGCGGCGTGGTCGTCCATTTCGACAAAGCCAAAGCCTCGGGAACGTCCCGTTTCGCGGTCGGTGATTACCCTTGCGGAAATCACCTCACCGTGGGCGGCAAAAAGTTCCGCCAATTCCTCGTCTCCCGTCGCCCACGGGAGGTTTCCAACGTAGATCTTCTTCACTGGGTCTCCATGATTCGGTTCGCCGCGCACTGCCTCGCCGTTCAACTTGGCCTCCGGCCACCGGGCGTCAAGACGCCGGCGTTCGACCCGATGCGAAGTGCTCACCAAGGGCTACGACGCCCATACTTTACACGACCTATGCCCGCTAATCCACGACGCTCTTTCCTTTCGCCTCCGGCGAGGAGCGTGGACAGGCCGCTTCGAGTGGCCTTGGGGACCGCGCCATCCGGCCGGTGCGCTGGCGCTGGCTCGGCTTCGAGGGGTGCGGGGCTGACGACGCGTCCTTACTTGGGACACGTCCCAAGGCCGTGATTGGGTGAGCCGGTCCATAAGCCGGGTTCTGTCGTGGGCAATCATTCATCTGCGACGACCGTCACCGGTCGCCTGAAGCAGCCTACCCGAGTCGGACGCGGACCACGCCATGACTCCTATTTGGCCTTGCTCCGGGCGGGGTTTGCCTAGCCGAGGTTGTTGCCAACGCTCGCGGTGCGCTCTTACCGCACCCTTTCACCCTTGCCGCGCTTGGCGCGGCGGTCTGCTCTCTGCTGCACTTTCCGTGGGCTCGCGCCCCCCAGGGGTTACCTGGCGCCCTGTCCTGTGGAGCCCGGACTTTCCTCACGCCCGCGCAAGGCGAACGCGCGATTGCCTGGACCAGCTCAGCGCCTAGCCTAACCCGCTTTCCGGACAGAGCCCGTCACCGCTCGGCCGCCGCCAACGACGTCGCCAACGCATACAGCTCCGAGCGCGCACGGCCCGTGATCCGTGCCGCGACCCGCGCCGCCCGCGCCGGAGGCAATTCGTCCAACAGCGCAACAAGCAGCCGCTCAGCCGAATCCGGCGGCGCCGTCGATGAACCCGGCGCAAGCACGCAGACAAACTCGCCTTGCTCGCGAACCCGATCCGGGTCGGCGACAAGCTCCGACACGGCGCCAAACGTCGCCGTCTCGTGCAGCTTGGTCAGTTCCCGACACAACAGAATGTCGCGGTCGCCCCCGCCTAGCGCCTCAATCGCCGCCAGCGTGGCACGCATGCGGCGCGGGCTTTCCAGGAACACGACGGCCATGTCGGCGGCCAGCAACCGGTTCAGCGCAGCATCTCGAGCAGCCGCCTTCGCCGGCAGGAACCCTTCGAAGCGAAACCGCCCCGTGGGGACCGGCGAGATGCTGACGGCACTGGTGACGGCGCTCGGCCCCGGCACCGGCACCACCGTGAGCCCCCGAGACCAAGCCTCCCGCACCAGCACGAAGCCGGGGTCCGACACCAGCGGCGTCCCGGCATCCGACACCAACGCGACGTTTTCCGCCGCTTCCAGGCGCGCCAGCACGGACTCGGCAACGGCGCGCTCGTTGTGGTCGTGCAGGGCGATGAGTTCCGGCGCCGAGACGCCGAGATGGGCAAGGAGCCGGCCCGTGCGTCTGGTATCTTCACAGGCGATCAGGGTCACGGATCGCAGCGTGGACACCGCCCGGCCGGAGATGTCCGCCAGATTGCCGATGGGCGTTGCCACCACATACAGCCGACCTGCGCTTTCGTTCGCCATGAAGGCCCCCCGTGCCGCCGCCCTGCCGGCCACGACGCTCAGGAAGATTGTCCTTCATCTCTGTACTGCCGTGGCGCTGTGGTCTTGCGCCAGCGCACCGCTCGAGCCGCCGCCAGCACGGCCGCACACCGACGCAGAGCGGATCCTGGCGCAAGGCGCGAACCTGCCTCGACCCGAACGGGCCGAGTTCTATCTCGACGCCTTGCTGGAGCAATTGCCACCCCCACAGGTCAGCGCCAATGCCGAACGCCTGGCCACCGCGGTGCAGGTGGCGGCGTGGCTCAAGGGTAGCGGTGGCGAGCAGCTACACCTGGCGCTGCCAGCATCGCGACGCTTCGCCTGGCGCAGCGCCGCCCTGCGGGTTGCGCTTGCCACCGGCGAAACGGTGGCATTGGCACAGGTTGATGCCCTGCAACCGACCAGCCAGGAGCAGGAGCGCCAGACCGCTCTCCTGCGGGCGACCGTGTACGAGCGCTTGGGTGACCTTGAGGCTGCGGCCAGTTTGCTGATGACTGCGATCGCGACGCCGAATGTCGCCAAGAGCGAGCGCATCTGGCGCACTGTTGCGCGCGTGTCGCCGCGCCGGCTGGTGGCGCTGGCAGACGAAGCGAACTCGCCCGAAGAGCGCGCGTGGTGGTCGTTGGCACAGCAGCAATACGAGGCGTTCAGCACCCGCAATCGTCTGGATGCGTGGCGGCAATGGCGCGAGACGCACCGAGGGCATCCAGCAAGCCAAGCCCCGCCACACTCTCTCGAAGCGCTGCGAAACGCTCGGCGCGGCGTACGGATCGCACTCTTGGTGCCGCTGTCCGGCCCCTTGGCGAGCGCGGGTCAAGCGATCCGCGACGGTTTCACCGCCGCCTATCTCATGGCCGCACCGGGCGCCGAAGATTCCCTGACCGTCGTGGACACGGTTCCACAAGGGGCCGTCGATGCCTACCGTCGCGCCGTGGCGCGGGGCGCAGAGCTGGTGGTGGGCCCGCTCCGCAAGGAAGCGGTGGCGGCGATCGCGGCGCTGCCGCCTTCGGTGCCGACGGTGGCATTGAATGCCATTGATGGCGGCGGGCAGGCACAATTGGTGCAGCTCGCCTATGCCATCGAGGATGAGGCCAGCGCCATCGCCCAAGCCATTGGCGCGGCGGGGCTCGAACGGGTGCTGTTGCTTGGCATCTCCACCGCCTGGTCCGAGCGGGCAGAGGGTCGCCTGCGCGCGGACCTCGGCTCGCTTGCGGTACCGCCGGAGATCATCGACGGCGGTGCGGTGGCTGGCGTGCGCAGCGTCACCGGTGCGGTCGGCGAGGGTCTTGGGGTCGCCGCGAGTCAGGCCAGACGCAACGAGCTTGGCCGGTTGCTGCGGCGCGAGCTCGAGTTCGTGCCTTGGCGGCGCGACGACATCGACGCCATCGTCGCGCTGGTAGGTGCGGCGCAGATGACCTCGCTGATGCCGGCGCTGGATTTCCACTCGGCGCGAGACCTCCCTCTCTATGTGCCTTCCACCGCGATGCGCGGTGTCGCATTGCGGCGACTGCGCGGCGTGCGCACCTGCGGCGTGCCCTGGCAACCTCGCGAGCCAGCCATTGCCAGCACGCTGCGCCGCTCCTTCTCCGGCACGGCGACGGTGGCGGCACTGCAGGCGTTGGGGGTCGATGCTTTTCGCATAGGCCATCGCTTCGTGCAGCCGCAGCGCAGTGCGCTGCTGCCGGTGGTGTTCGGCAGCACAGGCATCCTCACCATCGGCGACGACCTGCGCGTGGCTCGCGAGCTGCACTGGAGCCGGGTCGTCAACGGTCGGTTCGAGCCGTGGGCACCGGAACTGGACCTCGCCGCGCGATGAAGAAAAGCGACGTTATTGGTCGCATTCGGCGACGGCTGACACGCTCGCGAGGACTGCTTTTGCGGCCCAGGACACGTCCTTGGCGGGCGTTCGGCCAGCGCATGGAACGCTCTGCGGAACGGATGCTGCGTCGACGCGGCCTCAAGACGCTCACGCGCAACTACGAACGCCGCACCGGCGAGCTCGATCTCGTGATGCTCGACGGCGACACGCTGGTGTTCGTGGAGGTGCGCTTTCGGGGCGCGGGGGCCTGGACGTCGGGCATTGGCTCCATCGACCAACGCAAGCGCCAGCGCATCGCCCGCACCGCTGAGCTATACCGTCGCGACCACCCGGAGCACCGCCTGCGCGGCGTGCGGTTTGACGTGGTGTCGGGGTCAAGAGGAAACTACCGCATTCACTGGGACTGGATTCGCAATGCGCTTTAGCTTCCTGTGCCGCGCCGTCGCGGCTTCGTTGCTGCTCGGCTTGGCTTCCTGCTCCTCGATCACCACGGACGACCCCCATGCCCGCACCCCCGGCGTGATCCTCGACGACCAGGTGGTGGAGCGGATGGCGCGGCAGCGCATCGACGAGGCCGATGAACTGCTGCGCGCCGGCAATGTCAGCGTGGTGTGCTTCAACGGCATCGTGCTGCTCGCGGGGCAGGTGGAGAACGCGGCGCTGCGCAGCAAGGCAGCCGCCGCGCTGGACGGCATTCGCAAGGTGCGCAAGATCCACAACGAGATTCAGGTGAGCGGCCCCACCAACTACGTTGCCCGCACGAACGACTCCTGGATCTCGACGAAGGTGCGGGCACGCCTGATGGCGAACGACACCATCGAGAGCGACGTGGGCGTCACCACGGAAGACGGTGTGGTGTATCTACTCGGCCGCGTCCGCCGCGAAGACGCAGACGCCACAGTGGCCGAGGCACAGGAAGTCTTCGGCGTGCGCAAAATCGTCAAGGTATTCGAATACGTGAACTAACGGACGCGTCCGCAGTTGCCATGCAACTGCTGGCCTTCTTCCTTCGCTTCCGCTCACCACTGTCCAATCGCGTACGATCCGGGCAGGAAGCAGCGCACAAACTTTCGGATGGCCGCCTCTCTCGAAGCACCCTTGATCGACGGGTTTCCACTCGTAGAGTCTCGGAGCCTTCAGCCGGGGAAGCATCCCCGACCGCTGACGCGTAAGGAAGTACCGGCAATTCCCCCATCGCTGGGGGCGTACTTCCATGCAAGCCTGGCAAGAGCGCGATCCGCCCATGCACGGAGCGCTTCCAGCAGAATCCGTGCCTTCGGCCGAGAAGGACTGCTCAGAAACTCATCGCCTCCGCAATGGTGCGAACCGAGATGCAGACGGCGGCGCTTGCGCCTGTTGGTTCCCCATCTCCAACTCTCCGTTGTGACGGGCCGCGTCCGTCTCCAGAACTCTTCCGATCCTAAGCAGTCTGGTAAGCCTTCGCGCGAGCCGCGGAGGCTATCCCGCTCCACGTCGTGCTCGGACGTAGCTTTCCAGCACGCGGTTGATGCGCGTCTGGCAGCCCTTGCCCGGCGCGCGGAAGTGATCGAGCACCGAACGCTTCACGCGCAGGGTGATCTGCTCGTCCGGTCCGGCTCGACCAGTTCGGCCTCGCGCCAGAACGTCTCGTCCAGCTCCGGTATGTCGTCGAAGCTGATCGCAGCATCCTCCACCGCCGCGATTTCAGCCGGTGCCAGCGCCTTCCTGTATCCGCTCATGGCATGACCTCCTCTCCTTTCGGGATGCCGGCCGCGCCGAGATCAGCCGCTGGCGGTCCCCATGTCTGGTGTGCGCCACCACGATGACTCCGGGGCCGACACGTCCAACGCTGACATGGCGCACTTCGCCGCAGTCGCGGTGCGTGTCGGGCCAGGTGAGAACCGGGCCGTCGAAAAATGCGCTGCGCAGTGGCGAAGTCGATTCCGTGCTTGGCAACGTTGGCTCGTTCCTTGGCATCATCCCATTCGAAATGCATTTCAGCGTATGTATGGCTTGCAAAGTATGCACAGCGCAAGTCCCGCATTCGAATGCGCCTTCGCCCGTGGCCACCAAAACGTTCAAGGCGACGCTATGAGATGCAGTCCGCCCACCGCTGCATGATCGGCCGCCGCTTCTCCAGCAGGTCGTCGCGGGCGTAGGCCGCTACCGTCGCCGAGCCCCTTGGGTGTGGGCATTCTGCCCTCGCGACGCCCCCGGCGCGTCCCCAGCCATAAGTGTTGGGGAGCGACCAACTCCCATCACTCCCCCCGTCGGGGGAGTCGAAGAAGCGCAGGCTTCTTCGGAAGGGGAGGGCCGTGCCGGCAGCGCCTTCAGTTCGCCTCCAACTCCCCCCGCAGACGGTGGGCGTTGGCGTTGAAGGTGTCGGCCAGGAAGCTCATGAACTCGTGGACTCGGGACACGGCCCGCAGGTCTCGGTGAGTTAGGGCCCAGATTTGCGGGCCGGGGATCGGGTCGAGACCGGGCACTCGGACCAAGTCGTCATCCGGGTCGCCCAGCACGCACGGAAGGACGGCCAAGCCCAGCCCGGCCCTTGCCGCGGCGAGTTGCAGAATGGCGGTGCGGCAGCGAGCGCGGACCGGCACGTTGGGGAAGAACGTCGGGCGGACGTGGCCGCTGGTGCTGTGGCGGGTCTCCCATTCGATCCAGCCGCAGTCGTGTGGAGCGCAGAACGGGTCGTGGCGGGTCAGGTATTCGCGTCCGGCATAGACCGCCAGGGCATAGCGGCCCAACGGTCTTCCAACGAGATGCTCGGCGGGACGCTCGGTGATCTCGATGGCCACGTCCACCTCCCGGCGGCCAGGGTCCAGGCGTTCGGTGGCCGGCGCAAACTCGATCTCGATGTCGGGGAAGCGCTCGCCGAAGCCGCCGATTTCCGGCATGAGGAAGGTGTGGCCGATGGGCTCCGGGATCGACACCAAGAGCCGGCCGGCGAGTCGCCGGTCGCGGCCCCGCACCAGGCGCTGGATGTCGTCGATGTCGCGCCCCACCTGCTCCACCCGCTCGAGCATGTCGGCGCCCGCCTCGGTAATGCGCAGGCCCCCAGGGGTGCGATTGAAGAGGCGGGCGTCCAGGCGGCGCTCGAAATGCTCCAGACGACGCGTGACTGTGGAGGCGTGGATGCCAAGCTGCTCGCCGGCCCGACGCACCGAGCCGGCGCGCGCCAGCACGGCGAAGAGGCGCAGGTCGTCCCAGTCGAGTTCGTCCACGGGCGGAGTATGCGCCCCGCGGACGCGTGCAGCAGCGCAACGGCGCGTTGCATTGTTACGCTTGACCACGGCGTTACCGAAAGTAACGTATCCGTCCAAGCAGTGACTGTCGCTGTCCATCGAGGTGCCCTTCCGGCGACACGCCACGGACACCGCAACACGGACACCGCAAGAGGTAGGACAGGAAGCGGTTTCCGGAACGCCCCAAAGGCGGGCGCGAACGGCAACCGGCGAAGGAACCCCTCCCCTCGTAGGCTGCGTTGGGATCACCCCCGACCCCACCAGCCTACACCCCCCTCTTCATGGCCTCGTCCTCCGGCACGGCAGGCGCCGGCCAATCCACCGAATCCGGTAATATCCATTGCCGCCCCGGGCGGCCCAAGGACTTCGGGATTGGCGGAATGCGAGCACCTTCGAGTCGAGCGCGACGGCGCGGTTGCCACCGTCACCTTCAACCGATCGCGCAAGGCGAACGCGCTGCACCACGCCCACCTTGCCGAGATCGAGGCGGCGGCGCTTTCCTTCGGTGACGACCTCTCGGCCGGCACGGAAGACCGCGCCGAGGCCATCCGCGCCTGCCTGGCGAAGGCGAAGCCCTCGTTCAACGGCAATGGACCGCAGCCCGGATGCATCCCGGCCCTTGCCGCACCGGCGCCCGCAACCACCTGCACAGGGAGAGAGGCCAGATGACCGCCATCGACACCGGAACCACGGAACTCCTCTGCGAACTCGACGGCGGCGTGGCCACCGCGACCCTGAACAAGCCGCGCCAGCGCAACGCCCTCGGCGACATCCTCACCCCTGCCCTGCGCGAGCTCCTGCTCACTCTCGACGGCGACCCGCGCTGCGGCGCCATCGTCCTCACCGGCGCAGGACGCGCCTTCTGCGCCGGCGGCGACGTGTCCGGCATGGGCGGATCGAGCCAGCCGGCTGCGGACGCGCCAAGGCCCGGCCCCGACGACGCCGTGCGCGCGCTGGTCCGCAAGCAGGAGACCCTCACCCTGCGGATGCACGAACTCGCCAAGCCCATAGTCGCGGCACTGCCGGGGCCGGCCGCAGGCGCAGGGCTCTCCATCGCCCTGGCGGCGGACTTGCGGGTCATGGCGGAGGACACCTTCGTCACCACCGCCTTCCGCAACATGGGCCTCTCCGGCGACTACGGCGGCAGCTGGCTGCTGACGCAGCTTGTGGGGCCGGCCGTCGCCAGGGACCTCTACTTCACCGGACGCCGCGTGCCTGCCGCCGAATGTCTCGCACTCGGCATTGTCAACCGCCTGGCGCCCTACGAGACCGTGCGCGAAGAAGCGCGCGAGCTCGCGCAGCAGATCGCCAACGGCCCCCGCGCGGCGCTGCGCTACATGAAGGAGAATCTGAACCGCGCCCTCACCGCCGATTTCCGCACGTGCCTCGCCGCCGAAGCCGATCGCATGGTGCGAGCCTCGTCCCAGGCGGACCACCGCGAAGCCGTGCGCGCATTCATGGAGAAGCGGGACCCGGTGTTCGACCATCCGCAGTAGAGGGATCAACCGGCTGCCCCGGCAGATTCCCCATCGCCTGCCACGCAGCGGTTCTCGCGCCAGCGAAAAACTGTCTCGCGGCGTCAGCGCGCCCTTGCGGGCGCGTCGGCAGTTCGCTTCGCGAACTGCCTGGCCTTCGGGCTCGCATTCGCTCGCGCCTTCGGCCAGGAGCCCAAGCCGTCCTGTCACCCTGTCGGCATTCGGCCCGCTTGTGCCGTCCGAAGTCCGACAGGCTGCCAGGGCGTGCCAGCATGGTGTATGTTTGCGCGCTTCGCCGAACCGCCCTCAGGATTGTCGCCACATGCCCGACTACAAGGTCGCCGACCTTTCCCTGGCCGATTTCGGACGCCGCGAGATCGCCCTTGCGGAGGCGGAAATGCCGGCGCTCATGGCGCTGCGACGCAAATACGCCGAAGCGCAGCCGCTCGCTGGCGCCCGCATCATCGGCTGCATCCACATGACCGTGCAGACCGCCGTGCTGATCGACACGCTGCGCGCCCTGGGCGCCGAGGTGCGCTGGTCGTCGTGCAACATCTTTTCCACCCAAGACCATGCCGCCGCCGCCATGGCCGCTTCCGGCGTGCCGGTGTTTGCCTGGAAGGGGGAGACGGAAGCGGAATACGAGTGGTGCATCGAGCAGACCATCCTCTCGGGCGGCGAGCCTTGGAACGCCAACCTCCTGCTCGACGATGGCGGCGACCTCACCGAGATGATCCACGAGCGCCACCCCGAGATGCTCGACGCCATCCACGGCATCAGCGAAGAGACCACCACCGGCGTCCATCGCCTGCGCGACATGATCGCCGCCAACACCCTCAAGATCCCCGCCATCGACGTCAACGCCTCCATCACCAAGTCGAAGAACGACAACCGCTACGGCACCCGCCACAGCCTCAACGACGCCATCAAGCGCGCCACCGACATGCTGCTCGCCGGTCGTCGCGCCCTCGTCGTCGGCTACGGCGATGTCGGCAAGGGTTCCGCCGCCAGCCTGCGGCAAGAGGGCATGATCGTCCGCATCGTCGAGATCGACCCCATCTGCGCCATGCAGGCGTGCATGGACGGCTACGAGGTGGTCTCGCCCTACCTGAACGGCAACAACACCGGTGTCGCCGACGACATCGACCGCCGCATCATGGGCGACGCCGATCTCCTCGTCACCTGCACCGGCAACAGCAACGTCTGCGACGCCGCCATGCTGCAAACCATCAAGGCCGGTGCCGTGGTCTGCAACATCGGCCACTTCGACAACGAGATCGACACCGCCTACATGCGCGAACACTGGCGCTGGCAGGCAGTGAAGGACCAAGTGCATCAGGTGTTCCGCTCGGACGACCCCACCGACTACCTCATCCTCCTCTCCGAGGGCCGCCTGGTGAACCTTGGCAACGCCATGGGCCACCCGTCCCGCGTCATGGACGGCTCCTTCGCCAACCAGGTGCTCGCGCAGATGCACCTATACGAGGAGGCCTGGGCCGACCTGCCCCCCAACCAGCGCCCACCGGTGACCGTGGAAGTGCTGCCGAAGAAACTCGACGAGGAAGTGGCGCAGCTCATGGTGGAAGGCTTCGGCGGCACCCTGACTCGCCTGACGCCCGAGCAGGCCGAATACATCAACGTGCCAGCGGAAGGGCCGTTCAAGCCTGAGTCGTACAAATACTAGCGGGGCTCCGCCCCAGCCCGACGAGACATGCGGCATTCTTCGCGGACGGTTGAGACGGACTCCGGCCGCTGCGCCGCGGCACGAAGCCGCCTTCATGGATCGCACCAGGCGATGGTGGCCGCATATTGGCCGGTGGGGAGCCCATCGACCGGAGCCCGAACGATGAAGGTGGCACGCAGCGCCGGCGAAGTGCTGGCGGAGCACACGACGCTGGAGCTCGAATGCATCGACCGGATGCGGCGAAGGTCGACGCCCTGCTGCGCAAGTGGCTGGCGCGCCTGCCGCACCCGTTCACCGCCGCCGACCGGGCGGCGGGCATCCGCTGCGACGTGTCGATCCTGCAGGCGGAGTTCGCCCTGACGCAGGTCTTCGACCGTCCTGCGCAGGGACGCGTCTTCTTCGAAGAGGCGATTCGCGAGAACCTCGACCCGGGACGTCCCGACCGCGTGCAGTTGGTCTTCGACAGACGCGTCACCCGACGCACACCCTCGCGGCATCGAACCCGCGTCGTCACCGAGGGCGTCTCGCCCTCGCTGCACGTCGACTGCAAGCACTCGCGCATCAGAAGCAGGCGCGTCGCAAGCGACGCGACCACAAGGAGGGCCGCGCACTGCGGACCGAGACGGTGGTCAACGACACCTGCGACTTCGATGTCGGCAGGCGGCTGAAGAATCTCGGGGACCTCAAGTCCATCGGCCTTGCCGCCAACCGGCGCCTGCTGCGCGTCCAACGCATCAGCCACGACTGCGACATCGGAGCCGAACGGTTCGACGACCTCCACCGGTCGCGCATCGTCGACGGCCAGCGCGCCTCGGCGCTGCGCTTCGGCGACCCCCGCGCACAGGCCCTGCTCGCGGCGCCGCTCGCCTTCCATGTCCTGCCCGACGGCTTCCAGAACCGCGACCTGCGCGAAACCGTGGCGTCGCTGCTCGGGCTGTCCGTCGACGACCACGGCCGCGGCCGGATGACCTGCGACCTGCGCCGCCTGCGGCTGCGCGGGCTGATCGAGCGCATCCCCTTCACCCGTCGCTGCCGGGTCACCGACGAGGGCCTGCGCGCGGCGATGTGCTGCCACCGAACCCACGCCCGCGTGCTGCGTCCCGCGATGTCCGTGGCCTTTCAAGCACCGCCCCGCGTCGCCACCCGGCTCAACCGTGCCATCGACTCGTTCGACCGCGAAACACAGCGACTTTGGGAGGGCCGAGGCCTTGCTGCCTGAATGCAACCTGACCGTCAACATTGGCACCGCTCAAGACATCTAGGTGCAACGAGCGCTCCGAGGATGTAGTCCTTCCAGCGTTCCTCGTCGCGGCTGAATCGGGCCCCGCCGGGATAGCCACCGAAGTAGATGTATTCGTCCAGATCGAAACCGAATGCATCCGCCATCTCCTCGAAGGACCAGTGGGTCACCCGAATCTGCTCAAAGCGGTCGGCGAGGCTCGGCCTGCACGCGGAGTGGTGCTGATCCAAGGAGCACCACGTGCATCTGGCGGTTTTCGAATCGGTCGGCGTCCCACAGTCCCTTAACTGTCGAGGACCAACGGGGGATCGTCTGGATTTCGTCCAGCACGAGCACGAGACCATTGGAGCTCGCGTCGGCTTCCTCCCGCGCGTGCTGCCAAGTCCGAACAAGCCATTCGGTGTCCGGCTCACGCGGCAACCTGAGCGCTGCAGTGGGGCCCGGGAACCCAGCACCGCCAGCATCCAACTCATCAAGGGTGAAGTAGCGATTGGGCCGATCTATGCGCCGGAGGGCTTGGCGCACCCGCGTGGTCTTGCCGCTCTGGCGCGGGCCGAACACCGCGATGATGTGGTGGGGATGCTCCGCCAGCCTGCATTGCAGCGTCTTGACTTGGGATCGTTGGAAGGTTTCCATCCGACCATGTTGCGCTTCTGAAGGACTTACTCAATAGGACAATCCAGCAGAGTGATCGAGGACTCTCGAAGGTGTGTGACCGTATCGTGTTTGCGAATGCACATGCAGCCAGCAAGACCGTTACCATGCCCATTCCGCAGAGGACATGGATTATCAAGGTGAGAGTTCGGGACAAGGTCGTCGTCGTGACCGGGGCGGCGAGTGGCATTGGGCGGGAGCTTGCCCGCGTCTTCGCCGGGCCGGAAGGGGCGCGGCACGTGGTGGCGGCGGACATCGACGGTGCGGGGGCGGAGGCCGTGGCCGGCGAGATCGGCGGCTCGGCGCAGGCCGTCAATGTGGGACGCGAAGCCGACATCGTTCGGCTCATCGAGACCACGGAAGCCGAGCACGGTCCCATCGACCTCTTCTGCTCCAACGCCGGGATTGCCGAGGGCAAGGGAATCGACGAGCCGGACGAGATGTGGGATCGCATCTGGCGCATCAACACCATGTCGCACGTGTGGGCGGCGCGGCATCTGGTGCCGCGCATGGTGGCGCGGGGCGGCGGACATCTGTTCAGCACCGCTTCCGCGGCGGGGCTTCTGACCCAGATCGGCTCGGTGACCTACGCCGTCACCAAGCACGCCGCGGTGGCGCTGGCCGAGTGGCTGTCCATCACCCACCATCGCGACGGCATCCGCGTGACCGTGCTCTGCCCACAAGCCGTGCGCACCGCCATGACCGGCAGCAACTCCGTCAATCCCAACGCCGCCAGCGTCGCCAGCGTGGATGGAATGCTCGAACCGGACGCGGTGGCGCAAGTGTGCGTCGATGCCATCGCCGAGGAGCGTTTCTTCGCCCTGCCCCACGAGGTGGTGAAGGAATACATGCGCCGCAAAGTCGCCGACCCGGACCGCTGGCTCGGCGGCATGAGGCGGTTGCAGGAACGATATGTGGAGGATTGAGCGCGCATCACTCCCACGAGCCTGCGCGCCTTCGGGCCCGAGGGGCACTGGATTCAGCAGTGCTCATTTTGGCCTTCAGCCCCCTCAGCTGGACGGGTCTGCCGGTCGATTTGGCCCGGATTGGGTCCGAAACGCGGGGTGCGCCTGACGGTGAAGCCAGACGCCAAAACGAGAACTGCTGGCACTGGATGCCCTCTCTTGACAGAGGGACTAGGAGGTAAGCGCCGTTCTACGGCGCTTACCTCCTAGGCGATGGCCAATCGAGTCCTGCCCACCGAAATGAAAGCCATCTGCGTCATCTGCGGCTCGAACGCCGGTCGCGACCCCCGTTACGCCTCCGCCGCCTGTGAACTGGGCCGGGAACTCGCCTCACGCGGGCTAACCCTCGTGTACGGCGGCGCCGGCGTCGGCCTGATGGGCGAAGTGGCAGACGCCGTGCTCGGTGCCGGCGGCAAGGCCATCGGCATCATCACGGCGCCGCTAGCCGAACGAGTCGGCCACCCCAAGGTGCAGGTCGAGACCGTAGAAACCCTGCACGAACGCAAGCAGCGATTCTCCGAGCTCGCCGACGCCTACATCGCCCTCCCCGGCGGCTTCGGAACCTTGGACGAACTGTTCGAAGCGATCACCTGGAACCAGCTGGGCATCCACCAGCGCCCCGCGGGCCTCCTGAACGTCGCCGGCTTCTACGACCCCCTCACCGCCTTCCTCGGCCACGTCTTGGAACAAGGCTTCGTCCGCCACCAACACTTGGCATCGGTGCTGGTCGCCAACACCCCAACCCACCTCCTCGACACCCTGCAAGACTGGACACCCCCAGACTCCAGCAAATGGATCGCCGACGATTGAGTTCCAATGAACCTGCGGCACCGGCTTGGCGGTGGCTCAAGAATTGGTGCATGTCAGATTTGTGAGATGAGGGCTAATCGGCGCATGTGCCTGCCGCCGCGCTCGAGTCGGCTGCCGACGACGTTCTTGCGGCGCCCTCGACGACGCCGGTGGCGACGCACAGCCCCATGGCGCGGAACTTCGGGGCACTGCATGCGGTGGCGGTTGCTGTCGATGCAGGCGATGCACAGCCATGCCTTCGGGGCCCCTCCGTTCCGTGCCTCCTGGCACGCCGTCCGTGCCTCCTGCACGCGTGTGGGTCCACCCACAGCGGCGTCTCGTCGCCCTCGCTACGCGCATTCATGAACAATCCGGGCTAGGCTTCCTTCGTATGGACTTCAGTGCGTTCGGGTTTATTCGGGTTGCGGCGGTGACACCCGTCGTGACGGTCGCGGATCCTGCGGCCAATGCTGCGGCGATGCTGTCGGCCTATGCAGAGGCATCGGCGGATGCGGCCATCGTGCTGTTTCCTGAGCTTGCGATCACCGGCTACACCTGTGAGGACCTTTTCCTTGGCGACGATCTAAGGCGGGCGACGCGGGCGGCGCTGGCGGACGTGGCTCGGCAGTCGGACGAGCGCTGTCTCGTGGTGGGTGCGCCTTGGTGGCTGGCGGATGGGCGGATGCTCAACTGCGCGTTCGTTTGTCGGGGCGGGGGCGTGATTGGCGCCGTACCGAAGCTGGCGCAGCCGAATTACGAGGAGTTCTACGAGAAGCGCTGGTTTGCGTCCGGCGCTGGCGTTGCCGAGGAGGCGAGGCTTGGGGAATGGGCGTTTCCGCTCGACGCAGGGCTGCTGTTTCAGATCGGCGAGGCAGGGCAGCCAGACACCGATGCCGTTCGCTTCGGCATCGAAATCTGCGAAGACCTCTGGGCGCCGAAGCCGCCGAGCGCCGACCTTGCCCTTGCCGGGGCGGAGATCGTCCTCAACCCTTCCGCCAGCACCGAGCTGGTGGCAAAGGCGGACTATCGGCGCGATCTGGTGCGGATGCAGAGCGCCCGCACCATCTGCGGCTATGTCTATGCCGGTGCGGGGCCCACGGAGTCCACCAAGGATGTGGTGTTCGGTGGACACCTCTTGGCGGCGGAGGACGGCCTGCTGTTGTCGGAGTCACCTCGCTTCCGGCTCGAAGGCGCCGCCCTGACCGTGGACATCGACTGCGGCCGCCTGCGCCATGCCCGGCAACGCAATGCCACGTTCGCACAAACGCCTCGTGACGTCGCATCCGTGCGAGTGGTGCAGGCCGGCGCGTTGCCTGCGCTCGGCGGAATCGGTCGCTACTACCCGAGGCAACCGTTCGTTCCTGCCGACGAAGCCGAATTCGACGCCCGCGCCAAGGAGATCCTCGCCATCCAAGCCACGGGGCTCGCGCGCCGGATGATGGCGGCCCAAGCGGAACGGCTGGTTGTAGGTCTCTCCGGTGGTCTCGACTCGACGCTGGCGTTTCTCGTCTGTCTCGATGCCTTGGCGGCGCGGAAGCTGGACAACGAACGGCTGGTGGCCCTGACGATGCCTGGCCCCGGCACCACGCCGCATACGCTGGAGTCGGCAAGATCTCTTGCCGCCGCAGTCGGAGTCGAGCTCAGGGAGGTGCCGATTCACGACGCGGTAGGCGTCCACCTCGCCGATCTCGGCCACGGCGGCGATGCAGACGTGACCTTCGAGAACGCCCAGGCGCGGGAGCGCACGCAACTCCTGTTCGACACGGCCAATCAGGTGGATGGCATCGTCGTCGGCACTGGAGACCTGTCCGAACTCGCCCTTGGCTGGTGTACGTTCAACGCCGACCACATGGCCGGCTACAACGTCAATGCCGGGGTGCCGAAGACGCTGGTGGCGTATCTGGTGCGCTGGTTTGCCCGGCACCGCGCCGAGGAGCCGCTCGCCAGCGTGCTCAAGCGGGTTCTCGACACGCCCATCACGCCGGAGCTCGTGCCAGCCAAGCCGGGGGGCGAGATCGCGCAGCCCACGGAAGCGATCATCGGCCCCTATGAACTGCACGACTTCTTCCTCTATCACTTCATGCGCCACGGCGCCGGCGCCGCGAAGATCCTGGCTCTGGCAACGCACGCCTTTCGCGGTGAGCGCGACGAGGAGGAGATCCGCCGTTGGCTGGGCGTCTTCTTTCGCCGCTTCTTCGCGGCGCAGTTCAAGCGCACCACGCTGCCGCCAGGACCGAAGGTAGGCACCGTGAGCCTGTCGCCACGCGGCGACTGGCGAATGCCAGACGAGGCTTCGGTGGCCGCATTCCTGGGCACCAGGACACGCCGTGAGGGGCCTCGCCCGGATTACTCATGAATGCGTAGCGAGGGCGACGAGACGTCCGCTGTGGCTGGACGCGCACGCGTGCCGGGAGGCGCGGACGCGTGCCGGGAGGCACGGAGTGGAGGAAGCAACGCGCCCGAAAGGCGCGCAGGCATGGATGCACACCATGTCGAGGAGGCCGGAGCGGGTCCGAAGGACACGCGAACGGGTCCGAAGGACACGCGAATACCTGCCCAGCCACAGCGAGCGTATCGTCGTCCGCAGGGCATTCATGAATCCGGGCGAGGGGCGAGGGCATCGGTGCCCTCGCACACGCCGATGGGCGCAAGGCAACAGCCACAGTCAATAGCCAGCAACAGCCAGGAATGGAAGGATGCTCGAGGAAGTGACACTCAATGCAAGGGCACCGGGTCACGCCACCCGCCGGGGGCTTCCTTGGCTCGTCGGTCTCATCGTTGCACTCGCCCTTGCATCGCCAGCGGCGGCGCAGGACGAAGGCTATTGCGGCGACGAGGGTGTCTGGCTACAGATCCTCGGCTCCGGCGGCAGCGAACTCACCGACCAGCGCAGCGCCGCCAGCTATCTGGTCTGGATCGACGACACCGCGCGCCTGATGGTGGACGCCGGTTCCGGGGCAGCACTGCGCTTCGACGAGACCGGCGCCGACATGGCGGGACTTGACGCCATCGTCTTCACCCATCTTGGTGCGGCCACCACCGCCGACTTGCCGGCCCTGCTCGAAGGCTCCATCGACGCCGGACGCAAGGAACTGTTGCCGGTGTTCGGGCCCTCCGGCAACGACCGCCGCCCGGCCATCGGCGACTTCGTGGAACGGCTCATCGGCGAGGGCGGTGCCTATTCGGAACTCGCCGGTTTCCTCACCTTCCGCAATGCCGCCGGCTACAAGCTGTCGGTGCGCGAGGTGGCGGCCACCGGGCAGCGGCGCTGGTCGCGCTTCAGCAGCGACGGCCTCAAGCTCTCGGCCATCCCGGTGCATCACGGCGGCATTCCCGCCCTCGCCTGGCGGGTGGAGATTGGCGAGTTCGCCATCGTCTTCGCCGGCAGCTTCAGCAACCAAAGGGATCGGCTGGCCGACTTCGCCAAGGGCGCCGACGCCCTAGTGGTGTCGCACGCGGCGCCCGAGGCGGCACGGGGCGAACTGCGCGAATACCACGCCATTCCCTCGCAGCTAGGTCGCATCGCCGCCCGCGCCGAGGCGCGCATCCTCGTCCTCGGCAACCGCACCACCCGCACGCTTGGCCGAGAGAGCCAGAGCCGGGAAGCAATCGAACAGCACTTCACGGGCCCCTTGGTGTTCGCCAACGAGCTCGAATGCTGGGGCTTGCCGGATCGCGCCGAGGTGACCCCAGAGTAGAACGGAACGACCAAAGACGGGGCCGACATGGTGCCACGCACGCGTCGCCCTTGCTGCGTCTCGACGTGGCCTGCGGGTGCCGTCTGCGGCCTCCGAACGCACGTCAATGGCGTTGCGCCACTGCCTGCAGCCACTATAAACTACGCCGCTTTTTTCCCATCCACGAGAGGCAAGCGCAACAGTGAAATCGAGACCCAAGATGCACAAGAGGCCGTGGCTGTCAGCATGGGCCACAGCCGCCATTGCGGCGCTGACCATGGCACCGGCTCAGGCACAGGAGACGTCCGAAGAAGCGTCCGACGGCGACGTGGAAGAGATCGTGGTCACCGGCTCCTACATCAAGCGCTCGGCGCAGGATTCGCCGTCGCCACTCACGGTCATCTCCGCCGTGGACATCGAACAGGCGCACATCGCCGACGTTCAGGAACTGCTGCTGCGCCTGCCGTATGAATCCGGTGGCTGGATTCGCGCCAGCACCTTCGATGGCGGCGGCGGCCAGGGCCGGATCCCCATCAACCTGCGGAATCTGGGCGAGTGCGCGACGCTGCCGCTGGTGAACGGTCGCCGCCACACCGCCGGCTGGATGACGCCGGCCGGCTGCGCTGGCGTGGACACCAACTCGATGGTTCCCACACTCATGCTGGAACGGGTGGAAATCCTCAAGGACGGCTCGTCGGCGCTGTATGGCTCGGACGCCATCGCCGGGGTGGTCAACTTCATCACCCGCGACAACTTCGAGGGTCTCGACTTCGACGCCCGCTTCCTCACCGACGAAGCCACCGGCCAAGGCGACGAAATCTCCTTCGGGCTCGTCTTCGGCGCCCAGGGCGACCGCGGCGGTTTCGTTATCGGCACGGATTACCTGCGCCGCAACGAGATTCCGACCCAGGACCCGGCCATTTACGAAATCCAAGGCGGCTTCGGCTACTCCGACACCGGCCAGCCTGGCTGGTATCCGCCCGAGTCCTCGGCTGTGCTCACCTTCGCAGACGGCACGCCGTTTCCTGCCGAGGTCGGGCGCCTGACCCCGCGCACCACCGCTCCACGCCTGCCCGGCACTTCCGGCTGGGAGGCCGATTGGGGCTATGCCGACCTCGACTGCGAGGCGGTCGCGGCATGGGACGGCTACGGCGGCGCGCTGGGGCTCTTCTCCAGCGGCGCAGGCGAGAACACCCGCTGCCCCATCGACTACGGCAACTTCTTCTCCATTCAGGAGGAAGAGCTGCTGCAGAAGATCTACGCCACCGGCCACTACTCCATCACCGACAGCCTGGAGCTGTCGTTCGAGGGCGGCTATTCCGAGCAGGAGTTCTGGCGCTTCAACTCCCTCGCGCCGCAAACGCGAACGCCTGTCATCCCGGCGCACAACCACGCCCTCGTCAACGACGCGGCGCGGCGCGGCATGACCCCAGTGCCGTTGGTGAACCGCTCCCGTCTCATTGGCGGCTCGCCGTTGATTCCTTTCCATGTGCGCCCGATCCGCACCCAGCAGGACGGCGATCGCGACACCTTCCGTGCCGCAGTGGGGCTGACGTGGGACGTGACCTTCATGGAACGTCCGTGGACGGTGAACGCCTTCTTCACCGCCAGCGAGTCCTCGCAGTATCAGTACAACGTCGAAGACTCCCGCGCCACCGAAACGGTGCTGGCGTTGCACGGTCTTGGCGGCCCCAACTGCAACTCGGCCGACAAGGACGACGCCTGGAAGGAGGAGAACCGCGGCAGCGGCAACCGTACCTACCGCGGTGGCACGCTGAATTCGGACGGCACCTGGGCCACGAACTTCGAGGACGGCAGCTGCTACTACCTGAACCCGTTTGGCAGCGCCATCGTTGACGCCTCGGGCAGCTTCCGCGATCCGGTCACCAATCCGCACATCGTCACGCTGCCGGACGGCACCCAGACCAGCATCTCGAACCCGCCGGATCTCCTGCAGTGGCTGGACGGCACCTGGCAGCAGAACGACGAATTCGAGCAGCGCGTCGTGGACGTGGTGGCGGCCGGGGAGATCATGGACCTTCCCGCCGGCCCGGTTGGCCTGGCCGTCGGCTATCAGCAGCGCGTGGCCACATTGCTGCGGCACTACGACATCAACTTCCGCCAGTTCAACGCGGCATTCCGCTTCGGCGGCAGCAACGTCGCCGGCACCGTCACCACCGACGCCCAGTTCGCCGAACTGCAAGTGCCGATCTCGCAGGATCTGGAAACCCAGATCGCCATCCGGCGCGAGAACTTCGACGAGATCGACACCTCGACCGTCGATCCGAAGATCTCGATCCTGTACCGGCCGACGGACGAGTTGACGATTCGCGGCTCCTGGGGCAGCTCCTTCCGGGTCGGCTCCATCCTCCAGCTCATCGGCCCCCAGACCATCGTCAGCAACACCGACGATCCCTACAACGACACCTCCTTCTTCATCCCCTGGATCAGCGCTGGCGCGGATCTGGAGCCTGAGGAGTCGCAGGCGCTCAGCATGGGATTCACCTACGCCCCGCAGGAAGGCATGCTCGACGGGCTGACAGTGACGATGGACGCCTGGCAGATCGACTTCGAGCAGCTCATTACCAAGGAGAGCGCACCGAGGCTGCTGTTCAGCGACGGCTGTGCCCGCGCTGCGGCCGATCCGAGCGTACCCGTGCCCTCCCGCTGTGCCGAGCGCGCCGGTTCCTATCCCGAAGGCTACGCCGTGCAGGAGAAGGTGATCCGCAACACGGGCCTGAACCCGGTGCGAATCCTGCCGGACTTCATCAACGCCGACAAAGGCACCGCCGCCGGCGTCGATATCGAGGTGACCTACCGCATCGACACCGACGGCCTCGGCATGTTCACCCTCGGCACGGCGATGGCGTACTTCCACGACTACACCATCGAGACCGACGCCGGCCAGACCTTTGAGGGCGTCGGCACAATGGGCATCCAGACCCCCATCGCGCGTCCGCTGCCGCAGTGGAAGGTCAACTACAACATCAACTGGGCCATGGGCAACCACAACGTCTTCTGGCAGACGCGGTTCGTCGATGAGGTGGACTGGGACGGCGGCTGGTCCGGCGCTCGCCGATTGCGCGTGCTGCGCGCAACCGGGCGCGACATCGGCAGCTACTCGTGGCCGGACAACCCCTATGTCGTGCCCGCCACCTGGTGGACAGACGTGTACTACAGCTACACGCTGCCGACCACCCTCGCCCTCACCGAGGGCGCCACGGTGACGTTTGGCATCCGCAACCTGTTCGCCGAAGAGCCGCCGGTGGCGAATTCCGCCAACGGCTATTCCGCCATCCTGCACGACGCCCGCGGCCGCATGTTCATGCTGCGCTACCGGGTGAGCCTGTAGGGCGATACGGCATTCGGCGGGAGGGCGCCCTGCCCTCTCGCCATTGCTGCGCCTTACACCGCCCCGGGCAAGGGCGACATGCGTCGCCCTTGCCCGGGGGCCGCAGGGTGCGCCATAGTTCGCGCTCCTTCAAACTTGGCGGCAGATGCATGGGCAAGGGCGACGTTCGCACGCGGCGGGGCAAGATCAACCGGGGAACCTTTGGCAATTCGCGCCGTCGCAAGAAGGCGCGCAAAGCCGACGCCAGCCGCTGACGGGCGCACATGGCGGACCGGGGGAGCACTTGCCGGACACTCCCCCGACCTTCTGGCTGGATCCCGCGCGCCTGCGACGGAGCGGCGGCTTCCGCGCAGCGGAGATAAACCGGATGTCGAGCTTGGTCGAGGAACACGGCGCGGAGATCATCGAGGCTTGGCATGAACACTTCGGAGTACCGCTGGTCCTCCTGCACGTGAACGTGTCAGACGATACGCCAAGCGTGACGCTGAGTGACGGAAGAGCCCTCAACGTTCCTTCCAGCTGGTATCCGAGGCTCGCCCACGCGACGGCGACCGAAAGGGCGAGTTGGACATCGACGGCGGGACGGGGGTTCACTGGGGGGAACTCGACGAAGATGTCAGCTTGGCCAGGCTTTTGACGGGCACTCCGTCTCTGGAGAGCCAAGAGTCCCATACAAGAGTCCCATAAGGGTTGGTTGGCGCAAAGGGCCGACGCCCGGTCGGCCTAGCTCGGAGGCGTCTTGCGCAAGCGGCCTTCCCACTCCGAAGATTCCTTCGGAATTCTTCAACTCGCAGGAGCGGGCGGATAGACCTTGACTGTCTCGCTTGGGCCGCAGACACTCGCGCCAAGTGCCGGATGCCTCCGCCACGGACCTTCAGACACGCTTGCGAGGTGTGCCGCGGAGCAATGCGCAACCAACCGACTTTGCAGGTTTCGCGGGCGCGCGGGCGGGTGCCGCCGGCGGCCGCGGGCGTCGTGCGTGGCGCGCTTGGGGCCATGGTGGTCGTGGCCCTCGGGGCGCTATCGCCGCTGGCGCTCGCCGAAGACACGTCGGCAGAGCGGGCGCGGGCGCTGGTGGATGCGCGGGAGTTCCTGCTTGCGATCGATGCCGCCGAGTCGGCCATCGACGCCATCGAACGTCGCTCGCACCGCTATGACATGGCCCTTGCCGGCCCATTGGTGGCGCTTGGCGATGCCTTGGCACAAGTGGGGGACACCGGCGGCGCCTTGGGCGCCTACGGGCGTGCGGTGCAGGTGATGCGGGTGAATCGGGGGCTGCACCATCCGGATCAGGTGGAGGTCATCTATCGCGAGGCAGCCGTGCATGTTGCGGCCGGCGACTACGCGGATGCCAACGCCCGGCACGAATATGCCTACGACATCCTGCTACGCAGTCACGGCCCCTCCAGCACGGAACTGCTGCCGGGCATGTTTACCTTGGCGGATTGGTATCTCACCACCTACGACATCTTCTCGGCTCGGGGACTGTTTGAGCACGCCGAGAAGGTCGCTCGCGCCAATGGCCGCGCCAACGGCGCCCGGCTTCGCGCCCTGCGCGGCATCGCCGCCACCTATCGGGCGGAGCGCTTTCCGCCTGGCCATGTCAATGCCATCGAAGCGCCTCGGACGGCGTTCTCGCGGGAGCAGCGCTGGGCCAGCACGGTTGCGGTGAATGCCTTCGGGCGCGGCGAACGGGCGTTGATCGAAGTGGTCAACGCGGTGCGTGAGCATCCGGATGCGACGCCAGCCCACGTCGCTGGCGCCATGCTCGAACTCGGCGACTGGTTCCTCATGTTCGAGAAGCAGAGTCGGGCGGAGGCGCTGTATCGCCGCGCCTGGGAACTGCTGGAGGACGAGCCGGCCATGCGCCGGGTTCTGTTCGGGCAGGCGACTCCCCTTTACTTGCCGCTGCCGCGACCGCCTAAGCGGCCGGAGGGCAGCATCGGGCCGCCAAGGAATGGCGTGGTGGAACTGTCCGTGGATGTGGGCGAGAACGGCCAGGTGGGACGCATGGACACGCTGCGTTCGGAGCCGGAGGGGAAGATGGACTTCCGCGTGCGGCGAGCGGCCAGGCGGGCGCGCTATCGACCCGTGTTCACGGAAGAGGGGCCGCACCCAAGCGACGACATCCGCATCGTCTATGAGTTCGAGTACTTCGACGCGTCCTCCCAAGCGCAGGCTACGTCGAAGGGGTAGGCAGAGGCTGTCGGCGCGGAGAATGAGCCGAGCGAGCCGGGGGCTCGGCCTGACGGGTAGAGACTCGGGACCGAGCCCCCGGCGAAGCAGACAACGCCGCAAGCGTTGGCCTTGATGTGGGCTTCATGATGGGTTGTGCTCACCGTCGGCTCTACCGGCAACGCCCCCCTTGCAGAAGGCACCTCGCTGACCCGGCTTGCGGAACCTGCGCACGGCGTTGGCGTCGAATGCAATATGATGCTGGGGCGGACCTTCCGACAACCGAGGAGTCCCATGAGACTGCGAGCGAATCTCCCGTGCAACCTGATTCGGGGCGCCTTCAGCCAGGCTGACGTGGTTGCCTGCTGTCGTGCTCGAATGGTCCGCCAGCGGTCCGACCGCCCGCAGCGCGCCCCCATGAAAACGCGAACACGCCTTGGACTCCTGCGCGGGGCTGGCATTGGGTTCGTGAGTGCAGTGGCGCTCGCGGCCTGCCAGTCGCCCATAACGCCGCCGATGCCGCAGATGCCCCAGATGCCGTCGGCGAGCCAGATGCCGTCCACGCCACAGCCCTCCTCACCCAGCCAGAGCCAGTCGCAGCAGAGTTCCTCGTCGAGCCCTTCGACGCCGTCGCAGTCCATGCCGACGACACCGTCCGCATCCATGCCGTCCATGCCGACGACACCGTCCGCGTCCATGCCGTCCATGCCGACGCCACCGTCCGCGTCCATGCCGTCCATGCCGACGCCACCGTCCATGCCATCCGATTCCAGGCCAGGCAGCGACTCTTCCAGTCAGTCGCAGTCGGGGCAGGGGGGAAGCGAAGCCGAGATGCCGCAGATGCCGAGGCCGCCGCAGCGCCCCGGCGAGCAAGACCAGCAGAACGCGCAGCAAGGCGACGGGCAACAAGGCACCGAGTCCGCATCCAGCCAGGCGGGTGGCCAACGTCCCGGTCAGGGGGGGCAGCAGGCTGGCGAATCCCAAGGCAACGAATCGTCCAGCGACGCCGGCGGGATGCCGGAGGCAGCCACCGCACAGTGGCCAGGCGAGGCATCAGAGCAGGGCGGCGGGCGGGATGACTCGACGCAGCAGGCTGGCGGTCGCCCGGAAGCCACCGACGGTGGCGCGGATGGCGAACGGGTTGCTGGCGGATCCGAAAGCCGTCCCGCAGGCAGCGACGGAGACGAGGAACAGGCGGCCGGTGGCCCAGACGGGCGCCTGGAAGCCGGCGACGATGGCGGAGACGCGCAGGCCGCCGGCCGGCCCGGCGAAGAGGATGAGGCTGGCGGCGATGCCAATGGCGAATCGGTGGCCGGCACCGGCGGTGAAGACGAAACCTCGGGCGCTGGCGACCGCCCCGATGCATCCGGCGGCACCAACGATGGCTGGGAAACGGGAACCGAGCTTCCCGGCGGCGGCGAGGAACGCACCGGCGCCGCCGAGTCCGGCGAAGACAGCGGCGGCGAGAGGGTGGCCGATGCTGACAACGGCCAAGGCGGAGCTTCGGAGTCCAGCCGCGCCGGCGACCCCGAGGGCGCCGGAAACCGCCGCGGCCGCAGCGGTGAGGCACAGCGCGGCCGAGCGGATGGACAAGGCGGCGCCACCAAGGGCGGTGACGGCGAGTTGCGTGCAGCCCTCGATGTGTTCGACAGCCGCATCCTTGACGAACGCGGCGTGCTGGTGGCGAGGGCCAACGAGCGTGCCGCCAACCGTCCTTCGCCACAGGCAGCAGGCCAAACCGGCACCGGCCAGGTCGAGGACGCCGCAGGTTCCCGCAGCAATTCAGGCGGCGGAGCGTCCCGCGCCGGTGGCCGCGCAGTCGGCGACAGGCGCCCAGGCGACGCTGCCGCAACGCCAGCTCCGCCCGTCGCGCCCGCGCCGCCGGACGTTCCTGACGCAAGGGATGACGACGTGGTGGCAAGGCAAATCCGCGAAGCGGCGATGGCGGAGACCGACCCGGAACTCCGCGAGGCGCTTTGGGAGGAACTGCGGCGGTACAAGGAAGGTTAGGTAGGGTCAACGCGTTGGAGGTTTGGTGGCGTGCCTGCCCCCTCCGAAGGGGGAGTGACTAAAGGGGCGGCGCGTGCCTTGTGGATGCGGACCGAAGGGGAAGATTCTGGGGCATTCTGCCCTCCCTTGCGTACCGAAGCGCGCACGAAGCGGCGTTGAATGAGCCACCATGCCTTGCCTGCCGAACGCACGCGGGCGGCGCAAGGGCGACACTTGCGTCACTCGTTCCATCGACGCAAGACCATCGACGCAAGACAGGCGCCTCGGGGCAGACGCACATGCCCCGCACTACTGGAGCGCAAGAACAGCCACCCACCTTGCGGGGGCCGCACGCAGGCACGAGGAGGTTGCCCCAAATGAGGGGGATTTGATGCAAGCTACGCGCATGGACATCCGAGCCTCAGGAGAAGCCCCCAAGGCGCGCATCGCCTTGCCGCTGGCGTTGGTGTTGGCTGCCGCGCTTGGCCTCGTTGGCTGCGTCTCCAAGACCGTGCGCGTGGTGGATCTTTCGCCGCCGCAGCAGGTTCATGCCGGAATCCCCGAAGACATGCTGCTCGATGTCGGCGTCTCGGTGTTCGACGCCAACGTGCCGAAATCGTTCGACGAGCGGGTGGAGCGCAACATCAACCCCGAAGTGCGCCGGGCCGAGGCCAACTACATGGCCTTTTTCGCCAAGAACATGCTGCAGTCCACCGGCAACTGGGGCGCGGTTCGCGTGGCACCGCGGGAGACCTTCGCCGTCGATGTGGTGGTCACCGGCAGCATCGCCCACTCCGACGGCGAGCGAATGGAACTCGACGTGACGGTCACAGACGCTCGCGGCGTCGTCTGGTTCGAGCGCAACTACCTCACCCTCGCCAGCAAGTACGCCTATCAAGACGGCATCCCGCCCGGCATCGATCCGTTCCAGGCCACCTATCGGCAGCTAGCGGACGACATGCTCGCCTTCTACCAAACCCTCAGCCGCGACGACATCCGCCGCATCCGCACCACCGCCGAGATGCGCTTCGCCCGCGATTTCTCCCCTGAGGCCTTCGAGAGCTACGTTCAAGCCTCCGATTCCGGTTGGGAACTGCGCCGACTTCCCGCCCAGAACGACCCCATGCTCGGGCGCGTGCGCCAGGTGCGGGAACGGGAATACCTCTTCATCGACACCCTCGACGAACACTACGACAACTTCCACGCCCAGATGAGCGGCCCCTACCAAGACTGGCGTGCAGCTACCTACGACGAGGCCATCGCCTATCGCCGCGTCACCGAGAAGGCCAAGCGCAAGACGCTGATCGGCGCCGCCGCCCTCGCCGGCGGCATCCTCGCCCAGGCCAGCGACAGCGACGTGGCGCGCTACGGCGGCGCCACTGGCATCATCGCCGGCGCCACCCTCTCCGTGTCTGCGGTGGGCGACCGCGCCGAGGCAAAGCTGCACTCGGAAGTGCTGCAGGAGCTCGGCACATCCGCCGAGGGGGAGATCTCCTCCCACACCATCGAGCTCGAAAACCAGACCCTGCGCTTGCAGGGCACGGTGGACGATCAATACGAGCAACTGCGGCGCATCCTCAAACGCATCTATCTCGAGGAGCTCGAACTCGCGTTGCCTGCCGATGACGACGACACCGACTTGGAGACCGGCTTCGATGCCGACGAAGCCTTTCGCAGGGCAGCTGCTGGAGAGAGCGCCTGCGAGCAAGGCGGGTGCTCTGCGAAAGGACGCAGCGGCTGGGACGGAGGCGAAGCCGGCGGCGAGCGAGAGCCAGGCGCAGGATCGGCTCCGGGGCGCTTCATCGACGGTCTCGACGGCGATTCCACCAACCCATAAGCCCATCGATGAGCGCCGACGAGCCAATCCGCATCGAGCCGACGGCGCCACCGCTGTCGCGTGCTCTCGGCGGGGCGCCCACACCCGCTTCCCTGTCATGGCGCGAACGCCTGCGGCAGGTGCCCCGCCGCATCGCGGTGATGGTCGCGGCAGCCGGGCTTGCCATCGCCATCTTCTTCGTCTTCCTCGTGCTGCCGTCGTATGTATCGGCGCCCGATGCCCCGAACTTGGGCGCCATCCAGCCTCTCGCGCCAGCCGGCACCCCCGCAAGCCGCGAAACCGTCGCGCCCTATCGCTCGCTGGAACTCGAACGCGCAAGCGCCCAGGCGCGGGAGAAGCTCGGCGAGTTCGTCGAGGCGCAGCTATTGCTCGAAGAGGAGATGAACGTGGCGCTCTGGGGCGCCGAAGAGATGGCCACCATGCGCGACCGCGCCAACGGGGCCGATCGGCTCTTCCTGGAGGAGCGCTACGAGGAATCCCTGGCGGAATACGAAGGCGCGGTGACAGACATTCTGGCCCTCGTGCAACGCGGCAACGAGGTCTTCGAGGAGGCCCTCGCCGAAGGCGAGGAAGCGCTCTCCCGCCGCGATCAAACCGCAGCCACCGCAGCCTTCGAGCGCGCCCTCGCCATCCGCGCCAACGATCCGCGTGCCATGGACGGTCAGGCACGGGCGGCCAACCTGCCCGCCTTGGCAGCGCACCTGCTGGAAGCGCAGCGGGCGGAACTCAGGGGCGACCATGGCCGCGCCATCGAAATGCTGCGCAAGGCCCGCGCCGTGGACCCCACCGTGCCCGGCCTCGGCGACCGCATCGCCCGCGCCGCCGCGGCCAAGGCGAAAGCAGACTACGAGGCCATCGTCTCTGCTGGTTTCGCCGCGCTCGATGCAGGGGATTTCGCCACCGCCCACGCCACTTTCGACCGCATCCTCGCCGCCTCGCCGGACGACGTCACCGCGCTGGCCGGACGACAGCAGACGAAACAGGCGCAAATCCGGGCGGAGATCGAAGCCCTCCATGCCAAGGCGCGGCAACACGAGGACGCCGAGGCGTGGGACGACGCGCTCGCCGCCTACGACGATGCCCTCGCCATCGACGGCGCTCTGGAGTTCGCCCGCCAGGGCCGCGAACGAGTGCGCCGGCGGACGCAACAGACCGCCGCCATGCAACGCTTCCTCAACGATCCTGCGCTGCTGTCCTCCAAGCGCGAATTCAACGCCGCCCAGGAGCTGCTCGCCCGCGCCGCCGAAGACCGCAGCGCCGGCCCTGCCTTTCGCCGCAGTATCGACGACTTCCGCGAGATTCTCGCCCGGGCCGCAGAACCCATCCCGCTGGTGCTGGTGTCCGACAACGCCACCGATGTCGTAATCCTGCGGGTGGGTGCGCTCGGCGCATTCGAGCGGCACGAACTGGCGCTGCGTCCGGGCCGCTACACCATCGTCGGCAGCCGCGACGGCTGCCGCGACGTGCGCAAGGAGATCACGCTCTCCGCAGGCATGGCGCCCGTGGACATCCGGTGTCGCGAACGCATCTGACGGACACAGCCTTAGCTCGGGTTATTCATGAATGCGCGTAGCGAGGGCGACGAGACGCCGCTGTGGCTGGACGCGCACGGGTCCGAAGGACACGCACGGGTCCGAAGGACACGCACGGGTCCGAAGGACACGCACGGGTCCGAAGGACACGCGTGTACTTGCCCGGCCACAGCGAGCGTATCGTCGTCCGCAGCAGGGCATTCATGAGTAATCCGGGCTAGCATCGCGATGGCGAACGACACCGAGGAATACGCCGCCGACGGCGTGATCGAGGCGGCAGACTTTCGCCCCTCCGGCGCCGTGCGCGAGAGGCGACGGCTGCTGCCCCGGCGGCTGCAGGTGGTGGCCACCGTGCTGGTCCTGGTGGTGGCTTGGTTCCTGTGGTTCATCTTCACGGCACGTTCGGTGCGGTTCGAGACTGCGCCAGTGGAGGCCGAGGTGACGGTGTCCGGCGGCTTTGCCTTCCAGTTGGGCGAGACCTTCCTGCTCCGGCAGGGGGAGTACGAAGTGGCAGCGACCGCGCCCGGCCACGATGACCTGGCCGAGACCAAAGTCATTGGCGCCGCCCGCAATCAGGTGCTGTCGCTTGCCCTGACGCGGCTGCCAGGGCGCATCACCTTCGAGATCGATCCCGCTGGCGCGGACGTACAGGTGGGCGACGTCCGTGGCGCCGCGCCGCTCACGGCCGACGTGCCGGCAGGGGAACACACGGCCCTCGTCAGCCATCCCCGCTACCAAGCCGCCGGCGTCGATTTCGTGGTGGAAGGGATGCGCCGGGAACAGACGGTCCGCGCCAGCCTGGCACCCAACTGGGCGGACATCACCATTCCCACCACGCCGCCGGGGGCGGAGATCCGCATCGATGACGAACCGAGCGGCGTGACCACCCCAGGGCCGGTGCCCATCCTTGCCGGCGAACACCGCATCACCGTCAAGCTGGCCGGACACAAGGCCTGGAACGACATCCTCTCCATTGCCGCCGGCGAAGCCATGACGTTGCCGGCGGTCACCCTCGAACGCGCCGACGGCCTCCTCAACGTGACCACCAGACCGGCCGGCGCCGGCGTCACGGTGAACGGCGCCTACCGGGGAGAGACACCGCTCGAAGTCGCGGTCGCGCCGGGTTCCCACGACATTCGCGTGTTCCGCCTGGGCTATACGCCGTGGAACGAGAAAGTGACCGTGCGCTCCGGGGTCGAAAGGCGGCTCGAGGTGACGCTGGAGGCCGCCTCCGGCGAGATTGCCATCGAGACCCGCCCCGATGGCGTGGAACTGTGGGTGGACGGCGAATACCGCGGCGAGGCCGCTGGCGTCGTCACCCTGAGCGCCGTCGAGCACGAGATCGAGCTGCGCAAGGAGGGGCACGCCGGCTACAGCCGGACAATCCTGCCGCAGCCGGGCTATCGGCAGCAGATTCGCGTGCGACTGCTGACGCTGGCCGAGGCGCGGCTCGCCAACCTGAAGCCGGAGCGAGTCACGTCGCTGGGGCAGGAACTCGTGCTGTTGGGGCCCGGCAGAATCACCATGGGCGCCTCGCGCCGGGAGCCGGGCCGCCGCGCCAACGAGGTGCTGCGCGAGGTGGAGATCACCCGCCTGTTCTATCTCTCCCGGCGCGAGGTGAGCAATGCCGAGTTCCGCGCCTTCGCCAGTGGGCACTCATCCGGCAAGTTCAACGAGTTGGACCTCGACGAGGACGAGCAGCCGGTGACCGCCGTGAGTTGGAACGAAGCGGCGGTCTATTGCAACTGGCTGTCCCGGCGCGACGGGCTCGATCCCTTCTACATCGAGGAATTCGGCGACGTGGTGGGCTTCGACCCGGCGGCGCTGGGATATCGCCTGCCCACCGAGGCCGAGTGGGCGTGGAGCGCGCGCAGCACGGAAGCCGCGCCCTTGCGTTTCCCCTGGGGCGATCAGCTGCCGCCGCCGGACCGGCACGGAAACTATGCCGACCGCGCCGCGTCCAATGTGGTGGGACGAATCATCTTCGGCTACAACGACAATTACATCGTCGCCGCCCCGGTGGGGTCGTTTCCCGCCAACTCCCGCGGCCTTTACGATCTGGGCGGCAACGTGGCGGAATGGGTGCATGACTTCTACGAAATCCCCGAGGATGCCGAAGCCGTCGATCCGATGGGCGCGGCGGAAGGCGACTACCATGTCATCCGAGGATCAAGCTGGATGCACGGCACGATCACGGACCTGCGCCTATCCTTCCGCGACTACGGCAGCGACGGGCGACAGGACGTGGGCTTCCGCATCGCCAGGTTCGCGGAATGAGGCTGGGTTGGAAGGGATGAACACGGCGATGAGGCATTGCGCGCCCTTGGGGCGCGGTGGAGGGCAGTATGCCCTCCCTCCAGCAAGGCCCCCGGCTCTGATCGAGGCCAAGAGCACCTTCCCTTGGGAGCGCCTCTGGAGGGAGGGCATACTGCCCACGCGCCCGAAGGGCGCGCCCCTACGCGCCGCAAGGCGCGTCCTCCTGGCGTTGGCGCTTGCCGTTGCAGCGAACCCCTTGCTGGCGGCCGAGGGCGACGCCGACAGGGAAGATCCCGAAGACGCCAATCGCTCCAAGGAAACCGCATTGGAGCCAGGAGACGCTCCCACCGAAGCAGCCGAAACGCGCGTGAGGCCCCCGGTGGCACGCGATGTCTTCGTCCCGAGCGAGGATATCTCCGAAGACGTGGAAGTGCCCTTCCCGGTGGACATTTGACGGCAATGCGGCACATGGAAACGGGGACTGGAGCCAAGGCAACGGAGCAGCCGAGCATATGAAAAAGGTGCTATCCAACGACTTCGTCTATCAGCTCGTGGCGCTGGTGCTGGCGCTCATCGTCGTGCATCTCGTCTATGTCACGGTCATCCGCCCCAATGCCGACGCCATCCTCAGCGCAAAGGCGGATCGAGTGGCGCAGGGAGAGGCATTCGTGCCCGACCGCTCGCTCTACGTCGTGCTGCGGGACTACGAGCAGGAATCCTGCTTCGTGCTGATGCTGTGGGCCATGTCCATCATGGGGCTGAAGACGCGCAACTCGTTTCGCGAACGGCGGATGCTCGAGGAGCGCTTCATCAACGTCTCCGAGGGCATGAGCATCCTGCCGGAAGACGCCCGGCTCTATTCCCGGCCCTTGCAGGCGCTGCCGGACGCCACCCGCCGTACGCTGCTGCCCCGGGCCCTGCTCGCCGCCCTACAGCGCTTCGCCGCTACCCAACACGTCCAGGACGTTTCCGACACCGTGCGCTCTGTGTGCGAGACGGAGTCGGACCACCTCGACAGCGAACTTGCCATGATTCGCTACATCGCCTGGGCCATCCCCTCCATCGGCTTCATCGGCACCGTGCGCGGCATCGGCGACGCCCTCGGCCAAGCCTATCGAGCGGTGGAAGGAGACATCGCCGGCGTAACCACCAGCCTCGGCGTTGCCTTCAACTCCACCTTCGTGGCCCTCGTCATCAGCATCGTCATCATGTTTCTCATGCATCAAGTGCAGCTCTTGCAGGAACGGCTCGTGCTCGACACCCAGCACTACTGCGAGGAACACCTCATCCGCCACCTACAAGCTCGCGACACCATCTAGCCGTGCTCATCCTCGACTTCAACGATTCCGAGGTCACGTTCTGGCGCGACGACGCCCTCCTCTATCGCGCTCCGGGCATCGCCCACGTGGACGACGCCCAGGTGCTGTTCGGCAAGGAGGCGGCGCAGCGCTCCCGGCTCTATCCCGGCCAATCGCACGACCAGTTCTGGCGGCGGCTGAATGCCGAAGCCGTGTCGCCGCCGGGGCCCACCGTCGCCAACCAGGCCGATCTCGTCTATCTGCACCTCAAGGCCATCCTCGACGCGGCCAGCGCCGCCGCTAGCGAAGACGTGGTGGCGCTCGCGCCCGGCGCCATCACCGGCGAACGACTATCGCTGTTCCTCGGCATCGCCCGCGAAGTCGGCGCCGGGGTGCGCGCCGTGGTGAACAGCGGCGTCGCTGGCGCGGCGGCACAGGCGTTTCCCCGCGGCAGCGACGAGTTCACCTGCGCCGTGGTCGATGTCACCCGTCACAGCGGCGTCGTCTCCACCATCGATGTGGCCAGCGCCGTGGTGCGACGCCGCAGCGTGGTCGAAGTGGTGGAAGGAGGCTTCGGCACGCTGTTCGAGGGCTGGATCGCGCTTGCCGCCGATCGCTTCGTCACCGAAACGCGCCTCGATCCGCTTCGCATCGCGGCCACGGAACAGCAGCTTTTCGATCGCCTCGGCGACCTGATTTCCGCCGGCGAGGGCACCCGCATCGAACTCAGCCACGACGACGGCCTGCGGCGCGTGGACATCCCCCGCGAAGCACTGGCGCGCAAGGCGGCGCGAAACTACGACGCGCTCGCAAGAGCCGTCACCGATGTCGATGCAATTGTCCTGACCCACCGGGCGGCGCTGCTGCCTGGCCTCACCGAGCGCATGGAGCAATTGCAGCAGGCGCCGGTGACCGAACTGCCAGCCGACGCCCTGCAGCAGGCGGTGCTCGACAACGCCGAACGCATCCTCGGCGACCGCGGCGCCGTGCGCTACGTCACCACGCTGGCCGCCCGTTACGCGAGCGCAGGCGCGCAGAGCGCAGAACGCGAATCCACGCAGCCGGCGGCGCAGGCACCGACACACCTGCTGTGCGCCGGCATCGCCGTGCCCATCAGCCAGTGCCCGGACGCCCGCGACCACCCCGCCTGCCGGGCCCGAGGCCCGGCCTTCGGCATCCGCACCGCCGATGCAGAAGTCCACGTATTCCCCACCGGCGACGACGCGACGGCGAACGGCGCTCCGCTGCCTGCCGAACGCCCGGCATGGGCCGGCGACACCATCCTGTGGCAAGGCATCGAGTTCCGCCTCATCGCGGTGCGGCAATAGCGAGGGCAGCGACATGGCCCGCATCCAGCGCCGCTTCAACGTCTTCTCGCTGTCGTTTCTGGACGTGATGTCGTGCGGATTCGGCGCCGTGGTGCTGATCTTCCTCATCATCAACCACGCTGTGGAAGACGACACCCAGGAAGTGAATCGCGAACTCCTCGCCGAAGCCCGCAAGCTCGACTACGAGATCGACACCGGCGAGAAGGACCTCGTGGACCTGCAGGAAACCCTGGAAGGCACCCGCGCCCGCGTCGGCGCCGCCCGGCGGGAACTCCTGACCATGCTCGAAGACCTCGAGCGGCGCAAGGCCGACCTCGACGAACTCGAAGCCGAGACCATCGCCCGCGAGGAGGACGTGAAGGAACTGCAATCCGACGTCGAGACCCGGCAGGAAGAGGTGGAGCGACTTCAGGCACAGGAGGAGGACAGCAAGGGCCGGCAGCTTATCGAAGTGGCCGGCGAAGGCGACCGGCAGTACCTGACGGGCCTCTTCGTCGGCGGCAGCCACGTCCTCATCGCCCTCGACACTTCCGCCAGCATGCTCGACGAAACCATCGTCCAGGTGATCCGCCGCCGCAACATGCCGCGCGAGCGCCAGTTGCAGGCGCCCAAGTGGGAGCGCGCCCGCCGCACCGTGGAATGGCTGACGGCGCAGGTGCCCCTCGACAGCCACTTCCAGATCATGGCCTTCAACACCGGCGCACTCACCTTGCTGCCGAACACCCACTGGTATCCCGCCACCGATCAGGAAGCGCTCGACTCCGCCTTGGCCAGCCTCGCCGATCTCGTGCCCTCCGGCGGCACTAGCCTGGAGCCCGTGATGAGCGCCATCAACGGCCTGCGCCCGCGCCCGGACAACGTCTATCTCATCATCGACAGCCTGCCCACCCAAGGCGACCGCCCCCCGCGCAGCAGCGTCGTGGACGGCCGCCAGCGCCGCGCCTTCTTCGAGGACGCCATCAAGCGCCTGCCGGCCGGTGTGCCGTTCAACGTCATCCTGTTCCCGATGGAAGGCGACCCGATGGCCTCGGCGGCCTACTGGAGCCTCGCCAGCGTCACCGGCGGCGCCTACCTCGCCCCTTCGAGGGACTGGCCATGAAGGGCTTGTCTCCGGGGGGAGGGCAGGTCATCTACGGAGGGCCCCGTGGGGGCGAGGGCATTCTGTCCTCGCAACGCGCCACAGGGCGCGTCCATGAAGGAACGCACAACCGTCGGAATCGCTGCCTTGCCGCGCCTTCCGAAGACGCGTTGCGGCTTGCGCGCCTTGCGGCGCGCGCGAGGGCAGGTTGCCCTCGCCCCCACGGGGCCTCGCCTCGCCAAGGCGCGTTCAGCAGCAAGCGACCTGTGCAGAGGTTGGTCGGATGAGAAGACGCGACATCGAGGAAATCGGCCTCTCTTTCCTGGACGTCATCTGCTGCGGCTTCGGCGCCATCATCCTGCTGCTCATGATCGTCAAGACCGTGCAGCCCATCGTGCTCGAACAGACGGACCTCGAACTCGACGGCATCGTTGCGCTCAAGCGCGAGTCGAAGTTCGACATCGAGGGGCAAACGCGGGTGCTGAAGCGTCAGATCGAGGACGAACAGCGACAGCTCGATCAGGAGCTCCTTCAACTCGCCCGGGTCAAGCAGCAGGTAAGCGACATCCTCGGTCAATTCAACGCCGCCGAGGATCAAGCCGAGAAGCAGGTGGCGCGCCACAGCCAGCTATCCGAAGCCAAGCAGTCCCTCACGGACGAGATGGAGCGCCTGCTCGGCCTCAACTTCAGCCGCATGGACAACGCCATCGGCGGCATCCCGGTGGACAGCGAATACATCATCTTCGTCATCGACACCTCCGGCAGCATGTACAACTTCGCCTGGCCGCTGGTGGTGCAGAAACTGCAGGAAACCCTCGACATCTACCCCACGGTCAAGGGCATTCAGGTGATGAACGACATGGGCAACTACATGTTCAGCCAATACGTGGACACCTGGATTCCCGACACGCCAGCCCGCCGCCGCGCCATCGTCAGCCGGCTGCACACATGGAACGCCTTCTCGAATTCGAGCCCGGTGGAGGGCGTCACCAAGGCCATCACCACCTTCTACTCGCCGGACAAGAAGATCAGCGTCTATGTCTTCGGCGACGACTTCCAAGGCCGCTCGGTCGAGGTGGTGGTGGACACCATCGACCGCTTCAACGCCGCCGACGAGGACGGCAACTGCCGCGTCCGAGTCCACGCCATCGGCTTCCCGGTGGTGCTCGGCCAGGCCCAGTCCGCCGCCAACTACGCCGCCCTCATGCGCGAACTCACGGCACGCAACTGCGGAACCTTCGTGGGCCTTGCGAGCTATGAGTAGGCCGGCATCGCCAAGAATGCCCGCCTCGCAGTCAGACACCCCCTCACGGCCCACCTCCCTCCGAAAAAGCCGAGGACGGCTCCGCGCCCGAAGGGCGCGCATCGACCTGTCCCCAGAAAGGGGGGGAGCGATACGTGCCGCGGGCCCTCCGCTCCTCCAGCAAGAGGAAGTCCCTGCGTGCTGCCCGGGGCCCTCCGGGATACAGGCCTTCCAGCACTTTCCCCTTGGGGGAGTCGAGAAACCGCCAGGTCTCCCGGGGGGGCCGGCGCCCCGGCGCTACGTCATGCAGGAACCTTCCACCAAAACCGCCCCAACCCGAACAGGACCACACATTTTCGAGTACGCTCTCCTGACGGGCTTCGCAAGGAGAGGCAAGCGAGTGCCGGTTCGGGTCTGGTCGGTCGCTGGTGTGGCCGCGTTTCGTGGCGCGGGCTTCGCGCCGGCGCTGTGCATCGCGACAGCCGGCGTCGCCCTGCTGGCGGCGCTCGGCGGCTGTGTCGGCGGTGCGTCCGTCACCGTCAACACCACCGTGCCGAGCCCGCTGGTCGATCCCATCCCGGTGAAGATGGCCGTGTACTTCGATGACACGCTCACCAGCTACGTCCACGTCGAGGAAGTGCCGGACCACGGCGAGTACCGCATCGACCTCGGCGCCTCGCAGGTGCCGGTGTTCGAGCGCGTGTTCGACGCCATGTTCCAGGACGTGACGCGCCTCGGCGGCAAGGCGCCGGAAAACGACAACGCCGCTCCCTTCCTCGACGCCCTGCGAAGCTCCGGCGCCAACGTCGATGCCGTGCTCGCGCCCACCATCGAGGAAATGCAGTTCGCCATCCCCGCGCAGACCAAGGGCGACTTCTACGAGGTGTGGATCAAATACCGCATGAAGCTCTTCGCCACCGACGGCACCCTCATCGCCGATTGGGATCTCCTGGGCTACGGCAAGGCCAACAGCGACAACTACGGCTCCGTCGGCACCGAGGACGACGCCCTCGGCGACGCCACCATCTGGGCCCTGCGCGACGCCGCCGCGTTCCTGTCGTTCTACTTTCCCACCGTCGACGGCGTGCGCGAATGGCTGGAAGGTCGGGGCCTCGGGGCATGAACGGGACCAGGCTCTCCCCGGCGACCCTGCTGGCAGGCGCCTTCCTGCTGGCCACTGCGTTGAGTGGCTGCGTGCAGCCCACCATCGACCAGGTGCGCTTCGCCCGCACGGGGCCGCTCGGTGACCAATCCGTGGTGATCCTGTCGCGCAAGCACAAGACCCAGGGCGAGACGGAGAACGACTTCATCTCCTGCGTCAGCGACCACGTGGCGGCTGGCGACGACAGCCTGTCGGTGCTGGCGGAACGACAGTTCGTCGATTCCGTGTTCCCGTGGTTCGAGCCACGCACGGCGCCGCTGACCATGGACAAGCTCGGCGAAGTGATCGCCGAACCGCTCGTCGGCGATCGCATCCGCGACATCGGCGTGCGCTATCTGGTGTGGATCGAGGGCACCACCGAACGCACCGACCAGGCCGGAACCGTGCAATGCACCGTCTTCACCGGCGGCATGCCAGCCTGCTTCGGCTTCCTCTCGTGGGAGGACGCCTCCAACTACGAAGCCTCCATCTGGGACGTCTCCGAAGGCATCGCCGTCGGCAAGGTCACCTCGGAAGCCGTCGGCACCTCCTTCATCCCCGCCGTTGTCGTCCCCATCCCCTTCATCGCCCGCGTCCAACCCGAGGCCTGCACCAACCTCTCCGACCAGATCAAGAGCTTCCTCGGCGACGGCAGCGAGGCCTAAGGAAGATTTCGGCGCGAGCTTTCGTTGCGGCCTTCCCTAATGAAGAGAACTTTAGCAGCGCACAGCGTTGCTAAAAGTTCATGGCCTAGTCTTTAATAGCGAACGTCGTTACCAAGGAACCTTGCGTAGCGCAAGCCGCCCGTCGAGAACGGCTCTCGCGAAAGACCCTGACCATGCACCGCACGTCCACGGGCAAATACCAATCGACGACCGTTGCCGGCAACGAGACGCGGGCATTCGTGCCGGCTCCCTTGCCACCGCAGCCGCCGGTGCAGCTCGACGCGTCCCTGCAGCGTTCGCTCGAAGCCGCCACCCTCGCCCTGGGACGACTCGACTCCATCTCGTCGCTGCTCCCGGACGCGACCCTGTTCCTGTACACCTACGTTCGCAAGGAAGCCGTGCTCTCTTCGCAGATCGAAGGCACCCAATCGTCGCTGTCCGACCTTCTGATGTTCGAACGCAAGAACACCCCCGGCGTCCCGCTGCAAGACGCGGTGGAAGTGTCGAACTACGTCGCCGCGTTGGAGCAGGGACTCCAGCTAATGCGAAACGGACTACCCCTTTGCATTCGCCTTCTGCGCGAGATTCACGCCGTGCTTCTGTCGCGCGGCCGGGGCAGCCACCAGATGCCTGGTGAGTTCCGACGCTCCCAGAACTGGATCGGCGGCACCCGTCCGGACAACGCGGCATTCGTGCCACCACCCCACACCGAGCTTCCGGACTGCATGGCCGCCCTCGAACGCTTCCTCAACGAACGGGAGTTTCCGGTGCTCATCCGCGCCGCCCTCGCCCACGTCCAGTTCGAGACCATCCACCCGTTCCTTGACGGCAACGGCCGCGTCGGCCGCCTGCTCATCACCCTGCTGCTGCACGACGCGGGCGCCTTGCAGCAGCCGCTCCTGTACCTCAGCCTGTACTTCAAGACGCACCGCACCGAGTACTACCGCCAACTGAACGACGTGCGCCTCACCGGCGATTGGGAATCGTGGCTGGCGTTCTTCCTCGAAGGTGTCGAAGAGACCGCCACGGGCGCCGTGGACACCTGCCGCCGGCTCGCCGCACTCCTCGCCGCAGACGGCGCGCGCCTCGAAGGAGCCGGGCGGCGCACCAACTCTCTGCTGCGCGTACACGACGCCCTGAGCTCGCAGGTGATCGCCTCCCTGACCGATGTGCACAAGACCACCGGCATGTCGCTGCCAACCGCCGCCAGCGCCATGCAGACCCTGGTCGAGCAGGGCATCGCCCGCGAAATCACGGGGCGCAAGCGCAATCGCCTCTTCGCCTACGACGCCTATCTCGCCATCCTGAGCGAGGGCACGGAGCCACTCGCTCCGGGGTAACCCGGAGCGAAGGCAGGATGCCCTCCAGAGCATGTCCAGCGACCCACTATGAGTAACATTGCGCTCCGTTGCACTCGACGTGCGCTGCAAGGCGGTTGACTCCTGACACACGAGCCGACGTCCGCCACACCGCCCAGCTTCACGCTTGACCTGGTGCCGGCCATGCGGGTGCTCGAGGTTGGCGAGGGGATTGCGGCCGCCTATGCGGCTCGGCATCTCGCCAACCAGGGCGCCGATGTGGTCAAGGTCGAGGCGCCGCTCGGAGGCGATCCTGCACGGCGCATTGGGCCGTTCGCGAACGGCGTGGACGAGGAGCGCAGCGGCCTCTTCCTGTCCGTGAATCTCGACAAGCGCGGCGTCTGTCTCGACCTCGAAACCGAAGCGGGACAAGCGCACCTTGCGCGGCTGCTTGCGTGGGCGAACGTGCTGGTGCATTCGCTGCGGGGCGACGACGCCCGCCGGATTGGGCTAGATGCCGCCACCCTGCGCACGGCCCGGCCCGAACTGATCGTCCTGGCCATGACGCCGTTTGGCCTCACCGGGCCCTATGCGAACCTCGCCGCCACGGAGCTGACGCTGTCGCACGGCGGCGGCTGGGCGGGGCTTTGTCCCATGTCGCACCCGGAGCCGAGCTATCCACCGCTGAAGATGCACGGCCATCATTGCAGCCTGATGGCGGGCGTGGCCGGGGCGACGGTGACGCTGGCGATGCATCGGGATCGGCGCCGCTCCGGCGTCGGCGAGATCATCGACTTCTCGGTGGTCGAATACGTCGCCTCGGTGCTGGAGTTCGGCATCCACGTGTACACCTATCACGGCTTCGTCATGAAGCGCACAGTGCCGAGGTCGCTCATTCCCTGGCGCATCTTCGACACCCAGGACGGCGCCATCTTCCTCGCCTGCATCGAGCAGGATCAGTGGGAGCGGCTGGTTCGATTCATGGGCAGCCCGGAGTGGGCGACGTTGGACCTCTTCGAAACGCCGCAAGGGCGCAACGAAAACCAGGACCTGATCCACGGCTTCATCGCCGAGTTCGTCTCTGGCTGGGACACCTCCGAGCTCTATCACGCGGCGCAGGCGCACCGCATCTGCATGGCGCCGGTGATGTCGTTCGCCGATCTCGCCGCCGACAAGCATCTTGCCGCCCGTGGATTCTTCACCAACGTGCCGAACGATGACACCACGGCCTACATGGCGCCCGCCATGCTCATCGACGGCAAGCGGCCACAGTATCGCCGCCCAGCGCCGCGCCTTGGCGAGCACACCGAGGAGTCGCTGGAATGGGAGTTGCCGCCGGCCGAACCTGAAGCGCCCAACCCACCCCCGCCGCGGCTCCCGCTGCAAGGCGTGCGCGTGCTGGACCTCACCTGGGTTTGGGCCGGTCCCTTCGGCAGCATGAACCTCGCCCATCTGGGTGCCGACGTGATCCGGGTGGAGTCCTCGGTGCGTCCCGACCTCTATCGCCGAGGCAATGCCGCGCCGGAGGGCATCGAGCCGAGCCTGAACACGGCCGGCATGTTCAACCAGTGGAATCAGGGCAAGCGCAGCGTGGCGGTGGACCTTCGGCGCCCCGAAGGCACGGAGCTCGTCAAGCGGCTGGTGGCGGAAGTGGACGTGGTGTTCCAGAATTTCGCCACCGGCGTGCTCGACCGGTTGGGCCTCGGCTACGACGTGCTGCGGGAAATCAACCCCCGCGTCATCCTGGCGTCCGTGAGCGGCTATGGGCAGACGGGGCCATACCGCGAATACATGGGCTATGGCCCCGCCACCGGGCCGCTGTCGGGTCTCTCCTCGGCATCCGGATTTCCCGGTGAAGGGCCCGAGGAGACCGGCGTCGCCATGCCGGACCCCACCGCCGGCATCACCGCCGCCGGCGCCGTGGCGGGAGCGCTCCTGCGCCGAGACCAGTCCGGCATCGGCGAGCATCTGGACGTGACGCTGTGGGAGGCAACCGCCGCGCTCAACGTGAACGGCTGGATGGAGCACGCCCTGGCGGGCAGGCAGGCGCGGCGAATCGGCAACCGCGACCCTTGGATGTCGCCGCATGGGTGCTTCCCCGCGGCCGGCGACGACGAGTGGGTGACCATCGCCTGTTCGGAAGCCGACTTCGACGTGCTCGCAGAGCTCGTGCCGGGACTCGACGACGAACTCTTCGCCAGCCCTGCACTGCGCAAGCAGAACGAAGACGAACTGGAACGTCGCCTTTCCGGCTGGACCCGCGGCCACGACCGCTGGTTCGTGGCGGGCCTCCTGCAGGCCCGCGGCATCGCCGCGTTCCCGAGCTTCACCTGCCAGGACGTGGTGGAGGACCCTCACCTGAACGCGCGCGGCTTCATCGAGCGCCTGCCCCACCCCGAGGTGGGAGTCCGCGCCCACACCGGCCTCCCCTGGCGCCTGACCGCGCGCCCAAACGGCGTCCGCGCGCCAGCGCCGCAACTTGGCGGGCACACGGACGAGGTGCTGCGGGGCGTTCTTGGGATGGAGGAGGGGGAGATCAAACGGTTGCGTGCCGAGGGTGTGCTGGTTTGAGTGCAGCTCGGTCGCATCGGCACGGCGAAGCATGCGTTGCCCCTGGCCAACGCCCTGCCTGCATCACTCCCCTTGGGAGGGGTAGAAGAAGCCTCCTGCCTTCTTCGGCGGGCGGCAGCCCCCCCGCCACGAACGCCTGGTCAACCGTTTCAGTCAGACCCCCGACACCCGTCGATAACGAGTTCCGCGACGCGCCCACCGTGGGTGCTTTGCAGAAAGTGGCCGGCGTCCCCGATGCCGTCGAAGCGGGCGTTGCCCATGCGCCTGGCCCAGGTGCGGCCCCAGTCTTCCGTGAACACGTCATCGGCGCAGCCCCAGATGAACTGCACGCCCTTCTGCCAGTCGAGCAGCGTGCGGTAGTGCAGCGCCTGGGCCGCGGCGTTGCCGTTGTCGGGGCTGCTGACGGGGATCGACAGCGGAAAGCGGCGCATGCCGTTGTAGCCGGCGTCCGGCAAGCCGTGATATGGCGCGGCGAAGCCTCGATAGACCCGCGCCGCCTCGCCCGTGAGCCCAGGGTCCTTGCCGTCAACGATGGCGCCGAACACCGTGCGGCGGTCGGCAAGGCCGGCGCTCAGCACCAGGAGCAGCCCCAAGTCCGGTTCGGGACGGTGGAACAGCCCGCCTTCGTGCCAGTTTCGGTTCCAATTGCGGATGCCTTCGGAATACTCGTAGCCAGGGTGGTGCAGCCACGTATTCATGATGACGAGGTGTTCGAAACGGTCCGGCATCATCGCCGCTTGGGCGAGACCGATGGGGCCGCCCCAGTCCTGGCACACCAGGGTGATGCGGCCGAGGTCGAGCGCGGCGATCAGCGACGTGAGGATCTCCGTGTGCCGGGCGATGGTGTACCAGTGGATGTCGGTGGGCTTGTCGGAGCGGCCGAAGCCCATGTGATCCGGTGCGATGCAGCGATAGCCCGCATCCACCAGCGGCCCGATCATGTCGCGGTAGAGGTACGTCCACGTCGGCATCCCGTGCAGCAGCAGCATGACCGGGCCGTCGCGCGGGCCCACATCGACATAGTGCGTCCGCAGGTCTTGCCACGGGTGGTAATGCGGCTCGTGGGGGAAGTCGGCAAGGGTGGCAAAGTTCCCCTCCGGCGTCCTGACGAAATCGGTCATGCAGATACTCCAACGCGTGGTTTTCGCAAGGTCGATGATGCCATGCGCAGCGACAGGCGACGCCTCGACGGGCAGGGGGCACAAACGCGCCTTGGTGGCGCGTAGTGAGGGCAGGACATCCTCCATCAGTTGCCGTCCTCTCCGCAGGGAGGGCGTCTCGCCCTCCCTGCGCGCGCATTCCTCGGCTTCGACTGGCTCCGCTGCTTGTGCCAGAAGGCGTTCCGGAGCGCAGGATGCCCTCAAGAGATGCGCCGGAAGCTGGCAGGCTCTACGATGCCTGCAATGCCTTGCACGACGAGAGAACGGCGTAGATGAGCATCACGGTTGAACACGACTACTTCGAGGATCTTGACGACGCCCGACGGGAGATCCGTGCCAATGGCCAGTTCCTGCACGAGGTGGACGCGGCGGCTAGCGGCGGTACGCCGATCCACTGGCACGACGTGGGCATCCACTTCTATGTGCAGGAGGGGGTGTTCCGCTTTCAAGACCCGGCCAAGGGAACCGTCCACGAGTGCGGACCGGGAACCAGGTTCGTGATCCCCGAACGGACCTTGCACATCGAGGAGGAACACCACGGCTACAAGGGCGTGGTGGGCATGACCAAGGACCCGGTGCCACAGCCCTTCGTGCGCCCGCCGGAAGAACTCCCAACCACCTAGCCGAAGGCGCGAGCGAATGCGAGCCCGAAGGCCAGGCAGTTCGCGAAGCGAACTGCCGACGCGCCCGCAAGGGCGCGCTGGCAGCCTGTCGGACTTCGGACGGCGCAGGCTGGCCGAATGCCGACAGGGTGACAGGACGGCTTGGGGCTGGGGCTAGACCTTGTAGCCTCCGTCCACGGAGATCACCTGGCCGGTGATGCCGGCGGATTCGGGTGCAGCCAGCAGCGCCGCCATGGGCCCCAGTTCCTCCGGTTCGAGAATACGCTTCTGGAGATTCTCGGCCTCGATGGCGGCGCGCACGCTGGCGGCATCGGTGCCTCGCGCCCGTGCCATCGCGTCGATGTCCACGAGCTGTGTATTGGTCCAGCCCGGGCAAAGGCAGTTCACGGTGACGCCCCGCGTCGCCACCTCCGCCGCCATCGCCCGCGTGAGGCCGATTAGCCCGTGCTTGGCTGCCGTGTAGGCGAGACCGCCGCCGGATCGCTTCGCATAGCCGGAGCCGATGTTGATGATGCGCCCGAATCCCCTCTCCAGCATCCCGTCAAGCGCGGCACGACTTGCCCGATAGGCGGACAGCAGGTTGAGATCGACATTGGCCGCGAACAGCGCCGCGTCACGCTCTTCCGGTGACATCTCCTCGGCATCGGCGATGCCGGCGCCGCCGCCGGCGTTGTTGATCAGGATGTCCAGGCGGCCAAGCTCGGCGGCAATCGTCTTCGCCGCTGCAACCGTGTCCGCGAGCGACATCGCATCCGCAAGCACCGGCAGTCCCGTGGAGCCAAGGCGACTGATCTCGGCGGTGACGCCTTCAAGCTGGGCCTGAGTGCGCGAGCTCACGGCCACCGCCGCTCCCTCCGCAGCCAAGGCAAGCGCAATCGCCCGACCGATGCCGCGCCCACCTCCGGTGACCCAGGCTACGCGCCCGGCCAGTCTGTCCATGTGTCCTGCTCCTTCAGGTCCATCCAAGTCCATCGGTGCCAAGGTCGATCGAAGACTATCCGTCCTCCTGCAACCAACTGAGCAAGATGCCCTTGAGCGCCACCGCAAGCGCCAGCGGGTCCTCGAACATCATGTGGTGGTGACCGCCAGGCATGGTGACAATGGGCAGCCGATCTTGCGTGATCTCCGCCATGTGGGAAGCGCCGAGAACGCCTTCGTCCTCACTCTCCTCGCCCACGATGACCGCAGATCGACAAGGCATGGCCAGGAACTGATCGCGCTGCCCTCCACCCATTCCAGATGGTCGAACAGCGTCGGATCGAACTTCCACGTCCAGCCACCCTCCACCGGGCGCAGGGAGTTGCGGGCGATCCAGTCCATCACCGCCGGATGCCGCACCGGCTGCTCCGGCAACAGGCGAAATCGATCCAGGGCGGCATCGAGCGAGTCGTAAACCCGCGTTCGACGCGGCTTCTTGCCCTCCTTGCGCGCCCGTCCGCCCCACTCGAAGTGCGCCTCCGGCGGCATCACGGTGAAGTCCACGAACACCACCCCGCTCAAGCGCTCGCCGTGGCCGTGACCGGCCTGAAGCGCAACGAAGCCTCCGAAGGCTGTGCCCCACCACGAACGGCTTCGGCACGGCGATGGCTGCGTCTGCAACCGCCATCACCTCCTCGGCGAACACAGCGCCGGAATAGAGCTCGCGCCAGCCGCTGTTGCCATTGCCGGACGAGTCCAACGCCACTACCCGAAGCCTGTCGGCAAGGAACGGGGCAACGAAACGCCACCACTCCAGGTGAGCGTTGCTGCCATGGACCAACACGACCCCGGGGCGATCATTCTCACCCCAGGCTTCGTAGTGAATGCTGGCGCCGGCCACGTCCAAGTCGCCCACCTTGGAGGGCGTTGCGAACGCGCGATCGAACCAGAAGGGTGCGGCATCCGCCGTCATGTCATCCTCGCGTGAGCTTGTGAGGCAGTTCCCGTAGCGCCCCGAGAGGATGGAAGTCCGCCAGCGCCCGGGGCAGGTCTCCACGCTTCATGCGGCTGTGTTCCGTTCGGAATGGACGGAGGCTCTCGACGAGTCCCACGTTGCAGGACAACCGCCTGTTCAGGCTCATGTTCTCACTGGAAACGCCAGGCACAAGCATGCCAGCCGCCGGGTAGTGTCTCACTTTGAATTTGCCTGACGTGGCGCATGGCCGTTCGCAACCGGCGCCTGCGTCGATTTGCCTGCCGGGACCACTCTGGGGGAGGGCCCGGGGGGAGGGCGTCCCGCCCTCCTTGCGCCGTCAGGCGCGTCCTCCCTGCACATGCCGCGATGTGCCCTGCGCGCCCTTGCGGGCGCGGCGCCTGACGGCGCGGCGCGCCTTGCGGCGCGATGGAGGGCGGGACGCCCCCCCCGAGGGCAGCAATTCTCATTTTGGCCTTCAGCCCCCTCAACTGGACGGATCTTCCGGTCGATTTGGCCCGGATTGGGTCCGAAACGCGGGGGGCAATGCGCCTGACGGTGAAGCCAGACGCCAAAAATGAGAACTGCTGCCCCGAGGGACGGCACCAGACACTGCACACGCCAAAGTGAGACACTGCAAGCCGCCGGTCGCTGCCGGGTTTGCGCGGAAGGTTGCGGAGGCGGTGGCGCGCATTGCCGGCGAGACGCGCGAGATGTCATCGCTCCGCCGGCAGACATCCTCGGCGACGCTCAACGGTGTAACCGCACTACGTCTGCGCCGCCCTCCCGCCCGAGGTTGGCGTCCTCCACCACCCGCCCCAGGAACGCCCGCACCTCCTCCGCATCAAAGGCATCGCAGGCCGCCTGCAGTCGGTCCAGCACCGGTTCCAGTTCCGCCCACGCCGGGTACATTTCATAGGCGCGCAGGATCTTCGGATGTTCCGTCGGCTGCGCAGCCTCGTTGCCCACTAGCAGTTCTTCCCGCATCTTCTCGCCCGGCGTGAGCCCGGTGGTGCGAATCTCGATGTCGCCGCCCGGATGCGCCTCGTCCCGCACCGTGAAGCCGTGCAGGCGGATCATCCGCGCCGCCAGTTCGCGGATGTTCACCGGCTCGCCCATGTCGAGCAGGAACACGTCACCACCGTTCGCCATGCTCGCCGCCTGCAGCACCAGTTCCGCGGCTTCGGGAATCGTCATGAAGTAACGCGTGGCTTCGGGGTGTGTCACCGTCACCGGGCCGCCAGCCATGATCTGCTCGTGGAAAAGCGGCACCACCGACCCGCTCGAACCGAGCACGTTGCCGAAGCGGACGATGGAAAACCGCGTGCCGGCTCCCTTCCGCCGCACCTGGCTGGCTTGCAGTGCCTGCAGGATCATCTCGGCGAGCCGCTTGCTCGCGCCCATGACGCTGCGCGTGCGAACCGCCTTGTCGGTGGAGATGAGGATGAAGTCGACAACCCCTGCCGCCAGCGCCGCCTGTGCCGCCCGGCGAGTGCCGAAGGCGTTGTTGTACACCCCGGCGATGGCGTTCTGCTCCACGAGGCCAACGTGCTTGTAGGCGGCAGCGTGATAGACCGTCTGCACACCGTAGTCGCGCAAGACCCGCTCGAACAGCGCCCCGTCGCCAGCGGAACCGAGCACGGCGGCAACCGGAGCGCCCAGTTCCGCGGTGTCGGCTTGCGCCCGAAGCTCCCGGTGAATGTCGAACAGGCCGAGCTCGGATTGGTCAAGCAGCACCAGCAAGCGCGGCGAAAGCGCGAGGATCTGCCGGCAAAGCTCCGAGCCGATGGAGCCGCCAGCGCCGGTGACCAACACCACGCGATCCGTGACGGAGCCCGCCAACAGGTGCGGCATCGGCGCCACCGGATCGCGTTCGATCAGGTCCACCACGTCGACATCCCGGAGCGTCAACGCCTCCTCGCCGCTCACCACCGCCTGCACATCCGGCAGCAGGCGAACGCGCAACGGATGCGGCTCCAAGGAGGCGACGACGCGCCGTCGTTGGACAGGGCTGACACCAGGCATGGCGACGAGCATCTGGCGAATGCGGCGTTCCTCCACGAGATCGCCGATGGCGTCCGGCGCCACCACCGGCAAGCCGTCAATGACCCGCCCCTGAAGCGCGGGGTCCACGTCCACAAACGCCACCGGAAAGGGCCTGGCCGCATCGTCGGGAATCCCCGTCTCGCCCTGTCCGGCGCGCAGGCGGCGCACGAGTTCGACGCCGGCGCGACCGGCGCCATACACCGCTGCCAGTTCCGCCGACTCCGGCATCCGCGCCACCGTCTCCGCATACAGCCGCACCAGATAGCGCGTGCCGAAGACATACGCCACCGACAACACCCAGAAGATCATCGGCGCCGAGCGGGGAAAGCCGGGCACATGGTAGAGATAGTCCACCGCCGCCACGCCAGCGGCGGCAACGGTCACCCCCTTCAACACCGCGATGCCGAATTGCGTGCCGACATAGCGGATGATGTGCCGGTACAGGCCAATGGCATAGAAGGCGGGCACGCCCACCGCCGCGCTGGCGACAAAGGCGGGCCAGAAGCGCTGCACGTCCGGGCTCCATTCGCCCAGGCGCAAGGCGATGGCCGACCAGAGCGCGAGTGGCAACACGATCGCGTCGATGACGGTGGCGATGGCCTGCTTCTGGCGCCGACCAAGGCGATCCATCGCTGCATCGAGCAGCCTTGATGCGACGGTCATGCCGGCTGGTTCAGCCGTTGTCGCGCCCGGCGCGGAACCGCACGCCGGCAATTGCCAGGGGAACACAGGCCAGGACAACGAACGCCGGCGCGAGTTGCGGCCACCGGCCAACAGCCCAGGCGAGCGGCAGCAGCCAAAGCGCCCAATAGGCCCAGAACAGGCCCGTGGTGGCGCCGTGGCCAAGCCGCCGCGAGATGATCTGGTAGAGATGGGATCGGTGCGCTTCCATGAATCGCTGCCCTGTGGCAATCCTGACACACAGCGTCCAAGTGGCGTCGAACCAGAACACGGCGAGAACGACCGCGCTGGCGGCGGTGTGGAACTCGCCCGTCATGTGCAGCCAAAGTGCCAGGACGAACACCAGGAGCCCCAGAAATCCGCTGCACACGTCGCCCATGAACACCCGAGCTGGCGCCCAGTTCAGGCACAGGAAGCCGCCGCAGGCGCCCAAGAGCACGAGCAGGGCGCCAGACGCCAGATTCGCATCGCCGACCACAAGGACGCCAACGGCAAAGGCCGCGCCTTGGGAAGCGGCAAGCCCATCGATGCCGTCCATGAAGTTGTAGAGATTCACGAACCAGACCGCCAGCAGCACTAGAGCCAATTCGAACCACGTGGTCATATCGGCAAGCCAGAAGACGCACAGCCCGGCCGCGCCGACCTGACACACAAGGCGCGGGCTACGCGGCAGATCGCGAATATCGTCAAGCAGCCCAAGGACGGCCACCACGCCCCCGCCAATCAGAAGCGCCGCTGCCGGCAACCCCTCCCCAAAACGCGAAGCCAACGCAAACCACCCCAGCAAGGCAACGACAACCCCCACCCCACCACCGGTAGGCGTCTCCCCTTCATGCGAACTGCGCGCATTGGGCGTTGCCACGAGCCCCAACGGACGAGCAAACACCCGCACCAGCAGGGCAAGCAGAAATGCCACAACAAACGCCGCAACCGCACCAAGGATGGCAACCGTATCCACTCCTCTCATTCGCGTCTCATTCGCGTTACCTTCTCCCCGGAGCGAAGCCACCCTCCCATCCCGATACGCCGCCAGCGCGCCAAACCTTGGGAGGGAGGGCATCCTGCCCTTCCTGCGCGCCGCAAGGCGCGTCCCAAAAGAGCACTCCACCCCTCCGACAGACCGAGCAGCCGCCGCTGACCCTCCATTCAGGCATGCCGCCTCGACCGCTGCGCGCCTGACGGCGCGAGGGGGAGCGAGACGCCCTTCCTCCGAGGATACGCTCTGGCAGCCTGTCGGACTTCGGACGGCGCAAGCTGGCCGAATGCCGACAGGGTGACAGGACGGCTTGGGCTGGGGCAGGAAGCGTTGCCGAAAGGCAACGGTTCTTGTGGCGCCAGGAGCCTGCGCCGTAGAAAAACTGTCGAGTTGGAGAACGGTTGCGTACTTTCCTTCGCAGTTTTCGCGCTAGCGAAAACTGCCAAAGCGCCGCGAAGCGGCGCTAGGAGTCTGCGCCGTAGAAACTTTTCCGGGGACATGCACCCTAATACGGCGAGAAAAATCCATCTTCTGGGAGGTCCTGTCCCTCGTCAGGAACGTTTCGGGGCGAGCAATGGGGGATCACACCACATTTTCGGCGCGAGATCGTCCTACGGCGCAGACTCCTAGCGCGCCCCAACGGGCGCGTCGGCAGTTCGCTTCGCAAACTGCTTTGGCTTTCGGGCTCGCATTCGCTCGCGCCTTCGGCTAGGCGGCAGAGTTCGGCCGGCAGTTGAAAGGCAGTTGAAAGATGTCGCCACACACCGGCTGAAGCTGCTGATCCGCTTCGACCGGGAGTTCGGACACTGATCCTACGTGAGGCTCTCGCTCAACGTGGGCGTGTCAGCGAACGCCCCGGGCTTCCAGTTGCACCCCATCGCGCTTGAACGCTTCGATGCCTGGCAGATCTGTTGCGCCTCGCGCGGGCAGGGACAGGATGCGTCTTCCGCGATGGCGGCGCCTTGCCGCGGTGGGTAGGGACGGCACGCGGTCCGCGCCGGTTGGAGCGGCCTTGTTGCGGACTTGCTGGCGCGTCATGCTGCGTGGATGTTCTGCCGATTAGAGGCGACCACCTCCGCCTTGGACGCGTCGCGTTCGCCTCGGCGCCGAAGCCAGAGGCCATGACCGTGCCCAGGCCCAGCCACGACTACATCATCGTCGGTGCCGGTTCGGCGGGGTGTGTGCTGGCGAATCGGCTGTCGGCCGTTGCGGAGAACCGGGTGTTGCTCATTGAGGCGGGTGGCAGCGACCGAAACCTCTTCATCCGCATGCCGGCCGCGTTCTCCCAGGCCATGAACCTCAAGCGCTGCAACTGGGGCTATGCAACAGAACCGGAGCCGGGGCTGGACGGCAGGCGGCTCGACTGCCCGCGGGGGAAGGTGCTTGGCGGGTCCTCGTCCATCAACGGCATGGTCTATGTTCGCGGGCACGGTCGCGATTTCGACGAATGGGAATCGCTGGGTGCGGCGGGATGGCGCTACCGCAACTGCCTGCCCTACTTCCGGCGGGCCGAGTCGTGGCAGGGCGGCGCAGACGCGTTCCGCGGCGGCGAAGGGCCGCTCGCCACCCGCGCCGGGAGTCGAGACAACCCGCTCTACGGTGCCTTTGTCGAGGCCGGCATGGAGGCTGGCCACCCGCACACGGATGACTGCAACGGCTTTCGCCAGGAGGGGTTCGGCGCCTATCAGATGACCGTGGACCGCGGCGTTCGCGCATCGACAGCGCGTGCCTACCTTGCGCCGGCCAGGAAGCGGCCGAATCTCGCCGTGATGACCGGCGCGACAGTCGAGCGGATCCTGTTGGAAGGCAAGACCGCCGTCGGTGTGGCCTTCGGTCGCGGCGGGCAGGCCGACACGATCCAGGCGGGTCGGGAGGTGATCGTCGCTGCCGGCGCCATCGGCTCGCCGGCGCTCCTGCAGCGCTCGGGCATCGGCCCAGCCGAAGTGCTGGCGCAAGCGGGAGTGCCGGTGTGGCACGAGCTGCCAGGCGTTGGACGCAACCTTCAGGATCACCTTGAGGTGTATCTTCAGCACCGCTGCACTCGACCCATCACCCTCAACGGCAAGCTCAAGGCGCTTGGCAAAGCCGCGATCGGGCTGCGCTGGCTTCTGTTCAGGGACGGTCTCGGCAGCACCAACCATTTCGAGGCTGGCGCATTCATCCGCTCCTCGCCGGCGGTGGGCTGGCCGGACATTCAGCTCCACTTCCTGCCCGCTGCGGTGCGCTACGACGGCGGCCAGCCACTGCCTGGCCACGGCTTTCAGGTGCATGTGGGGCCGAACAAGCCCAGAAGCCGCGGCGAGGTGGCCATCGTCTCCGCGGATGCGCGGGCTGCGCCGCGAATCCTCTTCAACTACCTTTCCGATCCGCGCGACATCGCCGTCTGGCGTTCGGCGATCCGCCTCGTGCGGGAGATTCTGGCGCAGCCGGCGCTTGCCTGCTATCGGGGCGACGAGATCCAGCCGGGGACGGCCATCGTTGCCGATGCCGATATCGATCGCTGGGTTCGGAAGAGCGCCGAGAGCGCCTATCACCCCTCATGCACGTGCAGGATGGGGGATGGGAGCGACGCCGACGCCGTGGTTGACCCGGAGTGTCGCGTGCGCGGCCTTGATGGGGTTCGCGTGGTTGATTCCTCCATCTTCCCGTCCATCCCCAACGGCAACCTCAACGCACCCACTGTCATGGTCGCCGAGCGCGCGGCAGACATGATCCTTGGGCGACCGCTGATGACGGCCCCTGATGGACTGAAGCTCTACCCCAACGGGTGACGGGCGCTTCGGATGCGCCGCTCTATTGGCGTTGGAGCAAGACTCGGACACGGGCAACGCATGGTCGCCCCTACGCTGCGTGGCTCGCCGGCTCTCGACCACGGCGGGATCGCGCCGGCGATCGTTGTTGGGGTCTCGACCTCGCCGCATCCAACGGGTTGCGCGACCTCGGGCGTCCATTCTGCTTCACCAGCCCCGGCGCGCGCGCATCTCGGCGAAGGTGTCGAGATGGCGAACGTGGTCGCCGGCGAAGCGCAGCACGATGTGCCCCACGCCGGCATCCACGAACCCCTGAATCCAGTCGGCGGTCTGTTCGGCATCGCCGCCAAAGCAGGCTTGCGTCCGGCGCATCACGGCGCCGGGGACGTCGTAGTAGCGCGCAAGATAGTCGTCCACATGCCGCAGTGCCTTCGCCGGATCATCGTCAATGTAGCAGGTAAGGTAGTGTGCGCCTGTCGGCGTGGCTCGGCCGGCGGCACGCGCATGGTCGCAGACGGTGTCGTACAGCCACCGCCACTCGTCAGGGTCGTCCGGCCAGATTGGCAACCAGCCCTCGAGGGACCTGCCAGCGCGTGCCAACGCGTTGGGATGCGATCCAGCGCCCCAGATCGGCGGTCCGCCGGGGCGATGAGGTGTCGGGCCGAGCGCCGCATCCCGCAACATCCAGCGCCCGTCCCAGTTCACGGACTCGCCGCTCCACAGGGCGCGCATGAGTCGCAAGCCTTCCGTCAGTCGGCCCACACGGCGCTCGAACGGCGTTCCGGCCGCTTCGAACTCGGCGCGTATGTTGGGCCGGTCGGCAGCGATGCCGACGCCGACAACGAGCCTGCCGGCACTCACCTGATCGAGCGTGGCCAGTTGCTGCGCGAGCAGCACGGGATTGCGGTACGCCGGCAGCAGTACGGCCGTGCCCAGCGTGACCCGTTCCGTTCGCGCGGCGATGGCGGCGAGCAGGGTCAGCGGGTCGTGCCGGGGCCGAGCGAGCAGGGAGTCGCCCACCCAGACGCTGTCGTAGCCCGCACGCTCGGCGCGAACGGCCAGGTCGAGGAGCGGCGCGGTGGCGGGCGCGTCCCGCATGACCGCTTCGCGGGTGGGATCCAGGTAGCCGAAACTGATCACGCGGGGAGGTTCATGGCCTGACTTGGGGATCTCCGGGTCGCCGCAGGCGAGCATAGCGCACGCGCCTGCATGATCGGGCGTTGTCCCTTGGAGCCTTCAGCCGGGGAAGCTTCCTCGACCGCTGACGCGCAGGGAAGTTCGGGCATTGCCCCCCGTCGCCGGAGGCGTGCTTCCCTGCAAGGAGCCTTCAGCCGGGGAAGCTTCCTCGACCGCCGACGCGCGGGGAGGTTCGGGCATGTCCCCGTCGCCGGAGGCGTGCTTCCATGCAAGGAGCCTTCAGCCGGGGAAGCTTCCTCGACCGCCGACGCGCGGGGAGGTTCGGGCATGCCCCCGTCGCCGGAGGCGTGCTTCCATGCAAGGAGCCTTCAGCCGGGGAAGCTTCCTCGACCGCCGACGCGCAGGGAAGTTCGGGCATTGCCCCCCGTCGCCGGAGGCGTGCTTCCATGCAAGGAGCCTTCAGCCGGGGAAGCTTCCTCGACCGCCGACGCGCAGGGAAGTTCGGGCATTGCCCCCCGTCGCCGGAGGCGTGCTTCCATGCAAGGAGCCTTCAGCCGGGGAAGCTTCCTCGACCGCCGACGCGCGGGGAGGTTCGGGCATGCCCCCGTCGCCGGAGGCGTGCTTCCATGCAAGGAGCCTTCAGCCGGGGAAGCTTCCTCGACCGCCGACGCGCAGGGAGGTTCGGGCATGCCCCCGTCGCCGGAGGCGTGCTTCCATGCAAGGAGCCTTCAGCCGGGGAAGCTTCCTCGACCGCCGACGCGCAGGGAGGTTCGGGCATGCCCCCGTCGCCGGAGGCGTGCTTCCATGCAAGGAGCCTTCAGCCGGGGAAGCTTCCTCGACCGCCGACGCGCAGGGAAGTACCGGCAATTCCCCCGTCGCCGGAGGCGTGCTTCCATGCAAGTCACTGTCGACCAGTTCTGCTACTTGCCGAATTTGTGGCGTAGGGTGTACCAGCTTGGATAGGGAATTTGGCGCGGCTCTTTCTTGGCGGTCCAGAACCGCACGACGCGGCCATCGGACAGGCGCAGGGCCTTGGCCACGTCCTTGTTCGACAGGCCCTTGCGGTCCATCCACTCGCGCAGTTCCTCAGCCGATGGCGGATACTTCTTCAACGTCGCGCCTTGCCAGCTTGTAGCATTCGCCTGCAACGCCTTTCGAAGGGAGTTGCGCCGCAGAGCGGGGTTGGCGATGCTACCAGCTTTCCTCGAGAGCGCGTGAGTCACGCGATACGTGCCGGCCCGGCGATCGAGGACGAGCGGGAGGAGAAGCGAACATGAGCGATTTGCTGAACGAATTGGCGGAGATTGCCGGCCCCGGCGGCCTGCTCACCGGCAACGAGGTGTCGTCTCGCGCCAGCGGAATCTGGCGCAGCGACGGCATCCAGGCGCAGGCCATCGTGCGCCCGCGGGATACCGAGCAAGTGAGCCGCATCCTCAAGCGATGCAACGAACTCGGCCAGAGCGTCGTCACCCACGGCGGCCTCACCGGCCTCGTCGAGGGCGCGATCAGCTCCCCGGACGACATTGCCTTGTCACTCGAGCGGATGAACCAAATCGAGGACGTGAACGTCGTCGATCGCACCATGACGGTCCAGGCGGGGGTCGTGCTGCAAGCGATTCAGGAGCGCGCCGACGATGTGGGCCTCATGTATCCCCTCGACATCGGCGGGCGCGGCAGCTGCACCATCGGCGGCAACGTGTCCACCAACGCCGGCGGCAATCGCGTCATCCGCTATGGCATGACCCGCGACATGGTGCTCGGCGTCGAGGCGGTGCTTGCCGACGGCACCGTGGTCTCGTCCATGAACCGCATGATCAAGAACAACGCCGGCTACGATGTGAAACAGATCTTCATCGGCAGCGAAGGCTCCCTCGGCGTCGTCACCCGCGCCGTGCTGCGCCTGCGCGAGAAGCCTCGGAGCCAAGCCACCGTGCTCGCCGCCCTCGACGGCTTCGATAAGGTAGGGCAACTGCTCAAGGCCATGGACGCCAAGCTCGGCGGTGCGCTTTCTGCCTACGAGGTGCTCTGGAACGAGTTCTACCGCCTCGTCACCACGCCACCGGCCAAGCAGAAGCCGCCGGTGCCTCAGGACTACCCCTACTACGCCCTCATCGAGACCATGGGGGGCGATCCAGAGGCCGACCACCAGCGCCTCGAGAGCGCTCTGACCGAGGCTTACGAAGAGGGCTTGGTGGCCGACGCCGCAGTCGCCACCAACGAGGCGCAGCGGCAGGAGATGTGGGCCCTCCGCGACGACGTGGAACAGACCATTCGCTACGACCCGTGCTTCATCTTCGACGTGAGCATGAGACTGTCGAAGATGGAGGGCTATGTGGAGGAGGTGAACCGCCGCCTCGAAACCACCTTCGGCGACTACACCAACTTCACCTTTGGCCACATCGGCGACGGCAATATCCACTTCGCCATCAGCGCCGGGGACAGCGAGGAAGCCGCGCGCGAAGGCGTCGAGCATGCCGTGTACGAACCGCTGCACGCCATCGGCGGCTCCGTCTCCGCCGAACACGGCGTGGGGCTCGAGAAGAAGCCGTACCTGCATCTCTCGCGGACCAGCGAGGAAGTGGCCCTCATGCGCACGCTGAAGCGGGCGCTCGACCCGAAGGGCATCCTCAATCCGGGCAAGATATTCGAGCTGGCGCCGGGCTGACCGGGTGAGGGAGCCGCGGCCGCGATCCTCCAGGCTGCATGTGTGTGGGCCGGGTGACCCCCCACTGGGGCACCTGCCGCGGCGCCTTCGTCGCCAGCCTCCACGTCGACCGCGACAACGTCGCCGAACTCGCCGACTGCGCCCGCGCCCGCTGGAAGATCGAGAACGAGACCTTCAACGTCCCAGGCAGCACGGCTGCCACCTCGAACGCAGCTTCGGCCACGGCAGGGACATCCTCGCCGCCGTGCCCGTCGTCCTCAACCTGATCGCCTTCGCACTGCGCACCGCCTGCAAACTCGCCGAAACCCTCTGGCGGCAGGCCCGGCAGCGGCTCGGCGCCCGCTTCCGCCTGTTCGAGCACCTGTGCACCGTCACCGAATGCCAGGCGTTCCCCTCGTGGACCGCGCTCATGACCCTGCTCGCCACCGGCGCACCTGCGGCACAGCCTCCCTGACCTCCACGCCTCGCCTCCGCAACCCGATCAACCCAACCGCAAAAAACCAATGAAACCCTCAACTGTCACCCGACAAGGCCAAAATGAGAATTGCTGCAGCCAAACCGGGTGTACGTCTCGATTGTGAGATGAAGGGTCATTTTGTGGCGGCGCGGCGCTGCCAGAAGTCGTCGAACCGGTTGCTGACGATGCAGGAACGCAACGCGAGGATTGCGTCGGCACCGGCGACGGTCCAGCGCATGCCGCCGCGCTTGAGGCGGCTGGCGACGCTGGATGCGACGGAGTCGCCGATTTCGGACTTCCTGTGGCCCCGGAACGAGGGCTTCACGTCGGTGTGGATAGAGCCGGGCAATGCCGCGGCGACGTTCACCCTTCCGACGGTGGACGACACCAAGGACGAGCCGAACGGCACGGTGAGTGCGCGGATTCTGGTCCCCGGATACGGGTGGAGCGTCGGGACAGTGTTTTACCGGCTGCACGGTCCGACCCAGGCCCGGGTGACGGTGCGGGACGACGACACGGCGCTGATGTCGCCCGTGCCGCCGGACGGCCAGCTGTCGACGGTGACGATCTCGGCGGACCGGACGTCGGTGACGGAGGGCGGCGACGTAACCTTCACGGTGACGGCGGACCCGGCGCCCGCGGGCGACCTGGAAGTGACCGTGTCGGCGGACGAGGAGATGGGTTCGGGGGACGACCTCGTCGGCAGCGGGCATTTCGGGAGGGTGACGATCTGGGCGGGCGTCACCTCGGCGACCTGGACGGTGGAGACATGGTCGGACGACGACGACCTGGCGGACGGCACGGTTGTGGGCCGGATCGAGGCGGGCGACGGCTACACGGTGGGCGATCCGTCCTCGGTGACGGTGGCGCTGCTGGACGACGACGGGGTCGTGCCGCAGGGCGTGCCGGATTCGGTCGTGGGCGATCCCGCGACCCCGGGCGTGGACCCCGCGCTGGTGGCGCGGGTTCGGGGCTATGCGGCGGAGACGCATCAAGGCCAGGCGCACGTGTACCGCTGGATGCGGGTGCTGGCCGCGTTCGGCGACGACAACGGCCACACGCCGATGACGGCGGCGGAGGCGCAGACCCATGCCGACCGGGGCTGGCAGCGGTGGGTCCCGGTGGTGGCCGCGCTGGAGGCGCTGGAGGCGGCGCCAGAACCGCCGCAGCAGCAGGTCGTGACCCTGCCGGCGGTGACGGTGACGGTGGCAACCGAGGGCGACTTCGGCGTCGCCGCCGACAGCCGCACCGTGACGGTTCCGACGACGGGCGGCGCCACGCTGACGCTGGCAACCGCGAACGACGGCGACGACGAGGCGGACGGCTCGGTGAGCGTGACGGTGGACGCCGGCGACGGCTACGCGGCGGGCGACCCGGCGACCGCCGCCGTGTCCGTGACGGACGACGACGAGCCGACGCCCGCGGTCACGATCTCGGCCGGCGACGCGGTGGCGGAGGGCGGCGCCGCCGCGTTCACGCTGACGGCGAGCCCGGCGCCGGCGGCGGACCTCGCGGTGACGGTGACGGTGGCGACCGAGGGCGACTTCGGCGTCGCCGCCGGCAGCCGCACCGTGACGGTTCCGACGGCGGGCAGCGCCACGCTGACGCTGGCAACCGCGAACGACGGCGACGACGAGGCGGACGGCTCGGTGAGCGTGACGGTGGACGCCGGCGACGGCTACGCGGTGGGCGACCCGGCGACCGCCGCCGTGTCCGTGACGGACGACGACGAGCCGCGCCTGCCGGCGCTATCGGTGGCCGACGTCGAGGTGGAGGAGAGCGGCGGCGCGTTCATGACGTTCGCGGTGCGCCTGTCGGCGCCGGCGGCGGACACGGTGACGGTGCGGGCGGCGACGCGGGACTCGACCCCGGCCTCGGCGACGGCGGGCAAGGACTACTGGCCGGTGGACGCGGAGCTGCGCTTCCGCGCCGGCGAGACGGAGCGGCGCGTGGGCGTGGTGGTGTTCGACGACGACCACGACGAGGGTTCCGAGACGTTCGAGCTGGCGCTGTCGGATGCGCGCGGAGCGACGGTCGGCGACGGCGTTGCGGTGGGGTCGATCGCGAACGACGACCCGCTGCCGGCGGCGTGGCTGGCGCGGTTCGGCGCGGGGTTGCGGAGCAGGCGCTGGAGGGCGTCTCGGACCGCCTGGACGCGCCGCGCGGCGTGCACGGGCTGCGGGGCACGGTCGCGGGCGTGCCGCTCGGCTTCGGCGTTCCAGGCGGGGCTGCGCGTCCGGCCCCCGGCGCCGCGCCGGGGGAGTACGGCGGCGGCGCGGCCGCACCGGCGGCGGGCGGCGGCGCGGCTGGGCTCGGCGGCGGGGCGTCCTTCCCGTCGGGTTCGGGGCTCGGGCCGCTTTCGGGCAGCCGCCTTTCGTGGGGCGGCGCGGAGGACGCCGGCGGCGGCACGCTGGGTCTGTGGGGGCGGGCGTCGCGGTCGCGCTTCGACGGCCGCGAGGGCGCGCTGGCGCTGGACGGCGAGACGGCGACGACGCTGCTGGGGGCGGACTACGCCCGGGGCCGCTGGCTGGCCGGGGTGGCGCTGGCGCGGAGCCGGGGCGAGGGCGCGTACCGCGCCGCCGGGGCGGCGGCGGCCGGGGACTGCGCCGGGGGCGACGCCGAGCGCGGCGCCTGCATGGCCGCGGCCGGCGGCGCGGTGTCGTCGTCGCTGACGGCGGCGATCCCCTACGCCTCGCTGCGGGCGTCGGGGCGGCTGCGGCTGTGGGGCGCGGCCGGCGCCGGCGCCGGCGAGGTGTCGCTGGCGACCGCGGCGGGCGGCATCCACGCGGCCGCCACGTCGTGGCGCATGGCGGCGGCGGGCCTGCGCGGGGACCTGCTCGGCGGCGGCGCGGGGCCGGCGCTGGCAGTGGTCTCGGACGCGCTGTGGACGCGCGCGGCGTCGGCGGCGGCGCGGGGGCTGGCGGCGTCGGACTCGGGCGCGAGCCGCCTGCGGCTGGGCCTGGAGGGTCGCTGGGAGCTGCCGGTTCCCGGCGGCGGGCGCCTGACGCCGAGCCTGGAGGCGGGCGCGCGGCGCGACGGCGGCGACGCCGAGACCGGTTTCGGCGTCGAGCTCGGCGGCGGCCTGGCCTGGCGCCAACCGTCGCTGGGGATCGCCCTCGACCTGTCGGGGCGGACGCTGGTGTCGCACGAGGACGGCGCCGCGGCGGAGCGGGGCCTATCGGCGTCGCTCGCCTACGACCCGACGCCGGCGTCGGCGCGGGGCCTGTCGCTGTCGCTGCGCCAGCACCGGGGCGGCCAGGCCGCCGGCGGGCTCGACGCGCTGTTCGCGGGCGACCCGCTGGGGCGGCGGCTCGAGGGCGGCCGAGACGCCGACGCGGGGCGCTGGACGATGGAGGCGGGCTGGGGCGTGGCCGCCTTCGGCGGGCGCTTCGTCGGCACGCCGCATGTCGGCCTTGGCGGCTCGGCCTTCGGCCGCGACCTCAGCGTCGGCTGGCGGCTGGCGCCCGAGGCCGCCGCCGCGCCCGGCCCGACCCTCGGCGTGGAGGCCGCACGCCGGGAGGGCGGCGCGGCGGGGGCGGAGCACGGCGTCCGCATCGAGGTCTCGGCGCGGTGGTGAGCCGGCGGCCGCCGGCCTCGGAACGAGGCCGGCTGCATGCACCGGACACGCCCCGGCCGGCCGGGACGCGCAGGCGGTTGCCGGACGGTTCGTCCATCTGGCCGAACGCCGGCGACGGCCCGTCAACGTGGCGCAAGGGACAACGCCGTGGTGCGGTCGGCCACGACGAAGTCGTTGCGGTGGAGGCCGCCGATGGCGTGGGTCCACCAGCTCACGCTGGCCGCGCGGAATCCAGCGTTCGCCAAGGCACTACCAAAACGTGCGCCCCTCAGGCACGGTGGAGGGCAGGATGCCCTCCCTCCGGAGGAGCTGCGGCACCTCGGCGCCCACTAGCGTCGCTTCGCGGCGCTTAAGGCAGTTTTCGCTGGCGCGAAAACCGCGAAGGGAAGTACGCGACCGTTCTCCAACTCGACAGTTTTCTACGGCGCTTACCTCCTAGCCCCCCTTCGTCGAGAGATACCAGCACGCCACATCCCCCAGCCCCTCGTTCAGCGACTGCGGTGGCTTCCAATGCAGTTCAGAGCGCAGCGCCGTGTCATCGAGGCGCAACTCATCAATCGGGCTCGAACCACGACCCTTGTGCAGGAGCGCGAGACCCAGCCTTGCGGCCCACTCCGGCACCGGCCAGATGCGTGCCGGCGCATCAAGCGCCTCTCCGAGACGGCGACAAAGCTCGTCGAAGGCGACATCCTCCCCATCCCTCACATGCCAGATTCTGCACCGTTCCTGCGTCGGCATTGCGCGGCCGATCGTGTCCAGGGCATGCGCCAGGTTCGCCACCGAAACAAAGCTGCGCAAACCGGCCCCGGCGATTCCCGGCACAGGGCGCCGCCCCGCCAGCCACTGAAGCAACCGCAGGAAGTTGGCCTTGACGCCGGGGCCATGCACGAGCGGTGGCCGCACGATGGCGATGGGGACGGCGCCATCCGCCTGCCGCAATGCGCCTTCCGCCTCCGCCTTGCTTGCGGCATAGGCGCCCACAGGATGCAGCGGCGCGCTCTCATCCGCCGGAACGTCCCGCCCTCCTCCCAACACCGCCGCGCTGCTGACATGGATGAAGGCACGGGCCCCGCTCGCCGCAGCGGCCTCATACACCGCCGCGGTCAAGTCGCGATTGGCACGCAAGAGAGCCTGCAAGTCCGCCCCGCCATCGTGCGCGAGGCCCGCCAGATGGAACACCGTCGCTCCGGGCGGCACGGCAACCGGCTGCTCAACTCGAACGCGAGCCTCCTCCACCTCCCAACCGACCGCTTGAAGATGCGCCGTCAGATGGGTGCCGATGAAACCGCTGGCGCCATCCACCAACGCAAGGCCGGGGGTCATGCCTCGAGTGCCTCTGCGGACTTCACGGACTCGATCCGGGGCTCCCTACAGGATTCGCCGCCCACGGAACGAACACGGTCGCGGCAGTCGCCCGCCGCCCGCCATCACGCGCCAAAGCCCAGCATCCGCTTGAGCGGTCGCAGCGCTCGGCTCGCCGTCTCGGCATCCACCAGGATCTCGTTCGGCGACTCATCGAGCCCTTCGAGCGTGTCCGCAAGGGCCTGCAGCTCGTTCATGGCCATCCACGGGCAATGGGCGCAACTGCGACAGGTGGCGCCGTCGCCGGCGGTGGGCGCCTCGATGAAACGCTTGTGCGGCGAGGTCTTGCGCAGCTTGTGGAAGATGCCGCGGTCGGTGGCGACGATGAACGTCTCGTGTGGCAGCTCTTGCGAAGCCTTGATGATCTGACTGGTGGAACCCACACAGTCGGCGATGTCGATCACCGCCGCCGGCGATTCCGGATGCACCAGAACGCCAGCCCCGGGATACACCGCCTTCATGTCCAGCAGCGCCTGGAACTTGAACTCCTCATGCACGACGCAGGCGCCGCTCCACAGCAGCATGTCCGCCCCGGTCCTGGCGGCGATGTAGGCGCCGAGATGCTTGTCCGGTGCCCACAGAATCTTCTCGCCGCGGGCGGCGAGGTGCTCGACGATCTTGAGGCCCACACTCGAGGTGACCACCCAGTCCGCCATCGCCTTCACCGCCACGGAGGTGTTGGCATAGACCACCACGGTGCGATCGGGATGGTCCTCGCAGAAGGCGCGGAACTCGTCCGGCGGGCAGCCGATGTCGAGCGAGCATTCGGCCTTCAGAGTCGGCATGAACACCCGCTTCTCCGGCGAGAGGATCTTCGCCGTCTCGCCCATGAACCGCACCCCGGCAACGATGAGCGTGTCGGCGGCGTGGTCCCGCCCGAATCGTGCCATCTCCAGCGAGTCGGCAACGCAGCCGCCGGTCTCCTCGGCAACATCCTGCACGTCGCCATCGACGTAGTAGTGCGCCACCAGCGCTGCCCCCCGGTCGCGCAGGAGTTCCCGAACCCGCTGCTTGAGCCCCTCCCGCCGGGCGCCATCGAGCACCTCCGGCACGAAGGCCGGAACCTCGGCAGGCTGCAAGCTGTAGTCACGCATGATTTCGATCATACACCGTGGCGCCTCGCCTTCTCCGGATCTCATTCCAAGCCGCTGTATGCTTGCGATCTCCCCAGCCGCGACGGACCCATGGCGCGAATCGCTTTCTTCGCACAGTGGAGCGGTCGCTCCGCCAACGACAACCGCGCGCGCCTGCCACGCGCGTTCGCCGCCGCCGGCTGGAAGACCCTCTGCGTCGAGCACGAGTCGCTGGCCCTCGACGGACGCCGCCTCTCCGGCATCGATTCCAGGGAAGGGGCACGAGTGGCGCTCGAAGGCCGGGATCGTTACTTCATCCTCGGCTTTGGCGCCGCAGCCACGTTTCTGGATCGGATGCAGATGCTGCGCGCCCTGCCCGAGGGCAGGTTCGTCAACACCCCGACAGCCTTGACCCGCCAGCACGGCAAGGTGTCGCTCTATCTCGACCACCCAGACATCCCACAGCCGGAGTCCCATCTCTCCAACGATCCGCTCGCCCTGGCCAGCCTGGTGAAGGCCGGAGGCGAGTGGATCGGCAAGCCTCCGGCGGGGAGCTTTGGCCGGGACGTGTTCCTGCTGCAGGCAGGCGATGCCAACCTCGACGCCATCCTTGGCCACCTGACGCGGGACGGTCGCTACGCACTGCTGCAGCGACGGATTCCAATGGAACGCGGGGAGAAGCGCGTTCTCGTGGCCGGCGGCACAGTCATCGGCGCCTACGGCAAGGCCCACGGCGACCACCGCGGCAACCTCGACGCTGGCGCGGCCCCCTGCCAGGCGACTCTCGCAGCCGACGAGCGCGACCTCGCCGAAGACCTCGCTCGCCGCCTCCTCCATCAAGGCGTGGGCTTCGCCGCCATCGACATGGCCTGGCCCTGCGTGCTCGAAATCAACCTCGCCAACCCCGGCTGGCTCGAAACCTACGAACGCCTCACGGGCAAGGACTTGTCTCCCAACGTGGTCGATGCACTGGCGAGTCTCTGACCAGATCCGCTGCCCCTCCGGAGGGAGGGCGTCTCGCTCTCCACGTCGGGCCGCCAGGCGCGCCTTGCACGCGTAGGGAAGGCAAGATGCCCTCCTCCAAGGCCCCAGTCAGAACGAGCCCCCGTCTACGCGGATGATGGCACCCGTGGTGAAGCTGCCGGCATCGCTTGCGAGGTATAGCGCCGCGCCCACCACCTCCTCCGGTTCGCCGCCCCGCTGCAAGGCGATGTTGGCCCTGGCGTTGCGTTCAAAGGAGGGCATGTCCCACGCCTTGGAGATGTCAGTGAGGAACGGGCCGGCCTGAATGCAGTTCACCCGCACCTTGGGCCCGAAGGCCCGCGCCAGGGATATGGTGAGGGAGTTGATGCCGGCCTTGGCAGCGCCATAGGGCTCGGAGTCTGGCGTCGCGTGAACCGCCGCCGTGCTGCTGACGTTGATGATGGCGCCGCCATCGCTTTCCGCCATGCGCTCGCCGACGATGGCAGAAAGCCGGTAGGGGCCCTTCAGGTTGACGCCCACCACCTTGTCGAACAGATCTTCGGTGACGGCAGAGAGCTTCGGATAGAGCGGCGACATGCCGGCGTTGTTCACAAGCACGTCCACCTTGCCGAAGCGGCTATGGGCAGCCTCGGCGAGTTCACCGAGTTCGTCCCAATGGCCCACGTGGCAAGCGTGCGCCAACGCCTGCCGGCCCCTGGCGCGCACCTCTTCTGCCACCACTTCGCAGTTCTCGATCTTGCGGCTGGTGACCACCACGTCGGCGCCGCGGTCGGCGAACGCCAGCGCCATCGCCCGCCCCAAGCCCCGGCTGCCGCCGGTAACGAGCGCCACCTTGCCGGTCATGTCGAAGATGTCGCCCACGTTGGCCCTCCGCAAGTGCGAACAAGCACCGGCCATTCGGCATCCGTCCGCTATATGATTCGCATCCTCCGCGCCCGACGCGGCGCGAAATCCATTGTATCGGAGGACTTCATGGGAATGTTGGACGGCAAGGTCGCGCTGGTCACCGGCGCCGGCGGAGGCTTGGGACGCACGCACGCCCTGTTGCTGGCGCAGGAAGGCGCTGCGGTGGTGGTGAACGACCTCGGCGGCGCACGTGACGGCACAGGTTCCGGCTCGGCGATGGCGGACCAGGTGGCGCAGGAGATCCGCGACGCCGGCGGCCAAGCCGTGGCGGACTATGGCTCCGTCTCCAACAGGGAGCACGCCTTGGGCATGGTGAAGGCCGCCGTGGACAACTTCGGCAAGCTCGACATCTGCATCTGCAACGCCGGCATCCTGCGCGACAAGTCGTTCAAGAACATGACCGACGACATGTGGGACGTGGTCAACGACGTCCACCTGCGCGGCACCTATCTCACCGCCAAGGCGGCCTACGACCAGATGCTCGAACAGGGGCACGGCGGCCGCATCGTCGTCACCAGCTCCACCTCGGGCCTGCTCGGCAACTTCGGCCAGACCAACTACGGCGCCGCCAAGGCCGGCATCGCCGGCTTCGCACGCTGCCTCTGCCTTGAAGGCGCCCGCTACGGCATCACCGTCAACATCCTCGCCCCCACGGCGCTGTCGCGACTCACGGACGACATCCTCCCGGAACAGGCCAAGGCCGCAGTCCCCCCGGAGAAGGTTTCCCCCGCCGTGGTGTGGCTGTGTACCGACGAAGCCAAGGAAGTCACCGGCAGAACCTGGCTCGTCACCGGCAACAGCGTCTCCCTGCTTTCCTGGCAGGTGCAACCCGTAGCCGCGAAAGACGAGGCCGAAGGACCCTGGGACGTCGAGGACGTTGGCGAAGCCATCCTCGCCACCAAGGAAAGCTGGGCGCCCATCAACCCCATGCGCGGCTGAGGCAGTCTCTGGCGCGAGGGCGTCCCGCCCTCGCGCCACAAGGCGCCAAGAGTCTGAATGGAAACCGAGAGAGGATCGAACAGCCCCTCGACGGTAACGCGTCACCGCGCACCCAAATCAAGCCTCGCGCCAGATTCTCCCTCTTGCGCGCACCGGGTCCAGCAGAGACAGGTCGCCCTGCTCCACCTCGAAGCCCTTGGGGAACGGTGGGCGGGGTTCCATGCCCAAGGAGGCCATCACCCGGTCGTCGCGGTAGTAGCACTGGGCGGTCATGCTGACGATGGCGCGCAGGTGCGGGGCGCCGGACTGGCTGAAGGTGGCGATGGCGGCCGCCTTGGCGTCGTCGTCCAGGGCGCCGAAGCGGGCGCCGTGGCGGGACTCGGCCATGGCTTCGAGCGCTGCGATGGCCTCCACCACCGGTTCCGGGTGCCGTTTCACCAGCGTGAGGATGTCCGCGAGGATGGCGGGGTCGTCGGCGCCCGGCACCGCGTACTCCTCGCTGGCCGGAATCATGGCGCCGACGATGGCCGCGAGGGCGCTCTCCTGATCCGCGTCGAGGGGGTTGTCGGTGGCGATCATGCTGTCCTGGCTCATGGCATGCTTCTCCCTTGATCGTCTTCTGGCGGACGAGCCGCCCTGTCAGTCGAAGAGGTTGGCGAGGCGCCTCTTGATCTGGTCGGCGATGTAGAGCGCGAGCGCCTGGATGGTGCGGGTGGGGTTCACGCCGGCGGAGGTGACGAAAATGCTGCCATCGACGATGAAGAGATTCTTCACGTCGTGGCAGCGGCCCCACTCGTTGACCACCGACCTCGCCGGATCCTTGCCCATGCGCGCCGTGCCCATCAGGTGCCAGCCGCCCACCGCGATGGGCGCCTCGGAGATGATGTCGGTGGCGCCGGCGGTGCGCAGCACGTCCGATGCCCGTTCCACGGCGAAATCCAGCATCCGGCGGCTGTTCTCGCTCAGCGTGTAGTCGATCTTCGGCGCCGGGATGCCGTGGATGTCGGCGAGCTCCGGGTCCAGCGTCACCCGGTTGTGCTCCTCCGGCAGGTCTTCGCAGATCGCCACCATGCCGGTTATGCGACAGAACAGGTCGCGATAGGCGCGGTGGTGGCCTGCCCCCCACGGGATGCGGCCGGACATCATGCCGGTCATCGCCGTCGCCACCGGGCCGCGGCCCCGGTTGATTTCGTAGGTGAAGCCGCGCACGAAGCCGCGCGATTCGTCCGTCTCGTAGAACTCCTGGCTCCAGATGCAAACGCCCGGCCCGCGAAAGCCGTCGAGTTCCTCGTCGAAGATGCCCTGAATCGATGCATACGGATGGAACATCAGGTTCTTGCCAACCAGGCCGCTCGTGTTGGCAAGGCCAGCCGGGAACCGCTCGGACACCGAGTTCAGCAGAATCCGCGGCGTGCCAACGCCGTTGCAGGCCAGCACCACCACTTCGGCGGCCTGAAACCGTTCCTCGCCGTCGCCGTCGTAGTACCACACGCCCGAAGCCCTGCCGTCGTCGTTGACGGCAATCTCCCGCACCCGGCAGCGCGTGTACACCTCGACTCCGGCGCGCATGGCGTGGGGCCAGTAGGTGATGTCGGTGCTCGCCTTGGCGCCTTGGGCGCAGCCGCTGGTGCAGGCACCGAGATTGATGCACTGATCGCGGCCGTCGTGGGGCGCGGTGGCGACGGCGGTGTCGGACGGCCACCAGTGCCAGCCGAGGTCGTTGAATCCCCGCGCCAGCCTGTCGCCCGACTTGCCGAGCGGCACCGGCGGCAGCACGGACTGCTTGGCGGGGTAGGCCGGATCGCCGGAGAGCCCCGACACGCCCGTCATGCGGTCGTTCTCGGCGTAGAAGGGCTCCAGCGTTTCATAGTCCACCGGCCAGTCGTCACCCACGCCGTCGAGCGAACGCACGCGGAAGTCCGAGGGATGAAAGCGCGGGAAATGCCCGGCATAGAGAATCGTGCTGCCGCCCACGGCATTGAAATTGGCAACCGCGATGGGCGAGTTCGAGTCGTTCACCGGATAGTCCGTCACCCGCCCGCGACGGTTCGGGCTGATGGCCATGTCGCCAAAGGCCCGCGACTCCCAATCGCGCCCCGAGCTCGGATAGTCGGCAGGGCTCATCCAATCCCCCTGCTCCAGGCAAACGATGCGCATCCGCGTATCGGCCAGGCTCCACGCCACCGCCGCCCCAGACGCACCGGCGCCGATGATGAGCACATCCACAGGCTGTTCGGCCACGGCTCTCCTCCCAGAAGCAGATGGCTGGGCTCGGCAGTATGCACCAGCTCCACCGGCGAGGCCGCCACCGCGACACGAAGGTAGTGTCTCACTTTGGCTTGTGCAGTGTCCGGCACCGTCCCCTGGGGGGGAGGGCGTCCCGCCCTCCATCGCGCCGCAAGGCGCGCCGCGCCGCCAAGGCGCGCAGGGCACTCGCGGCATGTGCAGGGAGGACGCGCCTGACGGCGCGCATGGAGGGCGGGACGCCCTCCCTCCCTATCCCCTTATGGAGAGTGGTCCCGGCAGGCAAATCGACGCAGTCGCCAGTTGCGAACGGCCATGCGCCACGTCAGCGCCACAAGAACCGTTGCCTTTCGGCAACGCTTCCTGCCCCAGCCCAAGCCGCCCTGTCACCCTGTCGGCATTCGGCCAGCTTGCGCCGTCCGAAGTCCGACAGGCTGCCAGGCAAATTCAAAGTGAGACACTACCGACACGAAATCGCGGCCGGCTCGATGCAGCCAAATGCAGTCGCAATGCATCGCGTGACGCCGGTGAAGTCCCGATCCGACATGGCATTTAGTACAGAGGCCATTCAAGCGGCGCGATCGGATACGCTGATTCAACGATTCCAAAGCCGCCCTCGCGATTTCACTTGGCCCGAATTGATTCGACTTGCATGGAAGTACGCCCCCAACGATGGGGGAATGCCGGTACTTCCTTACGCGTCAGCGGTCGGGGATGCTTCCCCGGCTGAAGGCTCCTGGGCCATTTGGGCTAGACCGAGGCGAAGCCCGGCAAGTCAGGCGGTTCGAGGCGCGCTTCGTTCACCCGCACGCCGAGCCAGTCACCCTCCACAAGCCACACCTAATCACTCAGGCAGGCGTTCCCGCGAAGCCGTCGACGATTACCTTGACCTCTGCAAGGAGCACTATCGGGTCAGCGTGCTTCGCCCGTTCCCCGCCTGAGCACCACCGTCTGGCCGGCACCGAAGTCGCCGAAGTGTTCCACCTCCGTTTCGCCGGGCCAGCGGACGGTTACGTCTTCCACCTCCGTTTCGTCGCCGAGGCCGAAGTGGGGGCGGGGATCGCTGTAGGCGAGATAGCTGCCGTCGGGCTGGACGTTGCGCCAGATTCGCTGGCCATCGACGACGGCGGAGACGGTGGCGCCGTAGGCGTCTCTTGGCGGGTTGCCGAGGATGGGGCGGAAGCGAATCCAGTTGCCGCGTTCGGGGACGCGGTTCATCAGCAGGTACGGCGCCGCATCGCGGTTGACGATGAGGAGATCCAGGCCGCCGTCGTCGTTCACGTCGCCCACGGCGAGGCCGCGGCTCGTGTGCTCGAGCGGCTCCGGCACGCCGCCCCTGGGGGCAAGCTCTTCGAATCGACCGCCGGGCATGCCTCTGAGCAGCACGTTCGGTTCGTCAAAGATCGAACCCTCGGATTGCTCGTCGTGGGTCACGGATGCCGACGGCGCGCTGACCTTGCCGTTGGCCTCAAAGAGGTCGAGCCGGCCATCGTTGTCGAAGTCCGCGAGCGTCACCCCGAAGCGGGTGAAGCGACCGGTGATGCCGAGGCCCAACTCGGCGGTGACATCGCGAAAGTAGCCACCCTCGTTGCGAAAGAACGAGTCGGTCTGGCCCTCGAGATTGACCACCATCATGTCCACGTCGCCGTCGTTGTCGATGTCGGCGGCGGAGACCCCCATGCCCGCCTTGGCGACACCGTGCTCGTCCACGGCGCTGCCCCAAAGGGTGGCCTGATCGGTGAAGCGAAGGTCGCCCCCGTTCACCCAGAACTGGTCGAGCATCATGTCATTGGCAACGAAAAGGTCAGTTGCGCCGTCGCCGGTGAAGTCCGCACCGACGAGGCCAAAGCCGTTGCCGAAGCCGCTGCCGATTCTGGACTCGACGCTCACATCGGTGAACGTGCCATCGCCGTCGTTGCGATAGAGGGTGTCCGACGCCGGGGCGTTGTAGTTCGCCGGCGGACAGTAGGTGAGCAGGTTGCCGACATAGCAGCGGATTTCGCTCTCGATGCTCCAGTTGATGTAGTTGACGACATAGAGATCGAGGTCGCCATCGGCGTCCAGGTCGAGAAATCCGGCGCCGGTGCTCCAGCCCGGATCGCCCACGCCGGCCGCATCGGTGACATCTTCGAAGCGGCCCGTGCCGTCGTTGCGGAGCAGGACATTGGCTCCGACGTTGGTGACATATAGATCCACGTCGCCGTCGTTGTCGTAGTCGCCGGCGGCCACGCCCATGCCATAGCCGGCGTCTGCGGCACCGCCTCCGTCCGCCACCTTGTCGAAGACGCCATCGCCGCGGTTCAGATACAGCTCGTTGCCGGGAAGCGTCGCACCGGGCCGCTGCGGATACAGGCTGCCCGACTGGATGATGTAGGCATCGAGGTCGCCATCGCCGTCCAAGTCGGCCAAGGCCGCGCCGCTGCCGGTGATTTCGGGCAGCAAGGGACGACCCGTGAAGCCGGATTGATGGACATAGGTGATGCCGCGAGCGGCGGTCCCGTCCGCGAACCACGGCACATCAGCATCGCCCACATCGCCTTGGTCCGGCGCACACGCGACGAGCACCGCGACCCATGTCGCGGACAGGGCGCGATGGAGTCTTGCCTTTGGAACCATGCGCGGATTCTACTGAAGCACCCGGGCCGAATGGGTGCCGCACACGCGCGGGTTTCTAGCCCGGGTTGTTCACTCGGCTTCGAGTGGAACCTGCGACGAACTCATGCCGGACGATTTGTTCCATGTGAGGGCATCCTGCCCACATAGAACATATCGCGACCTCAGGTCAGAGTGACGGCCGAGGAAGCGACCGCATCAGCCGCAAGAGGTCTTCCCCACGGTCCGCACCGGCGATCAGTTCGCCGACTTCCGCGAGTCGATCCCAATCGTCGATTTCGGCGAGCAGCGCCCTTGCCTGCTCGCCTACGCTGCGGCCAAAGCGGACCGCCGCCATGCGACGGAGCAGGTCGCGCTCTCGTTCAAGGCCCTCACGGCGGCCTTGCGCCAAGCCTTCCTGACGGCCCTCTCGCCGCCAGTGCTTGGGAAACTCGGTGGCCCAGCGCTCTCCCAGTGTCATCGTCGCCTCCTCCAATGTCTCGCCGAGATCAATTCCCTCGCCGGAAGGGTCCACCCGCGAGGCATGCTGCTCTATCCAGGCAACGAACGCCCGGATCAGCTCCGTGTCGCCCGGCGCCCGCAAGAGCTCCCGCAGCACCGTGGTGACCTCCAACACCCTCTCTGGCGTCGCGCTCTGTTCCAGGCCCACCAATCCCCGCATCAGGTTGCCCAAGGGCAAATCGTCCAACGCCATATGGCGTTCGTCAAGCACCAGCGTGCGCTGCGACGGCTGGAACGGCTCCAGCGACGGCGCCACCGGCGCGATCAGGTCGCGCATCTCCACCCTGGCCGTCCACGGGGCATCGCCGTTGTACAGCACCACCGGCAGCACCGGCGGCCACTCGCCGATCGGGCCCAACTCGCCGTTGCGGTCCAGTTGCCGGTAGAGCAGCGCCGTGTACTCGAAGTTCCGCAGCGCCATGCGCAGGTCGCCCGTGGACTGGAACTCCAGCAGCACCAGCAGGTAGAGCCAGCGGCCCCGGAAGCGGACCCGCCAGACCGCGTCCCCACGCCGCTCCTGGCCCCAGTCGCCGACGTGCTCGGACGAGAGCTCTTCGAGCGTGTCGAGGTCGATGTCGTCGATCCAGTCGGGCTCGCCGACGGCGCGCAGCAGGTCCGCCACCATGCGCGGGAACGCGAACAGGCGCTTGTAGGCGGGATCGTGCATAGCGCCAAAACCGTAGCCGGGCGCACGCGAAAAATATGCAGGAAAAGGCTGAAGGGCTTGTCAGAAATCGTCCTTCGACGCGTACGAAAACTCGCACGAGGGACCGCCCAGCTAACAAGGCCCAACGCGGCCTGCCCTTCAGCCCTCGAAGCTCCAGTTGGCCGCCTTTTCCAGCGCGTTGGCGCGGGCCCTTGCACCGGCGAGCTCTTGCGGGTGCGTGTCCAGGCGTTCGGCCCAATCCAAGGCCGATTTCGCTTCCTCGAAGCGGCCGGCTTCCGCCAGCGAGCGGCCAAGGTAGATGTAGGCGAGGGTGAAGGACTCGTCGATGGCCACGGCACGCTGGAAGCGCTCGATGGCCTCCGGCCAGCGCTCGCGGGCGCCTTCGATGACTCCGGCCTGATGCAGGAGTTGCTCCGGGGTTTCGGGGCCGTATTGCAGGGCGCGGTCGAAGGCTTCGAGGGCTTCGTCGTAGCGGCGCTGCTGCATGAAGATGCGGGCCATCTGCTGGTGTGGCCACACCTGGGCGGGATAGGCAGCAATCGCGGCATCGAGATGCTCGAGCGCCGTATCGAGTTCCTCCCGGTGGTAGTGGATGCTCGCGAGCACGTTGTGGTAGCGGTAATACTCCGGGGCCACGTTGAGCCCGTGCTCGATCAGCTCGAAGGCACGCTCGATGTTGCCGGCCCGGCCGTGCGCCATGGCGAGGTTCGACACCACGGCCTCGTCTTCGGGAGTCGCCTCGAACATCGGCTCAAGCACGGCCACGGCCTCCTCGAACTGGCCCGACTTGAGCAGCCCCTCGGCATGAACCAGCCGCCCGCCGTGGCTGGCGAGAAACTGCCACTTGGGCTGGTGGCGCTCGTCCCGCCACTGCATGGGCGTGGCATTCCTCCCGCGCGCGAGGGCGATGCGCGCCTCGTCCGTCATGCCCACCGCCTGATGGGCGCGGCCGAGCAGGCGCTGGATGTGCGGGTGGTTGATGTGGGAGAGCTCCTGCAAGAGTTCAAGCGCCTCCTCGTGCTTCAACTGCCCCATCAGCGCCTGCGCGACTCCGGCAATTGCCGGGGCGCCGGCGCCGAGTTCCTCCGCTCGCTCAAACGCATCGATGGCCTCGTCGAAGCGCCCCAGGGCGCGCAGCCAGCTTCCGCGCCAAAGCCACGCCGGCACGTACTGGTCGTCGAGCAGCAGCGCCGCGTCGAGGACACGCAAGGCCTCGTCGGTGTCGCCCAGCTTGTGCATGAGCTGCGACTGGAAGTAGGGCCACAGGAACTCCGTCGGATCGAGCGCCCAAGCCTGCGCGTAGGTGGCGATGGCGGCTTCCTGGAAGTCGTTCATCTCGTAGGTCATGCCAAGCTCGCCCCGCGCCCGGCCCGAGTCCGGGGCGGCGCGCGCCCTGGCGGTCACCTTGGTGAGCATTTCCGCAAGGGCGATGTCTGTCTCGTTGTAATTCACGAGCAGCAGTTCGTCGCTCGGAGCCGGCGGCGATGCCGCGTCCGGAAACGGCTCCTCTTCGCACGCGACCAATCCGAGCGCCAGCCCGCACAGCAACGCCCACCTAACGGCACCCCGATGTCGCGCCACGCCTTCGTCATCGGCACGTTGAGTCAACGGCTTCGCATGCCCTGCTGTCACAGGGGCCTTGAATTATGCCTGACACGGACGCGGCCCATGCCCGGCAGCGAAGGCGGGCCTAAAGGCCCCTCCTTGCCATTGCACCCCGTTGCCGCGATGGTAAAGTTCGGCGGGTTCGAACCTTGTGCGTCCCGTGAGCGGCGCCGTCGCAAATGCTTGCCCTCAACGATTGGCAAAGGAGAGCCAATGCCCGACAACCACACATCTCGCCGCGTCTCGGTACATCTCGCATGCATCGCGCTCTTCGCTTCCGTCGGGAATGCAGCCGGCAGGGATGTACCCGAGCAAGTCCTCCACGACATCGCGGAACCACTGGCAGTGGACGAGGAGGTCGTGGTCATCGCAGAGCCGGACGAGGACACGGCGCACGCAATCGCCATGAGGATGCTTGATACCCATCTTTCGAACTCACGGGGTAGGCACCTATACAAGCGACATCGATACGGCGAAGCCGCCCCGTACCCTTCTTGCGGCCGCCAAGCGTGGCTTCAAGATGTCGCAGGCTAGGCTGGGCGAAATCCTCGTTCTAGGGTTGGGTAGCGTCGACCAAGACATCGCCGCGGGCATGGGGTGGATGGGCGTAGCCGCATCCGGTACGACGTTGCCGTCCATCCGCAACCGCTTCAACGAGCTCAAGTCGCATGTGCCATCGGCATTGCACTCGCGCCTTTCGTCCATCGTTGCCGCGTACACCGCCAAGTACGGTAGCGAAGCCACAGGCGTAAACTGCCTACGCGATAAGTCAGATGGGTATTTCACCATCATCTATTGCCGCTTTGAGGACGAGTGGAAGTACGCCAAATACATGGGCGTAGATGGGGCAGACGCACTGGCGGACATGGGTGCTTACGGGCAGTGAGCAGCGCGGTCCGCCAGAGACAGGCGGCGGCATCACCACAAGGATTGGAGTCCCTGCTTCGACGTTTCCTTGATCCGGGACGCGGCGCTCGGCCAAGGTGACGCACGTCAACGGTGACGGACGACACGGGTGTTTAGCCTTCGGGCAGGAGGGAACACTTCCGGCGGTCGTCGGTGTTCAACTCAACGCGTTCGCAGCGGATGCGGTTGGCGGTAACGGCGCGTTTGGAGGGGCCCATGATGCGGTAGCGTTCGCCGAAGATGCCTGACACCTTCTGCACCTCCACGCGATTGCCCCTGCGGATCTTGCTTTCGCGCCACACGTCGCCTTCGAACAGCGCGCGACCGTCCACGGCGATCAACTGCCGGTCGCGCACCAACTTGCGGTGGGCGGTGACCTCGCCAAAGAAGTGCTCGGGGATTTCGAGCACCGTGCGATCCACGGTGGTTTTGATGATCGCCACCTCGGTGGTGGCCGGGGCGCCTTGTTTGGCATCGGCCGTGTCTGCCGTAGCCGCCGGCAAAGTCGACCCTGGGTTCACCGGTGCAGGTTCGTCGCGCTTCAGGAGGCCCGTGACTCGCCCCCAGATGCCGCGCCTCGGCGCCGTCTGGTCATCCGGCTCCGGCACGGCTGCGGGCGCTTGGGCAGCACCAATCGTCTCCGTCTCCAAAGCCTCGGCACCAAGCGTCTGCCGCAAGGTCGCTGCAGCCGCCAGGCACTCTTGCCGCCGCTTGCCATCTTCAAGCGCCTCGCAGCGCGCCTGAAGTTCGCAGGCAGCGCGCTCTGCCTCAGGCACCGAGGAGCAGTCCTCGCCCCATGCGCTTCCTGACGGCAGGCCGATCGGCATGAAAAGCGCAGAAAAGAAAAAGGCTCGGCGAAGGGGCTGCCTTCGCCGAGCCAGAAAAGAGAAACGACGGGAGGGAAAGCGGTCGGATGCGCTGCGTTGCGGCATCGAATCCGACCTGACCAACCCTCCGCTACGTCAAGCAGCTTCGATCAGAAGCCCACCGTGAGGCGCATGAATGCGATGCGTCCCATGATGTTGTCAACGTAGGTGTCGTAGCCGACGCCCGAAGGCATCGGGTCGGGGTTGGCGTTGAAGACGTTGCGCATCGAGAGGTTCAGCGCCGCGTAACCGAAGCCGAAGATGTCCGGCCGGGTGTACGTGTAGCTGGCGTCCCAGTAGTGACGCGAGTCGATGCGGCAGTATGGGTTGCGGTCCTGGTCCGCACAGACCCTGTCTTCGGCAAGCGTCACGACCTCGGCGCCGTCCGTGCCTTCGCCGGAGCGAGGCTGGCCGTTCACCCAGGTGTTGGTCAAGTCGAAGTCGCGGTCGTCACCGAGCACCTCATCCCACGAGGCCATCACGTCACTCAGGCTGGAATGCCAGCGGACGCCGAACTGGGCGATGTGGTCGCCATAGAACCAGCGCAGGTTCGCATTGACCCGCCACTCCGGCGTTGCCGGCAGGCTCCAGAACAGCTCGTTCAGGTTGCGGATGTAGTGAACGCCATTGTTGCGGTTGCCCACGCCATCGACGCGGATGCCGCCGTAGGCGTGGCCGCTGTCCGCCGTGAACCGCACGATGCTCATCTCCACCATCTGGGTGGCGCTCATGGACAGCGCGAAGCTGCCGTAGTCGCCGCCGATGTAGGGGATGGACTCCGCCTCGAAGCGATACCGCGCACCCCAGATTACGCTGGTGGTGGTCTGCTCGCCCTGGTTCGTCCACGGGGAGTCAACCAACTCCAACTGGAGGCCGTCGATGCCGCCCCGCTGGATGGTGCTGCCGCCAACCCCGCTCTCGTGCTCTTGCACCCATGAGATGGCGGCCTGACGACGGCACTCGAGCTCTGCCGCGGACGTGTTGGCGATGTATTCGCCCACGTTCGTGCGGTCTCCTCGCTCCAGGTTGTCGTAGTCGAGTTCCGTGCCCGGGCACATCGCCTCCGCGTGCCGGGTGAAGCCGATGCCCGCGGCGCTGATGTTCGAGGTGGCCGCAAAGCGGTCAACCCGGCCATTGAAGTCCACCGTGGTGTAGTCCACATCGAAGTTCAGGTCGCCGTCCAGGAACTGCACCGAGAGACCGACGTTGTAGAGGTCGGAAACCTCCGCATCAAGGTCCGGCGCCTCCGAGTCTGGCGTCAGCACGTTGGCCACCACACCGGCATCGCCAGCGCTGGCGCAGGCGGCAAGATCCGGCATGTTGTCGCAGATGTAATCGCTGAGCGACTGCACCGAGTTGGAGCCGCTGCCCGATTGCGCCAGCGTCGGGTTGAAGAGCTGGAACATTCCCGGCAGCACGTAGCCTTGCGTGAGGCTGGCGCGGATGGCGAGGAAGTCGAGTGGCTGGTAGCGAATTGCGAGCTTCGGAATCACCGTGTCGAAATTCACCTTCCGGCCAGCGGTCGAGAGACCGCCGCGAGCTTCAAACTCCGCATAGCGAGCCGCGACCTGGACTTCCATCTGGCCCCAGAAGTCGTGGTCAACCAGCGGCAGCGAGAGCTCGACGAAGACCGCACGGGTTTCCTCTTCCGTCATCTGGTAGTTGATGGATGTGTTGCCCGACCACGGGTCGAAGTCCGCCGTGCCGATGCCAAGACCAATGGCGCCCATCGCGTCCGGTCGGAACTCTTCCGATTCCGTCCGGTAGTGGAGGCCCGCCGCGATGCCGACCGGCTGGTCGTTCCAGGGCAGGTCGTAGATGGAGCTGTTGTTGGCCACCACGTCGATGATGTGGAGACCAATCGTGCGCTGCATCTGCGAGAGGTGGACGCCGGCGAAGCGGTTCTCCTCCTCCGTGTTCACCTCGGCGGCGTTCGGATCCCGCCATGCGGGCTGCAGTTCGCCGTCCTCGGTGGTGGCAAGCCATGCGGTGCTGAAGGGGTTCCAGCACTGATCGCCGAAGGGCCCTGCCTGACACCGCAGCGCGGCGAGGGTCATGGGCCACGCGGCTTCCATGCGATCGTCCGTGCGACGGCTGATCTGCCAGATCCAGTCGGCATCGACAATCCAGTCGGTGTCCGGAATGTCGATTTCGGTGCCGAGACGCAGCCGGAAGTTGTCGATCGTGGTGCGATCCTTCCAAGTCATGTCGTCGTTCAGCCACGGGATGTTGTTGTTGTAGGGCTGCTTCGGCGTGATGTTGTTGTCATGCCATGCGCGCACGTCCTCGAACAGGCGAACGCCGCCGTTGCCGAGAGTGTCCGGGTCGAAGCGGTCGGGAATGCCGTCACCGTCCATGTCCACGGTGTCGGAGAGCAGCACCACCCGGTACTCCGGATTGCGCGTCAGGCCGAAGTCGGCATCGGGAATGCCGTCACCGTCGGAGTCGACACCCGTGGTGCGGTCGGGAATGCCATCTCCGTTGGCGTCCTGCGCGAACAGCATCATCTCGCCTGGCTCTTCGAGGTAGTCGTAGCGGCCGTTGCCGTTGCGGTCGTCGTAGTTCAGGTACGAGTCGGCATGGACACCCCGCTCGAGGAGCAGGTCGGCAGCGCCGCCAGCATCGGCAGAGAACATGGTCTTGACCCACTCTTCACGCTGCGCCCAACGGTCGTTCCACTCGTCGCAACCGGCGAGTGCGAGGTAGTCGCAAGCGCTCGAACCGTCCGCGTAGGCTCGGTAGGGGTTGCCGGGGTTGGAGCCGACCACCATGGCCGCCGTCGGGCCGTTGGAAGCTCGGGCGTTCCAGTCGTCGAGACGCACGGAGTAGTTGCGCGTATTCCAGTCGAGCCGGGAAGTGACGAGTTCGCCACGCACCTTCACGTAGTCGTTGAACTCGTGCTCGAAGTAGGTCATCGCGGACTCTTGGTTGCGCTCCTCGCGGATGTCGGCCTGGTCGCCGATGGAGGCTCGGCAGTCCTGCGGCTCGCCGGCGGTATAGCCTTCCTGGCCGTTCCATGCCGACCAGCCATCGAGCTCGCCCACCATGAAGCCGTTCAGGAAGTTGCCCGGCAACTGGTTGTCCGTGTAGCCAAGATTCTGCTCGGAGTCGTCCCATCCGCTGGTGGTGAGGAGCGGGTGGTCTGCCAGTTCCGGGTACGGCAGCACGCCGCCCTTGCCGTTGCGGATCGCATCGCGTTGCGGATGGTCCATCGGCAGCGGCGGACGGAAGGGCGTGTAGTCGTTGCCGCCACCGAAGGCATAGCCGCAGCCTGGGTCTTGCCGGAAGGCAGTCCAGATGCCACCCGACTGATCGGGATCGCTGTAGCCCTGATACGGCAGGAGGTTGTCGCTAAGCCGTGGACCTCTCTCGGCGCCTCGGCCCCCATTCCCCTGGCCCATGAAATGCACCGGGACGACCCCGGGGTCGTTGACGTCGTAGATCGGCGAGAAGACCCCGCCCGAGGGACCGGCTGCGGGCATGGAGTTGGACTGATCGCTGCGGGTCGGCGAGTAGCGTTCGGCCAGCCAACCATTCGTGTTGCCCCACCCCCAGCGCTGCGAGTCCGGCAGGCGATACCAGATCTGTTCCACCGAGGCGTTCGGCGACAGCTCGCCGTCGGCACCGCGGTGCGGGATCAGATACTCGCCGGGATGCGCCCAGGGACGTTCCTGATACGGGTGCAGATACTGCCCCGTCCAGTTCGCCGAGCTGATGACGTAGTCCGGGCGGTCTGTCTGCTTCATCCGTGCCTGGTCGCGAATCTCCAAGGCGAAGATGACGCTGGTGCGGTCGCCCTGCGCCCCTGCCAGGAGACCCATGCGCTTGGCCGGCGTGCCGTTCTCGACGGGCTGCGAATACTCGTAGTTCACCATCAGGCCGTCGAAGTCCTTGCGCGGCACCAGGTTGATGACGCCAGACACCGCTGATGCCCCGTACAACGCCGATGCACCGTCGAGGATCGTCTCGATGCGGCCAATGGCGATGCCGGGATAGAGATTGTTGAGGTCCGAACCTGCGCGCCGGGTGGACGAGCCGATGCCGTTGACGCTGGCAGGCACGCGGTGCCCGTCCATCATCGTCATCGTCGCCCGCGTGCCGAGGCCGCGAAGGTTGGCCCACGTTTCCGCGCCCTGCTGGAATTGCTGGTCGTCGGCACCGTGGAACTCGGTGGTCGCCGTCTGGGCGTTCACACCGATCTGGAAGGTCTGGTCGAAGACGATGTCGCCGAGGTCTGACGTTCCCGACAGGGAGAGGTCAACCGCGTCGACGATGTCGCGGGGCGAAGGCAGGTCGAAGTTGTCGCGCCGGATATAAGACCCGGTTACGACCATCTCCTCGACGTCCTCGTCCTCCTCATCGCTTTCGTCGTCCTCTTCGGCCGCCTGCGCATTCACGACGCTAAACGCGAGCATGAGTGCGGTGGACAGCCGCAGTGAGTGCTTAAGCCATGGTTTCATGAAACCGTTTCCCCTCGATTTCCTTTGGGTTAGCTTCCTCGCGCCGCCTTGCGCCCGTGCCCGCAACCCGCATTGGGAGCGGCCACGGCGTTGCGCCGGTGCGGTCGGTCCTTCCCCGACATGCACGCTTTTACGCACCCCGATCCCGGATGTCAAGGCGCTCTACGACAATTTGTGACGGTTTTGCAACATTCTTGGTTGAGCGTGGACACGGGCCTCTCGGGGGCGGGCATTCTGCCCTCGCAAACGCGCCGCAATGCGCACCCTATAGTGCGGCAACGCCGTCTTCCGCAGAAGGAGGCCGCGCCGCCCCTCCCTCCGGACCCGGGCCTCCTGGGGGCGAGGGCATCCTGCCCTCGCACTCGCCAGAAGGCGCGTCTCCAGAGGGAGGGGCGTCCGTGCGGGAACCCAGTGCGCGCCCTCCCAGACAAGCGCATCCATCCCCACATGCGAGACATGCAATGCCCGCCCCCCAAGGTCCACTACGGCAGCGGCGCCCGCCACCAGCGCGACCCCGCGGCGAACGGCCGCTCCGGCGCCTTCCCCGCCGCCAGCGCATCAAGAATCAACCGCGCATCTCCGTGGTCGCCGTGGCGGGCCGCGATCCGCCCTGCAGCCAACGGCTCGCCGACGAGCAGCGCGAAGGCCAGCGTCAAGCGCGTATCGGCATCGTCGCGCACCTTCAGCAATGCGCGGGCGCGATCGAGGGCCGCGTCAGCGCTGCCGCAGAGGGCCTCTGTCCGCGCCGCCACCAAATGCGCTTCGCCCGAAGCCGGCGCGAGGCGCAGCGCTTCGGCGAGCGGGGCCCGCGCCTCGGCACACCTCCCCTGCCCCAGACGCGAAATCGCCAGCCAATAAAGGTGCCTCGCCTCGCCCGGTTCCGCCAGGGCGAGCTCGCCAAAACTCTCTTCCGCCTCTGCAAGCGCCCCCTGGCGCATCGCGAGGCTGGCGTGCAGGGCGCGCACCCGCGTTCCATTCAGCGACAATATGCGTCGGCTTTCCTCCAGCGCCGCCGCATCTCGACCATGCCGCGCCAGCGCGCGAGCAAGGGCGAGACCCGCGCCCGCATCGTTCGGGGCAAGCGCCGTGGCCTGGGCGTAGGCTTCGAGGGCATCGTCCACTTCACCCCGAGCTTCCGCGCTTGCCGCCGCTTCCACGTAAAAGCGGGGGTTCAGGCTGAGGCCGGCAACCTCAAGCAGCAGCGGGTCATCAACGGTGGGCGCCGCCAAGCCCCGCCGTTCGAGCCAGCGTTCCGCACTTTGGTCATTGCCGAGACGGCGCTCGACGAGGGCGAGCTTGTAGGCAAGCCGTCCCGCCGCCGGCTCCGCCTTCCATGCGCGTTCGAGAAGCTCACGGGCTTCGGCCCAGTCCTCGGCGGCAATCGCCGCATCCCCCAGCGCTTCAAGCACCGCCGCAGAGGTGGCGTCAACGGCAAGGGCCCGCCGCAGGTGCGTGGCGGCACCGTCGGCATCACCACGGTCCAGCACGGCTGTGCCAAGCCGGTAACGCGTCAACGCATGTTCGGGGCGAGTCGCAAGCGCCGCGCGGAAGTCCTCGATCGCGCCATCGAGATGCCCGCGGTCGCGACGAACAACGCCGCGAAGGTAGTGCCAGCGAAACGCTCCAGCGGTGTCCGCCGTCGCATCGGCGGCCGCCAACCGGGCCTCGGCAATCGCCTCACCGTACAAGTGCTCGGCTTCCGCCAGCAGCTGCTGGGCATGATGGAACATCGCCAACCGGCCATGCACCCCTGCCCGGACAACCGCATCGTCGCTCGCAAGCTCCCCACGCACCTCCGCCCAAGCCGCCGCCACGGGTTCGACAAGATGCGGCGGCAACGGTTGCACCGTGTCCAGCGAAGTCGCCGGTGTGCCGATGCAGTACGCCATTGCCAGCAAGGCAAGCGTCGCGCGCCGCGCTCGGCCCAACGTCGGTCTGCCAACCCATCCAGGGGCACGTGACGCCGTGCTTGCCAAGACAGACCCCATGATCCGGGATCCGCCACAGACCGGTGCCGACAAGAGCAAATGGGCCGCAATCCCCGGTTCCATCGACAGCCCGCTCAAGCTCTTCGGCTTGCCTGTCCTCGCCGTCGACGGACTCATGGCACTCACGACACTGGCTCTGCCAGAAGCCCAGCGCATCCACGGGCCCGGCCTCGCACTGATCGTCCTCCTTCCGGTGGCACTGTTGGCCGGAGCCATTATGTTCTTCCGTCCCGAAAACCTTCAGACGCAAGTTCAGGAACTCGCATGGAAGTACGCCCCCAGCGATGGGGGAATTGCCGGCACTTCCTTACGCGTCAGCGGTCGGGGATGCTTCCCCGGCTGAAGGCTCCAAGACATCCTCAACAGCGAAGGATTTGCGCGCCTTCCGCGAAAGTTGTCCTCGACTGCATCAAGGAGAGCGACTGCTTCGTCATCGCCCCCGTCTCACCCGCCGGCAAGCGCCTCTACGCCGTCAAGTCCATCCCGGCTCAGTCCGAAACCTCGGCAGACGCACCCGAAAAGCCGCCATGGCTGGCTAGACCGCACACGGACTCTCCTGCCAGCACACGGCCCTGGCGCCTCTTCCGGCAATCCCGACAACCTCACTGCTCATACGCCCCAAGTGCCTCCAACTCCGCCACCGCATCCACCCCCATGTAACGGACGTACTTCCACTCGTCCGCGAAGTTGCAGCGGATTTTCGTCAAATGCGTTCCCACCTGCTTGCCGCGCAGGCAGTTGACGCCAGTGGCCTCGCTTCCGTATTGGGCCGTGTATGCCGCGATGATGCTCTCGAGGCGTGGGTGCAGTTCCGGCGGCACATGCGAACGCAGTTCGTTCAGGCGACTGCGGATCGAGGGCATGGTGATGCCGGACGCCGCAACCCCCATCCAGCCCATGCCAGCCGCGATGTCCTGTTCGATGTCGCCGAGGCCCAGCACAAGGATTTCACCCAGCCGCGCCTGCGCCATCTTGAAGCCGCGTTTCGCCGCCGCAAGAAGATGCGGCGCCGCCTCGTCGTAGCGGTGCTGCAGATAGAGCTGGCGGCCCCGCTCGTTCGACAGATGCGTGTCCAGCATCATCATGGCGATGGCTTCGGCGGTGCCGTCGTCGGGATCGGCCGTGACGATCACCTCTTCATCCGCCTCCGGCAACGCGGCCCGCGCGCCATCCGCCAGAGTCGGCGCCGGAATGCCGTCTGGCGGAGGGTCCTCGGCCAATGCGAACGGCGCCGTCGAAAACGCAATCACGAAGCCGGCCAGGGCTCGACTGACGGCGTCGCGCAAAGAGCCGCTACGGTAGCCGCTACGGCAAAGGACGTTGCGAATCCAAAGGACTTTGGTCATTGGCTTCCCCGCAAAGTTTGTGGAACCGCCACCGTGGCGGGGTGGATAGAGGGTTCCAACCGGTCGGGCGATTTTCCTACATGATTTGCAGACATTGGCTCCGTAAGCGCCCGCTCGGCGGGCCGGCGCATCCAAGGATGCATCTGCGCTCGATTTCGTCCCGCGACGATCACCGGCAAGCGGGCAGGCTGCGACGGCCGCGGAAGTTGCCGAGCATGAATCGCGTGCTAGGCTCTGACTCCGCGTACCAATCCTTGGGGAGGGTTTGCAGATGCGATGCGCTTTGGGTCCGCTTTCACGGTGCCGGGAGCCCGGTCGATCCAAGGACGTGCTTGGACGCCAGGCTGGCGGCGTGGCGCCCGTCACCTTGATCTTGCTTGCGGGACTCCTGCTAACCGGTTCGGCAATGGCCAATGAACTCGTGGACATCACGATCACTTCGAACCCAGGCAGCGACGACACATACTCGTCGGACGGCGAGGACAGCACGATTGTCTTCAGATCCGAATGGACGGGCAGGGTCAGCGTCCGCGGGGCAGATCTGGTGTTCATGCTGGGAGACGAGGAGCAAAGGGCAAACTGCCCGTCGTCGGACGAACGCGGCGTCGGCCCGGAGCTCCAGTTCGACTGCATGTACGAGGTGCAACCAGGCGACCTCGACGAAGACGGCGTCTCCATACCGGCAGGGCCGCCGTTCACGGGCAGCATCACGCGAGGCGACTCGCGGATCAACCAGGCGAACTGCACGACCGCCACCAGCCAGGAGTGCCCCTACGCCGGCATGCGGGACAACCCCGCTCACAAGGTGGACGGCGGCCCAGCGGAAGCCACCGAGCCGGAGCCGCCGGGCCAAGGCGGCACCGGCGGCGCCGGCGGCGACCACACCGGCCGCATCGCCTCCACCCTGCTCGCCATCGGCCCGCCCCAGATCGGCTCCATCAACGGCATCGACGACGCCGACTACTACCGTGTCGACCTTGCCGGCAGCGCCACCGTGACGGTCGGCACCGCCGGCCGCGCCGACACCCGGGGCGAGCTGCTCGACGGAACCGGCGCGCTGATAGCGTCCGACGAAGGCTCCGGCCCCGGCGGCAACAACTTCAGCATGACCGAGACGCTTGCGCCCGGCGTGTACTACGTCGCCGTGTCCGCGCCGCCGGGAAGCGTAGCCGCCGGGAGCGGCTACGCCCTCACCGCGCTGCTCGCCGACGCCGGCGACCAGGGCGGCAGCGCAGCGAGCTCGAGCCTGCTCACGCTCTACGGCGCGGCGCAGGTGGCCCGCGTCACGGAGAGCGGGCTGTCGAGCGCGCTGCTCTCCACCGTCGGCCACATCGACGACGCGATGGCAGACCTCGACTACTTCCGCATCGACGTGCCGCGCGACGGCACCGACGTAACGGTGCGCAGCGCCGGCGGCACCGACACCGCCGGCCGCCTGCTCGACAGCGCCCTCATGGAGGTCGCGGCCGACGACGGCGGCAGCGGCAACTTCCGCATGGAGACGACGCTCGACGCCGGCATCTATTATCTCGAGGTCATGGGGGAGGCGGGCCGCTATCGCGTGGTCGCCTCCGGCTCGGACCTGGACTGCGACTGCGCCGAACCGGCAACGATGGCGATGGACCACGGCGGCACGGCGGAGACCTCGACGCTGATGTCCATCGGCCCGCCGCTCACCGGCGAGATCAGCGGCGCCGACGACGTGGACGTGTTCCGCATCGACCTCGCCGGCAGCGCCGCGGTGGTGTTCGAGGCGGCCGGCCCCACCGACACGATGGGCGTGCTGCGGGACGCCGCCGGCGCGGAGCTGGCGGCGGCGAACACCGGCGGCCCGGCGTCCAACTTCCGCATCTCCGAGGAGCTCGCGCCGGGCGTGTACTACCTGGAGGTGTCGGGGGCGGCCGGCAGCTACGCGGTGAGCGCGCAGCTCGGCGGCGAGTCGGACCACGGCGACACCGCGGGCCTGTCCACCCTGCTGACGTTCTACGGCGAGGACGACGTGGCCAACATCAGGCCCAACGCGCTGCTGTCCACGGCGGCGGCGATCGACGCCGCCGAGACGGACATGGACGTGTTCCGCCTCGACATCCCGCAGGACAGCACGGACGTGACCATCCGCAGCGTCGGCAGCCTGGACACCTTCGCCCGCCTGCGCGACGCCTCGCTGCTGGAGCTCGCCATGGATGACGGCGACGCCGGCTTCCGCATCGAGACGACGCTGGACGCCGGCGTCTATTACATCGAGGTCGGCGGCCACGAGACCGGCCGCTACCGCATCCTCGCCTGGGGCGACTCCCGGGAAGACTGCGCCTGCGCCGACGGGGACCCCTAGTAGCCTGTCGGACTTCGGACGGCGCAAGCTGGCCGAATGCCGACAGGGTGACAGGACGGCTTGGGCTGGGGCAAGAAGCGTTGCCAAAAGGCAACGCTTCTTGTGGCGCTAGGGAACCTCTGCGCAAGTCGGTCCTGGGCTCGGTGGTCCGACTGGCATCGTCGGATTTCGGTCGGCAGGCGGTGCATCCGGGAAGACGAGGCCGCTTTCTGGCCGCAGGACGACAGGTCGGCGAGGAATCGCGGCCTGTCGACCCGCCGCGCCGGTTTCGGCGCAGCCGCGGGCGCACGGGCGCCGCGGCTCACCCCGGGGAACTGCGGGCAGCCACCGGAAGGTTGGCGAAGCCGGGCGGCAAGGCGATGCGCCGGGTGTCTTCGCCAGTCCCCGGCAGCGAACCCTGGCGTGCTCGAAGTGCCGCTTCACGCACGGGAACGGATGCTCCACCCTGGCCCGAACCAACGCCTTGCGCCACCCCTCCGCCTCCTCCGGCCCCGACGGGTCCAGATGCCGGCGCTTTCCCGGACGCATCGCCGTCTGCCACTCGACGTCCCGCTCCCGGCTCTCCTCGCCTCATGCCCGACAACCCTCCAGCCGTTCGGCGCAAAAAACCTGCCACGACCGCGACTTGTGCAGAGCGTCCCTACACCTTCTTGGACGGCGACGTTGCCGACACCCGTCGGGAGGACGCCGCGGAGCACTTCCAAGTGTCGCTGCTGGCGGTCCGGTCGATCCTCGTCAACAACAATCGAATCGAGCGTCGCGAGGCGATGCCACAGTAGCGGCGGCAACGCGTCTCTGACGCGCAAAATGGCTGGGCGTCAACGGCCATTCCCATTCTTCGACTGCACGTGCTTGAGGTCCTGCGCCGGCAAAGGCTTGCCTGTGACCGCTTGGCTGGTGACGGATGCCTCTTCATGCAACGTTCCGCGTCCTGCCGCCTCTGAGTCAGCGGCAGCCCATCTTCGCAAGGCGGTGGGATGTCGAGGCGTATGTGGGCACGGCCGTGAGAGAATCAGACGCTCTTTGGCAGGTGGTCGAGCGGACAAGCGATCGGCGCAGGCGAATCAAATGCGTGAAGGGAAGCAATGGCGGGAGCTTGAATCCACGCAGTTCAGCGTTGACGCGGCGCTCCTGCGGGAGTTGGGCCAGAGGCTGATCGGCAGGGCGCACATTGCATTGGCGGAACTCGTCAAGAATTCCTTCGATGCTGACGCCAACACTTGCCAGATCGACATCCAGATCGACATAGAGGGGGACCGGATCGTCGTTTCCGACGACGGCCACGGAATCTCGGAAGAGGAATTCCACAGTTATTGGATGCGAATCGGGACGACCCACAAGGTCGAGTCGCGCCAGTCCCGTCGTCTGGGCAGGTCGATGACGGGGTCCAAAGGGCTTGGAAGGCTCTCGGTGCAGTTCCTCGCCGACGAGATGCAGCTGGAGAGCAACTGCGTTGCAGCGCCGGGCAAGATGCTCTATGCACAGGTGGACTGGCGCAACATTCGGGGCGGCGAGGATTTGCAAACCGTTGACGTAGATTGGGTTTGTGACACACAGGAGTCTGCCTACGCAGACGGATCGCGAACAGGCACCCGGATTACACTGACGGGTTTGCGAACCGCTTGGGGCGGCGAGGCGATCGAGGAACTGGGCGGGGACATCTGGATGCTGCGTTCGCCGTTTCGCTCCGAGAACGGGAGACGCAGGGGCAAGACGGCGCTGGACTTCTATGTCGAGCTTAATGCTCCGAGGATCGACCGTGCCAAGGCAAGGTTCGACAAACTGCGGGATGCGTTGTTCAACAACTGGATGGCGCGAATCACGGGGGTCCTCGAGGATGGAAGGCACCCTCACGGACGGAGTCGCGCGACGGTCTCGGTCGAGTTCGCCCCCGATTATCCCAAGGGCGCAGAGGCAGCGGGCCCGTTCCGAGAGAACCTGGGTTTCCCGATCGTGGGCAAGGGGGGCGGAGCCGGCAACGACGTGGCCGGTGCGGAAGCGGAGGCGGAATCCCGCACGCCAGCGGAAGACACCGGTCCGTCGGCAACGCCTGCCCTAGACAAGGCCCGCTTTACGATGCTCGTGTTCAAGCCGGAAGGGCGGCAGACCAGCGGCTTGCCGGTTCGCCAATTGCGCGAGTATCTCAGGACGTACGGCGGCGTGTCGGTTTATGACGCCGGCTTTCGCTTGCCCTACTACGGCTCGCAAAATCTCGGCGGCCATGATTGGCTCAATGTGGGCGCGGATCAGGGCAGGCGTCTTGTTGCTTCCGAGCTTCTTCCGGACCGGCTGCGCATCCCTGGGCGGTATCTGCTTGATCTGCCGAACCCGGGCCGCCTCTTGGGTGCAGTCGAGGTTGACACCAACCACGAGCATCGTGTTGCCGACCGCAGTCCGAACCCGAAAGATTGGCTGCGCATCCAGCCGGGGCGAGACCGCCTTGCGCCTAATGACGCGTTCGAGCAACTGCGGAACCTGGTTCGCTACGGGCTGGACTTCTACGCCAACCGGTATCGCGCCGTGGCCGATGACGCTGCACAGCAGCAGCACGCCAAGGAACCTCCGGCCAAGGCGCTTCGTGGTGCTCTCAAGACGCTTGAACGCTATCGGCCCGAGTTGCCAGATCCCGTCTATCGCGACCTCAAGCGAGAAGTTGGCGCGGTGCGCAAGGCGGTCGAGACAGAGTCGAAAGCACTTGACAGCCGTGCAACACTGCTGGCACCGTTGGCGACTGCGGGTATGGTCGCGTTGGCGATGGACCACGAGCTGTCGAACAATGCCGTGCTCCTTGACGAGGCAGCCGAGTTCCTGCGAGCACGAGCCGAATCGGAAGCGTCGCCCGAGGCGCGACGAGCGGCCAAGGCACTCATGGACTACCGGTCGAGCTTTGATGCCTTCCGCGGGCTTTTCTCTCCGTTGGCGGATCCAGAAGAACGGCAGGCGACGAAGAGGCTCTCGGTCGAGGCGGTGGTCGATCATGTCGTGCGCGCATTGCGCATTAGATTCACCGGTGTGGTCTTCGGGCGGACGACGATTCCTCGGGACCTGCGCTTCCCCGTAGGTTCATTCGCCGAGTGGAGCGCCGTGATCCAAAACGTCCTGTTTAATGCCTGGAACGCTATGCTCGAGTCCGATCAGCGCATAGTCCGCTTCGATGGATCGGAAGCGGAGGCACGGCGTCAGTACCTGCGCGTGAGCGATACGGGCGTAGGTTTGACGATGCCGCTGGAGGACACGGGAGTCCTTTTCGAAGCGTTCGAGCGACGAGCCGCCATCAGCGAAGCCAACCGCTCAATCGCCATCGGTGGACAAGGACTGGGGCTTGCGATCGTGCGCATGATCGCAAGCAGTCGTGGTGCAAGCGTCGGTTTCGTGAAGCCCGCTCGCGGCTTCTCGACCACGATGGAACTCTCATGGAGGTCTTGAACGATGAAGGTCCTGGTTTGCGACGATGAAGGTAAACGTTACGAAGCGACAAAAGGTAAAATCGGTCGGCGCGCCAAGGTCTCCCCTCTCGTAGGGGACGAGCTTGCCCACGAGTTGGAGTCTTTGTTCCAGGGAGTCGAGGAGCTGCTGGATGGCGGCAACCCCCGTTCCTTGGCTGCCGGTGAATTTTCCGGGTTCGATCTCGTGGTGGTCGACAACAACCTTGGGGAGTTGAGTCTGAAGGGGGCGCGGCTGACGGCAGAGACGATCATCGGCTACGTTCGAGCGTTCACGGACAGCCCGTACATCGTCTCGCTAAACAAGAACCCAGGTGTTGATTTCGACTTGCGTTACCTAGTGGGCGATTACCAGTCGCTCGCGGACATCGCATTGAATACTAAGCATCTCTCGAACCCATGCTTGTGGGAACGGGGTGTTGAAGGGGGGTTCGCGCCGTGGTATTGGCCTCGATTCGAAAACGCCGCAAATCGACGGAAGGCACAGATCGATTTCTTGTCCGGCAATCTCGACCGGCCCGTATGGAGTGTTTTGGGATTTCCTGCCGAGGCTGACGACTACCTGTCGTTTCGTGCGAAGGCTCCACTGTCGTCGGGAAGTCAGGCGATGTTCGACGTCACCTTCAAAGCCTTTTTCGAGTCCAGCCATGCGCTACCACCGAAAGAGATTGAGAGATTGGTTGAGTTGGCCAAGGAAGGAAATGAGCTCGCCCGCAAAGCCATTCTTCGCGTCACGGCGCATGAGGTCGACCGCTGGCTGCGGCGGGATGTGCTTGGGGCGCAGGACGTTCTGATCGATGTCCCCCATTTGGTGGCACAGATGCCCTTTCTGCTCGGTAGCAGACAAGGCGAACTCCAAGGCTGGAACGACGCCGTTGCGGCGGTATCGTCTCCGTTTGGATTGGACGCGGCGCTCTTCGAAGCCCATGTGGAGAGGGCTCGGTTCCGAGAGTTGGCATGGGCCCCGGTACCTTGTTTCTGGTGGCCGGTATTAAAGCGCGACGACGGTCTGCGAGAACAGTTTTTCGAGGCAACAGGGGAGTGGCCCGATGGTGTGTTTTGCGAAGATGTCTCGCGATTCGTTCAGATGTCGGGGGAAGGTGGACGTGGCATTCCTTTGGAGTTCGAGGCTGAGATAGACGGGTCATGGCCAAGGCGCTTCGTGTCTAATGTCGATGGCCACCACTATTCGCCACGCAGTCGAATCGTCGGCAGTGCGGCGTGATCCGTGGCCGTCTCGGTTGAGGAATTCGCTATCGCCTATGCCAAGTTGGGCGTGGAGCATTGGAACTCCGAGTCGCCTCAGGTTAAGTCCAAAGCAGGATCGATGCGTGTCGAGATCGCCACGAGTGAGCAGTTGGCGAGGCGAGCGGTAGAAACACCCTTCGATTCTAATGCCAGCGACGAGCAGATGTACCTCATCCCAATGCCGTGTGGTCAGCGCAAGGTATATGCTGCTTTTTTCGCTCCTTGGCTGGCGTTGCAGAGCGGGTCCACTGATTGGTCGTTTGATTTGGTAGTGCTTTTGCAGCAGAGCGGCTCCGTCGCGTTCCGCTTTGAAGCCGGTTCAGCAAAACCCGATACGACGCACGGTTACGACCACGCGCAACTAAGCGAGTCGCTGGGTGGCGGAAAGGTGGCTCTGGCAAATCCGACTCCGCTGCCGAAGACCTACCCGGCGTTCCCGATCCCCAGCACAGATGCGCTCACGCGATTCCTTGCGCTCGTTGTCGGCATGCACGGGTATCCGCGTGGTATTGACGGCATCCTCGAACGGGCATTCGGGGGGCGGCCAGAGCGGAAAAAGTACCTTAACTTGACGAAGGCAATGCTTCGGAAAGACAAGTGAGCGCCGGTCACACCCGCATCGCTGCCAAGAACCGCCGGTAGCAACGCGTGTAGCCGCCCTTGACCTTCGGTGCGATCGGCGCCAAGGCCCGTGCCAGCTTCCCGTCCCGAAGGCGGCCATAGATCCTCTCAACGTCGCCATCCTCCGCGAAGATCGCATACACGCCGTGCGAAGGTATAGCGCCTGAACGGTCGATGGCCACCCGTGGAATCTTTGCGATTTCCGGCACGAGCAGCTTCGGCGCAGCCCACCTGTCGCGGTCGATCTTGTCGATGGTTCGATACCAGGCCGCGCCGTTGCGGACGATATAGCGGTCGCGAAGGCGCTCCTCAAACCGGCGAAGGCGCAATGCGAGTTGAGGGTGGTTCTCAAGGTCCAAAAGATCGCCTTTGCGATCGTACAGCGAGACGACCCGCCGCCCGGACCATTCGATGCTTCCTGCAAACACGTCCCTGGTGTCGATCCAGCGGCAAAGCAGGTCCGCCTCGACATCGTCCTCGCCGGATTCCAGGACGAAGGCCGCCGTCACACCCAGTGCCGGGCCCACTCGAATCGTGCAACCGAGTTCGGCCAGCGTCTGGCCGCCTGCGTGGCGCTTGGTCGGCTTGGGTTCAGGTTCGCGGCGCAGGAAGGCGACGAGAATCTCGGGATGCACGTACACGTCCCGGTCGAAAACGTCTGTCGGATGGCCAGCAGTTTTGGTAGTGATGTGCAGCTTGGGACACCATCGCTTGCGAAAGCCCTCGGCGTAGGCCGTGTAGCGCCAGCGGTCCGAGCAGACGAAGGCGCAACGGCCATCCTCGGCTAGGTGCTCGAAGGACCGGTGCAGGAACGGCAGGTACAGATCGCCGCGCGCCACGTCCTTGGGCAAGCGTCGAGCGTAGGCCGTCGTGTACGCGCTTGGCAGCTTTGCCCAACGGATGTATGGCGGATTGCCCACGATGTGGGTGAAGCCCTCGCCCGGCAACTCGGCGAGCAGGAAGTCCTCGTTCCTGATCCACGCTCTGGCACAGGCCGTTGCGGTTGCGTGGTGAACACCAAGCGACCGCATCGCCACGACGACCCGGGCGCGGGCCTTGTCCGCCTCCGCGGGCACCAATTCGTAGGCTAGTATGCGGTCGCGAAGAGAACCGATGTCGAGGCGAACGCCGCGGCGAAGCAACGAGGCGACCAGGCGTGTCACCGCTTCGGCAAGAAACGCGCCATCGCCCGCCCCGGGTTCGAGGAGGCGGGCATTGGCAAGATCGGCAGTTCGCGTCCACCCGACGCGGTCGAGCAGGCTTTTCACCAAGATGGGCTTGGTATAGACGCCACACAGTTGATGGAGGTCTTCGGCAGCCGCGTTTCTGTTGCCGCCCGGGATGGCCGACTGGGCACTTGGCCGCAGTGCGAGGGTGCCCGCGCTTGGGGCCTCGGCAGGGTGCTTCAAGGACCTGCTGATGTTGGTGGCGGGGTTGTACGCGGGCATCGGCGGGTTCGAGTTGGGCTTCGAGCGGTCAGGCCACCGGGCCGTGCTGATGAGCGAGGTCGATCCGGATGCCATGCGTGTCATCCAGCGCCGCTTTTGCCAAGCGGTGCCAGATACGGACGTGGTCAAGCTGTCGGCGCTGCCCGAAGAAACGGAAGTCGTGACGGCCGGCTTCCCGTGTCAGAACCTGTCCATGGCTGGTGACAAGTCTGGCGTCGAAGGGGACAAGACGCAGGTCGTCAACTCCCTGTTCCGGTTGCTGCACAAGCGCCCCGTGCCGTGGGTCGTGATCGAGAACGTTTACTTCATGCTGCACCTCGCCAGGGGGGCGGCGATGGACTACATTCTCTCCCGCCTTGAACGCCTCGGCTATTCGTGGGCCTTTCGCGTTGTGGACAGCCGAGCCTTCGGCCTGCCACAACGGCGCAGGCGTGTGTACATCGTCGCAAGTCTGGCAGGCGATCCGCGCGATGTGCTGCTTGCTGACGATGTGCCGGACAGGAGTTGGCCCCGGCCAGACATGGCCCGGCCGATCGGCTTTTACTGGACGGAAGGCCGCACGGGTCACGGCCTGACGGCGGATGCCGTGCCCCCGCTCAAGGCCGGTTCTGGCCTGGGCATTCCGTCGCCCCCGGCCGTGCTCCTGCCCACCGGACGGGTCGTCACGCCCACCATCGAAGCCATGGAACGCTTGCAGGGCTTTCCGCCGAAGTGGACTTCGGCACTCCGCGGGGCAAAGGGCGGGCGCAAGCGCTGGCGGCTGGTCGGCAACGCGGTGTCGGTGCCCGTAGCCGAATGGATCGGTCACCGGCTGTCGGCGCCAGGCATGTACGACGGCGTCAAGGACAGGCCATTCGTCGAAGGCGAGTCCTGGCCAAGAGCCGCGTGGTGCATGGGCAAGAGCCGAATGGTGGCGGACGTCTCGGAGTGCCCTCTTGGAAAACGCCGCGGCCGGCTGTCTGCATTTGCCACCGAAAATTGGCCGGACCTCTCGACCCGAGCCCTGGCGGGGTTTGTTCGCCGCGCGCGAGAAGGGCGATTGCGATATCCGCCAGGGTTTTTGGATGTCCTTGAAGCCAATCTCTAGCAGCCTGTCGGACTTCGGACGGCGCAAGCTGGCCGAAGTCCGACAGGGTGACAGGACGGCTTGGGCTGGGGCAGGAGGCGTTGCCGAAGGGTACGGTTCTTGTGGCGCTAGCTGCATTCGCTCGGCGGCTCCGACCTTGTGACGCTGGCGGGTTTGCCACATGATGATTGGCTGCTGCGTCTGGGGCAAGGGACAGTTGCTTCGCGGCTACGCTGAGAGACGCGCTCGCAAAAGCGGGGCAGGGCGCGGGATGGCAACATGGACGCGGGTCCAGGTCGGTGAAGGCGGGAGAGGGATTGGCGCATGACGATGCTCTCGTTCAAGGGGCGGGCGTTTGTGGAGAACCACCATTTGGCGGTGCCGTTCCACGAGCTTCGGCCGGTGCGGAGGAAGGGGCTGTCGGGGCGGGTGAGCCTGCACGACAATCTGGTGGTGCATGGGGACAATCTGGCGGCGTTGAAGGCGCTTTTGCCGACGTATCACGGGAAGGTGAAGTGCATCGTCATCGATCCGCCGTACAACACGGGGAACGAGGGGTGGGCGTACAACGACAAGGTCAACTCGCCCATGATGAAGGACTGGCTGGGGAAGGTGGTGGATCGGGAAGACCTGACCCGCCACGACAAGTGGTGCTGCATGATGCTGCCGCGGCTGAAGCTGCTGCGGGAACTGCTCACCGACGATGGGGCGATCTTCGTCACGATTGACGACAACGAGGTGCATCGGCTGCGGGGGTTGATGGATGAGGTGTTTGGGGAGGACAACTTCATTACGACCGTCATCTGGCAGAAGGTTTACTCTCCGAAGAGTTCCGCCAAGCACTTTTCGGAAGATCACGACTATTGCGTGGTTTACGCCAGAAATGGGGAGTCGTGGAGACCCAACCTGTTGCCACGGACGGAGGCTCAGGACGCCGTTTACCGGAATCCCGACAACGACCCACGCGGTCCCTGGCGACCCAATAACCTTGCCGCAAGGAATAAATACAGCAAGGGAACCTACGCCATCCAGTGCCCGAGCGGTCGGGTGATCGACGGTCCGCCGACCGGGTCGTACTGGCGCGTGTCGGAGGATCGCTTGCGAGAATTGGATGCGGATGGTCGAATCTGGTGGGGTGAGGATGGCAACAACGTACCGGCGCCCAAGATATTCCTTTCGGAGGTCAAGCAAGGGCGTGTGCCGCAGACGTTGTGGAAGTATGAGGAGGTCGGGCACACCCAAGAAGCCAAGCGGGAGTTGCTCTCGATTTTCGATGCTGCGCCGGATGTCTTTGTGACGCCGAAGCCGGTACGGCTCGTCCAGCAAATCTGCCGGATCGCTACCGACAAAGACTCCATCGTCCTCGATTCCTTCGCCGGCTCCGGCACCACCGCCCAAGCCGTGCTTGCCCTCAATAAGGAAGACGGCGGCAGCCGCCGCTTCGTCCTGATCGAATGCGAAGACTATGCCGACTCCATCACTGCCGAACGCGTGCGCCGCGTCATCCAAGGCGTCCCGACCGCGAAGGACGAAACGCTCAAGGCCGGCTACGGCGGCACCTTCAGCTACTTTGAACTCGGCGGCGCCATGCGCCGTGAGTCCATTCTGGACGGCTCCAGGCTGCCGACGTACGAAAAGCTCGCCGCCTACATCTTCTTCACCGCCACCGGCGAGGAGTTCGATCCGGCGGCAATAGATCCCAAGACCGGCTTCATCGGCAGCAGTCGGCTGTACGACGTGTATCTCATCTATGCCGATGATGTTGAGAAACTCAAGAACTTGGCGCTCACGTTGCCGGAGGCGCAAGCGCTGCCCGCCGGCACGCGCAACAAGCTCGTATTCGCGCCCACGAAGTATGTCGATGCGGATTTCCTGAGGCGGCGACGCATCGCCTTCCAGCAACTGCCGTTCGAGATCTACGAGTCCGTGGAGCGCCTGTCGCCGTGATCCTCAAGGAGTTCCAGAAGCGCGTCGTCGCAACCGTTCGGGACTATCTGGAACAACTGCACGACTGGCGCGAGAGGGCGGAACCGATTCTGGAACACGACGCGGACTACGACTGGGTTGCGAAGGCGTGGCCGCAGGAGGCACCTTCGGGTTCGTACCTGCCGCGCAAGAACGGCAAGGGAAAGCCCCTGCCCACGTTCTGCCTGAAGGTGCCAACCGGCGGCGGCAAAACGCTGCTGGCCATCAAGATCATCGACCTCGTGAACGTCCACTACCGTCGCCGCCAGACCGGGCTGGTGCTGTGGATCGTTCCGAGCACGCAGATATACAGCCAGACCTTGCGAGCGCTGAAAGATCGGGATCATCCGTATCGCCAACAGCTTGATGTCTCTTCCGCTGGTCACACGACCATTCTGGAGAAGACCAACGCCTTCACCGAGGCGGATGTGCGCGAGAACCTCTGCGTGCTGCTGCTCATGCTGCCGTCGGCCAATCGCGAGACGAAGGAGAGCCTGCGCATGTTCCGCGACAGCGGCGGCTTCGAGCGCTTCTTCCCGCGTGAGGACGACGCGGAAGGGCAGCAGGCGCTGCTCGACGCCGTGCCAAATCTCGACACCTTCGAGAGCGGCGAAGGGTTGTGGCGGCGGCAAGTGAAGACCTCGCTCGGCAACACCTTGCGCCTGCTCGAACCGCTCATCGTGCTGGACGAAGGCCACAAGGCATACAGCAAGCGCGCCAAGGCGACGCTGGAGGGCTTCAACCCCTGCATGGTGGTCGAGCTGTCGGCGACGCCTCCGAGGGGCGCCAACGTGCTCGTTTCCGTGTCGGGGCGCGACCTCTTGGCTGAAGAGATGATCAAGCTGGATCTGCACATTCGCAACAGCGACAGCGTGGACTGGAAGCACACTCTCCTATCCGCCATTGAGCATCGCGACCGGCTGGAACAGGAGGCACAGGAGCACGAGGCGACCACGGGCAACTACATTCGTCCGATTTGCCTCATCCAAGTGGAGCGGACCGGGCGCGACCAGCGGGGTGGCGGCTTCATCCATGCGGAGGACGCGAGGGATTACCTGCTCCGCCATCCGGGCATCCGACCGGAACACATCGCGGTGAAGACAAGCCAGAAGGACGAACTGAAGGACGTGGACGAAGCCGGGGGTCTTATGGCCCGGGACTGTCCGATTCGCTACATCATCACCAAGCAGGCGCTGCAGGAGGGCTGGGACTGCGCGTTTGCGTATGTGCTTGCCATCCTGTCGAACCCGAACTCACGTAGTGCCTTGACGCAACTTGTGGGCCGCATCCTGCGCCAGCCGTCTGCCCAGAAGACTCGCGTGCCAGCGCTGGACGAGAGCTATGTGTTCTGCTTTCAGCGCCGCGGCAGGGAACTCCTGAACGAGATACGCAAGGGCTTCGGGCTCGAAGGTCTGCAGGGCCTCGAAGGACGCATCGCCTTGGACGGCGAGGGCCCAGGGCGAAGCGGCCTGGCGCTGCACAGGCAGCGCCCGGAGCTGCGCGACTCGGCGCGGAACCTCGTGTTGCCGGCATTCATGATTCGCGATGGAGGGGAAGAGGCGGAGAACGGCTGGCGCTTGGTGTACTACGAGGCGGACATCCTCTCGCGCATCCCGTGGGGCGAGGTGGACGTCACGCCGCTCTACGATCTTTCGTTGGAGAAGGGGGAGCGAGGCGGACTTGAGCTTCGCGCCGGCCTCGACGCCAACGTCGAGCTCGCGCATGTTCGTGAAGGCATCTCCGCGAGCGGCGACATCGACTACTACTTCGCGGCCAGCCACCTGCTCGACGCGATGCCGAACCCGTGGCGTGGCCACGAGCTTGCGCACAAGGTCTTCGGCGCTCTGCTCGGCAGGCACCCCCGCGAACAGGTGGTGGCGAATTACATCCTCGTGCTCGAAGAGATGCGCAAGCGCCTCGAGTCTGAACGCGACCGCCTGGCGCGGCGCGTGTTTGCGGAGCTGCTCGACGAAGGCGTCATGCGCTTCATGGTGGTCACCGACGAGATGGCCTTCAACCGACCGCCGGCAGTCGTCGAGTCGCACGAGAACGCGAGGCAGGCCAACCGCGACGACGGCGCGCCGTTCATGCGCAGCCTCTTCGAGCGCACCGGCGAAGACGACATGAACAAGCTGGAGACGAGCGTGGCGACCTACCTCGACCGCCAGGAACGCCTCTTCTTCTGGTACCGCAACCGCCCGCGCAAGGACTACTTCGTGCAAGGTTGGAAGCGAGGCCGCATCTACGCCGACTTCGTCTTCACCCTGAGGGCCGACGAGCCTGACCCGAACGACTCCTTCCATCAGGTGTTCGTCATGGAAACCAAGGGCGTCCACCTCAAGCGCACCGAAGACACCGACTACAAGCGCTCCGTCTTCAATCTCTGCTCCGAGCAAGCCCGCAAGACCGACTGGGCAGACTTCGTGCCAGCCATGAAGGGCAAGGTGGTGCGCTTCGAGGTGGTGGACGAGGAGGAGTGGGAGAAGCGGCTGAACTCGATGTTCGGGTAGATGGCTCCGCCTTTCCCGTGCCCGTCCCGCGCGCCGCCGGACTGTGGCGCCGGGAAAGGCAGCTACTTCATGTCGATGTACTGGACGGGGACAAGGCGGTGGCCGAGCATGTCCACGGCGGCTTGGGCCTGTTCGAGGATGACGTAGCCGAGCAGTGGGTCCGGGTCCTCATCGGATTCGTCCGACTCGAGGAAGATGACCTCGTTCCACACGGGGCGGAATCCCTTGATTCGGATCTCTACCGGCGCGCAAGCCTCGCCGCGGATGACCTCCTGGTTCGCGAGCTGCAGTTCCACCGGTTCGGAGTGGACGAATTGGCCGAGGCGGGTTTTCCACGACGCCGGAAGGATCAATGCGCCGGCACCGGTATCGACGAGCATGCCGCACGCGATCGACTTGTCGTCGTCGAATCGGTTCGTCACCGCGGTTTCCACAATGATCCTGCCCACGACTCATCCCTGCCCGATGTGCGTTGGCCTGATCGTACACCCACGCGCAAGTTCATCGGCTCGATAGCTTGATCGCACCAGGGGGCCGGAGGCGACTTCGGAGAAGCCGGCTTCCAGGGCCCACTCTCGGTAGCGGGCGAACTCGTCGGGATGCACCCAGCGGGCGACTGGGAGGTGGTTGGGGGTGGGCTGGAGGTATTGGCCCAAGGTTAGAAGGTCCACGTTGTGAGTGCGGATGTCGGTGAGGCATTGGCGGATTTCCTCGTCGGTTTCGCCGAGGCCCAGCATCAATCCCGTCTTGGTCACCACGCCGCTGCGGCACTTGGCGAATTCCAGCACGTTCAGGGTCTGTTCGTAGCCGGCGCGGGGGTCGCGCACGGGGTGGGTCAGGCGGCGGACGGTTTCCAGGTTCTGGGCGAAGACGTCGACGCCGGAGTCGGTGAGGGTGGCCACGGCCGATTCGCTGCCGGCGAAGTCGGGGGTCAGGGCTTCGATCAGGGTGTCGGGGCAGCGCGCCCGGATGGCCTGGATGCAGCGGGCGTAATGTTCGGCGCCGCCGTCGGGGAGGTCGTCGCGGTCCACGGAGGTGAGGACGACGTAGCGCAGGTTCATCAGCGCCACCGACTCGGCGGCGTGGGCGGGTTCGTCCGGGTCAAGCCAGCCGCGGGGGTTGCCGGTGTCCACGGCGCAGAAACGGCAGGCGCGGGTGCAGACGGCGCCCATCAGCATGAGGGTGGCGGTGCCGTGGCTCCAGCATTCGCCGATGTTGGGGCAGTGGGATTCTTCGCAGACGGTGGCGAGGGCGTGTTCGCGCACCACGCGCTGAACGCGCTTGTAGCCGGCGTCGCCGCCGATTCGCACCCGCAGCCAGTCCGGCTTGCGTTGTCGGGGCCTCGGCGTGTCGAGTTGCACCAGCTTGATGCCGTCCTTGATGGCCATCGTGCCGTGTTCGGTGCGGTACTTGGCGCCGCTGACTGGGTTGGACATCGCCCTGGTGCTCGCCGCTTTCACCGACCCTGTGCCTTGAACGCAGGTGACAGGATATGCCTCAAGGGCGCGTGCGGGGGCAAGATGCCCTCGCCCGCCGCCAGCGTCTCCGTCGTTGTCAAGCCGTCTCCTGAAACTGCAGTGTCTCACTTTGAATTTGCCTGACGTGGCGCATGGCCGTTCGCAACTGGCGACTGCGTCGACTTGCCTGCCGGGACCACTCTCCATAGGAGATAGGGGGGAGGGCGTCCCGCCCTCCATGCGCGCCGTCAGGCGCGTCCTCCCTGCACATGCGGTGCGGCGCGCCTTGCGGCGCGATGGAGGGCGGGACGCCCTCCCCCCGGAGGACACTGCCAGACACTGCACAAGCCAAAGTGAGACACTACCCCTGAAACTGCAACGAGTGCAGTGTGTGGTAGAGGCCCTCGCGAGCCAAGAGTTCGTCGTGGGTGCCGATCTCCGCCACGGCGCCGTCCTGCAGCACCAGCACGCGGTCGGCTTCCTGGATGGTTTGCAGGCGGTGGGCGATGAGAATGGAGGTGCGCCCGGCGGTGAGCTTGCGCAGGGCGTCCTGGATCAGGAGTTCGGTTTCCGTGTCGATGCTGGCGGTAGCCTCGTCGAGGATGAGGATTTCCGGGTCTGCCGCCAGCACCCGGGCGAAGGCCAGGAGTTGCCTTTGGCCTTGGGAGAGGTTCTGGCCACGCTCGGAGAGCACAGTGTCGTAGCCGTCCGGCAGGGCGCTGATGAAGCCGTGGGCGTTCACCGTGCGGGCCGCCTCGACGGCGCGGACGCGACCCACGTTCTCGTTGCCGAGCGCAATGTTGTCGAAGATGGTGCCGGAGAAGATGTGGAAGTCCTGCAGCACCACGCCAATGCGACGCCGCAGGTCGCGGGTGTGGATGTGGTTGAGGTCGATGCCGTCCAGGTATATCTGGTTGTCGTCGAAGTCATAGAAGCGGCCGAGCAGCTTGATGAGGGTGCTCTTGCCGGAGCCGGTGGGGCCGACGATGGCGAGCTTCTCGCCGGGTTTGATGGTGAACGAGACATCGCGCAGCACCGGCACGTCGAAGTGGTAGCGGAAGTCGAGATGGCGAAACTCCACCTCGCCCTCGAGCCTTGACGGCAGCGTCACGGGCCTTGCCGGCTCGTGGATCTTCTCGTCCCAGTCGAGGGCCTGGAAGATGCGCTCGCCGCTCGCCATGGCGCGGAACAGGATGTTGAGCTGCTCGCCCAGGATCACCACCGGATGGAACAGCATGTTGATGAAGTGGGTGAACAGGATCATCTCGCCGAGGCGCATGTGGTTCTGGATCACCTCGCCGCCGCCGTACCAGAGGATGGCGCCCATCGCCACGCTGGCCATGGAGTCGGTGAAGGCGGTGTAGAGCGTCGACAGCTTCATCGACCTGGTTTCAAGCGCCAGATTGCGCCGGTTGATCTTCATGTAGCGGTCGTGGTTGTAGCTCTCGCGTTGCGAGATCTGCACCACTTGCAGGCCGGAGAGGTTCTCTTGCAGGTTCTGATTCATGGCGGAGACGGTTTGCCGCGTCTGCCGGAACAGGACTCTGGTGGCGGCGCGGAAGTAGTGCGTGGCCACCGCCATGAGCGGCAGGGCGAGCAGCAGTATGCCGGTCATGGTCGGCGAGATGGCGAGCATCACCACCAGCGCGACGAAGAACGGCACCAGCTCGCCGATCAGGCTGCCCATGCCGCGCAGGAGCTCGTAGAGCGCCTCCACATCGTTGGTGACGCGGGTCATCACCCGGCCCACCGCCACCCGGTCGTAGAACTGCGACGGACGGGTCTCGAGATGGGCGAATAGGTCCCGACGCAGGTCTCGGAGGCCATTGATGACTGCCGTGATCAACGTCATGCGGTGGTAGTGCCCGGTTGCCGCCCAGAGAAGCTGCACGAGGGCATAGAGCACACAGGCGGCGCCGAGTGGCGGCAGCCCGGCGGCGGCGATGAACCACTCCGTGAGATCGATCATGCCGAGGTCCATCGCCGTCTCCGGCACGTCGCCGCGGACGATGTGGTCGATGACGACGATGGAGATGATGATGGGCAGCAGCACGGCCAGGGTGGAGGTGACGAGCACCAGCACGGCGCTTTGGGCGAACTGCACCCGGTAGGGCACGAGCCACCTCAGGAGCCGCGCCAGCAGTCGGAAGTTCAGCACCGTGCCGGAGAGGTCGGCGTCGAACATGGAATAGTCGCGGCGGTAGTTCTTCAGCTTGTCCGCCTGCGTTTGACCTGCTCGTTCCGGGTCTGCGTTCGCAGCCGGGTCCATGATCGGTTCCGCCATCGCCTAGCCCCCCGCGCCGGCGGCCGCCGCCGCGGTTTGGGCATCCGCCGCCGATTGCGCGGCCTCGAAATCCGCCTCGTCGGCGCCTTCGCGCTGAATGCGCTCGAGTTCGGCATAGAAGCCGCCGGCGTCCAGGAGCTCCTGATGCGTCCCCACTTCGAGGATGCGGCCTTCGTCCAGCACGACGATCCGGTCGGAATGCCGCGCCGTGGAGACTCGGTGCGAGACGATGATGGTGGTCTGGCCGGTGCGGAGGCGCTTCAGCTCGGCGAGGATGTGCTCCTCGGTCTCCGTGTCCACGGACGAGAAGCAGTCGTCCAGGATCAGCACCGGGGAGTGTCGAATGAGTCCCCGCGCCAGCGTTGCACGCTGCTTCTGGCCCCCGGAAAGCGTGATGCCGCGCTCGCCCACCACCGTTTCCATCTGCTCCGGCATCGACTCGATGGTGTCCTTCAGGTCTGCCGACTCGGCCGCCATCCAGATGCGGTCGAGCCGCCGCGAAGGATCGTCATAGGTGAGGTTGTCGCGCAGCGGTTCGCCGAACAGGAAGGGATCCTGCGGCACCAGCGCCACCTGGGCGCGAAGCTGCGCCAGCGGATAGCTGCGGGCGTCGTGGCCGTCGATGAACACCGTGCCGGGTTCGGGATCGTGAATCCGCACGAGTTGCTTGAGCAGGGTGGACTTGCCGGAACCCACCCGTCCCATGATGGAGACGGATTCGCCGCGGCCCACCCTGAGGCGAACGTCGGTCAGCGCCGGGGCCGTCGCCCCGTCGTAGGTGAACGACAGGCCGCGGATGTCGACTTCGCCGCGAATGTGCGTCGGCACGGCCCGGCTCGGCGCGTCCGGGATCTCCGGTGGGCGGCCGAACACCTCGAACAGGCGGTCCGATGCCACCGCCGCCCGCTGGAACATGTTCACCACCATGCCGGCGACGCGGAACGGCTGCACCACCATGTTCACGTAGAGGAAGAAGGCGGTGAACTGGCCGATGCTCATCTGGCCGTTCAGCACCATGACGCCGCCGACGCCGAGGATGGTGATGGAGCAGAGTGCGGCCATGGACGGCATCACCGCGCTCATCAGCGAGGTGATGCGGGCGTGGCGGTAGAAGGCGTCCGCGTAGCCCTGGTTGGTGCGCTCGAAGCGCTTGATCTCGATCTCTTCCTGCACCATCGCCTGGATGGTGCGGATGCCGGAGAGGTTCTCCTGCACGTGGGCGCCGAGGTCCGAGAGACGATCCTGCACCTGGCGGGAGGCGAGCCCCATCTGCCTTGCCGCCTTCAGGGTGTACACGAACACGAACGGCAGCGGCGGCAGGATCAGGAGCGTCAGGATCGGCGAGATGTAGAGCATGAAGCCGAAGCCCACCAGCGTCGCGAACACCATGATGACGAGCAACGTGGTGCCGTGGGAGATGAGCCGCTGCACGAGGGAGATGTCGGCGACGGCGCGGGTCATCATGTCGCCGATGGAGTAGGCGCCGAAGAACTTGGGGCCCATGAACTGGAGGTGCTCGTAGAGGTCGCGCCTCAGGTCCGCGGCGAGGAGGTAAGCCGAGCGGCGCACGGCGATGCGCGCCCAGCTCACGGTGACGAAGCGCAGCGACACGGCGACGACGATCCCCACCACAGGCAGCAGGATCCTGCCTTCGCCACTGGCGATGGAGTCGATGCCGACGCTCAGTATGATCGGTATGGAGCCTTCGAACATCCGGGCGACGAGAAACAGCGAGATGCCGAAGGTGATCCGGCCGCGGTAGCGGCGGGCGTAGGGCGAGAGGCGTGCGAGTGAACGGAACATCGGCGGTGCGCGGTCAAAAGGCTGCGTGCTTCGGCGTGCGCGGGAACGGGATGGCGTCGCGGATGTTCTCCATGCCGGTGGCATACAGCACCAGTCGTTCGAGGCCCAGGCCAAAGCCGGCATGGGGCGCGGTGCCGTGGCGTCGCAGATCCAGATACCACCAGAGTTCATCGCGCATGGCGGGGTCCATGCGGCTTTCCAAGGCACTGAGGCGTTCCTCCCGCTGGCTGCCACCGATGATCTCGCCGACGCCGGGGACGAGCACGTCCATGGCCGCGACGGTCTTCTCGTCGTCGTTGGCACGCATGTAGAACGCCTTGATTTGCTTCGGATAGTTCACGACCACGACGGGGCCGCCCACATGCCGGGTGAGATGGCGTTCGTGTTCGGACTGAAGGTCTCGCCCCCACGCCACGGGGAGCTCGAAGGCTTCGCCGGAGCGCTCGAGGATGGCGATGGCGTCGCCGTAGTCCATGCGCTCGAACGGCGTGTCGATGACGTGCTGCAGGCGGTCGATGACGGTGCGGTCCACGCGCTGGGCGAAGAAGGCCATGTCGTCGGCGCGCTCGTTCAGGACGTCGCCGAGAACCGCCTTGAGGAAGTGTTCGGCAAGGTCGGCAAGGTCGCCCAGGTCCGCGAAGGCGATCTCCGGCTCGATCATCCAGAACTCGGCCAAATGACGGCTGGTGTTGGAGTTTTCGGCGCGGAAGGTGGGGCCGAAGGCATAGACCTTGGTGAGGGCGAGGCAGTAGGACTCGAGGTTGAGCTGGCCCGATACGGTAAGGAAGGTCTCGCGCCCGAAGAAGTCGTCGGCGAAGCCTCCGGGCGGCATGTTGGCGAAATCCAGGGCGCTCACGCGGAAGAGCTCGCCGGCCCCTTCGCAGTCGCTGGCGGTGATGATGGGCGTGTTGACCCAAAGGAAGTCGTTGGCGGCGAAATAGCGATGCACCGCCTGGGTGATGGTGCTGCGCACCCTTGCGATGGCGCCGAAAGTGTTGGTGCGGGGGCGCAGGTGGGCGACGCCGCGCAGATACTCGAAGGTGTGGCGCTTCTTCGCCACGGGATAGGTTTCCGGGTTCTCCACGGTGCCGACAATGGTCACTTCGGTGGCCTGCAACTCGCGATCCTGGCCCCGCCCCTGGGAGGCCACGAGGCGCCCGCGCACGGAAACCGCGCAGCCGGCGCCGAGTTCGACGATGCTGGCGTAGTTGGGGAGCGATTCGTCCGCCACCACTTGCAGATCGGCGAAGGAGGAGCCGTCGCTCAGGGCGAGGAAGGAGAACCCGCCGCGCGACGTGCGCCGCGACTTGAGCCAGCCAGCGACGGCGACTTCAGCGCCTTCGGCGACGGCACCTTCGAGCACCGATCGAATCGTGGTTGGGCGGGAGAGCGGCATGGCTGGTGGCCTAAGGAGAGGGGGTGACTGTGGAAAAGGACGACACGGAGCTTGGCCCTTGGTGTCGAGCCTGCGCCGCGACTCGGCGACGCAAGCCCGGATCAAGCGGAACCACGAAGCGGATGTCTCATAGTTGGGGTGCGTCCTCCTTGTGTTCCCTGGCGAAGCCCTCGATCAGTCCCTCGATGTGAGCGATGCGTTCCCGCACCTCCGCTTCGAAGAGCGACATGCGCTGCCGCAGCTCCGCCTCGAAGCAGGCCATGCGCTGTCGCATCTCGGCCTCGAAGCGGGCCATGCGATCCTGCAGACCCCCAACATCGCGTTGCAGATCGCCCACATCGCGTTGCAAATCAGCCACATTGCGTTGCAGACCGCCCACATTGCGTTGCAGGTCGCCCACATTGCGTTGCAGGTCGCCCACATTGCGTTGCAGATCGCCCACTTCGCGGCGCAAGTCACCCGTGTCGTCGCGCAGTTTGGCCATGTCGTGGCGCAAGTCACCCGTGTCGTCGCGCAGTTTGGCCATGTCGCGGCGCAGCTCCCGAAAGCCCGGGACCACTGTCCCGAGAATCAGGCCGGCCAACGTGAGGCCAACTCCCAGAATTGCAATCACATCCGGCGTCATGCTTGCGGTCCTCCTTTTCGCAGCATTGGTTTCGGTGCCAAGGTCATTATAGGCGCCGTTGTGGCGTTCGGCATCGTGGGTGTCGAAGGCCGGAGAGAGGGCATCCTGCCCTCCCATCGCGCCGACAGGCGCGCAAGGCCGTCGCGCCGCCCCTTCCCCTCCCGGAAGGAGGGCAAGATGCTTCCAGCGAACCGTCAGGCCGGCTGCCGTGAGTTGGCCGTCGCTCCGGTTCCCCGCACCAGCAGCAGCGCAGGCAGCGTGCCCATTGCAACGATGGCAAGCGCCGCCGTGGAAGCCTCCGCCAGACGTTCGTCGGACGCCAGCCGATACACCCGAGTTGCCAGCGTCTCGAAGTTGAACGGGCGGAGAATGAGGGTGGCGGGAAGCTCCTTCAACACGTCGATGAACACGAGCAGGAGAGCCGATGCAACAGCGCCACGCATCAATGGCGTGTGTACTTCCCACATCACCCGTCCGGGCGTTGCGCCCAGGCTGCGCGCCACGGCATCGAGGTTGCGATGCAGGCGTTCCATGCCAGCGTGGCAGGAGTTGTAGGCGGCGGTGAGAAAGCGCGCCAGGCAAGCGAACACCAGCGCCGCTGCCGTGCCGGTGAGCAAGAGCCCCACCTGCATGTCGAAGTGGCGCCCAAGGAACGCCGCCACGGCCTTGTCGAATGCGGTGAGCGGCACCAGCAACCCCACGGCCAGCATGGCGCCGGGGAGGGCGTAGCCGAGCGTTGCCACGCGTACGCCGAAGCGCGTCATCGGGCCGGAACTTGCCCGTTGCGCAGACACGAGCCACAGGGCGAGCCCGGCGGCGAGGAGCGCCGTGATGCCGGCGACCCCGAAGCTCGCCTGCACGAAGCCGCCGAAGCTGCGGCCCAAGAGCGGGTCGCCCGCCGTGATGGCGTATTGCACCAACACGGCGAATGGCACGGCAAAGCCGAGCGCGACCGGTGCAAGGCAGGCGGTCGTCGCCACTGCGGCGCGACGTCCCTTGAGCTGTTCTCGCGGCGGCGGCGCACTGCGGGATACGGGATTGTCGAAGCGTCCACGACGCCCGTAGTGCTCCGCCACCACCAGCACGGCCACCAGCAGGAACAGGAGCCCGGCAAGCTGCATGGCGGCATCTCGGTCCCCAAGAGCGAACCAGGTGCGGAAGATGCCGGTGGTGAAGGTGGCGACGCCGAAGTAGTCCACCACACCGTAGTCGGCGACGGTTTCCATCAACACCAGCGCCAGTCCACCGGCAATCGCTGGCCGCGCCGCTGGCAAGGCGATGCCGTAGAAGGCACGGCGGGGCGAGGCGCCGAGCACTCTTGCCGCTTCGAAAAGCGCTGCGGCCTGGGTCGCAAACGCGGTTCGGACAAGAAGATAGACATAGGGATACAGCACCAGGGCAAGCATGACCACGGCGCCGCCAAGGGAGCGCACCGGGGGAAAGGAATAGTCGCCAGCCTGCCAGCCGGTGGCATCGCGCAGCGCGGACTGCACGGGGCCGGCATGTTCGAGCAGATCCGTATAGACATAGGCCACCACGTAGGCCGGCGCCGCCAACGGCAACGCCAACGCCCAGGTGAGCCAGCGCCGCCCCGGAAACTCCTTGGTGGCCACCATCCACGCCGTGCCCACTCCAATCACCCCGGCGAAGACCCCAACGCCAAGCATCAACAGCGTCGTGTTGGCAAGGTAGTCCGGCAACACCGTGGCGCACAGATGCGCCCAAGTCTCTCCGGCCGGCAAGAACAGCGAACCGAGCACCGTCGCCATCGGCAGCGCGACGATCCCCGCCACCGCCAGCCCACCGACCCGCCAAGCGTGCCCGCTCACCCACCGACGGTCCACGGTCGCTCGATGGCCGACGGCAAGGAGTGATGGAATCGGCAGGGGCGACGCCTGCGTCGCCCTTGCGGGAGACGCGCCACCGTGATGGCTCCCGGGTCAGCCGCCCGCGCGTAGCGCGGCGATGCGTTCATCCAGCGGCGGATGCGAAGAGAACAGCGCCCGCAAGCCTGAGCGCGCACCCGCCGAGATGCCGAATGCCGCCATCGACTCCGGCATCGTGTCCTCCATCTGGCTCGACGCCTTCAGCCGTTCGAGCGCCGCGATCATGCTGGCGCGGCCGGCAAGCTCCGCTCCGGCGGCGTCGGCGCGGAATTCGCGCTTGCGCGAGAACCACATCACGATCGCGCTCGCAAGGATGCCAAGCACGATCTGGGCAATGATGGACGAGACGAAATAGCCGATGCCAAGCCCGCGTTCGTTGCGCAGCACCACCCGGTCCACCACGAAGCCGATGATGCGCGACAGGAACAGGACGAAGGTGTTCACCACCCCCTGAATCAGCGTCAGCGTCATCATGTCGCCGTTCGCCACATGGCCCACCTCGTGCGCCAGCACTGCCTCCACCTCGTTTCGCCGCATGTGCTGGAGCAGGCCCGAACTCACCGCCACCAGCGACTTGTTCTTGGACGCCCCGGTGGCGAAGGCATTGGGCTGCGGCGAGGGAAAGATCGCCACCTCCGGCATCCCGATGCCAGCCGCCTTCGCCTGCCGCGCCACCGTCTCCACCAGCCAGCGCTCGTCGGCGCTGCGAGGCGTCTCGATCACCTCTGCCTTCGTGGAGCGCTTCGCCAGCCACTTCGACATGGCGAGCGAGATGAACGAGCCGCCAAAGCCCAGCAAGGCGCACCACACCAGGAGCGCCTGAAGATCGAGATCAACACCGTTCGCCGCCAGAATGCCCTCGAATCCCAACAGCGAAAACACCACGCTTGCCACCAACATGACGGCAAGGTTGGCAAGGAGAAAGAGCATGATGGGCACGGCAATGGTCTCCCGCATTGGTTGGCAATGCACAGTCGGCACGAACGAGACTATACCCGCGTGCGCCACTTTCGCAAGGCACTGTTTCGGGTTGGCAGTGTCTCGCTTTGGCTTGTGCAGTGCCTGGCGCCGTCCCTCGGGGGAGGGCGTCCCGCCCTCCCCCCGGAGTGGTCCCGGCAGGCAAATCGACGCAGTCGCCGGTTGCGAACGGCCATGCGCCACGTCAGGCAGATTCAAGGCGAGACACTGCCTTCGGGTTCAGGACATTTCGGACATCAGGCAGCCAGCTGCGGGGCAGCGAAGTGGGAGCTGGGGTCATGTCATGCCGAAGGCCGAAACCCGCAAAGCGGTTCTGCGCCCGCGTCCGGTCCCGAAACCAGCGCGTCCCATGCTGCCGTCAGCTCCCTCCAACTCCGTCACCGGCGCTCGATCCGGCTTCACGCACCGCAGCAGCGCCAGCCCGTTCACGCGATCCGTCTTCGTCAAGAAGCCCGCCGCCTGCGCGAACCGCGACGCCCGTGATCTGCTGCTCCCGGGCGACAGCGGCGTCCACGGTCAGGCTACCTGCGTGTTGGAGCCGTCGCTCCTGCTCGGCGAGTTCCCGCCGTTTAGCGTCAAGCTGCTCCCGCTCGGCCGTGATCGCGTGGCGGATGTCCTCCAGCTTCTTGCGATCGCGATCGAGACGCTCAGCCACCTCGCGCAGCCGCTCCAATTCGTAGCCGGCAAGTTGAGCCGCCGTCGGCACTTCCTCCTCCCGGAGCGGCATCGGAACGAACTCCGTCACGGCCGGCTGGTCGTCGAAAACAACCTCGGCATCGCGAAAGTAGCCTTCCCAGAAACGCTTGTGTGCCGTTCGCCGGTCCTCCTGCTCGGTAGTTCCCATCCGCGGCAGGTAGTGGATCCGCACGGTCGTTCCGGGCGGGAAGCCGCGCAGCGGTCTCCCGAACGGCTGCACCGCCCAAGCCGCTGCCATCTGCTCGTACTCCCACTCGTGGAGCGGTCGCTCAAAGTGCGAGAACCACGCAGCATGCTGGTGGAGGTCCGAGAACACGTACAAGCGACCAGGCACATCGCCGAAATCGCGTGCGGTCATCTCGAGCGCCTCCACGAGGGGGCTATGCCTTCCCCCCCGGAAGTCATCCAAAACGATTGCCTCCACGCGGTGCGCCAGCATGTCGATCTGGCGGCAGAACTCCCTGGCGTTCGCGCGCAAGCGGGCTGGCACCCCCGCCGGCACGTCGCAATCTCCCGCTCCGCGGTGTTTCGCTTTGCTTTGGGCAAGACGAAGAGGGGCCAAGTCAACTGTCTTGCAGACCTGGCCGATCAAGATGCGTGGCGCCTCGGGACGCGAGACCAGCGCATATACGGCGAGTTCGGTACCGGGTTGCAGGTCGATCGCCGCGTTGTACAGCAAATCCGCCGGCAGTCTGACATGGGCGCCGTCCAGCGGCTTGGTGAGATCGACCAAGAAGGCGGCGCGGTGGACTTTCGACTCGGCAGCGCAAGTGGCCGCGCTTGTCCCGGGGGACTGGCCCTCTTTCATCCGTTCGAAGGTGACGTAGCCGCCCGCGACGAGGGCAAGCATGGTGCCGAGAAACATCACAAATCGAGCTTTGCGCAGTCTCATGCGGGCATCCCCGGCAGGCTGATCCGAACCACTGTGCCGGCGAACGGCTGCGACGAGATTGCGATCCGACCATTGTACTTGTGGACAATGTGCCGGGCGATGGCGAGGCCAATGCCTGGGCGATCCTCCCGCGTGCCGGCGAACGGTTCGAAGATGTGCTCACGGTGTTCGGCGGCAAGTCCGATGCCGTTGTCGATGATCGTGACCAATGCTGTTGCGTCGTCGGCTGCGGTCTTGATCCGGATGACGCCCTCGTCAGCATCGGGGTCCCGCTCGCCGATGGCCCAGAGCGCATTGTCGACGATCTGTTCCAGCACCAGACAGAGTTCGACCTCGGAAGCGAAAATCTGCGGGGCGTCGCCGAACTCGGTGACCACCGTAGCGCCTCGCTCCGCTTCGGTGGCTACCAAGGCTGCGCGGACGCAGTCCTCGAGGGCTACGAGATCGTAGCGGTCGCTCGGTGCGGGACTCGCGCTCGCGAGCCGCGTGGCGAGTTCGGCGATCTGCTCGGCGTCGTCGCATCCGTGTCGCTGGCTCGCCGGCAGTCTGCGCACACGCTCCGCGATTTCCAGCCCTACCACTTCTGCCGTGATGCGGTGTGTCATGACGAGCTTGCGCGAGACATTCGGGGTCGGTGGGGACGCCCATTCATCCGCTGCACTCTGGGGTTCTTCAGGCGCGGCAAGCGGGAGTGGCTCCGCCGGCACCGGAAGCGCCATGTGTCGTGAGGCCACGGCGCCCTCCGCCGATGGGGTGCGGCGCGACTGCAGCACGGCCACGATCACCCACACTAGCAACAGCGCGACTGCGGACGCCCAGATGCCGGCCATGAACACGTTCGCCTGCCCTTCCAGTGTTGCCGCCTGGGCATCGATCTGGGCCACAAGACTGTCTGCGAGGTCCGACACTTCACCGGATGTTGCCTGCTCGAACAGCAGTCGGGTCGGTTCCTGCCGGTCCAGGAGAATGTCGGCATGCGAGAGGAAAAACCCCACCTCCGACGCCAAGTCGTCGGACATCGCCTCCTGTCGCTCGGCGAGCCGGTCCACTATTGCCATGAGGCGTCCCTTCGTCGCTTCGGTGGGCAACGCAGCGTACTCGCCGAGCCCGTCCGCCAAGGACATGACATCCGACGCCAGCAAGGCATCCGATGTCGACCGGGCGATGCTCGCGGCAAGATTCGGAAGAAAACGGACCGAGTTGCGGATTACCGAATGCGACGTCTTGAAACGTTCGATCCGTTCCTCCTTGGCGTCTAGCGCGTTCACGAAGGCGTACACGTCGTTGACCAGCCGATCGGGCATGGAGGCGGTGGCCTGCACCGTTTCGAGCAATGCATCCTTCAGGCGTGCCGCCTCGGGAATGAACCCGGCCAAGGCGTCGTAGTCGGCGTTGGGATTCGATCGAGCGACTGCCGTCTCGACGCTCCAGGCGGCCGCGAGCTGCTGGATGCTCCGGATGTTGGCGCTGGCCCCCCGGTAGCCCTCCGAGCCGCCGCCCGCCAGCCACCAAAAAAACGCTGCCATGGCGAGGATTGGGACCGAGACGACAAAGCCGATTTTCAATGCGGAGGTCATGGTGACTCACTCTCTTTCACCCTTCGCAGGGGTACCTGCTCGCCGGCAAGCGTGCTGAGGAACGCAACGATGGCATCCTTGTCCGCATCCGGCGCTGCCCGCCCGAGCTGGAACTCGAACATGGCGTCGACGGCATCGCGCAGTGTCGCCGCGCTGCCATCGTGGAGGTAGGGCGCGGTGTGCGCCGCCATGCGCAGGCTCGGGACCTTGAAGGCATGCATGTCCGCCTCGTTGCCAGTGACGTTGAATCGCCCCCGGTCGGCTTCGGTGATGTTCCCGCGACGCACAAAGTAGTCGTTGAGGACGCCGAACACCTGGAACATGTTCCCTCCGACGTTTGCACCTTGGTGGCAGGATATGCATCCATACGACTTGAAGAGGGCGTAGCCGCTGCGCTCCTGCTCGTTGAGCGCATCAACGTCTCCTGCCAGCCACCTGTCGAAGCGGCTGTTCGGCGTCATCAGGGATCGCAGGAATTCCGCTATCGCGTCCTTGATCTTCTCTCGGCTGATGACGCCGTCCGTGTAGATTGCGGCAAACTGGGACGGGTAGGTCTCGTCCCTGTGGAGCTTGGCAACGACGTCTGGCCAGAGGCTCCCCATCTCTACGGGCGACTGCACGGGGCCGTCCACCTGGGCCTCCAAGGTGTCAGCTCTGCCGTCCCAGAACTGCTTGAAGTTGAGAGCGACGTTGAACACGGTCGGGGCGTTGAGGGCGCCGAGGGCGCCGTCGATCCCAACTGACACCCGTCGTCCGTCGTCCCCTCCCTGTTCAAGGTCGTGACAGCTTGCGCAGGAGACCGTGCCGTCTCGGGAAAGCAGAGGGTCTTCGAACAGACGTTGGCCGAGCTCCGCCTTGGCCGTGTCGACAACCGGGGTCGTGGGAATCGGCTTGATCGGCTCGACGGCGCTTGCCGTGGCCACGACCATCGGAGGAACGGCCAGCGCACACAGCCACCCGGCAGACACGGCGATGCGGCGAAAAACAAGTGGGACAGTCGCCAAGGCCTTCTAAACCAACTGTTCGCATGGGTCAGACACTAGGTGGGTCCCCGTAACTCGTACAACGACGGCGGCAGAAACGATGCCCGTGGGCCTGGCGCCACAAGAACCGTTGCCTTTCGGCAACGCTTCTTGCCCCAGCTCAAGCCGTCCTAGCGCGCCCTTGCGGGCGCGTCGGCAGTTCGCTTCGCGAACTGCTTGGCCTTCGGGCTCGCGTTCGCTCGCGCCTTCGGCTAGGAGCCGCGCATGGGGCCCGTACCTCAACGAACTGAGCGGCATCCTAAGGCCATGCCGCACCGGCAGGTGGATCAGACCTTTCGGGGACCGGGGTGCCCCCCCCCCCGTCGCAAGTTCGAACCGTGTCTCCGACTTCCATGCGCCAGCGGAAGTGCTGCCGCTCCACGAGGACGCGTTGACATGCTCGACCATAGTTGCCCTCAATACCCCTTTCTCGACTTGGCAACGCATGGCTTGGCCCTTGGATATTGAACGGAGGACTCGCTGCCTGAGCGCGCATGACGTCCTGGCAGACGCCGTCACAAGTCGCCCGCTCGGCAACGCAAGTCGAGAGCCCGCAACGCTATCAGCCTGGGCCGAACATTTCAACCCCTTGCGCGGACTCGAGACATATGAGGCCGTGCCAGACGAACATCCCTTGCCCTTCCGTCGCCACCTTCCCTACTCCTTCTCCCTGCCCCTTCCCTAATCCGTCCGCCGCTTGAGCAACTCCACCGCCTCGCCGGCGCCGCCGAACTCGGCCCAGCCCAGGGGCGTGCCGTCGTGGGCGCCATCGACGATGGTGGCGTCGGCGCCGCGGTCGAGCAGCAGCCGGACGCAGTTCACGGCGTTGTGCTGTGCGGCCAGATGCATGGCGACAGCGTTGACGCCGTGGCCTTCGCCGCCCCAGTCGTGGCGGAGGTCTGGATCTGCGCCGTGGTCCAGCAGCCACTCGGCCGCTTCCGCCTTGTCGCTGTAGCAGGCCCACAGCAGCGGGGTGCCGCGAAAGGCATTGGCGTTGACGTTGGCACCGCGTTGCACGAGCTCGGCCATCGACCTGCATTGGTTGTTGCGTGCCGCCCACGAGAGCGCTTCGTCGAGGACCTCTTGCCTGGCGAGCGTGCGGCGCCACGTCGGGAAGAAGGCGGGGGCGTAGAAGTCGAGGCCGACGGCGGCGGATTTCGTCAGATTCTTGCCGTCGAAGAACCTGCCGAGTTCGCGGCCCAAGGCAGCGGCGGCGCGGAGGTTGTCGGGATGCACTGGCGAGAGCGCATCGGCCATGTACGGCTTGGCGTAGAACAGCGCGTAGGACAGCGGCGTTCCGCCCGACTTGCCGTGAGCGCCGGCAGCCACGGAGGCGCCAGCGGCCACCAGTCGGCGGGCGAGGTCGGCATGGCCGGCCATGCCGGCGGAGTGCAGCGGCGTCCAGCCATCCCTGTCGGGAACGTTCGGGTCGGCACCGACTGCAAGGATGAGATCCACCGCGGCGTGCTGTCCGGGCGTGCCAGGGTGCAACGGAATCGCGATGTTGCCGGTGGCCGCACGGCAGGCGAGGGCGATGAGGGTTTGTCCGTCGTCGTCCTGTTCGACCAGCACGCGCGGCGATCGCTTGAGGATGGCGCCAAGAGCGTCGAGATTGCCGTCTCGGGCCGCGCTCGCGGCGGATGTGAAGTCTTCGGACATCAGCCGAGCCTCCGTTGTTCAAGGACCTCGATGCCGGGCAGCGGCTTGCCCTCCACGTATTCCAGGAATGCGCCACCGCCAGTGGAAAGACAGGAGATGCCGTCGGCAACGCCGTATTTCTCCACCGCCGCCAGCGTATCGCCGCCACCGGCGGCGGAGAAGCCGGACGAGGATGCAACCGCCTCTGCGACTACCCGCGTGCCTTCGCCGAAATGGCCCCGTTCGAACACGCCGAGGGGGCCGTTCCAGAGGATCGTGGCGGCGTTCTTGACGATGTCCCGGAGTCGGCGGGCGGATTCCGGGCCGATGTCGAGGATCATCTCGTCTTGGGCGACCTCGCCCGTCGGTCGCAACAGTGCCACGGACGAATCCGGCGACTGGGCGGTCATGACATCCACCGGCAGAGGCACGTCCACCTTGCTGGCGATTCGCCCTGCAACGTCCACGAGTTCGCGTTCGGCAAGCGAAGCGCCAATCTCCCGCCCCGCGGCCAGCAGGAAGGTGTTGGCAATGCCGCCGCCGACGATGAGGGTGTCGGCGAGTTCCGCCAGGGACTCGAGCACGGCAAGCTTGGAGGAACCTTGCTGCCGCCGACGATGGCCACCAAGGGCCGCGCTGGCGACGACAGTGCGCGGTCCAATGCGTCGAGCTCTCTCGCCAACAATGGCCCGGCACAGGCCGCGCCCGCGAACCTCGCGACGCCCTCGGTCGAAGCATGGCCCCGATGCGCAGTGGCGAAGGCATCCATGACGAAGACGTCCGCGAGCAATGCAAGCTGCTTCGCCAGGTTGTCGTCGTTGTCGGTCTCGCCGGGGCAGAAGCGCACGTTCTCCAGCATCACCACTTCGCCGGGTGACACTTCAATGCCGCCTTGCCAATCGGAGACAAGCGGGACGGCCATGTCCAGGGCCTCCGCCAGCGCCGTCGCCACCGGCGCAAGAGACAGCGCCGGGTCGAAGACGCCCGGCTTCGGTCGGCCAAGATGCGACATGACGATCACGGCCGCGCCGGCATCGAGGCAATGGCGCAGCGTCGGCACGGCGGCGTCGATTCGAGCCGTGCTGGCGACCACGCCATCGCGTATGGGGACGTTCAAGTCCTCCCGCACCAGCACGGTTCGACCGGCCAGGTCTTCATCGACCATGCGCAGGAAGCGCCCGCTCGCCAATGCCGGCGCAATTGCCTTCGCCATCGGATCGGGCATCACCAGGTCTCGCCGAACGGTCGGATCATCACGTCGAAGGTCCACGCGCTCTTCGGCTGGTGGGCAAGGTGCCAGACCTCGCCAGCGATGTCGTCCGGCTTGCAGAAATAGTCGTCCGGGGCGTCGGGATTGCGGCGGCGGGTCCACTCGAGGTCGATGACGGCGTCGATTGCCACATAGCCGACGTGGATGCCCTTCGGCCCCAGCGAGCGTGCCATGGATTCGGCAAGGATGCGCTGCGCCGCCTTGGTGGGGGCGAAGCCAGCGAAGAAATCCTTGCCGCGATAGGCGGCAGTGTTGCCGGTGCAGACGATGGCGCCGCTGCCGCGCTCGATCATGCCGGGCGCAACCAGCCTGCCCAAATGCAGGAGCGCCATGGCGTTGACGGCAAAGTTGCGGGCGAGCACATCGGGGTCGATGCTGAGGAAGTCGCCGAAGGCGCCGCCGACGGCGTTGTGAACGACGACCTCCGGCAGGCCCAGTTCCTCGCACACCTGCTCGACGGTCGCGGTCAGCGCCGCGGGGTCGGCGACGTCGCACGGGAAGGCGCGGGTGTTCGGAACGCCTTGTTCGATCTCGGCGAGCCGTTCGGCATTGCGTGCCAGCATGGCCACCTGATAGTCGCCAGCAAACCGCCGCGCGATGGCCGCGCCGGTTCCGGGGCCAACGCCGGTGACCAGCGCGATGCGTCCTTTGCTCATTGGGGTTGCACCCGTCTCTCCTGACGAAAGGCGACTCTAACCCAGGCCGCGCTGCTTGCTACGATGCCGGCGGCGCCAGCGGGAGGGACACATGACAGAACTGATCGGGGAATGGGTGAACCAGAACGGTTCCCGCCTTCGCATCGACAGCGTGGATGACGCCAGCGAGCTTCGTGGCCCCTTTCGATCCGCCAGGGGCCGGGCCGCACAGGGCAGGCCCTATCCAGTGCTCGGCGTTGCGAACGGCGAAGTCTTCTCCTTCGCCGTCAACTTCACCGACGACGACGCCAACCTCCACTCCATCAGCACCTTTTCCGGCCGCCTCGACGGCAACACCCTCCACACCCTCTGGGTGCTGGCAAGGCAACACGAGGACGCCGCGCGGACAAAGCCGACCCAGCCCTGGAACACCTTCCTGGTCAATGCGGATCGGTTCACGAAGGTGAGTGGCTGAAGACCCGGCAAGGAAGCAGGGAACCTCCTTTCTCGAGTTGACATGGATGCCAGCGTTGCTGACCAGGATGTCGATCCGCCCGAAGGCGCCGACGGGTCAGGTCGCGATCAGCGTGGCCACTTCGGACGGCAGGCCGTCGGTTGCGGATCGCGCATCCCCAAGGTACTCCTTCCCTGCCTCGTCGCGGGCGTAGTAGGAGAACGTGCCGGAGCCATAGAAGCCGAGATCAATGTGGAACCGATCGTGCTTCCAAAGGAAATTGACCTCGCCGTCTGTCGCCAGGCCTATGTTGGGCAGATGCACGAGCGACCTGGGCAAGTTGGAAACGAAGGCCCGTGCGTCTCGCCACGCCTGCGGTGCAGGAGCAACCGCACCCGGCCAATGGTCATCGCCTCTGGCGATCTCATCCAGTTCGGCAAGGAGCTGACGCGTGATCGGCGATGGTCGCAGCCAAGGGGCACTCGCCTCCAAGGGGGCCTCGCCCCGATCCTGTATTGCCGTGGTGCCCAGCAGTGGCGCAAAGGTCCCAGTCCAGTCATCGACTTGGGAGCTTGCCGTTCTTTCGCCTGCTTCCGCGAGATCCGTCATGTCGGTCGCAATCCGATTTTCTCGAGCATGTCGTCCCTTAGGACGGCCCGAATCACGTTCTTGTTCCCGTCATGGAGGTCGTCAAGGGCTTCGTTGAGTGGGGTACGGGTTCCATCGTCGTCGCCAAACAGCGAGTCGATCGACTGTCGCGGCCCGCGCAACTGCCAGATGGCGTTGTGGTCAATCGTCGCCGTTGGCACGCCGTCGATCACAGCGCTGGTCACGTTGAGCTGGTTGAGGACGCGTTCCCGTTCGTTCCGGCTTTCAAGCCATCCAAGATTGCAATGCCACAGGGGCCCTGATCCGAGGCAACCAGGCGCCAGATACGATGCTCCTGGCCTGAAGAGCAACCCCGGCAACGCTTGCTCCAACGGGCCATCGAACGTGAAACGGTCTACGTAGCGAAGCCCGAACGCGGTTACCGGCACTTCGGACAAGGGAATGCGGGCGACGGCAGATCGGACATACGAAACGCTTTGCGCCACCACCTCGTGCCACTTGGTGTACTCAAAAAAGCTCACTCGCAGCGAGTTTCCCGATAGCTCAAGCACCCGAGCGGGCGCCCCGTCCCCCTTGGGCCTGGACAACTCAAAGCCCACGAGCTTCGCAACCTGCATTGACGGTGTACCGGATTCGTCCCTCATGTCAATGCGAATCTCTCCCCCGTGAACCTCGCGTGATCCCGGAAACGCATCCTCGTGGACTGCCAACACGCTGCCCCTCATCAACTCCACGAGATGTGGCGGCAGCGGCCCTTGGAACTGTACGGTGACGACCGCCTCCTGAATGGCGTGCTCGCCCGCAAATGGAAGGTATTTAGCCACGACTACACCGATGAGCAGATCAGGCAAACCACGACGGAAAGTGTCGCATGCAACAACCCGATATGCAAGACTCCCTGTCCCTAAGTTCGCGGTCGCGGTGCCCGGGGTTGTCTCGGATGCGCGCCTGACATGTCCATCAGGCGGTCGATGTGGGGCGTGAGGTCTTCGTAGGTGGCGCCGGCGCCGAGTTCCACCGGGTCGTTCACCCAGACCTCGCTGCGGCTGTAGTTGCCGCCGGAGGCATGGATGACGGCGCCGTTGGGGGCGTCTTCGCTGCACATGAAGAGCACGGCGGGACTGACGAGGGCGGGGTCGCGAAGCGGGTCCACCTCATCGAGGTTTTCGTCGCGGCCGGGAACGGTGTTGGTCATGCGCGTGGCCGCGCCGGGCCCCAGGCAGTTCACCCGCACGTTGCGGTTCGCGCCTTCAAGCGCCAGCACGTTGGCGAGGCCCAGCATCCCCATCTTCGCGGCGCCGTAGTTGGCCTGGCCGAAGTTGCCGAAGATGCCGGAGCCGGAACTGGTGAAGACGATGCGGCCGTAGCGCTGCTCGTACATGTGCGGCCAGACGGCGTGGGTGACATAGGCGGTGCCGGTGAGATGCACCTGCATGACGAGATCGAACTCGTCGAGCGTCATGTTCTTGAAGGTGCGGTCGCGCAGAATGCCGGCGTTGTTGACCAGGATGTCGATCCGCCCGAAGGCGCCGAGGGCGTCGTCGGCGATGCTCCTGGCGCCGTCCCGGTCCGCCACCGAAGCCTTGTTGGCCACCGCATCGCCGCCGAGGGCGCGGATCTCCTCCACCACGGCGTCCGCTGCGTCGCCGGAGCCCGTGCCGTCCACGCTGCCGCCGAGGTCGTTGACCACCACCTTGGCGCCGCGCCTGGCGAACTCGATGGCGTGGCAACGCCCGATTCCCCCACCCGCGCCGGTAACGATCGCCACCTTGCCTTCGAATTCGCTCATCGTCTTCCCCTCGTTCGTTGCGTTCGCGGTTGCCCAAGCTGCCGTCGCTGCAGCATCCACGGGCCTTCGGGCTGCTGTTGAGATGCCTGAGCCAAGCCGCTCCTCGCCCCTGCCCGCTTTCGGCGTCAGAGCCCGATCCATGACCATGCCCATCGGCACCCAGATCAAGCGGTGCAAGGCGCGGGGTTATACCACCGTTGAGGGCTTTTTCGTACCGCCCGAGGTCGAGGCCATGCAGCGCGCGATGCAGGTGCAGGGGACGCGTCTTGTTGAACGGCGCGTAGGGGCGACGGATGCGTCGGCGGCGCTGTGGCTAGCGCCACAAGAACCGTTGCCTTTCGGCAACGCTTCCTGCCCCAGCCCAAGCCGTCCTGTCACCCTGTCGGCATTCGGCCAGCTTGCGCCGCCGAAGTCCGACAGGCTGCTAGGCTGGCGCCGCCTTCTCCAGGTCCAGCCCCGCTTCCTTCGCGTACGAGAGGGCATCCTGCACGTTGGCGAGGTTTGCCCGCGCCAGGGTTGAGAGGGCTGCGAAGGCGATCCAGTCGCGGGAGACCTCGAAGTGGTCGCGCAGGTCTTCGCGGGATTCGGAGAGGCCAAAGCCGTCGGTGCCGAGGACCGTGCAGGAACCGGGGAGCCAGCGGACGATGGAGAGGGGCAGCGCCTTCATGTAGTCGGAGGCGGCGACGAAGATGCCCTCTTCGCCTTCGAGAAGCTCTTCCACATAGGGGCGTTGTTCGGAATCTCCTGCGGAGACGAGCTGTGCCCGCTCGGCGGCCATGCCTTGGCGGGCGAGTTCCGTGTAGCTGGTGACGCTCCACACATTCACGCGGTGGCCGAGGCTGCGCAGGCGGTCGGCGGCGGCGAGGGTTTCGTCCATGATCGCCCCGCTTCCCAGCAGGTTGATGTCTGCGTCCGGCGTTCTGCGCAATGCATACATTCCGCGGACGATGCCTTCCTCGGCCCCTTCCGGTATCGGCGGCATCGCGTAGTTCTGGTTGGTGAGGGTGAGGTAGTAGAAGACGTCCTCCTGGTCCGCATACATCCGCCGGATGCCATCGGTGACGATCACGGCGAGCTCGAAGGCGAAGGCGGGGTCGTAGCTGACGAGGTTGGGGATGGTGGCGGCCATGAGGTGCGAGTGGCCGTCCTGGTGCTGCACGCCCTCGCCGTTCAGGGTGGTGCGCCCGGAGGTGCCGCCGAGCAGGAAGCCCTTGCACATCATGTCGCCGGCGGCCCAGATCATGTCGCCCACGCGCTGGAAGCCGAACATCGAATAGAAGATGTAGAACGGCACCATCGGCAGGCCGTAGTTGGCGTAGGCGGTGCCGGCAGCGAGGAACGACGCCATCGCCCCGGTTTCGCAAATCCCCTCCTGCAGGATCTGGCCGTCCTCCGCCTCCCGATAGGGAGCGATGGTGCCGGCGTCCACGGGTTGGTAGTGCTGCCCTTCCGGCGAATAGATGCCAGCCTGGGGAAACAGCCCGTCCATGCCGAAGGTGCGCGCCTCGTCCGGGACGATGGGGACGATGTAGCGCGCCAGCGGGTCGTGGCGAAGGAGCTTTTGCAGCATCCGCACCATCGCCATCGTGGTGGAGATGGCCCGCTCGCTGGTGCCTTCGAGCATATCGCGAAAGAGATCAAGCGGCGGCGGGGTGAGAGCTGGACAGCGCACCTTGCGTTCGGGAATGAAGCCGCCGAGGGCTTGCCGGCGTTCCAGCAGGTAGCGGTTTTCGGGGCTGTCCGGTTCCGGTCGATAGAAGGCGGCCCGGTCGACGTCGTCCTGCGGCATGGCGATGCCGAGTCGATCGGCGAGCCCGCGCCGTTCGTCGGGGGAGAGGAATTTCTTCTGATGCACCGTGTTGCTGCCTTCGACACGCGGCCCCAGGCCATCTCCCTTGACGGTTTTCAGCAACAGCACACAGGGCTTGCCGGTGACCTGCTCGGCCTGGCGGAAGGCGGCGTAGATCTTCTTGTGGTCGTGGCCGCCGCGGCGAATGGAGCGAATCTCCTCGTCGGTCAGCGCGCTCATCAGCCGCTTCAGCGCCGGGTTGTCCTCCACCCAGTGCTCGCGCACGAAGTCGCCGGGGGAGACGGTGTACATCTGGTAGTCGCCATCCACCGCCTGCTCCATCCTCGCTTCGAGGATGCCGTCCACGTCGCGTTCGAGCAGCACATCCCAGCCGCCGCCCCAGATCACCTTGATGACATGCCAGTCGGCGCCGCGAAACGCCCGTTCGAGTTCCTGGATGATCTTGCCGTTGCCGCGCACCGGGCCGTCGAGGCGTTGCAGGTTGCAGTTCACCACCAGCACGAAGTTGTCGAGACGCTCGCGGGCGGCAATGTTGATGGTGCCGAGCACCTCCGGCTCGTCGGATTCGCCGTCGCCAATGAAGGTCCATATCTTGCCGCCGTTCTTCGCCTTCAGGCCGCGATGCTCCAGATACTTGGCGAAGCGCGCCTGATAGATGGCGCTCGGCGTCGAGAGCCCCATGCTGGCGCAGGGCATCTGCCAGAACCACGGCATCCGGCGCGGGTGCGGATAGGAAGGCAAGCCGCCACCGTCGGCGAGTTCGCGGCGGAAGTTGGCAAGCTCCCCTTCGCTGAGCCTGCCTTCCAGGAAGGCGCGGGCGTAGATGCCGGGCGAGGTGTGCGCCTGGAAATGCACCTGATCGCCGCCGTAGTCGTCGCTCTTGGCGCGGAAGATGTGGTTGAGCCCCACCTCCATCATCGTCGAGGCCGAAAGATAGGTGGCAATGTGGCCGCCGACGCCGGCGCCGCTGTCGTAGGCTTGCAGCACCATCGCCGCCGCATTCCAGCGCAGGATGTTCTCGATGCGGGTTTCGAGCTCGATGTCGCCCGGGTACGGCGGCTGGTCGCTCAGGGGAATGGTGTTCTTGTAGGGGGTGTTGAGCGCCGCGTCGGTGAGCACCACGCCAGCCCGCGAAAGCTCGTGCTGCAGCCGGCTCATCAGTTTCCTGGCGCCCTCGCCGCCCCTCTCCGAGAGCACGCCAGCGAGCGCCTCGATCCATTCCTGCTGCTCGAACTCCCAGTCGTCGTCCGTGCGCGAGGCGGTGTATTCCTGTGTGGCCACGGTGCGAGAATACACCGGCAATGGCAGCGGATTGCCGGGAGCGATCCGCTTTGTGGCGCCGCGGACGAGGAGACAAGGCGATGGATGCGGGCACATACCACACCGATCACTGGCGCACCATCGAGGACGAGCGCATCGAGCGCTACGAGCGCATGTTCCTGTGGCGGAAAGGCCACGCTGAACTGATTGCCCCGCTCGATCTCGCCCCAGGCTGTCGCGTGATGGACTATGGCTGCGGCCCGGGCTTCGTCTCTCTCGGCATGGCCGACATGGTGGCGCCGGGCGGAAGCGTGCATGGGGTGGACATCAATGCCCGCTTCGTCGCCGACGCCACGGGCCGAGCGGCCGAGATCGACAACGTCTCGTTTCATCTGGTGCAGGACGGTCGTATCCCGCTTGCCGATGCCGCCGTGAACCGCGCCCTTTGCAAGAACGTGCTGGAATATGTGCCCGACCTTGCCGCCACCCTGGCGGAGTTCCATCGCGTGATCGAACCCGGTGGACGCCTGCTCGCCATCGACAGCGACTGGGGTTTCGTCATCGTCGAACCATGGGGCAGGGCCACCACCGAGCGCTTCTTCACCGCCGCGGCCCCCGCCTTCAAGGAACCAGAAATCGGGCGCAGCCTGCGCGGCCATCTGTTGGATGCAGGCTTCGACGACGTGCAGGTGACCGTTCGCGCCGGCGTGGACACCGAAGGCGGCAGCCTGCTGGTGCTCCGCAACATGGCGAGCTACGCAAGCCAGTTCGACCTGTTGTCGAAAGACGAGGCAGACGCACTGCTGGCGCAAGCCGAGGCCGCGGTCGAAGCCGGCCGGTTCATGTTCTGCCTGCCCCAATTCCTCGTGACCGCCACGCGCCCTTGATCCAGCCGGTTCGAGCTGGCGCGAAACCTCTACGGCGCAGGCTCCTCGTACGCCGGTACGGGGCATGAAGCGCGCGAGCGAATTCGCCATGCTCTCCGATGCGGAAGTCGCTGCCCTGGAGCAAGCCTTGGGGTCTGCATGGAACGGCGAACGCGGGCGGTGATCCAGCACCGCTCTCCACAGCACCGTCCACAAGAGCGACCTTGTGCGAAACTTCCACGGGCATGACGGGAGCATCGAGCCGCACATTGCGATTCTTGGAAGACCTGACGCTGCGCTCCTGGAAGACCGCATCTCGCGACGTCCGACCATTTGGGCTGTTCATCGGCGCCGGCACCAACGCCCTTGAAGTCGTCGTTGGTTCTGCAACTCGCCAACTTGCGAGAAGCACTCTTTTGGCGGTTTGGAAGGCAAGGCGCGGTGGGCGTGCATCGCCGGTGCTCTTGGTGGTCCAGCATCCGAATGGGTGGGACCTTTGCGGCGCGACCGGGGAGGCGCCGCCGGTCTTTGCGCGCTTGGACCGCGACCGGGTAGAGCGCCTTTGCGCGGAAGCGCTCGACCAGCCAGACCGTCACGCTGCACTCCGCTTTCTCAGCCAGGCCACGCCATCGATCGAGACGGCCCTTCCCGGCATTCGGAACGAGGGCTTGCTGGCAGTGCACGAGTTGGAAAAAGGCGTTCCCGCACGCGGCGACTGGGCAGACGCAAGAACGAAGGCAAAGGCGGCCCTCGGCAAGCGCGGCAACTCGCTGCTTCGATCGCTGGGCTTTACGATCGAGCGCATCGACAACCTCACGTCGCTTCTCCGCGCCGACAAGCGAAGAGCAGCGCTCGCCGTGCTGCTCCGGGATTCCGAAACTCCCGAATCCGGGGTGGCACGCTTCAACGACCTCTCCCCGATCAGCTACGCCCTGAACAAGGCGGATGACGAGAACCTCGACTGGGTGGTGCTGGTGCAGGGGAACCGACTCCGCCTTTATCCGAGCGACGTGAAGTCCGGCATCGGCAGGCGTGGCCGCACCGAAACCTACGTCGAATGCCAGTCGGCGTTGCTCAGCAACGACAGTCGCGGCTATTTGTGGCTCCTTTTCTCCGCCGAAGCGTTGGCTCGAGACGGAAGCCTTGCGCAGATTCTCGGCAGTTCCGAGCGCTTCGCCGGCGACCTCGCCACTCGCCTGCGCGAGCGCATCTACGACCATGTCGTGCCTGCCTTGGCGCAGGGCATCGCTGAAGCGCGGCCTACCAACAAACGTGGGCTCGGTGCTCCCACGAGGGAAGGCCTGGCGCTCACCTACGAGATGGCGCTAACCGTCCTGTTCCGGGTGCTTTTCGTCGCCTATGCGGAGGATCGGGACCTGCTCCCATACCGCGTCAACGACGCCTACCGCCGCCGCTCTCTCAAGGCGAAAGCCGTGGAGCTCGCCCAGTTCGTGGCGGAGGACGTGCCGATAGCCACAGGCGACTCGCACTGGCAGGACGCCGTGCAACTGTGGCGGGCCGTCGCCGAAGGCAATCCAGAGTGGGGCGTCCCCGCCTACAACGGCGGTCTGTTCACCACAGATGCCGCAGTCTCCACCGTTGGCGCCCAGCTTGCGTCGCTGAGCCTGCCGAACGAGTGGTTCGAGGCTGCACTGCGCCATCTTCTGGTGATTGAGACGCCCGAAGGCGTGCCCGGCCCGGTGGACTTCCGGTCCCTGGGCGTGCGCGAGTTCGGCACCATCTACGAAGGCTTGCTTGAGTCGGAACTCGCACTCGCGGAAACTGATCTGACACTTGACGGCAAAGCGGGCTACATCCCCGCCAAGGACGGTGCCCCGATAGCCCTCCACGCCGGCGAGGTGTATTTGCACGACCGTTCCGGCACGCGCAAATCGTCCGGCAGCTATTACACCAAGCCGTTCGCGGTCGAGCACTTGCTCGATGGTGCCCTGGAACCCGCGCTGACCGATCACTTCAAGCGTCTCGATGCGCTGGACGAGACGGCGGCAGCCCATGCCTTCTTTGACTTCAGGGTCGCAGATATTGCGATGGGCTCCGCCCACTTCCTCGTCGCCGCCATCGACCGAATGGAAAGGCGGATGGCGAGTTACCTCGCACAACGCCCCTTGCCCATCATGCGCCGGGAACTCGCGGCGCTGCGGCGCGCGGCCATGAATGCGCTCGGCGAGTCGGCGGACCCTTCCCTCATTGAAGATAGCTCCCTGCTCCGCCGCCTGATTGCCCGACGGTGCATCTATGGAGTGGACGCTAACGGGCTCGCCGCTCAGCTCGCCCGGGTCGCCATCTGGATTCACACTTTCGTTCCGGGGCTCCCGCTCTCTTTTCTCGACCGCAACCTCGTCCACGGCAACTCGCTCGTGGGTGTCGCCACGATTGAGGAACTGCAGGAGAAGTTCGAGTCTGTGTCGGGCACGCTGTTCGGCGCGAGTCGCGACGACTTGCTTGGCCCCGCCACCAAGCCGCTTCGCCGGCTGGCGAACCTCAACGACGCGACCATCGAGGATGTCGCCGCAGCACGGGAGGCCGACCGAGAGGCCCGCACCGCCATCGCCAATACGCACTCGCTATGCGACCTGATTGCTGCACAGCCCGTCGCGGAGGACCCGCTGTTGCAGGCGTTCATGCTGGAGGAGTGGGACCATCGTGAGGACGAACTTGCCGAGCTTGCGAGTCGAGCGAGGGGCGGCGAGCTCAAGGGATTGCAGCCGCTTCACTTCCCGGTGGCATTCCCGGAAGTGTTTCTGCGGGAACGCTCGGGATTCGATGTCATGGTCGGCAACCCGCCTTGGCAGGAAGCCACCGTCGAGGAACACGCGTTCTGGGCCCGGCACAATCCGGGTTTGCGTGCCCTAAGCCAGCGCGAACAGGAACGGGAGAAGGCGCGGTTCCGCAAAGACAGGGCTGATCTCGCCGGGGCCTACGAGGAGGAAGTCGCGGAGGCGGGCAGGCTGCGCAAGATCTTGGTGGGCGGCGGGTTCCCCGGCATGGGAACGGGCGATCCGGACCTCTACAAGGCATTCTGCTGGCGATTCTGGCGACTGACCACTGGGCAGGAGGGGAGAATCGGTGTGGTGTTGCCCCGGAGCGCGTTGGCTGCGAAGGGGTCGTCTGCGTTCCGGAAGACGGTCTTCCGAGAGTCGGGCCGTGTGGACGTGACGACGTTGCTGAACAACCGTCAGTGGGTGTTTCCAGAGGTACACCCGCAATGGACCATCGGCCTCCTCTGCGTCAAGCGTGGCCAGGCTGACACGGGCATGGGCGAGACCCTTTACGTGCGGGGGCCCTACACCACGGAATCCCAATTTGAAGAAGGAGTGGTACATGATGCCAGAGCTTTCTACCAAGTAGAGGTAAGCGACTGGAACGACACGGCGTCCTTGCCCCTGCTGCCGAATCAGGACTCGGTCGATGTGTTCGCGCAGTTGCGCAAATCGCCGCGGCTGGACCTGAACGAGGCTGGGAAGTGGCGGGCTAGGCCCGACCGTGAGCTGGACGCTACCAATCAAAAGCACCTCATGGATGTGGCAAGCGATTTTCCGCCCAAAGCCTATTGGCCAGTTTACAAGGGCGAGTCGTTCGATCTTTGGCAACCAGATACGGGCATCTACTACGCATGGGCAGATCCCAAGCCCGCCCTCGCGTGGATTCAGTCGAAGCGAGTGCGAGCGAACAAGAGACGCGGCAACAGCCCACACCGCGAGTTCTCCCAAAGCCATGTCCGCAACCAAGGCACTCTGGCTGCCTACAGTGCCCGCATCGCGTTCCGCGACATAACCAACAGAACTAACCGACGAACGGTCATTGCGTGCCTAGTGCCTCCGCAGGTCCTCATCGCCAACCAGGCGCCTTACCTTCTTTGGCCGAGGGGCGACGCGGAGGATCAGGCGTTTCTGCTGGGCGTTCTGTGCAGCATTCCATTGGACTGGTACGCACGCCGGTTCGTCGAAACGCATGTCAACTACTTCGTCTTCAATCCACTGCCGGTTCCCCGTCCGGGCAAGAACAACACAATACGAGAACGGGTCGTTGCGCTTGCTGGTCGTCTCGCCGCCTTCGATGATCGGTTCGCCGAGTGGGCTGGGCAAGTCGGAGTCCCGTGCGGCCCACTTCCGGCCGACGAAAAGGAGGATATGGTCCACGAACTCGACGCTGTGGTTGCCCACCTTTACGGCCTCACCGAGGCACAACTCGCCCACATCTTCGAGACCTTCCACGAAGGCTGGGACTACCAAGCCCGATTGGATGGCGTCACAAGGCACTTCCGCGCCTGGAGGGCCCGCGCATGACCCTGAGCGTCAATGTGAGTCCCGAACGGCTGCGTTGGGCCCGCGACCGCGCTCGGCTGGACGTCGCCAGCCTGACGCAGCGATTCCCGAAGTACCCCCTCTGGGAAGCAGGCACCGCACAGCCAACGTTGAAGCAACTCGAAGGCGTTGCCAAGGCAACCCACGCTCCCATCGGCGCATTCTTCCTTTCGGAGCCTTTGGAGGAGCCGTTGCCGCTCCCCGACTACCGCACGTTGGGTGATCGCTCCCCATCCAGACCGAGCGTTGACCTCCTTGACACGATCTATCTTTGCCAGCGGCGGCAGGATTGGTATCGCGAGTTCGCTCAACTGGAACGCCTGGACCCCCCGCGTCTCCTCGGTTCCGCGACCATCGACAGCCGCATCGAGGGTATAGCCGGGCAGATTGGCGAGTGGCTTGCGTTCGATGTCGCTGACCGTGCAGCGCTTTCCACTTGGGAAGACGCGCTCCGTCTCTTCATCGCACACATCGACGCCAGTGGCGTGCTAGTGATGGTGAACGGCATCGTCGGCAACAACACCCGCCGCCCGCTTGATCCGGCGGAGTTTCGCGGATTCGCCCTCGCGGACGATCTCGCGCCCCTCATCTTCGTCAACGGCACCGACGCCAAGGCCGCGCAGATGTTCACCTTGGCGCACGAGCTCGCACACATCTGCTTGGGCCAGTCCGCGCTTTCGGATGCCGACATAAGCTCGGCGCCCTCGCACCGGGTCGAGACTTGGTGCAATCGTGTCGCTGCCGAGTTGCTTGTGCCACGGGCATCCCTTGGCGAACAGCATCGTGCGGGCGCGGATCTGGCCGCCGAAACGAGGCGACTCGCGAGGCACTACAAGGTCAGCTCGCTCGTCGTGCTGTGCCGGTTGCTGGATATCGGCGCGATTTCGCGCGAAGCCTTCGAAGCCGTCTACGCCTCGGAGCTGCGTCGGTTTGCGTCTGCCGCCCGCAGCGGCGGAGACTTCCATCCGACCCTGAAGATGCGCGTCGGCAAGCGATTTGGCCAGGCGCTCGTCGACAGCACGCTGGCGGGTCGCACATCCTTCGCCGAGTGTTACGGTTTGCTCGGAATTCGCAAGAGCGCCACGCTTCGCAAGTTTGCCGCCCACATCGCCGAGGCGTAGCCGTGGCCTACCTCGTCGATACCGATGTTCTCATTCGGGCGAAGAATCTCCACTACGCCTTCGACCTGTGCCCCGGTTTCTGGGACTGGTTGGTTGCCGCAAATGGCAATGGCAAGGTCTTCAGCATCGAGAAGGTGCTCGACGAACTGCGGGCTGGTGACGACGACCTCGCTGATTGGGCGTCCGCTCACGGTGAGTTGTTCCTCGCGCCGTCTGAACAGACGGTCACGGCGCTGACACAGGTAGCGGACTGGGCACGGCAGCAAGACTATCGACCGACCGCCATCGACACATTCCTGCAAGGTGCGGACTACTTTCCGGTGGCGGAGGCCCTCGCCCAAGGCTTCGATGTGGTCACCCACGAGATTCCGTCCGACTCGGTGAACCGCGTCAAGATTCCCAACGTTTGCATCGGTCTTGGCGTCAAGTGCCTGGCGCCGTTCCAGATGCTCCGCCTCGAAAGGGCACGCTTCGTGTTGGAGGCAACCTGATGACGAAGTGGCCTACCTTCATCGACAACCTGGACGAGAACTCGCTCGCCGCGGCATTGGCCACGGTGCTCGACGGGCAGTCGCGCGACACCGACGACGTGCAGGCCCTGCGCATCGCCACCGCGTTCTTCAGCCCGTCGGGTTTTGCGCAGATATCGGAAGGGCTCGCTACCGTGCCGGAGGTGCGGCTAATGCTGGGCGTGGATGCCGCGCCGGGTGCAACCATCGAGCGGCGCGATCTCGGCGAGTCGGAACGAGCCTTTCGGCGACGACGGATGCAGGCCGGCCTGCGGCGCCTCTCGACTGGACTGGCGCGGGAACGAGACCGACTCCCCTTCGCACGCACCACTGCCGGGCTACTGAAGAACCTCACCGAGGCACTTTCGGCCGGGAACATTGAGGTTCGCCGTTTCGAGAGGGAGTATTTGCACGCCAAGGCATACATCATCAGCAGGGGGGACTCTAAAGGAGGGCTGATCGCTGGGTCGTCCAACCTCACGAGCGCTGGGCTGGCTCATAGCCTCGAACTGAACCTTGGCCGCAATGATCCGGCCACCATGCAGAGGGCCCTCGCATGGTTCGACGATCTTTGGGACGAGGCGGAGCCTTTTGACCTTGCGTCGGTATTCGAGGTGGCAGCCGGCCCCCGCACGCCCTGGGAGGTCTTTCTCCGCGTGCTTTGGCAACTGTACGGCGCCGAGGTGGAAGAAGACACCAAACTCGACGGCGACCTCCCCCTGACCAGCTTTCAGAAGCATGGGGTGGCGCGAGCGCTGCGGCTCATCCGCGACATGGGCGGCGCCATCGTGGCCGACGAAGTGGGGCTCGGCAAGACCTTCATTGCTGGCGAGATTCTCAAGATCTACCTCGATCGGCGCCAGCGAGCCTTGCTGGTGTGTCCGGCCGCGCTCCGGGACTCGACATGGCGCAAGTTCCTGTTCGACAACAGTCTGCCGATGGAATGCTTGTCTTTCGAGCAACTTGCGAACGAAAGACAATTGCATCCTGAGGGACCCGAGTTTGGTCACCCGCATCTGCAGGGCGACTTGAAGGACTATCAGTTGCTCGTGGTGGACGAAGCGCACAACTACCGCAACCCTGACACACCGACCCGCGCCGCAGTCCTCCGCCGATTCCTCACCGGGCATCCACGTGACGTGCTGTTCCTCACCGCGACACCGGTCAACAACTCGCTTTGGGACCTCTACCACCTGATCCGCTTCTTCATGCGCCAAGATGCCCGTCTCGCAGACCGAGGCATCCTCTCGATTCGGGAGAGGTTCCAGCACGCCATGCAAGAGGATCCAACAGACCTCAGCCCGGACCTCCTCTATCCGATCATCGACGCGACGACGGTGAAGCGCACGCGGCAGTTCGTCAAAAGGCACTACGCCGGGGACACGATCAAGGGGCCTGATGGGGTGCCGACGCCCATCGTCTTCCCCCAGCCCCGAGCCGTCACAGTGCGTTACGAGATCGAGGGTCTCCTGCCGGGGTTTTTCGACACCTTGGAAAGGGTGCTGGACCCGGACGGCGAGGATGCCCTCTCGTTCGCCCGCTACACGCCTGCGCTCTTCGCGGCAAACGTGGGGGCGGACGAGCAGGCGCAGCAAGGCGCGATCGCGGGCCTCCTGCGCTCCAGCTTGCTAAAGCGCTTCGAGTCATCCGCCTTCGCATTTCGTGAAACCACCACGCGGATGGCCCGGCATCACGACATGTTCCTCGAGGCGCTTTCCTTGGGCTTTGTCATCGACACGGACTTCCTGAACGAGATATCCGGTGACGACGAGGAAGCGTTGGAGGCGGCGCTTCAGGATTCCGAACACAGCAAGCCAGCGTCCAACCACAACGTCGAAGGTCTGCGACTCGCGGTCGAACGGGATCGGGACCGACTCTACGAGCTTGCCGGGGCGGTTTCCGCGATCACGCCGGATGACGATCCAAAGCTGCTAGCCGTCGGGGAGGCACTTGCAGACATAGCCCATCAGGCGGAGAACGAGGCCACCGACTCTCGCGACGAGCGTCAGAAACGCAAGGTGCTGGTGTTTACGGCCTTTGAGGACACAGTGCGGTGGATCAAGCAGTATCTGGAAGAGGCTGTGGTTCGTCACCCAAGCCTGCATGGCTATCGGAACCGAGTCGCGGTGGTGAGCGGATCCGATGAAGTGGGAGAGGTCTCGCGACGGGCCGCAGTCGAGGGATTCGCTCCGGTCTCAATGCAGGCGCTCCGCCCCGACGACCGCTACGACCTCCTCGTGACCACCGATGTCCTAGCAGAAGGCGTCAACCTCCAGCAATGCCGCAACATCATCAACTTCGACATGCCCTGGAACCCGATGCGTCTGGTGCAGCGTCACGGCCGCATCGACCGAATCGGCAGCCCCCACGATCGCGTCCATCTCCGAACGGTCTTCCCCGTGGACCGGCTCGACCGACTGCTGAACCTGGAAGCGCGGATCCTCGACAAGCTCGCGATGGCGGCAGCAAGCGTCGGCCTGGTCGCTCCCATCGAAGGCGCGGCACACGGCAAGCAGGTGTTCTCCGAGACGCGAGCGGAAATCGAGAAGCTGCTCGTCGAAGACCCGGAACTGTTCGAGCGAGGCGGGACGGTCGCAGCCGCACAGACCGGAGAGGAATATCGACAGACCTTGCGCAAGGCGCTCGCAGCCGGCGCAGACTGCGCCAATCTCCCTTGGAAAACCGGCGCCGGGATGGTCAGGAAGGGAATGCGCCAAGGCATGTTCTTCTGCGCCGTGATCGGCAACGGAACAGAGCTGGAGCGCACCTACCTTCGTTTCATTCCTGCCGCGGATGACTGGACGCCCACTTCGATCGACCTTGAGCGTGAAATGGGCACATGCCTGCGCCTGATCGAATGCACCGAAGAAACGCCCTCTTGGTTCCCCGACTTCCTCACCGACCGCGTGTTCGATTTCTGGGACGTAGCCCAGCAAGACATCCTCAGCGACTGGATGCACGAAACCGACCCGGCAAACATCCAACCCAAGGTGCGTCCCTTGAACCACCGCGTTGCCACTTTCATTCGCAGCCACTCGCCCACCGGCAAAAGCCAAGAGGATGTGGACTTGGCATTGAACATCCTCGAGTCCCCTTGGTCCCGCCGCGAGGAGCTGCTGCTGCGTGGCTGGTTCGAGGAGGAAGACACCAACAAGCCAGCGCTTGCGGCAGAGCTCATCGAACGCATCCTGAATACGGGCCTGGAACCGGCCCACGCGCCACCCCCGCTACCGCCCGTCGAGGCCGACGACATCGAACTGCTCTGCTGGCTGGCAATTGCCGATTCGCAAGATGGAGCAGAGCGCGCACAGGAACCTCTGATCAAGTCGGTTCCCCTCCGGAAGGAGGCATCCTGCCCTCCATCGCCGACAGGTGTGCAAGGGCAATGCAGCAACGTGGCGCCGGCGCGACAAGGCGTTGTGTCCCGGCCACGCCAGCCAGGCGAAGCGTGGTTGCCCTGGGAGATGAACTGCTCTCGCCCAGCGACCAAGTGATGCGCCTCTCCCTGCGCTACCATCGAGACTTCGAGAGTCTGCAGGTCGTTGCGTTTTGGCAATTGTCGGTTCGCAGCCGCGCACGCAGCGGGAAGGGCGTCGCAAGCTTCCCATCGGCATCCAGACCTTCCGCCGGATCCGCGAGGAGGGGTGCTACTACGTCGACAAGACGGGGTTCGCGGTGCGGCTGGTGGAGGAGGGGAACCGATACTTCCTTTCGCGTCCGCGGCGGTTCGGCAAGAGCCTGTTCGTGGACACGCTCAAGGAGCTGTTCGAGGGCAGCCGGGAGCTGTTCCAGGGCCTTGCGGCCGAGGAAGGCTGGGATTGGTCGCTGCGTTGCCCCGTCCTTCGACTCGACTTCAGCGGTGCCAACTGCCAGGAACCGGGCCGCCTCGAGGCCAACATCGAAGGTCAGATCGAACGCATCGCACGCGGGGCGGGCGTCGCCCTGGGGGACGCGGCCGGACCGGAACGGTTCGGCCGCCTGATCGAGGAACTGCACGTGGCCTCTGGGCGGAGGGTGGCGGTGCTGGTGGACGAATACGACAAGCCCATCCTGGACGCGATGGGAACTGCCTCGCTGGCGCGGGGAAACCGCGACTACCTGCGTGGGCTTTACTCGGCGATCAAGTTCCACGACGCAAGGATAGAGTTCGCCTTGCTCACCGGGGTGTCGAAGTTCTCGAAGGTCAGCCTGTTCTCCGATCTCAACAACCTGCGCGACATCACGCTCGAACCGCCGTTCTCATCCATCTGCGGGTACACCGACGACGATGTGGACACGGTGTTCGCGCGGGAGATTGAAGGGCTCGACAGGGAAGCCATGCGCGAGTGGTACAACGGCTACAGTTGGCTTGGCGAGCAGCGCGTTTACAACCCCTTCGACATCCTCCTCCTGCTGGCCAAGCGCACGTTCAGCGCCCATTGGTTCGAGACGGGAACGCCCAGGTTCCTCATCGACACTCTGCTCGATCGTTCGGTGGCGGCGCCGTCGCTGGAGGGCATGTTCTGCACCGACGACCTGCTTTCGGCCTTTGACGTGGAGGAAATCGGCACCGAAGCCCTGCTGTTCCAGACCGGCTACCTGACGATAGCCGATGTGGAGGATGCCGGCGGCAGTTCCGTGTACCGGCTCGGCTATCCCAATCGAGAGGTACGTCAAAGTCTGAACAACCGCTTGCTGCGGGCGATGGCGCCCGACCCATCGGCGCAGATCGGCCGGGGCATGGCGCTGCGGCGAGCGCTTGACGCTGACGACTTCCCCGCCATCGAAGCCCTGTTCCGGGCCTTCTTCGCCAGCATCCCGTACAACTGGTTCGTGAGGAATCGGATCGCCGATTTCGAGGGCTACTACGCGAGCGTCTTCTGCTCCCACTTCGCCAGCGCCGGGCTCGACGTGGCCGTGGAGGACGCCACGGGTGCGGGTCGCTTGGACATGGCGGTGCGCCACGCCGAGTCCGTGCATCTGTTCGAGTTCAAGGTGGCGGAGTCGTCATCACCCGGGGCTGCCCTGGCGCAACTGCGGGAGCGACGTTACGCGGAGAAGTATCGGGCGCCCGGCAGGACGATCCACTTGATCGGCTTGGAGTTCAGCCGCCGCGAACGGAACATCAGCCGATTCGATGTTGCGGCCGGGTAGCCGGAGCTGGCTCTCAACGTTCTGCCAGCAGTTGCTCGGTAGATCGCTGTTGCGGCGTTGAAGCAAACGAAGAGCCGGGACCGTGCCAGACACACAAACATTCCGTCCTACACACATCGCAGGACATTCCTACGCCGCACGCTCTATCGAGCAGCGGTACTGGTCGAGATGTCGGAGGGCTGCGACGACGCTCAGGCGACCGTGCGCTGCATGGACCCTGAAGCCCCAGCAACGAAGCTGCCTGGCCCAGCCCGCGACAGCTCCCATGGGAGATACCCTACGCAGTGTAGCAGCAGTTCTCATTTTGGCGTCTGGCTTCGCTGTCAGGCGCATTGCACCCCGCGTTTCGGACCCAATCCGGGCCAAATCGACCGGCAGACCCGTCCAGTTGAGGGGGCTGAAGGCCAAAATGAGAATTGCTGGCAGTGTAGGGCGGAATGTTTGTGTGTCTGGTACGCCGTGGTAATGGTGGCGTTGGCCCGAGCAAAAGCTGGCCCCGGATCCATGGCTTGCGATATAGTCAGACCAAGTCTGACCAATGACGGCGAGGCCATGGAGTCCACGATCACGTTGAGCGACGCGAAAGCACGGTTCTCGGAAATCGTCGACCGAGTGGTCAACGGCGAGGAGTTCGTCGTCACCCGCATGGGCCGGGCGGCCGTTCGGATCAGTCGGTTCGAGCGCCGCGCGCGGTCGAGGAAGCTGGGTGATCTCACGGGGCAGGTCTGGATCGCGGATGACTTCGAGGAATGGCCGCCCGACCTCCGGGACACACTCGGGCTGGATGTGCCCGAGGAGACGTGAAGTACCTGGTCGACACCCACGCGCTGCTCTGGGCCCGATCCGCGCCGCAACTCCTGGGACGGGAGGCGTTGGCGCTGTTCGAGGACCCCGACAGCGCGTTGTATGTCAGTGTTGTCTCCCTGTGGGAGTGCGCCATCAAGTGTTCGGTCGGCAAGCTAGCGCTTCCGTCCGACTTCTATCGCGGCGTCGCCGACGACTACGAGATTCTCGGCGTCGAACTGGCACACGTGGAGGCGTACGGGAGCCTGCCCATGCATCACCGGGACCCGTTCGATCGATTGCTCGTTGCGCAGGCGCGTCTCGGAGACCTCGCCGTCATCACGCGCGACAGGAACATCGCCCGGTACGACGTTACGGTCGTGGCGGCCTGACCGCACGGCCCGCTGGCCCGGACGCGCCCGCGCCCGCGGCCGAACGCCGCACGGCTATCGCCTATCCCACACCCGAGTGGCGATTCAACCTGGGCGCGTGGTGGAGCGTGAGGCGTCGCGGTCCACTACTTCTCGGATCTCGAGAACCCGAACGCGACCGGGCCTCGCCGACTACCGGCGCGGGCCGCAGGTGCCGGAGCAGCGGATCTCGGGGATCTGGCCGCACGACTGATGAAGGGGCGCCCCTTGCGGCCGCGCCTGCCGAGACCGTGCATGAATTGAAAACGGGACGGGACAAGCCCACCGCCGATAGCTGGTTTTCGGAGGTTTCAGGACATCGCTGATAGTCCTTTAACTTTCTGATAAGAATAAACTTTTTGTCGTTTAGGGCATCATCGGGGCACACTGCTTCTCAACACCTCGAACTGAACCTTGGCCGCAATGATGCGAGCACCATGCAGCGGGCCCTCGGGTGGTTCGACGATCTTTGGGACGAGGCTGAGCCCTTTGACCTAGCATCCGATTTCGAGGGCTACTACGCGAGCGTCTTCTGCTCCCACTTCGCCAGCGCCGGGCCCGACGTGGCCGTGGAGGACGCCACGGGGGCGGGTCGCTTGGACATGGCGGTGCGCCACGCCGAGTCCGTGCATCTGTTCGAGTCCACTCCGCCCCTGCCGCATTTGACGAAGGAGAGCCGCTTCCGCCTGTTTCTGTTCGACATCGGCATTCTCCGACACCTGCTGCGCCTGCCCTACGCGTTGCAGAGAGCGCCAAACTACGCGTACAGGGGCTTCATGGCGGAGAACTTCGTGCAGACCGAAATGTGTGCCCGGGTCGGCTATCCGACCTACGGCTGGGCCGAGGGCCGCGCCGAAATAGAGTTCCTGCACCAGGCCCGGAACGGCGAGATCGTGCCGGTGGAAGTGAAGAGCCGCCGCCGCCGCGCTCGCAGCCTGAGCTCGTACATCGCTCGCTATGCGCCTGAACGTGCCGTCACGCTAACGGTTGAGCCCCGTGGCGGCAGAGACGGCGTGGTGACCAACTGGCCGCTCTACGAAGCCCAGTTCCTGCGGGAGCTGTAAGCCGCGCATGTATGCAGGCGGCCTCGCCGGTGGCAACTTGCGCGCCGGCGAGGGCGAGAACGGCGATGGGGCCAATTGCGCTTGCGGACGCGTGGCGCCGGTGCCTCAGCCGACGACCTCGAACTGGTGGATGGTGGGGCGGCCGGCCATGAGGCCGGCGAACTTGGCGCCGGCGGCCTTGAAGTGGTCGCTTTGGCCGTGGGCGGCGAGGGCCTCGGCGTCGTCGTAGATCTCCATCACGGCATAGCCTTCGTCGTCCTTGACGAGGGTGTAGAGCTTGTTGCCCGGTTCGTTGGCACGGACCTGGGCGGCGAGGCCCAGCATCACTTCCTCGAATTCGGATTCCTTGCCGGCGGCGACGTTCAGGCGGGCGAGCAGTGCGATCATGTGCAGTTCCTTGGCTTGGCTCGTTGAAGGCGGGCGGCAGCATACCCCGGCCATGCATCGGAACAAACTTCGCGCCCTGCTCGCCGACTACGCGAGGCGCTTTCCTGACGAGGACTCGGGACGGTTCGTTCGCTTCGTGGCGCGGCAGTCGCGCTGCTTCGAGCGGGATTGCTTCGACGACGGGCACGTGACCGGCTCGGCGTTGGTGCTGAACCGGCGCGGGGACGCGGCGTTGATGACCCATCACGCCAAGCTTGGTCGCTGGCTTCAGCTTGGCGGCCATTGCGACGGCGACTCCGACGCGCTGGCGGTGGCCTGTCGGGAGGCAGAGGAGGAGTCGAGATTGGCGGTCCTGCCGCTGTCGCCAGCGCCCATCGACATCGACATCCACACCATCCCGGCGCGGGGCTCAGAGCCGCGTCACTTCCACTACGACGTTCGTTTTGTGCTGCAAGTGCGGGACTCGGAGCGGTTTGTCGCAACCGCCGAGTCGCTTTCTCTGGCTTGGGTGCCGCTCGATGAGATGACGGCCTACACCGAGGAGGAATCGGTGCTGCGCTTGGTGCGGAAGATGGCGGGGGTGGGGCTGTAGCGCTTGGCCGGGTGCGGCCCGATGCCAGGTAGTGTCTCACTTTGGCTTGTGCAGTGTCTGGCACCGTCCTCCGGAGGGAGGGCGTCCCGCCCTCCATCGCGCCGCAAGGCGCGCAGGGCACTCGCGGCATGTGCAGGGAGGACGCGCCTTGCGGCGCGTAGCGAGGGCAGAACGCCCTCGCCCCAATCCCATTCCCTTGCTGGGGCAGGCCATAGGAAGGGCGCGCCAATGCGCGCTGTAGGCGGGCTAGCGCCACAAGAACCGTTGCCTTTCGGCAACGCTTCTTGCCCCAGCCCAAGCCGTCCCATCACCCTGTCGGCATTCGGCCAGCTTGCGCCGTCCGAAGTCCGACAGGCTGCTAGGGCATGGCCCAATCGAGGTCGGTGGTGACTTGGGCAGCGCCGCGGTTGGCCAGGGTGCGGCGGCCGTGCATGGGGTAGAGGAACCAGCGGCCGTCGTCGTTGCGGCGCATCAGGGCGTCGCTGCGGCCGTCGCCGTCGAAGTCGCCGGTGGCGGCGAGTTGCCAGGCGAGGTTGCGGGTGAGATCGGCGGTGCCGCGGCCGGAGGTGACGCGGCGGCCGTTCATGGGGTAGAGGAACCAGCGGCCGTCGTGGTGGCGGATGAGCACGTCGGCGCGGCCGTTGCCGTTGAAGTCGGCGATGGCGGCCACTTGCCAGGCGAGGTTGCGGGTGAGCGGAACGCCGCCTCCGGCGTCTGCGTCGATGGCGCCGCCTTCGTCCTCAATGCGGTACACGCGCAAAGAGCGCCACGCGCCGCTGTTGTGGCGGAGCAGCACCTCTTCCGTGCCGTCGCCGTTGAGGTCGCCGGCGCCGGCGATGCGCCAGCTGAGGTTGCGGGGCAGGTCGGCGGGGCCGGCGTCCTCGGCCACTACACTGCGTCCGCGAATGGGATAGCAATGCCAGCGACCGTCGGGATGTCGGGTCAGCAGGTCGTCGGCGCCGTCGCCGTTGAAGTCGCCGAGTGCCTTCACCTGCCAGGCGGGGTCGGCGGGAAGCCCGCCGACGGTGCTGCCGCTCGTTCGGCGCCGACCTTCCATCGCATAGTGCGCCCAGCGGCCGTCCGTGTGCTTGAGGAGCACGTCGTCCCGACCGTCCGCGTCGAAGTCGCCGATGCCCACGAATCTCCAGTCCAGGCTGTGCGGCAGATTGGCGGAACCGCTCTCTGCGGCAATGGGGCGGCGTCCGTTCATCGGGTAGTAGCGCCAGAGGCCGTCGGCGCGGCGCAGCAGCAGGTCGGCATTGCCGTCGGCGTTGAAGTCGCCGGTTCCCTTGAAATCGAGTGCATGGCGGGGGTCCGGCTCGTTCGACACCAGCTTGCGGATGTGGCCGTCGCCCTTGGTGAGGAGATACAGCTCGCCGTCGGCATCGACGCTGAGGCGCGCGTCCACGCGGCGGGTGTTGTTGTAGGTGTTGGGATAGCCGGCAACGTCCACCAACTCGCGCTCCACCCCATCGAAGGCGAGGCGGACCTCCTCGATGGTCGCCGGATCGCCGGGGCGCACCCCATCGGCGTCGAAGGCGAGGACGCGCCCGCGCACGAACTCCGTGAAGACATACTTGCCCACCAGCGCCGGGATGGAACTTCCCCGATACACATGACCGCCGCCGACCGCAAAGCCTTCGTCGTGGTCGTACTGGGCGACCGGATAGGCAAACGGTTCCGGGTCTGCGGCGGGCCGTTCATACACCGGCCCCAAGCGCCGATCCACCGCGTAACCGGTGGCGAAAGTGCCCTCCCGCAGCCGCCAGCCGTAGTTGGCGCCGGCGACGCCGAGGTTGATCTCCTCGATCTGGTCCTGGCCGATGTCGGAGATGAACATGCGCCCATCGGCGGTGTCCCACGAGAATTGCTGCGGGTGGCGCAGGCCGTAGGCCCAGATCTCCGGCGCCGCGCCTTCCGGCGCGACGAAAGCGCTGGCGCCGGCAGTGGCGAGCGGATCGATGCGGGCGATGGCCCCGAGCGGCTCCGCCAGCCCCTGGCCGTAGTCGCGCGGATCGTGCGCACTGCCGCCGTCGCCGAAGCCGATGTAGAGCAGGCCGTAATCGACATCGCCCTCGCTGGCGGTGGGATTGAACGCCACCGTCCCGACATTGTGGTTGCCGGCGAACTGGCCCACGCGAAGCAGCTTCCTGAAGGTGCCCGAGAAGGCCGCCGCGGACGGGTTTGCCGCGGTCCACTCCCGCACCACGCTTTCCTGCACGTTGCTGCCTGACTCCAGATAGTCGGCAACTCCGCTCGCGGGTGTCGCGCTGTAGGCTGTGTAGAGCTTGCCGTAGCCGGGTCGGCCTTCCTGGGCGAACTCCGGGTGAAACGCGAAGCCCATGAAGCCGGCCTCGTTGGGGAAGGCGGCGTTGCTGAAGTCGTCGGCTTCCTGGCGCAGGTCAAGATAAACCCGCGGCGTCCGGCCATCGGTGTCGGTGACATAGAGGATGCCGCGGGTGTCGTTGAACGCCAGCCGGCTGCCGCCAGGCACTTGCCGAAGCACTTGAATGCGAGCGTAGGCATCGTTGGTGGCAGAGGGCCGCGCGGGATCGGTCGTGCGCGGCGCCCGGGTCAGGGGCACTGCCGCGACGACGATCTCCCCCTTCTCTATGGGTTCCGGGATCGGATCGTCGATTGGCTGCTGGGCGACGGCAATGCCGCAGAGGGCGAGCAAGGCAACCACCAAGGAGATCCGCGCGGCAGCGGCGGGTTTGCCGCACTTCGCAGGTCTTGCGCTGTTTCTTGACGATGCTGCCTCGCCGGCGTAGCTGCTTGCCCTTCGCATGGTTCCAAGCCGTCCCAAGCGGCCCTGCAATCCCCGACCTGAGATCTATATTACGGTTCAGTGAAAGAGGCAATGGACCGTGCCAGCATCACCGCCCAATCAAGATGGGGTCTTGCGCCGTTGCGGACCGCCTTGGCGGCGGATGGAGGACGGGATGCCTCCAGAGAGGGGCGCAGTCCTTCAGTCGTGCCTCATCAGGCCGTGTCTTGTCAAGTCGTGTCTCGACAAGGCAGCAATTCTCATTTTGGCCTTCAGCCCCCCTCAACTGGACGGGTCTACCGGTCGATTTGGCCCGGATAGGGTCCCGAAACGCGGGGTGCAATGCGCCTGACGGTGAAGCCAGACGCCAAAATGAGAACTGCTGTCGACAAGGGTAGTGTCTCACTTTGAATTTGCCTGGCAGCCTGTCGGACTTCGGACGGCGTGAGCTGGCCGAATGCCGACAGGGTGACAGGACGGCCTGGGCTGGGGCAAGAAGCGTTGCCGAACAGGCAACGGTTCTTGTGGCGCATGGCCGTTCGCAACCGGCGACTGCGTCGACTTGCCTGCCGGGACCACTCTCTATAGGGAGATAGGGGGGAGGGCGTCCCGCCTGCGCGCCGTCAGGCGCGTCCTCCCTGCACATGCAGCGGGTGCCTGCGCGCCTTGCGGCGCGGCGCGCTTGCGGCGCGGCGCGATGGAGGGCGGGACGCCCTCCCCCCGGGGGACGGTGCCAGACACTGCACAAGCCAAAGTGAGACACTACCCTCGACAAGTCATGCCTCGACAAGTCGTGACTTGACGAAGGCTTCTTCCTCAGGCAGCGGCGTCGTAGAGGTGGCAGGCTACCTGCCGATGCACGTGCCCTTCGTCCAGCACGGGGATCAGCTCCGGGGCGTCGGTGCGGCACTTCTCCATCACCTTGGGGCAGCGATTGGCGAAGCGGCAGCCAGGGGGCACGTTCACCGGCGAGGGGATTTCGCCGCGAATCGCGGTGGAGGGACGGGACCGCTCGGTCACCGGGTCCGGTTCCGGATTGGAACCGATCAGGAGCTCGGTGTAGGGGTGCTTGGGTGCGAAGAAGACCCGGTTGGCGGGGCCAAGCTCCACCAGCGAGCCGAGATACATCACCGCCATGCGATCGGAAACGTAGCGCACCATCGACAGATCATGGGCGATGAACAGCATGGTGAGGCCGAGCGAAGCCTTGAGCTCCCCGAGCAGGTTCACCACCTGCGCCTGCACGGAAACGTCGAGCGCCGAGATGGGCTCGTCGCAGACGACGAACTCGGGTTCGAGCACCAGCGCGCGGGCGATGCCGATGCGCTGGCGCTGGCCGCCGGAGAACTCGTGTGGATAGCGCGACATGTGATCCGGCGACAGCCCCACCCGCACCAGCCACGAAGCCACCGAGTCGCGCACCTCGGCGCCGCGCAGGTCGCTGTGCAGGCGCAACCCCTCGCCGACGATCTCGCCCACAGTCATGCGCGGGTTCAGCGACGAATACGGGTCCTGGAAGATCATCTGCATGTCGCGGGCATGGCGGCGGAAGTCGGCCGGGCGGTAGCGGTCCGGCAGCCTCTGGCCTTGGTAGATGACTTCGCCGGCGGTCTTGTCGTGCAGGCCGATCAGGGTCTTGCCGAGCGTGGACTTGCCGGAGCCGCTCTCGCCGACGAGGCCCACGATCTCGCGGGGGGCGATGTCGAGCGACACATCGTCCACGGCATGCACCACCTCGCCGCGGCCGATGCGGAAATGCCGGGTGAGGCCGCGCATCTCCACCAAGGGGGTATCGGTTGCGGCTTCGCTCACCCTTTGTGTATCCCTTCGGCGGCAATGTCGCAGTCCTCGTGATGCAGCCAGCAGCGGGCTTCGTGGGCGGTGGCTTTCGACGCCGCACCTTGCGGGGCGGCCGAGGGCGAGCCGCCGTCCGTCTGGGGGCCGGCGGTGATGCCGTACACCGGCGGCGGTCCCTGACAGGCTTCCATCGCAAACGGGCAGCGGGCCGCGTAGCCGCAGCCCAGTGGCGGCGCGAAGAGATCCGGCGGGCTGCCGTCGATGGGCTGCAGGTCCTGCTTGCCCTCGCCCTGATTGGTGGGCATGGCCGCCTTGAGGCCCAAGGTGTAGGGATGGGCGCTGCGGTAGAACACGTCGTCCACCGAGCCGCGTTCCACCACCTGCCCGGCATACATCACCAGCACCTCGTCCGCCATGCGCGCCACCACGCCGAGGTCGTGGGTGATCAGCGCGATGGCCATGCCGTTGTCGCGCTGCAGGTCCTGCATGAGGTCGAGGATCTGCGCCTGGATGGTGACGTCGAGGGCCGTGGTGGGCTCGTCGGCGATCAGCACCGATGGCTCGCAGGAGAGCGCCATGGCGATCATGGCGCGCTGCAACATGCCGCCGGAGAACTCGAACGGGTACTGCTCGGCGCGCTTGGCCGGCTCCGGGATGCGGGTCATCTCCAATAGCTCCACCGCCCGCATGTGGGCGTCGCGGTGCTTCATGCCGGCGTGAACCTGCAACGGTTCGGCGATCTGGTCGCCGATGGTCATGGTGGGGTTGAGCGAGGTCATCGGGTCCTGAAAGATCATGCCGATCTCGCGCCCGCGCACCTCCTTGCCGTCGATCTTGGCGCCAGCGAGGATGTTGTGGCCGCGCAGGGTGGCGGCGCCGCGCACGATGCGTCCCGGCGGCATGGGGATGAGACCGGTGAAGCTCTGCACGGTCACCGACTTGCCGCAGCCGGACTCGCCGACGATGGCGAGGGTCTGGCCTTCGTCGAGGCGGAAGTCCACGCCGCGCACGGCATGGACGGTGCCGCCGTAGGTGTCGAACTCGACGTGCAGGTCGCTGACTTCCAGAAGCGCCATCGTTTTCGCCCGTCCCCCGCCTATTCCGTCGATCTCATGCGAGCGTCCAGGGCATCGCGCAAGCCATCGCCCAGGAGGTTGAACGCGAGCACGGTGATGCTGATGAGAAGGGCCGGGGCAATCAACTCGTGCGGCGTCGTCAGCATGGTCTTCAGCCCCTCGTTGCACATGCTGCCCCAGGACGGCGTCGGCGGCGCGACGCCCATGCCGATGAACGACAGGAACGCCTCCGTGAAGATCGCACTCGGCACGGCGAAGGTGAGGGTGACGAGGATCACGCCCATCGTGTTCGGGATCATGTGCCGCATGACGAGCCAGGCGCTGCGGGCGCCGAGCAGCCGCGCCGCGCCGACATAGCCTTCCTCGCGGATCTGCAGGATTTGCCCGCGCACGAGGCGTGCCGTGGCTGGCCAGCTGAGGAGCACCATCGCCACCAGCATCGGCACGATGCCGCTGTCTCCGGACTCGACCCCGAAGAGGATGCGGAACAGGATCATGAAGAGCAGGAACGGCAACGCCACCACGAAGTCAGCGAAGCGCATGAGGAGCTGATCCAGCCTCCCGCCGGCGAACCCGGCGGCGGCGCCGTAGAGGATGCCGAAGGCGACATAGACGAACGAGGCGACGATGCCGATGAAGAGCGACACCCGCGCGCCGTGCATCAGCCGCGCCAGCATGTCGCGACCGAGATAGTCGGTGCCGAGGGGATGGAAGGCGAGTTCCACCGAGTCGCCGGGGGCCAGCGTCATTGCGTCTTCGACAAGTCCCTTGGCGACTGCCTCCTCGGCGGTGATGACGCGCTTCACGTCCACCGGCAGCATGATGTAGTCGGAAGACTCCGCCCCCCAGGCGTCGAGCGGCAGCACGGAATAGAAGTAGCGTCGCGGCTCCAGGTCCAGGCGATCCTCGAAGCTCGTGTTGGCCGGGAGGATGTCACCGACCGGGAGCCCCAAGGCGTGGTCCGGCGCTGGATCGTAGAGATTGCGATACACGCGCCAGCCGGAGGCGCCGGGGGCGGTTCGATCCGGCCGCCACGACAGGCGCACGGCCTGGGTGGTGGCCTCTCCGACGACGGCGAGTTCCGCGGGCGCCAGCAGGCGGTCGGCCGAGACGGATGTGTCGGGCAGAGTGCTGAAGGTGTCGCGCACGCCCGTCCACGGTTCGAACGGCCTGGCGACGGTGGCGACTCTGCCGGGGCCCGGCGGTTTGCTGATCTGATCGAGGTCCTGATCGTCCGGATTCACGCGCCAGGCGAAAGGCCCGAACACCGTGAACAGAAGCAGGCCCACCACGATCCACAGCGAGACCAGCGCCCGCCGGTTCGCCTTCAGCCGCCGCCATGCATCCTGCCAATACGACAGCGACGGGCGCGAGATGACCTGCGCCTCGGTGGCCGACGTGGGCACCGGCGCGAACGAGGGCACGCCGGCGGGTGTGGTCATGTCCGCCTCACTCATTCGCGTGGACTCACCGCAGCCATCTCACTCCAACCGCCTCATTCCAGCCGTCTCACTCCAACCGGACACGGGGATCGACGAAGCCGTAGATGATGTCCACGACGATCACCATGAACACCAGAAACGCGCCGTAGAACACCGTGGTGCCCATGATGACGGTGTAGTCGGATTGCTGCACGGCCTGCACGAAGTAGCGGCCGAGGCCGGGAATGGCGAACACCAGCTCCACCACGAAGCCGCCGGTGGTGATGGCGGCGATGGAGGGGCCGAGCACCGTCACCACCGGCAGGATGGCGTTGCGCAACTGATGCTTGCGGAAGATGCGGTTGGCCGGCAGCCCCTTGGCGCGGGCGGTGCGCAGGAAGTCGGCATTGGCGATTTCCAGCATCGACGAGCGCATCAGTCGCGTCAGGAACGCCATGGTGCCGAGCCCGAGCACCAGTGCCGGCACGATCATGTGCGACACGGTGCCCCAGCCGCCCACCGGGAACAGCGTGAAGCCCAAGGCCGCGTTCAGGTTGACAACGCCTAGCTGGCCCAGCCCGGCGAACACGAAGCCGGGCACCGATATGCCGAGGATCACCAGGAGCATGATGACGATGTCCGGCAGGCGGTTGCGATAGAGCGCGGTGAGGGCACCCCAGAGGATGCCGCCCAACGCCGCGAAGGCGACGGCGAGGATGCCGAGCGCGGCGGAGATGCGGAAGTGCTCGGCGATGATGTCGTTGACCTCGCGGTTCTGCTGGGTGAAGGAGATGCCGAAGTCGCCTCGCGCCATGTTGGCGAGATAGATGAAGTACTGCTCCATCAAGGGCTTGTCGAGGCCGTAGCGAGCCTCCAGATTGGCGCGGATTTCCGGCGACACGGCCTTGTCGCTCTGCAATGGGTCGCCTGGCACGTTGTGCATGGCGAAGAAGGTGGCGGTGGCGATGAACCAGACCGTGATGACGCCTTGGACGAGGCGGCGGAGGATGTAGCGGCCCATCAGGCGAACTCTCCTGCGGCGACGGGATGCGGGGCGACAGGCTTCATGTCACTCCGCGCCCGCGGCGTCGGCGCGGGCCGGCGGCGGAATGCCGGACTGGCCAGGCGCCTCGATCCAGGCGTGCGTGAAGTCGGGGTCCGTGCCGACGGCGCGGCGTACCACGCCCTGAAGCTGCGGATGCGAGACGTAGGCACTCCCGCGCTCGTAGTTGACGAGCACGACGGCGTCCTCGTGCAGGATGCGCTGCACCACCGCCATCGCGTCCATGCGTATCTTCTGATCCATCGACGAGCGCGCGACGTCCACCGCAGCGTCGAGTTCGGCGTTCTTGTAGCGGCCGCGGTTGTTCTCGTTCCAGGAGGCGAAGAGGTCGCCGAAGGTCATCGGATCGTCGTAGTCCGGCCCCCAGCCCGCCATCACCAGGTCGAACTCCCCGGCCGTCATCTTGTCGAGCCGCTGCTTGAATATCTGACGGTCGATCTTGATCTCGAGGCCAAGCTTGCGCTTGAAGACGTTTTGGTAGTACTCGGACTGCTTGTTGGCGGTGTCGGAGTCGCCGGTGAGCATCACCAGGGGCGGCAATTCCGCCAGGCCGAGCTCCTCGCGCGCGAGTTCGATGTGCCGGCGCGCCTCAGCCTCGTTGAGCCGAGTGACGGGCGCCGGATACTCCTGGCGGAAGTAGCCGTTGACGCCCTTGAGCCAGACCGGAAACAGGGATTCGCCGGGCAGGTTGCCTGGCACCTTGATGACCCGGTACACGAGCTCCGCCGGGTCGTTGACGAGCTGCATGGCGCGCCGCAGGTGGTAGCTGCGCGTGACCCGACCCGGGCGGTAGTTGAACTCGATGAAGAACACGCTGCCATCGGCGAAGCGATTGATCTTCCAGCGTTTCTGTAGGGCATCGCCGAGATTTTCCGAGTTCAGCCCCGTCATTGCGATCTTGCCGTCCTTGTAGAAGTTGAGCGCGGCGTTGGCGTCGGAGGTGATGTAGGCGTAGTCGATGGCGTTGAGGCGGATGGCGCCCGCGTTCCAGTAGCGCAGGTTCTTCTCCAGCCGCACGGAGGCGCCGTGGACCCAGCGGGCGATGGTGAAGGGGCCGTTGTAGAGCAGGTCCTCGGCATCGGCGGCATAGCGGCCTTCGCGGGAGCGATAGAACGCCTCGTTGATGGGGAAGTAGGTGGGGAAGGCGAGCAGCTTGGCGAAGTAGGGCACCGGGCGTTCGAGCTCCACCACCAAGGTGCGGTCGCCCTCGGCGCGGGCCGCGAGAGCGGAGGGCGACAGCTGGCCACGGTTGATGGCTTCGCCGTTCTTCAGCGGATAGAGGATGAAGGCGTACTGCGAGGCGTTGGCGGGATCGAGCGCCTTGCGCCAGGCGAAGACGAAATCGTGCGCCGTAACCGGTTCGCCGTTGCTCCACACGGCATCGGCGCGCAGCCGGAACGTGGCGGCCGTTTCGCCGATCTCCCAGCTTTCGGCAACGCCGGGCACGAGCTGGTTGCGGGCGTCGTAGCGCAGCAATCCCTCCATGACGTGGCCGAGGATGCGACCGCTCACCTGATCGGTGGTGCGCGTGGCATCGAGCTGCGGCGGCTCTTCGGACAGGGCAAGCGTGACCGTGCCGGTGGCCACATCGACCCCATCGGCGGCGCCGCTCCCGGTCCACAGCGCCAGCACCGCCAGCAGGGCACCGAGCCCGACAACGCCGGCGAGCCCCAATCCAAGAAGCTGCAACAGCGCCCCGCGATCCAGCGGTGCCCGCGCGCCACCCACGACCCCTTCCGCCAACAGTCCAGCCCTCACCGCTATTGCCCCAAGCCTATCAGGCCGGCGCGGCGTTCGGCGACGGCCATGGCAAGAGGCCCGGCGTCAGCAATCTCGCACACGACCGTAGGACGAAAATCTGGCCTGTCCAAGTCTGTCCAAGTCTGTCCACGGCTACTGGAACTGCTGCGCGGGCGGAACTTCAAGGGAAGGCCGGTCGTGCCGGCGTCCGTGCCCGCTGGAGACGATGCTTCGGGTTCGCTGCGTGCAGCCGTCCTGCAACGTGGGCGATCCGGGGATGGAGGATCTGCCGTGCGAGGTGGAGTCGGTGCGTCGCCTCGCGGGTCTTCGGCTGTCGGGGCCGCTCCCGGACGGGACGATCCTGCGGTTCCGCCGGCGGCTGGAGTCGAAGGGTCTGGGCGAGGTGCCGCTGCGGGAGACCGACGGGCGCCTGGACGCGCTGGGTCACCGCCTTCGGACGGGACGGTTGTGGACGCGTTCCTCGTCGAGGCGCCGTCCTCGACGAGGAACGCGTCGGGGAAGCGGGATCCGGAGATGCACCGGACGCGCAAGGGTCGGCAGCGGCACTTCGGGACGAAGGCGCACATTGGGGTGGACGAGGGGTCGGGGCCGACGCGCGGCCTTGCGACGACGGCGGCGAACGTGTCGGACATGGAGACGGCACGCGCTGCTGCACGGAGGCGAGGGGGCGGGTTCTGGGGGACGCCGGCCACAGGGAGTGGGCAGGCGCGGGGAGAGCCGGGAGCGGGACGTCGAGCGGCAGACGGCGATGCGTCCGGGGAAGCGCCGGCATCTGGACCCGTCGGGGCCGGGAGGGGCCGGAGGAGGCGGGGGGCGGCGCAAGGCGTCGGTTCGTGCCAGGGTGGAGCATCCGTTCCCGTGCGTGAAGCGGCACTTCGGGCACGCCAGGGTCCGCTGCCGGGGCCTGGCGAAGAACACCCGGCGCATCGCCTTGCCGTCCGGCTTCGCCAACCCTCCGGCGGCTGCCCGCAGTTCCCCGGGGTGAGCCGCGGCGCCCGTGCGCCCGCGCTGCGCCGAAACCGGCGCGCGGGTCGACAGGCCGCGATTCCTCGCCGACCTGTCGTCCTGCGGCCAGAAAACGGCCTCGTCTTCCCGGATGCACCGCCTGCCGGCCGAAATCCGACGATGCCGTCGGACCACCGAGCCCGGGACCGACTTGCGTAGAGGTTCCCTGGGCGTGACGGCGACCTCAGGAAAGCGGACGTGCCGAAGTCCACCTGGCCTTGACGCCCCGGCGGCGTCTCGAATTGCACCGGCTCCTCCACTGGCTCGCGCGGCCGTGTCTCCCGCGCGTAGTCCCGCACCGCGCTGCAGCGGCGGCAACCCGATGTTGCATCAACTTACTCCGATAGCGCCAAACAGCGACCGGGTCGTTCTTGGTCCGCGCCAAGAAAATCTGATGCAGAAGTGCGTATGCGCCGGTCCACTCGGAGGCAAGATAGGACAAGGTCCTTTCGGAAAGGCGTTCGGTATCTTGGTCTTCGCTTGAGTTAGTTCTTCTCGGAAAGAAAAAGGGCACGGTCGGACGGGTCTTGCACCTGCTCCATGCAACCAGGTTCGGATCATCAGGGTCGAAGAGTTGGCCGCCGATTCGCAACGCCATGGCACCGCCCGTATCTCGGCAGACAGAGATGGTGGAGCGTTCGTTGTGGTCGAGGACCGTAGTGGTTACGCCAAGGCGAGGAACCCGATCTACGACTCGCTCCACATGCGGGTCGTCCACAGTACCGAAGACCAACAGGTGTGCATCGCCAGTCGATGAGCCAGAGTGTTTCACATAGGTCGATCTCCCAGGCGAAGTGCCGCGACGGACAGCCTTGCTGTCCGTCGCGGCGCCTCGGCCAGTCGTCGCAGGCGGCATCGGTCTCGCTTCTGCACCGGCCGGTACTCCGACTGCAGATAACGCGAACCGACTCGCAGTTCGTGTTCCGGCACGAGCCCGGCGTCATGTCCCAGTAGCCCCCTCGATCAGCGCGGCTTCGTCGGTACTCAGCAGTTCGTTGACCCGGTCTGCCTCGCGGGCGTGGCATCGGAGCGGAAAGGGTTGCAATCGCTCCATGGGTTGGTCTCCTCCATTTCGACAGTTTCACATCGAACCGACCAAGGCAACGGTTCCGACGCCAAAGTCGATCGAGGCATTCCGTCCGTCGCATTGCGGCGGACGCCGCGGTTCCCGAGACGGGCGATTTCCCATCGTGTACGAGAATTCGCGGAGTCGGTCACGGCTCGGGCAGTAGGCTTCCGATCCGGTCCACGGCAACCGCCAACGAGGCGGCTGAGAGTTCCTTGAAGTATCCCTCTCGATGGATCGGTCGATCGACTCGGCGCTCACCAGCGAGCAGCGTGATCACCTCGACGAGCACTTCAAACTTCGACATGACCGTGTGAGCGCTCGGACTTCCTGTTGGGGGATTCGCCAACTGGCTGTAGTCGCCGCCCAGTTGGCTTTCGAGTTGGAAGAGCACGAAGCGCAACGACGGAAACTCTCCGTGGAGCAGCGTGGCATCGACCATGATGCGCTTGAGCATCGCCACCTCGGTGTACGCCTTGCACTCGATGGCGAGCACAAAACTCGTGATCCACATAGCACTGCACGTCGCAGGACAAGTCGTAGTGATAATCGTCTATGTGACGTTCCAGATGCTCCCTTACTCTCCGGTCTTGGATACGCGTCAGGTAGTCGCCAGCCAAGGGAATCTCGTACTTGCCACTCCGAAAATGCAGCCGTGAAGCCTCGCCTCCTCGTACATCCCACGCGATCTTGACGAGATCTGTCGCCATTCGCTCCACGAGCTTGCCCTTGGTCGCCCGCAGAGTACCGCCGCGAGTTTCGTTCCAAAGGGCCTTCACCGTTTCGTCGTAGTCGGCCTTGACTCGCCTTGCCTTACATCCTGCCGCTTTGCGAGAGACGCCAACGAGGTCATAGTAGGGTCTTTGCCAGCCGGCGTTGCGCCGCCGCGCAGTACTCTTCCGAAATGTCGATGCCAAGGTAGCGACGATCAAGCTGTCGGGCGACGACCGGCACGGTTCCAACGCCGGCGAAGGGGTCGAGAACAAATGCCTGACGGAAACTGAATAGCTGCAGAACGCGTGATGCGAGCTCTTCGGGGAACATCGCCGGATGGTCGTACTCGCGCATGTTTCGTTCCGGGGCGATGCTCCACCTGGCGTTGACCCAGCGCTTGAAGTCGTCTGCGCTGATGTCGGCGTTCGCGCTATCGCCCTTCGCCTTGAGGGAGCCCTTGCAGAAGACCTCGATGAACTCCCATCTCATTTGGCTTGTGCAGTGTCTGGCGCCGTCCTCCGGGGGGAGGGCGTCCCGCCCTCCCCCCGGAGGACGGTGCCGGCAGGCAAAATCGACGCAGTCAGCTGCGAACGGCCATGCGCCACGTCAGGCAAATTCAAAGTGAGACACTGCCCACCGACCAGCAATTCTCATTTTGGCCTTCAGCCCCCTCAACTGGACGGGTCTCTACCGGTCGATTTGGCCCGGATTGGATCCGAAACGCGGGGTGCAATGCGCCTGACAGCGAAGCCAGACACCAAAATGAGAATTGCTGCTGCGCCTGGGCAATCTCTGGGGCGAGGGCATCCTGCCCTCGCAAACGCGCCGGAAGGCGCGTCCGTTCGCAACGCAAGACCGTCCGACCTGCGCAATCTGAAGAATGCGCGTAGCCAATCCGGGGATAAGTGACTCCCCTGTTCGACCTGCGCCAAGGCCGTCGCCTGCCCCTTGCTCGACTGGGCGCGCTGGGGCAGCGACAGGCGGCGAAGTGCCGGGATCGCTCCGCTGAGCGTCATCGCCACCAACACGTAACTTGCGATCCATGCCATGAGAGACTGTTCGACCGCATCACCGCCCGGACCGACTTGCCGGCGTGAATCGGTGAGGCCAGAGTCTGCCCAGGGGGTCGCCGCAATCGCGGCGGGCTACCGAACGGGGTAGGCTTGGGCATTCCCGCGACATTCCCTGTCCACATGAACCTGGGGTTGCGCCATGACCGATTCGAAGCGCTTGAAGATGGCCTTGGTGGGTTGCGGCAACATTGCTCGTGCCCACTGGCGGGGCATTCGTTACGTTGCAACGGACATCGACGTGACGGCGGTGGTGGATGCGGATGCGGGGCGCGCCGAGGCGATGGCCGAGCGTACCGGAGCGGTGGCCTTCACTTCGCTGGCCGATGCCCTCGCCGAGGGCGACTTCGATGCCGTGGACTTGATGCTGCCGCACGACCTGCACGAGGAGTTCGCAGCGCAGGTGTTTGCCGCCGGCAAGCACCTGGTGCTCGAGAAGCCCATCGCGCCGGACGTTGCCGCAGCCGGACGCATCTTCCATGCGGCGAAGCGCGCCGGCACGGTCTTCATGGTGGCGGAGCAGGCGCAATACTGGCCCGATGTGATCCGGGCGCGAGAGCTGATCGATGCCGGCGAGATCGGCGAGGTGATCACCGCTCGCGCCTGTTTCTACGATCCTTTGAACATCGACCCGGAGGAGCCGATTCCTTGGCGCTTCCGCCTGCAACGCGCCGGCGGCGGCATCAGCATCGACGGCGGCGCACACTGGATTCGCCCCTTGCGGATGCTGCTCGGCGAGATCGATGCCGCCATCGCCGTCACCGGCCGCCACATTGAGGCGATGGAGGGGGAGTCCTTTGCTCACGCACTGTTCCGCTTCCGAAGTGGGGCGACGGCGACGTTCGATGCCTTGCTGCACGCGAGCCCCGTTGCGCCCACGGAGGATTTTCGCATCACCGGCGCCGAGGGCGAGATCGTCATCGAACATGGCCGGGAGGGTCGGCTGCTGCTGTTCAATGCCGCGCATCCCGAGGGTGCGTCGCAAATGCAGGGCTTTCCCGGCAAGGTGGACAGCTACGGCGAGGAACTCAAGGATTTCGCGGGCGCCGTGCTGCGCGGCACGGAGCTGGCGGCGCCACCAGAGAAGGCGCTGGGCGAACTGCGCACGGCTCTCGCCATGTACCGCTCCACACAATCGGGACGCTGGGAAAGCGTTTGGGATGGTTGATCGGAAGGAGTCGATCTTGGGCCGGAAGCGGAGGAGTCCTCATGCACGCGTTCCCATGTGTCGCGTCAACTGTGGCAAACGTGCATGTTCAAGCACGGTTGGCGCCGCGCTGACCTCATGGGATTGCCTTCGCTGAAGACCGACACGGTGACGACGAAGCTCTGCACACGCAAGCTTGCATGGAAGTACGCCCCAGCGATGGGGGAATTGCCGGCACTTCCTTACGCATCAGCGGTCGGGATGCTTCCCCGGCTGAAGGCTCCTGGCGCGGGCGGCTGCCTGAGTCGGCGAACGGACTCGTCGCATGGCACGCGCCAAAACGGGGGTTGCTCCACCCCGGGCAACGCCGTAGTGCGGTGCAGGAGCGCCCTGCAACGCACAGGCAGGTTCCGCGCTGGACTGGCGGCGCTGGTGGCTGGCCTGGCGCAAGAATCCATTGTTGCCGCGGCCGCAGCCGGGGAGGAAGCGTTGGAAACCGTCGTGGTGGTGGCGACGGCGCCGGATGATCGGGGCGGGATGGCGGCTGGCAAGCTGCCGTATGCGAGTCAGGCTGCCGATGGGGAGCGGGTGGAACGATCTCTCAGCCTTGATCTGTCTGACTTTCTCGAACGCGCGTTCACCAGCGTTAGCCTGAACGATGCGCAGAACAACCCCTTGCAGCCTGATCTGCAATACCGCGGCTACACCGCCTCGCCGCTGTTGGGCCTGGCGCAAGGCATAGCCGTTCACGTCAATGGCGCTCGCTTCAACGAACCGCTTGGCGACACCGTGAACTGGGACTTGATGCCGGTCACCGCCATCCACAGCGTGCAGCTCATGGGCGGCGCCAATCCCGTGTTCGGGCTCAACACCTTGGGCGGCGCGTTGAACGTGCGCATGAAGGACGGCTTCCGTTCGCCGGGCATGGGACTCGAGGCATGGGGAGGCTCGCACGGTCGGCGCGTGGTCGCGGCGGATGTGGGCGGGAGTCGCGCCACCCGGTCCGGCGCCCTGGGCTTTCACGTCGGCGCCCACGGGTTCGACGAAGACGGCTGGCGCGATCTCTCTGCCTCCCGTGCCGGCAATGCGTTCGGGAGCGTCGGCTGGCGCGGCGAGCACTCGGAGGCACACATTCGGGGGCATCGGGCGGCGAGCAACCTGCTCGGCAACGGTGCCGTGCCGGTGGAACTCCTGGCGCTCGACCGCAAGGCCATCTTCACCGCGCCGGATCGCACCGAGAACAGCATGACGATGTTCGCCCTCGACGCTGCTCACGAGTGGCAGGGCGGCGTTCAGATGGCGGCGAACCTGTTTCACCGCTCCGGCGGCGCCGATGCGTTCAACGGCGATGCCAGCGAATATGCCCTGTGCGAGTTGGGCGGCGGCGAACGCTTGATCGAAGGGCTGGAGGAAGACGACCTCGATGAGATCGGACTCGACGACGGCGATGTGTGCGATGGCCAGTTCATCGATGCCGAGGCGCTGGAGGATGCCCTCAACGAAGCCGCCGGGGATGACGAGTTCGATCTGGACGATCTGACGGGCGAGGTCTCCGGCAGCGGCGAACTTGCAGATGCGGCGCTGAACAACATCAGCCGCCGCCGTCAGACCAGCCGCGGGGCGGACTTGCACGTCACGTTCACCGATCCGTTCGGGATGCCGGCGCGAGCCATCGCCGGCCTCGCGTGGTATCGCGGCGACACCAGCTTCCATTCGGTTGCGGAACTGTCCGACATGAACGCGGTCACCCGCAGCACGGAGGGGCTCGGCACCGGCGCCTTTGTCGACGACCTTGCCACCCGAATCGACACGCGAACCGAAACCCGCAGCCTCTACTTCACCGCCTCCGTCGATGCCACCGAGGCCTTCGCCCTGACCGCGTCGGCACGCGTGAACGACACCTTGGTCACGCTTCAGGATCGCTCCGGCGAGCGCCCGGAACTCGATGGCGAGCACGGCTATCTGCGGCTGAACCCACACGTCGGCGCGGTCTGGCGGTTCGGCGGCTCGGCGAGCGTCTATGCTGGCGTCGGCAGGTCCTCGCGCGCGCCCACGCCGATTGAACTCGCCTGCAACGAGCACGTGTTCGAACGAGCGGCCCAGTTCAACGAGCAGTTCGGCGACGGCGAGGAGTTCGAGTGCCGGCTGCCGAACGCCTTCCTGGCCGATCCGCCGCTCGACGACGTGGTGACGCGCAGTTTCGAGGCCGGCGTCCGCGGCATCGTCGCTGGCGCGAGCTATCACCTGGGGCTGTTCCACTCCATCAACGCCGACGACATCCTGTTTCAGACCACCGGCCGCGCCACGGGCCTCTTCGCCAACGTGGACGAGACCCGCCGCGCAGGTGTGGAACTGGCGCTGAACGGCAGCGCTGGCCGGCTCGATTGGTTCCTCGCCTACACGCGCCTCGAAGCCACGTTCGGGCAGGACTTCCATGTGCTGGGCCCCAATCATCGCTTCGCCGACGACGCCGGCCAGATCCTCGTTCGCGCCGGCAGCCGCATTCCTGGATTGCCGGATCAATCCCTCAAGATGGGCGCGGAATACGCCGTGGGGCACGGCTTCCACATCGGCCTCGACCTCGTGGCGCACGGCGGCCAGCACCTGCGCGGCGACGAATCAAACGAGCTGGCGCCCCTGCCGGGCTACCGAGTGCTGGATCTGCGCCTGACGTGGCAGGCAACGCCGAGCGCCAAGCTGTTCGCGCGAGTGGAGAATGCGCTCGACGAGGAGTACGAGAGCTTTGGCCTCGTCGGCGAGGCGCCGTCGGAAGTGGAAGTGCCCATCTTCCGCGACTTCGACAATCCGCGCTTCGTCAGCCCCGGCGCTCCGCGTGGCGTCTTCGCGGGCATTCGGTTGCGGCTGCCGTGACGGCCACGGCCAGAGTGGGATGGCGCTGCCCCGCAGCCCTCGCCCTCGGGTTGTTCGCCTGCGGTGCGTCCGCGAGCGAGCGCGCCGATCCGGACTTCCTGCACGACCGGCTCGACAACGGCCTGACGGTTTCCATCCTCGCCGATCCGAACATGCCGGTGGTGGCGACGCAGGTTTGGTATCACGTCGGTTCCGCCAACGAGGCCGAGGACAGTCGCGGCTTCGCGCATCTGTTCGAGCACCTGATGTTCGGCGGCAGCGCCGGCTTCGCCAAGGACGAGCTGATGCGTCACCACACCCGGAGCGGCGGCTCGTGGAACGGCTATACATCCCTCGACGAGACGGTCTATGTCTCGGCCATCGCGCCTTCGGGGCTGAGCCAGCTGCTGGTCATGGAAGCGGACCGCATGGCGCACCTCCATCTCACCGAGGAGAACCTCGCCAACGAAAAGCGCATCGTCACCGAGGAACTGCGCCTTCGGATCGAGAACAACCCGCTGACGAGGGTGGCCACCAGCGTGCAGGGGGCGGTGCTGGCCGGACATCCCTACGCCATCAGCCCGTTGGGGACGAAGGAGGACATCGAGCGCGCTACCCTGGCCGGCGCGCGGCGCTTCTATGGCGGGTTCTATGGGCCAGGCAACGCGCATCTCGTCATCGTTGGCCCGGTGGATGCGGCGGCGACGATGCGCGAGGTGCAGCAGTCGCTCGGCAGGGTACCCGCTTGCGGGGCGCCCCCGCCGGATATCCCGGACGTTCTTGGCTGGGAGCTGCAGCGCAAGGTGTCCTTCACCGAGGACCTGCCGCCCGTGAAAGTGGCGGCGATGGCCTTTCCCCTGCCGACGGACGCCGCCGATCGGGAAGCGGTGCGGGTGCTGCACCAGCTGCTGGCCGGGAGCGCGGTGGATCCGTTCGAGGAGGAGTTGGTGCGCCGCCGCCGAATGGCGGTGTTTGCGATGACGCAAGGGCTGTTCTTCCGGCGCGGCAATGTGCTCGCGTTCGGCGCTGCGTATCTTCCCTATCGCCGCGAGGCGACGGCATTTCGGCTGATCGACGAGACCTTGGCCGGCATGTCTGGGCTCGATTGGCTCACGGAAGAGACCGTCGCCGCCGCCAAGCGGGCGCTCCTGCGAGGCGACCTGGAGCGACGCTACTTCGCCGAGGACATGGCCCGCGCCATCGGCACCGCCCACTGGCGATACGGCGATGTGCACTACGCGCTCGAGCAGTCGGAGCGAATCCGGGATGTGACCCGCGCCGATGTGGAAGCGCTTTGGAATCGCTACATCGGCGAAGCCGAAGGCGCGCGTGTGTTCCTGGAGCCGGAGCATGTGCCGTGGTACATCGCTGCATTCGGCTGGCTTTATCCGTTGTTCGCGCCATGATTGGGGTGATGAATGGCGCGCCCTTCGGGCGCGAGGGAAGGCGGGATGCCTTCCCTCCGAGGGCCCGTTCCGCCGGCGCTGAGGTCCGGCATCCTCTCGGCCCCACGCGGGGGAGAGCGGCCGAGAGATGCATCACGAGCGTCTCTGGGGCGAGGGCATCCTGCCCTCCAACGCGCCGGCGAGGCGCGATGCCGGCGATGGCCAGCTTTTTTGTCGCGGCCCTCGCCATCGCGTGCCAAGCCGCCGCCGCGACCGAGCCAGGTGCCATCGAGCAGTGGCAGATGGGCGGCGACACGGTGTTCCTGCTCGAAGACCGCCGCGCGCCCCTCGTCCACATTCGCCTCGAGTTTCCCATCGGCGCCTGGTCCGCGTGGGCGCACGAGAATCATGCAGCAGACGCCTTCTCGATCCAGACTCACGACCCGGACCGCCGCCTCTTGGCACGCGCCGACCGGCTCGGCGTGGAACTCGACATCGGCATGGCCACCGTGTCCGCCTGGCTGCAGGCGAACTGTCTCGCCGAAGACACCCCCGCCTTGCTCGCGTTGATGGGCGACGTGCTCGAGAATCGCGACTTCGACACCGCCGAACTCAGCCGCCGCCACCGCCAGCGCGATCTCGCATGGGACGCCAACCGCAAGGATCCCCTGTTCGCATTGACGCAAGCCAGCGCCCGCCTGCTGCTTGCGGAGGGAGATCCGCGCCGCCGCCCCTGGGAAGAGCCGACTGCCGGCTCGACCCGCGAATCGCGTCTGGTGGCCGTGCGCGATGCCGTGGTGCGCCTTCCCGGTCGCGTCATCGCCGTGTCGGGAAGCATCAACCGAGCAGAACTCGAACCGCTGCTTGCCGGTCTGCTTCCTGATCCCGCACCCCTGCCGGGCGAGGATCTCGATGCCTCAGGCGATCGTCACGACACCTTGCAGCCCCTTCGCCCCGGCAAGGAGCGCCCACGCACCCACACCGAGACGTTGCCGCGACTGACGCAGGTGTATCTGGCCCTGGCCCGAGACGGGCTGCCCATTCAGCATCCGGACCAAGCGGCGTTCCGCATCGCCAACCACGTCCTGACGGGCCACTTCTACTCCCGCATGTACGTCGCCCTGCGCCACGAGGCCGGTGAAACCTACACGGTCTCCGCCAACAGCTACGGCACCTACCATCGCCCCATGGTCTATACGATGCACACCTACACCCGCACCGCCAACGCGAAACGTGCGGAGCGCATCTTTCGGGACACACTCGCCGCCTTCCATGCCGGCGGCATTACCGCGCAAGAGCGCCGGGACGCCATCGGCAACCTCGCCGGACGACGCCTGTTCCAGCGCCAAACGCCGCGTCAGTTGCTGGCGGAACGGTTGACCGAACGACGCCTCGGCCTTGCCAAGGGCCTCTTCGACGACCTCCCCGGCCGCGCCGCCTCGCTGACCCTCGCCGGCATCAACGACTTCATCACCCGTTTCTACGATCCCCGCGAGTTCAGCTTGGTACGTGTCGAAGCGGAGGACTGAGGTTCGGGCTCCGATCAAGCCGACGGCGCACGACCTGCCCCTCAGACCTGCCCCTCAGCTGAAGTGGTGAGCGGAGGCGAAGGAAGGAGGGCCAGCAGTTGCGCAGCAACTGCCGACGCGCCCGTCTGGGCCGGCGCCGGCACGGCCCTCATCGCTCTCGTGGGCCTTGCGCTGCTCCACGAGTCGATGAACTGGCTGAAGGCCGCCTCCATCGCCGCCATCATCGCCGGGGCTGTGGGCCTGCACCTGTCTGGGGATAGCCATGCCCCGGCAGACCTCCCAAGAAGAGATGCCGAAGAGCGGATCTGATGGCGCCGCTCACCCCCGTAGGGCGGCATCCTGCCCGTCCCCCGGAGACGGCGGCGGGCGTGCGCGGGAGCCCTCCCTCCGCAGAGACCCGACTCGCTCGGAAGTTGCGCCAGCCCACTTGCCGCCTGCACTGCCCTTCCTACAAACTGCCGGGGTGGCGCCGGTCGGGGGATTGGGATGGCTGGGTTGTTGGATGGGGTACGGGTGGCGGAGGTCGCGCACCCGCTCACGGAATACGCCGGTGCGCTCATGGCGCGGCTAGGTGCCGAGGTGTTCTTGGTGGAGCCGCCGAAGGGAGCGCAGACACGGCGGCGGCTGCCTCGGGCGCCGGGGGCTGGGGAGTCCACGCGGGGCAGCCTGGCGTTCCTGGCGCGCAATGCCGGCAAGCGGAGCGTGGTGTTCAACGCTGCATCGGCGGGGGATCGCGAAGCGCTCCGGAACCTGTGCGATGGCGCCGATGTGTTGCTCGATGCCGATGGTTCGGCGTTTCATGCCGCCTTGCGGGAGTCGCACGTGCCGGTAGCGGTTACGGTCACCGACAGGCTGGGGCTTGGCACTTCCTCCATCGTCGGGTTCGCGGCCAGTGGCGGCATGGCGTCGAGTGGCTGGCCGCATCAGCCGCCCTGCAACGCGCCTTCCTGGCTGGCGCTCGATGGCGCCGCGGTCTATGCCGCCGTGATGGCCGCCGTTGGCCATCTCGCGATCCAGGGCGGCGCGGCGCCTGTGCGCTACCAGATTCCCTATGAAGAAGCCGCCGTGGCCGCCGTCACGCCGTGGACGCGCATCCTGCACTCCCACGATACCCATGCGGTGGGGCAGGGCGCCCAGGCGGCGCGGCTGGGGCCGAACGGCTTTCCCATCTACGAGACCCAAGACGGCTACATCCGCTGCCTTGCCGGCACACCGAAGCAGTGGCAGGCGTTTGTGGCGCTGCTCGGCAGCCCGGAGGAACTCGCTTCCGGGCCATTCGCCGAGCCCAGGTTCCGCGCCGAGAACGCCGATGCGCTGAAGCTCCTCACCGAGGAACTCATGCGCATGCGCCCAACGCGGGAACTGTTCATGGAGGGGCAGGAGCTGGGCCTCACGATTTCGCCGGTGAACTCTCTGCGCGAGTTTCGGGACGACGCGCACGTGCGGGCCCGGGGCGTCATGCAGACCACACAAGACCCGGAGTTCGGCGAACTGACGATGGTGCGCACGCCGTTCTTGATGCAACCGGAGGCGCTGAACGTGGCACCTGTCCCTGCGCCGTCGCTCAACGAACACGGCGAGGAGGCTCGACGACTCCCGAAACGCCAGCCGCGCACGAAGCCGGCGCCGACCCACGACCGCCAGATCGACCAAGCCTTGCCCTTGGCGGGGCTGCGAGTGCTGGAGCTCGGCGTCGGCGCCGTGGTGCCGGAAGCGGCCTCGCTCCTCGCCCTGCTCGGAGCGGAGGTGATCAAGCTCGAATCCCACGTCCACGTGGACTTCCTGCGCCGCAATTCCGAAGTTGCCAACGTCAGCCCCACCTTCAACCAACTCAACATGGGCGTGAAGAGTCTGGCCATGGACATGACGCACCCGGAGGCCGTGCAGATCGCCCGTCGCCTCGCCGCCGAGTGCGACATCGTCATGGAGAACATGCGCGGCCCCATCGTCCGCAGGTGGGGGCTGGACTATGCCAGCGCCCGGAGCATTCGCGGCGACATCATCTATCTCGGCAGCCAGGGTCTCGGCGCCGGGCCCTACAACGGCTTCCAGACCTATGGCCCGAATCTGCAGACCTTCGCCGGCGTTACCCACCAATGGGCGCACCCGGACGATCCATTCCCCGTCGGCACGACGCTGAACCATCCGGACCACATTGCCGGCAAGCAAGCACTCGTGGCCCTCCTGGGTGCGCTGGCGCGACGGCGCGAGACCGGCGAGGGCTGCTTCATCGATGCGACACAAGTGGAAGGCGCCGCCTTCCTGATCGCCGACAGGCACTTGCAGCAGTCCCTCGAACCAGCGGCCGACGTTGTGCCGCTCGGCAACCGCAGCCCGGACATGGCGCCCCATGGCTGCTATCGCTGTGCGGATGAGGCAGGAGCCCTCGACGGGGAGGAGCGCGAGGGGCTTCCCCTCGAAGAAGGCGACGAGCGCTGGCTGGCCCTGGCCGTGGAGAGCGACGAGCAATGGCGGGCCTTGCGCGAGGTGATGGGCGAAGACGCGGCTTGTGACCTGGGCGACGAGGCGCTCGCGACCAAGGCCGGCAGGCTCGCCGCCCGGGACGCCATCGACAACGCCCTCGCGGCCTGGCTCAGGGCACTGCCGGTGACGGATGCCGAGCGGGAACTGCGCGCAGCCGGCATTCCCGCATCGCGAGTCGTCACCGGCAACGACATGGCGGCCACCGACTCGCCGTTCTTTCCCGCGCTCTCGCACCCCACCGCCGGCACCCGCCACTACACGGGCGTGCCGGTGCTGCGCGACGGCGAGCGAGTCGCACACCGGCGCCCGCCGCTGCTCGGCGAACACACCGAATACATCCTGCACGACCTCTTGCATCTGGATCCACGGGAGATCGAACGGCTCACCGCGGCAAAGGTTGTGGGGCATTGACGACTGCGCCCGGCGACGGAGGGATTCGCCTGACAAGCAACGCCATGAATAGCCCGGGCCAATGGTTGACGGCCTCGCCAAGTTCAGGTTCGAGGACCAAGGTGACTCGCGCCTCAGACCCGCCACGACCGCTGCGCTGGGCGACTTCTCGGATGCTGGCGTATCGAGGCGCGACGGGCCTGCACATGCCGCGATGTGCCCTGTGCGCCCTTGCCGGGCGCGGCGCGCCTTGCGGCGCGATGGAGGGCGGGACGCCCTCCCCCCCGGAGGACGGCGCCAGACACTGTACAAGCCAAAGCGAGACACTGCCGCGCCGCACCATGGCTTGACGTTCCCGCCCGACCGCGGAGGCGCCCGACAGAAAGTCGCGCCGACCGCCCCCTGCCCTTCACCCACAGGAATCGCAATCCGACGTGCCCCTATTGGAACTATTGGAATTGCACACTCACCGCGTCGGCTGCGTGGCGGGCCCGAGCCCGGGCAGCCTCGATGCTGTCGGCGCGGGCCAGCGCCACGCCCATGCGGCGTTCCCCATCGACTTCGGGCTTGCCGAACAGGCGCAGTTCCGTGTCCGGCTCGGCCAAGGCCTGGTCGAGATTGCCAAAGGAGACGTTGCGCGAATGCCCGTGGGCGAGGACCACCGCCGATGCCGACGGGCCTTGCTGGCGGATGATCGGAACGGGCAAGCCAAGAATCGCGCGAGCGTGCAGGGCGAATTCCGACAGTTGCTGCCCCACCAAGGTGACCATGCCGGTGTCGTGCGGGCGCGGGCTCACTTCGCTGAACCACACGTCATCGCCCCGGACGAAGAATTCCATGCCGAAGAGGCCGTGGCCGCCGAGGTCGCTCGTGACGAGTTCGGCGATGCGCTGACACTCGGCAAGCGCCGACGCCGACATGGACTGAGGCTGCCACGACTCGCGATAGTCGCCCCCTTCCTGACGGTGGCCGATGGGTTCACAGAAGGAAGTGCCGCCCACATGGCGCACGGTGAGCAGGGTGATCTCGTAGTCGAAATCCACGAAGCCCTCGACGATCACCTTCTCGCCGCCGCCTCGGGCACTGGCCCGTGCCGCCTCCCACGCGGCTTCCGCTTCCGCCGCTGAACGCACGAGGGACTGGCCCTTTCCGGATGAACTCATCGCCGGCTTCACAACGCAAGGCGTGCCGACCTCCCCCACCGCGGCGCGGCACTCCTCCTCCGTTTGCGCAAAGAGATAGTCCGACGTGCGGACACCCAGGGTCTCGGCGGCAAGACGACGGATTCCTTCGCGATCCATCGTCAGCCGGGCGGCTCGCGCCGTGGGGATCACGTGCTGCCCTTCGCGCTCCATCTCCACCAGCGTTGGCGTGGCGATGGCCTCGATCTCCGGCACTACGAGATGCGGCTGCTCCTGCTCGATGACGCGGCGCAATGCGTCGCCATCGCGCATGTCCACCACATGGCTGCGGTGCGCCACCTGCATGGCCGGCGCGTTGGCATAGCGATCCACCGCCACGACCTCCACCCCCAGCCGCTGCAACTCGATGGCCACCTCCTTGCCGAGTTCGCCAGCGCCAAGCAGCATCACCCTGGTGGCCGAGGGCGCGAGGGGCGTGCCGATGCGGGTCATGCGGGCACGCTCGTTCAGGCAGGGTCGGCGCCTGCTTGCGCCTCGATGCTCGTCAGGTAGCGGCGGAAGTTGCGCACGTACCGGTCCGCAAAGTCGGTGATTTCCGCCACCTGCTCGCCGGTGAGTTCGCGCACCACCTTGCCCGGCGAGCCGATCACGAGGGAACGGTCCGGGATGGTCTTGCCCTCCGTGATGAGGGCATTGGAGCCGATCAGGCAATCGCGACCGATCGTGACGCCGTTCATTACCACCGAATTGATGCCGACGAGGCTGTTGTCACCGATGGTGCAGCCGTGCAGGACCACCTTGTGGCCGATGGTGACGTTGTCGCCGATGGTCACAGGGAAGCCTTCGTCCATGTGGATGACGGCGTTGTCCTGCACGTTGGAGCGGGCGCCGATGGTGATGCGGTCGTAGTCCCCGCGCAGCACGGCACCCCACCAGATGGACGACTCCGGGCCGATGGTCACATCGCCAATGACCACCGCGGTGGGGGCAATGAAATGGGGGCTCGCGGCGCGAACGCGGCGACCTTCGAGGGTGTGGATCATGGTGCTCGGCGGCTTTTTCGGCTTGGCTACCGACCGCACCGTAAGAGATGGCCGAATGCTGTGCAAGGGCAGGCGTTTATGCTTGCCGTTCTTCCATGCGCGGCAGCCACCACGCGAGAGTGAACGCGCCACCATGAATTATTGCAGCGCCTGCGGCGGCGGCGTGAGGCTGCGTGTGCCGCCGGGCGACAGCCGCGAACGGTTTGTTTGCGACGAATGCGGGACGGTGCACTACGTCAACCCCAAGGTCGTCACCGGCACGCTGCCGGTTCGCAACGGCGCCGTGCTCCTGTGCCGCCGCGCCATCGAGCCGCGCAAGGGTCGCTGGACCTTGCCGGCCGGCTTTCTCGAGCTCGGCGAAACGGCCCCTGCCGGCGCCGCGCGGGAGACCTTGGAGGAAGCCCACGCCGAGGTCGCCGTCGACGGCCTCTACACCATCTTCAACCTGCCGCACATCTCGCAGATATACCTCTTCTTCCGCGCCCGCCTGCTGGGCGACTTCGCCGCCGGAGACGAGACGCTGGAAGCCCGCCTGTTCGAGCACGATGAAGTGCCCTGGAACGAACTGGCCTTCCCGGTGGTGACGCAAACCCTGCGCCACTACTTCGAGGACCGAACCACGGGCCACTTCCCGGTTCGCATGGAGGACATCGTCGTCAGCCGACCGCGGACCGCAAGCTAGGCGACCGCACGGTAGTGTCTCACTTTGGCTTGACAGTGTCTGGCACCGTCCTCCGCGGAGCACGGCTAATTTTGTTCTTTACGCCCGATCCAAATAAATCAACGAGTTACATGGATTGAGGCGCCCCTTCGCCCAGTTTCCGTTAACCTGAAAATGCGCTTCAATATCAGGGGTTTACGTTATTCGGCCACTATCAGGGATGCCCGAGAACAAATTCGCCCTGCTCCGCGGAGGGAGGGCGTCCCGCCCTCCATGCGGAGTGGTCCCGGCAGGCAAATCGATGCAGTCGCCGGTTGCGGACGGCCATGCGCCACGTCAGCGCCACAAGAACCGTTGCCTTACTGCGGACGACGATACACTCGCTGTGGCTGGGCAAGTACTCGCGTGTCCTGCGGACACGTTCGCTCCGGCCCCCTCGACATGGTGCGCAGCCATGCCTTCGGGGTCCTCCACTCCATGCGCCCACCCACAGCGGCCCCCGATCCCCTGTTAAAGGTGTGCGGTAGGGGATTTGCCGGTTTGAGGGGTCGTTGCCGCCGGAAGAGACGCTCCCGGCGCCTCGCCGACGCCGTCGTGGCGGCGGGAACGGCTGTGGACAGGCCTGCATGCGGGCTTCCCGACGCCGGTTGCCGGCTCGCGGGCGAACGCGCCTCCGCCGGGGCGGCGTCGAACCAGCGGGGATCGGTCAGGCCGCCAGAGCGGTCGGCGGGGCGCGGGCCTCCAGGCTCTGCATCGCCTCGTACAGCCAGTCGAGGTGGAAGTTGGTCCTGGCGAAGCGCACGCCCAGCCGGCGCGCCGACCGCACCATGTACGCCGCGGTGCGCATCACGTGCCGGATCACCGGCCGCAGGCCGTGCCTGCGCGCCCGCTTCGGCAGCGCCGTGAACTGCACCGCCCGCAGCAGCGCCTGGGCGATCCAGCCGAGCGCGTGGAACGCCTGGTTGGCCCGGCAGCCGCGGCACGGCGGGTGGTGCAGGCCCAGGTCGGTGAGCGGGCCCTTGAAGGCGTTCTCCAACCTGCCCGCCAGGGCAGGCCCCCGCTTGCCGCGGTGCCGCAGCACCAGTTCCCGCAGCGGCAGGTCGTCGCGCGACACCAGGATCACCGTGTGGTGCGGAACCAGCAGGCCCTGGCCGTTCTCCGCGCGCCGCCGCACCACCACGTAGTGCTGCTCGGCGTCCCACCCGGCCGGGCGGTGCGTCGCGAAGACCGCCTCCTCCTCCATGCCGATGTCCGTCCAGGCGTCGTCCGGCAGCCCTTCGAGCTGCTCCGGAACGGCCTGCGCCACGCGTCGTTGGTCAGGCTGATCGAGCAGTCCCAGCCGCGCGCCGCGCAGAGCCGAACCAGGTCCCCCTTGCAGCAGGCGTTGTCCGCGCGCAGCCACGCCGGCGTCCCCGCCGGCGCCATCGAGGCCGTCCACTCCAGCAGCGTCCGCCAGTTCAGCGTCACCCGCCCGCCGCCGGGACACAGCTGACCCGCCGCCCACAGCCCGCCCAGGAAAACCGCATGCAGCCAGCAGCCGCGCCGGCCCTCCCAGTCCCTGCGCGCCCGCTCGAACAGCGCACCGTCCACCTCGATCCCGGTCGCGTCGACGAACACCGGAACGCAGCCCCTCGTCTCCACCTCGCGCGCCACCACCAGCGGCGCCACTCGTTCGGCGAACCGCCGCGCCGCCTCCCGCAGTCCCTTGACGTCCATCGGGCGCAGCCGTGCCAGCCACTCCCCCGCGCGGCGCGACTCCGGAACGCTGCGCAGCCCGAGCGGCGTCCGCGCCACCGGGTCGGCGCGCAGCGCGTCGAGGTCCGACAGCGAACCGTCGCCCCGCGACAGGCAGGCGACGATCGCCCACAGCGTCTCCGCGTCCGTCGCGCCGCGGTTGCGCACCTTCACCCGCACCGCTTCGTCGAGCAGCTCGAACAGACCGTGCCGCCGGGCCGTCCGGGCGAGAATCGAGGAGCCGCCGCAGGCGGTCAGGTTCAGGTCCATGAAGTCCATCTCGACCTTCGGCGGGCGGATCTTCCGCTTGCGCAAGGTTCACCTCCGGGGTGTCCTTCCTCAACCTGCCCATCTTCCCATGCCCGCCTTGTGCCGCGGGCGGCTCCGGCAGATCAACCGAATCCTTATCAGGGAATCAGGGACAGCGGCGTCTCGTCGCCCTCGCTACGCGCATTCATGAATAATCCGGGCTAGGACTCTGCCTCGTCTTGGACAGGCAACGCATCTTGCGCGGACAGGCAAACGCAACTGTGCCAGATGCCTTCCCTCCAGAGTGCTGCATCCGACTCCCCACGCCCGGACAGGCAAACGCATCTTGTGAGTTGGGATGCCATGCCGCGTCCCGGACAGGTAGAGACGCAACTCTGCCGGCCAACGAACGCAGCAGCGTTCCCCGCCTACCCTTCCAGCTCCTCGATCCGGCGGGGATAGGTGTCCTTCAGCAGTCGGGAGAGCGAACGGTCGGCCAGCAGCCTGCCGCCGGTTTGACACTTGGCGCAGTAGTTCGACTCGTTCTCCGCGCGCAGGATGCGCTGCACCGGAGCGCCGCACACGGGGCAGGGCTGGCGGTACTTGCCGTGTACCGCCATCTCCGGCTGAAACGCCGTCACCTTGCCGGGAAAGGCGTCGCCCGTGCGTTCGCCAAGACGTGTCGTCCACTCCGCAAGCACCTTCCGACAGGCCGCGAACAGCGTCGCCATCTCTTCGTCCGACAGGTTGCGTCCGAGGCGAAACGGCGACATGCGGGCGTGGAACAGGATTTCGTCCGAGTACGCGTTGCCGATGCCGGCGAACACTCGCTGATCCGTCAGCACTCGCTTCACGGTGTGCGGCGTGACCCGCAGACGCTCGGCGAAGGTGGCGAGATCGATGTCGAACACTTCAAGCCCGCCGGGATTCAACTCCTCCAGCGCCGGGCGCCCAGCCACCAGCCGCAGCGAGGCGCGTTTCTTGTGGCTCGCTTCCGTGAAGATCAACGTGCCGGCCTCGAAGTCGAAGGCCGCAAGCCCATTTCGCTTCGGCAACGCCCGGCCCGCTTCGTACCAGCGCAGCCGGCCGGCAATCATCAGATGCAGCACCAAAAACGCCTCGCCTTCCAACTCCATCACGAGCTGCTTGGCGATCCTCGTCACGCCCTCCACCCGCCTTCCGCGCACCTCCTCCACGGTCGGCGTCACCGAGCGCAGCACGAAGGGGTTGGCGATGCGAATGTCGCAGAGCGCCGTGTCGATGACCCGCCGCCGCAGATGATCGATATACACGGTGAGGTCGGGCAGTTCCGGCATGAGTCGTTGCGTTCCCCCTATGCTTGTCGTGCCTCAAGCGGCACGTCATCAGCGTCAACGGGCCGCTGCCGGGATCGAGGCGACGGTCTTCCAGCGACCGGAGCGGAAGCGCCACAGCAGCATGGCAGCCTTGACAATGTACTCGCCACCCATGGCTGCGTACACCCAGACCACCGGCCAGCCGAGGAAGGTGAACAGCACCGCGAGGCCACAGCGGGCGCCGATCAGCCCGATCAGCGTCGCCATCAGCGGAAAGCGGGTGTCGCCAGCACCGCGCAGGGCGCCGCCAATGGCGAACTCCACCGCGAACAGGGGCGTGATGGCGGCCATGATCCAAGCCATGTGAACGGTATGGGCGACTGTCACCGGTTCGTCGCCAAGAAAGAATGCAGCGAGCAGGGGCGCATGCCACGCCACGATCGCGCCAAGGGAGCCCATCGACAGCACGGCGTACCAGAGCGAGCGCCAGCCACTGCGCACGGCACCCTCGTGGTCATCGGCGCCCAGGTGCTGCCCCACCAGCGTGGAGCCGGCGATGGAAAAGCCGAATCCAACCACGAAGCACACCATCATCAGGTTGCCGCCCACGCTCATCGCCGCGAATGCCTCGGTGCCGTAGTAGTTGCCGATGAGCATCAGAAAGATGAAGAAGCCGGCCTGAAACACGAGCATCTCCAGTCCGGCCGGATAGCCGATCTGCAACAGTCGGGCAAAACGCTCCCGGCGATACCAGCCATTGCTCACGTAGCGCAGGCGAAACGCCTGCTTGACCCACATCACCAACATCACGATGCCACCGAGCGTGAAGGACACGCCGCCGGCGATGGCGGCACCGGCCACTCCCATCGCCGGGAAGCCGTAGTGACCGAACACGAGCAGGTAAAGGAGCGGGATGTTGATGACATTCACGCCGCCGCCGACCCACAGCGGCGACCACGCATCGCCGGCGGCACGCAGCGCCGAGCCAAGCACCATGTTGATGGCAAAGGCGACGTTGAAGATCGACATCCAGCGAACGTTGGACGCGGCGAGTTCGATGGTCTCGGCGTCAAGGCCGAAAATGGACGCCACCGGCCGCGCCGCGAGAAATCCCGGCAGCGTAAGCGCGATGGCGAAGGCCCCTCCCACGGCGAGGCTCGCCATCGTCACCCGGCTCGCCTCGGTGCGGTCATCAGCGCCCCACGCCCGCGCCACCAAGGCAGTCGTTCCCGCGCTAATCGCCATCAACACCGCCTGCAGGGCGAAGAAGACACGCTGCCCCACCCCCACGGCCGCCACCGCTTCGGCCCCCAGCTCGCCCACGAACTTGGTCTGCACCATCGCCACGACCGCATAGAGGAGATTGGCGAGAATCGACGGAAACGCGAGGTGGAATATGCCTGGCCGCACGAACGGCGCCGCCGAGCCCATTCCCCTGTCGGAGCCTCGCGCCGGCCCCTGACCCGACGCCGCGGCCCCAGTGGCCGCGGACGCATTCCCGGCGCCAGCAGCGGGCTCGCCCCGTTGGTTGGCCGCGTCCAAGTCCTTCTTCCCCCAACGCGCCGCAACCCGACGCACAGCAACCGCCTCTCGACCCGCACCGGATGCGCAAGCGCGAGTCCGCAAGTGTACGCATCACCCAGCCACACGGCGCGCCACATCCGGACCACCCGCATCCCGGACAGGCAAAGCACCCTTCCGGGACTCGGACAGGCGAGACGCATCCTTCGCCCACGCCGGCAAACGCCCCGCCCGGGCATGGACCCGGACAGGCAAACGCCCCGAAGCTCCCTGCCCGGGCAAACGCCCCTCCCGCCCGCACGGCCAAGCCTGGCCTACAATATTGCGTCGAACTTCCGAAATGGACAGGCAAATGCAGCTAGGACGCCTTGGCGTTTGGTACTTCACGGAGGCCATGTCCGCACAAGATGCGGCCACCGCGACGAAGCGGATCGAGGAGCTCGGCTATGCCGCGCTGTGGATTCCCGAAACCGTGGGGCGCGACCCATTTTCCCACGCCGCATGGCTGCTCGCCAACACCACGAGGCTGGTGCTGGCCACCGGCATCGCCAACATCTACAACCGCGAACCGGGAGTCACCCTGCAGGCGCAGATGACCCTGGCCGAGCAATCCGGCGACCGCTTCCTGTTGGGCCTCGGCGTCTCGCACAGACCGTTGGTGGAAGGCGTGCGTGGTCTCACCTACGGCAAGCCCGTCGCCACCATGCGCACCTATCTCGAGCAAATGGCCGCGTCCCGCTACGTCGGTCCACACCCCGACACGGCCCCGCGCATCGTCCTGGCCGCCCTCGGCCCACACATGCTGGCACTCGCCCGCAACGCGAGCGACGGCGCCCACCCATACTTCTCGTCGCCAGCTCATACGCGCATGGCACGAGACATCCTCGGCCCCGACAAGTGGCTGTGCGTGGAGCAAAAGGTCGTGATGACGCCCGACGCCGACACCGCCCGCAAGGTCGCCCGCACCGTCGCAAAGACCTACCAAGCACTGCCCAACTACCGCAACAACTGGCTACGGATGGGATTGACCGAGCAAGACATCACGGACGAGGGCTCGGACGCCTTCATTGACGCAACCTTCGCCTGGGGCGATGCATCGGCCGTCCGCGACCGCATCGCCGAGCATTTCGACGCCGGCGCAAGCCACGTCTGCATCCAACCGGTGCGGCCCGACGGCACCATCGGCACACCCGACTGGAAGGCGCTGGAGGCATTGGCGCCATGAGCGAATTCAAAGGCAAGAGCGTCATCGTCACCGGCGCCGCCGGAACGCTCGGCGGCGCCGTCGCCAGCGCCTTCCACAGCGCTGGCGCACGCGTGACCGGCATCGACATCGTCGAGTCGGACGTGCCGTGGAACACGACCACCGCAGACTTGATCGACCCGAGCGCCGCCGCCGCGGCCTTCGCAGACCTCGGCACCATCGACGTGCTCGCCAACATCGCCGGCGGCTTCACGATGGGCGACGCCGTGGCAGACACGTCCGACGCGACTTGGGACTTCATGATGAACCTGAACGCACGCACCGTGTTCAACGCCGTCCGCGCCGTCGCGCCCGGCATGAAGGCCGCCGGCCACGGCAAGATCATCAACATCTCCGCCCGCGGCGGACTGCGCGGCACCGCGGCGATGGGTGCCTACATCGCCTCGAAGGCAGTGGTCCAGCGCCTGACGGAAACCTTGGCGGACGAACTCAAGGCAGACGGAATCAACGTCAACTGCATCCTGCCGAGCATCATCGACACGCCGCAGAACCGCCGCGACATGCCCAAGGCACGATTCGACCGATGGGTGCCGCCGGAGGACATTGCCGCAGTGGTGGTCTTCCTGGCTTCTGCCGACGCCCGTTCGATCCACGGCGCATCCATACCGGTGGAGGGGCTTTCCTGACAGGGTGACAGGACGGCTTGGGCTGGGCAGGAAGCGTTCCGAAAGGCAGCGGTTCTTGTGGCGCTAGCCGAGGCCGTAGTCGCCGCGAAGGTAGATCAACGGCACCGCATCTGGGCGAAGGATGCGGAACTCGCGCGGGCTGCCGACCGCGATCGTGTGGTCTCCTGCGTCGTGTTCGGCGACCAGCTCGCAGTCCACCCAGGCGATGGCGCCGTCGAGGATCGGTGCGCCGTGGCCGTTGGTGTGCCATGGCATGTCCGCGGTCATGCCAGCCTGCGCGAATGCGTCGCTGACCGCCTGCTGGTCTTGCGCGAGCACGTTGATGCAGAAGGAGCCAGCGGCGCGAATGCGGGGCCAGCTCGTGCTCGTCCGCGCCGGGCAAACAGCCACGAGAGGCGGATCGAGCGACAGGGAGACGAGCGATTGCGCGGCGAATCCCACCAGTTTGCCGTTTTCGGCGCCGGTAACGATCACGACGCCTGTGGCGAACTGGCCCATCGTGTCGCGAAATGCCCTGCTGTCGAAAGTCTCCATCGCTTCCCGTCGTGTACGCCCGGCAAGCGCCGCCGGTGCGGAGTTGGGGACTATAGCCGACGTCTGTCCAACGCCTACCCACCCGTTCCCTCGAACCGTCGCCGAAGGGCACGGGCGGCTGCCAGCACGGTTGCGTCCTTCACGTCTTGCGTCGCCAGGGCTTCCCAACAGGCAGACAGAACCGTTTGTGCGAAGCCCCAGCCAGCGATGCGTCTGGCGTCGAGTGCCAGGATTTCGGCAAGGATCGACACCCGATCCGACACCGTGCCGGCAAGCACAGCTTGATCCGGGCACCAGGCGAGCCGATTTCGAAGCATGGCGGCGCACTCGTATTCGGTCTCGGCAACCAATCCGTGCGGGTCGATGGCAATCGGCTGGGACGAGCCGTCATTCCGCGATGACGTGAGCACGTTGCCGTGGTGGAAGTCGCCGTGAACAAGGCTTGGTGACGAGGGAGATGCCACGAGCGCGGTCCAAATGCCCTGAGCCGCGTCCACCAGCTTCGCATCGACCGCACCGCGGGTGCCGAAACGACGGCGGTAGTCGGTGAGCCCGCGCACATCCTCGGCCACTGGACGAAAGAGCTCGTCGGGGTCAGCCGGCGACGGATCCCGGCTCAATTCGTCGATGAGCCTCGCAATTTCCTGCGCTGCCTCACGGTCTTCTGAGAGGGACGCGGGGTTCAGCGGCAGTCCCGGCGACAGGCACTCCATCAAGTAGGCATCCGCACCGGCGGCCAGAACGGGAACCACCGCTTTCCCTGCGTGGTGGCGCAGCCACGCCACCTCGACAGCGACCACGCTTGGGTCGGGGCTGACCTTGAGGACCACCTCACGCCCGTGACTCCCCTGGACGGCACGTGCGACGAAGTTGAAGGAAAGCGATGCAACGGGGCGGAACTCCCGCAGCTGCCACCGCCCCGCGAGCGCCGCGAGGCACTGCGGCAAGTCTGCAAGCCAACGCCGGCCGTTCGGAAAATACGACACGACGTTGGCGACGAAGTCAGGTGGCGGAGACTCGAAATCCATCGGGAGGCTTGAGCGTGGTTCTTTCGTAGATGGAAGGGGCGGAGTCTAGCGCCACAGGAACCGTTGCCTTTCGGCAACGCTTCCTGCCCCAGCCCAAGCCGTCCTGTCACCCTGTCGGCATTCGGCCAGCTTGCGCCGTCCGAAGTCCGACAGGCTGCCAGGCGAGGGGCGCATGGCCGTTCGCAACCGGCGACTGCGTCGACTTGCCTGCCGGGACCGCTCTCTATAGGGAAGGGAGGGCGTCCCGCCCTCCCCCCCGAGGGACGCCCTCCCCCCGGAGGCCCCCCGGAGGACGGCGCCAGACACTGCACAAGCCAAAGTGAGACACTACCCGGCAACGCGGCAGGCTCGACCGATCCGCGCCCGCGCTACACTTGCCGAACCGCCGATCCGAGGATCTCCAACACGCCATGGCCCATTGGATCCTCGTCGACTACGAGAACGTCCGCCCAAGCGACTTCCATCCCGACCGCCAGCCGGACACCCGCATCATCGTCTTCCTCGGCCCCAACCAACACAAGATCCCCGCCGACCTCGTGATGGCCCTGCAGGCCTTCGGACCCGACGCCCGCTACATCCAGTGCCCCGCGTCCGGGCGGAACGCCCTCGACTTCCACATAGCCTTCTACCTCGGCGATATCGCCCCTCGGCACCCCGGCGACCAGTTCCACATCGTCTCCGAGGACAAGGGATTCGACCCCCTCGTCCGCCACATGCGCACAGAGTTCGGCATCGCCGTCCAGCGCCATGCCGGCCTTCCCTCAATCCCTGGGCGCACCAAGGCGGCGAGGAAGACCGCCGCCTCCCGCGCCGCCGCAGCGCCCACTGTGGAGGAAGTCCGCAAGGCGCTCGCCGCGGCGGGCGCTTCGAGGCCGCGCAAGGTGAACACCCTGAGAAACTGGATCGACACACGGTTCAACGGCAAGCTCGCCGAACCCGACCTCGACCGGCTCGTCGCCAACATGCGGTCGCGAAAGCTGATCGCCGTGTCAGGTGACAGGGTCTCCTACAAGCTCTGACCGCCCGCCGAAGGCGGCGAGAATGGCGGTCGAACCGTCCGCTTTGGGGTTCAGCCAAGCCCTGCGACAGTACCGTCGCCGCGGCGGGGCTTACTTAGCAGTGGCAAGGGTCGGGACGTCCACCCAGGTCGGTTCGGCTGAGGTCGTGGCTACAAGCGAGTTGGGAGACAATCGAGCCGGTTGCCCGTATGTCGGGAACTAGCCCGGATCATTCATGAATGCCCTACTGCGGACGACGATACACTCGCTGTGGCTGGGCAAGTACTCGCGTGTCCTGCGGACACGTTCGCTCCGGCCCCTCGACATGGTGCGCAGCCATGCCTTCGGGGTCCTCCACTCCGTGCCCCCCACCCACAGCGGCGTCTCGTCGCCCTCGCTAAGCGCATTCATGAATGATCCGGGCTAGATACATGTGAGACCGCCCGGTCAGTGATGACCGGAAGCTTGCCTTCGGTCATCACCCCCTCTTCGCCGCGGGGCTCGCCGTGACACCCGAAGGGTCGAAGCGGAGAAGCCGCGCAGCGGCCTGACACGGCGAGCCCCGCGGCGTTCGGCGGGCGCCGCGCATCGGGCGCCCGGTGCGCGGGTTCAGGCAGCCCTGCCGTTGACGACAAGGGGAGCCCGAACCATGAACGTCGAGTCCATGCGGATCAAGTCCTGCCGCAGCTTCAAGGTCGACGAGGGCACACCGCCGGAAGCGCTGATCGCCCGAGGCGGCTGGAACCGTTCGACCGGCTGCGCGCGGAGGGGTGTTCGGAGGCCGCCGCGCCAGAGGCGGCTGGCTGGTCCCGGGCCGCCCACTGCCCCGGTGGAAGGCGGGACATCGCGGGTCGGGCTGCCCGGTCTGGTTGCGAAGTCGCGCCGCCCGCACCGCGTGCCCGGTCGTGGACGAGCGGGCCGTATGGCCACCCATTCAGCTGATCGAGGCCATCAACGCCTACCTCACCACGCACAACCTCGATCCGAAGCGCTACGTGTGGCGCAAGTCGGGCGGGCGTATCCTCGCCAGCATCCGGCGCGCACGGCAGGCTTTGCGTTGCGCCTTTTTCGCCGCAGGCGGCGTTGCGCCTCCTTATGTGTTGCAGCCTGGCCGCGGGGTGCGACGGCGCTCCGGAACCGCCGCGGGGCTGGGCACCGCTGCCGCAGCCGGACACGATGCCGACGGTGCTGCGCGACTTCGAGGAGACCAGGGAGTTCGTCAACGCCTTCCCCGTCGCACGGTATCAGCGCTTTGGAGTCCGGGGCGTGGGGCAGTTCTTCGTGGATGATGCGGAGGACCTGATCAAGCGCGTGGTGACGGGGGGAGGGCAGTGGGAACCGCATGTGCTCGCCCTGTTCGAAGAGCACGTCAGACCGGGAACCGTGGTGCTCGAAGTCGGCGCCCACATCGGCACGCACACCGTACCTGTCTCCCGTCTCGTCGGGCCGTGGGGCCGTGTCTATGCGTTCGAGCCGCAGCGCAAGCTCCATCGCGAACTCCATCACAACCTGGCACTCAACGGCGTCACCAACGTCGTGCCGTTGCGGTTCGCGATCGGTTCGGGTGACGCGCGCGTCGTCACGATGAACCCGTCGACGCCCGGCAACGAGGGGGCAACCGCCATCGGCAGCGGAGGCGACCCGGTGGAACTGCGCAGCCTCGACAGCTTTGGATTCGAACGGGTGACGGTGATCAAGATCGACGTCGAGGGCTTCGAGAACGAGGTGCTCGCCGGCGCAGCGGATACGATCCTGAGGAGCCGCCCGGCCCTGTTGATCGAGATCATGGGGGGCTACCGGTACGACACGGCGCCGCCTGACGTACTCGATCGGATCCACGCCACCCAGAAAAGCGTCGAAGCATTCGGGTATTCCGTCGAACATGTCCGCGGCTGGGACTATCTCGCCCTGCCGAGGCCCCTGCCGCCGCACTCTTGAACATCGGCCTCGTCCGTCGTGGAGGCACGAGAACGGCTCCGGGCAGCCGGCCCCAGAAGCGTCGGAGCTGGTGTTCATTGGCACCCGCATAACGGACTCGCACAAGCGTCACGGCCACGCCCGGGAGCCCACGGCCGAACTGCCGCCACCTCGTCTGCGACGACGCGCCGGCCAACAGCGGGCCAGGACCCGCCCATCCACCGCACGACGCCGACGACGCTGGAAAAGTGGTCGCGCTCGCCGCCGGGGCCGCATCCCGCGTCGGGTCGCATCCCGTCCCAGGTTAGGATACCCAGTCGTGGTCAGGTCGTTGCCAATCTTCCAGCGCGACACCGCTGCACCCTTCGCGGCGGTTGACTTGGGCTCCAACAGCTTTCACCTCATCGTCGCGTACGACCAAGACGGTCGCCTCCAAGTTGTTGATCGTCACAAGGAAATGGTTCGATTGGCCGAGGGGCTAACGCCTTCGGGCACCCTCTCCGCAGGTGCCGCGGCACGGGCTCTGGACTGCCTGGAACGACTCGCGCAGCGGATCCGTCACTTGCCGCCAGAGAACATCCGCATCGTTGGCACCAACACCCTCCGCAAGGCGCGGGACAGTCAAGACTTCATCGAACGAGCCGAAAAAGCGCTGGGCCACCGCATCGAGGTCATCAGCGGACGCGAGGAAGCGAGGCTCATCTATCTCGGCGTTTCGCATTCGCACGAGGACAACTACGATACCCGCCTGGTAGCGGACATTGGGGGCGGCAGCACCGAATTGATCCTCGGCCGCCAGTTCCAGCCCAGGCTGATGGAAAGCCTTCACATGGGCTGCGTTGCGATGTCAGCCGAACACTTCCCAAACGGCCGCATCAGGATTGGCGGCGTGGTGAATGCGGAGAACGCCGCCCGCCAAGAGCTCGAAGTAATCGAGCATGTATACCGCGCCCACGGCTGGGATACGGCGATCGGCGCGTCTGGCACCATCATGGCGATTCAGGACGCAATTCAGGAACTCTCTGGCGAGCGTGGCATCACCGCAGACGGCATCGCGGCCGTGCGACGACGTCTCGTGGACGTCCGGCACGTGGACGCCATCGACCTGGAGTCGCTGAATGTCGAGCGACGGCCTGTGTTCCCTGGTGGCGTTGCGATCCTGGCTGCCATATTTGCCGCTTTGGGCATCAAGCGCATGACCGTTTCGGACGGAGCGTTGCGCGAGGGTCTCCTGCACGACCTTCTGGGTCGCGTGCATGCCGAGGACATCCGCGAGAACACCGTGGCCAACCTCGCCTCTCGCTACCACGTTGACACGGTGCAAGCCGGCCGGGTCGCCCGCACCGCTACCCGGCTGCTGGAACAGACAAGCACAGGCTGGCAATTCGAACAAGTGGATGCACCCCGCATTCTGGCTTGGAGCGCGATGCTGCACGAAATCGGCATGGACATTGCGCACAGCCAGTACCACAAGCACGGAGGCTATCTGCTGCAACACATGGACATGCCAGGCTTCTCACGCCAAGACCAGCATCACCTGGCGATGATCGTCCGGTCGCACCGTCGCAAGTTTCCGATTGAATTGCTCCGCGACGCTCCCGAACTCATGCGTTTGTGCGTGCTGATGCGCTTGGCGGTGGTCTTCCACCGGAGCCGCGCCACCCTGCCGCTGCCCGCCATCTCGCTTTCGGTTCGGCAGAACTCCATCAAGCTCACGCTCCCCCAACGCTGGATGGCCGAGCACCCGTTGACTGCGCTCGACATCCGCCAGGAGGCGGATTTTCTCAGCGTCATCCCCTTCCAGCTCCACTCCGGCTCGCACTGAGTTCCGCCGTCTCGATGGAGGGGGTGCCGCACGGATGTGGCTTGCCTTTGCCTGTCTGGATACTTGGATAGAGGTGCATTTGCCTGTCTGGCTTGCCGTGGAACGTGGAACGTCTGCCCCTGCCCCTGTAGCATGGTCCCGTGCCAAAGTTGGAGGTGCATTTGCCTGTCTGGCTTGCCGTGGAACGTCTGCCTGCCTCCGAGGAGGTTGGACACAAGGGTGCGGCCACCGCGTGCGGTGGATTGTGGTCGGCATGATCCGCGTGTGGGCGGTGGCGCTGGTGCCGCGACGTCATCGCGCGGCGGGCGACGGGGACGGCGTGGTCTGTGAGTAGGCGCCCCGTACCCGAACCCGGCAGGCCGAGCGCGCGGCGCCCGCCCGCCGCGTGGCTGCGCAGGCGCCTGCTGACGCGTCTTCTCGTCCTCTTGGTGCCGACGTTGGTCAGTGGCGGCGTGTGTCTGGGGGCGTTGCTCGCGCAGTTGCTCGCGCAGTGGGTTCCGCTCCTGTACCTGTCGTGCGCGGCCGCCGCGGCCGCCGCGGCCGTCGCGATCTTCCACGGCTGGCAGCATTACGACCGGCGCTGGTCGCTGTCCAACCTCGAGCGCGGGATCGACGCCGAGTACCGTGTTGGGCAGGTGGTCGACTACGCGCTGGTGCCCCGAAATTGCGCGGTGGCCCACGGCGTCGTCGATATCGCTGCGGAGGGCGACATCGACCACCTGGTGGCGACGCCCCAGGCGCTCTGGGTGGTCGAAACCAAGGTGCGGGCGGTGCCCAAAAAGCAGTTTCCGGCGGTGCTGGACCGTATCGCGCGGAACGTCCACGCGGTTGAGGCGTGGGCGTCAGGCGTGCCGGTGCGAGGCTGTCTGGTGCTGCTGGATGGGTTTCCCGGCAAGCGCGAGTACGAGGCGAGGGACGGTACGCCGGTGGTCGTGCACGACGAGAAGAGCCTGCGCAACGCGTTGCGCAGGGAGGTGCGTGGCGAGGAGGGGCCGGGCGGTGCGGAGCTTGCGCGCAGGGTCTGGAAGTTGGGGCGGGTGGCGAGCTAGCCGTTGGCCGCGGTGCCGCCGCCCACACCCTCGGTATTCCGGGAAGAGTGCCGCGATGCGTTACGCCTCCGACTGAAATGGATCGTCAATCTGGTAGCAGGGTGCTGCCGTTTTTCGACTTCCTGGCGAACCCGGCGTCCCAGAACGCCTCGATGCGCGCCGCGACCTCGTTGGGTGCCTCAAGCATTGCACCCGCCCCGTGACCGGCAAGTGCGTGGAACGAGACATCCTTTCATGTCGGCGTACTGCGCCGTCACGGCGGCAACCTGTTTCCTCTGCTTGCCATCCGTACCGGTGGGAAAGACGGCCAATATGGGCCGCGTGATCGAGCTGATCGTGGCTCGAAGGTCCCGGCCTTTCCGCATTCCCCGAACCATCTCGTAGCTCATGGCCACCGGGTCGGACCGGCGAAGCGACTTGAGGACTTCTGACTGCACCTCCTCACCGAGAAACTCACCCCCGGTGGACACGTCGATGCCAGACATCATCGACCACCAGCCCGGCGGGGCAATGCGTGCCTGGGCGGCGAACGCGGCTGGTGGATGGGTCGTCAAGTATGTCTTGGCGAGTAGATTCCGAAGCGCCCACGGATACGGTGCTACGTCGTAGAGGACCACGTTGTCGACGCGGTCCGGGACGAGCTTCGCCACTTCCAGCGCGACTTGGCCGCCAAAGGCATCGCCGATCAGCGCTACCGGACCTTCGCCTTCGCGCACGAGGTCGGCACCAGGCGACTCGCTGGTTCGAGGACCGCTCCACGCCAGGTGCATGGCCTGTTGCCGTCGCTTCCGGGCAGCGTCACCAAAACGGACTGCCGTTCGCTGTTGGAGAGCAGCCGGGCGACATGGCGCCACGCGCGTCCGCTTCGGCCCAAATCCGCAACGAAGACGGATCGCCTGTCGCCGGTACCGATTGTCCGTGTCCAGAGCTGACAGTCCTTGTCCGGCCACGCGGCACCGACGATCGGCAGCCACCGGCGAATACGGCCGTCGACCACGACGACCTCCTCGACATCGTCGGCGCCCTCGGGCGGGTGTGCCTGTTCCATGGACACCTTTGGAACATGGATCGCTGGAACCGGATCGGTCGACCGGTGTCCGCAGGAACGCTCGAAACCGGTTGGGATGGAGCGGCAGGTCCGTTCGGTGTCTCGCTGGAGAGCCTGGCAAGGACTGGTCGGATGCGGGACAGTAGCGGCGCGCCGAGGACGGTTCGGCGACGGGATCTGTTCAAGCTCGGCTCCACCGGTAGTCGCGAAACGGATGCCAAGTGATCGCATTCGACCGTTGAAAGGCACGCCTGGATTCCTTGAGCGGAGCTGACGTTATCAGTTGGTTGCATGTCAGGCGGCGAGCTGGCGCCCCTCCCACAGCCGCTGCACTTCGCTGTCGAACGAGTGGACGGCGCGGTTGAGCCGAGAGGCCGAGCGCGGGGGCGTCGAACACCCGCTCCTTTGTTGGGAGTTGGCGAAGGCGGGCGGACCGCTCGGATCAAGGAACTCGCGCGCCAGGCGCGCGGTGCATCCTGCCGCTCGTCCACGGCGCTCGGGGCCGGGCACGGTCCGGGGCTCGTGACCGATGCGGTCCGGATCAGTCTGGACTCGGGGACCTCGCGTCCACCAGCAAGTCAGACGACCATCGCCCGCCTTCGCCGTTCATTCTCCCCAACACGGCACCTCGCCAACAACACCGTCGCACCCACACATGTTTCATCCGTCGGGGTGGCCGGAGAAAGCGCAGCCATGAGCGTTTGGTTCGGGTTACATGCGTTCGCCTGTCGGGGTTGGTTGGGGGTTGGTGGCGTTTGCAAACGCGGGCGGGGCTGCCCAAAATACGCCTGCTGGCCTGTTCTTTGGAGTCTGGCTGGCGCCGGAATCGATTGGGGTGTCGCCAAGTTGGTAAGGCACTGGGTTTTGATCCCAGCATGCGCAGGTTCGAGTCCTGCCACCCCAGCCACGGCGCCGGGCCGGCAGGGGCGGCGGTTTCCCCGTGGCTTTGCGAGGCCCTACTCTTAAGGGGGCGGATCGTTGAAGGATCTCATGGTGTTCGCGGGCGGGTCTGTGGGTGGTCTGTCCGGTCGGATTGCCGCTGAACTCGACATTTCCCTCGGCAGGTCCGACATCGGCCGCTTCCACGATGGCGAGGTGCGGGTCGAGATCGACGAGAACGTCCGCGGCAAGGATGTCTTTCTCGTTCAGTCCACCTGCGCGCCCACCAACGACAACATCATGGAACTGATGATGATGGCCGATGCGGTCAAGCGCGCCTCGGCGCAACGCATCACCGCCGTCATGCCCTACTTCGGCTACGCCCGTCAGGATCGTCGTCCACGCTCGGCACGGGTGCCCATCAGCGCCAAGGTGGTCGCCGACATGATCGCCGGTGTCGGCATCGACCGCATCCTCACGGTCGATCTCCACGCCGACCAGATTCAAGGCTTCTTCAACGTGCCGGTGGACAACGTCTATGCATCGCCCGTGCTCGTGGACGACATCCTCGCCAGGCACCGCGGCGAGCCGGTCTTCGTCTCCCCCGATGTCGGCGGCGTGGCACGCGCCCGCGCCATCGCCAAGCAGGTGGACGATCTCGACCTCGCCATCATCGACAAGCGCCGCCCCCGGCCCAACGCATCCGAGGTGATGAACGTCATCGGCGAGGTGGCGGGCCGCACTGCAATCCTGGTGGACGACATCGTCGACACCGCCGGCACCCTGTGCAATGCCGCCGCCGCCCTGCGCGAGCGCGGCGCCACGGGCGTCAGCGCCTACATCACCCACCCGGTTCTCTCCGACGACGCGCCCGGGCGCATCGATGCGTCCGAACTCGACGAAGTGGTGGTCACCGATACCGTTCCGCTGTTGGATGATGCCCGCGGCTGTGGCAAGATTCGCCAATTGAGCCTTGCCGGCGTGCTTGCGGAGGCCATCCGTCGGGTCAGCAACGAGGAGTCCATCAGCGCCATGTTCCGGCACAACGGACAGGCGCAGATGCGCTTCTGACGGGCGGACGCGCCACACGTTTGCGGCGGATTTCGTCGCAAACGTGTCGGCCCAACATGTCTTCGCCAACAAGCCCCATTTATGGCAGCAGTTCCAGGCAGGGCAGAACCAACTTCAGTCCCAGATAACGACGGAGCCACCCCACATGGCCAACCCCATCACCGTTCGCGCCGAATTTCGGCCTGACGTCGGCAAGGCCGCAACGCGCCGCCTGCGCCGTCTCGTAGGCAAGGTGCCAGGCATCCTCTACGGTGGCGACCGCGACCCCCAGCCGCTCGCTCTCGAAGAAAAGGACCTCGCCCGCGTCATGCAGGACGAAGCGTTCTTCTCCCAGGTGCTCGAACTCCAGGTGGACGACCTCAGCCAACAGGCGGTACTGCGCGATCTGCAACGCCACCCGGCAAGCGACAAGGTCATCCACGTGGACTTCATGCGGGTGCGCGACGACGCGCTGCTCAGCATGCACGTGCCACTGCACTTCCTGGGCGAAGACCATTGCGTCGGCGTCCGCCAGGGCGGCGGCAGCCTGTCGCACAACCTCATCGAGGTGGAAATCTCCAGCCTTCCCGGCGACCTGCCCGAATACATCGAGGTGGAAGTCACCAATCTGGAGGTTGGCGCCTCCATCCACCTCTCCGACATCACCCTACCGCCCGGCGTAACGCTTGTGGCCCTCGGGCAAGGCCAAGACCACGACTTGCCGGTAATCAGCGTTATCCCCCCACGCGGCGGCAGCAGCGGCGAAGGGGGGAAAGAGGAAGGCGAGGTGGAGCCTTCAGCAGGGGAAGCATCCCGCGACGCCTGACAGGCAAGGGAATGGGGGCTTCCCCCCAAGGGCGCGACGCGACAGCAGGGAGCCTTCAGCAGGGGAAGCATCCCGCGACGCCTGACAGGCAAGGGAATGGGGGGGCTTCCCCACAAGGGCGCGACGCGACAGCGGGGAGCCTTCAGCAGGGGAAGCATCCCGCGACGCCTGACAGGCAAGGGAATGGGGGGGCTTCCCCACAAGGGCGCGACGCGACAGCGGGGAGCCTTCAGCAGGGGAAGCATCCCGCGACGCCTGACAGGCAAGGGCTTCCCCACAAGGGCGCGACGCGACAGCGGGGAGCCTTCAGCAGGGGAAGCATCCACCGAAAGCTGACCGGACGGAATCGCTGGGGCTGCCCGGACGGCCAGAGAGGGGCACAAGTCGAAGCCGAGTCAATGCTCTAGCCCGGATTATTCATGAATGCGTAGCGAGGGCGACGAGACGCCGCTGTGGGTGGGCGCACGGAACGGAGGACCCCGAAGGCATGGCTGCGCACCATGTCGAGGGGGCCGGAGCGAGTACGCCCAGCCACAGCGAGTGTACCGTCGTCCGCAGTAGGGCATTCATGAATAATCCGGGCTAGAGCTACCCATGCCCCACAAGTGGCACTGGACTTTCGCGTGCGGTCTATTTATGCTGCGCGGCATGTATGCACAGCATCTGATCAAGCGCAGTCTGGGCACTGTGGAGGCGCAGGCGCGGGTTGAGGCGCTGCGGCGCGCGCGTCCGGACCTGCACCGCACGGGTCTGGCGGCTGCGGTGTGCGAGGAGTTCGGCTTCCGCGACGCGCGCGGCGTGGTGCAGACGAGCGGCTGCCTGTCGGCGCTTCGGGCGCTGGAGCGGGTCGGGTCGGTTCGCCTGCCGGCGGCGCGGACGGCGGGCGGGAGCTGCGTGCGCGGCGAGTCGGCGGCGGCGGTGGCGCCGGCGGTCGGGGTGCCGGACGCGGCGGGTCGGGTTCGCGGGCTGCGCATCGTGCTGGTGGAGGAGGCGGCGGAGCGGGACGTTTGGCACGGCCTGATGGCGCGCGAGCATGGGCGCGGCGCGGGGCCGCTGGTGGGCTGCCAGCTACGCTACCTGGTGGCTTCCGAGCACGGCTGGCTGGGCGCGGCGGGGTTCGCGTCGGCGGCGCTGCAGCTTGCGGTGCGGGATCGCTGGATCGGCTGGGACGCGGCGCGTCGTCGGACGCATCTGCATCGCGTGGTGGGGCTGTCGCGGTTCCTGATCCGTCCGGGCGTGGAGTGCCGGAACCTGGCCTCGCGCGTGCTTGGGCGGCTGCTGCGGCGGCTGCCTTCGGACTTCGAGGCGCGCTACGGCTACGCGCCGTGCCTGGTGGAGACGTTCGTCGACGGCACGCACCGGGGAACCAGCCTGCGGGCGGCCAACTGGCGGCTGCTGGGCGAGACCGCGGGTCGCGGCCGGCAGGATCGGGGCAACGCGGCGGCGGCGGGACGCAAGCGGGTGTATGTTTGCCCGCTGACGGCCGACTGGCGTCGGCGGCTGGGCGTGGGCGCGGAGCCGTCCCCGGCGGCGGCGCCGCTGGCGCCGCTGGCGCCCTGGGACGGCCTGGAAGCCGGCGTCTGGGCGGCGAACGAGTTTGGCGGGGCGCCGCTGGGCGATGCCCGGCTGAGCGCCCGGCTGGTGCGGGTGGCGGCGCTCAGGGGGGCGGCGCCGACGGCTTCGCTGCCCGCCGCGGCGAAGGGGGATCGGGCAATGGTCAAGGGCTACTACCGGTTCGTGGATCGCCCGGACGACAGCGCGGCGACGCCGGAGAACATCCTGCGGCCGCACCGCGAGCGGACGCTGCGGCGCATGCGCGCGCAGCCACGGGTGCTGTGCGTGCAGGACGGCACGGACCTCAACTTCGCCAGCCGTCCGGGCTGCGACGGGCTGGGGGTGATCGGCAGCAACCAGACCGGCGCGCAGACGCGCGGCCTGCATCTGCACTCGACGCTGGCGGTGACGCCGTCCGGGCTGCCGCTGGGGGTGGTCAACGCGCGCTTCGACGCGCCCGTGCCCAGGGCGGATCGGGACCCAGCGTCGCCGGAGCGCAAGAGCGAGCGCTGGATCGAGGCGCTGCGGGACTGCGCCGAACTGGCCCGCGAGCTGGGCCCCGGCCGGGTCGTGAGCGTGATGGATCGCGAGGCCGACGACTTCCGCGTGTTCGAGGCGCAGCGCGCGCAGCCGGAGCTGGACGTGCTGGTGCGCGCCAACGGCCGCCGCCGCGTCGCCGGCGGACGGTCGCTGCTCGACGCACTGCGCGCCGCGCCGGCGCGTACCCGCGCCGTGGTCCGCGTCGACCGCCTGAGCGAGCGCCCAAAGTCCAGCAGGCGCCCGGAACGACCCGGCCGCAGCCGCCGCGCCGCCACCCTGACGCTGCGCGCCGACACCGTCGAACTCGCGCCCACCGCGCGCGAACACCGCGGCAAGCCGCCGATGCGCCTGCAGGCCGTGCTCGCCGAGGAGGAGCGCGCGCCCAGGGGCGCCGCGCCGATCCGCTGGCTGCTGCTCACCACGCTCGCCGCCGACACCCCGCAAGACTGCCGGCGGATCGTCGAGCACTACGCCCGCCGATGGCGCATCGAGGACTGGCACCGCATCCTCAAGTCCGGCTGCAGGGTCGAGGAACTCGCCAACCGCACCGCCGCGCGCCTCGCCCGAGCCGCCGCCGTCAACCTCGTCGTCGCCTGGCGCATCTTCCTCATGACCCTGCTCGGCCGCGAACAGCCCGACCTGCCGCCCGACACGCGGCTAGAGAGGGCCTGCTACGCTCCTCCCGACAAGGGCGAAGAAATCAAGTGCCGGCCAAGCAGCCAGCCCCCTCCACCGCGAGACGGACCTCGCCCCTGACGTAACCGCTGCCCCAGCAGACCCCATAACCACCCACCGGATCGCCAACGTGACCATTCGCCTCATCGCTGGCCTCGGCAACCCCGGCCCTCGCTACGAACGCACCCGCCACAACGTCGGCATGGCCTGGCTGCATCGACTCGCGGGGCGCTTTCGGCTGTCGCTGTCGCCAGACCGGAAGTTCCGCGGCAACGCGGCCCGAGGCGACATACTTGGTCGCGATGTCTGGCTGCTCGCGCCCAACACCTACATGAACCTCTCTGGCGATGCCATCGGGCCGCTGGCACGGTTCTACAAGCTCACTGCGGAGGAGATCCTCATCGCCTACGACGAAGTGGCGTTCGAGCCCGGTGCCTGCCGGCTGCGTGTGGGCGGCGGCGACAACGGCCACAACGGCATCCGCAGCGTCATCGCCGCGCTCGGAAACCAGGCCGGCTTCGCCCGGCTGCGCATTGGCGTGGGCCACCCGGGCAATCCAGACGAGATGATCTCCTATCTCACCGGCGTGCGCATGACCAGCGACGAGCAAGGTCGCATCGAGCAGGCCACCGACCTTGACGACGACACATTGCGCCGCCTTCTCGACGGCGACTTCGATGCCGCCATGAATGCCATCAACGCCCGCAGACGGCTGTCCCGAGCGCCCGAGTGTCCGACGCAAGCAGACAGGGGGCCACGCTGATGGGCTTTCACTGCGGTATCGTCGGGCTGCCCAACGTCGGCAAGTCCACCCTCTTCAACGCACTCACGCGGGCCGGCATCGACGCCGCAAACTTTCCCTTCTGCACCATCGAGCCCAACACCGGCGTCGTGCCGGTGCCCGATCCGCGCCTGGGCCGCATCGCCGCCATCGCCAGGCCCGACCGGGTCGTGCCCAGCCTGATGGAGTTCGTCGACATCGCCGGGCTTGTCGCCGGCGCCTCCAAGGGCGAGGGCCTCGGCAACCAGTTCCTCGCCCATGTGCGCGAATGCCACGCCATCGCCCATGTGGTGCGCTGCTTCGACGACGACAACGTGGTGCATGTTTCCGGCCGCGTCTCGCCCCGGGACGACATCGAGATCATCGACACCGAGCTCGCCCTCGCCGACCTCGCCACCGCCGACCGCGTTCACGACCGAATACGTCGCATTGCCAACATCGGTGACAAGGAGGCACGCGCCAACGTGGCAATTCTGGACCGGGTCCGTGCCGGACTCGATGCCGCCAGGCCCGTGCGCGCGCTAGGCCTCGCGCCGCACGAGCAGGCCGCCATCGCCGAATGCCACTTCCTCACCGCCAAGCCGGTGATGTACATCGCCAACGTGGCGGAGGATGGCTTCGACGACAACCCGATGCTCGACGAGGTGCGCGCCATCGCTGCCGAGGAAGGCGCCGCGGTGGCGCCGGTGTGCAACAAGATCGAGGCGGAGATCGCCGAGCTCGACGCCGAGGACATCCAGGAGTTCCTTGCGGACCTGGGGCTGCAGGAGCAAGGGCTCAACCGCGTCATTCGCACCGGCTACGATCTTCTCGGGCTCATGAGCTTCTTCACCGCCGGGCCCAAGGAGGCCCGCGCCTGGACCATCGCGAGAGGCACCACCGCACCTGGCGCCGCAGGCGTCATCCACACCGACTTCGAACGTGGCTTCATCCGCGCCGAGATCGTCGCCTATGACGACTACATTGCGTACGGTGGCGAAGCCGGCGCCCGCGACGCAGGCCGTTGGCGACTCGAGGGCAAGGATTACGAGATGCAGGACGGCGATGTGGCCCACTTCCGCTTCAACGTGTAGGGGGCGCGCGGCACGGGGAAGGACCTCGATGTGCGCCGAGGGGTTTACGCCCGCCCGGGTTCGGGCGGTTGCGCCAGCGGTCCAGGAACTCCTCGCTGGTGTTCACCCAAGGGTAGGGTTCGTCCGGCTCGGCAACGCCCAGCGGTTCGCACAGGCCCGCCCAGCCGTCGCTGGCGCGAAACTCGATCAGTCGATCGGCCGGCACTTCGGCGCGAACTCTTGCCACGTTGGCCTCGTACACGGCGATGGCATGGTCCCGGTCCATCAGCCGGCCGTCGAATGTGCCTTCGCGGATGATCTCGTTCGCCATCCTCAGGCGCGTGCGCAGCTTCTCCTGTTCCTGCGAGGGGAGGCCCCTCGCGCTCCCCCGCGCTGAGGGCTCCTCCCGCGAGGGGAGGCCCCCCGCGCTCCCCGGCGCTGAGGGCTCCTCCTGCGAGCGAAGGGCCTGTTCCATGCTCTGGAAGATCGTGTTGCTGGCGCTCTTGAACCAGCTTTCCGAGTCGCGCAGGGACAGCAGCACCTTGGCGTCTGGGTAGTAATCCATCAGGCGGGGCCAGAACGCCGCCGCTGGCCAGTCCACGGCGGCGCGGTAGCCGGCGAAGAGCGTTTTCCACACGTCCTCGCCGTGCCAGGCGCGCAGCCAGAGGTCGGCATGTTGCGGATGCGTCGCCACCTCCGCCATGTGGTAGCAAGCGTCAAAGCCGAGCCGCCCGAGTGCCTGCTTGAGCGACAGCGTGCCGGTGCGACCGAAGCCGGCGCCGATGACGGCAAGGCCCTCAGCCACAAGCCACTACCCGGTCTCGCCCTCGCCAATCTGCCCTACAGGTCGTAGCCGCGCTCGTTGTGCATCACGAGGTCGAGACCTTCCGTCTCCTGCTCCTCGGTCACGCGGTTGCCGACGACCACATCGACCACCTTGAGGATGACGAACGTGACAAGGGCCGTGTAGCCGAGAACCGCAAAGCCCCCAATCGCCTGCACGCCAAGCTGGCTGCCGATGCTGATGTCCTGCTGGCCGCTGAAGATGCCCAACGCCTGGGAGGCGAAAACCCCCGTCAGGATCGTGCCGAGCAGCCCGCCAATGCCGTGAACCGGGAACACATCCAGCGAGTCGTCGATGCGTAGCGTGCGCTTCATGAAATTGGTTGCCAGGAAGCAGACCGCACCAGCGGCGATGCCGATCACCAGAGCCCCAGCCGGGCCGACGAAGCCCGATGCCGGCGTGATGGTGCCAAGCCCCGCCACCATGCCGGTCACGGCGCCAAGCGCGCTCGGCTTGCCGTAGCGAATCCACTCCGCAACCATCCACGTGAAGGCGCCAGCCGCCGCCGAAATGTGCGTGACGGTTATGGCCATGGCGGCGTCGCCGTTGGCGGCAAGGGCACTGCCGCCGTTGAAGCCGAACCAGCCCACCCAGAGCATTCCGGCACCGGCCACGGTGAGCGTCATGTTGTGCGGCGCCATCATCTGATCCGGGAAGCCGCGCCGGGCGCCGAGCACCAGCGCCGCCACCACCGCCGCGGTGCCAGCCGTGATGTGAACCACCGTACCGCCTGCGAAGTCGAGCAGGCCCATCTCGGCCAGCCAGCCACCGCCCCAAACCCAGTGACAAACCGGCGCATAGACCAAGAGCAGCCACAGCGTGGTGAAGATCAGCACCGACGGGAATCGCATCCGTTCGGCGAAACCGCCCACCACCAACGCCGGGGTGATGATGGCGAAGGTGAGCTGGAAGGTGGCGAAGGCCGATTCCGGGATCGTCCCGCTCATGGCGTCTTCGCCCACGCCGCCAAAGAACGCCTTCGAAAGACCGCCGATGAACCAGTTGCCATCGGCGAAGGCGAGGCTGTAGCCGACGATCAGCCAAAGAATGGTGACGAGGCAGGTGATGCTGAAGCATTGCATCAGCACGCTCAGCACGTTGCGGGAGCGGACGAGGCCGGCGTAGAACAGCGACAGGCCCGGAATCGTCATGAACAGCACGAGCGCGGTGGAACTCAGGATCCAGGCCGTATCGCCCGTGTCGAGCGCCTCGGCCGCCGCCGGCACACCCGCCAGCACCGCCAGCGCGCCCACCATCAGCGCCAATCCTGCCCGGAAAGTACTGCCTCGATTCGGTTCCATGGTCCCCCCGTGCGAGCGGCGTCGCCTGCCTGCCCTAGCGAAGCGCGGGACACTACCGCATTGCGTTCGGGGCCGCCACCGCCTGGCACGTCCGGTAGTGTCTCACTTTGAATTTGCCTGACGTGGCGCATGGCCGTTCGCAACTGGCGACTGCGTCGATTTGCCTGCCGGGACCACTCTCTATAGGAGGGAGCTATAGGAGGGAGCTATAGGAGGGAGCTATAGGAGGGAGCTATAGGAGGGAGCTATAGGAGGGAGCTATAGGAGGGAGCTATAGGAGGGAGCTATAGGAGGGAGCTATAGGAGGGAGGGCGTTGCCGTTTCCGCCAGCACCGACAGGCTGTCGGCGGCGCCCTCCCTGCGAGGAGGGAGGGCGGGACGCCCTCCATGCGCGCCATCAGGCGCATCCTCCCTGCACATGCCGCGAATGCACTGGACCAACGGGTCCCCGTCGCCCACGCCACCAGCCTCCGCCGCGCACTCAAGTCCGCCGGCAACCCGGTCGAGGCCTGGCTCGTCGAACGCAAGGAGGGCCGCGGCTTCGGCAACCCCGACAACCGCCGCGAAACGTACGATCGAATGCTGGCCTTCTTCGACCAGCACATCGGCCGCGGCGCAGACATGACCGCCAATGCCGGCGACCAAAGGAACCGCCGGCGCACCCCCTTCAGTCACCGCCAAGGTGGCGGACTTCCACCCCGCCCCAGCGGTCGTTCAGGTATTCGGCGACGAGGCGCCGATGACAGTGATGCGGCTTGTCCTCGCTGCAAAGCAGACAGCCATCGGCAACCAGTTCCCGGGCAGTCGTCTCCTCAATCCGTCGCTCTGCCATGAGCGCGAGGAAGCGACTCTCGTAGGCAGGCCAGTCGATCCGCCTCTTGCGGTAGTCCGCCAGCAGGTCGGGGGTGGGAGCGAGGTCCGGCACGTGTATGTAGTCCATGTCGCAGATGGTGGAGAGGAAGAAGGCGAGATCGCCCCGCTTGGCAAAGCCGGAAAGCTGTGACGCGTTATTGAGGCGCACATCCACGATCCGCTTTGCGCCGGCGCGTGCAAGCAGATCGAAAAAGCGAGCGGCTGGCTTTTTGGTAAAGCCGATCGTCCACACCTTTATTGCCTGCCTCCCGCCTTGGCAGGGCCTTCTGCCCGATAGGCCACGCGCCTCGACTGAAGCGCCACAGCCTCCGCAATCACCTCCGCGCGGGGTCGCAAGGCAAGCATGCCCACAGGCCTCACTCCGAGCCTGTCCAGCAAGCGATCCATCGTCCTCTCGTGCGTCTCGATCGCTCCGTCCGGGAGGATGTGCGTCACCTGGTGGCCACGCTCCCGGATTGCCGGCGCCACAAGCAGCGTCCGGTGACAGTCAAGAGGCTCCCCCTCTGCGCACATGACGGCCACCCGATACTTCCCCATCCCTTGTTCAAGTCGCTCCATTCCGCGCAGGAAAGACCCGGTGCGGGCCACCCGGTCGTACAGCACGCGGCCATCCTCGTAGCACCCTGGATCGTCGGAGCGCCCCCCGAGCTCCTTGCCGAGATGCACGTAGCGCACGTCCGCGCGTTCAAGCGACCGCGACAACGGCTTGCGGCTGAAATGCGGATTTCGGCGGCTGAAGGGCACCGACCGCACATCCGCCACCGCTCCGATCCGGTGGCGCGCAAGCAGACCAAGGAACGCATCGATGGAGTGGCGGGAGTGACCTACCGTGTACGCCGTTTCGCAAGTGTCGATCATCTTCCGCCGTCCGGCTCGATGATCGCGGCGATGAGTTTGTAGCAGGCACGTCCGTACCTTTCTCCCAGGCTGATCGTCAAGTGACACGGGCCGAGATCGTAGCTCCCGTTCAGCTTGTCGAGGTAGCGCCTTTCGTAAACGGGATCGGCTACCCAAAGCCAGTAGTCGCGGCCAGCGTACACGAATCGCCCTTGAACTCGCCGCTTGCTGTTGCCGAACGCCTCCCCGGGGGCGAACACTTCGAGATCAAGCCGCTCCACGAAGATGAAGCGCAAGGAGCTGTCGAGCGACTCCAGCTGGCCTTCTCGAACCCTGTCGTTGCGGCCTTGATAGGTGCTGTCGCCATCGAACCACAGCGGCCCCACAGGATCGGTGAGACGGCCCAGCTCGCTGGCTTGGAAGCGGCCCTTCTTCACCCAATACCACTCCGGATCAAGCAGCCAGTTCTCCATCTGGAATCCTGCCGGCTGGTGGCGCAGGAGGGGAACCTGCACGATGTCGAGCACCTTCGGATCGCTTCCGTCCTCATACTGCCGTTCGTACTCCGACACTTCGCCATGCTCTCGATCGCCGACGGGGCGAAGCCAGTCGCCGGCACGATCACCGCGCCACTCGCGCCCGGCAATGCATCGCCCGAGCAGCTTCCGCGAGTTGGCGAGGCATACGATCTGCTTGACGGCCTTCCGGTTAGCCATCGCCGCCTGCCCACATCACGAGCCGAAGTTCGCTTTCGTCGATGAGGCGGTATTCCGGCAGGCGCCCGGAAAGTTCCTGGCATTGCTCCCGAATGATCGGTACGCCGTCGCCGCGAACGTCCATCAGGCGCGTTCGTCCAATCCCCGATGGTGCGGAACAGCGAGCCAACAGCGAGACGACGAGCTCGTTCCGGTTCGACTGGCGAAGGTGCAGGCTGTCGGTGGTGAGCGTGTTCGTGAGCCCGCCGGGCACAAACAGCTCGATGCGGTCGGAGAACATGTGCAGGCGGATTCGACTGCCGAGCATCGAATAGTCTCGGTGCGCAACCGCGTTCACCAATGCCTCGAAGACTGCCCGTTCACTGAATTGCAGACGCTCCACGCGAGCGCATGTCTTTGTTGCGCGGACCAACATGTTGCGCGCCACAAAGTGAAGGGCTTCGGCAACCTGTTCGTCCAACGGTCCGCAGATGTCCCGAGCATCCGTCTGGTAGTCCACGTCGCTGCGGTCGCCGGCGTAGCTGACCGCCTGAATGTAGGCATGGGGCAGCCTGCGTTCAGGATGCCGCGTGCAAAGCAGCATGCCGGCAATCGTCAGCTGGAGGTCGCCATCGGGGTCCTCCCCGAGAATCCGGAGCTTGCGGAGATTCTCCGTGGTTGGTTCATCGACCAGGAACTTGCGCGCCAACGAGTGTTCCAGATCTTCCGGGGACGAGCGCGGCACCAGGCTTTCGTCAAACCGAATGAGCCGGGTATTGGCGCGCTCCTGGAACAGCCGCGCCAGCATGTCGGGCGCCAAGCGGCGCCTGGAGCTTCCCAGCCGCCGGTAGTAGCCGCCCGGACTTTCATGGACGGTGAGACTGCGCGGGACGTCCACGCGAATCACGAAGGCCGCTTCGCCGTGCGCATTCTCCAGTTGACGCTTCAGGATGTCTGCGTCGACGGGGGGCTTGATGAGGTCGTTGCATAGCTCTCGCACCCATTGTTCGACAACGTCGAGAGCCGCCTCGTCGAGGCCGATTACCTCCCGCGATCGGTCCTCGACACCGAGAACGAGCGTGCCGCCCCGTCCATTTGCCATCGCGGCGAGCTCGTCGGCTGTCTCGGCGCGCTCGGGACCGCGCACCCGATTCCCTACGATCCGCGGCAGCTTCAACTCCAGCGACGAGTCTTCGCCGAGCTGGACGCGCCCTGCAAGGTTGAAGTCTATGGCCACGAGTTCGTCGCTTTAAGGGGGTTGGGCGTGAATGATAGTCCGACCGTTCCCTCGAGTTGCCTAACCGGTCATGCCTCGCCGTGGGCTTGGGTCGGCCCCTTGGCAAAGTCATCGACCGCAAGCGCGACTCAAGACGGAGCTTTCTCGCTCAAGGACTCGTGAGTGCCCGCACCAGGGAAGGTCCGCGGAAAACCAGGCCCGTGTAAATCTGCACGAGATTGGCGCCCGCATCGAGCATCGCCCTTGCGTCCTCTCGCGCGGCGATGCCGCCGGCGCCGATGATGGGGAAGTCGGCTGGCAGGGATGCGCGCAGCGTCGCCACCGTTCGTCGCGCCAAGGGGGTGAGCGGTGCGCCGCTGAGGCCGCCTTCTTCGTCGGCGAATCCCCTCGCAAGCGTGTCCGGGCGGGAGAGCGTGGTGTTGGTGGCGATGACGCCATCCATGTTGGTCGAGCGCAGCACTTCCGCGATCTCGCGCAGCTCTTCTTCGCCGAGGTCGGGGGCCACCTTCACCGCCAAGGGCACGCGATGGCCGGAGCGTTCGGCGATGGCCTCCCGTTCCGCGTCCAGCTTGCCAAGAAGATCGGCAGCCGAACTCGCGGCCTGAAGCCGACGCAGGCCGGGCGTGTTGGGGGAAGAGAGGTTGACGGTCATGTAGTCGGTGAAAGGCGCCACCGCCACCAGGCCGGCGCGGTAGTCGTCGATGGCTCGTTCGAGGGGCGTGTCGCGGTTCTTGCCGATATTCACGCCAAGCAGCGCCGGAAGGGGTCGCTTGCGAAGGTGGGCAAGACGGCGGGTCATGGCCGCTAGGCCAGCGCCGTTGAAGCCCATGCGGTTGATGAGCGCTGCATCCGCCGCGGAACGGAACAGGCGCGGCCTGGGGTTGCCGGGCTGCGGCCGCGGCGTGACGGTGCCAACCTCGACGAATCCGAAGCCGAGTCGGGCAAGACCGCGCACGGCGGTTGCGTCCTTGTCGAGGCCCGCCGCAAGACCCACGCGATTGGGGAAGACAAGGCCCATGGCGCTGACCGCCCCGCCAAGGCCCTCGTCAGCGCCCTCCGAGGTCGTCTCGGCCGCAACCGCGCCCCACGCCCGAAGCCCCCACAACGCAAGCTGGTGCGCCGTCTCTGGCGGCAGGAGGAACAGCAGGCGACGCAGGTGCTGATACGACAACCGCAGTCTCGTCCGCTTGGCCCGGGCTCAGTACACCACCACCGAGCGGATCGACTCGCCAGCGTGCATCAGGTCGAAGGCGTTGTTGATCTCGCCGAGCGGCATCGTGTGGGTGATGAGGTCGTCGATGTTGATCTTGCCGTCCATGTACCAGTCCACGATCCTCGGCACGTCCGTGCGCCCCTTGGCGCCGCCGAATGCCGTGCCGCGCCAGACGCGACCGGTCACCAGCTGGAACGGTCGGGTGGCGATCTCCTGCCCCGCCCCGGCGACGCCGATGATGATGCTCTCGCCCCAGCCCTTGTGGCAGCACTCCAGCGCCTGGCGCATCACGTCCACGTTGCCGATGCATTCAAAGGAGTAGTCCACGCCGCCGTCCGTCATGTCGACGATGGCGCCCGCCACGTCGTCCACGTCGGCGGGATTCAGGAAGTCGGTCATGCCGAACTTGCCTGCCAGCGCCTCCTTGGCCGGGTTGGTGTCCACGCCGACAATGCGGTCCGCCCCCACCAGCCGGGCGCCCTGGATCACGTTCAGGCCAATGCCGCCAAGCCCGAACACGGCCACGTTCGCGCCCGGTTCCACCTTCGCCGTGTTCATCACGGCACCAAGGCCGGTGGTGACGCCGCAGCCGATGTAGCAGACCTTGTCGAAGGGCGCATCGTCGCGAATCTTCGCCACCGCAATCTCCGGCAGCACCGTGAAATTCGCGAAGGTGGACGTGCCCATGTAGTGCAGGATGGTCTCGCTGCCCTGCGAGAACCGCGACGTGCCGTCCGGCATCAGCCCCCGGCCTTGGGTCTCGCGAATGGCGCCGCACAGGTTCGTCTTGCCCGACGTGCAGAACTTGCACTGGCGACACTCCGGAGTGTAGAGCGGAATGACATGGTCGCCAACGGCAAGTCCGCTGACGCCCTCGCCCACTTCCACCACGACGCCAGCCCCCTCGTGGCCAAGAATTGCCGGAAAGAGCCCCTCGGGATCGGCCCCCGACAACGTGTAGGCATCCGTGTGGCAAACCCCGGTCGCCTTCACCTCGACCATCACCTCGCCCTGCCGGGGCCCATCGAGCTGCACCCTATCCACCTCAAGCGGCGCCCCCGCCGCCCGCGCCACCGCCGCCCGCACATCCATCCGCCAAACTCCACAAACCGAATCCAACCAGAGTTCTCCGCCCGCGCATGACAGCCGCGACGCAACCGCCGAAGCGCGCGCAGAGCCCACAGGCACCCTACCGCCTTCCCTCGCCCAACGGCAACTCGCGCAGGCGGGACGACGATTCCGTGGTGAGTGACTGCTAACCGACGTTGTCGTTTTGCCAGGCGCGCGAGGGAGCCGCCGCGGGCACTCTGTGCTTGCGGGTGCTGACTCCGAGGAACGGAGGATGCCCGCGATGGCGACAGGGACTGTCGCCGACAAGCGCAGGTTGCGTGCCAACTTGCTGGAGTGGGTCCACTTCCAGCGAGAAACACAAGGGCAGCGACCTCAACTTCGGTTTTCCGCGACGTCGAACGGCCGCGAAGTCGATTTCGTGACCCTAGCAGCCTGTCGGACTTCGGACGGCGCAAGCTGGCCGAATGCCGACAGGACGGCTTGGGCTGGGGCAGGAAGCGTTGCCGAAAGGCGACGGTTCTTGTGGCGCTAGGAGCCTTCAGCCGGGGAAGCATCCCCGACCGCTGACGCGTAAGGAAGTACCGGCAACTCCCCCATCGCTGGGGGCGTACTTCCATGCAAGTTTGTCGGTTTCGAGATTTGAAGTCGCCGAAAGGCGACCGTGAACTGTATCTCATGCCAACGGCCACGGACGGTGGTTGAATCAAGCCACTGGCCCGCGCTCGGCTGGATCGCCTAGGTGCTGCTGCGGGCGGTGCAGTTCACGGCGCTGCCGAAACGGGCGCGCAAGCACGGCCTGCGGCCGGCGATCCGGCGCGTGATGCACACCGCGGCGTACATGGTGCGGTCGGCGCGCCGGCTGCGCGTGCGCTTCGCCAAGACCAACTTCCGCCTCGACTGGCTGCACGAGGCGATGGAGCGCCTGGAGCCCCGCGCCCCGCCGACCGCGCTGGCGGCCCTCCTGCGCCGCGTCACTTGATCTTGCCCACGATGCCCCTGGAGCCCCGCGGCCCGCCGACCGCGCTGGCGGCCTGACCGACTCCCATTCGGTTCGACGCCGCCCTGCGGCGGAGACGCGCTCGCCCGCGCCGGGGGCGAACGACGGCCGGCAGTCGCCTGCAGGCATGCCCACCCCAGGTCTTGCCGTCCCGTCGGCCTCGCCGGGCCTCCGGCAGCCCCTCTCCCACGATTGAAGACCGCCGCACCGTGAAAATCCTCCACCGCGACACGCTTAACAGGGGATCGAGGGGCCTGTGTATCCTCTCCGCCGGTCGGGGTTTGCTGGCTGCAGATTCCCTCACGCCGTACTACGACATCACGTTCACCCGTCAAGCCGCCAGATACCAGCTATAACAGGCGTGACGCACGAGACAGCTTCGCGGACTTGCGCATGCTGCTGGACGAACCGGGAACGGCCCATCGTGTTCCTGGGCGGCAAGGACTTATGTGGCGCCTTTTCCGACGCTGACCGCAGTTCGACCAGCAAGCACATCATCTTCTACAACTCGGCGAACGCGCCGAATGCCCCAGATTGCCACCGTGTTCGGTTCGAGACGTCGACCCGGACAAATTGGCACCACGAGTGCGCGAGGTTCCACGGCAGCCAGGCAACCGGCAGTTCTCATTTTGGCGCCTGGCAGCCTGTCGGACTTCGGACGGCGCAAGCTGGCCGAATGCCGACAGGGTGACAGGACGGCCTGGGCTGGGGCAGGAAGCGTTGCCGAGAGGCAACGGTTCTTGTGCGCTGGCTTCGCCGTCAGGCGCATTGCACCGCGCGTTTCGGACCCAATCCGGGCCAAATCGACTGGCAGACCCGTCTAGCTGAGGGGGCTGAAGGCCACAATGAGAACTGCTGGCAGGCAACGCGTGGCCTTGACCGACAACGGATCGCTATGCAGCATCGCCGGCTTCGAATTCGCATGGTCTTGTACGAATTGGCCAACCACCCCGAGCGCTGCGTGACCAGGCGCGGTGCCCTGGGTTCTGGTCACACCTTGAGGCACGGCATGACGCCTAGTTCGCATGGCAGGTCCGAGTACATCCCATGCCCAGGCTGGAGTCTGTGATGCAGATCGCCTTTGGCCCGGACTTCCTACCCTCGCTGAGCGAACTGGGGCCAGCCGCAACAGCGAGGGTTCTTCATGCGGTCCAACGTTTCCAGGCGAACCCTGCCAATCCCGGGCTCAACTTCGAGAAACTCCATGGGCGCGCCCGTGCGAAGAGGCTCTGGACTTTCCGCGCATCCCAAAGCCTGCGTGTCCTCGCCGCGCGCGAAGGTGAAACCACCGTCGCCCTGTTCGCGGGGGAACACAAGGCCGTCTACGACTTGGCGGACAAGTCGGCCTTCGTTGTGCCAAAGGCCGGAGTGCCCCAACTGATTCGCCTGGCGGCCGGGAACGGCTCTACGGGCGCCGTCGAGGTCACGAGCCAAGACAGGGCATCAACCGCACCCATGGACGTTCCCGGTCGTTCGATCCTGGAGCATTGGACCACGCCCGAATTGCTCCGAGCCGGCTTCGACGAGCATGACGTTGCCATGTTGCGGGATGTCCGCGACGAAGACGCATTGCTCGACCGGTTGCCCGACGAGGCCAAACTCGACCTCGCCCTTGAGTGCATCGAGAAATCGCCGGAGGAATACTTCCAGCCCGGTATGTTCCGGGACGAGAGTGCAACCGACTTCCGGGACGCGATCGTGGAACGGGGCGCCCTATCAGGCCTTTCGTCGCTTCTCGATGCCGACGAGATGGCACGGCTTCTGTCAGGCCCCATCGAAGACTGGATGCTCTTCCTCCATCCGGAACAGCGTGCAATCGTCGATCGACATTACACCGGTCCGGCCCGGGTTCGCGGCTCCGCAGGCACGGGGAAGACCGTCGTCGCAATCCATCGCGCAGCAGCGCTAGCGCAGCGCGATTCTGCGCCGAGCAAACCGACGATCCTCTTCACGACCTTCATCAAGAGCTTGCCGCCCGTCTTCAACAACCTGTATCGCCGACTCCCGAATGCCGTTCCCGGCGCGGTCGAGTTCGTCCACATCGACAGCCTCGCCAACCGCGTCTGCCGGGAGGCAGGCATCGCACCTGCGCTCGATCCGCCCTCAATTGACCGGGCATTCGACGCGGCTTGGAGGAGTGTTGTTCGATCGGGAACGCCCCTGCGGACCTCCCGGCTGACGAAGCACTACGTGCGCGACGAGGTCGGGAAAGTGATCAAGGGTCGCGGAATCGACTCTCTCGACGAGTACCTGGCGATGGAACGGACGGGCCGCCGGACGCGCTTTACATCCGCCATGCGCCGCCAGACATGGGAGCTCCGCGAGGAATGGGACCGGAGGCTGGCGGAGGCCGGGGTGATCGACTTCCCTGACATCGTGAGACGGGCCCGGGATCTGGCGCGGAAGCGATCGACACGAACTTACGAGTCAGCCATCGTCGACGAGGGGCAGGACTTCACGCTTGTCGGGTTGCAGTTCGTCCAGGCGCTCGTAGCTCCGGCCAGCCAACCCGATACGCCGAACGGCTTGTTCATCGTTGGCGACGGCGCCCAGAAGATATATCCAGGGGGCTTCAGCCTCGCGCAGGCCGGCATTGATGTACGCGGCAACAGTTCGGTCCTTCGTGCGAACTACCGCAACAGCCACGAGATCATTACCGCGGCAATGGCCTGCACCGGATCGGCGCAAGTCGACGACCTCGGTGAAGCCTATCGGCGTGGAGATGACGACGCGCGCGGCATCAGCACTCGCAAGGGCGTCAAGCCAGCCCTGGTCCGAGGCGGCGACTTCGGAGGGCAGATTCGGTATGTCGCCGAGACGGCAAAACGCCTGGCAAGCTCCGCGAGCCTGGACCTCGGCGATATCGGGGTCCTTGCCCCAACGAAAAAACTGGTCAACCAAGCCCAAGGCGGGCTCCAGGCAATGGGCGTCGATTGCCAGCCGCTGACGAACTTCGTCGGCGCGTCCGCGAGTCGAGTCAAGATCGGCACGTTCAAGCGGGCCAAGGGTCTCGAGTTCAAGGTCGTTTTCCTCCTCGGGTTAGGGGATGACTCCTTCCCCTCGCCCAAGCGCCACTGGCAGACCCCTGAGGAGTACGAGGAGCGCCGAGATTTGGAGACGACAGAACTGTTCGTAGCCATGACCCGAGCCCGGGATGGGCTCTTCTTGCTGTGCGACGACGAGCCGTGCGACCCGGTCTACGAGGGTTTGGAGCACATTGACGAAGTCGCGGCCTGAGAGGCCGCAGTTTTCGCTGGCGCGAAACTAACGAAGGGAAGTGCGCAACCGTTCTCCAACTCGACAGTTTTCTACGGCGCTTACCTTGCATGGAAGTACGCCCCCAGCGATGGGGGAATTTCCGGTACTTCCCTACGCGTCAGCGGTCGGGGATGCTTCCCCGGCTGAAGGCTCCTAGCCTCCGCAGTCTTGGCCGAGCGTTTCATGACGCGCTCGATGGACGTTGTGCAAGACGGCTGCGAACCGCAACGGTCGATGCAGAGTCCGAGGGTCTGATCGACGATGTGCGATTCGCTGCCTCGGACCGAGGCTGGCGCGATCTGTCGCCGTCGAGAGCGAAGCACGCTACGGCACTGAGCGCGAATCAGGGTTTCAGGGCTTTCCAGATGATTCCTAAAGTCCTTTAGCCTTTGATAAACATTAAGAGCTATTGCGACTATGCATGTCACGTCGGCACACTCCATCTCGATCTTTGCCTGTAAATGAAGCGAGTAACGGTATCTGATGAAACGACCCAACATGCAGTCCGCCACCTTCGTCAGGACCGTCAAGACCCGGCCGTTACGGCGACGGGTGCGGCGGTCTCGGACTGATCATCCTCGTCAGTACCGCCGCGCGCGACCACACAAAATGCTGGACCCAGAGCGTCCGGATCGACCGCAGCCCACCAGCATCGGCCTCGGCCGCTATCCGGTCGTCACCCTCGCCCTGGCCCGCCAGCGGGCGCTTGAGAACGCCCAGGCCATCGCCGAGGGGCCGGGATCCCCGCCGCCGCGCCCCGCACCGTGCCGACCCTCGCCGAAGCCTGCGAGACGGTGACCTCGATCCACGCCGGGGTGGAAGCCCGGCGGGAAGAACGAGCAGAACCGGCGCTCGACGATGCGCGACTGCGTGTTCCCCCGGCTCGGCGACATGCCGGTCGACGCCGGCGCCGGCAAGGACGTCATGGCCGTGCTGCTGCCGATCTGGACCGCGAAGACGGAGACCGCCGGGCGCGTCAGGCGGCGCATCAACGCGGTGATGAAGCGGGCCGTGGGGCAGGGCCACCGCGCCGACAACCCCCGCGACGCGGTCTCCGCCGCGTTGCCGATCGGCGCCGTGCCGCACGGCTTCCGCTCCAGCTTTCGGGGCTGCGCCGCCGAGTGCATCTTCGTCGCTCGGCGTCGGCCAAACTGGCCAGTCTGCACCCTTTCGTCGGGTCGGCCCCACCCGGCGCGCCGGATCCGTTTGACGCTCCGTCTTGGACGCTTTCGGTTCACCCATGCCGCGCGAGCTTTGCGGGCCTGCTCGGAGAACTCCGCACGCCAGCGCGTCCTTGGCTAGCCTGGGTGAGGATATGGGTCATGGCGTCTTGGTGGCGGGTGAAGAGAGTGGCCAGGGCCAGTTGGGAGCGGGCTCGGGTGAGGTTTTCGCCGTGATGGGTGACGCGGAAGTAGTGGTCGCCTTCGAGGTGGTCGGTGAGGAAGCGGACGGCGAGCATCAGGCTCATGCAGGCGGGAGCGGCGGCGAAGTGGGCTGGGTCTTCGATGGGGCCGTAGGTGGCGCGGAAACCCCTTGCGAGAAGCTCGAAACGGGAGAGCGAGAAATCCAGCTCTGAGGGGCGTTCTGCGCCAGCGCTTGCGGAGCGGACCAGGTCGCCGAAGTCCCAGGCCGGGTCGCCGAGCATGAGGGTGTCGAGATCGATGATGGCTGCCACCTCGTCGCGCTCCGGGTGGAACAGCAGGTTGTTCACCTTGCAGTCGCCGTGGATGGTGCGCCGCGGCACCGTCCCTGTCGCGCTCATGCCTTCGCGGAGCTGGTCGATGGTGGCGGCTTCCGCATGGGCCTTGCCCTTCGGCAATGCATCGAAGCACGCAAGGTAGCGGGGAAGATCGTGGAAGCCGTCGATGGCGGTTTCGAGCGATCCTGCGTCGAAGGCGGCGAAACGGGCGAGAAAGCCGCCGAATGCGCGCCCGGCTGCCTCGAGCAGATGCTCCGGCAAGACGTCGAAGGAGCGCGACGGCACGCGGTGGAACAGCCGCCAGACGCCACCCTCGGCATCTACCGAACAGGCATCGCCTGCGGCGTTGACAAGGGGCGGCACGAGAAGTCGGCTGTGGGCCGATGCCTCATGTGCGATCGCCCGGGCCAGGTTGCGCATGAGCGCGGCAGGTTCGGCGAACACGTGGGCGTTGATGCGCTGCAGGATGTGGGCGTCTGTGGTCCAGGTCTCGTTGATGTGGCCGGTGGACAGGCGGACAAGCGGCCCGGCCGTGTTCGGCCAGCGCCTCAGCATGGCTTCAGCGACGGCGGCGGGCGACGGCATGGGCGACCGGGAGCAGGTATTCGCCGAAGGGTCCCGCCAGGGCGTCTATGTCCTCGGGGGCGGTACGGTCATCGACGTCGGCCAGGATGTCGGCAAGCTGCCCGAGCGCATGAGAAGCGTCTCGAAGCCCGGCCTCCAACTCGGCCTGAACGCGACTGTCGGCGCCCTGGGAAGGCAGGATGCCTTCCCTCCGATGCAGGAGGATGTCCTCGCGCTGCCGCCGCCAGCCTTCGATCCAGGCTTGCATGTCGCGCCCGGCATCGAGGTCGGCCTCCGCCCGACGTGAAGCCAGGCTTTCCGGGGGAAGGTGATCCACCAGCCGGTTCAAGGGCGTGTCGGCGTCATAGGGGCGCGCCACGCCGCTTTCGCCAAGGCCGCCTACCCGGCGCTCGAACACCGAACCGAGCAGGCGCCGATACCACTTCACCGGTTCCAGCATCTGCACCAGCGGCTCGATGGGCGCGAGGCAGGGGAAGGCGCGGCGACGCACTTCGTCGTCGTCCGGGACGATGCCTTGTCGCGCCAAGGTGCGCCGAAACGCGGCCGTGCGTTCCGCCAGTCCTTCCTCCACCGCGTCCGGGCCGCACCAGAAGCGCTCGGCGATGGCGGGGAGGCGGCTCCAGAGGCGGCTGTCGAGGCAGGCCTCGTCCACCAGTTCCGACCACAGGCAAGCCTCGCCGCCGAGAACTCGTCCCCGCTCGCCAGGCGGCGCGGCGGCCATTGCAGGCAAGCTGCCGAACTCCTCCATCCACTGCAGTCCTTCCCGCACGTGCCTCGTGCGGTCGTCTGTCAGCAAGCGCCCTTGTGCCGCCGCAAGATTGCCGCCCGGATCGAAACCGTGATGCAGCGATGCCGGGTAGAAAAGATCGAGGTAGTAGGGCGCGGACAGCACACAGTCGAACCGGGCAGCTAGCGCGAAGTCCCGCGCCGCGTTGCTGCGCCAAGCCTGAATCACCGTCTCTCGTGCAAGCGTGGGATGGAGCGCTTCGTCCCAAGCCACCGGCCGCTTGCCGAGTTGCCGGAGAATGGTCGTCACCTTGCCGTTGAAGTCCGCCTGCACGTCCACGGCACCCTTGAATCCCCGCTCCGCCATCAGCGCCCGCACGCCGTCGTGCGCCTTCCACCAGTTGCCGTTCACCTCGTCGCCGCCGAAGTGCAGGAACGGATCGGGAAAGATGTCGGCAAGCTCGCCGAGCAGCGTCTCGACGGCATCTAGCACACCGGGGTCGGTGGGATCGAGACAGGCATCGTGGACGCCGAAGCGCCGGCTGGCCCCCGGAGCAGGCCCGGCGCCCCATTCAGGCCGCGCCACCAGCCAGCTCGTGACGTGCCCCGGCATGTCGAGCTCCGGCACGATGCGGATGGCCCGGTCGGCCGCGTAGCTCACGAGTTCCTTGAGTTCGCTCCCATCCCAAGCTTCATCGCTGGCGAGTTCCGGGTGCGCCTCGCTGCGGAAGCGAAACGCCTGATCGTCGGTGAGGTGCAAATGCAGCACGTTGAGCTTGGCGAGGCTCATGGCGTCGAGGGTTCGCCTGAGCGCCGCCAGGGGGATGAAGTGGCGTGCCACGTCGATCATCAGCCCGCGCCAAGGGTAGGCAGGACGGTCGTGGATGCGCCTGATGGCGTGCGATGCACCGGCGAGCTGCGCAACGGTGGCGAGGGCATGGATGGCGCCCCATTCGGTGGCGGCGCGAACTGTCACGGCATCGCCGAAGTGGATCTCGCTGGCTGCCTCGGCGTGCAAGTCCGGCACCTGTGCCGGCGTCGGCGCCACCTCGAAGCGCACCGTTGTGTCCATCGGCGGCAGCCGCTCGAAGGCGCGACTCAGGCGTGCCGACGCATCGCCGGCGAGTGTGTTGCCGCCGTCGGACGGTGACCGGGCTGCTCCCGCCTCCAGCCGGCGCGGCGGCGGCAGGAGAAGCGGCTTGGCACTCACCCGCGACCTTGGCGACGCTTCCAGTCGATCATCTCCACGGCCGCCGCCGCCGCCTCGATGCCCTTGTTGAACTCGTCGTCCGCGGTGCGCGACTCGGCCTGGGCGATGTCGGTGACCGGAATCACCTCGTTGAGGATGGGCACACGGCTCGCCCGCGCCACCTCGCCCAAGCCCCGCGAACACTCGTCCACGATCATCTCGAAGTGCATGGTGTCGCCCTTGAGGACGATGCCGAGGCAAATGACGGCGTCAATGGCACGTCTGTCGCGCCGCACCAGTTCCGATGCGGCGAAGGGCATTTCCAGGCAGCCGGGCAGCACATGCGTTTCCATTTCCATGACGCCGGCGCCCTCGAGCACGGCCACGCAGCGAGCGTGCATCCGGTCGATCATGTCCGCATACCACTTCGAGCGCAGGATCGCCACCCGCGCACCGTCCACCCGCGGCAGCGCCGAAACATAGAGAGCTTGTTGCATCCGCGCGAGTGTACGCGGCGCAAACCTGCGATCAAGTGCGGTGGTGTCCCGGTAGTGTCTCACTTTGGCTTGTGCAGTGTCTGGCGCCGTCCCCGGGGGGAGGGCGTCCCGCCCTCCATCGCGCCGACAGGCGCGCCGCGCCGACAGGCGCGCAGGGCACTCGCGACATGTACAGGGAGGACGCGCCTGACGGCGCGCATGGAGGGCGGGACGCCCTCCCCCCGGGGGACGCCCTCACCCCAGAGTGGTCCCGGCAGGCAAATCGACGCAGTCGCCAGTTGCGAACGACCATGCGCCACGTCAGGCAAGTTCAAAGCGAGACACTGCCGGTGTCCCTGTGCCCTTGCCAGGCGGCGAGGCCCTGGGGCGAGGCATTTTCTGCCCTCGCTCGCGCCGACAGGCGCGCAAAACTAGTCAGTTCCCAAAGAGACGCGCGTTGCGAGGGCAGGATGCCCTCGCCCCAGGGCCTCCATGCACCGCAATCATTCCGGCCTTAACGCGAGACGCATGTGCGAACCGGCGCGCTCGAATCCCGACTGTCGGAAGAATCCCTCCGCCACTGTCGGGGCGTCGATCACCCTGGCGCCCCGAGACTCCGCAAGGCCGATGGCGTGGCGCAGCAGCCACGTCCCGACACCGCGACGACGCCAAGGCGGCAGCACGCACGCCGCCACCACCCGAAAGTGCGTTGACGCCACTCGCTCGATTCGATACGCACCCGCCAATCGGCCATCGACCCTCGCCTCCCGAACGTCGGCTTCCTGTGCATCGGGCCCCACGAGACATTCCGGAATCGCCTGATCTTCCGGCGGCGACACGACAATGTCTCGATGATGGATCGGCCCCTTCCCTCGCATCAACTCTCGCCCGATCAACTCTGCCCGCGTCACGCGCAGTGCAACCTGGAGGATAGGGCAGGATGCTCTCCTTCCAGACGCCCAGCGCCCTGTGGCCGAAACTTTAGACCATGCGCCAACGCGACCTCCCCACTCAAACGCCGTCAGGGACATTCGGGTCCCCCCTTGAAGGGACCGACGACTTCCGAGGTGATCCAGCCGCCGTAGTAGGCGCCCGGTTGCGGGCGGACGCGCTCCTCGCCCACATGGCATGCGAGGCCGGTGGGGTAGAAGGCGAACCACCCGGCGATGGACGCGAATTCCGGATACGGGTCGGGATACGTCCAAGCGGCTTGTTCCGGGCCGCCGATGACATCGAAGAAGGCGGCGTTGCCCTTCCACTCGCAGTGGCTTCCTTGCGGCGTGGGGCGCAGGTGTTCGGTGGCCACGTCTTCCGGCGGCAGATAGAAGGTGGGTGGGCCGGCCGTTTCGAGCACGCGGACGGCAGAGCGGGTGGCAGCCAGCACGGTTTCGCCCCAGTACACGCTCACCCGGCGGCGATCCGGCTCGATTCGGGGCGGGCGCGGATAGTCCCAGACGGATTCTTGGCCGGGCCCCGGCCCGATCGCGAAGGCCGGGCGGGTCTGGCCGCGATAAAGCCACTGCCGCCGCCGGCGCAGCGTCTGGGCGTCCGGGGCAGGCATGGCGAACGCCTTCGTTACGGCTGCGGCGAGAATGCGCGCCCCTGCGCGCCCTGGAGGGCGCGTCGGCAGCTGCGTGCGCAACTGCTGGCGGGCGCGGCTGGGGGGCAGGATGCCCTCCCTTCAGAGAGGGCGGCTCCAGCCGGCACGTCGTTCAAGAGCCGAAGCGATAGCGGAGCTTCACCACCATGGCATCGACGATGGGCTCGCGCAGGGCATCGGTGAAGAGTTCGCCGAAGTCGTAGCCAGCCTCGCGGACGAGATTGGAGCCGCGGGTATAGACCACGAACAGGTCCGACAGCGGCCCGATCTCCCAGCGATAGCGGAACTGCCCGGTCAGGCGCGAGATGGTGAAGTCCTCGGCGCCGTCTTCCGGCATCTCGGTCCGAGGCACCAGCCAACCTTCGCTCTCCGGCACTTCGAGGTAGTCCAGATCCTCCGCGTCGATCCCCGCCCATTGCAGCGTCAGCCGCAGTTGGTGCCGCGCCGTGAAGAAGAAGTCCGCCTTGATGATGGGCTGCACGTCGCTGGTGGAATAGGTGGTGAACCTGCGGTCGCCGCTGTGCAGCAGCCAGCCGTCGCGGCGCATGTAGCGCACGTCGAAGTCGAGCGACAGCCGGTCGATGGGCTTGTAGGTGATGCCGAAGTCGGAGCCGAACGAGCGCCCGCCGAGCTCCTCCTGATCGGCGGTGATGGTGCCGCTCCAGGAGAACGGCTTGGCGGTGTCGGTGCCGAAGCCGATCTGCGTGAACAGCCGCCCCTTCACCTTGAACATGCCGTTGCCGCGACTGTTGAGATCATCCCAACGCGACGGGAAGTAGTTGAGATACGCCTTCACCTCGGAACTGTTGTTGAACATCAGCGAATGACTGGAGAAGATGCCGAGGCGATTGGCGAAGCCATCGACGTTGGTCTGGCCGCTGAAGAACAGCGAATTGCGAATCTGTCGGAAGCGCTTGAGGTTGACGTAGCGGATGATGCCGTAGCGGGCGACGATGGCGTCGTTGCGGCCGATGAAGCCGAGCGCGCGCATGGACAGGTCCCGGTCGATGTAGTCGAGCGCGCCGCTGTGGATGAGCCCGCGGCGCTGGAAGAACTGGAAGTCGTTGTAGATGCCGTGGCCGGTGACGGCGGAATCGTCGCGGTCGTTCGGCGGCGCGTAGCTGTACACATACTGGCCGTCCCAGCTCAGCCGCCCGCGTGCGGACAGGGTGTGGGCGTCGATGCCGTGAACGATGGCCGGGTCCCGCTCGCCGGGCAGATTGACCATCGTGCCCATGTAGCCGATGGAACGCCGGCCGCTGCCGGTCTGTTCGTACAACGCCCGCACGACGCCAAAGTCGCGCCCCTCGCCCTCCCACTCGACATCCGCGCCGGTTTCGTCGGTTCCGCGCAGGACCACATCGTCCTCCATCGCGCCGAGCACGCCGAAGCGCAGGCCGGCAGCCTGCCCCACGAGCTTGGCGGCGCCGAGAAGGTCGGTGGGCTTGCTGCGCTCCACCCCGCCGATCTCGATGCCGTCCGGCAGGTCGTTGACGAGTTGCCGTGCCGCGCCGCCGATGCGCCGGGTGTTGATGAGGGTGGTGGGTTCCGGCGTGAAGGTGGACGGCGTTGCCCTTGCGCCGCTGCCTTGCGGGCCGCGGTAGCGGTTCACGTCTGCCCTGGGCGAGGTGAAGAACACCTCGTTGCCTTCCAGGAAGAACTGCCGCTTCTCCGGGAAGAAGGTCTCGTAGGCGCTGAGGTTCACCACCACGTCGTCCGACTCCACCGCGCCGAAGTCCGGGTTCAGCGTCGCGGTGAGCTGAAGATTGGGTGACGGGCGATAGGCGAAATCGACCCCGGCGCGGGCGCGCTGATCCTCCGACATCTGATCCACGGTACCGGAGACGTAGGGAAATGCTGCGATCTGCTGTGTCGGCTGCACGCCCGGCAGGGTCACCGGCTGCAGGCCGGAGATGAACCGCCCGCCCGTGCGAGGCAGCGCCGGCCAGCTCCAGGTCTCGTCGAGATGCGCCACCTGCCGCTTCAGCCAGACGCCCATGGCACGCTCGCCGTTGCCGGGCGGCATGGCCATCATGGACCACGGCAGGAACATCTCGGCACTCCAGCCGGTGTCGGTTTCGGCGGTGGCGGCTTCCCACGGGCCATCCCACTGCTCGGTCATGGTGTATTCCGGCAGCACCTTGCCGTCCTGCACCGAACCGCCGAGGTTCACCATGAACCAATAGCCGTAGAGGCCGTTGCCGCTGGTGTCGAGGGCCACGCCGAACTGGTCGCGGTTGATGTACTGATCCCGCGCCGAGAGACGGGTGATGAGGGTGTCGGTTGGCTGCTCCATCACCGCCGAGACATAAAGCCCCTTGTCGGTGTAGAAGAAGCGGCTGACGGTGGCGTAGGACGTGTCCACGAGGGTGTCGGGCTCGCTCACCAGCATGTTGTCGTGGCCTTCGAGGTTCTGCCAGACCGCTTCGTCCACCCGGCCGTCCAGGCGGATGTCGGCATCGTTGCGGTACGCGACGTCGATGGCGCCTTCCACATCGCCCGTGGCCTTGAGCCTGAGCCGCCAGTTGGGGTCGCCCTCGGCAGGCGGCTCGGCGGCCACGGCATCGGCGAGCGTCTCCGAGGCAGGCTCGGGAGCCGGATCGGCCGTCACCACAGCCGCTTGCTCGGTCTCGTCCTCACAGCGACAGTTGTCGGCGATGGCTTCGGGCGCGGCAGGCGCCTGTGCGAGATACCAGGCGCCGAAGCCGGTCGTCTGGGCACGATCCGCCAGCGCCCGCGCCGCCGCTTCGTCCGCCGCCGGGGACATCAGGCGATGGAACAACTGGCCGTCGAGCCGAACCCGCACGATCCGGCATTCGACCCCTAGGGCCGCGGTCACCCGAGCCCTTGCCGCCTCGGCAAAGCGCGGCGTCAGCCAACTGCCGAAAACCACCGACCCGCGCCCGGCTGGCGCACTGCCCGCAAGCGCCCCCTGCACAGAAAACGCAAGCGCGCAAACAGCCAAGCCGCCGAAGGCGGCACTTCTGACCAGACGGGATAACATACGGCCAGCAAGCCTACTCGAAAACGCCTCGCAAAAGCCAACGGAAGCCCCGACGCAAAGCGAGACACTACCCCGCCCTGCCTCCGTGGAGGGTGTGATCCAGGTAGTGTCTCACCTTGGCTTGTGCAGTGTCTGGTGCCGTCCCCCGGGGGGAGGGCGTCCCGCCCTCCATCGCGCCGCAAGGCGCGCCGCGCCCGCAAGGGCGCGCAGGGCACATCGCGACATGTGCAGGGAGGACGCGCCTGACGGCGCGCATGGAGAGCGGGACGCCCTCCCCCCGGAGCGGCCCCGGCAGGCAAATCGACGCAGTCGCCGGTTGCGAACGGCCATGCGCCACGTTTAGGCAAATTCAAAGTGAGACACTCCCCCCCCGACGCACATGAGACACTCCCCCCCCGACGCACAACTGCCGAAAGCCTCCACACTCACTGGGGGGCATCCTGCCGGCCATCAACCCAGCGGGCGCGCAGCCCCTCCAACGGGCATTGGCCTCGAGGCAACAAACGCAACTCAACCAACTGCGAAGTGACGCGGCCATCGATGGCGGCAACGAAAGAAAAGGCCCGGCTTTCCTTGCGCCGTCCGGCGGTAAGGGGGTATGGTTCGCGCCGCGTTTTTTTGCGGCGTCTTCCGCTCGGGACGCGATCGCTTTGGGGCAGCACCGAAGCGAGCTTGTGGGACGGTCAGGGGCAAGCGGGCGGATGGCGTCAGTCAACATCGATGGGGCGCGCTACGAGCTGAAGGACGGCGACAACCTCCTTCAGGCGGTGTTGTCGGAGCGTTTGGATCTTCCTTATTTCTGCTGGCATCCGGCGATGGGTTCGGTGGGTTCGTGTCGGCTCTGCGCCGTCATCGAGTACTCGGACGAGGACGACGAGCGCGGGCGGTTGCAGATGGCCTGCATGATGCCGGTGCGCGACGGCATGCGCGTGTCGCTGCAGGCGCCGTTCGCATCCGACTTCCGCAGGCAGGTGATCGAGTGGCTGATGGAGAACCATCCGCACGATTGTCCGGTGTGCGAGGAAGGCGGCGAGTGCCACTTGCAGGACATGACCGTGATGACCGGTCATTCCATGCGCCGCTATCGGGGCGCCAAGCGCACGTGGCGCAACCAGTATCTCGGCCCCTTCATCGGCCATGAGATGAACCGCTGCATCACCTGCTACCGCTGCGTGCGCTACTACCGCGACTACGCCGGCGGCACGGATCTCGACGCCTTTGGCTCCCGCGCGCGCATGTTCTTCGGCCGCAAGGAGGACGGCGTGCTCGAAAGCGAGTTCGCCGGCAATCTGGTGGAAGTCTGTCCCACTGGCGTGTTCACCGACAAGCCCTTCTCCAAGCACTACACCCGCAAGTGGGATCTGCAATCCGCCCCCTCCGTCTGTCCGGGCTGCGCGGTCGGCTGCAACACCTTCCCCGCCGAGCGCTACGGAGTGCTCAGGCGCGTCCACAACCGCTACCACGGCGAGCTGAACGGCTACTTCCTCTGCGATCGCGGCCGCTACGGCTCGCACTACGTCAACAGCGACCGCCGCATCCGCCACGCCGGCCTGCACGACGTCGAGGCCGGAGTCTTCGACGCCGTGGACGGCGACACCGCCATCGACGAACTCGCCAGGCGGCTCGGCAATGCCGACCGCCTCATCGGCATCGGCTCGCCGAGGGCGTCCCTCGAAGCCAACTTCGCCCTCAGGCAACTCGTGGGCGAGGAGAACTTCTGCCCAGGCCTCGCCGACGACGAAGCCGCCGCCCTTGCCACCGCGCTCGAGGCCTATCGCCAAGGCAACGTCGCCGCCCCCACCATCAAGGACATCGAAGCCGCCGACGCCGTTGTCGTGCTCGGCGAAGACATCTCCAACACCGCCGCCCGCATCGCGCTGGCGGTGCGTCAGGCAGCGCGCGCCGTCACCTTCGACATGGCAAGCGACGCCGGCATCCCGGACTGGCAGGACGCGGGCGTGCGAGGCCACGGCCAGCACGCGAAGAGCCCGCTCTTCGTCGCCACCGTCGCGCCCACGCGCATCGACGACATCGCCACCGCCACCAGCCGCGCCGCGCCGCAGGACATCGCCCGCGCCGGCTTCGCCATCGCCCACGCCATCGACGCATCGTTCGCCGCTGGCGAGGATTCCGATTTCGTGCAGGGAGCCGCCAAGGCCCTCGCCGCCGCCAGGCGCCCGGTCATCATCTCCGGCACCGAAGCCCGCGACCCGGCAATGGTGCAGGCAGCGGCCAACATCGCCTGGGCGCTCAAGGGCCAAGGCGCAGACGCCCGGCTCGCCATCGTCGCCTCGGAGGCGAACAGCTACGGCGCCGCCATGCTCGGCGGCGGGCTCTCCCTCGCCGCCGCCCTGGAAGGCATGAAGGAGGGCATGAACGGCGCCCGCGCCATCGTGCTGGAGAACGACCTCTACCGTCGCGCCGCAGCCGACGCCATCGACGCAAGCGGCGCCATCGTCCTCGACGTGCTCGAGACCCCCACCGCCGAAGCTGCCAGCGCGGTGCTGCCGGCCGCCTCCTACGCCGAACAGACCGGCACTTCCGTCAACTACGAAGGCCGCGCCCAGCGCTTCTATCAAGTCTTCCGGCCCAAAGACGAGGTGGCGCCAAGCTGGCGCTGGCTCAGCCACCTTGCGCGGGCTCTCGGCCGCGACGCGGCATGGGACGACTTCAACGACCTGGCCGCGGCCTGCGCCAACGGCGCCTTCGCCCCCCTGGCCGAAGTCGCGCCGCCGCCCGACTACCGCGTCGAAGGCCAGACCAAGATTCCGCGCCAGCCGCATCGCTACAGCGGTCGCACCGCCATGCGCGCCGACGTCAACATCCACGAACCCAAGACCGCAGTGGACGAAGAGACGCCGTTCTCGTGGTCCATGGAAGGCCAGAACCTGGGCCAGCAGGACGGCGCCACGGTGCCCTATGTCTGGACGCCGGGCTGGAACTCCAACCAGTCGGTGTTCAAGTTCCAGCAGGAGGTGAACGGCGCGTTGGCCGGTGGCGATCCGGGCGTGCGCCTGTTCGAGACCAACGACTCTGCGGACGGCCTGGCGCAACGCTTTCGCGAGCCGCCCGCCAAGGCCCCCGCCAACGACGCCCTCGTGACCGCTCGCATCACCCATGTTTTCGGCGGCGACGAACTTTCCGCAGCATCCCCTCCCATCCAGGAGCGGATGCCAACGGCGCATGCGCTGCTGAATCCCGCCGACGCCAAGCGGCTCGGCATCGCCACCGGCGACGGCGTGCGGGTGCAGGGATGGAGCGCCAGCGCGGCGGCACGCATCGACGCCGACATGCCGGAAGGCGTGGTGGCGCTGGCGCAAGGGCTGCCGGACACGCCGCCGCTCATGGGCGCATCCGCCAGCATCGAGCGCGACCCGGACTACACGCCGCCGCCAGCCGCCAACGCCGACGTGATCGCGCGGGGCTAGGGCGCGCAGCACGAGAGAGACGACCATCATCTTCGGATTCGACATCAACTGGAGCTACCTGCTCATCCTGCCCGTGGCGGTCGGCACGCTGGTGGGCGCGCTGTTCCTCGTCTGGTGGGAGCGGCGCCTGCTCGGCTGGTGGCAGGATCGGCTGGGGCCCAACCGGGTCGGCTGGTTCGGCGTCCTGCAAGCGGTGGCCGACGCCATCAAGCTCCTCACCAAGGACGACTGGGTGCCCCCGTTCGGCGACCGCACCCTCTTCGTGCTGGCGCCGGCGGTGGTGGCGGGCGCCATGTTGATGGCGCTGGCCGTGATCCCGTTCGCGCCGGACTGGTGGATCGTCGACGTCAACATCGCCCTGCTCTGGTTCCTCGCCATGTCGTCGCTGGCGGTCTATGGCGTGCTCCTGGCCGGTTTCGCCAGCAACAACAAGTACGCGCTGCTCGGCTCGCTGCGGGCGGCGGCGCAGATGGTGACCTACGAGGTCTTCATGGGGCTGTCCATCATGGGGGTGGTGATCCACGCTGGCTCGTTCAGCCTCGTGGACATCGTCGAGGCCCAGGAGGGTCTCTGGTTCGTGATTCCCCAGCTCGTCGGCTTCTTCATCTTCATGATCGCCGGGCTGGCCGAATCCCATCGCCTGCCGTTCGACCTGCCGGAGGCGGAGCACGAGCTCACCGCCGGCTTCCACACCGAATACTCCGGCATGAAGTTCGGCCTCATCATGGCGGCGGAGTACGTGGCGCTGATCGTCACCTCCTGCATGATTGCGCTGCTCTTCTTCGGCGGCTGGAAGGCGCCGGCGTTCCTGGGCTTCCTCGACTTCCTGCCACCGGTGTTCTGGTTCGCCGCCAAGGTGTTCTTCTTCGTCAACTTCTTCATCCTGCTGCGGGCCGCCATTCCGCGCCCGCGCTACGACCAGCTCATGGGCTATGGCTGGAAGCTGCTGCTGCCGCTGTCGCTCGTGAATCTCCTGGTCACCGGCGCGCTGTCGCTGTGATGCTCGGAGGAGCTCGGATGGCGGCGACAGACCACATTCGGCCACGGGGGCGCACGCCATGCTGAGCCAGATACGCACCCTCTGGACCATCGTCCAGCACACCTTCATGCGCAACGAGACGGTGCAGTATCCCGAGGAGATGCCGTATCAGGCGCCGCGCTACCGGGGCCGCATCGTCCTCACCCGCGACCCCGACGGCGAGGAGCGCTGCGTCGCTTGCAACCTGTGCGCCGTGGCCTGCCCGGTGGACTGCATCGCCTTGCAGAAGACCGAGCGCGAGGAAGACGGGCGCTGGTATCCCGAGTTCTTCCGCATCAACTTCTCCCGCTGCATCATGTGCGGCATGTGCGAGGAAGCCTGCCCCACCTATGCCATCCAGCTCACGCCCGACTTCGAGCTATGCGAATACGACCGCAACAACATGGTCTATGAGAAGGAACACCTGCTCATTTCCGGCGCCGGCAAGTATCCCGACTACAGCTTCTGGAACGTTGCCGGCAAGGCCATCGAGGGCAAGGACAAGGGCGACGCGCAGCGGGAGGCGCCGCCCACCGACGTGAGGAGCCTGCTGCCCTAGGGCGGATGCAAGTTCATGGAAAGCGCGATCTTCTACATCGCTTCGCTGGTTGCCGTGCTTGCCACGTTCCGCGTGGTGACGCATGTCAACGCCTCCCACGCGCTCATCTATCTCGTGGTGTCGCTGCTGGCGGTGGCGGTCGTCTTCTTCCTGCTCGGCGCACCCTTCGCGGCGGCACTGGAGGTGGTGGTCTATGCCGGCGCCATCGTCGTGCTGTTCCTGTTCGTGGTGATGACGCTGAATCTCGGCCGCACCTCGGTGGAGCGGGAGCGCGGCTGGCTGCGGCCCGGCATGTGGATCGGCCCCGCCGTGCTGGCGGCGGTGCTGCTGGTGTCGTTTGTGTTCGCGTTCTGGGGCGCCGATGCCAGTACCTCCGGCGAGATGGTGGCGCCCCGCGCCGTCGGCATATCGCTGTTCGGCCCCTATCTCATAGCCGTGGAACTGGCTGGCTTCCTGCTGCTGGCCGCCCTGGTGGGCGCCTGGCACCTCGGCCGGCGCTATCTGGAGGAACGCCGCGGCGCCGACGACTTCCCGGAAGACGAGCAGGCAGCCCAGGAAGGCAGCGCGGAAGGCAGCGCCTGATGCCCGTCGCGGTCCCCATCGAGCATGTGCTGGCGCTGGCAGGGCTCTTGTTCCTGCTCGGCTTGGTCGGCGTGCTGGTGCGCCGCAATGTCATGTTCCTGCTCATGTCGCTGGAAGTGATGATGAACGCCGCCGGCCTCGCCTTCATCGCCGCCGGCGCCCGCTGGGCAGAGCCCGACGGCCAGATCATGTTCATGTTCATCCTGGCCCTCGCCGCCGCCGAGGTGGCGGTAGCGCTCGGCATCGTCGTGCAGCTCGCCCGCCGCTTCGAGTCCCTGGACGTGGACAACGCCGACGAGATGTACGGATGACCGCTTCTGTGCCGCAGCTCGCCGTCAGGGGTTCCTTGATCGAGTCCACGCCCTCGATCCACCCCCTTGCGAAGAAGCCGAGGACGGCGCCGCGCCGCAAGGCGCGTCGGGGAAGGAAGAACCCGTGAGCGGGATGGACTTGCTGTGGCTGGTTCCGGCGGCGCCGCTGGCGGGCTTCCTGATCCTGTTCATGCTGCACGACTGGCTGCCGAAGGCCGTGGCCGCGATGGTGGGCGCCGGCTCGGTAGGCGTCTCGGCGGCGGCGGCCCTGCTGGTGGGCATGGACTACTACGAAGCCGGCGCCCAGCCCACCTGGCAACTCCTCTGGACCTGGATGAGCGTCGCCGGCTTCGACCCGGCCATCCGCCTCTATCTCGACGGCCTGAGCCTCGCCATGACCAGCGTCATCACCGGCGTCGGCTTCCTCATCCACGTCTATGCCACCGGCTACATGTGGAACGACCACGAGGAGCCCAGGGGCTTCGCCCGCTTCTTCGCCTACATGAACCTCTTTGTCTTCGCCATGCTGATGCTGGTGCTGGGCGACAACCTGCTCGTCCTGTTCCTCGGCTGGGAGGGCGTGGGGCTTTGCAGCTATCTCCTGATCGGCTTCCATCACCGCGACCCCGCCAACGGCTACGCCGCCCGCAAGGCATTCGTGGTCACCCGCGTCGGCGACACCTTCATGGCGCTGGGGCTGTTCCTGATGTTCCGCGAGCTCGGCACCATCGAGATTCAGGAATCGCTCACCCTCGCCAACTCCGAGTGGGGCGGCGGCGACACGACGATGGCCTTCATCATCGGCATGTTGCTGCTCGGCGGCGCGGTGGGCAAATCCGCCCAGGTGCCCCTGCAAACCTGGCTGCCGGACGCCATGGCCGGCCCGACGCCGGTGTCGGCGCTCATCCACGCCGCGACGATGGTGACCGCCGGCGTCTATCTCATCGCCCGGATGCACGACATCTTCCTCATCTCGCCGGAGGCGCAGCTGGCCGTCGCCGTCGTTGGCCTGGTGACGCTCTTCATCGCCTCCTTCACCGCGCTTGTGCAGACCGACATCAAGCGTGTGCTGGCGTTCTCCACCATGAGCCAGATCGGCTACATGTTCTTCGCCCTGGGCGTCGGCGCCTGGTCGGCGGCCATCTTCCACCTGATGACCCACGCTTTCTTCAAGGCGCTGCTGTTCCTCTCGGCCGGCTCGGTGATCCTGGCTCTGCACCACGAGCAGGACATCTTCAAGATGGGCGGACTCTGGCGGAAGCTGCCGATTCCGTTCGCCAGCATGTTGATCGGCTCGATCTGTCTTGCAGCGCTGCCATTCACGTCCGGCTTCTTCAGCAAGGATGTCATCATGTTGACGGCGTTCGAGCACGCGAACCACGGCCTGCTGTTCTGGGGCGGCGCCGCCATTGCCGCCTTCATGACGGCGCTCTACACCACGCGCATGATGATCATCGTCTTCTTCGGCGAGCAGCGCACCGAGGCGCACGACGAGTCGCGCATCAACATGTGGGGGCCGTTGCTGGCGCTCTGCGCCCTGTCCCTGCTCGGCGGCTGGTTCGGCTTCGGCGTGGTGTCGGGCGTGCTGCCGGACGGTGGGCTCGGCGAGTTCCCGCACGCCTTCGGCATCGCCATCGCAACGATGGTCGTGCCTCTCCTCGGCGTCGGCGTCGGGCTGCTGGCCTTCGGCTGGCGCGTCATTGACGTGGAGGCCCTCGCGGATTCCGCCGCCGGCGGCGCGCTCAAGCGCTTCTTCTTCAGCGGCTGGGGCTTCGACTGGCTCTACGACAACATCGTCGTCAAGCCCGTGACGTGGGTGGCCCGCATCAACAAGGGCGACATCGTGGACTGGATCTACCGCATCACCGTCGCCATCACCCGCGGCGCCCACCACGTCGGCTCCCTCACCCAAAGCGGACGCCTGCGCTGGTATGCCGCCAACATGGCGTTTGGCCTGGCCCTCTTCCTCCTGATCGTGCTCGGGGTGATCGGATGAGCCTGCTCGCCATCATCCTCGCCATGCTCGCCGCCGGGGTGGTGGCCTGGGCATCGGAGCGCTTTCATGCCAACGCCCCGCGCTACGTGAGCCTTCTCGCCTTCATCGTCGGCCTCGTCTGGGCCGCCGCCGAGTGGCTCATGGGGGCGGACCCCCGCGGCCTCTACGCCGTTCAGTTCATCGAGTGGATTCCCCGCTTCGGCATCAACGTGACGCTGTCCATGGACGGCCTGTCGATGATGATGGTGGCGCTCACCATGTTCCTCGGCATCATCGCCGTGGTGTCGTCCTGGGACGAGATCGAGGAGCGCAGCGGGTTCTTCCAGTTCAACATCCTCTGGGTGATGGCCGGCGTCGTCGGCGTGTTCACGGCGATGGACCTGTTCCTGTTCTTCTTCTTCTGGGAAGTGATGCTGATTCCCATGTACTTCCTCATCGCCATCTGGGGGCACGAGGCCCGCGCCCATGCGGCGATGAAGTTCTTCCTCTTCACCCAGGTGAGCGGCCTGCTGATGCTGTTCGCCATCCTGGCCCTGGTCTGGGCGCATCATTCGGCGAGCGGCGAGATCACCTTCGCCTACCACCGCCTGCTCGACGCCGAGATCGATTCGCGCATCGGCTTCTGGCTGATGCTCGGCTTCTTTGCCGCCTTCGCCACCAAGCTGCCGGCGGTGCCCGTGCATACCTGGCTGCCGGACGCCCACACCCAGGCGCCCACGGCCGGCAGCGTCATCCTCGCCGGCATCCTGCTGAAGACCGGCGCCTATGGCCTCATCCGCTTCGCCGTGCCGCTCTTCCCGGAAGCCTCGGAGGCGTTCGCGACGCCAGCGATGGTGCTTGGCGCCGCCAGCGTGCTTTACGGCGGGTTGATGGCCTACAGCCAGTCCGACTTCAAGCGGCTGGTGGCCTATAGCTCCATCGCCCACATGGGCTTCATCCTGCTCGGCGTCTATGCCTTCAACGAGTGGGGAATGCAGGGCGCCATCGTCACCATGATCGCCCACGGCTTCTCCACCGCGGCCCTCTTCATGATGGCGGGCGCCCTGCAGCATCGCCTGCACACCCGCGAGATGTCGAAGATGGGCGGCCTGTGGGTGCGAGCGCCGCGCATGGGCGTGATGACGCTGTTCTTCGTGGTGGCGTCCGTGGGGATGCCGGGGCTCGGCAACTTCATCGGCGAGTTCCTGGCGCTGCTCGGCGCGTTCCAGAAGAACGTGCCTCTCACCGTGGCGGCGGCGGTGGGCATCGTCGTGGCGGCGGTCTATGGCCTGTCGCTGATGCAGCGTTCGTTTCAGGGCGAGCCGAATCCCGACGTGGCAACCATGCGCGATTTCGGCGGCCGGGAAATGAGCGTGATGGTGCTGATGATGATCGGTCTCATCTGGGTGGGCGTCTATCCGCAGCCGGTGCTCGACATGGCTGCGCCATTCATCGACGCCATGCTCGCGCCGATGGCCACGCTGCCTGACATTCCGCTTGCCGAGGCCACGATCACCGAGGCGGGCCTGCATCGATGATGGCTCTGCTGGCACATCCCCTGGCGCCCTACGCCAGCCTCGCCGTCTTCATCGTCGCGATGCTGGTGGCGGTGGGCGCGCTGCGGGACCGCAACGTCGCCTTCGGCTTCACGCTGGCGGCGCTCGGCTTCCTGCTGGTGGTGAACGTTCCCGCCGTGCTCGGCGGTGCGCCAGAGCCTTCGCCAGAGATGATGGCTGGGCTCATGCGCGTGGACGGCTACGCGATCTTCTTCATGGCGCTCTTCGCCGGCGCGGGAATCGTCACCACGCTCATGTCGGGGCCATACGTCGCCCGGCTGAGCCCGTGGCCAGACGAGTACTACATCCTCCTCACCACCGCCGTGCTCGGCGCCGTGGTGACGGCAGCGGCCAGCCACTTCGTCTCCTTCCTGCTCGGCATCGAGGTGCTGTCGATCTCCCTCTACGCCATGATCGCCTACCCCCGCGAAGGCCGAAAGCCCCTCGAGGCCGCCGCCAAGTACCTCGTGCTGTCGGGCGCCGCCAGCAGCACCATGCTGTTCGGCATGGCAGTCATCTACATGGCATCCGGCTCCCTCGCCTTCGAGCCGATGGCGGGCCTCGGCGCCAAGGACGCCACAATCGCCGACATCGGCGTCGCCATGCTGCTCGTCGGCATTCTCTTCAAGCTCTCGCTGGCGCCGTTCCACATGTGGACGCCGGATGTCTATCAGGGTGCGCCCGCACCGGTAACCGCCTTTCTCGCCACCGTCTCCAAGGGCGCGGTGTTCGCCGCCTTCCTGCGCTACGCCGCCGACGCCAACATCCTCGCCAGCGACGCCATTGCCTTCGGCCTCGGCGCGGTGGCAGTGCTGTCGATGGTGGCAGGCAACGTCCTGGCGCTCTTGCAGGAGAGCGTCAAGCGCATCCTCGCCTACTCCTCCATCGCCCACATCGGCTACCTCCTGATCGCCCTGATCGCGGCAGCCGGCGTCGGCGGCAATGCAGCCCTTGGCGTGGAGACGACGCTCGTCTATCTCACCGGCTACTTCGTGATGACCCTGGCCGCCTTCGGCGTGATGACCGCACTCTCCTCGGAAGGCCAGGAAGCCGACGACCTCACCGCCTACGAAGGGCTGTTCTGGCGTCGCCCCGTGCTGGCCGCCGTCCTGACCGCCGCCGCACTCTCCCTGGCAGGAATCCCCCTTACCGTGGGATTCATCGCCAAGTTCTACGTCTTCGCCGCCGGCGCCGAAGGCACCCTGTGGGTATTGGTATGGGCCCTCGTCATCGGCAGCGCCATCGGCATCTACTATTACCTGCGCATCATCTTCACCATGATCCGCAAGCCCGGCGAAGAACCCGTAGACGAAGGCATCGAAGAGCCAGCTCCCCCGGCCGGCGGCCCAGACGCAACCATCCCCCGCCTTACCGCGACGGTCACGGCAATCCTGGGCATAGCTATCCTAGCCTTGGGCATCTACCCCACCCCCATCATCAGCTTCGTCACGAGCCTGACGGGGCCCTGACGGGCAACTCCGCGACCCCACCCACCATGGGGTAATGGCCTGCCATCGCCGGTCAGTCGGCCAAGGTCTCGCGACTATAGGCGAGCGGCCCCAAACCCCCGGGCACTGGTGACGAGGTTCGCGCCGACAACTCCGGGCTCGCCGTCCCGACCCCCGACGGGATACTCCTCTTGCCCCGCGATACCAACCCGCCTTCAAGCCGAAATCAGTTCGGAGCGGAGCCGCTCTCTCGCCGTCAGTGCTGCGGCGACCTGGTCTGCCAACCGCTCGGCGTCCACCGAGCGAAGCTGGGCTGGGAGTTCCGGACGGGACGCTGGGTACACGCCTGCCTCGGCGAGCACGGCACGGGCGCAATGGGTTCGGTATGTGAGCTCCAATTCGATGGCCGCTTCGGCGTCTCCCATCTCCCGCATCTCGTCCATGCGCTTATGCACGGCTTCGGCCCTCGTTCTTGCCACTGCGGGATCTGGGAGCGGAACTCGCGTCTGCCAACGATTCACCAAATCTCGCCATGTGCCGTCGCGATCGTACATCGCTCGGCCAAACACGATAGACCACGCGAGCAGATCGTGCCCTTCGCTCACTTTGGCATCGATGTCCGCAGCGTTGAAGGCGCGAAGATCAACCTCGATGGGCGCTCGCTCCTGGAACGCCCCGGCATCAACACAGATGACGATGATGTCGAGATCGTCGGACGCCACTCCCATCCGGACAGCCGAACCGATGGCCACGGCAGCAAGGACGTTTGAGTCATGTCGGGCTCGAACGAGGAAGCCAATGACCCATTTGCGCGCCCTCGCACTCGGCCACCGGTAGATGCAACGTTCGGACGTTTCGACTGCCGACATCATTGGCCTCCGACGAGCGCCTCTACAGCCTCCACATAGGCCCCAATGCGGCTCACCGTCTCCTCTGCATCCAACTCCGGCGCGACCGCATCCCCGTATGACTCGCTCTTGCGTGTCTCGTTCAAGTCGCCCAGCAACTCGGACACATCGTCCATGCCATGCTCTCGGTGCAGGCTGTGCGCCGCCTCCTGCCTCGCCCGGTGGTTAGCCGTCATTCCAATGCCCAAGTGCAGGCAGGCGGCGTCCAATGCGTGCCCAAGGCCTCGTAGGCGGTGTCGGAGATCATGGTGTGTTGGGTGGCTATGGTGAGGTCGCGGTGGATTCGTTCCAAGGGTTGGCCTTCCATGCCGGCGGCGGCGCCGGCGTGGCGGATTGCGCGGCTGGCGATGGCCAGGCTTTGTTCGGTAGCCAAGGCGCAGACGGCTCGCAGGTGGGTGGCGGCCTGGGTTGTGACGTCGGGTTCGGCGGTCGCTTGGAACTGGAGTTGGAGAGCCTCTGCGCGAACGCCAGCCGTCAGCGACGACCACTCGGCTTCCAGGCGGCCGAGGTCGCGACGGAACGATGCGTCGTCTGCGAGCGGCGAGTTCGAGCCCACGCGACGTCTGGTGGCCGCGAGCATCGTCACTTCGTCGAGGGCGCGTCGGGCGCCGCCCAAGGACACCGATGCGTGTTCGAACGGCAGTCGCGGGCCCGGTGCTGCGGCCAAAGGATCGCCCCGCCGGTGCTCGCCGAGAAGGCGGCGAGCCGGCACGTCCACTTCGCGCACTGAATAGCTGCTGCTGCCGCTGCCGCGCATTCCGGACGCGCGCCAATCGTCCGCAATCGCAACGTCGGCGATCGGGATGGCAAGGGAGACAGGCGCCGTCGTGCCGGATTCCCCGCCATCGACGCGGCAGTTGGCAACGATCCATTCGGCATGGTGAATGCCGCTGCCGAATCCCCAGGTGCCGGTGACGCGATAGCCGCCAGCCTCGGTGGGCGTCGCCTTGCCGGTGGCTCGCAGGGCGCCAGCAGCGACGGGCATTCGCGGCCCGCCGAAGACCTCCGCGAAACCGGCATCGGGCAGGCAGGCGGCCATCGTCCCGGTCACCGTGTTGCCGATCATCAGTGTCCAGGCGGCGGACATGTCGGCGCGGGCCAGCTCGATGAGCGCGTCCACCTGGGTTACGAGGTCGGCAGCGAGGCCGCCAGCTTCCCGTGGCACCCACATGCGAAAAGGCCCGCGTCGTGCAGGGCATCGAGCGCCTCGCGGCAAAGCGTGCGCTCGCGTTCCGAGCGGGCGGCGGTGCGGTCGAGAAGGCCTGCTACGCGTTCGATGCTCGCGAAGATCGCAGTTCGCGATTCGCTTGGCTTCGCGTCCATCTCGGTCACGGCATCGTTACCGCACTCCACCCGCCAATCGAGAAAGGGCGAGGACGCCCTTTCTCGACTCCCTCTCAAGGGGGGATACAGGTCGGCGTCGTCCTTCCTGTCAGGCTGCGAGGGCTTTGCCGCGCGCCAGAAGCTCCGCCGCTACGGATTGCAGGGCATCCGGGTCGCACGCGGACGCAAGGTGGCCCGCCTTTGCCCGTTCGAGCAATGCCGGCAGGCGCGTGCCGATGCGCTCGCACACCCATTCGAGCGGGTCGCCCACGGCAGCCGTGTCAATCAGCGTCTGCGGCTCCGAGATGTAGGAGAAGCCGTAGTGGTAATGCGGCGTGCGGTCGAAGCAGTCGAAGCGCAGAATCTCCTCCTCCACGCCTTCCACCTCGCCGAAGACATGCACCGACGGCCCCTGCTCCTCGCCCACGTGGCGGTATTCCACCGCGAACCCAAGCCCGCCAACGCGCAGCATGTCGAGCGACTCCTGGTGCGCTGGCTGCCCGCCAAACCCTCGTTGCTCTTCCATCGCCCGCCCTCCTGACTTCGAGACGCATAGAATACGCCCAACACCCACCCAAATTCAGGAGCAGCCGCATGACCGTCAGCACCTACCTCACCTTCGACGGCAACTGCCGCGAAGCGTTCGAGTTCTACCGCGAGGTCTTCGGCGGCGAGTTCGACATGCTCTCCACCTTCGGCGAAGGCCCGGACGACATGGGCGTGCCGGAGGAGCTCGAGGACGCCGTGATGCATGTGTCGCTGCCCATCGGCAAGAGCGTGCTCATGGGCAGCGACAACACGCCGGAAGCGCCGCCGCTGGCCGTGGGCAACAACTTCTCCCTCTCCGTCGATGCCGAGAGCCGCGAACAAGCCGACAATCTGCTGGCGCGGCTCTCCGAAGGCGGCGCCGTGACCATGCCCATGGACGTGACCTTCTGGGGCGCCTACTTCGGCATGTGCAGCGACCGCTTCGGCATCAACTGGATGGTGGTGCATGAGCTGGCCGGCAGCGGCGCTTGACCGCATGGCGACCGCTGCCTCGACCGACCCCAGCCCCGAGCGCTGCATCGACAGCGCGAGCGCCACCACGTCGCAGGCTGCACTCGATGTGCTCGTGTGCGAAATCCTGCCCCCTCAGGGGTGCTGGAGCGACGAGCAATACCTCTGGCTGACCGATCACGGTCGTCGCATGGTCGAGTTCACCGACGGTCGGATCGAGGAGTTGCCCTTGCCGACGTACACCCATCAGGCAGTGCTGTCGTTCCTGCACGCCGCGTTCCGCGCCTGGCTCAAGCCTCGGGGCGGTGTTGCGATGTTTGCGGGACTAAGGATGCGGGTTCGGGAGGGCAAGTTCCGCGAGCCAGACATGCTCGTTCTGATTGATCGCGCGGATTCCCGATGCCAGGATCGCTACTGGCTCGGCGCGGATCTGGCGCTTGAGGTCGTCAGCCCCGACGATCCAACCCGCGATCTGGTGGAGAAGCGCACCGACTACGCCGAGGCAGGCATTCCCGAATACTGGATCGTCGATCCGCGAAATGAAACCGTCACGGTGCTCGTGCTGATGGGGGATGCCTACGTCGAGCACGCATCGTGCAAGCGTGGCGAAAGCGCTGCCTCGCCGCTCCTGCAGGGCTTCGCCGTGGATGTTGCCGAGGTGTTCGACGCGCCCGACGAGGGCGGCTGAAGTCACGCCGAGTACGCCGGCAGTGGCTCGCCCTCGATCGTCACGCGATGCATCAGGCGGCGCTCGCCGGGGTAGTCGTTGAGGGCGCAGTGCCAGGTTGCGCGGTTGTCCCAGAAGGCGACGCTGCCGACCTTCCACTCGAAGCGGCAGGTGTGCTCCGGGCGCTGCGCCACCTCGTAGAGATAGGCGAGCAGCGGCCGCGATTCTTCCACCGTCCAGCCATCGAAGCGAATCGTGAAGCCAGGATTGACGTAGAGCACCGCTCGCCCTGACACCGGATGGCGGGCGATCACCGGATGCACGGCGTCCTGGGTCGCAAGCTCCCTATTACGATAGCGGTCGTCCTCCATGCGGGCATGAAAGCCCTGGGGCCCGAACACGTGGCGGCTCGAATGCACCGCTCGCATCCCGGACAGCGTCTTGCGCAGACCCGCCGACAGCGCATCGGCGACAAGGTACATGTTGGCGAACAGCGTGTCGCCGCCCGAACTCGGCACCTCCTTGGCGTGCAGCATCGAGCCCAGGGCCGGGATGTCGTCGTAGGAATGATCGGTGTGCCAGCCGCCGCCGACGTTGGTGGCATGGCGCGGTTCCTTCAGCACCAGCGCCACTTCCGGCTGCTCCGGCACCGGCGTGAAGAAGCGATTGACGTTGACATCGCCAAACCGCCGCGCCGCCTCGAGCTGCTGCGCCGGCGTCATCTCCTGATCGCGGAAGAAGACCACGCCGCGATCCGCCTGCGCCGCCTTGATGGCCGCCACGTCCGCATCGCTGAGACCATTGAGATCAGCGCCCTGCACCTCGGCGCCACACCCTCCTTTCATTGGAACGACCTTCACGCTGCTCCTCCCGCCGCTTGTTTCGAGACTCCGCAAAAGCATACCCTTCGCCAGAGCCGGCCGCGACCAATGCGCCGACCGCCCCCCAACCAGCGAGGAACAGACCCACATGACGCAGCCCGTGATCGAACTGGAGAAGACCGGCAGCACCGCCATCGTCACCTTGAGCCGCCCGGAGAAGCTGAACGCGCTATCCGCCGATCTGCGCGAGGCGATGCTCGACACCTTCGCCAGCGTCCAGTCCGACGACGCCGTTCGCGCCGTGATCGTCACCGGCGCCGGGCGCGGCTTCTGCTCCGGCGCTGACCTCACCACGCCAGCGCCGAAGTCGCCTCCGCCAACCCAGAACGACCTGCTCGACGATCTCGGCTGGGTGGGCCGTCAGGCGCTGTCGGTCTATCGACTCAACAAGCCCGTGGTCGCGGCGGTGAACGGCGTCGCCGCCGGCGCCGGCATGAGCCTGGCGCTCGCTTGCGACCTGCGGGTGGGGAGCGAACTCAGCCGCTTCAAGACCGTCTTCATCGAACGCAACCTGTCGCCAGACTCCGGCATGAGCTTCTTCCTGCCGCGCATCGTCGGCTATTCCCGCGCCGCCGACCTCATCTACACCAGCCGCATGGTGGATGCGCAAGAGGCGCATCGGATCGGACTGCTGGACCGCCTGGTGGACGCCGACGTCCTGCTCGAAACCGCCGTCGAAGTCGCCGAGCAGATGGCCGCCTGGCCGCCGCTGGCACTGCGCATGTCCAAGCGCGTGCTGCAGCACAACGTCGAATGCGACCTCGAAGACGCCCTGCGCTTCGAATACACCAGCCTCACCTTCGGCAACAAGGCAGTCAACGACCACAAGGAATCGATCGCCGCCTTCCGCGAACGCCGCAAGCCTATGTACACGGGAACCTAGCGCCACAAGAACCGTTGCCTTTCGGCAACGCTTCCTGCCCCAGCCCAGGCCGTCCTGTCACCCTGTCGACATTCGGCCAGCTTGCGCGGTAGTGTCTCACTTTGGCTTGTGCAGTGTCTGGCACCGTCCCCGGGGGGAGGGCGGGACGCCCTCCCTCCCTATCCCCTTATGGAGAGTGGTCCCGGCAGGCAAATCGACGCAGTCGCCAGTTGCGAACGGCCATGCGCCACGTCAGGCAAATTCAAAGTGAGACACTACCGCTTGCGCCGTCCGAAGTCCGACAGGCTGCTAGCGCCACAAGAACCGGCGCGGCACATCCTCCACCGAAGAAGCCAGGAGGCTTCTTCGGCTCCCCCCAAGGGGGGCATGACAGGAGGGCCCAACGCTACGCACATCACTCCCCCCTTGGAGGGAGGTCGAGGTCGCGCCCTGCCGGCGCGACCGCCAAGGTCTCTCGGAGGGGGCCGCAGCCCTTTCTACGCCCCCCACCCCTTCAGTGCGCCACCGACCGAGGCGTAGGCACAATCCGCGTCACGTCAATGCCAGATCGGTCCAACATCTCCCCCACCCGAGGCGCGATCTCCTTCTCCCACCTCTCGCTCTCATACACCTTCGCGTACAGCTCCTCGCGCTCCGCCTCCGAGGCGAAGCGGCGCATCCAGACATAGGTCGTGTCGTCCTCTTCGCCGCGAAAGCTGCCGGTGATGACCATGCCCTTGCCCACCTGGAAGGGAATGATGACGTCCTCCATGTACGCCACCCACTCATCCATCTTGCCGTCAAGCACCTTGTATCGCCTGAGTTCGTAGAACATCGCTCCCTCCCTGGCGCGCCTTGACGGGCGCGTTGGCAGTCGCTGTGCAACTGCTGGCCTTCGAATGCAAACCGGAAGTCTGTCGGATGCAGCACGCCCGATGCAAGCGCAAACGCCGCCGCATGGAAGCAATAGCCCCAGGGCAATCGGCCAGGGCGAACTTGTGCTGCGCGGGAACGCTGGCGGAAAGAACAGGTTGAGTCCGATGCTGGACATTCCGGCCAGGACGGGGCAGGAGATGTCCCGACCTTGACCCCGGGCCGGGGTCGTGGCGTTGCGCAGTCCCATAGGGAGGAAGGGCGTCCTGCCCGCCATGCGCGCCGTCAGGCGCGTCCTCCCTGCGCCTGCCGCGATGTGCCCTGCGCGCCCTTGCGGGCGCGGCGCCTTGCGGCGCGATGGAGGGCGGGACACCCTCCCCCTGGAGGACGGCGCCAGACACTGCACAAGCCAAAGTGAGAACTGCCACAGCGCGCGGCCCCTTCCGCTCGACGGGGATTCGGCAATACTTCGGGGCTTCCCAACGTTCCCGGCAAGGAGCGCATGTACCAGTACAGCAACTTCGACCAGCGGTTCATCGACGAGCGGGTGGAGCAGTTCCGTTCGCAGACGGAACGCTATCTCGCCGGCGAACTGACGGACGATCAGTTCCAGCAACTGCGGCTGCGCAACGGCCTGTACATCCAGCGCCTTGCGCCGATGCTGCGGATCGCCGTGCCCTACGGCATCCTGAGCGCCACGCAACTCAAGGCCCTCGCCCGCATCTGTCGCGACTACGACAAGGGCTACGGCCACCTTTCCACGCGGCAGAACGTGCAGATCAACTGGCCCGAACTCATCGATGTGCCGGACATTCTGGCGGATCTCGCCAAGGTGCAGATGCACGCCATCCAGACCAGCGGAAGCTGCATTCGCAACATCACCACCGACCAGTTCGCCGGCGTCGCCGACGACGAGCCGATCGACCCGCGCCCGTGGTGCGAGGCGATGCGGCAATGGTCCACGTTCCACCCGGAGTTCGACTGGCTGCCGCGCAAGTTCAAGATCGCCGTCAGCGGCGCCGAGTCCGACCGGGCGGCAACCCACGTGCATGACATCGGCATTCACATCCGCCCCGGCAAGGACGGCGAACCGTTGTTCGACTTCCTTGTCGGCGGGGGCCTTGGGCGCACGCCCGCCATCGACGCCCGCATCCGCGACGGCCTGCCCGAACGCCATCTGCTCACCTATCTCGAAGCCATCCTGCGGGTGTACAACCGCCATGGCCGGCGCGACAACAAGTACAAGGCGCGCATCAAGATTCTCGTCCGTGCCATGACGCCGGAGGGCTTTAGCGAAAAGGTGGACGCGGAGTGGGAGCGGGTCAAGGACAGCCCGAGCACCTTGCCGGTGGCTGAACTCGACCGCATCAAGGCCTGCTTCCAACCGCACCCCTATGCCAGCCTGGAAGACGAAACCGACCTGCTCGCTGCCGAGCGACTCGCGAACCCGGCGTTCGACGTCTGGCTGCGCAGCAACGTGGCGCCCCACAAGCGCCCCGGCTACGCCATCGTCACCCTTTCGACCAAGCCCACCGGGGTGCCGCCAGGCGATGTCACCGACATCCAGATGGACGCGGTGGCGGACTGGAGCGAACGCTTCGGCTTTGGCGAGGTGCGCATCTCGCACGAGCAGAACCTCGTCCTGCCGGACGTGCCGCAGCGCCATCTTGCGGCGCTGTTCCGGCTGGCCGAGCAGCAGGGACTGGCGCAGGCCAATGTGGGGCTTCTCACCAACGTCGTCTGCTGCCCGGGCGGCGACTACTGCTCGCTCGCCAACGCCAAGTCGATTCCGGTGGCGGAGGCCATCCAGAGCCGCTTCGACGACTACGACCGCCTGCACGACCTGGGCCCGCTGGACCTCAACATCTCCGGCTGCATGAACGCCTGCGGCCACCACCACGTCGGCCACATCGGCATCCTCGGCGTGGACAAGCGCGGCGCGGAGTTCTACCAGGTCTCCCTCGGCGGCAGCCAGGCCCTCGACGCGTCGCTTGGGCAGATTGTCGGGCCCTCGTTCTCCCGCGCCGACGTGCCGGACGTGATCGGGAAGATCCTCGACGTGTATCTGCAAAAGCGGTTCGAAGGCGAGGAGTTCCTCCACTGCTGTCGCCGCATCGGCATCGAGCCGTTCCGGGAGCGGGTCTATGCCGACGCTGGTTAGGGACCTCGAGATCGCCGAGGACGACTGGCGACTGGTGGACGAGGGCCCGGCCTCATCGCGCCCCTCGACGCCTGGCGCGAGAACCCGGAAGGCGCCGGCGTCTGGCTGCGCAGCGACGCGGAGATCGAGGAGGTGGCGGGCGAGGTCCTGGCCGCGCCCGTGATCGCCGTCGAGTCCCCGCCTTCGCCGACGGCCGAGGCCTCAGCATGGGCGCGCTGCTGCGCGCGCGGCACGGCTACGGCGGCGAGCTGCGCGCCTTCGGCGAGGTGGTTCCGGACCTCGCCGAATACATGCACCGCTGCGGCTTCGACGCCTTCGTGACGGCGAACGAGCGCGACGCCGAAGCCGCCATCGCCAGCATCGGCCGCATGTCGGACCACTACCAGGCGTCCGCGCGCGAGCCGATGCCGCCGTTCCGACGCTCGACCGCCTGAGCGGCCCGGAGACCGAGGGGCCGTGGAAGCCGGCATCGTCGAGTCGTTCTTCATCATCTTCGTCGGCGCGGCAGGGAGAGCCGAGCGGAGCGGCCACCGAGGCCGGCTATCGCCTCGGGCAGGCGAGCGAATTCTCGCTGCTCCTCACCTACGTCGCAGGCGCCGCCCTGCTCTCGGCGGAAGCCGCCCACGTCATCCAGGGCGCCACGGTGGCGACCCTCCTGGTCTCCACGTATCTGGTGATCTTCCGCTACCCAAGCCCGATCGCAGTGTCGGAACGCCTGCGGCGAAACTGACAACGCTGCCCCGCAACCGCCCCCTCGAGAAACCGCGATCGGTTCGTGGCACGTCTGCGCGGCCTTCGGCGCGGGCATTCAGGGTGCCCTTCCGTGGTAGCTTTGTCGCACCAACCCTGGCAGGCGGTGATCGATGGCGGCGCTCGACGGAATGCGGATTCTCGACATGACGCAGTATGAGGCGGGCACTAGCTGCACCCAGAGCCTTGCCTGGCTCGGCGCGGACGTGGTGAAGGTGGAGCAGCCCGGAGTCGGCGATCCGGGGCGGGGCCGCGCCGCCGGCAGCAACATCGACCGCGAGTACTTCATCGTCTGGAACAGCAACAAGCGCAGCGTCACCCTCAACCTCGGCACGCCGGAAGGCCGGGAACTGCTGCTGTCGATGGCGCCGAAATACGACGTCTTCATTGAGAACTACGGCCCCGGCGTGGTCGAGAAGCTCGACATCGGCTACGACGTGATGCGCGAGCGCAGTCCCGAAATCATCTACATGCGCATCAAGGGCTTCGGCACCAGCGGCCCCTACTCGCACTACAAGTGCATGGACATGGTGGCGCAGGCGGCGGCTGGCGCCTTCTCCATCACCGGCGATCCCGACGGCCCGCCCATGCGGCCGGGCCCCACCATGGGCGACGCCGGCACCGGGATGCAGGCCGCTCTCGCCATCACCGCCGCCTGGGCGCAGAAGCAGCGCACCGGCAAGGGGCAGTTCATCGAACTCGCCATGCAAGAGGCGATGACGTACTACATGCGAACTGCCATCTCGCACACCGGCTACGGCAAGCGTCCCACACCGCGCGTGGGCAACGGCAGCAACCCCTTCGTCTCGCTCTATCCCTGCGCGCCGGGGGGCGCAAACGACTACGTGTTCGTCATGGCCGTGAACCCGCGCATGTGGGCCGCGGTCTGCCGCACCGTCGGCAAGCCGGATCTGCTCGAAGACGAACGCTTCGCGGGCGCCGCGGCAAGGCAGCAGAACCGCGCCGAACTCGCCGAATACATCCGCGCCTGGACCGTCACCAAGACCAAGACGGAAGCCATGACGGCACTCGCCGAAGCCGGCGTTTGTGCGAGCCAGGTGTACGAGACCAGCGACCTGTTCGAAGACCCGCACCTGATCGAGCGCGACTTCATCCACGACCTCGCCCACCCCGAACACGGCGACATCCGCCTCCTCGGCTGGCCCGCCCGCATGTCCGCAAGCAGCGTGGAAATCGAACCCGCGCCGCTGCTGGGCCAGCACACGGACAACGTGCTCGAAGAGGACCTCGGCCTCACCAGCGAACAGATTTTGTCGCTTCGGCAAAGCGGCGCCATCGGCGACGAACGGGTGGGAGCAGCCTGAGAGTCAGAGGGGAAGCTCGCGGCACGGCCCCACCGCCGAAGGACAGGAAGGTTCCTTCCTCCTCCCAGCGTCACCCCCTCGCCGCAATGGCAAAGATCGCGGTGTGGCGGATCTCCATCGCAACCGCCCCCTCCACCACAAACGCAATGCTCAGGTCGAGAAACTCGTGGCCTTTGCGCCGCCATTTGTTGGTCGGGACGGCGCGCACATCCACGCTGTCGCCGACGCGGATGGGGCGGTGCAGACGGAAGTCCGAGCCGACGTGCATCCAGGCCGGCAGCAGGTAGCGCCGGGTCAGGGCGCGGTTGGCGATGTTGAGCCAGCCGTGGGGGTGAACCAGGCCCCTGTCATAGATGTCGAGATCGCTCGCCACCTGCGCCGCGAACTCCGCGTTCTCCACCACGCTCGGCTGCCACTCGAAGGCAGAGAACGGCTCGCCCACATGGATGTTGTCCCAATGGATTTCCGGTCGCTCCGTTGCCGCCGCCGGGGCGCCAGCGTCCGGGGCCGCTGCCGGCGCCTGGTCCCACGGCCCGGTGCGCAACTCCGACAGCAGCGTCCCTGCGCGGGCAAGGCAACGCACCAGATGGTCGTCGCCAGCAACCACATGCCGGATGACCAGTTCGTCGCCATCGTAGGCCGGCTTCAGAAAGCGCACCTCGCCCCGATGGCCTGACGCCCAACCCTCCCCCATCGCCTCGATGAGGGGGTGCGTCATGTGACCAAACACCGCCGCCCCCGGAACCAGCCCACCCTCGAACCCGAACCGCTGCGCCACGTCCGGATCGTGGATGCGGTTCTCGCTCTCGGCAGAGAAGTTCCGCGCCACGCTGCGATACTCCACCACGACATCCCCCTCCTGCCAGCCATCACGCAGCACACTCGATTGGCTCAAGGATCACCTCCCGTTACTCGTTCGCAACGCCTCATTTTACGACGCAGCTCTTCAACGAGCGACCTCCTCCCCCCCCCTCCCCCGAAGGAGCCTGGGGCGAGGGCATGCTGCCCTCGCTCGCGCCGCAACGCCCCAAGGCCATACGCCAACAGGCTCTCGACGAAGGCCCGATCCGAAGGCGGCGCCTCGCAGGGGCGCGCATGCGTCGCCCTCGCCTGGCTCTCCCGATGCCTCTGCGCAGGGAGGGCGTCCCGCCCTCCATCGCGCCACTTTCCGCCCCTCTTTGCGCCGCTTCCCTGTTATCGCCGCCCGCTTTCGATTACGCTTGCACCTCTCTCGGACTGCTCCGTTTGACCATCTACCAAATCCGTACCAAATCAGTTTTCTCGGGTTCATTTCGCCATGCGCATCGCGGTGCCCAAAGAAACCTGGCCCGGTGAATTGCGCGCGGCGCTGGTGCCGCAAGGCGTGAAAAAGCTGGCCGGACTCGGCTTCGACATCATGGTTGAGGCAGGGCTCGGTGCCGCCTCCGGCCTGCCAGACGCCGAATACGAGGCCGCCGGCGCCGATGTCGTCCACGACATCGCCTCCGCCGTCGTCTCCTCCCGGATCGTCCTGCGTGTGCGCAGGCCCTCCGACGACGACGTGGGCCTGCTCTCCGACGGCGCCGTGCATGTGAGCTTTCTCGACCCCTTCAACGAGCGCCGGCTGGTGCAGTCGCTGGCCGAGCGCGGCGTTATCACCGTCGCCATGGAGATGGTTCCGCGCACGACCCGGGCACAGAAGATGGACGCCCTCTCCTCGCAGGCGAATCTGGCCGGCTACGTCACGGTGATCGAGGCCGCCTCCCACTGCCCCAAGATCTTCCCGATGATGATGACCCCGGCCGGCACCATCGCCCCGGCAAGGGTGTTCGTCATCGGCGCCGGTGTCGCCGGCCTGCAGGCCATCGCCACCGCCAAGCGGCTCGGCGCCAGGGTGGAAGCCTTCGACACGAGGTCCACGGTGGCCGAGCAGGTGCAGTCCCTGGGCGCCCGTTTCGTCAGCATCGACATTGGCGACGTGGGCGAAACCGCAGACGGCTATGCCCGGGAACTCACCGCCGAGCAGCTCGCCATGCAGCGCGAGGGCATGAAGAAGGTCATCGCCCAGTCCGATGTGGTCATCACCACAGCGCAGGTGTTCGGTCGCCCGGCGCCGCGCATCGTCAGCCGCGACATGGTGGAGGCGATGCAGCCCGGCAGCGTGGTGGTGGACATGGCGGTGGAATCCGGCGGCAACGTCGAAGGCTCGGAGCTGAACGAAGTCGTGGACATCGGCGGCGTCAAGGTGATCGGTCGCGGCAACCTCCCCTCCGAGGTTGCCCGCAACGCGAGCGAGATGTATTCCGCCAACCTCGTCCACTTCCTGGACGAGTTCTGGGATGCCGACGCCGGCGCCCTCGAGCTTGACCCGGAAGACGACATCGTGCGCGGCTGCGTGCTCACCCGCGCCGGCAGGATCGTCAACGAAACCGTCTTGGGCATCGGCTGAACCGCAATGGAACTCGCACCGGTCTATCTCGCCTTCATCCTCATGCTGGCCATCTTCCTCGGCTTCGAGCTGATCTCGAAGGTGCCGGCAACCCTGCACACGCCGCTCATGTCCGGCGCCAACGCCATCTCCGGCATCGCCATCGTCGGCGCCCTCCTGGCCGCCGGCTCGAAGATGCCGGGCCTTGCGCCCATCCTGGGCGCCGTGGCGGTGACCTTCGCCACCATCAATGTGGTCGGCGGCTATCTGGTGACGGACCGAATGCTCGGCATGTTCAAGAAGAAGGGCGACTGAAGGCCGATGCGCACCGGACATCCCCAGCACGGCGCCACTCCCTTCCGGAGGGGGGGCATCCTGCCCGCCATCTCTTTCCGGAGGGAAGGCATCTTGCCCGAAGTCGCGCCGCCAGGCGCGCAAGCGAGGCGCCTGGGGCCATGATGGACAACGTGGCGGTCAACCTCGCCTACATCGTCGCGGCGGCGCTCTTCATCTTCGGCCTCAAGATGCTGGGCTCCCCAGTCACGGCTCGACGCGGCAACGCCCTCTCCGCCGCCGGCATGTTGATCGCGGTGGTGGTGACGCTGCTCTCCCGCGGCATTCTCGAATGGCACTGGATCGCCGTGGCCATGCTGGTGGGCGCCGTCATCGGCGCCCTGGCGGCGCGGCTGGTGGCGATGACCTCCATGCCGGAGATGGTGGCGCTCTTCAACGGCACGGGCGGCGCGGCCAGCCTGCTGGTGGGCTGGGCGGCGCTGTATGCCGACGTGTCGACCTTCACCGCCGTCACCGTGGCATTGTCGGTTCTGATCGGCGGCCTGACGCTGTCCGGCAGCATCCTCGCCTGGGGCAAGCTGTCGGCAGCGCTCGGCAGCCGCGCCGTCGTGTTCGGCGCACAGCGGTTCGTCAACGCGCTGATCCTTGTCGGGCTGCTGGCCGCAGGGGCACTGTTCGTCATGGAGCCGGCACCCGACTCGCCGGTGTTCTTCGTCATCCTGGGGCTCGCCCTCCTGCTCGGCGTGATGGCGGTGCTGCCCATCGGCGGCGCCGACATGCCGGTTGTGATATCGCTGCTGAACAGCTACTCCGGGCTCGCCGCCTGCGCCGCCGGCTTCGCCATCAACAACAACATCCTCATCGTTTCGGGATCGCTGGTGGGCGCGGCCGGCATCATCCTCACCAACATCATGTGCAAGGCCATGAACCGGTCGCTGGCCAACGTGCTGTTCAGCGGCTTCGGCGCGGTGGCGACGGCGTCCAAGGTGGAGGGCGAGGTGAAGCCCATCAACGCCGAGGACGCCTATCTCATCCTCGAAGCGGCGGCGTCGGTGACCTTCGTGCCCGGCTACGGCATGGCGGTGGCGCAGGCGCAGCACGCCGTGCATGAACTCGGCGAACTGCTTGAAGGCAACGGCTGCGAGGTGACCTTCGCCATCCATCCGGTGGCGGGGCGAATGCCGGGGCACATGAACGTGCTGCTGGCGGAGGCGAGCGTGCCCTACGATCAGCTCGTGGAGATGGAAGACATCAACCGCCGCATGGAGTCCGTGGACGTGGCGGTGGTGATCGGCGCAAACGATGTGGTCAATCCCGCCGCCCGCGAGGACGAAGGCAACCCCATCTACGGCATGCCCATCATCAACGTGGACCACGCCCGCACCGTATTCGTGCTCAAGCGCTCGATGGCATCCGGATTCGCCGGCGTGGACAACCCCCTGTTCTTCGGCGACAACACCCGAATGCTCTTCGGCGACGCCAAAGCATCGATCATGGGGGTGGTGGCGCAGTTCAAGGAATAGGCGCCAGGCCCTCCCCAGTCTCCGGCGGCCCTGCAACCCCATCGCTCCTTGACTTTTTTGGGGACCGGCAAATGGCGTGCTCCACGCAACCGGCCAACGCGCCGCACAGCGCAGTACATCCTTCCTGACCAAGCATCAAAACGACAGTCCCAAGGCACCGCACAGAAACCGCATAAGCCCCTTCCCAGCTCCGAACATAGCCGCCATCTCCTCGGCCAGGTTCGCGCTCGCCGCCACCGCCGGCGCCATGCTGGCCACGCCAATGAAGTCCTTCCGCTTGAGGTCCTCGATGCACGGATGATCCGCCGGAAAGCCACGTGGCGCCCGCTTCAGCGCACTGCCGCCAAAGTCGAAAACCTCGCGAAACGCCTGCCCATCCCGCACCCGCCACCAAGCCCTGGGATCATCGACGATGGCCTGACGGATCGCCGCCAACGCCTCCCGCTCCGGATGCCACATCCCGACGCCGAGGAAGCACTCGTTGCGATCAAGGTGGAAGTACAGCCCCGGCGCATGTACATCCTTGCCCTGCTCGTGGCGAAACTGAATGCCGATGTTGGTCTTGTAGGGGGTCTTGTCGCGGGAGAACCGGGTGTCGCGATACACCCGCATGAGTGATCCCCCGCTCCGCTTCGGAATCGCCGTCAGGTGCCGCGAGATGCCGGGAAGGCGCTCCCCCATTTCCGATATGAACCCGAACGCCGGCGCAAGAACGCACTCGTCGTAACGCGACCGATTGTCCTGGAACCACTCCCGATTGTTGTTCGCTTCGAGATCGACGAGATAGTCGATCGTCGCCTGGGAGAAGCACCCCGAACCCTCGCTCATTGCCATCCACCTTCGCAATATCGCAACAGCGCACAATGTAACACCAGCCGTTCGCCCGCCGCCACCAACGCCTCCCGCGGCGTCTCCTCCGACCCGCCAGCGTAAGACCGTGCCCTGAACGCGGGCGACACCACCACCGCCGGTGTGGCTGTGGGACGGGGAAATCTGGCCTGTGCAAGTTCCGGAGAGGGTTGTGGGGGGCGTTTTCGCGAGAGCGATTTGATGCGTGCGACAATCCTGTGTTTGGCGGAGAGCAGTGGGTGTGTTGGCGATGGAGGGGTTTCCGGAGCGGTTCTTTGCGCGGGAGGATGAGTCTGCCGATGCCCGGTTCTATCGCCAGCCTCGGCTTGTGACACATATCGACGACGCCACCATTGCGGCGCTCACCGACTTCTATGCCGAGTTCCTGCCGCCGAAGTCATCGGTGCTCGATCTGATGTCGTCCTGGGTGTCGCATCTGCCCGATGTGGAATATGGGCGCGTCGCTGGGCTGGGCATGAATGCGGAGGAACTTGCGGCGAACCCCCGGCTCACCGATCGCGTCGTTCACGACCTGAACGAGCAGCCCACGCTTCCGTTTGCCGACGACAGCTTCGACCGGGCGGTGCTGGCCGTGTCGGTGCAGTATCTGGTGCAGCCGATGGAGGTGTTCAGCGATCTGCGCCGCGTCATCGCCCCGAGCGGCCGGGTTGCCGTGGCGATATCGCACCGCTGCTTCCCCACCAAGGCCATCCTCGCCTTCCGCGCCCTGCCACCGAACGACCGCATCCGTCTGGTCGGCAGCTATCTGCACCGCGCCGGATATGTTGAGATCAGCGCCCTCGACCGCTCGCCGGGCAATGCGGATCCTCTCTGGATCGTCACTGGCGATTGCCCGTAGGGGCGGCCAGCACAGAGCCCGGGGGAGAAACGGTCAAGAAGGCGCGCCCTGGCGGGCGCAGGGAGGGCAGGATGCCCTCCCCCAGAAGGGCTTGGGTACATGGAAGGCAGGATGATGCCCCTGACTTCAGAGGCAACGATCCGAATGTCAGGGCTGGCCGGACGACTACGCGGCGCGGTTTGAGTCGTAGCCCCAGTCCGGCGCCCCACTTCGGCGTGACGATGCCGCGCTTTGCCAGCGACCGCTTTTCCGCTCGCAAAGCGCGCCGCTCGCGGGCCGCCTCGTCTTCGTCTCGGAATGGGCCGGGCTTTACGGCCAGGGGCCGCCTGGCGGCGTGGTAGTCGAGGCGATTGCGTCCCAGTGCATGCAGCACGGCCAGCTCCACCAGCGAATACTGCCCTCGCGCTCGGTCGAAGCGCATCGGTCCGACAAGCACCACGGCGACAGGCCAGCCAGCGCCCGGGCCACCCCGTGGCCCCGCAGTTCCTCCCGACCCGGCGCCTGACAGCAGGGAAGCCCCCTCCAGAGAGGGCCCGGCTACATGGAAGGGCAGGATGCCGTCCCTAGAAGGGCATCGGGCGGGAGCACAGAAGGGAAAGGAAAACTGCCGGGGTCGCCTGCCGCTTCCCCCGCGCAAGCCTATTCTTCGTCGTCTTCGTCGTCCTCGTCGAGGAGTTCTCGGCCGACGAGTTCGATATAGGCGATGGGGGCGGCATCGCCGGCGCGGTGGCCGGCTTTGAGGATGCGGGTGTAGCCGCCGGGGCGCTCCTGGAAGCGGGGGCCCAGTTCGCTGAAGAGCTTGCCCACCGCTGCCTTGTTGCGCAGGCGGTCGAAGGCGAGGCGGCGGTTGGCCACGCTGTCGATCTTGGCCAGCGTGATGAGCGGTTCGGCCACACGCCGGAGTTCCTTGGCCTTGGGCAGGGTGGTCTTGATGATTTCGTGCTCGATGAGCGACGCGGCCATGTTCGAGAACATGGCCTTGCGGTGGGAACTGGTGCGGCCCAGGTGCCTGCCGCTTTTCTTGTGTCTCATGGTGCTTTCCCGCTTCCTTCCCGCTTGTCGTTGCGCGCCTTCGCCGGTGCAGGGCGATGCCATCCTTCCAAGGTGGCGCTCGACCCGTCGCTTGCCCCGAAAGGTGGTGCCTGCCTCGCCCTTACGCCGTGCGCAACCCGGACGGCGGCCACCCTTCCAGCCTCATGCCGAGGGCAAGCCCTCTGGAGGCGAGCACGTCCTTGATCTCCGTGAGCGACTTCTTGCCGAGGTTCGGCGTCTTCAGCAGATCCGTCTCGGTGCGGTGGATGAGGTCGCCGATCAAGTGGATGTTCTCCGCCTTCAGGCAGTTGGCGGAGCGCACCGTCAGCTCCAGATCGTCCACTGGCCGCAGCAGGATCGGATCCACCTGATCCTCCTTCGACTCCAACGCCAAATCGCCGTGGGTTTCGAGATCCACGAACACCGCAAGCTGCTGCTGCAGGATGGTGGCAGCGCGCCGGATGGCCTCCTCCGGGTCGATGGTGCCGTTCGATTCGATGTCGAGCACCAGCTTGTCGAGGTCTGTGCGCTGCTCCACCCGCGCGCTTTCGACGTCATACGCCACCCGCCGCATCGGGCTGTAGCTGGCGTCGAGCCGCAGCACGCCGATGGTGGTGGTTTCCTCCATCGCCTCGTCGTCGGACGGCCCCTTGTACTCCACCGGCTGATAGCCGCGCCCGCGGGTGACCTTGGCCTCCATGCGAATCTTGCCGTTCTCGTTCAGCGTGCAGATGAGATGGTCCGGATTGGCGATCTCCACATCCGCCGTAAGCTGGAAGTCGCCAGCGGTGACGATGCCGGCGCCATCCCGGTTCAGCGTGATGCGCGTCTCCTCGCCCTGATGCAGCCGAACCGCAATGCCCTTGAGGTTGAGCAGGATGTCCACCACATCCTCCTGCACCCCCTCGATGCCGGTGTATTCATGCTCCACCCCGTCGATCTGCACCTCCGTGATGGCGCAGCCCGGCATGGAGGAAAGCAGGATGCGCCGCAGCGTGTTGCCGAGCGTGTGGCCGAAGCCACGCTCCAAGGGCTCGAGCGTCACCCGCGCCCTGGTGGGGCTCATCTCCTGCACGTCGATGCGCCGTGGTGTGAGGAATTCGCTTGCCTGTGACACGAGTTTTCTCCGTTGACTGACGCGGAACGAAAGGGTGCCTTGCGACTTGAAGGCGCTTGGCGCGAGGCCAGCGGTGCCTGGCTGACCACGCCCAAGGGGCAGCCGCACCGCCCACAGGGCCTGCCGAAGGGCTACTTCGAATAGAACTCGACAATGAGGTTCTCGTTGATCTCCGGCGGCAGCTCGCTGCGATCCGGATAGCGCTGATAGGTGCCCGTCATCGCGTCGCCGTCCACTTCCACCCACTCCACCGCCTGACGCTGCCCGGCCAGTTCCAGCGCCTGCTTGATGCGCATCTGGCCGCGCTTGGATTCCCGCACCGCCACTACGTCTTCCGGGCTGACGAGATAGGACGCCACGTTCACCGCCCGGCCGTTCACCTCGATGGCCTTGTGCGACACAAGCTGCCGCGCCTCGGCGCGGGTGCAGCCAAAGCCCATGCGATAGACCACGTTGTCGAGCCGCCGCTCCAGCATCCGCAAGAGGTTCGCGCCGGTGGCGCCCTTTTGCCGATCGGCCTTGCGGTAGTAGTTGCGGAACTGCTTCTCGAGCACGCCGTAGAAGCGCCGCACCTTCTGCTTCTCGCGCAGTTGCACGGCGTAGTCCGACTGCCGCTGCCGCCTGGCGCCATGCTGCCCCGGAATGGCGTCCGCCCGGCACTTGGCGTCGATGGGCGTGACGCCGCTCTTGAGCAAGAGGTCCGTGCCCTCCCGGCGGGAGAGCTTGAGCTTCGGTCCCAGATATCGACCCACTTCTGCAACCCTCCCCTACACCCGCCGGCGTTTCGGCGGCCGACACCCGTTGTGCGGAATGGGCGTCACGTCCGAAATGCTGTTGACCTTGAGGCCGGCGGCGTTCATGGCCCGCACCGCCGACTCCCGCCCCGGCCCCGGCCCCTTCACCAGCACGTCCACGCTCTTCATGCCGTGCATGTCGATGACGCTGGTGGCGGCACGCTCGGCGGCCACCTGTGCCGCGAACGGGGTGCTCTTGCGCGAGCCGCGATAGCCGGAGCCGCCGGCCGTGGCCCAGCCAAGCGTGTTGCCCTGCCGGTCCGTGATGGTGATGATCGTGTTGTTGAACGAGGCATGCACGTGCGCCACCCCGTCGGTGACCACCCGCCTGCCGCGCCTGCGCGCCGGTGCGTCCGCCATCTCTTTGCTGTCCTTGCCTTACGCCCTGTTTGTCACTTGAGCTGTCACTTGCCCCGCAAGCCCTACTTGCGGATCGGTCGCTTCACGCCCTTGCGGGTGCGCGCATTGGTGCGGGTGCGCTGGCCGTGTACCGGCAGCCCACGCCGATGCCTCATGCCGCGGTAGCAGCCGAGGTCCATCAGCCGCTTGACGTTCATGGAAACCTCGCGCCGCAGGTCGCCTTCCACCGTGTGCCGGGCGACTTCCGCCCGCATGGCATCGAGCCGATCCTCGCCCAGGTCCATGATCCGCGCGTTCGGATCCACCCCCGCCGATTCGCAGATGCGCTGCGCCGACGATCGGCCGACGCCGAAGATATACGTGAGCGAGACCCCGGCGTGCTTGTTGTCGGGGATGTTGATGCCTGCGATTCGTGCCATGCCCCTAGCCTCCGACGTTGTCTGTAGAAGTTCTCGCGCCAGCGAAAACTTCCAACGCGCCCGCCAGGGCGCTCTTGATGCCAGCGATTCGTGCCATGCCTTGTGGCCCCCTAACCCTGGCGCTGCTTGTGCCGGGGTTCCGCGCTGCAGATCACGCGCACGACGCCACGTCGCCGCACGATCTTGCAGTTGCGGCACATCTTTCTCACCGATGCCCTGACTTTCATCTGCCTGTCTCCGTCTCTCGTCCGCCTGTCGCCCCTCAAGTTCCCCAAGGAGAAGGGGGGCCCTAGCGTCCGCCCCGTCGCGGCGCCAGCCGACCGCCGCCGCGACTGTAGTTCTTGAGGTTCGATTTCTCCATCAGCTTGGCGTACTGACTCGACATCAGATGCGCCTGCACCTGCCGCATGAAGTCCATCGACACCACCACCACGATCAACAGCGCCGTGCCGCCAAGCTGGAAGGTGACGTTGAAGAACACGATCATCAGCTCCGGCAGCAGGCACACCGCGGTGACGTAGAGCGAACCGAACAGCGTCAGCCGCGTGATCACGTTGTCGAAGTGATTCGCCGTGTTGCGCCCGGGCCGGATGCCCGGAACATAGGCGCCCTGCCGCTTCAGGTTGTCCGCCATGTCCCGGGAATCGAATTGAAGCGCCGTGTAGAAGAAGCTGAAAAAGACGATGCCGGCGGCGAACAGGAGGATATAGAGCGGCCGACCCGGCGAAAGTTCCAGCGCCACGTCCTGCAGCCAGGTCATACCCGGCGACTGGCCGAACCACTGCGCGATGGAAGCCGGCGCGAGCAGCAGGCTGGAAGCGAAGATGGCCGGAATCACCCCGGCCATGTTGATCTTCAGCGGCAGATGGCTGCTCTGCCCCTGGAACACCCGGCGCCCCTGCTGGCGTTTGGCGTAGTTCACCGGAATGCGTCGCTCGCCGCGTTCGATGAAGACCACGAAGGCAACGATCAGGATGCCCACCAGCGCCACCGCAAGCAGCGCGATAATGTTGATGTCGCCCTGCCGCGCCGCCTCGAAGGACTGCCCCACCGCCCCCGGAAAGCCCGACACGATGCCGGAGAAAATGAGCAGCGAGATGCCGTTGCCGACTCCCCGCTCGGTGATCTGCTCGCCGAGCCACATCATGAACAGCGCCCCGGTCACCAGCGTGACGATGGCGACCACGTAGAACGAGATGCCCGGCGTGAACGCCAGTCCCTGCGCCGCCAGCGTGCCGGTGAGCGCGGTGCCCTGAATGAGGGAGATCAGCAGCGTGCCGTAGCGCGTGTACTGGGTGATCTTGCGCCGCCCCGCCTCGCCTTCCTTGCGCAGTTGGTTCAGCGACGGGTACATCGCCGTCAGCAGGTTCATGATGATGCTGGAGGTGATGTAGGGCATGACGCCGAGCGCGAGGATGCTCATCCGCTCCAGCGCGCCGCCGGAGAACATGTTGAAGAGATCCAGAATGCCGCCCTGCTGAGCATCGAAGAGGTTGCGCAGTTGCTCGGGATTGATGCCCGGCACGGGAATGTGCGTCCCCACCCGATAGACGAGCAGGGCGAACAGCACGAACAGGAGCCGGCTGCGAAGCTCCGAGAGCCCGGCCTGCGTCCCTGCTAGCGATGGTCCCGGCGCCCGCATCAGCCGACGCTCCCTCCTGCCGCCTCGATGGCCGCCTTGGCGCCGCGGCTGACGCCCAGACCTTCCACCATCACCGCCCGCGCGATTTCGCCGGAAAGGAAGATGCGGGCTCGCGTGCAGTTTCTCGACACCACGCCGGCGTCCTGCAATGCCTTGAGGTCGATGTTCTCGCCCTCCACCCGCGCCAGTTCGCCCAGCCGCACCTCGGCGGTGCGAGCGCCGATGCGGGAGCGAAAGCCGAACTTCGGCAGCCGCTGCTGCAACGGCAATTGGCCGCCCTCGAAGCCGGGCCGGACGTTGCCGCCGGAGCGGGACTTCTGCCCCTTGTGGCCGCGCCCGGCTGTCTTGCCTTGACCGGCGCTGTGGCCGCGTCCGACTCGTTTCTTCGGCCGCTTGCTGCCGGCCGCAGGGGAGAGATCGTTGAGTCTCATGCGCTCGCCTCCTCGCCGGCCGGTTCGACTTCCACAAGATAGGCGACCTGGCGGATCATGCCGCGCACCGCCGGCGTGTCTTCGAGCACCCGGCACGAACCGATGCGGCGCAGCCCCAGGCCCTCGATGCAGGCGCGGTGCTTGCGCAGTCGCCCGTGCGGCGACTTCACCAGGCGCACCGTTACCGTGGCGGCGTCCGATGTGGCAGATGTTGCTGTGGACATGATCGACCTCGCGCCTCGCCTATTGCGCGTCCCGCGCCTCTGCTGCACCCGCATCGTCGCCCGGCGAAGGCTCGGTTGCGGCTTCGCCGGATGCAGGCCCCGTTGCCGATTCGTCGGATGCAGGCGTTGCGGCTTCGCCGGACGCAGGCTCCCGTGCAGCCTCGCCGGAAGCACTGTCCGTTGCGGCTTCGCCCTCGGCCGGCGCCAAGGCCGCCGCCAGCGCACCAGCCTCGTCAACCATCTCTTCCGGCGCCGGTTCCCCGGCCTCTTCCTGGGCCCCGTTCGCGCCGCCGCCGTTCGGCAGCGCCGCCATGAGTTCCTCCACAGTCTTGCCCCGCCGCGTCGCGATGGCCTCCGGCGACTGCATGGCGGCGAGCGCGTTGAAGGTGGCGCGCACCACGTTCACCGCCGTGGTGGAACCGTAGCACTTCGTCAGCACGTTGCGCACGCCGGCCGCTTCGAGCACAGCCCTCATGCTGTCCCCGGCGATGACGCCGGTGCCTTCCGAGGCCGGCCGCATGAAGATGGTGGACGCGCCGTGCCGACGGGTGACGGGATACCACAGGGTGTCGCCGTTGAGCTCCACATCCACCATGTTGCGCCGCGCCGCTTCCATCGCCTTCTCGATGGCGACCGGCACTTCCTTCGCCCGACCGCGGCCGAAGCCGACCCGGCCGTTGGCGTCGCCCACCACGGTGAGCGCGGTGAAGCCGAACTGGCGTCCGCCCTTGACCACCTTGGAGACGCGATTGACCTCGACGAGTTTCTCGACGAGGCCCTCTTCCTTGATTTCTTCGGAGTAGGCCATGCTAGAACCTCAGTCCCCCGTCCCGCGCGGCCTCTGCAAGCGCCCGCACGCGACCGTGATATTTGTAGCCGGCGCGGTCGAAGGCCACCGCCTCGACCCCTGCTGCAAGCGCCCGTTCGGCGATCAGGCGACCCACCTTGGCCGCCGCCTCGACATTGCCGGTGGCGCCGTTGCGCAGCGACTTGTCGAGCGTGGACGCCGACGCCACCACCCGATCGGAGCGGTCCGGCGTGCGTTCGTCGCCGCCCTGGCCGCCGCCGCCCCGGATGATCTGGGCATACATGTGTCGCGGCGTGCGATGCACCGTCAGCCTGAGCGCACCGAGCTCGCGAATCTTCATCCGCGTCCGGCGCGCTCTGCGCAATCGACTGTCCGTTCTCGCGCTCATCGGTTCGTCCTGCTCTCTCCCGCAAGCTCGCGGCTTCGTCCTCGAAACCCGCCAAGCCCTACTTCTTCTTGCCTTCCTTGCGTCGCACCCGCTCGCCGGCATAGCGCACGCCCTTGCCCTTGTACGGCTCCGGCGGACGAAAGGCACGGATTTCCGCCGACACCTGCCCCACAAGCTGCTTGTCCATGCCGGCCACCACCACCTCGGTCTGGCTCGGCGTGCTGATGGAAATCCCGTCCGGCGACTGGTAGTCGATCGGGTGCGAGAAGCCGAGCTGAAGATTGAGCCGCTTGCCCTGCGCCTGGGCGCGATAGCCGACGCCCTGCAACTCGAGCCGCTTCTCGAAGCCCTCGGTGACGCCGGTGACCATGTTGAAGACCAGCGAGCGCACCGTGCCGGCCAAGGCCTTCGACTGCCGGTCCCCGGCCGCGGCGGCGAAGCTGAGCTGTTCGCCCTCCCGCGCCACGTGGACCCGCGCCGGCAGCGGCATGGACAGGGTGCCCTTGGTGCCCTTGACGGTGATGCTGCCGGCGCCGAGCTGCACCTCGACGCCGCTCGGCACGGACACGGGATTGTTGGCAACGCGCGACATGGCTAGAACACCGTGCAGAGGACTTCGCCGCCGACGCCGGCGCGGCGTGCCGCCGCGTCCGTCATCACGCCGAGATTCGTGCTCACCACGGCGACGCCGAAGCCGCCGCGAACGCTCGGCAGTTCGTCGCACTTGCTGTAGATGCGAAGCCCCGGCCGGCTGACCCGATGGATTTCCTCGATCACCGGCTCGCCCTCGTGGTACTTGAGGTCGACGATGAGCTTCGCTCCCACGCCCTTCTCGGACTGGAACGAGGCGATGTAGCCCTGCTCGCGCAGCACTTCGCACACCGCCACCTTGAGCCGGGAGGTCGGCATGGACACCCGGCCGTGGCGTGCCGACTGCGCGTTGCGGATGCGCGTCAGCATGTCGGCGATGGGATCTTGCAGGCTCATGTCGTGCTCTCGCCTCCCTCGATCACCAACTGGCCTTGACGAGGCCCGGAACGTCGCCGCGCATGGCGGCCTCGCGCAGCTTCGTGCGCCCGAGGCCAAACTTGCGATACACGCCCCGCGGCCGTCCGGTGATGCCGCAGCGCCGCTGCAGCCGCACCGGGCTTGCGTTGCGCGGCAGCTTCTGCAGCGCGAGCTGGGCGTCCCAGCGCTCGTCGTCCGAGGCATTGCGGTCGCCGATGATCCTCTTCAGCGCCGCCCGCCTGGCCTCGTACTTGGCCACGGTTCTCTCCCGCTTGCGTTCGCGCTGGAGAATGCAGGTCTTTGCCATTGCTTGAATTCCTAGCCGTTGGGTCAGGTGCGAAACGGGAAGCGGAAGCCGCGCAACAGCGCCAGCCCCTCTTGATCCGTTGACGCCGTTGTCGTCACGGTGATGTCGAGGCCGCGGATGCGGTCGATGCTGTCGTAGTCGATCTCCGGGAAGACGATCTGCTCGCCGATGCCCATCGAGAAGTTGCCGCGACCGTCGAAGGCGCGGGAATTGAGGCCGCGGAAGTCGCGCATCCGCGGGATGGCGATGCCGATCAGCCGCTCGACGAACTCGTACATGCGCGCTCGCCGGAGGGTGACCTTGCAGCCGATGGGCCAGCCCTCGCGAATCTTGAAGCCGGCCTCGGAACGGCGGGCGCGGGTGACGATGGGCCGCTGGCCGGCGATCAGCGACAGATCCGCCACCGCGCTGTCCATCACCTTGCGATCGCCCACGGCGTCGCCGACGCCCATGTTCAGCGTCACCTTCTCGAGCCCGGGCGCCTGCATGGGGCTCGCGTAGCCGAACTCGCGCATGAGCTTCGGGCGAATCTCGGCCTCGTATCGTTCCTGCAACTGGTTGCGTTCGGCTGCCATCGTCTCGTCCTATTCGTCCACCAGTTCGCCGTTCGACTTGAAATAGCGCACCCGCTTGCCTTCTTCCATGCGGATTCCCACCCGGTCGGCCTTCTCCGTTTCCGGGTTGAAGATGGCGACGTTGGAGGGGTCGATGGGCGCCTCCCGGGTCTGGATGCCGCCTTCCTCGTTCTGCTGCGGATTGGCGCGCACGTGCTTGTGCACGATGTTCACCCCGGCGACGATGAGCTTGCCGTTCGGCAGCACGCGGATGACTTCGCCGCGAGCGCCCCGATCGCGCCCGGCGATCACCACCACCTCGTCCTCTCGACGGATTTTGCGCATCTTTCTTCTCTCGCCTCTCTCTTCGTACGCCTGCTTCTGCCCGCCCCTGCTCTACCCGTGCCTAGAGGACTTCCGGGGCCAGCGAAACGATGCGCATGAAGTTCTCGGTGCGAAGTTCCCGCGTGACCGGACCGAAGATGCGCGTGCCAACCGGCTGCAACTGCTGCGTCAAAAGCACCGCCGCGTTCCGGTCGAAGCGGATGAGGGAGCCGTCCGTGCGCCGCACGCCCTTGCGCGTGCGCACCACCACCGCGTTCATCACCTGGCCCTTGCGCACCCGCCCCCGCGGCGCCGCTTCCTTTACGGACACCTTGATGACGTCGCCAATGCCGGCATAGCGCCGGTGCGAGCCGCCGAGCACCTTGATGCACTGCACCCGGCGGGCGCCGCTGTTGTCGGCGATGTCGAGCATGGTTTCGGTCTGAATCATGGCTCGCTCCTGCGCCCCTCGGCAGCCTCGGCCAGCTCGGTGGCACCGGCCCGTTCGACGATGCTGTCGAGGGCCCAGCTCTTGGTCCTGGAGATGGGGCGCGTCTGGACGATGGCCACCACATCGCCCTCGTTCGCCGTGTTGCCCTCGTCGTGGGCGTGCAGGCGAGTCGAACGGCGGATGAACTTGCCGTAGATCGGGTGCTTGACCCGCCGCTCGATGCGCACGGTGATGGTCTTGTCGGCCCTGTTCGAGGTGACCACCCCCACCAGCGGGCGCTTCACGCGAGCTTCCTCGCCGCCTTGGCTCGGGCTTTCTGCTTCAGGCATGGGGCTCCCCCTCGGCGCTGTCTTGGGGCTGTTCCGTCACCGTCTCTTCCACCTGTTCCGTCTCGCCTGGCGTCCCGGCCGCAGCTTCGGTTTCCGCTTCCGGCGCCACCTCGACCTGGCGCGCCTTCTCCTGCATCACCGTATTGACGCGGGCGATGTCCCGCCGCGTCTCGCGCAAGAGGTGCGTCTGCGGCAACTGCTCGCTGGCGCGCTGCATCCTCAGGTTGAACTGCTCCCGGCGCAGGCGCACGAGTTCCTCCTGCAGCTCCGCCAGCGTCTTCTCGCGAAGTTCGGCGGCGGTCATGGCTGGTTTCTCACGTCTTTCACCCGCCGCCTCACATCGTCATGCGCTTGACGAAGGCGGTGCGGAACGGCAGCTTCGCCGCCGCCAGGGTGAGCGCCTCGCGGGCGTCCTCTTCGCTGACGCCTTCCATTTCGTAGAGGATGCGTCCAGGCTGAATCTGCGCCACCCAGTATTCGACGGCGCCCTTGCCCTTGCCCTGGCGCACTTCGAGGGGCTTTTTGGTGATGGGCTTGTCCGGGAAGACGCGAATCCAGATCTTGCCGCCGCGGCGGATGCGACGGGTCATGGCGCGACGGCCAGCCTCGATCTGCCGCGCCGTCATGCGGCCCCGGCCCAAGGCCTTGAGACCATATTCGCCGAAGCTGACCCGGCTGCCGCGATTGGCAAGGCCCCGGTTGCGGCCCTTCTGCTGCTTTCTGTAGCGTGTTCTTTTCGGCTGAAGCATCGTCTCTCTCGCGTTTCCCTTCGGCTGCGGAGCCCTCCCTTGGGAGGCCTGCCGCACCTCCTCATCAGGAGGCTTGCCGCACCTCCTCGCCGCTGCCGATCACCTCGCCCTTGAAGATCCACACCTTGATGCCGAGGATGCCGTAGGTGGTCTTGGCCTCGGCGGTGGCATAGTCGATGTTGGCGCGCAGCGTATGCAGCGGCACCCGGCCTTCGGCGTAGGTCTCCGAGCGAGCGATCTCGGCGCCGCCCAAACGGCCCGCCACCCGCACCTTGATGCCTTCGGCGCCGAGCCGCATGGCGTTCTGGATCACCCGCCGCATGGCGCGGCGAAACTGCACCCGGCGCTCGAGCTGTTGCGCGACGTTCTGCGCCACCAACAGGGCGTCCGTTTCCGGCTTGCGGATTTCCTCGACGTTGATGTGGACCGGCACGCCCATCATGCCGGCGAGCTGCACCCGCAGGCGTTCCACATCCTCGCCCCTCTTGCCAATGACGATGCCGGGGCGGGCGGTGTGAACCGTGATGCGCGCCGTCTCCGCCGGTCGCTCGATCTCCACCCGGCTCACCGAGGCTTGCGACAGCCGCTTGCGCAGGAAGTCGCGCACCTCCAGATCGTTCAGCAAGTAGCGCGAGTATTCCCTCTTGTCGGCATACCAGACGGAATTGTGCTCCTTGACGATGCCGAGCCGCATTCCGTTTGGATTGACTTTCTGTCCCATGTTTCCGCCTTCGCTTGCCCTGCTCTTGCGGGGCTCGCGTCATCTCCCGTTAGCCGTCGTAGCCGTCTGACACGGTGACCGTGACGTGGCTGGTGCGCTTGAAGATCCGGTCTGCCCGGCCCCGTGCCCGGGGCCGCAGCCGCTTCATCGTCACGCCCTCGTTGACGTAGATTTCCGACACGGAGAGCTCGTCCACGTCCGCGCCCTCGTTGTTCTCCGCATTGGCGATGGCCGATTCGAGCACCTTGCGCACCAGCGGCGCCCCCTTCTGGGGGTCGAAGACCAGGATGTCGAGGGCATCGCCCACCGCCTTGCCGCGGATCTGGTCTGCCACCAGCCGCAGCTTGCGCGGCGACATTCGAAGTCGCTTTGCCGTGGCGCTCACCTGCATCGTCTTCCTGTGCCTCTCTCAACCAGTGGCTAGCGCCGCGACTTGCGGTCGGCGGCATGGCCGCGATAGGTGCGGGTGGGAGCGAATTCGCCGAGCTTGTGCCCCACCATGTCCTCGGAGACATACAGCGGCACATGCTGGCGCCCGTTGTGGACGGAGATGGTCAGCCCCACCATGTCCGGCACGATCATCGACCGCCTGGACCAGGTGCGAATGGGGCGCCTGTCCTTGTTCTGCACCGCCTCGCCCACCTTCTTCATCAGATGAAGGTCCACGAACGGCCCCTTGCGCAACGACCTCGGCATCGTCCTTGTCCCGCTCCCTAGCGACGCCCGCCGCCGCGGCGGCGAACGATGAGTTTGTCCGTGCGCTTGTTCTTGCGCGTCTTGTAGCCCTTGGTGGGCACCCCGGTGGGCGACACCGGATGGCGACCGCCGGACGACTTGCCCTCGCCGCCGCCGTGCGGGTGATCCACCGGATTCATGGCCACGCCCCGCACCGTCGGGCGAATGCCGCGCCAGCGACTGGCCCCGGCCTTGCCGAGAGAGCGCAGGTTGTGCTCGCTGTTGCCCACCTCGCCCAGCGTCGCCCGGCACTCGGCGAACACCCGCCGCATCTCGCCGGAACGCAGCCGCAAGGTGGCATAGGCGCCTTCCCGCGCCACCAGCTGGCAGGAGGCGCCGGCGCTGCGTGCCAGTTGCCCCCCCTTGCCGGGCTTGAGTTCCACGCAGTGGATGACGCTGCCCACCGGCATGTTGCGCAGCGGCATGGCGTTGCCCGGCCGAATCGGCGCGCTGGTGCCGGAGACGAGCTGGTCGCCGACCGACACCCCCCGCGGGGCGATGATGTAGCGCCGCTCGCCGTCGCTGTATTTCAGCAGGGCAATGTTGGCGGTGCGGTTGGGATCGTATTCGAGCCGCTCCACAACCGCCGTGATGCTGTCCTTGTTGCGGCGGAAGTCGATCTTGCGATAGTGCTGCTTGTGGCCGCCGCCGCGGTGGCGGGTGGTGATGCGGCCGCCATTGTTGCGCCCGCCGGTCTTGCCCTGCTTCTCGATGAGCGGCTTGTACGGCGAACCCTTGTGCAGATCCGGATGCACCACGCCGACGACGAAGCGTCGTCCCGGCGAGGTCGGCTTTGCCTTGACGACCGGCATCGCGCTAGCCCTCCACCGCCGTATAGTCGATTGCCTGGCCTTCTTCGAGGCGCACGTACGCCTTCTTCCAGGACTTGAATCGCGACACCCCGCCGCGGAAGTTGCGCTTCACCTTGCCCTTGACGTTGAGGGTGGTGACGTTGGTGACCCGCACGTCGAAAATCGTCTCCACCGCGCGGCGAATCTGCGCCTTGGTGGCGTCGGTGCGAACCTTGAAGGCATAGCGATTGCTCTCGTCGCCCATGATGGACGCCTTCTCGGAAATGTGCGGTTCCATGAGCACGGTGTAGAGCCGATCCGGAGTCATGCCAGCCGCGCCTCCATCTTGCGAAGCGCGCCCTCGTCGATCAGCACGCGGTCGTGGCTGACGAGGCTCACCGGGTCCGCCGCGTCCGCATCCACCACCTGCACGCGCGGCAGGTTGCGCGCGGCAAGATGCAGGTTGGCCTCCACCTCGTCGGCGACGATCAGGATGCGCTCGCGCGGGGCCCTGGCTTTCGCGGCAGCGCCGTCCTCGCCATTGCCATCGCCGGCAGGCAGAACTTCGTCGAGACGGCTGAGCAGGGACTTGGTGCGGGGGGCGTCGAGGGCAAAGGGCGGGGAGACGAGGAGGCGATTCTGGCGGATGAGTTCGGACACGATGCAGGCGATTGCGCCCCGGTACATCTTGCGGTTGACCTTCTGGGAATGATCTTGCGGCGATGCCGCAAAGGCCCGACCGCCACCGCGCCAAAGCGGACTGCGGATGCTGCCGGCCCGCGCCCGGTTGGTGCCCTTCTGCCGCCAGGGCTTGCGCCCGCCACCGCGCACCGCGGCGCGGTTCTTCTGCGCCCTCGTGCCGGCACGGGCGCCGGCAAGCCAGGCAACCACCACCTGATGCACCAGCGGCTCGTTGAATTCGCGGCTGAAGGCGTCGGACACCTCGACGTCCCCGCCTTCGGTCGTGGCCACCGATACCGTCACGACTGCCGCCCCCTGGCGACGGACTTGACCGCAGGCCGCACGCACACGTCGGCACCCGCCGGCCCCGGCACTGCGCCCTTGACGAGCAGCAGGCCCCGCTCCGAATCCACCCGCACCACCGTCAGGTTCTGCACCGTGACCCGGGCATTGCCCATGTGGCCGGCCATCTTCTTGCCCTTGAACACCCGCCCCGGGGTCTGGCACTGGCCGATGGAGCCCGGCGCCCGGTGGGAAAGCGAATTGCCGTGGGTGGTGTCCTGGCTGTGGAAATTCCAGCGCTTGATGACGCCGGCATGGCCCTTGCCGCGAGAGGTGCCGAATACGTCCACCTTCTGGTCGGCGGCGAATTGATCGACGCCGAGCTCGGCGCCCGGTTCGAGCTCAGGTGGCTCGGCGACGCGGAACTCCCAAAGCCCGCGCCCGGCCTCGGTTCCCGCCTTGGCGAAATGTCCTGCCAAGGGCTTGCTGACCCGGCTCGCCTTCACCTCGCCGCAGGTGACCTGCACGGCGTCGTAGCCGTCGCTGTCGGCGCTCTTCACCTGCGTCACGCGGTTCGGCTCGACGTGGATGACCGTCACGGGGATGGACTGGCCGTCCTCCGTGAACACCCGCGTCATGCCGCTCTTCTTGCCTACGACCCCGATGGCCATGTCGTCTCGTTTCCGTCCGTGCTCTTGTTGTTGGTTGATGTGTCGTTGGTTGATGCTGTTGCGTTGCTGCTGCGTCTTGCGCTCGACCTTCCCCAAAAAGAAACGCCGCCTTGGGACAAGGCGGCGTTCGCGGATTGGGTGTCAGTTCAGGCTGATGCGCACCTCGACACCGGTTGCGAGATCGAGCTTCATCAGCGCGTCCACGGTCTTCTCGGAAGGCTCGATGATGTCGAGCAGGCGCTTGTGGGTGCGGATCTCGTATTGGTCGCGGGCATCCTTGTCCGCATGCGGCGAGATCAGCACGGTAAAGCGCTCCTTGCGCGTGGGCAAGGGAATGGGGCCCTGCACCTGGGCGCCGGTGCGCTTGACGGTCTCGACGATCTCCTCAGCCGAAACATCGATCAGCCGATGATCGAACGCCTTCAAGCGAATGCGGATGCGCTGGTTCTGAGCCACGTTCTGCCTTTCCAATCCTTGCCGTGCCTAACATGCCGTTCCGTTTCGTCCGCCTTCAACGCAGGTGGCGACACCCCCGCGGCGTTCTCTCAAGAATGCCGCCAAGGCCAACCACCCAAGCGTTTCCCCTGCCCCCGATCGCCAGAGAATCCAGCGGGCGCAGGCAGGCGGAGGCACACTCAACCCCCGCCCCAAAAAAAGCGGACGGCGAACTATACGCGCCACATCGCCACGAGGCAACGGCCTTTCCCAACTTTTTTCCAGACCCCAATCCAAACCCCAAAAAACGCGCCAGGAGCCTTCAGCCGGGGAAGCGTCCCCGACCGCCGACGCGCAGGGAAGTGCCGGCATTTCCCCGTCGCCGGGGCGTGCTTCCATGCAGGGAGCCTTCAGCCGGGGAAGCGTCCCCGACCGCCGACGCGCAGGGAAGTGCCGGCATTTCCCCGTCGCCGGGGCGTGCTTCCATGCAGGGAGCCTTCAGCCGGGGAAGCGTCCCCGACCGCCGACGCGCAGGGAAGTGCCGGCATTTCCCCGTCGCCGGGGCGTGCTTCCATGCAGGGAGCCTTCAGCCGGGGAAGCGTCCCCGACCGCCGACGCGCAGGGAAGTGCCGGCATTTCCCCGTCGCCGGGGCGTGCTTCCATGCAGGGAGCCTTCAGCCGGGGAAGCGTCCCCGACCGCCGACGCGCAGGGAAGTGCCGGCATTTCCCCGTCGCCGGGGCGTGCTTCCATGCAGGGGGCGCAGGGAAGGCAGAATGCCCTCCCTCCAAGAGACGCCCTCCGGGGGGAGCGCATCCTGCCCTCCCGGGCGCGCCGGCGCGGCGCGCGCAGCGGAGCCGGCCAGGGCCGCCGGCGCCCCGGTCCGCGACGACGCCGGCAGCGAGCCAGCCCCGAAGGAGCCGCCCACGGCCCGGCCCCTACTCCGTGATGCTCGTCACGACGCCCGCGCCAACCGTCCGACCCCCCTCCCGGATCGCAAAACGCAGCCCCTCGTCCATCGCAATCGGGCTGATCAGCTGCACCGACATGTTCACGTTGTCGCCCGGCATCACCATCTCCACCTCCGAAGGAAGCTCCACCGTCCCCGTCACGTCCGTCGTCCGGAAGTAGAACTGCGGACGGTACCCCTGGAAGAACGGCGTGTGACGACCCCCCTCGTCCTTCGACAGAACGTACACCTCCGCCTCGAACTGCGTGTGCGGGTTGATGCTCCCCGGAACCGCCAGAACCTGACCCCGCTCCACATCCTCCCGCTTCGTCCCCCGAAGCAGAACCCCGACGTTCTCCCCCGCCCGACCCTCGTCCAGCAGCTTGCGGAACATCTCCACCCCCGTGCACGTCGTCCGCTGCGTCGCCCGGATCCCCACGATCTCGACCTCGTCCCCCACGTGCACCACGCCGCGGTCCACCCGACCCGTCACCACCGTCCCCCGACCCGAGATCGAGAACACGTCCTCGATCGGCATCAGAAACGGCTGATCCACAGGACGCTCCGGCTCCGGAATGTACCCGTCCAGCGTCTCCACCAGCCGCAGCACGCTGCCCTCGCCGCACTCGCCCGAATCCCCCTCCAGAGCCCGCAGCGCGCTCCCCACCACAATCGGCGTGTCCTCCGGAAACTCGTACTGCGCAAGAAGCTCCTGAAGGTCCAGCGTCACCAGCTCCACGAACTCCTCCCGCTCCCCCTCGTCCAGCTGGTCCACCTTGTTCACGTACACCACAATCCGCGGAACCCCCACCTGGCGAGCCAGCAGGATGTGCTCCCGCGTCTGCGGCATCGGACCGTCCACCGCGCTCACCACCAGAATCGCCCCGTCCATCTGCGCCGCGCCCGTGATCATGTTCTTCACGTAGTCCGCATGCCCCGGACAGTCCACGTGCGCGTAGTGCCGCAGGTCGCTCTCGTACTCCACGTGCGACGTCGCAATCGTGATCCCACGCTCCCGCTCCTCCGGCGCGTTGTCGATCTGGTCGAAACCCTTCACCTCCCCGCCCCCCTGGCGCGCCGCGCACACCTTCGTCAGCGCCGCCGTCAGCGTCGTCTTGCCGTGATCCACGTGACCAATCGTGCCCACGTTCACGTGCGGCTTCGTGCGCTCGAACCGTTCCTTCGCCATCGTCCTCGTCTCCCTTCTCTTGCCGAAGCCCTTGCCAAAGCTCTTGCCAAGCTCTTGCCGAAAAGAGAACGCCACGCCCGCTCCCCGTGCAGACATGGCAGAGCGCAGTTGGCGTTCCCTGGATTTGCCGCCGCCAGCGAACACGCCAGCGGCAGCCGTTGTCACATCCGATCAGGCGCGACGCGCCACGCCCTCCGCGATGTTGTCCGGCACCTCCGCATAGCGGGCGAATTCCATGGTGTAGGTCGCGCGCCCCTGCGTCGCCGAGCGCAAGTCCGTCGAATAGCCGAACATCTCGGCGAGGGGCACCGCGGCACGGACGATCTTCCCGGCCGGGTTCTCGTCCAGGCCCTCGATCATCCCCCGCCGCCGGTTGAGGTCGCCCACCACGTCGCCCATGTAGTTCTCCGGCGTCACCACCTCCACCGACATGATGGGTTCAAGCAGCACCGGGTTCGCCCTCAGCGCACCCTCGCGCATGGCCATGGAACCCGCGATCTTGAACGCCATCTCGCTCGAATCCACCTCGTGGAAGGAGCCGTCATAGAGGGTGGCGCGGACATTGATGAGCGGATAGCCAGCGATGACGCCGTTCGCCATCTGCTCCTGCAGGCCCTTGCTCACCGCCGGGATGTACTCCCTCGGCACCACGCCGCCGACGATCTTGTCCACGAACTCGAACGTCGAGGTTTCCTCCTCCGCCACATTGGGCTCCAGGCGCACCCAGACGTGGCCGTACTGCCCCCGACCGCCGGTCTGGCGCACATACTTGCCTTCCGCCTCCACGCTCTTGCGAATGGTCTCGCGATACGCCACCTGCGGCTTGCCGATGTTCGCCTCCACGGAGAACTCCCGCTTCATGCGATCGACGATGATGTCGAGGTGCAACTCGCCCATGCCGGAGATGATGGTCTGGCCGGACTCTTCATCCGTCTCCACCCGGAATGACGGATCCTCCTGCGCCAGCTTGCCGAGGGCCGTGGACATCTTTTCCTGATCCGCCACCGACCTCGGCTCCACCGCCACCGATATCACCGGCTCCGGGAACTCCATGCGCTCCAGCACAATCGCATCGCCCCGGTCGCAAAGGGTGTCGCCCGTGGCGGTGTCCTTGAGGCCAATGGCGGCGGCGATGTCGCCGGCCCGCACCTCCTTGATCTCGTTGCGGCTGTTCGAGTGCATCTGCACCATCCGGCCGATGCGCTCGCGCCGCGCCTTCACCGAGTTGAACACCTGATCGCCGGAACTCAGCACCCCCGAATACACCCGGAAGAAAGTAAGCGTGCCGACGAACGGGTCCGTGGCGATCTTGAAGGCCAGCGCCGCAAAGGGCTCGTCGTCGTCGGATTCGCGCACGGCGGCGGTCTCGCCGTCGTCCAGCACGCCCTCGATGGCCTTCACCTCCGTCGGCGCCGGCATGTAGTCGATGACGGCGTCCAGCATCGCCTGCACGCCCTTGTTCTTGAACGCGCTGCCGCACAGCGCCGGCACGATCTCGTTGGCAAGGGTGCGCACCCGCAGCCCCTCGCGGATTTCGTCCTCGCTGAGTTCGCCCTCTTCGAGGTACTTGTCCATCAGTTCCTCGGTGGCCTCGGCGGCGCATTCCACCATCTGCTCGCGCCAATGGTCCACGTCCGCTTCCATGTCCGCCGGCACGTCTTCGAGGTCATAGCTGAGGCCCTGATCGTCCTCGCTCCAGATGATGGCCTTGCGCCGCACCAGATCCACCACGCCGCGGAAGTTCTCCTCCGCGCCGATGGCCAGTTGCACCGGAACCGGCGCCGAGCCGAGCCGATCCTTGATCTGCTCCACCACGCGCAGGAAGTCCGCCCCGGCGCGGTCCATCTTGTTGACGAAGACGATGCGCGGCACTTCGTAGCGATTGGCCTGGCGCCACACCGTCTCCGACTGCGGCTCCACCCCGGCGGTGCCGCAGAACACCACCACGGCGCCGTCGAGCACGCGCAGGGAGCGCTCCACCTCGATGGTGAAGTCCACGTGTCCGGGGGTGTCGATGATGTTGATGCGGTGCTGGTCGTATTGCTGGTTCATGCCAGCCCAAAAGCAGGTCGTGGCGGCGGACGTGATGGTGATGCCGCGCTCCTGTTCCTGCTCCATCCAGTCCATCACCGCGGCGCCGTCGTGGACCTCGCCGATCTTGTGCGACAGCCCGGTGTAGAACAGCACGCGCTCGGTGGTGGTCGTCTTGCCGGCGTCCACATGGGCGACGATGCCGATGTTGCGATACCGGCCGATGGGAGTGCTGCGCGCCATTTTCGGATTTCCTCGATTGCGTGGTGCCGGAACCTTCCGGCGTTGCGAACGCTTGTCTGCCTGGACGGGTGCCTTCGATTGCCTGCCTCGGATGCGGTCAGACAGGGGCGAACTTGCGCGGCGGCAAGGCCCAGCGAAGTGAGTGAACCAGCGAAGGAGAAGGCTGGAGCCCCACGACTGCCGCCGCCGAAGCGCTTGCGACCTCGCGAGGAACGCCGCGCCGGTTTGCCTTGGGTCGCGATCAGTAGCGGTAGTGCGAGAACGCCCGGTTCGCCTCCGCCATGCGGTGGGTGTCTTCGCGCTTGCGCACCGCCGTGCCGCGCCCTTCCGCCGCATCGGCCAACTCACCGGCGAGCCGCGCCGCCATGGACTTCTCGCCCCGACCGCGGGCGCTGTCCACCAGCCAGCGCATGGCCAGCGCCTCGCGCCGGGAAGGCCGCACCTCCACCGGCACCTGATAGGTGGCGCCACCCACCCGCCGCGACTTCACCTCGACGAACGGCGCCACCGACTCGAGCGCCTTCTCGAACACCCCAACGGGGTCCTTGCGCTCCCGCGACTCGATCTGGGTCAGCGCGCCATAGACGATGCGCTCCGCCACCGACTTCTTGCCGCTCACCATCACGTGGTTGATGAACTTCGCCACCGTCTGGTTGGCGTACTTGGGATCCGGCAGGATTTCCCGCTTGGCGACGACTCGGCGTCTCGGCATGGATCGCTCCTTGGTTCTTCAGGGTCTTCCGCCACAACCGGACGCCAGGCATCCGCATCGCCCCCACCGGGCAACGGACACCGCTCATGCAACAGGCGGCGCCGCAGGCGGCCTTACTCTTGCTGGGCTTGCTCTTCGCTGGGCTTTTCGCTCTCTGCTGCGCCTTCGCGCGACCTTACTTCGGCCGCTTGGCGCCATATTTCGACCGCCGCTGCCGGCGATCCGCCACTCCCGAGGCATCGAGGGTGCCGCGTATGGTGTGGTAGCGCACGCCAGGCAGATCCTTCACCCGCCCGCCGCGAATCAGCACCACCGAGTGCTCCTGCAGATTGTGCCCCTCACCGCCGATGTACGAGTTCACCTCGTACCCATTGGTGAGCCGCACCCGACAAACCTTGCGCAGTGCCGAGTTCGGCTTCTTCGGCGTGGTGGTATAGACACGCGTGCAAACCCCCCGCTTCTGCGGCGACTTCTGCAACGCCGGCACCATGTTCTTCGCCACCCGCCGCTTGCGCGGCTTCCGCACCAACTGGCTGATAGTAGCCATGCATTCTCCGCCCAACGGCCCACTGGTCCAAACCCACCCGAAACCGGCCTCGCTTTCGGGGCGCGGCATTGTATGCACCCCCCACGCCAATGGCAACAGGAAACCATCCCACCAAATCCCGACCTCCCGCCGGACAAGGAACGTGAGTTGCGTGGCATCTGCACGAGCGTCCCTTCTCGGGCAGGGCACTCCCCCGGGCAGGGCACTCTCCTTAAGGGAGGGCATCCTGCCCCTCCATCGCCGACAGGCGCGCAAGGATTCACAAAGCGGCGCCACAGCGGGCAGCGCGAGTCGGCGCATGGTTTCTTCCCCCTCCCCAAGCCAGCAGCTTGCCGAGGGCGGACATGGCCATCGACAGTGCGAAGCGCATCCGCCGAGCGCCCAGGAGCCTTCAGCCGGGGAAGCATCCCCGACCGCTGACGCGTAAGGAAGTACCGGCAATTCCCCATCGCTGGGGCGTACTTCCATGCAAGTCCGCCGGTTCACTCTCGATCGGGAGCGTTGACCCTCCGCACAGCCAGGACCTGCCCATCCGCCCCGACAAAGGCCACCTTCGCGACACTGCCGCGTCCGATCGTCGCGATGGCATACGGGCTGGTCACCACCGCAGTCTGCATCGTCCCCGAGGCAGGCTGGCGTTCGATGATCGTCACCTCGACGCTCTCGTCGCCCTGCACCGACACAGAGTCCGAAAACCGAATGCCGTATCCGCCGCTGGGACGCTGCCCCATCAATGCGATCACCGCCAGGCGCCGCCGAAAGTCGATTCCAGGCACCGCAGGCGGCGGCAGTCGGTGTACATGGAGGTCCCGATACCAGCGCGCAAAGGCGGCGGCGCTTTCGATCACCAGGAACGCCCGACTGTGGAGGGACGAATACGCGCCTGCCTCCACATGGTCAAGCGTCACTTCGCGCCGCAAGGCGGTATCCGCACAGCCTGCAGCCAGCATCGCCATTCCGAAAGGAACGCAGGCGCGTCGAAACCATGGCCGCGACATCCACGTCACAGGGCGACGCCCAAGGACCGTCGTGGCGCCACGACCCGCCGGAACCCATCCGGCGCGACCTGGCTGGCGCGAACGCTCTGCGACACGATGGAAGCGAACAGGTCGATCGAGACCCCGAAAGCCACCCGCCGGTCGCCGTCAAGTTCCACAACGCTCGGGCTGTCGCGCAGCGGCCAGACGCCACAGGCTTCGCCCGCATCGCAGATGTAGCCATCGTTGTCCCGGTCCGTGCCAGCCGCGACCACGTACGGACCGGCCGGCAACTCAGGCAAGGCAAACGCATAGCCTTCGCGCGCCGACGTCGTCGTGTGCGCACGCAGTTCGTAGGTCTCGGGCGCCAGTGCAAGGACATAAACCGTCCCGACGTCGGCACGCGTCACGGTCCGCTGCACTCGCAATGTCACCGGCACGCCGATGCTGCCCCCGTCGGAGTCGATCCGGATGTTGCCGGCGAACGTGCCTTGCGAGAGTCCGGAGCGATTCACATTGACCACAATGGTGGACGTTTCCAAGGCATTGGTGCGCCACTCGTCGAAAGACACGCTCATCCATTCACGGTCCGGCGCCACGGATCGGGTTGACAAGGTGCCCGTGCCGACATTGCTGAGCTCCATGCGCAGAACCGTGGCGGTCGCGTCGAAGTGGAGTCTCGTTGGCGACACCGCCAGCACCGGTCGGTCCGGGGCACTGTCGCTACTGCCACCCCCGATCGCCCGAGCAACGCGCACAGCCCGCGATGCGTCGATGAGCCCGTTGCCGAACTCGTCGTCGCGTCCGGGCACGCCCCGGTCCCGAGTGATTGGCGCTGCGGCGGGATCGGGATGGGCTCCTGCGAGCAATCGGGTGATGTCGGCTGGCTCAAGTCGGGGGTTGACGGAGAGCATCAATCCGAACACGCCGGCAACGTGCGGCGCCGCCATGGATGTTCCCTGCCTGGGCAAGTACGCGGGCTCGGTCTGGCCGCCAGAGTCGTTGGCTGCAGCGCTGAAGACCCCGTCAGGCAAGCCGTCACCGTTGATGTCGGCCTGCATGTTGCCGCCGGGAGCGACCACATCTAGCTCGGCGCCGAAATTCGAGTATGGAGCACGCCCACGTTGGTCCATTGCGCCCACAGAGACCACGCCAGCGACGGTGGTCATCGGATCAGGCCAGTGGCAGTCGTCGTTGCCGGCTGCCACGACAACGATTGCGCCAGCCTCGATGGCGTCCTCAATGGCCGTTCTCGTTGCCGTGGCAACAGGCGGGTAGGGGACACAAGCTGGATTGGGCCTCCCAAGGCTCAGGTTGATGATGTCCGCCCGTATCGGCGGCAGGGTTCCGGACACATTTGCCAGCCCCGCCGCGTAGCGAATGCCCTCCGCGATGTCGAGATCGGTTCCGCCATCGCGCCCGAGCACACGGATCGGCAGAATGCGGCCGCGCCACATCACGCCGGCCACGCCCTCGGCGTTGTTCGTCGCCGCACCGATCGTGCCGGCGACGTGGGTGCCGTGGAAACTGCTTGCCTCTCCAGGGAGGTCCCGAGCGCCCACGTCATGGGGATCGGCGTCGATGCCATCGCCGTCGGCGGCCCTGCTCGGGTCCGCAATGAAGTCGTAGCCCGCCTGGCGGTTCCTTGCGTCGAGCATCATGCGAGATGCGAGATCGGGGTGGTCGGTTACGACACCGCTGTCGATCACCGCCACCACGACATCGTCGCTCCCCGTGGTGATGTCCCAAGCCTGCGGCAGGCCAATGAAGGGATAGTGCCACTGGCTACGAAAATGCGGATCGTCGGGCACTCCCATCGCTTGATAGATGTAGTTCGGTTGCACTTCATCGAACCGACCACTGGCCAGCAACCGCTTGCGGCGCAGCATGGTTGCCGCACGATCCCGCAATGCAGCATCCGCGTAGCGCAGGCCACCTTGCACGGACCGAGCCTCCACAATGGCAGACGGGGTGCCCTCCGGGCGAACCAGCAGCGCCCCCGAAGGCGTTGCCGCGTGCCGCGCAAGGCCCATTCGCATCAGGTCATTCATCGCCTCGGCGGGCATTGCGGTTGCCGTCGTGACCTGGCTTGTCAGCTTGACAATCAGCTCGCCAGACACGAATGCACCGTCACGCGAGGTGGCCGCAGGCGGAATCGCGCCGGCAGCGTTCGACACGCCAGTCGCTGTCGAAACAGCCGCCACGAGCGTGTAGTTGCTGGCACCCGAGTGGGCGCTGACCATCACGATGTAGTCGCCGGCTCGATCCGTGTGGATGGCCTCCAAGTCATCCACGCCCAACGACTCCGCAATGATCGTACCGCCCGTGTCGGCAAGATGGAGGTCCAGATCCGCATCGCTGTCGGCAGTCGCGAGGCTGATGCGGATGGGAGCTGGCGCCGTCAGCAGGTACACGTCATGGCTGTCGTAGGCGTCGCTGGCATGTCCGGCGACCGACACGGGCGACGGAATCCGCTGCGCCGAAGCGATGGTGTCGTTTCCCTGGCGCGGGTTGTCGGAGTCGGGCGTGTCGCCATCGAGCACCTGACCGGGTGCCACGGCGAGGGTGCCAGAGATCGTGCCGGCCATCCGCGCGGGCGGCCTCGCGGGGCGCGGAATGGTCCACCGCAGGTCTAGGGTCAGAGTTGCGCTCCCTCGCCCGGAAGCGGCTCGCCGGCCGTTCATGGGATAGAGGTACCAGCGCCCCTGGGCATGGCGCAACAGCACGTCACCACGACCGTCGCCGTTCAGGTCACCGATGCCAGCAACCCGGTAGTCCCTGTTTTGCGTGAGGTTTGCGGCTCCGCTGCCGGCCATGACCTGCCTGCCACTCATGCGGTAGTAGTGCCAACGGCCATCCGTGTGACGAAGCAGGATGTCGTCCCGGCCATCGCCATCGAAGTCGCCAATGCCGGCGACGCTGAAGTCGAGGTTCCGAGTCAGTGACACGCTGCCTCGGCCCGCAATGGGCCTCGCCCCGTCCATCGGATAGTAGTGCCAGCGGCCCTCCCGATGCCGCAACAGCACGTCGTCCCGCCCGTCACCGTTGAAGTCACCGATCCCCGCGACTTTGAAGTCGAGGTTCGAAGTCAGGTTCGCGGCACTTGCGCCCTCGGCTGCGATGAGCCTGCCATCCATGGGGTAGTAATGCCAGCGGCCGTCCTGGTGTCGCAGCAGTACGTCGTCGCGCCCGTCGCCATTGAAGTCGCCTACCCCGGCGACCTCGTACTCGACATCCTCCGTGATGGTTGCCGGCCCTGCGTCTGCCACGACCCGGCGGCCGGCCATCCGATAGTAGTGCCATGTCCCGGTACGGTGGCGCACGAGCACGTCGTCTCGCCCATCGCCGTCGAAGTCGCCAATCCCAGCGACCTGGTAGTCGAGGTCTTCCGTCAGATCGACCGTGCCGTGGCCAGACTTGGCTCGGCGCCCCGCCATCGGATAGAGATACCAACGCCCGTCAACATGACGCAACAGCACATCGTCACTGCCATCGCCGTCGAAGTCGCCGAGATGGCTGCCGGCAATGGATGCCGGGCCCGCGCTGCCGGCGTCCGGGGCGTCACGTTCGAACGCGACAGTCAGGACATAGTCACCCACCGTGCTTCGGTTGAATCCGCGAACCGTGATGTACCAAGTGCCCGGAGCCACGGACTCCTCGATGTGGAAGTTGAGCAGCTCCCCACTGTCGTCGTCGGTGGCGACTGCCCGGTTCTGCTCGTCCGAGAGAGAACCGCGCGTGTCTGTGGTCCCGATCGTGCCAAGCCGGAGTGTTCCAGCCGCGGCGACGCGCACCCGAAACACGTCCACATCACCGCGCCACTGTATTTCCCCTCGCGTTGACGAGCGCACCGGGACGGGCGTCGCATCCAAAGGTTCGTCGCCGTGGTCGTCATGAGCCAATTCGAGAGGTCGGGTGAAGGTCTCCATATCAAGAGCCGTGTCCAGGTTGGGGTGCTCGGACACATAAAGGTGGACGTAGTAAGCACCGAACGGCGGCCTGGTGTACGGCATCGTCAGCCGGACGTTCTCGAAGCGTTGGCCCGGGGCAAGCCGCCCGTCGCCGTGCGCGCCAGCGAGCGACCCCCGCCCCGCGACATAACCGGTCGTGAAGGGGTCGGGCCCTGCAGTCAGCCACAACGTCAGGTGGAGCGTCCCGGAGGTCCAATGGCGGCCGATGTTGGCGATCTCGTCAACCTCGAGGGTCACCTCGCCACCGCTGATCAGATAGGAAACCGTGCCAGCCAGATCGATACGAGTGAATGCCTCGGGCTCCACCGTGAATCTGTCGGTGAATGTGAAGAGGTCCAAGGCCGTCTCCAGCTCCGGCCACTCGGACACATAGAAGTGAACGTAGTAGCTCCCAGGGAGAGGCTTGGTGTAGGGCATCGTCAGTGTCACGTTGTCGAAGCGTTGCTCGGGGCCAAGCCGCCCGTCGCCGTAGGCGCCGGCGAGCGATGCCCGTCCGGCAATGTGGCCGATGGCGTACGGGGCCGTCCCGGCCGTAAGCCACATCGTGAGATAAAGCGTGCCCGAAGTCCGGTAGCGGCCGAGATTGGCGATCTGCCCAACCTCCAGCGTGATCTCGCGGCCAGTGATCGAGTAGGAAAGAGTCCCGGACATTCGCACCCGGCTCGCCGTCTCTGGCTCGACCGTGAGGATGTTGGTCGCTGTGGACAGGTCGAGCGTGGTGTTGAGGTCCGGCCACTGCGACACATACAGGTGGACGTAATAGGTGTCCGGTGGAGGCTCGATGTATGGCGTGCTCACGCGGACACCTTCGTATCGGCGGCCGGGGCGGAGTGTGCCAACGCCATCGAGTGCGTCGAGGGACACTCGGGCAGCGACGTGGCCGCTGGTATATGGATCGGGCGCTGTGGTCAGCCAAAGCGTCAGATACAGGGTGCCGGTGGTGTGCGTCGCACTATGGTTGACGATGCGATCCACTTCAATCGTGACCTGACCGCCAAAGATGCTGTACAACCACGCACCTTCAACACGGACCTCGGCCGCTGCCTCGATGCCCGCGAAGCACGACGCGAGGAGAATCCAAAGCCTGCAACCGCGCCCGCCCGAAGGCATCACGGTGCGGGACTGGACCGGAAGGTAACGGCATCTCCGCAGGCGACTTCACCAGCAAACACCGCATCGCCAGTGGCCGCACGCACGAGGAGGATAGCGTTTCCTTCCAGCGCGCCGCAGTCCCAAGTCAAGGTCTCCCGTGCGGCCAGTGCCTGCTCCGGCGCCGCTCCCAGAGAAACCGACAGCACCTCCTCGCTGCCCGGCGGGCTCATGTTGCGAACGAGGAGGAACGATCCGGATGGGTTCCTCGCGTGCGAAATAGTCCAGGTCTCCTCGCCCAGCGAGACCCGCCGGGCCGGCGCTGCCTCCATGCGCGAGGATCGGACTACGGCCCTGCCGACGGGTTCAGTCAGGGCATCTTCGGCCTCTCTCCCACTGGAAACGTCGGCCAGCGCCTCAATGACGGCGCCGCGATCCGTCACGCCAAGCTGATCAGCGGGAGCCGGCGTGCTCATTCCCACCAGCGCGACGCACCCCGCAAGCAAAGATCTCCACGCATCCGAACGACTGTGCCAAGACGACCCCGGAGGCCCGCCAGCGCCGTGCGACACAACGCACTGGCAGGCACCCGAGACAGACGAAGTCACCCGCATGCGCGACGCTCCCAATGCCAGCCAGAGGGGGATATGGAGGGGCGCCGATCGCCCTGTATTCAGGGTAGGCATGGTCGGAGGATTCCAAGAGTCAGCGCGCTCCACTATACCTGGTCGACACGCGGATCGCGCATCACCTGTTGCTGTGCGGTCTGCTGCGCCCCGCCGTCGCCCGGCGCTGGAATGTCGTAGCTGCGGATGAGGCTTCGGGGAATGTCGTACTTCAGAGCGTTCGTCAACCTCCGCCCAACGTTCGGATTAGTAGATGCCCGAGCAGGGTCAATAGGGCCACTCCAAGCGTCCCCGCGAACACGCCCCACATCAGTGACTTCGTGGCAACGCCACCCAAGCGCTCCTCGATGCGAATGACGATGTCGCCGACGGTGGTCAGCCTCTCTTCGAGCGCCGTCATCCGCCGCTCAAGTTCGGAGAGACGATGCTCAACCAGCCGTCCTCCGTTGCCGCCATTGCCCGGCGGCGGCACCTCAGGCGGTGGGAGTTCGCGAAGGTTGTCTCTGGACCTTGGCCCCTCACTTCGACCGCCAAGTTGCAAGCTTGTCCCAGAGGGTGCGGTTGAAGAGGCCAAAGTACTCGCCAATCTTGACAACCACACCCTCATTCCCGTCGAGGTCAGGGTCCATGCCCAATGCCAGACAGACATCGGTGCATGTCTCAAACGGTCCGGCAACCGCCCAGACACCATCGCGGATCCGATACGCCCCCTCGAATGGCCCATCGGAGTCCCAAGGCGCATGCTCTTCGTCGATGTCGCCCGAGATGACCAAGAAGCAATTCATCGCAGTTCCGCCGCTCGATGGAGCCTACCGTAACGCATCATTTGACTCAGTTGGAATTTGCCCTGGCAGCCTGTCGGACTTCGGACGGCGCAAGCTGGCCGAATGCCGACAGGGTGACAGGACTGCCTGGGCTGGGGCAAGAACCGTTGCCGAAGGCAACGGTTCTTGTGGCGCTAAGACCCAGTCCCGCTAAGCATTTCCGACAGAGCCTGTTCGACTTCGTCGGCCGTTGCGCCCTGGTCCCTCGCCGTCCGAGCCTGCGTCTCCTCCAGCCTCCGCTGCCGCCGGTCGCGGTGGTACGTGAGCCCCGTCCCCGCCGGGACGAGCCGGCCCACCACCACGTTCTCCTTCAGCCCGCGCAGGTAGTCTCGCTTGCCGGTTACCGCCGCTTCCGTCAGGACGCGGGTGGTTTCCTGGAACGAGGCTGCGGAGATGAACGACTCCGTGGCCAGCGATGCCTTGGTGATGCCGAGCAGGAGGCGTTCGAAGGCGATGGGCTCCTTGCCCTCCTCTTCGAGCCGCTCGTTGTCCTCGAGCACCTGCACGTACTCCACCTGCTCGCCGCGGATGTAGGTGGAGTCGCCGGGGTCCACCACCTCCGCCTTGCGCAGCATCTGGCGGCCGATCACCTCGATGTGCTTGTCGTTGATGGTGACGCCCTGGAGGCGATACACCTCCTGAATCTCGTTGACGATGAACCTGGCAAGCTCCGTCACGCCCTTGAGGCGCAGGATGTCGTGCGGGCTCTCCGGCCCCTCCGACACCACCTCGCCGCGCTCGACGTGCTCGCCCTCGAACACCGAGATCTGCCGCCACTTGGGAATCAGCGTCTCCACCGTCTCGCCCTCGGGCTCGGTGATGACGAGGCGCCGCTTGCCCTTGGTCTCCTTGCCGAAGCTCACCGTGCCGGTGGTCTCCGCAAGAATCGCCGGCTCCTTGGGCTTGCGCGCTTCGAAGAGGTCCGCCACCCGCGGCAGGCCGCCGGTGATGTCCCGCGTGGTCGAGCTCGCCTGCGGAATCTTGGCGATCACGTCGCCAACGCCCAGATGGTCGCCGTCTTCGAGGTTCAGCATGGCCTTCTCCGGCAGCATGTAGCGCGCCGGGACATCGGAGCCGGCGATGTTCACCACCTCGCCGTCCTCGCCCACCAGCTGCACTTCCGGATGCAGTTCGCGCCCGACGCTCACCCGCTCGTTGGAGTCGATCACGGTGATGCTCGGCAGCCCCGTGATGTCGTCCGTCTGGCGGTTGACCGAGAGCCCCTCCTCCATGTCCACGAATGCCACCTGGCCGGCGGTTTCCGTGATGATGGGGTGGGTGTGCGGGTCCCAGCGAGCGATCACCTGCCCCGCTTCCACATGCCCGTCCTCGCCGACGGAAATCACCGCGCCGTAGGGCACCTTGTAGCGTTCCCGCTCGCGCCCGTGGGCGTCGGCGATGGTCTTGAGGTTGTGCATCCGCACGGTGCCTTCGTGCGCCACCTGAATGCTGTCCACGGCACCCGAAACGGTAGGGCTTCGAACTCCTCCGGCCGCTCCGCCAAGAACTGCCGGGCACCTGCAACCTCCCCAGCTTTACGATCTCACAAGGAATCCTCATAGGGCTGTAGCGCCGCCACCGTTTGCGTCAAGCCGACGCCGGCAAGCGCGGCAAGATGCTCGGCCGGCGACCGAGGAGGGTTCTGTAACGCCGCCCGGTGCTCCCGAGCAACTTCCCGCACTGTCCCGGGGTGTTCCTCGATCAGTCCGAAAGTGAACGTATCGGGATGCTGAGCTTCGAGCGCGTGGGGTGCCAGTGCTTCGTCGGGAAAGTCCCGCAAGTTCATGGTCACGATCACGTCTGCGCCACCATGAATGGCCGCGGCCAGCACATGACGGTCATCAGGGTCTGGTAAGTCCACGCCACGGATGAGATCGGTGTATCCCGCCACCAACGAATCGGGAAAGTGCTGGTCCATCACGGACCGGGTCCGGTCCAGCACTTCGTGCGTGAGGTCCGGCCTATCCTCCAGAACGCTACGGATCCGTTCAGCATGGATTTCCGCTGACCAAAGGGGCGTGAATAGATGCCGGTCTGCCAACCGTAGCAGGAAATCCCTGAGCCCCGCCGAATACAAGACGTTCGCGTCCAGCAACGCTGTCGGAGCGGGCATGGGCTACTGCAGCCCAAGTTTTTGATCACGGGCCGTGAGCTGATCGAGAGCCCGCTTGCGCGGAGAGGCGGAATCGGCCCTCGATGCGTGGTCGCTCCCCGCCGGCCCCGAAACGGCGTGCCTTACCATTTCCGCAGGCACGAGACACGCAAGTCCCTCCACCGACGGCAACTTGAACGGGAGGTCCAACTCCTGGAGTCGTGACTCGACAAACTCACGCGCATCCACAAGGGGGGTAGTAACGCCGTGCATGAAGCCCGCATCCTCGTAAATCGGGCTGCGAGGCCTATCAGCCAGCTCATTCAGACGCCGCATCAACTCCCAATCACGAAGCAATGTCCACCCGCCGGCATCGTCCGGCTCCGCCGCTGCGACGGCCGTACGGATTGGGCCCTCCGAACCCGTGATGCGATCTCGCACACTGAAAACGAAAACCGGCACCGTCAGCCCTCGTATGGCTCCGAACGTGCCGCGCAGCTCTGTCGCATCCCGTACTGCTCGGTCAAGCACCCGCAGCCCGACACCTGCAACATCCTCCCCTTGGCGCGGTTCCGGTTCTCTGGCAAAGAGTAGGCTGTACCAATCAAACGACGCAATCGTGAAGTCATCCCCCCATTCTTCTGGCGGACGGAAGCGCAGGCGGACATCGTCCGGTTGCTCCGCCCGCCGACCTCGAACGGCGAGGATCGACTTGAAGAACGGAACTAGATCCGGCAAATCCACCCGTGGGATCTGTCCTGCGACTTGCCCAAAGTCGAACCGCGCAACATGGCCGATCAAGTTACGGACAGTCTTCACCGCGTCCTCGCCCCCGAACGTGGCGGTCTCCGTATCGAACCAATCATCAAGCTTGTGACCGGGGGGGCGTGCATCGGCATCGGCGAACACCTTCGTGAGCATCGCCGGGGAAGCCATTCCGATCACAAGCTGGCGAATGTCTTCCGGATCGTCCATTGCACCCTGAAACGCCAAGCTGATCCGCTTCAGCTTCTCATCCAAGAGATCCCAAATCCGACTTTCTACGGTATCGGGATTCCGCACAGTCACTACGTCGACGGGGTCAGTCTGGCCGTAACGACTCAGGCGACCAACGCGTTGGTGTAACCGCATGGGGTTCCACGGCAGATCCACATGAACCAGGGCGCTGCAATTCTCCTGGAGGTCGATCCCTTCGCCCGCCGCTTCCGTAGAAACGAGAAAGCGAACTTCCCCTCGGTTGAACCGTGCCGCCGCAAGGCGCCTGTCTTCGCTCCGGTCCGAGACGTTACCGGATGCGTCTCGCACGCTCTTGACGAGGCCGTCACCATTGATGAACGCCACGCATCCATCCCCGTAGCGCTTGTGCAACGCACCCATGAGAAGGGCCTGCGTCGCCTTGTATTCGGTGAAGAAGAGCACCGACCTGCCATCGAACGACTCGTCGACGATGCTCAGAATGCGGTCGACCTTTGTCTCGTCGGTCACCGCGTCCGCCACGTTCAGCAGAGCCTCAAGGGCCGGGATTTCGTTTGGGTTAAGCTCGATTTCGGGCCGGGTTTCCAAAATCTCCTCTTCGAGCTGGCTGATCTCGTCCTGATTGGCGGGATCGTCCTCGGCAAGCAAATCCTCAAGCCGCACCCGGGCCTTATCAGCCTTGTCCAACTTGACCTTCGCCTCCCGGAGCCGCGCAAGTCGCCTACCAAGAGCGGTGCGCACCGCAGCCACGGAGCTCGAAGCTAGCTTCTGCATCGTGATGAGGATCAGGATCACCATGCGCCGGTCCTGAAAGCCGAGACCTGCCGCATAAGCTTTCCCGCTCACGATGAACTCCGTCAGCTTCTCGTAGAACCGGGCTTCCTGTGGCGAGTAGGCGTAAGTCTCTCGCCGCGCCTGAACCGGAGTAAACAGCCGTTGTCCTGACATGTCTGTGACGGACTGCTTATTGTTTCGGATCATGACATTAGGGAGCATTTCGATCTGTTCTTCGAGTGGCAGTTCGGGATCGAAATCGTCCGGTCGGAGCAGTTTAAGCAGGGAAAGGAACCCCCGGTCCTTGCCACGATGCGGTGTGCCGCTGAACAGCACCAATGAATGCACCTTGCCTCGTTCCTGAAGGGCTTCGACAAGCTCAAATGAAAGCGTGCGGTGCCCCTGGTCATCCACGTTCAGATGATGCGCTTCGTCGATGAGCACGAGGTCCCACGGTTTGGCATCGAAAATGCGTGCCCATCGACCACCCTTGTCCAGGCGCAACGTATGCGCCGAGGCGATCACTTGGTCCTGCGTGTTCCAGAAGTCGGAGGTTGCCGTATCAGCGCCAGGGACGTAAATCCCAATGCGGATGTCGAACATCTCCCGCAGCCGCACTTGCCATTGCTCGACAAGGCTCGCGGGCGCGAGGATGAGCAATCGTCGGACCCGGGCCGACGAACGCAACGGAGTGAGAATCAAGCCGGCCTCAATGGTCTTGCCGAGTCCGACATCGTCCGCCACCAGCCATCGCGTCGGCCACGATTCGAGCACCCGCTTGCAGACCCAAAGCTGGTGGGGCAGCAGCGCGATGCGAGAGCGGGAAAACACGCCCCAGGCATCGTTGATCGATCGAATGCACTCGCCGAGGACTTTGGAGACTACTCGCAAAGCAGGGTCGAGTCGGCCAGCGGCCATTTGCTCCGCAAGGCCCTCAACGGCTTGAAGGTCAGCGGCAAGGCACTCCTCGATACCGTGCCCGAAGCGGACGACCACGCTGGCGCCCTGATCCAGCACGACCTGACCCGAGCCAAAGAGCGGGTGCCGCACGGCGGTGTTCTTGTCCAACGTTGGCATGCGCCTAACCTACCCTAGCCCATCTTTACCAACAACCCCGTGATTTTCGCCCGATCTTGCGGTGATTGACGGTTTTGGGGTCGGCAACTCGTTGTTTTCCGGTTCCTGGTGGGGTGGATCGGCCGATGTAGTGCCATAATGGGGTGGTGTCGGTTGACATGGGTGGCGGGCGCCGCTACCGTCACCCGCCATGTTCATCCGCCGTACCCTCACCCGCCGCACCGGCGGCCAGGACTACCACTCCCACCGCCTCGTGCACAGTCAGCGCGACGGCGCCAAGGTCCGCCAGCGCACGTTGTTGAACCTCGGCAGCGATTTCGACCTGCCTGTGGAGGAGTGGCCAGAACTGTGCCGGCGCATCGACGAGATCTTGAACGGCCAGGCGCCGCTCACCGACGATGCGCCGGCTGCCGTCGAGGAAGAAGCGCAACGGATCGGGGCGCAACTGCTGGCCCGCGGCCGGGCGGGGGACGCCGAAGCGGTGCGTGATCCGGTCCGTGTGGACGTGGCGTCGCTCGAGTTGACGCGCCCGCGCAGCGTGGGCGTCGAGCAGGCGGGACTGTGGGCGGTCGAGCGGTTGGGCCTGATGGAGTTGCTGTCGACCCTGGGCATCAACGCGTCGCCGTGCACGGCGGCGGTGGCCTCGATCGTGGCGCGGCTTGCGTACCCGGCCTCGGAGCGGGCCACGCACGCCTGGCTGCGCGAGCGCAGTGCCTTGGGGGAGTTGCTGGGTGTGGACTTCGAGACCATGGGGGCGATGCAGTTGTACCGGGCCTCGGATGCCTTGGCTGCCCACCGCGAAGCGATCGAGGCGCATCTGTTCGAGAGCGCCATGGACCTGTTCGACCTGGCGCCGACGGTGACGCTCTACGATCTGACCAACACCTATTACGAGGGCGATGTGGCGGATCAGCCCGAGGCGCGGCGGGGGCATTCGAAGGAGAAGCGCAGCGACTGCAAGCTGCTCACCCTGGGGCTGGTGCTGGACGGGGGTGGTTTCGTGCGGCGTTCGCGGGTGTTCGCGGGCAACGTCAAGGAAGACCGGACGCTTTCCGGCATGCTGGACGCGCTCGGGGCACCGCCGGGGTCGCGGGTGGTGCTCGACCGGGGCATCGCCACCGAGCGACAGGTCGACTGGCTGAAGGCGAACGGGTACCGCTACATCGTGGTCTCGCGCGAGCGCAAGCGCCGCTTCGAGCCCGAGGCGGCACTCGCCCACCGCACCCGCAGCGGCGGGGTGGTGCATCTGGAGAAGGTGGACGACGCCGAGGCGGGCGAGGTGCGCCTGTACTGCTGCTCCGAGCAGCGTGCCGAGAAGGAGCGCGGCATGGCCGAGCGGTTTGCGCAACGCCTGGAGCGGGATCTCGATGCGATCAACGAGGGGCTGTCGCGGCCGCGCACGCAGAAGAAGCCGGAAAAGATCTGGCAACGCATCGGCCGGCTGGTGGAGAAGAGCCGCGGTGTCGGCCAACACTACGACATCGCGGTGGCAACCGACGAGAGCGGCAAACGGGCCGTGGCGGTGACCTTCCTCCGCACGCCGGTGGCCGGGACGATGCTCACCCATCCGGGCGTCTATTGCCTGCGCAGCAACGAGACCGACTTCAGCGAGGAGCGCCTGTGGCGCACCTTCACCCTGCTCACGGATGTCGAGGCGGCGTTCCGTTCCCTGAAATCCGAACTGGGCCTGCGCCCCATCCATCACCGCAAGCCGCGCCGTGCCGAGGGCCATCTGTTCATCACGGTGATCGCCTACCAACGGGTCCAGGTGATTCGCACCCGTCTGGCCGAGCGCGGCGACGGGCCGATGCGCACGGCGAACTGGACGACGCTCAAACGGATTCTCGGCGGCCGTCAGCGGGTGACCGCGACGTTCAAGCGCGCCGACGGACGCACGCTGCATGTGCGCAAGGCGACGCGCCCGGAACCGCAGCAGAAGGCCATCCTCGATGCCTTGGGGATCCCCTCCTCAGCCGGGGGGACACACCAGGCGGTCGTCTGAGGGGAAACCATCACGTCGGGCACGAATGTAGTGCCATACGCGCGATTCGGTCAACCTAAATTGTTGAGATACAACAGTTTATTCTTTTCGTTGGTAAACTTGGGCTAGGCGACAGGTAGCGGAGGATCATACCGGTTACTTCGCCGCTGTCTATGCCTCCCTGATCCTCTTGTAGGGTGATTGCACGCTTTGGCTCCGGCGGTGTTCACGGTGCCGACGACGTTGTCGGTTGCTTGGCAGCGGAGGGTGGGCGGCCTTCGTCATGGCGGTTCGGCTTGCCGGACGGCGGCTTTTCGACGATTCGCCGAACGGGGGGACGCCCGCGGGAGGTGCTTGGCGGTGCGGAGGTCGGCCGGCCAGGTTCGGTGCTTGGGCAGGGCTAGTCGGGCGAGAGAATGGCGTCGAGGGCGTCGCCGCGGCGCATCATGCAGTGGCGGTTGGCCTCGGGCAGGTAGCGGAAGCCGTTGTGGAAGACGACGGCGAGGGCGATGTTGTTGAGCGTGGCGTGGTTGGCAGGGGCATGGCCGGCGCGGAAGCGCGCGGCGTCCTCTCCCATGCTGGCGTCGCGGCGGAAGTGGTTGCCGTTCTCGACCTGCCAGTGGCCGCGGTTCCAGGCCAGCAGCCGTTCGGCCCCGGCGCGGCCGGCGGGCACGGAGGTGATGCCGTAGGCGGTTTCGGCGGAAGTCTCGCCGGTCTTCGCGTTGGTGCGTTCGCGCACGACGCGGAACGCCTGGCGGGCCTCGGGGAACGGCGCGAACGTGTTCGGCAGCAGGTCGCGGGCGGCCACCCGCCGCGCTTCGATGCGGCCGTGCGCCTTGACGGGCTCGTCGGCGTGGCGGCGCACGGCGTCGCCGTCCCAGTCGATGGCCGCGAGCTGGGTGAAGGTGTCGGGGCAGTTCGCCTTGACCGACAGCACGTAGTCGGCGCCGTGCGCCTCGACGATGCTGCGCGCGGTGTCGCGGGCGGCGTGCAGGGCGTCGAGGGTGAGCACGCAGCCGCGCAGGTCGACGTCCTCGAGCAGCGCACGCAGCGCCGCCGCTTCGCCGCCCTCGTCGCGGCAGCAGCGCCCGGCCAGCGGCCGGCCTGCGTGGGTGACCAGCGTGACGGTCTCGAAGTGCGTGTTCTCGTCGGTGTGCCGGTTGGCGCCGCGGATGCGCTTGCCGTCGGCGGCCAGCGCCGGCTGTTCGGCGTCATCGGCGAGACGCGGTGCCGCCCAGGCCCGCAGCGCCTCTTCCAGGCCATCCGGGTCGGTGCCGGCCATCACCCGGCAGATGGTCGCCGCCGACGGCGCCTTCCACTCGCCGGCGGCGCTGCGCCACCCGCCCAGCGCGCGCAACTCCCGCGCCTCCAGGCCGGCCGCGAACTGCGCCGCCGCCACCGGCCCCGACAGCCCCGACAGCTTCGCGAGCGCGCAGATGGACAGCACCGTCTCCAGACGGTGCTTGCGGCCCTGGCCGCGGCGGCAGTCCGGCAGCCCCGCGAACACGTCGCGCAGCGAGCGCAGCTCGGACGGCGCGTAGCGAACCGGCACCGCCCGGCACGTCCACTCCGGACGGTCCGCCGGATCCGCCAGCCGCTCGCGGGCGTCCCGCCGCAGCGCCCGCGCGAACATCTCCTTCGGCGAACCGCGCGGGTCCGTGTACGACCCGCTGTGCCGCGCGAAGCCCTTCGTGCGCCCCACCCGCGTCCAGTTCGACGCCGCGCAGCAGGTGCCCGCGAACCGCGACGGGTCCACGAACGTCTCCGCGAGCTCCAGCGGATGGCCGTGCGCCGCCTCCCAGTCCGCGCTCAGCCGCCGCAGGCTGCGCGACAGCGACCGCGACGCCAGGTTCGCGATCCCCGACGCCTCCGGCAGCACCAGAAAACGCGTGTTGTTGCCGATCAGGTGCAGGCGCCGGAACTGCACCGACCGGTGCCAGCCCAGCCAGCGGTCCCGCGGCGCGCACTTGAACGCTCCCGACTGCCAGCCGAGAAGCGCCAGCCAGTGACCGCGCCAGACCGCAACGTGGCGCACGCCGCGACCCGCGAACTGGCGGAACCCCAGATAGTGGTGCTCGTCCACCAGCGCGTCCCACCGCCGACGCTCGTCCGCCCGAACCGGTCGAACCTCGACCTCGCCGACCACCACCTCCCGCCTGTCGAAAACCTCCGCCATGCACCCGTTGTACAGCATCGGCCACCAAAAAGCCAGTACCTTTCCCTACATCGCCCCAATCAGCCTGTTGCGCCTAGCGTGCAATAGTCCTGGATCCTCTTGAGTGACGATGAGCGCCTCAGCACGACCACCATGCTCCTCTACCGGGGCGATGCCCGACTGTCGGTATCTCTTGAGCTTCTCCTCCCACCTCTGCCGATAGTTCGGGTCCTCCAACATTCCAAGGTGCTCCCAATAGAAGCGGGCACCGTCCGGTCGCCTGATCGTGAAATCTGGCAGTACCGAAGCACCATCCCGAAGCATCAGCCGGCGCTCGTAATCGTACTCAATGCCCTTGGCCCAGAGTTCGTTCGCGATTATGACCTCCGACTTTGAGTAAACCAGCTCGCCCCGGCTGGTCCGGTGGCGTGCTCCATCGCTTCCGGTCCAGTCCTTCGGTGCCGGCAAGCCCAGCCGTTGGCGAAGTTCGTCCCTATCGGACGCGATGTACCGCAGTGGGATGTCGAACGCGAGATGAAGATTCGGGGCGTTAGTTCCCAATCTCGGCACCAGGAAGTTGAAGACGGCCCTTGCCCTCTCAAAGTTGGGCACGCTGGCATCGGGTCGCTGGAGTCCGAGCCCTGCGAGTAGACCGAGGACCTGCTTCGACGGAACCCAGCAGTCAGGGAACAGATGTTCGCCCCCAACGACCTCCATACGAACGAGCTCACGAAGGACCCAGTGAAGGCCCATGTTGAGCGGAGCTGGCGGAGCGTCGAAATGTGCGCCCGCGCCCGTAAGCGCTTCATCAATGCGCGGAGCGAGCAGGGCATTGATCCTGTAGCTCCCTTCTGGCCGTCGCCCAGCCGACCTGAGCAAACGAACGTACTCATGCCGATACCGACTGAGCTGAAAGATTGCTGGAAACAACGACATCCAGCGCGGATATGTCAGCTTGGCCAAAGCGTCGTCCTGCCAGTCTCGCAACACCCCCATCCATGCGCCGGTATCGTCGGGGGTCTTGAACACCTCCCACCATCCTTCGTTGTGAGCCAACTCAAGAAAGCTCCGATGGTGGTGGTCTTGTGCACGACCGAGGCTTTGGCACGCGCCCATTACCAGCAGCGCAAGCCAGTGATCCACCGAGTCTCCACGAAGGCCCGCAACAATGCCATCTCTCCGCAGCCAATCAGGCCAAGTGGCCCTCTCGTAGTCCGAGATTACCTCGCGACGTACTGCGTCGTCGTCCCACCATTCCAATAGCTTTTCGAAGAATGCATTCGAATCTGGTAGCCTTTGGTCTCGGTGGGGCTCCGGTTCAGGGAACCGATCGGGAAACAGGGCAGCCAGAAGTGACTTGCGACGCCGGGGCTCCTCACACTGGCCCTCCAGCAGTCGACGAACAGCATCGTACTGTCGAAGCCAAGGCGGTCGCTCTTCAATTGGCTCAAGATGCCGCAGAAGGCTGGACCCGAGTTCGCCGTACAACACATAGTGGATCGCCGGAGGGTGAAGGGGCTCGGGAAGTTCCGCGCACCATCCCGCCATCGCAGCGGCATCAACACGATGCTGATCGCGAAGCCACCGGAACACCCGCCAATCTTCGCTACGTTGAATGTACGTGGGATCGAGAACCCGGTCGTCAGGAGCAAAAGCCGCCCGCAAGAGTTCATCGTCGCCGTCTGCGCCAACATCATCGAACGAGCCCGGGACATCACGCACGAGAAGGCTCCGTATTGGCCGGAGACTTCCATCCACCGCCCGAGCCATAAGGGCCCGACGCCAAGTTACGCCTTGCGGATCGTACAGGTCGAAGTTCGAGTCCCCGTGTCCGTCGATGGGACGCAACGCGTGCAACCGCGCCGGCGTCAACCGGCTTCCCCACCGTTCAGCCAGCTCCGCAAACAGATCGGACGGACGAAGCGAACTCGCAGCAATACGATTTCCCTCGGTACCCGCAGGGTTGCCAAGTGGACGGAGGAGTTGCGCGACTTCAGCCGAGACGATGCAGCGATCGCCAACCAACGCCGCTAGGTTTTCGTCGTCAATCGTAGCAAGTGCCTTGCACAGGCCGTCGTCGAACTCGTCGCCAGCGACCTCAATCTCCACATCCCCCGTTAGCGGCGGGAGCATTGGCTGAAATGGTGCGGGAAGACCGGTCGGCGTGGCCGAGCAGGCGGTCATCCAAGCCGATAGTCCACGACCGTTCCCATGCAATTCGCGCAGAAACTCCCGGCGCATTTCATCCGCGTTGTTCAGCCCACAGGCGAGAACCCTCCAGAGGGACGACAGGAAGCTCCGACCGTCATGGATGCCCAGCGGGATGTGCGATGCATATTCTGGATCGACCAACACACGGTGCAACTCAATCAGACCCTTCCCAAGCGCTTCGCCGAGGCGGGCTACCGTCCGACGGGTGGTGTCGTCATCAAGCGAGACATGGGTTCGGCCAGGGTCGAGCTTGAAGGGGCCATTGACGACGTAACCGCATCCCCAGCTCTCGCTCGTGGGCGTGACGTTCCATAGGAACGGCACCCCCGGGTCGAAGGCGGCCGGAACGCCTTCTAGGAGTCCAACAGCCAACGCTGCGGTACCCGTATCTTGGCGCCTGGCATCGGCGATTCGGAAGCGGAGGATTTTCCATCGTCCAACATGGTTGGGCAGATCAACCTCGGCACCCAGTGACCATCCTGGCGCACCGTTGATGGATGCTCCGTCGAAGGCATGAGTTCCGGGACAGGGACCGCCTTCCACTACGACTTCTCGCACTTGCCTTGCGAATACCGGCAACAGGACCCGTGCGTAGGCAAAACGACGGAAGAGCCGCTCAATGAGACGCGGTGCGCTCATGTCAGAGCGTAGCGGCAGCCTGACGCGGGTGGGAGGACGGCCTTCAACCCTCCATGAATGCGCTTCGTCGGGAACAGCTTGTTCTTGTGGCAGCAATCCCCCAGCAATGGAGAAGGCGATGAAGCCACTGACCACTGACGGAGACGACGAGACGAGATGAACCGACTTGAAGCCAAGCCCAAAGCGACCTGTCGTCGAAGACGTCGAGGATTCTCCAGGTGCTTCGCCGGGCTTCCCGCTCAAGTTCATGAGCATCATGAAGTAGATATCCTGGCCCCATTGACGCTCCCGCCCACCCGTAAGCGCGGTACCGCCGGTGTCGTTTATCAGACGCCCCCAGTGCATGACGTCCACGGTTGGAATGCCGCTACCCTCGTCCACGCGGATCAGCAGACGGCGAGTTGCGAGCGGCAGCGGCCCACTCCGTATCTCGGCGGCCTCCGCAAGTGCATCGTCAGCGTTCTGCGCAAGCTCGAGAAGGACACTGTCTTGTCCATATCCGTAACGCTGCATCAGTTGGTTAACCCGCCTCCACAGGAAATCCTGGTGCTGAGGTTCCTTAATGAGCATCGCCAGGTCCTCTAGCGCCTTTCTCTCGATCCTGAGCGTTTCTGCAGAAACGGGAGATGGCGCCTGCTCTCGTCTCCTCTGAGCCCTCTCGGCTTCCCCGAGGGCATCTCGGAGCCGTGCGCTGTCCCTAACGTCGAGTTGGTGAAGCGTGAGCGGCAGGTGTGCCGTGATGGAGGCAAGCACGGGACCGAAATCAGCTTGGGACCCCTCGCCCCACCGCGACCACCAAGCATTCACCCTCTCTCGGTCCAGCTTGAGGTACTGGGATCCCCATCGCTCGACAGTGCCGCCGAGCAGCCGTTTGAGCTCCGAAGGTGAGCGACTCTGCGGCTCGACATCTCGAAGAGCGATTTCCCAGAAATCGCCAAGTGGAGCAAGGTCGGAAAGACGCGAAGGCGGATGCGGTACAGGGTCGGTGGCAAACAGTACGTCTTGGTCCGCTTCTGCCTCCATCGACACCTTGCTTCCGAGCACGTTCACCGCAAGCACTCGGGCTCCTTCGGCGAATCGCGGCGACACCCAGACACTGACAGCCTGACGGTCCAGTCCTTCCACGGGCTCAATGACAACGTCCTCGCCAAGCCACCGCTGCGCCAGATCGGCGATGGAATCGTGGAGCCCATGGCCCAACAGGCTGAGGAATGCTCCAACCGCGCCATGGGGTACCCGGTCACGCCAGGGATCGAAGTACCTCTCCAGAGCGTACAACTTGCTTTCGCCCGAGCGACCTCCCGGGTCGCTTGAATGGCTGACGGGCTCGTCCCGGTCAAGTCCGAGAGAGGCGCGAAGCTCTGGGATCAGGCGATGCCTGCGAGCAACGCCGGTTTCGGTTCTCGCTACATCCCGGCTTGCGTGCCAGTTGCCGTCCTGCGTCGGCAGATCGAGCCTCGGTAGGACAAGGGTGGAAAAGCCGTCCGTCGCCGCAAAACACTTGAGGTACCGGTGGAACAAGCGCCCCCCGGGGGAGTCCTTAGACGGTCTGGGAGTTGCGAGCGTTTTGAGCATTTCGAGCTGGCATGTCGGAGGGACCGGGGCACAAAGCACCTTCGCCAACTTCCCAAGGAGTTCTATGGAATCTGGCGACTGGTCGCTGCTGTAACCGACAACCTGCGCGGCCGCTCGCACCAACTTCCAGCCCGGGTGGCTGCCGGCAAGGGTCGTCTTCAGGACATCCTCGATCAACAAGGCATCGACGAGATCCGGTTCCGGCATGACAAGCCACGCGCCGTCATCGACCTGCTCGATCTGATCCGACACCAATGCCTCAGCGAGCCGCCGGATTTGGCGCTCGCGACTCAGGCGCCCCAGGAGTTCTCGAACCAACGGCTCCGCCGTGTTCCATACCCTTGAGTCGACGGCTTCGGGAAGGTGTTTGCCGCCCAATGCTCCGGCCGCCGCGAGGCCAGCGACGGCATGCAGCAGCTCTTTGGGCGCAATGAGCACCGCTTCTGGTGCGAGGGCATCGCCGTTGCGCCGGGGCAGCCAACGATCGCATCTGAGTTTTTCGCGCAACACGCTGTCTTGCGGTAGGTTCACTGGCTCCGTCGACGTACGAACGCATCCGACGATTCTTTCGGCAAAACGCCAAGGGCGCGGGTCCTCCAACATTAGCTGTAGAACGCCATCGCGGTCCATGCGAGGAACTGAGTCATAGAGGTCGGCAACCTGGGATTCCGGATCCAAGAGACGTACTTCCGCTTCGAGCTCCGGCGGCAAACCCAGCTCGGCAGTATTCCCCGTCGAACGACGCGATCTTTCGTCGAACGCCCCTCTTTTCCCATCAACGCCTCGGTGTAGTGGCATCGACCGCCACCGCTCCAAAGGCACCGTACCGCGCAAGTCACGGAGCAGTCGAAGCGCATCTGAGTCGCTGAGTCCGGTCCAGTCCACGGGTCTGTGCAAGCAATCAGCGAGCAATTGATGCAACGCGTGATGATCGGCCTGACCGACCGAAAGCGCTTCAAGAACGTCCTGGGAAAGCGACTCCACCACCTTCCCTTCAATGGCGCACCATGGCCGGTCGAGCAATCGCAGGAGGATGCGCAGTGCCGGACCGTGCGCGCCGCGATGATGGAACAACTCCGTGTCCTTTCCGACGACATCTGCGGCACGCCCTGCTATGAGCGCACGTGCAGCCCAACGCACCTTGGTGTCCCGAGCATCTGACGCGAGCCGCATCAGCAAGGGTTTCCGACATGCGGGGTCGGCAAACACCTCGGCCCGGAGCACCGCGCTGGCCAAAGTCTCTGGTGTGGGTGACGGGACATTGGCGGCGACCGACGCAACTGCGTGGCCGCTCACCAACCAAATGGTTTCGTCGAGCGCCTCCGCGAGTTCCTCGACGGCCCGCTTCGGATCCGAAATCAGTTCGGGCTGGCTTCCTCCTGTGTCGTCCCCGGAAACCAGACTGGCGAACACCCGGTAGCTCTTACTCTGGCGGCGCAACGCCGCGCTGGACCAAGCTTCCTCGCGGTCTGCCGGCAGTTTCGTGGCTCGAAGCAACGGCAGTCCATCCAAGTCGCCCAAGGGACGGTCGTCTCGTCGGGAAAGCAGCTCTTCGGCGAGAAGCAGCCGGGAGTGTTGCAAACGCTCCGATTCCCCTCCCACTCGCAGCCTGCGTCCCAGAGCGGATAGCGCTCGATCTAATCGGCCCTGGTCAAGCTGCGATGTCGGTGGCGCCTCGTCTCGTAGGCGTCCGAACGGCACCGGGAACAGTCCATCGCCGAACACACCTTCTGCTGCGAGTTCAGCAACCGCCTGTTGGCTGTCCAAGGGAGCTTCCAGCCGCCATCCCTTCGGCAACGCTTCGCACAGATCTCGCCACGCCTCCCGCAACTCGTTGCGCGACTCTTGCGGGGCAGAACGCCGGGTCGTGTGCGTAAGCACACCTTCACCGATCCGCCCCACCAGCCACCGAGCCACCGTGGTAGCACGAGTGTCTGCGGTACAAGAGTCTCGGTCGAGAGCGTGACGGACAACGCCTTCGATCCACCGGACAGATTGCGGGTACTCGAACGCATCGCCCGGAATGCAGGTCAGCAGGCGTTCGAGGCGGTGGTCTGTCCAGTCGTCGAGTTCATCATCTGCAAAGCGGGGGGCATCGTTGTCAACGAACACGACATCATCCGTGCCTGTATCGCAAGCGGCCACGAATTGCCTGCGTAATGTCTCCGGTGCCTGACTCCAATTTGGAATGGACAGGACCGGCACAGCATTCGCGTCCAGCGCTTTCCACCGAACTCCATTGGCGGTAACGATTGGCAGGAGCCAATGCCGTTGCCGGACTTGGGCCAGCCGGTTCTTGAGCATGTCCGAGTTGACGACCGCCTTCAGCAGTCTCCGCGCTGCGCGCTCATCGACCCCGGCCACCGCATTGGCAAGGGCACCTGGCAGCAACGGCAGCAGCAAGTCGTCACAGACTGCCCGATTCCAACGAATTCGCATGTCGCCATCGGTTACGACGCTGCCGACATCCTCGGTGACGCCAGGAATGGACCTCCGGTCCTGCGACGGCCAGAAGTAGCCGTGCAAGGTGATTTCCCACGCCGGCGAGGCACCCAGGCTCTCGACGATCGCACTGGACACCGGCTCAGGATTGTCGTCCAGCGGGAGGAACACGGCCCAACGGAGCCGGGCTCCCAATTGCTCCGTATCGGGGCCGCTCGGCCGCAACACGGTCACGGCAGCGTGAGCGAGAGCTCGCCGCGGCTCGGTTGAATGGCGGCCGCCAATCCATCGCGGATAGTGCGGCCAATCAGCACACGACCGGAGATGACGCAACTCTCGACTGCCGAGCGTCTCGACTCCGACGACGGACCAGTTCCGCTTCTCGGCGGCAATCTCGCCTTCGAAGGTCCGGTTGGGAGACTCTGGGTTATCGTTCTGATACCGTCCCACCCATCTCGCCGTCTGCCGCCGAGCCACGCGTACCAACCTCACGCGGTCGCGCAGACTCTCCGGTCCTGCTGCACGGGCCGCATGAATGGTGTGCAGATGCCCGCACTGCGCCAGCAGTAATGCTGCTGGCGTCGAACGCCCAAACCACTCACGGAGATCGTCCGGCTTGGGCAGTGATTGCCCCAATCCGTATAGGCCGTTCGCTCCCCGATCCAGATGCTCGCGACGCCGCAACGGAATCCACAGCATAAAGCCGTCCTCCCCATCCGGAAGAAGCTCCGTCGCCACGGATCGCAGTATTGCGCCATCAATCTCATTCCAGTCGGGATGCAGGGGATCTGCGTCTCGGTCCTCTCCCGTGCCACTCCATGGGTTTAGAGCACCGGCCCGCCACCTCGACCCAGCGGCGCCGACATAGAGGAACGCCTCGCAAAGGTGGAAGACGCTCTTCAACCCGATACCAAATGTGCCGACCTTGTCGGCCAAGTCCTCCTTCGACCCGCCGATGGCGTTGTGCAGTGCGTCGTCGTCTTTCTTCTTGAATGCGCCGTCGTTCGCCACCAAGAGCGCTGGGCCATGAAGAAGGCTGTTTCGAGCATCAGGCCAGCCGTGCTCCAAAACCACCAGCCGGAGGCTTCGCGCGCCTGCATCGTCGGCGTTCTGGACAAGCTCCCGGAAAAGCGTGCGCCCATCCCCAGCGTCCTTGTAGACGTCTGCCAAGAGCGTCTGGATCGCCTTGACCTCGTCGAGCGGGCTTCGGACGATGCCCGTCGCGGGCCGGACCTCAACGCTTGTGGAGCGCTTCGAGATTGTGCTTTCCCTAGGCACAAGTCGTGTCCCGGAGTGGGACGGCCCATCCAATGGAGAGCCGTCCCAAACCCCTTACGAACCGGTTCCGCTAAGCATTTCCGACAGAGCCTGTTCGACTTCGTCGGCCGTTGCGCCCTGGTCCCTCGCCGAGCGTGCCTGCGTCTCCTCCAGCCTCCGCTGCCGCCGGTCGCGGTGGTACGTGAGCCCCGTCCCCGCCGGGACGAGCCGGCCCACCACCACGTTCTCCTTCAGCCCGCGCAGGTAGTCTCGCTTGCCGGTTACCGCCGCTTCCGTCAGGACGCGGGTGGTTTCCTGGAACGAGGCTGCGGAGATGAACGACTCCGTGGCCAGCGATGCCTTGGTGATGCCGAGCAGGAGGCGTTCGAAGGCGATGGGCTCCTTGCCCTCCTCTTCGAGCCGCTCGTTGTCCTCGAGCACCTGCACGTACTCCACCTGCTCGCCGCGGATGTAGGTGGAGTCGCCGGGGTCCACCACCTCCGCCTTGCGCAGCATCTGGCGGCCGATCACCTCGATGTGCTTGTCGTTGATGGTGACGCCCTGGAGGCGATACACCTCCTGAATCTCGTTGACGATGAACCTGGCAAGCTCCGTCACGCCCTTGAGGCGCAGGATGTCGTGCGGGCTCTCCGGCCCCTCCGACACCACCTCGCCGCGCTCGACGTGCTCGCCCTCGAACACCGAGATCTGCCGCCACTTGGGAATCAGCGTCTCCACCGTCTCGCCCTCGGGCTCGGTGATGACGAGGCGCCGCTTGCCCTTGGTCTCCTTGCCGAAGCTCACCGTGCCGGTGGTCTCCGCAAGAATCGCCGGCTCCTTGGGCTTGCGCGCTTCGAAGAGGTCCGCCACCCGCGGCAGGCCGCCGGTGATGTCCCGCGTGGTCGAGCTCGCCTGCGGAATCTTGGCGATCACGTCGCCAACGCCCAGATGGTCGCCGTCTTCGAGGTTCAGCATGGCCTTCTCCGGCAGCATGTAGCGCGCCGGGACATCGGAGCCGGCGATGTTCACCACCTCGCCGTCCTCGCCCACCAGCTGCACTTCCGGATGCAGTTCGCGCCCGACGCTCACCCGCTCGTTGGAGTCGATCACGGTGATGCTCGGCAGCCCCGTGATGTCGTCCGTCTGGCGGTTGACCGAGAGCCCCTCCTCCATGTCCACGAATGCCACCTGGCCGGCGGTTTCCGTGATGATGGGGTGGGTGTGCGGGTCCCAGCGAGCGATCACCTGCCCCGCTTCCACATGCCCGTCCTCGCCGACGGAAATCACCGCGCCGTAGGGCACCTTGTAGCGTTCCCGCTCGCGCCCATGGTCGTCGGCGATGGCGATCTCGCCGGAACGGGAAACCGCCACGATCTCGCCGGATTCCCGGTCGATGGTCTTGAGGTTGTGCATCCGCACGGTGCCTTCGTGCGCCACCTGGATGCTGTCCACCGCCGTGGCGCGAGACGCCGCGCCGCCGATGTGGAACGTGCGCATGGTGAGCTGCGTGCCCGGCTCGCCGATGGACTGCGCCGCGATGACGCCCACCGCCTCGCCCACGTTCACCTCGTGGCCGCGTGCCAGATCGCGCCCGTAGCATGTGCTGCACACGCCATAGCGGGTCTTGCAGGTGATGGGCGAACGCACCATCATCTCATCCACCCCAAGGGTCTCCAGCCGTTCCACCCAGGCCTCGTCCAGCATGGTGCCGGCCTCGATCACCACCTCGCCGCCCGGATCGGTGACATCCGCCGCCACCACGCGACCAAGCACCCGGGCCGCCAGCGGCTCCACCACCTCCGCCCGCTCGATGAGCGCGCTGATGGCGAGGCCGTCTTCCGTCCCGCAGTCGAGTTCCGTGACCACGAGGTCCTGCGCCACGTCCACCAGCCGCCGGGTGAGATAGCCGGAACTGGCCGTCTTCAGCGCTGTGTCCGCCAGCCCCTTGCGGGCGCCGTGGGTGGAGATGAAGTATTCGCTCACCGACAGCCCCTCGCGGAAGTTGGCGATGATGGGCGTCTCGATGATGCTGCCGTCCGGCCGCGCCATCAGGCCCCTGAGGCCCGCAAGCTGGCGAATCTGCGTCGGGGAACCCCGGGCACCCGAGTCCGCATACATGTACACGGAGTTGAAAGACGCCTGGTCCTCCATCTCCCCCTCGCGGTTCTCCACCTGCTCGTGCGAGATGCCGTCCATCATGGAGCGCGCCACGATGTCGGTGGCGCGCGACCAGATGTCCACCACCTTGTTGTATTTCTCGCCCTGGGTGACGAGGCCAGACGCATACTGCGTCTCGATCTCGCCCACTTCCGCCTGCGCCTCCTCGATGATCCGCCCCTTGTCGGACGGAATCACGAAGTCCTCCACCCCAATCGAGGCGCCGGACGAAGTGGAATACGCAAACCCCGCATACATGAGCTGGTCCGCGAACACCACCGTCTCTTTCAGCCCCACGTTGCGATAGCAAGCGTTGATGAGCGACGAGATGGCCCGCCGTCCCATCGGCCGATTCACCAGATCGAACGGCAGTTTCTTCGGCACCACTTCATACAGCAGCGCCCGCCCCACGGTGGTGGGGATGGCATGCTTGCTCTCCACCATCCGCACCCTGATGCGGGCGTGCAGCTCCACCTGGCCGCTGTGGAAGGCGCGCGAAACCTCGTCCGGGTCCGAGAACGCCATGCCCTCGCCCCTGGCGTTCACCTTCTCGCGGGTCATGTAATAGAGGCCGAGCACGATGTCCTGCGACGGCACGATGATGGGCTCGCCGCTCGCCGGCGAGAGGATGTTGTTGGTGGACATCATCAGCGCCCGCGCCTCCAGCTGCGCCTCCAGCGTCAGCGGCACGTGAACCGCCATCTGGTCGCCGTCGAAGTCGGCGTTGTAGGCCGCGCACACCAGCGGGTGAAGCTGAATCGCCTTGCCCTCGATCAGCACCGGCTCGAACGCCTGAATGCCCAGCCGATGCAGCGTCGGCGCCCGGTTCAGCAGCACCGGATGCTCGCGGATCACCTCCGCCAGGATGTCCCACACCTCGGCGGTCTCCCGCTCCACCATCTTCTTCGCCGCCTTGATGGTGGTGGCAAGCCCGCGCCCTTCGAGCTTGCTGAAGATGAACGGCTTGAAGAGCTCGAGCGCCATCTTCTTCGGCAGCCCGCACTGGTGCAGCCGCAAGGTGGGCCCCACCACGATCACCGAGCGCCCGGAATAGTCCACCCGCTTGCCCAGGAGGTTCTGCCGGAAGCGCCCCTGCTTGCCCTTGATCATGTCCGCCAGGGACTTCAGCGGTCGCCGGTTGGCCCCCGTGATGGCACGCCCGCGCCGGCCGTTGTCGAGCAGCGCGTCCACCGACTCCTGCAGCATCCGCTTCTCGTTGCGAACGATGATGTCCGGGGCGGAAAGGTCGAGCAGCCGCTTCAAGCGATTGTTGCGGTTGATCACCCGCCGATAGAGATCGTTCAGATCCGAAGTCGCAAACCGCCCGCCGTCGAGCGGCACCAGCGGTCGCAGGTCCGGCGGCAGCACCGGCAGCACCGTCAGGATCATCCACTCCGGCCGGTTGCCGGAGTTCTCGAACGCCTCCATGAGCTTGAGCCGCTTGGAGAGCTTCTTGATCTTGGTCTCGGAGTTGGTCTCCGGGATCTCGCCGCGAATGCGGGCGATCTCGCTCGTGAGATCAATCCCGCGCAGCAGGTCCATCACCGCCTCGGCGCCCATCTTGGCGGTGAACTCGTCGCCGTGCTCCTCGAGCGCGAGGTAATACTCCTCGTCCGTCAGAAGCTGGCCGAGTTCGAGGTCCGTCAGGCCGGGATCCGTCACCACGTAGCTCTCGAAGTAGAGCACCCGCTCGATGTCGCGCAGGGTCATGTCGAGCAGCAGGCCAATCCGGGAAGGCAGCGACTTCAAGAACCAGATGTGCGCCACCGGGCTCGCCAGCTCGATGTGCCCCATCCGCTCCCGCCGCACCCTGGTCAGCGTCACCTCCACGCCGCACTTCTCGCAGATCACGCCGCGGTGCTTGAGCCGCTTGTACTTGCCGCACAGGCACTCGTAGTCCTTCACCGGCCCGAAGATGCGGGCGCAGAACAGCCCATCGCGCTCCGGCTTGAAGGTACGGTAGTTGATGGTCTCGGGCTTTTTCACCTCGCCGAAGGACCACGACCGCACCATCTCCGGCGAAGCGAGACCGATGCGAAGGTTGTCGAACTCCGGGGCGGTGGTCTGCGTCCGAAGCAGATTCAGCAAATCTCTCATGTCCGTTTCTCCTCCGTCTGCCTATTCGCTTTCGAGCTCGATGTCGATGCCGAGAGACCTGATCTCCTTCACCAAGACATTGAACGACTCCGGCATTCCCGGCTCCATGCGGAAGTCGCCATCGACGATGTTCTTGTACATCTTCGTGCGCCCGGTGACATCGTCGGACTTCACCGTGAGCATCTCCTGCAGCGTGTAGGCCGAGCCGTAGGCTTCGAGCGCCCACACCTCCATCTCGCCGAAGCGCTGGCCGCCGAACTGCGCCTTGCCGCCGAGCGGCTGCTGCGTGACGAGGCTGTACGAACCGGTCGAGCGGGCGTGCATCTTGTCGTCCACCAGATGGTTCAGCTTCAGCATGTACATGTAGCCGACGGTCACCGGCCGGTCGAACGCGCGCCCGGTGCGACCGTCGTAGAGCGTCGTCTGGCCGGTCGTGGGCAGACCCGCAAGCCGCAGCATCTCCTTGATGTCGTCCTCCCGGGCGCCGTCGAACACCGGCGTCGCGATGGGGAGGCCATCGCGCAGGTTGTCGGCCAGCTCCAGCACCTCGACGTCGCCGAACTCGTCCAGAGCCTCCTTGCGACCGCCGAGCCCGTTGTAGATGCTGGCGAGATATTTCCGCATCTTCGCGGCGTTGCGCTCGTCCCGCAGCATGGCGTCGATGCGCTCGCCGATGCCCTTGGCAGCCCAGCCAAGGTGCGCCTCCAGCACCTGCCCGACATTCATCCGCGAGGGAACGCCCAGCGGATTGAGCACGATGTCCACCGGCTCGCCGCTGTCGTCGAACGGCATGTCCTCCACCGGCATGATCACCGAGATCACGCCCTTGTTGCCGTGCCGCCCGGCCATCTTGTCGCCCGGCTGGATGCGGCGCTTGATGGCGAGATAGACCTTGACGTACTTCAGCACCCCCGGCGCCAGATCGTCGCCGCCTTCGAGCTTGGACTTCTTGTCCTCGAACACCGCATCGAGCGCGGCGCGGCGATCCTTGAGCTGCTTCTCCGCCTTGTCGAGCTGACTGTTGAGGGCATCGTCCGCCATGCGGATGCGGAACCAGTCGTCGTGGGCGAGGCCGCCGAGCCATTCCTCGGTCACCGAGTCGCCACTCCCGAGCCCCGGCGCGCTGGCCACTTCCTTGCCCACCAAGGCCTGCCGCAGCCGGCCAAAGGTGGCGCCCTCGACGATGCGGTATTCATCTTCCAGGTCCTTGCGCACCTCGTCGAGTTCCTGGCGTTCGATGGCAAGCGCCCGCTGGTCCTTCTCGATGCCGTCGCGGGTGAAGACGCGCACGTCGATCACCGTGCCCTTGACGCCGGTGGGGACCCGCTGCGACGTGTCTTTCACGTCCGACGCCTTCTCGCCGAAGATGGCGCGCAGGAGCTTCTCTTCCGGCGTCAGCTGCGTCTCGCCCTTGGGCGTCACCTTGCCCACCAGGATGTCGCCGGCAACCACCTCGGCGCCGACATAGACGATGCCGGATTCGTCGAGCTTGGAGAGCGCCCCTTCCCCGACGTTGGGGATGTCCGGGGTGATCTCCTCCGGCCCCAGCCGCGTGTCCCGGGCGATGCAGGTGAGTTCCTGAATGTGGATGCTGGTGAAGCGATCCTCCTGCACCACCCGCTCGGAGACGAGGATCGAATCCTCGAAGTTGTAGCCGTTCCACGGCATGAAGGCGATGCGCATGTTCTGCCCAAGCGCCAGCTCGCCGTTGTCGATGGACGGCCCGTCGGCAAGGATGTCCCCCGCCGCGATCACGTCGCCCCGCTTCACCAGCGGCCGCTGGTTGATGCAGGTGTTCTGGTTCGAGCGCTTGAACTTGGTGAGGTTGTAGATGTCCACCCCGGCCTCGCCAGCCGTGGTTTCGGCATCGTCCACCCGAATCACCACCCGCGCAGCGTCCACCGAATCCACCACGCCGCCGCGTCGGGCGATCACGCACACCCCCGAATCCCGTGCCACGTGGCGCTCGATGCCGGTGCCCACCAGGGGCTTCTCGGTGCGAATCGTCGGCACCGCCTGGCGCTGCATGTTCGAGCCCATCAGCGCCCGACTGGTGTCGTCATGTTCCAGGAAGGGAATCAGCGCCGCCGCCACGGACACTACCTGCTTGGGCGAGACGTCCATGAAGTTGACGTTCACCGGCGCCGAGCGGGTGAACTCGTTCTGATGCCGCACTTCGACCAGATCGTCGGTGAGATTGCAGGCCTCGTCGAGCGCGGAGTCGGCCTGGGCGATGACGTACTCCGCCTCGTCGATGGCCGACAGATACTCGATCTCGTCCGTGGCGCGACCGTCCACCACCTTGCGGTACGGCGTCTCCAGGAAGCCGTATTCGTTGGTGCGGGCATAGGTCGCCAGCGTGTTGATGAGGCCAATGTTCGGCCCTTCCGGCGTCTCGATGGGGCACACCCGGCCGTAGTGGGTCGGATGCACGTCGCGCACCTCGAACCCGGCCCGTTCTCGCGTCATGCCGCCGGGGCCGAGCGCGGAGACGCGCCGCTTGTTGGTCACCTCCGAGAGCGGATTGTTCTGATCCATGAAGGTGGAGAGCTGGCTGGAGCCGAAGAACTCCTTCACCGCCGCCGCCACCGGCTTGGCGTTGATCATGTCCTGCGGCTGAAGCTGGTCCGCCTCCGCCATCGACAGGCGTTCCTTCACCGCCCGCTCGACCCGGATGAGGCCGACGCGGAACTGGTTCTCCGCCATCTCGCCCACCGACTTCACCCGCCGGTTGCCCAGGTGGTCGATGTCGTCCACCGAGCCCTTGCCGTTGCGGACTTCGATAAGCGCCGCCAGCACATCGACGATGTCGTCGGCGGTCAGGATGCCCTCGCCGGTGATGCTGTCGCGCCCCAGCCGCCGGTTGAACTTCATCCGCCCAACGGCAGAAAGATCGTAGCGTTCCGACGCAAAGAAGAGGTTGCCGAACAGGTTCTCCGCCGCCTCCTTGGTAGGCGGCTCGCCCGGTCGCATCATGCGGTAGATTTCCACCAGCGCTTCGAGCCTGGTGCGGGTGGGGTCGATGGCCAGGGTGTCGGAGATGTACGAGCCGCAGTCGAGCTCGTTGGTGTAGATGGTCTCGATGGTGGTGATGCCAGCCTCGACCAGCTTGTCGAGCACATCTTCGGTGATGGCGCTGTTGCAGTCCGCCAGCACCTCGCCGGTTTCGGGATCGACCATGTCCCGGGCGATGATCCGCTCGAGCAGATACTCCCGCGGCACGTCGAGCCGCCGCAGCCCCGAGTTCTCGAGCTGCCGAACGTGCCGGGCGGTGATGCGGCGCCCCCGCTCCACCACCACCTCGCCTTTGGCGCCCAGGATGTCGAAGCTGGCGACGTCGCCGCGCATCCGCTCCGCCACCAGATCCACCGAGAAGCCCCGCTTCTTCACGTGGAACACGTTCTTCTCGAAGAACATGTCGAGGATGTCCTCGGAGGTGTATTCGAGCGCCCGCAGGATGATGGTGGCCGGCAGCTTGCGGCGCCGGTCGATTCGGACGAAGACGTTGTCCTTGGGGTCGAACTCGAAGTCGAGCCAGGAGCCGCGATAGGGGATCACCCTCGCGTTGTAGAGCAGCTTGCCGGAGGAGTGCGTCTTGCCCTTGTCGTGGTCGAACACGACGCCGGGCGAGCGATGCAGCTGCGAGACGACGACCCGCTCGGTGCCGTTGACGATGAAGGTGCCGTTCTCGGTCATGAGCGGGATTTCGCCCATATAGACCTCCTGCTCCTTCACCTCCTTGACCGCCTTGTTGGAAGACTCCTTGTCGTAGATGATCAGCCGCACCCGCACCCGCAGGGGCGCGGCGTAGGTGAAGCCACGCAGCGTACACTCGCGCACGTCGAACGGCGGATCGCCCAGCCGGTAGTCCACATACTCAAGCACCGCGTTGCCGGAATAGCTGGCGATGGGAAACACGCTGCGAAACGCCGCATGCAACCCCACATCCTTCAGCCTCTTGCGCCCCCGCTGCAGGAACCGGTCGTAGGAGTCCACCTGAATCGACAGCAGGTACGGAATCTCCATGACCTCAGACAACTTGCCAAAGTCCTTGCGGATGCGTTTCTTCTCCGTGAAGCTATAGCCCATGCGACTCTCCAACCATTCCGATTCCGCCCACCCGCTCAAGCGGGCCTACCGTCCCTTTCCAGGGACCCTCTGCTCAACCCCATCGCAACCGACCCACCGCCACGAAACAGCGCCGGTCCACCGTCTCCGTGGGGAGGGCGTCTCGCCGGACATGCGCGCAATCAGGCGCGTGCGCCCGAACCCCACCCATGCATCTCCCCGAAAAAGACGAAAGCGGGCCGCCGGCGACCCACACCCCCATGTGTCACCGTCGGCCCCGCGGCCTCCCGCCCCAAGCCCGATGGGCTCGGACGGCGCCTTGGCCAGTTAACTGTCGCGCCTTGCGCCGCCAAGCGAGCTACTTGATCTCGACGCCAGCGCCGGCTTCTTCCAACTGCTTCCTGATCTCCTCCGACTCCTCCTTGGTCACGCCTTCCTTCACCATGGACGGAGCGCCATCCACCACCGCCTTCGCCTCTTTCAGGCCAAGACCGGTGATCGCCCGCACCGCCTTGATGACATTGACCTTCTTGTCACCCACGTCGTTCAGCGAAACGGTGAACTCGGTCTGCTCCTCCGCAGCCGCCGCGGCCTCCGCCGGCGCCTCCGCCGGCGCCGCGGCCACAGCCGCCGCTGCGGTCACGCCGAACTTCTCCTCCATCGCCTGAACGAGTTCCACGACCTCCATCACGGTCATGTCGGCAACTGCATTCACGATGTCATCCTTGGACAACGCCATTCGGTTCATCTCCTCCAGTGCGCGCGCCCTGCAAGCGGACGCTTCAGGCAGCCGCTCCCGCGCACCGCCGTTGTGGTTCAAGTTCTCGCCAGGCGCCCCAGGAACGAAGCGGCCAGCGAGCCAAAGTCACTCTCCGGCCCCCTCCCGTCGCTGCTCTCCCACCGCCGCCAGCGTTCGCACCAGCTTCGACGGGATCGCGTTCAGAGTCCGCACCAGCTTCGCCGCCGGCGCCTGCATCACGCTCATCAGCATCGCCAGCGCCTCGTCGCGGGTCGGCAACGTCGCCACCCGCTCGATCTCCTCCGCCGGCACCAACTGCCCGCCAATGGCGAGCACCTTCACATCGAACTCTTCAAGCTCCCTCGCCTTGCGCTGGAAGAGCCGCGCCGCCGCCCCCGGATCGTCGTTGGCAAACGCCAGCATCGACGGCCCCGCAGCCTCCTCGGCCAGGCACTCAAACTCCGTCCCGACGACGGCCCGCTTGAGCAACGTGTTCCGCACCACCTTGAGATAGACACCCGACTCCCGCGCATCCCGCCTGAGAGCCGTCATCTCCTCCACGGTCAACCCACGGTAATCCGCCAAGGCCGCCGAAAGAGCCCCGGAAGCCGCCCCCCGAACCTCCTCGACAATCGCCTGCTTCTCAGCCAACCCCAAAGCCATCTCAATCTCTCCATCACCCGAAGTCAACGCCGGTCGCAAAGCGCGCCTGACGGCGCGCGCGCAGCCGGACCGGCCAAGCCCCCGAAGCCCGCGTTCCGGACAGAAAGCCAGCTGCCATCAAACCTCCAGCGAAGCCTCGTCGATCCGCACCCCCGGCCCCATCGTCGTGGACAGCGTGATCTTCCGCACAAACTGCCCCTTCGCCGCCGGCGGCTTCGCCTTCTTCAAATCCGCAATCAAGGCCTCCACGTTCTCCCGAACCTGCACCGGCTCGAAGCCCACCTTGCCGACGCTGCCGTGAACGATCCCGGCCCGATCCGTCCGAAACTGCACCTGCCCCGCCTTCGCATTGCGCACGGCCGCAGCCACATCCGGCGTCACCGTGCCCGTCCGAGGATTCGGCATCAGCCCCCTGGGCCCAAGAATCCGCCCAAGCTGCCCCACGACCCGCATCGCATCCGGCGCCGCGATGGCCACATCGAAGTTGATCTCGCCGCCCTTGATCCGCTCCGCAAGATCATCCAGCCCAACGACATCCGCTCCGGCCTCCTCGGCCTCGTCCGCCTTGTCGCCCTGGGCGAACACCGCCACCCGCACGACCTTCCCGGAGCCATGCGGCAGCGTCGTTGCCCCCCGCACCACCTGGTCGGACTTGCGCGGATCGACCCCCAGATTCACCGCCACATCGAACGATTCCGCCAGCCTCGACAGCTCCGAAACCTCGTTGAAGAGCGTCACCGCCTCCTCGATGCCATACACCCGCCCCGCCTCGATCTTCTCGGCGATGGCTCGCATTCGCCTGGACTGGCCAGCCATGCCCCTACACTCCTTCCACTTCGAGGCCAGCGCTCGAGGCACTGCCGGCGATGGTGCGCACCGCCGCGTCCATGTCCGCGGCGGTCAAGTCCGGCATCTTCACCCGGGCGATCTCCTCAAGCTGCTCCCTCGTCACCGTCCCCACCTTGTGGGTATTCGGCGTCGCGCTGCCCTTGTCGATGCCGGCCGCCTTGCGCAGCAGCACCGCCGCCGGCGGCGTCTTGGTGATGAAGGTGAAGGTGCGGTCCGAATACACCGTGATCACCACGGGCACCGGCAACCCCGGCTCCTCGCCCTGCGTCTGGGCGTTGAACGCCTTGCAGAAATCCATGATGTTGACGCCGTGCTGGCCCAGCGCCGGCCCCACCGGCGGGCTCGGATTCGCCTGCCCAGCGGGCACTTGCAGCTTGACGTATGCCTGGACTTTCTTTGCCATCGCGCTCGCTCGTCTCCCTTGCCCCGCCCCATCGCCCGTGCATCCGGACGACGGCAGCCGAGTCCCAACTCGTCAGCCCTTCTCGACCTGCGAAAAGTCAAGCTCCACCCGGGTCGAGCGACCAAAGATGGTCACCCCCACCACAAGGCGGCTCTTCTCGTAATTGGCCTCTTCCACCACGCCGTTGAAGTCGTTGAAAGGTCCGTCCACCACCCGCACCAACTCGCCCGGCTCGAAAATGGTCTTGGGCGTCGCCTTCTCGCTGCTCGCCTCCACCCGATCGAGGATGGCCCTGGCCTCCGCCTCGCTGAGCGGCGCCGGCGCATCCGCCTTGCCGCCGATGAAGCCCATCACCCGCGGCGTTTCCTTCACCAGATGCCAGGTGTCGTCGTTGAGCTCCATCTGCACCAACACGTAGCCGGGAAAGAACTTGCGCTCGCTGCGCCGCTTCTGGCCGGCGCGCATCTCCACCACTTCCTCGGTGGGGACCAACACCTGCCCAAAGTGCTCCTTGAGATTCGAGAGGTTGATGCGTTCCTGCAGCGAGCGCATCACGGCCTTCTCGAAGCCGGAATAGGCGTGAACGACATACCAGCGATGCGACATGATTTATCCGATCACTCCCTGCACGAGCCAGCTAAGCAGCGAATCAAGCCCCCAGAGGATGAGGGCAAAGAGCACGATGAGCGCCAGCACCACGAACGTGGTCTGCGTCGTTTCCTGCCGGGTCGGCCAGACGACCCGACGAATTTCCTGCCGAGCCTCCCGCGCCACATCGAGCAGCGCCCGGCCCCGATCCGTTTGCAGCGCGACAAAGCCCGCAACCGCCGCCAGCGCCACCAGGGCGATGGCCCGCGCCAGCACGGACTGCTCCTGGAAATACCAGTTGCCGACCACCCCGCCGACAACCAGCACGGCCACCACTCCCCACCTGACCCAGTCAAGCGCAGGATGGACCCCACTTTCCGTCGTCTTCGCCGTCGCCTTCGCCACAAAAACCGTCCGCCAGTCCGTTCTGCCATGCGCACCCAAACCCGGTGCGCCACCACTCACTCGATCCGCCCCGTCACATCGCCGCACATTTCGCGGTTGGCAGGCCAGGAGGGAATCGAACCCCCAACCTGCGGTTTTGGAGACCGCCGCTCTGCCTATTGAGCTACTGGCCTTCCGCGAAACCCAGATTCACGCGCGCCGCGCCGGCGCGCGCGGAGCCGGCCAGGGCCGCCGCGCCCCGCGTCCGCGACGACGCCGGCAGCGAGCCAGCCCCGAAGGAGCCGCCCACGGCCCGGCCCCTACTCCGTGATGCTCGTCACGACGCCCGCGCCAACCGTCCGACCCCCCTCCCGGATCGCAAAACGCAGCCCCTCGTCCATCGCAATCGGGCTGATCAGCTGCACCGACATGTTCACGTTGTCGCCCGGCATCACCATCTCCACCTCCGAAGGAAGCTCCACCGTCCCCGTCACGTCCGTCGTCCGGAAGTAGAACTGCGGACGGTACCCCTGGAAGAACGGCGTGTGACGACCCCCCTCGTCCTTCGACAGAACGTACACCTCCGCCTCGAACTGCGTGTGCGGGTTGATGCTCCCCGGAACCGCCAGAACCTGACCCCGCTCCACATCCTCCCGCTTCGTCCCCCGAAGCAGAACCCCGACGTTCTCCCCCGCCCGACCCTCGTCCAGCAGCTTGCGGAACATCTCCACCCCCGTGCACGTCGTCCGCTGCGTCGCCCGGATCCCCACGATCTCGACCTCGTCCCCCACGTGCACCACGCCGCGGTCCACCCGACCCGTCACCACCGTCCCCCGACCCGAGATCGAGAACACGTCCTCGATCGGCATCAGAAACGGCTGATCCACAGGACGCTCCGGCTCCGGAATGTACCCGTCCAGCGTCTCCACCAGCCGCAGCACGCTGCCCTCGCCGCACTCGCCCGAATCCCCCTCCAGAGCCCGCAGCGCGCTCCCCACCACAATCGGCGTGTCCTCCGGAAACTCGTACTGCGCAAGAAGCTCCTGAAGGTCCAGCGTCACCAGCTCCACGAACTCCTCCCGCTCCCCCTCGTCCAGCTGGTCCACCTTGTTCACGTACACCACAATCCGCGGAACCCCCACCTGGCGAGCCAGCAGGATGTGCTCCCGCGTCTGCGGCATCGGACCGTCCACCGCGCTCACCACCAGAATCGCCCCGTCCATCTGCGCCGCGCCCGTGATCATGTTCTTCACGTAGTCCGCATGCCCCGGACAGTCCACGTGCGCGTAGTGCCGCAGGTCGCTCTCGTACTCCACGTGCGACGTCGCAATCGTGATCCCACGCTCCCGCTCCTCCGGCGCGTTGTCGATCTGGTCGAAACCCTTCACCTCCCCGCCCCCCTGGCGCGCCGCGCACACCTTCGTCAGCGCCGCCGTCAGCGTCGTCTTGCCGTGATCCACGTGACCAATCGTGCCCACGTTCACGTGCGGCTTCGTGCGCTCGAACCGTTCCTTCGCCATGCCTCTCTATGCCTCTATTTCCTGTTCCTGTTGCCCTGTTTTCCTGTTCTGCCCTAGCTAGCCGTCGCCGCTTCGCCACCCGCGCCCGCCAACCCAAGAGCGAAACGCAAGCGACGCCGCCGACGGGTCATACCCCGCCGTCAGCGTTTTTTGGCACACGCCGATGTCTGGTGCTCACAATCGGATTCGAACCGATGACCTCTTCCTTACCAAGGAAGTGCTCTACCGACTGAGCTATGTGAGCGCTCGATCCAAAGCCCGCCCGAATTCTCCCGTCCTTTCGCCAGCCGCCGTTCGCTGCGCCTTCGAGCCAAGCCCAGGCGCGTTTGGAGCGGGTAGCGGGAATCGAACCCGCGCCATCAGCTTGGAAGGCTGAGGTTCTGCCACTGAACCATACCCGCCGCACCACGCCCACCAAATTTTCCCGTTGTCTTTCCGCCCCTTGCGCGTTCCTCGCCTGTCTCTAGCCGCTCTGGTCCCCAAGGCCGGTTCATCCCCGTCGCATTCCTGCCGTCGCCCTGCGAGAGGGTGGTGGAGGGGGTAGGATTCGAACCTACGAAGGCTGAGCCATCAGATTTACAGTCTGGTCCCTTTGGCCACTCGGGAACCCCTCCGGCCTTTCCACAAACAAAAGACGCGGAACTATGCCCGCCCCCTCCCCCAATGTCAAAGAGAATTTCCGCGAGGGGTGCACAGCACCCCAGCCGCCAAAGCCCTCCTATCCCCCCCGGAGTCGAAGGAGCCTTGCATGGAAGCACGCCCCCGGCGATGGGGGAGCTGCCGGCACCTCCCTGCGCGTCGGCGGTCGGGGACGCTTCCCCGGCTGAAGGCTCCTGGCTTCTTCGGAGGGGCACCCACCCGACCAATCCGACCAACGCCCACCAAAAGCCGAACCCAGACCAGCCCCACCCCAATCACTTCCAAAGCCGAACCGTCAGCCGTTCCTCCCCCTCCACGAACCCCGGCTCCGTCCCATTGTGCTCCCGCATCCCCCGAACGATCTTGCGCGGCACCCCCATGCCCATATGCTCCAAATACCCGTAGTCCCGCATCACGTCCTTCAGAAGCTCGTTCCGCGCACTCCGGCACCCCGCCAGCATCCGCTCTGTCGTAATCCCATTGGGCAACCGCCCCGGCGACACCACCTCGAGCCGATCCGAATAGACGCTGAGCTCAATGTCCGTTCCCGACAGCAAATAGTCGCGATGCACGATCGCATTCACCACCGCCTCCCGCACCGCCTCCTGCGGATAGTCCCACCGCTCCACCCGCCGAATGCCGTCATCCAGTCGCTCCGTGACGATGTTGCGGCGCACGAACTGAATCGCCTGCTCCACCAGCCCAGGCTCAACCATCTCGTCCGGCACAACGCCCCCCAACGGCACGATGGCCCCCCGCAGCGTCCGCCGTTCCAAGGCGTCGTAGTCCTTCTCGGCACCCTTGTAGGCCACCGCGTCGATCTTCGCCTGCGGCAAATGGCGAGTCGGGTTCCTGCCGAACAGCACAAGCCCCGCCAGGGTCGCGGCCCGGCCCGCTTTCCCTCCGCCAAAAGGCCCCCCGTTCAAATCCCCGTCGTTCAAAAGCTCCGTGTTGACAAGCAACCGCTCCCACGCACCCGCGAACTCCCCCCACTCGGGTCCATCCCCTCCCGGCGCCGCCGGCGTCTCCTGTCCGCGCACGCGGCGGAAGCAATCCACCACCCGTCGCGCATCAAGATCATGGATGGAGGTGCCCGAAACCGGCTGAACTTCCAGCCGAATCGCCCGCCGCTGGGCGAACAGGCGCGCCAGCTCCTCCGGACTCGCTTCCCGGTTCGTCGTCCCCACCCGCACAAAGTAAGACCGATGGTTGTTGTGCCAGACGCAATGCACGTTGAGCCCCCGCTCAACCCGAAGCACCGCCACATCGCCCCCATCAACACCCCGCACCACCTCAAAGTGCGGATTGATATCGGGACGCACCTTGTCCCGACAAGCCTGCATCACCCACTCTTCAAGCTTCCGGTAGCCCTCTCCCGCCCCCCCAGCAAACCGCTCGAGGCCAACAACCGACCTGTCATCCCCCACCCCAAGCAACAGCGCGCCGCCCTGGAAATTCGCCAACGCAACCAATTCGCGCGCAAGCTGGAAGTGGCTGATTCCACAGCGCTTGAACTCAACCCCGGAGCTCTCCCCGTGCGCGATCAACTCCCTCAATTCGTCCCTGGTCAAGCCACACCCCGCCACAACCACCGTTCCGCCCCATCCCACCACGCCAACCACCAGAACGCAACGATCCCACCTCGAGGCAGTGTCTCACTTTGGCTTGTGCAGTGTCTGGCGCCGTCCTCCGGAGGGAGGGCGTCCCGCGCTGAGAAAGTCCATGTTCAGGTAGCGGTTGGCCTCGTGTCTGGCACCGTCATCGGGGGGAGGGCGTCCCGCCCTCCATCGCGCAGCAAGGCGCGCCGTGCCGCAAGGCGCGCAGGGCACTCGCGGCATGTGCAGGGAGGACGCGCCTGACGGCGCGCATGAAGGGCGGGACGCCCTCCCTCCGGAGTGGTCCCGGCAGGCAAATGCGAACGGCCATGCGCCACGTCAGGCAAATTCAAAGTGAGACACTACCGTCAGGGCCGTCAGGGCGCGCTAGCCCCGCCGGCCTCCCCCGGTGCGCTACCATATGCTCCGACAAAGGCAACGCATCGAACGGCAGACAAATGTGCGTCACCGGCGACAGGCACCGGCACTCGGTGGGAGCCCGCCCCCAGAAGTGCATTGCGGACGCCGTGGGGTCTGGCGCTGAAGCGCGTCGAAGCCTCTGGCGCCACCCCAACGCCGATCTCTTCTCCGCTGCCCGTCGCTTCGGAGCCGGCAGATGATCACTTTGGTCGAGGCATTGAACTACCGGTGCCTTCGATACATTTCACGGCCGCTGCAGCCCTTCCATGTGTTGGTGGGGCCAAATGCGTCGGGCAAGACAACATTCCTCGATGTGATCGGCCTACTCAGCGACATCGTGTCGGACGGGCTGCAAGAGGCGCTGGCGGCTCGCGCCCCAGACCCTCTCCACCTTCTTTTTCGAAGCAAGGGCGTGCGTTTGGAACTTGCGGTTGAGGCGGCAGTGCCCCAGCCGCTGCTGGCCGATGCCATGCGGCCCGAACTCAACACGGTCCGGTATCAGGTTGCGCTGGGCCTCGATGAGCGCCGCAGCGGGCTCCGGTTCGAGGACGAGACGCTGCTCATCAAGAATGGCGCCACGCAAGCGACCCCACCCCAACGAACGCTTTTCCCCCAACCCCGCCACCCCCCGGGGTCCCTGCAGGTCAGCATCCGACGGGCGAACAACAAGGTCATTGTCAACAAGGTTCGCAGCGGCAACGACAATTACTACCGGGAGACCAAGCCCTCCGACAGGAGTTGGGCCCCGTCATTTCGCCTTGGACCCAAGCGATCGGCGCTGGGCAACCTGCCAGCCGACGAAGAGTCCTACCCCATAGCCACCTGGTTCCGCGAGCATCTTGGGTCGGGCGTCCAGACCCTCACGCTAAACAGCCGCCAGATGAGGCGTCCCAGCCCGCCGACAAGCACCAGCGGGTTTCTGCCGGACGGCAGCAACATCCCTTGGGTTGTGGCGGAACTCCGGGAAAGCCACCCGAAGCGCCATCGGTCATGGGTGGAACACTTGCGGATGGCGCTTACCGATCTCGAGGACATCAAGACGATCCTCCGTCCGGAGGATCGCCACTGCTACATGATCTACGAGTATCGGGGCGGTCTGCAGGTGCCGTCCTGGCTCGTGTCCGACGGCACGTTGCGGCTGGCTGCGCTCACCCTGCCCGCCTATCTCAAGGAGCTGACCGGCGTCTATCTGATTGAGGAACCCGAAAACGGCATTCACCCGGGCGCGGTGTCCACCGCCTATGACTCCCTGCGGTCCATGTACACCGCTCAGGTACTTCTAGCCACTCATTCGCCGGTGGTGCTCAGCGTCGCACAGACAGACAAGGTGCTTTGCTTCGCAAAGGACGGGGAAGGAGCAACGGACATCGTACTCGGTTCCGAACATCCCAGGCTGCGCGAATGGCACGGTGACGTGGATCTTGGCACTTTGCTTGCGTCGGGAGTGTTGGGGTGAGCAGGAAGGATCTGGTCGTCCTGGCAGCCGACAGGCACATGCAGTCGGCACTCAGCAGGCTCCTGCGGTCACGCACAGCCGCGCTGCGGATGAGGGATGTTGCGTCCGATGTCTTTGCTCATCCGCAACACGATCCGGGTTGCGCTCGCGAGGGTGTTTCCTTTCTCGCCAGGTTTGCCGGAGCATACGAACACGGCCTGTTAGTGTTCGACCACGAGGGCAGCGGCAAGGAACAGACTCCGCCCGAAACCTTACAGCACGACCTCGACGAGAGTTTTGCACAATCCGAGTGGGGCGACAGCGCCAAGGCAATCGTGGTTGACCCGGAACTTGAGGCCTGGGTCTGGAGCCGTTCACCGCACGTCGCCACGGTGGTGGGCTGGACGGATCAGTCGGTTTCACTTCCCGACTGGTTGCTTTCGGAGGGCTTTCTTCGCCCCGGAGAAACAAAACCTCGCCGCCCGAAGGAAGCGCTCGAGGCAGCATTGCGGCGCGCCCGGATGCCCCACAGCGCCGCCTTGTTCGATCAACTAGCAGCAAGGGTGTCGGTCGAGCGCTGCCAGGATCGGTCTTTCCGTGACCTCAAGGCGACTCTGCGCAAATGGTTCCCGATGGCGAATGCCCATACTGGCCACAAGAAGCCCAATGGCCAACTCTGAGTCGGCATCTCACCAAGGCATGAACCGTCGCCCACAACCTGTTCCACCGAAACGCGCCCCGCGAACCCATCCGAATCAGATGAGAAGACGCCATGGGGCGCCTCCTGTCGGGCTTTCATGGGCGCGTCCTCCGGAAACTTCCCGCGACAGGCCGCCCGGTCGGAGACATCGATAGCCACGAACTCCCCCTTGCAGACAAACTCTCCAGAGCATCGAACTGCCAATGCGGATGGCCCGCATCACCACCCTGGAATCCGTACTCAGATCCATCCCACTTCGAGCACCCGGACCACTCCGCCCGAAACATCTGCGGCTTCCTGCCCTCATTTCGATAGCCGAAATGCACCGTCAGTCCGATCGAGCGAAAAGAAAACCCAGGCGTCTTCCCCGAGGCCTCTTTCGCCCATTCCTCCCGGTACCCCAACCAAGCCCAAAGGTCCTCTCGCAAGTAGCAAAGTGGAGCAACATACACGTTCGGCCCGCGGTTCCGGGATACCCGTTCGCTGTCTCCGCCACGGAGCATTACCGTCACCGAAGGCCCTTCGCCAGGCTCAATCCCCAAAAGGACACGCGAGTCAACCACCGACGCCAGCGCGGTTTCGATGCCTTTCACGTGTCGTCGCAGTCTCCCTTCCGAAAGAGTCCACGGCTCCGGCATTTCCACACCCTACAATTCATCAAGACTGTCGAAGCCGTACAGTCGTCCCGTCAAGCCGTCGATCGCCCGCAGCGACGCCTCATCCAGCCGAACCTGTCCAGCCCCGAGCTCTGCCAGCTCCCGAACCATTGCACACACTTCCTCGTCCAACGCCAACTCAAAGAGGTCCGGAAGCGGTAGATGACGGACGAACCTGGGGCTAAGGTCGAACTGCCCTCCAGCAAGTTGGGGCGAGTACACTTCCAAAAGACGTTCGAACTGCATCGAATTCAACATCGCGGCATAGGCGTACAAGACGTCGTCTAGCTCCAGGCCAATGCCGGTGTCGCCGCTCCCCAACCCATAGTCCACCCCTTCCTTCGGAATCCAGGCGAATCCCTGGACAACGACGTACCGAGCGTCCACGTCTGCCGCGAACGCTCCACGACCGCCAAAATATTTCGTCGCGACTCGGGGACCCGGGGCACGCTCCCACTCGCGGGGCCAAGCCAACCCCCACCAGTCATCACGCCCTTGTCTAACGTGCCCTGCCCGTGCCGCCAAGCGCTCGCGATTTGGCAGGAGATGCGTCCCATAGAATTGAGGAACGGCTTCGGCCACTTCCTTCTCACTGCGCAACTTCAACCCCTCGACACCGTAGGGGTAAAATACGAACTCGGAGATTTCAATCCGCCCGCCCGAGATCGAGCTGTTCCCGATCGCCCCACGAAACCACCGCCACTCAGCCTCAGGAAGCTCGTTTCGCTCGTCCACCTTCAAGATAAATGCGGAATTCATCCCCGTCCGTACGCCCTGCCGCACGTGGAACAGGTCGCCAGCAGTCACCGCTCTCCCGGACTCCAGCAGCCTCGCCAATGTCCTTTCTACGGCCGGAGGAACCAGCCGCCACGTTGGACGCTTCCTTAGTCTGCCGACATTGAACGGGAAAATCTGCCACCCCTGGCCCTCCCTGGCCGAATCGTCCGCCCCCTTCCGCAATTCCCTGAGGGCATTCCCCGTCGCGACACGATCATTGCCCGAGCGCAGAGCTATTCCGACATCACGCGCCCTCGCCTCGCATGAGCGTTTCGACAACACCGTCGCCGCCACTTGCACCATTGCATGGATAAACAGTCCGAAATCCGCGAACGTGCCCAAAAAAGTGACGTCCGCCTGATCCAGAAGATCGTCACGCCATGCCCCGGCACGGTCCGCCGCAAGCAGGCTTGCCGGGAGAAGCGACCCCACCGCTCCACCAGGCGCAACCGACCGAACAGCACTCGTCAAGAACGCCATACTCAGGTCGGCCCGACCGCGCAGCGTCGGCCCAAGGACCCCGGCCACTTGCTCGCGCTGTTCTGCCGTCAACGCCTGCCATGAAATGAATGGCGGGTTCATCAGGACAACGTCGGCAGTGGGCATTGGCATGCTCAAGGAGTCCACCATTTTCAGCTCGATGGCACCGCCGCCCCCCGGCCTCCAATCGCGGAAGGCGTTTTCCAACACGAAACGCGCCATGGACACCGCGACCGCTGAGTTGTCCCAGCCGATCAACCGCACCGTCCCCTCGATCCCAAGCCGACGTAGAGCCCTAAGCACCTCATGCAAAAAAGCCCCAGACCCGCACGCCGGATCAAACACCACCAACTCACGGCGGCCATGCAAATCCTCCACGTCCGCCAGCGTTCGTTCCACCAAACTTCGAGCAAGTGCGGGTGGTGTAAAGTGGGTGCCGCTCCGTGTAACTCGGCTGCTTTCCGCCGGTTGGACATCTCCGAACAAGTCCACGCCCGATCCACGGACAAGCTCGAAATGCGCTTCCTGGAAGATCTCGCTCCCGGCATGTCGGACCGCCAGGCTCGGATGGATCTTCAACGGCGGATTGCCACCAATCCATGGGTGATCCACATACTCAAGCACTCGCCGCACCCCCCTGTCCGAGAGCTCCGCAAGCACGGCTTCAGCGTCGCCAGCGTCTGACCCCAGCCCTGACACGCCCGCCAACCCGTCCTCGGTCCCAGCGCGCTGTCCCATGGCCCTCGACAGGATTCCGAGGTATGCGTCCACGCTGCGCCCATCGTCCATTCCAGCATCCGCGACCAACGAGCGTACCCGCCGAAACAGCGTAACCATGTAGTCCACTACACGCCGATTGGACCGGACCCTATCCTTCACCAAGTAGTCATAGAAAGTGTCAATCTGTCGATCTACGCTTGTCCGCGTGAAATGCTCCGTACGCTCTTCGTCCCAACGGACGACTGCCACTTCTTGCGACGTTACCGTTACATGGTGTGGCACATTGCTCGACCAAGACCACTCTGCGGGCATCTCCCCGCGCCAGATGCGATCCTCACTTTGCGAAAGCGCAAAGCTCCCATGCCCGCCATCTAGCAGGACATCATGACGGCCTCCATCACCTTCACCCGCCTCGAACAGCGGGACTTGTGCCAGCCCAAAGCGCTCCGCCCACTTGTCCGACAGTCCATCGTCAATCATGGCTTCCCACCGCCAAACTGGGCACATGCCGACCCCACTGCCAAGCCCTGGTTCCGTTCGACTGAATGCCTGGCGCAGCATACCCCGGATTGGCAATTTCGACCACTTCAAGGACAGGAGGAAGGTGCGCGCTTCCGCCCCCTCCCAAATACGGTCACGGAAGCCTGATCCCGGCCTACGGCAGCATGCCGGTACCAGGCGTTGCCTGTCCTGGTCGGCTGGACAGGCAACGACATCATCGACGCCATCAACGGCCGCCTGCGCGAGTGGCGGATGCCAAACGGAGAGCAGGCTCCGCCGCGCAACATCCGTCGCCACGACTGTGGCAGCTGATGCTGGAATCCATGCGCCTTTATTCATACGTCGTCGTCAGGGATTTCGGGTTCGCACCAAACCCCTTCTACGGCGTCTGCACCTTGGCCACCTGCAAGCCTCAGATTCGGCGAACCGCTCAGGTCGGCGATTGGGTGATCGGGACGGGTAGCAAGCAACACGGTCGCCAACGCCAACTGGTGTACGCGATGAAGGTGTCGGAAACGATGACCTTCGACGAGTACTGGGACGACCCGCGTTTCGAGTGCAGGAAGCCCAACCTCTCCGGCAGCCGAAAGCAGGCGTTCGGCGACAACGTCTACCACCGCGAAGCTGGCCGTTGGCTCCAAGCCGACTCACACCACAGTTGCCCCGGCGGAAGGCCAAACCCCAACAATGTCCGCAGAGACACGAGCGCCGACAAGGTCCTGGCGGCGGAGCATTTCGTCTATTTCGGCAGCAAGCGACAGGAGATCCCCGCCCGCTTCAACATCTGCAAATCCGGAACAGGCCATCGATGTCGTTTCCCACGGTCGTTGGTTAATGACGTTGAGCTCTGGCTCCTGTCCTTGAACCGTGGCTTCCACAAAGCTCCCGCCGACTGGCCGAGCATGCCGTGGGTTCCATCGCAACCACCCAACCGAGGCAAGGCAGGGCGAGTCCACCAGGATAAGGGAATGCCCTAACGCCGGCGACTCTCCAAAGCCGCCAGCGCCAGTCGATCGAGCCGATCAAGCGACTCGGCCTTGCGGATGCCATCTTCCTTCGATACCTCACCAAGCACCTCTATGGCCTTCCTCACCACCTCTTCATCGAGCTCCACACGCCTTCGCCGCGCACCGAACCGCACAGCCAGCAGTGCAACGCCCGGCGCCAGCCACAGCGCAGACAGCGCCAACGCGATTGCTGCAGGCCAAGAACACCCCCGCCACGCAAGGCATAGTGCGCCTACGCCAGCCACCAACGCGATCGCGACCATGGCAACGGCCGCCCAGCCGTCGAACCCATTGCCTTTCCTGCTCACTGCGCAAACGCCCTAATCCCGACGCCACGAGCGCCGTCACGGCGATCGCAGCCACGACCCGAAAAATCGCCAGCTCCCGCATCACCGCGTCGAGCCGACGCTCCAGCTTCTGCTCCACCGCGTCCGTCGAATTCGCGATCCCGGCGAGCGAGTAGAGCTTCCCTGCACCGACACCGGCAATCCAATCGCTTTGGATCCCTTCGGGCCTACGTGGCCGACGCACCGTGACGGGGTCCGTGAGGTCTGCATACCAGATCAGGAAGATCTCGTCGCCTTGCCGAAGATGAACTGATGCGGAGCCGGCATTGAAGACCGCAAAGGTCAAGCGGCCGGTGAATCCAGGATCAACGTGGAAGCCCGAGACATTCATCAAGCCGCGGAATTTCGTGCGGGCACGAATGGAGAGGAAGGCGATTTCCTTGCACTTCACGGTCACGCATTCCTCGGTACGCATTCCTCGGTACGCATTCCTCGGTACGCATTCCTCGGTAAGGAGGAATGCGAATTGCCCAGGTGGGACGGTGAAGCCCTCTCGCTCCTTCAACCGCATGACCGAGGCCCTCGCCGGATCAACAGCATCTGCGCTCGGGGAAATGTAAATCTCCCGTCCGATTGACAGACGATAGGATGCGCCGTCGATAAGCTTGCATGGAAGTACGCCCCCAGCGATGGGGGAATTGCCGGTACTTCCTTGCGCGTCAGCGGTCGGGGATGCTTCCCCGGCTGAAGGCTCCTCGCGAAAGCCATCAATCCTCTTCCCATGCCCAAGCCTTTGCCTGAGGCGCTCCGGCCCCCAGAAACTGCCATTCATGGTTGCAGCGACCGAACAGCGGCGTCTGTTCCGAGAACTTTAACCGTCCGCTGTGCGCGGCTTACACGAACACGACCGCCCCCGGCTTTGCACACGCTGCGCCACACGTCAAAGCCCTGGATGATGGCCTTCTGCCATTCACCGGTCGTTCGTGTCCGCACTTCCAGCCGATTGGTCATGGCACGGATTGCCCGCAGCAGGCCATCGTCCACGGCGCCAACTCCGTTGTACATGTCGTGTTGCCGCGCCACCTCGAACACCAATGCCGAAATCCCCTCCTCGATGGCCGCAGCGCGTGCCCCATCCTCCACCTCGTCCGCGGGCCACGGCGCGAAGCGCCGCATCCACCGCTGCCGCTGGATGACCGACCTGCCCGTCCGCGACGGCGACGACGCCCTGCGCGTCAACTGGCTGGAGATCGCCAGCGCCCGACCCGACGGCACCGTCACCTGCCGCGGCGCCTTCGTCACCAGTCTCCACGTCGACCGCGACAACGTCGTCGAACTCGCCGACTGCGCCCGCGCCCGCTGGAAGATCGAGAACGAGACCTTCAACGTCCCAGGCAGCACGGCTGCCACCTCGAACACAACTTCGGCCACGGCAAGGACACCCTCGCCGCCGTGCTCGTCGTCCTCAACCTGCTCGCCTTCGCCCTGCACACCGCCTGCGAACTCGCCGAAGCCCTGTGGCAGCAGGCCCGCCAGCGGCTCGGCACCCGCTGCCGCCTGTTCGAGCACCTGCGCACCGTCACCGAATGCCAGGTGTTCCCCTCGTGGACCGCGCTCATGACCCTGCTCGCAACCGGCGGACCCGCGGCACAGCCTCCCTGACCTCCTCGCCTCGCCTCCGCAACCCCATCAACCCAACCGCAAAAACCAATGAAAACCTCAACCGTCACCCGACAAGACCAAAATGAGAACTGCTGCTGTTACACCTTCACGGCCCCGCACATCGCATATGGCAGACTGGCGCTCCATGAAGACCATCGCCAGCTTGCGCCTCGACGGCTTCCTTTCCTTCGCGCCCGCCTCGGAGGCATTCGAGCTCGAACCGCTCAATGTGCTCATCGGCCCGAACGGCGCCGGCAAGTCCAACGTCATCGAAGCCATCGAACTGCTCGCCGCCATGCCCGTGGATTTCGCGAGCGCGATCCGCGTTGGGGGCGGGGCGCGCGAGTGGCTTTGGAAGGGGCCAGGGCGCGCCGTGCCAAGCACCATCGATGTTGTTCTCGAAAATGCACCAACCACCCGGCCACTACGCCATCGCACCGAGTTCTCCGAGGTCGGTGGCCGGGTCGAGGTCTTGGACGAAGCCATCGAGGAGGTCGCGCCGGCAAGGGGCGAAACCGACGTTTACTTCTACTATCGCTACCAGCGCGGCTCTCCGGCCATCAACGTAGCGGGTGAACGTCGGCATCTGCCCAGGGAGACACTCCTGTCGGACCAATCCGTCCTGGCCCAACGTAAGGATCCGGATCAGTTTCCCGAGGTGACTTGGCTTGGCCGGCAACTGGCCAGTTTTACAACGTTTCGCGAGTGGTCCTTCGGCCGCTACGCCGAACTCCGCCGCCCGCAGCCGGCGGACCTTCCGGACGACCGCTTGCTTCCAGACAGCCGAAACCTGGCGCATCTGCTCAACCAGATCGACCACCACGATCCCCAGACCTTCAACCAGCTACTGTGCCGCTTCTTTCCCCGCTTCGAGAGAATGTCCACCCGCGTTTCCGGCGGCACCATTCAGTTCTATCTGCACGAGCCCGGCTTCTCCGCACCGATCCCTGCCACTCGCCTGTCCGATGGCACGATTCGCTTCGTGGCAATGCTTGCCACCATGCTGGCCCCCAAGCCGCCGCCGCTCGTGTGCATCGAGGAGCCTGAGCTCGGTCTGCATCCCGACGCGCTCGCCATCATCGCCGAGCTGCTCCTAGACGCCTCGAACAGAACCCAGCTCATCGTCACCACCCATTCGGATGCCCTCGTATCGGCCTTGGGTTCCGACGCGAGTTCTGTGGTCGCCTGCGAGCGGCACGGCCCCGGAACAACCCTGCGAAGACTCGATGCCGATCACCTTGCCACCTTCCTCGAGCAATACACCCTCGGCGACCTCTGGCGCATGGGCGAGCTGGGCGCGAATCCATGACGAGCCGCTTCCGCACCGCCGTGCGCGACCAAGAATCCGACGTCGTAATCTTGCTGGTCGATTCCGAGGGGCCGGTCCACGCCGCACCCAAACGCCACCTCGCCGACCGCGACGGATGGCACCTCGACTTCGCGGGCGACAACGCCGTCCATCTCATGGTCCAGTCAATGGAGACATGGATCGTCGCCGATACCGCCTCGCTCGCCGCGTACTACGGCCATGGCTTCCGCCCCACGGCCCTGCCGTCAACTACCGATTTGGAGTCCATCGACCGCAATGCCATTGCCGACGGGCTCAAGCAAGCCACCCGCAACACAAGAAAGGGTTTGTATCAGAAAATCAGAGACGGCGGCCAGCTGCTCGCGCGTATCGACGCCAACGTAGTCGGCACCAAATGCCCAAGCTGCGCGGCCCTCTTCACGGCACTGAACTCCCTTCTCGATCCCGAATAGGGGCATCGCACGCCCCGACAAGCAACGGCCACCCGAAGGTGGCTCAATCCGTCGCTTGGGCCAACGTGGCCGCGTCAGGGCCTCCTGAACCCAATCCCCTCAAGCCGTCCAAGCAACTCCGCCGCCGAGTCACAATCGACGATCCACTCCCCCACCTGCACAAGCGTTTCGGGACCGGACACCCCATCCAACCGCGCCACAACCGTCGCCGCCACATCCTCCCCGAATCTCCTCACCAGCTGCGCGCGCAGCACACGCAGAAGCGCCGCACGTCCACGCGCCTGCTCTTCTGCCTGTCCTTCGGTATGCCCTTCCGCAAGCCAGGCCCGCTTCCACTCCTGAGCCGTTCGCGCCAACGCCATCATGCTCTCGTTCTCCTCCTGCAACAGCACCCGCCGTGCCCGAACGACCATCTCCGGCGGCATCACGTCCGCCATGCAGACCGCCGCCCAGTCCACCAACTCGGCAATCGCCACCGATGCCGCATCAAGCCGCAACCTCGTCCTCAACCAAGAAGCCATCCGACCAAGCCGCGCCAGCAACTCCTGCGGATCCCTTTCCACATTCAACGCCAACAGCGACGAAACCAGATTCGCCGCCGGCTCCTCGTCCAAACCCAACGAATCCTCGCGCCCATGTGTATCCGCGTCAAGCAAGATGCAGCAAGCCCCCAAAGGCAGCAACACCTCCCCGTTCGCCGTCACGCCAGCACTCCGCGCCCCCCACACGGGCCGCCGAGCCGACCAGCTCCTGCCACCCGAATAGATCACCAGCGGCAGAACCCGAACGCCCCCGTCGCCATCAGCCTTGCGCCGCCTCTCCGCCTGATAGGCCAGCAGGCCATACTCCCGCGACCGAAAGTCCATCCGGATGGGTGTCTGACTGAAACTCCGTCGGCACCACAACCGAACGCTCCGACCCATCCCCATAGGGCACCCGCCAGCCACGATCCCCCGTCCGCGGTGAATACCCTTGAGCGCTGCGGACCGCCTCCGGCCCCTTGGGCAAGGCCCACCGCGTCCCGACCTCCTCCAGCCCTCGGAAGTCCAGCCAGTCCGACAGTTCCGGCACCGCAAGACGGAGAAGATCCTCCACCATCGCCGCCTGCCCAAACATCCGCGTCCATGCCGCGTCGTAGTCCATCCGCCAACCATGGAGCATCCAACCCCGCTTGGACCGCCCCCGGCCAATGTCGCACTAGAGATCCCGCCATATCGCACGCGGGCTACGGCAAACTGCTGGCATTCGGCACCGCCCGCAGCCTATCTATGGAGGAGAGCGTCCCCCTCCTCCATAGTGCCAGCCAGGCACGGAAGCCGCGGTCGGCCCGAACACGACCACCCCCGGCCTCCGACACGCTGCGCCACACATGGAAGCCTTGGAGAATCGCATCCTGCCACTCACCCGCAGTTCGATCTCTCACCTCAAGGCGCTTTGTCACGCCGCGGATCGTCCGCAGCAGGCTATCGTCCACCAAGTCAACCCCGTCAAACATCCGGTGTTGCCTGGCGATCTCAAACACAATGGCCGAAATACCCTCCTCGATGGCCGCCGCACGGGCACCGTCTTCAACTTCGTCAACTCTGGGCTTGCTCTTCCGTTTCAGCCCCAAGAGGCGTCGCGTCACAGGCGACCATCCGAGGATTGCGGCATAGGCGAAGTGAAAGACATCATGGAAGCGGTAACCGTCCTCTTCGTGCGCATTGTCCGTCAGCGCATCTGGTCGCCCGCGCCAGTGGGGGCGTTGAAGAAGAACTCGTCGTAGGAGAGCCGCAGTGCCACGTGCTCGACGGTCAGTGGCCCGTCATGGAGGCTCCAGAACTCGGCACGAGCCGAGCGGTTGGTACGTTCGACGCAACCGTTCCACTGGGGGCGTCGCGGCCGCAGGACATGGAGCGGGATGTCCAGCTCCTCGCAGGCCTCCTCGAAGTCGGCCGAAGGTAATGGTCGACAACAGGGACAAAAGGGCATAATTCCGTTAGCTCGGCGGAACGGCCCCGGAGGGGACATGGACCATACCTATTTCGCGGAGATTTCCCGGGACGAGGAAGCCGGTGTCTGGTACGTCTCGGACACCAACTTTCCGGGCCTGGTTGCCGAAGCGGTCTCGGAGCGCGAGTTGCAGGACAAAATCCGCGAACTTGTACCGGAACTGTACGAGCTCAACCGGAATCTCTTCGATGAACCGACGGTTGAAGCGATTCCCCTGCGCATGCTGTCAAGCAAACTGGAAACGATTCGTTTGGCGGGATAGTGGCCGGTTTTGCGGAACCGCTGAAAGGGAAATTGCGGGAAGCGGGTTGCCGGCGAGTACGTAAGGGGCGAGGGGACCACGAAATCTGGTTCAGCCCCATTTCCGGCAAGCACTTCCCGGTGGACGGCAGTATCAAGTCGAGGCACACCGCGCAGGCCGGACTGAACAAGGCCTTTGAGCGCATAGCGCCGGAGGTCTTGTCAGACCTATTGTGATTCACAGGCAAAGTCTGCAGTCGAAGCTGCTCAGCCTGCCCGTTCATGCCACTCGGCCAACGCGGCAACCAACCGTCGATCGTTGTCTGGACGACCATGCGAATGGCTGCAGTGCCAAAAAAGAGGTGGACAAATCCCCAATATCAGGCTATGCTCTCACCATCAGAGCCAAGCCACCTTGACGGCCACAGCGCGTGAGTTCCGACGGCGAAAACCTCCTGTTCGAGACCTACAAGCTCCACGCCGAGCTTGCCGAACGCGCCGCGTCGCTGCGCGAGGATCTCAACAAGCTGTACACGGGCATGGTCACCGCCATCATCGCAGCAACGGTGCTCCTGCAACGCCTCGGCAACAACGTCGATGCACAACTGCTGATGCCAATACTCGGCATCCTCGCATCGCTCTGCTGGATGCTATCTTTGCACTCACTGACAGGCCGCCTCACCGCAAAGCAGAAGGTACTGGTAGCCTTGGAAGCCGAGCTCCCGTTTGCGTTCCTCGAGCGGGAAAACGACGAGTTCAACCAAAGCTGCTATCTGCGGCGAAAGTACACGGCACGGCTCATGCCCGCGGCGTTCATTGGAGTCTGCGTCATCTGGCTCGCCATCAACATCAGCGCCACTGACGAAACTCGACCAGCGCACCCCACACATCAGGCAGCACTCCCATGAACCAAACGAAGAACATCTTCATCAGCCACATCCACGAGGACGACCCCGGCCTTGGGAAACTGAAGAACCTGCTGAGCAACAACCGGATGACGCCAAGGGATTACTCGGTAACGTCCGACAATCCCAACAACGCTCACAACGAGGAGTACATCAAGCGCGAGATCCTGGCCCCTCGCATTCGACTGTCAAGCGCCTTGGTCGTTTACGTCTCTTCCGACACGCACTTCAGCCCGTGGGTCGACTGGGAAATCGAGTACGCGGCCAAGGAGGGCAAGACCATTGTCGGCGTCTACGAACGTGGCGCCTCAGGCTGCAAACTTCCCGAGGCCCTCGAGAGCTACGGCGACGCGCTCGTAGGTTGGACAGGCGACGATATCGTCGATGCCATCAAGGGCAACCTGCGGGAATGGCGCACCGAGAACGGCGGTCAACGGTCGCAACGCCCTATTGTCCGCCACGACTGCGGCCGCCGGTAGGCCGCGACGAATGCGCCTTTACTCGTATGTCGTTGCCCGAGATTTCGGGTTCGCCCCAAATCCCTTCTTTGGCGTCTGCACCTTGGCCACGTGCAAGCCGCAAATACGCAAAGCCGCTCGGGTCGGAGATTGGGTGATCGGGACAGGTAGCAAGGAGCACAGCCGCCAACGCCAACTGGTGTATGCGATGAAAGTGTCGGGAACGATGACCTTCAACGAGTATTGGAGCGACCCGCGTTTCGAGTGCAGGAAGCCCAACCTCTCGGGCAGCCGAAAGCAGGCATTCGGCGACAACATCTACCACCTTAACGCCGGCCATTGGTTCCAAGCCGACTCACACCACAGTTTCCCCGACGGCAAGCCAAACCCCAACAACGTCCGAAGGGACACGAGTGCCGACAAGGTCCTAGTCGCGGAGCATTTCGCCTATTTCGGCGGCAAGGGACCGGAAATCCCCGTCCACTTCGACATCTGTAAACTTGGACCAGGCCATCGATGTCATTTCCCGCAGCCAGTGGTTAACAGCGTTGAGCGATGGCTCCTGTCCTTGGACCGTGGCTTCCACCAGGCTCCTGCGGATTGGTCGAACATGCCATGGGATACACTGCAACCGCCCAACTGAGGGAAGGTACGAGAAGTCCACCCAACCCAAGATTAGTGGAATGACTTTAGTCCCGGCGATTCCCCAAAGCCGTCAACGCCAGTCGATCGAGCCGATCAAGCGCCTCGGCCTTGCAGCTGCCACCTTCCTTCGCCAGCTCACCAAGCGCCTTGATTGCTTCCCTCACCACCTCTTCATTCAACTCCACACGCCTTCGCTGCGCACCGAACCGCACAACCAAGAGCGTAACGCCGGCCCCAAGCCAAAGAGCAGATAGTGCTAACGCCGTTGCTGCGGGCCACAGCCACCTATGCCACGCGAACCATAGCGCACCTATCCCGGCCACCAACGCAATCACGACCATGACCAAGGCGGTCGCCCCCCACAGCCATCGACTCCGTTTTCCTACCTCGCTCACTACCCAAACGCCTTAATCCCGACCGCCACGAGCGCCGTCACAGCAATTGCCGCAACGACCCGAAAAATCGCCAGCTCCCGCATCACCGCATCCAGCCGACGTTCCAGCTTCTGCTCCACCGAATCCATCGAGCTCGCAATCCCCGCAAGCGAGTACAGCTTCCCGGCAACGCCACTAATCCAGTTGCTCTGGATCCGACAAGGTCCCGGCTTGCGTTTCTCTCCCGGATCGGTCAAGCATGAGTACCAGATTAGGAATATGTCATCCCCTTGGCGCAGATGAACTGTTGCCGGCCCCGCGTTGAAGACGGCGAACGTTAGGTGCCCGCTGAACCCTGGGTCCACATGGAAGCCGGACACATTCACCAAGCCACGATACTTGGTGCCCGCTCGAATGGAGATGAACGCTATCTCATCGATTTCGACGCACACTTTCTCGTCAGTAAGCAGGAAAGCGAATTGCCCAGGCGGAATTGCGAATGCCTCTCGCTCCTTCAATCGGATGATGGATGATGTGGCCGCATCCGCAGCCTCTGCCGTCGGTGAGACATATATCTCCGTCCCAATGGAGAGACGGTATGCCGCCCCGTCAATTTGACCCCGGGCGAACGCCTGTCCCATACGCGGCTTAAGTTCAGCCTCGAGCCGCTTCGGCCCCCAAAACATGCTCGATTTCCTAACCTACGCAGATGCGGACAGCAATGTCCGACCATCGCCTTGCGAATAACCGTCCACGAACTCAATTTGTCGAGCCCCCCGGTCGGCTCGAACACAACCGCCACCTGCCTGCCGTACCTGCCGCCAAGCACCATACCCCTGCAGGATCGCGTCCTGCCACTCAGCGTCCGTTCGTTCCCGCGCTTCCAGATGCTCTGTCATGCCCCGAATCGTCCGAAGCAGGCTTCCATCCACGGTCCGAATGCCGTCGAACATGCGGTGCTGCTTCGCCGAGGAGAACACCATGGCCGAGATGGCCTCCTCAATGGCAGCCGCACGCCCACCATCCTCCACCTCGTCGAAGACTGGATCGCTCTTGCGCTTTCGCCGCAGCAGGCTGCGCGTGATCGGTGACCATCCGAGGACTGCCGCGTAGGCAAAGTGAAAGACATCGTGGAATCGGTAGCCATCTTCATCGCGAGCGTTGTCTGTGAGCATGTCGGGCTGCACCGAGCTCCGCTCACCGTCGATCACGAACGACACCGACACTCGGCCGCCTTCGTCCGCAAGCAACGCGTCAAAGCGCCTCGGCAATCGCTCGTGTTCCGGCCACTCGTCGCTAGCCGGTGCCACGAACTCTCCTGGCAGCGCCCATCGCTGCTGGATTTTCGACTCGTTCCGCTCGACCACCTCCGCCAGCGATGTTCCGTGCACAACGGCTAGCGCCCGCACGTTGGCCAATAAGGCAACAAGGCAGTCGAACAGCACAGCATTAAAGCCTGCCTCTTCCCCTGCCAAAAAAGATCCATAGGCTCGCGAAATCCGTCCAGTTTGCTCCACCAGCGCCAATGCCGGCTTGATCCAGCCTCGCTCACGCACGAAGTCGGGCTGCCGGGACATCTCCTTTAGCGCGCCCTTCTCGATTTCTTCCAAGTCCAAGCCACGATGTGTCGCCAAGTCGGCGGCATACCAAAGCAGATCCCCAAGCTCCTCCACCAGTCGGTCGTGGAACGCGACATAGGATTCGCCATCCCGCGCTCGCTTCTTCAACTCACTCACCACCTCCCCTGCTTCGCCGATAAGGCCCAGCATGGGTGTGGTGATTGCGTCACCCCCGACGACCGGACGATGGCGACTGGTCAACCACGCCCGCTTCTGGTATGCACGAAAGTTGGGAGCCGGGCCCAACCGCATCCCCTCATTGACGGCAGGCTCCACTCGACCATTAATCCCCCATGTCGGCGGAAAGAACGGAACCGCCACTTCCCCTGCCGCCTCAAACTTCTGCTTGATCCGTTTCCGCCCGCCCTCAGGCGTCAGCTCTGGAAACCGGCTGCGCGCATACTTCGCCACCTCACAGAACACGTTCTGGCAATCGATCAACTGCAACGGCCGCCCGAACAAATCCTGAAACGGGAGCTCCAGCCGCTCGAACTCCTCCTCCTGCGAGTCCATCATCATCCGAATCAGGTCTTCGTCGCTGCGCCCACCAGCGTCCGCAAAGCACTTGCGGATACCCTCTTGAGCCCCCGGCCCAGCAGCCACGAACTCCCTCTCCGAGAATTCCACCACCTCGCTGTAGTTGATGTCCGTGATCCACTGATAGGCCAGGAACGGCCCGATCCCCGGATAGGACCGAAGCAGCTCGAACCCAGCCTCCATGCTTCCCGCCTCACCCAGTCGCTCCGCCAACCCGTCGGCCATCATCCGCTTCAGCAACGCAAGATGCCCCGAGTGTTTCGACCCGCCCGCGCCCTCAACTCGAACGGTCGGCATGATGTAAGCCGCCGAGTAAATCCTCCGCCCCGCCCGGAGCTCCGCAGCCAGAATCTCCTCGATCCGCTCAAACGGATCGTCCGCCAGCGCCAGCGCGCCGATCGAACGCGTCAGCGTCTCCCAGGTCTCGATCCGATTGAAGAGCTTGAACAGCAGAATCCGGAACACCACCTCGTCCGGTTCCGTAGGCAGACCGTCCCGATAGATCACATTCCGAATCAGGTACTGGCTCACCCGATCCGCAGCTCGGTACACATTCGTGAACCGATGCCGCCGCAGAATCCGATCGTCCGTCCACGGTTCCGGCTCGCCACGCAGGCGCCTGAAGTAGATCTCCTGCCGCTCGAAGGCGTAAGTCCACCATGCGTCATACGCATCCGTAACCTTCGCCTCCGGCGCAAACGCAAATACCGCACGAGGTGGCTCCAGCACACGCGGCACATCCACCCCGCCAAACAGCGACCGCGATTCCACCTTCTCCGTCCGAGCCGGCTTCACCACCGAGGAACCAGCCACAGCCGCCCCTCCTGAATCACCCGCGCGCACAGCCGACGCAGAATCCCCCACCGCGCCGTCCCGACTCGGCAGATCGATCTGACGTTCGCTCAACTGAAGCTCCATCGCATACGCCACCCCTCGCCAACAGGACAACCGTCGGCCCGGGATGCCGCAGGAGAGGCGGTTGCCGTTCCGGAACGAGGGCATCCCGACCACGCACGCCCGAAGGCACACCCCACAGGGCCCCAGCCGCAAGGATTGCCGCATCCCGACCGCGGAATCCCAAACACGACCTGCCGCAATCCTATTCCCATTCCCTCGTGGCGGCAATTCACCAGTGCTTAGCCACGTTCCTCGTTGGCTCGAAAGACGGGGCCCTGGGGGAGGGCATCCTGCCCTCCCAACGTGCCGCAAGGCGCGTCCATGCGGAGAGGTGTTCGATGCTAGGGAGCACACCCCTCGGCGCCAGCCCTGTGCCACCAGTCCCCATCGCCTCCATAAACCGACCGCCACCCTTCCCGGCTGCTTCAACCAAGCACCACATACGGCCCATTCGCCCTCTCCCACGCCCGAATCCCCGCGCCAAGCGCCGTCGCGCGCAGATTTTCCTTCGACATCGCCAGGCGCAACGCACGTGCAATGTCCGTCTGGCCATGTCTCACCTCCATACTCCCGAGCACTCGCAACAGGCCGAAGCGCAGCAGCTTCACCATGTCATGCCCATGCACAACATGCCAAGGATCAGCGTCGTCGGGCAACGTATCGATGTACACCGACAGTTCTGCATCCTCTCCGAGCCGTGTCTGAATTTCGGCCCGCAATCGATCACCATCCACCTTCCACGTTTCGCGATCGACCATCTGATCCCAGGCCGCCTCAACGCTCGGCACTTCGACTCCCTCTCCAGCCTCTCGCCCCAACCGCAAAAGCGCCCACCGGACTCGCCCAAACACCAACGCTCGCGCCAGCAGCTCCGATCTGACGTCCATCGCAGCCAACTTCTCTGCCGAACCGTATTCCGCAACCACATTGTCTAACGCCGGTGCCCTGCACAACATGCATTCGAGGTCGTGTGCGTCCGTCCGCAGGACATTCGGCTCTCCCGTCGGCTCCTCCATGAGCACGTCGTAGTCGGCATCCACCACGGCCAGGACGCCGTCGATCGCCTCCCCCTCCAACCTCCCCATGCACCCGATGACATTCGCCTTGCCCTCGCCAACCACCGCCTCGCATTCGGCCACCTTCCGAGCGCTCCAAAAGGCCAAGTCGTCGGGCCCTTCCACGACCAACACGGCGCAGTTGCCCTGCGCCCGCTTCATTTTGATTTCGGCAACCAACGTGCCGGGTTTCTTGTGTCCTTGCATCGACGATGCCGCTTCGTTCTTTCTTTGGGAAGACGCCCGACCTGTCAGCCTGCATCCCCCAATGCGACCATCAGATCGGTTCGCTCCCCCGCAATGTATGGCGAATGTGTAGCGATCAAGGCATCGAAGCTCGACAGTTTCCCCATCTCGATGAGCTCCCGAAGAAACTTCTCCTGCCATGCCACATGGAGCGATATTTCCGGCTCGTCAATGAGGACGACGGTATTCGGCTGCACCATGAACAACAGGTTGTAGTGGAGCACAATCTCATGCTGCTCACCGGAAGACAGCGAGTCCAGCGCAAGCGGCCCGGCGTCGCCTTCCGCAACCAGCCCCCTTTCGCGATCCAGCCGCAGTCGCTTGTGCTTGAACTTCGTGTTCACGCCATCGATCAGTGATCTAACGCGACTGGCCAAGTCCTTCAACACCGCGAGCTTCTTCTCGGCATTCTTGACGTAGAGTGTCATAACTTGAAAGACGGTTTCATCCGTGTATTCCACCTCGTCTGCGATCTCATGCCCGACGGGCTCGTTCAGGATTCCAAGTGAAGACAGTTCAGCGGTCAGCCTGCGCACTTCCGCAAGACGATCCTCCAGTTGTTGGCTTGCGAGTGCGCTTGCCGCCGAAAGCAACTGACGAGGGAAAGCTTGATCGAGCGCTTGCGACACCTGTCCGTATTCCGCCATTGCGGCATTGAGCCGCGTGTGCAAGTCCCTGCCGCATTCAAGAACCCTCGGCTCACTAATCCAAGCATGGGGCGACGAGGGACGCCTCCCGCGGATACCCCTTCGTTCACGCTTCCCCAGCCGATCCGTCTCAATCAGATGAACGCGCGCCCGCGCAAGGAATTCCGCAAGCCAAGGCGGATTCTTCGGAGGCACCGAGTTTGGGCTGGTTGCTCGCGCCCCAAAGCGCCTCACGACTTCCCGACTTGACAGCACCTCGTCGTCGCGCAAGTCCACCCAAGTCCCGGATCCATCCGCGTTGAGTTCCATGTAGGGCAGATCTGCAACCAGAGAGGCCGCATGGGAAACAAGGGAAAGATCAAGCGAGGCCTGCTTGACTTCTCCGACTTTGGCGAGGCGTACGTCCAGGGAGTGAGGCCCGTGGCCCGGCGCCACTTCCAACAAAGTGCCGTCCACAAACCGCAGCCGAAACCGCGAAAACGGCATTGTGCCGAACTGCTGCAACCGACTACCCAGCAGTCCGTCGACCATCTTCAGGATCGACGTCTTCCCGGCCCCGTTCGGGCCGTGGAGGATCGTCACGCGATCATCGACGTTGAGATCAATCCGGTGATCGTAGACGCCGAACAACCCTTCGACATCCACCCCGACGAGCTTCAGGAGTTCCTGCTGAGCCATTGCCGCGGCCTCAAACCTGCCTTCGCCGTGCCGACATCAAGCGCCGCAACGCAACGCCGCATCAGCGACAGATATTCGGGGAAAGTTCCGCGAGGTGGGGTGGAGCCACCTCGCGGAGCGGGTCGTTGCGGCCAGGCCCGATTCAACGTCAGAACCGAGCCCTCCCGCTAACCAGAACCCGAGTTTCCCCAACCCGGTGCATCTCTCCGTCGACGCGCTCGGCCGAGAGTTCCACCTGGGTTCCGCCGAGGAGGCCCTGCATCAGGCCGTAGCGGACGCCGATTCGGATGCGTTGATCCTGGTCGCCGGTCATGTCCACCTGGCTGAAGGGGGTGACGATGCCGGGCATGGAGCGGAGGCTGAAGCCATAGCCCAGCGCTGCGTCCACGCCCCAGGTCTGCCGCCGGTCGAATCCGTAGCCATGCCGGGAAGCCTCCCGAACACTTCCCACTTCATCCCAGAAGAGGTCCGTGGCATCGGCCGACCCGCCCCACCGAGGCGACAGCCGGAAGGCAATCCCCCGCCCCATCGTCCCCGGCTCGAAGCTGGCCGTCACGCTGATGCCGCTCTCGCCATACCCGTCGCCGGTGTGCACGGCCAGAATCCGGCCCTTCGCCTCCAACCCGAAGCCCGATACCAGGCCCAGCAGCCGAAGCCCGCCGGCAAGCTCGAGGCCGCCGCCAGTCTGACCATCTCCCCCATCGAACCGTCCGCTGACCTCCACGAACGGGCTGACACTCCCGAGTTTCCAAGCCGCTTCCAGCCCCAGCCGCAGCCGCGACACGCTGGCCGAAAGCCCGTCCACCGCGTTCATGCCACTGTCCGTCTCAAGGCTCAGGAACCCGGCATCCCCCCGAAGGGACAGATCCGCCCCCCCGAACTCCATCGCCAGGGCACGCCGCAGGCCGCCCACGGCCATGGCCATCGCGAGGTCGCTCGATCGCGTCTGCCCGTCCGCCACGTGCCGCCGCGAAAGATCCGCCTCGCCGCCGCCGAAGCCGCCGATCACCCAGATCTCCGAATCCGACCCAACTTCCAGCCGCGCATAGGGATGGAAGGCCGTCACCGCCGTTTCCAGCGTGCCTCCCGTGCCCCCCCCCTGCACAACGCCATCGAAGTCATAGTCCGCCTCCGCGCCGCTGCGCGAAATCGAAACGCCAGCCAGCCAGCCAGCTCCCCGCGCGTCCACCCCGATGAAGCCAGCGGACGCCGAACCGTCGTACATGCCGTTGTCCGGCTCCCCCTCGAAACTCTGCAGGTCACCCGCACCCCAGATGGCGAACTGCGCGTCACCCATGCCAACCGCGTTCAGCGGCATGTTGAACGAGGTGCCGGTGAGCAGCCTGTCCGCCGTGACGCCATGGCCCCCGGCATGTCCCGCCGAGCCAGCCCCGCCGCTGAACAGCGCCCGCTCGCCCATGCGTTCGCGCATCGCAAACGGATCGTTGCCGCTGAAGAGCCGCTGCATCCGGGGCGACAGCGAACCGCCAAACCGGTTCCCGCCCAACGCCATCTGCGCGCTCGTGGCCACGAGGTTGAAGCGCGCGCCGATCACGTTCGCCGTGCTCGAAAGCATGCTGCGCCCCATGGCCGCCAGCGCGTCGTTCAGCACCGTCGTTTCCACCGGATCAGTCCGCACCGTCACGCTGAACGCAGTCTCTGCCAACCCCGCCAGGTTCGTGGCCGTCACCGTCACCGTCGCCGTCCCTTCCGCCCCGGAACGAACCGTCAGCGTAGTGCCGGAGACCGACGCCGCAGCCACCGACGTGTCCGAAGACATCGCCGAATACGAAAGCTGGAACCCGCGGAAAATCCGCGTCAGATCAAGCGTGTCCCCAGCGCCCCCGGCCATCAGGGTCAGGTTGGGAATGCTCTCCGCCACTTCCGGCCGCGCCGCATGCACCTTGTGATCCGGGTCATCGTCCAAGCCCGGATGCGCCAAGATCGCCGCGTTGCCGGGCACGTCCGTGATGGCGCCGGAGAGCGCATCTGCATTCACGCTCACGCCGTCCTCATCGAAGTCGTTCGCAACCACCGCGTAGCTGCACACGATCGCAGCCATGTCGCTGCCCTGCGCACACGACGCGTTGCGGCTGCCCGTGCCCACCATGAGCCCCAGCATCGGCGAGCCGCTGACGGAGACGCTCTCGCTGAACCTCACCGTCACTTCGATCACCTCGTCGATCAGGTAGGCATCCCCGGAATTCGGGCGAGACGTGATGGCCAGGCTCTCGATGTCCGGCGCCACCGCGTCCACCTTGTGGCCAGGCTGGTCGGGCAACGCCCCATGCGCCACCGTGCCGCTCTCCGACGCCACCGAAAGGCCGGTCACGTCCTTGATGGTCGCTCCGCTCGTCAGCCGCAGCGAGTTCGCCGGCACAGACACCCCGTTGTCGTCCATGTCGCCCGCCAGCACCACATAGCTGAAGGTGAGCACAGGCGTGCCGGAACCACCGGTGTAGAGCACGCGGTTCCGAGTCCGCGAGCCGACCACCATCGGCAGTCTTGGCGCCCCGTCCACCACCACGGGCTCGTCGAAGCTCACCTGCAATCCGATGGTCTCGCCTTCTGTATAGGCGTCGCCGCTCGCCGGCCGCGACGAGATGGAAATCCCCACCAGCATCGGTGCGGCGGCATCCACCCTGTAAGCGGTCACCGGAATGGCGATGTTGCCTCGGGCAGCGTTGCCGGCAGCATCCTCCACGTCCCCGACGATCGCGTTGGCAGGCACGGACAACGGGCCGCTGTCCCCCGCCGCCACCTCGTAGGTGAATGTGAGCGCCGTGGTGCCGTCGCCAGACGCATACGCCGCCGTCCGCTCCATCGAGCCAACGAAGAAGCGCACGTTCACGGCATTGGCGCCGCTCGTGGCGACGTCGACCTCCTCGTCGAACCTGACCGTCGCCGTGATGGTGGAGCCCTCCCGGAAGAGCCCGCTGTCGTCGCCGCCGATGGCGACGCCGGTGACGCTGGGCCCCTGCGTGTCCACCCTGTGGGCGGTGCTGGCCGCCACCGCAGCGTGTGTGACGATCACCGCGTTGCCGACCGCGTCCTCCAGCGCCGCCACCAAGGCGTTTGCGGCGATGGCAACGCCATCCGCGTCGTTGTCTCCGGCCAACACCACGTAACGGAACAACCACGTGTCCGTGGCAGCGGCCGTGGCCGCGGGAGATTGCAGCAGCGCCGTCCTCGCAACGTTCCCCACCACGATCGGCAGCCTCGGATCCGTCGTTCCCTGGCGCCTCACGTCTTCCGAGAACCGCACGGTCACATCGATGTTCTCGCCGATGACATAGGTGCCGTCAGCCCCCGCGCTGGACGTAATGGCGATCGAGTCAACCTGCGGCACCCTCGCGTCGATCTTCACCGCACTAGATATGGTGATCGAGCCTAAGGTCACCCCACGCCCATCCGCGACGGAGACCGTGCCGCCGCCGCTGAGCGTCCCGGTGAAGCCGTCCACGTCCTCGTCGCCGCTCGTCACCGGATAGTTGAAGACCAGATTGGTGCGCGCGGTTCCGCTGGAGGAGAAGCTCCCCTCGGCCGTGATCCGCCGGCTACCGCCCTCGTCGAAATCCAGCAAGAGCTGCGGCGCACTCGTGAACGTCACCGCCGGGTTCAGCGGCACCTCGATGCGAATCGTGTCGCCGCTCTTGTAGTAGCCCCCGACAGGCGTCGTCGACCGAACCAATGCCGAACCCACGGGACTCACTGTTTGCGGTGTTTGCGGGTCGTCCGTAATCGGTGCAACTCCTTCCTGCTCCCCCGTAAGCATGCCGTCAACGAGATGCGTCGATTGCCGCGGCAGGAGGGTTTCCCCGCTATTGGCAACCTCGGGGAGCTTTGTTGCGGCTGGGTCGAGCAAGTCAGTACCCGTGAGACCATTCAGCCCGAGCCCCGAAGGCTGCTGCTCATCCCCCACTTGGCACTCGAACGTCAGTCTCCTACCGTCCGAACTGATAAGCTTGAGGTCCATCGTGGCGCATCCGCCGTCCATCGCGATGTTCGTCAGCAGCTTCACATTCTCGAGCTCTGCCATACCCGCAACCGTTACCCGTTCTGATATGGTTAGGACGGCCCGAATGAAGTCACCTTTACCGTAGTACCTGTTTCCATCACTCTCGCTAACCGCACCCGGCGCGGGGGTACGCAGCAGTTCCGCCTTCACCACTCGCGGTGGCGTGTTGTCAACCGAGTAACCACTTACAGACCCTACGCTTAGAGTTGACGTACCGTATTGCAGGCCCGCCATGGCATTTTGACTCGGCCGGGCGGTCTTCACATATCCATTTCCAGTGCTAGCTACATCCTTTAGGCTGCCGGTGTTGCCGAACTCAAGGTCTCCTACGCTAATCGCACCGCTATCCTCTGCTACCACGGTATACTGGAACCCCCATTCGAAGTTTCCCGAACCCTCAATAGCTACGCCTAAAACCCCTTTCCTATTGACACTACCCACCCTAAGGCCGAGTTCAATACCAACCACTCGCACCGGCTCCGAGAAAAGTACGGCGAACTCGATCCTCTCTCCAGTCTTCAGGACCTTTCTGTCCAGTGCGGTGTCGCTGCTTTTGACCGAACTAACGCGTACGCCTTGGACTGTCGGCCTGCTCGTGTCTGTGATCACGGCAGGAATCGTCCTTTGGATGGTTATCGGCAATCTCGTGTCGATTTGGGTATCAAGATCGTTGCCCGCAACGTCCTCGACATTGGCGCTCAAAAGATGCATCTCGGGTTCGACGATGGCGAACGTAATCTCACTACCGGCCGTGAGTTCCGTGAGTGCGAATCGATATTGCCATTTAGTCCCGCTCCCACCAACGTACGAGAGCAAGGTGGGTATGCCATTAATGCTGAAAGGAGGTACAGGCCGAGTCGCACCTGTGGCAAGCTTGACCTCTTCCGAGAAGGTAATGTCCACCTTGACCAACGAGTTGACCTTCAGGCCGGCGTTGGACGGGACCGTTAGCGTTACGGTCTTGATCCATGGCGCAACTGCATCCACCTTCTGGTTTGGCAGCCTGGTACCCGCAAATGCGAAGTTGAGCGCATGATCATTGCGGTCCTTGATCGTTACGGCCACAAGCCTTATCGGATTTCGGGGAATGCTGATGCCGTTGGGCGCCGACCACCCGTCAGAAATGGGGAGGTCGCACGTCAGCTCTCTAACAGGGGTACTAGGATTCGAGCAGTTTGCCGCGCCCGTATCGCTGCCAACTGTGACGCCGAGAATCGGGGCACCGGTGCCGGTGACTATGACCTCTTCACTAAACCGGACGACGAGCCCAACTGTGTGATCCGAGTTGCGTACCATCTCGCCCGAGTCGGGTCCTCGAACCGAGACCATGGTAGGGGCTTGGTTGTCGATCGCGGTTGCCGCCCCTTCTACAGCACGCGCCAACGTCAGCGCTCCGGCTTTTAGCCCGGCGTTGCCGGCATCGTCCTTTAGGTTGGCGGTGTTCGTGTAGGTGACGCGAACGCGTGAGGCGTTGTCAGTAGCCGCTACTACGTACGCGAACTCTGCGTGCGTGTTTTCCCCACTAGGCGTGACAACATTGGTGCGGGTCATCACGCGATCTTCGCCGTCGAGAACTAGCGTCACGCCGAAGCTCCCAACGCCGGCGGTTGTGGTGGTTTCGTCGAAAGCGACCCGGATTGTGATCGTGTCGCCTGCCTTATATGCCGTCCGTTGAGTTGTCAGGGTTTGCCCCTGTACCGTGAGTGCCTCGACACCGATGCGGACCCCGTCGACCTCGACACCGGTTGGAGGGAGTTGAATATGGCCGGTTAGGTCAGTGTCCGGCAATCCTGACCCGCCGACCAGATCCTCGTCTACGATACTCAGCGTGTTGGTCGCCGAACCCTCGTCGCCCTCTGCCACAGTGTATCCGCACTGTAGTGTCGTCCTGTTGGTCTGTAGCGCGCAGGCTGCGGTCTTTGTTGAACTTGCCGAAGTGGTAGCACCGATTCGAATCTTCAAAGACGGCGAGCCAACCAACGTCTCTACGGTGCTGCTGTAGGTCACATCAACCCAAAGAGTATCCCCGATCTTGAACACGTCATTTGCGTTGGCACGGAACTCTGCCCTGTTGATCACCTGCGCCATCGCCGCCGACCCGACCACGCACAGGAGCCCACCAAGCAAGACCGGCAACGCCCGTCGGATCGAGGGTGCCCGGAAGGAACCAAGCCCACCAAAAGCCGACCGAATCGGCTTCAAAACGGAACCAAGCGCGAACTGCACGTGCGGATCTCCCCAGACGCGTTACTCGAAGGCACGGAGCATAGCGAAGGCCGGACGGCTTGGAAAGCGCAAATCGTGTGTTTTTTCGCTTCCCCCACACACCCCTTAGCCAACATCTTGTGTCGCCTCCCCCACGTCACGGGAACTGAGGCTCCCTGCCCCGACACACAAACATTTCGTCCTACACGCCGCAGGACATCGCCCACAGAACCTCCCTCCCGTACCGGCCTTCCCGCCACCCAGGCCTGTCCCGACACACAAACATTTCGTCCTACACGCCGCAGGACATCGCCCACAGAACTTCCCTGCCGTACCGGCCTTCCCGCCACGCTGAAACGACCGGGCTGCGCCATCGGCCAGTGGGCCAAACACACGGCGCACACTCCGGCGCATCTCGAAGAGGCTCCCCTGCCCCGACACACAAACATTTCGTCCTACACGCCGCAGGACATCGCCCACAGAATCTCCCTCCCGTACCGGCCTTCCCGCCACGCCCGGCACAAGCTGCCTCACCCCCCTCTCAAACCCTCTCCCCCACCACGACATTTCCCGTCGCCCTCCCCTCTCCCGTCACAGCGAAGCGCACCTTGGCGGCGATGCCACCCCGTGCACCAGGGCATCCCGCCCTGCGAGCGCGCAACACCCCCAACGCGACATCAAGCGCGGCCCAAAAGGAGGGCAATCTCCCACGCCCTCCATAGCCGATTTCCACGCCGACGCCGCCCCCCATCCCCGCTAAAGTGCTACGCTCCCGCCAACGGAAAACCCGCCGATGAACGCACCCGTGCTGGACACCCTCCGTTGCGCCCAGACCCTCAAGGCCGCCGGCTTCACCCAGCAGCAGGCCGACGGCACCGCCCGCATCCTGGGCGACGCTCTGGCCGGCGTCGCCACAAAGGAGGACCTGGCCGCCACCAAGAAGGAGCTCGACGAAGCCATCGCTGGCCTGCGAACCGAAGTGCACCACGGCTTCGCGGCGCTGAGGGCCGAAGTGGACACGCGCTTCGCCGCCCAGAAGGCCGACATGGACGCGGGCTTCTCGGCCCAGAAGGCCGAAATCACCCAACTCCACACCAAGTTCGACGCCCTGGATCGCCAGCTCAAGTTCGTGCTGGCTCTCCTGGGCCTCCTCTTCGCCATGTCGGCCTACAACTTCCTTCAGCCAGGGCCCATCGCCGCGCCAGCCCATGCAGAGGCGCCGCAAGCCCCAACCCCATCCGAAGACCAGGCGTCGCAGGCCGCGCCAGCGGAGCCGAACCGCACTCTGCCCATCAAGCCGCCAAAAGACACAGCGCCGGGCTGACAGCCCCATTGGGGCCGGGCCCCAGAGGCTCCCTGCCCCGACACACAAACATTTCGTCCTGCACGCCGCAGGACATCGCCCACAGAACCTCCCTCCCGTACCGGCCTTCCCGCCACGTCCGGCACAAGCTGCCTCACCCCCTCTCAAACCCTCTCCCCCACCACGACATTTCCCGTCGCCATCCCCTCTCCCGTCACAGCGAAGCGCACCTTGGCGGCGATGCCACCCGTACACGAGGGCATCCCGCCCTCCGAGCGCGCAACACCCCCAACGCGACATCAAGCGCGGCCCAAAAGGAGGGCAATCTCCCACGCCCTCCATAGCCGATTTCCACGCCGACGCCGCCCCCCATCCCCGCTAAAGTGCTACGCTCCCGCCAACGGAAACCGGCCAATGAACGCACCCGTGCTGGACACCCTCCGCTGCGCCCAAACCCTCAAAGCCGCCGGCTTCCGCGACGAGCAAGCCGAAGCCATGGCCCAGGTCCTGGGCGACGCCCTGGCCGACGTGGTCACCAAGGCAGACCTAGACAACGCCATCGCCGGCGCAAAGTCCGAACTCAAAGCCGCATTCAAGTCGGAAATCGCTGGACTCAACGCCAAGTTCGAGGCGAAGTTCGACAGGATGGAACAGAAGTTCGACGCTAGGTTCGACGCGATGGAGCAGACGTTCGACACAAGGCTTGGCGCGACGGAGCAAACGTTCGACGCGAAGCTCGACCGCGCCGTCGCGCTCCTCATGGGCGAAATCGCCAAGCTTCACGAGCGAATCGACGGTGTGGAAGGAAGGCTGAGCGGGCGCATAGACGGCGTGGAAGGAAGGCTGAACGAGCGAATCGACGGTCTGGAAGGAAAAGGCCTCCTTGTCCCGACACACAAACATTTCGTCCTACACGCCGTAGGACATCGCCCACAGAACCTCCCTCCCGTACCGGCCTTCCCGCCACGTCCGGCACAAGCTGCCTCACCCCCTCTAAGGCTCCCTGTCCCGACACACAAACATTTCGTCCTACACGCCGTAGGACGGCGCCCACGGAAACTCCCTCCCGAACCCGCCTCCCCGCCCCGCACACGCCCGCCCCCCGTCACGCCACCGAAGCGGAAGCAGGGAGGCTCCCTGCCCGACACACAAACATTTCGTCCTACACGCCGCAGGACATAACATTTCCTTTGTCCCGACACACAAACATTTCGTCCTACACGCCGTAGGACATCGCCCACAGAACCTCCCTCCCGTACCGGCCTTCCCGCCACGCCCGGCACAAGCTGCCTCACCCCCTCTCAAACCCTCTCCCCCACCACGACATTTCCCGTCGCCCTCCCCTCTCCCGTCACAGCGAAGCGCACCTTGGCGGGATGCCACCCGTACACGAGGGCATCCCGCCCTGCGAGCGCGCAACACCCCCAACGCGACATCAAGCGCGGCCCAAAAGGAGGGCAATCTCCCACGCCCTCCATAGCCGATTTCCACGCCGACGCCGCCCCCCATCCCCGCTATGAGGCTCCCTGCCCCGACACACAAACATTTCGTCCTACACGCCGCAGGACATCGCCCACAGAACCTCCCTCCCGTACCGGCCTTCCCGCCACGCCCGGCACAAGCTGCCTCACCCCCCTCTCAAAGGCCTCCTTTGTCCCGACACACAAACATTTCGTCCTACACGCCGCAGGACATCGCCCACAGAACCTCCCTCCCGTACCGGCCTTCCCGCCACGCCCGGCACAAGCTGCCTCACCCCCCTCTCAAACCCTCTCTCCCACCACGACATTTCCCGTCGCCATCCCCTCTCCCGTCACAGCGAAGCGCACCTTGGCGGCGATGCCACCCGTACACGAGGGCATCCCGCCCTCCGAGCGCGCAATACACCCCCAACGCGACATCAAGCGCCGCCCAAAGCAGGGCAATCTCCCACGCCCTCCATAGCCTATTTCCACGCCGACGCCGCCCCCGATCATCGCTAAAGTGCTACGCTCCCGCCAACGAAAAACCGGCCATGAACGCACCCGTGCTGGACACCCTCCGCTGCGCCCAAACCCTCAAGGCCGCCGGCTTCCGCGACGAGCAAGCCGAAGCCATGGCCCAGGTCCTGGGCGACGCCCTCGCCGACGTGGTCACCAAGGCAGACCTAGACAACGCCATCGCCGGCGCAAAGTCCGAACTCAAAGCCGCATTCAAGTCGGGAATCGCTGGACTGGACGCCAAGTTCGAGGCGAAGTTCGACAGGATGGAACAGAAGTTCGACGCTAGGTTCGACGCGATGGAGCAGACATTCGACACAAGGCTTGGCGCGACGGAGCAAACGTTCGACGCGAAGCTCGACCGCGCCGTCGCGCTCCTCACGGGCGACATCGCCAAGCTTCACGAGCGAATCGACGGTGTGGAAGGAAGGCTGAGCGGGCGCATAGACGGCGTGGAAGGAAGGCTGAACGAGCGAATCGACGGTCTGGAAGGAAGGCTGAAAGTCATCGCCGCACTCAACATCGTCATGCTGGCCGCGATGTTCGCCTTCATTTTCGGTGCCATCGTGGCACCCCACATCACCTGGGGTGCCCCCCCAGCACCCACTACCCAACCCCCGCTGGAAGCCCAGCCCGCCAACCCAACACCTTCACCGAGCACGTAACCGCCCCAAGGCGCGCCCTTCCTCTGCGTCCCTTGGACCGAAGCTGTCCCTGCCCGGGGGCATCTCTCGGGGGAGGCATCGTGTGGGAGATCCGCCCGCCGCCCTGTAAGCCATCTGCCGTAGCGCGTACCGGCGAGGCCAAGCCATCATTTTGGGCGAGCCGGACACAAGGCGCAGGCCATGGCGGACGTCAGCCACGACCAGAACTTCAAGAACCTCATCCTCGACTATCCCCGCGACGCGCTGGCCCTCTTCGCCGCCGAGGAGGCGCCAGAACCGGGGGACGACGCCCGCGTCACGCCCCTGCGCCAGGAACAGATCAAGGAGCGGCTCGGCGACCGCTTCCGCGAGCTCGACGTGCCGCTGCTGGTCGAGTGGGACGACGGCCGCCGCGAGGCGGTGCTGTTCGTGGTCGAGGAGGAGACAGAGCCCCGGCGGTTCTCGCCGCACCGGCTGGCGCACTACTGCCTGGACCTGGCGCAGATGTTCGAGACGCACCGCGTGGTGCCGGTGGCGATCTTCCTGCGCGGCACGGCGCCGGCCGGCGAGGGGTCCGCGCCGCTGGTGCTGGGCACGGAGCGACGCCCCTACCTGACGTTCGACCACCTCGCCTTCCGCCTGGCGGCGACGCCTTACGAGGACTGGCGCGGCAGCCGCAACGTGGCGGCGCTGGTGAACCTGCCGAACATGCGGGTGCCAGCGGAGCGCCGGGTGGACGCCTACGCGGACGCGGTGCGGGGCCTCATGGCGGTGGAAAAGGACCCTGACAGGAGGGCAAAATACCTGGAGTTCATCGACACGTACGCGGGCCTCGATGAGGACGAGTACCAACGCTACGAACGCGACCACGCGGAGGAGAGCAAGGCCATGGCAGGACGCTTCCAGAGAGCCCGAGAGGAGGGACTGCAGGTGGGCCTGCAGCTGGGCAGGCAGGAAGGCCGGGAGGAGACTTGGCAGGAAGCAACGCGCACCGTTCTGGAACGTCAACTCCGGCGTCGATTCGGGCTGCTGTCCCCCGGAGTCGCCGAACGGCTGCGTCGGGCGTCCGCCAGCGACCTCGAGACCTGGACCGTCAAGGTCCTCGACGCCAACACGCTCGACGACGTGTTCGAGACAACCCGTTAGTTCATCGACACGTACGCGGGCCTCGATGAGGACGAGCACCAACGCTACGAACGCGATCATGCGGAGGAGAGCAAGGCCATGGCAGGACGCTTCCAGAGAGCCCGAGAGGAGGGACTGCAGGTGGGCCTGCAGGAAGGAACGCGCATCGTTCTGGAAGGGCTGCTTCAGCATCGATTCGGGCTTCTGTCCCCCGGAGTGGCCGAACGGCTGCGTCGGGCGTCCAACAGCGACCTCGAAACCTGGGCCGTCAAGGTCCTCGACGCCAACACGCTCGACGACGTGTTCGAGACAACCCGTTAGTTCATCGACACGCACGCGAGCCTCGACGAGGACGAGCACCAACGCTACGAACGCGACCACGCGGAGGAGAGCAAGTCCCGACACACAAGGTCGCCTAGTCCCGACACACAAACATTTCGCCCTACACGCCTGTAGGACATCGCCCACAGAACTTCCCTGCCGTACCGGCCTTCCCGCCACGCTGAAACGACCGGCCTGCGCCATCGGCCAGTGGGCCACACCCAGGCCTGTCCCGACACACAAACATTTCGTCCTACACGCCGTAGGACATCGCCCACAGAACTTCCCTCCCGTACCGGCCTTCCCGCCACGCTGAAACGACCGGGCTGCGCCATCGGCCAGTGGGCCAAACACACGGCGCACACTCCGGCGCATCTCGAAGAAGCCGAGGCATGTCCCGACACACAAACATTTCGTCCTACACGCCGTAGGACATCGCCCACAGAACCTTTCCCTCCCGCACCTGCCACGCCCGGCCCCTCCACGTCGCCCAGTCCCGACACACAAACATTTCGTCCTACACGCCTGTAGGACATCGCCCACAGAACTTCCCTGCCGTACCGGCCTTCCCGCCACGCTGAAACGACCGGGCTGCGCCATCGGCCAGTGGGCCAAACACACGGCGCACACTCCGGCGCATCTCGACACGCCCCTCCACGGAGGCTCCCTGCCCCGACACACAAACATTTCGTCCTACACGCCGCAGGACATCGCCCACAGAACCTCCCTCCCGTACCGGCCTTCCCGCCACGCCCGGCACAAGCTGCCTCACCCCCCTCTCAAACCCTCTCTCCCACCACGACATTTCCCGTCGCCATCCCCTCTCCCGTCACAGCGAAGCGCACCTTGGCGGCGATGCCACCCGTACACGAGGGCATCCCGCCCTCCGAGCGCGCAATACACCCCCAACGCGACATCAAGCGCCGCCCAAAGCAGGGCAATCTCCCACGCCCTCCATAGCCTATTTCCACGCCGACGCCGCCCCCGATCATCGCTAAAGTGCTACGCTCCCACCAACGAAAAACCGGCCATGAACGCACCCGTGCTGGACACCCTCCGTTGCGCCCAGACCCTCAAGGCCGCCGGCTTCCGCGACGAGCAAGCCGAAGCCATGGCCCAGGTCCTGGGCGACGCCCTCGCCGACGTGGTCACCAAGAGGCTCCCCTGCCCCGACACACAAACATTTCGTCCTACACGCCGCAGGACATCGCCCACAGAACCTCCCTCCCGTACCGGCCTTCCCGCCACGCCCGGCACAAGCTGCCTCACCCCCCTCTCAAACCCTCTCTCCCACCACGACATTTCCCGTCGCCATCCCCTCTCCCGTCACAGCGAAGCGCACCTTGGCGGCGATGCCACCCGTACACGAGGGCATCCCGCCCTCCGAGCGCGCAACACCCCCAACGCGACATCAAGCGCGGCCCAAAAGGAGGGCAATCTCCCACGCCCTCCATAGCCGACTTCCGCGCCGACGCCGCCCCCGATCCCCGCTAAAGTGCTACGCTCCCGCCAACGGAAACCCGCCAATGAACGCACCCGTGCTGGACACCCTCCGTTGCGCCCAGACCCTCAAGGCCGCCGGCTTCACCCAGCAGCAGGCCGACGGCACCGCCCGCATCCTGGGCGACGCTCTGGCCGGCGTCGCCACAAAGGAGGACCTGGCCGCCACCAAGAAGGAGCTCGACGAAGCCATCGCTGGCCTGCGAACCGAAGTGCACCACGGCTTCGCGGCGCAGAAGGCTGAAACGAAGAGCGCCTTCGCGGCGCAGAAGGCCGAAACGAAGAGCGCCTTCGCGGCGCAGAAGGCCGAAACGAAGAGCGCCCTCGCGGCGCTGAGGGCCGAAGTGGACACGCGCTTCGCCGCCCAGAAGGCCGACATGGACGCGGGCTTCTCGGCCCAGAAGGCCGAAATCACCCAACTCCACACCAAGTTCGACGCCTTGGATCGCCAGCTCAAGTTCGTGCTGGCTCTCCTGGGCCTCCTCTTCGCCATGTCGGCCTACAACTTCCTTCAGCCAGGGCCCATCGCCGCGCCAGCCCATGCAGAGGCGCCGCAAGCCCCAACCCCATCCGAAGACCAGGCGTCGCAGGCCGCGCCAGCGGAGCCGAACCGCACTCTGCCCATCAAGCCGCCAAAAGACACAGCGCCGGGCTGACAGCCCCATTGGGGCCGGGCCCCGTGGCCTCCTTGTCCCGACACACAAACATTTCGTCCTGCACGCCGCAGGACATCGCCCACAGAACCTCCCTCCCGTACCGGCCTTCCCGCCACGTCCGGCACAAGCTGCCTCACCCCCTCTCAAACCCTCTCCCCCACCACGACATTTCCCGTCGCCCTCCCCTCTCCCGTCACAGCGAAGCGCACCTTGGCGGGATGCCACCCGTACACGAGGGCATCCCGCCCTGCGAGCGCGCAACACCCCCAACGCGACATCAAGCGCGGCCCAAAAGGAGGGCAATCTCCCACGCCCTCCATAGCCGATTTCCACGCCGACGCCGCCCCCCATCCCCGCTAAAGTGCTACGCTCCCGCCAACGGAAAACCCGCCGATGAACGCACCCGTGCTGGACACCCTCCGCTGCGCCCAGACCCTCAAGGCCGCCGGCTTCACCCAGCAGCAGGCCGACGGCACCGCCCGCATCCTGGGCGACGCTCTGGCCGGCGTCGCCACAAAGGAGGACCTGGCCGCCACCAAGAAGGAGCTCGACGAAGCCATCGCTGGCCTGCGAACCGAAGTGCACCACGGCTTCGCGGCGCAGAAGGCCGAAACGAAGAGCGCCCTCGCGGCGCTGAGGGCCGAAGTGGACACGCGCTTCGCCGCCCAGAAGGCCGACATGGACGCGGGCTTCTCGGCCCAGAAGGCCGAAATCACCCAACTCCACACCAAGTTCGACGCCCTGGATCGCCAGCTCAAGTTCGTGCTGGCTCTCCTGGGCCTCCTCTTCGCCATGTCGGCCTACAACTTCCTTCAGCCAGGGCCCATCGCCGCGCCAGCCCATGCAGAGGCGCCGCAAGCCCCAACCCCATCCGAAGACCAGGCGTCGCAGGCCGCGCCAGCGGAGCCGAACCGCACTCTGCCCATCAAGCCGCCAAAAGACACAGCGCCGGGCTGACAGCCCCATAGAGGCTCCCTGCCCCGACACACAAACATTTCGTCCTACACGCCGCAGGACATCGCCCACAGAACCTCCCTCCCGTACCGGCCTTCCCGCCACGCCCGGCACAAGCTGCCTCACCCCCCTCTCAAACCCTCTCTCCCACCACGACATTTCCCGTCGCCATCCCCTCTCCCGTCACAGCGAAGCGCACCTTGGCGGCGATGCCACCCGTACACGAGGGCATCCCGCCCTCCGAGCGCGCAACACCCCCAACGCGACATCAAGCGCGGCCCAAAAGGAGGGCAATCTCCCACGCCCTCCATAGCCGATTTCCACGCCGACGCCGCCCCCCATCCCCGCTAAAGTGCTACGCTCCCGCCAACGGAAAACCCGCCGATGAACGCACCCGTGCTGGACACCCTCCGCTGCGCCCAGACCCTCAAGGCCGCCGGCTTCCGCGACGAGCAAGCCGTCGCGCCCCCGAGGGGCGACTTCGCCAAGCTTCACGAGCGATTCGACCGCCTGGACAGACTGCTGAAGGTCATCACCGCACTCAGCATCGTCAACCTGGCCGCGATGCTAGCGCTCATTGTCGGTGCCATCGTGGCACCCAACATCTCCTGGGGGTGAACCCCAGCCCGCCAACCCAACATCTTCACCGAGCACGTAACCGCCCCAAGGCGCACCCTTCCTCTGCGTCCCTTGGACCGAAGCTGTCCCTCCCCGGGAGCATCTCTCGGGGGAGGCACTGTGTGGGAGATCCGCCCGCCGCCCTGTAAGCCATCTGCCGTAGCGCGGACCGGCGAGGCCAAGCCATCATTTTGGGCGAGCCGGACACAAGGCACAGGCCATGGCGGACGTCAGCCACGACCAGAACTTCAAGAACCTCATCCTCGACTATCCCCGCGACGCGCTGGCCCTCTTCGCCGCCGAGGAGGCGCCAGAACCGGGGGACGACGCCCGCGTCACGCCCCTGCGCCAGGAACAGCTCAAGGAGCGGCTCGGCGACCGCTTCCGCGAGCTCGACGTGCCACTGCTGGTCGAGTGGGACGACGGCCGCCGCGAGGCGGTGCTGTTCGTGGTCGAGGAGGAGACAGAGCCGCGGCGGTTCTCGCCGCACCGGCTGGCGCACTACTGCCTGGACCTGGCGCAGATGTTCGAGACGGACCGCGTGGTGCCGGTGGCGATCTTCCTGCGCGGGACGGCGCCGACCGGCGAGGGGTCCGCGCCGCTGGTGCTGGGCACGGAGCGCCGCCCCTACCTGACGTTCGACCACCTCGCGTTCCGGCTTGCGGCGACGCCTTACGAGGACTGGCGCGGCAGCCGCAACGTGGCGGCGCTGGTGAACCTGCCGAACATGCGGGTGCCAGCGGAGCGCCGGGTGGACGCCTACGCGGATGCGGTACGGGGCCTCACGGCGGTGGAAAAGGACCCTGACAGGAGGGCAAAATACCTGGAGTTCATCGACACGTACGCGAGCCTCGACGAGGACGAGTACGAACGCCACGAACGCGACCACGCGGAGGAGAGCAAGGCCATGGCAGGACGCGTCCAGAGAGCCCGAGAGGAGGGACTGCAGGTGGGCCTGCAGGAAGGAACGCGCATCGTTCTGGAAGGGCTGCTTCAGCATCGATTCGGGCTTCTGTCCCCCGGAGTGGCCGAACGGCTGCGTCGGGCGTCCAACAGCGACCTCGAAACCTGGGCCGTCAAGGTCCTCGACGCCAACACGCTCGACGACGTGTTCGAGACAACCCGTTAGTTCATCGACACGCACGCGAGCCTCGACGAGGACGAGCACCAACGCTACGAACGCGACCACGCGGAGGAGAGCAAGTCCCGACACACAAGGTCGCCTAGTCCCGACACACAAACATTTCGCCCTACACGCCTGTAGGACATCGCCCACAGAACTTCCCTGCCGTACCGGCCTTCCCGCCACGCTGAAACGACCGGGCTGCGCCATCGGCCAGTGGGCCAAACACACGGCGCACACTCCGGCGCATCTCGACACGCCCCTCCACGAAGCCGTCCGACGTCACTCGCCGCGCAGCCGGCCCTCATAAACTCCCGCCCGAACCCCCTCCCCGCCCCGCAGAAAGCGCCCTGCCCCGACACACAAACATTTCGTCCTACACGCCGCAGGACATCGCCCACGGGCCTCCTTTGTCCCGACACACAAACATTTCGTCCTACACGCCGCAGGACATCGCCCACAGAACCTCCCTCCCGTACCGGCCTTCCCGCCACGCCCGGCACAAGCTGCCTCACCCCCCTCTCAAACCCTCTCTCCCACCACGACATTTCCCGTCGCCATCCCCTCTCCCGTCACAGCGAAGCGCACCTTGGCGGCGATGCCACCCGTACACGAGGGCATCCCGCCCTCCGAGCGCGCAATACACCCCCAACGCGACATCAAGCGCCGCCCAAAGCAGGGCAATCTCCCACGCCCTCCATAGCCTATTTCCACGCCGACGCCGCCCCCGATCATCGCTAAAGTGCTACGCTCCCGCCAACGAAAAACCGGCCATGAACGCACCCGTGCTGGACACCCTCCGCTGCGCCCAAACCCTCAAGGCCGCCGGCTTCCGCGACGAGCAAGCCGAAGCCATGGCCCAGGTCCTGGGCGACGCCCTCGCCGACGTGGTCACCAAGGCAGACCTAGACAACGCCATCGCCGGCGCAAAGTCCGAACTCAAAGCCGCATTCAAGTCGGGAATCGCTGGACTGGACGCCAAGTTCGAGGCGAAGTTCGACAGGATGGAACAGAAGTTCGACGCTAGGTTCGACGCGATGGAGCAGACATTCGACACAAGGCTTGGCGCGACGGAGCAAACGTTCGACGCGAAGCTCGACCGCGCCGTCGCGCTCCTCACGGGCGACATCGCCAAGCTTCACGAGCGAATCGACGGTGTGGAAGGAAGGCTGAGCGGGCGCATAGACGGCGTGGAAGGAAGGCTGAACGAGCGAATCGACGGTCTGGAAGGAAGGCTGAAAGTCATCGCCGCACTCAACATCGTCATGCTGGCCGCGATGTTCGCCTTCATTTTCGGTGCCATCGTGGCACCCCACATCACCTGGGGTGCCCCCCCAGCACCCACTACCCAACCCCCGCTGGAAGCCCAGCCCGCCAACCCAACACCTTCACCGAGCACGTAACCGCCCCAAGGCGCGCCCTTCCTCTGCGTACCTTGGACCGAAGCTGTCCCTCCCCGGGAGCATCTCTAGCCAGGCCCCGTCGCCGCGCCAGCCCATGCAGAGGCACCGCCAACCCCGTCCGAAGACCAGGCATAGAGCCGAATGGCACTCTGCCCATCAAGCCGCCAAAGGGCCTCCTTCCTTTGTCCCGACACACAAACATTTCGTCCTGCACGCCGTAGGACGGCGCCCACGGAAACTCCCTCCCGAACCCGCCTCCCCGCCCCGCAGACGCCCGCCCCCCGCCACGTCACCGAAGCGGAAGCAAGGCCCCGCAACGGGAAACCCGCCGCCTCCTTGGCAACCTGACCCCTCCGCCCAATCCGCGAAACCCCACGGGACTCCGGCAAGCGCTCCTGTCTCGCCACCAACGATTCCGCCTGCATGCGTGCGACATTTCCCACACGCCACTTCCCGATTTCCGCACCCGAACAGCCGCCCCGACTCGCTAAAGTGGTAGGCTCCAAACCAACTGGATCCGCCCAATGCCAGCCGCCATGCTCGACACCCTTCGTTGCGCCCAAAACCTCAAGGAAGCCGGCTTCACCCAGCAGCAGGCCGACGGCACCGCCCGAGTCCTGGGCGACGCTCTGGCCGGCTTCGCCACAAAGGAGGACCTCGACACCAAGTTCGAGGCCCTGGACCGCCAGATCAAGTTCATGCTGGTCCTCCTTGGCCTCCTCTTCGCCATGTCCGCCTACAACTTCCTTCAGCCAGGCCCCGTCGCCGCGCCAGCCCATGCAGAGGCACCGCCAACCCCGTCCGAAGACCAGGCATCGCAAGCCGCGCCAGCAGAGCCGAACCGCACTCTGCCCATCAAGCCGCCAAAAGACACCGCACCAGACTGACAGCCTGCCGTGCCAGGAGAGGGGCGTCCCACCCTCCAAACCCGCGGCCATAGGTCGCCCAGTCCCGACACACAAACATTTCGTCCTACACGCCGTAGGACATCGCCCACAGAACCTCCCTGCCGTACCGGCCTTCCCGCCACGCTGAAACGACCGGGCTGCGCCATCGGCCAGTGGGCCAAACACACGGCGCACACTCCGGCGCATCTCGACACGCCCCTCCACGAACCCGTCCGACGTCACTCGCCGCGCAGCCGGCCCTCATCGTCAACAAGAACCGCTCGAGCTGGGTAGCTGTCCCCCCAACGCCACAACACCAGATTCACGTCGTCCTCGCCGGCGCCAAAGGCGAAGCTGCGCACCAGCATGCCCGCATAGCCTTCGTCAGTGAGCCGGTCCGCCAGCCGCTGCGAGGCTGCGACAGCCCCGCCGAGCATGTCGGCTTCCCAGGTGGCGCACGCCAGATCGGCTTCAGCGACCCCGCGAAACCGCAATTGAGACGGGTCCCTGGCGTCGAAGACGGGTTCGGCATCGACCTCGTACGCGCACAGCGTGAGCGGTTGCATCGGTCTGCCCAGCGGTTGCGTCTCCCGGATCGCCGTCACCCTTAACTCCCCGACACACACCCTTAACTCCCCGACACACAAACATTTCGTCCTACACGCCGCAGGACGGCGCCCACGGAAACTCCCTCCCATACCGGCCTTCCCGCCAGGAACGAATCCCCCCAACCCTCCTCTCTACCGGAGCGAGGCCGCACCCTCCCGCACGCCCCCAAGCCGCACGCCCCACCAACCCCCCGGAGCCGGGGGCATCCCAGTGTCCCCTGGGGCAAGGGCATCCTGCCCGCGCAATGCGCCCCCGGCGCGTTCCTCCCAATCCCAGGCAGCCGCCGCCATGCCCTTCGCACCCCTTGCGGGCCTCTCCTGGAGAGAGGCCCTCGGGAGGAAGGCATCCCGCCGCCACGCCCGAAGGCGCCTCTCCGCCAGCGACCCGCCCCGCCGTCGCCGCGCGAGCCATGTCTCACGCCGCCAAGGACAGTCTCCGCACCTGAACTCCCGTCCCCGCCCGCTAAAGTGATACGCTCCAGCCCAACGGAAGACAGCCATGAACGCCGCCGTGCTCGACACCCTGCGCTGCGCCAGAACCCTCCAGACCGCCGGCTTCCCGCCCGCCCAGGCCGAGGCCATGGCCCAGGTCCTCGCCGACGCCCTGTCCGACGTCGCCACCAAGGCCGACCTGGACAACGCCGTCGGCAGCCTAGAGTCCAGCATCGCCCAACTCGACGACAAGTTCGAGACGAAGCTCGACAACGCCGTCGGCGGCCTGGAGTCCAGGATCGCCCACCTCGACGACAAGTTCGAGGCGAAGCTCGACAACGCCGTCGGCGGCCTGGAGTCCAGCATCGCCCACCTCGACAGCAAGTTCGAGGCGAAGCTCGACGCCATGGAGCGCACGACCCAGGCGAAGCTCGACGCCATGGACCAGAAGCTCGACGCCATGGAGCACGCGACCCGGACCAAGTTCGACGCGGTACACGACAAGATCGACGAGAAGACCAACGGCCTGCGCACCGACATCAAGGGGTTGGCCAACGGCATGAGGCTGCTCACCGCACTCGTCCTCCTCATGCTGGCGACGGTCTTCGGCTTCAGCTATGTCGCCTTGGCGGGACCAGGCCCCTCCCGGAGCCAACCCCCGGCAACCGCAGCCGATGCCGCCGAATCCCCAACCCCCACCCAAGCCACCGCCAAGGCCCAACCCCCAACGAACCCACCCACCACGCCACAACCTGCACCGCCCCAGCCGACCGGCCCATGACCCGCCCGCCATGAGCGAAACGAGGCATGTCCCGACACACAAACATTTCGTCCTGCACGCCGTAGGACATCGCCCACAGAGCCTTTCCCTCCCGCACCTGCCACGCCCGGCCCCTCCACGTCACCGAAGCGGAAGCAAGGCCCCGCACCGGGAACTCGCCGCCTCCTCGGCAACCTGACCCTCCGCCCAATCCGCGAAACCCCACGGGCTTCCCGCAAAACGCTCCTGTCCCGCCACAGACGATTCCGCCTGCATGCCGCGCGACATTTCCCACACGGCAGTTCCCGATTTCCGCACCTGAACAGCCGCCCCGACTCGCTAAAGTGATAGGCTCCAAAACCAACCGGATCCCACGATGCCAGCCGCCATGCTCGACACCCTCCGCTGCGCCCGAAACCTCAAGGACGCCGGCTTCACCCAGCAGCAGGCCGACGGCACCGCCCGGATCCTGGGCGACGCCCTGGCCGGCGTCGCCACAAGGGAGGACCTGGCCGCCACCAAGAAGGGGCTCGACGAGGCCATCGCAGGCCTGCGAACCGAAGTGCAGCACGGCTTCGCGGCACAGAAGGCCGAAATGAAAGGCGCCCTGGCGGCGCTGAAGGCCGAAGTGGACGCGCGCTTCGCCGCCCAGAAGGCCGACATGGACGCGCGCTTCGCCGCCCAGAAGGCCGACATGGACCGGGCACTTGCGGAGCAGAAGACCGAAATCACCCAACTCCACACCAAGTTCGACGCCCTGGATCGCCAGCTCAAGTTCGTGCTGGCCCTCCTGGGACTCCTCTTCGCCATGTCCGCCTACAACTTCCTTCAGCCAGCCCCCGCGCCAGCCCATGCAGAGGCACCGCAAGCCCCAACCCCATCCGAAGACCAGGCATCGCAAGCCGCGCCAGCAGAGCCGAACCGCACTCTGCCCATCAAGCCGCCAAAAGACACGGCACCAGGCTGACAGCCCCAACAGCCCCAATAAGCCTTTCCCCGACACACAAACATTTCGTCCTGCACGCCGTAGGACATCGCCCACGCCCCCCCAGCCGAAGAGCCGGAGGGGCGCGAATCTCCGTCAAACCCTCCCGACACCCCCGCCACGACATTCCCCGTCGCCTTCCTCCAAAACACCCACCATCCCCAACAAGGCAGGCCGTCTTGCCACCAAGAACGAATCCCCCCAACCCTCCTCTCTACCGGAGCGAGGCCGCACCCTCCCGCACGCCCCCAAGCCGCACGCCCCACCAACCCCCCGGAGCCGGGGGCATCCCAGTGTCCCCTGGGGCAAGGGCATCCTGCCCGCGCAATGCGCCCCCGGCGCGTTCCTCCCAATCCCAGGCAGCCGCCGCCATGCCCTTCGCACCCCTTGCGGGCCTCTCCTGGAGAGAGGCCCTCGGGAGGAAGGCATCCCGCCGCCACGCCCGAAGGCGCCTCTCCGCCAGCGACCCGCCCCGCCGTCGCCGCGCGAGCCATGTCTCACGCCGCCAAGGACAGTCTCCGCACCCGAACTCCCGTCCCCGCCCGCTAAAGTGATACGCTCCAGCCCAACGGAAGACAGCCATGAACGCCGCCGTGCTCGACACCCTGCGCTGCGCCAGAACCCTCCAGACCGCCGGCTTCCCGCCCGCCCAGGCCGAGGCCATGGCCCAGGTCCTCGCCGACGCCCTGTCCGACGTCGCCACCAAGGCCGACCTGGACAACGCCGTCGGCAGCCTGAAGTCCAGCATCGCCCACCTCGACAGCAAGTTCGAGACGAAGCTCGAAAGCGCCGTCGGCAGCCTGGAGTCCAGCATCGCCCACCTCGACAGCAAGTTCGAGACGAAGCTCGACGCCATGGAGCGCACGACCCAGGCGAAGCTCGACGCCATGGACCAGAAGCTCGACGCCATGGAGCACGCGACCCGGACCAAGTTCGACGCGGTACACGACAAGATCGACGAGAAGACCAACGGCCTGCGCACCGACATCAAGGGGTTGGCCAACGGCATGAGGCTGCTCACCGCACTCGTCCTCCTCATGCTGGCGACGGTCTTCGGCTTCAGCTATGTCGCCTTGGCGGGACCAGGCCCCTCCCGGAGCCAACCCCCGGCAACCGCAGCCGATGCCGCCGAATCCCCAACCACCCAAGCCACCGCCAAGGCCCAACCCCCAACGAACCCACCCACCACGCCACAACCTGCACCGCCCCAGCCGACCGGCCCATGACCCGCCCGCCATGAGCGAAACGAGGCATGTCCCGACACACAAACATTTCGTCCTGCACGCCGTAGGACATCGCCCACAGAGCCTTTCCCTCCCGCACCTGCCACGCCCGGCCCCTCCACGTCACCGAAGCGGAAGCAAGGCCCCGCACCGGGAACTCGCCGCCTCCTCGGCAACCTGACCCTCCGCCCAATCCGCGAAACCCCACGGGCTTCCCGCAAAACGCTCCTGTCCCGCCACAGACGATTCCGCCTGCATGCCGCGCGACATTTCCCACACACGGCAGTTCCCGATTTCCGCACCTGAACAGCCGCCCCGACTCGCTAAAGTGATAGGCTCCAAAACCAACCGGATCCCACGATGCCAGCCGCCATGCTCGACACCCTCCGCTGCGCCCGAAACCTCAAGGACGCCGGCTTCACCCAGCAGCAGGCCGACGGCACCGCCCGGATCCTGGGCGACGCCCTGGCCGGCGTCGCCACAAGGGAGGACCTGGCCGCCACCAAGAAGGGGCTCGACGAGGCCATCGCCGGCCTGCGAACCGAAGTGCAGCACGGCTTCGCGGCACAGAAGGCCGAAATGAAAGGCGCCCTGGCGGCGCTGAAGGCCGAAGTGGACGCGCGCTTCGCCGCCCAGAAGGCCGACATGGACGCGCGCTTCGCCGCCCAGAAGGCCGACATGGACGCAGGCTTCGCCGCCCAGAAGGCGGACATGGACGCAGGCTTCGCCGCCCAGAAGGCGGACATGGACACGCGCTTCGCCGCCCAGGACTCGCGCTTCGCGGCCCAGAAGGCCGACATGGACGCGGGCTTCGCCGCCCAGAAGTCCGAAACGGACCGGGCACTTGCGGAGCAGAAGACCGAAATCACCCAACTCCACACCAAGTTCGACGCCCTGGATCGCCAGCTCAAGTTCGTGCTGGCCCTCCTGGGACTCCTCTTCGCCATGTCCGCCTACAACTTCCTTCAGCCAGCCCCCGCGCCAGCCCATGCAGAGGCACCGCAAGCCCCAACCCCATCCGAAGACCAGGCATCGCAAGCCGCGCCAGCAGAGCCGAACCGCACTCTGCCCATCAAGCCGCCAAAAGACACGGCACCAGGCTGACAGCCCCAACAGCCCCAATAAGCCTTTCCCCGACACACAAACATTTCGTCCTGCACGCCGTAGGACATCGCCCACGCCCCCCCAGCCGAAGAGCCGGAGGGGCGCGAATCTCCGTCAAACCCTCCCGACACCACCCCCGCCACGACATTCCCCGTCGCCTTTCCCGGAACACCCCACCATCCCCAGCGAGGCAGGCCGTCTCCCCGCCAAGAACGAATCCCCCAACCCTACTCTCTCTTCAGAGCGAGGCCGCACCCTCCCGCACGCCCCAAGCCGCACCCCCCACGCCCCACCAACCCCCTGGAGCCGGGGGCATCCCAGTGTCCCCTGGGGCAAGGGCATCCTGCCCTCGCAATGCGCCCCGGGCGCGTTCCTCCCAATCCCAGGCAGCCGCCGCCATGCCCTTCGCACCCCTTGCGGGCCTCTCCTGGAGAGAGGTCCTCAGGAGGAAGACATCCTGCCGCCACGCCCGAAGGCGCGCCTCGCCGTCACCGCGAGCCATGTCTCACGCCGCCAAGGACAGTTTCCGCACCCGAACTCCCGTCCCCGCCCGCTAAAGTGATACGCTCCAGCCCAACGGAAGACAGCCATGAACGCCGCCGTGCTCGGCACCCTGCGCTGCGCCAGAACCCTCCAGACCGCCGGCTTCCCGCCCGCCCAGGCCGAGGCCATGGCCCAGGTCCTCGCCGACGCCCTGTCCGACGTCGCCACCAAGGCCGACCTGGACAACGCCGTCGGCAGCCTGGAGTCCAGCATCGCCCACCTCGACGACTGTTGTATCCCGCGTAGTTTCAGCAGGGGATTCTCGCTTTATATCTGGTGGATCAGTACGGGATTTCCCACATTGAGCGGCCGTGTGTGCCGTGTGGCCAGCAGTGAAGTTGGACTTGGGTGACTGAGCGGAAGGCGTTTGCTCAGAACGTCGAACGGTCAACGTCGAAGCAGTCGAGTTGGTGTTCGCGGTGATGCCGTTGTTCGGCCTGTCGTTCGTTGCGGCGATGGTGATCGTTGATCAGTCGTGCGCAGTGGCGGTTCTGGATGGCATCGGCAAGATCGTGGAGCCAGTCGCACAGGAGTGCGATGGTTTCGACGGGGAGGTTTTCCAGCGGCGATAGCGGGTCGTTGGCATCGACGGTCATGAGGACGTTCTAGAGCCGAAGTTCGCCGATGGCGTTTTGCAGGTGCGTCTCGTCGACGGTTCGGGCCTTGGCCAGGGCGGCGGCGGAGAGCGCGTAGTGGGCGATGCGGTTGACGGGCCTGGGCAGGCCGCGAGAGGCCTGGAAGAGGGCCTCGATGGCGGGTGGCTCGAACGGCGGCAGTTCGCACCCGGCGAGGCGCAACCGGTGGGTGAGGTACTCGTCGAGTTCGCTGCGGTCGAGGCTGCCGATGTGATGTCGGACGACGAGGCGCTGGCTCAACGATTCGTGCACGGCCATGGCGAGTCGGCGCCTGAGTTCGGTGAGTCCGACGAGCAGCAGGCACAGGCGGCGCTCGGCGTCCATTTCGAAGTTGGTGAGCAGCCGGAGATCCTCCAGGACATCGTTTCTGAGGTGCTGTGCCTCGTCGACGATGAGCACGGGGAGTTGCTTGGCCTCGTCGACGAGTCGGGAGATCTCGTTGCGGATGGTGCGATAGGCGGTGGCTCGGGAGCGTTCGGTGGGCAGGCCGAGTTCCCAGCCGATGGACTTGTACATGTCGAGCGCGTTGCCGGTGGTGAGCGAGACGCAGTAGACGCGGAAGAGGCCGGGATGGAGGTTGGCGGTGACGTGGCGGCAGACGGTGGTCTTGCCGGCGCCGACCTCGCCGGTCAACAGGCCGATGCCGCGCAGTTCGACGAGGTGTTTGAGGCGCGCCTCGGCCTCGCGGTGGGCGTTGGACTCGAACAGCTGGTCGGTGACGAGGTCGTTCTCGAAGGGGAGGCGCGCGAAGGCGAAGTGTCGGGTGTACATCAGTCGTTGTCCTTGAGCTTGCGCAGTGCGAGGGGGGACGGCGGCGGTTCGGGCGGCGGGTTGTGGTCTCGACCTGCGAGGAGGGACGGGCGCGGCGCACGGCGGTGTTGGCGTAGGCGTCGAGCACGGTGGCCTGGCCTGCAGGCTTGCCGTCATGGACGACTGCAAGGGGCCGGTTGGGCGGCGCGGCCCGGATCGTGGCGGAGCACGACGGTCTGGCCGACGAGCAGGGCGTCGACCTCGTGGAGTTGGCCGTTCAGGCTGACGGTGCGGTCCTTCATGACGCGGCGTTTGGCCTCGAACAGGAACAGGTCGTCGAACTCGGGACCGGGGGTGGGATAGCGCACCTCGGCGCCGGTGGCAGCCCAGCGGTCGAGCGGCGTCTCGCCGTCGAGGCCGCGGTGGGGGGCCTGGTGGCATTCGCCTTCCACCCAAGCCCAGAGGCGGCGGTTGAGGGTGTCGAGGCCGTCGATGGCGGCGAGGTCGAGGTGGGCGAGCCACCCGGCCCGAAGTGTCCTGAAGTAGCGTTCGATCTTTCCCTTCCCGGCGGGTTGATGGGGTCTGGCGTGGATGAGCGCGATGCCGAGTTCGGCGCACACCAGGGCGAGCTGGCGGGATCGGTAGCTCGCACCGTTATCGACGTACAAGCGCGCCGGTTGTCCCCTTCTCAGGAGAGCCTGCCTGAACACCGGCAGGAAGGCGGTGGTGTTCTCGGCGAAGGCGAAGGCGGCGAAGGGGACGACACGGGTGGCGTCGTCGATGAAGGCGATGAGGTAGGTCTTGCGGCGTTTTCGGTTGTCGGGCACGGAGGGTCCATGCATGACATCGGACATCCAGAGTTCCCCTGCCAGTCGGCATGAGAAGCGCCGCCGGTCTACAGCCGGTTCTGTGGAACGCTTCTCAAGCAGTCCTTCACGGGCGAGTAGGCGATGCACGGTCGACGGGGCGAGATGGACGTCGGCCGGGAGATCGCGTTCGCCGGCGGCGTCGATCACCGCGCGTACCGACAGGCCCGGGTTGTCCTCCTTGATCGAGATCAGCATCTCGGCGGTTTCCGGCGGCAGGCGCCGGGCGCGGCCGCGGTCGGTACGGTTCTTCGGATACAGGGCGTCGAAGCCGCCCTGGCGGTAGGCGGTGAGCCAGTGGCGCAGGGTCTCCGCGGCGACGCGGGTGCGCGTGGTGCCGGGGATGACGTAGTCCTGGGTGGCCTTGGCGCGCAAGCGCTCGCCCGTGCCCGGCGTCCCGGGGGGCAGGTGCGCCAAGTCGGCGATCAGGCCGTAGCGGAACAGCGCCACGGCTTGGCGGGTGTCGTCGTCGAGCGTTCTTGCCATGCGTGTGTCTCGTTGGCCGCCGTCGGCGGCGGGATGAGGAGCACGTTAGGGTCTTCGAGGCGGTGGGTCATGACCCACCCGTTGTTGGAACGGCACAACGGGATGGCCAGGGGTTGTGGTGTGGTGGGCGTATCCGAGCGGCGTCGGTAATGACCGGAGTTGCGGGGCAGCCATCTCGCGCAGCCAGGCGAGTGCCGCATCGGTAGCGAGTCGGTCACGGAAGGCGAGGACCGTCGGGGAGCAGCCGGCGAAGCGCTCGGGCAACAGGCCGCGTACCGCACTCAGCGCGCGGCGTACCAGGCGGATCCGGCGCCGCAGCCAGCGCATGGCCCCCGGCGGTTCCGAGCGACCGGAACGCACCGCCGCCGCGGCGGCGGCCACGCTCGGGAACCGTTCGGCCGTGACCACGGCGTCCTCGAGTTCGGCGAGCGTGCCCGGCAGCCGCGCCGCCAGGCAGTCCGGCAGCAGACTGAAGGTGGTGTGGCTCTCGGGACAGTGCCAGCGGGCGATGCACGTGCCGGCTGGGGTCTTGCGTGCGTAGGTGCCGTGCCGCGCCAGCGAGCAGCCGCCACCGGGATGGTTCGGGAAAACCCATCGCAGAAGCAGACAGGCGATACCTGACGACCGAAGGCGCCGTTCGCTTTGCAGACATGCCAATCGGCCATGTTCCCGAACACCACATGGTCGAGGTGCCGCGAGAGTTGATCGCCGTACCCGACGCAACGGATGCCGACGTGCACAAGAGCATCGGCGATTGGTTTAAGGGAAAGGGAAGCGGCGTCTCGCCAGAGCGGTTCCGCGACGTCGCAATGGCGGACAACCTTCCAACCAACGACATCCTCGGCAAGCTCATCCAAGCGCTGGACCCTGACGAGTTGTCCCAGGTCAGCATGCCGATGCCCATCGTCGCCAAACTGCGTCGGAAGGCCGCATGACGGTCTCCGTCCTGTTCGCGGGGCTGCCCAACCACGTGAACAGCCGCTTCGTGGATCGATTCCCGTCCAACGGCGCCTGCCTGATCGGGTCCGTGGCAATGAAGCCTGGAACTGAGCGGTACACGCCCGAATATGCCGACCGGGTGTTCGAGCGGGCTGCAAAGGTTCTGAAGAGACGCACGGATTCCGATTGGCGAAAGCCACCCTCCGTCAAGCTCGTCGTGCTGTATCTCGATGCGTTCGACGACGGCGCCGACTGCCTGTTCGAGCGGCTCGGCATCGAGGCGATGATCCTCCCGGTGCAGGTTCCGGGAGCATGGGAGGCAAAGACCGGGAATCAGGTGAATCGCGCAGTTCGCGGCTTGCTCCGCGAGTCCGAACGCGCCCTCGCCGCCGCCCGGGATCTGATGGGCGTGGTCAACCAGGAGATAAACTCACGCCGAAACAAAACGTGCCTCTTGCTGCCCGAGGGCAATTTCGGGCGTCGCTTCAGAGACGTGACGGAGTGTGTCCGAGAGGCTTCCGCCACCCGCTTGGCGGCGGAAGACTTCCGCCTGCGCCTCCGTGAAGTCGCCGAGCGGCTGCCGAAGGACAGCAAGCGGAAGTTTGTTGGCCAGAGGAGCCTCGTTTTCAACCAGCCAAGGCGCTGCACGGGCAGCCGCCGATTTGGGGAACGGATGGAAGATTGCCCGGTTGCCACCTAGCAGCCTGCGCGATACGAGGGCGAGTTCGATTCGGTGTCGCCTTCGATCCGCGGCACCACTACGACTGCCCGCTGCCCCATCGGCAGCCAAACGCACGCCGTTTCTGTAGCTGCCACGGCCCGCATACGCTGGACAGGAAACGGCGACACGCCAACATCGCTCCGAACGACAACGTCAGATAGCCGCTCGGGCTGTCGGATGGCGATGTCATGCCTGCTTTGCTTCGGCCCATGAAGTTGATCGAAAGCCGTGCGCATGCACGGCTTTCTTCAACAAATAGATGGCGTTGCTGCATTCAAGTCGGTTAGCGGATGGTGCCCGGTGCCTGCAAATTGGCACCGAAAGCGCCGATCCTGCGCGCCATTAAGCCAAGCTGGCTGACGACGAGGATAGGACCGGCCGGCCCACCTGATCCTGCCTACGGCGGGGCGGCAAACAACCGCATTGCCCTTCGTAGGCCACAGTCGAACTGCACTGCCGCGCAACTCGTCCTTGCCTTGGCCTCTTGACCCACGCCCACCAACCACACGCAACGCCCAAGGTGGCTGAAGGGCTCCGTATCAGGGCATATGCTCTCCCCCTTCGGGAGCCTCCATGTCCACGCGAAACCGGCCGCCACGTTACAGCAATCGGCGTAGAAGACGCAAGCTCCCAATCCACCAGGTAGTGTCTCACTTTGAATTTGCCTGACGTGGCGCATGGCCGTTCGCAACCGGCGACTCGTCGATCTGCCTGCCGGGACCACTCCGGGGGGAGGGCGTCCCGCCCTCCCCCCGGAAGACGGTGCCAGACACTGCACAAGCCAAAGTGAGACACTACCATCCACCACAGTGCCTTGTGCTTGCGTCCCCAAACCACCCCAAGACACCCGCCATTCCGCCCCCAGCCCCACCCGCCGCCACGTCTGTGGTACCAATGTCGTTCCTCATCCACCGCGACATTCTCCGTCGCCTTCCATGCAACCCCCAAAAAGCGGAACGAATGAAACAGGGGGGGCATCCTGCCCACGCAACGCGCCGCCAGGCACGCCCCCCACCCCGCCATTCGCAAGCCATGTCTCACACCGCCAAGGACAGTTTCCGCACCCGAACTCCCATCCCCACCCGCTAAAGTGATACGCTCCAGCCCAACGGAAAATAGCCAATGAACGCCGCCGTGCTCGACACCCTGCGCTGCGCCAGAACCCTCCAGACCGCCGGCTTCCCACCCGCCCAGGCCGAAGCCATGGCCCAAGTCCTCGCCGACGCCCTGTCCGACGTCGCCACCAAGGCCGACCTGGACAATGCCGTCGGCGGCCTGGAGTCCAAAATCGCCCACCTCGACAGCAAGTTCGAGGCGAAGCTCGACGCGATGGAGCAGAGGTCCGAGACCAAGTTCGACGCGGTACACGCCAAGTTCGACGCGGTACACGCCAAGTTCGACGCGGTACACGCCAAGTTCGACGCGGTACACGACAAGATCGACGCGGTACACGCCAAGTTCGACGCGGTACACGACAAGATCGACGAAAAGACCAACGGCCTGCGCACCGACATCAAGGGGTTGGCCAACGGCATGAGGCTGCTCACCGCACTCGTCCTCCTCATGCTGGCGACGGTCTTCGGCTTCAGCTATGTCGCCTTGACGGGACCAAGCCCCTCCTGGAGCCAACCCCCGGCAACCGCAGCCGATGCCGCCGAATCCCCAACCCCCACCCAAGCCACCGCCAAGGCCCAACCTGCACCGCCCCAACCAACCGGCCCATGATCCGCCCGCCATGCGCCCCATGGCGCAACGGAGGGCAAGATGCCATCCTCCAGAGACAGGCCGCCACCTCCCGCTCCCCCGGGGGCGAGGGCATCCTGCCCCCGCACGCGCCGCCAGGCGCGTCAATCCTCCAACTGCCCCCAACCTCTCCGGAGGGAGGGCGTCCCCTCACGAGCATCCCACCCACCCCCTGCTGCTATGCTCCGCCCCATGGCCTTGCGGGGAGTAAATCCACAGGAGCTTGACTCGCTTCCATCTCCCGAACCGGACGGGTCAGGCCAAGGCATTCACCTTGCCCCCGCGACCAAGTCGCCCCAAGCTGAACCGCTTCCCTGCCCCTTGGAACGCACATTCCTCCACCTGCCACGGATCGGGCTGCGCACCGAACGCAAGTTCTGGCGCGAGGGCATCAAGACGTGGGACGACCTTGAAGCGGCCCGCAATGTGCCCCGGGAGCTCTTCGGTCCTCGCAGAAGCCCTTTGCTCCAAGCCATCGACGAATCGCGCAGGGCGCTCGACGCCAGCGACACGGCTTTCTTCGCAGAGAAGCTCCCGCCCCGCGAGCACTATCGAATCGCCACGTCGTTCCCCGCACAAACCGTGTTCGTTGACATCGAAACGACGGGGCTGAGCCTCTACTACGACGCCATCACGCTGATCGGCAGCGCAAGGGAAGGCGACTACGCCTGCCACATCATGGGGACAAGCGACGACCGCGAGAGCGCCGCGGCCGAGTTGATCGCAAACGCCAGGTGCGTCGTCACCTTCAACGGCACGCTTTTCGACCTCAAGTTCCTGGCGAAGTACATCCCCAGACTCCAACTGCCGGCTGCGCACGTGGACCTGCGCTACCTCGTTCGACGGGCATCTTTGTCGGGTGGTCAGAAAGAGGTCGAGAAGACGCTGGGCGTCGAGCGGCCGGGTGGCGTTGAGGACATCGACGGTGCGCAAGCAGTTCTGCTTTGGTACGAGTACATCTCCGGCAACGTGGAAGCCGGCCAGCGCCTGGCCAGCTACAACCACGCCGACGTCGAAGGCATGAAGCCCATCCTGGACCACGCGATCGCCCAGATTGCCGCAGACGAGAACGACGCGCTGGCAACCTTCACCGGTCGCTTTTCCGACAAGCGCGCGTCGTTGCGCTTCGGCCAGTCAACCGGCAGCGTCCACGTTCCCACCTTCTCCACTCCTGCCGGTTCGGCGATGACCTACGACCGGCTGAACCTCGCGATACCGGCGGAAATCTGCGTTGCCGGGATCGACCTGACCGGATCCGGGGAAAGGCCGAGCGGTTGGTGCGAGCTGCGCGGGCCGCTCGCGAGGACCCGGATGATCGGCACCGACGACGAAATCATGGCAGCGATTGACGAGGCCCGCCCAGACCTCGTGTCGATCGACTCGCCGCTCTCGCTGCCGTCCGGCCGGATTCGGGTGGAGGATGATGACCCCGGCCGGGGCGAGTTCGGCATCATGCGAATCTGCGAACGGACGCTGAAGCGACGCGGCATCAACGTCTATCCATGCCTGATCCCCAGCATGCAGCGCCTGACGGCCCGCGGCATCCGCCTGGCGGGTGCGTTGCGCGAACACGGCATTGCCGTCATCGAAAGCTATGGGAATTGTGTAGCAAAATCAGCAAAGCCGCTTGACCGTTGATCCCATTGGAGACACTGCAGTCAGCATGCCGAACCGAAGAGTCCCCGATGGCCGTCGTCGAACACGATTCCAAGGCAACCCGCACAACGCGAGCGGCAAGCGCATCGCGCAGACGATGAGCGTTCCGCAGCTCTGCCGGATGTTCCCCGACGACGCGGCCTGCCGGAAGTGGCTGGAGAAAGTCCGGTGGAACGGCAAGCCGGCCTGTCCGCACTGCGGAAGTCCGGACGATGTCCGTCCGCCCCCGCCATCCAGGCCTTCCCATTTCCGGTGCAAGGCCTGCCGTAGGCATTTCACGGTCACGACGGGCACCTGCCTCCATGCCGCCAAGGCCGACCTGCAGCATTGGGTGTACGCCATCCACTCCATCCTCACCGCCCGCAAGGGCGTCAGCGCCATGCAGTTCTCCAAGGAACCCGGCGTCCAGCACCGCACCGCCTGGCACGTGCTGCACCGTGTCCGCGAAGCCTGCGGCCGCGGCGACTTCAAGCTCTCGGAAACTGTCGAGGTCGACGAGACCTGCGTCGGCGGGAAGGAAGGCAACAGGCACGAAGCCAGGGAACTGCACGCGGGACGCGGCGCGGTCGGCAAGGAAGCCGTGGTCGGCATCAGGCAGCGGGGCGGCAAGGTCAAGGCGGAACACGTCGGAGACACCAGGGCCGCCACCCTCGTTCCGCTGGTCGAGGAAAGCGTGGAACGCGGCTCGACCGTCCACACCGACGACGCGGCGGCCTGCGGGGCGTTGCCGAGCATCGTCAACCAGTGCCGGCACGATGTCGTTGCCCACAGCAAGGGCGAGCACGTCCGGGGCGACGTCCACGCCAACGGCATCGAGTCGGTCTGGGCCGTCCTCGAGCGGTCGATCGCCGGCACTTGGCACCACGTCAGCCCGAAGCATCTGGGCCGGCACGTCAACGAGGCGTCGTTCAGGCTCAACGAGGGCAGCTGCGAAGTGGACGCCATCGACAGGATGGAGTCGCCGGTGCGGCAGATGGACGGGGCGCGCCTTTCCCACGCCGACCTCGTCGCCGACAACGGCGAATCCGCCACGCCGGTGGCAGTGTGAACGTTACCCCCGGATGGACAAGGAAGAACGGGTGGACGGCGAAGATCGAGGGAAGCAATGGTCAGGCGCGAACGCAAACCGCCGCAGCTCGACGAGTCCATCGAACGCGAAACCGTGACGGAGAAGGATTTGCGGGGATGTGTTCAAGGCGTTGTTGGCGAAACCGGAGAAGATGTCGCGAAGCGAAAACAGGGAGCCCCAGAAAGGAACTGGTCAGACGATGGAAATTGGAGGCCCGCCGCCAGGGCATGGGCGTTTTGCTGATTTTGCTACACAATTCCCCTTTTTTTACCATTCCCGCGAATGTCGGTGACACACGGTACAGCCACTTTTTCGTTGCCTCCGGGCCGGCCGTGGACCACTGGCCTCCCCATATCGGCATGTCGTTCCTGCTGCGATTCCCGGCGGTCTGCTTTTCATGGCGAGAGGCAATCCTGCACTTGGGGAAACTGGGTCCGTGCTCAGCCGGGGCGCCATCAACCGACTGGTATTTCGGTCCCCAGCTTACGCTCACGTCCACTGTCTCGGAGGAGCATGGACTTCTTGCGATGATCGACACCGGATTCAGTCACTCGACATGCCCGAAGAGCTTCTTCCACCTCGGGATGAGAACATACGCGCTTCACGGCGGCACCGTGGAAGTCACCTGCGAGTATGACGACGTGTTCATGGCGCTTGTAGGCATGGACACCTTGCTCAGGTTTTCGGCATTTGGGTGGCGACGCGATCCTTTGCGGGTAGTGTTTGTCCCGTGAGCGCCCCGACGTCTGGGGGAAGTCGAGGGCGGCGGCCTGTGGTCCATCGTGCCCGTGCGCTCACGGACAGGGCCGAGGTCCGAACGAAGCGGACCTTGGACGCACTTTCGCGGAAGAGGGTATCCGCAGTGACGGCCGCACTGCTTTTTGTTGTGGCAAGCGGCAATGACGCGGGAACGGACAAGCAATGTGAGTACCGGAACTCATACCTGTTTCTTGAGGTGTCGTTGCCTGCGGAGCGAGAGTGCTGTGTAGAGTACGGTGAGGGGGTTGCGCAGATCGATGTCGGGGTTGGTCGGCCGATGTACGCATCTATGGCGGATGCGTCGGGGCAGGGCCTTGACCGGTCGACTGAAAGGCGTACTGACAAGGACAAATCCGGCTTTGAAGGCGCGCCGCCGCCGATGTATGCAGTTGGTCGTCGGTCGGACGCCAAGCGCGCGAAGATGGCACTGGCTGCTGATCCCAACGTTACCGACGACGGGGGACGAGCTGCTCGAGCGGGAGGTGTGGAATCGGGACTTGGCGACCAGGTCACGGCACCGCTGGAGGCTGGTCCGACGGCCGATGGGCCGATGGACGACGGGAAGACGCTGCTTTACCTCGCTGTCGCCTCCGGCAACACGGAGGCTGTGCTGCGGCTCTTGGCCGACGGTGCACACGCCGACGGGGATCGTCACAATCCGCTCGAAGCTGCGGTGCGGGCAAAGGCCGCAGACCTTGCGTCCGCCCTCCTCAACGCCGGCGCAAACCCAAATGGGGGATACGACGTGCCCCTGGTGGCGGCAGCTTGGAACGGGGATGTGGCGCTGCTCGAATTGTTGCTCGAGCGTGGCGCAAATGTGAACAAGGCGGACTGGAAGGACAGGACGCCCTTGCACGCTGCCGTACACGGCCATCGGGACGCCGCAGTTGGATGGCTATTGGCAAACGGCGCCGTCCCGCAGTCGTCGGGCAATGCCATGACAGCTTTGCACTGGCTAATGTACACCGAGCCGCCCAGCCTGTCCGTTCTCCAAAGTCTGCTTGCCGCCGGGGCAGATCCGCAAGCTGATGACAGACGAGGCAGTCAGCCGCTGCACTACGTTGCCGGTACTGACTGCCTGACCATCGTCCAGACTCTATTGCGGGCAGGCGCGGATGCACTTGCGGGCAACAAACTCGGCAGCACGCCATTGCACATGGCCGCGCTTGGCGGTTCCCTGGATGTACTGGAGGTGGTGCTCGCTGCGGCAGGGCCTGATGTCAATCCGGTGGACATGCGCGGTCGCACGCCGCTGCACTACGCAGCGGTGGCTGATCGCGACTTGCCCATTGTCGAGGCTCTTCTCGGCGCTGGTGCTGCGCTTGACGCAAGGGACGGAAGGAACAGGACGGCGCACGCGCTGGCGGAGTATTGGTCCACGAAGCCGGTCGTGGTGCAAAGGCTGGCTGGCGGACAGTGACCGGCGCACGTCTCGGATGAGCGAAACACGCCTGAACAGCCTCTTTCGCCAGGAAGTGCTGGATCGCCTTGCGCAGGCGACTTCGCAGGCCGTGTTTCTCTCGCGCCCGGTGTCGGCGTACGCGATGGCCGCCGTTGCGGCGCTGGCCTGCGTCGGGCTCGCAGCGTTTGCCACCGGGTTTCAGTTCGCTAGAAAGGAGCAGGCACAGGGCGTTTTGGTGCCCGCATCCGGGTGGTCGAGGGTGTCTGCGCCGATGAGCGGAGTCGTCCGTCGCGCCGCGAAGGCGGGCGACATCGTGCGGGAAGGCGAGGTGCTGCTGGCGCTGTCCTCCGGCGATGGCGTGCGCCCCACGGTAACGCTGCCGGAAGACGTGCTCATGCAGTTGGCAGCTCGAATCGAGTCCCTCGAGGAACGCCTGGCACTGATGGACGAACAGCACCGGAACCGGCAGGCAGGCCTCGCGGAAGAGCAGCTGTCGAGGCGCCGCGCGCTGCAGCGCTCGGACGTGGAGCTGAAGCTGCATCGGAGCCGACTTGCACTTGCGACCAGACGCTACGAGGACGCTCGGAGACTCGTGCGGTCCGGCTTGGTCGCCAGGACACAGCTGCTTGACGCAACCGAAGGGTTGCAGACGCGCTTGCTGGCCGTGGCCGCGCAGGAACGCCTGCGGGACGAACTGCAATCCTCCATCAGGACCGCCGGCATCGAAGGAGATCGCCTGGCCCTGGACCATCGGGTGGATCAAGCCAGGCTACAGGAAGAAGTCCATCGTCTGGCGGCCCAGAGGTCGAGGGTTCAGGCGGAGCAGTCGGGATTGGTGTTGGCGCCAAGAGACGGAATGGTCGCGTCGGTGCGCGTTCGCGACAGCGACTGGGTGCTGGTGGGCATGCCGCTGGCGGACATCGTCCCCACAGACGGAAACCTTCACGCCCGTCTGTTCGTCGCGCCCGCGGCAATGGGGTTCGTGGACGTGGGAGCGGACGTCCGCGTGTTCGTGGACGCGTTTCCCTACGAGCGCTACGGAGCGCAACACGGCATGGTCGAGTCCATCTCCGAAACGACGGTACGGCCGCCCGACACGCTGGGCATGGCGCCCGGAAGCGCCGTGTACCAAGTGGACGTGAGATTCCCCGAAGGCTTCAGTGCAACCATCCGCGACAAGGCGCTGCGGCCGGGAATGACTGTAAGCGCCGATCTGGTGCGCGACTACAGTTCGCTCGCCGGCTGGCTGTTCGAGCCGATTCGCGGCACCGCCGAGCGACTCTAGCGCCGCCGTGCGCGTTCGCACCATTCTTCAAGGCGACAGGGCGGAGTGCGGCCTTGCGTGTCTCGCCATGGTGGCGGCGTGCTACGGCGACCGAACGACGCTGCGCGAACTGCGATCCAGGTTCCGCGTGTCCCTGCGAGGCATGACGCTGAAGCGCCTTCGCGACTGCGCCGAGGCGCTCGGACTCCGATCTCGGGCGGTCCGCCTCGATCTTGACGAGCTTGCGCAGCTTCGCCTGCCAGCCATCCTGCACTGGGACTTGAACCATTTCGTGGTTCTGGAGTCGGTGCGCGCACGCAAGGCGCGCATTGTGGACCCCGCCGTGGGAACGCGCGTTCTGGGTCTTGACGAGATTGGGGCGAGTTTCACGGGTGTTGCGTTGGAGCTTGCGCCGACCCCGGACTTCCAGCCCCGGCGCACCGAGAGCGCAATCGGGCTCTCGTCCTTCGTGTCGTTGCTCCGGGGGTTGGCTGGCCCCTTGGCGACGGTGTTCACCCTAACCGTGGTTCTGCAGGTGTTTGCGCTGGTCATGCCGCTGAACACGCAGCTAACGGTCGATCAGGGCATCCGGCAGGGGGACATGAACCTCGTGTTCGCGCTGGCCGCCGGTTTCGCCCTGATCGGCGTCGTTAGCGCCCTGACCGGCTTCTTCCGCTCGCTGCTGCTGCTTTACGTCGGCAACACATCCGCCTTCCGAATGGTCGCCGGGCTCGCCCACCACCTGATCCGGTTGCCAGACACGTGGTTCGACGCTCGCCACACCGGCGATGTGCTTTCCCGTTTCGGCTCGCTGACGCCGATTCGCCAGTTCCTTACCACCGGGGCATTCGCGATGCTGCTCGACGCCACCATGGCTGTAGGGACACTGGCAGTCATGTTCGTGTACTCCTGGGACCTCACCCTCGTCATATGCGCCTTCCTTGTCCTCTTCGGAAGCATCAACTGGGCCACCTACATGCCATTGCGGAACCTGACGCATGAATCGATCGCCGCCAGCGCGTTGGAGAACTCGACCTTCATAGAGAACGTGGAGCGCCACCGCGCGATCAAGCTGCTTGGCGCGCAGACCACCCGCGACGACGCGTGGGGAAGGCGATATGTCGATTCGCTGAATGCCGGGCACGCTTGACGCGCTTTCGGACCACCTGCGCCGCACCACCCGTCCGGACGGAACGCGCGACCCCGTGGAAGGACTGCCCAATTACGACTCATCGGCCACCGGCCGCCGCGACCGGTACTCCGAGGCGTACCAGGGGCGCATCTACCCGTTCACCCCGGCGGGCGCCCACCCCGACTGGGGGCGCGACGAGGCGCTGGAGGCCGTCACGCGCGGCATGCAGATGCTCTTTCACCCGCACCGCGGAACGGAGCGCCTGCCGAAGATGGCGCGCGAGGATCCGGGCTTTCTCGACCTCCTGCTCGGCGTGCTGCTAGACTACGATCCCTGACTCGCGCGCACAGGGGGATCCGTGCGGCACACCATCAAGATGCAGGACGTGATGCGCGGCCGCGAGGTGCGCACCATCGTGTGGGACGACGAGGCCGGCACGGTGGACGGCGACCATTGGGATGTCCAGTGGCTCCAGTCCATGCTGGACAGGCCCGCGCCGGTGCGGCTCACGGACGTGGCCATCCACGTCACGCTCCGCGACCCCGCCCACAGCGCCCCCGACTTCCTCGCCCTCGTTCTCGAGAACCGGGGCATCGTGCCGGATCCCGAACTCCCCGACTCGCTCGCCGGCGTCGAGCCCACCCCCTGGATCGGGGTGCCCCTGGAGCCGGGCACGGTGCAGTGAGCGAGGACGTCGCCGACGTTCCGGCGGCGGCTCACCAATGACTACATCGAGAGGAGATCCTTACATGAGCGAGATCAAGGACGGCCTGCGCAGCGTCACGCCGGAGATCGAGGACGGCCTGCGCAGCGTCACGCCGGCGGGGCTCACTCGCGCGCTGGTCGCGGCGTCCAGGCGCATCGCAGCCGAAACGCCGGCCGTCGCCGCCATCGACGCGGCGGAGCAACCCGATCTGCCCAGTCAGGCCGACATCGATGCCCTGCTGGCGGAGATGCAGCAGGTCGCCGGCGAACTGCAGCGTCTGGCTCGCACCACCGACTGACCCTCGACGCGATCCCCCGGCGCGCCGCACTTCCCGCGCCCCCGCCAGCTTCCGCCAGATTCCCTTTCCTTCCGGTTGATTCCGGTTTTCGCCTGATTTCGGAGGGGGGGACCCCCACCCTTTTTTCGCCCCCTTGACACGATCTTTCGCAAGACCTTCCGGTCCATCTTTCGCATTACTCAAGTAACAGACCGCTGCCTGCATGGATCGATGCGCCGCAACCACAGGACACCTCGTGGTATTCGACCGCAGCGGCCGATCTTGGGAGGAGAAGCTCTTCCGACGAGAGATGGAGCACAAGGGCTCGAAGATCACGGTTTGGGGCATGTAGGCGATTCGCGGGTCCGTTTTGGGACTGCCGGTCGTAGCTGCCCCTTGTTGGGCACATGGGATCGACGCTGTCGGGAGGCCAGCGTCAGCGCGTGATGATCGCAAGGGCTGTCTTCCGGGAACCTCGGCTGATGCTGCTTGACGAGGGAACCGCACACCTCGATGGAGAGCTTCAGGAGAAGGTGCTGGAGAACCTCAGGACCCTTGGGGTCACCATAGTCGCCGTCACGCACGACCCTCGCGTTCTGGAACTGGCAGATCGGACCGTCCGCATGTGAACCCTGCTGGCAGGCGCCATAGCCTCACTGCGCTTGCCCAACGACCCCACTGACCCCCGCGATCGAGTCGTCCGCCCACCTGCGGCCGCCGGGGCCTCCTCTGGGGGCGAGGGCAGAATGCCCTCGCCCCCAGAGACCGCCGCCTTGCCAGGGGCCTACCGTGGCCACGAAGGCGCAGGCGCGACGTTGATGCCGGCACGGTACGTTGCGGCAGCGCCGGAGTGGTGCGAGTTTGGTAACGGTCACGCAGGAGGTCCATGCGTGGATCAAAACGCGCGCCCGAACTTCGCCTCCCGCCCCGTTCCCATCCTCCCGCTCTCGACTCGCTCAGACCGCATCCACCGTAACCTCCCGCGGAAACGACCACGAGCGGCGGGGAAGCACGCCATACTGTGGCGATGCGACACTTCAACACGGAAGGCCCGGTTCGGGCTAACCGCCACTACCACATCGATCCGCTGACGCGGGTGGACCTCGACGATCTGTTGAGGCTGGTCGAGGCTGAGCGTTACTTCACGCTCCATGCTCCACGGCAAACCGGCAAAACGTCGGCCCTGCTCGCGTTTCGGGATCTCGTCAACAGCGGAGGTGCGGGTGACTGCCGGTGCGTGTACGTCAACGTGGAGGTGGGGCAGGCGGGACGCGAGAACACCGAGCGAGCCATGCAAGCGATTCTCGCCAGCCTCGCCGAGCGGGCGTTGCTCGCTGGCGACGACTTTTTGGAGCAATGCTGGCCTGACATTCTGGCCCGCGCAGGCCCCCATGCAGCCTTGCAAAACGCCCTGACCCGCTGGTGCCTCCACAGCCCCAGGCCCCTCGTCCTGCTCATCGACGAGATCGACGCCTTGATTGGCGACACGCTCCTGTCGGTGCTGCGCCAGTTGCGCGCCGGCTACGACCGGCGACCGGAGAGCTATCCCCAATGCGTGGTGCTGTGCGGCGTGCGTGACATCCGCGACTATCGCATCCACGCGCAATCGGAGCGCGAACCGGTGGCTGGTGGCAGCGCCTTCAACATCGCTGCCAAGTCGCTCCGACTCGGAGACTTCAGCGAGGCAGAAACCCGCGCCTTGCTCGCCCAACACACCGTCGACACCGGGCAGGCGTTCACACAGGGCGCACTGGCCGCGGTATGGAGGCAAAGCCAGGGCCAGCCGTGGCTCGTCAACGCCCTGGCTGCGGGAGCTTGCTTCGAGAGCAAGGCCGGCCGCGACCGCTCCCGGCCGATCGAGGAGGAGGACATCCTGGCGGCAAGGGAGCGGCTCGTCCTCGATCGCCGAACCCATCTCGACCAGTTGGCGGACAAGCTGCGCGAAGAGCGGATTCAGCGGGTCGTGGAACCCTTGCTGTCGGGACAGGCAGAGGCGGATTACAACGCCCGCGACTTGGAGTATGTGCGCGACCTCGGCCTGATCGCCGCCGATTCGCCACCACGCCTCGCGAATCCCATCTACGCCGATGTGGTGCCGCGCGAACTTGCCTACGTGCTGCAAGACAGCCTGGTGCAGGAGACGGCCTGGTATGTCGATGAGTCGGGCGCGCTCGATATGGACGGCTTGCTCGAAGCGTTTCAGTCGTTCTTTCGCGAGCATTCGGAGCATTGGCAGGATCGGTTCACCTACAAGGAGGCTGGGCCGCAGCTCATGTTGCAGGGCTTTCTTCAGCGCATTGTCAACGGCGGTGGGCGCATCGAACGGGAATACGGCCTGGGTCGAGGCAGGACGGACCTCCTGATCGTCTGGCCACGCGCGCCCCGAATGGCAGATCGCCATGTCGTGGAGTGCAAGGTACGCCACGGGAGCGAGGACGCCACGATCGCCCTCGGTCTCGAACAGACCGCTGCCTACATGGATCGATGCGCCGCAACCACAGGACACCTCGTGGCATTCGACCGCAGCGACCGACCTTGGGAGGAGAGGCTCTTCCGACGAAAGATGGAGCACAAGGGCTCGAAGATCACGGTTTGGGGCATGTAGGCGATTCGCGGGTCCGTTTTGGGACTGCCGGTCGTAGCTGCGCCCCCCTTCGGGCGCGTCGGCAGGATGCCCTCCCCCCAGAGCTAGCCCTACCCATGCCCCACAAGGGGCACGGGGCTTTTCGGCTGTTGCTGACGTTTCAGGTTTGCGGCTCCTTGGCGAGTCGATATCCGGTGCACGTGTCGACGAGGGTGGCGTCTCCGCGCCACATGACCTTGGTGCCTGGGGGCGGGCCGCGGGGTCGGTGGATGTGTCCGCCGAGCTGGGCGACCAGGCGCGCGGCGAGTTCCAGGGTGTCGGGAGCGGGGCGTCGGCGTTGTTGGGCGAACGCCTTGAGGAGCTTGATCTCGAGTTCGGAGAACAGCGTCTCGGGCGGCAGGTCGGGCTGTTCTCGGCCGAGCAGGGTCATGAGGAAGATGCGCCATGCGACGACGAGGTTGACGGCGGCGGCTCGGGCGAGGCGCGCGGCGGTGCGGTTGGCGAGTTCCTCGACCCTGCAGCCGGACTTGAGGATGCGGTGCCAGTCCTCGATGCGCCATCGGCGGGCGTGGTGTTCGACGACTTGGCGGCAGTCCTGCGGGGTGTCGGCGGCGAGCGTGGCGAGCAGCAGCCAGCGGATCGGCGCGGCGTCCTTCGGCGCGCGCTCCTCCTCGGCGAGCACGGCCTGCAGGCGCATCGGCGGCCTGTCGCGGTGTTCGCGCGCGGCGGGCGCGAGTTCGACGGTGTCGGCGCGCAGCGTCAGGGTGGCGGTGCGGCGGCTGCGGCCGGGTCGTTCCGGGCGCCTGCTGCGCTTGGGGCGCTCGCTCAGGCGGTCGACGGCGACCACGGCGCGGGCACGCGCCGGCGCGGCGCGCAGCGCGTCGAGCAGCGACCGTCCGCCGGCGACGCGGGCGGCGGACGTTGGCGCGCACCAGCACGTCCAGCTCCGGCTGCGCGCGCTGCGTCTCGAACACGCGGAAGTCGTCGGCCTCGCGATCCATCACGCTCACGACCCGGCCGGGGCCCAGCTCGCGAGCCAGTTCGGCGCAGTCCCGCAGCGCCTCGATCCAGCGCTCGCTCTTGCGCGAAGGCGACGCCGCGTCCCGATCCGCCTTCGGCACCGGCGCGTCGAAGCGCGCGTTGACCACCCCCAGCGGCAACCCCGACGGGGTCACCGCCAGCGTCGAGTGCAGATGCAGGCCGAGGCTGCGCGCGCCGGTCTGGTTGCCGCCGGTCACCCCCAGTCCGTCGCAGCCCGGACGGCTGGCGAAGTTGAGGTCCGTGCCGTCCTGCAGGCACAGCACCCGCGGCTCCGCGCGCATGCGCCGCAGCGTCCGCTCGCGGTGCGGGCGCAGGATGTTCTCCGGCGTCGCCGCGCTGTCGTCCGGACGATCCACGAACCGGCAGTGGCCCTTGACCAGTGCCCGATCCCCCTTCGCCGCGGCCGGCAGAGAAGCCGTCGGAGCCGCCCCCCTGAGCGCCGCCACCCGCACCAGCCGGGCGCTCAGCCGGGCATCGCCCAGCGGCGCCCCGCCGAACTCGTTCGCCGCCCAGACGCCAGCCTCCAGCCCCTCCCAGGGCGCCAGCGGCGGCGCCGGGGACGGCTCCGCGCCCGCCCCCAGACGCCGACGCCAGTCGGCCGCCAGCGCGCAAACATACACCCGCTTGCGTCCCGCCGCCGCCGCGTTGCCCCGATCCTGCCGGCCCCGACCCGCGGTCTCGCCCAGCAGACGCCAGTTGGCCGCCCGCAGGCTGGTTCCCGAGTGCGTGCCGTCGACGAACGTCTCCACCAGGCACGGCGCGTAGCCGCAGCGCGCCTCGAAGTCCGAAGGCAGCCGCAGCAGCAGCCGACCAAGCACGCGCGAGGCCAGGTTCCGGCACTCCACGCCCGGACGGATCAGGAACCGCGACAGCCCCGCCACCCGGTGCAGGTGCGCCCGGCGTCCCGCCGCGTCCCAGCCGATCCAGCGATCCCGAGCCGCAAGCTGCAGCGCCGCCGACGCAAAACCCGCCGCGCCCAGCCAGCCGTGCTCGGAAGCCACCAGACAGCGCAGCTGACAGCCCACCAGCGGCCCCGCACCGCGAGCATGCTCGCCAGCCATCAGGCCGTGCCACACGTCCCGCTCGGCCGCATCCTCCATCAGCACCAGGCGCAGCCCACGCACCCGACCCACGGCGTCCGGCACCCCCGCCGCCAGCGCCGACCCGCCGCGCTCGCAGCTCCCGCCCGCCGTCCGCGCCGCCGGCAGACGAACCGAACCGACCCGCTCCAGCGCCCGAAGCGCCGACAGGCAGCCGCTCGTCTGCGCCACCCCGCGCGCGTCGTGGAAACCGAACTCCTCGCACACCGCAGCCGCCAGACCCGTGCGGTGCAGGTCCGGACGCGCGCGCCGCAGCGACTCAACCCGCGCCTGCGCCTCCACAGTCCCCAGACTGCGCTTGATCTGATGCTGCACGTACATGCCGCCGCAACATAAATGCACCGCACGCAAAAGTCCAGTGCCACTTGTGGGGCATGGGTAGTCCTAGCCCAGGAGTTCCAGGGCTCGGTCGATCAGGGTGGGCATGGACAGGCGGGTGATCTCCCAGCTTGGGTCCACGCGTTTGCCTCGGCGGTGGAGGCTGAGGTTGAAGCCGGTGATGATGGCGAATTTGTAGGCTGCCAAGGCACGGAACCAGTTGAGGTCCGGCAGGGGTTTGCCCCAGGCTTCGACATAGAGGGACATCAGGGTGTCTGGGTCCAGGAAGGACGGGCGGGGGGCGGCGCCGGCGTCTGGGCCTGGGGCCCAGGCTTCGCGGTCGCTGAAGGTGCAGATCCAGCCCACGTCGTTCAGGGTTGCCCCAGCGCCGGTGAGTTCCCAGTCGATCACGGCGAGGAGCTGCGGTGGCTCGCTGCCTGCTGGCGGTGGTTCGAAGAAGAGGTTCGAGGTTTGGAAGTCGCCGTGGAAGATGCCGACCGGGGCGTCTTCCGGCAGCGTTTCGAGCAGGCGGCGGCGGCAGTCCGGGGTGCGGGCCAGCAATTCAGGGTTGGCGGCGCGTTCGTAGAAGCGGTCCCAGCGCTCGACGTCTTCGTGGAATGGCACGGGGTCGCCGAGATACGGAGTTTTGGCGTGACCCACGGCATGGATGCCGGCCAGCGCCTGCATCACCTGCCGGCCCATCTCGAACTTGGTGTCGTCGGGGAGTTGGTCGGTCCACTCGCCGGGGCCCAGGCGCAGCACGTCGCCTTCGAGTTTCGGTACGACGAAGTAGGGGCAGCCGAACCATTCGAGGTCCTTGCCGGACCATTGCACGGAACAATGCGGCACGTCGGTGCCGTCCAGAGCGTTCAGCACCTCCACCTGGCGCAGCACGTCGGCGGTGCCGCGCCAGTTGACGTTCGGCGGCGGCAGGCGGATGAACCACGACTCGCGCCTTGCACCGCCAGCGGAATCCGCCCCTAGCACGACATCGAATCCCCACGAGAAGCCGGCATGGCCCGGCATGGTGTGGACGCCCTCGATGCTCAGGTCTTCGCGGCCGTACTTCGCAGCGGCGAAGGGCGCCAGCCGCTCGGCGAGTTCGTCGAGTTCCACGGCGCAGGCTACACCGATGCGGGACCGGGGAACTGGTCCCGCAACAGGCGCTTCAGAATCTTTCCGCTTGGGTTGCGCGGGATGGTATCCACGAACGCCGCTCCCTTGGGCTGCTTGTAGCCGGCGAGCCGGCCTTGGCAGAAGTTCACCACGTCCGCTTCCGTCAGTGCCGGGTCGGTCTTCACCACCACTGCGAAGGGCGACTCGCCCCATTTCTCGCTGGGCTGGCCGATGACTGCCGCCTCGGAAATGTCCGGATGTTCCTGCAGCACCTTCTCGATCTCGGCGGGATAGATGTTCTCGCCGCCGGAGATCACCATGTCCTTGATGCGGTCTTCGATGTACACGAAGCCGTCGGCGTCCATGCGGGCGACATCGCCGGTGTGCAGCCAGCCATCGACCAGGGTTTCGGCGGTGGCTTCGGGGCGGTTCCAGTATTCCCGCATGATGTGCGGGCCCGCCACCAGCACCTCGCCGGCCTGGTCCGGATCGCAGTCCGTGCCGTCCGGGCGCACGACGCGCAAGTCCGTGTGGAAGAACGCCTTGCCGGTGGAGCCGATGCGCTTGAGCGCGTTCTCGGGGTCGATGAGCGCGGCCGGGCCGCAGGATTCCGTGAGGCCGTAGATCTGATGCACCTCGATGCCGATCTTGGCGTATTCCTCTATCAGCGACTCCGGCACCGGCGCCGCGCCGGAGAGGCACCAGCGCCAGTTTGAGAAGTCGTAGCGGGAAAGCTCCGGCACCTGCAGCATGAAGTTCAGCATCGCCGGAACCGCCACGGCAATGCTCACCTTCTCTTCCTGCACGAGTTCCCAGGCGCGCACGGGGTCGAAGCTGCGCATGACGATGCTGGTGACGCCGCGATAGACGTTGACGGCGATGGGCGTGAGCGCGCCGACGTGGAACATGGGCAGCGGCGACAGGAATCGGTCGTTCTCGCGGTAGTAGGTGGTGGCGGCGATGGTGATGCAGGCCCAGATGGAAGTGGAATGGGTGTGAACGACGCCCTTTGGCAGGCCCGTGGTGCCGGAGGTGTACATGATGTAGAGCATGTCGTCGGCGCCGGCGGCGATAGCGGGCTCGTCATCGGCGGCGGCGTCTCGGAAGGCTCGGTATGGCCGGGCGAAGTGGGCCGTTTCACCCCCACCCTCGAGTTGCAGCCACTGGTGGATGTCGGTGCGGTCGCCGCGGGAGTGCAGGTCTGCGACGAGTTCGGCGAAGTCGTCGTCAAAGATGAGTCTGGTGGCGCCGGCATCCTTGAGGATGAACTCCAGCTCGTTTCCCACCAGCCGCCAGTTGAGCGGCACCACCACCGCACCGATCTTGCCAAGCGCAAAGAACGCCTCGACGAACTCGGGGCTGTTCATCATCAACAGGCCCACCCGTTCGCCCTTGGCGATGCCTGCGCCGAGAAAGGCATTCGCCACCCGGTTCGCCCGCGCGTTCAACTGCTCGAAGTCGAGCCGCTCCCCCGTGTGGCTGTCCACGTACGCCTCCCGCTGCGGCGTCAGGAACGCCCGCTTCGCGAGCCACCAGCCGACGTTGTCTTCCATGCCACTCTCCTCCCACGGTCCCCACGGTCCCCACGGTCCTTCAAGGTCTCGCGCATCCGACCGGCGCGCTTGCAGGCCAAGTCTAAACCGTCAGAGGCAACGACTTGCGCCTGTCCGGCCGCACCGCCCACCTGGCGCCGCAGCCCTTCTATCACCGAGGCCCCCTTGGGAGCTGCTGTTCCATCGAATGCGAGGGCAGAATGCCCTCGCCCCCAGAAAAGCCCTCGAAACCGAAGTGGTGAGCGGAAGCGAAGGAAGAAGGCCGGCAGTTGCGCAGCAACTGCCGACGCGTCCGTTGGGCGCTTAAGGCAGTTTTCGCTGGCGCGAAAACTGCCAGGACGCACGCGACCGTTCTCGGACTCGACAGTTTCTACGGCGCTTACCTTGCATGGAAGTACGCCCCAGCGATGGGGAATTGCCGGTACTTCCTTACGCGTCGGCGGTCGGGGACGGCTTCCCCGGCTGAAGGCTCCCTGCATGGAAGCACGCCCCCGGCGATGGGGAACTGCCGGCACTTCCCTGCGCGTCGGCGGTCGGGGACGCTTCCCCGGCTGAAGGCTCCTTGCATGGAAGCACGCCCCCGGCGATGGGGAACTGCCGGCACTTCCCTGCGCGTCGGCGGTCGGGGACGCTTCCCCGGCTGAAGGCTCCTTGCATGGAAGCACGCCCCCGGCGATGGGGAACTGCCGGCACTTCCCTGCGCGTCGGCGGTCGGGGACGCTTCCCCGGCTGAAGGCTCCCTGCATGGAAGCACGCCCCCGGCGATGGGGAACTGCCGGCACTTCCCTGCGCGTCGGCGGTCGGGGACGCTTCCCCGGCTGAAGGCTCCCTGCATGGAAGCACGCCCCCGGCGATGGGGAACTGCCGGCACTTCCCTGCGCGTCGGCGGTCGGGGACGCTTCCCCGGCTGAAGGCTCCTGGCGGCGCATGGCGTGGAACGCGGCGGGTTCCCATTCGCGCAGCGCGATTAGGAGGCAGGTGCCCGTTGCCGCGGCGTCGGCTCGCACTTCGTCGCCGCGGCTGAGGTCGTCGAACTCGTCCAACAGTTCGGCGAGGCGTGCCCGCAGCGACGAGGCGGACTCTGCCGAGAGCATGCCCCAGGCGAACCGGTGCAGGTCCCGGTCGGCGGCGAACGTGCCGGCGAGCAGATCGCCTTGCACATGCTTGACGAAGTAGCGGTGGATGGGGCCATCCGGCAGCCAGGCGAAGTTGCGCGTGATGAGGAGTCGAATGCGGTTGCCGGGGAGCAGCTCGATGACGCCCATGCGGTCGAGTCGGGCCAGCAAGCCGATCAGGCCAGGCTCGGTGAAGCGGTAATCCCCGAGGATGCGCTCGAAGGGCCATCGGTTGAGGACGCAGACGGCCACCAGCAGCAGCGCCGGATCGCCGACGATCTCCTCCTCCTGTTCCACGCTGAGAGACGGCACGCGAAGGCGCTGCTCGTCGGCGATGCGCACGAGTTCAAGAAGATCGACGCCGGCCAGTTCGCTCACCGCTTCGAGACGCGACAGCGAAAACCCGCCGCTCGAGAACAGCCGCTTGACACTGCTCTCCGACAGCTCCAGCCGCTCGGCGACATGGGCGTAGGAGAGGCCCCGGAACTTGAGCCTTTGCTTCAGCGCGTCGATGATGCGCTTCGACTGCGACATGGAAGTATCACCATTCGATACCAGCAGGTCGATACTGTGACACTCCGGCGGTTTCGGTTGCAAATGTTGACCCATGCGACAACCCTTGCCGAAGTCCATGCGAATGGGTGGTGATCGCCATGAACCTGCGTCTGCTCTCGGTCCTGCCTGCATTCCTTGTTCTGGCCAGCGGTGGCGTCGGCGCCGCGGGGCAACCCGGCACGCCCTCCTTCTCGATCCATGAGATCGACACGGGCCCCGCCCGGCACCAGACGTTGCTGATCGGTTCGTTCACCGGCACATCCAAGCCCGAATTCGCGCTGCTGGACACGTGGCCCCAAGGAGATCAGCAACTCCGCGTGCATCGGATCGAGGATGGCGAGTGGCGGGTCGTGCGCGAGGCGGCGCTTGCCGGCAAGGCAGCGTTCGTGGATGTCGTGGCCATCGACGGGCGCAACCATCCGCTGCTCCATCGCGACGGCGGCCTTGCCGTGTTCGATGCCGCGGCTGCGACCACGCGGGCTTTCGTCGCCTTCCCAACGGGCGTGCGCGCCGGTGAGGGTGGCGGCACTGCCCGCATCGACGTCACGCGCGACCTCAACGGAGACGGCCGCGACGACCTTGTGTTGCCCGACACAGATAGCTTCTGGCTGTCCATCCAGAACGCGGACGGCACGTTCGCCGATCCCGTCGGGTTGGGGCCGAGGGAACCGCACCTGAACGCGAAGGCCTATGGCGACGAGCGCACCTACGGGCAAGCCGGCATCACGCTGCAGAACATCCCGTGGTATCTCAGCCGAATCCACCAGCTCGACTACGACCTGGACGGCCGCCAAGACCTCGCGTTCTGGCACGAGGATCACTTCCTGGTCCACCGGCAGGACGAGACCGGTCGCTTCGAGGCGAGCCCAACCACCTTCACCACCGATGTACCCTTCGATCTCGACGGCGCCTATGCGCTCGCCTTCCAGTTCGGCGACCGAGGCGTGCCATCCCTCCTGCTCGGTTTGGGCGGTCGCTTCGACTACACGGTTCTCAACGGCTTTCGCGATCTCAACGGCGATGGCGTGGCCGATCTCATCACCGTCACCTTCTCCGGCCGCCGGGTGTTCAGCCTGCGCGGTCGCCTCGGCGTGCATTTCGGCCAGCCAGCTTCCGGCGCCACGACATTTCCCGCACTGCCGGACACCGTTGCAGAGACGCCTGGGCCCGCCGGCGGACTCGCTTGGGGCTATGCCACCCAGCGCTACATGGACGTGGACGGCGACGGCCACACGGACATTGCCCTGGCGGCGGTGGACACGGGCCTTGGCGGCATGGCGAAGGCGATGATCGGCAAGTCCATCACCATCGACCTCGCCCTATACCGCCTGCGCGACAACGCCTATCCGAAGGAACCCGATGCGGTGCGCCGCGTGCGAACCCGCTTCGCGCCGTTCGACAAGCTCGGGGTTCTGTTCCCATTGGTGCTGATCGGAGATGTCGATGGCGATGGCCGCGCGGACCTCCTCACCGGAAACCGCTGGGATCGCCTGTCTCTGCATATTGGCGGCGACGGGCAGGATCCGTTCGCTGGCGAACCGCTGCATCTCACCGTGGACCTGCCGTCCAACGAGGCCAACTCGCTGCTGGCCGACCTCGACCACGACGGCCGGCAGGATGTGCTGCTGCATCATCCGTCGGAGACGGCAGCGAATCGGCTGCTGATCCTGATGGCGCGAGGCCGGCCATGAGCAACGAAGCATCGCCGAACGAGGACATCCGGCTTCGCCTGCTGCGCCTTGGCAAGGGCGCCCTGTTCGTCGGCATCGCGGCCGGCTACATCCTGCTGCTCGCCCTGACGCTGATTCTCCACGGCTGGAAGCCCGGCTTGCTGGCAATGTTCTTCGTCGTGGTGGGGCAGTTCTTCCGCCACATCGCCAGCGAAGCGGACCGCATCGGCTGGCGGCTCGACGGCAACCGCACCGAAGCGCCGGCTGAAGCGGACACCGACACGAGGGCCTACCAGCGCCGCATGCTGTGGCTGTTCGCATCGCTGGCGCAACTGCCGAACGTTGCCCTGGTGGCACAGGCCGCATTCCTGTCGGGACTTGATCGGGGAGGCGCGGTGGAGGCGCCCTGCTCCTCATCGAATTCCTCTACCTCACCGTCCGCCGCCTGAACAGAAAGACGGCGTTTCGCGAGGCGAGCTATGGCTTCAGGGACCGCGGCCCACTCACAGGCGGCGCCGCCCCTATCGACGCATCCCGCGAACGCCAGGAAGCCGAGGTGGAACGCAGGCTCGCGGAACTCCTCAAACTGGCCGAAGACGGCCACATCTCTCACAAGGCCTACGAAAAAGCCCGCGACCGCCATCGCGTACGGCTGGTGATGGCGTTGGAAGAATCGTGATGGGCGGAGGATCACCCCGACTGTGCTGGTGTGGCCCCCAGCCATGGATCGATCGTGGGGACGTTCATCAGCGCGAAGTCTGACGCGTTGCGGGTGACAACAGCCATGCCGTGGCGTAGGGCCGTGGCAGCGATCAGAGCGTCACGATCGGGGCGTCGGTCCGGAACGTGAAGCCCTGCGCAAATGCGCGCCCGATTGCTCCGTCAACTGCCAGGATGCGCTCGCCATCCTGGTTCGCAAGATGCAGGGGCGCACGGCCTCGGCATGTTCACCGGACGCGACGTGTGCGATCTGGCCGCAGCCGCCCAACACGATCCGGTCGCCCTTCATGCAGCGATGTCTGCACTCACCGAGGAGAAGCGGACAGGCATCGGTCGCGAGTTGCGTATGTCCAGGCTACGGGATCAACCGGAGAAGCAAACTGCTTTCGCCAGCCCGCCGCGACATTGCCGACAACCTGCGCACCACGGCAGCCGGCGCCATGGCGCGCTCATGGGACGCCGCAGCGGGACACGCTTCAAGTCACGCAGGGACGAACAGTGATCGCCAGCCCCTGCTTGCGAAACGGTCGGGCTCGGATCGACCTATGGCCAGTCTCCGCCTTCGATCATCGGGACGCTCGCTGGCGTGGCCCGCTAGCGCCACAAGAACCGTTGCCTTTCGGCAACGCTTCCTGCCCGAAGCCCAAGCCGTCCTGTCACCCTGTCGGCATTCGGCCAGCTTGCGCCGTCCGAAGTCCGACAGGCTGCTAGCCCGACTTCGACAACTCAACCGTTTCACGCGTGTAAGTCGTTGATTCATTGTCCACGGGCACGAAAGGTCGGCACTACAAGGTGCCGGGCGGTTGGCGCGGGCGGCGGGTCAGGCGGAGATTCGAGGGGGCGGCTGTTCCGGCAGTTCCAGACCGAGTTGATGAAGCAGCAGTGGCTGATCGCGGGTCGGGTCGGTACGGCGGGGCAGCACGAGGTGCCGCCCGTCGGTGGTCGGCAGATGGACATCCACCATCTGCATGGTGGAGCACTTCTCGAGAATGGCGCTGGGCGCAAGGCCCGGCGCGCGCGGCCGCGCCAGGTTCTTCAGGGTGACGTGCAAGGTGGACGTCAGGTCGTAGAGCAGGACGTCGAAGCGGGCGTCGAACAGCGTCTCCCAGCGCTCCCGCAGGAACGAGAAGAACGCGCGCTTGTGGACCAGCAGCCTGTCCAGGCAGCGGCACAGCGTGTGGCCGCCCACCACCTGCGCCGGCCGGCCCAGCAGATCCCCCATGGCGCTGTGCTCGTGCCAGTGCCGGTGCAGCCGCCACTCGCTGCCCGGATCGATCAGCTGGTGGCACGCCAGCGTCTTCAGCACGTCCAGCCAGCGCGTGCCCTGCCGGCTCGGCGGCAGCCGCGGGCGCCAGAACCGGTCCAGCTCCAGGCGCTCCCAGAGCACCAGCGCCAGCCAGCACGCCCCCCACTGCCGCGCCCGCCGCAGCCGCAGACCTCCGAGTTCGATGCGCACCACCTCGCAGTCCAGCTCCGGCGCCTCCCGGTCCGCCGGGAACAGCGCCACCGGCCTGGAACCCGACGCGCCGCACGGAATCTCGATCGACCGGCACCACGCCGCCCGCTGGCTGTCGTCGATCTCGCCCAGATACAGCACTTGGCGCTGCACCGCCCGGCCGTCGGGGTTGCGGCAGTTCTCCACGACGCTCCAGTAGCGGTGCTCCTTGCCGTCCTTGAAGCGTCTCCTGGCGCGCACGAACATGGTCCGACAGCCTGCCCGAACGCGCGGCCCCGTCAAGGACCAAGGTCGGCACTACAGCCCGTTCCACGAATCGCCGGTCAACGAAAACAGGCACTTGCAACGCAACATCCGTCGATATCACGCCGAATCAGCCTGGAAACACCCTGAGTTGTCGAAGTCGGGCTAGGCCCGGAGCACCGCACGCTCACCTGGCTGCTCGGCCGGCCCTTCGCCGGCATGGCCCATCGGCCAGACCCAAACGAACTGCACGGCTGGATCATCGCGCCATCGCGGACTCCCCACCAACGCGCGTGGGACCGGCGACGCGCTAACCCAAGTTTACCAACGAAAAAAATAAACTGTTGTATCTCAACAATTTAGGTTGACCGAATCGCGCGCATGGCACTACATTCGTGCCCGACGTGATGGTTTCCCCTCAGACGACCGCCTGGTGTGTCCCCCCGGCTGAGGAGGGGATCCCCAAGGCATCGAGGATGGCCTTCTGCTGCGGTTCCGGGCGCGTCGCCTTGCGCACATGCAGCGTGCGTCCGTCGGCGCGCTTGAACGTCGCGGTCACCCGCTGACGGCCGCCGAGAATCCGTTTGAGCGTCGTCCAGTTCGCCGTGCGCATCGGCCCGTCGCCGCGCTCGGCCAGACGGGTGCGAATCACCTGGACCCGTTGGTAGGCGATCACCGTGATGAACAGATGGCCCTCGGCACGGCGCGGCTTGCGGTGATGGATGGGGCGCAGGCCCAGTTCGGATTTCAGGGAACGGAACGCCGCCTCGACATCCGTGAGCAGGGTGAAGGTGCGCCACAGGCGCTCCTCGCTGAAGTCGGTCTCGTTGCTGCGCAGGCAATAGACGCCCGGATGGGTGAGCATCGTCCCGGCCACCGGCGTGCGGAGGAAGGTCACCGCCACGGCCCGTTTGCCGCTCTCGTCGGTTGCCACCGCGATGTCGTAGTGTTGGCCGACACCGCGGCTCTTCTCCACCAGCCGGCCGATGCGTTGCCAGATCTTTTCCGGCTTCTTCTGCGTGCGCGGCCGCGACAGCCCCTCGTTGATCGCATCGAGATCCCGCTCCAGGCGTTGCGCAAACCGCTCGGCCATGCCGCGCTCCTTCTCGGCACGCTGCTCGGAGCAGCAGTACAGGCGCACCTCGCCCGCCTCGGCGTCGTCCACCTTCTCCAGATGCACCACCCCGCCGCTGCGGGTGCGGTGGGCGAGTGCCGCCTCGGGCTCGAAGCGGCGCTTGCGCTCGCGCGAGACCACGATGTAGCGGTACCCGTTCGCCTTCAGCCAGTCGACCTGTCGCTCGGTGGCGATGCCCCGGTCGAGCACCACCCGCGACCCCGGCGGTGCCCCGAGCGCGTCCAGCATGCCGGAAAGCGTCCGGTCTTCCTTGACGTTGCCCGCGAACACCCGCGAACGCCGCACGAAACCACCCCCGTCCAGCACCAGCCCCAGGGTGAGCAGCTTGCAGTCGCTGCGCTTCTCCTTCGAATGCCCCCGCCGCGCCTCGGGCTGATCCGCCACATCGCCCTCGTAATAGGTGTTGGTCAGATCGTAGAGCGTCACCGTCGGCGCCAGGTCGAACAGGTCCATGGCGCTCTCGAACAGATGCGCCTCGATCGCTTCGCGGTGGGCAACCAAGGCATCCGAGGCCCGGTACAACTGCATCGCCCCCATGGTCTCGAAGTCCACACCCAGCAACTCCCCCAAGGCACTGCGCTCGCGCAGCCAGGCGTGCGTGGCCCGCTCCGAGGCCGGGTACGCAAGCCGCGCCACGATCGAGGCCACCGCGGCCGTGCACGGCGACGCGTTGATGCCCAGGGTCGACAGCAACTCCATCAGGCCCAACCGCTCGACCGCCCACAGTCCCGCCTGCTCGACCGCCCACAGTCCCGCCTGCTCGACGCCCACGCTGCGCGGGCGCGTCAACTCGAGCGACGCCACGTCCACACGGACCGGATCACGCACCGCTTCGGCGTCCCCCGCCCGGCCGCGGGCCAGCAGTTGCGCCCCGATCCGTTGCGCTTCTTCCTCGACGGCAGCCGGCGCATCGTCGGTGAGCGGCGCCTGGCCGTTCAAGATCTCGTCGATGCGCCGGCACAGTTCCGGCCACTCCTCCACAGGCAGGTCGAAATCGCTGCCGAGGTTCAACAACGTGCGCTGGCGGACCTTGGCGCCGTCGCGCCGACTGTGCACGAGGCGGTGGGAGTGGTAGTCCTGGCCGCCGGTGCGGCGGGTGAGGGTACGGCGGATGAACATGGCGGGTGACGGTAGCGGCGCCGGCCACCCATGTCAACCGACACCACCCCATTATGGCACTACATCGGTCGATCCACCCCACCAGGAACCGGAAAACAACGAGTTGCCGACCCCAAAACCGTCAATCACCGCAAGATCGGGCGAAAATCACGGGGTTGTTGGTAAAGATGGGCTAAGGGCCGCCGCAACGCGCCCCGCCCAACTCGCCTCCTTGGTGCGCGAAGACGCCGTCAGCATCCACGACCTCGCCGCGGTGATCGACGAGGCCGGCTGCGACTACGGCCTCTTGGCCGACTGGCTGAACAGGTACGCAATCCCCCCCCCCCCCCCGCGGATCGCAGCGACCTCGACCGAAGTGACGCCCTTCGGGGCGCGTCGGCGAGACGCTCGCCCTCCAGGGCACGTCCCGAGCCAAGAAGGGCGAGACGAGCAGTGTCTCGCCGCGAAGGGCGGCTTGTTCCCGGAAGTCCACAAGGTCTCGTGCGGACGGCCTGGCGGTACCGTTTGGCGACAAGTGCGGTCGCCGCCGCGAGAAAGCAATTGCACGCACCCGCAATCCGGAGGGAGGACGTCTCGCCCTCCCTCGCGCCGACAGGCGCGCATGTCCCGACACACAAACATCTCGTCCTCAGGCGGCGGGCTTCACTCGAGGGCGGTGGAACTCGACGTAGAAGCGCACGGGCCCCTGCATCTCGACCCGGTGGCGCAGCTCCGGCACGACGATGGCCGTGGATGGAGCCGCGACGGTCAGGCAACGGCCCACGGGAGCTTCGACGTGGTACTGGAGCATTCCCTCGAGCACGTGGATCCGCGCCCAGACGCCGGTCTTCGTCGCGTGGCAGGACGTGAGGCCGCGAGGGACCGTGTCCTGACCGAATTCCGGAGTGCGCCGATACGGAACCACGCCATCGGGCCACTCCATGCGGTCGCAGCGCACGCAGTCGAGCTGTGTCCCGATGCGGGCTTGGCGCCCGACAGCGTCCTCCACCCACGGCCGCACGAAGAAGGGTGGACGATGCCGCATGTGCTGGACATGGCCGCAGTCGAGAGCGGCGACCCAGTCGCCGGATTCGTCCTGATGGAACTGGATGATCCTCCGCCTCACGCCGGTGATGCTACACGCCGCGCGGGCATTTCGTGCAACATGCGGATCGCCCGGTGGCGCGCGAAGTTCCCGACACACAAACATCGCGTCCACAGCGTAGGACATCTCCCACGCGGCAGGCTTCACTTGAGCAGCGGTTCTGGTCGAGACGTGGAGGGCCGCGACGAGATCCCGGCGCCATGCGCTACATGGACATCAGCCCGAGCAGGTGGGCCTGGCTGGCGGGGTCGGAACGACGGGTGCCCTCCTGAACCCCGCTTGTGCGAGGGACCCCATCGCCCGACGGTGTACGAATTTGCCTGGCCAGCCCGCAAGGGCTCTGCCCGTGGGAGATGTCCTACGCCGTGTAGGACGGAGTGTTTGTGTGTCTGGTGCGCTCTGGGGGAACCCCTATAATTCATCCCCGTCAACGATGTCATGCTGAAACAAGTCCAATGGGTCGGTTCGAGCAAAGCGGATCTGAAGCGGTTTCCCGATGCCGTGCAGGACCGTTTCGGCTTCGCGATCTACCAGGCCCAGGCGGGGCTGCGCCACCGCGACGCCAAACCCTTGAGGGGGTTCGGCTCCGGCGTCCTGGAGATCGTCACGCGCCACGACCGCGATGCGTACCGGGCGGTCTACACCGTCCGGTTCGAATCCGCCGTGTATGTCCTGCACGCCTTCCAGAAGAAGGCCAGGCGCGGCATCGCCACGCCGAAGAAGGAACTCGATCTCGTCCGGCGCCGGCTGCGCGATGCCGAACGGCATCATCTCGATGAGCATGGCGGAGGATAGAACCATGACCCCATCCGATTCGAACATCGAACCCGGCAGCGGCAACGTCTTCGCCGACCTCGGCAGTCCCGGGGCCGACGTCCACCTGCTCAAGGCCGAACTCGTCAACCGCATTGACGCCCTAGTGCGCCGGCGCGGCATCACCCAGGCCGAGGCCGGGCGGCTGCTCGGGCTCACTCAGCCCGACGTCTCCAGGCTCCTGAGGGGCGACTTCCGCGAGTACTCCCTGGAACGGCTGTTCCGCCTGCTGAACGCGCTCGGGCGCGACATCGACATCGTCATCCGCCCGCCGCGTTCGACCGCGGGCGGGAAGCTGGGCATCGCCGTCGATACGGGCTGACCCGGCCTCGGGGCGCGCCCCTGTGCTGCGCTGCCGGCCGTCCACCGGGCGCCGTTCCCGGTGACGGCCTGCTGAAGTCCCCGAAGCGTTTCCCGCGCTAATCCACCATCGAACGATCCCGCGGTGGAGCAACGCGGACATCGAGGAGGAGGATGCCGGGTGACTCCCCAGATTGCTTCCTCGGACCGGTCGCATGACACCAGAACAGATCGCCGCGTCCGGCGAGTCCGATGTTCTCGAATCCAAAGCCGCATTCGGCGACGACAGGGCACCGGCCACTTTTCGCTCAACCAACGCGGAGATGGAAGGGCGACGGAGGTCAACACGATGAAGGCGTTGCGCGAGTTCCATGAAGAAGTCGTGGACACTTACGGTTACTTGACGCAGGTAAACGCCGCGTTGGTGAGGTGAGGACCACCATCGAGGACTGATTGCGCGCGAATGCGGCTTGACCAAGAACGACCTGAAAAGCGACGTGTTTCACGACTTGAACGGGTATCGGCAAGCCATCCTGCACGGCGGTGGGCGTTTGCAGGAACATCCGAAGGAGTTCCGTTCTTCCGGAAGGCGAGCGCGTGAGCCTAGGACGTGAGCACATGGGTTGGCGATGCCCATGCGACGGAGAGGGGCGGCATTCGCGTATGATCGCCACCGGTTCTGGAGGGGAGAAAAGGGAATGTTCGATCTGAGCGGCAAGGTGACGTTGGTGACCGGGGGCAATGGCGGCATTGGCCTCGGCTTTGCGGAGGGGCTTGCCGAACACGGCGCCGGCGTCTGCATATGGGGCACGAACGAGGACAAGAACGCCGCCGCCAAGGAACGCATCGAAAGCTATGGCGGCGAGGTGGCGGCCATCCGCTGCGATGTCAGCAACGAGCAGGAAGTGGTGGATTCCTTCGCCCAGACCCTCGACATCTTCGGCCAGGTGGACTCCTGCTTCGCCAACGCCGGGGTGGGTGGCGGCGGCGCGCAATTCGACGCCATGACGCCGGACGAGTGGCATCGCGTCTTCAGGGTGAACATGGACGGCGTGATGTTCACTTTCCGGGAGGCGGTCAAGCACATGAAGTCCACGGGGCGCGGCGGCTCGCTCGTCGTCACCAGCAGCGGCACGGCGCGCTTCGGCGCGGCCGGCAGCGAGCACTATTCCGCCACCAAGGCTGGCGTCATCGCCCTCATTCAGTCGCTCTCGGTGGGGCAGGCACGCTACGGCATTCGCGCCAACGCCATCATTCCGGGCTGGATCGAAACGGCCATGACCGAGCGCGCCTTCGCCACCGAAGCGTTCCAGACCAAGGTCATCAAGCGCATCCCGCAACGGCGTTGGGGGCAGCCGGAGGACTTCCGCGCCATCGCCGTCTATTTCGCCAGCGACGAGAGCTCCTATCACACCGGCGACACCATCGCCGTGGACGGGGGCGTGTCGCATTTCTAGGGCGAGGACGATTCCCGACACCGACCAAGGCGGACCATGAACGGGCGGCGCTACTTCGGCACCGACGGCATTCGTGGCCGGGTGGGTGACGCGCCCATCACGCCGGACTTCTGCCTGCACCTGGGTTGGGCTGTGGGGCGCGTGCTCGCCTCCGGCGGTTCGCGCATGGTGGTGATCGGCAAGGACACCCGCATCTCCGGATACATGTTCGAGTCGGCCTTGGAGGCGGGGCTTTCCGCCGCCGGTGTGGATGTGGGCCTCCTGAGCCCCATCCCGACCCCGGCGGTGGCCTACCTCACCCGCACGCTGGGCGCAGACGCCGGCATCGTCATCAGTGCCTCCCACAACCCCTACGACGACAACGGCATCAAGTTCTTCGACGCCGGCGGCAACAAGCTCGGCGACGATGTGGAACTCGCCATCGAGGAGCATCTCGGCAACGCGCTGGTTTCGGTGCGTTCCAACGAACTCGGCCGTGCCTTCCGGGTGGAGGACGCCCGCGGGCGCTACATCGAATACTGCAAGAGCACCACGGATCGAGGCGCGCACCTCAAGGGCCTCAAGCTCGTGCTCGACTGCGCCCACGGCGCCACCTATGCCGTCGCGCCGGGGGTCTTCTCGGAGCTCGGCGCAGATGTCACCGTGACCGGGGCGTCTCCGAACGGAACCAACATCAACGACGGCTGCGGCTCCACCCACCCAGCGGCGATGGCGGCCAAGGTGAAGGAAGTGGGTGCCGACGCCGGCATCGCCTTCGACGGCGACGGCGACCGCGTGGTAATGGCGGACGCGAACGGCAACGTGGTGGATGGCGACGAGCTGCTCTTCGTCATCGCCTCGAACTGGCAGGCCCGGGGTCGTCTCAGGGGGGGCGTCGTTGGCACGGTCATGACCAATCTGGGTGTCGAACGCGCCTTGACCGGGTGCGGCATTCCCTTTGCCCGCACCGCGGTGGGCGACCGCCATGTGCTAGACGGCCTGCGCCAACGCGACTGGCAACTCGGCGGCGAGTCCTCCGGCCACATCATCTGCCTCGAACTCGCCACCACCGGCGACGGCATCGTCGCGGCGCTGCAGGCCCTGATGGCGATGGTGGAGTCCGGCAAGTCTCTGGCGGAGTTGCGCCGCGGCGTCACCAAGCTCCCACAGACCACGGTGAACGTGCAGGTCAACAACCCGAACGCCGCCTGCGCCTGCACCGCCGTGCGCCGCGCAGCCGCCAACATCGAACGCGACCTCGCCTCCCGCAGCCGCATCCTCATCCGCCCGAGTGGCACGGAGCCCGTAATCCGCGTGACGGTAGAGGGCGAAGACGCAGCCGAAGTAAAGGCCCACGCCAACCGCCTGGCCGCCGCCGTCCGCGCCGCCGCTGGCTAGCAGCCTGTCGGACTTCGGACGGCGCAAGCTGGGGCAAGAAGCGTTGTCGAAAGGCAACGGTTCTTGTGGCGCTAGTCACGGCTTGGAGGGAGGCACCCTCGCGTTCCGAAGAGCCTCCTGGCCTCTTCGGAGTGGAGGATGCCGCGCCCATGCACTCGATCAGAGCCCGCCAGCCAACCCCTGATCGAGTCGCAAGGCGTCGCGCCTACGCTTTCCCAATCTCCTCGGTGTCTTCCTGATCCGGCATCAGCACGAACTCGGGATATGCCTCGATCTTGAGTTCCGCAACGTCCTGCCCCATCGCCTCGACGGTGTCCGTGACCCGAAGGCCAATGGTCTTGCCGATGGTGAACCAGACGATGAAGGAAGCCGCGCTGACGAAGACGCCGATGGCGACGATGCCGACGAGTTGCGGCACGAAGCTCGCACCGGCGGCGATGCAGGCTGCCAGGGTGCCCCAGATGCCCGCCACCAAGTGGCCGGAGATGGCCCCCACCACGTCGTCCACGCGCCACTGTTCGAGCAGCTTCATGCTCACCGAGCAGAGCACGCCGCCTACCGCGCCGATGATGATGGCCCAGTAGTGATCGACGATGTCTGGCCCTGCCGTGATGGAAACCAGGCCAGCGATGGCGCCGTTCAGCGTCGCCAGCAGATCCACCCGTCCAAACAGCATCTGCGACACACTCAGCGCCGCAATCACGCCGCCAGCCGCAGCCAGATTGGTGTTCACCAGCACGTTGGACATGGCCACCGCGTTCGCAGCACTGCCAAGGGCGAGCTGCGATCCGCCGTTGAAGCCGAACCAGCCGAGCCAGAGGATGAAGACGCCCCAAGGTGACGATGGGCACGTTGGAAGGTGGCGTGGTGCGAATCGAGCCGTCGGCACGGTATTTGTGCCGCCGCGGCCCCACCATGATGGCACCCACCAGCGCCGCCCAGCCGCCCGTCGAGTGGACGACGGTGGAACCGGCGAAGTCTTGGAAGCCGAGCTGGAAGAGCCAGCCTTCGCCCCAGATCCACGCCCCCACCACGGGGTAGATGACGGCCGTGAGCACGGCCGTGAAGGCCAGGAAAGACCACAGCCGCACCCGCTCCGCCAGCGTGCCGGAGATGATCGACGCGGTGGTGGCCACGAACACCATCTGGAAGAACCAGTTGGAGCCGCTCGAATAGCCGGATTCGATTGTCTCCGCCGCACCGCCGCCGTCGAGCAGCGTCTGCTCCGCCGCGCTGGGTGTGTGGAAGAACTGGAACGAGCCGATGAAGCTGCCCACATCGGTGTACATCAGGTTGTAGCCGATCAGGTAGTACATGATCCCGGCAATGGAAGAGTAGAGCCCGACGTTCTTCAGGCAAATCACCGAGGCGTTCTTGGTGCGCACCGAACCGGCTTCCAGCATGGTGAAACCGGCGCACATCCACATCACCAGCGTGCCCCAGACGAGGAAGGAGAAGGTGTTGACGATGAACTGCGTCTCGGCATCGGTGGCCCACGCCGCCGGCGCCAAAAGTGCCGCACCGAGCAGAAGCAGGCACCGCAGCGGCGCCCGCGAAGTCCCGCGCCGAACGGGTGGCGCCCCGCGTCGATCGAAAGGTCGTTCCGCCATCCCGAAATCCCCCCCAATGACGGGCCTTGATTAAAGCACGCGCACCGCTCTGCGGCGGCCACCCGTGCATTCAGGCGCGCTCCCCGGCAGACTCCACACGACCCCGAAACGGAGGCAACTTCCCATGAGCGCCCAAGACGGCATCGCCGCTGTGCAAGAGTTCATCCATGCGTTCAACGCCCAGGACCACGAACGCCTGGCTGCATCGCTCAACTACCCGCACATCCGACTCACCAACGACTTCACCCGCATCGAAAGCGCCGCCGACTTCGCCGCCAGAAGCCGCCGTGGCGAGCCCCACCTCCAACGAGAGGGCTGGCACCACACGGAAATCGGCGCCATCGAGGCCGTGCAGGTGGGAACCGACAAGGTGCATCTCGTGATCAAGATGAACCGCCGCCGCGAATCCGGCGAGGTGTACAACAGCTTCGACACCTTCTGGATAGCGACCCGCCAAGACAACCATTGGGGCATCCAGTTCCGCTCAAGCTACCTGGGCGCCGGCTAGCGCCGCTTCGCGGCACTTAAGGCAGTTTTCGCTGGCGCGAAAACTGCGAAGGGAAGTGCGTAACCGTTCTCCAACTCGACAGTTTTCTACAGCGCTTACCTTGCATGGAAGCACGCCCCCAGCGATGGGGGAATTGCCGGCACTTCCCTGCGCGTCGGCGGTCGGGGATGCTTCCCCGGCTGAAGGCTCCCTGCATGGAAGCACGCCCCCGGCGATGGGGGAATTGCCGGCACTTCCCTGCGCGTCGGCGGTCGGGGACGCTTCCCCGGCTGAAGGCTCCCTGCATGGAAGCACGCCCCCGGCGATGGGGGAATTGCCGGCACTTCCCTGCGCGTCGGCGGTCGGGGATGCTTCCCCGGCTGAAGGCTCCCTGCATGGAAGCACGCCCCCGGCGATGGGGGAATTGCCGGCACTTCCCTGCGCGTCGGCGGTCGGGGATGCTTCCCCGGCTGAAGGCTCCTAGCCGAGCTCGGCGGCGTCACGCAATCCTCATCGCACGTGCCTGGCGGGCAGGGGGCAGGGGAGGGACTTCGACCAGGCGTCCGGTCTTGACGTCGTAGATGAAGCCGCAGGTTTGGTCGCGGATTGGCAGGAACGGGCAGGCGTGGATGCGTCGCAGGGACTGGCGCACGCTGGCTTCGAGGTCGGCGAATGCCTCCATCGCGAAGGCGGGGCGGAGGCCCGTTTCGGCCTCGATCTCGTCTTTCAGATCGTCGTCGCGGAAGGTCATCATGCCGCAGCCGGTGTGCTGGATTACCACGATCTCCCGGGTGCCAAGCAAGCGCTGCGAGATGGTGAGGGAGCGGAGCACGTCGTCGGTGACGACGCCGCCGGCATTGCGAATCACATGCACGTCGCCTTCGGCCAGGCCCAGGAGGCGACCGGTCTCCACGCGCGCGTCCATGCAGGTGACGATCGCCGCCCGCCGCGCGGGGGCGGAGGCAAGGTCACCGTGGGCGAATCCGTCCGCGTAGCGCTCGGCGGCGGCGAGGCAGTGGTCGCGAAACGAGCCTTGGCCGGCGTCGCTGGCCGCCTTGCTGTCAGACAATCGTGCCGGGCCTCGCCGAGGTATAGCCTTCGCTGCCATATACCACTTCGCCGTTCACCAGCACGTGGTGGAAGCCTTCGGCGCGGCGGACATAGCGCCGCGCTTCGCCGGGGAAGTCGTCGACGAACTCGTCCTTGGTGATGGCGACGCGGTCGGCGTCGAAGATCACGATGTCTGCGGCCCGACCGTCTTCCAGCGTGCCGCGGTCCCTGATGCCCCAGTCCCGCGCCACCTCGCCGGTCATGCGATGCACGCCCCGCTCGAGGGTCATGGTGCTGGATTCGCGGACGAAGTGGGAGAGCAGGTAGGTGGTGTCGCCGGTGCCGCAGAACTGGGTGATGTGTGCGCCGGCGTCGGAAGCGCCGAAGTGGCACAGCGGACTGTCGATGAGGCGGGCCACCGCTTCCTGATCGGCGTTCACCACGCCGACGAGCTGGAACTCCGTGTCGAGGTCGTCCCGCAGCGACAGATCGAGCACCACGTCGCCAATGCGCTTGCCCTCGGTCTCGGCGATTTCGGCGATGGTGCGGCCTTGATACTGCTCGTTCTCCTTGGACTTGACGTCGCCGACGCGCATGTGGCCAATGCCGAAGATGCTGTTTTCGCGGGGGACCATCTCCTCCACCAGCGCCTGGCGCCTGGCCGGATCGCCGAACTCGGCGGCTCGCTCGCCGGCCGGCAGATCCATGATCGACTTCCATGTCGGATAGCCGAAGAGCAACATGCTGGTCTCGGACAGGCGCATGTTCATGTCGAAGGTGCGTGGCATTGTCTGGCCATAGACGCGCGCGCCGCGTTCGTGCTGCTCGGTGAGCGCCCGAACCTGATCGTCCAATGCCCTGCCGCCGGAGCCGAGCACCGGCTGCAGGCTGCACGGGATGCCGGCCGCGAGGCTGATGTCGCCGAGCTCGCGGATGTTGTCGAGCAACTGCTCCGGATCGACGATGTAGGGGACCACTTGCCACACGCCCCGGCCGCTGCCGGCCATGGCCTTGGCGAGCGCGAGCTTCTCGTCGATCTCGGCGTAACGGCTCGGCACCGGGCGCATGTTCTCGTCCATGTCGAGATAGGAGCTGGAGATGCCGAGCGCGCCGGCGGCCATTGCCTCCTCGACGATGCGGCACATCTCGTCGATTTCGGCGGCGTTGGCGGCGCGCTCCTGGCTGGCGGCGCCCATGACATAGGCGCGCACCGCGGAGTGGCCGATCAAGGCGCCGACGTTGACACCGAGCTTGCCGCGGATGAAGTCGAGGTACTCCGGGAAGGTCTCCCAGCAGAACGGCACGGCGGCGTCGAAGGTGGGTTTCTTGATGTCCTCGATCACGCCGAACATGGAGATGAGCTTGTCGGCGCCGCCCGGTCGCACCGGCGCCAGCGAAAGCGAGCAGTTGCCGATGACGACAGTGGTCACGCCGTGCTCCAGCGAGGGCGTGGCGAGCCCGTCCCAGCAAAGCTGGGGATCGAAGTGGGTGTGGATGTCGATGAAGCCGGGGCTGACGACCTGCCCGGCGGCATCGATGGTGCGCTCGGCGGCGGCAAGCGACGGCACCACCTTGCCGTCTCGAACGAAGACATCGCGCTTGATCGGCGCCGCCCCGGTGCCGTCCACCACCAGCCCATTCCGAATCGCGAGCGTGCTCATGGCCTACCCCATCCGCTTGAGTGTCGGAAGCCTACCACCGAGAGGGCGGTTGGGGCGCGTCTTGGCGCTCGCTGCGGAGGGGTTCGGCGCGTGGGGGTGAGGGGCTTCCCTCGGGTTCGGGTTGAGGTGTGCCCGCCCCCTCCCCAAGAGGGGGGTGACAGGAGCGGCGCGGCGGGGCGATCCCGGAGGGAGGCGAGCAGCTTCCTCGTCGGTTCTCCGCCCGCGCCTTGGCGGTCAGGAACTCGGCGATCCGCAGCAGCACCTCGCGGAAGTACGGTTGCACGCCGGCGCCGATGTCGGCCAATGCGCCCATCATCAGGTTGTCGGCCATGCCAAAGCTCTCGACTGTCAATCCGTGGATGTCCATGTGCGGGTTTTCGGGCTGCTGACCTCTCGGCGATCTCCTGGCCTTTGGGGCCGGCTCCATTGCCTGAACGTCAGGAATCGCTCGGCATGAGAAAGCGCCAGAGAGGCTCTTTGGCACCGGAATCGCGCATCGCGTCTCGGGCCGCGCGGATCACCTCGCCGGTGCGGGTGTGATCGCGGAACCAGCGAAAGCCTGCCCAGGCGGCGGGCGTGTGACCGGCGATCTCCATCGCTGCCATCTCGTAGTAGCCGCGAATGTCCTGCGACACGCGGGCCGGGATGCCCGGAATGCCGGCTTCCTTCCACGGCTTGCCCTCCGCGACTCGCACGAACGCTTCGATGGCGGCGGGAACGGCGTCGGCATCGAGCAGCCGGACGGCGCCGGCGCGGTTGCCGTATCTCTTCACGGCGCGGTCGTAGGCCGGGCGCAGGCCGCGGGCCTCGTCCAAGGCCGGGTGGGCATTGGGGTCCATGCGCGCCGGCAGTGGGCACATGAGGACTTCGGGGTTCTCGTCGTCAATGACGATGTCGTAGTCCGCGACGGTGGGCGCATTGCTTTCGAGCAGGGCGAAGACGCCTTCCATCAGCCGTCGCTGGAACGCCGCATCGTCCGGGACGCCCAGGGGACGGCCCAGCGGGAAATCACAGAAGAGGCCCCTCGGCGGTGCGGTGCCGTAAAGCTGTTCCCGAATCGAGCCGATGGTGACGGTGGCGATCCCGGCCGCTTCGAAGATGTGTGCAAGCGTACTGACCGTACGCGTGCAGAGGGGTCAGACAGGGGTGAGGAGAACGACATCCACCTCGTGTTGCTTGAGCAGTTCCGCCCCGGCGGGGCCGCCGTCCATGCGAATGGCGGCGAGGTCGAACTGATTGCCGGCGAAGGCGAGATGGACGTCGGACACCTCGCCCACCGTGCCATCCTTCGCCATCTCCTTGAGCCGGTCGATGGGGAACACCACGTTGAGGTCTGCCGTGACGCCGCTGGCATCGAAGTTGGGGCTCCAATGCCCCACCACGATGTCGCGCCGATGCCGCTGCAGCACGCGATAGCCCGAATCGACGGTGAGAAAGTCGTCGTCATCCTCGTGATGCAGGGAGGCGGAGGTGACCAGCGCCACCTTCGCCCGGGACAGCGCCGGGGGCTTGACGAATGCGGGATCCGGGAAGTCTGGGCACGCAATCTTCGACGCGCCGGTCTTGATGGAACTGTCGCTCATACCCTGGCCACCCATCGCCGTTGGATTGGGCGCCATCCTATCAGGGCCTTGCCGGCAAGACGCCCTCCCGCCGAGGACCCGCCCCTCGGGCGGGAGGGCATCCTGCGGGCGCACCGCTATGATCGCCTCGCCGTGACATTGCGTTCCTTTCAGGCCGTCTGGTTCAGCCATCGGTTCGCCCGGGAGGTGGTGCTCATCTATCCCGTGTATGCGGTGATGATGACGGAGAACGTCTCGGAGTTCGCATTCTCGACGTTGCTTGCGTTCTGGTCCGCATCGGTGTTGTGCGCGGAGATTCCGAGCGGGACCCTTGCCGATCGGGTGTCTCGGGTCCGCCTCATTGGCCTGTCCGAGATCATCAAGGGGGTCGGCTTCCTCGCTTGGTTCCTGCTGCCCAACTACTGGGGCTATCTCGCCGGCTTCGCCCTCTGGGGCGTGGGATCGACGCTTCGTTCCGGCACGGAAGAAGCGCTGCTGCACGACACTTTGCACAAGTTGGGCGCTCCCGAACGGTTCGAGCAGATTCACGGGCGCGGCGTCGCGGCCGGCAGCCTCGGCACCATTGCCGCCTTCCTTGGCGGCGGCTATCTGGCAGAGCATTCGGGCTTCGCACTGCCGCTGGTGCTCTCGGCGCTCGGCCCCTGGGTGGCGGCGGCCATCGCCTGGCTGGGGCTGAGGGACGTGCCACGCACAGGCGAGGCGCCGGACGACGACGAAGCCTATCTCGACACCTTGCGCAGCGGCGTTCGCGAGGCGGTGGGGCGACCGCTCGTGCTTCGCGTGGTGCTGATGACGGCGTCCATCACCTGCATCTGGGGCGTGATGGACGAGTTCATGCCGGTGTTCCTGTCGGAGAAGGGGTCGATCACGCTGTTCGACATCGGCATCGTCTATGCCGCCATGTCGGGCGCCAACGTCGTCGCGGTGGCGCTGGCGCATCGCATTCCCGCTCGCACGCCGCGTCGCGTGGGCATGGTGTTTGGCGTCGCGGCGCTGTTCCTCGCCCTTTCCGTGCCCACATCGGGCTATGTTGCGGCGGCAATCCTGGTGGTCTCGTTCGGCATCCACGGCGCCGCCAGCGTGCTCCTCACCGGGCAGCTTCAGCGCGCCATCAAGGGCCATGCCCGGGCGACAGTTGCCAGCGTTGCCGGCACGGGGGCGGAAGTGACGGGAATACTGCTCGCCCTCACCGGAGGCAGCGCCGCCGAAGTCGCCGACTGGCACGGCGCCACGACACTCTTCGCCGCACTGGCCTTGGTGCTGGCTGCGGTGTTCGTGGGAAGGCGGTTGTGATGGCGAGGATGGCAGGAGGTCGTGAATGGTGGGGCATCACGGCGCGACCTCGGAGGATTTCCATGCCGCCACCCGCGCCTTGGACCGCGTCGTGCCCTGGAACTTCCACTGCGTTGCCTTTCGGCAACGCTTCTTGCCCCAGCCCAAGCCGTCCTGTCACCCTGTCGGCATTCGGCCAGCTTGCGTCGTCCGAAGTCCGACAGGCTGCCAGGCGGGCCTCTGGAGGGAGGGCATTCTGCTCTCCCTGCGCGCCGAAAGGCGCGTCAGCTCGCTATGCACAAACGGAAAGTCGACAAGGGCGGTTTCTACGATGCGACACCGTCGTCATCCACGTCGATCTCGATGCCGAGTGGCGTCAGCAGCATCAGCGCCTGCTCCGGTCGCAGGCGGGTGCCGGTGAGGTCGGTGACACGAACGTCGAGGTTGTCGAAGGTGGTGCCGCGCAAGTCCGCGCCCACCAGCGTCAATCCATGCGCCTCGATTCCGCAGATGTCGGAGCCGGTGAGGGTCGCCTTCTCCAGCGTCGCTTGCTGGAAGACGGCCTCCATGAGGCGGCAGCCGGTGAGCTTGCAGCCACTGAGAGTCACGCCGGTGAAGTCCGCCCACGGCATGTTGCAGCCGTTGAAGGTGGCGCTCGCAAGGCCCCCGGCGCCGGCGCGACCGAGGGTGAAGTCGGCGCCGCTGAAGTCGATGCCCCCTGCGACGCAGCCCTCGAGCGTCAGTCCGTAGGCGCGCACCTTCTGCATGACGGCCGTGGTCAGGTCGCAGCGCTCGAACACCGCATCGCGGAGATTGGCGAAGGAGAAGTCGCAGTTCGCCGCCGGCTCGGCGCGGAAGAAGGAACAGCGGCGAAAGCGGGCGTCGGTGAGTTCGGCGCCGCGGAAGCGCACGTCGATGAAGTCGCAGCCATCGAAGGTGGTGCCGTCGAGTTCCGCGGCGGTGAAGTCTGTGCCCTCGAAGACGCGCGCGGAAACCGAGTCGAGATCGCCGTCCTGCAGTGCCCGGAGTTCGCTTGGGGGCACCGGGATTGTCTTGGTGTCGGCCATGCCGGCAACGTAGCGGAGCGGGGAGGCGGACGCAAATGGCGGGGTGGGTGGCGGGTTCCCGGAGCGTGGAAGGAATCGAGTTCGCGGCGTGCGGCCTCCCCCTTTGCGAAAGGCCGGGAGGCTTCTTCGACTCCCCCTGGGGCAGTGACAGGATGGGGGCATGGCAGGCAAGTGAAGAGAGCGGCGAGTGATGGGAGAGGGCCTGCTCTGCGCACATCACTCCCCCTTGGGGAGTTGCGGACACCGAGAGGTCTCATTGCTGGGTATGGTGGCGGAGACCATGACGGGATCAGAGCATCCTGGCAGCCTGTCGGACTTCGGACGGCGCAAGCTGGCCGAATGCCGAATGCCGGCAGGGTGACAGGACGGCTTGGGCTGGGGCAGGAAGCGTTGCCGGAAGGCAACGGTTCTTGTGGCGCTGGCGAGGGCGGCAGATGCGGAAGTGGATTCATGTGCTGATTGGCGGGGCGGCGCTCGTCGGTGTCGGCTTGGCGTTGGTGTTGCGCGAGCCGGCGGTGTCGGTTCCGGCGCCTGATCCCACGACGCGGGTCGAGACTGCGGAAGGTGCGGTGATTGGCTTCACCGAGGCCGTCACCGGCAGCCGGGTCTGGCTTGGCATTCCGTTCGCGGCGGCTCCTGTTGGCGACTTGCGCTGGCGCGCGCCGCGGCCGGCGCCGTCGTGGGATGCGCCCCTTGATGCGGTGACGTTGGGACCGGCCTGCGTGCAGTTCCGCAGCAGTCTGGCGGACTTCGAGGACCCGGATGAGGACGGCATTGTCGGCAGCGAGGACTGCCTCTATCTGAACGTGTTCGCGCCGTCCGGTGCTGAAGAGAGCTCGGCGTTGCCGGTGATGTTCTGGATTCACGGCGGCGGAAACAGCGCCGGCCATGCGGGGCCCTACCACGGCGGCACTCTCGCGCAGGTGGGCGACGTGGTGGTTGTGACGTTGAACTACCGGCTGGGCCCCTTTGGCTGGTTCAGCCACCCGGCGCTGCGGGACGAGGCGCTCGGTTCGGGGGACGACCCGCGCTGGTTCGGTGCGGACGCATCCGGCAACTACGGCACTCTGGACCTCTTGCAGGGCCTTGCCTGGGTGCGCGAACATCGCCGCGTTCGGCGGCGACCCCGGCAACGTCACCATCTTCGGCGAGTCCGCCGGCGGCGCCAACGTGCTGTCGCTCATGGTGTCGCCGCTGGCGGCGGGCATGTTCCATCGCGCCATCGTCCAGAGCGGCGGCATTCAGGTCACGCCGCGCAGCGTTGGCGAGGACTGGGCGGATGCGGAAACCGGCCACCAACGCAGTTCCCGCGAGGTGATGGCCGCGCTGCTGCAAAGCCGGGGACAGACTGCGGATCAAGCGCGCCGCGTGGTGGATGAGATGGATTCGCAAGCGGCCCGCACACTGCTTCACGACACGCCGGCGGCCGAACTCATGGCGGTGTACCAACCCCAGGCGATGGGGATGGTGGCGGCGCCGGCCCTGTTCGCCGACGGCCTCGTGTTCCCCTCCGCCAACGTGCCCGACTTGCTGCGGCGGCGAAACTACAACGCGGTGCCGGTGATCGTCGGCGCGAATCGCGACGAGGCGAAGCTCTTCATGGCGATGAGCCCGGAGTGGGTGGAGACCCGCTTCGGCTTCCTGCCACGGCTGAAGGACCCGGAGGCCTACGACCGCGATGCCCGCTACCGCTCGGAGATTTGGCGCTACCGGGGCGTGGACAGCCTCGCCCGGGCACTGCACGCGGCGCAGGGGTCGAACGTCTATGCGTATCGGTTCGACTGGGACGAGGAAGGCAGCATCCTGGGCTTCGACCTGGCCCGCGCCATGGGGGCGGCGCACGGCCTGGAGCTGTCGTTCGTGTTCGGCCGCTTCGAGGACACCGCGGCCGCCATCGGCGACATCTACGACGAAGAACGGCTGCCGGAGCGCGATGCGCTGTCGCGAATCATGATGTCCTATTGGACGCAGTTCGCCCACAGCGGAGACCCCGGCACAGGCGGGGGTGCGGCGGTGCGATGGTTGCCGTGGAGCAATGCCGAAGGCAGCCCGCGCATCATCGTCTTCGACACGCCGGCGGATGGCGGCGTGCGCATGTCGCTTGAGGAGCTGACCCTCGACGGCATGAAGGCGCGGCTGCTCGCGGACGAGTCGTTCTCGGACCAGCGCGAACGCTGCGACACCTACGCCCGGCTCTTTCGCGGCAGCGATGTCTGGGACGATGCGGAGTATGCGACCTTGGGCGACGGAGGTTGCGCGGATCTGCCTCCTTGACGTGGTGCGAGTCTCACGGGCCTGGCGCCACGCCTGCGTTGCCCCTATGGAGACCGTCGCGGATAGCGAGGGTAGAGAGGGGTAGTGTCTCACTTTGGCTTGTGCAGTGTCTGGCGCCGTCCCGGGGGGAGGGCGTCCCGCCCTCCATCGCGCCGCAAGGCGCGCCGCGCCGTCAGGCGCGCAGGCACCTCCCGGCATGTGCAGGGAGGACGCGCCTGACGGCGCGCGCAGGGAGGGCGGGACGCCCTCCCTCCCTATAGCTCCCTCCCTATAGCTCCCTCCCTATAGCTCCCTCCCTATAGAGAGTGGTCCCGGTAGAGGGTGGTCCCGGCAGGCGAATCGACGCAGTCGCCAGCTGCGAACGGCCATGCGCCACGTCAGGCAAATTCAAAGTGAGACACTACCTAGCGCCACAAGAACCGTTGCCTTTCGGCAACGCTTCTTGCCCCAGCCCAAGCCGTCCTGTCACCCTGTCGGCATTCGGCATTCGGCCAGCTTGCGCCGTCCGAAGTCCGACAGGCTGCTAGAGAGGCCCTCAATGCTCTCCCCTCCGAAAGGCGCGGGTATAATCCGCGCCCGTTTTCACCTCCCGGAGTGCCGGCCCGTTGAAAATCCTGCTGCTTGTCGTGTGTCTTTGCCTAGCTGTGTGGGCCGTGGCTGGTCCGGTTCCCGCTGGCACCACGGCGGACATTCGCGACCGCACGCAGAAATTCGGGCGGCTCTGTGTTGAGGGCGAGGAATGTGGTGGCGGGGCGCACGCGCCGGTCGTCGCCGCAGGGCGCAGCGGCGAGGCGGTGTATTCCCGCTTCTGCTTCGCCTGTCACGCCACCGGTGTGAGCGAAGCGCCGAAGTTCCAGGACGAAGCGGACTGGGCACCCCGTCTCGAGAAGGGCATGGACGTGTTGATGCAAACCACCATCGACGGCCTCAACCTGATGCCGCCGATGGGCACCTGCATGGACTGCAGCGAGGAAGAGCTGGCGGCCGCGGTGGATTACATGATCTCGGGCGCAGCTCCCTAGCGCCACAAGAACCGTTGCCCTTCGGCAACGGTTCTTGCCCCAGCCCAAGCCAGCCTGTTGGCATTCGGCCAGCTTGCGCCGTCCGAAGTCCGACAGGCTGCCAGCGTGCCCTGACGGGCGCGTCGGCAGTTCGCTTCGCGAACTGCTTGGCCTTCGGGCTCGCATTCGCTCGCGCTTTCGGCCAGGAGGTAAGCGCCGTTCTACGGCGCTTACCTCCCAGGCTTGGAAAGTTCGGCCCTTCATCTCGCAGACCCTCCGGGGTTCGTCCGTCGCGACGACAGGCATTCCGATCCGTGGTGGATGCCCGCCCCTCGAGCGTTCACCCGACGCCGTCGTCCACCGCTCGGTAGCCGAGGGCTTCGGCGATGTGAGGGCCGCCGATGTCGTTTTCGTCGGCGAGGTCGGCGATGGTTCTGGCCACGCGGCGCACGCGGTGGACGGCGCGGGCCGAGAGGGTGAAACGGCGGGCGGCGGCCTTCAGCAATTCGGCGGCACGGCCTTCGAGCGGACAGTGGCGGTCCAGTTCCTGCGGCGGAAGTTCCGCGTTGAGCTTGCCGGCGCGCTTGATCTGCATCCTTCGTGCCGCCTCGATTCGCTTGCGCAACGCGCCTTCGTCCATGGGCGAGGCCTTGTCCCAAAGGTCTTCCTCCGGTACAGGTCCCACCTCAACCCGAAGGTCGATGCGGTCGAGCAACGGCCCCGACACCCTGCCTCGATATTGCCGCACCTGATGCGGCGAGCAGCGGCAGCGAGTCTCGTCGCACACAAGCCCGGCCGGGCAAGGGTTCATCGCCGCCACGAGCTGGAAGCCAGCGGGATAGCGCACCCGGCGCTGCACCCGCGCCAACGCCACCTCGTCGGATTCGAGCGGCTCCCGCAGCGCTTCGAGCACATCGCGGCGAAACTCCGGCAGTTCATCCAGGAACAGCACGCCGCAATGCGCCAGGGTGATCTCGCCCGGCATGAGCGAATTGCCGGCGCCGCCACCGATTACCGCCGCGGTGGATGCCGTGTGGTGCGGGTCGCAGAAGGGGCGGGTGCCGAACGCCGGCGCCGCCTGGCTGGAGATGGAGTAGACCGTCGCCACGGCGATGGATTCATCGATGGTTGGCGGCGGCAGCAACTGCACGAGCCGCCTTGCCAACATGGTCTTGCCTGTGCCCGGAGGCCCGGTCATCAGCAAGTGGTGGCCGCCGCCGGCGGCGACTGTAAGCGCCCGCTTGGCGTGGCTCTGGCCACGCACATCGTTGAGCGAGAGCCTTGAGGTCGGCTGCGGCGGGGGGTTCGGCAACAGCTCCGCCGGCGCCGGCAACTCGTCCGCTTCGAGCAACTGCACCACCTCTCCAAGATGGCGCACCGGATGCAGGGCGATGTCGTTCAGCGGCGAAAGCTCCGATAGATGCTGGGCTGGGGCCATCAGTCGTCGCGGCGTTGCTGCGATGGCAGCAGCGGCGCAGAAGGCGCCACGCACCGGGCGCAGGTCGCCATAGAGGGAGAGCTCGCCGAGCAGTTCCAGCCGGTGCAGGTGCTGCCCCGACACCTGCCCCGTGGCCACCAGAATGGCGACGGCAATGGCGAGGTCATACCTTCCCCCCTGCTTGGCGAGGTCCGCCGGGGCGAGATTGACGGTGATGCGTCCTTCGCGCCAGTCGAAGCCGACGCTGCGAATGGCGGCGCGCACGCGGTCGCGGGCTTCCCGGACGGCGGTTTCCGGCATCCCGACGACGGAAAACGCCGGGCTGCCCGGCTGGTGGTATGCCTCGACGAAGACCCGTGGCGCCTCCATGCCCACCTGGGCGCGCGTATGGACGGGGTCGGGCATGGCCTTGCTCCTGCTTGCGGAAAGTCTCGCCCGGAGCGTAGGCATTCGCGCGGTCGCGGTATGTAGTCCGTCGCCGTCAATCCTTGTGCGAAAACGACGCTTTGTGAGGGGAACGCCAAAACAGAATTGCACCGAAATGGTGCCGCATGGAGGCTCTCTGATACTTCCTGGTGCGCCTCGGCAGGTGCCGGGACAAATCTAGCGCATTTGGGGACGCGTCTGCGACGCATATGGAGGACGAGACGCCCTCTATCGAGAGGTTGCGGCCGCGAACGGACTCCTTCCCCTTGGGGAAGGGCGGGTCCTTCCTATGGGATCCAAGTTGGCACGCTCCATGCTGTACGCCACCGGCATGTCCGGCGCGCGCCGGGGCATTCGACTGCACAACATGAAGGGAACGACCATGAAGCACTTCCTGACCAGAACCGCCGCCTCGGTCTCCTGCGCCGTTGCCGCATTGGCAATCGGCATGGCGCCTGCGGCTGCCGCCCAGGAGTTCTCCGGCAACGTCACGCTCGTTTCAGACTACTCGTTCCGGGGCGAGAGCCAGACCGGGCGCGACGCCGCCATCCAGGGCGGCTTCGACCTCGGCTTCGACTCCGGCTTCTACATCGGCACGTGGGCATCGAACGTCAACTTCGGCCCGTACTCCGACGGCGCCGACCCCACCTACACCTCGACGGAACTCGACCTCTACGCCGGCTTCTCCGGCGAGATGGGCGAGGGCGCTGGCTGGGATGTGAGCGTCATCCGGTTCGAGTACCCGAACCAAGGCGACGCCTCCGACTACATCGAGCTTGCCCTCGCCCTCTCCTTCGGCGACTTCTCCGTCGGCGCCAACTACTCGCCCGAGTATCTGGGCGACGGCGGCGACACCTTCCTCTACCCCTACGTCGGCTACAGCTTCGGCCTCGGCGAAAACGCGACGCTCGACGTCTCGGTGGGCCAGGGCATCGGCGACACCGGCGACCACCTCGACTACTCGATCATGCTCGGCGCACCCGTGGCGGGGCTCGATTTCGGCATCGGCGTCGTTGGCACCGACATCGACGACGGCAATCCCGGCAACGAAGGCCGGCTGATCCTGTCGCTCTCCAAAAGCCTGTGATCGGGGAGCGCGTTTTAGGCGACAATCGAGGGTGCGCAGATCTTCCACGAGACGTGCATTTCAAGACGCTTCAAAGGGGGCACCAGACATGAAACTCATCACGGCGATCATCAAACCGTTCAAGCTCGACGATGTGCGCGAGGCGCTCTCGGACATCGGCGTGCAGGGCATGACGGTGACGGAGGTCAAGGGCTTCGGCCGACAGAAGGGGCACACCGAGTTGTATCGGGGCGCCGAATACGTCGTCGACTTTCTGCCCAAGGCGAAGGTGGAGGTGGCCATCGACGATGGCCTGCTCGACCAGTGCCTGGAGGCGATCAGCAGGGCCGCAAACACCGGCAAGGTGGGCGACGGGAAGATCTTCGTCTTCACGCTCGAAGACGTGGTCCGCATCCGCACCGGCGAAACCGGCTCCGACGCCGTATAGCGCCCTGCAAGGCGGCGAGCGGTTGCTGAAGGCAGCCGCATGGTCTCGTCGCCTTGCCTTCGCAAGGAGAAAAGAATCGTGGAAGATCTTGCTCAAGCTCTGACTCAGACCAACTACGCCATCGACACCTTCTATTTCCTCGTCATGGGTGCGATGGTCATGTTCATGGCGTGCGGATTCTCGATGCTCGAATCGGGCATGGTGCGGGCGAAGAACACCGCCGAAATCCTCACCAAGAACGTCGCCCTGTACTCCATCTCCTGCATCATGTACCTGTTCGTCGGGTACTACATCATGTACATCGGCGCCAGCGACGGCGCGGTGCTGCCGAGCCTCGGCTTCCTGATCGGCGAGGAGAACACCGCCGAAGCCGTGCTTGCCTCCGGCGGCGACACGTACTACTCGGCGCGCTCCGACTACTTCTTCCAGGTGGTGTTCGTCGCCACGGCGATGTCCATCGTCTCCGGCGCGGTGGCCGAGCGCATGAAGCTGTGGGCCTTCCTCGGCTTCGCGGTGGTGATGACCGGCTTCATCTATCCCGTGCAGGGCATGTGGACATGGGGCGAAGGCTGGCTTTCGAGTGCTGGCTACTTCGACTTCGCCGGTTCCGGCATCGTCCACATGTGCGGCGCGGCCGCGGCCCTGGCCGGCGTGCTGCTGCTAGGACCTCGCAAGGGCAAGTACACATCGGACGGGCGCGTCAACGCCATCCCGGGCTGCAACATGCCGCTTGCGACCCTCGGCATGTTCATCCTCTGGTTCGGCTGGTTCGGCTTCAACGGCGGTTCGGAGCTGAAGCTCTCGAACGTGGACGAGGCCAATGCGGTGGCGCAGGTATTCGTGAACACCAACATCGCCGCCTGCGGCGGTCTGGTGGCGGCGCTCCTGCTGGCGCGGCTGTGGTTCGGCAAGGCCGACCTCACGATGGCGCTGAACGGCGCGCTCGCAGGTCTCGTTGCCATCACTGCCGATCCGCTGTCGCCAAGCGCAGAGCTGTCGGTGCTGGTGGGCGCCATCGGCGGGCTGATTGTGGTCCCCTCCATCGTCTTCCTCGACAAGCTGAAGATCGACGACCCGGTGGGCGCCATCAGCGTACACGGCACCTGCGGCATCTGGGGCATCCTTGCGGTGCTCTTCAGCAACGCCGACGCGACCATCCTCGGCCAGTTGACGGGCATCGTCGGCATCTTCGTCTGGGTATTCGTCGCTTCGCTGATTGTCTGGGGCATCCTCAAGGCGACGGTGGGCATCCGGGTGTCGGAAGAGGACGAGATGGCCGGCGTGGACCTCTCCGAAACGGGCATCGAAGCCTACCCGGAGTTCTCGCAAGCCTAGGAGCCTTCAGCCGGGGAAGCATCCCCGAACGCTGACGCGCAGGGAAGTGCCGGCATGCCCCCGTCGCCGGGGGCGTGCTTCCATGCAGGGAGCCTTCAGCCGGGGAAGCATCCCCGAACGCTGACGCGCAGGGAAGTGCCGGCATGCCCCCGTCGCCGGGGGCGTGCTTCCATGCAGGGAGCCTTCAGCCGGGGAAGCATCCCCGAACGCTGACGCGCAAGGAAGTGCCGGCAACTCCCCCGTCGCTGGGGGCGTGCTTCCATGCAGGGAGCCTTCAGCCGGGGAAGCATCCCCGAACGCTGACGCGCAAGGAAGTGCCGGCAATTCCCCCGTCGCTGGGGGCGTGCTTCCATGCAGGGAGCCTTCAGCCGGGGAAGCATCCCCGAACGCTGACGCGCAAGGAAGTGCCGGCAATTCCCCCATCGCTGGGGGCGTGCTTCCATGCAAGCCTGTCGGACTTCGGACGGCGTGAGCTGGCCGAATGCCGACAGGGTGACAGGACGGCTTGGGCTGGGGCAGGAAGCGTTGCCGAAAGGCAACGGTTCTTGTGGCGCTAGACCCGGCAGCTTCCCAACCAGACAAGGGGCGTCCGTGTGGCGCCCTTTTTCTTTGTGGAAGGAAGCATCCGGAGGGGAGGGATCGCTCTGTTGGAGGGACACTCGCCTTTGCGCGCAATCGGACGATGGAGGGCAGGGGGGCCTCCCAAGAGGGCCTTGCGGCCGGTTCCTGCGCAGTTGCGGCAGACTCCGGCGCAACATTGTGTGATGCTTGGCAACGAGTACCCGCTTTGCATCGGAGGGGATCATGGAAGGGAGCCGGGAAATCCCGAAGCTGTTCGGGATCGCGCTGCACTGGCAGATTGCCATCGCGCTGCTGCTGGCCGCCTTGGTGGGCGGCATCGTGCAGATGGCGGCGCCGGACGGGACGGAGGCCAGCGCCACGGCGCTCGGCAGCGGACTGGTGGCGACGCTGGACTTCATCGGCGGGCTGTTCGTCAACGCCCTGAAGATGATCGTCGTGCCGATCATCCTCGCGTCCATCATCGTTGGCGTCGCCAACATGGCGGGCCAGGACGCCTTCGGCCGGGTCGGCGGCAAGACGCTGGGCTTCTACGTCATCACCGGCATCTTCGCCATCTTCACGGGCCTCATCGCCGTCAATCTCATCTCGCCTGGCACGGTGGAGGGTGCCCAGGCCATGCGCAACGCCCTTCCCGACGCCTCCGCGCAGCTGGCCCGGGCCGAGGGACGCGGCTTCGGCGATCTGGTGGGCATCATCTCCCGCGCCGTCCCGCCCAACATCGTCCAGGCGGCGGCGGAAACCCAGTTGCTGGCGCTCATCTTCGTCGGCGCCGTGTTCGGCTACTTCATGTCCCGGCTCACCGGCAAGGCGCGGGAGACCTTGCAGAGCTTCTGGGAGGGCGTGCAGGAAGTCACCATCATGATCACCATGTGGATCATGCGCTTCGCGCCGCTGGGCGTGTTCGCCTTGGTGGGGGAGACCTTCATCGTTTCCGGCTTTGCGCCCTTGGCGGCGCTCGGCGTCTTCTTCATCACCGTGCTGTTGGCACTGACGATCCACTTCTTCGGCTGGCTGCCGCTGCTGCTGCGCTTCGTCGGCAAGGTCAATCCGGTGGCGTACTACCGCAAGCTCCTGCCCGCCCAACTCACGGCCTTATCCACCGCATCCTCGTCGGCGACGCTGCCGGTGACCTTGAACAGCGCTGCCGACGCCGGCGTGCCGCGCCGAGTGACGGGTTTCGTGCTGCCCCTGGGCGCCACCGTCAACATGGACGGCACGGCGCTGTATGAATGCGTCGTCGTGATCTTCGTCGCTCAGGTGATGGGCATCGACCTCACCATCGGCCAGCAACTCCTGGTTCTGCTGCTGGCCTTGCTCACGTCCATCGGCGTGGCCGGCATCCCTGCCGCAAGCCTCGTGGCCATCGTCCTGATCCTGCCCGTGGTGGGCCTGCCCGTGGAAGCCATCGGCCTCGTGCTGGCGGTGGACCGAATCCTCGACATGTGCCGCACCGCAGTGAACGTCACCGGAGACCTGACCGTCACCGCCCTCGTGGCGCGAGCGGAAGGGGAGGAACTGCCGGAGGTGGCAATGGCACGGGAGACCGCTGGGTAGAACGCCTCGCCGCCACCCGATGGAGCGCGACTCCGTGGCCGCCCAGATCCGCTGACCGCGCTTGTCGAGAACCGGCTCGACCGCGCACTTCTCGACGACCGTCGCTTCGAGTGCGTGATTGCGCCGCATCGGCCAAGTAGAGCATGGCCATCGCAAGATGGCCGTTTAATTTGCAACATGTACCCAAGCGCCGTAGAAGGGTGTCGAGTCGGGGAACGGTGGGGTACTTCCCTTCGCAGTTTTCGCGCCAGCGAAAACTGCCTGGCGGCGCCAGCGCCACAAGAACCGTTGCCTTTCGGCAACGCTTCCTGCCCCAGCCCAGGCCGTCCTGTCACCCTGTCGGCATTCGGCCAGCCTGCGCCGTCCGAAGTCCGACAGGCTGCCAGGCAGGGCAGAATGCTCTCTCTTGCATGGAAGTACGCCCCCAGCGATGGGGGAATTGCCGGTACTTCCTTACGCGTCAGCGGTCGGGGATGCTTCCCCGGCTGAAGGCTCCGAGGTCTGTCAGGAGACGCTGAGACGATGCTCCTTCCCAAGTCCGTTCGGTGGCACGGCGGCCACCTCTGGTTGCTCGATCAGCGCCGCCTGCCGGGCGTGACCGCCGAGCTTGAGCTGCACAGCGCCGAAGAGGTGGCGGTGGCCATCCGCGACCTCGTCGTGCGTGGCGCTCCCGCCATCGGCATCGCCTCGGCGTATGGCATGGCCCTGGCCTGGCGCAAGGGCGAGGCCCTCGATGCCGCCGCCGAGACCTTGCTCGCAGCCCGTCCAACCGCGGTCAACCTGGCATGGGCCGTGCGCCGGATGCTCGAAGCCGCCGCCAACGGCCAGGACCTCGTGCAGGAAGCCCAAGCCATTCACGCCGAGGATGCGGCGATGTGCCGCGCCATTGGCCGGCACGGTCTCTCGCTCGTCACCCCCGGCGCCAACGTCCTCACGCATTGCAACGCTGGGGCACTGGCCGTCTCCGAACTCGGCACCGCCACGGCACCGATGTATCTCGCCCACGAGGGCGGCGTGCCGTTCCACGTCTTCGTGGACGAGACCCGGCCCGTGCTCCAAGGCGCCCGCCTCACCGCCTGGGAACTCGGCGCCGCCGGCATCGACTGCACGCTCATCTGCGACGGCGCGGCGGCGCATCTGATGGGCCAAAATCGCGTGGACTTCGTGATCGTCGGCACCGACCGGGTGACCGCCAATGGCGACGTGGTGAACAAAGATCGGCACCCGCGCCCTCGCCATCGCCGCCCGCTGGCACGAGGTGCCGTTCTATGTCGCCTGCCCTGCCTCCACTTTCGACGCCGGCACGCCCACCGGCGCAGACGTTGCCATCGAAGAACGCAATGCCGAGGAGGTGACGGGATCGATTCCCGCTCCCGCCGGCGTGCGAGCCCGCAACCCGGCGTTCGACGTGACGCCGGCGGAACTGGTGACCGGCTACGTCACCGATCGCGGCCTCTTCGACGACGCGACGGGTTTTGTCACGGGCGGCGTATGACCGGGCATGCACACCCTTGGAGAGAAGGATCGATGGCCACCCAACTTCCCCAACCTGCCCGCAACCGGCGCTACCTCTTGGTCGCCGTCACGGTGGCGGTCACCATCACGGCGGCCGCCGTTACTGCCGACGCGCAAAACCGCGGCGAGCGCTTTCCCATCGACATCGCCGATGCGAAGGAACGTGCCGCCGAGCGCTTCGCCAACGCGGACGCGAACGAAGACGGCGACGTCACCCTGGACGAGTTCATGGCGGCTGCGCCCGAGCGCGCCATGGCCGGCCTCCGGCAAGGACGCCGTGGCCCCGGCATGGATCGCCGCGACGGAAGAGGCCGTGTTCGAACAGGCCGACGGCGATGGCGACGGCGCCCTGTCGAAGGAGGAATACGATGGCCTCCGCGAAGCGCGCGCGCGGGTGGCCATGCAGCGCATGTTCGAACGGCTCGACGACGACGAAAACGGCGTGCTGGCACCGGCCGAGCTTGGCGCCCGCGTGGCACGGCTCGAATCGCTCGACGCCAACGAAGACGGCATGGTGACGCGGCAGGAGATGCGTGGCCACCGTTGGGGCGGTGACGAGGGGGGCTAGCAGAAGCCAGCAGAAGAAGGATGAGCGAGTGGAAGGCTGCCGACGCACTCGCCAGCGCGCCCGCAAGGGCGCATCGGCAGTAGCTGCGCAACTTGCTGGCCTTCGGGCTCGCTTCCGCTCACCACTTCGGCCAGGAGCCAGCGCCGTAGAAGGTTGTCGAGTCGGGGAACGGCGACTTCCCTTCGCAGTTTTCGCGCCAGCGAAAACTGCCTTAAGCGCCGCGAAGCGGCGCCAGGGGCCTGCGCCATAGAACGGCGCAGGCCCCTGGCCGAAGGCGCGAGCGGAAGCGAGCCCGAAGGCCAAGCAGTTCGCGAAGCGAACTGCCGACGCGCCCGCAAGGGCGCGCTAGCGCAGTGACGGACGAGGAGCTGATGGCCCGCGTGCAGCGCAAGGACCGGGAAGCCTTCTCGGTTCTCCTCGGCCGCCACGGCACGGCCATCCATGCGTTCGTGTTCCGCTTCACCGGCAACGCCTCGGACGCGGAAGATCTCACCCAGGAGACCTTCCTGCGAGTGTGGAGCCGAGCCGGAACGTGGGAGGCAGGGCGCGTGAGGTTCACCACTTGGGCCTATCGCATCGCCCGCAACCTTTGCATCGACGCTTGGCGAACCAGGCAAGGCGCGACGGCGGATGCGGAGGTGGACGTGGACGAGCTTGCCGGAGATTCTCCGTCGAACGACGCCGGCCGAGTGCGACGTGCGCTTGAAGCTGCGCTGCGAGCGCTGCCGGAACGGCAAAGGACCGCACTCGTGCTGTGCCACCATCAGGGATGGAGCAATCGCGAGGCAGCGCAGATGCTCGATGTTTCGGTGGATGCGCTCGAATCCCTGCTGGCGCGGGCACGCCGCAGCCTGCGCAAGACCCTCGCGCCCTATCGGGAGGCACAGCAATGAACGACAGTGACTCACCGGCGAACGTCACGAAAGAAGCGCTCGCGGACCTGCTTGATCGCCACGGCGGCGATCCCGAACGCTGGCCCGAAGCGAAGCGTGCGCAGGCACTGGCGCTGGTGGAGGCGGATGCCGAAGCGCAGCGGCTGCACGCCGAGGCGAAGGCGCTCGACGCCGCCTTGGACGCCTTGCCCACGCCGCCCATGCCGTCGCGTCTGCCCCATCGCGTGCTCGACGCCCTGCCGCGAGACTTCGCCGAAGTCGTCCTGGACTGGTTCGGCGCCAGCTTCTGGCGTCCCGTGAGCTTCGCCCTTGCACCCTTGGTGGTGGGATTCGCGCTCGGCAATGCACAGCAGGAGGGAACCGGAGACCTCGAAGACGCCGTCACCCTGTTGGCGTTTTCCGAGGTACAGGTGTTTGATCTTGCGGAGGATTAGCGATGCGGGGTAAGTGGCTGGTGGCGGGGTTGGCGGTGTCGCTGGCGCTGAACCTCGTGCTTGTGGGTTTCTTCATCGGCGCTGCAAGCGACCCGCCGCCCTGGAGCCGAGCGCGCTTGGATGCGTCGTTCGGCCTTGCCCGCGTGCTGCGCTTTCTCCCCGAAGAACGCCGCAATGCCCTGTTCGCGGATGAAGAATCCCGGGACATCCGCCGCTCACTGGGCCGCTCCATGCGTGGCATGAGACGACACCAACGCGCCATCCATGAAGCGCTGGCGGCAGAGCCGTTCGACCCGCAAGCCCTCGCGGCGGCCTTCGCTGCCTTCCGCCAGGGCATGGATGAAGCGCAGGCACGCAACCACGGCCTCTTCGTGCGTGTCGCCGCAGAGCTAACTTCAGACGAACGCGACGAATTTCGTCGCGCCCTGACCCGCCCCATGCAACGCCGCAACGATCGGGAACGGTCGGCGGCATCTACGGAAGGGGAGCGGTGATGGGGCTTAAGGATTGCTCTGGTTGCAACGCATGATTCTTGAGTGCCTACTACGGCAGAGTCCCAACGCGCGCCGGTTCGCTTGCGCCCGCTGCCGCGTGGCGTCGCTCCAGGTCCAGCAAGAAGCGCTTTGTCGCCAGCCCGCCGCCGAAGCCTGTCAGGGAGCCATCGCTGCCGATGGCGCGGTGGCAGGGGATGACTATGGGCAGTGGATTGCGGCCGTTGGCGGCACCCACGGCGCGGGTGGCTTTTGGGCGTCCGACGGCGCGTGCCAAGTCGGCATAGCTTCGGGTTTCGCCGTAGGGGATCTGTTGCAGTGCTGCCAGCACGTCGCGCTGGAAGGGCGTTCCGGTGGGTGCCAAGGGAAGATCAAAGGTGTGGCGCCTGCCCGCGAAGTAGTCGTCGAGTTGCCGTGCCGCTTCCGCGAAGGGCGCAGGGCTCTGTTCCCAATGGTCATCTGGCCTAGCGGCGCCGCGACCGGAGGGGAAACCGATCAAGTGCAACGCGTCGTCATCGCCGGCGAGCAGCAGTTCGCCCACCGGACTCGCTAGCATGGTGTAGAACATCGACGAATCGCTCCTTTGCAATGCACGAGCCGGACGAGCCGCCACGCACCATGACAGATGCTGTCCCAGCGGGCCCCGCCGCCGCGCCGCCGGACTGGGTGCAAGGTCCCGTCGCCCTCGATCCGGTGACAGTTGCCAAGCCGTGGGGCACGGAGACATGGTACAGCGGCATCGAGCGCCGCGGCGAGAGTCGCGCACGGTACGGAGCTACGGCGGAACTGCTCTCCACCTTTCTGGTTCGACACGGTCGCAGCAAGCCTCCGCTGCTGCTGAAGCGGCTCGTTCCCAGCACCGGCCACTTGTATCTGGAGGTACACACCAGCAAGCACGAGGTCTATGTGGTGGACCGCGTGGACCCATTGGTGTGGCCCGACGGGCGTGGCGAAGTGCTCTGTGGCGTGGACGCGGGGGCGCGAACCAAGCTCGGAGACGACGGCCTGCGCTGCGCCATGCTCGATGCGGCGTTGGCGGCGGAACGCGGCGAGGCACCCTCCGCTGCGCTCGATGCCTTCATGGTCCGCCACCACCTGGCTTCCGGCGACAGCATCGAGGTGAAGCCCGGTGTGCCGCACTCCCTCCGCCAAGGCGTGGAGGTGATCGAGTTCCAGACCCCCGTGTACGAGCGTCTCATCCTCGCCGCAAGCCAGCCCGTGCGCACCCAGAACCACTGGGACTCCGCCGCCGCCACCGCGACCATGCGCCTCGCGCCCCAGGGGCCGCCCCGCGCCGCTAGCACAGAACCTCGTCAGACCCTGGCAACGGCCCGCACGTTTGACGTAACCCGCCACCTCCTTGCCAAAGGGGCGACGTTGCCCTTGCCGGCATGGTGCGTGGGTTGGGTGACGGCGGGCCGAGTCCGCGCATCGGAAATCACCTTCGAGCCGCGCCAGGCCTTCCTCACGCCCGTTTCGGCGGCGTTGACGGCCTTGGAGCCCACGGAAGTCCTGGTCGCCCGCGAAACGGCGTGAGTTCATGCTCGCGGGGAGGGCATCTCGCCCTTCCCGCAAAGCGGCCCGACCCTGCGCCCGTATGGGCGCGCCCGAAGGGCGCGTCGGCAGATCGCCCCCCTCCAGAGGGTGGCGCCGCCTGGCGCACGGGTGTACGACAGATTTGTTGATTAGGCTGCGTTCCGAGCCTTTCGCCGGTTCCAGAAGTGGTCGAGGCGGTGGTTGAGGACGCAGCATCGCAAGGCGGCCATGGCGTCGAAGCCGGGCACGGACCAGTGCATTCCGGGGCGTTTGAAGCGGGTTGCGACGACGTGCTTGCAGCCTGCCTCGACGACGCCGGAGCCGACGCAGAGGCCCATGGCGCGGAACGCCGGATAGCGCATGCGGTGTCGGTTGCGGCGGATGTATTCGATGCATCGCCGCGCCTCGTCGAGGCGTTCGTGGCGGCGCAGCGCGCGCAGCAGCGCGCCGATGCGGCCGTCGTCGAGTTCGTCGCGACGTCGCTTCGCCCAGCGCCCGGCCATGTCGGTGCCGGGCCCGTAGACCGCCTTGGCGACGTCCCACAGGTGCTGCTTGGCGTGGAACAGGTCGACGATTTGGACGGCGCCGGGGAACAGCTCGTCGGCGACGTTCCAGATCCACGGCGCGCCGTCGCCGAGCACCACCCGGCGACGGGCGCGGTCGAAGCCGCGCCGGCGGGCCTCGCGGTCGACGCGCAGGGCGAACGGCGACAGGTCGACGTCGTCGTCCCGGGTCGCGGCGCTCTCGACGGCGGCGGAGTGGCTGACCGAGCCGGGCTCGCGCTCGGGGAGTTCGCGGCCGGCGGCGTCCGCCGCGGCCGTCCAGACCGCGACCAGCTTCACTTCCCGGGTGCGCGCCGAGCCGTCGGCCTGCTTGCCGGCGCGGTCCGCGAGTTCCGCCCGGCGCACCGGCACGCCGGTGCCGTCCATGCCCAGATACATCGTCGGCGCCCGGCCCGGCTCGGGCTCGACCACGTCGCGCTCGTCGGCCGCGATCTCGCGGCCGAGCGCCTCCGCGGTGCGCTCCGCCTGCTTGGCGTCGACGTTCACCCCCGCCAGGTCGTGGAGCAGCGCACCGGTCTCCGCAAAGCTCGCCCGCGCCGCCGCCAGGCCGGTCATCCGCACCACGCCGGGCGACAGCGACGCGCCCTCGATGCCGAGGGCGCGGTCGCGCGGGTGGAAGCCCGCACCGCAGTGCGCGCAGTGGCAGTACGCCCGCTCGAGGTGCAGCGCACCGAGCACGGTGGTCACCTCCTTGCCCCGCCGGCCCGCGTACGCCGCGCGGCCGCCGCAGCCGTCGCACGGCAGCCACGACCCCGAGCGGTCGCCGTGGTCGGCGTTCAGCCGCCGCTCCACCAGCCGCGCCGCCAGCTCCAGCGTCCGCCGCCGCACCGCCGTCTCCAGCGTCTCGAGGTCGATCCCGGTCGCCGCGCCGTCGCCGAACAGCGCGTCGACCTCGGCCGCGACGTCCGCCGCGAAGGCGTCCGTCAGCGAACCGCGGAGCCCCCTTTTTGAGGGCCCCGCCCTGCGTCCCGACCCGCCTTGAGCCGCGCCCGGCACAGCTCCTCGCTCGCCTCCACCAGCCGCCGCGACAGCTCCTTGAAACGCGCGTGTTCGGCGATCTGCGCGCGCGCGGTGTCGATCCCGTCCTCGGGTATCCCGCGATTCACCCGTTTGCCGTCCACGCTGCGCGACAGCGCCCAGCCACGGTGGCCGGGGTCGTCGCGACGGGCGCAGTGACAGGTCGGCTTGCCGCACTTGCGCGAGAACTCGACCAGCGTGCCCGGACGGAAATCGCCGATCGCCCCCAGTTCGTCGCGCAGTTGGTCCCGAACGCGCCGCAGCCGGTCGATGTCTTCGCCATGGGTCATGAGGGTCTCCCGCAAAAACTGTATCACGACAAATGATACAGAACCGTGCGCCATCCCAAGAGACCACTGCAAACTCAACAAATCTGACGTGCACCCCTGGCGCACAGGATGCTCCGTCCGTTCGGAGAGTAGTGATAAGGTAGCCGGCTGTCCCGCAAGCGGTGCGAGCCGGATGGCCGAGAACGAACTCATCGTCGAGCAGATTCAGATTGGCCCCATGGCCAACTTCACCTACCTTGTTGGTTGGCGCTCGACGCGGGAGGTGGCAGTGGTGGACCCCGCTTGGGACATCGACGGGCTTCTCGCCCACATCGACGAGCAGGACTACACGCTCACGGCGGTCCTCGCGACGCACTACCACCCCGATCACATCGGTGGCGGCATGGGCGGGCGCAACATCGCTGGCGTTGTCGAACTGCTCGAAAAGCGCCCGGTGAATATCTACGCCCACCGCGCCGAAGCGGATGGGGTGAAGAAGGTCACCGGCGTTTCCGACACCGACCTCACCCGGGTCGATTCCGGCAACCGCCTCGCCATCGGCGAGATGGAGGTCGAGTTCCTGCACACGCCGGGTCACACCCCCGGCTCGCAGTGCTTCCGAATCCGCAACACTCTCGTCTCCGGCGACACCCTGTTCATCGACGGCTGCGGCCGCGTGGACCTGCCCGGTTCCGACTCCGAGCAGATGTATCACAGCCTGCAAAAGCTCAAGGCGCTGCCAGACGACACGCTGCTGCTGCCCGGCCACAACTACAGCGCCGTCCCCAACGCCACCATGGGCCAAGCCAAGCAATACAACGCCTACCTGGCCGTGAAGGACCTCCCCACCTGGCGCCAGGTCATGGGCTAAAGGCAAGCTCGCCGGTGCCTCGGCCTTGTCCTGTCACTCCCCTTTTTTGGGCGGAGGTCGAGGGGTGCCCTGACGGGACCGCCAGGCTTCTCGGAGGGGACGGGCGCCGCCCGCACCCCTCCCCCACGAGCCACACTTAAGCTATCCGCCCACCCCCAGAGCAAAGGAAGCCCAACCAAAATGACCAACTCCACCTCCACCCACGCCGTCTCCCCCGCCGACGGCCCCCTCGCCGTTACCGGCGCCAGCGGCTACATCGGCTCCTGGATCGTCCGCGACTGCGCTGAACAGGGCTACACCGTGCGCGCCTGTGTGCGCGACCCCGCCAACGCCGCCAAAGTGGACCACCTGATCGCCCTCAACGAAGAGGGCCTGCGCGGCAAGGTCGAACTGCACGCCGGCGATCTCTTCGAGCGCGGCAGCTACGACGCCGCCTTCGACGGCTGCGCAGCCGTGATCCACGCCGGGGCCGCGGTCGGCTACAACCGCGAAACGCCACAAGAGGTCTATGACGGCTGCTTCACGGAGGTCGAGCATGTGCTCGAATCCGCCCACAAAGGCGGCATGAAGCGCTTCGTCTTCACCAGCTCCTTCGCCGCCGTGGGCCATCCTCGCCCGGAAGGCTACGTCTTCACCGAGAAGGACTGGTGTGGCGACAACATCGAGGGCTATCGCGGCCGCTGGAGCGAAGAGCAGATCCCCAAGAACCGCGACATCGCCTATGCCATGGCCAAGGCCAATGCGGAGCGCATGATGTATGCGGTGGCGGAAGAGGACGGCTCCTTCGACGCCATGGCCATCCTGCCGCTGCACGTCATCGGCCCGCTCATGTGCGCCAACCACGACCAAGGCTGGAGTTGGCAGAACTGCATTCGCTACATGATGGCCGGCAAGCCCTACAAGAAATCCCGCGGCGGCCGAATGCTGTGGAACAACGTGGACGTGCGCGACACCGCCCGCGCCCACCGCCTCTGCGCCGAGAGCACCGTGGCAAGGAACGGCTCCCGCTACATCCTCTCCGCCAGCGACCGCTCCGGCGAGCTCTACACTTGGCAGATGCAGGCCCGCCTCAGGGAACTCCATCCCCACGTGGCGGACATCGGCGGCGAAGAGATGGACGGCGATGCCCCGGCCGAGCACACCTATGAATCCCCACGCTCCTACTGCCTGCTCGCCAAGGAGGAACTGGGCCTCAAAACCTACCCCATCAACGACACCCTGCGCGCCACGGTCGATTCCTACTACGCCCTGGGCGTCCTCCCGGCCTGAGCCAATTGCCCCGAGCGCGGTCCGGCAGCTCTCCCCACTCGGGGGAGCTTGCTTGGAACCTCTGCACGAAACCTATCGGCGCCCCTCAGAAGGAGACGAGGACGGTTTCCTCGACTCCCCCAAGGGGGGGAGTGACAGGAGGGGCCTACGTTCCCGCCGAGCCCAGCACCGGCTTGCATGGAAGTACGCCCCCGGCGATGGGGGAATTGCCGGCACTTCCCTGCGCGTCAGCGGTCGGGGATGCTTCCCCGGCTGAAGGCTCCCATGGAAGCACGCCCCCGGCGATGGGGGAACTGCCGGCACTTCCCTGCGCGTCAGCGGTCGGGGATGCTTCCCCGGCTGAAGGCTCCCATGGAAGCACGCCCCCGGCGATGGGGGAACTGCCGGCACTTCCCTGCGCGTCAGCGGTCGGGGATGCTTCCCCGGCTGAAGGCTCCTAGCCGAAGGCGCGAGCGAATGCGAGCCCGAAGGCCAAGCAGTTCGCGAAGCGAACTGCCGACGCGCCCGTCAGGGCGCGCTAGCCCTGTGCATGCTCGAACGCAACGAGGTTGCGCGCCTGCCGGCCCACCTCCACGCCGATGAGGTGAATGGATTCGCCGCCGGCACGGTATTTCTCTGCATAGCCGCGCTCCCTGATTTGAGCGATGGCACTCCCCGCGGGCTTTCGTTCCACCACCTTGAACTCGAACAGGAACACCTGCCCGGCGTGGCGCACCGCGAGATCGAGCCGGCCGCCGCTGGAACTGTCCTCTGCGGTGGTCTCGACCTCAAGCGCCGCAAACCACGCGTAGAAAAGGCTCGCGTAGTAGCCCTCGTAGCGGGCGATGTCGTTGTTCATGTGCCACTCGTAGGGAATGCCCGCCAAGAACGACCGGAACAGCGCCTCCATCCCGGTGAAGTCACCGCTCGACAACAGCGCCAGCAACTCGGCATCGCGCTCCATTTGCGCGTCCCGGTCCGTGCCCAGCGCATGCATCAGCCGCTCGTTCAGGCTCTGCTTCACCTCGCGATTCGGGTATGCCAGGCGATACAGGGTGCGGCCGCCCACGTCGGTTTCGTCGGCAATCGTCAGATAGCCCGTCTGGAACAGCAGCGCCTCGGTGCCGATGTCGCCCACGTCGAACTTCGACAGCGCGTCTTCGGAGCCCGCCATCGACTCGATCGCAGCCGCGCCCACCCGTCGTTCGATGAGCGTGTCGATCAGGAAGCTTGGCGAGGCCGTCTCGAACCAGTGCGCCTTGAATTCCCGATGCTCGAACAGGAGAAGGATGCCGAAGGGGTTGTGCACCCTTGATTCGCCCCGCCACGAATAGCCGTTGTACCACTCGCGGATTCTTGCCCGGTCCAGACCCGCGAGTTCCGGCGCGAACACGCCGTCCAAGTCCTCGTCGGCGTAGCCGCAGATGGTCGCGTGGGCAGGATGGAGGGTGATGTCCAGCAGATTGTTCAGCCCAGAGAACAGGCTTGCCTTTGAGAACTTGCTAACCCCCGTGACGAACGCGAACCGCACATGCGCGTCACTGTCCTTGATGACGCCATAGAGGCCGCGCAGGAAGTCGCGGTTCGCCCGCGCCAGCTCGGGGCGATCCAGCACGTCCAGAATCGGCTTGTCGTATTCATCCACCAACACGACGACGCGCTCGCCGTAGCTGAGATGCAGGCCTTCGAGCAGCCGTCGAAAGCGGGACATCGGCGCCTCGTGGACGCCGGACACGCCAAGGCGAACCTCCGCATCGGCCAATTGGGCGGCGACATCCTCCCGCAAAGACGCCCGGCTCCCGTAGTCGCCGCCACCGAAACTCAGCCGCACAACGGGACATTTGACCGACCAGTCCCAATGTCCGTGAATCGCCAGTTCCTCGAACAGCGCCTCGTTGCCCTCGAACAGCTCCTTGAGGGTATCCACCAGCAGGCTCTTGCCGAATCGGCGCGGGCGGGATAGGAAGTAGTGCGTTCCCCCCTCCACGAGCCGCCGAATGTGGGGCGTCTTGTCAACGTAGTAGTAGCCCTCCTCCCGGATCGTGCGGAAGGTCTGGATGCCGATGGGAAGGCTAAGGGGCATTGGGCTGGCATTGCGCCGATGCATTCGCCACGTCGAACGGGCGCGCGCCAGCGGCACCGACCAAGGCTGCGACGGGAATGCTCATGGCGAAACCGTCCTACCTTGCTCCTGCAATGTCAACTCCGCGGCAACGGCGTTGCAGGCGCCGTCACAGCAGTTCCCGCAGCGCCGGCCAGTCGCGCCAGATGTCCAGCATCGACTCCACACGATGCTCGTCCAAACCGCGGACCGACAGCCGGAAGAAGCACATGTAGCGGATGTCGCCCGAGAGATTGGGCGATGCCGTGTGCGCCACCTGATAGTGCGCCAGCACAATGTCGCCGGCCTTGCCAACCACGGGCACCGGCTTCGGCAGCCGCAGGCCCAACTCGCCCACCGAGCCTCCGTTCAACGAATTCACGCCGTGCTTCCGAAAGTAGCGCTCCATACGCCGATGCGTGCCCGGCCAAACGGTGAAGTTGCCGCTGAACGGTGCCGAGACGTCGCTCAGCGTCACGCCAAGCAGCAAGGTGAAGTTCCGCACCACCCCATCGTCCGGCACGCCGTTCTCCGGCGTGTGGTAGCCATCGAGATGCGGCCCAACGAGCCGCCGCGGCGTCCCTTCCGGACGCGGAAACCGCAACGCAATCTGGCATCCAGCCGGCTTCACCACCCGCCGCTCCCCAACGAGCGCCCGAACATATGCCCAAACCGCCGGTGCCGTCGCCAGCCGCACCAGGCGCGGATCATCCCGCAACTCGGTGCAGAAAGACTGTGCGCCGAACCGAGCCATGTCGTCCCGATCCATCCCCAAGCCAATCGAGTGATTGATCGCCCGCCTGGCCCGATCGACGAGCCGCGGTGGAACGGCGCCGGGGACATGCAGAAAGCCGTCGCGCACGAAGTCGTGCCTCTGCTGCTCGGTCAATGTCGCCCTCCGGCTCGATGCCGACGCAGCCAATGGCCCTGAGATCGTGGATGCACTGCAACGCATCGCTGGCACGCCACAAACCCTCCAGACATTTGGGAACAGCAACGATAGCGCAGCGCTGGCGGAGGAGACACAAAGCGTCGATCTCGCACAGGCCACGGCGGCGCTGTCCCACATACCCGGCTTGAATGTCGTGGCACGGTGGGGTAGCCGAACCTACCCGAGCGCGCACGATGCCGCGAGCCTCCAGCCACCCAATCCATCTTCGCCGGCGATCCCGAACCTGCAGTTCGCGAAGCGAACTGACGACGCGCCTGCAAGGGCGTCCCTGTGCTAACGTCCTTGCATCCGGCCGGCCCCGTGCCCAAGGAGAACGCCATGCCCACTGCCCCGTCCCAGCCCAGCGCCAGCAAACTACGCCGGCCTGCTGCGCCGCCCCGGCCGGCACCGGTCGAGTACCCGGAGTCGGACGGTAAGCCGATGGCCGAGACCGACATCCACCGGCGCGTCATCTTCGACGTGGGGAACATGCTCACCAGCCGCTACCGCGGTCGGGAGGACACGTTCGTGGGCGGTGACCTGATGATGTACTACGTGGAGGGTGCCCCCAACGTCTCGGTCTCGCCAGACATATTCGTGGCCTTCGGCCCGCCCCGCGAGCCGCCCCGTCGCGTCTGGAAGACCTGGGAGGAAGGTAAGCTCGCCGACTTCGTGCTGGAGGTGACCTCGAAGGGCACCCGCCGCAAGGACGAGGAAAAGCGCCGGCTCTTCGAGCGCTTGGGCGTGGCCGAGTACTGGCAGCACGACCCGACGGGCGAATACATGCCAGCGATCCTGAAGGGCCAGCGACTGAACGCGGCCGGTGCCTACGAAACCATTCCTCTCGTCGCCAAGCCCGACGGGACGCTCCGCGGCGAATCCAAGGTCCTTGCCCTCCACCTCTGCCTAGACGAAGGCCGTCTGCGCCTCTTCGATCCGGCCACGGACGAGTTCCTCGTCACAAACGAGGAGAAGGACGACCTCCTCGTTCAGAAGGACGACCTTCTCGCGGAAAGAGACCGCCTCCTCGCGCAGAAGGAACGCGAGATCGAGCAACTCAAGCGCCGCCTCGCCGCCCGCTGACGCAAGGCGAAGGAAACGCAAGGGCATCCCCCTTGGCCGAACCAGGCACTCCCGTTGGCAAGGGCACCGTGCAAGCCGAAGCGAAACAGCGCAAACGTCGTGTCACTCCGCGCACTTGCGGAAAGGGGATCGACCGGGTGCAAAATACTGGATGACAACACAGTGCTTCTGTGTCACGATCATGGCTGCAGGAAGGGTTTGCAGCGAAATTCGTCATCGGTGCGGCGAGTGTCAGGGCTAAAGGCCCAAAGGTGCGAAAACAGGAACTTGCGGAGAGAAGATGCGCAGACAAGCTGTCCTACGAATTCCGCCCGCTCGTGGAAAAACGCCGCCGCCCAAGCATGGCAGCTTCATGTACATTGACCTCTTCGCGGGCATTGGGGGCCTGCGCAAGGGATTCGACTCGATCGGCGGCGAATGCGTCTTCACGTCTGAGTGGAATCGCTTTTCGCAGCAGACGTATGAGGCCAACTTCGGTGATTCTCCACCCATCGCGGGCGACATCACGGAAATCCACGCCGCGGATGTTCCTGCGCATGACGTCCTCTTGGCCGGTTTCCCGTGCCAGCCGTTTTCCATCGCCGGCGTGTCGAAGAAGAACGCGCTGAACCAACCCCACGGTTTCCGCTGCGAGACACAAGGCACGCTGTTCTTCGACGTTGCCCGGATCATCGACCACCACCGTCCAGCTTTCTTCCTGCTCGAGAACGTCAAGAACCTCCTGAACCACAACCGCGGGCGTACTTTTCGCGTCATCCGCAGCACCCTAGAAGACGAGCTTGGCTACGCGGTTCACACCCGCGTCATCGATGCCCGTTCCTGGCTGCCTCAACACCGGGAGCGCATTTTCATCGCCGGCTTTCGTGACGAAGCGGCCGGCTTCTCGTTCGACGAAATGCCCGTCCCCGACCCCGCGACGGGGCCGCGACTCAGCGACATCCTGCATCCGGAAGACGGTTCAGAGACACCGGAAGCCGGCTACACGGAAGGACCGCACGCCAAGGTGCTGCCCCGGTACACGCTATCGGAGCACCTTTGGAACTATCTTCAGGCATACGCCGAGAAGCACCGGCGCAAGGGCAACGGTTTCGGCTATGGCCTTTTTGGCCCGGATGATGTCGCTCGCACGCTGTCGGCTCGCTACTACAAGGATGGCTCGGAGATCCTCATTCGCCAACCCGGCAATCGACCTCGTCGCTTGACGCCTAGGGAATGTGCACGGTTGATGGGGTTCGACCGATCGGGAGTGCCGCCGTACCGAATTCCAGTCTCCGACACGCAGGCCTACCGGCAGTTCGGAAATGCGGTGGTGGTGCCGGTCGTCGAAGCGATTGCCCGGCATGTTGCCCGGTGGATCCTTGCGGCGACCCGGCCGCGGCAGAGCCAAGTCGCCTGACCGGAAGGGGTCTTCCCGTGTGCATTGGTGGCCAAGCCAACAAGGAAGGGATGGCGACCAACTACGTCGTAGAATTCCACGCGCACTTGCATGGGCGCGGCTTGTGAGCTAGGTACTGAGCTCGCTATGAATTACGGCTCCCTCCGCGACTATTTCGTTGGCGTTGGCGCAAAACGCCTGTCGCGGGTTGATGCTGAGCCCACGAGCTCCAACCAGCACGAGATTGGCACCACCAAGGCCATGCGACGTAGCTTCCTTCCCGAGAACGGCCCCAGAAAGTTCGAGGCGGTTTACGTCTGGATGGGACGGGACGACGACCCGATATGGGTCGAGGGAACAGCCACGCACTACGACACGCGTGCGGGGCAGCCGACTCGCTCTCCCGAATGGCGACTTTACTACCCGCGCAATGCCGTCACCGAGGTGATGACCGCAGGTGACGCCCTGTTCCTCACATTGCACAAGAACGGGAAGCTGTACTTCATCGTCGCGCCCGAACACTCCACCAGCGAGCAACAGCTTTCTTGGCTCTTCGGCGTCGAACCAGACGACCGCTTCGACACCCGAGAGATTCCAGGCGACGGACCGACGCTTGACTATGCCACCCGCCTCGTCCTCAGCGAGATCGGCATCGAACTTGAGGACGCGGACGGGGATGCGCTGGATGGCATCATCGAGCGGTTCGGGACCGACTTCCCCAAAACGAGCGTGTTCTCGAGGGCGGCGCGTGACTCCCTCCCGGATGTCCATGCGCGAGCCGACCCAGACGCGGCACTGGTCGCGTGGCTAGATCACGAGGAGGCGATGTTCTACCGCTTGGAGCGGCGCACCGTGGCTAGGCGCCTTGAGCAGGGCTTTGGCGGCGAGGACGCCATTGACGTCGACGGTTTCCTGAAATTCTCCCTCAGTGTCCAGAACCGCCGAAAGTCACGTCGCGGCCTCTCCTTGGAAAACCACATCCAAGCAATCCTCGAAGCCCACGATATCGACCACAAGCACAACGCCAAGACCGAACACGGACACAAACCGGATTTTCTGTTCCCTAGCCAAGAGGCGTACGACGCCGCCCCGGCTTCAGGTGCCCCTCATCTCGCGATGTTAGGTGCCAAGTCCACCTGCAAAGAGCGCTGGCGCCAAGTGCTTACCGAGGCCAACAAAATCCCATACAAGCACCTGCTCACTTTGGAACCCGGCATCACCGAGCCCCAGACAGACCAAATGGTCAAATCCGACCTGCAGCTGGTCGTACCGAATTCCATTCAGGCGTGGTACACGGAGGACCAGCGGGCGTGGCTTTGGGGTTTCAGGGATTTCATTCGCTACGTTGCGAGCCTAGCCCATTAGCCAAGCGCACGAGCATAGCCCTCGTGGCCATCAGCTCGGCTGCGTTTTGATGCCTACGAGAGCTAAATGTCACCACTATGCACTTAGCCACCGCAACGACTCCGCAAAGATCGCTCCCCCATGCGCCGCACTGTGGCCGCCTTCGCCGAATTCGAAGCGGTAGTCGTAGCCGGCGTATTTGAGGGCCGCAGCCATCATCTTGTTGGCCAGAGGCCACTCGCTTCTGCTCCTTGGTCAGTGGTTCCACGGTTCCTCCGGCCGGGTACGCGGCAAACGATAACGTAGCGGCTGACAGTGGTATTTGCCGTTGCGGTGCGTCCACTACTTTCAAGGCGAGTTTCAAGGCGAGCGGATCATCCACAGACATCCGTGCTTCAGCGTCAACGGCCACAACGGGCCACAAGGGGAGTGTGGGAACAGCGCGCCCTGGCGCAGTAAACGCCGCAGGGAGCTGGCATTTCGGGGTTCGAGTGTTGTCTGGACCATTCGCCGCCACGGACTCTGGGGCGGAGACATTCAGCACGACCAGCTGGGCCACTACTTCCTGTCACTCCAGGGGATCCATCAGAACTTGTCGGTTACCGCGCCTTCGGAAGCCGAGGTGACGAGGCGGGCGTATTTGGCGAGGGTGCCTCGTTCCGTGTAGTCGGCGGGGCGTTGCCAATTCTCGCGGCGGGTTGCGATTTCCTCGTCGCTCACGTGCAGGTTGATTTCGCGCTTCTCCGCATCGACCGTGATGCGGTCGCCGTCCTCCACCAGGCCGATGGGGCCGCCGTCATAGGCTTCTGGGGCGACGTGGCCGATGACGAAGCCGTGGGAGCCGCCGGAGAAGCGGCCGTCGGTGATAAGGGCCACATCGCGGGCGAGGCCCCGGCCCATGATGGCGCCGGTAGGGCTCAGCATTTCGCGCATTCCGGGGCCGCCGCGGGGGCCTTCGTAGCGGATGATCACCACGTCGCCCTTCTGCACCATGCCGTCCATGATGGCCTTCATGCCGGCTTCCTCGCCGTGGAAGACCCGTGCCGTGCCGGTGAACGTGAGCCCCTCGTTGCCGGTGATCTTGGCCACCGCGCCTTCGGGCGCCATGTTGCCGCGCAGGATGACGAGATGGCCGTCTGGCTTGATGGGGTTGTCGAGGGGGCGGATGATCTTTTGGCCCTCCGGATAGGGAGCAACGTCGGCGAGATTCTCGGTCATCGTGCGGCCGGTCACCGTGGGACAGTCGCCGTGCAGAAGGCCGGCGTCGAGCAGGGTCTTCATCAGCGGCTGGATGCCGCCGATTTCGATGAGTTCCGACATGGCGTAGTTGCCGGCCGGGCGCATGTCCGCCAGCACGGGGGTGCGGGCGCCGATGCGGGTGAAGTCGTCGAGGGTGAGGTTGATGCCGGCGGCATGGGCGATGGCGAGCAGATGCAGCACGGCGTTGGTGGAGCCTTCGAGGGCCGTCACCACCGTGATGGCGTTCTCGAATGCCTCCATCGACAGGATGTCGGAAGGCTTGATGCCCCGTCGCACCAGCTCCGCTACCGCCGCGCCGGCACGATAGGCGTCCTCGCGCTTGCTCCGACTCACGGCTTCTTGGGCCGAGGAGTTCGGCAGGGACAGTCCGAGAGCCTCGATGGCCGATGCCATCGTGTTGGCCGTGTACATGCCGGCGCAGGAGCCTGGGCCGGGAATGGCGGTTTGTTCCACGGCCAGAAGCTGCTCGTCACTGACGGTGCCGGCGGCGTGGCCACCCACCGCCTCGAACACCGACACGATGTCGCGGCGCTCCTCGCCGGTCTGGATGGTGCCGCCATAGACGAAGACGGATGGCCGGTCCAGCCGCGCCATCGCCATCGCGCAGGCCGGCATGTTCTTGTCGCAGCCGCCGATGGCGACGAAGCCGTCGAAACCCTGAGCCCCCACCACGGTCTCGATGGAGTCGGCAATCACCTCCCGCGACACCAGCGAATAGCGCATTCCGGGCGTGCCCATGGAGATGCCGTCGGAGACGGTGATGGTGTTGAACAGGACGCTCTTGGCCCCGGCCTCGTCGGCGCCCATGGCCGCCGCGTCGGCGAGTTCGTTGATGTGCATGTTGCACGGCGTCACCATCGACCAGGTGGAGGCGATGCCCACCTGCGGTTTGGTGAAGTCCTCGCGGGTGAACCCCACCGGATAGAGCATGGCGCGGCTCGGTGCCTGCTCGACACCATCGACGACGATGGAGGAATAGGGGCGTTGGGGGTCGGCCATGGGCTTGGTTCCTCTGTTCGGCTATCTAAGCCCGGATTATTCATGAATGCACGCAGCGAGGGCGACGAGACGCCGCTGTGGGTGGACCCGCACGCGTGCCAGGAGGCACGGAACGGAGGACCCCGAAGGCATGGCTCGCACCATGTCGAGGGGGCCGGAGCGAACGCGTCCGCAGGACGCGCGAGTACTTGCCCAGCCACAGCGAGTGCTCTCCCTCCCTCCAGAGCACCTCACACGTACTGCCAGATCTGATACGGCAGCACCGACGACAGCACGGGCCCCTGAATCACCAGCAGCACCAACACCGTAAGCATGGGCGAGAGGTCCAGCGTGCCGCCGATGGGCGGGATGAGCTTGCGCGCCGGGGCCAGGAGCGGTTCTGCCACATCGTGGATGAGACTGGTGGCGGGCGAGCGCGTGCCGGGGGCAATCCAACTCATCACGATGGTGGCGAAGATGGCCACCAGAAACACTCCGATGGCCAGGCTTACGGTGGCGCGCAGGGTGTCGCCGATCACGACCGGCGCCGAATACGGCAGCTCGCGATGGCTGGCGATGATGACCAGCAGGAGGGCGTTGATGGCCCACGCCGTGCCGAAGGCCGCAAAGTCGAGATTGCGCCACGCCGGCAGCACGTAACGCAGGTAGCGAAGCACGGGCCAAGAGAGCTTGACGATGGCGTCGGTGATGGGGTTGTAGGCGTCGGCGCGCACCGCCTGCAAGAGGAAGCGGAGCAGAAAGACCAGCGACGCCGCCTGCAGGACGAACTTGACGATGAAGACCAGGGTGTCGGTCATGTTTCTTGGTTCCTCATCTTCGATGGAAGCACGCCGCCCGCGACGCTCCCCCCCAGGGCCCCGCCTATCGGTTGCCCTCTGCGGCGGCATCTTCGTTCCTGTCCGCCTCCACACCGCTCAGTTCCCGCGAGCGCTGCCACGCGCCGTGTACGGCCTGGCGCAGAGTATGGGCCACGCCGCCGGATGCAAGCACCGACAGCGCCCGTTCCGTGGTGCCGCCCGGCGAGGTGACGCGAACCCGCAGCTCGCCGGGGTCGTCCTGCGGCCCCACCATGGCGGCAGCACCCATGGCGGTGCCGGTGACCAGTCTATGCGCGATGTCCCGCTCGAGGCCCAATTCCACGCCGCCTTCGATGAGTGCCTCGATGACGGCGAAGAAATAGGCCGGGCCACTGCCGGAGAGTGCAGTGACAGCATCGAGCTCGCCCTCATGCTCGAACCAAATCGCATCTCCCACCGCCCGCAGCAGCGCTTCCGCCTCGCCCCGTTGCGCGTCCGACACGCCCGAATCGGCATACAGCCCCGTGACACCCTTGCCCACGAGCGCCGGCGTGTTCGGCATGCAGCGCACGATGGCGCGCGAATCGAGCCACGATCGCAGCGCTGATACGGTGACCCCGGCGGCGACGGAAACCACCAGTTGCTGCGCGTTCAAGGCGCCAGCCAGTTCTCGCGCCACGCCCTCCATCACCTGTGGCTTCACGGCCAGCACAGTCACGGAGGCCCCCTGCACGGCTTCCATGTTGTCGAGTGTGGTGTCAATCGGCGTGTCGGCGAAGCGGGCAAGCTGCTCCGGCACCGGATCGCTGACGACAACGGATCGGCCCGGATCGGCGCGCAGGATGCCGGACGCCAGCGCAAACGCCATGTTGCCGCCGCCGATGAAGGCGACGCTGCGATCAGTGGCGCCGTGCTGACTCATGCCGAATCCCCGCGGAGAACGAAAGCGACCGAGAGGGCAAGCGACTCGGAGTGCTTGATTTCATGGCAGCGTTCGGTATCCGTAACAAAATGTTCATACAGCATTTTTCGTAGTTTTTCATGACGCTGGCCAACAAAACGACACCCTCTCATACGCGGATCAGCGCCGCCGCCTGCGACGCCCTGCGCCGTGAAGCCGTGACTCCCTGACGCCGGAACGCCACCGGGCCCTTCCGCCCGAACTCTACCCACTGAGGCCGGCCGCCGCCACCTGATCCGTTCTTCCGTTCGCCATCGTGTGCGTGATGCGCGCCCACGCAACCCCGGGCATTTCATCCGCCGGGTTGCTGTTGTTCGTTGTCCTCCGGCGGGGGCGGTCACACGCTCCCGGCAGGGAACGGGCGGGGCGGCGTGAGCGGCATCACATGTGCCTCGCGGCGGCAATCTTGCCAACCTCGCGGCCCGCCCGATCCCTGACCCGAGGCGAGCGGTCCGCCGCCGCGGCCCGTCGCAGTATGCCGAGAAGTGGATTGCCGGTTCGGTGGTCCATTCCGAGTTGGCGGGGCATTCGCCAGACCATGCCGTCCAGGCCGGAATTGGGGGAGGGCGCGTCCTGGCGGACCGGGCCCTAGTCGGCTTCGCCGACCCGAGTCCGCTAGCGCCACAAGAACCGTTGCCTTTCGGCAACGCTTCCTGCCCCAGCCCAGGCCGTCCTGTCACCCTGTCGGCATTCGGCCAGCTTGCGCCGTCCGAAGTCCGACAGGCTTGCATGGAAGTACGCCCCCAGCGATGGGGGAATTGCCGGTACTTCCTTGCGCGTCAGCGGTCGGGGATGCTTCCCCGGCTGAAGGCTCCTAGCCTGGATTATTCATGATTGTTCATGAGCGGATGGGACAAAAGCCCTTGGCTCTGCGAAAATGGCGTTGCCAGACAACCGGTTGACGCAGGGAAGGGCCTTTGCATGGGTGACCATGCCACCAAACAGCGTGTGTTGTTCGAGGGCCTGTCGAAGAAGGGGGTGACGGTCCAGTTCGACCAGGAACATTCCAGTTCGGACGGGGGCGCGATTCTGCTCGAGGCCTGCGACGAGCGGCTTCGGTTGAGCGAGACGCTGGCGGGGTGCCTGTCGGACGACCGCGACCCGTCGAAGGTCGCCCATTCCCTTCGGGAGCTGTTTCGGCAGCGCCTGTTCGGCATCGCCTGCGGCCACGCCGACGGCAACGACGCCGCCCGGCTGGCGCGCGATCCGGCGATGAAGCTGCCGACGGGACGGGATCCGGTCGCCGGCGCGTCGCTGGCGTCGCAGCCGACGCTGTCGCGGTTCGAGAACGCGGTGCGGCGGGGGGACCTGATGCGCCTGTCCGAGGCGTTGGCGGAGACGGTGACTGCCCGCCACAGACGGCGCAGGAGGCGGGTTCGGCGGATCACGGTCGATCTGGACCCGACGGTCGATCCGACCCATGGCGGCCAGCAGCTGACGTTCTTCGACGGCTTCCACGACACGTCCTGTTATCTGCCGCTGGGCGGGTTCCTGACCTTCGACGACGAGGTGGAGCAGTGCCTGTTCTGCTGCGTCCTGCGCTCCGGCAAGGCGGGCGCCAAGCACGGCTGCATCGGTGTGTTGAAGCGCCTGCTGCCCCGGTTGCGGCGGGCGTTTCCCAAGGCGCGGCTGCGGATCCGCCTGGACGGGGGGCATTCCGGCGCCGAGCTGTTCGCGTTTTTCGAGGCGGAGCGACTGGAGTGCGTGGTGGGCATGGCGAAGAACCCGGCGCCGGGTCGCCTTGCCGAACCGCCGATGGAGAAGGTGCGATCCGACTTCGAGGCCGGGCACGCATCGGCCCGCCACCATGGCGAGTTCGCCTGCCGGGCCAGGAGCTGGCCCCGTGACCGCCGGATCGTCGTCAAGGCCGAGGTGACCTCCCATTTCGGCCGGCCATCGAAGGACAACCCGCGGTTCGTGGTCACCAACCTCAAGACGACCCCCCAGCACGTCTACGAAACGGTGCACTGCGCCCGGGGCGATGCCGGGAACCGGTTGAAGGAACTCGAGCAGGGCCTGGAGATCGACCGCACCAGCTGCACGCGCTTCCTGGCCAGCCAGTTCCGCGTCCTGATGACGGCGGCCGCCTGCGTGCCGATGCAGGAACTTCGCCTGAAGGCTCGGCGGACGGGCTGTGCGCGCGCCCAGGTCGGCACCTTGCGGCTGCGCCTGCCGAAGCCCGGCGCCTGGATCGAGACGTCGGTTCGGCGCATCGTCGTCCACCTGCCGCTGGGCACCCCGTTCGCCGACGACTGGCGCCGCATCGCGCGCTCGGTCGGCGCGGTCGCGACCTGACCCGACCCGACCGCTTCGCCGGTTCGCCCACGGATCCGCCGATCCGCGGCGGCGCTCGCCCCGAATCCGGCCATGCCGGCGAGGAGCGCCGAAAATGCCGATCGGCCAGCAGGGAAACACCCCGATTCGCTCCCAGGCACCGCACTTCCCACGAAGGTCCCTCCCTGCGACCGCGTTTGAACCTCCACTGCCAACCTTCGTGAATAATCCGGGCTAGGGCGGTCTCGGCCCATGCGGGTGACGGCCCCTCGCGCTTCCGCCTCCGGGCGGTGAGGCCGCACAAGCCGTCGCTCGATCCGCTCGTCGTGCGTGCGGGAGCCGTCCACCACGCCGCCGCCATCGTCACGTTCGGTCGTCCGTCTTGTGCGGCAAGCGTGTCACGCGGGCTCGGCCGGTCAACCCCGGAGGGGTTTCTCCGCGGGGCTCCGACCTCGCTGGCGCGAGGTGACCGGCCTGCGCGCGCGTGCCGCCTGTCCAGGCACCGACGCACTCCCGCGTCCGCAATTCAGCCTGAACAGGAGATCAGCATGGACCTCGATACCCTCATCGCCCAGTTGAGCGGACAGCTGCCGCCGGGCTTCGTTCCACCCGCCGTCATGCACCAGAAGGCGCCACGGTGCGCCCAGCGTCGCTGTACTCGGCCATGCGCCCGCAAGGCCAACGGAGAGTGGTACAAAAGTTGCCGCCGGTGCCTCGACAGACGCGCCCGGTCATGTCGTCGGTGCCGCAAAGTCCTGGCCGCCGAAGGCGGATGTAGGCGCTGCGCGTGCGTACCGCAAGAGGCTGGCGGGAGACTTCCTATGCCAGCGGTGCCGCGAGGACCGCGATATCGAGCGTGCGCAGAAGCGCCAGGACGCCATTGACGCCGCGGTCATCTACGAGTTCGCCGCCCAGCCGGAACGCACCCACAAGGCGAGCAATCTCGATTGCGGGATATCGCCCTGGAACGCGAGGCCGGCGCCTCAACCCTCGGCGGCATACTGGGGGTCCGCTCCCAGATCCCGATCCCGCGGAACAGGGATGGCGCTGGTCGCTGATGAACGGGAGGCTGCACCACCGGTACTGATGCCGCCCGTTCCCGGCGGAGGCGCAGCGCCCTCCGGTCCTTGCGCCTCCTGCCGATCCGTCGGCTGTTCCGGGACTACAGACTGCCGCCAGCCGGCCACACCCCGACGACCTTCCTCTCGCGCCGCCGCAACGCCTTCACCGCCGGAAACAGTCCGCCGTCCGCCGCCACGATCACATAGACGCCCACCTGCGGCGCCGACCACGCCAGGCTCACCGCGTCGGTACTCGATAGCCACCGACGCGCCCTGGCCGCTCGGCGGCGCTGACAGAAGCTCGTCGACCCCTTCGACCATCTCCGCGTACATCACGCCGCAGCACATCGACATCCGGTGGTTCGTCCCCGGGTAGCCGCCCACGGCCCGGTGCAGGTCGCCCGAGCGCATCACGATCATGCCGCGCCCCACGTTCGCCGCCGCCTCGAACAGGCTGGCCAGTTCGCGCCTGAAATCGTCGGCGGGTCACGCGTTCAGGCCGCCTGCCGGCGCCGCTCCTGGGCCAGGTCGTAGGCCGCCTGCAACCGCATCCAGTAGGCCGCGTTGCTCCACCCCAGACGCTCCAGCGCGATCGCCATGGCCGGCGAGATCCCCGCCTTGCCGTTCAGCAGCCGCGACAGGGCCTGCCGCGTGCAGCCGAGCCGCGCCGCCGTCTCCGTCACCGTCAGCCCGGCCGCTTCCAGATCGTCCCGCAGGGTCTCCCCGGGGTGGCAGGGGTTCAGCATCGCCATCGTCGTCTCCTTCCTCGTCTCAGTGGTAGTCCACCAGGTCCACGTCCACCGCCTCGCTGTCCTCGAACCGGAACACCACGCGCCAGTTGCCCGACACGCGGACGCTCCAAAGTCCGGCCATGTCGCCCTTCAGCGGATGCAGGCGGTAGCCGGGGCGGTTGGCGAGGTCGCCGGGACGCCGCGCCTCGCCCAATGCGGTCAGGATGCGCCTCAGGCGCGTAGCGAGTTCGCCCGGCACCTGGTTCGTGCGATCCTGTTCGGCCAGCGCCCGAAGCCCCTTGTGCCGAATCCGCATGGAAGCATCCTCCCCTGCAACGCGGCGCGTTGCAACCGCCTGCCGCCACTCAGTCGCCTGACCGACAGACGAAGTCGGACCACGCCTGCATGACCTGGCGCCGCTTCTCGAGGAGATCGTCGCGGCGTAGAGCTTCGGCATGGGACTGGAACTGGCTCCCTGGATGGAAACACAGTATATACGATGGTTGAAGTTGGCTTACAACTAGTCCCACAAAAAAGGGCGGCATCCGTTGGCGTCGAATGACACTGGATGGCACCTTCTTGCACTGGTCAAAATATATTACCTTATTGATAAATGACGATATTTGTGAACTAATCGGAGTGCAGGCAGGTGCAGGAAAACGCAAACGATATGGGAATTGTGTAGCAAAAGAAGCAGAAAGTCGTGGGACGCCTGATTCCACGGCGGACACAATGGGAAGCATTGGAGATCGGGAGACGGGAAGTGGCGGCAACCGAGTACGACGCGGACGGCAAGGCGCACAACGCAAGCGGGAAGCGGCATTGCCAAGACAATGAGCGTCCCGCAGCTCTGCCGGATGTTCCCCGACGATGCGGCCTGCCGGACGTGGCTTGAGCAAGTTCGATGGGACAGCAAGCCGACGTGCCCGCGCTGCGGCAGCCTGGACGCCACGGACATTCGCAAGGCGCCGCCGTCGAAGCCCGATGGCAACCACTGGTGCAAGCCCTGCCGCCGGTTCTTCACCGTCACGGTCGGCACCTGCATGCACTCGACCAAGGCCGACCTGCAACACTGGATCCACGCGATCCACTCCGCACTCACCGCCAGATAAGGGCGTGTCCGCGATGCAGATGTCGAAGGAACTTGGCGTGCAGTACCGGACGGCGTGGCATATGCTCCACCGCGTTCGTGAGGCTTGCGGCAGGGGGGACTTCAAGCTGTCCAGCGTGGTCGAGGTTGACGAAACCCACATCGGCGGCAAGGAATCGAACAAGCACGCGAGCAAGAAGCCCAACGCCGGTCGCGGCGCAGTCGGCAAGGCTCCCGTCGCTGGCGTCCGCGAGCGGGGCGGCAAGGTCAAGGCGAAGCCGGTGGAACGCACCAACGCCGCCACTCTGGCGCCGTTTGTCGAAGACAACGCAGCGCAGGGCGCGACGGTCCTGCACCGACGATGCTGCGGCCTGCGGCGCACTCCCGACCGTCATCAACCAGTACCAGCACGACGTGATCCGCCACGGCGCAGGGGAGTGCGTCAGGGGAGCCGTCCACACGAACGGAATCGAAGCAGTGTGGGCGGCACTCAAGCGCAGCATCCACGGCACTTGGCACCACGTCAGCCCGAGGCACCTTGGCCGCCACGTCAGCGAAGCAACGTTCCGGCTGAACGAGGGCAGCTGCGAGGTTGACACGCTTGACCGCATGGAAGCCCTTGTGCGGCAGATGCCGGGTACGCGGCTCCGCTGCAAGGACCTGATCGCCGACAACGGTGAGTCCGCTACGCCGGTGGCCGTCCAATGACGCGCCGAACTGGCAGCCTGGAGGCGGGCGGGAGGGAAGCGGCGCCCCCCCCCGAAGCTTCGCCAACCAGAATCGGAGGGGAGGTTCCGAGATGAAGCGTGAACCGCCGAAGCTAGACGAGTCGATAGAACGCGATCCCGTCACGGTTGACGAGTTCGCCGAGGTGATGCGGGCAGTCTTGAACGGCGGGGAACCGGAGACGAAAAGCAAGAATCGGGAGCCGACGAGGGCGGAACTGGCGCAGCGATGGAAGCTGGAACGTCGCCGCCAACGGCGGCGGTTGCTTCTTTTGCTACACAATTCCCCTTTTGAACATGCCTGCCGACCGTGGCCAACCGTGCGGCTCCCTTGCAATTCGCCTTGCACCCGTGATAATGCGGCTTGTATTCAGGCGGTCGCCCGGCGAAACCGCCCATGCCAAAGCAAGGCGTTCCGGACGAACGTGCCAACCAAGGGGAGAATCGGTGTTGAACATGCTCGACTGGTGGTACGGTGCCATCGGCTTGTCCATTCCGGCAGCCATCCTCTTTACCTTGGCGATGACGCACGTGACAGTCGTCTCGGTCACGGTCTATCTGCACCGGTGTTCCGCGCATCGAGCGGTGGATATGCACCCGGCCTTGCAGGTCTTCTTCCGGGCATGGCTGTGGCTCACCACGGGGATGGTCACCAAGGAGTGGACGGCCATCCACCGCAAGCACCACGCCACCTGCGAGACCGACGACGACCCGCACAGCCCACAGATCAGCGGCCTCGGCGAAATCCTGTTCAAGGGCACCGAGTATTACCGTGCTGCCATCACCCCGGAGACGCTGACGAAGTACGGCAAGGGCACGCCCGACGACTGGCTTGAGCGCAACGTCTTCGACCGCTTCAGCACCACCGGCGTCGTGCTCATGCTGCTGATCGACGTGGTCCTGTTCGGCATTGTCGGCATCGTCATCTGGGCCGTGCAGATGATGTGGATTCCGTTCTTCGGCGCCGGGGTCATCAACGGCGTCGGCCACTACGTCGGCTACCGCAATTTCGAGTGCCCGGATGCGGCGCGCAACATCGTCCCGTGGGGGTTCTTCATCGGCGGCGAGGAATTGCACAACAACCACCACACCTATCCCAATTCGGCGCGCTTCTCCGCCAAGCCCTGGGAGATCGACCTGGGCTGGCTCTACATCAAGCTCTTCACCCTGCTTCGTCTGGCCAAGCCACTCTACACGGGGCCGGTTGCCGAGCGCGTGGAAGGCAAGTCGCACATCGACATGGACACGGCGTGGGCAGTGGTCAACGACCGCTTCCGCATCATGGCGCACTACGCCGAGACGGTGGTGAAGCCGCTTGCGGAGGTCGAGCTTGGCCGCGGTGACGCGGCGGCGCGACGCATGGTGCGTCGTGCCCGCAACGTGCTCTGCCGCGCCGAACGGATCGTCCGCGACCGCGACCGCCGCGACATCGACGCCATCACCGAGTCGAGCCCGGTATTGAAGACGATCTACGAGAAGCGGCTGGAACTGACGGAGCTCTGGCGCCGCCGCAATGGGGACGAACTGCTGCACGCGTTCGGCAAGTGGTGTGCGGAGGCGGAGGCCACGGGCATCAAGGCGTTGAAAGACTTCGTGGCGTACCTGCGGTCGTATTCGGTGCCGGTGCGGGCGTAGGGGTGTTGGGGGGGTGGTTGGCCTTCCTTCAGGAGCGCAAGTAGCCGGAACGGCTGGGGTGTGCCTACCCCTTCCAAGAGAGCTGCAGGCTCTCGGGGTTCGCCGCTGACAGCGCTTGTCCGAAACCGAGGGTGGTCCTTGCCCTAGCAGCCTGTCGGACTTGGGCGCGGCAGGCGTGCGCGGAAGGGACTTGGCGCCCGCTTGAACGATGCCCCCTGTGGCTGTTCGGATGGGTCGTTGCGGCGGAAGCGGGAGTCGCATCCCGCCATCGGCCGCCGATGGCGTCCAGAGGCCCTTTTCGACCCCTGCAGTGGCCGCCAGCGCACCGAGTTCACCGTCCCTGTGGCCCCGTCAGGCCAACATGAGGTTGTGCAGGCGTCGGCAGCTGCAGGCCAGCGTCACCAACGTCCACTCGCCCGCCACCTTCTCGACGCCTCGCAGCAGGAACTGCCGAAAGCCCATCGCCTGCTTCACGATCCCGAACGCCGGCTCCACCGCATGCTTGCGCAAGCGGCAGTGCGCCCGGTTCTCCGGCAGCTCCATCCTCTCCCGCATCGCCTTGATCCACTCCGCCCGCGGCTCCTTCGCCGGCTTCGGCGGCGGCTCCGGCCGAAAGTCGTGCCGGCGCCGTCGACCTTCCGCCCCGGTCGCCACCAGCACCTCCACGCCGCGCCCTTCCAGCTCCGAAACCTCGCTGCCCGTCGCGCAGCCGCCGTCCGCCAGCACCCGATCCGGCGAACCGAGTGCGCCGGGCATCGAATCCACGTCCGCCACCAGCTCGTTGCGGTCGCTCGCGCTCACGCTCACCCGCGAACCCAGCACCAGCTGACTGCCGTCCGCGTCCACCGCCGCCTGGGCGTTGCACGCCTGACGGCACTCATGGTGCCCGCTCTTGCGCATCGGCGAACTGTCGGCGTCCGTCAGGTTGATCCGCTCCTCGTCCCGAGGCTCCTCTTCAGGCGCCTTGATCGGCCTCCCCTTGCGCGAGCCCTCTCGCTCCTCCCGCGCCTCCACCTTGCGCTCGCACTCCGCGCGCTCCGAGTCCGCGCGCGACTTCGCCCGACGCTCCAGCTCCGCGCAGGCCTTGTCCAGCTTCGCCTTCGGCGTCTCCCGCCGCGACAGCTCCTCCGGCAGACCCTGCGGGTCCGGCGCGTCGGCCGCGTCGGCCTGTTCCGCCCGATCCAGCAAGCCCTTGATCTCAACGCCCAACCGCTCGCGCAACTCCAACGCGCGGTCGTGGCGGACGCTGTTGCACCTGTTCGCGTTCGCGTCCACCTTCGTGCCGTCCACGCTCGCCGTCCCGACACGCAGCGGCTTCGGTTCCTTCGCCAGCGGCAGCACCTCCGGGAACGCCGCCGAGACCGCATCGAAGTTGTTGCGCCGAAACGTGCAGATCGTGTCGTGGTCCGGGTGACAGTTCGCCGCCACGTGCCGAACCCCGATGTCCCGGCAGGTCGCGCGCTCGATCCGGCGCGAGCCGAAGATCCCGTTCGCGCAGCAGTGCACCAGCAGCGCCAGCATCGTCCGCGGGTGGCACTGCGCCGACCCCGTGCCGCGCTCGTTCACCTGAAACGAATCCATCGGAACCCGCTCCACCGCCTCCAGCACAAAATGCGCCAGGTCGTCGGCCGGCAGCCAGTCCCGCATGTCCGGCGGCAGCAGAAAAGGCTGCGATCGGTCCCGCTGCAGGAACTTCGGCATCTGCCCCAACCCCCATCGACTCGGAAGACGCCATTGTAAAATCTGCGCCCCAAGTCCGACAGACTGCTAGCCCGGACTATTCATGAATGCCCTACTGCGGACGACGATCCGCTCGCTGTGGCTGTGCAGGTACTCGTGCGTCCTACGGACGCATTCGCGTGTCCTGCGGACACGTTCGCTCCGGCCCCCTCGACATAGTGCGCAGCCATGCCTTCGGGTTCCTCCACTCCGCACGCCCAGCCACAGCGGCGTCTCGTCGCCCTCGCTACGCGCATTCATGAACAATCCGGGCCAGGCGTCCTATCCTCACATGCGCTCCACCGTCTCGATGCCCAGCAAGCCGAGGCCTGTGCGAATGCCGTCTGCGGTGTGTCGGCACAGCAGCAGCCGTGAATTGCGCGCCGGGCCCTCTTCCAGCACCGGGCAGTTTTCATAGAAGCGCATGAAGGCGGAGGCGAGGTCGTAGAGCCAGGCGCAGAGGAAATGCGGCATGGCTTGAGCGGCCACTTGCTCCAACGTCTCCTGCAGGCGGACCAGCGTCAGCGCCAAAGTGTGTTCCTCCGGCGTGGCTGGCCTCGGCGTGCCGAGCAGAGATTCAGGATCAACGCCGCCGCGGCGGAACAGGCTCTGGATGCGGGCATAGGCATATTGCAGATAGGGCGCCGTGTTGCCGTCGAAGGACAGCATGGCTTGCCAGTCGAACACATAGTCGCTGGTGCGGTTCTTGGAGAGGTCCGCGTATTTGACAGCGCCGATGCCCACCACCCTTGCCACACGCGCCTGCTCATCCGCCGTCAGGTGCGGGCTCTTTGCCGCAACCACCCCCCGCGCCCGTTCGACGGCTTCGTTCAAGAGGTCTGTCAGGCGCATGACATTGCCGTCGCGGGTGGCGAAAGGGCGCCCGCCGGGCCCTTGCATCACCCCGAACGGGTGATGTTCGAGCGAGGCGTCGCCGTCGTAGCCAGCCTTCCTGCAGACGGCAAAGAGCTGGCGGAAGTGCAGCGTCTGGCGAGCGTCCACCACATAGAGGACGCGGTCGGCGGCCAGTTCTCGAACGCGGTAGCGAACCGCGGCAAGGTCGGTGGAGTGATAGAGATAGCCGCCGTCGGACTTGCGCACGATCACCGGCGTGATCTTGCCGTTGCGGCCCCGGAACTCGTCGAGAAAGACGCACAGCGCGCCTTTGTCCTCCTTCAACAGCCCCGCCTCGTTCAGTTCCTTCACCACAGCGTCGAGATCGTCGTTGTAGGCGCTCTCGCCCCGCACGTGCTCACCGGTCAAGCTGACGCCGAGCAGTTCATACACCTGCCGACAATGCGACATGGAGATTTCGATGTAGCGTTGCCAGATGGCGCGGACGCTGTCGTCGCCTCGCTGCAAGCGCACCACCACGTCGCGGGCTCGCTCGGCGAACTCCCCGTCGTCATCGAAGCGCTGCCTTGCCTCCTGATAGAAGCGCTCGAGATCCTTCAGTTCCTCGCGTCCGCCATTCGGCGCCTCTTCCACATCGCGCAGATGCGCCACCAACATGCCGAAGCCGGTGCCCCAGTCGCCGACGTGGTTCTGCCGCATGACTTCATGGCCAAGCGCCTCGAACGTGCGCGCCAAGGCATCGCCAATGATGGTGCTGCGGAGGTGACCGACGTGCATTTCCTTGGCGAGGTTGGGGTGCGAATAGTCGATGACGATGCGCTGGCCGGTGCCGGTGCGGTCTATCCCCGCCTTCTCGGCCAGAATCTCGCCCAGGAACGTGTCCGCCAGGGTGAAGCTGATGAAGCCGGGGCCCGTAACCGCACAGGTGGCGATGCCGTCCAAGGCCAACGCTTCCACGGCCCGCTGCGCCAGCTCGCGCGGGTTGGTCTTCATGCGCTTCGCCGCGCCCAATGCGCCATTGGCTTGATAGTCGCCGAATTCGGGACGCGTGGCCGGCCCCACGATGGCCGCGGTTCCAGGCGGGGATCCGGCGGCTTCGAGCGCCGCCTCGACCTTTGCACGCAGCAAGTCTCGGACGTTCACGGGTCAATCCCCAGTGACATCCTCCGCCTGCCAGCCCTTGGGGCTTTCCACGGCCACGAAACTGACGTTCTGGCCGTCCCGCAAGCCTGGCCGACGGTCATCGCCCGCCGCCCGTATGGAGCGGTAGTGGACGAAGATTTCGCCGCCGTTGTCGCGGATGATGAAGCCAAAGCCCTTGCTGCGGTTGAACCACTTGACGGTGCCGGTCTCGCGCTGCGCATCCGGCGGAATGGCCGGCGAGAACGACCTTCGTCGCTCCGTATCGGCACGAGATCGGCCGGCAGGCACGTCCGGCGCGGCGGATGCGGTGCGGCCATGGAACCGCACGGCCACCAAGCCCGTGGCACTGGCGGCGAGCCAGACGAGAACAAGCAAGGCAATGACATTGCCCGCCAGGAATGACGCATGAATGACGGTAGCGATGGCGGCAAAAAGAGCGCCAACAACAACGAGGGCAACGAGAGTGGCTTTCATGGCGGGATCGCGCAACGCAAAAGGCGGCGCATCATACCCCTTGCGCGGTACGCGTTGGGACGCCCGGAACTTTCCTCAATCCCCTGTTAAGGGCGCGGGGTAGGAGGATTCGGAGGATTGAGCGGCAGAGGCCCTCGGGAAAGGCGCGGCGTCGTCCGCGCGGGCAGTCGGCGGAGTGGATGGGCACACGTCCCCCGTGGCCCCGACATGGTCGCGTGCGTTCACCGACGAGGTCGAGCCGACCACCTTGAACAGGCTGGCGTAGGGACGAATGCCGCCATGCCCGGCCCCGGCCCGCTGCTGGACGAAGGTGTCGCATTGACCGATGTCGCCGGGAAAAGCGTTGCGACGGACGGCGCCATGCGAACCCCCATGCCGAAAGCGACGCAGGTGGGGCGACCGGTGCCAGATCGTGAACATTCGGATTCTCAGTCGCTCCTCGCCCCCGGAATCGAGATGATCCGCGAAGCTTTAACGCCTTCAACTTGACTCTCACTGCACCGTGGAAGCGCGATCCCGCGGCCAGCCATCGACGAACCGCCGGATGTGTCGCCAACAACCATAAGCATGCGCTTGCAGAAGCGGCGCTGGATCCCCGAGGGCGGAAGCGCTCGCGGCCGGCGGCGGGCGCGAGCTTGTGCCGCGAGACCCCTCGAACCGCTACTGCACGCGGCGGGCGTTGAGCACAACCACGTTGGCGAGGGGCACGTCGGCCATGCCGTTGCGGGCGCCGGTGTCGGCGAGTTCGATCCGTTCCGCCACGTCGAGGCCGGCCACCAGCTGGCCGAACACCGTGTAGCCGGGCGCGTCGGCGGTGGCGTCGAGATGCCGGTTGTCGGACATGTTGACGTAGAACTGGGAGCCGGCCGAGTCCGGGTCTGCGTGACGCGCCATCGCCACGCTCCAGCGGCGGTTGGACAGTCCGTTGCGCGACTCGTTCGCCACCTGTCGCGGCGGCGCGCGGTATGCCAGCGCCGCGTCGTGGCCGCCGGTCTGGATCACGAAGCCGGCGATGACGCGGTGGAAGACCAGACCTTCGTAGAAGCCGGACTCCACGAGGTCGAGGAAGTTGGCAACGCTGGCCGGGGCCTTGTCGGGATACAGCTCGATGGCGAGCTCGCCAGCGGTGGTGGAAAGAACGACGCGCGGTCGCGCCCCGCCCGCCGTCCCTGCCGCGTCGCCGGCGAGCGCGGCGCCCGCCGCCCACGCGAGCAGGCCCGCCACAACGCCCGCCGCAAGCCGTCGGTTCACCTTCCCAGCTCCCCGAGATAGCGCCGCACCGTCTCCGCCAGGCCGAACTCGAGCGCGTCGGCCGTGAGTGCATGGCCGATGGAGACTTCCGCAATGTCGGCGACGGCCACGAATGCCCCGAGGTTCGCAAGATCCAGGCCGTGGCCGGCGTTCACGCCAAGGCCGATGTCCGCCGCGTGCCAGGCAGCCTCGCCGTAGCGCGCCAGCGACGCCCTGGCGGCGGCGGAGTCGAGGCCGGCGGCGTTCGCCACGTCGGCGTAGGGGCCCGTGTACAGCTCGATGCGGTCGGCGCCGGCCTGGCGTGCCCGGCCGATCTGGTCCCGCACCGGATCCACGAACAGCGACACCCGTGTCCCCAGCGACCTGAGCTCGGCGACGTGGTCGCGCACGCGGGCGAACGTGTCGGCGCGCGCGAGGTCCCAGCCATGGTCGGAAGTGCGCTGGCCGTCCGAATCCGGCACCAGCGTGCACTGATCCGGCCGCGCGTCCCGAACCAGCGCCAGGAAGCCGGGATGGCCGTCTCGCTCCCCGGCGGAGGGATTGCCCTCGATGTTGTATTCGACGCCCGCCGCGGCGCGCGCGACCCGCGCCAGGGCCGGCACGTCGCCCGCGCGCACGTGGCGCTGGTCGGGCCGCGGATGCACGGTGATGCCGTCCGCGCCGGCGGCGATCAGCTTGCGGGCGAAGTCGCACACGTCCGGCCGCCCCGCCACCCCGGGCCCGAAGCGGGCGTTGCGCAGCCAGGCGATCTTGTTGACGTTGACCGAAAGCGCCGTCATCGCCGCGGATCCCGACGCCGTGGCCGCGACTTGACCCGCGCGCCGAGGACGAAGCCCGCCAGCGCCAGCCCGTCACCGACCAGCATCCAGCGCCCCCTTCGCGTCGTGCTCCGCCTCCGCAAGACTCCTCTGCTCCATGCCCGCCAACCCTCCAGCCGTTCCGTGGAAAAACTACCACAACCGGGACTTGTGCAGAGCATCTTTAAACAGGGGTCGAGGCCGAAATGTCCTGAACCCGAACAAGAGGTTCCATAGGGGACAGTCCATTCCAATAAGGAAATGAGCCTGAAAGCGCAGGCTTCTGAGCTTGGGTTCCGGGTCGGGAATGCCGTGAAGTTGGTGACGGTAGTTTGAGTCTGCGCAGGCGTCAATGCGGGGTGTGGATTGCGGGTCGCTGGTGGCCGGAAGCCTGCTTCCGGCCACCGGCACACTCTTCGCTGCGCGGGTCGCCGTGTCACCCGAAGGGGCGCAGCGAAGCGGAGCAGCCGCGAAGCGGCTTGACACGGCGACCCGCGCAGCGTTCCCGCGCGCGCCCGCTGACATGGCGCCCCATCAGGCGGCGTCGGCTTGGTCGTCGAGGCCGATCCTGCGGAAGAGCTCGGCTCGGGCACGGTTCACCTCGCGCATGGCGGCGAGGTCGCTGGCGCTGCGGGCGGCGAGGTCGAGTTGCTCGAAGGAGACGCCTTCCTTGAGGAAGCGTTCGGCGCCGTCGAGGCCGCGCAGGCGCTCGTAGGGCGTCTGCACCCGATCGTGCGGGTAGGTGCGCCGGACCCGGCCCTCCTCGTCGGTGCGCTCGACGGCGAACATGCACGGCCGGTGGAAGTTGACGGCCGGCGAGAGGGTGAGCCGGGTGAACTCGTCCACCAGCGGCGCGAACCGCTTCGGGATGTGGACGTGACCCAGCCAGCGGCGCACGACGCTGGCGTTCTTGCTCTCGACGAGGGCGTTGTCGTTCGAGTGCCGGGCGCGCGACTTGGTGAACTCGACGCGCAGCTTCTCGAGCAGGGCGGCAACGCGGTGGTTGACGTACTCGGAGCCGTTGTCGGCATGGAAGCCCATGATCTCGAAGGGGAACAGGTCCAGCAGCCCCTGCAGCACGGGGATCAGGAAGCGCTCGGAGATCGCCTCCACCGCGCCAACGTACTCGTACTGGGTGACCTCGTCGACGGCGTTGACCAGGTAGATGCCCTTGCGCCCGTCGAGGTCGCCCTGGTGCACCGTGTCCACGCGCAGGAAGCCGGGTCGTCCGTCCGGCTGCGGCCGGCGGCGCTCGCCGATCGCCGACTGCACCGCCTTGGTGAGTTGCGGCGGCGTCCGCCGCCGGCGGTAGGCGTCCGAGCGGCGCAGGTTGTACAGGTGGCTCACCGAGATGTGCGCCAGGCGCTCGAAGCGGGCGTCGCCGAACACCTCGCGCTCGCGCCGCATCACCTCCCGCGTCGCCGGCCCGGCCATCTGCCCCAGCGTCGCGTCCACCTCCGCCAGCAGCCGGATGTCCGCCGCCGTGTACCGCCGCTCGAAGCGACGCGACGGCGGCCGGCCGCGCCGATCCACGACCCGACCCGTCTCGGCATGCTGGCGCACCAGCCGCGTCAGCTGCGCCCGCGACAGCCCCGTCACCTTCTCCAGAAACCGCTTCGCCAGACCCCTGTCGGCCTTGCCGAGACTCCCGTAGTCGAAGCGCACAAGCGCCTTCTGCACGAACGCGTACGCCTCCCTGCGCGTGCCCGGCCTGAAATCCACCGGCTCGTTCCCGTCGAGAAACGCGCCAACCTGCTCCAGCGTGCGGAGCCGTTCGATGCCCAGGCTCAAAATCATCCTCCGATGATCCCGCACCCGCACCTTCAGGCTCACTTCTCGTTGGAATCAGCCCCTCGCTTCAGGCTCACTTCTCATTGGACAAGGCTGGGACTTGTGTAGCAAAATCCGCAAGGGCAAGATGCGGGGTGTCGGGGAGCTCTTCACCCTCCCCGACACCATGCGGCCGTACAGGAGCCGTTCCGCGTGAAAGAGCCTGGCACCACCCGTACGCACCGCTGCATCACCTGCCGGCTGTTGCCGGTGACCCGTGCCAACGCGCGCGCTCTTTCGCGCCTGGCGGGTGGTTGCAGGTTCGTGTGGAATCAGGCGCTCGCCGACACCGAGGACCTGTACCGCATCAGCCGCATGGTCGGTGCCCCGGCACCGTCGCTCACCTTCTTCAGTCTCGGCAAGGCGTTCACGGACATGCGCCGGGCAACCCCGTGGCTGGCGGAGCTCCCGTTCGGCGTGGTCCGGCACACGCTCAAGCGCCAGGCCGATGCATGGCGCCGGTTCTTTCGAGGTCAGGGCGGCCGTCCGCGGTTCCGCGGCCGGTACGGCGACGACGGGTTCACCATCCCCGACCGGGTGCGCATCGCGGGTGGCCGGCTGCACATCCCGAAGGTCGGATGGGTCGTGCTGCGCCGCCGGGGCGGCAACCCGTACCCGGGCGGCGAGCCGCGTCAGGTCTACGTGAGGCGGGCGCTCGGCAAGTGGTGCGCGACCGTCAGCTACGAGGTGGACGCTCAAGAGCGCCCCGACGACGGCCTGGCCGTCGGGGTCGACATGAACGTCGGGCAGGGCGTGGCGAGCACCGGCGAGATCCTGCGCGCCCCGGATGCGGGGCGCCTCGAAGCGCGCCGGCGCCGCTGCCGGCGCATGGTGTCCCGGCGGCAGAAGGGGTCGAAGCGGCGCGATCGCGCGAGGCGGCTGCTGGCAAGAGCCAGCAGGAAGCTCGCCATGCGGCGGAGGAACTGGCACCACGGGGTATCCCGGCGTCTTGCCGACAGCGCGCACACGGTCTGTGTGGAGGCGTTGCCGGTGCGGGGCATGACGGCTTCGGCCCGGGGAACCGCGGCGGCGCCGGGACGGCAGGCGAAGGAGAAGGCAGGGCTGAACCGGTCGATTCTTGCGACCGGCTGGGGTGAGCTGCGGTCGATGCTCGAGTACAAGGCCGAGGTCGTCGCCGTGGATCCGGCGCACACGAGCCAGCGGTGTTCGGACTGCGGCCACGTGGCCGCGGAGAATCGGCGCAGCCAGGCACGTTTCGCATGCGTGGCGTGCGGCTGCGCGGGCAATGCGGACATCAACGCCGCGTTGAACGTTCTGGCGTCAGGGACAGGCGCAACTGGACAGCGAGGGGCGTTCGCCTTGGCGACCCCGGCGACCCGTCAAACGGGTGTCAGAGCCGCAGCTCGCTGTGGATTTTGATACACAATTCCCTTCCATAGTGAGGGCCGGGCGAGTACAATGCATACCCTTTTTGCGAGATGCCCATGCCCAGCGTCAAGGTCCGGGAGAACGAGCCGTTCGATGTCGCCTTGCGGCGTTTCAAGCGTTCCTGCGAGAAGGCGGGAATCCTTGCCGAGGTCCGCAAGCGCGAGTACTACGAGAAACCCACCGCCGTGCGCAAGCGCAAGGCGGCGGCGGCGGTCAAGCGCAACCTGAAGAAGCTGCAGCGCGAAGCGCGTCGGTTCGAGCGCACGCACTAGTCGCCCTGTCCGCTTTTCGGATGACGACGCGCGTCCACCCCTAAAGCGCTTCCGCCAAGCGCAACCCGGCGCAAGGCCCACCTGCCATGTCCGAACTCGAGAACACCATCGGTGCTGCCACCACCGCCACGATGCGGGCGCGGGACCGGCGGCGCGTCGGTGCCCGCGGCTCGTGAACTCCGAGATCAAGGTGGACGATCGGCGCGAGCTTGCCGATACAGACGTGCTGCAAGTGCTCACCCGGATGCTGAAGCAACGGCAGCGACTCGCTGCGCCAGTACCGCGACGACCTGGCCGACGTGACAGCGCACTTCGGGATGCGCCATCTTGAGTAGAATCCCCGTATGGCTGGCCGCATTCCGCAGGCGTTCATCAACTCCCTCATCGAGCGGGTGGATATCGTCTCGGTAATCGGGACGCGGGTTGAACTCAAGCGCGCCGGCAAGAGCCTCAAGGGCCTCTGCCCCTTCCACGACGAAAGGACCCCCTCCTTCAACGTCAACCCAGACAAGCAGCTCTACTACTGCTTCGGCTGCGGCGCCGGCGGCACGGCGCTCACCTTCCTGCGCGAATACGATCGGCTAGACTTCGTGGAGTCGGTGGAGGCTCTCGCCGCCAGCATTGGCGTGGAAGTCCCCCGCGAGCAGGGGCGAGAGGCGCCACGGGACACGGGCCTCTACGACATCCTCGCCGACGCCGATCGAACGTACCAAGGCTGGCTGCGTCGGCATCCCACCGCGCCCCGCGCCAAGGACTATCTGAAGCAGCGAGGCCTGAGCGGTGTCGTGGCGCGGGACTTTGGCCTCGGCTTTGCGCCAGCGGGCTGGGAAGGACTCAAGCGCGCCCTCTCGAATGTCGGCACGGAGCGCCTGATCGATGCGGGCCTTCTTGTGCGCAGCGAGAGCGGCCGCATCTACGACCGTTTCCGCGACCGCATCATGTTCCCCATTCGCGACACCCGCGGTCGCGTTGTCGGCTTTGGCGGCCGCGTGCTCGGCGACGAACAGCCGAAGTACCTCAACTCGCCGGAGACCGACGTCTTCCGCAAGGGGCAGGAGCTCTATGGCCTGTTCGAGGCGCGTTGCGCCCACCGCAATCTCGACGCAGCCATCGTCGTCGAAGGCTACATAGACGTGGTGGGACTGGCGCAGCATGGCGTCACGGGTGCCGTCGCCACCCTCGGCACCGCCATCGGCGAGGCGCACTTCCGCAAGCTCTATCGGCATACGCAGGATGTGGTGTGCTGCTTTGATGGCGACGCAGCGGGTCGCCAAGCCGCTTGGAAGGCGGTGCGGGCCGCGTTCCCCGCGCTTTCGGAAGGTCGGCAGTTGCGCTTCGTTCTGCTGCCCGACGGCGAGGACCCGGACAGCATCGTGGCGCGGCAGGGCAGGGAACGCTTCGATCAGCGCGTGCGCGAAGCCGTGCCCGTGGCCGAGTACTACTTCGGCGAGCTTGAACGCGGTCTCAACATGGAGCGAATCGGCGACCGGGCACGGCTTTGCGACCTGGCCCTGCCGGACATCGCCACCCTGCCCGACGGCATGTTCCGTCGCATGATGGTGCAGCGGCTGGCGCAGACCGCCGAGGTGGACGCCGCGCAACTTGAAACGCGACTGGGCCAGGCGGGGCAGCCGCGGGCGGCGGCGCGGCAAACCGCCGCCGAGCGGCCCGAAGGCGCGGCCATGTCGCAGTTGATGCGCAAGCTCCTGCACATGCTGGTGCGGCAGCCTGCCTGCACCCGCGAGCTCGACGAGCATGTGCGCCCGGCGGTCATGGCCGCAGCGCAAGGCACGCTGCTGCATCGACTGCTTGAATATCTGGCCCGCGAACCTGACTCCGACACGGCAATGGTGCTGGCTCGCTTCCTGGGCGACCCCGGCTACGAAGAGCTGGCAACGCTCGCAACCGAAGCTCTGGCGGTGCCGGACAACGGTGTGGCGACGGAGTTCCGCGACGGCGTGACCCGACTGCTTCAGGAGCAGCGGAGGGCACAGCGACGGGCGATGGCCGAAAACCTTGGCGAGGCCGAGGACGCCACCGAAAGGCTGCGCGAGATCTGGCTTTCCCGCAGCGAAGCCGCCGATGCCGCATCTTGAATTGCGCCTTGACGGCACCACACTCCCTATAGGAATGCATCGCACTGTGCGCCGGCAGGCGACGCATGCGTCGCCCCTACACGGCGAGGCGCAATGAGCCGCCAGACCAGCAGTTCTCATTTTTGGCGTCTGGCTTCACCGTCAGGCGCATTGCACCCCGCGTTTCGGACCCAATCCGGGCCAAATCGACCGGAAGACCCGTCCAGTTGAGGGGGCTGAAGGCCAAAATGAGAATTGCTGTCGCCAATGGCCACTGCTTGTGCGCCTTGTGCGCCGTCTGGCGTTTCTGTATGGTGGCCCTTCGCCACTCGCCGAACGGACGCCAGACGACCACCATGCATCGTTGCGGTCCACACTTGCGTCTGACCCTCGCTCGCCTGCTCCTGCCGGCGTAGCCGGCAACACTTCATTGACAGGGCCGCAATAGCCCATCCGCCCCCAAGACCTCCAAGCCCCTGGTCTGGCCAAGTTGGTGTGTGCAATGACTGTGAATCCGCGAGCGTTTCCTTCCGGCAGCCGCAAGGGTGCCATGCCATTCGACAAATACCGCGCCTTCGAGCCGGTTGCGCTGCCGGGCCGAGCGTGGCCGGAGCGCGTTCTGGAAGCGCCGCCGCGCTGGTGCAGCGTCGATCTGCGCGACGGCAACCAAGCCCTCATCGACCCCATGAACGTGGACGAGAAGCTCCGCATGTTCGAGCTCTTGCTCGACATCGGCTTCGTCGAGATCGAGGCCGGTTTCCCCGCCGCATCGCAGCCCGACTTCGACTTCATCCGCAAGATCATCGACGGCGGCCTCTTGCCGGACCATGTGGCGCTGCAGGTGCTTTGCCAGGCCCGACCGGAACTCATCGCCCGCACCGTGGAGGCCCTCGAAGGCGCACCGCGGGCGATCTTCCACCTCTACAACTCCACCTCCACCCTGCAGCGCCGGGTGGTGTTCGATCTCGACCGCGAGGGCATCGTGGATCTCGCCGTGCGCGGCTCCGCAGTGGTGCGCGAGGGTGTGGCGGCGCTCAAGGACACGGAAGTCACCTTCGAGTATTCCCCAGAGAGCTTCACCGGCACCGAGCTCGACTTTGCCGTGGACATATGCGAGGCGGTGGCGAACGAATGGGGCGCCACCGCCGAGTCGCCCATCATCATCAACCTGCCGTCCACGGTGGAAATGGCGACGCCCAACGTCTATGCCGACCAGATCGAGTGGTTCTGCCGCAACTTCCCGGAGCGCGAGCGAATCGTCGTCAGCCTGCATACCCACAACGACCGGGGCACCGGCGTTGCGGCCACGGAACTGGCCTTGATGGCGGGTGCCGAGCGGGTGGAAGGCACGCTGTTCGGCAACGGCGAGCGCACCGGCAACTGCGACATCGTCACGGTGGCCATGAACCTCTTCTCTCAGGGGGTGGACCCCGAACTCGACCTGCGCGACATGCCGCGCATCCGCCGCACGGTGGAGACCATCAACAAGCTGCCGGTTCACGAGCGGCATCCCTATGCCGGCGACCTCGTCTTCACGGCCTTCTCCGGCTCGCATCAGGACGCCATCCGCAAGGGCATGGCCCGGCTCGACGACTCGCGCTGGGAGGTTCCCTATCTGCCCATCGATCCCGCCGATGTGGGCTCGTCCTACAAGGAATCGGTGCGGGTCAACAGCCAGTCGGGCAAGGGCGGCGTGGGATTCGTGCTGGAGGAGCACTACTCCATCGCCTTGCCGCGCGACATGCTGGTGGAGTTCTCCAAGGTGGTGCAGGCGCTCACCGAACGGCTCGATCGAGAGGTGCGGGCGGAGGAGATCTTCGAGGCGCTCCTCGACGCATACGTCGTCAGCGACGGCCCGTATCGCTTGATCGACTACGACCTCTTTCGGGAAAGCACGCAGCAGGAATCGATCGAGGCAGCTTCCCCGGCTGGCGCCACCCGGGCGGAAGGCAACGCGCAGCGATGCTCGGCGCGCCTCGAAGTGCCGGACGGCGAGGTGGCCATCTCCGGCACCGGCTCCGGCCCCATCGAGGCCTTCGTCAACGGCATGGTGACGACGCTCAACGAGCCGCTCAACATCGTTGACTATTCCGAACGGTCGATGGCCACGGGCAAGGATGCGAACGCGATCTGCATCGTCGCCGTGGCCGGCGACGACGATTCGGTCTCGTTCGGCATCGGCGTCAGCCAGAACACCATCACCGCCTCCTTCGGCGCCATCGTCTCCGCCGTCAACCGCCGCTGGAAGGGAACGCGGACGCAGGGCGACCGGGCGTGGGCTTGATTGGGACCCCACGATTCGCGGCCACATTCTCTGGAGGGAGGGTCTCGCCGACGCGACCATACGCGCCGCAAGACGTCCACGGGCTGCACCGGGCGCACTGCACCGGGCGCACTGCACCGGGCGCACTGCACCGGGCGCACTATAGCTGCCTGCATTGCGCTCGCCGTGTTCCGTCATGCGAAGACGCGCGTCGCCTTGCGCCTGTCTCGCCGCTCCTCAAGGGCGTGCTTTTGGAGGGAGGGCATCCTGCCCTCCTGCGTGCCGATAGGCGCGCATCGGTTCGTTTGACCTGTCGTTGATGTCCATCATGCAGGCGCACCGGGCGCGTCCGGTATGATGCGCCGCTTTCGTTAAGCAGCGCCTTCCGTCATGTTCGACAGTCTCACCGATCGCCTCTCGCGGGCGCTGCGCAGCGTTGCCGGCAAGGGGCGGCTGACCGAGGACAACATCGCCGACTCGGTGCGGGAAGTGCGCATGGCGCTGCTCGAAGCGGATGTGGCGCTGCCGGTGGTGCGAAGCTTCACCGCCGATGTACGCAAGCGTGCGGTTGGCCGCGAGGTGACCGCATCCGTCGCGCCGGGCGATGCCTTTGTGCAGGTGGTGCATCAGGAACTCGTCCGCCTCATGGGCGAGGCCAACGATCGCCTCGATCTGGCAGCCACCCCGCCGGCGGTGGTTCTGTTGGCGGGTTTGCAGGGCGTCGGCAAGACCACGGCGGCGGCCAAGCTGGCGCGCTTTCTCGGCGAACGCGAGCAGCGCAAGGTGTCGCTGGTTAGCGCCGACGTGTATCGACCAGCGGCCATCGACCAGCTCGGCACACTGGCGCAAGAGACCGGCGCCCACTTCATCGCCAGCAACGCGGACGAGACTCCGGCGGCGATCGCCGAGCGCGCCCTGCGCGAGGCCAAGGTTCGGTTCGACGACGTGCTCATCGTCGATACCGCCGGCCGACTCGCGATCGATGACGACATGATGGCCGAGATCGCTGCCCTGCACGAAGTGCTTGATCCCGCCGAGACGTTGTTTGTCGTGGACGCCATGACCGGCCAGGACGCGGCAACCACGGCGCGCGCCTTCCACGATGCCGTGCCGTTCACCGGCGTGATCCTCGCCAAGGCCGACGGCGATGCGCGCGGTGGTGCGGCTCTGTCGGTGCGGGCCGTCACCGGCAGGCCGATCAAGTTCCTCTCCACCGGCGAGCGCACCGACGCCCTCGAACCATTCCACCCGGACCGCATCGCCTCGCGCATTCTCGGCATGGGCGACGTGCTTTCCCTCATTGAGGAAGCCGAACGCAAGGTGGATCGCCGTCAGGCCCAGCGCCTGGCCCGCAAGGTGGAGCGGGGCCGCAAGTTCGACCTCGCCGACTTCCGCGAGCAGCTTCGGCAGATGTCGAACCTGGGCGGAGTCACGGCGATGATGGACAAGATGCCGGGCATGGCGCAGATGGGGACGCAGAATCCGGGCCTCGACGACGGCATGTTCCGCCAGATGGGCGTCATCATCGACTCCATGACCCCCCGCGAACGCCGCTATCCCGACCTCCTCAACGGCCCCCGCAAGCGCCGCATCGCTCAGGGCAGCGGCACCCAGGTGCAGGACATCAACCGCCTGCTGAAGCAATATCGCCAGATGCAGAAGATGTTCAAGAAGGTGGGCCGCAAGGGCGGAATGCAGAAGCTCATGCGGGGGGTGGCTGCCGCTGGCGGCCAGGCAAGGGCCCACGGCCGCCGACGACGGTAGCGGGGTTGCCCCCAGGCATCCTGCCCTGCCGAGGCGCCGTCAGTCGCGTTGAAAACGACCAAGGGCCACCACGGCGCATGGTAGTGTCTCACTTTGGCTTGTGCAGTGTCTGGCACCGTCCCCCGGGGGGAGGGCGTCCCGCCCTCCATCGCGCCGCCAAGCGCGCCGCGCCGCCAGGCGCGCGGGCACCTCGCGGCATGTGCAGGGAGGACGCGCCTGACGGCGCGCATGGAGGGCGGGACGCCCTCCCTTCCCTCCCTCACCATAGAGAGAGGTCCCGGCAGGCAAATCGACGCAGTCGCCGGTTGCGAACGGCCATACGCCACGTCAGCGCCACAAGAACCGTTGCCTTTCGGCAACGCTTCCTGCCCCAGCCCAAGCCACCCTGTCGGCATTCGGCCAGCTTGCGCCGTCCGAAGTCCGACAGGCTGCCAGGCAAATTCAAAGTGAGACACTACCCGGCGCGTCACGAGGCAACCAATCCGCCGCGTTTTCCGTATAATGCCGCGCCTTTCAATCAGGGGTGGCGTGCAACCAAGATGGTCACCATTCGTCTGGCCCGGCACGGCAGCAAGAAGAATCCCTTCTACCATTTGACCGTGGCGGAACGCTCGGCCAAGCGCGATGGGCGCTTCATCGAGCGTGTCGGCTTCTACGATCCGCTCGCTCGCGGGCAGAGCGAGGGGCTTCGCATCGATCTCGACCGGGTGGATCACTGGCTTGCGGTCGGTGCCCAGCCCACGGAGCGGGTGCGCCAGCTCGTGGCGAAGGTGCGGCGGGCGACGGTTCGGCAAGCCGCTGCCGAAACTGTCTGAACGCCCCGCGCCGCCGTCGGCAGACGCCGAAGCGGTCGTGGTGGTGGCGGCAATCGGCGCGCCGTTTGGCATTCGCGGCTTCTCACACCTGCGTTCCTTCACCGAACCCCCGAACAATGTGCTCGACTACCAGCCTTGGCTCGCGCGCCGCGATGGCCACTGGACGGACGCGAGCGCCGAAATCCAACACCATCGCGGAGGCATCGTGGTTCGCCTTGCCGGCATCGACGATCGCGACGACGCCGCGGCAATGCGCGGGGTCGAGATCGGCGTGCCGGCCGCCCGCCTGCCAGCGCCGGACGAGGACGAGTTCTATTGGCGCGATCTGGTGGGCAGGGAGGTGCGCAATCTTGAGGGTGTGGCCCTCGGCACGGTGGCCGGCATGATGGCCACCGGCGCTCACGATGTCATGGTGCTGGACGACAACGGCGCCGAGCGCCTGATCCCCTTCGCCCGGGCGCATGTGCTGTCCGTGGCCGACCCCGCCGGGCCGAAGACCACCAAGTCCGGCCCGCTGCTGGTCGACTGGCAACCCGACTGGAACTGACGATGCGCGCCTCCGTGGTCACCATCTTCCCGGAAGTCATCCGCGCCGCGATGGCGGAGGGCGTGGTCGCTCGCGCCGTCCGGGAGGGGCGCCTGGACATCGACCTCGTCAACCCCCGCGACCATGCCGACGACCGCCGTCGCAATGTGGACGACCGTCCCTTTGGCGGCGGCCCCGGCATGGTGATGCTGGCAGCGCCGCTGGAGAGTGCGGTAGCGGCAGCGCGCAAGTACCTCCCGCCTTCGGCACAGGTGATCCTGCTCTCGCCCCAAGGCGAACCGTTCCGGCAACGGACCGCGACCGAACTCGCCGCGAGCGCGGGCTTCGTGCTGGTTGCAGGGCGCTATGAAGGCATCGACGAGCGATTCGTCGAGGCAAACGTCGATCGCGAGATGTCCATCGGCGACTATGTGCTGAGCGGCGGCGAACTGCCGGCGCTGGTGGTCATCGACGCCGTGGCACGGCTCTTGCCGGGGGCGCTCGGCAATCCCGACTCGGTGATCGACGAATCGCATGTGGACGGATTGCTCGATTGGCCGCACTATACGCGCCCGGAGATTCACGAAGGGCGACGCACTCCGTCGGTGTTGCTGAGCGGCAACCACGCAGAGGTGGCGCGCTGGCGGCGGCGCGAGGCGCTTGGACGAACTTGGCGGCGGCGCCCGGAACTGTTGCTGGACCGCGACTTGTCGAGCCGCGACCGCGAGCTTCTGGCCGACTACATCGCCCAACATCCGGCTGCCACGTAGCCCACACCTGACGCAAGGAGACGACCCCGATGCGCCGCAACAAGATCATTGAAGCGTTGGAGAACGAGCAGACGCGAGAGCTGCCGCCGTTCGCGCCGGGCGACACCGTCACCGTGCAGGTGCGGGTGCGGGAGGGTTCCCGCGAGCGCTTGCAGGCGTTTGAAGGCGTCGTCATCGGCAAGCGCAATCGGGGCCTCAACTCCTCGTTCACCGTGCGCAAGATGTCGCACGGCGTCGGCGTCGAGCGCACCTTCCAGACCCACAGCCCGCTGATCGCGTCCCTGAACGTGAAGCGGCGCGGTGACGTGCGCAAGGCCAAGCTCTACTACCTGCGCGAACGCACCGGACGCGCCGCGCGGATTCGGGAGAAGGTCTAGCCGCGCCGGGTTCGGGTGCCGACAGGGGCCTTGCGGATGCCGCCGGAAGATGTCGCAGCCGCGCCGGCAGGGTCGATCGACCGGCACCTGGATTCGCTCTGGCTCGAACGCGGCCTTGGCCGCGCCACCCTGAACGCCTACCGCCAGGACCTTGAAGGCTTGCAGGCATGGCTGGAACGGGACCCGGCCGATGCCTCGGAAGCGGACCTGCGCGACTACATCGCCTCGCGTCTGGAAGCCGGCCGTTCCGCTCGCTCCATCTCCCGTTTCCTTTCGGCGGCGCGTGGCTTCTATCGCAAGCTGTTGGAGGACGGCGCCCTCGAACGCGATCCGAGCGCCAATCTGGACCGCCCCCGCCTCGGCCGCCCGCTGCCGGCAACGCTGTCGGAGAAGGAGGTGGAACACCTCCTGCACGCCCCCGACAGTTCCGACCCCGCCGGCAATCCCATCGGCTTTCGCGACCGCACCATGCTGGAGACGCTGTACGCCACGGGGCTGCGGGTTTCCGAGCTCGTCGGTCTCGCCATGTCGTCCTTCAGCGAACGTCGCGGCACCGTGCAGGTGGTCGGCAAGGGCGGTCGCGAACGCCTGACGCCGGTGGGCCAGACCGCCATGGACTGGCTGCGACGCTACATCGCCGTCGCCCGACCCGAACTGCTGCGGGGGCGTGCCTCCGACGTGCTCTTCCCCAGCAATCGCGGCGTCGCCATGACCCGGCAAACGTTCTGGCACGCCGTGAAGCGCCACGCCGGCGCGGCTGGCATCGAGCGCGACATCTCGCCGCACACCCTGCGCCACGCCTTCGCGACGCATCTCGTCAACAACGGTGCAGACCTGCGCGCGGTGCAGCTCATGCTGGGCCACGCGGACCTCTCCACCACGCAGATTTATACTCACGTCGCTCGAGCGCGCCTGAAGGAACTGCACGCCGCGCACCATCCGCGCGGATGACGCCGCGCCGCTGTCGCGCCCGCCTGAGGGCGCCTGAAACGAGGTCCGACTTGGCCATGAAGCAAACCACTGCCGCGACCGCGATCCTCGCTGTCGCGCTCACCGCGACCGGAATCGTCGCTGCGGAAAACGCCGAGGACGAGGTGGTCGAGAGCCAGGTGGCCGACCCGCTTGTGCATCTGCGCGTGCTGCGCCCAGAACTCGACGTCACCGCCGTGCGTTCCGCCCCGGCGGAGGGGCTCTACCGAGTGGAGATCGGCGCCGAATCCTTCTACATCACTGCCGATGGCCGCTACCTGATTGCCGGAGACATGTACCGCATCGACGACGCCCTCAGCAACATCGACGAAGAACGTCGCGCCCGCCGTCGGGTGGACATGATCCGCTCGCTTCCCGACGGCGATGCCGTGACCTTCACGCCACCCGGCGGCGCCGTCGCTGCGGTCAACGTCTTCACCGATGTGGACTGCGGCTATTGCCAGATTCTGCATCGGTCCATGGCGGACTACCACGAACTCGGCATCGAGATTCGCTATCTCGCCTATCCGCGCGGCGGCAAGAAATCCGAGACCTGGGATCGCATGGTCTCTGCGTGGTGTGCCGATGACCGCGAGTCCGCCATCACGGACCTCAAGGCCGGCAAGGAAATCCCCAACCTCACCTGCGAGAGCCCGGTGGCGCGGCACTACGAAATCGGCGTTGCTTCCGGCGTCACGGGAACTCCGGCGATGGTGCTGCCGGGCGGCGAGATGCTGCCCGGCTTCGTCGCCGCAGCGGAACTCGCCGAGATGCTGGGACTTGCCCCTTGAGCGACACGACGGAGGGCGCTGGCCCGTTGCGAGTGGGGCTTGCAGGACTCGGCACGGTGGGACAGTCCGTGGCCGCACTCCTGGTCGGCGACGCGGCAGAAGGCATCGCTCGCCGCGCCGGGCGTCGCATCGAGCTCAGCCGGGTGGCGAGCCGCACACCGAAGCCGGAAGTGGACATCGGCGGCGCACCGTTCGCCACCGAGCTCGAGTCGCTCATCGCCGACGACGTGGATGTGGTGGTGGAACTCATCGGCGGCGACACCACCGCGCGGGAGCTGGTTTCGACCGCCCTGCTGGCCGGCAAATGCGTCGTCACCGCCAACAAGGCGCTGCTCGCCGCCTGTGGCGATGAATTGTTCGCGCGGGCGCAGCGGAAGGGCACGCCGCTCGGCTTCGAGGCATCGGTGGCCGGCGGCATTCCCATCATCAACGCACTGTGCACCGGGCTTGCCGCCAACGACGTCGGCTGGATCGCCGGCATCGTCAACGGCACCTGCAACTACATTCTCACGCAGATGGCAGTCGCCGGGCAGGGCTTCGCCGACGCCCTCGCCGACGCCCAGCGCCTGGGCTACGCGGAGGCCGATCCAACCTTCGATGTGGAAGGCATTGACGCGGCGCAGAAGCTCGCCATCCTCGCCGCCCTTGCCTTCGACACCGAAATCGACATCGACGGCGTTCACGCCGAAGGCATCCGCGGCGTGGACAGCGAAGACATCGCCTACGCCGGCGAACTCGGCTTCGCCATTCGGCACCTGGGGATCGCTCGCGCCGCATCGGGTGGCCTCGAGGCGCGGGTGCATCCGGCGCTGGTGCCGAACGAAGCGCTGCTCTCGAAGGTGGACGACGTGATGAACGCGGTGATGGTGCATGGCAGCGCCGTCGGCGGCACGCTGCATGTGGGGCCTGGCGCCGGCGGCATGGCGACGGCTTCTGCCGTGGTCGCAGACCTCATCGAGGCTGCGCGGGGAACCCTGCCGATCCCAAGGTCCGCCTCGCGTCGCCTGCCGGCGCTTGGCATCTCCTCCGTGAGTTGTCCGTGGTACCTCAAGATTCCGGCCGTGGATCAGCCTGGCGTCTTCGCCCATGTGGCGGAGGCGCTGAGCGAGCACGGCATCTCCATCGAGGCCGTGATCCAGCACCCGCAGGCGATCCGGCCAGGCGAAGCGCCGTGGGTGCCCATCGTCATCCTCACGGACGAGGTGACGCAGGACGTGATCGACGACGCGCTGAGGGCCATCGAAGCGGTGGAAGGAGTGACCGGCAGCGTCACGCACTTCCGGGTGGTGAACCCGGACGCCCTGGGCGGGCCAGGGGACGCATGACGTCGCCTGCCGAGGCAGCGAGCGAGAACGAGCCCTCGGAGGCGGGGCAATCTGCCTTCTCTGGCGCACCGCAGGGCGCCTTGCCGTTCGATCCCTCTGCCGGCGAGGCGGCGCGACACATCCGAGTGCGTCCGGCCCACGCCGAACCCTCGAAGCTGGACCTGCCGCCGTTCTTGGCGCGGGCGATGGCGACACGGGGCGTCGCGGCGCCGCACGAACTCGCTCTCCCGCTCGACAGGCTGCTTCCACCAACGGCCCTGCCGGGAATCGGCCAAGCGGCGGCCCGCCTCGAAGCCGCGATTCAGGGCAATGAACGCATCCTCATCGTCGGCGACTTCGATGCCGATGGCGCCACCGCCTCGGCCTTGTGCGTCTCGGCGCTGCATGCGTTCGGCGCGAGTCAGGTGGACTACCTTGTGCCCAACCGCTTCGAATACGGCTACGGCCTGACGCCTGAGCTTGTGCTGGTGGCGCTCGAACGCAAGCCGAACGTCATCGTCACGGTGGACAACGGCGTCGCCAGCATCGAAGGGGTGGCGCTGGCGGGTAGCGAGGGCATCGACGTGATCGTCACCGATCACCACCTGCCCGGCGACGAACTGCCGGCGGCCCACGCCATCGTCAACCCGAACCTCAAGGACAGCGAGTTTCCGAGCCGTGCCCTCGCCGGCGTCGGCGTCGCCTGGTATGTGATGGCCGCGCTCCGCGCCCGGCTGCGGGCTTGCGGTCACTTTGCCGAACGGTCGCTGCCGGAGCCGAACATGGCCGAATGGCTCGACCTCGTGGCGCTCGGCACGGTGGCCGACGTGGTGCCGCTGGACCGCAACAACCGCATCCTGGTCCACCAAGGCGTCCGACGGATGCGCGCCGGGCGCTTGCGGTCGGGCATTCGCGCCTTGGTGCAGGCATCGGGGCGCTCGCTCGCTCGCCTGCAGGCGCAAGACCTGGGCTTCGCGGTGGCGCCTCGGCTGAACGCCGCCGGCCGCCTCGACGACATGAGCGCTGGCATTGCCTGCCTGCTCACCGGCGACGAGTCCCGCGCGCGCGAACTGGCGGGGCGGCTCGATGCCCTCAACCGCGAACGTCGCGCCATCGAGGCGGACATGAACGAGGGCGCCCAGTTGCTCATCGATCAGGATCAATCGGCGGAACGGACCTCCATCTGCGTCTATGACGAAGGCTGGCACCAGGGGGTCGTCGGCATCGTCGCCGGGCGCATGAGAGAGCGCTATCACCGCCCCGTGATCGCCTTCGCAGATGCCGGAGCGGCGGCGCCGGACGAGATCAAGGGTTCGGCCCGTTCCATTCCGGGCCTGCACATCCGCGATGCCATCGCCGACGTGGCGGCCCGCTTCCCCGACCTCGTGGGGAAGTTCGGCGGCCATGCGATGGCGGCCGGGCTGTCGCTGCACCGCATCCAGTTGGAGCGCTTCCGCAACGCCTTCGAGCGCGCCGTGGCGGCACGGGTGACTGACCGTGACCTGGCTGGCGATATCGTCACCGATGGCGAACTGAAACCAAGAGAGCTCGAACTGCAGAACGCTCGCCTGATCGAGCACCACGGCCCTTGGGGCCAGGCATTCGAAGAACCCACCTTCCACGGCGACTTCGACATCGTCACCCAGCGCGTGGTGGGCGAATCGCACCTGAAGCTGGTGCTGAAGGCCGGTGACCGAGTGGTGGACGCCATCGCCTTCAATCAGGAGCGCGTCCCATCCCGCCGCATCCGCGCCATCTACCGCCTGGGCATCAACGACTACCAAGACATGGAAACCCTCCAGCTGGAGGTGCAATCCCTGGCCCCCTTGCCGGACGAAGACGCCGCGCGGTGACGCGCCGCCGGGCGCACATGTCCAGCAAGCATATGGAGAACTAGGAGTCTGCGCCGTAGGACGATCTCGCGCCGAAAATGTGGTGTGATCCCCCATTGCTCGCCCCGAAACGTTCCTGACGAGGGACAGGACCTCCCAGAAGATGGATTTTTCTCGCCGTATTAGGGTGCATGTCCCCGGAAAAGTTTCTACGGCGCAGACTCCTAGCGCGCCCTGACGGGCGCGTCGGCAGTTGCTGCGCAACTGCTGGCCTTCGGGCTCGCTTCCGCTCGCCACTTCGGCTAGGAGCCGGCGCCGTTCTACGGCGCAGGCTCCTAGCAGCCTGTCGGACTTTGGCGCGGCAGGCGTGCGCGGAAGGGACTTGGCGCCCGTTTGAACGATGCCCCCTGTGGCTGTTCAGATGGGTCGTTGCCGCCGAAGCGGGGGTCGCATCCCGCCATCGGCCGCCGATGGGGGTCCAGAGGGCCTTTCCGACCCCTGCAGCGGCCTTCAACACGCCGAGTTCGCCCCCCCCATGACCCCGTCAGGCCAACATCAGCCTGTGCAGGCGTCGGCAGCTGCAGGCCAGCGTCACCAGCTTCCACTCGCCCTCCACCTTCTCGACGCCTCGCAGCAGGAACTGCCGAAAGCCCATCGCCTGCTTCACGATCCCGAACACCGGCTCCACCGTCTGCCTGCGCAAGCGGCAGTGCGCCCGGTTCTCCGGCAGCTCCATCCTCTCCTGCATCGCCTTGATCCAGTCCGCCCGAGGCTCCTTCGCCGGCTTCGGCGGCGGCTCCGGCCGAAAGTCGTGCCGGCGCCGCTGACCTTCCGCCCCGGTCGCCACCAACACCTCCACGCCGCGCCCTTCCAGCTGCAACACCTCGCTGCCCGTCGCGCAGCCGCCGTCCGCCAGCACCCGATCCGCCGCGCCCAAAGCCGCCGGCACCGCCGCCACGTCCGCCACGTCCGCCACCAGCTCGTTGCGGTCGCTCGCGCTCACGCTCACCCGCGAACCCAGCACCAGCTGACTGCCGTCGGCGTCCACCGCCGCCTGGGCGTTGCACGCCTGGCGGCACTCGTGGCGCCTGCTCCTGCGCATCAGCGAACTGTCGGCGTCCGTCAGGTTGATCCGCTCCTCGTCCCGAGGCTCCTCTGCAGGCGCCTTGATCCGCTTCCCCTTGCGCGGGCCCTCGCGCTGCTCCCGCGCCTCCACCTTGCGTTCGCACTCCGCACGCGCCTTCGCCCGACGCTTCAGCTCCGCACGGGCCTTGTCCAGCTTCGCCTTCGGCGTCTCCCGTCGCTTCAACTCCTCCGGCAGACCCTGCGGCTCCGACGCGGCGTCCGCGTCGTCCCGCTCCGCCCGATCCAGCAAGCCCTCGATCCCGCCACGCAACCGCTCGCGCAACTCCCCCGCGCGGTCGTGGCGGATGCCGTTGCGCCTGTTCGCGTTCGCGTCCACCTTCGTGCCGTCCACGCTCGCCGTCCCGACACGCAGCGGCTTCGGTTCCTTCGCCAGCGGCAGCACCTCCGGGAACGCCGCCGAGACCGCATCGAAGCTGTTGCGCCGAAACGTGCAGATCGTGTCGTGGTCCGGGTGACAGTTCGCCGCCACGTGCCGAACCCCGATGTCCCGATGCGTCGCGCGCTCGATCCGGCGCGAGCCGAAGATCCCGTTCGCGCAGCAGTGCACCAGCAGCGCCAGCATCGTCCGCGGGTGGCACTGCGCCGACCCCGTGCCGCGCTCGTTCACCTGGAACGAATCCATCGGAACCCGCTCCACCGCCTCCAGCACAAAATGCGCCAGGTCGTCGGCCGGCAGCCAGTCCCGCATGTCCGGCGGCAGCAGAAAAGGCTGCGATCGGTCCCGCTGCAGGAACTTCGGCATCTGCCCCAACCCCCATCGACTCGGAAGACGCCATTGTAAAATCTGCGCCCCAAGTCCGACAGGCTGCTGGCGCCACAAGAACCGTTGCCTTTCGGCAACGCTTCCTGCCCCAGCCCAAGCCGTCCTGTCACGCTGTGGATTTCGTGCGAGGATAAGGCGATTCGGTTTCGGTCGTTCCAGGAGGATCGCATGGTGGCGAAGCACGTCTTGAAGCTGTCCGAGGAAGAGCGCGGGCTGCTGTCGGAGGTCGCCAAGGGTACGCGGGGGAGGCGGAAGGTGGCGCAGTGGAAGGTGGCGCAGTGGAAGGTGGTGCGTGCCAAGGCGCTGCTGGACTGCGACCAGGGCGAGCACGGGCCGTCGCGGTCGGACGCCGAGATCGCGGCGGCGGTCGGGGTGACGGAGCGGAGCCTGCAGAACTGGCGCAGGAAGGCGGTTCTGGAAGGTCCGGAGGCGGCCTTGGAGCGGCTGCCGCGGGCGCTGCCGCCGCGCAAGGTCGACGGTCGGCTGGAGGCGCACATCACGAAGCTGGCGTGCTCGGCGCCGCCGGAGGGCCGCAGCCGCTGGACGCTGAAGCTGCTGGCCGACAAGGTGGTGGAGCTCGAGCTGGTGGATTCGCTGTCGTGCGAGACGGTGCGGCGGACGCTGAAAAAAACGGTCTGAAGCCGTGGCGGAAGTCGATGTGGTGCATTCCGCCGGAACAGGACGCGGCGTTCGTGGCCCGGATGGAGCGGGTTCTGGACGTGTGTTCGCGGCCCTTCGACGCCCGGTTCCCGGTGGTGTGCATGGACGAGCAGCCGTGCCAGCTACTGTCCGAGACGCGGCCGCCGCTGCCGACGAAGCCGGGCAAGGAGGCGATCGTGGACCACGAGTACGTCCGCGAAGGCTGCTGCGCCGTATGGATGTTCGTGGAGCCGCTGGCGGGGTGGCGGGACGTGCCGGTCACCGGCCGCCGCGGCGGCGGACTGGGCGGCGCGCGTGCGCGCCCTCGTGGACGAGCCGCGCCACGCCGACGCCGAGCGCATCACGCTGGTGTGCGACAACCTGAACACGCGCGACTTCGGCTCCCTCTGCGGGGCGTTCGACCCGGCCGAGGCGAAGCGGATCATGGACCGCCTGGAGCTGGTCTTCACGCCGAAGCACGGCAGCTGGCTGAACATCGCCGAGTGCGAGTTGAGCGTGCTCACCCGCCAGTCCCTGGCCGACCGGCTGGGCAGCGAGGCCGCCGTGGCGGCACGGGCAACGCCGTGGGCGCGCGACAGGAACCGCAGCCAAGCCGGCGTGGACTGGCAGTTCACCACCGACGACGCGCGCACCAAGCTCAGGCGCCTCTACCCGAAAATCAGAACGTGACAGACCACTAGGTGCATGGTGTCGCTTGCCAACGTGGAACCTGGAAGACTAGACTAGGTGAACTAGGTCATCCGAGGTGACGTGTGCGTACCGTCAACATGCACGAAGCCAAGACGCACCTCTCGCGGCTGGTGAAGGACGCCGCTGCGGGGGAGCCGTTCATCATCGCACGCGCCGGCAAGCCAGTCGTCAAGGTCATCGCGGTAGACGCGCCAGATGTCGGCCAGTCGAGCCGGTTGGGCTTTCTCGCGGGCCAGATCGTCGTGCCTGACGACTTCGACCGCATGGGTGAGTCGGAGATACAGGACATGTTCTCGGGCGAGCCGTGAAACTCCTGCTCGACACCCACATATTGCTGTGGGCGGTTGGCACGCCGGAACGGCTTTCGGCCCGAGCGTGCGCGATGATCGACGATCCCGACGCAGAGCCCATGGTCAGTGCAGCCTCGCTGTGGGAAGTGGCCATCAAGGCAGGCCTCGGGCGAGAGGACTTCCAAGTGGATCCGGCCATCCTGCGCCGGGGGCTGCTTGAACACGGCTACACCGAGTTGCCGATCAGCGGCGCGCACGCGACCGCCGTGGCCCGTCTTCCCCACATCCACAAGGATCCCTTTGATCGCATTCTCGTCGCCCAGGCACAACTCGAGGGGATCACGCTCCTGACAACAGACGCCATCGTGGCGCGGTATCCGGGGCCTATCCTGAACGTATGAACGTCACGAGCACGGGAACATGCGCCTGACCTTGTGCCCCCAATCAGCCGTTCAACACGCGCGCCGGGTTGGCTCGCAGGACTCTGAGCGTCGGCACACCCGCAGCGATCACGACGACAACCGCGTACAACGCGACTACGGCCAAGAAGACCGGTAGCATCAACGCGGTCACGTTCGAGCAGGACAGCAACACCAGTCCGATCACCACGAGCAGCATGGCCGTGAGGATGGCGTAGTCGGCCCCGTCAGCCCGTTCTTCGGTAAAGCCGACCAATCGCGCAGTGGCGGTCGTAGGAACACCTTGCGCATCCGTTCGCGAGGCGCGCATGAGCTCCGTGAATTCATCGCTCGCCGCAACCCGGGATACGCCCGACGCGAGCCGTGTCACGACCTCGCCGTTCGCCAAGCGAGACGAGTCCGATGCCACGACCTGCCAGATCTGTTGCTTGTACGGGAAGCGAAACGCGCTGGGCATCACACCGACAACGGTGGCGATCTCGTCGTCCAAACGCACTGCTTTGCCGAGCACCGCCCGGTCGCTCTCGAAAGAACTCGCCCAAAGGTCCTCGCCAATCGCGATCTCGGTGCCGTCGCCTGCGGCAGGCCACCGTCCAAACAATGGCTGGACGCCAAGAAGCGGGAAGGTCCGGGCTGTCGCGTGTGCCACGCGTGAGTAGAAGTCGCCTCGGCCAATCCCAACCAACCGTTCGGCGACCGCAACGGCAGCGATGCTCTCGGATGATCGCGCGTGGTCCCGCCAGGCACGCAAATCGTCAACGGTGAAGTGGTCGTGTTGGCGGATCGGGTCGGCGACGACAACGCGCAAGACGTCCTCGCCGTCGGGCACCGGTAGTGGCTGCGTGAGGCCTTGCACCGCCGAGAAGACGAGCGTCGCACTCCCCAGGCCGAGTGCCAACGTCACCGCGGCGTAGAGATACGAGCCGGGCGACTTGCTGAAATGGCGCAGCGCCAGGCGCCACGACAGTCCGAGCTGAAGCGGCGTCACTCAGGTGCTCTCTTCATCCACGATCCGCCCGTCGAAGAGGTGCACCGTTCGCTCGGCTATGTCGGCGTAGCGCGGATCGTGGGTCACCATGCAGACGGTCGCGCCGTCGTCGTGCAGCTCGCCCAAGAGGTCCATGACCGCCTTGCCGTTGGTCGAATCCAGGTTGCCGGTCGGCTCGTCGGCCAGCAGGATCAGCGGTTCGCCGACGATGGCGCGGGCGACGGCGACACGCTGCTGCTGGCCGCCCGAGAGCTGCGCCGGGAAGTGCTTCTCGCGATGCACCATGCCGACCCGCTCGAGCGCCGCCTGCACGCGCGTCTTGCGTTCCGAACCGTGCATGTCGCGGTAGACCAGAGGCAACTCGACGTTCTCGTAAACCGTCAGGTCGCCGATGAGGTTGAAGGCCTGGAAGATGAAACCGATGGCCTCGTTCCGGATGCGCGCCCGGTCGCCGACGGACAGCCCACGCACGGGTTCGCCGTCCAATTGGTATTCGCCGGCGGTAGCGGTGTCGAGCAGGCCGATGATGGACAGCAGCGTCGACTTGCCGCAGCCCGACGGTCCCGCGATCGAGACGAACTCGCCGCGGCCGATGTCGAGATGCAGGCCGCTGAGCGCGTGGGTCTCCAACTCCTCGGTGTAGAAAACCTTGCCGAGGTCGCTGAGATGGATGAGCGGTGGTACACCCTCTGCCATTTCGTCTCCTTGTCCTTTACCTTTTTACCGACTACCGACCCACAACGCGCACGCGTGCGGAATCCTGCCACTGGGTCATGTCCGACAGCACCACCTCGTCCCCCACGGTTAGACCGCGAACCACCTCGACTTCATTCACCGAAATGCGCCCAAGTTCAACCTGAACGCGTTCCGCGATGTCGTCGGTCACGCGGTAGATGCCGACTGTGCTGTGGGCCGTCGCCCGGGCTGGACGACCCATCTTGGTCACGTCGGCGATCCGGTCGAGCACCACCGTGCCGTCCACGCTCATGTCCGGCCGGACGCTCCTCGGCAACTCCGCGGGCAACGCGATGTCGATGGTCACCGTTCCGGAACGCACGGTCGGGTCGATCCGGCTGACCTGCCCCTCGATGATGTCGCCGCGGGTGTCGACGATCGCCTGCTGGCCGACGACGATATCTTCGGCCTGGCTCTGCGGAATGCGGATCTCCGCCTTGAGACGGCCCGGTTCGACCACGCGCCCGAGGGTGTCCCCGGCACGCACCCACTGGCCTGCTTCCATCGGCAACTCCGCGAGCACGCCGGCGACGCCGGCGGTCACGTCCAGGGACGCAACCCGATCCTCGTTGAAGCGGACGATGGCGCGGAGTCGGTCCGCCTGTTCCCCGAGCGCGGCGATCTGTTCGTTGGAGGAGTTTCCGAGCACCTCGTAGCGGCGGGCCTCGATCCGCAAACGGTTCGCCAATTCCTGCACGATCTGGCGATCGCGCGCCAGGTCGAACTCCGCGACCAGGCCGGGCGTCTTCTGGATGAGTTCGCGGTTGATCTCGTCGCGGTGCTTCGCCTCCAGGTACTGCGTGCGGACGCTCGCGATCAGCGCCTGTTGGGCCAGGCGGTCCGATTCCACCTGCGAGCGCATCGTCACCAGCCCGGCGTCGGCATCGGACAACTGCTGCTGGGCATTGAGCAGTTGCACCGTCAGCTCCGGGTTCTCCAGCCGCAGGAGCGGCTTGTCGGGCGTAACCGTGACACCCGGAAGCGCCAGGATTTCCTCGACGCGTCCGGAGGTGTCCGCGGTGACCCAACGCCGCTGCATCGGTGCCAAGGTTCCCGGCCCGCGCACCTGACGCACGAACTCGCCCTGTTCCACCGTACCGATCCACAGGGTGTCGGCGCGAACTGTCGGGACGGCGGGCTCCAAGGTCGCCAGGAGGATCGTTACGGCCACGGCGAGCAACGACGCCGCCGCGATCAGCACAATGCGCTTGTTGCGTTGCGACCAGCGGCGCGTGCCGCGCGGTCTGTCCATGCCGCCGCCTGCGTCGCGACCAACGCCCGGTAGCTCGCGGACATTGGCGTCGGGGGAGCGGATCGGCGTCGCCGCGGCAGTGCTTTTTTCGTTCATGTCGGTAGCCAAGCGAATCCCGTGCCACATCAGGAACCCGCGGTCGCGGGTCGCGTCGTGGCAAAACAAGGAGATTCCGCTGTCCGGTTGCGGCCATGCTGCCGTCCGGGTTCGGACGCCTTGAGTCAGGCCATCGGCAAAGACAGGCGCGCACGTGCACCACTCCCATCGTCCCCATCGTCGCGGTTCTCGAGGGTGAGCGAGCCGCCGTGGTTCTCGGCGATGTGCTGGCTGAGCACGAGGCCGATTCCCGACCCATCGGGCTTGGTCGTATAGAACGGCACGAACAGGTTGCCGCCGTCCGCGAGTCCGGGGCCTTCATCGTCGACGGTCACGACGACGCTGCGCCCCTCGCGACGCCAATACGCCTTGACACCACCTCCCGTCTGCAAGGTCGCGTCGACCGCGTTCGCCACCAGGTTGATGAGCGCCTGGTCGAGTTGGTCCCGGTCCGCCGGGACACACATGGATTCGCCGTCCAACACGGTCACGGGCAGGCGCGTCTCCAAGCCGGCGACATGCCGGACCCACGTCTCCACGTCGACCTCTGCCAGGCTCGGGGGTGGCAAGCGGGCGAGCCGCGCGTAGGAGGCGAGGAAGCGGCGCAGCGACTCGGCTCGCGTGGCGACAATCGCCAAACCGTTCTGCGCATCGGCCGCCCAGTCCGGCGCGCCTGTCTTGGCAATGAGTTCCTGAACGCTGGCGGTGATCGACTTGATCGGCGCCAAGGAGTTGTTGATCTCGTGGCTGAGCACGCGCACCAGTCGCCGCCACGCCTGGCGCTCCTCGTCGCGCAACGTGCGTTCGAGGTCGGTCATCACGACCAGCGTCAGGCGCTCTCCCTGTTGACGAATCACGCTCCGGCGCACCTGCCAGTGCCGCGGGCCGGTCGGCTCGCTCCGGGCCATCGTGCGCGGTGCGTCGGTCTCCAAGGCATCGTTGATCCCAAGCTCGGTCGCCGTCTTGCCGCGCAGGTGGGCTTCCGTGTCGCCCAGCAGACGCTCCGCGGCGCGGTTCACCACGCGCAACGCGTTGCGTTGATCGAATGCCATCACCGCCACGTCGATCTCGGCCAATACCCGCTGCAGGACGTTCTGCGCCTCCACGGCACCCAAGCGTTGTTCGCGGAACTGTTCCTCCAACGCATTGATCTCCATGAACACCAGCGCCAGCGGGTCGCCGGCACCCGCGTGACGAGCGCGGATCGAGTAGTCACCGGCTCGCAGCGCCGCGAGCATGCTCGACACGGTACGCAGCGGGCGGTGGATCCGGGCACGCAGGACGAAGGCCCCGGCCAGCCAGGCGACGAGCAAGGCACCGCTCAGCATCCACCTCAAGGCAGCGGCGTGGGAGCCGGTCCAAAGCAAAACCAGCGCCACGACCGTGCCGGGTAGGCCAACCGCCAACACCAAGGCGAGCGGCAGCAGCCTGGGGGCGTTCATTTGAGGCCGTGGCGCTCGACCTTCCGATACAACGCGGCACGGCTGACGCCGAGATCCTGTGCCGCGTGCGTCACATTGCCGGCGTGGCGGTCGAGGGCCTTCTGCACCAGCGCGCGCTCGGCTTCGTCGAGCGTCATCGCAGCCAGGTTCGGCTCGCCGCTTGGCGTGCGAAGCCCGAGGTCGCCGGCCGACACCACAGCCCCGCGGGCGACTAGCACGGCACGCTCGACGGCGTGCTGCAATTCGCGCACATTGCCGGGCCACACGTGTCGGGCGAGCATGTCCATGGCCTCGTCGCTGAAGGCGTCCAAGGGCTTGTCGTAGTGCGCGGCTTCCTTGGCCAGGAACCCGGTGGCGAGTTCCCGGATGTCCTCCGGGCGATCTCGAAGTGGCGGCAAGTGGATTTCCACCGTGTTCAGCCGGTACAGCAGATCTTCGCGGAACGCCCGCTCTGCCACGGCGTCGGCGATGTCCGCGTTGGTCGCGGAGACCACGCGGACGTCCACCTTGCGCACCTTGGTGGAACCGACACGTTGGATCTCGCTGTTCTCCAGAGCGCGCAGGAGCTTGCCCTGTTGCGCGAACGGCAGGTTGGCGATCTCGTCCAAGAACAAGGTGCCTTCGTGGGCCAGTTCGAAACAGCCCGCCCGGTCGGTCTTGGCGTCCGTGAACGCGCCCCGGACATGGCCGAAAAGCTCGCTTTCAAACACGCCTTCGCTAAAGCCACCGGCGTTCACCGTCACCAACGCCTGGCCGGCACGCTTTGACACGGCGTGCAGACGTCGCGCGACGACTTCTTTGCCGGTGCCGTGCTCACCGGTGATCAGCACATTCGCATCCGACGGCCCGACTCTCGCAATCAAATCCAGCACGGGGCCCATCGCCGGCGACGTCGCGACAAAATCGTCGCCCACGACGAGTTCTTCGCGCCGGTTGGCGTCGGTCAACCGCTGGCCCCGCCGCCTCGCACGACCCAGTTCGATTTGCGTCTTCAGGGTGGCCACGAGCCGCTGGTTGTCCCAAGGCTTCTCGACGTAATCCCCGGCGCCGCGGCGCATGGCTTCGACGGCCCCCTCGACGCTGCCCCAAGCGGTCATCGTCACGACGGGCAAGGTACCGTCCACTTCCCGCAACGCGCGCAGGAGATCCATCCCTTCGGTACCCGAGGTCGTGTCGCGCGTGTAGTTGAGGTCCATCAGCACACAGTCCCACTCACGACCGGCAACGGCTTCCAACACGGCGCTTGGCGAATCCGCTGCCCGAACCGTGAATCCCGCGCCTTTCAGCAGCAGGTGCAACGCGTCCACGATGTCGGTCTGATCGTCTGCAACCAGGATGCGATCGGCCAACGCGTTCCCCTCAACGAGTGCCTTCCCAGAGTGTAGTGCTAGCGCGCCTACTCCACGCGCAACGCGTCCATCGGGGTGATCCGGGACGCACGGCCCGCCGCGACCCAGCCCGCAAGAGCGGCCGCCAGGCTTAACACGACCGCACAAGCCGCGTAGACCGCCGGAGAAGTCGGCGTGACCCCGAAGAGTAGGCCGCGGAGCACCTCGGCGAGGCTCAAGCTCAGCGCCAAGCCGACAGCGAGACCAACCGCGACGAGCTTCAGCGAAGTCATCATCATCATCCGCCGCACGCGGTCCGGCATGGCGCCGACCGCCATGCGCAGCCCGATCTCATTGGTGCGCCTTGCGACCAGGTAGCTGACGATGCCGTACAGGCCGACAACGGCGAGCATGACGGCGGCGGCAGCCGCAAAACCCAGCAGCGCAGCCATGAAGCGATCCTGGCTCGTCGACCGGTCGACGATTGCCGACAGCGGCTCGGCATTGGCCATGGCAATGTCCGGGGCCACCGCAGCGATCGTGCGCCGCAGCGTCGGGAGCAGCGACTCCGGTCGCCGAGGTCCGTGCGCACCACCAGCGCCACAGGAACGGGATCCCAGCCCGCCTCTTGCGGGATCCGGGCAAGCGGGTAGTAGACATGCGGCGTAGGCGGTTCCGTGACGGACTTGGCGTGGATGTCGCCCACCACACCGACGATCGTGAACCAGTCCCAGCCATAGGGCGACAGCCGCTCGCCGATCGCACTCTGGCCTCGAAAGAACTTGTCGGCGAATGAGCGGCTCACCACCGCACCACGCGCGGAAGGGTCGTCGAAGTCGGCCATCGCGAGTGTCCGGCCCTGCAGCACCGGGATGCCCGCTGCCGCGAAGTAGCCGGGCGTGACGAAGTCCTGTACACCGCACAGCGACGCGCCCGACGCGTTCAGACGCTCTACCACGGCCGCATCCTCGAAATGCTGCGCGACGCAGCCGAAGAAGCCGCGTTCCAACGGCAGGCTCTGCGATGCGCCAACCGCGCTGACCCCCGGCAAAGCCGCAACCGCGTCCTGCACGTCCTTCAGGAGCGGCCACCAGCCGCCGCCAACGTCGTTGTCCGGCACGAGGTCGACCTTCACCACGCCACGAGGATCGATGCCCGGATCCGCAACCACGAGATTGCGAAAGCTCGACAGCAACAGGCCGGCACCGACCAGCAGCACGAACGCCAAGGCGACCTGTGCCACGATCAAGAGCGAGCGCGCACGCTTACCGGGTCGGCTCGAGGTCGCGCCTCGACCGGCGTCCATGAGGTGACCCGCCACGCCACGCAGTCGCCACACGCTCATCGCCACCATGGACAACACCAACAGCAACGCGACGCCCGCCGCCAAAGCTAGCGTGCCGCCGTCGATGCCAACGTCCTCCGAGCGGGGCAAGTCGATCGGGTCCATGACCTCCCAGGTCTGCGCGAGCCACCAGGCAAGTCCCGAGCCGGTGAGCCATGCCCCGGCAACGATCAACGTGCTCGTCCAGGCCAGTTGCCGAACGATGGCACCTCGACCCGCCCCGAGCGCCGTGCGCACGGCGATCTCCGGCATGAGCGTTTCGACCCGCGCCAGGAACAGGTTGGCGATGGCCACCCACGCGACGACGAGCAGCAGGACGATCGCGCCTTGGGCGATCCACAGCGGCGCGGACGCGCCGCCCACAAGGTAGTCCTTGAGCGGGGTCCAGCGGCTACGGAACCCAAACCGTTCCATGAAGTCGACCTTGCCGCTTTCCAGTTCGAGAGTCCCGTAGACATCCGGGTAGACAGCCGCAAGTTGATCCGTCAGGCCATCGGCCTCGGCCTGCGCCGCTGCCGCGGACACGCCCGGTCTACGCTTCGCGACCAGGAACAGGTCGTGCTGGTTGTAGTGCGGGCCGGCCGGGTCCAACTGGTTCGGCCACCAGGCATCCGTCCTGTCGAACGACGCGCTGCCCGTCGCTGCAACGACGCCGACGATTTCTACGACAAGTGGGGTCTCGGCGCCGACTTGGGCAGCAAGGGTCTTGCCCACGAGGTCGGGATCGGCGCCGAGTTGCGAGCGCCAGAAGCCTTCGCTCACAACCGCCACGATCGCCGCGCCGCGCTGATCATCGGCGTCGGTCAGCGTGCGACCGAGGATCGCGCGCGCACCGATCATGCGCTGCACACTCGCCGAGGCCAGCATGACGCCGAGGCGCAGCTCGGCACCACCGATCGAGACGTCGACCGGAATGGTCCCGCGCATCACCCCGATCTCCTCGAGCGACTCGGCGTTGTCCCGGAAATGGAAGTACTGGGCCGTCGAGGCACCCCACACGTCGTCCGTTCCGGAACCGGGCACTTCGCTCAACAGCACCATCAGGCGATCGGCGCCGGGAAACGGCAACGGTTCGATCACGATGTGTTTGAGTGCCGCGTAGATCGCCATCGCCATACCAAGGCCCGCGCCGAGCGTGAGCACGGACACGGCCGTGAATCCCGGTGCGCGCGCCAGGCTCCGGGCCGCCTGGCGGAGGTCGATGAGAGAGAGTCGCGTCATTTGACGTGTACCTTGGTCGGCAGCTTTGACGGTGCACATGCCAATGCCGTGCCACAAGGCCGGAACAGCGGACGCGAAGGGCAAGCCGTTCGGGAGTGTCCGCAATCGGACTGTCATCGTTCGAATCCGGGCGATCTCGATTGTCGCCGACAGCGCTCATGGAATCGCGGCCGCCCAATCCTCTTGGATGTGCCATGAGTGCGCCACCCGACCATGACGCTGCCTGCCCGTTCTGCCGCAACCTCGCAGGGAATCCGCGGTGCGCGTTCGTTAACCAATCGGACACCGTCAGTGCGTTCGTCAATCCACGGCAGTACCGCCCCGGCGCGCTGCTGGTGATCCCGAACCGACATGTTGTGACGGTTTTTCGACATGACGGCCGCAGAGTGAGCGCGGTTGCCGTGCATGCCCAACGCCTCGCAGCCGCGGCTTGCGCCGCCTACGGGGCACCCGGCGTGAACATCTTCCACAACACGGGATCGAGCGCAGGACAGACCGTGTCCCACGTTCACGTCCACGTCGTGCCAAGACCCTTGGACGACCACGGATCGGCGATCTCGGCGAGGCGAACTTCGACAGCGTACCTGTGGCCGAGCGCTTCGCCGTTGCCGGTCGGATTCGCGAACAGTTGAAGGAGACCGCGGCCTAGGCGAATCGCCGGCGGCGATTCGATCGGGAATGCTGGCGCATTCTCCCGTTGTGTCTCTGGAGTCGTCAATTGGAGCCCATGCGGGAAACAGGCGGTGGTAGGCTTCGGCGCTTTCGCCGAAGAGGATGACGGGTGACAGACTTTGGCTACGATCCCGAACGCGCCAGGATTCGGACTCGCGAATACCAAGCGGAATGCGAGACGCGGATCGCCGATGCGCTGGCGCCTGAAAAGCCGGCGCTGCTACATGTCGCGACGGGCGGAGGGAAGACATTCGTCGCAAACAACGCCGTAGCCAGCAAGCTGTCCTCGGGAGGCTACGCGCTGTGGGTTGCGAAGGATTGGTGGTTGCTGCGGCAGGCAGCGCTGGATATGGCGCGACGTCACGAAGGGATGGCCGGATGCCTGCGGCGGCTTGGGGGCGACGCCGAGGCCGTTCGCGACTTGCCAGAGGCTGGCATCCAAGATATGGGGCGAGTGATCTACACGACCTTGCAGACCTTCAACAGGCGGTTGGACGCCGACTTCTTTCAACGAGGCCTTCCTCGGTTAGTGGTATGGGACGAATGTCACTGGGGCTATGCGGGGAAGACGGGGAAGACGGGGAAGACGCTGTTGAGGTGGGCGGCGAAGTACCAAGTACCGGTTTTGGGGTTGACCGGCACGCCAAAGAACCCGGAGGCGTTCACGTTGGCCTGCCGGCACACCTTCAAGGACTTGATGGACTCGGACTACCTGGCGCGGCCTCGCATCCTGCCACCGCGTCGAACCGGAGTGCGCTGGGAGCCACACAAGTGGAGCAAGGACGGCGACTTCGCAGATGCATCCCTACGCGAGTTGTCAACGAACAGCCGCCGGAATCGAATGATCGTGGAGGAGTACACAGAAAACGCCGAGGACTACGGCAAGACGCTGGTGTTCGCCTGCAACATTGACCACGCCGAGTTGCTCGCCCAGCTGATGGCAGAAGAGGGTGTCGATGCAAGGCCGGTCCACAGCGGCCGAACGCAAGAGGAGAATGAACACGCGATCCGTCAGTTTGCCTCCAGTCCTCCCGAGGTGAGCGTGCTCGTGAATGTGGCCAAGATGACCACAGGCGTGGACATTCCGGACATTAGGACGGTGTTCCTGTGCCGGCCGACAGCGAGCGACATCCTCTACGCACAGATGGTTGGCAGGGGCGCCAGGCGAGTGGAAGGCAAGGATGCCTTCAATATCGTGGAGTTCACGGACAACGTCGTGCGGTTCGAGCATGTCTGGCGCGCGTCGAGCTTCTTCGGTGCGGACCTCGGGTTGCCGACCACGCAATCCGGCGGGAAACCGCGCTGGCACCATAGGTTCGACCCAAACGGCGCGCCCACTTGGACGGGGGACGATGTGCCGGTCCCGGCGCGGGAAATCTGGTATCGCGAAGGACAGACATTCGGCGTCGAGTTTGAACTCACGTGTGACGGCTTTCCAGAGAACGACCCAGACGATGATGAGTGGAATCAGGTGGCCGCGGCCCTGGTGCGACACTTGGAACGACGGCTGGGCAGTGGCCGAGTTCGCCCGGAAACCGTGAAGGCGTATGGGACGCCCGGCTACGAGAAGTGGAATGTGGAATACGATTCGTCGGCAGGATGGGAGGTCGTCTCGCCCGTGCTGTGCGGAAAGGAGGGATTGCTCGAACTCGTCTCCGCCTGCGAGGCCTTGACGGATGCTCTCAACGACGAAGACATCGGCCTCACGCTCAACCACAGAACGGGAACTCATGTGCACGTCGGCTGGTTGGCAGATGACAACTCTGCAGCGCGCGCCATTGAGCTAACGCACCTCCTAGAGCCACTGCTTAGAACGTTGGTGCATCCGTCACGGAATGCCTTGTCCAGCGTGGAGGGCGGGTCGAACACGCGAGGGTTGGTCGCGATGCGAAGGAACCCGGAAAGGACAAGGACCGACAAGGCGAACGGTTCCGGTCCGGTCGCCATGCGGACGAGCCAATCCGCGTATCGGTGATGATCGGAGACCGCGTCCTCGACATGCGCATAGATGAGGACATTGACATCCGGAAGCAGCATGGCGAATCAACGCCGGCCGTGCCGGGCTTCATCGTCCTCCGAATCAAGCGCGCGCGGCCGGTCGAGATCGACGCCCGGGCGCGGACGGACGCCGCGCACCGTCACCAGCCGGAAAGGGGGTGGCTCGGCGCCCTCGCGCTGCTTGAGCGCATCGTCCAGGGTCCTGGCAATGAACGCGCTCACGCTGACGCCCCGGGCGGCCGCTTCCCGGCGCACCTGTCTGGCGAGTCGGTCGTCAAGGGAAATGGTCGTTCGCATGGTGAAGAGAATAACAATCATGCGTCACTGCATCAAATTCGACTGCGCAAGTTGGCTGCCATAACGTCCAGCCGTTACGATCCGCGCAGTTAAGTGACTCTACGGCGCATCCTGCGCCGTTCTGGGAACGGTGCTGAGAGCCTTGCGGTGCGTTGCTTGGAACCGGGCAGGGCTTTGTAGCTGCGACAGCAGGGACTGTTGGTCCGTGCAGTTGATTCGGGGTTTCCTTCCTCCTCGCTTGAAGTTGTCGCGGGCGACACTGATGTCGCTCCCAAGGCCGATGGAAGGTTCGAGTACCGCGAATAGCGGCACGGCGCGGCTAGGGCTTGCGGTGCGTTCGTCGATGATGTGCAGCCGATCTCCCTCCCGGAGTTCAACCTCAAGTTTGTAGGAACCGTATTCCGGAATGCGGGCTTCGCAGCCGAAGGAGAACCATCGAGAGCCACGGAAGCCGAGGTTGCGCAGGCTGCCGCGCAGATCTGCGTCGGTGGATCCGGGGCGGATCGCGTCGAGGCGGGTTCCGCTGGCGATGGTGGAGAGCAGCCGCAATCCTTCGATGAGGTTCGTCTTGCCGGATGCATTTGCGCCGATGAGCACGGTCAGGGGCGATCCCGTGGATGGCTCGTCGCCGCCAAGCTCCAGTGTGGCTTGGCGGCAGCTCTTTGAAGTTGGCGATGTCGAAGCGGTGCAGCAATGCTCTTGCGCCGTGCCTCAAGGGCGGACATATGCCCGTAGCCGGCGCTTGTTCGCCTATGGCGGCAGCGTCTCGATCGGGCGCCAGTGGCTTCGCCAGCATGTGGATGGCGTAGATGTCCTCGCCGTAGAGGTATTGCGTTCGGCTCCTGCAACCTTCCAGGCGGTGTGCTTGCGCACCATCGCCATCCATTTGCCGCGCGAGGGTGCCCAGGTACTGCGGGCATAGACCTCGCCTCGGTGAATCATGGTGTTGCCGCCGTCGAGCTTTTCGGTGACCACGACTTCCGGCCCCACAACCGTACTGGGCAGTCCGTGTGTCTCGGATGCCCGGCCTTGGCCGGGTGAGTAGGGCCAATAGGGCGTGCGCGGGTGCTTGGGATGCATGACGGCTTGGTCCGACGCTGCCCGTGTGGGCGGGCGAACCGTACCAAGTGCTGGGGCCGCTTCTGCCGCTGGGTGCCCGGCTATGCGCAAGGTTCCTGTTGCCGGCGCCGCTCGGAGAGTCGGTTGCCGCCTTGCGGTGGGTGGTGGCAGTGACTACGCTTGGTCGCAGGGGAACTGGCATGGTCGGATGCGTGCGGCAGGCATTGCGGTTGCGTTGGGTATCGGCTCGCCTGCTGGCGGGCGTTGCGCTGGTGTGGGCGGGGGCCGCGGCCACGTTCGAGAACTAAGGTGCGGCCGCTGTTGGACAGTTCCTGCATGGCGTGTCACAGCAATGAGGTGTTGAGTTCGCTGGATTTGACCCAGACGGGGTTTGATCTTTCGCAGCCGGCGGCGTTTCGGGTCTGGGAGCGGGTGTATGACCGTGTGCGGCGGGGGGAGATGCCGCCAGCACCGCAGCCGGCGCCGCCGGCTGCGGTGCTCGAACCAGCGCTTGGGGCGCTCGAAGAGGCGCTCGTTCGCGCCAACCGGGAAGCGCGGGGGCCGCAGCGCACGCCGCTTCGGCGGCTGACGCGGCTGGAGTATCTCTACACGCTTGCGGACCTCCTGCAAATCGACGAGGAACATGCGCGGGGTCTTGCCGAAGGGTTGCCGGCGGAGGCGGACTCCGGCGGGCTCGACACGGTGGCGGCGAATCAAGGCATTTCGGCGTTGCATGTGCGCAAGTATCTCAATGCGGCGGACCATGCCTTGGACATCGCGCTTGCTCTCGGCCCGCGGCCTGAGGCCGGGACATTCAAGGTCGAGTACGCGAAGTCGCCGTATCTCAACTTCATGCACGACGGCGATTTCCTGGGCTCTGGCATCACCAAGCAACTTGGCGACGCGGTGGCGACGTTCTTCGACACCGCCTCTACCTACATGTTCCACACCGACACCGAAGGCTATTCGGTGCCAAGCGCGGGGCGCTACAAGGTGTTGGTGGAGGCCTATCCCTACCAGGCCACGTCGCCAGTGACGTTGACGGTGTTCAAGGGCAAGGAGGGTGTGGCGGCGTCTGCGGCGCTCACCGATCTCATCGGCAGCTTCGATCTCGTCGGCGACGAAGTGCGGACGGTGGAGATGGCCACCTTCCTGCGCCCCGGCGATGTCGTGAGCCCTTCGGTGGCAGACCTCAAGACACCGCCCGGCGATTACGTCAACTACTACGCGCCCGAGAACAACGTGCGCGACTACAAGGGCGAAGGCATCGCCATCCGTTCGCTGTCGGTGGAGGGGCCGCTGCACGACGCCTGGCCGCCGCGCAGCGCAACCGCCCTGTTGGGCGACCTGGCGATCGACGGCGGCGCCCCGGTGCTTGCCAAGGAACCCTGCGAACACATCCAGGACATCGTGGCCGACTTCGCTGCGAAGGCGTTTCGACGGCCGCCCTCGCCGCTCGAAGTGGAGGCCTACGCCAGCTTGGCACAGCCACTTCTCGAAGAGGGCGAGTCGTTCCTGAACGCCTTGCGGGTGCCGTTGCGGGCGATTCTGACTTCGCCGTCCTTCCTGTTTCACGCCGGCGCCGAAGGCGCGCTCGATGACTTTGCCTTGGCGACGCGGCTCTCTTATTTCCTCTGGCGCAGCATGCCGGACGACGAGCTGTTCGCCGTCGCTGCGCAAGGCAGGCTGTCACAGCCGGCGACGATGGCGGAACAGGTCGAGCGGATGCTGGCCGACGCCAAGAGCGAACGGTTTGTGAAGGACTTCGCGGGGCAGGCGTTCAGGCTCTACGAGATGAACGCCACCACGCCGGACGCGGGGCTCTATCCCGAATTCGACGAACGCCTGGGCCAGGCGATGGTGGCGGAAACCGAGCTCTTCCTCGCGCAGCTCATCGAGGAGAACCTTGGCGCCCGCAATCTCGTCGCTGCCGGGTTCACCTTCGTCAACCGCCGCCTCGCGGAACACTACGGCTTGGAGGGCATCGACGGCCAGTACATGCGACGGGTGTCGCTGCCGGAAGGCAACGTGCGCGGCGGATTGCTGTCGCAGGCCAGCATCCACAAGATCACGGCCAACGGCACCACCACCTCGCCCGTGCCACGCGGCAACTTCGTGCTCGCCAACGTACTGGGCCAGCCAGCGCCGCCGCCACCGCCGAACGTGGCGGGGCTCGAACCCGACACCCGCGGCACCACCACCATCCGCGAGCAGCTTGCGGCGCATCGCGCGAACCCCATGTGCGCCACCTGCCACGTGACGATTGATCCGCCGGGGCTGGCGATGGAGTCGTTCGATCCCATCGGCGGCTTCCGCGAGGTCTATCGGGCGTCCGGCGAGGAGGTCGTCGGTGCGGACGGGCAAACCTATCCGGGGCCCTATCGGCAGGGCCTGCCGGTGGATGCGAGCGGCGTGACGCCGGAAGGCCATGCCTTCGCCGGCTTCGAGCAATACCGCGAGTTCCTCGTCCGCGACAAGCTTGAAGACGTGGCCCGGCATTTCGTTTCGCAGCTACTGGTGCTCGCAACCGGGGCGGAAGTGCAGTTCGCCGATCGCGAAGCGCGGGATCGCATCGTCGCCAAGCTGGCGGCAAGCGACTACCCGGTGCGTTCCATGATTCACGAAGTCGTCCAGAGCGACCTGTTCCGGAGGCAATGAAAGTCGCCATGCGCAAAATGAATCGACGCAGTTTTCTCGAGGGTGCGCTGAAGACGTCGGGCATCGCCATGTCGCTGCCGCTGCTCGAGACGCTGTCGTGGGCGGATGTGCCGGTGGCGCCGGCGCGGATGGTGAACATTTGCGCCACGCTCGGTCTCTATGCCGATTCGTGGTTTCCGAAGTCGGAGGGGGCTGGCTACGAGGCTGGCGAATACCTGTCGCTCGTCGACCAGCACCGTGACCACTACACGCTCATCTCCGGCCTCGCCCACGCCAACCAGAGCGGTCGGCAGGCGCACAATTCGGAGATCACCTGGCTCACGTCGGCGGAGCATCCCGGACTCGACGGCTTCCGCAACACCATCTCCCTCGATCAGGCGGCAGCGGACCATCTCGGCTACGTGACGCGGTTCCCCTCCGTCGTGCTCGGCACCACCAGCCCGCAGAGTCAGTCCTATACCGAGAGCGGAGTGATGGTGCCAGCCGAGACGAGTCCGGCGGCCCTGTTCACGCGGCTGTTTCTGCAAGGTGATGCCAGGCAAGTCGAGAGGGAGACCCGTCGCCTGGTGGACGGCGGCAGCATCCTCGATCATCTGAGCGCTGGCCGAGAGGCGCTGCTCGGGCAGGTGAGTGCGGCGGACCAGCACAAGCTCGCCGCCTACTTTGAGGCGGTTCGCACCGCCGAGCGGGAACTGACGGAAATGCGCGCCTGGCTCGATCGTCCGAAACCCGGGGTGGCTGCCGAACCGCCGGAGGACATCAAGGACTCCGCCGACATCGTCGGGCGCGTGCGACTCATGCTGAACATGGTTCCGCTGATTCTGGAGACGGACTCCTCCCGCGTGGTGAGCCTGATGGTTCAGGACCATGGCGTGGTGCCGAAGGTGCCAGGTGTGACCGGCGAGCACCACGGCCTCAGCCACCACGGCCAGGACGAGGCGAAGATCGGGCAGCTAAGGAAGGTGGAGACCGCCCTTGTGTCCGCCTTCGGCGACTTCCTCACGGCCATGCGGGAGAGGGACCTGCTTGCCTCCACCGCGGTTCTGTTCGGCAGCAACCTCGGCAACGCCAATTCCCACAGCGCGCTGCACTTGCCGATCATGGTCGCCGGGGGGCCTTTCCGCCACGGCAGCCACGTGATGGCGGGGCGGAGCGAGGAGGACGCCCCGCTCTCCAACCTGTTCGTCACCCTGCTGCGCAGCATGGGCATGGAGACCGACTCCTTCGGCCACAGCGATGGCGCGTTGACTTGGGCCTGAGCGAGCGGTTTGCGCCTGGAGGCGTCTGCCTCGCCCGCGCCGACGCGCCCACGAGGCATTGGTGCAACTCGACGCACGCGCTTGACACGCACCGGGGGGGGTGTGCGGTTCTCCGCCGTCGCCTTGCTGAATCAAGGTGCCGCCGGGCGATGAGAGCGTTGTCGAGTTGCTGCCCGTGTCCTGCCGTGGCGGAGCGGGACAGAGCAGGGTCGAAGATGAGGACGCAGACGAAAGTCGCTTTCCTGTTGATTGTCGTTGCCGCTTTGGGGAGGATTTCGCATGCCCACGAGGAGACGGGCCGATTGGTCGTCCGCGGACCTGATTCCTTGTTGGCGCGGGGCGCCGAAAGTGCTCCTGACGCCGAGGCTCTGTCCACGGAAGAACTGGAGTCGTTGCTCTACGAAAAATCCCAGAAGCCTGCTTCCCGGACATTTCGAATAGTCTATAGACCCAATGGCGCAGCGAACGCAAGCGCTGCCGACATGTATTCCGGATTCGTGACCTGCGTGATCAACGCGCAGCGACCGCACAAGGGGAAGCAATCCGGCACCATCAGGGCAAAGTCTGGAGCGTCGTGCAGCTACACCCACAGGTCTGGCTCGCAGCCTCGGGCGGAGGACTTCAATTGGGATCTCGTTATGTCAATATACTACGGTCGGGCCGAGTTTGCTACAGAGAGTTATGCAGCCACGGATGACGATCCAATCTGGCGTCCAGATCCCTATCATGGGAGACTGGGAAGCTAGGTGGACTCTGGCATGTGCTTGAACGGCCTATGGTCCACAACGACCAGTATATTCTTGGCAATGAATTCTCCATATGCCTATGTGGGAATGCAGCCGGTCGAAAGCGACGGCAATTTCGCCGACTTAAGTGACTGTTGAACAGAGGTTGTCATGGATGCCCTGGCGTTGCTTACGTTGCTGTCGCGGTTGCGTGGTGGCTGTCACAGCAGGTGGGCATGGAATGTCCGCGCATGACGGTCCGGGAAATCAACGCTCGCAACGGACACTTGCGTGCGCTGTGTCGCGGAATTGACGACAGGATTGCGACGGGGGACGGAGAGGTGGACTGTGTGAAGCTTGAGGAGCTCTTGCGATTGCTGGCGGCGCACATTGTTGCCGACAACCGAAGGTTGGTGACGATGAGAAAAAAGCTGGGGATCGACAACGAGGCGTTGACCATGGAGCGTGCGGACGACCAAGAGCGAAGGTTCGATGAACTGATTGAAGCGACCTTTCGGTAGGCGATCCGGCACGATTTGGCCGGCAGAGGCGCGATGAAGAAGCTTCACTCTCCAACCTCTTCGTCGCCCTCCTGCGCGGCACGGGCATGGAGACCGACGCCTTCGGCCACAGGGAGCCCCCGTCTTGCGGGGACGTTCAGGGCATGTCCACTCCCCTTTCGTTCCTTGCGATGTCGTCCTGCACTTCCTTCAGCTTGCTCTCCGTGAGGGGGTATATCCACAGAAACGGCATGCCGACGAACTTGAAGATTGCCGGGATCACGGAGTACGTGCAGGCGAGCATCAGGAGCGAGAAGTCGGAGTTGGTGGTATTGCGCGGGTCCGCCAGGGCATCGAAGTCCCAGAAGACCACGAGCCACAGGCCAATGGCGGTTCCCAGCGCATAGGCGCCCTTGCGCACCATCGACCAGATAGCCATGTAGGCACCCGCCCGACGCTGTCCGGTCTGGGCCGTGTCGATGTCGATGACATCCGCGCACATCGCCAGCGGCAAGGCCGACAGCGCACCGATGGCGGAACCCTTCAGGCACATGATGACGATGAAGAACAGGAACTTGCCGGTCTCTATGTCGGCCAGATACGCCATCACCGCAGTGTGGGCGCCACCCGGCAGCCAGCCGAGATATTGGGGAATTTCGAAGGCCGAGTACCAGTGCATGGGCGTGATGGCAATGATCGGAATGAACGACGACCAAAACGCATACCACCCCACGGCCCACATGGTGGCCTTGTGCTTGCCGATCCGGCGGGAGAGTCGGAACCAGAGAGGAATGGCCGCCATCTGGCAGAGGAAGTAGGGCGTGAGGTAAACGGCGTAGAGTTCGCCGGCCACCAGAACGTGCTTGACGAAGAAGAACGACAGGCTGTTCGTCATCGCCGAGCCAATGGCGCCGAAACCGAACACGATCACCAGATAGACATACGGACGGTTCCTGGCGGCGATGCGAAGCCCCTCCTTGAAGGGGATGCGCTTGGCCACTTCCACCTGACGCCATTCCGGCACCGTGACGAGGCAGTTCAGGTTGATGATCGGCATGCAGATGCACATCACGACCACCAGCGCGAACACGGCTTCGGTGGGCTTGTCGTAGCCGAAGAACAGGATTACCAGCGGGATGAACACGGACAGCAGGGACCCCCCGACGCCAACAAACTCCTTCCAGCTCATGATGAGGGTGCGTTCGTTGTAGCTGCTCGAGAGCTCCGCGCCCCAGGCGGTGAACGGGATGTCCTTGATGGTGGAGCCGAGGTAGAACACCGTCAACGATCCGAACAGCCACAAATAGCCGTTCGAGAACGTCCAGCCGAACATCGTCACTTCGCGAAACTCGAACGGGGGGAGGAACAGGTACCACATGCCGAGCGCGAAGATGGGCGTGCCGGCGAATACCCAAGGCTTGCGCCGCCCCCAGCGGGTCTTCCAACGGTCCGAGAGGTAGCCGATGAGGGGGTCCGTCACGACGTCCGAGATTCGTGACAGCGCAAGCAGAGTGCCCACCACCGCCAGCGACAGGCCGAAGCCGTCCGAGTCGCCGTAGATCACCGGCAGATAGACGGCGATCGGCAGGCCAGACAGCGCCAACGGCGCCGCTGGCGCAGCGTAGGACATGTAGTTCCATTTGGTAAGCGGGCGTCGATCCGGCCCCACCGCTGCCTCTGCCATACGCTTTCCCCTCGCCATGGACCCTCCTCCGCCGATGGCGGGAGGATGCGCCTGTGCCCTCAGCGTCGGAACCGGATGGCCCCGCGGCTGAAGCCTGCAAGCAGGGTGCATTATGTGCGACTTCGCAAGGCATGTGTTCGATGCGACCCGCCAGTGTCGATTTCCCTGCGCGTTGGCGTGGACGCCCCTGACGGTGCGCAGGGAGGGGCCAGACGCCCTCCCTTCAGAGAGTGTGCCCCCGAAACGGACGCCTTCCCTCTTTGGCGACGGGGCCCTCTTCCTGTCACTCCCCTTGGGGGCTGTGACGATGAGGCTTGGCAAGGTCTTCTGCGAACGGACGTGCGCCACCGTTCTCCGGCTCGACGGTCTCCTGTGGCGCTTACCTTGCATGGAAGTACGCCCCAGCGATGGGGGAGTCGCCGGTACTTCCTTGCGCGTCAGCGATCGGGGATGCTCCCCCGGCTGAAGGCTCCTTGCATGGAAGTACGCCCCCAGCGATGGGGGAGTCGCCGGTACTTCCTTGCGCGTCAGCGGTCGGGGATGCTCCCCCGGCTGAAGGCTCCTTGCATGGAAGTACGCCCCCAGCGATGGGGGAGTCGCCGGTACTTCCTTGCGCGTCAGCGGTCGGGGATGCTCCCCCGGCTGAAGGCTCCTGACCGAAGCGGTGAGCGGAAGCGAAGGAAGGCCGGCAGTTGCGTAGCGACTGCCGGCGTGCCCGTCAGGGCGCGCCGGCGCGTCCGTTCGATACTGAGTGCATATGCCAATCCTCGGCGGCGGCGCTAGCGGCGATGGACGGCAGAATGGCTTCTCTCCGAAAGGGCCGATCTCCTCAGAGAACCCGTCGAACGAAGCCGATGCTGCGTTTGTCCAGGTGGTTGATGTTGGGGATCTCGAATCGGTTGCCGTCCACGTCCAGAAGCAGGAGGCGATCGGATCCCAGCCAGCGGGCGTTTTCGGCGGCGTTCTGCACCACGAAGTCGCGTGCGCCGCGGTCTGTCCGCACGTCCCAGTACGAGGTGCCGAACTCGTTGCGCGCCGAGTCGATGGAGAGGATGGTGGCGGTGAGGTAATGGGCGGCGAGGTCCGCTTCCACCACTTGGCGGGACTCGTCGTCGAGTTCTGCGAGGTCGTTGACCATGCAGATTTCCTCGTTCTTCGCGTCGAGAAAGGAGATGAACCGGTTTGGATCGGTCAGTGGCGCCGCGCGCACGGGCCTTGCCACCAGAAAGGACACGACGCCCTCCACGGTGAGCCGGGTCTGCCACGGCGGCGTTCGGAACACGCGAAGGCTAGACGGCTCCGCGTTGGCCGCCAGTGCCGCAGGGTTTGCCGCCTCCTCGTTCGCTGCCGTCACGCCGCCTCCCGCGCCGGCGCTCCATCCGCAAGCACACGGGATGTCACCCGCTGCGCCTCGACAAGCGAGTGGAAGATGCCGCGGTTCGCCATTAGCTCCTCGTGTGTGCCCATCTCGGCGATGCGGCCTTCGTCCAGCACCACGAGCCGGTCGGCGCTGCGCAGGGTGGAGAGGCGGTGGGCGATGGCGAAGGTAGTGCGTCCCTTCACCAGTCGGGCGATGGCTTCTTGAATCTTCTTCTCTGTGGCGGTGTCCAGAGAAGAAGTCGCTTCGTCGAGGATGAGAATCTGCGGGTCGTGCAGGATGGCCCGGGCAATGGCGATACGTTGTTTCTCGCCGCCGGAGAGACGGTTGCCCATCTCGCCGGCCAGGGTGTCGTAGCCGTCGGGCCGGGCGATGACGAACTCATGTGCGTTGGCGGCGCGGGCTGCCCGCAGCACGTCCTCGAAGGACGCCTCCCGACGCCCGTAGCGAATGTTGTCGGCGATGCTGACGTTGAACAGCAGCGAGTCCTGCGCCACCAACCCGATGCGAGAACGCAGTTCCCCCAGGGGCACTTCGCGGATGTCCGTGCCGCCGAGCCGCAGTGTGCCGTGTTCGGCGTCGTAGAAGCGCGTAACGAGGTTGATCATGGTGCTCTTGCCGACGCCGGAACGCCCGACCAGGCCAATCATCTCCCCGGGTGCCACGTCGAGATTGACGTCGCGCAACACCATCTGCCCCGGGTCGTAGCCGAAAGACACGTTGTCGAAGGTGACCCGACCGGCCATCCGCGCGCCCCGAGCAGCACCCTCCTGCTTGGCCGCGGGCCCGTCGTGGGCTTCCGGGCGACTGTCGATCACTTCGAAGATGCGCTCGGCGCCAGCATAGGCGCGCACCATGAAGCTGTAGTAGTCGCTGAACCACTGCATCGGCTGGTAGAGCATCCACAGATAGGCCACGAACGCCAGCAGGACGCCCAGCGTCAGCTCTTCTCGAACGACACTCGCGCCGCCGAAGTACCAGACGAAGAACGTGCCGAAGCTCATCACGAACTGCGTCACCATCATGAACTTCAGCCACGATCGCTCGGAGGTCACCGTGGCGTCGCGCAGGGCATGGTTGCGGCCATCGAAGCGGCGGCCCTCCCGTTCTTCCTGGGCGAATGCCTTCACCACCCGGATGCCGCCGATGGATTCGTTCAGGTGCGAGGCGAGCCCCGCCATGCGAATCGACCACCGCCGCCAATGCACCTCCATCCGATTCCACACCAGCGCGGCACCCACCACCAACGGCGGCACGGGCACGAGCACCCAGAGTGCGAGGCGCCAGTCCATCGCGAACAGCATCGTCAGGACGCCCACCAGCATCACGGCGTTGGAGAGGATGAATGGCGCATCGAAGATGAGGTGCAGCTCGACGAGCTCGGAGTCGGTGTTGACGCGGGAGATAAGCGAACCCACCTTGCGCCTGTCGTAGAACCGAAGCGGCAGGAACTGCAGCGCGCGGAAGAGATCTGCCCGCAGTTGCTCAGCGACGCGGAAGCCGACGATGTCGTTCAGCCACCGGCGCAGAATCTCGATTCCCCAGGAGAGTGCAGCGATGCCGGCCAGGGCGCCAACGAAGGCAACGAGAAGTCCGGTGCCGCTGCCAGCGGTGATCACATCGTCCACGATGCGCTTGGTGATGTAGGGCGGTGCAAGGCCCAGCAGGGAACCGCAAGCCGTCAGGCTTACAAGCGCCAGGGCTGCCCAGCGATACGGCAGCACCAGGCGCAACAGCCGCAGCAGCGTTTCGCGCTTTTGGATGCAGGCCGGGCAGATGCCACCGCGTTCCGGCAACAGACGCTTGCATCGCGAGCAGCGGGCGTCGTCCACCTCTTGCGGCAGGTTCGGCTCCTTTGCGCTCTTGAGCCTGCGCACTGCCTCGGCGGCTTCGCCAAACGCGAACGCCAGCGACCTGGAGTAGACGAACTCAAGCGGTGGGCCATCTTGCATGCCTAGGCGCAACACGTCGGCGCCCACGCGATTGACGGTCTCGACTGTGGCGATGGCGTCGACGGGCAGGCGGCGGTCGTGCTCGGGCCGTTCGCCGACTCTGTACACCGCCTCGCGACTCAGCACCAGCCACTGCTGGCCAAAGCGTTCGGCAGTCACCATGTCACTGGCAAGGCACGCAACCGTCGCGACCGGCCCGCCACGTAAGGCCTCGATCCGCTCGCGGATGTGCGCTGGCAAGGGCTGGTCGAAAGCCGCCACCGTCAGTCCGCCACTGCGATGATCTCGGACGTGGCCTGCTGCATTTGCACCAGTTCGTGGAACGTGCCGCGCTTGGCCATGAGTTCGGCATGAGAACCCTGCTCACTGATGCGACCGTCCTCCATGACGACGATGCGACTCGCGCCGCGCAGGGTGGAGAGGCGATGGGCGATGGCGATGGTGGTGCGGCCCCGCATCAGTCGTTCGAGCGCCACCTGAATGTGCCGCTCCGTCTGGACATCCACGGATGCCGTGGCCTCGTCGAAGATGAGGATGCGCGGGTCGCGCAGGATGGCGCGGGCGATGGAGATCCGCTGCCGCTCGCCGCCGGAGAGCCCAGTGCCTTTCTCGCCCACCGGCGTCTCGTAGCCGTCCGGCTTTGTGACGATGAAGCTGTGGGCGTTGGCGGCCCGGGCCGCGTCCATGATCTCGGCCAATGTGGCGCCGGGCTTGCCGTAGCCGATGTTGTCCGCAATGGTGCCCGAGAACACCAACGGCTCCTGCAGCACCATGCCGATGTGCGAGCGGAGGTGGCCCGGGTCCATCTCGCGCGCGTCCACCCCGTCGATTTCCACGCTGCCCCGGTCGGGGTCGTAGAAGCGAGCGATCAGGTTGACGATGGTGGTCTTGCCGACGCCGGAGCGCCCGACGATGCCTACCATTTCGCCGCGCCGAAGTTCCAGGTCCACGCCCTTGAGCACGGGTTTGCTCTTGTCGTAGCCGAAGGTGACATCGCGCAGGCGCACATGCCCGGCGAGCGCAGGTCGCTTCGCAACCGCACCTTCCACGGCGCCTTCGGGGGGCGCGTCGATGACCTCGAAGATGCGCTCTGCGCTGGCGAAGGCGCGGGACATCTGGTCGTTCATCTCGCCAAGCCACTGAATCGGGCCGAGGAACATCCACATGTAGGAATAGAACGCCACCAGCGTGCCGAGGGTGATGGCGCCATTGAGCACCTGCTGGCCGCCGACGCCCCACACCAGCATCATGCCAAGCGCGGTGATGAGCGCCATCGTGGCGAAGAAGATGCCCTGATGCAGCTTCACGCGGATGCCGGCGGCGCGGATGCCGGCGTTGGCGACGTTGAAGGAACGGATCTCCCGCGCCTCCTGCGCGAACGACTTCACCACGCGAATGCCCGTGAGCGTCTCGACGGTGCGATCCGTCAGGCGGCTCCAGGACTGCATCAGGCGGGTGAAGAGCATGCGCAGCCGCGACCAATAGAACGCCCCCCACAGCAGGATCAGGGGAACCGGCAGGAGCACGTAGAGGCTGAGGTGCAGGCTCATGCCCAGCATCAGGGCAAGGATGCCCACAAGCGTCAGCAGATTGGTGACGAGGTAGGGCACCCCGTCGATCAGGAACCCTTGCAACATCTGCACATCGCGGGTTGCCCGGGCAATTAGCGAGCCAATCGGATGCTTGTCGTAGAACGGCAGGGAGAGCATTTCCAGCCGGTGATACAGCTCCGCGCGGATGTCTGCGGTGACGCGGGCACCAAGCCAGGTGGCATTCCAGCCGTGAATCCACTCGCCCGCCCAAGAAACCACCCGCATGCCGACCAGCCCGGCCACCAGCAGTGCAAGCAATCCAAGGCGCTCCTCCATTGGCGGAGCGCGATCGGTTGGGACAAGCACATCGTCGACGATCATGGCGGTCACCAAGGGCGGCGCGAGTTCCGCTGCCGTGACGACCAGTGATGCAACCGCCACGGCGATCGTGCGCAGCCGATAGGGCCAGAGCCGAACCGCCAGCCGTGCCAGCGTGGCGCTCTTGCGGATGCAGGCGGGGCAGATGCCGTCCCGCTCCGGCAGCAGACGACGGCAGGTGGGGCACCGGCTGTGCTCGATGTGGCCGTTGATGCACAGCGGATTGCCTTCGCGCAACTGCTCGATGCCGCGCACCACCTCGGAAAACTTGGCGGCCTGCGATTGCGAATAGCGGATGCGAAGCGGCGCTTGGCCGGCGGGTTCGAGCACCAGGGAGCCGCCGCCCACCTGCGCCTCGCTCCGACAGGCGGTGAGCTGCTCGATGGGCACGCGGTGCAATGGGGTTGGCTCGCCGTCCTCGAACACCCGGACTTCCTGCCCATCCACCTCCACCCAAGACGCGCCGAATCGACCATCCGCGGCGACATCCGCCTTGGCTCGGATCAGCAAGTCCTCCGCCACAGGGGCACCGAGGGACTCGGACGCAGGTTCAAGCAGGCGGGCTTCCATCGTGGGCGAGGTAGTGTAAGGCCACCGCCGAGGCGCGCGCCCTTTTCCGGCAGAGCGCATCCCCCCGAAGATTCGTTCCCAAGCCCATGGCCCCCCTCGACATGGTGCGCGGCCATGCCTTCGGGGTCCTCCGTTCCATGCCTCCTGCACGCGTGCGGGCCACCCACAGCGGCGTCTCGTCGCCCGCTACGCGCATTCATGAACAATCCGGGCTAGAGGCCCCCCCGCTGTACGCTTGAACTGACCAGAGTCTTGGTTGAGCCCGCGATTGCGTAGAATCGCCTCATGAGCGGCAAGATGCTGACCTGTACGTGGGCGCCGACGGTGTTTGCCGGGCCGCAGGTGGTCTCCACCAATCCCACGGGCGAGTTCCCGGATGGGCGGGCCTTGCGCAGTGCCGTGTTGCCAGCGGTGCAGCGCATCGAGGCGTTGGGGCTGTCGCATCTGCTCATCGCCCAGCGCTGGTGGGGGAGTGGTGTGGAGACCGAGGGTTCCTCCCTCGACTGCCTTGCCATGACGGCGCTGTTTGCCGCCCATACCGAGCGCATCCGGCTCGTGACGGCCATCCATCCCGGCTTCTTCCACCCCGCGGCCATCGCCAAATGGGGCACGACCATGGACTGGATCAGCGGCGGTCGCTGGGATATCAACGTCACCAGCGGCTGGAACCTGCGCGAGTTCGACATGTACGGCATCGACACCCTCGAACACGACCAGCGCTACGCCCGGTCCTCGGAGTTCATCGACGTGCTGCGCGGTGCTTGGGATTCGCCCCTGTTCAGCTATGAAGGCGAGTTCTATCGTGCCGAAGGCCTGCGCCTTGAACCGCGACCGGCGAACCCGCTCACCGTGTTCCAGGGCGGCCAGTCGGACGACGCGGTCTCGATGGCGGCGAGCCGTTCCGATTGGATGTTCCTGAACGGTGGCTCGCTGGAGCGAATCGAAAGGATCATCAGCCGCGTGCGGGAAGCGTGCCGCGATACCGGACGCACGGTTCGCTTCGCCATCTATGCGGCGCCCTTGGTGCGCCGGACGGACGCCGAAGCCTGGGGCGAGATCGAAACCCGCATCGCCGCCATCGACCGCAGCCGCGCAGCGAAGCGCCGCGCCGCTACGTCAGGTGCCGAGGGCATGTGGGCCAGCAACGAGGACTTGAGCCTGCTCGACACCAACGAGGGCTACGCCGCCCGCCTCATCGGCAGCCCAGACACGGTGTATGAGCGCCTCGAAGCGCTGCGTGCCCTCGACATCGAGATGCTCCACTTCGACACCCGCGACAAGCTGTTCAACGAGACCATCCTGCCGGAACTCGTCGGCTGAGAATGAGGCTGGGGGCGAGGTCATTCTGCCCTCGCACGCGACCGGTTGGAGGGCGCACTCCTTGTTCAGTCGGTTTGCCCGCCGGCAGGGACGCGCCTGGCGGCGCGCTGGGGCAGGCCCTCGCCCCGGGGGCCCCTCGATGACCCACTACCCGACGCGGAAGTCGGCGGGCAGGATCAGAGGTCCTTCTTGGACGCGCCTGCGGCGCTGCCGGCGGAAGGCGGGCGCTCGTTTTGCGCGCGACCGGAGCCTCTGCGCATCAGGGAGCCGGAAGCTCCCTCCCCTGCGGTCCGGGACCGGCGGCAACCTGCGCCGCACAGGCACTTCCGGGCCGGCCAGGCTGGCTGGAAGCGATCTGCGGTCATGGGTTGGCGCGCCGGCCAAGGTGCCTGACGCGTCTGCGGCGGCGATTGGCTTCCACTTCTTCGTTCAGGCCGCCTGCGGCGTCAGCATCCGCCGGAGCGCGGCGGCGGCACGCGCCCACTCCCCTTGGTCAGGGGAGTCGAAGAAGCCTCCTGGCTTCCTTGGCGGGTAGAGAAACGCCACCAACTCAACAACGCCACCAACTCAACACAGTGCTGCAACATTGCCGCCGACTTCCCCTCCCCAAGTAGAATCGCCCCATGTTCCCGGACATCCCCAACGCCCACGCGCTTGTATTGCTGCTGGTGACAGTGGCGGCGCTGTACCTCTTCAGCCAAGACAAGATCCGTCTCGAAATCACGAGCCTGGGCCTGCTATCCCTGCTGGCGGTGGGTTTCTCGGTGTTTCCGTTCGAGGGCGTCGAGGCGGCTGATCTGTTCTTCGGGCTCGGTCACGAGGCGCTGATCTCCGTGTGCGCGCTGATGGTGCTGGGCCAAGGCATCGTCGTCACCGGCGCCCTCGAACCGGTCGGGCGGCTGTTGGGCCGCGCCTGGGCGCGGGCGCCGTTCCTGTCGCTGTTCGCGACGCTGCTGGTGGGCGCGGTGCTGTCGGCCTTTGTCAACAACACGCCCATCGTCGTGCTGCTATTGCCGATCCTCATCAGCGCCTGCCTGCGCGCCAACGCGCCCGCCACACGGGTGCTCATGCCGATGGGCTTCGCCACTTTGGTGGGTGGAATGGCCACCACCATCGGCACATCCACCAACCTGCTCGTGGTGGCCGTGGCCAACGACTCCGGCCTCGAACGCTTCGGCATGTTCGACTTCGCATGGCCGGCGACCATCGCCGGCGGCGTCGCCATTCTCTATCTCTGGCTGGTGGCGCCGCGAATGCTCCCCGAAAGGGGGATTCAACTGGCGGACTCCTCCACTCGCCTGTTCGATGCCCGCATCACGCTCTCGGAGTCGAGCAGCGTGGTGGGCAAGACCGTGGCGGAGGCCGTCAAGGCAGTGGGCGACGGCTTGAAGATCATCCGCATCCGTCGCGACGATTCCTCGCTTTACGCCGGCCCGCACGAAGTGCTCCGCGCCGGCGACCGCCTGCGGGTACGCGACACCTCCACCCATCTCGCCAACTTCGCCCGCGCCATGAAGGGCACGCTGCAGCGTCGTGACGCCGGCCACGAGACGCCCGCGGGTCTTGCGATGGCGGAGGTGGCGGTGGCCGGCGGCTCGACGCTGGATCGCGCCAACTTGAAGTCGTCCTCCTTCCTGAGGGACTACGAGCTCGTCGTGATCGCCCTGCACCGCAAGGGCAAGGACATCTGGCAACCGCACGAGGAAATCCAGGACGTGGTGCTCGTGCAGGGCGACGTGATGCTGGTGCAGGGGCCGCGCCATCAGATCCGGCGCCTCAAGCGCAACGGCGAATTCCTGGTGCTGGATGCCACCATGGAACTGCCGCGCACGCGCAAGGCGAAGGTGGCGCTCGGCATCCTCACCGCCGTCATCGTGCTCGCTGCCACCGGCATCATGCACATCGCCGTGAGCGCCGTGTTCGGCGCCCTCTTGATGCTGGCGACTCGCTGCCTGCGCGTCGGCGTCGCCATCCGCGCCATCAGCCCGGCGGTCTTCTTCGTCGTGGCGGCGAGCCTGGCCCTCGGCCACGCCCTCGTGCAGACCGGCGCCACCCAATACCTCACCGATGTGTTCCTGTTCGCCACCACCGGCGCCACTCCCACGGTCGTGCTGGGCGCACTGATGATGCTGCTGGCGCTCCTCACCAACGTCGTCTCCAACAACGCCGCCGCAGTGATCGGCACCCCCATCGCCATCGGCATCGCCGCGCAGTTGAACCTGCCACCCGAACCCTTCGTGCTCGCGGTCCTGTTCGGCGCCAACATGAGCTTCGCCACCCCAATGGCCTACAAGACCAATCTGCTCGTAATGAGCGCCGGCGGCTACCGCTTCAGCGAGTTCGTCCGCGTCGGAACGCCGCTGACCTTCCTCATGTGGGCCGTGCTGACCTTCGTCCTGGACGCGATGTATTTCTGACCAGGACTAAAACCAGGTCCTAAAACGAACCAATCATCGAAAATCCTTGGGAAAGGGTTGGAAGGGCATCCCGACCTCCGCCAGCACCGACCATGCTGTAGTCTTCACGTCATGCAGTCGACACCGCGTCCAATGCCGCTTCTTGTGGCTTGTGCTGCGCTGGCCGCGCCGTCGTGCCCTGCTAAGAGCCTTCAGCCGGGGAAGCATCCCCGACCGCTGACGCGCAGGGAAGTGCCGGCAGTTCCCCCATCGCCGGGGGCGTGCTTCCATGGGAGCCTTCAGCCGGGGAAGCATCCCCGACCGCTGACGCGCAGGGAAGTGCCGGCAGTTCCCCCATCGCCGGGGGCGTGCTTCCGTGCAAGGAGCCTTCAGCCGGGGAAGCATCCTCGACCGCTGACGCGCAGGGAAGTGCCGGCAGTTCCCCCATCGCCGGGGGCGTGCTTCCGTGCAAGAAGCCTTCAGCCGGGGAAGCATCCCCGACCGCTGACGCGCAGGGAAGTGCCGGCAGTTCCCCCATCGCCGGGGGCGTGCTTCCGTGCAAGAAGCCTTCAGCCGGGGAAGCATCCCCGACCGCTGACGCGCAGGGAAGTGCCGGCAGTTCCCCCATCGCCGGGGGCGTGCTTCCATGGGAGCCTTCAGCCGGGGAAGCATCCCCGACCGCTGACGCGCAGGGAAGTGCCGGCAGTTCCCCCATCGCCGGGGGCGTGCTTCCATGGGAGCCTTCAGCCGGGGAAGCATCCCCGACCGCTGACGCGCAGGGAAGTGCCGGCAGTTCCCCCATCGCTGGGGGCGCACTTCCATGCAAGCCTTCAGCCGGGGAAGCATCCCCGACCGCTGACGCGCAGGGAAGTGCCGGCAATTCCCCATCGCTGGGGGCGCACTTCCATGCAAGCCTTCAGCCGGGGAAGCATCCCCGACCGCTGACGCGCAGGGAAGTGCCGGCAATTCCCCATCGCTGGGGGCGCACTTCCATGCAAGCCTTCAGCCGGGGAAGCATCCCCGACCGCTGACGCGCAGGGAAGTGCCGGCAATTCCCCATCGCTGGGGGCGCACTTCCATGCAAGCCTTCAGCCGGGGAAGCATCCCCGACCGCTGACGCGCAGGGAAGTGCCGGCAATTCCCCATCGCTGGGGGCGTACTTCCATGCAAGGCAAGCGCCGTAGAAACTGTCGAATTGGAGAACGGTCGCGTACTTCCCTTCGCAGTTTTCGCGCTAGCGAAACTGCCAGAGCGCCGCGAAGCGGCGCTAGTCCGGAGCTTTCAGCCGATGAATCGCCCTACGGTCGTGGATCTGTTTGCAGGGGCGGGCGGCCTGTCGCTGGGCTTCAGGCGGGCCGGCTTCCGCACTGTGTGGGCGGCCGACAACCTCCCGGCAGCAGTGGCGACCTATCGCCGCAATTTGGACAAATGCGGCGATCGTGTCGAGATCGATGCCACCACGACCTTCCCTCGCCCGACGGTCGTGGTGGGAGGTCCGCCCTGCCAAGGATTCTCGTCCGCTGGAATGCGGCAGGTTGGCGACCGAAGAAACACCTTGGTGTCTGTCTTCGCCCGATTGGTCGTGCGCAGCAAGCCAGAAGCCTTCGTGCTCGAAAACGTCGAGGGTTTCCTGACGGCCGAGAATGGCAAGCAAATTGCGGACTTGCTGGAACCCGTCATAGCCAGCGGCTATCGCGTTCATCTGCGCAAGGTAAACGCCGCGAACTTCGGCGTGCCGCAGCACCGCAAGCGGGTCCTCGCCATTGGCGGACTTGGGTTCGAACCCAGTTTTCCGGAGCCTACCCGAACGGCGTTCGGCGCTCCGGGCGCCACGCTCGCGCCTGCCAGCCTGCCGCTCGCCAAGACGGTGGCAGACGCGATAGGAACACTGCCGCCCCCAAGCCCGCTCACGCCCGGCTGCCCCGACGACCATTGCTGCAGCAGCCCCGATGAATCCCGCCAAAGGCAGATAGCTGCACTGCACCCCGGTCAGACCATGCGCGACCTGCCAGAGGAGCTCTGGCATGAGAGCTATCACCGGCGGGCGCATCGCCGCGTGCAAGACGGGACACCTAGCGAGCGACGAGGTGGCCCTCCGGCGGGAATGCGCCGCCTCAAGAACGACGAGCCTTCAAAGGCAATCACGGGGCGGGCCAGCAGCGAGTTCGTGCATCCCATACAAGACCGATTCCTGACTCTGCGGGAATGCGCTCGCCTGCAGACCTTCCCAGACTCGTTCGCTTTTCTGCGGGACGAAGGCAGAACGCTCCTTGCTGATCGGTAACGCGGTCCCGCCTCTCCTCGCAGAGGCAGTAGCGCACGGCTTGGCAGAGGACCTCCGGAACGCGAAGCGCCTGGAACAAACCGGAGCCCTCCTCAGCTTCGTGCCCACCGCGTCAAGTGGCATGAGCCCGGCACTTCAGCAAGTGACAGCATTGGTGGAGGCAGCTTTCCCGCCCACCTCGGGCCAGACGAGACTGTTCTAAACGTGGCACTCAACCAAGCCCAGCACGCGATGGTCGAAAAGGCTCGGGCAATCGGTGCGGGCGGGCAAGGCGTGGCGCTGTCGGAGGGTGCTTGTGCGTACCTTGTTGGTCTCATCGTGGCCGACCTTGGGCTTGCAGATGCCTTCCCCCAGGTTGCCGGAGACCTGTCGCCGTTCTTCGGCGGCGTCCCCTTGGCGTCCCTTGAGTTGCCCGACGTTCCCTTCTTGCCGCTGCTGGAGCGTCTCGTCGACCTGGTCCCCGATGCAGATTCGTACTTCGCGTGCTTGGCGAAGCTGCACAAGTCACGACTGAAATACGAGCGGGTCCTTGCAGCCCAGCCCCTGCCTAGCATTGAGCAGGTTGGTCCAAGGGCGCTGCTGGAGTTCGGGAAGCTCCGCCCCTCCACCTTGGGTGCATATCTGTTCTGGCGGAAGTGGCTTTTTCGACATCGACAACCGAGCCGCACAGGAGACCGGCTATCTGTTTGAGCCAATCATCGCGGCGGCGATTGGCGGCGTGCCTGCCAGTGCGCGGGAAAGCCCCATACGTCGCCAGAGCGACGCTGGCAAGGGCAGGCAGGTCGATTGCATCAAGGGCAACCGTGCCTACGAGTTCAAGCTGCGGGTGTCCATTGCGGCTTCTGGTCAAGGGCGTTGGACCGAAGAGGTGTCGTTCCCACGCGATTGCCGGGCCAGCGGATATGTGCCAGTGCTGGTGGTCTTGGACGCGACCCCGAACGACAAGCTTGACGAACTGCGCAAGGCATTCGAGAGTCAAGGTGGCGAGTCATTCATCGGTACCCCGGCATGGGAACATCTCAACGACATGGCCGGTCCGACGATGGCGACGTTTCTTCAAACCTACGTCCACGCACCGCTGCGCGCATTGGTGGCCAACCCAGCACCGCGCCTACCACCGCTGACGCTTCGGATGCAAGCCGGCGAAATTGCCGTCGACATCGGTGATGACTCGTTCAGGATTGCACGCGATCGTGCGAACCCGGGCGGAACCCTGCGCACCTTGCCTGATGACATTGACGAGGAGGGGCCGGGCCCTTAACCTGGATTGTTCGTGAATGCGCGTAGCGAGGGCAACACCGCTGTGGCTGGACGCGCACGCGTGTTGCGAACGGCCATGCGCCACGTCAGGCAAATTCAAAGTGAGACACTGCCCAGCCGTGCCCTGAACCCTCTGCCCCCGCCGCATCCCGGATCGAAGCTGCCCACGACCTTTGCGGCGAGGCCCACACCGGCCGGCCCGGGATGCCGGCACCGCCGGCCCACCCGGCGATGGCCACGTTGTATCCATGAGGAGTCGAACCGTATCAAACAGCGCATGTCATGTTTGCCCGCCCCTCAAGCATGTGTTGTATTCGACCGTGGGACGCCGGTCGGGTCGCGGAGCCAACACACACCCTCCCCCTCCCGGTGAACTGGCGCGCGACCCCGGCGTCCCACCGATTCCGACACTGGAGCGCCAGGAGGTACCATGAAAGCTCACACGCCGCCCCCGATCAGAAGATCGCCCACGCCCGGCTCATCCGCCATGCAGCGCGAGCAGCCGGAGACCGACCCCCTGCCCAGGGAGATGCTGCACAGCAAGGTCGAAGCCGACGTCAGCCAGTTTCTCGCCAGCGGCCACACCATCACCTTGGTGCCGATCGGCGTCTCCGCCTTCGACCCCGGCCGGCAACGCAATTCGAGGTACTTCACGCTCACGGAGTGGGACGAATGAACCGAGCTGCTCCTGCAGCCGCCGACGAAGCGCACCTGGCCGCCGAACTCAAGCCTCGAACGCCAGCGTGACGGGCGGAAGGCGGACGCCCCGTCGGCGCCGAATCCGAAGGCCGACGACGTCCGGAAGCCGCCCGTGATCGTCCACCTAGCCACCTCCTAGCCGTCCTGCGCGCCGCAGCGCTGGCTGCGGCGCGAGAAGCGCATCGCGTAGCGCTCTCCACCGTCACCCGCTAGCTGCACCGCCGCGGCCTGTGATCCGGCACGCTGACCGGCCGCCGCCCTGGCGCGAAGGCGGTCTCCCACGGCACCGTGCGCGATTACCGCGAGGCGCTGACGGCGGCCGCGAGGGCAAATGGGGCCCACCGGCATCCCGGAGGCGCTCGAAGCGTCCCCGGCAGGAACGCGAGGTGACACTGGCCGCCCTCGAAGGCACCCTGGCCGCACTCGGGGGCCGCGAAGCGAACGCCTGCACGACCGCCTGCGGGAGCGCCCCGAAGCGGCGCTCGTTGACCGCGGCATCGCGCTGGAGCCGGCGTGGACGTCGCCGGACTTCGTCGTGCCGACCGGGGACCCGTTCTTCAACGCCGCCAGGAAGCGCCAGCGCAACGAGCAGGGAATCAGGGGCGGCCGGCCCGGTCTCCGATCGCCGGCGATGACTGGCGTGCGCCCCCGCCCACGACGATCCTCGCCGCGGGCACCGACAGCCCATTCACGTCGGCTTCACGATCTCATAGGATCTCGGAGAGTTCTGGCGCACCTGCCTGACGCCGCATGCCTTCAGGAAGGGCCACAGCTCACCCGCGAGGAACTTCCCGCAATGCCCCGGGCCCTGCGCGGCACCGTGCGTGGGCCAGTAACGCTTGATGATGTCCATGGCCTGCCGCGCCTTGAACGTACCGGCAGGAAGCTCCGCCACAAGCCGGGCGGCGATGGCCGCGTTGTCGGAGTTCGGCCTGCCGCCGCCGGACGGTTTCGACTTGCCGCCCGACGACTTCGGCTTGGCCGCCTTCGGTTGCGCGCCCGGGCCTTCTGTCGGGGCGACGATCTGGTCTTCGGCGGCGACGGCCAGACCTTCGCTGGCGCGGCCTGGCGCCGACGGTTGCACCAGGTCTTGCATGGAAGTACGCCCCCGGCGATGGGGGAATTGCCGGTACTTCCTTGCGCGTCAGCGGTGGGGGATGCTTCCCCGGCTGAAGGCTCCTATCTCCCAGCGCATGTCCCCGTCGACGAACCGCTCCATGTCGGCGGACACCCCGCTGACGGTTCCAACCGTGATCCACAGGAACGGCGACGGCCTGCCGTCCGCGGAGGCGAGCTCCCGGATTTTCGTGAACAGCGCCGCAAAGTCGCTGTCGTTGCTGACCACGGCGACATGCGCGACGTCGCCGATCGCATAATCGTGAATCGCATCCACAGCGATCGCCATGTCGGCGGCATTCTTCGACGCCTGGCGCGTGAAGCGCTGGACACCGTGTACCCGCCGCTTCAGCCCCGGGAACCCCGCGTCGCCCCACAACTCCCACAGGCGCGCCTTGTCAGCGGGAACGTACAGCGAGAGCCTGCCAATGGGCGGGCAATGGCCGGGCCATTGTGCGACGACGACGTCGACAACCCGCTGCGCGGTTTCAGCGTCCGACAGGTTTTCGACATCAACATAGACCCCGGTCCCGGGCGGCCACAACATCAGCGCCGGCGCGGATGCCACGCCGTCGGTCTCCACGTGCAGCGATGCACCGGACGACTCGACAGTCATCGGCGGGTACCTCAGTCCGGCAGCCCCAGCACGCGCTTGGCGATGATGTTGCGTTGCACTTCGCTGCTGCCGCCTTCGATGGAGTTGGCCTTGGAGCGGAGCCAGCCGCGGGTGACACCCAGTTCGCCGGGCGTGTGGCCGTCGCCGGACCAGCCGATGGCACGCGTGCCCATGAGATCCATGGTGAGGTCCTGGCGGCGCATGTTCTGCTCGGTGCCGTAGAGCTTGAAGAAGCTCGACAGGAAGCTCGGCGCGCGGGAACTGGTGGATTCCTCAATCGAGCGGCGGATGGTGAACTGATAGGCCGCCTCGTCGATGCACAGCGAGGTGACGCGAGCGCGCAGGTCGTGGTCAGCGATCTTGCCGTCTTCGACGCCGGCGTATTCCCGCGCCGTTTCGTCGATGGTCGTCACCTTCTGGCGCGCATTGCCGCGCCCGCCGATGGAACTGCGCTCGTATTGCAGCAGGCGCTTGCCCACCGTCCAGCCCTCGCCAGGCTTGCCGATGAGGTTGCGCTTCGGCACCCGCACGTCGTCGAAGAAGGTCTGGCAGAACTCGGACGAGCCGCTGATGAGTTCGATGGGCGAGACGCTGACGCCGGGGGTTTCCATGTCGAGCACGAGGAAGGAAATGCCTTCGTGCTTGACGGTGAAGTCGGTTCGCACCAAGGCGAAGATCCAGTCGGCCTGATCCGCGCCCGAGGTCCAGATCTTGGCGCCGTTGACGAGGTAATCGTCGCCGTCTTCCTCCGCCCGACATTGCAGGCTGGCGAGATCGGAGCCGGCGCCCGGTTCGCTGTAGCCCTGGCACCAGCGGATCTCGCCTCGGGCGATGCGCGGCAGGTGCTCGAGGCACTGCTCGCGGGTGCCGAACTCGAGAATCGCCGGGCCGATCATCGTCAGACCGTGGCCGGAGAGCGGCGCGGCGGCATTGATGCGCGACATCTCGTTGGCGAGGATCTGGTGCTCTTCCTTCGACAGCCCGCCGCCGCCGTACTCCTTGGGCCAGTGCGGCGCCGTCCAGCCGCGCTCGGCCATGCGGTCGAGCCAGAGCTTGGTTTCGGGATCGGCGTACTTCGCCTTGCGCCCACCCGCGGTGTAGCCGCCGGCACGGCGCATCGACGGCGGGCAGTTGTCCTCAAGCCAGTCCCGGGCTTCGGCGCGGAATGCTTCGGCGTTCATTTGCGTTGCTCCATTGATCGAAAGTCGGTTGGCGTGACGAAGATTGCGCTGGAGGAGCTCGCTGTCGAGCTGCCGTGGGGCGACCTTGCCCCCCTCCAAGCCCTGCGGCTTCTTCGACTCCCCCAAGGGGAAGCGATGGGGAACGACTCGTCCGGCCCCGCCCTTGGCTGTCGGCTAGGACGGCACCCCCGCGACCATGTTGAAGGCACCGTGCGGCGACGGCGCATCCCGTTCCTCGCCCCACTGGCTGATCTGGCGGTGTTCCACCTGAACTCCGCTGTCCGGGCACAAGGTCACCAGCGCAACCTTGCCGCCTTCGGAGCCAGCGTAGTGGGCCACCGGGGATCCGCAATAGTGCGCCACGGTGTCGCCCTCGCTGTGGTCGGCGTGAACATGCACGTGGCCGAGGGCAAGGTAGTCGAGGCCCGAAGCCCGAATCTCGTCACAGGTAATGGGCGAGGAGCCCCAGCCGATGCGCCGCTCGCACACCTGGCCATGCGCCATGCCGATGTTCCACCACGCCTCGTGGCGTTCGGGCACGCCTTCGAGGGGGTAGTTCTCCGGCGCATGTTCCAGCATGGCCTTGCCCCACACCCGCGCACGGACTTCCGGCAGGTTCACCGTGCCGCCTTCCGGCGCCATGAGGCCATGCACATGGTTGCCGCAGGCCGCAAAGTCGAAGCGGTTCCACACCGAGCGCTGATCGTGAACGTCGTGGTTGCCGGGAATCATTGCCACCGGGCAGGCGACGCGGGCGAGTTGGGCATAGACGAACTCGATGTTGGAGTCGTCCACCCGGTTGTTGTCAAAGAGATCGCCAGCGATCAGCAGCAGGTCTGCGTCTTCGGCGAGGGCGACATCCATGACCCCGGCAAAGGCGCGTTCGGCGCGGCTGCGGAAGCCCTCCACCTTCGGCGGATCGCCGGCGCGGCTGTCGAGATGGACATCGGAAGTGTGAACGATCGTGAGCGACTGCATGGAATGGCTTTCTTGTTCCTGATGCGGTGGTGGAAGGCGGTGGACGGTGGTGCGACGGCCAGCGCGAATCGCGCCTACTCTTCCACCGCGGTGGCCAGCCGCTCAGCGGCGTCGGCGAAGTCCTCCATGAACTGATACACCATCGAGCGGGCGGAGACCGTCTCGTTCATCAGCCCCACGCCCTGGCCGACGTAGTAGTTGGCAAGGCGCTTGGCGCCCGGGTGGTTCGATTGCGCGAGCTTGTCGATCTTGCGGAACGCCGCGCCGGCGAGAATGCCCTGCAGCGGCATGGGCAGCGGCTCCGGACAATCCTCGGCGGTCCAAGCGTCCGTCCATGCGCTCTTGAGCTGGCGCGTGTACTTGCCCGTGCGGCTGCGCGAACGCACCGTCTGGCGAGAATTGGCGGCCAGCATCTTGTCCTTCACCACGGGCGAGGTCTCGGCCTCGGCGGTGGTGAGCCAAACCGAACCAGTCCACACCCCGGCCGCACCCATCGCCATCGCCGCAGCCATCTGGCGGCCCGTGACGATGCCGCCGGCGGCGAGAATGTGCGGCCCTCCGTCGTCGCCGAGCCAGGGTTCGAGCGCGTTCAGCACCTCCGGCACCAGCACCATCGTCGAGACTTCGCCGCAGTGGCCGCCGGCCTCGGTGCCGGCGACGATGATTGCATCCACTCCCGCCTCGGCATGCTTGATGGCGTGCTCGCGGGCGCCGGCGAGGGCGCCCACAGCAACGCCCGCCGCGCGGGCCTTCTCAAACATGAAGGGCGGCGGCACCCCCAAGGCGTTCACCACCATCTTCACCGGGTGCGAGAAGGCGACATCCAGGATCTTGCTCGCCCCCGCCTCGCGCATGCTGTCGCCGACGCCTTCCCGAGGCATCGCCTCCCAGAGGTCCGACGTGTCGATGTCGTTCTGGGCCAGCAGCTGCTCGATGTAGCGCCGATGCTCTTCCGGAATTCGATCCTCCAGCTCTTGGGCGCTGAGCGCATGGGCCTTGCTGTCCATGCTGGTAGGCACCAACAGATCAACGCCATAGGGCTTGCCGCCCACATGCTCGTCGAGCCACGAAAGCTCGATGTCGAGGGTGGCGGGCGAGTGTCCGGCGGCACCCAGGACGCCGAATCCACCGGCGCTGGAGACCGCGGCGATCACGTCGCGGCAGTGGCTGAAGGCGAACAGCGGAAACTCGATGCCGAGTTCCCGACACAGTCGAGAGTTCAAAGGCGTGGCTCCGAAACGTGGCGCGGCAAACCGGCTAAACTAGCATGAAAGAGGCACGGCGGCTAAAATGCGCGCCAATCGGTGGTGTCTCAATTTGAATTTGCCTAACGTGGCGCATGGCCGTTCGCAACCGGCGACTGCGTCGATTTGCCTGCCGGGACCACTCTGGGGGGAGGGCGTCCCGCCCTCCATGCGCGCCGCCGGGCGCGTCCTCCCTGCGCATGCCGCGAGTGCCCTGCGCACCGTCCTCCGGGGCGGGACGCCCTCCCCCCGGAGGACGGCGCCAGGCACTGCACAAGCCAAAGTGAGACACTGCCCGCCAATCGGTGGTGTATCCGTGAATTTCAGACGGATACACTACCTGCCAATCGCGGCCAAGCAACCCACACCTCGCACGAGCTAAAGAGGACTTCATGGCGGACATCGGCACCGAAACCCTGACGGACAAGCACAAGAACGACATGTACGGCGACGTGGACAATCCCGCCGCCATCAAGAACGCGGCCCCGGCCGTGCCGGCGGCCACCGTCGTGCTCCTGCGCGACACCGACGAGGGGCCGGAGGTGCTGATGCTGCGCAAGAACTCGCGCATCGCCTTCGGCGGCATGTGGGTGTTCCCCGGCGGCCGCATCGACGCCGAGGACTACCCGGAAGACGGCAACAAGGATGTCGGCGCCCGCAACGCCGCCGCCCGGGAGGCGCAGGAGGAAGCTGGCGTCGATCTCGACCCGCAGGACTTCGTCTGGTTCGCCCACTGGACGCCGCCGCCCAGCACGCCCAAGCGCTTCGCCACCTGGTTCTTCGCTGCCCGCGCCGGCGACGACGCCATCAGCATCGACAGCGGCGAAATCGAAGACCATCGCTGGATTCGCCCCGCCGACGCCCTCGCCAGGCACGCCGAAGGCGAAATCGACCTCGTGCCCCCCACCTGGGTCACCCTCTACCACCTGTCCCGCTACAGCCCGGTTGCTACCCTGCTGCGCCACTTCGACGCCGGCAAGCCCCGCATCTACCAAACCCGCGTCGCCAAGCGCGCCAACGGTGTCCGCGTGGCCATGTGGTCCGGCGACGCCGGCTACGACGACTGGAACCCCGATGCGCAAGGCGCCCGCCACCGCCTCAACATGCCAGCAGGCGGCTTCACCTTCGAGAACACGGTGGCGGAGTACTGACTCAAGCCCCTCGCAGTCGAGGCCGTGCCGGTCCGAAGCTGATTAGGACGTCACGAGGTCAGAGGCGTAGCCGCCTGTCATGATCCGGTGGAGATGCGCAGGCACGCGGTCTGCCTGACCTTGTCGGACCAGCTGCATTCCGCGCAGCAGCTTTGGCCCTGCTGGGGGCAGGGGCATCGCCAGAAGCGTGCGGTGCGATGGAAGCGCAAGACTATTTGCGCACTCCGGTGACGGGGCGGCTGCCCATGGGGGTTTCGACGCTGGCCGTTAGGGTGTCGCCTGACACCGTGCCGCTGTAGGTGAGTTCGAAGTCGCCCATGCGGGTTTCCATGACGGCGACGAACGAGAAGCCGTCTCCGTCCGTGGTGATGGACTTCAATTGCGCGCTGCCGCGTTCGCCGGTGATCGAGCCGGTGAGTGCGCCGTCGGCTTTCATCACCGTCAATTCAGACGACGTGGGGCCGTTGCGGCCTTCGCCGCTGAGGGTCCACGTTCCCACCAAGCCGTCCGCCAGGGCGACGGCACCGATGAGTGCGAGGGCCGTTGCGAGGAACAGTCGGGTCTTTTGCATCGCTTGCTCCGGAGGTGATTCAGATGTGTGGCCCAAGATGAACTGGCTACCAGTTGCCGGCAGATATGCCTCGCCCACTCTTGCACACACAGGTTGCACACACAGGTTGCACACACAGGTTGCACACACAGGTGATGATGCGGTCGTCGATCGGGGTGCCCTTGCTGCCCAGCAAGGGTGCAGACGAGGCCGCCTGCGAGCGCGAAGGTTTGCTGAAGGCGAAGGCTGCAGCCAGAATTCGCCGGACATGCTTCATTTGCGTTTGCTCCGAGCTTGCCTGTTCGGTCAGGGCAGGATCACGAATAGCCGATGGAGAGCAGGTTTTCCACCGGCCGGTAAAGCTCTTCGAGGTAAGCCATGTCGGAATCTTCAAGCTCGATCTCGGCCGCCGCCACCAGCTGCTCCACCTGACTCACCTTCGACACACCTACTACGGGCGACGTGATCTCGGGCTTGTTCAGCAGCCATGCGAGGGCGATCTGCGCCGAGGTGTGGCCGAGGCGTTCCGCCACCTCCACCACGCGGTCGGCGATGGCGAAGACGTTCTCGCCCCGATAGAGGCCCTCCGTGCGGGCACGGTCGCGGCCCTGGGAACGGCTGGTGGAACCGGAGTCGAAGCCGCCGCGGTATGAGCCCGTGAGGATTCCTCGCGCTAGCGGCGACCACGGCGTGAGGGCGATGCCGGTGCGGGCGCAGTAGGGATTCATTTCGCGCTCTTCCTCGCGATAGACGAGATTGTAGTGGTTCTGCATGGAGACGAAGCGCGTCCAGCCGTTGGCTGCCGCGAGCATCTGCAGCTCTGTGAACTGCCAGGCGAACATGGAAGAGGCGCCGAGGTAGAGCACCTTGCCGGCCTTCACCACGTCGTGCAGGGCCTCCATCGTCTCCTCGATGGGCGTGTCTTGATGCCCCGGCACGCCTTGGGGATGGCGGTGGATCACGAGGTGGTCGATGTAGTCGAGGCCGAGGCGCGCAAGGCTCGCGTCCACGCCCTCCATGATGTGCTTGCGGGACAGGCCGCTCTGGTTCGGCCCGCGGCCCATGGGCATGGCAACCTTGGTGGCAAGCACGTATTCGTCGCGCGGCAAGAGTTCGCGCAGCAGGCCACCCACCACCTTCTCGCAGGCACCGACGCCGTAGGTGTCGGCGCAGTCGAAGTAGAAAAGGCCATTGTCGATGGCGGCCTTGAAGATGGGGCGGGCCTCGTCCGTGCCGAGCGTCCAGTCGCCCTGGTGGCCGCGGCCGGGTTTACCGAAATTCATGGTGCCGAGGCAAAGCTCCGACACCTTGATGCCGGCGTTGTCGCCGAGTTGCACGGCCTTCAGCATGGATTGTCCCTTCCGCTCGCCATTTGGGGCGGGCGCATCCTATCACCTTGTCGGACTTCGCCGTCTCGGCGAAGTCCGACAAGGTGATAGGACGGCTTGGGCTGGGGCAAGAAGCGTTGTCCGAGGGCAACGGTTCTTGTGGCGCTAGCAGAGCCACGGAAAGCAACATCGGCCTCTTGTGCTCTTGTGTCCGATAGGGCAGTCCCGTGCGGGCGGCGCATGCGTCCCGCCTGTACGGGAGAGGCCTGCCTCGCCCGTGCCAAAGACTCCTTCGCTTAAGCCGACAGGAGGGTGGCTCTGCGGTCCAAGAGGGGGAGCAGCGTATCGGCGGGAGCCGATGGCAGGGCGAGCACCGCTCGGGTGATGCCGGCTTCGCGGTAGCGGGCCAGTTCCGCCGCGTCGGGCGGAGCGCCGAAGATGGTGATGGACAGGGTGCTCATGTCGCGTCCTGCCTCGTCCGCCACAGCGCGCAGGCGGGCGACATTGGCGGCAGCGTCGAAGCCTCCCCTGGCGCGCGGGAACCAGCCGTCGCCGTATTCGACCACCCGGCGCAGGGTGTGGATGGATTCGCCGCCGATGAGGATGGGCGGATTCGGCTGCTGCACGGGCTTGGGGAAGGACCACACCGGGTCGAAGTCCACGAATTCGCCGTGGAACTCTGGCTCTTCCTCGCTCCAGAGCGTCTTCATCGCCTTGGCGCGCTCGCTCATCACGCGAAAGCGCTTGGCGAACTCGGTGCCGTGGTTTTCCATTTCTTCGGCGTTCCAGCCAGCGCCGATGCCGATCTCGACGCGGCCGTTCGAGAGGAGGTCCAGGCTCGCAATCTCCTTGGCGGTGACGATGGGGTCGCGCTCGGTGAGCAGCGTGATGCCGGTGCCGACGCGCAGCGTCGTGGTGGCGGCCGCTGCGGCCATGAGGGAGACGTAGGGGTCGAGGGTGTGCCAATACTCCTTCGGCAAGTCGGCGCCGCCGGGCCAGGGGCTCCGCCTGCTGGTCGGAATGTGTGTGTGCTCCGGCACGAACAGCGACTCGAAGCCGCGCGCCTCCACTTCCCGCGCAAGTTCGTCGATGCGCATTGCGTAGCCAGTGGCGAAGATGAATGTCCCGATCTGCATGGCGGTATCCCCTCTTGGTGCAAGTGCAACCGTAGCATTGATCGGGCCGCCTATGAGCCTGCGCCGTAGAAGACGGCGCAGGCTCATAGCCGGAGTGGTGAGCGCAAGCGAACCCGTAGGCCAGCAGTTGCGAAGCAACTGCCAACGCGCTCGTAGAGCGCGCTAGCAGCCTGTCGGACTTTGCCGTCTCGGCAAAGTTCGAAAGGGTGATAGGACGGCTTGGGCTGGGGCAAGAAGCGTTGTCCGAAGGCAACGGTTCTTGTGGCGCTAGGACCCGACAGATAGCCCTTGACGGGAGCTTGTTGCGACGCCCACAGCGGCGCATGATGGGCGGATTGGAAAGGGGAGGGACGCCATGTACGACGACACGCGCTACCCACTCAGCGCAGCCGTGGTGGAACGCCACGGCGAGGCTTGGCGGATGATCGCGTCGTCTGGGCCGTTCTGGACCGCCGCCGAGCGTGTGGAGATGGTGGCGGAGGCGCGGGCGGCGATGTACTGCGATCTTTGCCGACGCCGCAAGGAGGCGCTGTCGCCGTTTGCCGTACAGGGCACGCACGACTCCGTTTCCGACTTGCCAGCGTCGCTCATCGACATGATCCACCGGCTCCGCACCGATCCGGCCCGCTATACGCGCAGTGTCTTTGCCGGCGTGATCGCCATGGGCATTTCCCGCGAGCGCTACATCGAGGCCGTAAGCGTCGTCAACGCCTCCGTGATTGTGGACACCATGCACGCTTCGCTCGGCTTGCCGCTGCCCGACCTGCCGGAACCAGAACCCGGTGATCCCACCGGGCAGCCGCCGCCGGACGTGGTGGACGAAGGCGCTTGGGTACCCATCACCCGCGTTTCCGACCGCAACGTGAGCGACACGGGCCTGCCGGGTTCACCCAACATCGCCCGCTCAATGGGCTCGGTGCCAGCCGCCGTGCAGCTCTTCTTCACCGCCTTCCGCGGCCACTACGCTTTGCGCGACATTCCGCTCGCGGTGTCGCAGCCCCAGGCCGAGTTCATCGCCTCCCGCGTCTCTGCCCTCAACGAGTGTTTCTACTGAACCACCTCGCACACCATGCTGCTCCGGGCGAGCGGCCAGCGAGAGAACCGGCACTTCAACCTGAACGCGGTGAACGAAGAGGGCTCCGACTCCGGCGTCGAGCACTCCGGCCATTTGCGCGCCCTGACGGAAGCCGCTGTCGGCAGCCGCTGGGAAGCGCTGGCAGCCATCCGCGACAAAGCCGCCGCCGCGATGGGGCAACAGGCGATGGTCGATGCCTTGACTGTGGCCGCCGGCTTCAACGGCGTCACCCGAGTGGCGGACGCCACCGGCATCCCGTTGGATCCCGGCACGCAAGCGTCCACTACATCCATGCGCGCGGACACCGGCATCGACAGCTTCGACTACGCGATCAAGACCGCCCGCTACGAAGGGAGGGCCGCAGCGGAGGGCTAAAGGCCAAGACCGACTCTTGACAGGCTTAAGCAACGCCCCTTAAACGTAAGGAACTCGTAATTTCCTTAAGGAGAAGGGCGTGGATGAGTTCACGACGATCGACATTGATCTTGAGGTCCACAAGGCCATTGAGGCGCACCGCACCACCTTTGAGCAAACGCAAAACGAGATCTTGCGGAGCATCTTGGTATGGAGGTCATTCAGCAGCGGAAGGATCTGGCGCCTCACCGCGTACCGACGAGGACGCGGCGCACGGGTGTGTTTGGGTTCGAACTGCGAGGCGAAAGGGAAGAGCATGCAAGCCTTAAGGACGCCTACCTCGGCTGCCTTCGAAAGCTGGCGGAGTTGGACTCCGGGTTCCTCGACAAGCTTGCACAGGAAACCACTCCGGCTAGGAGGATCGTCGCTCGAAGGAAAGAGGACTTGTACCTGAAGAGTCCTGACCTTGCGGGTGACTTCGCAGAGCGTCTGTGCAGCGGCTGGTGGGTTGACACCAACTTGTCTCGACTGCAGTGCGAAAAACGCCTTGACGTGGCCTGCAATGTCGCGCGCATCCAGCTTGGGACTGACCTCGTCCTGGACTTCGCATAGCCTTCTGCGCGTATGCGCTACTGCCGGACCCTATCCGCTCAAGGCCGGATGTCGTAGTAGCTGTTGATGGCGTTGCCGTATTCGAGGACAGAGAAGTGCTGGAAGCCGGCGGCGGATGTCATTTCGCGAGCCACCTGTTCGTTGAAGCCCAGGGTGCCGAGGCCGGCGCCATCGGGGGTGGAGAGGCTTGCGGACATGCACACCAACACGGAAAAGCCGTAGAGCATTGCCGCGTTGGGGTGTTCCGCGAGGTTTTGCTCGAAGGTGGGGAAGCTGTTGATGTCGGCGCAAAGCCATGCGCCGTCGGGTTTGAGGGCCTCGAAGACCGCGGCGATGAGCCGGTCCGGATAGGGCGTGTCATGCACCACGTCGAAGGTGGTGACGAAGTCGAACTCGCCCTTGCCCATCGGTTCCTCGTCGGGGTTGGCGGCGCGCACGTTGGTCGCAGCGCTGTGCGTGCAGTTCGCGCTCGCGCGATCGAGCGCATGGCGCGAGGTGTCGTAGCCGACGAAGGTTGAATTCGGGAACGCCTCGGCCATCGCCACCGTGGCCGTTCCCGCGCCGCAGCCCACGTCGGCCACCGTCGCACCGGCCTCAAGCCGCTCCACCATGCCATCAAGCTGCGGCAGGATCTTCGGCACCAGCTCATGCTTCTGCACGAACGAGGACATGCGCTCGATGCCGCAGGCACAGGCCGCGCCATGGGCGTCGTAGGTGAGGCCGATGCCGGTCTCGAACACTTCCGGCATTTTCGGCAGCGACGGATAGGTGGCCACCACCGCACCGAAGCCGCTGGCGAAGAAGAACGGGTGCCCTTCCTCGGCCAGCACCGCCGCCGCCTCCGGCGAAAGCGAGAAGCGACCGTCTTCGTGTTCCAACTGCCGCACGCAAGCCTGATGCCGCAGCCACTCGCGCAGCCAACGCTCGTGCAGGCCGGTGCGTTCGGCGAGTTCTTCGCTGTTGACAGGCCCGACTTCGGCGATGGCGCCGTAGAGGCCGAGTCGATCGCCAAGGTGGGAAAGCGAGCAGTTGAAGCCCGCCGCCACCTGGGTGCCGATCTGCTTGATGAAGGCTTCGAGTCGGTCGCGGTCCAGTTGCGGGCGCTGTCCCGCTTGCGCTTGGTCATTCATAGCCGATCAGGATCAACCTGTTGTCGAGTTCGTTGGTGTTGCCCGGCGTCTTGGCGACCGTTCGCGCCAGGATTTCGCCGCAACGCTCGATGGCGCGCACGAGGCCCGCCTCCACCCGCCCGCCGCGCACGTCGTCGATGAAGTCGGCGACGATTTCGCGCCAGGCGTCGTCGTCCACCTGGGCGCTGATGCCGCGGTCCACGAGGATCTCCACGAAGTGCTCCGCCTCGCTGACGAAGATGAGCACCCCGGTGTCGCCTTCGGTGTGATGCAGCCCCTGTTCCAGAAACTGCCGGCAGGCCATGTTCGAGGCCCGCCATTCGCGCACCGCCCGCGGAATCAGGCGCACGCGGAAGGCGCTCAGCGACAGTGCCAACGCCAAAACGACGAACACCCCCGCCTGCGCCCAGAAGAGCATCGCCGGGTCGAGGTCATACAGCGGCGTGAAGTAGAGCGCTGCCGGCACCACGAGGGCCACCAGCGCCGCCCACAGCAGCGGGATGTAGCGATAGTCGTCACTCGCCGCGGCGATGACGGTGACGAGCTCGGCGTCCGTGTGTCGCTCCACCTCGACGATGGCATCGGCAATGCGCTCCTGCTGCTCCGCTGTCACCAAACTCATTCGCTGCTCCTTGGCCCGCTGTGACCTGCCTGGCGCGCCCTAACGGGCGCGTCGGCAGTTGCTGCGCAACTGCTGGCCTTCTTCCTTCGCTGCCGCTCGCGGCGCTCCTCCCACGACAAGCTCCGCCCGATCTACCAACTGCCAGACGCTCCGCCACCGCCGAAGCTGCCGCCTCCGCCGCCAAAGCCCTGGCCGAAGCCTCCTCCCGCACCGCCGCCGAAGCCGTGCGCATCCCTGGCCACCGAGCCGAGGACGGAGCCGAGCAACAGGCCGCCGAGCAAGCCGCCGCCGCGACGGAAGAAGAACACGCCCAACAACAGCAGCCAGACGAGGCCGAAGGCGCCGCCGCCGCGCGCGCGCTGTCGCCGAGGCGGTTCCCGCACCACGTATTCGCCGCCGAGCGCGGTGATGATGCCTGTGACGCCGGCCGCCACGCCACCGTCGAAGTCGCCCTCGCGAAACCGGGGCAATACGTCTGCATTGATGATGGCGGAGGCGATGGCGTCCGGCAGGTCGCCCTCCAAGCCATAGCCCACCTCGATGCGCACGTCGCGCTCGGCCGGTGCCACGAGCAGGATGACGCCGTTGTCCTTGCCCTGCTGGCCAATGCCCCAGGCACGGCCAAGATCGACGCCATAGCCTTCGATGCTGTCGCCGCCCAGGGACTCGACGGTGGCCACCACCACCTGATTGCCGCCGGCATTCTCGTGTGCTTCGAGCTGTCGCGACAGCGCCCGGACGGTGTTCGGGTGCAGGATGCCGGCCTCGTCCACCACCCGACCGGTGAATTTCGGGAACTCCGCTGCCCCCGCGGCCGCGGCCAGCAGAATGCCCGCCAACATGGCCAGGAGCCTGCACCGTAGAAAATCTGTCGAATCGGGGAACGGTCGCGTGCATCCCTTGGCAGTTTTCGCGCCAGCGAAAACTGCCAGAGCGCCGCGAAGCGGCGCTAGCGCGCCCTTGCGGGCGCGTCGGCAGTTCGCTTCACGAACTGCTTGGCCTTCGGGCTCGCTTTCGCTCGCGCCTTCGGCTAGGAGCCGGCGCCGTTCTACGGCGCAGGCTCCTAGGGAGCATTGGGCGTCCCGTCGAACCATTGAGCGCTGCGGCGGCTCCACCGAACGCTCAGCCGCCGAACTCGCCATCAGGCCGGTCAAAACTCCACCGTCGGCGCCGTCTCCGCCCCCTCGGCGGCCTGGAACGACTCCCGCACTTCCATGTCGCCATGGAGGATGGCGTGCCAGATCAGCCCCGGAAAGGTGCGGATCTCCGTGTTGTAGGTCTGCACCGCCTGCACGAAGTCGCGCCGCGCCACCGAGATTCGGTTTTCGGTGCCTTCGAGTTGTGCCTGCAGGGAGAGAAAGTTCTGGTTCGCCTTGAGATCCGGGTAGCGCTCCGCCACCACCATCAGCCGACTGAGGGCACTCGACAGCGCCCCTTGGTTGCGCTCGAAGTTCCGCAGGGCCTCGGGATTGTCGATCACGTCCGAGCCGAGGCGCATCTGCCCCACCTTGGCCCGCGCCTCGGTCACCGCCGACAGCGTCTCGCGCTCGTGCTCGGCGTAGCCCTTCACCGTGTTGACGAGATTCGGAATCAGATCCGCCCGCCGCTGATACTGGTTCTGCACCTGTCCCCAAGCGGCCTTCACCGCCTCATCCATGGTGGGGATGTTGTTGATCCCACACCCGGTCAGCAACAGCGCCACCGCAACGCCGGCCGGCCACCGGCTCCTCCTGCCCATCATCCATCCGACTCCTTGTGGCACATGCCCGACAAACCGCACGCCGCTCGACGCCATGCGACTATGCGTGTCGCCACCCGCAGATTCAAGCACGCCCTTGGCCGGGCGAGGCCCTGGGGGACGAGGGCATTGAAGCCCTCGCTCACGCCGTCAGGCGCGGAAAATGCACAACTCCCAACGTTGCAAGGCGCTGCATGGTTCAGGCAGGCACCATGCGACTTCCTTGCGGCGCGTTGCGAGGGCTTCAATGACCTCGCCCCGAGGCCCACCCTCGCCGCAGGGCGCGTCCGTGCGAAAGCACGTCATTTGGTGATGGTTGACTTCCCCAACCATACCTTCGCGAGTGCGTGCCTAGCCCGCAGGCTACTCGTAGTTCTGGCCTGAGCAGGTCTTGGTGACCGTGTTGTAGTTGCCGCACATCAAGGCGTCGGTCCAGTCGGCGGTGATGTCCTTGGAGCCTTCGAGGAAGTCGGACCATGCGTCGCCCGGCACCAGGTCGTCCGCTTGCCAGACGATGTCGAACTGGCCGTCGTCCTGGATTTCGCCGATCAGCACGGGCTTGGTGATGTGGTGGTTGGCCAGCATCGTGGACATGCCGCCGGATAGGTTCGGCACCATGACGCCGATGATGGCGTTTTGCACCGCTTCGGCGTCGGTGGAACCGGCCTTCTGCACCGCTTCCACCCACATCTTGAAGCCGATGTAGTGCGCCTCCATCGGATCGTTCGTCACCCGATTCTCGTCGTCGATGAACTCAAGCCAGGCGTCGATGAAGTCGTCGTTCACCTCCGCATCGACGCTCATGAAGTAGTTCCACGCCGCCAGATGCCCCACCAACGGCCCCGTGTCGATGCCGGAAAGCTCCTCCTCGCCGACGGAGAAGGCGATCACCGGAATGTCCTCCGCCGAGATGCCCTGATTCCCGAGTTCCTTGTAGAAGGGCACGTTGGCGTCGCCGTTGATGGTGGAAACCACCGCCGTCTTCTTGCCAGCCGAGCCGAACTTCTTGATGTCCGCGACGATGGACTGCCAGTCGGAATGACCGAACGGCGTGTAGTTGATGAGGATGTCCTCCTCGGCGACGCCCTTGGCCTTCAGATACGCCTCGAGAATCTTGTTGGTGGTGCGGGGATAGACATAATCCGTTCCCGCCAGCACCCATCGCTCGGCGCCGAAGTCGTTCATCAGGTAGTCCACCGCCGGGATCGCCTGCTGGTTTGGCGCGGCGCCGGTGTAGAAGACGTTCTTGGAGGATTCCTCGCCCTCATACTGCACCGGATAGAACAACAGGCCATTCAGCTCCTCGAACACCGGCAGCACCGACTTGCGCGACACCGAGGTTCAGCAGCCGAACACCACGTCCACCTTCTCCTGTTCGAGAAGCTCGCGCGCCTTCTCGGCGAAGAGCGGCCAGTCGGAGGCCGGGTCCACCACCACCGCTTCGAGCGGCCGACCCAGCAGCCCCCCGGCCGCGTTCTGCTGTTCCACCAGCATCAGGACGGTGTCCTTGAGGGTGGTTTCGCTGATGGCCATGGTGCCGGAGAGGGAATGCAGGACGCCCACCTTGATGGGCTCCTGCGCCAGTGCCGTGGGTGCGAAAGCGGCCGCAGCGGCGATCAAGAGCGCCCCGGCGCGTCGAACGAGGCGCGCCAGGGACGAAGGGGCGAGTGATTTCATGTCTTCGATTCCTTGCCGTTAGATTTGCACTTGCACGCCGAAGGAGAACCCGTCGCCGTCCACCGGCGTGCCGGAGAGGTGGGCGTCGCCATTGGTGACGTTGAAGTTCAGGCGCATGTTGTGGCCCTTGACGACGTAGTTGACGCCGAATTCCGTCAGCGAACTCGACTCGCCCGCCGAGGGTTCGTTCGATGTCTGCCGGATGTAGGGCTGCAACCTGCCGATGCCGGCCTCGCCGGCGAAGAGATAGGCCGCCATGACGAAGTAGGACTCGCCGTCGAACAGGCAAAAGCAGGTGGGGTCCGCCGCCGCAGTGGCGGTCACGGCGGCGTCGAAGGTCTTGTATTCGCCCTCCAGGGTAATCGCGCCGCCGTTCGCCAGCGGCTTCTCGAACAGGGCGTCGACGATGAGCGCAGAGAAGTCGCCGGGTTCGGAAAGCGACCCGGCGCCATTCGCCTGACTCTGATACGACAGCCCGACGGTGAAGATGTCGCCACCGCCACCGAAGTAGGTGCTGCTGGTGTAGTAGGCGGGATTCGCCTCCATCGTCAGGAAGTTGATGGCGATGCGGCCGGCGAAGAGCGCCGAGTCGTCCTCGGTGTTGGGGCCGCCGTTGACACCGTCGAAGAGCCCCGCCGCATACTGCACCTTGCCGAGCGTGCCCCAGACGGTGACGCCATCGTCGCGGCCAAGAAGCCCCGCATTGCCGAGCTGGTCGGATGGCAGGAGCGGCACCGTGTATTGATTCCATGACAGGCCGTAGTACGGCCCGTTGAGCTCAATCCGATCCGCCGGTGTCAGCATCCGCCCGAGCCAGATGTTGAACTCCGGGCTGAACTCGAACTGCGCGATGGCGTCGAGCACGTCGATCTCGCCGCCGGCGCCGATCGGATCCTGCTCCCCGAACACACAGCCGATGCACTCGGTGTTGAACGTGAACTTGACCTTCTCGTGAATCTGCCCGTTCACGTAGAGGCGCACGCTCTGCACCGAGAAGTCGCTCGAATCCTCGATGCTGGTGAACGCGCTCCTGAGGCCGGCGCCAAAGGCGACGCTGTGATCCTCTCCCACCTCGATGGTGCCACCCGCCAGCGCCCCTTGCGGCGCCAACGCAACGGCAACCACCAAGGCAACGCACGCAAGAAACGGTCCCTTCATTGGCTTCATTCCCAAGCAGACCACACGCCGAACACGCCCTGCGCCCGGCTACTGGCGGACGGCATAAGCAAACAACGTGCCAATTCGAGAGCCGGCGAGGCCCTGATCCGGTGCAGTGCCCCCCAAAAGAGGGAGGGGAGTGATACGTCAAGCCGGAGATTGCCAGCGCGCCCAAAAACCGGGTAGACCATTCGCACCGTCGCCCCTGTTCGGTGCTCCTTGTCTGGAGGGAGGCATTTCTGCCGACGCGCCGCCAGGCGGGTCCATTCCGAGATGGCGAGTCACTCTGCGCGCCTGCGTCGGAGGGCAGAATGCCCTCCCTCCAGACAAAAGGATGCAGTAGCTACAAGGCGAAGCGGCGGAAGTCGGCCAGGAGTGTTGTCAGGGCGGCCATGAAGCGGCCGGCTTCGGCGCCGTTTATGGCTCGGTGGTCGTAGGAGAGGGAGAGGGGGAGGAGCTTGCGCGAGGTGAAGGCTTCGCCGTTCCAGACCGGCTTGGTGGCGAGGCGCGCTACGCCCAGGATGGCCACCTCCGGGGCATTCACCACGGGAGTGAAGCCGGTGCCGCCGATGGCGCCGAGGCTGGAGATGGTGAAGCAGCCACCTTGGATTTCGTCCGGTTTCAGGCGATTTGCCCTCGCCGCTTCCGAAAGGCGTTCGATCTCTTCGGCGAGTTCCCAGACGCCCTTGGCGTTGGCGTCTCGGATGACCGGCACCACCAGCCCCGCTGCGGTGTCCACGGCGAAGCCGATGTGCATGTAGCGCTTGACAATCAGCGCGTTCACCTGCGGGTTCAGGGAGGCGTTGAAGCGGGGGAAGTCCGTGAGGACCCTGGTGCATGCCCTCATGATGAGGGGCAGCGGCGTGAGCCTGGTGCCGCGCGCTTCGGCCTCGGCCTTGAGGGAGGCGCGGAAGGATTCGAGATCGGTCACGTCCCCTTCGTCATGCTGCGTGACATGCACCACCTGCGCCCAACTGCTGGCGAGATTGGCCGCGCCGCGGGCCTGCACCCGGCTCAGGGGAACCTCCTCCACCTCGCCGAAGCGGGTGAAGTCGATGACGGGAACGGCAGCGATTGCGGAGGCGGCAGGAGAGGTCATGGACTGCTTCACGAACGCCTTCACATCGTCCTTGACGATGCGACCGTTTCCGCCGCTTCCCGGCACTTGCGCAAGATCGACGCCCAGTTCCCGCGCCAGACGACGAACCGCGGGGCCGGCATAGACCCGAGCGCCCACGCTCGGCTGCGGGTCGGGAACCGGCACTCCGGGTGGCGGCGGCACGTGTTCCGGTCTCGCTCCGGCATCCGCGCTCTCGATGAGCTGGTCCAGTTCGCCGATCAGCTTCTCGGGACCGCCCGACTCCGCTCCCGCCTTGCGCTCGTCGGCAACTGCCGCCGCGGCTTCGCCCACCTTCTCGGAAGCGCTCTCGGAAGCGCTTGCAACCCTACCCGCCGCCTCCGCCGTCCCCTCCACCGCGTCGAGCACCACAATCGCATCGCCTTCATTCACGAGATCGCCCAGCGAAACAAGCACTTCCTGCACCGTCCCCGCAGCCGGCGCCGGCACCTCCATCGAGGCCTTGTCGGATTCGATCACGATCAGCGCATCGTTCACCGCCACCGTGTCGCCCGGCGCGATGCAGAGCTCGATCACCTCCACGTCCTGTGCGTCGCCAATATCGGGAATGCGAACGTCCATGTCAGGAGAGCCTCGGGTTGGGCTTGTCTTCGGGAATGTCCATCGCCTGCATGGCGCTGGCGACTTCCGCCGCCGCCACCACCTGCCGCGTCTGCAGTTCCCTGAGCGCCGCCAGGGTGACGAAGCGCTCGTCCACCTCGAAGAAGTCGCGCAGCCGAGCCCTGGTGTCGCTGCGGCCAAAGCCGTCTGCGCCGAGCACCCGATACGGCGCGTCGAAGTAGCCGCGTATCGATTCCGCGTGAACCTTGATGTAGTCCGTCGCCGCGATCACCGGCACCTCGCCGTCGAGCATCTTCGCCACGTGCGACCTGCGCGGCTCCTCGGTGGGATGGAGCAGGTTCCAGCGCTCCGTGTCGGCACCGTCGCGGGCAAGTTCGGTGAAGCTGGTGACGCTCCACACCTCGCTGGCAACGCCGTGCTCTTCGCTAAGCCGCCGCGCCGCCTTGCGCACCTCGCCGAGAATGGCGCCGCTGCCGAGCAGGCGCACACGCTTGCGGGCGGCCTCGCCACCACGCCCCCACCGGGTCGGACGCCCCTCGTTCGTCTCTTCCGCCTCCTCGCTGGCCACGGTCTCGAGTCGATGCAGACCGCGCAGGATGTCCTCCTGCGCCCCTTCGGGCATGGCCGGATGGGCGTAGTTCTCGTTCATCAGGGTGATGTAGTAGAACACCCGTTCGCCAGCCTTGAACATGCGCCGCAGGCCATCCTGCACAATCACCGCCAATTCAAAGGCATAGCAGGGATCATAGGCGACGCAGTTGGGAATGGTGGACGCCAGCACATGGCTGTGGCCGTCCTGGTGCTGCAGCCCTTCCCCGTTCAACGTGGTGCGGCCGGCGGTGGCGCCGAGCAGGAAGCCCCGCGCCTGCATGTCTCCCGCCGCCCAGGCCAGGTCTCCCACCCGCTGGAAGCCGAACATGGAATAGAAGATGTAGAAGGGTGCCAAGGTGTAGGCGTGGGTGCTGTAGGAGGTGGCCGCCGAAAGCCAGGCGGCGAAGGCGCCAGCCTCGTTGATGCCTTCCTCCAACACCTGCCCGTCCCGAGACTCCCGATACGAGGCGATCTCGCCGGAGTCTTCCGGTTCGTAAAGCTGCCCTTCGCTCGAATAGATGCCGAGCTGCCGGAACATTCCCTCCATGCCGAAGGTGCGCGCCTCGTCGGGAATGATGGGGACCACGCGCTTGCCGAGCTCCGGCTGGCGCACCAGCGTTGCCAGCACGCGAACGAAGGCCATCGTGGTGGAGACCTCGCGCTCTCCGGTGCCGCGCAGCTGGGCCTCGAAGACGGAGAGGCCCGGCACCGGAAAGCCGCTTTCCACGGCGATGCGGCGCGGGATGCAGCCGCCGAGCCTGGCGCGCTGGCGGTGCAGGTAGGCGAGTTCAGAGGAGCCTTCAGGCGGTCGGTAATAGGGAACGCTGTCGAGTTCCTCGTCGGTGATGGGCAGGTCGAAGCGGTCGCGGAAGTGCTTGAGCCCTTCGAGGTCCAGCTTCTTCACCTGATGGGTGTCGTTCTCCGCCTCGCCGGCGTCGCCCATGCCGTAGCCTTTCACCGTCTTGGCCAGAATCACCGTCGGTTCGCCGGTGTGGTTGACGGCGGCGTGGTAGGCGGCATAGACCTTGAACGGATCGTGTCCGCCCCGGTTCAACCGCATGATGTCGTCGTCGGAGAGGTTCTCCACCATGCGCAGCAGGCGTTCGTGCTTGCCGAAGAAGTGCTCGCGGGTGTAGCCGCCGCCCTTGGCCTTGTAGTTCTGGTATTCGCCGTCCACGGTCTCCTCCATGCGTCGCTGCATGAGGCCGTCGGTGTCGTTCGTGAACAGGGGATCCCAAAGCCGCCCCCACACCACCTTGATGACGTTCCAGCCAGCACCCCGGAACGCGCCTTCCAGCTCCTGGATGATCTTGCCGTTGCCGCGCACGGGGCCGTCGAGGCGTTGCAAGTTGCAGTTGACGACAAAGATCAGGTTGTCGAGCTTCTCCCGGCCGGCGAGCCCCAGTGCGCCCAGGGTTTCCGGCTCATCGCACTCGCCATCGCCCAGAAAGGCCCACACCTTGCGGTCGCCCATGGGGATGAGTCCCCGGCTGTCGAGATACTTCATGATGTGGGCTTGGTAGATGGCCTGGATCGGCCCCAGCCCCATCGAGACGGTGGGGAACTGCCAGTAGTCCGGCATCAGCCATGGATGCGGATAGGAGGAAAGCCCCCGCCCGTCCACCTCCTGCCGGAAATTGTCCAGATGTTCCTCGGATAGGCGCCCTTCGAGATAGGAGCGGGCATAGATGCCGGGGGCGCTGTGGCCTTGGAAGTAGATGAGATCGCCTGCCTGGTCGTCCATCGGGCCGCGGAAAAAATGGTTGAAGCCCACGTCGTAGAGGGTGGCGGACGAGGCGAAGGTGGAAATGTGGCCACCCAAGGCGCCGTCGCTGCGGTTCGCCCGCACCACGGTGGCGAGGGCGTTCCAGCGGATCAGCGAACGGATGCGCCGCTCCATGAAGAGATCCCCCGGCATTGGCGCTTCCTGATTGGCCGGGATGGTGTTTCGGTACGGCGTGGTGATGGTGTAGGGCAGGCGAGCCCCGGTCTGGGTCATGCGCGAGGAAAGATGCCGCAGCAGGAAGTTGGCGCGATCGACGCCGGCGTTCTCCAGCACGTATTCCAGCGAGTCGAGCCACTCGCGGGTCTCATCGGGAAAGTCGTCCGCAAGATCGCGGATGTCGGAGCCGTCAGCCTGTGGGGAGCCGTCAGCCTGTGGGGAGCCGTCAGCCTGTGGGGAGCCGTCAGCCTGTGGGGAGCCGTCAGCCTGTGGGGAGCCGTCAGCCTGTGGGGAGCCGTCAGCCTGTGGAGAGCCGCGGTTGGACATGCTCGATCCAGACGCTCCGATGGAGCCGCGACATTGATTATACGGTGGCCGGCGCTGGCTTCCTTTTTCCGGGGGGACAGACCGCAGATAGATCGTCCCCAACAGCGGTGGCCACCACCAGCTGGTTCCTCCCCTCCACCGCAACCTGCGCGTCGAAGCACTGCCGGCAGCCCTCCTGCGAGGTCTTCACGATCCGGCTGTCCGGATCCGTGAAGTTGTCCTGCGCCGACTCCTTCGGCTCCCCGCACTCCCGGCTGCACGGCCGGCCGCCCTTCGGGTTCCGCTCCCGACCCGGCTTCCGGCCCCGGGCGTCGTCCGCCTCCCGGGCGCGCGCCTCCAGCCGCCCCTTCGCCGCCTGGATCGCCGACAGCCGATCCTTCCGGCGGCGCAGCCCCTCCGGCTGCCCGTCGCCCCGAACCGACTCCCCGAGCCGGTCGTCCTCCGCCGCGTCCGTCTCCTGCGCCCGTGCCACGGGCGCATCGATCCCCTCCTGCAGACGCCGCTCTTCCTGCACCGTCCGACCGTGGCTCATCGCCTTGCGCCTGCTCGCGTTCGCGCGAACCTTCGTCCCGTCCACCGACGCGTCCCGAAGTGCGCAACCCCCGTCTCCCGCGCAAGGCCAGCCACCTCCGCGAACAGGCGCCTGAAGTCCGAAAGGCGCCGCCGCCGAAACTCGCACACCGTCCGGTGACCCGGCGTGTTCCCCGCCGCCAGAACCCGGAACGCCACGTCCTCCTCCAGCTTCCGCGCGATCTTCCGCGAAGAGAACGCCCCCGTCGCGTGCCCGTGCACCAGAACCTTCGCCATCATCGCCGGGTGGCAAGGACGCCGGCGCCGCGCCGGCCGTCGCCCCGGCACGGCGCGTGGAACGCACCCAGATCCAGCGCGTCCACCAGGTCGCTCACGTGGTGCGCCAGATGACCCTCCGGAAGCCAGTCGCCAGGATCCGGCGGCAGAAGCATCGCCTGACCCGGCGCGCAAGGACGGCAGGTCGTTCCCGTCAACCGCACTCCCACAACAGCAAGCACCATTGTCCCATCGCGCCGGCCACGCCGCCAGGCCAGTTCCTGCGGCGCAGGCTCCTAGCGCGCCCTTGCGGGCGCGTCGGCAGTTCGCTTCGCGAACTGCCTGGCCTTCGGGCTCGCATTCGCTCGCGCCTTCGGCTAAGGCGGGCGACGACTCGGATCACGGCCCCTACCCACCATGCAAGTGCGCCGCGCCAAGAACCCCGGCCGAGTCGCCGAAGCGGGCCCTCAGGATGCGCGTGCGGCCCTCGTGGGTGAAGGCATAGCGTGGCAGTTTGCGGGGCATGTCCTCGTAGAGAACGTCGAGATTGGAGACGCCCCCGCCCAGGACGATGACGTCCGGGTCCAGCACGTTGACGATCTGCGCCAAGGAGCGCGCCAGCATGGTGGTGTAGAGGTCCAGTGCCGGCGAATCCGGCGGCACCGGCCCTTCCCGTTGCTTGCCAGTGAACGCCTCGTGGGTGCGGGCGAGGCCCGGTCCCGAAAGGAACGTCTCGATGCAGTTCACCCGCCCGCAATAGCAGGGCCGGTCCGGGAGGGTCGCCTCCCGCCCGTCCGCGGCTGCGTCGGCGCGAAAGTACGGCAGCGGTGTGTGCCCCCACTCCCCGGTGATGGCATTCGCGCCTTCAATGAGCTTGCCCGCCACGACGATGCCGCCGCCGACCCCCGTGCCAAGAATCACGCCAAAGATCACCTGCGCATCCGCAAGTTGCGGATCGTGCGCGATCCCTTCCGCCTCCGCCAACGCAAAGCAGTTCGCATCGTTGGCGATGCGCACCCGACCATCGAGCACGGCATTGAGATCGTCGAGCAAGGGGCGGCCGTTGAGCCAGGTCGAGTTGCAGTTCTTCATCTGCCGCCGTTCCGGCACCCAGGCGCCGGGCGTGCCGATGCCCACCGGCGCCTTGCTGCCGAACTCCGCATCGATGCGCGCCACCAAGTCGGCCACGGCCGCCACCGTGCCGGCATAGTCGTCCCTCGGCGTCGGCACCCGCTCGCGCAAGAGCGCGCCGTTACCGTCGCCCAGCAGAACCGCCTCGATCTTGGTGCCGCCGAGGTCGACGCCTATTCGACCGGCTTCATCCATGCTTGCCGGCGGCGATAGACGCCATCAAACGCTGCCAGTCGAAGGCAGCACCCGGATCCGTCTTCCTTCCCGGCGCGATCTCGGCATGTCCCACCACCCGCGAGGGCGAGAGCTGCGGATAGCGCCGGAGCAACGACCGCAGAACCTCCGTCAGGCGCTCGTACTGAACGTCCTCATACGGCGTCGCATCCGTGCCTTCGAGTTCGATGCCGATGGCGAAATCGTTGCAGTTCTCCCGCCCGGCGAAGGAAGACAGCCCCGCGTGCCATGCGCGCCGATGAAAGGGCACGAACTGCGTCACGGCACCATCCCGTTCGATCAACAGATGCGCCGACACCCGCACCCCTTCGAGGCCCGCAAGCGCCGGGTGCAGCGTCAGATCCAGCGTATTGAGGAAGAGCCGTTCAACCAGACCCGTGCCGAACTGACCAGGCGGAAGCGTGATGCCATGAATCACCACCAAGGCAATGTCGTCCGGTCGGGGCCGCTCGTTGCAGTTGGGGCTCGGCTTCGCCACGGCATCGGTCAGCCAGTGGCCATCGTCAATGTCGGGACACCGCTCCATATACTCCCACCACCCACGACATGGACTCAAAGCTCTCGCAATATGTGCGCCGACCCCGAAACCGTCAAACGCAATGTCGCCGAGGCACTGGCCGAAGACATCGGTCCCGGCGACATCAACGCCGAACTGATCGACCCAGACGCGCAAGCCCTGGCGCGGCTCATCACCCGCTCGGACATGGTGCTCTGCGGCCGCCCGTGGGTGGTTCAGGCCTGCAGGAACGTGGACGAACGCGTCGCCGTCGAGTGGTTCGCTGAGGAGGGAGAGATTGTCGCCGCCGGTTCCCCGCTGCTCGAACTCACGGGCCCGGCGCGCGCCCTGCTCACCGTCGAGCGCACAGTCGTCAACTTCGTGCAGGTTCTCTCCGCCACCGCCACTGCGGCCAGGCGCTACACCGATGCCGTCGCCGGCATCCGCACCGCCGCCGGCAAGCCGGTGACCATCCTCGACACCCGCAAGACCCTGCCGGGCTTGCGCCACGCGCAGAAATACGCCGTGGCGGCGGGGGGCGCAGCAAATCACCGCATGGGCCTCTTCGACGCCTTCCTCCTGAAGGAGAACCACATCGCCGCCGCCGGCGGCATCACCCCCGCCGTCCACCGCGCCAAAGCCCTGCATCCAGATGTGAGGCTGGAAGTGGAAGTGGAAAACAACGACGAGCTGCAAGAAGCCATCGCCGCCGGTGCCGACATGGCCCTGCTCGACAACTACAGCCTGGACGCAATGCGCGCAGCGGTTGCCCTCACCGCCGGCCGGATCCCCCTCGAAGCCTCCGGCGGAATCACCCTGACGACCATCGCCCCCATCGCCGCAACAGGCGTCGACTACATCTCGGTGGGCGACATCACCAAGGCAGTCGCACCGCCCGATCTGTCGATGCGACTCGAGCGGGCCGCTGGTTGTTGCCCGCCAGAGTCAGGTACATCCAAGCCGACGCCTTTGCCATCCGGTCCGTGACCTCGGAGCCTTCAGCCGGGGAAGCTTCCTCGACCGCTGACGCGCGGGGAGGTTCGGGCATGTCCCCGTCGCCGGAGGCGTACTTCCATGCAAGAAGCATGGTGGCGAGGCAGGTCGCCACCTGCCCGTGATGGGCATCCCTCGCCACAAGCGTCCTAACTGCCCGAATCAAGGCTGTGACCAAACCGTCCCAGCAGCAGGGCATCCGCAGCCTGAGTCGGTAGCTGCTTGCCCTCAGGATCTGTCACAGGTCGCCGTGCTCCGGCGACCGCAACACATGCCGCCGAAGCTCTGGATTGGCGAGGATTACCGAATGGGGAGCGCTGGACCTTTGCGACGAACCCGCCTTCTCACACGCTCACGCTCGGCCTCACACGCCCGGCGCTGGCAGCAGCCGCTGCTTCCGCGTACGAGTCGAATGTAGCACCGCCCGCTGCCTCAAAACCGCCTTCTTCGGTGGGCGAGGCGAACAGATAATCGCTCACCGAACGTCTTCGCGTTGCTTCAAGCACCTTCATTGACCTTGAAGGTCCGACCTGCAGCGGAGTTCGCGTTCCGTGTCCAACTGGGTCGACAGCGTGCTTGGTGCCGGAACGCGGAATCGAACCGCGGACCTACTGATTACGAATCAGTCGCTCTACCGACTGAGCTATTCCGGCACACGCGGGCAAATCGTAACCCAATCGGTGCCGGTGCGCCTGCTTCACTTGCATGGAAGACGCCTCCGGCGACGGAGACATGCCCGAACTTCCCTGCGCATCAGCGGTCGAGGAAGCTTCCCCGGCTGAAGGCTCCTTGCAGGGAAGCACGCCCTCCGGCGACGGGGACATGCCCGAACCTCCCCGCGCGTCGGCGGTCGGGGAAGCTTCCCCGGCTGAAGGCTCCTTGCAGGGAAGCACGCCCCTCCGGCGACGGGGACATGCCCGAACCTCCCCGCGCGTCGGCGGTCGGGGAAGCTTCCCCGGCTGAAGGCTCCTTGCAGGGAAGCACGCCCCTCCGGCGACGGGGACATGCCCGAACCTCCCCGCGCGTCGGCGGTCGGGGAAGCTTCCCCGGCTGAAGGCTCCTACTCGGAGCACGGTTCGTTCGCCGGCAAGACGCGGCAGACGGCGACGCCACTCGAGTCCGTGGCGGTCACCGTCCAGGCGTTGGCGTCCGCGGTGACAAGGAAGGTCGTGCCGTCGTCGCTTGCCGGTTGCCAGCCGATGGCCGTGGCCAACGACTCCTCGCCGGCTGCAGGGTCCCATGAACCGGCGCCATAGCTTCCGGTTCGCAGCCGCGTTTCCTCCTGAAAGATCGCCATGGCGGCGACGCGCTTGGCGAGCGCGCCTTCCCGCGCCGTCGCCATGTAGTCGCGATACCACGGCACAGCCACGGCGGCGACGATGGCGAGGATTGCCAACGCCGCCAGCAACTCCAGCAAGGTGAAGCCCACCGGCCGCGACCGACCCGAGGCCGACGCCATCACAGGTCCGCCCACGCGATGCTCCGCTGCTCCCGCGCCGCAAAGTCGCCGTACATCGGCCGCGTCACCGTCACCACCAGGTCGCCGGACGCAAACTCGTTCTCCACGCCGATGCCGACGACGCCATTGCCGTCATCCGCTGCTTCGGCAAACGGCGCGCCGCCACTTGGCGCCCTGCCGGCGCCCTGGCCGTTCAGAAGGTCGATCCAGCCCTGGCCGTCGTCGTCGTTGTAGTTGGTGTCCGCCTGCGCTGCGGTGAGCGTGCCCATCGCGATCTCCGCCTGAATGCGACGAAGTTCCGCCTGCACGACGCTGACGCCGCTCTCGAAATGGGCGTTCACCTTGGCCATGTTGGCGCTCTGGATATAGTCGTTGTAGGCCGGCACGGCCAGCGCCGCCAGAATGCCGATCAGCGCAATCACGATCATCAGTTCGATGAGCGTGAAGCCGCTCCTGCGCCAGCATTCCCACCGGCCTGACTGGCTCAGGTGCCCTCTCGATTGGCCTCGCTCAAACGTGTCGTTTCCCCGGTTCATCAGACGCTCCTCGCAAGCTGGTTCTTTGGGGGAAATCGTAAGCAAGTTGGACACGTCCGTCGTTGCATCCATCAGCCAAGGCGCATGTAAGCCATCGCAGGCAATCCGTGTGAACCATTGCCGCAATCTTCGGCGGTGCGCGATCTCGCACACGGTGCGGCGGCGATTTCGGACAAGACGTGGCGACGATTTCCTATCGACCTTCTTGTGGCGGCCGGCGTAGCGTGCTCCTCGCTCGACCAAAGCGAGAGCCTGATGGAGTCAACCCAGCAAGAACTAGCCCCAGCACAGGATGCGGCCCTGTCGCTGGCAACGGGCTGCGGCCTGCCGCTCTTGGACCTCGCCGCGTTCGACTTGGCCCAAGCCCCGCGCGGGCTCCTCGATGGCACGTTCCTGCAAGACCGTCGCGTCATGCCGCTGGCGGTCCGCGCCGGGCAGTTGTTCATCGCCACCGCCGACCCAGCCGACCGCACCGCCATCGAAGCGGTTCGCCTTCGCACCGGAATGACGACGAAATGTGTCGTCGTTGAACCAAGGCCCCTCCTTGCCGCCCTAGCCTCCCTTTCCGAACCAGGCGGCACACAAGGCGCAGATACGACTGCGCCGACTGTCGATGCCTCCAGCGCCCTGAGAACCGCCACGCCGTCACCGATCGACGCACCGACAATCACTGTCGCCCCTGCCAACGGCCTCCAGCGAACCGCGCCCGGCACCGCCACGGACGGTGCCGACGAAACCCCTGTCGTGCGCTTCGTCCAAGCGACGCTTCTTGACGCGATCCGCGCCAGCGCTTCCGACATCCACTTCGAGACCTACCGCGGCTCAAGCCGGGTGCGCTTCCGCATCGACGGCGTCCTGCGCGAGGAAAGCCAGCCGCCGGTGGAGATGGGTCCGCGACTCGCATCGCGCCTGAAGGTGATGGCCGAACTCGATATCGCCGAGCGCCGCATCCCGCAAGACGGACGCCTTCGCCTCGCCTTGAGCGACGAGCGCAGCATCGACATGCGCGTCAACACCATGCCGACGCTGTGGGGCGAGAAGATCGTGCTGCGCATCCTCGATGCCTCCGCCACGCAGGTCAGCGTGGACAAGCTCGGCTTCGACGCCAGGCAGCAGCGCCTCTTCCTCGATGCACTCGCCCTGCCCCAGGGGATGATCCTCGTCACCGGCCCCACCGGCAGCGGCAAGTCGGTCACGCTGTACGCCGGGCTGAACGCGCTCAACACCGAAGAACGCAACATCGCGACCGCCGAAGACCCGGTGGAGATCAACGTCGAAGGCATCAACCAAGTGCAGGTGAACCCCAAGGTGGGCCTCGACTTCGCCACCGCCCTGCGCGCCTTCCTCCGGCAAGACCCAGACGTGGTGATGGTGGGCGAAATCCGCGACCTCGAAACCGCCGAGACCGCCGTGCAGGCCGCCCAGACCGGTCACCTCCTGCTCGCCACCCTGCACACGAACTCCGCAGCCGAAACCCTCACCCGCCTGCGCAACATGGGCGTTCCGGTCTTCAACCTCGCCACCTCCGTCAGCCTCATCGTGGCCCAGCGCCTGGCCCGCGTGCTCTGCGAGACCTGCCGCAAGCCCCTATCCGTGCCGCCGGAGGCACTCGCCGAAGAGGGCATCGACGCCGACATCGCGGGCGACGCGCGCCTGTTCGCTGCCAACGCGGAAGGCTGTGGCAACTGTCGCAAGGGCTATCGCGGGCGCACGGGCATCTACGAAGTGGTGCGGGTGACGCCCACCATGTCGAAGCTCATCCTGGACGGCGGCGACAGCATGAAACTTGCGGCCGAGGCGAGGAGAGAGGGCTTTCCAAGCCTGCGCAGTTCCGGCCTTGCCAAGGTGGTGGCCGGCGCCACGAGCCTTGCCGAAGTCAACCGCGTCACCGCCTGAAGGCCACAAGGGAGACCATCATGACCCGACAGGAAACGTCGCAGACCTTCCTCTGGGAAGGCACGGACCGCGACGGCGTCGTCCAGAGCGGCGAGATTGAGGCCGCCTCCGTGTCTCTGGCGCGAGCGTTGCTGCGCCGCCGGGCCATCGACCCGCAGCGCATCCGCCGCAAGCCACGCGGCATGTTCTCCCGCAAGTCGGGCGGCAAGGTGAAGCCCGCCCAGATCACCGCAATCATGCGTCAACTTGCCACCGTCACCCACGCCGGCATTCCCCTCGTGCAGGCCTTTGACTTGGTGGCCGACGCAGCGGACGGCAACGGCGTTCGCACGCTTGTCAAGCGCATTCGCGACGACGTCGCTGGCGGCTTCTCCCTTGCCACCGCAATGCGTCGCCATCCGGCGCACTTCGATGCCCTGCTTTGCAATCTGGTGGACGCCGGCGAGCAGTCCGGAGCCTTGGACGAGATGCTCAGCCGCATCGCCGCCCACGGCGAGAAGACCCGCGCCATTCGCGGCAAAGTGCGTCGCGCTCTCACTTATCCGGCGGCGGTTATCGTCATTGCGCTCGCGGTGACGGGACTGCTGCTCGTCAAGGTCGTGCCGCAGTTCGAGGACATGTTCGCAAGCTTCGGCGCCGAGCTGCCGACGGCAACGCAGACCGTGATCGCGGTATCCGAATTCGCGCAGGCGAGCTGGGCCGGCATCCTTGCCGTGTTGATTGGCGCCTGCGTCGGCATCGGCTGGACGCGACGCCACCATGCCGGATTCCGCCGCGTCCTCGACCGCACCATGCTGAAGGTGCCGGTGGTCGGATCCATTGTCGAGAACTCCGCCGTTGCCGGCACCGTGCGCACGCTTGGGACAACGCTCGACGCCGGGGTGCCGCTGGTGGCTGCGCTGACGCTGGTTTCCGGTGCGGTCGGCAACTCCGTGTTCACCACCGCAGCGCTGGCCATGCGCGACGAGGTGGCAACCGGACAGACCTTGGCCCAAGCCATGCGGAACGCCAACGCCTTTCCGCCACTAGCGACGCAAATGGTCGCGGTGGGCGAAGAGTCCGGCACCCTCGACGACATGCTCGGTCGCTGTGCGAGCCACTACGAGGAGCTGGTGGACCAAGCCGTCGAACAACTGACGGCCCTGCTCGAGCCCGCCGTGATGGTGATCCTTGGCATCCTGGTCGGCGGCCTGATCACCGCCATGTACCTCCCAATCTTCCAAATCGGCGGCGTGGTCGCGGGCTAGAAGCCCAGCAGGCAAGCGCCGCAGAAACTGCCGAGTCGGAGAACGATAGCGTGTATCCCTTCGCAGTTCCGCGCCAGCGAAAACTGCCTTGAGCGCCGCTTCGCGGGTGCTAGGAGTCTGCGCCGTAGAAACTTTTCCGGGGACATGCACCCTAATACGGCGAGAAAAATCCATCTTCTGGGAGGTCCTGTCCCTCGTCAGGAACGTTTCGGGGCGAGCAATGGGGGATCACACCACATTTTCGGCGCGAGATCGTCCTGCGGCGCAGACTCCTAGCGCGCCCTAACGGGCGCGTCGGCAGTTCGCTTCGCGAACTGCTTGGCCTTCGGGCTCGCATTCGCTCGCGTCTTCGGCTAGGAGCCTTCAGCCGGGGAAGCATCCCCGACCGCCGACGCGCAGGGAAGCACCGGCAATTCCCCCATCGCCGGGGGCGTGCTTCCATGCAGGGAGCCTTCAGCCGGGGAAGCATCCCCGACCGCCGACGCGCAGGGAAGTGCCGGCAATTCCCCATCGCCGGGGGCGTGCTTCCATGCAAGCCTTCAGCCGGGGAAGCATCCCCGACCGCCGACGCGCAGGGAAGTGCCGGCAATTCCCCCATCGCTGGGGGCGTGCTTCCATGCAAGCCTTCAGCCGGGGAAGCATCCCCGATCGCCGACGCGCAGGGAAGTGCCGGCAATTCCCCCATCGCTGGGGGCGTGCTTCCATGCAAGCGCTTCTGGGGCGAGGGGCATTCGTCCCCGTTCGCGCTGCAAGGCGCGTATGCGCGCAGCGCAATGGCTTCGTGAGTCACCGGCTTCCCGTACGCTCGAAAGATGCCTCGCGAGACGTGCGCGCCTGTCGGCGCGAGTGAAGGCAGAATGCCCTCGCCCCAGAGGGCCCGCAAAACGAAGCATCCCCACGGAGAGCTGCCACATCGAACCAATGAACGCAACGGACCTCCTGACGCTGCCCCTCGCTGCGGCCTTGGGCCTTGCTGGCGGCAGTTTTGCCAACGTGGTCGTGCATCGGCTGCCGATCCTCCTTGCACGGCGCTGGCGGGACGAGGCGCTGGCAACGCTGCACGTCGAGCCGCCCGCCACGGCGGCCTTCAGCCTCGCCCGCCCGAGGTCGCACTGTCCTTGGTGCGGTACACCGATCCGCGTGCGCCACAACGTCCCTGTGCTCGGCTGGCTGCTGTTGCGCGGGCGCTGCGCCGCATGCGGCGCGTCGATTTCCGCGCGCTACCCATTGGTGGAACTCGCCGGGCTGGCAATCGCCTCGACCGCGACTTCCGTGTGGGGCTTCACCCCCCTCGCCCTCGTTCACGGCGCCTTCCTTCTCGCCCTGCTCACCGCCGCCTTGATCGACCATGACACCCGTCTCCTGCCGGACGAAATCACCCAGCCCCTGCTCTGGCTGGGCCTCGTGTCTACATTGGCTTTTCCCGAGCGCCCCGCTCTTGCCGACGCCGTCATCGGCGCCGTCGCCGGCTACCTCGTGCTGTGGAGCATCTATCACGCCTTCCGCCTCGTCACCGCCAGGGAAGGCATGGGCCACGGCGACTTCAAGATGCTGGCCGCGCTGGGTGCATGGTTCGGCTGGCAGGCGTTGCCGGCCCTGGTTCTCATCGCCTCCCTGTCCGGCCTCGCCTTCGCCCTGGTGCGTCGATTCCGGCACGGCCCGCCGCCAGCCGACAACCCGATGGCCGCAGCGATGGCGTTCGGTCCGTTCCTTGCCATCGGCGGCTGCGTTACGCTGTTCTTCCATGAATGGATCATCGCCGCGACGCTGGTATGAGGAACCGCCGATCTCCTCGCGCCATAGCCCGCCGCCCGCCCGCGTGTCCGGAGTGTCGCCTTGGCCAACTATGTAATAGGCATTGCCGGAGGCATCGGCAGCGGCAAGACAGCCGTCTCCGATCGCTTCGCCAAGCACGGCATCGTCGTGGTGGATGCCGATGTGGCTGCCCGCGACGTCGTGCGTCCCGGAGAGCCCGGTCTCGTCGCCATCGCCGACCGCTACGGCGGGGCGGTCATCAACGGCGACGGCGAACTCGACCGCGCCGCCCTGCGCGAACGCATCTTTCGCGAACCCGATGAGCGTCGCTGGGTGGAACGGCTGCTGCACCCCGCCATCAACCGCCTCATCGCCGAGCGCCTTGCCGCCGCCACATCGCCTTACGCGTTGCTGGTGAACCCCCTCATGCGCGGCCGCGACGCCCGTGCCGACCGCATCCTCGTGGTGGACGTGCCGGAGGATGTTCAGGTCCAACGCACCATCGCCCGCGACAACGTGGACGAAGAACAGGCCCGCGCCATCATCGCCAGCCAATTCCCGCGCAACGAACGACTCGCCTTCGCCGACGACGTGATCGTCAACGACGGCGAACCGACCGATCTCGACGTCGCCGTAGAGAACCTGCACGCCCGCTATCTGGAGCTGGCCCGTGGCGGATGACACACCCCGCATCGTCGTCTGCCCCACCTGCTCGAAGCCGGTCAAGTGGACGCTTGCCAACCCGTTTCGGCCGTTCTGCTCGGAACGCTGCCGCCTGATCGACTTCGGCGCCTGGGCCAACGAAAGCCACGTCATCGCCGGCGACCCGGTATATGACGACATCGACTCGGAGGACATCGAGCGCCGGCGCGGCGACCCCGGAGACGACTTCGCTTGACCCACCCGGCGACACTGCCGTGCATCGACGTCGTGTCCTCCTGGAGGGAGGGCATCCTGCCCTCCCAACGCGCAGTCGGGCGCGCGGCACCGCCATCGCATCGAGGGATGCGCCGCGTCCCACTCCCAAGCCGCGCCTGAGGCCCGCCTGCGCGCCTTGCGCCCGCGTGGGAGGGCAGAATGCCCTTCCCCCAAGAGGACGCCAGCGGATGCAGCCACCAGAGCAACCGTGCCGGTTCCCACGCGCCCCGGCCCCGGAATGGGCCGCTCCCAAGGGACGACCCTCCTTCTGGGGAGGGCATTCTGCCCTCCCCAGAAGGACGCCAGCGGACGCGACCACCAGAGCGACCGTAGCGGTTCCCACGCCATCTGGCCCCGGAATGGGCCGCTTCCGAAGGCCCCTTCTCCTTCTCCTCCTGCCCTGGCTCCTGCAGCCCGCGCTCGGCAGCAAATCCGATTTGGCCACCGAATTGTGGTCGCCCGACCACGGAAGCGGGGTGTGTGGTGGTTACGCGGCAACGTCACCCGCGCACCCAACGGACGTCGATGAGCAAGCCACCGTTGCCACAGCCGCCACCCTCTCCCGTCTGGGACTTACCACCACCCTGCGCGGCAACGTGGTCGTTCGCCAAGGAACACGGGAACTGCGCGCACCGGCCTTCATCCTCGACGAAGCCGCCGCCACCGCCCACGCCGAAGGTATTGCCGAATTGCGCGATGTCGGCCTGCACCTGCGAGGCCAGAACCTCGAACTCGCCATGCAAGGCGACTCAGCCTCCCTGAACCAGGCCGAGTTCGTCATGTTCCAAAGCCAGATGCGCGGCACCGCCGACCGCCTGGAGAAGCAAGGCCCGGCCCTCCAGCTCACCAAGACCTCACTCACCGGCTGTCCGCCCGGCCACGACGGCTGGACGATCCGCGCCGACCACATCGAAATCGACCAGAACGAAGGCTTCGCCACCGCCCGTGACGCCCAGGTGCGCTTGGGCGGCGTGCCCGTGTTCCGGGCCCCGTATCTGCGCTTCCCCGTCACGGAAAGGCGGGTGTCGGGCTTTCTTTTCCCGGAACTCAGCCACGGCGGCGTCAGCGGCATCGAACTAGGCGTGCCCTACTACCTCAACCTCGCGCACAACTACGACGCAACCTTGATCCCGCGCCTGATAACCCGCCGCGGCACCGGCATGGACGGCGAGTTTCGCCACAAGGCGGCGGGCAGCGACACGGAACTGCGGGCCGCCTGGCTCAGCGAGGACGAGCAATACAACGGCGTGCTGTCGCGCCGGGACTGGCTGCGCGCCGGCAACGAGGGGGTGACAAGCTTCGATCCCGCCAACCGCTGGCTGATGCGACTCGATCATCTGGGGCAATTCGGTGGCCTGCACACGCTCATCAACTACGCAAGGGCCAGCGACCGCGACTATCTCGCCGACTTCGGCTACGGCACCGGGCCAGACCTCGAATTCGCCAGTCAAGTGTCCCTGCCAAGCCGTGCCGAAGCGCGCTACCGGCGAGGCGGCTGGGATGCAAGAATCCGGGCGCAGAGCTTCCAGCCGCTCACCGAGCGGCCGGCGCCTTGGCGGCGCGTCCCCGAAGCGAATGTGGTGTATCGAGGCCGGCTGGCCGGCCCATTGGAATGGTCGCTGGCCAGCGTCTGGTCCTGGTTCGACCGCGACGACGGAGCACTCTCCGCACCAGCCCTCGGCGGCCGCCGGATGCACATCGAACCCGGCGCGCGCCTGCACCTGGCCCGACCCTTCGGCTTCCTCAACATCGCCGCGGCATATCGCTATACCGAGTGGCATCTGGACCACGCCCTGGGCGACGCCACGCCACACCGTGCCCTCGCCCGTGCCAGCATCGACAGCGGCCTGTTCTTCGAGCGCCCTCTCGGCGACAACTGGGTGCAGACCCTGGAACCTCGGCTCGCCTACTTTCGCCAAGGCCACGCCGATCAGCGCCACCTGCCCCGGTTCGATGCCGCTGCACTAACGTTCGGCTACGACCAACTGTTCCGCACCGACCGATTCGCCGGCTTGGACCGCATCGGCGATGCCCATCACGTCTCCGCCGGTGTCATCACCCGCCTTCTTCAAGCCGAGCGAGGCCGAGAACGCCTGGTGGCCCGAATCGGCGCCATCTCCTGGCTTGACGACCGCCGCGTCACGCTGCGCAGCAGTCCCGGCTCGAACGAAACTCGCCCCGCCGCCTTCGCCGGAGACATGAGCGGCCACATCGGCCCCGTCCGCCTCACCGCCGCCGCCGCCTGGGACACCGAAGGCCGCCGTCTCGACGAAGCCGGCCTCGTCGCCTCCACCCGCGACGAATCCGGTCGCATCGTCAGCTTCGGCTACCGCCGTCGCGCAGTCATCAACGTGGACCAGACCGACATCGGCATCTACGCTCCCCTCACCCGCCGCCTCAGCATCTTCGGCCGATGGAACCATGACTGGCAAAACGGTCAAATGGTGGAAGGATTCGCCGGCTTCGGCTGGCGCGGCTGCTGCGTCGAGGTGAAATTGCTATGGCGACGATTGATCGACGCCCCAAGGCAACCCTCTGCCCCGGGAACCACAGACAGCCCAATCGAGGCCACCGGGGGCCCAGATGCCAGACCCGAAGACCGCATCATGCTGCAAGTCTCCCTCAACGGCCTCGCCGGCTTCGGCCGCCGCATCGAAACCCACCTCCAACGCGGCGTGCGGGGCTACCGCCGTGCGCCATAGCGAAGGGAAAGCGCCTCCTCCGGGCAAGCATCTGGAGGAGGGGCACCCTGCCCTCCACGCTAGGTAGTGTCTCATTTGAATTTGCCTGACGTGGCGCATGGCCGTTCGCAACTGGCGACTGCGGCGACTTGCCTGCCGGGTCTCCCCATAGGGAGACAGGGAGGGAGGGCGTCCCGCCCTCCATGCGCGCCGTCAGGCGCGTCCTCCCTGCGCATGCCGCGATGTGCCCTGCGCGCCCTTGGGCGCGGCACGCCTTGCGGCGCGATGGAGGGCGGGACGCCCTCCCCCCGGGGGACGGTGCCAGACACTGCACAAGCCAAAGTGAGACACTACCCCACGCTATCAGAGGTGGCACTTCCCCGACGGAACTCGGTAATCTTTGCAATCGAGCAGAAACGGTGAGCAAATTGCAGAGCAAACGCCAGCCAAACCACCATGCGCGATCGCCAACGCGCCGCTTGGCAGCCCCCCTCGTCGCCGCGGCCATGTGCATCGCCACATCCGCGTGGGGCGCCCAAGTCTGCGTCGAGGGTATTGCCGCCATCGTCAACGAGGATGTCGTGCTCGCCAGCGAAGTGGCTCGTCGCCTCGCCCTCTTCGAGGAGCGAATGCGCGCCAACGGCCAGAGCGAACTGCCAGACCGCGAAGCCGTGCTCAGCCAGATCCTCGAGCAGCTCGTGATGGAGAACCTCCAGTTGCAGGAAGCCAAGGCTCGCGGCATCGAGATCGAAGACGAAGTGCTCACCGACTCCGTGCAGGCCTATTCCGAGCAGCAAGGTCTCACCTTGGACCAGTTCCGCGAGCAACTGGCCGCCAGCGGCTTGAGCTATCGCGAATTCCGCGACGAGGTGCGCCGCGAACTCACCTTGCAGCGTGTGCAGCAGAACGTCGTCAACCGCCGCATCTACCTCACCGAACAGGACGTGGAGTCGCTCATCGCCTCGCCCTTCTTTCGCGACTACATCTCCGACGAATACCGCATCGGCCACATCCTCCTGCAAGTGAGCCAGAACGCCACCCCAGAAGCCGTCGCCGAAGCCACCCGCACCGCTGACGACATCGTGCGCCGGTTGCGTGAAGGCGCCGACTTCGCCCGCATGGCGGTCGAGCATTCCGCCGCCAGCACCGCCCTCGAAGGAGGCGACCTCGGCTGGCGCAAGGCAAGCCAGATCCCCGGCATCTTTGCCGAAGAGGTTCTGGCACTCGACATCGGCGAGACCGCCGACCCCGTGCGCACGCCGTCCGGCTTCCACATCGTCCAACTGGTAAGCCAACGCGGCGCGTCGCAAGAGCGCGAACAGCAAACCCTCGCCCGCCACATCCTCCTCAAGCCCTCCACCATCCGCTCCGAAGAAGAGACGGTCGAGGCAATCCGGGACCTCCATGCCCGAGTCGTTGCCGGTGAAGACTTTGCGGACCTCGCCCGAGAACACTCGAACGACCCCGGCAGCGCCCTCGCCGGCGGCGAACTGGGCTGGGCCCCAGCCACCAACTACGTCGATCGCTTCCGCGATGTGCTCGACGCCACTCCAATCGGCGACCTCTCCGAGCCATTCCAGACGGAACACGGCTGGCACATCCTCGAAGTGCAAGGCCGCCGCGAGGAGGACATGAGCAAGGAAGCGCGCACCGACATCGCCGCCCGCGTCCTGCACCAACGCCGCTTCGAAGAAAAGCTGCAAGAGTGGCAATCGGAACTGCGCGACGAGGCTTTCGTGAAGACCATGGGCGGTTGCGGCGTGACGGCAAGCGCCGGTTGAAGGATCCCATTCGTCCGCGCCAACCAAGGCCACGCAAGCGATTCGGCCAACACTTCCTCGCCGATCAAGGGGTTATAGAGCAGATATTCGCAGCACTCCAACTCGGCCCAGACGACCACGCAATAGAGGTGGGCCCCGGCCACGGCGCCCTCACCGCGCGCCTGCTCGACGAAGCCGGCAGCGTTGCCGCCATCGAGATCGACCACGATCTGGCGGCACGCCTCACCGCCCGATTCCCCACCTTGCAGCTCGAAGTCGCCGACGTGCTGCGCATCGACCTCGCCGACTTCGCGCGCGCCACCCGCGCCGGGGCTGCCCGGGTCCGAATCGTCGGCAACCTGCCCTACAACGTCGCCACACCACTCATCGGGCGCCTGCTTGCGCTCACGGATCCGTCCCACAGCGACGCCATCGCCGACATCCACGTCATGCTGCAGCGCGAAGTCGCGGACCGCCTCGTCGCCCCCCTCGGCAGCGCCGACTACGGCCGCCTTACCGTGATGGCGCAATACCACTGCCGCGTCGAACGCCTGTTCGACGTGGAGCGCACCAGCTTCCGCCCCCCACCGAAAGTGCGCTCCACCTTCGTCTGCCTGCTCCCCCGCCCCGACCGCCTCCCCTGCGACCTTGACGCCCTGGCCCAAGTCCTCCGCATCGCCTTTTCAAAACGCCGCAAGACCATAGCCAACGCCCTGGCCCCCCTAACCCCGGACTGGCAAGAGCTGGGACTGCAGCCAACCCAACGCCCACAGGAACTTTCCGTAGCCGATTACGTCGCCCTAACCCGCCAAATCACCGTTCCCAAGGCACGTCCTGAAGCCGATTCCGCCCCCTGATTGCCCACCGTTTCTCTGTTCCTGCATTCTGTTCAAGAACAACGCCGTCGGCACCGCCGTTGCGACGATTTGCCGCCATTGCGGTCGTCGGCATGTTCGTCTTGGAGCTGATCCGGGCGCTGTCATGAGCCTGCACGGGCTTCCCGGTTGGGACAGCCCTGCCCCTCCGGGGAAGGGACGGCTTCTTCGACTCCCCAGGGGGACAGGAGAGGCCCGCTACGCAGCGGCGACATTCGCTGTGGGGTTTGCCTCTCGGCGACTCGGACTCAATAATGGTCGCAGCCAGCGAATGGGCAGGGAGTGCCAGTGGTGACTGTTGCTGAGACGGGTTCGGGCCGGGTAATGGGCAGGAAGCGGGATGGGGTGCTGCTGTTTGCGGGGGTGCCGTATGCAGCGCCGCCGACGGGAGCCCGCCGGTTTCGGGCAGCGCAGCGGCATGAGGGCTGGGTTGACGTTCGGGATGCGCGCAAGTTTGGGCCTGCCGCGCCGCAGGTCTCCAGTGGCGGGATGACCGACCCGGCGCCGGTTCGTTGGGATGAGGACTGTCTGACGCTCAACATCCAGACGCCCGCGCTTGACGACGCCGCGAGGCCGGTGCTGGTGTGGATTCATGGCGGCGGCTACCGCAACGGGCAGGGCGCGGTGCCTTGGTACAACGGTGCTCGCTTCGCCGCCAACGGCGACATCGTGGCCGTCACCATCAACTATCGGCTCGGGGCGCTCGGTTTCACCGATCTGTCGCGCTTTGGCAACGAGTTTGCGACTTCTGGCGTCAATGGCTTGCTCGATCAGATCGCCGCCTTGGAGTGGGTGCGGGACAACATCGCGGGCTTCGGGGGCGATCCGGCGAAGGTCACGATTGCCGGCGAGTCTGCGGGAGGGTTCAGCGTGGCGACGCTCTTGGGATCGCCGCGTGCGACCGGGCTGTTTCGCGGCGCGATCGCGCAGAGTGGCGCGGCACACCATGTCTTGCCGGCCGAGGCTGGCACGTTGGTCGCGGATCGGTTCCTCGAGGCCTTGGGAGCGGACGACATCATCGGCGTGGAAGCCGCGAGCGTTGATGCCATCCTCGCCGCGCAAACGGAGGTTGTCGGTGCCTTGGAGGGCGGGCCTGGGCTCGCCGGGGAGCTTGGCGTGCCGGTCTCGGCGTTCTATCCGGTGGTGGGCAACGAGGTGCTGCCGCGCCCGCCACTTGATGCGATCCGAGCCGGACTCCATGCCGACGTGGCATTGCTGGCCGGCTCGAATCGCGACGAGACCACGCTGTGGGGCTACGGCGAGGTGGACGAAGCGCGGCTTGCTCGCACGGCGGAAGCGTATGGCGGGCTTGATCTGCTGGACACCTATCGCCGCACACGGCCGGGGGCATCGGTGGAGCAACTGATGATCGCGCTGACGACGGACCACATGTTCCGCATCCCCGCGATTCGCCTTGCCGAGGCGCGGGGGGATGGTGGGAACACTTGGCTATACCAATTCTGCTGGCGGTCGCGCAACGAGCCACTGGGCGCCACCCACGCGCTGGAGATTCCGTTCGCTTTCGACAACTTGCACCAGCCTGGCGTGGATGTGTTCATCGGCGAAGGGCCATCGCCGCAGCATGTGGCGAACGCGGTGCATGGCGCCTGGACTCGGTTCGTTCAGGGGGGCGATCCGGGTTTCCCGCACTACTCCACGGAGCAGCGGGCGACGATGGTATTTAACGATGCGTCGGCGGTGGCGGACGACCCGGACGCGGAGGAACGGACGGCTTGGGAGGGGCGGCGGTAGCGGAGGCTGGGGCTCGTCGCCCCCCGTGTCGAGAGGAACAAGTGGCCGTTGGTGGCTGGACAGCTCCGGGGAAGGCTGCCGCGTCGGAGAGGCCCCGCAGCGTGCAGGACGGAATGCTTGTGTGTCTGGGAGGAACGCAACCTCCTGCGAAGTCGAGTCAACCGAAGAGCGCGTCGAGCACTTCCACCTTCGCCAGGCCGAACGCCTTGGCGACATCCCCAACGATCGCATCGAGCGTGCCGACGCTGACGTTTCGGTGGCGAGGCACCGTCACGCCATGCCTCGTCCCCTTCGGCGCCTCCGCGACGACGGTCATGTGACTTCCCCGGTTTCGACTGAGCTGGTAGCCGTAGTGCCGTCCGAGCAGCCACGCGACCTCCCCGCCCGAGAGGTCGCGTGGCAGCCTCATACCGCGATGGCCTCCTCTCGAACCAGGTGCAGTCGAATGACAGCCGGCGCTTCCCCGTCGTCGAAGTGGCACAGAACCGCGTCCCGCGCCATCGTCTTCAGGTCGTCCCAGTCGTCCCCTTCGGTGAAGATGCTGTAGCCCAGCGCACGCGCCTCGTAGCCCCCTTCCGGGGACTCCGTCACGTCGAAGATCACTTCCCTCGCCTTCATGGTCGCTTCCCCATCCTCGCCCCTTTCCTTTGTCATTGCACCGGCGTCCCAGACACACAGGCATTTCCTTCCTCGACTTGCCCGGCGAGGACCGCTGCGGCTGCGCCTGCTTGAGGGGGCATGGTCGGCTTCCCCCTTCGTGCCTGTCAATCCAGGCACGCGGAAATGTGCCGGATTGCCCGACAGGTGCGTTGCGGCGCGTTCGAGGGAGGCTGACGGACAGAACGCCTGCTCACGGGACAGGCTGTCATGTGGAAGATTGTCCCGCGTGCGTGTAGGACGAAATGTTTGTGTGTCTGGGACGCCCTTTCCTTTTACGACGCCGCAAGGCAATCTGGTGCAGACGTCCTACGTGGACTTGTCGGGCTCGCTGCCAATCGGTGAGTTTTCTCTCGCGAAGGCTTCCGAGCCCAGGTTCGATCTCCGCATGGCGAAGACGTTTCGGTTGTCGCGCCCTGGCGTGTTCCGTAGCACGGGCGAGGTGCTGGTCAAGGACGAGCAGGAAGGTCGCGCCAGGACATCGACCACGGAAACCGTGCAGGAGTCGGCGGGGGAGGAGGAACTGGAAAGGCGTACGCGCGCGCTCAACGCGGCCATGCGGCTGGGTCGCACGAAGATGTCGGCGACGGGAAAGACCCGCGCGGCACGAACGAAGGCCGCCGCGGCGACCGTGACGCACGGCAAGGACGGCCTCATCTACTGCACGTCGGTCTGGCCGGAACCGGACGAGGAGGAGGGCTGGCGGGGGACCTTCCCGGACAGTTATACGAGTGTGGCGCGCATCTACCGTCCCACGCAGTTCGCGCAGGCGCTCGGACTCGGCGTGTGCGAGCACATCGGGGCGGCGGGGAAACCGGCGCCGACGCGCGCGACGTTCCATGGCTTCAGGACGGTGGAGGTCGAACGCACGTCGCAGATGGTGTTGCACGGCCCGGTCGTCTACGTGGACGACCCCTATCGGTACATTGCCGAGACGGAGCACGAGGCGGGCTGGGCGCGGATCTGTTCGATGATTTTCGTGAAGTCGTGGGACTACGCGGCGCAGAAGGAGTACCGGTTCGCCCTGTTGTCGATCCGCCCGGAGGTGGGCGAGGTGGTCGACCTGCCGGTGTCGGGGATGTTGATGGATTGCCTCTTGCCGGTGAGGTCGGCGGCCTCCGGAGTCGACGCGCCGGTGACGGTGTCGCCGGAAGAGTCGGATGGCGGGAAGGAGATCGTGACGTCTCGCAGCTACACCTATCGCAGACGCGTGGCGAAGCGGGAGACGGGGAACTGGCGAGTGGGCGAGGAGCACGATTCAGGGCAGGAGACGGAAGAGGTGGTGGAGGAGACTGTCACGTCGCCGGAGGAGGTGCCCGAGCCGTTTCCAGTCGAGGAGAAACAACCGGACGTGATCGTATTCCACCAGGTGGGCGAGCGTTACCGGTGTGCACAACGCGTACCGGGACGAGGAGGTGAGGCGGTGGCGCATCGAGACGCTGCGCGAGAACCAGGAGATCGTCACGGACGCCGGCCGTTTCCCCGAGGCCCTCGAGATACCCCCGGAGGTCCGCTTCGACTCGGTGGAAGAGCGTGCGGCCCATTCGGGGTTCGTGCTGGAACTATGCCTTAGCGCGAGTGCGCCGAGGCCGCCGTTGGAGCACCGGGGGCTGCGGCGCTGCAGCCGTGCGGAACTCGATCACGTTCAGGCGTGCGGTCAGTCGCTGGGGAGGGCCGTGGAGCAGCTGGAAGGGGTCGACCGTGAGCGGGCAGCGGCCTCGGCGTGGTACGCGCTCCGGTTCATCCAGGATCTCGTCGGTTTGTTCGGACCCATCGTGAGGTCCGTGTGCGTGATCCGCGAGTGCGTCGCAGTGGTGGAACTGGAGCCGGCGCCGTTCTCCGACGCGGTGGCGTGGGCGACGTTCTCGGGAACGGGGACCTATACGGTCCATGTGCAACGGGGATACGTGGAGGAATTGGTCTTCCCGGGGCGCTTATCCCCGGCAGTCCCGATTAGCGAGGGCGTCTACGTCGAAGCCCTACGGAATAACGGTTGGGGGCTCAAGGACCGGGCACCGGCCGGACGGTCGGGTTAGAGACTAGCGATCAGCGAGTGAGGTGGTGGATGCAGCAACGCAGCAACGGACTATGTGGCACCAAGAATCGTGCGCGGCAGTCGAAGAACCGGAGGGCGGCCCTACGGAACGAGGTTCGGCGGCGCGGGCGCTGCCTGGCGGAGGCGCCAAGGTTCGTGCCGATCACAGATTGCGGGGCGGAAAGGCGATGGGGTTGACAAAGGAGGCGGCCAGGCGCGGGGCCGAGTGCGTGCCCGTGCGCGATTGCCGGGCCTTCGACGAGAGGGCGGAGTGGCAAGGCAAACTTGAGGGGGATCGAGAGTGACGGACTCGGCAGCTTACAGCGACGATCAGTTGTGGGGACTGATTCTTGCGCTCGAAGACGAACTCTGCGCCAAGGGTATGGCGCCGAAGAACCGGCACTTCGAGTTGCCGGCGAGAGCAATGGAGCGTTTGGGGTACCGGAGTTTCGTTTTGTCCGGCAGCGGTGCACCACCACTGCTCAGACGCATCGAAGGCATGCACGCGACGCTCTATCGGCGCAAGGATGTGGCGGCGGGTGGTGTGCATGGCGGCGCGTTCATGTTTCGGGGAATCGCAACGAATGTGCACGTCCCGATCGCGTACGGGACGGTCGCGATAGAGCCGTTCTCGTTGTGTGATCTCGCGGCCCGCCAGATCGATTGGTTGAGGTCGAGCGCAGGGCAGGAACAGGCGTACCTGGTGAATTTCTGCAACCTGTTCGACTTCGCGGCTAGTTTGCATCCAATGGGCGGCTACGGCGTAGCGCCCAAGCCTGCTCTGCCGCTTTTGCAGCTGTCGGCGCTGCAAACGCAAGGAGCGGCCGCGACGCTCTGCGCGGCGTTTGACGAGCGGGGTGCGGTGCAGAGCGCACTAATTGCCGCAGAGTTGGCGATGAAGGCAGCCTTGGCAGGTGCCGGCGCGAATGAGGATGACTTGAAGGCGCTAGGTCATGATTTCTCGAAGATGGCTCGGGCTGTGGGTGAGGCGTATGAGGAGTTTGGCTTGGAGGCGGTGATGGAAGACGTCGGCAACTTGCCTGAACTGGTGCCGAATCGGTATTCGCCGAAGCAGCCAGGGCGCGACGAGACCGGATTGATCGTGATGTCGAGCCAGGCGATAGCGGGCGCGGTAGCCCGCGTCCTGACCGGAGGCAGCCTCTTGGAGCAGTTCGGCGGCGCGGCGCGGCAACGCCCGGAGCCAATCTTGGGCACTGATGGCCGGGAGAAGAGAAAGGAAGGGCCGGATGCTTAGCGTCTACCTGAACTACCCGAACTCGATTGTGTCGGTTCACGGAGACGCGAGTTGCGCGACGATCGGGCAGATGGGAAAGGTTGGCCAGCGTCATGTCCGTATCGACGCGAGGTCGAGGGTGGGTGAAATGGCCCGGTTCGCAGGGTCTTACCGGTTCGCGTCAAAGGCGGAGCTGAACGACATGTGGGTGGTGGTGTCCTTGGCGAATCGGGCGGAAGAGGAGCGGGTTGTAGTGGAGATCAAGCAGACGCTTGGCCGGCGGTACGGGCCGTTCCTCGACGCTCAGGTCGAGTGGCACTGCTAACTGGTAGGCGGCAGAATCGGTGGACGAACGCGGGAGCGGGTGGCGTTGGGGAACGGGGCGTTGCATCAGTCACGGAACCATCGATGAGCAGCGCTAGGACAAGGCCGTCGAGGGCCGCAACGACCCTTCTCGCTTCGTGACTCCCGGGATGGGAGGCGACCCGGCGGGGAGCGCTGCGGGTGGCCGGGTGTGTCGTGGCGGCACCGAGCGGCGGTGCTGGGCAGCCGGCAGCTTCGCGACCTTAGGAAACGGTTTTGGCGTGTCGAGCGTCATCGGGCGGGGTTTGAGGAACTTTGTTTTAGGAACGGCTTGTAGTACTTACGATCCGCCCGCGTCGCTCTCGTTGGTGGCTGGTTCACAAACCAGCGTTTAAGGAACAACCATGCTGATCGGCTATGCCTGCGTTTCCAAGGCGGACATTCGCAGTCTCTCGACCTGCAACGCGATGCCCTCGTCGCAGCGGGGGTCGATCCTGTCCGGATCTATGAGGACCGAGCTTGCGGCGCCAAGGAGACCGGCCCGGGCTGGAGGGATGCCTTCGCGCCTCGCGCGAGGGCGACGTGCTCGTGGTGTGGAAGCTCGACCGCCTGGGGCGCAATCTCGCGCACGTGGTCGGGACCGTGCAGGATCTGTCGGACTGCGGCGTCGGTCTGCGAGTGGTCGCGGGCCAAGGCGCGCAGATCGACACGACGACGGCCGGCGGCCGCCTAGTGTCCGGGATGTTCGCGGCGCTGGCCGAATTCGTGCGCGAGTTCATCCGCGAGCGTGCGGCGGCGGGACTGCAGGAGCCGCTCGCCCGCGGTCGTAGGGGCGGTCGCAGATTCGCGTCGACCAAGGCGCAGGTGCGGCTTGCGAACGCGGCGATGGCGAGCCGGGATACCTCGGTGGCGGAGCCCTGTCAGGAGCCTGGGGTGGGTCGTGTGACGCTCTACCGCTATGTGGACCTGGCTGGGGCGCTCAGGGAGAACGGTCGGCGTGTCTTGGAGGAGTGAGTGCTAGCCCAACTTTACCAATTTGACGCCGTCTTTCGGCCAAATCGGGCGGTTTTCGGCGATTCCGTTGCCGCAGGTGATTGATTTCATTGAGTTCCAGTTCGCGGGAGGCAAATGTAGTGCCATAAAATGACCAGAGTTCCTTGCGGCGGACCTCCGCCGCCGCCATCGTCCCCCCATGTTCGTCCGACGCACCAGAACCCGCGCCACCGACGGCGGCGCCGTCTGCCACACCCACCGCCTGGTCCGCTCCGAACGCGACGGCGCCCGCGTCCGCCAGCGAACGCTGCTCAACCTCGGCCGCCACTTCGACGTCGACCGCGAACTCTGGCCGCTGCCGTGCCAGCGCGTCGAGGCCGTCCTCGACGGCCAGGGCGACCTGTTCGGCGACGTCCCCGAGGCCGTGGAGACGGAGGCGCAGCGCATCGCCGCGCAGCTGCTGGCCCGCGGCGCGGCGCCGGCGGACGACGCCGCCGGCGGCGTCGAGGCGGTCGCCGTCGACAGCCTGGCGCTGGCACGGCCGCGCTCCGCCGGCGTCGAGCACGCGGCGCTGTGGGCGCTCGGCGAACTCGGCCTGCCGGCCCTGCTGGAGTCGCTCGGCGTCAACGCCGCGCTGCGCGACGCGGCGCTCGGCTCGGTCGTCGCGCGCATGGCGCAGCCGGCCTCGGAGCGCGCCACGATGCGCTGGCTGCGCGAGCGCAGCGCCGCCGGCGAGCTGCTCGGCGTCGACTTCGAGACCATGGGCGCCATGCAGCCCTGCCGCGCCTCGGACGCCCTCATGGCGCACCGCGCGGCGATCGAGGAGCACCTGTTCGACGCCGCGGCGGGGCTGTTCGGGATCGCCCCGACGGTGACCCTGTACGACCCTCGCCAACACCTGCTTCGAGGGCGCCGCGGCGAAGATGCCGAAGGCGGCGCGCGGCCACTCCAAGGAGAAGCGCAGCGACTGTCCGCTGCTCACCCTCGGGCTGGTGCTCGACGGCAGCGGCTTCGCGCGCCGCTCGGAGGTGTTCTCCGGCAGCGTCCGCGAGCAGGACACCCTCGAGTCCATGCTGGCCGCGCTCGGCGCGCCGGCCGGAGCGCTGGCGGCGATGGACCGCGGCATCGCCACCGAGGGCCGGGTGGCGTGGCTGCGCGAGGCCGGATACCGCTGCCTGGCGGTGAGCCGCGAGCGCCGGCGCGCCTTCGACGCCGCCGCGGCGACGGCGCGCGTCACCCGCAGCGGACGCACCGTGCACCTGCAGCGGGCCGCGGTGCGCGCCGACGGCGAGGTGCGCCTGCACTGCCACTCGCCGGAGCGGGCGGAGAAGGAGAACGCCATCCTGGAACGCTTCTCGAAGCGCTTCGAGAAGGCCCTCGGCGCGCTCTCCGAGGGACTTGCCAGGCCGCGCACGGTCAAGAGACTCGACAAGGTGCACGAGCGCGTCGGCCGCCTCGAGGCGCGCCACGGCCGCGTCGCCCGCCACTGCGACGTCGAGGTCGTCGCCGACGACTCCGGCACCCGCGCCGCGGCGGTGAACTGGACCCGGCGTCCCGCCGAGGCCTCCATGGCCACCCACCCCGGCGTCTGCTGCCTGCGCACCAACCTCGCCGACTGGAACGACGCGGCGCTGTGGCGCACCTGCACCACCCCGACCGACCTCGAGGCCGTGTTCCGCTCCCTGAAGTCCGAACTCGGACTGCGGCCCATCCACCACCGCAAGCCGGTCCGCGCCGAGGGACACCTGTTCATCACCGTCGTCGCCTGCCAGGCCGTGCAGGTCATCCGCCGCCGCCTCGCCGCCGCCGGCGAGCGCGCCAGCTGGACCACGCTGCGCAACATCCTCGGCGGCCAGCAGCGCGTCACCGCCACCTTCCGCCGCACCGACGGACGAACCCTGCACCTGCGAACCGCCACCGTCGCCGAACCCGCCCAGAAGGCCATCCACGACGCGCTCGGCATCGACCCGAGCCCCGGCGGAGCCCGCAGAACCGTCGTCTGAACCCCCTCGTCCCCACGCCGCTCGCGCACCTGTAGTGCCCTAACGGCTCCAACTCGCCCGCAAGTCGTTGATCCCGCTCGACTCCAATCGAGCGTTGGTAAACTTGGGCTAGTCGTGGACCTCGTGCATGACATGCTCGCGCTCGACAACGGTCAGGAACCGAACCGGCCAGGCGAACCCGGATGCTGGCACCGGAACTTTGCATGACCTCACGCTTACGGCACAAGACCGCAACGGCCTGATGCTTGATATCATGGCCGCGTTGGCGCGAGGACGACCGCGAAGAGACCGTCCGCGAACGCCTGCGCGTCTATCACAACCAAACCCGCCCCTTGGTGGACTTCTACCAAGCCGAGGCAGCCGGCGGCAAAGCCCGCTACCACGCCATCAACGGCGATGGCGAAGTCGAACGAACCCGCCAGGACATCCACGCCGCCCTCGCCGACTGAACCGGCTCTTGCGGCCCCCACCCGCGCACCCTTGCCTTGAATTTTTGCGCGCGAGGTTGACAACCCCAGCAATCTCGGACAAGGTCAGCGCATCGGGTTTCACGCGGACATCAAAGTTCCGTCGTTTACGCGGCGGGCCGGCGATTCCCATGCGAAGTTCCTCTGTGAGCATCGTTGCGCGCACAGCGGAGCGCGGTCAAGGGAGACAGAGCGAGGACTGGGGCGGGCCCGCCCCCTCCGCGTTAGCCGCCTCGACCTAAAGGCGTCCGACTGGATGGTGCCGATTTGGCACATCCGTCATTAGCCCGTGAGCGGCAACGACATACGAGCATGCGAGCCGTAACCAATTCGGGTTGCGGCTCTCACGTTCCGTTTCCCCTGACGTGGTCATTCGGGGCGATGTTCATGTAGGTGTTACCCGATACCCACCTGCGCTCATCACCATGGCACTGCTCGAACGCAACTCGGCGTCCTTGGGCAATCTGACAGTCGTAGTGGAAGCCCGGCCGAAACGTGGTGCCGCACCGCAGCCGCCCGCGCAGCACACACGATAGGTCGTGGTTGCCATCCTCGAATGTCGGAGGAAGCGCGTGTCGGGCGCCTGCCTTCTTTGGCGACTGAAACAGCACTGGCCCACGAACGTAAGACCACCGGCCGCCTTCCTTCCTGCGCGGCAGTTCCTTTTCGACGCTCCGCAGCTTTGTTCTGAACTCTTCCACCGGCATCCGACGCGCCGTTGCCGTCCTCACCAAGCCCAACGCACGTTGAACGTCGGGGAAATTTCGTGGCGGCAGCAGCAAGCAGGTCTTGGCGTCACGATTCGTAACCTCCAGGTTGACCTCGACCAGCAAGTCCGTCGCATGAGAAAGGGCACGACGTGCTTCTCGTAGCAAGGAGTTGACGACCGCTTTGCGGTCTCTTGTGTAAACCCAAGCCAAATCTCCCACTTCGCTATGCCTAAGGGGGGTTACCAGCGCTTCGACACCAAACTGCTTGAACAGCACATCCTCGCCTGCCTTCGTACTTCCTTCCACGTAGAGAAGCACGACTTGGATTCCATTGAGCAAGGTGAATCGGTCTCCTGGCTCGGCCTTGCACAAATGACTGCAGGTCCGTTCGTACAGCCTGCGGGCATACCGCTCGCAGTAGGTCGTATCCTCCGCTTTAGGTAGCCATGAGACGCCCTTTACGCCCAACTGCTTGAACTGCCCGTGCAGTTTCTGGACGAACTCGGCTCCAACGGCTTGGGGAAGCCCAGCGACTACCACCCATTTCACCTTTGGGTGCTACCGACGATGCCGCCTCAGTTTGTTCACGATGTCCATCGGCATGCTCAGACGACGCAGGTCCTCGACCTCGAGCACCTCCAGCATCCGGCCCAGAATGTCATCGGCTGGCAGGCCCTCGTCGCGTTTGCCGGGGCGAGCGAGAAACGGGGCGACCTCCGTGTCGTTTGCTTCCTGCCATTGTTGGATCCTCGCTCTCACGGCTTCTGGTTCTGCGTCCTCGATGATGTACTTGCGGTGAATCTCGATCGCTTGGTCTCGGTCAGGCACCGCGCCTTCGCCCACGACGTCGCGAAACCGAGTCGGGTCACGCCAAAGGAAGCGCTTGGCACTTGAGTCAAGAGGCTTTAGAAAGGCGGCCCAAAACGCTGGGTGGAAGCGTTGTTCCTCTGGCCGGGCGTTGCTGCGAGTCCGGTCCAGCAAGGCGTCCTCGGAGCCAGGCTCAATCGCCACCTCCGCCGGGAGCACGCCCACGACCTGTGCTACCGCGCTATGGCGGATCACATGCAGCTTGCCCGCCATCCGAGTCTGAACGAAGGCGATGAGGCTCCCTGCCTCCTTTTTCGCCCGACTTCCAATTTCGCCTTGCCCCAACTGGCTCAGCAAGATCGGAGCATTGTGGTCGTTCCAATGCTTGGTCACCAATTCGGTGATTTCTCCTGTTAGGTCAGTGTCCATGTCTCATCCTTGTCGTTGCTGTGTAGAAGCAAGCCCGGACTTTGGCACGTTCTCGGCCTGGATGCCGCACTTGCATGTGACCTACCGATGCAGAGGGTGGCCGTCGTTGTCGAGGGGGAGGATTTCGACGGTTGCGCCGGCGGGTAGGTCGGAGGCATTGGCGGGGATGATGACGAGGCAGTTGGCGCCGGAGAAGGTTGCCAGGCGATTGGAGCCTTGGCTGCCGTTGATGGCGACCTTCAGCGCACCTTCTTCGGTGGTGGCGCTGCCCCGCATGTACTCGCGGCGGCCAGGGGCGTGGGGGACTTCCTCGGTGAGCGTTGCGGGGATGGTCAGCGGAGGTGACGGAGCGGCGCCAGCGAGGAGGTCGACGGCGGGGGTCACGAACAGGAGGCAGGTGACGATGGTGGAGACCGGGTTGCCGGGCAGGCCGAAAAGGGGGTGCCTTGGATGTCGCCCACGGCGAGGGGCTTGCCGGGCTTCAAGGCGATGCGCCAGAAGTCGATGCTGCCGAGTTCCGCCACGAGGTCGCGCACGTAGTCGGCATCGCCCACGGAAACTCCGCCGCTGGTGACGATGATGTCGCCGACATCGGCTGCCTCTTCCAAGGCGCTGCGGATTTGGTCGGGCTCGTCCGGCACGCAGCCGAGGTCGATGATCTCGCTGCCGCGCCCTTCGAGCAGCCGGGTCATGGCGAATCGGTTCGAGTCGTAGATTTGCGCTTCGCCCAAGGGCATGCCGGGTTCGGCCAGTTCGTCACCGGTGGAGAGCAGAACTACCCGCACCCGCCGGCGTACGCGCACTGTGCCGATGCCGCATGCGGCAAGCCACGCGAGGTCGTAGGGGGTGAGGCGGCGGCCGGCACGGCCAATGACGCCGCCCTTGGCAATGTCGTTGCCGGCCGGGCGAACATGCTGGCCCACGCGCACCGATTCGTCGAACTCGATGGTCGCTTCGCTGGCGAGGACGTCATCCTGCAGCACCACGCTGTCTGCGCCGGCCGGCATCGGTGCGCCCGTGAAGATGCGGATGGCCTTGCCGGCGCCCGCAGTCTCGCCGGCCGGATGTCCGGCGAGACTTTGCCCCGCGACCTGCAGGCGCTTGCGCCCGTCGCCGCCAAGCTCCCTTGCGCAAACCGCGTAGCCGTCCATTGCGGAGGCATCGAAGGGAGGCAGGCTCATCGGCGCGATGATGTCCTGTGCGGGAACCCGGCCAAGTGCGGAATCCACCCGCACGCGTTCGGTGCCACGCAGAGGACTTGGCTAGTTGCATTCCCAATCGTCGGCGGCATCTTCGACGTGTATCTGGTCTTCCTCCCGTTTGTCCCGTCCGTGATGAACATCGCCGTCCTTGCGGCGGGCATTCCCACACCTGCCAATCGTCCTACATAAAAGACAGATCCCGGATTGTGACGCGACCACGCCAACGACATCGGCCTACGGGACGGGAGGACACGGCCGAACGGGCTCCGCGTTTGTCGGAGTCGAGCACTTTGCACAGACCGTATGGCCACCTGGCCTGGCACGGACGATGCCGCCCACCGACTCGGGTCGCTTGCCGCCGCCTGCCAGCTCCTCGTCGAAGCTCGCGGCCTCGATCACCTTCTCGTAGGCGATGTGCACCGGAATCACGGCGACGGGTCGTGGCAGGCCGCGGGCAACGGCGTCGAGGGTGGTCTGCAACATGCCCGTGCGCGGCGGCAGCAGGCGCCCCGTGCGCGAGCGACCGCCTTCGATGAAGTACTCCACCGAGTGGCCGCGCCTGAGCGTCTGATAGAGGTATTCGTCCAGCACGGCGCGGTAGATGTCATCGCCGCGAAAGCTGCGGCGAATTAAGAAGGCACCGCAGCCGCGCAGCAGGCGTCCCACCACCGGCAAGTCGAGATTGTCGCCGGCCGCGATGTGCGGAAGCATGAGCCCCTGATGGTGCAGCACATAGGAAAGCAGCAGGTAGTCGATGTGCGAGCGGTGGCAGGGTGCGAACACCAGGGTGTGGGTGGCGGCCAGCTCGGTGATGCGTTCGAGGCCATGCACCGCCACGCCGTCGTAGATGCGGCTCCAGAACCAGGTGAGGAAGCGGTCCAGCACCCGCATGGCGGGAAAGGACATGTTGGCGGCGATGGCAAAGGCTGCCTTGCGGGCACGGGCCTGAAGCGCCGGCTCCGCCTGGCCTTTCGCCTCGGCTGCGATGGCGGCGCGCACCTGCGGGCTTGCCAGCACGCGCTCGATGAGCGTCCGGCGGTGGGAGAGATCCGGACCCAAGGTCGCTTGCCGCTGATTGCGAAAGCGCACTCGCAACAGGCGTGCAACGCGGCGTTCGGCACGGGTGGCGTCGAGGCCGCGCGCCAGGTCCCGCCAGGGCAGCGGGCGGTGAAAGTGCAGCAGCACATCCTTGCGGTTGAACAGCAGGCCCAGGAAGCGGCGCAGGCGCGATGACGTACCCCAGGACTCGGACACCAGCGAGCGCAGCCACGACCGCTCCTTGTCCGCGGCTCGGCCCCAGAACACCGATACGGGCACCAAGGTCACGGCCGGTGCCTGGCTCTCGCGCAACCGACCCTGAATGCGCCTCATGCGCGCCGAGGTGCGGCGCATGGTGTGGCGGCGACGCCAGCCGGTGGGTCGGTTCAGGAAGAAGAACCGTCGCCCTTCGTCAAGCAACTCAAGGCGTTGGCGCGGGGCCGGCAAGCCTTGCGCGGTGGCCACCACATCCAGCAGCAGGAGGTCCGCCAGTGAACGGTTCGGCAACACATAGACGATCTCGTCGTCCGCCGATGGCGGCACGCCGGTCACGGTCGGCCGCGCCAGCAACCGCACGACGCCCCGCCCAAGACGGTAGTCGAATCGCTTGATGCGTGCTGCCAATCGCATGTCGGCAGACTAACAGGCGGACGGCCCTTCGGCAGGAAGGGCATCCGCGTCCGCTGTCACCGTGTCGGACTTCGACTCGGTTGGACTTCCCAGCAGGTAAGTCGGAATTTGCCGTCTTAAGCGAAGTTCGACCTATGTGGTGGGGCGGCTTGGGCTAGCGGCCTTGGAACAAGCCTTCCGGGTTCTGTGGCGCTGCGGCGGCATCGACGCGCAAGTTCAGGAGGCCGTCGTACTTCCTGTCCGTGATGTCGCGCAGGTCCCGAGGCGTGCGCTGAATGGTGGGGCGCAGGAAAAACAGCAGGTGGCGTTTGATGCGGACATTGGTGGAGCTGCGGAAGAGGGCACCCGCCAGCGGAATGTCGCCCAGCACCGGCACCTTGCGCAAGGTGTTGCGCTGATCGTCCTGAATCAGCCCGCCGAGGACAATCGTTTGACGGTCGTCCACCAGAATCGTGTTGGTGAGCTTGCGCTTGTTGGTGACGATGTCGGTGTAGCCTTCGAGCGCCGTGTCCACCACGTTCGAGACTTCCTGCACCAGCTCGAGCCGCAGCGACTCGCCGTGGATGTGGGGCGTCACGGAGAGGTCGATGCCCACATCCTTGCGCGACACGGTGGTGAAGGGGTTGCTGGCGCCGTCGCTGGTGGTGGTGAAGGCGCCGGTGACGATGGGCACTTCCTGCCCCACGGTGATTTGCGCCTCCGCGTTGTCGAGCGTCAGCACGCTCGGCGTTGACAAGAGGTCCGCGTTGGCATCGACGGCGAGGGCGTTGATGATGGCGCCGAACGAGACCTTGTCCGGGTCCAGGCGGGTCAGGGCCAGGGTCGGAGTGCCCACCGCGGCGGCGGCGATGGCGGGATTGATGGCGTCGTCGCTGGACGCGAGTCGGGTCAGCAGGCCGCCGATGATGCCGTTCAGGGTCGTGGTGAAAAGGGGCGTTGAGACGCCGGTGGGATCGCCGGCGGCGACCTCGATTCCCAGGCTGTCGTTGGCATCCGCCGACACTTCCACCACCGCCACCTCGATCAGCACCTGTCCCCGGGGCGAGTCGAGCTGACTGATGACGCCGCGCAAGTCGTTGACGAACGACGGGTCTCCCCGCGCCACCACGGCGTTGAGAGATTCGTAGGCATGCACGGAAGGCGGTGGCTGGTCGTTGGCGCCGGGGGTGGCGGAGGCCATCGCGTTCAGTATCTCCGCCACCTCGGTCGCATCGGCATGGTGGAGCCGGATCACCTGCGTCCCACCGCTTGCGGTGTCGGGCTGATCGAGCTGGCGGACGATGGCCTCGATGCGCCGGAGCGGCTCCTCCTTGCCGCGCAGCACCAGGGTGTTGTTGCCCTCGTTGGCGACGATCTGCACGCTCGTGGGGCCTTGCGCGGCTGCGCCGAGGCTGCCGGGGGCAAGCTCCTGCAACAGCCTTGCAACCGTGCCGGCCCACGCGTGTTCTAGCGGCACGACGGTGATGATCTCGGTGCCCGGCAGGTCGGTTTGCTCGATGATCGTCAGGAGGCGGTGGATGTTGTGGGCATGGTCGCTGATGATGACGACGTTGGCGGATTCCACGGCGGCGATGTGGGCGTATTGCGGAATCAGCGGACGCAGCGTCTTCACTACGTCCGTCGCGAGGATGTGGTTGACGCCGATCACCTCGGTGACGATTTCATCCGGTGCGGCGCCGGCCGAGTCGATGCCGCCGCCGACTTGCTTGCCGATGGTGTTCTGCACCACGGTGTACACGTCGCCAGCGCGGGCTAGGGTGTAGCCATGCACCCGCAGCACCGAGAGGAAGAGCTCAAAAACACCCTCTCGGCCCAGCGGCGTGTTGCTGATGACGGTGACGTTGTTGGCCTGGCGCACGCGGGGATCGACGACGATGATCTTGTCGGTGATCTCTGCCACCTGCTGCACGAACTCGTGCAGGCCGCCGTCTTGGATGTTGATGCGCCATTCCTGCGGTTCGGCCCAGGCGACCAAGCACAGCAGGGCGGCGACGCCGGCACAGCCGAGTCTCGATAGATGGTCTTGCACGAGCTTCCCTGTCACTTTGGACGGCCTTCGCCGACTACATCGACACCGTGACGAACCACCGGCGCCCGCCCCGCTGCACTTCGATCCGAGCCGCCCCCGCGGCCACCACGCTGGCGAACTCCGCCTGATCGAGTTCGACATTGCCGACAGCGCGCCCGTTCACCGAGAGGATGCGGTCTCCAGGGCGCAAGCCGGCTTGCCGCAGCACCGGATTGGCGGCGAGCTCGCCAAGCGCATAGCCTTCGGCCGCACCGGGCTTCACCGGCGTCAATCCGGCATCGTAGAGGATGCTGGCGGGGTCTCCTGCCGGCATCGGTGGGCGTGGCGACGGCCGGGGAGAGGGCGCGGCCGAGGAAGCTTCGGGCGAAGGAGTGTCGCCTGGCGCTGCCTCTGCAGCCATCTGATCGGTGCTCCGCGATGCCACGGCGAAGCGTTCCTTCGGTTCGGGAAAGCGGATGAGTTCCCGCACGCCACCCCGGCGGATCACCACTCGGTCGCGATACACGGCCTCGAGGGTGGCCCGACCCGGCAGCCGGTCGCCAATGCGATAGCGCTTTGCCTTGCGATTGGGCTGGGCGATCAATGCCGCCGACGCCTGCGTCTCGTCGGCGGCGAAAACCCCCACGAGCACGAGCGAGAGGGCGGTGGTGGCCAGCCCCTCGGTCGCTTCCGTCGCGGCAGCGTCGCCGGCGGCAGCCTCCGCGCTGCCGAACAGCTCCCAAGAGGCGATCTCGGAGGCGGGGAACTGCTCTTCGATCGTGGCAGCGCCGGGTTCGAGCGAGGACATCGGCACGTCCGCCGGCCCCGCCAGCAAGAACGTCGCCGTGTCGGCCACCACCCAGGCGATGGCGACCACAACGAGCGCCTGTGCGCCGATGCGGAGGGCCGAACCGAGCGCCGCCGGACGCCCCTGCAATGCGCTAATCGCCGGCATCGGTCATGTTCTCGGCTCGTTCCAAGGTGATGAGGGCGCCAATCTCGCCTCGCTGGATGACATAGACATGGCCGCCGTCGGCGCTCTGCACCCCGCGCGGCAGCCCTCCCGTTGGAAGTTGGGTGCCGAACCGATCCGGCTGCAGGAAGCCGAAGTAATCGCTCAGCAGCAATTGGTCCTTGTCTGAATCCCACCTTGCCACGAACATGCCATCGAAGCATGCGGCATCGACGGCGGTGATGGTGCGGTGCTGGCCGATGGCGCTGCATCCGAACAGGGAGAACGGTCGATACACGTGCGAGGGCAGAGGGAACAGTCGCTCGAAGGGGTCTTCCGCGTCCGCAGCGGTTGAGGCGAGGAAGGCAGGTGTGGCCGGGTCTTGCGCGACGTCGAACGCCAGCACGAGCGGCAGCCCGTCGCCGATGGCAAAGAGGGTGTTGCCGCCGGCGTCCAGGGTCACCGACGTCATGCTCAGGAAGCTGAAGAAGGGCGACAGGCCTGCGTCCGAGGCGGTGAGTTCGTTCAGGTCGATGTTCGAGACGATGGCGAGTTCGCCGGTTTCGGCTTCGCGACTGAAGGTGACGAGGGCCTGGTCCGACAGGGCATAGATGTGCGAACCGTCGGCGGAAATCGTGGCGTCCCGGAGTCCCATCAGCTCCGTCTGGGTACTGACGCTGTCGTCGCCCACCGTCGCCGCGGTCATGGCCTGCACCAGCGATAGGCTGCACGGCTCGTCGATGGCGAGCACGGCAAGGCTGCCCTCGTTGGTGATCGGTGCGTTGCCGAAGAGATACAGAAAGCTGCCGGACGGGTCCGTGATGATTCGCTGCGGAACGGTGTCGCCCGGGTCCGGAAAGTCCTCGCCGAGTTCCACGTTGCAGGCTTCGACCTCGACGGCATCGCCTTGTGTTTCGCGGTAGGCGAGCGCAACCCCTCTCGCGCCAAAGGCATAGAGGGTCTGGTTCGCGGCTGACCAATGCAGCAGGTGGTCTCCCTCGAACAGGTTCGCCTCCTCGGGCCCCAGGATCGCTTCGCCGTCCGCGGCGTCTTCATCCGCGGCGTCGTCATCGGTCGGCGGATGCATCACTTCTCCGGCCGCCGCGACGACCCCCGTGGCTGCATCTCGGTCGAACAGCCGCAGCGAGTCCCGCGTGTTGAGGAAAAGGCGCGTGTCGGTATCGTTGATGGCGATATCGCCGAGGTTGCGCAGCAGACGCCGTAATCCGACACACAAACATTCCGTCCCACACGACCATGCGCAATGGATCACACGTGCGGGCGATTTCGTACATCGCCGTCGCGGAGCGTGACGCGGTTTCGTCGCGGGTACGGGCGGCGTGGGTTGGGCGGTCGGCTCCCGAGGACCTTCACGAAGCCGTCGCTGCGCAGCTGTCGAGGTGTTCCGCAACGGCGCGCCGGCGCGGTTCGCGTAGTCTCCGAACGACATCCGCAGCGCGAGACCAGGTGGTGCGCAAGCGACCGTTCCGCGTCCGAACGCCATGGCCGATGGACACACGGCGCGGAGCGCCGGGCCAGCGTAGGACATTGCCCCATTTCCTGTGGGACGAAATGTTTGTGTGTCGGGAATTGGCGTGGGAATTGGCGTTTTCGACGGTGCGCATCCGGGACTGTCGGGCGCGGACGATGCCACGTTCAGGCTCCACATGGCCTTCGTGACCGCTCGATTGTGGCTGCGTCGGCTCGAGGCGACAAAGCCGAGGGCATGAGGGGTGCAGATGGCGGCGAATGATCTCGACTGGGCCGTGCGTGCGCACGCGTTCGCGGCGCTGGGAGAGGCTCGTGGTCCTGACCGGGGGACGAATTCCGTGGGCGCGCATCGCTCGCGCCTTCGAGTTCGAGGGGACCATCTGCACCTTGCTGGCCGAGCGCTCGGGATGTTCAGGCCGCACCGATGTCCGTCCTCGCGGACGTACTTCAACCGACCACACCGCACGCCGTCGCCGTCATGTAGTCGAAGCTGTGCACGTAGGTGTTGCCGTCGACTGTCAATTGCTCGGCTTGCGGCAGGATCTCTCGGCGAGGCTTCGACTCGCCTGGCACCTCGCGCCGTTCGTCGTCGTAGCGACGAAACAGCACGGTCCGCCCCGCCGCGTCCACGTACGCCACGATGACCACATCCCACGTCGCAGGGACTAGCGACAGTTCCACAACGCGGGTACAGCGGAAGGTCGCCTCGCCCACCCGGACGGCGAACACGCCATCGGCGAACCGTTCAGGCGTGTCCTCGCGGCGAGACAGCCTGCGGGGGGCCTCGATGAGGTATTCGCCTCCCGGGATGCGGCGCGGGCCCGCTCCGAAGTCGTCCTCGAAATGATCGTCCAGGAAGGTGTAGAGCTTGCGCGTGCCATCCGTCGCCAAGCGTTCGACGCCGATCCATTGCACCTCGGCGTCCGTCAACCGGCCCCACACCCGGGTGTGGCGATCGTCCTGTGGCGGAACCGGCACACCCGCAACGGTGAGCCCTTGCTCCTGCACCTCGATCTCGACGCATTCGAGGTCGTGAATCACCGCCCGACGTTGCGCCCGCATCGCGCTGACCCGGGTCAGCTGCCACGCCGATCCGCCGTCGACCGGCTGGTACTCCGCCCAATGCACTTCGTCGTGGAGTTCAGGGACAGCGAACCACCAGATGAGTTCGCGCATGTCTACGTCCGAAGCCTTGGCCTCGAGTCGCTCGATGCCGATGCTCGGCCGGTCGCCGGGGAACGCCCTGGCGACGAGGTTGTTGTTGCTCATATCCGTCCTTCTCCTTTCCGATGTGATACCCAATAGCCCACGCACTCTGTCGCGACCATGCGACAGTCGCCGCTTGATGGTTCCGGGCGGCGAGTCCTCGCGTGCCGCGATTTCGCGGATGCTGAACCCGTCCACGTAGAACGATCTCAAGGCCTGCCGCTGTTTTGCCGGGAGCGCCTCGAAGGTCTCGACGACCTCGTCGACAACGCGGCGCCGCCGGGCGTCCGCCACGCCGCGGCGGACCGCAGGTGGTCGCTGCAGCGGTTGCGTGCCACCTGGTACAACCAAGCCCGTACGTCGCGTGGCTCGCGGGTACGCAAGCCTGTCCAGGCATGTACGAGAGTCTCCTGCAGCACGTCCTGCACGGCGTCCACGGCTCACTAGAGTAATGCGAAAGATTTGAGCGAAAAGTCCTGCGAAAAACGTTGCGCGGACCGGAGCGGTCGGTGAGCTGGTAAGGATTACGTTATCGGTCGGGAGCCGGGATCAGGCGGGATCAAACGGGATCTGGCGGGAGCGCCCCATGCGCGTCGATCTCCCCCACGTACGCCATCACCGGCGTGCGTGGGCGTCAACCGCTACTGCACCGTGCCCGGCTCCAGGGGCACCCCGATCCAGGGGGTGGGCTCGACGCCGGCGAGCGAGTCGGGGAGTTCGGGGTCTGGCACGTTGTTGCCCCGGATGCGGAAGATGAGCGAGAGGAAGTCGGGGGCGCTGTGGGCGGGGTCGCGGAGCGTGACGTGGATGGCGATGTCCGTGAGCCGCACCGGCGCGGGCCTGTCCAGCATGGACTGGAGCCACTGGACATCCCAATGGTCGCCGTCCACCGTGCCGGCCTCGTCGTCCCACACGATGGTGCGCACCTCGCGGCCGCGCATCACGTCCTGCATCTTGATGGCGTGCCGCACGGATCCCCCTGTGCGCGCGAGTCAGGGATCGTAGTCTAGCAGCACGCCGAGCAGGAGGTCGAGAAAGCCCGGATCCTCGCGCGCCATCTTCGGCAGGCGCTCCGTTCCGTGGAGCGGATGAAAGAGCATCTGCATGCCGCGCGTGACGGCCTCCAGCGCCTCGTCGCGCCCCCAGTCGGGATGGGCGCCCGCCGGGGTGAACGGGTAGATGCGCCCCTGGTACTCCTCGGAGTACCGGTCGCGGCGGCCGGTGGCCGATGAGTCGTAATTGGGCAGTCCTTCCACGGGGTCGCGCGTTCCGTCCGGGCGCGTGGTGCGGCGCAGGTGGTCCGCCTGGATCAGGCGCTGCAGGCCGGGCATGGCGCGCTGGAGGCGGCCGCCGTCGCTGCCGTCCTCGCGTCCAACCCCGGCCTCGCGGCGGAGGGCGCCCGGCTGCACGCCGGCACCCTGGTCGGCCTGCCCGACGAGGTCGCGCCCGTCGCCGCGCCCCGCCTCGTGGACATTTGGGAATGATCCCCGACTTCGCCTTCGCCCTTGGCGGCGCGGACCGCACTGACCAGCTGCGCCGCCTGCTCGCCGAGCTGCGCGTCGTCACCACCACTGACCGCGAGAGCGACAGTGTCGAGATCGCGATCTCCGACCACGTGCGCGAGCTCGCCGAGCCCAGGCGCGGGCGCGAGATCGAGGTCAGGCTCGGCTACGACGACGTAAGCCTCCTCGGCACCGGCGTCATGAACTGGAATCGAGTGATCGATCCTAGGCAGATCACGGACATCTACTTGCTGGCGATGGCTGCGGAGCGGCAAGGTGGTGCCGCCTTGCTTGCGCCACCTCCTCCAGTCTGGTCGCCGGCGAGCGCTTGGCGCAGCAAGCGAGACGCCACGGCACCGATCGACTCGGAGTCGCGGCGGGCGACTTCTCTCACGGCCATGAGGAGGTCGTCATCGATGTTCAGTGTGGTTCTCACAGCCGCCTCCGCTTGATGATTGATGCGTGACGCTAGTGTACCGTCTCTAAAATGAGTTTACATACAAGGTCGGGGCAGTCATGCTGGCGGACATGCCACGTCCCACCCCGGCATTGAACATCACGCCGCAGCAGCGCGAGGCGCTGGAGGCGGTGACGCAACGACCGACCTCGGCGCAGCGGGAACACCAGCGCGCGGCGATCGTGCTGAAGCGCGCCGACGGCGTCAGCCAGGCGGCCACCGCACGGGCGCTGGGCGTCAGCCGCCCGGTGGTCGTCAAGTGGGAACGCCGCTTCCGCGAAGCGGGGATGGCGGGCCTTGCGGACGCCGGAGGCCGGGGGCGCAAGCCGAGCATCGGTCCCGAGGTGCGCGAGCGGATCGTCCGCGGCGCGACCCAGCCTCCCGAGGGCCGGACGCGCTGGTCGGTGCGCAGCATGGCGCGCGCGACCGGGGTGTCGAAGGACACGGTGCAGCGGCTGTGGCGGGCGAACGACATCAGGCCGCACGTGACCCGGACATCAAGCTGTCGACCGATCCGCACTTCGAGGAGAGGTTCTGGGACGTGATCGGGCTGTGCCTGGATCCGCCGGAGCGGTCGCTGGCGCTGTGCTGCGACGAGAAGAGCCAATGCCAGGCGCTGGAGCGCTCCCAGCCCGGCTTCCCGGTCGTGCGCGGCCACAGCAGGACGCAGACCCACGACTGCAGGCGCCACGGCACGGTCACGCCGTTCGCGGCGCTGTCGTGCCTGGACGGCAAGGTCTTCGGTCGGACCAACGCCCGGCACACTCCACAGGGAGTGGCTCGCGTTCCTCCGCCACCTCAACCGCGAAACGTCCGACGGGGCGTGCCTGCACCTGATCGTCGACAACTGCGCCACCCACAGGCACGCCAAGGTGAAGTCCCGGGCGACCTGGCACAGCCGGCGCCACCGCAAGGCGCGCGGCGTCGACCGCATCGCCCTGCACTTCACCCCCACGTCGAGCTCGTGGACGAACCTCGTCGAACGGTTCTTCCGGGACCTCACCGTGGACGTCGTGCGCGACGGCAGCTTCGCCAGCGTCGGCGAGCTGGTCGAGGCCATCAACGCCTGCCTCGCCGAGCGCAACCTCGATCCCAAGCGCTGCGTGTGGCGCAAGTCCGGCGAGCGGATCCTCGCCAGCATCCGGCGCGCCCGGCAGGCATTGGCCGCAGCAAATGTAAACGCACTTTAGAGACGGTACACTAGAGTTATGGTCGACGCCCGACCGCCTCAGTGCCGAGGCAGCGGACTGAAAAGCCGCTCCAGACCATGCGCGACTGGTCGGACGGTCGGTCCGCCGCCACTCTGACTGTCTGGCTTCGCCGTCGTCCCTTACGCTCGGGCGTGTCCGAAGGCGACGCAGTGACGGCAGGCCCTGCCGATCTGAGTGCGTCACCGACACGGGCTGCCCCGTGCCGGCGCCGGTTCGGTAACCTCTGGTGAATGCCAATCCACGAGGAGGAATGCCGAAGAACTGGACATCCAGCTCCACGTCCTGCCGCCGAGACGCCCTCAGTGGAACGGCTGCGTCGAGCGCACCAACCGCTCGGCTCGTGCCGAGTTCTGGAACCTCTACGACGGGCCCTTGACCGTCCAGCACGTCGCCCCGCAACTCGCCAAGTACGAGTTCTTTTTCAACTACGAACGCCCCACGCTTCGCTCGCCTATCGAACTCCAAACCAGTTCCTCGTCGAACAGGAGGCCGCGGAGACCGCGTAGTTCCTTGTGCCAAATGTACTGAGCCGGTACACATCGTTGACAACGCCCCCCTGCCCCTGAATCCTGTCCCGATCATTGGGAGGGAAGCCATGCGTTTGCGAACGGCAATTGCGGCGTGTTGGACCTTGGCGGCAGCAACGGTCTGGGGCGGGGAGATTCCCGTCGCCGAGGCGGAATCCGTCGGCATGTCCACCGAGCGGCTGCTGCGGATCGACTCCGCCATGCAGCGCCACATCGACTCCGGGGACATTCAAGGCGCCGTCACCGCCGTGGCCCGCCGCGGCAAGCTGGTTCACTTCAAGGCGCACGGGCTCATGGATGTGGAAGCCGAACGGCCCATGCCAGACGACGCCACCTTCATCATGATGTCCTCCACCAAGCCGGTTCTCGGCGTCGCCGCGATGATGATGATCGAGGAAGGCTTGATTCGCCCATCCGACCCCGTTTCGAAGTACATCCCGGAGTTCGAGGACATGCAGGTGGCCGTGCTGGCGGAACCGGCGGACGAGGATGTCAGCCCGTATCGCGTGGATCGGGAGAACCTTCCCGCGCACCGTCTGGTGCCCGCCGAAACGCCCATCACCATCCAGCATCTGCTGACGCATACGTCCGGCCTCGCCAGCGGCGGCCTCGGCTCGGCGGTGTCGCCCAATGCCGAACGGACAACGCTGGCCGAGTACATCCCCACCTTGGGCAACATGATCCTCGACTTCCAACCCGGCTCGCGCTGGGCCTACAGCGGCGGCACCGGTCTCGACGTGGTGGCGCGCATCGTCGAGATCGTCTCCGAAACACCCTTCGACGAGTTCCTGCAGACACGCATCTTCGACCCGCTGGAGATGACGGACACCCACTACAACCTGCCGCCATCCAAGGCATCCCGACGCGTCGTCATCAAGGATCGAGACCTGTCGCGATGGATGGGGGAAACCACCTACTTTTCCGGTTCCTATGGCCTCTCGAGCACAGCAATGGACTATCTCCATTTCGAGCAGATGCTGGCCGGCGGCGGCGAACTCTTCGGCCAGCGCCTGCTCAGCCCGCGTTCGGTTGAGATGATGGGAAGCAACCATCTTGGCGACCTCTACCGCGGCTTCTCGCAGCAGGCCAAGGGACAGGGATATGGCTACACCGTTTCCGTGATTCTCGACCCAATCGCGGCCGACAGCCGCCGCAGTGCCGGCGCATTCGGCTGGGGCGGCGCATTCGGCACCCGTTCCTGGACGGACCCGGCCGAGGAGCTGACCGGCGTCATCATGCTGCAGCAACCCTACGGCCCGGCACAGTACGACTTCGAGAATGCGGTGCGGCAGGCAATCATCGACTGACGGAGCCCCGGTCAATCGCGATAGTCACCAAGCGCCGCAAACGCCAGAAGGTTCCTTGCCGCGTTCACGTGGACGTTGGCCGGATGGCCAGGCGCGCGTCAGATCGCCAGTGGGGGTTCGTCCAGCGCGGCTAGCTGCTCCTTCAGCGCCAGCACGTGGTCGGACCAGAATCGCAACGTGTTGAAGCTTGGGAAGGCAACCGGGAAGGCCGGGTCGTTCCACCTGCGCCCGATCCAGGCGGCGTGGTGCATGATGCGGAGGGTTCTCAAGGGTTCGATGAGGGCCACTTCGCGCACGTCCAGCGAGGCGAACTCGTCGTATGCCTCGGCGAGTTCGGAGAGCTGGCCACCACGTTCGGCGCGCTCGCCAGACAGGAGCATCCATAGGTCCTGCATGGCGGGGCCCATCGCCGTGTCGTCGAAGTCCACGAAGTTGGGGGCGTCGTAGCGCCAGAGGAGGTTGCCGAGGTGGCAGTCGCCGTGGATGCGCTGTGGCGTTCCGGTGCTCGCCATCACCGGGTCGATGCGGTCGAGCAGTTGCCCTGCCACCGCTTCGTAGGCCGCGCGCATTTCGCCCGGGATGAAGTCGCCTTCGAGCAGGTCGCGCATCGCCTGGACGCCAAGCCGCTCCGTCGTGACTGCGACTCGATGCTCGAACGGCTTCACCGCGCCGACGGCGTGCATGCGGCCCAGGGCATGGCCCAGAACCGCCAGCACGTCGAAGTCCTCGACGTTGGGCGGATGCCCGGCCTGGCGCGGGAACAGGGCGAAGCGATAGCCGTCGTGCTCGAACAGCGTGCGTTCGCCGCGCAGCATGGGCGCCACGCAGGGCAACTCCATCTGAACCAACTCGTGGGTGAAGGCGTGCTCTTCGAGGATCGCCTCGTTCGACCACCGATTCGGCCGGTAGAACTTGGCGATGATGGGCGCCTCCTCTTCGAGGCCCACCTGATAGACGCGGTTTTCGTAGCTATTGAGCGCCGTCAGCGTGCCGTCGGTGCGGAAGTCGAGTGCGTCGATGGCGTCGAGCACGGCTTCCGGGGATAGGCCGGCATAGGGCGTTTCGCTGTCCACTACGGCAGTCAGATCTGGACGGGGCGCGGACGGAAGGCTTCCTGCCTGCCCTGGCACGCCGATAGGCGTGCGCTCCGCCGAATGGCGCTCACTCCGATTGCGCCCCGCACCATCGGGGCGCGCCTTGTGGCATGGCGGAAGGCAGGATGCCTACCCTCCGATCGTCCGTTGGTTGTCCAGCCACTCAGGCAGCCAACACCGCAGCCGCCTCTTGCGCCACCCGGGTCCCGTCGAAGAACTGCGGATTGGTGCCGCCGAAGAAATGCACCGGGTTTTCGAACACGAACCGCTTGAAGCCGGCCTCGTCGATGCGTCCGTGTTCCACCAGTTCCCAGGCCTCCGGCAACACGCCCGCCATTTCCTGCACGTCGAAGTGGCCGATGTCGGAGCCGAAGAGGGTCTTGATCTCGGCGTCAAAGGGGTTGCAGTCGGTGTTGAAGGCCCAGGCGTTGTTCGAGTCGTCCGCCTCGCAGCCGAAGTAGAACGGGCCGACGAAAAGGTCCTTGATGTCACTCGCCTGGTCAATGGCGCAGGCGGAGTAGTCGTCAAGCTCGCCGATGCCGCCGGTGGATTGCGGGCCGTTGTTGGTGCTCACTCCCGCGCCAGCACGAATGGCCTCCACCATTTCCGGCGGACCGTATTCCTGCGCCAGCTCGAGCAGCATGTCCGGCTTGAGATTGGCGGGGTTGGTGTCTTCGAGCGCCTTGCCGTTGCGGATGTTCCAGTGGCCGATGAGGTCCGCGTAGAGCAGGCAAGCGAAGCCGACGCCGCCTTCCAGGAAGCCGAAGTTGAGCTCCGGGAACCGGCGGGTGACGCCACCCAGGAAGATGGCCTTGCACACGGCCTCGGAGGCGGCGGCGAAGTGGCCGATGTGGTTGTAGCAGAAGTTCGTCGGCGACATGCGGAAGGCACGGCCGCGGGAGCCCCGGTGGAACGTGGGGGAGACCTTGAGTTCGCGGCACTTCTCCCACACTGGGTCGTAGTCGTAGAGGCTGTCGAGGCCGATCATGTCGTACCAGGTGGCGAGGTCTGAAGCGGCTGGCCGGTCTTCGGCCACCTTGGCGATGGGGCGGTCGATCATGCTGTTCAGCATGACGGCCTTGAGCCCCAGTTCGCTCGCGTGTTCGAGCTCGGCGATGGCTTCGTCCGGCGTGTGCATGGGAATCACCGCCGCCGGCGTGATGCGGTCCTTGAGCGGCTCGAAGAGTTCGGCCTGATAGGTGTTGAAGGCACTGCAGGCGGCGAGGCGCGCTTCGTCGTCGTTCACTCGCGGCAGGCCGAGGCCCATGGTGGGGAACAGGATGCTGAAATCGATGCCGAGTTCGTCGAGACGCTCGTAGAGCAGGCGCGGCATCATGGCGGTGGCGCGATCGCGGGTGTTCTTGGTGGGCGCGCCCCAGAACGACTCCTGCGCGATGTGCTCGCGGCGTCGCTCCGCCGGCGTCATGCCCAGGGAACGCCGCACCCGCTCGCCGTTGATCTCCATCGCCCGCACTGCGGCGTCGCCGCCGATCTTGCGCATCGCCGGTCCCACCACCGGGGCGTACTCGAGCCAGTGGCCGTCGGCGTCGATCACCGGGTGTCCGAGGCGGGATCGGAGTTGTGCTGCTTCGCTCATGGTTGCGTCTCCCCTGCGTTCATGCAATGCCGCGGAACAGGCGTCCCGCAGTCGCCCCCGTGTGTTCGTTGTCTTCAAGGAACACCTCGCCGTTGACGATGGTGTTCTTGATTCCCTTGGCCACCTGCTTGAGCCTCTTTGCGCCGGCGGGCAGGTCGTTCACCACCTCCGGCATGGCCGGTGCCACCGTGTCCGCGTCGAAGACGAGCAGGTCCGCGTTCATGCCTTCGCGCACGAGGCCCCGGTCGAACATGCCCCAGTGGCTGGCGTTGTTGAAGGAAAGCTGCCGCACCGCCTCTTCCAGAGTGAGAGCCTCCTTCTCGCGCACCCAGTGTGAGAGGACATGCGTTTGCAGAGAACTGTCCATGATCTGCGAGACGTGGGCGCCGGAATCGGAGAAGGTGACCACGGAACGCGGGTGCTGCATCAGTTGCAGCACCGCGTCCTGATCCTCGTTGGCCGCAGGCTGGCGGAAGAACTGGCCGAGGTTCTTCTGCAGGCTGAGCTCGATCATGAGGTCCACGGGGTCCATGCCCCGCTCGACCGCCACGTCGCGCAAGAGGCGATCCTCGCCGCGCATGTCGTCCATGATGTAGAGATGGTCGTAGTCCGGCGGACGCGCCTCGACCCCGACGATCTTGCCGCCCGGTGCCGGGCCATTCGCCACTTCCACGAGCTTCGCCCTGGTGTCGGGGTCGCGCAGTGCCGCTTGCTGTTTGTCAAGCGGCAGGGCGCGGATGTCGCGCCAGACATCCCAGCGGTCGAACGGAAGCTGCGTCTTGAACGAGAGCAGGGTGTTGAGGGGGCGCGAGTGCACCTGGGCGAACATGCGCCCGCCCGCCTTGGCGGTTTCGTCGAGCAGGTCCATGTACGGGCGCCAGCGATCTGGCGCGAAGCGCGACGCGAACATGCCCCAGGTGAGGGGAACGCCCGATTCCACGGCGAGGTCGCGGATGCGTTCGTGGTAGGCACGGATGGCTTCGGGGTCGCGCCCGGTGTTCTCCTGCGCGATCTCGAAGATGCCGCGACCGGTGCGGCCCATGGCATTGACGATGGCGCGCACCTCGTCCCAGCTCGCGGCGCGGCTGGCGACAGGGCGGTCGTCGGCGGTGACGTGGTTGGGGGTGCGCGAGGTGGAGAAACCCATTGCGCCGGCGCGCACCGCTTCCTGCACGGCGTCGCACATGGTCTGGAGTTCGTCGTCCGTGGGGGCGTCGGTGAAGCCGCGCTCGCCCATGACGTAGTTGCGCAGCGCCGAATGGCCGATGTAACCGGCGTAGTTGATGCCCTTGGGCAGCGCATCGAGGGTGTCGAGGAACTCCGGGAAGGTCTCCCAAGACCATTTGATGCCGGCCAGCATGGCGTCGCGGGAGATGTCTTCGGCGCGCTCGAGGTTGCGGATGACGAGTTCCGCGTCCTCTTCTCGGCAGGGCGCGATGGTGAAGCCGCAGTTGCCCATGACGACGCTGGTGACGCCGTGGTAGCAGGAGCAGGAACCGAGCTGATCCCAGAAGATCTGGGCATCCATGTGGGTGTGGCCATCGACGAAGCCGGGCGTCACGACATGGCCCTCGGCGTCGAGCTCGCGCCGGCCTCGTTCCGGGACCCGCCCCACGGCAGCGATTGCGCCGCCGGAAACGGCAACGTCTGCCCGAAACCGAGGCGCCCCGGAGCCATCCACGACCGTCCCGCCACGAATCACGAGGTCGTAAGGCATGTCCCCTCCACGCGTGCCCGACTCAAGCGGACGATTGTACGCCATGCTCGGCTAGAACATCCCGCAGGCTACGGTGCGACAGGTGCGACAGGCGTGCCGTTCACGTCACCCGTGTTGGGGAATTTCAGATGTGCAGGTGCGGCACGCCCTTGATCCTGAGCGCCGCGTGCCGTGCCAGTCTCAGCAGCGGATACGCCACTCGGGCCATGCGCCTAGAACCAAGCAGCGTTCGGTTCAGCAGGCTGAAAACCCGCGTCGCTCGGACATCAGCGCGAGTGCAACCAGCGCATCCTCGCCGTGGTAGTACCTTCCGTTCATCTTCAGGACCATGCCGTCGTCCAGAACGAGCCCGCGCCCCCTCACCTCCTCGACGACCGGCCCGCCTTCCCGGGCGTCCACAAGCGAAAGTTCGCCGATCGCACTTCGTGCATTCATGTATGCGGCGTACCGCATACATAGCGGACACTCTCCGTCGTACACGAGCCATGCTCGGGCCTTGCCGCTTGAAGGCGTACGCAGAGCCGCCCAGAGGCTGAAGGGCACGCCGAGCAATGGAAGCGACCGCAGCGTCGCAAGCCAGGAGTGTCGGGTGGGCGCGAGCGGCGAGAACACAAGGAACAGCCCGACAAAGGCGATGCGATACTGGAACGAGATGTTCATCAGCCAGTCGGTTCCAAAGTGGAACAGGATCAGTGCAATACCGAGCGGGCGGTGCAGGTGGGGCCGGAAGAGCGCGAAGATCGACGCGCATTGCACATAGACGAGGCCCAGGAACAGTAGCCAGGAAACGTGCATGTGCGTCACGGCCAGTGGAAGCAGCACGGGGACCGGTTGCGCGTCGCTGAACATGCGATGGAGGAGGATTCGCGCGAAGGAATCCGGTGCCAGCAGTTCCATGCCACTCGCCCAAATCTTCCAGGCACCGGCGAGAGAGTAGGTAAGCAGCACGATTGCCTGCGCGAGCCAGAACGTGGCGATGCAGGCCATGGCGTCGCCCCGCCGCATCGTCCTGCCCCAGCCGATGGTTCGAGGCAGGAAAAGAAGGGCGAAGCTGACGTAAACGAAAAAGTGGCTGCCGTGGTTCTCCGCGCCATAGGAGTTGTGGAACGCAACCGTGACGAGCAAGTAGAGGAACACGGCCGCTCGGACGGCCAAGATCCCCGGCACGGCGACTGCAAGGAGCCCCAGGGTTGTCGGCAGGAGGGAAATGACGACATCGTTGCCTAGCCAGTCGAGGCCAACCGTTCTCGACAGCAGAGCAATCGGCCAAAGTGGTTCGGTTGGATCGCCGCGGTGCGCCCGGGCGAGGGCGCCGTGGGACATCTCGTATGCCGTGAACAGATAGAAGAACCGCACGACCCAAACGACTTCGGTGGCGGATCGCGACCAATCTCGAATCGTGCGCCTGTCGCCCGTCTCAACCCCGAGGAGCTGTCGGCAACGCCGGAGCCACAGATGTGTTCGCACGCGGATGCTACGCATGTCCCTTCAACGCGGCGCCGCTGCCACAGGTTCGTCGAGGACAACGCGCTCGACCCACGTTCGGGATGCCCCCGGGTGATATTGGCCTGTCTCCAATCTGTCAATCGCGTAGCCCGGGAGCGGCCTCGTGATGGTGCATCGTGAGGCATCGCGCTTGGGCTCGGCATCGAAGCGTATGGCTTCGAAGCCACGGCCGCGCGCACTCTCGGGAAGCTCCCGCGAACCTTCGGAAACACGTTGAGGAAGAACCGGGCGTCGAGATCGGAGTTGCTGCACGGCTGCTTGACGTAAACCAGGCAGCGTTGCCAGGAACCACAATCGCTGACGAGATGGGCTCGGAAGAGGACTCGAACAGGAGGCCGTCTGGGTCGACTTCGATTGGCGGAATGCGTCCGCCGGCAGTCCACCAACGCCCAATGGTTCGGTCCCGCTGCAAGTAGCGCATCTTGCTGACCGTGCCGGCGGCGATTTCGTGGATGTCGTCGCGCACGGCTCGGAGGTCCACCCGCTCGGTCCCGACGCTGAACTCGACATCTCGGCTGTTCGTCAGCTTCACGACGATCGGAAACAGCAGCGCCTGCACTTCCTCATCGCATTTTCCATGCGTTCCGCAGTGCGCGACCGCCTGATTCAACGTCTTCAGATGTGCGGACGATCTCGCGGGGATGAGGTGCCTGTGAACCGGGCGGCCGTCGATCGAATGGGCGACTACCACGTTCGTCGCTGCGATCCTTGGGCGGTGTGGTGGCAAACAGCGCCCAAGAAAAGAAAGGAAAGGCCGCATCGCGCGTATTGGACAGCGCCGGTTTCGTCGAAATCGCAATGACGTAGAACGCTAGGACCGCTGGGATCAGGCAGACAACGGCCCGATATCGCTTCGCGCTTCCCATACCACGCTACCTGTTCGGGCAGGCCCCGCACGTTACCAAACCACCGCCCCCATCTTGGATGTCCGCCGCGAAACTCGGGCCAGAACAATGCACTCTGTTCCTGCCCTCGCTCGCGCCGCAGGCGCAAACGCCGATCGGAGGACACGGTGAACGCGACCGCATCGATCTGTCGTTAGCTCCCTTTTCCGGGGTAGGGGCATCCTGCCCCCCAAGCACCAGAGTTCAAAGCGGAACACCACCGCGGCGCACGGGGCGCCAGGCGGGTGGCAGGAGCGGCGGGGATGGGGCAAAGTTGCGCGCTTGTTGGGAGGAGGGGTCGATGCTGAAAACCATTGCGGTGATCGAGGGCGACGATGCGGCGCCGGAGGCCATGCAGCCCGTGGTGGGCTTCCTCGAGTCGCTGAACATCGGGCTTGAGTTCGTCTATCCGGTGGTGGGGGAGGCAGCGGAGGCTGCAACAGGCGACATCTTCCCCGCCGAGGCACGGGAGATGATCGACCGGGCAGACACGACCTTCTTCGGCTCCACGAGCGGCAAGTCCGGCGCCGCGCTCACCTATCTGCGCTGGGGCAAGGGCACGTTCGCCAACGTCCGGCCCTGCGTGCATCTGCCCGGCTGCGCGAGCCCGCTGGCGCATCCCGAAGGCATCGACTTCGCCATCGTGCGGGAAAACCTCGAAGACCTTTATGTCGGCTGCGAGGGGCCGCTCGGCGATCTTGCGCCGCTGAATCTCCTCGGACGCACGATCCGCCGCCCGGTGCACGATCTTGGCGAAGGGCGCTATGCCATCAAGGCCATCACCCGCGCCGGCACCGAACGCATCGTCCGTTTTGCCTTCGATCTCGCCCGCAGCAGGCGGCGGCAAGATCCGTCACGCGCTCCCAAGGTGACCTGCGCCACCAAGCACAACATGCTGCGCGGCAGCGACGGCTTCTTTCTCGAAGTGGCGCAGGAGGTGGCCGAACAGAACACCGACGTGGATTTCGAGTCGTTCATCGTCGACGACTTTGCCTGTCGCTTGATCCGCGAGCCGCAGCGGCTCGATGTGGTGGTGATGCCGAACCTCTACGGCGACATCCTCTCCGACGCGGCCGGTGGCCTGCTCGGCAGCTTGGGGCTTGCGCCAAGCGGTTGCTACGGCGACGACTACGCCTACTTCGAGCCGGCGCACGGCACGGCGCCGGACATCGCCGGCCGCAACATCATCAACCCCACGGCGGCGCTGCTGTCGGCCACCATGATGCTGGATCATCTGGGCTTCGAGCGCGAGGCGCGGCGCATCGAGGATGCAGTGCTGCGGGTCTATGCGGACGGCAGGGCGTTGACTCCGGATCAGGGCGGTGAGGCAACCACCACGGCGTTCTGCGACGCGGTGGCGACGGCACTGTGACGGAGGCGGGGCAGGCAGCGTTCCCTCGGGACGACTCGCCAGCCATCGGCCCGGACGCGCCGCATTGGGACGTGCATCCAGGCCAGGGGCCTTGGCTGCTGCTGGTGCATGGCTTTCTTTCGAGCCGCGCCCAGTGGGGGCCGAACCTTGAGGCGCTGTCTGCCTTCTGCCGGCCCGTAACGCTGGAGCTCTACGGCCATGGACGCTCGCCGAGCCCTGCAGATCCTGCGCTCTACAACACCCGAGCCTATGCCAGGGCGATCGACGCGCTGCGGGAGAGGCTCGGTGCGGAGCGTTGGTTCGTGTGCGGCTATTCGCTGGGCGCGGCAGTGACGATTCGCTACGCGCTCGAATACCCGCACCGGCTGCACGGCCACATCTTCACCAACTCCGCCTCCGCCTTCGCCGAGCCGCGCATGACGGGAGATTGGCGGGCCACCGCCGCCGCCAACGCAAAGCGCATCCGTGACGGCGGCAAGGCTGCCCTCGACCGCATCGCCGTGCATCCTCGACGCGCCAAGCGTCTGCCGCCGGAAACCTACGCTGCGCTGGTTGCCGACGCCGAAGGGATCAGCCCGGAAGGCATCGCCATGGCCATGGAACACATGATGCCAACCGCCTCGGTGCGCGCCGACCTCGGCGTCAACACGCGCCCCGCCCTCTTGGTTTGCGGCCGGCTTGAGAAGCGCTTCGCCGCGAACCGCGACTTCGCCGCCGCCGAGATGCCGCATCTCGACATTGTGGATGTGGACGCGGGGCACGCCGTCAACATGACCGCCGCCAACGCCTTCAACGCCGCGATAGAACGCTTCGTTCAACGCGCACTCCAATAGCTACCGGAGCAACTAACCTTCGGCCATTCGCAAACACACGTGGCAACCTTTAGGCCTAGCGCCACATGAACCGTTGCCTTCCGGCAACGCTTCCTGCCCCAGCCCAAGCCGTCCCGTCACCCTGTCGGCATTCGGCCAGCCTGCGCCGTCCGAAGTCCGACAGGCTGCCAGCTAGGGAAGCTCTGCACAAGTCCGGCCGTAGTAGGTTTTGCGCCGAACGGCTGGAGGGTTGTCGGGCATGGAGCAGAGGAGCCTTGCGGAGGCGGAGCACGACGCGAAGGGGCGTCGGACGGGGCGGGAGCGGTTCCCGGAGAGGATGGACGGCCTGATTCCGCGGGATCGGCTAGTTGATGACGCTGGGGCGTCGCCATATGCTTGCAACATCCGCGAGTGCCGAGGGAACTGTGGCCACAAGACTCTACGCTGTCTGCATCGATGGCCCAGACGACGATGATACGGACGCGGAGGAAATCGCGAAGGATGTAGAGAGCCGCTTGGCGGATCGGTTTGGATCGCACAACTACCACCGACACTCAAGCTCGCTCTTTCTGGTCGCCACCAACGATCTGACCGACGACGTGTGCAAAGCAGCCGGCATCGAGGACGCGGAGAGCCCCCAGACCGGGGTGGTGTTCAGGCTCCATCAGATGCGCGCCGGATATACGTTCAAGCGACTGTGGGATTGGCTCTCGGACCTCGACATCCAGGTGTGAAGCGTGGCTACAAAAAAGAGGGAGTCCAAAGCCGGCGCACTCGGCTTCGATGAGCGGAAGGGGCCGATGTCCGCGGAGGAACGTGCTGACGAGAAGTGGAGTCAGCGCTCGCAAGAGAGCGAACGTGGCGATCAGGAGTCGGACGCGCGGGGCACTTCCTCCATTGGGCACCTGCTCGGCGAACTCTCCAGCGACAACCGGTATATCCGACAGTCCCTGGATCGCCTGGAGGCGGACACCAAAGCCGCCGCTGCGGCGGCGCAAGAGGCCAAGCTGGCTGTTGCTCGCCTCGGGGGCGATGTCCGTGCGGCACAAGCGACAGTCGAGGCCAAGATCGACGCCGTCAAGACCGACGCAACGGCGGAGTTCAATACGATTGCCAAAGAACGGAAGCAACTACGTTGGTTCATCGCGATTTCCTTGACGACGGCCAGTGTGCTCATCTCCGCCGTCATGCTCTGGGCCAGCTTCTATCGGAATCCCATCCAGCCACCACCTTCCGCGATTCCTGCAGCCGAGTCCGAGACGGCCTCAGGCGCACGAGGCACGATGGAGAAACCTGGGCAGAACCGCACTGGAGGCCCGACCACAGAGGGCACGCCCCCGTCCCGACAGGATGAGGAACCCACGATCACGCGCCCGACTTTCGACGGAGAAGCAAATGCCGCGATGGTCGCGCCTCGCTTCACCATGCCATGAACGGGAATGCGTCCTCGGGCTCCGTCACCCCACAGCTCGGGATCATCCGCCAAGGCTTGCTCGCACGTTGCACACGCACGGTCTTCTCCCCCGAAGCCGTGGCGAAGGTCACTTCGTCGTCGCGGATGCCCTTGAGGTCGCAGGCGCCATCGACCAACGACTCCGCTGCCTGGGCCGCAGGAGGCCACGCGCTGCGTCCGCGCAGGAACTCGGCCGCCAGGCCACCGGCTTCGATGGCCTCCACAAAGCCGGGCACGGCATCTTCCGTCACCCGTCCGTAGAGCGCACCTTGCGGCAGCACCAGCACGTTTGGGGCGAAGCGGTGGCCGCCGACATGGGTGGTTTGCCATGCGCGTTCACCTACCGCTTCCTGCAAGCGAGTCCAGGCCGGAAGGCCGTAGCGGGCGCAGCAGAGGTCGCGCTGGCCGTTGGTGCAGACGAAATAGTGCGGCTCGGCAACCGCTTCGAGCTCGGACTCCACGAGGTCGAGACCCGCCAAGTCCCCATAGTCGGCCACTTCATGCCGATACAGGTTTCCGCCTTGGCCGACGAACACGGCAACTCCGGCGTCGTCCCGCCCGGGGCGTCGCGCGAACTGTGGCCGCACCTTCAACCCTTGCGCCTCGAGCCTCGCCACCTGCTGCGTCAGCCAGTCCGTGGTCTGCGGCGCGAGATCGTTGTCCTGCACCGCCTTGCGCCGCCATGCGGGCCGATATTCGAGCAGCAGCCAAACATCCACCTGCACCGCCGTGCCCAGCATCGGCTCGCCCGATGCAAGGCAAAGGTCTGAGCAATAGACCCGCTCCTGACTCATGCGCTTCGCGTCCCATTCATGGCGTCGCCACAGTGTAACGCCGCCCCGGCAAAGGCCTCGTCACATCCCCTGCGCCCCATCCTCGCCAGAGAAATACGACAGCGGCGATTGCGCTTGGGTTGCCGGGTGAGCCACACTCCGCCCATGCGAAAACAAGGGACATGCGATTGATGGGCACGCGGGCCGGGACACTCGGAGAGCTCAAGGCGTCGGGCTTTGAGGCGTTGCCCGTGAAGGCGGAGATGCGGCGCAACTTGATCGCCAAGATCCGCGCTGGCGAGGTGCTGTTTCCCGGCATCGTCGGCTATGACGACACCGTGCTGCCGCAGATGACCAACGCCATTCTCGGCGGTCAGGACATCATCCTGCTCGGCGAGCGGGGACAGGCGAAATCGCGCATCGTGCGCAGCCTCACGAGCCTGCTCGACGAATTCGTGCCCGTCATCGAAGGCGCAGAGATCCCCGAAGACCCCCACGCCCCCGTCACCGCTCAAGGCCGCGCCATCATTGCCGAACGCGGCGACGGAACCCCCATCCGCTGGATGCACCGCGACGAACGCTACGGCGAGAAGCTGGCCACCCCCGACATCACCATCGCCGATCTCATCGGCGAGGTGGACCCCATCAAGGTTGCCGAGGGGCGCTATCTCTCCGACGAGTTCACCATCCACTTTGGCCTCGTGCCGAGGGTGAACCGCGGCATCTTCGCCATCAACGAACTGCCAGACCTCTCCGAGCGCATCCAGGTGGGCCTCCTGAACGTGCTCGAGGAGCGCGACGTGCAGATTCGCGGCCACAAGGTGCGCCTGCCGCTCGACGTGTTCCTCATCGCCACCGCCAACCCGGAAGACTACACCAACCGCGGCCGCATCATCACGCCGCTGAAGGACCGCTACGGCGCGCAGGTCCGCACCCACTACCCGGACGAGATCGGCCAGGAGATCGACATCATGGAGCAGGAGGCGACGGCGCTCGACATGAGCGACTACCGCGTCCACGTACCCGACTACATGAAGGAGATCGTTGCCGAGATGACGCGCCAGGCGCGCAACTCGCCGGACATCAACCAGCGCTCCGGCGTCTCCGTGCGGGCGTCCGTCGCCAACTACGAAGCGCTCCTCGCCAACGCCTTCCGCCGCGCCCTGCGCCTGAACGAGCAGGACGTGATCCCCCGCATCTCCGACCTCCCCTTCGTGCTGCCCTCGCTGCAGGGCAAGGTGGAGTTCGAGGCAATGGAGGAGGGGCAGGAAGACAAGATCGTCGAGCGCATCCTCGCCGCGTCCGTGAAGGCGGTGTTCGACCGCCGCATGGACGTGAACGATCTCGAGAACATCGTCCTCTCGTTCGGGGATGGACTGGCCGTGGAGACCGGCGAGAGCGCTGCGGTGATGTCCTACGACTCCGTGATGGCGTCGATTCCGGGCATGGCCGAGGTGGTGTCGGGCCTCGTCTCCGAACCTGCCGCCATGCCGAGCGCGGTGGAATTCGTGCTGGAGGGCCTGCACCTGCACAAGCTGCTCAACAAGTACAGCGCCGGCGGGCGCGCGACCTTCACCGGATGAGAGCCGTCTGACGCCCCGCCAGGCCCCCAAGGGGAACGCCCCATGCGCCGATTCGTCACTCGCCACCGCTTCTCGCAATGGGACGGCAGCCAGATGCTGGCCCACTCCGCCGACGATGCCCTAGGTGCGATGGTGGACGACCTGATGGAATACGGCGACCTGCGCTGGGCCATGCGCAACCTCTTCTCCCGCGGCATGGACATCCCCGGCGGCGACCGCCTGCAGGGCATGAGGGAGATGCTCAAGACACTGCGCGAGCGCAAGAAAGAGCGGCTGTCGCAGTTCGATCTCTCCAGCGTCATGGACGACATCGCCCGCAAGCTCGACGAAATCATCGACATGGAACGCGCCCGCATCGACGAGTGGCGAGGGCGCGGGGATGCACAAGGCGAAGGCAGCGAAGGCGCCGCTGGCACGGAAGGCGAACAAGCGGAGAGCAAAGAGGCCGACAAGGCAGGCGACTTCTCCGACGACCTCCTGCGCCAGATCGCCGAGAAGAACCGCGAAGAGCTCGACAAGCTGCCGGAAGACCCCGCCGGCAAGATGAACGCCTTGCAGAAGTACGAATTCCTGGACCCCGAAGCGCAGAAGAAATATCTCGACCTCCTGAACCAGCTTCGCAAGGCCATGACCCAGTCGTTCTTCAACAACATCGAGCAGATGGTGAAGAACCTCTCCGACGGCGACATCGAGCGCATGAAGGAGATGCTGCGGGCGCTGAACGAGATGCTGGCGCGACGAGCCGCCGGCGACGACCCTGAATTCGACCGCTTCATGGAACGCTTCGGCGACATGTTCGGCCCCAACCCCCCCAAGGACCTGGACGAACTCCTGGAGCAGATGCGCCAGCAGATGGCGGCGGCGCAGTCCCTCCTGAACTCGCTGAGCCCGGAGCAGCGTTCGCAACTGAGCCAGCTCATGGCCGGACGCTTCGACGACCCGGAGCTGGAGTTCGAGATGCAGCAGCTCGCCAACGCTCTCGACTTCCTGAATCCCTCCGGCCAGCGCTACAGCTTCGGCGGCAGCGAGGACATCGACCTCGAAGCCGCCATGCGGCTGATGGACGAGATGCATCAACTCGACGAGCTCATCGGCCAGGTGCAGGCGGCAGAACGGGGCGGCGACCCGGACCGCATCGACATGGACTTGCTCAAGGAGCTGCTCGGCGACGAGGCGGCCGATTCCCTCGACGAACTGAAGAAGCTCCTCAAGGCACTCGAAGAAGCCGGCTACATCCGCCCCACCGGCGAGAACCGCTGGGAACTGACGCCCCGCGGCTCACGCATGATCGGCCAGAAGGCGCTGGGCGAAATCTACGCCCGCCTGAAGCGCCAGAGCCTCGGCAACCATGCCCTCCCGGAAGAGGGCCTCTTCGGCGAAACCCAGGAGCAGGCGAAACCGTGGGAGTATGGCGAACCGTTCCACCTGCACCTGCCGCGCACGGTGCGCAACGCCATCGACCGCAACGGCCCGGCAACCCCCGTGCGCCTCGAGCCCGGCGACTTCGAGATCCATCGCTCGGAACTCATCACCTCCACCTCCACGGCGATGCTGGTGGACCTTTCTTGGTCCATGGCCCTGCGCGGCTCGTTCCAGGCCGCGAAAAAAGTCGCCTTGGCGCTGCACAACCTCATCACCTCGCAATACCCGAAGGACTCCTTCCACATCATCGGCTTCGCCGCCTATGCCCGGGAACTCAAGGCGCACGACCTGCCCTTTCTGCAATGGGACGAATACGTCCTCGGCACCAACATGCAGCACGCCCTGCTCCTGGCCGAGCGCCTCCTGGCCAGGCACTCCGCCGGTGCCAAGCAGATCATCATGATCTCCGACGGCGAGCCCACGGCACATCTGGAAAACGGCCAGGCCCGCTTCGCCTACCCCCCCACCGCCGCCACGATCCGCGCCACCATGCGCGCCGTGAAGCGCTGCTCCCAAAAGGGCATCGCCATCAACACCTTCATGCTCGACGCCAGCTACTACCTAAAGGCCTTCATGGACCAAATCGCCCGCATCAACGGCGGCCGCGTGTTCTACACCACACCAGACAAACTCGGCGAATACATCCTGGTGGACTACGTACAGCACAAGAGAAAGCGGCTGGGAAGGTGAACAAGCGGTGGGTGGCCATGTTGCGCCGACCCGGAACAAGCGCAATGAAGCCCAATCGCAACCAACGTGTCGGCCGGATGGCGCGGCCCCAGGCCGCTCGAAGCCAGGGCTGTCCGCCACAGCGACGACGGCATCGTCGTCTGGGGATTTGACGGATATCGCTATGGTGGCGTGAGGTCAACGGCCCATTCCTTCAGTTGGGCGGTGTTCAGATCGGCATGATCGAGCAGGTTGACCAAGTCTTCTTGACGAGGTTGTCCGAAAACCACTCGGTAGGCAGCGAGTTGCCGCTTCAGTCGCTCGAACGCCTCCACTTCCTTGGTGTACGGAAGCAGAGGCACGTTGCGTTGGACGCGACACTCGCCGGGAGCGATCCAGTGGGGCACGAGATCGCTGTCGGCCCTGGCGCGTGCCGCATTGCCTGCGAGCGCGAACACTCTCTCCCAGACGTCATCGCCCGATGACCGATCCGCCAGCGCTTCCTGACCGTGGGCGGCGGCGACGTTGCGGCGCACGGCATGTCCCTTGTAGCGATGAACTCGACCTTCGCGCTGTTCCAGATCGACCGGATTGCCCGGCAGGTCCCAATGCACCACGCGATGACACCACGGGTGGAAATCGAGTCCTTCCTGGCCAATGGACGTGCTGACGAGAACGAAGGGACGGAACGGGCTGTTGAAGGCCGCTCGTACCGCGTCTTGGCTGATCTGGCCTTCGTCCTCCGCGTGAATGTGGCCGAAGCGCTGGGCGAAGATGGTGCGAATGCGGATCTCTTCGGTCTCCACGGCACTTTCCGATGACTGCCGAAAAAACCTCGCATGAACGCGGGACCGCGTGGGCGGCGCCGCGTGGACAAGCGCTTCTGCGCATTGACTCGCGAGCTCTTCCCGGTCCGCCGTGTCGGACCAAGCGTGCTGCTCCCACAACAGATGCCATTGTTCGTCCAACACCGCTTGGAGATTGCCTTGCTTGCAGTACCGAAGGACCCGGTGCCAGTACGCCCCGTCGTCGCGGGTAGCTCCGGTTTCCACGGGAAGCTGGCGAAGCAGGGAAATCACCGCTGGTTGGTTGAATAGGCTCCAGAACGCGTGCGCTATCGCCGTTGCGAGCCTCCGGCGAGCGTGATCGTCGATCCCCGACGTGTTTAGGCAACGCGAAGCCAAGACTGCGGGGGAGCCGAGCGCCGCGTCGGCTATGAGTTCGGCCAGCCCGGGTGGTCGGGGGCCAAGCTCAGTGATGTCCAAGTCGAGCAATTCGTCAAGGTAGGCATCGAACGCCTCCTCGTTCGGCTTTGGGAGAGCCTCGCTTTCGCTCAGACCATTCAGTTCGTTGTCCCGCCACTCCCGCAGGAAATCCCGCAACCCCGGGTCCAGCAGCAGTGGCACGGCCCATTCCCAGCGCCGATCGGTTTCGCCCCTGCGGGGATTCGGCAAGGCCCTTAGGAGCGTCTTTACCTGTCTGAGGGTCCAGTCCCGCCGGTCCCGCCCGTTCGGGGCCTCTAGCGGATGCGCCTGATCCGCCAGTGTCAGGCAGGGAAGGAGGAGCCACAGCATGCGATGCCCTGACCGCTTGCCCGTCTCCGCAAATCGGAGCAGCGGCCATTGCTGAGTTGCTGGCTCCTCGTACTTCTTGACCCGCTGTCGCACTCCGACCATCCGCCGCTCCGCCTCGTAGCTAAGGACGGCACTGACGACATCCGGCACGACGTTCCACGCCGAGAAAAGTAGTGTCTTGGTGAAGGCTCGCTTCCCCTCGAAGGGACCTTCCAACGGCCAATAGGGCATAGTCGGCGGGATCCAGAGTAGGCGCCATAGGCCCTCGTCTAGCAGATCGCTCACGATTTGCCGTAGCTTGGCGTTGGCCGGCTCGACCTGCTCCCAACTTCTGATCTCTTCGTCGTTCAGAAACGCCGACTTGTGCGTGCGGATTACCTCCAGCACCTTGTCCGGTGACAGCCTGATCGTCTCATCGAGACGCTCGTTGAATTTATAGCCGTGCATGAAATGGGCGAGGTATGGTGCCGACTTCCAGAAACGCATGGGATCGCCATCCCCCACCGTGCGAAAGAGTGCGTCGGTGGCCATGTACTGCTGCACCTCGGTCGGCGTGATCTTGCCGGGCTGCCTGCGCTCTTCGACCATCGCGTCCCGGTCGTCGGTGGCAGGAACGCGTTCCGTGCGGGCCATGACGGCCCGGAGGGAGGCTTCGACCGCGCCTTTGGCGGCTGCGACAGCCTCTGCGTGACTGGGGCCTAGTTGCGCGGCCCGCTTGAGCTCCGTGCCGAAGCTGGATAGCTGGCGTTGCACGTCGCGGACCCGGTCTTCATCGTCGAGCAGGAATCGAGCGGTGGCCAGGAAGTCCTTGTAATGGTCCTCGTGCTCTATCTCGGCGTCCGCGGTGTAGAGCTTGTAGGGGGTCGCGGATAGGAGGAGGGTGCGAACGGGTTGGCCTTCCGGCGTCTTAGACTTGAACAATGCCTGAGCCAGCGCAGCGCCAGGGTTGTTCTCGTACTGGTCCGGCCGAGTCTCAAGCAAAGGTTTGAAACGCTGGAACTCGTCGAGGATCACAAGGTCTGGTTCGAGTGCCTGCACGCAGGTTTCGGCGAGCAAACGACGCAAATCTGCAATGAACCTGTTTCGCTGCGAACGTGCTTCGGCTGCCCAGACCGGACGATGACGACGGAAACTCGCTCCGAGCGTAGAGAACTGATCCAACAGCTCGGAGTTCTCGAATTTCGTCTGGAACTGCACCTCGATGTCGGCTTCCAAAACCACCCGGTCGTCTCTCAACCGCCTGCGCCAACTGTCCTTGTCGCGGATGCCACCCTGCAGCACGTTCATCAGAGCGGTCGTAGACGTCGCGAAAGGCTCAAGCAGCTGAAACAGGACTTGGCGTTCAGGGGCCCGACCGGAGGAATGGCCCATGTTGAACGAGGTCCCGGGCGTGAAGCTGACGAAGTTCAATTTCGCGTCCGAAATAGTCTCCTTTCTGCCGCTAGGCGCCAATTCCGTTGCCAACATCGTCAGCCGCGTCGCCAGTGCGAGCGATCGCTCGTTTCCGGCGCCTATCCGCAGCTTCGGGAGATTGGCGCGTGCGATGCTGGCATTGCTGCAAATGTAGACAACGTCGATGCGTTCGACATCCTCCCAGAGATGATCGATAGCGCGTGCGATGACACCTCGTGCGACCAGCGTCTTGCCGAGCCCGACCTCATCCGCCACCAAGAAGCGCGCTGTACTGTCTGGCGCCACGAACAGGCGGTGGAACGCGTGGTCGACCGTGCGGCGCTGGAAGGACTTCAGCGGCCTCAGGATGTCCTCCGAGTTCGGTCGGGTCATGAGGCCCGTCCATCGATTGCTTCGGCCACGGCTTGCCAGGAAGCGAGGAATCCCTCGGGGATCACCTTGGCCCCATCCTCCGTTTCCAGGAGCTCTTCGATCAAGCGGCGGATGGGGCTTAACCGCTCTGGGTGGCGGGATGCGACGCGGAGCAGGTCTTCAAGGAGCGTCTCTTCGGCGAGCCACTCTCCCCGAGACTGGCTTGTGCCTGAGCCGTCTCCTTGTGCCCAGGCAACCATTCCCTCGAACCCGCCCAACAGCGCGCGCAGAAACTGCAAGAACCGTTCGGGGCTGTCGATCAGAGATCGCAGCACTGCATTGATGCGGCCTTCCGATATGCCTTTCGCAGGTAGCTTGCGGGTCAGACGGACATCTTCCGCGCTCGGGTGCGCCACCCGCAAGCGGAACGCGACGAACGACGTCAGGTGCGACAAGGGCAAGGGCCAAGTGGCTGGCAGGTCAAGCAGGCGGGACTTGTCCTCGGAGATGGATACCGGCCAGAAGGTGATCTCCACTTCGGATTGCGGAACCCGCCCCTCGAGCCTCCAGGCAAAGCCACCTTCGGCCTGCTTGCAAACGATCTTGAGAGGGGCTTCGATCAGGCGCTTCTCCATATCCTCGATGAGCTGGCGCGCTTGTGCGGCTTCGTCATTCTCTCGGTCGTCTTCTTCACCGTTGCCGCCACGGTACGGCACGCACAACTCATTGAATCCACTTTCGAGGAAGCGCTCAATGCCGCAGCCGCTCTTGCCAGAGGGACGTCCCTTGCGCCCGGTTGCCGCCGCCATCATTTCCACGTTGTGGCCGGTAAACGCAGCAGCCGTGATGTTCGCGGAACCGACGTACCAGGTCACGTCGTGCCCATGCTCCACGGCGATGATCTTGGCGTGCAGGCCAGATCGACACGTGTCGTAGTCGTCGTCATCAGTCTCGTCCAATGCAACGTCCTGCAAGACGCGTACGTCCCCCGCGTCCCAAGCGGCCAGCGCATCGGTGGAGAGATTGTCGAGCTCCTCTTGCCGGCTGACGAGCATGTGTTTGCCGGCACTCATGCCGGCCACGGCGTCGAGAGCGCCGCGATTGACGAAGGGAGCAATGGCGAGGAGGCGCGAGCCGTCTGTCGTTGGCTGCCACGGGCTCTGCCGGCTGACCAATCCGAGCAAGTGGAACTCCACCGGGCGCTTGTGAAATCCTTCAGGAGCCGGGAAACGAGTTCTTCCAGCTTGGTCCGCCAAGCTCCGTACCGCCTTTTGGACGGCGTCGGGCAGGCGTTCCGTGACGAGCTTCGGCAGTTCGCGGAGAAGGTCGGCCAACGGCCTGCTTGCTCGTGCCCGCTGTCGCGGTAAAGGAGTTGCTTCGCTCGCCAACGCAACATCCCACGAGCGATCAAACGTGAGGTTCCGCGACATGACCCCCCCCCGCAGCAGAACGTCGTTGTCATCCTCTTCCGACACGTAGCGAATCACCCATACCTTCGGATGAAACGCCCCGCCGTGCGGAGCCTTAACCGGATGGACGCTCGACTACAGCATCGCATACAGTTCCCGATGGGTACGCGGTGTCGCGATGCCGCACTCGTCCACGAACACGTGAACGCGACCACCCGCCTCTCGGAGGGCTTCCAGAAGTAGCAGCGGGTCGGCCAGAAGTCCCTCCAAGCCAGCATCGGCTTGCGCCAACACGCCGAGGGGGAGGGCAAGCAGCGCCTCCAGATCCAGCGTGTATGTGGTCAACACGGCGAAGTCGAGGCGATAGTCCGGTGGCGGGCGAAGAAACTCAATGGCGACGGTGCGAGCTTCGGGAGAGAGCATCAGGCAGCCAGTCCTTCGTGCAAGTCGATCAGGAGCCGTCGGACCCGGAACCAGCGGAAGTCCATCCGTCCGACACCGACGCGCCCGTTGTAGTGGAGCAGTCGCGTCGAGTTCGCCAAACGCGCTCGGCGTCGCTTAAGCTGCATCTCGCGGTCGGCGACCAACTTGCGCAGAACACGATCGCCCGCGATTCCGCGAACGCCGATTTCCGCAAGCCGGCGCGACCACTCCCCGACGAAACGGCGGCTCTGTTCCTCGGGCAGACGAGCCTTGCGGCTTCCGACGAAGTCCCACATTGCGCCTGAATCGTAGGGTGACTCCTTGGCTTCCCGTCCTTCCCACGCAGCGAGGTCCTCGCGGTAACGGTCGATCCATCCTTCCTCTCCGCCAAATTCTTCTCTGTGGCGCTCAGCCACGAGCAGGTTGTAAAGCAACGGCATTCCTTCAACGTGAAGGGAGAACCGGCGAGCCACCTCAACGACTTCCTGAATGCGGGTGCTTGCCTTCGCTACCGCAGGATCGTCCCAAAAATCGACCGCTGGCAGATCCGAACCTTCGCGCGCCAGCCACGCGAGCAATGTTCCGGCGCATCCGTCCGCAATGCGTTCCTGGAGGAACTCGGCCTCGTCGCGCTCCAGTGCGAACGAAGCATCGTGAGGGAACGAATCGCGAGGTTGGGGGATTCGTGGGTGCCAAGTCGGTTGTTGAGACCATGTCAGGCCCGGATCGTCCGAGCGTTCGACACTGTGGCCGCCTTTCGAGAGCGCCTCGAAGTGGGTGTGGTACCAACTTTGGCTCTGTCCGCATTTGAAGATGCCCCAACGGACAAGACCGGACCAGTACACCTCGCTTGGGAGCCGCTTGAGTGAGCCACGCGAACGTGCGCCGATGACACCTTCGTCCTCCTCGCTTGCCAGAAGTGGCTCGATGAGTTTGAGCTCAGCCTTCCGCGCTCTCTCCGCCACCTCGTCACTCCGAATTCGCCGGCGTTCCAGGCCTTGGTACATCCACGGCACGAACAGCATGTACCGGAGCCGGGTCTGGATCGTTGAAGTGCCGGGGAAGAGAGAGTCGGACAAGGTGTCGCGCAGTGTGCCGAGTCCCATCTCGTCGACGGTTCCCTGCTCCCGGAAGAGATCAAGTACACGCCGCATCTGGTTGCGGTCAGTGGCCGTCAGGTCCAGCCAAGTCAGGGTCGGTTCCATGCGGGCACTGTATCATGGGCCGCTACGTTCACTTGCCGAATCTGCCGTCTTGGGCAGACGGGCTATGTGGTCATCACGGCAGGCGGCGACCTGCCCGAGGGAAAGGCCGCGGCGACTTCGTGGTCGCTGTCCAGCCGGACACAGGCTCGGATTGATGGACCCCCGTGAGCGGATGGTCGTTGTGCGGCCTGTCGACCGTATCAAGGGCGTTCCGCGGAAGGCTCCAACGTTGCTCTGAACGGGGGGGCGCGTCCTCTATACAACCCCGGACCAGCTAGGGGAGTACATCTTGGCGGACTACGTCCAACACAAGAGGAAGCGCCCGGGTCGGCAAGCCCACCGCGTTACACACGGTGTAAGGTCAAGGAGCAGAGACGGGAGCTTGTCCGCGCGACCCATTTGGCGTGTACTCACGGATTCGATCGATCAGGAGACTGAGTTGCTTGGTCGATTTCGTTGCTGCCAGGAACTTCGCGTAAGCGGACTCCGCGTTGTTGATCAGTTCGCTATAGGTCATCACACGAATCCGATGCGGACGGAGCGACTCTTCGTCCGCGCGACGCGACTCGGCATCGTCCCAGCCACGAGGCAGCGTTCCGATCAGACATACGCCCTCCACGGGTAGCGCAGCTTCGGCGGGGTCCTTTTTCAACTCAGCGCGTGCAGCATGCATGTATCTCAGTAGCTGATCCTCGATTTCGGTTTTTTTGACCCGTCGTGAACCGCGTTTCAGTTCCACGATCACATGGCCGGCCGCGACTCGACGGTACCGGATGTCCGTCCGGAGGTCTACGGTCTTGGTGGAATCATCCGGTAACGCGGCTTGGATACGCTGCTCCATGTTGGCGTACTCGGTGGCGCGCTCCCATGCGGGGTCCAGGAGCCAAAGGTGGTCGAAAATGTACTCTTGAAGCACACGCTCTTTGACGTCTTCCGCAACGTTGTCGCTGAGCTTTTGGATGACTTTCAGGCGCTCCTTGACGATTTCCCGATAGTTTGCCGCCTCGATCGCGTCGATCTCTGCCAAAAAGTCGAGGAATGCCTCAACATTCGTCTCGTCAATCGTGTCTAGGATGTCAAGCGATGCATCCATCTTGAGTCGCTCAAAGGCAAGGACCCCACTGGCATAGAAGTCTCGCTTCCTGTCCTCGTCGATGGTGGCCTTGTCGATCTCCGCGAAGATCCTCTGGGCACGAGGTTGGAGCTTTTTCGGCAGCTCACCATACCACTCCCTGAGCGGAGGGTTGTCGGCTAGCGCGTTCTCCAGGCCCTTCCTGTCCTTTAGCCTGTTCGTCTCCGTCCAGATATGTTGCAGTTCCGTCCGAAGGAACGTCTTCAGAGCGTTGAACCGGGCATCGTCGACGGCGATGCTCTGTCGGCTTGATGTGGCGATGTCGTCCGCGTCGTCCTCGTCCAGGAAGTCCGCGGCGATCTCGCCGAACATGTACTTCGTGATCATCCCGCCGAGTCGGAACTCTTGCAGAATATCCTCCTGAGCCACCTTGCCACGAACGACAATCGCGATTTTGTTGAGGTTGTCATCGCTGCCTTCTCCGTCCAGGTCGTTGGACCGCCTGGCTATAGCGATCCATCCCTCGACCGCATGGCGACCCCGCTCGTCGATCTGGCCTTTCTCGTCGAAGCAGTACGGCCGGTTGTACTGCATGGGTTTTCCGGTGTCGCCATCCCGATCTAGGTTTTCGCAATTGACCGCATAGTCCTTCTTGTACTGGAAGATGAAGCGTGCCTTGTGAAAATAGTCGCGGTCCTCGAAGGTCACGCTTTCGCCATTGACGCGAATCTGGAAGTCATCGAGGACGCTGAAACGGCGGGCGATGCGTTTTTTGAGGCCATCTAAGGTTGCTCGCGTGATCCGCGTCTTCTTGAGGTCATCGATGTGGAGGATCGTGCCCTGTGGATGTATGTCCTTGTCAAACGGAATTTCTTCCGGCTCGTAGTCCTTCGCAGTCGACGGGTCCTCCTGCTCGATGGCCTCCTTGATCCGCTCCGCGTCGAGCAAGAATGACTCGGACGCCGCGTCCTGCTTTTTTGTGTAAACCGAGATGCGGTTGGCGATGGCGAACAGGGAGAGCTTGCCTATGCCCTTACGGCCCATCGGCTTGCGCCCCCTCTCGGTCAGGAATGGTTCGGCGGCGTCACCGCTTGCCGTTTCCCGCTTGCGGTAGCCGACGTAGAGGTACTTTTCGTTGACATCGGCTAGATCCATGCCCACGCCGTTGTCACAGACCGTGATGGTCATTGCAGCCGCGTCGACTTCCACATCGACTTCGGTCGCGTCGGCATCCCAAGCGTTGGCGATGACTTCCGCGATCACCGCCGGCGTGTTGCTGTAGAGCGATAGCCCCATGTGATTCAGCACATTGAGGCTAAGGCGCATCGTGTAGCGGGATTTGCTCATGCAATGCACTGTTGGAACGCTTCGCCAATCGCCTTGCCGAGATTGACCGGCACCGCGTTGCCGACCTGACGCGCCAGGTCTCGAACGGTCGAGGGCTTGTCAGGGTCGATGAGGCTGTAGTTGCGAGGGAACGTTTGGAGGATCGCGCCCTCGCGCACGGAAATCGCGCGGTCTTGCTCGGGGTGTCCGAAGCGCCCGGTGCTGTAGTAGCAAAATTGCGTGGTGATGGTGGGTGCTAGATCGTCCCAACGCATGCGGCCGTAGGGCGCCGGATAGTGGGCGCGCCGGTGGCAGGCATTGACGAGGCTTTCGGGCCAGTCCTTCCATGTCCCGCCCGGCTTGGAGTGAGCGATCCGCTTGCGGTTTGTTGACGAGAGGGGCATGGCAACGTGAGCCGGATCATCGTCGCTGGTCGCACCAGCATCGATAGCCGGTAGGTCTCGGATGCAATCGCCAACCGTCGGCGGCACGGCCCCATGCTCCCTCAACGCTGCCGGGCGCAGGCGGGACGCCAAGAGAACGAGGCGGCGGCGCCGTTGCGGTACCCCGAAACGCTCACATGCGACGACGCCATGGTTGACCTTGTATTTGAGCCTCGCAAGCGTGTCCAGGAAGTCTTGAAACGCCGCATGTTTGCCTAGACCTGGCACGTTTTCCATGGAGACCATATCTGGCATTCCCTCCTCCACGAGGCGGGCGAACTCGGACACCAGCGAACAGTCATCGTCAGACTGGCTGCGTCGCCGATTGTGGGCGGAGAACGGTTGGCAAGGGGCACATCCGACGAGAGCGGTCACGTCAGCACCTCGGTAATGTCGCACTAAGTCACTGAAACCAAGCTCATGCACGTCCTTGTGAAAAAACGCGGCACCCTCGTTGTTGGCCTCGAAGGCGTGCCGGCAGCCGGCATCGTTGTCGATCCCTGCGCGGACATCAACACCGGCGAGCCCTAACCCGTGGGTTAGGCCGCCTATGCCGCAGAACAGGTCCACGGCGTGGATTGTTCGGGTTGTGGCAGTCATCGGCTTGGCCATTCACGCCGGTGGTCGGCGCAGCAAGATATCATGTGCGTTGATTGCGGATTGTAGCGTGGTCTCGCGATCTGTGCCCCTTGACCTTTGCTGATCTACCGATGCGCTTTCGGCAGGCGCGCATGGCAACTCGGACCGGCCAATCAAACCGCATCCGCTGTTCTCAGCGTTCTGGAGAACGCAGGGTCACGCCGCCGTCCACCACCAAGGCCTGGCCCGTGATGTAGCGGGCGCGGTTCGAGGCGAGGAAGGTCACGGCGTGGCCGATGTCCCAGGGGGAGCCTTCGATGCGCAAGGCCGAGGCGTTCTTGCGCTGTTCGCGCTTCTCTGGCGTCATGTTGGGGCCGTTCACCATTGGGGTGAAGACCGGGCCCGGCATCACGGCGTTGACGCGGATGCCGGCTTCGGCGTGATCCACGGCCATCGCCTGGGTCAGTGCGATGACGGCGCCCTTGGAGGTGGAGTAGGCGGTGCTGCCCTTGGGGCGGATGGCGGAGATAGAGCCGATGTTGACGATGGCACCGCCGCCCGCCTCGGCCATCGCCGGGATGAGGGTGCGGGAGGTTAGGTACATCGACGTGACGTTGGTGTTCATCACGCGCTCCCAAACCGATGGCTTGGTCTCGAGGACGGTGCCGGCGGCGCCGATGCCGACGTTGTTGACGAGCACTTGCGGCGCGCCTAGCTCCGCAGTCACCTTTGACCGCAGCGCTTCGCAGTCGTGCTCGTTGGTGACATCACCGGCGAAGGGAACTGCGGAACCACCCTCGCGCTCGATCATCGCCACGGTGCGTTGGCTCGCGTCGGCGTCGCGGTCGACCGCTATCACACAAGCTCCGGCGCGAGCGAGCAGGATTGCCGCAGCGCGGCCGTTGCCGATCTCGAAGCCCCTTGCCCCCGCGCCCGTGACGACGGCGATGCGCCCCTCAAGGCCCATTTCGCCGCCGTCGCCCTCGGACATCGATCAGAACGGATGCTGGTTGTCGGTGTGTGGGCACCAACGGGCCGTGCGCAGGAAAGGCAGCAGCGCTTCGAGAGCCTCGGCGGTGCCAATGCGTTCGAGCGCTTCGGCCGCGTAGCCGCTGACGTAGCGGTTGGTGTCGTAGAGCGCCTCTTCGAGGGGCGCAACCGTCGGCGCCATCAGTTCCGTGGAACCCTGCGCCGCGGCACGAACGAGGGAGAGGGCGGCGTCGAAGCGCACTTCCGAGGCGCGGTCGCGCATGGCGCCGAGCAGGGCGTCGCGGCTTTCGCTTGAGGGCACAAGGATGCCGATGGCCTCGGCGGCGGCGATCCGCACATGCACGTCGTCGTCGCTCATGGCCTCCATCAAGGTTGGGATGGCCGTGGTCGAGCCGATCTCACCCAATGCAAAGGCCGCGTGCTTGCGGCCGCGCGGGGTTCCGCTCAAGGCCACATCGAGCAAAGCCGGCACGGCCTCGCAGCCGAGTTGCACCAGTCCGTGCGCGGCGTTGCGCACCGGGGCGTCCTCTTGCCAGATGCGCCCGTTGTCGGAATAGCGACGCTTGTTCTCGTGCGGCTCGGCGTTGCTGTCGAGAGCCGTGAGCAGGGCACGCTTTTGGCCTGCGGCGGCCAGGCGATAGCCGGCATTGATGCCGGTGGCCTCGTCGTCCGACGCGAGCTCCTCCGCATGGGCCTGGCCGCTCGGATGGCAGCCGGCTTGGCCGGAAAGCCAATTCCAGGTTGCCTGCCAGACGGGGGAAAGGTCGAGCGGGGGCGCATGTCGCGGTTGCTGCCACGCCTGCCCGGCTTCGGCCTTGCGTGGTGGCGCCAGGCGGGTGAACTCGAACTTGAACATGTAGCGGTTCAAGTCCGTCTGGTTCTTCATCTTTCGATGCCAGATGTCGTAGTGGATGAGCACGAACGAGCCGGCCGCGCCAGCGATGGGGACCTCGGTGCAGATGCCTTCCGGCCGCTGGTTCAGGTGCTGGCTGCCGGCCATCACCGCCGTGGGACCCTTGACGACGTCCGTGTCCTGCGGAAAGTACATCACCATCACCCACCAAGGCCGATGGTTGCGCACGCGCCGCGTATAGCCCCAGTAGCTGTCCTTGTGGAACTCCTGCTCGTCGCTGGCGGGGGGATTGCGGTGCAGCGCACGGTGCGGATGCATCGAATAGTCGGCACCGAGCACGCTGCCAAGCGCACCCCGCACCACGGGGTCGTTGAAGAACTCGATCAACTCCGGGATCAATGGCAGCAGGTTGTTGCCAAAATGCCCCATGCCCGTGGCCCCTTCGCCGCGCCCATCCGCCACGGCATCGAAGCGCTCGAAGATCGTCCGGTGATAGCTCTGGGGCAAGGACGAGCGCAGCACCAGAAAACCGTTCGCGAGGAACTCCCGAACTTGCTCGGCACGGAGCGGGATGGGCGAACGTCCGGCGTTCTGACGCCTCGCTTGCAAGGGATAGGTACGCATGAGCCAAGCCTATCACCTGGTCGGACTTTGCCGTCTCGGCGAAGTCCGACGGGATGATAGGACGGCTTGGGCTGGGGCAAGAAGCGTTGTCCGAAGGCAACGGTTCTTGTGGCGGTATCACCCCGGCGGATTTTGCTGTCTTAAGGCTCAGCGATGCAGCACCTGCACCCGGTGGTTGTCCGTGTCGCCGACGAAGATGCGGCCGTCCGGTGTCGCGTAGACCCCGTGCGGGCGGGCGAGGCCGCAGTGCCGCGGGTCGCCGTCCGGGCCGTCGTGGTTCTGGCCATCGCCGAGTACCGTGTCGATGCGTCCGCTGGCACGGTCGATGCGGCGCACGGTGTGGCTTTCCGTGTCGGCGATGTAGACATCGATGCCGCTCACGGCGATGCCCTTGGGCCCGGCCAGGCTGGCCGAGCGCCCATCGCCACCGTCGCCGGCGTAGCCGAACTGGCCGTTGCCAGCAACGTGCTCGATGCGCCCGCGCTGCATGTCGATGCAGAGCACGGCATTGCCCTCGCGGAGCGTGAGGAAGAGTTCGCTCCGATCCCCGGCATCGTCGAAGGCGAGGGAACGCGGGCCATTGAGCGGCGCGTCGGCAATCGGGGCGCCAGGCGGCGTCGGCGCCTGCGCGCCGGTGCCGGCAAACGTGTCGATGAAGCCCGTGCCAGGATCGATGCGTCGAATCCGGTGATTGCCGATGTCGCAAACGAGGATGGCGCCGTCTTGTGCAATCTCGATGGAATGCGGCTGCCGAAGCATGGCGGCGGTCGCCGGCCCGCCATCGCCGGAGAACCCCGCTTCCCCGTTGCCGGCCACGGTCTCGATCCGCCCAGTCGCTGCATTCACCCGCCGCACCACGTGCGCCGTCATGTCCACGAACACGAGATTGCCGGCGGCATCGAAGCGCAGTTCATACGGCTGCTCTATGTCCGCCTCGGTCGCAAGCCCGCCGTCGCCGGCGTTCCCCTTGCTTCCACTCCCCACCACCGTCTCGACCGTGTGCCCCTGAAGGTCCACCCGCCGAATCCGATGATTGCCGAGGTCGCAGAAGTAGAGCCAGCCGTCGGGCCCAACGGTCACGCCGAACGGCTCGGCAATCCGGGCCCCGGCATCGAAGGGCCCATCCGGGCAAGCCCCGGCAATCCCGTCGCCAATGATCGTCGCGGCACGCGTGTCGGCCATCGCTCCCCTTCCCCAGCTTTCCCAGCTAAAGCGGCATCCTGCAACCTCCGCCCGCATCCTGTCCAACCCGGAGAGGCGCTATAGTCGCCACGCGCTGCGGGCGCGTCGGCAGTAAAACGCTACGCCAGCGGCTTCGGGGGTGTGACGGACAACAGGCGAAAGAAGAATGCTGGTCAATATTGAGCCGCTGAAGCAGGCAGAGCTTCCAGAACGCAAGAAGCCGATTCTGGCGATGGTCGGGCCGGGGGTTGTCATGGCCGGGCTCGCCATCGGGTCGGGCGAGCTCATCATGTGGCCTTGGATCACGTCTGTGGTGGGGGCGCAGCTCCTCTGGGCGGCGGCGATCGGCCTCTTTCTCCAGCTCTGGGTCAACATCGAGATTGGCCGCTGGGCCGTGGTCACCGGCGAGAGCCCGTTCACCGGCATGGCTCGGGTCATCAAGCTGACGGTGTACGTCTTCGTGTTCGTGATATTCGTGGGCAAGTTCCTGCCTGGGTGGGCGCGGGAGACGGGCATTGCGCTGCGCGACCTGATATTCGGGCCGGGGCACGACAGTCCGGCCTGGCTCTGGACCGCCATCGTTTTCGCCTTGGTCGCCGCCATCCTGTTCGGCCCCAAGGTGATCTACACCGCGGTGGAGCGTTGCATCATGGGCCTGATCGCGGTCATCGTCGCGGGCCTCATCTACGTGGTGTGGGAAATCGGCTCTGTGGAGATATTCCTCGCCATGTGGCAGGGAGTGATCAGCTTTTTCAGCTTTCCCGATTTCCCGGTGGACGTCCTTGCCGACGACGGCTCGGTGCGCGATCAACTCACGTTCAACCGTTTCTTCGGCGCGGTGGTGTTTGCCGGGGCGGGCGGTCTCGGCAACCTTTACTACGCCTACTACCTGCGCGAGAAGAACATCGGCATGGGCGAACGCATGCCGTCGCTGATGAGCCCCGCGCACCGGCACGAGGTCAAGGAACTGGACACCGGCTACATCTACGAGGACACAGCAGACAACCGGCGCCGGTTCAAGGACTGGTTCCGCTACATCGTGGTGGACCAGACGCTGTTCTTCTGGATCCTCGGCAGCTTCACGATGTTCCTGTTCGTCTTCGGCGCCTTGGCGGTGCTGCATCCGATCGGCCTCGTCCCGGACCGGGCCAGCCTGGTGTGGGACCTCGCGTCGATCCTCGAGCAGAGCATGGGCACCTTCGGCCGCTACCTCTTTCTGATCGTCGGCATGGCGGCGCTGTTCAGCACCCAGCTCGGCGGCGTGGACGGCGGCAGCCGCATCTTCGCCGACCTCCTGCACACGAACTTCAAGTTCGGCAAATGGCTGAAGCTGGAACAGTGGTATCTCGTGCTGGTCGGCACCACCATGGTCATCGGCGTCTTCAGCGTCTGGTTCTTCGGCAGGTACGACATCGCCGGGCTCGACTTCCTGTTCATCGCGGCGCTGATGAGCGGTTTCGTGATGGCGATCTACGTGCCAATGGTGCTCTACATGAACCTCACCTATCTGCCGAAGTCGGCCCGCCCCGGCTGGATCAACATCTTCTTCATGGTGCTCGCTTCGGCCATGTACATCGCGTTTGCCGGCTACACGATCTACAGCAAAGCGGTGGAGATCGTCTCGTAGGCATAGCCGGCCTCGGACCTCCCTTGGCGCACAGCGCGCAGCTGACCGCCTGATGGAGCGGCCCGTCAAGAGCGTATGTCGGCACCTGCAAGGCGTAGTGCCTTCCCCGCAATGACGTCCCCTTCATCGGAGAATCGGAGAGCGCCCTAACCGGCCAAAGTTTCGTTCCTGATATGCTCGACGCATGGATATCGCCTGCTTGGAGCACCGCCTCACCGCCGACGAGCGTCGCCATTTCGATGAGCGGGGCTACTCCGGCGCGCCCAAGGATGAAGGTTGAGACCAAATATTGACGATCTGCAACCAGCCCATGTTGCCGCCGGTGTAGGGGGAGCGGAACGCGAGTTCCTGGCGGTATGTCTCGGGGTCTTTGACGACGCAAAGCTGCGGCAGCATGTGCAGGGACTTCTCGAGAAGGTCTGGACGAAGGTGCAACGCGCGGACCCGAAGGTCGGTGCCAGTGTTGAGAAAAGCGCGAAACGGTGGCGGGACAGTGACCTGTCGGACGACCAACTTCGCGCGCTGCTTTGGATCAGGCTCCGGCGTGGACTGCGCTTGGGTACGGGGGTTACGCGATCCGTGCGGGGGGTCGAGCATCTGGCGGACGAACTCGTTGCTGCCGGACTGAAATGGCAGGGTGACAGCGCTTCGGGCGGTGCGCACCGGATGGTGTCGAAAGTGCGGGATGCGTTTCGCCGTGCCCGGAGGGACGACGACCCGGTTGAGCCACCTCCGAAAACGCTGGGGAACCTGGTAGAGCCGCTGTTTCAGGTGATGTTGAAACGGGCCCTGGGCGAGGACGCGGATGCGATGCCCGAACAGGACCAGAAGCGCTTGGCAACGGACATCGTTGCGGGGCTCGACGAGAAGGAGAAGCAGGAACTCCTTCGCGAAGCCGGAGAAACCGACGTCCAACGAGCCATTGTGAAGTTGGCGGTTGGTGGCGGTGCCCATGGCTCGTTCGCCATGGCGGTGGGTACCGCGGGTTTCGCCCCCTACATCCTCGCGGCGCAGGCCTCGGCTTTCATACCGATGGTCAGTGGTCCCGCACTGGTCTCGCTGGTGTCGGTGGTGGCGAACCCCGTGGTGGTGGTCGGCACGGCGGTGGGGTTCGGGGCGTACCTGACACGCAAGGCGAACGAGCGTGCCGCCGCGCAGGTGGCGCTGACGCTGATTGCGCTGCTGGCATGCGACGGGATGGCCAGAAGCCGTGATGCCCTCGAGAACCTCGTGGCGAGCTTCGGGACCATCCCTGAACTTCCCGAGGAGGACTTCGCCGATCCCAAGGAAGCAACGCAGTACCGGGAAGCGTGGACGCGCCTTCAGGCCGACACGTGGCTTGCCACACCGAGGCCGCGCACGACCTTGGCGGACGAATGGGAACGTACAAACCTGGGCCGCGACTCAGTGGCCATCGGAGCGGCTTCGATCGGCGACGTGATCTACTCGCTGGCGGCAATCGATCCCCAGGTGGTCGCCGCGGCGGACTTCTCGAGCAGCGCGACGATCGAAAACTCCTTTGACTTTGCGACGGAGCTGTTGAAGAAGGCACAACCGAGTTGGTCCGAACGCGCGGGCGTCGACTTGGCGGCGCACGAGGGAGACATCGCGAGACTGAAGGGGTTCACGATGGAGCAACTCGCCGCCACTAAGCTGGTGGACGAGGGGCACGTGGTTGAACTGCCCGACAACCCGAACGAGCCGGGATGGGACTTGCTGGTCGATGGCGAGCGGTTCCAGGTGAAGTGCCTCGCCGAATCGAGCGGGCTCAGGGAGCACTTCGAGCAGTATCCCGAGATTCCCGTCTTGGCGAACAGCGATCTGATCGACGAATGGGAGACCTGGCCGGGAGCGTGGAAGGAGAAGGTGTTCTTCATCGAGGGCCACACGAACGAGGTGGTCGAAGGTGTGGTCCGTAGGTCCCGTGCCGAAGGCGTCGACTTGGCCGATAGCGACGTTCCGGAGATTGCGCTCGCCTACGTGGCCGCACGGAATGCCTGGAGGCTCAAAAAGGGCGAGGTAACGGCCGGACAGGCAATGTCGCATCTGCTGATGGAGGGTTCCGCGAGGGCCGGGTTGGCGGTGGTCGGCGGGATAGCAGGTACGTCGGTGGGATTTCTGCTGCTAGGTCCGGCCGGCGCGCTGGTTTTGGGCAACGTGGCGCCTGTGGTTGCCCAAGGTGCAGTGTCATCGCTGATAGGCAGAATTCGCGAGCGGTTCGGACAGACGGCAGATGAGGGCCGGGAAGCGCGTAGCGAAGCTCTTTGCGCTGCGGTGACGACAGCGATAGATCGCAAGCTGTCCATCCTTCGCACCAAGTACCGGCAAGTCGGCGACGGCACGGCGGGCAGGTACGTACGCCGTAGGCTGCTCGACGAAGCCCGGCATCTCGACGAGTGCCAGGATCGGCTGTTGGCTTTGAGTACGGGAGACCGGCGTGGCACCGACCGCGCCGTCCTCCGAATCGCAACCCAATCGGTACATCCGGGTTGCTACCAGGCGCCGTTGGCCAGGCTCCTGACGGATTGACGACGCGCGCTCTGCGGCGCGCGCAGCGGTATCGCCACAAGCGATCCAACCCCCAGCCAGCGAAGATCGCCGATGCCGCTGCCGGACGGAAGTCGTCGAGGCGACGCTACGTTGCCGATGATCCGCTACCGTGCCCTGTCCAGATACTCCCGCAGCGCCGCGACGCACTCGCCCGGCTGTTCCAACTGTAGGTAGTGCGCTGCCTCCGGCAGCAGGGACTGGATCAGAGCTTTCAGAGGCAAGCAACGTGGGCTCGCTCAGCGCAGTGCGGGTGCGATGCGGGTGGCGTGACGGTTGCGGAGGAGTTCCATGCGTGGCCCAAGTGGGCTTGCCTGCACTTCGTCGCCGCCAGCGTTGAAGAGCAGCCATTCGCCGGCGTCGCTCTGCCATTGCGGCCATGCGGGAGAGGCGCCCGTGGCCGGCTTGCCCGTGCGGGCAAAGGCGAGCCAGTGGCTGGTGAGTCTTGCGCCTAGGGTTCGCAGTGGTTCGCTGTCTGCGTTCTGGCTGCGGAACAGCAGGGCGCCGTCGAATCCGTGCGGGGCGCCGGGAGAGTCTTCGGGTGGCGGGGTGGCGGGGAAGTCGATGTAGTAGAGCCATGCCGGGGCGCCGGCATTGGACATGCCTTCGGCCTGCACTTGGGCAGCAAGGAGGTAGCGATTGTCGCCGAACATTCGCTGGATGCCGCGCTCGTCGCTGGCGGCGAAGTCCGTGGCGTAGGCGGCTTTCGCTTCGGTAAGGTCGTCGCCCCACCAGCCCTCGTATTGGGTGGCGGACACGCCGGAGGCGGGCATCACGCTGCCTTCGAAGCTGTTGCCGCCGGCGATCAGGGGCACGGCGTTGGCATCGCCGCGAAGCGCGACGATGCCCGGCTCCTCGGGGAGCGTGATGCCATCGACGATGGGTAGCTGGAAGCCCTGCAGCGCAGCCACCAAGTCGTTCGCGTCCAGTGCGCGCAGGTCCTCGGCCGTGGCGGCTTCGGCCGAGACACGGGCGATGAGTTCCATGGCCATCTCTTCCGCGTCGGGCGCGGCGTCGAGCCCCATGCCGAGCGGTGCCGGGATGGGAGCGGCGGACGTTCTTGGCAATGCCCACGTGCCATAGCCGCTCTGGGAGATCGCCCCGTGGAAGAGGCCCTCGGCGGACTCGCTGGCGAGAAGCAGGCTCACTGCCATGCCGCCGGCGGAGATGCCGAAAATCGTCACCTGCTCAGAATTGCCGCCGAAGGCCGCGATGTTGTCCTGCAAACCAAGTCAGCGCCAGCACCATGTCCAGGAGGGCGAAATTGGCTTCGGGGCGGCAGTCTTCGTCGCTGTTCGTGGCCCGAGGTTGTGGGCAGGGAGCACCGTAAGTGGTCGCGGCAAGCGTGCCTTCGTGTGGGCTCGCCGGCACCGGCGGCATCCAGCGCGCGTCGCCGACCGGAGGTTGCGCATAGGGAATGCCCAGAAAGCGCAACACACCACCTTCGGCGGTGCCCCGAAAGGTGCCTTGGCTCGTCTCGACAGTTGGCCCGGCAGCTGGGGTTTGCGCAGGCTCCTCGGTTGCATCCGCCGCCTGACCAGCCACAAGTGCCACCAGCCCCAGCCCCGCCAGTGCCAGCATGCGCCCCGCGCCCTGATCTCTGCCTCGCGTTCCCATCCTCTCGCTCTCGATTCCTTCCGACCCATCCATCGTAACCGCCCCGCAATCCGGCGCAGGCGCACGAATCGTCACAGGACAGGACACCAAGTTGGGGTCTCGCTTTCGCCTAGCACCCTGTCGGACTTTGCCGTCTCGGCGAAGTCCGACAGGGTGATGGGACGGCTTGGGCTGGGGCAAGAAGCGTTGTCCAAAGGCAACGGTTCTTGTGGCGCTAGCAGCCTCGACTTTGCCGTCTCGGCGAAGTCCGACTTACGTGATGGGACGGCTTGGGCTGGGGCAAGAAGCGTTGTCCGAAGGCAACGGTTCTTGTGGCGCCTATCCCAAGAGTTCCAGTGCTCGGTCGATGAGAGTGGGCATGGATAGGCCGGTGACTTCCCAGCTTGGGTCCACACGCTTGCCGCGGCGGTGCAGGCTGAGGTTGAAGCCGGTGATGATGGCGAACTTGTAGGCTGCGAGGGCGCGGAACCAGTTGAGATCGGGCAGCGGCTTGCCCCAGGCATCTACGTAGAGCGACACCAGCGTATCTGGGTCGAGGAATGATGGCCTTGGCGCGGCGCCGGCCCCGGCGCCGGTGTCGGGGCTTGGAGCCCATGCTTCGCGGTCGCTGAAGGTGCAGATCCAGCCGACGTCGTTCAAGGTTGCGCCGATGCCGGTGAGCTCCCAGTCGATAACCGCAAGGAGCCTCGGTGGTTCGCCGTTCGGCGGGGGTGGCTCGAAGAAGAGGTTGGAGGTTTGGAAATCGCCGTGGAAGATGCCCACCGGGGCGCCTTCCGGGAGCGTTTCGAGCAAGCGGCGGCGGCAATCGGGAGCGCGCGCCAGCATTTGGGGGTCCGCGGCACGTTCGTAGAAGCGGTCCCAACGCTCCACGTCCTCGTTGAACGGCACCGGATCGCCAAGATACGGTGTTTTGGCGTGATCCACCGCGTGAATGCCCGCCAGTGCCTGCATCACTTGGCGGCCCATCTCGAATTTAGTCTCTTCTGGGAGCCTCTCGGTCCACTCGCCAGGGCCCAGGCGCAACACGTCGCCTTCGAGCTTCGGCACCACGAAGTAGGGCGAGCCGAACCATTCGAGGTCTTTGCCGGACCACTGCACCGAGCAATGCGGCACGTCGGTTCCATCCAGGGCGTTCAGCACTTCCACCTGGCGCAGCACGTCGGCGGTGCCGCGCCAGTTGACGTTCGGGGGCGGCAGCCGGATGAACCACGATTCGCGCCTGGCACCGCCGGCGGACTGTGGCTCTAGGGAAGCTCTGATTAAGTCCATTGTGGCAGAGTAGGGAGATCGACGAAGGAACGGTCGGGTGAGCCATGGAACAGGCGACGTTTGCGGAGCTCGAGCACGATTCGAAGAAGCGCCGGACTCGGCGCGAGCTTTTTCTGGAGAAGATGGACGGGCTGGTTCCGTGGGAAGCGCTGGAAGCGCTGATCGAGCCGTTCTATCCGAAGCCGGGTCGGGGCCGGCGCCCGTATCCGCTGCGGACGATGCTGCGCGTGCACTGCGTGCAGCTGTGGTACGACGTGTCCGACCCGGGGATGGAGGACCTGCTCTACGAGGCGGAGTCGGTGCGCCGGTTCGCGGGTCTGCGGCTGTCGGGTCCGCTGCCGGACGAGACGACGATCCTGAAGTTCCGGCACCTGTTGGAGCGTCACGATCTGGGCGAGGGGTTGTTCGAGGCGATCAAGGCGCATCTTGCGGACGAGGGGCACAGCCTGCGGCGGGGGACGATCGTGGACGCGACCATCGTGGACGCGCCGACGTCGACGAAGAACGCGAAGCGGGAGCGGGACCCTGAGATGCACCAGACGAAGAAAGGCAACCAGTGGTACTTCGGGATGAAGGCGCACATCGGGGTGGACGCGGATTCGGGGCTGGCGCACAGCCTGGCGACGACGCCGGCGAACGAGTCGGACGTGGCGACGGCGCACGAGGTGCTGCACGGGGACGAAGAGGTGGTTCACGGGGACGCGGGCTACCAGGGCGTCGGCAAGCGCGAGGAGAACCGGGACGCGGCGGTGGAGTGGCGGACGGCGATGAAGCCGGGGAAGCGCAGGCTGCTCGACGAGGACGGCCCGGAGGCGGCGGCGGAGAAGCGCAAGGCGTCGGTTCGGGCGAAGGTGGAGCATCCGTTCCTGTACGTGAAGCGGCACTTCGGGTACTCGAAGGTGCGCTACCGGGGGCTGGCGAAGAACACGCAGCGGATCGCCCTGCTTCTCGGCTTCACGAATCTGCTCATCGCGGGCCGCTACGCCACCGGCTGACGCGGGACGAATGCGCCCGGAATCCGCCGGAAGGCGGAGGAAGGGGCATGATCCCGCGCCATTTCGCCATTTTCCGGCGGATTTCGCCGAATCGGACGATGTCGGTTTCACTTTTTTCGAAACCCGCGGTGACCGGACGCGCACTGGAACCCGCCAGAGCACCGAAAACACGAGTTGATCAGAGCTTCCCTAGCACGACATCGAAGCCCCACGAGAAGCCGGCATGGCCGGGCATGGCGTGAACGCCGGCAATGGCGAGGTCCTCGCGGCCATACTTCGCTGCGGCGAAGGGCGCAAGCCGCGCGGCGAGTTCGTCGAGTTCCACGGATTCGGGCTACACCGGCGCGGGACCAGGAAACCGGTCTCTCAGCAGGCGCTTCAGGATCTTGCCGCTGGGGTTGCGCGGAATGGTGTCCACGAACGCGGCACCCTTGGGTTGCTTGAATCCCGCCAGCCGGCCCTGGCAGAAGTTCACCACATCTGCCTCCGTGAGTGCCGGATCGGTCTTCACCACCACCGCAAAGGGAGATTCGCCCCACCTTTCGCTGGGCTGCCCAATGACCGCCGCCTCGGAGATGTTTGGATGCTCCTGCAGAACCTTCTCGATCTCCGCCGGATAGATGTTCTCGCCGCCGGAGATCACCATGTCCTTGATGCGGTCTTCGATGTAGACGAAACCGTCGGCATCCATGCGGGCGACATCACCGGTGTGCAGCCAGCCGTCGACCAAGGTTTCGGCGGTGGCCTCGGGGCGGTTCCAGTATTCGCGCATGATGTGGGGACCCGCCACCAGCACCTCGCCGGCCTCGTCGGCGTCGCAGTCCGTGCCGTCGGGCCGCACGACGCGCAAGTCGGTGTGGAAGAACGCCTTGCCGGTGGAGCCGATGCGCTTGAGGGCGTTCTCGGGGTCGATGAGGGCTGCGGGGCCGCACGATTCCGTGAGGCCGTAGATCTGATGCACCTCGATGCCGATCTTGGCGTACTCCTCGATCAGCGACTCCGGCACGGGCGCGGCCCCGGAAAGGCACCAGCGCCAGTGGGAGTGGTCGTAGCGTTCGAGATTCGGCACCTGAAGCATGAAGTTCAGCATTGCCGGCACGGCCACCGCCGTCGTCACCCTTTCCTCATGCACGAGTTCCCAGGCGCGCACCGGATCGAAGCTGCGCATGACGATGCTGGCGACGCCGCGGTAGACGTTGACGGCGATGGGAGTGAGTGCCCCGACGTGGAACATGGGCAAGGGGGAGAGGAAACGGTCCGTGTCCCGGTAGTAGGTGGTGGCGGCGATGGTGATGCAGGCCCAGATGGAGGTGGAATGGGTATGCACCACGCCCTTCGGCAGGCCGGTGGTGCCGGAGGTGTACATGATGTAGAGCATGTCGTCGGCGCCGGCGGCGATCTCCGGCTCGTCGTCCGCGGCAGCATCGCGGAAGGCTCGATAGGGAGCGGCGAAGTGCGCCGTTTCGCCGGCGCCCTCGAGTTGCAGCCACTGGTGGATGTCGGTGCGGTCGCTGCGGGAATGGAGGTCTGCGACCAGTTCGGCGAAGTCGTCGTCGAAGATGAGCCGGGTGGCGCCGGCATCCTTGAGGATAAACTCGAGCTCGTCGCCTACGAGCCGCCAGTTGAGCGGCACCACCACGGCGCCGATCTTGCCGAGCGCAAAGAACGCCTCAACGAATTCGGGGCTGTTCATCATGAGCAGGCCAACCCGCTCGCCCTTGGCGATGCCAGCGCCCAGGAAGGCATTCGCCACCCGGTTGGCGCGCAGGTTCAACTCCTCGAAGTCGAGCCGCTCCCCGGTGTGGCTGTCCACGTACGCCTCGCGCTGCGGCGTGAGAAATGCGCGCTTCGTGAGCCACCAACCGACGTTGTCTTCCATGTTGCCTCCCCGTCTTCGCTTCTTGCGGCCATGGCGCGCCCGGTGCCAAGGCCGCGCCGCTGGGCACCGCGCGCAAGCCCGCGACTGTAGCACCGGCGATTGGCGGCGGCTATACGGTTTGGCGGTTGCGCGGCACCAGCCCGGCTTCCGAGAAAGGCATCCTCGCTTTTGTCGGAAGGGGCGGTCGTCGCGGTCCGTTCACACCCGCTCAGGCGACCTCCCGCTGCATGGTGCGGAAGGCGTTGGGTTCCCATTCGCGCAGGGCGACGAGGAGGCATGTGCCGGTGGCATCGGCATCGGCGCGCACCTCGTCGCCGCGGGTGAGTTGGTCGAACTCGTCCATCACTTCCGCGAGCTTGAGACGAAGCCGCGCGGCGGATTCTGCCGACAGCATGCCCCAGGCGAACCGGTGCAGGTCCCGGTCCAAGTCGAACGGGCCGGCCAAGAGGTCACCTTGGATGTGCTCGACGAAATAGCGATGGATCGGCCCGTCCGGCAGCCAGGCGAAGTTGCGCGTGATGAGCAGGCGAATGCGGTTGCCGGGCAGGAGTTCGATGACGCCCATGCGGTCCAACCGGGCGAGCAGGCCAATCAGTTGCGGTTCGGTGAACCGGTAGCGCGCCAGCATCCGCTCGAACGACCATCGGTTCAGGACACAGACCGAGACCAGCAGGAGGGCCGGATCGCCCACCACCTCGCACTCCTGCGCGACGGTGAGCGACGGCACCCGAAGCCGCTGCTCGTCGGCGAGACGCGCAAGCTCAAGCAGATCAATGCTCGCCAGTTCGCTCACGGCTTCCAGGCGCGAGAGGGAGAATGCGCCGGTGGAGAAGAGCCGCTTGACGCTGCTCTCGGACAGCTCAAGGTGCCGGGCGACCTCGGCGTAGGAGACGCCGCGGGCCCTGAGCGCTTGCTTCAGCGCACCAACGATCCTCATCGATTGGGACATGGAGTATCACCAAACAGTACCAAAACGCTGGCACGATGACACTTTCGCGGTGGCGGTTGCAAATGCCGATCCGTGAGACGAATGTGGCAGGCAGTTTCATCGCCAGGGAAACGCCATGAACATGCATCTCGGCAAGGCTCTGACCGCGCTTTTGGCAGCGTTCGGCAGCGCCGCCGTGGCCGAAGAGGAAGCCGGCCCGTTCCAGCTCCATGAAATCGACACCGGCATTGCGAGGCACCAGACCATCGTGCCCGGTTCGTTCACCGCCCCACGGAGTGCGGAAATCGCCGTGCTGCAGCGCATGGGAGGTGGAGTCCGCGTACGGATTCTCCAGCTCGAAGACGGCGACTGGCGCCTCGCGGCCGACACGGCGGGGGAGGGGCGGGTGGCGTTCGTGGATGTCCTGCAGTTGGACGGCCGCGACCATCTCGTGCTCTACCGGGACGGCGGTCTTGCCATCTTCGACGCCGCTCGGGGCCGCGAGCGCGCCTTCGTTCCCTTCCCGGCCCGCGTGCAAGCCGCCGAGGGCGGCGGCCTTCCCCGCGTGGACGTAACACGAGACCTGAACGGCGACGGACTCGATGACCTCGTGCTTCCGGATGCCGACGGCTTCTGGCTGGTCATGCAGAAGACGGATGGCAGGTTTGGCCGCCCCGTTCGGCTTGGGCCACGGGAGCCGCACCTGGCGGCGAAGGCATACGGTGACGAACGCACCTACGGCGAGGTCGGCGTCACGGTGCAGAACATTCCGTGGTATCTCGGGCGCATCCATCGGCTGGACTTCGATCGCGACGGCCGCCAGGACCTCCTGTTCTGGAACGAGGACCATTTCGAGTTGCACACCCAGGACGAAGATGGCGGCTTTGCTGCGACGCCCCAGGAGTTCCCCACCGACGTGGAATTCGATTTCGACGGAGCCTATGCGCTCGCGTTCCAGTTCGGCGACCGCGGCGTGCCTTCGCTGCTGCTCGGCTTCGGCGGACGCTTCGACTATACCGTCCTGCACGGCTTCCACGACCTCAACGGCGACGACGTGGCGGATCTCGTCACCGTGTCCTTCTCCGGCCGGCGCGTGTTCAGCCTGCGGGGACGCTTCGGCATTCACTTCGGACGACCGACACCGGGCGCGACCACCTTCGCGGCCACGCCCGACACGGTGGTCGAGACACCCGGCCCCGCCGGCGGGCTCGCATGGGGCTATGCCACCCAGCGCTATCTCGACATAGACGGCGACGGCAGAACGGATTTCGCGCTGGCCGCAGTGGACACGGGCCTCGGTGGCATGACGCGGGCCATGGTGGGCAAGTCCATCACCATCGACCTCGCCCTCTATCGCCTGCGCGACAACGCCTATCGGCCCGAACCCGATGCCGTCCGTCGCGTGCGAACCCGCTTTGCGCCCTTCGACAAGCGCGGCGTGCTGTTTCCCTTGGTGCTTATCGGCGACATAAACGGCGATGGCCGCTCAGACCTCCTCACCGGCAACCGTTGGGATCGCCTGTCGGTACACATCGGCGGTGACGGACCGGACCCGTTCGCGGGCGATCCGCTGCAGGTCACCGTGGACATCCCCAGCAACGAGTTCAACTCCATGATGGCGGACCTGAACCACGACGGTCGTGAAGACGTAGTGCTGTTCTATCCCTCCGAAACCGCATCGAACCGCGTCGTCGTCCTGATGGCGCGAGGCACGTAATGAACGCCGCCGCACCGGACGAGAGCATTCGCCTTCGCCTGCAACGCCTCGCCAAGGGCGCACTCTTCGTCGGCGTCGCCGCCGGCTACACGCTGCTCTTGGCCTTGGCCCTGGTCCTCCACGGCTGGAAGCCAGCCCTTCTTGCCCTCTTCTTCATCATCGTCGGCCAGTTCTTCCGCCACATCGCCAGCGAAGCCGACCGCATCGGCTGGAGCCTCAGCGCCGAGCGGAACGAAGCCACCCCCGAAGCCGACTCGAGCGCGAGGTCCTACCAAAGGCGCATGCTCTGGTTGTTCGCCTCGTTGGCGCAAATGCCGAACGTCGCCTTGGTGGCGCAGGCAACCCTCTTGGCCGGTACCGAGTCGGGTGCCGTGACGGCAGCCTCTCTGCTCGTCATCGAAGCGCTGTACCTAACTGTCCGCCGCCTGAACCGGCGAACCGCCTTTCGGGAGGCAAGCTACGGCTTCAAGGACCGCGGCCCATTCTCCGGCGGCGCCACACCCATCGATGCCTCCCGCGAACGCCGCGAAGCGGAGGTGGAACGCAAGCTCGCGGAGCTCGGCAGGATGGCGGAAGACGGCCGCATCTCGCACAAGGCCTTTGAGACGGCCCGCGACCGCCACCGGGTGCGGGTCGTGATGGCGAAGGGGACCTCTTGATCGAAGCATAGGAAACCTCCGAGCCAGTCCCTTCCGGACTCCCCAAGAATGGGATCGCTCGCAGGGATCGGACGCAAGCCGAGCCTCCTTGGCGCGTCAGCGCGACACGGCAAATGCGCCTCGCGGATTGCGGTACGGTTGTGCCGGTGCGGAAAGAGCGGGAGACATGGATGAAAGTTGGTTTCATTGGCCTTGGCGGGATTGGCAAGCCCATGGCCGTCAACGTTGCGCGCGCGGGCTTCGAGCTCATGGTGTGCGACTTGCGGGACGAGCCTTGTCGTGAGCTTTGCGGAGCACGGCGCAAGCGTGGCGGCATCTCCGCGTGAGGTTGCCGAGGCGTCTGACATCGTGCTTGCTTCGCTGCCTTCCAACGCGGCGAGCGAGGAGGTGGCGTTTGGGCGCCGATGGCGTTCTGGCCGGCGCCGAATCCGGGGACATCTACATTGAGCTCAGCACCGTCAGTCCGGAGATCGTGCATCGCATTGCGGAACGGGCTGCCGCCAAGGGCGTGACGGTGCTGGATGCCCCTGTGAGTGGCGGCATCGAGCAGCGCCAGCAGGGAACGCTGTCGGTGATGGTGGGCGGCGATGGCGCGGCGCTCAACAAGGCCATGCCGGTGCTGCAGGCGTTCGGCGAGAAGGTCTTCCATGTGGGCGGCACCGGCACCGGCGCCACCGTGAAGCTCGTAAACAACCTGCTGGCCGGCATCGGCATGGCAGCGATGGAGGCGATGGCGCTCGGCGTGAAGGCCGGATTGACGGTGGAAACGCTCAAGGAAGTCATCAGCGCAAGCAGCGGCGGCAGCCCCATGTTCCGCTCCATGGTGGAGCGCATCACCACCTTGAGCGCCGACCCGCCGCCGGGGCAGACCGCCAACATGGGCCTGCACACCATCGCCAAGGACATGAAGCTCGCCGTCGAACTGGCGCAGAGCGTCGACGCACCCTTGGCCGTGGGAACGGCTGCCACGCAACCCTTCGTGGCCGGCCTCGCCAACGGCTGGGCGGAGAAGGAACTCTGGGCGATCATGGCGCTGTTCGAGGAGGCGGCGGCAGTCAAGGTGCGGCCGGCGGAGCTGTGCCCCGACTGAACCCTTAAGGGGTGCCCCTGGACAAGCGCCGGGCCCCGGGGTCACCCTCCCGCCACCGAGCTCCTAGCAGCCTGTCGGACTTTGCCGTCTCGGCGAAGTCCGACAGGGTGATAGGGCGGCTTGGGCTGGGGCAAGAAGCGTTGTCCGTAGGCAACGGTTCTTGTGGCGCTACTCAGACGCAACCCATCCGCGCACTGCCGCGGGAGTCGGTCCGTCAGGCCGGAGCATCACCACCGCTTCGTCAAAGCCGGCTTCCGCAAATGCATCAAGCCGCGCCCGGTGCGCGGTCTCGTCGCCAGCGCCCATGGCGATGGAGGAGATGATCGCCCTCTTGCCACCGTGGTGGCGGTAGGTCTTGAGCGAGGCGATCACCTCCTCGTCGCTGCGGTAGAGGGCCGAGGCGATCCAGCCGGCAAACTCCGTTGCGGCGCGCGCCACGCGCTTGCCCCACGTGCCGTAGAGCAGCGGCGGGCCGCCGGCAAGTCCTGCCGGCACGGATAGATCGAGGTCGTCCGTCTTGCCGCTCGCGAGCAGTTCCCGTAGCTCCACCACCTGCCGGTCGAACTGCTCGAAACGGCCGGCGTAGTCGCGCTCGAAGATGCGGAAGTCGCTCTGCGTGGATCCGCTGCCGATGCCGACGCTGAGCCGGTCACCGGCAAACTGCTTGAGCGAGAGTAGCTGGTGCGCGAGAGCAACGGTCGGGTACAGCGGCAACTGCAACACCGCCGTGCCGAGCCTTGGCCCTCGGGTCGCCGCGGCAGCGGCGGCAAGCACTTGCAGCGGGTCCGGCAGGAACGCGCCACGCCCAGCGGCCTGCACGGCCCACAGGCTGTCGTAGCCAATCGCCTCGAGTTCCCTTGCTCGGTCGGTCAGGGCACCGGGGGCAGGGTCGGCCGATGTCGGCAACAGAACGGTGCCTAGTTGCATGTCTTGGTCCTTGCTTGGCTTGTGCCGTTTCTACGCCAACGGAGGGCCGGCGTCAAAAGCCGCAAAAGCTGTCCAAGCCGCTGCCACCCGTTGTCCATCCCGCAGCAGGCGCGTATAGTGCGCCGCCTTCTCCAACAGCACTTGGGAGCGATGCCAATGGACAACGTTGATTCTCGCCGTGACGCCCCGGATGCACCGTCTCGCATGCCAACCATCGCTGCCTAGCGGAACCGGCTGAAGGACTGACCGTCCTGGCGGCGCGCCGCTCGGCAGCGCCGCCCACGCAAACAGCCTGACAAGCTCCATCCGGGTTCGTCCGTTCCGTAGCGGGACGCGCTTCTGTGCGCGTCGCTATTGCGTCAATGTCCAGCCAGGGAACCGTCATGACCCAGGCCCGACCTCGAAATCTGTGGTTCGTCACCAGCGGTCAGCGGGCGCGGTATCTTGCCGCGGTGCTGGCGATGGGGGTGAGCAACCTGTTCATGCTGTCCTCGCCGCTCGTGGGGATGTATGCGCTTGACGCCCTTTCCGCCGACGACTTGGGGCAAGGCGCACCCGGTCTCACCGAGGCCGCGCTTGCCATTGCGTCGGTGTTCGGCGGCACGCCGGTCATCGCCTATCTGATTGCATCCGCCCTTGCCGGGGTGCTCGTCACGGCGCTTGGAGGGCTCTTTCTTTACCTGCGCGGTCGTTGGGCCGCCATCGCCTCCGAGGCCATCGCCCGCAAGCTGCGCGATGCGCTCTACGAACGCCTGCACCACCTGCCGGCATCGTTCTTCGACACGGCCGACACCGGTGACCTGGTGCAGCGCTGCAGCTCCGACGTCGAAACCGTGCGCATGTTCCTGTCGGCGCAGGTGGTGGAGATTGGCCGCGCCGTGCTCCTGCTCGCCATCATGACGCCGATGCTGTTCTGGCGCGATGAGCGGCTGGCGATGCTGTCCGTGTGTCTGATGCCGTTCATCGTCCTCGGTGCGGTGGCGTTCTTCACGCGGGTGAAGCGGGTCTTTCTCGAGGTGGACGAGTCCGAAGCGGCGATGACGGCGGTATTGCAGGAGAACCTCACGGGCATTCGGGTGGTGCGGGCGTTCGCTCGGCAGGATTTCGAGATCAAGCGCTCTGGCGAGCGCAATGCCGCGTTTCGCAACAACTATTTCCGCATGAACCGGTTGATGGGCCTGTACTGGGGCATCAGCGACCTGTTCTGCATGGTGCAGATCACCATCGTGCTGCTGGCCGGGGGCGCGTTCCTGGCCGCAGGGACCGTCACCGTCGGCGAACTCTTCGCCTTCATCACCCTGGTGGGCATGGTGCTGTGGCCGGTGCGGCACTTGGGCCGCCGTGCTCACCGACACCGGCAAGGCGATGGTGGCGCTCAAGCGCATCAACCACATTCTGGAGACCGAAGAGGAGACGCAGGAGCCGGTACCGGAGATCGGCCGCGCCCGGGGCAATCTTGCCTTCGAGGACCTCACCTTCGGCTACGAGCCCAAGCGCTTCGTCCTGCGCGATATCAGCGTGACCATTCCCGCCGGGCAGACGGTGGGCATCGTCGGGGCACCGGGGTCGGGCAAGTCCACGCTCATCCGGCTGCTGCTCCGGCTCTATTCGTTCGCCCAGGGGCGGATCACGCTCGATGGGCTGGACATCACCCAAGTGGATCGCAAGTGGTTGCGGGCGCAGGTGGGTGTGGTGTTGCAGGATCCGTTCCTCTACTCCCGCTCCATCGAGGAGAACCTGCGCGTGTACTCCCGCTCCATCGAGGAGAACCTGCGCGTGGCGCGGCCCGATGCGCCGGTGCAGGACTTGATCGACGCCACCCGCGATGCGGCAATCCATCAGGCCATCGAGGACTTCCCCGCCGGCTACGACTCGCTCGTGGGTGAACGGGGCGTCACGCTGTCGGGCGGACAGCGGCAGCGACTGGCGCTGGCGCGGGCCTTGCTCAAGGACCCGCCCGTACTTGTGCTGGACGACTCGCTCTCGGCGGTGGACACAGGCACGGAGCTTGCGATTCTGGCAGCGCTTCGGCGCCGCCAGGGACGGCACACAACTCTCGTGATCGCCCACCGGCTTTCGTCGGTGCGGGATGCCGACCGCATCCTCGTGCTGGACGAAGGGCAACTGGTGCAGGACGGCGACCACCGCACGCTGGCGGCGCTGCCGGGGCCGTACCGGCGACTGTGCGAAATCCAGGGCGCCTTGGACGAATCCATCGACGCCGACTTGCAGAACGCAAGCGGCGAAGGCGCGCCCGCAGGGTCGCGCCGGTGGGAGGGAGAGAACCGTGGCTGAGATGGACAACTACGACGACGAGAACTTCCAGGACGGCTTCGACGAGGCCGCCGCTGCCGAATCCGTCAACCTGAACCTGTGGAAGCGCCTGTTCGGCTTCATCCTGCCCTATCGCGGGCAGTTGACGGCACTCGGCATCTCCGCGGCCATCACCGGCGTGCTCGAGGCGGTGTATCCGGCGATGGTGGCCAAGTGGATCGTCGATGACGTGACCGAGAACGGCGCCGACGCCGATTTCATGCTCTGGGGCATGGTGGCCCTCGGCTGCAACGTGCTCCTGGCGCTCTCGGTGGCCGCCTTCGTCTGGGTGGCTGGGCAGATTCGCGTTTCCGCCAGCCACGACCTGCGTCGCGAGGCCTTCGCCAACCTGCAGCGACTGTCGTTCTCGTTTTACGACTATCGCCCCGTGGGCTGGCTGATGGCGCGCATGACCGCCGACTGCGAGCGGCTGACGAACATCCTCGCCTGGGGCTTCCTCGACTTCATCTGGGGCGGCACGATGATGCTCTCCATCGCCGTCGTCATGTTCGTGCTCAACTGGCAGCTCGCCCTGGTGGTGCTGGCGGTGGTGCCGGCGGTGGCCTGGGTGTCCGCAAAGTTCCGTCGCAGCATCCTGACGAGCGCCCGGCTCGTGCGCGCCACCAACTCGCGCATCACCGGCTCCTACAACGAAGGCATCATGGGCGTGCTCACCAGCAAGGCGTTCGTGCGCGAGGACGCCAACCGCGCCGAGTTTGGCGATCTCACCCGCACCATGTACGGCGCATCGGTGCGCAACATGGTGCTGGCGGCCATCTTCCTGCCGATTGTGCTGATCTTCAGCGCCGTGTCGGTGAACCTGACGCTGGCAGTGGGCGGCTGGCAGATGAGCCTGGGCCTTGTCGGCGCGGGGACGCTGATCGTCTTCATGGTCTGGGCGCGGCACTTCTTCGACCCGGTGGAGATGATGGGCTACTGGTTCGCCGAGATGCAGATGGCGCAGGCTTCGGCGGAGCGCGTCCTGAGCCTCATCGACGCGCAGCCGGAGATCGAGGACTCCGAGAGCGTGAGGCGGGCCATTGCCGCGCAGCGATCTGCCGACGATGCCGGCGCGCCGAACCGGCCGCGCATCGCCCACGACGGCGGCGCCCAGGCCATCGGCCGCATCGAGCTTCGGAACGTGGCGTTCCACTACGACGTCCGCCGGCCGGTGCTGCGGGATGTGAGCCTTGCGGCGGAGAGCGGCGAGACCATCGCCATCGTCGGCCCCACCGGCGGCGGCAAGAGCACGCTCGTGAACCTCGTCTGCCGGTTCTACGAGCCGGTGAGCGGCCAGGTGCTGGTCGACGGCGTGGACTATCGCACCCGCAGCCTGCACTGGCTGCAATCGAATCTCGGCATCGTCTTGCAGAACGCCCACGTCTTCAGCGGCTCGATCATGGAGAACATCCGCTACGGCCGGCTCGACGCCATCGACGAAGAGGTGAAGGCCGCCGCCGTGCTGGCCGGCGCCCACGACTTCATCGCGGCGATGGAAGACGGCTACGACACCGAGGTGGGCGAAGGCGGCAGCCGGCTCTCCGCCGGGCAGAAGCAGCTCGTGTCCTTCGCCCGCGCCATTCTTGCCGATCCGCAGATTCTCGTGATGGACGAGGCCACCTCCTCGGTGGACACCGAAACCGAGCAGCGCATCCAGAAGGGCCTGGAAAACGTGCTTTCCGGGCGCATCAGCTTCGTCATCGCCCACCGCCTGTCCACCATCCGCAATGCCACCCGCATCGCGGTCATCGACGGTGGCGAACTGGTAGAGCTCGGCGCCCACGAAGAGCTGATGGCGGCGCAAGGCCACTACGCACAGCTATACCGCCAACAAAGCCTGAACGCGACGACGCAGGATTGGGGAGCAAGCGACATGCAACCGGAAGGGGCGTGACGCGAACGCCTCACGGGCGCGGTGAGGAGCGAGACACCCCTCTCCAGAAGGGCCCGACGTTGGGCCTGTGAGGCCTCGATCATGCAGCTGGAGAGAACCGTTCAGGGCAAAGCCCCTGCAAGAGCGATCGAACAAGGTGGCACGCTGCGGCACACTCTCTCTGGAAGGAGGGCATCTTGCCCTCCAATGCGCCGTAACGCGCGCCTCTGAGGGAAGGGGCCGGGCCCGTCGGTCGAAGATCGTCATCGTCGCAAGTGAGGCAGGCGTCGTCGCAAATGTCACGACGTCGCACCGATCCGGCGCCGAATCGAAAGCACGGATCGCCACCACCGCATGCAGGTCCCGCACCTGCGTACCACCCGCCCCGCAGGGTTGTACACTTGGCACGGAGAGGGACAAGGTCTCGGATGGACCTTCTCCGATGGTCACGGCGCATCGGAGTTCTGCGTGACACGGCACAGCAGGTGCCGCACGAGGCGGCTGGAGACGTAAAGGAAGCAAGAGCATGACCGATCCCCTTGAATGCTTGCCGCGTCCCTACCTGTACCACATCACGAGGGTTGAGAACCTCCCGTCGATTGCCCGGTCTGGGCTGAACAGCCATAGCCGTGCGCACCAAGATTTTCGGCCCGAGGACATATCTGACCCAGAAGTGCAGCTACGCAGAGGCCGCAAGTCTGATCCTTGCTACGGACGGCCACTCCACGATTATGTGCCGCTCTACTTTCGCGCGAGGAACCCCATGCTTTACGTCCGCAGGGAGATGCAGCCGTGCCTTGCCGTGCTGTGCGTCGAGAAGGAGATATTGTGCAGTCCCGGTGTCGTGTTCACCGATGGGAACGTCGCCGCGTCGGAGACGAGGTTTTTCAACTCACTCGATGGTCTGGGAGAACTCGACTGGGGTTGTCTCGAGGCAAAGCTTTGGACCGACTACGACGACGGCAAGAGAAAGCGATGCGCCGAGGTGCTGGTTCCCGACCACATCCCCAAGCGAAGGGTCAGGCGGATTGTGTTAGCTCATAAATCGGCGAGGCGGCGCATCGACGCCGGACAATGGCCTAGCGTTAGTATTGACGATCGCCCAGACTGGTTCTTCTGACATGCTGCGCGAAGTCACAGGCAACATCTTTTCCAGCAAGTGTCAGACGCTGGTTAACACCGTGAACTGCGTCGGTGTTATGGGTGCAGGCGTAGCGCTGGAGTTCAGGCTTCGGTATCCCGCAATGTACGACCGATATGTCGTCATCTGCCGCGAGCAGCGGCTGACCATCGGCAAGTTGTGGCTTTACCGAACACCACCTCCCGACGGCCCTCACTGGGTGCTCAACTTTCCGACGAAGAAGCACTGGAGATACCCGTCGAAGGAAGAGTACCTTCACAAGGGGCTCCAGAATTTCGTCGATACATATCGGCGGCGGCGCATCGAGTCCGTCGCGTTTCCGATGCTCGGCGCGAACAACGGTGGAATCCCCGAGGAAGCCTCCGTTCGAATCATGACGGGCTATCTCGCAGGGGTCGACATCGACGTAGAGTTGTACCGCTACGATCCGATGGCTGAAGACGATCTATGCGATGCCTTGCGCCACAACGTGCATGGGTGTTCGGACACTGCGTTCGCATCCCGAGCAGGGATTGCGAAGAGCCGCGTCGCACTGTTGCGACGCGCCTTGGACGATCCAGCGGTACGCAACATCCGCCAACTCGCCGCCTGCAACGGTATCGGCAAGGGTACCTTGGCCGCCGCAGTGGGTGCCTGCAAAATCGCCGCGCCGACGCTGCCACGCTCCGAAACGCAGGAACACACGCCAGCTACGGTGCATGAGCGGGTACTGTCCGCGATGCCAAAGGCGACCGTGGCAAGCAAGACATTATTCGACTAGACCCTTACGAACGTTGCCACCTAGGCCGCAAGCCAGGTTGTGTCCACCGCAAGCGCCATTCCTCTCCGCGGAAACTGACGCCTTCGTCAGTGACGGGCAGGGCCAAGCCCACGTTGCAAGGGTTCTGTATGGAAGTGACGCGTGCGTACCGGTCCCGTGCGGGAACTTCCGAAGTCTGGTCCGTTCTTCATTTCGTTACCAGCTATTTTCGGCCATCCCAAGCATGGTAATGCGGGAGGCGGTTGTCGGCTCAGACATCTAGGTCTCTCTAAAAATCTCTTTGCTGATAGCTTCCAGTTGACGCAGACATCTTCCACTCCGGCGGGGAAAGGAGAATACACTATAGCCGTGCCGCTCGCGTGCCGCTTGATGGCAGCTTTTGCAACGAGGAGCTCGGCAGGACAAAGTCGGAACATCCGTTCCTCATAGCGGTGATGACATTCCTCAGTTCTTCGTCTTGTCCACCAACTGGTTCTCGGCGATCCAGGGCATCATGGCGCGGAGGCGGCTGCCGACTTCCTCGATTTGATGGCTGCTGCTCATCCGGCGCATGGCCTTGATGGTGGGGGCGCCGGCGCGGTTTTCGGTGACGAACTCCTGGGCGAAGGCGCCGGACTGGATTTCGGCGAGCATGCGCTTCATCTCCGCCTTGGTCTCGTCGGTGACGATGCGGGGCCCACGGGTGAGGCCGCCATACTCGGCGGTGTTGGAGACGGTGTACCACATGTTCGAAACGCCGCCCTCGTAGAAGAAGTCGACGATCAGCTTGAGTTCGTGCAGGCACTCGAAATAGGCCATCTCCGGGGCGTAGCCGGCTTCCACCAGCGTCTCGAACCCAGCCGTGACGAGGGCTGCGGCGCCGCCGCAGAGCACGGCCTGTTCGCCGAAGAGGTCCGTCTCCGTCTCTTCGCGGAAGCTCGTCTCGATGACGCCGGCGCGGCCGCCGCCGTTGGCGGAGGCATAGGAGAGGGCGATTTCCTTGGCGTTGCCGCTGGCGTTCTGGCCGATGGCGATGAGGCTCGGAACGCCGCCGCCCTCGACGTAGGTGGAGCGGACGGTGTGGCCCGGGCCCTTCGGCGCGATCATGATGACGTCGAGGTCGGCACGCGGCTCGATGAGGCCGAAGTGGATGTTGAAGCCGTGGGCGAAGGCAATGGCTGCGTCCGCCTTGATGTTGGGTTCGATCTCGCCGGCATAGATCTGCTGCTGGTGCTCGTCCGGCGTCAGGATCATCACGAGGTCGGCATCCTTCACCGCCTCCACCACCGGCTGCACGGTGAAGCCGGCGTTCTCGGCCTTGGGCCAGGAACCGGAGCCCTCGCGCAGGCCAATCTTGATGTTGGCGACGCCCGAGTCGCGCAGGTTGTTGGCGTGGGCATGGCCTTGGGAGCCGTAGCCCACCACCACCACGTTCATCTTCTGGATGATCGAGAGGTCTGCATCCTTGTCGTAGTACACCTGCATGGCCGTTCTCCCTCCGATGTTCGTTTGGATCTCGTGACTTCGCCGCAGCCGACCAAGGCGCTTCCGCCAGCGCCGTTCGCCCTACAGCTTCAGTATCTTCTCGTTCCTGCCGATGCCGGAAACCCCCGAACGCACCACTTCGACAATGGCGGTTCTCGGCAGGGCGCGGATGAAGTTGTCGAGCTTGCCCGAAACTCCCGTGAGCAGCACGGTATAGAGGCCCTCCGCCACATCCACGATCTGCCCCCGAAAGATGTCACAGGTGCGCTTCACTTCGGCTCGCATCACGCCTTCGGCGCGCACCTTGAGAAGCATCATCTCGCGTTCCACGTGCTCGCCGTCGGTCAGGTCCACCACCCGAACCACCTCTATCAAGCGGTTGAGGTGCTTGGTGATCTGTTCGATCTTGCTGTCGTCGCCGCTGGTGCAGAGAGTGATGCGTGACAAGGTCGCGTCCTCCGTGGGCGCAACACTGAGCGACTCGATGTTGTAGTTGCGCTGGGCAAAGAGGCCCACGACCCGCGAGAGCGCGCCGGCCTCGTTCTCGATCAGCACAGCGATCAGGCGTCGCATGGTGGTGTGTCCAAACCCTAAACTGAACGAGCGGTCAGGCGACTCGATTCAGGATCATGTCCTTCATGGCGCCGCCCTTGATGGCCATGGGATAGACATGCTCGTCGGGATCGATATGCGCGTCCACGAACACGAGATCGCCCCTGTGCTTCTCGCCGAAGACATCCGCCATCACCGTGTCGAGTTCACCGAGGTCGTGAACCCGATAGCCGACGTGGCCGAAAGACTCCACCAAATGCACGAAATCCGGCAATGCATCGCGATAGGTGCTGTGGGAGTGGCGACCGCCGTATTGCATGTCCTGCCACTGCTTCACCATGCCGAGGGCCTTGTTGTTGAGATTGATGATCTTGATGGGCAGTGCATATTGCATACAGGTGGAAAGCTCCTGCATGTTCATCATGAAGCTGCCCTCGCCGGTGATGCATGCAACCACTGCATCGGGATGGGCAAACTGCACCCCCATCGCCGCCGGCAAGCCGAAACCCATGGTGCCGAGGCCGCCGCTGTTGATCCAGCGCCGGGGCTGATCGAAGTGATAGTACTGGGCCGCAAACATCTGATGCTGGCCCACGTCGCTTGACACGAATGCTTCGCCGCGGGTGGCGCGATAGACCGCCTGCACGACCTGCTGTGGCAACAGGGAACCCCCTGCGCCGTTGCGATGGCGCTGGTCGTGGTCGAGGCCGTGTTCCGCCCGCCAGCGTTCGACACGCTCCCACCATTCGGCCAGTGCCGCCCGATCGGGAAGGGAAGGATCCTTGGCGATTTCCGCATCGAGCACGGCCTCGAGCTCCGGCAGCACGGCATCCACCGGGCCAACGATGGGGATGTCGGCGCGGACGATCTTGGAGATGCTGGCCGGATCGATGTCGATGTGGACGATCTTCGCATCCGGTGAGAATTGCGCGGGATCGTTCGTCACCCGGTCGTCGAAGCGGGCGCCGACGGCGAAGATGAGGTCGGCATGGTGCATGGCCATGTTGGATTCGTAGGTGCCGTGCATTCCCAGCATTCCGAGGAAATGGGCGCGGGAGCCGGGATAGGCGCCGAGGCCCATCAACGTGCTGGTGACGGGATGGCCGAGCTTGTCGGCGATGGCAGTGAGCGCGGCACCGCCGTTGCCCTGCACCAGGCCGCCGCCGGTGTAGATGACGGGGCGCTTCGCCGACAGCAACGCCGCCACTGCCTTGCGAATCTGGCCGCCGTGTCCGCGCGTGGTCGGGTTGTACGACCGCAGCGACACCGATTCGGGATATTCGTATGGGAACAACTGGCTGGGATCGGTGGTGTCCTTCGGTACGTCGATCACAACCGGCCCCGGGCGACCCGTGCTGGCGATGTAGAACGCCTCCGCGACGATGCGCGGAATGTCGGACGCCTCCTTGACGAGATAGCTGTGCTTCACCACCGGCCGCGATACACCCACCATGTCGGTTTCCTGGAATGCGTCGGTACCGATGAACTCGTTCGCCACCTGCCCCGAAATCACCACCATCGGGATGGAATCCATGTAGGCGGTGGCAATGCCGGTGACAGCGTTGGTGGCGCCCGGCCCGGAGGTCACAAGCACGACGCCGGGCTTGCCTGTGGCACGGGCATAGCCGTCCGCCATGTGCGTCGCCGCCTGCTCGTGGCGCACCAGAATGTGCTCCACCCGCTGCTGGCGAAAGATGGCGTCATAGATGTGCAGCGCAGCGCCGCCCGGATAGCCGAAGATGTACTCCACCCCGGCATCCTGCAGCGCCCGAATCAGCATGTCGCCGCCGGACAGATGTGCGGTCTGCTCGCTCACCTGAGGAACCCGCCAGTACCCGCAAGACAAAGGGCGCGCATCATACCAAGACAGCCACGGAAGAAACGCGCTTTCTCAGCCGGACGAGTGGCTGCGGGGTTGTCGCAGTGGCACCCGCGACAGCGACCCAATCGCAGGGCGACGAAGATGCGGAAGAGGGGAGGAAGGAGTCGTTCGCTGCCACATCCTCCGGAGGGAGGGCGTCTCGCCCTCCATGCGCGCCGCAGGCGCGTCCTGGCCCTATTGATGCATCTGCTGCGATGGGTGCGCCCGGAGATGTACGTTGGAGTCGAGCAGCAGGCTGCCGCCTGCGTCCCGAATGCGCATGGCATGGACTTCGCGCGGCTGCATGGGCACGCGTACGGCCCAGGTGCCCGACAGGTCGGGGGATGTGTTTCCGACGGCTGCGGCAAGAGCTTGACGGTACATCTCGACGCCGGAGTCGTCGTGAAGCGTCAGGACGAACTCTCCCGGCGCGTCCGTTCTTGGCGGCAAGTTGCTGGTGGCGGAGGCGAACAGGGACCAGAAGCCGTGTTCGTCCACCGAGCCTGACAGCGCCAGGCTGCGGGGCGCCGGCGCATCTGGCCGACTGCCGTGACCAGCGACGGTGCCCTGGCCGCCGTTGGCGGAATCCCGGGCGCCACCGAGTTTCGTCACGGCAAGCCCGGCGGATGATTCTCGACCCATTGCGACGTGCACCCGTTCGCCCCATGTCAGGGCCTTGCGATAGCTGTAGATCGAGATGTGCCGTGGCATGCATTCGGACATCAGGTCGTAGTGCTGGTCGCTCGCCGTGATGAATCGCCCCTCGAGGAACGAGAAGCTCCCCTCCGCACCGATGCCCTCGTGAGGGAAGGCTGGATCGCCCAGCGTTTTGCAGGGCAACTCCTGCAACCCCATGCCCCCTCCAAGCCCAACCGCCACCAATTCGGATGCATCGGCTTCGCCGAGCACAAGCTGGACCATTCCGGCATGACGGTGGTCGGTCTGCTCCGGTTGCCACCCCGCCGGCGGCAACGCAATGCCGATGATGAACTCGTCTGCCGCGCTTTCCTCGTTGGCCCATTGCACCAGACTCTCAAAGAGGCGGCGCGACTGGATCCGCGTCCGGCTCCGTTCCTCTGCGGACGGCTCGTAAACGAAGGGATCCGTCACTCGCGAGTTCAGCTTGGCGATGGGCAGCAGGCTGCGGGCTTCCTTCAGCAAGGCACGGGCATTCACGTCCGGCGTTGCATTCAGAATCCGAACCGGCACGAAGACCGGCTTGAAGACCGGCAGCGTCTTCGGCGTGAGGGCGTCGAAGTTCAGCCGAGGCGTCGACTGGACCTCGGCGTCCAGATGAGTGTATGGATCCGCCACCACATCAAGGCCGTGGTCGCGCGCGACCTGCGCTGGCGCGAGGGGCACGAGATAGCGGGATACCCACTTGCCGGCACTTCGCCGCGAGTCCTGATGGTCCGCGTCCAGAGGCTCCGTGTCCCCCGCTCCGCGCAAGCCCACCGCCACGTCCGGCGCCACCGCGGCTTCGTGCTCGACATGCACCCGCAGCACGGCTTGGCGATCCTCAATCGCATCCACGCTGCCGGGGGCGCCTTCCGGGCCGAACCGACCTGCGAGCGGCCCTTGGAATACCTCCACTTCGGCGACGCGAATCACTCCCGCTCGGCAGAGGACGTCCCAAGCCACCGGCGCCTTCGTGCCCTTCACGGAAACCGTCAGCCGGACGTTGTTGGTGCCGCTGGCCTTGCAGGGCATCCTCAGGTTGTTGGTCACTCCCTGGCCGAGCCGCACTCGACCGCTGGCGCGGCCGACGAGCACGTCCGGATGGTCCGCCTCCACCGTGTAGGACATCCGCGGCTGCCCCGACCAGGTGGAGGTGGGCGCCCAAGTGAGGCTGGACTTGACGACCTGGGTCGGCGAACCTAGGCCCGCTGCCGGCGCCGCGCGAACTCGCACCTGAACCTGGGTGGTGGAGATGTCGGTCACGCTTCCGTCCACGCGCTGCGTGCTTCGGTCGCCAACGGCGCTGTGGGCAAGCACTGCCGGGTTGCCGGCTGCGTCCGTGATGGCACCGCCCTCGAGCCGCAGTGCATCGGCGGGAATCGCCAGGCCGTTGCTGTCGCCGTCGCCACGCGCAACAACGTAGCTGAACCGCAACCCGTCGGTGCCGAACGGGCCGTCGAGTGATGCGAGGCGGGTGTCTTCGCCGATGACAATCGCAAGCTGCTCGGATCCGGTGGCATGCACGGGCTCGGTGAACCGGACCACGACGGAAACCACCGCGCCGGCGCCATACGTGCCACTTGCCGCCGGTGTGGAGGCGATGCTCAATCCCTTGATGCTCGGTCGTGTGGTGTCGATGGTGAAGGGCTCGATCACCTCCGCGTATGCAGACAGATCGCCGCTGACGACTTCGTCCGCGTCATCCCTGATGGAGCTGGCGAGCAACCGGAATGCCCCTCTGGCCAGCTCGACTTGCGCGTTCTCGCCGGCGGCGATGATCCGGTTGCACACGTAGTGACGATGGCGGCCGTTTCTCGGCAGGCAGGGAAGCTCGCGGATTCCCACCTTGAGCCGCGCGGCGCCGGCGATGGTTACCGGCTCGGCGAAGACGACATCGAACTCCAGGGTCTGGCCCTCGCCAAAGCTGGCGCCACCGTGCGATGGAGGCTTGAGGGCGACGCCGGCGTAGGCGCTGCCGATGACGGGATTGCGGCTACCGGGCACGGTGATGTCATGGGGATGCACCGGCACCGGCCGCCCGCGTGCATCGAGGAACGATACGTCGGCCCAGCCGTCCGGCGGCAGGTCGATCCCATCTGCGTCGAAGTCGTCCTCGGCGATGGACGGGAATTCGTAGTCGATGTGCCAGCGGCTGAGATCCTTGTCCAGAAATGAGTGCTGCGGCGGCCGGAAGCGAGATGCACGGCGGACGCCGCCAACCAGGAACTCCGGGGCTCCTCGAACCTCGACCCAATCGTCGAAGGTCAGCCGGCCACCGCCGCCCCCTGGCCCGGACTCGATCAGCTGGGGGCTTGCCGAGTTCACCTTCTTGCCGTTCACCCTGTGGGCCGGGTCCGCGAAGGGGGTGAACTCAAGCGACTCGCCCTCAATGAGGTTCCCCGCGGAGTCCTGTACCGCTCCCACGTGTATTTCGCCAGCCAGGGAAACGCCGTCGGAATCGATGTCGGCTTCTGTCACCAGATGGGTGAAGGTCGCAGAACCAGCCCCGTTGCCAACCCAGGTGCCCAGTGTCTTGACGTCCGTCCCGAGGGACAGTTCGATTGTTGCCCAGCTCCCTCGGAACGCCGCCTGCAGTGGTTCCGTGAACAGGACCCGAATCGCGAGCAACTCGCCCCGGCCGTAGGCGACGCCATTGCGAGGCATCGACGCAATGGAGACGGAATGCACGGCCGGTGGCACCATATCGCTCCTGGATCCGTCGATCGCGACGCCATGCCACCGATTCGCGTCGCTGTACAAGGGACTCGCCACGTTGCCGGCACGGTCCTGAATGGACGGCCATTGCTCCGCGAGCGCAGCAGGTCTCGCAAGCGGTCCGCGGCCGAAGTACACCCCTTCCGTTGCGTCCTGGGGCAACACGCTGAAGCGAAACAGGATGGATCGCTGCCCGCTCGCCACCGCAGTCGCCGATCTGGAGGCGCCGTCCACCTGTGGCAATCCGCCGATGGGCATGGTGGCAGGTCCCACCAGGTACACCTCCTCGTCGAAGCGCACCTCGACCGAGACCATGTCGCCCTCGCGGTACACACCCTCCGACGGCGGTGCGGAAACAAGCTCGATGCCAACGACCCTTGGGCTGACGGCATCCACCCGGTGGCGTGGCTGCCTGCCGGGTGCGGGGTAGTCCGTCTGCGCGACGTTGCCGTCGGCATCTTTGATGCCGGCCGGGCCGGCGAGCCCGTTCTCCGGCAGCACGACGCCGGTGTCGGCAAGGTCGCCGTTCCACACCCGCGTTGTGAAAGCCAGTCGGAGGCTGCCGCTGCCGCCACGATACGGCAGCTCACGCGGCTCGTTCCCGAACATGACTGTGAGCGTTGGCAGGCCCTCGACAGATACCTGCTCGTCAAACTCCACCGAGACCTCGATCACGTCCCCGGCGCCGTACACGCCGTCCACACCGGGATTGGAGGTGACCGACACGGCCACGATGCTTGGCGCCCAGACGCCGGCGCCGTCCACCCGGTGCTCTGCCGCATTGGCGATGGTGTGGCTGCCAAGGGAGAGGTCGGCAGCGTCGCCGTCCTCCCCGCTGATGCGCCCGCCGGCGAGGATGATGGCCCCCGCCTTGACGCCGATCCCGTCGCGATCGTTGTCCGCAGCACGCACGGTGTAGCCAAAGTGCAGGCGACTGCCGCCATGCATCCACATTGGCGCTCGACGCGTGGCGCCACCGACATCGATCTGCAGCGCGGGCGTGCCTGTGACGGCCACTGCGGCATCGAACTGGACGGTGACGCTGATTCGATCGCCGGCTGAGTAGGTGGTGTCTGGGCCGGGCGAGGAAGCGATTGCGAGCCGTCGGACTTCGGGAGCCGCGGCGCTCGCGGCGGCGGTGCAGAGCATAAGCGCCAGAACCGACAAGCGGCGGAAGCCAGGCCAAATTGCCGTCGGTCTCGGCCGAGCACTCCGGGCTGGCCCGCGGTCACCTGTCTGAAGGCAAGCACGCCACGCGGCCAGTGGCAAGATCCTGTTGGTTGCAGTCATCGTTACCTTTGCCTTGGACCCTTGGCCACTCCGCCGGTGGGCGGGGCAGTGTAGCCGAAGGCAGAATCGGCATGCCCCCACTTTGGTGGAGACGCCATCGCCATGAACGCGCCTTGCGGCGCGTCGGCAGATGCCCTCGCCTCCAGGACCTACTCGTGACCGATTGGCGCGTACGGAGGGGCGAGACGCTGCTTGCGGCGCTGTCCGGGGCCTCAACCGTGGCCTGACAGCCAGACCACTGTTGCCATTCGTCCACTGTCGCGCTGCTTGCGGTGGGAGTAGAAGCGTGGGTCGTGGGCGGTGCAGAGGCGGGCGTGGGCGATGCTGCGGACACCCGATGTGCGCAGGCGAAGCGCGACCAGGCCGGGGAGGTCCATCCACCAGTGATCGCGGTCACGTCCTTGCGTCAGAACGGCGTCGCGTTCCTGCGCGGAAAGTCGGTCCCGTACCGGTGCATCCACCTCGTAGCAGTTGGCGCAGATGGCGGGGCCGATCCAGGCGGAGATGCGGTCGGGACCTGCCGCGAGGGCGGCAAGTGCGTTCTCGACAACGCCAGCCACGGTGCCGCGCCAGCCGCAATGCACCGCGGCGATGGCGTCCCCATCCTTGCGCTTGCCGAACAGCACGAGGGGTGCGCAGTCGGCGGTGCGGATGGCAATGCCGAGGCCGGGTTCGGCGGTGCAGGCCGCGTCGGCGGATGGGGTTGTGCAGGCGGTTTGCAGCGATGTTCGGATCACGTCTGTACCATGCACTTGGTCCAGCCACTGGATGGCCGCAACTCCGGCGAGCCTCTGCAATCGCTGGCGCTGGTGCCTTGCGCTGTCCGGATCGTCCCGCTGCAGCGCCGAACTGAAGTCGAGTGGGCGCGTCGTCGTGAACGCGGACATGCGGGCAGAGGCTTCCGGCGTTGCTGGCTTCGCCCAGACGACCGCCCGGTTCCCCCGCATCACGCCTCCGTGCCCAGCGCGGCCAGGAGGCGCCGCATGTCACCCGGCAACAGTGCATCGAACTGCATCGCTTCGCCGCTCCCCGGATGGGCGAAGGCGAGGCGGTGCGCATGCAGGGCTTGCCTCGGAAACGTCCGAATGAGCCTGGCGTGGTCCGGCGCGACTGCGAACGGCACCCGGCCATCCGCGCCGTAGCGCCCATCGCCCACCAACGGATGCCCAATGGATGCAAGGTGAACGCGAATCTGGTGCGTGCGGCCGGTCTCCAGCCGCGCTTCCACCAGCGAATGTCGGGAGAACCTCTCTCGGACGGAAACATGGGTGACGGCAGGCCGCCCGTCTTCGCGCACCGCCTGTCGGGTTCTCTGTCGCGGATGGCGGCCGATGGGCCGGTCGATGGTGCGGGCCTGATCCAGCACGCCTTCCACCACCGCCAGATAGCGCCGCTCGATGCGCCGGGCGCGCATGTCGGTACCGAGTCGCAGCAGGCTCTCGGCATTTGTCGCCACCACGAGCAACCCGCTGGTGTCCTTGTCCAATCGATGCACGAGCCCGGCCCGCGGCAGGGTCGCGAGTTCCGGGCGGTGATGCAGGAGGCCATTCACCAGCGTGTCGCGCGGCTGGCCGGCGCCGGGGTGTACGACGAGGCCGGCCGGCTTGTTCACCACCACCACGTCCGCATCCTCGTGCGCGACGGCGAACTCGATGGCCTGACCCGTGTCCCAGTCGAACCGCGGCGGCCGTTCGATGCAGCCCTGCATCCGCTCGCCGCCGCCCACGAGCGTGCTGGCCTTGACCGTGCGTCCGTCCAGCGTGAGTTGCCCGGCGCGGATCCACGCCGTCAGCTCCGAGCGCGAAATCGCGCTGAACAACCGCGCCGCGGCGCGGTCGAACCTAACGCCCGCGAGGTCCGGCGGCACGAGGCAGTCGATCTCCACGTGGCCCGCAGCGATGGTGTCGGGGTTGCCCGTTGGCGGGTGGGGTGGATCCGACAATGACTTGATCCTTCGCGCGAACCGGGCAGAACGAACGTAGAATAGCGCCGAAGGTGGAACGCCATGCGAAGGGGCGAACCGATGCAGGATGTGCGAATGAGAGAGATCAGCCGCCGGGCGGCCATGTTGATGCCGCTGCTCCTTGTGGGGTGCGCGTGGTTCGGCGACGACGAGAGGTCGGGGGAAGAAGCCGATGTCACCTCCACCCGCCAGATGCTCTACGAGTCGGCGCAGCGCAGCCTTCGCACCGGCAACTTCTCGGACAGCGTCACGCGCCTCGAACGCCTGGAGGCGCGCTATCCGTTCGGCCCCTATGCCGAGCAGGCGCAGCTTGAGCTCATCTACGCCAACTACATGGCCTGGGACATTGAAGCGGCGCGCAACGCGGCGGATCGCTTCGTCCGCCTGCATCCGCAGCACCCGAACGTGGACTACGCCTACTACATGCGCGGCCTCGCCGCCACGGCGCGCTCGCGGGGCGTGCTGAACCGGCTGTTCGCCATCGACGAATCGAAGCGCGACGTCACCACGGCGCGCAAGGCATTCAACGACTTCGACGAATTCCTCAAGCTCTTCCCATCGAGCGAATACGCCCGCGACGCTCGCCAGCGCATGATCCACCTGCGCAACATTCTGGCGCAGTCGGAAGTCCACGTGGCTACCTGGTACATGAGCCGAGGTGCCTACGTGGCAGCGGCCAACCGCGCCCGCTATGCCATCGAGAATTATTCCCAGACACCGGCTGCCCCGGACGCGCTGGCGATTCTCGTTGAATCGAGCTGGAAGCTCGGCCTCACCGAAACTGCCAACGACACCCTGCGCGTGCTCGCGCTGAACTATCCCCAGTACCGCGGCTTCGACGACAGCGGCAATCTGGTGCTGGCCGCCGCCATCCAGAACCGCGACCGCTCCTGGATGAACATGGTCACCTTCGGCCTCCTCGACCGCCCGGAAACCCCACCGCCGCTGCGCATCCGCCAGCCGGAGCAAGTCTCCGTCGTGCCGCCTGCCGCAACTTCTGCGGACACCTGAAGCGCGCCCGATCGCAGGACGGCACGCGAGGCCTTCGCGCTTTCAACTCCCTTGCGTGCGCGTAGGGCGCGCCCTTCGGGCGTCGGCCCGATGCCCTCCCTCCAAAGGAGAGGGTCGCTTCGCATCCGGTCTTGGCGATGCGTGATCGCCTGGACGAGGGCTTCTCACCCCCGGGCGCGTCGGCCCTCTGGAGGGAAGGCGTCCCGCCTCTCCCTGGGTGCCGCAAGGCGCGTCACTTTGCAGGGCCTGCGACATTTCCTCCAACGCAGCGATTCGCTGCATCGCCTGCTCGAAGGTTGTTCCGCAAACCTCGGCCTCCGGTGCAAAGTCGCGGCACACCGCTGGCCGCGAAGGCAGGCCGAACAGGCGACAGCGGTTGTCTCGCGTCAATTGCACGCAACGCTCGCCGGCCAGCTTGCCATGCGGCATTCCCGGAATCGGCGAGGTGATGGAAGGCGCGATGCAACAGGCGCCGCAGCCTGGTCGGCATTGCACGTGTTGGCGCCCGCACCTTGCGTTAGTCTTGGCGCATTCTATGGTGCAAACGCACGGCGGGAGTGCGAATGGAACCTGCGCCTTACTGCATCTGCACCGTCATCACCGAGCGGGCGCTCGAAGCGCTGGTGGAAAACGCCGAGGCGTTCTCGCACGGCATGTACCGTGACCCCCATCCGTGGCTGGTGGCGTCGGAACTGCTCGAACGTTGCCTCGCCACCGGCCAGTCGCTGCCACTTGTCCTCGCCTCGGGCCACCCCATCGAGTTCACCCACTGGGCACTCATCACCGATATCGACGTGCAGGAATTCCATCACGAGACCCGCTGCGAGTTCACCGGCCTAACCCCCGTCAACCCCATCTTCCGCAGCCTCGACAGCATCGCCCTCTATCCCGGCGAAGAACAGCTTCACCGCGAGGCTGTGGAGCCGGTGACCATCCACCGGCATTACCTGGACGAACACCTCATCCACCCCTACGCCATCGCGGAGACGCCGGCGTTCGTGCGTGGCGACGGGGACTGACCCTTCGGCCCGCCCAGCGCCACAAGAACCGTTGCCTTTCGGCAACGCTTCCTGCCCCAGCCCAAGCCGTCCTGTCACCCTGTCGGCATTCGGCCAGCTTGCGCCGTCCGAAGTCCGACAAGCTGCTAGGTGGCCTGCAGCTCCTGTCGGGCGGTACGTTGCATGCGGTTGCGGTCAAGGTGGACACGTGCCGACCAAACCGGGAAACTCTCCCGATGCCTTACGACATCTCGGAAGAGAAGCGCCACTGGTATCGGGAGGTCTCGCGACGTTCCCGGTGGCGCAAGGCGTCCGCAACAAACGGCGAACTTGCCCACGCGCCTGGAGAAGCCAACGTTCCGGCGTTCGAACCGGCAAGCCTGATGCCAATGCGGCAATCGAACGGACTGCGCGCGCTGTCCCTGTTTTCGGGCGGTGGCGGCTTGGATCTCGGATTTGAGCGCGCTGGTTTCCGGCACGTCGCGAGTTACGACGTCCTCGATATCTGCAGCGAGACCCTGCAAGCCAACCGGCCGAACTGGCACGTTCTTTCCGGCGCGGCTGGGGATGTCACCGCGGTCGACTGGCGTCGCCACGAAGGAGCTGTGGATGTCCTCCACGGTGGCCCGCCGTGCCAACCCTTCTCGATAGCCGGCAAGCGCGACGGCAATCTCGACAGCCGAGACATGTGGCCGGCATTCGTGGCTGCGGTCCTTGCCATCAGGCCGCGTGCGTTCCTGGCCGAGAACGTGCCCGGCCTTCTGGCAGCGAGGTTTCGTCAATACGTCCACGAGTCGATTCTGGCCCCCCCTGTCCTCCGACTATCTGGTTCAACCGTTCACATTGAGCGCCGACGACTTTGGCGTTCCCCAAGTTCGCAAGCGGTTGTTTTTCGTTGGGTTCTCCCACGGCGAAGCCGCTGGCCGATTTGCTCCTCCCGAACCAACGCACCGCGTGGACCTTCTTCGACGCGGGGGAGCGACGATGGGCGCGCGCGCCGCACTGGGCCTGTCCGACATCGGTTTCGATTGCCACTCGCCCACGTTGCGGTCCGGATTCACCGGGCCGAGAAAGACGACCAGTGTCCTCAACAGCCGGGCCAGCTTGAACGTGTGGAACAAACTCCACATCTGGCCCAATGGCGTCCAAGGGGACCGCGACGCCGCCGCGCGGTTTCCGCCCGAAAACGGGCATTTCCGACTTTCCGTGCAGGATTGCGCGGTGCTTCAAGGATTCCCGGATAGCTGGTCGTTCCGGGGTGCAACCTACCAGATCATCGGCCAGATCGGCAACTCCGTCTGTCCGCCCGTCGGCTACGCCGTTGCATGCGCCATTGCTGATGCTCTTCGGTCTGGAGCCTGCGGGCGGCAGGAGGCCCCGCGCAGGACGTTGTTGGGTGAAACCCAATGGCGCAGCGCAGCGTAGCTGCCTGCCACGCCGTTTGGGGCGCGACCGGTGACTGTCCAGACGACGCCCGGGCCGGCGTCCGTGCCCGCTGGAGACGACGCTTCGGGTTCACTGCGTGCAGCCGTCCTGCAACGTGAGCGATCCGGGGATGGAGGACCTGCCGTGCGAGGTGGAGTCGGTGCGTCGCTTCGCGGGTCTTCGGTTGTCGGGGTCGCTTCCGGACGGGACGACGATCCTGCGGTTCCGCGAGCATGCGGATGAGGATACGGCTGTTGCGTTCCACGCAGGTTCCCTTTCTTCTCTGGCGGAACACGCTTCGGAAATGGTGGCTTGACAAGGGCATCAACGCGGCCAGTCTGGCGTTCGCGCCATCAGGTTTCCTGCCCGAAAGTCATGATGCTTGCGGCCTGTGCAGAGAATGCAATCCTCGCCCTGAACCTTGCATATCTAACACTTCGTGTAATATCTGCATGGATGATTGAACGAAGATTGCGGGCGGTGTTGGACCGTGCACTAGATGCAAACCCCGCCGTTGCTCTGACTGGCCCTCGCCAGGTCGGCAAGACGACTCTTGCCCGGGAGATCGCTCGAAAGCGGAGCGCGACGCTGGTGGACTTGGAGCGGCCGAGCGACCTTGCCGCCCCAAGGGTCTCCCGCGGCTTCCACAGCGCTTGCGAAGACCTGGCCCCCGCCCGCCGCTTCGTCGTCCACGCCGGCCAAGACCGCTTTTCGCTGGGCGGGGACATCGAGGCCCTTCCATTGCCAGACATGGTGGCGGTTGCCGCCTCCATTTGAAGGGGCGATGCGACAAACGCCGAGCGTTGAGCCGCCGCTTGATTGCTGGTGGACGCGTATCTTGGCGGGAGCATCGACCGCATTGGGCACCATTGACGAGCGCTGATTCGCAGGACGACGAACTTGCTTCCCTTCGTTTCTGAAGCTTGGTTCGTCGCATCGTCAATCCTCTAACTCGGTCGTTACATCTTCGTGATATCGATATGGCGGCAACAGCGTCAAGGAAATTGAGATTGGCAAGAAACCACTCCTTGCCCGCCCCCCTTGCTCGATTGGGATTGTGGTCTGCGGGAGCCAAGTGACCGTGTATGCGTCTTACCGTCGCGTTGTCAGCGCCAGGGTGTTCCCGGCCGGGTCCTCGAAGAAGGCCATCCATTCGGTTTCGCCGGCGGGGCCGAAGGTGCCGTCCTCGTCTTTGTGGATGGGGTGGGGTGGGGCGGCGAACTTGGCGCCGCGGCGTTCGTGTTCGGTGACTGCGGCGTCGATGTCGTCCACCCACAGGTAGAGGACGGAGCTTGCGGAGTTGCCTTCGAACATGAGGCGGACGCCGCCTATGTCGAAGAAGGCGAGGCCTGGTGGGTCGAAGGTGGCGAGGTGGCGCGCTCCTACCACTTCGCGATAGAAGCGCGTTGTCTCGGCCAGGTCTTCGCCGGCCGCCATGCTGACCTGGTGCAGGCGCATGGCGGTCAGGCCGTGAGGGCTTCGACGATGCGACGGCGGCGGTCGGTGTCGAGCTGGGCGTAGGCGGCGGAGGTGCGGTCCACGATGTCGCCGTAGCGCTGCCTGATGCCGCTGGCGATGTCGTCGGGTTCGGCGACCACGGCGAAGTTGTGCATGAGGTCTTCGTCGATGAGTTCCGCCATCTCCGCCCAGAGACCTTGCTTCGACATGGCGTTGAGCTGCGGCTGCAACTCGCCGGCGCCCACGCTGTCGAGCACCGGCTTGTAGGCGGGGGTCGAACCGTAGAAGGCGATCTGCTGGCGGGTGGCTTGGGTGGCGCTGGCCTGCTCCTTCTCGTCGCGGCCGGTGACGACGAAGCAGGGATAGGAAATCTCGAAGTCGTCCCGCGTGCGACCGGACTTGGCGAGGCCCCGCTCGATGGCGGGAATGGTGGTTTCGCGCAGGTATTTCTCGGTGGTGAAGGCGTGGACGATGATGCCGTCGGCCACTTCCCCGGCCACCTCCGTCATGCGCGGGCCGACTGCGGCCAGGAACACGCGGGGTGCGCCGTGTTCGGTGTTGGTGGGGGTGAAGAACGGCGTCATCAGGGTGTGGGTGTAGAACTTGCCGGTGAAGGCGAGGGGCTCGTTGTCGTACCAGTTCGCCCAGATGGCGCGAAGGGCGAGGACGAATTCCCGCATCCGCGCCGCCGGGTGCGACCACGGCATGCTGAAGCGCTTGGTGATGTGGGCGCGGATCTGCGAGCCGAGGCCGAGCACGAAGCGGCCTTCGGAGGTGGCGTTGAGATCATGGCCGATCTGCGCCAGCACCATCGGCGTGCGGGCGAAGGCCACGGCGATGCCGGTGATGAGATCCACCTTCGAGGTGTGCTGGGCGGCGAATGCCAGCGGCAGGAAGGGGTCGTGCGAGGTCTCCGCCGACTGGATGCCGCTGTAGCCCATCTCTTCGAGTTCGCGCGCCTGGGCACCCACCTTGGTCAAGTCCCAACCGACTCCGCCGTCAACCTTCATGTTCCGTTCCTTACGTCTGCACGCCGTCGCGGCGCGGTGGCAGTTGTGTGCAACTGCGTTTGGTGTGGGGCAAGTCGGGGTTCGAGTCGCCCGTGCAAGGGCGCGGATTCTAACCGCGTCGGAGCGGCAGCATCAGGATCAGGCAGCCAACCACGAACGGCAGGGCGCGTTCGGCCACGTCTCCAGGCGTGTCCGGCAGCGAATGGAGCAGCACGGTGAGGGCGAAGCCGGCGAGCATCGCCATAGGCACGGCGGTGGCGTTGATGGGGCGACGCAGCAGACGCCACACCACCAAGGGGCCGAACGTGGCGCCCAAGGCGTTCCACGCGAACAGAACGCGGGCAAAGATGGTCTCCGGCAGGAGCAGCGCCAGCAGCACGGCCACGACGCCCACGGCGACCACATAGATGCGGGAGTTGGCACGCTTCAGGTCGTGCGAGGCGACGCCGGCGGCCACCAGCAGCTGGCTGTCTGCCGTGGACATCACCGCCGACAGCACGGCCACCGTGAGCACGGCGCCAACCACCGCCGGCAGCAGGGCTTCGGAAAGCTGGAACAGCAGCGACTCCGGTTCCGGAACCTGATCGAGCAGAGCATGGCCGGCGAGCCCGGAGACGAACATGCCGCCAAGCACCACCACGAACCAGCCGAGGGCGATGATGCGTGCCCGCGACAGGGCGCCCTCGTCCGAGAGCGCCATCATCCGGTTCAGCATGTGCGGCTGCCCGAGCGGCCCGAAACCGATGGACACCATGCCGAGCAGGAATCCCGCCGCCAGCCAGCCGGCGTTTGCGCCGGTGAGGCTGAGGTGCGCAGGCGTGAGCACGGCGAAGATCGGGCCGAATCCGCCGATCTCCACCAGCACGGCGATGGGCAGGATCAACGCGGCGACGAACATCACCACCGCTTGGAGTGCGTCGGTGATGCTCACCGCCCAAAAGCCGCCGAGGCAGGTATAGACGAGGATGATCGCCGCGCCGACGATGATTGCGGCCGGGGCGCTGATGTCGAACGATGCCGCCAAGGTGGCGCCGGCGCCCTGGAACTGCGCCGCGACATAGAAGGAGAAGCAGAACAGGATGGCGACGCTGGAGACAATGACGGCCGCCTGCCTTTGGCGTGATTCAAGCCCGTCGATGAGGAAGTCCGTGAGGGTGACGTAGCGCCTTTCCGCCGCCAGCCTCCTGAGCCGCGGCGCAATGAAGAACCAGGCCACGATGTGCCCCGTGATGGTTCCCGGCAGCAGCCAGACCGCGGAGAGCCCCTGCACGTAGGCGATGCCGGTGACGCCCAGAATCGACCACGCGGAAGACGCACCGGCGGCGTAGGAGAGGCTGGCAACAAGACCGCCCATGCGCCGCCCGCCGATGAGGAAATCATCGTGCCCCGAACTGCGGCTGCGCGCCCAAAGCCCGATGCCGATCAGCAGGGTCTGGTAGCCGATGAGGATGGCGATCAGCATTGTCGGCGCAGATTAGCCCGGATTATTCATGAATGCGCGTAGCGAGGGCGACGAGACGCCGCTGTGGGTGGACGCGCACGCGTGCCAGGAGGCACGGAACGGAGGACCCCGAAGGCATGGCTGCGCACCATGTCGAGGGGGCCGGAGCGAACGCGTCCGGAGGACGCGCGAGTACTTGCCCAGCCACAGCGAGTGTATCGTCGTCCGCAGTAGGGCATTCATGAATAATCCGGGTTAGCAGCTTGTGGCGAGAAGCCGTGCTGCCTGTGATCCCGGGAGCGAGGGCAGGATGCCCTCGCTTCCAAGGGCCGTCCGTTCCAGGGCACCGCGTTGGTGAATCGTGCCCTCGGAGGGAGGGCGGGACGCCCTCCCAGGCGTGCCGAAGGCGCGCGTGCAGCGGGATGAATGCAGGGAAGAACGCATGCGTCGCCCCCAGCCGGGCATTTCCCCTTGTGCCACCAGGGATGTGTTGCGGCTTGCGCGCCTGGCGGCGCGATCGAAGGCTTCGATGCCCTCGCCCCGAGGGCCGAATCAGCGGCGCTCAGTCGAAGCGGAAGCGATCTGACGTGAATGCCCGGAAGGTGACCTTGGCCTCCGCCGGCCCGGGGGGAGGGGCGCCAATCGGAGCGACGATGGTGGTGTCGATGCCAGCTTCGGCTTGTTCCTTGACGCGCTCGGCCACTTGGTCCGGAGTGCCGATGATCGCCACTTCATCGACGATTTCGTCGGTCAGGGACATGGTGGTTTTCTCGCGGTCTCGGGCGGCCCAGCCGTCGAGCACGTTCTGCGCCTCTTCCTCGTAGCCGGCCCACTTCAGGAAATCGTTGTACACGGGGTTGGCGTAGTAGGGGGCGAAGTGGTGGCGGAAGCGGGCGCGGCCATCTTCGATGTTGTCGGTGACATAGACCATTGAGCGGTTGAGGATTTCGATGTCTTCCAGCGTCTTTCCCGCCCGCGCCGCGCCGATGGCCGCATGCTCGAGCATCTTCGGCAGCGCCTTGCGGGGCCAGAGGTTGAACACCACGCCGTCGCCGTGCTCGGCAGCCATCTCGATCATCTTCGGGCGCAAGGCCGCGAGGAAGATGGGCACCGGGTGGTCGAGTGGCGCCTGGCTGTAGCCTCGGCTCGACAGGGTGGCGAGATCGAAGTTGGATTTCTCCCCGGCGAGCATGGAGCGGACGATGATGGCGGTTTCCTTCACGCGGGTGAGCGGCTTTTCGAGCGGGATGCCGTTGAAGCGTTCCATGATCGCCTGGCTTGAGGAGCCGAGGCCCAGGGCGAAGCGGCCTGGCAGGAGCTGTCCCAGAACGTTGGCGGTGGCTGCCAGCACTGCCGGCGTGCGGGTATAGACCGGCGTCACCGCCACCCCCAGACGCATCCGCTTGGCGTGGGGGGCCATGGCGGCGACCATGGTGAGGCTGTCCGGCGCCATTGCGTCGCTGAACCAGGCGTCGTCGAAGCCGTTGTCTTCCGCCCAGCGCACCACTTTGATGTTGTCTTCGAGCACGGGGCCTGCCGGCAACGTGATGGCGATCCGCTTGCGCATGGTGAGCTCCGGTTGGTGTTGGAGGGCGGGATTCTATCGCTCTGGGGTGGGGGTGGGCTTGATCGGGGGTGGGGGCTTGCTTGCCCCCCCCCCGAAGCCGAGGACGGCTTCTTCGACTCCCCTATCTTCGACTCCCCTATCTTCGACTCCCCTATCTTCGACTCCCCTAAGAGGCGGGAGTGACAGGGAGACGACTCCGCCGCGGAGAGGCGATGGGAAGGCGGCGGTTGACCCGATGCCATGTTCTCCCGTTCAATCTTCCCTGAGCGCTTGAAGGGATCAAGGCAGGTGGCGAAATTGCGGATGGGGCTTGTCGGGGGCGGCGAGGGGGCGTTTATCGGCGCGGTGCATCGCATGGCGGCGCAGCTCGACGGGCGCATCGAACTTGCCTGCGGGGCCTTCTCCAGCGATCCGGAGCGGTCGCGGCAAGCCGGGGCCGCCCTCTATGGGCTGCCGCCGGAACGCAGCTATGGCACCGCCTCCGAGATGTTCCACAGCGAATCGGCACGACCCGCGGCGGAGCGCATGGATTTCGTGGTGATCGCGACCCCCAACCACACCCACTTTCCGATCGCCAGGGAAGCCCTCGAAACCGGCTTCCACGTCATGTCCGACAAGCCGGCCACCTTCGACCTGGCCGAGGCGAGGGAACTCGCGGGTCTCGCCGAGGAAGCCGGCCTGATCTTCGGCCTCACCCACAACTACACGGGCTATCCGATGGTGAAGGAAGCCCGGCATCTGGTGCGCTCCGGCGCATTCGGGGCCGTGCGCCGCGTGGTGGTGGAGTACATCCAAGGCTGGCTCGCCAGCCCCGAAGAGCAGGCAGGCAACAAGCAGGCTGAATGGCGCACCGACCCCGCCCGTTCCGGCGCCGCCGGCTGCATGGGCGACATCGGCACCCACGGCGAGAATCTCGCCGAATACGTCACGGGGCTTCGCATCGAATCCCTTTGCGCCGATCTCACCACCTTCGTCCCGGGCCGCCGGCTCGAAGACGACGGCAACGTGCTGCTTCGCTTCGAGGGCGGCGCCAAGGGCGTGCTCTTCGCCAGCCAGATCGCGGTCGGCGAGGAAAACGGCCTGCGCCTGCGCGTGTATGGCGAAACCGGCGGCCTGGAATGGATGCAGATGGAGCCGAACTCCCTCATCGTCCGCTGGCCGGATCGACCGTTTGAGGTGCGCCGCACCGGCGGCCCTGGCGTCGGCGATGCCGCGATCGGGGCCACCCGGCTGCCCGCGGGCCACCCGGAAGGATTCCTCGAGGCATTCGCCATCCTCTATCGCAACTTCGCCGACACGCTGGAAGCCAGGGCCACTGGCCGAGCCCCGAGCCCCGAGAACCTCGACTTCCCCACCATCGCCGACGGCGTGCGAGGCATGGCGTTCATCGAAACCGTGGTGGCGAGCTCCCGTGCCGGAGCGCAGTGGCTGGATTTCCCCGAATCGTGACACCCACGCGGGCCGAAGCGGGCCGCGAAGGAGACGAACATGAAGACGCTCAAGGGTCCGGCAATCTTCCTCGCCCAGTTCATGGCCGACGAAGACCCGTTCGACAACATCGAGGCCATGGCGCGCTGGGCTGCCAACCTCGGCTTCAAGGGCATTCAGGTGCCCATCGGCAATCCAGCCTTCATCGACGTCGCCAAGGCCGCGCAAAGCAAGGACTATTGCGACGACCTCAATGGCCGGGTGGCCGAGTGCGGCGTCGAGATCACCGAGCTTTCCACCCATCTCGAAGGCCAGCTCGTGGCCGTACACCCGGCCTACGACCGCCTGTTCGACGGCTTCGCCCCGGAGCGGCTGCACAACAACCCCGCCGCCCGCACCACCTGGGCCATCGAGCAGGTGAAGCTGGCGGCCAGGGCGAGCCAGAACCTCGGCCTCACCGCCCACGTCACGTTCTCCGGCGCCCTACTCTGGCCGATGCTGTATCCGTGGCCGCAGCGACCGCCGGGGCTCGTGGATGTGGGCTTTGAGGAGCTTGCGCGACGCTGGCGGCCGATCCTGAACGCCTTCGAGGACGCTGGCGTCGATTGCTGCTACGAGATTCACCCCGGCGAAGACCTGCACGACGGCGTCACCTTCGAACGCTTCCTGGCCGAAGTGGACGACCACCCCCGGGCGCACATCCTCTACGACCCCAGCCACTTCATCCTGCAGCAGCTCGACTATCTGGCCTTCATCGACCACTACCACGACCGCATCAAGATGTTCCACGTCAAGGATGCGGAGTTCAATCCGTCAGGCCGTGCCGGCGTCTATGGCGGCTACCAGGATTGGGTGGACCGCCCCGGCCGCTTCCGCAGCCTCGGCGACGGCCAGATCGACTTCCGCTCCATCTTCTCCAAGTTCGCCGCCCACGACTTCGACGGCTGGGCGGTGCTCGAATGGGAATGCTGCCTGAAGCACCAGGAGGACGGCGCCAGAGAGGGGGCCGAGTTCATCCGTGACCACATCATCCGCGTCACCGACAAGGCCTTCGACGACTTCGCTTCATCGGGAATGGACGAAGCGGCGAATCGGGCGGTTCTGGGGATCTGACCGCAGGCGACGGGCCTCTACGGAAGCGCGGGTCCCCGGGGGCGAGGGGCATTCTGCCCTCGCACGCACCGCCAGGCGCGCAGGCCCGCCACGTCCTCGAAGGACACCGGGGGAGCGCTTGATTTCAGACAGCCTGCGCCATTTCGTAGATGCGCCTCGCGGCCCTGGGGGCAGAATGCCCTTCCCCCAGAGCCGTCCCGACACACCATCACTCAGCACCGGCGCCTCCGTAGGGGCGACGCAGGCGTCCCCCCTGTCAGGCTGCCTTGCGTCCCACCAGCAGGCAGAAGGGCAACTCCTGCCAAACGCACTCGGCCTCGAAGCCAGCCCCGCGCATCGCCGACAGTTCCTCGCCCATGGGGAAATAGGTGTCCTCGTCCGCCCACTCGGCGAAATGCTCTCGCGCTCGATGCCTGTCAATGCCGCTAGCCGCCAAGTGCCCCGCCCAGCGGTCATAGGCGGCTTCCTGCAAGTCCGGCTCTGCCGGCATGGTCACATCGGCATTCGCGAACACGCCTCCCGGCACCAGCGCGGCGTGAATGCCCGCATACAGCTCTCGCTTGCGCGCCATTGTCGGCACATGGTGCAGTGCCAGCGAAGCGGCTACCGCGTCACACTGCGGCAGGGCATCGTCGAACGATCGCTCGAGGAACACGGCACGCTCGCCAAACGTGCCTAGCCGCACACGCGCCTGCGCCAGCATCTCCGCATCGACATCAATCGCAAGCACCTCGCCCACGTCCGCATGGGCCAAGATCGCCGCCGCCAGAGCCCCGGTCCCGGCGCCAAGATCAAGCACCCGCTCCGGCCTTGCGTTCGCCACCACCTCGGCCGCCCGCGCAATCCCTTCCTCATAGCCCTGAATGAACTGCCGGATGGTGCTGTCGTAGGCGTCGATCGCAACGTTCAAGTGCCGCCGAACGGAATGGCTCGTCACCTGATCGGCTGATACAGGTCAGCAAAGCGGCAGCAGCGGACGGTCTGGCGATCGCGGGTTCGGCACGAGCCTTTTCTGCGACGGGTCGATGTGCCAGTCCATTTCCTCGAGCGGCACGGCGCCGAGCAAGGGCTCGGCGCCACGCGGCAGTTCGATCACGCGAACCTGGCAAAGCCGCCCCTGCACCTCCAGTTCGACGATGCCGAGCACCCGATACTCATGCTGGCCACCATCTGCGGTGAACACGCGCACGTTGCCAAGTTCCTCCAGCTTGAGGGCTTCGATCAATTCCGCCGGGAGCGCGAGCTCGGCGGCGCCCGAATCCACCAGCATGTCGCAGGCGACCTCCCTTCCCTGCCGATACGGCGGAAGAAATCGGTTCTGCCAGTTCCGAACCTTGGCGGCGACGTAGAAGATGCCCATTCCAGTCCCCTCCAGCAGGGCAAGGCGTCAGAACAGGGCAATCCCCGGCACCTTCAGCCGGGTTCGGTAGAGGCAGGTGGAGGAGGTGAGGAAGAACGTGAGGTAGTCGTCTTCTCCCCAGGTGAAGTTCGCGCAGAAGGCGGGGGTCTGGATCACGCCGAGGCAAGTGCCGTCGGGGTGATAGACGTGAACGCCGCCTGGGCCGGCGCAGAAGACGTGGCCTTGGCTGTCGAGCTTCAGGCCGTCGGGAGCGCCCGCGCCCGCGCCGGTGGATTCGGCGAAAACCTCGCCGCCGGACAGGCTGCCGTCGTCGTTGATGGCGAAGCGGCGGATGTGCCGGTTCGGCGTGTCGGCGACATAGAGGCCCTCGTGGTCCTGCGTGAAGGCGAGGCCGTTGGGTTGACCGAAGTCGCTGGCGAGCAAGGTGAGTTCACGCGAGTCGGGATCGAGACGATAGATGCCCACATGGTCAAGTTCGAGGTCGCGCACCACGCCCGTGCCGCCGAGCCTCCCGAAGGTGGGGTCGGTGAACCAGATGCTGCCGTCCCGCCGCACCACGATGTCGTTCGGGCTGTTCAGCTCCTTGCCCTCGTAGTGGCTCGCCATGACCACCACGCTGCCGTCCGCCTCGGTGCGAGTGACGCGAGAGGTGGCGTGTTCGCACGACAGGATGCGTCCGGAATGGTCATAGGTGTTGCCGTTGGTCATGTTGCTCGGATCGCGAAACACCGTCACGCCGCCCTCGGCGCTCCAGCGATGCATCCGGCTGTTTGGAATGTCGCTGAACGTCAGGTGGTGTTCGGTGGGGTGCCAGATGGGCCCTTCGGTGAAGGCAAAGCCCTCGCCCAGGGTATCGAGGGCAAGGTCTTCGGGAACGACGTCAAGAAAGCGTGGATCACGAACTTCGATGCTCAACGGGATGCTCCGATGGTCGGGATGCGCCAGAATACCCGCCAAGTGGACGAACGTGCGAGGACGCACATTGAACGACGACGGCAGCGAGGCGACCCAACCCGCGCAAACAGCACCTCCCCCGCTGCCTCAGGCGCCCAGGGGGTCTCGCAGCCGAGCCCTCACCGTCGCCCTGATCCTCGGCATGGGCCTCCTGTTCGTCGCCTTCGTAGCCGGCATCATCGCCATGTGGCTGCTGGTGGAACCGGCGGCGCCGCAGTGAGCTGCGTCCGTCTTCCCGGCGCCGCGAAGAGAGTGCAATTCGCCGTCCCCTACCAAAGGCAGCGCGGTTACCTCCATGGATTTCGCCGGGGCCCGATCACTTCGCGGACAGATCGAAAAGGTTGCGTACCCATGCAACGAATGCCGTCGCGTTAGGCGTGTCGTGATGAAGTCGCCTGACGCAATCCCGAGCCCCATTGGGCGGGGCTTCGGGCGGGTGGCAAGCCACGCATGAACTTGCGCACGTGTGGTCTTCTGCTGCGGGAACAAGCGGTCCTCACATGGAATGTCGTCGATATATAGCTCTTCCGCCCGCGGCCAAATCCTGTCGGCGGGAGGCACCAAGTCAGCCACGAAGTCCTCAAGCTCGCCTGGGTGCTGGTTGCCTGGCATCAGCCACACGCCAACTTGCAGGTTCCGAGGCCCGCGGGGGTTGTCAGGAAGCTCGCATTCCGACTCCTTCAGCGGTGTGGCAATGGACGGCCAACGAGACGCCAGGCTGTCGTTCGCATCGGCCGGTATCCCGAGGGCGAGTCGTCCAGAGGCATTTGACCTCGCTGCGAATGGACTGCCGTAGGCTTTCGAACCCATCCTTCGGCCTGATATCGAACTTCACGGTCAGCGGACCTCGATTCTCTGCCGGACAGCGACCTCCAGGTCTTCCCCCGGATAGCGAACGGCGTGGAGTTGACCCTCAATGTCCTCGAGGCGATAGCAGATCCCCTCTGCTTCCGACTCGACTGCGGCGGTGGTGAAGCCGGCCATGCAGTCCAAACTGCGGGTTGCCGCAACGACTTGGACGTTGGCCTGTTCTGCGGCGCAGAAGATCAGGCGCCACAGGTCTGCCTGGATCGAGTGATGGATGCCGTTTTCGGCTTCGTCGATGAGGAAGACTCCATCTCGGCAGTTCGACAACGCCAGCGAGATGGCAAGCGATGCACCCCGTCGCCCGGCCTTTTCAATGGGACGGGGTTCGCCGATGACTTCAGCTTGACCAGGGCCCGGCACCCTTGCGAGGCACTGCCGTGCTTGCCATTGCCCACGACTGTGAGTCGCTGGATATCCTCGCCCAAGACCAAGCCCGGTGCCTCCACGGCCAAGTCCTCGCTTTCCGTCACTATTTCGGCTTCGCGAAAGTTAGTGACAGCGGGGAGCGTTCCGAACGCCCCGTCCCGGCACCGGCACCTCGACAACGGTCGTCGCGCGGTCGCGCCAAACCCGAATCCCGAGCACCTGTCGACCAACCGTTGCGCCCGCCCGCCGATCCGCAAACTCGCTCACCAACGCCGACGTCAGGACGTCAGGCGCTCAGGCGCTCCGGCCCCACGACGCAACACCACATGGGCACACGCTAGCCGCAAGTACGCAGGTACCGGCCCGGCACGATGCTCCAGTTCCCACACGACGTCACGCGGTTCGCCGCGCTCAACGTCCCGGTCCCCGCCGGCACCTTCCGCGGTTCTGCTATGCTCCGCCCATATGGACGGCACTCCTAACGCCGAGCAGCTCGTTGAACGCATACGCGTCCTTTTCGGCGTGGTGCCGGCACACCAGTCGCCCGCCGGGCATGACTCACCGTACGTCAGCGCCGAACACATCGACGACTTCGAGGTCGCGATAGCCGCAGCCGGCGCCGAACCGGGCGACCCGGCGGAGATCGCCGCCGCCTGGCTCACCACGCCCAATCCTTCATTCGGCGGTCTCTGTCCGCAGAGCCTCATTGACGGCACGGACGACCAGCGAGCCTTTCTCGCCGCGTTCCTCTCTTCGATCGAGGACGGTGCGTTCTCCTGACCCCGCGGACACTCACTCGCACGGATCCCTGGTTCGGCGCGGCGCCATCCCCGGTTGCGGTGCCGCACCACGTTCCTTCCGCCACCTCCCGGAATCGATTCAACGAGGGTACCGGTAGCTTCGCCCTACGCTACCTCGCCGCCGATCCGGTGACCGCTCTCCTCGAGGCCGTCGCCCTTCACGGATCCTACGCGAGCGGGTTCGTCCCCGGACCTCCCCCGGCACGCGGCTGGACCGTCTTCCGCTACCGCGTCACCAAGCCGCTGACCGTCGTCGACTTCACCCGTCCATCTGTCCGGAGTGCAGCCGCAGAGTTGGCCAGTCGGGGCTCGACCGCAGTGCGCGCAGCTCGGAATGCCCAAAAGACTCCGCTCCGGCGACGGTCCATGCAGCCTCGCCGCCATCAATCTCGCCACCGAGATCCCGTATGCCCCACCCTTCGTCACTCACACGGCGACCGAGCCAATGCCCTGCCGCCGATCGCACCGTCCGAGAGAGATTCCGTGTGCGTCCAGCCGACAGGTCATCCGCCGAAAGCGCTCGCACCGCGCCGATCGTTCCAAGCGTGCCGCACTGGGCGAGCAACATGGCCGAAGCGTCCCGACGCGCGAACCACTGAGCCACCTCCTCGGAAGACGGGCAACGTCGGCCCAAGCCGTAGGTTCCCTCGCTGGACCGGTCCAAATGCCGCGCAATGCGTAGCGGAATCCAAAGGAGCAGGAAATCATCGAGCCGCTCGCCCAGAAGCGATGCCGCAGCAACCAGCAGTCCCTCTTGGTCGTGGGCCGCGCTATCCCAATCCGCATGTACGGGATCACTCCGGCCACCCCCCGTCCCCGCCCATGGATTCAGCACACCACAAGTCAGTTCGCCATTCCGGGCACCCAAGTAGACAAAGGCCTCGCAGATGTGAAAAGCGCTCTTCAGCCCAATGCCGAAGGTCCCGATCTTCTCCGGATCCTCTTCCTTCGAGCCACCGATCGCCCGGTGGATTCCAGCGTGGTCCCGCGACGAGAACGCGCCGTCATTTGCGACCAGAAGTGCAGGTCCATGCAAGAGACTGTTCCGGGCTTCGGTGTATCTTCGATCCAGCACAGCCAACATTAGCCCGACTTCGACAACTCAACCGTTTCACGCGTGTAAGTCGTTGATTCATTGTCCACGGGCACGAAAGGTCGGCACTACAAGGTGCCGGGCGGTTGGCGCGGGCGGCGGGTCAGGCGGAGATTCGAGGGGGCGGCTGTTCCGGCAGTTCCAGACCGAGTTGATGAAGCAGCAGTGGCTGATCGCGGGTCGGGTCGGTACGGCGGGGCAGCACGAGGTGCCGCCCGTCGGTGGTCGGCAGATGGACATCCACCATCTGCATGGTGGAGCACTTCTCGAGAATGGCGCTGGGCGCAAGGCCCGGCGCGCGCGGCCGCGCCAGGTTCTTCAGGGTGACGTGCAGGCAGTGGGCGACGAAGGCGACGAAGATGTGCGCCTCGATCCGGTCCTCGCGCTGGTGGAAGACCGGACGGACGGCGAGGTCGTGCCTGAGTTCCTTGAAGGCCTGCTCGATCTCGGTGAGCCGCGTGTGGTACCGCCACAGCGTGGCGGGGTCCTCGCCGGTGAGATTGGAGCGCAGCAGATAGCGCCCCTCGCGGCGTCTCGCCCGGCGCAGCCGGTCGCGGCGCAGCCGGTCGCGGCGCAGCGCGAAGGCGAAGGTCTCCGGGGTCACGGACTCGTCCGCCGCAGGCAGGCGGATCTCGACCAGATGGCACGCGCGCCCCGCCTCCTTCTTCGCGGCGCCGAGCCCGAGCGGCAGCTCGTCGCGCTTCAACGACTGCCCGCGCAGCTCGTGCAGACGCCGCCAGAGCTTCTTCAGGCGCCGCCGCCGCATGCCGCGCTCCTTGGCGATGCGCGCCCGGCTCTGGGCCAGGATGTACGGTTCGCCGTCCTCGGCCAGAGGCTTCACCTCGACGGACTCGCGGACCTCGCGCCGGGGCAGCCCCGCGAACGACTTCTCCAGCCGCGTCAGACGGCCCTTGGGCGTGCCGACCAGATGGCGCACCGGGGGATCGCCGGCCCGCATCGCCGCCAACGCCTCCTCGGTCGGGATCCCCCGGTCCATGATCCAGACCCGGTCGGACCGGCCGTGCTGGTCTTCGATCCTCTCCAGGAAGTCCGCCAGCGTGGTCTTGTCGCTGGTGTTGCCCGGCATCACCTCGCAGGCCAGCGGAAAGCCCTGCGGGGTGACGACCAGCGCGATCACCGCCTGCACGCAGTCCGGGCGCTTGTCGCGGCTGCAGCCGAACCGGCGCTTGTCGTCGAACGGCGGGTCGCTCTCGAAGCAGGTGGACGTCAGGTCGTGGAGCAGGACGTCGAAGCGGGCGTCGAACAGCGTCTCCCAGCGCTCCCGCAGGAACGAGAAGAACGCGCGCTTGTGGACCAGCAGCCTGTCCAGGCAGCGGCACAGCGTGTGGCCGCCCACCACCTGCGCCGGCCGGCCCAGCAGATCCCCCATGGCGCTGTGCTCGTGCCAGTGCCGGTGCAGCCGCCACTCGCTGCCCGGATCGATCAGCTGGCAGCACGCCAGCGTCTTCAGCACGTCCAGCCAGCGCGTGCCCTGCCGGCTCGGCGGCAGCCGCGGGCGCCAGAACCGGTCCAGCTCCAGGCGCTCCCAGAGCACCAGCGCCAGCCAGCACGCCCCCCACTGCCGCGCCCGCCGCAGCCGCAGACCTCCGAGTTCGATGCGCACCACCTCGCAGTCCAGCTCCGGCGCCTCCCGGTCCGCCGGGAACAGCGCCACCGGCCTGGAACCCGACGCGCCGCACGGAATCTCGATCGACCGGCACCACGCCGCCCGCTGGCTGTCGTCGATCTCGCCCAGATACAGCACTTGGCGCTGCACCGCCCGGCCGTCGGGGTTGCGGCAGTTCTCCACGACGCTCCAGTAGCGGTGCTCCTTGCCGTCCTTGAAGCGTCTCCTGGCGCGCACGAACATGGTCCGACAGCCTGCCCGAACGCGCGGCCCCGTCAAGGACCAAGGTCGGCACTACAGCCCGTTCCACGAATCGCCGGTCAACGAAAACAGGCACTTGCAACGCAACATCCGTCGATATCACGCCGAATCAGCCTGGAAACACCCTGAGTTGTCGAAGTCGGGCTAGCCGGCTCGCGCTCGCGTCGTCCGCGTTCTGAACAAGCTCGCGCACCAACGTCCGACCGTCGCCTGCGTCCTTGTACACATCCGCCAGAAGAGTCCGTATCGCCAAGATCTCGTCCAGCGGACTTCTCACCAGTCCTGCGTATGGCTCGTCCCCCGTTGGTCCCTCATCGAAGTCTTGACCCAACTTGCCCTCTACGACCGACCGAAGGCTCCCTTATACATCCCTCGTCAGGACAGCGACAGCCAGGTCGCCCTGATCGTCGAAGCTCTCTCATCCGCTGACTTGTGTTAACACGCCCTTGGCGAAAACTGCCTTAAGCGCCGCGAAGCGGCACTGCCGGCCTTCTAACGGTAAGATCGCGGCATGTCAGGCACTCTCATCGATGCGGCAGCGCTGGCGGCGCATGTTGGCGATCCGGACTGGATCTGCTTCGACTGCCGCCACTCGCTTGCGGACCCGGAGTACGGCGGCGCCGCCTATGCAGCCGGACATATTCCCGGTGCCCGATTCGCCGACCTCGACCGATATCTCGCGGCGCCGCCCGGGGTTCGAGGCCGGCATCCGCTGCCGGAACGGGACCTGCTGGTGGCCCGATTCCGCGCCTGGGGCGTGACAGCAGAATCGCAGCTCATCGCCTACGACGACGCCGGCGGCATGTTCGCCTGCCGGTTCTGGTGGCTGGCGCGGTGGTTGGGCCACGCCAAGGCAGCCGTGCTTGATGGCGGCCTGGCGGCTTGGCAGGAGCATGGCGGTGGGTTGACTTCCACGGCGCCGCAGCCACTGGCAACGGAGTTCGCCGCCGGTGCGCCGCTGACGCGGGTGGTCAGTGCCGACGCCATCGTCGCCAACCCGAAGCTCACGCTCATCGACGCCCGCGCCGCCGAGCGCTACGCCGGCATCGAGGAACCCATAGATCCCGTGGCCGGCCACATTCCCGGCGCCCTTTCGCTGCCCTGCTCGAACAACCTCGACGACCGCGGCAGGTTCCTTCGCGACGGCGACCGCTTCGCATCCCTCGCCGGTGCCGATGTCGTCAGCTATTGCGGCTCCGGCGTCACCGCCACCCACAACATCCTCGCCATGATCCTCGCCGGGCACAAGGAACCGGCGCTGTATCCGGGCTCTTGGAGCGAGTGGCTTCAGGAGCCGAGTCGAGGGGTAGAAGTCGGCACGCCGGCCGGCTAGCCGCATGGCAAGCGTCCGGCCGACTGCGTCCGAGCCGAACGCTCTCACCGTGCAGGCCGCCGTCGTCGAATTCGATGGCGGGCGGCCGGTTTCGCCGGCATTCGGGGACATCTACTTCGATGCGGATGGGCCAGCGGAGACGCTGCGGGTATTTCTCGCCCCGGCGGACATCGAGGCCCGCGCACGCGCGGCGGAGCGGTTCACCGTCGCGGAACTCGGGTTCGGCAGCGGGCTCAACTTCCTCGTCACGACGACGCATGCACGAGCGCGCAGCCTGCATTTCGTTTCCTTCGAGCGCCATCCTCTGCACCGAGAAGATGCGGTGCGCGGGCTGTCGGGATGGCGGCATGACTTCCCCATCGCCGAGGATCTGCTGAATGTCTGGCCCCCGGCGTTGGCGGGTTGGCATCGACGGCACTTTGCCGGTGGACGAATCGTGCTCTCCGTCTGGCATGGCGACGTGGGCAGGGGGCTCGAAGATTTCGCGCGCCAGCAACGACGCGGCGTGGACGCTTGGTATCTCGATGGGTTCGCGCCGAGCCGCAATCCTGCCATGTGGGAAGCGGAACTGTTCCGCAACATGGCCGCCTGCTCGGCGGCTGGCGCAACAGTCACTACCTTCACCGCCGTGGGTCAGGTGCGGCGCGACCTCGAAGCGGCGGGATTCGAGACGCGGCGGGTGGACCAGCGTCCGCACAAGCGGCACTCCACCGCCGCGGCGCTCCGGGGCGGGGGTGTTGGGTTTGCGGCCCCCAAGCGCGCCAATGTTCTCGGTGCAGGTCTAGCCGGTGCGTGCGCTGCCCGGGCGCTGGCGGAGAAAGGCGTCGAGGTGACGCTGGTGGATACCGTCGGCGTCGCCGCCGGCGCATCTGCCGTTCCCGCCGCTGTGCTGCACGGGCGGCTGCTGGCGGATGCCTCGCCGGAGGCGCGACTGCGGGCGCAGGCGTTTGCGTATTCGTCCGAGCGGTTGAAGACGCTGCCCGGAACTCGCGCGACCGGCGTGCTGCAAGTGGCAGGTGCCAATGCGAACGCGGACCGGCTGCGGCGGGTGGCTGCTGCCATGCCGGAAGATTGGGTGCAGCTACTGAGGGTCGGGGAGGCGTCGGAAGTTGCCGGTATCGCGATGCCGGATGTGGCGCTGCATTCGCCGACGGCCTTGACCGTACACGGTGATGCATGTGTCCGCAGTCTGCTTGACGATCCTCGAATCCAGCTTCTCGACGAGGCAGACAACGACGCCCCGACCGTGCTTGCCACGGGCGCGGACCCAGTGCCGTTCCACTATCTCGAACTGACCGGAATAGGCGGCCAGATGGACCTCTTCCACGTCCCCCACGTGCCAGCGGTGCCGCTCGTGGGCAGAGGGTCGTTGGTGCCAGACGCCAGGGAGCCTTCAGCCGGGGAAGCTTCCTCGACCGCTGACGCGCAGGGAAGTTCGGGCATGTCCCCCGTCGCCGGAGGCGTACTTCCATGCAAGCTGTGGGTTGGCGCAACCTACGAATACCGCCCATGGCCGGATGGCGGTGCCGAACGCGCCAACGCCCGGCGCCTGTCCGACTGGATCGAGGCGCCGCCCGGCCCGGCAATCGCCAGCTTCCGCGGCATCCGCGCAGTCACCTCCGATCGCCTCCCCATCGTCGGCCCCGACACCGACGAAGAAGGCGTTTGGTTCAGCCTGGGGCACGGCTCCCACGGAACCGTCACAGCACCCTTCGCCGCCGAATGCATCGCCAGCCAGATCGTCGGCGAAGCCGCCCCTGCCGACGCGGAGATGCTTCAACTCCTCTCCCCGACACGGTTCCGCGAGCGCCAAAGACGCCGCCCCAACCCGTTCCGGCGATGACGGCGCCGTCCTGCGGCGCAACTCCCAGCCTTTCTTCGGTAGGGGGACGCCCCAACTCGCTCCCTCAGGGCACCCTCTGCTCCACCGGGTCGAACACGCGCACGTTCAGCACATCCTCGATGCCTTCGAGGCGGGCGATCAGGGTTTCGTCTGGGGGGGTGTCGAGGTCTATGAGGTTGTAGGCCACGTCGTCACGGCTCTTGTTGATCATGTCGATGACGTTGATGTTGGCGTCTGCCAGCACCGAGGTGAGTTGGCCCAGCATTCCGGGGTGGTTGACGTTGGCGATGCCGATGCGGCGGCCGCCGGCCGGATCCAGCGCCACCTGGGGGAAGTTGACCGAGTTGACGATGTTGCCGTAGAGCAGGAAGTCGCGCAGCTGGTTCACGGCCATCACGGCGCAGTTTTCCTCCGCTTCGGTGGTGCTGGCGCCCAGGTGGGGAGTGACGTGGACATTGGCCGCGCCGCGCAAGGCAACGCTTGGGAAATCGCCGAAATAGGCGCGCAGGCGACCTTGGTCAAGTGCCCCTAGAACCGCGTTCTCGTCCACCAGCTCCTGCCGGGCAAAGTTCAGCAGCACCGCGCCGTGACGAAACTCCTTCAGCGCCTCGGCGTCGATCAGGCCCCGCGTGTCCGGCAGCACCGGCGCGTGCAGCGTCACGCAATCGGATCGGGCGAAGAGGGCGGCGGCGGTGTCCATGCGCCGGACGGCACTCGGCAGGCGCCAGGCTGCGTCCACCGACAGCGCCGGGTCGTAGCCCAGCACGTTCATGCCGAGATCGAGTGCCGCGCGCGCCACCAGCGAGCCGATGGCGCCGAGGCCAACGATGCCGAGGGTGCGCCCAACGACTTCGTGGCCGCGGAAGCGCCTCTTCTCGGCTTCCACCAGCGCGTGAAGTTCGGCTTCGTCCGCAACATCTCCCAGCGACGCCACATACGACATGCCGCCAAGCACGTCACGGGCGGATAGGAGCAGCGCCGCAAGCACCATTTCCTTCACGGAATTGGCATTGGCGCCGGGAGTGTTGAACACCACCACCCCCCGCTGCGTGCAGGCCTCCACCGGCACGTTGTTGGTGCCCGCCCCGGCGCGGGCCACCGCGCGAAGCTCCGCGCCGATGTCGCCCTCCGCCAGCCGATGGCTGCGCAGCAAGATGGCGTGCGGGGAGTTCGTGTCCGGCCCCACCTCGAAACCGTCGTTCGGGAAGTTCGCCAAGCCCTTGGCGGCGATCTGATTGAAGGTCCTGACTCGGTACATGCTTCTCCTCGAGTTCCTTGGTCGCCGCTATGGGCGCGCGGAGAGTTTCCCCCGGGATGCCCCGGCGCACTTCGACGGTCGCGCAGCCGCCGCCCGTTCCATCTCCCGCACGATCAGCCCCACGCTGTCGCGGCGGGCAAAGCCGGCGAGTCGCTGCCGCCATTGGGGCAGTGAGTCCGCGAGCTCCGCAACGCCATCCAGCAGGCTGGCCGAGGTCAGTTGTTCCTGCGCCACCACGAGGCTGAATCCGCGTGCGCGGGCATATTCGGCATTCTCGATCTGGTCGCCCCTGCTCGCACTGCGCGGCAGCGGCACCAGCAGGTGCGGCTTCCCAAGCGCCAGCCACTCATAGAGCGCATTGGCGCCGGCGCGGGAAACCACGAAATCCGCCGCGGCGATGACATCGCCCCAGCCCTCGTCGATGTATTCGCGCTGTACGTAGCCCTCGCGCCCGTCGAGGGTCGGATCGAGACGCCCCGGTCCGCACACATGCACCACGACGTAGCGCCGGAGCAAGGCATCGAGGCTCTCGCGCAGCACGTCATTGAGCGCCGTGGCGCCGAGACTGCCGCCCACCACCAGCATTATCGATCTGTCGCTCGTGATTCCAAGCAAGGACCTCCCCCGGTCCGCGTCGCCATTGGCGAGTGCGTCCCTCAGCGGCGTTCCGGTGGCGACCGTGCGCGCAAGGGCGCTCGCGGTTTCGTCGAAGTTGACGCAGATCGTCTGTGCCAGCGGCGCCACGAGACGGTTGGCAAGACCAGGCGTCAGGTCGGATTCGTGCGTCACCAAGGGCACTCGACGCAGCCAGCCGGCCACCGACGCCGCGAACGACACGAAGCCGCCCTTGGAGAACACCACCTGCGGCCGGATTCGCCCCAGAAGAAACCATGCCTGCATCACGCCAAGCGGGATGCGCGCCAGATCCGTCAAGTTGGCAGGGGAGAAATAGCGCCGCAGCTTGCCGGTGCTGACGCCGTGGTAGATGACGCCGAGCGGCGCCACCAGGCGCTCCTCCAACCCCGAATGGGAGCCGACGAAATGCACCTCGCAGCCCTGCTTTAGCAGGCGCTCCATCACCGGCAAGGTGGGCACGGTGTGACCGGCGCTACCGCCTCCCGTCACCACCACACAGCGCAGGGGAGGCGCATCGGAATTTGCCTTCACAGCCCCAACACCTCCTTCACGAACGGCACCGTGATGCCTCGCTTCCGTGACAGGGAGGCATGGTCGAGTCGGCTCAGGGTGTCGAGCAACGTCTTCTGATCGCGACTGACCCGACTCAGCAGGTAGCGCACGACATCTCCCGACAGTCGCAGGCCCCGATCCTGGGCGGCGTTGATGAGGAGCGGCAGCTTGTCTTCGTCGGAAAGCCGCGCAAGTTCATAGCACTCGGCGGCGCAAAGCCGCGAGGCGAGGTCGCGCAAGGCGAATTCGCACTCGCGGGGAGAGCAGGAGGCGGTACACACCAGCCGCGCCCGCGCCCGGGCGAGATCGTTGTAGATGCCGTACAGCTCGCGTTCGGCGGCCACATGGCCCAGCCAAGCCTCCACGTCGTCCACCAACACGGCCTGGAAACGGGCATAGCGATGCAGCGACGCCTGCTCCGGCGGGATGCGTTGCGCCGGCAGGTAGGCGCCGTCGGCGACCGCGTGGCAGGCCGCCTGCAGCAGATGCGTCTTGCCGACGCCTGGCGAACCAAACAGCCACAGGCACTCGAACCTGGTCGCTTGCGCTCGCAGGCGTTCCACCGGGGCGGAGTTGGCACCCACCACGTAATGCTCAAAGCGGCTTCGGGGGCGCAGCGGAAAGGGCAGCGCGAGCTGTCGCCTGGGCGCCGATGCCTGTGCCGGCCCGCCGGTCATGGCGCCCCCTGCTCGTGGGTGCGATCGATGGCCCGCCGACTCCAGCTGATCACATAGTCGAGGCCCGACCAGACCGCGAACGCCCCGGCGACGCCAAACAGCCACGGATCCACGATGGCAGCCACCGGCGTCGACAGCGACGGAACATCGAGCAGCGTGACCAGCACCAGAATGGGCAGCACGACCTGTATGGCCGTGTTGGTCTTGCTGACGAAGGTGGGAGAAATCTCGATGTCGCGGAACATCAGCCGATAGGTTGCCGCGCCACCGATGATCACCAGGTCGCGCAGCACCACCACCAACGCCAGCCAGATCGGAATGTGCTGCTGCAATACCAGCACGATGAACATCACGGCCACCAACAGCTTGTCTGCGAGCGGGTCGGTGAACTGGCCGAACCGACTGCGCCAGTCGAAGCGCCGCGCCAGCTCTCCGTCGATGAAGTCCGAAACCCCGGCGATGGCAATGACCACGAGCGCCACGCCATAGTCCTGATGCGAGAGCAGCCAGCCGACCGGCGGCACCAGCAGCAGCCGGGCGATGGTGATGAGGTTGGGCAGCTGATGGATCATCTCGTGCCCAGCCAAACCATGTGCGTCGAGGCTTGGGGCGCCCTGCCGGCCGAGGGCTCCGCGAGAATGACGGCGTCGCCGGCGGAGAACATGCCGCCCAGCGACAACAGCCCGCGCACGCGGCTCGCGTCGGTGCGGGCATGAAGTGCGAGTTGCAGCGAGGTGCCGATCCAGCCCATCACCTCGACTTGCTCCAGATATTCGCGCGAAGCCAGATAGCGCAGCACGGCGCCGTATGCCGGTGGGGTGTCGGCGCCGGTGACCACAAGCTGCATGATGTCCGTGGACGTGCCGGTCACGGCCAGGCGGCGGCCGAGTTCGTCGGCGGTGCGGTCGATGGCCCAGCGCAACGCTTCGGCTTCGTCCGTGGCGTAGGACAGATCCCTTGCCTCCGCCCGGCGATCGTCCGGGTCGCGCAGTCGCCAGTCCACTGTCCAGGCGCCTTCTCGGTCTTCGTGCAATCGCGCTATGACAAGCACGTCCGGGGTGTAGCGGCGCGAGGCAGCGTCGATGCGCGCGCCGAACCCGCCCCAGAGATCTGCCGGGGTGAGCGATTGATCCGGCAAGTCCATCAGCGGCAGTTCCACCGGCAAGCCGCGCTGGCGAGCGGTTTCCTGAACGTTCGCCAGGACGCTCCCGGACATGGCCGATGCGACTTCGCGCGCCGCACCATCGCGGTCCAGCACCAGCCAGACCAGCACCCGCGGACGATCTTGGCCCCATATCGGCAGACCGGCGCCGCGAAGCAGATCGAGCACCGCAGAGGTATCGAAGCGCACGGCAAGCCGCGTCTCGGTAGCGTCGGAGTCCGGGTCGTCTTCCGAAGCCGGTTGCACGGGACGCGTCACGAACCCGTACTGGACGTAGTAGCGATCTGGGTTGGAAATCGCATCTCGCACTGCGGGAATGTTCGGCAGCGGCTTGAGCCCCGTCATGCGCACCAGCAACTCCCGCAACGCCCTTCCCGCCGCCCGGCGCGGATTGACCTCCCCCGGCGTCGCCTCGGCCACCGCCACATCGACGTCATAGAGCCATTCCACTACATCTCCCCGAGCCGACGCCGGCCACAGCCCCACGGCGACGGCCAGACACCCAAGCGGCGCCGTCAATGCGAGTTTCATGGCCGATGGCCTTCAGCCGATGGGGCGGAGCCGGCCGATGACTCGTGGGGAAATGTCGCGGCCTCCCGTGTCGCCCGGCGGCGTACTTCCATGAAGAGTCGATGAGGGAACTGAGCCGGCGCGAATTCTACTGAAAACGAGCGCCCCTGCACGCCGTCCCTCGAAGGGCTCTTCCTGTCATTCTCCCCAGGGAGGGACGCGCCCGCACGGTCGCGCGGCGTTAGCCCGACTTTCGCAACTCGGGGACGGATGCGTCTGTTTCCGGCTGATTCTGGCGGTTTTTGGATGCACAGGCGACTGTTCTTGTTGAGTCCGGGTGGTCGGATACGGCTGTGGTGCCGACCTTGGTCGTTGACAGGCCGGTGCCAAGCGTCAGGCTTGCCGGTCATGTTCGCGCGTGCCAAGACCCGCTTCAAGGACGGCAGGCGGCACCGCTGCTGGAGCGTGGTGGAGAACCACCGCAACCGCGACGGGCGGGTGGTTCAGAGACAGGTCCTGTACCTGGGCGAGATCAACGGCAGCCAGCGGGCGGCCTGGCGCCGGTCGATCGAGGTCATCGACGGCGACACGCAGTCGCGGCAGATGGCGCTGTTCGCGTCGGGCCGGGAGGCGCCGGAGCTGTCGCGCGAGGTGGTGCGGGCGCGCGTCGCGGACCTCGCGGTGCACCGGCCGCGGCAGTGGGGAGCGCGCTGGCTGGCGCTGGTGCTGTGGGATCGGCTGGAGCTGGATCGGTTCTGGCGCCCGCGACTGCCGGCGAGTCGGCAGGGGACGCGCTGGCTGGATGCGCTCAAGACGCAGGTCTGCTGCCGGTTGATCGAGCCGGGCAGCGAGTGGCGCCTGCACCGGCACTGGCACGAACACAGTGCGATGGCGGATCTGCCGGGCGGTCCGCGGGTGCTGGCGAAGGATGCGCCGCACCGCTGTCCGGACAAACTTCCGGCACATCGCCGGGCGTTGTTTTCGCACCTCGGGGAACGCTGGCAGACGTTGTTTGAGGCGCGCTTCGACGTGCTGCTCCACGATCTGACGAGCACCTGCTTCGAGAGCGATGCGCCGTTCGACGGTCTGCGCCGGCACGGCTGCAGCCGGGACCGGCGGTCGGACTGCGTGCAGGTGGCGACCGCGCCGATCGTGACGCCGCGGGGCTTCCCGTTGGCCTGCGAGGCGATGCCGGGCAACACCGGCGAGAAGACGACGCTGGCGGACTTCCTGACGCAGGTCGAGCAGCAGTGCGGGCGCTCGGAGCGGGTCTGGATCATGGACCGCGGCATCCCCACGGAGGAGACGCTGTCGGCGATGCGCGCGGCCGATACGTCCGTGCACTGTCTGGTCGGCACACCCAAGGGCCGCCTGACCAAGCTGGAGCGGCGCTTCCCCAATCTGCCTTGGCGGCAGGTACGCGAAGCCGTCGACGCCAAGCTGCTGGCCGAGGACGACGAACTGTACATCCTGGCGCGGAGCCGGGCACGCATCCTCAAGGAGCGCGGCATGCGCCGGCGGCGGCCGAAGAAGCTCTGGCGCCGTCTGCATGAACTGCGTCGCCAAGCGCCCCGTCGGGATCAGTTGCCGTTGCGGCTCGGCGCGGCGAAGAAGGAGGCCGGACGCGCCTGGCATCTGGTCGCGGTGCGTCTGCCCGACCCCGACGAAGAAGTCTCGGCCGCGACGTTCAGCTTCGCGTTGCGGCGCGACAAGCTGCGCCAGGTGCGCCGCCGCGAAGGCCGCTGCCTGTTGCGCTCCAACCTGGCCAGCGAGGATCCGGCCACCCTGTGGCGCTGCTGCATGCAGCTCGCCGAGGTCGAGCAGGCGTTCAAGGAACTCAAGCGCGATCTGGCCCTGCGGCCGGTCTTCCGCCCGCTCGACCGGCGCATCGAGGCGCACATCTTCGTCGCTTTCCTGGCCTGCTGCCTGCAGGTGACGTTGAAGAACCTCGCCCGACGCCACGCGCCGGGACTGACGCCGCGCGCCGTGCTCGAGAAGTTCGCGGCGCTGCAGATGGTGGATGCGCATCTGCCGACCACGGACGGTCGTCACCTGGTGCTGCCGCGGCACACGCAACCGACCTCCGACCACCGTCTGCTGCTCCGACAACTGGACCTGCAACTGCCTGAACAGCCCCCGCCACGCATCGCGTCCTGAGCCACAGCCAGGCCCCTTGCAGTGCCGACCTTTGCGTCGTGATGACGTAAAGTCAACCTCTTAGGTGCAAAAACCCCCCGAGTTGCGAAAGTCGGGCTAGAGGTGACGCCGCTGGCCAATGGCGGCAGTCTCGCGGGGGCTTGAGACGTTGCGGGCAGAAGAAGACTGGTCGCGATGGCTCGACGACCGCCTGTCGGCAGTGGCAGCAGGGCTACCGTCGGTTCCGAACCAGTGCCTTGCAAACTTCCACGCGATACTGGAATGCCTCGAGACGGCACACTCCCGGTGCACATGTGGTTCCACCTTTCGTGCAAAGCGAGTTGCCGCATCCAGAGCTTTTTGCGGACAGCCAGCTCGACCGACGTCAGAAAAGCCTGCAATCCCACCGGACATGCTGCTCGTCACCGACGACAAGGCCTCGTGCATCGGGATGATTAGGGTTGATGAGGATATTGCTGTCTATAGGTGCGACCACACTTGGAACGACGAGGAGTGCGGAACGCTGTTCGTCGATCCAGAAGGTCCCGAACGTATGTGCCGTGTGTGATTTTGGCTCATCCCAGCCGGGAACATCGTCTGTGTCCACCACTTCATGGGACGTACTCGGGGGGATGCCGATCTCGATGAAGCGCTGACGCGACGGACGAACGTCGATGTACGCACGCGCTTCCGGAAGCGCGGTGGAGTAACAGGCCGACGCATAGATGGCAGCCTGACCGACCGTGTGCCACCTCCCGTCATTCAGCGTTGCTCCGACTGCGGAGAACACAGGGTAGTGTCCGCCCGGGTGCCCGATGCGGTACGCGCATTCCGGGGGCATTAGATGGCTGTTGTCGCTTGTGCCTGACGCAGGAGGCGTGCAACGCGGGCTAAGCCCTCCATGGACTCTTTAGCCACATCAAGGGGTTTCCGGCCTCCCAAAAGTGCGTGGGGTCGCTCGAGGAACGCCTGTGCGCTCGCATCATCACCGAAGAGACTAACCGCCGCCTGCAAAATCGTGTCAGGTGTGGGCGTGGGGCGCCTGTCGGCAATCTCCTGGGCTCGGGCATCGAGCTTCTCTAACCTCGAGCGCATCGCCTTGACGGCTGCCGCTGCTTGGCTGGCGCCATCAGGCGACCGGCTCGCCAGATCTAGTGGAGCACTGCCGTTGAGTCGCGATGAAGGACGTTCCAAGTAGCGAGCTGCTGCTTCCTCGGAATGCCAAAGTCCTATCGAGTTGGTCACCAGTTCGTCGATGGCGGCCAGATGGTCGTCAACTTGAGGCGCACGTGCAGGGTTGTTCGCTGCCGCGCGGAAGACAGCGGCTATCGCACCGTGGTACTGCCGGATCAGGGTCCTAAGGCCATCGGGCGTCCGTCTCGGAGGAAGCTCTAATGTCATGTTCCCAGCCTGTCCCATCGCACCGTCGATGTTACGGAGGCAGGTTGCCAAGGTCTCCTCTAGTTCCCACGGCGCTGCCTCGGACGCCCAGCTGTAAAGCTCGTCGACGCTCGCAAGCTGGCTGGTCGAGAATCGCTTGGCCGATCGAGGGCGCAGGTAAAGCCCTTCCATCGGAAGCACCCGCAGGAGCGCTTCGTCACGGACCTCTCGTCCTGTCGTCACCCCTTGGGCATCGGCACTAGCGTGGACCGGAACCACGAGCAGGTCTTCCCCAACGCCACCGACACGCTCCTTCGCCTGTTCGATCAAAGATCGGAAAGTGGGAACCGCGTCGTCGTAGCTCAGGCGGGACGAAGCCCGACCCGGGACCACGGCGTGGTTGACACTGTCAGGCCACTCCGGCAGGTGCTGCGATAGTCCTCGGCCCACCACCAAGACCGCATCTGGTCTCAAAGAACCGAGCACCGTCCTAAACGGGGCCTCCGCTCTTGCCCATTGGTGGGCAGTCGGTTGGCTACGCGGCAAATCACCGGCGATGGGCGGCACGAAATTGTAGAAGGCGATCTCTTGGAAAACCCTTGCAAGGTCGGCGTCATCGATCGAACCCGTCTGCATGCGCAGTACGTTTGCCACCATGGTGAAGTACCAGTGTCTTGAGCCTTCCTGTGTCCGGTCCCTTTGGGTAAACCACCGGACGGCCTCCTTGGTTCCCATTGGTCTTGCGGCTCGCCCGCGACCGTAGGACGACTTGCCAAGCACGAGCACGGGAACGCCGAACCGGCTTCCCACGCCGTATCGCTCACCGATCCATGGGGCGAGCCCCAGCTCTTCGAGGCCTCCATCCTTGAGCATCAGCGCGCTCCGTGCGTCTCCACCGTCCCAGCGCAATAACAAGCATAGTCCAAATTGCATCCGTCACAACCAAGCCCCCTCCAAAAGGACTTCGATGAGTGCCCTCCAAACCTAACCAAACAGCTCCTTGCTCGCCCGCGGCAGAAACACGACCCCGATCAGCGCATTGAAGAGCACAAAGAACGTATGCATCACGAGGCTGAACGCGCCCACTTCCGGGTAGTCGGGGAACAGCACCGTCCAGAGCAAGAGCGCTCCGGCGTGGAACGGCAGGGGCAGGGCGGCGGCGAGGAAGATCACCGGCAGGAACGCCAGCATCTGGCCCAGACTTGCCTGCACCTGAAAGAGTTCGAGCGCCACGGTATAGACGACCACCGCGCCCAAGAGGTTGGGTGCCTTGAAGAGCACCACGAGCAGGTAGTGGACCGGCCGCGCGCGACGGAACGCCCGCAAGAGGGGTTTGTCGCGCAGCCCTCCCGTGCCTTCCCCGTCGCGATTCCCCCCGGCGCGGAACCAGGCGATGTGCAGCGGCAGGTAGATGGCCGCCACCGCAAGGACGATCGGGAATATCCAATCGAGCGGCAGCAGCTTCGATGCCTCCTGCAACAGGTGGAAGTTGAGCGCGACGCCGATGGCGGAGAACAGCAGGAGCTGATACACCTCCATCAGGCCGAGGAAGATCATGCTGGAGAGCGTCTCCCAGCCCGGCGTGTTGTGGCGCTTGAGCAGATACAGCGTCATCGCGCCCTTGCCCACCTGCTCGTTCACCAGCGACAGGATGTAGGCGCTCGCCCGGATCGGCAGCATGTGGCCGAAGCGCAGTCCACGGGCGTTGAACCAGCGGATCACGCGCCAGGTGGCGTGGCTGTCCACGAGGAAGAAGAACACCGAGTAGGGCATCATCACGGCGAGCCAGAGCACCCAATCGGCGCCGGCGAAGAAGTCGATCAGATATTCGAAGGCGGTTGTGTCCTGCTGTGCCGCGGCAGCCTCGATGCGCGTGTACACGAGCCAGAAGCAGCCCGCCGCGGCGAGCCAGGTGGCGGCGCGGAACAGCCACGACCACGGCGACCGCTTGGCTTCGGCTTGCTCGTCTGTCGGCCCTTCAGAGGGCAAGGCACCGTCCCCCTGAGCAGGCGCTTCGTCCTCAGGCTGCTCCTCGGTCTGTCGCGCACTCACAGCCGCACCAGAATCCTCATGGTTAGGTCCACTCGCTTGACGAAGCCCAAACTCTCATAGACCCGGATCGCCCCCCGTTCCGACGGACTCCCGGTTCGCACATGCAGGAAAGGCAGGGCGCCGGCGGCGTGTTGCCGGCGCGCAATCTCCCGCACGAGGGCGCGAGCGTACCCCTTGCCGGCGTGTTCCGGCAGGGTGCAGACGGCGCTCACTTCGCGGTGGCCGGCGAAGGCCAGCCGTTCGCCCGTCATGCTCACGAGCTTGCCGCCAACGTCGATGCCGATGTAGTCGCCGAAGCGCCAGGTTTGCATCTCGAAGGGGCCGGGGTCTGTCGCCTTCACCAGTTCGTACATTTCCTCGGCGCGGCTGCCGTCCAACTCGAGGAAGGCGGGATCGTCCTCGCTTGGCGGCGGCCTGGGGCACACCCATTGGGAAAGGGTCACCGTGGTAGCCAGCCGCCACCGGGGAGACCCGTCCGCATCGCCGCAGACGAAGACGGCACAGAACTCGCGCGGCTCGAACAGCTCGGCCAGCTCCTCGAGGGCGGCATCGCTCTCGTCGCGCAGCCCGGCGATGGGCGACACATCGGCGTGAAACCGCCCGGCGCGCTTGCCCACGGTGCCCAAGTGCCCCTGGGGGCCGGCAAGAGCGTGCCAGGCTGGATTGTCGAGGTCGTGCATTGGAGTGCCCGGGTTGAGAGCGCCGGAAGGGAGCCGTCAGCGAGGGAACCTAAACGGTTAGGTTGTGCGGGTGCAAGCGCGGGACACTTCGATTGGGGTGCCTGGCACCACAAGAACCGCAGGACGCGCGAACGCGTCCAGCGGACGCGCGAGTACCTTTGCCCGGCCACAGCGAGTGTCGTCGTCCGCAGTGGGCATTCATGAATAATGCGGGCCAGTCCTAACGCGGGGGTTCGAAGCCGGAGTCGATGCGGCGAACGCCAGCCAGCAGGAACCACAAGGCCAGCGTGCCGGCCACGAGGAGTGCGCCCGAGAGGCCAATGCCGCCGGCGACGCCCCAGTGCTCTGCCACCCAGCCGATGGGCAGGATGCCGAGGGGCATGAGGCCGTGCGACATCATGTCGATGCTCATCACGCGGCCGCGCATCTCTCGCGATACCTGAAGCTGGACGATGCTGCGGTTCATGGACATGTTGAAGGCAGAGATGAAGCCCACCATGCCCACCACCACCAGCGAGGCCAGCATGGTCGCCGTGGCGCCGAATCCGGCCACCAGTGCGCCCCAGAGCAAGGTACTGGCAAAGAGCCAGGTTCCCTTGTGCCGAAATTCGCCCATCTTGGCGAGGGCCAGCGAGCCAAGGATGGCGCCGGCCCCCATCGCTGTCATCAGGATGCCGAGATCGTCCGGGCCGCCGGCAAGCACGTCGGTGTTGAAGGCCGGCAGGAAGGTGTTGATCGTCATGCCGAACAGGAACGGCAGGATGGAGAGCAGGATGAGGCCGCCCACCACCGGCGAATGCGCGGCGTAGCTGAGCCCCTCCCACACATCGTGCATCGGGCTCGCCCGTCCGCTTCCCACCGGATGCCCTGGATGGTGGATGAACAGCACCGTCACCGACGAGACGAGATACAGCGCCGACAGCACGAGATAGACGAGGCCAACCCCGAAGGCGCTGGTTTTGTCGCCGCCAGCGAATACCGCGATCATCAGGCCTGCGAGCGCCGGCCCCAGAATCCGGGCGACGTTCCACGACGCCATGTTGAACGCCATCGCGTTGAACATCAGCCCTTCGCCGACGATTTCCGGGATGAACGCCGTGCGCGCCGGCATCGACAGCGCCAGCACCGTGCCGTTCAGGAACCCCACCCAGATGAAGTCGAAGAACGTCACCTCGCCGGTGATGATGATGACGGCCATCACTAGAGTCGCGACGCCGTTCAACGCCTGCGACCAAAGCAGCAGGGGCTTCTTGCGCACCCGGTCGGCCAGCACGCCGCCGATCAGGGAGAAGAATATCTGCGGCGCGGTGAAGGCAAAGGTGACGAGGGCAAGGTTGATGGTGGAGACGGTCATCTCGTACACGAGCCAGCCCTGCGCCACGAGCTGCATGTTCATGGCGAAGGCGGAGCCAGCTTGACCCGTCCACAGGAGCAGGTAGTCGCGGTTCTTGAGCGACGCGAACATCGATGTGTCCGCGCTCACGACTCCGTCCGAAGGGGCCTCGGATGCGGCGTCTGAAGGTTCGTTCGCTTGCGCTCCCCGCGCGGCTACATTCACGCGACTTGCGCGTCGCGAAGCTCCGCCAATTGCGGACTGCCGGTGCTGATGCGCACGCCGGCGGAGATCTTGGCCGCCATGCTGTCTTCGCTGACGCTGTCGAGAAAGGCGATGCCAGCCTTGCGGCAGGCGTCGAACACCCGCTCGCGGGCCGCCCGGAGTTCGGGGCGGGCGATGTCGGCGGGGGTGCCGCGATAGCCATGCGACATGGACATGTCTGCCGGACCCCATTCGGCGAAGGCAATGCCTGGGACGGCGGTGGTCTCGTAGGCATTGGCCAGCGCTCGCCGGTTCTCGATCTTGAGGCCAAGCAGCAGTTCGCCGTCGGGATTGAGCGGCCAGGGGTCGGCGCGGTCCAGGCATTCGTCGGCGGCGATGCCCCACACGGCACCGGCAGTGCCTTGCGCGCCAGCGCCCCGCGTGCCGCCGCGAAAGGTGTAGCGAGTGGCTTCCACGAAGGCTCGCACGGCGTCGGCGTTCTCCGCATGACAGAGGAGCAGTCCATGCACGCCGCAGCCGAGAATCTGCCGCACCTGCCAGGCATTCGCCCGCACCAATGCCTCGCTTGCCCCTTCCACCGGCAGTTCCACCAGCACCGCCGGCTTGGGTCGCCCGTGCGGTGCCGACGCCGCCCCCCAGCCCTGCATGAAGGCGCTGAGGCCGGCAAGATCAAGCACTCCGTGTTCCATGCCAATGTTGATGTAGTCCGCCCAGGAAGACACCGTGCGACCACCCGCTTCGCGATTCAGTTCGGCGCCGGTATGGCCACCGGTGTAGAGCACGAGTTCATCGCGTTCGAGGCGAGCGATGGCAGCGTTGATCCGATCTGGCATGGCAGGAACCCTCGACAACGGGTCGGCCTAGATATCGAGACAGCCTACCACGGCACCTGTGCAGCCCAGGGACCGCCTGCGGTGCGCAGGAAGGCGAGACGCCCTCCCTGCAGATGAAGTGTGGCCGTGAATCGGGCCCTTCTCCCCGTGGGCAGTGTGGGACCCTCCTGTCACTCCCCCCTTGGGGGAGTCGAAAGCCTCCTGGCTTCTTCGGAGGGGGTGTTGGCCGCGCCGATGAGGCCCTGTACTGAGGTTCCTGGGCGCACGCGTCTGCTGCTGGCGGCTCAAGCGTCTTCTCGACATAGACGTTGCCTCTCTCGTCCTCGAACAGCACGGAGAAGCCGGCCTCGAGGAAGACCGCCAATGGTCCGAAGGCGTTGCCGGACGAGCTAGTCACCCCTCGCACCGGCTTGCCCAGGAGCCGTCGGAACCCGCGCCGCGCAAGCGTCTCGCAGGTGGCGCGCAGCAGTTGCCGGGACAGGCCCCGTCGGCGGTGATCGGGCGCGACCAGAAAGCAAGGCACGAACGCCGTGTCATCGTCGTTGCCGGGCAGCCGCCGCAACACCGGGAACAGCTCCCGTGGCGCCGCGTTGCACCAGCCCACCACCTCGTCGCCCTTGTAGGCGAGAAGGCCCTGTGCCCGCCCCGCCTCGACCAACTTCACCATCGCCTGCCGATTGCGGTCTGCCGATCGACAATGCCACGCGCCCTGCGCCGGATCGTGGTAGTGGAAGTAGCAGTAGCAGCCCTGCCATCGCTCGTTGTCGGCGAAGGCAACCCGGTCGAAGAAGTGGAGGAAGTCCGCCAATCGGTCGGCACTCAATGGGCGAACTTCAATAGCGGACACGAGAGAACAGCCTATATGCGCCGGTCACTTCCCGGCGGATGCCCCGAACTGTAATGGGCCTGCTCCCCGAAGGCAAGTTCGAGCCTTGTCCAATGAGAAGTGAGCCTGAAGCGAGGGGCTGATTCCAACGAGAAGTGAGCCTGAAGGTGCGGGTGCGGGATCATCGGAGGATGATTTTGAGCCTGGGCATCGAACGGCTCCGCACGCTGGAGCAGGTTGGCGCGTTTCTCGACGGGAACGAGCCGGTGGATTTCAGGCCGGGCACGCGCAGGGAGGCGTACGCGTTCGTGCAGAAGGCGCTTGTGCGCTTCGACTACGGGAGTCTCGGCAAGGCCGACAGGGGTCTGGCGAAGCGGTTTCTGGAGAAGGTGACGGGGCTGTCGCGGGCGCAGCTGACGCGGCTGGTGCGCCAGCATGCCGAGACGGGTCGGGTCGTGGATCGGCGCGGCCGGCCGCCGTCGCGTCGCTTCGAGCGGCGGTACACGGCGGCGGACATCCGGCTGCTGGCGGAGGTGGACGCGACGCTGGGGCAGATGGCCGGGCCGGCGACGCGGGAGGTGATGCGGCGCGAGCGCGAGGTGTTCGGCGACGCCCGCTTCGAGCGCCTGGCGCACATCTCGGTGAGCCACCTGTACAACCTGCGCCGCTCGGACGCCTACCGCCGGCGGCGGACGACGCCGCAACTCACCAAGGCGGTGCAGTCGGCGATCGGCGAGCGCCGCCGGCCGCAGCCGGACGGACGACCCGGCTTCCTGCGCGTGGACACGGTGCACCAGGGCGACCTCGACGGGCGCAAGGGCATCTACCTGGTCAACGCCGTCGACGAGGTCACCCAGTACGAGTACGTTGGCGCGGTGGAGGCGATCTCCGAGCGCTTCCTGATCCCCGTGCTGCAGGGGCTGCTGGACCTGTTCCCCTTCGAGATCATGGGCTTCCATGCCGACAACGGCTCCGAGTACGTCAACCACCGCGTTGCCGCCCTGCTCGAGAAGCTGCGCGTCGAGTTCACCAAGTCGCGCGCCCGGCACTCGAACGACAACGCCCTCGTCGAGAGCAAGAACGCCAGCGTCGTGCGCCGCTGGCTGGGTCACGTCCACATCCCGAAGCGGTTCGCGCCGCTGGTGGACGAGTTCACCCGGCTCACCCTCTCGCCGGCCGTCAACTTCCACCGGCCGTGCATGTTCGCCGTCGAGCGCACCGACGAGGAGGGCCGGGTCCGGCGCACCTACCCGCACGATCGGGTGCAGACGCCCTACGAGCGCCTGCGCGGCCTCGACGGCGCCGAACGCTTCCTCAAGGAAGGCGTCTCCTTCGAGCAACTCGACCTCGCCGCCCGCAGCGCCAGCGACCTCGCCGCCATGCGCGAGGTGAACCGTGCCCGAGCCGAGCTCTTCCGCAGGATCGGCCTCGACGACCAAGCCGACGCCGCCTGATGGGGCGCCATGTCAGCGGGCGCGCGCGGGAACGCTGCGCGGGTCGCCGTGTCAAGCCGCTTCGCGGCTGCTCCGCTTCGCTGCGCCCCTTCGGGTGACACGGCGACCCGCGCAGCGAAGAGTGTGCCGGTGGCCGGAAGCAGGCTTCCGGCCACCAGCGACCCGCAATCCACACCCCGCATTGACGCCTGCGCAGACTCAAACTACCGTCACCAACTTCACGGCATTCCCGACCCGGAACCCAAGCTCAGAAGCCTGCGCTTTCAGGCTCATTTCCTTATTGGAATGGACTGTTCGTCTCCTTATTGGAATGGACTGTTCGTCGGTGCAGGCGCAGCAATTCTCATTTTGGCGTCTGGCTTCGCTGTCAGGCGCATTGCCCCCCCCGGTTTCGGACTCAATTCGGGTCAAATCAACCCGCAGACCGGTGCTGTTGAGTGGACTGAAGGCCAAAATGAGAATTGCTGGTGCAGGCGTAGTGTCTCACTTTGGCTTGCGCAGTGTCTGGCACCGTCCTCCGGGGAAGGGCGTCCCTCGGGGGGAGGGCGTCCCGCCCTCCATCGCGCCGCAAGGCGCGCCGCGCCGTCAGGCGCCGCGCCCGCAAGGGCGCGCAGGGCACATCGCGGCCTGCGCAGGGAGGACGCGCCTGACGGCGCGCATGGAGGGCGGGACGCCCTCCCTCCTCCCTGTAGAAAGTGGTCCCGGCAGGCAAGTCGACGCAGTCGCCGGTTGCGAACGGCCATGCGCCACGTCAGGCAAATTCAAAAAGTGAGACACTGCCGGTGCAGGCCCTGTGCAGGAACGCACCGACTTCTCGGCACAGTCCATCGTCACCAACCAAGCCTCCGAAACCGACGGTATCGAGTTCGAACTGCGCTGGGCGGCGGGCGAGCGTCTGCTGCTGACGCTCGGCCATTCGCGCATCGAAGTCGTCAATCTCACACGCCTGCAAGCGATGCCCGATTCAGCTTCATCGGCGCCAACGACGTGCCCGCATCCCGCCGGAAGCGCTCTACGGCGGCACTCTGGGCGGCGTCCTGATCGCCCAGGCGAAGAGGGCGCCCGCCGTGCCGGCATCCCGGAGTACATCGTTTCCCTCACCGGCACATCGATTTCGGCAACGGCTTCGCGGTGAGCGCGAGTGTGGTCGATGCAGACCGGTGGTCCTTCGGCGCGACCATCGAGAACGCCGCCATGAACGCTACTCCCGCTCCAACTTCCGCAACCTGTTCGGCGGCGTCATCGTCCTGCCGGAACGGCCGAGACACGTTCAGGCCCGCCTCCGTCATCGCTGGTAGCCCGATGGAGGGCGAGACGCGCTCCCTCCAGAAGGCCCTTCGCGCCAAAAGACCGCTATCGCCGGCATTACGCGATGAAGCAGTGAGGGAGCGGGGGTGTACGTCAGATTTGTGAGATTACGGCTATTGTTGGTATGCGCGACGCTCCCAGAAGTCGTCGAAGCGGTTGCCGAGGATGGCGCATCGCAGGGCCAGGATGGCGTTTGCGCCGTCGACGGTCCAGTGCATGCCGCCGCGCTTGAGGCGGCTGCCGACGACGTTCTTGCAGGCGCCCTCGACGACGCCGGTGGCGACGCACAGGCCCATGGCGCGGAACTTCGGGTAGCGCATGCGGTGGCGGTTGCCGTCGATGCAGGCGATGCACCTGCGGGCCTCGTCGCAGGAGCCGGCATGGGTGCGCAGGGCGTCGAGGATGTCGTCGAGGCGCCCCTGGTCGAGTTCTTCGTGTCGCGTCTTCCCCCACCGGTCGGCGAGGTCGGTGCCGGCGCCGTAGATGGCCTTGCCGACCTCGGACAGATGCTCCCTGGCGTGCCATACGTCGACGATCTGGATGGCGCCGGGGGCGTGCTCGTCGGCGAGCTTCCAGATCCACGGCGCGCCGTCGCCGAGGACGACGCGGCGCGGGGCGTCCTGGAAGCCGCGCCGCGCGGCCTCGCGCAGCACGCGGCGGGCGAACGGCGCCGGCTCCGGGTCGGTGTCGCGGCTGGCGACGGTCTCGATGGCGGCGCCGTAGGTGGCGGAACCGGGATCGCGCACGGGACGCCCGTCCCGATCGCGGGTTTCGGCCGACCAGACGGCGACGATCCTGGCTTCGCGCGTCTTGGCGGAGCCGTCGGGCTGCCTGCCCTCGCGTCCGGCGGTCTCGGCCTTGCGCACCGGCACGCCGGTGCCGTCGAGACCCAGATAGAGGGTGCGCGCATCGGCGGGTTCGGGCGCGACGACGGCCAACTCGTCGTCGGCGATCTCGCGCCCGAGCGCCTCGGCGTGGCGCTCCGCCGACTTGGCGTCGATGTCGAGTCCGGCCAGTTCGCGCAGCAGGACGCTCGTCTCGGCGAAGCTGACGCGGCCGGCGGCGACGCCGGTCATGCGCAGCGCCGCCGGCGACAGCGCCGTGCCGGCCAGGCCGAGTTCGCGGTCGCGCGGCGCGAAGCCGGCGCCGCAGTCGTCGCAGTGATACCAGGCACGCTCCAGCCCGAGCGCACCGAGCGCCGTGGTGAAGGTCTTGCGCCTGCGCCCGGCGTAGCGGGCGCCCGCGCCGCACGCGCACGGCAGCCGCGCCCCGGCCGCGTCGGAACGGTCGGCGTTGAGGCGCGCCGCAACGGCCCTCCCCACGACCTCGAGCGCCAGCCGCCGCGCCGCCGTCTCGACCGCCTCGAAGTCGACGCCGTCCGCCGCTCCCGCGCCGATCAGCCGCTCGACCTCGCCGCCGATCTCCGCCGCGACGGTTTCCGCGAAGCCCCCTTTTTCGCGGCTTGCCCGCGCTCCCTCCGCCCGTCGCCCGTCGTCGTCTCCCAGAACCGGTCGCTGACCTCGATCAGTTCCCGCACCAGCCCCCGCAGGCGCCGGTACTCGGCCAGGCGCGCCTGAACCGTCGGCACGTCCGCGGGCGCGATGATGCGCGTCACCGTCTTGCCGTCGACGCGGCGCGTCAACGACCAACTCGGACCGTGGCCGGGACCCCCGTCCGTGGCGCAATGGCAGGTGGGCTTGCCGCATCGGCGGTAGCGTTTTGCCAGCGAGCCGGATTGCACATCACCGAGCCCGGCCAACTCCCGGACGATGTGTTCGCGTCGTTCGTTCAGTGCCTGCTGCGCCTGCGTGGTCGACATGGAACATCCCTCCATCTACTGACAGCCATAATACTGTCAGACAACCGCGCCAATGTCCCGCCCCCTCTGCCTCCTCACTCATCCGTCACAAATCTGACGTGCACCCAGGGAGCGGCTACGGCTGGTCGAGGTCGTGCAAAGCAAGTAGGTTCGTCCTGTGCGAGGGCTTGGGGACGTGCGGGGCGATGTCTCGTTCCACTGAAAACCCGGAAGGGCGTGCCGATGCGGGGGCGGGCAGGCTGCATGCGCCGCGGCATTGGCCGGTTTGGTTCGGCGTGTTCGTGGCGTGGCTGGCAGTGCGGTTGCCCGTGCCTTGGCTCATGCGACTCGGGGGCGGGTTTGGGGCGTTGGGTTGGCATCTTGCCAAGCGGCGCCGGCACATCGTCGAAGCCAATCTTGCGCTGTGCTTCCCGGAACTGTCGGTAGGGGAACGGGTGGCTCTTGCGCGGGAGGTGTTTCGTTCCACCGGAATCGCCTTCGTCGAGAGCGCCATGATCTGGCTCGGCCCGGTTCGACGCCTGCAGGCGCGGTTCACGTTGACGGGCCTCGACATCTATCAGGCTGCGCTTCGGGAAGGCAACGGCGTGATCGTCATCGGTGCCCACTTCACGACCCTCGATCTCGCTGGCGGGCTCACGGGACGCGAGGCGAAGTTCGCTGCCCTGTACCGTCCGCACGGCAACCCCGTGCTGGACAGGGTCATTCGTTGGGGCCGCGAGCGCCATCTGGCGACAACGATTCACCGGCGAGCGCTGCGTCGGGCGGTGGCGCATCTGCGCAAGGGAGGCACACTTTGGTATGCCCCGGACCAGGACTACGGCCGTCGCCATGCGGTGTTTGTGCCTTTCTTCGGGATTGAGGCGGCGACCATCAATGTCACGACCCGGCTCGCGAGGAACACGGGCGCCCGCGTGCTCTTTCTCTCGCACAGGCGCGACTCCCGTCGAGGTCGCTGGGAGGCCGAGATCAGCGATCCGTTCCGGAACTTCCCCAGCGGGGATTTCGCCGCCGACGCCGCGCAGATCAACCGCGTAATCGAACACGCGGTGCGGACGTGTCCCGAGCAGTACCTATGGGTTCACCGACGCTTCAAGACGCGGCCTGCCGGGGAGGCGTCGGTTTATTGACGGGACATGCTACTGTGACCTCATGCATTGGTCCAGGCTCTCCGAACTCGCTTCGCAAGTCGCGGGCGTGCCTCCGTGTGTCGCGACGCCACTCCTGTCACTCCCCGCTTTTGGGAGGAGGTCGATGCGCGTCCTTCGGGCGCGGAGCCCGTTCTCGGCTTCTTCGGAGGGAGGGTGGACGCGCCATCGCGCCTTGCCTTGCGCCAGGGCTTGGGCAATGGTCGCCGAGGTTGACGGGAGCCCCCGTTGAGCCTTGAATTCCGCGGCGTCAGCCACGCCTACGACATGCAAGCCGTGCTGCGGGACGTGGATCTCAGCGCCCGGCCCGGGGCCATCACCTGCCTTCTCGGCCCTTCCGGAAGCGGCAAGAGCACCCTGCTGCGGCTGGCGGCCGGGCTGGAGCGGGTGCAGGCCGGAGAGATCCTGATCGATGGGCGAAGGATGGCAGCCGCCGGCGCGCACGACGCCCCGGAAAGCCGGCCCGTGGGGCTCGTGTTCCAGGATCATGTGCTGTTCCCGCATCGCACGGTGGCCGAGAACGTCGCCTTTGGCCTGGCGCGCGGGCGCAATGCGATGCGACGAAGCGACGTGCAGGCCACGGTCGAGGAGCAGCTTGCCGCAGTCGGTCTCGAAGCCCTGGCGGATCGCTATCCGCACACCCTTTCCGGCGGCCAGCAGCAACGCGTGGCGCTTGCGCGGGCACTCGCCCCGAAGCCCCGAGCGATGCTGCTCGACGAACCCTTCGCCAACGTCGATGCCACTTTGCGACGGCGCTTGCGGGAAGACACGAGGCGTGCCTTGCGCGATGCCGGCAGCATCGCCGTCGTGGTCACCCACGATCCGGAAGAGGCACTCGAACTGGCCGACAGCATCGCCATGATGGTGGCTGGCGAGATCGTCCAGGTGGGCACGCCGGCCGAAATCTGGCAACGTCCTGCCGGCAGCGTCGTGGCGGCCCTGTTCGGCAACGCGCAGCGGCTCACGGGTGAAGCTCGTGGCGGCGTCGTTTGCACCCGCTTCGGCACCATCGAGCCGACCCGGCAGGTGGACGACGGTGCCGTGGAAATCATCGTCCGCCCCGATGCGGTGTCGCTCGCCCGTGCTCCGGCAGGTGCAACACCTGTCGCGTCCATCGACGATGTGCGATTCCTGGGCGATGGCTGCCTCGTGCTGGTGGCTGCCGGCGACGAAGTCCTGCGGGCGCGACTGCCTTCGCCGGGCGACCTGGCTGTGGGCCACCGAGTCTCGGCAAGGTTCGATCCCGACGGCACATTTGTTTACAATCGCTAATCGTTCTCATTTGCGAGCAAAGCCATGCGAGCTGCCTTCACCTTCCTCTCCCTTCTCCTGGCAGCGGCACCGGTGCCGGCAGAGGAGGTGGTCAACGTCTATTCCGCCCGCCACTACGACACCGATCTCGCTCTCTACGACCGCTTCACGGAAGCGACCGGCGTCGTCGTCAATCTCATCGAGGGTTCGAGCGACGGCCTGATCGAGCGCATCGTCAACGAAGCCGAGTTCAGCCCTGCCGACATGCTCATCACGGTGGACGCCGGGCGGCTCTGGCGCGCGCACGAAGCCGGCGTGTTCCAGCCGGTGCAGTCCGAGGTTCTCGAGTCCCGCATCCCCGCCCATTTGCGACACCCCGAAGGGCATTGGTTTGGCCTCTCCAAGCGCGCTCGCGTGATCGTGTACAACAAGGAGGCAGGGTTGCCGGAAGGCGTGGACACCTACGAAGACCTGGCGGACGAAGGCCTGCGCGGAAGGGTCTGCATGAGGTCGTCCGGCAACATCTACAACCTGTCTCTGCTGGCTTCCCTCATCGAGCATCACGGTACCCAGGCGGCGGAGGAATGGGCCAGCGGCGTGGTCGCCAACTTCGCCCGGGATCCGCAAGGCAACGATCGCGCCCAGATTCGCGCCGTGGCATCCGGCGAATGCGGCGCCAGCATCGCCAACACCTATTACATCGGCCGATTCCTGGGTTCCGAAGACGGCGAAGAACAAGCGGTCATGGACGGAATCGGCGTCCTGTTCCCCAACCAGGACGACCGCGGCGCCCACGTCAACATCAGTGGCGCCGGCGTCACCCGGCACGCCCCCAATCGCGACAACGCCGTGAAGTTCCTTGAATATCTCACCAGCGAGTTCGCCCAGCGGCTGTTTGCGGAAGGCAACAACGAGTATCCGGTGCATGGGGCGGCCACCGGCCCCATCGCCGAGCTGGGCGACTTCCGCGAGGATGAGGTGGATGCCAACGCGCTCGGCGCCAACCAGGCCGTCGCGGTCATGGCCTTCGACCGGGCGGGGTGGAAGTGAAGTCCATCGCGTCGCTGGGCGCACTGTTCCTGTTCGCCGCCTGCCCCGGCGAGCGAGCTGTCCTGAATGACGGGGAAGGGCCCTCGGCCCTTGCCACCAACGATGCCGCCTATCTCGTTCAGCTTGGCCTCATCCGCGGTCATCTCCGCGTCGGATACGCGCTGCTGGAGTCGGGCGCCGATGCCGCCGCAGCCACCCATTCGAAGCATCCGTCGGACGAGCTATATGCCGATCTGGAGGATGCGTTTGCCGCACGCGGCAAGGCCGGCTTCGCGCCCGCCCTGAGCGAATTGGCGACGGCGTTCGAGGAAGGGGACCTGGACGACGCAAGGGCCGCCCACAACGCTGTGCGAGAGGCGATCTCGGACGCGGAGTCGGCAGTTGCGTTGAGTCCCGCCAAGGGAGCGGAGGTCATCCTCGGCCTCCTGCGCACCGCGGCTTGGGAATACGGCATCGGCATCACGGGCGGCGAGGTGGCCAATGCCCACGAATACCAAGACGCCTGGGGGTTCACTCAAACCGCGAAGGACTGGGCCGCCACCCTCGCCGAGCGGGACGAATCCGCCGCGATCTTCTCCGCCATCCAGGCCCGCCTCGCCGAACTCGACGACCTTTGGCCGGAACTCACGCCGAGCGAGGTCACCCCGACAATGAACCCGGCGCAGCTATACGGCGCCGCCGCCGAAGTCGAGATCATGGCGCTGGAACTGACGCGCACTTCGCAGTAGTTTCGCCAGCCCCGCATCGCAGCCCGCATCGCAGCCCGCATCGCAGGAAAGTGTCCCACTTTGAATTGCCTGACGTGGCGCATGGCCGTTCGCAACCGGCGACTGCGTCGATGTGCCTGCCGGGACCACTCCGGGGGGAGGGCGTCCCGCCTTCCATGCGCGCCGTCAGGCGCGTCCTCCCTGCACATGCCGCGATGTGCCCTGCGCGCCCTTGCGGGCGCGGCGCCTGACGGCGCGGCGCGCCTTGCGGCGCGATGGAGGGCGGGACGCCCTCCCCCCGGAGGACGTGCCAGGTGCCAGACACTGCACAAGCCAAAGTGAGACACTGCCGCATCGCAGATTGCAGGAAGTCACGGCACGACTTGCGTAAGCTGCCCTGCCCCAATACACCCTCATAGGCGAATCATGTGGGTGCGGCGAAGACTCGACATCGGCTGGCCGGACATCGCCTGGGCACTTTCGCGGTGCCTCCTTCCCGCGGCATCGACGGCGGATGCGCGGCGCCGCCTGGAGGCCGCCTGGGGTGGTGGGCACGAGGCCGTTGCCTGCCTCTCGGTCCGCACCGGCTTCGATCTCCTGCTCCGGGCACTCGCGTTGCCGCCGGGCAGCGAGGTGCTGATGAGCGCCCTCAACGTGCCGGGCATGTTCCGCATCGCCCAAGAGCACGGTCTCGCGGTTGTGCCGCTCGATTTGGGACCGAGCCTTGCACCGTCCTCGGCGACCGTCCGCAACGCCATCACCCCGCGCAGCCGTGCCATCGTCGTTGCGCATCTGTTCGGTGCAAGAGCCGACCTCACCCCAATCCGCACGCTCGCGCAGCAACACGGATTGCTCGTGATCGAGGACCGCGCCCAGGCATTCGACGGCCTGCCGCCGGCAGCGGCGGAAGGATGCGACGCGGCCCTCTACAGCTTCGGCGTCATCAAGACCGCCACCGCACTCGGCGGCGCCATGCTCACCATCCGGGACACCGACTTGGCCGAGCGCGTGCGTTCCCTGGAGCGCAGCCTGCCAGCACAGTCGCGCTGGACGTATCTGGCCCGCCTGGCCAAATACGCCGGTGCAAGCATCCTCACCGGCCGCCACACCTTCGCCATCTTGCTGAAGGCGCTAGCCTTGGCCGGAACAGATGCCGACACGTGGATCCGCAGCGCCACGGCCGGCTTCCGGGCTCGGGAACTCCTGCAGTCGATCCGCCACCGACCGTGTGATCCCAACATCGCCCTCATGGAACGCCGCATTCGAAACTTCGACACTGCCCGCGCCGAGCACCAGCGGAAGCGGGGCATCCGCCTGGCCGCCTCCTTGGACGAACGACTCCCCACAGCAGGAGACCCCACCACCCACACCTTCGACCTGTTTCCCCTTCGCCTCGGCAACCCCAAGGCCGTGCAAGCCGCCCTTCGGAAAGCCGGCTTCGACGCCACCATGCACGGCAGCATGACCACCGCGCCGAGCTCCGACGAGAGCGCGACCACCGCCGCTCAATGCCTGCTCGACCAAATCCTCTTTCTCCCCCTCTACCCCGCAGTCCCCGACCCAGAACTCGACCGCATGGCCAACGCAATCCGCCAATGTGCCGAACCCCCACCCAAGACGCCCACAGTGGCCAAAGGCGCACAGGCATTGGTCCCGTGACCTGTGGGGGCCTGCCAGCAGCGGTGAATGTGAGACATCGGCCACCGGGCTGTGGGACGAAATGTTTGCGTGTCTGGTGCGCCCTTGCGTTGTCGGACTGCGTCTTGTGCTTCCCGACACACAAGCATCTCGTCCCGCCGGGGCCCTCCTGAACCCTACCCCGCGACAGACTCCGTCGCGCAATGGCGTGCGATTTGCCTGGCCCGTCCCGCGACGGCTCTGCCCGTGGGAGATGTCCCACGCTTGCGCAGGACGGATGTTTGTGTGTCTGGTGCGCCGATGCGTCTGTGCCGGGAAAACGGCCGTTAGTACACCGGTACGCTTGGCCTATCCTGAGCGCTCCAGCCCATGGGGCTTTGGAGGGGCTGGATATCGGCCCAACAGCGCCCAAAGAGGCACGAACTGCCAGCAGCTTTCCCGCTCCCTGGCCACATGCTCTTCCAGGGTCAGACCCGGCGGGCACGGCGGTGGGTTCCACGGCCACGGAGATACAGAAGCCACATCGGGGGGCAGGTCCCCTTCCTTACTTTCCTCCTCACTTCACGTTTCATCAACGCGATGTAGAGTGCGACGAGCAGGCGCGTCCCAACCCAAATTGCACCGACTGCACCGATGGCCACGGCGAGAACGGCGAGAATGTCCACGGACGAATCCCCTCTTTCAGCAGTAGTGGTGGCCGCCAGCGATGAGCCCCATCTCGACGACTATAGAGACGTAAACCGCCTTCCCGACACACAAACATTTCGTCCTACGGTCGTGTGCGCGATTTCCTACGCTGGCGACGTAGGGCGCCACGAAGGACGTAATGACGGCATCCTGTGAAAGCTCTTTCGTTGCATAGCCAAACAGATTCGGTCGGCTGTCGGTAATCTCCACCTGCATAAGCTCCCGACGGTCTATGGGTCTATGGAGATACTGGCTCAGCTCCGCGATAATTGTAAAGCGCTACTTGGCGTCGCCCCGGCCGCAACGTTCCTTCATTCTGCACATGGACGCCCCGAGCGCCTTCCAGCAGAATCCGGCCTTGGCCTGCGTACATTCCCACCTCGGCGAGCGCGGGCCGCCGCGGACATCGCCCCCGCCCCCGCCACCTTGCGGTCGTTTCCATTCCCGTTCCCCGTCCCGCGCCGCTGACGGTCATCAACATCCACTGCTGGGACTCCTCAACGCCTTCACGCGCCGTCGTGGCGCGCGAACGCTCGGCTCTCCGCGGTCCCTTCGGAACATCCGCCTTTCCAACGTCTCTCGCTGCCGCCCGCCGATCACCGAGGGGCCCATCACGTGCCCACGTTGCGCTTCAGTCGCTCAATCTCGGCTTGGAGGGCCCGCGTTTCCACGGCGCGGAGGCGGCGTTCTTCGGCCAGGCGGCGGGAAGTGGCCTCAATCTTCCGTTCTTGGTCCTCGATGATGCGATCCTTGTGCTCGATCATCTCGTCCTTGCCGTCGAGCAGGCGGTTCTTGTCTTGGTCGGCGCGAAGGAACTTGCCGGTGGCTGGGTCCTTGAACCGGAGGAGGTCGTGGGCCAGGCACAGATGGAGGCCCAGGAGCCTGGATTCGCCGTAGATCATGCCGCTGTGGGAGGTTTCCAACGGCACAGGTGTGTAAACGCCTTGTTCGTTCAGGCGACGGCCCTGGAGGGGTGGGTCCAGGTAGTCCGCGTTCGGGTCGAATTGCCAGTACTCCGTCACGCCAAGGCGCTGGTAGAGCCGGCGCTTCTCGCCTTCGTCTCTGTCACGGGTGGTCTCGGATGTGACTTCGAGGACGAAATCCGCGAACTTGCCCTCCTTCCAGGTCTTCCAGACGCCGGGGGAGGGTTCCCGGAGCAGGCCGAAAGCGACGAACACATCCGGGGAAATCCACTTTCGTGGGTCGCCCTCGACGTAGTACATCATCACGTTGCCAGTCACGGCGACTTCGTTGCGGCGCGGGTAGCGGCTGCGGAGCGCGAATATCGCATCGAAGATGGCGTCGGCGTGCAGGATGCTCTCGGCCATCGGCTCACCGTCCGAATCCGGGTACTCGACGGGCGCCGGTTGAGGCTGCTCGGGCCACATGGGCTTGCGGGCGCGAAGAGGCTGGGGTGCGGTTGGCATTGCGTTCTCCTTGGGCGCGACGCCGGCCGGTTGGGAGGACGTTAGCACAGGGCCGCGGCGGGCGGATTGTGGCGGCGCGTTGGGCTTGCTGCGGCACGGCATGGCTCGGCTGGCATCTTGGTCCGCCACCGTGGCATGGGTGCTGCGAGGAATATGTAGTCCATTGTCGCTACGGCTTGTGCGAAATCGACGCTTCGTGCTGGTGCCGAGGTGCCATCATTTGACGCGCCTTCGGCGCGTTGCGAGGGCAGGATGCTCTCGCCCCTGCAGGCCTTCGGAGTTGGGGAGGGGGACTGCCGTGTGGAGGGTGGGGCAGAAGGTTTCGTGGTCTTGGGGGTGGGAGTCGTAGGTGGTGAACACCAGGGCTTCGTTGCGGGTCATCGCTGGTTGCGGGTCATCGCTGAGTAGTAGTGCCAGCGCTGGGCGTCGCTGGGTTTGCAGTAGTGGGCGTTGAAGGGGCGGGGCTTGGCGTTGGGGTTGGCGAAGTTCAGCTTGCCGATGAAGTCCGTGCTGGCCCTTGAGGTGTTCGTTGGGGCCGTTCATGGCTTTGCGGCATCGAAGGTCGCGGCGACGTCGATGGCGAGCCCTGCGAGGAGCGGTGAGGTGGCGGTGTCGCCTCGGGCGAACACGCCTTGTTCTGTGTAGGCGTCGTCCTCAAGGGCGAGCACGGTGATGGTCCCGTTTCGGGGATCGGCAATCCAATACTCCGGGACGCCCGCCTCGGCGTAGTCGTGGCGTTTGTCGATCCAGTCTCGGTCGGGGTTGTCGGGGCTCACCACCTCGACGGCGAGGTCGGCGCCCTGCCAATAGCGCTCTTGGCAGCGGTCGTCCAAGCGGCTTTGCAGAAGGAGAAGGTCGGGTTCGCGGTACTTGCCTTCTCGGATGCGCATCCTGAGTGGCACGACCATCGCCACGCCGCCGCGTGGGTGCAGGTAGGCGTGGAACAGCCGGTAGAGGCAGAGCACGACGGCTTGGTGAGAGTGTGTCGGCATCGGCAACCCCTCCACGCAGCCGTCGGTGAGTTCCACCAGGCGCCGGCACTGATCGGTCAGGCGCAGGTATGCCTCGTCGCTCCAGTTGCCCTGACGCGGCGACATGGTGCGAACCAAGGCGTCGAGTTCGGCTTGCGAGGTCATGGGTGTTTCGGCCATGCCGCGATTGTCTGCCGGCTTCGGTTGCGTGGCAACCGGCGGCAGCGTGCGTTGCTCGATTCAGCCGGCGGCGTTGTAGAACTGCGGTTCGGCTTGGTGTTCGTTGACGATGTCCTGCACGAACTCCCGACAGCAGCCGCAGCCGGTGCCAACGCCGAGCTCGTCGGCGAGGGCGTTGACATCCACGGTCCCCTGCGAGATCGCTCGCTGGATCTCGGTCTCGTTGACCCCGGCACAGAAGCAGACGTACATGACAGAGCGGATACTAAATGCGAACGATTAGCGAATGCAAGAGCAACTTCCGAGATTTCGTCGGGCGGCTTCGGGAGGCAAAAACAGAAGGAGGCTCAATCCACCTTGAAGTCGCCCTCGACGCGCGTGGCGAGCTCCTCGCGCGTGACCGACTCCACCTGCTCGCCGAGCATCCAGCGATAGCCGAACGGGTCCAGGAACGTGCCCCGGCGCTCGCCGTCTGCCTGCGCTTCGACCGGCCGCTTCACTTCCGCGCCGGCGGCCACCAGCCAGGCTGCGGCGGCATCCGCGTCCTCCACCTGCAGATGCAGGGCCACATGCGTGCCGCCAAGCGACCTGGGGCTGTGGACATCAAAGCCGGGGTACTCGTCCGAGACGAACACGGTGTTGCCGCCGATGCTGATTTCGGCATGGCCGATGCGGCCGTCGGCATCCGTGAAGCGGGCCCCGGTCTCGACGGCGCCGAACGCCTGCTCGTAGAAGCGGATGGCGGCGGCGCAGTCGTGGAAGCCGAGGTAGGGCGTGAGGGTTGCTTGCTATGGGACTCCGTGCGGGCCAGACAGGGAATGTGCATCGTAGCGCGAGGGAACGCCGTGCGCCGGGTGCGAGCTCCGAGGCACCTTGCGTCTTGAAAGACACAAGGCGTTCGCCTCCCTTCAATGAACCCTCCCTCGCTGGAAGGCTGAGCGCATCCCAGTCGTCTGGTCGATGCGACGAGGACGTCGTCTCCCCGCACACGCAGCCGCTCACGGTACTCGAGTCAGTTGACCGCGACGAGGTCATTGCCGATCGGCCGGGCGAGCGCGAGCCGAATCGCCAACGCTCCCCCGGCGGCCATGGCGGCGATGACCCAAGACAGGCCGTGCCCGAAGGTCCAGACATCGAAGACGGGACGGAACGAAGTGGACAAGGAACCGCCCTCATGCACCAATGCGCCGTCGAGGAACGCCCAGGACGTCGCGGCGCCTGACGCGGCGCCGGCAGCGACGATGGCCAGTGTCTCGATCAGGATCGACACCGCGATGGTTGCCGACGGGAACCCAATGGCGCGCAACGTGGCAATCTCCGAGCGCCGACCAGCCACCGTGGCGACCATGACGTTCGCAGAACAGAACACCCCGCCGATGGCCATGATTGCGCCAAGAAGAAGGCCGATCTCGCGAAGGGCGCCGCTACGGTGCATGGCCAGCTCCTCGTAGTACTCGCTCTCTCGGCGCACGTCGAACTCCATCGTCGAGTGCCCATGCAACGCCGCCCGGAAGGCGTCGAACGCTTCCGGCGAGGCGAGCTCAACGGCGACTGCGTTGGATCGCCTTCCGAACAGGGCGTCCGCATCAACCAGGAACAGCGAGTCGAGATGGTCGCCAGTGGCGAACGTGCCGACGATTTCCACGTCGCCAAGGGACAGTGCGAGCCGGTCGCCGATGCCGACGTCGCGAAACACGGCGGCCGCGTTCACGCCGGACACCGCCTCGTGGCGGCCGCGGCCGAACATGCGGCCGCGTGTAACGCGGATGTTCGGGCGCATGCGGACACCGTCCGGCGTGATGCCCCGGACCAGCACCAGTTCCGGGGGGCCGGCGTTCTTGCCGACCAACCGCGCCGAGCTATAGGCAATCCTGTCGGTGCCGGCGGCTTGCATGGCTCCCGCCACCTGGTGGACGAACTCCACCTGCTCCGGGGTCAGTAGGCCCCCTTCAATCACCACGGCGTTCTTCTGCAGCACCAGCGCGCGGTTCGGGGCGCCAGCGTCGGCGAACTGCTGATACAGGCCCCTTGCGAGCGACGCCATCGAGGTGGTGACGCCGGCAACCACCGCCGCGCCCAGCACGAGGGTCAACGTCGATGCCGGGCGGCTTGCGGCAGCCCGCAGGTTGCTCCCGGTGAGCAGTGCCAGCCGCATCAGCATCGACACAACCGTGTCATCGCGCCACTTCGGCCGGCGAAAGGAGAGCGACCCGCCACGCCGGAAGGCAGGCACTGACGGCGGCGAGCAGCATCGCGAGGCCGAAGCCGAACGGGTACAACGTCGGCGGCGGGGGATAAACCACGGCGCCGTATCGCCCGAGCAGCTCCCCGGCATCGACCAGCGCCGCAGGAACCAACGCGATCAACGCGCCGACGCCACAGATCGACGCACTCTCGCCGAAGATGCCAAGCACCAGCGTGCCGTTGCCGAAACCAAGCGACTTCATCAGCGCGAACTCGTGGTGGCGGTCGCGTGCGGACTGTGCCATCACACCGGCGGTGCAGAACAGGATGGCGAACAACGACGCCCCGACGGCGTCCACAGAGCTCGAATCGTCCACGAGGACCGCAAACGCGTCGACAAGCCCCTGCATCCCTTCCGGCAATGACTGATCCACGTGAGCGAACGACACCAGCAGCCAGTTGGACTCCCCGGAAGACGAGCCGGCGTCCCACGTTCCAACCAGTTCGAAGGACCATCCCTCGCCTGGCGCGACCACAGGGTCAACCACGACCCGGTCGCCGGGGTTCCAGCCGAAGCGTTCGGAGAGGTCGGCGCCCGCAATCGCCGCGCCCGGCGTGTCGAGGAACGCGCGCACGGTGTCCGGCTCGATGCGAAGGTCCCACGCCACCGACAGATACGGCTCGATGTCCACCGCGATGAGGGACACCACATGCTCCCGGGACGACCCGCCATGCCTGGCGTTCTGGTAGCCCAGGGGGCTGACGTGCGAGACGCCTGGCACGTCATCCAGCGCGTACAGGCTGGCCAGAGGGAGTTGGCCGCCCAGCCCTGTGCGGCTCGTGACGTGGAGTCTATTGCTCGGGATCGAGTTGATCTGGCGTTCGAGGCCGGCGTCAACGCCCTTGAGGAGCCATAGCAGCGCGAACGCGATCGCCACGCTGCCCGTCGTCAACGCGACGCGCAATGGCTCCCGCGCGAGACCGGTCCACACGAGCCATAGAGAACCCAAGGGTGAAGGCCGGCCAAGTCATGCGACTTCGCGCCGACCTGACCTGCCCCTCCCGTTCGGGTCAGGCAGACGCTAGCCGCATTTGCCGCCACCCTGATTGGCGATGTATGTGCAACTGCATCCAATTGCACAATCCGCGCTGATAGTGCACGGTTTCCCACTGCACGACGACGGAGCGTAAGATTCCGGCTCCACAAGTCCATGTTTCACCATGGCCTGGTGACTACGCAAAGCCAGATTGTCCAGCGCACCTGACTCAAACGGTGAAACCGCGGTCGAGTCAGTCCTGTCAGCGACAACAACGTTCCGAACGTCCGGCGGTTTCGCTCGTCGTCGATCACGCTGGCCAATGAGTGCCCCGCAGCGACCGCGCAGACAACCGCCAAAACACCGATCACTCGAAGTTTGATTCTGGATACGCTCACGTCCTTCTCCTTGTTCGCTTTTCCGAATCCGTCCACGGCGAGCGCAGCATACCATCGCACACACGCACTCAGCGTGAAGGGCGGCTGGCTGTCGCGCACCCGAGAGTTCTGGAAGGCCGGCCGAGCGCGCCGACGATACGTCGGCGTGGCCGTATTCTGGTGGACCGGCCGTCCCAGCTCGCCTTACCGTGCCTTCAACAGGAACCTTGCTCGCACCCTTGACTGGTCCAGACCGCCAAGTGCCGCGAAGCGGCGCTAGGGCTCGCCAGGCACCGAGGCGAGGAAGCGTTCGGCGATGGTCGGGTGGGTTACGTGAACCGCTTGCATTCCTACTGCCTTGGCGCCGGCGATGTTCTCGGTGTTGTCGTCCAGGAAGGTGATCTCTTCGCAGGGGAAGCCCATGTCGGTGGCGACGTGGCGGTAGGCGTCGGCGTTGGGTTTGCGCAGGCCGATGGTGGAGGAGACGTAGATGTGGCGGAAGGTGGTGAGGCGGTGGCCGTAAAGCGTGCGCCAGCGGGCCTCGTGGACGGGGTTGGTGTTGGTGAAAATGCACTGCGGTAGCGAATCGCCGATGCGGTCCGCCTGGGCAAGAACGTCGTCGAAGGTGCCGGCCAGGAGTTGGTTCCAGCCGCTTCGCCAGTCGTCCGGCGAAAGGGTGATTTCGAGCTGGCGCGAGAGGCTGGCGGTGAAATCCTCGAAGTCGATGCTGCCCACTTCAAAGGCGCGATAAGCATCGCCGGCGCGCCAGCGGCGGCGGAGATTGGCGATGGGCTCGCCGGCGGCGCTCGACCAATGGCGGAACACGGCCTCGTGGTCGGTGCGCACCAGCACGCCGCCCATGTCGTAAAGGAGGGCCTTCACGTGGTGTCGACGCGTTTGGCGGTGTTCTTTGCGAGGCAGTCGAGCACGCGCTGACACATCTCGCGCCTGGGTTCGTTGCCGGCTGCGCCGTGTCCCTGACGGACGTCGTAGAGCCACTCGGCCGGGTTGCCGGCTTCTTCGAGCGCGGCGCGCATCCTGCGAGCGTGTTCCGCCGGGGCGCGGCGGTCGCCGCCTTGCATGAGCAGAACCTGGGCCTTGATGCGTTGGGCGAGATTCACCGGCGAGCGTTCCGGGCTCGTGACATGGCCATAGATCGTGCCGTCGCGCACTTGCACTTCCACCGGACTCACGGGCGCGAGCATCTCGCGGGTGAGTTCGGGGCGGGTTTGTGCGAGCAGCTCCACCTTGCGGGTTTCGAGGTTGACGAGAGTGTAGTCGCCGGGGCGGCGGTCGCCGGATATCCGCGCGACCGTGAGGCGATGGTCGCGCGTGGTGCCCAGGACGCGCGTGGTGCCCAGGAACTGCACGGTGTCTTCCGGGTACGCCTTGCTGATCGCGGCGTGTTGCGCGGCAAGGGGTGGTTCTTGTCGAGGTATTGGAACGCGGGGTAGTGGTGGTCGAAGCGCGCGGCATGGCGTGGCCATTGAAGTCGGTCATCAGGTTCGACACGTCACCTTGGGGTGGCGGATGACGATCTCGTGGGTGTTCTCCTCGCTGCGGCGAGATCAGCACCCGAGTGTCCGAGAGCCAGATCATGCTGCCGACTTGCTGGCGTTCGCCAAGGTTGCAGTTGACGACCGGTTCACGGTCCGGATAGGTGAGCACCAGGAAGCGGCCGACGCCATCGACCCGCATGAACTGCGAGGTGCTTGCCGTCCGGGGAGATGGAGACGAAGCCGAATTCGGATTCGTCGGTGAAGGCGCCGATGGGAGGGGGTTCGGTGGTGACCTCGCTGGTGGTTTCTTCGGCTGGGGCCAGAAGGCTCACCCCAACCGCAAACGCGATCCCCATCCCCCTTGCGCCACATGATCCCTTTCCCTCCGGCGACAACACGGGCGCGATGTTATCGCACGGTCTTGCAGGTCTGATCGAGTTGGCGTTGGCGGGTGATTCCGGAGCGAGGCCACCTGCTCTGGAGGGAGGCAGGGCCCCCCTCCCCTCCATTGGAGCGTCCTTCGCCGGTTTATGCTTGTGCGTGCACTCCGCCGCAACAAGGCCTTCCTAGCTTGTCCGCCATGGCCGGAAACATCGCTCGCTTGCTCCTGCCGACGGCCTTGGGGATGGCGTTCCTGCCTGTCGAAGGGGCGGCGCCGACCGACGCGGACGTGGCGTTCGCGGGCTCCCTGGCGGCGCTCAATACGCGGAGCTTCGATGACAAGGCTGCCGCCGCCGAGGCGATCGCGGCGTCGGCGCATCCGCGAGCCTTGCTGGTGCTGGGCGCTCTCCTCAACGGCGACCTGTACCGAGAGCGGCGTGGCGAAGAGAGGATCGTGCTGGCCGAGGCCATCGATGGGGGCTATCGGATCGCCGAGGCTGCAACCGGCGAGGCGCTTGGCGAGACGGGCCGCCGCGGCGTGCGCAAGATCACCGTCAACAACCAGCTTCGGCGGCATCTGCGCGGGTTGATTGCCGGGATGCGACATCGGCCGCAGCGCGCCGTATCTGGCGCTGGCGGGCGCCTGGCACGAGACACAGCCGGCGCGGCTGTATCGTTCCTGAGGTTGTGGAAGCGAGCGGGAGGAGCACATGAAACAGGCATTGCGCCTGGGCATCGGCGGCCCTGTCGGTGCCGGCAAGACGACGCTGGTGGAGTCGCTGTGCCGCAGTCTGGCCGGGCGATTCGAGATGGCGGTCGTCACCAACGACATCTATACCCAAGAGGACGCCGACATCCTCCTGCGTTCCCAGGCACTGCCGGAGGAACGCATCGTCGGCGTCGAAACCGGCGGCTGCCCGCACACCGCGATCCGGGAGGATCCTTCCATGAACATCGCCGCCATCGACGACCTCGTGGAACGGTTCCCGGAGCTGGATCTAGTGGTCATCGAAAGCGGCGGCGACAATCTGGCCGCCACCTTCAGCCCGGAACTGGTGGACCTCGCCATATACGTCATCGACGTCGCCGGCGGCGAGAAGATCCCCCGCAAGGGCGGCCCCGGCATCACCCGCTCTGACCTCCTGGTCATCAACAAGACCGACCTGGCCCCCCATGTCGGCGCAAGCTTGGGCCGGATGCAAGCCGACACCCAGCGAATGCGCGGCCAGGCCCCGTGGGTGTTCACCAACCTGAAGGCCGGCGACGGACTCGACCGGATCGTCGATTTCGTGGTGCAGGAGGGACTGCTTGAGGTTCATAGGGCGTTCCGGAGCCGCTGATCAAAGTCCATCGGCGGCCCCCCTCCGAAGAAAGCCGTCCCCGGCTTCTTCTTTGAGCGAAGGCAGGCCGCACCGCCAAATCCCGCCAAAGGCCCAGCCCTAGCCCGAAGGCCAAGCAGTTCGGAAGCGAACTGCCGACGCGCCCGCAAGGGCGCGCTGGCAGCCTGTCGGACTTCGGACGGCGCAGGCTGGCCGAATGCCGACAGGGTGACAGGACGGCTTGGGCTGGGGCAGGAAGCGTTGCCGAAAGGCAACGGTTCTTGTGGCGCTAGGTCCGTGACTCCCGCTTGAAGATGCCGATGATCGCGCCGGCGATCAGGGTGGTGACCATCGTGCCGATCACTCCGGCGAAAGCCTGACCAAGCGCGGTGGCATCCTCCAAACCCTGCACCTGCTCCTCGATCAGGTTCGGCGCAAGCCCCGCGTTTGCCAGCGCATGTTCCGCCGCCGCTGCGCTCTCGGCGAGGTAGTTCGGGAACACCACGGCCAGGCTCAGCCAGTTCACCACGAACACGATCACCGAGGCCACTGCGCCGAGGATGAGGCTGTTCAGCAGCTGCCCCGGCCAAGTGGCCTCCGCTGCGGTTTCGCGCAAGGCCAGGAAGACGACCACGATGGTGACCACCGTGGCCACCAGCGGGAACAGCATTGCCATCACGCTCATTTGCGGGCCCATCGCCATGGTGATGAAGCTGATGGCGGCAGCCGCCACGCCGAGAATCAGGCCGTATTTGATCGGTACGTTCACTTGTTGCCTCCAAGGTTGATCTCGCCGGCGAATCGTAGCAGCGAAAGCGGCAGCTTTTGCCCCGATGCAGTCCCAGTCCCACCCAGGGCGGGCCATTGTTCGCTATTCTGCGAATCTGACACTCGATGGCAGGGAAACGGGACATGCTCGGCACCAGATCACTCCTTCCGGCCGCCGCCTTGGCCGTCATGGCGCTCCTTCCGGTCACGGCCGCCGCCGGCGACGACCACGGCGACACCCTCCTCTCCTCCACCCGGCTCACCTATGGCGTCACCCTCACCGCCGACCTCGACGCCGGCGACACCGACGTGTTCCGAATCGACCTCCAAGGTCGGGCGAACGTCGATGTGCGCGGCAGCGGCCAGCTCGACACCGTGGCGGAGTTGCTCGACAGCGAAGGCGTCGTCATCAGCGAAGACGACGACAGCGGCGCAAACTTCAACTTCCGCCTCCGGCAAACCCTGGATGGCGGCGTGTACTACGTGCGCGTGTCGAGCGATGTCGGGGACACTGGCGAGCACAAGATCACGGCCTACATCGTCCGCGAGGACGACCACGGCGACACCTCCGGCAACTCCTCCGTGCTGCCCCTCGGCGTCAAGTCCACCGCGCGCATCGAACCGGCCACGGACCGCGACGTGTTCCGAGTGGAGGTCGAGCATGCGGGCCAGCTGCGCGTCTCCACGCAGGGCCCCACCAACACCATGGGCGAGCTGCGCGACAGCACGGACACCATCCTGGAGTCTGCCGACGGCGGCGGCGACCGGGGCAACTTTGCCATCGTCCATTCGGTGGAGCCAGGCGTCTTCTACATGCACGTGACGGCGGACGCCGTGGGCACCTACTTCCCGCTCGCGGAGATGGGCGAATTCGAGGACGCGGATGAGGAGCGCACCGCTCCGGACGTGCCCGACGCAGCCATGGTGGCCATGGTGGCCTTCCAGACGCACATCTCCGCACCCATCATCCAGGCCAAGTGCGTCAACTGCCACGTGCAGGGCGGCCTGTCGGGCAACACGCGCCTCGTCTTTGTGCCCTCGACAAACGCGGACCACTTGAGCCACAACCTCAATGCCTTCCGGGAGTTTCTCCGCCGCCAGCACGAGGAAGGCAGCGATGGCGCAGCCAGGGTGCTGACAAAGGTCACCGGCGGCGACGGACACGGCGGCGGCGTGCAGATCGAGGCAGGTTCCGCCGACTACCAGAACCTGGCGACCTTCCTTGCGTTGCTGGAGGAGGGTTGACGCCTACACGGAGCGTGCGCCGTAAAGCGGCACCGCTCTTGGACTCGAAAATCAAGTAAATTGAGGAATCTGATGCAAGAAGCTTGAAAAAAACAAAATCAGACGTATGTTGTAGATCATCCGAACCTGATGGGGAGAGACACCCATGCGCGAGGAGATCAACCGCATCCTCAAACTCGTGGAGGCTGGCGAGCTCACCGGCGATCAAGCCGCCCAGATGATCGAGGCCATCACCGGCGCCGCCGAGGCCAGCGCTCATGCGGGGCAGCCGTGGCCCGGCGAGCCTCGCCGGCACAGGGACGGCCGCGAGCGTCACGGCAACAGCAACCGCCGCCACGGCCACCGTCGCCGGGAGCATGGCCGCCATCGCCGCCGCGGGTTCGAAGACCTCGGCATCGACATCGAGGCGGCGGTGAACTTCGGCGCCGACGCCATGCGCCGGGCCTGGGGCGATGCCATGCGTGGCGGATCCAGCGGCGCTTGGGGGGCAAGCAACTCCGTCATGTTCTCCAGGTGCGACGATCCCGAAGGCGAGGACTTCCGAATCGAGGACAACCAGCTCGTCGTCTCGCAGGTGATGGATCTGCGCATGGACGGCAGCGAGTTTTGCGCCAACCAGCTCAACGCCGCCGGCATCCGCGCCGCAGACCTTCGCGGCACGGAGTTCAACGACAACGGCCTGCGCGGCTCTTCGCTCAAGGAGGTGCGCGCCGAAGGCTCGCGTATCTTGGCGAACCAGCTCAACGGCGTGCAGATCGCCAAGTTCACGCTGGCCGATTCCGCATTCCGCCGCAACTCCATCAACGCTTCGCAATTCAAGGACCTGGGGATGGCCGATGCCCGCGTCCGGTCGTCGCAGTTCAATGCCGTGCGGCTGCGCTCAGTGATGCTGAAGGGCGAGACGAACGTGAAGACCGCCGAGTTCTCCGCCGTGCGGGGGCGCGATTGGGTGCTGGAAGCTGCGCGCCTCGACGGGGTCAAGCTCAAGGGCATCTCGGCGACCGGGCTGATCGTCACCGGGGTACGGCTCACGGACTGCACGTGGATGGCGAACTGGGCCGGGTCGGTGGAGGCGTCCATGATGGGGCGCGGCATCGACTCGCGCAGCCCCGGCCACATCCGCGACCTGACGCTGGAGGACATCGAACTCGCGGACTGCGAATTCGTCGACTGCCGCTTCGACCGCACCGCGATCCGGGGCGTCAAGGCCAAAGGCCTGCGCTTCGACGACGTGGACTTCTCCGGCCTCACCATCACGAGCGCGGAGCAGTTTGCGGCGCTGGCGAATGCCCGTGCCGCCTGAGTCGGCGCCGCCGACCGCCCTGCGCTGCCCGGCCTGTGAGGGGCGGCTGTTCCCGCGCGAACTCGAATGCGCGGACTGCGGCCTGCACTTGCAGGCAAGCTACCCGCGCAACGAATTCGCCCGCCTGGAGGACGACGCGTTGCATCTGCTGCGCATCTTCGTCGCCTGCGAAGGACGGATTCGCGACATGGAACGTGCGCTGGGCGTCAGCTATCCCACGGTGAAGTCTCGCCTCGCCGGGCTGCGGGAGACACTGGGCTTCGCGGACAAGGCTCGCCCTCAGAAGGAGGCGGAACCTGAGGCGGACGCGGCGGAACCAGCGGCGCCGAAGACGCCGGCGGAGATCATCGGCCGCCTGGAACGCGGCGAGATCAACTTCGAAGAGGCGATGCGCCGCCTGCGGAAGGGCTAGCAACCCGCGCAACGAGCTGCGGGCCCGCCATATTGGACGCCCTTCAGCGCGTTCCCGTCATGCCGGCAACGCGAGACGACACCGGTACGCAACCGGTCGTTCAGCGTCCACAAGCCGATGTCGAGCAAGCGTCGTCATGGCCGGGGTGCAGCATGAGGGGCATCGTCAAATGCCGCACGGCGGATGCCGGATCGAGGCGCGGGTGGGTGCGCCGCCGCCGCGCCGCAGCTCGTGGCGGCGGGGCGCTGAAAGCGGGCTGACACGATGATGGCAGGACACACCCACGCGCAGGACACCGCGTTCGGGACCTGCAGCCCGAGCAGGCGGGGCTTGGCTGGCGGGATCGGGAACGACCGGGCGCCCCTCCTGAACCCACTCTCGCGACGGGCCCTTCCCGTCACTCTCCCTTGGGGCAGGCCTTGCCGATGGGATTGCGCGTTCTTCGGCGCCGGCCTCCCAGCGCACGAAGGCCCTGGGGCGACAGATGGGCTGCTCGCGTATGATCGCTGCCGACGGCTGGCGCCGTGCTTGCGACTTGCATACCTTCCACGCCCAGGGACACGCACATGCTGAAAAGACTCGCGCTGGCGGCAACGGTTGCCCTGGCGGCCCATGTCGGTGCCGACAGCCCACTCAAGGGGTTCACCGATGCCGGGGCGGAGGCGCAGCGCCTGCTCGAAGCCGAGTTCGACAGCCACCTCGGCGCCGACGATCTCAAGCGCTGGATGCGGGAACTGGCTGCGCGCCCGCACCATGTCGGTTCCGAGCACGGCCGCCACAACGTGCAGATGCTGCAACGCCTTTTCGACGAGTGGGGCTACGAGACGGAAATCGCGAGCTACGAGGTGATGTTGCCCACGCCCAAGACGCGCCGACTCGCGCTGCTCGCGCCGCATGCCTACGAGGCGAGACTGGAGGAGCGGGTCATCGAGGGTGACGCAAGCAGCGCGGCACCCGACTTGCTGCCGCCCTACAACGCCTTCTCCCCCGACGGCGACGTGACGGCCGAGTTGGTGTACGTCAATTACGGCACGCGGGAAGATCACGAGCTTCTCGCCCGCTACGGGGTGGATCTCGCCGGCAAGATCGCCATCGTCCGCTATGGCCGGATCTTTCGCGGCCTGAAGCCGAAGCTGGCTGCCGAGTTCGGCGCCATCGGTTGCATCATCTATTCCGATCCGGCAGACGATGGCTACGTGCGCGGCAACGTCTATCCCGTCGGCGGCTACAAGAACGACAGCGGCGTGCAACGTGGCTCCATCATGAATCTGCCGCTGCATGCTGGCGATTTGCTGACGCCAGGATGGGCCGCGGTGGATGGCGCGGAGCGGCTGCCCGTCAACGATGCGCCTGCCATGGCGCCGATTCCCACGCTGCCGATTTCCTACGCTGACGCGAAACCACTGCTCAGCGCCTTGACAGGCCCCGTGGCGCCGGAGGCATGGCGCGGCGGGCTGCCCATCACCTATCGCCTGGGCGCTGGCCTCGCGGAGGTGCGTCTGACCGTGGAGTTCGACTGGAACATGGTCACCGCCAGCAACGTCGTGGCGCGCATGGACGGCGCCGTGTGGCCAGATCAATGGGTGCTGCGGGGCAACCATCACGATGCCTGGAACCACGGCGCCGCGGACCCTCTCTCCGGCATCGTCGCGATGCTGGCGGAAGCGCAGGCCATCTCCCGCCTGGGTCGGCGGCCGGCGCGAACGGTGATGTTCGCGGCGTGGGATGCCGAAGAGCAGGGCCTCATGGGATCCACCGAATGGGCGGAGGAAAACGCCGACGAGCTGCGCGAAAAAGTGGTGCTCTACAGCAACACCGACGGCATGAGCCGGGGCTTCGTGCATATCGGCGGCAGCCCCTCCCTCACCGGCTTCTTCAGCGAGGTGCAGCGCGATGTGGAGGACCCGCAGACCGGGCTTTCGGTAGGGGAGCGCGTTCGCGCACGCGTCCTGGCGACGGGCGACGACGCGGCGCGCAAGGAACTCCTCGAGGCGGGCCGGCTGCCCGTGCGCGCACTGGGTTCCGGCTCCGACTACACCCCGTTCCTGCAGCATCTCGGCATCGCCTCGGCCAACATCTCGGTGGGCGGCGAAGAGCAGAGCGGCAGCTACCACACCCGCTACGACACCTTCGAGCATTACGAGCGTTTCGTGGATCCGGGCTACGCATACGGCGTGGTGCTTGCCCAGGTAACCGGCCGCACCACGCTGCGCATGACCAACGCGCGCCTGCTGCCGTTCGACTTCTCGGAGTTCTCGACGGCAGTGAAGGGCTACCTGAAGGAGGTGCAGGAACTGGCAGGAGCGGCGCGCAGGAACACGGCGCGCACCAACGAGCTGCTGCAAAGCGGCCAGTTCGCTGCCGCCCTTGATCCCACCCGAGCACTGAAACCGCCGCCGCAGCGGGCCAGCGTCCCGCACTTCAACTTCGCGCCGATCCACAATGCGCTGGCGCGACTCGATGCGGCGGTGGCGGAACAGACCGCCGTGCCGTCGATGGACGACGCCGTCCTGGAGGAGGTGAATCGCCATTTGCTCACGGCCGAGCGCCTGCTGACGAACGATGCCGGCCTGCCGGGACGACCTTGGTATCGGCACCAGATCTACGCCCCGGGAGTGGACACAGGCTATGGCGCGAAGACGCTGCCGTCGGTGCGAGAGGCCATCGAACACCGCCGTTACGACGACGTGGCGGCGGGTGTGGAAGCCATTGTTGCCGCCATCGATGCCTTGGCCGGACGCCTGCGCGAGGTGGCAGAGCTGACGCAAGCCTCTGCGCGGTGACGGCCAAGCGAACGCCTGGCGACTCGGCGGCGAGCGGCCGGGCCACCGACAAGGCCCTGCCCGACAGCGTCCGACGCAATCGCGCCGCCTGGCAGATCACGGCCGCCGACTACGTGGAGCCGGCCGAACGCGCATGGCGCGCAACGGAGCCGTACTGGGGCATCTGGCGCCTGCCGGAGAGCGAACTCCGCCTCCTGCCGAAAGACCTCACCGGCAGGCGCTGCCTGGAGATCGGCTGTGGCGCTGGCTACGTGTCGGCATGGATGGCGCGGCGCGGCGGCACGGTCTTCGGCATCGACCCCACGCCCAACCAACTCGCCACCGCCAGGCGCCTGCGCGCCGAGCACAATCTGCCCATCGACTTCGTGGAGGGCTACGGAGAGCGCCTGCCCTTCCCAGACGACACCTTCGATTTTGCCATCTCCGAATACGGCGCCGCCCTCTGGGCCGATCCTTTCGCGTGGATCCCGGAGGCCGCCCGCGTCCTCCGCCCCGGCGCACAGCTCGCGTTCATGACCAACGCCGCCATCTCCGTGATCTGCATGCCGGACCTCGAGGAAGACGGCATGAAGACCGAACTGCAACGCCCCTATTTCGGCTTGCACAGCATCACTTGGCCCGACGAAGAAGCGGTGGAGTTCTACCTCCCCCACGGCCAGTGGATCGACCTGCTGACAAGCAACGGCTTCGCAATTGAACGCCTCCTCGAATTGGGCGCACCCCCAGGTGGTCAGACCCGCTACACCTGGGCCGATGCCGAATGGGCGCAATCCTGGCCCAGCGAAGAAGCCTGGGTCGCGCGCTACGACCCGTAACCTGACGCTGGCCGGCGGGGTTCATTTCAATGCTGGGCCTGTCGAAGGCGCGCCTTGCGGCGCGCTTGGAGGGCAGGTGTCCTTCCTCCAACCGAAGCAGGGGGTCGCTGCGAACGAGCTCGATGGAAGGTCGCCTCACGTCGAACGTCGTATGCTAGAGCCCTCTTGCCTTGGCGATGCGGCGTGCATGGAGCAGACCGGCGAATACACCGTTCCCGCGGCGCGCGAGCGCGTCTGGGAGGCGCTCAACGATCCCGACGTGTTGAAGCGCTGTGTCGAGGGCTGCCGTTCGATGACGGTCACCGGGGACGGCGAGTTCGAGGCCGTGGTTGCCGCCAGGGTTGGGCCCGTGAAAGCCACCTTCACCGCCGCCGTCGAATTGCAGGATGTGGTCGCGCCGCAGAGCTATCGGCTGCAAGTGGGCGTCAAGGGCGGCGGGGCGGGATTCGCCAGGGGATCGGCTTCCGTGCAGCTCGACGAGCTCGGCGCCGAGGAGACCCGCCTGTCCTACCGCATCGAGGGCTCCGTCGGCGGCAAGCTGGCACAGGTCGGCTCGCGTCTGGTGCAGGCGGCTGCGCGCAAGATGGCGGCGCGGTTCTTCGAGCGCTTCGCGGTGGACATGAGCCGCTCGCAAGGGGTGTAATCAGCAACGGATGAAGCGACGCGCGCACGGGCGTCGCCAGAGAACGCAAGGAGGGGCATCAGTGGAGATCAAGGTCACGGTCAACGGCAGGTCGGAAGCCCTTGACGTGCCGGACAACGCGCTGCTCGTGGAGGTGCTGCGCGAGCGGCTTGGCCTCACCGGCACGCATGTGGGCTGCGACACCAGCCAGTGCGGCGCCTGCGTGGTTCACATGAACGGCGCGGCCGTGAAATCCTGCACGGTGCTGGCGGGGCAGGCAGACGGCGCCGACGTCACCACCATCGAAGGCATCGGCAACCCCGACGAACTGCATCCCATGCAGGCCGCGTTCCGCGAGAACCACGCCCTGCAATGCGGCTTCTGCACGCCGGGCATGATCATGAGCGCCATCGACCTGGTGCAGAAGAGCGGGCGGCTCGACGAGCAAGGCGTGCGCGACGGGCTCGAGGGCAACCTCTGCCGCTGCACCGGCTACCACAACATCGTCAAGGCGGTGCTTGCCGCGCAAGACGAAATGAAGAGCGCTTGAGGAGAAGGGGCATGGCCAACGAAACCGGCATCGGCGCAGCCGTCAAGCGCAAGGAAGACGCCCGCTTCATCACCGGCGCGGGTCGCTACACGGACGACATTGGCGCACACGGTCAGGCCAACGCGGTGTTCGCCCGCTCGCCGCACGCACGGGCACGGCTGAACGGCATTGACTTGGCCGCCGCCCAGGCCACCGAAGGCGTGGTGGCGGTGTTCACCGGCGCGGACCTGCAGGCCGACGGCATTGGCGACTTGCCCTGCGGCTGGATGGTGAAGTCGAAGGACGGTTCGGACATGATCCAGCCGGCCCACCCGCCCATCGCGGTCGATCGGGTGAACTACGTCGGCGAGCCCTACGCGATCGTCATCGGCGCAACGCTTGAGGCGGCCAGGAACGGCGCCGAAGCGCTCGAAGCCGACTTCGAGGAACTTCCGGCGGTGGTGGATCTCGCATCCGCCGCAAGCGGCGATCAGATTCACGAAAACGTCCCCGGCAATCAGTGCTACGACTGGGAGCTCGGCGACAAGGCGGCGACCGATGCGGCCTTCGCCCAGGCACACCACGTCAGCAGCCTCGATATCGTCAACAATCGCCTCATACCCAACGCCATCGAACCGCGTGCTGCACTGGGCGAATATGACGCGGCGTCCGGGATGTACACCCTGCACACCACCTCGCAGAACCCGCACTTGGAGCGGCTCGTGCTGGCCGCGTTCGTGCAGGTGGCGCCGGAAGCGCGGCTTCGCGTCATCTCGCCGGACGTCGGCGGCGGCTTCGGCTCGAAGATCTTCGTCTATGCGGAGGAAACCGCCGTCATCTGGGCTGCCGGCAAGATTCGGCGGCCGGTGAAGTGGCGGGCCGAGCGTTCCGAGTCCTTCCTTGCCGACGCCCACGGCCGCGACCATGTCACCAAGGCGCAGCTCGCGCTGGCCGAAGACGGCACGTTCCTGGGCCTGCGCGTGAAGACCCAGGCCAACATGGGCGCCTATCTCTCGACCTTCGCTTCGAGCGTGCCCACCTATCTCTACGGCACGCTGATGGCGGGGCAATACAGGACGCCGGCCATCTACGTGGAGGTGCAGTCGCTTTTCACCAACACGGCACCGGTGGACGCCTACCGTGGCGCGGGGCGACCCGAGGCGACCTATGTGGTGGAGCGCATCGTTGAGACCGCGGCGCGGGAGATGGGCATTGACCCGGCGGAACTAAGGCGGCGCAACTTCATCGCTCCTGGGGACTTCCCGTACGAGACGCCGGTGGCGCTCACCTACGACACCGGCGACTACGAGGCGAGCCTCGCCAAGGCGCTCGAACATGCCGACTATGCCGGCTTCCGAGCCCGCAAGGCGGCATCTGAAGCGGCCGGCAAGAAGCGCGGCATTGGCCTGTCGTGCTACATCGAGGCGTGTGGCCTGGCACCGTCGCAGGTGGCCATCTCGCTCGGTGCTGGCGTGGGCCTCTTCGAGGTCGGCGAGGTACGGGTGGACGTGACCGGTTCCGTCACCGTCGTCACCGGCTCGCACAGCCACGGCCAGAGCCACGAGACCACCTTCGCGCAGATCATTTCCGACCGGCTCGGTGTGCCGTTCGAGAACGTGACCGTACTGCACGGCGACACGGGCCGCTCCGACTATGCCCTCGGCACCTACGGCTCGCGGTCGCTGGCGGTGGGCGGCTCGGCGCTCATCAAGGCCACCGACAAGATCATTGCCAAGGGCAGGAAGATCGCCGCCCACATGCTGGAGGCGGACGAAGACCAGGTGGCCTTCGCGGAAGGCGCCTTCACGGTGGCGGACTCGAACCAGTCCCTCACGTTCCCGGAAGTGGCGTTCGCGGCCTACGTCCCGGCCAACTATCCGTTGGAGGAACTCGAGCCAGGCCTCTCCGAGAAGGCGTTCTACGATCCGCCCAACTTCACCTATCCCGCCGGGGCGCACATCTGCGAGTTGGAGATCGATCCGGCCACCGGCGTCGTGGACATCACCAGCTTCGTCGCCGTGGACGACTTCGGCAACGTCATCAACCCGATGATCGTCGAAGGGCAGGTGCATGGCGGGCTGGCGCAGGGCATCGGTCAGGCGCTGCTCGAACACGGCGTCTATGACGAGACGGGGCAGCTCGTGAGCGGTTCCTACATGGACTACACCATGCCCCGCGCCGACGACCTGCCGAGCTTCACGGTGGATACCACCGTGACGCCCTGCACCCACAACCCGCTCGGCGTCAAGGGATGCGGCGAGGCTGGCGCCATCGGCTCCACGGCGGCGGTGATGAACGCGGTGACGGACGCGCTGGGTGTCGCCAGCGTACCCATGCCGGCGACGCCGGAGACGGTGTGGCGGGCGGCGCAGGTGGCCTGAGGCGAGAGAAGGGGGGAGACAAGCATGTACCAGTTCAACTACCACCGACCGGCCTCGCTGGACGAAGCGGCATCGCTGATGGCAGGCGCCGACGACGGCACCTATCTTTCCGGCGGCATGACCCTGATTCCCACGCTGAAGCAGCGCCTTGCCGCGCCTTCGGACGTAATCGACTTGGGCGGCATCGGTGCGCTCTCGGGCATCACGGACAACGGCAACAGCATCAGCGTGGGGGCGATGACCCGCCACGCCGAAGTGGCGGCCAGCAATGCCATCCCCGCCTTGGCGGACCTCGCGGGACAGATCGGCGATGCGCACGTGCGCAACCGCGGCACCATTGGCGGCTCGATCGCCAACAGCGACCCTGCCGCCGACTATCCGGCGGCAGTCGTTGCCTTGGACAGCACCATCCACACCACGAAGCGATCGATCCCCGGCGGCGAGTTCTTCCAGGGCCTCTTCGAGACCGCACTGGACGAAGGCGAGATCATCACGTCGGTGGAGTTCACCAAACCCACCGCGGCGGCGTATGCCAAGTTTCCGAACCCGGCTTCCCGCTACGCGGTCGTGGGCGTGTTCGTGGCCCGCTGTGGCGACGCAACCTGCGTGGGCGTGACAGGAGCGGGGCCATGCGCCTTCCGCTGGTCTGAACTCGAAGCGGAGCTCGGGAAGGGCTTCTCGGCGTCGGCGGTGGCAAACGCTGCGCTCGATCATTCAGAGTTCAATGCCGACATCCATGCTTCCGCCGAGTTTCGCGGGAATCTGGTGCGGGTGATGGCGCAGCGGGCGATAGAAAGAGTGGCTTGAGGGCTCCTCGTGGTACGCTGCAAGTCCTTCGCTGGGAACCGTAGATGAACATTGTCAAGCGGTGGCGAACCGCCACTCGCCGCCCTAGGGCCAGCACGCCGGAAGAAATCGAGGAGCGGCAACGGGAGTCCGACAGGCGAATCGTGATGCAACTGTCGCGCGGCAACATTCGATTGCAGCGCGGCGAGTTCGTCACGCGTGCGGACTTGGACCGAGAGATTGAGCACGTCAGCAAGCTCGACTTTGACGATGAGCGATGAGCACGAGTTCGCAAAATACCTGGACCTCTACGAGACGGCGGATGGCTTCTCGAAGGAGGTGGCGGAGTATCGAGAAACGGTAGTCATTCCGGCGCATAACCAACTGCGCTACGCCGGCCACCACCTTGCCCTCTCGCTCGGTCCTGGCGGTATCGCTGATCGTGAGCAGTTTCAAAAGGCAATGGCGCACTGCGAGCGCGCGATGTACGAGGCTGCCGAAGCCGGCATCGCTGTAGCCGTCCGGCATCGCTGCAGCCGTGACGCAGGTGGACCGGTTCCGACAAGACTACAAAGACATCGTGATCGGCGACCTCGTGCCGGAGTACAGAGGCGTAGTTTCATTGTGCGTCGAGTGCAAGGCCCTGCTCGCCCAATCGAGGTCCGATGACTCTCCCGAAGGCAACGCCAGCCGTACATGGAGAAGTTCCGTGATCTGCTTCGAGGACTGGAGACACTTGAGAGTGCCCGCGACGACCTGAACGCTCGCATCGCCGGCCAAGGGACCGAGAGTCGGCGATTCATCATTCGCACAATGCTGCTGACTTTCGGGATCATCGCGTCCGTGGCGGTTGTTGTTTGGGTGGACGGCTAACCGGCAGAATGCGAGACAGTGCAAAATGACCAAGCGCTACATCGCCGAATCGAAGGTGTTTGCCTTCCCTGATTCGCCTGCGATCTCGGCGCGGCCTGCCCACGGAGAGCGCATTCCATGACCCGAATCCGCACCGTTCGCTGTCACGCCATCAGCGAGGACATCGGCTCTGTGACGATGGACGAGATCGAGCTTCCCGATCCTGGCCCTGGCGAGGTGCAGATTCGGGTGAAGGCTTGTGCCGTCAACTTCCCCGATTTGCTGATGATTCAGGGCAAGTATCAGCACAAGCCGTCGTTGCCGTTCGCGCCGGGGGGTGAGGCGGCGGGCAACGTGGCAGCGGTTGGTGCGGGCGTGGCAAATCTCAAGGAAGGTGACGCCGTGTGCTTCGGCTCGCGCGCTGGCGGGTTTGCGGAGGCGGTGAATGTGTCGGCCGCTGGCGTCAAGGCGATTCCTGGCAAGATGAACTACGAGAAGGCCGCCTCCTACAGCACGGCCTACATGACCGCCTATGTCGCGCTCAAGGTGCGTGGCGACTTGCAAGCCGGCGAATGGTTGCTGGTGCATGGCGCCACGGGTGGCGTCGGCATGGCTGCGGTCGATCTTGGCAAGCACTATGGAGCGCATGTCATCGGCACCGGCGGGCGCGACGACAAGCTGGCCGTGGTGGCCTCTCGCGGTGCCGATGCCGTCATCAACTACACCCTCCCGGACGGCCGCATGGGCGGCTTCCGGGACCGAGTGAAGGCCATCACCGGCGGCGGCGGCGCGGACGTGATCTACGATCCGGTGGGCGGCGATGTCTTCGACGAATCCATGCGCTGCATCAACTGGCGTGGCCGCATCCTCACCATCGGCTTCACCAGCGGCCGCTGGCCGACTGCGCCCGTCAACCTGATCCTCATCAAGAGCATCTCGGTCATTGGCGTCCGTGCCGGCGAAATCGGCCGCCGCGATCCGGACCTCGGCCGCCAAAACCAGGCTGCCCTTTGGGACTTGGCCACCAGCGGCGCCATCGACCCCTATGTCTGCGCCGGATTCCCCTTGGAACGTGCTGTGGACGCCATGCGGATGCTGGAGAACCGCGACGTGGTGGGCAAGTGCGTGGTGACGATGAACGGTTACGAGGTGGCAAGCGCTTGATGACGGTGCACATCTACTCGATCTCGATCTGAACCTCCACCAGGTTACACCCTTGCGACAACGACGCTTGCCGGACACGTATCGTCACAACCTTCGTGCCCTGCGGGGGGTCGCAGGAAACACGCCGGGGCCGAATGCCCTACGCCCTTGCAGCGGTAACCGATGGTGCCGTCCGCTTAAGCACCTTCGTCACTTGCTACAACGGAGCCGGTGTCGGGATCATAGGTCATGGACACGATCCCTTCGTGCCGTGGCTCGCTGAGCGCGCTGCGCTGGAGTACCGGCTGGTTTGTACCAGTGTGTCGGGCCGAAGGCGTTACGAGACCATCGAGGCCCTCCTGCCGCGCCTCCTCGCCGATTTGGTTGCAGAATGCGTAGTCGTTTCCAACCAGTTCCGGCCACTCTGTCTCCCTCCCGCGAAGGTCCTTCTCGCTGCCAGCAAACACGCACGAGAATCGGTGGTAATACATCGTTCGACGCGTCGAGAGTTGGCCGAAGCGATCGGGGAGCCAATGACGGACTTCAGCCGCGGCCGTTTCAGCTTCGAGTGAGCTGTAGAAGACCGAAAACGAACCATCGGAGAAACGGGTCGGGTGCCGCCGGAGTCTTGGCTTGGACCGGAATGGGGCGTCACAGAACTCCTGTAGGCGACCAGGGCCCAAGGTAAGCAATTCTCCCAACTCGTTGATGCCACGCTCATCAAGATTCAGCTGCTGCAGAAGCTGGTCCTGCTCGTCAATTGTCGCAAGTCGATACACGCGCCGGCGGCCCTGACCTCTTGCCACGTCGGCCAGCATGGTGTCAGAGTCCAGCCAAGGTCTCGGTGTACTCCTTCGCCAGCAAGAGGTCTTCTGTGGAACCCAGCATTAGCGACAGCGGACAGCGACCATCGAGCAACTCGTGTGCCTCCCGCAACCACTGGTTTTCGACCTCCAGATCACGGAACAAAGACGACAGAATGGCGCGGATACGAAAGAGGTGAGCGATCCGACTGCCTGCATCATCTCCGCGCAGCGGGAGCGAACCGCAGAGCATTGCGTTCACGTCGGCAGCGTCCCCCTGGCGGAAGCCGAGCAAGGAAACCGCGTCGTCTCGGCCAAGTTTCCACCACCGCAGCAGGCGGATGACAAATTGGATTGGCCCGGTGATTCTGCGACCGGCCCTTGGCGCCCCGCCGATGCTAGGGAGCAAGTGGAGTTCCGACTGCCGAAAGGCCGCATCACCGATGCGCCGACGCGCCAAGGGGCCGATCTGGTCGACGGGAAGCGCGCGGGCGACCGAAGACGGCCCCCCCCCGGACGAGCACAGAATGTGCTGCATAGCAACTGGATGTTCCCACGCAGCTCCGGACGTACCGGAATCGCCTCGTTCGACGTCAAACTGCATCATCTGCTTGCTCTGGACTTGTGGGTGCGAAAACCGGCACGAGCAACACCCACCCGGTCTGGCCGGCGTTGCCATCGTGCCCGTGTTCAAATCCTTGCCCGGCGCCACCGCCATTGCCGCCATCACCGATCTTGACGACCAATTCGTCGCCGAAGGACATATCGGCGAGTTCCACAACCTTCGTCTCGCCCGGATACCCTTGGCCGCCATCCCCTCCGTCAGAAACGATCCTGCCTTCGGCAGGCGCTACGTCCGTTCCCGAGCCACCGTCGCCGCCGGGTCCGAAATGGCAACCCGAACCGTTGCGCGCTTCCTGTGGTTCGCCATCGGTGATGCTGCCGCTATCGCCGCCGTATCCTCCGTTGCCTCCCGCTGCAACGTAAAGGCGCTCTCGGACGGTGAGGGTCGTGGCGTCGCCACCATCGCCTCCGCTACCGCCGACTGCTCCAAAAATGTTGAGTCCCTCAATGCAGACCGCACCGCCGCCGCCGCCGCCGCCGCCGCCGCCGCCCGAGATGATCGCCAAGCCGTGCCGAGTGTGCCACGGCCACTTGAAGGTGCCTGATTGGACGATTCGTTGCTGCAACACTGTCGAGTCCCAAAAGCCAAACGATCGGTCGCACTTGGAACGTTCGACAATATCACGCCGGCGCCTTGTGCATGGCGCAAAGGAGAGCTTGCGACGATGCGGGTCCGCGATCAGTCGAAGGCGGAGAACACCTCCTCGTCGAGTTCTTGGTACACCTCTGGCTTTTGCGGGCGGATTTGGGGGGTGAACTCGGTGATGCCCTCCTTGGCGAAGTCGGCGATGCGGTCGATGACGTATTGGGGTGGGCCGATCATGGCCCAGTCGTTGTCGCCGCGCTGTTCCTTGGCCTTCTTCTCGTCGCGGACGAGGCGGATGGGCACGTGGAGGGTGCGTTCGATCTCCGCTGGGTCACGGCCTACCGCGTCGCAGTGACGCTGCAGCACGCCGTTCAGGTGGCGTACGCGGTCGGGGCTGGCGATCACGTTCATGATGTCGCCGTACATGGCGAGGGTCTTGAGGGTGCGGCGTTCGCCGGTGCCGCCGACCATGATGGGGATGGGTGCGTCGCCGCCGCCCTTGGGGGCGAACGCGGCTTGCTTGAGCTTGTAGTACTTGCCGTAGGGAGCGTACCTGACACACAAACATTTCGTCCCACGGCCTGATGGTCGATGTCTCACGTGCGGGGCTGGCAGGTCGCGGACCGCTTGCCTGTGCGCCATTGACCGTCGGGCCTGTGGGACGAAATGTTTGTGTGTCAGGTACATACCCGCGCCGCCAAGCGCCTCCAGCGGGCGTGCCCTCGTTCGCGCGTTCGCGCCGAACCAACGGCGGCGAATCGTCGAAAAGCCGCCGTCCGGCGCGCCGGACCGCCGTGACGAAGGCCGCGGACCTCCGGTACCGAGCGACAACGTCGTGGGCACCGTGGACACCGCTGGAGCCAAAGCGTGCAATCACCTTGAGTCCAAGTCACTTGTCAAACTGATAGACTACGGATGCGTTGGTACCCCCTACGACCAAGTACGAGTTCGCATGTTCGGCTCCGTGACCCGCGCTGGTGCTCGACAATGAAGCCATCGGACACCAGCTCCGCCCGCTTGCAGTCCGGCTCCCTGCGGTCAGGCCGGCCGGGCCAGCTGGACCTGTTCGCCGAGCGCGGGGCAGTGACGCCCCGACACACCAAGAATCCGCTGCCATCATCTTCCGCGACACCGGCGGAGAGGCTGACGGACGACGAGTTGCTCGAACGAATCCGGGACGCGGGACCGTCGGATGTCGATGCCGTCTGTACCGAGGTCGCCTCCCGCTCACTGGAGGGAGCGGTGCCGGCGCTTGAGGCGCTGTGGCGGCGTTTTGTCGGGTTCGGCATCGAGCGGCCGCTGGCGGAACAGCTTGCTGTCGTGGACACCCTCGCGCGCCTCGGCGGCGTAGATGCGTGCTCAGCACTCCGGCGGATCGTGTTGTCGAGAGCCTTGCCGGCGTCGCTACTGCCGGCCGCGCTGTCGGCGGCGGCGCAGGCCGGTCTTGCGTTGCCCGCCGATTTCGTCGGTTCGTTTCTCACTCACCGAGACGCTGGGGTGCGCAGGGCGGCCTTCGCGCTTGCGGCCAAATCGAACGTCGCTGCCGACCGGCTCCGCGAGGGCCTTCTCGATCGCTCGGCCGCGAACCGCCGTCTCGCCAAAATCGCGCTCGGGCTGCGCGGCGACCCCAACGTGCGTCAGCCACTGTACGACGAACTCGCGCGGTTTCCGTCGGCGGACGTCATCGAGGCGATCACGGCGGTCTGGGACGAGGACGCGATCGTTCATCTCGGCCGGTGCGCGCAACGCCATCCGCGGCTCGCCGGCGTCGTTCTCGATGCCCTGCGCGAAATCGGAACCCCGCGGGCGGAGACCGTCGCACGGCATATCGAGTCCCGGAAGGGCGTACCAGACACACAAACATTTCGTCCCACGGCCTGATGGTCGATGTCTCACATGCGGGGCTGGCAGGTCGCGGACCGCTTGCCTGTGCGCCATTGACCGTCGGGCCTGTGGGACGAAATGTTTGTGTGTCTGGTGTATACCGCGGCGTGAGGGCAACCGACGGATCGGCGAGCGTGCCGTGATGGCCTCGATCGCAAGTCGGCAAGTTGGACGGCGCGCTAGTCGGCTCTTTGGAGGGGTGGAATGACAACGGATGAGCAACGACAGGCGCCGGTCTCGCTAGGGTGCGAGATGCTTTATCGGGTCAACTTCGCTTGTACGCAGAACGACGTCGCGATCGTGCGGCGCTTGACCGTGCGCAATCGCACTGAAGACCCCCTCTCAGGGGTGCGTGTGACGATGCGCGCAGTACCCCCGGTGATCCGTCAAAAAAGCTGGTTCCTGGATCGTATCGAGCCTGGGTCGGAGCATGAGGTGTCGGACACGGGCGTCGAACTGGACATTGAGCGTCTGGCCGGGCTCAACGAGGCGGAGGTCGGGGAACTTGAGCTACGCGTGGACGGCGAAGGGATCGAGCCGGTTGTCGAACGCCGGCGGATCGAACTGCTGGCGCGGGACGAGTGGGGCGGCGTCTCGGACATGCCCCAGCTGTTGGCCGCGTTCGTATCTCCCAACGAGGCAGCAGTGGCAAAGCTGTTGAAGAATGCTTCGGAACTGCTACGGGCGAACGGGCACGACGGTTCTCTGGACGGCTATCAGTCCGGCGATCCGGGCAGGGCCTACATGCTGGGAGGGGCCATCTGGTCAGCGACGACAGCGCTCGGGTTGACCTATGCAGAGCCGCCGGCATCCTTCGAAAGCGCGGGTCAGAAGATTCGCGGACCAGCGCGGATCGCCGAGGAGGAACTCGCGACGTGCCTCGACTTGACGCTGTTGCTGGCAGCCGTGTTCGAGGCGGCCGGGCTCAATTCCGTGGTTCTGTTCGCGCAGGGCCATGCGTGGGTAGGCGTCTGGATTCAGAAGAAGGACTTCGGTCATGTGACCGAGCCGGACGTGGTTGCCGTCCGCAAGGCCGTACAGGCACACGAGCTGGTTCCGCTGGAGACAACCCTGCTGACCCGGCGTCCGGCAGTGGGGTTCAAGGAGGCGGAAGACGAGGGACGTCGGCGTCTGGCGGAACATCGCGAGGCCGAGTTCGTGATGGCAGTGGACATCGCCCGGTGTCGAGCCGCCCAGATACTGCCGCAAGCCAGTCATCGGGTCGCGAGGGGCGGCGAAGAAACGGCAGAAGACGTCGTGCCCGCGGCACTACCGGAGCGCCCGGACTTCGGACGGCTCCCAGGGGAAGAGATAGACGACGAGCCACAGACTCCTCAAGGGAGAGTTGAGCGCTGGCAGCGCAAGCTCCTCGATCTGTCGCTACGGAACCGATTGCTCAACTTCGTGGCGAGCAAGCAGACCGTGCCGTTTCGGTGCCCGGATGTGGCGGTCCTGGAGGACGCACTGGCGGACGGCAAGAAGTTCCGCGCAGTGTCCCTGAGCGACGAAAACCCGATCGGCGACCGCACGCTCTCGCCAGAAGACTCGCGTAGGGTCGAGGAACAGGTCGCAAAGGAAGCGTTTGAAAAGAACCAGATCGTTGTGCCGCTTACCGGCCAGGAGATGAACAAGCGGCTGCTGACCCTCTTCCGGCGAGCGAACAGCGACATGCAGGAGGGCGGGACGAACACGCTGTTCCTCGCCGTGGGTTTCTTGCGGTGGAAGAAGACGGAGGGAGACACCCGTGACTACCGTGCGCCGCTACTGCTGATACCGGTGAAGCTGGAGCGTCGATCCGCCCAGTCGGCGTTCAGAGTCGCGCACCACGAGGACGATGTGCGCATCAACTTCACGCTGCTCGAGTTCCTGAAGCGAGACTTCCAGATTCGAGTCCCCGAACTCGAAGAGGATCTTCCTTCCGACGAGAGCGGGATCGACGTGGAAAGGGTTCTCGAAATCATGCGACGAAGAGTGAAGGACGTGGCGCACTTCGAGGTAGTAGAGACTCTTGCGCTGTCGACGTTCTCGTTCGCCAAGTACCTGATGTGGAAGGACCTTGTCGACCGGGCGGATCGGCTTCGCGAGAACCGGCTGGTCAAGCATCTGATCGACGGTCCGGAAGAGGAGTTTGCGGCCCGCAGCGGCAGCGCAACCGTGGAACCGAACGAGATCGACCGGCGACACAGCCCGAGGTCTTTGTTTGCCCCGCTGCCAGCCGACAGTTCGCAACTCGCAGCCGTGATTGCCGCAGCCAAAGGCGCAGACTTCTATCTGGTAGGCCCTCCGGGAACGGGCAAGAGCCAGACGATAACGAACATGATTGCGCAGTGTCTCGCTGAGGGGAGAACGGTTCTGTTCGTGGCGGAAAAGGCAGCGGCGCTTGATGTTGTGCATCGGCGCCTCGTCGCGACAGGGCTGGGTGACGGGGTGCTTGAACTTCATTCGAACAAGACAGATCGCAAGTCAGTGCTGACGCAGCTTGGTCGCGGTTGGGACCGGTCGTCCGCCGGTGGGGACACGGAATGGGTACGGGTAGCGGATTCGCTAAGGGTCTCTCGCGACCGGTTGAACGCGTACGTACAGGCTCTGCACGCGAAGGGCACGCAGGGGTTCAGTGTATTCGCCGCGATTGGGCGTGTGGCAAAGGGCGGCGACGCAGGCTTCGAGGTGTCGTTTCCGTCGAAGGATGCGCATGACGAGGAGAGCTATGCGCGTCTGGTGGCTCTGGCTCGTGATACTGCCCGCGTACATGCCATCGTGGACCAAGGCCCAGCGCTGGCGCTGGTGGAGAAGGAAGAGTGGTCGTACGGGTGGGAAGGGGCTTTCGTGAAGGAGGCCGAGGGTTTGCGGGCATCTCTAGAGAAGCTGCGGGAAACCGAGAGTGTGATCGCGAAGGCACTTGGCCTTCGCGCCGACAAAAGCCTGTCCGTACAGCGGCGGGCGGACATCAGGGCCCTGGCCCCTCGGGCCGCCGAGGATGCGCTTGACTTGTCGGCTGTGCCGGACCTGCGGCCGTCCGAGCTGGCGGCCCTCGCTGAAGACCTTGCAGAAGATGTGGATGCGTATTTCGCGGCGAAGTCGGAGTCGGAGGGCACGTACTCGCTGAAGACGATCCGACGCATGCCGGTGGAAGACCTCGATGACGACTGGCGGGAAGCGCAGACCAGACTTTGGCCAGTCTCGTTCTTTACGCGCAGGAAGGCGAAGAAGCGCCTGCAGACCTATGCCGACGACGGTCAAGCGAACCCCGCCGTGGATGTCAACGCGTTGATCTCGGTGAAGGAGCTTGATGTCGCCATCCAGAACAACCCGCTCGCGGCGATCGCCGGAGCGGACGAAGAGTGGGACGTTGAACTGGCCGCGGAAACGACCAGGCAGGCCATCGTCTTTCGAGAGGCGATCGGAGCATTGCGCGACGAGGTAGTGGACTCGTCCACCCACTCGTCGGCGGTGAGCAATCTGGCGATGTCTGGAGACCGGCAGGTTCTTCACGTATTGGAGACCTATCTCGAGGCGGACGAGGCGGCGTTGAGCCACGAGGAAGCGTTCGTGGAGCGCGGTGGGAGATTGCCGCCGGGAGCGAGCGTGGCGGAGACCGAGGAAGGGTTGAGGACGATAGCGACCCAGCGCGCGCGCCTCGCGGACTGGGCAAAGTGGACCAAAACCAGGAAGCGGGCGATGTCGAACGGCCTGGGCCCGCTGGTCGAAGCACTTGCCGATGGCCGTGTGGAAGGGTCGGCGGAAGGGACGTTCGAAAACGCTTACGCCGCTTGGTGGCTGCCGTTGGCGATGGACGACAGCGACGAGTTGCGCCGCTTTCGGCACTGGGACCATGAAGACGCGATCAAGGCATTCCGCGAGCTGGACGACAAGGTGGCCTCGCTCACCCCTGGTGAGGTCATGAGGCGGATTCGGCATGGTCTTCCGGCACGAGACGGTGTGCGAAGGAAGTCGGAACTCGGTGTATTGCGTCATCAACTCAACCTGAAGCGGCCGTCCATGCCGATTCGGCGGCTATTGGAGAATCTACCAGAGACGTTCGGCAAGCTAGCTCCCTGCGTTCTGATGTCGCCGCTCTCGGTTGCGCAGTATCTGCCGGCGGGTCGGGCCGCTTTCGATGTCGTGATCTTCGACGAGGCATCGCAGATCACCACTTGGGACGCGATCGGGGCGATAGCGAGGGGGCGTCAGACCATTGTGGTGGGCGATCCCAAGCAGCTGCCCCCCACCAACTTCTTCGGGCGTGCGGACGACGACGACGAGGATCTCCCGGAGATCGAGCGCGACATGCCGTCGATTCTGGACGAAGTGGCAGCCGCCGGCGTCCCCGAGCGTCGCCTGGACTGGCACTACCGGAGCCGGGACGAAGCGCTGATTGCGTTCTCGAACCGCTTCTACTATGGCGGGCGTCTTGTCACGTTTCCGGCGCCGAGCCCCGGTGCGGGTGCGCTGCAGTTCCACAAGGTCGATGGGGTCTACCTCCGCGGACAGGGCGGGCGCGTGAATCAGCGGGAGGGAGAGGCCGTGGCAGAGATGGTGCGCCATCGGCTCGCGGCGTGGCTTGAACTGCCGGAGGAGGATCGGCTCACCCTGGGGGTGATCACCTTCAACTCGGAACAGCAATCGCTGATCCTCGACCTGCTGGACAGGATGCGCCGCGAGAATCCCGACCTCGAGTGGTTCTTTTCGGAGGACCGCGAGGAACCAGTGATCGTCAAGAATCTCGAGAACATCCAGGGAGACGAGCGCGACGTGATGTTGTTCTCGGTCACGTTCGGGCCGGACGTTCAAGGCAAGCTGACGATGAACTTCGGGCCGCTGAACAACGTCGGCGGGGAACGACGACTGAACGTGGCAGTGACCCGAGCGCGGCGGGAACTGCACGTCTTCTCGTCAATCCTGGCGGAGCAGATCGACCTCGGGCGCACGCGGGCACAGGGGGTCCAGCACTTCAAGGCGTTTCTTGATTATGCGGAACGAGGCTCCACGGCCTTGCCGGCGATGGACGAAGGCCCGCTCGGTCCGGCGGAGAACGCCTTCGAGGATGCCGTCGCTGAGGCGTTCGAACTGAGAGGTTGGGGAATGAGGACCCAGGTAGGTGTATCGGGGTTCCGGATCGATCTCGCCGTGGTTCATCCGGATAGGGCCGGAAGCTACCTGTGCGGCATCGAATGCGACGGTGCGAAATACCACTCCTCGGCAACCGCCCGGGATCGCGACAAGATTCGTCAGGCCGTACTGGAAGGATTGGGATGGTCGATCATCCGGATTTGGTCGACCGACTGGTTCAGGAACGCAGGAGCGGTGATCCAGGACGCCGATAGCAAGCTAAGACGGCTCTTGGAGGAGGATCGCAAGCGACGGGCGGCGGAAGAGGCCGAGGCCCTGCAGTCAAGTGACATTACCGGGGAAGAGAGCGACGCGACTGTCGCAAGCGAGTCACCTGCCCCGCGTGCTAGCGATGCGTCGACGACACCAAGTGCGCAGCAATCGTCATCCATTGAAGACACGGCGCGCCGTGGGGAGACGAGTCAGGGGATTCCTCTCGCGGCGGGTCGATTCGCTGAAGCGGCGCGCCGAGGCGAGGAGGATGTAGCCTTCGGGCAACCGCATCGGTCACGCGGACTGGCTCTGGACGCGGGACGGTTCTTTGACGTTGGTTACTCGGTCGTCTTGCGAAGTTTGATTCTGAGCATCGCGGAAGCCGAAGGGCCGATGCCACTTGAAGTCCTCGCTCGTCGCGTTGCGCAAGAGCATGGGTGGCAGCGGACCGGGAAGCGGATCCTTCAACGCGTCCGCGAGAACCTCGGGGCAGTCGAGTGCCACGCGGAGTTGGCGAGGACGTTCGTGTGGGCACCCGGCAGGCACGAGCGGAGAGTGCCGTTCCGCGGGCTTGAGTACCGCCCGATTCGCGACATTTCGCGATCGGAGATCGCGTCAGTTATCGACGACAATGCCAAGGAGATTGCCAGCGCGGAAGACCCGATGCTGGTTCTCGCGCGGTTGCTGGGGATTGCTCGCTTGAGCGGCGGTGGTCGAGCGTACTTGGAAGGGTGCGCGGCGTGGTGTAGAGAGGAGGAGGCGACCTGAACGCTTGGCTGACGCGATGGTTGGCGTCGACGGGTAGCGGGGGCACGCGAACAGGCGGCGGATGCAGGTGATCGAGGACCGTCCGTTGCGTCGGGTGTGGCCGGTTGGGCAGGAAGGACCGCGGATCGTGAACGCGGCCTCGGCCGGATGACGGACCAACCGCTCCCGGCGGTGCGCCTCAAGCTCCGAGGTGCGGTCGGCAACGTAATCGGCCTACTGCTGCATGAATGTTCTGCGGCGCTCGAACAGGTGGAAGAGCGTACCAGACACACAAACATTTCGGCCCACGGCCTGATGGTCGATGTCTCACATGCGGGGCTGACAGGTCGCGGACCGCTTGCCTGTGCGCCATTGACCGTCGGGCCTGTGGGACGAAATGTTTGTGTGTCTGGTATGTACCGCGCATCTGGTATGTACCGCGCACCGGGTGTTCCGCCCGATGCCCCGCGCGCCGCGCAGCAGGCCGCGCCTCCTCTACGTGGGCCGTGTCGCCGTGGAGAAGAACGTCTGAGGCGTTCCTGGAACTGGACGTGGACGCCGAGAAGATCGTAGTCAGGGACGGCCCGCAGCGGGCCGAACTCGAACGCAGGTACTCGTCAGCCCGGTGGCTGGGCTATCGCCGGGGCCTGCGCTCGTGCGGTGTTATGCGGATGCCGACGTGTTCGCCTTTCCTTCGCGGACGGACACCTTCGGCCTAGACATGCTGGAGGCGATGGCCTGTGGAACGCCGGTGGCGGCCTATCCGGTGACGGGACCGGTCGATGTCGTGACACCGGCCACGGGGGCGCTGGCCGAGGATCTCGGCGTCGCCGTGGCGCGGGCGGTCGACGTGGACCGGGGAGAATGCCGGTGCCACGCGGTGCGGTGCGACTGGCAGGCCATCGCGGATCGGATGCGCGAGAACCTGATACCGGTGAGCGGGACGGGGACGCGCGAAACGCGCGCAAGGCGACGAGCCGAAATGTCTCTCCGTCTGGAATGGCGCCCGAGGCGAACAGTAGGCCGGCGATAGCGCCGAACAGGATCGAAACAAGGAAATGCGCCGCTCCGCGGTGAGGATGCCTGGGACAAGTGCCAAGGCACCCGCAGTCCAGCGGCGCATTTCTCCGCAGCCTACCTACTGGCTACAGGTAGGCTGCGGTGCGGGCGCAGGCTGTCGAGCCAACCCGCGACGACGCGCCCGAAGATCGAGCGGCGCCGCTTCACTTGATGCGCCCCGAAGCCGAACACGAACGTAGCCACGCCGGCCGTGATCGCGTTGGCAGCCTGCTGATTGACCATGCACGCCGTCAGCGTAATGTGGTGGGCGTGGATCATCAGGGGAAAGTGGGCGATCAGAGCGGCGATGCCGATCTTCATGCCCTTGGTGGGTACGTACTCTTCCTTCATTGGCACCTCCTTGTGTCTGCGGGTCCTGTCAGCAGGCCAGCGAGAGCCAACTCATGGTCAGGCCCAGTCCACCGCCGACGATGGCGATGCCCAACGACACGCCAACTGCAACAGGGCCGGTGGCTGCAATTGCCACGACTCCCGCTACGAGCGCCACCGTTGCTGATGATGTTGGCGGCTGTCGAGAAGCCGGTGCAGTCCGCGTGGGCCAGCAGGAACACGGCAAGCCCTGCCCAAAGTTGCTTGATTCGCACGATACCCCACCCTCCTCCCCGTGCATGTAGGCCACGGCCAATTTGTTCCTTGCACCGGGTTCAATGAAATCAACGAGTTGCATGGATTGAGGCGCTCCCTTCGTCCAGTTTCCGCTGACCCAAAAATGCGGCTCAATATCAGGGCTTTACGTTGTCCGGCCACTATCAGGGATGCCGAGAACAAATTCGCCCTGGCATGTAGGCGGAGAGACCGCTCCATCGCAACGTCCACCAAACGCAACGTCCGATGCGCCCAGCGAAACAGGTTGGCCAGCGCCTCCGGGCTGCTGATCGCAACGTCCACCAAACGCAACGTCCGATGCGCCGGCTTAGCGCACGCCGCAAGGTCCGAGGCGCCAGACCCAGCTACGCCGACGCATCGCTCACCAAAAGGAAGTCGAACCCTTCCCGCACGCGAGCGACGCCCTCGCAAACGCGTCTCGTAGAGCGCTGAAACGCCCTCATATGACATCGACCACGCACGCGACAGCACCGTTTGCCGAGCACGCTGGTAGTGAGCCATCACTGCAAGCAACTCTGCAAGCCACCTCCCCCTCCGAAGAATCCAGCGGCTTCTCCGGAGGGGCAGGCCGCGCTGAGGCTCCCGATCGGAGCATCAATCGAACGCCGAGAACACCTCCTCGTCTAGCTCCTGATACACCTCCGGTTTCTGCGGGCGGATCTGCGGGGTGAACTCGGTGATGCCTTCCTTGACGAAATCGGCGATGCGGTCGATGACATATTGGGGCGGGCCGATCATGGCCCAGTCGTTGTCGCCGCGCTGCTCCTTGGCCTTCTTCTCGTCGCGGACGAGGCGGATGGGCACGTGCAAGGTGCGTTCGATGTCGGCTGGGTCGCGCCCCACCGCCTCGCAGTGGCGTTCGAGCACGCCGTTCAGATGCCGCACCCTGTCCGGGCTTGCGATCACGTTCATGATGTCGCCGTACATGGCGAGGGTCTTGAGGGTGCGGCGCTCGCCGGTGCCGCCGACCATGATGGGGATGGGCGCGTCGCCGCCCCCCTTCGGCGCGAACGCGGCCTGCTTGAGCTTGTAGTACTTGCCGTCGAAGTCCACCCGCTCTTGCTCGCCGGAGTGGAACAGGGCGCGGATGAGGGCGCAGGCTTCCTCCAGCCGATCCGAGCGTTCGCGCATGGACGGGAACTCCCAGCCGTAGGCCTCGTGCTCGCGGACGTTCCAGCCCGCGCCGATGCCGAGCATGACGCGACCGTGGGAGACGACATCGATGGTGGCCGCCATCTTCGCCATCAGCGCCGGATTGCGGTAGGTGTTGCCAGAGACGAGGATGCCGAGCTTGAGCCTGTTCGTGACCGCGGCGACGGATGCCAGAAGCGACCAGCCTTCCAAGGTGTTCAGGAACTCGTGCTCCTTGATCTCGTCCGTGCGGTGCCAGGGCGGGATGAAATGGTCGTAGGCGAAGACGCTGGTCCAGCGCCCCGACTCCATCACCTCCAACACCGCCGTGATCTCTCCCCACGTCGCCTGTTCGTTGACGAGCTGTGAACCGAACATGCCCATTTCCTCCCCAAATTCGAGCCGCGACACCATACGGCAAAACGTCGCGCCGTGCCGCGCAGCAGCTCATGTCCTTCCCCGATCCCCTGTTAAGGGTGTGCGGTAGAGGATTTGCCAGTTTGAGGGGTCGTTGCCGCCGGGAGGGACGCTTCCGGCACCGCGCCGACGCCGTCACGGCGGCAGGAACGGTGGACAGGCCTGCATGCGGGCTTCCCGACGCCGGTTGCCGGCTCGCGGGCGAGCGCGTCTCCGCCGGGGCGGCGTCGAACCAGCGGGGATCGGTCAGGCCGCCAGAGCGGTCGGCGGGGCGCGGGGCTCCAGGCTCTGCATCGCCTCGTACAGCCAGTCGAGGTGGAAGTTGGTCTTGGCGAAGCGCACGCACAGCCGGCGCGCCGACCGCACCATGTACGCCGCGGTGCGCATCACGTGCCGGATCACCGGCCGCAGGCCGTGCCTGCGCGCCCGCTTCGGCAGCGCCGTGAACTGCACCGCCCGCAGCAGCGCCTGGGCGATCCAGCCGAGCGCGTGGAAGGCCTGGTTGGCCCGATGGCCGCGGCAAGGCGGGTGGTGCAGGCCCAGGTCGGTGAGCGGCCCCTTGAAGGCGTTCTCCTGGCCCTGCTTGCCGCGGTGCCGCAGCACCAGTTCCCGCAGCGGCAGGTCGTCGCGCGACACCAGGATCACCGTGCGGTGCGGAACCAGAAGGCCCTGGCCGTTCTCCGCGCGCCGCCGCACCACCACGCAGTGCTGCTCGGCGTCCCACCCGGCCGGGCGGTGCGTCGCGAAGACCGCCTCCTCCTCCATGCCGATGTCCGTCCAGACGCCGTCGGGCAGCCCTTCGATCTGCTCCAGCACCGGCGCCCGCCACCGGTCGTTCGTCACGCTGATCGAGTGGTCCCAGCCGCGCGCCGCGCAGAGCCGAACCAGGTCCCCCTGCAGTGGGCGTTGTCCGCCCGCAGCCACGCCGGCGTCCCCGCCGGCGCCATCGAGGCCGTCCACTCCAGCAGCGTCCGCCAGTTCAGCGTCACCCGGCCGCCGCCCGGCTGCAGCTGCCCCGCCGACCACAGCCCGCCCAGGAACACCGCGTGCAGCCAGTGGCCGCGCCGGCCCTCCCAGTCCCTGCGCGCCCGCTCGAACAGCGCACCGTCCACCTCGATCCCGGTCGCGTCGACGAACACCGGAACGCAGCCCCTCGTCTCCACCTCGTGCGCCACCACCCGTTCGGCGAAACGCCGCGCCGCCTCCCAGAGTCCCTTGACGTCCACCGGGCGCAGCCGCGCCAGCCACTCCCCCGCGCGGCGCGACTCCGGAACGCTGCGCAGCCCGAGCAGCGTCCGCGCCACCCCGTCCGCGCGCAGCGCGTCGAGGTCCGCGACAGCGAACCGTCGCCCCGCGACAGGCAGGCGACGATCGCCCACAGCGTCTCCGCGTCCGTCGCGCCGCGGTTGCGCACCTTCACCCGAACCGCTTCGTCGAGCAGCTCGAACAGACCGTGCCGCCGTGCCGTCCGGGCGAGAATCGAGGAGCCGCCGCAGGCGGTCAGGTTCAGGTCGGTGAAGTCCATCTCGACCTTCGGAGGGCGAATCTTCCGCTCGCGCAAGGTTCACCTCCGGGGTGTCCTTCCTCGACGTGCCCATTTCGCATGCACGCCTTGTGCGGCGGACGGTTCCGGCAGATCAACCGAATCCTTGTCAGGGAATCAGGGATGTCCTTGTATTCTTGGAGCGACGGCATCTTGCCGCTTCTTGAGCGCCCTGCGTGCTGGCGTCGCGATGGAGGCCGATGGCGCCGCTGGCCGTTGACCAGCACGAGGCCGCGCAGGTTCGTGGGGCGCACGATCACGGCGCCATCGGCGGTGGCACTGATGTTGAACGACGGCACGACGTTGCGCAGCAGCATGTCGAGGCTGGTCTCGTCCTGCTCCACCACCTGCGTGCCGGCAATCGCATCGATGGGGACATGGACCCGGCAATGAAGCGCTCCCGCGTGCCGGTGACCACCTCCTCCTCATCGAGGTGCGCCCTCGTGGTCGGGGGACTGGGCGTCGGCCCCTGCCGCCGACCCCGGCGGCGAGGGGCGCCAGGACTTGCGTTGCAGCAAACGCGCTTCGGCCTCGCGTGTCGCTTTTTCATCGGCAGGCTCCTGTATCTGGATCTGGATCTGGCCACAGCCCTGCCTTAGGGGGAACCTCTTGCTTGGGTTTCTCGCCGAGCGCTCCTGATCAAGGCTTCGCAGGCCTTGCGTGAATGGCCAGATAGGCGGCGACGGCTTCGGCGTCGCCGCGGTGGACGATGCGATCCTGCTTGGCCTCGATCTGGTAGTCGTACATGGGGTCGTAGTAGTCCGTCAGCAGACGGCGGATCCATTCCCGGTGCAGACCCGGATCGTCGTGCGCGAGGGCCGCGGCCATCAGTTCGCCGATTTCGCGGTGGCGGGCGCCGCCGAGACGCTTGCGGATGCGGGCGAAGGATGTCGGCAGGTGCTCGTGCGGGTTCGGCGCTTCGAGGACGTATTCGCTGAGGATGTGGTCCACGCGGGCCTCAAGGTCCGCCTCGATGACGACGATGGGTGCCGCCTGCATCGCCTGGTACAGCGACACCGGCACGGCGAGGCGACCGATCTGGCGGCTCTCGTCCTCCACCGCAACTGTGGCGGAGGCGCCCTCTGCGGACAGCTTCGACAGTTCCACCGCCAGCGCATTCTCGAAGCCAATGGGTGGCGGCTGCGGCGAGAGTCGTTCGCCGAAGGCGGAGCCGCGGTGATTGGCGAGGCGTTCGAGGTCAATGCTCGCTTCGGCGTGGGCCAGCACCGCGGTCTTGCCGGAACCCGTGCGCCCGCCAACGACGATGAAGTGCAGGGAAGCGGCGGCATCGTCGATGCTGCGAAGACAAAACCGCCGCAGCGACTTGAAGCCGCCTCCGACTCGCGCAACGACCGTGCCCGCCTCGGCCAGCCACCCTTGCGCGGTGCGCGAGCGCAGGCCACCGCGGGCGCAGTAGAGAGAGCATCCGGGGTGTGTGCTGGCGAAATCGGCCCACGCCTCGATGCGCGCCGAGCGCACATCACCGCTCACCAGCTCTTCGCCGAGCGCCACAGCCGCTTGCTGACCGCGTTGCCGATAGCGCGTTCCCACGGCGGCACGCTCGCAGTCGTTCAGGATCGGCAGGTTGACGGCCCCCGGCACGGCGCCTTTGGCAAACTCCACCGGCGCGCGAACGTCAATGAAGCCGTTCCCGGCACGAAGCAATGCGCCGAAGTCGGTGGCAACCGGCTCCAAGGAACTGCTGGTCACAGTGTCTTTCCCGACCGCGGGCTCCGCTCGAGGGAGGGCATCTTGCCTACCATCGCGGCCGAAGGGCGAGCCGCCGCCGAACGAATGCGGGACGCCAAGCCGGCGCTAGCTCCTGGCGCTCCCTCTGGATCGACGCTTCGCGGCCTACGGGATGTTTTCGCTGATGGTTTCACCGGCGCGGAACGCCTCCAGGTGCTTCTGCAGCACGGCGAGCACGTCGGTTTCCTCGCGGCGCCTCGCCTGATCGAGCGCCTGCTCCTGCAGGTCGATGGCACGGTCGAAGTTGCCGTTCGCCGCGTGTGCGGCCGCCCAGGTGTCGAGGAAGGCCGGCGACTCCCGGGCCGCATCGCTGCTCGACATCACGCGTTCCATGATCCGCAACGCATAGCGCTCGTCCCGCAGCCTGGCGAAATGGCTCACCGTCAGCGTCCAAGCCACCTCGTTGACGATGTCGGGATCGTCCGGCGCAGTGCGCACGGCGTTGCGGAACCAAAGCCGCGCGCGCTGGTAGTTGCGCGCGACATGCACCCCGCGTGCATAGAGCGATGCGATCAGCAACATCGCCTGGGGGTTCTCTTCCTGCGCCACTTCGCGCAGCCAGCGCCATGCCTGGTCGTTGAACTCGCGCTCGACATCCTCGGCCATCAGGAAGTGGGCGTATTGCAGCTTTGCCACCATGTCGTCGAGGTCCGCTGCCCGCACCCAGTAGCGTTCGGAAGCGTCGTAGTCGCGGTCGATGTGCTGGCCGGCGGCATAGGCGTTGGCGAGAAAGACCATCGCCTCGGTGTTGCCCTGGTCGGCAGCCCCTTCGAGCAGCTCCAGGCCCTCGTCCACCATGCCGCCGCCATAGAAGCCACCGACGTAGAGCGCGCCGAGCCCAGCCATGGCCTCGTCGGAACCGGCGGCGATGGCCGCCAGGTAGTTGTCCTCGGCCTTTTCCAGCGAAGCCTCGCGTTCGTTGCCCTCGCTGGCGAACGCCTCGCTGCGGTGCATCTGGGCGAGGATCAGGGTGGCGACGAGGTTGCCGTTGCGGGAGGCCTGCGTAAGCCAGGTTGCCGCCTCCTCGAAGCGTTCCTCGCGCGCCAGCGAATAGCCGACGAACACCTGCGCCGCGGTATCGCCCCGCCGCATGGCGAGAAAGAGGTTGACGACGCCGAAGCTCACGTTTGCCTCGGCCGAGCCGCCACCGTGGCGACCCGATCCATCTCCCCGCTCGGCCGACCCGGTGGCGTTCATCTGCCGCTTTGCGTCGGCCTGCACCAGGCGATAGAAGCGTTCGAGGTCGAAGGCGCTATAGCTCGGCGGCTCACCGTCCTTGCGGGCAAGGATCTGCAGCACGAACGGGTCGTCGTCGGTGCTGACATACATCGAGCCGATGGGTGATTCGCCCTTCGCCCGCAGGAACGCCCGCGCCTCCATGGCGGAAATCACCTGATAGGGATCAGACGGCGTGCCGACCGCAGAGGACTCGATCGCCTCCTGCACGGCACGGCCCCAGCCTTCGTGCCTGGCCGCGTCCTCCGGCGCCTCGACGCGCTGGTAGAACGTCTCCATGGCGAGATGGCCAGCGAGACTGCCGAAGTAGATGTCGAGGATGGCGGAACCGACGGCGCCCAGCCGCAGCGGCTCGTCCACAAGCAGATTCAGCGCCTCTGCCTCCAGTTCCTCCAGCCGGGGCCGCTGCTCTTCCACGTCCGGCTGCGCGAGCCACGCTTCGCGCAAGGCGCCGGGGTCGAAGGCCGCGCCTTCCGCCACGCCATCCACCATGTCGTTGTACGGCAGCGTCGCGAGCGACATGCAGCCCGACACGGCCGTCAGCAGCGCCAGCGCCAGCATCGACAGAATTGACCGGACGCGACTCATTCGACTCCGAAGGAAGGGGCGGTAAACCGGCTGATTTTAGCCGAAGCGGGAGCAAGGCGAACGGGCCTTTGCGGGCTTTCTGCGTTATGCCGTTGCCGCAAGCGGCAACGCGCTCGCGGGTTCGGTTATGCTGGCACGTCGCACGTTTTCGAGAGTGGACAACCCGATGGGATTGATGCACAAGCTGAGACTGCCGAGGCCCGAAGAGGCGCTTCCTGGACGCAGTGCCGAGATGCCGGTGCCACCGATGCACTTCGTCAATGGTCAGGCCATGAAGCCGCCGTTTCCCGACGGCAGCCAGACCATCCTCGTCGGCATGGGTTGCTTCTGGGGTGCGGAACGCAAGTTCTGGCAGATGCCTGGCGTCATCACGACGGCGGTGGGCTACGCCGTCGGCATCACGCCGAATCCGGCCTACGAGGAAGTCTGCTCCGGACTCACCGGCCACAACGAGGTGGTGCTGGCGGTGTTCGACCCCGAAGCGGTACGCTACGAGGAACTGCTGAAGGTGTTCTGGGAGGGCCACGATCCGACCCAGGGAATGCGCCAGGGCAACGACCTCGGCACCCAGTACCGTTCCGGCATCTACACCTACGGCGAAACCCAGCACGCCTTGGCCATCGCCTCACGCGACACCTACCAAGCCGCCCTGGATCGCGCTGGCTACGGCCAGATCACCACGGAAATCCTCGAAGCCCCGACCTTCTACTACGCCGAGCACTACCACCAGCAATACCTCGCCAAGGTGCCGCACGGCTACTGCGGCCTGGGCGGCACCGGCGTCGGCTGCGACATCGCCCCGCTGGCGGAGCTGGTGGTGGCCTAGGAGCCTTCAGCCGGGGAAGCATCCCCGACCGCTGACGCGTAAGGAAGTACCGGCAATTCCCCCGTCGCTGGGGGCGTACTTCCATGCAAGCCTGCGCCGTAGAACGGCGCTTACCTCCTAGCCGAAGGCGCGAGCGAATGCGAGCCCGAAGGCCAGGCAGTTCGCGAAGCGAACTGCCGACGCGCCCGCAAGGGCGCGCCAGCGCCACAAGAACCGTTGCCTTTCGGCAACGCTTCTTGCCCCAGCCCAAGCCGTCCTGTCACCCTGTCGGCATTCGGCCAGCTTGCGTCCGAAGTCCGACAGGCTGCCAGGGGTTCCTCTTGCCGAAGCCCTTGGTGCCTTCTGGCTGCGTCAGGACAGTTCGCTCTTCTTCGCGCCGCAGCGGGCGCAGATGCGTATGGTGAGGAGCCGGCCCTCGCGGACGGCGAAGGGGGCGGACTGGTCGATCTCCCACTTGTGACGGCCAATTCGGCAAAGCGTCTTGCCGGCGGCGGCCTCGCGGCGGTTGCGACGGCGGCGCTTGGCGAGGGAGACGATCTCGGACATGCAGGGATTGTAGCTCGCCGCTCTAGCGCGACATTCCGTACAATCTCGCGCACTCCAAGCGTCGCCGAGAGGAAAGTTGAGCCAAGCCGGACCATGAACGAACCTGACAATCCCACCTCGCACAGCTACTTCTCGCAGCGTTTGCGCCTGCACTACCTCGACTGGGGCAACGACGAAGCCCCGCACATGCTCCTCATCCACGGCATCCACGACCATTGCCACACATGGGACTGGATGGCGCAGGCGCTGCGCGAGCGCTACCACGTGATGGCGCCGGACCTGCGGGGCCACGGCGACTCCGAGTGGAGCCGGGGCAGTTCCTATTCCTGGCTCGAACACGTGCAGGACATCGCCCAACTGGTGCGTCAGCAGAAACTGGAACCGCTGACGGTGGTTTCCCACTCCATGGGCGGCAGCATCGCGGCGCTCTATGCCGGCACCTTTCCCCAAGCCGTGCAGAAGCTCGTCATCATCGAGGGCGTGGGCCTCTATCCCACCCGTTTCGGCAGCGACCCGGCGGCTCGCCTCGCGCAGTGGATTCGCTCCAACCATGCCTTGGCCGGCCGGGTCCCACGCCGCTATGGCCGGCTCGAGGACGCCCATCAGCGAATGCAGGAGATGAACCCCCACCTCAGCCCCGATCAGGCGAGCCATCTCACCATCCACGGCAGCAGCCAGAACGAGGACGGCACCTACACCTGGAAGTTCGACAACTACACGCACACGCGCAGCCCCTACGACATCCCGAACGAGGATGTCTCCGCGCTGTGGGAACGCATCGAATGCCCGGTGCTGATCGTCAACTCCCGCGACGGCTACCCACACCGCATCGGCCAGAACGGCACCATCCGGCACTTCCGCAACGCGGAACTGGTGGAGGTTGACGACGCCGGGCATTGGACCCACCACGACCAACTCGCGCGCTGCATCGAGGTGGTTGGCGGCTTCCTCGACGTGCCGCTCTCCACCGAGGTCTGACACTGGATGGCCTGCCCGTGACTGCCACCGGCGGTCCGTCGATGACCCTCGCCGGTCTTCGGGTGCTCGACGTCGGCAATCGGCCCTCCACGGCGTGGTGCTCGCGCCTGTTGGCGGACTACGGCGCCGAGGTGCTCCTAGTCGAGGACGAGCGAGGCCACATGCTGCGCCAGCACCCACCCTTCGCCGACGATGGCGACAGCGTCGCGGCTCGCTACTTCCTCGCCAACAAGGGCTCCGCGCGGCCCTCACGCCGCGAGCAACTGCTCCACGAAGCCGACGCGATCGTCACTGACGACACCAACGCCGCAAGCCTGCACCGGCGCTTCCCCGACGCCATCGTCTGCGCCATCACCCCCCACGGCTTCACGGGCGAGCACAGGCATCGGCCCGGCAACGACCTCACAGCCTACGCATCGTCAAGCTGGGCGCACGTCAACGGTATCGCCGGCAAGCCGCCGCTCAAGGGCAGCGGCTATCAGGCGTCGTATCAAGCCGGAACCCTCGGCTTTGGCAGCGTTGTCTGCGCGCTTCTCGAACCGAACGCGGACGGCAGCACGGGTGAGTTGATCGACATTTCCGAGCGGGACGTGCTGGTCTCCACTTCGGCACCGGCGCCGCTGCGCTATCAATACTCGGGGAGCATCTGGGAACGCCGCAAGAAGGTCACCATGAACGACGGCCCCGTGCCGGTGCGCGACGGCCATTTCGCCCTGCCGCTGTCGCGTCCGGCGTTCTGGGAAAAGGCGATGAACCTTCTGGGACTGCCCGATCTTGCCGTGGACCCGGAACTGCGCGAGCCCGGCATCCGGGTGAAGTTTGCCGACCGCTTTGCGAGCCGGGTGCAAGAGGCGATGGCGAATTGGAACCGAGCGGAACTGTTCGACGCCCTCGGGCATCTGCGTGATCGCCGGGCCCGTGCTGCGCATGGACGAGATGGCGGAAAACCCGCAGTTCGAGGCTCGCGGCTTCTTGTGTCGCGTCGAAGGAGGCGACGGGTCGAGCACGGAATCGACCAAGGCAGGCGCGCGCTACCCCGGCCCGTTCGCCCGCATGTCGGCGACCGATTGGTCGATCAGGCGAGAGATGCCGGCCACTGGCAGCGACTCCGAGAGCTTCGCGGCACGGAGCGGCGGTTTCGACTCCGGCAGGCGACAGGGCGACGCAAGGCGAGGTCCCCTCTCCGGCTATCGCGGCCTGGTGCTCACCCAAGCATGGGCAGGCACCTACGCCACGCAGATGCTGGCCCTGCTCGGCGCCGACGTGATTCAACTCGAAACCCGAAGCCTCCTCGACAGTTGGCGCGGCACCTACCGCAATCCCATTCCCCGCGCCTTGCAGGGGCGACCGGCAGCCCAGCACGCGTGGAACTGCAACCCGCTCTACAACTCCGTGAACCTGAACAAGCGCTGCATCACCTTGGACCTGACGCGGGACGAAGGCATCGGCATCTTCCGAAGTCTGCTGCCGCAGATGGACTTCGTGGCGGAGAACTTCTCGCCCAGCGCCACAAGAACCGTTGCCTTTCGGCAACGCTTCCTGCCCCAGCCCAAGCCGTCCTGTCGGCATTCGGCCAGCTTGCGCCGTCCGAAGTCCGACAGGCTGCCAGGGTGATGGGCAACTTCGGGCTCGACCATGCGGCCCTCTGCGGCATCAAGCCGGACATTGTCATGGCCAGCCTTTCCGCCTACGGCGCCACCGGGCCATGGGCCAGCGTGCCCGGCATCGGCGGCACCATCGAGCCGTCGTCGGGCAAGTCGGCGCTGCTCGGCTACCCGGGCGGGCCGCCGCTCAATTCCGGGCAGATGTATCCCGACCCGGTGGCTGGCATCTGCGGCTTCGCCGCCATCGCCCTCGCGCTGCTGCACCGGGAGCGCACGGGGCAAGGCCAGTGCATCGACCTGTCGATGCAGGAGGCGAACTTCACTTTCATCGGCGACGCCTGGCTCGAATACGAACTCACCGGGAAGGTGCGAGGTCCGCTCGGCAACCGGCATCCGCTCCACGCCCCGCACGGCGTGTATCCGGCGCGACCAGCAGGCGATGGGCGCGATCAGTGGATCGCGATCGCGACGGAAAGCGACGCCCAGTTCGAGGCGTTGGCGGATGTTCTCGGCATGGGCGACGTGCGCGAATGGAGCACGCAGGAGAGCCGCAAGTCCCATGAAGAGGAAATGGATCGGCGCATCGCTTCGCGCACGGCTCTGCACGATAAGCAAGAGTTGGGGGCGGCGTTCAGCAATTCTCATTTTGGCCTTCAGCCCCCTCGACTGGACGGGTCTGCCGGTCGATTTGGCCCCGGATTGGGTCCGAAACGCGGGGTGCAATGCCTGACGGCGAAGCCAGACGCCAAAATGAGAACTGCTGGGCGGCGTTGGCGAACGGAGCGTTCCGGCTGCGACCGTGCTGGACCCGGCCGAGATCATCCGCGACGAGGCGCTACGGGAGCGGGGACACATGGTTCCGGTAGAGCACCCCGAAGCGGGGACGGCATGGCAGTCGGGCTTGCCGGTGAAGCTCGCCAACGCGCCGGGCGGCGTCACCCGTCATGCCCCGGTGCAGGGGCAGCACTCGTGGGAGGTCTTCCGGGACCTTCTGGGCATGAGCCGATCACACGGCAGGCAGGGGGACACGGACGATGAGCGAGGCCAACTTCGAAACCATCCTCTACGAGGTGGACAACCATGTCGCCCGGATCACCGCCAACCGACCCCGCTACCGCAACGCGCAAAGCCGGCTGCTGCTGGAGGAACTCGACGACGCCTTCCGCATCGCGACAAAAGATGTCGGGGTGCATGTCATCGCCCTGTTCGGCGCCGGCGAGCACTTTTCCGGCGGGCACGACCTCGGCACGCCGGAGGAGCGCGCCGACCAGGAGCGTCGCCCGTATCAGAGCGGCATGAGGGGTCGCTTCGACCGCTCCCGCGAGCTGTTCGTGGAAATGACCATGCGCTGGCGCAATGTGCCGAAACCCACCATCGCCGGGGTGCAGGGCTATTGCATCTTCGGCGGCTGGATCGTCGCCAGCGCCATGGACATCATCTACGCCGCCGACAGCGCCATGTTCCTCGGCGCCAACTTCCAGTATCTCTCCGTGCCTTGGGACATCCATCCGCGCAAGGCGAAGGAACTGCTGTTCGAAAGCCGCTTCGTGGACGCGGCCGAGGCGCTGGAACTCGGCCTCGTGAACCGCGTCACGGCCGCGGGCGAACTGCAATCGGAGGTGCTCGAGTATGCCGAACGGATCGCCCGCAACGATCCGTTCCAGATGCGGATGATCAAGCTCGCCATCAACCAGATGCAAGACGCCCAGGGCTTCCACGGCCACATCACCGCCGCCCACCTCATGCACCTGCTCTCCGCCGAAGGCGAACGCGACCCCGACTACGCCCTCAAGGTGCCGGACGGGCGGCGGCGACCGATGGTCGAGCGAGCCTTTGAGAATTATCGGCGGCGCCGAAGCTGAGTAGGCGCACTCAAACGCCTTGCTCAACCCCTTGGCGGTATCGGGCTAGGAGTCTGCGCCGTAGAAACTTTTCCGGGGACATGCACCCTAATACGGCGAGAAAAATCCATCTTCTGGGAGGTCCTGTCCCTCGTCAGGAACGTTTCGGGGCGAGCAATGGGGGATCACACCACATTTTCGGCGCGAGATCGTCCTACGGCGCAGACTCCTAGGTCGCTTTCACTCATCTCGTCCGGTGGCACCAAGCGGTAGTGCCTTTCCGACGCCACCATGACTGTGCCGCCTTCCGGCGTGAACTCCATCAGAGCGACCACGCCATCCGGCAGCACTTGCGCACCAATCGGCCTGCAAACCAAGTCCGGGAGCTTGGCCGCACACAGAGCAATGTCTTGCTCGATCTGCACCGGGCTCAAGCGGTCGCTTCCGCCCTTGGCCTGAACGGGGATCGCGTAGTGCGCGCCTCTTCGATCTACGCCGACGTAGATCTCGTCCGTCTCAACCTGCCCAAGATCAGGCACGGTAGTGCGGAAATGGTTCTGCAGGGAGTAGCAGACAAGCCCAAGAACATGTCGATCAGGCGGTTGTAACGAACCCTTGCCAGGAGCCTGCGCCGTAGAACGGCGCAGGCTCCTGACCGAAGGCGCGAGCGAATGCGAGCCCGAAGGCCAAGCAGTTCGCGAAGCGAACTGCCGACGCGCCCGCAAGGGCGCGCTAGCACGGCTTGTTCGTCGTTGAAGGCATAGCGCGCGATCATCCCAGGGGTGGCATCCGGCACCTTAATCGCCGCGAGACTTGGACTTGCACTTGGTGTGAGCGGTATGTCGCGCACAAGTTCAAAGCGGTATTTGCCACGGCCTGCCGGGCGGATGATCCAAGCCTTGCCGTGCGGTGCCGTGCCGAGAATGCTGTCGGGGAGGGCAACTCGATAGCGGAAGCTGTAGATCAGGTCGCCCAAGTTGCGTGGGAGTTCCAAACGTAGCGTGCGCGCCGAAGCCACGATATCTTCACGGTCGAAATCAACGGCTTGCTCATCCCCACGGTATCGACCTTGGAAGATGTCCTCGATGATGGCCGCGTATCGGTTCGCTCTCGGCGCCACGGTCACTCACCCCGCCATTCGAGCAGGACGACCTCTTCCCGGAGTTGGGTCCGCGTTGCCGTGGCGGGGCGCGTGCGGAAGAGTTCCGTGCCCACATGGCGGTAGCCGAGGGAGCTGGCGATCTCGGCGAGAAGCTGGCCGGTTCGAATCATCACGCGCAAGTACGACGCTTGGTCGCCCACGACATAGGCGAGCTTCGCACCCGGCCTCAGCAACGACCGAAGGGAGCGCAGGTGCTCGGCCATGCCGCCGAAGTAAAGGCGGGTAACCAGGACTATTGCACGCTAGGCGCAACAGGCTGATTGGGGCGATGTAGGGAAAGGTACTGGCTTTTTGGTGGCCGATGCTGTACAACGGGTGCATGGCGGAGGTTTTCGACAGGCGGGAGGTGGTGGTCGGCGAGGTCGAGGTTCGACCGGTTCGGGCGGACGAGCGTCGGCGGTGGGACGCGCTGGTGGACGAGCACCACTATCTGGGGTTCCGCCAGTTCGCGGGTCGCGGCGTGCGCCACGTTGCGGTCTGGCGCGGTCACTGGCTGGCGCTTCTCGGCTGGCAGTCGGGAGCGTTCAAGTGCGCGCCGCGGGACCGCTGGCTGGGCTGGCACCGGTCGGTGCAGTTCCGGCGCCTGCACCTGATCGGCAACAACACGCGTTTTCTGGTGCTGCCGGAGGCGTCGGGGATCGCGAACCTGGCGTCGCGGTCGCTGTCGCGCAGCCTGCGGCGGCTGAGCGCGGACTGGGAGGCGGCGCGCGGCCATCCGCTGGAGCTCGCGGAGACGTTCGTGGACCCGTCGCGGTTCGCGGGCACCTGCTACGCGGCGTCGAACTGGACGCGGGTGGGGCGCACGAAGGGCTTCGCGCGGCACAGCGGGTCGTACACGGACCCGCACGGTTCGCCGAAGGAGATGTTCGTGCGGGCGCTGCGCCCGGACGCCCGCGAGCGGCTGGCGGATCCGGCGGACCGTCCGGAGTGGACGTGCCGGGCGGTGCCGGTTCGCTACGCGCCGTCCGAGCTGCGCTCGCTGCGCGACGTGTTCGCGGGGCTGCCGGACTGCCGCCGCGGCCAGGGCCGCAAGCACCGTCTGGAGACGGTGCTGTCCATCTGCGCGCTCGCGAAGCTGTCGGGGCTGTCGGGGCCGGTGGCGGCGGCGCAGTTCGCGGCCGGCCTGGAGGCGCGGGAGTTGCGCGCGCTGGGCGGGTGGCGCAGCGCCGCCGGCGAGTGGAAGGCGCCGTCGGCGGCGACCATCTGCCGGGTGATGGCCGGCACCGACCCGGATGGCCTGGAAGAGGCGCTGCGGGCCTGGGCGGCACCGCGTCTCGCCGATGACGCCGAACAGCCGGCGCTGGCCGCCGACGGCAAGCGCATCCGCGGCGCCAACCGGCACACCGACGAGAACACGCACTTCGAGACCGTCACGCTGGTCACCCACGCAGGCCGGCCGCTGGCCGGGCGCTGCTGCCGCGACGAGGGCGGCGAAGCGGCGGCGCTGCGTGCGCTGCTCGAGGACGTCGACCTGCGCGGCTGCGTGCTCACCCTCGACGCCCTGCACGCCGCCCGCGACACCGCGCGCAGCATCGTCGAGGCGCACGGCGCCGACTGCGTGCTGTCGGTCAAGGCGAACTGCCCCGACACCTTCACCCAGCTCGCGGCCATCGACTGGGACGGCGACGCCGTGCGCCGCCACGCCGACGAGCCCGTCAAGGCGCACGGCCGCATCGAAGCGCGGCGGGTGGCCGCCCGCGACCTGCTGCCGAACACGTTCGCGCCGTTCCCCGAGGCCCGCCAGGCGTTCCGCGTCGTGCGCGAACGCACCAACGCGAAGACCGGCGAGACTTCCGCCGAAACCGCCTGCGGCATCACCTCCGTGCCCGCCGGCCGCGCCGGGGCCGAACGGCTGCTGGCCTGGAACCGCGGCCACTGGCAGGTCGAGAACGGCAACCACTTCCGCCGCGACGCCAGCATGGGAGAGGACGCCGCGCGCTTCCGCGCCGGCCATGCCCCTGCCAACCACGCCACGCTCAACAACATCGCCCTCGCCGTCGTCTTCCACAACGGCTTCCGCTACCTGCCCGAGGCCAACCGCCACTGCATGATGCGCCGCGGCGACGCCCTCGACGCCATTCTCTCGCCCGACTAGCCCTACCCAAGCACCGAACCTGGCCGGCCGACCTCCGCACCGCCAAGCACCTCCCGCGGGCGTCCCCCCGTTCGGCGAATCGTCGAAAAGCCGCCGTCCGGCAAGCCGAACCGCCATGACGAAGGCCGCCCACCCTCCGCTGCCAAGCAACCGACAACGTCGTCGGCACCGTGAACACCGCCGGAGCCAAAGCGTGCAATCACCCTAGCGGGTAACCCGGGCGTATTGACGCTCGAAGCCGGAGGTCTTGCCGAGCGCAATGCGTCGTTGTTCGATGGCGTCGGCGATCTCGTTCACTGCATCGTTGTCCTCCACCGCAATGTGATCGGTGTCGCCCCGATACACGCCTCGAGTGTTGGATCTAACGAGATTGCGCTTGCAGCGGCGGAGTTCCTCGCGGCTGGTGATGAGCCCGAGCAGAACCGACTCCAGACGGGTGGTGCGTGTGTAGTCCTTCTCGTTCGGATACGGCGGAGAAGTGATGACGGCATCGATGGCACCGTGCTCGACTACTCGATCTGCCTCGCGGGCGTCGGCATGAATCACCTCCGCGCGAACGCTCGCGGCTTCCCTGTGCAGTGCCAGGTCGCGCGCCATGGTCCGCACGCCTTGGAGCCACGCGCCTACCACCGGGGCATCCCCCTTCAGCTTCCCGACCCCCACTTCGGGGCCGAATTTCAGATTGCCGATTTCCTGCACCAGCGCCTTGGCCAAGGCGAGTCGGCCCAAGCGCTGCAACGGGGCGGGACCTTGGCGGTCAATGCACTCGAGAAGCACCAGACTCCTGTGCAAGGGCAGGGGACTGATGGAATTCTTGAGCAGGAGCCTTGCTTGCTCCTCGGCCAGCTGACGCAGCGGGTCGCCGGGTGGGGGACTAGAGTCAAGATTGAGTTGCCCCGGACGCGGCGGAAGCTGAGCCACCTGAGCGTCGGAGAAGGCAGGCACGGAAGATGCGAACGAGCCTTCTGCCTGGCTCGCGACTTCGTTGGCCCAGCGTCCGAGCGACTCAGCGTCAGCCGTCCAGTTCGTCTTCACCTCGCTTGCGAAGCTGGCGATCGGGTTCGGTTCAATGCCGACACTCCCGATGCCGAGTTTTTTGCACTCGACGAGGGTGGTTCCGGTTCCGCAAAAGGGGTCGAGCACGGTGGTATCCCGGGTCGCGTCGAAACGCCGGAGGTACTCCCGCACCAAGTGCGGCGGATACGAGAGTACGAAGCGATACCAGTCGTGTACGGGACGGTCCGCCGCCCTCATGCGGTTGTTCTCGGCAGCGGAGGGTCGCGGCGGCGCGGGTTGTGCGAGGCCGGCAGACATGGCGTCCGATTGCTGCATGGGAGTCGCTGCGTTGGATTGCATCAGCATATCGGAATCCGATCCTTGAACCTCTGCAGGCCCATGCAGGCAGGTTGACGCGCAGAGAATTCGCTAATCCTTCCGGCTTCCGGCGCGATGCGCGCCTACGACGTCCGCCATGCCGGGCCATTCGCTCCAGATGTCGCACAGCGCGTTGGGGCAGACGTGGCGGTTCGCTTCGGGGCGGGCGGCGGAGGTGACGCGGAAGTAGGCCATCAGACGGGGTTCGGTGCCTTCCACGCGGGTTGCGCTGTGGGGAACGGCGTGGAGGACGATGGCGGCATCGCCCAGGGCCATCTTCAGGAGCGTGGGGCGAGGCCAGGACTTGCCGTCCGTCGTGGTTGTTCCGCTTTCGGCGAATGCTTCGCGCACGGCATCCGGGTAGTGGCGCAGGCCGCCGCCGTTGGGGGCACTGGTGTCGATGCGCGGCCAGCCGGGGCCGTCGGGGCCGAGCGGGCCGCCGGCGTCGCGTTGGCGGCGAAAGAAGCGTTCCATCTCGTGGTGGGCGCCCTTCAAGAGGCCCAGGTTGCCGCTGCCCTCTTCGGTCTGGTCGGAGAGGGCCAGGGCGACGAGGGCGGTGAAGTTCTTCACGTTGGCGGCGTGTTCGGGGAACGCGCGCTGGCAACCGTTTCTCGACGGGTCCTGAAACCAGGCCTTGCTCTCGGCGTCGGTCATCCTGCGATCCGTGCGTTGATGCATTGCCGTGGCGCCGTTCCAGAGGCCGTCGAGGTGGCCGTGCCAGCCGTGGAAGGGCGTTTCGCGATCGGTGTAGCCCGATTCGTTGATGTGGTCCTCCGGGTCGGTGGGGAAGGTGGTCGGCAACTGGCAGTCTCGCACCGGCAGCGCTTCGCCGATCAGTTCGTGAACGACTGCGACGAGGGGCGTCGCATGGAGGAGATCCATGAAGACGCCGTCGGCGCCGGCGCCGGTCATGGGAGCCTTCGGCTTGGGGGAGCGCGAGGGGCCTCCCCTCGCCAGGGAGGTGGATTCGGCAGCCTGCTTCGCCTTTGCGGCATCGCCGTCACGCCCAAGCGCCAACGCGTCTGCCCGCAAGCGACCGACGGAGACGAACACCGCTCGCCGGGCTGCCGCCACGCGCTGCGCGGGGATCAGGCCCGGCAGGACGACGAAGCCGTCTTGATACAGGGCCTCCTTCTGAGCTTGGGTGACGACGCTCATGCATCATTCCGCATCGGGTGAAGGCATCCATCTTTGTCGCAAAGCGGTTCGGTGGCAAGCGCGTGCTCCATGGGGGCCGGTCAGGGCCATAATGGGCGCCCCGAGACCGAAGGAGCGGAACGCGCCATGCCCATCAAGCCCATCTTTGCCGCCGTGGACGAAGCCAAGAAGACCATCGAGAACCTGTCCGTTGCGGACATGCAGGCGGAACTCGCCGACGAGGAAGCGCTGGTGGTGGACATCCGCGAGATTCAGGAGCGCGTGGACCTCGGCACCATCCCCGGCTCGAAACACGCACCGCGCGGGATGCTGGAGTTCTGGGTGGATCCGGCCAGCCCCTACTACCGCGACTGGTTCGACAAGCCGGAGCGGCGCATCGTGCTGTTCTGCGCCGGCGGCGGCCGCTCGGCGCTCGCTGCGGTTGCACTGAAGGACATGGGTTTCACCAACGTGGCGCACTTCGAACCGGGCTTCACCGGCTGGCAGCAGGCGGAACAGGAGATCGAAGACGTGAGCGCCACCAGCCGCTGGATCAGGCGCCCGAAGCCGTAGCCGCCTTAAGTCCCTTGGCGCGGGAACGGCGAGCCTTCGCCCTCGCGCAGTTCCACGTCCTGGCCGGCGGCGAAGTCGCCGAATGACTCTCGCTTGCCACCGGGCCAGGAGACGGTCACGCCGGTGACGCCAGTCGCTGCGCCAAGACCGAAGTGGACGCGGGGATCGTGGGACGACAGGTAGCTGGCGGCCGGCTGCACGTCCCGATACATGCGGCGAGCACCGCTCGCTGCGGACACCGTGGCAGCGTGGGCGTCCCGCCCGTGTTCGGTGAGCACGCGGAAGCGGATCCAATTGCCACGGTCGGGAGCACGATTCAAGAGCAGATACGGCGCCGCATCGCGATTGGCCACGAGGAGGTCCACGCCGCCGTCGTTGTCCACATCGCCCAACGCCAGACCGCGGCTGGTGTGGCGTGGCGCCCCGACAACGCCGCCGCCGGGCGTCACGAGGTCGAAGCGCCCTTCCTCTGTGCCGCGATACAACGTGTTCGGTTCGGCAAAGGGATCTGCCTGGGTGAGGAAGCGATGCGCGACTGCGCCATTCGCCTGGTAGAGGTCCAGGTGGCCGTCATTGTCAAGGTCCGCGAGCACCACGCCAAAGCGGGTGAAGCGGCGGCTGGTGAGATTGAGGCCGAATTCCGCGGTCGCGTCCTCGAACCAGCCGCCGGCGTTGCGGAACAACGAGTCGGCTTGTCCTTGCAGATTCACCACCAGCACATCGACGTCGCTGTCGTCGTCCACGTCGGCCGCGGCGACACCCATGCCGGCCTTTGCCTCCCCTGCTTCGTCCACGCCGCAGCCCCAGTCCATTGCGGACTCCGCGAACGCCCATTCGCCTTGGTTCAGCCATAGCTGATTGACCGTCATGTCGTTGGCCACGAATACGTCGGTACGGCCGTCCTGATCGTAGTCTGCGCCGACGACGCCGAAGCCGTTGCCGAACGCAAGGTGCAGCCCGGCATCGCGACTGACATCGGTGAAGGTGCCGTCGCCGTCGTTCCGGAACAGACGGTCGGGTGCTGGCGCCTTGTAGTTCTGCGGTGGGCAGTAGGTAGGCACCCCGGCCATGTAGCAATCGAGCTCGGCGTCCTCGTGCCAGCCGATGTAGTTGGCCACAAACAGATCAAGGTCGCCGTCGGCATCCAGGTCCAGGAATGCGGCAGACGTGCCCCAGCCGTCGTCGGCGACGCCGGATTCGGCCGCCACGTTCTCGAAACCCCCTCGCCCGTCGTTTCGCAGCAGCAGGTTGGCGCCGACATTGGTGACATACAGGTCCACGTCACCGTCGTTGTCATAGTCCCCGGCCGCGACGCCCATGCCGTAGCCATCGCCGTCCGGCGGCTGCGCACCCGGCTCGAAGTGGCCGTCGCCGCGATTGAGATAGATGCGATCGGCGGCATTGGTGGACGAGACCAGGCTGCCAGACTGCACCAGATAGATGTCCATGTCGCCGTCGCCATCGAGATCGGCAAGCGCCGCGCCACTGCCGGTAATCTCGGGCAGAAGGTAGCGTTGCTCGAAGCCAGACAGGTGGCGGAAGTCGATGCCCCGCTCCGCCGCCGACTCCGTGAACCAAGGCTGTGGCTCGTCGGTCTCCTCCGTCGCACAGGCGTAGAGCAGGCATGACAGCAGTGCCGCTGTGAGGTTTCTGGTCATCTCCGCTGGTGTTCTGTCCCGGAAACAAGTGTGGAAGTCGTTCGATCCTGGCGAGGATGGATTCGGCGGTGGCGACCCAGACGAAGGAGGAAGCCTTGCGGTTGCAGTGTTCGACCGAAGGAGTCGATGCGGTCGCCCTCCAGGTAGCGGCAGCGCCGCCACTTCCCCACGGCGCGGGCGCCCACGCGCCCGGCGACGGCGAGGTTGGACTCGCCGTCGGCGCCCGGCAGCGAGCGCGAGCGCACCATGCCGAGCAGTCGCTCCCGCTCGGCGTCTTCGAGGGGAACCGGGAGCATCATGGGCAGCACATCCTCGCTTTTCCGTGTCGGACTTGGATCCGACACCCTTGATTCTGACACCGGACACCAGCGTCGCTTAAGGCAGTTTTCGCTGGCGCGAAAACTGCGAAGGGAAGTACGCGACCGTTCTCCAACTCGACAGTTTTCTACGGCGGAGGCTTGCATGGAAGTACGCCCCAGCGATGGGGGAATTGCCGGTGCTTCCCTGCGCGTCAGCGGTCGGGGATGCTTCCCCGGCTGAAGGCTCCCTGCATGGAAGCACGCCCCCGGCGACGGGGGAATTGCCGGTGCTTCCCTGCGCGTCAGCGGTCGGGGAAGCTTCCCCGGCTGAAGGCTCCTTGCATGGAAGCACGCCTCCAGCGATGGGGGAGTTGCCGGTGCTTCCCTGCGCGTCAGCGGTCGGGGATGCTTCCCCGGCTGAAGGCTCCTTGCATGGAAGCACGCCTCCAGCGATGGGGGAGTTGCCGGTGCTTCCCTGCGCGTCAGCGGTCGGGGATGCTTCCCCGGCTGAAGGCTCCTTGCATGGAAGCACGCCTCCAGCGATGGGGGAGTTGCCGGCACTTCCCTGCGCGTCAGCGGTCGGGGATGCTTCCCCGGCTGAAGGCTCCTAGCGGCGGTCCGCCTCTCGAAGCAGATCATGCCTCGCCTTCCTGCAAGCTTTCGATGCGACGGCGGGCCGAGGCGCGTGCGGGGGCGTGGGTGCCGATCCGGTCGGCCCACCGCAGGGCCGAACGGGCGCCGTCGTAGTCGCCAGCCTCTGCCAGACATCGTGCCAGATGCACGTGTGCCATGGTGAACGCCGCGTTGATGCGACCGGCGTCCCGGAATCGTACGGCGGCCTCGGCCCACCGCTCCTTGGCGCCAAGCAGGAGGCCCAGGCGGTAAAGGACTTGCTTAGGTTCTCTGGCGCCGCTGTCCAAGGCCCTTTCGAGCAACGCAATGCCGTCGTCCGCACGGCCATTGCGCGCGAGCAGCCAGCCGAGTTCCTCGAGGGCGCGCGCATTGTCGGGGTCGAGTTGGGTCACGCGTTCGAGATGGTGTCGGGCGCTGTCGGCATCGCCCTGCTGCAGGTATGCATTGGCCATCATCTGATGCAGGCGCGGCTCGTCCGGGTAGCGCCGGAGGGCATCTCGCAGCACTGCTTGCGCCGCGGCAAACTGCTCGAGGGCGGCATTGGCCCAAACGAGGGTGTTGATGGCGGCGATGTCGTCCGGACGATCGGCCACGAGCGACTTGGCAATCTCGAGAGCCTCCTTCTGGCGGCCAGCCTGGATCATGCTCTGCGCGTGTTGCAGGAGATTGCTGAATCCTGCGATGTAGGGCGTTCGCTTCGTCAGCCGCGGGTCGATCCACTGCATGGACAGGGTTGCGCCGCTGCCCCTGGCCGCAGCGATGCGTGCGTCTTCCTCCCGGCCAGAGGCGCGATAGGCACGGGCAAGCAGTGCGTCGATGCGAGGGTCGGCCAGTTGCCTGCTGAGCGGTTCGAGGAGTTTCACGGCCTCGGCCATGCGGTTGTCGTCCATCAACAGGCGCGCCAGGCCATGGCTCGCCGGCGATCCAGCACCGAGTTCGGCGGCGCGTTCGTATGCTGCTCGGGCCTCTTCGGCTCTTCCCACCTCGCGCAGCCATTCACCTTGGGCCAGCCATGCCGGAACGTAGCTGTCGTCAAGGGTGATGGCATCCGCGAGTGCGGCGAGGGCCCCGGCATGGTCGGCGTTGATGCGTGCCAGCAAGAGGGCACGGAAGTAGGGCCAGTGTACTTCCTCCGGCGCCAGCGCAGCCGCCTGCCCGTACACGAGGATGGCGCGCTCGTGGAATCCGTTGACGTCGTAGGCCATTGCCAGTTCGCCGCGTCGCTCGCCAGAGGCCGGGGCACTGGCCGCGGCGTCGTGCAGCACCTGCAGCGAAGCGGTCAGCTCGACTTCCGTGTCCCCGGAGGGGACCGCCGGCAAACGCAGCTCTGGGTCGCCGAAACAGGCGCCGAGCACGAGACAAAGCAGCGCAAGGGCAGGCCGGCCGCCGAAGCCGGCAAGGATGGCGGCGCCACGCCCCTTGGGAATGACGATTGGGGAATGCCAACAGTCCGCCGCCGCGAACCGCCGACGTGCCCTCAACGACGCGCCAGCATCCGCTCGCATCTGCGTCGGTCGTCGCGGCCGATGTCGTCGCTTTCACAGCGTACCCGGAAGACCTCGACCGGGCTTCGGGAGGGGCCGGCGATGCGCCACGTGCGTCCGCTGCGGAAGCGAGACGTCATCCTGTGCACTTCCACTACATGCCCCACCTCGAGCCGCGCTCGGCGAGCATGTTCGCCGACAAATACATAGCTGTTGTCGAGGGCGATCACCTGACGGTCCAGAATGGACTGGTGGATTCCGGTGACCTCGGCACGGAAACGATCCGGCGGCGCCGGGGGCAGGCTTTCCGGCGACGACTCCGCTTGCCCCGGTGGAGCGCTGCCGAGCGCCTCCTCCACCAAGGCGGGCGGTGCGCCGAGCTGTGCCTTTTGCACCGGTGATTGCGGCGACTGCCTTGCCGCATGGAGACACACCCGACGAACGTCGGCTTCGTCAATGGCCATGCAGTCCACCACCTTCTGACAATGGGTGCGTCGCGCCTGGGGCAGTTCCTCGCAGCGGCCCTCCGCCGCGGCATTGGCTTCGCCCAAGGCGGGGGCGGCAACGGCGACGGCCAACACGAGGCTTGCCCTGCGGGTCTCTCGGCCAGGAGGGCGTCTCGCCCTCCATACGCCCCCCAAGCCCCGCCCAGGCGATGCGTCCAGGAACCCGGCGTGTGCTTCGGTTTGGTTTTGCGCTTGCGCGCCCGTCGGCTCGATGGAGGGCAGGGTGCCCTCCATCGAGAGTTCGCGATCTCCCGCGCCGACGCAATCTTCGCGCCAGCGAAAACCGCCGAATCGCCTTGAAGCGGCGTCAGCACTCGCCGCGGCACGGCGCGAGTTGCCAGCGCGAAACTTCCGCCGCGAGATCATGGCGGGGCCGGCTGGTGGCGAGACCTCCCGTTAGAAGCCCACGGACATGCGCAGATAGAGCTGACGCCCCATGATGCTGTCGAGATAGCTCTCATAGCCGACGCCGGACGGAAACGCGTTCGGGTTCGAGTTGAAGACGTTGCGTACCGCGACGTTCGCGGCGACATAGCCGAAGCCGAGCAGGTCCGGGCGTCGATAGGTGTAGCTTACGTCCCAGTAGGCGCGCGACTCGATTCGGCAGTACGGGTTGCGGTCTTGGTCGGTGCAGGCGTCATTCTCGTTCCAGCTCGTGGTGTCCATGCCGTGATCGTGTGACAGGTACGGATTCCCCGGGGTATGCGGCGGCCCGTAGCGATCGACGATCTCGTCCCACGAGGCGATCAAGTCCGTGATCGACTGATGCCAGCGCACGCCGAAATGCACCGTGTGGTCCTCGCGGAACCAACGCACCGACGCGTTCACTCGCCACTTGGGTGTCGGCGGCAGCGGTGAGAACAGGGCGTTGTAGGGGCGCCAGAATGCTGCGCTGTTGCGGTTGCCGAGACCGTCCACCCGGATGCCGGCAAACTGGTGACCGCTGTCCGGCGCGTAGCGTTGCAGGCTCATCTCCAGAATCTGCGTGGCGGACACCCGGAAGCCGAAGCTGCCGAGGTCGTCGTCGAGGTTGAACAACGGAATGTCGCCGGCATCGAAGCGGTAGCGCATGTTGTAAACAATGGACCGCACCCGGGATTCGCCCTGGTTGAGCCAGCCTTCGTCAATGCCGAGCAGGCGTCCGTTGGCGTCGCGCTGGATGGTGGCACCGCCGAGTCCCTCCTCCTGCTCCGCGATCCATGTCTGGGCAGCCGCGGCGCGACACTGGAGTTCGCTGGCCGGGGTCTGGGCCACGAACTGGTCGATGGAGATGTTGGCCCGCTCCTCGTTGTCGTAGTCGATCAGCGTGCCGGGGCATTGCTGGCCGGCCCACTGCTCGAACGGGCCAGCATTCTGGCCGAGGATGACGCCGGCGCCCATTCGCTCCACCCTGCCATTGAACACCACGTTGGTGTAGTCGGCGTCGAGGACGAAATCGCCATCTAGCAGCTGCAGCGAGAAGCCCGCGTTCCAGAGGTCCGACACTTCGGCGTCCAGGCCCCGGTTGGAGGCGTTCTCGCGCACCGCCACTCCGGGCACGCCGCCACCCTGGAGGACGTTTGCGCACTGCGCGAGCTCCGGCATTGCGTCGCAGATGTAGTCGGCCTGGGTCGAATACACGACATCACCCGGCGCAGAAGCGAAAAGCTGGTAGCTGCCGGGGGGCACAAAGCCCTCGGTGATGCTGCCCCGCAGTGCCAGCCAGTCGGTCGGCTGGTAGCGAAGCGCCAGTTTCGGAATCGTCACTTCAAAGCCGGCCGACTGTCCCATCGACGCGAATGACGCGTTGATGTCGAATTCGGTGTAGCGAACCGCAGCCTGCACCTCCATCTGCCCCCATACCTCGCTGGAGATCGGTTCTGCCCGCAGTTCCAGGAAGGCGGCCTGCACGTTTTCCGCCGTGCCCTGGAAGTCCACCCGATCGGAGGAAATGCCGGCGGCGCCAAGCTGGTCGGGCCGGAACTCCTCGTCCTCCGTGCGCAGATGAATGCCGGCGGCCATGCCCACCGGCGTCTCGTTGTACCAAAGTTCGAACAGTTCGCCATTGGACACGGCGACATCGAGGATGACCATGCCCACGTCGCGCTGCACGTGACGCGGGCTCAGCCCGGCGTTGCGTGTCTCGGTGGAGGTATTCCAGGCGGGGTCGTCCTTGCTGCGCCAACGCTGGTGCTCGGCCGGCAAGACCAATCCGGTGGCCGGATCCTGCGATAGCCACGCCGTCGAAAAGGGGTTCCAGCAGGAGTCGCCGTTGGGGCCGCCCTGACAGCGCAGGCTGTCCACCACGAGTGGCCAGGCGGGATCGAGCGACACCCATTCGCGCCGGCTCTTGTTCCATATCCAGTCTGCATCGACGATCCAGTCGGTGTCCGGCACCTGCACCGTGGTGCCGAGCCTGAGCCGCAGGTTCTCCGACAGCCGCCGATCGTTGAGCGACATGTCGGGATTCAGCCATGGATACGATTCGTGGACATGGGGCTGCTTGGGGAACGCGCCGATGTAGCCGTGGATGCCGACGCCGGCGTCGCCCATGAGCACGTCGTCAAACAGGCGGATGCCGCCGCTTGTGAAGGTGTCGAGGACGCCGTCGCCGTTGCTGTCGATGCCATCCATGTCGGGGTCGAAACGATCCGGGACGCCGTCGCCGTCGCGGTCTTCGGTGACGGACAGCAACACCACGCGATGCATGGGGTTGAGCTGCCCGGAACGGTTGCCAAGTTCGGCGTCGTCGGCCATGCCGTCGCCGTTCAGGTCGCGGTCCGGCAACCCGTCGCCATTGAGGTCTTGGGCGAAGACCAGCCACTCGCCTGGTTCGGTGAGGTAGTCGTACCGACCATCGCCGTCCACGTCCTGCCAGTCGAGCGTGCCGTGGGAAACGAGGATCGGGCCCGTGAGGACGTAGCCCCAGTCCAGCGCTGCCTGGGTGTCGCGCTCATCGCGTATGTGGCCGGGCACGTAGCTCGCGCAGGCGGAAATGGTTGCCGCAACCTGGGGCACGTCGCAGACATTGGAGTCGTCGGCATAGGCGCGGTAGGGGTTGCCCGGCATGCTGCCGATGGCGATCGGCTGGGTGTGATCGTAGGTGCGCACACCCGTTGGCCACTCGTCGATGGAGGGGGCGAAGGTGCGCGTGGAGTAGTCGAGGCGCGAGAACACCGTTTCGCCTCGCACGGACACGTAGTCGTTGAACTCGTGCTCGAAATAGGCCATGCCCTGTTCCTGGTCGCGCCGCTCGCGGATGTCGGTGATGTCCGTGATGGTGTAGCGGCAATCGCTGCCGAAGGCCTGATTGATCTCCGTGCCGCGGGTGCGGTATTCCTGCCCCCGCCACGGCCCCGTGCGGAAACCGTTCAGGAAGTTGCCGTTCTGCACGGTGTCGTTCTGGCCCAAGGTCCTTGTCGTGTAGGGCTCGGGGCGGGGCCAGCCGCCGTCATTTGGATTGAGCGTGTTGAGGTCGGGGGCCGGGCCCAGTTGGTTGTGGCCGGCGCCGAAGTCGTTGTTGCAGCCCGGATCCTCCAGATGAAGCGTGCGAAAGTCGCTAGTGTTGTCGTTGAAGTCGCGCGGGTACTGCGGGTACCGCCAGCTCGACGACCACGGCTCGCCGTGGGGGACCAGCGCGCCGCTCTTGTCGAGGCGACTCGGGCGGTTCTCTTCGTTCAGCAGGTTGATGTTGTTGTACACCTCGTGGATGTCGTTGCCGAGCGCCGTGGAGTGCTGGGCATTGGCTTCGTACCAAGAGGGATTGGTGTCTGCGGGGAGATACAGTTCGCCGTTGACATCTCGCAGGGGCACGCGCCAGTCGCCGGGCAAGCCGTTGCCACGTTCGCCGTAGGTGGGCAGCAACTGCCCGGTCCAGCCGGCGGAGTTGACGATGTAGTCCGGTCGCGCCGTGAAGGGCATGCTGTCTGCATCGCGGATCTCCAGTGCGAACACGGCGCTGGTGCGATCACCCTGGGAACCGGCGAGGAGCCCGACATTGCGATAGGGTGCGCCTTCCTCAAGCGCCTGCTGGAACTCGTAGTTGATCATCAGGCCGTCGAAGTTCTTGCGCGGGATGATGTTGACCACTCCAGACACCGCTTCGGCGCCATAGAGCGCCGATGCGCCGTCGAGTATGTTGTCCACGCGCTGGACGGCGATGGTCGGATAGAGGTTGGTGAGGTCGGCGCCGGCGCGTCGAGTGTTAGCGCCGTAGCCGTTGACGTTGGTGGGCACCCGGTGGCCGTCCATAAGGGTCATGGTGGCGCGGGTGCCGACGCCTCGGAGATTGGCATAGGTCTCGCCGCCCTGGGGGCCGTCCGGCCGGTTGACGCTCTGGTTCCAGCCTTCGCCCGTGCCTTGGTCGTCGGCGCCGCCGATCTCGGAGGTGTTGGTGTTGGCATTGACGCCGATCTGGTAGGTCTGGTCGAAGATGACGTCGCCGAGGTCTGGGGTGCCGGACATTTGCAGGTCCAGTTCCCCGATCACGTCCATGGGCGACGGCAGATCGAAGTTGTCGCGCCGGATGTGGGAGCCGGTGACGACCATCTCCTCGACGGCACTGCGCCGAGTGCGCTCCTTCTCTGTGTCCTCGTCCTCTTCGTCGTTCGCTTCCGCGCCGGAAACGAGAGTTCCGAAGCCGAGCGAGATGCATGCACACATCGCCAGCAGATATTTGTGGAACCGAATTCGCATTGTGCGAGCCCTCCTGGCTTCCCGTGTGCGGTGCGACCGCGAAAGTGCGCCGACCCACGGGGCATCAAACCGTTGGATGCGGATGGTGTCAAGCCATGTTCCTGTCCGTAACGCAATTGCCGCGGGTGGAACGAGTGCATCGATGGCAGACCATGCCTGTCAGAAGCGCAGCAAGCTACCTGTGAGGCGCTCGAGGTCCACCACGCCCACCGCATTGCGACCCTTCATGTGGCCGGCGCATTCGCCTGGATTGAAGATGAGCTGATCATCGCTGCGGTCGTGGCGGTGCAAGTGGGTGTGGCCGTGCAGGGCGAGATGGTGGGCGTCGTGCAGAACGCCGTCGAATTCGAGCGGATCGTGGACGACGACGATGCGGCGACTGTGCCAGACGACTTCGAGCGGCGGTTCCTGGAAGGTGAATCCGTGCTTGGCGATGGCGGCGTCCAGGGCCTCTCGTTCCTGATCGTTGTTGCCGAAGACGCCCCAGAGCGGCATGTCGAGGCCGGCCAGCACGTCGAGGGTCTTGGCTTGGGTGATGTCGCCGGTGTGGACCACGCACGCGACTTTCGCCTCGTTGAGGAGCGCCACGATCCGGCGCACGTTGGCGAGGTTGTTGTGGGTGTCGCTGACGACGCCGATCTGCATGGGGTGCCCGCTAGCAGCCTGTCGGACTTGGGGCGCAGATTTTACAATGGCGTCTGCCGAGTCGAGGGGGTGGCGGGTAGATGCCGAAGTTCCTGCAGCGGGACCGATCGCAGCATTGTCTGCTGCCGCCGGACATGCGGGATTGGCTGCCGGAAGACGACCTGGCGCACTTCGTTGTCGAGGCGGTGGAACGTGTGCCGATGGAGTCGATCCGGGTGAACGAACGGGGGCACGGGATCGGCGCAGTGCCACCCGCGGACGATGCTGGCGCTGCTGGTGCACTGCTGCGCGAACGGGATCTTCGGCTCGCGCCGGATCGAGCGCGCGACGTGCCGGGACATCGGGGTTCGGTACGTGGCGGCGAACTGCCACCCGGACCACTGCTGCGCGTTGGGACGGCGAGCGTGGACGGCACGAAGGTGGACGCGAACGCGAACAGGCGCAACGGCATCCGCCACGACCGGGCGGGGGAGTTGCGCGAGCCGGTTGCGCGTCGAGATCGAGGGCTTGCTGGATCGGGCAGAGCAGGCCGACGCGGACGACGCGCCGGAGCCGCAGGGTCTGCCGGAGGAGTTGAAGCGGCGGGAGAGGCTGAAGGCGAAGCTGGACCGCGCCTGTGCGGAGTTGGAGCGTCGGGCGAAGTCGCGGGCGGACCTTACCGCGGGACGGGTTATCCACGCGCAAAAGCACCCTGTTGGATGCACGGACACCGTCGGAGTCCGCTTGGTACGCTCGGTTCAGATCGCCCAAGACGCAGAGGACGACATGCAGGGAGACATGATGGGACGGGAAGCCGAGTTGCTTGGTCGCATCACCGTTCGCAGCGACATTTTCGGCGGCAAGCCGATCATCCGCGGCATGCGTTTCGCCGTCGAGCACATGCTGGAGCTCCTGGCCGCAGGGGATTCCACCGAGACCATACTCAACGAGTATCCCTTCCTCGAGCCTGAAGACATCCAGGCATGCCTTCTCTACGCCCACCGTTCCTTGGCCGGAGAGGAGATTCACGACCGCATTCCGGTCCGAGCGGCTTCGTGAGGTTCCTGCTGGACGTATGCGCTGCATCGCGGACGTTCAGAAGGCACTTGCGGACGACGGCCATGATGTCCTGTCGGCCTTGGACGGACACGCCCAAGCGGCCGACGAAGACCTGCTCGCATTGGCGACCTCGCTCGTCGGCTGCCCTACGGCCCCGACGCCGCCAGCGTAGGAAATCGCGCTCACGACCGTAGGACGAAATGTTTGTGTGTCGGGTCGGCGCATCGGCGCACCAGGTCGCGCCGCGTCCGAGCCGATTTGCGGGAAACGGCCGCTTCCCGACACACAAACATTTCGTCCTACACCCCCGCAGACATTTCGCACACCGACGGCGACGGCCTCGCCGACGAGGTCGTGCAGATCGATCACGCGACCATCAGCCTCGGTTCGCCGTGCATCGCGCCCTCGCTCGTCGGCCGCGCTACGGCCCAAACGCCGCCAGCGTAGGAAATCGCGCTCACGACCGTAGGGCGAAATGTTTGTGTGTCGGGCAGGCAGACCGCTGTTCCGTGATTCCGCAAAGTCGCGGTTAACTTCGTGGTCCTTGCGAGCGTGGACGCTGCTCCCGGGAAGAGAGCCGGGAGGTGCTGAACAGGCATCTGCTAGGATCGCGCTCCGGTCGAGTCAGGAAGATCGTTGCAGCCTCCATCACGAAGAACGCCACCTGTGAGGCCCAAGAGGGACTTGTCCGAGCCCACAGGACAGGAACTGGTCGCGACACTGGCCGCACGTGCCAGCTACGACCACAGTTGCTACCACCGACACAACACGACCGGGTGGCGTCCCGACAAGTCCAAGTGCCCGCCGGAAGTCGACGCGGAACGGGCGGAGGCGTTGCTGATGGAGGGAATTGGCCGGAGCATGTTCAGTGCCGAGTGGCGAGGGGACCTGCCCCAGAACGTGTGGGCCGTCGATGAGGATGGTTTACTGTACGAGGCACAGCTCACCAATCGCGAACAGGGGCAGTACCACGGATATCCGGTAGCTACGGGCGATCGGTTCGCGGAGTACCTTCGCGCGCAGTGGGAAGAACGGGCATGAGTGGTTTCGAGATTCTGTCGACTTGGCCGGTCCAGCCGGTGGTGGATGACACGGACTCTGAAGAGGATCGTGCGACGACGGGTGAACTGCAGGTCAGGATCCGAGCGTCCGAGCTTACCGGATTGATCGCCCAGGACACATACCGCCCCGGGCCGCGCGTGCCCACATACCGGCTGGCGGAGTGGTTCGTGTGGAACTGGTGGCGCCTGCGATGGGAGGCCAGCCCAGCCGGCGGACGGGCCGCTAGACCACTCGATTGGAGCCATGCACATGAGATGGTCCACGTCGGGGGACCCTGGCTGTGGCCGAGGATGACGATCGGGAGTGATGGTCATCGGGTCACCTTGAGGGTATCTGCGACTAGGGAGACGGCCACGGAACCGCTGGCCTACGTCGGCAGGGCGGGGATCGTCCCGGCAGCGGCATTCGAGGCTGGTGTCGATGCGTTTCTGTCGACGGTCATGCGGCGTCTGGACTCGCGTTCGCTCTACGATACGCCGCTTCACACTGCGCACGCGGAACTGCAGCGGGAACGGGGAGATCGAGACGCCTCCCGATACCGACGGATCGAGGCGCGCCTGGGTTTCGCCGTGGACGAGGCCCCGGCGGATGTCGTGTTGCGGGTGGCAGCCGACGGAGAGGACATGGGGCACGACGCCATGGACGAGGTCGTTGCCGACGGCACGCTCGAGCAAAAGCCGGCTGCGACGGATCTTCGCCGCATGGCCCATAGAAGTGGTCACGAGGCCAACGCCAACGACGGGGTTCGCTTGGCAGGCGTGGCCGGCAGCCTAACGGGCCAGGATGCACCGTGGATGATCGGCGTGAGGGCGGCGCGGAAGCTACGGGAAGAGGAGTTGCTGCGCGCGGAACCAGTGACCGACGACCGACTATCCGAGATGTACGGGATAAGCCCACAGTGTCTGAAGCGGCGCCGCGAGGCTCCGATGGGCTTTTGGCTCGGCCCGGAAGACCGGGGTGATAGTCGAAGCTTCGGGGAGAGGCTCGTGCTTCGTTCGAAGACGCTTACGGGCCGGCGTTTCGAAGTCGCTCGCCTGTTGGCGGACCGACTGTTGGTGGACAGCGCGGAACCCCTCAGGCCGGCCACTCGAGCGGCGACGTTTCGTCAGAAAATGCAGCGGGCGTTCGCGGCGGAGTTCCTGTGCCCCTTCGACGACCTATGTGACATGCTCGGTGGCGACCACTCGGAGGACGCCATGGAACGGGCCGCTCGGCGATACCGTGTCTCACCCCTTTTGGTTCGTACCCACTTGGCGAACCACGGGCTCGTGGACATGCCCGATCGGGATGAGATCGACACGCCGTCCCTACACGAAGCGCTGGAGCTGGAAGTCGCAGCGTAGCCAGAACTCGCACCGTGTCGGGTAGAAAAGACTGGCCATTTCCCCGACACACAAACATTTCGTCCTACACCCCCGCAGACATTTCGCACATCGACGGCGGCGGCCCCGCCGGCCGGAGGATGCGGTTGCAAGCCCTCCCGACGAGGTCGTGCAGGTCGATCAGGCGACCGTCAGCCTCGGTTCGCCGTGCATCACGCCCGCGCTCGCCGGCTGCCCTACGGCCCCAGCGTAGGAAATCGCGCACGCGTCCGTAGGACGAAATGTTTGTGTGTCGGGTGAGCAGGTCGCCGAGAATCTCATTGCCCTCGAGTCGCTGCGCGCCGCGTACGAAATCGAAGCTGCGGAGGGCGAGGCTTCGGAGGCTGCGTTGGCTCTGGCTTGGCTGGCGCTAACGTGCATCTTGCGCGAGTGCAGTTCCGTAGGCACGGCGCAATGGCAATACGTGCTGCCCAACAAACGCAAATCCAAGGTCAAGCACCCATACGAGGCGTTCGAGCAGCGGCAGCGGATGTTCGCGCTCGACCTCATGTACGCGAGGCGGTTTAGTGGCTCCGCCGATGTTGTCTGCGGTGACGCTCGGGATTACGTGGACGAGTCGGAGTTCGATCTCGTCGTCACCTCTCCGCCATACCCGAACAACTACGACTATGCCGACGCAACGCGGTTGGAGATGACGTTCTGGCAGCAGGTCGAGTCTTGGGGCGACCTTCACCAAACCGTGCGCAAGCACTTGGTCTGCTCCTGTTCGCAGCGTTCGGCGGCTGACCGGATGGACTTGGGGCGGGTGCTGGACAACAGCCAGATTGATCCCATCAAGGGCGAACTTGAACGGGTGTGCGCCCAACTCGATGAGGTTCGCCTCACGAAAGGGGGCCGCAAGACCTACCACACGATGGTTGCTGCCTACTTCTCCGGTCTCGCGAGCGTCTGGATTGCGCTCCGCCGTCAGATTGCGGACGGTGGACAGGTCGTTTTCGTCATTGGCGATTCGGCACCATACGGCGTGTACGTGCCCTGCGAGGTCTGGCTGGGCGAACTGGCGGTCGCCGCGGGCTTCAAGGGATACAGTTTCCACAAAATCCGCGACCGCAACACGAAGTGGCGCAATCGGAAGCATCGCGTCCCCCTTAAAGAGGGCATCCTTCGGGTCGAGGGCTGAGTCTTGGCCAAGAGCCCTTCGCATCGATTCGGCCAAGTCATCGGCAACCTCCTTGAGGATGTCATGCACCCGCAGTTGCAGGCGTTCTGCCGCGACCGCAGGCTATACCTCGATGTGCCCGGCCCAAGGCCCGGCGTCCGCAAGGGCAAGAAGATTCGCTGGGAGGACCAGTACGGGAACAAGCACGACCTTGACTTCGTGATCGAGCGGGGTGGCTCGCCTGAAACACAAGGCAGGCCGGTTGCCTTCATCGAAGCTGCATGGCGCCGCTACACCAAGCACTCGCGCAACAAGGCGCAGGAGATTCAAGGCGCGCTGCTGCCGATTGCCGAACTGTACGATTGGGACAAGCCCTTCCTGGGCGCGATACTGGCAGGAGAGTTCACGAACGCATCGGTCGAGCAACTGCAATCGCTGGGGTTCCGTACGCTGCACATCCCGTATTCGACGATCGTCGATGCATTTGCGGCGGTTGGCCTAATCGCTTCCTACGACGAGGCCACGCCAGATGCCGAGTTCCAAAAGCGCGTTGCACGCATCGAGAGGATGGGCCGCAAGAGGACTAGGGAGCTTGAACGCCGATTCGTGGCTGGATGCGAGCCTCTGATCGAACAGTTCCTGCAGGAACTCGGGCAAGCGATGGACCGGATGATCGAAAGTGTGACGATCCTCCCCTTGCTGGGCACGAGCCACGACTTCCGAACGATCGCCGAAGCGGTTGAGTTCGTCGATGGATTCGACCAAGAGATCGGTTCGGTTGCGTTTCAGAAGTACGAGGTGTTCGTGAGGTTTTCGAACGGGAACCGGATCGACGGCTCTTTCACGGACAAGGTGGAGGCGAAGAGGTTCCTGACGTATGTGGCGGGGTGATTTCCGCGGGCATTGTTTGCCCGACACACAAACATCTTCGTACTACACCCCCGCCGACATTTCGCACACCAACGGCGGCGGCCTCGCCGGCCGTAGGATGCGGTTGCGAGCCCGCCCGGCGAGGTCGTGACCGTCAGCCTCCGTTTGCCGTGCATCACGCCGGCTGCCCTACGGCCCCAACGCCGCCATCGTAGAAAACCGCACACACACCGTAGGACGCAATGTTTGTATGTTGGGTAGGCAGCTGGTCCGCAATGTCCGTTGCAGAGTCGCTACAATAGTAGGCGAAATCGCGGCGCCCCGGTCTGCGGCACAGAATCGAGGAACACAGCATGAAGAGAAATCCCGGCGAGTGGCTTCGTCGCCGGCTTCTGGGTCGAATGCTGGACGCCGCCCTGTTCGGCATGGTGGGCATGGGCTGGCTTCTCGGGGCGGGTCTCGTCCTCGGAACGACCCGTGGCTGGGGTCAGTCGGCGCCAGAGTGGATGGTCTGGTCGTCGCTGCTTCCGGGCGTGGGGTTCCTGCTGGTCGCGCTGTACAAGGCGAAGCGCGGCTCGCGGCTGGCGGATATGAGGAAGGGAGCGCGCGCGGAGGAGACGATCGGGCAGGCAATTGAGTACGCGCTCACGCGAGACACATGCGCCGTGGCGCATCATGTGGAGGAGATCGCCCGAGTCGGCGACATCGACCACCTCGTTGCCACGCCAGAGGGCCTGTGGGTGATCGAGACCAAGCACGGCCGCCTTCCCAGGTCGGAGTTCCCCGAGACTTTGCGGCGCATCGCGGCCAACGTTGAAGGCGTGCGGGAGTGGGCGCCGGACACTCGGGTCACAGGCTGCCTTGTTTTCGGCAGCGACGAGGAGAAGCCACCGAAGCCAACTTACGACTATGGGAAGGAGACCATCAGGGCATTCCGCAGCCGGAGGGAGCTTGCGCGCGAGCTGCGTAACGAGGGACGTGGAACCGGAGGGTCCACCGACCTGGCGAGGCGCGTGTGGAAGCTCGGCAGGCTGGACGACGTCGGTGGGTCCGGGCCGGAGTCGTAGACAGGAAGCGAAGAGCCGTCCCGCACTAGTGGCCCGTTTCCCAACACACAAACATCTCGTCCTACACCCCCGCAGACATTTCGCACACCGACGGCGGCGGCTTCGCCGACCGGAGGATGCGGTCGCAAGCCCTCCCGACGAGGTCGTACACGTCGACCACAGCGACCGTCAGCCTCGGTTCGCCCTGCGTCAACCCCTCGCTGGTCCGCTGCCCTGCCCTACGGCCCCAAACGCCGCCAGCGTAGGAAATGGCCCTCACGACCGTAGGACGAAATGTTTGTGTGTCGGGTAAGCGTAAGCGCCTCGAATTCGAGCGGATCGTGGACGACGACGATGCGGCGACTGTGCCAGACGACTTCGAGCGGCGGTTCCTGGAAGGTGAATCCGTGCTTGGCGATGGCGGCGTCCAGGGCCTCTCGTTCCTGATCGTTGTTGCCGAAGACGCCCCAGAGCGGCATGTCGAGGTGCCGATGGAGTCGATCCGGGTGAACGAACGGGGGCACGGGATCGGCGCAGTGCCACCCGCGGACGATGCTGGCGCTGCTGGTGCACTGCTGCGCGAACGGGATCTTCGGCTCGCGCCGGATCGAGCGCGCGACGTGCCGGGACATCGGGGTTCGGCACGTGGCGGCGAACTGCCACCCGGACCACGACACGATCTGCACGTTTCGGCGCAACAGCCTCGAAGCGGTTGCGGCGGCGTTCCCGGAGGTGCTGCCGCTGGCGAAGGAACCGAAGCTGCTGCGCGTTGGGACGGCGAGCGTGGACGGCACGAAGGTGGACGCGAACGCGAACAGGCGCAACGGCATCCGCCACGACCGGGCGGGGGAGTTGCGCGAGCCGGTTGCGCGTCGAGATCGAGGGCTTGCTGGATCGGGCAGAGCAGGCCGACGCGGACGACGCGCCGGAGCCGCAGGGTCTGCCGGAGGAGTTGAAGCGGCGGGAGAGGCTGAAGGCGAAGCTGGACCGCGCCTGTGCGGAGTTGGAGCGTCGGGCGAAGTCGCGGGCGGACCTTACCGCGGGACGGGTTATCCACGCGCAAAAGCACCCTGTTGGATGCACGGACACCGTCGGAGTCCGCTTGGTACGCTCGGTTCAGATCGCCCAAGACGCAGAGGACGACATGCAGGGAGACATGATGGGACGGGAAGCCGAGTTGCTTGGTCGCATCACCGTTCGCAGCGACATTTTCGGCGGCAAGCCGATCATCCGCGGCATGCGTTTCGCCGTCGAGCACATGCTGGAGCTCCTGGCCGCAGGGGATTCCACCGAGACCATACTCAACGAGTATCCCTTCCTCGAGCCTGAAGACATCCAGGCATGCCTTCTCTACGCCCACCGTTCCTTGGCCGGAGAGGAGATTCACGACCGCATTCCGGTCCGAGCGGCTTCGTGAGGTTCCTGCTGGACGTATGCGCTGCATCGCGGACGTTCAGAAGGCACTTGCGGACGACGGCCATGATGTCCTGTCGGCCTTGGACGGACACGCCCAAGCGGCCGACGAAGACCTGCTCGCATTGGCGACCTCGCTCGTCGGCTGCCCTACGGCCCCGACGCCGCCAGCGTAGGAAATCGCGCTCACGACCGTAGGACGAAATGTTTGTGTGTCGGGTCGGCGCATCGGCGCACCAGGTCGCTCACATGGTGCGCCAGATGACCCTCCGGAAGCCAGTCGCCAGGATCCGGCGGCAGAAGCATCGCCTGACCCGGCGCGCAAGGACGGCAGGTCGTTCCCGTCAACCGCACTCCCACAACAGCAAACACCATTGTCCCATCGCGCCGGCCACGCCGCCAGGCCAGTTCCTGCGGCGCAGGCTTGCATGGAAGTACGCCCCAGCGATGGGGGAATTGCCGGCACTTCCTTGCGCGTCAGCGGTCGGGGATGCTTCCCCGGCTGAAGGCTCCTAGTTCACTCTCGGGCAGCCTCCACCAACGCCCCCCTGTGGGTCGGCGCACGGCGTGAAGCCGTACTCGCGCAGGATACCCTCTCGCTCGGGTGCGTCATAGACGACCAGATGGCCATGACCGATGTTCCACCGACCGATCCTCTCGCCGTTGTGGTCAATGCGGATGCCACGACCGCCTGGACACACCGTGTAGGGCATCCGCCTGGCTCCGAGTCTTAGTGCGCGAGGCTTGCGGCGCCCCCTGTTCGGGGGCGCGCCAAGGGCTTTACGCGCCCCTCAGGAAGCCTTTTCGAGGATGTGGATGCCGCAGGCGCTGCCGAGGCCGATCACGTGGGTGAGGCCGATTCGGGCGCCCTCCACTTGTCGCTCGCCGGCTTCGCCGCGCAGGTGCGTCGAGACCTCGTAGATGTTGGCGATGCCGGTGGCGCCGAGCGGGTGACCCTTGGAGAGCAGGCCGCCGGACACGTTCACCGGAATCTTGCCGCCGAGTTCCACCTCGCCATCGTCGATCATCCGGCCGGCTTCGCCGTCGGCGCAAAGGCCCAGGTTCTCGTAGTGCAGGATTTCCGCGGTGGCGAAGCAGTCGTGGAGCTCGATGAGGTCCACGTCTTCTGGCCCGACGCCCGCCATCTCATAGGCCTGCTTGGCCGCGAGCCGGGTGCAGGTGTTGACGTCTGGCATCACGAGGTCGCGTTCCTGCCACGGGTCTGAGGTGAGGACGCTTGCCCGCACCTTGACGGCGCGGTTCATGAGGCCGAGTTCGCGCGCCTTGCTCTCCGAGGCGATCACTGCCGCCGCCGAGCCGTCCACGTTCACCGAGCACATGAGCTTGGTGTTCGGGTACGAGATCATCTCGGCGTTCATCACCGTTTCGAGCGGAGTCTCGATCTGGTACATGGCCTTCGGGTTCATGGTGGCGTGGTGGTGGTTCTTCACCGACACCTTGGCGAACTGCTCGAAGGTGGTGCCGTGCTTGCGGGAATGCTCCATGCCAGCTTCCGCGAACACGGCCGGCATGGTGCCGGAGCCGAGCAGGCCCTCCTTCGGAATGCCGGTGGCGCCACCACCGCCGCCGAGAAGGCCCTTGCCCATCTGTTCGACGCCCACGGCCAGCACCACGTCGTAGAGCCCGGCCTTCACCGAGGCCCACGCCTCGCGAAAGGCCGTGGCGCCAGTGGCGCAGGCGTTGGAGACGTTGATGACCGGAACGCCCGTCTGGCCGATCTCCTGCAGGATGCGCTGCCCGACCATGCCGCTGGCCTGGCCCAGGTTGCCGCAGTACAGCGCCTGCATGTCCTGAATCTTGAGGCCGCAGTCGTCGAGCGCCAAGAGCGCCGCGTCCGAGCCGATTTGCGGGACGGTCTTCTCCGGAAACCGTCCGAACTTGATCATGTCCACGCCGATTACGTATGCATCGGTCATTTGCGCCCTCCTTGGCTCGTTTGTGCTTGCCCTTGGCGTTCGATTGGCTCCCCTGAGCCGTCAAGATCGCCCGCTAGCGCGGCTGGAAAAAGTACGAAAGGTAGGAGTTGCCGTCCCGATCCTTGCGACCAAGTGCGTCGTCATAGACGACCTCCACCGGCATTCCGAATGGAATCTTGTCCGGTTCGGGCTCGACGTTGATCAGGTTGCCCTTGACGGTGCCGCCCCCTTCGAGATCGACGATGGCGGAGACGTAGGGCACTTCGATGCCCGGAAACGAGCGATGCACGATGCAGTAGGAATAGAGCTCGCCCTGGTTGGAAAGCTGCACCGCCTCCATGCCGCCCCGCGCCCCGCACTTCGAGCAGTTGTCCCGCTCGCCGAGGAACACGGCGCCGCACGCAGAGCATTTGCAGCCTTCCAGATAGGGTTTGCCGTTCTCCGGGATCTTCAGGTATCCCACTGCCGGCAGCGGCTGGTCGGCCATCCGTCCTTTTCTCCCCCAAATCGAAGTTCGGAGAATGGCGGTTTGTGGGGGGTGTGTCAAATGGAGGTTGGTGGGGGTAGCGGCAACGCGACCGCATCGACCTGCCGCTGCTTCCCTTGGGGATCGCTGCCGCCCTTGGGGCGGAGGCATGGCAGAGCCACGGCAACGCCACCGCGTCGCCCCTGTCCGCTGCCTCTCTTGGGGGGAGGGCAAGATGCCCTCCCCCCCAAGGTCCGCAGGCGCCGTCCGCCACGCCACGGAAATCAAAGTCATATAATACGAAATCACGAAACCCAAGAATCCTTGACAAGAAAGGGAGACCTCGCATGATCCGAATCGCCATGGGCCTCGCACTTTGCCTTCTGACAACCTCTGCGCTTGCCAGGCCGTCGTTTGCCTATGTGCAGGGGAGCTATGTATTTCCGTCCTTGGAGGAGGAAGGATTGGACGCTGACGTCCATGTCACCGGGCTCGCCGCCTCATTCGAGTTCGGCGACTCGTTCCACCTTTGGGGCGGCATGGATTGGGGATGGGTGAACGAAGACGAGTTCGACATCGATTTCACGGAGGTCGCCGCCGGCGCGGGATTCCACGTCGAGGCCGGCAAGGCGCTGCTGTATGGCCGTGCCGGCTATCTGTTCAGCGAAACCGACGACACCGCGCTCGTCGAGGGTGGCGTCCGGGCGTTCGTCGCGGCGCCGCTTGAACTGTCTGCCGCACTTGAAGTGATGGACTTCGGCGGCGAGGACGGCGCCAGCGCCAGCTTCAGGATCGAGCTCGAGGGGCCGCTGGCCCGGAACTGGAACTGGCGCCTGGGGTGGCGCCGGAATGACGATGGCGACAACGCCTTCGCCGTCGCGCTGAGGCTCTACCCGCGCCGGCGGTAGCTGGCCCGGCAGCCTCGATTCGGGCGAAGAGCGGCGAAGGCGCACAATGCATGATGCGGCGCGCGCGGGCGCAGAATCGGTCGAACGACCTTTTCGCGCAGCGGCGACGCAGTTGAGGGGAGATGGGCAGATGGCAGACAGGACATTGGCGTGGCGCAGGTGCATGGATGCCGACGAGCGTCCGCAGTGGTGCTCGCTGCTCAGGCTGGACACCGCCTCGGTCAGTGCCGCGCAGGGCGTTTACGTCATCTGGCACGGCGGCGACGAACCGGAGACGGTGCTTGTCGGGCAGGCGTTCTTCGGCACCGTCGGCGAGCAGCTTGCGCAGCTGCGCGAGGACGAACGGATCCTGGCGTACAGGCAACTCGGCCTCTTCGTGACGTGGGCCGAGCTCGACGACGCCGATCTGCTCGACGGCGTGCAGCGGTATCTTGGTGGGCCGCCTGCCGGACGCGCCGCCGGTGCCCGTCAACCTGCCTTGGGGCCAAGAGGAGGAAACCGGCGAGACCTCGGAGGAGGACAAGCCGTAGGCGCCGCCCCGACAAGTCGGCGCTGCGTCCCGTTTCAGCGCAGGTAGCGGCGCACGGCGGCGTTGTGCTCCGCGAGCGTGTCGGAGAACTCGGTGGTGCCGTCGCCGCGTGCGACGAAGTACAGCGATGCGGTGACGGCCGGATGCAACGCGGCCTCGATTGACGGAACTCCCGGCAAGGCGATCGGCGTCGGCGGCAGGCCGTGGCGCGTGTAGGTGTTGCAGGGGGTGTCCATCGTCAGGTGGCGCCGCGTGAGAGTGCCGCTGAATCGCTCGCCGAGGCCGTAGATCACCGTAGGGTCCGCCTGCAATCGCATGCCCTTGTGCATCCGCCTGGTGAACACTGCGGCCACCCGGGCACGGTCCTCGGCGCACGCGGTCTCCTTCTCGATGATGGAGGCGACGATCAGCGCGTCCTCGGGCGTGGTGTAGGGCAGTCCGCTTGCCTTCCCTCGCCACGCGTAGGCGAGCGCTGTGCGCAGCCGGTCGTGCGCCTCCCGCAGGATGCCCGAGGCGGTCGTCCTGCTGCCGATGTGGTAGGCGTCGGGCAGGAACTGCCCTTCGGCATGGCCGTCGCCGAGCCCGAGGCGGCGCATGAGGTCGCCGGCGTGGGCGTCCGCGAGGTCGTGGGTCAGGCGCGGGTCGGCGGCGAGCCGGCGCAGCACATCGGCTACCGTGGCGCCGGGGAAGATGCGAAAGCGAGCGCCGGAGACCGGCGCCGGCGCGCCATCGGCTTCGGTTTCTTTGGTCGATGCGCTGCCTTCCGGCGGCCCTGGCGCGTGCGTCGGCGCGAAAGGGCTCGGCCATGCCGGGGCGAAGACCGCGCCGCCAGACGCGGGTGCGGGCGCATCGGTCGGCCGCAAGAGCAGCCAAGCCATGACCGCAACAAGCGTCACCAGCGCCGCCGCCAGTGTGCCTTCAACCGGTTCTCGGCATCGCCCCGGGCGCAGTGCATCCGCTCGCAGACGTGATTCGGCGTCGTCTTCAGGTTCGTGACCGGGAACCGCGGGCTGTCCTTCGGCTGCCGGCCGGGATGCGCGGTCACCTCGGCCTTGACGACGACCCGGCGCTCATGGGGCCAACTCCGGGCTTGACAGGCGAACGCGCCGTGGCGGCGGGCCGATGCGCGCCCCGCTTCGACATCGGACCGCACCTCCTCCATCAGCGGTTCGGCAAGGCGCTCCAGCGTCGGGTTCTTCGCCATGCCCACCACGCACTCCAGTCCCTCCGCCTCGAAAAACGCGAACAGCTCCGGGCCGGAATGCCCCCCGTCCAAGCGGATCCGCAGCCGCGCCTTGGGAAACGCCCGCCGCAGCCGGGGCAGCAGGCGCTTCAACACACCGATGCAGCCGTGCTTCGCGGCCGCCTTGCCAGAGCGCAGGACGCAGCAGAACAGACACTGCTCCACCTCGTCGTCGAAGGTCAGGAAACCGCCCAGCGGCAGATAACAGGACGTGTCGTGGAAGCCGTCGAAGAACGTCAGCTGCTGGCCGCCATGGGTCGGGGCGACCGTCGGATCCAGATCGACCGTGATCCGCCGAACCCGCTTCCTGCGCCGTCCGTGGCGGGCAGTCACCGTCTCCGCCAACGCTTCGGACAGGCGCATCAGGTCCCCCCGCCGCACCGCGTTCTCGAACCGCGACAGCGTCGGCTGCGACGCCAGCGACTCGCCGGCGACCGGATCCCGTCCCGCCAGCAGCTTCATCGCCGGATCGTGGGCCAGCCGGGCGGCGTCGTTGCCGTCGGCGTGGCCGCAGGCGATGCCGAACAGGCGCTGCCGGAGCAACTCCCGCAGGGAATGGGCGACCTTCGACTGCTCGCGGCCGTCCGACAGGCACCCCGCCAGCGTCTCGCTCAACCGAAGCCGCTCGTCGCAGGCCTCGAGCAGAATCGCGCCCCCGTCCGAACTGGAATGTTCCTGGTCGAACTGGACCGTCACCCCCTTCTTCGACAGGCCCTCGAACAACACACGCTGTTTGGTGGCATGGTCACCCATGCAAAAGCCCTTCCCCGCGTCAACCGGTTGTCTGGCAACGCCATTTTCGCAGAGCCAAGGGCTTTTGTCTCATCCGCTCATGAATAATCCGGGCTAGAGCGGATAGCTTGGATAGAGGGAGACCATCGAGAGGTTGGGATTGAAGTAGGGGTCGGGCGGACACTCCGCGATCAGGGCGCGCAGCCTCTCGACATCGCCTTCCGGGTCCTTGCGCTTTCGGGACTGCGACTCGTGATGCACAAGACGCACATGGGGAAGATAGACGTTCACGAACCCGGCATGCATGGCGCGCAGGCAAAACTCCACATCGCTGCCGATGACCGCATAGTCCTCGTCGAAGGGGCCAATGGTCTCGACGGTGCTGCGGGCCACGGCAAGGCACGCGCCGGTGACCGCCGACACGTTGCGCGGCACCGTGGGGGCAACGAACATGTGCCCGCCGGCATCGGGACTCGTGCCGACGTAGATGTGATCGGCACAGCCGCCGAAGCCTGTGACGACGCCAGCGTGCTGGATCGCCCCATCCGGGTAGAGCAGCAGGCCCCCTGCCGCCCCCACATCGGCGCGCAAGGCCACGTCCGCCAAGCGATCCACCCAGTCGTCGTGCATCGCTTCGGTATCGTTGTTGAGAAAGAGGAACACATCCCCCGACGCTTCGCGCATCCCAAGGTTGTTGAGGCGGCTCCAGTTGAACGGTTCAGGCATCCCCACGACGCGGCATGTCTGCCATCGGCTGGCCGCCGCCGCGAGCCAACGCATCGTCTCCGGTGCCTCGGAGCCGTTGTCGATGATGATGACCTCGAAGGTTCCGTGGTTGGTGCGATAGATGCTCTCGACGCACGGCGCGAGCAGGTCGATGCGGTCTCGGGTGGGGATGATGATGGACACGAAGGGTGCGCCGGCACGGAAGCGGCAGGCCAAGCCTTCGGACGGCTGGCTGACCGAGGCGTCCTTGCCGTAGCGGCGGCGGAGATGGTCCGGCAGTGCGGCCGGCATCGAGGCCGTTGCTCGGGGCAGAAATCTGTGCGCCGTGAACGCACCCACATGCTGCACCTCCTCCGCGGCCTCAGAGGCGATCAGGGCAAGACTGTGCAGGTCCTCGGCGCATCCTTCCGGTAGGCGCGCAAGTTCTTGGGCAAGCTCCTCGGTGAGGATCAGACAAGACGACAGATAGTCCGCATAGAGCAATAGGTCCGGCGAGAACGCCGACTTGAACATCGGGCAACCGCGAACACCGCCAGTGATCTCATCGTCGTCGCCATAGAGCAAGGTCTTGCCCGACGCCGCCAGGGGCATCTCTCCCGGGATGCAGCCAGGAGCCAGCAAGGCGACATAGCGGAACCCCAGCCCGTCTGCGCACACTTGCCGCAAGCCGGCGAGCATGTCAGCAGCCGCATTGCCGCCACTGTCAAGGACGCACGGCTCTCCACCGGCCTCCCGACCCATCGTCTCGAAGTACGCCAGGACCTGGCTGCGCTGCCCCGCTGCCACGACCATCACCAGATCAAGCCACGGCCTGCAGTGCGCCGAGACCAAGGCAAGAAACTCCGGCAGTCGATGCTCCGCCACCCCCACGCACGACAGCACCGCGCACACTTGCCCGTCGGGAGTCGCAGCCGGCGGCATCTGCGCCAACCAGCGTCGATAGCGTCTGCCGTCGGCGCGATGGACGAAGCTCACGGCCATGACCATCCAGGCCGCCAGATGCCGCCACTGCCCCACCGCCAACGCGCCCAGGGCGCGCTTGAGGAAGCGGGCGATGCCGCCGCCGAACCGGACGCAGGCGCCGACGTTCGCCAGCAACCAGCCGAGACGCCCAAGGCGGCGAAGGATCGACCGCGGCGGGTCGGTCGCGTCCGTCGGTGTCATGTATGTGCCTGCATCGGCTTGTTGACTACAGGAAAGTAGCACGCATAACGGCGACGGCTTGGCTGGGGCAAGAAGCGTTGCCGAAAGGCAACGGTTCTTGTGGCGCTAGAGGGAGGCATCCTGCCCCTCCATCGCCCGAAGAGCGTCAAGATCACCCGCCAAAAACCGCTCCCCACAACCTTACATGTGGCCTTGCAACGGCTTGGCCAGTGCTCGTGCCATCAACTCATGGCAGGACGCAAGCCTGGCGCCCGACTTTATTCGAGATTCCTATCATCCCCCATAGAAACACCTGATAAGCTTGGCAACGTGACCTCGACGTCAAACACGAACGAACGGCAGGAACAGCAGGCTGCGCTGCGTGGTCTGTTGGCGCGTGTCGTCGGTTTCTTCGGCAGGCTCCTTGCGCCCGGTCGGCCCTCCCAGCCGGTGCCGCCAGCCGACGACGGGGACCAGCCCGCTCGGCCCGAGGCATCAACCCCCGAGACCCCGCCGCAAGGCTCCGAAGCCGCAGCAGATCAAGACGTCACGACCGCTCAGGCAACGGAAGAACAGGCACCCCCCGTCCCGAAGGAACGCCCGCCGGGAGTCGGCCCGAAATACGCCCCTCTCTACCACCATCTCTGCGAAGTCGAGGGCGATGTATGGAAGACAAACTTCGCCGAGCTTCGCGCCATTCTCGGCAAACCCCTGCCCCGCTCCGCGCTCATCTATCCCGCATGGTGGGCCAACACCGGCAAGAGCCAGTCCAACGCATGGCTCAAGGCAGGCTGGTCAACACAGGAAGTCAACCTGCATTCGGCCACTCTCACCTTCTTTCGCTCCGGCGGACTGCGCAAGGCGGCGGAGGAGTCCGCTGGCGCCGGGGAAGGTGGCGCCGATGCGGCGAGGGATGCCCCTGCCAGCCCGCTTTCGAGCGGAGAGGAGGGGCGCACCGAAGCGGACCGCATTCGCCTGTTCACGTTCGCCACGGTGATCGCCCCGGCGAGAAACGCCAACCGGCAAACGGTAACCGTTCGCGCCGGCGACCTGCACAAGGAAATGGGGCTGCAAAACCGCTACGCCAGCGTGGTGAACGCCTTGCGCGGGCGCAAGTTCGCGGCTCTTGCGGACGTGACGATCCTTCGCCAAGAAGGTGCGCGAGTCGGTGCCAGCACAGAATTCACCTTCGCCCTCACGGACGCGGCTGCAAGGGAGGTAGCGGCCCCGCCAGCCACCACTCCGGCCTGGCCAGAACCTGCACCGGAAACCCCCGAAGCGCGGCTTGCAGTGGCCAAGGCACCACCGCCAATCGCTGACGCGCCGCCCACTGTCGCCGAACCCCCTGCCGCCGCCGATGCGGGAACAGCGACGGTGTCACCCCCGACCAAGACCTACTCTGGCCCCCCGCGAACGGTGGTGGTCATTCAGGGCGGAGAGGAAAAGGCGGCCAGCGCCGGCCACATGACCTTGCCCGACGGCCGTCGGGTGGTACTCGTGGCCGAACCGGGCGTGGCGCCCAGCGAACCAGACATCGCCTATCGCCGCCCCGACGACCGCGTCGACGGCATTCAAACCTTCCGCGATGCCCTGGTGGCCTACAACAGCACGCCGGAGGACAATCCCTTGGGTCTGCTGCCAGCCTGGCGGCTGTATGAAGACGACGCCTACCGCACGCTGGCTGAGGGAGTGGACCCCGAAAACCTCTTCATCCTGTCTGCAGGCTGGGGCTTGATCGAGTCGGACTTCCTCACCCCAAGCTACGACATCACCTTCAGCAACGGCGTCGCCACCTACAAGCGCCGCCGCCCGCGGGATTCCTACAACGATTTCCGCCGCCTGCCGAGCGAAGGGATCAGCCGCTTGGTATTCGCCGGCGGCCCGGACTACATCCCCCTGTTCCTCGAACTGACCGAAGGCACCCAGGCCGAACGCATCGTCTATCACCACGCCAGCCGAGTTCCCCTCGCCGCCAACGCCCAGTTCGTCCCCGTCGAATCCGACGCCCCCACCAACTGGCACCTCCAATGGGCCCGAGACTACGCCACCGGCAAAGTCACCTTGCCTTAGCCCATCTTTACCAACAACCCCGTGATTTTCGCCCGATCTTGCGGTGATTGACGGTTTTGGGGTCGGCAACTCGTTGTTTTCCGGTTCCTGGTGGGGTGGATCGACCGATGTAGTGCCATAATAGGGTGGTGTCGGTTGACATGGGTGGCCGGCGCCGCTACCGTCACCCGCCATGTTCATCCGCCGTACCCTCACCCGCCGCACCGGCGGCCAGGACTACCACTCCCACCGCCTCGTGCACAGTCGGCGCGACGGCGCCAAGGTCCGCCAGCGCACGTTGTTGAACCTCGGCAGCGATTTCGACCTGCCTGTGGAGGAGTGGCCGGAACTGTGCCGGCGCATCGACGAGATCTTGAACGGCCAGGCGCCGCTCACCGACGATGCGCCGGCTGCCGTCGAGGAAGAAGCGCAACGGATCGGGGCGCAACTGCTGGCCCGCGGCCGGGCGGGGGACGCCGAAGCGGTGCGTGATCCGGTCCGTGTGGACGTGGCGTCGCTCGAGTTGACGCGCCCGCGCAGCGTGGGCGTCGAGCAGGCGGGACTGTGGGCGGTCGAGCAGGCGGGACTGTGGGCGGTCGAGCGGTTGGGCCTGATGGAGTTGCTGTCGACCCTGGGCATCAACGCGTCGCCGTGCACGGCCGCGGTGGCCTCGATCGTGGCGCGGCTTGCGTACCCGGCCTCGGAGCGGGCCACGCACGCCTGGCTGCGCGAGCGCAGTGCCTTGGGGGAGTTGCTGGGTGTGGACTTCGAGACCATGGGGGCGATGCAGTTGTACCGGGCCTCGGATGCCTTGGCTGCCCACCGCGAAGCGATCGAGGCGCATCTGTTCGAGAGCGCCATGGACCTGTTCGACCTGGCGCCGACGGTGACGCTCTACGATCTGACCAACACCTATTACGAGGGCGATGTGGCGGATCAGCCCGAGGCGCGGCGGGGGCATTCGAAGGAGAAGCGCAGCGACTGCAAGCTGCTCACCCTGGGGCTGGTGCTGGACGGGGGTGGTTTCGTGCGGCGTTCGCGGGTGTTCGCGGGCAACGTCAAGGAAGACCGGACGCTTTCCGGCATGCTGGACGCGCTCGGGGCACCGCCGGGGTCGCGGGTGGTGCTCGACCGGGGCATCGCCACCGAGCGACAGGTCGACTGGCTGAAGGCGAACGGGTACCGCTACATCGTGGTCTCGCGCGAGCGCAAGCGCCGCTTCGAGCCCGAGGCGGCACTCGCCCACCGCACCCGCAGCGGCGGGGTGGTGCATCTGGAGAAGGTGGACGACGCCGAGGCGGGCGAGGTGCGCCTGTACTGCTGCTCCGAGCAGCGTGCCGAGAAGGAGCGCGGCATGGCCGAGCGGTTTGCGCAACGCCTGGAGCGGGATCTCGATGCGATCAACGAGGGGCTGTCGCGGCCGCGCACGCAGAAGAAGCCGGAAAAGATCTGGCAACGCATCGGCCGGCTGGTGGAGAAGAGCCGCGGTGTCGGCCAACACTACGACATCGCGGTGGCAACCGACGAGAGCGGCAAACGGGCCGTGGCGGTGACCTTCCTCCGCACGCCGGTGGCCGGGACGATGCTCACCCATCCGGGCGTCTATTGCCTGCGCAGCAACGAGACCGACTTCAGCGAGGAGCGCCTGTGGCGCACCTTCACCCTGCTCACGGATGTCGAGGCGGCGTTCCGTTCCCTGAAATCCGAACTGGGCCTGCGCCCCATCCATCACCGCAAGCCGCGCCGTGCCGAGGGCCATCTGTTCATCACGGTGATCGCCTACCAACGGGTCCAGGTGATTCGCACCCGTCTGGCCGAGCGCGGCGACGGGCCGATGCGCACGGCGAACTGGACGACGCTCAAACGGATTCTCGGCGGCCGTCAGCGGGTGACCGCGACGTTCAAGCGCGCCGACGGACGCACGCTGCATGTGCGCAAGGCGACGCGCCCGGAACCGCAGCAGAAGGCCATCCTCGATGCCTTGGGGATCCCCTCCTCAGCCGGGGGGACACACCAGGCGGTCGTCTGAGGGGAAACCATCACGTCGGGCACGAATGTAGTGCCATGCGCGCGATTCGGTCAACCTAAATTGTTGAGATACAACAGTTTATTTTTTTCGTTGGTAAACTTGGGTTAGCGCGTTTCGTCTCCGCACGGAACCCCTGGGGGGGGCGAGGGCATTCTCGCCTCGCCTAGGCGTGTCCAGGGGGAAGATGTTTAACTATATGAAATATATAGTTTTATGACTCTCTGTGCCGTGCGCGCCTGCTGGGGCGAGCGAGGGCAGGATGCCCTCACCAAGAGGGCTTCCTCTTGCCAAGGGAGAGCGCTTTGCGGATCGTCACTGTCCGCGGCGGAGCGCGTGGTACTGGTCTGACTTGAGGGAGCCGAAGCGCTGCTCCTGGCCGTCGGGCCAGCGGATGTGGATCGCGCGAGGGGTGTTGTCGTTGCCCAGGCCAAAGAGGACGCGCGGGTCGTGGGCGGAGGCGTAGCTGCCGTCGGTGGCTATGCGACGGGCGGTGCAGGGCTGGCCGCCCAGCCACACGGTTGTGCCGGTGACCGGGCCGCTGCTGCGTGAAAGGCGGATGCCCAGCCAATGCCTTCCTTCGGTGTCGTTGCGGTAGAGCCGTGCGGGGCCACGATTGTTGGTGACCACGATGTCAAGGTCGCCGTCGTTGTCGAGATCGCCAAACGCCGCGCCTCGGCTCACCTCCTCCGGCGCGAAGGCCTCGCCACCGGAAACCTCCACGTAGCGCTCTTCATCCAGACGCCAGATCTGGTTGCGTTGGCGGAGTGGCAGCCCCAATGGCCCCGGCGCTTGTCCGGCAATCGCCGTAACCGCGCCGTTGGCACTGAAGATGTCGAGGTCGCCGTCGTTGTCGGCGTCGAACCAGCCGGTGCCGAAGCCGGTGAACGGAATGCTGTCGGCGGCAACGCCAGCCACCGCCGAGCGGTCCAGAAACCAGCCCTTGCCGTCGTTGACGTAGAGGGTGTTGGTCTGCATGGCGAGATGCGTCATGAAGAGATCCACGTCGCAGTCGGCATCGAAGTCGGCGGCGGCGACACCCATGCTGGCCTCCGCACCGCCGTCGGCGTTCACCGCGACGCCGGCGAAGAGGGCGTCGTCCTCGAACCGACCGTCGCCTCGGTTCAGCCACATGCGGTTTTCCATCTGATCGTTGGCGACATAGAAGTCCACCCGGCCATCGCCGTCGAAGTCGTTTGCCACCACGCCCAAGGCACCGCCGTAGGCGCCCTCGACGCCAGCGGCGCCGGTGGCGTCCTCGAACCGACCGCCGCCAAGGTTTCGGTAGAGCCGGTCCGACACCGGGCGATACGCGGTCGGCGCGCAATAGCCGGGGGTGGATGCCGTGCTGTAGCAGGTGCGGTGGTTGTCCAGGCGGAAGTCCACGTAGTTGGCGACGTAGAGGTCCAACAATCCATCGCCGTCGTAGTCCGCGAAGCTCGCGCTCACCGACCAGCGCTCGCCTTCGATGCCCGAGTCCGCGGTGACATCCCGGAACCGACCGTTTCCCAGGTTCTCGAACAGCTGATTGGCGCCGTAGTTGGCGAGAAAGACATCGGCATCGCCGTCGTTGTCGATGTCGCCGGTGGCGATGCCCATGCCGTAGCGGTCGGCGCAGATGCCGGAACGATCGGTCACATCCTCAAAACGAAGCCCGTCCGTGCCGCCGACATTGCGAAACAGCCGATCACACGGCCGCTCATCCTCCCCATCGAGCGGCCCGCCCTGCACAAGCCAAACATCCATGCGTCCGTCGCCATCGAAGTCAAGCACGCCAGCCCCGGCCCCCATCATCTCTGCCATCCACAGCTCGCCGGTCATGCCGTTGACATGGGTGAACGCGAGGCCAGTGGCGTCCGCGACGTCAACGAACTGCAGTTCCGCCGCGAGTCCGCCGCCGGCGAGCAATGCGCACGCCAAACCGAGGCGTCTTGATCTCCAACGTGCCGCAACGCTGCGGGGCACGCGAACGCGATATGGAAGGCGCACGCGCCGCGTCAGATTGCGAGGCAGGGGATGAAACAGATGCCGGCGCGATACACATTGCTTCCCCCCTTGGGAGAGAGTCGAGAAACCGCAGGTTTCTCGGAGGGGGCAGGCCGTTCCACCACAGCGCGGTCAGAGGCCGAACGCGCGTCAGGCGACCTTCCACTGCACCAGCGTGAACGCCGGTTCCTCGTCGGGGTGGTGCTCGAACACGGCATGAACCTCATCGCCGATCACCACGTCCTGATGCGGGTCGCCCAGAAGATTGCCGACAATGCGCGCCTGGTCGTGCTCCGGGAACTCCACCAGCACGACGATGTATGGCCCTTGGTCCTCGAGCGCCGGATGCACCGGATGCCACACGCGCTCGAAGCTGTAGATGCGCCCCACGGGCGGCACTTCCGCGAAGCCCACATCGTCGCTGTGGCAGCGATGGCAAATCCACTCCGGCCCCCACTGCCAGCGCCCGCAGGCGTTGCACCTCTGCAGCATGAGCTTGTCGTTGGCGACGCCTTCCCAGAACGGCGCGTCGAGGCCGTCCGGCGCCGGTGCCGGCTTCGGCAATCCAGGATTCAAGTAGCCATCGCCATTGCTGCTCACAACGTCGCCTCCGTGCCGAAGATGCAGGAGCTCACCGGTGTCACCATCGGCCCGGAGACCACCATCGAGATGTCCACGTCCTGCACCTGGTTGCTGGACTCGCCGCGAATCTGCCGCACCGCCTCGATGTTGAGGCCGAGGCCGTGCATGTAGCACTCCGCCAGATTGCCGCCGCTGGTGTTGGTGGGCAGCCTGCCGTCAGGCGCGATGAGGTTCTCCTTCACCAGGAACTCGTTGCACTCGTCCGGCTCGCAGAAACCGTGCTCGACGATGCTCATCAGCACACCGCCGGTGAAGTTCTCGTAGCACTGCAGCACGTTCACGTCGCCAGGCCCCACCTTGGCCATGTCGTAGAGCCGGGGAGCGCAGGTCTTGAACGTGGAAGTGGCGTAGTCCGGCGCGTTGTGAACGCTGGCGCCGGCGCGGTAGTGCGAGCCGGACACGGCGCCGAGAAGATAGGTGGGCGTGTGCATGAAGTCCTTGGCGCGTTCCGCCGGCACCACGATCATGGCCGCGGCGCCGTCGTTCTCGAGGCAGCAGTCGAACAGATGAAAAGGCTCGACGATCCAGCGCGAATCGTCGTATTTCTCCTCCGTCAGCGGTCGCCCACACATCACCGCCCGCGGGTTGTTCTGGGCATGGTGATACGACGCCAGCGAAAGCGCCCGCAGCGCGCTCTGCTCCACCCCGTGCTCATGCATGAACCGCTTCACCTTCATGGCAAAGCTCTGCGCCGGCGACATCAGCCCATAGGGAACCGTGTGCGCGCCGTCGCCGGAAATCACGTTCCGCACCGGTCCCTGCCCGAAGCGCCCGAACTGCCCCTGCGCCAAGGCCCGGAACACCACCACGCACTCCGCCATCCCGGTCGCCACGGCCGCCGCTGCATTGGCGAGCGCACCAGAGCCGCCGCCACCGCCACCGCCCCACTGCATGTTGGCGAAGCGCAGATCGTGAATGCCGAGCGCCGCCGCCAGCCGCGACGGATCGCTGCGGTCGTTCGAGAACGAGGCGAACCCGTCCACCTGCTTCGGCGAGATGCCGGCGTCCTCGCAGGCAGCCAGCACCGCCATCAGCGCCAGCTTGAACTCCGCATCCGGTGCTTGCCCTCGCTTGTAGTAGGCGGTCTCGCCCACCCCGGCGATGGCCACCGTGCCCCGCAGACTGCGTTCCATGATCTCCCTCCCGTTCCGTTTGCGGAAACCCCGTGCCTTCCAAGGGCATGAGCGGCAAAGGATAGGTCCCGCGTATCTATCAACCGGCGAGCATAGACCCATGAGCATAGCAAGGCGGGCAAGCGGATGAACCTTCCTCGATCCCCTGTTAAGCGTGTCGCGGTGGAGGATTTCACGGTGCGGCGGTCTTCAACCGTGGGAGAGGGGCTGCCGGAGGCCCGGCGAGGCCGACGGGACGGCAAGACCTGGGGTGGGCATGCCTGCAGGCGACTGCCGGCCGTCGTTCGCCCCCGGCGCGGGCGAGCGCGTCTCCGCCGCAGGGCGGCGTCGAACCAAATGGGAGTCGGTCAGGCCGCCAGCTCGGTCGGCGGGCCGCGGGGCTCCAGGCGCTCCATCGCCTCGTGCAGCCAGTCGCGGCGGAAGTTGGTCCTGGCGAAGCGCGCACAGCCGGCGCGCCGACCGCACCAGGTGCGCCGCAGTGCGCATCACGTGCCGGATCGCCGGCCGGTCCCGCCACCGCGCCCACGCTGTATCTCGGTCTCGACGGCACCGGCGTGCCGGTGCGCGAGGAAGAGACCCGGGGCCGGAGGGGCAAGCAGCCCGACGGCTCCGCCAGGACGCGCGAGGCGAAGCTCGCGGTGGTGTGGTCCGCCGAGCGGACCGGCGCCGACGGCGCCCCCGCGCGCGTCCCCGGCTCGGTCACCTGCTCCGCCGCCACGCGCGACACCGACACCGTTCCCGCGCCCTTCGCGCAGCGCGTCGTGCGCGAGGCCGCGCGGCGCGGCTTCGGCGCCGCCGAACGCCGCGTGGTGCTCGGCGACGGCGCGGGATCTGGAACATCGCCGCAGAGCACTTCCCCGGCGCCGTCGAGACCGTCGACGTGTTCCACGCCGCCGAACACCTGTTCGACATCGCCAGGGCCGCCTACGGAGACGACAACGACCTCGCGCGCGTCTGGGCGGAGCAGCGCCGCGACGAGCTCCTCGCCGGCGCCTTCGACGACCTGCTCCGGGCCGTCGGCAACCACGCCGGGCGCTGCGAGGAGGCCCGCAAGGGGCGCGCCTACTTCGCCGACAACCGCCGCCGCATGGACTGTCCCCGGTTCCGCGCCCTGGGACTGTGCATCGGCAGCGGCGTCGTCGAGGACGCCTGCAGGAACGTCGTCGCCAGCCGCCTCAAGCGCGGCGGCATGCGCTGGACCGTCGCCGGTGCCGACGCAATCCTCGCGTTGCGTTCCTGCATCGTCAGCAACCGGTTCGACGACTTCTGGCAGCGCCGCGCCGCCACAGAATGACCCTTCATCTCACAATCGAGACGTACACCCGCCACAAGGCTGCCTCCGACTCAAAGCACGGCCTCGGCAGGGCGAGGGCCGTCCTCATCGATAGCGCCTAGCCGATCGGCAGGCAAGACCTCCTCACCGGTGTCACTCTCCGCCGGGTCCACTGCGCGTCCCAGCCCCGCAACGCGCTCGCGCTCGGGCACCGTCCCCTTCCAGCATCACAGCAGTCAACCCTGCTCTTCCCGAGCAGCGTTGCTGCAGGCCCATCACGCCTGGGTGAGAGTTGGGCCCGGACGTGACATGCCAGAGGTCGCGCATGGCCTCGCGGTCCAAGCCGTTTTCGTGGAACACCTCGTCGTCGAACAGGCGCGTAAGTTGCCTGCGGTGGGTGCCGGCGCGACGGTTGCGGTTGCAGCTGACACCAGTGGCGCCGCGGGCCGTAGCGCTTCTTGTATGCCTCCGTGACCTTGGTGAGGTCAGCGACATATTGCTCCGGGACGATCTTCCATATCTTCTTGAAATAGGGTCGGATCCAAGGAACCGTCTCGGGGTCTGCCGCCACTGCCAGCCAGCCCACTGGGTCCGTATTTCACGCTTTCACGCCGCCCAAGGCGTGCAGGTACAAGTAGCCGCGCCGCGCCTGGGTAGTGTCTCACTTTGAATTTGCCTGACGTGGCACATGGCCGTTCGCAACTGGCGACTGCGTCGATTTGCCTGCCGGGACCACTCTCTATGGTGAGGGAGGGATGGTGAGGGAGGGATGGTGAGGGAGGGGTGGTGAGGGAGGGAAGGGAGGGAGGGAGGGAGGGAGGGAAGGGAGGGAGGGAAGGGAGGGAGGGAAGGGAGGGCGTCCCGCCCTCCATGCGCGCCGTCAGGCGCGTCCTCCCTGCACATGCCGCGAGGCGCGGCGCGCCTCGCGGCGCGATGGAGGGCGGGACGCCCTCCCCCCGGAGGACGGCGCCAGACACTGCACAAGCCAAAGTGAGACACTACCCCACGCGATCGAAGGCGCCGTTGACAAGCAGGATCTTTCGATTCAGCGGCTCCAGCGGATATTGTGCAGGCACGGCATCGCACTCGGCGCCGCAACCGCCAGCAGCAGGGCGAAGACTGCCACCTTGACGCCTGCTCGTCGCATGAGCGGGGCCCCTCGAGAACCCGCGCCTGTCTCTACCATGCATTCCAATGCGTGATGTTCGCCACCGGCGGGCGCGTGGCGCGGCGGAAGTCGGTGCCGATGGTCCAGGCCACCGGCAGCAATGCCGTCTGCACCACATCGTCCGGGATGCCGAGCAGTTCCGCTGCCTCTGCTTCCTGCGCCAGATGCAGGGTGGTCAGGCAGGAGCCGAGGCCGCGGGCGCGCAAGGCAAGCTGGAAGCTCCACACAGCCGGATAGATCGAGGCGAAATAGCCGCCTAGCTGGGTGACGCTGGCACCATCGCCCGGTCGTCCTTGCAGGCAGGGAATGACGTGGACCGGCACCTCGTGCAGGTGTTCCATGAGATGGAGCGCCGAGTCGAAGACTCGTCCGGTTTGGCCGGCGGCGGTCTTGCTGGCGGTGGTGAGGTAGGGCTCGGCCTGGCGGCGGTAGAGATCGGCGAGGGCCTTGCGCTTGTCGGCATCGTCCACCACCACCCAGCGCCACGTCTGGCTGTTGGACCCGGTCGGTGCCTGCACGGCAAGCTCCAGGCATTCGCTGACGATCTCGCGGGGCACGGGTCGGGTGAGGTCCAGGCGCTTGCGCACGGCCCTCGTGGTGGCGAGCAACTCGTCGCAGACGGCAAGGTCGAGAGTCATCATGGTTCTCCTGCTATGGTTTTGGGTCGGGTGAGCACAAGGATGGCGAGAGCTTGGCAGCTTGCATGGAAGTACGCCCCCAGCGATGGGGGAGTTGCCGGTACTTCCCTGCGCGTCAGCGGTCGGGGATGCTTCCCCGGCTGAAGGCTCCTTGGGCGAACAGTATGCATGGATGGATGGCCATCGTGGCGATGGCCGGGCAATCGCCGTGCCAGCGGAGCGAGCGACGCCAGAAGACGAAGTCCGTGCCACGGTTCGAGCCGATCCGAACGACGTGGAGTGCCTCGAGGTCACCGCGCCGCAGACCGAGTCGCTGACCATCATCGAGATGGAGCCCATCTGCGACTCGCAGGAGCTCGGCAACAAGCACTTCCGCCGCCGCAACTACGAGGAGGCATCCCCGCACCTGCTGGCGACCGCCCGGCACGGCTTCAAGACTTCGCAGGCGCGGGTAGCGTCTCACTTTGGCTTGTGCAGTGTCTGGCGCCGTCCTCCGGGGGGAGGGCGTCCCGCCCTCCATCGCGCCGCGAGGCGCGCTGCGCCCTCAAGGGCGCGCAGGGCACATCGCGGCATGTGCAGGGAGGACGCGCCTGACGGCGCGCATGGAGGGCGGGACGCCCTCCCTTCCCTCCCTCACCATCCCTCCCTCACCATCCCTCCCTCACCATCCCTCCCTCACCATAGAGAGTGGTCCCGGCAGGCAAATCGACGCAGTCGCCAGTTGCGAACGGTCATGTGCCACGTCAGGCAAATTCAAAGTGAGACACTACCTGTGGGGCAGCGTTGGGGCGGCGTCGCGTGCGGTCATTGCGTCAGCAGGTCCATCAGGCCTTGGCGCTGGGGGCTGGAGAGTTGTCGGAAGCGCAAGAGGAGCTGGGTTTCCTGCTCGGTGAGGTCGCGGCGAAAGGTCGTCTCGACATAGGGCAGGAGGGGAGGCTCGACAGCGGCTTGCCCGTGCGACACGCCGCGCAGCGAATGGTCGAGCCGGGCGACGATCTCGGAGTTGGCGCTGCGGCCGTGGCGACGAGCCGCTTCCACCAACCGGGCGTGGAGTTCCACCGGCAAGCGTAGTAGCACTTGGTGACGTTTCGGTTTGGCTGCCATGAATCCTGCCCTTCGGCGGGCGAGCCACTCCCTCGCCCGCTCTCCGCACCAAGAAACCGACACTTCTATCCTTACCCGTTGGGCATGTGCTGGGAGATGGAGCGGGGCCTTGGCCCTTAACTGGGGAGAGATCAGGAGGCCCCACGCTTCCTGCCAAGGAAAGGGGCATGAGTCCGTTCGCGGCCCAAAATCTCCGGAGGGAAGAGGCCCCGCCCGCCATCGCGCCGCGAGGCGCGCACCGCGTCAGGTGGGGTCGAACGAAGCCGATCGTCGTGGCATCCGGGAAATCCGCTCAGCGATGCCGCTGCGCCCGAGGAAGTCGCCCGTGCGGGTTCCTTGTGCGTTGGCGGCCACGGCGGCGAGTTCGGCGATGGTGTCCACGTCGAGGCCGAACCCCGGCAGGCGGACGATGCAGGGTTCGAATCCGGCGCGGCGGGCGGAGGCGATGTGTGGCTTGAAGCTCTTGCCGTCGAAGAGGTATTCGAAGGCGTTGGGGGGCGAGCAGGCGGCGGCATTGGTGCCGATGTCGTTGGCATCCGGCACGAGCGTCACTTCGGTGTGGGCATGGAGCACGGTGTCGATTTCCCTGGCGGTGACGAGCGGCACGTCGCCGGGGATGAACAGCGTTCCGGTTGTGCCGCGGCTTCGCGCCACGTGTTCTCCGGCTTGCACCACGGCGCCGGAAAGGTCGCCGGCGGTATCGGCAAGGGCTTCGACGCCGAATTCACGCGCGAGCTGGGCGGCCACCGGCGCCCGCGACACGATCACCACGCCGGCAAGCAGGCGACTCCCCACAAGGGCATCGAGCACATCTCGCACCATCGCCAGCACGAGTCCCTCGCGTTCTTGCGGATCGAGCGCCGGCGCCAGGCGCTTCTTGGCCCCTGCGGCACCCTTGAACGGCAGCACTGCCCACATGCTCGCGCGCCCTCCCGGGCGCGTTGGCAGTTCGCCTCCCGAACTGACGCGCGCCGGAACCGCTTCGCCCACCACGTTCGCTAGCGCCTCGGCCCGCCGTCCTGGGCGCCGGTGCCCAGGAACTCCAACACCGTGCGCGCCAGATCGATGCGATCGTCCAGCGAACGCATCACCGTTTGCGCCACGGCGGTCTTCAGGCCGAGCGCCCGCACCGCGCCTTCTGCATCCGCATCCACGGCGTCGATGACGAAGCCCGTGACAAGCGGCGTGTCATCGACCTTTCGCTGGGCATAGTGCTTCGCCACCTCCACCGTGGCAGCCGGGACGCCGAGCTCCTGCATCATCTTCGCCGTGGGCCCCTTGATGGCCGCGCCACCGACGATGGGCGAAACCGCCACCACCGGCGCTCCCGACCGCCTGATCCCCTCGCGCATGCCCGGCACCGCCAGCACCGGATCCACCGACACGAAGGGATTCGATGGGCAGACGACAACGCCCGTCACTTGGTCGAAGGGGATGGCCGGATTCACCCTGGCATCTTCTGCGCCGTGAAAGTCGAAGCCCGTCACTTCGGGCGCGCAGCGGTCGCGCACAAAGTAATGCTGGAAGGCGAGAGGCCCGTCCGCCGTATGGACGACGGTGCGCACCGGGTCGTCGGACATGGGCAGGATTCGATGCCGCACGTCCAGGCCCTCGGCGATGTGGGCGGTGGCGGCAGTGAGGGATTGCCCGGCAGCGAGCAGTTCCCGGCGGCGCACGTGCAGGGCGAGGTCCTTGTCGCCGAGCCGAAACCAGGTCTCGCCGCCGAACCGGTCGAGCGCCTCCATGAAGTGCCAGGTCTCGTCGCGGCGGCCCCAGCCAGCAACCGGGTTGGCGGCATCTGCCAAGGTATAGGCAAGGGTGTCCACATCCGGCGAGATGTGCAGGCCAAGGTGTTCGAAGTCGTCGCCGGTGTTGACGACGAACACCACCTCCTGCGGCGCAAGCACGCGGGCGAGGCCAAGACAGAGTTTGGCGCCGCCAACGCCGCCGGTGATGGCAAGGATGGTCATGGCTGCCGCGGCCCTCGATCCAGGGTGGCGTGGCTCAACGGAACAGGTCCTCTTCCAAGGGCCGGTTGATGTCCGCGGCGACCTGGCCGGCGTCGCACTCCACCGGGAAGCCTCGGACGATGGCTGCCGGCGTGCGCTCGTCGGTCTCGCCCATCGCCAAGGTTGCGGCGGTGGCGATGCTGTCGGCGCGGTTGATGAGCGTGACCTTCAGCTCCCGGCCAAAGATGTCGCTGCCGCCGCGGCGATCGTCGAGCACATTGAAACCAGCGGCACCGATGGCGACGCCGATGGTGCCGAGGCGCCACGGTCGGTTGGCGCTGTCGGTGATGAGGACGCCTATGTTGACACCGGTGGCGGCATGCACCGCATCGCGCAAGCGGGCGGCGGATGCATCGGGGTCTTCGGGCAGCAGCAACGCGCCTTCCTCCCCCTCACCGTGTTCGATGTTGGACTGGTCGATGCCCGCGTGTGCCCCCACCAGCCCCAGCCTGTGCCGGACGATGAGCACGCCGGGCTTGTGCCGCACAACTTCCGTGGACTCATCGAGGATGAGCTGGACGAGGCGAGGGTCCTTCTCGACTCTTTCCGCCAGTTCCTCGGCGGCTGGGGTGGGCGTGACGTCCGCCAGCCGCACGAGACGGCCCTCCGTCTTCGACACGACCTTCTGCGCCACGGCAAGGATGTCGCCGGCCTCAAGCGCCAGGTTGCTGGCGGCGATGGCGTCGAGGAGCAGGGCGGCGAGGTCGTCCCCCGCCTGCACCAGCGGCACGCCGTGTACGGGCACGATGGAAATGGACGTCATGGCGGAACTCTCACCGAGCGCTTGCGACCCTAACGATCCGCCTGGCCGACGATCTGGATGCCCGAATGGGAAATCTCGTGACGCCGGTTGATCTGGATGAGGATGCTGGTGAGCGCCTCGGCGGCGGCGGCGTTGTCGATGGGACCGGCGTGCCAGCCCCGCATCCCCGCTTCGGTGGCGAGCGCAATCACCTTGTCGCGGGCGGCGCGCTTGTTGCCCGCCACCAGCACGTCGCACTCGATCTTCACGTCTTCCTTGAGCAGATGCGCGGCCACGTTCTGGAAGGCGGAAACCACCGTCACGTCGTCGCCGAGGAAGTCCTGCGCCCGCTTGCCGGCGCTGCCCTCTGGCGGCAGCTGCACGGTACCCACTCGCGGCGGAACCAGCGGCACGGTCACGTCGATGAGGATCTTGCCGGCGAGGCCCTCGCGCACCGTGCCGAGGGTGAGAATCTGATGTTCGGCCGGCACCGTGAGCACCACGATGTCGCCAGCCGCGGCGGCATCGGCGTTCTCCATCGCATCGGCGGGGGTCTCGGGACTGATCTCGTGCAGACTGGCCACCGCCGCCTGCGCCTTGGGGAGCGTGCGCGAGCCGATGATGATGCGGTGACCGGCGCGAGACCAGCGGATGGCAAGGCCGGTGCCAAGATCGCCGGTGCCGCCGAGAATGGCGATGGATTCGCTGTCTGCCACGAGGGTCCTCCCGAGGGGTTGGTGATGCGGGCCGCGCCGCCGCCGCCGTCCGCAAGCGGCAGCCAAGGCTGGCGGCGGCGCATTATCGCCCATGACGGCCGGATGTCACGGTTCCGCCGCTCGTCGTGGCGTTTGGGGCGTATCGGTTGGACATGCAGGCAGGTAGAGTGCCGTCCCCCGCCGAGAGCCTCCGCCAGGAGGAGGGATCGAGTTTTGCGTAGCGAGGGCCGTTCCTAACCACCTCCCTTTGGGGGGAGGCGAAGAGCGGCCAGGCTTCTTCGGAGGGGGTAGGTTGCGCCCCGTGAACGGAGATGAGTCGCCGAATGAACCGGACAGACCGTTGACTCCATCCCGCGCCGCGCATGTCGCCGAGGCACGCGCCTTGCTCCGCCTGGGCGGCCCCATTGCCCTGACCCAGTTCTTCATCATGGCGATGGGCTTTCTCGACACCGCCATGGCCGGGCACTACGCCGCGGTGCATCAGGCTGGGGTCGGCCTCGGCGGCTATGTGCTCTGGCCGATGTTCATGCTGCTCGCCGGCTGCACGATGTCGGTGACGCCCATGGTTGCCCAGATGGCCGGTGGCGGGCGCATGTCCGAGACCGGCACGGTCGTTCGCCAGGGGCTGATCGTCGGTGCGGTCGGCAGCGTCGTCGCGGTGCTGGCGGTGACCAACGGCGGCGCCCTGTTCGCTGCCGCCGATGTGGAGGCAACCACGGCGGGCGTCGCCGAGCGCTATCTCAAGGCCGCCGCCTTCGGCCTGCCGCCGGCGATGATCTACATGGTGCTGCGGCACGGTGCGGAAGGTCTTGGGCGCACAGTGGGGCCCATGGTCATCGCCGCGCTGGCTCTGGCGCTGAACGCGCTCTTCAACTACGCCCTCATCTATGGCCGCTTCGGCGCCCCCGAACTCGGCGGCGAAGGCTGTGGCTGGGCCACCGCCATCGTCATGTGGTTCGAGCTCGGCACCATCATGGTGCTGTGGCGGCGGCGTCCATTCCGCGCCACGGGGCTCTGGCGGCGCACGGACGACGGACGAACTGCGGAGAACTACGTCGGCCGCATCCTCAAGATCGGTCTCCCCATCGGACTGTCTTCGTTCGTCGGCATGGGCCTCTATGCCGCGGTCGGCATTCTCGTCGGCGGCCTGGGCGTGGTGCCGGTAGCGGCACACAACATCGCCGGCCACATCAACTGGGCCACCTTCGTGGCGCCGCTGGCGCTAGGTTCCGCGGCCGGCATCCGCATCGGCTTCCATGTCGGCGGTGGCGATTTGACGGGCGCCGCCAGAGTGGCGCGAACGGCATTCCTGTTGTCCATCGGCTATGCCGTCGCCGTCAGCGTGGCGCTGGTGCTGGCGCGGAATGCGGTGGTGCTGGTCTATAGCAACGACGACGCCGTCATCGGCGTCGCCGCCACGCTGATCCTCTTCATCGCCGTCTATCAGATCTTCGACGACACTCAAGCCACCATGGCCGGATGCCTCAGGGGCTACAAGGACACCCGCGCACCGATGATGTATTCGATGATCGGCTACTGGCTACTGGCGTTCCCCGTGGGCCTGGCATTCGGCCACGGCTGGTGGAGCGTCCCGGAACTTGGCGTGTACGGCTTCTGGATCGGCCTCTCCGTCGGCCTCGCCGCCGTGGCCGTGGCCATGGGCCTCCGACTGCTCTTCACCAGCCGCAACGAATCCCGCATCGCGGCCCTGTCCCGCTAACCCGACTTTCGCAACTCGGGGGGTTTTTGCACCTAAGAGGTTGACTTTACGTCATCACGACGCAAAGGTCGGCACTGCAAGGGGCCTGGCTGTGGCTCAGGACGCGATGCGTGGCGGGGGCTGTTCAGGCAGTTGCAGGTCCAGTTGTCGGAGCAGCAGACGGTGGTCGGAGGTCGGTTGCGTGTGCCGCGGCAGCACCAGGTGACGACCGTCCGTGGTCGGCAGATGCGCATCCACCATCTGCAGCGCCGCGAACTTCTCGAGCACGGCGCGCGACAGCTCCGGCGCCTCCCGGCCCGACGCGAACAGCGCCATCTGCCGCGACTGCGTGTCGCCGTCGATGACCTCGATCGACCGGCGCCAGGTCCGCCCGCTGGCTGTCGTTGATCTCGCCCAGGTACAGGACCTGTCTCTGAACCACCCGCCCGTCGCGGTTGCGGTGGTTCTCCACCACGCTCCAGCAGCGGTGCCGCCTGCCGTCCTTGAAGCGGGTCTTGGCACGCGCGAACATGACCGGCAAGCCTGACGCTTGGCACCGGCCTGTCAACGACCAAGGTCGGCACCACAGCCGTATCCGACCACCCGGACTCAACAAGAACAGTCGCCTGTGCATCCAAAACCGCCAGAATCAGCCGGAAACAGACGCATCCGTCCCCGAGTTGCGAAAGTCGGGCTAGCGGCGATGGCCACGGCCGCGAGCAAACCGAGGGAGCAACACCCACAACCAGCTCGTTCGACGCTTCATTCCTCCGTGTCCTTGCCCGATCGCCACCCCCGGATACGGTTCCACCACGCCGCATACAGCGGCGCCGAGCCGGGATTCATCATCGCATGGAGGCGCTCGAACATGGACAGGAAGGTCGTCGTCAGGAGCACGAGACCAAAGAGCCAGATCACGTCGTCCGGCAGCCAGCCAAGGCCGAGGGCGTTGCGGACGACGATGACCCCAACCAGCACGAAGTAGGCGATGCCGTTCCAGCGACCGAGCCGGCTCGTGCGCAACGGTTCGCCCTTCATCGCCCGGGAGTCGAGCACGTATTGCAGGAACGCGCAGCCGATCAGGAACGGCAGGAAGCCCGGAACGACACCGGTGTGCGCCAAGGCCCACAGGGTGAGGGTGACGTAGATGGCATCGGCGGAGTGATCGAGCAGTCCACCCAAGGCCGACTCCTTGCCGGCGCGACGGGCAAGATAGCCGTCGAGCATGTCAGACACGACCGCGCCCACAAAGATGACGCTGGCCAGCAGCCAGCGCCCGTCCAACGCCAACACCAGCGAATAGGGCGCGGCCGCGAGCCGCGCCAGCGACACCGCATTGGCGGCTGTCAGCCAATCCCCGAACCGTCGTTCGCTGGTCGGCATGGCTCGCGCAGGACTACCGGTGCGGCGAGGGGCGCCGACCGCCCTCAGGAGTCGCCGGCGTCAAGACGAAACACCCACGCGGTGGCGACGAAGTTCTCACTCTCCTCAACCTCGTATTTGCGCACGTACGCGGCGGTTACGGTCGCCAGCTCGTCGGCTTCCTCCACCCGCGTGGCCCGGAGCGGGAAGACCGCATCCTCAATGCGCAGTCGCACCGCAGGCATTTCCACCATGTTGCGCGCCCAGCGCGAGTCTCCGGCCTGTGCGGACGCAACATAGAAGTGCGGGCCAATGCCAACGCCCCAGACGTTCACCGAATACGCATCGGCGAGCCCGGTTTCGATCTGCACGGTGTCCACCGCGTCGCTGAAGCTCCAATCTCCCGGAGCGCGGGACTCGGTGCCCCCGAGCGCCCCGCCTGGCAACACCCAAAGCGGCTCACAAGCCGCCAGCAAAATGAGCGCCGCCAGTGCGAGACAGGGGCGCAAGGACACTGTCCGCAGGCGCCGCGCCGCATGACCAACGGGCACACGTGTGGTCAAGGAACGCATCGGACGATTCGCCTCCCTCCAAGCCTTGAGGCCGGGGCAACACCATAGTGTCGTTCGCCCCGCATGACCATAGCGGAACGGTGATCGGGTCCAGCTCGCGAGTCGATGCCTCCCTCCCCATCCCCTCCTCCCCTCCTCCCCTCCTCCCCTCCCGGGACGACGCTTTCGCAACCGCGTTCCCGTACCATCCGGCCCGCACACGCACAGAGCCAAGAGGCCCCTCCTTGCCCATACTCGTCACAGGCGCCAACGGCCACATCGGGCGTCGTCTCCTCAGGGAGCGAGGCGACGCCCGCGCGGTGGTGCGCTCGGAACGGGCCGCCGCCGCACTCGCGCACCATTCAGACATGCGCATAGTGGACTACACCGACGCCAGCGGCCTGGCCGCCGCGTGTGCCGGCTGCGAGGCCATCGTCCATCTCGTCGGCATCATCCGCGAGAGCGCCCACGCCAGCTTTCACGATGCCCACGAGGCCCCCGCCGAAGCCTTGACGCAAGCCGCCCGCGACGCCGGCGTGGGCCGCATCGTCTATCTCAGCATCCTCGGTGCCAACGCCGGCTCGAGCAACGCCTGCCTTGCATCCCGCGCCCGCACGGAAACGATTCTCGCGGACTCCGGCATCCCCACCGTGTCGCTTCGCGTGCCTATGGTGCTCGGCGAGGACGACTACGCTTCCGCAGCCCTCTTCCGCAACGCCCGCGCCGCCAAGCGCGTGGCATTCACCTTCCGCTCCCGGAGCTTGGAGCAGCCCATCTTTGCCGGCGATGTGGTGGCCGCCATCGTTGCAGCGCTGTCCGAGAGAGTTGCACCCGGCATCCTCGAACTCGCGGGCCCCGTCGCTCTTCCCCGCCGCGAACTCATCGCCGCCGCCGCAAGCACCCTGAGCATCGCGCCGGTTCGAGTGCTTTCGCTGCCGCTCTGGCTCGGCCGGACGCTGGCGTGGACACTCGAACGCGCAACCTCAAGCCCACCCCTCACCCGCGCCATGCTCGGGGTGCTGGACCACGACGACAGCATCGACCCCACCCCTGCGGCCAAGGCGCTTGGACTCCACCTCACCCCGCTCGACGAGACCCTGCGACTCGTCGCCCCGTCCCCGGCGTCGCCGTGAGTCCAGGCAGGGTCGCAATGTACCGCCGCTGCCAGCAGTTCTCGTTTTGGCCATTGGATGGGGAAGGCGTCCCGCCGCATCCGACCCGCCAAGCCGACGCCGCCGGCCTCGTCAATCGACGCGCCAACGAGCTCGCAAGCTGCGCTACCACTCCTTGCGCATGCCCACCGAGACGAACAGCGGAATCTGCGTTATGGGCCGACGGCTGGCGTAGTCGTGAGCGTATTCGTAGCCCGACACGTTACGGTGGCTTGTTGCGTTCAAGACCTCAAAGTACACCTTGGAATCGCGCCAAAGCCAACCCTTGGTGTTGCGACGATCCCAGTCCAGGCGGAGGTCGAGGCGAAAATAGCTTGGCAGCCGCTCGCCGTTGATCTCGCCATGGCGTGGCAGGAAGTCGCCGGGGCTGTCCGGGTCGAGTTCGCCGCCGAGGATGGGCGTGTGCGGCGGGCCGCTATGGAACCATGCCTTGGCGCTCAGCGATATGCGCTCACTAGCGATGAACTTGGCAACCACGGAGGCAATCACCGGCTGGTCGTAGGCAAAGTCGAAGCGCTCGCCGGTGTCGCGATCTTCGCGCACGGACTTCGAGTACGACAGCGCCACCCAGCCGAGCAGTCGCGGTCCGAACAGGCCTTGAACCAGCAGTTCCGCACCATGCGCCGTGCCGATGCCGCGATTGTCGTAGCGCGTCGCCACGTTGGCCGTCACTAGATTGCGCGAGTTCTTTCGATAGACATCGGTTCGCAACAGCCAGCCGCTGGCAAAGCCGTGCTTGAAGGACAGCACGAAATGGTCGGCTTGCAGATGGGAGAGAGCCGGGTTGCCGAGTTCGCGCTCGATGTACTCGAACGCCGGCAACTGGTGGTAGCGTCCGGCCCCGAAAGTGAGCGAAGACGCCGGACCCGCCTTCCACGTCAGGCGAACTCGCGGGTCCAGATGCTCCTCGCCGAGGTAGTCGTCCCAAGCGTAGCCGACGCCGGCCGTCAGGTGCAGCCGTTCGCCCAAGCCGGGCAGCGCCATGGTGTCCTCGAAGAACGCTTGCAGTCGTCGCAGCGGCATTTCGTCCGTGGTGGCGACTGCAGCCGCGTCGCTGAACCGGCAGTCCACCTCGAACTCGGTGCAGCCAGCGTCGCGCAAGAGGACGTCGTAGTCGATGTTCAGATGCGACATCGTGAGGCCCCAAGCCAGTCGATGGCTGCCGCCCTCCGGCGCTGTAGCCTCCAGCCGCACCATGCTGTCCGTCACCACCGTGTCGGCCTTGCCGGCACCGCCGAGTCGCGCCGAGAAGCCGGTGACGTTGCGTGCCAGCCCCGCTTGCCAGCGCCATTCGCTGTCCTTGCGACCGCGCGAATAGACGATCCCCTGGCGATGGTAGTCGAGGGCGAAACGATGCGCGCCCGCCAGCGCCGGATCCTGCAAGGTTTCGGTGGACTGGTCGTGGAACAGCAGTTCCACATCATCGGTGGCACCGTCGATCAGCACGTCCAGCCTTGCCGACTCGCCGGCATCGATCTGATAGCGTCCGCGATAGTCGCGAAAGCGCGGCAGCTGCACCACGTCCACGTCGTCGGGCTCGCTGTCGTTGATGTCAGCAAGGAACGGCTCGAGCACCAGATCGTAGTAGCTTGCCCTGGTCGAAAAATACGTCCGTTGGCGATCCGTCGGCGCACCTTCCGCCAGCACCCCGCCGTGAATCAGGTTCACATCCACGAGCGCTCGGCCACCATCGCTCAGCGGGTCTCGGGTGCGTGCGTCCACGGCACCGCCGATGACGCCCTGATAGCGGGCGCCGTAGCCGGCGGGGTGGAAGCTGAAGCCGTCCACCAGATCGCCATCCACCACGCTGCCGGTGCCGAAGTGGAACAGATAACCGACCTGCATGAAATCCACGCGGTAGGTGTTGTCCACCGGACGCGCGCCCCGGATGGAGGTGCCGCCTTCGAAATCGTTGTTCACTGCAACACCCGGCAGCGTCACCAGCGCGGACAGAGGGTCGTCGTGAACGCCCGGAATGCCAGACAGCGTCTCGGCGTCCATCTCAATGGCGAGCGGGCCCCGCTCGACGGGCCGCGTGCCGACGACATGCATGTCCTCGTCCGCCTCCGGCAGCGGTTCCGTTTCCTCCTCTTCGGAATCGCTCGCGGCCACAATGGACGCGACGGCCAGACACGCCGTCACCGCAATCCGGCGAAGCCGACTCACAGCTGGAACACCAAGGACGTGTTGACGCCCCCAAAGGCGAAGTTGTTTGTCATGAAGCGCTCCACGCTCCGCTCCCGGGGGGCGCCGACGATGTAGTCCAGCGCGCCGCATCGCGGGTCCACACTGTCCAGGTTTCGAGTCGATGCGGCCCAGCCTTCCGCAAGCATCCGCAGGCTCATCCACGCTTCCAGACTGCCGCAGGCGCCCAGCGTGTGACCGATGTAACTCTTCAGCGAACTGACCGCCACGCCAGAGCCGAACACGTCCTCGGTGGCCCGGCTCTCGGCGATGTCGCCGAGTTCGGTTGCTGTGCCGTGGGCGTTTACGTAGGCGATCTGGGCAGGTTCGAGACCGGCGTCAGCGAGCGCCAGGCGCATGGCCTCGGCCATTGTCTCCTGCGTCGGCTGCGTCGGGTGGTTGCCGTCCGAGTTGGTGCCGAAGCCAACCAGTTCGGCGAGCACGAGCGCGCCACGCGCCAAGGCTCGGTCGCGCGACTCGAGCACAAACGCCGCCGCCCCTTCGCCCACAACGAGGCCGTCACGATCCACATCGAAAGGCCTCGGCGTGCGATCGGGGGAGTCGTTGCTGGTGCTGGTGGCATAGAGACGGTCGAATACCGCAGCGCCAAGAACATCGAGCTCCTCCGCGCCGCCGGCGATCATCACATCCTGATAGCCGTGGCGGATGGACTCACAGGCCATGCCGAGGGACAGGCTGCCTGACGTGCAGGCGGTGGACGAAGGCAGGATGCGGCCGGTGAGGCCGAAGAACATGCCGATGGCGGCTGCGGTCGTGTGCGGCATCATCTTGATGTAGGTATTGGCCGACAGGTTGGTCAAGGCCGGCGTGCTGTAGAAGCGGGCGGTCTCGCGCAGGCTGTCCATGGAGCCGGCCGAAGATCCGAAGGAGACGCCCACCCGACCTGTCCGCAACACCGGATCGTCGACAAGGCCCGCCTCCGCCAAGGCCAGTTCGCTCGCTCGCACCGCCATGGCCGAGACCCGGCCCAGACTGCGCCGCATCTTGCGGGGCCAACTCGCCGGCACCTCGAACGACGTCGGGGCTCCGAGCAGGCTGTGCAGGCCTTCGACCGCAGCCCATTCGTTCATTCGCACGACGCCACCCACGCCTCCGCGCAAGTTCGCCGAGACCGTCGCCCAGTCGCAGCCGATGGGAGACAGGCCGGCGGCGCCCGTGATGACGACGCGCCGCTCAGCCGCCATCAGACCATGCCGCCGTTGACGGAGAGCGTCTGCCGGGTGATGTATCCGGCAAGGTCCGTGAACAGATAGCGCACCACGCTCGCCACTTCCTCGGCAGTGCCACGCCGACGCATCGGCACCGCCTGATGGATCACGTTGTCCGGCACCTCGTCGGCCATGTCGGTGGCAATGATGCCCGGCGCCACGCAGTTCACGGTGATCCGACGCTTGCCGAGCTCCACCGCCAGCGCCTTGGCGGCACCGATCAGGCCAGCCTTGGCGGCACTGTAGTTCGTCTGGCCACGATTGCCAGCGATGCCGGAGACCGACGCCATGGCGACGATGCGTCCGCCGTCGCGCAGTCGGATCATGGGCATGACGCAAGGCTGCACCACGTTGAAGAAGGCGTCGAGGTTGGTCCGCATCACGGTGTCCCAGTCGGCGTCGCTCATGGCCGGGAACGCCGCGTCGGCATGGGCGCCGGCGTTGCAGACCACGCCGTAGAAGGCCCCGTGTCGCTCGATGTCGCCGGCGATGACGGCACGGATCGCGTTGCGGTCACCGACATCCCCGTTCAACGCCCGGGCGCAGCCGCCGGCCGCTCGGATCTCCGCCACCACCGCATCGGTCGGGCCACGGGCATTGCAGGCGACATGGTAGCCATCCCCGGCCAGGGCGAGGGCAATGGCGCGACCAATGCCCCGGGAGGCACCGGTCACCAGCACACGACGTGGCCCAGTCATGCCTCTCCCGCCACCCCCTTCCTGACATAGACCGTCACGGCGCCGCGCGCGAGTTCGCCGCCGCGCGCATCGAAGATGACGCCTGAAAACTGGGACACGGTCGGCCCCTCGTATGCTGTGACGACCTCGATCGTCAGTTCGGTGCCTGGCGGAAAACAGGGTGCGGCACAGTCGTAGCGTCGCGTGCCGAGCAGGAAGCCAATCCGCACCGGCTGCCCGGCGCGGCGCGCCCTGAGACCAGCGTGGGCGGCCACCGTCTGCGCAATGTACTCGACGCCCACGAAAGCGGGAACACCGCTCGGCATCTCGCAGAACATGGTGTCTTCGTGGATCCTGACCGCGGCGCGAGTACACGAAGGCCCCTGCGGCATTACCCGGTCGATAAGAATCATCGGATGGGCGTGCGGCAGCATGGACTCCACGTCCGGCGGCTCGACAACGCCGGGTGCCGGCCGTGCAGCATCTGCTACTGCCGCCATAGAAACATGCCGCGGCTGTGCAATCCCGCGTCGGAACTGTACTCGAACGCGATCCTTACGGCGCGCGCGTTGCGGTTGAGCGACAGCCGCAAGCGCACGCCCGGAACGATGGTCTTCATGAACTTCAGGTTGCGCATCTCACTCGTGAGGATGGATTGGGGGAAGATACGACCCGCCAAGGTGGCGGCCCAGAACAGCTGGGCGACACCGGGAACGATGGGCTCACCCGGGAAGTGGCCATCAAGCACCGCCAGGTCATCGGTCACAGTCGCCTCGCCGAGCCAGTGATCCGGGCCTCGACAGATTTCGACCCAATCGAGGTGTAGCGGCCTGGTCATCCGGGCGAGCCGATGCCCTCACCGAGCGTCGCCGAGTTCGGCGCCGTCGATCGGGTCTCGCAGCCAGCCGGCAACGTCCTGGGCGATGGCCTTGACGCACCGCTGGACGATCTGGCAGTTGCCCTTGAACACGGCGAACGCGCCGCCGGTGCTGAAGCGCTTGGCCCGGAAAGACGCCACGGCGGCGCCGCCCCCCTCGCGCAATGTGCCGGACACTTCCAGCCACTTCGGACCAGACCATGCGCCACCACCCGGCATGTGGAGTTCCGTAATGGACGCATCGAGATAATGGCCGGCGCCCGGCGCCGCGCCGATTTCGATGGACGGCGAGGAAGCCTGCATCAATTGCGAGAGCTGCTCTCCGATGCGGCACTCCATAGCAACCTGGGGAACTGCGATGGAGAACGGGATGGTCGCAGCAACCGCCACGGTTTCGCCACTGTAAACCCCCGCCGAGGCCGCGGGCGAGGGTTCCGTCGGGCCACGGGCGACCGGGACATCGCCGCCGGGCACTGCCGAAGCAGTCGAAGCCGCCACCAAGACTCGCTGCACCGCAAGGTTCAGATTCGCCACCCAGTGGTTGTAGTTGCGATGAATCCTGCCCGACTTGTAGTCCAGGTTGTGGCTGTCCTTGTAGCGGATCGAATAGGTCGATTCGCTGAACTCGATGCCCACCACCGCGACGTGCGAGCGCACGGAAAGCCGTGCCTCGATGTGGCCGGGCGCCACCACCTTGGCGATCCAGCGCCCTTCCAAGCTTCCGGAGACGATCCCCTGCTCCACCTGCGCCATGCTGAGGCCGCTTGGCACCGGCGAGCTCTCGATGTCGACAATGTCCGTTCGGGCCAAGGCCGTGATGCCGGCGATCGCCAGCACGGCCGCCAGAAATCGATGCCCATATCTCATCGCTGCCTCCGTTTGTTCCGGTCATCACTGACCGGCGGTCTCACATGCATGTGGCGCGACACGCCGTCAGCTTTGCAACAATTCCTCGATCAGGTCCACCACATCCGCTACGGTACGCACACCCTTGGCGCGTTCGGGGTCGACGTCTGCACTGGTGAATTCCTTGAGGCGCACGATCAGGTCCACGGCATCGATGCTGTCGATGTCGAGATCGTCGTAGAGGTGTGCGTCCGGCGTCACCTCCCGCTCTTCGAGCTCAAACATCTCCACGAGGATGTCGGCAAGCCTAGACGCTATCTCGGAGCGAGTCACGGTGGCTGCCTCCCTTCGGGGCCCAACCCAAGCCGATGGGCGCATCATATGCCATGCGTGTCGCCGGCGGGACCTCGACCTCGGACGGCTTGCCGCCTGCGAGACGGCGTCGCGTAACGACATGCTCAAGCGGACGGCGCAGGCGAATCGGCCGCCGGCAACGGAATTTCTGCGGTGTGCTGTCGGAACAGCGCTTCCAGTCGTTCGGCGCCGCGCTTGGCCCGAGTGCGTTCCGATGCCCCAGGTGCGAAATCCGATGGTTCGATTGCATCACCGACGGTCGCCACGAAGACAGCAGTGCGATTCGGAAGGTCGGTCAGCGAGTCGCCTTTGCGCAGCACCGGGGGGGTCACGCGCAGATAGACCGGCAGCACAGGCCGGTCGGCGCGCAAGAGAGCAAGGACCGCGCCCCGCCGAACAGTCGGCGCAGTGTCCCGCGGCGTCCTCGTGCCCTCTGGAAACAGCACCACGGTCTGTCCCGCGCGCAGCCGATCGACCACCTGCGCCACCACGAGGTCGGCACGACGGCTCGGCACATAGCCCGCCGCTCGTACCACATGACCAAGGAACGGATTGCGCCAAACACCCTCCTTGACCACACAGCAGGCGTCCGGCAGGCACGAGATCAGCACCACCGCATCGATCAGCGATGGATGGTTGGCAACCACCAGGCACCCTCGCGCGCCGCGCAGCCGATCGCGCCCGAGGACTTGAAACCGCGCCAGGCGCAGCACGGCCAACAGCGCCACAAACGTCCGGAAGCAAAGGTGTATCGCAAGGCGGCAACGTCGCTCGGCGGCAGCCTTGCCGCCAGCGGTGACTCGCAGCAGCGGGAATACCGAAAAGCCAAGCAGCAGGCCGCCGAGACCAAACGCAGCGAAAGCCAGCGACGCCGAGACTAGCCGCCACACCCAGCCCAAATGCACGCCGCCGCCGAGCGGAGTCTTCACGACACTGGCCGACCGCAACCTGCTCACCCCACACGCTGGCACTCGATCCACTCCAACCCCGACCTGCGAGAGCACCTTGCCGTCAACGCTTTGGACCATCGGGAACCTGGCGGAAGGAGTCAAGCGCAGCGGGCATGCAGTCACCGTGAAGCCGCGAGTCCGCGGAGTCCGCTGCACCTGTTGGAAATCAGACAGATTACGGGAATAATGGCGCGGTGCTCAAGGGAGAAGTCGCCAATGGCGCAAACCAAGGACCAAGTGCGGATGGCCAACCTCATCGTCGATGCGTTGAATCTCGAGGATGTCGCCGCAGAGGAAATCGCTCCCGACGTGATCATGTTCGACGACGAAGGGCTGGGCCTCGACTCCATCGACGCGCTGGAGATTGCCGTTGCCATCGCCGAGGAGTTCGACGTGCATCTGTCGGCGGAGGATGAAGACGCCAAGGACATATTCGCCACCCTCGGCAGCCTGACCGCACACGTCATGCAGGAGGTCGATGCCCGTTCCTGACGCACGGCAGGCGAGGGGACGCCTCCTTCTCCGCGCCGGCTCCACACCGCTTGCCTCGGTGGACGGCAAGCCGGTCACAGCGGCGCAATTCGCCGCCGACGTGCTGGCCTGCGCCGACGCCCTCCCGGACGCTCGCTGCGCCATCAACCTGTGTGCGCACCGTTACCGGTTCAGCGTGGCCTTCTTCGCCGCGTTGGTGCGCGGCCAGACCAACCTGCTGCCGTCACAGCGCGACGCCGCGGCACTCAATGCCGTGCGTAGCCAGCATGGCCCTTGCGTCACGCTCGCCGACGACGCTGCGGCCAGCGCCGACTTCCTGGTGGAGGTCAACCCGGGCGACAACGGCGCAGCGGCACTGCCGGTCATCGACGGTGCGAGCCTGGCGGTGGTCGCGTTTACCTCTGGCAGCACCGGCACGCCACAGCCCCACCCGAAGAGCTGGGACATGCTCAGCGAATTCCGCACCGTCCACTCACGTTGCCTCGCCGGTGCCCTGCGTGCTGCGGGAGTGCCGTCCGGCCCCCTTGGGCTGGTGGCGACCGTGCCGCCGTGGCACATGTACGGTCTCGAGTGGACCTTGCTGTTGCCGACCCTGGCACCCATCGCCATCCACTGCGGCGACGCCTTTCTGCCTCGGGACATCGCTGCGGCCCTCGATTCGTTCGCATCGCCCACCGTGCTGGTGTCCACCCCCACGCACATTCGGGCACTGCTCAGGGGGCCCCCGCCGGCAGCGCCGGTGGCGATCACCGTGTCGGCAACATCGCCGCTCGATCGGACGCTGACGGCGGCTGCAGAGTCGGCCTTGCGCACTTGCGTGCTCGAAGTCTACGGCTGCAGCGAAATCGGCTCGCTGGCGAGCCGCCACCCGGTCCACGCTCCGGCATGGACATTCTTCGACTGCTTCGACCTCGACTTCCACGACGACCTCCTCACCGTACGCTCGCCGCATCTGCCGGCCGGCGTGACCTTGGCAGATCGCTTCGCGCCGGCGCCCAACGGCGGCTTCGACCTGCGAGGTCGTGCCAGCGATATCGTCAAGGTGGGCGGCAAGCGGGCATCTCTGGCCAACCTAAATGCCGTGCTGCTCGCGACATCCGGGGTGGAGGACGGTGCAATATACCAGCCGGAGTCCCTTGGCCTGCCAAGCACCGGCCGGCTCGCCGCGGTGGCGGTCGCTCCCACGCTCGGCGCTCGCGCCATCCGCGCAGCTCTGGCGAAGCAACTGGATCCGGCCTTCGTGCCACGCCCGATTCGGCTGGTAGCGGCCTTGCCTCGCAACCGCGCGAGCAAGCTCACGATGGCGGCGCTGCGGTCGCTGGTGCTCGAAAACGCCGAGAGCGACGAAGGGCATGCCCATGGCTAACGATGGCCAGGCCCGGGGATTCCCGCGGCAGCAGGGGCGTCCCGGCCCTGGCTCTTGGCAGGCGCGTCCGGAAGCGGGCACCAAGCTTGCCATTGCCTTTCTCGCCTGGGTGGCAGGCCGCGTCCACCATGCGGTCTTGCACGCACTGCTGCGTCCCATCGTCCTCTACTTCTACTTTGCACGCACCCCCGAGCGCCACGCATCCCGCGCCTTCCTGATGCGAGCGCTGGGCCGACCGGTGCGTGAATGCGACGTGCTGCGGCACTTCACGAGCTTCGCCCGGGTCTCGGCCGATCGCTTCTACTTCTTGACCGGACGGACGGACTCCATCGACGTGCGCTTCATCGGCAGCGAGGAGGTGCAGCGGGTGGTGGATGCCGGTCGGCCGGGCATCTTCCTGGCCGCGCATTTCGGCTCATTCGAGGCATCCCGGGTGATCGGCCCGCAGCTCGGCGGGGTGGACCTGCGCATCGTGCTCGACAAGAGCGTCAGCGCTCGGCTGATGGACGCGATGGCGGCATGGAACCCGGCATTGATGACCAAGATCATTCACTCCGAACAAGGCAGCGCGGCCCTGGGCCTTGCCATCGCGGAGGCACTGCGTTCGGGTGCCTGGGTTGGAATTCTGGCGGACCGCCATCGCCCGGACGACCGCACGGAGAAATGCGAGTTTCTGGGCGCGCCGGCGGCTTTTCCGGTCGGCCCCTATCTGGTGGCGAGCGCTTTTCGCGCGCCCGTCATCGGCATGTTCTGTCGCCTCACCGGCACCGGCTATGAGGTGCATTGTGAAGTGCTGAGCGAGGGCGTGCGCATTCCACGTCGCCGGCGCAGCGTCGAACTGCCAGCGCTCGTTGCGCGCTATGCTGCCAGCCTCGAACGCCATGTGCGTGCCGTACCGTTCGGCTGGTTCAACTTCCACGACTTCTGGGCAGATGCCGATGCTTGAGTTGCTCCGGCGGGCCGCGCTCATCGGGGCTGGCGCCTTGTGGAGCGCGACCGCAGTCTCAGACGAGGCTGCCCTCGCCCGGCTCGCGGCGCTCGAGTTTCCGCGTGGCGAGTCCATTGCCTACATCGAGCGACATTCCAACCGCCTGCTGCGCGAGCCGTTCGAGCAGCGCGGCTGGATGTGGATCGAGCCAGACGGCGCACTGGTGATGCGCGTCGTGGAACCACGGCTCGAGGAGCGGCGGCTGGCGCGCGGTGAACTGACCCTGCGGCGGCCCTCGCACCACGAAGGCGACGATCCGGAGCTGGCGATTGCCAGCTCCAAGCCACGACGCACGCGCCTCAACCCGGCGCGAGGCGCGCACGCCGAGCTCCTGGCCATATCCAACGTGCTGCTCGGCCAGGTAGGCGCCTTGCGGCGACGCTTCACTGTCGCGTCGGTCGCCGAGACCCATGCCGCAGGGAGCGCGGACTCCTGGGAGGTGACCCTCGCGCCCCGCGATGCCAGGCTTGGCCGCGAGCTGGTGTCGATACACCTGTACGGCAGCCGCCAGCGCCTTACGGCGCTGCGCGCTGATCGCGGCGCAAAGGGTTGGCAGCATTTGCAGTTTCTGTCCGCAGCCGCAGACATTGAGGCGTCGTCATCTGGCTGACCGTCGGCGCTCGCGGCGGTGTCTTGTTGCTCTTGGCAGGGGCTCTCGCCGGCGCAGGGGCATCGCAACTTACGTTGAGCTACGACCTGGCGGCATTCCTTCCCCCGCCTGATGCCGCCGCGGAACAGATGCTCGTGGAACGACTCGGTCAGGATGCCGGCTCGCGCTCCGCCTTCGTGGTGTTGCCGAACGCTTCCGTGGCAGCGGCAACGACCGTCGCGACAGCGCTACGCGCTCTGCCCGGTGTGCAGCGCGTGCTGCCGGAGGACCACGACGGCGGCAATGCGCGCATTCCCGCCGCGCTTTGGCATCACCGTCTGTTGCTGCGTGACCCACCGGCGGACGAAGAAGCCTGGCGCAACGTCCTGGGCCGGCGTCTGGCCGATGCTGCGCTGGCCGACGACGACTGGCTCTCGCTGATTTCGGCCGATCCGTTGCTGGCGAGCGTCCACGCACTGGCGGCGTTTGCCGCCCCGGAGGCCAGCTTCCAGCACGACAGCGAGCGCTATCTGGTGGTGCTGACAAGCGCACCGCCCTTTGACGTGAACGCCCAGACCAACCTCGCCGCCGCCATGCGCGCAACCTTGACAGGGCAGGGGTTCGCCGATGCTGCGCTATATGGCAGCGGCATCTACGCTGCCGACCTGCAGGCCACCGTGCGCCGCGAGGCGACGCTGTTCAGCGTGCTGGCCAGCGCTGCGTTGTTCGCCTTGCTGCTGTGGCGCTTTCGTTCGTTCGCCACGGTCCTTGCCATCGGCGCGCCCATGCTCACGGGGGCGGCTGCGGGACTTTCGGCGCTCGCATTCCTGTACTCCGAGGTGCATGGCATCGCGCTCGCCTTCGGCTTCACGCTGCTCGGCGTGACCCTCGACTACCCACTGCATCTCGTCACCAGCCGAGCTCGCGGCCGAGATGCACCGGTATGGCCCACGCTGCGGCTGGGCATCGCCAGCACATTGCTGGCCTATGCCGTCTTCGTCGTCGGTACCGGCGCCGGGCTCGAACAGCTCGGCGTGTTCGCACTCGTCGGCGTTGCCGCGGCAGCACTTGCCACCGCCTGGATCGGCAACGCCTGGGCAGCGTCGCCGGGGCCTCCCCGTGGATGCGCACCAAGCAGGAGGCTGATGCACTGGCCCTGGCTCGTGACTCTGGCCTTCGCCACCGTCATGTTGACCGTGCGATCGCCTTTCTCCGATGACCTCGGCGCGCTGACCCCGGTGCCGCCGACAACGCTGGCCGCGGACGCAGAGCTGCGCTCCCGCCTGGGCCTTGGCGACATGCGCCATGTGATCGCGGTGCGTGGAACCGAGTTGGAGACAACGCTGGAGCGCACGGAAACGGCCTCATTGCGCCTTGCCGCCGCCGAACAAGCTGGCGACGTGGCCGGGCACAGCAGCGTCGTGCAACTCCTGCCGAGCGAGACACGGCAGCAGGAACGCCACAACGCCTGGCGCGCCTTCGTCGCGAAAGGAGGCGCACATGCGCCGGACAGCGACTTTCGCCGTGCCGCGGCAGCCTTGGGTTTCGCGGCCAACGCGTTCGACCCATTTCACGAAGCCGCAGTCAAAACATCGGCGCGGTTTGCGCCGGTTCGTCACGAGGACCTCGTCGCCGAGCCGGCGTTGGGTCCGCTTGTCGAGGCTCACCTTTACCGGAACGACAACGGCTGGACGAGCCTGATCGCCTTGCGCGGCATCGCGGACAGGAGTGCCGTCGCGAAGCGCCTGGCAGGCGCAGCGGGCGTCGGCTGGGTGGACTTGAAACAGGCGTCCGCTTCCTTGGTGAAGCGGTTCCGTCACCGACTGCTCGGCGTGCTGGCTGCTGCCTTGGCCCTCATGGGATTCCTGCTGTGGTGGCGCACCCAGGACGGCCGCCGGGCGCTTTGGCTCCTGGGCACCACTGTTGCAGCGGCAGCCGCCAGCGCCGCCATCGGCGCATGGCTGCGCGGCCCCATATCGCCGTTCGACCTGATGGCGCTCGCGCTTGTGCTGGGCCTCGGGCTCGACTATGCCCTGTTCCACAGCAAGACACTGCGCGACGGGGACGATCAGGTCGCTACCCGCCGCGCCGTGGACATCTGTGCACTTTCCAGCTTTCTCGTTTTTGGGATACTGGCGTTCTCCAGCATCCCGGTGCTCGGCGGTCTCGGCGCCACGGTGGCGGCAGGAGTGGGCGTTGCCTACTTGCTTGCCCGATTCGGGCGCTACTCGAACTCCGGCACCTGATCGAGCGGCGGCAATGGCCGGCCAGCTGCGCTGTCCAACACCAGCCTGCGCACGCCTGCTCCCACCGCCCCGAGGCGATCCACGTTGGCCGACAACCGGTCGGCAGACGCCTCGCCCAGCAGCAGGTCGCGTTGCAGACGCTCGAACAGCGGCACGATGCGCTGATCGAAGAACCTGCCTTCGCCACCCGCGACTCCACCTCGCCTTGCGGCGTCCCGGAACAGGCGCTGCAGGCCGACGTGCAGCACCGCGGCGCGATGCAGCGAACCCGTGTTCGCCCGCATGAATGCCGCGTCTGTGAAGGTGCCGGAGAAGTACAGCTTGGCCAGCACAGACCAGTAGTACGCGTAGTCCCACAGCGTTTTCGCCACCATCAGGTCGCGATTGCCGAAGCCGGCATACTGGCCTCGATACAACGCCAGCGTGTTGACGAAGAATGACAAGTATTGGTTTTGGCAATCGCGCGTCCGGGCGGGGCCAGCGGCAGCGGCGATCAGATCGACGATGTAGCCGTTGGCCAACGCGATGAAGTCACCACCCGGCGAGTAGAACGGATCCGAGAACGCGCCGGCGTCGCCGCTCGCCATCCAGCCAGCATCGGAGAAGACCTCGCGGCTGCCAACGGCGTAGTTCCGAACGACATGCCGATCCAGCACTTCGCAGACGGCGAGCCGCTCCGCCACGAGCGGATGCTCGGCGGCGAGCCAGGCGACCAGGTCGCCCGGCTGGCGCACCTGCTCGAACGACACCAACTTGGGATCGAACACGAGGCCCACGCTCGTGACACCGGATGCCAGCGGAATCAGCCACAGCCAGTAGCCCGGCCCCATGAAGTGGTTGGTGGAGAGCCGCCGCGGACCGCCTGGACATCGGCCGTGCCACGCTTCGCTCGCGCTCCAGGCATCCACGTCGAGCTTGCCGGCGACGCGAAACCAGACCGCATGGTGGTCGTGCCTGGTCGGGCGGGTCAGGCCGCATTGGCGTCGAAGCAAGGCACGCCTGCCAGTGGCGTCGATCAGAAACCGGCAGTGCAGCGACGTCTGCTTGCCAGCACCGGCATCGCGCAACACGACGCTGTGGTTTCCGGGCGCCAAGGCGACGGCCTGCACCGTCGTCCCGTCGAGCAATTCACCGCCCATCGCCCGCCACGACGCGGCGAGGTAGTTCTCCAACCGTCCGCGATCGAGCTGATAGGTAGGGATGGGGAACGGCGTACTGGCACCCAATTCATCGTACTCAGCAAGATCGGGCGCGGGACGCTGGCCCCTGAAGAACAGTCGCAAGCCAAACTTCGGCAGTTGCGCCTGCTCGAGATGTTCCCGCAGGCCCAGTTCATGGGCGAGGTAGTGGGCCGCGATCTCCACCGTGGACTCACCCACTTTGTGCGTCGCCTCGTGTACGGGAAAGCGACGGTGCTCGATCACCGTGACGTCCAACGCAGGCATCCGCCGCCTGAGCTGCCGCGCGAGGGTAAGGCCGGCCAGGCCGCCGCCGACGATGCAAACGTCGCGGACGCCGCTCACGCCTTCACCCGGCCGCGTCCCACTCGACGCAGGCGTGGCGCGCGGTGGGAAAGCGAAGAGGTGCAGCCGTCGATTGCGGCGCGGTGCATCGTTCCACCAACGCCAGCGCGCATCCCATCGGGTTGGCCTCAGCAAGTGTCGACAGCGCCACTGCGCGCGGGAGGGGAGGCTCGGCGGCGTCCGCCAGCAAGCGGAGGTTGTTGCCGTCGCCGGCAGGTTCGATCACAAACGCTACGCCAAGCGATTCGCGGATGTCCACCACATCGCTTAGCGGCGGCGCGGTGGCGATGTCGCTAGCGACCAGCAGCACTGGACCGCTGGCCTCCATCGCCTGACTCGCCGCCTCGAAAAGTGCCGCACCGAAACTGTGCAGGAAACCGCCGACGAAGGTGCTCGGCGCGCGGTTGGCTGCGCTGATGGTCCAATGGCCGGACGGAGCATTGTGGACCGAGTTGTGGAATCTGGTGGGCGACAGGAGCTTGTCCGCGCCAGCGAGTTTGCGGCACATGTAGTCCGTGGTGGCACTGTCGCCGAGTGCAGAGGCGAACACCGACGGTATCGTTGCCTTGTCCGCGCCAGCGACGTGGCAGGCTTGATGGGCCACTTCCACCGCCAAGTTGATGGCGAGTCCGGCACGGCGGCGCTCCCGACTCGGCATGGCGGCGGGTCTTGGCGCCGCGAACGTGGCGTCGTCGAGGCTGGCAAAGCCATCTTGCTGCGCGACGACGAACTCCGCCACGCTGGTAAGGCCGCGCGTCCACAGGCCGATGCCGGCAATGGCGATCTTCACCGCCCGAACACCACGGTGCAGTTGCTGCCGCCGAAGCCGAACGAGTTGGTCAGGGCCGTTGCGATCGGTTGTTCGACGCTGTCGAGCAGCAGGTCGAAGGGTGCCTGCGGCCGCAGCGTATTGCGCGTGCCGGGGACGAAGCCGGTGGCTAGCGCCTCCAGGCACAGAATCGCCTCGACCATGCCGGCCGCGCCGAGGGCGTGCCCAGTCCAGCCCTTGGTGGCGCTGACGAGGGTGCCCGGCGCCAGCATCGTGCTGCAAACGCGGCCTTCGATGTCGTCGTTGGCGCGTGTTCCGGTGCCGTGCAGGTTGACGTAGTCAATGTCCGCCATCCCAAGAGCTGCGTCTTCCAGCGCACGCGCCATGGCGAGCCCGGCACCGAGGCCCTCCGGATGGGCGCTCGACATGTGATAGGCATCGCAGCTCTCGCCCACGCCGAGCAGCCGCGGCCCGCAGTCGCTGCCAGCGGGCTCCAGCAGCGCGAAGCCGGCTGCCTCGCCGAGGCTGATGCCCTGACGATCCTCGGCGAAGGGACGGCACGGTTCCGGCGCAACCAGCTGCAGGGAATGGAAGCCCTGGATGACGCTCATGCAGAGACTGTCGGCGCCGCCGACCACCACCGCACCCACGAGATCCTGCGCCAGCCAGCGCTTGGCCACGCCGAATGCCTTGGCACTCGAGGCGCAGGCGGCACTGACGGTCAGGCACGGTCCGACGATGCCGAGCCGGTCGGCCGCAAAGTCGCCCGGCGCATGGGGGTTGTGGACTGCTGGCTGTCGAAACGGTGTCCGGAAGCGATCTCCCGGCGCCAGTTGCCGATACGCCTCCTCCGTGCGGTCGATGCTGGAGGTGCTCGTGCCCATCACGAGGCCCACGCGTTCGGGTCCGATGCGATCCCGAACCCTTGCTACCGCGGCCCGGAAGCCGTCCTGGCGCAGTGCCAACTCAATCAGTCGGTTGTTGCGACTCAGGCGATCGGCGGCCACGCCGACATCATCTGGCAGGTCAACCTGCCCTAGCACGCCCGGCACATGGCAGTCTGGCCACGCCTCGGCGACCAGGCCGCCGCGGCCCGCACGCAGCGACGCGCGCAGCGCTTCGACTCCGGCACCGAGTGCCGAGGTCAGGGTATAGGCTCTGACGAGGGCACTCACCGTTCGCAGCCCATGGCGAGGCAGAACACCCCCGCGGGTTCGCCGCCCACTTCCCGCCCAACGTTTCGCCAGCGCAGATGCCAGCGCCAGCGGCGCTCGTCGATGTCCAAGGACTCCATCGTCGTCCCGGCGGCGGCGCCGTCCAAGGCTCGAAACCAGGTTGGCGCCTTCCGCCCGAGCGCCTTGACGAGCGCTTCTGCCAACGTCCAGCGGCGATAGAAGTGCAGCGCGTCCCGGCTCGGCGACGGCCAGCCAAGAAAACGGCCGATGCGGTCGAAGTCGCGGGACTTGCAGCGCTCCACATCGACGCCCATCCAAACGCGGCGACCGGCACTCGTCGCAGCAGCGGCCAGCAACCAGGGGCGCGAGTGGGACAGCGACAGCGTGCAGCCATCATCGAGTTGCGGCGCCGCTCCCTTCGGAAACCACACCAACGATGCATCCGCGTCCATCCCGGCCGCGGCGAGGGCCGTTGCGAGCGCCATGCACTTGACGGCCGTCTTCTGCTTCTTGCCCGCGTCGTCCACGAGCGCAAGTCCGAACGTGCCAGCTTGGGTGACGTCCTTGATGACGAGAATGGGCTTTGTCGGCAGGTCTGCCACTTAACTTGCTTCTACCGCTGATTGGGCGCAAGGACGGGCGACTGGGCGCATGCACGAGGGCCTATCATAGCCGCAAGCCCCGGGCATCCCGAAAGCGACGAGCATGCGCGAACTGCAGCTACTGGCGTCAGCAGGCTTCATCGCCTATCCGTTTGTCGTCTATCTGCTCCTCGAACGCATGCCAGCGTTGCTGCTGATCGGCGTCCTCGGGATTCTGATCGCCGCCAGGTTGGCGACCATGCGACAACTGAATCGGCGGCAACGCCGGTTCGCCCTGACCGGTGTCGGAACGTTCTGCGCCGTGGCCTGGGCAGGTTCGGAGCTGCACCTGGTGAAGCTCTATCCGGTGCTTGTCAGCGTCACTGGCGCCGCGTACGGCGCCTGGACGCTGGCGCGTCCGCCATCGGCTGTCGAACGCATTGCCCGGGCCGCCAGTCCGCAGGAGCCGTTCGACCAACGCAAGATCGTCTATACGAGGCGGGTGACGTGGGTGTGGGTGTGCTTCCTGATCGCCAACGGTACCGTAGCGGCGTACAGCGCGGTGGCGGCCTCCACCGGCTTCTGGGCGCTCTACAACGGCTTCATCAGCTACCTCCTGATCGGCGCGCTGTTCGGCGGCGAGCATTTGTTCCGATGCTGGTATCGTAGGCGTCACTATCCCACCACACCGCAAGGCAGGCGATCTGGCTGAAGCCGTGATTCACCGCTGCTGCGTCCTCGTCCCCCACTACTGCCACGCCGAACAGCTGGCCGGCTACCTGCCCTCGCTGGTCGATGTCGGCTTGCCCGTGATCGTGGTGGACGACGGCAGCGACGCCCGAACGCGGACTCGTCTGCGCGATTTGGTGGCCGGGCAGGCCCTCTGCGCGTCACTGGTCGAGCGGGAGCGCAACGAGGGCAAGGGTGCAGCGGTGATCGCCGGCATGGATGTTGCCGCCCGGCGCGGATTCACGCATGTGGTTTGCGTGGATGCGGACGGCCAGCACGACAGCGCGACGATCCCGCTTCTGGTGCAGGAGTCGCGGCGTCATCCACAACGGCTACTGTCGGGGCGGCCCATATTCGGCGACGACATTCCCAGGGTCCGCCTTTGGGGCCGCGGGATCACCAACGTGCTGGCTCGGATCGAAGCGGGCAACACCGGCATCAGGGACGCCATGTGTGGGCTGCGGCTCTACCCGCTGGCACAGGTCTGGCCACTTTGCGGGTCGATCGGAAGGCGGCGCCGGATGGAGTTCGATACGGAAATCCTGGTCCGGGCTTGCCAGGCAGGCCTCGAGGTCGGGTTCCTGCCAACGCCGGTCGTCTATCCGACCGGCGGCAGATCGCACTTTCGAATGGTTGCCGACAACCTTCGACTTTCCCTTATGCATGCGCAGTTGCTCGCTCGTGCGTTGTTTCTCTTTCTTGCGCGAACGGCACAAGGCGCGTCGGCGGCAAAAGACCGCAAGGGGGATGCGGAGGATGTCGGGTGAGTCTTCGACGCCAACGCCGCCGACTTTGGGAACGCGACTGGCCCGACCATGCAGCGTTGCGCGCGGAAGTGGTCGTCACCGTTCCCTTCCAGGATGCCGACCCTTCCGGCGTCGCCTGGCATGGCAATTACTTTCGCTACTACGACACGGCACGTTCGGCACTGCTCGCCAGGCTTGACTTGGGCTATCGCCGCATGGCGGCAACCGGCCAGCTTTGGCCCATCGTGGATACGCGCGCGCGGTACCGGAAGAGCATTCCCTACGGCGCGACGGTGACTGTATCGGCGCAGCTGGTGGAATGGGAGTTTCGGTTGCGCATCTACTACGCCATTGCCGATGCGGCAGGCGAGCTGGTCAACGAGGCTTACACGGTGCAGGCGCCGGTCGCAGCCTCGTCCGACTCGCTGATCGTCGGAGTTCCGAAGGCCCTTGTCGAACGCATCGCCGGGCTCATCGAGCAGTAGGGCCAGCAAACGCAACTGTCGTCGTGCTGGATGCGTGCGTCCGAGGCAGGACAACGAGCGCACTCATCGGTCCGGGCCGCACCGCAGCGAATCAAGACAGCCGTCGTCCGGGACGCCTACTGGGTGCGCGAGCGTTGGTGTGTGGACGCGCCCTGTGGCGCGCAGTGAGGGAGCGGCGCCCTCCCCTTCCGGAGCAAGCGACTTGGGTCCGGGCCTCGTCATGGGGGGTGGTCGGTACAATCATCCTGGGCACGGACGAGGGACAGACCGTTGAGTGACGTGGAACTGACGCCGGTGCGGCCGCAGCATCGGTTCGACGAGGGCGCGCTGCGCGGCTATATGGAGGAACACATCGAAGGCTTCGAGGGTCCCTTCACGGTGCTGCAGTTCGAGGGTGGGCAGAGCAATCCCACCTTCCTCGTGCAGGCCAGGGACCGGCCCTACGTGATGCGCAAGCAGCCGCCTGGAGAGCTGTTGCCGTCGGCACATGCCGTGGATCGGGAGTATCGGGTGATGGACGCGCTCTACGACACCCCCGTGCCGGTCCCGCAGATGCATTCGCTGTGCGAGGACCGCAGCGTTCTCGGCGCCAAGTTCTATGTCATGGAGATGGTAGAGGGGCGGCTCTACACGCGCACGGCGCTGCCGGATGTGGAGCGGGACGAGCGGCGCGAGATATATCTCGAAATGGCGCGACACCTGGCGCACCTGCACGCGGTGAATCCGGCCGCCGTGGGGCTCGGGAATTTCGGCCGACCCGGCAACTATTTCGGCCGCCAGATCAATCGCTGGAGCCGCCAGTATCGCGCCTCCGAAACCGAGACCATCGAGGCCATGAACCGGCTGATGGACTGGCTGCCGGAGAATCTGCCGGCCCAGACGCCGCCGGTCATCGTCCACGGCGACTATCGCCTCGGCAACGTGCTGCTGCATCCAACGGAGCCGCGTGTGGTCGCCATTCTCGACTGGGAACTTTCGACGTTGGGCGATGGCCTTGCGGACCTCGGCTACTGGTGTCAGGAGTACTACGGCAGCGACGAGAGCGGCCCGCAGGGGGAGAGTTCCGTCGCGCATGTCGATCTCGCCGCCTGGGGTATCCCCGACGAACGCGAACTGGTGGCGGCCTACTGCGACTTCGCCGGCCGTGGCGCCATCGACAACTGGCCGTTCTACATCGTTTACAACCTGTTCCGTTCCGCCGGCATCATCCAGGGCGTGTACAAGCGGGGCCTCGACGGCAACGCCAGTTCGGAGAAGGCGCTGGAGTATGCCGGCGTGGCTCGGGCCCGGGCCGAACGGGGTTGGGGGCTGTTGAGCGGGGGTGATTAGAATTAGACGATCCACACCCGGACGCGCTGGTCGAAGAGGGGCATTGCTGGATCGGGTGTTCGGGCATCTCCGGCAAGGGGCAGGTCGCGCGGCTGAAGCTGGAGGCGGCGTCGCTGGACACCCGGCGTGAAGGTGCATCCCGACGGGACGGGGGCCCGAAGAAGGCGGCGCGCAGTCCGTCGGCAGGTCCCGGGCCGGACGACCGCCGGGATTCACGTGGTTGCTGCGGATGCCCGGACTGCGCTGACGTCACGCTGTCGCCCGGCAACGCGGGAGACGCGCCGGCGGGGCACCGGCGCCCTCGGAGGGAGGAAATCTTGCCCTCCATCGCGCCGCAACGCGCCCGGTCGCAATGGTTGCGGTGAAGGCTACCAGGCGGCCGGCAGTTCGCCAGCGTGGTCCTCGCGCAGTCGGCGCCACTCGATCTTGAGCCACGGGGTGAAGGTGTCTGGGGCGGTGGCGATTGCGCCATCGAGTTCGTCTGGGGCGATCCAGCGCCATTCGGCAATCTCGGTGGCGTTTACGGTGGGCGCCTCTGCGCTCTGGCCGACGAAGACCGAACAGAGTTCATGCTCGGAGCCGGCATCGCCGAAAGCGGCCTGGTATTCGAAGCGGAACAGAAACCGGGGCACGATGGCGAGGCCCAGTTCCTCGTGGCAGCGTCGCACCACTGCGCCCTCCAGCGATTCGCCGTGGCGGGGGTGCGAGCAGCAGCCGTTGGACCAGAAGCCGGGCCACAGGCGCTTGTCGGCGTGACGGCGCTGCAGCAGGGTTTCGCCGGCGGCGTCGAACACGAACAGCGAGAAGGCCCGGTGCAGCACGCCGGCGCCATCGTGGCATTCGGCCTTGCTGAGGCTGCCTAGCTCGCGGTCGGCGACGTCCACAAGCGTCAGCATTTCGTCGTCGTTCGAGACGATGTCGAGTCGTTGCGCGGGTTGCATCGGCGCAGTGTAAACCCCCGCGCGCCTCACACCGAACCCGCGTGCAGAACCTGTGCCGATTCAGCGACATCCCTGCACCGCCACGCCGCCGAACGAGACGACGCTGGTACGATGCGCCGAATCCATGCAGCGTCGCCAGCACGGCGCCTCGCCCGAACAGCAAACCCATGCCGACAAATACCCAGCCAGCCGCCGCCAGCTCACGCATCCCCAGCTTCTTCAAGCTGGACATGACCAGCCGAATCCGGGCGCTGGCGGAGCGAACGGCGCTCACCGACGACGACTTGCGGGCGCTGGAATCCGGTGCCCACACGCTCAAGCCCCACATCGCCGACCGCATGATCGAGAACGTGATCGGCGTCTTTGGCCTGCCGTTGGGCGTCGGCCTCAACTTCCTCATCGACGGGCGCGACGCCATCGTGCCGCTGGCAGTGGAGGAGCCGTCCATCGTCGCCGGCCTTTCCGGCGCCGCCCGCACGGCGCGGCTTGCGGGGGGCTTCCACACCGAGGTGAACGATCCACTCCTGATCGGCCAGGTGCAGGTAGTGGAACTCGGGGACGCCGCCAGGGCAAGTGCCGAAGTGCTGGCGCGCAAGTCGGAAATCATCAACCTTGCCAATAGCTTGCATCCGAACATGGTAGCCCGGGGCGGCGGCGCGAGGGATGTGGAGGCATTCCACCACCGAGCGCCCGTAGGCGGCGACCCGGATGGCCCGAGCCGCGACATGCTGGTGGTGCATCTGCTGGTGGACACCTGCGACGCAATGGGCGCCAACCTCGTCAACAGCATGTGCGAGGGGGTGGCGAGCCTGGTCGAGTCGATCACCGGCGGCACGGTGTTCCTGCGCATCCTCTCGAACCTGACGGACCGGGCGCTGGTGCGGGCGCGGGTGTGCATTCCCGCCGAAAACCTGACCATGAAGGGCTATTCCGGCGGCCAGGTGCGGGACGGCATCGTCCTCGCAAACGATCTTGCGCTGGTGGACCCATACCGCGCCACCACCCACAACAAGGGCATCATGAACGGCGTCGACGCCATCGCCATCGCCACCGGCAACGACTTCCGCGCCATAGAGGCGGCCGCCCATGCCTTCGCCGCAACGAGTGGGCAATACCGGGCCCTCACCCGCTGGTTTGCCAACGCGAGGGGGGATCTGGAGGGCGAGATCGAGATGCCCATCAAGGTTGGCACCGTGGGGGGTTCGCTGGAAACGAACCCCACCGCGCGCTTGAACCATCGCCTGCTGGGCAATCCCGATGCCAGGCAATTGGCCGGCATCATGGGCGTCGTGGGGCTGGCGCAGAACTATGCGGCGTTGCGTTCGCTCGCCACCGCCGGCATCCAGCAAAACCACATGACCCTGCACGCGCGCAGCGTTGCCTCCGCCGCTGGCGTGCCGGACGAGCTGTTCGACGAGGTGGTGGAGGCGCTGATCGAGGGTGGCGACATCAAGGTGTGGAAGGCGCGGGAGTTGGTGCAGGGAATGACCCGCCAGGCGCCGCGCGCGACCGCACCGGCCGGGGAGCCCCGCAGTTCCGCCTGCGGCAAGGTCATCCTGCTGGGCGAGCACGCGGTGGTGTATGGCCGCCACGCGCTGGCGGCGCCCATTCCGCTCGCGGTGGAGGCGCGGGTGGTGGACTCCAAAGGCGGCGTGCAACTCCTGATTCCGCGCTGGGGCATCGAACAGCGGGTCGCACCGGCCCGCGAGCGTCCCACCGGCGCCACCAGCATCCTGCGGCTGCTGCTGCAACGACTCGACCTCGGCGGTCGCGAGATGACCATTGAGGTCTTTCCCAACGTGCCGCGGGCCATGGGTCTCGGCGGTTCCGCCGCACTCGCGGTGAGCATCATCCGTGCCCTGGACCTGCACTTTGACCTGCGCCTGACCGACGCCGAGATCAACGCCTTCGCCTTTGAATGCGAGAAGGCGAGCCACGGCGTCGCCTCTGGCGTGGACAACACCCTCGCCACCTACGGCGCCACGCTCCTCTATCGCGCCGCTTCAGCGCAAAGGGAACCTTCGTTCGAGCGCCTGCACCTGTCGCGTCCTCTGCCGTTGGTCGTCGGCTTCAGCGGCAAGGCCTGCCTGACCGCCACCACCGTCGCCCGCGTCGGCGAAGCCTGGCAGCGCAACCGTTCCCGCTACGAGGCCGTCTTCGACCAGGTCGATGCCCTCACCACCGCCGCCGCAGACGCCGCCAGAGACGGCGACTTCAGCGAACTCGGGGAGCTGATGAACCTCTGCCACGGCTGCCTCAACGCCTTGCAGGTATCGACCCCGGAACTCGAAGAGCTGGTCCACATCGCCCGCACCAACGGCGCCGTCGGCGCCAAGCTCACGGGAGGAGGGGGAGGCGGCTCCATGGTCGCCCTCTGCCCAGACCACACCGAACCCGTCGCAGCGGCGATGAAAAAGGCCGGCTACGAATCCCTCACCTTCGAAGTCACCTAATCCGATCAAGGGCCGGCATCCGTGACCGTGCCACGGGACTACGCCGGCCTGCGGCGCCGCCTTCCAGCCCCTCGGAGCGAGGGCATGCTGCCTCGCACGCGCCGACAGGCGCGAAACAGCACATGCGCCTTCGGCGAACTGGGGTTCGTCTTGGCTCCGCCCACTGGTATCTCGCGTCAAGGACACGCGTTGCGGGGCAAAATGCCCTCACCCTCAGGGACGCACCTATGGCGTGTACCGGCGCGCCCTCCATGAGGACAGGCCTTCGGCGCCAGATGGTTGGGCCGGGTCAACCATCCGCGAGTCTTGCGAGGCGTTGGGACAGAGCCTCGTGTTCACCAGCTCGGGCCCAGCCGGCTGCGGTGCCGTTGTACAGGTCGTCGGTGAGAGTCAGGTCGGCGCCGCGTTCGAGGAGGAGGTCCACGAGTTCTTCGTGGCCGTAGAAGGCGGCCTGATGCAAGGCGCGGATGCGCCGGGCGCCGGGGGCGTTGATGTCCACGCCGGCGTCGAGCAGTGCGAGCAGGAGCATCCGTTCGTTGGTGGCTGCCGCCTGCACCAAGGCTTCCGCCGTTGCCAGCGCCGTCACGTTGATCTGCCCGAGTGCCGCCGCCAGGCGCTGGTCTCGGTCAGCCTCGTGCAGGGCACACAAGAGCTCGTACTCGGCGCCGAGGCGCGCACCGCCCCGTGCCAGCGCCGCCACCATCGGAATCGTCAGTCCCGCCCGTTGCGGATGGCTGCTGCTGGTGAGCAGTGCCATCGTGTTGGCGCCGGGACCGCCGCGATAGGTGTAGCTCGACGCGTTGGGGTCGCTGCCGGCGGCCACCAAGAGCTCGATGATCTGCACCGCGTTCGGCGGCGTCCGCTGCCGCTCGTGCTCGAAGCCGTTGGCGCCGAGATAGTTGAGCAGGCTGCAACGGTGGGCGCGGGCCGATCGGGCATGCGCCAACGCCGGCAGGTCGGCCAGCATTTGCGTGAGTGTGTCGGCATCCCCGGCCACCACCGCGTCGGCAGCGCGTTCGAACGTCGCGGCGAACACGGGATCGTCGTTGCGGGGGCGCACCTCGTCGGCGATGTCGTTTGCGAGCAGCTCCGCCATGCGGTCGCGCATGTCGTCGTCCTCGAGCCGCAGGGCGATGTCCAAGGCAGTCTCCGCGGCGTAGTCCGTCGCGTTGGGGCTGGCGCAGCCCTGCCCGTCGGGGGCATCCACTCCGAGCAGGCAGTCCAACGCGGCAAGATCGCCTCGTGAAGCCGCCACATGCAGCGGGCCTTGCCCGTCGTCGTCGTGAACACCGGCGTCGAAGCCAGCTTCCAGCATCAGGCGCGCGGCCGCGACATTGCCGCTGCGGAGCGCGCGTCCTATCCAGACATGATCGACAGGCTTGAGCGACTCCGACACATCGCCAATGCTCTCCAGAAGGCGACGCACATCGTCTCGATTCTCCGCAAAGCAGGCGCAAACGAGCCGGTCCACCGCACGCACAGCCGCCTCGTCCGCCCCGCGGTCGCGCAGCAACGCGACAATGTCCGAGCGATTCAACGCAACCGCAAGCTGCAACGGCGTGCGGCCGTCGCGGTCGAGGAAGTCCACCTGCGCACCGGCCTGCAACAGAACTCGCACGGCGGCAACGTCGCGACCGAGCATGATCGCCTCGTGCAGGCAATTGCCGTCGAAGCCCATGCTGCCCATGGTCCAGTTCGGATCGGCACCCGCCGCCAGCAACAGCCGCACCATTTCGTCGCCCACCTCCTCGGCGAAGTGCAGCGCCTGCGGCAGCGCATGACAGACATGCCAAAGCGGCGGCTCGTGCTCGATCAAGAGCTGCAGGCTCTCGATGTCGCGGCAGCGCACCGCTTCCCACATGGCGCTGCCTTCGTACAGCGTCGGCCCGTCGTCGATGCGGGCGCCGGCGGCCAGCAGGCATCGCGCCAGCGCAGGACTGCAAGCCCGGCCCACCGCGCCTCCCAGGCAGGTTCGAAAGCCGCGCACCGATTCTGCCTCGACCATGCCAAGGTTCGGGTCGGCGCCCAGGGCAAGCAGGCGTTCGGCGATGGCGACGCGACGAGCGCGAACCTCCTCGTCGCGGTTGCCGAAGCGCGAGAAGCAAACATAGTGCAGCGGCAACCAATCCTCGTCGCCGCATGGCGTCGTGGCATTGGCGTCGTTGATCAGATGCAGCGCCTCGTCGGTCGCAAGCGCGAGAGCCCGCGGCAGCGATGGTTCGGAAGCCTGCGCCTCGGCGAGAAGCCGCGATGCAACCTGCTCGTCGCCGGCCAAGGCGGCCTCGACGATGGCGCGTTCGCGTTGGGCATCGTCGAACTGCGCGGGGTCTCTCCTCGCCCGAAGGTCGGACCAATCCCGGTAGCCAGCTTCCCGTGCCACCACCTGCTCCGCTTCGGCCCGAGCCATGCCCCTCGCTTCGACTTCGCGAACGAGCGCAGCCGGCAGCGCCCGCTTGGCACGTGCAAGCGCGCTCGGTCGCCGCCGCCGCCCGGCCCGCAAGAGCTGCTCGACCGCATCGACGAGTCGAGCGAAGGCCAGGGGCCCTCGTCCGGGCGCAATCGCCGCTCCGGTCATGGTGCGTCAGTCCCCCCGGATGTCCCCGGCGAACTCGGCGAGCGATTCGTAGCGCCAGTTCGGGGTCGCGTCCACCCGTCGCGCCGCTTCCTGCTCGCGCTGGATCCACACCGTATCCAGACCCTGCGCATTCGCCGGTTCAATGTCGTGGTAGAGGCTCTGCGCGACATGCAGGATGCGGGCATCCCCAAGCGCGGTTCGGGCGGCGTCGAACATGCGCCGGTCCGGCTTGTAGGCGCCAACGTCCTGGGCCGTCACCACCACGCGGAACGGCACTTCCAAATGCTCCGCGGTGCGGGCAAAGAGGTCGTTGTCCACGTTCGAGACGATCGCCAGGTCGAACCGCTCCGCAAGCCGCTTCAGCGATGCCACCGTATCGGCAAAGACGGGCCAATCGCCCACGCTGTCGGCAAAACCGGTGAGCGCTTCCGCCGACGGCGTGAAGGCAAGGCGTTCGCCAAGCTGCGTCAGCACGTCGCCGAGCACCTCGCGATACGGGCGCCCGTCTGCCTGCGCCGCCGGTTCCTTGTCGGCAAAGAAGGCGAGCAGGAAGTCGTCCACCACATGCGCGTCATGGGCGAGCAGCAGCGGTTGCAGAAACTCCACCATCCCGGTGCCCCAGTCGATCAGGGTGCCGTAGCAGTCGAAGGTGAGAACGTCGTAGTCGTCAGCGTTTGGGCGGCTCATGTGCGGGATTCTACCGAACGTGGCGCGGTGGCTTTTCGGAGTCTCGGATCAGGTCCATTGGCGCGGCGTGCCCTCTCGGAAGGAGGCTGGCACATCCTTCGACGCCCCACAGAGTGGGAGTGACACGGTGGCCCGCTTATGTGGAAGCGCCGGCCTAACAGCCTGTCGGACTTTCGGGCGGCGCAAGCTGGCCGAATGCCGACAGGACGGCTTGGGCTGGGGCAGGAAGCGTTGCCGAAAGGCAACGGTTCTTGTGGCGCTAACCCGTCTGAATGCGGCGCAGGATCAGGCCGAAGAAGTGGGCATCCTCGCGTTCGAACAGCCAGCCCATGTGGATGCCGCAGCCGCCGCAGTCGGCGAGGCGCCAGCGAAAGCCGGGGAACCAGCTATCGGCGGCTTGCGGGCCGCCGACGATGGCGCAGCCGTGCGCCTCGCGGTGGCAGCCGAAGTGGTGCTCGAAACCGTAGGGATTGACGAAGCGGTGCTCGAACGAGCCGTTGACCTCGAAGCGGTCGTTGACGTGGCCGATGACGTGCGAGCAGGCGACGCAAAAGATGTAGCCCTCGTCGGATCGTTCGTCGTCTTCCAGGATCGACTTCAGCTTGGGGTCCATCACCTCGGCTTCCGCGAGGTCGGATTCGGCGCTCGCCCATGCCTGCACGCCCCCTGCCATGGAGTGGCCCGCGCGCAGAGCACGAAGCATCGATGGCGGCGTGTTCCGGAACCCAGTCCGCATCGGCCAATCCCTGCTATCCCGCCAGCAGTGACTTCAGGTCCACCGTGGGGTCCGCGAGCTGTTTCGCGTCCACGGATCGCCCCACCAATTGCCTCGCCACCATGAACTCGCGAGGGCGGTTCACCGCGTCGGCCGCGATCAGTGTGTCGCCGCGAAAGTGGAAGGTGGCGAAGGTCTCCTCGTCCGGATCGCCTCGCACCACCTCACGCTCTGCGTCTGTGGAGAACCCCACCATTTGCAGCTTGAGGTCGTATTGATCGGACCAGAACCACGGCACGCTTGCGTAGGTGCGGTTGCCGCCGGCCATGTTGGCGGCAGCAACGCGCGATTGCTCCATGGCATTGGGCACCGACTCCAAGCGCAAGCGTCGGCGCATGAGCGGATTCGGGTGGTTGGTGCAGTCGCCAGCAGCGTAGATGCGCTCGTCGGCGGTGCTGGCGCGCTCGTCCACGACGATGCCGTTGTCGCAGGCGAGGCCAGCGTCCTCGGCCAGCTCCACGTTCGGGACAATGCCTACGCCGACGACGGCCAAGTCCGCCGGCGCCGAGGTGCCGTCGTCGCACATCACCTTGGCGAGTCGGCCGTTCCCGGAAAACGCGGCGACCCTGGCACGGGTTCGGATGGTGACACCCTTGCCGGTGTGCAGGCGATGGTAGAACGCCGACATGGCCGGCGTCGTCACCCGCGCCAGAATCCGCTCCTCCATCTCCAGCACCGTCACATCCAAACCCTGCTGCACCGCCACGGATGCCACCTCCAAGCCGATGTAACCGCCGCCGACGATGACCAGCCTCGCACCCGGACGCAGTTCGGCGCGGATCGACTCGGCATCGGCGACGGTGCGAAGCAGACAGACGCCAGCGAGGTCGTGCCCCGGCACGTCGAGCCGTCGCGGACGCGACCCGGTGGCGAGCAGGAGGCGGTCGTAGCCGAGGCTAGTGTCGTCGTCGCAAACAACGGTGCGGGCGGAACGGTCGATGGCCGACACCCGCACCCCGGAGCGCACCTCGATGCCACGGTCGGCATAGAACTTCTGTGGCCGCAGACGGATGCGTTCCAGGCCCTGCTGGCCGGCAAGGTACTCCTTGGAAAGCGGCGGGCGCTGATACGGCAGGTGCGGCTCGTCCCCGACCACAACGATGGCGTCGTCGCAGCCTTCCTGGCGCAGGCTGGCCGCGGCTTGACCGGCAGCATGGCCGCCGCCGACGATCACGATAGTCAACCCTTGCATCCCACCCAACGGCACACAATCCGCATTGTATCGCCAGCGCCTGCACGCCTAGCCGCCTGTCGGACTTCGGACGGCGCAAGCTGGCCGAATGCCGACAGGGTGACAGGACGGCTTGGGCTGGGGCAAGAGGCGTTGCCGAAAGGCAACGGTTCTTGTGGCGCTAGCCGCCGCGCGCCCCAAGCTCCAGCCAGGGCCTGCCAGCCAGTCGCGGCATGGCCATCACGCCACACGCACCGCGCCAATGCACAGGTATGATGCGCGCCGCAATCGCGGCAGAGGGATAGCACGCCTTGGAAGAAGTCATGACGTTGGGCGAAATCGCCAAGCAGGCGCGCCGCAACCTGAACGACAACCTCTGGGACTACCTGCGCGGCGGCGCCGACTCCGAAGCGGCAGTGACGCGCAATCGCCTGAGTCTCTCGTCGTGGGCGTTTCGGCCCAAGGTGCTGAACGACGTCACGGAGATCCGCACCGAGCGTGAGTTGCTCGGCGCACCCATGCGCATCCCGGTGGTGCTTCCTCCCATCGGCTCGGTGCAGCAGTTCGAGGCTGGCGGCGGGGTCTCCGTAGCCGAAGCTGCGGCGGAGTTCGGCACCGCGATGATCCTGAGCTCGGCAGCGCTGCCCGACTTCGAGACGGTGGCCAAGACGTCCGGATGCAGCAAGATCTTCCAGCTCTACCTCATCGGCGACCGCGCCTGGATGGACGACGTCATCGGCCGCACCATCGAGGCCGGCTACGACGCCTTCTGCCTCACCGTGGACACCGCCCACTACAGCCGTCGCGAGCGCGACATCCACAAGCGCTACATACCCGGTTCAGGACGGCGTTCCCTGCTGGACCCCAGCGAACAGGACACCGGCAGCGCCGACTTCCTCGCCCAGGCGCGCATGGACTGGGACACCGTGGCACACGTCAAGGAGAACTTCGACATCCCGCTCGCGCTCAAGGGCATCGCCCGCGCCGACGATGCCGCGCGGGCAGTGGATGCCGGCGTGGACATCATCTACGTCTCCAACCACGGCGGTCGCCAGCTAGACCACGCCAAGGGCTGCATCGACATGCTTCCCGAGGTGGTGGAGGCGGTGGCGGGTCGCGTGCCGGTGATCGTCGACGGCGGCTTCCTCCGCGGCGCCGACGTGGTGAAGGGCCTATGCCTGGGCGCCACCGCCATCGGCACAGGACGCCTCCTGGCCCTGGGCATGGCGGCCCGAGGCGCCCAAGGAGTGGTACGCGCCCTCGAACTCCTGGAAACCGAGATCAAGCTCACCATGGGCCTGATGGGCATCGCCGACATCGACGATCTCTCTCCAGACATGGTGGAACGCGCCCTCCCGCTGCCCGGCCCCCACGACGTGATGTCCGCCTTTCCGCTGCTGGCGGAAGGGTATTGACCGAGTCCGTTCGTCGATACGTGAAAACTGCCTTAAGCGCCGCGAAGCGGCGCTAGCCGACCCTCTTGATGCCCGTTGGGCGCCATGGAGGGCTCGCTACAGCCGAGACCGACACACGCTTGTCGTCGATATCCGATCGTTGGGCAACGAGGGGCAGCGTAGCGCGTTCACGGCAGTCTGTGGCGGCGTTTCGGTTTCAGGGCGGCGCATTCATGCGCGGCATCGGGTTCCGTCCCGGTTGCCATGTCGCGGAATTGCTCGAGGGCTGTCTTTGCACGCCGGCGTCTGCGCTTGACGCGTCCCAGCATCCAGCCTTCCGACCACCACTCTTCCGCGACACGTTCGGCGCCCCAGAGCCGCACCGCGACCTCGCAGTGCGTGGGTCCCTCCGCCTCGCCTTCCAGCGCCAACAGAAGCTCGCTGTCGCCATCGTCCCGTGCCCGTGCCCGTCCCAGCCGAGGGACCGGGCGCCAAGACAGGCATCCTCGATGCGCACGACTTCCCGGATCAGCAGCAGGCCACCATCTTCGGGGAAGATCGAACCGACCGGAAAGCGGACCTGTACCGAGCGGCCCGGCTACTCGATCCTCGGCATCAGCGCGCAGTCGTCGAGCCGAAGCCCCGTGGTCGAGGCCGCACGCGGCATGGAGCGAGCCGACGCGTTCGAGCGCCGAAATCGCCCGCTCGGCCGCCTCCACGGTGACCGCGCCGGGCTCGGGCGCGAGCGTGGCCGCCAGCAGGTCGGCATGGCCGAACACCGACTGGCGTTCGGCAAGGTGCCCGATCGCCCAAGCCGCCGCGTCGCCGGCCGCCCAGCCGGACCCGCGAACAGGTCCGGCCCGGCGAGCCCCGCGCTCCGCCTTGCGCTGCCACGAGCGGGCGGGTTCGTCCCGGTCCGCGCCTGCAACCGGGCGTGGCCTGGCGGACGGCAGGCTTGACGATCATAGGCCGTTGGCCTATGGTGCCGGAGATGGAGCTCGAATGGGACGAGGCCAAGAACAACGCCTGTTTCGAGCGGCGCGGATTCGACTTCGCCCATGCCGTCAACGCCTTCCACGATCCGCACCGGATCGTCGTCCAGGACCGGCGGCGCGACCATGGCGAGGACCGCTACCGGCTGCTCGGCAGGGTCGACGGGCGGGCCTTTGTCGTGGTCTACACGGTGCGGGGTCCGGCCCTCCGCACCATATCGGCCCGCAAGGCCAACCCGAAGGAGGTCGCAGACTATGAGCACAACACGCATCAAGGTTGATCCCGACGATCCGGCCACTTTCCCCAAGGGGCGCATCGACGCCGCGAGGGTGGACGCGACCACCGAAGCGGAGATCGCGGCCCAGGAGCGGGAGGACGAGGCCGAAGCGTTGCAGGACATGGCGCGGTATGCGCGCCGGGTCCGGCGGCGGATGGGCCTCAGCCAGACGGAGATGGCGCGGCGCATCGACGTGTCGCCCGAGACCATCCGCAACTGGGAACAGGGCAAGCGCTGCCCGACCGGCGCGGCGCGCGCCCTGTTGCGGGTGCTGGACAAGGTGCCCGAGACCGCGCTCCGCGTGCTGACGTGAAGGCGGGAACGATGCCGGTTCGCGAAATTTTTCGATCATGCCCCAGGCGGCGCATGCGCGAACTGGAAGTCCGCCAGGACGAGAGCGAGGAACGCCTCGCCGCCGGCCCGGCCGACATCCCGGACATCCACCCCAACATCGCCATCGTCTACCGCCGCAAGATCGAGCGGCTCGCCGAGGCGCTCGCAGACCCCCGCGACCGCGACGAGGCGGCGGACGCAGCGGGCTGATCGAGCGCATCGTGCTCACCCCCGGCGACAAGCGCGGCGGGATGCACGCCGCGCTCCATGGCGACCTCGGCACCATCCTCGAATGGGCCGGAAGCCGCAGCGGGAAGAGAGCGACCGACACTCCCAAATCGGGAATGTCGGTCTCGGTGGTAGCGGGGCAGGATGCCCTCCCTCCAGAGCGTCTGCGGCAGGGATCTGGCGAGTCTTCGCCACCGATCATTCGGTTAGATCGGCGATCAGATCGAGAAGGCCATCCTCGAATTCGTCTATGGGCCGAAGCTGTAGGGTGCGTTTGGTCAGCTTGTAGGTTGCTGAGGCGCGCACGATCCATCGGCACCAAATGTCCTGCCTTCTCCGTGGTCACGTCGGCTTTGGACCACGCCCCAAAGGAAACCGACTCTGGAGCAATGCCGACGCACAGCAAGGCGTCGTATGGCCGGTGGTAGCGAATGTGGTTGAACTGGAAGCTCCCTTTGACATCCTCCGTCGCAGTCTTCAGCTCGAAAGTCACGCCCTCGATACACACATCCCAAGGCGAATTGCGCGATCGCCCGCCATCGGCCTTGGTCGGGAACGCACAGGTCAGCCCCTTGTGACCGCAGAGCCGCTCCACGAAGTCCTGGCCGACATCACCGACCTTCGTGTTGGACAGGCGCTTGATTTGCTCGAACGACGAATTGACCCACTTGTCCGCGTCAGCGTACTGCGCCAAGACCTCGCGCAGCATTGACCGGACATCCTCGCCAGCCATCGACGAATCCGGCATCCGTCAATGCGCGACGAATGTGGTACATGCTGACGTGGCGGCAATTGTGCGCGGCAAGGTTGCTGTAGCGCCGCCAATCGGTTTCGTTGAGCACCTCGGTGACACGCTCCTTGTCTTGCTTGATCACCACGCCGTAGCCGCAGACGTAGCGAACCTCTGCGAAATTGCGTCGCCGTAGAAGGTGCGCTGCAGGAACCAGTCCGCCTCCGACATGCGCTCTTGTCCGCACAGTCGCTGCTTGCGCAGGTCCACGGTGAACAGGTCAATCCAGTCGTCGCAGGTGGCCGCCTGCCGCGGATTGTTGACGCCGCGCTGCCACACCTGCCACAGCGCGTTTACCTTGGCCGTTCGCCCATCTGCCTCGACGAAACTCGAGGGAGGCAGGGTTTCGCTATGCAGGAGTCTCAGGCCCTTCACGCGGTGCTTCGGGCTTCCCTTGCCGTCGCTTTGGAACGCCATGGGCAGGATCATGCCCACGTAGTCGGCGAAGGTCGCCGCATGGTTCACGAAGGAGAGCGCCAGCCAGGCCCGGTAGCCAAAGGGCGGATTGCCGATGACGGCGAGCCGATCGGCCACCGGCGGCACCCAGGAGAGGAAGTCGGCTTGGTCGAACTCGGCTCGACGAGGGGTCAGATCAACGCCGACGCGACGGGAAACGGGCAGCAAGTCATAGAACGCGCCCAGGCCCGCGCCCGGCTCAACAAAGGTGTTGGCCGATGTCGCACCGTCTTGCGCCATCCAGTCAAGCAAGGACGCGTGACATTGCGAGGCGATCTCCGGTCGCGTGAAGAACTGATCCAGCCCCACGTCATCGACATTCACCCAGCTCGGAATCAGCGGATTGCCTTGCCATCGCCGATTGCGGAAGGCGCGGGCTGCCGCCTCGTCGTAGTGGAGCAGGGACGAGCTTGAGTTCATGCGATCTTCCGGCCGCTGCGGACGCCGCTCGGGTCTCGTGCTTCGAGTCGCCGCCTCGTCAATCCCAGTTCAGTGCTCCGCCGGTTTGATATTCGGTTACTCGGGTTTCGAAGAAGTTCTTTTCCTTCTTGAGGTCCATGATTTCGGACATCCAGGGGAAGGGGTTGCGGGCGCCGGGGTAGCGTTCGGAGAGGCCGAGTTGGGCCAGGCGGCGGTTGGCGATGAGCCGGAGGTATTCCTCCATCGTGTTGGCGTTCATGCCGAGGATGCCGCGGGGCATGGTGTCCCGGGCGTAGCGGGTTTCGAGTTCCGTGCCCTCGACGATCATCTCCGTGGCGAGGGACTGCATGTCGTCGTCCCAAAGATCGGGGTTCTCCAGCTTGATCTGGTTGATGGCGTCAATGCCGAAATTGACGTGCATGGATTCGTCGCGAAGGATGTACTGGAACTGCTCCGAGGTGCCGGTCATCTTGTTGCGGCGGCCCATGGAGAGGATCTGCGTGAAGCCGCAGTAGAAGAAGATGCCTTCGAGCACGCAGTAGTAGGCGATCAGGTTCTTGAGCAGCGCTCGATCCGCTTCCGGGGTACCGGTGCGGAAGGTGGGGTCGGAGAGTTCCCGGGTGTACTTCATGGCCCAGGAGGCTTTGTCTGCCACCGCCGGAACCTCGTGGTACATGTTGAAGATCTCGCCCTCGTCCATGCCGAGGGACTCGATGCAGTATTGGTAGGCGTGGGTGTGGATGGCCTCCTCGAACGCCTGCCGAAGCAGATACTGGCGGCACTCCGGGTTGGTGATGAGCCGGTAGATGGCGAGCACGAGGTTGTTCGCCACCAGCGAATCGGCGGTGGAGAAGAAGCCGAGGCTGCGCTTGACCACGAGACGCTCGTCAGAGGTGAGGCCGTCGTCGGACCGCCACAGGGCGACATCCGCGGTCATGTTCACTTCCTGCGGCATCCAGTGGTTGGCGCAGCCGTCGAGGTACTTCTGCCAGGCCCAGTCGTACTTGAACGGCACGAGCTGGTTCAGGTCTGCCCGGCAGTTGATCATCCGCTTCTGATCCACGGTGACCCGTTCGGTGGACTCCTCGATCTGCGCAAGGGCCTGCACCTGCCTCGACTGATCCTGCGGCGCCGGCACCGCAGGCGGCAATAGCGCGCCCGAAGGCGGCGCAGCAACCCGGGGCGGCAGCGGAACGAGTTCCCTGCCATCGATCTCGAGCGGCCCGGCGGTGCGCGCATCGAGGGGCTCTGCGAGGCGTGTCAGCACCGGCGGCGGTGCAGCCGGCTCCGGTTCCGCCACCACTGGAGCCACGGGCGGCGCCGGCGGCGGCATGGTCGGCTCGCTTTCGTGATATTCGTCCCAGGTCAGCATGATGCTCTCCTGCGTAAAGTCGTTCAGTTGATGTTGACGGCGCACAGCGGTTCGCCAGTTACGGGTTCGTCCTGCATGGTTTCCAGAAAAGCGATCCAGGCAATCACGATCCGAGTCGATGCCCACGGCGTGGCGGCCGAGCGCGTGGGCGACGCGGAAGGTGGCACCGCTGCCGAGAAATGGGTCCAGTACCACATCGCCTTGGTCGGTGAACAGCCGGATGAAGAACTCCGGCATCCACTCCGGGAATGCCGCGCTGTGCCCGGTGTTGTGGCAAACCGGCGGGCGGCGCAGCACGTTGGACGGACAGACGAGCTTGCGGTCCGTCCAGGCCGAGATGCGCCGCCCCACCTTGCGAGCGCGTGCCCGATTCGCGCCGCACACGGTCGTTGGCGCTCATGTTGCGCAGCCGGGTTCGGGTCCTGTCACCCACCGGCACCCGCGCGTCCTGCTGGTCCATCTCACGTCGCTCGACTTGCTGAAGTGCAGGAGACGCTCCCCATGCGTCTCGGAAGCGGCATTTCCACTTGCCCGGCGCAAGAGGTGGTCTTGTGCCAGATGTATCCTCCGCCCAGCGAAGCCCACATCGCGCTTGAGTGCGAAGAGGATGAGTTCGAGCACACAGGTGTGACGCACGCCGCCCACCGCCTTTCCTTGATGTTGAGCACGAAGGAGCCGGTGGGCTTCAGCACCCGGTGCATCCCAGCCGCCCGCTCGACAAACCACGGCACATGGTCGTCTGGCCGAATGCCGCCGCAGGTGTGGGAGCGGGCATCGGCATGGGGAGGCGACGTGACGATCAGGTCCACGAAGTCCGCCGGCATCCGGTGCATGACATCGGGGCAGTCGCCATGATTGACGAGGGCGAGGCCGTGTCTGGCACAGCTATGGGCCGGGCCCGATCGTCGCCGACAGGGCTGGTTTGCGGCTCGGGCCCGGCGTTGCCGGCGCCTTCGCGTCGCAAGTGCCGGAAGCGCCTTTCACTGACAGGCCTCGCAGTCCGGGTCGTCGATGGAGCAGGCCGCCGGCGCGGGGGCCGGCTCGCCGGACAGCACCGGGGCGCTGGACGAAGATGCCGCCGCCACCGGCGGCGGCGTGACGGCAGCGAGACCGGCATCGGTGCCCACGGCGTCCACCGCGTTCAGGGCATCCGACTTGTCGAGGGTGGATTTCTCGGTGCTGGTGGCACTCAGGGCGCGCAGATAGTAGGTGGTTTTCAGCCCCCGCAGCCATGCCATGCGATAGGTCACGTCCAGCTTCTTGCCGGAGGCGTTGGCGATGTAGAGGTTGAGCGACTGCGCCTGATCGATCCACTTCTGCCGCCGGGAGGCGGCATCCACCAGCCAGCGCGGCTCCACCTCGAAGGCCGTGGCATAGAGCTCCTTGATGTGCGACGGAACCCGGTCGATGGCGGCCAGCGAGCCGTCGTAATACTTGAGGTCGTTCACCATCACCTTGTCCCACAGGCCCAACTTCTTGAGGTCCTGCACCATGTAGGGATTGACCACGGTGAATTCTCCGGAGAGGTTCGACTTGACGAACAGGTTCTGATAGGTCGGCTCGATGGACTGCGACACACCGGCGATGTTGGCGATGGTGGCGGTCGGGGCGATGGCCATGACGTTGGAATTGCGCATCCCGCTGGCGCGGACGCGATTGCGCAGCTTCTCCCAGTTGAGGGTGCTGGAGAGATCCACTTGCAGATGGTCCTTGCCGCGCCGGTCCTGCAGCCGCTGCAGCGAGTCGATGGGCAGCACGCCCTGGCTCCACAGCGAGCCTTCGAAAGAGGCATAGCTGCCACGCTCGCGGGCCAGCTTCGACGAGGCGTCGATGGCGTACCAAGACACCGACTCCATCGAGCGATCGGCGAACTGCACCGCCTCGTCGGAACCGTACGGGATGCCGAGCTTGTAGAGGGCGTCCTGGAATCCCATGATGCCGAGCCCCACCGGACGGTGCAGCATGTTCGACTTGCGCGCCTGCGGCACGGCGTAGTAGTTGATGTCGATGACGTTGTCGAGCATTCGGATCGCCGTGCGCACCGTCTTGCGCAGCTTGCGATCGTTGAGCTCGCCGTTCTCGATGTGCCGGGCCAGATTCACCGAGCCCAGATTGCACACGGCGATCTCGTCGGCGGAGGTGTTGAGGGTGATCTCCGTACACAGGTTGGAGGAATGCACGACACCGGTGTGCTGCTGCGGCGAACGGATGTTGCACGGGTCCTTGAAGGTGAGCCAGGGATGCCCCGTCTCGAACAGCATCGAGAGCATCTTGCGCCACAGCGACTGGGCGCGCACCTTCTTGTGCAGCCTGATCTTGCCTTCCGCCGCCAGCTTCTCGTAGGCGCTGTAGCGCGCCTCGAAGGCGGCGCCGTAGAGGTCGTGCAGGTTCGGCACGTCGGAGGGCGAGAACAGGGTCCAGTCGCCATCCTCGAACACCCGCTTCATGAACAGGTCCGGCACCCAGTTGGCGGTGTTCATGTCGTGGGTGCGGCGGCGGTCGTCGCCGGTGTTCTTGCGCAGTTCGAGGAACTCCTCGATGTCGAGATGCCACGTCTCGATGTAGGCGCACACGGCGCCCTTGCGCTTGCCGCCGTTGTGCGCCAGCGCGCCCGTGGTCATGTAGGACTCGTCGCCCTCCACCTCGAGATCGCACACGAACGGCGTCGGCGCCATGGCGCCGACGCCGCGCACGAGGCTGAACACCCAGTTGCCGAGCGGCACCCAGTCGCGCTTGGTCAGCGCCTGGCAGTTCATCCGGCAGGCGATGGCCCGCACCGCCGGGATGCGGACCTCGTGGCACGTTGCCCCACTCAGCCGTGACGACACGCCCGGTGCCAGCCGGCGTGGATGGCGCGGGCGACTCGCCCCGGCGGTGGGAACGCCGAGCCGCAGCAGCTGATAGCGCACACCCTCGGCCAGCGCCTCGGATGCACTGGCGAAGACGATCTCCTTGCCCCGGCGAACCTCGCCCTGGGTCTCAAGCAGGCCTTCGATCAGGCTCAGCGTGTGCGATTTCGGCAGGTGCGAGAAACGCCGGGCGATGCGCTTGTTGCCATCGCCGTCGTAGAGATCCTCGCGGCCGAACGGCAGTCCCTGCCGCCCCTGCGCCGGGTAGCGACCGGTGGTGCCGTCGCGCTCCAGAGCCACGCCGGCGGACCAGTGCATCTGGCATTCGCGGCTGTCGCCATCGGTCAGCCAGAAATGCACGCCTCGGCTTTCGAGACACAACTGCACGAAGGCGAGATGGCCGGCGTCCGGGTCGCCGCCGACGCGCCATTCGGAGCCGTCGTCGGAACAGTGGCCGCCGCCGAGAAGGATGCCGTAGAGGCGTGCTGCGTCGTCGTCGAGCCCGGCCGCGGGGACGATCTCCTGTGGGATCGCCTGCGCCACATAGTCGCCCTTGCGGAGCTCGCCAGCCTCCACCCACGCCGGCCGCACCTCGTCCCTGGCGATCCAGCCGAGCGTGCGGTCAACCGACTGCCCATTCGGCACGCCCTGAATGGCCCACAGCGGATGGCCGGCGGTGACGCAGAGCGGCGCCGTGGCGTGCTGGATGTCCACCTCCACCATGGCGTCGGTCTGGTTGTACGTCATGGTCTTCAGCACCTGGCGGTACTCGCCCCGCCGGCCGAGCACCAGGTCGTCTGTGGTGACATCGCGAATCGCCTTGACGCCGTCGGCGGTGTGCATGCGGGTGTCGGGCGCAAAGCACTGATTCACCGCCACGGCGGTGTCGTTGACCACCTTCAGGAACGGCACCACCCCTTGCGACTTGCCATTGGTGCCCTTGATGTAGGCACCGAGCGCTCGCACCGGGGTCCAGTCGTTGCCGAGGCCCCCGGCCCACTTCGACAGCAGGGCGTTGTCGCGGATGGCGCTGTAGATGCCGTCCAGGTCATCGGACACCGTGGTCAGATAGCACGACGAGAGCTGCGATCGCAGCGTGCCGGCGTTGAACAGCGTTGGCGTCGAAGACAGATAGCTGAAGGACGAAAGCAGGTTGTAGAACTCGATGGCGCGGGCCTCACGGGCCTCCTCCTGTGTCGCCAGCCCCATCGCCACGCGCATGAAGAACACCTGCGGCAACTCGAAGCGGGTGTCCTGCCAGTGGATGAAGTAGCGGTCGTAGAGCGTTTGCAGGCCGAGATAGGTGAACTCGAGATCCCGCTCGGGCTTGAGCGCTGCGCCGAGCCGCTCGATGTCGAAGCGCCTGAGTTCCGGCGCGAGCAGTTCGAGCTCGATGCCGCGGTCCACGAACGCCGCCAGCGCCTGCGGATAGACCTCCGTCATCTCCGACTGCGTGGCCTGCTCGCGCACGTCCAGGAAGGCGAGCGCCTCGGTGCGGAGCTGGTCCAGCAGCAGCCGGGCGGCGGCGTAGGTGTAGTTCGGCTCCTCCTCCACCAGCGTGCGCGCCGTCATGATGAGGCTGGCGGCCACGTCGGCGGCGGAAATGCCGTCGTACATGTTGGCGAGGGCCTCCTCGATGATGCGGCCGGGCGTTACGTCATTGAGCCCGGCGCAGGCTTCGGCGGCAAGCGTGCGAATGCGCGCCAGGGGCAGTGGGCGGCGCCGGCCGTCCGTGTCCGTGTAGTGGATTTCGGGCAGCGGCGCGATGTCCTCCTTGGTCCTGGACGCCCGCACCCGGGCGCGCTCCTCGCGATACAGCACGTAGTCGCGGGCGACCTTGTGTTGGCCGGAGCGCATCAGCGCGAGCTCCACCTGGTCTTGGATGTCCTCGATGTGGATGGTGCCGCCCGAGGGCAGGCGGCGATGGAAGGTGGCGGTGACGACGCCGGATAGCCTCGCCACCAACTCCCGAATCCGCGACGAAGCAGCCGCCGTGCCGCCTTCGACGGCGAGGAATGCCTTGGTGAGAGCGATCTGGATCTTGTCGTCGTCGTACATCACGACGGCGCCGTTGCGTTTGATGACGCGAAGCTGTCCCGGCGCGGTGGCGGCGATGGCCGGCGACAGATCGCGCGGGGGATGGCGCACCGCTCGGGCGGTGGCGTCGGTGATTCCGGACCCGGTGTCGGACTCCATGGGCTGCCTCAAGGACCTCCATCTAGTCGGGATGCTGTCCATGCGTACAGTATCCCATGAAAAAACGATGGGCACCAACCGATGAACGAAACAACGAATTCCCCCGGCAGGACAGCCCCTCCCCCCACCGCGGCCCATGCTGCCCCGAATTCGCCGGGACACAACATATGGGGCCTCCTCGGCCTTGGAACCCCAACATACTGCGGTTTGGCATCCAATACAAGCCGGCAATCGGTGGTAATCCCGTGCCTTGGCGGTGGACAGCTGTGGATATGCGGAACGGCCCACTCCTGCCCAGGAGGGAGCATCCCTGGAGGGAGGCGTCTCGCCCTCCCCAACGCGCCGAAGGCGCGTCCCTCGCACGCACCAGCAAGGGACTTGCGCCCTTCGTGCACATATGGGAAGGCACTCTGCCGACGGGACCACCTCGATGGGCACCGCTCGGTTCGGTAGTGTCTCACTTTTGGCTTGTGCAGTTGTCTGGCGCCGTCCCCCCGAGGGACGCCCTCCCTCCCTGATTCCCTGATAAGGATTCGGGTGATCTGCCGCCGACGCCCGCCGCACAAGGCGGACATGGAAAAATGGGCAGGTCAAGGAAGGACACCCCGGAGGTGAACCTTGCGCAAGCGGAAGATCCGCCCGCCGAAGGTCGACATGGACTTCACCGACCTGAACCTGACCGCCTGCGGCGGTTCCTCGATTCTCGCCCGGACGGCGCGGCGGCACGGTCTGTTCGAACTGCTCGACGAAGCGGTGCGGGTGAAGGTGCGCAACCGCGGCGCGACGGACGCGGAGACGCTGTGGGCGATGATCGCCAGCCTGGCGCGGGGCGACGGCGCGCTGTCGGACCTCGACGCGCTGCGCGCGGACGCGGTGGTGCGGACGCTGCTCGGGCTGCGCAGCGTTCCGGAGTCGCGCCGTGCCGGCGAGTGGCTGTCGCGGCTGCGCCCGGTCGACGTCAAGGGTCTGTGGGAGGCGGCGCGGCGGTTCGCCGAGCGGGTGGCGCCGCTGGTCGTGGCGCGCGAGGTGGAGACGAGGGGCTGCGTTCCGGTGTTCGTCGACGCCACCGGGATCGAGGTGGACGGTGCGCTGTTCGAGCGGGCGCGCAGGGACTGGGAGGGCCGGCGCGGCTGCTGGCTGCACGCGGTGTTCCTGGGCGGACTGTGGTCGGCGGGGCAGCTGTGTCCCGGCGGCGGGCGGGTGACGCTGAACTGGCGGACGCTGCTGGAGTGGACGGCCTCGATGGCGCCGGCGGGGCTGGCCTGCAACTGCCGACGCCTGCACAACCTGATGTTGGCCTGACGGGGCCATGGGGGGCGAACTCCGGCGTGCTGGCGGCCACTGCAGGGGTCGGAAGAGGCCTCCGGACGCCATCGGCGACCGACGGCGGGATGCAACCCCCGTTTCCGCCCCATCGGCCCATCTGAACAGCCGCAAGGGGCATCGTTCAAACGGGCGCCAAGTCCCTTCCGCGCACGCTTGCCGCGCCCAAGTCCGACAGGCTGCTAGGCAAATTCAAGGTGAGACATTGCCCTCGGTTTCCATGGCTTGAACGCAGGGGTGGCGAACGGTAGTGTCCGGCGGCTGTTGTGGAGGGTTTGGTGCGGCATGGCGCATGTGCTTGCCATCGACCAAGGCACATCGAGCTCGCGCGCCGTGGTGTTCGATGCTCGCGGTCGTGCCGTAGGCGGTTCGCAGCACGCCTTGGACGCTGCCTATCCGCAGGCTGGCTGGGTGGAGCAGGACCCGGAAGCCATCTGGCGGACCACGCTCGCCGCCGGTCGCGGAGCGATTGCCGACGCCGGGGTGGATGCGCGCGACATCGACGCCATCGGCATCGCCAATCAGCGCGAAACCACCTTGCTGTGGGATGCCGAAAGCGGTCGCGCCGTATGCCCCGCCATCGTCTGGCAGGACCGTCGCACCGCCGAGCACTGTCGCCGCATCGTCGCCGACGGCATGGAGGCCGAGATTCGCGCCACCACCGGGTTGGTGGTGGACCCCTACTTCTCCGCCACCAAGCTGGCGCGAATGCTGGACGCGGGCGACTTGCGCCGCCGCGCCGCCGGCGAGCTGCGCTTCGGCACAGTGGACACCTTTCTCATCTGGCGCCTCACGGGCGGCCGCTGCCATGTGACAGACGCCACCAACGCCTCGCGCACCATGCTCTACGACCTCGCCCGGCACGAGTGGAGCGGCCCCCTCACCGACTATCTCGACATTCCCGGCGCCCTGCTGCCAGGCGTGGCCGACACCGTGGACGACTTCGGCGTCGCCGACCCCGAGTGGTTCGGTGCGGCAATCCCCATTCGCGCCGTGGCGGGCGATCAGCAGGCTTCCCTCGCCGGTCAGGCCTGTGTGCGTGCCGGCCACGCCAAGTGCACGTTCGGCACCGGCTGCTTCCTGCTCGCGCACACCGGAACGACGCCGGTTCACGCCACCTCGAAGCTCCTCACCACCGTGGCGAGCCGACTCGACGGCGTCAACGCCTATGCGCTCGAGGGCAGCGTGTTCAATGCCGGTGTCGCGGTGAAGTGGCTGCGGGACCGGCTCGGCTTGATCGCCACGGCTGCCGAGACCGAGGACGCGGCAAGGCGCATCGACGGCGACACGGACGGTGTGGTGGTGGTGCCCGCGTTTACGGGCCTCGGCGCACCGCACTGGGATCCGGACGCTCGCGGTCTCGTCACGGGGCTCACGCTCGACACCGGCCCCGACCAGATCATCGCGGCCACGCTCAAGGGCATTGCCTTCCAGGTGGCCGATCTGCTGTCCGCGATGGCGACGGAAGGCGTCGCAGTCGAAGACCTGCGCGTCGATGGCGGCATGGTGGCGAACGACTGGTTCTGCCAATTCCTCGCCGACATCACGGACCATGCGGTGCAGCGGCCGGCGAACATCGAGACCACCGTGGCCGGGGCCGGACGGCTGGCTCTGCTCGGCGCCGGGTTGCTCTCCGACCTCGAAGCGCTGCCCGAAGCCGCGCAGTCCCTGCGCAACTTTGCGCCGCAAACGACTCCGAACCAACGCGCGGCCTGGCTCGACGAGTGGCAAGCCGCCGTCCGCAAGGCCACTGCGTGACCCGAGACGATCCCATGCGACTGGCACGGCTCGCCGGGATCACGCCTTCGGTGGAGGCGCGCTCGACCTGGCGGGCGCTGGACCCGAAGGCGCCGGAGGACTATCGGCAACTGGCGGCGCTGCTGCTCGATCGCTGGTACGACCAAGGCGTGCAATATGTCGGCATCGGCGGCGGCCAGGGTGCGGGCAAATCCACCTTGGGTCGGCTGCTGATGCAGGCTGGCGAGCTTTCGGGCCTGCGCATCTGTGTGCTCAGCATCGACGACTTCTGCCTGCCGCAGGCGGAGCGGCTCGCCCTCGCCCGGCAGGTGCATCCACTGCTGGCGACGAGGGGGCCGCCGGGCACCCACGACGTCACGCTTTGTCGCTCTGTGCTCGACGCGCTTCCATACGCCCGCGAGGTGGCCGCGCCGACGTTCGACAAGGGGCGGGACGACCGCACGGGAATGCGCACCTTGGTCGGACACATGGACATCGTCGTGCTCGAAGGCTGGTGCGTGGGCGCGCGCCCGTCGCGGCCCAAGCTGCTCGCCAAGCCGGTCAACAGCCTCGAACGCGAGCGGGACCCCGACTCCGCATGGCGCACCTACATCAACGACGCGCTCGGCGGCGCCTATGCGGATCTCTTCAAGGGGCTCGAATCTCTCGTCTATCTGCAAGCCCCCGACATGGCGGCGGTGCGGCGCTGGCGCCTGCAGCAGGAGGAGGAACGACCGCCGGAACAGCGCATGGCGGCGGCGGAGGTGGACCGCTTCGTGCAGCACTACGACCGCGTCACCCTCGCCATGATGGGCGACCTTCCCTACCGAGCCGGGGTGGTGGTGGCGCTGGACCAGCATCACAAGGTCGCCAATCTGACGTTTCGTTAGGGGAACTGTCGGGGCACTTTGGCCGCCATGAGGCCCGTTCCGCGCCGAGGCCGCGCCGGCAACCGAGAGCGCACCACACCCATCGTTCAGCTTCCGTTCAGCAGCGGCGTTGCAGGCTTTGCGGCATGTTCCAAACCGGATCCACAGGGAGAGCGCAATGAAGATTCACGCCGGAGTCATCGCCGCAGCAATAGCCATCGCCACGCCCGTGCTGGCAGGAACCGTCCATGACGAGGCAGAAGTCGTCGATGTGGAACCCGTGCGCGAGCATGTGCGCCACGTCACCCCGCGCGAGGAGTGCCGGCTCGAGCGCGCGCCGACACGCGCCGAGCAGCGTCCGAACACGCGCTCGAACACGGCACCCATCGTCGGCGCCGTGATCGGTGGCGCAATCGGCAACGCGGTTGGCCACAACAAGCGCAACAAGCAGGTCGGCGCCGTCGTCGGTGCGGCGCTCGGCGGCAGCATCGGTGCGGACATTGCCCGCGCGCGGGACCGCAGCCACGGCCGCCGGGGGCATGCCTGGGAGCGCCGCGAAGTCTGCCGCACGGTTGAGGACATCTCCCTCGAAGAGGAGGTCGTCGGCTACGACGTGACCTACCGCTACGGCGGCCGCACCCACACCGCCCGCATGAGCCGAGACCCCGGCGACAGCGTGCGCGTTCGGGTTCGGGTGGCGCCAATCTGAGTCCTTGGAGGCCACCCTTGCCGCCGCCAACGCAAATCAGCAGACTCGAAGGCATCAAGGGCCGCCCGGGGGGATGGCGCCATGGTCGAGCGCAAGCGACGACGCCCGCAGATCGGTGGACGCACGGAGCGGCAGACGGCGCCACGCGACGGGTCTGCCCTTGCCGGAGTGAAGCACACCGTCGCCGCCCTGCTCGCCGCCGCCTTGCTGGCCCTCCCAGCCTCCGGCGCCGCGCAAGGGTTCGTCGCCAAAGAGGACAAGGACCGGCCCACGCAGCTCCGGGCCAGGGAGAATGCGAAGGCCCTCGCCCCTCCGGAGAAGCCCGCCACCGAGAGCATCGTCAAGGCCGAGCGGGTCACGCTGGAGGACGCCGTGGCCATCGTTCGCCAAGCCCACGGCGGGCGGTTGGTGTCGGCAAAGTCCGTGCGCCGGCCGGCGCCTGGCTACCGCATCCGCATCGACGTGGACGGGCGCGTGAAGAGCCTCTTCGTCGATGCCCAGGGTCGCATGTTGCGGGAGTGACGCCATGCGGGTGCTGCTGGTCGAGGACGAAATGCTGCTTGCGGCGCAGATCGACAGGTATCTGCGCGACGAGCAACACGCCGTGGACATGGCGTCGGACGGCGAGGAGGGGCTCTACCACGGTCGCGAGTTCCAATACGACGTGGCGATCGTGGACCTCGGCCTTCCCAAGCTCGACGGCATCGACCTGATCGCCACCCTGCGTCGGGAAGAGGTCTCGACGCCGGTGCTGATCCTCACCGCGCGCGGCGGCTGGCGCGACAAGGTGGCTGGACTCGAAGCCGGCGCCGACGACTACCTCACCAAGCCGTTCCACATGGAGGAGCTCCTGGCTCGCCTGAACGCGCTGATGCGGCGAGCCTCCGGCTACGCCTCGCCGGCGCTGCGCCACGGCGGCGTGGAGCTGGACACCCGCACCCGCAGCGTTGCGGCGCACGGCGTCGCAGTGGACCTCACCACCTACGAATATCGCCTGCTCGAATACTTCATGCTCAACGCCGGCCGGGTGCTGTCCCGGGCCGACCTCACCGAACGGCTCTACGACCAGGACCACGACCGCGACAGCAACGTCGTCGAGGTGCTCGTCGGCAGGCTGCGGCGCAAGATCGATCCGGACGGCACGCGGCGGCCCATCCGCACCGTGCGCGGCCAAGGCTATCGCTTCCAGGCGGCGCACGAGTAGGCGTGCCGCTCCCCTGCCGCCCAAGCCTGCACGCCCGGCTCACCGCGGTCACGCTCCTTGTGCTCGGCGGCTTTCTCGGTGCGGTGGGCTGGTTGCTCGACACGCAGTTCCGCAGTGCCCTGCTGGAGCGCGCCGAGGACGAACTGCACACGGTGGCACACGCGCTCCTGAGCGGGGCAACGGAGGAAACCGACCATCGCCTGAGCTTCGCCGCCCCGGCCGATCCGCGCCTGAGTCGACCCGGCGAGGGTTTGCATGGCTTCGTGCGCAGCGTCGACGGCCAGTTTCTGTGGCGTTCGCCCTACCTGCACCTCGCAGGGCTCGAATGGGAGCGCATCCCGGCCACACCCGCACCCGGCGAATCTGCCCTCGCCCTGGTCGAACCGGCGCAAGCGGGCGCAACGGCTGCCGGCGAAGGCGACGAAGAACGTCTCGTTCTCGGCTACACCGTAATCTGGGAGTCGATGGACGACATGCAGATGACGCTGTGGATCGTCGATGCGAGCGGCAAGTTTGGCAACCAGATGCGCGCTTTCCGCACCCGGCTGGCGTTCGCCTTCGGCGGGGTTGCGTTGGCCTTCGCGATGATCCAGCTCGCCGCCTTGCGCTGGGGGCTGCGCCCGGTTCGCGTCATGGCCGAGAGGGTGCGCGGCCTCGAACGCGCCAGCGAGGCCGCAAGTGAAGGAATCGGTGACGACTACCCGCCGGAGCTTGCGCCGCTGGCACGCAACCTGAACCGTTTCGTCGAACACGAACGCGCCAGTCGCGATCGCTATCGCCGCGCCATGGACGACCTCGCCCACGGCCTCAAGACGCCGCTGGCGGTGCTGCGCAACGCCTTCCGCGATCTTGACGCCACCGACCGCGAGGTGCTCGACGAACAGGTGAGCCGCATGGACGCCGCGGTCTCGCACCAACTCTCCCGCGCCGCCGCAAGCCAGGGCGCACCCGGCGTCGCCATTGCACTTGCGCCTGCCGCCTGGCGCCTGGCGCGGGCGCTGGATCGAGCCTGGCCGGACAAGCGCGTCGAGGTTGCCATTGACGCCGCCGAAGCGCGAGTGCAGGTGGACGAAGGAGACCTGATGGAGATGCTCGGCAACCTGATGGAGAACGCCTACAAATACACCCGCTCGCGGGTGCGCGTGCGGGTGCGCAGGGTCGGCGATGTGGTGGAGATTCGCATCGACGACGACGGCCCCGGCATCTCCCCTTCCGAACGCCGCAACGTCCTCGAACGCGGCGCCCGCGCGGACACCGCCGCGTCAGGGCACGGCATTGGTCTCGCGGTGGTGGCGGAACTCACCTCCATCTACCAAGGCCGCTTCGCCATCGGCACGAGCGACCTGGGTGGGGCTTCGATGGAACTGGACCTGCCGGCCCGAGGCGTGGAGCCGGCGCGAGAGGCTTGATCCCGCCTCGGATCAGACGAGGCCCTACAAACCCGGAATCGCGATCCGGACGGCGTCCTCGAGCCGATCGACGAGAGACACCTCCATCTCTTCCTTGACGAGGTCCGGGAGCTTGGCGAACTCAGATTCGTTGTCGCGGGGCAGGATGACGTGGCGGATCCCGGACCGATGCGCTGCCAGCACCTTCTCGCGAACGCCGCCCACCGGCAGCACGAGGCCAGACAGCGTGAGCTCCCCGGTCATGGCGATGTCGTCGCGCACCACCTTGTCGCTGTAGAGGGATGCGAGCGCCGTGGCCATCGTGATTCCGGCACTCGGCCCGTCCTTCGGCACGGCGCCGGCAGGCACGTGCACGTGGATGCCGTTCCCCTCGATGCGGTTGCGGTCGATGTTGAGCGACTCCGCCGCCGACCAGATGTAGGAGCGCGCCGCCTGCACCGATTCCCGCATCACGTCGCCAAGCTGCCCGGTGATGGTGACCTTCTCGTCCTTCTGCGTCAGCGTCGCCTCGACATAGAGCACGTCGCCGCCGGCCTCCGTCCATGCCAACCCCGGCGCCACGCCGCAGCCCAGATTCTCGCGCCCCTTCTCGGACTTGAAGCGGTCCGGCCCGAGCAGCTCGATCAGTTCGTCCTGACCGATCTGGGTCGCCTCTCCCGTAGCCTGGACGATCTGCCGCGCCCGCTTGCGCGCCACCCGGCCGATGGTGCGCTCGAGTTCCCGCACCCCGGCCTCACGGGTGTGATGGCGAATGATGTGGCGCAGCGCCTCGTCCGTGAACTCGATCTGTTCTTCGGAAAGTCCGGCATTGTCGCGCTGGCGCGGAATCAGGTAGCGTCGGGCGATGGTGAGCTTCTCCATCTCGCTGTAGCCGGTGAGCTGCAGCACCTCCATGCGGTCGAGCAGCGGCCTCGGAATGCCGTCGAGGGCGTTGCCCGTGGTGATGAAATACACCTTCGAGAGATCAAACGGCAGGTTCAGGTAGTTGTCACGGAATTCCTTGTTCTGCGCCGGGTCCAGAATCTCCATCAGCGCCGCCGCCGGGTCGCCCCGGAAGTCGCGGCCGAGCTTGTCGAGCTCGTCGAGCATCAGCACCGGATTGCGCACCCCGGCTCGTCGCACCCCTTGCAGGATGCGCCCTGGCATCGCCCCGACATAGGTGCGGCGGTGGCCGCGCAACTCCGCCTCGTCGTGCAGGCCGCCAAGGCTCATGCGCTCGAACTTGCGCCCCATGGCGCGGGCGATGGACTGGCCGAGGGAGGTCTTGCCGACGCCGGGCGGGCCCACGAAGCAGAGGATCGATGCCTTCGCCTCTGGGTTGAGCTGCAGCACCGCCAGAGACTCGAGAATCCGCTCCTTGATGTCCTCCAGACTGTAGTGGTCTTCGTCGAGCACGCCCTGGGCGTGGTCGAGGTCCAAGGTGTCTTCCGTGACGACATTCCACGGCAGTTCCGCCACCAGTTCGAGATAGCTGCGCGCGACCTGATAGTCCGCCGCATTCGGCGACATCTTCTGCAACCGGCGCAGATCCCGGTCCACTTCCTTGCGCACGTCGTCCGGCAGCTTGGCGTTCTTGAGCTGCTCCTTGAGCTCGCTGATCTCGTCGTCGCCGTCGTCCTCGCCGAGGGCCTGCTCGATGGCACGCTTCTGCTGCCGCAGCATGTGCTCGCGCTGCTGCTGCTCCATGCCCTCCTGCGCCTGCGACTGAATGTCGCGCTGCATCTGCGTGACGCTGAGCTCATGCCGCAGCACCTCGTTCATGCGCTCGAACAGGGCGGGGGCGGTGTCGAGGCCCAGGATATCCTGGGTTTCCTCGTTCTCCAGATGCCGGGCGATGGAGGCGACGCGGTACATCTGCGTCACCGGGTCGTCGATGGCGCCCACCGTCTGCTCGTAGAGCTGCTCGGCGTTCTGCGGCGACAGCACGGCGGCAATCTCGTGCGCGAGTTCAAGGTTGGCGCGCTGCAAGGCCTGGGCGCGGGCGCGTTCCTCGCCGTCCTCGGGCATGGTCACCACGGGCAGGTCCTCGACCGTCACCGCCAGGTGGTCGGAAAGCTCCGTGAGGCCATGCAGGCGCACCCGCCGCACGCCCTGCACGATCACCTGGGCACCGCCCTCGCGCTTCTCGACGCGCGTGATGCGTGAAACGACGCCGATGTCGTTGAGGTCGTCGCGCGCCGGCTGCTCCTTGCCGGCATCCTTCTGCAGCACGGTGACGATCTCCCGGTTCGCCTCGATGGCAGCCTTCACGGCACCCAGCGACGCCGCTCGCCCAACGGCGAGCGCCTGGATGATCTCCGGGAAGACCACGACATCCTTGAGCGGGAGCAACGGCAGATTATGCATGGAAGAGTGGAGCCTCGTTCCGTGTCCAATGGGTGCAATTTGGGGCCATGGAGCGAAAAATTCAATCCCGGCGATCTGTCGCGTCCTTGGGGGTCCTCTGATTGCAGTGGTGGGGAGCGGCTACCCCCCGCCGAAGAAGCCGTGCGGCCTGCTCGACTCCCCCTTGTGGACTCGGGAAGCCACAAGTTCCTCGGAGGGGACGCGGCGCGTCACCCAGGCGAATGGGTGGTCTGCGGAGTGCAGCGGAAAGAACAGGTCGAGTCCGAACCAGTGCATCCCCCCGCCATGCGACGGGGACTCAGCCGCAATCCCAGACAGATGCTCGACCCTCCGCAGGCACGAAACACCATGCCACGCCTCGACCCCTCCGAGGCTGCGCATGGTGTTCGGGCCTTGCGAGATCGGCCCGGCGCCGCCGCCGGGCCGTGGCCGCACGCGGCGACCGGCTCACCAGCGCACCGACATCTCTATCGCGACGCCGTGCTCGGGCGCGTCCGCGTTGCCTTCGCGGCGGGCTGCCGTCAGTCCGAGGGTCAGGTCGGGCGCGGCGGCGGCCTCGGGCGCGAGCCGCCAGCCGACGCTGAGGTCGCGGCCGAAGGCCGAGCCGCCAAGGCCGACATGCGGCGTGCCGACGAAGCGCCCGCCGAAGGCGGCCAGGCCCCAGCCCGCCTCCATCGTCCAGCGCCCCGCGCCGGCGTCTCGGCCGCCCTCGAGCCGCCGCGCCAGCGGGTCGCCCGCGAACAGCGCGTCGAGCCCGCCGGCGGCCTGGCCGCCCCGGTGCTGGCGCAGCGACAGCGACAGGCCCCGCGCCGAGGCCGGCGTCGGGTCGTAGGCGAGCGACGCCGACAGGCCCCGCTCCGCCGCGGCGCCGTCCTCGTGCGACACCAGCGTCCGCCCCGACAGGTCCAGGGCGATCCCCAGCGACGGCTGCCGCCAGGCCAGGCCGCCGCCGAGCTCGACGCCGAAACCGGTCTCGGCGTCGCCGCCGTCGCGCCGCGCGCCCGCCTCCAGGCTCGGCGTCAGGCGCCCGCCGCCGGGAACCGGCAGCTCCCAGCGACCCTCCAGACCCAGCCGCAGGCGGCTCGCGCCCGAGTCCGACGCCGCCAGCCCCCGCGCCGACGCCGACGCGGCGCGCGTCCACAGCGCGTCCGAGACCACCGCCAGCGCCGGCCCCGCGCCGCCGCCGAGCAGGTCCCCGCGCAGGCCCGCCGCCGCCATGCGCCACGACGTGGCGGCCGCGTGGATGCCGCCGGCCGCGGCGATGCAGGCGCCGCGCTCCGCGACGCCCCCGGCGCAGTCCCCGGCCGCCGCCCCGGCGGCGCGGTACGCGCCCTCGCCCCGGCTCCGCGCCAGCGCCACCCCGGCCAGCCAGCGGCCCCGGGCGTAGTCCGCCCCCAGCAGCGTCGTCGCCGTCTCGCCGTCCAGCGCCAGCGCGCCGTCGCGGCCGTCGAAGCGCGACCGCGACGCCCGCCCCCACAGACCCAGCGTGCCGCCGCCGGCGTCCTCGGCGCCGCCCCACGAGAGGCGACCGCCCGAAGGCGACCGGCCGGTGCCGGTCGCGACGGTGGCCGCCATCGATGCACCGCCGGCAAACTCCCCCGGCACGGCGCCCGGCACGGCGACCGGCGCGGCGCCGAGGCCCGGATGCGCCGCATGGCGCGCAGCCCCGCCCGGCGCGCCGAAGCCGAGCGGCACGCCCGCGACCGTGCCCCGCAGCCCGTGCACGCCGCGCGGCGCGTCCAGGCGGTCCGAGACGCCCTCCAGCGCCTGCTCCGCAACCCCGCGCCCGAACCGCGCCAGCCACGCCGCCGGCATCGGGTCGTCGTTCGTGATCGTCCCCACCGCGACCCCGTCGCCGATCGTCACCCCGCCAATCGTCCAACCGGGCGCCAGCACCAGCTCGAACGTCTCGGCACCCTCGTCGTGACTGTCGTCGAACACCACCACGGGCACGAGGAACTCCGTCTGTCCGGGTGTGAGTCCAAGCTCGTAGTCCTCCGGAAAGTAGTCCTTGCCCGCCGTCGCCGACACCGGCGTCGAGTCCCGCGTCGCCACATGCACCCACACCGTGTCCACCAACGGCGACGACAGCCGCACCGTGAAACGTACCACCGACGTTCCATCATTGCGCTCCGCCCCCTCCGCATCGGCCACCGACAGCACCGGCAGGTCGTCGTCGGCAATGGTCAGGATGTGCGTGCCGGGACTGCCCACCTCCGCCGCCAGCGCCGTGGCGATTCGCGGCCACAGCGGGCTGCTGTACCTCTTCGCGTTCGCCTTCGCCTCCGCCGCCGTCATCGGCGCGAGACCCGGATAGGTCTCCACGCCGAACGCCACCAGAACCCGCCGCCAGCGGTCCACGTGCGCCTGGCTGCGATGGGTCCTCGCCGCACGCGCGCGTACCTTACGCAACAGCGCCGGTTCCACTGTGACCGCCGCGAGCGTCAGGACGACCGACTCGGCGCGCTCCTGCGCACCGTCGTCGACGACCGTCACCGGGATGGTCGCCGTCGTCGCGCCCGCCGGCACGGTCACCGTGCCCGAGAGCGTCTTGTAGTCCACGCCGGCCGTTGCCGTGCCGGCAATCGTGTAGGCGAGCGTGAGGTCGGAGGCCGGGGCCGGCGACGCGCTCAGCTCACCTTCACGTCAACCGTGCCCGATCCCTCGCGCACCTCCTGCGACGCCGACGCGAAGGACGCCGTCGCGCTGGCGGCGTCCGCCGCCGGCGCCGCCAGCGCTCCGGCGAGCAGAGGGAGGCACAGCAACCAGGAAATGCCCGTGCGGGCGCTGACGGAGTCGGCTTTGGGTGTCATTCCTGTGGCCTCCTTACTCTTTGTAGGGTTACAGTGGGCTTGAGTTGTAAGGTTACGGCAATTGTGGCCGTGGCACGCCACCAAGACCGGCCGTGATCTGAACCGCCACAGCAGACTACGATTGCCGGTCCGGACGCAAGGCAAGCCACGCCCAACATCAACGACCTCAGGGGGAATCCACGTGAAAGTCACGAACATCCGCTACACCGAAGGCGGCGGCGCCGAGCTTGTGGACGTGGACGTGGGCGAGCCGGGGCCCGGCGAGGTGCAGATCGAGGTGGCGGCTTGCGGCATCTGTTCCTGGGACTTGCAGACCTTCCGCGCTGGCGGCGACTCCGCCTACGCCGCACCGCCCGGACACGAGGGCGTCGGCTACGTGGCCCAAGTCGGCCCTGGCGTCAGTGGCTTCGAGGTGGGCCAGCGGGTCGCTGGCGGCGGCTTCGCCCGACTGCGCAACGCCCCGGCGAGCCGGGTGTATCCGATCCCGGACTCCTCGCTCCCGGATCATCACTGGATCGTCGAACCCGTGTCCTGCGTCGTCACCGGCATGGATCTCTGCGGCTTGCGCGCCGGAGAACGGCTGGCGATGGTGGGTTGCGGCTTCATGGGGCTGATGATGCTGCAGGGCCTCGCCGGCTTCGGCGCCGACCAGCTCATCGCCCTCGACGTCGACGACGCTCGCCTCGAGCTGGCGGGCGAACTCGGCGCCACCGAGACGCACAACGTCGCATCGGCCGGCTTCGACGAGGTGAGGGCCGACCTTGCCGGGCGCGGCATCGACGTGGTGGTGGACACCAGCGGCGCGCAATCGGGCCTTGATCTCGCCACCGACATCGTGCGCCGCGCCGGCCGCGTCAACCTCTTCGGCTGGATCAAGGGCGAAACCGCCAGTTTCAACCCCAGCATCTGGCACGGCAAGGCGATCACAGTGGTCAACTCCTCGCCCGGAGCGCAGGTGCGCGACCCGTTCCCACCCGCCATCCGCCTGCTCGGGAAGGGCATCATCCGGCTGGAACCCCTGGTGACCCATGTCGTGCCCATCACGGACTATCCCGACTTCATGACCGAGGTGACCACCGGCAAGGTGGACGGCTACATCAAGGGCGTCGTCACCCACGCGCCGTGACGCAAGTGGCCGCTCGACAGGAAGAGATGGCCCGCCGCATCGGCGAGATGGCCGCCTTGCAGGAGCAGCACAACCTCCTCGTCCATCCCCGCTGGCGCGAGCAGGGCCACGCCTACTACCGCGCCGTTTGGGTGGAGTGCGCCGAGCTTCTCGACCACTTCGGCTGGAAGTGGTGGAAGCAGCAGGAGGCAGACCTCGATCAGGTGCGCCTCGAGATCGTCGACATCTGGCACTTCGGCCTGTCCGAACTCATGCGCAAGGACGCCGTCGACGACGCCCTGGCGGCGCAGTTCGCCGAAGGTTGCGACAAGCCGACAGAGGTGGACTTTCGACAGGCGGTGGAGGCCATGGCCGAGGCCAGCCTCGCGGGGCAAGACTTCGATGTGGGGGCGTTCGTGGCCTTGATGAACGCCCTGCCCCTGACGTTCGACGAGCTCTACGAAACCTACGTCGGCAAGAACACCCTCAACGCCTTCCGGCAGCGCCACGGCTATCAGAGAGGGGATTATCTGAAGACCTGGCAGGGACGCGAGGACAACGAGCATCTCGCCGAACTCGTGCGCGAACTCGACAGCCGCTCGCCCGACTTTGTGCCAGAGCTGGAACGAGCGCTAGCGGAGCGCTATGCGACGGCCCGATAGCGTCTCACTTCGAATTTGTCTAGCGCCACAAGAACCGTTGCCTTCGGACAACGCTTCTTGCCCCAACCCAAGCCGTCCTAGTGTACCGACTCTCAAATACGTTGACCTAAATCACATGCTCACATGGCCCCCCAACCAAGAGAACCGGAGGCGTTCGTAAATGTTTGTCTCCACGGAAAATTACACTCTTTAGTTGCCGAGCATCGCGCCAGGTGCCTGCACCGCACAATATGTATAGGCATTTCAGAGACAGTACACTAGAGCCCGCGATCCGGCCCGCGACGTGCGGATGCTTGGCATCGCGACTGGCGCTGGCGTCGCGAACCGCTGGGGTCCAAGACACAGCAACCGATCATGCACGGAATGGACGCTGCCTTGCTCGCGTGGCGCTGTGCCGACGCAGAATCCGAAGCTGGGGCGCATCAACGTGTTGGGTGTTTTGACCATGCGAAGGCGTCCCGCCCTCGAGAAGGTCATTCACAGCGAGGGGAAGTGACAAAGGCCAGCGGCGCTTCTACGGCGCTGGCTTTCGGCGGCTTGCCCGGAACACGTCGTCGAGCGTGTTGGCGTCGAGGACCTGGTCGGCCCAGGTCTCGAGATCGCCGGCGGATGCCCGACGCAGGCGCTCGGCGACTCCCGGAGACAGGAGTCCGAACCTACGCTGCAGCAGCCGTTCGAGGAGCGCGCGCTCGCCCTCAACGCGGCCTTGGCGGGTTCCCCGGGCCATGCCTTGATCCAGGCCTTCCTGCCTGCCTTCCTGTCTGCCTTCGTCGCGGGCTCTCTGGATGACCCCTGCCATAGCCCTGCTCTCCTCCGGGTAGTCGCGTTCGTAGCGCCGGTACTCGTGCTCGTCGAGGCCGGCATAGGCGTCGATGAACTCCATGTATTTTGCCCTCCGGTCGGCGTCCGTTTCCAGCGCAGCAAGGCCCCGAACCGCGTCGGCGTACGCGTCCACCCGACGCTCCGTCGGGACGCGCATGTTGGGCAGGTTGACGAGTGCCACGACATTTCGGCTGGCGCGCCAGTCCTCGTAGGGCGTCTCGGCGAGCCGGAAGGCGACGTAGCGGAACGCCAGATAGGTGCTCCGTTCGGTGCCGAGCGCGAGCGACGCTGGCGCCGCGCCGACGCCGCGCAGGAAGATTGTCACGGGCACCACGCGGTCCGTCTCGAACATCTGCGCCAGGTCCAGGCAGTAGTGCGCCAAGCGATACGGCGAAAACCGCCGCGGTTCCGTTTCCTCCTCGACAACGAACAGCACTGCCTCGCGACGGCCGTCGGTCCACTGCACCAGCAGCGGCGCGTCGAGTTCGCGGAAGCGGTCCCCGAGGCGCTCCTTGAGCTGTTCCTGGCGCAACGCGGTAACGCGAACGTCGTCCTCCGGCGCCGGCGCCTCCTCGGCGGCAAAGAAGGCCAGCGCGTCGCGGGGATAGTCGAGGATGAGGTTCTTGAAGTTCTGGTCGTGGCTGCGCGCCATGGCTGTGTCCGCTCCGGCTCGTCCAAAATGATGGCCCGGACCGGATCGGGCGCGATACGGCAAATGGCTTGCAGACGGCGGGCGGATCTCCTACAGCCATGCGGGCTGCAGGACACAGCGTTCGGCGCCCGCAGTAGGGCATTCGTGAGGGATCCGGGGCTAGTGTACCGACTCTCAAATACGTTTTGCCTAAATCACATGCTCACATGGCCCAACCAAGAGAACCGGAGGCGTTAGTAAATGTTTGTTTCCACGGAAAATTACACTCTTTAGTTGCCGAGCATCGCGCCAGGCGCCTGCGCCGCACAATATGTACAGGCATTTCAGAGACAGTACACTAGCAGCCTGCCGGACTTGGCCGTCTCGGCGAAGTTCGACTTCGGTGGTGGGACGGCCTGGGCTGATTTGCTCCATGCGTAGGGCGGGACGCCCGGGCGCCAAAGGGCCATCCAGCAATCGTCAGTGCTTTGGTTGAAAGTACACGCCGCGATGGTCCGACACGGCGGTCAGGTGACGCGACAAGGCTGGGAGGTACGGGCTGAGGCGGGTTGGGGTGTCGTTGATGGTGTCGATGGCCAGGCGGCGGCGGTGGCGGGCCAAGGCGTCCAGATTGGGCAGCAGGGCGTCGAGTCCAGGGTCGTCGGGTTCGAGGTAAATCTGCAGGCGGCGGGCGTTCGTCTCGGACACGATTGCGAGTTTGCCGTCGAGATAGCCCAGATGATTCGACGCGCGGCGCTGGGGGTTGCCGGCTTCCGCCAGGCCGAGGCCGCTCGGGCTCACGGGATCCAACGCGTTGATCCAAAAGGTTGCACCCTCCATTTGCAGGCGCTCCAAGTGCCGCAGCGCCGCCGGCAGGGCGAACTGCGGGCCCGACAAGCCGGCGAAGAAAAGCCCTGCCACCACTTCGCCGCCGAGTTCCATCAAGCGCAAGGCAGGGAACACCATGCGCCACGCAAACACGCCGCCCTCGCGGTTCGCCTGTTCGCGGGTGAGCACGCCGTAGCGGTCGAGCAACGCCCGGGCGCGTTCACGGGCGGCATCGAGTCGATCGAGCGCACTGTCGGTGGGCTCGCCGCGCTGCACCCGATGCCAAGTGCCGGGCCAACCGATGGCCGTGGCGCGGGCACGCATCCGGCTGCGCATCCCGGCGCGTCGCAGCGCGACTCTGCCGGTTGCACCAGCCGTCGCCTCGCCGGCCGGCAACGGCTGCCCCTGCGACTCGGGCAGCGCGAACCGCCGTGCGAGACCGGCAATGAGCGGGCTCAGCCCATCCGAAGCAATCCGCCCCGCCCACACCGCCTGCCAGAACGCGGCGTTGAATGTCGCGGAGTCGGAACCGGAATCATCCAGCAATTGGTGGAAGGTGTAGCGGGCTCGCGGATCGCGGAACAGGGCAACGACCTCTTCGTGTTCGTCGTCGCCTGGATCCGTGACGCCTGCGAACAGAAGCTCGTCGCCCTGGAAGCTCGGTGCGATGCTCTCGTTGCCGAGGCCCCGCCAGCAGAGCCCATCCGCCGCACAGGCGTCCACATCGGCGATGCCGCCACAGATGCGCGGGCGCCAGGCTTCCATGCCCCAAAACGCCACCGGCGCCGCATAGCCGCGCAGGCGGTCGGTGGCGTCGAGCACGGCCTCCTCGCCCTCCCCAAGAGCGCCGCAGAGTCCGTGCCACCGCGCCAGGAACGGCGCAAGCATCGACGCCGGACGCGGTTCAAAGGCAGGTCGCCGCGCCGCGCGCTGGAAGCGGATCAGTGTCTCCAGATTCTCCGCATCGCAAATGACCGTCTCGTCGCGCTCCGCGACGAGCTTGCCGGCAACGAGGGTGTCCTCGGCCAGCAATGCATCGACGAGTGCCCTGGCATCATCGAACGGAAGCAACGCCGCAAGCTCCGCAGCAGAACGAGGGCCATAGAACTGCAGCATCTCCCCAGCCTGCCGCAATGGCGCCTCGCCGAGCGTGACTTCACGATGCACCAGCCAGGCGCGCCCATCCGCAGCCGCGACGCGCTTCACCTGCTCCGGCACAGGCGTGTCTTCGAACCAACCCGCAACGGGAATCGCGACGCGTTCCTTCGTCCACTCCGCGAGCTCGCCCTCGCCTGACGGGACATACCCAGGCTTCGTGCGCTGGGCCCTCGCCTCGAATTCCGCCACGACTTCCGCAGAGATGCTGGGCCGCAGCGAGGCATCGAACACCGCCTGCCGAATCAGCTCGTCCGACAGCGACGACGCCCCCGACGCCGGCTCCCGCTCGGGCGTGTCGTCCGCGTACATGTAGCGGTTCACCTGACCGAAGGCGAGATTGGCTGCGAACGGGCTCGGCACGTTTACGGTCGCCAGCGACCAATCCACCTCGCCGGCATGAATGCGCGCGACGATTTCCGTCGCCGCGGCCATGTCGAACTCGTCGCCCAGGCACGTGCGCCACGTTTCGAGCAGGATCGGAAAGTCGGACAGCGGCTTCACGGCGCTCATCAGCTTCTTCGCCTGCTGGCGCGACACCCACAGCGGCATCCGGTGGCGAAAGTTCCGGCGCGTCAGAAGCAGCGCCCTGCCCGCGCATTCGCGAAAGCGGGCACCGAAGAACCCGGACGATTCCAGCGAGGCGCGCAACAGCGCCTCGAAGTTCGCCGGCATCACCAGCGACAGCAACTCGCCGGGGTCAATCGCCTCCTTGAGCTGCACGGCGATGGCATTGTTGTCGGCGTGGATGTCCGGCACGCCCGGCAGCCGATCGCTCAAGGCCGCCTCCAGCGCCAGCGCATAGGGCCGGTTCACGCGCCCGCCCCAGAAGGTGTGCAGCACCATCTGCTGCTCGCGGTCCGGCCCTTGGTAGCCCCCCGGCGCCGTCCGGATGTGCTCGACCAGGATGTGATCCGCGTGCGGCAAATCGCACTCGGTCACTTCCCGCTGTCGCGTGAGGAAGCCGGTGAGTTCCTCCGCCGCCACCTCGTCGAAGGCAAGACCCGTCGTCAGTTCGTGAGTGAACTCGCTTTCGCGCTTCTGCTCGAGGAGTTCGTTGGCGTGGGCGAGGAAAGCGCCGATGCGGGCGGAGAAGTGATGGCTGCGATTGAAGGCTTCCGCGCGCCAGAACGGAGGTGCGGTGGCGTTGCTCGGCGCCGTTTGCACCAATACGTCGTTGTGGGTGATGCGCTGCACGCGCCAGTTCTGCGTGCCGAGGGTGAAAGTGTCGCCAACGCTCGCCTCCCACACGAACTCCTCGTCGAGCTCCCCGATGCTGGCGCCCGTGTCGGCGTGGCGGAGGGTGAAGTAGCCACGATCCGGGATCGTGCCGCCCGAGGTGTAGAGGGCGAACACGGCGCCCTTGCGCGCGCTGACGGTGCCAGCGATGCGGTCGTAGGCAAGACGTGGCCTGAGGTCACGCACCCGGGTGCCGGCATAGCGTCCGGCCAGCATCTCGACAACGAGGTCGAAGTGCTCGCGGGGGAGCTCCGCGAAAGGGGCCGACCGAGCCAGCACGTGGTACAGGCGGTCCACTTCCCACGTCTCCGACGCGGTGGCGGAAACCAGCAATTGCGCCAGCACGTCGAGCGGTCGCGTCAAGGGCTGGATCGGCTCGATGTCGCGTTCCGCCACCGCGCCGGCGATCACGGCGGCTTCGAGGAAGTCGTGCGCGTGGCTCGGAAACAGCGTGCCGCGACTGGTTTCGCCGACGCGATGTCCAGCCCGCCCTATGCGCTGCAAGGCGGCGGCAATGGACGGCGGCGACTGGATCAGCACCACCTCGTCGAGGTCGCCAATGTCGATGCCCATCTCCAGCGACGAAGTGGCGACGATGGCCTTGAGCTCGCCCTGCTTCAGCCGCGCCTCCACTTCCGTGCGGATTTCCCGCGCCAGTGAGCCGTGGTGCGCCCACGCCACGGGAGCGGCGGACTCCTCGTTCAGCTTCAGCGTGATCTTCTCCGCCATCCGGCGACTGTTGGTGAAGAACAGGGTGGAGCGGTTGGCGTCGATGGTGTCTCGGAAGCTGTCCGACAGCGGCGCCCATATGGGGTCGCCGTTGTCTGCCGCCATGCGCGCCTCTTCGGGAAAGCGCACTCGGAAGGCGATGTTCTTGGTCGCGTTGGATTCGATCACCCCAACCGGCCGACGACGACCGTTCTCGTCGCGACCGCCGACGTATTCCGCCACGGCCTCGAGCGGGCGCACCGTGGCAGAGAGGGCGATGCGCTGGAAGTCGCCGGCCACTTCCACCAGGCGTTCAAGGCACGCCATGAGGGCAGCGCCGCGCCGGTTGTCGGCGATCGCGTGGATCTCGTCGAGGATCACGCACTCGACAGAAGAGAGGGCGTGCCGCCCGCGCACGGTGGTCAAGAGCAACATCAGGCTCTCGGGCGTGGTGATGAGGAGCTCCGGCGGCCGACGCAACATGCGCTGGCGTTCGCTCTGATCCGTGTCGCCGCTGCGCGTCTGCACCCGCAGGCTTGGGAACACGTCGCCACGGGCTGCGAAGCGGTCCCGAAGCTCCGCGATGGGCGCGAGCAGGTTGCGCCGAATGTCGTTGTTCAACGCCTTCAGCGGCGAGATGTAGAGCACGCGGGTCACGCCCGGCTCGGCTTCGCCGGAGGCAAAGGCGTCGATGGCCCAGAGAAAGGCCGTAAGCGTCTTGCCGCTGCCCGTCGGCGCCGTGATCAGCAGATGCTCCCGGCAGGCAATCCGGGGCCAACTGCGCTCCTGGACATCCGTGGGATCGCCAAACCGCTCCCCGAACCAGTCGCGGATGTGCGGATGGAAGCGGTCCAAGGCGGGCAACGCAAGGAACTCGGCGGCTGCAACGCCGCGATCATAAGGCGGCACGCCCCGAGGATGCGTGGCATTGTCTGGTCAGAGACCAACGGTTGGCGTCAGGAACGCGGGCACCGCAGCAGGGCACACTTCGCCACTGGACGCCGCCACTGGACGTGAAAAGAACCGTAACCTGATTGAACTATATTCTAAAATCGCATGGAATATATCTCCTTTTACCCAACGGGAGACTTCCTGTGAGGAATCGTCGTCGTACCAGCGAGCACACCGCAGCCATTCTGATTGCGATGTTCATTCACCGGGACAAGGCGCGGATGCGGATAACTCGACGTACGCTGAAGTCGATCGGGCGTCGGAAGCTCCTGAAGGAAGGGTTCGAGAGGGACGTGCGAGGATGGCTCGCGGAGTACGGCTTGGTACTCGTCGAGCTTGACGAGGACAAGGGGTACTGCATCGTGAAAATGACCGCATTGTCCGGCGTCGCCCCATTTAGCTTCAGGAAGTTCCGCACGAACACTGAATTCGACCTTGAGGACGAGAACACGCTTTGGGAGAACATCGAGGACTGGGCCGGCGAAAAGAGCGACCCGTAAGCGGCGAAGCGTCGTGTTCCCCCTGAGCTAGCTTGTCACCCCTTCCTGTCGTGGGAAGGCGTCCTCGCCTTTCTCGGTGGGGGTACTTCTACGCCGCAAGCCTTCCAGCTCTGTCTTGGCCGGCTACGAAAACGCTGCACCTTACGCCACGACGGAAGGCAGAATGCCCTCCCGCGGACGAAGGGTTCGCAGGCAGTGAGGGGAACCATGCGAACACTCACCGGCGCCGATGTGGCCAACATGCTCCGGCCCGGAATGCGCGTCTTCGTCGGCGGCAGCAGCAACGAGCCACGTGGGCTCGTGGATGCCCTCGCCGCCGCCTGTGAGGACGACCCCGAGGCCGCCGCTGGCGTCACCTTCCTCCAGTTCCCTCTCCCCGGCATCAACCGCTTCGACTTCTCCACGCTGCACGAGACTGCCCGCATGGAGACGTTCTTTCTCACGCCCGACCTTCAGCAGAGCCACGCCGCCGGCCGAATCCGCTTCGTGCCGATGCATCTGCGGCACGTGTTCGACTTCCTGCGGGAACAGCCGCCAGACCTCGCCTTCGTGCAGGTGGCGCGGGACCGCGACGGAGAGCTTCGCCTTGGCCCGAATGCCGACTTCCATGCCGCCGCGACCAGCGCATCGACGGTCATCGCGGAACACAACACCGGGATCACGGCGCCCGCCGGTGCTCCCACGGTAGCGGAATCTTCGCTCTACGGAATCCTTGAAACATCGCGTCCATTGCCCGAGATGCCTCCGCCCAGACTCGACGAAACCGCCCGAGCCATCGGCGCCCACGTCGCCTCGCTGGTGCGCGACGGCGATTGCCTGCAAACCGGCATCGGCGCCATCCCGGCGGCGATCCTGGACGCGCTCGGCAACCACAACGACCTTGGACTCCACGGCGGCCTGCTCGACGACGGCGGCAAGGCGCTGATCGAGGCTGGCGTCGTCACCAGCGCGCGCAAGGCAGTTCGCACCGGCGAGCATGTGGCAGGAATGCTGCTCGGAAGCCAGGCCCTCCACGAATGGGCCGCCAACCGCCCCGACGTGGTTCTTGCTGGTGCAGACGTCACCCACGACGCCGGCGTCATCGCCTCCCTCGACAATTTCGTGTCCGTGAATTCGGCGGTGGAGGTGGACCTGCACGGCCAGGTGAACGCAGAGGTGATCGGCTCAAGGCAGATTTCGGGCGTCGGCGGCGCCGTGGACTTCATGCGCGCCGCCCGCATGTCCCCCGGCGGCCGATCCATCGTCGCCATGACCGCCACCGCCCGCCGCGGCACGCAATCCCGCATCGTTCCCCACGCGGCCATCGTCACGGCGCTGCGCACCGACGTGGACATCGTGGTCACCGAATTCGGCATCGCCCACCTGCACGGCTTGCAAAGTCAGGCCCGGGCTGAAGCTCTCATCGCCATCGCCCACCCCGACTTCCGCAGCGAGTTGCGCGCGGCGACCACCGCGACAAGGTGACGCTCCCCGTCGCCAATGGGGCAGGTCGCGTCCGGTGCCGTGCGAAACTATGCGTTGCCGGGAACATGGGAGAGGGTGAATGAGCAACGAACGGCTGCAGGGCAAGGTGGCGTGGGTGACCGGTTCGTCCCGGGGCATCGGTCGCGTGGTGGCGGCGCATCTCGCCGGGCTCGGGGCCAAGGTGGTGGTACACGGCACGACGGCCACTTCTGCCCGCGCCTTGGGGGAAGCGGACTCCCTGCAGGCAGTGGCAGACGAGATCGCCGAACACACCGGCGCCGAGGTGTTCGCGGCCCCTGCCGACCTCACCTCCGAATTGGCCGTGCGCGACGTGGTGGCAAGCATCCGCGACCGTTTCGGTCGCATCGACATCCTCGTCAACAACGCCGGCGGCGACATCGGCACCAAGGGCGTCACCGGCGAGCGCGCCGGCAAGCCGGTGGTGAACGACGGTGTGGAAGTGTCGCTCGAAGACGTGCGCATCGTGCTGGACCGCAACCTGATGTCCTGCATCCTCGTCTGCCACGAGGTGGTGCCGGAAATGATCGAGCGCAACGCCGGCTGGATCGTCTCCATCGGCAGCATCGCCGGCCTCTCCGGCCACCCTTCCGAAGTCATCTACGGCACCGCCAAGGCCGCCATGCACGAATACACCCGCTGCCTCGCCGCCCAACTCCGCCCACACGGCGTCTACGCCAACGTCATCGCCCCAGGCGAGATCATCACGGCACGATTCGTCGCCAGCCGCCCCACCCGCGAAGACCGCAAGGTCACCACCGGCGCCCTCACCCGCTACGGCTGGCCGGAAGAAATCGCCCGAACGGTGGAGTTCCTGGTGACGGAGGACTCGTCCTACATCACGGGGCAGGTGCTCCGAGTGGACGGCGGAGCGCAGATCTTCCCGGCTTAGGGGAGCACTCACTCTCTGGAGGCAGGGCATCCCGCCCTCCACACGCGCTGCAACACCTCCCCTTGTTGTGCGGAGATGAAACGACGGCACCCGGACGGAGCCCATATAGCTGCTCGTGAACATATGGCGCCGTCTGGCGCCGTCGTGATCGCCGTGTTTCCCTTGGAGAACATAAGGGTGTGGTTTGACGACGCCACACCGTTGTAGGTTGGCCGATGGACGTTGCGCACAATAATGCGCGCAGCTATTCTTTGTCTTCGCTTCGCCATCCAGTGGCTCGATTCCGTGAACGGTCGTCAGTTCATTGCGAGAGCCCGCGGATGGGCGAGGCAACGAAGCATGGAAGTCCGCTTCGAGGCAAGCGACGGACCCGGCTCGCACGGAACGCTCTACGTTGGTGATCGGAAAACAACCGTCAAGGACAGGAAGAAGGAGATCGGCAAGGGGCTGCTCGCGAAGATGCTCAACGACCTCGACATTGAAAGGGATGACTTCTAGCCGGTGGTACCGAGGACTTATCTCAAAGGAGACTCGACGAATGCCCGACAGCTTCAACTATCCTGCGGAGATCGAACGCGACGAGGATGGTCGTTACGTGATCGCATTTCCCGACTTCGGCTGGGGAGCGACCGACGGTGAGACCCTTGACGAAGCACTCACCGAGGCTCGCGATCTGTTGCGCGAGCTGCTCGCTACGACGATGCGCGACGGCAACGACCTGCCCACACCGTCCCGCCCGACCCGGAACCAGTCCAACATCGTTCCACCGCTGTCCATTGCTCTGAAGGCAGCCCTTTACGAGGCATTCCGCAACGCCGGTGTTTCGCAACGCAGGTTCGCCCGCGACCTTGGAGTCGCCGAGAGTGAGGTGCGACGCATGCTCAATCCCGACCATGCCACCAAGGTTGCCGCAATCGAACGGGCGTTGCATATGTTGGGCAAGCGCATCAGCCTTACAGTCGGCAAAGCCGCCTGATGTCGTTCACAGCCCGAGTCGGCGAGCTTCCTCCACCTCGGTCAATATCCTGTCGTGCAGGAATCCCGCCTGCTCGATAGGAGCCTTCAGCCGGGGAAGCATCCCCGAACGCTGACGCGCGGGGGAGTTCGGGCATGTCCCCGTCGCCGGAGGCGTGCTGCCATGCAAGGAGCCTTCAGCCGGGGAAGCATCCCCGAACGCTGACGCGTAACGAAGTGCCGGCATGCCCCCGTCGCCGAAGGCGTGCTGCCATGCAAGGAGCCTTCAGCCGGGGAAGCATCCCCGAACGCTGACGCGTAACGAAGTGCCGGCATGCCCCCGTCGCCGAAGGCGTGCTGCCATGCAAGGAGCCTTCAGCCGGGGAAGCATCCCCGAACGCTGACGCGCGGGGAAGTTCGGGCATGTCCCCGTCGCCGGAGGCGTGCCGCCATGCAAGGAGCCTTCAGCCGGGGAAGCATCCCCGAACGCTGACGCGTAACGAAGTGCCGGCATGCCCCCGTCGCCAAAGGCGTGCTGCCATGCAAGGAGCCTTCAGCCGGGGAAGCATCCCCGAACGCTGACGCGCGGGGAAGTTCGGGCATGTCCCCGTCGCCGGAGGCGTGCTGCCATGCAAGTTTGCCCATGGCATGGTGAAAAGCCGCGACCAGCAATTCACCGAAGAGCAGGCCAACGAGATCGCCGTTCGCTATATCGGCGGCGTGCAACATCCGACCGGCAACTCTTTCGAGCCCGTCCTGCGGCCCCGGGATCAACGTATCGTCGAATCGACCGGGCTGATTCTGGATGCCCTACTGTGAGCCGACCGAGATGTTTCCGACGATCGAGATGGTCTTGGTTCCGCCCAATGTGCGAAAGCGCATTTTCTCTGCTCGCGATCGACGTCGACGGTGCGCTGGTCACCGAAGACAATCGGGTGTTGCCCGAGACGCAGGTAGCGGTTCGTCGCGCCCACCGAGAAGGATTGCGACGTGGTGGCAAGCATCCGCGACCGTTTCGGTCGCATCGACATCCTCGTCAACAACGCCGGCGGCGACATCGGCACCAAGGGCGTCACCGGCGAGCGCGCCGGCAAGCCGGTGGTGAACGACGGTGTGGAAGTGTCGCTCGAAGACGTGCGCATCGTGCTGGACCGCAACCTGATGTCCTGCATCCTCGTCTGCCACGAGGTGGTGCCGGAAATGATCGAGCGCAACGCCGGCTGGATCGTCTCCATCGGCAGCATCGCCGGCCTCTCCGGCCACCCTTCCGAAGTCATCTACGGCACCGCCAAGGCCGCCATGCACGAATACACCCGCTGCCTCGCCGCCCAACTCCGCCCACACGGCGTCTACGCCAACGTCATCGCCCCAGGCGAGATCATCACGGCACGATTCGTCGCCAGCCGCCCCACCCGCGAAGACCGCAAGGTCACCACCGGCGCCCTCACCCGCTACGGCTGGCCGGAAGAAATCGCCCGAACGGTGGAGTTCCTGGTGACGGAGGACTCGTCCTACATCACGGGGCAGGTGCTCCGAGTGGACGGCGGAGCGCAGATCTTCCCGGCTTAGGGACCGCCAGGCTTCTTCCTGAGGGGTAGGCCGAGCCGAGGGGCACCGGCCGACACTCAGCGCCCGTTCCGCGCCCCCGAGGCTCGGTCGATCAGCTCCTCGCCGGTGTTGCAGTCGATGATCCATTCGCCCGCCTCCGCCAGACCGGGCGCATCTGCGTCCGCAAGGAACTCCCCGAGCCGACGAGCCACCGTGACGTCGAACTTCCGTGTCGCTTGCCGCACCAGAAGCTCCCGCTCACGTGCGAGCCCTTCCTCGATGCCCTCTTCCCGGCCTTCCTCGATGCCTTCGGCTCGACCTTCCTCGATGCCTTCGGCTCGGCCTTCCTCGCGCAGCCTTCTGGGATATTCGATGCCCATTCTTGCCAGAGCCATCATCTCCGGTTCCTCCTCGCGCTTCAGGGACCGCCTTGTCGAGTCCAGCAACTCCGCCGACAGTTGCGGCTGGCACACCGACACCCGGTCCATCAGGTCGTCGTGGACGGTGGAGCGCAGATCTTTCCGGCGTAGCGACCGCCGGCTCTCTTCTGAGGGGTAGGCCGCGCCGACGGGCGCTGGCCGACACTCAGCGCCCGTTCCGCGCCCCCGAGGCTCGGGCGATCAGCTCCTCGCCGGTGTTGCAGTCGATGATCCATTCGCCCGCCTCCGCCAGACCGGTTGCATCTGCGTCCGCGAGGATCTCCCGGAGCCGACCAGCCACTGCGACGTCGAACTTCCGCGTCGCTTGCCGCACCAATAGCTCCCGCTCACGTGCAAGCCCTTCCTCGAGGCCCTCCTCCCGGCCTTCCTCGCGCAGCCTTCTGGGATACTCGATGCCCATTCTTGCCAGAGCCATCATCTCCGGTTCCTCCTCGCGCTTCAGGGACCGCCTTGTCGAGTCCAGCAGCTCCGCCGACAGTTGCGGCTGGCACACCGACACCCAGTCCATCAGGTCGTCGATGAGCGCGGCTGCCCGCGCCGCCGGCAACACCTCGCGTAGTGTCCTGGCCAGCTCCGCCAAGCCGCGGTGCAATGCCTCCCAGTCCGGCGCCACGTTCAGGGACAGCAGGGAGGCGACGACGTTCGTGCCGGAATCGTCGCTCCCGTGCGAGTCCGCGTCAAGCAGCAGCGCCGCTGCGCCCAGCGGCAGTGACGGCCGGCCATCGCCGGAGACCTGCACCCGGCGGATGGCCCAGGGCGGGTCGTTCCTTGCCCACCTCTCGCCGCCCGAGTAGATCACCAGCGGCAGCACTCGCAGCCAGCCGTCGGCATCGGGGCTGCGCCGCGACTCCATCTCGTGCGCCAGCAACGCGTACTCCAAAGAGCGCATCCCCATGCGACCGTCCGGGCTCGACTGGTACTCCACCGGCAGGATCAGGGAACTGCCAGCGTCGTCGGCCTGCCAGACACGCCACGCCTGGTCGCCGGTTCGCAGGGCATAGGCGCCGACGGCACGCAGCTTCCTGTCTGCGTCTTCGCCCTCGGCGCGCATCGGCGGCCGGCTGCGTGCCCAGCGGGTGTGCAGGGGCTTCAGCGTTGATAGATCGAGCCCTTCGGCCAGTTCCGGCAGCGCGAGTCGGACAAGCTGCGCGGCGACAAAGGGGTGGCTGAAGAGCCGGGTCCACGAAGCGTCGTAGTCCATGCGCCGCACCATGACGCACGAGAGTGGCTTGTGCGCGCCGATGGCGAATCTCGCACCCGAGTTTCAGCCCTTTCCGACGGTTGGGTTGTTGGGTTTGCCTACATTGAGGGCTCGGCCTTTCCGACAGCCCGCCAAACCCCAGCAGTGATCAGTCTGCAAACAGGTCGATATAGCGCTGGCAAGCGAATCGGCGGTTGCGCGCATGTCCGGTGCGTTCCGCCAGCACGCCTTCGCGCACAAGCGCTCCAATCAGCCGGTTTGCTGCACCATAGCGCCACAAGAACCGTTGCCTTCGGACAACGCTTCTTGCCCCAGCCCAAGCCGTCCTATCATCCTGTCAAACTTCGCCGAGACGGCAAAGTCCGACAGGCTGATAGGTGATCCCCAAGGACTGCGCCGCCGCGCTCACGGAGAGGATCGGTGTGCGGAAGAGCTGCTCGTGCAGCCGCAAGGCGTTCCCCGCTGCCCGGCCCAAGCGGTGCAGCAGGCGTTCGCGCTCTTCCTCGCGCAATGCGACGATGCGGCGTGCCGTCTCGCTGGACTCGTGCGCGACCTGAACCACCCCGGCAAGGAAGAAGTCCATCCATCCCTCCCAATCACCGTCATCGCGCACCGCCTGCAGCGCAGCGTAGTAGCGGCTGCGATGCATCTTGAAGAAGTGGGAGAGATACAGGACGGGCTTGCCGAGGATGCCCTGCTCGCAAAGCACCAGGATGATAAGCAGGCGACCCATGCGGCCGTTGCCGTCGAAGAACGGGTGGATCGTCTCGAACTGGGCATGAGCGAGGCCGGCACGGATGAGGGACGGCGTTGCGTCCTCCGCTCGGATGTAGCGCTCGAGGTCGCCAAGCGCCCCCACGACGAGATCCGGTGGCGGCGGAACGAAGGTGGCCTGCTGCAGATCATCGACAGCATGCCCTGGCGGGTGACGCAGCCCTTTGCCCGCGAACTCCGACGACGGATCGTGGCGAAGGCCGGCTTGATCGCATTGGCGGTGCGGAGGTGCGTCCAGTGAACGCCCGGGAAGTCGTCGAAAGCGCGGTCGCCGGCGGCGCGGGTCTCCGCCATCCAGATCTCGTGCAACCCCTGTCTCGCTTCTTCTGTATGCGCGGGATCACTGGAGCCTGAAGCACCTGCGACGCACCGGCTTGCACGAACCGTTACCACCGTCATGGTCTATCGGGAATCCGATTAGCGGTGCTATCTGTTGCGACGGTGAACGGCTGACCGCCGATCCCCATCAGTTCCGGAGCCCGGTCACTTGGATCCTCCCGCTTTGGTACGCAAACGTCCCCAGGTATTGCGTCTTGATGATCTCGATGAATCTGTGGTTCCACCACGCCAATCCAGACGCCATCGCCGGATAGAGTTCCCAGTACTCGTCCTCGGGCCATGCCACCTCGCTCATCAACCGTATCCACACGCGTCTGGTCTCTCCATCCCACTCCCGTCGGAACCACTCAGACGCGTACAGCACGAATGCCGGCATTGTGAGATGTTCATCCTCAGCGCCTAGCTCCTGGTCTTCCAGCCGCACGGCCATATCTGTAGGTCTGCCGCAACTCGCCGGGGTCACCAGTCCGCTCCAAGACGCCGACCAACTCCCGATACTCTTTGTCGTCGCAGCGATAGTCGCAGAGCAGGCGATTGTCAGGCGTCACCAGCTTTCGCTCTTTCAAGAAGGAATCCAGCCACTCTCGCGTCATCACTCGACCCTTGAGTCCCAAGGCACTTCCCATCCCTCTAGCGCGTCAATCGTCCCTTGGATGTCTTCGACAAACGGGCCTACGGCTTTGTCCTCCTTGAACTGGCGGATCACGTCGGGTGCGAGCCAGTTCGTCTTCTGTAGAGCCAATGCCGTGGATGGATATCCCCACGCTAGCCATGACTCCTTGTCGGTGTGCCACTCGTCCTCCAACTTGGGCAGGAGTGTGCCCCACTCGTTGAAGAGACCGTGCGTGTCGTCGCCACGTGATAGCCGACGCTTGCCATTCGGCGTCCGTTCGACCGCGATGAACCCGTAGCAGCCCCAGCCCCAGTCGTCGCACTCGATCCGCAAGAGCACTTCGACGCCGTCGCGCCGGTATCGCTGTTGCTCGGCGTCAGATTCGATCCGGAATGTCCAGCCGTATCCCCGCGTGTTCCTGGAGCCGGTGTGCGCGTGTCGGATCGTCCCGTCGTCCGCCTCCTTGATCGGAATCGTACCTGCCTCGCCCGGATCGATGGCCGCCAGCCGCCAGGGACGGTTGCCGGTCTGCAGCAGCCTTTCCTTCAACGACTGCCAGAACTTCGATTCCGTCTCGATACTGAACGCCGTCATCGCTTCGGCGATCCTCGGCGCCAGTTCGAAGTTATACGTGTCGCCCTGCTTGTGGGCCAGCAGCTCTTTCAAGTCCATGACCAGTTCTCCCGTCGACTTGCCCGTCAGCTTCCGGAGCAATGACTGATAGTGAGCGAGGATCTCCCGGATTTGCGGAACGCGGGCAACTTCCTTGATGCACTCGTCCAGCCACGCAAGCACGTCCGATTCATAGGAAATGCACACAACCTCGTCCCGCTGCAAGCACCCGAGCGAATCCTCGCTCGGGTCGTCGCCGTGCAGCGTGAGGTAAAACACCCTGTGTCTGTCCCATTCCTTGGCGTACGCGTGATACCGCTCGAGTTGTCTCGGTTGATCGTCCCCATAAATCTTGTTTTCCACGACGACGCAGATGTCGTCCGTCTGCATCAGGATGTCGGCGCGGCTCCCTTTGGCGACGGTTTGCTCGCGCCACACCCGTGCATGCTCTATGCCTCCCTTTGGGATGTCGAACTGCTCCGCGAACTTTCGAGCGAAGACCGAGCCTTGCGCGTGCGAGCCGTTCGGGTCGAGTAGCTCGGCCAGGATCGCCGAGTGGGTGTGCATCTCGTCAGTTTCCCGCTTGAGGATTTCGAACAGATTGAAGCCCTGACCGCTGGCCGCCGCGAGCGCTTCGTGCTTTTCCGCGATCACGCGAACCAGTGCCAGAAGGGCTTCTTCGCCCATCGTGGGATTCCTGACCAAGCAAACCCGAATCATAGCAAAACGGCCCGCCGTCTTTCTTAGCATTGAAGGACCATCTCCGGGATGCCGGGGCTGGGGTCGGGCCATACTGTGCCCGGGCCCGTCTGTTTGGCGTCGCCTTGCGGCCGCGCCCTATTGGCCTTCGGCCAACCGAGCCCAGACCCGAGCCCGCCGCCGTCCCCGCTACCGCCGCTCGCGCCTCGACCGATGCAAACGTCCAGACTACACGCGCGGCACTCCCTCTGACTTCACAGACTTCGCGTGCCGGAATTGTGACGCTAACAGCGGGTATTTGCTGGGTAAACGGGAATGAAGACCGACTTCTGCAGATGCCCCTGCACGCTACCTTGGCGGGTCGCGGAATACCTCTTTGCGGTGCCAATCGACGAAAGAAGGGTCGGGGGCCCATTCGGTGCTTTGCGGTTGCCGAAGTGCTTGGCCGGCGTAGTCGAGCAGCCAGCGCATGGCTTCGCTTTGGCCGTTGACCTCTGCGGAGATCAAGACCTGGAAGCCTGAAGCGGTTGGTTCCATGCCGATGGCGCCGCGGTCGAGTGCCTTGTGGTGTAGTCCGCAGAGTGCCAGGCCGTTACGGACGTCGTCCGGGCCACCGTAAGCGTGCCATCTGATGTGGGCGGCTTCGAGGCCGAGCAAGTCGTCCACGAGGCGGATGTCAAAGCCGCATACGGCGCAGTGACGTCCATAGGCGCGCAGGACTTCATGCCGGAACTTGGGGTCGCGGGCCCGGCGGGGCGCATCGCGCACCTCGTGTTCTCGCAGGCCCACCGCGTCACGGATGTCCTCGTGCAACGATGATGGGAAATGCCCGTCCAGCAGGCGTTCGGCCGCTGCTGCGATCAGGCCGGGAGCGGATACGAGCAGGGCATACAGCGACTCCGGCAACCCGGCTGCAATGCCCTTGTCCACGAGAAACTTGGGACTGACATCACCGCTCCGGTTGAATGGCAGGTCTTGGAATCGGTTGATGTCCCAGACGCCGTCGTTGCTCAGGCGAATGAAGGGGTATTCCGGGCGGAGGGTTTGGTGAGGTGGCCCGAATCGCGTAAGCAGCCCTTCCAACGGTCGTTTCAGTTCTGAGAACGAACACTGCCTCGGCATCCGGCGGGATACCCTACCGAGAGCAAGCAACAGCAACAACGGCTTGTGCGGTGCTCGCTGACCGCCTGACTTCCAGACGTTGATCGCGTCAATGCGTTTGAGGAACTCCTCTTTAGTCATCGCGGCTGCCGCATCGCATGGTCGCGATGGCCGACAAGCACGGCAGAGCCACCGCAGCCATTCCGAAAGTGCTCTGCCCAACCATTCGCGTTCCAGCCCTTGATCGTGGCCGGATGGTACACGCCCCCGGCCATCCCCGACGCGATGCGTCGTTTACCATCGCGCACGCCAAAGCGAGGAGGGCGCAGGGCATGGCGGGGGAGAAGCCGCTTCTGTTCGAGGGATTGAAGGTGGTGGATGCGGGGAGCTGGATTGCGGGGCCTGTGTCCGCGACGATGCTGGCGGATTTCGGCGCCGATGTGGTGAAGGTGGAGATGCCGGGGGATGGCGACCCATATCGTCGCTTGGCGCTCGCGCCGGCGACGCCGAATGCCGACATCAACTATGCGTGGGCGCAGGATGCGCGGGGCAAGCGTTCCATCACGTTGAACGTGAAGACGCCGGAGGGGCAGGAGGTGCTTCGGCGGCTGGTGGCGGCGTGCGACGTGTATGTCACCAACTATCCCCTGCACATGCGGCGGCGGCTGGGCCTCACCTACGAGGACTTGCAGCCCGTCAATCCGCGCATGATCTACGCCTCGCTCACCGCCTATGGGGAGCAGGGGCCGGAGAAGGATCGCGAGGGGTTCGACTTGGTGGCGTATTGGTCGCGGTCGGGGCTGATGGACGTGGTGCGTTCGCCCGGAGCACAGCCGGCGCCGTCGCTGCCCGGCATGGGAGATCATCCGACTGCGGTTGCCCTCTATGCCAGCATCGTCACCGCCTTGCTGCACCGCGAGCGCACCGGCGAGGGCGGCATGGTGCATACCTCGCTCATCGCTAATGGCGTCTGGGCGGCGTCCTGCATTGCCGCGGCGCGGTTCGCCCATGGCAGCGACTTCTCCAACTATCCGAATCCGGCGGCGCGGCCGTTCACGCGGGAGCTCTACGAGACTGCCGACGGGCGTTGGCTGCAGTTCACGATGGTGCGTAGCGATGCGGAAACGGCTCGGCTGCTCGATGTGCTTGGCACGGCGGCGCTGTTGGACGAGCCACGCTATGCCAGTCAGGAGTCTCGCCTCGCCTATGCGACGGAAATCGCCGCAAAGCTGCGGCCGATCGTGGCTCGTCAGCCCGCCGCGCACTGGCTCGCGGCGCTGGCGGAGGCTTCGGTGCCGGTGTCGATGGTGGGCAAGATCGACGACCTCTCAAGCGATGAGCAACTCACGGCAAACAACGTCGTGATGGCACCCGCCGATGACATCGCGGCGGACTACGTCATCAACCATCCCGTGAATGTGGATGCGGTGTCGCGAAGGGGCATCCGTCGGGCGCCGGAACCGGGGGAGCACACAGACGCTGTGCTTGCGGAACTTGGCTTCGACTCGAAAACGGTGGCGGATTACAGGGCTCGGGGAGTCGTCTAGTCCACGCTGCTAGCCCGGAGTATTCATGAGTGCGTCGCCCGAGGCGTGCTGCCATGCAGGACCGCACCGTAGGAGTCTCCCTCCGAGACGAAGCGAGAACGCTTTTCTCCGCCCCCTGCAAGGGGAGAGTGACACCGGTGGCGTTGCCGGCACTACCTATCGCTCCCCATTGGCCGAGATGGAACATTCCTTGGTGGCGGAATCCCTTGGTGGCGGAATCCCTACGGCTAGCCTCCTGGGCTTTGCGGGTCCAGTCCCAAGTTGCACCGTCAGTCGGTTGACGGTCCGGTTCGCGCAAGCGTACTGTCGCGGCATGGCATCCGAACACTTTGTTTCGCAAGTCTGGCTGGGGCTTTTGGACGCCGAGCGACTGCTGCGCTACTACGGTGCATTGGCAGCGCGATTGCAGCGATGGCACCTGAGCTTGACGGCATTCGTTGCAATCGGGTCAACCGGCGCGCTGGGCGCCCTGTTGCTGGAAGCGCCAGTTTGGGTTCCTGAGGCGTTAGCAGCTGCCGTGGCCGCAGTCGCGCTTTGGACGTCCTACTACGGCCATGCCTCAAAAGCGGCGCTGGCAGAGGCAAGCCGGGACGGGTGCGCGGACCTTGCACTCTCTTGGCGAGACCTTTGGACGCGCATCTCTGCGTTGGACGACGACGATGCCGCCGAAGAGATCGCCGTGCTGCGTCGACGCGAAGAAATGGCCACTGCTCGGGTTCCAGCACATCTGGCCGCCAACCGTCGACTAAACCAGCGGTGTGCGGAAGAAGCGTATCGGGCGCTCGGAGACGAGTATGCCGTCTCGTGAGACAGCCGCGTCGAAGCCTGCCCGACCGGCCAGTCCGAAGCCGCCACCAAGTCCCGAACCGCCGCCGAGCCGCAAGCCTAAGCGAGTGCCGGCGAAGAGGAAGCCTTGAGCGGGGCATAACCACCCCTCACTTGCATCGCGCCTTGAGGCTTCGGGCCGCGCCCAAACTCTGCGCGCACGTCGGTTCGGCTATTTCGTTGCCAGCTCCGCCAGCATTGGAGCGAAGCGTTCACCCATGCGGATGTAGCCGGCGGGGTTGGGGTGGAGGTCGTCGGGGAGGTCGGGGGCGTCGGCTTCGCCGAACAGGGTGAGGCCGTCGATGTAGTGGAGCTTGCGGTCGCCGGCGGCTTGGCGGGTGCTGACCACCGTTTCGATGAGTTCGCGGATGCGCTTGAGCGTCAGGCAGCCGTTGCGGAGGTGTTCGTTGCCGGCGTGGGTGACGAACTTGCCGTCGGCGTTGGGGATGGTGGGGCCAGGGTGGCCTTCGGCGCTTGGGCAGAAGATCGGCGAGATGACGGCGATGGGCGTGTGCGGCTTGCCTTCGCGGATGGTGTCGAGGAAGCCGTGCAAGGTCGGAGTGAAGATGCGCTCGCGCATGGAATCCATGTTGACGATGTTGATGCCGGTCTTGATGGTGATGACGTCAGCGCGGGCGTCGCGGATGGTGCGGGCGACGAACTGGTCGAGGTGGCATTGGCCGCCGAAGCCCAGGCTTCGGAGGGATGCACCGGCGGTTCGGGCGGCGACGGCGGGCCAGGTGTAGGCGGGTTGCTCGGCTTCCATGCAGTGGCTGATGGAGCTGCCGTAGTGGAGCCAGACGGGTCGGGTTTCCGGGGGCGGAGGGGTGATGCGGGCGTCGTCGTCGAGCCTGAGGGCGCGCAGTTCGAGCATGGCGTTGTGGGGGAGCCAGATTTCGCAGCGCTTTTCGCCGGCGGGCAGGTCGTTGAACCAGAGGGTGTCCGCTTCGCCGCGCTTGAGCTCGAACTCGCCGGGCTGGCGGGGGTTGAGGACAATGGCATTGCCGGCGGTGGAGGTGGCTGCCGCAAGGTGTTCGCCGCACTGGAGGTTGAAGGTGATCGGGCGGCGCGGGCGCGGCGGCGTGACCATGTTGGTGGCGAGGAACTCGATGCCCACTTGCGTCGCGTCGGTGGTGAATTCGAGGCGGACGCCGGAGGGCATGCGCACCATCACGTCCATGGAGGCGGGGACTTGGGCGCGGGTCCAGGCGGGGAGCCGGCGGGGGCTGAGGCCATCGCCTCGATCTTCGAAATCCGGGGCGCCGACGGTGCGGAGGATGTCCGGCACGAGTTGCTTGAACGGTAGCGTTTGCATGGGGCGGTTGCCTGGTTGGGGTGGCGGGGTGAGTGTATGCGGGGGGGGCGGAGGTGGGAGATGCACAACCTTGGATTGCCGATTCGCGGAGCAACGAAGCGGTTTTGCGTGGGTGATTGCGCGCCTTGCGGCGCGTAGGGAGGGCAGGATGCCCCCAAGGGCCCGCATCGAGGGAGCCGGCTTGGGCGCGGGTCTCGCATCGAAGGGGGGCTGGTCGAGCTTCATGGCAGGGCAAGGGTTGGGGCGGCCGTGGAAGGAGGTCTTGGATGAAGGTTGATGCTCCGCTTGGGTCGGATATGGGGGCTGCTGGTGTGGGGGCGCGGCGGCTCGAGGAGCCTTCAGCCGGGGAAGCTTCCTCGACCGCTGACGCGCAGGGAAGTTCGGGCATGTCCCCGTCGCCGGAGGCGTGCTGCCATGCAAGGAGCCTTCAGCCGGGGAAGCATCCCCGAACGCTGACGCGCAGGGAAGTTCGGGCATGTCCCCGTCGCCGGAGGCGTGCTGCCATGCAAGGAGCCTTCAGCCGGGGAAGCATCCCCGAACGCTGACGCGCAGGGAAGTTCGGGCATGTCCCCGTCGCCGGAGGCGTGCTGCCATGCAAGCTTGGGTACGACGGCGCCAAGGTGGCGGAGACGAACCATGATCCGTTTCTGCCGTTGACGTTGGCCGCTGCGGCCACGGAGAGGATCGAGCTCGTCACGTCGGTGGCGGTGGCGTTTGCGCGCAGCCCCATGACGCTGGCGCAGACGGCGCATGACCTCAACGCCCATTCGGGTGGCAGGCTGGTGCTGGGGCTTGGGTCGCAGGTGCGGCCGCACATCGAGCGGCGGTTCGCCATGCCTTGGGGGAAGCCGGCGGGGCGGATGCGGGAGTTCATCTCGGCCATGCGGGCGATCTTTGCTTGCTGGCACGACGGCGAGCGGCTGGACTTCCGCGGCGAGTTCTACACGCACACCCTGATGCCGGCGACATTCACGCCACGCAACACCGGTGCCGGGCACCCCCGGATCATCCTCTCCGCCACCGGGCCGCTGATGACGCAGGTGGCGGCGGAGGTGGCCGACGGAATGATGATGCATCCGTTCTCCACCGAAGCGTACATGCGGGAGGTGACTCTGCCGGCCATTGAGAAGGGCCTCGCCGCGGCGGGGCGCAGCCGCGAGGACTTCGTGCTCGACTATGCGCCGATGGTGGCGACCGGCGCAGATGAGGAGGCGGTCGCGAAGGCGCGCGAATCCGTGCGCGAGCGCATCGCCTTCTATGCCCGCACCGTGGCGTATCGGCCGGTGCTGGACTTGCACGGCTGGGGCTGGCTGCAGGACGAGCTCATCGCCCGGCGCGAGCGGGGGGAGAGGCAGCCGACCTTGGCCGCGGCGGTGCCGGACGAAGTGGCGAGTGCCATCGCCGTGGCGGGAGAGCCGGATGCGGTGGTGGCCCAGATGCGGCAGCGGCTTGGTGGGGCTCTGATCAGCGTTCGCGCCAAGGCACGTGATCCGAGCTTTCCCACCGCGAATCCACTTTTATTCCACCATTTATCCCACGTTCCTTGCCTTTTTGCGCCTATGGTGGGACTTGATCCCGAATCCCTTGATTCCTGATCTGCCCCAAGCCCCGCAAGGGGTTTGGGGCTTTTTTTTCGTGCCTCCGTTGGGCAAGAGCTCGGGCAGTGTCTCACTTTGAATTTGCCTGACGTGTCGCATGGCCGTTCGCAACTGGCGACTGCGTCGACTTGCCTGCCGGGACCACTCTCTATAAGGAGGGGGGAGGGCGTCCCGCCCTCCCCCCGGAGGACGGTGCCAGGCACTGCACAAGCCAAAATGAGAACTGCTGCCAGAGCTCGGCAAGAGCAGCAATTCTCATTTTGGCGTCTGGCTTCGCTGTCAGGCGCATTGCCCCCCGGTTTCGGACTCAATTCGGGTCAAATCAACCCGCAGACCGGTGCTGTTGAGTGGACTGAAGGCCAAAATGAGAATTGCTGCGGCAAGAGTGCAAGAGTGGCCAAACCCGGCGCGCTTCTGGTTCAATTGGCGTTCGCGTTGCCGGTCTTGGGGCGCGGCGGGAAGGGGACAAACGGCATGAAATATCTGCACACGATGGTTCGCGTCACCGACATCGACGCTTCGCTGGATTTCTACTGCAACAAGCTGGGGCTGGAAGAGCTGCGGCGCATCGACAACGAGGCCGGACGCTTCACGCTGGTGTTTCTGGCGGCGCCGGGGGATTCCGAGGCGCAGGTGGAGCTCACCCACAACTGGGACCCGGAGACGCTCGATGGCGGTCGCAACTTCGGCCATCTCGCCTACCATGTGGAGGACATCTACGGCGTCTGCCAGCGGCTGATGGACGGCGGCGTCACCATCAATCGGCCGCCCCGCGAAGGCCGCATGGCCTTCGTCCGCTCGCCGGACAACATCTCCATCGAGATATTGCAGGAAGGCGCGCCGCTGCCGAAGGCCGAGCCGTGGGCCTCGATGCCGAACGTCGGGGAATGGTGACGGCACGGCCCCACATACCTTGGGGCGCCGCCGCACGTTGCAATGAAAGGAAGGATGCCCTCTCTCCGAAGGGCAGTGTCTCACCTTGGCTTGTGCAGCGTCTGGCGCCGTCCTCCGGGGGGAGGGCGTCCCGCCCCCGGATCGCGCCGCAAGGCGCCGCGCCCGCAAGGGCGCGCAGGGCGCATCGCGGCATGTGCAGGGAGGACGCCCTATCTCCCTATCTCCCTATCTCCCTATAGAGAGTGGTCCCGACAGGCAAGTCGGCGCAGTCGCCGGTTGCGAACGGCCATGCTGCTGCCGCCGGGGACGCCGGTGTGGGTGCATTGCGACAGCGCCTATTACCGCGGGGAGTTCGTGGAGTACGTGTCGTCGCGGGGCTGGGACCACTCGGTGAGCGTGACGGACGCGAACAAGTGTCGGCCGGTGCTGGACGTGGTGGAGGACCTGCCGGAACATGGCTGGACGGACATCGGCATGGGCGAGTCGGCGACGTGGGTGCGCTACCGCCCGGCGAAGTGGAAGGCGGAGCAGAGCTACGTGGTGGTGCGCGGGACGGCGCGGCGTCAGGGCGAGTTGTTCCCCCGCTTCGCGGTGATCCTGGCGAACCGGGACGACCTGCCGCTGGCGGAGGTGGTGCGTCGGCACCGCAGCAAGCAGGGGCACGAGAACGCCTTCAAGGGTCCGCTGGTCGACTTGGACCTGCACCATCCGCCGTGCCGCGGCTACCGGGCCAACCAGGCGTTCCACGCCTGCGGCCGGATGGCCCACATGCTGCTTCGCGCGGTGCAGTACCGTCTGCTGCCGAAGGCCGCGCGGCGGCACGGCATCCGGCCGCTGGTGCGCCATCTGGTGCGTACCGTCGCCCGCCTCGTGACCAGCGGGCGGCAGCGCAGCCTGCTGTTCGCCTCGTGCTGCATGCGCCCCTCCGAAGGATCGAATGGCGACGCGGGGGCCAATGTGTTACTTTTCGTAACCTTCCCTGCCGCCTAGCAGACGAAACCCCATGCGAAAGACGTACGTCACCGCCGGTGTCATTGCGCTCCTGACTGTCGTTTGGCTGTTGTCCGGTCAGTTCGGAGACAGCAACGCCGAAGTGCGCCATCCGACGCTCGCCGAGCGCAAGGACCAGAACATGGCGGTGGTGGAGGACAAGGCCCGCACCCGCGTTCGCGCCCGGCAGATGCGCGCTTCCGACGTGGCGGAGAAGGTCACCGTTCGTGGCCGCACCGAGAACAAGCGCACGGTACTGGTGCGCTCGGAACTTGCGGGGCGCGTCGTCGAGCGCCCCATCGAGCGCGGCGATCAGGTTGCCCAAGGCGACCTTCTCTGTCGCCTCGCCGACGACGACCGTCCGGCACGGGTGGCAGAGGCCGCCGAAGCGCTCAGGCAAGCCCGCATCGACTACCAAGGCCGCTTGCGGCTCCAGACCCAGGGCTTTCAGTCCGAGTCCGCCACCGCCCAGGCCCGCGCCCTGCTCGCCTCGGCCCAGGCACGGCTGAAGACGGCACGCCTCAACGTGCAACGGACGATGATACGCGCCCCGTTCGACGGCGCGGTGGAAACCACCGACGTCGAGCTCGGCGACTTTGTGCAGCCCGGCACGCCCTGCACCACCATCGTCGATCTCGATCCGATGCTGCTCGTCGGCAGGGTGTCCGAGCGCGACGTGCATCGCTTGACGGTGGGCAGCATGGCCGAGGGAGTGCTCCCCACCGGCACGGTGGTGCGAGGGCCCATCAGCTTTGTGGGCCAGCAGGCAGAACCCACCACGCGCACCTATGCCATCGAAGTCACCCTGCCGAATGCGGAGCTCTCCTTGCGCAGCGGCATCACCGCCCGCATCAAGGTGCCCGTGGCCACCGTGCTGGCGCACAAGGTGAGCCCGGCCCTGCTCGCGCTCGACGATGCCGGCGGCGTCGGCGTGCGCACCACCGACAGCGACAATCGCGTGCAGTTCCACACGGTTGAGATCGTCGCCGACGATGCCGACGGCGTTTGGGTCACGGGGCTGCCGGAATACATCACCCTCATCACGGTTGGCCAGGAGTTCGTCACCGCCGGCGAACGCGTCGATGTGGTGCTCGAAGACGACAGCGCCGCGTATGCGCCGGTGGACATCGCCGGTGACGACGGCGCCGACTCCGCTGCGGCTCAGGAGGCCGACCTCGCGCAAGGCGCCGCGTCGTGAACAACGCGGTCATCGACGCCGTCTTCGAGCGGGCACGCACCACGCTGCTGTTGATGTGCATGGTGCTGATCGCCGGCATCGTGGCGCGCTGCTCCATTCCCATTGAGTCGAGCCCCAACATCGAAGTGCCGGTGTTCGTCATCGGCGTGCCGCACCCCGGCATCTCGCCGGAGGACGCCGAACGGCTGCTGGTGAAGCCTCTCGAGGTGGAGCTGCAGGTGGTCGAGGGCATCGACGAGGTGCGCAGCACGGCCAACGAAGGCCATGCCACGGTGGTGGCGGAGTTCGATGCGGACTACGACCTGGACCAGGCCCTGCTCGACGTGCGCGACGCCGTCGGTCGTGCCAAGCCGGAGTTCCCGAACACCGCCGAGGAACCCTACATCCAGGAGGTGTCCGCCAACGACTTCCCGATCCTGCAGGTGAACGTGATCGGCCCCGAGGTGCAGGAGCGGGTGATCTACAACATCGCCCGCCGGCTGCAAGACGACATCGAGACGCTGCCGGACGTGCTCGAAGTGAACATGTACGGCGATCGCGAGGAACTGCTCGAGGTGATGATCAATCCGGAGGCGCTCGAGGCCTACGGAGTCGCCGCCGAGGAGCTGCTCGGCACCGTGGCGCGCAACAACCAGCTGATTCCCGCCGGCTCCCTCGACACCGGCGCCGGACGCATGGCGGTGAAGGTGCCGAGCGTGATCGAGGACGCCCAGGACCTGTTCGACCTGCCCGTGAAGACCAATGGCGATGCGGTGGTCACCCTGTCGGACGTCGCCACGGTGCGCCAGACCTTCAAGGATCGCGAGCGCTATTCCCGCGTCAACGGCAACGCCAGCATCACCCTCGACATCGTGAAACGCCAGACCGCCAACTTGGTGGACACGGTGGACCAGGCGAAGGCGCTGGTGGAGCGCGCCCGCCCGAACCTGCCGAACCGGGTGACGGTGTTCTACTCCAACGACCAGGCACCCTTCGCCCGCACGCAGGTGAACGAGTTGCAGGGCAACATCCTGACCGCGCTGGTGCTGGTGATGGTGCTGGTGGTTGCGGCCATGGGCTTCCGCGCCGGCCTGATCGTCGGGGCGGCGATTCCGGTCTCGTTCCTGTTCGCGCTCACCATCGTCTGGGTGATGGGCTATTCGTTCAACTTCATGGTCATGTTCGGGATGCTGCTGGGCCTCGGCATGTTGATCGACGGCGCCATCGTCATCACCGAGTACGCGGACCGGAAGATGGTGGAGGGCTACCACCGGCGACAGGCCTATTCCATGGCCGCCAAACGGATGTTCTGGCCGGTCACGGCGTCCATCGCCACCACGCTGGCGGCGTTCCTGCCTCTCCTGTTCTGGCCTGGCGTGTCCGGCAAGTTCATGCGCTATCTGCCGGTGACGGTGTTCGCCGTGCTGTCGGGGTCGCTGCTGTACGCGCTCCTGTTCGGCCCCACCCTGGGCGCGGTGTTCGACCGCCCGAGGGTGCGCGACCAACGGGCGGTGCAAACCCTGCGGGAGCTCGAGGACGGCGACCCCAGGCTGCTCAAGGGCCCCACGGGCTGGTACGCGCACCTCCTGCACTTCACCAGCAAGCACGCGCTTGGCACGCTGCTGGTGGGGCTGCTGCTGCTGGTGACGATCTTCTCCGTCTATCTCAACTTTGGCCGCGGCATGACCTTCTTCACCAACAGCGATCCCATGTACGCACAGATTCACGTCCGCGCCCGCGGCAATCTGTCGGCGGAAGAGGGCTTCCGACTCGTGCGCGAGGTGGAGCAGCGGGTGGTGGACGTTCCAGGCATCAAGGACATCAACCTCTGGACCAATGTCGGCAGCTCGTTTAGCGGCGGCTTCAATGGCGGCGCCCGCGCCGCCGACGTCATCGGCTTGCTGAACTTCGAACTGCATCCTCCTGACGAACGCGACCTTTCGGGCTTCGAGATCCTCGAAGTCCTGCGCGAACGGACCGCGGACCTTGCCGGCATTCTGGTGGAAGTGCGCGAGCAGGAGCAGGGGCCACCGGTCGGCAAGCCGGTGCAGATCCAGTTCTCGTCCAACGACGCCGAACTGCTGGACCCGGTGGTGAAGCAGGTGCGCGACCATCTCGACACCGAGGTCGAGGGGCTGCGCGACATCGAGGACACGCGGGCCGTGCCGGGCGTCGAGTGGCGCCTGGCGGTGGATCGAGCGCAGGCAGCGCTCTACGGCGCGGACGTGACGCTGGTGGGCGTGGGCGTGCAGCTCGTGACCACCGGCGTGAAGGTGGGGGAATACCGCCCGGACACCGCCGACGACGCCGTGGACATCCGGGTTCGCTTCCCGAGCGAGAGCCGGGGGCTTGCCGCCCTCGACGATCTCACCATCAACACGGCGCGCGGGCGCGTGCCCATCAGCAATTTCGTCACGCGGGCGCCGGCCGCCTATGTGGACAACATCGAGCGCATCGACGGCCGCGTGGTGGAGTTCATCCGAACCAACGTGGAACCGGGCGTGCTGGCGGACGACAAGGTGAAGGAGATTCAGGCCTGGCTAGATCAGGCGGGGCTTGATTCCAGGGTGGACGTGGACTTCCGCGGCGCCAACGAGGAACAGCAGCAGTCGATGGAGTTCGTCTCCTTCGCTTTCCTGATGTCGTTGCTGCTCATGTTCGTGCTGCTGGTGACGCAGTTCAACAGCCTCTACCAGAGCGCGGTGATCCTGGCGGCGGTGGTGATGTCCACGGCCGGGGTGCTGCTGGGGCTGCTCGTCACCAGCACGCCGTTCAGCGCGGTGATGACGGGCATTGGCGTGGTGGCCCTCGCCGGCATCGTGGTGAACAACAACATCGTCCTCATCGACACCTACAACGTCCTGAAGCGGACGCACCCGGAGCTCGACGACATTTCGATCATCGTCCGCACAGGGGCGCAGCGGCTGCGGCCAGTGCTGCTCACCACGGTGACGACGGTGTTCGGCTTGCTGCCGCTGGCGGCGAACTTCTCGGTGGACCTGGTGAGCCGCGACATCGTTCACGGCAGCGCCACATCGAGCTTCTGGGTGCCGTTGTCGCAGGCCATTGTCTCGGGCCTTGTCTTCGCGACCCTGCTGACGCTGGTGGCAACGCCGGCGTTGCTCGCGCTGCCGGCGAAGCTGCGTGCGCGCACAGCGTGGATTCGACGGCGACGGACCACGTCCATGGAGCCGGCTGTGCCGACGGAGGCAGCCAGCGCTTCCTAGCAGCCTGAAAGCACCAACACGACGAAGACGCGCGACGAGGCCAGCAAGCTCCTGTTCATGGGCAACAGGATCGCGGACCTCGTTCGGATCGCGTTGCCTGCGCTCGCGGCCGAACTGGACCTCGACACAATCGAGCCAATGCCGACGGAATTCGTCGGCATGGACCGCTCGCGGAGGATCGGCGACTCTTGCGTTCCGCATCCCGTTCACGAAACCAAGTGTCGAAGGCGTGCGCCGCTACGCCCCTGCGTCCGGCGCGGAGCCCTGGCCCGGACTACCTGGCGCGAGGCCGCCTTTGGCGGGAGGAGGCCCGCGAGCAAGGCAGGCGGGAAGGCAGAGAGGAGGAGAGCGTGACGCACTGGTGGGATTGGCCAGACGGCGATTCGGTGGCCCTGCCGGCCAACGCATCTCGGACGCCCTCGACGGCGACGCCAGCCGGGAGATGCTCACCCGCGGCTCGAGGCGCTCTTTGACGTTGCCTCCGAGTCCAACATCCGCATCTACGTGCTCATCGACGAATACGACAACTTTGCCAACAACGTGCTTGCCAACCACGGCGATGCGGCCTACGAGGACTTCACTCATGACGAGGGCTTCTATCGGTCTTTTCTTTGCCGCGCTGAAGGCTGGCACGGCCGGAAGTGGTGGCCTCGACCGGCTGTTCATGACCGGCGTGTCGCCAATCACCCTCGACGACATGACCAGCGGCTTCAAACATCGGCACGAATATCAGTCTGTCGGCTCGCTTCCATGAACTGCTCGACTTCACCGAGAACGAGGTAGCCCGCCTTCTGACGATGTATCACGCGGGGGGTGCCCTCAAGGGGGATGTGCAGGAAGAGCTGGAGGTCATGCGGGAGTGGTACGACGGCTACAGGTTCTGCGTGGATGCGCCGGCGACGCTCTTCAACACCGACATGGTGCTCTACTACCTGCAAGAGTCCGTCTTCGAGGGGAGGCCGCCGCGGGAGCTGATCGACGACAACGCGCGGATCGACTACGGCAAGTTGCGCCACCTGTTGGTGGTCAACGAGCGCCTGAACGGCAATTTCGACATGCTTGGCCGCCTTGCCTCCGACGAGGCAATGTCGCTGCGACTGCGCTCGACCTTCCCACTCTCGGAACTCGCGCAGCCGGACAGCTTCGGCTCCTTGCTGCATTGCCTTGGCCTGGTGAGCATTCACGGCGAGCGAGGGATGCAGACTCGGCATCCCGAACCAAACGGTGAGGCAGCTCATGCATGGCTATCTGCGCGATGGGTTGCGCGATGTGGGTGCGTTCTCCGTAAACACCCATCGCCTGTCGGCGCTGGGGCAGGGCATGGTGCTCCAAGGACAGTGGCAGCCCTTCTTCGACTTCCTGCGCGAGGCCATCGCAGAGCAGACCGGCATTCGCGACTACATCTGCGGGGAGAAGGTCATCCAGGGATTCCTGGCGGGTAGCGTCTCACTTTGAATTTGCCTGACGTGGCGCATGGCCGTTCGCAACCGGCGACTGCGTCGATTTGCCTGTCGGGACCACTCTCTATGGGAGGGGGAGGGCCTCGGGGAGGGGGCGTCCCGCCCTCCATGCGCGCCGTCAGGCGCGTCCTCCCTGCACGTGCCGCGAGGTGCCTGCGCGCCTTGCGGCGCATGGAGGGCGGGACGCCCTCCCCCCGGGGGACAGTGCCAGACACTGCACAAGCCAAGGTGAGACACTACCTCCTGGCGGCGTACCTGAGCGCTACCGGGTGTTTCGTGCTGCGCTCCGAGACGGGACTCGGCAAGGGCTACGCCGACTTGCTGCTGAGCCATTCCCGGATCGCCCCGACGAACTTCGCCACGGCTACGTGATCGAGCTCAAGTACCTGAGACGAAGCGACCCCAAGGGCGGCCCGCAATCGGTGGCGCAGCTTGCTGCGAGTCAGATCGAACAGGCCAAGGCGCAACTTGCCCAGTATCTGGCGGACGGCCGGCTCAGGGGCGCAAGGATCGTGTCCGCTTCACCGGCATCGCCTTGGTCTTCCACGGCTGGGAGCTGGTCGCAAGCGCGCCAGCGGACGCCGACAGCGAGGAGTGACGCCCAAGGTCCGTCGTTCCTTGCACGCTCGGGTCTTGCCATAATCGGCGGGAGATGGAATGCCGGGAGGGTGCATGATGGGGACAAGCGAACTGACATCGGAGCAGAAGCAGGCGTTGGCGCGTGATGGCTTCGTGGTTTTGCCGGGTGTGGTGTCGCGTGACCTGACCGGTGCGGCGCGGCGGGCGATCCATCTGGATGCGCGCAGCCACGGCTTTCGGCGGCATTCGCATGACACGGGTGTCAATGGCGTGCTTGCGGACCTTGTCAACAGGAGCCCGCTCGCAGACATCATGCGGAGCGCCATGGGGCCGTTCGACCCGCCGGAGCGGGGCTTTGCGGCGGTGCTCTATCCCGAACCGGAGCACGATCGGCCCAACTTTGGCTGGCAGCCGCACCTCGATGGCTTGTGGTATTCGCCGGACATTCCGAAGACGCCTCGGGAGGTGGATTCGTGGCAGGCGCCGCGCACGCATCACTTCGGTGACGCCAGCGCCGCGCAACTCGGCGCCAACGTGACGCCGCTGTTCCAGGACCCGGCGCGAACCCTCTCCCTCGGCAGCTTCACGGCGTTCGTGGGCGTCGCCCTGAACGACCAGACCGAGTTCGGGCGCGGCAATCTCTGTGTGCTGGCTGGCGCGCACGAGTTGGTGGAGGAGTTCTTTCGCTACCAGCGCAACAACGGTGGCCCCGTGGGTCCGGAAGGGCCTGGCTGGCCTCGGCTGTCGCCCGCTGGCAACGGCGGCGTGCGGCTCACGATGCTCCCGGACGCCATCCGCGACCGTTTCCTGGACGATGCCGTCACCACGGACGACGGCAGCCTCTGGCTCAAGCCCACCCCCGTGCTGATGGACGAGGGCGATGCCGTGATCACATTGCATGCCTGCCCGCACGGCGCAAGCAGCAACTTCGGGCCGGATCCCCGCATGAACGTCTATTTCCGCTTCCGCCGCCACCGCCCGGGCGGCGCCAGGGTGCGCGGCGACAGCGACCACCCGGACCGCGGCTGGAATGGCGAGTTCCTCGACTATCCGGACGGCTACGATCCCTGGCAGGTGGCCATCGCCGCCATGTGCGACCACTGGAGCGAGTGGGCATTCCACGACGGTTGAGTCAGTCGTCGCGAGCGCTGTGCTCCCCTCGTCCCCTCTGGAGGGAGGGCGTCTCGCCCTGCCTCTTCAAAAGGCCGTCTCGGCGGGAGAGGCATCCTCCACGACGCTGCCGGTCTCCTCATCTCTCGTTACGGCGACGCGCTGGTCGAAGACGAAGCACCGGCCTTCGAAGGCGCTCTGATCCTGCGGCACTTCGGCGAGGTAGCGGAGGATGCCGCCGTCTAGCTGATGGACATCTTCGAAGCCTTGTTCGAGCAGCAGGGCCGATGCTTTCTCGCAGCGGATGCCGCCGGTGCAGAACATGGCGATGCGACGCTTGCCATCGCGACGCAGCCTGTCCGCAAGCTCGCGGAACTCGCGGAACGAGGAGGTGGCTGCCGGCTGGGCGCCGCGAAACGTGCCGAGCTCCGATTCGAAGGCGTTGCGGGTGTCGAGGGTGAGAGTGTCCGGGTCTTCGATGAGGCGGTTCCAGTCGGCTGGGGCCACCCTCCTGCCGACTGGCGTGATCGAGCGAAGGGGGAGGTCGAAGGTGACGATCTCGGGCCTGACCCGCACCTTGAGGCGGTCGAATACGGGATTGCCCTGGGTGGCGCGGGACCATTGCACGCGTTCGCTAGCGAAAGGGAAGCAGCTCTCGATCACGGCTTCGATGGCGGTTCGAGGACCGGCCAGGGCCGCGTTGACGCCTTCCGGCGCGATCAGGATCGTGCCGCGCAAGCCGTGTTCGAACGCGACCTGCCCAGCCGCGCAACGCAACGCTTCCGGTTCTGTCACGGGGCGGAAAACGTAGAAGACGGCCACCCGGGCGCCCCCTCTTTCGTCGCCGCCCTGTCCGGCGGCTTTGGGGGCGGCCGCCCCTACCGCGCCGGGAGGGCTTGCGAAGGATGCATCTGCGCAGGGGCTACGCATGCGTCGCCCTTGTCGGGCAAGATGCCCTCTCCAAGGGAGGGTGGCGCGGGACTTCGCCGGGCAGGCTCTGACCGGGTTCGCGCGGCGGCGTATCGTCCACCGCGGAGACTTCGCGGTTCCTCGACTCCCCCTCAAAGCGGGAGCGACAGGAACACCCTCGCCACGCATGTCGTTCCCCGTTCCCTACGCGACGGCCGCCGGTCACGAGTGCGCGCAGGGCGGTGACATGGGTGCTTCGCCGAAGCGCTTGCGCCAGTCTGCCTCGGTGTAGGTGTGCATGGCGAGGGCGTGGATGCCGCCGGCGAGCTCGCCTGCCAGCGTCTTGTTGACCATGCGGTGTCTTGCGACGAGGGGCACTCTGTCGAATGCCTCGCTGACGATCACCACCTTGAAGTGCGTCTCGCGCCCGGTGGGCCCGCTGTGGTTGTCGCTTTCGTTCACCACTTCGAGGTGCTGCGGGTCGAAGGCCTCCGCCAAGCGCTGCTCGATGGTCTCCTGCATCATGGCTCGATTCCTCCTGGCAGGGTTCCGCTCAAGGCCCGACGAACACGACGGTGACGTTGTCGCGTCCGCCCGCCGCCTTGGCCGCCTCCACGAGCCGATCCACGCCGCGCTCGGGGTTGCTGCCCCAGGCGCGCAGGTTCATGGCGATCTGCTTGTCGTCCACCAGATCGGACAGGCCATCGCTGCACATCATCAGGCGCTCGTCGTCGTTCAGGTAGAGGGTGGTCACATCCATCTGAACGCGGGGTTCGACGCCGATGGCGGTGGAGAGCACGTGCCGTTCCGGGTGGTTGCGCGCCTCGGCGAAGGTGATCTTGCCGCTGTCCAGGAGTTCCTGCACGAAGCTGTGATCCGTGGTCACCTGCGCAAGGATGCCCTTGGTGAAAAGATAGCAGCGCGAGTCGCCGAGGTTGCCGATCAGCGCACGGCGGCCGTTGAAGGCGACGATGACGAGGGTCGTCCCCATGCCGAAGCGGGAGAGGTCTTCGGTGGCATAGTCGTACACGCGGCGATTGGCAAGGGTTGCCGCCGCCCGCAGGTCGTCCGCCTCCAGCGGGCGCTCGCGGAGGATTTCGCCCAGGTGCTCGACGGTCGCATCCACGGCCATCTGGGCGGCCACATCGCCGTCCTTGGCGCCGCCCATGCCGTCGGCGAGGATCGCGAGGCCCAGATCCTCGCGGATCGCGAACCGATCCTGATTCACGCTGCGGACGACGCCGACGTCCGTCTTGCCTGCACCAATCATGGGTGCGGATTATAAGGACGGACCTGCAACGAGGACGAACGAGGCTTGCTACAATCGAGCGCGTTGCGCCGGCAAGCGGCGCTGTGCGTCGCGTTTCTTGGCGGTTGTGAGGGTCACACAGGGATCATGAGGGAGTAGTCGCCATGCTCGCCGTCATTTCGCCCGCCAAGTCGCTCGACTTCGAGAGCCGGCCTCATACGCGCAAGCGCTCCATCCCGGATTTCCTCGATCACTCTGCCGAGCTCATCGGCGGCCTGCGCGAGCTGGCGCCGGGCGAGGTGAGCGACCTGATGAACATCAGCACCCGTCTTGGCGAGCTCAACTGCAACCGCTACCACGAATGGCGCAGCGACACCGCTGGCGCCAAGCAGGCGGCGCTGGCGTTCCGCGGCGATGTGTACATGGGGCTCGCGGCCTGGGACATGGGCGCACGGGAACTCACATCGCTGCAACGGCGCGTGAGAATCCTGTCGGGGCTCTATGGCCTGTTGAAGCCGCTCGACATGATTCACCCCTATCGGTTGGAGATGGGCACCCAGTTCGAGAACGCACGCGGGCGGAATCTCTACGAGTTCTGGGGCAGCGCCATCACCGATGCGCTGAACGAGGAACTCGGCGGCCATCGCGTGAAGGTACTGGTCAACCTCGCGTCGAACGAATACTGGGGCGCCGTGCGACCGGACGAACTCAATGCCCGCGTCATCGGCACGCGCTTTCTCGAGCGCAAGGACGGCCGCGACCGCATGATCAGCTTCTTCGCCAAGCGTGCCCGCGGCCTGATGGCGGCACACATCGCCCGCAATCGCGTCGAGACCTTGCGTGGGCTCAAGGAGTTCGCGGCTGAAGGCTACGAATTCGACCCTGAGCAGTCGAGCGCGGATGAGTTCGTGTACGTGCGCGACGGTGAGGGGCGGGGGGGACCGGGCTCGTAGGGCCCGCTCCGATCGAGCGGCGTGGCGCGGCATACCCTCCGAAGAAGTCGCCTTGCCGGCGCACATGCGGCCTGATGGATGTGGCACGGCATCCAAAGAACGCGCCTTGCGGCGCGGGGGGAGGGCGAGACGCCCTCCCCCCGAGGACATGACCTCGTCTGTCTGTGCCGGAATGTCGTGAACGTGGCACTCGAGCGTTAGCGTGAGGAGAGGAGCGCCCGTTCGACTGCATCCATTCCGCGCCGCCGCGCCCAGGCCATTGCACTCGCCCACGGGGGGGATTGCGGCTCTGCGGCCAAGGCGCCGCCCACAGCGTCGAGCCAGAATCTGACGAAGTCCTCCTGGCCCTCCCGGGCGGCCCAGCCGAGGGGGGTCGAGCGGTACTCCTCGTCGCGGGTGAAGGGGTCCGCGCCAAATTCGAGGAAGAGTTGCGCGGCGGCGACTTCGCCCTTGGCTGCCATGTGGTGCAGCGGGCGCACTTGCTGCCAGTTCGGCAGGTTGGCGTCCATGCCGTACACTAGCAGGAGGCGGGCCAGGTCGAGGTTGCGCCACAGGTAGGTTTGGCAGCGGGTGACGACTGCGGGCACGCGAAGGCCACGCGACAGCATCAGGCGGATGATCCACTCGTGGCCTTCGCTGACGCACATGGTGAAGCCGTCGGCGCACACTTCTTCGTCGAAGAGTTCCGGCGTCGCATCCAGGAGCGCCGCCAGTACGTCGATGCTGCCCTTCCAGAAGTGGCCGTACACGTCCATGCGACCGCCGTGGCAATACATCAGCGCTCGCATGTCGTCGTCTGCGGCGGAGGCGGTGGGGCTGCCGGAAGACTCCACTTGCGCGTTGGGGTCCGCGCCCGCCTCGAGCAGACGTTCCGCCACGGTCCGATGGCCGAAGCGGGATGCGGCCCAGAGGGCAAAGCCGCGCGGGCAGTTGGGCCCTTCCGGCAGGTTGGGGTCGGCGCCGGCATCGAGCAGCAGATCGACGATGGCGACGCGGTTGCGTTCGGCGGCGGCGGAAATCGGCCGCTTGCCACCGGGCTCGGCTTCATTGGCGAGCGCGGAATCGCGACGCAGCAGTTCGCGAAGGCGGTCCTCGTCGCCGAGAGCGGCGGCGATGGTGGCCGTGTATTCCGCGCCACGGGCGAGAAGGCGACGCGCGGTGTCGTAGTCGTTGCGCTGGGGCCAGTAGGGGTGCTTCCACAGTGCCGACGCGATGGGACGGAAGCCCTGACCGCCGAGGCGGTCGTCGCCGCTGAAGCCGGTGGCGTCGATGTCGGCGCCGCGGTCGAGCAGCAGGTCCAGCATGTCGTTGCCGCCGTTCGCGACGTGTTCGACCGCATGGTGCAGGGGTCTGCGGCCATAGGCATCGCCTCGGTTCGCGAGGGTCGCATCTGCGTCCAAGAGGGTGCGCACGGCATCGATGTCGCCGGACTGAACCGCTTCGTGGATGGGGTGGCTGGCGCCGTCGGAGGTGAAACGCCGTTCCATTTCGCCGCGCAGGATCGAGGCAACTTCCTCGTGGCCGCGCTCGGTGGCCACCTGCAGCAGCGTCTCGCCGCCGTAGAGCGTGCGGTGGGAGATGTCGGCCCCCGCCTCGAGCAGCAGCCGGCTGGCGGCGACATGGCCTTCTCGAACCGCGAAGTGCAAAGGAGGCGTGTACCAGTACTCGGCCGCGATGGCGCCGGGCTCGCGTTCCATGAGGAAGCGAAGGCGGTCCGCGTCGCCGTTGCGGGCGGCGATGAGGACGTCCCACACATTCTCGCCACGGAATCGCCCGGTCCAGTCGAGTGCCTCTCCCCGCAGTTCACCTGGACGGATGAGTTCCATCATCGCCTCCAAGCAAGTCTCATTCTTGGCGCTCTGCAATGGAGGGCAGGATGCCTTCCTTCCAGAAGGAACCGTACTCTCTGGAGGGAGGGCCTCTCGTCCTCCATCGCCGCAAGGCCGCCTTGGCAACTCATGGGCGGCACAAGACAGCCTTTCGCGGAGGACGCGCCTTGACGGCGCGTAGGGAGGGCAGGATGCCCTCCCTCCAGAGGGACGTCGGCGGCATCATCAGGCGGCGTTGGCGGTCAGGGCGGTGGCACGGATGGTGCGGACCAGGTTGTCCGCCACCAGCACCGTCTCCAGCACATAGGGGCCAATTCGCACGCTCACGTTGCCGTCCGGGAACGACTCCAGATGCTCCAGCACGAGGCCGTTCATGGTGCGCGGGCCGGTTGTGGGGAGTTCCCAGTCGAGGGCACGGTTGACGTCGCGCACCAAGGCGCTGCCGTCGATCGTGTAGGCGCCGCCCGCATCGCGGGGCACCTCGCCGAGCCTCGGCGTGAAGTCGGTGGTGAACTCGCCGACGATCTCCTCGAGCAGGTCCTCGAGCGTCGCCATGCCCTGGATTTCGCCGTATTCGTCCACCGCCAGCGCGACGCGACGCTTCTCGGCCTGGAAGTTGAAGAGCTGGGTGTGCAGCGGCGTGCTCGCCGGCACGAAATACGGCTCCTCGGTCTCGCGCAGCAGATCGGACTTGGTGAACGTCTCCCCGGCGATGCGGACGGCACGACGCAGGTGGAGGATGCCGACGACGTTGTCGATGTGGTGGCGGTACACCGGCAGCCGCGTGTGCTGGGCGCTCTCGATCAGCGCAACGATGGTGGCTGCGTCGTCCTCGATGTCGATGCCGACAATGGCGCCGCGAGGCACCATGATGTCCTCCACCGTCGCGTTCTCCAGATCCAGGAGGCCCACCAGCATCGCCTGCCGCTCGGGCGGCAGCGTCGTGTGCTCGTTCAGCACGGTCTTGAGCTCGGCCACCGACAGTTGCTCGGTCTTTGCCTCCGTCCGGGCGATCATGGGCCTGGCCAGCAGGTTGCTCATCCAGTTGACGAAGATCACCAGCGGGTGGGAGATCCTGAGGAGCGGCTGCAAGATATAGGACGAGGGGAAAGCGAGGGTTTCGGGACGTGCCGCGGCCACGGTCTTCGGCGTCACCTCGGCGAAGATCAGCATATAGACCGTCAGCACCACCGCGCCGATGAAGGGGCCGGCGGTGTCGCCAACGATCCGATTGGAGACCTCGGTGGCGAACGAGGCGGTGAGAAAGATGACCACGTTGTTGCCCACCAAGATGACGCCGAGCAGCCGGTCTGGTCGCTGCAGCAGGTGGTTTGCCTTGCGCGCCCCGCGATGGCCTTCGTTGGCCAGGTGCCGCAGGCGATAGCGATTGAGCGCCATCATCGCCGTCTCGGAGCCGGCGAAAAACGCCGACATGATCGTCAGCACGACGATGATGAGTAAGAGTGCTCCCATCGACAGTTCGTGCATGGGCCTGGCCTCCTGAACCGCTTTCCACGCAGCAACGTTGGTGCCCGTGTTGGTAGCCGAGAGTGTTGCACGGAATAAACGCCGCTTGCGAGTGCCGGTAGGCAACCAGAGGCTCCCCTGATGCCCGCCGCCGCGACGGCGCGTGCGATTTCCACCCCGATCGTTGACAGCATCGGCGCACACGACGTGCGACATCGCTTACGATTCCCCTTGGCAAACGTCCGGTCGTGGGAACCGCGACATCCCCGCTCTGTAGGCGGCAAGCGCAGGGGAGGCAATGCGCCCGATGCCACGAATGACGCACTCTCCGCGGCTGGTTCGTGGGTGGGAATGCGGCGTTGCGGCAATGGTCGCCGGCGTTGTGCTGATGGGCGGCTGGGCACAGGCCCAACAGGAGCCCGAGCGCTGGCAGGGCCTCGTGGTGGCAGCGGAAGACGCGAACTGTCCGGCCTATCGGAGCAGCCACTATTCGTACTACGCGAGCGGCCGCGGCAGCACGGAGAACTGGCTCGAACGCCACACCTTGCTGCCCGTCTCGGCGCACCGCAGCGGCAGTCCTTTCTCACGCCTTACACCGGTGCGTTGATGGTGGCGGAGATGGAGAAGCCCTGCGTCGGTGGCGCCCGCCATCCGGGTTGCACGCCGCGCCGTCCATCCGGCCAGGTTTCGGAGGTGCCGTATTGGTACGGCCCCGAACGCTACGCTGCGGAAATCGAGCACCTGGTCGCCCGCAAGGAGGCGCATGATTCAGGCCTCTGCCACGCCCCACGCTACCGCAAGCGCGCCTTCGCCAACGATGCGCTCAACTTGACGCTGGCAACGAGCCCAACGAATCGAGCCAAAAGTTCCCGCGACGCCGCCGAATGGTCACCCCCGCACAATCGCTGCTGGTGGGCCGTGGTCAACGTGCTGGTGCGCCGCAAGCATTCCCTCACCATCGACGCCGCCGAACGCGACGCCCTGGAAGAGGTTCTCGGCAGCGAAGGATGCGCCGAAAACCCCTGGCTCGCCTACCTGGCATTGCCCGACCCGGACAGCCTGCGTCCGATGCCGGGGCCGGAGCCCTCAGCGCAGGCGAGCACGGTTCTTGTGGCGCCAGGAGCCTTCAGCCGGGGAAGCATCCCCGACCGCTGACGCGCAGGGAAGCACCGGCAATTCCCCCGTCGCCGGGGGCGTGCTTCCATGCAGGGAGCCTTCAGCCGGGGAAGCGTCCCCGACCGCCGACGCGCAGGGAAGCACCGGCAATTCCCCCATCGCCGGGGCGTGCTTCCATGCAGGGAGCCTTCAGCCGGGGAAGCGTCCCCGACCGCCGACGCGCAGGGAAGCACCGGCAATTCCCCCGTCGCCGGGGCGTGCTTCCATGCAGGGAGCCTTCAGCCGGGGAAGCGTCCCCGACCGCTGACGCGCAGGGAAGTGCCGGCAATTCCCCCATCGCCGGGGCGTGCTTCCATGCAGGGAGCCTTCAGCCGGGGAAGCGTCCCCGACCGCCGACGCGCAGGGAAGCACCGGCAATTCCCCCGTCGCCGGGGCGTGCTTCCATGCAGGGAGCCTTCAGCCGGGGAAGCGTCCCCGACCGCCGACGCGCAGGGAAGTGCCGGCAACTCCCCCGTCGCCGGGGGCGTGCTTCCATGCAGGGAGCCTTCAGCCGGGGAAGCGTCCCCGACCGCTGACGCGCAGGGAAGTGCCGGCAATTCCCCCATCGCTGGGAGCGTGCTTCCATGCAAGGTAGTGGCGCCGGGAGGTAAGCGCCGCAGGTCCGGATGCACAAGGCGATCGGGAGGCGGCGCACATCTACGGCGACATCGCAGCCATGCGTCGTTCCGCCGGGTGAGCGTGTCGATGGCGGCGCCGTACCGCCGCGTCGGCGTGCCGCCACGGCCCATCCCGCACTTCGCCATGAGGTCGCCGCGCGTCAACGAGCAGACGGGCCGATGACCGAGCGCATAGTCAGCAATCACCCGGAGCAGGGCCGTCTCCAGCGTGTTGAGGCGATGACGCCCAACGGCCTCAACGAGCCTTCGGCGCTCTGCTGGCGTCAGAACGACACCCATCTCCTGCAAGCGTCGGCGGACTCGCCGCCCGCTGGGCCGGCTCTGCCCGCCGTGCCCGCGCCGCGGTGAGGTCGACGATCCCGGACTCGTCCGATGCCGCGGGGCTCTCGCCCGCGGCCGCCTCATCGGCCTCGGCCTGCATGGACACGCCGGCGGCATCACCTGAATAGCAAGGCTAGCACCATACAGTGGTACCATCCAAGCATGCTTACGCTGGCAATCCCTCAGCCAGTAAGGGTGGGGCGAGAAGGGTGGGGCGGGGATAACGACCCTCGCCTGCGCCATCGCGGTTGCCGCGGAACGTGCGGGGCTTGCAACCGTCCTCGTGGATCTCGATCCGCAGGGAACTGCCGCGACGTGGGGGACGCTGCGCGACGCCGATACGCCAGTGGCCACCAATGCGCCGGCGCATCGCTTGGCGCCAGTGCTGCGTGCGGCCCAGGCGCTCGGCGTCGAGGCATTTGAGCGCCTGCTCGACGAGTAGACGCCCAGGCCACGAGTCCTCCGCGACCCCGTTGTTCCGAGAGCATGACGCAACCGGGAAGTAGCATGGTAGTTGAGTACCATGCTTCCATGCTGGCACTCGCCGTGCCGGGCAACGGCCGCGGCGCTCGCGGCTGTCTCCTGCCCGCTGCCAAACATCACCGAGCCTCGCTAGACATCTCGAAGGCGATGGCGCCGCGGACGGAAGGTGCGCAATGACCGCCCAGGACGCCGACATCCGCCAGCAGCTTCAACTCGGTGAGGACAGCCGCTGGGAGTTCAAACGGGTCGAGTTTTCCGGTGACCGCCCCAGAAGCCCCACCCGGGACGAGTTCGCCGACGAGATGACGGCCTTTGCCAATGCCAACGGCGGTACGTTGTTGTGTGGCGTCACCGACGATGGCGAGATCCACGCGATGACCCGCGCGCAGATGGCCGCGCTGGACCGGTTGCTCGTCGAAGTGGGTACCGACAGCATCAAGCCACCCCTTCGCATCGACGTGCATCACCGGCAGCTCGACGGCAAGCCCTTCATCCTCGTCAAGGTGCCGGCAGGTCACTCGCTCCACGAGCGCGGCGGCCAGAGTTTTATCCGCGTCGGCGCAAGCAAGCGCCTGCTCGATCCGGACGAGCGCATGCGTCTTGCGCAAACACGCGCCCAGGGGCGCTATCTCTGGTACGACAGGCAGGCCGTCCCCAACACGGGTTTCGAGACGTTGCGCGATCGGCTCTGGGAAGGGCTGCTGAGTGCCGCCAGCGCCGACGATCCTGTTCGCGGACTCACCAACCTGCGACTGCTGGTGCAGGATGAAGCCGGCATCCTCCGCGCCACAGTCGCCGGCGTTCTGCTGTGCGCTCCGGATCCGCAGCATTTCCTGCCCTGGGCGGCGATTACCGCCACGCACTATCGCGGGAAGGACCGTGCTTCGGAGCAGCTGGACTCGCAGCAGATCCAAGGCCCGCTGCACGAGCAGATCGGCGCCGCGGTCAGGTTCGTCGTTCGCAACATGCGGGTCGCAGCCCGCAAGTCGCCAGCGCGCCAGAATGTTCCGCAATACAGTGCCGCCGCCGTGTTCGAGGCCGTCGTCAACGCCGTCGCGCACCGAGACTATTCCATGTCCTCGCGTCGGATCCGGCTCTCCATGTTCGCGGATCGCCTTGAGATCGATTCGCCCGGACCGCTTCCCAACGGGATGACGATCGAGGGCATGGACGCGAGCCAGGCAACCCGAAACGAAGTCATCGCCTCCATATTCGGCAGGGTCGCCGTTGGCGAACTCCCCGGATCGGAGAGCCGCGCCTACCTGATGGAACGCCGGGGCGATGGTGTCTCCATCATTCTGAAGGAAACGCTTGAGGCGGCAGGTACGCTCCCCGAGTACAAGATCGTCGACTCCAATGTCGTCCTCACCGTTCCTGCCGCACGTCTCGACCCGACTCCCGCCGCCGCTACCGTCTCCGTGCATTCGGCCGGCGAACCCTTGCCCGCAGTCGATGTGCTGGCTCTCTTCCCGAACAAGACGTGGAGGCAAGGCAAGACTGATGGGGCAGGCGAGGCGGCTTTCGACTTCCACAGCACCCATCTACCGATGACTGTTTACGCCGCCGCACCGCGCTACGCCGCCAGACTTGAGCGTCAATGGGTTCCCGAGCGAGGTGGCCTGGTTCTGGAACTAGTTCCCCTCGAGAACGGCGGCTCGTCGATCTTTCCCCAATCCACCGGACATCTACCTGGCCTGACCGGCCGGCTGAATCCGATCCGCGACACCTCGGACAGGACGTACCTGTATGCCGACAACATTGCGATCGATGAAGGCCGTCAGCAACCCGTCCATTTCCGGCCGGGCAGACCCATGCGGCTCACCGATGCACTCGGAGTCGAACTGTCGGTGACCATCGTGGAAATCCTCGGCCAGTCAGCTCTGGTGGAGTACAGGCCGTACGAGACCTCGGGCACAGGCGCGACCTGAAATGGCAGCCCCCGAATGCAACGGTGTTTCTAGCATCACGGGCTGACCCGCCAAGGACGAAAGCCGTTCGAACTCCGGTCGCTCGGCAAGTTGCTCGTCAACATCCCGAATGCGACTCAAGGCTCGACGTTGTCACCCGTTGCCGACACAACGACATTGAGCTTCCCTTCGTCCTCCGGTTGGTAAAGAGCATTGGTAGCCTCGACGGCCACCGGCCCTTCCCATCACTCCCATGTAAGCACGCCTCCGGCGATGGGGGAGTTGCCGGCACTTCCCTGCGCGTCGGCGGTCGGGGACGCTTCCCCGGCTGAAGGCTCCCTGCATGGAAGCACGCCTCCGGCGATGGGGGAGTTGCCGGCACTTCCCTGCGCGTCGGCGGTCGGGGACGCTTCCCCGGCTGAAGGCTCCCTGCATGGAAGCACGCCCCCGGCGATGGGGGAATTGCCGGTGCTTCCCTGCGCGTCGGCGGTCGGGGACGCTTCCCCGGCTGAAGGCTCCCTGCATGGAAGCACGCCCCCGGCGATGGGGGAATTGCCGGCACTTCCCTGCGCGTCGGCGGTCGGGGACGCTTCCCCGGCTGAAGGCTCCCTGCATGGAAGCACGCCTCCGGCGATGGGGGAGTTGCCGGCACTTCCCTGCGCGTCAGCGGTCGGGGATGCTTCCCCGGCTGAAGGCTCCCTGCATGGAAGCACGCCTCCGGCGACGGGGGAATTGCCGGCACTTCCCCGCGCGTCGGCGGTCGGGGACGCTTCCCCGGCTGAAGGCTCCCTGCATGGAAGCACGCCCCCGGCGATGGGGGAGTTGCCGGCACTTCCCTGCGCGTCAGCGGTCGGGGATGCTTCCCCGGCTGAAGGCTCCCCGGCGGACTGCCTTCGGCAATGGATACACCTGCGACTGGTACGGGCTGCCGAAGCCGACGAGCATGCGGAAGGTTTCCGGGTCCGCGCAGTCGTCGGCCAGTGCCTTCGGGAAGTGGTTGGGGATGTCGTCTTGCGGCGCGATGGCCTGGTGGCGGAAGAAATTGGCGATGGTGACCCGCAGGCCGGGGGTCTTCTTCGGATAGGCGCCGTGCCAGAGTGCGCCGTGGAAGGCGATGACGGAGCCGCGCGGGCATTCGACCGGAATGGCTTCGGAGGCGGCGTCCGGGAGCTTTGGGTGGCACTTGCGCCGATGCGAGCCGGGCACGCAGGCAAAGGCGCCGTCATCGAGCGTGTAGTCCGTCAGGCACCAGTTGCAGTTGGCGTTGAGCGCACGGTCGCCCCAAGGCAACGGGATGCCGCCCTGATCCACATGCAGTCCCAGCGAATCGCCGTAACCGTCTCCGGCCCACTTCACGAAACAGTTGTGCGAACTGAATCGGGCCGGCCAACCGCTGCCGAACGGCCCAGCCGTGCCGAAGAGGTGGTGCATGAGGGTGACCGCCACGGGATTTACCGCAAGGTCGCGGAAGGCCCGGTGATAGGTGCAAAGCTGCATGAGCTGGAACTGGCTGGGCCTGGCGCCGGAGAAGCGCTCCAGGACGCCGCCGAAGTCGCCGTAATCCAGCTTGCATTCCGGACCATCCTCGACGGAGAAGGCGCACCCAACGAGCGCTTCGGACTTCTCGAGCAGCCGCCGAGTGAGCTCGTCCACCTGTTCCTCGGTGACGCGCGTGACCTCGGGCGGAACCACCGCGTAGCCCTGCTCGTCGAGCTCCTCGACGTACTGCGCAAGGCCATGCTCCTCGATGCGCGCCTCCAGTTCTGCGGCGTTCGACATTTCTACTCCCTAGGAGTCTGCGCCGTAGGACGATCTCGCGCCGAAAATGTGGTGTGATCCCCCATTGCTCGCCCCGAAACGTTCCTGACGAGGGACAGGACCTCCCAGAAGATGGATTTTTCTCGCCGTATTAGGGTGCATGTCCCCGGAAAAGTTTCTACGGCGCAGACTCCTAGCAGCCTGTCGGACTTCGGACGGCGCAAGCTGGCCGAATGCCGACAGGGTGACAGGACGGCTTGGGCTGGGGCAAGAGGCGTTGCCGAAAGGCAACGGTTCTTGTGGCGCTGGCCAGCCCCGACCGTGCGCCGAGACGGTGGATCACCCCTTGCCTGGTCTCGGTGTCGAAGGTGGCGTAGGTGCCGGCGCGCGCCGGTGGTCGCGGCTGCGAGCACGAGCCTGGGTTGATGACGGTGACGTTGCCGGCGCGATGCACGAACGGCACATGGGTGTGGCCGAAGCAGACCATGTCGTAGGGCATGGTGGCGAACGCCTTCAGGCGCGGGCTGCCGGGGCGGATGTATTCGTCCTCGCCGAGGCCCGTGTGCGTCATCAGCACCTTCACCCCGGCGAAATCGAACTCCCGCGTCGTCGGCGCATCTGCCAGGAAGGACAAGGACTCGGCCGGAAACATGCCCCGACACTTCTCGAGGTAGCGCGGATTGCGCCCGCTGAACAGCACCGCCTCGTGGTTGCCCTGAATGCAGTGGACGCCGCGCTCGGCCAACAGTGCCACCGTGTCGGCGCAGAACTCGTATTCGCTGATCGCGTCGCCGGCGCAAAGGATCTCCTCCACATCCGGCATCTCGTCGAACACCCGCGCGAGGGCATCGGCATCGGCATGGATGTCGGAGACGATGCCAATCTTCATCGTTGGGCGCCATTGTGGAGGGGGTTGCACTCTCCCTGGCGGGAGGATGTCTCGCCCTCGATCCTGCCGCAAGGCGCGACGGGCGAGGACATGGCGATCCGCAGGGACAGTTGCGTTTCTTCAGACAATGCGCGGCTCGCGAGAACGCGCCTTGGGGCGCGCATGGAGGGCAGGATGCCCTCCCTCCAGAGGGGCGCCTCGCCTTGCCATCGCACGTCAGTCAACCGTCTCGAACTCACTCACCTTCGCCTGCATGATGTCCGCCTGCTCGTTGATCAGCAGCAGCGTCTCGTCGTCCTGCCAGGCGATGGCTTCGAGCTGCTTCGTGACGGCGACGTTGAGATCGAGCTTGCGGGCTGCCCCCTGGAACCAGTTGCCGCCCTCGGCGGGGCGGTCGAACAGCCACAGCGCCGTGTAGGAAGACACGGCCAGGGTGCCACCGTCCGGCGAGAGGTCCGCACCCGTGGCCGAAGTGATCCCGCCATGCGAGCCGACGAACTCCAGCTCGCCGCCAAACACGGATTCGTACAGGCCGTCTCCGAGCCGATACAGCTTCGCCCCGGCCTCCTGGACATTGATGCGTCCCGCCTCTCGATGCTTGGTGATCAGATGCACGGCCCCGCCGTCCACGAAGATCGCCTCGCAATCGAAGTGCCACTGCGTCGCAGGGAACCTGTCTTGATCCGGGTACACCACCTCCAGATGCCGCTGCGCCCGGGCCTTGGTCACCGCGGCCGGATTCGGCTCCGCGAGAACGTAGATGCCGAGGTCGCGCCGAGCGTTGCCGTTGTTGCCGACATCGGCAATCAGCAGGTGGCCGTCGTACACGGCGATGGATTCCCAGTCGGAGTGCCAGGCATTGTCGATTGTGTGCCCAGGCCAGTCGTGCTCGCCGAGGCCCATCCATGACGGCCCGATGACATTGCCTTCGGCGTCAATGGCGAACAGGCGCGCGCTGTCGCCGCTGTCGTTGTGAACCCAATAGAAGGCGCCGTCCGAGGACCTGGCGAGGCCGCTGATTTCGCCGAGTTCAGGATGCGTGACCTTGCCGACCACCTCCACAGCACTGGCGCCGGGCGCAACGACCCCGGCGAGGATGGCAAGCGAGGCCCGCAGCGCCGCGACGAGGGGAGCCTTCACCGCGCGGTGTATCCGCCGTCCACCGGCAGCACCACGCCGTTGATGAAGCTGGCGTCGTCGCTGGCCAGGAAGGCGACCACCGATGCGATCTCCTCCGGCTGGCCAAAGCGGCCGGCGGGATGCAGCGAGCGAATGTAGTCCTCGAATTCCTCGCTCTCCCGAATCGGCGCCGTCATCGGCGTCTCGATGTAGCCCGGCGCCACCGCGTTCACGCGCACGCCCTGGCGGCCGAAGGTGACCGCGTATTGCCGCGTGAGGCCGGAAACGCCGTGCTTCGCCGCCACATAGGCGCCGGCGCCGGGCGGCAGCGGCTCGTTGTTGCCGCGCTCAGGTCCCGACAGCCCCACCAGCCCGGCGATGGAGGCGGTGGAGATGACCACGCCGCCGCCCCGCTCGGCGAGGAACGTCGCGCCGTGAAAGAGGCCGTAGTACACGCCGGAGAGATTGACGGCGATGGTGGTGTCCCAGCCCTGGGAGCCGCCGATGCCGGCGTTGTTGAAGAGGATGTCGAGGCCGCCCAAGGCGTCCACGGCGCCGCCGAGCGCCGCCTTCACCGCCGCCTCGTCGGTCACGTCCAGAGCCATCGACGCGGCGCGACGGCCGTTCGCCCTGATCGCCTCCGCAGTCGCGGCTGCCCCGTCTCCGTCGATGTCGGCGCACATCACTGCTGCGCCGTCCGCGGCGAAGCGCAGCGCCGTCGCCTTGCCGATGCCACTCGCCGCGCCCGTGATCAGCGCGCTCTTTCCTTCCAGGCTCATGCCGGTCTCCCCTCCCTCAATAGTCGCCGCACGGCTTCTCGTCCGATTTCTCCATCCCAGCCACCGCGCGATCCTTCGGTGCGCTGTCGTAGGCGCCGCGGAAGTCGCGGAACGGCCCGTCGCGCCACTCGAGCGCCGCCTTGAGGCCGTCGTCGCGCACCCGTCGGCCCCATTCGGCCGCCGCCGCCCTGCCGGACGAGAGCGCCTGGATCTCCGTCGCCGAATGCAGCGCCTCGCGGATGCCCATGGTCTCGTATTGGCGGTTCACCGCTCGCTTCGAATACATGAGCATCTCGTTGTCCACGAACGCCATGCGGCGGGCGAACTTCTCGGTGAAGGAGTCGAGGTCTTCCTTCTCGACGGCATAGGTGGCCCAGCCGAGCCGTTCCATGTCCTCGCCGGAGAAGGAGTCACCCACGTAGGCGAACTCCCGCGCCTTGGTGGGCGGCATGTGCCACGGCGTCCACATCATGTCCATCGTCGTCATGGCACGCACCGGCGGATAGCCGATCTTGGCGTCTCTGGCGCAGATGCGGAAGTCGCAGACGGTGGCGAGTTCCGTGCCGCCGGCGAGGCAATGGCCTTGGATCTGCGCCACCACGGGCTTGGCGAGCTCCCAGATGATCCAGTTGGTCATCACCACGTGTCGCGCCCACTGGAAGGCGCCGGGGTGGGTGGAGCCGGTGTCCGGCAGACCGGAGCGGGGGCTGACGAAGTCGAACGAATCCGCCTGGCGTGCCGGCGAGAGGTCGTAGCCGGCCGAGAACGCCCGCCCCGCCCCACGCAGCACGATGACGCCGATCTGATCGTCGCTCTCGGCCTCGCGCATGGCGTCCATGAGCTCGCCCCGCAGGTTGTTGGAGAGCGCATTCAGCTTTTCCGGTCGGTTCAGCGTGATGAAGGCGAGCCGGTCGTCCGTCTCGTAGAGAACGTCCTTGTAGGTCATGGATTCCCCCGGTGGTGATTTTGGTTTGGGTGCGGTAGCGGTGTGCCCGGCGGCAGATGGAAATGGCTGAGCGGCCTTACGAGTCGGCGTTCGGAGCCGCTTGGCGCCCGGCAAGCACGGCGCGAAGGTCGTCGAGGTTCAGGTCGATCTTGGCTTGCGCCGACCACTGCGCCTGCTCGGAATTGACGGCGTTCACGTTCTCGAACGTGGCGAGCCTGCCAAACCGCCGCCGCGGTCCGAACACCGTGAGCGTGCGCCCCTCAACCTCCCACTGGAAATCGCCATAGACGCCGCCGTAAGAACCCCCCATCTCCATGCGGCCCATCATATGCGTGCTTCGGAAGCGACTTCAAACCCAGAAAGCAGCAATTCTCATTTTGGCCTTCAGCCCCCTCGACTGGACGGGTCTGCCGGTCGATTTGGCCCCGGATTGGGTCCGAAACGCGGGGTGCAATGCCTGACGGCGAAGCCAGACGCCAAAATGAGAACTGCTGCCCAGAAAGTGGGCAGCGTGCCGTGACCCCGGTCCGGGAGTATCGTCACGGGTCGCGAACCAGTCCTTCCAGCCGGCGCAACCAGCCCGCGAAATGCGGGCACTGCTTGGTCATCGTGGACAACGTCACCGTCCGCGCCGCCGTCATGCCTTGGGCGACCTTGGCATAGGCGGGATGCAGCGCGAGGATTCGCTTCGACGGGGCCGTCTCTGGTGCGTCGTTGATGTGTTCGGGCGACTCGAACTGATTTCGGATCGCCAAGAGGGATCCGGCGAGACTCGGCAACTCCAAAGCGCGTGCGAAGGCTTGGCAATCGCTGAACAGCAGTGCCTCGAATTCGTGCATCGTCACGAATGGCACGAAGCGTTGCTCTCCGGGCCGTATCTCACGAAGGTCCGCCAGCACTCGCTCGGCGACGTGTTTGCCCTTGTCGCGATGTGGCAGTTGGTCGGCTCTCATTCTGCCCGGCCACGCTGCAGGCATCCCGTAGAAGTCCACCATGGACGTATGGAGGAGGTGGCGGTCATTCTTGAGTTGGCGGGTCAGTTCGTTTCGAAAGGACTCCCACGACCGGACGCCACCGCGTTTCCCTCGTTGCCGAGCGCCTCCCATGATCCGCGCATCGGCACTCGTAAACCCGTGGTGCCCGAGGTAGGGGGCAAGGAGACCATTGACGAACGCCTCCTCCGTCCGACCCTCCACGTGGACGCGCAGGCGCATCGGGAAATGGCACGGCGCGGCGTCAGGCCGGCCGACCGCCGAAATGGTTCTTTTCCCAGAGCTCACCGAGGCTGTAGTCCTTCAACCATTCCTTCAGCTCCGCGTTGTCGAGTCGCTTGAACTCCGATGCCCCTTCCACGAGATCGACCACGACCACATCTTCCGGCTCGAAGTAGTCGACCAATATCGGCGATTGAGTGGCCAAGATGACCTTTGAGTCGTGTGATGCAGCCTGCACCGCCTCAGCCAACAAACCGATGGCCACCGGGTGCAGGCCCAACTCCGGCTCGTCGATCACGATGATGTCCGGACGTGATGCTGCGGGCTGGTAGAGCAGCGCAGCCAGCGCGACAAAGCGCAATGTCCCGTCAGAAAGCGAGGCAACATCGAAAAAAGAGTCCGATCGTGCATGCCGCCACTCGAGGCGGATCATGTCTGGATTGTCTTCGTCGGGTTCGAGGACAAAGTCCACGAGGTACGGTGCGACGATGCGCACTACGTCACGGATACGTCGGTAGGCGCTGCGTTGGCGCGTCTTCAACCGGTAAAGGAATGACGCCAGATTGCCTCCATCCGGCCTGAGCCGCCGAGCGTCCGCCACCTCCGAGGTTCGCCGCAGGGGGGACCGCGGGCTCGTGTCGTGGAATTGGTAACGTCGCCACTTGGCCAGGCGTCGGGTGATATCCGCTTCTACCGACTCCTCTTCCTCCTGGATCGGAAACAGCAAGTCCAGTTGGCCTCCGTCCTGCCCTTCGACCAGTTCCTCCAGAGTGAACAGCCGGTCCTCCTCATCTGGCAGAAGACTGGCCACATACCGCAGCCCGTCCGACAGACTCAGCTCAATCCCGATCCCGGCGGTTTCCATGGAGCCAAAATGCAGAAGGCGCTCGGCACCCCCGCGGGTCGCGGCGTAGCGACTTTCACGGCCCAGGCGCACGGCGTGGATGAGAGGGAATACATCCAGAAAGTTGGTTTTCCCTACGCCGTTGGCGCCGATCAGGACATTGATGGGCTTGAGATCGAAGTCCAACGCGCGGATGCTCCTGAACCCTTCGATCTTGATCCGCTCGAGTGGCATGGCTTTGCCGGCGATGTGCCGCGTCAGCCCTTGACCGCGTCCACGACCCTCGCGTAGCGGTCCAGGGCCGGGAGCGCCTCGTCCGGCCCGGCGGCGGGCAGGCCGAAGACGATGTGGTCGAAGCCTTGGCCGATGCGGCCGCGCAGTTGGTCGGGGTCTGGTGGGGCGCCGAAGAGGGCGAGGTCCAGGTCTTCCACCTTGCGTTCCTTCTTCGCCATCGCCTCGCGCAGCCGTTCCATGTTGCCGGAGCCCAGGCCGCCGATGGGGAGCCAGCCGTCGGCGTAGTCGGCGATGCGGTCGAACACCCACTTCGAGTTGGCGCCGATCCACACCGGCGGGCCACCTTCCTGCACCGGCTTCGGCCAAGACCAGATCGGATCGAAGTCCACATGCTCGCCGTGGAACTCCGCATCTTCCATGTTCCAGATGGCGCGCATGGCCAGCACTTTCTCCCGCGTGATGGCCCAGCGGTTGCGGTAGTTGGCGCCGTGGTTCTCCATCTCCTCGCGGTTCCAGCCGGCGCCGATGCCGAGAATGACGCGGCCGCCGGAGATGGTGTCGAGGGAGGCGATTTCCTTGGCGGTGGTGATGGGGTCGCGCTCAATGACGAGGCAAATGCCGGTGCCGAGGCGGATTCGTTCCGTCACTGCGGCGGCGGCGGCAAGCGCCACGAAGGGATCGTGCGCGTGCCAGTAGTCCCGCGACAGTTCGCCGCCGCCGGGGAACGGCGTCTTCCGGCTGGCGGGAATGTGGGTGTGCTCTGGGAAGAACAGCATGTCGAAGCCGCGCTCCTCCGCCGCCAGTGCCACTTCCACCGGGCCGATGGCGTAGTCGGTGGGGAACATGCTGACGCCGAACTGCACCTCTTCGATTCCCTTGAACGCCATCGTTTCTCTCTCCCTTGCTGGTGGAACGATCTTGATTGGGGGAGGGCGTCCGCCCTCCATCGCGCCGCGAGGCGCGCAGGTGCGCTCGCCCCGAACTCGCAGGCGAGCGCGACTCGATCAGGGGAACTCGCCGTGGCGCCCAGCGCCTTCGAGAAAGCGGCTGGCGCCGTGGATGGTCTCGCCGGACTTGATCACTTCGCGGCCGAGCAACGTCTCGTGCTGCAATGCCTCTTCCATGGGACGTCCCCATTGCGTGAGCACCGAGCGGCGGTCGCTCCTCATGCAGCGGGGCGGGAACTTGGTGAGCTGTTCCGCAAGCTCGATTGCGCCATGCAGCGCCTCGCCTTCTTCGGTGAGTCGGTTCGCAAGGCCCATCCGCTTCGCCTCTTCACCGCCGACGCCACGGCCAGTGAGGATCATGTCGAGGGCATGGCTCTGGCCGATGAGGCGTGGCAGGCGCACCGTGCCGCCGTCCACCAAGGGCACGCCCCAACGACGGCAATAGACGCCGAATGTCGCGCTGCGCGCCGCAACTCGAAGGTCGCACCAGAGGGCGAGCTCAAGGCCCCCGGCCACGGCGAAGCCTTCCACGGCCGCGATGACCGGCTTGGAAAGCGTCATGCGAGTTGGGCCGAGCGGGCCATCGCCGTCGAGGGTCACGCGGTTGCCAGCGCCGGACGCCACGGCCTTGAGGTCGGCGCCGGCGCAAAAATGTCCGCCGGCGCCGGTGAGCACCGCCACCTGCTGCTGGCGGTTGGCGTCGAAGGCGCGGAAGGCTTCCGAAAGACCACGAGCGGTCTCGAAGTCCACCGCATTTCGCGCGTTTGGGCGGTCGATGGTGATGATGACGAGGTCGCCGTGCTTCTCGACGCGAACGGGCTCGGAGTGGGCTGTCATTGGCGGCTCAGGCTCGGGTCAGCGACTACGCGACCAATAGTAGCGCGCCCTGACGGCGCGCGTCGGCAGGCGCTTCGCGAACTGCGGGTCCATCGGGCCTGTGGCAAGCCCGGACTCATCCATCGGCAGGGCGGACTCGCTGCGCGTAACCGGTGGTTAGCCACCACGCTTGTGCGATGCGGCGAACTGCTGCCGCGTCGCCTATAACCTTGCGGAGCAAGAGTCGTAGCGCTTATGGCGAATCGGTATTTCCCCAAGCGCCCTAGTCGGTCCACAATCCCTACCAACTGATCAGAGCAAGCACCGGAGGACAAGCACAATGGCATTTTGGCGCTTTGTTTTCCATGTTCGGTCCGCAGTTGCCGCGCTGGCGCTCATGGCCGCCCAATTCGCTGGCGGCAACCAAGGGCAAGGCCCAGCCCCAGCCCAAAGCGGCAACCATACGCCACCGGTGCGGGAGGGCGTTAGCGACTTCACGGAAGATCAGCTTGTCCGCGTGACGGAGATGATCGCTCGGGCCCTGTCGGCAGCGGCCACCTCGGATTGGTCGGGCGATGTGAGGATGTATGCCGCCGCATACGAGCAGTATCTGCAAACAGGAGGGGTTCCCGAGGCGGATGGCGGGCAGGAGGCGACGACCCGGAGGAGTTCTGCCGATCCCTCCGTCGGCAACGTAAACTGTAGCGAAAGGACCGCTGACAACCCGCACAAGGGTCACAACGCAGCATGGGAGCAAGTCGTCAAGGCAAAGGCCTTCGCGACTTGCGCCACGATCTGGTGGGACACCCGCCCGTCCGCCCATGAGGTTCGCTGGCGTCTGGTGATGAACCTTCGCGATGTATCCGGCGGGGCGGGTCTCGTTGGCACCGCAGCTTGGCGGAAGACAGGATACACTGCCCAGTGGTTCCGGAACTCCGGCAACGGCCCCGACAACGTCGGCACACAGGTTTTCGCCCGTGACTGCCGGAACGGGACATACGAGAATCAGATAGCGGTTTTCCTTGAACTCCCTTGGCCCTACTATCTCACGAGGGGAAACCCGGTGGGCGCAGACGACAAGACGGCCAGCGTGACGAACTGCCCACGACCGCTCGCATGGGGCCCCGGTGGGATGAAGGCAAGGTAGAGTGGTGGCACGATGGCAACGTCAAAGCACACTCCGGCGCAGGATCTTCCCGCCGGAATGATGCCCTTCTTTCGATTTGGCGATGTCAGGAACGCCGAATGGCTGGTACGCCAACCCGCTGCGGGCAGCGACGCGATTGGGTGGTATGTGCCGGCGGGGTTCCCTGCATATGTCCTGATCCGATATCCCGCCCGGCAACGCTCAAATGCGTACCAAGTGAGTTCCCGCGAGTGGGTCCTCATCACGCAGGCGGCGTACATGCGTGCCATCGCCCAAGGTCGGACGGACGTGGCCCCGCCCATCGAGCACCACTTTCTCATGGAGCAGCCGGAACTGGCGGATGCCGTGCTCAACATCCTGTCGCCGCGAGCGAAGCGCTCCGAGAACCGCATGCTCCAATGCGCGTTTTGGGAAGGCAGTAGCTGCCACGGATGTGGCGCACCGTTGTTCCGAACCCCCCAAGAGGGGTTCCATTTGTTTGAGGCGCCGGAACGCTCGCTGCTGCGTTGGCTCGTGGACCAAGGCGACCGGCAGAGCCCGAGGTGGAACCCGGACCTTGCTGGACAAGAGCCCCCATGCATGATCTGGCCCGCGGGTCGCGGGTGGTGCCTCGTGCTGACCTACTCCTATTCGTTTGGGGTCGTTGCCTGTTCGCAAGCGCTGGCGGAGGAGATATTGCGGATTCCGGGCCTGGACGCTTCCCCCGTGGAGCTGGACGACTCGCTGTCGAAGTGGTGACGGGAAGCGAAGGAAGAAGGCAAGCAGTTGTGTAGCAACTGCCGACGCGCCCGTTAGGGGCGCTGGCCGTCAGCGAACACTGGTGTCCTTTGCCGCGCGACACCCAATGGACGAGCGGCGGGGCCGGAGGGGCCATCCTCCGGGTTGAACGCGACACCGCACGTCGGTAGTTTCGACTCGCGTTTCGAACGACGCAAGGAGACACGGATTAGCGGATTTCGCTCGCTTGCGCCCGTCGCTACGCCTATGGTGTGCCGCATCAGCTAGAGGAGAGAGAAATGCGCCTTGACAGCCCCCGCGTGCTGCCGGTTGCCGAACCCGACTGGAGCGAGGCGCAGCGCGACGTGATGAAGCCGTTCGTTGCCCAGGGGCGGGTGTTCAACGTCTTCGCCACGCTGCTCAACCATCCGGACCTGTTCCGGCGCTGGCTGGTGTTTGCCAACCACATCCTCGGCAAGTCCACGCTCAGCTTGCGGGACCGGGAGATCCTCATCCTGCGCATCGGGCACTTGGCCGGCTGCGGCTACGAGTGGGCGCAGCATGTCGGCATCGCGAGGCAAGCGGGAATGACGGACGACGAGATCCGCGCCGCGCGAGAGGGCGCGGATGCAGATTGCTGGGATGCGAAGGAGAAGGCGCTGCTCCTCGCCACGGACGAATTGAAGGCGGACACGCATCTTTCGGACGCCACATGGGCGGCACTCTCGGCGCACTACGACACGAAGCAGATCATGGACGTCGTCTTCACCGTGGGGCAATACAACATGCTGGCGATGGCGTTGAATTCCCTCGGCGTGCAACTCGACGAGGGCTTGGCGGCGGACGTGTGACAGGGCGAGCTGGGCCGGCGTGGCGGGAGTGCGGGCTCGCTCCGATGCAGGCGGTCAACTGGCCCGTGATCGAATCCCCCACCTTCGCATTCTGGCCCCCGAAACCCCGGATTTTGGGTAGAACGGTATCTTTGGCGTCACCTTTCGTAACAATTTGTGCAAAAATTCTGTTGAACGGCGCTCGGGATTGGGCGATTATCCGACTCATGGAGAGCAACGACTGACGAGGCAACCGAGCGGGCAGATGCATTACGTCAACGCGATCATCAGTTTCGTCTTGGTGCTGGCCACCTTGGTCCACCTTGATCGTCCCGCTGAATCCGCCATGTTCGTCCTCGGTGCCGTGCTCGCCGCCATCGCCCTCAAGCACTGGCTCCACGCCCGCATGGTCGGCTTGCTCGCGGTGATCACAACCGGCGCCATGTTCTTCTTCTTCGCCTCCTTCTTCCACCTCACCCCAACCTTGCAGCCCGACTGGTACTGGCAGGGCGCACAGGCCGTACACGTGGCGAGCCTCCTGTTCGCCGGATTCGCCATGATTCCCGTGCTGACGGAATTCAGTTGTCGGATGAAGGCGAGCGAAACCTGTCCGCTGACGCGCCGCGCCGAGGTGGCGAGAGCGGCCAAGGAACAGAAGTCCAGCGTCGCCTCCGTTCGCTCCTAGCAGCCTGTCGGACTTCGGACGGCGCAAGCTGGCCGAATGCCGACAGGGTGACAGGACGGCCTGGGCTGGGGCAGGAAGCGTTGCCGAAAGGCAACGGCTCTTGTGGCGCTGGCAGCCTGTCGGACTTTGGGCGGCGAAGGCGGATGTTGGCGGCTTGTGGACGGGGGTGCGCCCCCGGGGCTCTCGGACTGCCGCATCCGGGCGGGCGATTGCGGCGTGTCCGGCGCGGCAGGTCTGGGATGTCGTCGCCGATGTGGCTCCGGTGGGCTGGAGAAGGCCCGGATCCGGGGTTCCGGGGCGGCTTCCAGCCCCGATTCACGCCGCCGTGAGGTTGTGCAGCCGCTTGCAGTTGTACGCCAGCATCGCCAGGCACCACTCGCCCTCCACCTTCTCGATGCCGCGCAGCAGGAACTGACGGAACCCCATCGCCTGCTTCACCACCCCGAACACCGGCTCCACCGTGTGCTTGCGAACCCGGTAGCGCTGCCGGTTCCCCTCCTCGTCCAGCTTCGCCCGCATCGCCTTGATCCACTCCGCCTTCGGCTCCTTCGCCGGACGCTCCTCCGCCGGCTCCGGGCGGAAGTCGTGCTGCCGCCGGCCGCCCTCCGCGCCCGTCGCCACCAGCAGGTCCATGCCGCGGCCCTCCAGCTCCGCCACCTCGCTTCCCGACGCGTAGCCGTTGTCCGCCAGAACCCGATCCGGCACCCCAACCGCCGCCGGCACCGCGTCCACGTCCGCGACCAGCTCCCGGCGGTCGGTCGCGCTCCGGCTCACCCGACAGCCCAGCACCAGCTGGCTGCCGTCCGCGTCCACCACCGCCTGCGCGTTGTACGCCTGCCGGCACTCGTGACGCTCGCTCTTCTTCATCACCCCGCTGTCCGCGTCCGTCAGGTTGACCTGCTCGTCCGGCCTCGGCTTCCCGTCTGGCGGCTTCGGATGCCGACCCTTCGCAGAGCCCTTGCGCGCATCACGCGCCGCCACCTTGCGCTCGTACTCCTCGCGCTCCGACTCCGCACGGCGCTCCGCCCGCTCCTTCAGCTCCGCGCACGCCCGGTCCAGCTTCGCCTTCAGCGCCTCCCGCCGCGACAGCTCCGCAGGAAGACGCTGCGGATCGACCTCGTCCGACGCGTCCGTCCGCTCCGCCTCCGCCAGAAGACCGTCGATCTCCTGCTGAAGCTGCGCCCGCAGCTCCTCCGCACGGTCGTGCCGGATGCCGTTGCGAAGGCTCGCGTTCGCGTCCACCTTCGTCCCGTCCACGCTCACCGTCCCCACCCGAAGAAGCCGCAGTTCCCGCGCCAGAAGCAGAACCTGCAGGAACGCCTCCCCAACCGCCTCGAAGTTCTCCCGACGGAAACGGCAGATCGTGTCGTGGTCCGGGTGGCTGTCCGCCGTCAGGTACCGGACGCACAGATCCCGGTGCGTCGCCCGCTCGATCCGCCGCGAGCCGAACGTCCCGGTCGCGTAGCAGTACACCAGCAGCGCAAGCATCATCCGCGGGTGGCACTGCGCAGAACCCGTGCCGCGCTCGTTCACCCGGAACCGCGACATCGAAACCCGCTCCACCGCCTCCAGCACGAAGTGCACCAGGTCGTCCTCGGGAACCCACTCCCGCATGTCCGGCGGCAACAGGTACGGCTGGCTCCGATCCGACGGCACGAACTTCGGCATCTCGAAATGGCCTCCCCAAACGGCGGGCGCCATTGTAGTGACGCAGGCACCAAAGTCCGACAGACTGCCAGCGCCACAAGAGCCGTTGCCTTTCGGCAACGCTTCCTGCCCCAGCCCAGGCCGTCCTGTCCCCTGTCGGCATTCGGCCAGCTTGCGCCGTCCGAAGTCCGACAGGCTGCCAGCGCGCCCAACGGGCGCTCGCAGCCCAAGCCACGCTCCTCCGACCCTCGCTCCGCTTCCTTTCCCCGCTTCCTCGCTTGCCCCAAGACTCAACCGCATTCCCGCCGCACCGCCGGCATCACTTCCTCCAGCCAGGCCGATAGCGCGTCCTCGTCCCACGGTGCTCGCAGGGCGATGTTGACCTCGTCCGCCCCGGCCGCCACCAGCGCCATGACGCGATCGAGCCCTTCGGACGGCGTGCAGATGAGCGCTCCGCCCTCGGCCCGCCCCGCGCCCGCGCCCCAATCGTGGCGGAACTTCTCGCGCTGACGCGCAAGGCCCAACTCGTCCATCGACATATAGAAGGCCACGTTGGCCGCCCGGTGGATGTCGGCGGGATCGCGTCCGTCTTCCTCGCACCAGTGGTCCAGCACCCGACTCAGGCGACTGAACTCCTCCGCGCTCGTGTAGGCGGCATTCCAGCCATCCGCGCGCCGGGCCGCGATCTCCAGCGTGCGCTTCTCGCCCCGGCCGCCGATCCAGATCGGCAGGCGCGCCTGCACGGGCGGCGGCCGGCAAGTGGCATCGTCCACCTGGAAATGCTTGCCGGAGAAGGTGGTGCGATCTTCGGTGAGCAACCGGCGCACGATCTCGACAGCCTCGTCCAGCATGTCGAGCCTGGTGCCGATGTCCGGGAATACGTAGCCGTAGGCGCTCGCCTCGTGGATGTGCCAGCCCGCGCCGAGGCCCAGCTCGAACCGCCCTCCGCTGATGTGATCCAGCGTGGTGGCAGCCTTCGCCAACAGCGCCGGATTGCGATAGCCGACATAGAAGACAAGGCAGCCGATGCGCGCCCGCTCGGTCTCCGCCGCCAGCGCGCCGAGGGTGGCGATGGCTTCGAAATGGGCACCCTCGCCATCCTGCCAGGGCGCCTCGTAGAAGTGATCCCAAGTGGAAATCCAGTCCACGCCCGCGCCATCAAGCCGCCGCCACAGCGCCCGCAGATCGTCCATGCCGATGAACTGCTGCCCCACATGAACGCCAAGAGAAATGCCCATCCTGTAGCCGATCCTCCATATCGCCTGAGGGACGATCGTAGCAGGCAGCAGTGCCCCCATCGCTTCGCAGCGGCATTCCGCCAGGAGGGAGGGCGCAGACATCCTCGCTACGGGGCTTCGAGCCGCGGTGCGCCTGCCCGGTGGCCGCATCGTCGGCGCCGCCACCGGCCTTGCCGACAAGGAAGCCGGCATCCCGCTCGACAACGACACCGCCATGCCCGGCTGATCGAAGCCGGCATGTATCGCAATACACTTGACGAAGAGCTCGTGCCGTTCCATTGGGAAGTCGAGTTCCCGGAAGTGTTTGACCGCGACAATCCAGGCTTCGACGCCTTGGTTGGCAACCCACCCTTCGCTGGCAAGAACACAACGCGTTCGGCCAATCCGGACGGCTATCCGGAATGGCTCAAGGAGATGCACGTCGAGAGCCACGGCAACTCGGACCTTGTGGCGCACTTCTTCCGCCGTGCGTTCGATCTGGTGCGGGTTGCGGGGACGTTCGGACTCATCGCCACCAACACAATCGCGCAAGGAGACACGCGAAACACGGGCCTCAGGTGGATCTGCGAACACGGCGGGAACATCTACCGAGCGCAACGTCGTTTCAAGTGGCCTGGGCAGGCCGCGGTGGTAGTCAGCGTGCTGCACCTACATCGAGGAGATTGGGAAGGGACGCGTGTGCTTGACGGGAAGCAGGTGAAGAACGTCACCGCGTTCCTGTTCCACCGCGGCGGCCACAGCGATCCGGCCCGACTCAAGGCGAACGAGAAGCAGAGCTTCCAGGGAAGCTATGTCCTCGGCATGGGTTTCACGTTCGACGACTCGGACAAGAAGGGGATCGCGACGCCGCTCGAGGAGATGGAGCGGCTGATCGAAGCGAATCCGCGCAACAGCGAGGTGATCCTTCCCTACATCGGCGGCGAAGAGGTCAACACCAGTCCGACTCACGTCCATCATCGGCATGTCATCAACTTCCACGACTGGCCGCTGCGCCGGACCGATCTGGGAGGCACGTGGGAGGACGCAGGCGAGAACCAACGCCGCGAGTGGTTGCGTAGCGGGATCGTCCCCCTCGATTACACCGAACCGGTGGCGGCGGATTGGCCGGAACTGCTGGAGATTGTGGAAGCGTCGGTCAAACCCGCTCGAGCCCACCTGACTGCAAATGCAATCGGACGCAAACGTGCCAAGTTCTGGTGGCAGTATGGCTCACACGCGAACGAACTGTATTCCACCATCGAAGGGCTGGATCGGGTGCTGGTCATCAACTGCGGCGCAACACCCCACGCGGCGTTTGCCTTCCTTCCCGCGGCAACGGTATTCGCCCACTCGCTTGCAGTGTTTCCTCTCGACACCCACGCCGCCTTCTGCGCCCTCCAGTCCCGCCCCCACGAAATCTGGGCGCGGTTCTTCGGCTCGTCTCTGGAGGATCGGCTTCGCTACACCCCCTCCGACTGCTTCGAGACCTTCCCCTTCCTCGAAGGATGGGAGACCCACCCGGCCCCCGAAGCCGCCGGCGAGGCGTACTACGATTTCCGCGCGGCGCTGATGGTCGAGAACGACGAGGGCATGACCAAGACCTACAACCGCTTCCACGACCCACACGAGCGCGACCCCCGGATCGCAACGCTCCGAGATCTGCACGCCGCCATGGACCGTGCCGTGCTCGACGCCTACGGCTGGACGGACATTCCCAGCGATTGCGAGTACCTTCTGGACTACGAAATCGACGAGGAAACCTGGGGCCGAAGGAGGAAGCCCTACCGCTACCGCTGGCCGGACCACATCCGCGACGAAGTCCTGGCCCGCCTCCTGGAACTCAACGCCGATCTGAAGGCGAGTGTCGGGCGTCGTCCTTCCTTGCCGTCACCGCGGTCTCGTGTGGGCTAGCGTCTTGCGTCAATGCGGATGATGTCGGCATCCCAAGCCAGCAGCCGATGGTCGCTGGCGGCGAGCACGCAGCCGCGCATCTCGGCCGTGGCTGCGATGATTCGATCCATTGGGTCGCTGTGGAGGTCCGGGAGTTCAACGGCCCGTGCGCCAATTTCTCCGTCAATCGTCATTTCGCGGAGTCCGCGCCCCAACAGGTCGTCCCGCCACTCGTGCACGTCGAGGTCCATCTCCAACCGACCCTTGCGGATTAGCATCGCCACTTCCCAGAAGCTGGCGGCTGAAACGACCAACCGGTCGGCAGAAAGTGCGCGGTCTGCTGCAGCTTGGCAGGCACTTCCCAGCTTCGAATCGCTTCGATCAAGCCAGACGAGGACATGCGTATCGAGCAAGACCGGGAGGGCTGCATCGTTGAACTTTGCGGGCCGCACGTTGGTCTCTCGTGGCGAGAGCGACGAAGTGTAGCGTCAAACGCTACGCTTCACATGCATGGCGGGTCTTTCTGGGACTACGGTCCTTAGCCGGTCACACATTCCTTGGGGCGCAGGATGCACCGCGCTGGTCCGGCGTCTATCGGTCGTCGGACGGGTACACCGGCGAGACGATGTCCCCGACAATCCGGACAGAGTCCCGGTGAAGCCCCGCAAGCGTGGTTGATGGCTTACGCCCACAGGCGGAAAGCCTCGCCACCGGCTTGCCGTCCTTGGTGATGGTGAGGGCGTCTCCAGTCCGTGCTACCTGATCGATCAGATCGTCACACTTGGCTTTGAAGTCGGTCGATTCGATGTGTTTCACGGCTGAACTCAACATGCATGGGTACATGGCCAAAGACTCGCAAGGCGCACCGTATTCCTGCCACCTGCTCGCGTCAACTACAGTGGGCTTGCTCAAGCGGGACGTGGCCGGCGTCGCGCCCACGCCGTGATAGGCTTGCGACCGCCCCGCCGGGACCTCCTTCCCATGAACTGGCCGTCCAACATTCAGGAAATCGAGCACGAACTCGCACGGGTTCACCGAATGCTGGAGCTGGATCGGGCAGCCGTTGCGACTTCCTGCCGGCCGGACATCAAGCGGGTGTTCTTGAATACCACCGAGAGGCTCTGTGCCGACCTTGAACGGCGATTGCACTTGGCGAGAGCCCACCCACATAGAGCTCTCCCAGCTATGACGACTGCGCACGCTCCCCCTGCCGCTCTCCCAACGTCCCCCGAAGTGCGGGACCGGATCGTTAGCGCCCTTCGCCTTGATCTCGTTGGCCCGTCGGTCGGGCATCCCCTCGCCACGGAAAGACTGAATGGTTGGGAGCGGCCATCGAACTGGTATCTCACCGGGTTCCTCGTGCCGAGCGATGCGCCTTGGGAACAGCGGGCCGATGCGGATGAGGAGGACGATGCGGAGGATGTGAGTGCAGGGGGGCTGCCTGATGAGTCGCAAGAGGAACGAAAAGCGGCAAAGCCCAGCTTCTTTCCCTCCTCGATGGGCCTGAGCTTTCTCGTTCCACAGGGCACGGATTCGCTCGATGTCACCGTGCGTTGGGGCGACTACGAGTATGTGCCAGAAGCAAGGAAGGACGGGGAACGCGAACGGGCGACGTGGGAACGACAGCATCAGGAACGAAGGATGCGGGTGCCGCTTGGGCAGCGGTCGCACCGCCACGAGGTTCCCGCCTCGGGAACCGGGGCTGGATTGGCGCTGCATGTGCTGGATCGACCGGTCAAGAACGAGCACCTGCCGGACATCCCTGCTGGAACGCGCAGCGTCTCCGTCTTCTTGGTCAATCAGCGCAATCCCGACAAAGAGCACGCGGATGCCGCCTACGCCTTTCAGGCCGAGATCGAGGTGGCGTGTGCCGAGGGCGTCGTTCCTCGGCGCGACCCACGCGCGGCGAGCAGCGACAGCGACAAGTGGGACGAGGATCTAGCCCATCTGCACTATCGCGACATGCCGGAGTACGCCACCGGGCACGGCGTTTCGGCGGATTGGGACGTGTTGGACAGCACCTGCAGAGTGCTGCGAACAAGCTGGATCCCTGCTGCCTGCGTCGCCAAGACCGACACCGTGAACCCGGCCAACGTCGTCCTGTCCATGGACGATCTCGGCAGCCTTGCCGACGGCCATGCCGCCAAGGAGGCGCTTGAAGCAGTCGTCAGCGAGTATCGCGCCTGGATCGAGTCGAGGCGGATCGAAGCAGCGCAGCTCTCGGACGAACATCAGAAAACCGCTCAAGCGTTGCTGGATGGAGCTACGCTGGCATCGGATCGCATTGAGCGTGGCATCGTCCTGCTCGCAGACGATGCAGACGTTCTCGACGCGTTCCGCGTCGCAAACCGGGCCGTCGCGGAGGCGTTGCGGCATCGGCTTGAAGATGTGGAGGCACCGCGGTGGCGGGCGTTCCAACTCGCATTCATCCTGCTGAACCTGCCCGGCCTTGCCGATCCGGAAGACGCTGACCGGGGCATCGTCGATCTCCTCTTCTTCCCCACTGGCGGCGGCAAGACAGAGGCATATCTGGGCCTCGCAGCCATTGCGATGGTGCTGCGTCGCCTGCGCAATCCCGGCGATGGGGCGCTCCAAGGAGCAGGTGTCAGCGTGGTGATGCGCTATACGTTGCGCCTGCTCACACTCGATCAGCTCTCCCGCGCCTCCGGACTTGTCTGCGCGCTGGAACTGGAACGCGAGCAGGATCCGCAGCGCTATGGGGACTGGCCGTTCGAGATCGGCCTGTGGGTGGGGAAAGCGGCAACGCCAAACATGATGGGACGCAAGGGGACCGCAGGTCGGACTCCGCTCGCGGCAAGACCACGCGTTTCAAGGCCGATCCGAACGGCAAGCCCTCGCCGATTCCCCTCGAAAACTGCCCTTGGTGCGGGAGTAAGTTCACACCCGACTCCTTCGAGCTGCGGCCAAATGCCGATGCGCCTGACCAACTGCGGATTGCCTGTGCCGACATCGCTTGCGATTTCAGCGGCGATCGACCGCTGCCCATCATTGCCGTGGACGAGCCGCTCTATCGCCGTTTGCCCGCGCAGGGTGGCGGTGGAGGGGAGGAACCAGCTGGTGGTTACGACGGAGGTGACGTCGAGCGCCAGCGACCAGGGACATCTGGTGAAGCTGCTGGACCAGGTGGAGGAGAGCCGGGGGGTGCGGCCCGAGCGGGTTCCGGCGGACACGGGGCACTGCAGCGAGGCGGACCTGGCGGAGCTGGAGGCGCGCGGCGTGGAGGGCCACGTTGCGCTGGGGCGGACGGATCGGAAGTCGGTCGGGGAGAGCCCGGAGAGGTATCCGGCGAAGGTGCGGATGGCGGCGCGGCTGTCGACCGAGGCGGGCCGGAAGGCGCATGCGCGGCGCAAGTGGCTGTCGGAGGCGCCGAACGGCTGGATCAAGGAGGCGCTGGGCTTCCGCCGCTTCAGCGTGCGCGGGCTCGGGAAGGTGCGCGGGGAGTGGGACCTGGTCTGCCTGGCGCTGAACGTCAGGCGGCTGCGGGGGCTGCAGGCAGCCTGAATCGAGGCATGGGAGCCGCCAGGGCCGCCCGGCCGCCCCTCGAACCGCCCCGGCGACGTGAACGGACCTTCGCCGGGACCGCCCAGAGCGTCGCCAGCGCCGAACCCTTCCGAACCATCGGAAAACCGACAGGGTTGCGTCGCCGCCAACTTTCTGCGGCGCAAGCTTGCATGGAAGTACGCCCCCAGCGATAGGGGAATTGCCGGCACTTCCTTACGCGTCAGCGGTCGGGGATGCTTCCCCGGCTGAAGGCTCCTGGCCCGGACTATTCATGAGTGCGCGTAGCGAGGGCGACGAGACGCCGCTGTGGCTGGACGCGCACGCGTGCCAGGAGGCACGGAGTGGAGGAACCCGAAGGCATGGCTGCGCACTATGTCGAGGGGGCCGGAGCGAGTACGCACAGCCACAGCGAGCGGATCGTCGGCCGCAGTAGGGCACTCATGAATAATCCGGGCTAGCAGCCCGTCGGGCTTGGGCGCGGCAGGCGTGCGCGGCAGGGACTTGGCGCCCATTTGAACGATGCTTTGTGGCTGTTCAGATGGGGGCCGTTGCGGCTGAAGCGGGGGTCGCATCCCGGCCATCGGTCGCCGATGGCGTCCGGAGGCCCTTTCCGACCCCTGCAGCGGCCGCCAGCACGCCGAGTTCGCCCCCTTACAGCCCCGTCAGGCCAACATGAGGTTGTGCAGGCGTCGGCCGTTGCAGACCAGCGTCGCCAGCGTCCACTCGCCCTCCACCTTCTCGACGCCTCGCAGCAGGAACTGCCGAAAGCCCATCGCCTGCTTCACGATCCCGAACGCCGGCTCCACCGTCTGCCTGCGCAAGCGGCAGTGCGCCCGGTTCTCCGGCAGCTCCATCTTCTCCTGCATCGCCTTGATCCAGTCCGCCCGCGGCTCCTTCGCCGGCTTCGGCTTCGCCGGCCTCGGCGGCGGCTCCGGCCGGAAGTCGTGCCGGCGCCGTCGACCTTCCGCCCGGTCGCCACCAGCGCCTCCACGCCGCGCCCTTCCAGCTACGACACCTCGCTGCCCGTCGCGTAGCCGCTGGCACTGCGCCGAGCCCGTGCCCCGCTCGTTCACCTGGAACGACTCCATAGGCACACGTTCCACCGCCTCGACAACGAAGTGCGCCAGGTCGTCTTCCGGCAGCCAGTCCCGCATGTCCGGCGGCAGCAGACACTGCTGCGATCGGTCCCGCTGCAAGAACTTCGGCATCTGCCGCGCCCCCCTCGACTCGGCAGACACCATTATAAAATCCGCAGCCCAAGCCCGACAGGCTGCTAGCCCGACTTCGACAACTCAACCGTTTCACGCGTGTAAGTCGTTGATTCATTGTCCACGGGCACGAAAGGTCGGCACTACAAGGTGCCGGGCGGTTGGCGCGGGCGGCGGGTCAGGCGGAGATTCGAGGGGGCGGCTGTTCCGGCAGTTCCAGACCGAGTTGATGAAGCAGCAGTGGCTGATCGCGGGTCGGGTCGGTACGGCGGGGCAGCACGAGGTGCCGCCCGTCGGTGGTCGGCAGATGGACATCCACCATCTGCATGGTGGAGCACTTCTCGAGAATGGCGCTGGGCGCAAGGCCCGGCGCGCGCGGCCGCGCCAGGTTCTTCAGGGTGACGTGCAGGCAGTGGGCGACGAAGGCGACGAAGATGTGCGCCTCGATCCGGTCCTCGCGCTGGTGGAAGACCGGACGGACGGCGAGGTCGTGCCTGAGTTCCTTGAAGGCCTGCTCGATCTCGGTGAGCCGCGTGTGGTACCGCCACAGCGTGGCGGGGTCCTCGCCGGTGAGATTGGAGCGCAGCAGATAGCGCCCCTCGCGGCGTCTCGCCCGGCGCAGCCGGTCGCGGCGCAGCCGGTCGCGGCGCAGCGCGAAGGCGAAGGTCTCCGGGGTCACGGACTCGTCCGCCGCAGGCAGGCGGATCTCGACCAGATGGCACGCGCGCCCCGCCTCCTTCTTCGCGGCGCCGAGCCCGAGCGGCAGCTCGTCGCGCTTCAACGACTGCCCGCGCAGCTCGTGCAGACGCCGCCAGAGCTTCTTCAGGCGCCGCCGCCGCATGCCGCGCTCCTTGGCGATGCGCGCCCGGCTCTGGGCCAGGATGTACGGTTCGCCGTCCTCGGCCAGAGGCTTCACCTCGACGGACTCGCGGACCTCGCGCCGGGGCAGCCCCGCGAACGACTTCTCCAGCCGCGTCAGACGGCCCTTGGGCGTGCCGACCAGATGGCGCACCGGGGGATCGCCGGCCCGCATCGCCGCCAACGCCTCCTCGGTCGGGATCCCCCGGTCCATGATCCAGACCCGGTCGGACCGGCCGTGCTGGTCTTCGATCCTCTCCAGGAAGTCCGCCAGCGTGGTCTTGTCGCTGGTGTTGCCCGGCATCACCTCGCAGGCCAGCGGAAAGCCCTGCGGGGTGACGACCAGCGCGATCACCGCCTGCACGCAGTCCGGGCGCTTGTCGCGGCTGCAGCCGAACCGGCGCTTGTCGTCGAACGGCGGGTCGCTCTCGAAGCAGGTGGACGTCAGGTCGTGGAGCAGGACGTCGAAGCGGGCGTCGAACAGCGTCTCCCAGCGCTCCCGCAGGAACGAGAAGAACGCGCGCTTGTGGACCAGCAGCCTGTCCAGGCAGCGGCACAGCGTGTGGCCGCCCACCACCTGCGCCGGCCGGCCCAGCAGATCCCCCATGGCGCTGTGCTCGTGCCAGTGCCGGTGCAGCCGCCACTCGCTGCCCGGATCGATCAGCTGGCAGCACGCCAGCGTCTTCAGCACGTCCAGCCAGCGCGTGCCCTGCCGGCTCGGCGGCAGCCGCGGGCGCCAGAACCGGTCCAGCTCCAGGCGCTCCCAGAGCACCAGCGCCAGCCAGCACGCCCCCCACTGCCGCGCCCGCCGCAGCCGCAGACCTCCGAGTTCGATGCGCACCACCTCGCAGTCCAGCTCCGGCGCCTCCCGGTCCGCCGGGAACAGCGCCACCGGCCTGGAACCCGACGCGCCGCACGGAATCTCGATCGACCGGCACCACGCCGCCCGCTGGCTGTCGTCGATCTCGCCCAGATACAGCACTTGGCGCTGCACCGCCCGGCCGTCGGGGTTGCGGCAGTTCTCCACGACGCTCCAGTAGCGGTGCTCCTTGCCGTCCTTGAAGCGTCTCCTGGCGCGCACGAACATGGTCCGACAGCCTGCCCGAACGCGCGGCCCCGTCAAGGACCAAGGTCGGCACTACAGCCCGTTCCACGAATCGCCGGTCAACGAAAACAGGCACTTGCAACGCAACATCCGTCGATATCACGCCGAATCAGCCTGGAAACACCCTGAGTTGTCGAAGTCGGGCTAGCGCCACAAGAACCGTTGCCTTTCGGCAACGCTTCCTGCCCCAGCCCAAGCCGTCCTGGCGCCGTTTCGCCGCGCCAGGAGCCGGCACCGTTCTACGGCGCAGGCTTTGCATGGAAGTGCGCCCCCAGCGATGGGGGAATTGCCGGTACTTCCTTACGCGTCAGCGGTCGGGGATGCTTCCCCGGCTGAAGGCTCCTGGCCAATCCCCAGCGCAGATGCCCAACGCCGATCGCGTTTGCGGGATGCCACGTCGGCCGGGGTGCGGCCCTGCCGGTCCGCGCGATGCGGGTCTGCCCCGGCCGCCAGCAACTCGCCGACGACCGCCATGAGGCACGCCTTGTCCTTGGCCGTGGAACGCAACGCCGTCGCCAGGGGCGTTTCCCCCTTGTCATCGACCGCATCCACCGTCGCGCCATGCGCGAGCAGCAAAGTCACGATGTCCACGAAGCCGGCCTTGGCGGCGCAATGCAGCGCCGTTTGGCCCTTGTGGTTGGTGACGTTCACGTCCGCCCCGCGCTCGACGAGCGCCCGCACACGCTCCACGCTGCCGCCACGATCGCCCCGCGATTGAAAGACGATGGGTGGCCAGCCGCCTTCGGCCCGGTCGGGGTCGTCCCGAACGCCGGCAGCATCGAGCACCTCGAGCACGGCACGGTCCCGGACTCCGGCCCTCGGCACCGCAGCAGCGGTCGGATCCATGCCCGCGTCGATGAGCGCGCGGAGAATGTCGGCTCGTTTCCGCCAGATGGTGAATCGGGTTAGCCAATGGGCATGTGGCGAGGGGTCGGCGCCGCGCCCGAGCAGCAGCCGGACGACGTCGAGATGGCCGGCGGCGACGGCGTAATGCAGCACGGTCGCTTGAAGGTTGGGATCGTGCTGCGGAACATCGGCGGCAGCGAGGGCCGAGTCCGCATCCAGGCATCGAGCAACGCCATCGCCATCGCCAAGATAGGCATGGGTGAGAACATCGACCGTCGCGCCACGAGCGAAGAGGAGCTCCGCCACCGCCTTCCGCTTGCGATGCCGCGCGGCGCAATACGGACTGATCTCCACCAGAAGCGGTGTGAAGTGGCACCCCCGCGCCTCGATGTCGGCACCACGGTCCAGCAGATGCGCCACCACATCCAGGCGGCCCCGATACGAGGCTTCCCAAAGCATCGTGCGACCGTGCGAGCCGACCCGCGCGATCCAGTCCGGCCGCTCGCCAAGCACCGCCCGCACCGCCTCCAGGTCGCCCCGACCCGCAGCCGCCACGGCAACCTTGAGGAAGTCGCTAGCTTTTCCCGTCAGGAGTGACTTCGTCATGTCGCACCTTCATCGCCAGCGATTCTACGCCGCCTCTCTGTGGCCGGCCCTTGGAGAGCGAGACAGGTAGTGTCTCACCTTGAATTTGCCCGACGTGGCGCATGGCCGTTCGCAACCGGCGACTGCGTCGGACTTGCCTGCCGGGACACTCTCTATCGGGCGCGCATGGAGGGCGGGACGCCCTCCCCCCGGAGGACGGCGCCAGACATTGCACAAGCCAAAGTGAGACACTACCTGCGAGACACTCTCCCTCCGGGGACATGACCTCGTCTGTCTGTGCCGAAATGCCGTGAACGCGGCACTTGAGTGCCATCACGCTCTCGCAAGCAAGCTTCGCTGCCCAATGCCCTGCCGTCGAAGAGGTGCTCGCCGCCCATGAAGAAGCCGGCAACGGCCTCTTTCGCGGCATCCGCCATGCCGGGCCGAGCGACTCCACCGGCACCCTGACCAACGCCGGTCGCGGCTGGCCATGCCCCTATCCCCGCGACGATTTCCGCACCGGCGTGCGTATTCTCGGCCCCTCGGCTACACCTACGACACCTGGCACCTCTATCACCAGAACCGCGACTGCCTCGAACTCGCCCGCGCCTGCCCGGACACGACCATGGTGCTCGACCACTTCGGCACTCCTCTCGGTGTGGGTGCCTACGCCGGGCGTCAGGAGGAGATCTTCGCCCAGTGGAAGGACGACATGGCGGCCATCGCCGAATGTCCGAACGTGGTCGCCAAGCTCGGCGGCCTCGCCATGCCGGACAACGGCTTCGGCTGGGACCGTGCCGAACGCCCGCCCGCATCGGACGAATTCGCGGCGGCGCAGCGACGCTACTACCTGCACGCCATCGAGTGCTTCGGGCCGGAGCGCTGCATGTTCGAGAGCAACTTCCCGGTGGATCGGCTGTCGATCTCCTATCAGATGCTCTGGAACGGCCTCAAGAAGATCGTCGCCGACTTCGCTGAGGACGAAAAGCACGCCATGTTCCACGGCACCGCATCGCGGGTGTATCAACTGTAGCGGCCGGCGCCGTGAAGAGCGCCCCTGGCGGTCTGGTCGGCCCTGCTCGTCATCATGGCTGCTGCCTTGATGGGAATGGGGAATGGGGACTGCGGCCCGGGCCGATCCAACGCCGGCGCCACATGAACGAAGCGCCGACGAAGATCATCTACGAGACCGACATGACCTGCGACGTTGACGATGTCGGCGCGCTGGCCGTGCTGCACGCCCTTGCGAACGCCGGCGATGTCGAGCTGCTCACGGTCGGCTTCAACGAGACCTGTCCGAACGGCGCGGTGGCCATCAACGCTTGGTATGGGCGCGGAGACATCCCCATCGGCGCCTTCCGCGGCGGCCTGCACGCCGGACGAGTCGCGCTACCTGGATCACGCAGCGACCTTCCCGCACGACCTTGACGCGAGCAACGCTCCGGACTCCCTCGACCTGTGCCGAAGCGTGCTCGGCGGCGAGCCCGATGGCGCCCACACCATCGTCAGCGTCGGCTTCGCTCGTCGACCGGCGATGTGCGTGTATCGGAAGTCGGCTCGTATCGGGGCGAGGGCAACCCCAACATGGAGAGCGACTTCCACACGTCACCCTCCCAGCATTCGTTCCCGTCGGCCAGCGCGCATGAAGGCCAGGGCCAGGATGGCGGCTGTGGCGAGGGCCACGCCGATGCGGTTTTGCAGGGTGCGGGCCAGGAGTTCCGCCGCGTCCTGGGACTGCGCGTCCGGGTTCCACGTGGGGGAGACGGGGGCGTCCTGGATCAGCATGTTGAAGGCGAGTACGGCGGCGGTGGCCATTGCGCCAGCGACTTCGCTGCGGAGCAGGGCTGCCATGGCCATGGCGAAGACCAGATAGAAGGTGGCGCCTTGGAGGGCGCCGTATAGGGCCCAGGGCGAGTAGGGGGTGAAGAAGACCCAGGTGGCGACTCCCAGCAGGGCCAGTGCCACCAGCAGGATGCTCCAGGCACCGACCAGCTTTGCCCACCAGACTCGTTCGCAGCCACCGGGGACGGTGTAGGCGATTTCGAGCGTGCGGCCGTCGATTTCCCCGGCGATGACGCGCAAGCCCAGGAACACCGCGAGCATCGTCAGGGGAAAGCCCATCAATTGAACTTGCGCGGAGGCGGGGCCGTGCGGCGTGTCGAAGCCGATCAGCACCATCAGGGCGCTGAGCAACAGCCACAGGAGCGGCAGAAGCGGCAGAAGCCAGAAGCGGTGGCCGGCGGTGGCGACCGCGGCCAGGCGCCAGAGTTCCAGTTGGCCCCTCATGCCGGGGCACCCCGCGGCAAGGGCGTTGCATCGTCGTCCGCCATGGCAGGAACGTCATGCACCTCCGCCTCAGGCTTCGATCCACGGGTGTTGCCGATGAGCCAGAGATAGCCGTCCTCCAGGCCGGCTTCGATGGCCCTTGCATCGGCACTCGGCGGCGCGTCGGCAAGGATGCGACGCTTCACCATGCCGGGCTCTCCGGGGGCCTCTTCCGCCAGCACTGCACCGGCTGGAAGCGCGAAGTCCGCGTCCGCCGGCGCCGCGACTTCCCAGGCGCGCCCGTCCGCCACCTCCGCCAGTTCCGCCGGCACGCCGTCGAACACCAGCCGTCCCCTCGCCAGCACCAGCACCCGCTCGCACGCCACGGCCACGTCCTCCACGACATGCGTGGAGAAGAGCACGATGCGCTCCCGGGCAAGGCTTGCCAACAGGTTGCGAAAGCGAATGCGTTCGCGCGGGTCGAGGCCGGCGGTGGGTTCGTCCACCATGATGACCGGCGGCAGGCGCAGCAGCGTTCGCGCCACGGCAACGCGCTGGCGCATCCCGCCGGAGAGCGAGCCGATGCGGTCGTCCACCTTGTCCGCGAGGCCCACCTCCCGCAGCAGGTATTCGACACGGCCGGTGCGTTCCCGCGGCTGAATGTCGTACAAGGCCGCGAAGTAGAGCAGGTACTCACGCGGCGACATGCCGGCCGGAAGCCCGGAGTCCTGCGGCAGATAGCCGACCCAGCGGGCCAGGTGGCGCTGAATCCTCGGCAAGGGGGCGCCGCCCAGGCGGATGGCGCCGCGGGTGGGGTCGAGGATGCCGGCAAGCTGACGCAGCAATGTGGTCTTGCCGGCGCCGTTGGGGCCCAAGATGCCCACCATGCCGCGCTCGATGCGGAAGGCGACCGAAGCCAACGCCGTCACTTGCTCCAATGGCAGGTCGAGGCCCGCCAGCCGCCGCGCCCAGCCGCGCAGGAGGGTGCGCGGATGGCGGAGCGCACCGTCTTGGACACGCGGCGGCAGCAGCCCTCGTTGCTGTCGCACCGCGCTGCGTCGGGCCAGCTGCACGACGGCCAATGCGACGGCGCCGAATGCCGGCCAGATGAGACTCGCGCGAGCGGCCTCCCCTGCCAGAAGCGGCATCGCCACCAGCGCCAGCACATAGCCCACCAGCGCCAGCCACGGTGTCAGCGCCGCCAGCAAGCCCTCGACGCCCGATGCTGCGGCAGCCGCTGCATGTCCGATCCGCCAGACCCGAACGGAACGAAAGCCCTGCGCCAGGAAGCTCGACCCGAGCAGCACGAACACCAGCTTCCACGCGCCTCCCTGCACGTTGACGGCAAGGGCGAGGCTTCCCGCGGCAAGCAGCGCCAGAGGCAGCAGGCGAGCCGCGGCTTCGGCGCCGGCGACCGGTTCCCCGCCTCGGGCCCTCACCGCATTGACGAAATCACGCGGTGCGCGAACGGCGCGGCGCAGGGGCCCCGGCAGGCCATAGACCTTGTGCAGGTATCGCACTTCCAGCGGCGGTGGCCCTGCCGAACAGTCGGGTTCGATCCGATCCGGTCGCCGAAACAGCAGCACCGCCACGGCAAGCAGCGCACCCCCCGCCAGCAGCGTGACCACCACCTGCCAGAGCACGCTCACCAGCACTTCCGCGAGGATGAGCGGCGCGATGACCGCGGCGGTGGCGCCGAGCCAGCCCACCATCAGCCACGGCCCGACCCGCCCGAACAGCACATCGAGCCGCCTGAGCAGGATGTAGCCCACCGGGATCACCAGCAAAGTCAGCAGCGTGGAGGTCACGAGACCGCCGATGACGATGGTGGCGAAGGGTGGCCACATCTCGTTCTCGCGGCCGGTCACCAGAGCCAGCGGCCAGAGGCTGGCGATGGTGGTGGCGGAGGTCATCAGCACGGGGCGCGTACGCTCGCATACAGCGGAGAACGCCGCGGCGCCGGCGGACCAACCTGCATCGAGCGCCTTGCGCTGCATGCGATCCACCAGCAGGATGGCCGGGTTGACCGTGAGACCGAACAGCACCAGCGCGCCGAGCACGCTGGTGAAGCCGAGCGGGGTATCCGAAATGACGAGAATCCACGCGGCGCCCAACAAGGTCAGCGGAAGCGCGAGCAGCACCAGCACGGGCATGGTCAGCGATTCGAAGGTCATTGCCAGCAAGAGAAAGAGCAGCAACACCGTCGGCACCAGGATGGAGCGAAGCCAGTCGCTCGTGCTCTCTTCTTCGGCATCGCCCACCTCGACGGTGTAGCCATCCGGCCGAGACACGGCCCGCACCGCATCGGCGATGTCGGCTTCGATGGCAACCCTTGCCGGCCCAGTCTCCGGCGCCTCGCGGTCCAAGGTGTAGAAGACACTGCGTTCCCGCCGCCCGTTGTAGTGGGCGATGGTGGGCTGCGGCGGCATTCGCTGCACTTCGGCGAGAGCCACCACGGGAAACACGCCGCTCTCGGTGGTGACCCGCATGGAGGCAACGTCTCCCAGGCCGAGAGCCGAATCCCTTGCGCCGGCGCGCTCCACCACCACCGGCACTTCGCGGCCACTCGGCAGCACATAGCCGTTGCGGTTGCGCTGGCCTTCGCGGCCCGCAAGCTGCAGCACGGGAAGCACGTCGTCGAGGGTCAGGCCAAGGGCTTCAAAGGCGCGACGGTTGGGCTGCACCCAGATTTCCTCCATGCCCGACGACACTCCCGGCCATGCCTCGTCCACCCACGGCACGCTCTCCAGGCGCAGGCGCACGTCCCGCGCCAATCGTTCCAAGGTGCGGCTGTCGGGCCCGGAAAGGACGATGCGGGCGGGGCCACCCTCGATGCCCTGGCCATCGCCGCCACCCCCATCCCGCTCGAACTCGCCTTCGCCGGGACGCAGCAGATAGAGACCGTCGCGGCTCGCCGACTCCGCCACATCCCGCACGCGGGCTGCGTTGGCGGTGGGCGGGCGCTCCCCTTCGTCCAGCAAATGCACGGTGATGGACGCGCCGTCCTCCTCGATACGCGCCTCCACCGTCTCCACGCCTTCGATGGCGAGCACGGCACGCTCGATGCGCTCCACGGCGCCGCTCATGGCCTGTACGGAACTCGCGCCGGCGCGGAAGCGCGCCACCAGCTCCACGGAGTCGGTCTCCGCAGCCGGGGACGCACCGGTACGCACCAACACCCATGGCACGGCGATGAGCAACGTCACAAGGAACGCCAGGACGACGCCGGCCACCCAACCTGCAGGCCGTCGCAGGGCGCCGGCGACAACGCCGGTGAAGTACAGGCGTGCCGGATTGGGCCGCCGCAACCCGCCCTGCGCTTCCCGGCGAGCCCGCCCCGCCTGCACTTCGCGCACCGCTGCCGACGATGCCAGCCGGTGCGCGAGCAGCGGCACCAGGCCCAGTGCCACGAACAGCGAGGAGCCGAGCGGCAAGAGGAAGGCGATGGCAACGATCTCGAACAGGGTTCGGAACTGCGGGCTCGACACAGGAACCAGCACCAGCACCAGAAACACGACCGCGGTGGTGAGGCTCGCGGCGACGATGGCGCGGGCGGTGCGACCGAGGCCCCGGCGCACGGCATCGGCCGGCGCCGCGCCGCGTTCGAGCCCCCGCTGCGTCGCTTCATAGACCACCACGCTGTTGTCCACCAACAGACCGACGGCAAGGGTGAGGCCGAGCAGGCTGATGAGATTGAGGGTCTGGCCGAGCAGGAACAGGAGCGCCAGCGCCCCAAGCAGGCTGATCGGCACGGCCACGCCCACCACGGCCACGGCACGCCACTGGCGCAGGAACAGGAACAGCACGCCCAAGGCGATGAGATAGCCGGTGGCGCCGAGTCGCACCAGGCGGCCAAGCTGCTCCTCCACCTCTTCCGCGGCGTCGGAGCCGATGACGAGATCGAGGCCCAGGGGCCGGAGTTCCTCGCGCAAGAGCGCCACGCGGTCACGCAGTTCCTCGCCGAGGCGGACGAGATTGGCGGTGTCTTCCTGGAAGATGTACACGCCCACGGCCGGCGCCGCGTTGACGCGGAACAGCGAAGACGCCCGTGCGGTGCCGTGCTCCAGTTCCGCCACATGGCGCAGCTTCACTTCCTTGCCTGCGGCGATGCGCACTTCCGCCAGTGCGGCAAGGCTCGCCGGACGTCCGTCGAGCACGACGTCGGTGCGGCCGTTCTCGTCCTCCAGATTGCCGAGATAGGCGAGCCGCCCGACGTTGCGCTGCACGGCGGCGATCACCTCATCCGTGGTGACGCCGAAGGCGGCGGTGCGCGCCGGATTCACCCGCACCAACACCTGTCGCTCGGCGCCTCCGCTGACGAGGGCTTCACTCACGCCGGGCACGGCGGCGAAGCGGGGCGCGATCAGTTCCTCCACCAGATCGTGCAGAGCGTTGCGATCGCCGTCGCCGCCGATGATGTGGATGGTCATGACAAACGTGCCGAAGGCAGAGGCGTCGTTGGCGGAGACGTTGATGCTGGTGTTGCGCGGCTGTTCGCGTTGAATCGCCGCGGCGATGCGGCCGAGTTCGAGCTGGCGCACCTTGATGTCGGCACTCGGTTCGAAGCGCACCCGATAGCTGCCGCCGGCGCCGCGCACCTGGCCCCAACTTTCGGCCACCAGCGGCAGCCCCGACACCCGCGCATGAAGCGGCAGCAGGATTTCCCGCTCCACCACATGCGGCTCGCTGCCGGGGCGATTGAAACTCACCGTCAGCGCATCGCCGCTCAGATTGGGGAAGAGCTCCACCGGCATCCGCTGCCAGCCAACCACGCCAAGCAGGACGATGCCGAGATACACCATCGACACCGCCACGGGACGCCGCACGGGCAGGTCCAAGACCGCACCGAAGTTGATCCGCCGCACCGAAGGAATCCACGCCGGCCGCGCCGTGCCCACGTCACTCACGTCGCCACCCCCGGCGGGGCATTGCGCCCGTGCTTCGCGCGCGCCGTCACGCGGTCACGCCCCGTCGCAGCCAGCGGGGCAGACGCAAGTCGTCCAGCAGGAGGTACAGGCACGGGAGAACCAGCAGCGATCCTGCGGTGGAGGCGATGATGCCGCCGATGATGGTCAGGGCCATCGGCGCCCGCAGCTCGGCGCCTTCGCCGGTGCCCAACACCAGCGGCGTGAGTGCGAGTGCGGTGGTGAGCGTGGTCATGACGATGGGGCGCAGGCGTACGCCGGAGGCGAGGACCAAGGCCTGTTTGCGTTCGATGCCGTCTGCCATCAGCTGTCGCGCGGTGGCCAGCAACAGCACCGCGTCGTTCACCGCCACGCCGGCGAGGACGATCAGCCCCAGCATGGCCACCACGCCGAGGGGGGCAGCGAGCGGAACCAGCACCACCGCCACGCCGATCAACGCAAGCGGAATGGAAGCCAGCACGGTGATGGGCTGCAGCAGGGACTCAAAGGCGCTGGCCAGCACCATCAGCACCAGCACCAGCGCGAGCGCGCCGGCCAGTCGCAGTTCGCCGAAGGTGCGGGCGCGTTCCTCCTCGTCGCCGCGCAATCGGGTGGTGATGCCCGGCGGCAACGGCGCATCGACGAGCGCCGCACGCACTGCCGCCACCGCTTCGGGCTGGGAGAATCCATCCGCCACCTGGGCGGTCACTTGCGCGACGCGGCGTTGGTCGCGACGGAAAATCTCCCGCGCGCCTTCCACCTGCGTGAATTGCGCCACCGAGCCGAGGGCGATCTGGCGGCCGTCGGCGGCGCGGAAGACCACGTCGCCCAGTGCCTCGCGACGCGGCGTCGGCAGGCGGATGGTGACCGGATGTTCCTCATCGCCTTGGGTCAATGTGGTGGCGATGCGCCCGTCGAGGCTCGACTCCACCACCCGCGACAGCGTCGCGAGATCGATCCCGTAGGCGTCGGCCAGGGCGCGGTCCAAGGTAAGCCGCAGTTCCGGTGGGCCGCCCTCGAACGACGAACGGGCGTTCCAGACCTGGGGCGTTGCGTCGAGTCGCTTCTTGACCAGGCTCGCCCCGCGGCGAAGATCGGTGATGGCATTGCCGGAGATCTCCACCGTGACCGGCGGGCCGCCTCCACCCAACGCGTCGGCCAGGGCGGAGCCCGCCACCTCCCAGGTGATGTCGGTGTCCTCGATGCCCTCCAGCTCCGGCCCCAGGCGATTGGCCAGTTCCCGCCCCGTGGGACCGCCAGCGGTCATGCGGACGATGACTCGTGCGGTGTTCTCCTCCGTGAGCTCGCTGCGAATCAGGCGGTCGTCTTCCGGCAGCCGGCCCACTTCGGCCAGCATGGCGGCGAGGGAGTCCGTGCCGGCATCGCGGATGAGCGATTCGATGCCCTCCACGGCCCGGGATGTGGACTCCACCCGTTGCGCCGAAGGGCCCACCACCCGCACGGAAAACTGACGCGGGTCCGCTGGCGGCAGCAACTCCGTGCCGAGGCGAGCGAGGCCGGCAATGGCCACCGCCGCCAGCACCAGCGCCACCAACACCACCAAGAAGGGTCGGCCCAGCAGTGCCGAAACCAATTGCTCGAGGCGCACGCGCATCCCCGCAACATCCGATGCGCCGGGGGAATGGGCACGCTGAAGGAGTCCCTTGGGCTGCTCTGGCGAGGGGCGGCCCCTCGCGCTCCCCCGCGCTGAGGGCTGCTCCAGCGAGGGGCGGCCCCTCGCGCTCCCCCGCGCTGAGGGCTGCTCCAGCGAGGGGCGGCCCCTCGCGCTCCCCTTGGCTGAGGGCTCCTCCAAGCCGCCTGTTGCGTCTGGCCTCGGGCGCTCTGGACGCAGAAACCAGCGTCCGAGGGCAGGAATCAGGAACACCGCCACCGCCAGCGAGGCCAGCAGCGACACCACCACGGCGAAGGCAATGCCGTCGATGAGCCGCGCCGCCAGCCCTTCCACGAACAGCACCGGCAGGAAGACGACGCAGGTGGTCAAGGTGGTGGCCGTGATGGCGCCGGCAACGCGCCCGGTGCCTTGCGCCACCGCCGCATCGATGGCTGCCTGGGACATCCCGCCCGCCTCGCCGTCGCCGCCCTGCTCGCGCACCTCCGCCAGCCGCCGATAGATCGACTCCACCACGACGATGGCGTTGTCCACCAACATGCCGGCGCCCAGCGCAAGGCCACCCAGCGTGACGACGTTCAGGCTGCGGTCGCCAAGTCGCATCAGGAACAGAGCCGCGAAGATGGACACCGGCACCGCCGTCGCCACAACCAGCGTTGCTCCGGCGGAGCGCAGGAACACTGCCAGCACGAGTACGGCGAGGACGATGCCGGCGATGGCGGCGGTTTCGAGATCGTCCAACGCAGCCACCACCAGCGCGGCTTCATCGACGATCTCGCGCACCTCCACGTTGGGCAGATCCTGGGCGATGCCGGTGAGTGCCTCCTGCACCGTGGCGGAGACGGCGACCGTGTTGGCGCCCGCTTCCTTGTAGATGGCGACGCCCACGCCTTCGGTGCCGTCCACCCGCACCAAGTGGTCGATTTCCCGCGCCACCATCTGCACGTCGGCGATGTCAGAGACGCGGATGGCGTTGCGGCGCCCCCCCGAACCATCCGTCAGATACCGCACCACCACGTTGGCCACGTCTTCGGCGTTGCGGAAGCGAGACATGCCCCGGACGACGAAGACCTGGCTGCCTTCCTCCAGCGTGCCGGCGGATATGTCCACGTTCTCGGCCTGCAGGCGGTCTTCGAGCTGCTTGAGCGAAACGCCGAACGCCTCCATGCGATAGCGGTCGGCCAGCACGCGCACCTCCTCTTCGCGGCCACCGGTGATGCGCGCTTCGGCAACGCCGGCGAGTCTTTCCAGGGCCGGCGCGACCTGCCGCCGGGCCAGCCGGCGGAGGTCCGCGAGGTCCGGCTGGCCGGTGGGCGCCACCAGGCCGAGGGTGAGGATGGGCGACTGCCGGGGATCGAAGCGGCGCACGAGCACTTCGTTGACTGCCGGATCGGCTTCGAGCGGACCCACCGCCTTCTGCACGTCGATCAGGCCCAAGTCCGGATCGGTGTCCCAATCGAAGGTGACCGTGACGATGAGCCGCCCGGTGCGCGCAACCTGACTGATCTCGCGAATGCCCCGCACGGTGAACAGAAGCTGCTCCACCGGACGGCCATAGAGCTGTTCCATCTCCACCGGCGGACGGTTGCCGGAGCGCACCGACACCACCACGGTGGGGCTTTCCAGGTCCGGCAGGAGATCCACCGGCAGCTCGCGCCAGGACAGCACGCCCACCAAGGCCACCGCCAAGGCGAAGACGCTGATGGCTACCGGGCGGCGCGTGGCCAGCGCGGCGAGCGACTCGAACAACCTATTCCTCCGTGTCTTCCTTTGCGGGAGGCATCTTGCCCTCCATCGCGGCGGAAGGGCGCGCGGACGCCGTCGGTGGACGTTTGGCTCTTGTGAGAATCAGGACAACCTGATCAGTCAATTGCGAATTTCTGAAGTTTCGCCTGCAGGATGGCCTTCCCTCCGGAGATGGAAGGCATCCTGCCCCTCTGTCCCTGGGAGCGAGGTCAGGAATCGACCACTCGCACTCTGGTTCCATCCGTCAGCGTCTCCAGCCCTCGCACCACGATTCGGTCTCCGGCGGCAAGCCCGTCCACCACCTCCACCACGGAGTCGTCGCCGAGCCCCAAGGCCACTTCGCGACGGCTGACGCGCTGGCCGTCGAGCACGAAGACCACGCTCTTGCCGGCACGCGATGCCACCGACTCCCGCGGCGCCACCGGCACTTCGAGGCGCTGCTCGGCGATGATGGTGACCTCGATGAACATGCCGGGGCGCAGCAACCGGGCGTCGTTGTCCACCGCCACCTCGGCGCGGAAGGTGTGGGTGCTCGCATTCATCTCCGGCGACAGCCGCAGCACCTTGCCGGTGAGGTCGGCAGCCGCGAAGGCATAGTGGCGAACGCGCACATCGAGACCGGGGCGCACCTTGGCGAGCTCCGGGCCCACGAGGTCCACATCCGCAATGAGTCGATCCAGTGCCGCGATGCGCGCAACCTGAAAGCCGGGCGCCACCAACTGGCCGTCGGCCAGCGGCAGGCCGGCGTTGTTGCGGGCGAGCGTGAGCAGCACGCCGTCGATGGGCGTGACGAGGGTTGCCTTGGAGGCGTTCAGCTTGCTGCGCTCGAATTCGTAGAGGGCGTTTTCGTAGGCGACCTCGCTCTGGCGCAGTTCTTCCTCGGCGACGAGCCCGCCCTCGAAAAGCTCTCGTCGCCGTTCGAGTTCCGCACTGGCGTTGCTCAGCATCCGTCTCGTGGACTCGATGCGGGCGTGCAGGCGCGCATCCTCGCCGGTCACCTGGGCGATGGTCTGCCCCTGGCTCACCTGCGCCCCTTCCACCAGCCGCTCCCCGGCGGCGTCGCGGCCGATCTGGAGGTAGCCGGGCGCCTCGATGTTCAGGGTGACCACTTCCGGAGGCCGAAGGGTGCCGGTGGTCAGCACCAGGTCCTCCACATCGGCGGTGCCGATCTCCACCACCTCCACCGGGATGCGGAACTCCACCCCGCCGGTGTCGGACGGTCCGCCGCAGCCAGCCAGCAAGCCCGCCAAAGCCAAGGCGGCAAGGGCCGCACCCCGGAAGGGTGTGGAGGGCAGGGCGCCCTCCCTCCGGAAAGGGCATCCCCCACCGCGGAGAGGGCCCTGGCGGCGTGCATTCACTTTCGCGTTCAACAACGTGCGGCTACTCGTTCGCCGGGGTCCAGCGGATGGCGTCTGCCACCACCGTTCGCCCGGATGTGGAGTTGGTGACCTTCACCCGAACCTCGCCGGCGGGCAGTTCGAATTCACCCAAGCCGTTCCAGCCAGACTCTCCCACCGAGGCGTCGAACTCCACCGCCCGGGACCCCCGCGCCGACTCCAGGGCGATGTCGTAGGTTCCCTGACGTCCGAAGTAGGCACTGGAACCGCCACTCGACGTGGACACAACCACCGCTCCGCCAGCTGCCTCGCGAGTGACCACACCGCTGCTGCCCGACATCTCCGGCAGGTGGTAGCCGAGTCGCCATCGCCCGGCTTGCGGCAACTCGGCAGCGAAGGTGGCCGTGTGGTTTCCCTGACCGGTGGTGGCGCGGGCGATGGTGTGCCGGTAACGCCCCCAAGCCGAAGATGCCGTCTGGCGCGAGAAGCCCGGCGCTGGCGCCGTGAACGATTGGTAGGTCGGCAAGCCTTGGTCAACATCCGCGTCCGGCCCGAATCCCGCGTTGAATTGTAGGCCGCCGCCGACCCGAACGCCATCGTCCTCGGCCTCCGTGCTGGCGACGGAAAAGCCCGGATCAAGATCGTCCACGACAATCTCGCCCGAATCCGCAAGCAGCCCCGGCCCTTCCACGGGCCGCGCACCCACGAACGGCTCGTCATCCACGGCGGTCTCCTCGTCCACTTCCGGCATCTTGAGCGCGACCGGGTGGCGATTCAGGGAGAGATAGGGTTCAAGCTCCACCGACTGCGGCACGCCGGCCGCGACGAGACCCACCTCCACCGCAGAGTTGCCTGGAATCCGCAGCGGATCCCCGGCGATCCACATCACTTCCTCCGCCGCCGACTGCCGCGTCGAGAAGCGCACCCGCGCGAGGCCAGGCGCCGGCTCGCCGTTTTGCACCACAACGCGAATCTGGTAGCGAGGCTTGCCGAGGTCGTCATCCTTGAGTCGAACCACGGACACATCCGAGGCAATGAAGCCGGGCATGGCGGCATCGTCCAGCCAGTCGCCGAGCAGTGCCGTCACGTCTGCGCCGCTTGCCGCCGCCGCGGCGCGGAAGGCCTCCGCCGTGAAGGTCCCGCCCGCATGGCGGCGCCGCAACTCGGCCAGGAGCGCCGCCGCCTTCTCGCGACCCAACCCACCAAGCAGCGCGGTGGCGATGGCCCGCCCCTTCAGCGTGACCACGTTGAACGCCTTGGCCGGGTCCTCCCAAACATCGAGCTCGCTCAAGGGCGCACCCAGAGCGCGATCCCACACCGACGGCTGGTCGCTGGCGGCAGTTGCCACCGAATCAACGATGGAGTCCCCGCCCTCGCCGCCGAACAGCGTCGTCATCGTCTGCGCCACGACGCTGCCGAAGCTGTCGCCGGAAGCGAAGACATGCGCCGAGAAGTGTCCGTCTCGGTCGCTCAGGAGCCGCATCAAGAGCGTCTCCGCCACAAAGTCCAGCGCCGGGGCGCCGGGGCCCGCCGCCGCCGTCTGGAAGCCGAGAAAGTTGCGTGCCACGCCGAGAAAGATGTTGCCGCCGCCGATGTCGTTCTCGAAGAATCGTTCGAGGCCCTGCACCTTGGCTTCCGGCACGCCGCCCTCGTATTCCGCCTCCAGCTCCTCGCGGCTCGACAGAATCTCGAACCAGAACTCGAACCGAGCCGTGGGCCAGCTCGTCTCGCGCATCAGCATGAGGCCAGGCTGCGTCAGCACTGTGTCCATGCGCCAGCCGCCGCCGAAGCTCCGCAGCGTGGTCGGCGCCTCCACCAGAGAGAGGCCGCGATAGGGATACGGCAAGCCCAGTCTCGCGGCTTCCTCGAAGATCTCCGTCAAGCGTTCCACGAGGGCTTCGCCGGCCTCCTCGAACACGGCGAAGTTGCGGGTGTGCGCTTCATGCACCAGCACCTCCAGGGTGACGCCAGCCACCTCGACGGCGCGGCGTTCGAAGCGACCCACCGCCAGGGCAAACTCCGGCACTGGCGCCGGCGGGCGGAAGCGGAACCGTCCCTCGGCCAGCTCTTCCCGCAACCCGGGCCCGGCCACCAGCCAGCCAGCGGGCGCCTCCACGGTGAGATCGAGGTCGAAGTAGTCGCGGCGCTGCTCGCCATGCACCGCCGGCGTGACGTTGCCGCCCGGATGCGGCAGCCAGCGGGCGCCGGGCAGCAGCGCGGCATAGTCGTCTGCGAAGACGATGGACTCGGTGCCGAGCACCGTGATTTGATTGTCTTGACCCGTCTGTCTCCACGGCTCCACGACACTGTCGAGATGGCCGAACCACTCGTTTGGCGTGCCCGAAGCGGCCACCGAAAGAACGTGCTCCGAGCCGGCCTCAAGGGACCTCGAAGGTTCGACAAGGAGCAGTCCAAGCTCGTGCCGATGCGCCACCCGCTCACCATCGAGCAGGAGCTCCGCCACCGCCAGGCCCGGATTCAGGCTGAAGACCAACTCGCCTGGCGCCCCGGGCGGCGCGGCAAAGGCAAGTTCCACATCGAAGGCCAGATTGGAACCCGGGTCCACCTGCACGGCGCCGGTCATGGCCAGCAAGTCCGCATGCACGGCGTCTCGATGCACTTCGTGTGCCGCAAGCCACACTTGCCGATCGCGCAATCCGGAACCCGCTGCAACGACGAGCGCGGCGCCGATGGCAAGCCCCGCTGCAACCAGGGCGCCGCCGGCGCCCAACTGCACGGGCCGGGAAGCCCCGTCCGGTCGCGGATACAGCGCCGCCGCCCAGAGGATGAAGCCGGCCGCCAGCAAGAGCATGGCGAGGCGGTGCGCAAGCACCTGCGGCGTGAGGCCGGTCGCGGCGGTGGAGAGGATGTCGGAGGGGAACTGCGTCGGCATCGCCACGAAGGAGAGAAAGGAGGCCATGTAGGCCGGGGTCAGGGTCACCACCACCAGGGGACTGGCGATCAGCGCCAGCGCCACCAGCGCGATGAGCAGCCGGTTGCGCAGCAGCACCGTCAGCAGCATCACCAGCGCGCACCAGAGGATGAGCGACGGCAGTGTCTCCGTCAGCACGAACGCGGTGAGGGAGCCGGGTTCCAGCGGCTCGCCGAACCATAGGTCCGTGCCGAGGGCGATGAGGCCGAACGACTGCACCAGCAGCGCCAGCGCCAACACCGGCGCCCAGCCCACCACGACGAGGCCCAGGAGCCGGCCGACAATGAGTTCGAGATTGCTCAAGGGACGAGCGTCCAGCACTTCGGCCACCCGCTCTCGCGTGTCCCGAGAGCGCAGGTCGAAGGCGAGGAAGATCATGGCCAAGAGCATGATCCACAGCAGATAGAACCCCATCGCGCTGATGAGGAAGCGGGCCCCGACGAAGCCGGCCGTGGCCGAGTAGCCGGATGCCATGCCGTGGATCACGGAGAAGTAGCCAAAGGCGACGCTGGCCACCAACAGCGACAGCACGGCGAAAATCCAGGTGCGGGCAAGGCGGCGAGCCGAGCGCATTTCCGCCAGTGCGACAGCGAGAATGGTGCCAGGGCGCATCATTTGTCGGCCCCTTCGGCGTCATCCCCAGCATCGGCCTCAACGGCCTCTTCGTCGTCCTGACGCGCGGCCTCAGAGCGCCCCCGCGCCGCCATGAACGCGAGATACGACTCCTCCAGGGTCGGCGACGCCACCGGAGTGGCGCCGGCCGGAGCGTCCGCGGCAACGAACCGGAGCTCCACGCCGCCCTGCACGATGCGGCGGGACACCACCTCATGAGCAGCTTCGATCCGCTCCGCTTCGGCGACGCTCGCCCTGGTCTCGAACACCTTGCCGTGCGCCCGTTGCACCAGTTCGCCCGGCGCGCCCTTGAACACCACCTCGCCGGCATCCAGCAGCGCGAGCTCCCGGCAGCCGCCGCCCAGGTCCGCAACGATGTGGGTGGAAAGCAGGATCGTGCGATCGCGCCCCAGCCGAGCCATCAACTGGCGAAAGCGCATTCGCTCTTCCGGATCGAGACCCACCGTCGGCTCGTCCACCACCAGAACGGTGGGCTCATGCACCAGCGCCTGCGCCACGCCGAGACGCCGCACCATGCCTCCCGACAGCTTTTTCACCTTGCGGTGGGCGGCATCGCTGAGGCCAACCGCCTCCAGCACCTCTGCCACGCGGCCCTTGCGATGCGCCTTGTCGTGCATCCCCGAGAGGCGCGCCAGCGTATCGAGCACCTCTTCCACGCGATGCAGCCGCCAGCCGCCGAAGTCCTGCGGCAGATAGCCGATCCGACCCCGCACCGCCCGCCGCTCGGCCACCACGTCGTGACCGCAGACGCTGGCCCGCCCCGCAGTCGGCTCGAGCAGCGTGCAGAGGATGCGCATGAGCGTGCTCTTGCCAGCGCCGTTGGGCCCGAGCAGCCCGAACAGCCCCGCGCCGAGCTCGAGATCGACCCCTGCAAGAGCCGTGTGCCCACCCTTGTAGGTGTGGCCAAGGCCGCTCGCGACGATGACGGGTGCATTGCTCTGTGCGTTCAATTCGTCACTTCCGCCTCTCGATGGCAACCGAGGATTCGTTCAAGATATTCAAACGCTTGCGCGCCCGATTCCTATCCTTGCGGCAACTGCCGCCGCCGGGCCCGACAGGGCTGCCAACCATACCGCACAAACACCGCGCCGGCATTCGCCAACCTCCACGAACCGCACATGTCGCACAGCAAATGCATCAAATCCCGCACACGCCGGCCAAGGATGTAGTCGCACCTGCCCCGCATTTGGTTCCCCCGGTCGAGGAACCTTCCGCGCCGGGGAGCGCAAGGGAACTCCGCTCGCCGGAAGCGTGGCGAAGATACGGCTTGCGACTCTTGCTGTCGCATGGGGCCGCTCGTCGGAGCGACGGTCTCGGACAACGCCGACCTGCGCTGCGTCTCGACCTCGAGGCAGGAAGTCCGCCCGGATCATCCGGGGGCGTTCCATCGGGGACAGGCTCCAGTCCGCAGATGCCCCGTGTCCAACCGCGAAAATGTGTCGGTCCCGGCCGCGTGCTGCCTGGCTCGGATGTCGATCCCACCCCGGAGCCCCATATCTCGGCCCGCTGAAACTCGCCGCCCGCATAGGCGACGACTGCCGGAGACAGGGTTGCCGCTCGTAACGGGCGGCGACGAACCGACCTTCCGAGTCACGGCTCGCTTCCCCTCGGCTCGATGCACGGCGGCCGAAGCCTCAAGCCGCACGTCACCTTCGACGCGGAAGGTAAACCTGCCGACGGCGGCACGTAACGGCGCCGGCGAGCGGGGGCTGCCGAGACTCGTCATCGCCTTGCCCGTCGTCTGTGGATTCGTCCTCGTCCTCTGCGGACTCTGGTCAGAGGCACAGTACCGTCAAGCTTGCATGGAAGTACGCCCCAGCGATGGGGGAATCGCCGGTACTTCCTTACGCGTCAGCGGTCGGGGACGCTTCCCCGGCTGAAGGCTCCTGATTTAACTATATTTCAGTCCAAGTCCAGCGCGGTTACTGCTTCCCGTACTGCATCGCAAACGAGACTTTGAGAAGGCGAGCGCAATGTCCCGCAGCCCTGCGCCTGAGACTCGCAGTGGTGTCTGCCGGTGCGTTTGGGCCAACACCTTGGCCACTGCCGCTTGCGCGCTCTTGGGGGAGTCTGGGTGGTCGTGCTTTGGCGGGCCTGGCGGGCTGCTTGACGCTTGGTCACAGCCGAGCTACCCGATAGGACCGTGCGCCTTGAGGCGTTCGCCTCGGCAGCGTGTGCGGGACTGTAAGGATTGGTCCCGGCGGGGTATTGTTCGGGGTGTGATCCGGAGCATCAAAGACCGAAGGACAAGACGGTTTTTCGAGGGACATCGTGTCGCGGCGTTTCAGGGATTTGCTGATCAGGCGGTCCGGAGGCTGACCTTGCTGGCCAGCGCCAGATCGCTCGGTGACCTCGCGGCGCTGCCGAGCAATCGGCTCGAGTCGTTGCGGGGTGACCGAGAGGGTCAGTTCAGCATCCGGATCAACGCGCAGTGGCGCGTTTGCTTCCGTTGGAGCACGAACGGGCCGTACGACGTGGAGATCGTGGACTACCACCGTTAACCGTTAGGAGAACGAAGGTGGACATCAAGAACGGGATGAGGCCGGTACATCCGGGCGAGATACTCCGCGAAGAGATCGAGGCTGCCAGCGTGTCAGAGGGTGCGTTGTCGAAGGCGCTGGACGTGCCGCTGAGCCGGGTGACCCTGATTCTGGAGGGCCGCCAGGGGATCACGGCGGATACGGCCTTGCGGCTGGCACGCTATTTCGGGACGAGTCCGCAGCTCTGGTTGAATCTCCAGCAGACGTGGGAACTGCGGCAGGCCGAGATCGAGGTTGGACGGCAGATCACGAAGAGGGTCACTCCCCGTCAGCCGGCGGCGTAGCCAGGGTTTCCTGTTGGGGTTTGCGACGCGTGGCTTGTGGGAGCGGTCTCGTACTCAAGGGCGCCGCCTTTGAAGCCCTTGCCCCAAGGCCCGCACCATCACGGGACGCTCATCGCCGCGGAGCGCGCATTCCCACACAGTAGCGACGCGCCAACCGGCCTCAAGGAGCTAACGCTTGGCGCGGCGGTCGCACTCGACATTGTCATCGAACTTCGCTTGCCAGAATTCGGGCCTTGTCGCTGGTATGGAGTGCCCGTCCGTACTCCAAGGTTGCGAGTTCCCCCAGCGCCCAGTCCGCCAACTGCCCGAACTTGAGCGCTTGGCGTCGGAAGCGGGATCATCCACTGAGCTGGCTTCCATAAGCCCATTCGACGTCCGGCAGATGCTCGTGGGCGGCCCTTCGAGAGTGCTCCTGTGGCGCGGCGATAGATGCAGGCGATCCGCCATCGTAAATTCGCTTCGCACGGGTGTCAGCCGGTGGCCGCCACGTCGATCACTGCCGTGGTGCAACGTGGAGCCGGCACGGGCTCGCTGTGTTCGCGCAGGCTTTCGACATGGAAGGCTATGGCGGTGCGCATCTCGCGAACCGCCTCGTCCCGCGTGGCGCCCGTCGCGACGCAACCGGGAAGGTCCGGCGCGTAGGCGGAGAAGTTCCGCGGTGTCTGCTCAATGACGATGGCGTATTCCATGATGCTCCTTCAGTCCGTCAACCCGGCTTGCCGCTTGATGCTGACCCATGTTCCGCGGGCGAGGTCGTCGCCCAGGTTGCCCGCAACGGTGACCGTGCCGCGCTTGGTCGGATGCCGGTACTGGCGATGACTTCCGCGCGTGCGGACCTTTCGCCAGCCATCTCTCTCGAGCGCGCGAACGGCATCGCGGACGGTGGCCATCTCGCAGCGCCCAAGAGCGTACCAGGCACACAAACATTTCGTCCCACGGCCTGATGGTCGATGTCTCACATGCGAGGCTGGCAGGTCGCGGACCGCTTGCCTGTGCGCCATTGACCGTCGGGCCTGTGGGACGAAATGTTTGTGTGTCACCGGGAATCCCCAGGCAGAAGATGGATTTTTCTCGCCGTATTAGGGTGCATGTCCCCGGAAAAGTTTCTACGGCGCAGGCTGCTAGCGACTCAGCCAGCGAAGCGACTCCGCGAAGAGCGCCCCGCCATGCGCGGCGCTGTGGCCGCCTTCGCCGAATTCGAAGCGGTGGTCGTAGCCGGCGAAGTCGAGGGCGGCGGCCATCATCTTGTTGGCCAGCGGCCAGTTGCCGACGATGATGTTGGCGTCGCGTTTGCCGCTCGTCAGGAAGACGCGGATGGGTTTGCGGGGCGTCGTCTTCACAAGATAGGGATAGTTGTGGCCGCCGCGCAGGTTGACGAAGGAGCCGCAGTGGCTGAGGACGCGGGCGAAGGCGGTGGGGTCGTGCCAGGCGGCGTTGAAGGCGCAGATGCCGCCGCTGGAGATGCCGACGATGGTGCGCATTGCGGGGTCTTGCGCGAATGACCTGCCGACCTGCTCTTCGGCGAAGGGGAGCAGTTCGGTGGTGAGGAAGCGGACGTAGGTGTCCGTGACGCTGTCGTATTCGAAGCTGCGCTGGCCGGTGACGACGGCATCGCCGTCGGGTGGGGCGCCGGGGTTGACGAAGATGCCTACGGTGGGCGGGATGTCGCCAGCGTGGATGAGGGAGTCGAGCACCGCGGGTGCCCGCACGGGTCCCGTTTCGTCGGCGTAGGCGGCGCCGTCGTTGAACACCATCACGGCCGGATCGTCGGTGCTTGCGGCCAGCTGCCTTGGCACGTGAATCTGAACCTCTCGGGCCGTGTTGGGATAGACCTCGCCTTGCGCCCAGGCGGGGAACTCGAGCATTTCGCCGCGCGGCACGTCAGGCGCGGGATAGGCTTCGGGGCAGGGGTTGTACTGCGCGTCCTCCGGAGGGTTGAGCGACTCCATGATTTCCATGTTGCTGCGGCCATTGACCTTGGCGTCGAAGGGCAGGTCGAAGCGCCGATGCAAGCCGAGCCGCTTGTAGTTTTCCACGTCCATCGCTCCCACCGCTCCCGCTAGCAAGCCGCCCGTCGCCACCACGAAACCCCTTCGGGACATTCCGCGAACCATCGCCGCCCCTCTCCTCGACTGTGGTGGCCATCATGACCGACCTTCACGCAAGTCCCAGCAGGCGGACGATCAGCCAACCTGCGCCGACAACGACCCCAGCACGCTCAGCGCATGGCTGGCCCACATCGCAATGCACCTTGGTAGTGTCTCACTTTGGCTTGTGCAGCGTCTGGCACCGTCCTCCGGGGGAGGGCGTCCCGCCCTCCATCGCGCCGCAAGGCGCGCAGGCACCTCGCGGCACGTGCAGGGGAGGACGCGCCTGACGGCGCGCATGGAGGGTGGGACGCCACTCCCTATCTCCCTATGCCACTCCCTATCTCCCTATAGAGAGTGGTCCCGGCAGGCAAATCGACGCAGTCGCCGGTTGCGAACGGCCATGCGCCACGTCAGCGCCACAAGAACCGTTGCCTGTTCGGCAACGCTTCCTGCCCCAGCCCAGGCCGTCCTGTCACCCTGTCGGACTTCGGCCAGCTCACGCCGTCCGAAGTCCGACAGGCTGCCAGGCAAATTCAAAGTGAGACACTACCTGCACCTTTCGCACCTTCCAGCGTTCTCGTCGACTTACGTTGCTGGCGGTGTTGGGCGACTTGGCGACGCGTCCGCACGTCCTCGCCGTGCCACTCGCCGAAGGGGGTGCAGCGTTGCGCCTTCGCCGATGATGTAGTCGGGGAATTCGACGTCGGCGTTGCCAAGGCCGGCGGGGGCTGCGCTGGTGCGGGTGCCGTTGACGCCGCCCAGGGTGCCGTAGGTGCGCAAGCCCAGTCTGGCGCGCAGCTTGGGGCTGGCTTCGTCAAGGACTTCCTGCAGGCAGGAGACGCCCCAGTTTTCCTGTTGGCGCATCCAGGGGAGGCAGAAGAATGTGGTGATGCTGCGGCGGGGGGCGCCGTCGGTGTTGACGCCCAGGCCGTGCCAGATTCGGCCTTCCCAGGCGAACACGCTGCCGGCGGGGACTTCAACCTGCACGGACATCTCGCGGGGTGGCGGCTTGATCTGGTACTCCGGGCGCCAGCGGTGGCTGCCGGGGACGACGTGGGTGCTGCCGTTGTCGGGGGTGAAGTCGTCGAGCAGCCAAAAGAGGTTGCAGGCTGCCGGGAAGTTGACGGTGGCGGGAACGTAGCCTTGGTCGCGGTGCAGGGGCTGTGGTTCGGTGGTCGGGGCGTGGAACATGCCGCCGGTGATGCTGGAGACGAGGAAAGTGCGGCCCAGCATGAAGCCGGCCAGTTCGTCCGTTTCGGTGCGTTCGACGAGGTCGAGGAACACCTTGCCCTTGTTGACCATGTTGGAGACGGATTGCCTGTTGCCGAGCGCGGCTGGTGGGGCAAGGTCGCCGAGGGCGCGTTCGGCGGCGGCCTGGGTGTCGAGGGCATCGCGCAATCGGTCCATGTCGGAATGCGAGAGCACGTCCGGCACGAAACACAGGCCGTATTCGGAGAGGTGGCGCCTGGCGGCGTCCAGGTCCCGCGTCAGTGGTGGCAGGCCGAGGGCATCGGGCGGGTCGATGGTGGGCGAGGGAACGTAGCCGGTTTGCCGGTGTTCGGCGGGCTCCTCTAGCGAGGGGCGGCCCCTCGCGATCCCCCTGGCTGAGGGCTCCGGGCGAAGTGGAGTGGACATGCGGCGGCCCCCAAGACATGGATCAGTGGGAGTGTACCCAATGCATGGGAGGGTCGGCGGCAGCATGACGGCAACGAGGATCTTCTCCGGCGAGTGAGGCGGCGCTGGCGGCGACGTTCGACGCTGAGCGCCACATCCGCACCCATGTCATGGCTGCTCGAGCAAGTGGCCTCCAACATGCCTTTCGGCTTCGTCTGCACCGCCGACGACATCGCCGCGACGGCTGTGCACCTGTGTTCCGAGGACGGGCGCTACATCACGAATCAGCGCATCACGATCTCGGGGGATTGACCGGTCGGAAGCACACGGCGGCCAGCAGTTGCATGGCAACTGCCGACGCGCCTTGCGGCGCGATGGAGGGCGGGACGCCCTCCCCCCGGAGGACGGCGCCAGACACTGCACAAGCCAAAGTGAGACACTGCCGACCACCGGTGATCTTTTGTCGACACCAACGTCTTTGTGTATGCAGTAGGCAGGTCTCACCGGCTGCAATCCGTTGCGCGGGATTTCTTTGAGGAAGCCACACGAGAACGGGGGCAACTTTGCACAGGAGCTCCTCTAGCGAGGGGCGGCCCCTCGCGCTCCCCCTGGCTGAGGGCTCCTCCAGCGAGGGGCGGCCCCTCGCGCTCCCCCTGGCTGAGGGCTCCTCCAGCGAGGGGCGGCCCCTCGCGCTCCCCCTGGCTGAGGGCTCCTGCACTCTTGCATATGCACACCGCCGAAGAGGATCGAGACCCTCGATGCGGCACTTGCGTTGGTGGATTCGCTGGATGCCGAAGTCTGGCCCCTCGAATCGGAGGACGTCCTCCTGGCGCGTCGCCTCCACCGACGGTTGCCCGGGCCCGGCGCGCCAACCCCATGTCATCTGGCGAGTTGCCGGCGACGGAATGTCAACGACATCCAGACGTTTGACCGCACGTTTGCGGCGGTGGCCGCGGCCCGCTCCTGACTGCTCACCAAGTGTCCACCCAGCCCCTCTTCTTGCCATCGCGGGGGGCGATTGGCGGCAGGGAGTCGAGGCCCATGACCATCCATCTGCGGGTGTCTGCGGGGTCGATCACGTCGTCCACTTCGGAGACGGTGGCGGCGTTCAGGGCGCGGGACCAGGCGTAGGCTTCGGCGACGTATTTCTCGTAGCGGGCCTTGCGTTCGGCGATGTCGGTGATGGCCTCTAGCTCGCGCCGGCGGCCGAGCTTGACCGAGCCTTCGAGACCCATGCCGGCGAATTCGCCGGTGGGCCAGGAGATGGTGAAGAAGGTCTCGTCGAAGCTGCCGGTGGACATGGCGAGCGCGCCGAGGCCGTAGGACTTGCGCAGCACGACGACGAAGTAGGGCACGGTGATGTTGGCGCCGGCGACATACATGCGGCCGCAGTGGCGGATGAGGGCGGTCTTTTCCGCTTCCGGCCCCACCATGTTGCCGGGGGTGTCGATGAGCGACAGGATGGGAATGTCGAAGGCGTCGCAGAGCTGCATGAAGCGCGCGGCCTTGTCGGCGCCTTCCGAGTCCACCGCGCCGCCGGTGGGGGAGTTGGAGTTGTTGGCGATCACGCCCACCGGGCGGCCTTCGATGCGGATGAACGCGGTCACCATCGAGAGGCCGAACCTGGAGCGCAGTTCGAGCATGGAGCCGACATCGCCCAAGGTCTCGATGACGGTGCGGACGTTGTAAACGGCGCGGCGGTTTTCCGGCACCACATGGCGCAGGACACGCTGGTCGCGGGCGCTCCATTCCTGCACGCGGCCCTGGAAGAACGAGAGGTAGTGGCGGGCGACTGCGGTTGCCTCCTCCTCGTCTTCCACGAGGATGTCGATTACGCCGTTGGGCTGCTGAATCTCGATGGGACCGACTTCGCCTGGCGCATAGGCGCCGAGACCGCCACCTTCGATAACGGCCGGGCCGCCGATGCCGAGGCTGGAATCTTTCGTTGCAATGATCACGTCGCAGGCGCCCAAGAGCACGACGTTGCCGGCGAAGCAGTAGCCGGAGTTGACGCCGACGATGGGCACGAGGCCCGAGAGCTTGCCGAGCTCCCGCCAGGTGCGGACAGACAGGCCGCCGACGGAACCGGCCTGCGGGCCGCCGGCGCTGCGCGGGCCGCCGTGGGTTCGTCCGCCGCCGCCTTCGGTGTAGAGAACCACCGGCAGCCTGTATTTGCGGGCGATGCCGAACATGCGGTCTTGCTTCTGGTGGTTCTTGCCGCCTTGGGTGCCGGCGAGCACGGTGTAGTCGTAGGACATGGCCACGCAGCGGGCGTTCTCTTCCCCCACGAGGTCGCCGTTGACGCGGCCGACGCCCATGACCATCGCGTCCGCGGCGGTCTTGATGACGCGTTCTTCGAGTTCTTCGAGGGTGTCCGTTCGGTAGCGCGTGGCGGTGACGAGGGGGCCGAACTCGAAGAACGAGCCGTCGTCGCAGAGATCGTGGATGTTCTCCCGCGCCGTGCGCTTGCCGGCGTCGTGGCGCCTGGCGGTGGCCTTGGTGCGGGCCTCGTCGGTGGTGAGTTGGTGGAAGTGCTGCACCTCCGCCACGTCGGGGCGGATGGCGTCGAGGTCGATGGTCTCGCCGGTGTCGTATTCGCCTTCGATGTCCTGCGGCTCGATGAAGAGGATGGGCGTCTCCTCGAAGATGGTGTCGCCGATTTCGAGGGCGATTTCCCGGACGATGCCGGGACTGTCGGCGAGGACGACGTGCTCCATCTTCAGGGCTTCGAGAACCGCCACCGGCTGGCGCTTCTGCACCGCGTCGCCGACTGCCACCTTGAGTTCCACCACCATGCCTTGCAGCGGGGCGGGCACGGCGATGGCGCCGGCGGGGCCGATGGCGTGTGGCGGCGCCTGGGAGGGGGCCGGCGCCGCTGCGGCGGGACCCTTCAAGGCCAGCACGGCGAGCGGATCGTCGGGATCGACATCGGTTCCGGCCTTCCGGACGCTGGACTCGGGCTGGAAGTAGCGTGCCGGCGCGCCGTCAATCGCAAGTAGATCTGCCGCGTATTCCTCTACATAGCGCGTGCGGATGCCGCCGTCGGCGAAGGGCGCGGTGTCGAGGAGCGCGATCAGAAAGCCCGTATTGCTGCGGGCGCCTTCGATCTTGAATTCGGCCAGCGCGCGCTTGGTCTTGCGCAGTGCCGAGGGCAGGTCGTGGGCGTGGGCGATTACCTTGGCCAGCAGCGAGTCGTAGTGCGGGCTCGTGGCGTAGCCGGTGTAGCCGGTGTAGCCGAAGCCATCGACGCGTATGCCGGGGCCGGCCGGCGGTTCGTAGGCGGTGAGGACACCGCCGCCGGGGCGCGAGCGGCCGTCTTCGGTCATGGTTTCGAGGTTGACGCGGGCCTGCACCGCCGTGCCCCTCGGCCTGGCAATGGCTGCCTGCTCCAGGCCAAGGTCGGCCAGGGTTGCGCCCGATGCGATCTGCAGCTGGATGGCGACGAGATCGAGCCCCGTAACCTCTTCCGTGACGGTGTGCTCCACCTGCAGCCGGGCGTTTGCCTCCATGAACACGAAGCGCCCGTTGGTGCCATCGACCAGGAACTCCATGGTGCCGACGCCGCGGTACGAGGCCGCCGAGGCAATCCGGGTGGCGGCGTCGAGCATCGCTTCGCGCATGTCTTCGGCGAGGGCGAAGGCGGGCGCGATCTCGATGAGCTTCTGGCGCTGCCGTTGCAGGCTGCACTCGCGATCCCAGAGGTGGCTGACCGCGCCGGCGCCGTCGCCAACGATCTGCACTTCCACGTGACGGGCGTGGGGCAACAGCTCCTCGACGTAGAGCTCGCCGGAACCGAAGGCTTGCGCCGCTTCCGAACCGGCACGGGCGAAGGCTTCCTCGAGGTCGTCGGTTGCGGCAACCGGGCGCATTCCGCGGCCGCCACCGCCGGCAATGGCCTTCAGCATCACCGAGCCATCCGGGCCGAGCGATTCGAAGAAGCCCCTCGCCTCGGCAAGGGTCACCGCGTGACTGATTCCCGGCAGCACCGGCACCTCGCAGCCTTCGGCCAGCGCCCTCGCCTGGGCCTTGTCGCCGAATCGACGCAACGTTGCCGGCGTTGGCCCGACGAACGTGAGGCCAGCCTCCTCGCAAGCTCGGGCGAAGTCTGCGCTTTCGCTCAGGAATCCATAGCCCGGATGGATCGCCTCGCAGCCGGCTTCCCTGGCAAGCGCGATGATCCGCTCGCCGTCCAGGTAGGCAGCCACCCCCACCGCGCCCAAGTCCAGCGCCCGGTCTGCATGGCGTGTGTGCAGCGACAGGCTGTCGTCCTCGGAATGCACCGCAACCGTCTCGACGCCAAGATCCGCCGCCGACCGGGCGATGCGAATGGCGATTTCGCCACGATTGGCGATCAACAGGCGGTTCAGCATTGGCGGCTTCTCCAACAGCGTGGGCTCGTCCGTAGTGTCTCACCTTGGCCTGTGCAGTTGTCTGGCGCCCTCCCCCGGGGAGGGCGTCCCGCTTCCATCGCGCACTCCACCGTCACGGATTTCGCCAGGTTGCGGGGCTCCTCCGGGGGGAGGGCGTCCCGCCCTCCATCGCGCCGCACGGCGCGCCGCGCCGCACGGCGCGCAGGGCACTTCGCGGCATGTGCAGGGAGGACGCGCCTGACGGCGCGCAGGGAGGGCGGGACGCCCTCCCCCGGACCTACTACCTACCTGCACCGGCCGCTTGCGCAGGGGCGCGGCGCGGTCGTTCCCCTCCGAGGACCTTGCGGCTTTCTCGGAGGGAGACGCCACGACCCCTTGATTTGGACCAAGGCCCCGCCGCAATGCGCAAACCAACAGCCAAACGCGACATTCAGCTTCGTCCAAATCAAGGCAAAATCGCACGCTTCATTCAGGCCAACGGCGGCCATACAGGGAGAACCGCGTGAAGGTAGCGTTGCAGGGTCGAGCCCAGGGGACGCAGAGGGAGTTGTACGAGAAGGCCGGCCTCGACATCGTCGAGGGTGGATGCCGCACCGAGGACGAGATGATCGAGCTGATCGGCGATGCCGATGGCGCGCAGGTAGGCATCATGCCGCTGACGTCGCGGCGGGTGATGGAGTCGTGCGCGAAGCTCAAGGTGGTGAGCAGGTTCGGTGTGGGGGTGGACTCCATCGACATCGACGCCGCCACCGAGCTCGGCGTGATGGTGTGCAACGTGCCGGGCTCGAACACCACCGAGGTGGCCGACCATGCCATGTCGCTGATGCTGTCGCTCACCCGGCGCGTCTATGACGCCATCCGCACCACCCGAGAAGGCGCCTGGGCCGACAATCCCCGCGCCATCGGCGAATACGCGGGTTCCATCCGGCGCCTCGCTGGGCATACCGTGGGCATCGTCGGCTTCGGCAACATCGGGCGGGCATTCGCCACCCGCGTGCGGGGCTTCGGCGTCAGCCGCATCCTTGCCTACGATCCCTACGTCAACCAGCTTGCGGCGGATCTCTACGGTGTGACGCTGGTGGATTTCGACACACTGGTGGCCGAGTCCGACTGCATCAGCGTCCACTGTTCAGCGACGGATGAGTCGCGCTACCTCTTCGATGCCGACACGTTTCGTCGCATGAAGCCGACGGCGTTGCTGGTGAACACGGCGCGGGGGCCGATCGTCAATGGCGAGGCGCTGGCGGATGCGCTGGAGGCGGGGGAAATCGAGGCGGCCGCGCTCGACGTGACGGAAGTGGAGCCTCTGCCCTCGGACAGCCGCCTGCTCCGCATCCCGAACTGCTACATCACGCCGCACATCGCCGCGGTGTCGGCGGTGTTTCGGGCGGAGACGGCGGTGATGCAGGCGGAGAACATCATCCGCGTGCTCACCGGCGAGAAGCCGCATGGACTGGCGAATCCGGAGGTGATCAAGACCGTGGCCGTCATGCGGCACACGGACCCGGGGCGGTGGGAAGGCATTCCGGACTTCTCGACGGCATTGCAGGTGTAGCGAGAGTGCAGGTGTAGCGAGAGCAGGGGCGGCGGCGCGTGGGCTCGCGGCACGCGCTCATCGTCGGCGGCGGCATTGGCGGGCTGACGCTTGCGTTGGCCCTGGCCGAGCGGGGCCATCGTGTTTCCTTGTTCGAGCAGGCGCCAGCGTGGGAGGGGGCTGGAGCGGGCATCGGGCTCTCGCCCAATGCCACACGGGTTCTGTGTCGGCTGGGGCTTGAAGACGCGCTGCGGCAGGTGGCATGTGTGCCTGGGGCGGCGCAGTTTCGGCATTGGCGAACGGGACGGGTGATTGCGGAGTCGCCGTTGGGCGAGGCTGCGGCGCAACGTTACGGGGCACCGTACTTCCATGTGCATCGGGATGACCTGGTGCGAGTGCTGGTGGAGGCGGCGAGTGCACAACGCGGCGCTTCCTTGCACCTGGGCTGTCGCGTCGAGGCTGTGGCGGGCGCGTCGATGAAAGTTGATGGCGAGCGGCAGCAGAGGGATGTCCTGGTGGGCGCCGACGGCATTCACTCCGCCGTGCGCCAGGCGCTTTGGGGGCGGGACGCACCGCGTTTCACGGACAACGTGGCGTGGCGGGCGCTGGTGCCCGCGGAGCGCTTGCCGGAAGGGATGGTGGCGCCCAATGCCACCGTTTGGTGGGGGCCGCGGCGCCACTTCGTGCATTACCTCGTTCGCGGCGAAGCGCTCGTGAACTGCGTCTGCGTGGTGGAGCGGAGTGGATGGGAGCTGGAGTCTTGGACCGAGCGCGGATCGCATGCGGAGCTCAGGGCGGATTTCGCCGGCTGGCACCCGGCGGTGCAGGAATTGATTCGGCACATGGACCATGAGCGCCTCTTCAAGTGGGCCCTGCACGACCGCGCACCGCTGCGGCGCTGGGGCAAGGGCGACGCCACGCTGCTTGGGGATGCCTGCCACCCGATGCTGCCGTTTCTCGCGCAAGGGGGGGCGATGGCGATCGAAGATGCCGAGGTGTTGGCGGACTGCCTGACAGACGGGGAAGTGGAGCCGGCGCTGCGCCGCTATGAGCGCTTGCGGCAGCCACGCACGGCAGCGGTGCAACGACAGTCGCGCCGCAACGCGACGGTGTTTCACCTGTCTGGCATCATGGCCTGGCTGCGCGACCAGGTGGCGCCGGCGGCGCAGCGCCGGATCATGGACCGCGTGTACCGCCACGACGCCGGCATCGCGAGCGCCCAGTCCTCCATCCAGGAAAAGCGGCGTCGCGGCCGTCAGGGCGCGCCTCGGCCTCCCCGCAAAGGGGGGAGTGTATAAGGGAAGAGGCCGTCGCAATCGCATCACTCCCCGCTCTGGGAGGGGGTAGGCACGCCAACCCACTCGCGTCTCCCCGGAAAGGAGCCTTCAGCCGGGGAAGCATCCCCGACCGCTGACGCGTAGGGAAGCACCGGCAATTCCCCATCGCTGGGGGCGTGCTTCCATGCAAGCCACGCACCTTCACGTCCACCACGCGCCCGAAGAGATCAGGATCGAGTTCGGGCACCGGCGTGCGGTCGTCGCCCCGGGCCATGGCGGCGTTGTTGACGAGGATGTCGATGCGGCCGAGTTCGCGGACGATGCGCTCCACGGCAGCTTCCGTCTGCTCTTGGCTCGACACGTCGAAGCGCAGTGCCAGCGCCCGGCATCCCTCGGCCTCGATGGCCTCCGCCACGCTGTCCACATCGCGCCAGCCCACCGCCTTCTCGTCGTCCGGGAAGGTGGCGGGGTCGCGCCCGGTTCCACTCACGGCCACGTCTGCGCCCAGGCGCGCCATCGCCGCGGCGCGGCCAATTCCCCGCAGGCGCCCCGCGCCCGTGACCAGCGCGACCTTGCCAGCCAGTTCCCGGTTGCCGTTTCCTGCCATTGCCCTCCCCTTCGGCGTTGTGCCGCGCTGCACGGTAACGGTTCCGCCGCGCCCGCCCGCCACATCCTCTGGAGGAGGGCGAGACCCCCTTCGTCCAGAGATTGCGCCGCCTCCACGCCACCTGCCTCCGGACGCGCTGCAGGGACGCGCCTTGCGGCGGCATGGAGGACGAGACGCTCTCCAGAGGGGTAGTGTCTCACTTTGAATTTGCCTGACAGCCTGTCGGACTTCGGACGGCGCAAGCTGGCCGAATGCCGGCAGGGTGACAGGACGGCTGGGGGCTGGGGGCTGGGGGCTGGGGGCAAGAAGCGTTGCCGAAAGGCAACGGTTCTTGTGGCGCTGACGTGGCGCATGGCCGTTCGCAACCGGCGACCGCGTCGATTTGCCTGCCGGGACCACTCCGGGGGGAAGGGCGTCCCGCCCTGCACATGCTGCCAGTGCCCTGCGCGCCTTGCGGCTCGGCGCGCCTTGCGGCGCGATGGAGGGCGGGACGCCCTCCCCCCGGGGACGGCACCGGACACTGCACAAGCCAAAGTGAGACACTGCCCTCCAGAGGAGCGCACGATCGGCCCCGCTTGGCTTCTGTTACGCTTCTGGGTTGTCAGCAACTCGCACAAGGCGGTAGATGATGCTGGGACCCGGCGACGCCGCGCCCTCCTTCAAGCTCCGAAGTCATGCCGGGGAGACCATCTCCTCGGACGACCTCAAGGGCAACTGGGTGGTGCTGCACACGTTTCCGTTCGCCTTCACCGGTGGGTGAAGCAACCAAACCTCCACCTTCAACCGTGCGTTGAAGCAGTTTCAGGAAGCAGGCGCCACGCTCCTTGGCATGAGCGTCGACACCACGTTCTCCCTCAATGTGTGGTCCATGGCGATGGGTGGCATTCGTCATCCGCTGCTGTCGGACTTCTGGCCCCACGGCGCCGTGGCGCAGTCGCTTGGCATCTTCGCCGACGGTCCGGGCATGACGCAGCGAACGCTGTTCATCATCGATCCCGACGGCATGATCCGGCACAGCGAGGCACACACCTCCACCTTGCCGAACCCCGCCGACGCGCTGACCCGCCTGGCGGAACTCAAGGGTTGAACCCGGCGGCTCGAACCGATGCCTATCCGGACCTGGGCCGGGACCTTCGCTTCTCCCGCTTGGCGTGGAGCCCTCAGCCAGGGGGAGCGCGAGGGGCCGCCCCCTCGCCAGAGGAGCCCTCAGCCAGGGGGAGCGCGAGGGGCCCGCCCCCTCGCTTGGGAAACCGAAGGTCCTGAACCGGCCGAGATCGACACCAACAACGAGCGCGGCTGTCTGTTCCCGTTCGACGTCTTCAGCGAGGCGGAGACCGGCGCGATTCGCGGCTATTTCGATGGCCTCCCAGACCTTAGGCGGCGGCGTATCCAGCCGACAACGCCTTGATCGGGCGAGTGGCGGCAGAACCCTTGACGTTAGACTGCGATGCCTTCGCAGACGGGAGAGCAAAGATGGACGCAGAAGCATCGCATGCGCCCGGGCCATTCGACGGCGCCGACGCCGACGATGCGACACCAAGCGTCGTGGTGGATGGCCGCACGTACGCCTTTCCGGGCTGCCGCCGCAGACACATCGGCAAGGGCGAGATTGACGACCATCATCGTCGCTTCGAGTTCTGGGACGCGGGCACCGAGGCGGCGCTCGAAGTGCGCGAGCCCACCACGCCATACCACGAGTCGCCGTCGGTGCGGCTTGCCCGCCTGATCGACCGGATCGCCGCAACACGCGGCGCCGACATCGATGTGCTCGGTTCGTCCGACCTCTTGCTGCGCGACAGCCAAGGCAACCGCCAGCGCATCCTGCAGGCGGATCAGGTCGTGTACACCCGCCCCATGCAGAAACTCCCGACCGGACCGGCCGTGGAGATCGGGGCTGGCGAATTGCCGGACGTGGTGCTGGAGGTGGACGTGACCACGGACGTTCGGCGCGGGAAGCTCGGCCTCTACGAGAAGTGGGGATTCCCGGAGGTGTGGGTGGAGGTGCCGGAGCGGCGCATGCCGAGCCGGCCGGGGTCGGTGCCCGGGCTCACCATCCACCTGCTTGCGCAACGCGGCTACATGCAGTCACCAACGAGCTCTGCGTTTCCGAGCTGGAGCGCCCCGGAGATCCATGCGGCATTGAACGAGGATCGCACGGTGAGCGGCGCCTTGTCGGCGGCGACGGCAGATGTTCTGCGGCGCGTAGGGCGGCTGATGCGGCGTGACACCGGCACCGGACCCGACGACGATCCCTTTCTGCGAGCGGAACGGGCCGAGGGCCGCATGGAGACTATCGAGGCCCTTCTCGAGCTGCGGGGCATCTGCCTCACCCGCTCTTTCGCGCCCCGTGCGGCTGCGCTGCAGGCATCTCTGACCACCCTCCTTCGTGCCGCACAGGACTGCACTGACGAAGACGACTTCTTCCGCCGCGTTGACGAGTGAGCATCGAATGAAGCCAATCATCCTTCATGGCTCGCCGGTGCCCCTCTACACGGGGCGGGCGCGCAGCTGTCTCGTCAAGGCCGGGTTGCCGTGGGCAGTGTCTCACTTTGAATTTGCCTGGCAGCCTGTCGGACTTCGGACGGCGTGAGCTGGCCGAATGCCGACAGGGTGACAGGACGGCTGGGGCTGGGGCAGGAAGCGTTGCCGAACAGGCAACGGTTCTTGTGGCGCTGACGTGGCGCATGGCCGTTCGCAACCGGCGACTGCGTCGATTTGCCTGCCGGGACCACTCTCTATAGGGAGATAGGGAGATAGGGAGATAGGGAGATAGGGAGATAGGGAGATAGGGAGATAGGGAGATAGGGAGATAGGGAGATAGGGCATCCCGCCCTCCATGCACGCCGTCAGGCGCGTCCTCCCTGCACATGCCGCGAGTGCCCTGCGCGGCGCGCCTTGCGGCACGGCGCGCCCTGCGGCGGATGGAGGGCGGGACGCCCTCCCCGGACGGTGCCAGACACTGCACAAGCCAAAGTGGACACTACCGCCCTCCCTCACGCGGACACGGCAGAGATCGGTGCGTGTATCGTGCCCACCCCGTGAAACGCGCCATGGAGGAGTCACCCGAATGTCCGCAAACCTCCCGCCGTTGGGGGAGCTGCTGCCGATTGACGGCATCGAACTCGGTTCGGCCGCTGCCGGCATTCGCTATCAAGGCCGTGACGACCTTGCGGTTGTCGTGCTTGGGGAGGGTGCCGTGGCAGGTGGCGTGTTCACCACCAGCGCCTACCGCGCCGCGCCGGTGCTGGTCGCTTCCGAGCGTCTTGGGAGGGCCCGCGCCTTGGTCATCAACAGCGGCAACGCCAATGCCGCCACCGGCGAGCGTGGTCTCGCGGATGCCCGCGCCAGCACTGCGCATCTCGCCGCGGCGCTCGGCGTGGGGGAAGAGACCGTACTGCCCTTCTCCACCGGCGTCATCGGCGAGTTCCTCAACATGGATGCCATGCGTCAAGGCATAGACGCCGCACTGGCCGCCCGTTCCGCTACCGGCTGGGAAGCCGCCGCCCGCGCCATCATGACCACCGACACCGCCCCGAAGGCCGTGTCGGTCGAAGGCCGCGTGCAAGGCACCCGCATCCGAGCCACCGGCATGGTCAAGGGCTCCGGCATGATCCGCCCGGACATGGCCACCATGCTCGCGTTCCTCGGCACGGATGCGGCCCTGTCGCCCACCGCCGCGCGCAGCCTCGCCCGCGACCTCGCCGAGCGCAGCTTCAACCGCCTCACCATCGACGGCGACACCTCCACCAACGACTCCTTCGTCGTCATGGCAAGCGGGCGGGCAGGCGCCCCCATCGACACGCCCCAAAGCGATGCCTATGCGGAGCTTCGTGAACTGCTCACCCCCCTGGTGGTGGAACTCGCCAAGCGCACCGTCCGCGACGGCGAAGGTGCGACGAAGTTCGTGACGGTGCGCGTGGAAGGCGGCCGCACCGAGGCCGAGTGCCTCGAAGTCGCCTACACCATCGCCCATTCCCCCCTGGTGAAGACCGCCATCTTCGCCGGCGATCCCAACTGGGGTCGCTTCTGCATGGCCATCGGCCGCGCCGGCATCGACGATTTGGACCCGGACCGCGTGAACCTCGACCTGGACGATGTGCCGGTGGCGAGAAATGGCCTGGTGGCGGACGACTATGCAGAGGAGCGAGCGGCCGCCGTGATGGCACGGGACGAATTCACCGTCCGCGTGGGCCTAGGCCGCGGCCAGGCCAGCGAGACCATCTGGACATCCGATCTCTCCTACGAGTACGTGCGCATCAACGCCGAGTACCGAAGCTGACCCGCGACCCCGCCCCTCCGCGACGCGCGCGAGGGTTCGGCGTGTTGCGCCTTTTTGACTCACCGTGCTTTGCGTGCCTGTCGGCGAGGGAGGGCAGGATGCCCTCCCTCCAGAGGGACGGCCCCTGCGGCCCGATGCGGGGCCTGCCGGAGGAGGGCGTCTCGTGCGGCCGAAGTCGCCCTGGCTCAAGGGATCAGGCGACGCGGCCGTGGCAGTGCTTGAACTTTTTGCCGGAGCCGCAGGGACATGCTTCGTTGCGGCCCACCTTGCGGTCTGAGCGGACGAAGGTGGAGGGCTTGGCGGAGGTGCGGCGGCCTTGGGCAGCGCCGTTGGGGGTGGCTTCGGCGTCCGGTTCGCCGCCGGCGAGCATGGCCTTCATGCGCAGTGCTTCCGCCTCCCGGCGACGGCGTTCGGCGGCTTCCATTTCCGCTTCGCTCTGCAGTTGCACCCGCGCCAGCAGGCGGGTCACGTCGCGCTTGATGTTGTAGAGCAGCTCCTGGAACAGCTCGAACGACTCGCGCTTGTATTCCTGCTTCGGCTGCTTCTGGGCGTAGGCGCGCAGGTGGATGCCCTGGCGCAGGTGATCCATCGTCGCGAGGTGCTCTTTCCAGCGCTGGTCGAGCACTTGCAGCATGAGCTGCTTCTCCACCTGGCGCATGTCGATGCCGCGTGCGGTCCACTCCCTTTCCTTGGCTTCGTATTCAGCGCCGACGGCGGCGGCGATTCGCTCGCGCAGGTCGCCTTCGGCGAGTTCCTCGTCCTCCTCCAGCCAGCGTGAGACCGGCTGCACCGAGTTGAAGTCGGTGGCGAGAGCCTGTTCCAGGCCGTCGATGTCCCACTGCTCGACGATGCTCTCGGGCGGGATGTACTCGCCGATGACATCGTCGATCACCTCGCCGCGAATCTCGGCGATCATGGCGCCGATTTCGTCCGCGGCCATGAGCTCGTTGCGCTGCTGGTAGATGACCTGGCGCTGGTCGTTGGCCACGTCGTCGTATTCAAGCAGGTTCTTGCGCAGGTCGAAGTTGCGCCCCTCCACCCGGCGCTGGGCCTTCTCGATGGAGCGGTTGACCATGCCGGCCTCGATGGCCTCGCCCTTCTCCAGCCCCAGGTTGCCCATCAGGTTGCGCATCCGCTCGGAGGCGAAGATGCGCATCAGGTCGTCTTCCAGCGAGAGATAGAAGCGCGAGGAGCCGGGATCGCCCTGACGCCCGGAGCGGCCCCGAAGCTGGTTGTCGATGCGGCGCGACTCGTGGCGCTCGGTGCCGATGATGTGCAGGCCACCGGCCTCGATGACCTGGCCGTGGCGCTCTTCCCAGGCGGACTTGACGGCCGCCACCTTGGCTTCGTCCGGGTCCTCCCCCAAGGCTTCCAGCTCGGCTTCCAGGTTGCCGCCGAGGACGATGTCGGTGCCGCGACCTGCCATGTTGGTGGCGATGGTGACGACGCCAGGGCGGCCAGCCTGGGCGACGATCTCCGCCTCGCGCTCGTGCTGCTTGGCGTTCAGCACGCTGTGGCGAATCTTGCGGCCGTCGAGTTCCTTCGACAGGCGCTCGGAAGATTCGATGGACGCGGTGCCCACCAGCACCGGGCGGCCGGCTTCGGTGGCCTCGTAGATGTCCCGGGCGATGGCGTCGTATTTCTCGTCGATCGTGAGGTAGATGTGGTCGTTGAAGTCCTCCCGCACCATCGGCATGTGGGTGGGAATCACCAGCACTTCGAGGCCGTAGATCTGGCGGAACTCGAACGCCTCGGTGTCCGCCGTGCCGGTCATGCCGGAGAGCTTGCCGTAGAGGCGGAAGTAGTTCTGGAAGGTGGTGGAGGCGAGGGTTTGGGTCTCGCTGCGGATGGCGACGCCTTCCTTGGCCTCCACCGCCTGATGGATGCCTTCCGACCAACGCCGACCGGGCATGGCACGGCCGGTGTGCTCATCGACGATGACGATCTCGCCGTCCTGCACCATGTAGTCCACGTCGCGCCGGAACAGGAAGTGCGCCTTCAGGGCGGCGTGGACGTGGTGCAGGAGGCCGAGGTTTGCCGCCGCATAGAGGCTGTCGTTCTCGCCCAGGAGCTTCAGCCGCTTGAGTTCCCGCTCGACGAATTCGTGGCCGCGCTCAGTGAGCTCCACCTGGCGGTTCTTCTCATCGACGAAGAAGTCGCCGGTGTCCTCGCGCTCGGCCTCTTCGCCGGCGATCACCCGAGGCAGCGCCGCTTCCACCTTCTCCTGCTGGGTGAGACGGGGCGCCAGGCGGTTGATCTTGTGATAGAGGTCGGTGCTCGCCTCGGCCGGGCCAGAGATGATGAGCGGCGTGCGCGCCTCGTCGATGAGGATCGAGTCCACCTCATCGACAATGGCGAAGTCGAGGCTGCGCTGCACCTTGTCGGCGCTCGTGAAGGCCATGTTGTCGCGCAGGTAGTCGAAGCCGAACTCGTTGTTGGTGCCGTAGGTGATGTCGGCCTCGTAGGCGATGCGCTTGGCTTCCCGGTCCTGCCCCGACTGCACCACGCCGACGGTCATGCCGAGCGCCTCGTAGATGGGGCCCATCCAGCGGGCATCGCGCCGCGCCAGATAGTCGTTGACGGTGACGATGTGAACGGCGCCGCCGGAGAGTGCGTTCAGATAGGCGGCGAGGGTGGCCACCAGGGTCTTGCCCTCGCCGGTGCGCATCTCGGCGATGCGGCCCTCGTGCAGCGCCATGCCGCCGATCAGCTGCACGTCGAAGTGGCGCATCTGGCGGTTGCGGCGGGCGGACTCGCGCACCGTGGCGAAGGCTTCGGGCAGCAGTGCGCCCAGGGACTCGTCGGCCTTGTGGCGCGCCCGGAAGTCGTCGGTGCGGGCCGCGAGGGCTTCGTCCGCGAGATCGGACAGATCCGCCTCGAAGGCATTGATGCGAGTCACCAGCTTGCCGAGGCGCCGCAGTTCGCGACTGTTCTTGGTGCCGAAGATTTTCCGAAGCATGGCGGCCCTACCTTGCTCTGCCTTTGATCGCTTGGGCGGCGTGGGCGGATTCTACTCCCGCGCTGGCGGTTGTTGCCTGGCTTCGCCGCGAGGGTAGCGTCTCACTTTGAATTGCCCAACGTGGCGCATGGCCGTTCGCAACGGCGACTGGCGTCGATTTGCCTGCCGGGACCACTCTCCATAGGGAGGGGGGGAGGGCGGGACGCCCTCCCCCCGAGGACGGCGCCAGACACTGCACAAGCCAAGGTGAGACGCTATCCCCTGCTCAAGGCCCCATTTGAGGGGACGCACTCTCTGGAAGGGAGGGCGTCCCGCCTTCCATGCGCACCGTCAGGCGCGTCCTCCCTGTACATGCCGCGAGTGCCTGCGCGCCTTGCGGCGCGGCGCGCCTTGCGGCGCGGCGGAGGGCGGGACACCCTTCCCCCGCGGGAAGGCGCCAGACACTGCACAATCCAAAGTGAGACACTACCGCCGCGAGGAGTCGGATGCGCCCCCACGCCGGCACGCTGGTGTTGACTCGGCCTCGAGTTGCGCGCGGCGGAGGCCAACGCGACCCCCGTTTGTTTCATGCGCGGGTATCGTTACGCTCCGCGCAACCGTGCATGGAGGAGAAGGGCACCTTGGCGCGACGCAGGATCGATGGGTTGCTGCGGGGGAGCGGCAGTGTGCCCTCGCGCGGGCAGCCATTGCATCGACTCCTGCGCAAGGGGCAGCGGATGCACACCTTGACGCTGCAGGTGCGGGCGTTGCTGCCGAGTCAGCTGGCGCCCCACTGCATGGTTGCGGACCTGTCCGGAGCGCGCCTCACCCTGCACGCCGACAACGCCTCCTTCGCCACCCGCCTGCAGTTCGAGACGCCGAAGCTGCGTGTGCGGCTGCAACAGCTCGAGGACTTTGCCGCGGTCACCGAAATCCGCGTCCGCGCGGCCTCCGGGCCCTTGTCCGAAGCGCGCAGGCTGCCGCAGCTGGTGCTGCGCCGACGCCCGCCTGCCGGCCTCCTGCAGCGCCTCGCCAAGGGCATCTCGGACGAGGGACTGCGAGCCAGCGTCGAGCGACTGGGCCGCGACTCTCGCGACGATTGAGGGAGGGCCTCGCTGGAGGGCGATCCGGGCCACGTGGTCAAAGGTTTTCCGCGGTCACGGCAAGCCCGCACCAGGATATGCTGCGCCGCCGACGCCCCGACGAGGACACGGCGCGAGGCATTCGAGACGCTCGAAGCGGCCGAACCGCGGCGTGCGATACTCGACACATGCGTTTCTTCAACACCGCTGGCCCAGTCGATCCCGAGATGCACTACCGCGTGCCGCCGCTGGCACGTCTCGAGGTCGACGAACTCCTGCTGCTCATCCGCCAACGGAAATACTTCGTTCTGCACGCGCCCCGACAGACGGGAAAGACGTCCGCGCTGCTCGAGTTGCGCAACGCACTGAACGCGGAGGACGACTTCCGTTGCGCCTATGTCAACGTCGAGGGTGGGCAGTCCGCGCGAGAGGACGTTGGGGCCGCGATGCGCGCCATCTTGAGCGCGCTTGCACGCAGCGCGCGCGAGACGCTCGGCGACCCGTTCGTCGCCAAGGTGTGGCCTGACATACTCGAAATCGCCGGCCCCCACGATGCGCTGCGCGAAACGCTGGCCCGCTGGTCCGAGTCGAGTTCCCGGCCTCTGGTACTGATGATCGACGAGGTCGACGCCCTGGTCGGCGACACGCTGATCGCCGTGCTGCGCCAGCTCCGAGCCGGGTATCCGGAACGCCCGATCCGGTTCCCGCAGAGCGTGGTCCTTTGCGGCGTACGCGACGTGCGCGACTACCGGATCCAGTCGTCCGCGGAGAACGCGATCATCGCCGGCGGAAGCGCCTTCAACGTGCGAGCCGAGTCCCTGCGACTCGGCGACCTTTCGCCGGACGAAGTCCAGTTCCTGCTGACCCAGCACACCAGCGAAACCGGCCAGGCGTTCACCACCGATGCCCGCGCTGCCATCTGGGAGCTGACCCGTGGTCAGCCGTGGCTGGTCAACGCTGTTGCCTTCGAGACCTGTTTCAAGGACCGCGCCGGGCGCGACCGCGATCGGGCAATCTCGGCCGACGCGATCCAAGATGCCCGCGAGGCGTTGATCCTGCGCCGCGACACGCATCTGGACCAGCTCGCGGACAAGCTGCGGGAAGAGCGCGTCCGCCGCGTCGTGGAACCGTTGCTGAGCGGCGCCGAGGCAATCGATTCGATTGCCCCGGACGACCTCCAGTACGTGCGCGACCTCGGGCTCATCACCGCGAGCGGCCCGGTCGCGATCGCCAATCCGATCTACCGCGAAGTGATCCCGCGCGACCTGACCTGGACCACGCAGGAAATGTCCATCCACCAAGACCCGACCTGGTACGTTGGCGACGATGGGGCGCTGCGTGTCGACGAGTTGCTGGCCGCATTCCAGGAGTTCTTCCGCGAGCACTCGGAGCACTGGGTGGAGCGCTTCCAGTACAAGGAAGCCGGGCCGCAGTTGCTGCTGCAGGCGTTCCTGCAGCGCATTGTCAACGGCGGCGGGCGGATCGAGCGCGAGTACGGTCTGGGCCGAATGCGGACGGACCTCCTTCTGCTATGGCCGATGCAGGGGACGGATGCCAAGACGCAGGCCCACGTGCGCCGTGCTGCGCCGCCGCGGCATCAGAAAGTGGTCATCGAGTGCAAGGTGCTACACCGCGCACTCGACAGCACCGTCCGCGAAGGCCTCGAACAGACTTGCGCCTACATCGACCGCTGCGGCGTCGCCGAGGGGCACCTGGTGATCTTCGACCGGACCGAAGGCAAGCCATGGACCGAAAAGCTCTTCCGCCGCGAGGAGAAACAACGCGGCGTGCCGATCACGGTTTGGGGAATGTAGTCACGCGCAGGGGAAAGCAGACGCAGACGCGACCACGCGTTGGTCACGGCTGTGCGGCCACGAACTACGCGAAGTGTTGCACCGGGAATCCCCGCCTTGCCGGCACCAGCGCCATGTCTCGAACGCGAGCAGGCGTCCGAAGTTGCTGGCGAGTGACGCCTGACGCCTAGCCAGGCGTTGCGGCGAAATCCGGCCAGCGCCATGCGAGTGCGTCCTCCCTCCGAAGGAGCACTCGCAACGTGGGCCCGCCAGGCCGCACCTCAGTCGGCCTGGCGGGTGAAGAACTCGTGCAGCGAGAGGAATCGGTCGCCGCCTCCGGTGGTGCCTTCGCGCTGTGCCGCCAACGGGGGCCTGGGCTCGTTCTGGCGTTCGCGTTCGTAGGCGGGGCGCTCGAAGTTGTGACGTTCCACCGTGGCCACCACCGGGGCGTTGTTCACCACGATTCCGGGCTGCATGGCGCGGTTGGGGATGCCCGTGGCCACCACCGTGACGCGGATTCCGTCTTGCAGGTCGGGATCGATGACGACGCCGGCGAACACGCGCACATCCGGATCGGTGTGGCCGGTCACGGCTTCCTGCACGTCCTCGAATTCGTCGTATTGCAGGTCTGGCCCACCGGTGAGGTTCACCAGCACGGCCTTGGCGCCCTTGAGGTCCACGTCCTCCAGCAAGGGGCTGCGCACCGCCTGATCCACCGCTTCCGCCGCCCGGCCGTCGCCGCTGGCGATGCCGGAGCCCATCAGCGCCGCTCCCCGCTTCGACATCACCGTCTTCACGTCGGCGAAGTCCACGTTGATGCGACCCACCCGGGTGATGACATCGGCGATGCCCTGCACCGCGCCGAGCAGCACCTTGTTGGACTTCTCGAACACGTCCATGAAGCCGGTGGACTCGCCGGTGAGCTGGCTCAGCTTGTCGTTGGGGATGGTGATCATCGTGTCCACGTGGCGAGCGAGCGCGACGATGCCGGCATCGGCGACCTCGGTGCGACGCTCGCGCCCGAAGGGCCGCGTCACCACGGCCACCGTCAGAACGCCGAGCTCCCGCGCCACTTCCGCCACCACCGGCGCCGCTCCCGTGCCGGTGCCGCCGCCCATGCCAGCGGCCACGAACAGCATGTCGGTGCCCTGGATGGCGTCGCGGATGTCGTTGCGATTCTCTTCTGCAGCGGCGCGACCCAGTTCCGGATCTCCCCCCGCGCCATAGCCCCTCGTCACCTCCTTGCCCAGAATCAGGCGAGTGGGCACGGCGGCGAGGCTTTCGAGGGCCTGGCTGTCGGTGTTTGCGGCGATGAACTCGACGCCTTCGACCTCCTTGGCGACCATGTATTCGACGGCGTTGCCGCCACCGCCCCCGACTCCGATCACCTTCAGTGTTGGCCCTGATCTCAGGCCATCCACTATTTCGAATTTCATGCGGACTTCTCCATATTGTCTCCTCGCCTCTGCAAAAGCGATCCGATGCCTCCTTGGTGGCGCCCCTTCTTTTGTCAGAAGAGGTCGCCGAGGCGTTGCCTCAGTCGAGTCAGAAGTCCTTCCCCTGCGAAGCGACCCTTGGTCGCGCGCACCTCTCTGTCGTCGAAGCCGTACATCACGAGCCCGACGCCGGTCGAATACACCGGGTTCTCCAACAGGTCACGCAGTCCGTGTACCGCGTTTGGCACGCCGATGCGCACCGGCATGTTGAAGACCTCCTCCGCCAGGTCGCCTACGCCCTCCATCTTTGCCGATCCACCGGTCAACACGATACCCGAAGCCACCAGTTGCTCAAAGCCGCTGCGACGAAGTTCTGTCTGCACGAAGCCGAAGATCTCCTCGTAGCGTGCCCGCACCACCTCGGCCAGCGTCTGCCGCGACAGATCGCGGGCGGCGCGGTTGCCCATGGCCGGCACCTTGATGTCCTCCTTGCCGGCGACCAGCGACGGCACGGCGCAGGCGTAGCGGATCTTGATTTCCTCGGCATCCCTGGTGGGCGTGCGCAGCACCACGGCGATGTCTCTGGTGATGCGGTCGCCGGCAATCGGCACCACGGCGGTGTGGCGAATGGCGCCGTGGCAGAACACCGCCACGTCGGTGGTGCCGCCGCCGATGTCGATCAGGCAAACGCCCAGCTCGCGCTCGTCGTCGGTGAGGGTGGCGTGTGCCGAAGCGAGCTGTTCCAGGATGAGATCGTGTACATGCAGACCGCAGCGGACGATGCACTTCTCGATGTTCTCGGCGGCGTTGAGGGCGCCGGTGATTACGTGTACGCGGGCTTCGAGGCGCACGCCGGACATGCCGATGGGCTCCTTGACGCCTTCCTGATTGTCGATGACGTATTCCTGCGGCAGCACGTGCAGCACCTTCTGATCGGCAGGGATGGCGAGCGCCCGGGCGGCGTCGATCACCCGATCGAGGTCGTGGACGGTGACCTCACGGTCGCGGATGGCGACGATGCCATGGGAGTTCAGGCTGCGGATGTGACTGCCGGCGATGCCGGCATACACCGAGTCGATGGTGCAGTCGCCGATCAGCTCGGCCTGCTCGACCGCTCGCTGAATGGACTGCACCGTGGACTCGATGTCCACCACGACGCCTTCCTTGAGGCCGCGAGCGCTGTGGGAGCCGATGCCGATGACCTCGACGCGGCCATCGGGCTGCACTTCGCCCACCACCGCCGCCACCTTGCTGGTGCCGATGTCGAGGCCCACGACTCGGGCCTGTTGCTCTTCGACTGGCATGGTCAATCGTCCCCTGGATGAGTGGCGCGGGGTTGCGGCGGCGCCGGCTGTGTGGCCATGGTCCCGCGACCCAGCGCGGTTCGCTCGCGGGCGACGGCGAGTTCGGCGGGGGTTGCCGGAAGACCCGCAAGCGTCAAGGCTTCGGCTTGCGCGGCAGCGGGCGGCGTGGCAGCGTCGGTGTCGGATGCCGATGCGACCACGCGGGCGATGCTCTGCGGCGCGGCCGGGGGATTGGTCTGGGCCCATGCCACCGCCACGCCGGCGGGATAGCGCGCATCCACCGTGACCACCGGCTGTTCGTGGCTGGCAAGCTCGGCGTTCCACACCGTGAGGAAGCGGGCGAACCTGCCGCTGAGTTCGCTGGCGCCGAGCATGACGCGCACGTCGTTGTCGAGCTGCACGGACCATTCGCCGAGGGCGTTTTCAGCAAGTTCGACGATGGCGAGGCCCGCGTCCGTCGCGATGCCGTGCAGGAGGCCATAGAGACGCATGGCTTCGACGCCGCTTGCCTGGTGCGTGCGCAACACCGGCATGTTGTCGCCGGCAATGTCGTCCGGCAGCTCCACGACCTCGCCGCTGGTGGTGAGGTAGGCGGCGTCGCCCCAGCGCGCGGCCAGCGGTTCGCGGGTCACGGCGACGTGCATTCGATCCGGCCAGTGGCGCCAGACGCGCACGCCGTGAGACCAGCCAAGGCTCTCCACCGCTTCGACGATGTGGGCGGCGCTGCGGCGGCCGGCGACGATGGCGGCGGACGCCGCGGCGCCGACTTCGTTGCGCTCGGCCTCGCTGAGGGCGCCGTGGACGTGGACCTCGTTGATCTCGCGGGTCACAATGTCGAGCAGGCTCCAGCCAAGGCCAGCGAGCACCACGACGATGAATGCGGCTCGGAGCGTCGCGGCGCCGAAGCGAAGACGGGGCCGCAGGGCGAGTCGGAACGGCACGTCACGCATCGTTGCGGCCGGCGTGTGGCCGGGGGCGGGCAAGCATGGGCGGCAGGCGCTCGATGTCGCCGGCGCCTTGCACCAACAGAACGTCGTGGTCCCGGCTCTGTTCCTGGAGCAACTGCACCGCCTGTTCGATGCTCTCGGCGAAGCGGGGCGTGAGGGCGCCCCGTCGGCATACGGCGCTGGCGAGAACGCGACCGTTCACTTCCGGCAGCACCGGCTCGCCGGCGGCATAGACATCGAGCAGCACCAGTTCGTCCACCTGGCCGAGCACGGCCACGAAGTCGTCGAAGAGGTCCCGGGTGCGTGTGTAGCGGTGGGGTTGATACACCATCACCAGACGGCGCGCGGGCCACAGTGACCGGGCCGTTGCAATCACCTGCGCGACCTCGGCGGGGTGGTGGCCGTAGTCATCCACCAGCGTCACCGGGCGCCCTGCAATGATCCGGTCGCTGCGCTCGAAGCGACGCGCCACGCCGCGGAAGGTTTCGAGACCGCGAACGATGGCGTCGTCGTCGAGGCCCTCTTCGGTCGCCACCGCAATGGCCGCAAGGGCGTTCTGCACGTTGTGGCGGCCTGGGGTTGGCCCTCGAAGCTCGAGATCGGGGCGGTCGGGGCGTTGCGTGACGAACCGTGTATGACCGGCCACCGTCTCCGCATCGATGGCGCGGTAGTCGGCGTCCTGGGAGAAGCCGAAGGTGCGCAGAGGACGCTCCACCTCGGTCGCGAGCTCGCAGCCGGGGCGCTCGTCGACGCCGACGATGCCAAGTCCGTAGAAGGGCAGGCGGTGCAGGAACTCGACGAAGGCACGGCGAAGGTGGGCGAACTCCTGGCCATAGGCTTCGAGATGGTCGCGATCGATGTTCGTGACCACCGCCAGAGTTGGATCCAGGTGCAGGAAGGAGGCGTCGCTCTCGTCCGCCTCGGCGATCATGTGGGGGCCACTGCCTAGCGCAGCGCCGCTTTCGCCCCGTTCGCTGCCTTCGACCGTCGCGTCGCCGCCGCGGCCGCGCAGCCTGCCGCCGATTACGTAGTTGGGATCGAGGCCCGCTTCGGCGAAGACGGCGGCGATCATGCTCGCAGTGGTGGTCTTGCCGTGGGCGCCGGCGACGGCAATGCCGATGCGATGCCGCATCAGTTCGCCCAGCATCTGGGCGCGGGAGATCACCGGGATGCGGCGGGCGCGGGCGCGTTCGACTTCCGGGTTGCCGGCGGGAATGGCGCTCGATGTGACCACGACGTCGGGTATCGCGCTGCCGTCGATGGCGGTGGCCGAATGACCCACGCGGGTGATGGCGCCAAGCGACGTCAAATGCCGCATGGCGGTTGAAGCCACGAGGTCTGAACCGGTCACGACATAGCCTTCCCGCAGCAGCACCTCGGCGATGCCGGACATGCCGGCGCCGCCGATGCCGACGAAGTGGACGCGCTGGACGCCGCGCAAGTAAGTGGCTCTTCGGTTCATTTCCGGAGGGAGGCGGTCGCGCGTCGCCAGGACGCGCCTTGCGGCGCGCCAAGGCGCGCCCTGCGGGCGTGTCGGCAGGATGCCCTCCCTCCCGAGAGGAGTCCCGGGAGGAGGCCAAACGAGACGGAGTTGGTCGCTGTCATGGGGTAGTGCCTCACTTTGAATTTGCCCGACGTGGCGCATGGCCGTTCGCAACCGGCGACTGCGTCGATCTGCCTGCCGGGACCACTCTCTATAGGGAGATAAGGGAGATAAGGGAGATATCTATAGGGAGATAGGGAGATATCTATAGGGAGGAGATAGGGAGGGAGGGCGTCCCGCCCTCCCTGCGCGCCGTTAGGCGCGTCCTCCCTGCCGAGTGCGCGGCGCGCCTTGCGGCGCGATGGAGGGCGGGACGCCCTCCCCCCGGAGGACGGCGCCAGACACTGCACAAGCCAAAGCGAGACACTACCTGTCATGACCCTGGCGCCTGCGCCTGCATGGCGGCGGCGCTGTGCATGCGGCTCGGCGCTGCGATCTCCATGCGCACGCGCAGGGCGAAGGCGACGAAGGCGGTACACACGAGGAGGCTGTTGCCGCCGTAGCTCACGAACGGCAGCGTCAGCCCCTTGGTGGGCAAGGTGCCGGTGTTGACGCCGACGTTCACCACCGTTTGCAGGCCGATGAAAAGCGCCGCTGCATAGGCCAGGTAGGCGGCGAACGGGCGCTCTCGCACCGCCGCGGCGCGGGCGATGCGGAGGATGCGCAAGGTCACGAACGCGAGCAGGGCCAGCACCAGCAGCGCGCCGACGAGGCCCAGCTCCTCGGCGATCACGGCGAAGATGAAGTCGTTGTGCGCCTCTGGCAGGTAGAGCAGCTTTTGCACGCCGTCCCCCAGCCCCTGGCCGAAGAGACCTCCTCGACCGAAGGCGATCAGCGCCTGGGTGAGTTGATAGCCGTCCTCCGTGGCGACGGCCCAGGGATCGCGGAACGAGGTGAGTCGGTCGATCCGATACGGTTCGAGCAGGGCGGCGACCGCGATCAGCGCCAGCGCGGCCACGGCGCCAAGGAAGAACGTGGACAGGCGCGCACCGGCCAGGAACAGGAGCCCGCCGACCACGGCGACGATGATGACGACCGTGCCGTAATCGGGCTGCAGGAAAACGAGCCCCACCAGCATCGCGGTCCAGAGCAGGGGCTTGACGAGGCCCAGCCAGCCTTCGTTCAGGCGCCCGCCCTCGCGCGCCAGATAGCCGGCGAGATAGATGGCGATGCCGAGCTTGGCGAACTCCCCTGCCTGCAGGCCGATCGGGCCAAGGCTTATCCAGCGGCGCGAGCCGTTGACCACCTCGGACAGCCCCGGCACGAAGACGAGACAGCAAAGGACAATGGCGCCAATCAGCACCAGCGCATGCGCCAGTTCCCACAGCCTGAGCGGCAGCAGCAGGATGACGCCGCCCAGAACGAGTGCGCCGAGCGCGTGGATGCCATGCCGGATCAGGTAGTGGTCGGCGCCGCCCGGAAGGATGGACGCGGCCGAGGTCACCATCACGAGGCCGATCACGAGCAGCGCCAGCCACGCGGCGATCAGCGTCGTGTCGATGCTCGACAGCCAGGGGGCGACGAGATCCCGCACTGCGCGTGGAGCGGTGGCTGCGCCGACGGTCACGGCGAATGCGCCCCGCCGGCGGCAAGCGCCCTGGCGGCGGCGGCGAAGTGCCGTCCTCGCGCCTCGTAGCTGTCGTACATGTCGAAGCTGGCACAGGCAGGAGAGAGCAGCACGGTGCCGCGCGGCTGCGCCAGTCGCCATGCCTTGCGCACGGCAGCATGCATGTCGGTCACTCGCGTCAGCGGCACGGCATCGCCGAGACCCTGGGCAATGCGGGCCGCATCGCGTCCGATCAGCAGCGCATGGGCAACGTGGCGTCGCGCCGGCGCTGCCAGTTCCTCGAATGTCGCGCCCTTGGCGTCGCCGCCAGCGATCAAGACGAGGTTCCTGCGACCGTCGCCGAGCCCTTCGAGCGCCGCTCGGCAGGCGCCGACGTTGGTGGCCTTGGAATCGTCCACGAAGGTCACGCCACCAATGCGCGCCACCTCCGTGCAGCGATGCGGCAGGCCGGCAAAGCGCCTGAGCACGGGCTTCATGTCGGCCGCCGTCACCCCCCTCGAAGATGCGATGGCGGCCGCAGCGAGCACGTTGAAGTGGTTGTGACGGCCCTTGAGCGCGACTTCTTGCGTCGGCATGGTCTCGCCACCGAGGACCAGGGTGTCGCCGTCGATGCGCCAGTCGCCCGTGCCTATGGCGATGCCGCCACCCGGATGCGGCCAGGTGCGCGAGTCGTCGGCGTTGAATACGGCTGCTTCGCAGCCAGCGAAGATGCGCCGCTTGCAGGCGGCGTAGCGGTCGATGTTGTGGTGGCGGTCCAAGTGGTCGGCGCTGACGTTCAGCACGCAGGCGACGGCGAGACCCGGTCGCCGCAGGCGCTGCAACTGAAAGCTTGACAGTTCCAGCACATAGACGTCGCGCGCGGGATGCAGAAGGTCGAGCGCCGGAGGGCCGAGATTGCCGCCGACGCCGACGTTGCGGCCGGTCGCGGCCAAGAGCTCGCCCACCAGGGCGGTCACGGTGCTCTTGCCGTTGGTGCCGGTGATGCCGATGACGGAGGCCTGGGCGGCGGCGAGGAAGAGTTCGATGTCGCTGGTGATGGCGGCGCCGCCAGCGCGGGCCCGGCGCACGAGGCAATGCTCCGGATCGATGCTCGGACTCACCAGCACCCGCGCCGCCCGCGACACTTCCACGTCCCACTCGGCGCCGTCGATGAGACGCAGGTCTCGGTGGGCTTGGCGCAGCTCCGCCAGTCCCGGCGGATTGCGCCGCGTATCGAAAGCTGCCACCCGCTCGTGGCCGTGCAGGAAGGCGACGCAGGAGCGCCCGGTTTCGCCGAGGCCGAGGACGATGGTTCCGCTGCGGCTGACCATGACTCGCTCAGCGCAGCTTGAGGGTCGCGAGCCCCACCAGCACGAGCAAAAGGGTGACGATCCACAGCCGCACGATCACGCGCGGCTCGGGCCAGCCCAGCAGTTCGAAGTGGTGGTGAATGGGCGCCATGTGGAAGACGCGCTTGCCGGTGAGCTTGAACGAGGTCACCTGGACGATCACCGAAGCCGCTTCCAGCACGAACAGGCCGCCCATGACCAGCAGCACGATCTCGTGCCGGACGATAACGGCGACGACGCCGAGCGCCGCACCGAGTGCCAGCGCGCCCACGTCGCCCATGAATACCTGTGCCGGATAGGTGTTGAACCAGAGAAAGCCAAGCCCGGCGCCGATGAGCGCGCCGCAGAACACGGCCAGTTCGCCAGCGCCGGCGATGTAGGGAATCTGCAGGTACTCGGCGAACTCGGCGTGGCCGGCGACATAGGCGATGAGGCCCAGGGCGCCGCCCACCATCGCCGTCGGCAGGATGGCGAGGCCGTCGAGGCCGTCGGTGAGGTTGACGGCGTTGCTCATGAAGACGATGACGAAGTACGCCACCACGACGAAGCCGATGCCGAGCGGGATCGCAACCTGCTTGAAGATGGGCACGATCAGGGCGGTCTCCTGCGGCGTCGTCGCGCCGGTGAAGAGGAGCACGGCGGCGAGGAAGCCGAACACGGACTGCCAGAGGTATTTCCATCGCGCCGGCAGGCCGCCAGGGTGGCCGCGGGAGATCTTCAGGTAGTCGTCCACCCAGCCCACCGCGCCGAAGCTGAGCGTCACGCCGAGCACGATCCAGATGTAGCGGTTGCCGAGGTCGCACCAGAGCAACGTGGCGGCGACGAGGGCGGCAAGGATGAGGCCACCGCCCATGGTCGGGGTGCCGGCCTTGGTGAGGTGCGTCTCGGGGCCGTCGGCGCGCACCACCTGCCCCACCTGATGCTGTTGCAGCTTGCGGATCATGCGGGGGCCGATCAGGAGCGACAGTCCGAGCGCCGTCACGGTGCTCACCAGGGTGCGGAACGTCAGGTACTGGAATACCGAGAACAGGCTCACGTATTCGGACAGGGAATTGGTGAGGGCAAGCAGCATCAGCCTGGCCTCGCTTCGGCGGTGGCGAGCGCGGCGCGGGCCTGGTCGATATCCGAGAACGGGTGCCGCACGCCGTCGATCTCCTGATAGTCCTCGTGGCCCTTGCCGGCTATGAGCACGACATCGCCGGCGCCGGCCGCGCCTATGGCGGACCGGATGGCACGGGCGCGGTCTGCCATGCGACAAACCCGGTCGGGTTGCCGAAACCCGCGCATGGCGTCGTCGAGGATGCGTTCCGGGTCTTCGCTGCGCGGGTTGTCGGAGGTGAGGAAGACGGCATCTGCACCGGCTTCTGCCGCCGTTGCCATTTGCGCCCGCTTGCCTCGGTCCCGATCGCCGCCGCAGCCGAACACCACCAGCAGGCGGCTTGCTCCCATGCGAGGAAGGTGCTGGCGCAGCGCGGCCAGTGCCGCCGCCAGCGCGTTGGGGGTGTGGGCGTAGTCGATGAGGGTGAGGGGCCTGGCGTTGCCTGCCGCTGCCTGCATTCGTCCAGGTGGGGGTGTCAGGTGCGAGATGGACGCGGCGGCGGCGGCGAGCGGGACGCCCAGCGCACATGCGACGGTGAGTGTCGCGGCGAGGTTGTAGAGCGAGAACTCGCCAAAGAAGCCGGCTGCCTCGAACGGCGCGGCGCCCCAAGGGGTTTGCCATATGCCGGCGAGACCTTGGGCTTCGTGGCGGACGTTGCCCCACGAGACATCGGCGCCGGGCGCCCTGCCGAAGCCGAAGGAGTCGATGGCGGCGGCTTTCGTCTCGGCGAGGATGGAGCGGCCCACGGCGTCGTCGACGTTTGCAACGGCGGCGCGCAGGTCCTGGCGGAACAGTTCCCTCTTGGCGTCCGCGTAGCGTTCCATGCTGCCGTGGTAGTCGAGGTGGTCGCGGCTGAGATTGGTGAAGACCGCGACATCGAAGTCCACTTCCTGCACGCGGCCTTGCCGCAGCGCGTGGGAGCTCACCTCCATCGCCACCGAACGGGCGCCGGCGTCCAGCATTGCGCGCAGGCGGGCGTGGACGGTGATCGGGTCTTCGGTGGTGAGTGCGGCGGGTTGCAGGGCGGCAGGGAAGCCCCAGCCGACGGTGCCGGCGAAGGCCGCTTGCGGCAGGGCTGCCGAGATGCTGTGGGCGACCGTGGTCTTGCCGTTGGTGCCGGTGACGCCCACCACGGTCAGCTGTTCCGACGGCGACCCGTGAAAGCGCGCTGCCAGGGAGCCGCGGCGGCGGGCCAGGCCTGGCAGCACGGCGACGGGGACGGTCGCGTTCACCGCTCGCTCCGACAGCACCGCCACGGCCCCGCGCCGCTCTGCTTCGGGCACGAAGGCGTGGCCGTCGAAGGTCTGTCCCGCACAGGCCACAAAGGCATCGCCTGGCTGCACCTGTCGGGAGTCGCCGGTGAGGCCCGACAAGGGCACGTTCGGCAGGTCGGCACGGCGCACCAGCTCGCGCAGCGTCATGTCGGCGCCCTCGGCTCCTGCAGGGACGCCTGGCGCCCGCCCCGGAAGGGGGGCGTCTCGCCCTCCTTGCCTGCCGCAAGACGCGTCCAATGGGACGCGTGCGCCTTGTTGGACCGTGGCCTTGGCGGCTCTTGTGCGCCTGTCGGCGCGAGGGAGGGCAGGATGCCCCCCCTCCGGAGAGGGCCGGAGTCCACGCTTGGTGAGGCGACTGCTTCCGTCGCGGTGGCTTCGTCCGGGGCCACGCCCAGGACGCGCAGTGTGCGGGCGACCACGCGGGAGAAGACCGGGGCGGCAACGCTGCCGCCGCCGATGAGCGTGCCGGAGGGTTCGTTGATGACCACCACCACCACCACTTTCGGTCGCTCGGCCGGGGCGAAACCGGCGAAGAAGGCGACGTGGGAGGAGTCGTCGTAGCCGGTGCTGCCCACCTTGCGCGCGGTGCCGGTCTTTCCGGCGACGCTGTAGCCGGGGACGCTGGCCTTCGGCGCCGTGCCGCCGACCTCCACCACGCCGCGCATCATGTCCACGACTTCGGCAACAAGGCCGGCGTCGAACACGCGTTCGTCCGGCAAGGGGCGGCTGTCGCGCAGGAGGTTCAACTCGCGCCGCACGCCGCCGCTTGCGAGGGTCAGATAGGCTCGCGCCAGCTGCGCGGCCGATACCGTGAGGCCATAGCCGTAGGCGATGGTGGCGCGGCCGATGGGTCGGCGCAGGTCGCGGTCGGTGAGGAATCCGGCGGTTTCCTCCGGCAGGCCGGTGATGCTGGCCGCGCCGAAACCGGCACGACGCAGGGCGTCGAACACGGCTCGATCCTCGAGCGCCAGGGCGATCTTGGTGATGCCCACCTGACTCGACTTGGCGACGATTCCCGCCACGGTGAGCGTTCCGCGATTGATCGGATCCTCGATCAGCTTGGGGCCGACGCGGAACCAGCCGGGGGAGGTGTCGATCTCGGTGTCGCGGCTGTATTCACCGGTCTCCAAGGCGGCGAGCACGGTGACGGGCTTCACCGTAGAGCCGGGCTCGAACTGGTCCGCCAGCGCGTGATTGCGAACCACGACGCCGCGGGCGCCCCAATCGTTGGGGTTGAACGACGGCTGGTTGGCGAGCGCAAGGATGTCGCCGGTGTCCACATCCACCATCACCACCGAGCCGGAGCGAGCCTTGTGCTCCTTGATGGCCTCGCCGAGCTCGCGGTGGGCATAGAACTGCAGCCGGAGATCCAGCGACAGAAACAGGTCGTCGCCGTCCTGGGGGCTGGTGAGCAGAAGCTCCTTGATCGTGTTCCCGGGCAGATCGCGCAACACTCGCTTGGTGCCGGGCTTGCCGGTGAGCGTGGAGTCGAACGCCCGTTCGATGCCCTCCTGGCCGCGATCGTCGATGTCGGTGCGACCGACCAGATGTGCCGCCACCTCGCCGGCGGGATAGAAGCGGTGGTATTCCGGCTGGAAGTGAACGCCCGCAATGCCTAGCGCCCGAACGCGACGTTCTGCATCGGGTTCCACCCGGCGAGCGATGTAGGCGAAGCGACGCTGCTTCTCTCGCGCCGCGTCGGTGCGGGCGTGCAGGCGCTCGCCATCGAGCCTGAGGATGTTCGCCAGCGCCTGCGCGTCGGCCATGCTGAGGGATGCTTCGCTGGGGTCGATCCAGGCGGCGGCCATGGGGGCACTCACCGCCAGCGGTTCGCCGACGCGGTCGTGGATCACGCCTCGGTGCGCCGGGATTTCCAGATTGCGGATCGAGCGGGCCTCGCCCTGGTCAACGAGGAACTCCCAATCGGTGACGACGAGATAGCCAGCCCGCAGCACCAAGCCGCCGACGCCGAGCAGGAATGTCCACGCCACGGCGTGATGGCGCCAGCGCGGCGGCACGCCACGGGCTGGATCCGGACGGGCGTCTCTCATCGCGCCACCTGCACCTCGTCCGGGAATCGCATGTCAAGCTCGGCCAGGGCGATGCGTTCTACATCCTGATAGGACTTGAGGGTGGCGCGTTCGAGCAGGAGGTACTTGTACTCCTCAAGGTGCCCGTCGCGGGTTCTCCGGACGCCTTCGAGGTGGGTGAACAGCGCCCGCATCTCGGCCGCCTTCAAGGCCACGCCGATGCCGGTCAGGCAGATCAGGGCATATAGCACCACGGTCAGGCCGAGCCAAAGCGGCCGCCGCAGCCGCGTGCTCATGGGCTTCCCCCTGGCTGGGCGATCTTCTCGAGCACCTGCAGCAGCGCGCTGCGGGAGCGTGGGTTGGCGGCGATTTCCGTCGCGCTGGGGCGGATGCCCTTCACCACCACCTTCGCCAATGGCGAGAACGTTGCCGGCACCGGCAGGCGGCGTGGCGTTGGCGGCCCTTGCCGCCAGATGCGGAAGCGCTGCCGCACCATGCGGTGTTCGAGGCTGTGAAAGCTGACGACGGCGAGCCGGCCGCCGGGGCGGAGGGCCTTGAATGCGACGTCGAGGCCGCGATCGAGCTCCGCCAGCTCGTCGTTGACGCGGATGCGGATCGCCTGAAAGACCCGGCTGGCGGTTTGGCGCAAGGCGTCGCGGCCGCGGGCCGGGCTGGCTCGCATGATGACGTCGCGCAGCTCGGCGGTGGTGTGGAAGGGGCGGTCCTGGGCGATGTGGCGGGCGATGCGCCGGGCATGTCGCTCTTCGCCGTAGCGACGCAGAACGTCGGCGATCTCGCGTTCGCTGGCGCTGCCGAGCCAATCGGCGGCGGTGATGTCGCGGCGTTGGTCCATGCGCATGTCGAGGGGGCCGTCGTGGCGGAAACTGAAGCCGCGCTGGGCATCGTCGAGTTGCGGTGACGAGACGCCGACGTCGAGCATCACGCCGACTGCCCCCTCGCCGGACGGGATGTGGCGGTCGAGTTCGCAGAAGCGGGCCCGCACGGGTTGCACCCGCGCGTCTTCCTGCGCCAGCTTCGATGCCGAACGGAATGCCTCTTCGTCGGCATCGAGAGCGACGAGACGAGCATCGGGGGCGAGCCTGTCAAGCAGCAGGGACGAGTGGCCGCCGCGACCGAACGTGCCGTCCACGTAGAGTCCGGACGGATCGCCCGCAAGCGCCCGCACCGTCTCGCCAGGCAGGACCGGAACATGCTCCATCACCGCTCTTCGTGTTGCCAGTCAAGGTCATTTCAGCCAGCGATCGCCCAGGCGCCTGGTCTCCGATGGGGCACGCGCCTTGCGGCGCGTTCGTTCAGATGCGCAGCTCACGCAGCTCTTCCTCGTCGTCTTCGCTCGTGTCCGGCCAGCCCTCCATGCTCTGCTGCCAGCCTTCGACGCTCCAGAGCTCCAGCTTGTTGAGCTGGCCAAGCAGGACAGCCTTGCGCTCGATGCCGGAATACTCACGCAGCTTGGGCGGGACGAGCAGCCGCCCGTGACGGTCGATCTCGACGTCGAAGGCAAAGCCGATGAGCATCCGCTGCACCTTTCGCACCCGATTGGATGCGTTGCGCAGCGCCTTCAGACCCTCCTGAACCAGCGCCCACTCGGCCGGCGGATATACCAATAGACACCGCTCCTGCCGATCGATGGTGACCACCGCCCGGCCTGCATCGCCACCGGCAAAGGCCCAGCGATAGCGCCCGGGAATCGCCATCCGCCCACGCTCGTCGAGGCGCACATCCACGATCCCCCGCAGCTCTTGCAGGGAGTCGTTCGCTGAGTCCGGAGAGTCAGAGCCCTCCTCCGGCAGATCGCGCCCGGTCACCACAATTCACCACTTTGTCACCCGTTTTTCCCACATCGCACCTAACCAGCCCGCCGCCAGGATGTCAAGCAGCGCGGTCGACCCACAGCAATTCTCATTTTGGCGTCTGGCTTCGCTGTCAGGCGCATTGCACCCCCGGTTTCGGACTCAATTCGGGTCAAATCAACCCGCAGACCGGTGCTGTTGAGTGGACTGAAGGCCAAAATGAGAATTGCTGGTCGACCCAGCAGTTCTCATTTTGGCGCCCGGCAGCCTGTCGGACTTCGGACAGCGCAGGCTGGCCGAATGCCGACAGGGTGACAGGACGGCCGGGGCTGGGGCAGGAAGCGTTGCCGAAAGGCAACGGTTCTTGTGGCGCTGGCTTCACCGTCAGGCGCATTGCACCCCCGGTTTCGGACTCAATTCGGGTCAAATCAACCCGCAGACCGGCGTTGTTGAGTGGACTGAAGGCCAGAATGAGAATTGCTGGTCGGTGGGGTGTCGGTGGGCAGTGTCTCGCCTTGAATCTGCCGGACGTGGCGCAGGGCCGTTCGCAGCCGGCGAATGCGTCGGAGACTTGCCTGCCGGGACCACTCCGAGGGAGGGCCTCGGGGGGGCGTCCCTCGGGGGGAGGGCGTCCCGCCCTCCATCGCGCCGTCAGGCGCGTCCTCCCTGCGCATGCCGCGACGTGCCCTGCGCGCCCTTGCGGGCGCGGCGCCTGACGGCGCGGCGCGCCTTGCGGCGCGCATGGAGGGCGGGACGCCCTCCCCCCGAGGCCCTCCCCCCGAGGGACGCACCTCCCCCCGAGGGACGCCCTTCCCCCCGGAGGACAGCGCCAGACGCTCCACATCGGGCGTGTGCATACGGAAGTGGCCTCGAGCAGGAGCAGGTGCTGGAGGTGCTTGCCGCGTTGGCACGGGCCGACGCCAAATCGGACTGACGTGCGGTGTGCCGTGCCGCAGCTGCCTTGCGACGCTTGCACATCGTCTGCATGAACGCAGGGCAAAACCGTCGGAGTACCGACGAAAGCGGGCCTTACGAGGTCATAGCCGCGCGAAGGCGACGATCAGCGCCCGCGATTCCGGAAGCGGTCCGTTGCTCCGCTCGACGGCAAACTCGACGCGCGAGGCACGCTGGCCAACGCCGCCGCGGTAGCGCACACCGGCGCGCAGCCGACGCGTACCGGCGGAGACAGTCTCCGCAAATGGCGTCAGGAGCCCGGGCAGGCGCCGCAGCTCCAGCCCGTAGCCGAACGCCGCGTCCATGCCCCAGCCAGCGCCGGCGCCGGCAATGCCGGCGGCATGGGTGCGAGCATCCCAGGCGGAGGCGTGGCCGAACGGGTCCGTGGCAAGCGTGTCGGCGCCCCAGCGGGGCGACAGACGCAGCCAGAAGCCGCGTCCGAGCCGGCCAGGCTCGATGGCGGCGGTTACGCTGACGCCGCTGTCCAGCTGGCCGTCGCCGAACGGCAGCGCCAGCACGCGCCCCCTCGCCTCCAGGCTGAACGCCGAGAGCTCGTTGCCGATGCGCACGCCGCCGGCCAGCTCCACACCGCCGGTCGAGTCGCCGTCGCCGCCGTCCACACGCGCGCCGACCGTGGCGAAAGGGGCCACGGCGCCCATCCGCCAGGCGCCTTCGAGTGCCAGCCGCAGCCGCGACACGCCCAGCGCGAGTCCATCCAGGGCATGCCGGCCGTCGTCGCTGCCGACGCTCATGAATGCGGCGTCGCCGTGCAGGGAAAACGCCGCGCCGGCGAAGTCGATGGCCAGCGAGCGCCGCAGCCCGGCAGCAGCCATGGCCATGTCGAGGTCCGTCAGCTCGGTGCGCTTCACCGCTTCCCGCTGCGCAGTCGCCTCGCCGCTGCCGAAGCCGGCGATGACCCAGAGCTCGGTGTCCGCGCTCATGCTCAGGCGGGCATAGGGATGGAAGGCCGTGAAAGTCGTCTCCAAGGTGCCCTCGCCCTCGGACTCGCCCGCAAACAGGTAGTCCACATCGGCGGTGCTGCGCGCCACGGCAATGCCGGCCACAACCGTTTCGCCGCGGGCGTCGATTCCCACCACGCCCGTCATTCCGGTGCCGTCGTATTCGCCGTGCTCCGGCTCGCCGCCGAGACCGTATTGATCGGCGCCGCCCCAGAGGGACCAGCGGACGCCCTGTCGGCGGCCGGCGAGCTGCAGATCGAAGCCACTGCCGGCGAGGGCGAGCGTGTCCTGCCGCCTGGCCTCCGAGAGCGGCATCTGCCGCCGCGCCGCGCCAAACATGCCGCCCGACATGTCCTCCGCTGCGGCCGCAGCCGTGAACCGGCGTCCGCCCAGCGACAGGCTCGACACGTCACCGGCGAGCCGGAAGCGGGCGCTTATCAGTTCCGACGTTCCGGCCAGCATGCCGCGGCCAATGGCCGCCACGGCATCGCCCAGGATGCCGGTCTCGGCCGGGTCGGTGATCACCTCGACCGGAAACGAGGTCTGTTCGCGGCCGGCGCGGTTGGCGGCCGACAGGGTCACCGTCGCCGTGCCCTCGATGCCGGCGCGCAGCAACAGCGTCGAGCCGGCGATCGAGACCGCGACCACGCTGTCGTCGTCGGACGACGCCACGATGCCCGTCAGCCGGCCGCGAAACACCCCGGCGAGGTCCACCGACGCGGTTGCGCCGCCGACCACCAGCGTCATCGCCGACACCGGCGTTCCTAGCTGCGGCGGCGCCGCATGGACGAGATGCAGCGGATCGTCGGGGATCTCCCCGAGCGCGAGCTGCGCCGCGTTGCCGGCCACGTCCTCGAAGTCGCCGGCGAAGGAATCGCCGACGACGGCGACACCGTCGGCGTCGAAGTCGCCGAGCGTCACCGTGTAGGCGCAGGTCAGTGCATCCGTGGCTTCGGCGCCGGTTGCGCACTCTGCGCGGCGCGCGGTGCTGCCCACTTCGAGGCCCAGGACGGCGCCCTCTGCGCCGAGCACCGGTTCGGCGAAGGAGACCTCGACGACGATCCGCTCGCCGGCAAGATATGCGCCTTCGGCTTCCGGGCGCGAGACGATCGCTGCGCCTTCGACGCGGGGTGCGACGCCGTCGACGCGATGGCCGTCGGTCGCCGGCACCGCCGAGTGCCGCACCATGGCATCGATGCCGTGGACGTCGCGGATTGCGCCGTCGCCGAGCGAGAGCGCGTCTGCGGCCACCGAAATGCGGTCGCCCTCGTCGCCCACGGCAACGACATAGACAAAGCGAAGCTCGTCGCTGCCGCTGCCGCCGGCAAACCCGGCCTCGCGCGGCAGGCCGCCGATGCGGATGCGAAGGCTCGGCCCCGTCTCCCCGGCCACCACCAGCACGCGCTCGCTGAAGGTGACGACGACGACCACCTCGTCGCCGACCCCGTACACGCCCCCTTCCGGCACGGAGGCCAATCGCGGCGTGCCGGAAACCCCGGGCGCCGACGTGTCCGCGGCAACACCGAGCGCCTGCGCGGGATTGCCGCGCGCAGGGTTGCCGCCGACATCGGTGACGCCGCGAAGCCCGCCCGCGACCACGGCGAACGGACCGCTGTCGCCGCCGCGCACATCGTAGGCGAAGGTCAGGAGGCTGGTGCCGGAGCCGCCTACATAGGCGGCCTCGCGCGACGCCGTGCCGACCGTCAACGTCAACGCCGCGCCGGCGGCGCCAACGTGTACCGCTTCGTCGAACCGCATCGCCAGCGTCACGACCGCGCCCTCGCCGTAGGCGCCGGAGCCCGGCGGATCGACCGCCTCGACGCCGGTCACCCCGGGCCCGAGCGTGTCCACCACATGCGCGCGATCGTCCGGCACCTCCGGATACGACAGCACCGCTTCATGTCCGGCCGCGTCCTGAAGAGCGCCGATCAGGCTGCCGGGGCCGAGCGCCGCCACGGCGACGCCGTCCCGATCGTCGTCGCCGGCGGCCACGGTGTAACGAAACTCGAAGCGCGTCGCCGACTCACCGGCGGCCGGGGAGACGAGTTCCGCGCGACGCAGGGCGCGGCCAACGCGAAGCGGCAGCGAAATCTCGCCGCGTGCGCTCACCTGCTCCGAGAAGGTGATCTCGACGCCGATCTCGTCGCCCGTCACGTAGGTCTCGTCCGCGCCCGGATCGGTGTTCAACTCCACGCTCGCCAGCGACGGCGCGCGCGCATCCACGAGCACGGCGGGGGGATCAAGGGCAGTCAGGTCGGGCATCACATCGGCATCGCCGAAGCGGATCGTCCCCGAGGCGATGCGGACGAAGACGCCGTCGCGGTCCTCGTCGCCGGGACCCACGCGATAGCGGCACTCAACGAAGGTGCGGCCCCGGCCGAGGCCCGTGCAGGTGACGACCTTCGAGTCGCCGCCGATGTCGAGCCCGATGCGCAGCGGCGCGATCACGTCGACGCCGGGGGCCGCGAATTCCGCCCGCACGACGATGGTGTCGCCCTGGCCGAAACTGCCGTCGGCACCGCCGCCGGACGAGGCCAGCACGAGCCTGCCGGTCGGCTCTTCGGGGGTGTCGGCGTCATCCGTCGGGTCGGTCGGGTCCTCTCCGGGCCCGTCGTCCGTCGGCGGACGTCCGGCGACGAAGCGCAGGGCGCCATTCACGGGATGCGCGCCGTCGTCGTGAATGGCGTGGTTGCCGAAGTCCCTCGCGACAGGGTTGCCGGCAAGGTCGGTCATGTCGGAAACGCCGCTGGCCAGGGCGTCGGCCAGGGACGTGAGGGTAGTGAGGGTATTGACGGTGCCGCAGGGCAGCACGCCCCGCACGCTGATGCCGTCCCTGTCGACTTCGGCGTCCCCGTCCCGCACGCGATAGGAGAAGCGGATGCGGGCGCTGCCCCCGCCGGACAGGTAGGGCGCCGCCCTGGTGGCGGTACCGATTCGCAGCACGACCTCCGTGCATGCGACCTGCACCGGCTCGGTCAGCGTCACCGCGACAACGATGCGCGCGCCCCCGCCGTAGTGCAGGTCGGCGGCGCTGCCGCCCGCCGGCACGGTGCGCGGACGGCTCTCGATCGTCACGTCCGTCACCTCCGGCACGGCGACATCCACGCGCGACCGACCGGAGCCGGCGGTGGGCACGGGCACGTTGTCCACGCTCTCGCCGAGGGCATCCGCCCCCCACTCGATCCTGCCGCCGCGGCCGCCGCAGACCGACGACGGTTCATCATCGTGGATGAACATGAACACATGGGCAAACTTGTCCACCTTACTCAGCCACCCGGCCGAGACCTCGCAGCCGCCGATGGAGAACGCAAGCTTCGTCGTCGAGAGATCGGGCGCCTGCCTGTCGAACACCAGGGTGAAGTGAACGCTACCGCCCTTCTTATAGACGCGCTGGTCCGTGACGAGGGACTGCGCCGCCGGCTTCGGCGTCTCGCCGGCTCCCTGCGCCACCTGCAGCAGGTGGTGCCGGCCCTGGGGCTCGTGGTTGCCGGGCGCATTGCCGGCGGCGTCGGTCACCTCGCCGCCAAAGTTCCCACCGAGGGCCATCGCAGACAGTAGTGTTGGCGTCAGTTCCAGGCGCTCGGCGGTAAGCAGCGGTTCGGGGAGCGACGGTGTGGAGAGCACGTCCGGCAGTGGTTCGGGGAGCACGTCGGCAAGCGTCAGGGTGCGGCCCTGCACGCCGACGAGGCATGCGCGGGGAGTCGCTACAGTATTGGACCTGGTGCCCTCGGCGTTTATCGCCACCAGCTCGTAGTCGAGATACGGCAGCGCGCAGGCATTGCTCGTGGGCCAGGCGACCTTCATGTCCTCGTCGAAGGTGACGTCGAAGCGCACCACCGTGCCGGCGCTCACCTCCCGCGGTGCCCGCACCCGCACGTCGCGCACCTGCGGCGGCCTGGAGTCCACGCGCGCGCCCAGCTCCCGGGTGGCGGAGACGTTGCCGGACAGATTCCCGGCAACGTCGACGACGGACGCGGCGGCACTGAGCAGAAGAGCGTTCGCCGAAACCCGAAGGGTACCTTCGATGCGCTCTCTTTCCACCTCGGTAGCGTCCACCTCGGTAGCGGGCCAGCGGAAATGCAGCTCGCGGGTATCGGTGACATCGGTGGCTGTCTCCAGGCCGATGCGCTTCACGGTGCTGCCGACGTCGAGCTGCAGCAGGAGGTCGCAAGAAGCTAGGTCTTGGTGCATGGACACGCAAGGCGCGCTGTCTTGCTTGACGGTCACCGGTTCGTCGAACTCGACCACGACATCGACATTGTCGCGGCGGCCGAAAAGCGCCTGTGCGGCGCGGAGCCGGACGCCCGTCACCGAGGGCGCCGTCGTGTCGATCGACTGTTTGATGGACAGCAGTTCGGAAAAGCGGGAGACGTATTCCACCATAGCGATGTTGGTGCGGGGCGCGCCGGCCCCAGCCGGGCAGTACAAACTTTTCGGCTGCCCGGCGCGACAGTGGATGCCGGCATTGCCGTACTCGTCGACCACGTCGTTCGGGCGCCACAGCCCGACGACCGCGAGCGTGGCCATGTCCTCGCCGGGCGCGACGACATGGGTGTAGGTGCGCGTGTCCTCGGTTCTCGCCACAGGCACCATGGGCCGGCCCGACACCAGCATGGGCGCGAAGTCGCCGAACTCCTCGACATTTTCGCTGAACGTCACATCGGCGCGCACCACGTCCCCGGCGCGATAGGCCTCGCGCGTGCTGTCGGTCACGACCTGGAATTTCATCATGTCGACGCTTATGCCGTCCACCTTGTGGTTCTCCTGAGGGCTCTCCATGTAGCCCACCGGAAACACGGTGGTCCGAAGCACCACCCTGGGGTCGTTGATGCTGGGGTTGGGCACGGACACGCCATTGGGGTCCATGTCGGTGGTGCGCACCGTGTAGGGGCAGACCAGGAAGCGTCCGTCGCCGGCGCACAGGTCCGTTTTCTCCACCGTCAAGCCCACGCGAACTCTCGCAGTGACCCCCGCCTGCGAAATGTCGGGAAGAATCTCCTCGTAGCCGAACCTCACGGCAAAGGTCTCGCCGGCGCGATAGGTGGAGTCCGGTCCCGGCGCGCCGAGCGTCACCGGCTCGATCTCGACCGTCTGGATCTGCGCCAGCGATGGTGGCGCGGCGGCGATCAGGAACGCAAGCACGGCGGCGGCAGCAGTAAGCCGTCGCCGGGGCCGGCGCGATCCAGGCACGCCCGCCGTTTCGCCGTACGCCGGACCGCAATGGGGGCCGGGAGCCACCTGTGCCGGGCCGTCGCCCGGCCACGAAAAGCAGGCTTGCGTCATGAGTAGATACCGAACCCTCACCTCGAAGGCCGCATAGTCTAACGCTCCGCGCCGCAATGCGATCAACCGGTGCGCGGATGCCTGCCGGCTTCTCGGCGGCAGCCTGCACTGGTTGGTTCCGCTGGGAACGCTACCAATTTGCCGGCTCGACGGGCGGAGGTCGGTTCGGCGCCGGTGACGCGGATTGCGTCGCTTTCTTGCATGGAAGCACGCCCCCAGCGATGGGGAGAATTGCCGGTGCTTCCTTGCGCGTCAGCGGTCGGGGATGCTTCCCCGGCTGAAGGCTCCTGGGGCGGTGCTGGATTGAGGGGTGCCTCCGCCTGCACCTGGGTGGAGGGTGGTGGAGCCACAGTGGGCAGATGGAAAATGCCGTAGGCGGCCATGGCGACCAGGAGGCCGAGGAAGCCGAACATGAACTTGAGCTGGCGATCCATGGCGTCGAACTTGGTGTGGAGATGGGCGATGTCCGCCTTCAGGCTCGACGTCGTGCTGTCCTGCTCGGCCTTCTGCGACGCGAGGGCCCCGCTCAGGTCGGCCTTCTGCGACGCGAGGGCCCCGCTCAGGTCGGCCTTCTGCGACGCGAGGGACTCGCCCACGTCGGCCCTCTGCGTCGCGAGGGCCCCGCTCAGGTCGGCCCTCTGCGTCGCGAGGGCCTCGTTCTGCGACGCGAGGGACTCGCCCACGTCGGCCCTCTGCGTCGCGAGGGCCTCGCTCAGGTCGGCCCTCTGCGCCGCGAGGGCCTCGTTCTGCGCCGCGAGGGCCTCGCTCAGCTCGGCCCTCTGCGCCGCGAGGGCCTCGCTCAGGTCGGCCCTCTGCGCCGCGAGGGCCTCGTTCTGCTCGGCCCTCTGCGCCGCGAGGGCCTCGTTCTGCGCCGCGAGGGCCTCGCTCAGCTCGGCCCTCTGCGCCGCGAGGGCCTCGTTCTGCGCCGCGAGGGCCTCGCTCACGTCGGCCTTCTGCGCCGCAAGGGCCTCGTTCAGCTCGGCCCTCTGCGCCGCGAGGGCCTCGCTCAGGTCGGCCCTCTGCGTCGCGAGGGCCTCGTTCTGCGCCGCAAGGGCCTCGTTCAGCTCGGCCCTCTGCGCCGCGAGGGCCTCGCTCACGTCGGCCCTCTGCGCCGCGAGGGCCTCGTTCAGCTCGGCCCTCACGCCTCCAACAGCGTAGCCGATTTCGGCCTTCAGGCCTTTGACGGCCTCGTCCAGGTCCCTTTTGGTGGCCACGTCCGTCAGGGCGTCGCCGAGAATTTGGGCGGTGGCGTTGGCTTGCTCCTGGGGGAAGCCGGCGTCTTGGAGGTTTTGGGCGCAGCGGAGGGTGTCGAGCATGGCGGCCGGCATTGGGGCAATCCGTCGGCTGGAACGTTACCACTTTAGCGAGTGGGGTTGGCGTTTGAGGCGCGGAAATTGTCCGTGGGTCGTGTGGGAGATTGGCTCTGGAGGTGGGAAAACGGGGTGGTTGGGGAGGCGGGGCGGCTTGAAAGGGCAGGATGTGCGGACGCAAGCTCGGGGGCGCCCGCCTCGGCCGTCCGCGCCCCGCCTCAGCGCCGATAGCGGCGCACGGCTGCCTTGTGCTCGGCGAGCGTGTCGGAGAACTCGGTGGTGCCGTCGCCACGCCCGACGAAGTACAGGGACGTGCCAACGGCCGGATGCAGCGCAGCCTCGATCGAGGCGATGCCCGGCAGGGCGATCGGCGTCGGCGGCAGGCCGTCGCGCGTGTAGGTGTTGTACGGCGTGTCGATCGTCAGGTGATGCCGGGCGAGGCCCCCCTCCAGGCGCCCGCCGAGGCCGTAGATCACCGTCGGATCGGCCTGCAGGCGCATGCCCATGTGCATTCGGCGCGTGAACACGGCGGCGACGCGAGGGCGGTCCTCGCCCCGCGCGGTCTCCCTTTCGACGATGGAAGCGACGATCAGCGCCTCGTCGGGCGTGGCGTAGGGAAGGCCGCTGGCGCGCCCTCGCCAGGCGTAGTCCAAGGCCGTGCGCATCCGGTCGTGCGCCTCCCGCAGGATGTCGGATGCGGCGGTTGTCCTGTCGATCCCGTAAGAACCGGGCAGGAACCGGCCCTCGGCGTGGCCGCCAAGACCGAGGTGTCGCATGAGGTCGGCGGCGCGGGTGCCGGCGACGTCGTGGGTCACGCGCGGGTCGGCGGCGAACTGGCGCAGCACTTCGGCTATGGTGGCGCCGGGCATTATGCGAAAATGCACGCCGGCGGCAGCCGGGAGCGTGGGCGCGGCCGCGTCGGCGATGCCGCCCCCCGACGGTGCTGGCGCGGGCGGCGCGGGTGTGGGCGTGAAGGGGCTTGGCGTCACCGGGGCGTAGATGCCCCCGTCCGTCGCCGGCGCCGGGAGCGGCGGCTGCAGGAGAAGCCAGGCGATGAGGGTGGCGAGCGCAACCAACGCCGCACCTGCCGCACATGCGGCGAAGAGGAAGAGCCACCTGTCGAAGGGCATTGCGGTGCCAGGGCCTATTCCCTGCCCCCCGCTTCCTCTCCGGCTTCGGTGCCGCTCTCGCCTTCCTCCTCCCCCCAGGGCAGGTTGACGGGCACCGGCGGCGCGTCCGGCAGGCGGCCCACCAAAGGCGCCAGGCGGTCACCCAGATACCGCTGCACGCCGTCGAGCAGATCGGCGTCGTCGAGCTCGGCCCACGTCACGAAGAGGCCGAGTTGCCTGTACGCCAGGATCCGTTCGTCCTTCCGCAGCTGCGCAAGCTGCTCGCCGACGGTGCCGAAGAACGCCTGCCCGACAAGCACCGTCTCCGGTTCGTCGCCGCCGTGCCAGATGACGTAAACGCCCTGCGCGGCACTGACCGAGGCCGTGTCCAGCCTGAGCAGGGAGCACCATTGCGGACGCTCGTCGGCATCCATGCACCTGCGCCACGCCAATGTCCTGTCCGCCATCTGCCCATCTCCCCTCGACTGCGTCGCCGTTCCGCGAAAAACGTCGTTCGACCGACTCTGCGCCCATGCGGGCCGCATGGCGACGGTATCACGCATTGCCCGCCTTCGCCGCTCTCGCCCGAACTCGGCAGTGTCTCACCTTGAATTTGCCTGACGTGGCGCATGGCCGTTCGCAACCGGCGACTGCGTCGATTTGCCTGCCGGGACCGCTCTCTACGCTCTCTACGCTCTCTACATAGGGAGGAGGGCGTCCCGCCCTCCATGCGCGCCGTCAGGCGCGTCCTCCCTGCACGTGCCGCGAGTGCCTGCGCGCCTTGCGGCGCGATGGAGGCGGGACGCCCTCCCCCGGGGGACGGCGCCAGACACTGCACAAGCCAAAAGCGAGACACTGCCCCGAACTCGGGACCGCCAGCGCGAGCTACTGCCAGCGCGGGTAGAACCTCAGCGCGACGGCGAAGGCGTTCTCGTCGTCGTCGTTCCGGCGCCACCCCAGGCGCCATTTCCAGTTCCCCGCCAGCGGCCCCTCGGCCTCGATCCTGAAGCTGGCGTCGTCGCCGGCCTCGCCGCCGAAGTCCACGAACGTGAATGCGGCAGACAGTTCAAGTTCAAGCGACGAACGCCCGGACGCCACCCTCGACGAGCGCGCCGTCGTCGCTTTCGCCAATCGAGACTGTCCCCAGGTCTATGCCGCCGCCCGCGCCTTGGAACTCGGTCTCGTCAATCAGGTGGCGCCCCTCGGCTTCGCTGAAGAGATAGCCCGCACGGCCATACAGCAGCGCCTTGCCGGCCTCGACGTGGAATCCCGCGCCGCCGGAGACACTCGTGACATCGTGGCTGAACGCGTCTTCGTCCACCCATCCCCGACCCACGCCGCCCCAAAGGTGGAACGAGTCGCCGAGCTCGACCGACGCGGCGAGCCCGGCGGCATGGACATCGGCGGCCAGGCCTTCCTCGTCCAGGGACGAGAAGACGTAGCTCCCCTGAACGTAGGTGAACGACGGCCTGGCAAGCGCAGAGGCTGCCAGGAGGCAAAGTGCGAGGCTCATGGCGGATCGGATCATGCGAGTTCTCTTCTATCTGTCAAGGTTTGGACATCTGTCAAGGTTTTGGATTTCGTCGAGATGCGCCGGGATCCGCTTCGCAAGGAGCGTGGCACGTCTCCAGGTCGCGGGAGACACGGCCCGACAAGCTGTCAGAGCAGGCCGAGCAGCGTGCGCAGGTCCGCCTTGAGGGTGATGCGGGCAGTCGCCCCGGTGAAATTGCCGACATTGCGGCCACCCATGTAGCGAAATGCCTCGGCGGCGACCTCCATGGGTCCGGCGGCGACCGCCATGCCGACGGCGCCGCGCGCGTACTCCCTCGCGAGTTCCGGGAAGCGGCCGGCGAGGTCGCGCCGATAGGGGTCGGCGACGTCGTGGTCGCCGGTGGAGAATTCGCGCCGGTAGCTCGCGCGCAGAATCACGCCGCCCTCCATGCCGCCGAGAATGCGGTCGAGGGACGCCGGTTGCGACAGCAGCGCCGCCGAAACCTCCGCCGAAACCACCGCCGGTATCGGATCTTCGTACACGCGTCCGCCGAAGGACGCCGAAAGCGACAGCGCCTCGCGGAACACCCTGCCGATCGAGACGGAGGCGTCGTAGCCGCCCGTGCCTGGGCCCGGCGCATGCACCTGCTCGGCGTCGTAGCCGCCCTCGCCGAACCAGCCGACCCGCAGCGCGACGCTCGGAGCGCCGGGGCTGAACTGCTCGTTGACCGGGCGCCAGATCAGTCCCACGCCGAAGCCGGTTTCGCCTTCGACCGTCCCGAGCGCCCGCGCCTTCCCCGTTTCCTGTCCCAAACTCGCGTCGATGGCGAAGTTGTCGGAGAGGGAGTATGTCAGCCGAAACGACTGGACTTCCGTCTCGATCGCACCAGCTTCGAGCTCCACCTCTTCGGTGCCGACGTGGAAACTCTCCGCAGAGGCTTCGCCAAGCTCGACCGCAACGGTGCCGGATGCGCGCGGCGGAAGCCAGGGAAGATCCGCGGCCGTCGCCGACACGGTCGGGAGCAGGCACGCTGCAAGAAAAACGCGCGCTGCCCATGCGCGCATCTTGCCTGTGTCGCGACGACCACAGAGGGCCAGCACAGGCGACGGGACGGGCTTTGCTGCCAGCTTCATGGCGCGCAGCCTAGCAGATCCGGCGCCTGCCCGACAGGAACGCGTTCCGCCGGTAGTCAGCAATTCTCATTTTGGCCTTCAGTCCACTCAACAGCACCGGTCTGCGGGTTGATTTGACCCGAATTGAGTCCGAAACCGGGGGTGCAATGCGCCTGACAGCGAAGCCAGACGCCAAAATGAGAATTGCTGGCCGGTAGTGTCTCACCTTGAAATAGTGTCTCGCCTTGAACTTGCCTGACGTGGCGCAGGGCCGTTCGCAGCCGGCGACTGCGTCGACTTGCCTGCCGACTCCGGGGGGAGGGCGTCCCGCCCTCCATGCGCCGTCAGGCGCGTCCTCCCTGCGCTCCCTGCGCAAGGCCGCGAAGTGCCCGCGCGCCTGACGGCGCGGCGCGCCTTGCGGCGCGATGGAGGGCGGGACGCCCTCCCCCCGAGGAACGCCCCTCCCCGAGGAACGCCCTCCCCCGAGGGACACTCTCCCCTCCGGGGGAGGGCGCCAGACACTGCGCAGGCCAAGGCGAGACCCTGCCGCAAAGAGGGCAGGGGGGCAAAGGACAAGACGACGAGGCAGTGTCTCGCCTTGAACTTGCCTGACGTGGCGCAGGGCCGTTCGCAGCCGGCAATTGCGTCGACTTGCCTGCCGACTCCGGGGGGAGGGCGTCCCGCCCTCCCCCCGGAGGACGGTGCCAGACACTGCACAGGCCAAAGTGAGACACTACCGTTCCGCCGTGCAGCGTCCCCGGCGCGTTCGGCTCACCCTCCACCCTCACGTCAAGGTGGCCGCATCAACCCAGCGTGGTATTGTATCGAGCATCAGGTCGCAGAGGGTGCGGCAGCGCCCGCTGCACGAAGCGTTGACGAGCAGAGGACGGGAGTGATTCGATGGCCAATTCCACCATGTCGCCGCAGGCACAGCCGGCGGCCGCCGAACGGTCCGACCAGGCCAGCAAGCCGGATGCTGCCGACGATTCCCCGGTGTTCGTCGAACAGCTGCTCAGGGCAGGCGCGGAAGAATCGCCTCCGGGGCAGTTGATCGAGCACGACGTGCTGGCATGGTCCGGAACTGCCGGCACGTTGAGCGACGGACACACGGCGCGCACCGGGTTCTCCTGTCTGGTGCGGCCGGAGCCGGGCGACCGCGTCCTGGTCTGGCCCGGCAAGGACGAATCCTGGGTGCTGGCCATCATGCACCGCCGCAGCGAGCAGCCGGCCGTGATCTCGATGTCGGGGAACGCGGCGCTGGAGGCGTCCCGACTCTCGCTCGCGGCCGAGTCGGTCCACATCGCGGCCGGAGACCTGCTCACCAGCGCACGCAACATGCAGGCCGTGTCCGACGTGCATACGGAAACCAGCCGCCTGCGCGTGACGCAGGTTGGCACCGATGTCCGCCGCGTCGGCAACGCCGACGATGCCGTGGAGGGAACCCTGCTGCAGCGTCTCGGAACGTGGGTGTCCACGACTGCGCGAGATGCACGCCTTACGGCCAGGTCGTTCCTGTTCAACTGACGCAAGGGGCCTGCCGGGTACCCGGCAGGCCGCTCCCATCGGCGGCCATCCACCGGCGTGTCGCAGACGACCCCGCCGGAGGGCGGCGAGGCTCGATGCGCGGCCCAAGGGCCAAGGTGACGGGCACGGGCTCCGCACCCGGCTCAACCCCACCTCGTACATGCGGCGCGACGCGTTGGCACCACGTTTTCAGGAACCGGCGAAGGCGCGCTCGATCAAGGCAGCCGGGGGCCGGCCAATGGGCTGCCGCGTTACTGACGACGGCCTGCGAACAGCCCCGTGCCGCCACCGGACCTACGCCCGCGTCCTGCGCCCCGCCATGTCCGCGGTGTTCGGCGCCCCGCCGCGCTCGGCCTCTCCGCTCAACCGCGCCGTCCACTCGTTCGACAGCGAAGTGCAGCGGCTGTGGGAGGGGCACCAGCTCGCCGCCTGACATGCAAACCCAACTATTAAACCCAACTATTAACGTCAGCTCCAACGTCTATTAACGTCAGCTCCGCTCAAGGAATCTAGGGCGGCCGGGGCAGGATCGGCAGCTCGACAACCATCTCCGCGTACTCACCGGCCTCGGTTTCGACGCGAATGCTGCCGCCGTGGCTGCCGACGATGTCGGCCGACAGCGCGAGGCCAAGCCCGGTTCCCTGGTCCGCAGGCTTGGTGGTGAAGAACGGGTCGAACACCTTGTCCACAATGTCCGCCGGCAGGCCATTGCCGTTGTCGCGCACACGCACCTCCACCGCGTGCTTCAAGCGACGGGTTGTCAGCGTCAGAGTCGGTCGCCAGACGTCCCCGGCGCCCGACCGGCGCTTGTCGTCGAGAGCGTCGCAGGCATTGTCGACCAGGTGCAGGAACACCCGGCCCAGGTCCTGCGGAACGACCTCGAGCTCGCCGACATCCTCGCCATAGTCGGTCACGGTCTCGATGGCGAAGTCGGCCTGCGCGGCGCGCGCGCCGTGGCGGGCAAGGCGAGCATGGGCGTCAACAAGGTCGTTGATGGGCGTCAGGCACCGCTCGCCGCCGCCGCGGCCGAGCGCAAGCATGTCGCGCACGATCCGGTCCGCACGCCCGGCATGAAAGAGAATTCGCTCGATGTTTTCGCCGATGTCGGCACTGACGCCGGCCATGTCGCGGCGTTGCCCGTCGCCGGACGGCGCCGCTGCCCCGACCGGAGTCGGTGTCGGCTCCTGCTCCATTTCGGCTAGCAGATCGACACATCCTTCGGCAAAGTTCTTGATGAAATTCATAGGGTTGCGAATTTCATGCGCGACGCCGGCCGTGAGTTGGCCAAGGGCTGCGAGTTTTTCGCGCTTGACGATCTGGTCTTGTGCCCGCCGCAGTTCCGCAAGGGTTCCCTCGAGGCGCTCGTTCACACGGCACAGTTCCTCCGCCTGGCGCTCCACCAAGGCCAGCCGCTCCGCGCTTTGCCGTCGCGTGCGCGCGTCCGTGCGGATGGCTGCGAGAATTGCCTTGGCCGGCGTCCGCTCGCCCGTGGCGACCTGAAGTTCATCGAGCGCGGCCGCCTGATCCGCATTGAGCTGAAGTGTCAGGATGCGTGAAGTCATTTCCGCCGACCTTCCCGGAGCGCCGGACGCCATGTCTTCCGTTCGCCCGCATGTCCACCCACCCTTGGGGAACCCGTCAGGCAATAGCCAAGCCGACTCTCCGCGGGCCGCGCCGCAGGCCGAGCCGCACGCGCCGCGGCGTCAGCGCATCACCGTGAGCAGGACCTGGCTCGGCACCATGTAGGCGCCCATGCTGTTGGCCATGTTCTGGGTCGTGGGATCCAGCGTGCGGACGGCGGGCGTGCCGCCGACCATGTAGCTCATCGAGCCCATGTTCGCCATGCAGGGACCCTTGATGATCGAACTCACCACCCCTCCATACGCGCCCGCTTCGTCGCCCGAGGACGTGGGGTTGCTCGACGCCAGATTCAGCGTGGGCTGTCCGTTGATCATGATCCGATACTGCGAAGGAACCGCAGTTGCGTTCATCGCGATGTTCGGATACGGGATCGGCTCCGAGAACGGCGGCGTCTTGCACACATCCACGGGTGCGGTGGCGCTGCCGGCGCCAAAAGTCTGTGGGGTCATCGCTTCGTCACTCCTCGTTCGTCCTTCGTTTGTCCGCTGATCCGGCGAACCTCGGGCAATGCTTCCCGCCCAAGTCTCTCCTGCGCCTGCCCGCCGGCGCCGTTTCGCTCCGGCACACGCGAGGCGAGGTTGCGTCAGATGATGACTTCGCTGCTCCTTACGTCAACCTCGGCGCCACCGATCGTCCGGACGTGCGTTCTCGGCCTCGTTGGACCCGCCGGTCCGGTCGACTTCTTCTCCGTGGCAAGGCTATACCCGAGCTTCGCCAGTCCGTACAAGGCGAAGGGCAGCATGATAATGCCGTAGAGCATCCCCAGCACCGGCATGATCGTGAACACGATCTTCTGGGCAATGTCTGCCCGTCGTCCCCACTTGCCGGCCACCGGGGCGGCCGAGCCGACGATCGGCTGGATGCAGGATCGCACGTTGCGCGTGTAGGTGCCCATGTCCCAGTGCGAATACTCGACCGACCGGTAGAGCACGCTCGAAATGTGGGTGCGCGTTCCGGACGCCATGACCGCGCCGCCGAAGACATCTCCCATCTTCAGGCCGGCAAGCGTCATGTAGCTCATGGCGTAGGTTCGGCTCCAGGGCCCGGCACAGATGACCCCCTCCATGCCGGCGATTTTCACGTGAGGGCCGTGGTACATGCGATCCACCCTGCCGGTGCCGATCGTCGTCCGGGTCTTGCCGCTCTCCGAATGCATGTGGCCATGCACGGTGAGCGAATCGATTGCATCGGGCTTCGAATCGGCCGCGGTGAGCATCAGGTTCCCTCGATGGACATTCACCCGCATGTCGCCGTTCACGACAAGGTCGCGGTCGCCAGACACTTTCGTGTACGCGCGGGCACCGGCGACAACCTCGTGGCGAGCCCCAAGCACCTCCATGCCCCCTATTCCCCGAAATTCGACCAGATCGCCCTCTCGCCAGGGCGTACCGTTCTTCTCCCGCTGTTCCGGATCCCAGCCCGCCACCGCCAGCAGCGAGTCGAGGGTGTTGCTCTCGGTCTGTTCCCAAGCCATGTCAAATCTCCACAGTCATGCCGCTCGCGGGCGTACCCGCGTGAACGACGTTGGCCTGATGGTCATTCAAATTGCTGAACTGCTCGGTGCGAGACATGAAATCGTCGATGTAGGTCAGGCCGCGGACCACCCTTGCCCCGGTCGAATGCTGGCGGCCGATGTAACTGCGGAACGCCACCCCGGTGATTTCCACCCGCACTCCGTCCGCCTCCACCCAGCCGCCCCAGCAAAGCTGGTCTGCCACCGCCAGCAGCTTCTTGCACGGCAGCGTGTTCAGGGACGCATAGCCGCCAGCCATGATGGCCTCGCTCTCCACCTTGAAGTGCTCCGAGGCAGGGCCGTGAACTACCTCCTTGATGTGGTCGCCCATGGCCAGCATCTCGTTGTTGTGGATGATGCGGTCGTAGTCGCCCTCCACGACGATGCTCCGACTCGCGCGAGTCTGCTGAATGCCGCCCTGAATGCCGCCCCACACATTCACGTTGCGCTCGTTGACCTCAATGTCTTCCGACTCGACCTGTCGCACCATGCGGGCAGCCACGTCAAGCCGAAGATCGAGGTTCGTCACGGCCGTCTCCGCACGGAACAGGTTGCGGTTCAGGTTCGTGCCGGCACTGAAAGACGCCTTCGGGTCCTCTGCTGCCATTGCGCTCTCCTTTCCTTCGCCAATGCATGCCCGCCCACCCTACTCCCTTAACGGTGCGTTAACAAGTCCCAGCCTTGTCCAATGAGAAGTGAGCCTGAAGCGAGGGGCTGATTCCAACGAGAAGTGAGCCTGAAGGTGCGGGTGCGGGATCATCGGAGGATGATTTTGAGCCTGGGCATCGAACGGCTCCGCACGCTGGAGCAGGTTGGCGCGTTTCTCGACGGGAACGAGCCGGTGGATTTCAGGCCGGGCACGCGCAGGGAGGCGTACGCGTTCGTGCAGAAGGCGCTTGTGCGCTTCGACTACGGGAGTCTCGGCAAGGCCGACAGGGGTCTGGCGAAGCGGTTTCTGGAGAAGGTGACGGGGCTGTCGCGGGCGCAGCTGACGCGGCTGGTGCGCCAGCATGCCGAGACGGGTCGGGTCGTGGATCGGCGCGGCCGGCCGCCGTCGCGTCGCTTCGAGCGGCGGTACACGGCGGCGGACATCCGGCTGCTGGCGGAGGTGGACGCGACGCTGGGGCAGATGGCCGGGCCGGCGACGCGGGAGGTGATGCGGCGCGAGCGCGAGGTGTTCGGCGACGCCCGCTTCGAGCGCCTGGCGCACATCTCGGTGAGCCACCTGTACAACCTGCGCCGCTCGGACGCCTACCGCCGGCGGCGGACGACGCCGCAACTCACCAAGGCGGTGCAGTCGGCGATCGGCGAGCGCCGCCGGCCGCAGCCGGACGGACGACCCGGCTTCCTGCGCGTGGACACGGTGCACCAGGGCGACCTCGACGGGCGCAAGGGCATCTACCTGGTCAACGCCGTCGACGAGGTCACCCAGTACGAGTACGTTGGCGCGGTGGAGGCGATCTCCGAGCGCTTCCTGATCCCCGTGCTGCAGGGGGCTGCTGGACCTGTTCCCCTTCGAGATCATGGGCTTCCATGCCGACAACGGCTCCGAGTACGTCAACCACCGCGTTGCCGCCCTGCTCGAGAAGCTGCGCGTCGAGTTCACCAAGTCGCGCGCCCGGCACTCGAACGACAACGCCCTCGTCGAGAGCAAGAACGCCAGCGTCGTGCGCCGCTGGCTGGGTCACGTCCACATCCCGAAGCGGTTCGCGCCGCTGGTGGACGAGTTCACCCGGCTCACCCTCTCGCCGGCCGTCAACTTCCACCGGCCGTGCATGTTCGCCGTCGAGCGCACCGACGAGGAGGGCCGGGTCCGGCGCACCTACCCGCACGATCGGGTGCAGACGCCCTACGAGCGCCTGCGCGGCCTCGACGGCGCCGAACGCTTCCTCAAGGAAGGCGTCTCCTTCGAGCAACTCGACCTCGCCGCCCGCAGCGCCAGCGACCTCGCCGCCATGCGCGAGGTGAACCGTGCCCGAGCCGAGCTCTTCCGCAGGATCGGCCTCGACGACCAAGCCGACGCCGCCTGATGGGGCGCCATGTCAGCGGGCGCGCGCGGGAACGCTGCGCGGGTCGCCGTGTCAAGCCGCTTCGCGGCTGCTCCGCTTCGCTGCGCCCCTTCGGGTGACACGGCGACCCGCGCAGCGAAGAGTGTGCCGGTGGCCGGAAGCAGGCTTCCGGCCACCAGCGACCCGCAATCCACACCCCGCATTGACGCCTGCGCAGACTCAAACTACCGTCACCAACTTCACGGCATTCCCGACCCGGAACCCAAGCTCAGAAGCCTGCGCTTTCAGGCTCATTTCCTTATTGGAATGGACTGTCCCTTAACGGTGCGTAAACGGTGCGTTAAGCAGCCCGCAAGCCGCAAGGCTGTGCCTGACTGCGCCAGGGAGAAACGACTGGAGCTCGATGAACCTTCGGCTTTCAAGGGAACCTCCAACTTCAAATGTCCGATATGGCTGGCATTTGCCATGCTGGCGGTCATGGTCGGTGTGACGCAGGCGGCGGCGACGGAGGCATTGCGGGGGAAGTGCGCGGTGTTGGCGCCGCCACTGGATGAACGCACGCGCCACCCGTGGGCGGGGGCGGAAGCGCACGCGATCGGACGCGGCGTGTGACGCGCGTTGCCGAGGCGACGGGAATGTCCCGTGTGACGGTGTGCGCGCGGGGCTGAGGGAACTGGACTCGGGGGCGGCGGGAGTGGCGCCGGCGAGCAGCCCGCGGCAGCGTCGTCCCGGCGGGGGGCGCACGCCGCCGACGGCGCGCGGTCCGGGTCTGGCGGACGCGCTGGAGCGGGAACCCGAGCCGGTGACGCGGGGCGACCCGGCGGGGGCCGGTAGTGTCTCACTTTGGCTTGTGCAGTGTCTGGCACCGTCCTCCGGAGGGAGGGCGTCCCGCCATCGCGCCGCAAGGCGCACAGAGCACTCGCGACATGTGCAGGGAGGACGCGCATGACGGCGCACATGGAGGGCGGGACGCCCTCCCTCCGGACTGGTCCCGGCAGGCAAATCGACACAGGCGCCAGTTGCGAACGGCCATGCGCCACGTTAGGCAAATTCGACGAAGGCCAATGCCCGACCGGCCGTCACATCGCCGACGAGCAGATGAACGCCCTCGCCGTCAAGCGCAACCCCTTCCATGGCGAGTGGAACTGCAGCCTCGCCAACCGCGGATAACGGATAGATTAATTTGGGACTTGTGCAGCAAAAGAAGCACAGGCGTGACACGATGCGTGAGTCGGTTGGGTTGCAGCCCTCCCGACTCCAAACGGCTGATTGGGAGCCGACCGCATGGGCAACCCTACCACCATTCGCACCGTGACCTTTCGGGTGCTTCCGGGCAGCCGGGGCAGGGCGCGTGACCTTGCGCGTCTCGCGGGCGCGTGCCGGTTCGTTTGGAATCAGGTGCTTGCGGATCAAGAGGACCTGCACCGCATCGCCCGCATGGTGGGTGCAAAGTCGCCATCGGTGTCGTTCTTCACCCTCGGCAAGGCGTTCACCCAGCTTCGCCGATCCACGCCGTGGCTTCAGGAGCTTCCGTTCGCCGTGGTGCGTCACACGCTCAAGCGTCAGGCCGATGCGTGGGCCGCGCACTTCAAAGGCACGCGAGGGCGTCCGAAGTTCAAGTCGCGGCATCGGGGCACTGATGGCTTCACGATTCCGCAGGACATTCGCTTCGACGGCGAGTGCATCGCCATCCCGAAGCTCGGCAGGGTGCGGCTGCGACGAAGAGGCGGGAATCCATGGGCGCGCGGAGAGGCACGGCAGGCGACGTTCACTCGCCGCTGTGGCAAGTGGCACTGCACCATCAGTTACTCCGTCCCCGAACCGTCGCGCTGCACCAACGGGCGTGCCGTGGGCGTGGACATGAACGTGCGGCAGGTAGCCACCAGTGACGGCGTGATTCACCGGCTCCCCGACATGGCGCGGCTTGAAGCCCGCCGACGGCGGTATCAGCGCATGGTGGCGAGGCGGCAGAAGGGCAGCAACCGGCGAGAGAAGGCGAAAGCCTTGCTCGCCAGGACATCGGCACGAATCGCGGGCATCCGCAACGACTGGCAGCATCAGGCCAGTCGCCGGATTGCCGACAGCGCAGAAGTGGTGTGCATCGAGGACCTGCGCACAAAGGGCCATGACGAAATCGGCCAAGGGAACCGTTGAAGCCCCGGGCAGCAACGTCAAGGCGAAAGCCGGACTCAACCGTGAGATTCTGGCTACGGGCTGGGCCGGAATGCGGCAGAAGCTCGACTACAAGGTGGGCGAAGTCGTGGCCGTGAACCCGGCCTACACCAGCCAAACGTGCCATGCGTGCGGGGCGGTGGATGCCGCCAGCCGCCGCAGTCAGGCAGAGTTTCGCTGTGCCCACTGCGGGCACGAGGACAACGCCGACATCAACGCGGCGAAGAACATTCTGGCGTCAGGGATTGGCGCAACCGGACGTGGAGGCGGCGGGGTTGCCCGGCCTGTGAAACGTCAAATCGGCAGCAAGGCAGCGTGATGCGCTTCTTTTGCTGCACAAGTCCCATATACTGTCCGCCGCATTGGCCAGAAAGTGGCGCGACAACCGATGGACCTCAGGACCGAACGCGAAGGCGACAGCCTTGTGGTAATGCTGGCAGGCCGCTTTGACGACCGCAACGCAGCCGACCTCCGGGCGTCGCTGATCGCGGAGGCGGGCTCCAGGGAGACACGGATCGTGATCGACATGGCGGCGGTCGAGCACGTCAGCGCCGCAGCGCTGCGAGCATTGCTTCGCGCAATCGAGACATCAGCCAGTCGCGGCGTGCGCGTGGTCCTGTGTCACCTGCGCCCGCCGATCCGCGAGACGTTCGCTGTCGCGGGTCTGGACCAGACGATCGAAGTCTGCGGCACCCGCGAAGAGGCACTCGCCAGCTAACGCGCTCCGGCAGCGCCCCCGGCGACAATCCACGCGCCCGCCATTCGCACCGACCACACCGGCACACGCGCTAGCGCCACAAGAAGCGTTGCCTTTCGGCAACGCTTCTTGCCCCAGCCCGAGCCGCCCCCTATCACCCTGTCGGCATTCGGCCAGCTTGCGCCGTCCGAAGTCCGACAGGCTGCCAGGAGTCTGCGCCGTAGGACGATCTCGCGCCGAAAATGTGGTGTGATCCCCCATTGCTCGCCCCGAAACGTTCCTGACGAGGGACAGGACCTCCCAGAAGATGGATTTTTCTCGCCGTATTAGGGTGCATGTCCCCGGAAAAGTTTCTACGGCGCAGACTCCTAGCCCGGACTATTCATGAATGCCCTACTGCGGCCGACGATCCACTCGCTGTGGCTGTGCGTACTCGCTCCGGCCCCCTCGACATAGTGCCCAGCCATGCCTTCGGGTTCCTCCACTCCGTGCGCCCACCCACAGCGGCGTCTCGTCGCCCTCGCTACGCGCATTCATGAATAATCCGGGCTAGAACCGCGCTTCGACGATCAGCACCGCACGGGTCTCTGACGCCCGGCCCCCGCCGACGTCCGCGCCCTCGGCAAAGGCCTCGACCCGGGCAGAGCGCAACCCATCGATCGGCAATGCGTAGCGGACGCCGACGCGCATCCGGCGGGCATTGCCCGCTCCCTCCGCGTGCATCTCGCCGAACGGCGTGAAGAGCCCCGGAACGGCGCCCACATCGAAGCCGTATCCGAGCGCGCCCTCAACGCCCCAGGAGTGGCGCACGTGCATTCCTGCCCCCGGGCCGGCGCGCCCCGGCGACACCGCGTCAGACCAAAGGAGGTCCGTGCTGTCGGCCGCGCCCCCCCAGCGGGGCGACAGACGGAAGGTGATGCCGCGCCCCGGCGCGCCGGCATCGAAGCTTGCCGTCACGCTGACGCCGCTTTCGCGGTATCCCTCGACCGAATGCACCGCCAGAATGCGGCCCTTCGCCTCAAGGCCGAAGCCGGCGACGTTCGCCAGACGCACGCCGCCAGCGACCTCGACCCCGCCTCCGGTCTCGCCGTCGCCGCCGTCGAAGCGGCCGCCGACTTCCGCAAAGGGACGGGCGATGCCGATCTCCCATGCGGCTGCCAGCGCCAGCCGCAGCCGCGACACGCTCGCGGCAAGGTCCGCCGCGGCGCCGATGCCCTCGTCCGCCTCCATGTGCAGGAAGCCGGCGTCCCCCTTCAGCGAGAAGCTCGCACCCGCCAGCGCCAGCCGCAGCTCACGCTGCAGGCCGCCGGCAATCATGGCGAGGCCCAGGTCCGCCGTCTCCAGGCGGCCGACATGGGTGCGCGTCAGCTCCGCGTCGCCAGAGCCGAGCCCGCCAAGGAGCCAGAGCCGGGTGTCTTCGCCAAGATCGAATCGTCCATATGGATGGAAACCCGTCAGTTGCGTCTCGAGCCTGCCGTCGCCTTTGATGTCGCCGCGGAAATCGTAGTCGGCCTCGGCGGTGCTGCGCGAGACGGCCGTGCCAACCAGCCAGCGGTCGCCGCGGGCGTCCACGCCGAGCCAGCCGGAACTGGTGCTGACGTCGGAAACGCCGCCGTCCGGGTCGCTCTCCAGGCGCTGCGCGTCTGCCGCGCCCCAGACGCCAACCGCGACGTTCCCCCCCCCCTGCGCCGGCAGGGGCATGGCGAAGGAGCTGCCGGAGAGCCAGTTCTCGCGCATGCCTGCGCCGCCGACATGGCGCCGCAGGACAGGGCGTCGCTCGTGCAGTGCGCCCTGCCGCCACCGCCGGCCAGCGCCGGGCATGGCGTGCGGCATGATGCTGCGGCCGCCCACGGCAAGCGTCGCGCCGTTGTTTCCGGCTGGAGTGTCTCCGGCTGGGGGGTCCTCTAGCGAGGGGCGGCCCCTCGCGCTCCCCCTGGCTGAGGGCTCCTCTAGCGAGGGGCGGCCCCTCGCGCTCCCCCTGGCTGAGGGCTCCACGCCCGGTGGGGCGCCCCCCGCCGGCGAAGCGCCTCCGGCCGGCGCGAGCTCGAAGCGGCCGCCGATGATGTCGGTTGCGCTCGACAGCATGCCGCGGCCGATCGTCGCCAGGGCGCCGGTCACGGCCGCCACCTCGTTCGCGTCGGTGGTGACCAGCACGGCGAAGGTCAGCGACGCCGAGCCGGCGGGATTGGTTGCGGTGACGGTGACCTCGGCCCGGCCCTCGAAGCCGGAGCGCACCTCCAGGGCGGCGCCGGAAAGCGCGACACGGGCCACCGCCGGGTCGGACGACGAGGCCGCCAGGCGCAGCGCGGCGCCGGTGAAGGCGCCGGCGACGCGCACCGTCTCCACCTCGCCTCCCGCGACAAGGGCGAGGTCGGCCAGGGCGCCGGTGGCTTCGGGTGGCGCTGCATACACCTTGTGCGCCGCGTCGTCGGCCACCGCCGGGTGGTCGAGACTGGCGCCGTTGCCGGCGAGGTCGGCGACGGCGCCGGCAAGCGCGTTCGCCGCAACGCCAATGCCATCGCCGTCGAAATCGCCGGCGCGAACCGTGTAGCGGCACGCCAGCCAGGCGGCGGTCGCGCCGCGGCATGATGCGACGACGCTGTCGGCGCCGATCCGGAGCGCAAGCGCCGCGTCGGCGCCGGCAGACACCGGCTCCGTGAAGGCAACGCGGAGCTCGATGGTCTCGCCGGCCAGATAGGCATCGCCCGAAGCCGGGCGGGAGGCGATCGCCGGCGCCCCGCGCACGCGGGGAGCGACGCCGTCCACCTTGTGACCCGGCTGATCTGCCAGCGCTTCGTTGCGGATGTCGGCGGCAAGCCCGCTGGCGTCGGCAATGCCGGCGCCGTCGGGCAGGCGCAGCGCGTTGGCGGCGATCGACACGCCGTCGCCGTCGGTGTCGCCGGGCGCCACCTCGTAGCGGAACAGCACCGCGTTGGCGCTGCCTCCGGGCGCGTGACTCGCCTGCCTTCGCCGCTCGCCGACGGTGAGCGTCAGGCGCGGCGAGCCGGTGACGACGACATCCTCGTCAAACGTGGCCGTCACTTCGATCGTCTCGCCGACGACGTAGGTTTCGGCGCGCGCCGGGCGCGACGTGACGGCAAGGGCGCCGGTCGCAACGAGGGACGGCGCGAGGGTGTCCACCGTGAGGCCCTGGAAGGTCCGCCCCGCATGGGCGAGGACGGCGGCGTTGCCGGCGGCGTCGGCGAACGCGCCCGCGAGCGGATCGGCCGGCACGCCGACCGCCCCCCGGTCCCCGGCCGCCACGCGATAGGCAAACGTGATGGCGCGGTCGCTGGCGTTCCCCTCGCGGGCCAACTCCCGTTCCGCGTCGCCAATGGTCACGGTCAGGGCGGCGCCCGATCCGGCCTCCACCGCCTCGGTGAAGGTCACCTCGAAGACGATTCGGTCTCCCTCGCCGTAGGCCCGCGCCGGGGTGGCAACGCGGATGGATTCGACTCGCGGGGCAGTCGTGTCCACCGCCTGCCGGGCGCCCCCGGCGACGCCGGCATGGGCGATGGCGGCTTCGTTGCCGGCGGCATCGACGATGGCGGCGCCGAGGCTGGCGGCCGTGAGCGCCGGAATCACGACGCCGTCGTCGTCCGCGTCGCCGGCCATGACGGTGTAGCGGAACTCCAGCACCGGGCTCCGGGGCGCCGCGCGCAGGGCGGCGGAACGCGCCAGCCCCCCCACGTCGAGCGGAACCGACGCGCCGTCGCCGGCCGTCACCGGCTCCGAGAACGTCGCCCGGACCACGATCTGGTTGCCGGCCCGGTACGGCCCGCTGGATTCGATCGCGAGGCGCTCGAGCACCGGATCGCGCGCGTCCACGAGCAGCCGATCGGACAGCGGCAGGGACAGCGTGGCGGCCGTCACGCCGTCGGCGGTGACAAGGGCTCCGGACAGCGTCGCCACGATGCCGTCGCGGTCCTCGTCGCCCGGCTCGACGCTGCAGCGGAAGGTGAGGCGGGTGACGTCCTGGGCCGGGGCCTCGTCCGACGCCACGCGCCCGCAGCCGCTGCCGCCGGTGTCGAAATCGAGCCGCAGCACGGGGCGCCGATCGAACGAGACCGGCGGCGAAAGATCGACCTCGATGACGATCTCGTCGGCGGCGCGGTAGTGGCCCGGGGGGCTGGCGGAGGCGTCCGACGCGGTTGCCGCGATCGGTTCGCGGACATCATCCACCGGCGGCGCGGCGCTCTCGCTGGCGATGATCGAGCCGTCCACGCGGTGCGCCGCGCTCGTCACGGTCCGCGTAAAAAGAGTATCAGAGCAAGCGTCCTCGTCGCTGAGGCCTTCCCATGGGTTGCCGGCCAGATCCTTCACCACGTCATGGAACTCGCAGGCCAACGTCGCCTCCACGCCGTCCCGGTCGCGGTCTTCCGGTTTCACCGTGTATTCGAAGACGAGGGTTCGTTCCGCGCGCAGTTCCGCGAAGATCGCGTCGCGACTCATTGCGCCCACTGTAAGCGTAAGCGCAGCCGGGATGCCGTCGAGCGCGACCTTCTCGCTCATGGTCGCCTGGATGGCGATGGTTTCCCCTTCGCCGTAGTACTTGCGCCCGTCGGCGGCGCCGGTGGACTGCGGCGCGGGGCTCGACAGGAAGGCCAGGGACTCGACCGTCGGCGGCGCCCCATCGACAGTCGCGGCAAAGGTCAGCGACCGGCGCGGAAGGTCCGTGAGCATGCACGACGAGAGCTCCAGGTCCAGGGGGGTGGCGGGACACCTCCGGACCATCCCTCCCCGAAACTTGTAGCCATTGGTAGAGGTGTCAACAATGAGGTTCCGGGGGGGGCTGCCGGATGCGAGCTCGATGCCTGAAACGGCGATGCGCCCGAAGTCCTCGGACTCGACCTCCTCGGTGGACGTGAACGTGACCAACGACGACGGGAAACTCTGCGACGACGACAGCCCGGCGATCTTACTCTTGCCTCCGATCGTGAACGCAAGCTGCACGGATTGAGCGGTCACGCTCTCGCTGAATATCGCCCCAAACACGATGAATTGCCCTCTTTTGTAGCTGCCTTCGCGTTGCAGGAATTCGCGTTGCAGGAAGATGGACTCGAGGCGGGGATAGATAACGTCATTGGTGCTCTCGGCCAAACGCAGGCTGAAGGGGAACGCGGACGACGCAGGCAGTTCGACGAAGGGCACACTATTGCCATGCACATCCTTCACCATGCCGCTCGCTTGCAGCGTGAGGACGACAAGCCCGTCATCGTCGGAAAGCCCCGTCACTCCGGGAAGTATGTGGCTGTAGCGGTACTCGAGCGCGTTCCCCCTGGCGCGCAGGAATTCGAGGGGCAGCACCAAACGACTCCCAGGCCTGGGGAAATGGAGACCGGCTGACGCACGCCGCGGCCCCTCCTCCGTCACGTCCACGTCCTCCGTGAACGTGACCGTCACGTCGATGGTGTCGCCCAAGGCAAAGGACGACGACTTCGGCGCCCTCACGCTGACGCGCACGGCCTCCGGAGGCGTGGTGTCGATGCGCTGGTCCGGGAACCGCTGCGCCGAAAACCGGTTCTCCGCAGGGTTGCCCCACTCGTCCTCGAGGGCGCCTTCCCCGAACGCCAGCGGATTCGCCGGGGTGGCGATGCCGTCGGCGTCGTCCCATCCCGGGAGGACGGTCAGCGTGCATTCGAGCTGGTGCGGCAGGCGATCGTCCACGCGCATGCAGGAGGGCGCGGACCGCGAGGCCGCGCCGGACCCGGAACCGACCAGAACGTCGAGACTGACTTCTCCCTGGCCCAGTTCCACCGTCTCGTCGAACGCCACGACGAGCGTGACCTTGTTTTTCCCTGCGGCTGAGGTGTAGGCACCCGTGTCGGGGGCGCCCTGCACGCGAATGTCCGTGATGCGCGGCCCGCGCGCGTCCACGCGCCGCACCGATCCGACGAGGAACTTCTCGTTGACGTCCTCGCCGGCCGCCAGCCCCCGGTTGCCGCTGCGGTCAACGAGCCGGTGCTCGCCCACAAGCGCCAGGCGGAACCGGCGGTCGTTGTCGCCGGCAACGACCGTGTAGCGGAACGTCGGGCGGCCGTCGCCGTCCTCCACATACACCATCGGCCGCGCGCCGCCGTCGAGCTCCAGCGACACCGAAAAGCCGGGCGAGTACGGCTCTTCCCTGTCCCTGAAGGCGAGGGTCACCTCCACCGTGTCGCCGGCCGCGGCCGCGCCCTTGCGGCTGACGTCCAGGCCGTCGCCGTCGAGTATCCGCACGCTGACGCCGCCTTCGGCGATGGCCACGCGAATCCCGTCCACATCCGCCCGGGAACCCGTCACCGCGGCTTCCGGCAGGACGGCGCGGGGGAGCCGCGCGCCGCGCAGGCTGCCGCCCCGCGCCCAGATGCTCACGCCGCTGCCCTCGTCGCCCTCGCGCACGACATAGGTGCATTCCAGCGTCGATGCGTTGCTGTCGCTGACCGAACAGTCGGCCGCGCGCTTGGCGCCGCGACCGTCGCCCACCTCGTCGAGTTCGAGATCGAGGGTGCCGGTCGCGTCTTCGTCGAGCGGCGCCGAATAGCGCACCGCGACGGTGATCGGGTCGTCGATGATCCAGACCGGCTGCGCCGTGGAGCCGCCGCTCGGCGCAGAGGAGATCCGCGCGGACTCGATGGTCGCGTCCTGCGCGGTCGCCGGGATGCCGGCGAGGACGGCCGCAGCCAGCAGGGACGCCGCGAGCGCCATGCCGCGGGCACAAGGACGTTTTCGACGGACGCACCCGTCCGGTTCGCGTGAGGTTCCTTGGAGGAGCGCCTTGGAGGTCAGAGTCATCGGCAACACAGCAGCAGTGGTTTCGTGGGCGCAAAGCATAACCGCAATCCGGCCAAGGGCCTTGCTGTCGGCGATCGGGCGATCGGCCAGACATGTTCAAAAGTCCTGACTCGTCCGGCGGCAGGCGGACCGCCGGGTGTCGCGGGTTCCGTCATGACCGGCTGGGCACTGCCGGTTTGGTCGCGTCCGGGCGGGCATCGGGGCTGGCGGGAAGGACGCGGGCACGCCGCGTCGGCTTCGGGCGCGCCGGGGAGCGAGGGAGGGCGTCCCTCGGGGGGAGGGCGCCAGACACTGCGCACAGGCCAAAGGCGAGGCACTGCCAGCCAACGCCCTGCATTGCCCAGGAACGCGCCGAGCGCCATGCCGTGCCCCGCGCAAGCGCCGGTGCAGGTCCCGGGGGGAGGGCGTCTCGCCCTCCATGCGCCGTCAGGCGCGTCCTCCCTGCAACATGCCGCGAGTGCCCGCGCACCTGACGGCACGGCGCGCCTGCGGCGCGGCGGAGGGCGAGACGCCCTCTCCCGGGGGACGACCCGGCAACCGGCAAGCTGAAGGTGGACGACCGACATCGCCTGCGGGACAATGGACAGTCTTGACCGGTGCATCGGTCGCTGGACTTGTCGGTGGAACATGCCCACGTGCGTCGCCGCGCGAGGCGGGGGGCTCGATCCGCGCAGTCGAAGGAACGGATTGCGGCGCAGTGCCGGCGTCGTGCTGCTGCTGGCCGGCCTCGTCCGCGCCACTCTGGCGGCAGACGGGAACGACGGCGCGGCCGACGGGCCGCTCTTCCACGATGTCCACTTCCACCTCACGAACTACGTCCAGCGGGGAATCACGGCGCGCCGCTACTTCGAGATCGTCGGCGACCGGGTGGGCCGGGTGGCCATGTTCGGCATACCGCTGCAGCAAAAGTGGGACCACTTCGTCTCCGGCGACCGGGCGCCGGACTACTATCTGCTGTCCGATGCAGCGCTCTATTACTACTCCTTCGTGGACGCCGCGATCGCCACGGAATACCTGTCGCTGAGCGAGGCGCAGAAGGCACGCGTCGATCCGATGATCACGGGCTTCAACCCGACCGACATGTACGCGGCCGACCACATCCGACGCGTGCTGCGCACCTTCCCCGGCGTGTTCTCGGGCATCGGCGAGTTCAGCGTCCACAAGGAGTTCGTGTCGGCGAAGGTCGCCGGGCACACGGCCAGCCTGCGCAATCCGGCGCTCGACCGCATTCTGGAGACGGTCGCCGAGATCGGGCTTGTGGCGATCCTCCACTGCGACATCGACCGGGTTCGGCCGGCGGCGGAGCGGCCGGTCCACTACGATGACCTGCTTCGGCTGTTCGAGGCGCATCCGGGCGCTTCCGTGATCTGGGCGCACACCGGGCTCGGCAGGTTCGTGGCGCCGGTCGAGCAGCATCTTGCGCTTCTGGGCGACATGCTGGGCGATGCGCGCTACGACCACGTGACGCTCGACATTTCGTGGGACGAAGTGGCTCGCTACGTGGTGCGCGACGACGCCGCGACGGCGGCATGGGCGGCGCTGATCGAGAGGCATCCGACCAGGTTCCTGTTCGGGACCGACGCGGTGGCGCCGCGCGACTGGGATGCGTACGCGCGGACGCACACGGTTTACCGCCCGCTCTGGAAGCGGCTCCGGCACGAAACCCGCGCCCAGGTCGAACGCCTGAACTACGAGCGCATCTTCGATGCGGCGGCGGCACGGGTGCGGGGCTGGGAACGGGGCCAACTTCCCGCGCAGCAGCGGTGATGAGAAGCAGCGGTGATGAGAGATGTGCCGAGGGACCGGCTCGCCGCCGCCGTCCTCAGCATGGCGAATCGCAAGTTTCGCGGGTACGCGACTCGCGGCGCCGCGGCAATCGGTTAGGATCCGCAGGTGGCATAATGCGTGCATGGGACAGTGCCAACTGGCCCGATGCCAAACGGCTGAAATGGAAGCCGCAAGGCAGCCGAAGTGGTCGCCGTGAACCCGGCCTGCACGAGCCAGACGTGCGCCGAGTGCGGATGCGTCGATGCGGCGAACCGGCCCGCGCAGGCTCGGTTCGAGTGCGTGGCGCGCGGCCACAGGGAAAACGCCGACGTGAACGCGGCAAGGAACATCATGGCGTCAGGGATTGGCGCATCCGGACGTGGAGGCGGCGGGGCTGCCGGCCCGTGAAGCGTCAAACCGGTGTCGAAACCGCAGCTTGCTGCGGATTTGATGCACAATTCCCTCCGTTCAGAGGAGGATCAGCATGGACTTCGTGAATCCGTTCGAGGCGCACCGCAACGTTGGCGTTCCGCTGCAGGGACAGACCTGGGAGGACCATCGATTCGACGGCGAGGACTGGGCCGGCATGGTCTTCGAGGATTGCACGTTCGCGAGAGCCGTCTTCGACTCGGTCAAGCTGCTGCAGACCATGTTCGTCGGCTGCCGGTTCATGGACTGCGTCTTCGACAACTGCCAGCTTGCTGGCACGCACCTGACCTCGTGCACGGGCACCAGCCTTCGCTTCCGCGGCGGCCAATGCCGCGAACTGGCGCTCTCCGAGTGCGCGTTCGACGAAGCGCGATTCGAGCAGGCCGGACGCCAGCTGCTGCTTGCGGAGTGCCGCTTCGGCGAGCTTCACTTCACGGACGCTGGCCTCACCCAGGAAATACCGACCCTGTCCGACTGCGAAATCGGCGGCCTGTGGGCCGCAAACGCCGCGTGGAGCGACGGCACCTCGGTGGCCGCGGATCTCTCCAACTGGAAGATCGACGGCGCATCATTCACGCGCTGCAGCTTCATCCGCGCCGTCGCGGAAGGAGTCGATCTGTCGAAGACCGTCTTTGTCTCCTGCAACTTCTATCAGGCTTGTCTGCGCGGCGCAACGCTCCGGCACGTCGAAAAGTGCATGTTCCCGGAGTGCGATCTCGACGGCGCCGACCTGTCCGAGGCGCGCGCCACCGGGAGCCTGTACGCCAAGTCCCATGCGCATGGATGCCGGTTCGATGCCGCGTCCATCGCCGGAGCGCTGTTTCCGGAGGCGGACCTCACGGGCACGTCTTTCGTGGGTGCGCACGCGCCGGGAAGCGTTTGGGTCGGCGCCAACCTCACCGACGCGGACCTCGAACGCCTGGCCGCGCCGCGCTCGAACTTCCGCAACGCCTGTTTCACGGGCGCTTCGGTGCGGAACGCCGATCTGCGCGAAGCGGAGCTGCACGGCGTCCAGGGCGACCTTGCCGCTGCCGACACCCGCGACTCGCGCGGTTCGGTGGAGTGGCGGGCGGAGCGCGAAGCCGAACTGCAGGCACTTCGCGACGGCACCGAGGGCTGACCGGCGCCGCCGATTCGGCACCGCCGATTTCGGCGCGGCTACCGCACCGGCGCCGGGTGGCTGGCGCTGCGCCGGGGACGAACGCCAATCATTCCCGACAGCGAAGCGAATGTGGCATAGAGTTCGTCGCGACGGTCGTTGCGCGGCGGGCGCTTGTTCACCGCGGTAACGACGCGCCCCTGCGGCGCGAGGGCGGACACGATCAGTTCGAGCCGGCCGATGCCCATGACATCCGGATTCTGGATGAGTATCTCGGTGTTCTCCGCACTCGCGAGCAGGCGCATCAGCTTTGGCATCGGGCCGACCAGCGGATCGGTCACCTCGGTCACCACCGCGAAGATCGGACGACCACGCAGCGCCGCCCACTCCGTTATGGCCTGAACCTGGCGACTGATCGTGTCCACCGCGCCCCGTCCCGGCGTCGCCCGGGCGTAGGCCACGGTCTTGCCGAGGCGTTCGGGCGGCAGCAGGACATACCACCGTCCGGTCGGCGACTGTTCCGCCGGCACGGGCAATATGCCCTTGCGCAGCATGCGGTAGGCGGTGATTCGGGCGATGCCCTGTGAACGTGCCCACTCGGAAAGGCGGATGCGCTTCACGGCGGAACGGACGACCGTTCGGCTGGCACCCACGCCACGCCACATGCGTGCGTCCCAAGCACGATCCCCTTCTTCAACCGTTCTCCCCGCCGGGGTCGTTGGCCCCGGCGTCCCCAGGCGATCTCTCGGAGGCATCGGGCGCCGCCGCCGAGTCCTCGACGGGCGCGTCCGCATCGTCGCGTGTCGCCCCGGAGTCCTCCGGAAGCACCGTGCCGGTGTCGTCGGGCGTCGCCGTCTCGGCGGGCACGCCGGCATCCTCGCCGGGAGCGTCGACAACGCCGGGCACCTCCAGCGAGGGGCGGCCCCTCGCGCTCCCCCTGGCTGAGGGCTCCTCCAGCGAGGGGCGGCCCCTCGCGCTCCCCCTGGCTGAGGGCTCCTCCAGCGAGGGGCGGCCCCTCGCGCTCCCCCTGGCTGAGGGCTCCGCAACGGAATCGGCAGCGACATCCACCGGCGACTCGTCGGCGTCATCGCGAGAAGGGGCCGAGTCGCCGCCTTCCGCCCCGAAATCCTCGGGCGCCGCCGTCGAGTCCCTGGCAGGCGCGCTGGCGTCTTCACCGGACGGGCCGGCATCGCCGGAAGCCACGCCCGGATCCGAAACGGAATCGCCAGCGGCAGCTTCCAGGAGTTCCCGCACCGCCTGCGCGACCCGCTCACCGGCACCGGCCCACCCCCCTTGTGGACTCGCGCGCACCACGCGAAATGCAGGCCACGCGCGTTGCGGCAACGGACCGGCCCAGAATGGATCGCCGGGCGGCGCCAGCACAACCGTGCGTCGTCCCTCGTGGGCGTGCGCCAGCGCCCTGTCGGCGCCGGTCACCCACACCGCAGCCTCTGCCGGCGACGCCGGCATCACCGCCGCCATCAGCGCCCTGTGCTCTTCCTCCGGCCAGTCATGACCGATCCCCACGCCGACGCAAAGCTGCCGGTCGATGAAGACGCCCTTCCCCGACATCGGCCGCACCGGCACCGGCACCGGCGCGACCATCGACACGAGCGCGCCGTCGTCGAGTGCCAACGCCGGGATCGCCTGCCGGTCCGGGAGCCGTCCGGCGGCCAGATCGTAAACCTCCACTCGTCCCGGCCCGCGACTGACGGCGTCGATCCAGGGCTGCCAGCGCGACGGGTGCGTTCGCCAGACATGGTACGTGCCGTCCTCGTCAAAGCCGTCGCCGGAAGGCACCGCCGGCCCCTCGATGAGCGCAAGGGCGTCCTGCGCCGGCGTGCCGAGCGGACCTGCGCGGGCTATCAGTCCACGGATGAGTCCGACATCCCCGGCCAGCGCCGCCAGCTCCAGCCGACCGGCGACCGCCCAGGGGTCCTGCACGTCGGCGAAGCGGTTCCATGCCGGCCCGGCAAGGCCGCCGGTCCATGCCGCCCTCGCGACCGTCGGCGCGGTCTCGGGGGGCGCGTCGGGCGCGTCGAGCAGCGTTTCGGCGAATCGCCGAAGCCGGGTTCGCTGGCCGAGGCGGGCAAGGGCGCCGGCGCCAAGAACGGCAAATGCGCCTGCGGACATGGCGTCCGGAACGGGTGCGCCGCCTTCGAAAAACGGCTCGATGCGACGCAGCGCCTCGGCATCGGCATGCAAGGCCAGCAGCGCCCGCGCCGTCACCTGCGCCGCCTGGGCCTGCATCGGAACCCGCACCCCGCTGCGGACGGCGCCGCGGTGGTCACCAAGGGCGTGCTGACGCCGCGCCAGGGCCACCGTTGCCGGCACGCTGCCGGCATCGCTGAGCTGGCGCAGGAGGCTGAGTCCCTCGACGATCGCGCCGGCCGCAACCAAGGCCTCCGCCTCCAGCAGCGTGACGGGGCGGCGGCCCCCACCGTGGCCCTCCCGCGCGACCCGCAACGCCTCCACGACGTCACCGTCCCGGAGGCTTGCCCAGCCCGGTGCGCCGGTTGCAGCCGCGGCGATGACATCGCCGTTGGCCGCCAGGCGATCCGCCCGCTCGCCTGGCGACAGCCCTCGCCAGGCGGCAACCAGAATGTCCACGCCGGCGGCATGGGAAACCCGGCTTCCCCACGCCCGGAGCAGATCGCGGTCAAGAAACACGGGCCGGGCTCGCGCTGTCCTGGATCAGTGCCCCTGCTGAGGCAGATCCGCCACCAGGCGCAGCGAGGCGGTGAGTTCCTCCAGCTGGAAGTGCGGCCGCAGATGCGCCACCGCGGTGTACGCCCCGGGCTTGCCCGGAACGTCCTTCACCTCGACCTTCGCCTCGCGCAGCGGGAACCGCGCCTTCGCCGCGTGGGAAGCCTGGTCGTCCGAGGTCACGTACTGCATGATCCAGTCGTTCATGTAGCGCTCGATGTCCTCGCGCGAGGTGAATCCGCCCACCTTGTCGCGCATCATCGCCTTGAGGTAGTGCGCGAACCTCGAGCAGGCCAGCACGTACGGCAGGCTCGCCGACAGCTTCGCGTTTGCCGTGGCCGATTCTTCCATGTACTTGCGCGGCCGATTCAGCGTGGCACCGGAGAACACGACCGCGAAGTCCGTGTTGCGGGAATGGCACATGCCAATGAGGCCTTGGTCCGAGAGTTCCTTCTCGCGCCGGTCGGTGATCGTGGTCTCCGTCGGGCACTTGGTGATTCTCGAGCCGCTGAGCGACGGGAACGAGTGCAGCGGCAGGTTTTCCACCTTGCCGCCCGTCTCGGTGCCGCGGATGGCGGAGGGCCAGCCGTACTCGGCGAACGACCTCATGACAAGGCTGCCGAGGGACCATGACGACGGCGCCCACAGATACTTGCTGTGGTCGGCGCCGTTCACGTCCTCGTCGAAATCCATCTCGTCAATGGGCGCCGAGTCCGGCCCCCAGGGCTGGCGCGCCAGCACGCGGGGCGCCGTCAGCACGAGATAGCGCGAGTCGGCGCTGTCGCGAAGCGAGTTCCACGCGCCCATCTCGCTCGACTCGAAGATCCGCGCGACGTCGATGGGGCGGTCCATTTCCGTGAAGGAGTCGAGGTCCAGAAGACCCGGATCGGCGCCGGCAATGAACGGGGCGTGTGCCATCGAGGCGACGGCGCCGATGTTCCGCAGCAGCTGGATGTCCGGCGGCGCCCGCCCGAACTCCATGTCGCCAAGGAGGAAGGAGTAGGGCGAGCCGCCGAGGGTGCCGTACTCGTCCTCGTACACGGACTTGAAGAAATGCGACTGGTCGAAATCCGGCGCGCGGGCGAAATCGCGTTCGAGTTCGCGCCGACGGACGTTGAACACGCGAACCTTGAGCGATGTCGAGATCTCGTTCTCGGTCATGAGCCGCTCGAGGCTCCGCCAGCTTGCCTCGAGCTGCTGGAACTTGGAGTGATGCAGCACCTCGTTCACCTGCGCCGAGATGACACTGTCGATGGCGGCGATCCGTTCAGCCACCGCCCGCTTCGCGCTGCCGTGGAGGGCCGTTCCGGCCTTGGTTGCCTCCTCGATGAAGCCGGACAGCATCGACCGCGCCGCGTCCACCTGATGCTCGTGACGGACCAGCCGCCCCTCGTCGAAAATGCGCGCCAGGATGGAGTCGGCTTCGACCCCTCCCGGCGCCTGTTGCTGTTCCGCTTCAGCCATTGGACTCGTCGCCTCCCTTGTCGCCTTCGTCGAGATCGTCGAGCTGCTGCTTGAGCTGCGTCAGCTGCTCCTCGTTGGCAAGAACATCGCCAAGGATGCCCTCAAGCTTGTCGTTGGCCTCGAGCTTGCTGTACAGATCCGCCAGCTTCTGGCGGGACTCGAGCAGCTTCGCCGTCTGCGGCAGCTGGCTCGCCACGCCCATGGGCGAGAAGTCGTCCATGGATCGGAAGTTGAGATCCACGCGCACTTCCCGGTCCTCCTCGCCGGAGACCTGGTCCTTCACGTCCATCTGCACCCGCGGGTTGAGACGGTTCATCAATCCGTCCAGGCCGCCCGGATCCACCTGAACGAATTCGCGATCCTTGTAATCCGTGCTGTCCTCGCCGTCGCCGGACAGATTGGAGACGACGCCCACGACCATCGGCAGCTCAAGCTGGGTCGTGCCGTCCCCGTCCTCGACATCGTAGGTGATCTGAACGCGCGGCGGACGCACGCGCCCCACGCGACCCTGACTGGAATCGGCCATTGCGCCATTACCCCTTCGTCTGGTTTGTCAAGGCTGCCTATCCTGTGCGGACGCACTGTCGGTGTCAAGGTGCGCGACGGGTTTTTCCAAGGTGATTGCATGCCGAGGGTGTCGGCGACGTGTCTCACCTTGCCTGACGCGGCGCAGGGCCGTTCGCAACCGGCGACTGCGTCGACCTGCCTGCCGGGAACACCCCGGGGGGAGGGCCCTCGGGGGGAGGGCGTCCCGCCCTCCGTCGCGCCGCAAGGCGCGTCCTCCATGCCACATGCCGCGAAAGTGCCCTGCGCGCCTGACGGCGCGGCGCGCATGGAGGGCGAGACGCCCTCCCCCCGAGGGACGCCCTCCACCGGGGGAGGGTGCCGGACACTGCGCAGGGCCGGGGCGAGACACTGCCGCAAGAGGGCAGGGGGCGAAGGGCAAGATGGCGAGGTGGTGTCTCGCCTTGAATCCGCCTGACGTGGCGCAGGGCCGTTCGCAACCGGCGACTGCGTCGACCTGCCTTGCCGGGAACACCCCGGGGGGAGGGCCCTCGGGGGGAGGGCGTCCCGCCCTCCGTCGCGCCGCAAGGCGCGTCCTCCATGCCACATGCCGCGAAAGTGCCCTGCGCGCCTGACGGCGCGGCGCGCATGGAGGGCGAGACGCCCTCCCCCCGAGGGACGCCCTCCACCGGGGGAGGGTGCCGGACACTGCGCAGGCCGGGGCGAGACACTGCCGCAAGAGGGCAGGGGGCAAGGGCAAGATGGCGAGGTGGTGTCTCGCCTTGAATCCGCCTGACGTGGCGCAGGGCCGTTCGCAGTTGGCGACTGCGTCGACTTGCCTTGCCGGGAACACTCCCCGGGGGAGGGTGCCCCAGAGGACACCTTGGTCCGCCGTTACAGCCGCCGGGTGGCGCGGATGTGCAGGCTGAAGCCGCTGTCTTCCGAGGGCGCGCCGGGCTCGGGTTCCCGGTGTATCGCAGCGCCGTCGAGCATGTCCAGCCACCAGCCGCCCTCGATGCGCCAGCCGAAGCGGTGAACCCACACGCCACGGCGGTAGCCGGCGGCGATGTATGGCTCCCAGAGGGCGCCGCTGCGGCCAGAGCGGAGGCCGTAGGCGAACTTGGCATCGACGCCGAACTCCGGCGCCTCGCGGTAGCCGAAGCCCCGCCGCCCCGGTTCCGCCCACATGCGCTCGGCGTGGCTCGCCGACACCCCGTAGGCCGGCTCGAGCTGGAAGGAGGCGCCGGTGCCCGACTGCCTCGGCGCATAGAGCAGCGATCCCGACACCCCCCATTCGCTGAAGTCCTCGACGCCGTGCGTCGCCACCGCCCTGCCCTGGAGGGCAAGCGTCAGGCGGCGCGCGCCGGCAAAGCGCATGCTGCCGCCGACCTCGATGCCGCCGCCGTTGTCCGCCGAGCCGCTGTCGTGGCGCAGGCCCACCTCCACCGAGGAAGCGAGGCTGCCTCCTTCCAGCATCGAGGACGCGGTCGCTTCGAGCAGCAGGCGGATGCGGTTGGCGTCCGCCCCCACGCTGTCGAGCCGGTCCCCTTCGGCGGTGAGCCAGGTGCGCAGCACGTCCGACTTCACCGCCATCTCGAACGCGCCGGTGCCGAGCCAGATGCCGCGCAGTCCCGCCGCCGCCATGCCGACGGTCAGGTCGGCATCGACGTCCAAGCCGTCGCCGGTGAGGGACATCTCGCCCTGCGCCGTGCCCCCCGTTCCCCACAGCGAGACGCGCCCGGCACGCAGCCGCGCATAGGGGTAGAGACCCGTGAGGGTGCTCTCCACGTCGTCGCCGCGCCGCGCCGGAACGTTGCCCGAGGCGAGGAAGTCGAAGCCGCCGTCGGCACTCGAATGCGCCACCGCCAGCCCGGCAAGCAGACCGCCGCGCTCGACATCGCCGCCGACAGTGAGCGTGCGCACCGTGCCGTCGAGCTTCACGAGGGAATCCGCGCCTTCGAATCCGCCGCCGCCGAGGTGACCCCATCCGGCCACCCGGGTCGAACCCGCGCCGGGCGTGGCGGAAAGCTGGAACGAGGTCGCGTCGAGCCAGGGGAAGTAGCGATGCATCATTGCGCGCAGGTCGATGCGGCCGCCGGCCGCCGCCTGCAGGGCGACATCCGCCGCCGTGTTCCATGCCTGCCCCATCCAGCGACCGCCGACGCCGCCGCGATGGCGCACCCGCTCCGACTGCGGCGCCGGGCCGTCCGCAGGCACCGTTGCCTCCCGCTCCCGTCCGGGGCCCGTGCCTGGGCGGGACGAGCGCCGCCAGGGCAGGCCGGGGTCGAGCGCGTCCGTGAAGCGCGCCTGGAGGGCATCCACCACCTGCCCCGCCGAGACCCGCCCGAAGCGGCCCAGCCACGCCTCGGCCAGCAATGCGTCGTCGACCCCCGGCAGCGGCGTCGCCGTCGCGGTTGCCGCCGGCCCGGCGCCGATCGGGTTGACCGCCCGCGCCTCGAAGTGGTAGGTGGTGCCGTTGCGCAGGCCCCGCGCCGTGGCGCGCATGTCCGCGCCGGCATCGCGCCAGGCGACGAACGCACCGGCGTCCTCGCGCCAGCGGTATTCGTAGCGTTCGATCGCGAGGCCCCCGTCGTCTCCAGGCGCCCGCCAGGAAATGGCGACTTCCTCGGAGCCTGCCCGTGCCACCAGTTCCGGCGCGCCCGGCCGTCCCGCCGGCGTCGCCGCCACGCCCCCGGCCTCGGACGCGCCGATGTCGTTCACGGCGCGCACCTCGAACTCGTGCGCAACGCCATTTTGCAGGTCGGCAACGACGACGCGGGTGTCGAGCGCGACGTCGACCCAGTCGCCGAATGCCTCGCCCTCCACGCGCCAGCGGTATTCGAAGCGGTCTATGTCTTCGCCGCCGTTGTCCGGCTCGTTCCAGGACAGCGCCACGCGGCGGCTGTCGGGACGCGCCACGGGCACAGGCGCGTCGGGCGCCGACGCCACCCACGGCGACGCCAGCACCGAGGCGATGGCACCACCGCCCTCCGCGTTCACGGCGCGCACCTCGAACACGTAGGGAACGTCGTTGGTCAATCCTTCCACGGTGTGGACGAGCTCGAGGCCGACATCCGCCCAGGCGCCGGGAATCTGCGCCTCGGCGCTCTGGCGCACCTCGTAGCGGACGATGTCGAGGCCGCCGTCCGTCTCCGGCGCGCTCCAGGTGAGCGTCACGCGGCCGTCCGCAGGCGACGCGGCGAGCCCTGCCGGCGCGGCCGGCGCCCCGCCCGGCGTCGCCGCCGCGGAGGCGAAGGCGCCGACGAAGACGGCATTGGCGGCGCGCACCTCGAACACGTACTCGACGCCGTTCTCGAGCCCCGCGACCGTGACCACGGCAACGCCGCCAACGGACTGCCAGTCGCCGAAGCCGCCCACGTCGGCACGCTGGTAGCGATACTGGTAGTCGCTCACGGCCACGCCGCCATCGCCTGACGGCGCGCCCCACCTCAGGGTGACGGCACCGTCACCCCGAGTCGCCGTCAGCTGCGCCGGCGCACCGGGCGCGGCGCCCGGCGTCGCCGCCGCCCGCGCCTCCAGCCCCGGCCCCGCCGGGTTCACGGCACGCAGCGCGAACACGTGCTCGCGGCCGTTGGCGAGGCCGCCGACGACGATGCGGGGACTGCTGGCGCGGTGTGCCTGCCACGCGCCGAACTGGCCTCCGGCGACGCTCCAGCGATACTCGTAGTGCAGCACGGCGGCGCCGCCGTGCTGCGCCGGCGGCTGCCAGGTCAGCGTCACCTCGCCGTCGCCCGGCGCCACCACCAGCGTCGGCGCGTCCGGCGTGCCGGCCGGCGTCGCCTGCACGCGGTCGGGCTCGCCCGGCTGTCCCTGGGCGTCCACGCCCCGCACTTCGAAGGTGTAGCTGGTGCCGTTGAGGAGTCCGGTCACGGCGACCACGATCTGGCCGCCCTCCCGCCGCATGCGCTCGCGCGCATCCACCCAGCCGGTGCAGCCGCTCGCCTCCGGAAGGCAGCGGTACTCGTAGCGCACGACGTCTCCGCCGGTGACCTCGCGCCAGCGCAGTTCCACCTGGCGGTCGCCGGCGCTGGCCGACAGCGCGTCGTCCGCCACGGTGCCGGCCAGTCTCGACACCGAGGCCACGGCGCCGTTGCCGGCCTCGCTGACGGCCCGCAGCTCCACCACGTAGTCGGCGTCGTCGCGCACGCCCGCAAGCAACAGGGTGTAGCGCGCCCCGCTTTCGACCAGGCGATCGTCCACCGCCTGCCAGTCGCTGAAGCTGCCCTCGCCCACGCGGACGCGGTACTCGTAGCGCAGGATCGGCGAGCCGCCGTCGCCGGGCGGGTGCCATTGCACCGAGAGGTCGCCGGCGGCGGCGGACTGGCGCAGATCGACCGGCGCGTTCGGCACGCCTCTCGGCGTCAGCCAGACCACCGCCGCCGGCCCACGCAGATCCTCGCCCTTCTGCGCCCGCAGCTCGAACTGCAGACGAGTGCCGTTGGCGAGCGACTCCACCGTCCATTCCACCACGCCGCGACAGCGCGCCCGCTGGTCGGCGGCAAAGCCGCAGGCATCTGTCCAGGCCCCGAATGCGCCGCCGACCCGGCGCCAGCGCAGCTCGTAGCCGGAAACTGCCACGCCGTCAACGCTTTGGGCGGGGGACCAGCGCAACGTCACGCGCCCGTCGCCGGCCGTTCCCACCAGATTCTGCGGCGCTCCCGGCGCCGCCGGCGCCACCAGCGGCGTGGCTTCCGCCTGCACGCGCTCGCTCTCCAAGGCATCGTCGCCGGCGCTGCTTTTGGCCCACAGCTCGAACTCGTAGGTCAGGCCGTTGACGAGGCCCTCCACCGTCACCGTCGCCGTATCGTCCGTGGGATCCGTGTCCATGACATCCGTGTCCGTGCCAGTGTCGCTGGTGCAGGACATCCACGCGATCGTCCCGCGGGCGCGGTAGCGACAGCCGTACGTTGCCGTGTTCTCTCCGGCCGGCGCTGCCACGCTCATCTTCGCGGCAGGCCACACCAGCGTCACCGTCGCGTCGCCCACGGTCACCTGCGGCGTGCCCGGCGCGCCCGGTGGCGACGCGCCGCCCACAGGTTTCACCCTATAGCTGTTCGCCGGGCCCTCCCCTGCGGCATTGACGGCACGCACCTCGAAGTCGTACGCCCTGTCGTTGGTCAGCCCGAGAATGACCGCCTCCAGCGCCAGCCCGGCGTCGTTCCAGTCGGACCAGCTTCCCATCGACGCGCCTGCCACAGCCGCCACGCGGAAACGATACTCGTAGTGCTGCACGGGTCCTCCCGGCGATTTCCAGGACAGGGTTACCCGGCCGTCGTCGGGGGTGGCCTGGGGTGACGACGGCGCCTGCGGCGGGTCGCCGATAACCACCGTCACCGAGGTCTCCTGGCCGACAAGCTCCCCTTGCACGGGTCGCACCCTGAAGACGAGGCTGGTGCCGGCATCGAGCGACTCGGGCACGGCGCCCTCGCAGTCCTCCTCCGCATCGTCCGCGCGCCGGCACGCCGTGCCCTGCTGGCTACAGCGCACACTCCTCCAGTCGCCCTGGGACCAGCTGTACTCGTAGCGATCGGGGCACCCGGCCACGGGAGTGCTCCAAGTGAAGGGGACCTTGCACTTGAAGCTCGCGCATTCCTGACTGCCTTGCTGCAGGTCGCCGACGACGGCGGCGAGATCCACCAGGCGGGGCGTGCCGCTGGCGTCGGCCTCGTCGCTGAAACCGGCCGCGCTGACGGCACGGAGCTTGACCTCGTACTCAATGCCGTTGGTCAGCCCCGCGACCTCCAGCGAGCACTCGGTGCCGACGACGGTGTCGGTGCATTCGGGCGGCACGGGGCGGTAGCTGCTCCACGCCTGCGCACCCATCGGGCGTGCCCGGTACTGATAGGCGCTTATCGGCGCGCCATTGTCCGCGCCAGCAATCCAGGTGAGGGCCAGCTCGCCGTCCCTCGCCTCGGAGGAAAGATCCCGAGGCTTCGCCGGCGCGCCGGGAAGCGTCGTCACGACGCCGAAGGCCACGCCGCTCCAGCCCTGCGAGTTGCGAGCCCGCATGAGCACTTGGTAGGATGTGAAGAAATCCAGGTCCTCCACCGGCCTGCTGAATTTACACGGCTCCGTCGGGGTCTCCTCTGGTGGCAGCTGTGGCAGCGATGTGCTCGGACAGGCGATTTGCCACCTCGTGTCGGAGTCTCCCGGCCCCATCGTGCGGTCGTCGTCGAAATCCGGAAACTGCTCTTCGAAGTCGGCCTCCGGAAGAACGAGATACTGGTATTCTTCCACACGGAAGCCGCCCGAAACGGACGGGGACCAGTGGATGTCAAAACAGCTGCGAGCCGCTCCCAGGTCATCCCCGTCGCAATCCGCCCTCCTCCTAGCCGACACCGCCGGCGGCGACGGCACAGTGCCCACCGTAATGCATGCCCATTTCGACGTCCCGTCGCCGACGCGGGACACCGCACGTACACCGAAGTGGTACATTACGCTGCGCTTGAGCCCATCAATCTCGGCGCCGAGCCTCTCCCTGTTGTTGGTCCAATCCATGCATGCATCGCGCGCCTCCTTACCGTCATCACTGCTGCAGGCCAGCTTAGGCATCTCGCCGCACGTTTCTTCCTCCTTGTATTCCTGATAGCGGTAGTCGAAGCGTTCGAGCGCCGAGCCGCCGTCTGACTCGAGTTCCCACGATGCCCCGATCCGGCGCGCTCCCAGCGCCGTCACCTCCAGCTCCGCCACTTCCGGCAGGTCCGCGACGAGCACCCGCCGCACGCCGGCAAACCCCGTGTTGCGCCCCAGTTCGTTTTCCGCAACCGCCTCCAGCGAGTACGACTTGCCCGGCTCCAGCACGATCTCGACATAAGCCCATATGTCCTCTTTAGGCGACACCAGACCATGCGCTCCCTTGCGGGGCTGCAAGACAGTCACGGGCTCGACCACCGGATCGGCATCAATTTCTGCGAGATCCGTCCACCGAAGGGTGTAACCAGTTGGCAGGCCATATGAGAGCTCCGGCCGAATCCTCATCTGGATCTCCCCGACGCCGTTCCGCGCCACGACATCCGGAAAGCCGCGGCCACCGGCCGGAGCGCCAGACACACGGTCCTCGTCTCCACAGAATACATCGTCTGAATCTCCACAGCGCAGCTGGAAGATCGGCTTTTGCGGCACGTCCGGCACGAAGGTATAGAGGCCCGTGATTGTCTGCCCGTACGGGAGCGCCATGAATTGACTTTTCCCCCACTCCGAGCTCTGCGTGCCAGTTCTGGAAAGAGTCGCGTTACTCTGTAGATTGTAAATTGAGCCCGGGGGCGTTGAGCCCAAGGGCGGGGGGGACAGGATATCATTGCATTCGGGATTGAGGCTCATGTTTCTTGGTCGGTTTACGATGTGGGTCGCAATATCTGCATCTATCCTGAAACACCTGCCCGGATTTTCGCGAAATACTATGGTTGGTCCGGCGCTGATCGCCTGGGCAGCTAGCAGCAAGTTCCGCCGTGCCTTCTTGTCCGCATCTATCGCGTCGGGAAGAACCACGTTCGCACCCGAGTGCCTTTGGAACTCTCCGGAATGGTCGTCGAAGGGCATCGTATAAACCTCCGGGTACGCCATGTGGGCAGCGGCTAGCAAGCCATCGTTGTCTTGGTCGGTCGCCCCGCGGCGCGGCACGAGCATCGCCCCCACGAAAACCTCGTATAGGCGCCCGGGGCGGCCCTCGAACTCCACACTGTTCACCCCCCTGCTCTGCAGTTCCGGACATCGATCAACCCCGGTTCCTAGCCTCCGCGCACGCTGCGCCGACAGGCTCGTATGCGGGCGGATGCGCCTGCGGACGAGTTCTTCTTCTGCCACCGGCGCATCATCGTTCTCCATCATCTCGATCTCGTCCTCCGGTTCCCCCGGGACAACGCATTGCCAGTTGAGATTGAGGTGCTGCGTTTCCGAGCTTCGAGGTGCCTGCACATCGAGCGAATTCTCGTTTTCCTCCGTGACATACAGGAAGCCATTCTCCACCATTTTAGAGATAGTAGTAGGCGCCTCGTCGCCCGAGACAACTCTATAGCCATAGAAATACGTGACGTACGCCCCCATGCGCGGGGGTTCGTTGCCGGCCGTGTAGGGATCGCTATACCCCCTTCCGAAGAAATTCGGATGGTTCGATTCACCAGTCCCGTATGCATTGCTACTACGAACCGGCGCAGCCATCATGCAAAGAACGTGATCCTCGCCACGCGTAAAGCTACCGCTCCTTCGTGTGTTACTAGCGCCGGTGCTCCCAATCCGCTGGCCAGAATTGTTAACGCGCGGATAAGCCGGCCGGGGATGAGCCCATTGCCTCACCGTGCTCCCGTGACTACCGGCACTCACGCCGTTGGGGTGACTGAAAAGATAGTACTCCGCGTCCCAGGCGCGATTTGATTCGAAACGTCTGTGACCATTCCTACTGTCACTTCTATCAAAAGCCCGATTTGTATCACTATCGTCAGACTCGTTGTATCGGAACCATGTCCATCCCTCGAATCCTCTATTATTGCCGGAATCAGAGGCGGGATCAGAATAGTCCATTAGCCCTGGATCAACAAGTCTATTTGCTCCCAGCATACTGCGCTCCTGGCTCACGATTTGCGAGCCCACGAGTCTGAAAGTCGAGGGAGTCCAAAAGACTTCAAGCCCGGTCAGCGAGTCGCCTCCTGTCCACGCCGCGGACAGCTCTATTCCGCTGCCGTCTGGGCCTGCAACCGAGGCATCACTATCGGGAATCCGGGGCACCCGGTCCTGGCCAGAGCTGAGATCCTGCCTGGTGTCCTTCGGGCCGTCAAAGAGGACATAGCACGTTGGCGTGTGACTGCTATCATTATTTCCATCATCATGTCCATGCACCGCCGTCGCCAGCAACGTCGCAGCGACCGCCACCAGCCAATGGCCTCGACGCCCGAAGGGGCCCCACGCCCGGCGCTTCAACGCCAGGACTCCCGGCCGGACCACGGCTGCAGCGACAGCCGGACCAGGAACGCGTCCCGGAGGTCGCCGGCCGTGGCCCTGCGGCGTGCCTCGACCTCGACGCGCAGCGTCCGGCCCGCAATGCGCCAGCCGACGCGCCAGCGCTCGCCCGCGCGACTCGCATCGAGGCCGACGTACGGAGTCGCCAGGGAACGGCCGCGAAGCACGTCCGCGGCGAAGGCAAGCTCTGCCGCCAGGTGCGGGCCGACGTCGCGGCGCCCGGCGTCGCCCCTCCGACCGTCCACGCCGTCCGCCCAAAGCCGCTCGGCGCCGCTCGCGGCCACGCCCCAGCCCGGACTCAGCCGCAACGACAGGCCGCGACCCGAAGGGCGCGCCTTGACCGCCACCGACACCACGCCGCCCCATTCCCGCAGCGCCGACTCGCCGTGCAGGACCAGGCCGCGCGCCCTGGCGGCGAGATCCACGCGCCGGCCGCCGTAGTCGAAGCCGGCGCCGAATTCCATTCCGCCGCCTTTTTCCGCCGCGCCGCCATCCAGGCGCCAGCCAAGCTCGCTGACCGCGGACACCACCGCCCCGGCATCCGTGCGCAGCGCGCGAGATGCCTCGACGAGAAGCCGAAACCGGTTCGCTGTCGCCGACGTCACTTCGGTGTCGGTGTCGAGGCTGGCGAGAAACGCGTCCGACTTGACGGCAAGCTGCAGCCCGCCGATCGACGCCAGCGTGCCCCTGGCGCCGAAAGCCCCGAGCGAACCGCCGATGTCATGCGAGCGCTCGCCACCGGCGCCGAACAGGGTGACGCTGCCGGCGCCCCTGCCGAACATGCCCCAGCCGGTGAACGGTCCGCGTTCGACCCGGACATAGGGATACGCCCCGGTGAGGGTGCTTTCCACCTCGTCGCCTGCCCGCGCCGGATACTCTTCCGTCGCCAGCAGCCCAAAGTCGCCCCGGCCCAGGCTGTGGGACAGGGCGATTCCCGCCAGCAATGCCCCCTGCGAGTAGTCGGCGCCGCCCGTGACCGTGACCACGGCGCCGTCGATGGCGAGCCGGGGCTGCTCGCCGGCGAACCTGGACGCGGCGAGCCGACCCCATGCGGTCCAGCTCCCGCCCCCCGCCGCGGCCGCCGACAGCGACATGATCCGGTCCGGCAGGGCGCCGGCCGAAGCCGCGGCCCACGCCACCGCCGAGGGCTGGAAGCTGCCCCAGCCGATCGTCGCCACCCGGCCGCCGGTGCCGCCCCGATGGCGGACACGGCCGCCTTCGCGCTGCCGAGACTCCGGGCTCGTCCGCCTCGGCGGCGCCCGCGGCCGACGGACATCGCCCTCGGGCGCCGCCGCCCCGCCCGCATCCTCCGCCAGGTGCATGCGTGCATCCACCGCGCCGACCACATGGCCGCCGGCGACGCGGCCGAAGCGCGCCAGCCATGCCCGCAGGAGCACGTCCTCCTCCACCCCCGGGGTCGGCGTCGCGGTGGCGGTCCCCTCCTCCCCTGCGCCACGCTCGTTCACTGCGCGCACCGCAAACGCATAGGTGCGGCCGTTGACGAGCTCGCGCACGGTCGCGGCGGTGTCGAGGCCGGCATCGGTCCACGCCCCGGCGTCGGCGCCCTCCTGGCCCCAGCGGTATTCGTAGCGCAGCACGGCGAGGCCGCCGTCGTCGCTGGGCGCCCCCCAGGACAGATCGACTTCGCCGGCGCCGACGAGCAGCGCCAGAGACGGGGCCGAGGGAACGTCGGCCGGGGTCGCGCTCGCGCTGTCCGCCTCGCCGGCGCCGAGGTCGTTGACCGCGCGAACCTCGAAGACGTACTCAATGCCGTTGATCAGTTCCTCAACGGTAACGGAGGCGTCGAGCCCCACTGAGAACCACTGCCCGAACGCGTCCCCGGCCGGCTGCCAGCGGTATTCGTAGCGCCGGATGGGGGCGCCGCCATCGTCCGCCGGCGCCTCCCAGACCAGTCTCACACTGCGCGCCTCGGCAAGCGCCGAAAGCGCGGGCGCCACCGGCACGCTGTCGGCGCGCGGCGTCGCCCGCACCGTCGCTGCGGCGCCGGCGCCGGCGCCGTTCACGGCACGCACCTCGAAGACATGCTCGACGTCGTTGGAGAGTCCGCCGATCGATCTTTCGAGATCCAGTCCGGCCACGGCCCACTCGACGAACTCGCCGCCCGTTGTGCGATGGCGAACCTCGTAGCGCACCACCGCCGAGCCGCCATCGTCCTGGGGCGCCTGCCAGCGCAGCAGCACGGCGGCGTCGCGACCGAAGCCGCTGAGCGCAACCGTGCCCGGACGCGCCGCCGGCGTCGCCGTGACCCGGGCGGCGGCGCCGGCGCCGAGGTCGTTCACGGCGCGCACCTCGAAGACATGCTCGACGCCGTTGTCGAGCGCGGAAACGGTGACCGCCAGCGCGGCGCCGGCGTCCCTCCACTGGCCAAACGGCGCCGCGCTGGCGGCGAAGCGATACTCGTAGCGCACCACGGCGCTGCCGCCGTCGTCCTCCGGCGCAATCCAGCTCAGGGCAACGGCGCCCTGGGCCGCTTCCGCCGCCAGCCTCCCGGGCACCGCCGGGGGCGTCGCAGGGCGCACGGTCGCACTGGCCGCATCGCCGGCGCCCACGGCATTCACGGCTCGCACCTCGAAGGTGTGCGGCTGGCCCAGCACGAGACCGTCGAGGCTTCTCTCCGTGGTGACGCCGCCGGCGCCGGACCAGGCGCCGAAGTCGCCCTCGCCGACGCGCCAGCGAAGCTCGTAGCGCACGATCGGCAGGCCGCCGTCGGACGACGGTGCCCGCCATGCGAGGCCGACGGCGCCGTTCGCAAGGGTTTCGGCGGCAAACCCCCGAGGCACGCTCGGCACCGCCGGCGCATCGGCTGGAGTTGCCACCGCGGTCGCCGCCAGGCCGCTGCCGGCCTCCGTCTGGGCCCGCACCTCGAAGCCGTAGGTGATGCCGTTGGCCAGCCCCGCCACCACCACCGACGGCTCCGTGCCGGCGTCAATCCAGTCCCCGAAGCGCACGCCAGCGGCACGATATCGGTAGGCGTAGGTCACGAGGCCCCCCTCGCCGCCGTCCGCCGACGCCTGCCACGTCAGGCGGACCTCGCCGTCGCCGGCGGCGGCCACGAGCGACAGCGGCGCGGAAGTGCCGCCAGCGGCGGTGGCGCTCACCGTCGCCGCCGGCCCCGCGCCGCTCTGGTTCACCGCCCGCACCTCGAACGAATAGGCCACGCCGTTGGCAGGCACCGACACCGATATCCCGAGCACCGGCGCCAGGCTCTGCCATTGGCCGAACGTCGTGCCGTCCTGGCCAGCCACGCCCCAGCGGTACTCGTATCCCGACAGCGGGAACGCGCCGGGCGGCGGCGCCTGCCAGCGCAGTTCGACCTGGCGGTCCCGCGCCGTCGCCACCGTCAGCCCTACGGGCCGGCCGGGAAGGCCCGACGCTCCGGGTTCGAGCGCGCGCGCCGCCGCCCTCGACACCTCGCCCGGCCCCGCAGCGGTGCGGGCGCGCACCTCGAAGACGTAGTCGACGCCGGTTCCGAGATCGCTCACCGTGACGGTGGTCGCGCGCGCGGCCGACTGCCATTGGCCGAGCGAACCGGGGCGTCCCCAACGGTAGTCGTAGGACAGGATGCTCGCGGGGTCTGTCGCCGGCGCCCAGGTCAACACCACCTCACGCTCGCCGCCGGTCGCCGTGAGCGTTACCCTGGCTTCGCCGGCAACGGGCGTGGCCGTTGCCATTCCTGCCGCCCCCGTGCCGAAGGCGTTGGTGGCGCGCACCTCGAAGGTATATTCGGTTCCGTTCGCGAGCCCGGATGCCACGAGGCTGCGGGCGCTGCCCCCGCCGGAAACGACCCGCCACGTTCCGAGATCCGTCGGGTCGGCGCCGAAGCGGTATTCGTAGCTCAGCACCGCGCCGCCCAGGCTCGCCACCGCATCCCACGCCACGGTCACCTCGCGGTCGTCCACATCGACCGTGAGCACGGGCGCCGCCGGCACAACGCCGATGAGCACATCGGCGACGGCCCAGGCGCTGGTGCCGTCGCCGCCGGCGTCGATGTCTTCCGGGCAAACGGCCGCGCTCAGGTTGCAGGCGCGCACGCGGAATCCGTAGCGCTGGCCGGCGCTGAGATTCGGGATCGCCGCGCTCGTCTGCAGCGCAGGCTGTCTGGGACAGCTGGTCCAAGTGCCGGCTGCCGCCGGGCACTGGCTGCCCGACAGGACCGGGACCTCGCACCGGTACTCGCATTCATAGCGGACGATCGCGCGCCCGCCGTCCGCCGGCTCGTTCCACGTCAACGTCACGGTGTCGCCGGCCTGCTCCGCCTGCAGGTTCGCCGGTTCGCTGGGGGCCGGTCCAGGGGTCGCAGCCACCACAATCGGGGCGCCGGGCCCGGAATCGTTGCGGGCGCGCACCTCGAAGCGGTACTCCGTGCCGTTGGCGAGGCCCGTTATGTCCTCGACCATTTCGCCGTCCGCACTGCACGTGCCTCCGGCCCGGCGCCAGACGACACTCGATTCACTCGATTGTGCACGCGACGTCCAGCGGTACTCGTAGTCTTCGGTGAACGCCCCGTCCGCGTCGGGATTGGCGGCGACGCACGCCCAGGTCAGACGCACACCGCGATCGCGCACGGCGACCAGGAGCCGTGACGGGGCACGCGGAACCCCGAGCGGCGTTCCCCTTGCGTATGCGGCGTATGCGGCCCCGGTGATCTTCCCGGCCTGGTTTACGGCACGAACGCAGAGACGGTAGTCTGCATCGTTGTCCAGCCCGGCCGCGACAGCCCGATAGTCCGGAGCCAGCGGCGCCAGGTTCACGCGGGCGTCTGCCCAGCCGGCATCGCTCTCCGAAATCTCAGCGCAGGATGTCGCAGCATCCTTGTCGTAGTAGTAGTCGTAGCGGACGATCCGCGCACCGCCGTCTTTGGCCGGCGGCATCCAGGCGAGAAACAACGTTTCATCTCCAGCAGTCACCTCGAAGTTGGACGGCGAGCCGGGAGCGGAGGTCTTCGGCAGCACGGAAACGCCGTCGATGCCGCCGTCGCCGTCATAGTAGGTTGGCACGATGGGGTTGCTGCTGCCCGCCGGATAGACCGCACGCACCTCCACCCGGTAGCCCCGATAGGACAAACCCATCAGCTTGTACTGGCAGACTGCGGGCACGCCGTTGACGACCCCGTCGCAGGTCAACTCGCTCCAGCGGGGCACTTGCTCGGAAAAGCCGGACGGATACTCCGAGAACGCGCCGAATCGGAACTCGTAGGACTGCACGTCTTCTTTGCACTCGGGGGCGTGGACCTTCAGCAGCACCTCGCCGTCCAGCAGCTCCTCGTCGTCTTCGAGCGTGGCCCCGCCGGCGCCATGCGCGTCCGCCGTCGGCAGCAGATTGCCCTGCGTCGCGTCTTCGCCGAGAGCGCATGAATCCACGTCGTTGTCGCGAATCGTCAGGGTATGCACCCGCCTTGTGCCGAGCTTGTAGTCTCTGCCGGCGACCGTCAGTGTCAGAACCACCGTCTCATGAGACTCGTCGACGTCGTCGTCCGTGATCGTCACCGGGATGTTGACAGACGAGATGCCGCCAGCCACCGTCACCGTGCCCGTCAGCATGCTGTAGTCATCGGCGCTAGTCGCGCTGCCGGTCACCGAGTACATCAGCATCAGCGTGATGCTGTCAAGCGGCGGCGGATCGACGTTTACCACCACGTTCACCGTGCCGGCATTCTCCGAGATGCGCGATGCGCGGGCCTTGAACGACGCCTCTGGCAGGTCGTTGGCCTGGATCGTCAGGGTGTGGGTGTGGGTGGGGGGCGTCGCACCGACGTCGACGGTGTAGCCCGTCCCGCCCGTCAGCGTCAGAATCACCGTTTCGTCTTTCTCGTGGGCTTCGTCGTCGATGATCGTCACCGGGATGTTGACAGACGAGCTGCCGCCAGCCACCGTCACCGTGCCGACCGCCGTGTAGTCCGTGTCCTCCGTCGCGTCGCCGTCCAAGGTGTAGGCCAGCGTGATTCCCTCATGGGGCACCCGGTCGAAATTGACCCTCACCATCGCCGTCCCGTCGCTCTCGCCGTGGGACGAGGTGTCGGCGTCGAACGACGCCTCCGGCACGTCGTCGTCCGTGATCGTCAGGGTGTAGGTGGACTGCGCCCCGACGCTGTAGCCCGTCCCGGGCTCCAGCGTCAGGATCACGGTCTCGTCGGGTTCATCCTCTGTGTCGTCCGTGATCATCACCGGAATATTCACGCTGCTCACGCCCACACCCGCCTTCACCGTTGGCGCGCTGAAGTCGTCGCCCCTGGCCGCCGTGCCCCTCAGACTGTAGCTCAGCGTGACGCCGCCAGGCGGCACCGCAGGCGAGAAGTCCACCACCACGTCCACCGTCCCGGTGTTCTCGGGATGTGAGCTTGAGGTCAAAACGGCAAAAGACGCCGAGATCGGGTCGTCATCCTCGATCGTCAGGGTGTGGGTGGACTGCGTCCCGACGGTGTAGTCCGACCCTTCCGTCAGCGTCAGGATCACCGTCTCGGGCAGGGTGCCCTCCGGGGTGGTATCGTCCACGATCGTCACGACAATTGGGGCCTGGGTAGCGCCCCCGGCCACCGTAACGGTACCCGATGACGCATCGTGGTCTCCCGGATCGGCCGAGCCCCCGACCGTATAGCTCACCACGGTGCCGCCAGACGGCGCCGCAGCCGAGAGGGACACCATCACGTCCACCGCCCCGGCTTTCTCGCTGTAGGCCGAGGTGGCGGCAGCGAAGGATGCAACCAGGGAGTCGTCATCCTCGATCGTCAGGGTGTGCATCGACGCCGTCCCGACGGCATAGCCCATCCCGCTCGCCAGCGTCAGGATCACCGTCTCGTCGGGCTCCTCCTCGTCGTCGGCAGTCACCATCACGGCAATGTCGACTGTGCTTGCCTCTGCCGGCACTGTCACCGTGCCGGCCGCCGTGTAGTCCGTGTTCTCCCTCGCGGTGCCGCCCAAGGTGTAGGCCAGCGTGATTTCCTCATGGGGCACCGGGTCGAAACTGACCGTCACCATCGCCGTCCCGTCGCTCTCGCCGTGGGACGAGGCGGCGGCGGCGAACGACGCCTCCGGCTCGTCATCGTCCGTGATCGTCAGGGTGTGGGTGAACGGAAACCCGACGATGTAGCCCGTCCCGTCCACCAGCGTCAGGATCACCGTTTCGTTGGGCTCGTCGCGATCGTCGTCCGTGATCGTCACCGTTATGTCGGCGCTCGCCACGCTCGTGGCGGCCGTCAGTTCGACAGCGAAGTCGGCGCCCGCAGTCGGTATAGAGGTCGTGCTGACATTCCGGGTCGCGGTACCAGCGGCGCCCAGCATGAAGTTCAAGGTGATGTTGCCAGTCGGTGCGGGCGACAGGTTCACAGTCACCGTCGCCGTCGCCGTGCCCTCGTCAACGCTCGACGTGGAGGAGGCGAACGCCGCGACGGGGGTTGTTTGTCCGCTGGCCGGCGCCGCGCCGAACAGGGCCAGCGCAACGGCCAGCGCCAGCGCGGCCGTGCCCCGCCTCTCCTTCGCGCCCACCCTGTCGCGCCCGTCGCGCTTTCCTTCCGCGTGTTCCTTCACGTCACAACTCCTCATCCTTGCGACCCGAGCCGGATCGCGACGGCGGCCAGGGCATGTCACCGGCTCGCCTGCGCATTCCCCGGCGGCACGGCGAAGGCCGGCGCCTGCAGGGGAGCGCCGTCGCCGCGGCTGATCCGACCCGTCAACCGAAGAAGCTCCCGGTCGCCAAAGCCGTCCACGACCTCGGCCTCCACGGTCACCGCGCCGCCTCCGCCCACGCCGTCGAGGAAGCGCAGCAGGCCACCGTTGCCGTCGTAATCGATGAGCCAGTCCTCGACTTCCACCTCGCCGCGCAGGAACCGCCAGGCCGAGTTGTCCGCCAGCCGCAGCCGCACCTCGAACGGCGTGCCGTAGTTCCAGGTGCGCACCCCCGAGGCGTCGGCGTCGGCGCCGACCACCACGATCTCGGCGACGTTCTCCGCCAGCCGCTCGTCCTCCGGGCGCGTGCGCCAGTCGAGGCGGAACCGCACCGTGGCGGCGCCGTTGTCGTCCAGGGTCCAGAACTGGAGGCTCTCGCCGAACACGCTCACCAGCGGCTCGTCCACGACCGTCGCCAGTTCGCCGAACGGCGCCAGTTCCGCCAGGAAGGCGCTCAGCGTGCTCGCACCGAGTTCCGGCGCGAGGCGATCGTTCGCGTAGGGCCACTGCCACGCCACGCGCGCCTCGAAATAGCTGGCAATTCGGTCGTACACGTCCCTTGCCGCACCATCGCGGCGTTCGCCGCAGACGCGATCCATGGTGCCCATCAGCCGCGTCACCGAGCGCGACAGATAGTCGCTGCGCGCCGCGAACCCTGCCGCGCGCGGCGCCTCGCATGCGGCCTCCGGATCGTCCGCGAAGGCGCGCATCGTTCCCTCGATGATGCTGAGTGCCGAATCCGCGTTGCCCCGGGCATGCGCCTCGATGTCCTCCGCCATGCGGCGCCAGTCCACCGCGGCCCAAGAGTCGCCCTCTCGCGCCGCCTCGATGAACGGCGCCGCGAACTGCTCGTGGATCGTGCGCACGCGCGAAAGCCCGCGATCGAAACGCCGCACCAGCGCATCGCCGTCCACCGTCGGATCGAATGGCACGCCCACCGGATCCTCGTCGGCGAGGACGCTTGCGGCTGCCGCCAGCACCGTGCCGGCAACCCGCGCCCGCGCAGCCGTCACCCGATCGGCTTCGGCGTTGGCCTGGCGCTGGCGCAGCCATCCCTCGATCTCGACCAGATGGCCGAGCGACGGCGCCATGCGCGACCGCCGCTCGGCGCGCGTGACCGGCGTGCCGAGGTCGTTTTCCAGGCGCAGCGCATTCTCCACGTCGGCGGCGGCGCCGATGGTGAGTTCCGCCGCCAGCTGGCGCACGAGGTCCTGCGCCACCGCCGGCGGCAGCTCCGCCGGCAGGTTGGAGGAGAACTGGTCGAACACCTGCAGTCGGCGGCGCGTCTCGGCCACGGCGCCCACGTCCAGCAGCACGGGGCCGATCGGCGGCGTCACGCTGGCCGCCGGCACTTCGCCGAAGCCGGCGTTGGCCACCCGGTCCAGAAAGCCCAGCCATGCGGACGCGCCGGCGCTCATCACCAGCGACGGGCCGCCGCCCTCGCCGGCGCGGGCCATCAGGGGGCCGATGGACGGAAGGATGAAGTACTCGGCGGCATCGCGCGCCTCGATGCGTATGCGGCTGATTGCGGCCTTCGCCTCGATCACCGCCACCTGACCGACCAGCACGAGACCGACTGTCTGTCCCAGCACGCGCAGCTCGAAGGCATGGTCGGGGCGATCCTCCGCCGCCGTCAGCCACTGCTGCGACGGATCCTGCAGCGCCGTGCGCAACTCCAGGAGCGCCGCATGCTGGTCTCGCCACGTGGCGCTGCGGTCGCTGGCCCTGCGCGCGGCAGTGGCCACCGGGCCGTTGGTGTACACGCTGTCGGCCCAGCGCTGCATGGTGCCCATGAAGCTCGCGCGCGCATACTCGGTGATGCCGTCCACGTCGAGGCCGCCGGCGCCGGGACGCGGAGGGATCGTGCCGACATCGTGCAGCGCCTCGTCGAGGCCGTCTGGCCACGACATGGGCGTGCCGCCAAAGGCGTCTGCCAGCAAGGTCCGCAGGTCCACTTCGCGGGGATCGTCCGAAAGCCCCTCCCAGGCGGTGACCCATTGCCCGACCACGCGCGCGTCGTTGATCCACCCCTGGGGCTCGTCGCGAGGCTCGAGCCGACGCGCGGCGTCAACCTCCAGCGCCGCCGCCAGCGGGCGCAGGAGATAGCTCTCCAGGAAACCTGACGCCAGTTCGCGCGGCGCGCCGGAGTTCGGCACCAGCGGCGCGGCCGGCGTCAGCGGGGAAAAGCCGGAGACGTCGGACAGCCGGCGGGCGACATCGGCGATGTGCCGCATGCGGCCGGCGCTCGGCACCGTCGGCACCCCCTCCACCGACCAGGGCACAGCCGCCTCGCGACCCGCCGCCTGCACCGCCGCGCGCAGCTGCATGGCGCGGTCCACGGACACCGTGGCGGCCAGCGCCGCCAGCGCCGCGCCGACGATGAACACCCCCAGCGAAGCCCAGGTCCACAGGCCAGGCGCCGCCGCCGGACGGGTGCGCTCCGCAGTCTGCGCCGCGGCGCCGCGCAGCCCGGCGCCGCCGAAGCTGAGCGACGCCACGTCGAGCACGGCCGACGGCGCCACCGAGCGGGCCCTGTCGAGCGCCGCCGGCAGGCCTCCCGACTGCGCCAGCGCGAGACGGTCAAGCCCCTCGCGCGAACCGCCGCCGAGCCACTGCCGCACGGTGTCGCCGCCGAGGTCTGCCGTCACCTGCCCGGCATCGCCGCTGTTGGCGTCGATGATGCGCCAGGCCGCCGCCTTGCTGGCGCTCGGCAGCACGAAATGCACTGCCACCCGCATGCCGATCGCGCGCGCCAGCGCGGCGGCCCGGGAAATCGCCTCGCGGGGGATGCCCTCGGCGTCCACCAGCACGGCGATGGCGTCCAGCGGACGGCGCCAGGGAAGCGCTCCGGCGAGGCGCCGGAAGTCGCGCCGAGTGGCGGACGAAGCGTCGATCAGCACGACGTCGCCGCCGGCCGCGAGGCGGATGGCGCCGGCGCCCGGCGGCGAGAGGCCAAGACTGCGGCAGAGGTTGCCGCCGCCGTCGCCGTCCACGACGACGATCCGCAGCGCGTCGCCGTCCGTGAGCCGGCGCGCTTCCATCAATGCCTTCCGCAGGCTCAGCCGCCCGGTCGCGCTCCAGCCGGTGGAAACTCCCGGCGGCGCGGTGGCGCGTGCCTCGGCACGCGTCTTCGAGCGTTCGCGCCAGGCGCCGCTGCCGCGCGAGGCGGCCCACAGGACGCCCTTGCCGAGCAGGCCCAGCAGCTTCCAGAGCAGCCAGACAGCCAGCACCAGGAGCACCAGCGCGATGATCGCGAGCACGATGAGCAGGACGATTTCCATGGTGCCGCCGCCGAGAAGCTGCAGCACGAAACCGCTTGCGCGGGAAAGGAAGTCACTCATGGGTTGATGCTCGATCCTTCGACTTCGTCATCCGCACCGCTGTCTGGGGCGGACATGTCGGCCAGTGGCCTGAGGGTGTCGGAGTCTGCCTGCCGGGCCGGCATGCCGATGCTGATGCCTTCCGTCAGGCGGCCGGCTTCGCGCAGCTCGGCGGCGGGCAGCGTCAGCCAGATGCCGAAGCCGGCCAGCAGCCAGAGCGCAATGCCGGCGATGGCGAACGGCACCGGCGCGACGCCGGTGCGCTTGGGCCCGCCCTCGCCGAGCAGTTCCGTGGTCGGGTTGCGCGTAACCCCCACTGCCTCCTCCAGGGAGGATGCGAGGGAGTTCAAGCCGTGCGTGTCGCCACGCAGGGAACCCTCGAACCCCTCCCGCAACAGCGCAAGATAGAGCACGCCGAGCTCGTCCTGCGCGGTGCCCTGGGCCGCGAGCTGCGACGCGCGGACGATCTCCTGCCCGGCAAGCGCGGAACCGTAGAGGTCGAACTCCAGCAGGCGGTCGCGCCAGCGTTCGAGCCCCCCCGACGGGTAGTGCAGCATTCGCTCGTCCGCCAGCCCCACCAAGGCGTAGGCGGCGGCGCGGGACTGGTTGGGGTCGTTGCGGATCGCCGCCGGGAGCGCGCGCACGAAGGCATCCACGCCTCCTGCCAGCCGTCGGCGGCAATCCTCCATCGCCGTGGCGACGCCACGCTCGCTGTCGGCAGCGTTGACTGCGGTGACGAGCCCCGCAACCTCGCGATCCAAGAGATCGAAAAAAGGCACCGCGATGACCGCAATTGCGTGTCCATTGGCCAATGTGCCTACCCTCCTCCGTAACCTGTTGGCTGTTCTTCACGAGGCCCGCAGTGGCTAGTTTGCCACGGCTGGCTCCGGCCGCACAAACTATTATGCGCCACGCACCCAAATGCAAGATGCAAGGGTGAGCAGTTGGAGGGCAGTTGGAGGGCAGTGTCTCACTTTGAATTTGCCCAACGTGGCGCATGGCCGTTCGCAACCGGCGACTGCGTCGATTTGCCTGCCGGGATCACTCTTTATAGGCGGGATTAGGCGGGATTAGGCGGGATTAGGCGGGATTAGGCGGGATTTTCCATCGTGCCCACCTTTGCGTCGGCGGCGGTCAGTTCCTGCTGAACTCCGCATAGTGCGCGGCGTCGATGAAGCGGCAATCGAGGGCATCGCGACCGACGCCTTCGCCGCGATCGAAGGTGCAGCGAACGCGGGTTCGGCTGCCGTCGTAGGCAGCCCTGAACTGTTCCACCACCTGGCTCAGCGTGGCGTGGTGCTGTTCCGGGACGTTGGCCATGACGTCCTCGTAGAGTTCGATGAGTGCGGGGCGGCTATCGCCCGAAGCGGCAACGCCGAGCCAGCCGATGGCCTGAACGATGTCCTTTTCGGTGCTGCCGAGGCCGTTCAGGTAGATCGAGCCCAGCTGCGACTGGGCTTCCTTGAAGCCCCGTTCCGCCGCCACCGTGAGGTGGGGCAGCGCCTCGTCGTACTCCCCTTCGAAATAGTGCATCTCGCCCATGGTGATGGCGCCCCGCGTCTCCCGGATGACCTCCGCCGGAACGCGCTCAACCGCCTGGCGCGCCTCTCCGGACATTGCGGGAACAGCCGTTGCCGTGGCGACCAGCGCCGCTGCAAGAGTTCGCACGGCCTTCATCTTCCTACCCTCTGGAAGCGCACGAGCGTTCCACCTTACTCCCCCGCGCGCTGGCAACAACGCGAGCTCGGATGCGAGTAGCGTCTCGCCTTGGCTCGTGCCGTGCCTGGCGCCGTCCCCCGGAGGGGAGGGCGTCCCCCGGGGAGGGCGTCCCTCGGGGGAGTTCCTCGGGGGGAGGGCGTCCCGCCCTCCATCGCGCCGCAAGGCGCGCAGGGCATCGCGGCATGCGCAGGGCATCGCGGCATGCGCAGGGAGGACGCGCCTGACGGCGCGACGCCCTCCCCCCGAGGGACTCCTCCCCCCGGAGGGTCCCGGCAGGCCGACGCAGTCGCCGGCTGCGAACGGCCGTGCGCCACGTCAGGCAAGTTCAAGGCGAGACGCTGCCCGGATGCGTCAAGGCCCCATGCGGCACTCACAATGACGCGCCTGGGGTGCAGCGGGGCAGGATGCCCTCGCCCCAAAGCCTGTCTCGCCTGAAGAGGAACCTTGGTCGAGGTCGTGGCCCCCTCCGGAAAGAGTCGGAAAGGCACAGGGCTTTTCGGTGGGGGGACAGGTCGCGCCGCTCGCGCCGCAAGGGCCGGTCAAGCAACGGGCCTCTCATTCGTCCGGGTGATCCTCCTCCGGTTGCGGGTCGTCCGAATCAGTCGGTTCTTCCGAGCCCGCCGCCTCTTCCGATTCCGGCATGAGGTCTGCAAGCGTCACGTTCATGCGTTCGGCGATGTAGGACGCGACCTCGAAGCGGCCGGCGATGCGGCTTGAGGTGGCTATGTAGTCGTCGTCTTGCTGGTAGAGGGTGAGTTCCTGCATTCCGTCGTCGTCGGTGAGGTGGAAGGTGGCGGTTGCCTCCTCGGGCAGTTCGGCGTCGCTGGTGCCGGTGACGCTGAGGCCCGTGAACCTGCCGACGAAGGTCCGCACCTCGTACGCGTCCAGGGCAGTGTCGCCGGCTTCCCAGACATCCTCGTCTGCGCGCGTGAGGACGAAGCCTTCCTCGCCGGTGCGCTCGATGCGCGAGAGCGTGCCTTCGGGGCGCAGGAGGGAACGCTCCAGCCAGTCGCCGGACTTCACGCCGGCTTCGTAGTTGGAGAAGTCGATGGCATGGACATCGCCGCCGTCGGCATGACGGGCATGAACCCTGCGGTAGCCGGGTGACGTGCCGAGGAAGATGTCGGCAAGGTCGTCGTCGCCAGCGGCGATGCGGATGCGGCGCTGGTGGCTGTCTTCGGTCACCTCGAAGCGTTCCGCGGTGGAGGCGCTCGTGGCCACGGGCCAGCCGCCGGCCGCGTCCGCGAGCTTGTCCAGCATCTCGGTTACCTTGGATTCGTCCGCCGGCAGCCCCCCTTCGAGGGTCCACTGCTCACCCTCCCGAGCAAGGCGAACGATGCCATCCTCGTTGCTCACCTCCACCGTGTCCGCTGCACCCGCGTCGAAGGAGAGGAACGGTTCCGGTTCCCGAACGCCGCCAGCCTGCGCCGCCAGGAGAACCGCCACGATCAAGAGTTGCCCGGACAGGATCGCGCCGAGGATGGCGGGAGTGAGTTTGGTTTTCATGCTGCCTCCCCTGCGTTGGCGCCAGCGTCCGTGAGCCAATCCACAAACCGTCTTCGCGCCGCCTGCCGCCGCTGTCTGGCGATGAGGAACACCACGCCAACGCCGATCAACGCCAGCAGGTAGTTGACGTATTCCCATGTGCGCTGATCGTCTTCGTCCATGGGCGGCAGGGTGCGGTTGAAGTGGCCGCGACTGCGGATGGAGAGCAGGGACTGATCCTCCACCGCCCAATCCGCCACGTTCGCCAACATCTGGACCGAATTGGCATAGATGGTGCCGTCGGCGGAACCGATCAGGCGGATGTTCTGATCGGAAACAAAGGTGCTGGAGCCGATCAGGACGAGCCGCGCCGATTCCGGCGAGCGCTCGATCACCGCGCCGATTTCGCCGATGCCGTCGGCTTTCGCAGCCTCGCCCTCCTCGCCGAGTTCCGTTTCTTCGTCGCCGGTGACGCCGGCAAGGTCGTCCAACTCTTCGACATCGGCGCTCTCGTCCTCGCTCCCGGCGTCGTCCGCATCCTCGGCCGCCGCGTCCCGCGCCTCCTCGAACATTGGCGATTCCTCGAAGAAGGAGTCGAACCGCCCTTCCACCAACACCGCGAGGGCGTTGCTGCCCACCTCGTCAACCGGCGCGTAGGTGACCTCTCCACCAAGATCGAGCTGCGGCATGATGTCGGTGTCCGTGGAACGCCAGCTTGCCGCCGAGCTTCGCACCAGCGTCGTCACCGCGCGCTCGGCATTGGCCTCCTCGTCCACATCCACCGGCGATGCCCACGTCATGGTCAGCTGCGGAACGCCCGACGTGATGGCGTTGTCAGCGTCAAGCCCCTCGCCACGCACGTCCACGAAGTACGGGTAGTCCTGCATCCGCACGTCCTGAAAGCGGAAGCCGCCCACTTCGCGGATCACCGGCAGCGGGAAGGCGGCGTTTTGCGGGTCCATCACGAACGACTTGTCGAGGGTGAGTCCGTGGTGCGCCAGCCAGTCATCCAGCCCTGTGTTGTTCGGTGTCGCGTAGAGCGAATCCTGGGCGTAGGTGGCGTTGAAGCTCGATGCCGCCAGCACCACTGTGCCGCCGCGCATCAGGAACTGGTCGATGGCAAAGACCGAGCGCTCGTCCAGCGACTTCGGATCCATCACGAACAGCACTTCCGCCGCCGCCGGAGGCTCGCCGCCGGCCAGGCTCGCCGACTCCAGATCGAAGTCCGCACCGAGCGCGTCGCGCAGGGATGCGTACTGATTCCCCGGCGGCTCAGGCATCTGCTGCGCCATGTACGGCGGCGGCGCTTCCGGGGCGGAGAGCGCAACCGTCTTCAGCAGGCCAGCGGCAAAGCGCTTGAGCCCCTCCTCGATGCCGCGCCTGAGGCCCTCCGCATCGAACGACTCGGGAAGGGGCATCTGCACCACCGTCTCGCCATCGGAGAGGGTGAGGTAGAAGTAGAAGGTGTTGGCGTCGAACAGGCTCGCCGCCATGGGCCGGAAGCCGTAGCCCTCGGCGATCTGCAGCGCAACCGAGCCGTCGCCGGCGTCTGGGTCCACCATCTGCACGGCCAGCTTGCCGTCCGACTCGGCCTGAAGCTCCTCGAGCACGGCATCGAGATCCACCCGCAGGCTGGCAAGCGCCTCCGGCAGGCGTTCCGACGGCGAGAGGTAGCCGGTGAAGGTGACGTCGTCCGTCACGCTGTCGAACACGCTGCCGCCGCCCTGAAAGCCAAACAGCACCTTCTTGACGCTGCGGGTGATGTCGTATTCGGGATTGCGGAGCTGCACGTCGAGGCCGGCCTCGCCCCGCACCTTGACATCGATCAGCTCGCGAAAGCCGAGCACCTCGTATTCGTCGCCGTACTGCACGAGCACGTCGAAGTAGGAGTTGACGAGGCTCGCCTGATAGCGGTCTGCCACCTGAAACGGCACCGGACGGATGCCGTACTTGGTGTTGGCCTCGTCCTCCTTCTCCGGGTCGTCCGCCGGATCGATCAGTTCGAGCCGCACCTGACCGCCGCCGACCAGCTCGTATTCCCTGAGCAGGTCCTTGAGCTGCGGCGCCAGCGGCGCCAGCAGCGGATGCGTCTTCCCGCTGAAGTAGCCGCGAATCAGGAGCGGCTCCCGCAGTTGCCGCAGATAGCTGCGGGTGGCGTCGGAGATGGAGTACTGGCTGCCCTCGGTCACGTCCCAGCGCAGGAAGGCGATGTCATGCACCCACACGTTGGAGACGAGGAGATTGGCGGACAGCAGGCCAACGACGGCATAGCGGGTTCGGTGCCGCTGCCGCGTCTGGACGGACGCGCCGTCCCGCTCCCGCGCCCAGCCCCGCGCTTCCACCACCATGACGTTGAGCGCCAGCAGAAGGGCGGTGAGCGAGGCGTAGAACCACAGGTCGCGGAAGTCGAGCACGCCCCGGGTGATGGATTCGAAGCGCGCCCCCGCGCCAATGCTGCGGAGGACATCGGCGACGGCGCTGCTGAAGAGTTCCGTCAGGAGCGGATGGCCCACCATGTAGAACGCACCGCAGATCAGCGCCGACAGGATCAGCGCGACGATCTGATTGTCGCCCCGCGAGCTCTGGAACAGGCCGACAGCGAGATAGGCGGCGCCCAGGAAGCCCGCAGCCAGATAGGCGGAGACAACCGGGCCCCAGTCGAGGTCCCCAAGCAGCCCCACCGTGACGGGCAGCGGAATTGTCAGCATCAGGGCGATGGCCAGCAGGACGAGACAGGCGAGGAACTTGCCCAGCACGAACTGCAGCACCGATGCCGGCATGGTGACGACGAACTCCAGCGTGCCGCTGCGCCGCTCCTCGCTCCACATCCGCATCGTCAGCGCCGAGCAGAGGAAGATGAGCAGCACCGGCAGCCACTCGAACATGGGGCGCACGTCCGAGATGTTGCGGGCGAAGAAGGTCTCGCCCCAGAAGAAGGCGAACAGGGTCACGCCCAGGAAGGCCAGCAGAAACAGATAGCCGATGGGCGAGGAGAAGAAGAGCGACAGCTCCTTGGTGGCAATGCGCCGGGTGATGGGCCAGAACGGCGCGGCGTGGGTCGGTTCAGGCTGCATCGGCAATCGCCTCCTCGCTCGCCTCGCGGAAGATCGCTTCGAGATCGCGGATGGCCGGGTGCAGGGCATGGATCGCCACGTTGCGGGCCACCAGGCGCCTTGCCGCCTCGGCGCGGGCGTCCAGACCGCCCTGGGGGAGGTGCAGCAGCAAGGCGCCCTCTTCCGCGGTCACCTGCGCGAATCCATCGAGGGCACTTGCCACCTGGCCGGGCTCGGCGTCGGTTTCGAGCCTGAGCCGCCCGCTCTCCTGCAAGGCGTCGAGCCGCTCGTCCACCGCCAGACGGCCGTTCGAGAGGATCATCACCCGATCGCAGATGGCGTTCACCTCCTGCATGATGTGGGTGGAGAGGATCACCGTGGCGGTCTCGGCCAGGCTCTGGATGAGCTGCCGCATCTGTTGCGTCTGCGACGGATCGAGGCCGTTGGTGGGTTCGTCGAGGATGAGGATGCCCGGTTCGTGGACGATGGCCTGGGCCACGCCCACCCGCTGGCGGAAGCCCCGCGAGAGCGTGCCGATGGCATCGGTGGCGCGACCGATCAAGTCCGTGGCGGCGAGGGCGCGACGCACCGCCGCCGGCCGGTCTGCCACGTTCTTCAGGCACGCCACATAGTCGAGGTAGTCCATCACGGTCATTTCCGGATAGATCGGCAGCGTTTCCGGCAGGTAGCCGAGATTCGCCTGCACCCGCTTGGGATCAAGCGCCACATCCACGCCGTCGATGGTGACGCTGCCATCGCTCGGCTCCAGGAATCCCGTGAGCATCTTCATGATCGTGGACTTGCCGGCACCGTTGTGGCCAAGCAAGCCCACGATCTCCGCGCGATCGATCTCGAAGCTCACGGAATCCACCGCCAGCGTCTTGCCGTATCGCCGCGTGAGTCCTTCGGTGCGAATCACGTCTGCAAACTTCTCCCTTGTCCTTTCGCTCCGCATAAAAGGGAACGAACCGGCGTTTTCGAGCGGCGCGTAATGTAGCCGGACTGCGACCGAGTTTCTAGCCCCAATGTGCGCTGCCAGCAGTTCTCATTTTGGCGTCTGGCTTCGCCGTCAGGCATTGCACCCCGCGTTTCGGACCCAATCCGGGGCCAAATCGACCGGCAGACCCGTCCAGTCGAGGGGGCTGAAGGCCAAAATGAGAATTGCTGGTGCGCTGCGACTCGAACCTCATGCGTGGACTTAGACCGGCGGGCGCGCCGCGGGTGTTTCGCCGCCACGGCCAGCCGTCGCGAAGGAAATCCGCTGAGTAGCGCTCGTCGCCTTCGGAATCCCGTGCGAACCGCCGAAGACGCTGGGCCGGCGAGCGCGGCATGCTTCCCCCAAAGCCCATCGAAGGGCCAGTCGGGAAAACGGGTGCTACGAGCGTGCGACATCTTCCAACCCTTGGCTGAGCGGCCACTCGGACCCGACCTTGCCGTGGGGGCCCCTACCTCAAGCAGTGCCGTGCTCTCATCCCACGCAAAATGGAGCAGAGGATACGTCGTACCGCCGGCCTTGAATCGGGCTTCATTTGTTGGGCTGGACCAAAGAGGACTTCCTGCAAATCTGAACTCTACAGCATGACACCAATCGGACGGGGCTAGCTTCGACAGCACCAAATCATCGACCGACAGCTTCAAGAGAAGGCACCCGCATCAATTGCGTCGAGTCGCGCGGAGACCAGCGCTAGACGCGAGATGTCAATTTGGTCAGCTTCGAAGAAGCGCCGAGGGGTGGATTGACCGAACAGTCCGTTCTTCGTGTCCATCCAATGATCTAGGCCATCCACAGTACGCTCCGTACGTACCTCCGGCCCTCCGACAAACCCGAGGGACCTGCCTTCGCGGTACAAGCTCTCAATGCGACGCCGAACAACATCCCGCACAACGTGCGGGTGACTGGCTGCCCGCGTCGTGGCAATTGAGTGGACGGCACGCTGAAGAAGAAATAGCGTACCGGGATCGTCACTTTCGAGCATTGCCTTCGGCGTCTTTGCCAGGCCGTGCAATTCATGCCCTAGCCAGTCATCAAGCGCCATATCCCAACCTGGAATGCTTGCCACAAGCACCTCGTCGATCGGTTCCTCCGGTTTGCGAAAGAGACTCTTTAGCGTGTCCCTGATTTCGGTCACATCGGGCTTGGTCAGAAGCAGCTCAAGTTCATCGACAGCATCGTAGATATCCTCAACCAGTCCGCTCTCGTTCTGAACCTGGCCAGCGTCGTTAAGGTGGGTCGCTTTGGGCAACGAACGCACACGGACGGGTGGTGCCTGGGTGCCAACGAGCCGTTCGATCAGGAACTCCTCCAGCCGTCCTGCTTGCGTCGGGTACATCGTCCAGAGCACAACCGCGTAGCGACCAGCCGGTCTGATGGATTCTTCGAGCAGGCTGCCAATGGTGCTGAAGTCGGTCTTGTGGTCCGAGCCGATGGCGCCGCTGCCGAGATGCAGGTCCGCGAAAATGTAGCGAGCGTCTGGGCATGGGGATACGTCTTGGATATCCCCGTTGAAGCGGATCTGACGGCATGGCATTTCATGCCGATTCAGAGTGTCCGCCAAGCCGATGAGGTGGTCAGCGTCGTCGTCGATGACGATGTTCTGTGTGCTCCGCATCATGTCCTCGGTCCGAAAACCAACGCCGTGATGGCACCATCATACGCGTCTGGGACCTCGACCTCTCCCTTCTGCGGAAACGCGAGACGACCGCCGTTGAGCTCCATCGCCAAATTGGCGTAATAGAGGCCAAGCCCCATGCCATCCGGCTTGCGAGTGAAGAAGGGCCGGGTTACATCCTCCGCGCTGTCCCCTTGGAATCCGACCCCATTGTCGGCGACTACGATGGCCGGGCCGTCATCCAATTCGTCCGTCGTACCGATGAAAAGCCGCCGACTTTGCACAGGCGCGTCCTCATCTTCATCTGGCCACCGGACCCGCATCCAGTACAGTGCGTTGTCGATCAGGTTGTTCAACGCGCCAAGCACCAATCCAAACGAGAACCTAGCTTCGAAACTACCCTCGCCGTTGAGCAAGGGACACTCAAGCTGGATCCGATGGTGGCGAAGGCGTAGGAGGTTGAACTGTCGAGCCCGTTGGACCAGCCGCTGTGCCGTGTGCTCCCTTTTGCTGTCGCGGCGGAGCAGTGTGGCAAAGCCATCTAGGATTCGCATGAGCTCTTGTGCTTGCGCCGCAGCTTCGTCGAGGTCGCGTCCCTCCACGATTGCCTGGTGGAGCCCTCGTACGCCACGTTCCACTTCATGGAACACGACGGCGAGGTTCAGGCCGGACATGCCGGCGATGAGCAATGTCTCTTGCATGTCGCGGACCTGCCGTTGAATCCTTGCGACATACGGTTCGAGCGTCTCCCCCAAGTCATGGCGTTCGAGCTCGTTGCGAAGATCCGCGATCGGTGCCTCCAGGCGATCTGTTACGGGGTCGCCAGGTCGCTCAGTAACGCGGCGCATGCGTTGCTTGTCCAACTGTCGCTCGCCCTCAAGTGCCCCTAACGCACCGAGCACGATCTGTTGAAGGCGCTCCGACGCGTCGTTCTCCACGAACCCCTCCCGGTTTGTCTTTTCCCGTAGGGAGGTCGACTCGTCTAGTGAAAGGTGGATGGCGCCGAGGACAATGTTGCGGCTGATCCCACGGGTCGGGGCGTTCACGCGGCGCAGATCCAGCCCAAGCCAGTCGTCGCCTTGCTCACCATAGTTGTAAACGCGGATGCCGTCTCGATAGACGCGGATGCCACCATATTCGTCCAGGTAGGTGGTGAACAATCGGGTGGCCCCCAACCTCTGCAGAACCGGTCCGTCACGGTCATAGACGTAAAGTTCGCCCAAAATGGGGCCGATCCCGCGAGTTGTCGTGGCGTCCGCTACAACCTGATCCCGCTGCCGGCTGCCAGGCGCAGCGGGTAGCAACAGACGGTCCCCCTCCTTGGCTACCGTCCGCGAGTCGAGATTGAAGCCGGCAATCTGGCGGAACTCGTAGCTCCAGTCGAACTGTCCCTCGTCAAGCCAAAACGAGAATTTCCAGATCGCGCGGTCGATGATGGCTGCGAAGTCCGGTAGGTCCTCGATCCAGTGCTCGTTGCCGGGTACTGCCAGCGTCGCTTGGAAGTCGCCCTGCTCCTGGAAGGGGGAGCAAATGGAGGTGATTTGGTTGCACAGGCGGCGCACCTCTCCGCGCGTCCACTCAGGTGGGCGCAGCTCGCTGGCTTCGATGCGCGTTCCCGTGTGGTCTTCCGTGAAAACTTCCGGTTCGCGAACGCGGATGGTTACCGGGGCCTCGTCGAGGAATGGCCTTTCGATGAGTTCGTTCCAGTCGATTTCGACTACGCATTCCTCTGAATCCTGAGCACGGGTCGTGAGCCTGATCCGGTTGCCGAGTTTGTGGACGGCGAAGCGGCCCAGGCCCTTTTCCCCAAGGGGGAGCCGTGCGTGAATGCGGGAGCGTTCTTGGGCTTCGCGCTGGCGGCGCCGGTGGTCGTGGCCGGGTACCAACCAGACGTTTTGCAGCAGGTCCAACGTCATCCCTTCACCGTCGTCCTCGACCGTGATGGCAGGGGCGTCTTCAGACCGAAGGTCGAGCGTGACGGCAGCATGGGTTGCGTCCGCGTCATAGGCATTCTTGACGAGTTCGAAGACTGCGAGGCGTGGACTGCCGATGAGTTCGTCACCCAAGAGCTGCAGCACGCGGGCTCTCGGCCGAAAGGGCTGGCTGATCTCCGACCCTTGGTTGTCGGCGCGGTCAGGCATCGCCACTCACCCCGCTGCAACCTGTTCGTCCTGGAGTACCTCCAGAAACTCGGCGATCACGGTTAGTTCGCCCTCGTCAACATCGGTCAGTACGATGGGGTCGAAGGCGTGGTTGGCTGGGGTTAGTCGTATCGTGGTGTGGCGCCACGAGTCGTTGCTGGACGCTTTCGTGCTTTCGTAGCGCTTTACGGTGTAGCGCTGCCCGGTTTCGGGATCGGTCGTATCTCGGAGTTGGATAAGGACGGTCTTGCCCTGTCGCGTGCCGTGTACGGGGGCTCGGAAAAGGCAATATGCGCCGTCTGGGATGATCGGCTCCATGGATTTGCCGACCACTTGGGCAACGAACATGCCTGATCGGAGGCGGTGTTTGGTCGCGACAGCGACCCACTCATGCCCATCGTCTTCGACGAACTGCGGATCACTAAAGGCTCCGGCGGCGGCTTGCAGCGGGATCAAGGGGACGCAGTTGGCGTAACGGTCCTTTGGTTTCGGAACAACCACAGGGGGGTGGAAGGGGATGACCGAGGCTTCCTCAATCCGTCGGTGGGACAGGAAGGCGGCGGGCCAACCGCCGTGTCGTTCGATGACCTCGGTAATCTCGGCCATCACCTCGAACGGGGAAAAGGGGCGCGTGTGGCGTTCAATGGCGACGAGGATATCGTCCGTAATCTCGCGTGCTTCGTCCCAATGCGTCTCGAACCAGTCCTGCAACTGGGCAACCTCGCGGGCGCTCTGTACCTGTACGTTGAGTTCGATGTTCTGCGTGAGCCCCGGCTTTGTGAAGTTGCTCGAACCCACCAAGGCTTGCGAACCGATGACGTCCAAGCGAGCGTGCGTGATGTACGCCTTGGCGTGGAACTTGCCCCGATCGTAAACCCGACACTCGATCTTGCCAGTGCGCAAGGCGTCGAGGATGGCAGGCATGCCGCGCAGGAAGGGGTTGGCGAGCTTATCGGCTTCAAGGCTGTCGTCCAGCGTTTCGAGCGCCCGACTTCGCACCGCTTTGAGCAGCACTTTCCGCGTGCGGTGAGCGGTCTCGGCGCCCATCAGGACGCGGATTCCTTCCAAGCTCTGCCACTTCCCGTCGAGAGCCAGCAGCGCGCCAATCTCGAAGAATCCCGTCGCAATGTCGAACGACCGCGAAATGTCGGCCCATTCTTCAAGGTAGCGTAGGCCCGTCCAGCCCGAGACGCTGTTGTCCACGATAAAGAGTGGGCGCGTGTCGGCCTTGGTGTTCACTTCGCTGGCAGCATACTTCCAGGCGAACCTGATCGTACCATTCCGGCAATTGGTGAGCTCGCAAATCGGGTCAGCGCCCGACAGGTTGGTCTACGGCGGCATCCACATCGTTGCGGAACTGTTTGGCGTCAATCCGGGCGGCGTCCGATGCAGCCTCGACAATGGCTGCCCTGGACGCAAACTGCCGGCGGAGGATCCGTCGGGAATCCACCATCGGGCGTTCACTCCGGGATTTGACGTCACCCTGCCCTCCCGTACCTTTCGTGAAGGAGGGTGAGGATTGCGTTACGCGGATTGCCTTGGTCGGTCGCTTCGAGCATGTTCGCGAGCGTAACAACGATCCGCGCAGCGCGACCACTTACGTCGCTTTTCGAACCACGCGAAGAGAAGGCGATTCCGTGCCTGCTTCGACCTGGCACGTCGTCCTATGGACTGGCGGCCAACCGACAAACCCGTAGGCGGGCAGTTGCGAAGCAGTTGCCGACGCGCCGCAAGGGCGCGCCCAGCACCTTCAAAGGCGATAGACTGGCGGGCAAACCAACTAAGGGGATGGGGCATGCAGGATGTGGCCGGGAAAGTGGCGTTCATCACCGGGGGTGCGAGCGGGATGGGGCTGGCGATGGCGCGGTCGTTCTCGCAGGCGGGGATGAAGGTGGTCATCTCCGATGTCGAGGAGGCGGCGCTCGCGAAGGTGAGAGCGGAGTTTGAGGCAAGCAACGCAGAGTTTCTGGATCTGAAGGTGGACGTGACCGATCGGGATGCGATGGCGCAGGCCGCGGATGCGGTGGAGGAGCGCTTCGGCAAGGTTCACGTCGTCTGCAACAACGCTGGGGTTGCTGCCGGAGGCACGGTGGACACCAACACCTACAACGACTGGGATTGGGTTACGCGGGTGAACATCGACGGCGTGGTGAACGGCGTCCAGACCTTTGTGGAGCGCATCAAGCGCCACGGCGAGGGTGGCCACTTCGTCAACACGGCCTCCATGGCGGGGCACATCGCCGTGCCGGGGCTCGGGATTTACGGGATGACGAAGTTCGCGGTGGTCGGACTTTCGGAGACGATGCGAATCGATCTCGCGCCCCACGACATCGGCGTGTCCGCCCTTTGCCCCGGCGTCGTCAACACCAACATCTTCACCTCCGAACGCAATCGCCCCGAAGACCTTCCCGGGGAGACCCGCACCGCGCTCCTGTCAGGTGCGACGGAGGAAGAGTGGGCAGACCGCATGGCGCAGATCCGCGACGGCGCCCTGGACCCAGCGGTGGTCGGCGACATGGTGCTGCACGCAATCCGCGAGAACGAGTTCTACATCTTCACCCACCCGGAACTGAAGGCGATGAGCGACGCTCGCTTCGAGGAGATGTCGGGCGCGTACGAACGTTGGAACAGCTATCGGGAGGAACGGAGGATCTGAAGGGCCGGCAGGATGCCTTCCCTCCGAGAACCCGTTCCTCAGTCCGTTGCCATGCTGATGGTGTACTGCAAGGGCTTGCCGTCGATCGTGGCCGAGAGGGTGTCGGCGGCGCCGGGTTCGAGGCTGAGCGCCAGGGTTTCCCCAGCGATGTAGCCTTGGTGTTCGGCTATCGCCGCTTCGAGTTCGGCGTCGCCGGAGTAAGCGATGTGGATGCGGTCCGTGACGTTCAAGCCGAGTTCCCGGCGAGAGCGCTGGATGCGGTTCACCACTTCGCGGGCCAGGCCCTCGCGGATGAGTTCGGGCGTGAGGTTGCAGTCGAGGTTGATGGAGACGAGGCGGTCGGATGCCGCGTTGGTACCGGGCATGGCTTCGCGGAAGACGTTGATTTCCTCCGCGGTGAAGGTCTCGCCATCCAGGTCCAGCGATCCTGTGGCCTGGAACGCCTCCAATGCCTCGGCGTCAAGCGCTTCCACCTTCTTCTGCACCTCGCGCAAGCGCCGCCCGAGGCGCTTGCCGAGGACGGGGAAGTTGGGCTTGGCGTAGAGGCGGATGTACTTGCCCTCGTCCTGCTCGTAGCGAACGGCCTTCACGTTCAACTCGCGGCGAACGGTTTCCCCGAGGCTCTGAAGGCCGTCGAGCAAGCCGGCGTCGCGGTGAACGATGGTCAGGGAGGCGAGCGGCGTCCGGATGCCGATCTTCACTTCCTCGCGCTTGCGTCTTGCAAGCAGGATGACGCGCTGCATTCGCGTCACGGCATCTTCGAGCGCCGGCTGGGTTCGGTGGGGCTGCGCTTCGGGGTAGTCGAGCAAATGCACGGAAGGCGATGGCTCTGCCTCCTCACCATTCTTGCCGAGCCGCGCCAGCGACAGATAGATGTGGTCCGACAGAAACGGCGCGAACGGCGCCATCGCCGCGGATAGCTCGTAGAGGGTCGTGTAGAGCGTCGCGTACGCCGCCTGCTTGTCCGGCGTCATGCCTTCGCCCCAGAAGCGCGGGCGGTTCAGGCGGATGTACCAGTTGGTGAGATCTTCGATGAACGAGAACAGCCTCGGCACGACGTTGTCGAGCCGGTAGCGCTCCATCTCGCGGCCGATGTTCGCCTTCAGCGTTTGCAGGCGCGACAGGATCCATCGGTCGAGGATGTTCGGGCTCGCGCCGGCATCTTCCTGCCCGGGCGACCAGCCATCGATTTCGGCGTAGGTGATGAGGAAAGAGTGCGCGTTCTTCCAAGGCAGCAGCGCGCGCCGAACCATGTCGCGCACGCCGTTGTCGGTGAAGCGCTGCTCCTCCGCCCGCACGAGCCCGGATGTCATCAGATAGAGCCGCACCGCGTCGGCGCCGAAGGTCTCCATGAGTTCCTCCGGCGGCGTGTAGTTGCGCAGGCTCTTGGACATCTTCTTGCCGTCCGCGGCCAGCACCATGCCGTGGACGATGACATTGCGAAACGCCGGTTGGTCGAACAGCGCGGCGGCGAGCACCAGCAAGGTGTAGAACCAGCCTCGGGTTTGGTCCAGCCCTTCCTCGATGAATTCCGCCGGGAACCCTTCGTCGAACGCCATGCGGTTTTCGAAGGGATAGTGCAACTGCGCATACGGCATGGAGCCGGACTCGAACCAGCAGTCCAGCACCTCTTCCACGCGGCGATAGACGCCTTCCTCGCCGTCCACGGTGAAGGTGAGGGGGTCCATGTGTTCCCGGTGGAGATCCGTGATGGTCACGCCCGTCAGCTCGGCGAGTTCCTCGACGGAACCCAGGCAGCGCACCTTGCCGGTAACGTCGTTTTCCCAAAGCGGCAGCGGCGTGCCCCAGACGCGGTTGCGGGAGATGGCCCAGTCGATGGCGCCCCTGAGCCAATTGCCCATTCGGCCCTGCTTGAGGTGACCGGGCACCCAATGCACCTGCTCGTTGGCGGCCACGAGCTTGTCGGCGATGTCGGTGACGCGCACGAACCATGACGGCACGGCGCGGTAGATGAGCGGCGTGTCGCTGCGCCAGCAGTAGGGATAGCTGTGGTTGATGACGGCCTCGTCGTAGAGCGAGCCGCTTGCCTTGAGGTGGCGGGTAATGCCGGGGTCGGCATCCTTCACGTACTGGCCGGCGAAGTCGCGCACTTCTTCGGTGAAGACGCCAGCCATCGTCACCGGGCAGGCGAAGGCATCGATGCCGGCGGCGCGCAGCACGCGGTGGTCGTCCTCGCCGAACGCCGGCGCCTGGTGGACGAGGCCCGTGCCTTCGTCGGCCGTCACGTAGTCGTCGAGCACCACCTGGAAGGCGCCACGCGAGCGTTCTTCATCGAAGTAGTCGAACAGCGGCTCGTAGGTGCGGCCTTCGAGGTCGCGGCCCTTCAGGCTAGAGACCACTTCGAGTTCGGGATGCCGGGATCGATAGTGCTCGAGCCGCCCTGCGGCGAGATAGATCGTCTTGTCGCCCTCGGTGTCCCGAACCTTCACGTAGTCGATGTCCGCGTGGGCGCAGATGGCGAGATTCGAAGGCAGGGTCCAGGGAGTGGTGGTCCAGGCTGCGAGATATGCGTCTTCGTCCTGCAACTTGAACAGCACGGTCACCGCCGGGTCCGTGACATCGAGATAGTTCAGCCCCGCCTCGAAGTTGGCCAGCACCGTCTGCAAGGAGGTGGAAACGGGCATCACCTTGAAGCCCCGGTAAATCAGCCCTTTGTCCCAGAGCTGCTTGACCACCCACCAGACAGACTCCATGTACCAGGCGTCCATGGTTTTGTAGTCGTTGTCGAAGTCCACCCAGCGCCCGAGACGCGTGATGGTCTTGCGCCATTCGGCGACATAGCGCTCGACGATGGCGCGGCAGCGGTCGTTGTAGCCGGCGACGCCGAACTTGGCCACCGCCTCCGCCGCCGACATGCCAAGGCTCTTGTCGATTTCCTGCTCGATGGGCAGGCCGTGGCAGTCCCAGCCGAAGCGGCGGTCCACGTACCGCCCCTTCATGGTCCAGTAGCGCGGCACGACATCCTTCAGGGTGGACCCCAGGATATGGCCGTGATGCGGCAACCCGGTGGCGAACGGCGGCCCGTCGTAGAAGACATAGGGCTGCTTGTCCCGCGTGTTCGCCAGCGACTGCCGGAAGATGTCGAGCTTCTCCCACCGCTCGATGATCTCGTGTTCCATCGCCGCGAAGGAGAACGAACCCCCGGAAGCGTCCCTGCGCTCCCGATATGCGTCAGGCGATGGTTCGGCGGACATGACGTGGCTCCAAGACGGCCGGCGAAAAGGCCCCGCATTGTAGAGGATGCGCCCCCTTCGGTGGCCCACGCTCCCCGAGCGGCACAGAGCAGCATCGCCAGCGGCCGAACCGAACACAGACCGCTCCCCCCTCGCATCGGGGATTGGCTGGCCTCCGGGGGAAGGGCGTCTCGCCCTCCATCGCGCCGTCAGGCGCGTCCTGCGCATGCCGCGAAGTGCCCGCGCGCCTGACGGCGCGGCATGTCTCCGCGTCGGCCAGGCCGCGCAATGACCGCCAGCAACGCCCTCCGCCGCGCCGAACGACAGGGCTCGCACTCCAAGCGGACCGGCTGCCAGGACGGCTTGGGCTGGGGCGGGAAGCGTTGCCGAAAGGCAACGGCTCTTGTGGCGCCAGAGCGGGGGCGGCTTGGCGGCGTGCCTCGGATATACTCGCGGGCAAGCAGGAACCCGTCAGACAGGCTGCCATGACCGACGAAGAACTGAAGGCGCTTGTCGCCGACCTTGCCGTTGCCCAGGCCCGAACCGACGCCCAGCTGGCCAGGACCGACGCCCAGCTGGCCAGGACCGACGCCAAGCTGGCCCGAACCGACGCCCAGCTGGCCCGAACCGACGCCCAGCTGGCCCGAACCGACGCCCAGCTGGCCCGAACCGACGCCCAGCTGGCCCGGACCGGCGCCAAGCTGGACAGGCTGGCGGAAATGTACGGCGGCGCGAGCAACAACCAGGGCGCGGTGGCAGAGGAGTTCTACTACAACAGCCTCAAGGCCCGCCCCGTTCTGGGCGGCGTACGCTTCGACTACATCGACAAGAACATCATGCGCAGCCGCGGCAGGCTGCAGGACGAATTCGACCTGCTGCTGGTCAACGGCCGGACGGTGTGGGTGATAGAGGTCAAGTACAAGGCGCACGAGGGGGACCTGCGCCGGCTGCTGGACGTCAAGGCGGTCAACTTCCCGCGCCTGTTTCCCGAGTATGCGGACCGCGAACGGCGCCTTGGGCTGGCCGCCTTCCACTTTCACGAAGACCTCGTGCGCATTGCGCTGGAGCGGGGCGTGACCGTGCTGCGGCGCAAGGGCGACGTGATCGAGACCCGCGCGGCCTGACGCAACCGCGGCCCCAAAGCGCGCCGTCCGCCGCCTCGCGCGTCCTGCGGACGCGTTTGCTCCGGCCCCCTCGACATGGTGTACAGCCATGCCTTCGGGGTCCTTCCGTGCCTCCTGCACGCGTGCGGGTCCACCCACACAGCGGCGTCTCGTCGCCCTCGTTGCGCGCATTCATGAATAATCCGGGCTAGTGTCACGTCACATATGATGTGTCGCATCACAAGGGCTCGCACCAGTCGCAGAAGGTGGTCAACGCGCTGATCCTGCTCAACTGCGACGAGGGCGCGTTCAACGGGCGACGCGCGCGCGGCGAGGACATCGCGGAGATTCTCCGCATCAGCGCGCGCAAGGTGGACCGGGTGAAGAGGCGGTTCGTCGAAGAAGGCATGGAGGCGGCCCTCGGCGGTCGCCAGGGTCGCCGGCCGACCTGCGCGCGCAAGGCCGACGGCGACTTCGAGGCGCGTCTGGTGGCGCTCGGCTGCGGGGACCCGCCCGAGGGCACGCGCAGTGGTCGCTGCGTCTTCTGGCGGACCGGGTGGTCGAACTCGGCCACGTCGACAGCGTGTCGCACGAGACGGTGCGTCGCGTTCTGAAAAAAACGCCCTCAAGCCGTGGCGGCGCATCGGCTGGGTGATTCCGCCGCAGCGCAACGCCGACTTCGCCGCGGCGATGGAAGAGGTGCTCGACGTCTGCCGGCGTCCCCACGATCCGGCGCGCCCGGTCGTGTGCATGGACGAGACGCCCCGGCGGCAACTGATCGGCCAGTGCCGACCGTCGATTCCGGCCGAACCCGGTCGGCCCGAACGCGAGGACACGAGTGCCGCCGTCTGGGCGCCTGCAACGTCTTCGTGGCCACCGAACCCCTGGCAGGGCGGCGCATGACCAAGGTGACCGAGCGCAGGACCAAGACCGACTGGGCGCACTTCCTCGACGACATCGCCGGCCGCCACGCCGGCGCCGAGAGGATCACGCTGGTCATGGACAACCTCAACACCCATCGTCCGGGCGCGCTCTGCGAGACCTTTCCGCCGGCCCGGGCCAAGGCGCTGCGCGACCGCTTCGACTTCGTCCGCACCCCCAGGCACGGCAGCTGGCCCACGTCGCGGAGACCGAGATCAACGTCATGATCCGCCAGTGCCTCAACCGCCGCATCGACGACATCGCCATCCTGCGCCGGGAGGTCGCCGCCTGGCAGGCCGCCCGCGATCGCATCCGAGCCAAGGTCGACTGGCAGTTCGCCACCGAAGACGCTCGCCGGCGTCTGAAACGCCTCTACCCGACATTTGATGAATGACAAGACACTAGGGCGTGTTCACACAAATACCCCTGAATGTGCCATTCTCCGACCCCGTCGTCCCACGCGGGAAAAGGTAGGAGAATCAAACAGGTGGAACTCACAGAGGGCCAATACGAGCGCATCGCGCCGCCATTCCCGAAACAGCGGGGAAACGTCAGCCTGTCGAATCTGCAAGTGCTGAACGCGATCCTCCACGTGGCCGAACACGGCTGCAAGTGGCGCGGCCTGCCGGCGCGGTTCGGCAACTGGCACACGATCTGCACACGAATGAATCGCTGGTCGAAGAAGGGCGTGCCCGATCGCGTGTTCGAACAACTGCAAAGAGACCAGATCGTCCGCATCGGGGTCGAGGCGCTCGGGCTCGACAGCACCAGCGTCAAAGTGCATCCGGACGGCACCGGCGCGCGAAGAAAAACGGTCCGCAATCCATCGGCAAGTCCCGTGGCGGATGGAACACCAAGATTCACGTGGTTGCCGCGGATGCTCGAACGGCAGTTGCCTTCACACTCTCCCCCGGCAACGCCCATGACGCCCCGGAAGGCCGCAAGCTCCTGAACCAACTGGAAAAGCCCGCGAACAACCCGGCGATGATCATGGATCGGGCATGCGAGGACAACGCCACCCGTCAACTGGTCCTGGAGCTCGGCTTCGTGCCCGTGGTCCCGCCGAAAAGCAACCGCCTCGACCCTTGGGAGTACGACAAGGAGCTGTACAAGCGGCGCAACGAGGTCGAGCGCCTCTTCCGGCGACTCAAGGGCTTCCGCCGAATCTTCTCGCGCTTCGAGAAACTCGACATCATCTTCCTCGGCTTCATCGTCTTCGTCCTCATCGTCGATGCACTGCGACAGTGTGAACACGCCCTAGTGTGATGCGTCTTAAATAGACAGGAATAACGTGGATTCCGTGTCATGGCAGCACCGGTGTGTGTTGGCGGTGTCTGCGATGGCGCGTCCGGTGTCGGTTCTGGAACTCGCGGCGGAAGAGGAAGACGAACTCCAGCGCCGTGTTCGCGCGACCACGACACCGGCACGCGAGTTGGGGATCGCGACATCCTTGGTGACCAGTGGTCCGCGCATCAGGGGTTTTCGGGCGTTTCGGGAGGTCTCCCGAAGTTCTCTTAACTTTCTGATAAAAAAATAGTTTTTGGCGCTTCACGGGTCACCGGGGCACACTCCGTCAATTTCTGGTTTGTAACGAACGGAGTAACCGAACATGAAAAATCAGACCCCTCATGCTGACCCCGACGTTCGCCAAGAACGTCAAGGCTCCCGGGCGCTACGGCGACGGCCGCGGCGGCCTCGGCCTGAGCCTCCTGGTCCGTCCCGCGTCGCGGGGCGGCTTCACCAAGTCGTGGACGCAGAGCGTCCGCATCGGCGGCAGGCCCACCAACCTCGGCCTCGGTCGGTATCCTGTCGTGACGCTCGCCATGGCCCGCGAGCGGGCGCTCGAGAACGCCCGCGCCATCGCCGACGGCCGCGACCCGCGCGGAGGCTCCCCCCGTGGGGTCCCGACCTTCGCGCAGGCGCTGGAGACCGTCATCGCCATCCACTCCGAGAACTGGAAGGACCGCTCCAGCTCGGAGCACCAGTGGCGCGCCACCCTTACGACCTACGCGTTCCCCCGCATCGGGTCCAAGCGGGTCGACGAGGTGACCACCGCCGACGTCATGGCGATCCTCACGCCGATCTGGTCGTCGAAGCACGTCACGGCCAAGCGCATCCGGCAGCGCATCGGCGCCGTGATGAAGTGGGCCGTCGCGCAGGGCCACCGGGCGGACAACCCCGCCGGGGACGCGCTGGGCGCGGCGCTGCCGAAGAACGGCGCGGCCCCGAAGCACCAGCGGGCGCTGCCGCACGCCGAAGTCGGACTCCACCGCGCCGGCGAGCACGTCCGAGGTTTGCATACATCGAAGATCACAGGCCCAACATGCACGGGCTCGGGGCACTGGTCAAGCTGGCCGACCCTAGTCGAAGCTTGGCACAGCCCACGGCTCGCTAATCTGCTCGCAATATGCAATCATAATGTCCTCACCAAGGAACACGGCCATGGCCAACGTAACTGTCCGCAACATCGACGACCAAGTCATCGCCTCGTTGAAGGCGCAGGCGAAGGCCAATCATCGCTCGCTGGAAGGCGAGATTCGCCACGTTCTCGCTCAACAGGCGCTCCGCTCGACGCGACTAGAAGAGTTTCGGGAGCGTACGGAGCGGCTCCAGTCGCTCACCGAAGGTTTCCCTCAGACAGACAGCGTCGCCCTGATCCGAGAAGACCGCGACCGGTGAAGCTCATCGTCGACGCAAGCGTCGCCGTCAAGTGGCTCTTCGCCGAGACTCATTCGCTCGAAGCGCGGCAGCTCCTGGCCCCGCGCATCGTCCTCCATGCGCCCGACTTCATCCTGACCGAGGTCGCCAACGTCATCTGGAAGAAGGCCCGCCGCAAGGAGATTCCATCGCCTCAGCCATACATCGACGAGTTGGCGAACATCGCGGATGCCGTTGCACTGCAACCTTCGACCGAGCTCGTCATCGAGGCAGCCGTCTTGGCCGTTCATATCGACCATCCCGTGTACGACTGCGTCTATCTCGCCTGTGCCCAAGCGGCGTCGGCACCCCTGATCACTGCGGACGAGAGGCTTGCTCTGCGGGCCAGAGAAGCATATCCGACCGTTGACGTCTGGAACATCGGCGAGACCGAAATCGCTCTACGCATTGCCACAGCCGCTACCGCACTCGTCATCAAACACGACACGGTTCAACGGGCCATCGACTCGTACGACGCCTTCAGAAAGACCGCTGACTCCGTCATCGAAACCGTGCAGCGAAGGCCTAGCGGCGTTCGGATACTCTCACCGGAAGACCGGGACGCCTACTTCGAAACTCCAGCGTACCGGCAATTGGTCAAGTTCATTGCCAGCCTCACGCTCGACGAACGAGTCGACCTCAAGGCGCTCGCATGGTACGGCCGCCAGATTTCGTCCCAAGCCAGTTGGGGGTACTTCCTCAATCATGCCTGTAGGATGGGTGCCGACGACCTCGACTACGAGGCGTCGTTGGGTCACCACTGGCGCTCTGGCTTTGATCGTCTACGCCAAGACCTCGAAAAGCCCGACTGACTGCTGTCTGGCTCTTGGCTTTGTCCCTTGGCGTCGCTCCCGTGCGGGGGGCAACGCGACCCGAGTCGCACCGTGGAACTGCTTCCCTTCGTCGCTTCGGCCTCCAGCAAGGTGCCCAAAGTCCCACGCCGAAACAGTAAGGGAGGTAGTACTCGCGCTGGACATCCTGATCAAAATGTAGTTAAATCAGCGACTTGTCGGCAGTGTGACTCGGAACAAGTGGTCGCAGCGATTCGAGCGGCAGGGGCTGGAGGGGCTGGAGGGTCTGGTGGATCGCCCGGGTCGGGGGGGGGGTCAAGCCGAGCATTTCGCCTGCGGTGGTCGAGGAAGTCGTTGCCAAGGCGGGTCAGGGCGCGCCGGGCATGCGGCGGCGCAGCACGCGCACGACGGCGTCGGAAGTGGGTTGCAGTAGGATGTGGCCACACCAAGGGGGGGCACCACATGGGACGCAGGGAACTTGCGGCGATTGCCGCGCTCGCGGCGCTGTTGCTGACATGGGGATGCGGCCAGGACGCGGCGGTGGAAGAGATGGCGCCCGTGGAACCGCCACCGGTCGCCATCGGTGCCGAAGTCACCGTCACCGGCGGCGCCGTGCGAGGGATGATCGGCGAGGACGGCCTCAAGCAATACCACGGCATTCCCTATGCCGCAGCGCCGGTCGGCGAGCTGCGCTGGGCACCAACCGCGCCTCTCGTCCCTTGGGAAGGAGTTCGCGATGCCAGCGCGTCAGGGCCATCCTGCGTGCAACCGCAGGGCCAGGGCGGCGAGTTCTACGGCCGTTCCGGCTTCGAGATGGGCGAGGACTGCCTCACGGTGAACGTCTGGACCCGCGCCGAGCACGAGGACGATGCGCTGCCGGTGATGGTCTGGATTCATGGCGGCGCGCTGGTGACCGGTTCCGGCGGGGAATATCCGGGCGAGCTCCTTACCTCGAAGGGCGTGGTGCTGGTCACGGCCAACTACCGCCTGGGCGCGTTCGGTTTCGTCGCGCATCCGGAACTCAGCGCCGAGAACCCCGCCGGCGTTTCCGGCAACCAGGGGCTGCGGGACCAGATCGCGGCGCTCGAATGGGTGCGGGACAATGCCGAGCGTTTCGGCGGGGATGCCGGCAACGTGACGATCTTCGGCGAATCCGCCGGCTCCCTCAGCATGTCGCTGCTGCAGGCGAGCCCGCTGGCGCGTGGCCTGTTCCACCGCGTCATCGGCCAGAGCGGCGGCGCCTTCCAGCCCATGGCATTCCGAGACCGCGCCACCGGCCATGCCGGCTCCGGCGAGGCGCTGGGCGAGCAGTTCGCGGCGGCGCTGGCTGGCGAAGACGGCGACGCAACGCTGGCGGCGATGCGACAGGCACCGGCGGAACGCGTGCGGGAGGTGTTCCAGTCCGATCCCGCCTTCTCCAACTACGACACCCTGGCCATCGTCGATGGCGAGGTGATCCCGGACGAGGTGGCGACCATTTTCGCCGAGGGCCGGCAGGCGGATGTGCCGGTGATGATCGGCTCCAACGCCGACGAGGGCACGCCGTTCCTCGAGTTCTTCACGCCACAGTTCGGCGAGGGCGCCAAGGGGCTCACGGCCTATGCCGAGGCGACGTTGGGCACCGTCGCAGGCTTTGACGCCCACTACCCCGGCACCGACGACGCCGAGGCGGAGCGGTCGTGGATCGACCTCTTTGGCGACGTGCTGTTCGCCTACCCCTCGCGATATTGGGCACGCAGCATGGAGAACGTCACCAGCGACGCCTACCTCTATTGGTTCACCTGGCAGCCGCCCATCGAGAACCAGGAGCAATTCCGCGCCTTCCACGCCGCCGAAATCGGCTACGTCTTCGGCAACGTGGATCTCTTCGGCGCCGCGCCCACGGAAGCCGACCACGCCTTCTCCGACTTCATGGCCACCGTCTGGACCCAGTTCGCCAAGACCGGCAACCCGAATGGCGAGGGCCTGCCCGAATGGCCCGCCTACACCCGAGAGAACGAGGCATACATGGAACTCGGCATGGACACCGGCGCCAAGTCCAACCTGCGCCTTTCGCAGATGGCCCTGATCGAACAGGCGTGGGCCAAGCGCCGGGGCGCGGGAGCGGAGGACGCGGGGGGCTGAGGGGGCTCTCGGTCAAGTTCATGGCGCGGTCTCCCCCGGGGGGAGGGCGTCTCGCCCTCCATCGCGCCGCAAGGCGCGCCGCGCCGTCAGGCACTCGCGGCAGGCGCAGGGAGGACGCGCCTGACGGCGCGCAGGGAGGGCGGGACGCCCTCCCCCCGAGGGACCCCTCAGCGGCAATGGCGCCGCAAGGTCGTCCGGGCTGCCGGGGCTACCAGGACCAGGACCTCGCGGCGCGCACGTCGCAGCCGCCGCCGGAGTCGATGTCCACCACCACCGCCGTGGCGTCGCCCAGATCGATCGGCCCGAACGAGCCAGCCACGTTGCAGAAAACCAGGCCTCCCACGCGGCCGTCATGTCGAACGTCATACGGTCCCGCCACCGTGCCGGGCACCACCTCCCAGCTGTCGTACCGCACATCCGGATTGGCGTTGCGGAACTCTTCGCCTTCCTTGCCGAACCAGGTGCGCGTGTCCATGTCCAGCAGCCTGTCGATCAGCGCGCCGTCCGGCGTGCGCACCAGGTCCACGCTGACGGGCCAGTTGTCGTTGGCGCCGGCGGCGACCTCGAAACTGACCTCGCGGACGCGGGTGGGGGTTGCCGGTCGCGCCAGCGCGCGTCCGGTACACGTGCGCCCGCCCCACGACACCGACAGAAGGCCGGCGCGACGGCTCGCGCAGCCCCCGGCCAGCGTGCATCCCTCGTCGCTGACGCTGACCAGGACATCGCCGTCGCGCTCGAACGGCACGGCCAGCTGCGGCTCCTCCCCGCGCAGGTCGCAGAACAGCACGCCGCCGTGGCGGCCGGCAACGCGCACGTCGAAGGGACCAGCCGTGGTGCCCGGCACCAGTTCCCAGGAGTCGTAGAGGGCATCGGTGTTGGCGACGCGGAACGCCTCGCCGGCACTGCCGAACCAGTCGTCGGCGTTCATGGCGAGAAGCTGCTCGCGGGCGGCCGGATCGGCGACCCGCACGAGCTCCACAGGCACCGGCCAGCGATCGTTCACGTCCGCGGCCATGCGCAGGGTGATGGTCTCCACGGTCAGCGTCAACGGCGTGCCGGCGGCGGCAGAGCCGCCGGCGGGCGCCGCGCAGCCGGCCGCGAGCGCCAGCGACGCCCCGGCGGCGGCCAGGGGCAGCCACGCCAGGGCAGGGAGGGCCGACAGGCGCCCCTGCGGGAATGCCGGCAGCGGTCTGCGGCGGGCCGGCACGGCTACGCTCCGGCCACGTCCGCGGCCGGCGCGGCATCCTCCCCAGCGGAGGGCCGCGCCACGAACCGCTCGCCGTCGCGCACCAGCACCGCATCGCCCGCCGCCTCGCCGCGACCGAGCCGGCCCAGCACATGGTCGGCCACCGCGGGGCGGATGGACTTGGCGACGATGCCATCGAGGAAGCGCGCACCCTGCGGCGTCGCCTTGACCTGCCGCACCAGCCAGTCGCGCACCTCGGCGTCGAACGACAGTTCGGCGCGATGCGAGGCGCGATAGGTCTGCGACAGCTGATCGAGCCTCATGCCGGCGATGGTGCCGAGGGCATCCTCGTCCAGCGGCCAGTAGGGCACGAGCTGCAGCCTGCCGATGAAGGCGGCGGGAAAGTCCTGGTGCAGCGCCCGGCTCAGGGTCTGCTGAAGGGCATCCTCTTCCGGCCGCGGATCCGCCGTGAACGCCTTCTCCACCACGGTGTCGCCGGCGTTGGTGGTGAGGACGATCAGGGCGTTGGAGAAATCCGCCTCGATGCCCTCGGCATCCTCCATCCAGCCGCGGTCGAGCACCTGGTAGAGCATCTCGATCACGTCCGCGTGCGCCTTCTCGATCTCGTCGAGCAGCACCACGCAGTAGGGGGTTCGGCGAATGCCCTCCGTCAGCACTCCGCCTTCGCCGTAGCCGACGTAGCCGGCCGGGGCGCCCTTGAGGCCCGAGACGGTATGCGCCTCCTGGTATTCCGACATGTTGATGGTCAGCAAGCGACCGCCAAACAGCGCGTCCGCCAGGGCGTGCGCGGTCTCCGTCTTGCCGACGCCGGAAGGCCCGCAGAACATCAGCGCACCCACCGGCCGGCGCCGGTCCGAAAGGCCCGCGAGATATGCGCGCGCCTGGGAGGCGCAGCGGGCGAGCGCGTCGTCCTGTCCCACCACCCGCTCGCCGAGCACGCCCTCGAGCCGCGACGCCATCTTGCTCACGTCCGACAGCATGCTGCCGATGGGCACGCCGGTGAGATCCGAGACGATCGTTCCCACGTGGTCTTCGGTCACAGCCGTGCTGGCGGTCGCATCCGCCGCGCCGGCGTCGCCGGGCGCCGCCGCGTCCGCCGGCAGTTCGGAAACGGCGCGTGCCTCCACCGAAACGAGTTCCACGACCGGAGCCGCCGCCGCGTCCGCCTCGCCGGCGGCTGCCTCCCGTTCCTGCCCATCCGACGGCGCGGCCGCCTCCGCCTGCTCCATGCGCGCCCGGGCGCAGGCCGAGTCGAGCACGGCGATGGCCTTGTCCGGCAACTGGCGGCCGACGATGTAGCGACGCGACAGCGCCACCGCCTGCTCGAGCGTGCTCTCGGCATACTCGATGCCGTGATGCGACGCCAGCACCGGCGCGACGCTCTCGACGATGCGCAGCGCCTCGGCGTCGTCCGGCTCCTGCACGCGCACCGAGGCGATGCGGCGCGCAAGCCCCGCATCCGGCTCGATGTGCCGGCGCCACTCGCGCCAGCCGCAGGTGGCGAGAATGCGCACCTTGCCGTCGCTGAGAACGTTGCGCAGCGCGTCCGCGCCGCCGCTCTGGTCGCCGAACAGAAGATGCAGATCGTCCACGTAGAGGATCATGCCCTCGCCGGCCACTTCTTGCACGATCGCCTGCAGCCGTTCTTCGAGGGCGCCGCGCATGGCAGCGCCGGCACGCAGCGCGGACAGGTCCAGCGACCACACCGGGGTGTCGTGCAGCACGGACGGCACGGCGTCGAGGCCGTGGCCCAAGGCGTCGATGAAGCCGAGCGCACAGGCCGTCTTGCCGACGCCGGACTCGCCCACCACGGCCACGGAGTTCTGCCGCCGCCGCAGCAGCGTGGCGGCGATCGCCTGCAGCTGCGTGGAGAAGCCGACGACCGGATCGAAGCCTTCCCCGCGCGCCCGCGCCACCATGTTCTCGCCGTAGCGCGACAGTTCGGGGAAGCTGGCATCGCTGGCCGCCGGCGCACCCGCGGCCGGCGCCTCTGCGCCGGGGCGCGCCGCCATGGCGAGGCTGGCGAGGTCGGCGTCGGCGAAGCCGGGCAGGCTGGCGACCAGCGTCGGCCACAGCTCGCCGCGGCGGGCAATCGTCTCGAAGAACCGCAGCGGCGCCACCTGCGACGCGCCGTATTCGTCGAACGACAGCGACCATGCCTCGCGCAGAAGCTGCGCGAGAGACTCGTCGAACGCTGGCAGGGCGCCCACCTTGCCGCGCGGCTCGGCCGCAACGTGCTGCGCCAGCGCCGTCTCGATGCCCGGCGCGTTGGCGCCCGAGCGGCCAAGCCCCTGCATCACGCTGGCGCCCACCCCGCGGTCCCGCAGCAGCGAGAGCAGGAACAGCTCGACGCTGATGCTGCGCCGCCCCTCCCGGGCGGCAAGGTCCGCCGCCGCATGAAGCACGCGGCGGGCGTCGGCGTCGAGACGCTCGTACAGTCGTCTGAGATTCAAGGCAACCCTCCCCTTTCCATGTCGGAAAACTTGCTGTGCGCCTTCTTGCTTGACGCCTGCTTGCCTGGCGCCTGCCTGCCGCGCCCCGAGGGGCACGGCAAAAGTCAGTCAGCCGCCGGCATCCATCTGGCTATCCGGCATCGAGCCGCTTCTTGACGGCTTCGAGCAGCTGCTCCAGCGTCACGCCCGAGTCTCGCATGGTCTCGGCGATCTCGATGATGTCGGCGTTCCGCCACATGCCGAGCAGCCGCAGCACCGGGATGGCTGGCGAGTGGCCGTTCTGCATCGTCATCAGCTGCAGGGTGCGGTCGAGCGAGTCCCACGCGTCCGTCTCCGCCGGCATGGCCGGGGCGCCGCCGGCGCCCACCGCCGCACCCTCCTCGTCCTCGCCACCCTCCGCTGCCGCTGCCGCAGCCGCCGGCTCGCCGACGAGCTTGCGGATGGCCTGCCATGCCTCGCGGGAACTCGTCAGGTCCCGGCCGAAGGCAGGCTCGAGCCGCGCGCTCCAGGCGTTGAACACCGCGCCGAGCGCATCGCGGGCTTCCGCCTGCTGCTCTGGCGTCGGCGGGTTGCGCCAGCCGACGACTTCGACGAGCACGGGAATGCGTCCCACCAGCTTCGCCAGCGGCGCGTTGCGCTCGCTGAGGTCGCCGTCCTCTTCGTCGGCACGGGGATGAAAGCCGCTGTCGGGGTCGCCCCAGGTCTCGACAACAGCCACCATGTCCGTGAGCGCGTCGGCGAACGCCGCCAGCCCGCTGCGGCGCCAGGATGCCTCCGCCAGCATGGCCAGAACGCGCACGTCCTTGGTGCGGCCGCACAGCTGCCGCGCCGCGGCAATGACATTCTGGAGGTCGTTGTCCGGCGCGCCCTCCGATTCGCCCTCGACGACATCCAGGTCGTCGGCCGTGGCGAGATCGAAGGCCTGCTCGAGGGCCATGAAGCCCGGGTCCCAGCGCAGATCCTCGCCGCAGGGATTGTCCTCGGCGACTGGATTCAAAACGGTTTCGTCAGCCACGCCCGCGCTCCTTTCGCTGTTTGTTCATCCATGCTGTCATGCTGCCTCATGTTCCCCCACTCGATGTTCCCCCACTCGCCTGGTGCGCCGCATCACACCGGCTGGCGACTGCCGGTGACCCAGGAGGGCCGGGGCGCGCTCGACGCCGCGCCTTCCGGCGCCTGGTCGCCGGACTCGGCCACCAGTATGGAGAACGATGTGTTGAGGGGCGCCGGCGTTTCGGCGGCCAGCGCGAGTTCCCGCTGGCCGCTGCGCCAGGCGGAGTCGTCGCTCACCTGGTAGAGCGCCAGCAGCGGGCCGCTGGCGACGCCGAGCGTTGGATCGCGCTCCAGCGGCTGGCGGGAGCAGCCGGCGACTCGCCGCGTGAGCGCCTCCTGGATTCGGTCCGGAGAGCCGATCGCGGCGCCGTCCAGCCAGGAACGCGCGACGATCAGGTCTGCCGGCCGCGCCACCTCGATCACCAGCAGCAGGTTGCCCGGCGGCACGTCGCTCACCGTCATGATGCCGTCGTCGCGCTCGCGGAAGGAGACGGTGCGGAACGGCAGCCCGATGCCGGACGCCGCCGCTTCCGCCGCCGACAGCAGGCGCCGCACCGAGCCGCGCTGGTCGGCGGGATCCCAGGGGCGGTCGATGCGCTCGAAGACGCCGGCGGCTGCGCGCACGCCGAGCGCCATCCGCAGCGCCTCCATGCCCAGCCTGGACGGCGCCACCATGGGCGCCCCAAGCAGCGCCTCGATGGTGCCGATGCCCTGCGCGAGCTGCGTCACCACCTGCGACATGATGCGCGCGACGGGGCGATTCTCGGCGCCGGGAAGGCGCAGGGTGGTCATGAACCCGCTGGCGATGGCCGCGAGCCCGCCGATCTGGCGGCTGGCGTCCTGGCGCAGGGGGTGATCGGCATCCACCAGCAGCGCCGCCGGCGACCATTCCGGCAGGCGGCCCCAGCTCCCGGCGCGAAAGGCGACGCGCACCGCCGGCAACGACGTCCCGGCCGGCACGTCCTGGTCGCCGAAGTGGAGGGTGAACTGCCCGTCCGTGTTCCGCACGACGTGGTAGTTGGCCTGCTCGCCGTCCTCGCCCTGCGGCAGGTTCGCCGCCAGGAACCGGTCGCGGAACGGCTCGCCGTCCGGGAAAATGCCGGCGCACCGCACCCGAAGCTGACCCGCCGACAGCGCCGTGTCGTCCATTTCCAGATGCGCGAACCCCCAGGGCCATGGATCGGCGATCACCGCCGAAATGTGCGCGAGCGCCGCGGAGCGGCGGTCGGCGGCCTCGAAGTGGCCAGGTTCGAGGATCATGCCGTTCGCCCAAGCCACGGCATCCGGTATCTCTAGTTGCCCGTTCATGTCGCTCTGGTGCCTGCTTCGTTGTGCATGGAAGGTTCGGGGCGCGAGGCACTTGCCACAGCGGCCCCCTCGTTCTTGCGCGAGGCCGCAAGCCTAATCCTTTCCGCGTCGCGACTGCAAGCCCCTCGTGCCGCCCACGCGGGCAGTGTCTCACTTGAACTTGCCTGACGTGGCGCATGGCGTTCGCAGCTGCGAATGCGGCGACTTGCCTGCCGGAACCACCCCGGGGGAGGGCCTCCATCCGGGGGACGGCGCCAGACACTGCGCAGGCCAGGGCGAGACACTGCCGGTCGGCGGGCAGTGTCTCGCCTTGAACTTGCCTGACGTGGCGCATGGCGTTCGCAGCTGCGAATGCGGCGACTTTGCCTGCCAGAACCCAACCCGGGGGAGGGCGTCCCGCCCTCCCCCCCGAGGGACCGCCCTCCATCCGGGGACCTCTCGTCTGTCTAGCCGGGGTTCCCGTCCGTATAGACCGGATCCACCGGATCGTCCCATTCACTTTGATCCGGGGTCCAGTCCCAAGGGTCGCGCGGATTGACGGAGCCGGGGTCGTCGAAGGTGGCGGGCTCTGTCCCGATGTTTGCCCACCACCCATATTGGTTTTCTTCGCCGAGCTGGACGACTTCGCCGCCCGGGAGGCGTTCATAAGCTTCACCTTCTATGTCCCAATATGACCACTGGCTTCTTTCGAGGATGTCGTCACCACCCGCCGTGTATTCATCCCGAGGTCGCTCCCACACTTCAATGCCGGTACTGCGACCGTTCCAGAAGATCTCGACAGGTTTCTTGTCCTCCTCCGCTATATTCACATGTTTTTGCCAGCCCCTTGTGACTTCGTAGTCCCCATAGTTGGGATCCGTATGTATCACTTTTTCGTTAAGATTGTCTCCCCTGATATCCACCACTGCATAGCCGCCCTCAAAACGATTATCGGGGTGGAATTCATAGACCTGCACTCCTTGGGCTCTAGCCTCGGCACCCGTCAAGTCCGCAGGCTGCCAACCCGATTCCGTTTGCACCATCCACACGGGATCACTCTTGGTTATCAAGTCGTCCGCCGTGTTCCAGTCTGACGCGTCTTCCCAAAATCCCCCGACGGCGGCTTCGCCCTCAAGACTGTCCATCGCGATGTCCAGACGTCGCAAGGCATCGGGATCGTTTTTAACCCCACCCCCACTGAGGAAGGCGGCTTTGAGCTCTTTCTGACGCTGCGCTAGGGAGGCGTTCGGATCGTCCTGCAGGAAGATGAGGTTCAGCGGGATGGTGTCCATGTCTTCCCCCAACTTGGTCGGCACCACGCCCCCCATGTCCCGCATCCGCCATTGGCGCTTGCGGTCGAGGGGTCTCATGACGAGCTCGACGTTTTCGTAGAGCGGTTCCGGCTCGGGCACCGACGTGGGGTTCACCTCCCAAATGCCGTCGGCTCCCCGCCTGATGTTCTGGTAGATCGGATCCTCGGTCTGGTCCTCGGCCGCCCCGAAGGAGAGGTCGGCATGCCCGTCCGCCAGGGGATCTGTCCCATCATCCGTGCCCGGTGGGCGCGTCCATTCATCAGGATGTTCAAGTTCGACTTCGACGTCATCCATGCTCTGCGAACCCTGGCTGAGCCAGTTCGCCAGCTCATCGTGGTCCTCGTCGATGTCCTCCAGCCCATCCTTCGGCTTCCAGCCGTCGGGCGTCATCACGGCATTCTCGTAGGTTTCGTGCTGCCCCCAGGCATCCGCGTTGAAGCTCTCGTCGTCCACCACTGCCGGGCTGACCGCCTGGCTGGAATCGCCGGCCGCCCAGCCTTCGCGGATGGTGTCGGAATGGTAGCTGAGAAGGCCGTCGTCGGGGCGGTCCACATAGCCCGTGGCGTTGCTGGGCGCCCAGCTGGGAAGGTCGTCGGCGTTGTCCACGTAGTCCATGACGCTGTCGCCGTAGAGCTGTCCGGGCGTCCAGTAACGGCCAAGGTCGTCCGAGATCCCTGTCGGAGCGCCGGCCATCCCTGGCGGAGCGCCGGACATCCCCGCGAGGCGATTGGGGTGCCCCGCGACCCAGTCTGCGAAGGCGTCCTGCGGCGAGCCTCCCGTTGTCGGATACAGGAACTCGCCCTTCATCCAGTCCTGCCGCAGGATATCCTGCTCGTCAGGGGGAGTCGCTGCCCAGTCCTTGGCGGAATAAGGCGCCTCCCATTCCTCCGGCTTCGGCTGCTGGCCAAAGTCGTGCCAAGGACCCTCCTCCGCGAGCTTCTGCTGGGCCACATAATTGTCATCAGCCTTCGACGGTACCCAGTCTTCCATGCTATCCAGGTAGTCCTCGTCTGCCGGCTCCAATGGCTGGCTGGGAGCCCGAGCATCCGGATGCGCCAGGGTCTTCTCCGCGCTGATGTCCGCCCACTCGCCTTGAAGCGGTTCGGACGAGTCGATCACCCCTCGCTGGCTCGTCGGCAACTCGTCCAGAGTGACGTATGTCACCTCGTTGGGGTCCCGGAACCGATCCAGCATCGCATCGCGCTGCGCCATGCTGCGGGACTGTTTCTCCAGCATGCTTCCGAGCACCGTTCCATCGCCATCGTCCGCGATCGGATCGAGGGCGCCCGTCGTCCCATCCGAAGTCGTCGTCGCCTCCGACGTCGTCGGAGCGTCAACGGTCGCGACTTCGTCCACCTTCGCCACATCCGCCGAAGTGTCGGCGGATGCGACTACTTCGTCCACCTCTGCGACCTGCCCGAAGGCATCCGTCGGCGACGGATTGAAGCCCGCCACGTCGTCAAGAATCTGCGGGTTGGCGGCGACATATCGCGCCGTCTCTGCCTCGACTCGCGCACGCCATCCTTCAACAAACTCGTCACGAATCAGTGGGTTGCTGGCGGCAATCGCGTCGTAAGTCTTGGCTTCCGCGCCGCCTCCGTTGTCCAGAAAGTTCAAGACCCAGCTACGGTCGTTGGTGTCCATGGACTCCAGCACGATGCCGCTATCCCCGACCTTGATGACATATTCGGCCGTTCCATCGTCGTAAAAGATGCGGTCCAGGTACATGTCCGCGCGGCTGTACTGATCCCCATTCGCGAAATCGAAGACAAACTCGCTGCCGTTGTTGAACGCCTCGGAAGCAGACTCGCTCAACTGTATATGCCCGCTGCTCCCATCTGTCAGTCCGTCGCCGTTGATGCGTATGGGGTCACCGGGCGTCCCGAGGCTGGAACTGACCTGGGCGCCGGCATCGTCGAGCGCCGCGGGAGACTGACTGACATAGTCGTGGGTCTCATCGAGAGTCGGGAGCCGGAGCTCCTCCGGTACCGAATCCATGTCCGACAGCGCCTGCGGCGCATGCCATTCGTCGCCAAGTTGCGCCGGCTGCGTGAACACGGATCCGTCGTCGGCGAGGGCATTGGGATGCGCGTCCCACACAGGCGCCGGCGTCGCGTTGTAGCCACGCATCGAACGCTCCCGGATGGCGGCCCTAATGTCGTCCAAATCGTCCGCCTCCGAGTGGAGTGACGGGATTTCGACCCATATGTCCTTTTTGTACAGCACGTTTCGCGGAGCGTCGTCCTTGAGCCTGTATGCCGGCCGGGGGCCCTTCGCCGTCCCGAAATCGACGGATTGGACGAATTCGAAATCGTCCAGCGAGTAGGTGCCGAGCAGTTGCGACTTCTTCTTCCCGAAGAGGCCCCGCTTCTGCACATGGACTTCGATACTGCCCCCCGACGCGAGGGTTCGAATCTCTTCAGGGTCAGTGACCCTGGTTTTGTGCAATCCTCCATCTTCCCCAAACACTCGCATGATGGAGTTGTCGAATGCCGGTTCCGCCGGGGGGATGTTCACTACCGTGGCCCCCAGATCAGGAGGGATTGTGCTGTACGTTGCCGGCTGCACCTCGGGCTCGGCAAACTTCGGGCGCTTGATCTCCGGAGCCGGACCACGACCTGGCCGCGGCAGGGGATCCGAGTAGATCCCTTCGGGCGTCAGCCAGCCGCGCGACCCGGCGGTCACCTCGTCGGGCATCACGCTCGGCGCCCCCCGTTGAACCATGTCGGCGGGCGAAGCGTACGGGCTGTCCGCATCGAGACGAACGCGGGAGGGTGGTGCGGGTGCGGGGCTGTCCGGCGGCGGCGTGCTCCCGATGTACCCCTTCTTCCGCGACGCACTGCCGGCATCGCCCGTCGACGACCCGACGCTGGTCGCGTCCACGTCCGCCGCGGCCGTCGTGCTAGCCGCCTTCCACGTCGGCGGCGGATCGTAGAAAGCCTCCGGATCCATGTCCGACATGCTGCGCGAGCGCGGGAGGGCCGGGCTGTCCGCCCAAGTCGCGTTCCCTTGCGGCTGAAGCGTGCTAAACGTCGACGACTTGACGCCGTCGGACGGGTCGAAGGCAAGGATGTCCCCTGCGGCCTTCCCGTCATCCCCTCCGAAGCTGGGCACCTTGAGGCTATCGAACATCGCCTGTTTCTGTCGCCTCCTCACGTTTTGATCGATTTTAATTTGGTCGAGGCTCTTCGCCTCGTCGAGGCCAGCTTGCATGCCAGTAGGGTGCCCCGGCGGGAGGGGCGGCGGCTCTTCCATGCTGGCGACGGGGAAACCGCTGTTGGGTAGCTCGTCGTAGATCCGCTCCTCGGGGAAACCGCGGTGGGTCGTCGCCGCCTCCTCCAGCTGTTCCTGCATGCTAGGGCGCCCCGGCGGGAGGGGCGGAGCGTCCTGCATGCCAGGGTGCCCCGGCGGGAGGGGCGGAGCGTCAGGTTCCCTCGGCTTCCGCGCCGCTATCCCCAGATCCTGCTGCAGAGCAGCATCCAGCTCCTGGCTCCACGGCACCGGCTCAGGTACATCGGCGACGGGCGGGGACGGGGGCTTGGGCTCGACGAGCAGAGTTACGCCCTGGCTGGGGGGTTGCCCGTCGAGCTGATTCACGGCGTCGGGCCGCAGCTGAAACTCGAAGAAGAAGTCGTCGGGCTCGTACTCCCCGACGAACTCGAAGTCGCCTGCCCCGAACACCCCAAGCGATTCGATCTCGCCGTCATCGCCTTCCGTGAGAATCTCAAACTTCCGACCGTCCATGAACTGCTGGAAAGCATCGTCATCCATCGAGGTCACGCCGGGCGCCACGGGACTGCTTCGCGCCGAGATCTGCTTGCCTTTGCCAATCGGACGATCGAGGTCGTAGCGGGCCGGTTCCGGGACTTTCTCCGGAAAATATGCCACCCCCGCCAGATCGTCCGCGCTGGCGTACATTTCATCGGGGAGTGGAGGCGGGGGCGGGGGCTGGCCGGCGACGGGGGAGCCGTCGTAGAGCGACTCTTCCACCCGCACCGGGCTTTCGGACCCGACGGGAGGCACGGAGCTGCCGTAGGGGTCATCCGCGGCTCTGCTGTACAGGTCGTCGCTGTCGCCGCCGATGGTCACGGCTTCGTCCACCTTCATCGCATCCGCCGAAGCGTCGACGTGCGCGACTTCGTCCACCTCCCCGACGGTGGCGTAAGCGCTTGTGACATTGGTGCCAGGGACATTGACTGGCGAGGTCATGGTCGATCCCGGCGGCGCAGCAAGGGGGCCTTGCAGCGGCATCTCCGAGGCCCGGATCGCACTGTCGAAGCCAACGGTGGTGTAAGCGCTGTCGACATTGCTGGCAAAGACCGGGGTTGGCGAGGTCATGGTCGATCCGGGAGGAAGACCCTGCCTAATGGGGCCTTGCGGCGGCATCGTCGGGTCGAAGACGTGCGCGACTTCGTCCACCTCCCCGACGGTGGCGTAAGCGCTTGTGACATTGGTGCCAGGGACATTGACTGGCGAGGTCATGGTCGATCCCGGCGGCGCAGCAAGGGGGCCTTGCAGCGGCATCTCCGAGGCCCGGATCGCACTGTCGAAGCCAACGGTGGTGTAAGCGCTGTCGACATTGCTGGCAAAGACCGGGGTTGGCGAGGTCATGGTCGATCCGGGAGGAAGAGGCTGCCTAATGGGGCCTTGCACCGGCATCGCCGGGTCGAAATCGAACACGTCGACGGTCTCCCGGAACCCCGCGCGCCGCTGATCGAACAGGCTCTTGTCAAACTGCATCTCCTCCAGCCACTGCTGGGCGGCAACGTCCGCGGAGAGCACGTCGTCGGCCTCGTCGATCTCGCCGAAGACAAACCCCGGCTTCTGCACGGGGGCGATCCAGTCATTGTTCCTCGACACCGGCGAGCCCTTGTTAAACGCCTGCATTTCCAAATCAGCCATCTGCGCCCGGATGTTCTCGGGAGTAGCGGGCACGTTTGACTGGATGAAGAACTCGTCGAGACCTTCGGGCCTCGCGGCACCGCTTTTCAGCCTCCAGGCAAACTGGTCATCTCCTTCGAGCCGGAGGACAACCATCTCGAAATCCTGGGGCGGGATGGTTGCGGACTTGAAACTGCCCGTCTGCTCGAAGTCACTAGTGTCAACGATTGTGAGGCCTTCTTTTCTGAAGCCGCTTTCTGTCACATCAAAGTGGGTATACTCTATCTTTGCCACGCCCATTTTACCACCGTCGTCGTAGACTTCGGTTGCGGTGGGTCGTTGGGGATGGGGATCCGGCATTTCGAACACATTGACGGTCTTGTGGTCGTTGTCCTTGCGCGCTTTCATGTCCGAGATGTCGATCGCGCCGCCGGAGAACTCCTTACGCTCAACGATGACCTTTCTCGTGTCGCGCGGGCTTCCCGCGGTGTCAGTGCTGGACGAAACCAAGGGAAGTCCTTCCAGATCCAGCGAACTATCGCTAGTCCACGCCGGAGGGACGGGGATGTCATCGGCAGCAGGGCGGGGGGCCGGAATGGCATAGACATCGTCGGGGTTGAAAGTATGCTTCTTCCCTCCCCCCGACACGACAAAAAGCTCGCCATCCACCATCTCCACCTCGAGGGGCTCCGGAGACGGGGCTCTGGCTTGCGGCGGCACGACTTCGACCGGATCGGCATAGCCGCGGGCGTCCACGTTGCCGCCTCCGTTCAACCCGGATCTGAACTCATCGGCTGACGCCTGGGCTTCGGCTATGGATGCATAGCCGCGGCCGTCCTCGCCGCCGCCGTTCCGCCCGGCCCTGAGCTGCTCGACCTGCCTCCGGGTTTCGGCTATGGATTCATAGCCGCCGCCGTCCAGATCGCCGAGATCGCCGCTGTCGGCCGCGCGCTGCGTCTGCGCCAGCGAGTCCGCGCGGTTGACCGCGGATGTTTCCTCGATGGCATCCGTGCCTCTCGCGGCGTCGGCCGCGGCGTCCGCGGCGTCGGTCGAGTTGATGATGTCGGCGGGGTCCAGCCTCGTCCCCCTCACGGCGCCGGCCCCGGCCCCGCCGGCCATGCTCGTCCCGACGGCGGCCGCTTCCGCCACGCCCGGATTGACGGTGCTCGGACTTTCGCCGGGATCGTCGCCCTCCGACGCCGCCGGGGCCGTGACGCGGTTCTTGAAGCCGTTGTGCGTCATCCAGTACTGGAGGAGGCCGTTCGCCGCCGTGGAATAGAGGTTGCCCCTCCACGTGACCGTCCCGGCCTTGTGCTGCCCGATCGTGAGCTCGCGCTCGTAGCACAGCCGGCTCGCCTCGATGATCACGCCGTCGTTGATGGACGTCCCGAGCTGCTGCTCGTCGTTCAGCAGGCCGGCAACGCCAACCTGGGTGGCCGCAACGCGACAGCCGGCGCCGGCGATCATGTCGTCGCTCATGCCGGCGATGATCATCTGCAGGTTGAGGTAGGTCTCCGACATGCCGCCGGCGAGCAGCGTCGTGTTCGAGTGCCCCTCCACCGACAGCCCGCCGTACACCTCCGTCTCGAAGCCTCCCATCGACGCGCTGCTGCTCCACTGCACCGTCTCGGACAGCGTTCCGCCCACGCGGATGCGCTCCTCGCCCTCGACGATGTCCGTCGCGCCCTCGTGGCCTATCGCCAGTCCGTCCACCTCGCCCCGGCGCTTCATCGGCCCCGCGCAGAGAACCTGCATCTCTTCCGCGCGCAGTTCCATTGCGTAGGGGGTCCTTTCCTGCACTGCTGCTGCCATCGTCCCGTCTCCTGAGGCCTTGCCTCACGCGTTCCGTGTTTCCGTTTCCGGCGACAGTGCCACGGCCTTCTCCCGGCCCCGACGGCGCTCTCGCCTTGCTTTCCTTCTCTTGCCTCTCTACTTGTCTCTTCTTCGAGACTCTTCCTCAAGACTCTTCCTCGAGTCTTCGAGACTCTTTTCCGCCTCTGTTCCGCCTGCCTTTCCATTCCCGGCGGGAACGCAGTTCAGGCATCTGAACTCTCTCCGACCTTACCACAACGCGCGGATCCCTGCCAGCCCGCGCGCCCTGAAATCCGGCGCGCCGAGGGGGGCCGCCGCGGGCGCCACGCTACTCCGACCGCTGCGTGCCCGAAAAGTCCGCACCGACGAGCTCCTCTTCCTTGAACACCGCGTCGCGAATGTCCGCGTCGCAAAACACCGCACCGGCAAGGCGCGCGTCGCTGAAGTGGACGCCTCGCAGGTTGGAGCCGAGAAACCACGCCCCCTCGGCGACGGCGCCGTTCCATGCCGTGAACGACATCGTACACTCGACGAACCGGGCGCCGCCGACATCGGCCTGCGCGAACGCCGCGCCGGTGAAGTCGCAGCGGCGAAACTCGCAGTCCCGGGAGATCGCAGCCTCGGCGAACACGCAGTTCGTCAGCCCCGACTCCTCCGCGCGCACGGCTTCCCAGACCGAGCTGTCGAAATGAAACCCGACGAATCCGCACCGATGCATCTGCACATCGCGCAGCGTCGCATATGGGAAGCCCCGGGCCATTGCCGACACCTGCTGCATGGCGACGCGCTCGAACACGATGTGCACGGCGCGCACCATCGTGAAGGTGACATCGTCGATTTCCATTCCCTCGAGGCGGACGTTGACGAACAGGCCCTCCTCCCACTGCACTCCGGCCCAGGCGCCGCCGCCGAAGGTCACGTCCCGCATCGCCACATCGGGCACCGACATGTCTTCGAGGCGGCAATCGTTGAATTCGCAGGCCATGAGCGCGGGGCTGCCGGCCGTCAGCCGCGTCAGCGAACACGACTCGAACCGGCAGTCCACGAACGTGGTGTCGGTGATGTTGACACGCTCCCAGGCACACTCGACGAACTCGCAGTTCTCGAAGCGGCCCTTCGCGAACGAGCATTCGACGAACTCGCAGCCCTCGAAGACGACGCCTCGCCATCCGGTCTCCTCGGCAAGCAGTCCGTCCACGCGGCGGCGGCGCACCGCATGACGCCGTTCCAGCGAGGCAAGGGTCCCCGGCGTCGCCATCGGCGGCGGCCTGGCGCCGTCCCAGACGTAGGCTTCCTCCTCTCCGTCCGGCGGCGCCAGCCGCGGATCCGTGACCGGCGCGTCGCCAACCTGCGCGCCGCTTGCGTCCACGTGGCGTGGCAGGTCGCCATCCGCGAGCCGACCGAGCAGCGCCTCGCCGAAATAAACCGCTTCGTCAAGCAGCAGCGGCGGCCAGAACAGAGGCACCTCGGGGCTCTGCGTCCGCGTCTGCGCCAGCTTGGCGAGCGTTTCGCCGGCATCGAGGCCCGAAGGCACGCTGTCGAGACTGGCGGCGATGGCAAGTTCGTGCTGGGTCTGGTAGGGCTGCGCGAGTCGCCGCGTCACCTCCTCTTCGAGCGCGTCGCCACGCGGCACCGCCGGGCGCGGATCGGGCGGCGCAACGTCGCCGAAGCCCATCGCCCGGTGGCGTTCCTTCGCGTGCTCGGCAACCGCGTCGGCAACCTCCGTCATCTTGTCCACGTCCATCGCATCCTGCGATGCCTCCTCGGCGCTTGCCGCGAAGGCGTCCCCTTCCAAAGGCACGTCCTCGTAGGGGTTTCTGTCGAGGCCCATCTCCTCGACCGCCCACGCCTGGGCCGCTGCCTGCCGCGCATCGTGCGCGGTGCCTTCCGGCGGCGCCTCGAAGGGCAGCTCCACCAGGTGATGCAGGCTGGGCGGAAGCAGCGGGCGGTCGTCGAGCGCGCGCGCCGGCTCCTGCCAGCGCAGCGCGACCACCTCGGCAAGATCCTCGGGATTGCGCGGCGGCGCATCGGCCTCGTCGAGCGCCGCGACCACCGCGACGACTTCCTCGCCCATGACATCGCCGCCGAGATCGATCGAACCGCGCCAGATCGCCGCGCCAATGCCGGCCATCGGCACGACCGCGACGACATGGATGCGCGACTCGACCATGCGCCAGTCCGTCTCGACGCCGTGGCACACTGTCAGCGAAACGCGGTAGGGCGGCAGGTCCACGTCGATGTCCCGGCCGACAATGCCACTCAGGCGCAGCGGATCGCGGGCGAACAGGCCGTCGGCCCAGAAGGCTGCGTGAGCGTCGTGCAGGGCGGCGCCACCGGCGTCGCCGGGCCAGTCGCCCATCGAGCCCTCGCCGGGGATGCCGAAATGGCGATGCCGGAGTGGATGGTCGTGCGCCGTTGGCCCCAGCCAGACGGGCCGCCCGGGCCGATCCCGATCCCGGATCAGCGGCGGCTTCGCGGCGTCCGAACCGTCGCGTCCGAGCGGGTTGTCCCGTTCGTGCCACACCGCGGTGTCGGCGCCGAGGAACAACGGCCCGTCGTCCTCCGGCCCCGCGCACAGCAGAAGGCGGCGATCAACGGCGCCGCAGCGAATCCTGCCCTCCCGGGGCTCGCGCGGAAACGGGCCCACGGGTCCAAGCAGCAGCAGTTCGGCCCCCGGAAGGGGCGCCACGGCATCCGGAACGGCCTGCTCGCCGGCGTGTTCACGAACGGCCGAGTACCACTCGGCCGGCTTGACGAGTTCGCCGTCCGCCAGCCGGAACGGCACCACCGCGGACGCGCACATGACGTTGCCGCGCGCCGGCACGGCCAGCGCTCTCGCCCCGAAGGCGATAACCTGCGGATAGGTGATTGACCAGCCGTGCGTGGACACGTGCCCAGGCCCTCAGCAGGATCCGCGAAGGGATCGCGATGCCGCGCAGCGATCGGCACCCGGCGCAGCGGACATCAGGCTTCGCCGCCTGACGTGGAACTGTGCGAGGGTGGAGTTGCCGGGCGGAACAACATGCCCGCCCATTCCGCCTCGTGGTCGACGACAATGCCGGAACCGGTGCCGACTTCCGCCGCCACGCCCCGACCGTCGTCGTAGAGGAAGCCCACAACCTCGACATCGAGCGGACTGTTCACGGCAAGCCGGACGCGGTCGCCCTGGCGGTGCTGCGGCACGAAGCCGTGGTTGCCGCCGGCGACCGGATACACCACCGGAACCCGCAGGATCTCGGTGACGCCCCCGCCTGGGCCCATTGGCAGCGACACCGGAATTCGGCCGAGGCGGTCGCGCGCCACGGGAGTGCCGCGGTCCGAGGCGCCGTCATCGACAACCCCGGGCAGCACCGCTGCGCCGTACGGACCGGGAGACGACTGGCGCCACGCGCGGCCGTCCCTCGCCAGACGCGACGTGTTGACGTAGGCGCCGCCCCCCATCAGGTGCAGCACGGCGCCGACCTGCCAGTCGCGACCGCCCCAGTCGTCCTCGCCCTCGATTGCCGCGTCAAGCACGATGCGCTTTCCGGGGGCGACCCGCGGCAAGCTGGTCAGCAGATGCACCGTGTCGGCCAGCACGTAGTCGTGGTCGCCGTTGATTTTCGACAGGTTCGTCGCCGCTCCGAGGTCCATCTCGGCGCCGGTCAAGACCTGGCCCACCGAGCCTCGGCCGACGACTCTCTTCGTCGCGCCGGTTGACGGGTTGTCGAGCACCGTGTCGCGATTGCCGTGTTGCGGCAACACGGTGCGACCCACCAGGATGCCGCTCCAGCCACCCTCGGCGAAGCGGCCCCCGGCGCCGGCCTCCCCGATGCCTGCGCGGAGGTGGATCGGATACGGAACATCCGCCGGCGGGCCATCCTGCAGCGCCACGCTAATCATCGAATCGGCGGTGCCGGACACCTCCATGCGCACGCCGAGCTGCCGGAACAGCTTCGTCAACAGCACTCCGAGCGATTCGCCCGACGCCACGACACGGGGCATGCGCGACTGCGCGGCCTCCGTGGTCTGGATGTTCACGGCCGGCAGGCCTGGCGTGCTCGGGCGAACGCTTGCCCGGCCGTCGCCGTTCGCGGCCAGCGACATGGCGCCGCCCACCGCCTCGCCAAGGCTGCAGTTGCTGAACGCGCCCCACACAGGACGGTTGCTCAGGTAGGTCACTGTATCCTGGAACTCGACATGGCTGAAGGCGCGCCCGTCCTCGCCCGTCGTCGTCGCCACCCCGGTCACGACGGAAGGCCAGTACCGCTGCACCGGGTCCGCGGCCGAGTTTTCTTCCTCGAGCGTGATCAGGATCGGCTGGCCGGACTCGAACGACACGTCTTCGAACGCGTCGAGAATGCCGTCGTCATCCCCTCCCTTGATCTTCGCCACGCCCCTCCACCCGCCGGTGACCGGTTCCGACAGCACGGTGCGGTCCGGTTCGACGCTTGCCGACCCGTCCAGCGCCGTCATCCTGGCATGCATGGGGGACAAGCCGCTGGTACCGGCCTCGTACTGGGAAATGTGGTGGACCAGCCCCAGGGTACTCGCGCCGAGGAGCTCGTAGTCAAAGCGGTATTTCTCGAATTCGGTCATGCCTGTTCCTCCTCCAGGGCTTCGACGGGCCGGAACACCAGTCCCGACCACCCCTGGCCGCCGCTGTGCTCGACGACGAGCCCGGCGGTCGCGTCGGACATGGCGGCGCCGACGGCACGGTCGTCCCGGTACTGGAAGCCCAGCACCTCCGCCGAGAAGGGGTTGTGTACCGCCACCCGGCAGGCGTCTCCCTGGCGGTGCGCCGGCACAAAGCCGTGCAGCCTCCCAGCCATCGGATTCAGCACCGGGAGCGGCAGCCTTGCCGGCCACTTCTGCGCCGCCGCCGCCGCGTCCCTCTTCGCCAGCTTCACTTCTTCGGGGATGGGCTCGGGCTCGGCGGGGTTGTCCTCGCCGTCCGGGTTGGCCCTGGTGTATGTTTGGCTGGCCTGGCCGGTGTTCGCGGCCATCAGCGTGCCGTACTCGGCAAGCAGTTCCATGTCCAGGTTGGTGAGGTCGGGGAAGTCCGTGTGCAGCGTGCCGGCGAGATCCGCCTCGTGCCAGTCCACCAGGTTCTCGCGCCTTGCCTCGTCCGCCAGCGCCTGGCTCAGAGGGTCGCTGATGAGGTCATCGCGGAGCGTCACGTAGCCGTCGTGGTCGCGGTCCTCTCCGCTTTCGTCGGCCGCGAGCCTCCGGTAGTCGCGGTAGCGGTTCGCATTGCTGCGCCGTTCGGCCAGCTCCTGCCGCTCGGCCAGCTCGCTCTCGCTGAGAGCCTCGTTCGCCTGGCCCGGGAACGGATCCACCAGTTCGCCGGCCTCGAACGCCGCCGCCTCCGCATCCCAGTGCTCGGTGTCGGCGAATTCGACAGCGGGATCGTCGGTGGTCCGGGGTTTCGGCTTCGTCGGGTTGGCCGGGCTGGCCGGGCTGTCGTCGGCCTGTTCGTCCTGTTCGTCCTGTTCGAGCTGTTCGGCGTCGAGCGGCAGAAACGCCAGACGCACCGGAATCCGCCCCATGCGGTCCCGTTCCACCGGCGCATTCGCCTCCACTCCCCCGTCCACCGTGGCGGGGACGATGACATCCGAACGCCCCGGAGGGGCGGGCGGCACCCAGGCATAGGAGGCGTCGAGCAGCGTCATCGAGTTGGCGTAGGCATTGTTCTGCAGGTCGTGCCTGACGCCTGCCACCTGCCACTTGGCGCTACGCCAGATCGGCTGCGACAATTCGATGACCCGGCCTACCTGGACGCCGGTCTGGGAGGACGTTGCGGACAGGGTGGCCATCTCCGCTATGCGGCCGTACGCCGCCTTCTCCACCCTCGCCGCCACCTCGTTCGCGTCCACTCCCGTTGCCGAGACCAACCTGCCGACCGAGCCCAGACCGGTGCGGCGAAAGTTGCCTTGGGTCACGTCGTCAAGCACCGCCGCACGGACGGGCGGCACGGGCTTCTCGTATATGCCCGTCAGTTCGATGGGCGTCCGGCCGCCTTCGGGGGGTTGTCCGACGACGTAGGCGAGAATGCTGGCGCCGGCGGCCGGCGCGTCCGAAACGCTCACGACGATCTCGCCGTTGGTGAGGCCCCACAGCTCGACGCGAAGCCCGAGCAGGCCCGACACCTCCGCCAGCCACTCGCCCAAGGTGTGGCCGGCGGCGATGCCGTAGTCCAGCCACTCCAGCGAGTCCCGGTAGCGGGGGCTGATCGAGATGGTGGGGAATCCCGCCATCGTCGGCCACTGCGTCGGCTTGCCGTCGCCGCCCGCCGCCATGGACAGCACGCCGCCGAACATCTCCGCGGTCGAGCAGCCGCGGTAGGCGCCCCAGACGGGGCGGTCGGCCAGAAACGACAGCGGATCGAGCACCTCGACCGAGCAGGCGACCTTGTTCGGGCTCCCGATCTCCAGCGGAGACATGGCGCCCACCATGACCGACCAGCGCCGGAGCAGGGCGCCATCGGGAGAGAGGTCTCCCGGCTCCAGCTCGATATCGATCGTGGCCATTCGACCGGGTCCGAGACCATTGCTGATATGCTGCGCCATATAGGCGTTCGACGACAGGCCCTCCTTTGTCTTGCCGAGCAAGACGGTTCCCCGCCAGCCGGCGTTGTAGTCCTCGGCCAGATCCAGCCCGGAGATCGCCAGTCGCGACTCCACTCCTTCCGAGCTCGAGAATCCAAGGTACCCTTTGAACGTTCTTTCACCAGCCATCGGCGTTCCTCTCCGTTATGTTCTCCGACTTGAAGCCGTCTCCACATGAAGAGCTCGCGGGCCCGCGAATTCCTTCGCGGGCCCGCGAGCGGAGTCACGACGGGAACGAGCCAGTCACCGCGGGCTGCTTCGTCATGCCGTCGTACGGCGTGTACATCCACTCGATCTTCGTGTAGGACAGCGCGAACGTTTCCGTCGGCGCCCCGGGCTCGTTGGTGGTGGGGTCCACCGGAGTGTTCACCTCCACCCGAACGACGGTCGCGTTGGTGAGGTCCATCCGGTAGATGGTCTGGAATTCCTCGCCCACCATCCGCATCTCCTCCACGACCACGGAGTCAAGCACCGTGCCCTTGGTGGCCAGGTCCTTGAGCTTCGGCGTTGCGCGGTCGATGCCGTGTGTCAGAAACACCGGGCTGTGCCGCGAAACCCCTTCCGTGCGGGATGCCTTCGCCACCATCTGCTTGCTCATGGCATGCTGGATGCCATGGCACTCGATCTCGTTCACGTGGCCCGAGATCGCGCTGGAGCCGTTGACATTTGGGATTTTCACCAGAATCGTTGACATTGCTTGCGTCTCCTTTCAGTCGCTTTTCTGTCGCAGTTGCGGATCGGGGGGAGCCGTCGCCCTCAACGGGCACCGGTCACCGCCCGACACGCCCGGTCAGATCAACCTCGCCTCTCCGGTTTCGTTGATGCTGTTGCCAGCGTCCTTGTACGTCCAGGTGACCTTGGTCGCATTCAGCCACACCCGATCGACCTCATGCTCGGTGAAGGCACCGGGAGGTTGCGGGAACAGGCTGAGCACGCCGTCCCTGCCACTCGGCGTCGCCTGTGACGCCGCGAGCGCCGCGACGCCGCCGGCCGGCGTCGGCGCCGGCGCGGCGCGCGTCGACGGGGCGTGGTGAGGGAAGAAGGCCGTGCTGGTCTCGTCGAGGGTCTCGTGCTCCATGCGAGAGACGTAGGCGTTCTCGAGCTGGTAGGTCATGAAGACGTCGCCGCCGGGGCCCGTGAGCAAGTCGATCGTCACCGTGCCGAGGTTGGCATTGTTCGCCGCCGCCTGCGCCAGCTTTGCGGTGGCCTTGTCCCGGTACTTCGTGATCTCGATGTCACTGTGAACGCCCGTGCCGGCCGAACGGCCGACGGCGGCGGTGGAGCTGAAGTTCGCCGCCTGGATCTCGATGCTCTCGCGAACGCCGAGTGCGTCGATCCCGCCGCTCCCTTCCGCACTTTCCCCGGGGATGCCCGGGATTTGCACAACGATGGCTGCCATGATTCCTCCTTTGGTGAGCCTTGAAGTTGCACGGAGAACCCTAGCACTGCCGAGGGCGCAGGGACCGGATTCGGAAAGGACGAGTTTCGATCCGTCGAATGCCAAACTGTATCAAACGGATCTCCTGCCGTCGAAAAACCGCAGGGGGGGTAGTGGGTCAGTTTTGCGTCGCCAGTGGACACTGATTGGTAGTGTCTCACTTTGGCCGCAAGGCGGTGCGCAGGGCACCTCGCGGCATGTTGCAGGGAGGACGCGCCTTGCGGCGCGATGAGGGCGGGACGCCCTCCCCCCGCGGAACTCCCCGACCTGCACCAGCGCTGCAGGGGCACATGCATGGCGCTCGGCGCGTTCCTGGGCAATGCGGGGCGTTGGCTGGCGGTGTCTCGCCCTGGCCTGTGCAGTGCCTGGCGCCGTCCCCGGGGGGAGGGCGTCCCGCCCTCCATCGCGCCGCAAGGCGCGCCGCGCCACACGGCGCGCAGGGCACTCGCGGCACGTGCAGGGAGGAACGCGCCTGACGGCGCGCATGGAGGGCGGGACGCCCTCCCCCCGGGGGACGCTCTCCCCCCGGGGGTGGTCCCGGCAGGCAAATCGACGCAGTCGCCAGTTGCGAACGGCAAAATTCAAAGTGAGACACTACCCAGGAGGGGCGACTTTTTTGGGTTTGGATCTTGCCGTTCGGCAACAGGCTGCAGCCGCCGGCGAGAAGCGCGTGGGGCAGGTCTTGCGTCTTGGAGCGCGCCGGTCAGGCTCGCGAGGCGGAGTCGCGCCTACACGATCCAGCCGCCCGGCCCGGGGCGCCGGGCGTAGCCGAGCGGCTCGATCGGCACCCGGGTCACCTCGTCCACGGCGCCGAGAAGCGGCGCCCGGCCGAACGCCGTGGCGCCGTCGAGCGCGGCGGGCGGGACCTTGTCGGGCGCAAGGTCCGCGTACAGGAATATCTGCGGCGACGTACCGCCGACGTAGGCGGCGCAGAGCGACGCGAGAGAGTCGGCCCTCTGCGGATCGCGCACCCAGGCTGCGGCGTCGTCCGCTTCCGTGCCGTCCAGAATCACGTTCACGCCGGCGTCCGCCTCGCCTTCCCGGCCGATGGGCGAGCGGTCCATCACCGAGCCGAGCCGCAACGGCCTGGCGACGGGCACGTCCACGGGAACGAACTCCTCCACTATCACATCGAGCCCCGTGAAACCCGACACCAGCGACCGAAGGCCGGCTGCCGTCGCGTCGCCAACGAACATCCGCGCCAGACCAGGCGCCGCCACTCCGGCTGTCCGGCGGTCACTAAGCACGCCGCCGGGTTCCGCGTACAGGGGCGCGGAAAAACCCGCCAGCCTGAGCACGCTGTCCACCACCCCGAGGTCGCCCCCCGTGGCCAGCGAAAAGGCGGCGTTGGTGCGTGCCTCGCCGACTTCCGCCGCCTGCATGAGCCGGTCCACGAGGCCGTCCATCCAGTACGCGAGGGCACCGCCGTCCGGCCGGTTCCAGTCCGCGACAATGCGCGCCACATCCGGCAGCGGCAGCGCCGAACCGGGCGCCGCGAGGCCCGGCGCCGCGAGCACGAGATTGATGCCTTCCGGACCGATGCCGACATCGTGGATTTCCGAGGTGGAGAAGCTGAGCGACGGCTTCGAACGGTACACCAGCCGATCCACCGATGGCATGTCGCGCATCATCCAGCGCAGCATGGCGACCGCGGCCCATGTGGGCCAGGCGGAAGGGTCGAACATGAACTCCCGCCCGAGCGGAGTCGCCGTGATGTTGCTGCCTCCCGCGGCGTCGGCGTCCACCGCGCCCTCGGCGTCCGGTTCGTCCGCCGCCGGATCGCCGCCCGGCGCCGCGGCACCCGGGTCCGCGTCCGCCGCGTCGGCGGGCAGGATGGCCTCCGTCCGGGAGGCGGCGTCGGCGGCAGCCTCGCTCGGGCCTTCGGCGTCCGGTTCGTCAGCTTGCATGAACGGTCAGCTCCTCCACGCGGTTGAGGCCCCGCTGGCTCTCGAACAACTGCCCCAACACCCGCTTGACGATGCCCTGGCTGGTGTTGGGGTAGTTGGATGCCTCGAAGTTGATCGCCAGGCCCACCCCGGCGCGTCGCTGGCGGCCGCGCGCCACCATGGTGGGACGCATCGCCGCGCCCCGGATGCCCCTGATCCACTGCGCCCGGTCGGCGCCGGGAAACCGCCGCAGATAGTCCTGGAGAACGCCGCGGCGAGCCTCGCCGATGAACCCGACCATGCCGCTGTTGAGATAGCCGATCATCGTTTCGAGCGCCCGGGCACCCTCGAGACCCGGCAGGTACGGCGTCGGCACGTTCATGAGCCGGCCGCGCCAGCCGCCGCTCGAATCGACCGCCGTCGCCGGCGTGCGGGTCTGGAGGTAGCCGGCGGTGTCTCGGTTGCTCGCCAGCACGTTGCCGGTCGCAAGGAGCTTGCTGCGGCCGAGGCGGCCAAAGTCGAGGCCGCGAAAGTACATGTAAAGCTCGCTGCCGCTGCGCGACATGCTGCGACGGGTGCCCCACTGGATGGGCGTGCCCTGCAGCGCGCCCAGGCTGTACACCGGATCGATCCGCTGTGCCTCGGTGCGTCCGCCCTGAAAAACGCTCACGGATTGGACAGAGTGGCATTCCACGGTGCGGTAGCGCAGGGCATCGACACTCACCGGATATTCGAGGCGGCGGCCATCGACGTCGATCGGCGCCGACACCGTGGGCCACAGATTCACCACCGGCACCTGGTTGACGCCGATCACGTCCGGTTCGATCTGCCCCGGCAACGCGATCGGCCGCGCGAACCGGAACCGGAGTTCGTCCCCCGAACGAAGCCCCCCGGTGTGCAGGGAGACGAACCGGAACTTGTCGGGGAACACAAGGAACTCCGTTACCACCCGGTGCGCCGGGTGGGTGGCCGGTCGCACCGGCAACGCGGCATCCTCCGGCATGAATCCATGCACGCGCAGCGCCCGCGGGGACAACCTGATGGCCTGGCCGTCCTCGCGCACGACCTCGATTGCCATGAGGTGCTCGGAAAAGGCGTCCATCAGCGCCGCCGCGGTGCGCTCGTTCTTGCCGAGGCAGAGGGTGAGCGTCTCGGGCACCTGACCGAGCAGCCGGACGCCGATTCCGTCCCCCCGCGCACTGGCCCCCTCCAGGCGCCTCGAACTCACCCGCAGCGGCGCCGCGACGATTTTCATCGTCGTCGAGAAGCAGATCAGCGAACCGCCGGCAAGCTGGGCGTCGAAGCGGGCGTCGCGCTCGATCTCGAACTCCTCCGCGCCGCCCTCGAGCTGCAGCAGCGCAAAGGAGGGCACGGGCTCGACCAGCGACGGCGCGATCAGCGTCAGCATGGAAAGCGGCATTTCGGTGGCGCTGCGCTCGATCATCAGGCGCAGGCGCGCGGCAAGGAAGGCCGTCGCCTGGATCACGCGCTCGGCGTGGGCGTCGGTCGATTCCTGGCCGCCGATGTCGAGGCGCGAGGCCACGTCCGGATAGGCGCGCGCGAAGTCCGTGCCGTGAACGCGCAAGGCGTCAAGTTCGCTGACGAACGCCGCCAGCAGCTCGTTGTCGATCATGCTCGTCAGTCCTCCTGCGGGCGCACGAGCGCCACGTCGGCGCTGAGGCCACCGCCCCGGCGGGGCGCGAGAATCCGCAGCCGCACGGCTTCGCTTTGGCCCGCCACGCCTGCCGACAGCGTGAAGGCGAACTCCTCCGTGCCTTCCCGCGGTGCGACCTCCACATTGCGAAGACGCGGCTCGAAGCGGCGGATGGCGTTGGTGATGTACTCGGCAACACGCTGCCGGTTCGTGTCCGAACCGGCAGAGATGCCGGCCATGCCCGGCAGGCCCCAGCCGAGTATCCCTGGCAGGTCCATGCCGAACGCCCGCCTGGAGCCAAGCAGGTCTGCCAGGTCCCGCGACAGGGTGTCGGTGTCCGTGGGTCTCCCCGACTCGAACCGGTCGAACAGCTGGGACGGCACCCCCGTGCCCTCTTCGACGAAGTCAGCCATGTTCCTTCACTCCCACTACTCCACACTTCCATCCCGGCCCTGTGCCATCCGTTCGCGCTGCGGACCTGCGAACCTCCCGACGCGCAACGCCAGCATGGCATGTACGACGGACGGAATTGTAGGGACGCATCCATCCGCAAGCAAATGCGCGCGGCGCGCCTCCGCCACTGCGGCAGTCGGCGTCCACTCGGCGGCCCATCGGCATGATGTCCCCCGTTTCGGAGGGGAATTGTGTAGCAAAATCAGCAAAACGCCCATGCCCTGGCGGCGGGCCTCCAATTTCCGTCGTCTGACCAGTTCCTTTCTGGGGCTCCCTGTTTTCGCTTCGCGACATCTTCTCCGGTTTCGCCAACAACGCCTTGAACACATCCCCGCAAATCCTTCTCCGTCACGGTTTCGCGTTCGATGGACTCGTCGAGCTGCGGCGGTTTGCGTTCGCGCCTGGCCATTGCTTCCCTCGATCTTCGCCGTCCACCCGTTCTTCCTTGTCCATCCGGGGGTAACGTTCACACTGCCACCGGCGTGGCGGATTCGCCGTTGTCGGCGACGAGGTCGGCGTGGGAAAGGCGCGCCCCGTCCATCTGCCGCACCGGCGACTCCATCCTGTCGATGGCGTCCACTTCGCAGTTGCCCTCGTTGAGCCTGAACGACGCCTCGTTGACGTGCCGGCCCAGATGCTTCGGGCTGACGTGGTGCCAAGTGCCGGCGATCGACCGCTCGAGGACGGCCCAGACCGACTCGATGCCGTTGGCGTGGACGTCGCCCCGGACGTGCTCGCCCTTGCTGTGGGCAACGACATCGTGCCGGCACTGGTTGACGATGCTCGGCAACGCCCCGCAGGCCGCCGCGTCGTCGGTGTGGACGGTCGAGCCGCGTTCCACGCTTTCCTCGACCAGCGGAACGAGGGTGGCGGCCCTGGTGTCTCCGACGTGTTCCGCCTTGACCTTGCCGCCCCGCTGCCTGATGCCGACCACGGCTTCCTTGCCGACCGCGCCGCGTCCCGCGTGCAGTTCCCTGGCTTCGTGCCTGTTGCCTTCCTTCCCGCCGACGTGGGTCTCGTCGACCTCGACAGTTTCCGAGAGCTTGAAGTCGCCGCGGCCGCAGGCTTCGCGGATACGGTGCAGCATGTGCCGGGCGGTGCGGTGCTGGACGCCGGGTTCCTTGGAGAACTGCATGGCGCTGACGCCCTTGCGGGCGGTGAGGATGGAGTGGATGGCGTACACCCAATGCTGCAGGTCGGCCTTGGTGGCATGGAGGCAGGTGCCCGTCGTGACCGTGAAATGCCTACGGCAGGCCTTGCACCGGAAATGGGAAGGCCTGGATGGCGGGGGCGGACGGACATCGTCCGGACTTCCGCAGTGCGGACAGGCCGGTTTGCCGTTCCACCGGACTTTCTCCAGCCACTTCCGGCAGGCCGCGTCGTCGGGGAACATCCGGCAGAGCTGCGGAACGCTCATCGTCTGCGCGATGCGCTTGCCGCTCGCGTTGTGCGGGTTGCCTTGGAATCGCATTCGACGACGGCCATCGGGGACTCTTCGGTTCGGCATGCTGACTGCAGCATCTCCAATGGGATCAACGGTCAAGCGGCTTTGCTGATTTTGCTACACAATTCCCTTTCGGAGGGGGGGGCGAGCGCGTCGAGACATCAAGGCCGAGCCTCCAGCACCGCGTCCCAGACCGCCTCCGAGGCCACTACGCCCAGGGCCATGTTGCTCCATGCCGATTCATCGACCTCGTTGGTGGAGATGGCCCACAGGATGTCGCCGTCGTCTCGGGTGTGGAATGGTTGAATGCCGCGTGCCATCGATGCGTGGACCTGGCGGCCGAATTGCGTGAGGTGCTGGCGCTGCATGGCCTGGTTGGTGACGATCACCGTGAGGGTGGTGTTGCCGGGCACGGGCTGCGGCGCCGCCGCAAGGCGCTCGATCTCCTCCGGATAGCCGCGGCGTTGCCCTGTTTCCGCGTCCTTGTGGCCGAGCACGATCCGGCCGTCTCGGTCGAACACCGCGCCCAGGGCGTTGAGAACCACCACCGCGAGGAACTTGATGCCGCCCACTTCGCGAAACGCGGCGCCCTGGCCGGCGCCCTCGCCGCGGTCGAAGGCGAAGCCGTTGCCCACCGTGACCGAAATGCCGGCGCCGCGCCGTCCGAGGGGCACGATGCCTTCCTGTGCGGCGACGAGGGCCGCCCGTCCCAGGCGCTTGTCGGGGTAGAGGCCGTTGTCGCGGCCACCGAAGTCATAGACGATGCCGCCGGTCACCAACGGAATGGCGTCCCAGCGTCCCCGCGAGCCGCCTCGGGCGAAGAGCTCCGCGGCGACGCCGGCCACGGCTTCCAGGCCCAGCAGCGAGCCGCCGGCCAAGGTCACGGCATGGACGAAGCCGTAGTCGCCGACGAATCCCGGCGAGCCGCCCCGGATGTCGGCAACCATGGCGGCGCCTTGCGGAAAGTGCAGCACCGTGACGCCGGTGGGGCCGTCCGGATACTCCGCAATGCCGACGCGAACTGCCGGGAAGTCGAACCGCAGCGTCCGCTCGCCGGGGGCGGTTTCGATGCGCGATTCCCACTCCTCGTCGGCGCTCGCCTGAAACGGCAATGCCAGGCACAGTGCGGCGACGGCCGAAACGCATCGCAAGGCGGGAGCGGCCCAGGGCCCGCGGCGCCGCGTTTTGGTGGAACTGCCGGCGCTCGCTCTGGCGCCCGCTGGCGGATGCTCCATCGAGGTCTCCATGTGTCGCAATGCCCTCGGGCAGCGGGTAGTGTCTCACTTTGGCTTGTGCAGTGTCTGGCGCCGTCCTCCGGGGGGAGGGCGTCCTGCCCTCCATCGCGCCGCGAGGCGCGCCGCGCCTCGCGGCGCGCCCGCAAGGGCGCGCAGGCACATCGCGGCATGTGCAGGGAGGACGCGCCTGACGGCGCGCATGGAGGGCGGGACGCCCTCCCTTCCCTCCCTCACCTTCCCTCCCCCACCATCCCTCCCTCACCATCCCTCCCTCACCATAGAGAGTGGTCCCGGCAGGCAAATCGACGCAGTCGCCGGTTGCGAACGGCCATGTGCCACGTCAGGCAAATTCAAAGTGAGACACTACCGGGCAGCGCCTGAGGCAAGCTCGCACAATACGCGACGAAATCCAGCAATTCTCATTTTGGCCTTCAGTCCACTCAACAGCACCGGTCTGCGGGTTGATTTGACCCGAATTGAGTCCGAAACCGGGGGTGCAATGCGCCTGACAGCGAAGCCAGACGCCAAAATGAGAATTGCTGGACGAAATCCACCATCGGAGCATTTCCAGACTCCCGGTGGTATGTTGCCGGCATGACCCTGGGCGCAATCGTCGTTCCGCTGGTGGGGCTCTTCGTGGGTCTTGGCGGCATGTGGCTGGCCTGGAAGCTCGTGGTGCAGTTGCCCCAGGATGACCATTCCACGGCCGACGAAGAGGGCGAGCGTTGAGCGAGGCAGACCGCGAGCGCTGGAACGGCCGCTACGGCGCCGGCGAATACGCCGGACGGCACTGGCCGAGTGAATTCCTGAAGGAATCCGTCGAACGACTGCCGCGCGGGCGGGCGCTGGACCTGGCCTGTGGCTTGGGCCGCAATGCCCGCTTCCTCGCCGAGCACGGCTGGCGCGTCGATGCGGTGGACATCTCCGATGCAGCCCTCGACAGGGCCAAGGCCCTCGCACCCGATGCCGACATCCGCTGGATCGCTTGCGACCTGGAGCAAGGCTTCACGCCGCCGCCAGACCGCTCGGTGCGCGCCGCCGGCGCGCCTGGAGGGCAAGACGCCCTCCCCCCGGAGAGGCACTACGACCTCGTGCTCAACATCCGCTACGTCAATCTGCCGCTCCTGGAATCGCTTCGAGCGGCGTTGCGTCCCGGCGGCGCGCTGCTCGCGGAGCAGCACCTCGCGCTGCCGGACATGCCCGACGACATCGCCGGCCCCAGGAACCGTCGCTTCCGGGTGGCGCCGGGCGCGCTTCGAGGGGTGGCGGCGGGGCTGCGCATCGAAGTGGACGAAGAGCGGCTGTTCCGCGACCCCGACGGCGAGACGGCAGCGCTGGCAAGACTGCTCGCGTTCCGCAAGTGACTTGCGCCGCCCTCCCATCAGGCAAGGGCCATGCATCGCCCTCGCCAGACTCGCATCACAGACCCCGGATCCCAAGTCCAGCGATGCGGTTCCGCCACCCAATCACTCTCCCGACGCAGATGGAAGCCTTCAAACCACCCGGGAGACCCCGCCGTCCATGTTGATGGCGCAGCCTGTCAGATAGCTCGCCGCGTTTGACGCCAGGAACAGGGCCACGTTGGCGCACTCCTCGGCTTCGCCCATGCGGCCCATCGGCAGGCTCTTGCCGGCTCGCACCATGTACTCCTCGAAGGTCACATCCTTCTTGGACGCTTCGTAGCCCCGGCGCACCTGATCGGACTTGATGCTGCCGATCATCAGGGCGTTCACCAGCACGTTGTGTGGCGCGCCTTCCCCGGCAAGCACCTTGGTGAGGGCCATGCCGGCGGCGCGGCTGACGGACGTGGGCGCCGAACCGGGCGGGGGCGCCTTGGCGGCGGTGTTGAGGATGTTGACGACCCGCCCCCAGCCGCGCTCCTTCATGCCCGGAAAGGCCAGCCGGGCGAAGCGGACGGCGGCCATCAGCTTCAGGTCCAGGTCGTATTGCCACACCTCGTCGGTGATGTCCTCGAAGCGCGCGGTCTGGGATTGGCCGGCGTTGTTGACGAGGATGTCGATGGCGCCGAGTTCGGCGCTGGCGCGCGCCACGGTGGCGGTGACGGCTGCGGGGTCGGTGACGTCGCAGGAATATGCGCCGACGCTGCCACCGGCATTGGCTTCGATTTCCGCCCTGGCCTCGGCCAGCACATCCTCGCGGCGGGCCACCAGGGCGACGTTTGCGCCGGCGCCGTGAAATGCGCTGGCCATGGCGCGACCGAGGCCCAGGCTTGCTCCGGTGACGAGCGCGGTCTTGCCTTCGAGATTGAGATCCATGTGTGGGTTCCTGTTGCTGTGGGCGCCGCCTTGGGCATTGCGCCAGGACGCGAAAGTTACGGGTTCGGGGAAATGTCGAAAACCTCCTCGGTGCGACCGCCGGCCACGCCGCACGGGCCGTAGCGCTGTTCGGCGAACTCGACACGCTCGGCCGTGACGATCACGGCGGTGCTGGCGCGGGTGCCGTAGTGATCGCCGACGATGAAGCAGGGCGAAAAGCTGCGTTCCGGCTGCAGGTCGCCATCGTATTCGCGTTCCACCGGCAGGTGAGGCCTGGCGAGCAGGGCAACGAGGTCGCTCGTGGAGGCGTGCGGAGCGGCCTGGCTGAGTGCCCTTGCGCCATGCACGGCCTTCGGCCAGCGGTCGCCCAGGCGGGTGTTGGTGAGGCCATAGGCGCCGGGCGGCAAGGTCCGCACCTCGCCGGTTCGGTTCGAGGAATAGACCATCTCCTCTCCGTCGAAGGCGATGAGATTGAAGCCGTTGTAGAGCTCGCCGTCGATGCGTTCCACGAAGTCGCTGGCTGCATCGTCGCCGGCGAGAAAGTCCCGGGCAAGGTCGCCGCGAGAGGCCGGCGCGCGGGCGTTCGGATTCTCGGACCAGTTGGTCACCGCGGCGAAGCGGCCGTCGCGATGCATGGCAAGCCAGGCGCCGCCGGCCCTGAGGTCACGACCGCCGAAGACGTCGGTTTCGCCATCCCACCAATGCGCCTCCCGCGCGGGACGGTCGTGGAACTCGTCGCGGTTTGCCGCCACCACGAGCGCGCGCGCCTTGCAGGCGCGATAGGCGAACAGGATCAGGCACACGGGAGCACGGCTACCCTTGCGATGCGGAAGGCGGCGATTCTATGCCAAGCGAAGGCGCCGAAAGGAGGGAGCCCTGCTCAGGTAGTGTCTCACCTTGAATTTGCCTGGCAGCCTGTCGGACTTCGGACGGCGCAAGCTGGCCGAATGCCGACAGGGTGACAGGACGGCTTGGGCTGGGGCAGGAAGCGTTGCCGAACAGGCAACGGTTCTTGTGGCGCTGACGTGGCGCATGGCCGTTCGCAACCGGCGACTGCGTCGATTTGCCTGCCGGGACCACTCTCTATAGGGAGATAGGGAGTGGCGTCCCGCCCTCCATGCGCGCCGTCAGGCGCGTCCTCCCTGCGCATGCCGCAAGTGCCCTGCGCGCCTTGCGGCGAGGCGCGCCTTGCGGCGCGGCGGAGGGCGGGACGCCCTCCCCCCGGAGGACGGCGCCAGACACTGCGCAAGCCAAGGTGAGACGCTATCCCCGCTCAAGGCCATTTGAGGGGACGCACTCCGGAGGGAGGGCGTCTCGCCCTCCCTCGCGCCGCAAGGCGCGCAGGCGTCAGGAAAGTCTCCCTCCGGAACGGCGCATACCGTAGGCTTGCGGCCTGGGTGGCACAAGAGGCGAAGGCTTGCAGTATCCCCTGATCGATCCCGTTCTGGTGCAGCTTGGGCCGTTTGCGTTGCGTTGGTATGGGCTGATGTACGTGCTCGCCTTTGGCGTCTTGTATCTGCTCGGCCGGCGACGGGCCGGGCCGGGAACCGGCTGGTCGGTGCAGGATGTCTCGGATCTCGTCTTCCATGGCGTCGCCGGCATCGTCGGCGGCGGCCGGGTCGGCTTCGTGCTGTTCTATGGCTTCGATCAGTTCCTGCACGACCCCCTTTGGCTGCTTCGCATCTGGGAAGGGGGGATGTCGTTCCATGGCGGCCTGCTTGGCGCGTTGGCGGCGATGGCGATCTTTGCCCGGCGGCGGTCACCGGAAGGGGAAGCGGAGCGGCGTGGCTTTCTGGAAGTCGCCGACTTCGTCGCGCCCCTGGCGCCGCTCGGCATCGGGCTCGGGCGGCTCGGCAACTTCATCAATGCCGAGCTGCCCGGGCGGGTGACCGAGTCGGCGCTCGGCCTGCACTTCCCGTGCGCCTCCGTGCAGGGGCTCAGCATCGCCTGCCATGGCCAGTTCGAGACCGCGACGCGGCATGTTTCGAGCCTCTATCAGGCAACCGGGGAAGGGCTGCTGCTGTTCGCCGTGGTGTGGTGGTTCTCGGCGCGGGTGCGGCGCCTCCGGGAAGCAGGCGAGGCTTCGTGGTGGACGGTTTCGGGACGGGTCTCCGGTTGCTTCCTCGTGGCGTCGGGCATCGTCCGCTTCGCCACCGAGCTCTTCCGCGAACCGGATGCCGGCATCGGCTTCATCGCCTTCGACTGGCTGACGATGGGACAGCTCCTGTCGTTGCCGACTGCGCTCCTGGGCGCATTCCTGCTGCTGTGGACGGCACCGGCGAAGGCAAGGCAAGGCAAGTGACGACAGGGGACCAGGCCCAAACGTGAGGCAATACCTCGATCTTCTGCGCCAGGTGCGCGAGGGCGGCAGCTTGCGCGAGGACCGCACCGGCACCGGCGCCTACAGCATCTTCGGCCACCAGATGCGCTTCGACCTTGCCGAGGGCTTCCCGCTCGTCACCACGAAGAGGATGTTCTTCCGCGGCATCGCGCACGAGCTCCTGTGGTTCCTCAAGGGCGCCACCAACACCGCCTATCTCACCGCCAACGACGTTCACATCTGGGACGAGTGGGCAGACGAGAACGGCGAGCTCGGCCCCGTCTATGGTGCCCAGTGGCGAAGCTGGCCCACGGCGGACGGTCGCTCGGTGGACCAGGTTGCGAACGTGATCGAAGACATCCGCGCCAATCCAACCTCGCGCCGCCACATCGTCTCGGCCTGGAACGTGGGCGAGATCGACGCCATGGCACTGCCGCCGTGCCACCTGCTGTTCCAGTTCCACGTCGCCGACGGGCGGCTGTCCTGCCAGCTATATCAGCGCAGCGCCGACCTCTTCCTGGGCGTGCCGTTCAACATCGCCTCGTATGCGCTTCTGACGCACATGATGGCGCAGGTGACGGGGCACGACCCCGGCGAGTTCATCCACACCTTCGGCGACGCCCACATCTACGCCAACCACCTGAGCCAAGTGGACCGCCAGCTTCGCCGCGAGCCGCTGCCACTGCCGACGCTGGAACTGAATCCGGCCGTGGACGACATCTTCGACTTCACCTACGACGACATCGCCCTCGTCGGCTACCGCTCGCACAAGGGGATCAAGGCACCCATCGCGGTGTAGTCGCGTTCGATGATCCTCTCGGCCATATGGGCGATGACGCGCAATCGGGTGATCGGCAAGGATGGCGACCTGCCGTGGCGACTGCCCGACGACCAGCGCTTCTTCCGTCGCACCACCCTCGGCAAGCCCGTCATCATGGGCCGCAAGACCTTCGACGAGATCGGCCGGCCGCTGCCGAAGCGACGCAACATCGTGCTGTCGCGACGGGGCCTCGACGCCGAAGGGGTGGAAGTGGCGACCGACCTGGACGCAGCCCTCGCCCTCGCGCAAGGCGACGCGCCGGAGGAGGCGTTCATCATGGGCGGCGCGCAAATCTACTCCCTGGCGCTGCCGCTGCTAGATCGCCTGTACATGACGCTGATCCACACCGAACTCGAAGGCGACACCTGGTTCCCGGAGTTCGACCTCGGAAACTGGCGCGAGCTGAAGCGCACGGAACACCCCGCCGACGAGCGCCACCCGTGGCCCTTCACGATCTCAGTCCTGGAGCGCTTACTCCCTAGGCGGCAGACTGCCGGCCAAGACTCTCCGGCAGTGACGCGCGATAGCACTCGACGGCGAGACCGCGTCGCATAGCTGGTCGAATAGATCGTGTATGGCGTTCGGGTCGCCGGTCACCTTGTGGTAGAAGGACGCTCCGTCCACCTCGAACACCCTTGGCCGGAGTGGACGCTCGTACCGCCCAGGTTCCTTCGGCAAGACCAGCACAAGGTATGCCTGCCAAGCTCTACCTCTCTGACGAGTTGCGGTTTCAAGGTCTTCCTCCACCTTCTGCCGGTTTGTCGCGTTCATCGTGTTCCATTTGTTCTTCACTTCAGCGACGACGTTCCGCTGCACGCATTCAAGGTCGTAGCCAGCGTCGTGGTCCTCCCACCCGTCCACGGAGGCCAAGACGCTTTGGTGAAAGCGCCCGATGGCATTGCTCATGCCCCTCAATGCCGATTCCGCGTCTTGCGTCTTGGTCAGTTGCTTGCGCTTCTTCAGCCCGAATGTGGTTGCGACAAGCAGCGAAGCGAACGGGTCGACGACGTTCTTGACTCTACGCTCCGCGGCGTCATTCGCGGCATTTCTCGTTGCAGCCTGCAAATCCTCGATGTGCCGCGACAGGTCTTTGGCGTCAATCCAGCCGAGTCCCATCATTCAGCTCCATCGGCGTGTTCTCGTTCAACTCGATGCCCACAGGGATCCGCTCGAGGCGTGCAGCGACCCGAAATGTGGTGCCAGAGCCCAGGAACGGGTCCAGAACCACATCTCCTTCGTCTGTGAAGAGCTTGATGAAAAACTCCGGCAGCCACTCGGGGAAGGCGGCGCTGTGTCCGGTGTTGTGGGCGATGGGCGAGCGGTGAAGGACATTGCTCGGATAGACCGTGTCCTTGCCCTCCCAGTTGGCAATTCGGCGACCCACCTTGGAGCGCGTCGCCGACTCCTGGCGGCTGAGGTCGTTCTCGCTCATGTTGGCGAGGCGCTTTGCCGTCCAGTCGCCGATGGGCACGCGCACAGCGTCCTGGTTCATCTTCAGGTCGCGCGTCTTGGCGAAATGCAACAGCCGCTCCCAAGAGTCCCGGAAGCGGTATCGCCACTTCCCCGGCGCCGCCGTGGTCTTGTGCCACACGTACTCCTCGACCCAGCGGAAGCCCACGTCGCGCTTCAGCGCCAGGATCAGGTCGAGCACATACGTATGCCGCTCGCCGTCAACGGCCTTCTCCTTGATGTTGAGCACAAACGACCCCGTGGGCTTGAGGATGCGGAGCATTTCCTCGCCCCGCTCGCAGAACCAGCCCACATACCGATCAGGTGAGGTCCCGCCATAGGTATGCCTGCGGGCGTCGGCGTAGGGGGGGGACGTGACGATCAGGTCTATCGAGTCGTCCGGTAGATCGCGCATTACGTCGAGGCAATCCCCCACGTGCACCCTGGAATGCCAGTTGTCCGCGAGTGCAGGGGCAGAGTCGGCCTGTGTGGCTGGTTGGGGCGCACCTTGCCGCAATCCAAGGCCCGGCAACACTCTCGCTGCATCCGCTGCATCCGCTGCATCTCGGGGCGAGCGGGCGAGTTTCGCGCCTGTCTGCACGGGGTCTGACAACTCCAACCCTCACCCGAAACGCAGAAGTGGAGAGTGTAAGGGATACGAAGATTGGCAGTGTCTCACCTTGAATTTGCCTGACGTGGCGCATGGCCGTCGCAACCGGCGGTAGTGTATCAGTCTGACTTTCTCGGCCTTCCGCCGGTTCCGGGCTTCGGTCCCGGCTTCTTCGGCTTCGGGCGCTCGCGCGTCGATCAGCCCCACGATCCAAGCCATGTCGTGCATCGTGTCCGACAGTCCGGCTTCCATCGCGGGCGTAACGCGCAGCGTCTTGTGCTGGCGGCAGAAGTTGTAGTGCAGGAAGTAGAGCGAGAGCATGGCGACGTGCTTCTCGATCTTCTTGCTGAACCCGTTGGTGAGCCGCGTGAACCGGCGGTTGCCCATCCTGATCGTCAGGTTCGACCGCTCGACGTAGCTCGTGTTCGCCGTGCGCAGGTCGGGGTTGCCCTCGACGCGGCGCTTGTTGACGCTCGTGCAGGTGGCGGGGCTGTAGCGGCGCTCGTCGTCCGTGTTGCCCGCGCTGGCGTATTCCTTCACCACTTGGGCAAGTCCACGTCGCCGCCGAAAGCGCCCTCTACGGCTTCCACGTATGCCTTGAGGCCGTCGGTGGAGAGTTGCGGGCGATCCTCAAGGCGGCTGCGTAGGTCGTCCATGAACGCCAATGCCGTGTGTCCAATGTAATTCTGACTTTCAGAAGAAGGCTTCGACGACGGTCGCGGATATGGCCGCGGCGACGGCGATGCCAGACAGCACACCGCAGAGAATCCACACCTTGAGGTTTGTCACGTCGTTCTTCAGAGCTACGTGCTTTAGGCGCTCTTCTACACGCCCCATACCAACTTCAACTTGCCTGAGTCTCACGTCGAGATCGCCGCCGCCACCGCCACCGCGCGATGACCCCGACGATTGCGGTGGTTCACTGCTGCTGTCAGGAACTGCCTGAAGGTGCCTGTCACGCGTCCACATCCAGCTGTGACGACAACCACTCCCACAGATCACGTCGGGTGTATCCGGCGTATGCGCCACGAAGCTGAACCACGAACCCCGATACGCCCTCGATTTGGTTTTCGCCCTTGATGCCAACAGCAGCAGCCACGTCTTGGCTGAGGGTGTTTTCGTCCGCCCCGACTAGAACGAACGTGTCGTTGTAGCCGAAGTGAGCTTCATAGGCAGCCCCGGCCCGCTTGATGACCTGGGCGCTAGCGTCCCCGTCGTCCGCCAGGACGATGCCGAATATCTTGACCGCCATGCTGTCTCGCCGTTTACGTCCAGCGCGCCTTTGCGCCCCCGCGCGCAATTTCGGATCGCCGTTCCTTGCTCACCTTGGCGGCTCGCGCCTTCCCGCCTTCGAGGCCAGCGTTGCGCTTGGCCTGATCGACGTACATTTCCTCGCGCTCGCCGGTCGCGATCTTGGCGACCAGGACAGCGTTGGCGATTGTGTCGGCTGGGCGCTTCTCCCCGTTCGGCCCGATTGGCATCGTGTTCCCCTTCCTTGGCAAGTTTACGGTTCGCGAACAAGACCACAGAATACCTGTGGTCTTGTTCGGCGATGGCCGCAGAGCGTGGTCGCGCTGGCCGCAAATGTCAAGAACTGTGCAGTGATCGGCTAGGGTCATTGCACCCTAGCCCAAGTTTACCAACGAAAAGAATAAACTGTTGTATCTCAACAATTTAGGTTGACCGAATCGCGCGCATGGCACTACATTCGTGCCCGACGTGATGGTTTCCCCTCAGACGACCGCCTGGTGTGTCCCCCCGGCTGAGGAGGGGATCCCCAAGGCATCGAGGATGGCCTTCTGCTGCGGTTCCGGGCGCGTCGCCTTGCGCACATGCAGCGTGCGTCCGTCGGCGCGCTTGAACGTCGCGGTCACCCGCTGACGGCCGCCGAGAATCCGTTTGAGCGTCGTCCAGTTCGCCGTGCGCATCGGCCCGTCGCCGCGCTCGGCCAGACGGGTGCGAATCACCTGGACCCGTTGGTAGGCGATCACCGTGATGAACAGATGGCCCTCGGCACGGCGCGGCTTGCGGTGATGGATGGGGCGCAGGCCCAGTTCGGATTTCAGGGAACGGAACGCCGCCTCGACATCCGTGAGCAGGGTGAAGGTGCGCCACAGGCGCTCCTCGCTGAAGTCGGTCTCGTTGCTGCGCAGGCAATAGACGCCCGGATGGGTGAGCATCGTCCCGGCCACCGGCGTGCGGAGGAAGGTCACCGCCACGGCCCGTTTGCCGCTCTCGTCGGTTGCCACCGCGATGTCGTAGTGTTGGCCGACACCGCGGCTCTTCTCCACCAGCCGGCCGATGCGTTGCCAGATCTTTTCCGGCTTCTTCTGCGTGCGCGGCCGCGACAGCCCCTCGTTGATCGCATCGAGATCCCGCTCCAGGCGTTGCGCAAACCGCTCGGCCATGCCGCGCTCCTTCTCGGCACGCTGCTCGGAGCAGCAGTACAGGCGCACCTCGCCCGCCTCGGCGTCGTCCACCTTCTCCAGATGCACCACCCCGCCGCTGCGGGTGCGGTGGGCGAGTGCCGCCTCGGGCTCGAAGCGGCGCTTGCGCTCGCGCGAGACCACGATGTAGCGGTACCCGTTCGCCTTCAGCCAGTCGACCTGTCGCTCGGTGGCGATGCCCCGGTCGAGCACCACCCGCGACCCCGGCGGTGCCCCGAGCGCGTCCAGCATGCCGGAAAGCGTCCGGTCTTCCTTGACGTTGCCCGCGAACACCCGCGAACGCCGCACGAAACCACCCCCGTCCAGCACCAGCCCCAGGGTGAGCAGCTTGCAGTCGCTGCGCTTCTCCTTCGAATGCCCCCGCCGCGCCTCGGGCTGATCCGCCACATCGCCCTCGTAATAGGTGTTGGTCAGATCGTAGAGCGTCACCGTCGGCGCCAGGTCGAACAGGTCCATGGCGCTCTCGAACAGATGCGCCTCGATCGCTTCGCGGTGGGCAACCAAGGCATCCGAGGCCCGGTACAACTGCATCGCCCCCATGGTCTCGAAGTCCACACCCAGCAACTCCCCCAAGGCACTGCGCTCGCGCAGCCAGGCGTGCGTGGCCCGCTCCGAGGCCGGGTACGCAAGCCGCGCCACGATCGAGGCCACCGCGGCCGTGCACGGCGACGCGTTGATGCCCAGGGTCGACAGCAACTCCATCAGGCCCAACCGCTCGACCGCCCACAGTCCCGCCTGCTCGACCGCCCACAGTCCCGCCTGCTCGACCGCCCACAGTCCCGCCTGCTCGACGCCCACGCTGCGCGGGCGCGTCAACTCGAGCGACGCCACGTCCACACGGACCGGATCACGCACCGCTTCGGCGTCCCCCGCCCGGCCGCGGGCCAGCAGTTGCGCCCCGATCCGTTGCGCTTCTTCCTCGACGGCAGCCGGCGCATCGTCGGTGAGCGGCGCCTGGCCGTTCAAGATCTCGTCGATGCGCCGGCACAGTTCCGGCCACTCCTCCACAGGCAGGTCGAAATCGCTGCCGAGGTTCAACAACGTGCGCTGGCGGACCTTGGCGCCGTCGCGCCGACTGTGCACGAGGCGGTGGGAGTGGTAGTCCTGGCCGCCGGTGCGGCGGGTGAGGGTACGGCGGATGAACATGGCGGGTGACGGTAGCGGCGCCGGCCACCCATGTCAACCGACACCACCCTATTATGGCACTACATCGGTCGATCCACCCCACCAGGAACCGGAAAACAACGAGTTGCCGACCCCAAAACCGTCAATCACCGCAAGATCGGGCGAAAATCACGGGGTTGTTGGTAAAGATGGGCTAGCGGTCGGGACGCGTCGGAGAGGGTCGGCCACGAGGTGACTTGGAGGATGCTGTCGAGAAGACGCTGCGGGGCGCCGACCGGTGGTGTCCGGCGGCGCGGAACCCGGGCGTTTGGACCGGACACGGCGGCAGGGCGCCGCGTTGCAGGCGCGGACGGCGGAGGACCGGGTCGGGATGTCCGGGAATGCGCCGGGCGGTCAGCGTGGCGCGAGGATGGCGTCGAAGACGTCGTCGCGGTGCATCATGCAGTGGCGGTTGGCTTCGGGCAGGTGACGGAAGCCGTTGTGGAACACGACGGCGAGCACGATGTTGTTCAGGGTGGCGTGGTTGGCGGGGGCGTGGCGGGCGCGGAAGCGGGCGGCGTCCTCGCCCATGCTGGCGTCGCGACGGAAGTGGTTGCCGTTCTCGACCTGCCAGTGGCCGCGGTTCCAGGCCAGGAGGCGCTCGGGGTCGGCGCGTTCGGCGGGCACTGTGGTGATGCCGCAGGCGGTTTCGCGGGAGGCCGCGCCGGTCTTGGCGTCGGTGCGCCCGCGCACGACGCGGAACGCCTGGCGCGCGCCGGGGAAGGGCCCGAGCGTGTTCGGCAGCAGGTCGCGCGCGGCGATGCGTCCTCGACGTTATGGAGCACGACCGCGTACGAGATCGAGCTTGGCTCCTGCTGCGTTGAGCTTAGCTATTGCCGTACATGGGCGGATAGCGTGAATGGTCGGGAGATACGCCACTTGGCCGAGCACCTCGACGGCGTCTGCTCTGAGGCTGGCTTGAGCGCCAGCCGGAAACGAGACGAACCGAGCTTCTTCGCGCCCTCCAGCTCTCGAACGCTGGCAATGGAGAAAAGTCAGACTGACACACTACCCAACCGGCGACTGCGTCGACTTGCCTGCCGGGACCACTCTCTATTAGGGCTATTAGGGCTATTAGGGCTATTAGGGCTATTAGGGCTATTAGGGAGGGAATGAGGGAGATATAGGGAGGGAGGGGGTCCCTTCGGGGGGAGGGCGTCCCCCCCTCCATGCGCGCCTTGCGGCGCGTCCTCCCTGTGCATGCCGCGAAGTGCCCTGCGCGCCCTTGCGGGCGCGGCGCCTGACGGCGCGGCGCGCCTTGCGGCGCCGGGGGACGGCGCGCCAGACACTGCACAGGCCAAGGCGAGACACTGCCGACACGAAGGACACAATGCACCCTCCGCTTGCTCCGCTTTCTTTCTGCGGTGCAGCGACGGCAACGGTTGACCGGGACGCTGGCGCGGGGATACTACGGTGCGGGATCGCTTGAGGACAGTCGAAGGATGGACATCACTCCCATTGCGGACAAGGGCTTCGGTGCGGTGGTCACCGGCGTGCGGCTTGGCGAGCCCAGCGACGACGAGTTCGGCGCCATTCGGGCCGCATGGCTCGAGCGTGGCTTCCTGCTGTTTCCCGAGCAGTTCCTGACCGATGCCGAGAACGTCGCTTTTGGCGAGCGGTTCGGCGAGCTGGAGTTCGGCGCCAATCCCATGTCGAACAGCCGCAAGCAGGAAGACGGCAGCTTCGGCGAGGTGTTCGAGTTCCGCTCGCAGATCATGCGCACCAACGTCGGCAACGAGGCCTGGCACACCGACTCCACCTACAAGCCGATCAGCAGCAAGTGCGCCATGCTCTCCGCCGTGACCGTGCCGGAGGAAGGGGGCGGCACGGAGCTTGCGGACATGCGGGCTGGCTATGCCGCGCTCGATCAGGCAACCAAGGACCGCATCGAGGGGTTGTCCGCGTTCCACTCCACCCAGTTTTCGCAGGCCAACGACGTCGGCGACTTTCCGCCCCAGGGCGACAACAGCATCTACCACGGCGAGGCATATCTGCGGCCCTTGGTGAAGGTGCATCCGGACACCGGCGTCAAGAACCTGTTCGTGGGGCGTCATGCGTTCGGCATTCCGGGGCTTGACCGGGCTGAAAGCAGGGCCTTGCTGAAATCGCTGGTGGAGTTCGTGGTGTCGAACCCCAGCCGCGTGTACAGCCACCGCTGGCGCCCCGGCGACACGCTGTTTTGGGACAACCGCGCCCTGCTCCACCGCGCCCTGCCCTACGACTATGCCAAGCCCCGCGTGCTGATCGGCACGCGCGTCGCTGGCGACCCGGAGACGGAGCTCTCCTACTACCCTAGCGATCCCGCCGCCGAAGCTGGCCGCAACGCCTTGCAGGACGAACTCACGCTGCTCAAAGAGGAAACCGCAGACCGCCTCTATGGCGGCACCACCGCAGAAACCACCGGCGCTGGTGCCCGCACCGCGTATGACCCGGCAACGCGGATGCCGGCGGCAAGGGCCTCTGCCACGTGAACAACCTGCGCGAGAGAAGGACCCCGTTTCTAGGCACAGCGTTCGCGACGTTCGTTGCCGTGGCGTCTGGAGCTGTAGCCGACACAGTCGCGCCACCGGCAAACATGGAGGTGCGTGGCGCGCCCGAAGTGCCTGCCTCCGTAGTGGAGACGCTGGCTCGCTACCGCAATGCGCGCTCGGCGGCGTTGGTGGACTGGATTGGCGACGACGTGCTGGTGGCCACGCGGTTTGGCGACAGCACGCAGTTGCATCGAGTTGAGACGCCGCTGGGGATGCGCCGGCAGGTCACGTTCTTTGACGAGCCGGTGCGCAGCGCGGCGGTGAATCCGCATGAAGGCGAGCCGGGGTTTGTGTTCTTGAAGGACATAGGCGGTTCGGAGTCCTATCAGTTGTTCTGGCGTCCCGCGGGCGGCGGCGCGGCGGAGCTCATTTCGGATGGCCGGTCGCGCTACACCGGCGTTTCCTGGTCGCCCAGCGGCGGTTGGCTCGGCTATACGACGACCGAGCGCAACGGGCGGGATTGGGACATCCACGCCCGACCCTTTGACCCGGAGACGGGCTTCGGAGCGACGACAGTGATTCAGGAAGGCGCTGGCGTCGGCTGGTCGCTGGAAGACTGGGCCGCCGACGAAGACCGCGTGCTCGTCTCCAAGTATGTGTCGATCAACGAGGCCGAGCTCTACGAGATCGACTTGGGCACCGGCGAGCGCCGCCAACTGCTCCCGGACCCGGACGCCACCGAGGGCGTTGCCATCGGCGGCGCGGTCTATGGCGCGGGCAACGGCATGTACTACACGAGCGACGCCGGATCGGAGTTCATGCAGTTGCGTCGCCTGGACCTCGTCACCGGCGAGTCCACCGCGCTGACAGAGGACGTGCAGTGGAACGTCGGCAGTGCGGCGGTTTCCCGGGATCGCGCCCGCATTGCGTGGACCTTCAACGAAGGCGGCTACAGCACCCTGCGGGTGGCTTCGACGGCCGACGGGGCGCCGGTGGCGTTGCCAGCGATACCCGACGGCATTGTCGGCCGGCTCAGGTTCTCGCCCGATGGCCGGCAGCTTGCCTTCACGCTCTCGCGCCCCGTGGCACCTTCGGACGTGTACAGCATCGATCTTGGCAGCGGCGCGCTAACGCGCTGGACCGCCAGCGAACTCGGCGGCTTGCGCGAGGAAGCGCTGGCGGCGCCGGAACTGGTGCATTTCGAGTCGTTCGACGGCCTTGAGATTCCGGCCTTCGTGTATCGGCCGGCCGGTGCCGGCCCGCATCCGGTGCTCGTCAACATTCACGGTGGGCCTGAGGGTCAGGCCCGTCCCGGGTTCTCGCCGAGTTCCCAGTTCTATGTGCAGGAACTTGGCTTTGCCGTGGTGTTCCCGAACGTGCGCGGCTCTTCGGGCTATGGCAAGTCGTGGCTCAAGCTCGACAATGGCCGCCTGCGGGAGGATTCGGTGCGCGACATCGGTGCGCTGCTCGACTGGATCGGCGAGCGGCCGGAGCTTGACGAAGATCGCATCGCGGTGACCGGCGGTTCCTATGGCGGCTACATGGTGCTCGCCTCGATGGTGCATTTCGCGGACCGCATCCGCGCTGGCGTCGAACGGGTTGGCATAAGCAACTTCGTCTCCTTCCTCGAGAACACCCAAGCCTATCGACGCGACCTTCGCCGGGCAGAATACGGCGACGAGCGCGACCCCGCGATGCGCGCTTTCCTGGAAGGCATCGCCCCGCTGCACCGGGCGCACGAGATCGTCGCCCCGCTTCTGATCGCCCAAGGCTTGAACGACCCTCGGGTGCCAGCGAGCGAGTCGGAACAGATCGCCGCCGCACTGGCCGAGAGCGAGATTCCGGTTTGGTATGTGCTGGCCAAGGATGAAGGCCACGGCTTCGCCAAGAAGCCCAACGCGGACTACCTTGCCGCGCTGACGGCCATGTTCCTGGAACGCCACGTCCTGCAAGATTGATCCGTTAGCGACCGCCTCCCCCCCTCCGCAAGGGGGGAAGGCGCCCACGCCCTCCCTGCAATGCGCGCTTTCGCAGTCACTCCCCCTACTCCCCCTTCCCCTCGCGGGGCGTCGAGGAAGCCGCGCAAGTTACAATGGCGTCAGGGCTCTGGTCCGGGGGAAGAAGTGAGCGAGCCTTCAAGCAAGGGAAGCGCCTATTGGCGCGACAACATGCGTCTCGTCGGCGTCTGTCTCGCCGTCTGGTTCGTCGTCTCCTTCGGCTGCGGCATCCTGCTGGTGGACTGGCTCAACCAATTCACCATCGGCGGCTTTCAGCTTGGGTTCTGGTTTGCCCAGCAGGGCAGCATGTATGTCTTTCTCGTCATCGTTTTCGTCTATGCAGCGCGGATGACCGTGCTCGACCGCCGCCACGGCGTGCGCGAAGACGACGCTGAGGACGACTGAAGCTCGATGGATCTGCAAACCCTCACCTACCTCATCGTCGGGCTCTCCTTCGCCCTCTACATCGGCATCGCCTTCTGGTCCAGGGCGACGAGCACGGGCGATTTCTACGTCGCCGGCAAGCATGTGCATCCGCTGGCGAACGGCATGGCGACGGCGGCGGACTGGATGTCGGCAGCCTCGTTCATCTCGATGGCGGGACTCATCGCCTTCCTTGGCTACGACGGCGCGGTGTATCTCATGGGCTGGACCGGTGGCTACGTGCTGCTGGCGTTGCTGCTCGCGCCCTATTTGCGCAAATTCGGCAAGTTCACGGTGCCCGAGTTCATCGGCGAGCGCTACGGCTCGAACGGGGCGCGCGTGGTCGCCGTCATCTGCCTCATCGTCATCTCCTTCACCTATGTTGCCGGGCAGATGCGCGGCGTCGGCATCGTCTTCTCGCGCTTCCTGGGCGTGGAGCTCGGCGTTGGCCTCCTGGTGGGAATGGGCGTGGTGTTCACCTACGCGGTCGCCGGCGGCATGAAGGGCATCACCTACACGCAGGTGGCGCAGTACTGCATGCTGATCTTCGCCTACACGGTGCCGGCGGTGTTCATCTCTCTGCAGGTGACCGGGGTGGCGCTGCCGCAGGCCGCGTTCGGTGCCGAAGTGGTGGAGGGCGGCGGCTACCTCTTGGCGAAGCTGGACCAGATCGTCACAGACCTTGGCTTTGCCGCCTACACCGACGGCACCAAGAGCAATGTCGATGTCTTCTTCATCACCCTCGCGCTGATGGTGGGCACCGCCGGCCTGCCGCACGTTCTGGTGCGCTTCTTCACGGTGCCGAAGGTGCGCGACGCCCGCATCTCCGCCGGCTATGCGCTGCTCTTCATCGCCATTCTCTACACCACCGCGCCGGCGGTGGGGGCGCTGGCGCGGCTCAACCTCACCACCACGATTCAGACTGGGCCCGTGTTCGAGGAAACCGCCAACCTCGCCTATGAGGAGCGCCCCGAATGGTTCCGCACCTGGGAGGAAACCGGGCTGCTTTCGTTCGAGGACAAGAACGCCGATGGCCGCATCCAGTACTACAACGACGCCAATCCCGAGTTCGCCGCTCGCGCCGCAGAGCAGGGCTGGAAGGGCAACGAACTGACGGTGGACCGGGACATCATCGTGCTCGCCAATCCAGAGATCGCGGAATTGCCCGACTGGGTGGTGGCGCTGGTGGCCGCGGGCGGCATTGCGGCGGCGCTTTCAACGGCTGCCGGCCTCTTGCTCGTGATTTCCGCTGCGGTATCTCACGACCTCCTCAAGGGCGTGTTCGTGCGCGGAATCTCGGAGCGGCGCGAGCTGCTGGCTGGGCGCATCAGCGCCGCGGTCGCCATCCTGATGGCCGGCTACCTCGGCTACAACCCGCCGGGTTTCGTGGCGCAGGTGGTGGCGCTGGCGTTCGGACTCGCCGCCTCGTCGCTGTTCCCGGTGATCCTGCTCGGCATCCTCTCCATGCGCGTGAACAAGCAGGGCGCGATCGCGGGAATGCTGACGGGGCTCACATTCACCCTCGGCTACATCCTCTACTTCAAGGGGGTGTTCATGCCCCCACTGGCCGAAAACGTCGCCGAGAACTGGCTCTTCGGCATCTCCCCCGAAGGCATCGGCGCAGTCGGAGCCATCCTGAACTTCGCCGTCACCATCACCGTCAGCAAACTGACCCCAGCACCGCCCGAAGACATCCGCGAACTGGTAGAGCGCATCCGAATCCCACGCAGCTAGCGCGCCCTTGCGGGCGCGTCGGCAGTTCGCTTCGCGAACTGCCTGGCCTTCGGGCTCGCATTCGCTCGCGCCTTCGGCCAGGCAGCGCACGCAAGGCTCCGAACCGCCAGGTAGTGTCTCACTCTGGCTTGTGCAGTGTCTGGCGCCGTCCTCCGGGGGGAGGGCGTCCCGCCCTCCATCGCGCCGCAAGGCGCGCCGTGCCGCAAGGCGCGCAGGCCCCTCGCGGCACGTGCAGGGAGGACGCGCCTGCCGGCGCGCATGGAGGGCGGGACGCCACTCCCTCCCTACCTCCCTATAGGGAGTGGTCCCGGCAGGCAAATCGACGCAGTCGCCGGTTGCGAACGGCCATGCGCCACGTCAGCGCCACAAGAACCGTTGCCTGTTCGGCAACGCTTCCTGCCCCAGCCCAAGCCGTCCTAGCAAATTCAAAGTAAGACACTACCAACCGCCACGGCGTGTTGACACTTCGGTTGCACCGCGAAGCGGCGCCTGGGGCCGCCATGTGCGTTTAGAATGCCCGCCCTTCCCATGGGTCGCTGCCAAGGACGCTTGATGCTCGCCAATTCCGTGTTCACGTCCGAGTCTGTATCCGAAGGCCATCCTGACAAGATGGCGGATCAGATATCGGATGCGGTGCTTGATGCCATGTTGGCACAGGACCCGGAATCCCGTGTCGCCTGCGAGACCCTCGTCAAAACGGGCCTGGTGGTGCTGGCAGGGGAAGTCCGCACCAGGGCAGAGGTGGATGTGGATCGGCTGGCGCGAAGGGTCATCCGCGAGATTGGCTACGGCGCGGAAGGCAGCGGGCTCGATCTCGATGCCCTCACCGTCGTCAACGCGCTGGGGATGCAGTCGGCGGACATCGCCCAGGGCGTGGATGAAACCGCCGATCACGAACAGGGCGCCGGCGATCAGGGCCTCATGTTCGGCTACGCCACCGACGAAACCGACGTCCTCATGCCAGCGCCCATCACCTACGCCCACCGCCTGGTGCGCCGTCAGGCCGAAGTGCGTCGCGCAAACCCCAACGCCCTGCGCCCCGATGCCAAGAGCCAGCTCTCGTTCCGCTACGACGGCGACGGCAAGCCGGCCGGCGTCGATGCCATCGTCCTCTCTACCCAGCACACCCCCGACATCGCCACCAAAGACCTGCACGAACTGGTGCGCGAGGAGATCATCGGCGCGGAGATTCCGAACAACTGGATCGGCTCCGACACCAAGGTGCACATCAATCCCACCGGCAGCTTCGTGGTGGGCGGTCCGGAAGGGGATTGCGGCCTCACCGGGCGCAAGATCATCGTCGATACCTACGGCGGCATGGCGCGCCACGGCGGCGGCGCGTTCTCCGGCAAGGACCCGTCCAAGGTGGACCGCTCCGCTGCCTATGCCGGCCGCTACGTCGCCAAGAACGTCGTCGCCGCCGGGCTCGCCAGGCGCTGCGAGATTCAAGTGAGCTATGCCATCGGCGTCGCCGAGCCCACCTCCGTCAGCGTCGAGACCTTCGGCACCGGCAAGATTGCCGACACCCGGATCGAAGCGCTCATCCGCGAACACTTCGACCTGCGCCCGCGCGGCCTCATCGAAATGCTCGACCTCAAGCGACCGATCTTCCGCGCGACCGCCGCCTACGGCCACTTCGGACGCGAGGAGGACACCTTCACCTGGGAGCGCACCGACCGAGCCGAAGGCCTCCGGGCGGACGCCGGCATCTGACCTGACGCGACTCGCCCCTGCCCCATGGCCGATCTCAGCTTCGAGTTCTTCCCGCCTCGCACGGCCGCCGGTGCAAAGCCGCTGCTGCGGACCGCCAGGGCGTTGCTCGAAGGCCGCTCGGCGTGGTGTTCGGTCACGTACGGTGCCGGCGGCTCCACCCGCGACGGCACCTTGGAGACGGTGTCGGCGCTCAGCCAAGCCGGCATCGACGTGGCTCCCCATCTCTCTTGGGGCAGGGACAGCGAGGCCGATGTCGTGCGCCTCTTGCGCCGCTACACCGCAATGGGCATCGACCGAGTGGTGGCACTGCGTGGCGATCGACCGTCTGGAGTGGGAAGCGCCTGGCAGGGGAACTATGCCGAGGACCTGGTGCGCCTCATCCGCCGAGCGCAGTTGCCGATGGAAATCTCCGTCGCCGGCTACCCGGAGGTGCATCCGGATTCCCCAAGCGGCGACGCCGACCTCGAGTTCCTCAAGCGCAAGCTGGACGCCGGCGCCGACGTCTGCATCACCCAATACTTCTACAACGCCGACGCCTACTTCCACTTCCGCGACCGTTGCGAGTCCATCGGCATCGTCGCCCCCATCGTCGCCGGCATCATGCCGATCACCAACTACCGCAACCTCGTCCGCTTCTCCGACAAGTGCGGCGCCGATATCCCGCGCTGGCTGCGCCACCGCCTCGCCGACCTCGACGGCGACGAAGCATTGGCAGACTTCGGCGCAGACGTGGTGACGGTGCTCTGCCAGCGCCTCCTCGAAGGCGACGTTCCCGGCATTCATTTCTACACGTTGAACCGCGCCGAACCAACCTTGCGCCTGCTTGGCAATCTGCATCTGTGACGAGGTTGCCCGGTTCGTCGGCAAATCCCCGCCAAGGCAAAACCACACCGTGAGCAGACGACCGCGACTGTATGCGCCAGATACTCCCCTGGGCAGCCAGGTCGCGGACGGGGCCGTGGTGACCTTGGACGGTGCCGCCAGTGCCCATCTCGCCCAGGTTCTGCGCGCGCGACCAGGCGACGAGGCAGCGCTGTTCGACGGCCGCGGCAACGAGTTTCTCGCCCGTGTGGAGACGTCGGACAAGCGATGCTGCCAACTTCGCTTGGGGCCTCTGCTGCGCTCCGAGCCGCACCCCAATGCTCGCCTGCAACTCCTCCAGGCCGCCATCAAGTCCGGCCTCGAAGGCGTGATCCTGCAAGCCACGGAACTCGGCGCTACCGACATCACCATATTCCGTGCCGAACGCAGCGCGCCGACCTCGCTGCGCCAGGGCCGCGCCCACCGCATCGCCATCGGCGCCGCCGAACAGTCGGGCCGACTCTTCCTGCCAACGGTGACGATGGCCCGGAGCTTCGCCGCGGCGCTGCACCAGACCATCAGCGGTGAACGCTTCATCGCACTCCCGGACGCCCCACCCTTGGGTGCCGCATCGGCAGATGGCGACACCGCCATCGCCATTGGCCCCGAAGGGGGCTTCACGCCTTCGGAAGTGGAACTCGCCGGCGAGGCCAGCTTCCGCCCCCTCGGTCTCGGCCCCCTGACCTTGCGCGCGGCCACGGCTGGGCCAGCGGCAATCGCTGCGTGGCAACAGATGCACCGCTGGCAAGGGACGGCGACCTGACCCGCGCACTTGCCGCACTGACGGGAAGTGGACAGACTCCAACCCAATGCCTGAATCAGGACGGCCATGATCCGCATCGCCTTCGTGATGGATGCCATCGAGACGTTGAATCCCAAGAAGGATTCGACGCTGGCGATGATGCGGGCCGCGCAGGTGCGTGGATGGCAGATCAGCTATCTCACGCTGGCGGACATCTCGCTCGAGGGCGGCACGGTGATCGGGCGGGTGAGGCGATTGGAGCTCACCGAGCCCTTTGTGCGCACGATGCGGGCCGAGGACGCAGGCGACGGCTTCTGCACGTTGGGCGACGAGGCCCCGGTGGCACTTGGCGACTTCGATGTCGTGATGATGCGCAAGGACCCGCCGTTCGACATGGAGTACATCTACGCGACCTATCTGCTGGAACGCGCACAGATGCAGGGGGCGGTGGTGGTGAACCGCCCCGACTCCCTGCGTGACTGCAACGAGAAGTTCTACGCCACGGAGTTCACCGATTGCACGCCGCCGCTGATCGTGGCGCGACGGCAGGATCTGTTGCTCGACTTCCACGCCGAGCATGGTGATGTGGTGTTCAAGAAGCTCGACGGCATGGGCGGCATGAGCATCTTTCGCGTGCGCGAGGACGACCCGAACCTGCGGGTGGTGATCGAGACCCTCACCGAGCGCGGCGCACAGCAAATCATGGCGCAGAGGTTCGTGCCCGAAATCGCCGCTGGCGACAAGCGAATCCTGCTCATCGACGGCGAAGCCGTGCCATTTGCGCTGGCGCGGATTCCCATGCAGGGCGAGACTCGCGGCAATCTCGCCGCCGGAGGCTCCGGGGTCGCCCAACCGCTTTCGGCGCGGGATCGGTTCATTGCCGAGCGGGTTGGGCCGGAGCTGCGCCGGCGTGGCTTGACCTTCGTCGGCATCGACGTGATCGGCGACTATCTCACCGAGATCAACGTCACCTGTCCCACCTGCGTTCGGGAGCTTGATGCCGCCTTCGATCTCGACATCGCCGGGGACCTGCTCGACAGCATCGCCGACCGGCTCTCTGGCACCGCGACATCGCCATGACGGCAGTGGTGGCGACCGAAGCCTTGCCGGCACCCGCCGCGACAAGGAGCGCATCTCAAGGCGGCGCCTCCGGCATGCGTGTTGCGCTGCTCCTGTCCGTGGCGCTGCATGGGGCGCTGCTGCTTGTGATCGGCGGATTCGGCATGGATGCGCCGAAGCCGCTCGGCGCCGTACAGCCCGTTATCGACGTCACCTTGCTTCGGTGGCCCCTGCCAGCGGACGACCCGAGGCCATCGCAACCGCTTGCGGCAGAAGCCGCACCCGCGGACATTGTGGTGGACGCGCGTCCACAACCCAACATCGGCACCGGGCGCCCAACGGCACCGCAGGAAGTCGCGACAGCGCCAACGCCAACAAAGGCCGCCCAGCAAATCGTCCAGGAAGCCGTCCCCGCCCCCGCGGTCTTCTCGGCCAATATCCGTCAAATGGCAAGGGAGGCAGCGCGCCTGGGCCCGAGCTCGGCACCGCCGGCAACCAACAGCCGCATTCGCCGCATCGACGCCGCCGCGCCCGAGACCGTCACCGATGCTTACTACCTCGACGCGTGGGGGCGCAAGGTGGAACGAATCGGCCAGGTCAACTATCCGCAAGAGGCGCGGGAGAGGCGGCTCTACGGCACGCTGCGGCTGCTCGTCAGCATCGAACCCGACGGGGCCTTGCGCGATGTGCGCCTGCTGGCATCATCAGGTCACGATGTACTCGACGAGGCCGCCATCCGCATCGTCCGCCTGGCCGCGCCATTTGCACCATTCCCGCCGGCGATGGAGCACCTCGAGCTGCTCGAAATCGACCGCACGTGGCGCTTTCAAAGGACTCGCAACGCTCGATCGGGAACCGGCGGTGCTGGTCGCCGGCACGCTGACGCGCTCTGACGAGCGCGTCAGCAAGCATCCGGCAAACCGACAACCCCACGGCGCCCTGCTGGAGAAGGCGACCTTGAAATAGGGTTAACCTTCCAAGCCTAGCCAGGGCCGGCCTGCGGCAAGGACGAACTACGCGGAGATTCGGGAAACCGTCGCCATGATGTCCCAACAACACCAGTTCCTCATCAGCATGCCCGACCTGCGCGGCAGCTACTTCGGCGACACCCTCACCTATCTTTGCCGCCACGATGAAAACGGCGCGTTCGGCCTGGTGGTGAACCGCCCGCTGGACCTCACGCTCACGGAACTCCTGGGCCAGCTCGACATGCCCACGGAAGGCGCGCCAGACCGCGTGGCCGTGGAAGGCGGCCCGGTTGAGCCGCGCCGAGGCTTTGTCCTGCACACCAGCGACAAGGAGTACGACAGCAGCGAACCGGCCGGCGACGGCCTGCTCCTCTCCTATGACCGCGACGTACTCGCCGCCATCGGCGCCGGCGAAGGCCCGGACAAATACCTGGTCGCCCTAGGCTTCGCCGGCTGGGGCGCCGGCCAACTCGAACAGGAACTGTCGGAAAACGTCTGGCTCACGGGCCCCAGCTCGAAGGAAGTGATCTTCGACGCAGCCTTCGACTCCCGCCTGAACGACGCCGCCGCCGCCATCGGCGTGGACCTCCGCCTCCTCTCCAACGCCACCGGCCTTGCGTGAGTTCGACCGCAGGGAGAGAACCTTGCCTTCTCGACGGCGCTACCTAGCCGCCCCTTCGGGAACAAGGTCCTCATCCCTGCCGGACGGAGGAGCATCGTCCCAAGGCACCTCACCCCCCAAAGCCAAACCAACGCCCCCGATCGTTGACGACCCAAGGCGATGACGGTCTTGGCCTTCGACTTCGGCCTAAGGCGCATCGGCATAGCCACCGTTGAGCCGCGACTAGGCACGGCAAACGGTTTGACGCAGGTCGGCGCAAGGGATGGCCAGCCGCATTGGGATGCCTTGGATAGGGTCTTCTCCGAGTGGAGCCCGGAACGAGCGATTGTCGGACTGCCGCTCAACATGGACGGCACTGAAAGCGACATGTGCGCCGCAGCCCGGCGGTTCGGCCGCCGCATCGCTGCCCGCTACGGCATCGTCGTCGAGTTCGCAGACGAACGCCTATCCACCTTCGAGGCAATCTCCGAAGGTGCCAACAAAGCCACTAGCCACGCCGCCGCCGCACGCATCATTGGCGAGACTTGGCTGAGTTCTCGCGATGTCCGATAGAAGACTCATGCTCCAACTCGGCCTCGAAACCAACGTGCGAGGAAACAACGGATCCGCGAAACGTGACATCACCTGCGGGTGGAAGGGACCGGACCGAAAGGGCACGCTCGCGGCAGCCCATCAAAGGCAGACGCGGTAGCCCAATGGCCGGCGAACTCGTCAGTGACAGGATCTCCCGCATCGCCCGGGCGAAGGGCATACGTCGCCTTTGTCACTTCACGCGGCTGTCGTCGTTGCGGCGAATGGTCGAGGACGGGTGCATTAAGCCGAGCAGCGAACTGGAAAGGGGGCAGGTTAACGATGAGAGCCGGTACGACGGGCACCGTGGCTACGTTTGCTGCTCCATCACGTATCCGAACGTATATCCCTTGAACCGATTCGCGCAGGGAGGGGACATCGGCGACTGGTGCATCCTCTTGCTTAAGCCCGATCTGCTTGGGGAATCTGGTGTCCGCTTCTGTCCGATCAATGCGGCGACGGAGTCGGGACGATACGTCAAGGACGGTTCTTCGGGGCTCGAAGCGCTCTTTGACGAGGAGATTCGTGTCGGAAACAGATCCTCGAAGCGGACCACGCAACAGCCCAGATCCGTAACGACCGACAATCAGGCCGAGGTGCTCGTTCCCGGCCAGATTTCGCTCGGCTTCGTTTTTGAAATCGTCGTGGCGTCCAATGCGGTCCGTTGCCGCGCGGAGGCTATGCTCAAGCCTTGGCATCCAGAGTGGCGTCGACCTGAAGTCCGTTCCGAGGACCGCATGTTTCGCCCGGAAGCCTACTGGGAAGCGAAACTCTTCTCCGATCCCTTGCCGTTGTCATCAGCTGAGGAGGATTGAAAAATGGCGAGACGTCCCATCTTCCTGCCCGAAGCAGACGCCTTAGTGCGGGAGCAGCTCGTCGAGTTTCAGTGGCACCCTGGATTCTCCATGGTTCAGAAACAACGCAGCATCCGCGCGCTGCATGAGGCCGCAGCCCGGGATTCGCTGCAACAACCGCGGATCCTCGAAGTATCGACCAAGGGCGAAGAGCCCCTTGGACGGCAACTCAGCGCCCTCCAACTGCAAAAAAGGCTCCCTGATGGCTTTCGCACTTGCCTGGAATCGGCGTTTCAGGGCTCCAAGGTCTTCCTGGAAGGCACGAACGGCCACCGTCTCACACAGGAGCTCTACCGGAATCGGGACGGGAAGGATGTGAAGCGAATCATGCGCCCCTGGCAAAAGGTCCCCTTGAAGCAGTTCCGGTTCGGCGACGAGGAGTGGCCACTGGAGCCGAAATCCGCCTTCTACGATTGGCTTTACATCCGAGCACTTTGCGAGCACGAGCGCAGTACGGAGATTCAGCAAGAGCTCATGCAATACGACGGGTTCACCGACATCGAGTTCAACCCCGCCAAGTCATTCAACTGTCAGGCTCGATCCTGTGCACTCTTCGTGGCCCTCGCTCAGCGCGCGGCCCTCCACAGGACTGAGAGGCGTGATGCCTTCCTCACGCTGCTCCGGGAGCACGGTTACGGGCAAATCTCCAACCCCCTGTTCTCGACCCAAGCATGACAGCGACGACGTTGCCCACGAGCCCAAGTCGCTCGCCCCTTGATGGTGCGAGACCGGCAGCGGTACCCGGGAAACTGCACGTCTCAGGGCGGAACGTAGCCGGCAGGCTTTTCGTAATCCTCGCCGGCGAGGAACTTTCCCATCTGCTCGCCAAGGAACTTCCGTGCCGTGGGATCCACAAGCGACAGGTGATGCTCGTTGATGAGCATCGTCTGCAACGCCTGCCACTCTCCCCACGCCTGGGCGGAGACGTGCTCGAAGATGTCTTGGCCCGCCTTGCCCGGCATGGGCGGGGCCGCGAGCCCCGGCAGTTCTCGACCGTATTTCCGGCAATGGACTGTGCGGCTCATGCGTTGGTCTCCAAAAGGCTCTTTTGCGGCGGCACGGCCCGCGCGATCAGCTTGACTGCTACCGCCGACAGCCCCAGTGCGTCATGGCGCTTGGCCCAGCGCAGCGAATCATCGTCGCGCACTTCGGCCGGCCTCCGATTCAGGCGAACATACACCGGCAGCACGTCGAGGTCGTAGTGGCTGAAGCCATGGCGAAACGGGGCAGCGTGCGTTGTCTCGACAACGCTTGCGACGTCGATGCCAAGCCGGGGCAAGCATTCCTCCGCCGACTCGCCCCGGGGCCGCTCCGGCGGTGACCACAGGCCGCCCCAGATGCCGTTTGCGGGTCTCTTCTCCAGCAGCACGAGATCGCCAGCCGTAATCACGAAGAAGCGGCGGCGTTCCAACCGCCGCTCGCGCTTGCGCGAAGCCCGTTGCGGGAACAACGCCTGCTCGCCCGTGGCATGCACCGCGCAGGTGTCTCCCACCGGGCAGCCATTGCACACCGGCTTCGCGCTGCGGCACACCGTAGCGCCCAGGTCCATGATGGCCTGGGTGTAATCCGCGACGCGTTGCGTCGGGGTGTGATCTTCCGCCAAGCGCCAGAGCTCCGCTTGGGCGGACGAGGAGGAAGCCGGGCCTTCAACTCGGTGGTGGCGTGCAAGCACTCGTCGAACGTTGGCGTCCAGGATGCTGGCACGCTCGCCGAATGCCTGCGCGACGACCGCTCCAGCGGTGGAGCGACCCACGCCGGGAAGCTCCATCCAGCCGGCCACTTCCCGAGGGAAGGGATCGGTTGCCGGCCGCGCCGCAAGGCGCCGCGCGGCCTCGTGCAGGTTGCGGGCACGAGCGTAGTAGCCAAGACCGCTCCACAAGTGAAGAACGCGGTCGCGATTCGCTCTGGCAAGATCGTGGACGGTGGGAAAAGCGGCCACGAAACGCTCGAAATACGGCACCACGGTGTTGGCCCGGGTTTGCTGCAGCATCACCTCCGACACCCAGACGCGATAGGGCGTGCGTGGGTGCTGCCACGGCAGGTCCTTGCGCCCATGCGCGTCCCACCACGCCAGCACGCGCCCGGCAAAGTCGTCATCCTGCTCCATGACCCGCTACCATCGTCGCATCGACTGCCTTGGCGCAAGTGCGTGGGGCGGTTTCCGATTCGAGGCAAACGCATGACATCCGAGGTCGCCACCTGGCAGCCCGCCCCGCAGCAACTCGGCCCCGCCCACGTGCAAGCGCTTGAACGCGCCGCCGAGGCCCAGAACGACGCACTGGCAGTGTGCGAGCAGGACGCGGCCCTCCTGCGTGAATTGATGGCCGCCAATCTCGACCAATGGCAAGCACTGGTGGACGACACCGCATCGGCCACCTTGGCAAAGTGGCTCCGAGTGGTGGTGCTCGCCGAAGTGCACCTGCCGGGATGCGAGCGCGGCGCCAAATCGCCGGCCATCCTCATGTCCCGAACCCTCCGCGCCCGCAATGCCTATCCGAAGGAGCTCACCGGCTGGATCCGCTCCGTCAGCGACAACCGCTTCCTTCCCTACGGCAGCCTGCTGGACCGGCTTTAGCCCGGAGTATTCATGAATGCCCTACTGCGGCCGACGATCCACTTTCTACGGGTGACTTGGCGAGGCCTTCCCCTCAACTCCCTCCCCCCTCAACGCCCCCTCCAGCCAAGATTCATGAATAATGCCTCCAACCCCAAGGGAACCGATCCATGAGCGCGCCCCACCGCAAGGCATCGCGGAGCCGCAACACGCTGGAGACCCGCATTCGCGTGGATGTAGACCTCGAGGGCGACGGGCAGGCGCAACTCCAGGTGGGCCTGCCGTTCTTCGAGCACATGCTCGATCAGGTGGCGCGGCACGGACGCATCGACCTCACCGTCGAGGCCAAGGGCGACCTCGAAGTGGACGCCCACCACACCGTGGAGGATGTGGGCATCACCTTGGGCCAGGCGGTGGCGGAAGCCGTCGGCGACAAGCGCGGAATCTGGCGCTATGGCCACGCCTACGTGCCCCTCGACGAGGCGCTGTCACGGGTGGTGGTGGATTTCTCCGGGCGACCGGGGCTCGACTGGCAGGTGCGCTTCACCCGCGCCCGCGTGGGCGACTTCGACGTGGACCTGCTGCACGAGTTCTTCCAGGGATTCGTCAACCACGCACAGGTGACGCTGCACGTGGACAACCTCAAGGGCACAAACGCGCATCACCAAGCGGAAACCATCTTCAAGGCCTTCGGTCGGGCCTTGAGGATGGCTTTGACGCCGGACCCACGCACCACCGACGCGCCCTCCACCAAGGGTTCTCTTTAGCCCGGATGATCCATGAATGCCCTACTGCGGCCGACGATCCACTCGCTGTGGCTGTGCGTACTCGCTCCGGCCCCCTCGACATAGTGCCCAGCTATGCCTTCGGGTTCCTCCACTCCGTGCGCCCAGCCACAGCGGCGTCTCGTCGCCCTCGCTACGCGCATTCATGGATCATCCGGGCTAGCCTGTGCTGCTGATTCCCGCCATCGACCTCAAGGACGGTCAATGCGTGCAGCTCAAGCAAGGGGTTGCCGACTCGGCCTCGATCTACTCCGACGACCCCGCGGCGATGGCGCGGCGCTGGCTCGACGCCGGTGCCCGACGCATCCACGTGGTGGACCTCGATGGCGCGTTCGCTGGCGAACCCGTGAACGGTTCGCTCGTGGCCGCCATCGTCGAAGCCGCCGGCGACGTACCGGTGCAGTTGGGCGGCGGCATCCGTACCCTCGATACGGTGCGCACGTATCTCGAAATGGGCGTCCGACAAGCAATCCTCGGCACCGCCGCCATCGAGAATCGCGAGCTCCTCGCCCAAGCGGCCGGCAGCTTTCCCGACCGCATCGTCCTCGGCATCGACGCCCGGGAAGGCCGCGCGGCCACCCGGGGCTGGGACGCCACCACCGGCGTAGACGCCTACGAACTGGCGCGAGAGGTCGCCGGCCTCCCTCTGCACGCCATCGTCTTCACCGACATCGCCCGCGATGGCATGCTCACCGGCGTCAACGTGCCAGCCACGCAACGAATGTTGGCCGCCGCTTCGGTGCCCGTGGTTGCCTCCGGCGGCGTCCGCAGCCTGGATGATCTAGCCGCTTTAGCACCCTTGAAGGACGGCCTCCTGGGCGCAATTTCGGGCTCTGCACTCTACGAAGGCACACTGGACTTCGCCGCCGGCCAAGCCCTCCTCGACGCTGCACCTTAGCTCCATGACGGAACGATCACGAGGAAGGCTGCCTGAGCAGCCTTGGACCTAGCCAGGCTAGCCGCCCGTCGGTCTTTGCCTTGCCGTTTCGGCGAAGTTCGAAGGGGTGATGGGACGGGCTGGGCTGGGGCAAGAAACGTTGCCTGAAGGCAGCGGTTCCTGTGGCGCTACACGCCCGCTCGCGCCGCTTCACCGTCCTGCAACGCGCGCAAGGCGCTCTCGATCAGCAGTTCTTCGTACTGCTTGCGACGCATTTGCGCCGACGGCGCCACGACGATGTCCGGCTCGATGCCCGATGACTGAATGGAACGCCCACTTGGCGTGTAGTAATGCGCGGTGGTCAGCTTGATGGCGCGGCGGTTCTGCAACGAAAGCACCGATTGCACCGAGCCCTTGCCGTAGCTGCGCACCCCAACGACCACCGCGCGCCCGTGGTCCTGCAACGCCCCTGCCACAATCTCGGCGCCGGAAGCGGACTGCCCGTTGATGAGCACGGCCATCGGTGCGCCGTCGAGAAGGTCGCCCTCCTCGGCTTCCAGACGCAGTTCGTTGCTCGCCACCCGGCTTTCGGTATAGACGATCAGTCCGCTGTCGAGAAAGGCGTCGGCCACATCCACCGCGACCCCGAGCACCCCGCCGGGGTTGTCCCGCAGGTCCACCACGAGACCGCTGAGGCCCTCCGGTTCCGCCCCGAGGTCAGCCAGGGCCTCTGCAAGGTCATCTTCCGTGGTGTCTTGAAACCTGCTGATGTGGACATAGCCATAGCCCGGCCCCAGGGCCCGCGCCCGCACGCTATTGGTGGCGACCACCGCCCGCACAAGCTCGAAGTCGATCGGATCCTCTTCGCCGGGCCGTCGCACCCGCAGATGCACTCCGGTGCCGGGCCGGCCACGCATCGAGGCGACGATGTCGCGCAGGGTGCGGCCCTTGAGACTGCCATGGTCCAGTTCGATCACGCGATCGCCGGCGGCAATGCCGGCGCGTGCCGCCGGTGTGTCGGCGATCGGTCTGACCACCGTGAAGTAGCCATCGTTAAGCGCGATTTCGATGCCGATACCGCCGAACCGACCGGTGGTGTCCTCATGCAGGTCACCAAAGCGATCTTCGTCCAGGAACACCGAATGGCCATCGAGCCCCCGCAGCATCCCGGCAATGGCATCCTGCATCAGCTTCTCGCGCGATACGTCGGTGACGTAGTTGCGGTCCACATGATCCACCACCGACAGCAGCAGCCTGTGCTCCGAACCGACCCCCAGCCACTCGTCCAAGGCCCAGAACGAACTGACCCCAAGCACAACCCCGCCCACCATGCTGAAGACGATGCCGACAAGAGTGGTGGGCTGAAGACGCATGCCGGCGATCATAGCCCCACGAACGACGACGTGCCTCGCGCGGAGCCCTAGTGCCGGCCCAGCGAGGCCCTCCCGTGGAACACCTGTCTCCGGTCACTGGCACTCCCTTCGGCACATCTTTCATCAGAGTCTCCACACGCATTGCTTCACGCGAGGCATCGGCCCCTTCGCGGTTCGAGTCCGTGCCGCGGCGTTCCGCGCCGGTTGCGTGATTGGCTTGATTTTGCGAAGGTTTGCGGTTCGCGTGCGCCCGGTTGAGTGCCCTTGCGGTTGAGGAATCAGGCGTCTAGGCATCGCAAGAGAGGCGCACTCGTTCGGGCCGTTCCGGTGGATCGGGCCTTGAGGAACCGAACGCAGGGACACCCGGATGCCGGAACGCAAGACAGATCTCGCCCACGAATTGACCCTCGGACTGCCGCTGCCGCGTGGCCTCTACGACCCCGCGCTGGAGAAGGATTCCTGCGGCGTCGGGTTCATCTGCGACATCAAGGGGCGGGCGAGTCGGGACATTATCGAGCGCGCTGGCGCCATGAACTGCTGCATGGTGCATCGGGGTGGGCTTGGGTACGAGAAGAACACCGGCGATGGCGCCGGCATTCTCACCGGACTGCCGTATCGGTTCCTCGCGAGGGTGGCTCAAGCCCAGTTCGGCGTCGAACTGCCCGGGGCCGGTGGCTACGGCGCCGGCATCGTCTTCCTGCCGCGGGACGAACGTGAGCGCGAGCACTGCAAGCGGGTCATCGCCGAGGAAACGGCGGCCGCCGGGCAAACGCTGATCGGCTGGCGCCCGCTGCCGACGGATGCCGATGGCGCCGACATCGGCAATGCCGCCCGCGCCGCCATGCCGCACATGGAGCAGGTGTTCATCGCCGCTGCCGGGGGCGTGGAGGGCGATGCGCTCGAACGCCGCCTCTATCTCATTCGCAAACATGCCACGCACCGGCTGCGGGGCGACGTGTCGCTGAAGGAGCGCTTGCTCTTCTACATGGTGAGCCTGTCGGCCAAGGTCATCATCTACAAAGGAATGCTGACGCCGCATCAGCTCTTTGCGTTTTATCCCGACCTCGCGGAAGCCGATTACGAAAGCCACCTTGCAATGGTGCACTCGCGGTTCTCGACGAACACCTTCCCGTCGTGGGATCGCGCCCAGCCGAACCGCTTCATGAGCCACAACGGCGAGATCAACACCCTGCTCGGCAACAAGAACTGGATGAACGCCCGCCAAGGCGTGGCGCAGAGCGAGCTCTTCGGCGACGACCTCGACAAGCTGTTCCCGGTGGTGGAGCCGGACTGCTCCGACTCCGGCACCTTCGACAACGTGCTCGAATTCCTGCTGATGACCGGGCGCACGCTGCAGGAAGCCGTGCTGATGATGATCCCGGAGGCATGGCAGCAGGACGAAGCCATGCCCCAGGCCCGGCGCGACTTCTACGAATACCACTCCTGCCTGATGGAGCCCTGGGACGGCCCCGCCTCCATCGCCTTCACCAACGGCACCTACATCGGCGCCGTGCTCGATCGCAACGGCCTGCGACCGTCGCGCTACTACATCACCAGCGACGACAAGTGCATCATGGCCTCCGAGGTTGGCGTCGTCGCAGACGTCGATCCCGCCACGGTGGTCGAGAAGGGACGCCTGCGCCCGGGCCGAATATTCCTCATCGACTTCGAAGCCGGGCGCATGATTCCGGACGAGGAGATCAAGACCGAGTGGGCGGCACGTCGCCCCTACGGCGAATGGCTAGCCCGACAGCGGCTGGAGCTCGCGGATTTGCCCCTGCCCCCAAACACCCCCGGCTTCGACAAGTCCACCCTCATGCCGCGAATGCAGGCGTTCGGCTACACGGCCGAGACCATGCAGTTCATGCTGCTGCCCCTCGCCAGCGAGCTGCGCGACCCCTTGGGCTCGATGGGCAACGACAGCGCCCTGGCGGTGATGAGCGAAAAGCCGCGGATGCTCTACGACTACTTCAAGCAGCTCTTCGCCCAGGTGACCAACCCCGCGATCGACTCGATCCGCGAAGAAGTCATCATGGCGCTCGAGTGCTACATCGGCCCCGAAGGCAATCTGCTCGAAGCCACCGAGAGCCACGCCGCGCGGCTGCGCGTGCCGCATCCCATCCTGTCGAACGAGGAAATGGCGGCCATCCGCCAGCTAGACCATCGAGGCTGGAACTCCCGCACCATCGACATCACCTTCCCCCGGGACGCAGAAGGCGCCGCTGGCCTGATTGAAGCCCTGGACCGCATCTGCGCCGAAGCCATCGCCGCCATCGACGACGGCACCGAGATCATCGTCCTCTCCGACCGCGCCATCGGCCCGGATCGCGTGCCCATCAGCGCCTTGGCCGCCGCCGGCGCGGTGCATCACCATCTGGTGCGCACGTTCAATCGCACCCGCGTGGGGCTTGTGCTTGAAACCGGTGAAGCGCGGGAGGTGCATCACCACTGCCTGCTCATCGGCTTCGGCGCCGACGCCATCAATCCCTATCTTGCCTTCGAGGCGCTGTGGGATGCGCGCAGGAACGGCCACCTCGACGATGCCGAGCACATCGCCAGCGATGCCGACGTGGTGGAGGCATACCGCAAGGGCGTCGCCAAGGGGATGCTGAAGGTGATGGCCAAGATGGGCATCTCCACGCTGCAGTCCTACAAGGGCGCGCAGATCTTCGAGGCCGTCGGTCTCGCCGCCGAGGTGGTGGAGCGCTGCTTTGCCGGCACGGCCAGCCGCGTTCAGGGTGTCGGCTTCGAGGTGCTCGCCGAGGAAATGCAGCGACGGCACGCTTTCGGCTTCCCGCCCCGGGACACGGTATCGCTGCCGGTGTTGCCGAACCCCGGCGACTTCCACTGGCGCCGCCACGGCGACACCCACATGTGGGACCCGGATTCCATCGCCCACCTGCAGTCGGCGGCGCGCAGCGGCGACGAAGAGGCATATTGGAAATTCGCTCGCCACGCCAACGAAGAGAGCACGCGGAACGCCGCCCTGCGGGGCCTGTTGCGATTCCGTCCCGGCGTCAACGGTGGTTCCGTGCCGCTCGAAGAGGTGGAGCCGGAGGCCGAGATCCTCAAGCGCTTCGCCACCGGCGCCATGAGCTTCGGCTCCATCTCCAAGGAAGCGCACGAGACCCTGGCGATTGCCATGAACCGCATCGGCGGCAAGTCGAACACCGGCGAGGGCGGCGAGGACCCGGATCGGTTCGTGCCCATGCCGAACGGCGACTCCCGCCGCTCCGCCATCAAGCAGGTGGCAAGCGGGCGCTTCGGCGTCACCGTGAACTACCTCGCAAATGCCGACGAGCTGCAGATCAAGATCGTCCAGGGCGCGAAGCCCGGCGAAGGCGGCGAACTGCCCGGCCGCAAGGTGGACGACTACATCGCCAGCATCCGCCACTCGACGCCCGGCGTGGGCCTCATCAGCCCGCCGCCGCACCACGACATCTATTCCATCGAGGACATCGCCCAGCTCATCCACGACCTCAAGAACGGCAACCCCAACGCACGCATCAGCGTCAAGCTCGGCGCTGCCATCGGCGTCGGCACGGTCGCTGCCGGCGTCGTCAAGGCGCGCACCGATCACCTCGTCATCGCCGGCGACTCCGGCGGCACCGGTGCCTCACCGCTCACATCCATCAAGCACGCCGGGGTGCCTTGGGAACTCGGCATCGCCGAAACGCACCAGATCCTGGTGATGAACAATCTTCGCTCCCGCGTCACCCTGCAGACCGACGGCCAGATCAAGACCGGGCGCGACGTCGCCATCGCCACGCTGCTCGGGGCGGAGGAGTTCGGCTTCTCCACCGCGCCCCTGGTGTCGCTCGGCTGCATCATGATGCGCAAGTGCCATCTCAACACCTGTCCGGTGGGCATCGCCACGCAAGACCCGGACCTGCGCCGCCAGTTCGCCGGCGCGCCGGAACACGTCATCAACTATTTCTTCATGGTGGCCAAGGAGTTGCGCAACATCATGGCGGAGCTTGGGTTCCGCACCGTGAACGAGATGGTGGGCCGCGCCGATGCCCTGCACATGGGCGACGCGATCGACCACTGGAAGGCGCGGGGCATCGATCTCGCCGCCATCCTCGCGCCGGCGGAGCAACCGGAGAACTGCCTCGGCACCTATCGCATTCACGACCAGGACCACGGCATCGCCGAAGCGCTCGACAACAAGCTGATCGAACTCGCGGAACCCGCGCTTTCCGGCCAAGGCAAGGTGCGTATCGAGCTGCCAATCCAAAACACCAACCGCGTGGTGGGCGGGATGCTCTCGCACCGCATCATCGAGCGGGCCGGCCCGGCGATGCTCGAAGACGGCGCCATCCACTTCAAGTTCACCGGCAGCGCCGGGCAGAGCTTCGGCGCCTGGCTCGCGCGCGGCGTGACGCTGGAAGTGGAAGGCGATGCCAACGACTATGTGGGCAAGGGGCTTTCCGGTGGCCGGGTCGTCATCTATCCGCCGAAAACGAGCGCCTTCCGTCCGGAGGAGCAGATCCTCATCGGCAACGTCGTGCTCTATGGCGCCACATCCGGCGAGTGCTTCTTCCGCGGCATCGCCGCAGAGCGCTTTTGCGTGCGCAACTCCGGTGCCCACACCGTCATCGAAGGCGTCGGCGATCACGGCTGCGAGTACATGACCGGTGGCCGCGTCGTCGTGCTCGGCAGCACCGGCCGCAACTTCGCCGCCGGCATGAGCGGCGGCATCGCCTACATCCTGGACGAGGACGACGCCTTCGCGGGCCGCTGCAACATGGGCACGGTGGCGCTCGAACGGGTCGAGTCGGAAGGCGACATCGCGGAACTTAAGGAGCTGATCGAGAAACACCGGCGCTACACCGGCTCCACCGTGGCAGAACGGGTGCTCGGAGACTGGCCCCGCGCCCTTGAGCGCTTCGTCAAGGTGATGCCGCTCGACTACAAGCGCGTGCTCGAAGAGCGCGCCGCCCGCGAGAGCGAAGGGGAACTGCGCGCCGTTGCCGGCTGACGTAACTGGCGTTCGCAGGCCCGGGCACGAACCGAAAGGAGACCACCCTTGTTCCAACGCATCGACATAGACAACTTCAAGTGCTTCGTCAATTTTTCGCTTTCGCTCGAAGAGCGCACGCTGCTGATTGGAAGGAACGGCACCGGCAAGACCTCCGTGCTCGATGCGATTTTCGCACTCAGACAGCTTCTGGTGGACGGCGTGAAGATCACCGACCGCGACGCTCTCCCAACGTCCACGCTGACGCAATGGCAACAGCGCGACCTGCAAAACTTCGGGCTTCATATCTCGCTAGACGACGAGTCGTTCCAGTATCGATTGGAAGTGGAGCATGTCCGGCCTACGCGGCTAGCGCGCATCAAGTTGGAGCGGCTCAGCGCAAACGAAAAGCCCCTGTATGAGTGTAAGCTCGGAGAGGTCCAGCTCTATCGGGACGACCACTCGGAGGGGCCAAGCTTTTCAGTGGATTGGGGCGAGTCGAATCTAGGCCGCGTTCCGTCACGGCCTGACAACACCAGATTGACGCGCTTTTTGGATTTCATGCGCCAAGTGACAATCTGTGGCCTGCATCCATCTGCGCTTGCGGCAGAGTCGATGCACGAGACCACCATCCTGCGCCGTGATGGCACCAATTTCGCCGACTGGTACCGGCATATACACCAACAGCATAGCGACTTGTCGTTCGACCTGACGGCACGCTTGCGAGAGGTGATCGACGGGTTTCAAAGCATCGACTTGGAGCAGATCGGTCAGGACGCACGCATCTTGAAAGTGACCATGAAGGAATTGCATGATCGATACTCTCTGGCATTTAACGAGATTTCTGATGGGCAACGCACCTTGGTCGTGCTCTATGCACTTTGTCTATCTGACGCAAGGCCAAGGCCACACACTCTTTCTCGACGAACCGGAGAACTTCCTAGCGCCGCCGGAGATACAACCATGGCTCATGGAACTCTTTGACGCACCCATCCCACAAGCCGTGGTGTGCTCCCACCACCCCGAGTTGATCGACTACTTTGGGGCAGATGCCGTGCTGCTTCAGAGGGACTTGGGCTTGGTGAAGGCAGGAAAGCCTGCCTATGACAAGAACGAGGATGGGCTGAAGTTGTCGAAAATCGTCGCTAGGGGCTGGGAGGATTGATGAGAAGGCTCGAGGAATCCTGCTGTGCGAAGACCGCCAGCACGAGGCGTTCGCGCTACGCTTTCTGAAAGGAGCGGGGTGGAATACCCGACAACTCCGAGTGATGCGCCCCGCACCAGGGAACGGCGCGGGCGCGGGTTTCGTTCTGAAGCAACTGCCACAAGAGATGCGTGACCGGCGACGACGGATTTCCGGGAGGTCCCTGATTGCAGTGGTGGATGGCGACGCAGATGGCCATCAACCTCGCATCGAGCAGTTGATGGCCAAGTGCGATGCCGAAGACGCGCCGATTCGCGACGACGACAACGTGTACCTCTTGGCACCCTCCAGGAGTATCGAGACTTGGTTCGCCTACCTCGACGGCGATTCAGTGAACGAGGCCGATGCCTATCCGCGCCTGCAGCGGGAGCGGCATTGCCAGACCCACGTCGATGAACTCCACCGATTGTGCGAACGGAACCAACTGCGCCAGCCCGCGCCACCATCCTTGGAGCACGCCTGCGAGGAATACCGGCGCTTTCGGCAACAGAACGCCTAAGCGCTTGGGCCTGGCAGCGGTGGCGGGCCATGCCACAGCACAGCAGTTCTCATTTTGGCTTGTGCAGTGTCTGGCGCCGTCCTCCGGGGGGAGGGCGTCCCGCCCTCCATCGCGCCGTCAGGCGCCGCGCCCGCAAGGGCGCGCAGGGCACATCGCGGCAGGCGCAGGGAGGACGCGCCTGACGGCGCGCATGGAGGGCGGGACGCCCTCCCCCCGAGGCCCTCCCCCCTCCCCCCGAGGCCCTCCCCCTCCCATAGAGAGCGGTCCTGGCAGGCAAGTCGACGCAGTCGCCGGTTGCGAACGGCCATGCGCCACGTCAGCGCCACAAGAACCGTTGCTTTTTCGGCAACGCTTCCTGCCCCAGCCCAGGCCGTCCTGACAGCCTGTCGGCATTCGGCCAGCTTGCGCCGTCCGAAGTCCGACAGGCTGTCAGGCAAGTTCAAGGTGAGACACTGCCCACCGAGGCAGCAATTCCCATTTTGGCCTTCAGCTCCCTCAACTGGACGGGTCTGCCGGTCGATTTGGCCCGGATTGGGTTCGAAACGCGGAGCGCAATGCGCCTGACAGCGAAGCCAGACGCCAAAATGAGAATTGCTGGCCACAGCAAAGCGAGCTTGATCCGCCACCCCTTTTCTGTCAGTTTACGCGCCCCCGCGGGGGAGGGCGTCGCGTCTTTGTTCCGGGGCAATCGAGGGTGATGGGCGGCTCTAGGCTGCCGCAACAGGCACGAGGCGAGCGTCGACGGTGGGTAAGCCGACCGGGTTCAAGGAGTTTTCGCGCGAGGTGGCGCCGTACCGCAACGCCGTGACGCGCGTTGACGACTTCGAGGAAATCTATACCGAGCACGACGTGGCGCGGCTGACGACGCAGGCATCGCGCTGCATGGACTGCGGCGTGCCGTTCTGCCAGTCGCCGGACCTTCCGGGCGGCCCGGCGCAGCGAGCCGGATGCCCGATCCACAACCTCATCCCCGAATGGAACGACCTCGTCTATCGCGACCAGTGGCGCGATGCCCTCGATCGCCTGCACAGCACCAACAACTTCCCCGAGTTCACCGGGCGCGTCTGCCCCGCTCCATGCGAGGGTTCCTGCGTGCTCGGCATCACCGATCCGCCGGTGACCATCAAGAACATCGAGATGGCGATCATCGACCGGGGATTCGCCGAGGGCTGGGTGGTGCCGAGACCGCCGACGGCGAGGACGGGCAAGCGCGTGGCCGTGGTGGGTTCCGGGCCGGCCGGGCTTGCCGCCGCGGCGCAGCTCAACAAGACCGGGCATCGGGTGACCGTGTATGAGCGCGCCGATCGCATCGGGGGCCTCTTGATGTACGGCATCCCCAACATGAAGCTGAACAAGCCCGATGTCGTCGAGCGGCGCATTGGCCTCCTGCGCGAGGAGGGCATCGAGTTCGTCACCGGGGCGGACGTGGGCGACGGCTCCAACGGCTCTCTCTCCGTGACCGAGCTGGCGGCAGGGCACGATGCGCTGCTGCTCGCCACCGGCGCCACCACGCCCAGAGACCTGCCCATCCCCGGCCGCGAACTCGAAGGCGTGCATTTCGCCATGGAGTTCCTCACCGGGAACACCCGCAGCCTGCTCGACTCGAACCTCGCCGACGGCAACTACATCAGCGCCAGGGACAAGAACGTGATCGTCATCGGCGGCGGCGACACCGGCACGGACTGCATCGGCACCTCCATGCGCCACGGCTGCCGCACGCTGACCAATTTCGAGCTCTTCCCCATGCCGCCGCGGGAACGCTCGGCCGGCAATCCGTGGCCCACCTGGCCGGCGATCTTCCGCGTGGACTATGGCCATGAGGAGGCAGCGGCGAAATTCAACCTCGATCCGAGGGTGTATTCCATCTCCACCACCGAGTTCGTTGGCGAGAACGGCCGCCTGACCGGCCTCAGGACGGTAGATGTGGAGATGGCGGACGGCCGCTTCAACAACGTCGAAGGCTCCGAGCGCTTCTGGGACGCCGACCTGGTGCTCCTTTCGATGGGCTTCCTGGGCCCCGAGCACTACGTCAGCGAACCCCTCGGCATCGGTCTCGACGAACGCTCCAACTACAAGGCCGACAAGGGCGCCTACCGCACGTCCGTGAGCAACGTATTCGCCGCCGGCGACTGCCGCAGCGGCCAATCCCTCGTCGTCCGCGCCATCAACGAAGGCCGCGAAGCCGCCCAGGAGATAGACCGCTACCTAACGACCCCCTGATCAATCCCCGGCAACGCCGTAGCGCAACTCCGCCTCACCAACCGCCAATGCGGCCCGCGAAGCGCAAGCCTCGATCCGCGATGAGCCAGAAGACCGACCTAACCCGCTCTCGTGATCGGCCACGCGACCCGCCTGGATAACACGGTGCCCCATCCGACGTTCCGACTACCGAACCGGATATTGGGTTCCATTCAAGTTGTCTGGTGGTATTCTGGTTCAGAAAACTCTGACATCACGATTGGAGACAAGATCCATGCGCAGCCTCCCGGAGCGCATCATCAATTACGCCGAAAGCCTTCCCGAGGCCACCCCGCTATGCCCGGCTGGCCTCCTTCACCTCGGGAAAAGGGCGGCAGTGGACCAGGCGTTGTCACGGCTCGCTCGGTCCGGCAAGCTCATGCGCATTTGCCAGGGCGTGTACATGCGCCCGGTGGAAACCCGCTTCGGGCGATGTGCGCCAAACATCGGCAGGGCGCTCCAGACTCTATCGGCGCTATGGGGCGAAACCTTCGTGCCGTGCGGCGGTTCGGCCGCGAATCGGCTGGGACTGACGACTCAAAACCCGATCCAGGAGGTCTACCTGACCTCGGGCCGCGACCGCCGGCTACACTTCGGTGGTATCACGGTGGAGTTGCGCCACGCCCCGCGCTGGCAGCTTGCCGCCCCGCACCGCAAGGCCGGAGACGTTATCCGTGCGCTGGCATGGCTCGGCCCCAAAGAGGTTGACGAAGGTCTTGAAGCGGTTCTGCCAATGCTCTCCGCAGAAGATCTGGACGAGCTTTCAGCCGCGCGGGCCATCATGCCAATCTGGATGGCAGAGCCGTTGAGCGCGCGCATCGCACATGCCTGATGCCCTGTTTCAACACCTTTCCGCCGAGGACCGCCGTTTCGCATTGAGGGTGGCCGAAGGCGCAAGCAGTCGCCGGGGCTTCCTGCTGGAGAAGGACATCTGGGTTGTCGCAACGCTCGGCGTCCTGTTCGACGCGCCCTTTGCGGAGCATTTGATCTTCAAGGGCGGCACCTCTCTGTCCAAGGTGTGGCAAGCGATCCGCCGATTCTCCGAAGACGTCGACATCACGTACGACATTCGGGCGTTCGCGCCGGACCTGGTGGCGGACGCTGGCGACGAGGCGCTTCCGCCCACGCGCAGTCAGCAAAAGCGCTGGACGCGCGCAATCCGCGTACGCCTCGATGAATGGGTCCGGGATCAGGCATTACCCACGGTCAGGGAAGGTCTTGGCCTCGCTGGATTCTCCGCGAATGTTCGTGCCGAAGGGGGCGAGCTGTATGTTCGTTACGACCCGCTGTTCCAGGAAACCGACTTCGTCCGGCCGGAGGTCAAGGTCGAATTCGGTGCCCGGTCCACCGGGGAGCCGCATACGAGCAGGCCCGTCGTTTGCGACGCCGCGGCGTTTCTGCCCGATCTCGTGTTTCCCGAGACGCGCCCGAGCACCATGCTGGCGGAGCGGACGTTCTGGGAGAAGGCGACCGCTGTTCACGTTTACTGCCACCAGCATCGGCGCAGGGGTGAACGGCTGTCGCGGCACTGGCACGATCTCGCGCGGCTCGACGAGGCCGGAATAGCGAAGAGTGCGCTGGCCGACCGGGAACTTGCCCTTGCTGTGGCCCGTCACAAGTCGATGTTCTTTTCCGAAAACGATGCCCGAGGACAACGGATCGACCATGAGGCTGCGGTTTCGGGCAGCCTGCGGCTCACTCCAACCGGCGCCGCGCTGTCGAAACTCGCCGACGATTACGCCAGGATGCTGGCCGACCGCATGCTGCTCGACGAGGGAGAACCGTTCGATGCTCTGATGGAGCGGTGCGCTGCGATCGAGGCGCGGGCAAATGCGCCGCATATGAGAGAAATCTGATGGACGTGTTCGCCCTTCGCGAAGAACTCATCGCCGAATACGCGCGGTTCTCCCGAAGCACCCGAATCCGGGCCAATGACATCTCGCATGAAGTGGACGCTTCCTATGACGCTGGGCCGTTTCTGGCCGGCTCCGCTCATTCAGTTAAACCACAATTTCGAGCCGGGCGGCTACATCGACGACCTCGTCGCAGACGGCGCGCTCGATGCGGAATGCGCGAAGATCTTCCGGCTCAAGCGTCCGACCGACACGTCTGGCGAACGCCTCCTACTGCACCGCCATCAGGCCGATGCCATCGAAATCGCTCACCACCGGCACCGGTTTCCGGCAAGTCGCTTGCCCATTTCATTCCCATCGTCGATGATGTGTTGCGCCAAGCGGGCGGGAGACGACCACAAGGGCATTTCCGCGATCGTCGTCTACCCGATGAACGCGCTGTGCAACAGCCAGCGCGAAGAGCTGGAGCGGTATCTTCGCATCGGCTACGGCGCCGGCATCCGCGGCGGCAGTTCGAGGTCCACGCCGCCAAGCGGTTCGATCCGGGCGCGTGTCGCGGCAGCCAGATTGCGGGGTCCCGGCTTCCGTCCGACTACATCGCGCAGGATCAGCCGCGCCTCCTCTTCCATCGAGCGACCGTTGTCCGCCGCGTACACGCGCAACCGGGTTTTCACGTCGTCGTCGAGATTGCGGATCGTGATGCTTGCCACGGCCTCTGCTCCACACACTCGCCAGACCGCGAATCTACGCGGCGATTGCGATGCAATCAAGCCTTCGTGACGTCCTGCCCTCTACCGAATCGCTGGGCCCGATCGCGGTTCGGCGCCTCCCTTCACCGAGCGTTCGCAGGGTACAGCTTGCCCTCTCTCGTCATATTCGCTGGAACTGGCGCCCCCACTTCGCCAGTCAAGACGACGAATGCGTAAGGTTCATGCCGATCCACCAACCTACCCGGGTCGGCCACCCCATTCTCCGTTCGCCTATGCGGCGCAGGCTTGCATGGAAGTACGCCCCAGCGATGGGGGAGTTGCCGGCACTTCCTTGCGCGTCAGCGGTCGGGGATGCTTCCCCGGCTGAAGGCTCCTGGCTTCCTTCAGCGCGACGACGGCAAGTCTGGCGCGGGACTGCGATGGAAGAAGCCCGCGGGCCAAGGCGACCTGCCGCTCGCCCTCGCGGGCCGCGATGATCAGGCACGACACCTTGCCTTCCCTCATCAGTGCGACGGCAGATCTAGCGCGGGATTGCGGTCGAAGAAGCCCACGGGCTGGAGGGTGAAGCCGCAGTATTCGACGGGCATCACGGGCCAGTCTTCCGGGCGCGGCAGGTGGGTGGCGCCGACCGTGTGCCAGAGCACCACGTCGGTGTCTTCGATGTTGCGGTTGCGCGCCGACCAGGCCGGCAGGCCATCGCCGCCGGGGTTGAGGTTGGGGTGGTCGCCGGCGGCGGAGATTTCGCCTTCCTCGTGGCGGGTTACCCAGAGGTTGTGTTGTGCGAATCCCGCGCGCGCGGTGACCTGGGAGTCTGGGCTTGCGAGCAGCGTTGGCGTTGCGCTTGGGTGCAGGCGGTAGGCCACCGGCTTGCCGAGGCGGTTGGTGCGTTCCGTCGCCACCACCTTCCAGGTTCGGGAGCGGGCGGCGTCGGTGTTGCGACGGGCCTCGGCCTCGGTGGCGAGCAGGCGCTCGGCGGCGAGGAAGTTCGTGCCGTCCGGGTTGTTCGGGCCCTTGGGCGCCGGCTCCACGTCCACTTCGTACACGCGGGCGGTGTCGCCGTCGAGATCGAAGTCGAGGCGGAAGCAGAACAGGTGCTGGTGGATGGGCGATTCGAGGTTCGGCGCAATCAGGGGTGCGTACTCCGGGCGCTCGTCGCCGTCTCTCACCGCCGAGACGCCGACGATGCCGGTGAGCTTCACTTCCATCTGAATCGTGCCGTCGAGATACAGATACCAGTAGAAGCCGTATTCGTAGTTCCCCACGGTGTGGAAGGCGCTCACCACGAGTCGCCGCGAACGCCGCACCTCGGTGGTCTGGCCGTGGGCGTCGTGGTGCTTCCAGAGGATGCCGTAGTCCTCCTCGTGGATGCAGATGGCGCGCTCGATGATGCGGGCGCTGCCGTCCGGCTTCACGGTCACATGGTCGAGGTAGTGGATTTCGCCCAGGCAGTCGCAGCCAAGCATGAGGGAGTTGGCGCAGCTGCCGATGCTGGCTTCGCCGGCGTCAAGCACATGCTTCCAGCCATGCATGGGATCGGGGTCGCCGTAGGGAACCACCATGTCGGAGAGCGCGGCACGGTGCAGCACCGAACGCCAGGGAGCTTCGTCGCCTTTGCCCGGGCCATCGCGCACCTCCAATTGGTGCAGCACGAGGCCGTTGATGGGGTGCATGGTGACCCGGAAGCGCCAGTTGGCCCAGGTGATGGCTGAGCCGGAGGCGGTGAAGCCCGGGCCTTCCGGTTGGCTGATTTCGAGTGGCTTGAGCGGTGGGCGCAACTTTGGCTGGCTGGCCGCGTCGTAGCGGCCGTGCTCCGGCGGCAGGGGCACGACGCCGTGGTCTTCGAGGTGGGCGACTCGACCGGCGGTGAGGTCCACGTGGGCGATCAGGCCCTGCACCGGACGGGCGTAGCCGTTGTCGGTCTTGTGCTCGCGCACGAAACTGATAGCGCGGTGGGCGCGATGGCCGGCCGGGATGCTGGGATGTTGGTAGCCGCCGGCCGGCCACGGATCGATCTGCACGTGCTCGAAGTCCGTGATGCCGCGCTTGCGCATGGCGGCTTGCCAGCCGGGGTCTTCCTTGGTGATGCGCACGGCGCGCATGACATCGGCGAAGCCGATGGGGGCGTGGCCCTTGGCGATGCGGGAGATCTCCACCCTGTCGGCGGCAAGATCAACCACGGCATCGAAGCCGCCGTCGGGTTCGCCTTCCGGGTGGTCGAAGCCCATGAAGCGCAGGCGGCGCGGCAGATGGTCGCCCGCAACAAGCGCCTTGAGGGCATCCTTCGGTGGCTCGACGAGGGCGACGGAACAGAATGCGGCATGGTCGCCGAGTCCTGGCTTCACCAGGGCGGCGGCACGTTCAACCTCTTCAGCGGTGAGAGGGTCCAGGGGATGGGTCGCCGTTGCGGCGTCAGATGGTGTCGACTGGAGTGCTTCGGCCATGGTGCTGCTCGAAGTTGGGGACTGTGCTTGCATTGTACGGGTGTTTGCCAGGAGGTAAGGATCGAGGCCAATATTATGTTTCCACCTTCACCGTGGACGCAGTTCGTAGTTCCAGTCGCCGTGGAACTCGTCCCGGTGGAGCGACAGGGCGTCCATCTCGGCCTTGGTGACCGTCTCGCCGGTGGGATGTTCGCCCGGGTCGAGTCCGGCCTGGACCCGGAGTCCGGCCGCGGTCCGCGTGTTGCCGATCAGGTCGACGACGGTCTCGAAGGTGCGCAGCGGCTTGCCCCGCCGGTTCTGCGTGATGTGGCAGAAACAGCCGGTGCTCGATCCTGTTCCACTTGCCGGCGCCCGGCGGGAAGTGGCCGACGTGGACGCGCAGGCGGGTCTCGTCGGCGAACTGCTGCAGCCGGTGCTTCCAGACGCGCGACTCCGTCGCGGCCCAGATCCGGCGACCGCGCTCGTCCAGATGGCCCTTGACCCCCGCGTACTTGTCGACGATCGTCGCTTCGAGTGCGTGATTGCGCCTCATCGGAAGAGTACACCACGGCCACCTCAAGATGACAATTTAATTTATGACAGACTTGCATGGAAGTACGCCCCCAGCGATGGGGGAATTGCCGGTACTTCCTTGCGCGTCAGCGGTCGGGGATGCTTCCCGGCTGAAGGCTCCTACTTCCCGGCTGAAGGCTCCTAAGCGCCGTAGAACGGCGCTTACCTCCTGGCCCGGATGATTCGTGAATGCCCTGCTGCGGACGACGATACACTCGCTGTGGCTGGGCAAGTACTCGCGTGTCCTGCGGACACGTCCGCGTGTCCTGCGGACACGTCCGCTCCGGCCCCCTCGACATGGTGCGCAGCCATGCCTTCGGGGTCCTCCACTCCGTGCCTCCTGGCACGCGTGCGGGTCCACCCACAGCGGCGTCTCGTCGCCCTCGCTACGCGCATCCATGAATAATCCGGGCTGCGCCACAAGAACCGTTGCCTTTCGGCTACGCTTCCTGCCCCAGCCCAGACCGTCCTGTCGGCATTCGGCCAGCTTGCGCCGTCCGAAGTCCGACAGGCTGCTAGACTTGCCCCGTCATCCGGACTGACGAGCGACAGCGTGGACGCAGCGCGACGCAAGCTGCCGATCGGCATACAGACCTTCCGCACGATTCGCGAGGAGGGCTGCTACTACGCCGACAAGACCGACCACATTCAGCGGCTCCTCGAGGAAGGCACCCACTACTTCCTCTCGCGCCCGCGGCGCTTCGGCAAGAGCCTGCTGCTCGACACCGTCAAGGAACTGTTCGAGGGTTCCGAGGAGTTGTTCCGGGGACTTGCCGTCCACGGAGACTGGGACTGGGGCCAACGGCATCCCGTGGTGCGGCTCAGTTTTGGCCGGGGCGACTTCACGTCGCCGGACTACCTGCACACCAATCTCATGGCGCAGCTGGACTCGGTGGAGCGGCGCACCGGGATTGCGTCGGACTACGCCACCGGGCCGGAACGGTTTGGTTTTCTGCTGGAGGAACTGCATCACCGAGAGGGCGAGCGCGTCGTGGTGCTCGTGGACGAGTACGACAAGCCGATCCTGGACGCCCTCGGCCAGCCGGAGGTGGCCCGCGCCAACCGCGACTTCCTGCGCGGCCTCTACTCGGTGGTCAAGGACTGCGATGCGCACGTGCGCTTCGCGCTGCTTGCCGGAGTCAGCAAGTTCTCCAAGGTGAACCTGTTCTCGGGCCTGAACAACCTCATCGACATCACCCTCGACCCCGAGCACGCGACCATCTGCGGCTACACGGAGGCGGACCTGGACACGGTGTTCGCCCCGGAGATGGCGGGCCTTGACCGGGGCGAGGTCCGCGAGTGGTACAACGGCTACAGCTGGCGGGGGGAGCGGGTGTACAACCCCTTCGACGTCCTGCTGCTGTGCCGGCGGCGCGAGTTCGGGGCCTGGTGGTTCGAGACCGGCACCCCGACCTTCCTGGTGGACATGCTGACGCGGCGCGGGATCAACGCGTTCGAACTGGACGGCCTGGAGGCGGACGAGCGCCTGCTGTCGAGCTTCGACGTGGAGGAGATCGCCATCGAGGCGCTCCTGTTCCAGACCGGCTACCTCACCATCGAGGAGTCGGCGCACCGTGGAGGGCGTGTGCGCTACCGGCTCGGCTACCCGAATCGGGAGGTGCGCCAGAGCCTCAACGACGTCTTGCTCGAGCGCCTCGCCGGTGACCGCGAGAACCGGACGCTGGCGGCGGGGCGGCTGTACGACCACTTTCTCGCCAACGATCTGGCCGCAGTGGAGGCCGAGTTCCGCTCCATGTTCGCGGGCATCCCGTCGGACTGGCACCGGCGCAACGACATCGCCCGGTTCGAGGGCTACTACGCCAGCGTCTTCTACGCCGCCCTGGCGTCGCTGGGCATGGACCTGACCGTCGAGGACGCCTCGTCGGCGGGCCGGCTGGATCTGGCGATGCGCTTCAACGGGCAGGTGTACCTGTTCGAGTTCAAGGTGGCGGAGCGCGCCGGGGAGGGCGCCGCGCTGCGGCAGCTGGCGGAGCGCGGCTACGCCGACAAGTACCGCCACCTCGGCGAGCCGATCCGTCTGATCGGCATCGAGTTCAGCGAAACGACGCGCAACATCAGCAGCCTTGAGGCGGCCGAAGCCTGAACGCCGGCCCGCTCGTACCCCGCAGGCCCCCGCCCGCAACTCCTCGCAGCGGTCGGCGATGGCTTCCGCTTCAGGGCGTCGCGGTGGAAGCCCGTCGCGGCTGTGGATATGGCCGCGCCGGCTGACGCTGCCGGCGCCATAGAGAAACTGTCGAGTCGAAGAACGATGCCGTACAGCCTTTCGCGTCAGCGAGAACTGCCAGAGCACCGCGAAGGCTCCAGCGCCCTCTCCTCAAGATGCGAACAAAGGCTATTGCGGGCTCAGCCCGACAGCATGGTGACCGGATGCATGGGCCGCTTGCCGCGACAGGGCCCAGTCGATGTGTTCGAGTGCCATGGCTTCGGCGGCGGGTCGGCGGCATTGCAGGCCTTGGGCGATGGCCGGGTCTGGCGGGGCGTTGCCGGCGGCGACTGCCAGGTTGCGGAGCCATTGCTGGTAGTTGATGCGGCGTAGGGCCATGCCTTCGGCATTGCGGAGGAAGTCGGCTTCGGTCCAGCGCAGGAGGTCGGCGATGGCGGCCTTGTCCAGGCTGTGGCGGGGGGCGAAGTCGGGCTCGTTCGACTTGGTGGCGAAGCGGTTCCACGGGCAGACGATCTGGCAGTCGTCGCAGCCGAAGATGCGGCTGCCCACGGCTTCGCGGAATTCCAGCGGGATTGGCGCCTGGCTCTCGATGGTGAGGTAGGAGATGCAGCGACGGGCGTCGAGAACGCCGGGGGCGACGATGGCGTCGGTGGGGCAGACGCTGATGCAGGCGCGGCAGCTGCCGCAGCCGGGGCGTGGCTTGGGCTGCGATGCGGGCAGGGGGAGGTCGGTGTAGATCTCGCCGAGGAAGAACCACGACCCGGCTTCCTCGTTCAGCAGCAAGGTGTTCTTGCCGATCCAGCCAAGCCCGGCCTTTTCGCCGAGCGGCTTCTCCAGCACCGGTGCGCTGTCGGTGAAGGCGCGGTAACGCCCCGGCGCCTCGGCGTCGATCTTCCGCGCCAGCCGCGCGAGACGGCGCCGCACCGTCTTGTGGTAGTCGCGCCCACGGGCGTACTGGGCAACATAGGCGCTGCCGTCGTCCGCCGGCAAGTCCGTCGCCGCCGGTGGCGGTGTGCCGAGGTAGTCCATGCGCGCGGATATGACGCAGACGGTGGCAGGTTCGAGCGCCGCCGGAACGAGACGCTTGTCGAGATTGCGCTCGAGATAGCCCATCTCGCCGTGGAATCGCCGTGCCAGCCAGTCGCGAAACCTGGGCGCATGGGAAGACAGATCGACATCGGCAAAGCCCACCTGCGCGAACCCAAGCTCCATCGCCCAAGCCTCGATCTGCGCGGCGAGTCTGTCGAGGTCCATGCCGCTCAATGGCTCCCTATAATCGCGTCATGTGTGCCGAACCTTCACGTTGCGGCCCCGAACGCGTGATCTCGGAACCCCCGTGGCCGCGAGTCTATACCGGGGGAGAGACGCGGGCGCTGGACCGGCGGGCCATCGATGAATGCGGGATTCCCGGCTTCGTGCTCATGCATCGGGCCGGGGTTGCGGCGTTTCGGCATCTGCGGCGGCGCTGGCCGGAGGCTCGGCGGATCACGGTCGCTTGCGGGGCTGGCAACAATGCCGGCGATGGCTACATCGTCGCCGGGGTGGCGGCGGATGCCGGGTTCGGGGTGCAGGTTGTGCAGGTGGGCGATCCGGCGCGGATTGCCGGCGATGCGGCGAAGGCGTTGGCGTTGGCTCGCGAGCGTCTCGCGGAGCCTGAGTTGGCCGCTGTCGCCGACGATTCCTGGCAAGCCGATGGGGACGTGGTCGTGGATGCCTTGCTCGGCACGGGCGTTCGGGGTGAGGTACGGCCGGGGTTTCGGCGTGCCATCGAACAGGTGAATGGAAGCGGGCGCCCGGTGCTTGCCCTGGACCTGCCGAGCGGGATCGACGCCGACACCGGGGGGGCGCTCATGCCCGAACCGGTGCGAGCCGACCTGACGGTCACCTTCGTCGCGCCCAAGTTGGGGCTCGTCACCGGCGCCGGGGTGGACCATGTGGGCGAGGTGCAGCTCGAGACGCTTGCCATTCCCGAAGAGGTTTACGCGGACGGCGGTGGCGTGCCGGTGCTCGACGGGTCGGCGCTTGCTCGCCTGGAGCGCAACCCCAGCGCACACAAGGGACAGTTCGGCCGCCTCCTGATCCTCGGCGGCGATGTGGGCATGGGCGGGGCCGTGATCCTCGCCGGCGGCGCCGCCCTGCGCACCGGCGCCGGGCTCGTCACGGTGGGCACGGCCGAAGCCAACCGGGCACCGCTCCTTGCGCGCTATCCGGAACTCATGGCGAGGGCGGTGGAACCTGCCGACGTTGCAGACGTCGCGCGACAGGCGGACGCGATAGCTGTCGGCCCCGGTCTCGGCCAGGGCGCCTGGGGAACGGCCCTATGCCAGGCGGCGTTGGCCGCCGCGCGCCAGCACGCCACACCTCTCCTCATCGACGCCGATGCGCTCAACTGCATCGCCCGGCTCGGTCTCGACATTCCCCACGGCAGCGTCATTACGCCTCATCCGGGCGAGGCGGGGCGCTTGCTGGGCCTCACCGCCAAGGAGGTGCAGGCACAGCGGCCCGATGCCGCCCGGCGACTGTCCTCCCTCGGCAATGGCGCCGTCACCGTGCTCAAGGGCGCGGGCACACTCATCTCGAAGGACGGCCAACTGGCCGGCGCTTGCCTCGGCGGCAATCCGCGCATGGCGACGCCCGGCAGCGGAGACGTGCTCTCCGGCATCGGCGGCGCATTGCTGGCGCAGGGGCTGTCGCCGCTCTCGGCGGCCAAACTCGGGGTGTGGCTGCATGCGCGAGCAGGCGACGAAGCCGCGCTTGCCACCGAGTCCGCGCTTTTGGCATCGGACCTCATCGCCAACATCCGGCTGACGGCATGAACGAATACCTGCAGGACGAGACAGCTACCCTCCGCTTTGGGGCGGGCCTCACGGAGCTGGGCCTCACCGATGAACTCGTCATCCTGCGCGGCGAACTGGGCACCGGCAAGACCACCCTCGTGCGCGGGTTCCTCGCCGCCCTGGGTCATTCCGGCGCCGTGCGCAGCCCCACCTATACCCTCGTCGAACCGTATGACCTTGCTGGGCAACGGATATATCATCTTGACTTCTATCGGATTGCAGACCCGCGGGAATTGACCTACCTCGGCTTCGACGACCTGGTAGCGGAACCGGCCATCAAGCTCGTGGAGTGGCCGGAAATGGCTGGCGACAGGATGCCGCCGGCAGCGGTGGAAATCGTCCTCGGCAGCGAGGGGGAGGGAAGACGCGTTGTGCTGCGCGACTCGCGTTAGGGAAGCGGCGCTGGGGCCTGCGGACGAGGGTCCACGCCGCGAGCGGCGCCCCTCCCTCCGGCACCGGCGCCGCAGCCAGGCCGTCGCGCTATTGTCGGTGTGCCTCGCCGCCGTCTCCGTCCCCGCCAACGAACTGGTGGACGTGCGCAGCCACGACGGACCCGAATCCACCCGCGTGGTACTCGACACCAAGGCGCAGGTCGAATACCGCACGTTCGTTCTCGACAACCCGGACCGCGTTGTCTTCGATCTCATGGGTGTGCGGGCGGCGCAGTCCTTTGCGCCGCCGGCGGTCACGAGCGACGTCGTTCGCCGCATCCGCGCAGCCGTCAACCGGCCGGGCATGCTGCGCGTCGTCATCGACCTGCAGCGCAAGGTGGATGTCAGTCACTTCCGCCTGGCGCCGGTGGGACCATACGGCCACCGGCTCGTGATCGATCTCGAACCGGACACGCCGGCACGCCGCCCCGCGCGCGCGCGCGTGGTATCGCCGCCGGAAGGACGGCGCGACATCATGGTGGCAATCGATGCCGGGCACGGCGGCGAGGACTCCGGCGCCATCGGCACCGGCGGCATCTACGAGAAGCGCGTGGTGCTGGCCATCGCCAGGGAGATCAAGGAGCGACTGGACGCCGCCCGCGGCTTCGCCGGCGTCCTCACCCGCAAGGGCGACTACGGCCTGCCGCTGCGCAAGCGCACGGAAATCGCCCGCCAAATGCCGGCGGACATCTTCGTCTCCATCCATGCCGACGCCTTCAAGAACAGCCGCGCCCGCGGCGCATCGGTGTATGCACTCTCGCGCCGGGGCGCTTCGAGCGAGACGGCACGCTGGCTGGCGGAGAGCGAGAATCGCGCCGACCTCATCGGCGGCTTCGGCCCGGTCACGCTGGAAGGTCGTTCCAGCGACTTGCAGGAAGTGCTCGTGGACATGTCCATGAAGGCCAACCTAAGCCGCAGCCTGGGGCTCGGCGAGGCCATCCGCCGCGAAATGGCCGGCGTCGCCCGAATGCACAAGAAGCGCGTGGAGCAGGCGGGATTCGCCGTTCTCAAGTCTCCGGACGTGCCATCGGTGCTGGTGGAAACCGGCTTCATCTCCAACGCCGGGGAGGCGCGGCTGCTGGCAAGCCCCGCCCATCAACGCAAGCTCGCAGGCGCCATTGCCGTCGGCATCCGGAACTGGGCCTATGCCTATCCGCCGGCCGGCACCATGGTGGCCACCGTCGCCGGCGAAATGCTGCGTCACACCGTGCAGCGCGGGGAGACCATCTCACACATCGCTCAGCGCTACGCCGTAACGGTGAGCGACATCCGCGACGCCAACAACGTGCCTGGAGATCGCATCTACATCGGCCAGCTTCTGCTCATCCCGCGCACGGCGACTGGCGGTTGAACGCCGAACCTGCCTCCCCCGCGCAGGCCCGCATTCGGCGGTTGCCGGATGCGGTGGCGGACCAGATCGCCGCCGGCGAGGTGGTCGAGCGTCCCGCCTCCATCGTCAAGGAACTCATCGAGAACAGCATCGATGCCGGCGCCGGTTCCATAGAGATCGAAATCGAGCGCGGCGGCGTGCAGCGCATATCGGTGCGCGACGACGGCAGCGGCATCGCCAGGGACGAGTTGCGTCTGGCGGTGACCCGCCACGCCACCAGCAAGATCGAGGAGGCCCGGGACCTCGAGGGCGTCGCCACCCTGGGATTTCGCGGCGAGGCGCTTGCCAGCGCCGCTGCGGTGGCCATGCTCACCATCATCTCGCGGCGTCCTGAAGAACGCTCGGCCTGGAGCATCGAAATCCACGGCGCCAAGGAGCATCGCTTCGCCCCGGCGGCTCATCCGCCCGGCACCACGGTGGAAATCCGCGAGCTCTTCTTCAACACCCCGGCGCGGCGCAAGTTCCTGAAGACGGAACGCACCGAGGCTCTGCACATCGCCGAAGCCGTCCGACGCACGGCACTGGCCAATCCCGGAATCGGCTTCCGCCTGTCGCAATCCGGACGCACGGTGGAGGACTATCCACGTTCGGAATCCCTTGCGGAGCGAATGGAGCGCGTGCTCGGCGCCGGCTTTGCCGAGCATTCCGTGGCGATTGACGAGGCGGTTGCAGAGCCTTCAGCGCGGGGGAGCGCGAGGGGCCTCCCCTCGCAAGAGGAGCCTTCAGCGCGGGGGAGCGCGAGGGGCCTCCCCTCGAATGAGAAGCCCTCAGCCAAAGGGAGCTCGACCGACTTGCCCTCGCCAGCGAGGCTCCGCCTGTGGGGCCGCGTCAGCCTGCCCACGCATTCCCACAGCCGCACCAATCGCCAGTTCTTCTTCGTCAACGGCCGTCCAGTGCGGGACCGCCTGGCGGGGCATGCGGTGCGACAGGCCTATCGCGACGTGATGTTTCACGGTCGCCATCCCATCTTCGCCCTGCATCTAGACCTCGATCCCGAGCTCGTGGATGTCAACGTGCATCCGCGCAAGGAGGAGGTGCGCTTCCGCGACGAGCGGCGCGTGCATGACTTCCTTTTCGGCAAGCTGGCGCGGGTGCTTCGCGACCTGCGTCCGGGCGATGCACATGGAGCTCCTGCCCCGTATGGCCACCCATCGCAGGAGGAGCCCTCAGCGCGGGGGAGCGCGAGGGGCCTCCCCTCGCAAGAGGAGCCGAAGCCGATTCCGTCGGGCACAGAGGCGTCGGCAGCGCTTGCCTCCACCGCGGCCCCCCATGGATCGCCCCACCGCGCATTGACGGAACTCGGTGCCGGGCGAGTTGGAGGAGCCACCGACTACGCCACGCTGGCGAAGCTGTTCGAGCGTTCCGATGCCCAGGCGACCATCTCGCCCAATGAAGTCCGGGATGCCGTGCAGCTCCCGCCCGAGCGATCCGGCGCCGTGCCGCCGCTCGGCTTCGCGCTGGCGCAACTGCATGGCGTCTATGTGCTGGCGCAGAACGCCGACAGTCTCGTCATCGTCGATATGCACGCCGCACACGAACGCATCACCTACGAGAAGATGAAGGCGAGCCTCATCCACACCGACTCCGTGCCGCGCCAGCGCCTGTTGACGCCCGTCGCGCTGGACCTGCCGGGCGCGGAAGCGGACTTCGTGCAGGCCAACGCGGCACGATTCAAGGCGCTCGGCGTGGTGGTGGAGCGTTCCGGTCCCGGCAGCATCATGGTGCGGGAGGTGCCGGCGTTGCTCGTGGGCGCCAACGTCGAGGGCTTGGCCCGCGACATGATCGAGGAACTCGCCGACACCGAGACGACCACCGTTGCCGAAGAACGCCAGGAACGCGCCCTGGCGAGCGCCGCGTGCCACGCATCCGTCCGCGCCGGCCGGCAGCTCTCGCTCATCGAGATGAACGCCCTGCTGCGTGAAATGGAAGTCACCGACAACGCCGGCCAGTGCAACCACGGCCGCCCCACCTTTGTCACCTTCCCGATGCCAGCGCTAGATGCGATGTTCCAACGCGGACGTTGAACGCCTCCACTCTCCGGGCGAAGGGCGTCTTGCCCACCCTCGAAGAGTCGGCGTGGGTGCCATGGGATCTCCACGAGCTAGCAGGCCAGGCAGTTCGCGAAGCGAACTGCCGACGCGCCCGTTAGGGCGCGCTAGTCAGCGGTTGCGTGGGCGTCAGGTCATCTGCCTGATGGGACCCACCGCCGCCGGCAAGACCGACGCCGCGATTCGCATCGCCCGGATGTTCGAGCAACGTGGCGTCGATCTCGTCAGCGTGGACTCGGCGATGGTCTTTCGCGGCATGGACATCGGCACCGCCAAGCCCGATGCCGGCACCCTGCGCCGCTTTCCCCACGCCCTGATAGACGTCCGCGATCCCACCGAGACATTTTCGGCAGCCGACTTCCTGCGCGATGCCGACGCCGTCGTCGCTCGCTCGCTCGACGCCGGCCGCATTCCGCTGCTCGCGGGTGGCACCATGCTCTATTTCCGCGCCTTCAAGCACGGGCTCGCGCCCATGCCGCCGGCCGACCCGGCGGTGCGCGCCGAAATCGCCGCGCGAGCAGCCGAACGGGGCTGGGCGGCGCTGCATGAAGAACTGGCGGCGCGGGACCCGGCCGCGGCGGCCCGCATCGACCCCGGCAACGGCCGCCGCATCGAGCGAGCCCTCGAAGTGCTGACGCTCACCGGTCGCTCCATCACCGACTTCTGGAGCGAAACGACCTCCAACGCACGTGATCGATTGCGCTGTGAGCTGGTCGAAGTCTGCTTGGCGCCAGCGCACCGCACGACCCTGCACCAACGCATCGAGGAGCGCCTGGACGCCATGCTCGAAGCCGGACTCGTGCGGGAGGTGCGCACGCTGCGCCGGACGCCAGGCCTCGTCGCGTCGGCACAGTCCACGCGAGCGGTTGGCTATCGACAGGTGTGGCAGCACCTCGACGGCGAGTTCGAGCGCGAAGAGATGCGCGACCGAATCGCCGCCGCTACCCGCCAATTGGCAAGGCGGCAGCTCACCTGGCTCCGAAGCTGGGGCGACATCTCGGCATCCGCACACACCCAGGACAAAGCCGTGCAGGCGATCGCGGAACTGCTGGGGAACCGCTGATCAACTCCCCCTGCCAGTCGCCCCCTGAAGGGAGTGGCATCCCTCTCCAGAGAGTCCCGCTCCCCTCTGGGGGGAGGGCATCCTGCCTTCCATCGGGCCGCCAGGCGCGCAAAGGCAAGCGGCGGCGACACGGCCAACCCCTCCCGGGGCGCGCTTGCATGGCACATTCGCGGAGGCGCAGTATGCTTTGCATGTTCGCCAAGTCGCAAAGGGCACGACACACACTGCGCTCGTAGCTCAATTGGATAGAGCACCAGGCTTCTAACCTGGGGGTTCGGGGTTCGACTCCCTGCGGGCGCGCCAGATTCCCTCTGGAAGCCTGTCAGACTTCGGACGGCGCAAGCTGCCGAATGCCGACAGGGTGACGGGACGGCTCGGGCTGGGGCAGGAGGCGTTGCCGAAAGGCAACGGTTCTTGTGGCGCTAGGTCGGGGATGCGATGGAGGTCAAGGCGGAGCGGTTCGGCACGACGCTCGTCCTGGCGCCGGTCGGTCGCAATGAGACGATCGGCGCCGACGAGTTCCAGCGCTGCATCGATGACGAGATCGAAGCCAAGGACGAGAAAGGTCGTCCTCGACATGGCCGGCGTGAACCGCTGACGGTTCAGCCGGGCCCCGACGCGCCTCTGGCGGGACGGGGGAGATATTGGCGTCAGCAGTTCTCATTTTGGCTTGTGCAGTGTCTGGCGCCGTCCTCCGGGGGGAGGGCGTCCCGCCCTCCATCGCGCCGTCAGGCGCCGCGCCCGCAAGGGCGCGCAGGGCACATCGCGGCAGGCGCAGGGAGGACGCGCCTGACGGCGCGCATGGAGGGCGGGACGCCCTCCCCCCGAGGCCCTCCCCCCTCCCATAGAGAGCGGTCCCGGCAGGCAAGTCGACGCAGTCGCCGGTTGCGAACGGCCATGCGCCACGTCAGCGCCACAAGAACCGTTGCTTTTTCGGCAACGCTTCCTGCCCCAGCCCAAGCCGTCCTGTCACCCTGTCGGCATTCGGCCAGCTTGCGCCGTCCGAAGTCCGACAGGCTGTCAGGCAAGTTCAAGGTGAGACACTGCCCACCGAGGCAGCAATTCCCATTTTGGCCTTCAGCCCCCTCAACTGGACGGGTCTGCCGGTCGATTTGGCCCGGATTGGGTTCGAAACGCGGAGCGCAATGCGCCTGACAGCGAAGCCAGACGCCAAAATAAGAATTGCTGTATTGGCGTGCCATCGCTTGAAAATCTCACCCTGGCTCGCCATAGTCGAACTTCGGAGCCACAAGCCGCTCACTTGGGGGCGTGCCATACGATGTCGAAGCGTCATTCCCTTCAGGAACCTTTCTTGAACGCGTTGCGTCGGGAGCGGGTTCCGGTGTCCATCTATCTGGTGAACGGGATCAAGTTGCAGGGGCAGATCGATGCCTTCGACCAGTTCGTCGTGATGCTGCGCAACTCGGTCAGCCAGATGATCTACAAGCACGCCATCTCAACCGTCGTGCCAGCACGCAACGTGCGCCTGCCGATGGACGGCGAAGAAGGCGACGAGCGGGACGAGGCGGCGGCACCGGACGCGACCGAGGCACAAGAAGCCGACTCCCGGTCCTGACGCAACCATTGGGCGCACGGCGCCCAGGGACGCGATCTTTTGGAAAGCCTGTTTGAACGACCGGCCCCCGGCAACCGCGCGCTCCTGGCGCATGTGCGGCTCGGCGGGCCCTCTCGACCCTCCCGCGAGGAGGACGATTCGCGGCTCGCGGAGTTTCGCGAACTCGTGGCGTCGGCCTCTCTCGTCTGCACCGAAACCGTCGTGGGAAGCCGGGAACGGCCGCATCCGCGCTGGTTCGTCGGCGCCGGCAAGGTGGACGAACTGCAAGAGGCCATCGCCTCGACCGAGGCCGATCTCGTCATCTTCAACCACGAACTCACCGCCATCCAGCAGCGCAACCTCGAGACGCGGCTGGAGAAGCGGGTGATGACCCGCACCGAGCTCATCCTGCACATCTTCGCCGACCGCGCCCGCACCGGCGAAGGCCAGCTTCAGGTGGAACTCGCCCAGCTGACCCATGCCCAGACCCGTCTCATCCGCGGCTGGACGCACCTCGACCGGCAGAAGGGCGGCGTCAACCTGCGCGGCGCTGGCGAGACGCAGCTCGAAATGGACCAGCGGATGCTGGCCGGCCGCGTGCGCCACGTGCGCGATCGGCTCGAGCGCGTCCATCGCCAGCGCGCCCAAAGCCGTCGACGACGCAACCGGGCGCGCATCCCCACGGTGGCGCTGGCGGGCTACACCAACGCCGGCAAGTCCACCCTGTTCAACGCCCTCACCGCCGATGGCGTTCATGCCGCCGACCAGATGTTCGCAACCCTCGATCCGACCATGCGGCGCTGGCAGGTGGGCCCCGGCGTGGAACTGGTGCTGGCCGATACCGTCGGCTTCATCCGCGAACTGCCGGTGACGCTGGTGGATGCCTTCAAGGCGACGCTCGAGGAAATTGCCGAAGCGGATCTCATCCTCCACGTCATCGACGCATCGTCGCCGGATGCCGGGCTCGCCGAGGAAGTCCGCCGCGTGCTGGCGGAAATCGGCGCCGCCGACACCCCCACCATCGAGGTGTTCAACAAGGCGGACCTGCTGGACGGCGACGCCCAATGCCTCGGCGGAATGACGGTGAGCGCTCTAAGGGGCACGGGCCTGGACGCCTTGCGCGACACGGTGGCGGCCCGCCTCGGCCTCGATGCCAGGGAGGTCACCGTGCAGCTCGGTCCGGAGGCCGGAAAGGTGCGCTCCTGGCTCTACGACCACGGCGACGTAGAAGGTGAGACCATCGGCGCCGACGGCGGCGCAACCCTCCGCGTCCGCCTCGACGCCGCCCACGTTGGCGAGCTCCGGCAGCTTGCGCCGGAGGCGGTGCTGCCTTAAGGCGGCCTGCCCTCAAGGGGCCCCGATGCAGGGTCCGCAGACGAGCCTGCCCCCTCGAAGAAGCCGCAGGAACGGCTTCTTCGACTCCCCTGTGGGGGAGTGATTGGGAAGGGCGCGCGCCCATGCGCGCCGCAGGCGCACCCAGACTCAGGCTATCGCGACACCCCAGGGCCAACCCGGACGGCGAGGACAACCCCGCCGGCGCGCCGCAGGCGCACCCAGACTCAGGCTATCGCGACTGCCACTCCGGCGGGCGCTTCTGCGCAAACGCCCGGGCGCCCTCCACGGCATCCTCGGAGGACCACACCGACTCGATCAGCATCGCGCCCATGCGGCGGGCGTAGTCGAGGGGCAATTCCAGCCCGATGTGAGCGAGCTTGCGGGTGGCGCGCACAGCCAGCGGTGCATTGCCGGCGATGGTCTCGGCCATCTCAATCGCGGCCGGCATGAGGTCGGGCAGCGACGTCACCCGCGTCACGAGTCCCATGCGCAGTGCTTCCTGAGCGTCCACCGGCTCGCCGGAGAGGAGCAGCCACATGGCGTTGGAAAGCCCCACCAAGCGCGGCAGGTTGAACGATCCGCCCGGCGGACAAAGCCCCACCTTGACTTCGGCGAGCGCCATGCGGGCATTCTCCGAGCAAATGCGAATGTCGCACGTCAGCGCCTTCTCCAGTCCACCGCCGTAGGCTGCGCCGTTGATGGCAGCGATGGTGGGCTTGCCGTGGTCGGCGCCGATGCGCTCGAAGCGCGAGATCGGCGGATTGGTCGCAGCCTCCGTGGCTGCGCTGTCGCCAGCCTCCTCTTCGGCGGCTTCCTTGAGATCGCGCCCGGCGCAGAAGGCACGGTCCCCGGCGCCAGTGTAGATGCCGATCCACACGTCATCGTCCGCCACGAACTCCGCCTCCGCCTCGCGCAGCTCCGCGCCGAGAGCACGCCCCAAGGCGTTCATGCGCTCGGGGCGATTCAGCGTGATGACCGCGACATGGCCGCGCTTCTCGTAGGTCACATAGGCCATGCTGCGGCCCCTCCTGTTTTGCGTGAACGGCAATGATACGCGGGCGAAAAAGAGGAGCGATTGGGCTGGCCTGGCTACACACGCCCCCCCTTCGGAGGGGCAGGCCCCGCCAGCGGCCTCCGCCAGAGCCCCGCCAGGAGGCAAAGCCCGTAGAAAACTGTCGAGTTGGAGAACGGTTGCGTACTTCCCTTCGCAGTTTTCGCGCCAGCGAAACCTGCCAACACGCCTGTCCGGAGCCTTCGCGGCGCGTCTATTCGACGGCTTTGGCGCCGACGCGGTGCATCTCTCCATCACGCCACGGCCGCGCGCCCTTCGAGGGCGTCAGCGTTCCCCAAGCAGTCGCGCAAGCAACTCCGTGTGCTGGGCCCGGGGTGGTGGACTGTCGTTGCGGCAGCCGGTCACGATTGTGGCGAGTTCCTGCGTTGCCTGCTCGAAGTCGTCGTTCACCACGAGGTGGTCGAAGTCGGCGTGCTGGGCGAGCTCGATGGCGGCCTCTTCCATGCGGCGGGCGATGACGGCGGGCTGATCCTGTCCGCGTCCTTCGATGCGCGCGAGCAGTGCCTGGCGGGACGGGGGCAGGATGAACACCGTCACGGCGTCGGGCCAAGCCTCGCGCACCTGTGCGGCGCCCTGCCAGTCGATTTCCAGGATCACGTCGTGGCCGCACGCCACCTGATCGAGCACCGCCTGTCGGGACGTGCCGTAGGCGTGGCCGAACACGGTTGCATGTTCAAGGAACTCCCCGGCATCGCGCATCGCGGCGAAGGTTGCCGGCGAGACGAAGTGGTAGTCGCGGCCGTCCACGTCGGTCGGGCGCGGCGGCCGGGTCGTGTGCGAGACCGAAACCGCCACGCGGTCGTCCCCGGCAAGGAGCGCCCGCACGAGGCTGGTCTTGCCGGCGCCCGATGGCGCCGAAATGACGACCAGCAGGGGCTGGCGCAGGGAAGCCCCTCGCGCTCGCCCACACTGGGGAGTGTGCGATGGCACCTCGGTCATTCGACGTTCTGCACCTGCTCTCGCATCTGCTCGATGGCGACCTTGAGGTCCACGGCGCCGTGCGCCGCTTCCGGCAACACCGCCTTGGCTCCGAGGGTGTTCGCCTCCCGCCCCAGCTCCTGCATGAGGAAGTCGAGCCGGCGGCCGCAAGGCCCATCTCCCGTCAGCGCGGCCCGAGCCTCCGCCAGATGCAGATCCAATCGATCCAGTTCCTCCGCCACATCGGCCTTTTGCAGCAAGAGCGCCAGTTCCTGTTCCAGGCGCTCCGGGTTGACGGAGGTCGTCAGCGCCTCGGCGGCTCGCGCCAGCCGGTCGCGCATCGCCTGCACCTGCTCCGAGGCGAGCTCCCTCACCTTGGCGACCGTCTCTGCCACGGTGTCCAGCCGTTCCTCGATCAGCGCCTGGATCTGGACGCCCTCCGCCTCCCGTCGCGCCGCCAGCTCCGTCAGCGCAGCATCGAAGGTTGCGGCGGCGGCGTGGCGCAATTCGACCAACCCGGTTTCGCTCTCCCGCAGCACCCCGGGCGAGCGCAGCACGTCGAGCAGGCTCGGCTCGGCCAGTGCCGGCGCTTGCTCCCGCAACTGGCTCAATGCAGCCAGCAGGTCGCCCAGGGCGCCGGCGTCCACCTCCATCGCGCTGCCCGATTCCACGACACGAAGCGTCGCATCCACCTTGCCGCGCGACAGGCGGGAGCGCGCCGCCTCGCGCAAGGATGGCTCCAGGCCGCGAAGCGACTCCGGCAGACGGAACACGAGCTCCAGGTAGCGGTGATTGACAGAGCGGATCTCCCACACCAAGGAGCCGCGTCCCGCACGCGCAAAGGCGGTCATGCTGGCGATCATTCGGGCATTCTACTTTGGCGACCGGCGCCGGCCTTGGCGGCGCTTGTGGAGGCAGTGTCTCACTTTGGCTTGTGCAGTGTCTGGCAGTGTCCTCCGGGGGGAGGGCGTCCCGCCCTCCATCGCGCCGCAAGGCGCGCCGCGCCCGCAAGGGCGCGCAGGCACATCGCGGCATGTGCAGGGAGGACGCGCATGGAGGGCGGGACGCTCTCCCTCCCTATCTCCCTATCTCCCTATCTCCCTATCTCCCTATCTCCCTATCTCCCTATCTCCCTATCTCCCTATAGAGAGTGGTCCCGGCAGGCAAGTCGACGCAGTCGCCAGCTGCGAACGGCCACGCGCCACGTCAGGCAAATTCAAAAGTGAGACACCACCCTTGTGGAGGACAGGGTGCCCTCCCGCCAGGAGGAACAGCACCTGACCCTATAATCCGCGCCCCCTCACCATCTCGATCACGGAGCAACCGTGTCTGGCAGCCAGCGTCCGAGCGGTCGAGCGGCCGACGAACTCCGCCAAGTGCGTCTCACCCGCGAATTCACCAAACACCCGGCCGGCTCGGTGCTGGTCGAGTTCGGCGACACCCGCGTGCTCTGCACCGCCAGCGTCGAGGATCAGGTGCCCCGCTTCCTGCGCGGCAGCCGGCGCGGCTGGATCACTGCCGAATACGGCATGTTGCCGGGCGCCACCCACACGCGCGCCGACCGCGAGGCCGTGCGCGGCAAGCAGGGCGGGCGCACGGTGGAAATCCAGCGCCTGATTGGTCGCTCGCTGCGGGCGGCGGTGGACTTGCGCCAGCTCGGCGAGCGCACCATCAAGCTCGACTGCGACGTCCTCCAGGCCGACGGCGGCACCCGCACCGCCTCCATCACCGGCGCCTGCGTGGCGCTGGCGGATGCCATGGGCAAGGTGGCGCCGAAGGCCTTCCGCGGCTTCGTGGCTTCGGTTTCGGTGGGCGTGTTCAAGGGCGAGTGCGTTCTGGACCTCGACTATGGCGAAGACTCCACCGCCGACACCGACATGAACGTGGTGATGATGCAGGGGCGCGGCTTCATCGAAGTGCAGGGCACCGCCGAAGGCATTCCTTTCGCCCGCGAGTCGCTGAACCGGCTCCTGGACCTTGCCGAGTCCGGCATCGAAACGCTGTTCGAGAAGCAGCGCGAGGCTCTGGGGAGCGTTCAGGTGGGACGCCTTCAGGCCGGAGAGAGCCTGCAGGCCGGAGAGAGCCTGCAGCCCAAAGGCCGCGACGCATGACCGACCTCATCCGCCTCATGGTCGACTCGGGCGTGCTCGGCTTCGGCGACTTCGCGCTCAAGTCTGGCCGCCGCGCGCCATTCTTCTTCAACCTGGGCAACCTCTCCTCCGGCGCCGCCATGCGCCGCCTGGGCGGGGCCTGTGCCGACTGCCTGATGACCTTCGACCCGCTGCCGGAGGTGATCTTCGGCCCAGCCTACAAGGGCATCCCCCTTGCGGTCGCCGCCGCCACCGCCCTGGCCGAACGCGGCATCGACATCGACTATGCCCACGACCGCAAGGAAGCCAAGGCGCACGGCGAGGGTGGCACACTGGTCGGCGCGGCCATGGCCGGGCGAAGGGTGGTGATCGTGGACGACGTGATCTCGGACGGAACCGCCAAGATCGAATCGGCCCGCCTCGTCGAGAGCGTCGGCGGCACGGTGCAGGGAGTCGTCGTGGCCCTGGACCGGCAGGAACTCGCAGACCAACGCCACACGGCTGTGGAACTGCTGCGCCAACGCCTCGCCGTACCGGTGCTGAGCGTCACCAATGTGGATGCGGTGCTGCGCCACCTTCAGTCCGACCCCAGGCACCACGACGACGCACGTCGCATGGCCGCGCACATGGAAGGGCAGCGTCCGACCTCCTTGCATGGAAGTACGCCCCCAGCGATGGGGGAATTGCCGGCACTTCCTTGCGCGTCAGCGGTCGGGGATGCTTCCCCGGCTGAAGGCTCCTGAGGCAATCCGTGACCCTCCGGAGCGAGGGCATCTTGCCGCTCCATGCCGTGCCGCAGAAGCCCGTGAACGCCCGTGAGGGGTTCACCTCCGCCGGCGCAGCGCGCGCCGAGGGCATCCCTTGGCCCCCCAGCAGCCCCTTCCTCCATGCGCCTGACAACTATGGAAGCTCCCTCCGGATGGGGACCCAAGAGCCGCTATCATCGCCGCCATCCGAACGGAACGGGACAAACGACGGTGGCTATCTACGCGACGAACGAGTTTCGACCAGGGCTCAAGGTACTGCTCGAAGGCTCGCCCTGCTCGATCCTCGAGAACGAGTTCGTCAAGCCAGGCAAAGGGCAGGCCTTTAGCCGCGTGAAGTTCCGCAACCTCAACACCGGTCGGGTGTGGGAGCGCACGTTCCGCAGCGGCGAGACCATCGAGGGTGCCGATGTCCTCGAAACCGACATGGAATATCTCTACAACGACGGCGAGTTCTGGCACTTCATGAAGACCGACGGCAGCTACGAGCAATTCGAGGCCGCCGCAGCCGCCGTAGGCGACGCCAGGCAGTGGCTCAAGGAACAGGACGTGTGCTCGGTGACGTTGTGGAACGACAGCCCCATTTCCATCGTGCCGCCCAACTTCGTTGAGCTCGAGGTGACGGAAACCGATCCGGGGATGCGCGGCGACACCGCCCAGGGCGGCAGCAAGCCGGCGACCCTCAGCACCGGCGCGGTCATCAAGGTGCCGCTCTTCATCGAGGTCGGCGAGACGTTGCGCATCGACACTCGCACCGGCGAATACGTCAGTCGGGCCCGGGATTAGGCATCCACAGCGCCCCGCCCGTGAGCGAGGTGGACTGGCGACCCGGCTGCGCCATCGAGACACTGCACGCGCGTGCCGCCGCGCTCGCCGCCACCCGCGCCTTCTTCGCCGAACGGGGCGTGCTGGAAGTGAATACGCCGGTCCTGGCATCGCGCACGGTGATCGATCCCGCCATCGAGAGCGTCGCCGTGGGTGGCCGCTATCTGCAAACCTCGCCGGAGTACCACATGAAGCGCCTGCTGGCCGCAGGGGCGCCTTCCATCTATCAGCTTGGCCCGGTGTTTCGGCAGGGCGAACAGGGTCGCTGGCACAACCCCGAGTTCCTCATGCTGGAGTGGTATCGCCTCGGTTTCGACGCCGAACGCCTGATGCTGGAGGTGGAGGAGCTGGTGGACGTGCTGCTGGGCCCGGCGCCGTGCCAGCGGGTGCCGTATCGGCAACTGCTGGCGGCCCGGTTCGACATCGACATCGACCATGCGAGCCCTGACGATCTTGCCAGCATCTGCGCGCAGCTCGGCTATCGGGCGGACAGCGACGATGCCGCGCCATCGGCCGAGGAAGCCCTCGACCTGATGCTTGCCGCGGCGCTGGCAGACCGGGCCGACGGACGGACTTTCGTGATTCAATATCCGCCGAACCAAGCCGCCCTGGCTCGGGTGACGTCATCCGTTGATCGTCCCTACGCGGAACGGTTCGAGCTGGTCATCGACGGAGTGGAGATCGCCAACGGCTACCACGAACTCACCGACGCCGACGAACTGGCCCACCGCATGGCCGTTGACGCGAGCAGGCGCGGCACATTGGGCCTCCCCGTCCCCAAGCGCGACGAACGCCTCCTCGCCGCCCAACGCCACGGCCTGCCAAGCTGCGCCGGCGTGGCCTTGGGCTTCGACCGCCTGCTCGCGCTGAAGCTGGGCACCCAGGGCATCGCCCCGGCACTCACCTTCGACTGGAACCGGGCCTAGCCAGCCTAGCCCGACTTCGACAACTCAACCGTTTCACGCGTGTAAGTCGTTGATTCATTGTCCACGGGCACGAAAGGTCGGCACTACAAGGTGCCGGGCGGTTGGCGCGGGCGGCGGGTCAGGCGGAGATTCGAGGGGGCGGCTGTTCCGGCAGTTCCAGACCGAGTTGATGAAGCAGCAGTGGCTGATCGCGGGTCGGGTCGGTACGGCGGGGCAGCACGAGGTGCCGCCCGTCGGTGGTCGGCAGATGGACATCCACCATCTGCATGGTGGAGCACTTCTCGAGAATGGCGCTGGGCGCAAGGCCCGGCGCGCGCGGCCGCGCCAGGTTCTTCAGGGTGACGTGCAGGCAGTGGGCGACGAAGGCGACGAAGATGTGCGCCTCGATCCGGTCCTCGCGCTGGTGGAAGACCGGACGGACGGCGAGGTCGTGCCTGAGTTCCTTGAAGGCCTGCTCGATCTCGGTGAGCCGCGTGTGGTACCGCCACAGCGTGGCGGGGTCCTCGCCGGTGAGATTGGAGCGCAGCAGATAGCGCCCCTCGCGGCGTCTCGCCCGGCGCAGCCGGTCGCGGCGCAGCCGGTCGCGGCGCAGCGCGAAGGCGAAGGTCTCCGGGGTCACGGACTCGTCCGCCGCAGGCAGGCGGATCTCGACCAGATGGCACGCGCGCCCCGCCTCCTTCTTCGCGGCGCCGAGCCCGAGCAGCGGCTCGTCGCGCTTCAACGACTGCCCGCACAGCTCGTGCAGACGCCGCCAGAGCTTCTTCAGGCGCCGCCGCCGCATGCCGCGCTCCTTGGCGATGCGCGCCCGGCTCTGGGCCAGGATGTACGGTTCGCCGTCCTCGGCCAGAGGCTTCACCTCGACGGACTCGCGGACCTCGCGCCGGGGCAGCCCCGCGAACGACTTCTCCAGCCGCGTCAGACGGCCCTTGGGCGTGCCGACCAGATGGCGCACCGGGGGATCGCCGGCCCGCATCGCCGCCAACGCCTCCTCGGTCGGGATCCCCCGGTCCATGATCCAGACCCGGTCGGACCGGCCGTGCTGGTCTTCGATCCTCTCCAGGAAGTCCGCCAGCGTGGTCTTGTCGCTGGTGTTGCCCGGCATCACCTCGCAGGCCAGCGGAAAGCCCTGCGGGGTGACGACCAGCGCGATCACCGCCTGCACGCAGTCCGGGCGCTTGTCGCGGCTGCAGCCGAACCGGCGCTTGTCGTCGAACGGCGGGTCGCTCTCGAAGTAGGTGGACGTCAGGTCGTAGAGCAGGACGTCGAAGCGGGCGTCGAACAGCGTCTCCCAGCGCTCCCGCAGGAACGAGAAGAACGCGCGCTTGTGGACCAGCAGCCTGTCCAGGCAGCGGCACAGCGTGTGGCCGCCCACCACCTGCGCCGGCCGGCCCAGCAGATCCCCCATGGCGCTGTGCTCGTGCCAGTGCCGGTGCAGCCGCCACTCGCTGCCCGGATCGATCAGCTGGCAGCACGCCAGCGTCTTCAGCACGTCCAGCCAGCGCGTGCCCTGCCGGCTCGGCGGCAGCCGCGGGCGCCAGAACCGGTCCAGCTCCAGGCGCTCCCAGAGCACCAGCGCCAGCCAGCACGCCCCCCACTGCCGCGCCCGCCGCAGCCGCAGACCTCCGAGTTCGATGCGCACCACCTCGCAGTCCAGCTCCGGCGCCTCCCGGTCCGCCGGGAACAGCGCCCCCGGCCTGGAACCCGACGCGCCGCACGGAATCTCGATCGACCGGCACCACGCCGCCCGCTGGCTGTCGTCGATCTCGCCCAGATACAGCACTTGGCGCTGCACCGCCCGGCCGTCGGGGTTGCGGCAGTTCTCCACGACGCTCCAGTAGCGGTGCTCCTTGCCGTCCTTGAAGCGTCTCCTGGCGCGCACGAACATGGTCCGACAGCCTGCCCGAACGCGCGGCCCCGTCAAGGACCAAGGTCGGCACTACAGCCCGTTCCACGAATCGCCGGTCAACGAAAACAGGCACTTGCAACGCAACATCCGTCGATATCACGCCGAATCAGCCTGGAAACACCCTGAGTTGTCGAAGTCGGGCTAGCCTGCGCCGCAAGCGGCGTGCCAATGAACTCGATCAGCAGCTCCCTGTTGGCCCGCCAACCAGGCCCAACGCCTCCCCCATCCGCACCGTCGCGCCGGACACGATGCGCTCCGCCAGAGTGATGCCTGGCGGAAAGAGGCAGATTGCCGTCGAGCCGATGCGGAAGGCGCCGGCCTCGTCGCCGCGGGCCAAGCGAATGCCCTCGGGGCGGAGAAGCCGCGGTTTCGCCCTTTCATCCCTCGCCACCGCCGGGCGCGGCCACGGCGTGTCGATGCCGGCGACGATCAAGGCGCCCACCATGATCAAGGCGTAGTCACCGAACCCCGCGCGCAGCCGCATGGCCAAGCGTTCGTTGCGGGCGAAGAGCCCCGCCACGCGCCGCTCGCTGGACGCGTTCACGGAGAACAGTCGACCCGGAATCTCCGTCGCAGACACCAGCTCGCTGTCGCAAGGGACATGCACCCGGTGATAGTCCCGCGGGGAGAGGTAAATCGTCACGAAGGAGCCACCTTCGTAGCGCGCCGCCGAGTCGGAGTCGCCAAGCAGCTCGGCCACGGAATAGCGATGACCCTTCGCCTGCAGCAACTCTCCGGCAGCAATCGGCCCAGCCTGACTGACAATGCCGTCGGCGGGGCAGGCGAGGACATCGGCAGCCTCGGGCAACGGCCGGGCGCCGGGCTTGAGCCGCCGTGTGAAGAAATCGTTGAAGGTGGCGAAGTCATCCACACTCGCCCCCTCGGCCTCGCCGAGATCAACCGGATAGACCCGCGTATATGCCCAGATGATCAGCCGCCTGAGGTGGCGCTGCCGCACGCCGGCGAGCAGCCCGACGAAGGCCGTGAGCACGGCTTCGGCGAGGCTCGCGCCTGGATGCTGCATAGGCGCGCTCATGTCTCGATCGGCGTGTCGGGCCGATTGCCCCATTCCGACCAGGAGCCGTGATAGGCGCGGGTGCGTGGGAAGCCGAGCAGCCGAGCGACCATGTAGGCAAGGCCCGAACGATGATGGGTCTGGCAATGGGCGATCACCTCTTGCTGCGCACCGATCCCTCGCCGTTCGAGCAGGCCGGCAAGGTCATCGATCAGGCGTAGCCCACGGTCTCGCTGCATCAGCTCCAGCCAGTCGAGATGAACGGCGCCCGGAATGTGCCCGGCGCGGGCCGCCGCCGCCCGCTGGCCCGCATATTCCTCCCACGAACGGCAATCCCAGACGGTGAGGTCTGGGTCGTCAAGTCTGTCGAGAATGTCCTCGGCCTCGGCAATGGGCGTTCGGTCGATGGCGATGTCCACGTGGGCCCCTGCCTCGACCTGGGCCGGCGGCCCGGAAACAAGCGGCAAGCCGCCCTGATGCCAGGCGTGCAAGCCGCCATCGAGGTAGATCCAGTCCCGCCGGCCGATGACATCCAGCGTCCACGCAAACCGCCCGGCCCAGCCCCCGCCCTCGTCATCGAGCGTCACCACCTGCCGGTCCGCACCAAGCCCAAGCCGACCAAAGAGCGAGGCCAGCCGCTCCACATCCGGCAACCGGCCCGTCGCCGGCGGCGCGCCACTCACCAGTTCCGCAGGTTCCACGCAAACAGAGCCCTCGATGTGTGCCGCGTCGTACACCTGCCGCGAGGTCACCTGCACCACGAGCAGGTCCTCCCCCTGGGCCAGCCTCAGGGCCAGTTCCGCGGCGGACATGACGGTTGGATCGGAAGCCATGCAAGTCCCTTGAGTTGGCATTCTTTCCCCGTGGCATAGTAATCCGTTGGCGTGAATGCGGGGTGCCATGAGCGAACAAAGCCCCGGCGAGGGAAGGCTCGTCTGGATGGACCTGGAGATGACCGGCCTCGATGTCGAAACCGACACCATCATCGAGATCGCCACCTTGGTCACCGATGACGAGCTGTGCGAAATCGCGGCGGGACCGACCCTGGCCATCCACGCCAGCGACGAGCAACTCGCCGGCATGGACGACTGGAACCGCAAGCACCACGCCGAATCCGGCCTCCTGGCCCGCGTGCGCGAGTCCGAGGTGACCCTGATCGAGGCCGAAGCCCGCACCCTCGCCTTCCTCGAGCAGCACGTGGCCCGCGACGCATCTCCCCTTTGCGGCAACTCCATCTGGCAAGACCGCCGCTTCCTGGGCCGCCACATGCCCACCCTGGAAAGCTATCTCCACTACCGCATCATCGACGTAAGCACCGTCAAGGAGCTCGCGCGCCGCTGGCGCCCAGCCGCCTACAGCACCTTCACCAAACGCAACACCCACCGCGCCCTGGACGACATCCGCGAATCCATTGCCGAACTGGCCCACTACCGCAGCTCCTTCTTCAAAGGCTGATGTCGAGCAAGAAAAGGCGGCTTGACGGGAGGCCCCCAGAGGAACCCGGCTTGAGCCCTTCAACCTGCGTTAGTTTCTCTGGGACTCAGGCAGAGCTTCCCGAACGAGATCGTCGCATCCGCGCCAGTCTGCGACCACGGCGCCGCTGCCCGGCGATCTCCGTGCCCAGCCGGCGCTGCTCCGCACTCAGCTTGCGGTAGCTCGCAAGGCGGGATTCGTCCACCTCTCCGGCCACAACGGCTGCCTGCACCGCGCAGTCCGGTTCCTTGTCGTGCGCGCAATCGCGGAAGCGGCAGCGTGCGGCGAGGGCCTCGATGTCTTCGAACAGCCGATCAAGGCCCGCGTCCACGTCCGCGACGCCCAGCTCTCGCACGCCAGGCCCGTCCAGCACCAGCGCCCCTGCCGGCAATCGATGCAGGAAGCGGCCCGTGGTTGTGTGGCGACCCTTGCCGTCGTCCTCTCGAACCTCGCCCGTGGCCTGCAGGCGACGGCCGGCCAGGGTGTTGAGCAAAGTCGATTTGCCCACGCCCGACGAGCCCAAGAGCGCAAACGTGGCGCCGGCGCGCATGTGCCGGCCGACCGCGCGCACCGACTCCGCATCCAGGGCGTTCACCGTTTCCACGACGATGTTCGGCGCAAGCCCCAATGCCTGGTCGCGATAGGCGACGACATCGTCGGCGAGGTCCGCCTTCGTCAACACCAGCATCGCCTCAATCCCCGAATCCCGCGCCAAAGCGAGATAGCGATGCAGGCGCGATGGGTTGAACTCCGCCGTGCAAGAGGTGACCACCAGCGCCACATCAACGTTCGCGCCGATGAGCTGAAAGTCGAGCCTGCCCCCCGAAGCCACCCGCCGCAGCACGCTCCAGCGCTCCAGCACACGTTCGATGCGGGTGCCCGAGGCATCCGTCAACACCCAATCGCCAACGCACGGCCGCGCTTCCGCGGGCAACCGCTGCCAAGAGCCTCCAAGCGGCACAACGCGTTCGCTTTCGCCGTCGCCGAGCACGTGTCCTGTCCGATGCACGGCCACCACACGCCGGACAACGAGGTCCGCACCCTCTCCCTCCGATCCCGAACGCCCGGCAGGAACCTGCTCGGCAAAGAACGGCCCCCACCCCAAAGAGCGCAAGGACTTGATCAGCGTTCCACGGCGTGCATGTTGCGCACTCCACAACGAAGCGATGTTGTCGTTCCCGAAATCGTCCCGACCCAACGGGTGGATGTCAAGCCACCCGGTAGTGGGGCAGCAATTCTCATTTTGGCGTCTGGCTTCGCTGTCAGGCGCATTGCCCCCCCCGGTTTCGGACTCAATTCGGGTCAAATCAACCCGCAGACCGGTGCTGTTGAGTGGACTGAAGGCCAAAATGAGAATTGCTGGTAGTGGGGCAGTGGCTCGCCTTGAATTTGCCTGACGTGGCGCATGGCGTTCGCAACCGGCGACTGCGTCGACTTGCCTGCCGGGACCACTCTGGAGGGAGGGCCTCGGGGGGAGGGCGTCCCGCCCTCCATGCGCGCCGTCAGGCGCGTCTTCCCTGCGCATGCCGCGATGTGCCCTGCGCGCCCTTGCGGGCGCGGCGCCTTGCGGCCCGGCGCGCCTCGCGGCCCGGCGCGCCTCGCGGCGCGATGGAGGGCCGGACGCCCTCCCCCGAGGCCCTCCCCCCGAGGCCCTCCCCCCGGAGGACATTCAGCAACCGTTCTGACAGACTCACGGTCCGCACGGAAGAACGGCGTGGGAATGCTCAGCGACGCACAGATCCAGCAATACCAGCGTGACGGCCACGTCATACCGGACTTCCGATTGAGCGATCAGGAGATCGACGAGATCGCCTCCGCCCACGTGCAACAAACGAGCGCACGTCCACCTCTCAAGTCCGCGCTCGCAAGATACGACCGGCTGCTGGCGAAGCACCCCGAATTCACCGACTACTGCCCCGCCGTGGGCGGCGCCCTCGCCATGTCCGAACGAACGCTCTGCCTCATGCGCGGCCAAGACCTCTCCGGCCAGAACGACTTCCGCATCCGCGCCTGACAAACCTCTCGCATGCGGACCTGAATCCCGCAAATGGCCATCGCCCTCGCCATCGCCAAGCGGCTCCGGGACGCGTTGCGCGACCTCGCCCCCATCGTCCTCGTGATCGCCTTCTTCCAGGCCGTCGTCCTGCAGCAACCCTTCCCGAATCTCGGCAACGTGCTGCTCGGGCTGGTGTGCGTCGTCGTCGGCCTGGCCCTCTTCATCCAAGGCCTTGAAAGCGGCCTGTTCCCCATCGGCGAATCCATCGCCGAAGCCTTCGCCCACAAGGGCAGCGCCACCCTCCTCCTGGCCTTCGCCTTTTGCCTGGGCGTCGGCGCCACGGTGGCGGAACCAGCCTTGATCGCGATCGCTGCCGAAGCCGCCGAAGCGGCGGCCGAAGCCGGCACCATCGCCAACGAAGACGAAACCCGCACCAGCTACGCCTTCAACCTGCGCATGGTGGTGGCGATGTCCGTGGGTTTCGCCATCGTCCTCGGCGTGCTGCGCATCCTCAAGGGCTGGTCCATCCACCGCCTCATCATCACCGGCTACGTGCTGGTCACCATCCTCACCGTCTTCGCACCGGACGAAATCGTCGGCGTCGCCTATGACGCCGGCGGCGTCACCACGAGCACCATCACCGTGCCCTTGGTGACCGCTCTCGGCGTGGGCCTGGCCACCTCCATCAAGGGACGCGACCCCATGCTGGACGGCTTCGGCCTCATCGCCTTCGCCTGCGGCATGCCCGTGATCTTCGTCCTCGCCTACGGGATGGTCACGTGAACGCCGTGCTCGACTTCGCCTCCGACTTCTTCGGCACGGTGACGACCACTGTGTTCGATGTGCTGCCGATCCTCGCCATCCTCGTGGTGTTCCAAGTGGTGGTGCTCCGCCGCCGGGTGCAGAACCTGCGCGGCATCATTGCCGGCTTCCTGTGCGTGCTCCTGGGCCTCGCCCTGTTCCTGATCGGCCTCGAACGGGCCCTGTTCCCCATCGGCGAAACCATGGCCCGGCAACTCACTGAGGCCGCTGCCGGCGACAACGCGCCCGACGCCGCCGCGGACTGGCGCGACTACATCCTCGTCTATGCCTTCGCCGCCGCCATTGGCTTCGCCGCCACCATCGCCGAACCTCCCCTGATCGCCGTGGCGCTGAAGGCGGAGAAGGTGTCCGGCGGCACCATCAGCGCATGGGGGCTGCGCATCGCGGTGGCCGTGGGAGTTGCCGTCGGAGTCTCCCTCGGCTGCTTCCGCATCGTCACCGGCACGCCCCTGCCGTGGTACATCATCGCCGCCTACGTGGTGGTGATCCTGCAGACGTTCCGCGCCAACCGCACCATCATCCCTCTGGCCTACGACAGCGGCGGCGTCACCACCTCCACCGTCACGGTTCCGGTGGTGGCAGCGCTGGGCCTCGGCCTCGCCGCAAACGTCCCCGGCCGCAGCCCCCTCATCGACGGCTTCGGCCTGATTGCGTTCGCGAGCGTTTTCCCCATCATGTCCGTGCTCGGCTACGCTGGCGTCGCGAGCCTGATCCAACGCCTCGGGAAAGGCGGCAACACCGATTCCGGCGCCGGCACAAACGACCACACCAAAGCCCAAGAGTTGAACCCGTCATGAAGCTCAAGCTCATTGTCGCGCTGGTATCGGACAACAAGACCAATGCCGTCGTGCAGGCGGCGCGCGATGCCGGCGCCACCGGCGCCACCATCATTCCCGGCGTGCGCGGCGAAGGGCTCAAGCCGCAGAAGACCTTCCTCGGGCTGGACTTGGCCGCTCGCCGCGATGTGGTGCTGTTCCTGGTGGTCGAGACCCGCGCCGGCGGAATCCTCGAGCAAATTCGCGCCGCCGGGCAGTTCGACGACGAGGCCGGCGCCGGCATCGCCTTCGAGATCGCCATCGACGATGTGGTGGGTCTCGGAACGCAGTTGCCGGCGATCCAAGAGGAACTCGAGAGCGATCTGTAGGCATGAGGCTCACCGGTGAGCTTGTCCCACCAACGGATCTTCCACCGCTGCGAGACCATGCCTGACGGCAAGGATCCCGTCGGCACTTCGCCCGGAGGTTGCCACGCCCGGCATGAACCTTGCCGAGCGTCGGCCATCTGCGACAATAGACTACGAGCAACCAGCAGCGAATCATGCCGACGCCCGACAACCCACAGGCCGAACGCGAGGTGCGGGAGGAGCTCTTTGAGAACCGCCCGACGGGCCTAGAGTACGAAGATGGTCAAGGACCGCCTGACGACGGCGTAGAGCCTTGGGACCCGGACAAGATCCGAGTCCACACGAAACACTATTCCCTGCGCCAGGTCGTTGACATGATCCGTGACGAAGACATCGACCTGGTGCCGGATTTCCAACGCAATTTCGTGTGGAAGGACTGGCAGCGCTCAGGGCTGATCGAATCGCTCGTTCTGGGGATTCCCTTGCCGTCGTTCTACTTCAACGAGGACGAAACGGGTCGGCTTCAAGTCGTGGACGGAATACAGCGACTGACCACGATTTTTCGCTATGTGACCGACTCCAAGGAAAAGCTAGGCAAGGTGTCCTACCTCCACGAAATCGAAGGTCGCGCTTTCGGAGACCTCGACGCGGTGTTTCGCCGGCGTCTGAACACCACACAGTTCGTTGCCCACGTGATCGATCCGCAAACTCCATTCCGCGTGAAGTTCGACGTTTTCCGTCGCATCAACACAACCGGAAGCCCTCTCAGCTCCCAAGAGATCCGTCATTGCATGAGCAAGCCGCGGTCACGCGAGTTCCTCAAGCAGTTGGTCAACGACGAGAGCTTCGAAGCTGCGACCGGCGGAGCGCTGCACGAGCATCCAAGGATGGCGGACCGGGAGGTGGCACTGCGCTTCGTTGCCTTCCGTCTGTATTCGGCAGACGACTACGCGCAGTATGGCAGCTTCGACGAGTTTCTCGGTGCCGTTACGGAAAAGCTCGACGATCCAGCCACTGGGGACCTTGACGACCTGCGGACAGCTTTCGTCCGTGGAATGAGCAACGCCCACGCGGTGTTCGGCGAACATGCGTTCCGCAAGTGGCCGTGGCGGCAATCGCGCCAAAGCCCCATCAACCGTGCGCTGGTCGAGAGCTGGGGAACGGTGTTGGCGGACTACAGCGGTGCCGCCGTGTGCGAGGGTGCAAGCGAACTGGTCTGTCGTGCCCGGAACATGATGACTGACGATCAGGAATTCATCGACTCCATCAGCGGCGGCACAGGCCAAATCCGTAAACTTCGAACCCGGCTCGGCAAGGTCCGCGACGCGGCGAAGGCGGTGCTTGGGTGATCTCCGAGATTCGCCTAGAGAACTTCAAGCGCTTTGCGGACCTGAGGCTCAGGACCGCCAACCTAACGGTTCTCACAGGTGCCAACGGCGCAGGCAAGACCTCCGTCCTCCAGTCGCTCTTGTTGGCTCGGCAGATATCAAGACACCCGGGCAAGAGCCACGTCGAGTTGAACGGCGTCGACACCCTGGAGTTGGGCAGCCCGGAGGACGTGATTCACCGGGAGGCAAACGACGACTTGGCTGCCGTCGAGTTGCTCGATGCTGAAGGCGTTCGCCGGCGCTGGTCGTTTCGTGCTACGGAAGGCGAAAGTGGCCGAACGCTGAACGCGACCGTGGTGGATCGGCCCCGAGACACTCCAGCGCAAATCGTAGGCAATGCGCCCCAGTTCAGCTATCTGGGTGCCGAGCGTCTCGGTCCTCGCGACGTGCTCGGTGCGAGTGCTGCCGATGTTGCCGAACTCGACGTTGGCTCACGAGGCGAGTTCGTCGCGCAAGTTCTGGCCTCGACTGACAGGTCCGCGGTCAGCCGCGGTCGTTTCGACCGCTCAAGAGAGGAGCCGCAGGTAGCCGGCCTGTTGCACCAGACCGAAAGCTGGATGGCGAAGATCGTCCGGCCGATACAGATCGAAGCCGAGTGGTTCCCGAACACGTCTGTCACCCGCTTGCGTTTCAAGGCGCCAGGGTCTCGTGCCGAGTGGACGCGTGCCCCAAACGCAGGCTTCGGCATCTCCTATGCCCTGCCGATCGTCGTTGCGGCCTTGCGCGCAGAGGGCGGCGGTCTGCTGCTCGTCGAGAACCCCGAAGCCCACTTGCACCCCGCGGGACAGTCAAGCATTGGCGGTTTTTTGGCTCAGGTGGCGGCGGATTGTGTGCAGGTGTTTGTGGAAACCCACAGCGACCACGTCCTGAACGGCGTTCGATTGGCGGTTGCCCAAGGCCATGCGTCGCTCTCTCCCGAACAGGTTGCGATTCATTTCTTCCGCGCCGAAGACCAAGATGGTCCCGTGCTGCAGTCGGTAGAACTTGAGCGGACGGGCCAGCTATCCGCGTGGCCTGCGGGGTTCTTCGACCAAGCGCAAATTGACCTCGCAGCCCTTGCCTCGCAACGCCGACGCAACCCGTGAGGCCACGATTCGTTCTCGATGAATCGTCTTGGAGCAGCGCCGGCGAAGCTGATCCAGAGGTGCTGTCGATGGCAGTGGAACAGTTGGTCGAGCGGCTCGACGTGGCGCGGGAGCGGGACGAAGGCGTTGCCATGCACCAGGACTTCTACGGGGTCGACCTTGGGAGCGGGGTGCAGCTCTACTCCGTTCTGTTCGAGCCCGACTGTCCAGTGCGACTCGGACATGACGACTCATTCCAGCTTCAACTGGCCCTAGACCACGCCGACAACTTCGACGACTCGATCCTCGCAGAATACGAAGCGGAAATTGCGGGAAGCGTCCGGCTCGCACCCGGGGTGGCATGGGCGCACGCTCAATGCAGCGGGGAACATCAGGCGGCGGTGCTACCCCTCCCCCTGCCTAACGCGCCGCACGGCCCCTTGCCTGTATCCGTGAAGGACGCGGCGACCGAGATCTTCTTCGTAACCAACGAATCCGAGCACGTCGGCTTCTTCCGCTCCGTCATCACGCTGGAGAATGCCGAAGAGGAGGCGTTCGAGCGTCTAGCGCCTTCCACGTTCCCGGCACTCGATTGGGCGGACGATGTCTGGCGCGGACTGGAAGACTTCGACCGACCCTACATAACCGTCCGCGACCAACTCGTCCAATGCCTCGGCGGCCTGAGCGACCACGGCGCAACGTGCTTTCACGAGCACGCCGGTCGGAGCGAACTACCGGATGTCCTGTCCGTCAAGGTCGGCTATCCGACGTCGGATGAAAACGGAGAAACAAAGAGGCACCCTCCGTCCAGGCGCGACCGAACTAGACGCTGTCAGGGCACCGACATGGTTTTCTGGTGGCACGTCAAGCTACAACCGCATGTGGACAGAATCTACTTTCGCCACGAACTCCACTCGCGCGACGACACCCAAGCGGGCCGGGTGATCGTCGGCATCTTCAAAGACCATTGCGTCTTGCCGTAGCGGCTTGGGTGGAATCGCCATGGAGCACGTTAGCCGTCCAACATCCTCCCGCAGTTGCCGGCAATCCACGAGGAACTCGAGAGCGATCTGTAGCCGCTCGGTCACGCAACGCCACCGATTGATGACGCCGTGCTGCTGATCGAAACCCGCTACTGGCGCTATGCCCTCTATCGCGGCTATCTGAATCTGGTGGCCGATGCCTCGCGCTACTACCTGGGCTGGCTCTGGTGGGTGCTGGAGCCGCTGGCCATGACGGCCGTGTTTTACATCGTGTTCAAGTTCCTGCGGCCGCGTGACGAGGGGTTCATCTACTTCCTGATCGTTGGCGTCACCACTTGGCTGTGGTTCTCCGGCGGCGTCGGCAACGCGACGCAGACCTTGACCGGCGCCCGCAACCTGGTCCTGCAGCTGAAGGTGCCGAAGCTGATGTTTCCGCTCATCAGCGTCATCGCGGTGACCTACAAGCAGGTGTTCGTGTTCCTGATCCTCCTTCTCGTCGTTGGCACAATCGTCGGCGTCTCGCCAGCGTGGGTGGCGTTGCCGGCGGTGATCGCCACCCAGCTCCTGTTGATCGTCGCTGGCGCCACCACCGTTGCCTTCCTCTGCGTCTGGCTACCCGACCTGCGCTTCGTGGTGGCCTCCCTGCTGCAACTGATGATGTTCTGCTCCGGCGTCTTCTTCGAGATCGAGTCCTTCCCCGAGGCCGTGCAGGGGTGGTTCCGCCTCAACCCCATGGCAGTGATGCTGGAGCAATACCGCACCGTGCTGCTTGACCACGCCCTGCCAGACCTCGTCTGGTGCGCATGGGTGGCGGTGACGTGCGCGGCGTGGATTCTGCTGCTGGACATCGCCTACAGGCGGTGGGACCAGGAACTCACTCGGCGGATAATCGCCTGATGCAGCTAACGAACGTATCGGTGAACTACCGCGAGCGCGCCCGCGTCGGCAGCGCTGGCGTGTCGGCCCTCACGGACGTTTCGCTAACCGTCGGGCGCGGCGAAAAGCTCGGCATCATCGGCGCCAACGGCGCCGGCAAGTCCACCCTCCTGCGGGTGATGGCCGGCGTCATCCGCCCCAACGCCGGCGACTGCGATCCGGAAGGCATGTCCACCTCCCTGCTGTCACTCTCGGCCGGCTTCGACCCCGAACTCTCCGGCACCCGCAACATCGTCATGCACGGCATGTTGATGGGGCTGGGCAAGCAGGAAGCCGCAGCGCGCATCCCCGCCATCGTCGAGGCGTCGGGCCTCGGCGATGCCATCCACCGTCGCACCTCGACCTACTCGAATGGAATGCGGGCGCGTCTTTGCTTCTGGACCGCAATGAACCTGACACCCGACCTCATGCTCATCGACGAGGTGCTCGCGGTCGGAGACGAAGAGTTTCGCCGCAAGTCGCAAGAAGCCATGGAATCGCTGCTGACGGGGAACACCGCGGTCGCCGTCGTGTCGCACAGCATCGGCACGATTCGACGCTTCTGCGACCGAATAATCTGGCTCGATCATGGGCGCATCGTGCGCGACGGCTCCAGTGCGCAGACCGTCCAAGCCTACAGGGAATCCGTTGAGCCCGATGCCGATGGCGCGCAAGAAGAGTCGCCCGAAGTCACCCGCACGACAGCGCTCGTATGTGGCACGCCGGGGGCACGCGCCAAGGAACTCGGCAAGCTGCTCAACATGCAGCCGGACGTAGTCCTCGACGTTGACCGTTACCGCTTCGAGGACTTCCGCCAGGAAGTGGACCGCCACCCCGACCTGTTCCGCGCCGAGCGCCACCTGGGCGAGGCGTCGCACCAAAAGGCGCGGCCGTCCACCGCCCAACGACCGGCAAGCCCTGCCGACCGGTTTGCCCGCGTTCTCGGAAAGGTTGTCCCAGGGGCGTACGGATACCTTCGACCAATAGCGCGCAAATATCCCGACACGGTGATCGTCTTCCTGTTTTGCGGGCCACTCGACCTATTTGAGCGTGACGAGTCGAACAGCACGCGCCTATCGGAAGCCGACGAACGAGTGATGGCGGCTTGGAACACCTCCCTGCTCGCTGCCACACGAGCACAGGAAGCGGGCGCGCGGATCGTTTGCGTCTCCCGAGACCGGCTGATGGGTCCTCAAGGCAAGCACGTACTCGAACGCCTGCTCGGTCACCTCGATTCGGAGCAACGCGTCAGGCCACGCGCCTTGACGTACCTCGCTCGCATCACCGACCGCAACGCCGCCCGGAAGGGCAAGCAATCCCTCACCACAGAGACCATGGACGAAATCCACAGGAAGGCGGATATGCGGCGCTATCTGAGCCTCCTCGCCACAAGCCTCTAGCTAGTGTCGGACTTCGGACGGCGCAAGCTGGCCGAAGTCCGCCAGGGTGACAGGACGGCTGGGGCTGGGGCAGGAAGCGTTGCCGAAAGGCAACGGCTCTTGTGGCGCCGCCGCCAACGCCTTGCGGCTTCCGGTCCCAGCGGCGTATCGCTATAGTACGCGGCCACCCATCTGACCGCCCGGAGTCATCGTTCCCCATGCTTGCCAATGACAGGTTCCTCTTCCTCCATTTGCCCAAGACGGCGGGAAAGTCAATGGCCAAGTACTTCATCGAGGCGTGGGACAAGCCCATCTTCGGTCGCGTTAGCTCCGGCCAGATTGACGAGCTGCAAGTCGGGGCCGCGGAGGGCGTAACGCTTGAGGTGGGCACGGGGCACGAGGACATGCGCACGGCACAAGAGCTGCTCAAGGCGCAGGGCAAGTCCATACGCGAGCTATCCGCCGCCTTCGTTGGCATCCGCAACCCCTATGACATGGCGGTTTCCACCTATTTTTACCTGCGAGCAACCCACCGCCGGCACACAGACAAGTCACGCTATCAGATGGCAATGGACCTCGACTTCGAGACCTTCTGGTGTTCGGACGGTCCGAGCCTTGCGACGCCCCCTGAGCGCTGGCTCACCCTCGACGGCGAAGTGCTGCCCAACCAACGGCTTGTTCGCTTCGAGTCCATCGAAGACGACCTGGCGCGCTTCGCCCGTGAGTTTGGCTTCAATGCAGCGCGACTGCCACACCTCAATCCAACGGAGCACGAACACTATTCCGCGTATCTGACGCCAAAGGCGGAAGAGGCCATCTTCGCCCGGTTCCGGTACCTTTTTGATGCTGGCCTTTATCCCCGCGAGCGCGTCCGCCGCAAGCTCTGGTCACGCCTTGCCTCCTTGGCGAAACCGAAGCGCCACGTCCCCGCCCCATCAACGACCGTCCCCGCCACGGGCGACGACATCACCGCAGCATTGCAGTCGTCAATCGACGACGCTGCACCAGGCCAGGTCGTGCAGCTTCTCGCTGGCTCATTCACCCTGAGCCGAACCATAAAGCTCCGTTCGGGGATAACCCTGCAAGGCGGAACCGGCCAGCGCCGCACGTCTCTAACGCTGGCCTCCGGCACGAATTCACACATGTTCACGAACGTCAGTCACCAGCAAGGCAACGCGGGCATTGCACTCAAGGACCTCACCCTCCGGGGGAACGCGAAGCACCAGCACAAGCCGGACGAAATGAAGCACCTTGTATGGTGCAACCTCATCCTCTTCAGACGGGTGAAGGACGCGACAATAAGCAACATCAAGGCCCTCGATTGCCGACAGACCGCCCTGCACTTGAACCACTGCACCGACATCAGCGTGGACGCACTTGAGTGCCACGACATGGGTTGGAGCGCGGTAAGCACCTCTCATGCCGACAACCTCACTGTGCGGAATTCAAGCTTCCACAACTCCGGCCTTGACACCAGGCACTCTGCCGTCCATCTCGATGGCGGCAATGGTGCACGAATCCAATGCACTGTGGACAACTGCACCGGCAACGGAGTCATGCTCGACTCGAAGTTCTCGCCCCTGCAAAACGTCGTTGTCGAAGCAACGTGTCGGCGCTGCCTGCGCGGCATTGGTCTCATGGGCGATCACAAGAACCGGATCCACAATGTCCTGCTCCACCGCTGCGAAGCAAGCGAGAACAAGGTCGGGATGGTGGTGTCGAATACCTCCCACGTATTCATCGATGATTGTGCGATCCGTGACAGTCAGGAGGCCGGTCTCGTGCTCCAGGGTCAGCACGGCGGTTGCAACGTGGTCGTAAGTGGCTGTCACTTTGAGCGGAATCTGGTGGACGTGCAGGAGCGCGACACGTCAAGGGACAATTATTTCGTTGGCAACAACATCCACTTCATCCCGAAGAAACCTGCACCCAGGCGCGACAGCAAGGTCGTCGACAGCTACACCGCCCCATGCACCGTCTGCGGCAGCATGAGCGAGTTCGTCCACCGTGGAGGCTCCGTGCGCGAGTCGTATCGGTGCGAGGTGTGTCGTGCGTCACTCCGTCATCGGGGTCAGGCCAATGCAATCCTCGAGGTTTATGGGCAGGACGAGCGGTCCTTCTCCGCGCTAGCACAGTCTCCGCGCTTCCGAGACCTCAGCATTTACGAACCCGGCTTGGTAGGGCCGTTCCGCAAGTATCTCGACAAGCTGCCCAACTACATCCAAAGCTATCTCTGGGACGACCTGCCGCTCGGCGAAACCAGGGATGGAATCCAAAACCAGGACCTTGAGGACCTGCGCATGGAATCCTCGTCACTGGACCTCGTGATCACCTCCGACATCTTCGAGCACATTCGGCATCCTTACCGTGGATTTGCAGAACTGCATCGGGTTCTGCGGGTCGGCGGCCACCACATCTTCACGATTCCATTGCAGCACCCTATGCGACCCAAGACGGTAAGCAGGGTGGATACGTCCGGTGATGAGGATGTTTTTCTGCTGGAGGCGCGCTACCACATTGCCGGCGACGGGGGCAAATCCTTGGTCTATACCGACTTCGGCGAGGACATGCTCACGCAGCTAGAGGAAGCAGGCTTCTCCACAAAGGTATCCTTCATCGACAAGCACCGCCCCCTGTGCGCCAAGAACATCACGTTTGTCAGCACCAAGACGCGGGCGTAAGAGGACAGAAGTGCGGGGGCGACCAGAGGTCGGAAAACCCACTGCGCCCAGGCCGTGGCCACCGGTGGATGTCTCCATCGTCACCCACAACTCTGCCGCTCATCTAGCCGCGCTTCTCGCCAGCCTCGCGGGACAGGCCGTCGCTGGTCTCGTTCGCGTTACCTTCGTGGACAACGCAAGCGACGACGACACGGTTGCGCTCCTGTTGGACGCGCAGCTACGGTACCGAGAGACGTTCGGCTCCTTCGAAGTGCTGACCAACTCGCGCAACGTCGGCTTTGGGGTGGCGCACAACCGAGCGATCGCGGACGGCAGCGCCCCCTTCGTCCTGGTCCTCAATCCCGACACGCAGTTTCAAGCCGACTGTCTCCTGCGGCTCCTGCGGACAGCCGAGGCGGACGACCCCGGCATTGCTGCATGGGAGCCACGTCAGGTGCCCTACGAGCATCCCAAGAAATACGATCCCGTGACGATGACCACATCCTGGTGTTCGGCCGCTTCGCTGCTGATGCGGCGTTCGGCGCTGGAGGAGGTCGGCGGCTTCGATGCGCGCTTCTTTCTCTACTGCGAAGACGTTGACCTCTCTTGGAGGCTTCGTCGCAAGGGGTGGCGATTGCGCTACGTCCCGTCCGTCTGCGTGCGCCATGACACCTACGAGTGCGCGCATCAGATCAAGCCAGTGCAAGCCGTTCAAACGCTGCTTGGCAGCCTGTGCCTGCGCTGCCGCTTCGGCACGCTCGCAGACATGTTGCGCGGTTACGAGATGTTCCTGCGATCTCTCCTCGCGCCTTCCCCGCTCAAGGGCCATCGCAAGGCAACTCTGCTCGCCGGATGTCGATACGTGCGGGACTTCCTGCATTTCTGGGAGCGTCACAAGCCGCCCGGCATGGGCTTTTTCGACGGGCTTGACTTCGCGCCGATGAGACTCGGCGCCTTTCACGACGTAACCTCAAAAGAAGACCTGGGGGAGCGCCCGCTCGTGTCGATTCTGGTCCGATCCATCGGTCGGGCCGAGCAACTGGGGCGCGCCCTCAAGACCATCGCCAACCAAACCTACGACAACCTCGAGGTAGTGCTCGTGGAGGATGGTCCGGGCACGCTCGCTGGCCTCGTGAACTCCTTCACGGAGCTCGCGATCAATTACGTGCCCCTTGGCGCCCGACACGGGCGATGCCACGCCGGCAACGTCGCCATGGAGACTGCATCCGGCAAATACCTCGGCTTTCTGGATGAAGATGACGAGCTTTTCGCGGATCATGTGGAGCAGTTGGTCGCCTGCCTCGCCAGCACTGAGGCCAGGGCCGCCTACTCCACCGCGTTTGAGGTGGCGACGGAGTGGAACGAGCGGCATGAGATCGTTCGGGAGGAGCTGTGCGAGGTAGTGTTCGACCGGCCGTTCACCTTCATCGAGCTGTCGGTGCGAAACTTCATGCCCACGTGCTGCGTGCTCTTTGAGCGGAGCCTCTACGAGGAATGTGGCGGGTTCGACCTGGCACTCGACCGGCAGGAAGACTGGAACCTGTGGCTCCGCTTCGCCATGCGTGCCGGTCGATTCGCCCGCATCCGGAAAACCACTTCCCTATACCGGGTGCCGTTATCCGACGACGATCGGACGAGTCGCGATGCCGCCATGCTGGAATACTACGAGAAGGCCAGAGCGAACCACAAGGATGTGGTGCTCACACTGCCAGCGGATGAACTCGGCGCGGACTATCGGACCCTCCTCGATTGCCACACCGACGCCCACGCTGATCCGTGGCCCCTCCAGGCTCCGCCAACAGAGCCCCCCTTCGCCCGCAGGCTGGCACGTTGGCCCATCCGATTCCTGCGGAAGGCAATGCGTCTCGCGCGGGCCTGACTCCCCGATGCACTTGCATGGAAGTACGCCCCCAGCGATGGGGGAATTGCCGGCACTTCCTTGCGCGTCAGCGGTCGGGAATGCTTCCCCGGCTGAAAGCTCCAAACTGACGCCTTCCGGGGCACGTCTGAGGGCTGCCAACGAGGCTCACCTCGTGCGACCCCGACGCGGTAGCGTCCTGCTGCCGAAGTCACGCAGGCAATCTGGCGCGGCGCCAGCGTGTCCAAGACTCCCCATGCACTCTTCACCGCTTTCGTTCCACATATTCAAGCTGCAAAACCCTGCCTTACGCTCGAGCTGCCAGTCTCGCCTGCACCTGCGACAGCATGGAAGCGACACGTTGATCCCAAGAATGCTCGCGGACCAAAGCCGCGAGCGCCGACTCGTCCGGGCGCCTGCCGTTCAGCACGCCGTCCACGGCTTCGATGAACCCCTCGTGGCCATCCGCGACTTCGATGAACCGGGCGAAGTCGCCCAGGTTCTGCACATTTGTGGAGACGATGGGCACTCCCACGGCCGCATACACGAGCATCTTCAGCGGGTGCATGGAGCGCGTTTGATCCGTGTCGAGATGAGGCACCAGGGCAACGTCGAAGCGGGCGATCCATGTCTTCACTTCCGGATAGGTAACCACGCCGAAGAAATGCACGTTGGGGAGCCTGTCGAGTGCCATCACCGCCGCGTTCGCATGGGTGGAACCGATCAACACGAGGTTGCAGTCGGGCCGTTCCTGCGCCAAGCGGTCCAGCAAGGCCACGTCCGTCTTGGACTCCAGGTTGCCCACCAACCCCAGAATGGGACCCTTGAGGGCGCACAGTTGCCGGAAGCGCTCATTCTCCGGCGCCGGCGGCGCCGAGTCGAGGTCACAGCCGTTGGGGATCAGTGCGATGTCAGGGAAGAATGCCGCCATCGAGTCGCGCACGGTTTCGCAATTGGCGAACGCGACATCGGCATCACCGAGCACTGTGCGATAATGCTCCGTGTATTCCTTTCGGTCCGCTTCCGTGCGGTCTGGCCAGGTGCGCAAGTCGTCCACTACGTCCACCACCGACAGCCGAGGCTGGAAGCGTTCGTTCAACTCCGGGATCGGCGCCAGCACCGGGTAGTGCCAGAAGATCGCCGTCCCTGGGTCGATCCCGGCAAGGTCGAGTTCGGCCGCCGCATAGGCTGCGAACGCAGCCTCGCCCGGATAGCCGCCGGCCGCGATTCTTCCAGCCACACCGCCAACTGTTCCGGTCGTCGAGCCGGAGTCAAAGAGAAAGACGTGATGTGAGACTTTGGCGTTGTCTGCAAGCCCCCAACGCCGCACCAGCTTGCTCCGCGTCACCTCCTCGTGGTGGTCGAGATCCTCGGCGCCAACTCTCCGCCACATCTGTCGCACCGAGAAAGGCGCATCGAACACCGCGATGCGACGAACTTCCGGCCGTCGCGCAAGTTGTTCAATGACCATGTCGACGCGACGACCGTAGAGGCCGATGTCGCCCTGTTTCCAGAACATCACGATGTCGAGGCCATCGCCGGGGGCGGGCGCCGGCGAGGGATAGCGCCGTTGCTGCTCGCCGAGGAAAGTCCGCGCTTCGACTGGCAACTCCCGCGGCTCCTCGATGCACGCTTCCACCTCCGCAAACAGCGTCCGGTGGATGGCGTCGTAGCTGAACTCCCGGAGGAACCGCTCGCGGGCACGGCGCGTCCTGCGCCTGCGTTCTTCCGCCGGCGCCTCCAGCCAATGGCCGATCCGCTCGGCCAGGTTCGCGGCGGTGACAGGCTCGATCAACTCGTCCTCGATCAGCGGCGCGAGGGGCGGCACTGCGGTCGCCAGCACCGGAACGCCCATCGCCATGGCATCGACGACCTTCGCCGGAAGCTGAAAGCGCGAGATTTCGCTGTTTGGATCCTGCAGCAGACACACGAGGTCAGCCGCCGCCATCAATGCGGGCAGCTTCTCGAAGGGCTGATCGGGGACAAGGCGCAAGGTGTCGCCGCCCCGTGCGCAGAGTTCCTTCGCAAACGACTCTTCCGGCGGCGTGCCAACGATCACGAATCGGTAGTCGGCACGGTCAAGGGAGCGCACGGCATCGAGGATCTCCACCACTCCCTTGTGCGGGCGCGGCGTGCCGACAAACATCACCACCTTGTCGTCGTCCCGAAGGCCGAGCTCGCGGCGCACATCCTCCGCATCGTGCCGATCGGGGTCGAACTTCGTCTCGTCGCGCGCATGAGGCACGGCCCTGCCACCAAACTTGGCCGCGAGCGCAGGGTTGGAGACGAGCAGCCTGTCTGCGTGGGGCAACAGATTCTCGACGTAGCGCGTCCATGCCTCCTCGAAGGGATGCGCGAGCGCCTCCGAATCCAATCCGGCAACGCCCGCAAGCGGATCGCGATTGCGAAAGAACGACAGTTCGTAGTCGTCTACATCCACCAACAGCGGGCGATTGCGGAACGCCTTCAGCATCAGCCCGAGCTGCACGCTCGGCAGCCGCGCCTTGCACGCCACCACCACGTCCGCATCGATGCGCGGCGCCAGTCGTTCGAGGGTTTGCTGGAACTCCGGGAAGGGCGCGCCCGGGATCGCGACGGTGCGGAACGGCGCATGGCGCAAAGGCTTCCACACCGCATCGCCATAGCGCGGGAACTGGAAACCGAGCAGAACGACGGTGTAGCTGCGCGACAACGCTTCGGCAACCAGATACGCCCTGCCGAGCGGATTGTGGCCCACGTCCCAAGCGATGACCGCCACGGTTACGTCTCGGCGCAGCCGAGGAATCGGCGCGGCCTTGGGGTGCGGAATGCGTTTGCCGGGCTCGGTCGGTGGCTTTGCTGGGGCAGCCCCAGCCTTCGGCAGCGGTGCGTTCTGGAGCTCCCGGTATTCGTCAGCCTGCTCCCGCATCTGGTCCGCCGCCGTCTTCGGCACCTTGCGCAGCAGCAAGCGGTGCCGGAGTGACAGCAGTGCGTGGCCGAGCCGCCAGCGCCAGGACGAAAGAAGAAGGTTGGTGCCGGCCGCGAAGCCATCGAGCAACGTGTCCTGCGCATCGACCCGGCCGAGCAATTGCCGGCGTTCCACGCGGAGCTGGGCTTCGGAATCCCTGAGCCTGCGAATCTCGCGCTCCCTCGCATCAAGCCGGCCTCGCAGCGCTTGCGAGTCGCGTTCCGTCTGGCGCACGTGTTCGCGCATCGTCGAAGCGTCGCGCGACAGGTGGCGATTGAACTCCTCCAGGCGGCGCACTTCGCCGGTTGCGATGCCACGCTCCCGCTGCACCCGGGCCAAGTCGTCGTGCAGCCGCCGCACCTCCGACTGGTGGCGATTGCGCTCCTCGGAGACGCGGCTTAAGTCTTTGAGCGTGGTTTCTAGTTCCGCCTGCTTGAGCGCAAGCTGAATGTCCGTGGCGCTCTCGCGCTGGCGCCGCTCCACGGCATTGGCGCGCCTTCGGCGCGAATCGACGGTCTCGGCCCCAGCCTCGTATTCGCGCAGCGCCGCCAAGGCCTCGTCGGAAATGGACGGCAACTCGGGCAGGCAGTCCATCCCGTCCGCTTCGGCATGGGCAAGAATCTCCAGCAACCGCTTTTGGGATCGCGTTGCCGTTGCGCCCCAAGCACCGCCATCGTCGCGCTGGCGATGCAGGCGTTGGTCCAAGAATGCGCCCAACTCCGCCTTGCCGGGAGTCCGGAGCGCATAGCCGAAGTCGGACAGCGACGCGCGGAGTTCGCTCACGACTTCCTCCGGTGCCCGCATCAGCTTGCGGTAGGAGACGACGCGACGCGGCAGTCCCTTCGAGGCGCCCAGCGCCCGGATGTTGTAAACCTCCCACAGCGCCAGCCCAGCCTTGAGCGGGATGCCGTGCCGGGCGTTCAGCGAGCGCGCCACCTCCATCGGGCTGCGGTGGACATGGATGCACACCGGCGTTTCGAGCAGTGGCCGCCAGAGCGAAAACAAGAGGCAAAGCCGAGGCTCCTTGATGAACCAAGGCCGGTGCGCATCCATGTCGAGCACGATGTCCGCCATCGCCCGGCGATACACCGCTTGCTCATGGAGCATCGCCTCTGCATCGAACCCGCTGACGCGATCCCAGTCGCAGCCGCCGCTGCGCAGCATGGCGTCGTTGAGCCGCCGAACATCCTGCCGCTCCCAAAACCCCTTGGGATTCTCCTCGTTGGCCCGCGTCCCCTCATGCTCCGCCCCGAAATAGCACCCCATGAGGTTGAGCACGCGCGCAACCGCCGAGGTGCCGGAACGATGCATCCCAAGGACGAATATCTGCATCACCACGGTCCACACAGCAATCCGTGGCGCACCCCAAACCGTATCCAGCGCAATCGCCAATCACGCCAACGCGGTCGCGTCAGGGCACCCCTTGGAGCGAAGAGGGGATTGTAATTGCTTCAAACCGTACCCGAGGCGCTACTCAGGCCAAGCATGGCATAGCGCGCTTTCGCCTTGACGCGCCATGACCAACTCCCTAGGATTCCACACGTCCAGCGTCTCCCGGCATTAATACGAGTTGGAGCGTGGACTAGATCGAGGGTCCCGAAAGGGGCCCTCGTACCACCACTAATCTAGGAGTGCGTCATGCGCACCGCCGTTTTCGTTGATGCTGGCTACCTCTACGCCGCCGGCTCCAAGCTTCTCTCGGGCATCGCCCTTCCACGCACGGCCGTCCAGCTCGATCTCGACGCTGCGCTCAGGTCGCTGCGCCACGCCGTCGAGGCAAGCTCCCGGCCACGCCTCTCCTCCGCATCTATTGGTACGACGGCGTGCCTCGCACCGGACCCACGCCCAAGCAGCAGCGGCTTGCCGACGCCGATGATGTCAAGCTCCGCTTGGGCGTTGTCGCCTACACGGGACGGCAGAAGGGCGTTGACTCACTGATCGTAACCGACCTCATCGAACTCGCGCGGAATCACGCCATCTCGGACGCCATCCTGCTGTCTGGCGACGAGGATGTTCGCATTGGTGTGCAGATAGCCCAAACCTACGGCGTCCGCGTTCATCTTCTCGGCATCGAACCTGCCGCCGACAGCCAAGCCAACCAATCGCGGCTTCTTCGGCAAGAGTCCGACACCTCGATGGAGTGGGGCCGAGCGGACCTCGAGCCCCTTCTCAGCCTCCAAAGTCTGGCTACGTTGTCGCCCGCCGAAACCGACCGAACCGTCACCGACGAGCCTCCGGCAGCCGCACCGCAACTGGACTCGGTTGCCGACGAGTTCACCCGTACCTTAACCGAAGCCCAACTCTCTACCCTCTGGGCGCTCGGCACCCGAGATCCGATCCCAGACGAACTCGATCGGGTGTTACTCCGAAGCGCGGCCGACGTCCTTGGTCGCTACCTTAATCCGCCTGAGCGCGCCCACCTTCGCAATGCAGCGAAGCGGCTCGTCGCCGAGCACATGACGGTCCAACGACGCTAGCGCTACTCAGTTCCCCTCTGGGTAGCATCCACGGGGAGCGACCGGGGCGAACTCAACGCTTGGAGCATCCTAGCCCATCTTTACCAACAACCCCGTGATTTTCGCCCGATCTTGCGGTGATTGACGGTTTTGGGGTCGGCAACTCGTTGTTTTCCGGTTCCTGGTGGGGTGGATCGACCGATGTAGTGCCATAATAGGGTAGTGTCGGTTGACATGGGTGGCCGGCGCCGCTACCAGCCTGTCGGACTTCGGACGGCGCAAGCTGGCCGAATGCCGACAGGGTGACAGGACGGCCTGGGCTGGGGCAGGAAGCGTTGCCGAAAGGCAACGGCTCTTGTGGCGCTGGCAGCCTGTCGGACTTTGGGCGGCGAAGGCGGATGTTGGCGGCTTGTGGACGGGGGTGCGCCCCCGGGGCTCTCGGACTGCCGCATCCGGGCGGGCGATTGCGGCGTGTCCGGCGCGGCAGGTCTGGGATGTCGTCGCCGATGTGGCTCCGGTGGGCTGGAGAAGGCCCGGATCCGGGGTTCCGGGGCGGCTTCCAGCCCCGATTCACGCCGCCGTGAGGTTGTGCAGCCGCTTGCAGTTGTACGCCAGCATCGCCAGGCACCACTCGCCCTCCACCTTCTCGATGCCGCGCAGCAGGAACTGACGGAACCCCATCGCCTGCTTCACCACCCCGAACACCGGCTCCACCGTGTGCTTGCGAACCCGGTAGCGCTGCCGGTTCCCCTCCTCGTCCAGCTTCGCCCGCATCGCCTTGATCCACTCCGCCTTCGGCTCCTTCGCCGGACGCTCCTCCGCCGGCTCCGGGCGGAAGTCGTGCTGCCGCCGGCCGCCCTCCGCGCCCGTCGCCACCAGCAGGTCCATGCCGCGGCCCTCCAGCTCCGCCACCTCGCTTCCCGACGCGTAGCCGTTGTCCGCCAGAACCCGATCCGGCACCCCAACCGCCGCCGGCACCGCGTCCACGTCCGCGACCAGCTCCCGGCGGTCGGTCGCGCTCCGGCTCACCCGACAGCCCAGCACCAGCTGGCTGCCGTCCGCGTCCACCACCGCCTGCGCGTTGTACGCCTGCCGGCACTCGTGACGCTCGCTCTTCTTCATCACCCCGCTGTCCGCGTCCGTCAGGTTGACCTGCTCGTCCGGCCTCGGCTTCCCGTCTGGCGGCTTCGGATGCCGACCCTTCGCAGAGCCCTTGCGCGCATCACGCGCCGCCACCTTGCGCTCGTACTCCTCGCGCTCCGACTCCGCACGGCGCTCCGCCCGCTCCTTCAGCTCCGCGCACGCCCGGTCCAGCTTCGCCTTCAGCGCCTCCCGCCGCGACAGCTCCGCAGGAAGACGCTGCGGATCGACCTCGTCCGACGCGTCCGTCCGCTCCGCCTCCGCCAGAAGACCGTCGATCTCCTGCTGAAGCTGCGCCCGCAGCTCCTCCGCACGGTCGTGCCGGATGCCGTTGCGAAGGCTCGCGTTCGCGTCCACCTTCGTCCCGTCCACGCTCACCGTCCCCACCCGAAGAAGCCGCAGTTCCCGCGCCAGAAGCAGAACCTGCAGGAACGCCTCCCCAACCGCCTCGAAGTTCTCCCGACGGAAACGGCAGATCGTGTCGTGGTCCGGGTGGCTGTCCGCCGTCAGGTACCGGACGCACAGATCCCGGTGCGTCGCCCGCTCGATCCGCCGCGAGCCGAACGTCCCGGTCGCGTAGCAGTACACCAGCAGCGCAAGCATCATCCGCGGGTGGCACTGCGCAGAACCCGTGCCGCGCTCGTTCACCCGGAACCGCGACATCGAAACCCGCTCCACCGCCTCCAGCACGAAGTGCACCAGGTCGTCCTCGGGAACCCACTCCCGCATGTCCGGCGGCAACAGGTACGGCTGGCTCCGATCCGACGGCACGAACTTCGGCATCTCGAAATGGCCTCCCCAAACGGCGGGCGCCACTGTAGTGACGCAGGCACCAAAGTCCGACAGACTGCTACCGTCACCCGCCATGTTCATCCGCCGTACCCTCACCCGCCGCACCGGCGGCCAGGACTACCACTCCCACCGCCTCGTGCACAGTCGGCGCGACGGCGCCAAGGTCCGCCAGCGCACGTTGTTGAACCTCGGCAGCGATTTCGACCTGCCTGTGGAGGAGTGGCCGGAACTGTGCCGGCGCATCGACGAGATCTTGAACGGCCAGGCGCCGCTCACCGACGATGCGCCGGCTGCCGTCGAGGAAGAAGCGCAACGGATCGGGGCGCAACTGCTGGCCCGCGGCCGGGCGGGGGACGCCGAAGCGGTGCGTGATCCGGTCCGTGTGGACGTGGCGTCGCTCGAGTTGACGCGCCCGCGCAGCGTGGGCGTCGAGCAGGCGGGACTGTGGGCGGTCGAGCAGGCGGGACTGTGGGCGGTCGAGCGGTTGGGCCTGATGGAGTTGCTGTCGACCCTGGGCATCAACGCGTCGCCGTGCACGGCCGCGGTGGCCTCGATCGTGGCGCGGCTTGCGTACCCGGCCTCGGAGCGGGCCACGCACGCCTGGCTGCGCGAGCGCAGTGCCTTGGGGGAGTTGCTGGGTGTGGACTTCGAGACCATGGGGGCGATGCAGTTGTACCGGGCCTCGGATGCCTTGGCTGCCCACCGCGAAGCGATCGAGGCGCATCTGTTCGAGAGCGCCATGGACCTGTTCGACCTGGCGCCGACGGTGACGCTCTACGATCTGACCAACACCTATTACGAGGGCGATGTGGCGGATCAGCCCGAGGCGCGGCGGGGGCATTCGAAGGAGAAGCGCAGCGACTGCAAGCTGCTCACCCTGGGGCTGGTGCTGGACGGGGGTGGTTTCGTGCGGCGTTCGCGGGTGTTCGCGGGCAACGTCAAGGAAGACCGGACGCTTTCCGGCATGCTGGACGCGCTCGGGGCACCGCCGGGGTCGCGGGTGGTGCTCGACCGGGGCATCGCCACCGAGCGACAGGTCGACTGGCTGAAGGCGAACGGGTACCGCTACATCGTGGTCTCGCGCGAGCGCAAGCGCCGCTTCGAGCCCGAGGCGGCACTCGCCCACCGCACCCGCAGCGGCGGGGTGGTGCATCTGGAGAAGGTGGACGACGCCGAGGCGGGCGAGGTGCGCCTGTACTGCTGCTCCGAGCAGCGTGCCGAGAAGGAGCGCGGCATGGCCGAGCGGTTTGCGCAACGCCTGGAGCGGGATCTCGATGCGATCAACGAGGGGCTGTCGCGGCCGCGCACGCAGAAGAAGCCGGAAAAGATCTGGCAACGCATCGGCCGGCTGGTGGAGAAGAGCCGCGGTGTCGGCCAACACTACGACATCGCGGTGGCAACCGACGAGAGCGGCAAACGGGCCGTGGCGGTGACCTTCCTCCGCACGCCGGTGGCCGGGACGATGCTCACCCATCCGGGCGTCTATTGCCTGCGCAGCAACGAGACCGACTTCAGCGAGGAGCGCCTGTGGCGCACCTTCACCCTGCTCACGGATGTCGAGGCGGCGTTCCGTTCCCTGAAATCCGAACTGGGCCTGCGCCCCATCCATCACCGCAAGCCGCGCCGTGCCGAGGGCCATCTGTTCATCACGGTGATCGCCTACCAACGGGTCCAGGTGATTCGCACCCGTCTGGCCGAGCGCGGCGACGGGCCGATGCGCACGGCGAACTGGACGACGCTCAAACGGATTCTCGGCGGCCGTCAGCGGGTGACCGCGACGTTCAAGCGCGCCGACGGACGCACGCTGCATGTGCGCAAGGCGACGCGCCCGGAACCGCAGCAGAAGGCCATCCTCGATGCCTTGGGGATCCCCTCCTCAGCCGGGGGGACACACCAGGCGGTCGTCTGAGGGGAAACCATCACGTCGGGCACGAATGTAGTGCCATGCGCGCGATTCGGTCAACCTAAATTGTTGAGATACAACAGTTTATTTTTTTCGTTGGTAAACTTGGGCTAGGAAAGCACACACCAAGCGCTGCCTTGACGGACCACCGAGGGTGGATCCCGAGCCTCCGTAGAAAAAGCGACGCTAATGTCGCATCCATTATGAATCAGATCACTCCACCGTGTTACGATTTTCGGCATGGAATCGCTGATCCGAACACGTTGGAACGGAGCCGTCACCGATGGAGTGACGGGCTTCACGGCTGTGCCCGACATTTTGATCCGCTCGCAGGCGTCCCTGAGGTTGTCGGCCACGGAGATGATGGTGATCTTGAACCTGCTGATGCACTGGTGGCAAGGCGAAGGGCAATGGCCGTACCCTAGGCTGTCGACCATCGCGAGTCGGATGGGCGTTACGGTGCGTACAGTCGAAAGGGCTGTTGGGTCTTTGGAATCCAAAGGCCTGCTGACGCGCCTGCATGGTGAGTTCATCGACGATGGCCTAACGGTGCGACGCTTCGACCTGAGCGGGCTAGTCGCCCAGCTTCAATTCGCAGCCTCTGCACTGAGGGGAGAGACGGCGGAGAGTGAAACGGCAGCGTAGCTCAATTTGGAGAGAGTCCGGGTCACGGACTGCCATGTGCTTGGACGCACACGAATGGTAGCACCAGTCCGGGGATGTTGGTTCGAATCCAACCGCTGCCACCCACCATCGCCACCTGAAGCGTAGCGTCTCTCCAGTTCGCCACGGGCCGCCAGCGAACGGTCCACCGGGCTTTCTTCAAGTCCCCATTGCACCGACACGTCGCGTACCATTGGCCGCAATGTCTGTGGTCTTGGGGAGGATGGCCGCGTGAAGAATCTTTGGTTTCACTTGATGCCCTACAAGGACTTGCCGGACGATTTCCGGGAAGAGCATCCGTCGGTTTGGGTTGACATCGACTCTGGGCTGCTTGACGCCGAGCGGGTGCACCAGCACTACCACGAGTATCTCGACGAGCTCGAGTTCGCCGGTGAGGTGGGCTTCGACGGGGTTTGCTGCAACGAGCATCACCAGAATGGCTACGGCCTGATGCCTTCGCCGAACCTGATTGCCGCCACTCTCACGCGGCGCACGTCCGCGCCGGCCATCTGCGTGATGGGCAACTCGCTCGCGCTTTACAACCCGCCGACGCGGGTGGCGGAGGAGTTCGCCATGCTCGACTGCATGTCCGGCGGGCGCCTCATCGCAGGATTCCCGGTGGGCACGCCAATGGACACCATCTTCGCCTACGGCCAGAACCCGTCGAAGCTGCGCGACCGCTACTACGAGGCGCACGACATCGTCATGAAGGCATGGCAGGCGCCGGAGACGTTCGCCTTCAACGGCCGCTACAACCAGCTTCGCTACGTCAACGTCTGGCCGCGCCCGGTGCAGAAGCCGCATCCACCGGTGTGGATTCCGGGCGGCGGCTCGGTGGAGACGTGGCGCTGGTGTGCGGAGATGGACTACGTGTACAGCTACCTCTCGTACTTCGGCTACAAGGCTGGCGCCGCCACCATGCAGGGCTTTTGGGACGAGATGGATCGGCTCGGCAAGGACCGCAACCCCTACCGCGCAGGCTTCCTGCAATTCGTGGCGGTGGGCGAGACGGAGAAGGAGGCGCTGGAGCTCTACCGCGAGCCGGCCGAGTACTTCTACGGCCGCTGCCTGCACGTCAACCCCAAGTGGGCCTCGCCGGCGGGGTACCAGTCCGAGGCCACCATTCGCGCCAAGGTGCAGTCCCAGGTTGCCCTTGCCGCAGCACAGAGCCGCGCCGGCAATGGCCAGAACGGTGGCGGTCGCCCCGGCGCCATGGGCGCAGCCCGAGACTGGGAGCGGATTCTCGATCTCGGCTATGTCATCGCCGGCGATCCCGACCAGGTGGCGGAACGCATCCGGCAGGTGTGCATCGACCTCAACGTCGGCCACCTGATGCTGCTGTGCCAGTTCGGCAACATGTCCACGGAGCTTGCCAAGTACAACACCCGGCTCTATGCCGAGCGCGTGCTGCCGCAGATCCAGCACCTCTTCGACGACCGCTGGGAAGACGCTTGGTGGCCGCAACCGCTGGCGGAACGCGCCACGGCGAGGGCGGTGGCCTGATGGTGCAGGAGGCGACGATTTCGGTTGGGGGGCATTCGGTTCGGGTGCTCACCGGCGGCGACAACCCTTCGGCGCCACCGGCGGTGTTCTTCGCCGGCATCGGCGGCTTGCCTGCCTGGGTGCCGTTCCTCGACAGACTCGCGGAGTCGCGGCGCGTGATCGTGCCGTCGCTGCCGGGCTTTCCGGGCGCCGAGAACTTCCGGCACCTGGACACGCTGCTCGACTGGGTGGTGCATTGTGTGGAGACCATCGAGGCACTCGACGAAGCTCCGGTGGACCTCATCGGCAGTTCGGTCGGCGGCGCCCTGGCGGCGGAGGTCGCCGCGATTGCCGGCAGCCTGGTACACCGCCTGGTGCTCATCGCCCCCTTCGGCAGCCACGACACGGAGGACCCGGGCGCGGACATCTGGGCACAGGCGCCAGGCCCCGACTCCATCCCCAATCTCGTCTGCCAACGCCCCGAAGCATGGAAGCAGGCATGGCAGGTGCCCGAAGGCGCCGAGGCCATCGACTATCAAGTGATGCACGCCCGCGCCATGGAAGCCGCCGCCCGCTTCCTGTTCCCCTTCGGCGACACGGGGGTGGCTTCGCGGCTGCATCGAGTACACCACCCGACACTGCTGCTGCGCGGCAGCGAAGATCGCGTGCTGCCAGCATCGTCGAACGAACGCTTCCGCACGGCCCTGCGAGGCCCAACCCGAACCGGTGTCGTCAACGACGCAGGTCACCTCCCAGAGCTCGACTCACCCGACGACCTGGCCCGAGAGATCACCGCCTTTCTTGCAGATCAGGAAATCGCCTAGGAGCCGGCGCCGTAGAACGGCGCCGGCTCCTAGCCGAAGTGGCGAGCGGAAGCGAAGGAAGAAGGCCAGCAGTTGCGCAGCAACTGCCGACGCGCCCGTCAGGGCGCGCTAGGAGGCTGTCGGACTTCGGACGGCGCAAGCTCAAACTGGCCGAATGCCGACAGGGTGCCAGGACGGCTCGGGCTGGGGCAAGAACCGTTGCCGGAAGGCAACGGTTCTTGTGGCGCTAGCCGCCGGCGTCCAGGCCCGCCACAATGCCGGCGATGGCTTCGCCTCGGAGGCCCTGCTTGACCGAGGCATAGGCGGCGCCGTCGAGTTGCGTGAAGGAACGGGCCGCTTCGAGGGCTGCATCGCGCACTTCCTCGGCCGGCGCCACCTCGTCGAGGAAGCCGGCATCGCGGGCCTCGTCGGGAGTGAACATCGTCGCTGCGATGGCGGCGCGGCTGAGGTGCCGCTTCGAGAGGCGCTCGTTCGCCAGCATCAGGCCGAAGGGGGGCAGGCTCATGCCGATTGCGGTTTCGTTGAGGCCAATGCGGAAGTCTCCGGCGGTGCCGACACGGTAGTCGCCGGTCAAGAGGCAGAAGGCACCCAAGGCCACCGCGTGTCCCGTCGCCGCGATCACGAGCGGCAGCGGGAAGCCGTAGAGCCGCATCATCAGCCGCGCCCCGCCAAGGCTCATGGCCCGAGCCGCTTCCGGATCGTCCCCGCGAATGACCTTGAGATCGAAGCCCCCGGAGAAGAGCCCGGGCCGACCCATCAACACGACGGCGTTGGCTTCCTCCGCCTGGGCGCGGTCGAGCAGCGAATTCACCGACTCGATCATGTTCGGGCCGAAGGCATTGGCCTTGCCGTCGTTCAAAGTCAGAACGGCGATGCCGCCCGTGCTTTCGTAGCTCGCGTATTCGGTCATGGTCGCCTCGTGGCCCTGTGGAAAACCGCGCGAGTGTACAACGGGCCTTCGCAGCGAGGGCGCGCCCCTTTTCTTCCCGGAGGGAGGGCATCTCGCCCGCTTCGTGGCGCGTCAGGGGGGCGCGACCCCGCCCAATCAAGGCCGCGGCAACCGCTCCGTCAGTTCCGCATGCGTTCCGATGACGGAGCGCGGGCCCGCCGGCCCTAGAAAGCGATGCACCATGAGCCGCGTGAACTCCGCCTTCTCCCGCTCGTTCAGATCGTCGTAGCCGTCGCTTTCCGTGAAGGCTCGGTAGTCCTCGCTGGTGTCGGAGTAGGGAACGATGTAGGCCGGCGTCATGTCCATCAGGATGGCGGCGCGGCCGCGGTCGCTGCGGTTGACCCCGGCGCGATGCCAGGTGCGGGTGTCGAACAGGATCATGCTGCCTGCCGGGGCCTCGATCACGTCCGCGTCCGGGCCGTTGTAGGGCAGGCCGTTGGCGGCGCGATAGTCGGGTTGGTAGGCATCCCTGGCGAGCCCCCAGTCCTCGGGCGGGCCATGATCGAGCGCATGGGAGCCGAGCTTGAACGCCGTCGCACCGTGGAACTTGGTGAACTCCGATACGCAGACGATCCGCTGCACGCCCATGACCGTCTGGCCACTCGGCGTCGGCACCTTGCCGCCGGCGTTGATGCCCCAGTGATAGGGGTAATCCGAGTGCCACCCCTGCACCGCGCGCTTGCCATCGTCCGGCGTCAGCACGCCGATGCCTGGCGAGTGGGCCAGGCGGATATCGCTCGTTTGCATGTAGCTTCGCGCAAGCCAGGCCGAAATCGGTTCCACCGCCGTCTTCGCCAGCGCGCTGCCCTGGCACAGCTGCCGACGCTTGCGGTCCTGCCGATGCCCCGTGTAGCCATCGGTGCCAGCGATGCGTTGCAGTGCATCCACGATCTCAGGCGCCAAGATGGCCACGAGGCATACCCAGCCGTGTTCGCGCAGGTGATCGAGGTATTCCGATGGCAGCCGCTCCGGGCCGTGAATGACGGCAAAGGGTCCGCCCACGCCCTCCGGCTCGATGCCGACGCCGCCAGTGGCGAGGCGGCAAGCCCCATGGTCCCCTGCCAGGTCGAGCACTGCCGAAGCCGCCGAGTGCCGCAGACGGCCACCATCCAGGCGCCACATGAGATCGTCCGAAATCGCGTCGGTGAGAGCAAGCGCGCCACCGCCATCGGCACCGAGAAACCGCCCGTCGGGCGCGACGACCATGCTGAAGCGCGAATCCGGCCGCGCAAACGGCACCACCCGTTCGCTGAATGTGTCCCTGGGCTTCATGTCCGCAATCATATCCCGATGCGCGAGCGCCCTCCCCCGGACATGTGCCAAGGGCTCAAGGGGGGGGCGCAGTGCATGCAACTACTCCAATCGTCGCTCCTGTGACGACGCTGGAGGCCATGCGCCGACTCCGGGGAGCTTGACGGCGGGGGGCCAGAAGCGGACGCCGGCGACCAGGCTTGCGACGTTCACTTCCACCCCTTCGCGGGGGGAAGCGAGGACGCCGAAGGTTCCGAAAAGGGAGATCTGCAGGCCGCCGCCGGGGGAACGCGCCGCCATTGCGCCACCGGGGAGGAAGTCCTTGCCGATGGCGGTTGGCGGCAGGTCGAGGCCAAGTGCCGGCACCTGCCGCCCCACGTGGGCGGTGAAGGTGTTGCTGTTGGGGCCGGGCCAGGTGCGATATTCGTTCGGATACGGATAGCTTGCCACCGCCGCTTCCACGGCGTCGATGATGGCGTCAACTCCCTCGCCGCGCAGGTCCACCAGCAATCGCGGCGGATTGGAGAACCATTGCGCGTCCGGGTTGCCGGGGCCGCTGGCAAGGGCCGGCAGGTTGCGCCGCAGCCGCCAGCCGATCACCTCGTGGCGGCGATAGTGGTCTGACGCGCTGCGCTTGGTGGCGATCCACGTGTGTACGGCGATGCCACCGCGGGTGCCCCAGGTGCGCGCCGCGAACACCTGCACCACCGCCCCCGGATGCGCTTCGGGCGCCGGCGAGAGCCCGGTGGGGGCATGGCTGGCTTCGCGCCAGTGTGGATGGCCCAGATACGCCCGATGCGCCAGGCCCAGCGCGGCCGGCAGCACGAACAGGGCTAGGATGGTGCCAGAGATCCACATCAGCGCTTTCTTCAACGAGCCGCCCGGCCAGCCCCTATGGGCCCAGTGTACGCCCTCGACGAAGCGGGCGATCCGGTTCACCGCGCTGACGGCGACACGGCAGATCGAAGTGCGGCGGGCAACCCGGGAGCAGTTCGATGGAAGCCGCGGTGTGGGTGAAGCCTGCGGCGTCGATGAAGACGGGCAAGGCGCACCGGGTACCGTTGTCGGATCAGGCCCTCGACGTGATGCGAGAAGCGCGCCGACCTGCTGGAGAAGCGGCGGCCGGTCATGCAGCGTGGTCGGATGTCGTGTGCCTGCCAGGTGGCTGATGTCGGCCAACCCCGCTGCCTTTCGACAACGCTTCTTGCCCCAGCCCAGGCCGTCCTGTCACCCTGTCGGCATTCGGCCAGCTTGCGCCGTCCGAAGTCCGACAGGCTGCTAGACCGCGTTTTGTGGCACAAGCCAGAGCCCCGCTAGATCGAATCGATCTTTCCCTCCCGCTTCCCACGAGTTCTTAACAGTACCTGAGACGCGAGTATCAGGCGCGGCGAAGCCGCAGACCGCACAAAGGAAGCTAGTAGTTCGTTTCTTGAATTCAATTACAAGTTGGCGATGCCGATGCATGATGTCGGCCCGGTCCAATCGAGGAGCGGGACATGGCGAGACGAACAGAGCGGGCGGCGCTGCAGTTGTCGGAGTCGGATCGGGAGATGCTGACGACATTGAGCCGCTCGGCGCCGGCGCGCGAGGCGACACGGGCGAAGGTGCTGCTGCGCCACGCCGCGGGGTTGTCGATCACACGGATTCAGCGCGAAGTCGGCGTGTCGCGCCCAACCATCCACAAATGCATCGACAAGGCATTGGCGGCGGGCGTGCGCGCGGGCTTGCGAGATCGTTGCCGTCGCCCGCGGGAACCGGAGATTCTGCCGGACGCGAAAGCGTGGGTGGTCGGCGTGGCCTGCCAGCAACCCAAGGCGCTGGGTCTGGCGGCGGAGTCGTGGACGTTGTCGGCATTGACCGCCCACGTGCGACGCGAAGCCGGGGCGGCCGGGTTTCCCCGCCTGTCGCGCGTCGGCAAGAGCGGCGTCTGGCGCATCCTGCAGGAGAGCGAACTGAAGCCGCCGGGTGCGACACTGCCTGGAACGTCGCGACCCGGAGTTCGACCGCAAGATGCGCGAAGTCCTGATGGTCTGTCGCGACGTTTTCCTGACGCCGGCGCAACGCGATGCCGCGACGCCGACCACCTGCACGGTGTCCGTGGACGAGAGGCCCGGCGTGCAGGCGATCGGCGCCACCGCCCCGGACCTGCCGCCGGTGGCGGGGCGGCAGGCAACGCTGTCGCGCGACTGCGAGTGCGCGCGCCACGGCACGTTGTCGATTCTTGCCGCACTCGATCTGCGCACCGGCGAGACCATCGCCAATGTCGAGCCGAAGCATCGCGGCCGCGAGTTCGCCGCGTTGCTGGAGCGCCTGCATCGTCATTGTCCGGCCCCTGCCGTCATCCGCGTCGTCCTCGACAATCACTCCGCGCGCGTCTCCCGTGAAGCCATGGCGTGCCTGGCGACACGGCCCGGGCGCTTCGAATGCGTGCACGCCCCGAAACACGGCTCCTGGCTGAACCTGATCGAGTGCGCCTTCTCGAAGATGGCTCGCACCTTCCTGCGTCACATTCGTGTCGCCTCCACCGCCGAACTGAAGGTCCGCATCCTCCAGGCGTTGCGGAAATGAACGAAGCTCCCGTCCAGTTGCGTTGGCGCAACTTCGACTTGGACATCGCCTGAAACGTCAAGGTTTTAATGGAACGAACTACTAGACCATGAAGACCAAAGCGTTACTCATGACTCTGGCCGTTGTCGTCTGCACGACGACGGCCTCTGCCGGTACGTTCCTGTCCGATGCGAAGGTGAGCGCACTTCGCGTAGCGTCGGTGCTGATCCGCGCTACGGGCGGAATCGCAAACTGTGATCCTGGGATGACGTGCCGGTTCAACGCCCTCGCGAACTACGCAAGCTGCCTCGGCGATGCGTCGGCCGCGTATTCAACCTGCATCGAGAATTGCGCCGACGCGAACGTGTAGTCTTACGGCGTTGCGTAAGGAAGTGCTCACAGCAGAACACGCGTGACGTGAACGCCTGCAAGAGCGCCTTCGATGCCGAGATGGAAGCCTGTGGAGACGGCGATGGTGGAGGGTACGGCTGATATGTCGAAACGAACGAAGACAATCTTGATTGGCGTGGCGGTCTGGCTGATCGTTGACGCCGCTATGACGTACGCCATGATGGCGTTGGTGTGGCGGGGTTTCTTCATCTGGGGCTGAGTGGAACTCGAAGCGCGGGTCGCTGCTCAGCCTGAAGGTACGGATCAGGTGCGGCCTGAGGCCGTGCGCGCGCCACACCCGGTTGACGAAGCTGTGCGTCGTGCCCAGGTGGCGCACCATCGACCGGCACGACCAGTGGGTGGCGTCCTCCGGCACCGCTTGCGTTGTCGCCTCGATCACCCGGGTGCGCAACGCCGCCTGCGCCCGGCTGTCCTTCCCGCTGTGGTTGGCGCCGCGCGGCCGCTCCCTCTCGATCGCCGACGGCCCCTCCTGCGCGCACCGGGTCCGCCAGCGTCCCACCTTGTTCGCGTCGATGCCCAGCGCGGCGGCGATTCGCGTTGTTCGCCATTCGCCGTTTCCCCCGCGATCCGCGATGTCACGACGCCCTTCTTGGCGTCCCGAGTCCCGGGGCAATCGTTCGGTGGTGGCCGCATTCAACCACCGCGATTTGCCACCAAGTCATCCACCACCGTGGGATCCGCCAGCGTCGTCGTGTCGCCGAGGTCCTCCATGTCGCCGGCGGCGATCCTGCGCAGGATGCGGCGCATGATCTTGCCGGAGCGGGTCTTGGGCAGGCCAGGCGCCCACTGAATCGCGTCTGGCCTTGCGATGGGGCCGATTTCGCTCCGAACGAGACGGACGAGTTCCTCCTTCAATGCCTCCATGTCCTGATTGATGCCGGCCATCGGGGTGACAAAGGCATAGATGCCCTCCCCCTTGATGTCGTGCGGGAAGCCCACCACGGCGGCTTCGGCGACCGCCTCGTGCAGCACGAGGGCGCTTTCCACCTCCGCCGTGCCCATGCGGTGGCCGGAGACGTTGATCACGTCGTCCACGCGGCCCGTGATCGAGTAGTAGCCATCGGCATCGCGCCGGGCGCCGTCGCCGGTGAAGTAGAAGCCCGGATAGGCCGCGTAGTAGGTGTCGATCACGCGCTGGTGGTCACCATAGACGGTGCGGATCTGGCCGGGCCAGGCGGATGTGATGACCAGGTTGCCGGTGGCCTCGGTTTCCTCGATCACGTTGCCTTCGGCGTCCATCAAGGCCGGCTGCACGCCGAAGAACGGGCGCGTGGCGGAGCCCGGCTTGAGATCGGTGGCGCCGGGCAGCGGCGTGATCATGATGCCGCCAGTTTCGGTCTGCCACCATGTGTCCACGATGGGGCAGCGGCGCTCGCCGACGACGCCGTGGTACCACTCCCATGCTTCCGGGTTGATGGGCTCGCCGACGGTGCCGAGCAGCGCGAGGCTCTGCCTCGACGTAGCCGTGACGAATTCGTCGCCCTGGCTCATGAGCTGGCGGATGGCGGTGGGGGCGGTGTAGAAGATGCTGACGTTGTGCTTGTCCACCACCTGCCAGCAGCGCGAGGCGTCCGGCCAGTTGGGCACGCCCTCGAACATGAGCGTCGTGGCGCCGTTCGCGAGCGGGCCATAGACGATGTAGGAATGCCCGGTCACCCAGCCCACGTCTGCGGTACACCAATAGATGTCGCCGTCGTGGTAATCGAAGACATAGCGGTGGGTCATGGCCGCGTGTAGCAGGTAGCCGCCGGTGCCGTGCTGCACGCCCTTGGGCTTGCCGGTGGAGCCGGAGGTGTAGAGGATGAAAAGGGGATCTTCCGAGTCCATCACCGCCGGCTCGAACTCGGCTGGCTGCGCGCCAGCGAGTTCGTGATACCAAACGTCCCGGCTCTCGTTCCACGGCACGGCGTTGCCGGTTCGCTGCACCGTGAGCACGGTGTGGACGTCGGGACATTCCGCCAGCGCTGCCTCCGCATTCTCCTTGAGCGGCACGGAGCGACCGCCGCGCACGCCCTCGTCGGCCGTGATGAGCACCCGGCAGTCGGAATCGAGGATGCGGTCCCGCAGGGAGTTGGGCGAGAAGCCACCGAACACCACCGAATGGATCGCGCCGATCCGGGCGCAGGCCAGCATCGCGTAGGCAGCCTCGGGGATCATTGGCAGATAGATGCAGATCCGGTCGCCCTTGCCCACGCCGCGAACGGCGAGCGCGTTGCTTAGGCGACACACCTCGTCGTGCAGCTCCTGATAGGTGACGGTCTTGTCGTCGTTCGGATCGTCGCCTTCCCAGATGATGGCCGGCTGCGTGGCACGCGCCGGCAGATGCCGATCGATGCAATTGTGGCTGGCATTGAGCGTCGCGCCCCGGAACCACTCGACGCGGCCCGCCGGCAGGTCGCTCCAGGACACCTCCGACCACTCCGAGAACCAGTCGATGAACTCCCGCGCCTGCGCCGCCCAGAACCCATCGGGATCCGCCACGGACTCTTCATACATCGCCCGATAGCGAGCGTCGTCAACATGCGCCTTGCGCGCAAACTCGGGCGGGACGGGATATCTGGCAGCCACGTTCAGCGCCTTGCACGAAAACCGACAGGGAGCTTACGGCGAGCGAGAGAGCTTTGTCCATGCAAAGGCGCGAGCGGTTGGCCCGAAGGCGCGAGCGGTAGTGTCTCACCTTGGCTTGTGCAGTGTCTGGCGCGCCGTCCCCCGGGTCGCCAAGCGCGGCCGCATCCCCCGGCGGCGCACCCCTGCCGCCGCGGTGAGCGGATCGTCCAGAAAGGTGCCGGGGAACCGCCGTCGCGGGCACCGTCACGAGGGAGATCGTCGGCGCTCCAGTGGCCGGGACCGGGTGTTGTCGGCAGTGTGGTGGTGGTTGCAGGGCGAATTTGTTCTCGGGCATCCCTGATAGTGGACGAATAACGTAAGGCCCTGATATTGAAGCGCATTTTCGGGTTAACGGAAACTGGGCGAAGGGGTGCCTCAATCCATGTAGCTCGTTGATTTATTTGGATCGGGCGTAAAGAACAAATTAGCCGTGGTGGTGGTTGACTCTGCATGGACACGGGACGCCGGACGTGGTAGGGTTTGACGCATACTGCCTCCGGCAGTACGTCTCGCCTTCCAGCCGCGCACGATGCGATGGCTGGTGCATATACGAGCGAGGCCGAGCCCGGGGGCATCCAAGCTGCTCTTATACAACTATAGTCTACGGAGGCATCCCACCGATGCACGACTGCGCGGTTCTCGTTGACAGTGCGTTCTTCCTCAAGCGCCTGCCCGCTGTACGGCCCGACGTCAATGCGGACGATCCGCAAGATGTCGGGCACGCCATCTATCAACTCGTGCGCAGGCATCTTGAGCAGGTCAACTCTACAAGCTCGAGAACCCATGGCCTTGCATTACCGCACGTTCTACTACGACGCGTCGCCTTATGCGTCTAAAGGTCACCGCCCCGTCAGTGGCGTGGCAATCGATTTTTCCAGGACCGGCCCTGCGGTCTTCCGGAAACGGCTGTTCGACGTCCTTCGAAGCTCCAGGAACGTAGCTGTTCGACTCGGTGATGTGCGCAAGGACCTTGAGCAGTCCTGGGTGCTCAAACCAACTGCGCAGGCGAACCTCCTCGCGGGCCGTCTGTTGGCGGCTGATTTGACGGATAGTGACTTCGTTCCAGCCCTGCGGCAGAAGGGCGTTGACATGCGTATTGGTCTCGACATCGCGTCGCTTGCGCTCAACCGGAACGTCCAGACCATCATCCTCGTCTCTGCCGATTCCGACTTCGTTCCCGCCGCGAAACTCGCCCGCCGAGCCGGTGTCAAGTTCATCCTGGACCCGCTGTGGCAGCGGATACCCAACGACCTCAACGAGCACATCGACGGACTCACCAGCGGCTTCCCCAGGCCACGGCGACCTTGATGCCGGACCCTGATCGAAGTCCGGGTCTCTTGCGTGCGTCTTGGACGGTTCGGAAAAACACGACGCATGACAGGGAACGGGACGCGTTCCCTGCGTCGCGACGTGCAAGATTCAACGTCGAAACCATGGCCTTGACGACACCCGATGAAAGCCGTCGCCTACCTGCGAGTCTCCACCGGCAAGCAGGACGCCGGCAGCCAGCGCCTCGCGATCCTCGAGTACGCCCGACGACAGGGCTTCCGGATCGACGAGTTCATCGAAGCTACCGCCTCGACGCGTGCCAATGCCAAGCGCCGGCGTCTCGCCAGCTCATGGGTACCCTCGATGCGATCGCCAAGGCGTCGGTGGCGTTCGTCGCCGTCAAGGAGAACATTCGTTTCGAGGAGCGCCGGTGGGCTGGTGCTCGAACCGGGGGGAGGGCGTCCCGCCCTCCATCGCGCCGCAAGGCGCGCCCGCCGTCAGGCGCCGCGCCCGCAAGGGCGCGCAGGGCACGTCGCGGCATGCACAGGGAGGACGCGCCTGACGGCGCGCATGAAGGGCGGGACGCCCTCCCTCCAGAGTGGTCCCGGCAGGCAAATCGACGTAGTCGCCGGTTGCGGACGGCCATGCGCCACGTCAGGCAAATTCAAGGGTGAGACACTGCCGCGCGAGCCTCGCTGTGGGGGCGCATCGAAGGGGAGGACAGTCCCGAAGGGCGTTCTAACGCAAGCGCCGAGCTCGGATGTCGTCCACCAGCGCTGCCGTGATAGGGTCGGTTCCAGCCGGATTGGTGTTCGAGGCCAGCGTTTGCCTTATGGGCGCCGCCAGACGCTTGCCCAGCTCGACGCCCCACTGGTCGAAGGAGTTGATCCGCAGCAGCGTCCCGGCGCAGAAGACCTTCTGCTCATAGAGCGCCAGCAGCGCCCCCAGGGCGTAGGGGGTCAGTTCGTCCAGGAGGATGCTGGTGGCGGGACGCTTGCCCGGCGTGCGGCGGTGCGGGTCGTCTGCGCTGTCGCCCCGTTGCATCGCCTGGCCCTGGGCGAGGTAGTGCGCCAGCAGGCGCTGGTGGTGCTCGGCGCGCCGGTGCGCCGGGTTGATGACGGCGATCAGGTCTGCGCTCACAGTCCGCGTGCCTTGATGCAGCAGTTGGTGGAAGGCGTGCTGGCCGTTCGTCTCCTCGCCGCCCCAGATCACCGGTGCGGTGTGGATCGCGCTGCTCTCGCCATCGATCCGCACGGACTTGCCGTTGCTCTCCATCTCCAATTGCTGAAGGTAGTCGGGCAGGCGACGCAGCCGGTGGTCGTAGGCCAGCACGGCATGACTCGAGGCGCCGCGAAAGTTCGCGTTCAGGAGCGCTACCAGCGCCAGCAGCATGGGCGCATTGCGTTCGATGGGAGCGGTGCGGAAGTGACGGTCCATTCCATGGGCGCCAGCGAGGAAGTCGAGAAAGCCGTGGCGGCCGATTCGCACCACCACCGGCAAGGCCACGGCGGACCAGACAGAAAAGCGCCCGCCCACCCAGTCCCACATGGGGAAACACGCTTCCGGTGCCATGCCGAACTCGCGCGCGGCCTCCACATTCGCGGTGACGGCGCCGAAATGCTGAGCCAGCGCCGCCGGCCGCAGGGTACGTTCGAGAAACCAACTGCGTGCCGCGGCGGCATTGGCAAGGGTTTCCTCCGTGCCGAAGCTCTTGGAAGCCACGACGAAGAACGTCGTTTCGGGATCGAGCCCCGCGAGGGTCACCGCGCCGGCGTGGCCATCGATGTTGGCAAGGAAGCGCACCTCGGGCGCCCTGACTCCCGGCGGACTCGCAAGCGCTTCACAGACGAGAAGCGGGCCAAGGTGCGATCCGCCAATGCCGATGTGGACCAGTGCGCGAATCGGCTTGCCCGCATAACCCGTGCGCTCGCCACGACGCAAAGCCTCGGCGAAGTCGAGCAGCCGCCCCTGCTCGCGCTCGACTTCATCGGCCACAGCCGCCGGACGCTCGCTCCGTGGCGCCCGCAAGGCCGTGTGCAGAGCTGCGCGCCCCTCGGCAGTGTTGATCCGATCGCCCCGAAACTGCGCTTCCGCCGCGTCGGGCAGGCGGCTCTCGTGTGCGAGTTGCACCAGCGCCGCGAGCATCTCCTTGTCGATCCCCTGGCGGGAGAACTCGGCAAGCAAGGACCCCACACGCACGGCAAGCGAAGTCTCCTCCACGCCGCGGCCATCGGCGCCGGGCAGGGCAAGATCCCCCCCCTCCGAGGCAACCACGCCGCGTTCCGCCAGCCTGGCGACGCGCCGCCACGAGCGCAGCTCTTCCGGCGGCGCCAGGCCAGGCGGCGCCAAAGTCAGGAGCCTGCAGCCGGGGAAGCGTCCCCGACCGCCGACGCGCAGGGAAGTGCCGGCAATCCCCCCGTCGCCGGGGACGTGCTTCCATGCAGGGAGCCTTCAGCCGGGGAAGCGTCCCCGACCGCCGACGCGCAGGGAAGTGCCGGCAATCCCCCCGTCGCCGGGGGCGTGCTTCCATGCAAGGAGGCAAGGTCCACGCCGATGTTGTCGATCAGTCGGGCGCGGCCCAGCCGGGCTGCGGCAAGAATGCGCAGGGATGTCGCGCCTGGTTCCGGCGCCACCAGCCGTTCCGCATCGCGCACGGCCACGTAGTCCACATCGAAGCCAGCCGCGGCGAGCCCATCGGCCGCGCCCCGTTCAAGCCTCGCAAAGTCGCCTTCGCCTTCCTGAATCGCATCGCGCACGCCACACAGAGTGCGATAGATGAGCGGCGCAAGCTCCCGCTCCGCCGCCGACAGATACTGATTGCGACTCGAAAGCGCGAGACCGTCGCCCGCCCGCACGGTGTGTACGCCGACGATCTGCGTCGCCATGTCGAGGTCGCGCACCATCGCCCGGATCACCGCGAGCTGTTGCCAGTCCTTCTCGCCAAAGAACGCCTGGTGGGGCGCAGCGAGGTGCAGGAGCTTCGACACCACCGTGGCAACGCCGTCGAAGTGTCCGCGCCGCGCCGCCCCGCAAAGGGTGTTGGCAAGCGTCGGAACGGAGACCGTCGTCAAGCCCTCGCGCCCACGCGGATACATCTCGTCCGTTCCGGGCGCGAACGCCAGGTCGATGCCCTCCGCCTGCAGCTTCTCGACATCTGCATCGAAGGTGCGCGGATAGCTCCCGAAGTCCTCGTTCGGGCCGAACTGCGGGGGGTTGACAAAGATGGTCGCCACGGCGTTGGCACAATGCCGCCGAGCTTCCCGCGCCAAGGCCAGATGCCCTTCGTGCAGATTGCCCATGGTCGGCACGAGGCCGACGCTGCCGCGCATCGCCTCGCGGCGCTCGCGCAAGGCCCGAATCTCGGAGACGATCTCCACCCGCGGCGGCCGTCAGGCGTCCTTCGCCAGCCGAATGCCCGTAAATTGCCAGCGATCCGGCGGATAGAAGAAATTGCGGTAGGTGGGGCGCACGTGGCCCTGGGGGGTCGCGCACGAACCGCCGCGCAGCACCTGCTGGCCGGACATGAACTTGCGTTGTATTCGCCGAGCGTGCCGGGCAGGGGCGTGAACCCCGGATAGGGGCGATAGGCGCTCGATGTCCACTCCCAGCAATCGCCGAAGAGCTGCATGGGCACCGCATCCCCCGGTTCGGCCACATCCGACGCCGGCGAGGGATGCAAGCGACCGCTGTCGGCGAAGTTGCCTGCCACGGCGCCACGGACGGGAGGCTCGCGACTGTCGAGGCTCTCCCGCGCAACGTGCTCCCACTCCGCCTCGGTGGCCAATCGCGCCGCGGCCCATGCCGCATAGGCCTCGGCCTCATAGAAGCTCACATGCGTCACGGGCAGGTGCGGCGCCACGGCGCTCTCGCCGCCCAGGCGATACTCGCGCCAGCCATCTTCCGTGCAACGCCAATACATCGGCGCCTCGATGCCCTGCGCCTGCACCCAGGCCCAGCCTTCCGACAGCCACAGCGCCGGCTTTGCATAGCCGCCGTCCTCAATGAACTCCAGATACTCGGCGTTCGTCACGGGCCGGTTCGCCAGCGCAAACGGCTCCAGCCAGACGCGATGCTCCGGACTTTCGTTGTCGAAGCAGAACGCACCACCGGCGTCCATCCCCTGACGCGCCAACCCGCCACCGTGGCGACAAAACCGAAGCGGCAATGCGGAACCCTCATCTTGCGGCAGGGGCCTCCCCTCGCAAGATGGGCCATCGCCTCCCTGCCAGGCGGCATCGGTGGGCGCGCGGGACTTCTCCGCCCGATACGCCGGCTTCAGCGGATTGCTGCCAAGCGTCACCTTGAAATCCGTAACCAATAGCTCCTGATGCTGCTGTTCATGGTGCAGGCCCAGTTCCGTGCGCGCCTGCACCTCGGCATCCTCCGCCCCGAGCAAGCGTTCCATCGCCGCATCCACATGCCGCCGATAGGCCAGCACCTCCGCCACCGTCGGCCGCGACAGGTTGCCCCGGCTCGGTCGCGGAAACGGCCGCCCGACGCCGTTGTAATAGGAATTGAAAAGGTATTCGAACGATGGGTGGAAGGCCCGATAGCCCTTCAGAAACGGCGCCAGCAGAAAGGTCTCGAAGAACCACGTCGTGTGCGCCAGATGCCACTTTGGCGGGCTGGCATCGACGATGGGCTGCACGCCGTAGTCCTCGATCTCGAGGGGCTCGCACAACGCCTCGCTGCGGCGGCGGATGCGGCCATACACCTCCGCCCGCGTCAGACTCGCTTCCGGCCGCGAAACGAACGTCATCAGGCCCGATCCAGCGCCCGCACCACCCGGGCGATGCTGGCCGCCTCGAAGGGCGAACGGATGTAGCCAGCCAGCCGCGCTTCGGGATCGACGACGGCGATGAAGCCGGTGTGATCGACCAAGTAGTCGAGCTCCGAACCGGTGCCGGGCGCCTTTCGAAAACCTGCGCCCAAATTCCCGGCGAATTCCCGCACCGCCTCCACTGCACCCGTCGCGGCGACGAATCGGGGCGAGAAGGCGCCGACATAGGCGTCGAGCAACTCCGGCGTGTCGCGCTCCGGATCGACGCTCACCAGCACGGTCTGGAACCTGCCCTCGCCGACAATGCGTTCCGCTTGCGCCAGTACGGCCAGCGTCACGGGGCAGATGTCCGGGCAGTTGGCGTAGCCGAAGAAGACGAGGCTCCACTGGCCGGCGAGACGCCCTTGGTCGAACGCGCCACCGTCGTCATCGGTGAGGTGGAACGCCGCGAGCGGGCGCGGCGCGTCGTAGGCGCGATAGCCAAGAGCCCGAAGTTCCTCGCCAGACAGCACCGGCTCCCCGGAAAGCCGGGCCACGGCCACGCCAAGGCCCACCACCAAGGCCACGACGCCAACAACGCCAACAAACTTCACGTCATGCCCCAGGCAGGTAGTGATCCACCAAGAGCGCAACGAACAGCAGCAGATAGACGATGGAATAGCGGAACGTCGCCATCGGCGCAGACGGCGCCGAGCGCAGCAGCGCCACCGCATGGCCGACGAAACCGGCACCCAGCACGAGTGCGCCGACCAGATACACGGGCCCGCTCATGCCGATGGCCCAAGGCGCAACGCTCACGGCCACCAGCGCCACCGTGTAGTAGAGGATCTGCCGCCGCGTATGCGCTTCGCCGTGGGTGACCGGCAGCATCGGAATGTCCGCGTCACGATAGTCCTCGATGCGGTCCAGCGCCAGGGCCCAGAAGTGCGGCGGCGTCCAGATGAAGATGATGGCGAGCAGCACCAGTCCGCCCGGTTCGATGCTGCCGGTGACCGCGGTCCAGCCGAACAGCGGCGGCGCCGCGCCGAAGAGCCCGCCGATGACGATGTTCTGCGGCGTGGCACGCTTGAGATAGAACGTATAGATAAGGCCATAGCCCACCCACGAGGCGAGGTTCAGCCAGGCGGTGAGCGGATTGACGAACGCCGTCAGGATCGCGAACCCGGCCAGCCCGATGGAGCCCGCGAAGACGATCCCGCGCCCGGCGCCGATGCGCCCCGTGGCCACCGGACGGTTGCGCGTGCGCGCCATGCGGGCATCGATTTCCGCATCCGCGATGTGGTTCACGGCGGCCGCCGACGCCGCCATCAGGGCGATACCGGAGAGGCCCACCACCAGCGCCCGCCAGGGCAGCCCATCGCCGGCGGCAAGCAGCATCCCCACCGCCGCGCACATGAGCATGAGCAGCACGACCCGCGGCTTGGTGAGTTCCAGATAGTCCCGCCAGGCCGGTCGCGCCACGGTCAGCAACGCTTCGCTCAAGGAAATCCCTCTCTCATGGAAGCCTCCACGCTGTGGGCCAGGCCCGTCTCGCGGGGAGGAGGTTGGTTGCTTGGCAGGCCTTGTGTCTCCTTGCCTGCGCCGCGAGAAGTGGCCCCGCACGTCGGCACTGGCTCGACTTCGAGCCGCGGCTATACGGCACCCCCTCGCGCGAATCGCCCGAAAGCGGCGAAGTTTACTGTAACGACGGCGAGCAGCAATGCGCCGGCGAAGGCGTTGTGCAGCACCGCCAGCGTGAGCGGCAGCGCGGTCAGCACATTGGCGATGCCCAAGGCCCATTGCGCGGACAGCGTCCCGGCAAGCGCCCAGGCAAGCATCCTGTGCCCGGCTCGCTGCAGGCGCCACCAGAGCAGCCCCACCACCGCCAGCACCAGCACGGCGCCGAGCCGATGGCCGATCTGGATGGCGATGCGCGCCTCGCTGTCGAGCTGGCCGCCGAGATAGTTCGGCCCCACGTCCTGCGTCACGTCGAAGCCTTGCGCGATGTCCAACGGCGGCGCCACTTCGCCGTGGCAGAGCGGGAAGTCGGGACAGGCCAGGCCAGCGTAGTTCGCACTCACCCAGCCGCCGAGGGCGATCTGCAGGATCACCGTCGCCAGCGCAGCCACGGCAAGCCGGCGCATGTCCGGCAACGGCGGCAGCCGAGGCCGAGCCAGCAGCAAGGCATAGAGCCAAAGCGTCGCCAACGTGGCCATGCCGCCGAGCAGATGCGCCGTCACCACCTGCGGCCAGAGCTTCAGCGTCACCGTCCACGCACCGAACGCCCCCTGGACGATCACCAGCACGGTGAGAATGGCCGGCAGCCTGAGCCGCTGCTTGCGCCACGCGGCAAGCCCCAGAACGCCAAGGATGAGCGCACCCAGGCCGGTGGCGAAATAGCGATGCACCATCTCCGGCCACGCCTTGTCCACCTCCACCGGCGCATCGGGAAACGCCGCTTCCGCCGCCGCGATCTCCGCCCGCGTGCTGGGCACGCCGATCAAGCCATAGCAGCCAGGCCAGTCGGGACAGCCAAGCCCGGCATCCACAAGGCGCGTATATGCCCCAAGCGCAACGACACAGGCGGCAAGGGCAATCCCCCCAACCACCAGCGCCAGCAAGCCGCCCCGCCGATGGCCGCGACCACCCTCAGGCGATGGACCTTGCACTGTGGGAACTCTGTTCAAGTGCCGCCCCTTTTCTGTGGCGGGAGACCGCCTCGCCCTCCATGCGCGCCCCAGGTCGCGTCCGCGCGATTCCGCACAGCTTGCCTGACGCTCGCCATTCTCCCAAGGCTGCAGCACCGAACCTGCGCCGTCACGCCTCGGCGCCTCGCGGCACGAGGGACGCCGAGACGCCCTCCCTCCGGCGAGCGCCGGCATTCGACAAGGCGCGCCTTCCTGTCACTCCCTTGGGCGGCGTCGAAGACGCCGACCTCGACTTCGGAGGGGGCACGCCACCAACACCTCAACGCAACTGCATGCGAATGCCGGCACGCACCCGTCAGGTCGCGCCGGCGCCGCGACGCCTGCCAAAGAACACGTAGCCCGCAACGATTGCGACTCCAATGAGCAGCCACTGCACCGCATAGCTCCAGTGCGTGCCGGGCGAGTAATCGTAGGCCAGGGACACCGGGGCAAGCCCTGCCGAAGGGGCTTCCAGGCGCACCTCGCGAGGGTGCGCACCGGTGAGTTCCGCCATCGCGGCGACATTCATTCCATTGACGGCCTTGGGCCACCCATCGGGCCACCCCGAGGCGTTGACCGCCCCCTCATCCGGCCAGAGCACCCCGGTCACCTCGATCAATCCTGCCGGCGTCTCGATCTCTGGCGCGCGGAAACTGCCGGCTCGGGGCCGCTCCGCCCGCCCCCGATTGACGAGGAACGACCCGTGGTTGGTGACAAGTGGCGTGATGACGAGATAGCGCCACGGCTCGGCACGATCGATGACGAAAAACATCCGCTCGCCATCGTAGCGACCGGCAAGGGCCAGCCGCGTGAAATCCGGCGTGTTCGGCTCGAAGGCGCCGGCATCCGCCGCCGGCGCGGCGAGGCGTTGGTCCCGCTCGCTCGCCAGCGATGCCTTCTCCTGGCCGCGCGAGAATTGCCACGCGGAAAGCGCGACAACCGTAACGAGCGCCACAGCCACCTGACAGGTGAGCGCCCGCCCAGGTCGGAAGTCCGTCACGGATCCGCCTTCCGCAATGCCTCGCGCACCGGCAACGTGGCCGGCTCCACCCCGCGCCAAAGGCGGAATGCCGCCGCCGCCTGCTCGATCAACATGCCGAGGCCATCGGCACAGGCGCGAGCCCCATGCTCCGCGGCCCACGCACAGAACGGCGTCGGCGCATCGAGGCCATAGAAGAGGTCGTAGCAAGCAGCGCCCGCAACGCACGCGGGGGGAAGCGCCAGCGCCGGCCCACCCATGCTCGCGGAAGTCGCGTTCAGCACCATGTCCCAGCCATCCCCCGCGTCGCCAGGTGGCGTCGCATGCAGGCCATCGAACGCGGCGGCGACTTCCTGCGCCCGCGACTCGGTGCGATTGGCGAGCACGACTTCCGCCGGCCCCGCATCGAGCAACGCCGGCAGCACGCCACGCGCCGCCCCGCCGGCGCCGAGCAGGAGCACTCGCGAACCCGCCAGCGTCCAGCCGAGATGGTCCCCGATGTCGGTGACCAAGCCCATGCCATCGGTGTTGCAGCCGAGATACCCTCCTTGTTGCGGCACGATGGTATTGACCGCTCCGGCCGCCGCCGCGGCCGCATCGTGGCTCGTCACCCATTGCCACGCGTCCTGCTTGAACGGCGCCGTCACGTTGAGGCCCTTGCCGCCGCCTTCGAAGAATCCGCCAGCCGCGGCGGCAAACCCATCCGCCGGCGCGGTCAGCTTGCCGTAGGAGACCGCCTGGCCGGTGTCACGGGCAAACATCGCATGGATGCGCGGCGAAAGGCTGTGCTCCACCGGATTGCCGATGACCGCATAGCGGTCGGTCGCCCCCGGAGGGAGGGCGCCTTGCCCTCCCTCGGACCGAAGGCGCGCGCGCGCCACAGGCAGCCCGTCGCTCATCGGGCGGCAGTGTCCGGGGCAGGAGCCTCGCCACGCAACGCTCGCCCGGAGGCGGCATCGACGATGCTGCTCGGGGCGCTTCGGTGGCCCACCGCACCGGGCAGGAGCGCATCGATTTCGCTGCCGAAGATTCGCCGCACTTCCTCGGCAGACCTCGCCGGAGGGTCCGACGCCCGATTGGCCGAGGTGGACACGAGCGGATGGCCACAGGCGGCGGCGAACTCTCGCGCCTGTTGGTGGCCCGGCACCCGCACGGCCACCGTGGCGAAATCCCCGACTATCCAGGGCGGAAAGCGAACGTTTTCCACAAGCCATGTGACAGCGCCCGGCCAGCTGTCGCGAACGCGGGCGGACATCTCGGCTTCGAGCGGTTCCAGTTCCGGCGCGAAATCCGCCGCTCCAGCGCCAATGACGATGAGGCCCTTGCTGACCGGGCGCCCCTTCAAGCGCAGCACACAGCGCACCGCCGCCTCGTTCATGGGATCGCAGGCGAGACCCCAAACCCCCTCGCAGGCGTGCGCGACCACGCCGCCGGCGGCAATGACCGCGGCGGCCTGCGCAACCGGGTCAGGTCGATCGTTGGCCACCTGCCTCGGCGCCGCTCGCGGTCAGTCCGCCGCCAGCGACGCCTGCACGGATGCGTTCTGCGTCGCCACCCGCTCGGCGCCTGCCTTGCGCTCCGCAGCAACGCGCTCCGCCAGCGCAGGATCAGCCACCGCCAGAATTTGCGCCGCCAGATAGCCAGCGTTCTTCGCCCCCGCCCTGCCCACAGCCACGGTCGCCACCGGCACGCCGCCGGGCATCATCACGGTGGAGAGCAGCGAATCCTGGCCGGTGAAGGGCCCGCCGTCGATGGGCACGCCAATCACCGGGTGGGTCGTCTGCGCGGCAACAGCACCAGCGAGATGCGCGGCAAGCCCTGCGCCGCAGATGAACACCCGGCAGCCGCGCCCCTGAGCGGAGCGAACATACTCCGCCGTCCCCTCAGGGGTGCGGTGCGCGCTGGTGACCCGCACCTCGAACTCCACCTCAAGATCGCCGAGCACGTCGGTACATCCGCGCATCACCGGCCAATCAGACTCCGAACCCATCAAAACGGCAACCCACGCCATCGCGAACGCTCGCACCTCAGTCAAGAAGGGCGGCGAGAATACCCGCCACCGCTTGCGGTCACAAATCCCGCCACCTCCAGTTCCACCAGTCGGCTCAGCACCTCGTCCACGGCAAGGCCCGTGGCGGCGACGATGGCGTCTGCGCTGGTCGTCTCGGCCCCCACCGCGGCCAGAACCGGATCGTCCGGCGCGTCGGCCGCGGCGCCCGGCGCCTCCTCGGGCCAGTCAAGGCCAATGGCGTCGGCAATGTCCCCTGCCGTTTCGATGAGCGCGGCGCCGTCACGGATGAGCCGATGGCACCCGTTCGACAACGCGCTCGTTGCCATCCCCGGCACGGCCATGACTTCCCGGTTCTGCTCGAGCGCCAGCCGCGCCGTGATCAGCGATCCGCTCCTCGCAGCCGCCTCGACGATCACCACGCCCATGCACAAGCCACTGACGAGCCGATTGCGCGCCGGAAAGTGGTGCTTGCGCGGCGTCGCGTCCGGCGGATACTCGGTCACCAGCGCCCCGCCCACGTCCACGATCTGCCGGGCGAGCGAGGCATGAGCGGCGGGATAGACCCGGTCTAGCCCGCCAGCCATCACCGCGACGGTGCGCCCACCCGCCGCCAGCGCCCCGCGATGCGCCGCCGCATCGATACCGAACGCCAGACCGCTCACCACCGTGACTCCGCGCCCGGCCACCTGCTCCGCCAGGCCGAACGCCATGTCGCGGCCATAGCGAGAACAACGCCGGCTGCCGACGATGGCCACCGCCGGAGCGTCAACCGCCGCCACGTCACCGACGTACCAAAGCCGCTTCGGAGGATCGTGAATCTCCCTGAGCAGCGCCGGCAAATCCCGCCCAGCCAGCCTTCCACGCTTCGCGTCTTCCATGCCCCCCATTAAAGCGAACCCCGACGCCGCCCCAGAGTAAGCAATCTCGCACACGGGCCTTGAACCGCCCCTTCCCAACCCCACCGAAAGGTGCCAAAAGCCGGTGGTGTCTCACTTTTGAGTCTGCCTGACGTGGCGCATGGCCGTCGCAACCGGCGACTGCGTCGATTTGCCTGCCGGGGCCACTCTCTATAAGGGAGATAGGGAGATAGGGAGATAGGGAGATAGGGAGATAGGGAGGGGGGAGGGGGGAGGAGGATAGGGAGGGAGGGAGGGCGTCCCGCCCTCCCATGCGCGCCGTCAGGCGTCCTCCCTGCACATGCATCGAGTGCCCTGCGCGCCTTGCGGCGCGGCGCGCCTTGCGGCGCGATGGAGGGCAGGACGCCCTCCCCCCGGGACGGCGCCAGACACTGCACAAGCCAAAGTGAGACACTACCCAGAAGCCACCCAGAAGCCACCCAGAAGCCCGCCGGATGCGCCGGCCGCCTCGCAGTCGTATGATCCTTTGACCATGGCCAAGCTACCCATTCTGACGTTCCCAGACCCGCGCCTTCGCACCAAGGCGCGGCCCGTGGCGCGTGTGGACGACAAGGTGCGGCGGCTCATCGACGACATGTTCGAGACCATGTACGCCGCACCCGGCATCGGCCTTGCGGCGAGCCAGGTCAACGTCCACCGACGCATCGTTGTCATCGACGTGTCCGCCGACCACGATCAACCGTTGGCGCTGGTGAACCCGGTGATCGACCTCACCGAAGGAATGCAGGAACGCGAGGAAGGCTGCCTTTCGGTGCCCGGCTTCTACGAGACCGTGAAGCGCGCCGAGTGCATCCGCGTGCGGGCACTGAATCGCGACGGCGAAGCCTTCGAGCAGGAGGCGGAAGGCATCCTGGCGCTCTGTATCCAGCACGAGTGCGACCATCTCGAAGGCAAGCTGTTCGTCGACTACCTCTCGAACCTGAAACGCCAACGCATCCGCAAGAAACTCGCCAAGCTGCCCAGAGCAAGCTAGCGAGATGGGGACTGGCAAGCGGCAGCGTGGGCAAGGTGGCGAGCGTGCCAGCTCGGAAGCAGGCCACCGGCTGCGAGGCTCCATGCCGGGCATCGCGCAGCGTCAGCCTCCCTGTTGAGTCGGGGGAAGCTCTGACGCTGCTCTCACCAAAGGACGTACGCTTTCGTTCTCCGACGCGATAGACGCGCATAGACGCGATAGTTGCTACGGTGCAGGCTCCCCAGCTGGTCATGCGCACACACGGACACCCCCAACATGCCCTCGCCGGAATCCCCACCAGCGCTCGCCGACGCTGTCTCTCCAACCTGGCGGCTAGGCTTCGCCGGCTCGCCGGAATTCGCGGCCACCGTGCTGCAGGCGCTCGCCGCCTCGACGCACGAAGTCGCGATCGCATTCACCCAGCCGGACCGCCCGGCAGGCCGCGGCCGCAAGCTGACGCCGTGCCCGGCACGCCGCCAGGCCGAAAGCCTGGGCGTTCCCGTGCGCACGCCGGCTGGCCTCGACGCAGAGCTCGACACCCTTGCCGACCTCGACTGTCTCGTCGTCGCCGCCTATGGCCTGCTGCTGCCCCCGGCCGCGTTGGCGGCGCCCAGGCACGGCTGCATCAACGTTCATGCCTCGCTGCTGCCGCGCTGGCGCGGCGCCGCGCCGGTGGAGCGGGCCATCATGGCCGGCGAAGAGGTGACCGGCGTCTCCATCATGCAGATGGACGCAGGTCTCGACACCGGCCCGGTGTACCTGCGTCGTGCGCTCCAGATACGCCATGCCAACGGCGAAGAGGTGACGGCAGCACTCGCCGAATTGGGCGCCGAGGCCCTGCTCGACACACTCTCGACGCTCCCCGGCCTGACGCCCGAGCCACAATGCGACAGCGAAGCCACCCTCGCACCAAAGCTCACGGCCAACGACTCCGTCATCGACTGGCGTGCCGACGCAGGCACCATCGCGCGGCAAGTGCAGGCCCTCGCGGGACGCATGCCAGCCTTTGCTGCCCAAGGGAGTCTCCGGATGCGAGTACTCGACGCGCGCGCCCTCCGAGCTGACGGCGGCGCAGCGGGCACCCTGGTTCACGAGGACGATTCCTGGCGGATCAACTGCGGCAGCGGCCAGCTCGAACTGCTCACGGTGCAGCTCAACCGAGGCAGGGGCAGGCCGTTGCGCATGGCCGACGCGGCCCGAGGCCATCCCACAGTCTTCCACCCCGGCGCGACGTTCGATGTCGCAAGCGACCAAGCGTGAAAGCCCCGCGCCTTGTAGCCCGCGGGGAGAGCAAGACGCTTTCCCTGCCGGGACCACTCTCTATAGGGAGGGAGGGCGTCCCGCGGGGGGAGGGCGTCCCGCCCTCCATGCGCGCCGTCAGGCGCGTCCTCCCTGCCGAGTGCCCTGCGCGCCTTGCGGCACGGCGCGCCTTGCGGCGCGATGGAGGGCGGGACGCCCTCCCCCCGCGGGACGGTGCCAGACACTGCACAAGCCAAAGTGAGACACTGCCGTTTGGTGCTTTTCGGCGTGCGCGCCGCATCATGTCCAATTGGCTCGAAGTGTCGCGGCGAGGCGCAAGGTGGCTGCTGACCTACCCCCACACACTTTGGGGGAAGTTCCTTGGTCTCGCGGGGGAAATTGTCACAGCGATTTTCCTATCGCGCTGGCTGGGTGACTTCACCGGTCTAATTGTGCTTCTCGTTGCAGGCGTTATCCTTGCCGGGCCGTGATGGGTCGGCTTTGGGCTGGGGCAAGAAGCGTTGTCCGATGGCAACGGTTCTTGTGACGCCCGACTGTGGCTCTCGCCTTCCTGTTCTGCCTGGCCTGGCCAACCGCCGCTATGGGCGACGTGGCCCAAGCGGCGATGGTCGGCGCGCCCTCCCTCCAGAGAGTCCGCCCCTCGAGGGATTGGGTAGCGCAAGATACCTCCATCCAAGGGAGGCGTCAGCGGCATGGAATCTCCAAAAGGCAAACGGGGGCGGTCCAGCAGGGACGCTCGCACCGAGGCAACCCTCGCGGTGGCCCGCGTGCTGCGCGGTCGCTCCCTCGATGCCGCATTGGATGCAGTCCGGGAGCATCCGCACCGCGCCTTGATCTTCGAGCTTGTTCACGGCTCTTTGCGACATTATCTGTCGCTGTCGGAAGTGCTGAAGCCGCGCCTTCGCCGCGCCCTCGAGGACGCCGAGGTGGAGGCGAGCCTGCTGGTGGGGGCATACCAGCTCCTGCACACGCGGGTGAAGCCCTACGCCGCGGTGTCGGCATGCGTCGATGCGGTACGGGCGCTCGGCAAGTCCTCGGCAAGCGGACTGGTCAACGCCGTCCTGCGCTCGCTGCTGCGTTCGCCGCCGGGCCCTGCCACCAGCCGCGCCGGCGCCTGCGACCACCCAAGCTGGCTCGCTTGCCGCATCGAGTCGGACTGGGGCGAACGCGCGGGGCCGATTCTGCGCGCCAACAACGGCCGCGCGCCCATGGCGCTGCGAGTCAACCTGCGCAAGATCTCCGCAACCGATTACACCGCACTCCTGCACGACGCAAACGTCGATTTCCGTCCCGGCACCTTCGCCGATACGTTGGTGCTGACCCGCGCCATCCCGCGCAGCTCCCTGCCCGGCTTTGCCGACGGCCTCGTGTCGATCCAGGACGAATGCGCGCAAATCGCGGCGCATCTCGTCGCGCCGCAATCCGGAGAGCGACTGCTTGACGCCTGCACCGCACCGGGCGGCAAGGCGTTCCACCTCGCCGAACAGGCGCCCTCCTGCCACCTGACCGCCATCGACAACGACGAAAGCCGACTAGCCTTCACCCGGGCAGAGGCGCGGCGGCTCGGCCACACCATCCATTTCCTGCGAGGCGATGCCACCGCACATGATTGGTGGGATGGCCAGCCGTTCCACCGCATCCTCGTCGATGCACCCTGCTCCGGCACCGGAACCCTCCGTCGCCGCCCCGACATCAAGCTGCATCGCACCGCCAACGACGTCCGTGCCCACGCCGCTCGGCAAGGCACGATGCTCGACGCCGTATGGCACACGCTGCGACGCGGCGGTACGCTCATCTATTGCACATGCTCGATCCTGCGCGAGGAGAACGACGATGTTGTTGCCGCCTTTGTCGATCGCACCGCCGGCGCCACGGCTTCCGCCATCACCGACGCCTGGGGCGTGCCGACCCGCCACGGCCGCCAAACGCTGCCAGCGCCGGGGCAAGGCGACGGCTTCTATTTCGCGCGTTTGGTGAAGGCGTAACCCGGCCACCATGAACATCCTGATCCTCGGTGCCGGACGCACCGGCGGCACCCTCGCCGAGCAGCTCGCGAGCGAGGAATTCGACGTCACCCTGGTGGACCAAGACGAGCGTCGCCTCGCGGAACTGCGGGGCCAGCTCGACATCCAGACCATCACCGGCCATGCCTCGCAACCCGACGTCCTGCGCAAGGCCGGCGCCGAAGACGCAGACATGCTGATCGCCGTCACCACCAGCGACGAGGTGAACATGGTGGCGTGCCAAGTGTGCTACTCGCTGTTCCAAACCCACCAGAAGGTCGCCCGCATCCGCGCCACCGCCTATACCCAGCGCGCCGAAGAGACCGAGCGCAGCCACGAGTTCTTCGACTCCGACCACATGCCCATCGACGTCATCGTCAATCCCGAACGGCTGGTGACGGAGCACATCGAGCAACTGCTGGAGCATCCCGGCGCCTTGCAGGTGCTTGAGTTCTGCGGCGGTCGCCTGCAATTGGTGGCGGTTTCCATCGACCGTCACGATGTCTTGGTGGACCAGCCCCTGAGCTCGCTGGCAGAGAGGTTGCCCGGCGTGCGTGTTTATCCGGCGGCCATCTTCCGGCGCGGCCAACCCTTCCTCCCGGACCATCTGACCACCATCGAGCCTGGCGATGAAATCTGCTTCCTCGGCGAGCGCGACCACATCGCCCACACCCTTGCCGAGCTGCGCCCGATGCCGCCGGTCAAGCGCATCACCATCGCCGGCGGCGGCAACATCGGCTTTCAGCTAGCCCAAGACATCCAATCCAAATACACCGTGCGGGTGATCGAATTCGACCAGGTGCGCGCCGACCGGATCAGCCGCGAGTTCAACGGCCTGGTGGTACACGGCGACGCCACCGACAGCGAGCTATTGCTGAACGAGAACATCGAACGCACCGACGTCTTTTGCGCCCTCACCAACGACAACGAAGCCAACATCATGTCGGCGCTCCTGGCCAAACGGCTCGGCGCCAAGCAGGCCATGTCGCTCGTCGCCAAGCCGGCCTATGCCGACCTCATCCACGGCACCGAGGTGGACATCGCCATCTCGCCCCAGCTCGCCACCGCCAGCGCCATCCTCACCCACGTTCGCCGCGGCCATGTCCAGAGCGTGCAACGGCTGCGACGCGGCATCGCCGAGGCGATGGAGGTGGCGGTCGTCGGCGAGGCGGGCTACAGCCGCGTGGTGGGCCGGCCCGTGAACAGCGTCCGCCTGCCTGCCGACACCACCATCGGCGCCGTGGTACACGACGACGAGGTGATCCTCGGCGGCCACAGCGAGCACCGGCTTCAGACAGGAGATACCGTCATCCTCTTCCTCGCGGACCGGCGCCGCAGCCGAGCGGTCGAGAACCTGTTCGGCGTGGGCCTGAGCTACTTCTGATCGGCTGCATGTAGCCGGATGCCTGAGGTGAAGCGCGCAGCGGTGGTGGCCCGAGTCATCGGCGTGCTGCTGATGCTCTTCAGCGTGCTGCTGCTTGCGCCGGTGGCGCTCGCATTGCCGCTGGGCGAACCGACCTGGTTTGCCTTCCTCGTCGCCTTCACCGCCAGCATCGTCATCGGCGGCACGCTTTGGCTCATCGGTCGCGGCCAGGGCGAATTGCGCGCCAGGGACGGCTTTCTGGTGACGGCGCTGTTCTATCTCGGCTTGGGGCTGGTGGGCGCCGTGCCGTTCTGGCTGGCGTCGAACCCCGGAACCTCCTTCACCGACGCCGCCTTCGAGTCGCTTTCGGGCCTCACAACCACCGGCGCAACGGTGCTGACCGGACTCGACGACATGCCCCGCTCCATCCTGCTCTACCGGCACCTTCTGCAATGGCTCGGCGGCATGGGGATCATCGTGCTGGCGGTGGCGGTGCTGCCGATGCTGGGCGTGGGCGGGATGCAGCTCTACCGCACCGAGGCGCCGAGCTATGCCAAGGACACCAAGCTGACGCCGCGCATCGCCGAAACCGCCAAGACGCTCTACTACATCTACATCGGCCTCACGGCGGTCTGCGCCGCCAGCTACTGGGTGGCGGGGATGGGCCTGTTCGACGCCATCTGCCACGCCCTTTCCACGGTGGCCATCGGCGGCTTCTCCACCCACGACGCGAGCATGGGACACTTCGACAGCGCGGCCATCGAAGGCGTTGCGATCGTGTTCATGGTCCTGGCCGGGGTCAACTTCGCCCTTCATTTCGCGGCGTTGAGCCAGCGCAGCCCGCGTCTCTATGCGCGCGACGAGGAGCTGCATTTCTACCTGGCGGTGCTGGGGACGGCGGCCGCAGCCGTGGTCGTGACACTGCTGCTGCATCCCGGCGCCAGTGACAATCCCATTCGCGACGGCCTGTTTCAGGCGGTGTCCGTGGCCACCACGACGGGCTTCACCACCGCGGACTTCAGCCTCTGGCCGGCGCTCGCGCCGGCGCTGCTGCTGTTCTCTGCCTTTGCCGGGGGCTGTGCCGGCTCCACCGCCGGCGGCCTGAAGCAATACCGCGTGCTGCTCATCTGTCGTCAGGGCCTGCGCGAGGTGCGGCGCCTGATCCATCCGAACGGCGTATTCCACATCAAGCTCGGCCAGCAGTTCGTGCCGAACCGCATCGTCGATGCGGTGTGGGGGTTCTTCGCGGTCTATGTGGTCGCCTTCCTGTTCCTGCTCTGCGTGCTGCTCGCCGTCTCCGAGCTCGACTTCGTGTCCGGGTTCTCGGCGGTGGCGGCGAATCTCAACAATCTGGGCCCCGGCCTCGGCGAGGTCGCGCTCAACTACCGCTCGGTGCCGGATGCTGGCAAGTGGCTGCTGGTGCTGGCGATGCTGCTCGGGCGGCTGGAGATCTTCACTTTGCTGGTGCTCTTGACCCCAGCGTACTGGCGCAACTGAACACCCGGGCCTATCGGCGAAACTGACAGTCGAGCAAGTGGTCGTTCACCAGTCCTGCGCTCTGCATCAGCGCATAGCAGATCGTCGGCCCGACGAACTTGAACCCCCGCGCCTTGAGCGCCTTCGACATGGCGCGGGATTCGGCGGTCTGGCTCGGCACCTCGCTGGCCTCGCGCCATTCGCCGCGGATCGGGGCGCCGTCAACGAAGGACCAGAAGTACGCCACCGGATCTTCAAGTTCCAGGAAGGCGCGGGCGTTGGCGATCACGGATGCGATCTTGGCGCGGTTGCGGATGAGGCTGGCATCGGCCAACCAGCGGTTCTGGTCATCCTCGGTGGCAACGGCGAGCCGCTCGGCATCGAAGCCAAAGAAGGCTCTCGTCATGGCAAGGCGACGAGTGAGCACCAAGCGCCAACTCAGCCCCGCTTGCATCCCTTCCAGGACGAGCCGCTCGAACAGCGCGTCCGCTTCATGCACCGACACGCCCCATTCATTGTCGTGGTAGCCGCGCATGAGCGCACCGCCCTCGGCCCACGGGCAACGGATCGGCTGAGACGAGTCGTTCACTTTCGGCCACCCGGGTCCAGAAACGCCTGCGGTGCATGGAGGGCGAGACGCCCTCCTCCAGAGTATGCGAACAAACCCCCTCCCGGGGAAGCGCAGCCCTCGGAGTCGGACAACGGGGAAGCGGACAACATCAATCCCTACCTCGTCCCCGCGGTGAATCGTATGTGCGCCCCGGGCGAGTGGTTCCTCGTGCCGTGCCGGCGATCAACGAGGCGGTCGAGAAGATCGTGGACGGGACCATCACGAAGTACACGTACGACGCCGAATCGGCGACTCTGGTGAAGCAATGAAGCGCCGGGCGCGCCGGGGCGACGGGACGTTTGGTGGTGGTGCAACGGGCCACTCGCCGACCGACGCGTACGATCCAACTGGGAGAATGACGATGACCGACACGCTGATCGAACGAAACCCGGAGATTCTCGGCGGCACGCCGGTGTTCGCGGGAACCCGGGTGCCCGTGCGTATCCTGATGGAACATCTCAAGGCCGGCGACCCGCTCGACGAGTTCCTGACGGACTTCCCCACCGTGTCCCGGAGCCAGGCGGTAGGCGTTCTGGAACGGGCGACCAGGATTCTGGTCTCCGGCGCCGATGAAGCTGCTGCTTGACGAGTCGGTCCCGAGGCGCCTCGCGGCCTTCTTTACCCGGGTCCTTCACGGTGCGCGCGGTCCAGCAGATGGGATGGGCGGGTACCGGAAACGGTCTCCTGCTCTCGCTCGCCGCGGGCCGGGGGTTCGACGCACTGGTCACGGTCGATCGCGGTATCGAACATCAGCAGAACCCGGGGGAACTGCCGATGGCCGTGATCGTGATGCTGGCCCACCGCAACAGACTGCGGGATTTGCAGCCGCTCGTGCCCGACGTGACGGAAGTGCTCCGTGGAACTCCCGAGAAGACGGTATATACCGGGTCTCGCCCTAGCAGCCTGTCGGACTTTGGGCGGCGAAGGCGGATGTTGGCGGCTTGTGGACGGGGGTGCGCCCCCGGGGCTCTCGGACTGCCGCATCCGGGCGGGCGATTGCGGCGTGTCCGGCGCGGCAGGTCTGGGATGTCGTCGCCGATGTGGCTCCGGTGGGCTGGAGAAGGCCCGGATCCGGGGTTCCGGGGCGGCTTCCAGCCCCGATTCACGCCGCCGTGAGGTTGTGCAGCCGCTTGCAGTTGTACGCCAGCATCGCCAGGCACCACTCGCCCTCCACCTTCTCGATGCCGCGCAGCAGGAACTGACGGAACCCCATCGCCTGCTTCACCACCCCGAACACCGGCTCCACCGTGTGCTTGCGAACCCGGTAGCGCTGCCGGTTCCCCTCCTCGTCCAGCTTCGCCCGCATCGCCTTGATCCACTCCGCCTTCGGCTCCTTCGCCGGACGCTCCTCCGCCGGCTCCGGGCGGAAGTCGTGCTGCCGCCGGCCGCCCTCCGCGCCCGTCGCCACCAGCAGGTCCATGCCGCGGCCCTCCAGCTCCGCCACCTCGCTTCCCGACGCGTAGCCGTTGTCCGCCAGAACCCGATCCGGCACCCCAACCGCCGCCGGCACCGCGTCCACGTCCGCGACCAGCTCCCGGCGGTCGGTCGCGCTCCGGCTCACCCGACAGCCCAGCACCAGCTGGCTGCCGTCCGCGTCCACCACCGCCTGCGCGTTGTACGCCTGCCGGCACTCGTGACGCTCGCTCTTCTTCATCACCCCGCTGTCCGCGTCCGTCAGGTTGACCTGCTCGTCCGGCCTCGGCTTCCCGTCTGGCGGCTTCGGATGCCGACCCTTCGCAGAGCCCTTGCGCGCATCACGCGCCGCCACCTTGCGCTCGTACTCCTCGCGCTCCGACTCCGCACGGCGCTCCGCCCGCTCCTTCAGCTCCGCGCACGCCCGGTCCAGCTTCGCCTTCAGCGCCTCCCGCCGCGACAGCTCCGCAGGAAGACGCTGCGGATCGACCTCGTCCGACGCGTCCGTCCGCTCCGCCTCCGCCAGAAGACCGTCGATCTCCTGCTGAAGCTGCGCCCGCAGCTCCTCCGCACGGTCGTGCCGGATGCCGTTGCGAAGGCTCGCGTTCGCGTCCACCTTCGTCCCGTCCACGCTCACCGTCCCCACCCGAAGAAGCCGCAGTTCCCGCGCCAGAAGCAGAACCTGCAGGAACGCCTCCCCAACCGCCTCGAAGTTCTCCCGACGGAAACGGCAGATCGTGTCGTGGTCCGGGTGGCTGTCCGCCGTCAGGTACCGGACGCACAGATCCCGGTGCGTCGCCCGCTCGATCCGCCGCGAGCCGAACGTCCCGGTCGCGTAGCAGTACACCAGCAGCGCAAGCATCATCCGCGGGTGGCACTGCGCAGAACCCGTGCCGCGCTCGTTCACCCGGAACCGCGACATCGAAACCCGCTCCACCGCCTCCAGCACGAAGTGCACCAGGTCGTCCTCGGGAACCCACTCCCGCATGTCCGGCGGCAACAGGTACGGCTGGCTCCGATCCGACGGCACGAACTTCGGCATCTCGAAATGGCCTCCCCAAACGGCGGGCGCCACTGTAGTGACGCAGGCACCAAAGTCCGACAGACTGCCAGCGCCACAAGAGCCGTTGCCTTTCGGCAACGCTTCCTGCCAGCCCAGGCCGTCCTGTCACCCGTCGGCATTCGGCCAGCTTGCGCCGTCCGAAGTCCGACAGGCTGCTAGACTTAACGCAGGCGCTTCAAGGGCTGCTAACTAAGTGCGCGGCGCTGGTACCGCCTTGATGCCGGTGTACTCTGACGGTCATGTTGGAGCCGTCCTTTGGCGGCGTGGTCGGGAGCCATCCCGACAGCCTGGAAGACCAGACGGCCGGTTAGGATGCCGACGGCCAGGTGCCGCTTCCGGGATGCCACGGCGTTCCGGCGTCGCCGGGGAGATGCACCGGCATTAGGCACGGATGCGCCTTGCGGTCGCGGACGGCGAGGGGAAGGCCAGGGTCGTTCTTCGCCGTGTAGATCGGAGCGATTGCGATCGCTTGGCGAGCATGGCGCTCCTCCCTGGTGACGATGTTCGCGCCTTGATTGGCACTTCCTGCCCAATTGGATGCGGGGTCGGGCTCGAGGATCGATCTTGATGGCAACGCAATCACCGCGTAGAGTGCGACGAGGACTGAGGAGCCGGACGCCCAGACATGGCAAGCATTACGATCCGCAATCTCAAGGACGACGTGAAGACACGGCTACGCCGGCGCGCGGCTGGCCATGGAAATTCCATGTGAGGAAGAAGCGCGGCTGATCCTGGCCGAGGCGGTAGCGCGTGAGGCAGCGCCGCAGAAGGGGTTGGGCACCGCGATTCACGAGCTGTTCAAACCGTTCGGCGGCGTGAAGCTGGACCTGCCGCCGCGCGAAGCGACGCGGGAACCGCCACGGTTTGACTGAGGCGCGCAGGTGGTCCCGTGATTGTGCTCGACACGAATGTCGTCTCGGAACTGATGCGGGCGAGCCCTAGCCGCGATGTGGTTGAGTGGCTTGATAGCCAGGAAACGAGATATCTCTTCGTGACGAGCGTTACGGAGGCGGAAACTGGCAGTTCTGCCCGAAGGGGCAAGGCGAAGGGGTCTGGTAGCCACGGCGGAACGCGCATTTGGCAACCTCTTCGCGGGCCGGGTCTTGTCCTTCGACAGTTCTGCTGCGCGGGCTTACGCGGAGATTTTCGCGACTCGCCAAGCAATCGGTCGTTCCCTGTCGCTGGCTGACGGTCAGATCGCAGCGATTGCTCGGTCGAGGGGGATGGTGGTGGTGACTCGAAACGTCGGGGATTTCGAGGGTGTCGGGATCAATTTGGTGAATCCGTGGGCGACGAACGAGTGAGCCGAACTACCGGGCAAGAAGGCGCTGCTATCGTGTCGCCTTGCTGTATTCGACGTGGGAGCGATCATGAGCGATGAGAAGGGAAAACAAACCGGCCTCGGCACCGGACGGAGGGCAACGTGCAATCCGATGTGGAGGCACTGTTGCGGGCGATGCGAGTTGGAACGATAGAGTCACACTACCAGCTCGGGAGCGACCAAGCGGATATCTACTGGTTCCACACGAATCTGCAAGCGCCGGCGAGACGGGCAAGGTCATGCGCCCGACTCCGGCTGCCCGGAAGCACTCGGAAGGTCACGGTGCGGATGGTGGCACGCTTGTCCAGCGGTCGGCTCCCATCTCAGCCGTTTGGCATCGGAACAGTTGGCGCTATCCCGATCAGCAGTTCTCATTTTGGCGTCTGGCAGCCTGTCGGACTTCGGACGGCGCAAGCTGGCCGAATGCCGACAGGGTGACAGGACGGCCCTGGGCTGGGGCAGGAAGCGTTGCCGAAAGGCAACGGTTCTTGTGGCGCTGGCTTCGCCGTCAGGCGCATTGCACCCCGCGTTTCGGACCCAATGCGGGCCAAATCGACCGGCAGACCCGTCCAGTTGAGGGGACTGAAGGCCAAAATAAGAATTGCTGTGTCCCGATGCACGCACTATGCCACCCGCGGATTTTGATGCACAATTCCCATTATTGTCGCGTGCGCGCTCACAGATGGACTCAAGAGGCAGCGCTTGAAGCTCGTTTTGCTGGACCGCGACGGCGTGATCAACGCGAACGCCGAACCAATCGTCGCCTCGCCGGAGGATTGGACACCGATTCCGGGAAGCCTCGAAGCCATCGCCGCCTTGAACGCCGCAGGGATTCGCGTTGCCGTCTGCACCAACCAGTCGGCCGTCGCTCGACGCGAGCTCTGTCCGGCAGCGCTCGACGCGATCCATCGGCGCATGTCCACCATGTTGGCCTGCCACGGCGGCCACGTCGATGACCTCCTGTGCTGCCCGCATCACCGCCGCTCGCGCTGCCACTGCCGCAAGCCGGCGCCAGGGATGCTGCTGCGGGCGATGGCTCGCTTTGGTGCATCGCCGAAGAACACGTGCTTCGTTGGTGACTCCGAGTCCGACATCGGCGCCGCGTGGCGTTCCGGCTGCAGCGGCATTCTGGTTCGCACCGGCCACGGCACTCGGGCGGAAGCGGCGCTGGCGTCCACGAGGTTCGCTCCGAGGGCGGTGTTCGACGACCTCGCCGCCGCCGCGACCTGGATCCTGGAAGGCACCGCGCCATGATCCTCGCCCTGCGCGCCGTGCTGTTCTACGCGGCCTATGCGGTCTCCACCGTGGTCTGGGCGAGCCTGGCAATGCTGGTCTGCTGGATGATGCCCCTGCCCATGCGACATTGGTTCGTGGTCGGCCTGTGGACGCGGTTCGTGCTGTGGTGGCTTCGCATCACCTGCGACGTCCGCGTCAACGCCGAAGGGCTGGAGAACATCCCAGACACGCCCTGCATCTTCTTCGTCAAGCACCAGAGCACGTGGGAGACGCTGTGGGTGCAGACGCTGCGCAGCCCGCAGGTGACGCTGGTGAAGCGCGAGCTGCTCCGCATCCCCTTCTGGGGCTGGGCCTACAGCCTGCTGCGCTCCATTGCCATCGACCGCGGCAATCCCCGCCAGGCGCTCCGCGCGTTGGTCGATGGCGGTGCCGAGCGTCTTGCGGACGGCGCCGATATGACCCTCTTCCCCGAAGGAACCAGACTCCCCCCCGGACAAACCGGCCGATTCCACCGCGGCGTCGCGGCCCTCGCCATCAAGTCCGGCGCCCCCATCGTCCTGATCGCCCACAACGCCGGCCACCGCTGGCCTCCCCGCAAGTTCATCAAGCGCCCCGGCACGATTGAAGTGAAAATCGCCAAGCCTTTCCTCGCGGAAGGGAAAAAAGCAAATGAAATCATGTCGATATGCGAGAAGCGAATGAGGACGATGATGGCAGCACTGGAGCCCCAAGGCACCGTCGGAGAGAACCAAACCGTCAACCAAGAGCCTGCGCCGTAGAACGGCGCGGACTTGCATGGAAGCACGCCTCCGGCGACGGGGGACATGCCCGAACCTCCCTGCGCGTCAGCGGTCGAGGAAAGCTTCCCCGGCTGAAGGCTCCTTGCGAGGCACACGAACGGACGCCCATCGGCACTGCATGGAAGGCGAGACACGCTCCATCGTGCCGTCTGGCGCGCAAGAGGTGCAAGCAGGGCCTAGATGTCGAGGTTCACCACCGACAAAGCGTTGGCTTCGATGAATTCGCGGCGGGGTTCGACGTTCTCGCCCATGAGGGTATTGAACATTTGGTCGGCAGAGATGACGTCGTCCACGGTGACTACCACCATGCGACGAACTTCCGGGTCCATGGTAGTTTCCCAGAGTTGGCCGGGGTTCATCTCGCCGAGGCCCTTGTACCGCTGCATGTCCACGCCGCGGCGGGCCTCGTCCAGCATCCAGTCGAGCGCTTCGGGGAAGGAGGTCACAGGCTGGCGTCGTTCTCCGCGTTGCACATAGGCACCCTCGTCGAGCAGGTCGCGGATTCCGCTGGCAACGCGGCGAATCGCCTGGTAGTCCGGGGAGTCGAAGAAGCCGTAGTCCAGCCGTGTCCGTTCCACCGCGCCGTGCGAGGTGATCGTCACGATCGGGCAGAAGGTGCCGTTTTCCGCATCCTCCTCGACTTCCACTTCGCATTCACCCTCGCCCGTCAACAGCCCAGCGAGCTCCGCGGTCCACCCTTCCATGAAGGCGCGATCGGCCAAGTTCTCGCGCGTGACCTCCGGCATGGCGGTCAGCCTCTCGGTGACGGTGTTTGGATAGACCCGCGCAAGGCCCTTGAGCCGAGCAAGAAGGCTCCGATATTCGATCGCCAGCCGTTCGAGCGACTCGCCATCGATGGCCGGCGCATCGGGATGGATGTGCAGAGCCGATCCATCCAGCGCCGACTGGAGGAAGTAACCGTCCAGCTCCTCGTCATCCTTGATGTAGCGCTCCTGCCGCCCCTTCTTCACCTTGTAGAGCGGCGGCTGGGCGATGTACACGTGTCCCGACTCGATGAGCTGCGCCATGTGGCGGAAGAAGAACGTGAGCAGCAACGTGCGGATGTGGGAGCCGTCCACATCTGCATCCGTCATGATGATGACGCGGTGATAGCGCAGCCTGGAGATGTCGAACTCGCCCCGGCCGATGCCGCAGCCAAGCGCGGTCACCAGCGTTCCCACCTCCCGCGACGAAAGCATCTTGTCGAATCGCGCCTTCTCGACGTTGAGGATCTTGCCCCGCAAGGGAAGGATCGCCTGGGTGCGCCGATCCCTGCCCTGCTTGGCGGAGCCGCCAGCGGAGTCGCCCTCGACGAGAAAGAGCTCCGACAGCGCCGGATCCTTCTCCTGACAGTCGGCGAGCTTGCCCGGCAGCCCGGCGATGTCGAGCGCCCCTTTGCGTCGCGTCATCTCCCGCGCCCTGCGTGCAGCGTCCCGCGCCCGGGCGGCGTCGATCATCTTCGAGGCAACGCCGCGTGCATCCTGCGGATGTTCGTCGAGGTACTCCATGAAGAAGCGTCCCAGGTCCTGCTCAACCGCCGGCTTCACCTCGCTGGAGACGAGCTTGTCCTTGGTCTGGGACGAGAACTTGGGCTCCGGCACCTTCACCGAGATCACCGCGGTGAGCCCCTCGCGGGCATCGTCGCCGGTGGTGGCCACCTGATCCTTCCTGGCGATGCCTTCGCGCTCGATGTAGCTGTTGAGCGTCCGGGTGAGGGCGGCACGGAAGCCGGCGAGGTGGGTGCCGCCGTCGGACTGGGGAATGTTGTTGGTGTAGGGGAACACCTGCTCCTGGAAGCCGTCGTTCCACTGCATCGACACCTCGACGGCGAGGCCGTCCTCGCGCTCGTTGCTGAAGTGGAAGACCTCGTTCAGGGTGGTCTTGTTGCGGTTCAGGTATTCGACGAAGGCGTTGAGGCCGCCGTCGTAGCGGAAGGCGTCGCGGCGGCCGGTGCGCTCGTCCACGAGCTCGATGGACACGCCGGCATTCAGGAACGCCAGCTCGCGCAGCTTCTTGACCAGAAGGTCATACTGGAACTCGACGTTGTTGAACGTGCCCTGCGAGGGCTTGAAGTAGCACTCCGTGCCGGCGCTGTCGGTGGTGCCCACTTCGCGGAGCGGCGCCTCCGGCACGCCGTGGTGATAGACCTGACGGAACACGCGCCCGTTCCGGCGCACCGTGAGTCGAAACGTCTCCGACAGGGCATTGACCACGGAAACGCCCACCCCGTGCAGGCCGCCGGACACCTTGTAGGTGTTGTTGTCAAACTTTCCGCCGGCGTGCAGCGTAGTCATGATGACTTCCGCCGCCGAGACCCCCTCTTCCTCGTGGATGTCCACCGGAATCCCGCGCCCGTTGTCTCGCACCGTCACCGATTCCCCGGGATGGATCACCACGGAGATGTCGTCGCAGTAACCGGCGAGCGCCTCGTCGATGGCGTTGTCCACCAACTCCTGCACCATGTGGTGCAGGCCGGTGCCGTCGTCGGTGTCGCCGATGTACATGCCGGGACGCTTGCGCACGGCGTCGAGACCCTTCAGCACCTTGATGCTGCCGGAATCGTAGGTGTCCGCCCCAGTCTCGTCGCTCACTCGCGTCATCTCCTCGTTTCGTTCGCGCGCCGCCGGCGCCAACGCCGGCTCGAGCTTCACGCAGCGGCATCAGGTCTTGGATTCAGGTGTCGCCTCAGGCCGCGGGCTCTGTTGCAGAAATGCGCCCTTGTTCCACGTGAAACATCGTGGCGCCTCCGTCGCTGACGCCGGGGAACCACGAGTCCGGCCGTACGGTCGTCGCGAGAATCTGGCAGCCGATGTCGCTCAGCAGGTCGAAGAACCGTTCGCCATGCATCTCGTCGAGTTCCGCTCCCATATCGTCCACAAGGAACAGCGTCTGCCTGCCCGCCCGTGCCTGCTGTGTCGCGCCCTCGGAGACATCGTCCCCGCGCCCCAAGTCCAGCGCCTGGCCGATCCGCAAAGCGCTGGCGAGCACCTTGCCTTGGCCTCGGGACAGAACGGACGCCGCAGCCTGTCCCTCGAAATGAATCCGAACATCGGCGCGATGCGGCCCCGCGTGCGTGACACCCGATCTTACATCGTGCGCCAACCCAGCGGCCAAATCCGAAGCCAGAGTTTCGCCGCTCCAACCCCTCTGCAGGGCGAACGACACCTGCAGTTCCGGAGCGAGCCTTGCCAGACATTCGGTCACCGGCGCGGTCACCTCGGTCAGATACTCCCGGCGCGCTTCGCTCAGTCTCTCGCCCCGCTCGGCCACCTGATCCGTCCAGGCCTCCAGCGCAGCGTCACTCACACCCTGCACCGCCACCCCCCTAAGGGCGGCGTTGCGCTGCCGAAGCGCCCGACCGTAATCGCGCTGCATATCCGCATAGGACTGTTTCACGTGAAACGCGCCCCAGTCGAGCCATTGTCGTCGCCCCGCCGGGCCACCGAAGACAAGATCGGGAAGGTCCGGCAGCATGAGCTGCACCGGCAGAAGCGCCGCCACGGCGGAAGCCTGGCGCACCCGCTCGCCATTGCGGCGCAGCTCAACCTTGCCGCTCGCATCGTGGATGGTGCTAACCCGGAGCTCGCCCCGCGCCGCGTCCGTGCCTTCCAACGACACGCCCACGCGCGACGCACCGCGACGGATCATTTCCCGCACGCGCGCGGTTCGGAAGGAGCGTCGACGCAGGAGCAGATGCACGGCTTCCAGCACCGCCGTCTTGCCGGCGCCGTTGGCGCCCACCAGCAGATTGACGCCACGCCCAAGTTCAAGGGTCGCGGATTCAATGTTGCGAACGTTGGCCAGCCGCAGTCGCTCGACAATCACCGCCTTCTAAAAGCGAGCACAGCTTCTTCGATCGAGCCTCTCCCTCGGCTTTCCGCTTTCTGGAGGGAGGGAATCCCGATCACGTCAGGAGCGCAAGATGCCCTTCCCCGCAGAGGCGGCGATCAAAGGTTCATCGGCATGAGCACATAGACGGAATGGTCCGCCCCCGGCCCCTCGATGAGCGCACTGCTCTCAGAATCCGACACCGCAATCCGCACCGAGTCTGTGTCGAGAGCGCCCAGGATGTCTTGCAGGTAGGCGACGTTGAAGCCGATCTCCACCTTCGCGCCGCCGTACTCCACGGCCACTTCCTCCTGCGCCTCCTCCTGCTCCGGGTTGTTCGCCTGCACCTTCAGCAGGTCCGCTTCCATGCCCAGGCGCACGCCCGGGTACTTCTCGTTGGAGAGGATCCTCACCCGACCGAATACCGACCTGAGCGTCTCCCGGTCCGCGACGAAGCGGTTGTCCGGCATCGGCGGGATCACGTTCTCGTAGTCGGGATAGGTGGCGTCCAGGAGTCTGGTGCCGAGGGTGTAAGGTCCCTGCCGCGCCCGCAGATAGTTCTTGCCGATGGCGCAATGCACGTCCTCGTCGTTGTCCGCCACCATGCGGGCGAGTTCCAGAACGCCCTTGCGCGGCACCACGGCACGGATGCGCTCGACGTTCGCCACGCCCTGATCCAGCGTACACATCGCCAGTCGGTATGCATCGGTGGCAACGCTGCGGATGTGCTGGTCGGTCACCTCCAGCAACATGCCATTGAGGTAGAAGCGAACGTCTTGCTGCGCCATGGCAAAGCTGGTCTGCCGCACCAGGCGCTGCATGTCGCCGCGGGCGATGTCGAATTCGGTGTCCGCGGCGGTGGTGTCGAGGCTTGGGAAGTCGCTCGCCGGCAGCGTCGAGAGCGTGAACCGGCTGCGTCCCGAACGCACCACCGCACGGTCGTCGCGGACTTCGAGCGACACCTCCGCGCCGTCCGGCAACGCCCGCCAGATGTCCACCAGCTTGCGGGCGGAAACGGTCGTCTGCCCCGGACGCGACACCGTCACGCCCTCGCTTGCCTGCGCCACCATCTCCACTTCCATGTCGGTGCCGCGCAACGACAGGCCGTTTTCGTCAACGGAGACAAGGATGTTCTGCAGCACCGGCAGCGTCTGCCGGCGTTCGACCACGCCGGTCACGAGCTGCAAAGGCTTCAGCAGGGTGTCTCGAGTCGTGGTGAACTTCATTGCCTACCAATCCCTTCCTTTCCGACGCGTTCCTTTCCGACGCGGCGCAAGGCGACCCGCCTTCGATCCCCGCCCTTCCACATCGACCTCCAGGCGAGGCCGAACCCGAAGGCTACTCGGAGCCACAGCAAACCCACAACAAGGGCCATGCATGCGTCGCCTCTTGCTGGACAACTCCCGAGCCCTTCGGACGAACATCCTCTGCTGCAGGTTCCCCGCGCTCCCTATTTCGACAATCGCCGGATGAGGTTGGCGCAGTCCTCGTCCACGTCCGCGAACTCCTTGCGCAGATCCGCCACGCGACGGCAGGCGTGCAGCACCGTCGAATGGTCGCGGCCGTTAAACTGCGTGCCGATCTCCAGCAGCGAATGGTTGGTGAACTCCCGCGCCAGATACATGGCGATCTGCCTCGGTCGCGCCACCGTCCGCGTGCGCCGCGGCGCCAGCAGGTCCGAGCGCTTGAGGTTGTAGTAGGTGGCGACCACCTTCTGAATCTCCTCCACCGAAAGCTGTCTCACCCGCCGCGCAAACAGGTCTCCCAAGGCGTCGTCCACGGTCTCCCGCGTCACCGGCGTGCCGTTGGCGATCACGCGATGCAAGGCGCCTTCAAGCTCGCGCACGTTTGAGCGGATGCGCTCCGCCACATAGAACGCCACGTCCTTGCTCAGGGAGACACCAGAGTGCTCCGCCTTCTTGCAAAGAATCGCGGCCCGGGTCTCGATATCCGGATGTCCCATCTCCGCCGTCATGCCACCGGCGAAGCGCGACTTCAGCCGCTCCTCCAGGCCCTCGATCTCCGAGGGGTAGCGGTCGCTGGTCAACACGATCTGGCTGCCGCTCTCCTGCAACGAATTGAATACGTGGAAGAACTCCTCCTGCGAGCGCATCTTCTCGCCGAAGAACTGAATGTCGTCAATGAGCAACACACCCACCTCGCGGTAGCCATTCGTCATCTCGCCCATGGAGCCGCGCTTGAGCGCCTCCACCATGTCGTTGACGAATCGGTGCGAGGTGAGGTAGCGCACCATCACATCCGGACGGCGCAGCATGATTTCCTTGCCCACCGCCTGCATCAGGTGCGTCTTGCCGAGTCCCACGTCCCCATAAAGCAGCAGCGGACTGTACGACTCCCCGTGCGCTTCGGCCACATGCCGTGCCGCCGCCGCCGCGATGCGGTTGTTCTTCCCCACCACGAACGAATCGAAGTTATAGCCGGGGTTGAGATCCGAGCCGCTATAGCGGCTATGGCGACGCCGAGGCGTGTCCCGACGGCCCGCCTTCAGCGGCGCCGCCGGCGACCTGGCATCGAGTTCGCCTACCTCGAACTCGATGCGATCAACGCCACTGTCAGCGCCCATGCCCTCGACGATTCCTGCGATCTGGTTGCGGTAGCTTTTGCTAACCCAATCAAGAACATAGGTATTGGGCGCCAAAACGACCAAAACCCCATCCCGAAGGCCCGCCTGGAGCGGGCCGATCCATGAAGTGAACTCCTCCGACGGGAGTTCGTCCTGCAGTCTTGCGCTGCACTCGCTCCAAACATGCGCGGGCTCCAACCTTGCCTCCCTCTTTCCTGGCGCTGGCCCCTCGAGTTCCGCTGGCGACGCGTCTTTAGTTTCGTTTGCGCGCCTTGCCTCGCCGAAGCCGCCGCAGCGGCTCCTTCCTCATGGCGTCAAGCGGATGCTCGCCGCAAATCGTACTGTCACAAACGCCCCGATTTCCATTGCCGGCGCCAACAGTCTCGACGATCTTTTGGAATCGGCATCCCGATCAAACGCTTGCATTCGCTCGCGAGCGACTCTGCGAAGATCGCGGAATGTGAATAAGCCGTGAATAACCGAAGCATTGGCGGTGCCTGCTTTGGCGACGCAACGTCGATGCGCAGCTTGTCCCCCACCTGCCAAGAGGTTCCGCGACGCGTTGCGCCCGGCTTTCCCTGTAAGGAAACCGCCACGAAACCGGTAAGTTATCTGCCCCATCCACCGTGGGACATTTCCTACAACAACGACAATCCTTCATCCTAGGAGAAAAGTAATTGAAGAAATCGGGGGGTCGGTGTTCGCACCCACCCTACCCCAGCGGCCATTGCGGCACGGTCGTTGACCCCTTGGGCATCGCTCCCTAGAATCGCGCGCCTTTCCCAGCTAGCCCGTGGAGCGGCGCATGAAACGAACCTTTCAGCCGAGCGTCGTCAAGCGCAAGCGCACGCACGGCTTCCGCAGTCGCATGGCGACACGGGCAGGACGCCGGGTCCTCAACGCACGGCGGGCCAAGGGACGCAAGCGTCTGGCGGTCTGACATCCGCGCACACGTTCATGACTGACAGGCGTTTCGGACGCCAGCGTCGCCTGCTGGCGCGTGAGCAGTTCGACGCCGTGCTGAAGGTGCCCCATGTGCGGATGGCAAGTGGTCCCTTTCGCCTGGCCGCGCGCAGAAACCGGGTCGGTTTCGCCCGCCTCGGTCTCGTGGTCGCCAAGCGGGTGATGCGGCAATCGGTGGATCGCAACCGCGTCAAGCGCTGCATTCGCGAGACGTTTCGCCTGGCAATGAAAGACCTGCCGGCTGTGGACGTGGTGGTTCGCCTGGCAACGCCGGTGCCGGACATTCGCGAAACCTTGCCGCGCGAGCCGCTGAACGCGCTCTGGCAACGCCTCGGCGCGTGGGGATCGCCCTGATGCCGTCGAAGGGACGTTTCCGGCGCGAGGACGTCTCGCCCGCCGTGGCACCGCAAGGCACGGCGGAATTTCCGGCTGATCCGGGCGCGACCGGTGCAAGCGATACTGTTTCGTCGCCCCGGCCCAAACCCAGCCTGCCGGCCCTCTGCCTGATCGCCCTTGTCCGCGTCTATCGGCTTGCCTTGAGTCCCTTTTTCGGGATGCACTGCCGCTTCCACCCCACCTGTTCTGTCTATGCGCTCGAAGCGGTGCAGCGCTTCGGCGCGGCGCGCGGCGCCTGGCTGGCCCTTCGTCGCCTCGGTCGCTGTCATCCGTGGCATCCGGGCGGGGTGGACCCTGTGCCAGAGCGGCAGGCGCCGCGGTGATGTTCTCGCCAGAGGTTCGCCGCATTGCCTTGATGGTGGCGCTGGCCGCCATCAGCTACCTGCTGCTCCTGGCCTGGAACGAGGACTACGGGATCGGTTCGGAGGCCGGGCCAGTCGAGCCGGAGGCTCCGGTTGCAACCAACGATGCGCCGCCGGTTCCGGCAGCCGACCTTCCCGACGCCTCCATCGGTGCGGCCTCTGTGCCGGCGGCGGTGGAGGAACCGGCGCCGGAGGTGCCCGAGGGCACGGCGCCCCGCCTCGTCCACGTGACGACGCCGGAACTGCAGCTGACCATCGACCGTCTCGGCGGCGATGTGGTCGCCCTGGCGCTGCCGAAGTATCCGCGAAGCACCGAAAACGCGACGCCGTTCCGCCTCCTGGCCCAGGACGCCGCCCACACCTATGTCGCCCAAAGCGGCCTGATCGGCCCGGATGGCGTGGACAGCAGCGGCGAGCGGCCGCTCTACACCACTTCGCGCGGCGAGTACCACCTGGACGAGGGCGATCTGGCCGTGGAGCTCCGGTACGAGACCGCCGCCGGCGTCGAGGTAATCAAGCGCTTTCGGTTTGAGACCGACAGCTACGCCTTGGACGTGGAGCACGAGATTCGCAACGGCAGCGAAGCGGATGTGCGGGCACGCCTGTTCGCCCAGCTCAAGCGCGACGACTCAACCCCGGAGGAAGAAGGGTTCCAGATGGGCCCCCGCCCCTACGTCGGCGCGGCGCTGACGACCCCGGAGGATCGTTACAACAAGGTCGATTTCGACGATGTGGATGACAGCGAGTTCCGGGCGGATGTCACGGGCGGCTGGGTTGCCATGCTTCAGCACTACTTCGTCGTCGCCTGGGTCGCCAACCCCGAAGACCTCAACGCCTACACGGGGCGCAGGCTCGGCGTGGTTGGTCGTCCGCTCTATGCCTTCGGCTACGTTGCGCCGGAGTTCCGCGTCGCGCCTGGGACGACGCATGTGGTGTCCGCCAGGCTCTATGCCGGGCCGAAGGACCAGGATCGCCTTGAAGCCATCGCCGAGAACCTGAGCCTCACGGTGGACTACGGCATCCTGTGGTGGCTGGCGGTGCCGCTCTTCCAGGTGCTGGCCTACATCCAGTCCTGGGTGACCAACTGGGGAGTCGCCATCCTGCTCCTGACTCTCGCCATCAAGCTGGTGCTGTATCCGCTTTCCGCCATCGCCTATCGCTCCGGCGCAAAGATGCGTCGCGTGGCGCCGCAGCTCAAGCGCCTGCAGGAGCGCCACGCCGATGACCGCCGCAAGCTGTCCGCGGAGATGATGGAACTCTACCGGCGCGAGGGCGCCAACCCCTTCGGTGGCTGCCTGCCGATGCTGCTGCAGATGCCGGTGTTCTTCGCGCTCTACTGGGTGCTCTACGAAAGCGTGGAGCTGCGGCAAGCGCCGTTCTTCTTCTGGATCGAGGATCTGTCGGTGATGGATCCGTTCTTCGTCCTGCCCATTCTGATGGGCGGCTCGATGTACCTGATGCAGATGCTGAATCCACCCATGCCCGATCCCATGCAGGCGCGCATGATGAAGATGATGCCGTTCCTGTTCACTGCCTTCTCCCTGTTCTTCCCCGCTGGCCTGGTGCTTTACTGGCTCGCCAACAACCTGCTCTCGCTGGCACAGCAGTGGCACGTCACCCGCCAGGCAGACCGCGAAGCCGCAGCCTGATCGGGCCGTTCGCAGCGGCTGAGGGGCGCGTCCTCTAGACTCCGATAAGAGTTTGAAAAAATTCAATTTTCGTGCTTCATGGGGACGTGCCTGAAGGCGTGCATGGGGGGGCCTTCGGGCACGTCGGCGGGACACCCTCCCTTCGAGAAGGCGCATGATGAAACGCGACACCATTGCCGCCATAGCCACCGCGCCCGGACGCGGCGGCATCGGCATCGTCCGCGTTTCCGGCAGCGATTTGGCGGCGTTGGTGCGGGCCGTGGCGCAGCGACCCATTCCCCCTCGCCGCGCCGTGCATGCCGACTTCCTAGACGCCGACGAACACCCCATCGACAGCGGCATTTGCCTTTTCTTCCCCGCGCCAGACTCCTTCACCGGCGAGGACGTGGCCGAGTTTCAGGGTCACGGCGGCCAAGTGGTGATGGAGCGGCTGCTCGAGCGCATGATCGAACTCGGCGCTCGGCTGGCAAAGCCCGGCGAATTCACCGAACGGGCCTTCCTCAACAAGCGCATCGACCTTGCCCAGGCGGAGGCGGTTGCCGACCTGATCGACAGTGCTTCGCGGCGCGCGGCGCAAGCGGCGATGCGCTCCCTCGCCGGTGAATTCTCGACACGAGTCCTCGCCCTGGACGGGCGTGTGCGCGAAGCGCGAGTGCATGTGGAAGCCGCCATCGACTTCGCCGAAGAGGAAATCGACTTCCTCGCCGATGCCGAGCTGCGTGCCCGGCTTGACGCTGTGCTCGAGGGCTTGGAGGAGCTGCTCCTGGAGTCGGGTCGCGGGCAGGTGTTGCGCGACGGCCTCGATGTCGTCATCGCGGGCGCGCCCAACGTCGGCAAGTCCAGTCTTCTCAATCGCCTCGCAGCCGAAGACCGGGCCATCGTCACGCCAACGCCGGGAACCACCCGCGACGTGGTGCAGGCGCAGGTCGAAGTGCAGGGCATCCCGGTTCGGCTCACCGACACCGCGGGATTGCGGCAGACGAACGACGATGTGGAAACCATCGGCATCGGCCGCGCCCGCAACGCCATTGCCCGCGCCGACCTGGTGCTGGCGGTGACGGACGCGAGCGCATCGCCGGAGGAGCCGGACGCCACCCTCGACCCGTCGGCGTCCGCCACCGCCACGACGATTCCCGTCGTCAACAAGATCGACCTGACCGGCCAGCCCGCCGGCGAAGCCGGCGAGGCCGTTTGCCTGTCCGCCCTCACGGGCGCCGGCATCGAAGACCTGAAACGTCGCATTGCCGAGATCGCCGGAATCGCCCCGGCGGAAGGCGCTTACCTGGCTCGCCGCCGCCACCTCCAAGCGCTCGATGCGGCGCGAGACTGTGCCCAGCGAGCCCTGCTGCGCGCCGAAGAAGGCACCGGCGAACTCGCCGCGGAAGAGCTGCGCCTCGCCCACGAGGCCCTGGGCAGAATCGTCGGCATCACCACCTCGGACGAACTCCTCGGAGACATCTTCAGCGCCTTCTGCATCGGGAAGTGACGCCTAGCAGCCTGTCGGACTTCGGACGGCGCAAGCTGGCCGAATGCCGACAGGGTGACAGGACGGCTTGGGCTGGGGCAGGAAGCGTTGCCGAAAGGCAACGGTTCTTGTGGCGCTGGGTCGGCGCAGCCACCAATCGAGCACCCGGCGTGCCCCAAATGGGGCGCGGCGGCGTTTTTGCTGCACAACTGCCGGCCTTCCTTCGCTTCCGCTCACCACTTCGATTGCGAGGCCGGAGCCGGAGACTGGTAGTGTCTCACCTTGAATTTGCCTGACGTGGCGCATGGCCGTTCGCAACCGGCGACTGCGTCGACTTGCCTGCCGGGACCACTCTCCATAGGGAGGGGAGGGCGTCCCGCCCTCCCCCCGGAGGACGGCGCCAGACACTACCCGGAGACTTGGGTGTGCAAGCCAACGCCCCGAGCGCCGTTATAGTTGCCGGTTCGCTTGCGGGGCTTGGCGGGACGGACGAGCGTGATCATTCACCCGGAACGGTTCGATGTCATCGTTGTTGGCGGCGGCCATGCCGGTGTCGAGGCGGCGCTTGCCAGTGCGCGGGTGGGGGCTGCGACGCTGCTGTTGACGCAGAGCATCGAGTCCATCGGTCAGATGTCCTGCAACCCGGCCATTGGCGGCATCGGCAAATCGCATCTTGTGCGGGAGGTGGACGCCTTGGGCGGCGCCATGGCCGTCGCTGGCGATCGCGCCGGCATTCAGTTCCGCACGCTCAACGAAAGCAAGGGCGCGGCGGTTCGCGCCACCCGCGCACAGGCGGATCGCAGCTTGTATCGCGGCGAAGTGCGTCGCATTGTGGAATCGCAGGAGAACCTGTCGCTGTTCCAGCAGCCGGTGGTGGATCTGTGGGTGGAAGGCGACCGGGCGCGGGGCGTCGATACGGCCATGGGGCTTCGGTTTGCGACGACGTGCGTCGTGCTGGCGACCGGCACGTTCTTGGGCGGACGCATTCACGTCGGCCTCGAAACGACGCCGGGCGGACGTGCCGGCGATGCGCCGTCGAACCGGCTCGCCGGGCGCCTGCGGCAACTGCCGCTGCGGGTGGGAAGGCTGAAGACCGGCACCCCGCCGCGCATCGACGGTCGCAGTGTCGATTTCTCGGTCATGGAAGTGCAGCCGAGTGCCGAGCCGCGCCCGACGCTGTCCTTCCTGACGACCCTCGACGACCATCCGCGACAGGTGCCGTGTCACATCACGCACACGAATCCCGCCACGCATGAGATCATCCGCGCGGCGCTTGACCGTTCGCCCATGTTCAGCGGCGCCATCGAAGGCGTTGGGCCGCGCTACTGCCCCTCCATCGAGGACAAGGTGGTGCGCTTTGCGGAGCGGGAGACGCATCAGGTGTTCGTCGAGCCGGAAGGGCTTGATACGCCCGAGCTTTATCCGAACGGCATCTCCACCAGCCTGCCGTTCGACGTGCAGCTTCGTGCCGTGCGCAGCATTCGCGGTTTCGAGAACGCGAGGATCACCCGGCCCGGCTACGCCATCGAGTACGACTTCTTCGATCCCCTCGACCTGGCGCCGTCGCTGGAGACCCGGGTGATCGAAGGGCTCTACTTCGCCGGACAGATCAACGGCACCACCGGCTATGAAGAGGCCGCGGCACAAGGGCTGCTCGCCGGCATCAATGCCGCCCGAGCCGCAGCCGCCGAGCCAGCGTGGTGCCCAGCGCGGCACGAGGCCTACATTGGCGTCCTGGTGGACGATCTCATCAACCAAGGCGCCAGCGAGCCGTATCGCATGTTCACCAGCCGCGCCGAATACCGATTGCGGCTGCGCCAGGACAATGCCGACTTCCGCCTTACGCCCGTCGGGCGCGAACTCGGCGTCGTGGAAGACGCGCGCTGGCAGGCATTCAACGATCGGCGCGAGGCCGTCGGCCGCCTGCGCGACGAGCTTCTCGGGGCACGGGTGCGTCCGGGCAGCGACCTTGCGCATGCCCTCGAAGGAGGCAGCGGCGAAACCGTGGCGAAGGACGCGACGCTGCTCGATCTCCTGAAGCGACCGGGCGTCACCGCCGCCACGCTGCTCGACGCCGGCGTGCAGGCAGACGAGGCGGCGCTCGCGCAGGTGGAGATCGAGGCCAAGTACGAGGGCTACATCCGCCGTCAGGACGAAGAGATCGAACAGAGCCGCTTCGACGCCAGCGCGGCGCTGCCGCCGGACTTCGACTACGCCTCGGTGGCAGGACTGTCGAACGAGGTGCGCGAACGCCTGCGGGAACGGCTGCCAGCCACGGTGGCGCAGGCATCACGGGTTCCCGGCATCACCCCGGCGGCGCTGTCGCTGCTGCGGGTGCATTCACGCCGCCATGCCGAGGTTGGGGTCGCTGCCGGCGACCAGGCGAGGCGGGCCTAGTGGCGCTGGCATCCCCGCAGGCTCTCCCCTGCAGCTCAATTCAAGAACTGCTGGCCCAGCACGCCGCCTTGGTCCGGCGTTGGGGCAAGGTTCGCAACCTCGTCGGCCCTCGCGACCTGAACAAGCTGGAGAGCCGGCACATCCAGGACAGCCTGTCGCTCTCGCCGTTCCTTCGGGCACCGCCCCTGCCGGAGGTCTTGCCGGAGAACGGCTGCCGCTGGCGGCTCGTGGACGTAGGTTCGGGCGCGGGGTTTCCAGGCATGCCGCTTGCGATAGCGCACCCCGACATTCATGTCACGCTGGTGGAGCGCAGCGACGTGAAGGGGCGCTTCCTGCGTCAGGCGGTGATCGAGCTCGGGCTCGCCAACGCGACGGTCTGCATCGCCGACGCCGACACGCTCGCGCCGGGCACGTTCCACGTCGCCACGGCACGTGCCGTGGCGCCGCCACCGCGGGCGTGGCCGCTGTTGCGGCGTCTGCTGCGGCCCGACGGCATGGCTCTCTTTCAGGCCGGGCGACCTCTCGCGTCCTCCTCGTTCCCAGGCGGACGCATCGTCGAGGCAATCCACGCCGGCCAATCGCACATCGCCGCCGTCGCCCGGGACCCTTGCCCGGACGCTGGCCCATGACCGACCTGCACGCCGCTCCGTCACGCCCAGCCCCTGCCCGCGCCCGCCGCATCGCCGTGGCGAATCAGAAGGGCGGCGTCGGCAAGACCACCACCAGCGTCAACCTCGCCGCCTCGCTCACATTGACCGGTGCCCGCACCCTGCTGGTGGACATGGACCCTCAGGGCAACGCCACCATGGGCGCAGGGGTTGACAAGAACGCGCTCGATACCGGCGCCTACGAATGGCTCATGGATGGCGCCGGGGACGCAGACGTGTACCGCGAATGCGCCACCGGCTTCCACCTCGTGCCAGCCAACGGCGACCTCACCGCCGCGGAAGTCCGCCTGCACGAGAAGGAGCAGCGTGGGCACAGGTTGCGGGAGCGTCTCGACGCCAGCGCGGAACCCTTCGACTATGTGCTGATCGACTGTCCGCCATCCCTGAGCCTGTTGACGCTGAACGCCCTCATGGCCGCCGACGCGGTGCTGATCCCGATGCAATGCGAGTATTACGCTCTCGAAGGGCTTTCCGCCCTGCTCGACACCATCGAAGGCGTGCGCCAAAGCGGCAATGCGGGGCTTGCGATAGAGGGCATCCTGCGAACGATGTACGACCCCCGCAACAGCCTCACCCGCGACGTTTCGCGCCAGCTCATCGAGTATTTTGGCGACAGCGTGTATCGCACCATCATCCCGCGCAACGTGCGACTGGCGGAGGCGCCGAGTCATGGCCTGCCAGCCATCCTCTACGACCGCCACTGTCGCGGCGCGGTGGCCTATCTCGCCCTGGCCGCGGAAATGCGGCGTCGGCACGAAGGCGGCAACCTGCAGGAGGCGTCGTGAAGGCTCCGCCGGAGAAGCCCGTGGTTCGCCGTCGCGGCCTGAATCGCGGTCTTGAAGCGCTGCTCAGCACGCGCCTGGAAGGGGCGGAGGGAAGCGTGCCAGCCGCCACGCCGCGGGAAGCTGGCTCCGGCCTCTACCCCAACCTGCCCCTCGACACGGTGTATTCGGGTCTGCACCAGCCGCGCCGCGCGGTTGACGAGAACGCTCTCGAGGAACTCGCGCAGTCGATTCGCGCCCAGGGCGTGATCGAGCCCATCATCGTCCGGCCGCGCGAGTCCGGCGGCTACGAGATCGTCGCCGGCGAACGGCGCTGGCGAGCGGCGCAGCTTGCCGGCCTCGAAACCATCCCGGCGGTGGTGCGCAGCATCAGCGACCGCGACGCCATGGCGGTGGCACTCATAGAGAACATCCAGCGCGAGGACCTGAACGCGCTGGAGGAAGCAGAGGGGCTCAAGCGCCTGATCGAAGAGCATTCGCTGACGCAGCAGGAGGTTGCCGACGCGGTGGGCAAGTCGCGCACCGCAGTCGCCAATCTCCTGCGCCTGCTCAAGCTGACCCCCGAAGCGCGTGAGCTGTTGCTCGCCGGCAGCCTGGAGATGGGCCATGCGCGGGCGTTGCTGTCCTTGCCGAACGCCAGCCAGGCCAGCGTCGCGGCCCAGGTGATCTCGCACCAGCTGACGGTGCGCGCAACCGAGGCCCTGGTGCGGCGCCTTCTGGGGGACGAACGCGACAGGCGCACACCGAAGGCGAAATCGCAAACCGATCCAGACACCCGCCGCCTCGAGCGCGAACTGGGCGAGCACTTGGGCGCCCCGGTGTCCATCGGCTTCAACCAGCGCACCGGCGCCGGCCGGGTCGTGATCCGCTACGCCAGCATGGACGAACTGGACGGCATCCTGAAGCACCTGCGCCGCGGTCGGTAAGCGCTCCCCGCACGCGCGCGACGCTCGCCAAAGGGGGGAAGCTTCTCCCGGAGCCGGACGCGCTCCCCGCACGCGCGCGACGCTCGTGCCGTGCCGTGACAGTGGCCTGCATGGCGAACATGCCACTGCACCGAGCGACTTCCTCTTGCCGCTCCCGTCTGTGGGCGCGTCCCAAGGCATGCGCCGTGCCGAAACAACTCGAGATCCAAGCGTTGAAGCATCCAATGCCCGTCCGTATAATGCGCGCCGCTTCGCACACCGGTTCGGCCTGATCTACCGAACTTCGTTCACATGGATCCTCTGCTGGCGCGCGCTTGACAAGGGCGAGGTCGCGCAGGGGATGGTTGGTGCCGGGTCCTTCGGGTAGTGCAAGCGCCTTGGCTGGTGGTGCTCGCCCAGGCAGGGCTGACCGGGGTGGCTGCCGTCGTTGCGGCGGTCGCTTCGACAGGGATGGCCGGTTACGGCGCAGCAAGCGCGATGCTCGGCGGGGCGGCGGTGGTGTTGCCCCAAGCTTGGTTCGCATGGACGGTAGCGCGCACCAACCGGGCGGCACAGGCGTTTGGCCTGCTGGCGCGCTGGTTCGTCAAGGTGGCGCTGACCTCTGCTCTCGCGGTGGCGGGATTTTTGGTCGGGGTGCAGGAAGCGGCGTTCCTCGGCGGATTCGTCGCGGCGTTGGTGGGGCAATTGCTCGCGCCAGCGCTGGTGGACAGAGCGGGCGAATGAGGGGCCTCCCCTCGCAAGCAAAGAGGATGACTCCGCAAGCCGGGGTTTGATCAGGAGCGCAAGGCGCAAGACGCAATATGGCCGAATCGAGCGGCGACTACATCAAGCACCACCTCACGAACCTCACCTACGGCCAGCATGCGGACGGAACGTGGGGCTTCGCCGAGAACGCCGAGCAGGCGGCAGCGATGGGCTTCTGGTCGATCAACGTCGATTCCATGGCGTGGGCGGTGGCCTTGGGCGCGGTTTTCTGCGTCGTCTTCGGCATCGCCGCCCGTCGAGCCACGGCCGGTGTCCCGGGCGGCTTGCAGAACGCCGTCGAGATGATCGTCGACTTCATCGACGACACCGTGTCGAGCATCTTCCAGCATCGCAATGACCTTGTCGCACCCATGGCGCTCACCATCTTCGTCTGGGTGTTTCTGATGAACCTCATGGACCTGGTGCCGGTGGACTGGATTCCCGAAGCCGCCAAGCTCATGGGCGTCGAATTCATGAAAGTGGTGCCCTCCACAGATCCCAACATCACCCTCGGCATGGCGCTGGCAGTCTTCATCCTCGTGATCTTCTACAGCATCAAGGTGAAGGGCGTCGGCGGTTTCTTGAAAGAGCTCCTCTGCCACCCGTTCGAAGCCCCCAAGGGCGGCAACCCGGTGGTGCGGGGGCTGCTGCTTGTGATCCTCGCGCCGATCAACCTGATTCTCGAAGGCGTCACGCTGATCGCCAAGCCCGTTTCGCTGGGCCTGCGCCTCTTTGGCAACCTCTACGCCGGCGAGATGATTTTCATCCTCATCGCCCTCATGTATGGCGGCATCGTCATCGGCGTCTTCGGCGCCGCGCTGCAATGGGCCTGGGCCATGTTCCACGTCCTCATCATCACCCTGCAGGCGTTCATCTTCGCCGTCCTCACGGTGGTGTACCTCGCCCAGGCGCACGACACCGAGGAGGACCATTAATGGCGCGCCCATGGGCGCGTCGGCAGTTTCGCTGAGCGAAACTGGTGCGTTGCCGATCGTTTCGACGCGCGGCTGCTTCGCTTCGCGCGGTCCCGACCAGCAGCTTCCGATCCACTCTCAACCCCAGAGACCCCAAAGACCCCAAAGGAGTTAAGCGAACCGTGGAGATGTCAGTTCTCTTGTACATTGGCGCCGGCCTGATGATCGGCCTTGGCGCCGTCGGCGCCGCCATCGGCGTCGGCCTGCTCGGCGGCAAGTTCATGGAAGGCGTCGCTCGCCAGCCGGAACTCTTGCCGACCCTCAGGACCCAGCTCTTCATCATCTTGGGCCTCGTGGACGCAGTGCCGATCATCGGCGTCGGCGTCGCGCTGTACGTGATGTTCGTGGTTGCCTGACGCAAGGCACCTCTTTTTCCTTGCCGCCGACATGGCGGCACCCAAGCCTCGGGAGGAGACGACATGAACATCACGGCGACGCTGATCGGCCAGACGCTGGCCTTCGCCGTGTTCGTCTGGACCTGCTGGAAGTTCATCTGGCCGGTGTTGATTTCCGCCATGCGGGAACGGCAGAAGACCATCGCAGACGGGCTGGAGGCGGCGGACAAGGCACAGCGCGACCTCGAGCACGCAGAGGCCCGCGCCGAAGAGCACCTGAGCGGCGCCCGCGCCGAAGCGCGCCAGATCGTTGAGCAGGCTCGCAGCCAAGCCGCCGAAATGGTGGAGGAAGCGAAGTCCGTGGCGCAGGCCGAACGCGAACGCATCTTGGAAGCCGCGCAAGCGGACATCGAGCAGGAGATGAACCGCGCCCGCGAAGCGTTGCGCGGCCGCGTGGCCGAACTCGCCATTGCCGGCGCCTCGCGCATCGTTTTGGCGGACCTCGATCGCTCCCGGCACGACGCCCTGCTCGACAAGCTGGCGACGGAGCTCTAGGTGGCAGAGACGGCGACCCTTGCCCGCCCCTACGCCGGGGCGGCGTTCGACATCGCCCGCGAGGCGGATCGGCTCGACCAATGGTCGCGTCAGCTTGCGAGTCTGGCTGCGGCCGCCGAGGTGGACGAGGTGCAGGACTTCATTGCCTCGCCGTCGCTGTCGGGGCCGGCCAAGGCGCAACGGATCATCGACCTGCTTGGCGATGAACTCCGCACGGATGCCCGCCGCTTCGTGCATGTGCTGGCAGACAACAAGCGACTCGACATCATGGGCGAAATCGCGAGCCAGTTCGAAGCGCTGAAGGCCGCGGCGGAACGCACCTTGGACGTGGAGATCGTCAGCGCCGTGGAACTCACCGAAAGCCAGCTCGCGGGCTTCGTTCAGGGTCTCACGCAACGCTTCGGCCAAGAGATCGAAGTGGAGACGAGAGTGGACGAGAACGTCGTCGGCGGCGCGGTCATTCGCGCCGGCGACACCGTGATCGACGGCAGCGTGCGCGGCCGCATCGCCAGGCTCACCGAGACGCTCCTCAGAACATGACGCTTGCCGGCGGGTAGCGGGCAGGCGCAAGGACAGGGCACAACGACCATGCAGCAACTGAATCCTTCGGAAATCAGCGACATCATCAAGAGCCGCATCCACAATCTGGATGTCACGGCGCAGGCGCAGAACGAGGGCACCATCGTTAGCGTGTCCGACGGCATCGTCCGCGTTCACGGCCTCGCCGAAGCGCAATACGGCGAGATGATCGAATTCCCCGGCACCGAGGGCGGCGGAGTCGTCACCGGCATGGCGCTCAACCTCGAGCGCGACTCGGTGGGCGTGGTGGTGCTCGGCGACTACGAGAACCTCTCGGAGGGCATGACGGCACGCTGCACCAAGCGCATTCTCGAAGTGCCGGTGGGGCGCGAACTGCTCGGCCGCGTCGTCAACGCCCTGGGCGAACCCGTGGACGGAAAGGGCCCCCTCGGCGCCACCGAAACCGCGCCCATCGAGAAGGTCGCGCCCGGCGTCATCGCCCGGCAGTCGGTGGATCAGCCGGTGCAGATGGGCATCAAGTGCATCGACTCCATGGTGCCCATCGGCCGCGGCCAGCGCGAACTCATCATCGGCGACCGGCAGATCGGCAAGACGGCCATCGCGGTGGACGCGGTGATCAACCAGAAGGGCACCGGCATCAAGTGCATCTACGTCGCCATCGGCCAAAAGATGTCCACCATCGCCAACATCGTGCGCACGTTCGAGGAGAACGGCGCCATGGAACACACCATCGTCGTCGCCGCCTCGGCCTCCGAGCCGGCGCCGATGCAGTACATCTCGCCCTACTCCGGCTGCGCCATGGGCGAGTTCTTCCGCGACCACGGCGAAGACGCCCTCATCATCTACGACGACCTCACCAAGCAGGCCTGGGCATACCGGCAAATCTCCCTGCTGCTGCGGCGCCCGCCGGGGCGCGAGGCGTATCCGGGCGATGTCTTCTACCTGCACTCCCGCCTGCTCGAACGCGCCTCCAGGGTGAACGCGGAATACGTCGAGCAACAGACGGGTGGCGAAGTGAAGGGGCAGACCGGCTCGCTCACGGCGCTTCCCATCATCGAGACGCAGGCTGGCGACATGTCCGCCTTCGTGCCCACCAACGTGATTTCCATCACCGACGGCCAGATTTTCCTGGAACTCGACCGCTTCAACTCGGGCATCCGCCCGGCCATGAGCCCGGGCATCTCGGTCTCCCGCGTCGGCGGCTCGGCGCAGGTGCCGTTCATCAAGAAGATCTCCGGCGGCATCAAGCTGGCCCTCGCGCAATACCGTGAACTCGCGGCGTTCTCGCAGTTCGCGTCGGACCTCGACGAAGCCACCCGCCGCCAGCTCGACCACGGCGCCCGGGTCGAAGAGTTGATGAAGCAGAACCAGTACTCGCCCATGTCCGTGGCGGAGATGGGGCTTGCGCTCTTCGCCGCGTCGGAAGGCTATCTGGAAGACGTGCCGGTGGAGCACGTGCTCGACTTCGAGCGGGATCTGCTCGCCTACATGAACGCCGAGCACGCCGAGTGGATGGCGAACATCAACGCCACGGGCGACCACAGCGACGAGATCGTCGAGTACATGAGCAGCGCCATCGAGGAGTTCAAGAAGGGCCACACCTACGAGTAGCGCGGCACCGGCCTTTCGGGAACGGCAAAGACAACGGCGGAAGCAAGAGCATGGCGGCAGGCCAGGAAATCAAGAAGAAGATCGGCAGCGTCCAGACGACGCAGAAGAGCACCCGCGCCATGCAGATGGTGGCGGCGAGCCGGATGCGTCGCACCCAGGACAAGATGCGCGAAGGCCGCCCCTATTCGCGCCGCATCGCCGAGGTGATCGGTCATCTCGCCAACGCCCGTCCCGAACACCGCCACACCTACATGGACGAGCGCGACGTGCAGCGCATCGGCTACATCGTCGTCTCCACCGACCGCGGCCTCTGCGGCGGGCTCAACGTCAACCTGTTCCGGCTGCTCTTGCGCGAGATGCGGCCCTGGAGCGATCGCGGCGTCGAAGTCGAGATGGCCCTGGTGGGCAACAAGGCGCTGCAGTTCTTCCGCTCGGTGGGCGGCACCGTGTCGGCGACCGTGGCAGACGTGGGCGAGACGCCGGAAGTGGCGGACCTCATCGGCGGCGTCAAGGTGATGTTCGATGCCTTCGAGCAAGGCCGCATCGACCGCCTCGACATCGCCGGCAACGAGTTTGTCAACACCATGACGCAGCGCCCCTTCATCCGCCAATTGCTGCCGCTGTCCCCGGCCGACGGCGACGAGTTCAAGCACGCCTGGGACTATCTCTACGAGCCGGACGCTCGCGCCCTCATCGAGGGACTGGTGCAGCGCTACGTCGAGTCGCAGGTGTATCAAGCGGTGGTGGAGAACACGGCCTGCGAGCAGGCGGCGCGGATGATTGCGATGAAGAACGCCACCGACAACGCCGACGAGATCGTCACGGAACTCAATCTCCTCTACAACAACGTCCGCCAGGCAGCCATCACGCAGGAAATCGCCGAGATCGTCGGCGGTGCCGCGGCGGTCTGACGGCAAGCGGCGCGAAGCGACGCCCACACGGACACATTCGAGAGGTCAAGCATGTCAAGCGGCAAGGTGGTGCAGATTATCGGCGCGGTCATCGACGTCGAGTTCGACCGGGAAGAGGTGCCGAAGGTCTATGACGCGTTGCGCGTCACCGAGACCGGGCTCACGCTGGAAGTGCAGCAGCAGCTCGGCGACGGGGTGGTGCGCTGCATCGCCATGGGATCGTCCGAAGGGATGTCGCGGGGCCTCGGGGTGTCCAACACCGGCGGTCCGATCTCGATTCCGGTGGGCGAGGAGACCCTCGGCCGCATCATGGACGTCCTCGGCAACGCCATCGACGAGAAGGGCCCCATCAACGCCCGCGAGAAGCTCCCCATCCACCGCAAGGCGCCTGCCTACGAAGACCAGAGAGGCGGCAACGAGCTGCTCGAAACCGGCGTGAAGGTGATCGACCTCATGTGCCCGTTCGCCCGCGGCGGCAAGGTGGGCCTGTTCGGCGGCGCCGGCGTCGGCAAGACGGTGACGATGCTGGAACTCATCCGCAACATCGCCATTGAGCACTCCGGCCTCTCGGTTTTTGCCGGGGTCGGCGAGCGCACCCGCGAAGGCAACGACTTCTACTACGAAATGCAGGACGCCGGCGTCCTCGAAAAGCTCTCGCTGGTGTTCGGCCAGATGAACGAGCCCCCCGGCAACCGCCTGCGCGTGGGTCTCACGGGCCTCACCCTCGCCGAGAAGTTCCGCGACGAAGGCCGCGACGTGCTGCTGTTCGTGGACAACATCTACCGCTACACGCTGGCGGGAACGGAGGTGTCGGCGCTGCTCGGCCGGATGCCTTCGGCGGTGGGCTACCAACCGAACCTGGCCGAGGAAATGGGCATCCTGCAAGAGCGCATCACCACCACCAAGACCGGCTCCATCACCTCCGTGCAGGCCATCTACGTGCCGGCGGACGACCTCACGGACCCGTCGCCGGCCACCACGTTCGCCCACCTTGATTCGACGATCACCCTGAACCGCGCCATCACCGACCTTGGCATCTACCCCGCGGTGGATCCGCTCGATTCCAGCAGCCGCCAGCTAGATCCGAACATCGTCGGCCAAGACCACTACAGCGTCGCTCGCGGCGTGCAGCAGGTGCTGCAGCGCTATCAGGAACTGAAGGACATCATCGCCATCCTCGGCATGGACGAACTCTCCGAGGAAGACAAGGCGCTGGTCTATCGCGCCCGCAAGATGCAGCAGTTCTTCAGCCAGGCGATGTTCGTGGCCGAGCAGTTCACCGGCCAGCCCGGCGACTACGTGAGCCGCGAAGACACCGTGCGCAGCTTCAAGGCCATCCTCGACGGCGAGTGCGACGACATGCCGGAACAGGCGTTCTACATGGTCGGCACCATCGAAGCCGCGCGCGAAAAGGCGAAGACGCTGTAGGCGGGCCGCGACAGAGGAACCAAGCAATGGCCACCACCATGCACTGCCACATCGTCAGCGCCGAGCAGGAGATCTTTTCCGGCGAAGTGACCATGGTCTCCCTCAAGGGCACCTTGGGCGAACTCGGCATCCTCCCGGGTCACACGCCGTTGCTGACGGGCATCCTCCCCGGCGTGGTCCGCCTCACCCAAACCGACGGCGAAGAGGAAGTCTTCTACGCCTCGGGTGGCTATCTGGAGGTCCAACCCGGCATCGTCACCGTCCTGGCCGACACCGCTCTGCGCGCAGAGGACATCGACGAAGCCGCCGCCCTGGAAGCCCAACGCCAAGCCGAAAACGCCTTGGAGAACGCTGCCGCCGAAATCGAATACGGCGCCGCCGCCGCCCAACTAGCCGCCGCCACCGCCCAGCAAAGAACGCTGGAAGAACTAAGAAAGCGTCGCCGCTAGCCTGGAGAGGAGCGACCGATGCCGACGATTGAGGGGCTTGAGTTAGCGAGCGAGACCTGCGTGGCCTGCCGCCCCAACAGCCCGAAGGTGTCTGCGCAGGAAGCCCGAGACTTGCTCGCCAGCCTGCCCGGCTGGAAGGTCGAAACCACGGGCGGCATCGACCGCCTCAGCCGCCGCTTCCCCTTGGCCAACTTCAGGGCGGCACTCGAATTTGCAAACCGCGTTGGCGAGTTCGCCGACGAAGCCGACCACCACCCCGAAATCACCATCGAGTGGGGTGCCGCCACCGTGCATTGGTGGACGCACACCATCCACGGCCTGCACCGCAACGACTTCATCATGGCCGCCCGAACGACGTTGGTGCATGCCGCGCCGGGCTGAGGAGTTTCTGGAGAGGGAATCTCGCCCATTGCGGCCCGCCGAGCGGATGCGAAGCACCGGCCGGCGCTGGGGCACAGCGGCGTCTCGTCGCCCTCGCTACGCGCATTCATGAACAATCCGGGTCAAGCAGAGCTCCTCTAGCGAGGGGAAGCCCCTCGCGCTCCCCCGCGCTGAGGGCTCCCCTGGCGCGGGCGCCAATCTTCCCGGATGGCCACCGTGCAGCGGACGCGACTGGCATCCACCTCGAACACGGGTTCCGATTGCTGGTTTTCGCGCAGTGCCTGCCGGGCGAGAGGGATGCCCACACCGTAGCGTTGGACGAGGCCGCTCACCCGCATCGCGTCGGCGAGGTTCGGGTTGCGGTAGGAGACGATCCCCGGCTGGCCGAAGTTGGCGACCGAGACATCGCCATACGGGCCGCCGGGGCTGATGATCTCGACCCGATTCGCAAACCAGCTCACGTGGATCGGGGTATGCGTGCCTTCGTAGGCGCGATGCATGACGGCGTTTCGCACCAGTTCCTGCAATGCCGGCAGCGCATAGGAGGCGCGACGCAGTTCCGTTGTGTGCGTACCGATTTCCACTGACGTCCGCACGTGCGCCCGCAGGGTCGAGTCGAGGTCGCGAATGATGTCCGGCAGCGGCGCGTCGCATCGAAGGCTGTCCTCGATGGGGTCGTGGCGTTCGTCGCCGTCAAAACGCAGGAACTGCACATAGGCACCCGGCAAGAACTGCGTTGGCCTCGGGCTCAGCATCAAGATGCCGAGCACGGTGGGAGTCGGTTCGTCTGCCGCGACGATCATCTTGGTGGCTGCGAGACGTTCCTCCAGTGTTCGGTCGTTGGCGGCGAGCACGTCTGGGTCGAAGGCGGCGGGCAGGTACAGATACTGGAAGCGTGGCAGGTCCAGGTCCGCCATCGTGGCGCCCCGCACCGGCCGCGCATCGTAGGGTGTGTCGCCGTGGCGACGCCGTTCATTGAGGATGCGTTCGTCCTGAGCGGATGCGAGGGCTCGAGAGGGTCCCGCTCGGATCCAGATCCGCCCCCGGTAGCGCACTGGAGGGGCATCGGCCGGCATCACCGTCAGCACGGCCACTTCCCGCCCGGCCAATGTGTGCCTTGCCACTGTCATGGTCGGAGGCGGCAGGATGTTGCCGTCGGATCGGCATTGTGCAAGCCGGAGCAAAAGCGCGTCGTTGATCTCGATTCCGCTGGGCGCGCCGTCGTCCTGGACGCCGATGAAGATCACTCCCGGACGACCATGGCCGGGTAGGTCGTTGGCGAACGCGCAGATGGCCTGGCGGATCGCGTTGGGCGCGTCGCCCGTGAATGCGGCCTTGCGTTCGACGAGGTCGGACTCCGAATCCGCGACAAGTGCGGTCAGTTCCGCCTCGGAGTAGGTCTGGTGGTCTTGCATGGTGTCCGCCATCCTGGACTCGCGGGATTATGCGCCGGCCTTGCCGACCCCCGTTGCAGTGCAGCTCCCATGATCGCCCCCGAACCCCCACCGAGCCCGCCTCACGCGTGTTGGCCAATCCAGTCCACAAAGTCATCGAGGCTGCCGACCATTTCCCTGTCTCCCTCCATCCAGTCGCCGCCGTGCGTCACCAAGATCCGCCGGTCGGCATCGATGAGGTCGGCGGCGGCGTTCAACCGGTTGAGGTCATGGGGGCGAGGGCTTGCCGTCAGCCTGGCCTCGATGGCCCAAGTCTCCGGTCGTCTGGTTGTTGGGGCGCGCGGCAGTTCCAGCACGAGATCGATCTCTCGCTGGTCCACCGTGCGCATGTGGCTGGCGCGGAAGTCGTCGTCGGCGTGGCCGAGTGCGGTGAGCACCTGGTCCACCACGAACCCCTCCCAGCTTGCGCCGACGTGGGGGTGGCGCAGCAACGCCGCTTCGTCGGCCACTCCAAGAAGGGCGTGCAGGAGACCGCTGTCGCGCCAGTGCAGTTTGGGACGCTTGACGAGGCGCTTGCGGATGTTGTGGTGAAAGGCGGGGAGTCGGCGCGTCAGGAAGGCGCCGTCGAGATAGTCGAGGTAGCCATTGACAGTGTGGTACGTGAGACCAAGGCTCTTGCCGATGGCACTGGCGTTCCACTCTTGGCCACCCGCCGCGGCGAGCATGTCGAGCAGGCGCTCGGTGGCCTGTGGCCGAGCCGGCAGCCCCCAGTTGGGAAGGTCGCGTTGCGCGAGGAGCGAAAGGTAATTCGATTGCCAAACCGGAAACCGGCGGGGCACACCGAGCACGCCGCCGTCGGGGTACCCACCTAGCAGCCATCGTTGCGATCGTGCCGGTTGGTCAAGTTCCGTCAACGACAAGGGTGTGAGCTCCACGAGGGCAAGCCGACCCGCAAGCGATTCCGACACCTCGCGCATCAGAGCCGGAGAGACCGACCCGAGCAGCAGGAAACGGCCGTTCCGCCGGCGATCTTCGTCGATGGCGCCCCGCAGGCGCACAAAAACCTCAGGCCAAGCCTGCGCCTCGTCGAGGATTACCAGCCCGGTGTCAGGCGCCAGGAGACGGGACCACTCCAAGTCGAGCCGTATCCGCTCCGGTTCCTGTTCGAGATCGTAATAGGCCCCGTCAAGCGACCGCGCCAGCGTGGTTTTGCCACATTGCCGTGGCCCCACCAGCCCAACCGCGGGGAAGTCCGCCAAACGCTGGCGCAGAACCGGCGTGATTTTGCGTGGCAACATGCGGCTTTGTACAAATAGAAATGGATTTCTATTTTGCACCATTGGGGCTGTTCCGGCCATGTCGAACCGCCGGCTTTCCTTTCCGCAAACAAGGGCCTTTCCGCAAACACGACGCGATGCGGAAACATCCGGTTACAGTGCGGCTCCTATAGTCGCCCCTGAACCCCCACCGAGCCCACGAGACGCATGGAGCGGAATTCGTCCCTGGAAGTGATCGTGTTGGCGGCTGGCGCTGGCACGCGGATGCGCTCGAAGCTGCCGAAGGTGCTGCATTGCGTCGGTGGTCGGCCGTTGCTCGATCATGTGCTCGATGCCGCCGGCGCCTTGCAGCCGGCGTGCTTGCGGGTGGTGGTTGGCGAAGGGGCCGAGGCCGTGCGGGCCGCGTTTTCGTCTCGAACCGACATCCACTGGACTTTGCAGAGCGAACGCAAGGGCTCGGGGCACGCGGTGATGCAGGCATTGTCGGAAGTTGCCGACGACGCCACGGTGCTCGTGCTCGCCGGCGATGTGCCGCTGGTTCGGGCGGAGGTGCTCGAGCAGTGCGTGGCTGGTGTCCGCTCCGGCCTGACGTTGGTCACGGCGCACGTGGAGGACCCCGCCGGCCTCGGTCGCATCGAACGCTCGGCGGATGGGCAGGTCACCGGCATCGTTGAGGAACGCGACGCTACTGCCGAACAGGCCGAGATACGGGAAATCAACACCGGCATCCTCGCCGCACCCGCGGCCCTGCTGGACGAACTGCTCGGCCAGGTGCGCGCCGACAACGCCCAGGGCGAGTACTACCTCACCGATGTGGTGGGCCTTGCCGCGGGCCGCGACGTGGGCGTGCATGCAGTCGAGGGCGGCGCCGCGGAAGCCCTCGGTGTCAACGACCGCCGGCAATTGGCACAAGCGGAACGGCAGTGGCAGCGGGCGCAGGCGGAGCGATTGATGGCCGGCGGCACCACCATCGCGGACCCAGCTCGATTGGACATCCGTGGCCGTCTCTCCGCCGGGCAGGACTGCTTCATCGACATCAACGTCGTCTTCGCGGGAGAAGTCACCCTCGGTGACGACGTTACGGTGGCGGCAGGCTGCGTGGTCCGGGATGCCACCATCGGCGACGGCGCCCACATCAAGCCCCACAGTGTCATCGACGGCGCCGTGATCGGCCGTCGCTCGGAAGTCGGCCCCTTCGCCCGCTTGCGTCCAGGCACGGAACTCGGCGAATCGGTTCGCATCGGCAACTTTGTGGAGACAAAGAAGGCTCGCTTGGGCGACGGCGTGAAGGCAAGCCACCTCGCCTATCTGGGCGACGCGGCGATCGGCAAGGGGAGCAACGTCGGCGCCGGTGCAATCACCTGCAACTACGACGGCGTGGACAAGCACCAGACGGAAGTGGGGGAAGGCGTGTTCATCGGCACCAACTCGACATTGGTGGCCCCCCTCACCATCGAGGACGAGGCATACGTCGCCGCCGGCTCGACCGTCACGACTCGCGTTCCCAAGGCAGGTCTAGCCGTCGGCCGGGCCCGTCAGCGCAACATTCCGGGCTGGTCCCCTCCGGCCAAACGCAAGGCGCGGAAGAAGCAGGCGTGACGAACGAGCCCTCCACGGACTTGCACTTCCCCTCCACCGCCTTGGACTTGCCATGTGCGGGATAGTTGGCGCCGTCACCAGCCGTCAGGCACAGGCGATTCTCCTTGCCGGGCTGCATCGGCTTGAGTATCGCGGCTACGACTCGGCCGGCATGGCGATCGTCGGTGAAAACGGCATCGAACGGCGGCGAACGGTCGGCAACGTGCAGGAACTCGACGATGCCCTCATGGCCGCACCGCTTGCCGGTGTCACCGGCATCGCCCACACCCGCTGGGCCACCCACGGCGTCCCGGCGGTCAGCAACGCCCATCCTCACGTCGCCGGCGGCGGTCGCATTGCGCTGGTCCACAACGGCATCATCGAGAACTACGAACGTCTGCGCGAAGAGCTGAAGGCCAAGGGCTGTCGGTTCGAGTCGGACACCGACTCCGAAGTGATCGCCCATCTGGTGGACGACTGTCTGCAAGGCCACCGAGACATGGAGCTGCGCGATGCGGTGCGCGAGGCAGCCCGCCGACTTGAGGGCGCATTCGCACTAGCGGTGATTTCCGCCGCCGACCCAAGCCGCATCGTCGCCATGCGCGTGGGCAGCCCCTTGGTGGTGGGCCTCGGCATCGGCGAGAACTTCATCGCCTCGGACGTGCCGGCACTCCGCCCCGTCACAGACCGCTTCATCATTCTGGAAGAAGGCGATCTGGTCGAGCTCACCGCCGAAGGAATCACCATCTGGGACGTGGGCGACGAAGCTGCGGTCCGCTCCACCCTTCGCGTCACCACCGACACGGGCGATGCCGACCGCGGCAATTACCGCCACTACATGCACAAGGAAATCCACGAGCAGCCGCAAACCGTGCGCGACGCCCTCGAAGGCCGGGTCGGCCGCACCCGCGTGCTGGAGCCAGCCTTCGGCGTGAATGCAAGCGAGGTGCTGGACGAAACCCGCGCCATCACCATCGCCGCCTGCGGCACGTCGTACTACACCGGCTGCGTTGCCCGCTACTGGATCGAGGAACTGGCCGGCATCCCCTGCAACGTCGAGATCGCCTCGGAGTTCCGCTACCGCAAGTTCGTCGTCCCGGAAGGGAGCCTGTTCGTCACCATCTCGCAGTCCGGCGAAACCGCCGACACGTTGGCCGCACTTCGCATCGCCAAGGAGGCTGGCTTCGACCACAGCCTCACGCTCTGCAACGTGCCCGTGAGTTCGCTGGTGCGCGAATCGGAACTCGCGCTGATGCTGCACGCCGGCACGGAGGTGGCGGTGGCGTCCACCAAGGCCACCACGGCGCAATTCGTGGCCCTGATGCTGCTCACCATCCTGCTCGGCCGCCGCAACGGTCTCACTCCCGAACGCGAGGCGGAACTGGTGGCGGCGTTGCGCGACCTGCCGGCGGTGGTCGAGCAGGCGCTTGCCCTGGAACCACGCATCCGCCGGCTGGCCGAGCAGTTCATGGACTGCCACCACGCTCTGTTCCTGGGGCGCGGCCACCAATACCCGGTCGCCCTGGAGGGCGCGCTGAAGCTCAAGGAAATCTCGTACATTCATGCGGAGGGTTACCCCGCCGGCGAGCTGAAGCACGGCCCCCTGGCGCTGGTGGACGACGACATGCCGGTGGTGGCGGTCGCCCCGGGCAACGAACTGGTCGAAAAGGTCCGCTCGAACCTGGAAGAGGTGCGCTCCCGCAGCGGCCGCCTCTACGTCTTCGCCGACGCCGACTCCGGCATCATCGAAGGCAACGGCGTGACGGTGGTGGAAGTCCCCCGAGTCCACGAGCTCCTCGCCCCCATCGTGTACACCATCCCCCTCCAACTCCTCGCCTACCACACCGCCGTCCTGAAGGGCACCGACGCCGACCGCCCCCGCAACCTGGCGAAATCCGTGACGGTGGAGTGAACGGAACCTCCTCGAGCCCCTGATCTCTCCGGAGGCGGGACCTGCCCTCCACCGTGCGGAGCTTCTTGCGCCTCTCGGCGGCGAGGGAGGGCGAGACGGCCTCCCTCCGGAGAACACAGCCTCGAGCAGCGGCGCCTGCCAGACGAACCAGAGCTCCTCAAGCCCCGGCAGCCGCCAGCCGTTCCAGCGTGGTGTTCCCCAGCGGAACCCGCCCCGCCAAAAGCTCCCGCGCCAGGCTCCGCAAGCGCGAAGCAGCAACCGGTCGATACTCGATCTGCTCCACCGAGACGTTGACATGCCGCGTCTCCCTGGGCAGTTCGTTGTGCGTATGCCCATGGACATTCACGCAACCCGCCGGCACCTGCTTGAGCGGCAGGTGCGTACACACGAGCGGCGGGTCCCCATCGATGCAGAGCACGGAGCAGATGTCATCGAACCCATCGACTCGCAGGTCGCCACCGCCAGTCAGGTCGTGGTTGCCGAAGACCAGCCGCTTGCACGCACCCCGACCGTCACGAATGCGCTGCCAAGTGCCCTCGCTCACCGCATCGCGCATGGCAAGGTCACCCACGAACACCAGCGTATCGGCCTCCCCCACAGTCTCTTCCCAGTTGCGATACAGCGTGGCATTCATGGCCGCCACGTCTTCGAACGGTCGCTCCGTGTAGCGAATGATGTTTCCATGCCCCAGATGCAAATCCGACCAGAGCCACACGCCGTCGTCGCCTGCCAGCGACCGCGCAGGCAGCCGTCGTGACGCCTTCAGCATGGCCCGAAACGTCCGATGCGAATGCCGATCGTCGCCGCGCCCGAAGCCGGCCGCCGCCTCAATCTCGCACTCGTAATGCGCCTTCATCGCCTCTGGATCGATGTTGGAGACGGGCCCTGTCTGTGCATTCATCGGGCGCATCGTAACCTGCGGCGCATGTTCATGCGTCGGAAAGTTGGCCGGGATCCGACGTGCGGCGTACAATCCGCGCGAAGCAAACCGCCATGCAACGGTCCGCCAACATGGAACGACCCACTTCAACGAACGACAACCTGCGGAAGGTCGAAGCCACCATCAAGAATGCGGTTGTCCTCGCGCACCCTGGCGTGGTCTTTACGGACTTCTGGGTGGAACCCCGCACCTCTTGGTACGGGGATGACATGATGGACATTTGGGGGATTTACGACGGGGATGTGACCGATCTCTCTCCCCCCACGAAGCCGAGTCTCGACACGCGCATTCAGGACATGCTATGGGACATGGGCCTGGAAGCGGCACCGAACTTGCGCCTTGTCGCCAAATCCGACCTAGAGGAGGTGACTTGAGGGCGTCAGACTTTCTGACGTCGGCAGCCAACCTCGTCCCGTCCGGCCCTGGCAGACCGCTTGAGACGGACCTCCGCCGTGCGGTGAGCACCGTGTATTACGCCGTGTTCCATGGGATGGCAGAATGCTGCGCGGACGAACTGTTCAATCGGAACAGGCGCGGGCGACCAGGTTGGGTGCGCATCTATCGGGCCTTGAACCACGGGCGGGCGCGGGAAGCCTGCCTCGGGTCGGAGGTGCGCTCCTTTCCAGTTCAGATCCGGGATTTCGCCAGCCTTTTCATTGCGCTCCAGGACATGCGCCACATGGCCGACTACGATCCGACCGCCGAGTTCCACAAGAGTGAAGTGGTGCGTCTCATCGACACCGCCCAGGACGTGCTGCGTGACTTCGAGAGGGCAGGTCGGCTTGAACGCAGGCATTTCGCTTCTGTCGTCCTGTTTCGCAAACGGAACTAGTTTCGGCCAGTGGGTAGTGTCTCACTTTGGCTTGTGCAGTGTCTGGCACCGTCCTCCGAGGGAGGGCGTCCCGCCCTCCCTCGCGCCGCGCAAGGCGCTCGCGGCATGTGCAGGGAGGACGCGCCTGACGGCGCGCATGGAGGGCGGGACGCCCTCCCTAATCTTCCTATGGAGAGTGGTCCGGCAGGCAAATCGACGCAGTCGCCGGTTGCGAACGGCCATGCGCCGCGTCAGGCAAATTCAAAGTGAGACACTACCAAGAGACGGTACATTAGAGCGGCAGGACGCACGCCAACAGCGCACTGCTATGCTGCGCTTCCTCACGGCCTCTCAAGTCTCGCGTGTCCAAGCCAGCCAGCGTCAATCGCGCTCTCGCGTTCATCTTCGTCACGGTGCTGCTGAACTCCATCGGTTTCGGCATCGTGTTGCCGGTGCTGCCGGAGTTGATCGTCGACGTCAGCGGCGAGCCGTTGCACGAAGCCGCTCGCTACGGCGGCTGGCTGGCGTTCGCCTATGCCTTGATGCAGTTCGTCTTCTCGCCGGTGGTGGGGAACCTGTCGGATCGCTTCGGGCGTCGGCCAATCCTGCTGGCGTCGCTCGCCATCTTCAGCCTCGACTACCTCGTCATGGGCTTCGCGCCCACGGTGGGCTGGCTGTTCCTGGGCCGCATCGTCGCCGGCATGTCGGCGAGCAGCTTCGGCATCGCCAATGCCTACATCGCCGACCTCTTCCCGCCGGAGAAGCGGGCGCAGAACTTCGGCTTGATCGGTGCGGCCTTCGGCTCGGGCTTCGTGCTCGGTCCGGTCATCGGCGGCTTCCTGGGAGAGTTCGGTCCCCGAACACCCTTCTTCGTCACCGCCGGCCTCGCCTTCCTGAACGTCCTCTTTGGCCTTCTCGCCTTGCCCGAAACCCTGGCGCCGGAGAACCGCCGGCCGTTCAAGATCGAGCGCGCCAACCCCGTGGGCGCCTACCTCCAGATGCGCCGGTTTCCGGTGGTGACGGGAATGCTGGCCGCCTACTTCCTCTACATGCTGGCGCACGACTCGCTCCCGGCCACTTGGGCCTTCTACACGATGGAGCGCTACGGCTGGGGCCCCCGCGAGGTGGGCTTCTCGCTCGGCGTGGTGGGCATCTGCATGCTGATCGTCCAGGGTGGCCTCATCCGCAGGATCATCCCGCTGTGGGGCGCGGAACGAGCCGCGTATTTCGGCCTCTCGGTGTCCGCCCTGAGCTTCTTCGGCTACGCCCTCTCGCCCACCGGCTGGTGGATGTATGTCTGGATCGTCATCGGCGCCGGCTCCGGCCTCGTCATGCCGGCGGTGAACGGCATCATGTCCGAACAGATCCCCGCCAACGCCCAGGGCGAGCTGCAGGGCCTCCTCGGCAGCGTCGCAAGCAGCACCTTCGTCATCAGCCCGGTGGTCATGACGCAGCTCTTCGCCTACTACTCCTCCCCCGCCGCCCCGGTCCATTTCCCCGGCGCCGCCTTCGCCCTCGCCGGCGTCCTCACCTTCGCCGCCGTCACCGTGCTCGCAAGAACGCTGAAACGCCACCAAGGAAGCAAGGTGCCGACGCCCGGCGACGGTGACCCACCAGAGGACCTCAAGCAACAGGTTGACTGATCCAGGAGCCTTCAGCCGGGGAAGCATCCCGACCGCCGACGCGCAAGGAAGTGCCGGCAACTCCCCCGTCGCCGGGGGCGTGCTTCCATGCAGGGAGCCTTCAGCCGGGGAAGCGTCCCCGACCGCCGACGCGCAGGGAAGTGCCGGCAACTCCCCCGTCGCCGGGGGCGTGCTTCCATGCAAGCCTGCGCCGTAAAACGGCGCAGGCTCCTGGCCGAAGGCGCGAGCGAATGCGAGCCCAACGCCAGCGCACCCAGCAACATTGCGCCGTTCCACAGGGACCGGCAGGGGTCCCACTCCACATGCCCGTCCACCGCATTCGAGTCAGTCGACAGCGTGAGCGAATTGACCTTGTACACGTCATCGACATTCGAGTCCGACGCGTTCATCCCCGGTCCATCAAGATCCTGCGCATTTCCGTTCCCAGATGGACGATTCCCTCGCGGCGCAACCCGAGAAGAACGCGAGTCGCAACGCCATTCGTGCTTGTTCGTCGGTTACCCTACCAGCCTGTCCGCCGACGGGCCTCATCACGCGCGGCCCCACGTCTCCTACTCTCCGAGGATCGAACCTGGACCCATCGCAACGCCTCGGAAGCGGTGAGGAACTACCGCCCTTATCGGGACGACCGAACGCTTGCACGCCTTGACCGAATCCGCGCCACCGACCCACTCACGGAAATGCAGACTTGCGCATCGCGTTCAGCATCGTCCCCCGTCGCCGGAAACCTGGTCAAGGGCTGCGGGGCGCCTGGCTGCGCAGGACTTCCGCAAGTTCCCAAGCAGGTCGTCAGCCGATCCGAACCTGCATCCCTAGCGCACGCGTGATCCGCATCACCGTCGCGAACGACGGGTTGCCTTCGGCGGACAGCGCCTTGTAGAGGCCCTTGCGGCTCATCCCCGCGTCGCGCGCGAGCCCGGCCATGTTCCCGGCACGCGCCACATCGTTCAGCGCCGCCCGGATCAGGCTGCCGTCCCCGGGATCCTCGTCGGCGCACGCCGCCAGGTACAGGCGCACATCCTCGGGCGTGCGCAATTCTTCGGCCGCGTCCCATCTGCTGAAGGTCTCCGTCATCTCCGCCTCCACTCGTTCGCCAGCCGCCCGGCACGTTCCATGTCCCGTGGCTGGCTGCCCTTGTCGCCGCCGCACAGCACCACCACCGCATCGCCGTCCCGCAGGCAGTACAGGCGGTAGCCCGGTCCGTGGTGGACGCGCATCTCGAACACGCCGCCGTCCAGCATTCTGGTATCCCCCGCGTTGCCCAGCGAGACGTTGCGCAGGCGCGCGTTGATCCGCGCCACGCCGGCGCGGTCCTTCAGGCCGCCAATCCAGCGCCGGAAGGTGGCGCTTTCGATCACTTCGCCCATCGGATCGACTGTAAACCTCGGTTCACGATTCCGTCAATGCTCCGCTACATCACCGTCACTGATCCGACCATCGCGCGGGGCCGGTAGCGCTTCATGTGCGCCTCCGGTACCGTCCACACCGCCGCCTCGACATCGAACTCGTCCCAGGTGGCTCGCACCTGGCGCAAGTGGCTCGCACGCCGCGACCGCCTCCGGCGCCTGAACTGGGATCGGATGAACGAAGTTCTCCGACGCCACCCCCTGCCGCCAGCCCGGATCACGCGCCCGTGGCACCGCTTCGTGAGCGAAGCTGTCAGGTGAGGAACCGAGTGCGTCAATTGCGCACGCTCGGATCTGTGAGGGGCGGGGCGCAGTAATGCCCCCGCCTACTCGGCCGTCCAATGACACTGGATGGCACCTTGTTGCACGGTCGATAACGACCTTATCTGATTGATAACAGAATATATTTGTGGACGATCAGAGGCGCAGACCGTTGCAGATAAACGCAGACCGTCCTACTTCAAACGCTTGTACGGCGCAGGCTCCTGGCGCACCCTGACGGGCGCGTCGGCAGTTGCTGTGCAACTGCTGGCCACACTCCTTGCAGGGAGGGCGTCTCGCCCTCCCTGCGCCGCCAGGGCGTGCAATCCAAACAGCGCCGCCAAGCCATGTGATAAGGTTTGCGCCCCGCGATTTTCCTGCCGGCACCCGCCACTTGAGGAGCGATTCCATGCGAAAGCCCGCCGTCTTTCTCGCCGCCATTGCGTTCGTCTGCTCTGCCTGGGTCGGGCAGCTCACTGCCGCCGAGCTCCCCGAAGGGGTCACCGAGATGGCTTCCGTCGAGGGCATCACCGAATACGAGCTCGACAACGGCCTCAAGTTCCTCCTCTTCCCCGATCAGAGCAAGCAGCAGATCACCGTGAACATCACCTACCTGGTCGGCTCCAGGCACGAGGCCTACGGCGAGACCGGCATGGCGCACCTGCTCGAGCACCTCGTCTTCAAGGGCACGCCGGATCACCCCAACATCGACGACGAACTCACGGAACGCGGCGCCTTCCCCAACGGCACCACCTGGCTCGACCGCACCAACTACTTTGAGACCTTCCCTGCCACCGACGACAACCTCGCCTGGGCGCTGGACCTCGAAGCCGATCGCATGATCAACTCGTTCATCAGTGCCGAGGATCTCGAGTCCGAGATGACCGTGGTGCGCAACGAAATGGAACGAGGCGAGAACAGCCCGTCGCGCATCCTGTCTGCACGGGTCGCCTCCACCGCCTACCTCTGGCACAACTACGGCAACTCCACCATAGGCGCCCGTTCCGACGTGGAGAGCGTGCCCATCGACCGCCTGCAGGCCTTCTACCGCAAGTACTACCAACCCGACAACGCCGTGCTGGTCGTCGCCGGACGCTTCGAGCCGGAGCGCGCAATCGAACTGGTGGCGCAGGAGTTTGGCCCGATCCCCCGCCCAGACCGCACCGGCGCCAACCAGCTCTTCCCCACCTATACGGCAGAACCCGCCCAGGACGGCGAGCGCACGGTGAGCCTGCGCCGCGTCGGCGACGTGCAGATCGCCATGGCCGCCTTCCACGTGCCGGCCGGCAGCCACGAAGACTTCGCCGCCACCAAGGTGCTGAATCACATCCTCGGCAACGAGCCCGCCGGTCGCCTCTACACCAACTTGGTGGAGCCCGGCCTCGCGGCCCGTGTTTCCTCCTATGCCTTCCAGATGCGCGAACCGGGCCTCCTCATTGGCGATGCCGAAGTGCGCCTCGAAGACTCGCTCGACGACGCCACCGAAGCCCTGCTCGCCACCTTCGACGAACTCGCCGCCGAGCCGCCCACCGAGGAAGAGGTGGAGCGCGCCAAGACCTACTACCGCTCCAACATCGAGCTGGCCTTCAACAACCCGCAGTTCATCGCCCTCAGCCTCAGCGAATGGGCCGCAATGGGCGACTGGCGCCTCATCTTCATCGACCGCGACCGCCTCGAACAGGTGACCCCGGCGGACGTGCATCGCGTGGCGCAAGCCTACCTCCTCGAATCCAACCGCACGCTCGGCTTCTTCCACCCCACCGAGGAAACCCCGCCACGCGCCGAAGTGCCTCCGCCGCCGGTTGTGGCCGAGGTGGTCGCGGGCTACACGGGCCGCGAGGCCGTCGCCGAGGGTGAAGCCTTCGAGCCGACGCCACAGAACATCGAGGCGCGCACCCGCAAGATCACCCTCTCGGGCGGCATGCAGGTCGCCATGCTCGCCAAGGAGAACCGCGGCGATGCCGTGAGCGTTCGCTTCACCTTCCGGGGCGGCAACGAAGATGCGCTTCGGGGCAAGGCCACCGCCGCCCAAATCGCCGCCTCCATGCTCATGCGCGGCACCGTCAATCGCTCGCGCCAGGAGATCAGCGACGAGCTGGATCGGCTCAAGACCCAAGCCAATCTGTCGGGCAGCGTGTTCGGCGCCGGCGGCAGCCTGGTGACCGTGCGCGAGAGCCTGCCGGACGTGCTTCGCCTCGGTGCGGAAATCCTCAAGCAGCCAACCTTCGACGAGGGCGAGTTCGAGACGCTGCGGCAAGAGACCCTCGCCGGCATCGAAGCGCAGCGATCGGAACCGCAGGCGCTGGTGTCGCTCGCCATGTCGCGGCACATCAGCCCCCGCGACAGCAGCGACCATCCGCTCTACACGCCTACCTTCGACGAGCAGATCGAACGTCTGAACGCCGTCACGGTGGAAGATGCCCGCGTCTTCCACGAGGCCGTCTATGGCGCCGAAGCGGCGACGCTCGCCCTCGTCGGCGACTTCGATCCCGACGAAATCGCCGCCTTGCTCGAAGAGCTGTTCGGCGACTGGGATGCCGGCGAGCCCTACGAGCGCCTCGCCGATCCCCACGTTCCGGTGGAAACCGTCGCCACGGACATCGAGACCCCCGACAAGGCAAACGCCTTCATGTTCGCCGTCACGACGTTCCCCATGAGCGATTCGCACCCGGACTACGCCGCCATGACCCTCGGCAACTTCATGCTCGGCGGCGGTTTCCTGAACTCGCGCCTCGCCAAGCGCATCCGCCAGGAAGAGGGCCTCTCCTACGCCGTCGGCTCGCAATTCCAGGCCCACCCCATCGACGAGGCGGGCCTCTTCCTCACCTACGCCATCTTCGCCCCGGAGAACGGCGACAAGGTGGTCGCCGCCTTCAAGGAGGAAGTCACCAAGGCGCTGGAGGAAGGCTTCACCCAGGAGGAAGTGGACGCGGCCAAGAGCGGCTACCTGGACATCGCCCGCAACCAGCGCGCCAACGACGCGGCGGTGGCCGGAACCCTGGCCAACAACCTCTACTTCGACCGCACAATGGACTTCACCATCGCCCACGAAGCCAGGATCGCGGAACTGACCCCGGGGGGGATCCGGGAAGTCATGCGCCGCCACATCTCTCTGGACGGAATCTCCATCTTCCGCGGCGGCGACTTCGCGGAGTAAACCAGACACACAAACATTCCGTCCCACAGGCCCAATGGTCGATGGCGCACAAGCACTGAGTGTGTGTCCCACTGCCGGAACCCTGGCATCGTTTCGGTCGTGCGATGGGTGGTCTCCGGATGCTCGCGAGGGCCGACACTCGCGGCGGACATCCGGGCCGGGCACCCCTGCCGAGGAACGGCCGGCCAGCCACTCGACCGGCGAGCTACTCCATGCCCAGATGCTGCTTGAGGGCTGCGAGTTTCTGTTCGAGGGCGCTTACACGGAGTTCCAATTCGGCCAAGGCGCCGTGCCGCGGTGGGGGCGCCAACGTCGGCTCGTCCGCCGGAACGGACTCCACGGCCCCCGAGAACCGATGCGCGTATTGGTGGTCGTGGCGCCCTGGCACACGTGGCAGACGGGCGACGACGGGGCCGCCGTCCTCGCGGTCGGCGGCCATGAGGCCACGGAGCGTCTGTGCGACGGCTTCGTTGTCCGCGAAGGCGTGCAGGCGATTGCACCGCGTGCGCAGTTCGCCCGGGGTCTGCGGGCCGCGCAGCATCAGCACGCACATCACCGCATATTCCTCGTCGGTGAACTGCCGGTCGCTGAAGGGCGTGTTGCAGAAGCGCTGCTGGTACTTCACCACACCGCTCCTGAAATTCTGCTCGCGGACGACGAGGCGATCCTCGGCAAGCCCGTCGGCGATGCTCGCCACGGCGGCGCGACCGAGCGCCATCACCGGCTCGCGGCTGGATTTCTGATTGCAGGCGGCGATGAGCGCGTTCAGCGTCAAGGGGCATTGCTCGGGAGTCGTGACGGCCTTCTCCATGAGACAGCCGATGACGCGGATCTGGTCGGGCGCGAGTTGCATTTCGCAATCGTACATCCTTTCGGCGCGGTCGAATGACCATGGCGAGAAAGGCGCGGCGTGGCACGCTTGGGATGTTGCTCAACGGACACTGCCGGCGAGCGTGCGCCCAGGAGCCTTCAGCCGGGGAAGCATCCCCGACCGCTGACGCGTAAGGAAGTACCGGCATTCCCCCATCGCTGGGGCGTACTTCCATGCAAGCATTTCCTGCCTGGGCAGACGACGGCGCGCCCTGCGGCCCAATGCGAGGGACTCATTCTCCTCGCCGCCAGGCCCGAACGGAACTTCCGTGCCACAATTCGCGCATTCGCCGAGGGGGCACGGCAAGGGGTGCATTGGGGTGGATGTCACCCACATCATCGAGGGTCTCAACGACCGGCAGCGGGAGGCGGTGACTGCGCCGGTCGGCAACCTGCTGGTGGTGGCTGGGGCTGGCAGCGGCAAGACGCGGGTGCTGGTGCATCGCATTGCGTGGCTGGTGGAGGCGGAGGGGGTTTCGCCGGGGGGCGTGATGGCCGTCACGTTCACCAACAAGGCGGCGGCGGAGATGCGGGGACGGGCCGAGCGGCTGCTGAACATACCTGCTCGCGCCATGTGGGTGGGCACCTTTCACGGCATCGCCCACCGGCTCTTGCGCATCAACAACCGCGATGCGGGGCTGCCCGACAACTTTCAGATTCTCGATGCGGACGACCAGCTTCGGTTGGTGAAGCGGGTGATGCGGTCGATGGATCTGGACGAAAAGCGCTGGCCGCCTCGGCAGGCTGCCTGGTTCATCAACGCGCAGAAGGACGAAGGGCTGCGCGCTGCCGACTTGCCGCTTTCCGATGACCTCTTCGTCGTCACCCACAAGAAGGTGTACGAAGCCTATGAGGAGCTTTGCCAGCAAGGCGGGTTGGTGGATTTCGCCGAGCTGCTGCTGCGCAGCTACGAGCTGTGGCTGGAGAACGCCGAGCTGCTCGATCACTACCAGCGCCGCTTCCGCCACCTCTTGGTGGACGAGTTCCAAGACACCAACGCCACCCAGTACCGCTGGCTGAAGGCGCTCGCCGGGCGCGACGGCCACGTCATGGCGGTGGGCGACGATGACCAGTCCATCTATGGCTGGCGCGGCGCGAAGATCGAGAACATCCACGCCTACACCCAAGACCTGCCGGATGTGCGCATCATCCGCCTGGAGCAGAACTACCGTTCCACCGGCACCATTCTCAAGGCCGCCAACGGACTCATCGACAAGAACCTGGGCCGCCTTGGCAAGGAGCTTTGGACCGAATCCACCGACGGCGATCCTATCCTGGTCTATTCCGCCTTCAACGACTTGGAAGAGGCGCGCTTCATCGCCGACCGCACCCAAGCCTGGATCGACGGCGGTGCAAGCCCCGCCGAGGTGGCGGTGCTCTATCGCTCCAACGCCCAGTCGCGGGTGATCGAGGAGGCGTTCCTGCGCCGCGACATTCCCTATCGCATCTACGGCGGGATGCGGTTCTTCGAGCGCATGGAAATCCGCAACGCCCTCGCCTACATGCGGCTGTTGTACGACCGCCATTCAGACGTGGCCTTTGAGCGTGTCGTCAACACGCCGCCTCGGGGCATTGGCGACCGCACCATCGAGCGCGTGCGTGCCGTGGCGCGAGAGGCGCGAAGGTCGATGTGGCAGGCCTGCAAGGAAGCCATCGCCGGCGGCGGCTTGCGCGGCCGGGCAGCCAATGCGCTGCGAAGCTTCATGGAACTGATCGATGGCATGGCGGAGCAGGTAGAGAGTGCTCCGCTGTGGGAGATTTGCGAGCATTGTCTGGATGTTACGGGGCTTCTCGAATACCACGCCAAGGAGCGAGGCGAGCGCGGAACTGCCCGCCGGGAGAACCTCGAAGAACTCGTCACCGCCTGTCGCCAGTTCGAGGGCGGGGTGGTGTTTCCGCTCACCGAATCCGGCGAGGAGACCGACCAGCGCTCGACCCTGGAGGAGTTTCTCGATCAAGCCGCGCTCGAAAGCGGCGATCATCAGCAGGACGGTCCGGCCGTGCAGATGATGACCCTGCACTCCGCCAAGGGACTCGAGTTTCCCCTCGTCTTCATGGCCGGAATGGAGGAAGGACTGTTCCCCAACATGCGCAGCGCCGAAGAGCCGGGGCGCATGGAGGAAGAGCGCCGCCTCGCCTACGTCGGCATCACCCGCGCCATGAAGCAGCTCTATCTCACCCACGCCGAGGCGCGGCGGATGCGGGGCATGGAGACGCACAACCGGCCGTCGCGCTTCCTGCAAGAGGTGCCGGAGGAGACGCTGGAGGAAGTGCGCTTGCGCGGCGAAGTGGCGCAGCGCTTCCGGCCGGGCGCCAGGCAGGGCCGAGCGCCGGCCGCGGAGTCAGACATGGACGGCATCCGCATCGGCGCAATGGTGCGGCATCCCAAGTTCGGCGAGGGGGTGGTGCTGCAAAGCGAAGGCGGTGGCGACCGCACCCGCGTCCAGGTGAACTTCGCCCGCCACATCGGCCCGAAGTGGCTCATGCTGTCCTACGCCCAGCTCGAGGTCGTGGGACAATGACGGTCGAGCCGCTGCGGCAAGGGGCCTCCCTTGGGGCGAGGGCATTCTGCCCTGCGCGCCTTGCGGCGCGGTGGAGGGCGGGACGCCCTCCCCCCGAGGGATGCCCTCCCCGAGGGACACCTTCCATCCGGGGGACCCCCTCCCTCCGGGGGGCGGCGCCAGACACTGCACAAGCCAAAGTGAGACACTGCCGGGATGGGAGAGGGTTTGAAATGCTGAAACGCAAGTGGGCAACCGGTTGGCTGGGGGGGTTCGTCCTTGCGCTCGTGGCGGGTTGCGAGCCGGGGGATGAATCGGCCCGGGAGGATGCGTCGCCTGCCCCGGCGGCGCAGACCTTCGAGTGGAACCTCGTCACCACCTGGCCCAAGAACCTGCCGGCGCTCGGCACCGCGCCGGAGAAGCTGGCGGAGCTTGTGAGTGAGATGTCGGCGGGGCGGCTCAGCATCAAGGTCTATGGCGATGGCGAACTGGTGCCAGCGTTCGGCGTCTTCGATGCGGTGAGTGCCGGCACGGCGGAGATGGGCCACGGCGCGGCCTATTACTGGCGCGGCAAGCTGCCGGTGGCCGCCCTCTTCACCACCGTCCCCTTCGGCATGACGGCGCAGGAGATGAACGCCTGGCTGCACTACGGCGGCGGTTTGGAGCTTTGGCAGGAACTCTACGCGCCGTTCAACCTGGTGCCCATGGCGGCGGGCAACTCCGGGGTGCAGATGGCTGGCTGGTTCAACCACGAAATCAACGACGTGACCGACATGCAGGGGCTGAAGATGCGGATGCCGGGGCTTGGAGGCGCGGTCATCGACGGCCTTGGCGCGGCGGCGGTCACCCTGCCCGGCAGCGAGATATTCACCTCGCTGCAGACCGGGGTGATCGATGCCACGGAGTGGGTGGGGCCCTACAACGACCTTGCCTTCGGCCTGCACGAAGCGGGGACGTACTACTACTATCCCGGCTGGCACGAACCCGGCGCCATGCTCGAAGCCATCGTCAACCGCGACGCCTTCGACTCGCTGCCAGCAGACCTCCAGGCGATTCTCGTCACCGCAACGCGGGCGGTGAACCAGGACACGCTGGACGAATTCACCGCCCGCAACCACGCGGCGCTCAGGATCCTGGTTGAGGAGCACGATGTCCAGCTTCGACGGCTGCCCGACGATGTGATGCAGCGCCTGCGGGAGGTTTCCGAGCAGGTGTTGGCGGAAGTGGCGATCGACGAGATTTCCCAGCGCATCCTCGCCTCGTATCAGACCTTCCACGAAGGTGTGCAGGCCTGGCACGCCATTTCCGAACAGGCCTACATCAACTCCCGCACCGCGTCAGCTCCAACCGGCGTTGGCGGGGCGGACGCGGGCGATCCGGGCTGAGCGGGGAGACACCCATGCGAATCACCCGCTTCTACACCCTGCCGAACGGCAATTCCGCCTTCGACGAGGTGGACCTCCCCGTCCACAACGCCTCCACCGACGGCTTCGGCAACGCCCTCAGGTTCAGCGACACCTTCGCATCGCCCGCGGTGCGCGTGTTCGAGGCCCCGGTCGGCATGTTCCAGGGCTGGCACAACGCCCCCTGCCGCCAGATCTGCGTGATGATGCAGGGCATCTGGGAAATCGGCGTCAGCAACGGTGAACGCCGCCGCTGGGGCCCCGGCGAGGTGTTCATGCCGGACACTGTGGAGGGCAAGGGGCACGCCAGCGAGGTGATCGCGGGTCCGGTGCGGATGTTCTTCATCCCTTTGCCGGATGACCTGGACATCGAGTCCTGGAAGGTCGAGGAGTAGGGTTCCCTCTTTCGGGGCATCGGGAGCACGGTCCTCCGATTGCGTCGCACCTCTCACGTCGATTCGCCGAACCCTCAGCGAAGCCTCCCGGGGCCCAAAGCCGGCAGCCGTTCGACTTCCGCCCCCACGGCCTTCCGCGCAAGCCGCAAGTCATGCAGCACCTGCAGGTTCAGCCAGAACAGCGGCGAGGTGTCGAAGTAGTGGCCGAGCCTCAGTGCCGTGTCCGCATCCACCGGCCTCTTCCCGGCAATGATGTCCAGCAGTCGCTGGGGCGGCATCTGCAGCACTTCCGCCAGTTCCCATGCCGCAATGCCGAGTGCGACGAGGTCCTCTTCCAGCACCTCGCCCGGATGAGTGGCTTCGCGTGGCATGGCGCTATGCCGCCGCCACGGCAGGTTCGGGTGGCATTGGCGGCGGGCCCACCACTCCCACCTTCACCGGCCCGCCGCTGCCCGGCGGCCACTCGAATCCGACGCCCCAGCCATCCTCGAGGGGAATCAACCATCGCCGCCCCCGCCGCCGGTGCTTGCGCGCGATCTGTATGTGGTTGCTCGGACGATTGACGTCCCGCATATCCGTGGCAGCGTCAAGCTGGTCAAGCTTGCTCCCCGCGGCGCGGGCGATTTCGGCGATGGGGATGGTGCAGTCGCCGCGGTGGAAGGCGAAGGTGGCGTCGTCGGCGAAGCTGAAAATCATCGGGCTCACTCCGTTTTCCGTCACCGCCCAATGATGGCCCTTGCGGCACGGCCTGTCGGTGCGGCTTCTGCCCCCGGGGAAGGTGGGACATCTCTTCCGCGTTCGTGCGCCAATTCGCTGTTCCGGATGGTCGTGGACGAGCTGAGCAGGTTCGGCATCGAGCAATGCGGTGCATGTACTCTGCCCGATGTCCGAAATGTGCGGAACCCGTGAACCCGAACAAGCCGTTGTTCATCCCGTGACAGGCGCGTATAGTGCGCCGCCTTCCTGAAGAAGCACTTGGGAGCGATGCCGATGGAGAACGTTGAATCCCGCCGTGACGCCCCGGGTGCGCCGTCCTGCCACGCTGCAACCGCCGCCGCCTGGCGGAACGGGCTGAAGGACTGACCGTCCTGGCGATGCGCCGCTCGTCGGCGCCGCCTGCACCAGCAGCCTGACGCCACCCCACCCGGGTCCGTCCGTTCCGCAGCGGGACGCGCCCATGTGCGCGTCGCATTCACGTCCATGTCCAGCCGGGGGATGCCATGGCCCAGGCCCGACCTCGAAATCTCTGGTTCATCACCGGTGGCCAGCGGATGCGCTATCTCGCCGCCGTGCTGGCGATGGGTGTCAGCAATCTGTTCATGCTGTCCTCGCCGCTGGTGGGGATGTATGCGCTCGATGTGCTCTCGGCGGACGATCTGCAGCCCGGCGCCCCCATCCTCACCGACGGCGCGCTGGCGTTTGTGGCCGCCTTTGGTGGCGTGCCGGTGATCGCCTATCTGGTCGTTTCCGCCATCGCCGGTGTCGTGCTGGTGGCCCTCGGCGGCCTCTTCCTGTACCTGCGCGGTCGCTGGGCCGCCATCGCCTCGGAAGCCATCGCCCGGCGCCTGCGCGATGCCCTGTACGAACGCCTGCACCACCTGCCGGCCGCATTCTTCGACACCGCCGACACCGGCGACTTGGTGCAGCGGTGCAGTTCGGACGTGGAAACCGTGCGCATGTTCCTCTCTGCCCAGGTCGTGGAGATCGGCCGAGCGGTGCTGCTGCTGGCGATCATGACGCCCATGCTGTTCTGGCGCGACGAGCGGCTGGCGGCGCTGTCGGTGTGCCTGATGCCGCTGATCGTCATCGGCGCGGTGGCGTTCTTCACGCGGGTGAAGAGTGTCTTTCAGGTGGTGGACGAATCCGAGGCGGCCATGACGGCGGTGTTGCAGGAGAACCTCACCGGCATCCGCGTGGTGCGCGCATTTGCCCGACAGGAGTTCGAAATCGAGCGCTTCGGCCAGCGCAATGCCGCGTTCCGCAACAGTTATTTCCGCATGAACCGGCTGATGGGGCTGTATTGGGGGGTGAGCGACCTGTTCTGCATGGTGCAGCTCAGCATCGTCCTGTTGGCCGGCGGGGCGTTCCTGGCTGCCGGCGCCGTCACCGTCGGAGAACTCTTCGCCTTCATCACGCTTGTCGGCATGGTGATGTGGCCCGTGCGCCATCTGGGCCGGGTTCTCACCGACACCGGCAAGGCGATGGTGGCGCTCAGGCGAATCAACCACATTCTCGAATCGGCGGAGGAAAGCCGCGAGCCGGTGCCGGAGATTGGCCGCGCGCGCGGCGACCTCGTGGTCGAAAACCTCACCTTCGGCTACGAGCCGAAGCGTTTCGTGCTGCGCGACGTCAGCGTGGACATTCCGGCCGGCCAGACGGTGGGCATCGTCGGCGCGCCTGGCGCCGGCAAGTCCACCCTCATCCGTCTCCTGCTGCGACTCTATTCGTTCGCCCAGGGGCGCATCACGCTCGATGGGCTGGACATCACCCAGGTGGACCGCAAGTGGCTGCGCGCCCAGGTGGGCGTGGTGCTGCAGGACCCGTTCCTCTATTCCCGCTCCATCGAGGAGAACCTGCGCGTGGCGAGGCCCGATGCGCCGGTGCAAGACCTGATCGACGCCACCCGCGACGCCGCCATCCATCAGGCCATCGAGGACTTCCCCGCCGGCTACGACTCCCTCGTCGGCGAACGCGGCGTGACGCTATCCGGAGGCCAGCGTCAGCGGCTTGCTCTCGCCCGAGCGTTGCTGAAGGACCCGCCCGTGCTGGTGCTCGACGACTCGCTGTCGGCGGTGGACACCGGCACGGAACTCGCGATTCTCGATGCGCTGCGCCGACGGCGTGGCCGCCACACCACCCTCGTCATCGCCCACCGGCTTTCGTCCGTGCGCGACGCCGACCGCATCCTCGTGCTGGAGGAAGGCCGATTGGTGCAGGACGGAGACCACCGCACCCTCGCCTCCCTGCCGGGGCCATACCGGCGCCTGTGCGAAATCCAGGGCGCTCTGGACGAATCCATCGATGCCGACCTGCAGGCAGGGCGCGACCTGCGTGCGGGGCACGGCTTGCGCACTGCGCATGCACAAGGAGACGACCGTGGCTGACATCGACAACTACGATGACGATAGCTTTCAGGACGGCTTCGACGAGGACGCCGCCGCCGAGACTGTCAATCTCAACCTGTGGAAGCGCCTGTTCGGCTTCGTCCTGCCGTATCGCGGACAACTGACCGCGCTCGGCGTTTCCGCGGCCTTGACCGGTGTGCTGGAAGCGGCCTATCCGGCGATGGTGGCGAAGTGGATCGTCGATGACGTGACCGAGAACGGCGCCGATGCCGACTTCGTGCTCTGGGGCCTGGTCGCCCTTGGCTGCAACGTGCTGCTGGCCATCTCCGTGGCGGCGTTTGTCTGGGTGGCCGGGCAGATTCGCGTCTCCGCCAGTCACGACCTGCGCCGGGAAGCATTCGCCAACCTGCAACGCCTGTCGTTCTCCTTCTACGACTACCGCCCGGTCGGCTGGCTGATGGCGCGCATGACCGCCGACTGCGAGCGACTGACGAACATCCTCGCCTGGGGCTTCCTCGACTTCATCTGGGGCGGGACGATGATGCTCGCCATCGCCATTGTCATGTTCGTGCTCAACTGGCAGCTCGCGCTGGTGGTGCTGGCGGTGGTGCCGGCGGTGGGCTGGGTGTCGGCGAAGTTCCGCCGCAGCATCCTGCGCAGTGCCCGCCTCGTCCGCGCCACCAATTCGCGCATCACCGGCTCCTACAACGAAGGCATCATGGGCGTGCTCACCAGCAAGGCGTTCGTGCGCGAGGAGGCCAACCGCGCCGAGTTCGGCGATCTCACCGGCGCCATGTACGGCGCCTCGGTGCGCAACATGGTTCTGGCCGCCATCTTCCTGCCGGTGGTGCTCATCTTCAGCGCCGTGTCGGTGAACCTGACGCTGGCGGTGGGCGGCTGGCAGATGAGCCTGGGGCTCGTTGGCGCCGGCACCCTCATCGTCTTCATGGTGTGGGCGAGGCACTTCTTCGACCCGGTGGAGATGATGGGCTACTGGTTCGCCGAGATGCAGATGGCGCAGGCATCGGCGGAGCGCGTGCTGAGCCTGATCGACGCTCGGCCGGAGATCGAGGACTCGGAAGGCGTGAGGCGAGCCATCGCGGCGCAACGGTCCGCCGAGGAGGCCGGGGCGCCGCATCGCCCCCGCATCGCCCACGACGGCGGCGCCCAGGCCATCCGCCGCATCGAGCTTCGCAATGTGGCATTCCACTACGACCCTCGACGACCCGTGCTGCAGGACATGACCCTGGCGGTGGAGAGCGGCGAAACCATCGCCATCGTCGGCCCCACCGGCGGCGGCAAGAGCACGCTCGTCAACCTCGTCTGCCGCTTCTACGAGCCTGTGAGCGGGCAGGTGCTGATCGACGGCGTGGACTATCGCTCCCGCAGCCTGCACTGGCTGCAATCGAACCTCGGCATCGTCCTGCAGAACGCCCATGTCTTCAGCGGCTCCATCATGGAGAACATCCGCTACGGGCGCTTGAATGCCATCGACGAGGAGGTGAGGGCCGCGGCGGTGCTGGCTGGCGCCCACGACTTCATCGCTGCGATGGAGGACGGCTACGACACCGAAGTGGGCGAAGGCGGCAGCAGACTCTCCGCCGGCCAGAAGCAGCTGGTCTCCTTTGCCCGCGCCATCCTGGCCGACCCGCAGATCCTGGTGATGGACGAGGCCACCTCGTCGGTGGACACGGAAACGGAACTGCGCATCCAGAAGGGCCTCGAGAATGTCCTTTCGGGCCGCATCAGCTTCGTGATCGCCCATCGCCTCTCCACCATCCGCAACGCCACCCGCATCGCGGTCATAGACGGCGGCCAGCTCGTGGAACTCGGCAGCCACGAAGAGCTGATCGCCGCCCAGGGCCACTACGCCCGGCTGTACCGTCAGCAAAGCCTGAACGAAGCAACACGGGACTGGGGCGCCACGGACACTCGGCCGTAGGGCGCCTGATGAGGAAACGGGAAGGCGCGGAGGTTGGCCGCGGCGGTGTGCAACGCTGCCCTCCATGCGCGCCGTCAGGCGCGTCCTCCCTGCACATGCCGCGAAGTGCCCTGCGCGCCTTGCGGCGCGGCGCGCCTTGCGGCGCGATGGAGGGCGGGACGCCCTCCCCCCGTGGGACGCCCTGCCCCCGGAGCAGGGCTATTCAAAAGTCCTGAAGTTAGATCTGGAGTTTCCCTACCCTCGACTCGGCCTTGGGCTGGCGATTCAAAAGTCGTTGTGGCACAGTTGGGTCATGTCGAACGGAAAAGCCCCTGCGGGGCGTATTGACTTGCGCGATGTGTTGGTGCGCCCGGTTCGGGATGCGGACGAGCGGCGCCGCTGGGACGCGTTGGTGTCCGAACACCACTATCTTCCGTACCGTGGCCTGTTCGGCCAGTCGTTGCGCCATGTTGCGGTTCACGGGTCGTCCTGGGTGGCGCTGGCGGGTTGGACGGCGGGCGCGTTCAAGGTCGGGGCGCGGGACCGGTGGATCGGCTGGCCGCCGGAGCGGCAGTTCCGGCGGCTGGGGTTGATCGCCAACAACAGCCGCTTCGTGGTGCTGGCAGGCAAGGGGGAGGTGCCCAACCTGGCCTCCCGGGTGCTGGGTCTGAGCCTGCGCCGGCTGTCGTGCGACATGCGCGCGGCGCACGGCCGTCCGGTTCTTGTCGCGGAGACGTTCGTGGACCCGTCGCGGTTCGCGGGCGTGTGCTACCGGGCGTCGAACTGGCGGATGCTGGGGTTGACGCGCGGGTTCGCGCGCCTGCCGGGCGGGTCGGCGCGCTGGCGCGAGAACGGGCGGCCGAAGGAGGTGTACGTGCGCGAGTTGACGGCGGGCGCCCGGGAGGCGCTGCAGGGCGGCCGGGAGCCAGCCGAGTGGGGGATCGGCGCGAAGGCGGCGCCGATGCCGGCGCCGGAACTGCGCGGCCTGCGCGATCATCTCGAGGCGATTCCCGACTTCCGCAAGGCGCGGGGCCGGCGCTACAGCCTGGCCTGTTGTCTGACGATCATGATCGCGGCGCGGCTGGCCGGCTACCGCGGCGTGGCCGCCTTCGGCGAGTTCGCGGCGCGCCTGGACGACGAGCGGCGCGAGGCGGTGGGCGGGTTCCTCAGTCCGACCCGCGGGCGCTACACCGTGCCGGCGGCCTCGACCTTCCACTACATCCTCTCGGAACTGCCGCCGGACGCGCTGGACGAGGCGTTGCGCGCCTGGAGCCGGCGGCGCGGCGGCGGCTCCGGCGTGGCCATGGACGGCAAGGACGCGCGCGGCGCCTCGAAACGGGTTGTGGACGGAAAGCGGATGATGGTGGCCGCGGTCGAACACGGCAGCGGCCTGGTCCTGCGCGGCGAGATTCCGGCGGCGCGGGAGCTGTCCCGGCAACTGGGACTGGCCGGGCGCGTCGTCACGCTCGACGCCTTGCACGCCCAGCGGGCCAGGGGGCCTTGCCCGTGCATTCGAGCAGTGCTCCGTGCCCATCGAAAGGACTGAGGAACGTGACGAACGAACTCGATGATCTTGCCGTGTATGGCGACACGCCGGTGGGTTGGTGTGCGCGCACGCCCGTCAACGAGACCCTTGACGAGGACGGGCATCCCCTCGCCGAGAGGCGCGGCTTCGGCGTTGCGGACCCGCGGGCGCCGTCTCGACGCGTGTACGACGACCCGGAAGTCATCGTGCTGCGCGACCATCTGCGTGCCAACAACGGCATCAAGGGACTCGACATCTGCGCGCCAGACGAGATCGATCGCGCCGCGCGAATCTTCTTCCGTGACGGCTTCGTCGTCGTGAAGGACCTCCTGGATGCCGACGCCCTTGCGCGCTGGCGCGGCGGCTGTGCCCGGGAACTGCGCAAGATCCTGGAGCCCGCCGGCCACGACGGACGCAAGTACATCACCGAGACCATGCGCCTGCCGCATCGCTACAGCTACGGCACCGCCTCGGCATCGCGTCAGTTGCTGCACGACCCGGTGTGGGCGTCGATGATCGACCTGCCAGCCACAACCCCCATCCTGAAGGCGATCTTCGGCACAGGCGACTATCTGGTGCTCGGCGCCGGCGGCGACCTGTGCCTGCCTGGTGCAGTGGAGTATCAACACCTGCACGGCGACGTGCGCGAGCAGTACCGCCTGCCCGAGGCGCGCATCCGGCAGGCGGCGGGGCTTGGCGTTGACGTCTCCACAGGAGAGCACGGTGGGAAGCTCTCGCCGGAGCAGCTGGACGGCCGCACCAGACAACGCATCGTCGAACGCACCCCGCCGGTGGTCACCATCAACTTCGCCATGTGCGATCTGACGTGGGAGAACGGCCCCATCCGCCAGATTCCGGGCACCCAGGGCGTTGCGGAAGACCCGCCCGAGCCGGCCGACGAACCGGAGTGGATGCGCCTCTGCGCACTGGTTGGCGCCCCGGCCGGCGCCGGCGTCTTCCGCGACAACCGAGCCTGGCACAGCGCCACCCCCAACCTCTCACGCGAAATCCGCGCCCTGCCGAACGTGGAGTACGGCGCACCGTGGCTCGATGGCGAACGCCCACACGCCCGCACCATGCCCCACGAAATCTGGCAGACGCTATCGCCCCACGCCCAGCACCTGTGCCGACGCGTGAAAGCCGACCCCGGCGTCTGGCCCGCCGGCGCCGGGGTCATGCACGCCTTGGCGAACAAGCGCAAGGAAGCCAACGGAACCCTGGCCCGCAAGCCCGGCGAAGGCAGTCAACGACGCTGATCGACTCCCCCCAGGCCCTACTTCGAGGGAAGCTGCCTTGCCGGCCAAAGTTGCCATCTGCGTCAATCCCATGTCCGGTCGTGATGTGCGCCGGATTGCGGCGCGGGCCAGCAACATGACGATTGAGGCGAAGCGCGACATCGTGGCTCGGATTGCCGCCGGCGCCGATGCCGCGGGGGCGACGGACCTTTACGTCAGCGAGGAACCGTTTCGCATCGCGTCGATGGCGCTTGCGTGGCTGCCGCTGCAGGCGCGGGTTCATGTGCTCAAGACGCCGCTGAATCACGATGCCGGCGACACCGAGGCCGCCATCGGGGCGTTCCTGGAGGCCGGCGCCACCACTGTTGTCTCGCTGGGAGGGGACGGCACCAATCGCGCCATCGCCCGGCATCTGCACCGGGCCGGCGACGACGACATTTCGTTGATCCCGCTTTCCACTGGCACCAACAACGTCTTCCCGACGCTGGTGGAGCCGACCATCGCCGGCACCGTCGCCGGGCTATGCGCACGCGGGCTTCTCGGCGATGCGCCCGTGCGGCCTCGCTGCAAGATGCTGCACATGCGCTTCGCCGATGGCGCCAGGGACGTGGGCCTGATCGATGCGGCGCAGCTCGACGGCGACTTCGTCGGCAATCTGCTGCCGTTCGACCCGGCCCGACTTTCGCGCATTCTGCTGACCAGAGCCGAACCGGACGCGATCGGCATGTCTCCCATCGGCGGGCTGATCGATGTGGTGGATGAAGAGGCCGACTGCGGCCTGCTGCTCGAACTCGGGCCCGGTCAAGCCGTCAATGCGCCCGTCTCACCGGGGCTCTTCCGCTCTGTTTCCGTGTCACGCGCAACGCGTGTGCCGTTCGATACCCCGGTGATCTTTCGCGGCCACGGCGTGCTCGCAGTCGATGGTGACCGCGACCATCGACTGCGCGACAACCGCGTCGCCCACGTCAGCGTGCGCCGCGACGGCCCCCACGTGCTCGAGGTGGGCGCCGCCATGCGCCATGCCGTGCGTCACGGTATGATGGCGCGCCCCGAAGGCGAGCCGCCCCAGTGATCGTCAAGCCCCGCATTCGCGGCTTCGTCTGCACCACTGCCCACCCCGCCGGCTGCGCCGCCGGCGTCAGGCAGCAGATCGACCTCGCGCGCCAACGCGGCGCCATTGACGTGCCGGATCGACCCCGCAATGCCCTCGTCCTTGGCTGCTCCGGCGGCTTTGGCCTAGCTTCGCGCATTGTGGCGGCGTTTGGCGCCGGGGCGAACACGCTCGGCATCTCCTTCGAGAAGCAACCGACCGCCAAGCGCACGGCCACCGCCGGCTGGTACAACAACCTCGCCTTCGAGGCGGCGGCGAGCGAGGCGGGGCTCGTGGCGCGCACGCTCGACGGCGATGCCTTCTCCGACGAGATGCGGGAGCGCACCGTCGCAGCCCTGCGGGAAGAGTTCGGCCCCATCGACCTCCTCGTCTATAGCCTCGCAGCGCCAGTCCGCACCCATCCGCGCACCGGCGAGACGCACCGCTCGGCCATCAAGCCCCTCGGCGCTTCCTTCGCCACCAAGACCCTCGACTTCAACAGCGGCAAGGTGCATGACGTGACCTTGGAAGGCGCCAGCGACGACGAAACCGCTGCCACCGTGCAGGTGATGGGGGGCGAGGATTGGGAATACTGGCTGGCCGCTCTTGCCGATGCGGGCCTGCTGAACGAGGGATTCCAGACAGTTGCCTATACCTATGTCGGAAGTACACTCACCCACCGCATCTACCGCGGCGGCACCTTGGGGCAGGCGAAGGCAGACCTGGATCGCGCGGCACACGCCATCGACGCCAGGCTCGATGCCATCGACGGACAGGCCCGCGTGGCGGCGCTCACCGCCATCGTCAGTCAGGCGAGCGCAGCCATTCCCGTGGTGCCGCTCTATGTCGCGATCCTGTTCCGGGTGATGCGCGAGCGGGGCATGCATGAGTCCTGCATCGAGCATGTCGATCGGCTGTTCCGCACGGGCCTCTACGGCGCCGGCGCGGCCACCGACGAGGAAGGTCGCCTGCGCCTCGACGACCGGGAGCTCGACGAAGCCGTGCAGGCCGAGGTTCGCCGACGCTGGGAGTTGGTCGATACCGAGAACCTCCGCGAGCTGGGCGACGCGGGGAGCTTCCGCGACGACTTCCTCAAGGTGTTCGGATTCGGCATGGCCGGCGTGGACTACGACGCGGACATCGACGTCAGCGGAATCTGACGGCGCTCGAATGACCAACCGCGTTCTCGACGAGGCTTCCGTGCCTGCTCCTCCCACGCCCGCATCTCGTTCGGCTTTGGCGAGGGCCGAGGCGCCGTTCGTCAAGGCCTGCCGCGGTGAGCCGACGCCGTTCACTCCCATCTGGCTGAACCGCCAGGCGGGCCGCTACATGCCGGAATACCACGCCGTGAAGGGCAGGACCCCGAGCCTGGAATTCTTCCGCACGCCGGAGCTGGCGGCGCAAGTCACGGTGGACGCACAGCGCATCCTCGGCGTGGACGCGGCCATCGTCTTTGCCGATCTCTTGCCCATCCTGGAACCGATGGGGCTCGAACTCGACTACGTTCCGGGCGTCGGCCCGGTATTCGCCAACCCCGTGCGCGAGCTTGCCGCCATCGACCGGCTGCGGGTGCCCTCCGCGCCGGAGGAACTCGGCTACATCGCCGAGACCATCGCCGGCGTCCTGGACGGCCTGCCGCCGGACATCCCGCTCATCGGCTTCGCAGGGGCGCCGTTCACCCTCGCCTCCTACGCCATCGAGGGCGCTGGCTCGCGCAACTTCCTGCACACCAAGAAGCTCATGTATGAGCATGAGTCGGCCTGGAACGCGCTGCTGTCGAAGCTCACGCGCACGGTGATCGACTACGTTCGCCTGCAGGTCGAGGCCGGCGTGCAGGCGGTGCAGATCTTCGACTCCTGGGTGGGCGCGCTGTCACGGCAGGACTACCGTCGCTATGCAGCGCCCCACGCGCGCACGCTGATGCAGGGCATCCGGCGAGGGGGCGCGGTCGATGCATACCGGGAGAGCGACGCACCGCCGATCATCTACTTCGGCGTCAACACCGCCCATCTCGCGCTCGACATGCAAGCCACCGGCGCCGACCTGCTCGCCCTCGACTGGCGCACCCCCTTGGGCGAGACTTGGCAGCGCCTGGGGTCCCCTGCCATCCAAGGCAACCTCGACCCCATCGTGCTCTGCGCCGATGCCGAGGCCATCGGGACGAGCGCCAGGGACGTGCTCAGCGAGGCTGCCGGTCGCCCTGGCCACATCTTCAACCTGGGTCACGGCATCGTGCCGCAAACGCCGGTGGACAACGTGAAGTTCCTCGTCGATTTCGTACACGAGGCCACCGCGCGGTGAACGCGCCACCCGTGGCCGCGCCGGACATGCGTCAACCGAGCGCCTGGCTCAAGCTGCTGCATCGCCTCGCGTTCTGGATTCCCCTCGCCATCAGCTTCGCGGTGGCATGGACGCCGAACCCCGCCGGCTTGGTGGCAAGCATGGCCGGCAGCGTCGCCCACATCGCGGCAGCCGCCTATCTCGCCTGCGCGCTCTCCCTGGCGCACTTCCGACACGGCCCCTGGCCCGCAGTCGCCGCATGGATGATGGTCTGGGGCGTCACCATCGAACTGGTGCAACTCTTCGTGGACGGCCGCGGCGCCCAACTGACCGACCTCGGCGCCGACGCCCTGGGCATCACCATCGGCTGCACCGCATTCTCCCTGTGGCAACGACTGGCGCACCCCACAAGGGCCGCCCCGGAGACTGCGGCCTAGCGCCACAAGAGCCGTTGCCTTTCGGCAACGCTTCCTGCCTCAGCCCAAGCCGTCCTGTCGGCATTCGGCCAGCTTGCGCCGTCCGAAGTCCGACAGGCTGCCAGCGCGCCCTTGCGGGCGCGCATTCGCTCGCGCCTTCGGCCAGGAGCCTGGCTAGAGGCAGTGTCTCGCTTTGGCTTGTGCAGTGTCTGGCAGTGTCCTCCGGGGGAGGGCGTCCCGTCCTCCATCGCGCCGTCAGGCGCGCGGGCACTCGCGGCATGCACAGGGAGGACGCGCCTGGCGGCGCATGGAGGGCGGGACGCCCTCCCCCCGAAGGGACCCCCCCTCCCCCCGGAGTGGTTCCGGCAGGCAAATCGACGCAGTCGCCGGCTGCGGACGGCCATGCGCCACGTCAGGCAAGTTCAAGGTGAGACACTGCCTGGTGATCAGGAAGGAGACACGGTCACCTTTCCGTGTCGTAGAGCCCTCAGCCGGGGAAGCTGCGTCCGTCGCCGATGCGGAAGGAGCCGGGCGAGCCATCCGCCAGAGGGGCGCGTGGGGCCGTGAAGAGCCCCTTCACGAGATTTCGCCAGCGTGGGAACTTGTGCATCTCGTCCGGCACCACATGGCTCTGGGCCGCTGGCAGTTGCCGGCGCGCAGGCGACTTCTTACAGGACGCTTGGGTGGAGGGTTAGTTCGGGTTGGGATGCTGGGCTGGCGGGGATCGGTTCGGACTCGGCGGTGACGGTGCCGCCTACGGTGGGGCCTTCGGTGATTCGGGCGGTGATGGTCACCTCGGCGAGTGTGGAGAGGGAGGCCGAGGCGATCATGGCCTGGGCATCGTCGAGGGTGAGTTCGACTCTGGAGGCGGACTGGGAGACTGGGCGGCGGGCCACTGCTGCCGGGGGGCCGCCCTGGGGGGCGCGGGCGGTGACGAAGAGCCACGGATCGGTGAGCTGCGTGGCGGGGACTTCCACGGTGACGCGAACCAGAGGGCGGTCCGGGTCTTGACGGGCGCGGACTTGCCGCAGCATTTCGGCGACCAGCGCTGTTGCCTGGTCGTCTCGGCGTTGGCTGGCCAGCCGCTCCAGATAGGTGGCGGCGATGTTGAAATCGCTGCGGCGGGCGGCGTCCACGGCCATGATTTCGAGGGTGCCGGAGTGGTCCGGGTGGGCGGCCAACACGCGCTCGCCGGCGAGGCGGGCATCGGTGTCCAGGGTACCGTCGCCGGCGGCGAAGGCGGCGCTTAGCCAATGCATGTCCAGCGTTGGGTTGTGGTTGCCGACGATGCTGGCGTGCCGGAAGGCCATTGCGGCCTCGGCCATGCGGCCTTGGCGGGATTGCGCCTGGCCCAGGAGGAACCAGGCGTCGGCGTCTTCTGGTTCTGCGGCGAGATGTGCGGCGAGGGTCCGCTCTGCGGCGGGAGTCCTGGGGTCATCGGCGGGAATGTCGGTGGCTCGAAGCACGGCGCCGGCCTCGGCAAGAGCCGGGGCTTCCGGTTCGCCAATGATGGCGTAGATAGTCACGGCGGCGATGGCCGCAAGGACGCCGAAGAGGGCGGCCGTGCCGAGGCGCAGTCGTGGCGCCGATGCCGGACCTGCCTCTTCTGGAAGCATCTCGCCGCGCGCATCCGGGCCCAGTTGCGCTGCTTGCGACGGCTCCGGTGCCTCGTCCGCATCGTCCTCCAACAGGCGCGCCTGCAGTTCGGCTTGCAGTTCCTCCTGCAGCGCCCCTTCCGCTTCGGCGGCCAGTTCGCGACGCCGCTGCCGGTAGAGGGCCAGGTTGGTGTCGCGTCGCCCACGGCGTGCCGCGCGGGGCAGGCGAAACGCCGCCATGACCACCACAGCGAGCACCAACGCTGCCGGCAGCAGCCACGGCAATGCCTCGGTCACGGGTTCTCTACGCCGAGCGCTTCGAGCTTGCTGCGTTCCTCGTCCGTGAGTGCCACCGCGTCGCGGCGGCTGCCGATGCGGCGGAGCACCAGGAGGCCGAGGACGATGAGGAGAACCGGCGTGGCCCAGAGCAACACGGTGGCGGCGCTGAGCGGGGGGTCGTAGAGAATGAAGTTGCCGTAGCGCTCCTTGAGGTGGGCGAGAATCTCATCGTCGGAGCGCCCCTCTTCCAGCATTCGTCGCACCGCTCGCCGCAGGTCGCTGGCGATGGGGGCGTCGGAGCCAGCGATGTTGACGTTGAGGCATTTCGGGCAGCGCAGTTCGGCGATGAGTGTCCGGTAGCGGGCTTCGAGTGCGGGATCGTCGAAGTCGAAGGCATCGACAACGGAGGATGCGGAGGCAAGCGTGGCCGCGAGGCAAAGGGCCGCTGCCACGCTGCGGGCCACTCGCGCCGTCATCGCTGCCGTTCCTGAATCAGGGCTTCCCGCAGGGAGACCACCACCGGCGCAATGGAGTCGCGCCATGTCTCGGCGGTCACCGCGCCCACTTGCTTGAAGCGGATCACGCCGTCGGCGTCCACCACGAACGTCTCCGGAGCGCCATAGACGCCGAGGTCCACGCCGAGGTCGCCGTTCGCGTCAACGATGTGAAAGCGGTACGGATCCCCCCGCTGCGCCAGCCAGGCGCGGGCCGCATTCGGATCGTCCTTGTAGTTGATGCCGACAATGCCGATGCCGGTCTCGGCGGCGATGCCGGCAAGCTCGTCGTGCTCCGCCGCACAGGTGGGGCACCAGGTGGCCCACACGTTCACCAACCGCACCTTGCCCAGCAGATCCGCCCGGCTGCGGCTTGCTGGCTCGCCCCCCAACGTCGGCAGATCGAAGTCCGGAAAGGGCTTGCCGAGCAGTGCCGAAGGAAGCAGGTCCGCCCGCCCCAGGCCAAATCCCGCGTGGAGCAGCAAGACGATGCCGACGAACACCGCCAAGGGCAGCGCAAGGAGCGCTCGAGCGCGGGTCATGCCGGCTGGGCACCGCCACGCCCTGCCGGCGCCGATGCCGAGTCGCGGCTGGCCAGGCGTCGGTAGCGTCCGTCCGCCATCGCCACCAGGCCGCCGAACGCCATCAGCAAGCCGCCGAGCCAGATCCAGCGCACCATAGGCTTGTGCTCGATGCGCACGCCCCAGGCATCGTCTGCCACCGGCTCGCCGAGGGTGACGTAGCGATCGCCGAAGAAGCCCGGACGGATGGCGGCCTCCGTCATCACGTCGCCGCGCGCGAAATAGGTGCGCTTCTCCGGCGCGAGGCGAACGCCATCGTCGGTCTCGAACACTGCGCGGTCGGCGACATAGTTCGGACCGCGCACCCGGTCCAGTGCCGCAAGGGTGTAGCCGACGCCGCCCACCTCAACGCTCTCGCCTACAGACATGCGCGCGTCGATCCCCTCCGAATACTCGCTCGTGACCGCCACCCCCACCATGCACACCGCGAAGCCCACGTGCGCCGTCACCATGCCGAGGTACCCAAGCGGTCGCGCGCCTCGGCGCTTGCGGAAGTCGTCCACGTGGGTGGCGACGATCCATGTCGCCAATGCCGTCGCCAGCATTGCACCTGGCTTCAACACGCCGCCAAGCAGCAGCGAACCCACCGCCCCGAGTGCAGCGCCGATGCCGAACAGCACCCCGATGCGGCGCAGCACGGTGAGCGGCGTGCGCTTCCACCGGGCCGCGGGCGCGAGGGCAAGAAACACCGCGAGCACGAACATCAGTGGCACAAACACGCGGTTGAAGTATGGCGGCCCGACGGAGATGCGGTCCCCGCCGGTGGCGGCCTCGTAGGCCAGCGGATAGAGCGTGTAGATGAAGATCACCGCCACCGCCGCCACCAACAGCAGATTGTTCACGAGCAGCAGCAGTTCGCGGGAGAGGCCGCCGTATTGCAGCCGGCTGCGGATCGCCGGCGCTCGCATGGCATAGAGCACGAGCGCGCCGCCGACGGCGACGGCGAGCAGGATCAGGAGGAACATCCCTCGCTCCGGGTCCACCGCAAAGGCATGAACGGAGGTGAGCACGCCGGATCGAACGACGAACGCGCCCACCAGGCAAAGCGAGAACGTGGCGATGGCGAGGAGCACCGTCCAGCTCTTGAATGCCCCCCGCTTCTCGGTGACCGCCAGCGAATGCACCAATGCCGTTCCCGCCAGCCAGGGCATGAACGAGGCGTTTTCCACCGGGTCCCAGAACCACCAGCCGCCCCAGCCAAGTTCGTAGTAGGCCCACCAGCTCCCAAGCGCGATGCCGACGGTCTGGAAGGCCCAGGCCACGTTCGTCCATGGCCTCGACCAGCGCGCCCAGGCCGCATCCAGACGTCCGGACAGCAGTGCCGCCACGGCAAAGGCGAAGGCCACGGAGAACCCGACATAGCCCACATAGAGCATCGGCGGATGCACGATCTGGCCGAAGTCCTGCAACAGCGGATTGAGGTCGTTGCCCTCCAGCGGCACGAACGGCGCAAGGCGAGCGAAGGGGTTGGAGGCCAGCAGAAGGAACAGCAGGAAGCCGACGTTGAGCAACCCCAGCACCCCCATCACCCGGCCGAAGAAGGCCTGTTCGAGCCGCCCTCCCGCCAGCGCGACCGCCAGCGTCCAGCCAGCCATCACCAGCGTCCACAGCAGGAACGAGCCTTCGTGATTGCCCCACACGGCACTGAACTTGTACTGCCACGGCAGCAGCGTGTTGGAGTGGGCGGCGGCGAGTTCCACCGAGAAGTCGTCGCGAAGAAAGGTCACCGTGAGGAGGACGAAGCCAAGCAGGATGAGGCCTGCCTGCGCGGCCGCAAGGCCGCGGCAGGCATCCACCCAGGCGGCTCGGCCGGTGGCCGCGCCGACAAGCCCCGCGCCCGCGAGCGATGCGGCCGTCACCAAGGCCGCGACGACGGCGAAGTGGCCGATTTCGGGGATCACTGCCGCCTCGTCTCTCGCGCGATTGAGGAACTGCCGATCAAGACCGCTCCCTCCGGAGGGAGGCGTCTTGCCCTCCATGCCTGTCGCAACGCGTGTCCGCAGGGGGACACGCAACACGAACCCCCATGGCGCGAACCCATGCAAGGAGTGGGAACTTGGCTCGACCTACCCACATCGCGCCTTTCTCGGATGGCTCGCCCGGTTCCTTCCGCATCGGCGACGGGCGCAGCTTCCCCGGCTGAGGGCTCTTCACGGCCCCGCGCCCCCCCTGGCGGACGGCTCGCCCGGTTCCTTCCGCATCGGCGACGGGCGCAGCTTCCCCGGCTGAGGGCTCTTCACGGCCCCGCGCCCCCCCCTGGCGGACGGCTCGCCCGGTTCCTTCCGCATCGGCGACGGGCGCAGCTTCCCCGGCTGAGGGCTCTTCACGGCCCCGCGCCCCCCCTGGCGGACGGCTCGCCCGGTTCCTTCCGCATCGGCGACGGGCGCAGCTTCCCCGGCTGAGGGCTCTTCACGGCCCCGCGCCCCCCCTGGCGGACGGCTCGCCCGGTTCCTTCCGCATCGGCGACGGGCGCAGCTTCCCCGGCTGAGGGCTCTTCACGGCCCCGCGCCCCCCCTGGCGGACGGCTCGCCCGGTTCCTTCCGCATCGGCGACGGGCGCAGCTTCCCCGGCTGAGGGCTCTTCACGGCCCCGCGCCCCCCCTCTGGCGGACGGCTCGCCCGGTTCCTTCCGCATCGGCGACGGGCGTAGCTTCCCTGGCAGAGGGCTCCACTGCCAACATGCCCGCCACCTCCGGTGGCATGTAGTTCTCGTCGTGCTTGGCGAGCACCTCCCCGGCCTCGAACACACCGTCCATGCGCAGCTGGCCGGCCACGAGCACGCCCTCTCCTTCGCCGAAGAGGCCAGGCAAGAGGCCCTCGTAATGCACCCGGAAATCGCTGCCTTGGTAGTCGGTTATGGTGAAGGAGACGCCTAGGCCGGTGTCGTCGTGTACGACGCTGTCTGCTGCCACCATGCCGCCGGCGCGGATTCGCTTGCCGACGGGCGCCTCGCCCGACACCACCTGCTCCGGCGGATAGAAAAGGTTGATGTCCTGCTCCAGCGCCAGCATGGCAACGGCAAGCGTCACACCCGCCCCGGCGAGCACGAAGAGCACCGTGGCTGCCCGTTGCCTGCGAAGGGGGGTCATGCGGCGCCTCCTTGGCCGGGTTCAGGCTGCTTGCGATCGTTGGATGCGTCAGCCACCGGATCGTTCGGCGCCAGGGTGTCGGTGATCCGTTGCCGGGCGCGGCGTAAGGCCAGCCAGGGCCACACGCCCATGCCCGCCAGCGCTGCGGCGCTCAGCCCATAGGCGCTCCAGACATAGACGCCGTGGCCGCCCATTGCGAGCCACTCGGTCACCGGGCCTGCACCCATGACCGAACCCAGTCCGCCTTCGACTCGCGCTCGATGATCTTGGCTCGCAGCGCCGCGACCACGACCCCCACCAGGAAGAGATAGTAGCCGAGTGCGTTTACCGCCAGCGGCCAGAGCATGGATGGGTCGATGGAGGGCCTCTCGCCCAGGCGGATGCTGGCCGGCTGGTGCAGCGTGGTGAACCAGTCCACGGAGTACTTGATGACCGGAATGTTGACGACCCCGACGATGGCGAGCACGGACACCGCCAGCGCGGCCCGTTCCGGTCGCGGCACCGCCTGCCGCAGGGCGATGAGGCCGAAGTAAAGGAAGAGCAGCACCAGCATGGAGGTGGTGCGAGCGTCCCAGACCCAGCCGGTGCCCCAGGTGGGGATGCCCCAGATGTAGCCGGTGGCGAGGGCTGCGGCGGTGAGGGTCATGCCCACCGGGGCGGCTGCGGCGATGGCGAGATCCGCCATCTTCATGCGCCAGACGAGATGCACGACCCCGGCGATGGCGATGGCCACATAGACCGCCTCGGCCAGATGCGCCGCCGGGACGTGGACATAGAGGATGCGGTAGCTGTCGCCCTGCAGCCGATCCGTCGGCGCGAAGCCAAGGCCCCACACCGAGCCGACGACGATCAGGGCGGCGCCGACGAGGTACAGGCCCAGCACCCACCCCCGCGAGCCGGCGAAAAACCAGCGCGGTGAACCCATCCGGTGGAACGTCCGGCGCAACCACTCCATGGCCTTGCCCATGTCGCTTCAGTACTCCTGTCCGACGCGCAACGCGGCGTCAACGCCAAACGGAGCAAGTGTAATGGACGCCGCCAGCAGTGCCGCAAGCCAGAGCAGTTCCGCGCTCGGATCGCCTCCGGCGAGGGCCGTCATGGCGGCGCCGGCGCCGAACAGGAGCGTCGGTACGTAGAGCGGCATCACGAGGAGTGCCACCAGGAGGCCGCCTCGACCGGTGCCGGCCACGAGAGCGGCGCCGATTGCGCCGACCAGGGCCAGCGTGGGCGTGCCAAGCAGCAGCGTGAGGGCCAGCACGAGCATGCCATCGGGCGGCACGTCCACCAGCAGCGCGACGAAAGGGCTGAGCGCCGCGATGGGCAGCCCCGACATCATCCAATGCGCCGCCACCTTGCCGAGCAACGCGGCGAACAGGGGCTTGGCGTGCAGCAGCAACTGTTCCAGCGAACCGTCTTCTCTGTCTCGACCGAACAGCCCCTCCACAGCAAGGACATTGGCGAACAGGGCAAGCACCCACAGGGCGCCGGCGGCGGCTTCGTCCAGTCGCAATGTCGATTGGCCGAGGCCCAGGAGGAAGGCTGCGAGGGCGAAGAAGGCGATGGGGTTCATCGCTTCCGCGCCATGCCGGAAGGAGATGGCGAGGTCGCGCCGAAGCTGGGTGAGGAAGGCGTTCACGTGGTGCCCAGCTGCACGGTTCGCATTGCGCGGGGACCGAGCGGGCGATGCGTTGCCGCCACGACGCCGCCGCCGTTGCGGAGGTGGCGCTCGATCTCTGCCGTCAGGAGCGCGGCGCCAGCGTCATCGAGTGCCGTCAAGGGCTCGTCGAGGAGCCAAAGCCTGGCCGGACTCGCCAGCACGGCGGCAAGCGCAACGCGCCGGCGCTGACCGGCGGACAGAGACGCAACGGCGCGACCGCCAGCGTGGCCGATCCCAAGGCGGACCAGCGCCTCATCGATGCGAGCCGTCGCCTCGTTGCCATCGAGCCGCCCCGAACAGAGCGACAGCCGCCAGCGCAGGTTCTCTCGCGCCGTCAACGTCTCGCTCAGGCCCGAACGATGGCCGAGATAGGCGATCTCCACACCCACGTCCACGGTTCCCGAACCGGGCCGGATCAAGCCGGCAAGGCACCGCAGCAAGGTGCTCTTGCCAGTGGCGTTGGCGCCTCGCACCTCCACCATCTCGCCACCGCGCAGGACCAGATCAAGACCGTGGAACAGACGCGCGTCGTCCGTTTCATGGCCAAGGCTGGCGGCCCGCAGCAACGGCTCATTCATGTGATGGCCGCCAAGAAGGACGGCGGCGGTTGTTCACGAGCCATTCGGCACGTCCACGCCGACGAGTCGATCGGCCACCGCCAAGGTCTGACGCGCCTCCTCCCGCTGGCCGATGGCGAGCATTGCGAGGCCCGTGGAGACGCGCTCCACATAGCCCCATTGCCAGATGGGGAGCCCCGGCACGTCGGTGAGTTCGGCCAGCAGGTCGCATCGGGCGCGGGTCAGCGCTTCGGTGTCGCCGGCGAGGAGATCCTCGCTCCAGTCGCGCATGATGGGGGCGAGGTCGCAGGCCTTCTCCGCGACCAGACCATCGGGGTCGATGAACCTGCAGCGAAGCTGGGCGCCCTCGCCGCCGGAGTCGTCGGCCACCAAGGTGTTTTCGGCGTGGGCGTCGCCGTGGACCAGGACGGATTTCTCCGGGCGGAAGGCAGCGGCTCGTTCTTCCGCGTAGTCGAGTGCCTGATCCTTGGCCTTGGCCGAGCATGGCTGGCCGAGAGCCTGCCATTGCCGGGTGATGAATCCCGCTAGCCAGCGGGCCTTCTCGGCGCCTGTCATGAGGCCGCATTCGGGGTCCACCGCCACCCAAGCGTCTCGGAACGTGCGACAGATGGCGCGAATGCGCTCGTCGGTCGCCTGGCGGCGACGGCTGAGCGGCATTCCCAACCGCTCCAGGAGCAGGGCGTTGCGGCCCGGATCGTGCGCCAGCATTCGCGCATAGCCGCGACCGGCGGCAAGGCGATAGACCGTTGCCTCGGCGTTGACGTCTGCGCTGCCCGGCAGCCCGATCTTGAGGATCGCCGGGCCGCCATCTCGGAGCGTCGCCTCCGCGACGAGGCTCTCGGAACCGCCGGCGAGCGAGGCGCCCGCCTCGATGCCCCAGAGGCGTTCCAGCTGCTTGACGGTATCCGGCAGAACGCCGAGCCAAGCCTTGCCGTCCTCCCCCAGCGTCTCTGCCCGCATGTGGGTGGCCTGCGAGAGACGCCCCCGTCCGAGCCGATCCCCCGGAAGTTCGTTCACCGGCTACTCCTCTGGAGGGATTGGCATCTTGCCCTCCCTCCAGGTCAGAGGGTGATGTCCCGCTGCCAGTATTCGTCGCCCTCGCGACTGATCTCGGCCCGCGCCGCCTCGTTCCATTCGCCGCCGCCGATGTAGGCGCCCTTGTAGTCATGGGGCGTCTCGTCGGGGTAGCGTTGCCGCCGGGCGTTGATGGCGAGCGGGATCATGCGTGCTCGCTTCAGCACATAGTCTTCGCTGTACTTGATTTTCCTCTTCTGGCCCGGCGTCTTGAAGGCGTGGACGTTGGTGGTCTCGGCGCCGATTGCCGAGGCGCGGCTGTGATAGCCAAGCACCATCGTGATGCGGCGCTCCGGCGAGCGGTTCGGATAGGAACCGTGCAGCGAACTGCGGCTGACCATCACGCAGTCGCCGGGCTCGAGCAGCGCCGGCACCGCGTCCGGCAAGCGCTCCGTGATGGGCGGGAACTTGCCATCGTTGGCAAGCCGCCACTGCCGATGGCTGCCCGGCACCACCCAGAGGCAGTTCTCCGGCGTGCAGTGCGACCAGGACACGGAGAAGTTGAAGCCGTGGGTCTTGCCGCTGCCGTCCGGCCGTTCGAGCGCGGCGCCGTCTTCGCTCCAGTGGGTGCGGCCGTCTTGATGCCAGGGCGTGGGCGGGCCTTCGCCGGCGCCCTTGTGGAAGACGCTCTCGTGGAACGGCACGAAGTCCTCGCCGTGGACGCTCGCAACCGTGGCCAGAATCTTCGGATGGGCATATACGCGGAGCGCCGAGTCCATCATCATCAGCGGGTGCGAGACGAGCCCCACTGCGGCGCGGGGCTCGGCGCCCTCGTCGGCGGGTTCGGCGCCGTGCCCGCGGAACACGTCGTCCGTGGACATGGAGTAGTAGCCGAGGTACTTCACCGGGCGGCCTTGGCGGTCCACCTCGGCATCCACGGTGGCGGGCGCATTGTCGAGGATTTCGTCGAACTCCCGGGTCAGCTCGTCGATCTCCTCCTGCTCCAGGACTCCGGTGAAGACATAGAAGCCGGTTCGCCGATAGGCGTCGAGGATGTCCTGCACGAGCCGACCGTCGGCGCCGAACCGCATCGGCCCCCGGTTGCCGAGCTTCTGCGCCCGGGCCACCCCGGCGGCGCAATATGCCTCCCAATCTTCCGAGCCTGGATTCGAGCCCGCATCGATGCTGCCCGCTTCGGACTCCATGTCTCCTCTCCGGTCGCTGCGTCGAGCGGTGGTTATAGCGAACTCCATCACCCCACGCCACCGCTTTGAGGATGGGGGGGACTCCCCAAGGGAAACGACGGGAGGGGAGCCGTCGCGCATCTACGCTTTCCAGGGGGCGCCCGCGAGCCAGCGCCACAAGAACCGTTGCCTTTCGGCAACGCTTCTTGCCCCAGCCCAAGCCGTCCTGTTACTCTGTCGGCATTCGGCCAGCTTACGCCGTCCGAAGTCCGACAGGCTGCCAGGCGCTGACGCTGCGGCGATAGACGAGGTCGGTGATGTGGTGACCGGCAGCGGCGCCCTTGGCCTCGAATGGGGTTTGCGGGCGTTCCGGTGGGCGGTTCGTCTCGCCGCCCGCCAGCGCCGACTCGGCTTGCAGAGTCCCCAGCATCTGCTCGGCGTACTCTCTCCAGTCGGTTGCCAGTGCCAAAGTTCCGCCGGCAACGAGGCAGCGGGCGGCTTCGGCGGCGAATTCCGCGTTCACGAGGCGGCGCTTGTGGTGGCGTTTCTTGGGCCAGGGGTCCGGGAAGAAGACGTGGATGCGTTCGATGCTCGAGGCGTCCTGGCTACGCAGCACCGTCATCGCCTCCGCTTCGACGATGCGGACATTGCCGAGCCCCTCGCGCTCGCAGGCGAGCATCAGCGCACCAATGCCGGGGCGATAGACCTCGATGCCAAGGCAGTTCCAGTCCGGGTGGCTTGCCGCGAACGCCGCCAGGGCATCACCCATGCCAAAGCCAATCTCGACCAGGAGCGGCCCCGTTTGGCCAAAGGCCTCGTCCCTGTCCTCCCCCCGAGCTGGGGGCGAAACAAGATAGCGCGGAGCAAGTTCCACCAAGGCCCGTTCCTGAGCCACCGTGCTGCGCCCACGCCGACGCATGTACACCCGGCCTTCGTTGCGCCTCCGAGCATCGCCCGTCTTCGGAGGGAGGGCACGAGTCACCGTCAGGCGGGAACTGCCTCCGCGTCCATGAGTTTGCGGATCTTCTTCATGGCGTTCTTTTCGAGTTGGCGGATGCGTTCGGCGGAGACGCCGTAGCGGTCGGCCAGCGACTGGAGGGTTTCCTTGCCGTCGCTGAGCCAGCGCGCGCTCATGATGTCGCGACTGCGCTCGTCGAGCTGCTGCATGGCGTTGCGCAGCCCCGCGGCAGCGGCATTGCTGGCATCTTCCTCCGCCAAGAGGTCGGCCGGGTTGGAGGCGTCTTCCAGATAGTGCATGGGGGCGACGGGGCCGTCTTCGTCATCGTCTCCCGCATGGCCGTCGAAGGCGAGGTCGTGGGCGGAGAGACGGCTTTCCATCTGCGTGACGACGGCCGGCTCGACACCGAGGTCGTCGGCGATGGCGCGGGTCTCGGCGGCGTTCAGCCAGCCAAGCTTCTTCTTGCTGCCGCGCAGGTTGAAGAAGAGCTTGCGCTGCGCCTTGGTGGTGGCGACCTTGACGATGCGCCAGTTGCGGAGGATGAACTCGTGCATCTCGGCGCGGATCCAATGCACGGCGAAGGAGACCAGACGCACGCCCACTTCCGGGTTGAAGCGCTTGACCGCCTTCATCAGGCCAACGTTGCCTTCCTGGATCAGGTCGGCTTCGGCAAGGCCGTAGCCGCGGTAGCCGTGCGCCATGTGAACCACGAAGCGAAGGTGGCGCAGCACGAGTTCCCGAGCCGCTTCCAGGTCTCCGTTCTGATAGAAGCGTTCCGCCAGCGAGCGTTCCTCTTCCGGCGTCAGCACCGGGAAGGCACTCACGGTCTGGATGTACGCATCCAGGTCGCGGCCCGGCGAGAGATTCTCGAGGGAGCGAGCTACGCCCGTTGCTGATGCCGCGGGAACAATCTCGGTCATCCCGCGTCGCGGGGACGTGGCTGGATGAGAAAGGCTTTGCGCGCTCATTCGCTACCTCCGATAACACTTCATGGCGAGTCTAGCACTCGGCCTTGGCGAGTGCCAGCGTGCAGGGCACGTCCGCGTGCCCTTCGGACACGCCGGCACTGTCACTCGCTTGCTCCTTCCTTGGCGTCACGAGAACCGTTGCCTTCGGCAACGCTTCTCGTGGCGCTAGTGTAGTGTCCTTAACAAAAAGGTGATTAAGAGGCGTTGGCCAGCGCGGCCCGACCGCGTTCGACCTTCTCCATGATCTCGCCGAAGGACTTCGTCCACACCAGCGGCTGCGGATTCTCGTTGTGACGCTCCAGGCACTCCCGCAGGCACTTCTCGAGATGCGGCACCGATGTGAAGACGCCGCGCCGGATCTGCTTGTCGGTCAGCGTCGCGAAGAACCGCTCCACCAGGTTCGCCCACGAGGCGCCGGTCGGCGTGAAGTGCAGGAAGATGCGTTTCCTGCGCTCGATCCAGTCCTGCACCTTCTCGTGCCTGTGGGTCGCGTAGTTGTCGAGCACGATGTGGATCTCCTGGTCGGCGGGCACCGCCTTGTCGACCTCGCGCAGGAACATCAGCACCTCCTGGTGACGGTGCCTGCGGCAGGTCCTGCCGATCACCTTGCCGCTGGCCACCTCCAGCGCGGCGAACAGCGTGGTCGTGCCGTGGCGCTTGCAGTCGTGCGTCATCGTGCCGGCGCGGCCCCTCTTCATCGGCAGGCCCGGCTGCGTCCGGTCCAGCGCCTGGATCCGGCTCTTCTCGTCGAAGCTGAACACCGCCGCGTTCTCCGGCGGGTCCAGGTAGAGCCCCACCACGTCCTGCAGCTTCTCCTCGAAGCGAGGATCGCTGCTCAGCCTGAAGGTCCGGATCAGGTGCGGCTTGAGGCCGCGCGACCGCCACACCCGGTGGACGAAGCTGTGGGTCGTGCCCAGATGCCGCGCCATCGACCGGCACGACCAGTGCGTGGCGTCCTCCGGTGTCGTCTGCGTCGTCGCCTCGATCACCCGGGTGCGCAACGCCGCCTGCGCCCGGCTGTCCTTCCCGCCGTGGTTGGCGCCGCGCGGCCGCTCCCTCTCGATCGCCGACGCACCCTCCTTCGCGTAGCGGGTGCGCCAGCGTCCCACCTTGTTCGCGTCGATGCCCAGCTTCGCGGCAATGTCCTTGTTCGTCGTTCCGTCGGCTGCCATCAGGACGATCCGCGAACGTTCCCGCAGGCGCACCGGCGCACTGCGCGACGACGCCCACTTGTCCAGCCTTCCCCGGTCCTCGGTCGACAGTGTGATTGGTGCCGCAACCCGCATCGAACTTGCCCCCAGACGCGATGCGCAAAAGCATGACCCATCGACGCCTCATAAACAACAGTTTATTTGGGACACTACACTAGCAGCCTGTCGGACTTTGGCGCGGCGAGCGTCCGCGGAAGGGGCTTGGCGCCCGCTTGAACGATGCCCCCTGTGGCTGTTCAGATGGGTCGTTGCCGCTGAAGCGGGGGTCGCATCCCGCCATCGGCCGCCGATGGGGGTCCAGAGGGCCTTTCCGACCCTGCAGCGGCCTTCAACACGCCGCGTTCGCCCCCCATGACCCCGTCAGGCCAACATCAGCCTGTGCAGGCGTCGGCAGCTGCAGGCCAGCGTCACCAGCTTCCACTCGCCCTCCACCTTCTCGACGCCTCGCAGCGGGAACTGCCGAAAGCCCATCGCCTGCTTCACGATCCCGAACGCCGGCTCCACCGCATGCCTGCGCAAGCGGCAGTGCGCCCGGTTCTCCGGCAGCTCCATCCTCTCCCGCATCGCCTTGATCCACTCCGCCCGCGGCTCCTTCGCCGGCTTCGGCGGCGGCTCCGGCCGAAAGTCGTGCCGGCGCCGTCCGCCTTCCGCCCCGGTCGCCACCAGCACCTCCACGCCGCGCCCTTCCAGCTCCGAAACCTCGCTGCCCGTCGCGCAGCCGCCGTCCGCCAGCACCCGATCCGGCGAACCGAGTGCGCCGGGCATCGAATCCACGTCCGCCACCAGCTCGTTGCGGTCGCTCGCGCTCACGCTCACCCGAGAACCCAGCACCAGCCGACTGCCGTCCGCGTCCACCGCCGCCTGGGCGTTGCACGCCTGACGGCACTCATGGTGCCTGCTCTTGCGCATCGGCGAACTGTCGGCGTCCGTCAGGTTGATCCGCTCCTCGTCCCGAGGCTCCTCTTCAGGCGCCTTGATCGGCCTCCCCTTGCGCGAGCCCTCTCGCTCCTCCCGCGCCTCCACCTTGCGCTCGCACTCCGCGCGCTCCGAGTCCGCGCGCGACTTCGCCCGACGCTCCAGCTCCGCGCAGGCCTTGTCCAGCTTCGCCTTCGGCGTCTCCCGCCGCGACAACTCCTCCGGCAGACCCTGCGGGTCCGGCGCGTCGGCCGCGTCGGCCTGTTCCGCCCGATCCAGCAAGCCCTTGATCTCAACGCCCAACCGCTCGCGCAACTCCAACGCGCGGTCGTGGCGGATGCCGTTGCACCTGTTCGCGTTCGCGTCCACCTTCGTGCCGTCCACGCTCGCCGTCCCGACACGCAGCGGCTTCGGTTCCTTCGCCAGCGGCAGCACCTCCGGGAACGCCGCCGAGACCGCATCGAAGCTGTTGCGCCGAAACGTGCAGATCGTGTCGTGGTCCGGGTGACAGTTCGCCGCCACGTACCGAACCCCGATGTCCCGATAGGTCGCGCGCTCGATCCGGCGCGAGCCGAAGATCCCGTTCGCGCAGCAGTGCACCAGCAGCGCCAGCATCGTCCGCGGGTGGCACTGCGCCGACCCCGTGCCGCGCTCGTTCACCTGGAACGAATCCATCGGAACCCGCTCCACCGCCTCCAGCACAAAATGCGCCAGGTCGTCGGCCGGCAGCCAGTCCCGCATGTCCGGCGGCAGCAGAAAAGGCTGCGATCGGTCCCGCTGCAGGAACTTCGGCATCTGCCCCAACCCCCATCGACTCGGAAGACGCCATTGTAAAATCTGCGCCCCAAGTCCGACAGGCTGCTAGGCGAGGATGTCGAGGTTCCGGAGTCTTTGCCGGCAGGCCACGACCGAGCCGATCACCCCGAGCAATGCCCCCACGCCCAGGAGCACCAGGACGAAAGTGGTGTCGAAGCCGCGCAATTCAAGGTCGCCGCCGTAGGTGGAGAGCAGTTGTGCCAACGGCTGCTCCACCGTGACGAGCGTCAGCGAGACGATCATCGCCGCGAAGATCGCCCCGCCGAGGCCGTAGAGGCAGCCGAGGTACAGGAAGGCGCGACGCATGAAGGGGTCGGTGCCGCCCACCAGCTTCAGCACGCGCAATTCGTCGAGCCGGGACTCCAGCGCCACCCGAACCGAGGAGGAGGTCACCAACACGGCGCCCACGCCGAGAACCAGGGCCACCACCCATCCAAGCCGCTCCACCAGGGCAGACAGCGAGGCCACGCGCTCGAGCCAGGTCTGCTCAAGGACCACGTCGTCCACGCCCTCCTCCTGCCGCAGCCTTTTGCTCAGTGTCTCCGCTGCCCCTGCCGACACCGGCGCCGCGAAGGAGACACGCAAGGTGGCGGGCAAGGGATTGCCGCCGAGCAGTTCCACCGCCCCGGCGATGTCGCCATAGCCGCGAAACTCGGCAAGCGCTTCGTCCGATGTGATCAGGCGCACACCCGCCACCCCCGCTTCCCCGCGCAGGCGCTCCGACAATGCCTGCGGCACGGCAGCTGCCACGCCGGGCTGGAAATACACCGAGATGCCGGCGGAGCCGCGCCAGTCGTCCGCCACCCCGGCAAGGTTGGCCTGCAATATGTAGAGCCCGGCGGGCAGGCCCAGGGCGATGCCCATGAGCAACCACACGAGCAGCGTCGTGCCGGCGGAGCCGGCCACGAACGCCAGGCTTTCCCGGGCTTCGCGGACGTGATCGCGGAAGAACGTCCCCAAGGGCCGTCGCGCGGACTCCCAGGGCATTGCAGCCTCCCGACGCGTTGCCGCCTGCACCCCTTCGCCTTCCGAAACGGACGCGCTTGCCTGGAGCGACTCGTTGCCGGCGGCTAGCGCGCCCTTGCGGGCGCGTCGGCAGTTCGCTTCGCGAACTGCTTGGCCTTCGGGCTCGCTTTCGCTCGCGCCTTCGGCTAGGAGCCGGCGCCGTTCTACGGCGCAGGCTCCTAGCTCTTGCTCCGGCGGACTGGCCTCGGTGCGGGAACCTTCACGCATGGGACTGGCCTTGGGATGCGCCGTTGTCGCGGATCAAGGCACCGTGGTCCAATTCCACGACACGGCCGCCAAAGTCCTCGATCATCGCTCGGTCGTGGGTGGCGACCAGCACAGTGGTGCCGGTCTGATGGAATTGCCGGAACAGCCTCATGATGCTGCGCGACAGGTTCGAGTCAACATTGCCGGTGGGCTCGTCGGCAAGCAGCACCCGGGGACGATTCACCACCGCGCGGGCGATGCCCACCCGCTGCTGCTCGCCCACCGAAAGGTAGCGCGGCGGCAGGTTCACCTTGTCGAGAAGATCGACGCTCGACAGCGCTGCCCGCACCCGTCGGGCGATGTCGCGGTCGCGTATCCCCACCACGCGCAAGGGCAGTGCCACGTTCTCGAACACGCTGCGTCGGGCGAGGAGAAGGTGGTTCTGGAACACCGCGCCCAACTGCTGCCGATAGAGCGGCAAGCGGCGGCGCGGAAGCCTGGCGACATCGACGCCGCCCACGAGAATCCGGCCTCGCGTCGGCGCATCGATGGCAAGCAGCAACTTGAGGAAGGTGCTCTTGCCGGCGCCGGAATGTCCGGTGATGAACGTCATCGAGCCTTCGGGAAAGGACACGGACACGTTGTGCAGTCCTTCGGCGCCGTTGTCGAAGCGCCTCGAGACGTGCTCGAACTCGATGCTTCCCAAGAGAATCCCCGGCGGCTATTCGGCCGCACCGTCCGCGGCCAGCAGCGCGTCCACGAATGGCTCCGGCTCGAACGGCTGCAGATCGTCGATGCCCTCGCCGACGCCGATGAACTTCACCGGCAGCGAATGCTTGGCCGCGATGGCGAACAGCACGCCTGCCTTGGCGGTGCCGTCGAGCTTGGTTACGGCGAGGCCCGTGAGCCCCACGGCACGGTCGAACTCCACCACCTGCGAGAGGGCGTTCTGGCCGACGCCAGCGTCGAGCACCAGCAGCACTTCGTGTGGAGCGCCGTCGCCGAAGCGGGATGTGACGCGCTTGATCTTGGCGAGCTCTTCCATCAAGGCGGTCTTGGCCTGCAGGCGCCCTGCGGTGTCCGCCAGCACGACGTCGATTCCTCGTGCCTTGGCCGCTGTGACGGCGTCGAAGATCACGGAGGCGGCGTCGGCGCCTTGACCTTGGGCGATGACGGGAACGTCCTCACGCTCGCCCCAGGCGCCAAGCTGCTCCACCGCGGCGGCACGGAAGGTGTCGCCAGCGGCCAGCAGCACCGAATGGCCATCGCCCTTGAGACGCTTGGCCAGCTTGCCGATGGACGTGGTCTTGCCGGCGCCGTTGACGCCGATGATGAGCACCACATGCGGGCGAGCGTCGCCGATGTCGAAGGGCTTGGCCACCGGCGCCACGATGTCCAGCAGTTCGGCGCGCAGGGCACGGTGCAGCGCCCGTGTGTCGGCGAGTTCCCGGCGCGACACGCGGCGCTTGAGGTTTTCCATGATGCGATTCGTCGCCTCGACGCCCACATCGGCCACCAGGAGGCTGGTTTCGAGTTCCTCGAGCACGTCCTCGTCGATTGCGCGCTCGCCCAGGATGAGATCGCCGATGCCGCCGGCGATCTGCCGGCGTGTGCGTGCCAGGGAGCCGGACAGGCGCGACCACAGGGAGCCGCGAGGCTTGGCCTCGTGCTCGCCTCGCTGATCTGGCGATGCGTGCTCCGGGGTTGGGGACGTCGCCGTGCCATCGACCGCATCCGCCTCGGAGGGCCTGGCGCTGGCGCGTGCCTTTCTGAATCTCGCAAGTATCATGAGTTCTCTAGTTTGCGCTCATTTGCGCTAGCGCCACAAGAACTGTTGCCTTTCGGCAACGCTTCTTGCCCCAGCGCAAGCCGTCCTGTCACCCTGTCGAACTTCACCGAGACGGCGAAGTCCGACAGGCTGCTAGTGCTAGTCTGCGTGAGTAGGCGTGCATTGTGGGTTGCTCGATGATCGTCGCGGGCCTGCTAGGAGCCAATGACGGCGCGCCCTGACGGGCGCGTCGGCAGTTGCTGCGCAACTGCTGGCCTTCGGGCTCGCATTCGCTCGCGCCCTCGGGTCGGCCGCTGATGGCCAGCGCCAACCGCATTCGCATTATCGGCGGTAGATGGCGGGGGCGGAAGCTCGCCGTGGCCCCCGGCCGAGGCTTGCGCCCCACCCCGGATCGGGCCCGCGAGACCCTGTTCAACTGGCTCGCGCCGCACATTGCGGGTGCGCGAGTGCTGGATCTGTTCGCCGGCACCGGCGCGCTGGGGTTCGAGGCGCTCTCGCGCGGCGCTGCCCACGCCACTTTCGTGGAACGTGACGGCGCAGCGGTGCGGTTGCTGCGCCAACACCGACGGCTGCTGGATGCCGACGCCAGCATCGCGCATGTGGACGCGCGCACATTCCTGCGCCAACCGCAGCTCCATGCCGAACGGAACGCGCCGGACGCCACACGCTGGGACGTGATCTTTCTGGACCCGCCGTTCGACTCGCCGTTGCTCGGCTTCGCGTTGGGGCGACTCGACGCCGCGCTCGCAGGAAATGGCTTCGTCTATGTCGAGACCCATGCCGAACTCTCGTTCCCTGGCTACGACACGTTCAAGTCATCCCGCGCCGGCAACGTGCATTACGGCCTGCTGACGCCATTGGGCAAAGCAGGTCATCCCAGGGCGACGTAGCCGCTGAGGGATTCTCCTGTCGGCAACTTGCGGATGTTCCAGTTGGCGGTGGCCCAGGTCAGGAGTTCGAGGGTGCTTGCGGGTGGGGGATCGAAGCCCAGGAGGGTGAGGGCGTTTGCGATGTTGTGTCGGGGGAAGCGGCTGTCCACGGCGGTGGCGCCGGTGTGCTTTGAGAGCTTGGCGCCTTTTGCCTCGACGAGCACGGGTATGTGGGCGTGCGCCGGGCGGCGCAATCCCAGGGCGTCCGCCAGGTAGAGCTGGCGCGGCGTGTTGGACAACAGGTCGGCGCCACGCAGGACGTGGGTGATGCCCATCGTGTCGTCGTCCACGACCACGGCCAGCGGGTAGGCCGCCATGTCGTCGCGTCGCCAGATGATGAAATCGCCGGATTCGTCCGCGAGTTGCTCGTGGCAGCGGCCTTGAACTCGGTCCTCGAACTCGACTCGGGCGTCGTTTACCCGGATGCGGACGCTGGTGTGTTCGCCCTGCGCCAGGTCGAGGCAGCGACAGGTGCCGGGATAGACGCTGGCGCCGGCAAGGACTCGGCGCGAGCAGCGACAGGCAAAGCACAGGGGCCGCAATCGATCGAGAGCGGCTCGATAGCGTTCCCGGTGGTCGCTCTGGCGCACCAACGCGCCGTCCCAGTGCAGGTTGAGCGTCTCCAGGGCGCGCAGGATCTCCGCTTCCGCACCCGGATCGATGCGTGGCGTGTCCAGGTCGTCGATGCGAAGCCGCCATTGGCCGCCGGCGGCTCGAGCGTCAAGCCAGGATGCGAGGGCTGTCAGCAGCGAACCGAAATGCAACGGGCCGGAAGGCGTGGGCGCGAATCGTCCGATGTAGCCCGGTGCAGGCATCGCTGCCGGCCGGAAACGATCGCTCCGGTCTCTTGGCTTGCGTGTCTTTCGCGCGCGATGGAGAGGCGGCGCGGCTTGACCGGGCGGTTCGGACTTGATCGGAGGTTCCCTTAGCCGCGCAACTGTCGTTCGCGCAGTTCGTCCAGGGACTTGCAGTCCACGCATTGGGTGGCGGTTGGCCTCGCTTCGAGGCGGCGCAGGCCGATCTCGACACCGCAGGTGTCGCAATAGCCGTAGTCGTCCTGGTCGATTCGGTCGATGGTCTCGTTGATCTTCTTGATGAGGCGGCGCTCGCGGTCGCGGGTGCGAAGCTCGATGCCGAACTCCTCCTCCTGCACCGCTCGGTCCAACGGGTCCGGGAAGTTGGACGCCTCATCCTGCAAGTGGTTGACGGTGCGGTCCACCTCTTCCATGAGGTTGGTGCGCCAGTCCTGAAGGATCTTCAGAAAGTGGTCGAGCTGGTCCGCGTTCATGTAGGCCTCGCCGGGGCCCGGATCGTATGGCGTGAAGTCGCGGAAGGCCGAGCTGTCGGTCTTGGAAGTGGGCATTGGCACGCCGCCGCGCAGATCGCGAGGCGCTGGCACCATCGGCAGCCTGCTGATCCGGCGCTTGTGCGGGCGACGCGGCGTCCTGGTCTTGGCCGTGGTGCGTGCGGACTTGCGCGTCTTCGCCGCGGCCTTGGTGGCGGTCTTGGCCGGCGCTTTTGCCTTGGCCGTGGTGCGCTGGGCCTTGGCAGGGGCCGCCTTCCTGGCGGGAGCTTTCCTGGCCGTCGCCTTCGCTGGCGCAGTCTTGGTGGCGGCCTTGGCTTTCGCGACTTTCTTCGTCGCCGTCGCTTGCTTGGCCGCGGCCTTCTTCGCCGGGGCCTCCTTGCTGGCAGCCTTCTTCGCGGCGGTGGCCTTCGCCTTGGCGGGAGCCTTCTTGACGGCTGCCGACTTGGTGGTGGCGGACTTGCGCGCCGCAGCGGCCTTCTTGCCGCCCGTCCTGGCGGTGCCGGCGTTCTTCGTCGCCGCCGCCCTGGTTGCCGTGGCTTCCTTGGCGGCGGTCTTGCGTGCGGACGTGGACTTGGCCGCAGCGGTCTTGCCGGACGCTGCCATCCGCGCCCTGGTGGCAGCGGCCTTGGCGGGAGCCTTGGTGGCTGCCGCCTTCTTGCTGCGTGCCTCGACGGTCTTGGTCTTGACCGCAGCGGCCGGGGCCTTGCGGGTCGTTGTCTTGCGCGAAGCGGAGGGAGAGGTGGAACGGGCGGGTGTCTTTCGCTTCGACACGGCGCGGGTGGTTGCCGTTTCGGCCTTCCTCACGCGCTTGCTCGCCGTCTTGGCGGACGTGCGGCTGCCGGCTGTGCCGGTTGTCTTGCGAGCGGTCCCAGGTTTCTTTGCGGCCATGTCGATTGCGTCCCTTTCGCGCCGCTGATGTTCGCCCCTTGGCGTTCGGGTTCACGAAAAAAGGCGCGTAAACTACCAAAACCGGTGTTGCTCGCCAACCGCCAATGTCGGGAGGTCGGGAGGCAAATTCAAAGTGAGACACTACCCACCGACCGGCAGTGTCTCACTTTGGCCTGCGCAGTGTCTGGCGCCGTCCCCCGGGGGGAGGGCGTCCCGCCCTCCATCGCGCCGTCAGGCGCGCCGCGCCGTCAGGCGCGCAGGGCACATCGATGCATGTGCAGGGAGGACGCGCCTGACGGCGCGACGCCCTATCTCCCTATGCTCCCTATGCTCCCTATGAGAAGAGTGGTCCCGGCAGGCAAAATCGACGCAGTCGCCGGTTGCGAACGGCCATGCGCCACGTCAGCGCCACAAGAACCGTTGCCTTTTCGGCAACGCTTCCTGCCCCAGCCCAGGCCGTCCTGGCAGCCTGTCGGCATTCGGCCAGCTTGCGCCGTCCGAAGTCCGACAGGCTGCCAGGCAAATTCAAAGTGAGACACTACACTGTCGGGAGCGTCGAAAAACACGCGCCACGCTCGCTCCACATCTGGCCATCGCCATGCCGACGAGACGCCAATTTGCGCTATGACCCGCCCCTTGAAGCCGGCATCCTGATCCGCCGCTACAAGCGCTTTCTGGCCGACATTGCCGATCGGACGGGCACCTTGCGCACCATCCACTGCGCCAACACGGGGGCAATGACGGGCTGTGCCGAGCCCGGCAGCCGCATTTGGTACTCCACCTCCGACAACCCCCGCCGCAAGTATCCCCACACGCTGGAACTGGTGGGCACCGACGAGGGGGACTTGATCTGCGTCAACACGCAGCGCGCCAACCGTCTCTTCGCTGAGGGGCTGGCGTCGGGGACGTTGCCCGGATTCTCGGACTGTTCGTCGTTCCAGCGCGAGGTGCGACTTCCAGGCGCACGCGATCGCTTGGATTTCGTGATGGGTGGAGGCGACGGCGGGCGTGACCTCTACGTCGAGGTGAAGTCCGTGACCCTGAAGCTCGCCGGCGGCGACGGCGCCTTTCCGGATGCGGTCAGCGAGCGCGCCACCCGTCACGCGAACGCGCTCGCGGCGCTGGCGGCAGCCGGAGAGCGGGCCATGCTGGTGTTTTGCGTCCTGCACACGGGAATCCGATCGGTCCGTCCCGCCGAGGAGATCGACTCGGCCTACGCTGCCGCTTTGCGGCGAGCATTGTCGCTGGGTGTCGCGGCAAGGGCCCTGCGCGCACGGATCAGCACCGAAGAGATGGCGCTCCAGGACGAAGTGCCGGTCATCCTGCCGGACGCTCCCCAGTGACGCCACGCTGCACCCCTCTCGGCGCTTGGCGCCCATCTGCGCCAGGGAGGGCAGACGCCCACCCTCCTTGAGGTGCATCGACCGATCAGAGGCTCTCCAGTGGATGCGGTATCAAGGGCGCCTGGGGCAGGTCTCCGGCCGGTCGCTTGACGGTGATGTCCTCGAACAGCAGCGAAGGCACGACCATTGAGTAGGTGGTGGGGGTGCCGACGACGCCGCTCATGCCCGGCAGCGCCGCCAAGGCTGGCAGCGGGAAGAACACCAGGTCGTGCCGGGTGGTGGATTCCGAGGCGGCAACGATGTCGCGGAAGGTGGCCTCGGTCATCCCCGACAGGACGGCGGCGCGAATCGGCTCCTCGCGCCCGTCTGGGAACACGCGGTAGGCAGCAAGCAGGGGCTGCACGCTGGAGCCTCCGCCGGGCATCCCCGGCATCGAGCCAGGCTGCATGGCGGCGGAGGCCAGGCGCGCCGCCGAACTGCCGATGCGCCGCACCACCAGCGCATGGTCGAGCTCCCTCTCGGCAGCAAGCAGCATGAGTTCCTCGCGCAGTTCGTCCTCGCCGAAGCCGCCGCGGGCCTCGACGAAGAGATTGCCGGGCGAGGGAGTCTCGCCGCGCCGGCTGCCCGTGCTGGAGGCGATGCCCGACACCGGGGTGCGGGTCGCCAGCAGCGCCTTGAGCACGCCCCGCTCGATCAGCGAGACGCGCCGTGCCGGCATCCCGTCGTCGTCCACGGCATAGGTGCCGACCAACGGCGGCGATGTGTCGCCCTCGTCGGCGCGCACCACGGTGGGATCGTTGACCACGGCGAGGAAGCGCGGCAGCACCCGAGCGTTCAGCCGGTCCAGAAAGGGATTGCCCAGCACCGAGGACATCATGGTGCGCAGGCGCGGGTTCTCCACCAGCGGCATCCGCAGCGCCACCAGTCTCGGCGCCAGCACCTGATTGACGAGCTCCGCCGCCGCCTGGCCCTCGAACAGCACCGGCCCCGTGTAGCGGTCCAGATACGGCGCGTCGCGGCGCAGGGCGAGGCGGACGGCCATGGCCTTCGCTCGCGCGGCGAGCGCTTGCGGGTCCGGAATGTCGGCCCACGAATTGCCGTAGGCGGTCACGAAGTCCTGCAGTTCGGCGCCGTCCGCCGCCTGCACGGCCGCCAACGCCTCCACCTGCACGGCCCGGCGGTCGGCGATGAAAGCCGAACCCTCGCTGTCCACGAAGTAGGTGCGCGACTGCTGCGCATTCACCCGCACCTCGGACATGCCGAGCTGCGGCAATCCCCGAAACGCCGCCGATACAGCGAGCGCCATCTCTTCCGAACGACCGGGTTCGAGCTCGCCGGGCCTCCGGCCATCGTGCTGGTGCGGCTGTTCGCGGCTGAAGTCGGCGACCTCTTCCACCCGTGTGCGGTTCTGCAATGCGGCGGTCTTGCCCGAGAGGTCGTTCACGGCCTGCTTGTAGGCGCGGTCCGTGGCGAGCCAAAGCTGCCGCCGCAGGGCGTCGTAGTCATCGCCTAGCGGCAGCGCCGCCCGCACCGCGCGGGAAGGACTCGCGGCAACGTAGTTGCTGTTGTCGAAGTCGTGGCTGCCGACGCGCAGCTCCACCGCCAGCTGCCGGCTGGCGCCGGTGCTGCGGTTCAGGACGCTGCCGAGGCTGGCGTTGGCACGCTCGCTGACGACATCGAACGCGCGGTAGGCAATGAAGTAGGGCCCTTCCGCGCCTTCGAGCCTGAGCGCCTGCATCGACCGCGCCATCTCGTCGCGCAGTGCCCGCATCACTGCATCGTCTTGCCCGAGCAGGCCCGCATCGGCCTCGCTGGCCGAGGCAGCGTTGCCGGCAACCGCACTGGCGAGGGCAAGGCAGAACGTGGCGAAAACCGCGCCCCGACTCATCGGCCAGCTCCGTCGGCGGCGAAGCCGGGTGGAGGCAGGATCGGCAGCCTTCCTTGCGGCGCCGCCTTCTTCTGCACCTCGATCTGTGCAACGAGGATCGCCGGTGACACCGCCGCCACCGGCACCAGCCCAGACTCGGCGCCGCAGGTGCCGTTGAAAACCGCCAGTTCGTCGCCGCCGGCAACGATCTGACTGAAGGTGGTGAGCGGCGTGCCGATCAGGTCCGCGCCCCGCACCAGTTCCTCCGAACCGTCGGGATGGATGAGATACACCACCGTTGGCGTGACGTTGAAGGTGTTGGGAACCATCCTGCCGGTGAAGGTGAAGCCGCCCTGGATGCGGTCGAAGAAGAGGCCAAAGGGCTTGCCCTCGCGCTCCACGGCTTCGAGCAGCATGGCCTTGAGCTCGCTCTTGGTGTGCTTTTCCGACACGTCCACGAACAGGTTCGACTGCCGCGCCACGGTTCGAAAGCCCGTGTTCTTGCGGCCATGGCCGTTCGACTCCGGGAATCCCTCGATGGGCATTCGCCCCATGAGGAAACCCTTGAGGACGCCGTTCTCGATCACCGGAACGCGCCGCGCCCTCACGCCTTCGTTGTCGAAGCGATACGAGCCCACCAGGTCGGCGCCGGCGATGTTCGGGATGGTGGGGTCGAAGAAGACGGAGAAGGTCTCGGGCAGCACCGCCTGCCCCACCATCCGACGGAAGGTCTGCCCCTCGCGCACGCTCTTCTGCCTATGGCCCTCCAGCCGATGGCCCAATATCTCGTGGAAGAAAACGCCGCTCGCCGGTCCGGAGAGGATGGCGGGGCCGGTGTAGGGCTCGACGATGGGCGCCGTTCTGAGGCCCTCGAGCTCCGCCACCATGCCATGCACCGCCGCCATCACCTCCTCGTCGGGCGGCAGGCCGTCCGGGCTGAGTGCGAAGAACTGCTCCGAGCGGGGCAGCACCATGCCGTCGTCGGCACGGGTCGAGGCGGAGACGGAGATGCGGTAGAAGGTGTTGGCGGTGCGGATGGCCGAGCCCTCGCTGTTGACGTACCAGCGCGTCTCCGCATCGGCCCAGACCAGCGCGTTCGCCGAAAGGACATGCGGCGAGGCCCGGAACGGCGCGGTGTATTTGCGCACCTTCGCCTCCCACGCGGCGCGGTCCACCTCCAGCGACACCGGTTCCTCGGTGGCGCGCTCGGCGCCATGCCCGGAGAAGTCGCCGGTTTGGTCCTCGGCCGCCACCGTCACCTGCACGTCCGCCTTGACCTGGGTGAAGCGCTCGCTCGCCTGCTTGTACTGGTGATCCGTCCAGCGCCAGAGCGTGGCGCGCAACGCCTCCTCGTCCGACACCGGCGCCTGCATCCGCACCCGCTGGCGAGGCGGCGCCCCACCGCGGCGAAGCTCATGGGTGTTGTCCAGTTGCGGACTGCCCACCCGCAGGTCGATGTCGAGACCGCGCTGCTCCGACTCGTTCCAGCCCCCCACGGCGCCGAACGAGCCATACACGCTCACCACCTTGTCTTCGGTGATCTCGTAGCTGAGGAAGTACACGGGGTCGGGCTGCTCGGCCAACACGTCAAGGGATCGCGCAAGCTCGCTCTCCATCGTCGCGAGGGTGTCTGCCTCGGCCACGCTCGCCGCCAGGACCAGCGCGAGCGTGGCCGAGGCTACTGAACAGCGCATCGGAAGCGCGCCCCGACGCACATTGGGATGCCGTCCGCCAAGAGTCATTCGCGACCCACCTTGCGTTGCATGGAACGAGGCCAGCATACCGAAGCCAAGCCGCGGGAGAACGGCGCATTACAATCGTCACGATGGCTTGGCAGTTCGACGGAGCACGGCGAGATGGCGCGCAGGATGGAAGGGGCCGGCAAGGACGGCACGGCCCCGAGCGATGTCTTCGAAGTGCCGGAACTGTCCGAGCCCGGGGTCCTGGTCTCGTCCGCCGAGGCGCGCTTCTTCCTCGACAACGGCTTCCTCGTCAAGCGCAGCCCGATCGGCAGAACGGACATCGAAGAGGCGATGGAGCGCGTGTGGGAGCATTTCGGCGAACGGGTGCCGGTGGCGGCGGGGGCGCCGGCGGTGGAGCGGGCCGATCCAGGCACCTGGGAGAGCCCGCAATGGGCGGAGATGGCGGCGGCCGATGCGTCGGGGCCGTTCCAGGGCAGGCAGCGCGTGGTCCATTCCGGCAGCACCGTGAAGCTGCACGAACTTGGCGCGGCCGACTTCCTTGTGCGCCTGGTTCCCAACCATCCTGCCGTACGCGGCATCGCCCAGGCGCTTCTCGGGCACGACCTCCACCCCAGCACCCGCACGCGAGGCGTGTACGCGATCTTCCCCAGCCGGGAACCGACGACGGGTCGGCTCGGCCCGCATACCGACCAGGTGTGCCAACAGCTCAACGCCTGTGCGTACCTGGACGACGTGCCGCCTCGCAACGGCGGCTTCACGCTGTACCCCGGCAGCCACCGCATCATGCACGAAGCGCACGAAACGCAGGCGAACTGGTCGCCGCGCCCCGGTTACCGAGACGCGGTTCGCAAGGTCGCGCGCGAGATCCGGCCGGTGGAATTCGCGGCCCCAGCCGGCACCGTCATCTTCTGGCACGGACGAATGGTGCATTCCTCCGGCATCCACAACGGCGACCGCATCCGCTGGGCCATCTTCGCAGACTTCAGCCAGAACCGAGAGACTCTCTCCGCCGACGAACACCGCGTCGCTGGTCAGTTCGAGTGGTTCAAGGACACCGAACTGTTCCGCCACGACACCCCGGTGGGTGAGGGCATGTGGGCAAACTGGAACGTGGCGCAACTTGCCGACAGCGAGGGCTGAGAAAGCGACGGCGATGCATTGCCACGAGGGACGGTTTCCGCCCGATGACCGCTTGGACTGGCGTGGGCTGGCGCCCTTGATTGGGCGGCCAGCTCTGCGGTGGCGCGGTTCGATGGCGCTGCCGTCGTTGGGCGTGCTGGCGTGGATTTGCGCGGCGGATGACCGTCAAGGTTGCCAGCGGTAGCGGCTGAGGTTCAGCGCGCCACTGCGGAGTCGAACGCCCTCGACACCGAGACGACGGCGCTGTTCCTCGCCCGCCGCTCCCGGCAAGGAACTGCGACCGGATGCGTTGACGACCCGATGCCACGGCAGGCGGCTTCCCTGGGGCAGGACGCTGAGCACGCGCCCCACGTGTCGTGCCCGGCGCGGCTCGCCGGCCAGCTCCGCGACCTGGCCGTAAGTGGCGACGCGCCCCGATGGAATCGACGCCACCACCTGCCAAACGCGCTGCTCGAAGGGGGCTTCGGACACTTCCATGCCACGATCCTCTGGAGAGTCGAGGGCGAGATGCCCTCCCTCGGAGCGGCAACTCGCCAACCCGGACACCCGGACATGAAGACGAAGGGGGGTTGAATAATCGAAAGTCGCCCCTATGATACGCACGGCTTTGGCACTCTCCACGCGAGAGTGCCAAAAGCCAGCCTGTTGCAAGGCATGGGAATTGGTTGTCAACCATGGGAGAGAGCTAGGTCATGAACATTCGGCCACTGCACGATCGCGTTGTCGTTCGCCGGCTGGAAGAGGACACGATGTCCGCCGGCGGCATCGTGTTGCCGGACAGTGCCTCCGAGAAGCCCTCGCAGGGGGAAATCCTCGCGGTGGGCCCAGGCAAGCTGCTCGACACCGGCGAGCGAACCACGCCGGACGTCAGCGTCGGCGACAAGATCATCTTCGGCCAGTACGCCGGGAACACCGTGAAGATCGACGGGGAGGAGCTTCTGGTCCTGTCCGAGACCGAGATCTTCGGCGTCCTGGAAGGCTAGTCGGCGATTTCACGAAGGAGAAACCCACATGAGTGCAAAAGACGTACAGTTCGGCGACGACGCCCGTTCCAAGCTGCTGTCCGGCGTCAACATTCTCGCCGAAGCCGTCAAGGTCACGCTGGGCCCGAAGGGGCGCAACGTGGTGCTTGACAAGTCCTTCGGCGCACCCACCGTCACCAAGGACGGCGTGTCCGTGGCCAAGGAAGTCGAGCTCAAGGACAAGTTCGAGAACATGGGCGCGCAGATGGTGAAGGAAGTCGCGAGCAAGACCTCCGACGAGGCCGGCGACGGCACCACCACCGCCACCGTGCTGGCGCAGTCCATCCTCACCGAGGGTCTCAAGTCGGTCGCTGCCGGCATGAACCCCATGGACCTCAAGCGCGGCATCGACAAGGCGGTCATCGCCGCGGTTGCCGAGCTGAAGGGCATGGCGACGCCGTGCGAAGACTCTACCTCCATCGCCCAGGTGGGCACCGTGTCCGCCAACAGCGACTCGGAGATCGGCGACATCATCGCCGACGCCATGGACAAGGTGGGCAAGGAAGGGGTCATCACGGTCGAGCAGGGTTCCGGCCTCGAGAACGAGCTCGAAGTCGTGGAAGGCATGCAGTTCGACCGCGGCTACCTCTCGCCCTACTTCATCAACAATCAGGACTCCATGTCCGCCGACCTCGAAGAGCCCTACATGCTCCTCTGCGACAAGAAGATCTCGAACATCCGCGACATGCTGCCGGTGCTCGAGAACGTGGCCAAGGCCGGTCGGCCGCTGATGGTCATCGCCGAGGACATCGAAGGCGAAGCGCTCGCGACGCTGGTGGTCAACAACATGCGCGGCATCGTCAAGATCGCCGCCGCCAAGGCCCCCGGCTTCGGCGACCGCCGCAAGGCCATGTTGCAGGACATCGCCATCCTCACCGGTGGCACCGTGATCTCCGAGGAAGTGGGGCTGACGCTCGAAGGTGCCTCCCTCGACGACCTCGGCACCGCCAAGAAGGTGTCGAGCACCAAGGAGAACACCACCATCGTCGATGGCAGCGGCGAGAAGGTCGACATCGAAGGCCGCATCAAGCAGATTCGCGCCGAGATCGAGGAAACCACCTCGGACTACGACCGCGACAAGCTGCAAGAACGCCTCGCCAAGCTGGCCGGTGGCGTTGCCGTCATCAAGGTCGGCGCGGCCACAGAGGTGGAAATGAAGGAGAAGCAGGCCCGCACCGAAGACGCGCTGCACTCCACCCGCGCTGCGGTGGAGGAAGGCATCGTCGCCGGCGGCGGCGTGGCTCTCGTTCGCGCCTTGCAGAAGATCGAAGGCATCACCGGCGACAACGAAGACCAGAACGTCGGCATCGCCATTGCGCTGCGCGCCATGTCTTCGCCGCTGCGCCAGATCGCCGACAACGCCGGCGACGAGGCCGCCGTGGTGCTCGACAAGGTTCGCAGCCTCGAAGGCAACCAGGGCTACAACGGCGCCACCAGCGAATACGGTGACATGATCGAGATGGGCATCCCCGACCCCGCCAAGGTGACGCGCACCGCGTTGCAGGCGGCGGCATCGGTGGCTGGCCTGATGATCACCACCGAGGCAATGGTCGCCGAACTGCCGGACGACACCCCTCCCGCCATGCCTCCGGGCGGCGGCATGGGCGGCATGGACGGCATGATGTAGCGGATTCGCGGGCGCCCACGGCCCGCAATCGACCTCAATGCCCACGCTCGCCACGCCCCCACCGGGCGTGGCGACGATCAATAGCCCCGTCGAAAGGCGGGGCTTTTTTCTTTTCTATCACCCTGTCGGACTTTGCCGTGATAGGACGGCTCGGGCTGGGGCAAGAAGCGTTCTCCGAAGGCAACGGTTCTTGTGGCGCTGGATGCGGGTTCAACATGGCAACCCGGCGCAACCGGCCACCTCGAACAAACGCCGACGGTGCCGCGCCTATAATCAATCGCCGTTGCCACCCATTCGCAGGCCAAGGCCGGTTGTCATGAGCGCTGAGGAACACGCCATCGAGTTGCTGCTGCGCTCGCCGCGGTTCGACATCGAGCAGATCATGGAACTGCTCGACGTTGGCGATCGGGAGTTTCGCGAGCTCGCAAGCGCCAATCCCAAAATCGCTCGGCTGCTCGAGGAGAGGCGTCTCGGCACCCTCCAACCACTGGCCGTGCAGCCGCACAGATGCGGCGTTTGTGGCGAATGGTTCCTGCCCTACGGTGCCGACAAGCAATGTTCCGACCCTTGCAAGCGCACCGCACAGGCAGACCGCCTCGTGCGCGCACAGGGACGCAAGCGCACCATCCACGCCTCGATGCAGCGGCTGACGTAGGCGTGACGCGATCGGGTGTTGCTGGAATGGCCCGCCTTGGCACGCTGGCGCTTGCCGCGGTGGTTGCCATTGCCGTCTTGGCCGGCGGCGGCTATTGGTTCCTTGTATACACGGCTGCCGGACAGGACTTCCTGCTCGAACGCGTGGTTGGGGCCGCGACCGCGGGCGGCCAACCAGCCGAGTTCGACGGCTTGCGGGTGTTCATGTGCGGCACAGCGGCGCCGCTGCCGGCGCCGGGCCGGGCAGAGGCTTGCATCGCCATCACCGCCGGCAAGTCGCTTTATCTTGCGGATGCCGGCGAAGGCTCGGCGGACATCGCCCAGCTAAGCGGTCTCCCCACCCGCAATCTGCGTTCGATTCTCGTCACGCACCTGCATTCGGATCACATCGCCGGCATCAACAGCTTCAACCTCGGCTCTTGGGTGCAAGGGCGCGAGGAACCGCTCAAGGTGCTGGGCCCGGCCGGCATAGATCGCGTGGTGGCCGGAATCAACGAGACGTTCGCCATCGACCGCAGCTATCGCGTGGCCCACCACGGCGAGGACTTCCTGCCACCGTCACTCGGCGTGATGCATGCGGAAGTCATAACGCCAGGCGTCGTCCTCGAGACCGACGGGCTCCGGGTTACCGCCTTTGCCGTGGATCACGGCCCCATCAAACCGGCCTATGGCTACCGCTTCGACTATCGCGGCCGCTCGGTCGTGGTCAGCGGCGACACCATCTCGACGGCAAGCCTGGCTGCGGCAGCCAAGGATGCCGATCTGTTGCTGCACGACGCCTTGTCGCTGCCCATCATCGCCGCCACGGAAGCCGCCGCGAGGCAAGCGGGACGAATGCGACCCGCCACCATCCTGCGCGACATCCAGAACTACCACGCCCACGCCGCCGATCTCGCGCCGCTGGCGGAGGAAGCCGGCGTGCGCATGCTCGCCATCTATCACTACGTGCCCTGGCCGCGCAACACGCTGATGGAACAGATCTTCCGCCGCGACCTGCCGAGCGACACCGTGTTCACCACCGAAGGCATGGTGTTTGAGCTGCCGGCCGGGGAGACGGCCATCCACATTCGCTGACATCGTAAGCCGAGCCTGGCCGCCAGGCACGCGTCCCGTCCGAGAGCCGTCCAGCGCCATCGCGCTGCTCGCCTACCTAATCGTGATCGTCGGCATGTGCGCGCTCCCGGATCCGAAAGAGGTCGCTCGCTAGCGTCTCCATCTGCTCCACGAGAGGGGCAACGCGGCCTAGGGACTGGTTCTTGGCCTTTTCCGTCCACCGTCCGCCGGTAATGGTGCATGCTCGCTGTCGTCCCAGAGCAGTCCGGGGTGAGGAATGCGGTAGTACACGTCGCCACTCTTCTTCGTGCTCTTCATCGTCGTGCACGGCTGCTCCGAGTCTTCGAAACGCCCTTTCGCTCCGTGGAGGTACTCCTCCTTGATCTCGACGCATACCCACTTGCGTTCGAGCCGCTCGGCGACTTCGCCGGTGACACAGCTCCCGCCGAATGGATCTAGCACGAGGTCCCCGCGATCTGTCGCCATCCGGATGAAATACTCCGGCACCGACGCCGGGAACCGCGCCGGGTGCGTGCGGACCTCATGCTCCGCACAGTACCTTAGGTACCGGCTGTTGCTCTCCGTGTTCGGCACGGCGATCAGGTTGGGCGGGATCGACGCACCATTGTCCCGCGCGAACTTCTCGCTGATGTCGTGACCCGAGGGCCGGAGCTTCGCCTTATAGCCGTTGTTCAGAAGATCGCGCATGCTGTGGCTGTAAGGCTGTAGTACCCGCCTGTTACTGGCCCTAGGCCATGGTGACTTTGCGAGCCACCAGACCGTGTTAACGGCGTCTTTCACCCGCACGCGCCGGATATTCACCCACTCCGCCGGTGTCGGCAGCTTGGACGGGTTCCACCAATAGAATTCCTGTGCGAGATTGAAGTCGTATTCTTCGCAAAGCATGATGAGCAGCTTGAAGTGGTACAGGCTGCGCACCGGAATCCCGGGCTTCCAGGCGCCGCCCAAGTCGATCACGAGACTCCCGTCCTGCTTCAGAATGCGCCTGAACTCCAATGCGAAGGACCGGAACCACTCCAAGTACTCGTCCTCCTGCTCGTTCCCGTAGTCCTTCTTCCGCGTTAGGCCGAACGGCGGACTCGTCAGGACCATATCGACCGACGAATCCTCACGGCACCGCATCACATTCAGGCTGTCGTCGTGGAAGATGCGGCCGTGCCGTGTCTTCAGCCAAGGCGTCAATTCGCGACCCATGCCCTACGCTCCGATGTCCAGTTTCTTCAAGTTCATTGCGTGGTGCGCCTCCCGCTCGAAGGCCCGCACGATTCTGGTTGGGCTCTCGCCGATCGACGCGAGATCGCGACCATCGAGCATCACGACGGCGAGGTTGCTGTCCGCCATGATGCGGTCGGCGTACCGCCTTGCCTCGTCGCCGACTTCGCCGGTGGTCACTACGACAATGGCGCTGCTTTTGAGAAAGTGAGTCAGCCCCACCTCTTTCGCCACGTCATCGAGCGATACCCGGGTCGTGTTCTTGCACTGAATCTGCCATCGCGAGAACACCAGCCGTGCGCTCTCGAAGATCAGATCCACCTCGGCACCTCCCGTCTGGCTGGCGCGCAGCCGGGTCGCGACGTATGTCATGTCGAGCAGCCGCATGATCTTGAACGCCAGCGCCTCCAGCGCCAGCCCGGCGACGAACCGGTCTTTGTCGTCGAGTTCGGCAAGGATTTCCGCTAGCGGACGCCTGAGCAACTTCAGGAGTTTGGGATCGGTCTGGCGGCTGAGTTGCTCCAGCAGCGGCTCCACGACATCCGCGATCAGTTTGTTCGTGGGTGCCACCAAGAACGGCTTCGCACCGCGGCCCCCGGTCGTCTTCTGCGCCGTTATGTAGTTCGCCGCCACCAGATCGTTCAGGACCAGCTTCGGCAGGCTCTTCTCAGGGAACTTCTCGCCATACGTCGCGGTCGCCAGCCGAGCGATCTCATTCGCAGGCTGTGGCTCGGCAGTCCCGGTGTTGACGAGCGCGCGAAGAAATGCCCGCTGCATCGGCGGCAGGTCGGCGAGGGCCTCGAATTCGTCGACGCCGAGACCCAGTATCTCTTCCACACGGAACGGATCGACCCGCCACCGATTTCCAATGAACACGCCAGCTTTGGCCAGCCACAACCGCATCATGCTCGGGTGCTTTCCGCCTCGCGGGAAGTGCACGTCGCGGTCTCCCAGCGCTTCTCGAAGAGTGGTGAGGTTCACGGACTCGCCGGAGGCTTCCATGTCCCGTATGCAGCCCACCAGCGTCATGCCGTGCAGATTGAGCAAGATGTGCTTCGCCAGACGCTCGTAGAGACGCGGCTTGTCGTCCCGAGTCGCCAGTAGTTCACGGCCGAACTCCGTCAGAGACGCGTCCCGTCCAATGATCCCGTAGGCGATCATGCCCAGCTTCGTGTTGTTGGCGAGCTTTCCGCGGTTGTCGTCGTTTTTTTCGGCATGCCTGTCGAACCACGCAGATCTGACCGCATCTTCGAACGCGTGCCAGTCGCCGCCGTGCGCGTTCGCCATCTCTAGCGCATCTGCGAGGTCAATCTGCGAAGACGAGAATTCGCTTCCGAAGGGCAGATCGCTCTTTTTGCTCTTTCCGCTCATATGCGCCAGCATCTTACGCCGACTTTCTCGGCATTCGCCTGCATCGTAGGTTGCCAAGTGCAACATTCGGTCAATCCGACGAGACCGAATAATGGATATTAATACAGTCCTTGTCAACCCTTCGTTCGCCGTTGCGACGCCGCGCTCGGTCACCTTACAGGCAGGCTCAGGTCCGATGCCCGGTGCGTGAACGCGTCGCCGCATCGCAGCCTAGGGCAGCGATGCCAAAGGAGTGCCTCAAGGAGTATCCGCCATTGCTGTCGGAACATAAATGTATTTAAATCAATCGGTTGATAGCAATCTCTCGGTGAAGCGGGGACCGTCAAAAGCCTGCCCAGTGCGTTCCACAGGTTCGCTCAGCCCACCGGGTCCAAGCCGGCCGCTACCGGCTATTGAGTGAGGCCGAAGCGGGCCGGCGGCCGAGGGGGCCGAAGCGTGCGCACGCGTGCGCCGAGCGCGCGAGTGCGCAAATGCGAAGTGCGCCCATTCGAAGGACTCGGCCGCGAGCAAGCGCACAAGTGCCTCCTCCAAAAGGCGCGCGAACTACCCGTGGACACTGAAGTGGTAATCGCGCATCCGTGCGATGTGCGAATCGCCAGCCCGCGACACTGGATTCTGGAAGTGTTGTACACGGACAAGCCGCCCCACCACCCTGCCGAACTTCGCCGAGACGGCAAAGTCCGGCCGGCTGCTAGAACAGCGCTTCGCAGCCCGTCCCGGCCAGGATTTGTTCGGCGGCAGCGCGGTCCTCGCCCGTTAGGCGGGCGTATTCCTGGCGCACCCATTGCAGGCACTTGGCCTGGTACGGGAACGGTGGCTGCACCCAGCGCTCGCCATCGATTTGTGCCTCCACCTGCTCGGCGCCGGTGTCGATGGCGTGGGCATTGGCCAAGAGTGCCGGAACGTAGGTGCGGCCGGCTTCGGCGAGGAGTGCCGTCAAGGAAGCGGGGACGTTGGCGCGGTCGATCCAGTCGTCATCCTGCGGTTCCAAGCCCGAGAGGTCGTCCACCGACTGTACCCAGGCGAGCACTCGAGGCGCCGAGGCTTGTGCGATTCGGGCTGGCGTGGGGTCGAAGGCGGCGAGTTGCGTGAGCTGGCCGTAGAGGCCGAAGTCGGCGCTTGAGGGACGCGCGCCAAAGAGGTAAGGGCCACCGACGATGCAGTTGTCGAGAACGGCGAGGAAGCGACGGTAGCTGGCCTCGATCACGGGTGCCGTGGTGTCGTTGCTGCCCACCACATAGAGCCGTCCGATTTGCCGCTCGCGGACGAACTGCGACATCGGTGCGATGGCCTCGTCCGAGCCGGCGAGGTTGCGCCAGCGAGGCAGGATTTCGCCGGCGAGGCGAATGTCGTCGTCGTAGTACCAGCGGTAGTGGAACATGGGCTTGGTGAGCCACTCGTCGGCATAGTCCTCGATGAGATAGTTGATGAAGGCGAGCGCAGGATCCGGGGGAATCACCGAGCGGCCGAGCGCCTCCTGCTCCAGCCGCCGGATGATGGGCGTGGAATCCACCACCGCCTCGACGCCACTTTCTTCAGCTTCGTTCTCGAAGTAGAAGGTGGGCAAGAGCTCCACCTTGGGCTTCGGCAGGGCCTCGTCCGCCGGCCCAAGTCCGCCCACCAGAAACCGATAGGGGATGCGCCGGTACCGCAGCACGGCCAGCATCTTGCGTGTATAGGGTGAACCTGGGGCGCCGCGGAGGGCGATGCGGTCGTGAATTGCCATGCGATGGAACCGAGTTCGAAGCGGGAACTCCATTCTGCCATCCATTGCCGCGACAGCGGCGCGCCCAAGCAGGCAACACGCGAGTCGCCGGTGGGCAATTCCACGGAGCCTTAAGACATGGAGCCGTAGGAGAGGTACAGGGCGATGCCCATGAGCAACCACACGAGCAGCGTCGTGCCGGCGTACCGTCAGCGACGGACCCAGAGGGCGTTGGCGATGCCGATGACCGCCAGCAGCACGAGCAGCAGGAGGAGGCGCAGGTCGCTGAGGTAAATGCTCGGTGCAACCGGCACTGCGATGGTCTTGGCGAGGGCCTCGATCTTGTAGTCGTGCCTGTCCGAGAACACGGGATTCGAGGCGATTTCCAGGAGGTCCCGCCGGCTTCGGTAGCGAACGATGCCGACGGAGCCCCACGTCTCGACGCCCTCAATGCCCGCTAGATCCATCGCCTGATGAACGACATTGCCCGCAAACGTCGGATGGCAGGCCCGCGCAAGCAGCGCCGGGAGCATGTGCTCCATGTAGCGATCCATATTCGCGCTCGCCTCCGGATCGTCCGCAAGATCGAGCAGATTCACCATGAGGAACTGGTCACCATCGTCTTCGGCCATGAAGCGCTCGATGCCAGAGAGTCGTTCGTCGCTCCATCCGCCCTGCGCCGCCGCCGCCAGAAACGCCTCCCGCTCCTCAGCCGTGATGGGCCCCGACGTGTTTGTGTACCAGAAGCAAAGCAGCAGCCACAGTAGGCCCGGAGCGGCCCACAGCCAAAGGCGCGGCGAGCGAAGCGGGTCCGTTTTCATGAGGCATTCCTCCAAGGCGGCCACATGCGGCAGCGCGTGGCAGTGTACGATGCCGGTCCGCACGCCCGGTGGGGCGATTTCAGGAGGGGTACAAAAGGGCAATGGCCGACTACAACACCATCATTCTCGAGCGGCTCGGCACAGACGACCGCCTCGCGCGCATCACACTGAACCGCCCCGAGAAGATGAACGCGCTCACGGGCGAGCTCTTCACCGAACTCAGCGAATGCCTGCACGATCTCGAGGCGGATCAGGCCTGTCGCGTCATCATCCTTCGCGGCGCCGGACGTTGCTTCAGCGCCGGCTACGACCTGACGCCCGGCCGCGAGCGGCATCCTGGCGAGCGGGTCTATCAGGGCCGCGACGCCAAGGGACGGGCGCTGCTCATGAACGTGCGCACCTCCATGCAGCAGATCACCGACGTGCAGATGTATCTGTGGAACATGGCCAAGATCACCATCGCCCAGCTTCATGGCTATGCCCTGGCGGGCGGCTGCGAACTGGCGATGATGACGGACCTCGTGGTGGCCGCCGACGACACCCAGATCGGCCACCCGGGCCTGCGCGGCCTCGGCACCGCCCGCAACGGCTGCATCTGGCCGCTGGTGCTCTCCATGCGCAAGGCGAAGGAGTATTACTACACCGGCGACAGCATGACCGGCGCCGAAGCGGCCGATATCGAGATGATCAACTACGCCTGGCCAAGGGAAGACCTGGACGCAAACACCATCGAGTTCGCCGAGCGGATCGCCAATGGCTCGTCGGATCACCTCGGCATGTTGAAGACGACCATGAACCGGTTCTACGAGAACATGGGCATCTACTCGTCCGTGCGCAGCGCCACCGAGCAGGACGCCATGGCGCAGATGACCGAGTGGGCGTACGAGTTCGGCGAGTCCATCCGCGAAGGAGGTCTCAAGCATGCGTTCCAGACCCGCGACGCGCCCTATCAGGGCACCGAGGGCTTCCGCGGCAAGGGCTGACGCCAGAGGGCCCCTGCCGGGGAACTCACTGGACGGGGCGCCCCAAGGCCGGGGTGCCCAGCGCGTGGAATGGCTGCGGCCGCTCGCGGCGATGGGCCTGCTTGTGGCGGCGTTGTTCGTGGCCTCGTGTCAGGTAACCGCACCTGCCAAGCCGCTGCCGCCGGCAAGCGACATCGCCACACGGTTCGAAGAGGCGAAGCGTTCCCCGCCGAAGCTGCGCGCCTTCCTGCGCGCCATGCCCAAGGGCGCGGACCTGCACAGCCATCTCGGCGGCGCCATCTATGCCGAGAGCTACCTGCGCTGGGCAGAGGAGGACGACCTGTGCGTGGATGTCTCGCGCCTCGTGCTGGTGACCTGCGACACCGAAGCGTTGTCCCTTTGCGGCGAAGGCCGGCCGCCTCCGCCTCTTTGCCATCGCGAGGAGGACTTGGCGCGGGTAGCTCACGCCACCAGGGACCGCACCTTCCGCGGTCGTCTGATCGATGCCCTTTCCACGCGTAACCACGGCCTCTACGAGCGCAGCGGGCACGATCAGTTCTTCACTACCTTCGGCGCGTTGGGGCCCGCGGGGCAAGGCCGCGGCGCGAATATCCTCGCCGAAGCGATGCGAAGGGCCGCGGGACAGAACATCCTCTACCTCGAACTCATGGCATCGCCCGGCATGGGCGCGGCATCGGGCCTGGTCGCAGACATGGAATGGAACGACGACCTCGACACCATGCGCGGGGCACTGGCGGACTCGGCCCTCGATGTCATCGTCGCCGGTTCCTCGGCATACCTGGCAGACATGGAGGCCCGGGCACGAGAGCTGATGCGCTGCCACGGCGAATCGCCCGAGCCGGCCTGCGCCGTGACCGTTCGCTTCCTTGCCCAAGCCATCCGCACCCGCCCCGCCCCGCAGGTGTTCGCGCAGATGGTCTTCGGCTTCCGGCTGGCTGCCGCCGACCCTCGGGTGGTGGGCGTGAATCTGGTGGCGCCGGAAGACGACCCGATCTCTCTTGCGGACTACAGCCGCCACATGCGCGCCGTGGCGTTTGCCTCGGTCGAGGCGCCGGATGCAGGAGTCGCGCTACACGCCGGCGAACTCGCGCTGGGACTTGTCCCGCCGGAGGAACTCACTTTCCACATTCGCAAGGCCGTGGAGATTGCCGGTGCAAACCGCATCGGCCACGGCACCGACGTGATGCACGAAGACAACCCCTACCAACTGCTCGCCCAGATGCGCGAGGGCAACGTGGCGGTGGAGATCATCCTCACCTCCAGCGACGTGATCCTCGGCATCACCGGCGCCGATCACCCCCTGCCCATCTATCTGGAACACGGCGTCCCGGTGGTGATCGCCACCGACGACGAGGGCGTGTCGCGCACGGATCTCACGCACGAGTATCAACGCGCCGTTGCCACCTACGACCTCGACTACGCCACGGTGAAAAGGCTCTCCCGCGCCAGCCTGGAACACGCTTTCCTGCCGGAGGGGGAGAAGCAAGCCCTGCTAGACGAACTCGGCCGCCGCTTCGCCAAATTCGAAGCCAAGGAGGTGGCGCACGCCGCGGAGTAGGGCGAATCCTTTGGGGGGAGGGCATCTTGCCCTCCACGCGCCCGAAGGGGCGCAAGCCAAGCCGCCCCGCGGTAAGCGCGGATCTCGGCAGTAAAGTGCGCCTTGCGGCGCGTATGGAGGGCAAGATGCCCTCCCCTCAGCGAGTGCGTCCAGAAGGGGTGGGGAACCCGACTTAGCCCTCCTCGCCTTCGTCGGCGTGCGGGAGAGGCGAGGCGATTCTCAGCACATTGCCGTCTGGATCAGCCACCAGGAATTCTCGGCTGCCCCAAGGCTTGTCGTTGGGGGCCTCGATGATGGTGGTGCCAGCCTCGACATAGGCTGCGTGCACATGGTCGGCGCTGTTGACATCGAAGAACACCCAGGTTGGGTGGATGGTGCCCTCGGTTTCGGCCAAGAACAGCGTCACCTCCCCATTGGAGACGGCGGCGAAGGTCTTGTCGTCGCCTTCGGGCCAGTCCCAACTGGCGCTGAAGCCGAGCTTGGTGGTGTAGTGCTCGATGCTTGCCTCCACGCTGGCCACGTCGAGAATCGGCGTTGCCGCCTGGAAGGAAAGGTCGTTCGGATTGTGCTCGCCTTCGTGGGCATGCACCAAGCCCGCGGCCACAGCCAAGATGCCGACGCTCGCCAAGGCTCTGTGCATCGGTCCGGGACTCATCCTTCGCCGAGCGCTCACTCGCCGAACCGCGCAACGAACGCGTCGATGCGGCCCGCGTTGGCGCCGAGGTCGGATCGGCCCACCCGCGACGCGGAGCGAATGTCCAGCAGCGAGCCGGCGCCATCGGGGCGGATGCGGACCACGATGTCGTCGACAAAGCCGAACCAGAAGGTGGTGGCAGTTGCTTCCACCGTCAGGTCGTTGCCTTGCGGGCCGCTCGCGACCACATCCCAGCCAAGTTGCCGCGCCACCGCAACCGCGCGTTCCAGCGCCGCGTCCGGCGCGAGTCTCGAGCGTTCCGTCTCGATGTGCGGATAGCCTCTCTGCTGCGTCTCGGACTTCGCAGGATCGTATTCCAGCGGATCGCCGCCGCGCAGTGCCATCGCCGCAAACCCGGGCGGATCGGCGAGGTCAGTGGTGACGTCGTTGATGACGGGCACGGTTGTGAGGCGGTACTGCCAGCCGGTCACGGCGAGAGCAACGACGGCTGCGGCCACGCCGATGCTGGCGGGCAGTGCAGCGTCCTTGCGGCCGGCCTGCAACGAGAACGCGAGCAAGGCGATGCCGAGCACTGCCACGGCCGCGCTGACGAACGTCCCGGTGTACAGAAACTGAAAGCCGCGGCCGAAGTGCCACAGGCCAAACTTCGCGCCCAGCGCCCCCACGGGCAGCATTGCCAATCCCACCAAGCCGACGACGAGCACGGCCTTTGACAAGCTGCTGTAGCGATCGAATGCCACCGGCACCTCCCTTTGCGGACCTAAAGCTACGCCGGGTCAGCATACCGCGCAAGGCGGGCCAAGCGACACGACGAACGCGCGCGGGTGGTGTATCACCTCGATTTCCGTGGCGTGGCGGACGGCGTCTCAAGGACCTTGGGGGGAGGACCTTGGGGGGAGGGCATCTTGCCCTCCATCGCGCCGCAAGGCGCGCGTTCGAGAAGCCGGCGGCGCGAAATGGCTTGATCGACCCGAAGGGCGTGTTCCCTTGCGCGCCCTCGCGGGCGCGATGGAGGGCAAGATGCCCTCCCCCCAAAGAGGCAGCGACAGGGGCGGCGCGGTGGCGTTGCCGTGGCTCTGCCATGCCCTCCCCCCAAGGGAGGCAGCGATCCCCAAAGCGAAGCGGCGACAGGTCGATGCGGTCGCGTTGCCGCCGGCAAATTCAAAATGAGACGCTGTCCGAAATCCGACAGAGTTCCAGGGTGGCTTGGGCTGGGACAAGAAGCGTTGCCGGAGGCAGCGGTTCCTTTGGCGTTTTGCGCCGTAGAATGACGCCAACGCGCAGCCTGCGGCGCAAGCCCCCTGTGGCTCGCGGCGGTTGCGAGGCTAAGACTGGGCATTGCGGAGACCCACATGGCGGCAGTCAACGACCGAGAGGAAATCGAGCGGTTCATGACCGGGCTCGAACGGCGCAACCCCGGCCAGCCGGAGTTCCATCAGGCGGTGCGGGAAGTGGCCGAATCCATCGTTCCGTTCATCGTTCGCAATCCCGAGTACCACCACGGCGCGTTGCTCGAGCGGCTCACCGAGCCGGATCGCATCATCACCTTCCGCGTCACCTGGCAGGACGATGCCGGCCACATGCGCGTCAATCGCGCCTGGCGGGTGCAGTTCAGCAATGCCATCGGCCCCTACAAGGGCGGCCTTCGGTTTCACCCCAGCGTCACGGTAGGGGTGCTCAAGTTCCTCGGCTTCGAGCAGATATTCAAGAACAGCCTCACCGGACTGCCCATCGGAGGTGCCAAGGGTGGCGCCAATTTCAATCCGCGAGGCAAGAGCGAAGACGAGGTGATGCGCTTCTGCCAGGCGATGATGCTGGAATTGCACCACCACATCGGTCCGGACCGAGACGTTCCGGCCGGCGACATCGGCGTCGGCAAACGCGAGATCGGATATCTCTTCGGCCAGTACCTGCGGCTCTCCAATCGCTTCAGCGGCGGCGTCATCACCGGCAAGGGAATGACTTTCGGCGGCAGCTACGCCCGCTCCGAGGCCACCGGCTACGGTGCCGTCTATTTCCTCGAGAACATGCTCGCATCTCGTGGCGAGGATCTTGCCGGTCGGGTTGCCACCGTGTCCGGTTCGGGCAACGTGGCCATCTACGCCATCGAAAAACTCGCCGAGCTCGGCGCCCGCGTGGTCACGGCGTCCGATTCAGGCGGCTTCGTGCATGACCCCGAAGGCATCGCCGGCGAGCGGCTGGCGTGGCTGAAAGACCTCAAGGAGAAACGACGCGGTCGCATGCGCGAATACGCCGAGCGGTTTGGCTGTGCCTTCCATCCGGCCAAGCGTCCATGGCGGGTGCCGTGCGACGTTGCACTGCCTTGCGCGACGCAGAACGAACTCGACGGCGACGACGCCAAGGCACTGCTGGCGAACGGCGTGGTGGCGGTGGCGGAAGGCGCCAACATGCCCTGCTCGCTGGACGCGGTTCATGCCTTCCTGGACGCTCGCATTCTCTACGGCCCCGCCAAGGCCGCCAACGCTGGCGGGGTCGCCGTGTCCGGGCTCGAACAGAGCCAGAACGCCCTGCGCATCGCCTGGCCATTCACCGAGGTGGACGCGCGGCTCAAGACCATCATGCGCGACATTCACGACAAGTGCAGCGAGGAAGGCGGCGAGGACGACGGTTTCGTCAACTATGTGCGCGGCGCCAACATCGCCGGCTTTCGCAAGGTGGCCGATGCATTGCTGGCTTACGGAGTTGTATAGGCACTCACCCAGGTAACGCCGTTGCAACTTTCGCCTGGCACATGTGCCTGCGCGCCGTTGGCGCGATTGTCGCGGGGGAATCTCTTGAGTACGGCGAAGAAACTCGCAGCCGAGGGGCTCGGGACGATGTTCCTGCTTGCCACAGTGGTCGGTTCCGGGATCATGGGCGAGGCTTTGGCGCAGGGCAACGATGCGCTTGCGCTGCTCGGCAACAGCGTCGCCACCGGGGCGATCCTTGCCGTGCTCATCACCGTTCTGGGGCCTATTTCCGGTGCCCACTTCAACCCGGCGGTGACGTTTTCGTTCGCGCTTCGGCGGGAGATTGCGCCAGCCTTGGCGGTGGCCTTCGTAGGCGTGCAGGTGGTGGCGGCCATCGCCGGGGTGATCCTCGCCCACGCCATGTTCGACATGGACCTCATCGGTCCTTCCGTCAAGGAGCGCACCGGAATCGGGCAGTGGATCGCCGAAGGGGTGGCGACGTTCGGGCTGGTGGCCACCATCCTCGGCACGCTCAAGGTGCGGCCGTCGGCAGTGGCGGCGATGGTGGGGCTTTACATCACGGCCGGCTATTGGTTCACGGCTTCCACCTCGTTCGCCAATCCGGCGGTCACGGTGGCACGGGGGTTGACCAACACTTTCTCCGGCATTGCACCGGACGACATCGCTGCCTTCGTCCTCGTGCAGTTTCTGGCCGCTGCCGCCGCCACGCTGCTGTTCCGGTGGCTAACACCAGCGGACGAGTCAACCTAGCCCAAGTTTACCAACGAAAAAAATAAACTGTTGTATCTCAACAATTTAGGTTGACCGAATCGCGCGCATGGCACTACATTCGTGCCCGACGTGATGGTTTCCCCTCAGACGACCGCCTGGTGTGTCCCCCCGGCTGAGGAGGGGATCCCCAAGGCATCGAGGATGGCCTTCTGCTGCGGTTCCGGGCGCGTCGCCTTGCGCACATGCAGCGTGCGTCCGTCGGCGCGCTTGAACGTCGCGGTCACCCGCTGACGGCCGCCGAGAATCCGTTTGAGCGTCGTCCAGTTCGCCGTGCGCATCGGCCCGTCGCCGCGCTCGGCCAGACGGGTGCGAATCACCTGGACCCGTTGGTAGGCGATCACCGTGATGAACAGATGGCCCTCGGCACGGCGCGGCTTGCGGTGATGGATGGGGCGCAGGCCCAGTTCGGATTTCAGGGAACGGAACGCCGCCTCGACATCCGTGAGCAGGGTGAAGGTGCGCCACAGGCGCTCCTCGCTGAAGTCGGTCTCGTTGCTGCGCAGGCAATAGACGCCCGGATGGGTGAGCATCGTCCCGGCCACCGGCGTGCGGAGGAAGGTCACCGCCACGGCCCGTTTGCCGCTCTCGTCGGTTGCCACCGCGATGTCGTAGTGTTGGCCGACACCGCGGCTCTTCTCCACCAGCCGGCCGATGCGTTGCCAGATCTTTTCCGGCTTCTTCTGCGTGCGCGGCCGCGACAGCCCCTCGTTGATCGCATCGAGATCCCGCTCCAGGCGTTGCGCAAACCGCTCGGCCATGCCGCGCTCCTTCTCGGCACGCTGCTCGGAGCAGCAGTACAGGCGCACCTCGCCCGCCTCGGCGTCGTCCACCTTCTCCAGATGCACCACCCCGCCGCTGCGGGTGCGGTGGGCGAGTGCCGCCTCGGGCTCGAAGCGGCGCTTGCGCTCGCGCGAGACCACGATGTAGCGGTACCCGTTCGCCTTCAGCCAGTCGACCTGTCGCTCGGTGGCGATGCCCCGGTCGAGCACCACCCGCGACCCCGGCGGTGCCCCGAGCGCGTCCAGCATGCCGGAAAGCGTCCGGTCTTCCTTGACGTTGCCCGCGAACACCCGCGAACGCCGCACGAAACCACCCCCGTCCAGCACCAGCCCCAGGGTGAGCAGCTTGCAGTCGCTGCGCTTCTCCTTCGAATGCCCCCGCCGCGCCTCGGGCTGATCCGCCACATCGCCCTCGTAATAGGTGTTGGTCAGATCGTAGAGCGTCACCGTCGGCGCCAGGTCGAACAGGTCCATGGCGCTCTCGAACAGATGCGCCTCGATCGCTTCGCGGTGGGCAACCAAGGCATCCGAGGCCCGGTACAACTGCATCGCCCCCATGGTCTCGAAGTCCACACCCAGCAACTCCCCCAAGGCACTGCGCTCGCGCAGCCAGGCGTGCGTGGCCCGCTCCGAGGCCGGGTACGCAAGCCGCGCCACGATCGAGGCCACCGCGGCCGTGCACGGCGACGCGTTGATGCCCAGGGTCGACAGCAACTCCATCAGGCCCAACCGCTCGACCGCCCACAGTCCCGCCTGCTCGACCGCCCACAGTCCCGCCTGCTCGACGCCCACGCTGCGCGGGCGCGTCAACTCGAGCGACGCCACGTCCACACGGACCGGATCACGCACCGCTTCGGCGTCCCCCGCCCGGCCGCGGGCCAGCAGTTGCGCCCCGATCCGTTGCGCTTCTTCCTCGACGGCAGCCGGCGCATCGTCGGTGAGCGGCGCCTGGCCGTTCAAGATCTCGTCGATGCGCCGGCACAGTTCCGGCCACTCCTCCACAGGCAGGTCGAAATCGCTGCCGAGGTTCAACAACGTGCGCTGGCGGACCTTGGCGCCGTCGCGCCGACTGTGCACGAGGCGGTGGGAGTGGTAGTCCTGGCCGCCGGTGCGGCGGGTGAGGGTACGGCGGATGAACATGGCGGGTGACGGTAGCGGCGCCCGCCACCCATGTCAACCGACACCACCCTATTATGGCACTACATCGGTCGATCCACCCCACCAGGAACCGGAAAACAACGAGTTGCCGACCCCAAAACCGTCAATCACCGCAAGATCGGGCGAAAATCACGGGGTTGTTGGTAAAGATGGGCTAGCGCGCTCTGACGAGCGCGTCGGCAGTTGCTGCGCAACTGCTTGCCTCCGGGTTCGCTTGCGCTCACCACTCCGGCTAGGAACCCGCGCCGTTTTCTACGGCGCAGGCTCCTAGCGCTACCCATGCCCCATATCGGGTTGGGGGGGTCGCGTTGTGGAGGTGTTTTTTCAGGGTTTCCGCTTCAGGGCCAGTCGATATCCGACGCACATTTCGACGAGGGTGGCGCCGCCCGGCCACATGACCCTTGCGCCGGGGGGCGGGCCGCGCGGTCGGTGGATGTGGCCGCCGAGCTGTGCGACCAGGCGCACGGCGAGGGCAAGGTGTCGGGGGCGGGGCGGCGGCGGTGTTCGGCGAACGCCCTGAGGACCTTGATCTCGAAGTCGGAGAACATGGTGTCGGGCGGCAGGTCTGGCTGGTCGCGGCCGAGCAGGGTCATGAGGAAGATGCACCAGGCGACGACGAGGTTGACGGCGGCGGCTCGGGCGAGGCGTCCGGCGGTGCGGTTGGCGAGTTCCTCGACCCTGCATCCGGACTTGAGGATGCGGTGCCAGTCCTCGATGCGCCAGCGCCGGGCGTAGTGTTCGACGATTGCGTCGGCAGTCGTCGGGGGTGTCGGCGGCGAGGGTGATGAGCAGCAGCCAGTGGATTGGCGCGGCGCGGTGCAGGTCAGTAGGTGCGGTCGTTGCGCGGCCGCGCGCCGCGGGGGCCGGACCGGTCGTCCTTCCCGCGCGCTTCGTTGATTCGAAGAGCGCGGCCATCGAGAAGGGTGCCGTTGAGTTGCAGGATGGCGTCCGCGTCGCGTGCGGCCACCGTCACGAACGCGAAGCCCTTCGACTGCCCCGTACCGCGGTCGGTGATGACGTTGATGCGGTCGACCTCGGCGTGGGGGCGGAAGAGTTCCTCAAGGGTCTGCTGGGTGGTGGAGTACGGGAGATTGCCGACGTAGATTTCCAAAGGTGCCTCTCATTGGTTTCGTTGGGAGCCGGATGTCGGAACGCAGCTGACGAGGTTTGCAGCAGCCGATGGCGACCGCAGGCCGTGCCTCCCTCGCGCGTCGTCGGGTTGCTGTTTGTTTTTGGGGAGACTTCGGCAACGCGGACCTTAGCCCGGACTATCCATGAAGTGAAGGGTGCAGAACCCTTGGCTGTGCGAGAATGGTTGTTCCACCAGCCAGATACGCACGCAAGGGGTTTCTGCATGTCGGACCATACCAGCAAACAGGGCGTTCTGCTCAAGGGGGCTGCTGCGAAGCCGGTGGCGGCGCGGTTCGACCGTTCGCAATCGAGCTCGAACGGCGGCTCGGTGCTGCCGAGGCGGTGGACGAGCGGCCGGGCCTGAGCGAGTCGCTGGGGTCGCGCCTGTCGGACGGTCGGCAGGGTTCGAAGGTTCGGCATTCGGTTCTGGACCTGCTTCGGCAGCGGGTGTTCGCGATTGCGCGCGGCCACGCCGACGGCAACGACGCGGCGCGTCTTGCGGACGATCCGGCGATGAAGCTGCCGGTGGGTCGGGACCCGGTGTCGGGCGCGGCGCTGGCGCGTCCTTGCGGGCGCGTCGGCAGTTCGCTGCGCGAACTGCTGGCCTTCGGGCTCGCATCCGCTCGCAGCTCCGGCTAGGGCGCCTTGCAGCGCGATGGGCGGCGCACGGCTACTCCAAAGCGGCGATGCCGGCGTCCACCCTCGCTGCCTTCTCCTCGTCCCACCACCAAGCGTCGAGGTAGGGGATGCGGGACAGGTTTTCCGCCGGCACTTCGCCGTAGCGGTCCCAGAACGCGAGTCTCATGCCCGGTGCCGACGGGCCGGGGATGAAGTAGAAGCTCCAGAGCAACACGCGGTCCAGCGCTCGCGTCGCCGCGTACAGCTCTTCTGCCGTGCGCGCCCGTACCACCGCCTCGATGAGGGCGTCGATGGCGGGGCTCTCGATGCCGGGCCAGTTCTGGCCGTAGTCCACCTTTGCCGCCGTACTGCCGAAGCGAGAGCGAAGTTGCAGCCCGGGCATTTGGCTCGGCACATAGTTGGTGCCGTTGCCGTCGAAGGCGCCGGTGCGGCTGCGGTAGAGCCAGTTGGACACTTCCGGCGCTCGTGCCGTGGTGGCGATGCCGAAGCGCTTCAGTTGCGACAGGAACGGCATGGCCGAGCGCACGCCGAAGGGGGAGACGAAGATGAAATCGACGCGGAACGCCTCGCCCGTCTCCTTGTTTCGCATCACGCCGTCCACGGGCGCCCAGCCGGCCGCGTCGAACAGCGCGAGCGCACGACGGATGTTGACGCGATTGACTCCATAGCCGCTGGCCTCCGGCTGCCGGAACGGCGCCGTGAACACCCTCGGCGGCAGTTGCTCGCGCCACGGTTCGAGCAGCGCGAGTTCCTTCTCTGAAGGCAGGCCCTCGTGCGCCATCGCCGAATTCTGGAAGAAGCTGACGCCGTGGTCGTAGAAGCTGTAGAAGTACGAGCGGTTGATGTAGTTGAAGTCGCGCAGGAGCCACAGCGCCTCGCGCACGCGGATGTCGCGAAAGCGCGGGCGGTCGAGATTCCAGAAGGTCGGCCACCAAAGGCCCCAAACCCGCGTCACATAGCGCAGTTCCGCCCGAAAGAGCCCGCTCCGAACCGCTGGAAAGTCGTACTGCGTGGCCCAGTTCTTGGAAATCGACTCCTCGCGCACATCCACCACATCGGCCTTGTGCGCATCGAGCTGCACGTTCTCGTCGCGGAAGTAATCGAACTTGACCACATCGAAGTTGTAGCGGCCGCGAGTCACCGGCAGGTCGCGGCCCCAATAGTCGGCCACCCGCTCGTACGTCAGCGTGCGCCCGAAGTCGCTGCGGGCCAGGCGGTAGGGGCCGCTGCCCGGTGGCGGCACGGTGGTGGTCTTGGTGATGTCGCGGCTCTCGGCGGGCTCTTGCCAGTAGTGCTTGGGCAGGAGGGCGATGCGACCGTACTGGAACGGCAGGATCGGATTCGGTTCGGCGTCCGGGCGGGTGACGAAGCAGAGTTCGCGCTCGCCGAAGGTCTCGACCCGATCGAGGTCCGCCAATGCGGTGCGCAGCGCCACCGAGCCATGCTCGCGAATGGCGTCGAAGGTGAAGACGACGTCTTCCATCGTGATCGGACGACCATCGTGCCAGCGGGCGCCGGCGCGCAGGCGAAAGGCCACCCAGCGATAGTCTTGCTCCACGGCCACGCCGTCGGCGAGCCGCACATAGGCGCTCGCGGGTTCGTCGATGGTGTCTTCGAGCAACGTGTCATAGACGAGGCTCCCCATCGCGCCGTAGCCGGTGGCCATGCGGCCAGCCTCGACGATGGCGTTGAAGTTGTCGAACGTGCCCATCTGCGGCAAGCGAATGCGCCCGCCCTTGGGCGCATCGGGGTTGGCGTAGTCGAAGTGGCGAAAGTCGGCACCGTAGTGCAGCGGTTCGACGTAGGAAATGCCGTGGCGATAGTCAAGGTCAGTGCAGGGCACATCGCCAAGGCCCCTGCACACCGGCAAAGGCCAAGCCAAGCGCCGCCGCCTGCCTTGGAGCAAACCGCTTGCCCACCCCAAGACTGGCCGCGAAAATGCCTCGAATGCGAGTCAAGACCAACGTACCCGCCGAATGGCGCGGTACCCAAGGTCGCTCGAAGCGAGGGCCCATCCACGCTCCTCGCACCGAAGGCGAAGCAGCCAGCCGTTTTCGCCGTGACACGGGCACTGTAGTGGCGCAGCCACGGTCGCATGACCCATTTGCGCCCTCCGGGCGCGTTCGCGGGCCGTTTCTACGGCGCCGTCACCTACCGCTCCGTGCCCTCGATGGGCGCGACCGTCTCTTCCGCCTTCAGGTATTCGCGGGCGCCGCGGGAGATCATGGCCGGGGCCGTTGGCGCCTGGAAGAAACTGAAGTTCTCGCGGCTGCGCCATTGCAGCGGCCCGCCGAGCTTGCGTCCAGCGCCCAGGGTCGCATCCTTGATGCGGTCGATCATGCCCTCGTAGGCGGGTTCGCCCTGACTGTGGCCGGAGAAGCTGTGCAGGTCCGTGGCGGCGGAGAACACCACATCCACGCCGGGCACGCCGGCAATCTCGTCCGCGTTCTCGACGCCGCCGGGCGATTCGATCATCGCCACCAGCATGAGGTTGTCGTTGGCCTCGGCGCGGTAGCTGCCGCCGTAGAGGGCGCCGTATTGCCCGCCACCGAGGCTGCGCGCGCCGTCGGGCGGATAGCGCATGAACTTGGCCGCCGCCTTGATCTTCTCCACCTCCACCACCATTGGCACGATGATGCCGAGGGCGCCGACGTCGGTGGCTTTCTGGATGTCGCCTTCGGTTGCGTCCGGCACGCGGATGAAAGGCACGGCGGGGAGGTCGCGACCAGCCCAGATCATGCGCTGCACGTCCTGGAACGTGAGCGGGCTGTGCTGCATCTCGATCCAAAGGAAGTCGAATCCGGCGCGGGCCATGGCGCAGTAGGTGTCTGGGTCTGGCGTGTCGATGGTGCCTCCCACCACTTGCTGGCCGGCAGCGAGCTTCTCCTTGACCGTGTTGCGCATCCGATTCCTCCCCTTGCGAAAACGCCTAGCATATACGCGAGCGCTTTGGGGGAGAGGCATGGCGATCTGGACGCGACGCAGGTTCATTCAGGGGAGCGCCCCGGCGGCGGCCCTGGCCGGTTTCGGCGCGGCTCGCGCGGCGCCGGCGGCTGTCAACATGGACAACGGTTGGCGCAGGGGAGACCTCCAGCATCTCGTCCCCGGCGCCAGCCACGAGCGCATCGTCATCAAGTGTTCCTTCCGCCATCCGCGCACGCCGCCAGTGCTTCGCGTCGATGAACGTCGCGTTCGCGCGCAGACAACCGACACGGAGGGTCGCTACTTCGCCTTCGATGTTGCCGGCCTCGCAGCGGATCACACGCACATCCTGCAACTGCACGACGAAGGCGACGAAGCGCTCACCGATCCGTGGCCGCTCGCGACCTATCCGGCGCCGGACGCGAGCCCGGAGTCCGTGCGGCTATTGGCCTATACCTGCGCCGGGGGGTATCCCACCTACAACACCGAGCCGGAGCCGTTCCTTTCCCTTGCGCTGCGCCAGCGCCTGCTGGCACGAGCGCTCTCCTTCCATCCCCACGCCGCCATCGCCATTGGCGACCATGTGTATTGGGATCAGCGCACGCAGCTCGAGTCCGACCGCGACGCTGTGCGCGAACGGGCGGCGGCTTGGTACGCGGAGCGGGGGCGGTTGGACCAAAGCCTGCCAGCCAAAGCCGCCGCTAACGAAGCAACGATCAAGGGGGCAGTGGAGCCGCAGTTTGCCGAGCTCTACGGCGTCATGCTGCGCTCGACGCCGAGCTATTTCGTCTCCGACGACCACGACTACTACGAGAACGACGAGGCCACCGACCGCTTCGTCACCTTGCCGCCTCATGCCTACCAGCTTTCCTTCGCCCGCTTCACGCGGGAGCTGTTCATGCCGGAGTTCCTGCCAGACCCCGCACGGCCGCGGCTGATGTCCGGCGCTGGCGCCGGGGACCGGGCACCTGGCATCTCCGAGAGCTTCGGCACCTTTCGCTACGGCAATCTGGTGGAGGCGCTCATCTACGACTGCGCCCGGTTCCTGAGCCTCAAGGGCGACGTTGCCGGTCTCGTGCCGCCGGAAGCCGAGGCCTGGCTTGCGGCCCGCACCGCCGATGAGAGCGTGCGCCACCTGTTCCACGTGCCTTCGCATCCCTTCGGCTGGTCCGCCGGCAAATGGCGCGAGTGGTATCCCGACGTGGCCGACGCGGGCGAAGGCGATACCGCGGTGGCGCAGATCAACACCGGCGGCGAGGCGTTCGGCCTCACCACGAAGCGCCGCAAGTTCCTCTGGCAGCGCGGCTGGTTCCTGCAGCATCAGCGGCTCTTGGCAGCCATGGCGGCGCAGAGGCATCGCGCCGGCGTCGTCATCTCCGGCGACTTGCACGCGACGGGGCATGTGAAGGTTGGCAAGAGTGCGGACTTGGATCTTGGCCGGAATCCAGTTCACGCCATCCTCGCCGGTCCGCTCGGCACCGGTCGCGGCTGGCCTTCTGCGGCGCGTGGCACGGTGCCGTTGATTGCCACCGGGCTCGAAGTGGAGGAGGTGGCGTCGGTGCGGGAGAAGAACGGCTTTGCGCTGTTCGACATCGACCCGAAGGAGGTCACCGTGCGCCTGTTCGAGTGGCGTCGAGGCGAGCCGGAGGACGAGATCGACCGGCTAATGCCCTATCACACGCACGTCATCCGGCGCGGTTGAACCGGGCGTTGGCTACGAGTGCCCCGGATCAAGGTAGAACACATTGCCTTCCGGATCGCGCAGGAGTGCCAAGGTGCCGCCCCACGGCTGCTTGGTGGGAGGCATGTCGAACTCAACGCCTCTAGCCTTGAGTTCTTCATACGCTGCATCGATGTCGTTCACCATCAGTCCGATGCCGGTATGGCGGCCCACCTGTGACGCATCGTCGGTTTCGGCCAGCGCCATCGACACCGGGCCAGCATCAAACGAGGCATAGCCGAACTGGTCCTCCCGCATCCGCAAGGGAAGGCCGAGCACGTCGGCATAGAACCGAATCGCCTCGTCGAAACGGGTGACGAAGACGTTCACGTAGCCGACTTTGGGCGCTTGCATGTGGGCTCCGACGCCGCAAACGGGGCAACCATCAAAGAACGCAAACAGGCATTCGTCAAGCCTCTGCGCGAAGTGGTGGTGTCTCATTTTGAATTTGCCCGCGGCAACGCGACCGCATCGACCTTCTCGCCGCTTCGCTTGGGGATCGCTGCCGCCCTTGGGGGGGAGGGCATCCTGCCCTCCATCGCGCCCGCGAGGGCGCGCGAGGGAACGCACCTTGCGGGTCGATCCAGCCATTTCGCACCGCGGGCTTTCTCGAACGCGCGCCTTGCGGCGCGATGGAGGGCAAGATGCCCTCCCCCAGGGGGCGCCGTCCGCCACGCCACGGAAGTCAAAGTGAGACACTGCCCGCGAAGTGCATTGCATGGGCCTCTCTTGGAGGCAGGGCGTCCCGCTCTTCCTCCAGAGGACCGTCCAAGTTCCAAGTGACAAATCCGCCTTGACTTGGCCCTTCTTGCCGTTATGGTTGCGCGCCCTTGCCGATCCGAACGCCCTTTAGCCATGACGTCATCGCATATCGCGAACCAGCCCGCCCGTGCCCGCCAACTGCGGCGCGAGGGCTGTGACGCCATGGATCCCGGTTCGGGGGGATAGAGACGCCAAAAGCCGTCACACGAAACCCCGAAGAGTCCAGCGCTTCGGGGTTCGTCGTTTTGGGCCTCGAGAAACCCGCAACAGACCAGCACGAGAAAGAAGACAACCGCCATGAAAACGCAAGCCCAGTTGCAGCGCAACGTGCCACGCACCCTGTGTCTGTCGTTCTTGCAGGTATTCATGCTGCTGATGCCGGTGATCGTCATCTTCTTCGAGTCCCGGGGCCTTGCGCTGGCGGACGTCTTGCTCCTGCAAGCATGGTTCGCAGTGCTGGTGGGCGTGCTGGAGGTGCCGTCCGGCTACATCGCCGACCTGCTCGGGCGTCGCGGCACGATGATCGTCGGGGGCCTTTTCCTCGGCATCGGCCACACCTGGCTCGTGTTCGCGCACGGGTTCTGGCCGCTGGCGGCATTCGAGGCGAGCCTCGCGGTGGCGTTCAGCCTGATCTCCGGCGCAGACCTTGCGCTGCTCTACGACACCGAACTCGCCTTGGCCAAAGGCGGGGAGCACAAGCACAGGGCCGTGCGACGGCTCTTCTTTGCCCGCAACCTGTCCGAGGCCCTCGCCGCCGTGCTGTGCAGCGTGCTGTTGGCGTTCGTTTCCATGGATGGCATCGCCATCGTCCAGGCCATCTGCGGCTGGCTGCCGTTCCTGCTCGCGTTCGGCCTCGTGGAGCCGCCGCGCAAGCGCCTCGACAGCCAATCGCACGCGCGCAACGCCGCGCTGATCCTGCGCGCATTGGTGCTCGACAACCGCATCCTCCGGCTGACGTTTCTGGCGCTGTCGATCTGGTCCCTCACCACCGTGTACGCGGTGTGGCTGCTGCAATCGCATTGGCGCGGCGAGGGCGTGCAACTTGCCCACTTCGGCTACATCTGGGGCGCCTTGACGCTGCTGTCGGCGGTGGCCGGACGCTACGCCGCCGCGCTCGAAGATCGACTGGGCACGGCGGCCATGCTGGCGTTCATCGGCATCGGTCCGGTGGTGGGCTATCTCGCCATGGGCCTTGCCGGCATGGTGGCCGGCGTTGGCCTGAGTTCGCTCTTCTTCGTTTGCCGAGGGTTCGGCCTGGTGATCCTGCGCGAGGCTCTGAACCGACGCGTCGGCGGCGAAATCCGCGCCACGGCAAACTCACTCGCGAGCTTCGGTTTCCGCATCGCCTTCGCCGTCACGGCGCCACTCGTCGGCGGCGCGTTGAACCTGTGGGGGCTCGACACGACCCTCCTGCTGCTTGCGGCAGCCAGCGCCGGCATCTTCCTCACGCTGATCCTGCCGCTGATCGTGGCGGCAGGCCGGCCCGGCGCAGAGCCGCACGGGCCCATGGCGGCGCCTCCGGTGGCAGCACCTTCCGAGTCCTGAAGCACTTGAGGGAGGGCCACACGCTCTGGCGAGAGGGCATCCTGCCTTCTCTCTGAAGAAGGTGCTCGGCGACTCAATCGGGTTTCTCTCGCCCGCAGCGACGGACGGCCGTTGCCGGCGCGCCTTCCTGTCGCTCGCCCCGTCGCTCGCCCCATAGGGGAGTTGAAGGAGCGTCCTGCTTGTTCGGAGGGGCAGGCCGCCCTTCGGACTTGATCAGTTGCCCGCCGGCGGCGTCGACAGTTCGCTCGGCCCACTTGTCAGGGCGAATTGGTGCTGCGGAGGAAGGCTAGCGGAAAGAACGAGTTGGGTTCGATGCTGGACATATGCGCCGTGAAGTAGTGCAACGGGTTCGCGATGGCGACGCGGGAGCGGTGGCGGCGTGGAGTTGCGCGAGGTTGCGGTGACGCCGGTGGCGGCGGCCGACAAGGGGCGTTACCAAGAGTTGATGCGGGCGCACCACTTTCTGGGTGCGTTGCCGAAGATCGGCGAGACGCTGTGGTACGTGGCGCACTGGCGCGGCGCGTGGGTGGCGCTGATCGGTTTCTCGGCGGCGGCGCTGAAGTGCGGCGCGCGCGACCGCTGGATCGGCTGGGACTTCCGCAGCCAGTTCGACCGCCAGCATCTGCTGGCCAACAACAGCCGCTTCTGCTGGCCAACAACAGCCGCTTCCTGATCCTGCCGGGTTGGCACGCGCCGAACCTGGGTTCGCGCGTGCTGGCGCTGTGTGAACGGCGCCTGGCGACGGACTGGCCGGCGCGCTTCGGCCACGCGCTGCTGCTGCTGGAGACGTTCGTCGACCCGGCGCGCCACCGCGGCACGGTGTACCGCGCCGCGAACTGGACCGGCGTCGGCCGCACGCGCGGCTTCCGGCGCGTGCGCGGCGGCTACGGCGCCGCCCCGGCGGGCCCCAAGCTGGTGTTCGTGCGGCCCCTGGTTCGCGACGCACGGGCGCACCTGACGCGACCCGCGCTCGACCCCATCGACCGACACGGAGGCCCACACGGCATGATCGCCGCCGACACCATGCGTTCCCTGCCCGACTTCTTCGCCGACCTCGACGACCCGCGCCGCCGCCAGGGCCGGCGCCATCCGCTGGCGGTGGTGCTGGCCATCGCCGCCGGCGCCACGCTGTGCGGCGCGCGCGGCTACAAGGCCATGGCCGAGTGGGCCGCCGACCTGTCGCCGCGCGCCCGCGAGCGGTTCCGCTGCCGACACCGCGGCGGCCGCCACGAGGCGCCCAGTGCCGACACCGCGGCGGCCGCCACGAGGCGCCCAGCGAGTTCGTCATCCGCGACGTGCTGGTGCGCGTCGATCCCGACCAGCTCGACCGCGCCCTGCAGCGCTTCCACGCCGCGCGCGGCAACCCGGACGACGCCATCGCCATTGACGGCAAGACCATGCGCAACGCCATCTACACCGACCCCGTCGAGGCCGCTGCCGACGCGCGCGGCGACCGACCCGCGCAGGGCGGCAAGCCCGCGCACGGCAGCAAGATAGGTGAGCGCCAGTGTCAGGTCCACGTGCTCGGCGCGGTCGGCCAGCGTGACGCCGTCACGCACACCCAAAAAAAGTCGACCGCCTGCCCGTCGGCGCCAGCGACGAAACCAAGCGCACCAACGAAATCGGAACCGTCGTTCCCCTGCTCGAAGACCTCGAACTCGACTTCGCCGACAAGACCTTCACCGCCGACGCCCTGCTGACGCAGCGCCAGCTCGCGAACTTCCTGCGTGCCCGCGCGCCCACTTCGCGTTCACCGCCAAGGGCAACCAGCCCACCCTGCTCGATGACCTCCGAACCTGCTTCGAGAACCGCGGCGAGCCCGACTTCCGCGAGCCCCCCGTCCTGCGCCACGGCCGCATCGAAAGCCGCGCCATCTGGACCACCACCCGCCTCAACGACTGCCTGAACTTCCCCCACGTCGGCCAGGCGTTCCTCGTCGAACGCACCGTCGCCAACAAAAAGTCCGACCGCACCGCCGTCGAACTCGCCTTCGGCATCACCAGCCACACCCCCGACTCCGCCGATCCCCGCCGACTGCTCGAACTCAACCGCGGCCACTGGACCGTCGAGTCCGTCCACAACATCCTCGACAACGCCTTCGACGAGGATCGCCTGCGCATCCGCACCGGACACGGTCCCGTCAACACCTCACGCCTGCGACGCTTCGCCATTGGCGTCATCCGCGCACACCGCAACCCGCGCCGCCACCATGCGACGCCTCCACCGCAACCCGCGCCGCGTCTTCGACTACCTGCGAATGACTCGAAACTCTTGCGGCCACCAACCAGACCCAGCAGGGAGAACAAATTAGCCGTGGGGGCGCTCTGTCGGCGATTCTGCCCTCAGGGGCACCGGCTACCGCCTGCACCCGCTGAAGGGCGACATGGCGGGGCTGTGGAGCGTCAGCGTGTCGGGCAACTGGCGGGTGGTGTTCCGATTCCGGGACAGCGAGGCGGTGGAGGTGGACCTGGTGGACTGCCACTGAGACGAGGAGAACGACGATGGCGATGCCGAACCCCTGCCACGCGGGCGAGATTCTGCGGGACAACCTGGAGGCGGCGGAGCTGTCCGTGACCGACGCGGCCGCGCGGCTGGGCTGCACGCGGCAGGCCCTGTCGCGGCTGCTGAACGGCAAGTCGGGGATCTCGCCGGCGTTGGCCATTGCGCTGGAGGGCCTTGGGTGGAGCGACGCGGGGTTCTGGATGCGCCTTCAGGCGGCTTGGGAACTGGCGCAGGAGCGGCGCCGGCAGGCGGCCTGAGCGCATGACGGCCGACGACTTCCGAAACGAGCTGGCGCGCCTGTTCGAGGCGGCGGCGAACGCGGCCCGCGCCCGGATGGTGGTGCGCGCCGGCGACCTGCACCGGGGCGTGGGCGGCTGCCCGGGGGCGAACCACCGGATGCCTGTGTGCTGCAACGCGATGTACGCGGAGATGGTCGAGGGCGACAAGGTGCTGTCGGCGCCGCCGGGCGGCGAGGGCGCGTCGGTGGAGATCGAGTACCTGCTGCCGCGTCCGGGGGCGAGGGAACGGTCAGGCGCTGCCTGAGTGCGGTGCGGTCGCAGGGACCTGCGGGTCCGTCGGTTCGACGCGCTGGAGGTGGTGCGGGTCGGTCCGGAGCGACGATGCAAGTACGAGTGCGTCGAGTCGGTCGTCCTTGGCGCCAGAAGGCGAGTAGCGGTCGCGGAAGCGATCGAGCTGTTTGGGGCCTGCCTTGCCGACTCCTATACCGTGGGCGCTCATGGCGCAAACTCCTCGCGGAACGCGCGTTCGCCCACGGCGGCGCTGGACTGGCCGCGATGAAGCGAGGGGGGAGCGTGAAGCTCCGCGAGGGTCGTGCGGACCCTGGGAAGCCCGACCGCACGCTAGGGGCCGTTCCAGTCGAGTAGGCCATCGACGGGTCAGTGACGGACCCGGACTGCAGAAACACCTCCAGCAATACCGGCGCGGTAGAAGCGGATGTTCTCGGGACGGAACAGGGCGGGCGCGGCGGGGCTGCGCCAGCTACGTGGTTGAAGCTCATCCCAAAGGCCGCTGCGCGCAGGCGTCACGACCTCCGAAAAAAATGCAAAACAAGACTTGACAGACGGGCTCCATCGCCATAATCAACTCTTCGGACGACTAGGCAGCCGATTGCGGAGAACCTTGCAATGGCATCTATGTCGATTTCTGGACGGAGCAGGACGGTTGGATCGTGGTTAGTGATGAATCTTCAGCTCGCAGTTTCAGGAGTCGTTGCAGCGTCCGCCATCGTCATAGCGCTATCGGCAGCTGGTCGAGACGTGGCACCGGGACTTGAGCACGTCTGGCTCGCCTCCGTCAGTTTCGACGGTGGCAGGTATGAGGATAGAACCACGTTGGATGATGCACGCCGTCGACTCGTGCAGTCTTCCACGCAGCGCAACGGGATCCTTGGGGCAAGCTTGGTCGGCGGCGACTTCCTCGTACCGTCAGGCCCAAGGGTGTCTACGTTGGATCGGCCAAGCGGCGGTGAGCGCAACCGGGTGTCGACGTTGTGGGTAACGCCAGAGTTCTTCAACGCGATGTCGTTGGAAGTCGTCGGCGGCGCGCTACCTACATGGGGCGAACCTCGTGCGGCTTGGGTCAACCAAGCATTCGTGGCCAACAATCTAGGGCGTACTGTTACCTTCGGAGAACGGTTGCGCCTAGATCACGGGCCACGGACCGTAGAGGACGTACCGATTCGAGGCGTTGTGAGGGATCTCCAACTCGAGCAACGGGATTTGCAGGTTCCGCCTCCCAGTGTCTATCTGCCATTGGAAGGGTCATCCATCCAACAGCATACCATGGTTGTCCGCACGGACGGGACGCCCGAGGGAAGGCGGGATCTTGGCAAGATGGTCGCAGACGCACCGGCCGGCGTTATGGTCGGACCTTTTCAAACCATCAGGGACAGGATGACGTACCACGCCAAAGTGCTGGATATCATGGGAAGGGTAGTCATCGCTGGTGCATCCGCGAGCGTGGTTGTTTTCGCAATTGGGTTGTTTGGACTCGTTAGTCTCGAATTGGAGATGCAGAAGAGGGACTACGCAGTGAGGAGAGCGCTGGGCGCAACGGCAATGGATGTATGGATGAAGGTCGTCATGAGTGCGGTGATTTCGCTCCTGCCGGGACTTGCACTTTGCATTGCTATCACTTGGTACAGCGGAGAAGTACTTGGGGTCTATCCCGAGAGCGGGGCGAGCCTGGGTGGCGTCCTTGCCTTCATATGTTTCGTGTTCCTTTCAGCCGCGGCATTTGCAGCAGGGACGCCTGGGCTCCGCCTTATCCGCAGCAATCCCGGGGACGTTTTGAGTGAAGCCTAGCGTCGTGGAATTACGCGAAACGCCACCCAGACCGATAACCCTCCGGATCCAGCTCACGAGGGCACAATGCGGTTCCTTTCTTGAGCAACTGGTGGAGAGAGGTCTTTGCGCAACGTCGAAGCACGCCGGATTGCTCCGGCTGCCACGGCTTCCAGACACGCCGATTGAAGGTGGGTTCACGGTCGGCGCGTGGAAGGTCAACCACGTAAAGGTAGTTGTCAACGAGACTGGCTGGTTGGAAGCGAAAGCGTATGTAGGCCAGACGATTGCCAAAGGCGGTGCATATATATTCTAATGGAGGCTTCACAGCAAAACCCCGCATCAAACATGGATGTACGCCTCTCGTCTGCACGCCGGAGACGCGGTTTGGTCGTGTCCGCGTGGATGATCAGTTGTGCAATCGTAATTGGTGTGCTGATCTTTGGGCTTGCGCATCTCGACCCGAGCGTCCCGCAGGTACAAGAGGAGACCATTTGGATAGACAATGTGCGCAAAGGCACGCTCCATAGGCGCATCAATGCCGATGGTGTGCTTGTTCCGACGATGAGTCGGGTGCTTGCGGTGGAAGTTGCAGGACGTGTGGAGAGTGTTTTTCTGCTGCCGGGGTCGGTGGTCGCTACGAACACGATTGTAGTTCAACTTCGAAATCCCGATGTGCATGTTGATCTGCTGGATGCACGGCAGGAGCTTCTCGACGCTCAGTCAGATTTGGTACTTCTGAAGGCGAAGTTAGATATGGATCGGTTAGCACAGTTGGCGCGGATTTCCGAAATAGAGACTAGGCACCTTGAGTCGAGCCATAGGGATCAACTGAACCGCGAACTGCTTGTGAGGCACCCCGGGAGCGTGTCCGACCTTGATATCGTCAGGTCGCGTGAAATCGTAAAGGACCTAGGCACAAGGTTAGGGATCGAAAGAGATCGGTTGTCGGTGTTGATATCATCGATAGAGGAGCAATTACAGGCGCAGGGCAGGACAATCGCAAACCTTGAGGGCGTAGTACGTTTTCACGAGAGTCGTAGCGAAGCGTTGGCAATAAGGTCTGGGATAGAGGGAGTCCTAATCAGCGTTACTGCGGAGGTTGGTGAATGGGCTGGCACTGGAAAATCGTTGGGTAGAGTGGTGAACTCTAGCAATCTGAAGGTAGAGGGGCGAGTCAGCGCGGAGTACGCGGAGGACGTACAAATTGGTCAAGCGGCGCAGGTGAGGATGGGGGAAGACGTCGCCGTCGGGGAAGTAGCCAGGGTAGATCCCGCTGTCGAGGATGGCATGGTTGCGGTCGACGTATCCCTGCCGCTGACGCTACCGAATGTAGCGAAGCCTAACTTACGTGTTGAGGTGCGGATAGACGTCGACCGTATTGAGGACGCCGTCCACGTAGGTCGGCCGACGCATTGGCAAGGTAAAACGGCAGTGTGGGCGTACCGAATGAACGGTGACATGGCCGAGCGAGTGCGGCTGGAGCTAGGCCGTCGGTCGTTCAACGAGGTCGAAATTGTGGATGGCGCGGATGTTGGTGATCAGTTGGTGCTAACGGATCTCTCTGAATACGGGGCCATCGACGAGGTAGAGGTTGTAAGGTGATGCGACAGAAGGAACCCGGTTTCAGGGGGCCGGCTATTCGACTTGAGGAAGTCGGCAAGGTGTTCAGGACGGATGACGTTGAAACTCACGCGCTGTCGAGCGTAACGTTGGACTTGGAACAGGGAGAGTTTTGTTTCTATAGCTGGACCGTCGGGCTGTGGCAAGTCAACACTTCTGCACATAATGGGGATGCTGCATGCTCCAAGCAGCGGTACGCATTTGTTGGCGGGGATGCCTGTTCAGAGTCTTTCTGGGAGAGAACGGGCGAGATTGAGGAATGAATATCTTGGTTTTATATTCCAATCCTTTAACCTAATCGGGAGCCTGACGGTGGTGCAGAACGTCGAGTTGCCCCTTTCATATCGTGGGATGTCGAAGAGGGAAAGGCGCCTGCGGGCCCATTCGGCGCTTGACAGTGTTGGTATGGCGCACCGCGCAACGCATATGCCTACGCAGCTTTCCGGCGGACAGCAGCAGAGAGTAGCGGTGGCGAGGGCGTTGGTCGGAGAACCGCTAGTCGTACTCGCAGATGAACCCACAGGTAACTTGGATTCAGCTAATGGAGAGATCGTGATGGGCTTACTACGGGATTTGCATGCTAGCGGTGGCACGATATGTATGGTGACGCATGATCCACGGTATGCTGCGTTGAGTGAGAGGACAGTACGGTTGTTGGACGGCAGGATTGTTGGTGGAACGGGGGCTCGGTAGGTTGTCAATGGTGGCGAGATGGGGGACGTGCCTGGGGCCAGAAATGGCCTCGGGATAAGGGGGGGTTGTGGATGTTTGGGAAGGGGAACTGCATACATTCCTAGATCAGCCCTCTAACGTTGAACAGCGGGCGGAAACGCATGGCGCGTAAGGGCTGGTGCGCCGTTCCATGTCATGACCGGCTCGTGACGAAGTGCCCCACGCCCGCGCAGGTGGCGTCGGGACCGGTGTCGGGGCGGAGAGGGCGGGCACGCCGCCGCGGCGCGCTTCGCCCGGCCCGGTGTGGTAAGGTGCGCGGCGCTCCGTAGAGCAGAGGCGCCACCGTCGATGTGGCGTCCCATCCTCGCCAGTGACGGGAGGATGACGCGGCGGCGACCGGGAAGGGCGAGACATCGCCTGACCGGTGCAGCACGTCGTTCGGGGGAACGGAGGTTCGCCCGAGGGGCTCGGTGAGAGTCAAGACGCCGGACACGGCGTGTCCCCCGGCGACGGGGGACGAAGCCTGGAGACAGGTGGGCGGCGGGCAACCGCCGCTGCGGCGCAAGGGAGAGTGGGAACGACTCCGCGCCGCGTTCCGCATCGTCGGGATGCGCAGCGAGCCGGGGGGGCATGGAATGTGACGCATGCCTGCCGCGGGGAGCGCGCGGGACTGGCGGCCGGGCACGGACACGTGCCGGCTGGCCGGGGACCTCGGCGGTTCGGGAGGGAAGCGCTCAAGGGTCGGCGCCTTCGATGTGACAGGGGTGCCGGTCGTCTCCGACGGGGACGCACAGCGTGGATGAAGCCGGGTGGCGCAAGTCGTGCGCGGCGCAATGGCGGCGCACGGAACGGGACCGACAGGACCGTGCCCGGTGGCCTAGGAGGCAGTTCCAGTAGTTTGCTTCGGGGATGCCCGGAGTTTCGCAGGACGGACGTCCGAGGACGTCTCGTTCGTGCCGCGTCGCATGGCCTGACATGGCGGCGGCGAAAACCGTAACGTTGAGCACACACGGTTTCGAGTCGGTCCGGCCGCCCCTTTCGGGCGGCCGGCTTCCGTTGCGCGGGTCAGGCAAGGGCGACGACCCTTGCCGTGCGACTGGCGCGTGTGGCCTTCTCGGCAGCCTGGGGCGGCAACAAGCAGTCCGCCCACTGCTGCATCAGCTCGCGCCTCGACCTTGTTGGAGGCCGCATGCGCGAGTGCCGCCTCATCACGGAGTGCGGGGCCGAAGTCTGTTCCGCCGTCCAGTGTAAGCGGCCATTCTGAGCCGTTGTTCCGCGCCGGTCGCGGATGAGGTTCGCTATGGGCTGCTGAAGTTGCGGAGCCCAAGCCATGCGCTCACCGCGCAGGAAGCCCGGCGCCAAGCGCTGGAAGCGGGTCGCCGGCGTCGTCCAGCGTGTGCATCGCACGCCGACGGAGTGGCGCGAGATCATGGCGCGGTTCCGCGCCAGCGGTCAGTCGAAGACGAAGTTCTGCGAACGGAACGCGATTGCGCGCAGCACGCTGATCCTGTGGAGCGGCGGCTGGCGGCGGGCGACGACGGCAGCACGCCGACCTCTCCCGAGGAGTGGTTCGTCGAGGTCGAGGACGACGGCGACGAGGCGCCGCCGCCACGCGGCTCGGGGCTGTTCGCGGAAGTCACCGACGCGGGGGCACTGGTCACCGATCCGAACAGCCGCCACGGCCTGGACGAAGGTCGCGGCTGGCCACAGTTGCCGGAGTTGCGCGCGCGCCAGCCCGGCGAGGGCGAGTGGGAACTGGAGATCGGGCTGGTGACCACGGGGCGGATTGTGCTGCGGGTGCAGGGGGGCTGGCGATGCTGACCACGCTGGCCCCGGACAACCGCATCTGGTTCTGCCTGCAGCCGACGAGCCTGACGCGCTCCTTCGACGGGCTGTCCGCGCTGGTGCACAACCACCTGAGGTCGGATCCGACCAACGGTGACTGGTACGTGTTCGTGAACCGCACGCGCACCATGATGAAGATCCTGTCGTTCGACCGCGACGGCCACTGGATCTGGAGCAAGCGCCTGGAACTGGGTCGCTTCGAGGAGTTGACTGGCGACGGCAAGCGTCCGCTGACGCGCACCGGGCTGCTGGCGCTGCTCGAGGGCGTCGACATCGATGTGCGGCGACGCCGCAAGCGCCACTACAAGCGCACGGGCGGCGCCGAGGCCGACTGACGCGTCGCGAGCCGCCCTGCAGCGATGCCGGGGGGGGCTGGCCCGTTTGCGAGAAGGCCACTGCACTGCGCCCCGTTTCCGGGCGGAGTCGATCTTGGCTTCCAACGCGCAGGTGACATCGCTACAGCAGGAGCACGCCGCACTCGCCGCAGCGCATGAGACGCTCGAGGAGACGCGCGAGGCGACCGTCGCGTCGCTCGATGCGCTGAAGGCGGATTGCAACTCGCTGCGTCAGCAGCTTTCCTGGTTCCGCCGTCAGCTGTTCGGCCGCCACTCGGAGAAGCGTCTGGACGTTGACGCGTCCGAGCAGGCGAACCTGTTCGCGTCGCTGGGCGTGGACGAGTCAGCGCCGCCGGAGGTGGTGTCCGAAGAGATCACCCATCGGCGCCGCAAGGCTCGCGGCGAGTCGGTCAACGAGCAGGGGCTGCGCTTCGACGCCTCGGTGCCGGTGACGACCATCGAGGTGCGGGATCCGGCGATCGAGGCGATCCCCGAAGCCGAGCGGGTGGTGGTGGGCGAGAAGGTGACGCACCGCCTGGCACAGCACCCGGCGAGCCACGAGGTGCTGCGGTACGTGCGCCAGGTGGTCAAGCGCCGCGACACGGGGTCCCTGGTGACGGCGCTGATGCCGCCGACGGTGCTGGAGCGCGCGACGGCGGACGTGAGCCTGCTGGCGGGGATGCTGATCGACAAGTTCCGCCACCACCTGCCGCTGTGCCGGCAGCACCAGCGGATGACGGATGCGGGGATCGTGCTGAGCCGGTCGACGCTGACGGCATGGGCGGGTCGGGCGGTCGACCTGCTGACGCCGATCCATGAGGCGCAGTGGCAGCACGTGCTCGAAAGCCGGGTGCTGCTGATGGACGAGACGCCGATCAAGGCCGGTCGCAAGGCGCCGGGGAAGATGCGCCAGGGCTGCTTCTGGCCCATCTACGGCGAGGACGACGAGGTGGTGTTCCCGTTCGCGTCGTCGCGTGAGCGCCGGCATGTCGAGGCGTTCCTTGGGGACTTCGTCGGCACGCTGGTGAGCGACGCCTGCGAGGCGTGCGCCGCGTACGCAGCGAAGCGGAGCGAGGTCCACCATGGGGCCTGTTGGGTGCATGCACATAGAACCTGCGAGCAGGCGCGCGAGAGCGAGCCGGCGGCCTGTGACGCGGCACTGTCGCTGATCGGGGGCGTTGTACCGCAACGAGAAGACGATCCGCCGACGCAAGCTCGAGGGCGCGGCGAAGCTCGCCTGCCGACGCGAACGCAGCATGCCGGTCGCGCACCGGTTCTTCGCCTGGTGCCGGGAACAGGCCGGCCGCGCAGATCTGCTGCCGAGGAGTCCGCTGGCGCAGGCGCTCAAGCACACCCTCGAACGCGAGACCGGCCTGTCGGTGCACCTCGCCGACGCCGGGGTGCCGATGGACACGAACGCGATCGAAAATGGCCTGCGTCCCATCCCCCTGGGCCGGCGCAACTGGCTGTTCGCCCGGACCGAACTCGGCGCCGAGCGCATCGGCGTGATCCAGAGCCTGCTGGTCACCTGTACGCTGCACGGCGTGAATCCGCACGCCTGCCTCGTCGACGTGCTGCAGCGGGTCGGCGAACACCCCGCCTCGCGCGTCATCGAACTCACTCCGCGGCTGTGGAAGACCCGGTTCGCCGACAACCCGCTACGGTCCGACCTCGAGCACGACCCACCAGCTCACTGAGTCCCCGCCCCGACCGACAGACCTGACTCATCACGCTCCACGCTCGGAAACCCTGCTGTGTCCGAGCCGGCGCGTCCCCGTCAACAACGGCCTACTCTGACCGCTTACCCATGCGACGCCTCCACCGCAACCCGCGCCGCGTCTTCGACTACCTGCGAATGACTCGAAACTCTTGCGGCCACCAACCAGACCCAGCAGGGAGAACAAATTAGCCGTGGCCCACTTGTGGGCCGCGTTGTCGCAGTGGGCTGGTGCGGTCAGAATGGGTGGCAGGAAGTCCTGCTCGCGGGCAAGAGGTGCTGGCTTGATCCGATCTGGTTTCGGCACGTTCCTGACCTTGACGGTCGTCGCGTTCTGCCTTGGCGTCGCTGGTGCGGACGATCACGGCGATGCGTTGCTCACCGCCACGCCCATCGAATACGGCGTGCGCGTTGCCGGCAGCATCGACTCCGCGAACGACATCGACATGTTCCGCCTCGACCTGCACGCCGAGGCGACGCTCGATATGCGCACTGGCGGCAAGCTCGACACCGTGGGCACGCTCTACGACGGTGCCGGGGCAACCATCGCCACGGACGACGACAGCGGCGCCGGGATGAACTTCCGCCTGCGCGAGACGCTGGCCGGCGGCGTGCATTACCTCGCGGTGCAAAGCGACATGGACACCGGCGACTATCGCGTGATCGTGCGCATCGAGCGGGCGGACGATCACGGCAACACCTCCGCCACATCCACGCTGCTGCGGCCCAATGCGAGCTTGGCGGGAACCATCGGCGCGACGGACGACGTGGATGTGTTCCGAATCGATGTGAACGCACCCTCGCACCTGACGGTCGCAACGGGCGGCCCGGCCGACACGACCGGCGAACTGCGGGACAGTATGGACGCCGCGCTCGTCACCGCCGCAGAAGGCGGCAGCCGCGACAACTTCCGCATCGAGCGCAATGTAAGCGCCGGGCCCCACTATGTGCATGTCACCGCGGCCGAGCCGAGCGCCTACTACATCGAGGCCAACCTTCAAGCTCGCCATCGCCAGGAAGAGGACCCGGACGGAACCGACCACAGCGAAACGGACGAGCCCGGGCCCGACGACTCCGGCGCCACCCTCTTCGGCGAGGCCATCTCGCAGCAGATCGTGCAGGCCCGCTGCATCCGCTGCCACATCACCGGCGGTGAATCCGGCAACACGCGGCTGGTTTTCGTCTCCTCCCTCGACCAAGACCACGAGGCCGCCAACCTGGGCGTCTTCCGCACCTTCGTGCTCGGCGCTGGCCACGACAACCACGACAACGCCATGCTCGTGCTCGACAAGATCTCGGCCACAGTCAGCCACGGCGGCGGCGAGCAGGTGGAGGCAGGCTCGGAGGACTACCGCAACATGGAGGCCTTCCTCGCCCGCATAGTCGCCGAGGGTGGCGGGGTTCCGGCCGGCACAGGCATCGACGATCAGACGGTGGAGGCAGGCCGAGAGCTTCACGTCGCCGTAACGGACGGCCGGGCACTCGACGTGCAAACGGCCGATGCCTGCGTCGCCACCGCCGCGATCGAAGGCGACGGCATCCGACTGACCGGCCGGATCGCCGGAACCACCACGGTAACGGTGGCGACCGACGCCAGCACCGAAACCGCATTCCAACTGAGCGTGCAGCCGCCGCAGGCGCCGGACTGGGCATTGCCGCGCGCAGTGCCAATGGACCAAGACGTCACTCCCTGCGCCGTCGCTGGCGTCCTCGACCTCATCTACACCGACACCGCCGTGCAATCCGCGCTCCTCCTTCGGGGCGGCGAGGTGATCGGCGAGCGCTACGCCGAGGGCTACGACGTCGCGAGCCTGGGCACTAGCTGGTCCGTAGCCAAGAGCCTCTACAGCGCCGCCGTCGGCGCCGCCATCGACCGCGGCCACATCGCCTCGCTGGAGCAGGAAGCCAGCGACTTCCTCGCCGAATGGCGCGGCGCCGACCGCGAGCGAATCACCATCCGCAACATCCTGGAGATGCGAGCGGGTCTTTCGGACCCCGACAGCTTCTTCAGCCAGGCCAACCAAACCCAGGCCGCCCTCGCCGTGCCTCGCGCGCGGGCGCCCGGCACGCGGTTCGAATACTCGAACGCAACCTCGCAGCTGTTCGAGCCCCTGCTGCTCCGCGCCACCGGCATGAACGCCCACGACTGGCTCTGGCAGACCATCCTTCAGCCCATCGGCGTGGACCGCAACGCCATCGGCATGTGGCTCGACCCCACCGGCATCAACCCGATGACCTACTGTTGCCTGGACATGCGCCCCGACGACTTCGCCCGCTTCGGCATCCTCTACGCCAACGGCGGAACATGGCACGGCGAGCGACTGATCTCCGCCAACTACGTCACCGAAAGCCTCGCGGCGCAAAGCCCCTTCTACGGCTTCCAATGGTGGGTGATGAACGCCGCCTACCTGGGCCGCCAACCTCCCATCGACGTGGTCGCCGCCCACGGCCTGGAAGGCCAGCACATCTACATCTGGCGCGAAGCCAACGTGGTGCTGGTGGTTCTCACCAAGATGGAACACGACCCCAACCAGGGCTACGTCCTGAGCCTCACCAACTTCCCAGGCACCTGCGCCGCCCGCAACACCTGCCCGGGCGCCGAGGGCAAGTTCGTGCCGACGTATGACGACTGGGCGCTGTTGCGGAGGCTGGCAGAGATGCAGTGAAGGGGGTTCGAACACAAGGCTCGATCTTGATCGGCATCGACCGCATGGTCGCGGGAGGACAAGCGGCCTTCCACGGTGACGCCCCGATTGGGGTTGCCGTTAGAGTCGAGGCAACTCGTGGGCGACCATTTTCGCCGCCGCCTCGTAAAGCTCCTGGTTGTAGGGACCATCCACAAGGTTCTGGCAGTCCTCGGTAGTCTTCCACGGCGCGTTCAAGATGCCGGCGACGAAGCTTAGTCTGTTCGTGGGCATCGCCGCCCAGTACAGGCCCGGCTCAGTCGGTTTGTCCAACGGCGCCGCCCAGCGAATCAGCACCTCATCGCCATCACGTTGTGCGGGATTGTCGCCACGAGCGTTCTCGGAAAGTCGATGGCTCGTCTTGAAGCACCGCCAGCGTGTGACTCCGCGGCCGGTGTCGAGCGAGAGTTCGCCTTGATGATCGCGCAGGCCGAAGCTGCGTGAGGTTTCTCCTTGTTCAAGGGTCAGGTAGCGCACGTGTGCTGCAAACAGCAGGAACTCCGGTGGGAAGTCCCGAATCCGCTCCACGAGACCCTCCCGCACGCCCCGCCTGAGGGGCAGGCGCACCACGTTGGTGGCCCAGCTCATCAGTTCTCCCAGTTCTTCGTCCTTGGCCTGCGCCGCATCGGGGTCGACGGGCTCCGGCAAATGCAGAACTCGAAGGCGTCCCGGCACCGCGGGTGCTGCCCGCTCGATGCCCGTGCCCGCAAGCGCCTTGCGCAACCGGAACGAGCCGGAGCGGCTATAAAACTCAGGTGAGTTGCTGACACGGAAGATGGACTTGAACGTTCGACTAGATGGCCCGAGGGCAGGCGTGTTTCGCTCGCCTGAGTTGCACGCGGACATCAGCCTAACGACGGCACGTTTGTCAATAGGCCGGCCATCGTCCGCACAGTAGAGGCAGTCCCCGACCAAGCGGACCAGGATGCTTGCCCCGTTGGTTACGTCGCGCAAGGCATCCGCGCTGTTCTGCACGAGTTCGAAGAGCAGTCGATGTGCGTGTCCGCCGTCAGACATCCCGTGCTCGTCGTTCCCGGGTTCCACATCGAGTCCTGGCTGCGCCTCTTGGGACGCGAGTATCCTCTTGGTTTCGACAACGACCAACTGGCCGAGGCCTCCCTTGGGCCCTGCCCAATCGGGTTTCCCGGCCGGTCCAGGGACTCGAACTGGCCCCTTGCCGACGTGAAACTTGCCGCGTTCGGCTTCGGAAAAGTCGTACTCCTTCTTCATTTGCTCGGTTCGTACTGACGCCGCTCTCGCCGCGTGGCACGACGGGCGGATATGACGCGTATCGTCGTCGATTCACCGCCGGGTGACTGCACTTCCGTATGACACACGACCATTAGGCGACCATCGGCCGCTTTGCCGAGCGTAATCCAACGCTCGGCAAACTCGACGGACTGGTCCGGATCGTGTGCATCAGCGGGTCCTCGAACACCGTCGGAGCGATTCGGAAGTCAACCCCGTGCTTGCGCAAGTTGCTCGCAGCCTTGGCAGGATCCCACTCAAACTCGAACATACTGACCTGCCGAAGCCCACCTGCAGCAGGCCGATCGATCCTGTCCACTTCACTAGCCAAGCCATGGCTTCACGATACGGCGCGAATCACGCTTGCACAAGCCATCTGATATGCGCCCAGTTCGAGCCGGCCGAAGGCAGGGCGTCGCACGGGTCACGTCGCGGGCCTCGGCACGAGCCAGGAGCTTGCGCCGTAGAAACGGGATGGGACAATGATCGCGCCTGCCTGCTCGTGGATGACGTTCGGTTTGCCGCTTGAGGGATCGGAGCGCACCACGATTTTGAAAATTGGGAACATTTCAAAATGCTACATTTAAGGATGTGCTTTCGGGGCCTCACGGCGGTTCCCCCCTTCCGACCACTCTCGGCGCAACGTAGCCTGCCTCGCGCCGCTGTCCAACACGCTTGCACAGGATTCCCAATCGACGGGGCGGACCTCGCGGTAGCGCAGTTCGAACGGGTGTCGGTCTGGCACGGCATCGATTGTGCGCTTGGCCGCCTCGCGTTTGCCTAGGGCCTCGTGGATCCACACGTCCTCAAGTGTGTCGGGCAGTTGACCGAAGAGCTTCGAGATGCCTTCGAGGCGCTCGGAGAGCAGTTCGTGGACGCGATCTTCCACGGAGCCGGCGTAGCGCATGTTGTAGATGTCCACTTCCGAACGAAGCTGGCCGATGCGTTGGATTCGGCCCTTGCGCTGTTCGAGGCGCGATGGGTTCCAAGGCAGGTCCAGGTTGATGAGGCAGCCTAGGCGTTGGAGATTCAGGCCCTCGGATGCGGCGTCGGTGCCGAGGAGCAGGCGCAATCGGTGTTGGGCGACTGCTTCCTTCAAGGCGTCCCTTGGTTGGGGCTCGAAGGTGCCGCCGCGGATCGTGCCGGAGTGGTTTGCGCCGGCGTAGATGCCGATTGGCTCGTTGGCAAGATCGGCGGACAACTGGTTTGCCAGCCACCAGATCGAGTCGAAGTACTGACTGAAGACGATGCACCCTCGGTCGAGCCAAGCACCATCGACAAGCAGTCGTCGAACAACGGCGTATTTCGGGTCCCGCGCTTGGTTGGACTCTATCGCCGAGCGTAGATGCTGAAGCTCCTTGCGTTCTTCGGCGGTCAAGGTTCCAAGGCTGTCCGCCTCGTCCTGATCGTCGTCAACATCCCGCCACCCGGCTAGCATCCTATCGACTGTCAAGCGCCCAGCTTCCATCGTGCTGCCGATCCGTCGCAGGAGCAGCGTGCGGAAAAAGCCCGTGTTGGCGCGGCGTGCCAGGAGCTCACAGAAGCGCTCGGCTCGGTCGTAGGCACCCTTCAGGAATGGCGGCAGGCTGATCGCTTCGTCTTCGGACTCCCCGTGCAGGCGCACCGCTACGCGACTGAGCAGCGCTTCTCCGGTGACTGGATCGACAGTGCCTTCCAGATACTCACGCGTTCGTCGCACGATGGTGCGGATGTAGGGATTGTGCTGTTCCACGAAGCGGACGAAGCCGTTGTCGATCCTTTGCCGGTCCGGTTGGCCGAGCGAATCGACGGCGCTTCCTGGCGCGATGGCTTCGTCATTTGCCAGGGAGAGAGACCGTCGCAGAATCTCGAAGTCAACGCCTTCGGATGCTGGCGGAAGCGGGTTGCGTAGCCAGTCCCAGCGCTCGTGGAAGTCCGCGGGTGGAGCTGACTCTCCCGTCAACATGCCCAAGGACTGCCTTGGGCTCCGCCATACACTTCCCTGTGCGCCGAGAACCGCATCGGAGCCTTGCGCCAGTGCGTCGAGCAAGTCGTAGGCTTCAATGGCATGGAGTTGCACCGGTGTCGCCGTGGCAAGCAGCAGGCTCTTGGTGCGTTTTGAGATGCGGCGCAGGAAGGCGAGCAGGTTGTTCGGCTGTACAGGGGCGTAGTGGCCCTTGACCGGCATGTTGTGCCGGCGAGCGCGATGGGCCTCATCCAGGATCACGCACTCAAAGCGCATGTCTGCGAGGCGTTCGGCCAGGCTGGTTCCTTGCGTAATCATCCCTGTTGAGACGATGCCGATGCGGCGGGGACACTGGCGGATGGCGTCTGCGCCGGGTGCAGAATGCGAAATGCCACCCTCATCCACCCAGCGGCCATCACTCCACACTGCCGATGGCAGCCCGAGGAGGGAGTCGAGTTCGTCCTGCCATTGCTTGAGCAGCGGCTTGGGCGCAAGCACCAAAATGGGATCGTCGCCAACCAAGGCCATCAACTGGGCGGCCATTGCCAGTTGCAGCGTCTTGCCCAAGCCGACTTCATCGGCCAGCACGAACCTCGCCCCATGCGGCCCCCGATGCGCGTCGAAGGCAAGCTTGACGAAGTGCTTCTGGTGCTCCCAGAGGCCCACTTCCTTGCGATACACGGGCGACTCAATCACAGCGGAGGCTGGGTCCGGTCGTTCGCGCCACTTGGCCAAATCGGGAATCACCTCCCGACGGGCCAACCGACCGAAGTCCTCAACCACGAAGTCGGCCAAAGGCACGGCATGCGGTGACAACCACAGAGCATCGAACTCCTCTTGAACCCAAGCGACCGCCTCCGGTGAATCGTCCTCCCAAACAAGCTCGCAGTGGTAGCGGAATGCGGAGATCGACTCGTTGGCACTACCGAGGAAGGATGTCGTGCTGCCATCGGCAAGCGTGACTACGCCAGCCTTGCCGTGAATCATCCCGAAGGCCTCGTCGGGCAAGACCCGGACTTCCATCTTGCCGGAGCGAATCAACTCGTGGAGTCGCTTGAAGCGAGGCATTGAGGCGTCGCCCAAGCTCTCTGGTTGCGACTCGCACCATTCTCGCCGCATGGCCAATTGGGCGGCCTTTGCGACCTCAACATCAGTTCGCGACAGCCTCGAGTTGCAAACCAAGCGGGTGTTGCCCGATATGCTGGTCAGGGCTTCGCCAGCAATCGCGAGAATCGACGAGGAGAAGTAGCCTGCGATGCGGTCGTACGACCTCGCATTGTGGAGGCGGTCGTTGAGGAAGCCTTCGAGGGGCTGACGCCGGGAGGAATGTCGGCAGAGCACGGCGGGAAGCGCTACGGTTGCCCGAAGTCGAGAAAGGCGTGATGCAGGTCGATCGGCGAGTTCGCTTGCCTCGGGTGGCGACTGCTCCGGGCCCAAGGGACCGGGAGTATATGGCAAGTGGCGAGCTGCTCGGACGATCGAACCCTCTTGCCGAACTGACGGTTGATCCCCGAACACGCGGCGTCAACGCCACCGTGCAAAACGTAGCCGACCATGAATCCCGTAGCGTGGCGTGAGGAGTACTTGCCGCTCGCGAAGCGGTCTACGCCTTCGGTCACGTACAGACGGCATAGGTCCGAATCGCCTCCCTCTATGCGCTTACATTCGATGATGGCGTGGTGATCGTGCTCGTCGTATATCTCGAACAAGGACACCAGAAAGATGGATATGTCAGTTCTGCCATCGGGGTTCAATGCACCCGGCCCGGAGCGAGTTTCAGTGCCAGCTCGGACGGCTAGCTGCCAGCGCGCCCGATCCTTGACGACGATTCGCATGGCGTCTCGCAGCCGTTCCGTGATCGGGACCTCATCCATGTGCGCGAAAACCCAGCCTCGTGCGCGTGCGACCTGCCAACCCTTCTCGACCAACCGGACGATCCTAGCGCACACGTCGTCGTCAAGATCGACAAGGCTGGGGCAGGGATCGGTGTCGTGCCGGCCAATTGTCACCGGAACACGCTCCGAAACCTCCGCTCGAGTACTCGACGAGCATCGCTCATCGCAACCACGGAAAGCCAGTGTCTCCTCGCCGCAGGCTTGACGAAGACGACCTCGCTAGGTTGATCAATTCGCAACTCAGCGCAGTCGGCCAGCTTTCTCGAGGCATCCATGCCGTAGCGATCGGACAAATCTGCCATTAGCTTCGAGAACGAGCCCGGGGAGGGGACGAATCCGACCACTGATGGCGGAGGCGTGTCTTCCAGAACGAAACGAACTACGCGAAAGGGAGTGGTGGTGGCGAGCTCAACGATCTCTGCGGACAAGCGCCGCTCATTCGCAGCTTCGAACCACGGATCGAGCTCTCCCACGAAGGCTTGGGCATAGGCTTCCAGGTGCTCCTTGCCAGCGGGAGCAACGGATAGCTTCCTACCTGCGTCCCACTGCCAACCGCTACGAAGCAGCCCGTCGTTCACGACCAGTCGGTCGCTGGGTGTCAGACGGTAGAGGTCGAATACGGCTTCGTCGAGGTCGCGCCAGTCCTTTTCGTGAAGGCCACCATCCCGCGGGAGTCGGTCCTCTGGACTTCGCAGTTCAAGGGATTTAACCACGGCGACAACCCGTTTGCCGGATTGCGATTCAATCGTCGTACTGAGGTCCGGCACGGGGATAGACCCAACGTCTGCGGGAAGCAAACGCCTCTTCCAGATGCCAATTTCTGACGCCGCCATCGCGAAATACCAAGATGCGAAGGCAGAGCCTAGTATGCCGGCGAGGAGCAGCGCGAGATCGGCATCGTTTTGACAGAACGATGCCCCAATGAAAGTGTTGGTGAAAAGCACGTCGGACCGCGCGACCGCAGCGATAGCACGGCCGCCACCGCCAATCTGACGCATGAATTCCTGGACCAACAGTAGCGGTGCTTCGTAAGTTGCCCTCTCGCGGGGACGCTCAGCTTCGGCGTCCTCGAACTCGCCTGCCGTCTGCACCTTGAATGGCAGCAGGCCAGCCAGTTTTCGCAAGCCTTGGAGGTGTCCCGCGTCGCGTTTTTTCGAGCCGAGGATCAATCCCTCAGAGAAGTTCACGTTGATCTTGGCCAATGCGTCGCCTAATGATCGAAGCTCCAAGCGTGGTGTGTCAAGCAAGAGCTGATCATGCAACTTGCCGTATAGGGCCGCCTTCAGTAACGAGGGATTGCGCCGCCAGCTTTTGACGGGCAACGAGGCAACGTCGCCAGGCAACGTCTCAATGACGCGGCTTTGCGCGCCGCTCGGAGACCATTCCGCCTGAACAAGCTCGATTTCCTTCGCCGGTTGATTCCGATAGCGGGCCATAAGGACGATTGCCGGCATGGATGCTGTGTCGAACAACCAAGCAGATAGACGTGAGAGGTTTACGAGCGTGAGCGGAGAGAGGGCTTCGACCAAATCCTGCACAGCGGAGAGGCGCGACGCATCTCGGGAAAAAAAGGCCGTCGCGCTCAACACCATGCCGAACCTTGTCCGTTCGTGCGCAAAGGCACGAGCCCGTTCAAGATATCTGAGGCTGGTCGCCCCCTTCATCTGCGGTGTTGAGAGTCCCTGATGGCTCGTGTCCCTTCCCCATGGTGGATTGCCCACGACGACATCGAACTTCCGCAACCCGCCCTTGGGGGCCAGCTTGGCGCCAGCGTCCGTGGCCTCAATATCGTACGCATTGCCGACGAAGAGCGAATTGCCCTGCAGCACCTTGAAACGAAGCGAACGGGAAGGACTTGGATCTGGATCAAGTTCGAGCGCTGCAAGCACCAAGCTGAACGCGGCCACCCGAACGGCGGGCTCGCTAATGTCAATGCCGTAGATTTGCTCGTAAAGAGTTTCCCGAATCATGCTTCGGCTTGGGGGGCGACCTCCGGCCTTGATCTGAACAAGTCGCCGCAGCGCTTCGACAAGGAATATGCCGGAGCCACATGTGATGTCGAGAACCGTCTCTTTGCCTGTCAGCCCCTGCATGATCTCGTCAAGAATTAGCGAGACGACCGACACGGGCGTGTAATGGACCCCCGTACTCGACGTTTGCTCGTCGCTGGTCGACTCGTCTGGATTCTCCCGCGAATGCACGAACTGCTCATAGATCGCACTGATGAGTTCCACGGGAATCACATCGAACCGATAGGGGAAGAACGACTTCTGGCCACGTGGTGTTTCCCCCTCCAGGAACCGGGACACGCGCCTGAGATGTTTCGCTGCCGGAACGGATTTGTCGTTAGGCGGGAACATATCTCCATTGAAGGTGTCTCGTAGCCAAGCGAAAAGTGCTTCGGTGGCGGCGCTGTCGCGGAGGATGTACTCGAAGCTTGGTTGCCCATAGCCTGATTTCAGCCGTCGCTCCGTGAAGATTCCACGATCAATCAGGTACTTGGTAAAGATGGAGCGGCCGATCAGCCCCTGGGCTTCCAGTATTGGCAGACCGTCTTCGATCAGCTCGTCTTGAAGCCAGCGGAGGTGAGCTAGCAGGCGCCGGTCCACGGCGTTGCGGCGGTGGACTCGGGGTTCCTCCCGCCAGAACTGGCCCGTTTCCATGGCGAGGCGACCAGCATAACGGTCAAGTTCCTCTAGTTGGTGGTGCCGATACGCGCCAAGGCGATTCCGACTGATCTGTTCCCGCCCTTTCGGCACCCCAAAGCCGTTGTAGAGGTCAATCCTCTCCGGCCAAATCACCCATAGCAGAGGGGAGGTTCCCTCGTTCCAGACGTCTTGGTGCCAACGAGCGATCTCTGCGTTGTCTGGCTTCCGGTCGGAGTACTTGAAGTAAACATTCAGGTTGTCGGCCCGATTGTGCCACCGGGCGTCGGGTTGCAGCGACGGTAGGCCACGCGCCCGCTGAGCGTCCTCGCCAAGATGAACGCTCGGCGTCGGCTCTCCATTGGTCAGATACCCGGTTGCCTCGAGGACATGCCTGAGCGGTGCGGTGATTTCAGACATGATCGTTCTCCACGGCGCCGGCTACCAAGCCGGCGGCGTGGGCGTCTGTTTGCCAGTGGTCGATCTCCATGGTAGCGAGATAGCGCAGCACGCCCATAAGGGCTTCGCGCTGGGACCAATAGTCGGGGAGTTCGGTGCGCAGCCACGTTAGGGCTCCGGTGGTGGTTTCGTCCTGGATGGTTCGCCAAACCGCGTAGAGGGCATGGCGGACGAGGCTTCTTCCAAAGGCGGAGTCGCCGAGCTCTCGGCGCTCGAACTCTGATGGAGTCTTCAGTCTCGTTTCGTTGGCCTTCCCCGTTCGAAGGAGGAAGCGGTAGTCGCGGACGCCGAAGCCGCGTGCGAATTCCTGGTAAACGCCGGCTCGATAGTCACCGTGACTTTCCACCTCCACGCCTTTCAGGTAGAGCTTCTCTTCCGCGGCAAGGCGTCGCCAGAGGTAGTCGGGCAGGCCGTCGGGTATGAGGAAGTTGCTGGCGGTGCGTACCGCGTCCTCGATGATCGCCTCGATGGGGTTGGGCTCGTCGTCGGTGCGCTCGCGAGCAAGCTGGCGGCCGACATCGATGTCTTCGATCGAAGCGTATCTGGTCAGCACCCGCAACGCCGCGGCATAGGCGGCGAGTTGGTAGTCGGCATCCGAGAAATTGGGGTCTTCGCCGTCGTCTAGGCCACGCATGGCGTTGAGTTGTTGCTCGACTTCGGCTTCGACCTCGGGAACCACCTCGTTCGAAAACGCCGTCTCGTCGGAGTCCTGCTTGCGGAGCACCATCGCCACGGTGCCCTGGACGTAGTTGCCTTGCTTGACACCGAACGGGGTTTCTGTGCCTATGGTCCACGCGGCCGTGACTCGTAGCCCCGCCGTCCAGAGAATCAGAGTCAGATCGGCCCAAATGGAGGCGTCCTGGTGAGTGAACATGACGACTTGCACACCGTCGTCCGGCATCCTGTTGACCAGCTTCCGATAGGAGTCCACCATGCTTGCACGGAAGTCTCCTGCAGCACCTTGAACCGCCAAGGCGCGTTTGCTGTCTGCGTACCAAGCAGGGAACAGATCGGTGAGCCGCTTCCCGTACCAAGCCAGGAAATACTCAGATAGCTCGTGATAGTTGATTGCGTCCGCGTAGGGCGGGTCCGTCACCCACACGTCCATTGTCCCTTCGATGGACCTGACATCGGCGGGCATTGTTGCCGATGGACCCTCGACACGCGCATCTGGGAGTTTCTGCAGCCAAGAGTCCCGGAGCGCATTCATGCCCCGTCCCCCGAAATTCGCCAATGTATTCAAGGCTTGATTGCTGAACGTTTGAACTACCTTCTCGTGATCACGGTCTGTCCACCACCGAGAGAGTTTACTGTTCCAATCGGCAATCCGGCCGATGCTGAGTAGGCAAGCGACTTTGGCCTCAAGCGTAAACGTACCGGCTGCTGATGCTTCCGCAAACAGGCCGTGGATCAGGAGCTGACGAGGGGTGAAGAGGTGATGCCAATGCGTCCAGCCACGTTCATGCACCAGCCTTGCGGTCTCGTCCCCTGCGACGACAGGGCGGTTCGGAAGGTGGCCCTGAGCCTGCCAAGTGGCGAACCGCTCATTCAGCAACGCGAGAGCTTCCGCCTCGCGCGCCCGGTCGGACTCGTGGGTCGCTCGATAGACCGCTGGCGGCAACCGTTTTACCAAGTCATGGAGTTGCCCCGCCCTGGCCGTCACCGAAATCCGCAGCTCTTTCACACGCTGTGCTGTCGGCCGAGACTCTCGGTGTGGCCGCCCGCGCTTCTTCAACCCATCGAGGTGTCTCTCCGCTTCCTCCAGCGTCCGATCTTCCTCAAGCCAATCACGCGCTCGAAGTTCCGTGAGTTTCCGCCGTTCTTGGGGCGGAAGCAAACTGGCCAGCGCCTCGATTGCCGCTCGGAGATCCACCCAATCTGGCACGGGAGGAGCATCGCCTAGTTGCTCTGCCCACAACAATGTGTCCAACGGTGGTAGCCGCCAGCGCACGCAATAAAGGCGCTCTTGGAATACGTCGTCGGATCGAGGCACCAGATCATCGCCCTGCCATCGTCGCAGCCCGGCGCCACGACCACCTTGTCCCGTGCCATCGCCGCGAATGGCACGCATAGAGGTAGAACTGTCGCCGTCACAGCGCGGACATTTGAGCCGTGAATCGCCAACCGTTCCAGCAGCGTCTGCCGCTTCCATTGCGTCTGGGCCCACGCCGGATTGAATGTCAATGCGAAATGCCTTCTCGCTGGGGACCTCGACGAGCTTCGCGATGGTTCGCGTTTTCTGGCCGATCAACCAACTCGGCGCCAAGGGAACACGCCAGCCGCACTCTGGGCAGATGGTCTCCGTGCAATACAGAAAGGCGTCCGCTCGCCAACCGACTTCGTTGTGCTCAATGCGCCACTCCGTCACCTGCCGATCCACTGCATAGAACACTTTCTCTTGGGCGGCCCTTACCTCTTTGGCGACCTCCTCCCCGCCACCCACGATGTTGAGCGCTCCCCACGTGAGCAACGCCGCCACTGGATTCAGATCCGATCCAAACGCCTCGCAACCGATTCGTGCGGCCTCGAACGGCACGCTGCCGCCACCGCAGAACGCGTCGCCGATCCGAGGCACGTGGCCGAACCGCCGCTCTCCTAGCTCGCGCACGACTTCCGGCAGGCTGGAGGCGCGCGTGCCGAGGTGTTCGTTAATCGCCTGCCAAGCCTCGGCCGATGGTCCGTCAACCTGCTCGGGACGGACGCACCACTTCAGCTTGTCGTCATAGCCAAGGCGCTCGAAGACGAGCATCTGAAGGCGCATCCGATCGGCTGCCTTCGTGCCCTTCTTGAGCTTCGGTCGATCTGGGTTTGTGTCAGGCTCGAACCACGACGGGCGCTCGGCTGGTGACAGGTGCCGATACACTTCCTTGAGCGGGATGTTGCGGCGCTTGCGCCGGCGCAGGCCCTCCGCGTCCATCGTTAGCAACGCGAGAAACACCTCTCGGTCCTTGGCTGGATCGTCCGATGCCGTCATCAGGAGGCCAAGGATGATGGCCCGCACCATGATGAGCGGTTTGCGGCCCCACCACTTGCCGAGGCCGGTCAAGGTCTGGCTGTAGTTGGCCTTGCGTTCCTTGTAACTCTCCTTGGAGAGCTTCGATATGGGGAACTGCGTTTCGATGAAGCTCGGTGCCGCGGGGAGCTTAGGCTCCCTTGCTTCGGGTTCTTGGTACGCAAGGGCGATTTGGGCTGGCAAGGGTCAACCCTCGACTCGTCTCGCCGCCGCAGGACCGGCCCTGCCAATGGTTCCCGTTCGCGAAACTGCTTTCCGTTCCCCGGTCGCCACTAGCTCGAACACGCCGGCATTGCGGTCGCGTTGGGCTTCGATGACCGGATTCTCCGTCAACGCATAGCGCACGGCCTTGCGCCATCCCTTGTTCCTGCCGTGCAGCACATGGCCGGTTGCGGCGTTGGTCATGGTGAACAGCCACCAGCGCTCTTCTGGCGCAAGTCCGAGCCAGTTCTTGATGGCGGTGGGAATGAGGGCGGGATCGGCATCCTCCACCGCCCATCCGAGCAGCGTGAGTTCCTTGCCGAGAAGGCGTGTGACGAAGTTGTCGCCCCGCTTCCAGCGCCCGGTTGGCAAGCCTTGTTTCTTCAGCCGGCGGTTGAACTCGACTCGGATTTCATCGGCCATTGCGTCCCATTTGGGACGGGCAAGGGTCACTCGGAATCTGGCGTCCTCGACCCCGACGCCCAAGGGAACGGGAGGACGGTCGGGATCGAACCTCAGGTGCTCGGCGACAAGCACCTCCTTGCGGTTGCCTCCCGGAATCGTGACCACGAAGTGATGCTCGGATTCGTTTGGCTGGAAGCCGAATCCCAACGGCTTGGTGGGCTGTCTGACGGGTGGTGCTGCGTTCATTGTTCCACCTCGTCGCGCTTGTAGTCGGTCTTGGTGTCCGCCATGTAGTCTTGGAACGATTGGCCGGTGTCGAAGCGAACGCGTTGGGCACGGATGGACACGTCGCCGTCTGGAACGAGCCCCCGCAGGACTTCGACGGTGCGTTCGATGTGGTCGGAATCGAGCTCCACACCCGCGGAGAGGTTGAGTTCGCTCCACGTCTCTCCGGCCTGGACGTTGAAGGTCAGTCCGCCTGCACTGCCGCAGTACTTCTCGAGCCGTGCGATGAGCCCGTAGGAGGTTCGAGTGGTCGTGAACTCAATGCTCGTGGACGGCGACCAGATTGCGGGCTTCCTCGGGTCGATGGGCTCGGGAACGGCTTCCTCCGCAATCTCGCGCCGGTGGCTCTCCGATTCGATTCCGTCTTGCTCCGCAATGGCAAGGACGATGCGGGTGCCGGTCGGAACCTCAAACGGACCGTCGTAGATTCCGCCGGAAACTTTGGGGTCTGCCCCGTCTGTCGTGTAACGGATTTGTGCCGCGGGAGCGACGCGCAACTCAAACATGCGACGGTCACCGTCGAGATACTCGCGTGACTTAAGGGTTATGCGGCTGGTCCACTCGACGGGATCGCCGGTTTCGTGTTCGCCGGTTGAGTCCACGGCCAGGAACGAAGCACGCAGGTCGCTGATTTCGATGTCGCGTTCGATCTTCTCGGAGGCCGGCGTTGCCGGCGCGCCACGGTCCATGTAGATCGTGTCGCCGTTGACCGGGTGGATGCGCAGCTTCGTCGTGCCCGTGTCATCGTCCCTGCCTAGCTCCTGGATGCGCACCTCCGTAGGGGGCTTCGGGAACGGCCCCTTGTTGATGTAGCTGCCCTCCTCGCGCCATATGTCCTTGTGGACACAGGCCGCCTTCAGGGCCTCAAGGGCGTCCGGATGGTGCCATTGCCAGATCGGCGAAGTGGCCGCGCGACGCTTGACCTCCGACCAAGGCATGGACTGCTGCGTGAAGAGCCGCGCTTCCACTTTGCTTCGGAACGTGTCGCCGTCGATGTCCGTGGTGTACTTCTGCTTCCCTTCAAGCGCCTCGCGCACCTGCTGCTCACCGTTGTAGTGGTTCTCGCGGAACTCCATGAGGAAGTCGACCTTCGAGAGCCGGTCGCGAGTGGGATAGTAGAGCGTGGTGAAGGTCTCTCGAACGGCGCTGTGGAACTGCGCGAGGAACCGGGGCAGAAGCTGGTCTCGCGCTTGTTGCATCTGCACGTCGCTGTCGCCGACGCCCTCCTCGTGCATCTCCTGGATGATCTGTGTAATGGCCTTGAGTTCGCGGGCGCGTTCGAGCAACGAGTCGAAGGCGCGCTGGCCGGTGAGGAAGCAAAGGCGGTTGCGGTAGGTGTGCTGCTCGTAGTACTTGCCCAAGTCGGGATGCAGGCCGTTGGCGTGCGGATCGGCAACCACGAGCGTAACGCGATCCGGCTGGACTTCGATGTCATCGATGGCCGGCAACGGCAGGATGCGCTGATAGCACGATCCCTCGGTCGGGTCGAACATCTCCACCAGCCGTTCCCGAAGTTCCTTGGTTGCCTGGTCGCGAACGTAGGCGCCGGCCGTGGTCGTTACTCGAGCGACGAGGTTCTGCACGTTGCGTACATGCAGCCTGCCATCGCTGGTGGAATGCAGATACCAAGCGGCCGTGACGAGCCTGCTGATGACATCGTTCTGGAGCTTCGCCACGTCGCGGCCCGGCGCGCAAAGATTCGCTACGATCTCTGGGATCGTCAGTCCTTTGACCGCATTGGGTACGTTTGCGAGAGAGGCGACCAGAAGCAGCCGCATGACGTCTTGGGCGTCCTCGCCAGTGCCGAGGTTACCGTCGATGGTTTCGGCAACGGCGTTGCCGTTCGACGCGATGTCCTTGGCGATCGCGTTTTCGAGGGTGGGGTTGATCTGGTTGACTTCGGTGAGCGTCTCTCGGCTTTCGAGATCGAGTTCGTGGCTGGCGATGAGGAAGGGATCGCGGTCCGACTCCCAGATGCGGGAGACCACGATCCGCATCAGCCGGATCAAACCGCGAGTCTGCTGGAATCCTTGGTTTTCCCGGAAGCGACCGTATAGGTCGCGGATTGCAGGGTGGAAGGGGTAGGACATGGCGATGTTGGCGGCCATCTGTTCCGGAGAGGCATTGGTCACGTCCATTTGCTGCGCATCCCGAACCGCCTGTGCATAACCTTGCGCGACCTCGTCGATCGCGGCTTGCTCGGGCAGTTGCTTGAATATGCGCTTGCGGAGGATGTGGTAGAACTCGTCGGTGTTCATGCGGACGGGTTCGACGGGCATGGCAGTGCGCCCGGTCTCGTTCTCGAAGTTGGTCAGAGCTGCGTTGACTTGGGTGCCGCCGGCGTCGTACGACGCCTTCAGGTCGGAGATCACGACGCAGACATTGCGCAGTTCGTCGCGCCCAGCCGCAACCAGCAGGTTCGACAGGGCAGTTGTGGTGACGGTCGCCAGATCCGAATGGCCAATGCTCTTCGCCGCGGCGTTGACGAGGTACGGCTGCAATTCGTCCAGCATGATGAGGAGGGGATCGCCGCGGAGCAGCTCGATCCATGCGGTCTGACCAGGGGCTGCGAGAGGCGAGTAGTAGTCCGCAAACTGCTGCTTCTTGCCTAGCTGTTCGGCGATCGCGCCCCAGATCCCGAGCGGTGCATCGCTCTCTCGCCCGGTGAACGCCACGACTCGCACCCGCCCGAGGTCGGCATCTGGCTCATAGAAGCTGCCCAAGACGCCTGAACGAATCTCGGGATGCCGAGCAAGCAGGCCGAGCGCGAGCAGGTTGTGCGTCTTGCCGCCGCCCATGGCCTGCGTGAGCTTGAAGACACCTTGCGTCGTCTTGCCTTCCAGCCGCCGGAAGCCTTCCGTGAGCAGCGTCTGCATGCCTTCCGTGACGTAGTTCTCGGCAAAGAACTTCACCGGATTGATGCGTTCCTGAGCCAAGTCCGTGAGGTCGAGCACGGTGTCCCGATACGAAGGATCGGAGCATCGGCGAACGCACGCTTGTTTGATGGTCAGCACGGTGGCTTCTTCTCCATTGGGCTTTGCGGCGTGACGCACCCTCCCACCGACAACCATGTCGCAGTGGACGGCTCGGACGCGGCGGTACTTGCGTGCATGACCATCGTGCCGGGGCATCTTCTAGGTTCGTCGAGTATAAGGCACGGCGCTAACCGCAGTGGCGGCCCGCTGTCGGAAACGGCTTGCGAAATGACGCGGGTAGGTCCTGGCGCTGTGCATTCGGGCGCGGCGAAACCGTATCTCTAGCCGGGAGAGGACGAGTCGCCCGCTCGACTACGAAGGCGTCTCGAACCGGTCTCACGGTTGGCTTGGCAAATCCTTGGCGGAACCTCCTTCGCTCGATCGGAGCGTTTCGAGGCGGGTGACCACGGATTCAACATCGGCCCACAGCCCCGTGCTCTGGAGACTGGGCAGCACGTCACGCTCGTAGACCTCCACGGCCTCGTCGACCCGACCAAGGGCGACGAGTATCTCAGCGATCGTAGCTCGTGTGATGCCACACGCACGCATGTCGCCGAGCTGTTCAAAGATGGGAAGCGCTTCCTCCCTGCGGATGCGCAGCGCCTCGTCCAGTTCGCCTCGCGCCTGGAGGATGTCGGCGATCCCCCCCTTTGCGACGGCCTGCGACCGGACGTCGCCGAGCCGCTCGTAGACGGGCAGCACCTCTTCCGTGCGGATGCGCAGCGCCTCGTCCAGTTCGCCTCGCGCCTGGAGGATGTCGGCGATCTGGCCTTGGGTCACGGCCAGCGAGTGAACGTCGCCGAGCCGTTTGTAGACCGGCGACTCCTCTTCCGTGCGGATGCGCAGCGCCTCGTCCAGTTCGCCTCGCGCCTGGAGGATGTCGGCGATCTTCCCCTTTGCGGCGGCCTGCGACCGGACGTCGCCGAGCCGCTCGTAGACGGGCAGCACCTCTTCCGTGCGGATGCGCAGCGCCTCGTCCAGTTCGCCTCGCGCCTGGAGGATGTCGGCGATCCCCCCCTTTGCGACGGCCTGCGACCGGACGTCGCCGAGCCGCTCGTAGACGGGCAGCACCTCTTCCGTGCGGATGCGCAGCGCCTCGTCCAGTTCGCCTCGCGCCTGGAGGATGTCGGCGATCTGGCCTTGGGTCACGGCCAGCGAGTGAACGTCGCCGAGCCGTTCGTAGACGGGCAGCACCTCTTCCGTGCGGATGCGCAGCGCTTCATCGAGTTCGCCCCGTGCCTCTAGCATGTTGGCAATCCGTCCTTGGGCGATGGCCGTCTGGCGGCGATCGTCTAGGCCTTTGAGCGCGGTCGTCGCATCTCGGTACGCGGACTCCGCCGTCTCCACCTCGCCCAAGGAGCGCCGGAGGTCCCCTAGCTCAAGCGCCAGTGCCACATCGATGGATCGCCATTCGGTTCGATCACGGAGGTACCGCTCTAGTTCGGCGATACGCTCCATGCGTCGGGGAGCTGCCGCGCTTCGACGGTCAATCGGCGGCGAAACTCGAACCTGCTGATCCGCATCATGTGGCGGCAAACTGAAGTCGAAGACGCCGGAGCGCCATGCCCAGAGATCAGCGGCGGCGGTGGCAAGACGGCGGAGTTGCAGCGAGGGAATCCAAACAAGCAGCGGACGGGGGCACCGATCGGCCAAGGCACCCCTACGATAGTTCAGTCGCGTGAGAAGGTCGTCGATGCCAGCCGGCCAATATTCCAATCCTGCAAGCTGCGCGGGGCCATCGGCCGGGTCCACGCCAAGCTCGTCGAACAGTGCCTCCGTTCCGTTGTGGGTATTCGGGTGAATGACTACGCGGACCTTGGCCGCGAGCCGCTCCTCCAGGAAGTCGGCCACCAAGTCGCGGTAGGTGCTGTCCGAATATGCGAGGAAGCAAAGCGTAAACGAACGGCGACTGTCGAGCATCCGTTGGAGCCGCAGGAATGTGCCGGAGTGTTCGGAGAGGAGGCTCCAGGTTGCCGCCGGTTCAGCTTGTGTCACTAGCGCGGGCCATCTGCACTGACACGAAGGCAGGGATACGCCGAATCACGGGATGGCAGCGGCAGTAGTAGTTGTTGTACTCCAGCAAGGCAAGGTTATAGAGCAGTCCACGGACACGCTCATTGTGCGGTGGGGTTTCGAGGCTCGAGTCGATCTCAGCGAGGACAGGATAGTCCTCGGTGACCAGAATTCGGCGGAACTCGGTGGCGGCTTCCTCCACGGCGGCCTCTGCCGCTTCCCTATCGAAGCGGTCCTTCTCGGCATGTCGAAACGCATTTTGCAGCAACCGCAGGAGATCCCGTGGGTGGCCGCCACTTTGCTCAATCAACAGGTCCGCCACGCCGGGATCGAATAGGTCTGGCGAAGCACGTCGGTGCAGGATATTGCGCATCGTGGCGCGACCGATTTCGTTCGGAGAGCCGTCGACGTCCGCTACTTTGACCATGGGCAGCCTGAAGACATGGTCGAAGTTCTGGCGGATACCAGCGCTCTGATAGACCAAATGGATGGGCGCACAGTAGAGGAAAATGCCACGCACCTGTCGGAGTTGATGCACGTCGCTCACGAACAGGGCGTCGGCATCGTCGCCCCGAAGCAGGTCGGCACCGTCAACCACGAACAGTATCTGGAGGCCCTTGCTGGCGGCGCGAACCGCTTCCGTTGCGGCTTCGATCAAGTGGTTGAATGCATCCGCGAAGTCCGTGAAGTAATTCTGCAGGTTTCGTCGCAACTCTTCCTTGTAGGTGGAGTTGGTTTTGAATGCGCTGCTGATCCTTGCGAAGAGCTTGCCGAAAAGGGGCAGGCCTCCGCTTGCTGCTGCGCCCGCCTTCGCCTCCATTGCGAACTCGCGCGTGGTGTCGTGCCGCTCGACGCGCTCGGTGAACCACTCTTCGAGCTTCCCGAGGTGTACGGATTCGATGCGGATGTCGTCTTTTTCCAGGCGTTCAACGAGCTTCCCGGCGAGGTGAAGAAGGATGTCGTGGTATCGGAGGTTGTTGACGTCCAGTTCCTGCGCGGCATCCGCGAAGATGACGTAGTAGAGGTCCGGCGCATGAAGGTCGTCGTGAATTCTCCTGAGCTCTGTGCTTTTGCCGCAACCGCGGTGACCGCAGAACAGGTAGTAGCCGCTAGGTGTCTGCGACCGGAACCGTTGACCGGACGACTTGGTCATGTCCACGCCCAGCGACCGGTACAGTTGATGCAGGTTGTAGGACCCCCTGGCTTCTGCGGTGTCCACCCATCGTGGGTCGCTCTCACCGTTCAACGGCTCGTCCAACCGTAGGCGGCGGCTGACCTCCCAGATGTCATCGGGCCCAACGTAGGCGTTGCTGGACGGGGAACTCACGCGTCTCGCCATCGGTTCCGTCTTGAGGGCAGATGAGCATAGCACGCGGCCAATCCTGCGCGCCTAACGGCGCGATGAGGGCGGGACGCCCTCCACCTCTAGAGGAGTCGTGTGTCTAGCGGCACTTTGGCTACAGTGGCCAACGTTGCCGCCCTTAACCTTGGATCGGCCGAAGTCCAAATCAAGTCGGCTAAACCCAGGGCTTCGGGTTTCTCCGTGTGAATTCGCCGCGCCGGTCGGGAGCGTTTGGCTCCGACTTTTTCGCGGCCTTCCCTACACCTCCACCGCCGGGATGGCGTTGCGTACCAATTCGTCCTTGCTGCGCTTGCGTTCGTACTTGCGGGCCGGGGTGTTGACGATTTCGTCGAGTTCGCCGGCGGCCAGGCCCTTGGCTACCAGCTCTGGCGATGCGTCGGCGTAGGTGGTGGTGCGCTGGCGCGGCGTGCGGCGCGCGGATTCGATGATCTCGATCATGCGTTGGGGCGAGGTTTCCTGGCCGTGGACGGTGCCGGCGGCGCGGGTGATGCTCTCGTTCATCAGGGTGCCGCCCAGGTCGTTGCAGCCGGCGCTCAAGGCCGCGCGCACGCCTTCGTGGCCGAGCTTCACCCAGCTTGCCTGGATGTTGGTGATGTGGGGGTTGAGGGCCAGCCGAGCCACGGCGTGGACGAGGATGGCTTCGCGGAAGGTGGGGCCGCGGCGGGCCTTGCCCTTGAGGTAGAGCGGCGCCTCCATGTGGACGAACGGCAGCGGCACGAATTCGGTGAAGCCGCCGGTGCGCTTCTGCAGGTCGCGCACGCGGATCAGGTGGCGGGCCCAGTGCTTGGGCTGATCGACGTGGCCGTACATGATGGTGGCGGTGGTGCGGAAGCCCACCTCGTGCGCCGCTTCCATCACCTCCAGCCACTGGGCGGTGTTGATCTTGTCGGGGCAGATCACGGCGCGCACCTCGTCGTCGAGGATCTCGGCTGCGGTTCCGGGCAGGGTGCCGAGGCCGGCGTCCTTGAGCTGCTTGAGGTATTCGGGCAGCGGCAGGTTGGAGGTTGCGGCGCCTTGCCACACCTCCAGGGGCGAGAAGGCGTGGATGTGCATCTCCGGCACGGCTTCGCGCACGGTGCGCAGGATGTCGAGATAGGTGGCGCCGGTGTATTCGGGGTGGATGCCGCCCTGCATGCACACTTCCGTGCCGCCGCGGTCCCAGGCTTCCCGCACCCGGCGGGCGATTTCCTCTGGGCTCAGGTCGTAGGGGCGACCGCGCAGGTTCTCGGCCAGCTTGCCCTTGGAGAAGGCGCAGAACTGGCACTTGAAGTAGCAGATGTTGGTGTAGTTGATGTTGCGGTTGACGACGAAGGAGACGGTGTCGCCGGCGGTTTCCTTGCGCAGGGCGTCGGCGGCTTGCACCACGGCGCCGAAGTCGTCGCCGCGGGCGCGGATCAGGCGCGCGATGTCTTGTTCGCTGAGGTCGATGCCGTCGCCGGCGCGGGCAAGGACCTCCTCGACGTCCCTCGAAACCTGCCTTGGCGGCTGACCGATCTGGCCCAGGATTTCCGCCGGGGGTGGTTCGTCTTCGCCGGGCGACCAGGCATCCGTGCGCGGCAGGCCCTCGCCGTCGATGGCGTCGAGAACGGCGCTTGCGAGGGCCGGATCGACCCAGCGCTCGACGTTCCGGGCATATTCGGGATAGATGGTGAGACGCTCGTGCAGGGTCTTGCCGGCGGCGTTGGTTTCGCGGGCGAGTTCGTCGAGATGCGGCCACGGCGCCTCGGGGTTGACGAAGTCTGGCGTGAGAGGCGACACGCCGCCCCAGTCGTTGATGCCGGCGCCGACGATCTGCGGCAGCACGCCTGGGCTCAGGTTCGGCGGCGCCTGCACGCTCATGGACTCGCCGAAGAGGATGCGCGTGACGGCGATGGTCCACAGGAGTTCGTCGAGGTCGGGCTCTGGCGCCGATCGCATCTTCGTGCCCGGCTTGGCGCGGAAGTTCTGGACGATGATTTCCTGGATATGGCCGTATCGCTCATGCACGCGGCGGATCGCGAGCAGCGATTCGATGCGTTCGCGGCGGGTTTCGCCGATGCCGATGAGGATGCCGGTGGTGAAGGGAATGCGCGCCTTGCCGACATCGGCCAGGGTTTGCAGGCGCACCGCCGGAATCTTGTCGGGCGAGCCGTAGTGCGGCATGCCCTTCTCGGTGAGCCGGTCGGAGGCGGACTCCAGCATGATGCCCATGGACGGCGACGCCGGGCGCAGGGTTGCGATTTCCTCGGGCGTCATGTTGCCGGGGTTGAGGTGGGGCAGGAGTCCGGTTTCCTTGAACACGGCCTCGGCAGCGTCGCGCAGGTATTCGAGCGTGGTCGTGTAGCCATGTTCGGCCAGCCATTCGCGGGCGGCGCGGTAGCGCAGTTCCGGCTTCTCGCCCAGGGTGAACAGCGCCTCCTTGCAGCCGAGACGGGCGCCGCCCCGCGCCACCTCCAGCACGGCGTCCAAGTCCATGTAGGGGTTGTCGAGCTTCGAGGGGGTCCGGGCGAAGGTGCAGTAGTGGCAGACATCGCGGCAAAGGTGCGTGAGCGGGATGAAGACCTTGCGCGAATAGGTGACAAGATTGAGGAAGCCGCGATCCCGCAACGTGGCGGCGACTTCGGCCAGCGCGGCGGTGTCGGAGAAGTCGGTGAGCGACAGCGCCTCGTTCTCGGTGGGCAGTTCTCCCGCCAGGGCCCGTTCGAGAGTTCCTGTGATGCTCATTCCTGCCTGCCAGCCCCCGCATGCCTGCCTCCGGATGAGCCGCGCATTATGTCGGAATCGGCGGACGATATCCGCCGCCTACCCTCGGGGTCTCACTTTGAATTTGCCTGGCAGCCTGTCGGACTTCGGACGGCGTGAGCTGGCCGAATGCCGACAGGCTGCCAGGACGGCTTGGGCTGGGGGCAAGAAGCGTTGCCGAATAGGCAACGGTTCTTGTGGCGCTGACGTGGCACATGGCCGTTCGCAGCTGGCGACTGCGTCGATTTGCCTGCGGGGACCACTCCGGGGGGAGGGCGTCCCGCCCTCCCATGCGTGCCGTCAGGCGCGGATGTCTCCCGTCTTCAAGTCGAGGGATGTCCTCCGCCCTCCATGCGCGCCGTCAGGCGCGTCCTCCCTGCACGTGCCGCGAGTGTCCTGCGCGCCTTGCGGCGCCAGTGCCGGCATAGCCCTGGACCGCGACGACGCGATCCTTGCTGGCGAGGACGGTCTTGACCGCTTCCTTCTGGCCCTCGTTCAGCCGGCCCCGGTGGAGCCTGGTCTCCGCGACCCAGCGACGCATGAGGGCTTTTCAACGCCCTGGCCCGCGCGCATCAGCGCGATGGTCTCCGATTCCCGCGCCAGCGCCGCGTCCGTGGTCCCAGTGCCGGATGATCGAGGCCGCGTGCGGCGAGCTGTCGCGTTCGAGCGCGGAAATCGCGCGCTCCGCCGCATCGACGGTGACCGCGCCCGGCTCGCGGGCCAGCGTCGCCGCCAGCAGGTCGGCATGGCCGAACACCGACTGGCGCTCGGCAAGGTGCGCGACCGCCCAGGCCGCCGCGTCGCCCGCCGCCCAGCCCGGACCCGCGAACAGGTCCGGCCCGAGGAGCCCGCGTTCGGCCTTGCGGCGAACAGGTCCGGCCCGAGGAGCCCGCGTTCGGCCTTGCGGGCGGCCGCGCGGACCTTGCCGGCGGAGAAGCCCAGCGTCTTCGCCTGGCGCTTCCAGCTACGTTCCAGCACTCCCGGTCGATGTCGCGCTTGGCCGCCCACGTCATCAGCGCCGCCCGCGCCGCGAGGTGGGGATTGTCCTTCGACTCCCCCCATGCCGCGTTCGGCCATCGCGGCCTCGATCTCGGCGCGGCGCGTGGAAAAGGCATCGATGACCTCGCGCGGAACCCCCTCGATCTCGAATCGCCCGTCGATATGGGTCTTCCCCGATGCCGTAGCCGAGACCCTTCAGCCCCTGCGCCAGTTCCGCCCGGTAGATCGCCCCGATGGCCATCTTGCCCTTGAACAGGCCGTCATCGACCATCGTGCGCCGCTTGGAATCCTCGCCCTGGACCATGTTGGCGACGACGGCATGCGTGTGGAGCTGGGGATTCAGGTTCCTGGAAGTGTCGTGCTGGAAACAGGCGGCGACCGTCTTCTGGCCGCCGGCGCGGACCATCGCCCCCGTCGCAAGGTCGCATCCGGGTCTCGACGATGCGCTCGTCGCCGCCCACCATCGCCATCAGGGACACCGACTTCGGCGCGCTCAGGGTCACGTCGTGGCCGGGCCGGTGCGCGATGCCGCCGTCGATTTCCCTGCGCCCGAGCCGACGCCCGCCTCGCGATGCGCCCCGTCGTCCCTGGCGTAGTAGCCATCTCGCCCGAAATACCCAACGCCCTGCGACGCGAGGCGATCTTGCCGATGGACGCTACCATGACGGCAGCCTCGCGATGGACTCGAAATGAGCGGATTCCTGCCGATCCATCCCTGCCAGATATGCGCTTCGATAGCGAAGAACAAGTGTCGAACACACTTGCGTCCACCACTGTCCTTCTGTGGCCGCAAATGGCGTCGAATGTCCTCCCGGCAGGGGCTTGCATTCTGCACGGTCATGCCGTACATATGCGGCCATGATCGTTCGTTCCATTCGTCATCGGGGAGTGCGCCAGCTATACGAGAACAATACGTCACGGCTGTTGAAACAGGACCTGGTGGAGCGGGTGCGCGGCGTCCTCGCCGCGCTGGCGATGGCCGAGACCATGGAGGGCTTCGTCCGCGAGGCGGCTCCCGGATGGCGGGTTCACCGGCTTTCCGGCGAGCGCCGGAACGAATGGAGCGTTTCCGTGTCGGACAACTGGCGGATCACGTTCGAGGAACGGAACGGCGCAATCGAGCGCCTGAACCTGGAGGACTACCACTGATGACCAGCGGCGGCATCAAGATGGGGATGACGCCCCCCCACCCCGGCGCCTTCATCCGGATCGAGGCCCTTGAGGAGCTGGGGTTGAGCGTTTCGGCGGCGGCGAAGATTCTCGGCGTGCGCCGTGCGACGCTTTCGGACCTGCTGAACGGCAACGCTTCGCTGTCGCCCGACATGGCGATGCGGGTGGAGAAGGCGTTCGGCCTCAGCATGGACCTGCTGTTGCGGATGCAGGCATGGCACGACGCGACGCAGATGCGCGCGCGGGCCGACGAGATCGACGTTCGGCGGTATCAGCCGGCATGATCGTCGCGTTGCGCGAAACTTTTTTCATCGCAGCCAAGCGCGGCCATAGCGTGCGAGGGCGTGTCTTGTGCGTACAAGTAGTTGATTACATACAGGAAATCCCCCAATGCACCGTTTGACACGGCTTGTCCGCAGTTCAAATCTCCGTAAGCGTTCGGTGGAGTCGTGACGGTTGCGGATCCAGCGATTGAGGATGCGCTTCCAGTCCTTGCGCAGCGGTCGGAGCCAGATGTCTATTTTTGGCTTGTCGCAGCGGTTGTTGGTGTCGTAGCGCCCGCGGCCTTGGGCCGTGCCGACATGGTTCCACCCGGACGCCCGGCAGACGGCGCCGGTGTGGCGCGGGGTCTCGACGAAGGTCTCGATCAGCACCGGGGTGGTGTTGCAGCGCGCCGTCCAGTCGACGGGCAGCTGGCGTCGGACGAGGGCGAGGATGTGCGAGCCGAGGTTGGGGATGTGGATCCAGGGCAGGATCAGGAAGCGCGGGTTGTCGACGACGAGCGGCAGGTTCTTCTGGCGCATCTGCGGCGACCAGCCGATGAAGCGGTCGCGCGGGGCGAGGGTCCAGGCGGCGCTGGAGAAGCCGAGCATGGCCAGCGGCGTGCCGTCGTGGGCATGCACGGCGCAGCGCATCTGGGCGCCGACCAGGGTGGTGTAACCGAGGTAGTGGCAGCGGGCGACGAACGCGTTCCGGAGCTGGCCCTCGCGGGTGCAGCCGACGACCGGCCGCAGGGTGAGCGGCCGGACCTCGGCCAGCGTGTCGGGCGGCGGCAGAACTCCTTGGACAGGGCGTGGCGGTTGAGCGCTGACGGGCTGGCGATCAGCGCGCGCAAGAGCGCCATCTCGTCGGCGGTGAAGTCGCGGCCGTGGCAGCGGCACTCGACGGTATCGGTCATGTCGGCGCCGCCAGTTCGCGTCGGCGCGCATCGTCCATCGACCAGGGCAGCCAGGGTGCGGTGTCGCGCGGCGGCCGGCCGCCGTTGCTTGCGCGCGCCGCCAGCCATGCTTCGAGCCAGCGCCGCGCGTCGATGCCGTTCAGGTTCAGGGTGCCGACCACCGAGTGCATGAGCGCCGCGAGCTTCGCGCCGGTCTGCGAGTCGGAACCGAACGACAGGCGCCGTCCGATCACCGGTCCCCTGAGCAGCCTCTCGGCCAGGTTGTCGTCCATCGGCGTGCGCGGGCGTTCGAGGAACACGCTCAGCCCCTCGCGGTGGTTCGCCAGCGAGCGCAGCGGCTTGCCCTCGCGGGCGTGTTCCGGCCGGCCGGCGAGTTCCCGTTCGGCCGCGGCGAACAGGGGCTGCTTGAGGACGCGCGGCGGGGCCTGTTCGAGGTCGTGGGACAGGGTGAGCCGCGACCAGGCGGACGTAGCGACGCTCTACAAGCATCTGCGCTTCGCGGGCGTGATGATCGTCACGTTCGCGGAAGGCGAGATCGACGAGCAGCATGTCGGGCACAAGGGCACGATGAACGCGCTGTTCCTGAAGGACCTCGCGGCGAAACCCACCGGGGCCTCCGGGGCCGGGTCGAGGCCGGCAAGTCGGGCGGCGGCATCTGGCCCTTAAGGGCAGGCTCTGGACCGACTCCATGCTGCGCGGCCACGCCAGGCGCGGCACGGGGCTGCTCAACAACAGCTCTACATCGGCCGGCTGATGTGGAATCGGCAGCGCTTCATGAAGAACCCGGACACCGGCAAGCGGGTGGCGCGGATCAACCCGCCCGAGGAATGGATCGTCACGGAGGTTCCCGAGCTTTGCATCGTGGATGACGAACTGTGGCAGGCCGCGAAGGCCCGGCAGGGGGAAATCTCGGAGAAATACGCCACGTCTATCGCGGCCACGCGCGCGGCCCATGCCAACCGGCTGAACAGCACCCACCGCCCCCGCTATCTGCTGTCGGGCCTGCTCGAATGCGGCGTGCGCGGCGGCTCCTACGCCAAGCGCGGCCAGGACCGCTACGGCTGCTCCAACCTCGTCATGTCGGGCTCGTGCGCCAACAGCAGGAGCATCCGGCGCGTCGAGATCGAGGAGTGGGTCATGGCGGGGCTCAGGGAGAAGCTGATGGAGCCCGAGGCCGCCGCCGAGGCGATGAAGGCGTATGCCGAGGAGACCAACCGGCTCAACCGCAAGCGGCGCGCGTCGGGCGCGACGGACCGGAAGGGGCTTGCCGGCATCGAGAAGAAGATCGAGGCCATGGTCGCGGTGATCGAGGACGGCGGCTATGCGCGGGGCATGATGGACCGCATGCGCGAGCTTGAGGCCCGCCAGGACGAACTCAACGAACGCCTCGCCGCCGTCCCGGCCGACGTGCCCGACATCCACCCGAAGATCGCGGACATCTACCGGCGCAAGGTGGAGCGCCTCGCCGAGGCGCTGGCGTACCCGCGCGACCGCGACAGGCGGCGGAGGCCATTCGGGGGCTGATCGAGCGCATCGTGCTCACCCCCGGCGCGAAGCGCGGCTAGTTGCACGCCGCGCTGCACGGCGACCTCGGCACCATCCTCGAATGGGCCGGGAGCGGGAACGAGAAAGGAGCGACCGACACTCCCGCAAGGGGAACGTCGGTCTCGGTGGTAGCGAGGCAGGATGCCCTCGCCCCTAGCCCGGACTATTCACGAAGGTTGGCAGTGGAGGTTCAAAACGCGGTCGCAGGGAGGGACATTCGTCGGAAGTGCGGTGCCTGGGAGCCAATCGGGGTGTTTTCCTGCTGGCCGATCGGCATTTTCGGCGCTCCTCGCCGGCATGGCCGGATTCGGGGCGAGCGCCGCCGCGGATCGGCGGATCCGTGGGCGAACCGGCGAAGCGGTCGGGTCGGGTCAGGTCGCGACCGCGCCGACCGAGCGCGCGATGCGGCGCCAGTCGTCGGCGAACGGGGTGCCCAGCGGCAGGTGGACGACGATGCGCCGAACCGACGTCTCGATCCAGGCGCCGAGCTTCGGCAGGCGCAGCCGCAAGGTGCCGACCTGGGCGCGCGCACAGCCCGTCCGCCGAGCCTTCAGGCGAAGTTCCTGCATCGGCACGCAGGCGGCCGCCGTCATCAGGACGCGGAACTGGCTGGCCAGGAAGCGCGTGCAGCTGGTGCGGTCGATCTCCAGGCCCTGCTCGAGTTCCTTCAACCGGTTCCCGGCATCGCCCCGGGCGCAGTGCACCGTTTCGTAGACGTGCTGCGGGGTCGTCTTGAGGTTGGTGACCACGAAGCGCGGGTTGTCCTTCGATGGCCGGCCGAAATGGGAGGTCACCTCGGCCTTGACGACGATCCGGCGGTCACGGGGCCAGCTCCTGGCCCGGCAGGCGAACTCGCCATGGTGGCGGGCCGATGCGTGCCCGGCCTCGAAGTCGGATCGCACCTTCTCCATCGGCGGTTCGGCAAGGCGACCCGGCGCCGGGTTCTTCGCCATGCCCACCACGCACTCCAGTCGCTCCGCCTCGAAAAACGCGAACAGCTCCGCGCCGGAATGCCCCCCGTCCAGGCGGATCCGCAGCCGCGCCTTGGGAAACGCCCGCCGCAACCGGGGCAGCAGGCGCTTCAGCACACCGATGCAGCCGTGCCTGGCGGCCGCCTTGCCGGAGCGCAGGACGCAGCAGAACAGGCACTGCTCCACCTCGTCGTCGAAGGTCAGGAAACCGCCCAGCGGCAGATGGCACGAGGTGTCGCAGAAGCCGTCGAAGAACGTCAGCTGCTGGCCGCCATGGGTCGGATCGACCGTCGGATCCAGATCGACCGTGATCCGCCGAACCCGCTTCCTGCGCCGTCTGTGGCGGGCAGTCACCGTCTCCGCCAGCGCCTCGGACAGGCGCACCAGATCCCTCGGCCGCACCGTGTTCTCGAACCGCGACAGCGTCGGCTGCGACGCCAGCGACGCGCCGGCGACCGGTCCCGTCCCGCCAGCAGCTTCATCGCCGGATCGTGGGCCAGCCGGGCGGCGTCGTTGCCGTCGGCGTGGCCGCAGGCGATGCCGAACAGGCGCTGCCGAAACAGCTCCCGAAGGGAATGGGCGACCTTCGACGGGTCGCGATCGTCCGACAGGCACCCCGCCAGCGTCTCGCTCAACCGAAGCCGCTCGTCGCAGGCCTCGAGCAGAATCGCGCCCCCGTCCGAACTGGAATGTTCCTGGTCGAACTGGACCGTCACCCCCTTCTTCGACAGGCCCTCGAACAACACACGCTGTTTGGTGGCATGGTCACCCATGCAAAGGCCCTTCCCTGCGTCAACCGGTTGTCTGGCAACGCTATTTTCGCAGAGCCAAGGGCTTTTGTCCCATCAGATCATGAACAATCATGAATAATCCAGGCTAGCAGCCTGTCGGACTTCGGACGGCGCAAGCTGGCCGAATGCCGACAGGGTGACAGGGTGACAGGACGGCTTGGGCTGGGGCAAGAAGCGTTGTCCGAAGGCAACGGTTCTTGTGGCGCTAGGGTCTCGCCTCCAAAGGTCCTCGCCCCAAGGCGTCGCCCCCCGGGCCTTCGCTGCTTATTCGGCTCCTGCCAGGTGCTGCTCGAAGAAGGCGACCGTTGCCTGTGCTGCGGTGCGGCCGTCTTCGCCGCGGAATCCGTGCGCCGCTCCCTCGATGACGATGAGGCGATTGGGGACGCCGGCCTTCGTGAGCGCCTGCTCCATGCGCTGGCTGTGGCGGATGGGCACCAGTTCGTCTCGGTCGCCGTGGATGAGGAGTGTGGGCGGGTCGTCGTCGCTGACGAAGAGGATGGGGGATACGGCCTCCGCCTGCCCTGGGTCGAACTCGAGCGCCGGGAAGCGTTCGTTGGGGCCGACGATTCCCACCAGATCCACCGGTGGGAAGTATGCGACCACGGCGTGGACTCGATTCGACTCCCGCAGCACGGGATCGTCGGCAGCCTCGTCCCCGGCATCGCTCGCGAGGCCGAGCATCAGCGAGAGGTGGCCCCCGGCGCTGCCGCCGTGAACGCCGAGGCGGCCGGCATCGATGCCGAATCGGTCCGCGTGCAGTCGCACATGGCGCACCGCTCGTCGCACGTCGGCCACGGCGTCCGGCACCTTGAACCGGGGCGCGCTGCCGTGCTGAATCGTGAACACGGCAAAGCCGGCATCCAACAGATGCTGAAGCCTGCCCATGCGCCGCTCCGGCGGTTGCCAGCGAGAGAACCAGCCGCCGCTGACCATGTAGAGGACGGCCGCACCGTTGGCATCTGCGGGTGTGAAGACGTCGTACACCAGCGCCATGCCGTCCTTGTGGCCATAGACCACGTCGGGGGTGACCGCCACCTCGGCCTGTGCCGACAGTCCCGCCGCCAGGGCAACGATGCTGAACAGCAGCCGACGGATGGCGCGAGTGGTGCGCCTCTCGCGGCGCGGCGGGCTTGTCCTTGCGCGTGGGGCCTGCAAACTCTGCTCGAACACGGCGCCTCCGTTTGTCTGGCGTGCTCCATGCTCATTCTGCCCGCAACTGGCGTCTATGTGGGTCCTTCCATGCGCGCGCCTGCGGCGCAGCGAGGGCGCGGGATGCCCTCGCCCCCAAGGGGCCGTCGCCGACCTGAGAGTGTCGTCAGCCGAAGGACGCGATCCAGATGGCGTTGCCGTCTGGGTCCAGCACGGTGAAGTCTCGCGCCCCCCAGGGCTGATCCCGAATCTTGCGGCTGAAGGCGAGGCCGCGTTGCTCGAGCCGGGCATGAAGCGCGTCGATGTCGCCCGTCATGGCGAACATCGCCTCGGCGGGGGAGCGCATGGGCTCGTCCTCGAAGCGGTTGTGCAGCAGGTGGACCTGTACCTCACCCAACCGCACGATGGCGTAGTTCGCGGCGCCATCCTCGTCCGCGTTCACATGCAGCGCCTCGAAGCCGAGCATGTCCGAATACCACCGCACGGCGGCGTGTACGTCGGCAACGGGGAACACGGGAGCGGCGGCTCGGAACATGGCATGCGCCGTCTGGTTGCGACGTTGGCAGCATACAGAGGCATGTCGGGTAGTTGCTCGCGACACAGGCGCGCATGGATCGCGGAAGGCATGTCGGGGTTGCGGTGGGGCGTGTGTCTGTAAGATGCGGCGCGCGGGGTCGCAGGACGTTTTCCGGCCTGCCCAAGTCATGGAAAGGGAGCGATGGCATGAAGCCTGTTTGTTTGGTCATTGGGGCGGGAGCCGGCATTGGCGGCACGGTGGGCAAGCGGTTTGCCCGGGAGGGCTATCACTCGGTGCTGTGCCGGCGCAGCGACGAGGCGGGGCTTGCCAGGCTCGTGGGGGACATCGAGGGCGAAGGCGGCACGGCTTCGGGCTATCTGATGAATGCGGTGGCGGCAGGCGCCATCGAGGAACGGGTGGCGGCGACGGAAGCGGAGATTGGGCCCATCGAGGTTGCCGTTTTCAACCTCGGGGCGCAGATTGGCAACCGCAGCCTGGCGAACACCAGCCACAAGGCGTTTGAGATGGGCTGGCGGCTGGCGACGCTTGGACTGTTTCGGCTGGCGCAGGCGGTGGCGCCAGCGATGGTGGAGCGGGGCAGCGGCGCCATCATCGTCACTTCGGCCACCGCCGCTGTGCGCGGCAATGCCGGGCAGCACTCGCACGCGGCAGCCATGGGCGGACGGCGCATGTTGTGCCAGACCCTGAATGCAGAGCTCTCGCCGAAGGGCATTCATGTCGCGCATGTGGTGGTGGACGGCGCGGTGGATGCGCCGGACACCCTGGGCAAGATGCTTGGGCCGGAGCGCTATCAGGAACTGCGCGCCACCAGAGGCGCCGAGGACGGCCTGATGCTGCCGGAGCGGATTGCAGACGCCTACCACTATCTTGCGAACCAGCATCGGTCGGTTTGGACGCACGAGTTGGATCTGCGGTCCTGGTCGGACCGGCCTTGGTGGAATCATTGATGTCCTGTACGTCGGCTTCCTCCACATCGCCCTGATCGTCGAAGCCCTCATCCGCTGCTTTTGTGCAGCACGCCCTTGCGGGCGCGTCGGCAGTTCGCGAAGCGAACTGCCTGGCCTTCGGGCTCGCATTCGCTCGCGCCTTCGGCCAGGAGGTAAGCGCCGTAGAAAACTGTCGAGTTGGAGAACGGTCGCGTACTTCCTTCGCAGTTTTCGCGCCAGCGAAAACTGCTAGCGCCACAAGAACCGTTGCCTTTCGGCAACGCTTCCTGCCCCAGCCCAAGCCGTCCTGTCACCCTGTCGGCATTCGGCCAGCTTGCGCCGTCCGAAGTCCGACAGGCTGCCAGAGCGCCGCGAAGCGGCGCTAGAACAGCGTTGGCGGGGCGTTGGGGCGGCGGAACAGGTCGGTGCGGAGCGGGCTGGAGTCTTCTTCGCCGAGGCCGTGCTGGCGCTTCGCTCGCTTGAATCGGGCCGCCACCAGCTCGGCGAACACGCCTCTGCCGCGCATTCGGGTGCCCCATTCGGGCTCGTAGGCGCGGCCGCCGTGCATGTCGCGGATGCGGGCCATGACGTGTTCGGCTCGCAGGGGAAAGTGTTCCTCCAGCCAGTCGCGGAAGAGGCCCTCCACCTCCAGCGGCAGTCGCAGCATGACGTAGCCCGCGTCGCGGGCGCCGGCTCGTGCCACCCTGGCCACAACACTCTCGATCTCTTCGTCGTTGATGAAGGGGATCACCGGCGCCATCATGGCGTGAACCGGCACGCCGGCCTGGCTCATCTCGCGGATCACCTTCAGCCGCGCCGACGGTCCGGCCGTGCGCGGCTCCAGCACCGTCTTGAGGCGGTTGTCGAGGGTGGTGACGCTGACGGCGACGCTGGCGAGGCCCAGCTTTGCAAGTTCGCCGAGCAGGTCGATGTCGCGCAGGATCAGCGCGCCCTTGGTGACGATGCTCACCGGATGGCGGTATTCGAGCAGTGTCTCGAGGATCGACCGGGTGATGCCGAAGCGCTTCTCGCCCGGCTGGTAGGGATCGGTGTTGGTGCCCATCGCCAGCGTCCGGCAGACGTACCTGGGGTGGTCGAGGGCTTCGCGCAGGCGCGTGACGGGGTTCGTCTTGTAGAAGATGCGGGTCTCGAAATCGAGGCCCGGCGAGAGGTCGAGATAGGCGTGGGTGGGGCGGGCGTAGCAATAGATGCAGCCGTGCTCGCAGCCCTTGTAGGGGTTGATGGACTGATCGAACGGGATGTCCGGCGAGCGATTGCTGGCGATCAGGTTCTTGGTCTTGTCTGGCAGGAAGACCGTGGCGGGATCCGGCGACGGGAAGTCGGGATCGTCGCCGGCATCCCAGCCGTCGTCCACGGGAACGCTGACGGTGCGGTCGTAGCGGGGCGTGGGGCTCGACACCGCGCCCCGGCCCTTGATGGTCTTGCCTTCCTCCACGGCACGTCTCCGCGCTTCGAATATATGGGATTATAGCCAGTATCTTCAGCGACGGGAAACTCCGCCGCGACGCGGGCAGTGCCTCACCTTGGCTTGCGCAGTGTCTGGCGCCGTCCCCCGGAGGAGGGCGTCCCTCGGGGGGAGGGGTCCCTCGGGGGGAGGGTGTCCGCCCTCCATCGCGCCGCAAGGCGCGCCGCGCCGTCAGGCGCCGCGCCCGCAAGGGCGCGCAGGGCAGCGGCATGCGCAGGGAGGACGCGCCTGACGGCGCGACGGAGGGCGGGACGCCCTCCCCCCGGAGTCGGCAGGCAAGTCGACGCAGTCGCCGGTTGCGGACGGCCATGCGCCACGTCAGCGCCACAAGAACCGTTGCCTTCCGGCAACGCTTCCTGCCCCAGCCGTCCTGTCACCCTGTCGGCATTCGGCCAGCCTGCGCCGTCCGAAGTCCGACAGGCTGCCAGGCAAATTCAAGGCGAGACACTGCCGCGATGCGAACGCGCCGCACTTCGGGCAACATGGCGGACACCGGCTCGCAAGGGGAATCTCGACGCATGGCACTGACGCTTTGGGGCGGCGCAACCAGCCGCACGATCCGGGCGCACTGGGCGCTGCACGAACTGGGCCTCGACTACGAGAAGAAGCTGATCGGCTCGCGCACCGGCGCCACGCAGACGGACGAGTTCCGGATGCTGAACGCCAAGGAGAAGATTCCGGTGCTCGTCCACGACGACTTCGTGCTCACGGAGAGCGCAGCCATCGTCACCTACCTCGGCGACGCCTTCGGCGGCCTCACGCCTCCCCATGGCAGCCTGGAGCGGGCGCGCTACAACGAGTGGACGTCGTTCATCCTCATGGAACTCGACGCCCACACGCTCTATGTCATTCGCCGCCACGAGGGCCTCAAGCAGATCTACGGCGAGGCCCCCGCGGCAATCGCTGCCGCGCGCGAGGGGTTCTTGAAGCAGGTCCACTGGGCCGAGCCACGCATCGAGGCGAGCCCCTTCCTGGTGGGCGACAGCTTCAGCGGCGTGGACATCCTGATGACGAGCTGCCTCGACTGGGCCGATTCCTGCGGCTTCGAGCTCGCGCCCTCGCTGCACGACTACCGCAGGCGGCACCACGAGCGGAACGCGTATCGGGCAGCGGCGAAGATCAACTTCTCCATCTCTGCTGGCGCGTGAACTGCTGGGTCTCTGAACCAGGTTCCGATGCAACGGAGTCGCGCGCGCGGCACGCCTGATCAGAGCTTCCCAGCCGCGCGGCTCGGCTCAGCCCCCAAGGAACCAGTCGAGAATCCTCGGGTTTTCGTCTCGGGGCCAGGCGTGCGACAGGTCGTCGAGTTCGCGGTAGGTGACATTGGCGCCGGCGGCGGATAGCGCCTCGGATGCTGTGCGGGCGATGTCCACGGGGAACATCCAGTCGAGGGCGCCGTGGATCAGGTAGATGGGCAGGTCCTCGAGCCGCTCGGCGGGCACGGCTTCGAGCAGGAACGGGTGAAAGCTCGCGGAGCAGGGCGCGAGATGGGTGAACGGCGATTCCCCGCGCAAGCCCGAAACATAGCTGAATGTGCCCCCATCGCTCATTCCCGTGAGCAGCATCCGGCTGCGGTCGATGTTCCAGCGCTCGCCCACATACGCCAGCATGGCGTCGATGTTGGCGCTGTCCATGTCCGGCCCCATCAGCGACCAGGTGTCCCCCCGCGCCGTCGGCGAGAGCAGGATGACGCCGCGCGAGCGGGCCGTGCGCAGCCAGGTCCACAGAAAGGAGTGGCCGTTGCCGGAGCCGCCGTGCATGGCCACCAGCACCGGCCAGGACCGGCTGTCGTCGTAGTACTCCGGCACGTAGAGAGAGAAGCCGCCTCGCTCGCCCGGTTCGTTGCCGGCTCGCACCACCCCCACGACCTGTTCTGAACCGCGTCGCGGCGCCTCGGCGAGGCCCCGCGCCAGGTGTTCGAGCAAGTCGCCGTCCTCGCGCTGATCGGGTTCGACGAAGAAGCGACTCACCGGCGGCAGCGTGGACGCGAGGGGGTAGAGCGCCTCAGTGGCACGCGTCGCCCTGCCCATCGCCCGGTAGCCGCGCATGGCGCCATCCGGCGAAGACGCCGCCTCCTGTAGGCCCTCGAACGCCTCGCTCACCAGTTCGGCCGCTTCGATGACCTGCTTGCGGAAGTCCTGAAGGTGCTCCGGGAACTCGGCCTCGCGGAATCGCGCAAGACCTTCCGTCACCGGCGCCGCCATCGACGCGACGGCAGCGGCAAGTTGCGGCAGGTTGGGCGGATGCAGATGCCGCCCCACATGGCCAAGCGCTTCCAGGCCCGTCATCACCGGAGGCAGCACCGCCGAGATGGCATCGAGCAGTGCGTCTTCGTCCGCGCGTTGGTCCATGCCTCCCCTCCGTTGCCCTGCCCGGACGGTTCGTGAACGAGGCGCGGGGCCCCTCGCTGCGGGAGCGGCGACGGACGCCAGCGCGCCGAGACCTCGATCCGCCCCGCGCCCCGCCGGTCACCGCACGCGTCTGGCCGACTGAAGTGCATGATAGGTGAAAGTCGTGCATCGTGCGTAAGGGCTGTTCGGGTTCAGCATGTGTGTGGACTCGGGACACATGGACCGCGAGGTCAGACCGCCTGGCTCGCAACGTGTCGCATGGGTGGCCGTGTCGAGCCTTCGGCGTGGCCGGACATGGCTGGAGGCAGTGGCGAGGGGGCCGCTGGCGGCGGCGACGACGCCGGCGTGGCGGCCCGGAACTCGATCCAGACGGCGTCGTTGGCAGTGTCTCACCTTGAATTTGCCTGACGTGGCGCATGGCCGTTCGCAGCTGGCGACTGCGTCGATTTGCCTGCCGGGTCCCTCGGGGGGAGGGCGTCCCGCCCTCCATCGCGCCGTCAGGCGCGTCCTCCCTGCGCATGCCGAGAAGTGCCCGCGCACCTGACGGCGCGGCGCCTTGCGGCGCGGCGGAGGGCGAGACGCCCTCCCCCCGAGGGACCCCCTCCCCCCGGAGGACACTGCCAGACACTGCACAGGCCAAGGTGAGACACTGCCGACGTTCCCCGCGCTATGCCACGGTGCGCCTTTGTATTAGGCTCACACGCCACCCGAACCCGAAGGCGAGCCTTGCCGCGCAGTACACATGCGCGAGGCGGAGGCGGGCCACATCGAGGCGAACTTGAGAGGAGCGAACATGAGCGAACGGCAGTTCGACCGTTCCGAAGAGGATGTGGGCAACATCCTCAACATGGAACACATCAACCTTACGGTCCCGGATCAGCAGCTTGCGGCCCTGTTCTATGTGTCCGGGCTCGGCTTCACCCGCGACCCCTACATCGACTTCGGCGCCGCCAACATGTGGATCAACGCCGGCGAGCAGCAGTTCCACCTGCCGAAGCGAGAGGCGCAGAGGTTCCGCGGCCACATCGGCGTGGTGGTGCCGGACCTCGACGATCTGCGCCGCCGCCTGGACCGCATCGGCCGGGTCATGGAAGGCACCGAGTTCGCCTGGCACGAAGAGAACGGCGGCCCCATGCACATCGCCGTCACCTGCCCCTGGGGCAACGACATCCGCGCCCATGGCCCCGGCTTCGGCACCAGCCTCGGCATCCCGTTCGCCGAGGTGCGCGTGCCGCGCGGCTCGTCCGACGGCATCGCCCGCTTCTATCGCGAGGTGTTCAACACGCCGGCGCGGGTGGGGCAGGACTGCGCCGAGATCTCCATGGGCGGCAGCCAATGGCTCACCTACCGCGAGACGGACGACGAGCTCCCGGCCTATGACGGCCACCACATCGCCATCTATGTATCGAACTTCTCCGGGCCGCATTCGGCGCTTGCCAGGCACGACCTGATTTCGGAGGAGTCGGACCAGCACCAATACCGCTTCCAGACCATCGTCGATCCCGACTCAGGCAACGCGCTCACCGAACTCGAGCATGAGGTGCGCAGCCTCAAGCACCCCATGTTCAAGCGCCATCTCGTGAACCGGAACCCGGCGCAGTCGTTCTTCAACTACACGCAGGGGCGGGATTCGTTTCAGCCCTGATTCGGAGGCGTTGGGGGCCTTGCCTGGGATGCCACGGCGTGGCCTGCCTCCCTCCGAAAGAGCCAGGTGCGTCGCGTGGGGCCTCCTGTCACTCCCCCCGGAGGGGGAGTCGGGAGTCGAAGAAGCCCGGAGGCTTCTTCGGTGGGAGGCAGGCAGCGCCGTGGCTTTGATCGGAGCTTCCCTGAAAAGCAGGTGATCCACCGAGGAGATGACATTGCAACCCTATTACCTGCCGCTCGCTGACGAGGTGGAGGTGTTCGAGGCCGCTTTCGGCGCTCGGCTGCCGGTCTTGCTCAAGGGTCCCACCGGCTGTGGCAAGACCCGCTTCATCGAGCACATGGCCTGGCGGCTCTACGGTGGCGAGCAGGGCCTCGCCGATCGCCTGTTGACGGTCGCCTGCCACGAAGACCTCTCCGGGGCAGACCTCGTGGGGCGCTATCTGCTCAAGGGCGACGAGACGGTGTGGCAGGACGGTCCGCTCACCCACGCCGTGCGAGAAGGGGCGCTGTGCTATCTCGACGAGATCGTCGAGGCGCGCAAGGACACCACCGTGCTGATCCATCCCCTCACCGACCACCGCCGCCTGCTGCCCATCGACAGGACCGGCGAACTGGTCTCCGCGCACGACGACTTCCTGCTGGTGATCTCCTACAACCCCGGCTACCAGAGCATCCTCAAGGACTTGAAGCCGAGCACGCGGCAGCGCTTCGCCAGCCTCACCTTCGACTATCCGAGCGAGGAGCGAGAGGCCGCCATCATCGCCCACGAGAGCGGTGTGGATGGAGAGACCGCGGCACGCCTCGCCACCATTGGCGTCAAGGTGCGGAACCTGCGCGAGCATGGTTTCGAGGAAGGCGTGAGCACGAGGCTCCTGATCTATGCCGGCGAACTCATCCGCCGCGACATCGAGCCGAGGCGGGCGGCGGCGGCGGCCATCACCGAGGCGGTGTCGGACGATGCCACGGTGCAGGAGGCGGTGGCCGGCATCGTCGATGTGGTTTGGCCGTGACGGCCGAATGGTGAGCGTTGGCGGATCCGAGGCCGGACAAGGACGAACGGTGGACGCGCCCGTCAGGGTGGCGTGGCCCGGTTTGGACTCTCCCATCGCATCGCCACCCGCTCCGGAGTCGGCTGTGCATCTGGCGGATGTGCAGAGGAGCCTGGCGCTCTTCGCCGAAGGCATCGCCGGTCGCTATCACCACATCCGTCCGGTGGAGGACTCGCAGGGCGGCGCCGCTGGCCCCGCGCGGCAGAACGCGAGCCACGACGCCGGCGCGCTGTATCTGCCGGCGCGCATCGACTGGTTTCCCACCAGGCAGCTGAATGCCGCCGCCTACCGACTCACCGCCCTCTACCAGCTCGGCTTTCGCGAATTCGGCACCTACCGCTTCGACATCGACACGGCGCGGGCGCGCATCGCCACGCTCCGACTTCGCACCGCCCCGCCAGCGCACCGGGAGTCCGACATTGCCCTCTTCTTCGCCCATTTCGAGGCGCTGGAACTGGCGCGGCGGCTCTTTCACGTGATCGAGATGGCGCGGGTGCGGGCCGCCGTCGTGCGCCGCTATCCGGGCGCCGACCGCTACCGGCGCGCGCTGCTCGATGTTCGCCTCGGCCTGCCGCCAGCCTATGCGGACGGCATTGCCGGCGAGCTCGAACGGCTTGAAGCCGCGCTTGAAGGCTTGCCGGTGGAGTCGGAGTTCATGGTTCACGCCGGCGGCGTTGCGGACGAAGGCGCCGACGTATATGACTCCGCCGCTGCCGTGACCTCGTGCATGGATTCGCTTGCGCTCTCCCCGGAACCCGCCGGCGAAGCCGTGGCAGGCGAAGGTCCCCAGCTCGAATGGCTGCAGCGCCAGACCCGGCTCGAAGACTGGGATGAAGACCTGGCAGACCTCGACGCCAAGCTGCTTTCGCTGGCGGTGGCCGAGGCCTTGGAGGAAGGCGAAGCGGTGGCGGGGCAGATGGAGGGGCCGGGCGACCTGCGCGACGCCGACCTCGCCGCGGAGCGCGACGCCCTCAAGCGGCGCATCGACATGGAGCGTTCCGCCCTGGCGCGTGCCCTCGGCGAGCAACGCGACGATGCGCGCAGCTTCCTCTACGACGAATGGGACTGCCACAACCAGCGTTATCTGCGCGGCTGGTGCCGGCTGTTCGAGGAACGCCTGCGCACGGACGCCAACGCCCTGGGCGGCCGCGACCCCGATGAACTGTTGGCCGCCGTGCGCCCACTCGCACATGCCGTGCGCCGCCGCTTCGAGCAGATTCGCCCGTCGGGCTATCGGCGTCAGGCGAAGGTGAGCGACGGAGACGAACTCGATCTCGACACCATCGTCGCCGCGCGGACGGACCTGCGCGTCGGCGTTTCGCCGGACGAGCGCGTGTACAGCCGCCGCGAGCGCCTGCGCCGCGACGTGGGTGCGGTGTTCCTGGTGGACCTCTCCGCCTCCACCGACGATGTGCTGACGGAGGGGTCGCCAGAGCCGCCAGCTCCCGCCGCCAGCGATCCGCAAGACCTGCGCGACCCCTATTTCGACGAGGACGAGGAATGGGATTTCGAGGCCAGGCGGCTCGAGGACGCCGAAAGACGCCGCATCATCGACATCCAGCGCGAGGCGGTGCTCACCATGTCCGGCGCGCTCGAAGCCATCGGCGACCAGTACGGCATCTATGGCTTCTCCGGCTACGGCCGCGACTGCGTGGAGTTCTTCGTCGCCAAGGAGCTGGGGCAGGCATACGACCGCAGCGTGCTCGAAGCGTTGGCGGCGATGACCCCGAAGCGCTCCACCCGCATGGGCCCGGCAATCCGCCACGCCGTGCGCAAGCTCGAAGCCGCCGGCACCGCCCTCAAGGTGCTGATGATCGTCAGCGACGGCTTCCCGCAGGACTGCGACTATGGCCCGGAGCGGGGCGAGCACGAATACGGCGTGCAGGACACCGCCCAGGCGCTGCGCGAAGCCTCCGCCGCTGGCATCGAGACCTTCTGCGTCACGGTGGACCGCTCCGGCCACGACTACCTGCGCCGCATGTGCCCAGCCGACCGCTACATGGTCATCGAAGAGACAGGCGAACTGCCGGAAGCCTTGGAGAAGGCCTATCACCAGCTGACGCGGCTGTAGAACGCCGGCCGTCCGTACCTCCGAAGCGAGTCCTCCCAAAGGGGCCCGTCCATGACCGCGAGCCGGACAGGTCGATCAGGTGCATCACCAATCGTTGCTCATGCCCAACAGTGCCAGCAGGCCGCTGAACATGTTGTAGATGCAGTCCGGAGGCGTAACCGTCGTTCGCCAGAACAGCCCGAAGATCTACGAGAAGGTTCCCTGAGGACGTCGCGTCGGGCGGCGACGGACTCCCGTCATCGCCCGATGGCATTGGCCCGGGGAATGGCATAGGGTCTGCTTGTTCCCACGAGGCGTTCCCGCGAAGGCGGCATCATGAGAGCGTTCAGCGTTCGCGAACTGAAGAACAACCCGTCGGTCGCACTGCGCGCGGCCCGCGAGCGGCCGGTGATGGTGCTCAGCCGCAACGTGCCGGAGGCGGTGCTGGTGCATCTCGACGAGGACTCCCTGCTGTCGGAGCCGGGGGTCAGGCGGGCACTGGCGCTTTCGCTGTATCGCGAGGGAGGCCTGTCGCTCGGTCACGCGGCGCGATTCTCGGGGCTGCCGATCGCGGAATTCATTGAGGCGGCGTCGCGACTCGGGATCGCCGTAGTCCGGGGTACGCGGGAGAGCGTGGCCAGGGAGGTCGACGTCCTCGAGGCATGGCGAAACGACTCGTAGCGGTCGACGCGAGCCCGCTGATCGGTCTTGCCAGGGCGGACGTCTTCGGACTGCTTCGGGACCTGTTCGCAGAGGCGACGGTGACCCGCATCGTGCAGGGCGAAGTCATGACGGGTAAGGGACGGCCGGGCGCCCCCGAACTCAGTGACGCGATCAAGGCAGGCTGGGTAGCGGTGGTCGATGCCAGTGCGGATGTCGATGCGTTTGCGGATCTCGATGACGGCGAGTCGAGCACGCTTGCTCTGGCCCGGGATCACGATGGGCCGAGATTGGTGGTGATGGACGAGCCGCTCGGCAGATGGCATGCGGAGGAGCTCGGTGTGTCCGTGGTCGGCGTGGCGGGCATCCTGATCGAGGCACGCAAGCGGGGCCTGGTGACGGCGGTCGGACCGATCCTGGAGCGGCTTGGGCGGGAGGGATTCAGACTGGCCCCCGACCTTGTTCGAGTCGTGCTGGAGCAGGTTGGCGAGCCGGGTTTGGAGGGGTGATCCGCCATGTGTGAGAACTTGGGTCTGCCGGATGCCCTCGAGTCGCCATGTTCGATTGACTGGACCAGTGGCATCCACACAAGTGGGTCCGCACGCAAACGGCCATCCATATGGCGGAACGCGGCGTCCGACTGGATTCGCACCGCTGCGGCCGTCGATGGCGCGCCGGAACGGCGTGGCGCTAGCGCTGGCGCCGCGGCGTCATCACGCGGCAGGCGACGGGGACGGCGTGGTCTGTGAGTAGGCGTTCCGTATCCGAACCCGGCAGGCCGAGCGCTCGCGGGCGCGTCGGCAGGATGCCTTCCCTCCAGATTCCGGCGAGGTCGGTGATCAGGCGGTGGCGAAGCGAGCCGCCGAGCGGGCCTTGCGCTTGGCCGTTTCCTCTTCTCGGTTCTTCGGCGGCGCGTTGGTGGTGAGACTCTGCAGCAGCTCGCGGGAGGCCGCGGCCACCGCATCCACGGCTGCATCGAACGCGGCGGCGTTGGCGGCCGAAGGCCTGGTGTAGCCCGACACCTTGCGCACGAATTGCAGCGCGGCGGCGCGCACTTCCTCGGCGGTGGCCGGCGGATCGAAGTTGTAAAGCGTGCGGATGTTGCGGCACATAGTCTCCTCCCACTGTCGTGGTCCTCTGGAGGGAAGGCGTCCTGCCTTCCCTGCGGGCCCTGCGGGTAGTGTCTCACTTTGGCTGTGCAGTGTCTGGCACCGTCTCCCGGAGGTCCCGGGGGGAGGGCGGGACGCCCTCCCCCCGGAGTGGTCCCGGCAGGAAATCGACGCAGGCGCCAGCTGCGAACGACCATGCGCCACGTCAGCAGCCTGTCGGACTTCGGACGGCGCAGGCTGGCCGAATGCCGACAGGGTGACAGGATGGCCTGGGCTGGGGCAGGAAGCGTTGCCGAAAGGCAACGGTTCTTGTGGCGCTAGCGCGCCCTTGCGGGCGCGTCGGCAGTTCGCTTCGCGAACTGCTTGGCCTGCGGGCTCGCATTCGCTCGCGCCTTCGACCAGGAGGTAAGCGCCGTTCTACGGCGCAGGCTCCTGGTGGTCCGAAAGCGCCACGCGGTCGTAGATCGCCGTGACATTCTCGAAGTCGATGATGAGCGAGTGCGAGATGTGCTTCTCGGGGTCGTGCAGGTGGTACTTGAAGCGCGTCTGCTCACTGCCTTGCAGGAAGGCGTCGTAGTCGCGGCTGAGCTCGCGCACGTCGCTCAGGATTTCCGTGCTCCAGGTGGCGCGGAATGGCCCCAGCAGCGCGCCGCCCTCCAAGGCGATGGTGATCTCGTGGTTCGTGAGGCCCTTTTCGTTGCTCATCCTCTCTCCCTCCAACGCCTGATCCACCCGAATGGCCTGCCCGTCTCGCGCCAGGGGCATGTGGGCGATGGCCATCCGCATCCCGTACCATAGCAGCCTTGCCGGGCTTGGCGGCAAACGGCGAAGAGCCCGAACGACAATCATCCAACGGACGTGCGTCCGATCACCGAAGAAAGGGGAAAGACATGGCGTTGACCGCATTCGACCACCTGGTTGTGCGCGTGCAAGACATCGACGAGGGCATTGCCACCTACCGCGACAAGGTGGGGCTGGAACTGGACCGAACCGACGAGAGCGAGGCGCTCGGCATCAAGCAGGCGTTCTTCAACCTGCCCGGCGGCGGCTTCATCGAGGTGGTCGCGCCCATCGACGAAAACTCCGCCGTCGGCAAGGCGCTCGAAGGCCGTGGCGAGGGCATCCACACCGTGGCCTTCGCCGTGGACGATCTCGCCGCCACCTGCGAAGCCATGAAGGCCGGCGGCGCCCGTCTCATCGGCGAAGGCGGCCCGCAAGTGTTCGTCCACCCGAAGTCCACCCACGGGGTGCTGTTGCAGTTGTCGGAAGCGTAAGCGCCTGGGCACCTCTGCTCAGGTACATTGTTGGCGCGGCCTGCCCCCTCCGAAGAAGCCGTAGGGCGGCACCGCGCCCGAGGGCGCGCATCGACCTCCCCCCCAGGGGGGAGTGATGGGAGGTGGGCTTGCCACGCAGTCCCTTTGGGAGGAGGGGCGTTTGGGAGGAGGGGCGTTGAAGGCTTGCTGATCAACAGCAGTCTTCCTGACGCGCCTTGCGGCGCATGGCGGGGGCTTCAATTCCCTCGCCCTCAGGGGGGCCTCCCTGCGCACATCACTCTGTCTTGGGAGGGTCGAGAACCGTCAGGTTCCTCGGAGGGAGGGTTGGTTCCGCAACGACCTTGGATCAGGACCGCCCCGGTTCCTCCCGCATCCGCCTCGCGCTTTCGGCGAACCATCGCCTTGCTGAAGGCAGCCACATTGCCCCGAGCGCCGCCAGCACCAGCACCTCGGCGGTCGCCTCGGTGGCGGTCAGGGTGGCGATGCCGGCGGCGAGCGACGATGCATTGAAGTGCCCCCAGAGCTTGGCGACGAACACCGCCAGAATCGCGTGCCGCGCCCAGCCCTGGCCGTTCCAGGCCGTGTAGCCGAGATAGGCCCAAAGGGCGACGAAGAACACCCGAGCTCCGTTGCTGCGCACCGCGTCGAAGCCGACCGCCCAGCCGAGCACCAACGCCACCGCCGCCAGCAAGAGCAGCGCCGCGCCAGCCACCACGGCCGGGGGCCGCATCGGATCGTGCATCGAGACCATACGGGCGGCAATCTTACCCTTCGCCCGGAACCATCTCACGGGGGCGTGTCTCCCATGTCTCCCATCACTCCCCCGTCTGGGGTATGGACGGCGAGGCCGCCCTGCCTCCGGACCTGCACCAGCGCTTGCGCAGGGGCACGTGCATGGCGCTCGGCGCGTTTTGAGCAATGCGGGGCGTTGGCTGGCGGTGTCTCGCCTCGGCTTGTGCAGTGTCTGGCGTCGTCCGGGGGGAGGGCGTCCCGCCCTCCATCGCGCCGCCGGGCGCGCAGCACTCGCGGCATGTGCAGGGAGGACGCGCCTGACGGCGCATGGAGGGCGGGACGCCCTCCCCCCGGGTGGTCCCGGCAGGCAAGTCGACGCAGTCGCCGGCTGCGAACGGCCATGCGCCACGTCAGCGCCACAAGAACCGTTGCCTTTCGGCAACGCTTCCTGCCCCAGCCCAGGCTGTCAGGCAAATTCAAGGTGAGACACTGCCGTGATCCCAGCAATTCTCATTTTGGCCTTCAGCCCCCTCAACTGGACGGGTCTGTCGGTCGATTTGGCCCCGGATTGGGTCCGAAACGCGGGGTGCAATGCGCCTGACGGTGAAGCCAGACGCCAAAATGAGAACTGCCGCCGTGATCCAGTATTTGTTGCCCGGTGCGCCCGCTCTCTAGTATGGTGTTGCGCTTCGATTCGGGGTGGACTCCCGGCAGGAGGGCCGATGGCTGAAGAGGGTTTGACCGCCGGAGGCGACATCCTGCCGTTCGTCCTGTTCGCGCTTGTCGTGGCTGCGGTGCTGGCGGCGACGCTGGTCGCCTCGTGGTTCATCGGTGCCAAGGCGCGGCATCGGGGCGCCAAGGACATTCCGTACGAATCCGGCATCGTGCCGGTGGGCGATGCCGAAGACATGCGGCTTTCCATCGAGTTCTATTTGATCGCCGTGTTCTTCGTCATCTTCGACCTCGAGACCATCTTCATCATCGCCTGGGCGGTGGCGTTCCACGATGTCGGCCTCGCCGGCTACATCGGTGCGTCCATCTTCATCGTCCTCCTGCTGGCGGTGCTGTTCTACGAATACCGCACCGGGGCCCTGGACTGGGGCCTCAAGCGACGGGCGCCGGCGCCGGGACGCTACGCCCGCACCGATGCGGCGGGGGCCTGAAGCGATGCAGTGGCGACTCGTCAAGACCGAACCGGACGCTCCCATGCAGGCGGCGGACGACGCCTACAACGAGGAGGCCGGCAAGAGCTTCCTCACGGCTCGGCTCGAGGATCTCGTCGCCTGGGGCCGCTCCAATTCCATCTGGCCCTTCAACTTTGGCCTCTCCTGCTGCTATGTGGAGATGGCCACGTCTTTCACCTCGCGCCACGACATCTCGCGCTTCGGCGCCGAGGTGATTCGGGCGACGCCAAGGCAAGCCGACCTGATCGTCGTCTCCGGCACGGTGTTCCGCAAGATGGCGCCGGTGCTGCAGCATCTCTACGAGCAGCTCCTGGAGCCGCGCTGGGTGATTTCGATGGGCTCCTGCGCCAACTCCGGCGGCATGTTCGACGTGTACAGCGTGGTGCAGGGGGCAGACAAGTTCCTGCCCGTGGATGTCTATGTGCCCGGTTGCCCGCCCCGCCCCGAAGCCTTCATGCAGGGGCTGACGCTGCTGCAGCAGGCGGTGAAGAATTCGCCGCGGCCGCTGTCGTGGGCCATCGGCGAAGGTGGTTCGGCGGCGAAGTACGATCCGAGCCAGCGCGACCTGCGCACGCCCGAGCGAATGCAGGTGACGGACATGGCAGAGCCGTCCACAGTGGGAGACGCGCCGCTGTCGGATGCGCTCCTCGGCAAGAAGCGGGGCGGCTAAGGGGCGATTCCACGGCGGGGCAGCAACCGCTTGGGTCGGCGCGAGCCGCCGCCCGGTTCAAGGAGTGAGCACGAACATGGCGGAAGCGGCCGAAGCGACCCTGGCATTGCCGACGGCGATCGCTGATCTCAGAGCGCGGATCGGCGCCGATTGCATCTATCAGGAAACGGTGGACGACGTCCCCACCGTGTGGGTGCCGCGCGAGCGCATCCGCGAAACCATGCGCTACCTCAAGCACGAGGCCCCCAGGCGCTTCGAGCTGATGTTTGATCTGTCCGGCATCGACGAGCGGGTGCGGCAGAACCGGGCTGGCCAGCCGGATTCCGACTTCACCGTCTTCTACCACCTCATGTCGCTGGCGGCGGACGAGGACTTGCGCATCAAGGTGGCGCTCGCCGAGAGCGACGCCAGCATCGACTCCATCGAATCCATCTATCCGGTGGCGAACTGGTACGAGCGCGAAGCCTTCGACATGTTCGGGATGCACTTCAACGACCACCCGAACCTGCGCCGCATCCTCACCCCGCCGTTGTGGGAAGGCCACCCACTGCGCAAGGACCATCCGGCACGGGCGACGGAGATGGACCCGTTCCAGATGACCCCGGAGTTCCAGGAGGCGCAGCAGGAGGCGCTGCGCTTCGTGCCGGAAGAGTGGGGCATGAGCCGCAAGGCGCGGCATACGGATTTCATGTTCCTGAACCTGGGCCCCAACCATCCGAGCGTACACGGCGTCTTCCGCATCGCCCTGCAGCTCGACGGCGAGGTGATCGTCCAGGCCGTGCCCGACATCGGCTATCACCACCGGGCGCAGGAGAAGATGTCCGAGCGCCAGTCCTGGCACACCTACATCCCCTACACCGATCGCGTCGACTATCTCGGCGGCGTGATGAACAACCTGCCCTACGTGATGAACGTGGAGCGCATGGCCGGCATCGAAGTGCCGCCCCGGGCGCAGGTGATCCGGGTGATGCTCTGCGAGTGTTTCCGCATCGCCAGCCACCTCCTGTTCTACGGCACCTTCGCCCAGGACGTGGGGCAGATGTCGCCCGTGTTCTACATGTTTGCCGACCGCGAGCGCCTGTTCTCCATCATCGAGGCCATCACCGGCGGCAGGATGCATCCAAGCTGGTTCCGCATCGGCGGCACGGCGCAGGATCTGCCCGACGGCTGGGATCGCATGGTGCTGGACTTCTGCGACTACATGCCGAAGCGGCTGGACCATTACCAGAAGATGGCGATGGACAACCGCATCCTGAAGAAGCGCACCCAGGGAATCGGCGCCTACACCACCGAGGAGGGCCTCGACTGGGGCATCACCGGCCCGTCGCTGCGCGCCACCGGCCACGACTGGGACCTGCGCAAGAAGCGCCCGTACAGCATGTACGACGAGTTCGAGTTCGACATCCCCACTGCCGAAGCCGGCGACACCTACGCCCGCGCCGAAGTGCGGGTGGAGGAAATCCGCCAGTCGCTGCGCATCCTCCGCCAGTGCGCCGAGAACATGCCGTCGGGGCCGTACAAATCCGACCACCGCCTCACCACCCCGCCGCGCAAGGAGCGCACGATGCAGGACATCGAGACGCTCATCCACCACTTCCTGAACGTCTCCTGGGGGCCCGTGATTCCACCCTGCGAATCGGTCACCAACATCGAAGCCACCAAGGGCTGGAACTCCTACTACTCCATCTCCGACGGCGGCACCATGACCTACCGCACCCGCATCCGCACCCCTTCCTTCCCTGCCCTGCAGCAGATCCCCCTCATCAGCCGCGGCTTCATGGTCGCCGACCTAATCGCCATCATCGCCAGCATCGACTTCGTGATGGCGGACGTGGACCGGTAAGCCGGAACCTGCCCGGTCAGGCAAGGTGGGCGTGGCCAGCATTGACTTCGTGACAGCCGTCGTGGAGCGGTATTCTCACCATGCACGACCGGAGAGAACGGAATGAAAAGCGCCATCTGGCTGAGCTACGACCTCGGCGTCAAGGGCGATTACGAGGGCATGTACGCTTGGCTCGACGATCACGGCGCCAAGGAATGCGGTTCCAGCGTTGCCTTCCTGACATACGAGCATGACGCCGGCGAAAACGACGATTTGGTCAAAGAGCTAAGGCGTGATCTCCAGCAGGCGGTGGAGCTTGATCGGAAATCGCGCGTGTACGTGGTCGTTGCAGCGGAAGGCAAGGGCCGCTATGTCGTAGGCCGGCGCAAGGGCGCCCCTTGGGAGGGTTACGGCGAAAATGGCCAAGACGAGGTGGACTCGGGAGAGTGACCCGCCGTGGCTGGCACGATCCTCATCGACACGGGCTTCTTGTTCGCACTCTACGAGCCTCGCGACGAGCATCACCTCGATGCCGTCGCGAAGAGCAATTTGCTTGACCTGCGCCCGGTCATACTGCCGTGGCCCGTGCTTTATGAAACCGTCAACACTCGCTTCTCCCGGAGGAGGGCGACGATGGCGCAATTCGCTGCGCTGGTTCGGCAGGCCGGTACGGAACTGCTCGATGACGAAGGGTACAGGGCGGATGCGTACCGCACGGTGGTCTCCTCCGCAAGCCGCCCCCTGAGCCTTGTGGATGCCGTGCTGCGGGCGGTCGTTGACGACCCAAACGTACCGGTGCAGGCGATGCTTACCTTTAACGCACGGGACTTCGCTGACGTGTGTCGCCGGAACGCCGTCCAACTCCTCTGACGAAGGCCGGCCGTCGACCCGCCCGGAGAAGCCGACCGAACCCGGCACGCAGGGACCCGCCCTCGCCCGGGGAGGGCGAGGGGAGAACGTAAGGCCACCCTTCCGAACCTGCGTTCGCCTGCCTGCGGACACGGTGTAGTAGGCTTCTCGCCGCCGCACGCAAGCAAAGGACTGGCAGGAACGATGGCAGATTTGGACATTCATGGATTCTGTGACGAGAAATTCGCCGCTGTGCGGGAGGCGTTCGGGCGCAACTTCGACGAGCATGGCGATGTTGGGGCGAGCTTCGCGGCCACGGTGGAAGGGGAGTTCGTGGTCGACCTCTGGGCCGGTCATGCCGACAAGGCGCGCACCCGGGCATGGGAACGGGACACCATCGTCAACGTCTATTCCACCACCAAGACCATGTCCTTCCTCTGCGCCCTCGTGCTGGCGGACCGGGGCCAGCTCGACTTCCATGCCAAGGTCGCCGACTACTGGCCCGAGTACGGCGCGAATGGCAAGGAGAACACCGAAGTTCGCCACTTCATGAGCCATGCGGCCGGCGTGCCGGGCTTCGATCCAGCCCTCGAGACCGCCGAAGAGCTATACGACTGGGAGCTCTGCACGAACAACCTCGCGGCGCAAAAGCCGTGGTGGGAGCCGGGTGCTCAAAGTGGCTATCACGCCATTACCCAGGGCTACCTCATCGGCGAGCTCGTGCGCCGCATCAGCGGCCGCTCCATCGGCGCGTTCTTTCGCGAGGAGATTGCAACGCCGCTCGGCGCGGACTTCCACATCGGCATGGATGACTCGGTGTTCCCTCGCGTCGCCCAGATGATTCCGGACGACGCGCCTGCTGGCGACGGCCCGTTCGGCGAGATGGACCCCACCTCAATCCCGGCGCGGGTATTCGCCAGTGCCAACGCAGACACGACTGCCGTGAATACCCCGGCGTGGCGGAGAGCACAAATCCCGGCCGCCGGCGGCCACGGCAACGCCCGAGCGGTGGTGCGGGTGCAAACTCCGCTTGCGAACGAAGGCAAGGCATTCGGGGTGGAGCTCCTTTCGCCGGCCGGTTGCCGCAGAATCCTCGAAGAGCAGACCAATGGCCCCGACGCCGTGCTCATGCTGCCGATTCGGTTTGGCCTGGGCTATGCCTTCCCGAATGAAATGATGCCCATGTCGCCGAACGACAACGCCATGTTCTGGGGCGGCGCTGGCGGCTCCACCATCGTCGTGGACCAATCCGCCCGCGTGTGCCTTTCCTATGTCATGAACCAGATGAAGGCGGCCATCGTTGGCGACAGACGCGGCGGCGGCCTCGGCAAGGCGTTCTACGACAGCGTTTAGCCGCGGCAAGGTGCCGTCGGGCGCGCAAACGGCAAGGCGGACCCGCTAGGGCATTCTCGGTGTCGTGCTCCTGGCGGCGCGTTGGGCGGGTAGATCTGCCCGCCGGGCCCGCGGCTTAAGCGCCCGGCTCGAAAGGACCACGATATCGGCGGTTTGTCTGCCCTGGTTCCTCTCGTGTCGCCGTCGCGCTTCCACACGTCCTTCCGTACCTGCTAGGATGGCCGCATACAGCGGTGGTCGCCCGATAAGCGATCGCATCCTGAAGGAAGGCCGGTCTTGACCACGAAGGTGCCGAGCAAGGACAACAGGACGGTGACCACGGCCGGCGCGACGCCACCCCCGTCCAAAATGACCTTCCAACCAAGCAGCGTTAGCTTCGGTCGTCACGAGTCCTTCCCGTTGCGTTTCGGTTGGATTGACAAGGGTTTGGACGCGCTACGCTCCGACCCTGGAGTTTTCTTGCGCGAAGATGCCACGGTTGTCCTCGGCGTAGGCAGAAACATGGTGGCGTCCATCCGTTACTGGCTTCAGGTTGCCTCCCTTGTTGAGCAGGAGGCAGGCGGGCGGGGACTTGTCGAGACAGAGCTAGCCCGCATCGCCTTCGGCGAAAATGGCGATCCGTATCTTGAGGACGACGAGAGCATTTGGCTGCTGCACTGGCTGCTTGCCACCAACCCGGTCGGGGCAACCGCCGTTTACTGGTTTTTCAACCATTTCCACAAGCAGGCGTTCACGGGCGAAGAAGCTGCGGGCTCGCTCCGCTCGTTCGCCGATAGGGAGGTCGTAACCAAGGTCTCCGCGACGACGCTCAACCGCGACGCAACCACCGTCCTTCGCATGTACACACGAACGACGCCAGGTACGCGCCTCTCCCTTGAGGACGCTCTGGATTCGCCGTTGTCGCTGCTCAATCTCGTCAATCGTGTCGACACACAACATCGCCGGTCGCGGGCGGCGTTGCGCTCCGACCTGCCACTCCCCGTATTCGCCTTCGCCATTGCGCAGGTGTTCGATCACCTCGAGGTGACGCATGCCGCAATCCAAGACCTCATGTACAGCGACCTTGCGCGTTGTGCCCCGGGTGCCGTGTTCCGCATGACGGAGGAGGGCTTGGTTCGCAAGCTGGATCAGCTATGCGCCTCCGCGCCAAGCGACTTCCGGCTCGATCGCACAGCGGGAGTGGATCAGCTCTACAGGCTCCGCACGGTTAGCCCTCTGGACATTCTCTCGAATGGCATTGGCCACGGACAAAGAGCCGCAGCATGAACCTAGCCGAGCGGATATCCGTCAATACACGGTACACGCGCTCAATAAACGTAGAGCGGGACCGCTGTTCGCGTGGGATTCTGGAGGCGTACCTCCCAAGCGCGGGCTGCATCGAGCTACTAAGCGGGATTTCGGACACCTTTGACGACGTGGATCAGCCACGGGCGTGGAGCCTCGTTGGCCCTTACGGTTCCGGCAAGTCCTCGTTCGCCCTCTTCCTGCATGAACTGCTCGGGACCGGTCCGATCCAAGCCGCCGCTCGCGAGATTCTTGCGAAGGAAAGTCCTGTCGTAGCCGAGCGTTTCTCCGGGGAAGCGAACTGGTGCCGGGTCGTCTTGTCGGGGGGCGATGAGCCGATTGCCACTCGTCTCGTGGCGGCACTTGACGACGCGGCAACCTCATTTTGGAGGGATCGACCGGGCCGCAAACCTGCCGTGCTCGGCCGGATTCGCCATGCTCGTGAGCATGGGGGCGTCACCGACAGTGACCTGCTGGAAGTGGTGGCGGAACTCCAAAACTCGCTGGAGAGCGCTGGTGGCGGTGGCCTGCTGCTGCTCATCGATGAACTCGGCAAGTTCCTTGAATACGAGGCAAGGCATGAGGGACGCGGGATCTTCCTTCTGCAACAGCTAGCAGAACATGCGTTGCGCGGTCGCCGAGCGAACCTCGTCATTGTGGTTTTCCTCCACCAAGGCTTCGATCTCTACGCTCGCGGGCTTGGCCAGAAGCACAGGGACGATTGGGCAAAGGTGCAGGGCCGCTTCCAGACAGTCTCCTTCATCGAGCCCGCGACGCAGGTCCTAAGGCTCGTTGCGGCCGCCCTTTCAAATACGCTAACCGCGACGGAGAGCCTGCGCGTAACCGTGGATGCAGGCCAGTTTGCGAAGGTCCTCGCAACCGCAGACGCTCTGCCGTCAGGCATGGATGCCGCAATCGCCGCGGACCTGTTCGCCCAGTGCGACAATGGCGTTGGGGCTTCAGGCGAAGGCTGGTTCGACAGCGACTGTGGGGGCTAAGTGATGCGACCTGGTCCGACAGCGATATGTCGATCTCGGACAGCGAGGCGGTCGCGAGTGCTTTCAAATCGGGGAGGAGAGCGGTTTGGTGGACACCAGACTTGGGGTTGCCACCAACGTCTGGCGATGCGGACTATTCGACCAACTTCAACGAGCGGGTGAAGCGCATTTGCGGTGCAATCAATGTCTCGGCGGTAGCTAGAGCGGAGGGTGGTGCCAGTCGGGGCGTGCTAGTCGTGAGGACCAGCACCGATCAAATGCATGCCACCGCGGCTGTAGGCGTCTTCCGTTCGGAGGAGGGCCGTCGACGGATCGCTGAGGCATGCAATGACATTTACAATGCGCTTTCCTCCGCGTAGATCATCGACCGTCTTCGGCCACTTGAAGCAGAACCGCGACCACCGAGGGGTTGCTTTTTGCGGACGTACCGATGGGTGCTATGGTCGCCGCCCGTTTGTTGGGAGGAAAAACGTGGTGGACTCAAGGGTGCGTTTGCGGATCGATTGCAGTGTTTCCGGCGATTTGACGCTGGTCGAAGTACCGGATCGCGGGTTCGGGAAGGATGTTCGCGAGAAAGGGCTGTTCCTCAATTCGGACAAGGCCGATTTTCTGGAACACGTGTATCGGAAAATCAAAGTCTTGCTGGACGATGGGGTGGCGGTGGCCTTGAAGTCGTACCCCGACGATAGTCCCCCTCCTGATCACATCAGAACGAAAGCAACAGTCGTTCGAGTGGACAACCAATCGGATAGCTAGGCTACGGTAGTGCGCGTAACGCCATTCCGGATGTCTCGTGCTCCTATCCGTGCAGCCCCGAAGGAGTGTGGTTGGACTCGAAGATGCCGACCCAGTGGCCGTCATTGTGCTGTTCGCGGTCAAGCCATACCATTGCTTTGTCGATGGACGACACGACGTCTCCTCAGCGTCCGGTACGATGCGTGCGGGTTAGTGGAGGGGCGGCGGCAATCTACCCCTCTGCCACCCAGTTTCCGCCCGCCGGTCGTTCGGTAGCGCGCAGTCGGACGCGGCACTCTCGATGTCGCGCTCCTGACCGTGCGGCGAGGGCAGAACATCCCCCGCCGGAGGCGGTTTCCGTGCGAACATGGGCACTGAATTTTGGGGGGGCAACAGCGAATGAGAAGAGCGGACGCGGTGCGCAACGGCAGGAATCGAACGTGCGTAGTGGCGGCGGCATTCGCCTTGGCGTTGGCTGTTGCCGCAACGGGGGAAAAGGAAGTGACCATCGAGCAAACGCAAATGCAGGCGGGGGAATACACCTACGACGTCCGTCGCGCCGGGGACGGTGGCGACCTCGTCATCCTTCTGCATGGGTTTCCGGAAACGTCGCACATGTGGCTGCCGCTGCTGCAACACCTGGGCGAGGCCGGCTACACGGCTATCGCGCCGGACTTGCGCGGCTACAGCCCGGGTGCCCGCCCGGAAGGGGCCGAGCACTACACCTACCCAGACATGGCACTCGACATCGTCGCCATGGCCGACTCTCTCGGCAAGGAGCGCTTCCATCTCGTCGGTCACGACCATGGCGCGGCGCTCGGTTGGTATTTGGCCGGCCTGCACGCGGAGCGCCTGAAGAGCTGGACGGCGCTTTCGGTGCCGCACGTCGATGCCTTCGTCGAAGCCATTGCGAACAACGCCGAGCAGCGGGAGCGCAGCGGGTACATGAACTTCTTCCGTCAGGTCGGCACCGCCGAGGCGGGGCTATCCGCCAACGACTTCGCGTCGCTGCGCAACGTCTGGAGCGCATCGTCGCCGGAGCAGGCGGCCGAGTACCTGCGTGTGTTGAGCCAGCCCGGCGCCCTCACCGGCGCCCTCAACTGGTATCGCGGCGGCCTCGGCGAAGACCGCCAGCCCGTCGGCCAGATATCGGTGCCTACGCTCCTCATCTGGGGCAACCAAGACCAGGCCATCGGCCGCCCCGGCGTCACCGCCACCCCACCCCTGATGGCAGGGCCCTACCGCCTGGCGGAACTCGATGCCGGTCATTGGCTGATTCAGGAGGCCGAGGAAGCCGTTCTGAGCGAGACCTTGGCGCACTTGCGGCAGTTCCCGGACTGACGCCACCGCCCTAACCCGGGCTAGCAACGAATGACCGAACCACGCCAGGATCAGGTGACGGGTGCGCTGATCGGCTGTGCGGTTGGTGACGCGCTCGGGGGCGCCCATTGAAGGCTGGTCGCGGGCGGATCGCATCACTCGATGGCCTGACCGCAGGCTATCGTCCCCTGATTCGTGGGCGAGCGCCGAACCAGACCCGCTATCCGCTCGGGCAATACACGGACGACACCCAGCTCACCCTCGCCATCGCGCGCAGTCTTGTGGCCGAGGCGCGGGTCGATGGCGCTGCCATCGGTCGCGAGTTCGCCGCGCTCTGGGAGTCCGGCGAGATCGTCGGTGCCGGTCCCGTGGCCGACCGCGCCGTCCGGCGGCTGATCGCGGGAGCGCATTGGCAGGATGCCGCCCTCCTCGACGACTTGCCGCTCAACGGCGCAGCCATGCGCATCGCTCCCATTGGCCTCTGGGACTGCGACGATCGGGCCAGCCTCGCGGACGACGCTACCGTTGCCAGCATCGTCACGCATCGACATCCCCTCGCCATCGACGCCGCGATCGCCACAGCAACGGCCGTCGCCGATGCCATCGCCGCCAGCGCAATCGACGTGCCTCGCTTCCTGCACGACGTTTCTCGCGGCATCGCGAGCCGCAGCCCAGAGTTCGGCGAGCGCATCCGCCAAGTTCAGGCATGGCTCGAACTGCCTGAGGACGAAGCCCTGCAGGCCATCGCCAGCACGGCCGAGGGTCGCATACGCAACGGCTTCGGCATCCCGGCCCTGGCCGAGCCCACCGTGCTTGCGGCGCTCTATGCTTTCCTCAAGGCCCCCACCGACTTCGTCGCCACCATCGACATCGCGCTGCGCATCGGCGGCGACGTGGACACCATCGGCGCCATCGCCGGCGCCATCAGCGGCGCCCACAACGGCCTCGATGCCATCCCGCCCGATCTGGTGAGCGGCGTCAGGCACCGTGAGGAAATCCTCGATCTGGCAGCCTGTCGGACTTCGGACGGCGCAAGCTGGCCGAATGCCGACAGGGTGACGGGACGGCTTGGGCTGGGGCAGGAAGCGTTGCCGAAAGGCAACGGTTCTTGTGGCGCTAGGAAGAAGGCTCTTCGACTGTCGTTTCGGTTGAGGCAGTGCCGCTCCCATGTTGCCGGGCACTGAACAAGGACGGGACCTCACTGCAAGTCAACGAAGGGGTTGCTGACGCGGACGCCGCCGTAGTCTTGTCCGTGGCTCAGGTCCTCCGAGTACACGACATCGCATTCGGCGGCCCGGGCCGCGGCAAGGATGGCGCCGTCCCAATACGAGATTCGAAAACGTCGGCTGATCGACACGCCGTCGCGAAATACGCCGAGTGTCACGTCCTGGACGGCGATGTGTTCGATGCTGTCGATAAACTCGATGGCCTGATGCGGCGTGATTGCGTCGTCCCTGCGACTGTGGGTCGCCTGATGATAGAACTCTGCCAACACCTGAACCGACAGCACGAGGCGTGAGTCCTCAACCAAGAGATTGTGGGCCCGCTCGCGCTTTGCCGTGTTCTCGGGGGCCGCGCCTATGGCGTACAGGAGCACGTTCGTATCGACGAAGCCGCCGACATCACTTGCGCTCAACGCCCTCGCTCTCGATGCCCCGAACCTCGGTGCGGTCGTAGAGTCTCTCGCGCGGAAGGTTGTTCACCATCCGGAGTCCTCCCCCGTTGGCTGTGATTGCTTCGACAACCGAATTGAGCCGTTTTCGGCGTTTCGCAACTTCGGGGTTCTCGCCGTCACCGCTGTTGGTCGCCGCGACGGTGCCACCATCCGTCACCAAGCTCTGCAGGTAACCCCGCACGAGGGCGGATACGGACGTGTCGAGTTGCGCCGCCCGAACGCGGGCGAGACGATGAGTTTCGTCGTCGACGGATACGGTGATGTTCCTCACGCGGCAGTCCCACGTTGCAGAATCTGTGCGGCACAGGATAGCGGACCCTGCGCTGGCCTTGCTACAGGGAAGACCTATGAGAGCAGGGTCATTGCACCCTAGCGGTGAGGACGCGTCGGGGAGGGTCGGGCACGAGGTGATTTGGAGGATGCTGTCGGGGAGACGCTGGGGGGTGCCGACGGGTGGTGTCCGGCGGCGCGGAACCCGGGGGTTTGGACCGGACACGGCGGCAGGGCGGCCGCGTTGCCGGCGCGGATGGCGGAGGACCGGGGTCGGGATGTCCGGGAATGCGGCTGGCGGTCAGCGTGGCGCGAGGATGGCGTCGAAGACGTCGTCGCGGTGCATCATGCAGTGGCGGTTGGCTTCGGGCAGGCAGCGGAAGCCGTTGTGGAAGACGACGGCGAGCGCGATGTTGTTCAGGGTGGCGTGGTTGGCGGGGGCGTGGCGGGCGCGGAAGCGGGCGGCGTCCTCGCCCATGCTGGCGTCGCGGCGGAAGTGGTTGCCGTTCTCGACCTGCCAGTGGCCGCGGTTCCAGGCCAGGAGTCGCTCGGGGTCGGCGCGGTCGGCGGGCACCGTGGTGATGCCGCAGGCGGTTTCGCGGGATGCCGCGCCGGTCTTGGCGTCGGTGCGCTCGCGCACGACGCGGAACGCCTGGCGGACGCCGGGGAAGGGTCCGAGCGTGTTCGGCAGCAGGTCGCGGGCGGCGATGCGGCGCGCCTCGATGCGGCCGTGCGCCTTCGCCGGCTCGTCGGCGTGGCGGCGCACGCCGTCGCCGTCCCAGTCGATGGCCGCGAGCTGGGCGAAGGTGTCGGGGCAGTTCGCCTTGACCGCCAGCACGCAGTCCGCGCCGCGCGTCTCGACGATGGATCGCGCGGTGTCGCGGGTCGTGTGCAGTGCGTCGAGGGTGAGCACGCAGCCGTGCAGGTCGACATCCTCCAGCAGCGCGCGCAGCGCGGCGGTCTCGCCGCCCTCGTCGCGGCAGCGGCGGCTCGCGACGGGGCGGCCGGCGTGGGTGACCAGGGTGACGGTCTCGAAGTGCGTGTCCTCGTCCGTGTGCCGGTTGGCGCCGCGGATGCGCTTGCCGTCCGCCGCCAGCGCCGGCGGGTCGGCGTCCTCGGCGAGACGCGGCGCGGCCCATTCGCGCAGTGCCCGCTCCAGGGCGTCCGGGTCGGTGTTCGCCATCACCCGGCAGAGGGTCGCCGCCGACGGCGCCTTCCACTCGCCCGCGGCGCTGCGCCACGCGCCGAGCGCGCGCAACTCACGCACGCTCAGGCCGGCCGCGCACTGCGCCGCCGCCACCGGCCCCGACAGCCCCGACAGCCGCGCCAGCGCGCACACCGACAGCACCGTCTCCACGCGGTGCTTGCGGCCCTGGCCGCGGCGGCAGTCCGGCAGCCCCGCGAACACGTCGCGCAGCGAACGCAGTTCGGACGGCGCGTGGCGCACCGGCACCGCGCGGCACGTCCACTCCGGACGGTCCGCCGGGTCCGCCAGCCGCTCGCGGGCGTCCGGGCGCAGCGCCCGCACGAACATCTCCTTCGGCGAACCGCGCGGGTCCGTGTACGACCCGCTGTGCCGCGCGAAGCCCTTCGCGCGCCCCACCCGCGTCCAGTTCGACGCCGCGCAGCAGGTGCCCGCGAACCGCGACGGATCCACGAACGTCTCCGCAAGCTCCAGCGGATGGCCGTGTGCCGCCGCCCAGTCCGCGCTCAGCCGCCGCAGGCTGCGAGACAGCGACCGCGACGCCAGGTTCGCGATCCCCGACGCCAGGTTCGCGATCCCCGACGCCTCCGGCAGCACCAGGAACCGCGTGTTGTTGCCGATCAGGTGCAGGCGCCGGAACTGCACCGAACGGTGCCAGCCCAGCCAGCGATCCCGCGGCGCGCACTTGAACGCCCCAGACTGCCAGCCGAGAAGCGCCAGCCAGTGGCCGCGCCACACCGCGACGTGGCGCAGACCTCGACCCGCGAACTGCTTGAACCCCAGGCAGTGGTGCTCGTCCACCAGCGCGTCCCAGCGCCGGCGCTCGTCCGGTCGTGCCGGACGAACCTCGACCTCGCCGACCACCACGTCCCGTCTGTCGAAAGACGCAACCATGCACGCCTTGTACACCATGGCGCACCCAAAAGCCAGCGCTCTTCCCTACTTCGCCTCGTTCAGCCGGTTGCGACTAGCGTGCAATAGCCCTGCCTATGAGAGGCCGGACAGGGAACACGGCGGCGTGTCCCCTGCCCTTCCCTCGGCTAGCGCCACAAGAACCGTTGCCTTTCGGCAACGCTTCTTGCCCCAGCCCAGGCCGTCCTGTCACCCTGTCGGCATTCGGCCAGCTTGCGCCGTCCGAAGTCCGACAGGCTGCTAGGAGTCTGCGCCGTAGAAACTTTTCCGGGGACATGCACCCTAATACGGCGAGAAAAATCCATCTTCTGGGAGGTCCTGTCCCTCGTCAGGAACGTTTCGGGGCGAGCAATGGGGGATCACACCACATTTTCGGCGCGAGATCGTCCTACGGCGCAGACTCCTGGCCCGGATTATTCACGAAGGTTGGCAGTGGAGGTTCAAACGCGGTCGCAGGGAGGGACCTTCGTGGGAAGTGCGGTGCCTGGGAGCGAATCGGGGTGTTTCCCTGCTGGCCGATCGGCATTTTCGGCGCTCCTCGCCGGCATGGCCGGATTCGGGGCGAGCGCCGCCGCGGATCGGCGGATCCGTGGGCGAACCGGCGAAGCGGTCGGGTCGGGTCAGGTCGCGACCGCGCCGACCGAGCGCGCGATGCGGCGCCAGTCGTCGGCGAACGGGGTGCCCAGCGGCAGGTGGACGACGATGCGCCGAACCGACGTCTCGATCCAGGCGCCGAGCTTCGGCAGGCGCAGCCGCAAGGTGCCGACCTGGGCGCGCGCACAGCCCGTCCGCCGAGCCTTCAGGCGAAGTTCCTGCATCGGCACGCAGGCGGCCGCCGTCATCAGGACGCGGAACTGGCTGGCCAGGAAGCGCGTGCAGCTGGTGCGGTCGATCTCCAGGCCCTGCTCGAGTTCCTTCAACCGGTTCCCGGCATCGCCCCGGGCGCAGTGCACCGTTTCGTAGACGTGCTGGGGGGTCGTCTTGAGGTTGGTGACCACGAACCGCGGGTTGTCCTTCGATGGCCGGCCGAAATGGGAGGTCACCTCGGCCTTGACGACGATCCGGCGCTCACGGGGCCAGCTCCTGGCCCGGCAGGCGAACTCGCCATGGCGGCGAGCCGACGTGTGCCCGGCCTCGAAATCGGATCGCACCTCCTCCATCGGCGGTTCGGCAAGACGACCCGGCGCCGGGTTCTTCGCCATGCCCACCACGCACTCCAGTCGCTCCGCCTCGAAAAACGCGAACAGCTCGGCGCCGGAATGCCCCCCGTCCAGGCGGATCCGCAGCCGCGCCTGGGGAAACGCCCGCCGCAACCGGGGCAGCAGGCGCTTCAGCACACCGATGCAGCCGTGCTTCGCGCCCGCCTTGCCGGAGCGCAGGACGCAGCAGAACAGACACTGCTCCACCTCGTCGTCGAAGGTCAGGAAACCGCCCAGCGGCAGATGGCAGGACGTGTCGTGGAAGCCGTCGAAGAAGGTCAGCTGCTGGCCGCCATGGGTCGGATCGACCGTCGGATCCAGATCGACCGTGATCCGCCGAACCCGCCTCCTGCGCCGTCTGTGGCGGGCAGTCACCGTCTCCGCCAACGCCTCGGACAGGCGCATCAGGTCCCCCCGCCGCACCGCGTTCTCGAACCGCGACAGCGTCGGCTGCGACGCCAGCGACTCGCCGGCGACCGGATCCCGTCCCGTCGGCAGCTTCATCGCCGGATCGCGCGCCAGCCGGGCGGCGTCGTTGCCGTCGGCGCAGCCGCAGGCGATGCCGAACAGGCGCTGCCGAAACAGCTCCCGAAGGGAATGGGCGACCTTCGACGGGTCGCGGTCGTCCGACAGGCACCCCGCCAGCGTCTCGCTCAACCGAAGCCGCTCGTCGCAGGCCTCGAGCAGAATCGCGCCCCCGTCCGAACTGGAATGTTCCTGGTCGAACTGGACCGTCACCCCCTTCTTCGACAGGCCCTCGAACAACACACGCTGTTTGGTGGCATGGTCACCCATGCAAAGGCCCTTCCCTGCGTCAACCGGTTGTCTGGCAACGCCATTTTCGCAGAGCCAAGGGCTTTTGTCCCATCAGATCATGAATAATCCAGGCTAGAAGCGGATGCGGACTCCGGCCTCGAGCGTGCGGCCTGGGAGGGGGGCCAGATCCTTGATGGCGGAGGTGTGTTCGCGTTGTTCTTCGTCCGTCAGGTTGCGGCCGCGAAGGAAGACTTCCAGGCCTTGGGCTGCCGGCAGGCGATAGCCGACATAGGCGCGCAGGTCCGACCAGCCGTCGGTTGGGAGTTCGTTCACCGCCACGTCGTCACTGTCGCCCATCCGGCGGTAGTCGAGGGAAGCGGCGAGGCCGCCCCAGTCGCCGTCGATGCCGACACCGATGCGCGACGGCGGCAGGCGCGGCAGGTTGCCGTTGCCGGAGACGTCGAGCTCTGCGTCCACCAAGTCGTACATCAGCTTCAGCGACACGTCGCCGCCGGCGAACTCCAGCCATCTGTACTCGATCTCGAGATCGAGGCCCGTGAACGTCGCGTCGTCCTGCGCATAGGTGGCCACGGGAAGCCCATCCTCTTCCTCGCCGGTCCACGTCTGGTAGATGAAGTTGGCGAAGCCGTTGAGGTAGGCGGTGGCGTGGAACGAGAGGCGCTCCGTGGTGCGGCTCAGCGTCGCGGAAAGGTCGGCGGCGCGCTCCGCACCGAGGCTGGCGTCACCCACCTCGAACGACTGCGTGGCGAGGTGGGGGCCGTCCGAGAACAGCTCCTCGATTACCGGGGCGCGGCTCGAAATGTCGGCACGGAAGCCTAGCTGCCACTCCGACGCGGTGGGGATGAAGACGCCCACCGAGGCGGACCACGGCGTGAAGTCCTCGCTTGGGTGCAGGCTGGAGTCGTGGGTCACCCGGCCCAAGCGAACGCCGGCGTCCATGTCGAAGCCGTCGAACGCGAACCGGCCCACCCAGAAGGCAGCCAGCGAGTCGGACTGCGTGGGCGGCACGAACGCCTCCTCGCCGACAATGGAGTAGTCGCGGCCGGCAAACTGCACGCCGAAGACGCTGCCGGCGTCCAGGTCGTCATCCACGAGCTCGACGCGGCCTTCGTAGGCGTCGTTCTGGAAGCGGGTGCCGGCCTCGCCATTCGCTTCGAGTTCGACATGCTCGTAGTCGTTGCGGCCCATGCGGAAGTTGAGGGCGGAGAAGCCGGCGAAGGGGTCGCGCAGGCCCACCTCCACGTCGATCCGGGTCTGTTCCAGATCCGATGTGGGGTTGCCTTCGGCCTCTTCCTCGTGCTCTTCCTCATGCTCTTCCTCGTGCTCGTCTTCGTCTTCGGCGTGTTCGTCCTCGTGTTCGCCATGCTCTTCCTCATGGCCGTGGCCGCCGTGGCTGTGACCGGGAAGGCCGAACAGGGCCCGGCTGGTGCTGATGGCAACGCCAGCGAAACCGCGCCGGCCAACGAACGAAGCGCCGACTGCGCCGCCGGACATCTCGAGCTGGCTGCCGGGAAGGTGGCCTTGCACCTCTTCTTCGTGCTCCTCCTCGTGGTCTTCGCCCTCGTGGTCTTCGTCTTCGTGTTCCTCGTGCCCTTCCATCTCCCGAAGCCGCTGCGACTCGGCATGGCCGGGGATGTCGTATTCGCCGGCATCGCGGGCGTAGGCATCGAGGTGCCATGCGAAGCCGCCGCCACCGCCATCCAGGCGGAAGGTGCCGGTCTTGCGCTCGCCGTTGTCGGCGGCGCGGAGTTCCGCGCGGCCCTGGATTCGCTCTGGCACATCGTGCGGGATGCGTCCGGTGTGAACGTCCACCACCCCGCCGATGGCGCCGGAGCCATAGAGAAGCGTGCCAGGCCCCTTCAGCACCTCCACGCGATCGGCGATGAACGGTTCGATGGTGGTGGGGTGGTCTTGGCTGGTGACGGAAGCATCCATCGTGTCGATGCGATCCTCCATCACGCGCACCCTCGCGCCAGCCAGGCCATGCACCACGGGACGGCCCGAAGCCTGTCCGAACGACGACGCATGAATGCCCGGCTCATCGCCCAAGGTGGCGCCGATGCTCGGTTCCGCCTTGCGTCGCAGTTCCTCGCCTTCGACCACCGTGGTGGTGTCTGCGAGCCCCTCTCCCGACAATGGGTGGGCGCGAACTTCGATGACCTCGACGCCTTGGGCCGCGTCGCCGCGGGGCGTGAACACATACACCTCGTCGGGGGCGCGAACTTCGATGACCTCGACGCCTTGGGCCGCTTCGGCGCTCTCTGTCTCTTCGGCGGAGGCGGCTCCCGCCCACGCCAGGGCCGCCGCGGCGGCCACGTGTCCAAGCAGCTTCATGCTCTTCTCCTGTTCCCTGCTAGCGCGCCCTGAATGGGCTGAATGGGCGCTTCGGCAGTTGCGTGGGCAACTGCTAGCCTTTGCTTCGTGACTCTTGGTGCAGCGCGAAGGCGCCGCGTTGCAGCAGTCAGGAAAGAGCCGGAGGCGCTCGCGGTCGATGCGTGTATCGGGACGCCAGCGAGGGAGCGTCGGCGCCGGCTGCCGCCGGCCCCGAGTGGCGGAAGGAAGGGCGACTGGACGTGGCAGAACGCTCGGATACGCCATCCGCCTCGGCCATGATGCAGCGCTGGCAATCCTCCTCGAGGTGGATGTGGGCATCCGAGAGATCCGTCAGCAGGGCGAGCACCGCGCACACGGCGAAGGCGCGTGCAAGCGAGCGGCAGCGAAGTGCAGACATGAGCATGGCGGGCTTCATGCTACCACCGCCGCCTTGGCGTAGGCGGAAGTCAGGCAGCGAATCTCCATCGGGGGCAGCAGCGCCGTAGCCTCCCACCCAGGAACCTGGCGGTCCAAGGCAAGGCTGCCTGGCGCGCCCACAACGGACCATCCGTATGCAAGGCGACGCCTGCATCGCCCCCGGGCCGCCCGCCGAATGCAAGAGCCGCAAAGCCCGGTGAAGGGTCGCTCCCTGAACCTCGGTGATATAGGCGGGACACCACGCCTCGCGTGAGGTTCCAACGACCCGGCGCCACGATCAAGGGTTGCAGGTTGCGTTTCGGCACCGCTCCTGCCACGCTATCGAAATGATGGCGCTCGCGGAAAGTCCACCGTGGCAACCATCAACGTCAGACTGCTCGCCGACGACGTGGTACGCGACTTGAAGCTTCGGGCAACTCGCCACAACCGGTCGCTCGAAGGCGAGGTGCGTCACATTCTCATGGACGCCGTCAGGGGCGATCTGTCTGCCAAGAGAGCTGCCTTTCTTGCCCGGACGACCGAACTGCGTTGCGCCTCCGAAGAACGCACCCAGACTCCCGCAGAGCTTCTCATCCGCGAAGACCGCGATCACGGCCACTGATCCGCCGTGGCCCTGGTGGTTGACGCGAGCGTCGCGGTCAAATGGCTCGTCGTCGAGGACGGTTCGGATGCCGCGCGCGACCTTCTCGACGACGAGGAGGAACTCCATGCCCCGCGGCTGCTGCTTGTTTCCGAAGTAGCCAATGCCATCTGGCGAAAGGTCCGCCTTGGCCAGGTTGACCGCGACTCCGCAACCCAGCTCATCGCAACCATGTCGGACATGCCGGTCCGATGGCACGCCGACGAGACCATCGGTGCCGACGCCATCCGACTCGCCCTTGCCCACGACCGCCCGGTCTATGACCTGATGTACCTCGCGTTGGCGCAACTACTTGGTGTCCGCGTCATCACCGCTGACCAGCGTTTCGCCAACGCACTTGCGAGCACGGATCACGGCAATCTCGTTGTGCTGCTGACCGATCCAACCGGCCGCGGATAGCCGCTCGACCGTGACAGCCAATGCGACCTTCCTGCCGGACCTGTTGCCGCGCCCCTGGGGGCCACAGCAGGGCCATGGCATCCAGCCGGTGGGGCTGTTTGTCGGCAAGGGTGCCAACGCAATGGAGGTCGTCGTCGCGTCTGCCACCAGCGCCCCAGAACGGGCCAGCCTGCTCGATGTCTGGAAACCCGACGCGCGGGCCGCGCGGCCCCTGTTCTGCTAGCGCCACAAGAACCGTTGCCTTTCGGCAACGCTTCCTGCCCCAGCCCAAGCCGTCCTGTCATCCTGTCGGCATTCGGCCAGCTTGCGCCGTCCGAAGTCCGACAGGCTGCTAGGGGTGGAGTCGAGGAAGCCGTAGGCTGTTGGGTGGAGGTGGGTCGCGCCGTGGACTTCATCGGAGGGTTTCCTTGATGAAGCGATACGTCCTTCGTCGGTTGGTCTTCGCGGTGGTGACCGCCTGGGCGGTGGTTTCGGTAACGTTCTTTCTGTTGCGGTTGGCGCCCGGCGGGCCTTTCGACGGGGAACGGCCCTTGCCGCCAGCGGTGGAGGCGAATCTTCGCGCTGCCTATCACCTGGACGAGTCGCTGCCGCGGCAGTATTGGCGCTACGTGACCTCGGTTTTGCGCGGTGACCTCGGGCCGTCGTTTCGGCAACGGGATTTCTCCGTCAACGAGTTGCTTGCCCGCGGATTGCCGGTGAGCCTCGCCGTGGGCGGACTGGCTCTAACGCTCGCGCTGGGCGTGGGTGTCGCCGGCGGGGCCTGGGCGGGCTGGCATCGGGACCGGCCCGGCGACCGGGCGGTGGTTGCGCTGGCGACCGCAGGGCTTGCCTTTCCGCCCATCATCGTTGCCCCGGCGCTGGTGCTGATCTTCGCCGTGACGCTGCGTTGGCTGCCGGCCGGAGGCAACGACACGGCGCTGCACTACCTGCTGCCGGCGGTGGCGCTTGGGCTGCCCCATGCGGCCGCCTTCGCTCGGCTCGCGCGAGGCGGCGTCATCGACGCGCTGGCCAGGCCGCATGTGCGCACGGCTCGCGCCAAGGGGATGCCCCAGGCCCGCATCTTCCTGCGCCATGTGGCGCCGGTGGCGGCGGTGCCGGTGCTTTCCTTCCTGGGCCCGGCGGCGGCGGCGCTGCTGGCAGGATCGATGGTGGTGGAGGAGGTGTTCTCGCTGCCTGGCCTCGGCCGCTACTTCGTGCAGGGTGCGTTGAACCGCGACTACACGCTGGTGATGGGCACGGTGATCGTCTATGCCGGGCTCGTGCTGACGTTCAACTTCCTCGTGGACATGGGCTATTCGCGGCTGGACCCGCGCATTCGTCATGCGTGAGGCGCTGTTCGGCACGAAACTGGCCCGAGGCTGTGCGCTGGCGCTCCTGGTGATCGTTGCCGGGGCGTTGGCGGGCCCGTGGCTGGCGCCGTGGCCGGCCGACGAAATCGACTGGGAGGCCATCGACCGGGCCCCGAGCGCCGTGCATTGGTTCGGCACCGACGGTGTCGGCCGCGACCTCTTCGCCCGCGCGCTCGATGGGGCCCGCACGTCGCTTGCCATCGCGGCCCTGGCGACGCTGGTCAGCGCCGTGATCGGCATTCCGTGGGGCGCCGCCGCTGGCTATCTGGGCGGCGCGGTGGATCAGGCGATGATGCGGGTGGTGGACGGCATGTATGCCCTGCCGTTCGTGCTGCTGGTGATCCTCTTGGCGGTGGCGTTTGGCCGCAACGTCCTGTTGCTGTTCCTGGCGCTTGGCGCCGTCTCGTGGCTCGACATTGCCCGCATCGTGCGCGGCCAGACCCTGGCGGCAAGGAACGAGGCCTATGTCGATGCGGCCAGAGCGCTCGGCGCCGGCCGTTGGCGGATCATCCTCCGCCACGTCATTCCCAACGTCATCGGGCCGGCGGTGGTCTATGCCACGCTGACCGTACCGGGGGTCATCATCGCGGAGAGCTTCATCAGCTTTCTGGGGCTGGGCGTGCAGGAGCCGAACACCAGTTGGGGCATGCTGATCGCCGAAGGCGCCCGCAACATGCACTCCTCGCCGTGGCAACTGCTGTTCCCCGCAGCGTTGCTCGCGCTGACGCTGTTCGCGCTCAACATCCTGGGCGACCGGCTTCGGGACGCGTGGACGGGGACACAGCCGCAAAGGCGATAATGAAGGCTGGGGACAAGCAGTTCCCCTGCCAGCGCGGTCAGTTGGGGCAAGGGGAAATGACGTGAGGTTCGAGCAATGACCATCAGCGCCGGCATCGGCATCGCCAACTTTCCGTTCGAGGACGCCGGCGGCTTCTGGCGCTGGGTGGACCTGTGCGAGGCCGGCGGCATCGACTCCATCTGGCAGTCGGACCGACTCATCAGCCGGGATGCCAATCTCGAATGCATGAGCGTCATGGCGGCGCTGGCCGGCGCCACCCGACGCATCAAGTTCGGCATGAACGTGGCGAGCCTGGGCTTGCGTGATCCGGTGCTCACCGCCAAGCAATGCGCCACCATCGACGTGCTGTCGGACGGACGCCTGCTGCCGGCATTCGGCCTCGGCAGCACGCGCTCGCGGGACTATTCCGCCACCGGCATCGCCACGCGCCGGCGCGGCCGGCGCATGGACGAAGCGCTCGAGATCATGTCCCGGCTTTGGGTGGAGGACTCCGTGACGTTCGAGGGGGAGCATTTCCGGCTCGACTCGGCGTCGATCTCGCCCCAGCCGGTGCAGAGGCCACTGCCGCTTTGGGTCGGCGGCAGCGCGAAGCAGGCCATCGAGCGCACGGCGCGCTGGGGCACGGGTTGGCAGGCGGGAATCGCCTCGGCGGGGAATGTAGGTCCCGTGGTGAGCGCCATCAAGGCCCGCGCCGCCGAACTCGGCCGCAGCATCGACGAGGACCATTTCGGCGCCGGCTTCGGCTTCCGCTTCGGCAGCCGCGACGAACCCATCATGCAGCGCTACATCGACGGCTTCACCCGCAGCATGGGGCAACCCCCGGACGCCTTCACCGCCATCGGCGGCGCAGACGAGATCATGGCCCTCCTGAAGCACTTCCATTCGGCCGGCGCCCACAAGTTCATCCTCCGCCCCATTGCCACAGACACGAACGAAATGATGGAACAGACACGCCGGATGATCGACGAAGTCCTGCCGGAGGTTGCGGCGCTGAGTTAGCGGCAGTCGCGCCGGCGCGTGTGTAGGCGCGCCCTCCGGGGCCGAGTCAAGGGCCGCCAGGGCGCCCGGCTGCGCCGGGCGCGCACCGAGCCCCGCAGATCGATCCGGAATCCGGACCGAGGGCGCCCGGCTGCGCCGGGCGCGCACCGAGCCCCGCAGATCGATCCGGAATCCGGACCGAGGGCGCCCGGCTGCGCCGGGCGCGCACCCTTGAGACGACGCCGGCGGCACCACGCTGAACGCCGGGAGCGGGCGGGGACTCCCTGTTCGCCACATCACACGAGGCCGGCGCAGAAGGCGGCTGCCAGCGCTGTGCGTATCGCAAGAGACTGGAAGGCGACTTCCTTTGTGCGCGGTGCGCGGTGCCGCGAAGACCGGGACATCGAGCGCACCCGGAAGCGCCAGGACGCCATCGACGCGGCGGCCATCGACGAGTTCGCGGCCAAGCCCGACAAGGCGCACCGCGCGAGCTGATCGCCTCCTCGCGGCGCAGGCCGAACTCCGCCTCGAGGCGCAGCGCCATCGCCACATGCACGTCCCTGACGAGCGCCAGCTTGTCCGGGTCGAGGACCACGCTCTTGTCCTCGTTGGTCATGCGTCACCGTTCCGACGGAGCCACATTCAATGCTCCGGTCCAAAGTCGGCCCGGTTCTCCTACGTCTTCACCGCAACCCGCCGCGGTTGTTCTAACACGCTTTCGCGCTAACGGGCATCCCCTCAACACAGCGCCCCAACGGACGCGACGATCAACCTTCCTTTAGCTCTTGCGCGAAATCCGCATCGAGACCGTCAATGATCTCCACCAACTCGGAGATCTTCTTGTCCTTCTCCAAGTACTCCGCGTAACTTCGTTCCGCTTCAAGCACCAATTGGTCGTACGTGATGTAACGCGCCTGGATCGCTGCCAGGAGGTTTCTATTCTCTTGTTCGTTTTCCAATGGCCGTGGGGGGGAGCCGAGAATGGCGATCATCTCGATTTGGGTGGGCTCTTGCGGGAACTTCGTAGCCAAGCACTTCGCCAAAGCGTTCCGATACTTTCGAAGCTGCGAGATCAGATCCTCCGCGTTGACCGCGCGATCGGCCTTCTTCAGCTCGATGATGATGTGCTTGCCAGCGGCCGTTTTGTAGCGAATGTCAATCCGCCCCTTCCTTTCGTCCTCGCTCAATTTGGCATCAATATCGTCGAACTCCTTTCTCACCGTCTCCTCAATGCGCGTGTTCGACGCCGCCCGTTCCCACGATGGATGCAGCAACCAAAGCTCCTTGAAGATCAATTTCTGAAGAACTTTCTCCAGCACGTCATCGTCCACTAAACCGCGGAACCTCTCGATCACCTTCAGCCGTCCGAGCGCTACCTCGTGATAGTGGAACGCCTCGACTTCTTCCACGCCGGCAATCACGCGGGCCAGTGTTTCGAACTCAGCCTGCGACTCGATCGACTCCAAGACACTCAGCATGTCCCGCAAGGCGAGCTTCTCGAACGCGAGCATAGTGGAGCGGTAGAGTTCCTTTTTTGTTTCGATATCCGGCAGCATCAGGGACTCGATTCGTCCGAACAGGCGCTTCGCTGTTTTCTGGCCATCCGGGCCTAGCCTCTTGTACCACTTCTCCACGGACGGGTACGTGAGCGCCCGCTTAGTCCCTTCCTCTACCCTCAAGGCGGTCCATTCGTTCTTTATTGTTTTCAGTATTCCCTGGACGTAACCACACAGAGCACGGTATCGGCTGTCCTCCTCCTTAACGCTCTGCCGATCGCTCGTCACGATGTCCTTACCCTCACCATCAAGGAAGTCCGCGTTGATCTCACCAACCACGTACTGCGCGTACATCCCGGCTTCCTTGAACTCCGGCAGTAAATTCTCGTGCACCAGCTTGCCCCGCGCGAGCAATACTATCGAGTTGTTGACATCGTCCAGCGAGTCGGGGCGGTCAACTGTCCCAATCCAGCCCCATACCTCGTGCGTCTCTGCTTCTTCGCCGTCCTCGCTCGGCACGGTCACAGTCGAATTCAATTCGCTGCGCTTTTTGAGGCCCCCGACCTTGGCCGCATCGGTTGGCTTGCCGAAACTCCACAAGAACTCCAGCTTGTTGTAGAAATCGCGGTCCTTTGATGTGATCTCCTCGTCGTTCACCGACACTTTGAACCCGTTTCTCGGTCCAATGATGCTGAACCGGCGCGCCAAACGTCTGCGAAGATACGGCGCGGTTCTCGATACGCTCTTGTCCAGTTCCCGTAACACGATCCGCGTACCGTGATCGAGCCCATTCATCTGTGGGTCCACGTCGACTGGGTGGTATTCCCCGCTGTTCTCGTCTTTGATTTGTTCCTCGATGTCCGTACGGTTCATCCGAAGCGCATTGCACTCTGCCTCCCGAAAGCTGTGCACTTCCACGATGTTCGCGATCGAGAACGAGGACAACTTGCCAATCCCCTTCCGCCCCATGACCGCCCGGCCTCCCGGACTAATCGCGGACTTCAACCGTCGCCGATAACCGACTTTAAGGAATCGCTCGTTGATGTCATCAAGCGTCATCCCGTGCCCATCGTCCGCCACGACAATATGGCCGCTAGGATCGATGCTGACTTCCACCTCGTTGGCGTCCGCATCCCAAGCGTTCGCAACCAGCTCCGAAAGCACTGCCGGGACATTGCTGTAAAGTCCTATCCCCAGATGGTGGAGCACGTTCAGACTCACCGTCATCCGGTACTTCGGTTCTGCCTCTCGCTCCCCCACCTCGGACGTACCTTCACTGGCGTTCTCTTCCATCCAACCCGCTCCTAGTGCGTTGTATTGGCGCTCTTCTCGATGTGTTTGGCGATGCTCTGGGCGATCGCCTCTGCGAGCGCCACCGGAACTGCGTTTCCTATCTGCCTGCCAACCCTCTCAAAGTACACCGGGTCGTTCTCTCCCACGAACTCGTACCCCCTCGGGAATGTCTGCAGCATCGCTGCTTCCCGCAGGGAGATCGCCCGGTCCTGAGTGGGGTGTCCGAAGCGTCCTCGCCCGAAACTGAAACAACCGGTTGTGATCGTATGCGCCGGCTCGTCCCACTCCATCCGCCCGTATACGTTGCGGTACCATCGACCCGCCGCCCTCTTGTGGCATTCTGCCACTAGCCTCTTCGGCCAATGCTCCCAGCTACCGCCTGGTACGGACGCCCGGATTCTTTCCAGGTTCCGCTCCGACAGCCGGGGCGCGGCGTGTAGCGGGTCGTCGGGATCGACCTGCCCGTGCCCGATCGCTGGCATTCCGCCGATCGCGTCCCTCACCGTTGGCTCGTTCCGCTCCGCGTCCGGTGGCTCCAACTCAAGCTTTCCGAGCTGGGACGCCAGCAGCACGAACCGGCGCCTGCGCTGCGGTACGCCGTACTTGGTACAGTCCACGATCCTAATACTGACTTCGTACTCTTCCTCCTCAAGCCTCCTGACGAAACGATCCATGACACGTCCCTTATCGAACGACGCCAGCCGCGGCACGTTCTCCATCGACACGATCTCTGGTCGCACCGACAATATCCGGTCGGCGAAGACATCGACCAGCCCCCACTTGTCCGTACGTCGCTTCTTTGCCTCTGGCGTATACGCTGAAAACGGCGCGCATGGCGCGCATCCGATCAAGACGCGCCGGGATCCCTTCGGGTACAGACGTGCCAGAGTCGCACCGCTAACCGCGTCGATCGACTTGCCGACGAAACGGGCGTCGTTGTTGGCCTCGAACGCGTGCTTGCATGTGCTGTCCGCGTCAATTCCAGCAGCCACCCGGAACCCCACGCGGCGAAAGCCATGACTCAGGCCGCCAGCGCCGCAGAACACATCCACCACCGCCCAATCGTCGATCGCACTGGGTTGAGTGGAGTCTGCCATCCTTGGTCTGCCTACGGCGCGGTTGCGCGATTAGACGCACTTAACACACTATCGTCAACTTCTACCGCCTCCCGCGCCTCCCGCCACCGCCCCAGGGCCACGCTAGCCGGAAGGCGGTGATTGGAGGGATCGGGACGAAAGGCACTGGCTTTTTCGGCGGCGGCTGGTGTGCAACGGGCCGCATGTCGGCGGGATTCGACAAGCGCGAAGCGGTCGCGCGGGAGGTGGAGGTGCGTCCGATTCGCCCGGACGCGCGGGCGCATCGAGGCGCGCCGCATCGCCGCGCGCGACCTGCTGCCGAAGACGCTCGCGCCCTTCCCGGGCGCCCGCCAGGCGTTCCCTGCCCGACTTCTCCGCCGACATCGCAGCACCGCATAGCCGACCTCGGCGCAAGAGGAGAGCAAGACGCCAGCGACAAGCGCCAGAGCGCCGCGAAGCGGCGCCAGGAGATCGCCTCCTCCTGTCACGTCCTCCTTGAGGGGAGGGCGATGCGCGCCCCTTCGGACGCGGAGCGCGCGCGCGCTTTTCGGAGGGGGGGCTCCGCGCCCATGCACCCGGTCAGAGCCCCTGCGAGTTGCCGTCATGCGCCCGCGCCACCCCGTCGCCGAAACGCCAGTTCCGGCAAGCTATCACGATGCGGTCGCTGCCGCGTCGAGCGCGGATGCGCGCCGGCATCGCTTCGTCGCTCCACGCGAGCACCTCCACCTGCCAGCCAGCCTGATTGAACGTCGCCAAGCGACCGGCCTCGTCGCGCATTGCCATCTGCCAGGGCAGGGCGGGTGACGGTGTGCCCTGAATCCAATGTGACAGCACGGCCACGGGCGCCGACCACCCCAATTCACGCTGCATGAGCGTTTCCGGATCGGCGCCAACAAGACGCTTGCCGGTCGCATCGACGATGGCGAGGGACCCTTCATCGCCTTGAATTCGCGTGCGCCGACTCCCAAGCGGCCCCCAGAACTCGACCTCGTAGGCGCCGCGGCGCTGCCACCAGACGAACGACGCCGACACGGCGCCGGCGCCGCCCCGCACGCTGATCCTGCCCTCCACGCGAAAGACTGGATCCTCGGCGCCACCATCCGGCACGGGCGCCCGCATGGCACAGCCGGTCAAGACGCCGCCGACCAGGCACACCAGCCATGTCCAGGCCATCCGGGAAGGGAAGCGCCCTCCCCCTGAACGCGTTGCCGAAGCGCCGCCCATCGCCCAAGCCGTTGTCGTCACAATGCTATGATGCCCGTTCACGTTGGACTCGAGCCGTTCGGCTCCCACTGTCATTGCGCCCATGCCCATTCTGGCGTTTGGCCTGAATCATCGCACCGCCCAGATCGACCTGCGCGAACGCGTGGCGTTCGCGGAGGCGGACCTGCCGGCCGCGTTGACGGCGCTCCGCGGCAGCGCCCCGGACATCACGGAAGCCGTCATCCTCTCCACCTGCAACCGCACGGAAATCTACTGCGTCCTTAGCGAGGCTGCCGCCGAGGTTCGCATCCCCGCAACCAACGGCAACGCTTCCCCCGTCGGCAACGGCCACGCCCCTGCGCCACTGCCCCGCGTGGGACGCTGGCTGGCCGACACCTGCGGCATCGAAGCCGAGCGGCTGCGGCGCGTTGCCTATGTCCATCACGACGAGCAAGCGGCCTGGCACATGATGCGGGTGGCTTCCGGGCTTGACTCGCAAGTGCTTGGCGAGCCGCAGATCATGGGCCAGGTGAAGGTCGCCTACGAGAGCGCGCGCGAGACCGGCACGGTGGGTTCGGAACTCGGCTTCATGGTGGAGACCAGCCTGCGCGTCGCCAAGCGCGTGCGCACCGAAACCGCCATCGGCCGCAACCCGGTCTCCGTCGCCTACGCCGCCGTCGCCCTGGCGCGGCGCATCTTTGCCGACCTCGGCGCCGCCCGAGCGCTCCTGATCGGCGCCGGCGAAACCATCGACTTGGTGGCGCAGCACATGCAGCGCGCCGGCATCACGGCGATCAGCGTCGCCAATCGCACGCTCGGGCGAGCGGCCGCCCTGGCGTCGCGGTTGGGCGGCGATGCCATGCCCCTCACCAGCGTTGCCGACCGCCTTGCCGAATTCGACATCGTGGTCAGTTCCACCGCGAGCCCCCGGCCGGTGATCGGCAAGGGCACGGTGGAGCGAGCCGTCAAGCGGCGCCGCCACGGCCCGATGTTCATGGTGGACATCGCCGTGCCACGGGACATCGAGCCGGAGGTGGGCGAGCTCTCGGATGTGCATCTCTATTCCATCGACGACCTGACCGGGATCATCGGCGAGAACCTCGCCAATCGCGAGAACGCCGCCGCCGAGGCGGAGCAGCTGGCGGCGCAAGGGGCCTCCGACTACGCCCGCGCGCGCCGGATGCGGGATGGTCAGGCGGTGCTGCGGCAATATCGCGCCGAGGCGCAGGAGCTGCGCGATGCGGCGCTGGTGGCGGCACGGCGGCGGCTCGATGCGGGTCACGAACCCGACCAGATCATGGAACGGCTGGCCGCCGACCTTACCAACAAGCTCCTGCACCGGCCCACGGTGGCCATCCGCCAGGCCAGCGCACACGAGGACGAAGCGGTGCTCGCGTGGCTGCGCGAGCACTACTCTTCCTGATGGGCCCTGATCAGATGGCCTCGGTGCGGGGCGCCCCCCTCCGAAAGGGCGAGGAGCTTGATCGAGGCCTCTCCCACGCCCCGCCACGGCCCCGGCCATGAAAGCCCCCCAAAACCGCAGCACACCGGGGCGCGAGACGACGCCGGCTCTCGCCGACTCCCTGCGGCGCAAGCTCGGGGAACTGGACGAACGCCAGGAAGAGCTCGCCCACCTTCTGGGCGAAGCCGAAGTGGTCGCGGACCGGCAACGGTTCACGGCGCTGTCACGAGAGTTCTCGGAGCGGACGCCGGTGGTGCAGGCCTTTGCTGCCTATCGTCGGCTGGAAGAGGAACTCGCCGAGGCGCGGAGCCTTGCCGACGATGCAGACGAGGAGCTGCGCCTGCTCGCCCGCGAAGACATCGCCGAGCTTGGCGACAGGATGCTCGCCACGGCCACCGAACTGAAGACGCTGCTGATCCCTAGGGACGAACTCGACGACAGCAACGTGTTTCTGGAAATCCGCGCAGGCACGGGTGGCAACGAGGCGGCTCTGTTCGCCGGCGACCTCTATCGCATGTATGCCCGCTACGCGGATGCGCGCGGCTGGCGGGTGCGCCCCCTCTCCGAGAGCGCCGGCGAGCAGGGCGGCTTTCGCGAGGTGGTGCTCGGCGTCGAGGGCCAGGCGGTGTTCGGCAGCCTGCGTTTCGAGTCGGGCATCCATCGGGTGCAGCGGGTGCCGGAAACCGAGGCGAAGGGCCGCATCCACACCTCCGCCTGCACGGTGGCGGTGTTGCCGGAGGTGGATGAGGTGACGGAAGTGGGGATCGGTCGCGATGAGCTTCGGGTGGACACCTTTCGTGCCTCCGGCGCCGGCGGCCAGCACGTCAACAAGACCGACTCGGCGGTGCGCCTCACCCACTTGCCCACCGGCATCGTGGTGGAGTGTCAGGACGAGCGCTCGCAACTCAAGAACCGCGCCCGCGCCATGCAGCTCTTGCGGGCCCGGTTGCTCGACGCGGCGCGGGAACGGCAGAAGTCGGAACAGGCCGCCGAACGCCGGGCGCAGGTGGGTTCCGGCGACCGCTCCGAGAAGATTCGCACCTACAACTTTCCCCAGGGCCGAGTCACCGACCACCGCATCAACCTGACCCTGCATTCGCTGGCCGATGTGATGTCGGGGGAACTGGACCAATTGATCGTCCCGCTCCGGCAGGAACGCCAGGCAGACGCCCTGCGGGCGATGGGGGAGGGGGTGTGATGGGGAGGGGGGTGTGATGGGTTTCCTGGGGAGATCGACCCCGCACATGCATGTTGACGCGCCTTGCGGCGCGCATGGAGGGCAAGATGCCCTCCCTCCGAAGAAGCCTGGCTTTTTCGACTCCCCCGAGGGAGGAGTGACGGGAAGGGCCCGCGCTCTCCAGGCGGGAAAGACGCTTCGTGGCCGTACTCTCCGGAGCGAGGGCATCTCGCCGACGCGCCCGAAGGGCGCGCCCATGCGCCGCAGGCGAGGCCCCCCGGGGCGAGGACATCGAAGCCCTCGCTCGCGCCGACAGGCGCGCCTGTCCTCGGAAGGCAGGCCGCGCCAGTGGACTTGATGGGAGATTCTCTGGCGACCGTTGGCGGGTGTGCGGCATTCGCTCGCCGGCACCTGTCGCGGGTGGATGCCGATGCGCTCGCCGTCGCTGCGTTGGGCGTGAGCCGTGCCCACCTGCATGCGTTCCCGGAAAGGCCGGTCGCCCTCGCCAATGGCCACCGGCTTGCCGACTGGGTTCGGCGGCGGGCGGACGGCGAACCGGTCGCATACATCGTCGGCCGGCGCGGATTCTGGGGGTTCGATGTTGCGGTGGACCCTCGCGTTCTCATTCCGCGCGCCGATACGGAGACATTGGTGGAGGCTGCGCTGGAACGCATCGGCGACGGGGCGAGCGTGCTTGATCTGGGCACCGGTTCGGGGTGCATCGCACTTGCCATCAAGGGCGAGCGGCCGGATGCACGAGTGCTCGCCACCGACATCGATCCGGATTGCCTCGGCGTTGCGAGGCACAACGCCGAGGCGTTGTGCCTCGATGTGCAAACCCGCCTGGCGAACGCATTCTGCGGGGTGGCCGAGGCCTTCGACGCGGTTGTCACCAATCCGCCCTACATCGAACCGGACGATCCGCACCTGACCGAAGGCGACCTTCGCTTCGAGCCATGCCATGCATTGGTCGGCGGCCTCGCCACCATCGCCCACATCGTCCGCGCCGCACCCAGGCACTTGAACGGCGGCGGCTGGCTGGTGCTCGAACACGGCTTCGATCAGGCCAGCGCGGTGGCGGCGCTGTTCGAGGAAGCCGGGCTGCAGGACATTGCCTGCATTCAGGATCTGGCAGGGCGCGACCGGGTCACCTGTGGTCGCGCGAGGGCGTGGAGAAGGGCATGAACGACGACGAACTGCTGCGCTACAGCCGCCAGATCATGCTGCCGGAGATCGACGTTGCCGGTCAGGAAGCCCTCCTCGGCGGGAGCGCGGCCATCATTGGCCTCGGCGGTCTCGGCTCCCCTGCCGCGTTCTATCTCGCCGCCTGCGGCTTCGGTTCCCTCACGCTGGTGGACCACGATGTCGTGGACGCATCCAACCTGCAACGCCAGATCATCCACACGGAAGCCGCCATCGACAGCGCCAAGGTGGCGTCTGCCGCCGACCGCATCGCCAGTCTCAACCCGCAAGCCAGGGTCCGCACCATCCCGCGCAAGCTCGACCACGGCGAACTTGTGCGACTGGCCAGCGAAGTGGACGTGGTGCTCGACGCCACCGACAACTTCCTCGTCCGCTATGCCATCAACGACGCCTGCGTCGCCGCGAAAACCCCCCTGGTGTCCGGCGCCGCCATCCGCATGGAAGGCCAGGTGGCCGTATTCGACCCACGCCGGCAGGACGCCCCCTGCTACCGCTGCCTCTACCGCGACGGCGCTGACGAAGCCCTGAACTGCGCCGAGAACGGTGTCGCCGCACCGGTGGTGGGAATCATCGGCTGCATCCAGGCCATGGAAGCGATGAAGCTCGTCACCGGCGTGGGAGAAACGCTGGCCGGCTACGTCCTCTACCTCGACGCCCTGCGCATGGAATGGCGCAAGCTCCGTCTGCCAAAGGACCCGGGCTGCCCCACCTGCTCCGCGACGGAGTAAGAGCCTCTCTGGGCGCGTCGGCAGGATGCCCTCCTCCAACGGAAAGCACTCGATTCGTCGATGTCCATGTCGGCACTTCCGATTCCGTGGTGGCGTGTGCTTCACGCAGATTTTCGCTTCGCGAAACTGCAGCGCTTCGCCGCACCGTCCCTCGAACTGGGACATCGTGTAGCCGTCCGCCTGCATGCGCCGCTTCGACACGCTCGCCGACAGACTGAGCATCTCCCGCATCCGCACCGCCAGCTGCGACACGGCCCACTGGTCCGAGACGCGCTGCCGTCAACTCACTGATTTAACTAAATTTTGATGCGGATGTCCAGCGCGGTTACTGCTTCTCATACTGCTCTGGAGACGAGACTTTGTGTCGTCGTGCGGGACGTCAAGCGTCAAGCGTCCGCGTCCGGCGGAGCCACGGCACTGGTCCACTGGTCGGCCCTTCGAGATCCACACCGCCGCAGGTCTTTATTGGAAAGCCGCCGATCCGGCGTCGAGCAGTCCAACACCAAGCGACCCAAGGAGCACCGAAACCGGCGGCTCGCATCACGATTGCGAAGACGCGAACTCGCCTCTGGCAATCCCGAGCAGGTCGCGGTAGCCGTCGCGAAGCGCCTGCGCCCATCTCGCCGAGTCTTCAGGTGGCGAATCATTGTCGTACCTGGTTGGCAGAGACTCGAATAGCCGTTCCGAACGAGCGAGAAAGTCGTCGGACAGCACGAGCCAACTCGTGTCGAAAGCCGAGCGACAGTTTCGCCAAGCGTCGCCAGCGGCCTTCTCTTCGTCGGCACGTGCGGGGACTCGAAGTAGTGGTGCGGCCCTTGACCGTAGTCCCCGCTGTTGTAGCCGTCGTCCACGACGGAAGCTCTTACGGAGGCTTCCTTCAGCCGCGTGAGAATCGCCGTGTAGCCTTCTCTTCGGGCATCCCATACGCGGTCGGAGCGCGTCGCCCTCATGCTTGCTCGCGCCGCGGCGAGGGCTAGCAAGCCCGTGATCAGGGACGCGGCCAACGCCGCGATTACTGGAAGCATGTCTCTCACGGTGTTGTTAGCCAGCAGTTCGTCGCACATCAATCACGTAGTCCTTTGTGTTGGCATGAGCGGGTTAGACGGCCATGGTGAAGTCGGGTCGCGCGGTGTCAGTTGGTCGCCGCCACGTCGACCACTGCCGTAGTGCAACGTGGAGCCGGCACCGGCTCACTGTGTTCTTGCAGGCCTTCGACATGGAACGCGATGGCGGTGCGCATCTCGCGAACCGCCTCGTCCCGCGTGGCGCCGGTCGCGACGCAACCGGGGAGGTCGGGCGCGTAGGCGGAGAAGTTCCGCGGTGTCTGCTCGATAACGATGGCGTATTTCATGCTGCTTCCTCAGTCCGTCAACCCAGCTTGCCGCTTGATGCTGCCCCATGTTCCGCGGGCGAGGTCGTCGCCCAGGTTGCCCGCAACGGTGACCGTGCCGGGCTTGGTCGGATGCCGGTACTGGCGATGACTTCCGCGCGTGCGAACCTTCCGCCGGCCATCCCTCTCGAGCGCGCGAACGGCATCGCGGACGGTGACCATCTCGCAGCGCCCGGCGTCATCGCTTCGAGGCGCCGGGCGCAGCGACCCGAGCCCGTTGAGATTCTTCGAGATGGCCGCGTCCAGGCGAGCACCCTCCGCCTGCTGATCGTGTAATTCGGCGACGAGGCGCTGCATCTTGTCGGCGAAAGGCTCTCCGTCGTCTTCGACAGGCGCCGCGCCCACGTAGCGCCCCGGCGTCAGCACGTGGTCGTGGCGGCGCAATTCGTCGAGCGGCACGCTCCCGCAGAACCCAGGTTCGTCCTCGTAGTCGCCGTCGACGCTGCGCCAGCGGTGGTAGGTGTCCGCGATCCGGCCGATGTCATCGGCGGTCAATTCCCGGTGCGTTCGATCCACCATGCTGCCGAGTTCGCGGGCATCGACGAACAGCGTCTCGCCATGCCTGTCGCGGTGGGTCCCGCCGCTTCGGTCCCGAGAGAGGAACCACAGACACGCTGGAATCTGCGTGGAGTAGAAGAGTTGGCCCGGCAGTGCGACCATGCAGTCCACCAGATCGGCCTCGATCAGGTTGCGGCGTATCTCGCCCTCGCCGGACTGGTTCGACGACATGGACCCGTTGGCGAGCACGAACCCAGCCGTGCCGCGTGGTGCGAGGTGGTGCACGATGTGCTGCACCCAGCCGAAGTTGGCGTTGTTCCTTGGCGGCATGCCGTACTGCCATCGCTTGTCGTCCGCCAGCCGTTCGCCGCCCCAGTCCTTCACGTTGAAGGGCGGATTGGCGAGGATGAAATCAGCCCGCAGGTCTGGATGGCGGTCGTTGTGGAAGCTGTCGCCGTGGGCGATCTGTCCCTCGATCCCGCGGATGGCGAGGTTCATCCGGGCGAGACGCCATGTCGTGTAGTTGGACTCCTGGCCGTAGATGGAGATGTCTCCACGAGCCTTGCCGCCGTTTCCGTTTCCGCTGGCGTGCGCATCGATGAACTCCACGGATTGCACGAACATCCCTGAGGAACCGCAGCAGGGGTCGTAGACGCGGCCGGAGTACGGTTCCAGCATCTCGACCAGGAGCCTGACGACGCAGCGCGGCGTGTAGAACTCGCCGCCTTTCTTGCCTTCGGCACCGGCAAACTGTCCGAGGAAGTACTCGTAGACGCGGCCGAGGACGTCGTTGGTACGGGCGGCCTCGTCTCCGACCGCGATGTTGCCGATCATGTCGATCAGCTGACCGAGGCGCTGCTTGTCCATTGCAGGGCGGGCGTAGTCCTTGGGCAGAACGTTGCGAAGCGCGGGGTTGTCGCGCTCGACGCCGGCCATGGCGTCGTCTACCAGCTGGCCGATCGTGGACTGTCTGGCCTGCGCCTTGAGATGGGCCCACCGTGCTTCCGGCGGAACCCAGAAGATGTTCTCGGCGGTGTATTCGTCGGGGTCTTCAGCCGCTTCCCGCCCCCACTCGTCGAGCACGGCGGCATGGCGCTCCTCGAAGGCATCCGAGATGTACTTGAGGAAGATGAGGCCGAGCACGACGTGCTTGTACTCGGCGGCGTCCGTGGAGCCGCGGAGCGCGTCCGCCATGGCCCAGAGTTCGGATTCGTCGATGCCTATGAGCGTGTCGGCCTGCTTCCGGGTGGGTTGTGGTTGTCTCACGGGCATGGGGACGAATGGCCGTCTGTGGCGTCAACATGATTCTAGCAATGGAGAGCCGCACCGTCGCCCCTAAGGGCGGTGCAAGCGTCGGCAGTAGGGTTGTAAGAAAGACCTCGCATTCGACCGATGCTTGCGATCGGTCGGTGCTGAGCGGAATCGCGGGTACCAATCCGGTCATCCTGTTCGCACCCTGTTTCGTCCTTGCGGCCGGCGCCGGCACTGCTCTCGCGCTTGCCCTTGTCGCGGGCGGCGGTTCCCTTTGGCCAGTGGAACGTCTGCAACGCCTTGTGGGCGCCTCCCGTTTTGGTCAGCCGGGGTGCTGTGGATCGAAGCGAACCGCTGGGTTACCTGCGGTCTGCCGCAATCGCCGGCCCTTGTGGGGCCGTCTCCCGTTCTGGTCAGCCGGGGTCGCTGGCGATTCGATGCAGGCCGCTGGATCACCCGCGGCGTGCTGTGAATCGATGGTTCCGTTCGGAACTTCTCCCCGTTGTTCTGCCTGGCGGGGGACTCCATGTCCGGGTTGCAGATCCCAGCGTCTGACGACCCTCGATGAGGAGCGGTTTTGATGGTTGGCGCGGACTGTACAGACGTGCCGAGCGCTTGGCAAACAGGTGCGCCGAGGAGCTGCGCACGTTTCACGACGATGTCGCGGCCTGATGGCTGGGAGCGGGATGCCGCGTTTAGGGCGACGGTCGCGGCTAGTCGGCGTCGGACGGCGCGGAACTGGGCGGCTCGCGTGCCGCGGCAGCCTTCAGCGCGCGGTCGCGCTCCCGCGTGACCTGGCGCAGGGAACGCCGGAACCCGGCGCGCTGGCCCTTGACGGCGACCAGTTGCCGCTGGGCGTCCGCGAGCTGCTTCCGGAGGCGCCGGCAGTCGTCGCGGGCGACGCCGAGCTGGTCGTCGCGGTACCGGCGGTCGAGCCATTCCCGACGGAGGCGGAGCGCGGCGCGGATGTGCAGTTCGGAGGTGGAGAGGCCGATGGCGAGCGCCAGCAGGAACACCACGGTGGCGAGGATGCCGGCGATGACCGAGTGCTGGGCGAGGATCGCCCAGCCTTCGAGGACGGTGGCGCCGGTGGCCTTGTCGAAGAGCAGGAGGCCCTCGACGCGCTCGTGGGCGTTCAGGGCCAGCAGGACCGCTCCCGCGATCAGGGCGACGATCAGGAAGAGGACGAACACGGCCTGCCGGCCTCCCCTGCGGCGACTCCCGGCGGGCGGTCGATCCGCGGGTCGGCGCGGATGCGTCGCGGCGGGCATCTCGAAGCCCTTGTCCCGGAGCGCCCGTTCGAGGCGGCGTTCGATGCTGCCGTGGTCGTCGCGCACCGGCACGCCCAGGAGGGCGGCCTCGGCGCGCACGGCGAGATCCCGGTACTGGTCGCGGGAAGCCTTCAGGCGGTCGATCAGCCTGACGGTGCTTTCGGTGTCGTTCCGGGCGGCGGACCCGTCCGTGGCGCCGGGAGGCTCGACGGCGGTAGTGTTCTGCGCGCCGACCCGATCCCCCGGTTCGCGCGCACCGTCGAGGATGAGCTGTTCGACCGCGCGTCGTCTCTGGTTGTTGTCGTGGCTGTCGTCGCCGCCCAGGATCCGGTCGAGGGCCGCGTTGTGGCGCGCCGTCAGGTGTAGCGTCAGGCGGCGGCTCACCTCAGATATTCCTCGGTGATAAGCGGGCGGAAATGCCCAAGCTCCTGACTGACGACCTCCAGCGCGTCGTCGTAGACGAGGTGGCGCTGCAGTTCGGCCATGCGCTCCTGGGCATAGCCGTGGCGAACACCGTGGGCGCCGCGGCTCCAGCCGAGCGCGCCGTGCGAGGCGCGGGAGAAGCTGCGGCTCCACGCCTCGCCGCCGCCGACGTCGTACCGGGACACGTAGCGGATGCCGCGGTCGGTGACGGGCGCCGGGCGGTCGAGGCGGCGCTCCTCGAGGCGCTCTGCCAGATCGTCCGGAACGCGGACGAGGCGCGTGAGGCCGCCCTTGCCGACAACGGTGTAGTCGGTTCCCGGCCGGCCGTCGAATTTCTCCGGGCGTGCGGGCCTGACGTCGGGAGGCTGCTCGGCGGGCCGCGCGAGCGTCAGCAGTTCGTGCGCGCGCAGCCCGGCCGCGTGGGCGATCAGGGTGGCGAGCGCGTTGGGCGCCGTCTGCCGGGCGGCGACCATCGGGACCTGGTGTGCGGCGTAGGCCCGCCCGCCTTTGCGTGTCGGCTTGAGCGAGCGGACGATGGTCAGCTTGCCGCCGTCGGGCAGCGACCCGCGGACATGGATCAGGAGCTTCTGGAGCGCCTGCCGGTGCCCGTCGAGGGCCTTCTGGCCGAGATCGGCGGCGCGCGAGCGGAGGTAGGCGTCGGCCTTCGCGGGTGTGAGGTCGAGCAGTTCGAGGCTGTCCCCGGCAAGGTGGCGCGCAGGGAAGTGCCGGCAACTCCCCCATCGCCGGGGGCGTGCTTCCATGCAAGCCTACAGACGTCTATACGGCGCTTATCTCCTGGCTAGCAGCCTGTCGGACTTGGGGCGCAGATTTTACAATGGCGTCTTCGGAGTCGATGGGGTTGCGGGCAGATGCCGAAGTTCCTGCAGCGGGACCGATCGCAGCCTTTTCTGCTGCCGCCGGACATGCGGGACTGGCTGCCGGCCGACGACCTGGCGCATTTTGTGCTGGAGGCGGTGGAGCGGGTTCCGATGGATTCGTTCCAGGTGAACGAGCGCGGCACGGGGTCGGCGCAGTGCCACCCGCGGACGATGCTGGCGCTGCTGATTTGCTGCCATGCCAACGGGATCTTCGGCTCGCGCCGGATCGAGCGCGCGACGCATCGGGACATCGGGGTTCGGCACGTGGCGGCGAACTGTCACCCGGACCACGACACGATCTGCACGTTTCGGCGCAACAGCTTCGAGGCGGTCTCGGCGGCGTTCCCGGAGGTGCTGCCGCTGGCGAAGGAACCGAAGCCGCTGCGTGTCGGGACGGCGAGCGTGGACGGCACGAAGGTGGACGCGAACGCGAACAGGCGCAACGGCATCCGCCACGACCGCGCGGGGGAGTTGCGCGAGCGGTTGCGGGTCGAGATCGAGGGCTTGCTGGATCGGGCGGAGCGGGACGACGCGGACGCCGCGTCGGAGCCGCAGGGTCTGCCGGAGGAGTTGAAGCGACGGGAGACGCCGAAGGCGAAGCTGGACAAGGCCTGTGCGGAGCTGGAGCGTCGGGCGAAGGCGCGCGCGGACTCGGAACGCGCGGAGTGCGAGCGCAAGGTGGAGGCTCGGGAGCAGCGCGAGGGCTCGCGCAAGGGGAGGCCGATCAAGGCGCCTGCAGAGGAGCCGCGGGACGAGGAGCGGATCAACCTGACGGACGCCGACAGTTCGCTGATGCGCAAGAGCGGGCACCATGAGTGCCGCCAGGCGTGCAACGCCCAGGCGGCGGTGGACGCGGACGGCAGTCGGCTGGCGCCGGGTTCTCGGGTGAGCGTGAGCGCGAGCGACCGCAACGAGCTGGTGGCGGACGTGGCGGCGATTCCGGCGGCGTTGGGCGCGGCGGATCGGGTGCTGGCGGACAGCGGCTGCGCGACGGGCAGCGAGGTGTTGCAGCTGGAAGGGCGCGGCGTGGAGGTGCTGGTGGCGACCGGGGCGGAAGGTGGACGGCGCCGGCACGACTTTCGGCCGGAGCCGGCGAAGGAGCCTCGGGCGGAGTGGATCAAGGCGATGCGGGAGAGGATGGAGCTGCCGGAGAACCGGGCGCACTGCCGCTTGCGCAGGCATGCGGTGGAGCCGGCGTTCGGGATCGTGAAGCAGGCGATGGGCTTTCGGCAGTTCCCGCTGCGAGGCGTCGAGAAGGTGGAGGGCGAGTGGACGCTGGTGACGCTGGCCTGCAGCTGCCGACGCCTGCACAGGCTGATGTTGGCCTGACGGGGTCATGGGGGGCGAACTCGGCGTGTTGGAGGCCGCTGCAGGGGTGTCGGAAAGGGCCTCTGGACCCCCATCGGCGGCCGATGGCGGGATGCGACCCCCGCTTCAGCGGCAACGACCCATCCGAACAGCCACAGGGGGCATCGTTCAAGCGGGCGCCAAGCCCCTTCCGCGCACGCCTGCCGCGCCAAAGTCCGACAGGCTGCCAGCGCCACAGGAACCGTTGCCTTTCGGCAACGCTTCCTGCCCCAGCCCAGGCCGTCCTGTCACCCTGTCGGCATTCGACCAGCCTGCGCCGTCCGAAGTCCGACAGGCTGCTAGTCGAGGCAGGCTTGCACTGATCGAGCGAACTCCGCGAAGTCGTCCAAACGACCAGTGGCGATGGCATGGACGAGGCCCCAGTCCATCATGTCGTAGGCATGCACCGACAGGTTCCGGAAGCCAACGGCGCGCCTCATCCGGGCGGCGATGGACGGCGACAGTATGCCAAGGCGAGACAAGGCATCGAAGCAGCCGGCCATCGTGTCGGGAACCGCACACTCGCGATCGGCAACAAGATGCGCGGCGATGTCAACGCAGACTTGGACGGCGCGCACGAGATTGAGGCTCACGACGTCTTGAGCGTTGATGTCCTCTGCCAAGAGCTCAGGGGTCGGCGGCACGGTGGCCTCCACCCTTGCCATGCATCGACGCAAGGATTCGAGCTTGGCGTTCAAGACCCCTCTATCCATGGAGGAATCTCTCGCGTCGGATGGACTGGATGCGTTGCACCAAGGGCATGTAGTCGGCGTTGAGGCCCCACATTTTGACCATCAGTTCTGCAAGGGTTGCCGGTCGCCGGCGGATCAGGCAGAAGCCCTTGGTAAGTGCCTCGGTCAGGAGCAGGGGGCCAGCGAGTCGCAGGTCCACAAGATCCACGGTGCGTCCTGTCGAGTCGGCCAGCGCGTCAAGAAGATCCAGGCGCTGACTGGCCGTCCATGGTCGCGATGCGGCAACGCCCACGTCGATGTCGCTGCGGGCCGTCTCGGTTCCCTGGGCAAACGAGCCGAACACGAAACCGAGCTCGATGTCCTCGCGCGATGCAAGCACGTTCCGCACAGCGACGATTTCCCGACGTTCTTCCATGTCGTGCATCGTAAACGAGCATGGCTGGTGTCGGCATGTCTGCTCGGCGGGAGCGCCGACATTCCTGCTCACTTGCATGGAAGCACGCCCCCGGCGATGGGGGAATTGCCGGCACTTCCCTGCGCGTCGGCGGTCGGGGACGCTTCCCCGGCTGAAGGCTCCATGCATGGAAGCACGCCCCCGGCGACGGGGGAATTGCCGGCACTTCCCTGCGCGTCGGCGGTCGGGGACGCTTCCCCGGCTGAAGGCTCCCTGCATGGAAGCACGCCCCCGGCGACGGGGGAATTGCCGGCACTTCCCTGCGCGTCGGCGGTTGGGGACGCTTCCCCGGCTGAAGGCTCCCTGCATGGAAGCACGCCCCCGGCGACGGGGGAATTGGCGGCACTTCCCTGCGCGTCGGCGGTCGGGGACGCTTCCCCGGCTGAAGGCTCCCTGCATGGAAGCACGCCCCCGGCGACGGGGGAATTGGCGGCACTTCCCTGCGCGTCGGCGGTTGGGGACGCTTCCCCGGCTGAAGGCTCCCTGCATGGAAGCACGCCCCCGGCGATGGGGGAATTGGCGGCACTTCCCTGCGCGTCGGCGGTTGGGGACGCTTCCCCGGCTGAAGGCTCCATGGGAACGGGGGTGGCAAAGCCGTATTGCCTTGCAAGCTCGCGTGCCAGCCTGGGCTGGACGGTGGCCACTGTGCATCCCGGTGACAGTGAGGACATCATGGTGATGCCGATGTCGGTCAGGCCGCAGGGATTGATGCGGGAATAGGGTTCGAGGTCCATGTCCACGTTCAGGGCGAGGCCGTGGTAGCTGCAGCCGTGGCGGATGCGCAGGCCCAGGGCGGCAATCTTGTCGTTGCCCACATAGACGCCGCGGGCGTCGGGGCGGCCGACGGCGTCGATGCCATGGTCCGCCAGAACGGCAACGATGGCGCTTTCGATGCCGTCCACGAGTTCGCGCACGGAGATGCCGAGGCGGCGGAGATCCAGCATCAGATAGCCGACGATCTGACCCGGGCCGTGGTAGGTCACCTGACCGCCCCGGTCGCTTTGCACCACGGGAATGTCGCCGGGGGCGAGGATGAACTCGCTCTTGCCGGCCTGGCCTTGCGTGAACACGGGGGGATGTTGGGTGAACCAGATCTCGTCCACCGTAGCAGCGGTGCGGGCATCGGTGAACTCGCGCATGGCGCGGAAGACCTCCGCGTAGTCTCGGAGGCCCAAGTCGCGGATGTGCAGTTGTGGGGGGGTGGGGAGGGTAGGGGGGGTGGATTGAGGTGGTTGCATCCGGGTCTTTCGGGTGGGTTGGTTGCGCCAGTGCGTTGAGGACGGGCTAAGGGCAGGTCCTGCCATCGCCTTCAACCAAAGCTCCCTGCCCCCCCTTGCATGGCCCCCCAGCGATGGGGGAATTGCCGGCATTTCCTTACGCGTCAGCGGTCGGGGATGCTTCCCCGGCTGAAGGCTCCCAGGCTCAACCGATCAGGTCCCGGAAGAAGAGGTAAATGCCGTCCCACGCCCGGGAGAAGAACCCGGCTTCCGGCGCGGACGCACGCGCCAGCAGCGGTGCGGTGGCCAGGGTTTCGCCGTCGAGCACCAGTCGCAGCTCGCCCACTTCGGCGCCAGCCTCGATGGGCGCTTCGAGCACCGGTGGCAGGTCGATGACCGTCTCTATCTCCTCCCGGCGCCCGCGCGGGAAAGTGGCGTGGAGTTCCTCGACACCGAGTTCCAGGGTCTCCTCTTCGCCATACCAGACCTCCGGCGTCGCCAGCACGTCGTCGGCGCCGAAGATTCGCCCGGTCTCGAAGTAGCGGAAGCCCCACGACAGCAGCTTCTGCGTCTCCCGCGTGCGGATGTCGGCGCTGTCGGTACCCATCACGGCGGTGATCAGGCGCATCCCACCGCGTTCTGCCGACGCCACGAGGCAAAAGCCGGCGGCGTCGGTGAGGCCGGTCTTGACGCCGTCCACGGAGTCGTCCAACCACAGCAACTGGTTCCGGTTCGACTGTTCTATGTCCGCGTAGGTAAAGGACTTCTCGGCATAGATCGCATAGTGATCCGGGTAGCGGCGGATCAGTTCCCGAGTCAGGAGCGCCATGTCGTAGGCGGAAGAGAGGTGCTCGTCGTCGGGCAGACCCGTGGCATTGCGGAAGGTGGAATCCGTCATGCCGATCTCGGCGGCGTGCTGGTTCATCATGTCGGCGAAGGAGCTTTCGGCGCCGCCGATGTACTCGGCCACCGCCATGCTGGCGTCGTTGCCGGACTGGATGATGATGCCTCGCAAGAGGTCGGAGAGCGCCACCCGCGTGCCCTCGCGCACGAACATGCGGGAGCCGCCGGTGCGCCAGGCATTGACGCTCACCGGCACTTCGTCTTCGAGGGTGATGCGGCCAGCGTCGAGCTCCACCGCCGCCACGTAGCTCGTCATGATCTTGGTGAGGCTCGCCGGCGGCAACGGCATCCGGCTCTCGCCCTCGGCCAGCACGCGCAGCGTCTCGGCATCCACCATGACGTAGCTGCGCGCCGCCACGGGAGGCGCGGCCGGGACGATGGCCGGCGACGCAGCCAGGGCGCTGGCGGGCGGCATCAACGCTGCCGCGAGGACGAAACTGCAAGAATGGATGCGGGCGCGGCCCGCCCAGATCGAATGTGTGGGCGCCGGACTCGGCATGGGCGACTACTCCTCCTTGTTCGAACTCAAGCGTCGCATGAGTCGTATGAGTCGTATGAGTCGTATGAGTCGTATGAGTTGCTGCTGCTCACTGCTCGATCACCACCGGCGACCATTCTCGCTGGAAGGCCACCACCAGTTTGAGCCTTTCCGCCTCGGATCGGTTCGGCAGCGGCCCGATTCGCACCATGAAAGCGTCTCGCGCCCGTGCCACCATCGCCTTGGTTTCGGCGATGGCGGCGATTTCGTCGGCACTGCCGGCGGCGCTGGCGAAGTCCACGAATGGCCCCGCCTCGACGAAGTAGCGTGGCGGCGGGCGCGGCAGGAAGTCTGCCGGCGTCACCGTCTCGACCCGCACCCGGGCGGTGCCGGCGTCCGCGAATCCGAGCTTGACCGCGGCGGCGTAGGAAAGATCGATGATGCGGTCGGGATGAAACGGGCCTCGGTCGTTCACCCGGACGATGGTGGACCTGCCGTTGGCCAGATTCGTCACCCGTGCCCAGCAAGGCAGCGGCAGCGAACGGTGTGCGGCGCTGAGTTCATAGATGTCGTAGGTCTCGCCGGTGGCCGTGGCGAGGCCGTCGAAGCGCGTGCCGTACCAGGACGCCAGCCCTTCTTCGACATAGCCGTCGGCACTGTCGAGCACTTCGTAGCGTTCGCCGAACACCTCGTATGGGCGGCTCTTGGACGGCAGCGGGGTTTCGTGGGTGACGGTGGGATTCGGCTGTTGTTCGAGTCCCGATGGTGGGAAGGCCGGTGCGGCGTCTGGCAGTTCCGAAGCTGGGACGGCTGACTTCGGGCCTGGCAGGGTGGCTGGCGCTTGGCTGATGCAGGCGCTGAGAAGGAGGGGGAGGAGGGTTGTGCGCTCCAGTTGGGGAAATCGTGCGGTTGCGCCATTGGGGTCGCTGACGCGCCTTGCGGCGCGTCGGAGGGCGAGACGCCCTCCCTCCGCAGAGATGCGCCCCGCGGCGTGGCGGAGGTTGGAGGGTCCTCCCTCTGCGGAGGGTGCGCGCGCGGGGGCCTTGGTCATGTGCCGGTGCGCCGCTCGCGAATTGCTTCGGCTAGCTGGAACACGGCCAGGGCATACATGCGGCTGTGGTTGTAGCGGGTGATGACGTAGAAGTCGCCAAGGCCCACCCAGTATTCAATGCCGTCTGCCGCCTCGAAGCGATGCAGGCTTGCCGGCTCGTCGTCGGCTACCGCCGCCGGCACGTCGATGCCGAGTTGCCGCATGTCGGTGGCGGTGCGGACGGGCTTGAGGCTCGAATCGACCCATTCCTCGATCCCGTCAGGGGGTGAGGTTGCCTTGAAGACGATCACCGGCGCGCCCCGCCAATGGTGCTCCGCGAGGTAATTGGCCACGCTGCCGATGGCGTCGGTGCGGCTGTTCCAGATGTCGCGGGCGCCGTCATCGTCGAAGTCCACGGCGAAGGTGCGATAGCTCGACGGGATGAACTGGCCGAGCCCCATCGCCCCGGCATAGGAGCCCCTGAGGGCGCCGCTGTCCATGCCCTCCTCGCGCACCAGCAGCAGGAACTGCGTCAGTTGGCCGCGGAAGAACTCCGCTCGGCGCGGATAGTCGAAGCCGAGGGTCGTCAGCGCATCGAGCACCCGATAGCTGCCGGTGTTGCCGCCATAGTTGGTTTCGACGCCGATGACGGCGACGACGATGTGCGGCGGCACCTTGTAGCGCTCGGCCGCGGCGTCGAGCGCCGCCTCGTTCGCGTTCCAGAAGTCAACGCCTCCGGCGATGCGCCGCTCGGTGACGAAGATGTCGCGGTATTCATGCCATGCCAGGGCTCGTTCCGCTGGCCGCGAGATGGCGGCGATGACGCTCTCCTGGTGCTCGGCATCGGCAACGACGGAAGTGAGCCAGGCGCGGTCGAAGCCGTGCTGCGCGGCGATGGTGTCGAGGTAGGCGCGAACGTCGTCGCGTTCGAGATAGCCCTCGGCCGCGGCCCCCCCCTGCCATGGCGCAAGACCGCAGGCAAGCAGAAGCCGCGTCGAAAACCGGCTCGCGCGGCGGACAGCGCCCCGCCCCCCGCCGAAAAAACCTCGGTTGTCCGACTCCCCTCGAAGGGGGGAGCGATGAGGACGGCCTGCGCTACGCGCATCGCGCCCCCCTTGGACGGAAGTCGAAGAACGCGCCAGCCTTCTTCGGAGGAGGGTGAGCAAGCCGATGAACCTGGTCAGAACATATCGGGGAAAGCGGTGCAAGGGCCGGGCTGCGGGCAAGATCTGGCTGCGGCTTGTCATCTTGGTCCTGTCTTCACACTGCATTCAGCCCGGTGGCCGCGTGCGTGCCCGTTGCCCCGCTCCGTGGATCGCCATCACCACGCCAAATGCTCCCAGCACCACCAGCATGGAAGTGCCTCCCATGCTCACGAGCGGCAGCGGCAGCCCCACGACCGGCAGGAGCCCCGACACCATCGCGATGTTAACAAAGGCCGACATGGCGAACACGAGGGTGAAGCCGCCGATGAACAGGCGCCCGAAGTTGTCCCGCGCCTCCGTGGCCATGTAGAGGCAACGCGCCACCACCAGAAGGTAGAGCAGCACCACCACCGTTACGCCAAGAAGCCCCAGCTCCTCGCCAATCACCGCGATGATGAAGTCGGTCTCGCGTTCCGGCAGGAAGTCGAGCTGGCTCTGGGTGCCGTTGCCGAGCCCCTTGCCGAAGAAGCCGCCGGAGCCGATGGCCGTTTTCGACTGGATGATGTTCCAGCCCGCTCCTTGCGGGTCCCGCTCCGGGTCGAACAGCGTCAGCACCCGGCCGCGCTGATAGTCCGTCATCACGAACCACAGCGCCGGCAAGGCGGCAAGCCCCGCCGGGACAGCCGCGACGATCCAGCGCCAGCGAATGCCGGCCAGAAAGATGACGCCCAACCCCCCTGCCGCCACCACCACCGCCGTGCCCAGGTCCGGCTGCAGTGCGATCAGCAGCGCCGGCAAGCCAATGATCGCCATTGCCCACACCACGTCGCGAAAGCGTGGCGGCAGGGTGTGGCGACCGATGAGCCAGGCAAGCCCCATCGGCACGGCCACCTTCATCATCTCCGAGGGTTGGAACCTCGATAGCCCCGGCCAATCGATCCAGCGCTGCGAACCCTTGACGCTGGCGCCGTCGAAAAGCACCCAAACGAGAAGCAGGATGCCGAGGCCATAGAGCGCCGGCGTCCAGCGCCGGAACAACTCCAGTCGCAGATGCGCCACAGCAAGGAGAGCCAGGAAACCAAGCCCCAGCTTCGTCGCCTGATCGACAACGGCCCCCATGTCGCGACCGCTGGCGCTGTACATGACCACGAGGCCGAAGCAGGAAACCGCCACGAGACCCGTCAGCAGCCAGCCATCGGCACGAATGCGCGGTGCCTTGCGAGTGGTTGACCGCGCCGCACCGACATTGGTGGTGCGGCTGAAATCGCGACTCATCGTATCGCGACCGTTTCGCTTGGCACGGCGCCGCCTGCCGAATCGGCGGCGATCCATTGCTCCGGCGCTTCCCGCAGTTCGCCCGTGTCATCGAGCAGGTAGGCATCGATCACGGTGCGCGCCACCGGCGCCGCCACGGAACTGCCACCGCCGCCGTTCTCGACCAGCACGCAAAGCGCGATGCGGGGATCGTCCGCCGGGGCGAAGGCGATGAACCACGCGTGTTTGCGCTCGAACTCGTCGAGCGCCTCCTCGTCGTATTCCTCGCCCTGGGGTATCCCCACCACTTGCGCGGTGCCGGACTTGCCGGCAATGCGATAGGGAATGTCGTCCTGGCCGATGTAGAACCACGCCGTGCCGTTCTGGCGATAGCCTTGGTTGCCGCGATGCACCACCGCTTCCATCGCATCCACCATGCGCTCCCAGTCTTCCGGCGCGGGGCCGGCCACCGGCGGCAGGGGCGGCGGTGGATCGTGCTCGCGCAACTCGTCATCGCTCGTCAGCAGCAGACGCGGACGCACCCGGTGGCCGCGATTGGCGATGGTGGCGGTGGCGGCGGCAAGTTGCAGCGGCGTTGCCAGCAGGAAGCCTTGGCCGATGGCCAGATTGACGGTGTCGCCCGGGTACCAGGCTTCGTTCATCGTGCCGCGCTTCCAGTTCCGGCTCGGCAGCACCCCCGATTCCGCAAATGCGACATCGATTGTCGTGTCCTGACCGTAGCCGAACTGGCTGGCGAAGCTGTGCAGATCGTTGATGTCGAGCTTCGAACCCAGGTTGTAGAAATAGACGTTCGACGAGCGATAGATGGCGCGGTGGAGGTTGACGATGCCCTGGCCGCCCGAGTTGCCGGGTCGCCAGCTCCAATCGCGATAGATGCGCCCCCGGCCGCCCAGGCGGAACGACCCGCGGTCGTTGATGGTGTCTTCCCAGGTGGTGATGCCGTGGCTGACGCCGGCCAGCCCCATGATCGGCTTGAAGGTGGAGCCCGGAGCGTAGAGGCCGCGTGTGGCGCGGTTGAACAGCGGCGTCTCGCGGGACGCCCTGAGCTTGTGGTATTGCGCCGCGCTGATGCCGGTGACGAAGAGATTGGCGTCGTAGCCGGGCTGGCTCAGCAGGGTGAGGATGCCGCCGGTTCGGGGTTCGATGGCCACCACGGCGCCGCGTCGATCGCCGAGTGCGGCGGCGGCGGCGTGTTGCAGGTCTGCATCGAGGTGCAGCGTGATGTCGGCGCCGGCGCGGGCGGGCTGCTCGAACAAGGTTCGCACCTGCCGCCCCCGGGCATCGGTTTCGATCCGGCGGTAGCCCGGCTCGCCGTGCAGCGAGTCTTCGTAGAACCGTTCCACCCCGTGCCGGCCGATGAAGGCGGTGGCCGCATAGCGGGCCTTGTCGAGGCGGCGCAGGTCCGTCTCGTCGATGCGCCGCATCGAACCGATGGCATGGGTCATTTGCAGCGGTTCCGGATAGTGCCGGACCGTGTCCGCCCGCACCTGTACGCCCGGCAGACGGAACTCGTTCACGCGCACGGTGGCGCGCTCGCGTTCGTCGATGTTGAGCTTGAGCGGGATGGGTTCGAGGGGGCGTCGCTTGGCCCGCAACCGGTTCTTGAAGCTGGCGATGTCTGCTTCGCTGAGCGGCCCCAGCGCGCCCACCTCCGCCAGCACGTCGTCGATGTCGCCGGCCCGTTCGGTGACCACGGCAATCGAATGGATGGTGCGGTTGCCGGCCAGGAGGCGGCCGTTGCGGTCGTAAATCGCGCCGCGTCGGGGCGCGACGGCCATTGTCTGCACACGGTTGCTGTCGGCGCGGGCGCGATAGGCGTCGACCTCGAACACCTGCAGCTGCACCATGCGGCCCACCAGAACCATGAAGGCTGCGGCCACGAGCACCATGCTGATGGTGGCGCGCGCGTTGAAGGCGCGACGCTCCTTGGGCCGGTCGTGCAGTTCAGCAGGTGCAGCCATGCGCGTGCCCTTCGGCTGGCGAGAATCGGTGGTAGGGATGCCCGGCGAGGATCGTCCAGGCGCGATAGAACTGTTCGGCGACGATCACGCGGGTCAACTGGTGCGGGAAGGTCAGTCGCGAAAGCGAAATGACCTGATGCGCGCGCCGCCAGGCCTCCGCCCCGAACCCGTCCGCCCCGCCGATCAAGAGGGCGAGGTTGCGGCCGGCCATGCGCCAGCCGGCAAGCGCGTCGGCGAACTCCGCGCTCGTCAGGCTCTTGCCGCGAGAGTCGAAGACGATGGCCATCTCGTCGCGCCGCACCTCTGCGAGCAGGCGCTCTTCATCCGACTGATTGCGTCGCGGCGCCACGACGCGGAGTTCCATGGCGCAGTCGCGGGGCAACCGCGAGGCATACTCGGAGAAGCCCTCGTCCACCCATGCGGGCGCCTTGCCGACAGCCACCAGCCGCGCCTTCACTTGCGCCTCGATGCAGCGGCTTGACGCTGTCGGGTCTTGGAGAACCGGCCGGGAGGGGGGCATCCTGCCCTCCCTACGCGTCGCCAGACGCGTTCATGGAGGAGCGCATCCCTGTCTGAGTCACAACCCATCCTGCATTCTCCGAACGGGCGCTGCGGCAGTGTCTCGCCTTGGCTTGTGCAGTGTCTGGCGCTGTCCTCCGGAGCCCTCGGGGGGAGGGCGTCCCTCGGGGGGAGGGCGTCCCGCCCTCCATCGCGCCGCAAGGCGCGCCGCGCCGCGCCCGCAAGGGTGCGCAGGGCACATCGCGGCATGTGCAGGGAGGACGCGCCTGCGCCTGATCGACGCAGTCGTCAGTTGCGAGCGGCCATGCACCACGTTAGGCAATTCAAGGCGAGACGCTACCGGCGCTGTGGCTTCCCTGCCTGTCGGCACGTGTGGCGCCTGAATGCCCTCGCTCCCAGGGGACCCTTCGCCCTGCCAAGGCGCGCGTGGCCACCGGAGGCCACTTCAGCCGAGGTTCTCTAGCGCCACAAGAACCGTTGCCTTCCGGCAACGCTTCCTGCCCCAGCCCAGGCCGTCCTGTCACCCTGTCGGCATTCGGCCAGCTTGCGCCGTCCGAAGTCCGACAGGCTGCCAGGAGGCAAGCGCCGTAGAAACTGTCGAGTTGGAGAACGGTCGCGTACTTCCTTCGCAGTTTTCGCGCCAGCGAAAACTGCCTTAAGCGCCGCGAAGCGGCGCTAGCGCGCCCTTGCGGGCGCGTCGGCAGTTCGCTTCGCGAACTGCCTGGCCTTCGGGCTCGCATTCGCTCGCGCCTTCGGCCAGGAGGTAAGCGCCGTTCTACGGCGCTTACCTTGCATGGAAGTACGCCCCCCAGCGATGGGGGGATTGCCGGCACTTCCCTGCGCGTCGGCGGTCGGGGATGCTTCCCCGGCTGAAGGCTCCCTGCATGGAAGCACGCCCCCGGCGATGGGGGGATTGCCGGCACTTCCCTGCGCGTCGGCGGTCGGGGACGCTTCCCCGGCTGAAGGCTCCCTGCATGGAAGCACGCCCCCGGCGATGGGGGGATTGCCGGCGCTTCCCTGCGCGTCGGCGGTCGGGGACGCTTCCCCGGCTGAAGGCTCCCTGCATGGAAGCACGCCCCCGGCGATGGGGGGATTGCCGGCGCTTCCCTGCGCGTCGGCGGTCGGGGACGCTTCCCCGGCTGAAGGCTCCCTGCATGGAAGCACGCCCCCGGCGATGGGGGGATTGCCGGCGCTTCCCTGCGCGTCGGCGGTCGGGGACGCTTCCCCGGCTGAAGGCTCCTAGGCGGTTTCTCGTCCATCGTTGCCGGTGACTCCGCTCAGCTTCTCGACCGGCGCGTCGAGGTCTTCCCAGAGCCGTTCGAGCTCGTAGAAGCGGCGCGCTTCGGCGCGCATGACGTGCAGCACGGCGTCGCCAAGATCGAGCAGCACCCATTCGCCGACATCGTGGCCTTCTACCCCGAGCACTTCCTTGCCGGCGTCCTTGAGCGTGGCGAGCACGTTGTCGACGATTGCCTTGACGTGGCGACCGGAGGTGCCGCCGGCGACGATCATGGTGTCGGTGATGTCGGTCATGCCGGACACGTCCAGGGCGACGACATCCACCGCCTTGAGATCGCGGGCGGCCTCCAGCACCAGTTCTCTAAGTTCCGCCGACGCCTGCGTACAGTCCATGCCGCCCAATATATGCCCATACAGCCGTCGGTAGCAACGAACTTGCGTCGTTTCCTGTCGCGATGGCGCTGCGCACCTCGGTGCTCGACACCGCCATCGTCGGCGTGTCGGCGAAGCACACGGCGCCCGACGCCATCTCGGACAGCTCTCGCGGGCTTGTCGCAAGCCGGAAGCCGTCCGGGACCTGGCGCGGCCCTCCTTCTCTGGCGAACACCAGCAGGTGACAGAGTTCCGGCAGCGCCCGATGGTTCCGCCACGACGGCAACAGAGCCACCGCGTCCTCGCCGATCAGCCACACGAGGGATTCCTCCGCCCCCGCTCGCCGGCGCAATTCCCGCAGCGTGTCTGCCGTGTACGAGGGCCCAGGCCGCTGCGCTTCGATGTCGGAGGCCACGAGACCCGGCGCCGACCGTGCCGCAAGGCAGAGCATGTTCCAGCGGTGCTCCGCCGTGGCTTCCGGCAGCGCGCGGTGCCACGGTCGCGCCGACAGCATGAGGGTTGCGGATTCCGCGCCGAGCAGGTCGCGCCCCGCGGCGGCAATGCGCAGGTGGCCCAGATGCACGGGATCGAAGGTGCCGCCGAGAATCGCTTGCATTGCGACGCGAAGTGGCGCGCTGCCGTTTCAGCCAGACTTGCCGAGGTTGCCCAGCAAGCGCCGGATTTCCGCGAGCCGCTCCCTCGGCATGTGCATCTGCAACAGGCCCTGCTTGATCTCCGGCGACACGGGCAGGAGTTCGGCGAGGCGCCAGCCCACCGAACAGGCGTCGTCGTAGTCCACGACGATGCCGAGTTTCTCCACCATCGGATGCTTGGCTATCTCCTTCAAGGCGTCCACCAGCGGCGCGAACTCCTCGCCCACCGGACTCGACTTCTCCTCCGGCAGGAATTCCACCTCCGCCATCGTCAGGTGGTTGTCCGCCGTCCACGAGCGATGGATGCGGAACTTGCCCTCGCCGGCGCAGACGATGCCGAGCCGCCCGCCGGCAAGCGGGTCGAAGTCCACGATCTTCGCCAGCGTGCCGATGTTGAAGATGGTCGGCGCGGCTTGATCGCCCCGATGCACGTCGCTGCCCTGACGAATGAGCACGACGCCGAAACCGCTGCCGTCTTTCATGCAGCGGCTGACGAGGTCGAGATAGCGCGGCTCGAAGATCTTGAGCGGCAGCCTGCCGCCGTTGAACAGCACTGCGCCGAGCGGAAACAGCGGGATTTCCTGACGATCCGTCATCTTGCGGCAGCGCTGGCCACCAACGACGGCCAATGGGCTCGGCGCGATTGGATGCGACGGAGGGACGCGCCTGGCGGCGCGCATGGACGCGCCCTTCGGGCGCGTCGGCGAGACGCCCTCCCTCCGGGAACGTGCCCTCGTCTGTCTGTGCCGGAATGTCGTGAACGTGGCATTTGAGTGTTGAACACGCTTTAGCAGCCTGTCGGACTTCGGACGGCGCAAGCTGGCCGAATGCCGACAGGGTGACAGGACGGCCTGGGCTGGGGCAAGAAGCGTTGCCGAGAGGCAACGGTTCTTGTGGCGCTAGAACGGGATGTCGTCCTCGAGATCGTCGGGGTCGTCCATCGGCGCCGGTGCCGGAGCAGGCGCCGGACGCGCCGGCGGCCGGCTGGCGCTGGACGGCGGCGCCCGGTAGCCGCCCTCCATGCCGCCACCGCCCGCGGTCGCGTCACGGCTGTCGAGCATCTGCATGTCGTTGGCGACGACTTCCGTCATATAGCGCGTCTGCCCGTCCTGGTCTTCCCAGGATCGCGTCTGCAAGCGCCCCTCGATATAGACCTTGGAGCCCTTGCGCAGGTACTCGCCGGCGATCTCGGCGAGCCGCCGGAAGCACACGATGCGATGCCACTCCGTTCGTTCCTGTCGTTCGTTGGTGTTGCGGTCCGTCCAGCTGTCGCTCGTAGCGACGCTAAACGTCGTGACCGGCTGCTGGGATTGGGTGTAGCGCGTCTCCGGATCGCGCCCGAGATTGCCGATGAGAATGACCTTGTTGATGCCCCGCGCCATCGTCCTGTTCCATGATTTTTTCAACTCTCCGCAGTCTAACAGTCTGTCGGCATTCGCACGGCGCCGCCCAACCTCTGGCGCCGCAAGGCGCGCGGGCTGGCAGTGTCTCGCCCTGGCCTGCGCAGCGTCCGGCGCCGTCCTCCGGAGGGAGGGTCTCGTCCTCGCCACGCGCCGAAGGCGCGTCCGTGTCGTGGAAGGGCGCAGTCCGGCGGCGCCGCGGGCCGGCATTGAATCGCCCACGCAAAATGCGGTTGCCGTTGGGTCGCCATCGGCGTAGTTTTGACCGTTTGGCAGTTGGCGGGGAGAGAGCCGTCCGCGAAGACGTTCCGCGGCACATGAAGACGATGGCAACGCTTGCTGAGAAGGTCAGGGAACCCTCTGGGGACAGCATCCCCTCGATGCACGCACCGGCGGACGAAGCGATGGCCAATGGGGGGCAGGCGACGCCGGCGGCAGTGTCCGACGTTCCTGGCGCCAGCGCCATCTCCGTGCGCGGCGCCCGCACGCACAACCTCAAGAACATCGACGTCGAAATCCCCCGCGACCGCCTCGTCGTCGTCACGGGCCTTTCCGGTTCCGGCAAATCCTCCCTCGCCTTCGACACCCTCTATGCCGAGGGCCAGCGGCGCTACGTCGAGTCGCTGTCGGCCTATGCCCGGCAGTTCCTGTCGATGATGGAAAAGCCGGACGTCGATCACATCGAAGGGCTTTCCCCCGCAATCTCCATCGAGCAGAAGTCCACCTCGCACAATCCGCGCTCCACCGTCGGCACCATCACCGAAATCCACGACTATCTGCGTCTCCTGTACGCCCGCGTCGGCGAACCTCGCTGCCCGGAGCACGGCCATCCCCTCGCCGCCCAGACCGTCAGCGAGATGGTGGACCAAGCCCTCGCCCTGCCGGAGGGCGCCCGCATCATGGTGCTGGCGCCGGTGATTCAGGAGCGCAAGGGCGAACACCAGCATGTCTTCTCGGAACTGGTGGCGGACGGCTTCATCCGCGCCCGAATCGACGGCATCGTCACCGGTCTCGATCATCCCCCCTCCCTCGACAGGAACAGGAAGCACACCATCGAAGCGGTGGTGGACCGCCTGCGCGTGCGCCCCGATGCCCAGCAGCGTCTCGCCGAGTCGTTCGAGACCGCCCTCACGCTGGGCGAAGACGTGGCGGTGGTGAGCCTCGTGGACGACGAGGAGGCGGACGACCTCGTCTTCAGCGCCCGCTTCGCCTGTCCCGCCTGCGGCCACAGCATCAGCGAGCTGGAGCCGCGCATGTTCTCCTTCAACAACCCGGCCGGTGCCTGCCCCGACTGCGACGGCCTGGGCGTGAAGCAGTTCTTCGACCCCGATCTCGTGGTGTCCGACCCCACCCTGACCCTCGCAGAAGGCGCGGTGCGCGGCTGGGACCGCCGCAACGTCTATTACTTTCACCTCCTCACCTCCCTCGCCCGCCACTACGGCTTCGATGTCGAGAAGCCCTTCGGCAAGCTCACCAAGAAGCAACGCGACGCCGTGCTGTTCGGCTCCAGGGGCGAGCGCGTGGATTTCAGCTACGTCAACGACCGCGGCGACCGCATCACCCGCCGCCACCATTTCGAGGGCGTGATCCCCAACATGGAGCGCCGCTTCCGCGAGACGAGCTCGAGCGGCGTGCGCGAACACCTGCAGAAATATCTCACCGTGCGCGCCTGCCCTGCCTGCGCCGGCACGCGCCTCAAGACCGACGCCCGGCACGTCTATATCGACGAGACGACGCTGCCGGAGATCAACACCAGCTCTGTCGAGGCCGCGCTCGACTACTTCACGGCGCTCGAACTCAGCGGCCGACGCGGCGCCATCGCCGAGAAGATCCTCAAGGAAATCCAGGCCCGTCTGCGCTTCCTCGTGGACGTGGGGCTGAACTACCTCACCCTCGACCGCAGCGCCGAGACCCTCTCCGGCGGCGAGGCGCAGCGCATCCGCCTCGCGAGCCAGATCGGCGCCGGCCTCGTGGGCGTCATGTACATCCTGGACGAGCCGTCCATCGGCCTGCACCAACGCGACAACGAACGCCTGCTGCGCACGCTCACGCACCTGCGGGACCTCGGCAATACCGTGTTGGTGGTGGAGCATGACGAGGGGGCCATCCGCGCCGCCGACCACATCCTCGACATCGGCCCCGGCGCCGGCGTCCACGGCGGCGAAATCGTCGCATCCGGCAACCTCGCCGAGATCGTTGCCAACGACGCCTCCATCACCGGCGACTTTCTCGCCGGGCGCAAGGCCATCCCGGTGCCGACCAGTCGCCGTCCCGTCAACACAGACAAGGTGGTGCGCCTCGTCAACGCCCGGGGCAACAATCTCAAGGGCATCACTGCCGACATCCCCTTGGGCCTCATGACCTGCGTCACCGGCGTTTCTGGCTCCGGCAAGTCCACCCTCATCAACCACACGCTCTATCCGCTGGCGGCACGGATGCTGAACGGCGCCATCACGCTCACGCCGCAGGCGCACGAAGACGTGGAGGGGCTCGACCAGCTCGACAAGGTGGTGGACATCGACCAAAGCCCCATCGGCCGCACCCCGCGCTCGAACCCGGCCACATATACGGGCCTCTTCACCCCCATCCGCGAACTGTTCTCGCAAACGCAGGAAAGCCGGGCACGGGGCTACAAGCCGGGCCGCTTCAGCTTCAACGTGCGCGGCGGGCGCTGCGAGGCGTGTCAGGGCGACGGCGTGATCAAGGTGGAGATGCACTTCCTGCCGGACATCTACGTGCCCTGCGATGTCTGCCGCGGCAAGCGCTACAACCGCGAGACGCTGGAAGTGCGCTACAAGGGCAAGAACATCCACGAAGTGCTCGACATGACCATCGAGGAGGCGCACGAGTTCTTCGACGCCGTGCCAATGCTCAAGCGCAAGCTGCAAACGCTGGTGGACGTGGGGCTTTCCTACGTTCGCCTGGGCCAGAGCGCCACCACCCTCTCCGGCGGCGAGGCGCAGCGCGTCAAGCTCTCCCGCGAACTCTCCAAGCGCGACACCGGCAAGACCCTCTACATCCTCGACGAACCCACCACAGGGCTGCACTTCCAGGACATCGCGCAACTCCTGCGAGTGCTCCACCGCCTGCGCGACCAGGGCAACACGGTGGTGACAATCGAGCACAACCTGGACGTCGTGAAGACCGCCGACTGGATCATCGACCTCGGCCCCGAAGGCGGCGCCGGCGGCGGCGAAATCGTGGCCGTCGGCACCCCGGAGAACATCGCCGGCGATCCCGCATCCCACACGGGCCGCTTCCTGGCGCCGGTGCTTGCGAGGCAGCACGTTCGTCCCTGACGGGCTCGCGCGTCCTGCGGACCCGTTCGCGCGTCCACCCACAGCGGTGTCTCGTCGTCCGCAGTAGGGCATTCATGAATCATGAATAATCCGGGCTAGGAGTCTGCGCCGTAGGACGATCTCGCGCCGAAAATGTGGGTGTGATCCCCCATTGCTCGCCCCGAAACGTTCCTGACGAGGGACAGGACCTCCCAGAAGATGGATTTTTCTCGCCGTATTAGGGTGCATGTCCCCGGAAAAGTTTCTACGGCGCAGACTCCTAGCAGCCTGTCGGACTTCGGACGGCGCAAGCTGGCCGAATGCCGACAGGGTGACAGGACGGCTTGGGCTGGGGCAGGAAGCGTTGCCGAAAGGCAACGGCTCTTGTGGCGCCAGAGCGGGGGCGGCTTGGCGGCGTGCCTCGGATATACTCGCGGGCAAGCAGGAACCCGTCAGACAGGCTGCCATGACCGACGAAGAACTGAAGGCGCTTGTCGCCGACCTTGCCGTTGCCCTGGCCCGAACCGACGCCCAGCTGGCCAGGACCGGCGCCAAGCTGGACAGGCTGGCGGAAATGTACGGCGGCGTGAGCAACAACCAAGGCGCGGTGGCGGAGGAGTTCTACTACAACAGCCTCAGGGCCCGCCCCGTTCTGGGCGGCGTGCGCTTCGACTTCATCGACAAGAACGTCACGCGCAGCCGCGGCGGGCTGCAGGACGAATTCGACCTGCTGCTGGTCAACGGCCGGACGGTGTGGGTGATAGAGGTCAAGTACAAGGCGCACGAGGAGGACCTGCGCCGGCTGCTGGACGTCAAGGCGGCCAGCTTCCCGCGCCTGTCTCCCGAGCATGCGGACCGCGAACGGCGCCTTGGGCTGGCCGCCTTCCACTTTCACGAAGGTCTCGTGCGCATTGCGCTGGATCGGGGCGTGACCGTGCTGCAGCGCAAGGGCGACGTGATCGAGACCCGCGCGGCCTGACGCAACCGGCCCCGGAGCGCGCCGTCCGCCGCCTCGCAGCCCGGACGCGCGCATCGGCAGTTGCACGACCGACTCGCCTGCGGGAGCCTCGTTCAAGGACGCATGGACGCTCGACGACGTGGACGTTTGCGAACACGGCGAGCTTGCCGACAGGAACCCCGGCGCATACGCCGCCATCGAGGCCGCCCGGCAGATACACGGGCAGGGGATGCAGTCCTACCTGGTGTTCACCGGAGGGTGCGAATGACCGTTGCGTTCCGCTACGTCGCGAAGGAACTCCTGGCCGTGTTCGGCATGGTGTTCGCGCTGTTGCTGGTGGTTGGGCTCGGCGGGCGGCTCATCGGCTTCCTCCAGCAGGCCGCCACGGGGCGCTTCACCGCCGATGCGGTTTGGTTGCTGCTCGGCCTGCGCGTGCCGGAGTTCGTGCAGCTGACTGCACCGTTCGCGCTGACGCTGGCGCTGCTTCTCACCTTTGGACGCCTCCATGCCGAACGGGAGTTCGTGGTGCTCACCGGCGGCGGCGCGAGCCCTGTTCGGCTGGTGCTGTGGGTGCTTGCGGCGACGGCGCCGGTCGTGGCGCTGGTGGGCTGGCTGTCGCTGTCGGTGACGCCGGCGGCCCGCGCCGCATACGCGCAAGTGTCGCTGGATCAACTCTCGGCGGTGGAATTCGATGTCATCAGGGCTGGCGTCTTCCACTCCTTTTCCGGTGGCAAGCGCGTCACCTACGCAGCGGAAGTGGACGCGAACGCGGGACGCCTGCGCGACGTATTCATGAGCGAACGGCAGGGCGCCAGGCACGTCACCGTATGGGCCGAGGAAGGCGAGATCCGCCGCGACCGGGACACAGGTGAACGCATTCTGCTGCTGCGCGACGGCGCGAGGCACGAAGGCGAACCCGGCGCCCACGCCTACACCTCCATGCGCTTCGCCCGCATGGATCAACGCGTCGAGCTGGAAGAGTTCGTGCGCCCCACCGTGGACGAGCGCGCCCTGCCGACCGATGCGCTCCAGACGGCAAGGACACGCGACGCAGCCGAGTTCCACTGGCGCATCGCCCTGCCCGTCCTTACTCTGCTCACGGCACTTGCCGCCTTGGGCATCGCCCGAGTGCGCCCGCGCAGCGGCCGCTTCGCCTCGGTGCTGCCGGGGGTCGTGCTCTTCATCGGCTACTACCTGGCGCTAGTGCTGCTCAAGAACGCCATCGCCGGCGGCCTCGCCTCGACCGCACTTGGCCTGTGGCCCGTCCACGTGATCGCCGCCGCTCTGGCATGGTGGCTGGTGCGCCGAAGCTACTCGCCCGCCTAGCCCGGACTATTCACGAAGGTTGGCAGTGGAGGTTCAAAACGCGGTCGCAGGGAGGGACATTCGTCGGAAGTGCGGTGCCTGGGAGCCAATCGGGGTGTTTTCCTGCTGGCCGATCGGCATTTTCGGCGCTCCTCGCCGGCATTGCCGGATTCGGGGCGAGCGCCGCCGCGGATCGGCGGATCCGTGGGCGAACCGGCGAAGCGGTCGGGTCGGGTCAGGTCGCGACCGCGCCGACCGAGCGCGCGATGCGGCGCCAGTCGTCGGCGAACGGGGCGCCCAGCGGCAGGTGGACGACGATGCGCCGAACCGACGTCTCGATCCAGGCGCCGAGCTTCGGCAGGCGCAGCCGCAAGGTGCCGACCTGGGCGCGCGCACAGCCCGTCCGCCGAGCCTTCAGGCGAAGTTCCTGCATCGGCACGCAGGCGGCCGCCGTCATCAGGACGCGGAACTGGCTGGCCAGGAAGCGCGTGCAGCTGGTGCGGTCGATCTCCAGGCCCTGCTCGAGTTCCTTCAACCGGTTCCCGGCATCGCCCCGGGCGCAGTGCACCGTTTCGTAGACGTGCTGGGGGGTCGTCTTGAGGTTGGTGACCACGAACCGCGGGTTGTCCTTCGATGGCCGGCCGAAATGGGAGGTCACCTCGGCCTTGACGACGATCCGGCGCTCATGGGGCCAGCTCCTGGCCCGGCAGGCGAACTCGCCATGGCGGCGAGCCGACGTGTGCCCGGCCTCGAAATCGGATCGCACCTCCTCCATCGGCGGTTCGGCAAGACGACCCAGCGCCGGGTTCTTCGCCATGCCCACCACGCACTCCAGTCGCTCCGCCTCGAAAAACGCGAACAGCTCCGCGCCGGCATGCCCCCCGTCCAGGCGGATCCGCAGCCGCGCCTTGGGAAACGCCCGCCGCAGCCGCGGCAGCAGGCGCTTCAGCACACCGATGCAGCCGTGCCTGGCGGCCGCCTTGCCGGAGCGCAGGACGCAGCAGAACAGACACTGCTCCACCTCGTCGTCGAAGGTCAGGAACCCGCCCAGCGGCAGATGGCAGGACGTGTCGTGGAAGCCGTCGAAGAACGTCAGCTGCTGGCCGCCATGGGTCGGATCGACCGTCGGGTCCAGATCGACCGTGATCCGCCGAACCCGCCTCCTGCGCCGTCTGTGGCGGGCAGTCACCGTCTCCGCCAACGCCTCGGACAGGCGCATCAGGTCCCCCCGCCGCACCGCGTTCTCGAACCGCGACAGCGTCGGCTGCGACGCCAGCGACTCGCCGGCGACCGGTCCCGTCCCGTCGGCAGCTTCATCGCCGGATCGCGCGCCAGCCGGGCGGCGTCGTTGCCGTCGGCGCAGCCGCAGGCGATGCCGAACAGGCGCTGCCGAAACAGCTCCCGAAGGGAATGGGCGACCTTCGACGGGTCGCGGTCGTCCGACAGGCACCCCGCCAACGTCTCGCTCAACCGAAGCCGCTCGTCGCAGGCCTCGAGCAGAATCGCGCCCCCGTCCGAACTGGCATGGTCCTGGTCGAACTGGACCGTCACCCCCTTCTTCGACAGGCCCTCGAACAACACACGCTGTTTGGTGGCATGGTCACCCATGCAAAAGCCCTTCCCTGCGTCAACCGGTTGTCTGGCAACGCCATTTTCGCAGAGCCAAGGGCTTTTGTCCCATCAGATCATGAATAATCCAGGCTAGCAGCCTGTCGGACTTTGCCGTCTCGGCGAAGTTCGACAGGGTGATAGGACGGCTTGGGCTGGGGCAGGAAGCGTTGTCCGAAGGCACGGTTCTTGTGGCGCTAGCAGCCTGTCGGACTTTGGCGCGGCGAGCGTCCGCGGAAGGGACTTGGCGCCCGTTGGAACGATGCCCCCTGTGGCTGTTCAGTTGGGTCGTTGCGGCCGAAACGGGGTCGCACCCCGCCATCGGCCGCCGATGGGGGTCCAGAGGGCCTTTCCGACCCTGCAGCGGCCTTCAACACGCCGCGTTCGCCCCCCATGACCCCGTCAGGCCAACATCAGCCTGTGCAGGCGTCGGCAGCTGCAGGCCAGCGTCACCAGCTTCCACTCGCCCTCCACCTTCTCGACGCCTCGCAGCGGGAACTGCCGAAAGCCCATCGCCTGCTTCACGATCCCGAACGCCGGCTCCACCGCATGCCTGCGCAAGCGGCAGTGCGCCCGGTTCTCCGGCAGCTCCATCCTCTCCCGCATCGCCTTGATCCACTCCGCCCGCGGCTCCTTCGCCGGCTTCGGCGGCGGCCCCGGCCGAAAGTCGTGCCGGCGCCGTCCGCCTTCCGCCCCGGTCGCCACCAGCACCTCCACGCCGCGCCCTTCCAGCTCCGAAACCTCGCTGCCCGTCGCGCAGCCGCCGTCCGCCAGCACCCGATCCGGCGAACCGAGTGCGCCGGGCATCGAATCCACGTCCGCCACCAGCTCGTTGCGGTCGCTCGCGCTCACGCTCACCCGCGAACCCAGCACCAGCCGACTGCCGTCCGCGTCCACCGCCGCCTGGGCGTTGCACGCCTGGCGGCACTCATGGTGCCTGCTCTTGCGCATCAGCGAACTGTCGGCGTCCGTCAGGTTGATCCGCTCCTCGTCCCGAGGCTCCTCTTCAGGCGCCTTGATCGGCCTCCCCTTGCGCGAGCCCTCTCGCTGCTCCCGCGCCTCCACCTTGCGCTCGCACTCCGCGCGCTCCGAGTCCGCGCGCGACTTCGCCCGACGCTCCAGCTCCGCGCAGGCCTTGTCCAGCTTCGCCTTCAGCGTCTCCCGCCGCGACAGCTCCTCCGGCAGACCCTGCGGGTCCGGCGCGTCGGCCGCGTCGGCCTGTTCCGCCCGATCCAGCAAGCCCTTGATCTCAACGCCCAACCGCTCGCGCAACTCCAACGCGCGGTCGTGGCGGACGCTGTTGCACCTGTTCGCGTTCGCGTCCACCTTCGTGCCGTCCACGCTCGCCGTCCCGACACGCAGCAGCTTCGGTTCCCTCGCCAGCGGCAGCACCTCCGGGAACGCCGCCGAGACCGCATCGAAGCTGTTGCGCCGAAACGTGCAGATCGTGTCGTGGTCCGGGTGGCAGTTCGCCGCCACGTACCGAACCCCGATGTCCCGGCAGGTCGCGCGCTCGATCCGGCGCGAGCCGAAGATCCCGTTGGCATGGCAGCAAATCAGCAGCGCCAGCATCGTCCGCGGGTGGCACTGCGCCGACCCCGTGCCGCGCTCGTTCACCTGGAACGAATCCATCGGAACCCGCTCCACCGCCTCCAGCACAAAATGCGCCAGGTCGTCGGCCGGCAGCCAGTCCCGCATGTCCGGCGGCAGCAGAAAAGGCTGCGATCGGTCCCGCTGCAGGAACTTCGGCATCTGCCCCAACCCCCATCGACTCGGAAGACGCCATTGTAAAATCTGCGCCCCAAGTCCGACAGACTGCTAGCCCGGATAGCCCATGAATGCCGCAGCGCGGGCGACGAGACGCCGCTGTGGCCTGAACGCACACGCGTGCCGGGGAGGGACGGAGGTGCCCCGCCACAGGCACTTCGCCATCAGCAGTTCTCACTCTTGGCCTGTGCAGTGTCTGGCGCCGTCCTCCGGGGGGAGGGCGGGACGCCCTCCCCCCGAGCCCTCCCCCTCCATAGAGAGCGGTCCCGGCAGGCAAGTCGACGCAGTCGCCGGTTGCGAACGGCCATGCGCCACGTCAGGCAAATTCAAGGTGAGACACTGCCCGCCGAGGCAGCAATTCCCATTTTGGCCTTCAGCCCCCTCAACTGGACGGGTCTGCCGGTCGATTTGGCCCGGATTGGGTTCGAAACGCGGAGCGCAATGCGCCTGACAGCGAAGCCAGACACCAAAATGAGAATTGCTGCCTCGTCATCTTGCCCTTTGCCCCTCTGCCCTCTTTGCGGCAGTGTCTCACTCTTGGCCTGTGCAGTGTCTGGCGCCGTCCGGGGGGAGGGCGTCCCGCCCTCCATCGCGCCGCGAGGCGCGCCGCGCCGTCAGGCGCGCGGGCACTTTCGCGGCATGTGCAGGGACGGCGCGCATGGGAGGCGGGGCGCCCTCCCGCCTAATCCCGCCTAATCGGAAGTTCCAGCCTTTTGACCGGTTCACATGGAGTCAAGCGACTGATTGCAATGCGGAAACAGCGTTTGCGGACCAGTCGATCTGTTCCCATGCAACATCGCACGTCGGCGTTGCACGGACTGGATGCATGGGGCACTGTGGTTCCCATGTACATCGAAACCGTCCCGAACCGCAACTCGCCGCCCGCCATCCTCCTGCGCGAAGGCTGGCGCGAGGGCGGCAAGGTCCGGAAGCGCACCCTCGCCAACCTCTCCAAATGGCCCCCGGCGCTTGTCGAGGGCCTGCGCGTGCTGCTCGAGGGCGGCGCCGCGGTGTCCGGCCTGGGCGACGCCTTCGACATCGTCCGCTCGCGGCCCCACGGCCACGTCGCCGCCGTGCTCGGGACGTTGCGCGATCTGCGCCTGGACCGGACCATCGCCGGCGCCGACTCGCAGCGCGAGGTCTTCAAGCGGCTCGGCGTCCGTCTGGAACGTTCCCAGTAGCGTCTCCCTCCCTCTTCTCAATGTATTCATTGAATCAACGGGTTGGCAAGGAAATCATCTGGAAGTTCAGCCTAATCCCGTCTAATCGCCGCAACGCCGCTCAACTCGCCGGCGCCTCCCGCCGAATGGGAATTGTGTAGCAAAATGCACGAAAGGTGTTGACAGGCGGCGCGTCACATAGGAAAATGCACGCATCGAATCAACGAGATGCAGCAAATGGCGGTAATCGAGTACGACGCGGACGGCAAGCCCCACAACGCCAGCGGCAAGCGCATCGCCAAAACCATCAGCGTCCCCCAACTGTTCCGCATGTTCCCCGACGAGGACGCCTGCTACGGGTGGCTCGAAGCGGCACGCTGGCACGGCACGCCGGTTTGCCCCCACTGCGGAGGCATCGAGAACATCGTCGACGATCCCCGTCCGCGCCACTGCCGGCACAAGGACAAGGACTGCCGCAAGCGGTTCACGGCAACCACCGGCACCTGCATGCACGCCACCAAGCGCCCGTTGCAGGACTGGATTTACGCAATCCACTCCGTCCTGACCGCCCGCAAGGGCGTCTCGGCCATGCAGCTATCGAAGGAACTCGGCGTGCAGTACCGGACGGCATGGCATATGCTCCACCGGATTCGTGAGGCTTGTGGAAGGGGAGACTTCACGTTGGCGGACGTTGTCGAGGTTGACGAAACCTACATTGGCGGGAAGGAAGGCAACAAGCACGCGGCCAAGAAGCTCAACGCCGGACGCGGCGCGGTTGGCAAGGCTGCGGTGGCTGGCGTTCGCGAACGCGACGGCAAGGTCAAGGCGCAGCCGGTGGAACGCACCAACGCCGCCACGCCTATCCCGTTCATCGAGGGCAACGCGGAACAGGGCGCGACCGTCTACACCGACGATGCAGCCGCCTACGGCGCACTCCCGTCCGTCCTGAACCAGTGCCGGCACGACGTGATCCGCCACGGTGCGGGCGAGTACGTTCGGGGCGACGTGCATACCAACGGCATCGAGAGCGTCTGGGCCGTGCTCAAGCGCAGCATCCACGGCACTTGGCACCACGTCAGCCCCAAGCACCTTGGCCGCTGCGTTGACGAGGCCACGTTCCGGCTCAACGAGGGAAACTGCGAAGTGGACACTGTCGACCGGATGCGCGACTTCGCCGCCGGCGTCGGCGGCAAGCGGCTGCGCTACAAGGACCTGATCGCGGATACGGGCGAATCCGCTGCGCCGGTGGCCGTCCGATGAACGCCGCCGAAGTCCGCAGCATCGCCGCCGATTGGATGGACGAGGCGATCACCACCGCCGAAGTCGAACAACGCGTCATGGACATGCCGTCCGATGCCTTCAAGGGAGGGAAGCCGTGAACCGCAAGCGATTCGAGGAAACGGAACGCCGCGACGTGAGCGAGCAGGACGTCATGGACGCACTGACGCAGATATTGGCCAGCGATGCGCCGAGGCGTCCGCGAAGCGAGAACCGCGAGCCGACGAAAGCCGAGCTAGAGCGGCGCTACCGCCTAGACCGAAAGCCGTCCTGATCGGCGGCTGTGCATTTTGCTACACAATTCCCCGCCGAATCCCGCCAGCGCCCGCCACGCAGCGGCGGCATGAGGAGCGCCCGCCATTACGCCGCCGAGTTGCTGGTGGTCTTCCTCGGCGTGTATCTCGGCTTTCTCGTCACCGACTACCAGGACGAGCTGCGCGAGCGGGAGGTGCGCGGCAAGTACTACGACAGCCTCATCCTCGAATTCAAGACGCTGGTGGCACACTTGGACGCAGAACGCAGCAAGCTCGAACGCCATCTTGCCGTGGTTGCCGAGATCGACCAGGGCGGCCAGCCCGACCTGCCGCACATCGACCTCGACCAGAGCGCCTACGGCGAGCGCGCCAGCGTCCTCACCGCAGCCTTTGCCGGCCGCAACTTCGAGGCGCTCGACTATGACGTTCTGAGGAACATCATTTCCGGACTGCCGGCCCTCGACATGCTGCGAGCCCGAGTGGGGCGCCTCAACGAGTTCTCCGTGGCCGTGCTCGAGCCCTTGCGCGGCGATCCGACACGCGGGTTCTATGACGCCGAAGGGCATTTGCGTGGCGAACTCGGATGGTATCCGCGCCTGATTCGGGAAGTCGATCAGATCAACCGCGAACTGCGCCAGGTGGTGGCGGAAACGGCGATTCCGGACATCGAGCGGGACCGAGCCGCGCTCGATGGCTGATCGCGCTCGCGGCACCGTCGCGCTGGCGATGCTCGCGGTCGCCGTCGCCACAGTCGGGCAGCAGGCAGAGGCAGCGACAATGCAACAGATGCTGGAGGCCATTCGCGACGACACCCGCCGCACCGCCGGCTACACGCGGGTCTCGCACATCGACGCCGCCGTGCTGGACGCGATGGCAGCCGTCCCCCGCGCGGAGTTCGTGCCGGACGGCGCTCGCACCGTCGCCTACATCAACCGCCCGCTACCCATCGGCCACGGCCAAACCATCTCGCAGCCGTTCATCGTCGCGCTGATGACGCATCTGCTCGAAACCACCGCCGAAAGCCGCGTGCTGGAGGTGGGCACCGGCTCCGGCTATCAGGCGGCGGTGCTGGCAACGCTGGTGGACACCGTCCATTCCATCGAGATCATCCCGGAACTGGCCGCGGAAGCCGACGCCCGCCTCAAGCGACTCGGCTACGACAACGTGGAAGTGAAGGTTGGCGACGGCTGGTATGGCTGGCCCGAGGCCGCCCCCTTCGACGCCATCATGGTCACCGCCGTCGGCGAAGACGTGCCAGAAAGGCTGGTGCAGCAACTCAAGCCCGGCGGACGCCTGGTGCTGCCGGTGGGCGACGACTTCGACCAGAATCTCGCCGTGGTGGAGAAGGCCGAAGACGGCGAAATCACCATGCGTCACGTGCTGCCAGTGCGCTTCGTGCCACTGACGGGCGACCATTGAAGGAGCTATCCCTCCTAAGAGGAAGCGCCCCCGGGGGCGAGGGGATCCGGCCCTCGCACGCGCCGCTGACGTCGGGATGAACGGCAAACAAGGCACTTCCGTGACGCACACCCTCCAGGACTCAAGCCCAAACGACGCTCCCTTCGGGCGCGATGGAGGGCGGGAAGCCCTCCCTCCGGAGAGGTCCCCGACCGCGCCGTCCGAGTTGCCGTGGTCCGATCAGGCGTGGCGTGACGAACTTGCCCGTTCGGTCACCGAGCTCCACGAGTTGCTGCACCTGGCCGGCGTTTCGTCGCAGGAGGTCAACGCAGCGCGCGCCGGCGCATTCGCATTGCGCGTCCCCCGCCCCTACATCGCCCGCATGAAGCGCGGCGACGCGGGCGACCCCTTGCTCCGCCAAGTGCTCCCCAGCACCTTCGAGTGGAATGCCGTGCCGGGCTACGTGCAAGACCCCCTGGCAGAATCCGCCGCCGTGGCCGACACGGGCGTGCTCCGGAAGTACGCCGGCCGTGTCCTTCTGATCGCCACCGGCGCCTGCGCGGTGAACTGCCGCTATTGCTTCCGGCGCCACTTCCCCTATGCCGAACACCGCCAAGGCAAGGACTTCCCGGCCTTGGACGCAATCCGCCAGGACCCCTCCCTGCACGAGGTAATCCTCTCCGGCGGCGACCCGCTGATGCTCCGCGATGCCCACCTTGCCCGGCTCCTGCACGCAATCGCCGCCGTCGGCCACGTTCGCCGCCTGCGCATTCACACAAGACTCCCCGTGGTCATCCCCAGGCGCGTCACCAACGCCCTCATCGACACGCTCCACGGCATGCCGCAGCAAGTGGTGATCGTGCTCCACTTCAACCACGCAAACGAACTCGACGGCGAGGTGGATGCAGCGCTGGCCGCCCTCAGCCCCTTCACCCTCCTGAACCAGAGCGTCGTCCTGCAAGGCGTCAACAACGACGCAGACACCCTGGCCAACCTGTCCGAACGCCTGTTCGCTGCCGGCGTCCTCCCCTACTACCTCCACCTCCCCGACGCCGTCGCCGGCACCGCTCACTTCCACGTCGGCGAAACGGAAGCGAAAACCCTCCACCACGAACTCGCCGCCCGCCTCCCCGGCTATCTGGTTCCCCGCCTGGTCCGCGAAACCCCCGGCCTTTCAGCGAAGGAACTCCTGGCCGGTTGACTAGGGCGTGTTCACACAAGTACCCCTGAATGTGCCATTCTCCGACCCCGTCGTCCCACGCGGGAAAAGGTAGGAGAATCAAACAGGTGGAACTCACAGAGGGCCAATACGAGCGCATCGCGCCGCCATTCCCGAAACAGCGGGGAAACGTCAGCCTGTCGAATCTGCAAGTGCTGAACGCGATCCTCCACGTGGCCGAACACGGCTGCAAGTGGCGCGGCCTGCCGGCGCGGTTCGGCAACTGGCACACGATCTGCACACGAATGAATCGCTGGTCGAAGAAGGGCGTGCCCGATCGCGTGTTCGAACAACTGCAAAGAGACCAGATCGTCCGCATCGGGGTCGAGGCGCTCGGGCTCGACAGCACCAGCGTCAAAGTGCATCCGGACGGCACCGGCGCGCGAAGAAAAACGGTCCGCAATCCATCGGCAAGTCCCGTGGCGGATGGAACACCAAGATTCACGTGGTTGCCGCGGATGCTCGAACGGCAGTTGCCTTCACACTCTCCCCCGGCAACGCCCATGACGCCCCGGAAGGCCGCAAGCTCCTGAACCAACTGGAAAAGCCCGCGAACAACCCGGCGATGATCATGGATCGGGCATGCGAGGACAACGCCACCCGTCAACTGGTCCTGGAGCTCGGCTTCGTGCCCGTGGTCCCGCCGAAAAGCAACCGCCTCGACCCTTGGGAGTACGACAAGGAGCTGTACAAGCGGCGCAACGAGGTCGAGCGCCTCTTCCGGCGACTCAAGGGCTTCCGCCGAATCTTCTCGCGCTTCGAGAAACTCGACATCATCTTCCTCGGCTTCATCGTCTTCGTCCTCATCGCCGATGCACTGCGACAGTGTGAACACGCCCTAGCCCGGATTGCTCATGAATGCCCTACTGCGGCCGCCGGTCCGGGCTAGCGAATCGCCACCGGGTTGATGACGGCCTGCACCGCTCCCTCGAACCGGGGTTGGCCGAGGACAAAGAGGAACTCCCAGCCTTCGTCGGCGGCCAGCGCCCGCACGTCCATGTTCTCCAGGATGTAGATGCCGTTCTTGGCGAGCAGTTCAGGGTGGACGGGGAACACCAGTTCCGCATCCTCGCCTGGCACCGGCTCCAGCCCCCACGTGTCCGCGCCGACGGCAACCACGTCCAGGCTCGCAAGATACTTGGCGCCTTCGAGCCCAAGCCCAGGTTCACCCGACATGAACTCCACAGGGTCTTCGACGTTCAGCCAGCCGGTGTGGAACAGCACCACGTCGCCCTTGGCGATGGCCACACCCTGGGCCATGGCCTGGGCCTGGATGTCGCCCGTGTTGAACGCCGTTCCCGCCGGAACCGGATTGGCGTTGAAGCGCTGGGTCATGTCGAGCAGCACGCCCCGCGTGACGATGGGCGGGATCTCGTGGGTGCCGAGCTTGGTGAGCCCCCTGGGAGTGACGAAGTCGGGCGGGGTGAGGCCGTTGTAGTACTCGTGGTTGATGCCCATGTGGCCGAGGCCGTCGAGCTGGCTGCCGATGCCCATCCAGGTGTAGAGCAGGTCGTCGTTGCCCGTGGCCCGGTTTGCGCCCATGGTCGGGCCGTTGTCTTGCCCTGGCTGGATGATGGTGATGGCGTAGTGCCGCGGCGGATAGGCCGGGGTCTCCCACCCGGTGACGACGCCGAGCGGGTAGGTCTTGCCCGTCTTCACCAGCTTCGCAGCCCGCACGACTCCTTCGGGGGTCAGGTGGTTCACGGCGCCCAAGGTGTCGTCCGCCCCGTGCTCCGACGGATGCCAGTCCTCGCCGAAGGCAGCGAGGGCGGCGACTGTGATTGCAAGAGCGGCGGCACGTCCGATTCGGAATTCCATTGGCCTGTCCTGTGTGGTCAAAAGTGGCGAAGCGGCATGGTACGCCAGGGCTTCGCAGCAAAGCTGCCTGCCGGGACCCCTCCGGGGGACGGGCGCCAGACACTGCACAAGCCAAGGCGAGACGCTGCCTTGGGTCGGCGGCAAAGTGAAACGTTGCGGCTTGCATGGAAGTACGCCCCCAGCGATGGGGGAATTGCCGGCACTTCCCTGCGCGTCAGCGGTCGGGGATGCTTCCCCGGCTGAAGGCTCCTGGCGCCGCTTCGCGGCGCTTAAGGCAGTTTTCGCTGGCGCGAAAACTGCGAAGGGAGGTACTCGACCGTTCTCTACGGCTTGGGCTGGGGCAGGAAGCGTTGCCGAAAGGCAACGGTTCTTGTGGCGCTGGCCCGGATTGTTCATGAATGCCCTGCTGCGGACGACGATACACTCGCCGTGGCTGGGCAAGCACTCGCGCGTCCGGGCTGCGAGGCGGCGGACGGCGCGCCCTGGGGCCGGTTGCGTCAGGCCGCACGGGTCTCGATCACGTCGCCCTTGCGCTGCAGCACGGTCACGCCCCGCTCCAGCGCAATGCGCACGAGATCTTCGTGAAAGTGGAAGGCCGCCAGCCCAAGGCGCCGTTCGCGGCCCGCATGCTCGGGAAACAGGCGCGGGAAGTTGACCGCCTTGACGTCCAGCAGCCGGCGCAGGTCCTCCTCATGCGCCTTGCACCTGACATCTATCACGTACACCGTCCGGCCGTTGACCAGCAGCAGGTCGAATGTGTCCTGCAGCCCGCCGCGGCTGCGCGTGATGTTCTTGTCGATGTAGTCGAAGCGCACGCCGTTCAGCACGGGCGGGCCCTGAGGCTGTTGTAGTAGAACTCCTCTGCCGCCGCGTTCGGGTTGTCCACGCCGCCGTACATTTCCGCCAGCCTGTCCAGCTTGGCGTCGGTCTTGGCCAGCCTGGCGTCGGTTCGGGCCTGGGCAACGGCAAGGTCGGCGACAAGCGCCTTCAGTTCTTCGTCGGTCATGGCAGCCTGTCTGACGGTTCCTGCTTGCTCGCGAGTGTATCCGAGGCACGCCGCCAAGTCGCCCCCGCTCTGGCGTCCTGGCGTCCGGCGGCAGCGACGACAGGATGCAGTGGAAGGTGGAGGGCGCCGGCGCCGCGCGGCGCCCGCGGCTCGGGCTGAAGAACGCGCCCGCCGCCGCCAGCCGCTCCTGGTCCATCCGCGCCGCGAACTCCCCGAACGCGGTCACCCCCCGACAGCCCGCCAGGCGGGCGGCGATCATGATCGTCGCGTGGCAGGCCAGCCCGCAGCGCCGCCCGCGCGCGGCGGCCCACGCCTTGAGGCGGCGCAGGTTGTTCCGGACGGAGCGAATCGTGCCGGAGAACTCGTGGTTGATGATCTCGATCGCCATGCCGAGGCGATGCCGTAGTCGGGTTGGTACTCGCGAACGCCCCACTGCTTGGCAGCGTCCTGCGAAGAATCTGGCCGGACTTCTCCTCCATGACGTGGAGGTCCACGCGGCGTTTTTTGTGTACCGTTTGTTTCGGGACGGTCCTTTGGCGCCGGCCAACTCGGGGGCGACATCGTGTCGGAGCGGCCGACGGGTGGCAAGCTCACAGGCTCCCGTGTTCCCCGTCCGGTGGTCGACACGGAATCGCATTGGGGTCGTTGCCGCCGCCCTCTACAGGAAGCGCGAGGGACTGCGGAAGTCGCCGAGAAGGAATGCGGCGCGCGGTTGATCGCCTGACCGACTGTGCGGCGCGGCGTGCAAGGGGCCGGGTGGCAAGGCATCGCATGCGACGAGAAAAGAACTCCTAGTTTGGCGAAGGCCACGCGCAGGGGTGCGGACGATGGCGCGGACCGGGAACTTGGCAAAGGAGGCGGTTACGACATCGGGTGATCAGGACGCGCGCGGGCAGCCGCCGAGTCAGCAATTCTCATTTTGGCCTTCAGCCCCCTCGACTGGACGGTTCTGCCGGTTGATTTGGCCCGGATTGGGTCCGAAACGCGGGATGCAATGCGCCTGACGGCGAAGCCAGACGCCTAATGAGAACTGCTGCCGCCGAGTGACGTAGGTCTACTTCGTAGATACCCAACGATAATGTTGTGTTAATGATACCGCAACCAGACCCGAGCACCGGCTACCTGCCGGCAGGGATTCATCCTGCCGCGTGGTGCGATGTTGCAGGCTGCTTCGCAGGCAACAGTCACCGTGACCGGCTGTTGGAGGCTTTGCTGGCGGCGTGCCGCAACCTGGCGGCGGCGGGCTGTGCGGAATTGCTGCTGGACGGCAGCTTCGTTACGGCGAAGGCGCTGCCTGGGGACTACGATGGCGCCTGGGAGACGGCGGGCGTGGACCCGGACCGGCTGGATCCGGTCCTTCTCGACTTCAGCAACCGCAGGGCGGCGATGAAGGCGAAATACTTGGGAGACTTGTTCCCGGCATCGGCGCTGGCCGCGCCGGGAGTGGTCTACCGCGACTTCTTTAAGACCGACCGGAACGGCGTCGGGAAGGGCGTCGTGCTCATCGACCTTAGGAGCTTGCCATGATCAGCAATGAGAGACAGTACAGGATCACGCGGAACAAGGCGCGCAGCTTCGCCCGCGCGATCGAAGAGTTCGAGGCGGGCGCGCGCGAACGCAGCGACACCCACCCGAGGCTGCTGCGGGCCGAGCGCGAGGCGATGGAGAGCCAGCTGGCGGATCTGCACGCAGACCTGAAGGAATACGAGCGGCTGAGGTCCGCCGACCTGTCGGTCATTTCGGTGGCGTCGCTCGACGAACTCGCGGAGGGTCTCATCAAGGCGAGGATCGCCGGAGGCCTGAGCCAGCGCGCGTTGGCGCAACGGCTGGAGCTCAAGGAGCAGCAGATCCAGCGCTACGAGGCGGAACGGTACGCGTCCGCGAGCTACCACCGGTTGTGCCAGGTGGCGCACGCGCTGGGGGTGCGGATCGAAAACGAGATCCTGCTTCCGGTGATCCCGGGGGGGTTCGAGGGCCTGGTCGCCAAGGTCAGCCAGGTCGGGCTGACCCGGGAGTTCGTGGTCGGACGGCTGCTGTCCTCGGCCGACGCCGCCGTCGCGGAAGGCGAAGTGCCCGACGCGTCGAACGACCAGAGACTGACCGCGAGGGCGGCCCGGGTGCTGGAACGGGTGTTCGGCTGGGGCCAGGACAACATCCTCGGCGCACAGGCGCTGTCCGCGCCGTGGACGGCGGCCGCGACGGCCCGCTTCAAGATGCCGAAGCGGCGCCGCGAGGGCGCCGCAGGGCTGTTCGCCACCTACGCGAAGCATCTGGCCGTCGTCGCCATAAGGGGGATGGCGGACGTCCCGACCGAGAGGATCCCGACCGACGCGAACGAGATGCGGCGAAGGATCCTGGCCAGGGGCGAGGGACGGGACGACCTCAGAACCGTGCTCCACACCGTGTGGGATCTCGGCGTCGTGGTGCTGCCCCTCAAGGGGCGCGGAACGTTCCACGGCGCGTGCTGGCGCTACGACGGCCGCAACGCGATCGTCCTGAAGCAGACCTCGAGGCACGAGGCGCGCTGGACGTTCGATCTGCTCCACGAGCTGTTCCACGCCGCGCAGCGGCCGGAGGAGGAGACGTTCGAGGTGGTCGAGGAGGAGGCGACCTCCAGCGAACGCCGCGATTCTGACGAGGAGATGGCCGCCAGCCAATACGCCGGAAACGTCATGCTGGACGGCAGGGCAGACGAGCTGGCGCAGCAGTGCGTGACCATGGCGCGAAAGCTGATCCCGCGCTTGAAGCGCGTGGTACCGAGGGTCGCGAGGCTGCGCGGCGTAAGCGTTGGCGCGCTCGCGAACTACCTTGCCTTCAGGCTGTCCTGGCAGGGGTTCAACTGGTGGGGCACGGCCGCGAACCTGCAACGCGAGGACGGCGATCCGTGGGCCATCGTGCGGGACGTCTTCGTGGAGCGCTACCCCTATCGGATCGACGACGAGATCGACCGCTCGCTGCTCGATCGGGCACTGAACTGAGGAGACGCGAATGTCCGAGTATGAAAGACCGGAGCAGCTCGACGTGAAGTGCACGTCGGCGGACTGCGAGAACGAACTCCACTGCTTCAAGCAGCTGCAGAAGATGACCGAGGAGCAGCGCGGCAAGTGCCGGTATTGCGGCGCGGATCTGGTGAACTGGAACCGGCTGCACGTGCGCGACTTCGGCGATGTGGCGTACACGTTCGAGGCATTGAAGCACGAGATGATCCGGCACCACTTCTTCCACAAGGGGATCGACGGGAAGGCGGTCCGGCACGCCCAGCGCAAGGGGCGGATCCGGCTCATGGAAGCGGCCCTGCACCGGCTCGCGAAGTACCTGGCCCCTGCGCAGCCTGCCCGCGACGGCCGGCAGACGCCCTTCGAGGGAAACGCGATCTTCTACGCGCAGCACGCGACGGCGACGTGCTGCCGGACCTGCCTCGAGTACTGGCACGCCATTCCCAAGGGCCGGGAGTTGACCGGCGAGGAACGCGCCTACTGCGCGGCGCTGGTGGAATGCTTCCTGGACGAACGGTTGCCGTGGTTGGCGGACGGGCCGGTCCGGGTGCCGAACACGCGCCGGAGCACCGCGACTGCGGCGGGCGGCACGAGAGGATAGGGCGATGGCACGGCGCAGCCCGGGCGAGGCGACGAGAAAGGTGCCGGTGCGGGTGGAACTGCGGAAGTCCCGGATCGGCGCGGACGCCCGGTTCGCCCGTCTGGTCAGGACGTCGGTCGTGCGCGCGATTCGAAACGGCGCGCGCATCTTCGGCGATCTGCTCCTCAACCTGCCGTCCGTCTATCCGACGGAGGTGCTGGCCGCGATGGAACGGCTGCCGAGGCTGCCCGGCGGATGCGGCGGTGATCGAGAAGATCCGCGCGGAGGCGGGGGCACCGGCGGAAGGTCGCCCGATCGCCGCGAGCCTGCTTCCCCTGCCGCACCCGCTCGATTTCGAGTGGCGGTTCTCGGCGGGCACCTGCCGCGAGCTGCTCGCCGCGGCGTCGGACCTGACCCGGGCGGGGGACACGATCCTGCTGTACGGGACCCCCGGCCTCGCGTACGCGGCCATCGCGCTCCCGGTCCGGAACCGCGCGTGGTGTTCGCCGGGGAAGACAACGCCGTGACCCGTCGGCTGCTGGACCTCAACAAGGCCGCGGGAACCCGGATGTCGACGCTGGTCGGACAGCGCCCGCGACGGGAATGCGCGGCGGCGGTTCTGGTCGATCCGCCGTGGTATCTGGACTACCTCCAGCCGATGCTCCGAAGTGCAGGGGCGGCGTGCCGCAGGGACGGCCTGGTGCTCGCAAGCCTGCCTCCGGAGGGGATCCGCCCGGGCGCGGCCGAGGAACGGGATGCTGTCGAGCAGTTCGCGGAGCGGCACGGGCTCGAGCGGGAGGCCCTTGATCCGTTGGCGATCCACTACGTGACGCCGTTCTTCGAGGAGAATGCGCTGGCGGCGGCGGGAATCCGCGTGCCCGGCGTGTGGCGCCGGGGAGACCTGGCCGTCTACCGGCGTGGGCCGTCTTCCGGTGACGCGATGCCCAGAGGGCGGCGCACGTCGTGGACGGAGGTCGAGATCGAGGGCATGCGGGTTCGCCTACGGCTCGACGCGGGGGGGGGGGGGGGGCCTCTTCGGTCGCCGACCTCCGGTCGCTGGTTCCGGGCAACGTGCTGCCCTCCGTGAGCCGACGCGATCCGCGGCGGAGCGAGGCGAACGTGTGGACATCCGGCAACCGCATCTTTTGGGCGGACAACGCCATGGTCGCCCTCGATGCGGCGCAGCGGGCGCTCGCACTGGGCGGGGGCGACCGGATCGGATGGGCGGCATGACAGTGGGAATTTCAGGCAGCGACGTGCGCGGCATCCGGGCCGCAAAACCGCGGGGCCGTGCCGAAGGGGAATGCGGAGCCCTGCGCCCGCGAAGCCTTCTGGTGTGCTTCTCGGGGAAGATCGGCAGCGGCAAGACCTCGATCAGCGGCGTAGTTGCGCGCCGGCTCGGATGCGGCCGCAGCAGCTTCGGCGGCTACCTGAGGGACACGATCGAACAACGCGGGGGCGATCCCGATTGCCGGCGGTCGCTGCAGGACCTCGGCCAGCGCCGGATCGAACGGGATCCGGAGTCGTTCTGCAGGGACGTCCTGGCGGCCGGCGGTTTCGTCCCGGGCGAGGACTACGTGCTTGACGGCGTACGGCATGTCGACGTGCTGCCCCATCTGGTCGGGATCGCGGCGCCTTCGGCGGTGCGCCTGATCTTTCTCGACGCGGACGCCAGACTGCGCCCTGAGCCGGGTGGGCGAGCGGTCGGCCGGAGCGCGGGAGGACTTCGGTCGGGCGGCGGGTCACGCGGTCGAAGCGGACATGGAGGACGGCGTGCCGTCGGCGGCTGACGCGACCGTCGACGGCTCCGCGCCCGAGCGGGACGTGGTCGAGGTGTGCATGGCACTCATCGAGAGATGGCGGCGAGCCGGATCGGGCACCGGCTCGCCGTGCGAGATTCCGGCAGCGGGCGGCGGGACGCAGACGAGATGAGAGCCGTCGACCTGAGGATCCAGGGGGCCTGGCTGCGTCGGCGCGGGCTGCGTGGTAGGTGGATCACGGTGTACGTGCATCGCTACGGCGGCGAGGAGAGCACCGAGCGTCTGCACAGCCACCCGTGGGCTGTGGCCTTCGGCATTGTGCTCAGCGGCACGCTGGTGGAGACGGTGCGCACGGAGGGGAGCGCCCCGCGGCGACGCGGTTTCCTGTCGGTTGGCGTGTACCGGCGGGACACGCTGCATCGGGTCGAGGACGGCGATGCGGTGACGCTGTTCGTCGGCTTGCTGAGGGCTCAGCGGCGCATCGAGCGCGCCGCGGAGGTGCGCACCGCGCAGGGGTACTGCCACTACACGGAGATCATGCCCGACGAGGCCGGATTCAGGCCGGATTTCGTCGCGGCCGGAAGGAGCCCGAGCGGGGATCCGCGGTCGGCTCGACGAGCCTCGGACGGTGCCGATGAGGAACAAGGATCGAGCTGTCTGAACCCTTTCACTTTCCACAACCGGAGAAGCAACAGATGAATGGCGACACGCAGATTGTCGTGAGCGGTCGGGAGTACAAGGTCCCGGGGCCCACTGGTCACCTACGAGCAGATCGTTTCGATCTGGAACAAGCTGCACGAGGCGGAGAACAAGCACATAGTCGGCACGCCGGGCATCGACTACGAGGACGACCTGAAGGGCGAGGACGGCGTGCTGCTCCCGGGCAAGGACGTCGAGGTCACGGACAGCACGAGCTTCTCGGTGGACCCCGAGCATGTTTCCTGAGGACCGCCTTCGGGCGTTCGGCGAGCAGGCCGGGTTCCGTGTCGGGATTCGGCCCGGCGTGGTCGTGGCGGAGGGGGTCCCCTGCTTGCTGGCGAACACGAAAGTCAGGTCTTGCACCATCGAGAAGTCCTTCGATCCCTAGGCCGTCTCTTCCTCGAACAGCGACTTGAAGAACCAATGCGCGCCGGCGGGTTCTTCCAGGAGGCGCTTTTGGCGCGGGGTCAGCTCGATGCCCTCGGGTGGGGTCACGCGGGCGCGGGACCAGACGAGTTGCGAGGCGCAGTACTTGTAGAGCAGGGAGCGGCGTTCGTGGTTGCCAGTCCAGGCCAGGGTGCCGTGGGTGGTGGCTTCGGTGAAGAAGGTGACGCTGCCGGCGGGGGCCTTGGGCACGCACACCACGTCGTCGTAGCGGCCGTCGCGGATGCTCTGGGGCAGGCGGATGTGGGTGTTGTGGCTGCCGGGGATGCAGCACAGGCCCCCGGTTTCCGGGCCGCTGTCGGTGAGGTTGAAGGCGGCAACGGCAAAGCCGTGTCGTGCCTGGTGGCCGGGCTGCGGATAGATTTGGCCGGGGGTGGCACCGGTGAACGGGTGCGACGGGCCGTAGTCCGAATGCAGCCGCCCGCTCGGCATCCCCTCGCGCATCCGCATTCCGAAGATGCGGTCCAAGCGAAAGGCGTCGCCGAGCTGGAAGCGCATCATCTCCATCGTCAGGGGATGCTCCATCAGGTCGCAGAACGGCTTGCCGTATTGCAGGAAGCCGGGGTGGGTGCCGTGCGAGCCGCCGGCGGCGCCGAAACGATAGAAGTTGTAGAGCCCTTGGGGTGCGCTCTTCGCCCGTTCGCGCCAGTCGTCGGGGAAGTCCGGCAGTTCGCCGTCCAGAATCGCGTTGAGCTCGGCCACCTGCTCTTCGCTCAGCACGTTCTCGACGACGAGGTAGCCCTGTAGGTCGTAGAGATAGCGCCGGAGTTCCTGAGCTTCGTCCATCGCTGCGTCCGCGCCGCTTTCTACCACGTCACCTACCGCATTACTTTCCACATCAATCTCCCATCATTCCAGCCCAAACACCCAAAGTACGCCGCCCTGGGGCACCGTCACCGAGGTCCGGCCGAGCTGGATGAGGGCCGCCTGTTCCCGCTCGGCGTCCACGCCCCATCCGGAAAGCACGGCGACGTATTGCTTGCCGTCCACCATGTAGGTGGAGGGCACGCCGGTAATGCCGGAGTTGGTGCGCTGCTGCCAGAGCATTTCGCCGGAGGTGGCGTCGAAGGCGCGGAAGTAGCGATCACCGGTGCCGCCCATGAAGACGAGATCCCCGGCGGTGGCGAGCACGGGCCCCCAGTTGTGGTTCTCGAACCTGACGCTCCAGACCTCTTCGGCGGTGTCCACATTCCACGCCTGCAGCTCGCCGATGGTTTCCGCACCCTCGGCCACCACCAGGGTCGAGACTTCGGGGTTCGAGCCCATGAACTCGCGCCCGCGTCGATACTCGATGTCCATGCCTTCCATGTGCGAACAGACGTTGTCGTTGGCGGGGATGTAGAGCAGCCGCGTGCGCGGGCTGAACGCCGCCGGCGGCCAGTCCTTGCCACCCCACAGCGACGGGCAGAAGGTGACGCCCTTGCCGATGCCGGGCTTTTTCGCGTCGTCGTAGGTGGGGCGGCCGGTGTCGGGGTCGAGGGAGGTGAAGACATCCTGCTTGACGTAGGGCTGGGCGTCCACGAAGCCGATGTCGCTGCCGTCGCGCTCGAGGAACCACAGATAGCCGTTGCGCCCCGGATGGACGAGCCCCGGCACGGTGCGGTCATCGCGCAGGAAGTCGATCAGCAGCGGGGCGGAGACTTCGTCCCAATCCCAGGAGTCGTTCCAGTGGTATTGGTGATAGCCGGTGAGGTTGCCGGTCTCCACGTCGATGGCGAGCAGCGAGGTGGCGTAGAGGTTGTCGCCAGGCCTGGCGTCGCCCATCCACGGGCCGCCGTTGCCGGTGCCCCAGTAGGAGAGGTTGGTTTCGGGATCGTAGGAGCCGGTGAGCCAGACCGGAACGCCGCCGGTCTTCCACGAATCGCCTGCCCAGGTTTCGTGTCCCGGCTCGCCGGGGCCGGGAATGGTGAAGGTGCGCCAGAGTTCGTCGCCCTTCTCGGCGTCGAGCGCGGCGACGAAGCCGCGGATGCCCCACTCGCCACCGGAGACGCCCACCATCACCTTGCCGTCCGCCACGAGAGGAGCGAGCGTCATGTAGTAGCCGGCGCTGTAGTCCTCGATCTCCGTCTCCCACACCAGTTCGCCGGTGGCGGCGTTCAGGGCGACGACGAAGCAATCGACCGTGGCCATGTACACGAGGTTGCCGTACAGCCCCACGCCCCGGTTGGTGGGATGCATCTGCACCTGATCCTCGGGCAGGTCGCGGACGTATTTCCAGATCAGGTCGCCGCTGCGGGCGTCGAGCGCGAGCAGGTTGTTGTTCGGCGTGGTGATGAACATGACGCCATCATTCACCACGGGCGGCGCCTGATGGCCCTCCCGCAGGCCCGTCGAGTACATCCACAGCGGCTTGAGCCCGGCCACCGTTTCGGTGTTGATCTGCGACAGCGGGCTGTAGCCGTGGGAATCGTAGGTGCCGCGATACATCAGCCAGTTGTGCGGCTCCGGGCTGACAAGGCGGGCATCCGTCACCGGGTTGTAGTCCACCGCACCGGCCATGGTCGCGAAGGCCGTCAGCAGGGCCGCTCCGGCAAGCGATGGGAGATGTGTTCGTTGCATGGTCGTCTTTCCTCGGTGTCGGAGCTTCGTTCCGTTACAGCGGTTCGGGCCCCACCCGGCGCGAGAACGTGCCGGCCACGCGGAACAGCTCGCCGGTCTTCTCGATGGGCAGCATGGCCAGCGGCCTGGGCGCCGGGCCCAAGGCCACCCGCGCCGCATCGGCAATGTCGAATCGGGAGCCGTGGCAGGGGCAGACAAGATTGCGTTCGTCCGGCAGCCAGCCGCTCACCTCGCAGCCGGTGTGGGTGCAGGACGCGGAATAGGCGACGAAGGGGCCGGAGGCATAGCGCTGGGTCCTGGAGGTCATCGCTTCCTCTTCCACCCGCAACAGCAGGAGCTGGTTGTGCAGCGAACCGTCCCGCACGACGCCATCGGGGGCCTTGGGAAATGCGTTCAACGGCGCCGCAGCAACTTCCTCGGCCACGATGGGAACGCCAGCACGCTCGCCAAACGCATGCACCAGCACATCATCCACCTGCGGCCTCATCCGGTGCGGCTTCTGCGCCCGCGCCGCGTGAACGGGCCCAACGCCGAGCGCCCCAATCGACGCCAGCGCGCGACGACGGTTCATGCCGGTGCAAGCCCCACCCCCTGAGTCCCCACATCTCATCGCCCGAACGACCCTTCCTCACGCTGCAAATGGTGGCACGACTATAAACCGCCTAACAGGTGACCGAGCCGGTGCATGGGTAGGGCTGAGGGGCTGTCAGCAGGGGTTCGAGGATTGGCCAGACGTTCTCCAGCAGGGTCGGTTGGGCGGCGGCGGTCGGGTGGAGACCGTCGCGCTGCATCATGCCTTCGACTGCGGCGGCGCCCTCGAGGAGGAATGGGACGAATGGGGCTTTCCATGCGGCGGCGACTTCGGCGAAGATGTCGCGGAAGGCTGTGGTGTAGCGCGGACCGTAGTTGGGGGGGATCTGCATCCCCACCACGACCGCCACCGCCCCGGCATCATTCACCGCGGCCATCATGCGGTCGAGGTTTTCGCGGATGCGGGCGACGGGATAGCCGCGCAGGCCGTCGTTGCCGCCTAGTTCGATCAGCACCACGTCAGGGTCATGGACATCGAGCGCAAGAGGGAGTCGGGCAAGGCCGCCGCCGGTGGTTTCGCCGCTGACGCTCACGTTCACCACCTTGGCACGAGTGCCGACGCGCTCGGCCAGGAGATGCACCCAACCTTCGTCGCGTTGAATCCCGTAGGCGGCACTGATACTGTCGCCCACCACCAACACGGTCCGGGCCGGTACAGCCGCGACGGCTTGCGTCGCAAAGGCCGGCGGCGTCGCCAGCGACAACGCGGCGAGCCAGGGCGAGAGCAGCCAAGGCACCGACAGACGCGGCAACGCTGGCCTCCCCAACGCTCCCTTCAAGCTCCTCAACCTGCGAAACGAAAGCTGCATGACGACTCCCATTCTGCGAGCGCAAGGTCTCGTCAAGCGCGTTCCCACCGCCGAGGGGGAACTCACCATCCTTGACGGCATCGACTTCACGCTGCCTGCCGGCGCCAGCCTCGCCGTGGTCGGGGCGTCCGGGTCCGGCAAGACGACGCTGCTGGGCATCCTCGCCGGCCTCGATCTGCCGACGTCCGGGCAAGTCTGGCTCGACGGTGCAGAGATTACTTCAATGTCCGAAGAGGAACGGGCACGGGCGCGGGCGAGTGCGGTCGGCTTCGTGTTCCAGACCTTCCAGCTCATCGACAGCTTGACGGCGCTCGAGAACGTGATGCTGCCGGCGGAACTGCGCGGCGACGGCAGCGCCCGTGTCGATGCTGCGGAGTATCTGCGCCGGGTGGGACTCGAAGAGCGCGTCACCCACTATCCGCGCCAGCTTTCCGGCGGCGAGCAGCAGCGGGTCGCCATCGCCCGCGCCTTCGCATCGCGTCCGAGCGTGCTGTTTGCCGACGAGCCCACGGGCAATCTCGACACCGCCACCGGGCGCCGCGTGGCAGACCTGCTGTTCGACCTCAACCACGAGTCGTCGGCGACGCTGGTGCTCGTCACGCACGACAAGAGCCTTGCAGAGCGCTGCGCGCACATCATCACCCTGGAGGCAGGACACATGACCATGCCGATGGCGAGGGCAGCCGGATGACCCTGTCGCTGGTGCTGAGACTGACGGCGCGGGACTGGCGTGCCGGCGAATTGCGCTTGCTGCTTGCGGCGCTCCTTGTCGCGGTGGGCACCGTGTCTGCCATTTCGCTGTTCGTGGATCGCCTGCACCGGGCGCTGCTGGCCGAATCGGCGACGTTTCTTGCCGCGGACGCCGCGATCTCTTCCTCGTACGAGTTCCCCGAAGCCTTCCGCGAGGCGGCCCGCGCCGCGAACCTGGGACTGGCGGAAACCATAGGCTTCCCGTCCATGGTGTTCGCGGAGGAACCGGGCAACTTCCGCAGCCAGCTTGCCGGCGTCAAGGCCGTGGCCGAGGACTACCCGCTGCGCGGCATCCTGCGCATTGCCGACACCCCGTTTGGCGAGGCAACGGTGACCCGGGACACGCCGGAGCGGGGCGAGGTGTGGCTCGATTCGCGACTGTTTCCGGCGTTGGGGGTGGCGCCTGGCGACCAGGTGTCCGTTGGCTACGAGAAGTTCACCGCCCGGCGGGCGCTGGTGTCGGAGCCGGATCGGGGTGGCGGCCTGTTTGCCATGGGGCCGCGCCTGCTGATGCACATCGACGACGTTCCCGCCACCCGCGTCATCCAACCCGGCAGCCGCATCGACTATCGACTGCTGCTCGCTGGCGACGACGAGGCGCTGACGGGCGTGCGGGAGGCCATCGAAGATCAGCTCCGGCCGAACTATCGCTGGATTTCGGCGCGGGAGGCGAGCCCGTTCATCGAGCGCGCCGTGGGCCGCGCCGAGAGCTTCCTGCTGCTCGGCGGCTTGCTGGCAGTGCTGCTGGCCGGCATCGCCGTGGCGCTGGGGGCGAACCGGTATGCCCGCCGGCATTTCGATCACGTGGGCGTGCTCAAGACTCTCGGGGCGACGCCGCGGTCGATCCTCACCGGATATCTGGGCCTCTTGAGCCTGGTGGGCCTCCTGGGCGTGGCGCTCGGGCTTGCCCTCGGTGTGTTGGCGCATCAGGGCATCCTGCTGGCGCTCGGCAGCTTCATCCCCACCGAGTTGCCCTTGCCGGGGGCACGCCCGTTCCTCGTCGGCGCCATCACCGGCCTCATCTGTCTTCTTGCCTTCGCCGCACCGCCCTTGGTGGCACTCAGACGCATCTCGCCGATGCGGGTGATCCGCCGCGACCTGCCGGGCGCCACCGCCTCCACCATCGGCACCTATGGCTGTGCCGCTGCCGGCGCCCTTGGACTTCTGGTCTGGTACAGCGGCGATGTCTTTCTCACCTTCTGGCTGCTGATCGGCGGCGTTGGCGTTTCGGTGGTGTTCGCCGCGCTGGCCCTGGTGCTGCTGCGCAGCGGGCGCACGCTTGGGATGCAGGCTGGCAGCGGCTGGCGCCTGGCCCTCGCCGGGCTGCAACGACGCTATCGCGAGAACACGGCGCAGATCGTCGTGTTCGGCTTCGCCATCATGCTGCTCCTGATCCTGCTCCTGGTGCGCACCTCGCTGATCGACGAATGGCGGGCGCAGATTCCCGAGAACACGCCGAACCACTTCGTCCTCAACGTGACGCCGGAAGAAAAGGACGACCTGGACGCGATGCTGCGGGCGAATGCGGATTACGAGGGCCCGCTCTTCCCAATGATGCGGGGACGCATCGTCGCCGTGAACGGCGTCGATGCCGCCGAGTTCCGCCGCCAACGCTGGGCGGCGGGCCATCGCATGGACGATGAGGATGCCGACGAGGGGCCGTCGCCGGATGACATCGCGCCCGGGCAAGCCGAAGGCGAGGAGGAAGAGGACGAGGACGGACGCCGGGGCGGTCGCGGCTTCGGCGCGCGCAACCTCACCTTTGTGGCCGGCCTGCCGGAGAACAACGTCGTGGTGGCCGGCGAGTGGTGGGACGCGAACTCGCCGGAGCGCCTCGTCTCGCTGGAGGACGACTACGCCGAGCGGCGAGGCTTCGTCATCGGCGACGAGCTCACGTTCGATATCGGCGGCTTGCCCATGGTCGCCACCGTGTCGAACCTGCGCCGCGTGGAGTGGGACAGTCTGCAGCCGAATTTCTTCGTCATCCTCTCGCCGGGAGCGCTCGAGGGCTTCCCCGCCACCTACATGACGAGCTTTCACTTGCCAGTGGAGGACAAGCGCTTCCTGAACGAACTGATCGCCGCGCATCCCACCATCACGGTGATCGAGATCGACGCCATCATCCGCCAGGTGCAGAGCATCGTCGATCGGGTGACCGGGGCCGTGGAGCTGGTGCTGTATCTGGTGCTCGCCTCCGGGGCGCTGGTGCTCACGGCGTCCATTCAGGCGAGCCGCGACCAGCGCATGAAGGAACATGCGCTGCTGCGGGCGCTCGGCGGCACCCGCCGGCTGATCGGCGGGGCGCTGGCGGCGGAGTTCGCGGTGCTTGGGGCGTTTGCCGGCATCGTGGCGGTGATTGGCGCCGAAGTGAGCGTGTTCTCGCTGGAGACGCAGGTGTTTGACCTCGGCTACACGAGCCGGCCTTGGTTCTGGCTGGCGGGACCGCTGTTCGGCGCCGCGCTCATCTCCACGGTGGGCGTGCTGGCCACCCGCAGGCTCGTCAACACGCCACCGGCGACGGTGTTGCGAGAGCTGTGACCGACGTCTTGGAGCAGGCCGTCGAGGCGGCTCGGCCGACCCCTGCGCGGCAACGCCTCGGGCGCAACAAGCTGGCCAGGCGTCTGCGACGGCTGACCGGCAAGGCCATCGCCGATTACAGGATGATCGGCGACGGCGACCGCGTGATGGCCTGCCTTTCCGGCGGCAAGGACTCCTACGCGATGCTCGACATGCTGCTGTCGCTCAAGCGCAACGCGCCGGTGTCGTTCGATGTGGTGGCGGTCAATCTCGACCAGAAGCAGCCCGGCTTCCCGGAGGACGTGCTTCCTGGCTATCTGGACGGCTTGGGCATCGAGTACCACATCGTCGAGGAGGACACCTATTCCATCGTCCAGTCGCTGACGCCCCAGGGCAAGACGTTCTGCCCCGTGTGCTCTCGCCTGCGCCGCGGCATCCTCTATCGCATGGCGGACCGCATCGGCGCCACGCGCATCGCCCTGGGACACCATGCGGACGATGCCGTCGAGACCCTGTTCCTGAACCTCTTCCACGGCGGCCGCATGAAGGCCATGCCGCCGAAGCTGCTCTCCGACGACGGCGCCCACATCGTCATCCGCCCGCTCTACTACTGCCGGGAGCGAGACCTCGCCCGGTGGGCGGAAATGCGCCGCTTCCCGATCATTCCCTGCAACCTCTGCGGCTCGCAGGACAACCTTCAGCGCCAGGCCATCAAGGGCATGCTGGCGGAATGGGAACGCATCCAGCCAGGCCGCGTGGACAACATCGCCCGGGGCCTTCGCCATGTGGTGCCAAGCCATCTGGCGGACGACGCGCTGATGGACTTCGCGAGCCTCGAGCGCACCATCGAGCGGATGCCAGCCTTGGACCTGGGAGTGGACGCGTCCGTCTCGGCTGCGCCCAGAGGCGCCACGGAGCACTAGCGCCACAAGGTAGCCGATGCGTTCGAGCAAGGTCTCCAATGAGACGATCCGATCCTGCAAGCCAAGCCTGACGCCACACCGCAAACTGGCCCGGTCCGGGCCGCACAGAAACCAATCGTCGTCCCTGCCCCGTGCGTGTGCCCAAAACGACTCCTCGCCCCGATCCAACGCGATCCCATGCTCTGAGCTCGTCCGAGGCAATCGCTAGTTCCTCTCGGCGCAGTTGAAAGCCCGTCTGCGTCTCTGTTATGTAATCTTCGACCGTTTCCACGCCGTATCCGCCAGCCAGCGCTCGCCACGCCGCGACCCGATGCGCCTCAATGACCACGTTGGCGTCGACCAGCACCGACGCTCCCGGTCCAACCATCTCGCTCACAGTTCCAGTGCATACTCAAGACCGTGGGCCACGAACAGTTCCTCCAATCCCTCGATTGGTAGCCCGACCAGTTTCGCTGCTCGTCGGACCGAAAGGTGCCCCTGCCCGATCGCCTCTACGACGACCTTAACGAATGACCGAGAGAAAAGCGGCGGTCGTGCCTCCCTTGTACTCCTGCGACCGTTGTTCCTCAGCGCAGCTTCCGGGAGCCCCCGTGCGTCCGCACGAGTCAAAAGGCCGAGAGTGACCAAGCGCCACCTCAAGGCTGACGAGGTGACGTGCATGGCATCCGCCGCAACGTTAAGCCGCGTGACCAGACCATCGCGCTCCAGACTCCGCCAGTCGGCGAAGGACTCGACGAGCCCTTTGGGCATTAGCAATGCTGCGGCAAAGCTGTTGGCGAGTTGCTCGGTTCGATTGCCGCCAAAATCGACAGCGCTCTCCACGTGCGCCGGTGGCATAGCCTCCCACGTCAGGATGTGGAACAGCTCGTGCGCAAGGTCAAAACTGCGGCGTCCGGCGACTTCATCCCGCGCGATGAGTACCGCGTCGAGTTCCGGCAGGCGGCAGGCTGCGCCCGAAATGCCCTGGTAGGCGTCCACCAAGAGGACAAGCACACTGAGTCGCTCCTCGATTGCCGCCGCCAGTCCACAGGCCGGTACGTCCCCAAGCTCCAACTCGGAAGTGAACCGCTCTCCGGCATCGGCCGCGTCTTCGAGCCTCGCGGTCTTGGTCAACCCCAGCGCCGGGCGCATCAACGGCGGCGGCTTGCCGGTCTCCGCGCTGAGGGCTCGGTACGCCCCTATCCAGCTACCGGCCGTCCTCTCGTACTCAGCAAGTTCCGACCGCCCCACACCGCTCTGTCGCCAAGAGAATCGAACCTCGCCATCCACCCGGAACGGATCGGTGAAGAAATCCAGCGGTACGTTGAGCCTTTCCGCCACAAGCAAGAGTTCCGTCGCCCTAACCTGCCGAACGCCCGTTTCGATGGCGGATATCGTCTGGCGGTCCTTGAACCCAAACACCTGTGCCATGCCATCCTGCGACAGCCCCCGTTCCTGCCGCAGCGCCTTCATCCGGGCCCCAATGTGTCCCTTCACCGGACAACCTCGATTCTTGTAAATTGCATGATGCAAGGAATATATGCGACATGCGATCCGCAATCAAGCCTTCGTGTCTACGGCCCAAAGGACCCGAGCGGCACTGGTTCTAGCGGCTCCGCGAGCAGAATTGGCCGAAGCGGGCCCCCTCAACTCGTGGGGGAGCAATCGTACCAACCGACCGAATTGGGGGCGCCGAATGACCCGTTGATTCTTCGACAAACCACCCGTTGCAGTTGCTCTGCGGCCAAGGCGCATTGGGGCCTTGATGTGCCGCCCGCACGGCCTTTCAGCACCTTCCATCCGCGCAAACCGCATCGGTGATCAGCCAAGAGCTCGCTGGATTTCCTTGGCAATGAGCCAGAGGCGGTCCTGCCCCCAGGCGTGTACCAACGCCTCGCCGTCCGCGCCGAGGAGGCGGAAGCTTGGCACGCCCCAGAGTCCGAAGCTGTACATGGCCTGGCGGTTGGCCTCGATGAGGGGGATCCAATCGTCGTTGCCGACGACGTCAGCGGCTTCGTTCCAGGGGAGTCCGGCCGACTCCACCACGTGGCGCAGGCCGCGCGTCGTGTTGGTGTTCACGCCTTCGCGAAAGGCGGGGCGGAGGAACGCGGAGATGAACTCAATGCCCCTGCCTTGCGACACCGCCCACGGATAGAGCGAATAGCCCCGCCGAACCGGATCGCCGATGGGTCGCGGAAGTTGCCCCAGTCGGCGATTCCCCGTGCTCGTGCCTCTCGTGCGGCGTCGGTGAAGATGCACACCCCCTTGGCCCTCGCGTCTCTGCCAGGCAGCCTGTCTGGGTTGGGGCCTTCGGAGGGAAGGCATCCCGACTTCCCTCCGAAGGCGTGCGGTATGGGACCTCCGATCGAGGACTTCCCCCGCGCTTTTTCTCCCAACGCGGGAGCCACACTCCCACAGGGCGAATTTGTTCTCGGACATCCCTGATAAGTGGCCGAATAACGTAGAGCCCTGATATTGAGCCGCATTTTCTGGTTAACGGAAAACCTGGGCGAAGGGGTGCCTCAATCCATGTAACTCGTTGATTTACTTGGACCCGGCGCAAAGAACAAATTAGCCGTGCACACTCCCATGCCAACGAGGCAACGCGGTTCCCTGACTGGTAGCCTTGCGCTGCCACCGCAACGAGGGCAGACATGATCGACGGCTTCCAACACGTCCTGGATCACATCCGCGCCATCGCCGGCACGGAGGCCGAGAGGGGACGGCTGTTCGAGCGTCTGATGAAGGCGTACTTCGCCAAGGACGCCCTTTACAGCGAACGGTTCACCAACGTCTGGCTCTGGCCAGAGTGGGCAGCCACCCGCCCCGACTTCGACGCTGCCGACACCGGCATCGACCTCGTCGCGCAAGAGGCCGAAGGCGGCTTCTGCGCCATCCAATGCAAGTGCTACGCGCCAGGCACACGCATGTCCCGGCGGCACCTTGACTCCTTCGTCACAGCCTCCGACCGCGAGCCCTTCACCGCCCGCATTCTGGTCGACACGGGTGACGAGTGGGGTGCCAACGTCCGTAAGGCAATCGTGGGATTGAAGCCCGAATGCCAGGTGCTCCGATTCGGCGACCTAGCCAGCGCGCCCTTCGATTGGCCTGACCTCGTGCACGGCCAGCCCGAAGATCTCTCGCAAGCCCGAGAGACTTTCCACCTCCGCCCCCACCAACAGGCCGCATTCGACGCGGTGCTCAAAGGCTTCGCCTCCGAAGACCGCGGCAAGCTCATCATGGCCTGCGGCACCGGCAAGACCTTCACCGCACTCCGCATCGCCGAAGCCACCGCAGGCATCGGTGGCCGTGTGCTCTACCTCGTCCCCTCCATCTCTCTCTTCCAACAGTCCATGCGCGAGTGGGCCGAGCAACGCGACCTGCCGCACCGCTACGTCGGCATCTGTTCCGATACCCGTGCCGGACGCAGCGATGAGGACGCCTCCCTTCAGGAGCTCGAAATCCCGGTCACCACCAACGTAGCAGCCATCACCGGCGCACTAACCACCTCGCCAGCCGATGCTATGACGGTCACGTTCTGCACCTACCACTCCCTCGGCCTCATCGAACGCGCCCAGAACGATGGTGCACCGCCCTTCGATTTCATCCTCTGCGACGAGGCGCACCGCACCACGGGGGTCGAACGCCCGGACGACGACACCTCCCCATTCGTCCTCGTCCACGACGCGGCAAGGATCCGCGCTGCAAAACGCCTCTATATGACAGCTACGGCGCGCCTCTACACGCAAGCCGCGAGGGCGAAGGCCGCGAGCCACGACATCGAGGTGTTCTCGATGGACGATGCAGCCACCTACGGGCCGGAGTTCCACTGCCTGCCTTTTCCCCGCGCCATCGAGCAGGATTTGCTCTCGGACTACAAGGTCGTGGTCTTCGCAATCTCCGAGAGCCACGTCGCCGGCGCTTTGCAAGCGCACATCGCTGACGACGGGGGCGTCGTCAATCTCACCGATGCCGCCAAGATCGTCGGCTGTTGGCGATCTCTACAGAACCCAGAAGGTAAGGCAGCCGACAAGACGGCACCCGCTCCGCTCGCCCGTGCCATTGCCTTCACCAACACCATCCGCGCATCGCAACGCATGGCGGCCCATTGGGACGGAATCGTCCGCCAGGCGATCGAACTCCTGCCCGAGGGCCAGCGAGATGCGGCTCTTCAGTGCAGCACGGAACACGTTGACGGCCAGAGCCACGCCCTCGAACGGAAGGCAAAGATCGAGTGGCTGAAAGGCTCGGAAGATGGCCAGTGCCGCATCCTCTCCAACGCCCGGTGCCTTTCTGAGGGCATCGACGTGCCAGCCCTCGACGCCGTGCTTTTCATGGCCGAACGCAAGAGCCAAGTCGATGTCGTGCAGGCAGTCGGTCGTGCCATGCGCAAGGCCGAAGGCAAACAATACGGGTACATCATTCTGCCCATCGCCGTCACAGCCGGCGCGGACCCTGCGCTCGTGCTCGATTCCGGCAAGGAGTTCGACGTGGTGTGGAGCGTGTTGCGCGCCCTGCGTTCGCACGACGACCGGCTCGATGCCGAGATCAACAAGATCGACCTCAACGCGAACCCCACCGACCGGCTCATCATCACCGGCGACGGCTTCGTCCCGGACGACGAGACCGACGCGCTACGCCCCCTGCCGTTCCCGCCCATCAATCTCCCGCCAGGCGCGATCTACGCCAAGATCGTCGAGAAATGCGGTGACCGAAGGTATTGGGAGACGTGGGCGAAGGACGTCGCCGCAATCTTCTCCCGCTTGATCGAGCGCATCACGAATCTGCTCAACGATTCAGGCAACGCCACGCTGCGCGAGTGGTTCGAGGCGTTTCACGCGGAACTCAAGGTCTCGATCAACGAATCCATAACCACCCACAGCGCCATCGACATGATGGCCCAGCACATTCTCACCCGCCCCGTGTTCGAGGCGTTGTTCGAGCATTACGATTTCGCCGGCGGCAACCCGGTGGCCCGGGCCCTTGACAGCTTACGGGCCGACTTCGGCAAGTTCGGACTAGAGAACGAAACCGGCGACCTCGAACGCTTCTACGAGAGCGTTCGCCTCCGCGCACGCGGCCTCGACAACCCCGCCGCACGTCAGCGCGTGCTGATGGAACTCTACGAACGCTTCTTCGCTACGGCCATGAGGAAGGATGCGGACCGCCTCGGGATCGTTTACACCCCGGTTGAGATCGTGGATTTCATTCTCGCCAGCGCCGACCAAGTGCTGCGCGACGAGTTTGGCCGCTCCCTGAGCGATGAGGGGGTCCATGTGCTCGACCCTTTCACCGGCACGGGGATCTTCCTAGTCCGGCTCATCGAATCCGCGCTGATTCGAGATGCGGACCTCGAGCGGAAATACCGACACGAGCTCCACGCCAACGAGTTGGTGCTGCTCGCCTACTACATCGCTGCGATTCACATCGAGGAGGCCTACCACGGCCGTATCGGCGAAGACCGTCCCTACGAACCGTTCGACGGCATCGTGCTTACCGACACCTTCAATCTGCACACCGGGAGGTCGGGTTTCCCAAGGGATTGGTTGCCGGACAACAGCGAACGAGCGGAACGCCAGCAGAAACTCCCGATTCAGGTGATCGTGGGCAATCCGCCTTGGTCCGCGGGGCAGCGTAGCGTGGCGGATGAGAACCCGAATGTGCGCTACCCGGTGTTGGAAGCGCGTATTGCCGAGACCTACGCCGACCGAACTAGCACAACCAACAAGAACAGCCTCTACGACACCTACAAGATGGCCATCCGATGGGCCTCCGACCGCATCGGTGAGCAGGGCGTGGTTGCATTCGTGACCAATGGCTATTGGCTCTACGGTGCTGTTGATGCCGGCGTGCGTGCGTGTTTGGCAGAGGAGTTCACGTCGGTCCATGTCCTTGACCTGCGAGGCAACCAGCGCACACAAGGCGAACGTTCGCTGCGCGAAGGCGGAAAAGTGTTCGGCCAGGGCTCGCGTGCTCCGTCGCAATCACCGTTCTCGTGCGGAATCCGAGTGCCCGGCATGACGGTTGCCGCATCCTGTATCGGGACATCGGCGATTACCTGACGCGCGAAAAAAAACTTGAAATGGTCGGCGATTTCAAATCCATTGCCGGAGTGTCAGATTGGCTGCGGGTCGCGCCGGACCGGCACAATGACTGGATCGATCAACGAGACCCTGCATTCGGCGCGTTCCTGCCCTTGGGAACCAAGATATCGAAATCTGGAGTGGCCGATGACGCCGTCTTCGGCCTGTACAGCAACGGCTACAAGACCAGCCGCGACGCGTACACCTACAACTTTTCCCGAGACGCTTGCGCCACAAACGCCCAAGCCATGGTCGGCGACTATCGAGGGGCGCTGGAGGTGCGGGAGGCGCATCCCGAATACAAGGTGGACGACATCATCCGTCCGCATTCGTCCCGTGTACGCTGGGACCGTGAGCTGAAGAACAACCTCGCTCGCCGCAGGAAGGTCGAGTACTCACCCGAGCGGCTTTGGAGAATCCAGTACCGACCATTTGTGAAGCAGCATTGCTATGTGGATTACCTACTGGTCAGCAGCAAGTACCAGATGGACAGCGTCTTCCCGACGTCCGACGCCCTGAACCGAGTCATCTGCGTGCCCTCGATCGGGTCGAGGCGCCCATTCTCCGCGCTGATGGTTGATGAGATGCCCGACCTGCATTTCGTCAAGGAAGCGTGCCAATGCTTCCCTCGCTACCGCTACGAACTCTCCGAACAGCGCCAAGCAGGCCTCCTGAACGCTGATCCAGACATCGAGCGGATCGACAACATCGGCGAAGTGGCGCTCCGCACATTCCGCGCCCACTACGGCGACAACTCCATCACCAAGGACGCCATCTTCGACTACGTGTACGCGATCCTCCATGCCCCCAGCTACCGACACCGCTTCGCCAACGATCTTGCCAAGGAAATGCCCCGCATCCCCCTAGCCCCCGGATTCCGCTCCTTTGCGGAGGCCGGGGCTAGGTTGGCGACCCTCCACCTAACCTACGAGACATGCCCAGAGTATCCCTTGGAAGCGGTCTTCGACCAGCAAGGCCCACCGGGCCCAGAGCACTTCCGCCTAGGCCGACGCCCCATGCGCTTCACGGACGAGCAACGCGGCACCCTCCGAGTGAACGACCACCTGAGCCTCCACGAAATCCCCCCAGAGGCCCACCTCTACGAAGTCAACGGCCGCACGCCGCTCGAGTGGTTCATCGACCGCTACCGAATCCGCCAAGACAAGCACAGCGGCATCGTCAACGACCCCAACGACTGGTTCAAGCGCCCAGAAGATCTAATCACCGCCATCCGCCGAATCGTGTATGTCAGCGTCAAGACGGTGGGTATCGTCGCCACCCTCCCCGGACCTTTCCCCAACGACCGCGCCGCCAAGGACCTACTCAAGGCCGAAGCCCGCCGCCAATCTGAAGCTGTGGCCAACAGCCCCGGCGCCCAGGAAGATCAAGATTTCGTAGACGCCATCACCGCCCCATGGGACGATGGATGAAGCGTGGAGAAATCTGGACCGTGTCGGGTGGTGCCGAATACACCGGCAAACCCCGTCCCGCTGCGGTCATGCAGGACGATTCTTTCGACGCCACGGGCTCCGTGACGGTCTGCCCGTTCACAACGGACGCCACCGACGCCCAGTTGATCCGCCCCCGTAGTGACGCCAAGCCCAAACAACGGCCTCACTCAGCCCTCGCGCGTCATGGTGGACAAAATCTCGACCGTCCCAAGGCACAAAATTGGGGACCCGGTTGGCCGTCTTGCCGACGATGACCTTGCCCGCGTAAGCACTGCCTTGACACAGTTTCTCGGGCTAAACTTGGAGGTGTAACCCTTCCTCGGCACGACCACCGAAGATTGCTGCTCGCCGAACTGACGACTCAGCGGTTCCGCATTGAAGTCGACCGATGCCGGCCGATACGTTCGCGAAACCGCAGAGGGATTCGACCTTCTACTGAGGCCAAGCGACCTTGCTTATTGGCACCAGTCCAATGTGTCGACGCCCTGCCGTTCCCGCTGCGGTCTCTTCAGGTCGATGGCGGCAGCGAGGTTCATGCGCCATAATGGCGGCCGACTTCGAGGAGGCCTGCGAGGAGCTGGACATCCCGCTGCACGTCCTGCCGCCGCGACGCCCCCAGTGGAACGGCTGCGTCGAACGCACCAACCGCTCGGCTCGCGCCGAGTTCTGGAGCCTCTATGACGGGCCACTGACCGTCGAGCACGTGGCGCCACGGCTCTCCCGCTACGAGTTCTTCTTCAACTACGAACGCCCCCACGCTTCGCTCGCCTATCGAACTCCAAACCAGTTCCTCGTCGAACAGGAGGCCGCGTAGTTCCTTGTGCCAAAGGTACAGCAGTTCTCATTCTGGTGCCTGGCAGCCTGTCGGACTTCGGACAGGGCAGGCTGGCCGAATGCCGACAGGGTGACAGGGATGTCGTAGGCGGCTTGGAGTTCACCATCGACCCGTCCTTCTTGGCGTAGGCCTCGAGTCCGACTAGTGTACTGTCTCTGAAATGCCTATACATATTGTGCGGTGCAGGCACCTGGCGCGATGCTCGGCAACTAAAGAGTGTAATTTTCCGTGGAGACAAACATTTACGAACGCCTCCGGTTCTCTTGGTTGGGGGGCCATGTGAGCATGTGATTTAGGTCAACGTATTTGAGAGTCGGTACACTAGTGCTCCATCACGCTGTGGATTTCGTGCGAGGATGGCGCGATTCGGTTTCGGTCGGTGAAGGAGGATCGCATGGTGGCGAAGCACGTCCTGAAGCTCTCCGAGGAAGAACGCGGGCTGCTGTCGGAGGTCGCCAAGGGGACGCGGGACAGGCGGAAGGTGGCGCAGTGGAAGGTGGTGCGTGCAAAGGCGCTGCTGGACTGCGACGAGGGCGAGCACGGGCCGTCGCGGCCGGACGCCGAGATCGCGACGGCGGTCGGGGTGACGGAGCGGAGCCTGCGCGAGCCGGTCCATCTGCGCCTCGAAACTCCGGCGCGCGCCGTCCGGCTCGGTGAACAGGCCGCTGCCGAAGCTGATCCGGAGCACCGGATGCCGGACCTCCCGGTTCCAGCGGCTCTCGGCGTGCAGCCCGGCGAAGAGTCCCCGGCTGCCCTCGAACAGCTCCTTCGCGGTGTCGAGCAGCAGGCTCTTGCCGAAGCGGCGCGGGCGCGACAGGAAGCAGTGCTTGCCGCCCTCCGCCAGCCGCAGGATGTGCGGCGTCTTGTCCACTCTTGTCCACGTAGTAGTGGCCCTCCTCCCGGATCTCGCGGAGGTTCTGGATGCCGACCGGCAGCTTCAGGCGTTGCACAGGGCCACTCTGCCACCGCCCTGCCCGCCCGCGACTTGCTACTGCTGCGCCGCGATGGCAGACTGCAGCTGTGGGGGCGGCGCGCGCGGGGGAAAGGATGAGGGCGTTGATCTGGATCCTGGGGGTTGTCGCGGGGTTTGCAGTCGCGGCGTACCTCTCCCCCGGGCCGCGGGGAGCGACCGACGCTGCCGGTCAGTCGGACGTTGCCGCGCCGGCAACGTCGACGACGGTCGCCGGCGCGCGGCGTCCGGCGGATGTGTCGGGTCGAGCCCGGGTGATCGACGGCGACTCGATTTCCGTCGGCCACGTCGAAGTGCGCCTGCACGGCGTGGATGCGCCCGAGGGAGCCCAGACATGTCTCGATGGAGGGGCGCGCTGGCCCTGTGGCCGCAAGGCGGCACAGGCGCTTCGCGGCTTGATCGACGGCCGCACCGTGGCCTGCGAAGAGCACGACAGGGACGCCTACGGACGGGTCGTCGCGACTTGCCGAAGCGACGGCGTGGACATCAGCGCCTGGCTCGTCGAGAACGGCTGGGCCCTGGCGTATCGCCGCCATTCGCAGGCGTACGTTGGCGAGGAGTCCTTGGCGAAGTCCGCGCGGCGCGGTGTCTGGCGTGGCGAGTTCGATGCGCCGTGGAACTGGCGGCAGGCCGAGCGGCAGCGGCAGGGTTCCGATTCACGCCGAACGACTGTGGCCGCCGCGCCGTCGTCGGGACGCTGCACCATCAAGGGCAACATCAGCCACAGCAGCGGCAAGCGCCTCTATCACGTGCCCGGCGACCCGGGCTACGCGGACACGCGGATCAGCGCTTCTCGCGGCGAACGTTGGTTCTGCTCGGAAGCCGAGGCGCGCGCCTCGGGCTGGAAACGCGCAGGCAGCTAGCGCGCCCTGACGGGCGCGTCGGCAGTTCGCTTCGACGAACTGCTTTGCCTTCGGGCTCGCATTCGCTCGCACCTTCGGCTAGGAGGCAACCGTTCTCCAACTCGACAGTTTTTCTACGGCGCGCTAGGAGGGCGCGTCCCTGAGCCACACGACGTGCCTCTGGTCCGACTCCGACACGGTCTTCCCCTCGAACGCCGGACCCGAACTACAGCAACCCTGCCGCACGCGCCCAGCGGTACTTCGCGCCCAGCACGGCAACCGGCTTCTCCGCCGTGTAGGGATACGCCAGGATGTCCCGGTCCATGAGGTGGCCGCAGGCCTGTTCGATCTCCACGTCGCCCACCAGCGATGCCACCACGGGCTTGTCGATGCCCTTGGCTCTCGCCTCGGCCACCGCTTCGCCGAGCAGCTCCGCAAACACCATCGGCGGGGTGATGATGGTGTGCCAATAGCCGATCACCAGCGAGTGGATGCGCTCCTCGTTGAGCGCAAGGTCGATGGTGGCGCGGTATGTCGTGGGCGGCTCGCCGCCGGTGATGTCCACCGGGTTGCCAGCGGCGCCGAAGGGCGGGATGTACTCCCGGAACGCCGCGTCGAGATCGTCCGGCATGGGCATGAGCGTCAGATCGTTGTCGGCGCAGGCATCGGACAGCAGCACGCCGGAACCGCCGGCGCCGGTGAGGATCAGCACGTTCTCGCCCTTCGGCGTCGGCAGCACTTGCAGCCCACGGGCGAACTCCAGCATGTCGTTCAGGCTCTGGGCGCGGATCACGCCGCTCTGCCGCAGCACGGCGTCATACACCCGATCGTCCCCGGCCAGCGCCCCGGTGTGCGAGTTGGCGGCGCGGGCGCCGAGCGACGTGCGGCCAGCCTTCAGCACCACCACGGGCTTGCGCTTCGACACCCGCTGCGCCACCTCGGCGAAGGCGCGGCCGTCCTTGAGGTCTTCCACGTGCATGGCGATGACCTCGGTGTTCGGGTCCTGCTCGAAGAAAGTGAGCAGGTCGTCCTCGTCGATGTCCGCCTTGTTGCCGAGGCCAACGATGGCGGAAACGCCCATCTTCGCCGAACGGCTGAAGCCGACGATGGCCATGCCGACACCGCCGCTCTGGGACGAAAGCGCCACCTTGCCCTTCTCGCCGTATGGCGTGCAGAACGTGGCGCAGAGGTTCTTGTGGGTGTAGTAGAAGCCGTAGATGTTCGGCCCCATCAGGCGCACGTTGTTCTCCCGCGCCACCTTGACGATCTCGGCCTGCAGCTCGTGCTCGCCCACCTCGGCGAAGCCGGACGGGATCAGCACCGCGCCGGGGATGTTCTTCTGGCCGCATTCGCCAAGCGCGTTCGCCACGAAGGCTGCCGGGATGCAGAAGATGGCGATGTCGATGTTGCCGGGAACCTCGGTGACCCTGGTGTAGCACTTGCGCCCCAGCACCTCGCTCTCGCGGGGGTGGATGGGGTAGATGTCGCCTTGGTAGCCGCCGTCGATGAGGTTCTTCATCACCGAGTTGCCAATCTTGCCCTCGCCGGCCGAGGCGCCGATCACCGCCACGCCGTCGGGCTGCATGATCCGCGTCATGGCGCCGAGGATTTCCTCGTGGCTGGGACGATGGCGTGCCGGGGCGGGATCGGAGTCGAGCAGGATGCGGGTGTCCACGGCGCACACGCCGTCGGGCGTTGCGAACACCGGGTTCAGATCCATCTCGCCGATCTCGGGGAAGTCGCTGATGAGGGCGGAAACGCTGGCGATGAGGCCGGCGAGCGCGTCGCGGTCCACTCCCGGCCCGCCGCGAACCCCGCGCAGCACCTCGGCGCCGGCGATCTCGTCGAGCATGGCGCTGGCATCGTCCTCGCTGGCGGGAGCGAGGCGGAAGGTCACGTCCTTGAGCACTTCCACGAGGATGCCGCCGAGCCCGAACGCCACCAGCTTGCCGAAGCTCGGATCGGTGACGCCGCCGACGATGACCTCCTGTGCGCCCGATGCCTGAATCTGCTGCTGCACCTGCACGCCGAGGATGTTGGCGTCGGCGGCGTAGTCCTTCGCCGCGGCAACGATGCGGTCATGGGCCGCCACGGCCTCGTCGCGGCTGGCAACGCCCGTCACCACGCCCCCGGCATCGGTCTTGTGCAGGATGTCCGGCGAGACGATCTTCATCACCACCGGATAGCCGATCTCGTCGGCAATGTCGCCGGCCAGCGCCGCGGTCGTAGCCATGCCCTCCTCCGGCGTCGGGATGCCATAGGCGTCGCAAACCTGCTTCGCCTCGAGCGCCGTCAACGAAGCTCGGCCCTCGCCTTGGACCCTCGCAAGCACCTCCCGCACGGCATCCCGATTCGGCATGGTTCTCTCCTCTCGTTCCATCTCCGCGAAGCCGCGCAATGTACCACGGCAAGCCAATCGGTCGGTGTTGTTCCGAGCGACGCCGATGGGCGTCTGCACCTTCCGGAGGGAAGCGGCTTGGGCCGGCAAGAGACAGCGCCCACATGAGCGGCGTCAGTATTTTCCTGTCGCGGTGAAGTCGATCTCGACCGTCGATTCACCCGCATCGTTCCGGGCAAACTTGATGAACCCGACTTCCTGCAGTCGCACCAACTCGCGGACGAACGTGCGCCGGGTGACATCTCGATAGGGAATTGTGTATCAAAATCCACAGCGAGCTGCGGCTCTGACACCCGTTTGACGGGTCGCCGGGGTCGCCAAGGCGAACGCCCCTCGCCGTCCAGTTGCGCCTGTCCCTGACGCCAGAACGTTCAACGCGGCGTTGATGTCCGCATTGCCCGCGCAGCCGCACGCCACGCATGCGAAACGTGCCTGGCTGCGCCGATTCTCCGCGGCCACGTGGCCGCAGTCCGAACACCGCTGGCTCGTGTGCGCCGGATCCACGGCGACGACCTCGGCCTTGTACTCGAGCATCGACCGCAGCTCACCCCAGCCGGTCGCAAGAATCGACCGGTTCAGCCCTGCCTTCTCCTTCACCTGCCGTCCCGGCGCCGCCGCGGTTCCCCGGGCCGAAGCCGTCATGCCCCGCACCGGCAACGCCTCCACACAGACCGTGTGCGCGCTGTCGGCAAGACGCCGGGATACCCCGTGGGTGCCAGTTCCTCCGCCGCATGGCGAGCTTCCTGCTGGCTCTTGCCAGCAGCCGCCTCGCGCGATCGCGCCGCTTCGACCCCTTCTGCCGCCGGGACACCATGCGCCGGCAGCGGCGCCGGCGCGCTTCGAGGCGCCCCGCATCCGGGGCGCGCAGGATCTCGCCGGTGCTCGCCGCGACCTGCCCGACGTTCATGTCGACCCCGACGGCCAGGCCGTCGTCGGGGCGCTCTTGAGCGTCCACCTCGTGGCTGACGGTCGCGCACCACTTGCCGAGCGCCCGCCTCACGTAGACCTGACGCGGCTCGCCGCCCGGGTACGGGTTGCCGCCCCGGCGGCGCAGCACGACCCATCCGACCTTCGGGATGTGCAGCCGGCCACCCGCGATGCGCACCCGGTCGGGGATGGTGAACCCGTCGTCGCCGTACCGGCCGCGGAACCGCGGACGGCCGCCCTGACCTCGAAAGAACCGGCGCCATGCATCGGCCTGGCGCTTGAGCGTGTGCCGGACCACGCCGAACGGGAGCTCCGCCAGCCACGGGGTTGCCCGGCGCATGTCCGTGAACGCCTTGCCGAGACTGAAGAAGGTGAGCGACGGTGCCGGGGCACCGACCATGCGGCTGATGCGGTACAGGTCCTCGGTGTCGGCGAGCGCCTGATTCCACACGAACCTGCAACCACCCGCCAGGCGCGAAAGAGCGCGCGCGTTGGCACGGGTCACCGGCAACAGCCGGCAGGTGATGCAGCGGTGCGTACGGGTGGTGCCAGGCTCTTTCACGCGGAACGGCTCCTGTACGGCCGCATGGTGTCGGGGAGGGTGAAGAGCTCCCCGACACCCCGCATCTTGCCCTTGCGGATTTTGCTACGCAAGTCCCTCTCGATACGTCCCTGCACATATGGCTCCATCGTCAGGTCGTCAAGCCGTAGGCGCAGCGACGGTTCGTCGGAAAACGGGTCGTTGGGCTCGGTCTCTCGCAGCAGGAAGTCGAGCAGGCCGTACTCTCGCCGGTTCAGGGTCGCGCCTGCGCGGCCCGACGTGCTTGTTGTGCGCTTTGACTAACGTGTCCCGGTACACGAGGCGGTGCAGTTTCGTCTTGATGAAGTTATTGATGCCCTTCAGCTCGGCAGCAAAACCCCGCACTCCAGACTGCGCAGGTCACGAGCCTGGTAGCGATACGCGAAGTCAAACGCGTTCCAATCCATTTCCTCTCTCTGTATGGCGGCGTATTTGACGCCTTGCATGGCAGCATATTTGCCACTACAAGGCGCTATAAGTAAAAAGGTTTTATGCTCGGAACGCCACTATTTGGCACCGTATCTGGCAGCTAGTTTGGCATGTCAGCACCGAGTTTCTCGCTCGAGCCTCGACGGATGCCGTCAGCCTCTGGTCCATCCACGTCAGCTCATCCAGAGCTGCCTGCTTGCGTCCAGCGGGGCGTTCGCGACTCGGCTTCCGGCGTCGTCGAACAGCATGGTGGCACGATGGGTGGTTTCGTAGGTGGGCCACTCCGGGGCGCCGGCGGTGTTCGGGTCGCCGGTGCGGGCGAAGGCCAGATAGCGCGACATGAGGGAGCGCGAGAGGCTGGCGACGGCCTCGCCCTTGCCGCAGAAGCGCTGCATGGCTTTGATGCCGTAGGTGCCCCAGACAAAGGGGATGTCGAGGGAGTGGCAGGATTGCAGGGCGGGGTCGGCCGGGGATTCGTGATCGAACCGATACATCCAGACGTTGCTCGAGTGCCTGAGGTGGCATTCGGCCGTGCGGGCGGCGGGGATGCGGAACATCCGGTCGGTGGCGATGGCGGCGAGGATGTCGCCGGGCCCGTTGCGCAAACCCGATTCGGCTCGGTCCTGCTCGTAGGTCGCCACGGCGTCCCCTGCATCGTCGCCGAAGGCGCCGCGGGCCGTTTCCAGCAGACGCCGGCTCCCCACGGGTGGTTGGCCGAAGGTGGTGAAGAGGGTCGATTCGTCGCGGGTGTGGCCGATCATCAGCGCCATGTCGCGTGTGAACTGGCCCCTTGCCAGCACCTCGGCGGCGCTTTCCGCAATCACGCTGCCATCGAGCGTCGGTGCCCAGCGAGCGCCCGGAATGCGCGACTGGCAAGCGAGAATCCGGTCCGCCGGCACGTCGCGCAGTTTCTCGAAGCCGCCAAATTCCTCCGCCAGCGCCGTCGCCGCGCGCGCGGCATCGTCCGCGCTCACCGCCGGAATCAGCGAACCGCTCATGGGCACGGCGCGGTCAAAGCAACCCTCGGCCGCCGGCATTGCCATCAACTGGGCAATGTCGAAGCCGCCAGCGGACTGGCCGAACACGGTCACATTGCCCGCATCGCCGCCAAAGGCTTCGATCTCCGCTCGCACCCAGCGCAGCGCCGCTGCTTGGTCCAGCAATGCCTCGTTGCCGCTCGCACCGAGTTCCGGGGCATGGAGGAAGCCCAGGGCGCCGAGCCGGTAGTTCAGCGTGACCACCACCACATCGCCGATGCGGGCCAGATGCTCGCCGTTGATGCGCGGTTGCGAACCGGCGCCGACGGTGTTGCCGCCGCCGTGAATCCACACCATCACGGGGCGCCTGGCCGCATCCGGCGACGGCGTCCAGACGTTGAGGTAGAGGCAATCCTCGCTTGTCTCGTGGGTGGCGATGCCGATCAGCTCTCCCACGGCGCCGGGCAAGGTCGTTTGGATGGCGCAGGAGCCGAATTCCAGGGCATCGCGCACGCCACCCCACGGCGCCGGTGATTCCGGTGCCCGCCAGCGCAGATCGCCCACCGGCGGCCGTGCAAACGGAATGCCACGAAACGCGTGAACACCGGAGGTGACCTGGCCGCGCAGGCGCCCGAAACTGGTTTCAACGATGCTCATGGGACTCTCCTGGCCTTGGGTTTCGGCCCCCTGTCACGCCCCCCGGGAGGATCGAAGAAACGTCCCGGCTTCTCTGGAGGGGGACGCCACCGGACCCGACCGGGGGTTCACGCGGGGCGGTTCAGCCAAGCCGCTGCCCGACCGCAAGCTTGCCGGACGACACGAACTCGCCGGCCGGCATCTTGCCCGCCCCCGCCGGGCGCACGCGCTGCACCTCCATGCCGCCGTCGCCGGTGGCCACCGTGAAACTCTCCGCCCCCGTCGCAACGACGGTTCCAGCCTTTCCCCCGGCCTCGCCAGGACGGCAATCGAACAGTTGCAGGCGATCGTCCCCGAGCGTCGTCCAGGCGCCGGGTTGTGGATTCGACCCGCGGATGAGGTTGTACACGTCCTGCGTCGGCTTGTTCCAGTCGATCCGCGCGTCGTCCGCCCGACACCAGCTCTCGTAGCTGCCGGCGTTGGCATCCTGCGCGATCCTGTCGGCAGTGCCGGCCCGCACCCGATCCACGGCTTCCGGCATCGCCGCCACCCCCATCGGGAACAGATGATCGAAGTAGAGGCTGCCCACCGTGTCATCCGGCCCGATGGCCACTTCCTTTTGCAGCAGGATCGGGCCCGTGTCGAGGCCATCGTCGGGCCAGAAGATGGACAGCCCAGTTCGGCGTTCGCCGAAGATGATCGGCCAGTTGATCGCGCTCGGCCCCTTGTGCATCGGCAACAGCGAGGGGTGGTATTGAATGGTGCCGAGCCGTGGCAGGTTGAGCGTCGCTTCCGGCACGAACAAGGTGACGTAGGCCATGACGCACAAGTCCGGGGCGAATTCCCGCATCCGCTCCCGCACCGACTCGCGCCGAAACGAACGCGGCTGCAGCACGGGCAAGCCGTGCTCGAGCGCAGCCGCCTTCAGCGGATCCGGCGGTCCATCGCCATCCGGCGCCGTGTACGCCGCCACCACGTTCTCGCCCCGGTCCAGCAGTGCCTCGAGCACCGCCCGACCGAACGCCTGCTGCCCGTTGACGATGATGCGCATGTCGCCGGCCTCACTCATGGGAGCGATGATACGCCTGCAAAGGCACCCTTGCGCGTCCCGAGGAGCCCTCCGCTCGAGTCCCTTGGCGGTAGTGTCTCACTTTTGAACTTGCCTGACGTGGCGCATGGCCGTTCGCAACCGGCGACTGCGTCGATTTGCCTGCCGGGACCACTCTCTCCACTCTCTATAGGGAGGAGGGAGGGCGTCCCGCCCTCCCTGCGCATGCCGCGAGAGAGCCCGCGCGCCTGACGGCGCGCAGGGAGGGCGGGACGCCCTCCCCCCGAGGGACGCCCTCCCCCCGGAGGACGGCGCCAGACACTGCACAAGCCAAAGTGAGACGCTGCCCCCTTGGCCCGACCTGCCCCCTCCGAAGGGCGGGAGTGATGGTGCGGGGCCACTCCGCGAGGGAGGAAGTCTCATCCGTCAAGGATCCACCAGAACTCCCGGATTCATGATCCCGTTCGGATCGACGCTGCGCTTGGTGGCTCGCCAGATGTCGCCGAATGGGGCGGGGCGCTGCTCTTCCCAGCCGGGGCGATGCATTCGGCCCACGGCGTGGTGGTGGGTTACGGTGCCGCCGGCTGCTACCACCGCCTCTGTTGCGGCCTGCTTCACCGCCTGCCAGCGCTCCTCTTCCGCACCCACCGGCACCACGCCGCTGAAGGAATAGTAGGGCGCTGGCCCGTCGGGATAGACATGCGTGAAGCGGCATGACAGCCGCCCGCCGGCCACCGCCTCTTTCAGCGCGGCGCCGACACGTTCGCGCACGGCGGCGTCGAAGGCGGGCCAGCGATCCCAGGTGATGGCGGTTTCAAACGTGTCGGAGAGCAGGCCAATGCCGGCGGTGAGGCCGGCATTGACGCCGATGAAGGCGTTGCGCCAAGCCCCGACCGCGCCGGCGCGGCCGGTGGGCCTGCCATCGCTGTCGTCCACCACGATCGCATCGTCGTCGATGGCGCCGCCGCAGTCCCGGGCGATGGCCACGGCGGCCCGCACGTTGCCTCCCTGCGGCACATCGGCGGATTCGAAGCCGATGATGAGCAGGGCACGGCTGCCGTCAAGCCCGGCGCTCGCTGCGGCCTCCACCGGGTCCAGGATGCGCAGGTTCGCCGGCCAGAGCTTCGCCTGCGCGACCTGCCGCACGGCCTCGCATCCGCTTGCCCAGGTCGGAAAGGTGACGCCGGCGGTGGCGCGAAACACGGGCCGCTTCTGCAACCGCAGCCAGCACTCGCTGATGACCCCCAACGTGCCTTCGGAACCGAGCACAAGTCGATCCGGACTCGGCCCCGCGCCGCTGCCCGGAAGGCGGCGCGACTCCATCCAGCCGCGCGGGGTCAGCATCCGCGTCGACTCCACGAAGTCGTCGATGTGGGTGTGGTTGGTGGCGTAATGTCCGCCGGAGCGCGTCGCCACCCAGCCGCCCACCGTGGACCAAGGGAAGCTCTGCGGATAGTGCCGCAGCGTCAGCCCCTCGGCCTTCAGCGCCGCTTCGAGGTCCGGGCCGAGAATCCCGGCCTGAAAACGCCCGGCGCGGGAGACGTCATCCACCTCCAGCACGGCGTTCATCTCGTCGAGGTCGATGGTCACGGCGCTTTCCGCATCGGCTGGCGCATTCACCCCCCACACCACCGACGTGCCGCCGCCGTAGGGCATCGCCGCGTGGCCGGCTTGATCACACCAGGCGAGGGTGGCTTCGAGCTCCGCTTCGCTTCGAGGATGCGCCACCGCGTCCGGCGGGTCCACGAACTGGCCGCGCATGGCGCGCAGGAGTTCCAGCGAATGGCCGCCGTAGGTATGCGTGACGCGCTCGGCGTGATCGGTGGAGGCCCAGTCGGCAAGGGCGGAGGGCACTTCCAGCCTTGGTTTCGGCAGCTCGATTTCCGCGAGCCCGGGGATGGCCGGCGGCGTCACCTCGGCGCCGATTCTGGTCGCTAGACGCCGCACCGCGGCGGCGCGTTCCTCGTCGCTCGGTTCGTCCGAGACATAGCCCCAGGTCCAGAAACTGCGTCGCTCCGCTCGTGCCGCCATGGGAACTTCTACTCCACGCCCTGAATCACCGATGCCTCGATCTTGTGCCCGTCCAAGTCATGGACGAAGCAGCCATAGTAGTCATCGCCATACATCGGCCGAGACCCCGGCGCGCCGCCGTCGGTGCCCCCGGCGGCAAGAGCGGCCTCGTGGAATGCATGAACCGCCTCCCGCGTCATTGCGATGAAGCTGAAGTGGACGCCGTTGCCCGGGTTCGCAGCCTGGCCATCGAAGGGCCTTTGCACCCAGAACTCCGGGAATGCCTTGCCGTAGGCCACCGCGATTCCCGGCACCTCGTGCTTGCGTTCCGCCCCCACCGTCGCCAGCACCGCATCGTAGAAGGCGAGGGCTCGTTGGAGGTCATTGCTGCCCACCGACACGTGGCCCAGGATGCTCGGAATATCCAAAGGCTCTGCCATGGTTCCCTCTCCCCAGATTGACGCTGGCCGATGCGGGTTCGGCCCGCCCACATTATTCAGGAATAATGGCAGTTCCGCAGACTGCAATGCGGGCGCAGGCTCGCCGGCGAAACTTTCGACGCGCTCGTCAGGGGGCAAAACACAACCATGAACGTGCCGAATCGAGTCAACGCCATTGCCACGGAGAATTTCGCCGCCTTGCTCGGCGCCGAACTCGTCTCGCAGGAGAGGGACAGGGTGGTGGTGCGACTGCCCTGGCGGCCCGACCTTGGCGTCGGCCGCATCCACGGCGGCGCCATCAGCGCCCTGATCGACATCGCCGCCACGGCCGCGTTCTGGTCATCGCCGGACGTGACGCCGGACTCGCGCGGCGCCACCGTGGGATTCACGGTCAACTTCCTCAATCTGGCGGTGGAGACGGAACTCGTCGCCACCGCCAGCGTCCGTCGTCGTGGCGGCACGCTCTGCACGGGCGATGTGTCCGTGACCAATGCCCACGGCCAGGAAGTGGCGATGGCGGTAGTGACCTACAAGCTCACCGGCTACCGCAAGAGAGGGGCCGGCGGCCTCGCCGCTGGAGCAGCGGGCGACGCCGGCGTCGCCCCTGCAGACCATCGGCCGCGAGCGGGTGCTTCCCCGGCCGAAGGCTCTCCCTGATGCACGCAGCAGCGACTGCGGGCGCACCGGCGCTGTCTTCCGCGGCGCCGGCGTTGGACGCTTCCCCGGCTGAAGGCTCTCCCTGATGCACGCAGCAGCGACTGCGGGCGCACCGGCGCTGTCTTCCGCGTGGCCGGCGTTGGACGCTTCCCCGGCTGAAGGCTCCTCACAAAGCACGCCGCCCGCGGTTGCGGGCGCACTGGCGCTCTCTTCCGCGTCGCCGGCGGCGGACGCTTCCTCGGCTGAAGGCTCTTGACCGAACCAGACGCGCCCGCGCGCCGTGGTGGAAGTCCGCGTCGGCGCTCACAACCTGGGCCACTGGTGCGTGTGCTCTGGCTGGCCGGAGGCTGGCTGGCGCTGGGTGCTGGCATGGTCGGTGTGGCGGTGCCGTTGCTGCCCACCACGGTGTTCCTCATTCTTGCGGCGTTCTGCTTCGCTCGCGGCTCCGATCGGCTGCACGACTGGCTGGTGAACCATCGCACGTTCGGCCCCATGCTGGCCGACTGGCGCAACCACCGGGCGATATCCCGGCGCGGGAAGGTGCTGGCAGGTGTGGCGATGATCGCGGTGCTGGTCATTTCGGTGGTGCTCGATGTGCCGGCTTGGGTGCTTGCCCTGCAGGCAGTGATTCTCGCCACCGTGGCGGCATTCCTCTTCACCCGCCCCCTCCCGCCCCGCGACCTTGCCAGGCAAGGCAAGTCGCCACGATGAGCGCAGGCTTCTCTGGGGGGAGGGCATCCTGCCCTCCATCGCGCCGCAAGGCGCGCAAGTCGACTGTCCTCTTGGTCGTGGCCGTCGCGGCCCTGTCATTCGGAGCTGCCGCGCAAAACGCCGCTCCCGACGGTACCCATGCAGGTCATTTCTGGGCCGTGGCCGGCAGCTTCCTCAAAAAGTCGGCGGCGCAATCGGCGGCACGGGAAGTGGCCCGCAAGACCGGCGCGTCGGCGGCCATCCTTGTCGCAGCCACGCCGGCGGGCCCCACACACAGAGTTGCACTCGGCCCGTGGCCCACCGCCGCCGAGGCACAGCAGGCGATTCAGCGACTCCGGCTGGCTGGCTACGCGGATGCATGGAAGCTCCGCGCCAACCCGCCGGAAGTGCAAGCCGGCGCCTCGGCGGCGCCAACAGCCATCGCGTTGCCGGAACCCACCGTGCCCGAAGAACCGGCCCTCGCCGCGCCGAAAGCGAGCGCGCCAAGCCGACCAAGACCGTCGGGCAATCAGGCCAGGCCCGCAAAGTCCTCGCCGAATGCGGCTACAGCCCTCGACTCACGCACCGCAGCCCAGCCAATCCCCGCACCGCTCGCCTTCGAAGCCAACCTGCGCACCAGTGCTGCCTTCGGCATCACCGATGCCTCCCCGACCAGGCAAAAGGAGGAGCTCGCCCTCATCGGCGGCATCCACGCCGCCTTCCCGACCCCGCGACCCCTTGGTCTCAGCGGCTTCCTCTTCACCGTCCGCATCCGCCGGGAAGGATCGGATGCCCTCGTGCCCGGCAAGCCGAATTCGCCCTCCGCCGTCCACCACCACCTCGACGCCTACGCCGAAGCCGAGCTTCGCCAGGCGTGGGTCGATCTTCGCCGCGACGACTGGCGCTTCCGCATCGGCCGCCAGTCCGTCGTCTGGGGCAAGCCGAGGAGCCTCAAGGTGCTCGACATCGTCAACCCGCAGAGCTATCGCGAGTTCCTGCTCGGCAGCTTCGAGCGTACGCGCACGCCGCTGTGGATGCTGAACGCCGAGCGTCCGGTGGGGCAGGGCACCCTGCAAGCGCTGCTCGTGCTGGAACGGGAGGGGCACCGCCTGCCGCCTGCGGGAGGCGTCTTCGCCCAGGCTGCCAACGCGGACCGCCCCAGGGCGCCCGGTCGATCCCGCTATCGCGATCTCGAACCAGGGGTCCGCTATTCCTTCAACCGCCACGGCTGGGCTCTCACCCTCAACGCCCTGCGCCACCGCGACGACTGGCCGGTCTGGCGGCTGGCCGAAGGCGGCGAACGGCTGGCCTTGGCGCCGCGCATGACCACCGTCGGTGCGAGCGTCGCAAAGACCTACGGCGCCTATGCCCTGCGCGTGGAAGCCACCTATAGCGATCGTCGCCACTTCTTCGCCACTTCATCGGACGGCATCCACGCCAGCCCAGAAATCGCCTCCGTCATTGGCGTAGCCTGGACCGCGTTCGCCAACACCGAACTCAACGTGCAGCTCTTCCAAACCTCCACGCCCGATCACGCCGCCACCATGACCCGCGACGAAACCGAAATGACCGCAGTCCTCGCAGCGGAGTGCAACTTCCCAGGCACCGGCCTCGCTGCCAGCCTCACCACCCACCACGGCCTGTCCGGCCAAGGCGCACTAATCCGCCCCCGCCTGACCTGGCAAGCCGGCAAAGCTCTCTCCGTGATCCTGTTCGCCGACCTCTTCGAAGGCCGCGATGACGCCTTCTACGGCCAGTTCGACCACCGCGACCGCGTGGGCCTCACGCTTCAGCTAGCGACCTTCTGATCAGGTCGGAACGTCCCTTGTGGAGGGCATCGTTCAGATCCCGAACGTGCTGCGCCACGATTCGTTCACGACACGCAAGGAGGTGGAACGTTCGACGCCTGCCGCGTAGCGCTGCGCGGCGAAGACGGCTCTTCCGGCGTAAGCGGTCATTCTGAGCCGTAGTTCCCGCGGCGCCTTGCTCCTGTTCCATTGACGGATCGGAACGGGAGAACCCCATGGATCAGGTGGCAACACGGAAACGGAGGTGCCGGTCGGCATCGGAGTGGCGTTCGATCATGGCGCGCCAAGAGGCGAGCGGGCTGAGCGGCGAGGGCTTCTGCGAGGCGGAGGGCATCGGCAGGAGCGCGTTCTGGCGCTGGCGGCGTCGGCTGTCGGACGAGAACGCGGCGCGCACCGGCGGTGATGGCGGGGCGGCGTTCGTCGAGCTGTCCGCGGCGCAACCGGCGTCGTGGGACGTGGAGCTGGAGCTCGGCGCCGGCGTCGTGCTGCGGGTGCGTCGGCCGGCGTGCTGATCCCGGCGGCGGAGCGGCGCATCTGGCTGTGCGTCGCGCCGACGGACATGCGGCGCTCGTTCGACGGTCTGGCGGCGCTGGCGCGCAACCACCTGGGCGAGGATCCCGCGGACGGATCCTGGTTCGTCTACGTCAACCGGCGGCGGACCATCGTGAAGGTGCTGTCGTTCGACGGCGGCGGCTACTGGGTGTGGTCGAAGCGTCTGGAGGCGGGCCGGTTCGCGGATCCCGGGGTGCGCGGCGGGCGCAAGCGGGCGCTGGACCGGACCGCGCTGCTGGCGCTGCTGGAGGGCGTGGACATGGTCGTGACGGGCAGGCGAAAGCGCTACCGCAGGGCTGCATGAAGGCCGCGACCTGCGGTAGGCCAAGGGCCTTCGAGGACGCCATGGAAGGCCATTGCCGAGCACCGCAGGGACCGCGGAACTGCGCCGGGAGAACGCGCATCTCGCCGACCGTCTGGGCACGGCCACCGCGCATCTGGACACGGTCACCACGGCCTACGAGACGCTGAAGGCGGACTACGCCTCGCTGAAGGACCAGCTGGACTGGTTCAAGCGCCAGCTGTTCGGCCGGCACTCGGAGAAGCGCCTGGAGTACGACCTGACCGAGCAGGCGAGCCTGTTCGAGCAGCTCGGCGTCGAGGACGCGCCGGCATCCGAAGTCCCCACCGAGGAGATCACCTGCCGGCGTCGGCGGAAGTGCCGCGGCGCGGCGGTGAACGACAGCGGTCTGCGCTTCGACGAGTCGGTGCCGATGACCACCATCGAGGTGAAGGACCCGGCGGTGGAGGCGATCCCGGAGTCCGAGCGGGTGGCGGTCGGCGAGAAGGTGGTCTGCAAGCTGGCGCAGGAGCGAGCGAGCTACCGGGTGCTGCGCTACGTGCTGCCGGTGGTGAAGCGCCGCGACACGGGCGAACTGGTGTCGGCGCGGGCGCCGGCGAACGTGCTGGAGAGGACGACGGCGGACGTCAGCCTGCTGGCGGGGATGCTGGTCGACAAGTTCCGACACCACCTGCCGCTGCACCGCCAGCATCGGCGGATGGCGGACGCGGGGATCGCGGTGAGCCGTTCGAGCCTGACGAACTGGGCGGGTCGCGCGGCGGACCTGCTCGCGCCGGTGGCGGCGGCGCAGACGGCGCACGTGCTGGAGAGCCGCGTCCTGGCGATGGACGAGACGCCGATCAAGGCGGGCTTGAAGGAGCCCGGGAAGATGCGCCAGGGGTACTTCTGGCCGATCCACGGGGAGGACGACGAGATCGTGTTCCCGTATGCGCCGACGCGGGAGCACAAGCACGTCGAAGCGTTCCTCGGGGAGTTCCGGGGCACGCTGGTGAGCGACGGCTACGAGGCGTACGCGCGCTACGCGGCGAAGCGCGCGGGGGTGCGGCACGCGCAGTGCTGGAGCCACGCCAGACGCGGCTTCGAGCAGGCGCGCGACGGCGAACCGGAAGCGGCCGGGACGGCGCTGGCGCTGATCGGCGCGCTGTACGGGCACGAGAAGACGATGCGTGCCCGCAAGCTCAAGGGCGCCGCGAAGCTGGCGTACCGACGGGAGCACGGCGTGCCGGTGGCGGAGCGGTTCTTCGCGTGGTGCCGGGAGCAGTGCGGACGCGCGGACCTGCTGCCGAAGAGCCCGCTGGCGAAGGCGCTGAAGTACGCGCTCGACCGCGAGGCGGGCTTGTCCGTCTACCTCTCGGACGCCGACGTGCCGATGGACACGAATCACATCGAGCGCGGCCTCAGGCCGATCCCCATGGGACGGCGCAACTGGCTGTTCGCCTGGACGGAACTCGGCGCGGAGCGCGTGGGGGTGGTCCAGGGCCTGCTGGCGACCTGCTCGCTGCAGGGCGTGAACCCGTACATCTACCTGGTCGATGTCCTTCAACGCGTCGGCGAGCATCCCGCGAGCCGCGCGACGGAACTCACGCCGCGGGTGTGGAAGACGATGTTCGCGAACGACCCGCTGCGCTCCGACCTCGACCGGGCGCGCGATCCGCCGTCCGGCTAGTCGCCCGAGACCAATCTCCCACGCTACCGCCGCGGCGGCCTGCAGCACTTGCAGCCGCACGTCAACTACGTCCTTGTTTGGCCGCTTACCTTCCGGCAACGTCTCCGGTGATCCAGCGCGTATGGGGCGCGGCGGCGAGACGGTCTCCCTCCAGAGAGTGCGGCTGCGAACGGATGCCCTGCCCCTGCTCAGCGAAGCCTTTCCAATACCTCCCTCCTTGAGGGAGGCGTGGCCCCCTGCCATCACTCCTTCCATGGAAGTACGCCCCCAGCGATGGGGGAATTGCCGGCACTTCCTTGCGCGTCAGCGGTCGGGGACGCTTCCCCGGCTGAAGGCTCCTTGAAGGGAGTCGAAGAAGCCGTCCTCGGCTAATCCGCCACGGCCTCCACCTTCATGGGCGGCTGGTTGTCGACACTGTTCCAGACCGCCTCGTCCGGGAGGCCGAGTGCCTGCTCGTAAATGCCGGGCGGGTAGTTCGTCATGTGCGGGCCCGGCCCGTCGAGCGCCGGCTGCGAGACGGCGCCGCCCTGGTCCTCGTAGTCGGCCGGCCTCTTGTACCGCGCGAGCTCCGCCGCCGAGATGCCGGCCAGTGCCGTGACCTCCGGGTCGATCCATGCTTCCTGGTCGATGGGTGCCCTGGAGTAGGAGAGTTCGAGGGACAGGTGCTCCGGGCCGGCGAAATAGATCGACGCGCAAAGGCCGTGGTCGATGGGTCCCATCACCGGCACACCCTTCGAGCGCAGGCGGTCCCGCATGGCCAGCAACTCCTCGTGGTCGCGTACCCGCAATGCCACATGCTGCATCGTGCCTTTGGAGCAGTTGGCGCCCGGGTTGCCGGCGTGGGTCTGCCCGAGCCGCACGGGAATGGCGTCGATGTCCGGATTGCACACGAAGGCGATGGAACTCTCGTCGCTGAGCCGCAGGAAGCCGTGCCATGTGTTCGCCACGCCGTGCATCCAGTAAAGCGCCACGAGTTCCATGCCGAGCTTGTCCGTGAAGAACTCGATCTGCGCCTTCATGTCGGCCGTGCAGACGGCCAGATGGTGCAAGCCTTGGACCTTGTTCATCTCCCTCTCCCGATTCCGTGGCGACATGGCGCACCTTGTCCCAAAATGCCTGTGTTGGGAAGTGGCGGCCCCTGTCGGCCGGCACCCACATTGGGCCGCTACGCCCATCACTCCCCTTTCTGGGGCGCCCTGGGGCGCCGAGGCAGCGATGTCGAGGGCGAAGTTCCAGGCTCTGGTACGCTTCGTCTCCACCAGCAACAGGAGCGGCAATGGCCGAATACATCCCTACGCCCATCAAGTGGGTGCGCGATCAGGTGGAGCTCTACGAAGGCAGCAACGGCGCCGAGGGCGTGGACCTCATGCAAACCGGTCTGCCCTGCATCATCGTCACCCACACGGGCAACAAGACCGGGGCCATCCGCAAGACGCCGCTGATGCGGGTCGAGGACGACGGCAGCTATGTCTTGGTGGGGTCGCAAGGCGGCGCGCCGAAGAATCCGGTGTGGGTTTACAACCTCCGCGCCAACGCCTCCGTGCAGATCCGCGACCGCGCCGATATGCACGAGATGCGCGTGCGGGAAGTCACGGACGACGAGGAGAGAGCGCGGCTCTGGGCCCTGGCCGTGGCTGCCTATCCGCCCTACGCGGATTACCAGAACAAGACCAGCCGCAAGATCCCCGTCTTCCTCGCCGAGCCCGTTTGACGCGCGGGCGCGAAATGCCGCCTTGGCCCTTTTGGGCCGCCTCGGCATGGATACAGCGCGAGGTCGTGCAGGGCGCCGCCGTGCGAGCCGGTCTCGCCGGCATAGGACCGTCGCACGTAGGTCTCGCGGCGCAGTTGTGCGCCAGCGGCGACCACCTCTTCCTTGACGTCGACTTCTGGGGCTACGACCAAGCCGCTGGTGCTCGAACCCTACGTTCGCGTGCTCGAACTTGCCGCCCATCGAGCGAGGCACTATGCTCGGCGAACTCGCAGTGGTTCAGCCGCATCCAGTTCGGCGACCACGCAGCCAGCGCCATCTCCTCCATCTCCGTAAGCGTCGTCAACGGCCCAGATGCGGACACACGCGGCATCGACCTAAGGGTGGAATACGTCGCCCTCGCCGGCTGGTGCGAATGGAGCATCGGCTTCGCTGGCACCCGCACCCTCGTATGGGACATCAGTGGCTGGAACTTCGGCCCCGCCTACGACGCCTTGGGCCGTCTCAATTACGACACCTCGCTTGCCCGCACGGTGCTCGACTGGAAGGGCCGCCTCTGGCCAAACGCCGAGATCGGCGACAGCCAAGCCCGCTGGACCGCCCACTACCTCCACGATGGCGCCACCGAATCCCCCATCGACTCCCACCTGACCCACGACCTACCGCTTCATGGCTCTCCCCCCAAGGCGACAGGCGCATAGACGCCGGCATCCTCAACGCAACCGACGAACCACCCCCTGGGTCCTCCGTCAAATCAACTACGATCCCCTAACCACAACCCCTTGGGCCGAACCCCCCAAGCCGGCATCACCTAGGAGCCTTCAGCCGGGGAAGCTTCCTCGACCGCTGACGCGCAGGGAAGTTCGGGCATGTCCCCGTCGCCGGAGGCGTACTTCCATGCAAGCCTGCGCCGTAGAACGGCGCCGGCTCCTAGCCGAAGTGGCGAGCGGAAGCGAAGGAAGAAGGCCAGCAGTTGCACAGCAACTGCCGACGCGCCCGTTAGGGCGCGCTAGGAGTCTGCGCCGTAGAAACTTTTCCGGGGACATGCACCCTAATACGGCGAGAAAAATCCATCTTCTGGGAGGTCCTGTCCCTCGTCAGGAACGTTTCGGGGCGAGCAATGGGGGATCACACCACATTTTCGGCGCGAGATCGTCCTACGGCGCAGACTCCTAGCGCCTGTAAAGCCCAGCTAGGCAAGGGGCGACGGATGCGTTGCCACTACGCGTCAGCCCAAGCCACGCCGGCCTCGGCCACGCCCCAAAAGGACGAACCTCTTGTCAAATGTGCCCCCATGCGAGCGATAATGTGCACGAGAGACCAAGAGCCATGGCCGACCACAGCTACTTCACAAACCTGATCTGGCAGATCGCCGACCTGCTGCGCGGGCCATACCGGCCACCGCAGTACGAGCGCGTCATGCTGCCCATGACCGTGCTGCGCCGATTCGACTGCGTGCTCGCCGAAACCAAGCCAAGAGTTCTTGCGGAGTTCAAGCGGCGTTCAAGCAGGCTCGACGGAGCTGCACTCGACCGCCGGCTGAACGCCGCCGCCGGCCAGCGCTTCCACAATCACTCCGAGTTCGATTTCGCCAAGCTCAGGGGCGACCCCGATCATGTCACGGAGCATCTCGTCAGCTACATCCAGGGCTTCTCGCAGAACGTACGCGAGATATTCGAGTTCTTCGACTTCGAGAACGAGATCGAGCGGATGAGGGAAGCCAACGTTCTCTACCTCGTCATCTCCAAATTCGCCAGCGTCGATCTGCATCCGAACAATGTGGCCAACGCCGAGATGGGGCTCATCTTCGAGAACCTCATCCGCCGCTTCAACGAGCTCGCCAACGAGACCGCCGGCGACCACTTCACCCCCCGTGACGTCATCCGACTGATGGTGAGCATCCTGTTCATGGAGGACGACGCATTGCTCGCCACCCCTGGCACGGTGCGCAAGCTGCTCGACCCGGCTTGCGGCACTGGCGGAATGCTCGCCGAAGCGCAGAATTTCCTGCACGAACACCACAGCGAAGCACAGCTATTCCTCTACGGCCAGGACTACAACAAGCGTGCCTTCGCAACAGCGGCTTCCGACATGCTGATGAAGCAGGTGGACCACAACGGCTCGGGCGACAACATCCGGTTTGGCGACAGTCTGACCGACGATAAATTTGACGGCGAGACCTTCGATTACTTCCTGACCAATCCACCCTTCGGCGTGGACTGGAAGCGGCAGCGACGCGAACTGAAGCAGGAGCACGACCGACGCGGTTTTGACGGCCGCTTCGGCGCTGGATTGCCACGCGTCAACGACGGTTCCCTGCTCTTCCTTCAGCACATGTGGGACAAGCGGGACCCCGTGCGGCCGCTGGAGCATAAGCACGGCTCCCGGCTCGCCATCGTCTTCAGCGGCTCGCCACTGTTCACCGGCGGCGCAGGCTCGGGCGAGAGCAACATCCGCAAATGGTTCATCGAGAACGACTGGCTGGAGGCCATCGTCGCACTCCCGGAACAAATGTTTTACAACACGGGAATTGGGACGTACATCTGGATACTGACTAATAGGAAGTCATCACAGCGCAAAGGCAAGATCCAGCTCGTCGATGCCCGTGACATGTGGACGGCCGGAGGTAGCGAAGACAACCAACGCAGTCTGGGCGACAAGCGCCGCCACATTACCGCAAGCCAGATCGGCAAAGTCGTTCGGCTGTACGGCCAGCAGACTGACGGCAAGAAATCCAAGGTCTTCGACAACGACGACTTCGGATTCACCCGCGTCACCGTCGAGCGTCCGCTACGGCTGTGCTACCAGATGACCATTGACGGCCAAGCGCGATTCCTCGATGCCTGCCCATTCCTGCTCGACGACCTGCAGGCTATCGACAAGACCCTCGGGCGCGAGCCAAACTGCGACTGGAACGCCGTGTGGCGACACATCGAAGACCTGCTCGCCACACGTGGATCCCGCTGGAAGGCGGTCGAGACAAAACTCTTCCGCAACGTCTTCACGCGGAAGGCTCCCAATGCGGAACCAGTTAGAAACGGTGAAGGCAACGTCACACACGAACCGGATCCGGCACTGCGAGAATTCGAGAATGTACCCCTAAAAGACGACGTGGGCACCTACTTCGACCGTGAGGTGCGTCCCCACGTTCCGGACGCTTGGCTGGACCGCAGCAGAGATAAGGTAGGCTATGAGGTTAACTTCAACCGATACTTTTACACGCTCACTCGGACGAGACCACTAGAAGAAGTTGATGCCGATTTGAAGGAGGCAGAGAAAGAGATCATTCGGCTGCTTCGTGAGGTGATCGCGTGACCGCAACTGAAGCCAGCTCACAATGCAACCCGAGGGAAGTCCGATTCCGGTATCTTGCAGATGTCGAGAAAGGGCGACTAGCAGCTCCCGGTCCAGCAATAGACCCAAGCAGTAACAAGGCACCCTATCTCACGATGGATTACCTTCGCGGCGAGCGAAACGATCCCACTATTGTCATAGTAGGTCCTGACTCTGTAGTGGCGTCTGAACAGTCGCTCATACTATTGTGGGACGGCTCTAATGCAGGCGAATTTCTGAGTGGCAAACGCGGAGTCGTGGCTTCTACTTGTGCATTAGTTACACCAATGCATGTCGACACAAGGTTTTTCTTCTGGGCCTGCAAAGCCCAAGAATCTCTATTGCGCGCCGAAACCATCGGAATGGGCATTCCTCATGTAAACGGAGAGCTTCTCGCGAACCTCCGATTTAAAGTGCCACCGTCACAACAGCAAAGGGCCATTGCCGACTACCTCGACCGTAAGATCGCACGACTGGATGCCTTGGTAGCCGCGAAGGAGCGCGTCTGCGCCCTATTGGCAGAGAAACGTCAAGCCGTCATCACCCGCGCCCTCACCCGTGGCCTGGATTTCCGTGCCGCCTTGCGCGACTCCGGTGTGTCTTGGCTTGGTGAAATCCCGAAGAATTGGCGAATCCAGCGCGCAGCGCGACTGTTTCTCGAGCGGGATGAACGCGGGGAGCCGGACCTTCCTCTGTTGGCGGTCTCCATTAAGGACGGCGTCGTCGCCAGAGAGTTCTCTCGGGAACGAATTGAGACGACGGCGGCAGACTTCAATACCTACAAGATTGCTCGGCAGGGGGATGTCGTGTTCAACAAGATGCGGATGTGGCAGGGCGCAGCCGGCATCGCTCCCCAAGATGGGCTTGTGAGCCCGGATTACGTTGTTGCAGCGGCGACCGGTGCATTGTCCTCCGCCTATGTGGGTTGGCTCTTTAGACTGGATCGATTCAGTGCCGAATGCGCTAGGCACTCGCACGGAATCGTTTGGGATCGCTTGCGTCTTTATTGGGGCGGGTTCCGAGAAATCGAACTACCCGTTCCGCCTCCCGACACGCAACAGAAAATCGTCGATCATGTAGCTCGTGCGACCGCAAAGCTGGATGCGCTTGCCTTTGCCATGACGCAGACCATTACGTTGCTAAAGGAACGCCGAGCGGCGCTCATCTCCGCAGCGGTATCGGGACAACTGGACGTGAACGGAGCAGCATGAACATCAAAACGCTCAAGTTGGACGACGTGAGAGCGATTCATATGGCGGAACTGCACTTTCAACCCGGTTTCAACGTCATCGCGGGCATCAACGGCGTGGGCAAAACCACGATTCTTGATGCGTTGGCGGTTTGCTGTTCCGCCGTCGCCAGGCACACACACCACCTCCGAAGGTATGGGACGTACTTCAGAGACGGGGACATTCGCCTCGGTGCCGGCGCCTTGCAGGCTGAGTGCGAGTTCGAATGTCGTAGCGCTGAGTTCGGGTTTGCCGTGCTCAGATTCCGGGATGTTAACCCAGCACATGAGATGGAAGAGTGGTCGCGAGAAGACTCGATCAAAGGTGATAACCCAACGATAGAAGAGTTCCGCGGTGAAATTCCTGCGGAGGACGGTAGTGGAACGCTCAGGGATGGGTTGCTTACAGTGCTGTATTCAACCTCCCGTTCTCTGGCTTCCGAGCGGGCGCCATATCAGAGCTCGGCAGCCGGTACCGTCGCTGCTGCGTTTGCAGGCGCCTTCTCCGTTCGCCGGGGGTTGGAACTGGGCGAGTTCGCGGCTTGGATGCGTGTGCAACTAGCGCTCGGTTCGGCGCGAGCGGAAGCACAAGGAATGCTAGCGGCCTTAGAGAGCGCAGTTGGTCGTTTCTTGCCTGGCTACTGTAACTTGCGTCCCGCGCAAGACGGGCAACGTCAGTCTCTACTCATTGACCACGATGGCCAGTCGTTGCCAGTAAGCTGGCTGTCGGATGGGGAGCGCGGGGCGCTCGCCTTAGTGCTCGACCTGACCCGCCGCCTAGCGCAAGCCAACCCGGAACTCGTGGACCCCGCGGCGGAAGTGGAGGCGGTCGTGCTAATCGACGAACTCGAGCTACATCTACACCCTACATGGCAACGGCAGATCGTCCATGACCTCTCCGAGACGTTCCCTCGTTGCCAGTTCATTGCCACCACCCACTCACCGCAGGTGCTTGGCGAGGTTGATCACGATCGGATCCAGATCATGGCCGATGGCGAGGTTTACTCGCCGACGCATTCCTTTGGTGTGGACTCCAGCCGGGTGCTAGAAGAGGTCATGGATGCCCATGCCAGAAATGCAGAAATTCAGGCGCTACTCCAGAGAATCTCGCATCGTGTCGCCGAGGACCGATTCGATGACGCCCGTGGTCTATTGAAGCAGATGGAGGGAAAGGTGGGGGAGAGTGACCCGGAAGTGACGCGGGTACGGACGCTGCTGGAATTCCTGGAGGACGAGTGAGACGCATCGACAAGGGCCGCGAACCCAATAGCCTGATTGCGCATCGAAAAGGCGGCGGTGCGACATACGAGAATTTTCAGGCGAAGCAGGAGTTGCGAGACGCACTCGTTGCCGAGCAAGGTGGCCTGTGCTGCTACTGCATGGATCGGATCGAAGCGGACGCGGCATCCATGAAGATCGAACATTGGCGCTGTCGGAGCCGATTTCGCAATCTAGAACTGACTTACGGCAATCTCCTGGGTGCCTGTCGTGGCGGCGAAGGGCAGCTAAGGAGCAAGCAACACTGTGACACAAGGAAGGGAGACCGCGACCTCGACAGGAACCCGGCCGACCCGTCGCATCACATAGAGACGCGAGTCTGCTACTTGGACGACGGTACGATCTACTCATCAGAGGACACCTTCGACCGCCAGCTCAACGACGTGCTAAACCTGAATCTCGAAGTCTTGAAGGCTCATCGAAAAAGTGTCCTCGACTCGATGCTTGAATGGTGGAAGAAGGAGCGAGCTCAGTTCCGTGGCCCTGTGCGCGCGGAGTGGCTTCACCGGAAACGCGAAAAGCATGTCGGCAGAGTGGGTGAACTCACTCCTTTTTGCCAAGTCAAGGCCTGGTGGTTCGACCGGAAACTGGACAGGCTAGCCTCCCGATGAGAGAAGCTCCCCATTCCGAAGCAGCCTTCGAGACCGCCATCGAAGCGGACCTGCTCGAACACGGCTACGTCTCCATCCCAAGCCTTGCATTCGACCCAAAGCGTGCGATCTTTCCAGATGCGGTGCTCGACTTCATCCGCGAGACCCAGCCGCAGTCGTGGGCCAGGCTAGAAGCGCTGCATGGAGACAGGACCGGTACCCAGATTCTCGACGACCTCTGTAAGTGGCTGCAGATTCACGGCTCCCTCGCCACTTTCCGGCATGGCTTCAAGTGCTATGGCCGGACGCTCCGAGCCGCGTACTTCAAGGCCGCGCACGATCTAAACTCGGATCTGGCCGCCCGCTATGCTGCCAACCGGCTCGGTATTACGCGCCAGCTTCGCTACTCGCCCAATTCCGAGAAATCGCTCGATGTCACACTTAGCGTGAACGGCATTCCCGTGGTCACGCTTGAGCTCAAGAATCCGCTCACCGGCCAACGGGCGGATGATGCCCGCCGCCAATACCAGCAGGCCCGCGACCCACGCGAGGCCATCTTCGAGTTCAAGCGTCGAACGCTGGTGCATTTTGCGGTGGATACTGAGTCGGTATTGATGACCACTCGCCTTGCAGGAACGGCGACGCGGTTTCTGCCATTCGACAAGGGACATGATGGGGCGGCCGGCAATCCCCCCGACCCAGATGGCCGGACTTACCGGACAGCTTTCCTATGGGAGGACGTGCTTGAGCGCGACAGCCTGCTCGACATTCTGGCCCGCTTCATTCACTTGCAGCTCGAGAAACGACGCGATGACGAGGGCCGCAAGGTCAAAAACGAGACCATGATCTTCCCTCGGTACCACCAGCTCGAAGCGGTCCGCACGCTCGTGCAGGCGGCCCGGAGCCAAGGGGTGGGGCACAACTATCTGGTCGAGCACTCCGCGGGCAGCGGCAAAAGCAACACCATCGCGTGGCTCACCCACCGCCTCGCGTCGCTGCACGATGCGAAGAACGAGCGCGTCTTCGACAGCGTCGTGGTGGTGACCGATCGCATCGTCCTCGACCAACAGCTGCAGGACACGATTTACCAGTTTGAGCACAAGCGCGGCGTAGTACAGCAGATCGACAAAGGGGCTCGGCAGCTTGCCGAAGCGCTCGAAGACGGTGTGCCAGTGATCGTGACGACCTTGCAGAAGTTCCCCTTTGTCTCGGGGCATCTCCTTGAGATGGCTGATGAACGGGGCGAAACAGGGACTGGCGGATTGGTCACCCGGAGATGTGCGGTCATCGTCGATGAGGCCCATAGTTCGCAAGGTGGCGAGGCGGCGGCTGATCTCAAAGAGGTGCTAGGGGGTGACGGGCTGCGGGAAGAAGCCCGAACGCGAGCCGACGAGGAAGGTCAGCCCGACATGGAAGAGCTTTTCCGAAGCATGGCCAAGCGTGGTCAGCAGGCGAATCTCAGTTTCTTTGCCTTCACAGCCACACCGAAGCACAAGACCTTTGCGGTATTCGCCAGAGACGGCAAACTGGCGCACCGATACACCATGCGGCAGGCGATCGAGGAAGGGTTCATCCTTGACGTGTTGCGTCATTACACGACCTATGGCGCGTACTTCCGTCTGCTGAAGGCTTGCGAGGAGGATCCTCACGTCGAGCGCAAGAAGGCTGCGGCGGCATTGGCGCGCTTCCTGCGGCTGCACCCGCACAACGTGGCGCAGAAGACGGAAGTGATGGTGGAACACTTCCACGCGGTCACACGGCACAAGATCGGTGGCCATGCCAAGGCGATGGCGGTGACAGGCTCGCGCCTTGAGGCGGTTCGATACAAGCTCGCCTTCGACGAATACATTCGCGCCAGGGGCTACGCCATCAAGTCCCTCGTGGCTTTCTCCGGCACGGTGGTGGACGACAAGGTGCGGAGCGTGACCTACACCGAACCGGGCATGAACGAGGGCATTTCGGAGAAGGAACTGCCGGAGAGGTTCGCTACGCACGAGTACCAGGTGCTGCTCGTGGCGGAGAAGTACCAAACGGGCTTCGACCAGCCGCTGCTGCACACGCTCTATTTGGACAAACGGTTGGCCGGTATTCAGGCAGTGCAGACGCTGTCGCGTCTGAACCGCGTTCACCGGCTCAAGGAAGACACGTTCGTGCTCGATTTCGTCAACGATCGGGACGAGATTCGCGAGGCGTTCAAGACTTACTACGAAGGGGCGGAAATGGGCGAGGAGGCCGACCCTGCCCGAATGTATGCAATCAAGAGCGAGTTGGACGGGTCGGGCATCTACTTGGATGAGGAGCTTGAGCGCTTTTGCGCCATCTATTTCCTGCCTAAACGCAAGCAGAGTTCAGCCGACCATCGCCACATGAACGCCACCCTCGATCCGGCGGTGTCGCGCTTCCGGGCCCGACGGGAGGAGGACGAAGAGGAGGCGGAGGACTGGCGGGACAAGATGCGGGCGTTCTTGAATCTCTACGGCTTCTTGAGCCAGGTGATCCCGTATCAGGATTCAGATTTGGAGCGGCTCCATGTCTTCCTTCGGCATCTGGCGCAGAAGCTGCCGCGTCGCTCCCAAGGCCCCGCGTACCAGTTCGATGACGACGTGCGGCTGGAGTACTACCGATTGCAGAAGATTGACGAGGGCTCCATTTCCCTTGCGGAAGGGGAGGCCAGACCGCTGGATGGCCCAACCGAGGTGGGCACTGGCCTCGCTCGCCCGCAGTCCGCGCCGTTGTCGCAGCTCATCGATACGTTGAACTCTCGCTTCGGTACGGACTTCAACCAAAGCGACCAGCTCTTCTTCGACCAGATTGTCGAGGCCGCCGTGTCCGACGACGGGCTGCAACGGGCCGCGGCGGTCAACCCGAGCGACAAGTTCGAGTTGCTATTCGGCAATTTGGTGATGGATCTCTTCGACGAACGCATCGACCAGAACGAAGAGATCTTCGCGCGCATGGTCAACGAAGAATCCTTCCGCCGAGTGGTGACGACATGGATGGCATCGGAGGCCTATGGTCGGCTTCGCCGTGGTGCGAAGGCCGAGGAAACGGCCCGCGACGACCGCGGATTGCCTCCCCGATTGCGGCTTGTCGTACCGCAACCAGTGGAACGCTACCGGACTTGCGTTCCACTGGTGCCCCTCAAGGTCGCCGCGGGCGCCTTCAGCGACTCGCAGCAAGTGGACGAAGGTAGCTTCGATTGGGTGGCTATCGAGACGAACCGGCACCTTCGCGAAGGCATGTTTGTCGCCCAAGTTGTCGGCAAGTCCATGGAGCCGAACATCCGGGACGGCGCCTTTTGCCTGTTCGTGGCACCCGTGCCTGGCACCCGCCAAGGCAAGACGGTGCTCGTGCAAATGCGCGAGGCCACGGACCCGGAGAGCGGCGAGCGCTACACCGTCAAGCGCTACGAGAGCGAGAAGGCGGGTACCGGCGACTCATGGCAGCATACGCGCATATCCCTGAAGCCCATCAACGCCGACTTCGCTCCGATTGTGCTCACCGGATCCGACGATCACGATGTCCAAGAATTGGCAGTGGTTGCCGAGCTTGTCGAAGTCCTCGACTAGCCGAAACCACCCTCCTAGCAGCCTGTCGGACTTCGGACGGCGCAAGCTGGCCGAATGCCGACAGGGTGACAGGACGGCCTGGGCTGGGGCAAGAAGCGTTGCCGAAAGGCAACGGTTCTTGTGGCGCTAGCTCTACCCATGCCCCGTAAGGGGCACGGGGCTTTGTCGTTGTTGATGACGTTTCAGGGTTGTTGCTCCGTAGCAAGCCGATATCCGATGCACAGGCTCGGGCGAGGCGCTCGGCGGTGCGGTTGGCGAGTTCCTCGACCTTGCAGCCGGACTTGAGGACGCGGTGCCAGTCCTCGATGCGCCATCGGCGGGCGTGGTGTTCGACGATCCGCCGGCAGGCTTGCGGGGGTGTCGGCGGCGAGGGTGGCGAGCAGCAGCCAGCGGACCGGCGCGGCGCCTTTGGGCGCGCTCCTCCTCGGCGAGCACGGCCTGCAGACGCATCGGCGGCTTGTCGCGGCGTTCGCGCGCGGTGGGCGCGGCCGGGTCGCGCCGGGCGCTTGCTGCGCTTCGGGCGCGCGGTCAGGCGGTCGACGTGGACCACGGCGCGGGCACACGCCGGCGCGGCGCGCAGCGCGTCGAGCAGCGACCGCCGCCGGCGACGCGGCGGCGGCCGTTGGCGCGCGCCAGCACGTCCAGCTCCGGCTGCGCGCCGCGCCTCGAACACGCGGAAGTCGTTGGCCTCGCGATCCATCACGCTCACGACCCGGCCGGGCCCCAACTCGCGGGCCAGTTCGGCGCAGTCCCGCAGGGCCTCGATCCAGCGGTCAGATGCTGCGCATGCATGCCGTGCACCACAAAAGGACCGCGCGCGAAAGTCCAGTGCTACTTGTGGGGCATGGGTAGCCCTGGCTGGCCTTTCCGCTGGGTCCCCGACGCGCGCTCCCCTGGGGGGAGACTCTTGCCCTCATGCGTGCGTGGCGTCGTGGCCGATGTCCTTCCCTGGAGGGAGGCAAGATGCCCTTCCTCCAGAGTGTGGGTGACCTTGGACGCCTGGCTATGGGCTGCTGCGGATCACCCTTCCCGGGCGTTCGCCGGTGTGTTCGTCGTCGCGGAGGATGATGTGGCCGTTTACCACCGTCGCCTTGTAGCCGCTGGCGCGCTGGATGAGGCGGCTCTTGCGGTGAGGGAAGTCGCGGACGACTTCGGGGCGGCGTTCTTCCACCCGGTCGGGGTCGAAGACGTTGATGTCGGCTTTCATGCCGGGGGCCAGGGTGCCGCGGTCCTTGAGGTCCAGCACTCGCGCGGCGGAACCTGTCATGCGCCGCACTGCCTCGGCCAAGGAGAGCTTGCCCTGGTCGCGCACCCAGTGGCTGAGGAGGAAGGAGGCCCAGCCGGAGTCCATGATCTGCGAGACGTGGGCGCCGGCGTCGCCCAGGCCCGGAACCACCCAGTCGCGATCCATCAGCGCTTCCACGGCGTCGAAGTTCATGTTGAAGAAGGGGCGGTGGAAGACGGCGCTGCCGTCGCTTTCGAGGACGAGCCGAAGCCAGGTCTCGGCGGGGTGCTCGCCGGCGGCGGCTGCCAGTGCCGCGAGGTTGTCCTCGGTCGGTTTGGTGTAGATGGGGCGGTCGCCGTCGCCAACCCAGCGCAGACCAGCGGCGAAAGCGTCGCTTGATGGGTCGGCCTTGGCTGCGGCCACCAGTTCGGCGCGGAATGCGGGATCGCGAATGGCGTCGAGGCGGCGATCCACGTCCAGTTTACGCAGCTCCGACCAGGCGGGGAAAAAGATGTTGGTCTTGAGCGCGGAAACGAAGCCGCCTGGGCGGGGCACGGTGACGCCGTAGATCTCAAGCCCTTCGGCGCGCAGGTCTTCAATGATCTGGTGCGGGTCGTCGAAGCGGAAGCTCTCGGTCTCGACCACGCTGAACAGCACGCGGCCGTTGCCGGCGCGGGCTTGGCGGCCGAGGATTTGGAGGTCGCGACCGATCGCGTCCTTGTCGTACCACGGCACGTTCTGCATCAGGCCGTTGTGAGCGCCGACTTGGCGGGCGATGGCTTCGAGTTCCCCGGCCTCCGCGAACGTGCCGGGGATCGACCGGCCATCGGGCAGGCGGTGCGCGGGCAGGCGGTTGGTGGAGAAGCCGATGGCGCCGTCGCGGACGGACTGCCCGGCCACTTCAGCTATGCGGGCGGTTTCCTCGGGCGTTGGGTTCTCGTCGATGCCGCGGTGGCCCATCACATAGAGGCGCACGGCGCCGTGGCCGACCATGCCGGTGACGTTGATGGCTGGCTTCATGCCTTCCAAGGCGTCGAGATATTCGCCGTAGCTCTCCCAGTTCCACGGCAGGCCTGAGAGGATGGCCTCGCGCGGGATGTCTTCGACGGTCTCCATCATCTCGGCAAGAAACTGCCGATCCTGGGGCTTGCAGGGCGCGAACGTGACACCGCAGTTGCCGAGCAGCGCCGTGGTGACGCCATGCCAGGAGACCGGCGTGAGCATCGGATCCCAGCCGATCTGGGCATCGAGATGCGTGTGCAGGTCTATGAACCCAGGCGTCACCGCGAGGCCATCGGCGCGAATCTCCTCGCGGCCTCGCTCCGACACCCGGCCAATGGCGGTGATGGTGTCCCCCTCCACAGCCACATCGGCAGCGAACGGCTCGCCGCCGCTGCCATCCACAACCAAACCGTCCCGAATCACAAGATCGTGGCTCATTGTCTTCCCTCTGGTCGATGCTCAGGCATCGCGGTGCCCAGGACTACGCCGTTTGCGGCAGCCCTGGCTCGTGCGGCGGCAACTCCCTGCCTTGCTTGCCCCGCATTTGCGCTCATCTGCGCTGCTGCCCGTCGTCGCAGCGGGCGAGTGGCGCTTCGTCGCCCGGCCAAGGCATGATGGGCACGGTGGAGATGGCGTTTTTGGGCGAGCCGGCCACCAGCTTCTCGCTGTACACGAGATAGACGAGGGTGTTGCGGGTTTCGTCGCAGAAGCGGACGACGCTGAGGCGCTTGAACAGCACCGAACGGCGTTCGCTGAAAACGGAATCGCCAGCATCGAGCTTGCCGTTGATGCGGATGGGCCCGCCTGACGGCAGGCGATGGAGGCGTCGGAGGTGTCCTCCGCAAGCCCCACCATACTCGTCAGGCCGCCCGCCACCGCACGGCTGACATGGCAGGCGACGCCCTGCACCTGTTCGTCGTCGAACGCATCCACCGCCACCTTGTGATCGGGGCCCAGGAGCTTGAACGCCGTATCGACGGTGCCAATCTCCTCGGCGGTCACTGCGAGGGCAAGCATCGAGGCGAGCGCCACGCTGGTCAGCATCGCTGCCGACGTGGTCCACGACCCAATGCCGAGCGATTGCCGATTTCGCCGGCCCATGCGAAGTCCGTTCCGCACCATGCCACTTCCTCTTCCGGGTCGCTTGACCGTGCAACATACTCCGCATGGCGTGATGGCGCGACTCCCTCTCCGCAAAGGGTAGTGTCTCACTTTGGCTCGTGCAGTGTCTGGCAGTGTCCTCCGGGGGGAGGGCGTCCCGCCCTCCATCGCGCCGCAAGGCGCGCAGGCACTCGCGGCATGTGCAGGGAGGACACGCCTGACGGCGCGCATGGAGGGCGGGATGCCCGCCCTCCCTATCTCCCTATCTCCCTATCTCCCTATAGAGAGTGGTCCCGGCAGGCAAATCGACGCAGTCGCCGGTTGCGAACGGCCATGCACCACGTCAGCGCCACAAGAACCGTTGCCTATTCGGCAACGCTTCTTGCCCCAGGGCGGGAGTGCAAGAAACAGGGTCATATGGTCGCCGAGTGCGTCTGGCTCAGGGGAGTTTCCGGTGTGCGCCCTGGTGGAATACGATGGCGCCTCCGCTACGCTGACAACGCATGGGCAAAACGCATGGGCAAAGAGGACGTCGTTCGGCTTCTGGCAACTCGCGCTGCGGCTGTCGAGGGGCTGCGGCTTGCCTATTTGTTCGGCAGCTGGGCGCGCGGTCAGGAGCGCCCGACTAGCGACATCGATGTTGGGGTGTTGGTTGACGATGATCTCGTGCGCGACGCGGAAGGGGTCAAGCGAACGCTGTGGCGCCTCATCATCGCGCTAAGCGGCGACGGCGTGCCGAGCGACCGTCTCGACCTCGTCTTCCTCAATGATGCTCCCCCACTGTTGCGCCATCACGTACTGCGCGACGGACTCTTGCTGCACACATGCAACAAGGCGGAGCGGGTGCGCTTTGCCGTTCGAACCATGCGCGACTATCAGGACATCGAGCCGAAACTCGCGCAGCAACGGCGCTGGCGAGTGGAGAGAATCAAGAGGAACGCAGGCAAAATCGCGGAGACCGTGCAGGATGGTGGACCAAGAGACATTCTCGCGGCGGCTCGCCGTGTTGGACAGATACCTGGAACGGGCAAGGGCCTTGGGAGCGGGGACCGAAGCGGAGTTCGTGACGACGCCAAGCCTGCATGACCTCGCCGAGAGATACCTCCACTTGGCCGTGGAAGCCGCGATTGATCTCGCCAACCATTGGATTGCCGAGGAGGGCCTGCGCTCGCCTGAATCGAACCGGGACACCTTCCACGTCCTGGAAGAGGCAGGTGAGTTCTCTCACGAAGAGGCTGAGCGGCTGCGTGGTTGGGCTGGATTTCGCAACGTGCTCGTGCATGAATACGCCCTCATCGACCATTCGGTCTCCTGGCGGGCGATCCACGACGACCTGGGCGACCTTGTCGCCTTTCGGGATTGGGCTGCCGGCAAGCTCGAATGAAACTAGCCAATCCGGGCTAGGAGCCTTCAGCCGGGGAAGCATCCCCGACCGCCGACGCGCAGGGAAGTGCCGGCAACTCCCCCATCGCCGGGGGCGTGCTTCCATGCAGGGAGCCTTCAGCCGGGGAAGCGTCCCCGACCGCCGACGCGCAGGGAAGTGCCGGCAACTCCCCCATCGCCGGGGGCGTGCTTCCATGCAGGGAGCCTTCAGCCGGGGAAGCGTCCCCGACCGCCGACGCGCAGGGAAGTGCCGGCAACTCCCCCATCGCCGGGGGCGTGCTTCCATGCAGGGAGCCTTCAGCCGGGGAAGCGTCCCCGACCGCCGACGCGCAGGGAAGTGCCGGCAATCCCCCCATCGCTGGGGGCGTACTCCCATGCAAGCCTGCTGTGGAGAAGCTGTCGAGTCGGAGAACGGTGGCGTACTTCCCTTCGCAGTCTTCGCGTTAGCGAAACTGCCTTAAGCGCCGCTTCGCGGTGCTTGCGAGCTTCCGGAGGCGAGGGCATTGAAGTCCTCGTTCGCGCCGACAGGCGCGCACGCCTCGCGTGGCATCCTTCGAGCGTGCGGGAAGCTGGCGACTCATGAAGCCATTGCGCTGTGCGCAGACGCGCCTTGCAGCGCGAGCGAGGGCTTCAATGCCCTCGCTACGCGCATTCATGAACAGTCCGGGCCAGGTCGTTGCGTGCTGTGGCCGCCTTGCCGGGTGTCAAGGGCTTCCCTGCCTCCGGTGGCAGCTGGACCTCACACGAGGCTCGACAGGAACTCCAGGGTGCGGGTGCGGGCGCCGTCCTCGACGCTCATGATGGCGGCGTTGAAGTCGGTTGCGCCGGCATTGCGGTAGCGGTCGATTTCGCCGCGCAGGGCGTTCTCGTCGCCGACGATGGCGATGTCGGCGGGGCCGGCCGCACCTTCTCGGTCCAGCATCGAGCGGTAGGAGGGAAGCTGCCCGTACATGGTGAGGCCCTCGGCAATGCGCTGACGTGCCTCGTCCGGGTGGTTGGTGAGGACGATGGGCACGCCGGCGATCACGGTTGGCGAGGACCGGCTGGCGTCCTCCGCCGCTTTGCCGATGTTGGCGACGATGTGCTGCTCCATCGTCCTCGGCCCCACCATCCAGGTGCTGGTGCCGTCGGCGAGTTCGCCGGCGATGCGCAGCATGAGCGGCCCCAAGGCAGCCACCACCGTTGGCGTGGGCTCCGCACCGGGCACCGTCAGGCCCAGCGCGACGCGGTAGTGCTCGCCCTGACGGTTGACGGTTTCGCCCCGCAGCAGCGGCATCAGCACTTCGAGGTATTCCCGCATGTGGGCGGCCGGGCGGTCGTAGGAGAGGCCGAGCATGTTCTCGATGACGACCTTGTGGGACAGGCCAATGCCGAGGGTGAAGCGGTTGCCGGTGGCGGCGGAAGCGGTGAGCGCCTGCTGTGCGAGTGCGGTCGGGTGGCGCGGGTAGGTTGGTGTCACGGCGGTGCCGAGACCGATGCGCGGCACCTCGCGACCGACGAGGGAAAGGGTCGAGATGGCGTCGAAGGAAAAGATGTTGGCCATCCACAGCGTATGCAGCCCGGCGGCCTCCACCTCCCGCGCGCTTTCGACGATGCCATCGATCGAAGCGCCGAATCCGTCCGCACCCACCATCACACCGATTCGCATGACGCCCGCTCCACTGATGACTGAGGCGAAACCGTACCACACGGTTTGCTGCGGCCGGCGGTTCTCGAAGCCAGGCAGTGTCTCACTTTGGCTTGTGCAGTGTCTGGCGCCGTCCCCCGGGGGGAGGGCGTCCCGCCCTCCATCGCGCCGAAAGGCGCGCCGCGCCGAAAGGCGCGCAGGGCACTTGCGGCACGTGCAGGGAGGACGCGCTGACGGCGCGCATGGAAGGCGGGACGCCCTATCTCCCCTCCCTATAGAGAGTGGTCCCGGCAGGCAAATCGACGCAGTCGCCGGTTGCGAACGGCCATGCGCCACGTCAGCGCCACAAGAACCGTTGCCTGTTCGGCAACGCTTCTTGCCCCAGCCCAGGCCGTCCTGTCACCCTGTCGGCATTCGGCCAGCTCACGCCGTCCGAAGTCCGACAGGCTGCCAGGCAAATTCAAAGTGAGACACTACCCGAAGCCAACCCACATCCGAGGAGCTGATACCGACGAACCGACTCGGATCAGGCTCCCCTTCATATGCCGACGTACAATCCTCGCATCCACAAGGGGAACGCCGAGGATGCCGATGGCCAGATGCTTGCTTGCGGCTTGCTTGTTGGCGGGGCTCGGCGCCGCTGCCGCGTCGGATGGCGCGCGTTCGGACTATCTTGACGACGACCTGCGGGCACGGGTGGAGGCGCTGAAGGCCGAATTCGCGCAGGCGCCCACCAGCGCCGCCAATGCCCGCGAGCGGGCGCAGACCCTCTGGGCCTGGATCAACGCCTATTCCCGCACAGGCGACTACGTGCCGGTGAACGCCACCCAGGCGGTATCGCAAGTCCTTTCCTACGGCACCAGCGAAAGGCAGCGTGAGGCCCTCGACCGCTTCATCGCCGAATTCACGCTCATCGACGAGCAGCCCGATGCACGCGGCAACCTGGTTGCGGATGCTGGCCCGTTCGAGGCGCGCACCCACGCCACCATTCGCCAGACCTGGACGGTCGGCTCCCGAGCCGTGGAGCCGGGCGGCGGGATCGTCGTTGCCCGCCACTTCATGGCCAACTTCGGGCGCTTCCAAGCCGAGGACCCCGGCGGCGACAATCACGTCACCATCGCCTCTTCAAACCCCGCCGTCGCCTTCGCCCGTCACAGCGCGCGCATGTCCGGGATGCACGGCGGCTTTCGGGGCGGCGTGGACAACCTGATGTTCCGCGTCGTGTCAGGACGGCTCGCCCCCGGCGACAAGGTCACCGTCACCTACGGCGACACCAGCAGCGATGGCAGGGGCATCTTGCTGCCGGACTTCACCAGCGACCGGATGCCATTGCCGCTCTATGTGGACTTCGACGGTTCGGGAATGCTCGTGAGCCTGCCGATCCAGCCGATCGCCGTCAGCGGCACTGCCGTGGCGGCATTGCACGGTTTCGCCCCCTCCGTGGTAGCCGTCGGCGAACCGTTCGACCTGCACATTCGCGCCGAAGACCGCTTCTACAACCGTGCCCGCGAACCCATTCCCGAATGGTGGGAAATCCAGCTCAACGGGGACCTGTTCGGCGCAATTCACCAGTCCATCGAAACGGATGCATTCGAGATGTCGGCCGAGCTCCTCGACGAACTGCGCCGGGAAGGCTACGACATCCCTCCGACCGGCAGAGAGCGACCGATGCAGGTGACGCGCACGTATATCCTGGACGAGCCACTGCCCGCCGATGTCGTGGGCGGCGTGCATTTTGGCGACGAGCCTTTCGGCCATCCCACGTTCGTGCATATGGCGCGCGAGGCGGGGAATGCCGGCCCAGACGCCGCCGCCCCCCCAATGCGCGTTTCGACGCGAAGCGTCCCGGTCGGCGGCGGCCGAATCATGATCAGCCGCGATGCCTTGGGCGAGGACGCGCCACCGCGGTGGCGGTTCCCCTTCCGGCCGCGCGACCGCGGCGCCATCCGCGTGGTTTCCGGCATCACCCTCGATGCACCGGGCGTGTACCGCTTCTCCTTCCGCTCCTCCGACGGCGCCATCGCCGGCGTCGCCAATCCCATCCTGGTGCAGGAAGCTCCCGAACGGCGCATCTACTGGGGCGACACCCACGGCCACTCCGGCTTCGCCGAAGGCATCGGCACGCCGCAGCGGTTCATGGAATGGGCCAAGGACGATGCCCGGCTCGACTACGTCGCCCACTCCGAACACGACATCTGGATGGACGACCACGAGTGGGGCGTGCTCAACGACATCGTGCAGAACTTCAGCCGCGACGGGCACTTCGTCGCCTTCGTCGGCTACGAGTGGACCATCCGCAACCTCCAGGGTGGCCACCACAACGTTCTGTTTCGTCGTCCACACCAAGGCCCGCGCATCCCGGCGCAGGAATACGGCACCCTCTCGCGGCTGTACCAAGGTCTCCGCACCCACCACGACCCCGGCGACGTGGTGGTGATCCCGCACGCCCACCAATCCGGCGACTACCGCCAGAACGACCCCGAACTCGAACCCTTGGTGGAGATCATGTCGCAGCACGGCAGCTTCGAGTGGTTCGGGCGCATGTATCTGAAACACGGCCACCAGGTGGGCTTCATCGCCGCCAGCGACAACCACCTGAGCCAGCCAGGCTACAGCGCGCCCAGGGGTGGCCTCGCCCAACGTGGCGGCCTCGGCGCACTGCTCGCCACCGAGCGAACCGCCGATGCCCTGTTCGACGCCATGAAGAACCTTGCCACCTACGCGACCACCGGCGACCGCATCATTCTGGACGTGTCCGTGAACGGAACGGGCATGGGCCAGCGGGCGGAGTTCGCCGAGCGCCGGGTGTTGCGCGGTCGGGTCATCGGCACAGCCCCCATCGACAGCATCGTCCTGGTGAAGAACGACCGCGAAATCGACCGCCGCGAGTTCCCCGCCGAGTCGGGCCCGCCCAAGGACGGCAAATACCAGCTCGTCTTCCACTCCGACTCGACGCCAATGCACCGCGGCGACAACCCACGCGGCTGGCGGGGTTGGCGAGGCGAGCTCACCGTCGAAGGCGCAACCGTCGTCGACGCCGCAGGCATGGATCTACACAACGCCAGCATCCAGAACGTGGAGCCCGTGGACGCAACCACCCTTCGCTTCGCAACCCACACCCGCGGTGGCCCAAGCTCGCTGCTGCTCACCCTGGCCGACGTAAAGCGCCAGGGCCAGATGACGCTAAGGCTCGACGAAGCCACCGAATTCGGCGGCGGCCCACCGATCTTCCGCCGCCACCAAGCGACCCCACAAAGCACCGTGGAACTCTCCCTCCGCGACGCCAGCCGAGGCCAGGCCACGGCCGAGGTCCCCTTCGGCGACTACACCGACCGAGTGCAACTCCGCCGCGCCCGCACGGAAGGCGCAATGGACATCACCTTCGAGTTCACCGACCAGGGAACCCGCCACGGCGACTGGTACTTCATCCGGGTGACCCAGTCCAACGACGCCATGGCCTGGTCCAGCCCCATCTGGATAGGCGGCTTCCCGAAGCTCTAGCGCCACAAGAACCGTTGCCTTTCGGCAACGCCTCCTGCCCCAACCGGCGACTGCGTCGATTTGCCTGCCGGGACCACTCCGGGGGGAGGGCGTCCCGCCCTCCATGCGCGCCGTCAGGCGCGTCCTCCCTGCACATGCCGCGAAGTGCCCTGCGCGCCTGACGGCGCGGCGCGCCTTGCGGCGCGATGGAGGGCGGGACGCCCTCCCCCGGGGGGACGGCGCCAGACACTGCACAAGCCAAAGTGACACTACCAGGAGGACTCCGGCCAAGCTGGGCGTGCGTTCGGGCCGGGCGTTACAATCGCCTCATGCCTCCATCCACCAAACACAACTGGGCCAATGACCACGACCGGCTCGACGAGATCCGGCGCCAGACCCACATCGCCATCGCCGCCAGGATCGACGCCGACCCCGCGTTGCTCGACGTGCCCCAGCGCAACATCGAGCGCTGGACAAAGCTGTGGGGCTACCTGCATCCAGCCTACGCCGAGTGGCAGCGAGTCCTTGAACGCCCCTGGCCGGACGTGAGACGCATTCTGGTCGCAGACGACGAGAACTCGAAAAGGCTACGGCAGAGCACCCCATTCGTCGGCGTGCTGTCGCCGTGGGAACGCCGGACGATCCATGAATCGGTCCCAGCTTGAGCACATAATCCGGGCATCCGCCGCCATTCTGGCCACGGATCAGTTCGTCATCGTCGGCAGCCAGTCCATTCTCGGTGCCTACCCCCACGCTCCACGAGACCTCGCCGAGTCCATCGAGGCCGACATCTATCCGATGGACGAGCCTGCCAATGCGGAGATCCTGTCCGCCACCATAGGCGAAGAGTCCCACTTCCACGGCACTTTCGGCATTTACGCGGATGGCGTGTCTGAGGGGACATCGACTTTGCCGGCGGGCTGGCAGGACCGTCTCGTCAAGGTGCAGAACGAGAACACGGCAGGCGCGATCGGTTGGTGTCTCGACCCGACTGACCTTGCCATCGCAAAGCACATCGCCGGCCGCGAGAAGGACATCCTCTTCACCGCAGCGATGGCGTGCCACGGCATGATTGACGAATCAGCGTTCATCGAACGCATCGGAACCGTCGACATCCCACCCGACCGTCGCCAACGAGTCCTGCGCCGCTTCCAGGCGCAAATTGCCGCGACCGGACGTTGCCGGCGCCCCAACGCCCCCGACGGATGTTCCGCCTGACGAAGCGGGAGGACCTCCCCGGCGGTCCCTTGGGGGGCGAGGGTATTCTGCCCTCGCCCCCAGGGACCTCGCCATCAGGACGGAGGCGACTCCCTCCGAGAGGCGCGGCCAACGAAATGCCCAGCGACGCGGAACATCCCAGCCACATGGCGCGGCGAAGATTTGATCGAAGCTTGCCAATCCTTGTCCAATGTCGATCCGATCTCTGCAAATATCCATGTATAGCAATAAGTTATAGGCTCCGAGAGGATTTGATCAGGTTTTGATTGGCAAAGCCCCGCATTCGGCGGCTTCGGACCGTTGCGGCGCCGCCCCCAAGGGCCGTGCCGAGACGGTAGTATCCGCCCCAACTCGTCGGCCCTTGAGTCCGCGCAGTGCCCGATCCCCGTTTGCCTGCTCTGGTTGAAGACTTGGTGGCGAAGCCGGAACGCCACTGTCGAATTCAAGGAGAGCAATGCCGGCGCAATGGTCGTCGGTCGCCTGCTGTCGGCCCTCTCGAATGCAGCCCGGGTGCAGGACCGGGAGTTCGCCTATGTCGTCTGGGGGATCAGGGATCGTGATCGGGCGGTGGTCGGCACGCAGTTCGAGCCAGCCTCGACTGTTCGGCAACGCCAACCCCTCGAGTTCTGGTTGGCGCAGCGCCTGAATCTGCGCATCGCGTTCTCGTTCAGGGAGGCTCGCATCGATGGGCGGCGGGTCGTCCTGCTCGAGATTCCGGCGGCGACGGTTGCGCCCGTCGAGTTCGACGGCAAGGCCTACATCCGGATCGGCAGCGCCACACCGCCCTTGTCGGAACATCCGGATCGGCAGCAGGCGCTTTGGACGAACTTGCGCCCGTATGCCTGGGAAGGCGGCATCGCTCGTCGGTTCGTCGATCAGGACGAAGTGGTCGAACTGCTGGAGACCTCGGCCCATTACGACGGTGTCGGACGACCGAAACCCGAAAGCGCCGACCTTCTGCTTGAGGATCTGGCCAGTGAACGTCTCATCGCGCCCGATGTCGGCGGACGCTGGAACATCCTGAACCTCGGTGCAATCCTGTTCGCCAAGGATCTCGGTGCCTTCGAGTTCGGCTTGGGCCGCAAGGCAGTTCGGTTCGTCGCATACGATGGCGATGGGCGGACATCGACCGTCACGCATCGGCGCGACTTCACCGAGGGCTATGCGGTCTGCTTTGGCGCACTCAATCGTCATGTTGGCGCGCTCATACCGTCGCCCGAAGACAACGGTTCCGTGGTGCGGCAGGCGAAGCCCCTGTTTCCCCCGGCGGCGATTCGGGAAGTGCTCGCCAATGCATTGATCCACCAGGACATGACCGTCACCGGTGCCGGGCCAACCGTGGAGTTGTTCAGGACACGGCTCGAAATCACGAATCCCGGCACGCCCTTGGTCGCAACCGACCGATTCATCGACTCGCCACCTCGGTCTCGCAACGAGGCTTTGGCCTCGCTCATGCGGCGCATGGGGCTGTGCGAGGAGCAAGGCACAGGCATCGACAAAGTGGTGGAGGCAACGGAGGAGGCGCAACTCCCGCCGCCGGACTTCCGCGCGGAAAGCGCCGCCACCCGGGTGGCGTTGTTCGGCCCCAGACGGTTCGCCGACCTGACGACCGAGGAGAGGTTGCGGGCCTGCTTTCTGCACGCTGGGCTGACCTATCTGCGTGGCTCACGGATGCGGAATGCCACGCTGCGTGTCCGTCTGGGCGTGGACAAGCGCAACGCGGCGCAGGTCTCGCAGATCATCCGGTTGGCGCTCGACAAGAGGCTGATCCGGGCGGCCGATCCACTGCGGCCGAGATCCGGCTACGTGCCGTATTGGGCTTGAGGTGGTTGTTCGGAGCGCAGCAACTTTTGATCGGTTTTCGTCTTTTCCGCCGATGGCCACTGCACCCGAAAATTATTCCTTATATGGCAAACGGTTACAGATGATTCCAACATTTGATCGGGTTTTGACTGGCAATGCATTCCCTCGCAGGGAGGGCATCCTGCCCTCATGCGCGCCGCAAGGCGCGTCCTCCCTGCGCATGCCGCGAGTGCCCGCGCGCCTGACGGCGCGGCGCGCCTTGCGGCGCGATGGAGGGCGGGACGCCCTCCCCCGGAGGACGGCGCCAGACACTGCACAAGCCAAAGTGAGACACTACCCAAGCGGCACGGCTAATTTGTTCTTTACGCCCGATCCAAATAAATCAACGAGCTACATGGATTGAGGCACCCCTTCGCCCAGTTTCCGTTAACCCGAAAATGCGCTTCAATATCAGGGCCTTACGTTATTCGTCCACTATCAGGGATGCCCGAGAACAAATTCGCCCTGACCCAAGCGGCGTTCATTCGCCGGGGCAGTCGTTCGTGGCACAATTCGCCGATGGAATTCACGCTTCACGAGCGCTTGGCGGCGGATACCGTGGCGGTCGCGGAACTCGAACTCTGCACCCTGCTGTTGATGCGCGACCACCGGTTTCCGTGGACCGTTCTGGTGCCCCGGCGACCCGGTCTGCGCGACTACCACGACCTGACCCGCGACGATGCCTTGGTGGCATTCGACGAGATCAAGGGCGTCTCCAGTGCCCTTGACGCCGAATTCCGCGTGGACAAGCTCAATGTGGCGGCGCTTGGCAATCAGGTGCCGCAGTTGCACATCCATGTGATCGGTCGCCACGAGGATGACGAGGCATGGCCGGGGCCGGTGTGGAATGCGGGACCGGCGCTGAATCCCGACCTCGCCATCGTCGAGGACTGGCAGCGGCGGTTGCGCGCCCGTTTCGCCTGATCCAAACCGGCCCGCCTTCAGTAGAATGCCCGCCGTTCAAACGGGGAGCGACGTTGACGGTGTCCAACGCAAACAGGGCTGGCGAGCGGGAGCCGACCGCGCAGGAAGAGCGCCTTGACGCTGTGGTGGTGGGCGCCGGGTTCGCCGGCATGTACATGCTGCACCGCCTGCGCAACGCCGGATTCCGGGTTCGCGTGTTCGAGACCGGTGATGGCGTCGGCGGCACGTGGTATTGGAACCGCTATCCCGGCGCCCGCTGCGATGTCGAGAGCATGGAGTATTCCTACGGCTTCTCCGAGGAGCTGCAGCAGGAATGGGAGTGGACCGAGCGTTATTCCGGCCAGCCGGAAATCCTCCGCTATGCCAACCATGTGGCCGACCGCTTTGACCTGCGCCGCGACATCTCCTTCAACACGCGCGTCACCAAGGCGCACTTCGACGAGGCTGCCAATCGCTGGCGGGTCGAGACCGACCAGGGCCACGTCGTTTCCGCCCAGTTCTGCATCATGGCGACCGGCTGCCTCTCTTCGGCCAACCTGCCGGACTGCCCGGGCCGCGACAGCTTCGAAGGCGACACCTACCACACCGGCCGCTGGCCGCACGAGCCGGTGGACTTCACCGGCAAGCGTGTCGGCATCATCGGCACCGGCTCCTCCGCCATCCAGGCCATCCCTGTCATCGCCGAGCAGGCGAAGCACCTCACGGTCTTCCAGCGCACGCCCAACTACTCGATCCCGGCCCGAAACGAACCGCTGAATCCCGACAGGGTGGCCGAGATCAAGGCCGACTACGCCGGCTTGCGCGAGCGCAACTACCGGATGCCGGCCGGCTTCGGCTCCATGATGCCGAGCAACGACGGCACCGCCCTCGACGATGAGCCGGAAACGCGGCGCAGCAACTACGAAGAACGCTGGGAGCGAGGCGGCTTCACCTTCCTCGGAGCCTACAGCGACCTCCTGGCAAGCCGGGAAGCGAACGAAACCGCCGCCGAGTTCGTGCGCGAACGCATCCGCGAGGTCGTCAAGGATCCCAAGACCGCCGAACTCCTCTCCCCCGACAACGTGATCGGCTGCAAGCGCCCCTGCCTCGACACCCATTACTTCGAAACCTACAACCGCGACAACGTGACGCTCGTGAACGTGCGCGACAACCCGGTGCAGTGCATCACGCCGAAGGGCGTGGCGACGGGCGGCGAGGAACACGAACTCGACAGCCTCATTTTCGCCACCGGCTTCGACGCCATGACCGGCGCCCTTCTCAACATCGACGTGCAGGGCCGCTGCGGCCAGACCTTGGACGACAGGTGGGCCGCCGGCCCCCGCACCTACCTCGGTCTGTCCACCGTCGGCTTCCCCAACCTCTTCATGATCTCCGGCCCGGGCAGCCCCTCCGTCCTAACCAACATGATCACCTCCATCGAGCAGCACGTCGTGTGGATTCACGACTGCCTGAGCTACCTGCGCGACGAGGGCGTCGCCACAATCGAGGCGACGCCACCCGCCGAGGACGAATGGGTCGATCACGTCAACGCGGTGGCTGACCTGACGCTCTACCCGACCTGCAACTCCTGGTATCTCGGCAAGAACATCCCCGGCAAGCCCCAGGTCTTCATGCCGCTGATCGGCTTCCCACCCTATGTGGAGAAGTGCGACGCGGTGGCGGCGAACGGCTACGAGGGTTTCAAGCTAGAACGTGGGGACAGCCGAAACGCATGACCACAAGTCGGCTGCGCATCCAGCATAAAGATGCGCCAGACGCGGCCAAAGGGGCTTCCCGAAAGAAAGGGAAATCAACTAACGCCACGAAGCGGCTGAAACGCAAACTGCGTGTGACGCCGCTCGACAACTTGATCACGAATGCCATTGTGGACTCGCTGCAAGGCGTCGAGGGCGCACTCACCGAGGAGGAACTGATCAAAACGGTTGACGAGTTCGTCCGCCTCAATGGGCGGCGTCAACAGTCCTATTTCCATGCTGGTTTTCGCGATGCGCTATTCAACCTCCCCATCGGCGCAGAACTGCCGGCCCAGAACGAGGCGAGGGCGCGCTGGTATTGGACCGGCGTCGTGTCCGGCTTGGCAAGATCCGAATCTTGGGCCCGCTTGGTCAAGCTGTACGACGCCGAAGACTCCATCCGCTCATTGGGGGATGGGCGCGACGATGCTTCCCTAATGTCGGGCCCCCTTATCGTCGAGGCACTCCAGAAGGAAGATCGCGTGTCGCAGCTGGTCGATTTCGCCCGCGCACGCCTCGTTCGGACACCGGAAGTCTCTCGGCTCCTTCTCGATGCGGGCACCCAGTCCCTGCGGTCTCGAAACCCAGCCATTGCCAAGTCAGTATTCGCGTTGTTGCTGGATGCCCAGAACGGCAATCCGATCACGACGCAGATGCTAACGGCTCAGCGACGGATGGCCCACTGCATGAGGTTGCTCGGCGAACACCAAGGGGCTGAGGACTTGCTGAATGCGTTGTTGAAAGAAGAGCAAGACCCGAGCGTTCAAGCCATGCTCCATGCCGACCTCGGATTGCTCAAGGGCAAGTTTGCCCTGCTCGATGACGTCAGGATTCCGGGCGAACCTGCGGCTCTCGGAGATTTCGTCGAGCGCCTCCGGTTGGGCCGGACGACTTCGACCGGGCAGTGGCGGACCGCGATGCGACATACGCCTGCCATGGCCATTATTGCCTAGGCGTCCTATCGCTCTCAGAGGGCAGGTTCGAAGCAGCTGCCACGCATCTGGAACGAGCGCACGCACCCATGCACGGCGACGCCGAATATCCACGTTCCCTCGTGGCCCAGACCGACCTCTATCTTGGGATCGCGAAGGCACATCTGCTCGAAGCAGCGGAGCTCGAACACGCCGCGAAACTCATGGCTTCCGGGCTGCCGCACGCACAGATCCCACGCCATCTAATCGCCGATACCGTTGAGAAGCTGGCGTTGTCCGCTGCCAGCGTCGAGTTGGTCGCCGGGCACCTTCTGCGTTCGGGCAATGATGAGAGTTTGGACGCGCTTGCCGACACGACCATAGTGGAGACATACGCACCTCTAGCGAGAGCATTGCACGAACGGGCACATCGTCACGACCGGCGCAAGTCGCTTGTGACCGCCGACCTTCACCGAGCACTGCGCGGGTTCTTGCGGACCGGAGAGCTCAAGCAAGCGAGAACGGTCTTGGACGAACTCGAACGTCACGCCGTACGAGGATCGGGCGTGGACGATTTCCTCGAGCTTCTGGACGACCGGGACCGCTATGACCCCGCATGGGACGACGAGGATGCCGCCGTTGCTAGTGCGCGTTGCCTCGAAGCTGCTGGCCGGTATTCAGATTCGTTAGTGAAACTCCGACCGCTGTATCACCAGCATATGCAACAAGGCGACGATTCCGCCGCTTCCGGTATCCTCGAACGTATTGAGGCATACGGGCTCGATGTAGGCGAATATGCCGACCTGACCGAACGTCACAGAAGCGCTGCCAACAGCGACCCAGCCCCGACCGCGACCGACCACGATGCACCGGTCACGGTCTTAGTGGTTGGTGGCGATGAAACGCAGAAAAGGCTCAACGCCAATGTCAAGGCGAGGCTCGCGGCGCAGGATACGCACGTAACCGTGGAGTTTCTTCACACGGGCTGGGACTCCAACTGGGCCCCGTATATTGATCAGGTCAGGGCGCGACTATCAGGCGTTGACGCAGTGGTTGTCATGCGCCTAATCCGCACGACACTCGGCCGGCAAGTCCGTGGCCTGTGCAGGGAACACGACACCATCTGGTGGTCCTGCTGGTCGGGAGGCGGAGGAGGCATCGCCCGCGCCACCATGGAAGCCGCAAGCACATTCCGAGCGAGTCAAGCCACGAATCACACATAGCGCGCGTTCAATGTCGCCCTGTGCCGTCTCGCCATCGGCAAGCTTGCGGCCGTCGTCACGCAACCATGGGAGTAGACGGCGGGCCGATGGAGGCAGATCGTCCGCCGCATCCTTGCCCACCGCAATCTGCCCCGATCGCGAGAAACACTTGACGCGCTATGGGACCGCTCTGTGGACGAGGCGGTCAGGCCGCGTTGTCTTGCCTCGACGAGCGAGATTTCCTTCTCGAACCCTCGCCGAATCTCGCTCGTTCCTGACGCCGCACCTTGTGGCCCTCGTGCGCGCGCCAAGCGGCGACCACCACGACCACCACGCCGGGACTGGCTGATCGCGTTACTTGATGCCCACATAGGGCGAAGTGCGCAGCGGAAGCTGAATGGTCACGAAGCGGCTGTCGGCGTCGTGGACGATCTGCGGCTCGGTGTCGTTGAAGTCCTGCATCTCCCGGCGCATCACCATCCAGCCGCGGCCCCGCCGTTCCATGAAGCGCAGTTCGAGCAAGTGATTGGCAATCAGCTCGTTGCGGGTGCGAATGCGGCCGCCGCTCTTCATGGCAGCGACGGTCATGTGGCCCGGGAGTGCGCCCGGGCTCGTGACCTGGACGCGGTCCGTGAAAACCTCAAACAGCACCTTGGAGCCGGTGATGGCGTAGTCGCGGTGTACAACCGCGTTCACCAGCGCCTCGCGGATGGCGACGAGCGGCAGAATCGGCTCGTCCTCACGGCGGAGTTCGCAGTAGGTCTCCCGGTGTCCGAATGCACGTGCCCAACCGACGGCGCGGGAGATCTGCTCGTCCAGACGCCCCTTGGCCTGGGAGACGAGGACGGCTTCCGCTGCCTGGTCCGTGCCTCCATAGGCCACACACTCGATCCAGAAATTGCCGGTTTGCGGTGCGCTTTGGGGTGCCTTGCCGAAAGCCAGCAAGCCGTAGAGGGTGGGTCGGGGCACCCCGTCGAACACCTCCAGCACGCCGCGATTGCGCAGGTCGTCCTCCACCAGTGGCTGCGGGCCGCTCTCCACATCCAAGCCCAGCCGGTGCAGGTGTTCGCGGAAGAAGCCGATGTCGATGTCGCCAATGCCCAACCCGGAAATTGTCCGTTCCTCGGTGAGGATGTAGCCAAACGTGTTGTAGAGTTCCTGAAGCTCCGTCGGCGACGGCTCAACGGAGCTGCGTTCTCGGCGCACCCAAACCCGGCCCGAGTGCCGCAACGGCTCCAGCCCTCGCTGCGCCGGCACATTGATCCAGTACACCCTCCGATCGGCCACTTCGCGGTGCCCGACGGTGGCCTGCACAGGCACGTTGCAGCCGGATTGCAGGAAGTTCGTCACGCGCTTCAGCACGCTGTCCAAGGGGCTGGGGATGCCCCGAATGTCGCCAGAGTCATCGACTCCGACCACGACCACGCCCCCGCCGGTGTTCGCAAAGGCGCAAATCGCCGGGCCAATCGCACCGAAATCCAGTGAGCGTTTGAATTCCGTGACTCGACCTTCGCCCGAGGCGATGCGTTTCTGGACTTCCGACCATTGCATGGCGAGGCAATATAGCAGTCCCGAAGGCGCCAGCCGGAATGCGACGAGTCAGCACTCGGTGCCCTCCAGCGCGCTCGCTGATGAAGGATATCTCTGGCGTCCTCTGCCTTCTCGATAGCATCGCGCACTCGCCGAGCCGGCAAGATCGAGCACACGCAACCTGGCTGCAGCGCGGCAAGCGTCAATACCCCTCGGTGGTGGCCCCCGTTGACCGCGTCAGCTCCGTCAACTCCCGGTCTGCCGTGATCGCGTAGCGCCCGCCGGGGCCGATGAACTCACCCCGGCAAGGGCACCCGGACGATGGTTTCGTGTTGCTCCGGCGCACCGTCCACTGGCTTCCCCTCTCAGGCACCCTCACGGAGCCGGATGGGCAGGCAATCCGACGTGCAACTGCCCCCGTGGCCCGGCTGTGGTTCGCCGGGCCGGTGGAACACCGCCTTGGAAAGATCGACAGACGCGATCGGCTCGGCGCCGCCGTCGTCCACGTGCCGCACCGTGCCGTTCATGATGATGGCGTAGCCGCCAGGCTCGATGGCCGGCCACAGGAACGACACCGCCGGCCGCGTCCGGACATTGCCTGCGGCGCTCTTGCTCAGCGGACAGGTGAAACCGCCCCCGGCGAGCGCCACGCGCGTGTGGCTCGTGTGCGGCCCGTCCTCGCCGACCGTCAGCAGATACGGGCGATTGCCATATTGGTCCATTGCTTCGACGATCGACGTCACGCTACCTCTCTCCGCGACAAATGCCGAAGGGAGCGTATGCGAAAACCCGTGGATGTTCCATTCGCAGCCTTGTCCAATGAGAAGTGAGCCTGAAGCGAGGGGCTGATTCCAACGAGAAGTGAGCCTGAAGGTGCGGGTGCGGGATCATCGGAGGATGATTTTGAGCCTGGGCATCGAACGGCTCCGCACGCTGGAGCAGGTTGGCGCGTTTCTCGACGGGAACGAGCCGGTGGATTTCAGGCCGGGCACGCGCAGGGAGGCGTACGCGTTCGTGCAGAAGGCGCTTGTGCGCTTCGACTACGGGAGTCTCGGCAAGGCCGACAGGGGTCTGGCGAAGCGGTTTCTGGAGAAGGTGACGGGGCTGTCGCGGGCGCAGCTGACGCGGCTGGTGCGCCAGCATGCCGAGACGGGTCGGGTCGTGGATCGGCGCGGCCGGCCGCCGTCGCGTCGCTTCGAGCGGCGGTACACGGCGGCGGACATCCGGCTGCTGGCGGAGGTGGACGCGACGCTGGGGCAGATGGCCGGGCCGGCGACGCGGGAGGTGATGCGGCGCGAGCGCGAGGTGTTCGGCGACGCCCGCTTCGAGCGCCTGGCGCACATCTCGGTGAGCCACCTGTACAACCTGCGCCGCTCGGACGCCTACCGCCGGCGGCGGACGACGCCGCAACTCACCAAGGCGGTGCAGTCGGCGATCGGCGAGCGCCGCCGGCCGCAGCCGGACGGACGACCCGGCTTCCTGCGCGTGGACACGGTGCACCAGGGCGACCTCGACGGGCGCAAGGGCATCTACCTGGTCAACGCCGTCGACGAGGTCACCCAGTACGAGTACGTTGGCGCGGTGGAGGCGATCTCCGAGCGCTTCCTGATCCCCGTGCTGCAGGGGCTGCTGGACCTGTTCCCCTTCGAGATCATGGGCTTCCATGCCGACAACGGCTCCGAGTACGTCAACCACCGCGTTGCCGCCCTGCTCGAGAAGCTGCGCGTCGAGTTCACCAAGTCGCGCGCCCGGCACTCGAACGACAACGCCCTCGTCGAGAGCAAGAACGCCAGCGTCGTGCGCCGCTGGCTGGGTCACGTCCACATCCCGAAGCGGTTCGCGCCGCTGGTGGACGAGTTCACCCGGCTCACCCTCTCGCCGGCCGTCAACTTCCACCGGCCGTGCATGTTCGCCGTCGAGCGCACCGACGAGGAGGGCCGGGTCCGGCGCACCTACCCGCACGATCGGGTGCAGACGCCCTACGAGCGCCTGCGCGGCCTCGACGGCGCCGAACGCTTCCTCAAGGAAGGCGTCTCCTTCGAGCAACTCGACCTCGCCGCCCGCAGCGCCAGCGACCTCGCCGCCATGCGCGAGGTGAACCGTGCCCGAGCCGAGCTCTTCCGCAGGATCGGCCTCGACGACCAAGCCGACGCCGCCTGATGGGGCGCCATGTCAGCGGGCGCGCGCGGGAACGCTGCGCGGGTCGCCGTGTCAAGCCGCTTCGCGGCTGCTCCGCTTCGCTGCGCCCCTTCGGGTGACACGGCGACCCGCGCAGCGAAGAGTGTGCCGGTGGCCGGAAGCAGGCTTCCGGCCACCAGCGACCCGCAATCCACACCCCGCATTGACGCCTGCGCAGACTCAAACTACCGTCACCAACTTCACGGCATTCCCGACCCGGAACCCAAGCTCAGAAGCCTGCGCTTTCAGGCTCATTTCCTTATTGGAATGGACTTTCGCAGCGGCTGATGGAAGACGGCCATCCCGCGCCCTGTCGTCCGCGCCTCCTGCGGCGTCCTGCTCCTCGCAGGACGGAGGGCCTCGCATCCGCTGGGCAACCAAGGGGAACAATGGGTGCCTTGCGCACGGCCTTCCACGCCTCAACGAGCGGCGGGATCGTCCTCCCTCTCGATTTGGCGAGCCAAGTCGATGAGGCCGGAGACAGTCTCCTCATCGGGGTCGGAGACATCGAACCCGTGGGCAAGGGCGTTGCGTTGGCGCCGCACTTCGGCGAGGCGCCGGTAGTCTTCCCTCGAGATGATGCCGAGGAAGACGGCCTGATCGAGTGCGTTGCCGCCGGCAGCCACTCGCTCGTCGGCAATCCCCTTGGCAACAACCGCCCTTCTCGCCGAGGCTTCCACAGCCGACCATGCGAGCAGAAGCGCGGCTCCCGAAAGTCCCGCGGCGAGCGCCCTCTTCGTTTCGTCGATCCTCTCGTCAACGTCTGTAACTTGGCTTGCTTGGCCGTCCTTTGGGGCGTCCAACCTGTGAGGTTCGCCGACCAGACGCAACTCGAAAGTCCAGCCGCGTTTCTCGTCGACGATGCGCGCCATTTCCCCAATCTGCGGATTGGCCGCCAGGGAAGAGCGGGACTTCACTTCGATGACCCGCACCTCGTCGTCCTTGCGGGCAATCAAGTCCGCATGGAAACCAGGTAGGAAGTCGAGGGCGGCGTCCCGCGCGACCTCGTAGCCCTTGCGGCGGTACTCTTCCGCCACCTTGGCGGCCAGAAGGTACTCCGTGCCAGTCGTCGCACTTACCATGATGTCAGTCCTCCGATCTGTGCGTCCGTCACGGCGACGTGCAGGAACTGCAGGCCATGAACCAACGTCGCCTGCAAGACGCTCGACGGTCTGTCGATGCCTGGGTCACCCTTGACGTTCCTCTTGCGGCAAAGCAGGTCGGTAACCTGCGCATCGTCCGCATAGATCGTGTCCTTCAACGCGTCCAAGATTGGCTTGGGGATGTTGTCGACGTCGAGCGAATCGCCGTCAAAGAAATAGGTGATTGCGACCATGACATCGCCGCCAACTGGGCCGAGTCACCCCAGCGCGGTCGTGCGGCGCGTCGCACTTCGTCTGACCGCTCCCTGATCCGTTGTCTTCGGCGAGCTTGCTGCGACACCGGCGGCCCCCGCACCACGAACTCGAACGGCAATGGCATGCTTCTGACCTCGGACACACGACATGGGAGTCGACCGTGATCTGCGCACGATTTTAGCCTGAAAAGGACGTGCCGCCCGACCCATTCGCAGGGACAAGGGCGGTTCCATGGCCTGCAGGGCGGGTCAAACTTCGCCTCTCTCCTCCCGTAGGCGGAGCATTTCCACCGCGAACCAGAGCGCCATGGCGCCGCCTCGGGCGTCTGTGCCGGTGCTGTAGGGGCGTTCGACGTACGCTTGTCTCGATGGCAGGGGACCGGTGCCCACGCACACTTGGTCGAGTTCGCCGGCGGTGCCGATGCGTTCTGCGGCGCCTTGCCATGCTCGGTTCGCCACACCCACCCACGGGTCGTCGGGCAGCCAGCCGCGGCGCAAGCCTCGGGCGATGGAGTAGCCGATCATGGTGGTGGCGCTGTGTTCGAGGTAGGTGCCCCGGTCGTCGATGAGTTGGCGCCAGAGACCGGATTTGTCCTGATGCTGCGCCAGGGCGGTGAGGTGTTCGATGTGGGTCGTGAGGAGGTCGCCCACATCGGCTTGGGGATGCAGGCAGGAGAGGGCTTCGGCGAAGCCCAAGGCGGCGAAGGCGTTGCCGCGGCCCCAATGCCACGGTGAAGCGTGGCAGTGCCAATAAAGGCCGTTCGGCTGGCGGGTGTCGATGGAGCGGAGATAGCCTACGAGTTGATCGCGGTAGGAGGTTTGGCCTGTGAGGGCGTAGGCGCGTCCGAGCAGGGTGCCGGCGAAGAAGAAATCCTCCACTCGCACATCGGCATCGGCAACGAAGCGGTCCGCTTGGTGGAGCAGGAAGTCGCGGTGTTGCGGGACGTCCGTGATGGCGAAGAGTTCGTCGGCGAAGCAGGCAACGGCGAGGCAAGGCGCGGCGTCCGGCACGGTGCCTGGCTCGCGCAACAACGGTTCGGCCACTTGGGCAATCTGCGCCGCCACCTCTGTGGGCGATGCTCCCGTGGCCGTTTGGCCAGCGGTGAGGCGGAGCCGACCGGAGAAAGCGACACCGGTCGGATAGGTAAGGGACGAGTCCACGTCATGGCCATACACGGTCGCGAGACGCTCGGCGACGGTTTCGGGATTCGGGCTCACTCGGGCCTCCAACGATTGCTTTGCCGTTGCAGCGTACCCCGACTGCGAACGACCGTCGTGGCGGGCTCTTTCGTTTAGCACGCCCCACGGCGCGAGGGAGGGCAAGACGCCTCGCCGGAGGAGCCGCGGCCAAGGCCTTGCTTGGCCCGACAGGGTCGGCGACTACAATCGGCCCGCAACTGCCATCGGACTGGGACGATGATGAACCGACTGCTGAATGCACTTCGCGAGCAATACGACCGTGCCCTGCGCATCGTCGGGCCCCTCGATGGCGTGCCGCCGCTGTTGCTGCGCCTGATCCTCGCCCCCGTGATGATTCAGGCCGGATGGACGAAGCTGACGGGCTTTGAAGGCACGGTGCGCTGGTTTGAAGGTTCGCTTGGCCTGCCGCTTCCGGAACTGATGGTCGTGCTCGTCATCGGCGCGGAGTTCGTCGGCGGCATCTTCCTGCTCGTTGGTCTCGCCACCAGGCTCGTGGCCATTCCACTGATGGCGACGATGCTGGTCGCCGCCTTCGCGGTGCATTGGGAGAACGGCTGGCTCGCCGTCTCCGATGCCAGCAGTTGGCTGGCGAACGACCGGGTGATGGAAGCCGCCGAGCGAAAGGCCGAAATCCGCTCGATCCTGCGGGAGCACGGGGATTACCGCTGGCTCACGGGCCGCGGCAGCGTGACGATCCTCAACAATGGCATCGAGTTCGCCGCCATGTATTTCGTGATGCTGCTGTCGCTGCTGTTCACCGGCGGCGGGCGCTTCACCAGCCTCGACCATTGGCTCGCGCAGGCAATCAAACCGCCCGACGACTGACCGACGACCGTCCGTGTCGCTGCGTTTTGCGTTTTGCTGTCATGCTGGCGATGTTCCCATGGCTTGTCCTTGGCTCGTTCGGACCGTCGCAGGACGCATGAGTCGCGGGCGAGACAGCGATGAAGCCAGACGTACCTTCGGCTCGAGCCGGAGCCATGAGCGGCGGTGGTCACGACCCTTGTCGCTCGGTTTCCGCTGCCAGCCCAAGCGCGCCGCAGCTCATCGAGGCGGGTGGACCGCGTAGCGCCCACGCGGACAGTGCATGGACGTCGTTCGCCGTCATCGCTGCCGCGGGGTTCTGAGTGCGCTTAGGGAGCGCGATTGCGGTCGTGCCGCCTTACCCCGCCTCGGTTCCCGGCTCGCGCATACGTGGTTGAACGTCGTGTCCGCGATGCGGGTGCATTCGGCCTTGACTGTCTGCCACTCGTGCCAGCGGGGGGCAAGATGTCGGTATTCCGAGAGTTCCGTGGCGTCCAGGTCGTAGGGCACGGGGTTTGCCAACTGTGCCTGCAACTGCTGCAGTGCCGACTGGCCGTTTGGCTGCGGGTAGTAGCCGTCGAATGGCAGCAGTGCATCTCCGGTGGCCTGGTCGCCAAGAAGGGCGGCCATCGCGGCGAAATCCAGATAGTCGCGGGTGGCGTTGCGGCGGAGGATGAGCACTCCCTTGATGCGCAGGATCTCTGCCCGCGTGGGAATGGTCAGGAGCTCACCGTCGTGGTCGAGGGTTGTGGTCTCGAGCGGCTGCTCGCGGATCAGTTGCCGAACACCCGTTTCGATTCCGTCCAGGCTGCCAAGGATCAACACCGGTTTGCGCACCCGTGCGGTGCGCCAGCCCGCGACCACCTCGAGCTGTTCAAGAACCGTATCGAACCGTTCGCGCAGGTCAGTCAGCACATGATCGGCGTCGCGCGAAAGTCGGTGCTCGGCGTGAATTGCTGCCGCCGTGCCACCCACCAGAACCGCATCCGGCAGGATTTGCTGCAATCTTGCGGCAGCGGAAAGCACCTCCTCCCAGTCAGGCAGTTCGCTTGAAGCGGACATGGTTCATCCAGAAGTGGTGGCGCTGCGCGTACGGATCGTGGACGTGCCTTGCGCACACTTGCTCGATTCGATCCAGGATCGACGGGTCTTCGATGGCCGCGGCGCGCAGGTCAGCCCAGTCCTGCCACAGCCCACGCGAGATGATGTCGTCCACCGCTGCTGCGGTGTAGCGTTGGTGGTTTAGGTGACGATGTTCCATCGGGATTCCCTGATGCGGCACCTTGAGCGGAGGATTGCACGGCGACCGGCCAGCCGAACTCTACGCGAGCGTGGAAGTGTGGAAGGTGGCTTTGACCCGGATGTCTCGGCCCCTGACCGGCGCGCACTTGCGCAGTATGTCTTGCTGCGTCGCCGTACATCCTGACGGGCGGTGTCGCGCCCCGAGAACCGCGGCCACCCGCCAGCGTGCCCTTGCGGCGCGTCGGCAGTTCGCTTCGCGAACTGCCTGGCCTTCGGGCTCGCATTCGGCTCCTGGCCTCGCCAACTCAAGCGCGCGACGACGCCGGGGCACCGTCGTGCAAAGGGTGCCCTCAGCCCGCGTGGCGCAGCACCTCGCCGGCCCTTGCGCCGGTGTGTTCGCCGTCGACGAGGGTTATGGCGCCGTTGACGAGGGTCGTCTTGTAGCCCTTGGAGCGCTGGATGTAGCGCGGCGCGCCGCCGGGGAAGTCGTGGACGAGTTCCGGCTGGAGTTCCGCAACTTCGGCCGGGTCGAAGACGTTGATGTCGGCGCGCATTCCGGGTGCCAGGGTGCCGCGGTCCTTGAGACCAAGCACGCGGGCGGGGCCGGACGTCAAGCGGCGGATGCCTTCGCCCATGGTGTAGAGGCCCGTATCGCGAATCCAATGCGAGAGCACGAAACTCGGCCACCCGGCATCCATGATCTGCGAAACGTGCGCGCCGGCGTCGCCGAGGCTCGGGAAGATGTGGTCGCTGCGGAAGAGATCGCCGAGTTCCTTCAGGCTCTGGTTGAACATGCGCAGATTGAAGAGCGCCCTGCCGTCGGTCTCTCGCGAGAGGCGCAGGAACGTCTCCACCCAGTGCTCGCCGGCGGCGGATGCCAGGGCTTCGACGCTCATGTCCGGGCCTGCCGCGTAGGCCGGCGTTTCGCCGTTGCCGAGATAGAACACCTGCGCGAGCGGGAAGCGCGTCTTCTGGCCCTTGCCTTCCTCCACGAGCTTCGCCGCCGTGTCGGCGTCGCGGATGGCGGCTAGGCGGCCCGCCAAGTCCATCTTGCGCAGCGCATCCCACGTCTCGCCGGCCACCGGCAGGTTCGATTGCAGCCCGAACATGAAGCCGGAGCCGCGCACCTGGGTGATGGCGGTGAAGTCACCGTGCTCGGCGAGCTGGGCGAGGTGTTTCGCCTGCTCGCTGCCAGAGCCTTCCTGCGGGCCAGTGCCGTAGCTGAACAGGATGCGGCCGCGGCTGGTGTTCGCCATCGCCTTCAGCACGTCGAAGTTCGCGCCCACGGCCTGCATGAGGCCGTTGCGAGGGCCGACCGCCTTGGCGATCTCCACCAATTCCTCTGGGTCCGCAAAGGTGCCCGGAATCGAGCGGCCGTCCGGCAACTTGTGCGGCGGATAGCGGTTGGTGGAGAAGCCAACGGCGCCGCGGTCGATGGAATCGGCCACCACGTCGGCCATCATCCTGCGCTCGTCGGCGGTCGCTTGTTCCTCCACGGCGCGCTCGCCCATGACATAGAAGCGCACCGCGCAATGGCCCACCATGCCGGCCACGTTGAGGGCAGGGTTCAGGCGTTCGATGGCGTCGAGATAACCGCCATAGCCTTCCCAGTCCCACGGCAGGCCGGTGAGGATGGCGTTCTTGGGGATGTCTTCGACCGTCTCCATCATGGCCGCGAGCAGTTCCACATCCTGCGGCTTGCAGGGCGCGAAGGTGACGCCGCAGTTGCCGAGGAGCGCCGTGGTGACGCCGTGCCAACTCACCGGGGTCATCTGCGGGTCCCAGCCGATCTGGGCATCGAGATGGGTGTGCAGATCGACGAAGCCGGGCGAGACGAGGTTGCCGGCGGCGTCGATTTCCTGCCTGCCCTTTCCATCCACCTTGCCAACGGCGGCAATGCGACCGTCGTCGATGGCGACATCGCCGGGTGCGGGCTCGGCGCCGGTGCCGTCCACGATCTCGCCGCCTCGGATCACGATGTCATGTGCCATTGTGGCTCTCCTGTTGTCGGCCCCGCCTTCGCGGAAAGCCTGAATGACCTTGCTCGGTGACCCCGTTCTAGTCGAACGCCGCCACGATTTCCTGTTCAACGCGCTGATAGCTCGCCACGTCGCCGGTGGCGATGCCACCGAACATGATCTCCGCGACGCCTTCGCGCTCGAACTCGCCGATGCGGTCGATCACCTCGTTCTTGGGCCCCGCCATCGAGCCCTTGCCGAGACGCTGCTCGAAGCGTTCGATGCGCGCCTTGTCGTCAGTGATGAGGAGCGGCATCAAGAGCGTCTTCTTGATCTCGGCCGGATCGCGACCCACGTCGGCGCAGTGCTTCTCGAGCACATTCATCTTGTGGCGGAAGATCTCCATCGACATGCCCTGCCCCGCCCAGCCGTCGAGGTTGAACACGTCGCCGAACATGGCCAGGGTGCGCAGGGTGCGGCGCTCGCCGGTGCCGCCCACCATGATGGGCGTGTGCGGCTTCTGGTAGCAGCCGGGCGAGAGCGGTGCCTGGTCGAGCTGGTAGTACTTGCCGTTGTAGTCCACCGGCCCTTCGGCGGTGAACATCATGCGAATCAGCTCGCAGGCCTCCTGGAAGCGATCCTGCCGCTCCTTCATGGACGGGAAGGTCCAGCCGAAAGCCTCATGCTCGCGCTTGAACCACGCCGCGCCCAGAGCAAGGACAAAGCGGCCCTTGGAGGCTTGGTCCAGCGTGCCGGCCATCTTCGCCACCAGCGCCGGATTGCGGTAGGTATTGCCGAGCACGAGATGGCCGAGTTCGAGCTTCGAGGTCATGCCGGCGGCCACGGCAAGGATGGTGTAGCCCTCAAAGGCCGTGAGGTGCTCGTCCTCCCGGCGCCCTGGCGGCAGGAAATGGTCGGCGAACCAGAGGCTGTTCCAACGCCCCGCCTCCATGGTTTCGATGGAACTTCGAATGTCGTCCCAAGTGGTGCCGTAGCAGTTGACCTGAACGCCGAACTTCATGGATTCCCCTTACCCCAGTTCAACCTGCCAACGTGACGCAAAGCAGCCGGATTGTCAACCTAAATGGCGCCCAAGTAGTGTATCAGTCTGACTTTCTCGGCCTTCCGCCGGTTCCGGGCCTCGGTCCCGGCTTCTTCGGCTTCGGCGCGTTCGCGTCGATCAGTCCCACGATCCAAGCCATGTCGTGCATCGTGTCCGACAGTCCGGCTTCCATCGTGGGCGTAACGCGCAGCGTCTTGTGCTGGCGGCAGAAATTGTAGTGCAGGAAGTAGAGCGAGAGCATGGCGACGTGCTTCTCGATCTTCTTGCTGAACCCGTTGGTCAGGCGCGTGAACCGGCGGTTGCCCATCCTGATCGAGAGATTCGCCCGCTCGACGTAGCTCGTGTTCGCCGTCCGCAGGTCGGGGTTGCCCTCGATGCGGCGCTTGTTCACGCTCGTGCAGGTGGCGGGGCTGTAGCAGCGCTCGTCGTCCGCGTTGCCCGCGCTGGCGTATTCCTTCACCACCTGGGCAAAGTCCACGTCGCCGCCAAACGCGCCCTCCACGGCCTCGATGTAGGCCCGAAGCCCGTCCGTCGAGATTTGCGGGCGATCCTCTAGGCGGTTGCGCAAGTCATCCATGAACGCCAGCGCCGTGTGTCCGTCGCGCTCGCCGCTCACCATGTAGGACGTGATGAGCTTCGAGTCCGCGTCAATCGCCGTCCACGTCCAAGCGTCCCCGGCTTCCCTCGGCGCGGCCTTGGCGCGGGGAACGTTCCGCTTCTTCGCATAGACGAAAGCCCAAACCTCGTCGCACTCGATCCGGCGATTGCCGGTGATGCCACGGACGCGCTCGTCGTGGTACGCGGCGCAGGCTTCGCCCGCGTCGTGCAGGAGCTTGGCGACGGTGTTGATGCTGACGCCGGTAATGCGCGTGATCGAACGCATGGACATGCCCTCGACCAGCATCGAAAGAATCTGTGCGCGCTGCGCGGGGGGTAGCTTGTTCATGCGGGAATTTTCCCGCAATCAAGCCCTTGTGTCAAGCATTTCCAGTCAGTTTGACTATTGCGCGCCGAACACCTTCATGAAGGTCAGTGCAATGGTAGCGGCAGTGGCCATGCCGCCAAGAACGCCGCAGAGAACCCAGACCTTCACATTCTCCACGTCTCGCTTGGTTGCCAAGTGCTTTACTTCTGTTTCCAGTCCAGCAAGTCGCTCGGCGAATCCCGTCCCAGCTCCACCACCACCTCCGGTTCTGCCTGGGGGGCTGCCTTGCGGCTGTCCGGTTTCGATGTCCACAACCTCGCTCATCGAGCCCTCCACGCCTCGATCTTGTCCCACAGCGCTCGGTTGTGAAACCCGAAATACTCTCCGATACGTACCACCATGCCTTTTCTTTTTAGCTCACGGTTCATGCCCAAGGGCTCGGCCACGTCGGTGCAAGTGTCCAATGCAGACGCAACAACCCACACGCCTCCGCGAACATTGACCCTGTCAGGGAAGACTTGTCCTATGGTCTCGTCGTCGAGATCGGTAGCCGCTACCAAGTAAACGTTCACGCACGCTCGCCCCAGCGGGCCGTGGCACCTTCGGCGGCGATCTCCTCGCGCCGCTCCTTGCTCACCTTGGCGGCTCGCGCCTTCCCGCCTTTGAGGCCAGCGTTGCGCTTGGCCTGATCGACGTACATTTCCTCGCGCTCGCCGGTTGCCGATCTTGGCGACTAGGACGGCGTTGGCGATTGTGTCGGCTGGGCGCTTCTCCCCGTTCGGTCCGATTGGCATGTCTTCCCCTCTGGTTTTGTGCAATGATCGGCGAACGACCCGGCACCATTCCGCGCCCGGTCGCACGAGCCTTGGGGAGGGGCACCCTCATGAATCGCACGATCAAGCTCTCGTTCGCGGCCCTTGCCGTATTTGTCCTCACGGGCGCGACCATCGCCACCTTGAACTTCAGCCGCAATTCCACAGCCGCGCAGGCCGGAGCAGGCGTGGCGTATCAGTGCGTCCAAGACCACAACGCATGCCTCAAGAGCATCCCGTCCTCGACGTACTGGAGCACGGACGCGTACGAGCTGGAGCACGGACGCGTACGAGCGCGAGTTCGCTTCCTGCTGCCTTGAGCTTCTCTTTTGCGCCATATGGGCGGATGGCGTGAATGGCCGGCAGGTAAGCCACCTGGTCAATTACGTCGGAAGCGCCTGCCCTGACCCTAGCTCGGTAAGCCCCAGCCCGGAAACGAGACGAACCGAGCTTCTTCTCGCCCTCCAACTCTCGAACGCTGGCGAAAAGTCAGACTGATACACTACCGGCGCCCACGGGTGCACGTCGGATTTGTTGGGTTTGTGGGAGGGCAATGGTATCGGCGTCAAATCTGTACAATTGTATCTGTGTACAGATAGACACGGAGACCCACCATGGGCGGTACCGACGACATCCGCGAACTCGAACGACGCCGCGACGGCCTGCTCGGCGAGCTGGCGGCGGTGGGCGACCTGCGACCCGGCTCGCTGGTGCGGGCTAGCCGCAAGTGCGGCAAGCCGCGCTGCCACTGCGCGCGGCCGGGGGATCCGGGACACCCCGGCTGGAGGCTGGTGCGCCAGGTCGGCGGTCGGACGGTGAACCGCGGCGTGCCGCGCGACGCGCTGGAGGCCACCCGCGCGCAGGTTGCCGAGCACAAGCGGTTCAAGGAGCTGTCGCGGCGGCTGGTGGAGGCGAGCGAGGAGCTGTGCCGGGCGCGGCTCAAGGCGGGCCGGGACGCGGGGCGGGGCGCCCCAAAAGGGGGCTCCGCAGTTCGCTGACGGACGCCTTCGCGGCGGACGTCGCGGCCGAGGTCGACGCGCTGTTCGGCGACGGCGCGGCAGCCGGGATCGACCTCGAGACGCTGGAAACGGCGGTGCGGCGGCGGACGCTGGATCTGGCGGCGCGGCTGGTGGAGCGGCGGCTGAACGCCGACCACGGCGACCGACCGGGGTCGTGGCTGCCGTGCGACGGCTGCGGCGGCCGCGCGGCGTACGCGGGCCGGCGGGGCAAGGAGGTGACCACCGTGCTCGGTGCGCTGCACCTCGAGCGGGCGTACTGCCACTGCGCGCACTGCGGTGCCGGCTTCCATCCGCGCGACCAGGCGCTCGGCATCGAGGGCACGTCGCTGTCGCCCGGCGTGGTCCGGATGACCGGCCTGGCGGCGGCGCGGGCAAGCTTCGCGGAGACCGGCGCGCTGCTCCACGACCTGGCGGGGTGAACGTCGACGCCAAGCAGGCGGAGCGCACCGCGGAGGCGCTCGGGCGCGAGATCGCGGCCGACGAGCGCGACGTGGTCGAGCCCGAGCCGGGCCCGGCGCCGACGATGCATCTGGGCATGGACGGCACCGGCGTGCCGGTGCGCCGGGCGGAACTCGCGGGCCGCGCCGGCAAGCAGGCCGACGGCTCCGCGCGCACCCGGGAAGTGAAGCTGGTCGCGGTCTGGGCAGGGGCGGCGGACGCCGCGGGCCGCGAACTCCCCGAGCGCGAGCCCGGCTCGGTCAGCCACTCCGCCGCCGTCGAGAGCGCGGCGACCCGAGACGACGACGTCGACCTGTCGCCGTTCGCCCGGCGGGTCGACCGCGAGGCCCGCCGGCGTGGCTTCGACCGCGCCCGCCGCCGGGTGGTGCTCGGCGACGGCGCGCCGTGGATCTGGAACGTCGCCGACGAGCTGTTCCCCGGCGCCGTCCAGATCGTCGACCTGTTCCACGCCAGGCAGCACCTGTGGGACGTCGCCAAGGCGGCCTGCGGGCCCGGCTCCGACATGGCCGGGCGCTGGGCCAAGCGGCGTCGCGACGAACTCGACGACGGCCGCCTCGGCGCGTTGCTGCGCGCGCTGCGACGCCACGAACGCCACGACGAGGCGCGGCGCTGCATCGGCTACATCCGACGCAACCGCGACCGCATGCGCTGTCCGGCGTTCCGCGCCATGGGCCTCTGCGTCGGCTCCGGCGTCGTCGAGGCGGGCTGCAAGAACGTCGTCGGAACCCGCTTCAAACGCCCCGGCATGCACTGGTCCGTGCCCGGCGTCGACGCCATGGCCGCCTTGCGCTGCTGCGTCCTCAACGACCGTCTCGACGACTTCTGGACCCGGCGCAAGGCTCGGAACGCAGCCTAGCAGCCTGTCGGATTTGGCGATCCAGGTAAAATTGGGTTGTTGTTGTTGATGGACGCCTGACCGATGTCCTCGAAGTTTCGCCCAGTGGATCGTGACACGCCCTGCCTTCTGCCGCCGTCGGTTCAGGATTGGTTGCCGGACGATCATCTGGCGCGGTTTGTGGTGGACGTTGTGGATCGGCTGGACCTGAGCGCGCTGGAGCGTCAATGCGGTGGCGGCGGGAAGGATCCGCATCATCCGGCGCTGTTGCTGGGTCTGCTGTTCCACGGCTGCGCGACGGGGGTCTTTTCGAGCCGCAGGCTGGAGCGGGCGACCTGCGATTCGGTGGCGTTTCGGCACATTGCGGCGAACTCGCATCCGGACCACGACACGACTGCGAGTTTCCGCAAGCGTTTTCTCGAGGACCTGCAGGGGCTGTTCGTTCGGATTCTGTTGATCGCGCAAGAGGCGGGCTTGCTGAAGCTGGGCAACGCGAGCCTGGACGGGACGAAGGTTCAGGCGAACGCGAGCCGGCACAGGGCGCTCGGCTGGGGGCATGCGAAGCGCCTCGAGGAGCAGTTGCGCGGCGAGGTGTCGGCGCTGCCCGGGCAGGCGGCGCAGGCAGAGGATTCGGAGCCTGAACTGGATGTTCCGGAGGAGTTGAAGCGCCGCGCGGAGCGGCTGGCGGTGATCGAGGCGGCGCAGGCGGAGATCGAACGGCGGGCGCAGGAACGCCACGCGGCGGAACAGGCGGACCGCGAGGAGAGGCTCGAGGCACGGCGCGAGAAGGAGAAGGAGACGGGGCGCAAGCCCCGTGGTCGTCCACCCCAGGTGCCACAGGCAGGGCCGAGGGATGCGGATCAGGTGAACCTGACGGACCCGGAGTCGCGCATCATGCCGACTTCGAACGGTTTCGAGCAGGCCTGCAACGCGCAGTCGGGCGTGGACATCGAAAGCCACCTGGCGGTGACGGCCGATGTGGTCGATCGCTGCAACGACAGGCGCGAGGTGTCGCCGACGCTCGAGGCGCTGGATGCGTTGCCGGCGGCGCTGGGGCAGCCGGTGGGGCTGTTGGCCGACACGGGGCACTTCAGCCGGGCCAACGTGGCGCATTGCGAGGCGGCGGGCCTCACACCGCACATCGCCACGGGGCGCAAGGCGCACAACGTGCCGCTGGCGGAGCGGCGCGCATCGCCGCCGCCCTGTCCGGAGGACGCGGATCCGGCAACGCGCATGGCACATCGGCTGCAGACCCCGGAGGGCCGGGCGTTGCATGCGCGGCGCAAGTCGACGGTGGAGACCGTCTTCGGGATCGTCAAGGAGGCGATGGGCTTCCGGCGCTTCCATCTGCGCGGACTGGAGGCGGTTCGCGGCGAATGGACGCTGACCTGCCTGGCGTGGAACCTGAAGCGAATGCACGCCTTGAGCTGAGCGGGGGCAACCCTCGTCTTTTCCTCGAGAATCGGACCTTCGCGGCGCTTCCACGCCGATCTGGCATGCATGGGCGGTGCAACGCCGGTCAGGTGGCCGACACCGAAATACACGCCAACCCCGTCCACTGGCACGAGATCCAGTTCACGGTCGCCTTTCGGCCACCTCAAATCCTAAAACCGACAAACTCCTAGTCAACAAATTTGTCGTACACCCGGCGCCCACAGGACGCCCACCGGCACGTCCACACCTCCTCGCTCGCCCAGCACGAAAACCATCACCCCTTGATCAAAAAGGCTTTTTCTCGAGTCCGCTACTCTTGCCGCACGCGTCCCGAATCCCGCAGGGCCTGCCGTTCGGCGCGGCGTTGCTCGCCCTTGCGACGAAGCTCTTCACGGTTTTCCGCCGACACCTGCATGTAGCGTTCGCGCCATTCGTCGTTCTCCCACCGCCACGGCAGCGGGACGGTGGTGCGGGGCGCTTGGGCCGAGTCGAAGAGGCCGAGCGCGGCGTCGACGACACTTGCCTGCATCGTGGCGTCGCCGGGCTTGCCGCAGGGGTTGCCCAAGGGGAAGTCCAGGAAGGCGAAGCGGGCTACGCCGCAGTGTTCGACGATGTCGCGGGCGGAACCGAGAACCACCGTGGGGATGCCGTTCGCTTCGAGATGCCGCGCGACCAGACTCACGGTCTGGTGGCACACGGGTCAGACAGGCACCAGCAGGGCGATGTCGGCAGCATCTTCGCGACAGCGCTTGAGGATTTCCGGGGCGTCCACCTCGCGGGTGCGGCGCTTGCTGTAGTCGGTGGGGACGCAGTGGAAACGCGCGGCCAGGCCACCGATGCGACCATCCGCGCGGGCGGCCAAGAGCGGAGCCACGGGGAAGTAGCTGCCGCGATCCTCCATGTGGGTCGCTTCCCTGTCCCACGAGAGGTCGTTGGCATACAGGCGTTCCGGCGGGGGGTTCAACGGCGCGGACGCAACGTAGCGCGGATCCGACGCTTCGCGGTCATAGAGTGCCGCGGTGGTCACAAGGACGAGCTTCGCCTCCGCCAAGGGCTTCGGCATGGGAGAAAACGGCGCGTCGTCGAACTGCGCCCACGTGTAGGCGCGCGTGAAGCCCTGCGCCTCGTAGTAGAGGCGCGAACGCTCCATGTAGGGCACAGGCTGGCCGTTCACGCTTCGAGCATAGCAGCGTTGGCGGCTGGCCCTGCTTTGCGGCGGGTGCGCCCGGTTGAAATCGGGCGCAACGGCCCCCACGTTCGCCCATCAAGAATGCGCACATGACCGTGACGATCGAGCGAGTTGGTGCATCGTTGCACAGAGAGTCCGTTGCGTCAGAATTCACGCACGCAAGAGGGAGATGCATGAACGGTCTTCAGAGAATCCTCGCGCCACCGCGGGCGCTTGTCGCCTGGGCGGTCGCCGCCACGCTGCTGGCGCTGCCGGCGCTCGGCCACGACGGCAAGCTCACGTTTGCGCCGGTGCTGCGCGACGTGGCGCCGGCGGTGGTCAACATCTCCGTCGAGAGCTCGCGGGAGGTGCGCAACCCCTGGTTCAACGATCCACGCTTTCGACGCTTTTTCGGCATTCCGGAGGATGCGCCGCAGCAGATGCTGCGGCGGGCGCAGAACGTCGGTTCGGGCGTCATCATCGATGCCGGCGATGGGTTGGTGGTCACCAATCAGCACCTGGTGCACAACTCCGACCGCATCCGGGTGAGCCTGAAGGACGGTCGCTCGTTCGATGCCGAACTCGTGGGCAGCGATCCAGGCACGGACGTGGCGCTGCTCCGCATCGAGGCGGAGGAACTGACGCAATTGCCGCTGGCCGAAGCCGAATCGCTGGAGGTGGGGGACTTCGTGATCGCCATCGGCAACCCGTTTCGGCTGGCGCACACCGTCACCGCCGGCATCGTCAGCGCCCTGGGGCGCACGGGGCTGATCCGTCAGGGCTACGAGGACTTCATCCAGACCGACGCGTCCATCAACCCCGGCAATTCCGGCGGCGCGCTGGTGGACCTGGACGGTCGCCTCGTCGGCATCAACACCGCCATCTTCGCGCCATCCGGCGGCGGCAGCGGAGACGGCTTCAATGTCGGCATCGGCTTCGCGGTGCCGGTTCACATCGTCCGTGGCGTGATAGATCAGCTGATCGAGTTCGGCGAGGTGCGGCGGGGCCTCCTGGGCGTGATGATCGAGGACGTGACGCCGGAACTGCGCGAAGCCTTGGATCTCGCAGAAGACGTGACCGGCGCCTGGGTGGCTCGCGTGGTGGAACGCAGCGCCGCACAAGAGGCCGGCATCCAGGAAGGCGACATCATCATGTCGCTCGATGGCGACGACGTGGAGACCTCGGCGGAGCTGCGCAATCGCGTCGGCCTCATGCGCGCCGGCGATGACGTCACTCTGGACGTTCTGCGCGACGGCGAGGAGGAACTCCGCATCAAGGCCACCATCGGCGAACCCGAACGGCAGACCATCGCCGGCGCATCTTCGTCGCCGAAGCTCGAGGGTGTCGAGTTCCGCAATCTCACCCGCGACCACGAGCGGTTTGATTCCGTTCGGGGCGTCGAGGTGGCAGGCATCGAGCGCGACTCGCACGCCTGGCGCTCCGGGCTGCGCGAAGGCGACGTGGTGCTGTCGGTGAACCGCCGACCGGTGGGGTCCGTGGAGGAGTTCGATGCCGTCACTGCCGAGCTCGACGGCTTGCTTGCGCTGCGCGTGCAACGGGGGGAGAGTCGCCTCTTCATCACCATTCGCTGAACCCTTCGGCCTCTCTTCGGTCGTAAGCGTCGCCATTGCCGGCCGCTCTTTCGCCCAAGCGTCGTCTCAATCAGGAATCCGTAGATCGACAACATGGAACAGTCACAACCCTCCCCGGCCACCACCGATCTTGCCGCCGAGGTCGGCGCCGTCCAGGAACGCTTCGATGCCGTGAAGGCGGAGGTGGGCAAGGTGCTCGTGGGGCAGGACGAACTCCTGGCCCGCCTGCTGCTTGCCCTCCTGGCCGACGGCCACGTGCTGCTCGAAGGCGTGCCGGGCCTCGCCAAGACGCTCGCCGTCAGCACACTCGCCGACACCCTCGACTGCACCTTCTCCCGCATCCAGTTCACGCCGGACATGCTGCCCGGCGATGTCACGGGCACGCAGATCTTCAATCTCCACGAGGGCAGCTACTCGGTGCGCAAAGGCCCGGTGTTCGGCAACCTCGTGCTCGCCGACGAGATCAACCGCGCTCCGGCCAAGGTGCAGGCGGCGCTGCTTGAAGCCATGCAGGAGCGGCAGGTCACCCTGGGCGAGGAGACGTTCGGCCTCGAAGAGCCGTTTCTGGTGATGGCGACGCAGAACCCCATCGAGCAGGAAGGCACCTATCCGCTTCCCGAAGCGCAGCTCGACCGCTTCATGATGAAGCTCAAGGTGGGCTACCTCAGCCGCGACGACGAGGTGCGGGTGATCGACCGCATGGCCGGCGCAGGTCGCGTGCCGCAGGCCGGCGGGGTGATGGCGGCGAGCGAAATCCTCGCCGCCAGGGACGTGGCGCGGCGCGTGTTCGTGGACGACAAGGTGAAGCGCTACGCGGTGGACCTGGTCGGGGCAACCCGCGAACCGGCGGCATCGGGGCTCGCCGAGCTCGCCAGCCTCATCGAGTTCGGCGCCTCGGTGCGTGCCTCCCTCAATCTGGTGAAGCTGGCGAAGTCGCACGCCGTGCTGGCAGGGCGCGGCTACACCAGCCCGCACGATGTCAAGACCGTGGCGCCGGACGTGCTGCGCCACCGCGTCGCGGTCACCTACGAGGCGGAGGCCGAAGGCAAGAGCTCCGACGACATCGTGGACACCATCCTCGCCCACGTCGAAGTGCCCTGAACCGTGCAGGCCCTGCTTGACCCGCGCCGACCTTCTCTGGTGGGAGTGTGCCTCGCCGACGCGCCCGAGGGGCGCGCCCACACGCGCGCTCGCTAGGGCGGCCGATCATGCTGCCTGCCGAGATCGTCCGACAGGTTCGGCGCATCCAGCTTCGCACCGGGCGACAGGTGGCGGACGTGCTCGCTGGCGCTTATGTCTCGGTGTTCCGGGGTCGTGGCGTGGAATTCGACGAGGTGCGGCCCTACATCCCCGGCGACGATGTGCGCACCATCGACTGGAACGTCACCGCCCGCGTCGGCACGCCGTTCGTCAAGCGTTATGTCGAGGAACGCCAGCTCACGGTGCTGCTGCTGGTGGACATGAGCGCCTCGCTCGACTTCGGCTCGGCGCATCGGTCCAAGCGCGAGGCGGCGGTGGAGTTCTCCGCGCTGGTGGCGTTCTCGGCCATCTACAACGACGACAAGGTGGGCCTGCTGCTGTTCCACCGCGACGTGGACGAATACATCCCCCCGCGCAAGGGACAGAAGCATGCGTTGCGGGTCGTGCGCGAGGTGCTGGCCCGGGGCCAGGAAGATACGACGGCGGCCGGCGCTCCGCGGGGGATGGTCGCTGCGGCGCTGGCGCGCTTGCGGGCGGCGCGGGCCCGACTGCGAGGGCAGGGGGCTCTGCCGCTGGGCCAGCGCCGGGGCACGGACATCGCCCACGCGCTGGAGTTCTGCCGCCGCGTGCTGCCCCGTCGCGCCGTGCTGTTCCTGGTGACCGACTTTCTCGACACGGCATGGATCGACGCCGTGCGCGGCGCGGCGCGCAAGCACGACGTGGTGGCGGTTCGCGTCACGGACCCCCGCGAAGCAGAACTCACGCCGGCTGGCCTCGTCACGCTGCGCGATGCCGAGACCGGCGTGGAACGACTCATCGACAGTGCCGATCCCGCGTTTCAGGAAGCCTATCGCAAGGATGCCACGGCTCGCGGCGCCGCCTTGCGTCGCGATCTGCGCGCCTCCGGCATCGATCTCATCGACATCGATGGGTCCGGTTCTGTCGTGGACCCGCTTCTTGCCTTCTTTCGCATGAGGGAGCGGAGGAATCGCCGGTGAGGCTGGACTTGCCTGCACTCGCCGTGGCCGGCTGCATTGCGACGTTGCTGGTCGCGACCGGTTGTCAGCCAGACGACGCGGAAGTGGATTCGCGAGCTGTCGAGGCAGAAGAGCCGCTGGCGGTGGTGACCGAGGAGGGCCCCGTCAAGGCCACCGTTGCGCTCTCGCCTCCAGCGCCTCGCCTGGGCGACAGCCTGCTGCTCACGCTCACCGTGGTTGCCGAAGCCGAGGTTGTGGTCGAGATGCCGGCCTTCGGCGAGGCGCTCGGCCGCTTTGCCATCATCGACTTCACGCCGGAAGGGAGCGAGGCGAGCGACGGCAAGAGCACGGCGACACAGCGCTACACCCTCGAAGCGCCGCTCAGTGGCCGGCACCGGATACCGCGCCTCAGGATCGAGTACCGCGACAAGCGCGCCGGCGCCGCCGGGGCGGAGACGAGGGAACTCCTCACGGAAGAGCTGCCCTTCGCCATCGAGTCCGTGCTGCCCGAGGGCACGGTGGCCGACACATTGCTGCCGATGCGTGACCGGCTTGAGGAACGCGGCGCCGGCGTTGCGCTCTGGGTCGGTGGTGTGGCTCTTGGGCTGGTGGCCCTGGCGGCGGTCGCGGCCTGGCTCTGGCGCCGACAACGCGCCTTGGCGACGTTGCGCGAACGCGAAACGGCCCTCGACCGCGCCCTGCAGCGCCTGGCGCGGCTCGAGTTGCAGGGCGTGCCCGACGACGCAGGCGCCGGGCCTTGGTACGTGGAGCTTTCCGACATCGTGCGCCGCTACATCGAGGAGCGACTCGCGGTGCGGGCGCCTGAACTCACGACCGAGGAGTTCCTGCGCGAGGCGGGACGGAACGAGGGGTTTTCCCAAGGCCATCGCGATCTGCTGGCGGACTTCCTCGAACGCTGCGACCGGGTGAAGTTCGCGGCCCACCGGCCCGGTGCGGAAGAGTCCCGGCGGGCCCTGGATGCGGCGCGGCGCTTCCTCGCGGAGACGCGCGCCGTCGCGCCGGCGCAGGCGATTGACAGAGCGGTGCCGGCATGATCGGCGCGCTGGAATTCCGCGATCCGGCGCTGGGGCTGCTCCTGCTGCTGGCGCCGCTGCTGTATCTGCTGGCGCGGCGCGCTGGCGGCGTGGTGGTCTTCTCTTCCGTGCAGATCCTGCCGACTCGCAGGCGCGGCCTGCGCGTGCGAGTCGCCTTCCTGCCGGATGCCCTGCTCGCCGTGGCGTTCGCGGCCCTCGTCATCGCGGCCATGGGGCCGCGCATCGGCGAACAGTTCAGTCGCATTCAGCGCGAGGGGATTGCCATCCTGATGGTGGTGGACCGCTCGACTTCCATGCAGGCGCTGGACTTGGACCCGGAGCGAACCCGCCTCGACGTGGTCAAGGATGTGTTCGCGCGCTTCGTCCTGGGCGGAGGCGAGTTGCGTGGCCGGCCGGACGATGCCATCGGTTTGGTGGGCTTTGCCGCCTACGCCGACACGGCGGCGCCGCTCACGCTGGATCACGAGAACCTCGCCGCCGCGGCCCGGGACCTCGACTTCGCCCGAGTGCGCGGCGAAGACGGCACCGCCATCGGCGACGCATTGGGCCTCGCGGTGGAACGGCTGCGAGAGTCCCCGGCTCGCTCGCGCATCGCCGTGCTGCTCACGGACGGGGTGAGCAATGCCGGAGTCGAGACCCCGGAAGCCGCCGCCGAGCTTGCGCGCAGCCAGGGCATTCGCGTCTATACCATCGCGGCCGGCAGCGAAGGGCTTGCCCCCATCCGCGTTCAGGACCCCTTCACCGGGCGCATGGTGCTGCGCCAGATGCCTGTGGAGGTGGACGAAGCGACGCTGGCGGAAGTGGCGGAGCGTACCGGCGGGCGACACTTCCGCGCCACGGATGCCGATGCACTCGTGGATGTGTATGCGGAGATCGATGGGCTGGAGCGGACGCGCATCGTCGAGGACCGCACCCGACAGTTCGACGAGTATTTCCAGCTGCCGCTTGCGGCCGGGCTGCTGCTTGCGGCGCTGGCATGGCTGCTGCGCGGCGGCGTCCTTGCGAGGTCGCCATGATGGGCGCGGTTGCGTTCGCGGCCCCGCAGTGGGTGCATCTCGTCTGGCCTGCGCTCGCGGTCACGCTGCTCCTCGCCTGGCTGGAACTGCGTGGCCGCGACGCCTTTCGCACCTTTGTCTCCCGGCCCATGCATGAGGCGCTGGTGCGGCAACCCGGCACTGGACGCCGCTATTGCCGCCTGGCACTGGTTCTGGCGGCCCTGCTGCTCGGCATCGTCGGGCTGATGCGCCCGCAAACGCCGGGCGGCACGGAAACCCTCTCCTCGCGTCCCTTGCGCGCCGACATCATGGTGGCGCTGGATGTGTCGCGCAGCATGTTGGCCGAGGATGCGTCGCCAAACCGACTGGCGCGGGCTCGGGCGGAAATCGCGGAGTTCGTGGACCGCGTGGCGGGGCACCGCGTGGGACTCATCGCCTTCGCTGGCCGTGCCAGCGTGATGACGCCGCTCACGTCCGACTATGGCTACTTCCGTCTGGTCTTGCGCAACGTGGACACGAACTCGGCCGGGCGCGGCGGCACCCGCATCGGCGACGCCATTCGTCGCGCGACCGCAGCCTTCGGCGCCAACCGGGGCGTGCCGCGTGTGCTCCTGCTCATCACCGACGGCGAGGACCATGACTCGCTTCCCATGGACGCCCTGCGCGAGGCGGTCGCCGCCGGCATCCGCATCGTCGCCATCGGCTTCGGCAGCGAGACCGGCAGCCCCGTCACCCTGACCGACCCGGACACCGGTGCCCGCACGACCCTGCGCGATGGCGACGGCCAGGTGGTGCAGTCACGGCTCGACGGCGACCTGCTGCGTCGCATCGCGCTGGAGAGCGAAGGCGTCTACGTGCCGGCCGGCACGTCCGCGGTGGACCTCGATGCAATCATCGAGACCCATGTGGAGCCCCTGGTGACCGATACCTCGGCCCGGGTGCTGCGCCGCAGCCCCATCGAGCATTTTCGCTGGTTCGTCCTCGGCGCGTTGGCCTGCCTCACTCTTTCGGTCTGCACCATCTGGCTCGGCAGTGGTCGCACGCGCCATTCCCGTCGCCCTGCCTTTGGGGGTGAGTGATGGGAGCGGCGCAGCCTCGACAGGTGACTTGCTCGCCTCGCGGCGCGAAGGGAGGGCAAGATGCCCTCCCTCCGGAGCCACGGAATCCCATCTCTGGGCACGCTGTCCCCCCTCCTGCGTCGCCGAGGGGCCTTCCTTGGGAGCGAAGGCATCGTGCCTTCGCTACGCGCCGCCAGGCGCGCCGCCAGCACAGGACTGCGGAATGCCAGGCTCGCTGTCCTCTCTCCAGAGAGAAATGTCCGGCCAGAGAGAACGTCCGGTGGCATGGGACACGCCTCGCATTGCTCTGGGGCCTGGTCGCGCTGGCAGCCGCGTCGGCCCTCGGCCAGGAAGCAACGGACGCAAGCAACGGAAACGAGGCGGACGCCCTGGCGACCGAGGCAGAGCGCAGCACCGACGAAGACAGCGAAGCGCAGGCGCCGCAAGACGATCTTGGGGCCCTTGCGCCCCGCGAACGCTACAACATCGGCCGCGGGCGTCTCGCCGGCGGCGACCCCGGTGCCGCTGCCGATGCATTGCTCTCCGCCCGCGACGACGCTGGCGCCGATGCAGAGCTGCGCTACCGGGCAGCCTTCAACTTGGGCCTCGCCCTCGCCGCCCAGGCCGATGCGGCCGGCGAGGATCCGGAACAGGCCATCGCCCTGTACCGCGACAGTGCCGCGTGGTTCGCCGATGCCGTGCGCGGCGCCTCCGAGGGTGACGAGGATGCACGCGTCAATCTCGAGCTGGTGCAGCGACGAATTCAGCAACTGGCGGATCAACTGAATCAAGGCCGCGGGCTCGAACAGCGTCTCGAGCGCGCCATCGACGATCAACGGGACCTGCGCGACCGGGTGCGTCGCTTGCTCGCCAATCCCCCCGAAGCCGGCCCGACCGTGAACCCGGATTTCGAACCACTGGCAGCCCACGCCCGCACGCTGCTTGCCGATGCCGGCGACATCGCCGACCTTGCCGGGGAAGAACGCGTGTTGCTCGACTCGCTCGATGAGTCCGAGCGCACGCCGGAACAGACGGTTCGTGCCGTCCAGCTAGCCGGGCTCGAGAGCTACGTGCAGCGCGCCCGCCAGTCCATCAGCGACAGTCGCCGTCGCCTTCGCCGCAGCGAAGGCGAACGGGCGCACCGCCGCGCCGACGCCGCGCTCGGGGAACTCAAGCGCGCCTACGAGCAGCTTTTGCATCCGGTGACGGTGCTCCAGGCCGTGGCTGGCGATGAACTGTCCCTCGCCGCGGATACCAGCACGCTGGCGAACTTCGGCGGCGAAGGCATCCGACTCGAAGCGGGCGAGGGCCCGCCGGCGTGGCTCACCGCAGATCATCTCGGCGACCGTCAGGAAGACGCCCTCGTGCGTAGCGTGGAGATGCTGGCACGGTTCGAGAGCGCCGCCACCGCGCCTCCGCCCGCCGATGGCCCGCACGATCCGGAAGCGGCTCGCCTCGTCACCGCGGCACGGGAAGCGACGCCGCCGCTGGAGGAGGCCATCGATGCCATGCGCAGCGCCAACCAGGCGTTGGAACGGAACGAGCCGGCCGCCGCGCTGCCGCAGCAGGTTGCGGCGGTGCAGGCGCTGGCGCGGGCCATCGAACGCTTCGCCGGCATTCGCGAACTCATCGAGCTCGCCCATGCCGGGCAGGCGGAGGCCACCGCCTTGCTCGACCCTGAGGGTGATTCGCAGGAGGCGGAGGACGCCGGCGCAAGGCTTGTTCGAATCGCTGCCGACAACCAGGACCGACTCGCCCGGCTCGACGGCTTGCTTGCGCAGGAACTCGAAGGGGCGGCTGAGGCTGAGACTGGAACGGAAGCGGAGCTGCCACCGGAACAGCAACGGGCGCAGGTCGCCCGGCAACTGACGGCTGCCGCGCAGGATGCCGTGCGGCGCTTCGAGGAACGGGCGATCGTGCAAGCCGACGCTTTGCGTCGCTGCGGCGTGGGCGGAAGTGCTGGCGAGCAATGCAGCCAGGCTCGAACCCGGCTCCACGCGCCAGCCGACGAGGCGCGCAGGCATCTCGCGGAACTCCGTCGCCTCTACTTCACCATCGTCGAACACCTGCGCGAACTCGGCATGGAACAGGCAGAGACGCACGATCGCGCCGCCACCGTGCAGTTCGAGCGCAAGGAGGGTGGGCTGGCGGAGCTTTCAGCCAGTAGGGAGCCTTCAGCCAGTAGGGAGCCTTCAGCCAGTAGGGAGCCTTCAGCCAGTAGGGAGCCTTCAGCCAGTAGGGAGCCTTCAGCCAGTAGGGAGCCTTCAGCCAGTAGGGAGCCTTCAGCCAGTAGGGAGCCTTCAGCCGGGCAAGAGCCGCCGCCCGGAGCAATCGCCACCAGGCAAGCGGATCATGCAACTGTCGCGGATGCCATCGCGACGGCGCTGGCAGAACAGGCCGACGCCGTGGCGAACGCCGAGCCAGGCGGTGGTCAGGCACCTCCCTTCGCCGAGGCGGCCAAGGAGGTGCGCAATGCCGCCGGCTTCATGCACAGCGCATCCGTCGTGTTCGACGACGCCACCAGCACCGACTGGGAGCCCGCACTCGCGAGCCAGCTATCAGCCATGGATCACGTCGCCGCCGCCTTGGCCCTGCTTGAACCATCGAACCAGGACCAGCAAGGCCAAGACTCCCAAAGCGGCGCTCAAGACCAGCAATCCGAGGATGACGAACAGATGTCAAGGCGTCAGGCCCTGAAGCGCCTGCAGGCCATCCGCGACCGCGACGCGGAACGTCAACGCCGCCGTCAAGCCAGTACCGCATCCGCCGACCCCGTGGAGAAGGACTGGTGAGGCCTTTGGAGTGGTCCCACAACGACTGCACGCGCGTGTGCCCTCGCGGGCGCGAAGGAGGGCGAGGCGCCCTCCCTCCGGGCACACGACAGCATCGAGCGTTGGCGTGGCCCCTCCGGAGGGAGGGCGTCTCGCCGACGCGCCCGAAGGGCGCGCCCATATGCGCCGCCAAGGTGCGTTCCTGGCAACGTGCATGAGTGTGCGTCGATCTTGCATTCCCGCCGGACGGTCGTGGCCTTCGGTGGCCAACCTTCTCCTGCTTGCCCTTGGCCTTCTCTGGGCCACAGCCAGTGGTGCTGCCACGGTGCAGCTTTCTGCCGAGAGTGAGGAAATCCACGCGGGACTGCCCTTTGTGCTGGCTCTCACCGCCAAGGGGTTCGAAGAGGAGCCCGCGCCGGCGCCGCCGGAACTTGCCATTGCCGGCGCCGAGACGACCTATCTTGGCGTCTCGCCGAACGTTTCGACGCGCATCGAAATCGTCAGTGGCCGTCGCTCCGACTGGCGCGAGGTCACCTTCGTCTATCGGTGGCGTGTGCTGGCAGCGTCGCCTGGGCCCTACGACATCCCTTCGCTCACGGTGGAACAGAACGGCACTGCGGCGTCCACCTCCGCGGCGCAGTTCACCGCCCTCGAAATTGCCACATCCACCGACATGCACCTGTCGCTGAAGCTGCCGGACCGTCCGGTGTGGCCGGGGGAGACGTTCGACATCGCCATCGAATGGCTTTTGCGCCGCGATGTGGAGCGGTTCGACTTTGCCGTTCCCCTCTTTGACCTCGAACAGGTGCAGGTAGTCCCTGGCGAAGGCGCAGGACGCCCCTTTCCCTTCCCCACGCGCAGCGGCACGGTGCAATTGCCAGCGACGCAGGATCAGGTCAGCAAGGGCGGCGAGACCTTCACGCGCCTGACCTTCCCGGCGCGGATCACCGTGTCGCGACCCGGCGCTCTCGAAGTCGGTCCCACCCGCGTTGCGGCCCGGGTGCAGGTGGGTACCACCCGCGACGCCTTCGGCTTCCGCCGCGCCCGCACACAGTTCGCGCTGGCGGAAGGCACGCGGCAACGGCTGGTGGTGCGGGCCTTGCCGGAAACGTCGCGCCCCGCCACGTTCGTGAACGCAATCGGCACCGGCTACGCCATCGACGTGAGCGCCGGCCGCACGGTTGTGCGGGCGGGCGAACCCATTGAACTCACGATCCGCATCGGCGGCGACGGCGCCATGGACGGCCTGAGCCTGCCGAACCTGCACGACGCCGGCCTGCCAGCCGAGCAGTTCACCGTGCTGGAGCCCCCGGACGTCGGTCAGGTGGAGGCCAACGCGAAGACCTTCGGCGCCACGGTGCGGGTGAGCGGCGAGAACGTGGGGGAGATCCCGGCCATCGCCTTTTCCTGGTTCGATCCGGAAGCCGGGGAATACCGCACCGCCCGGAGCCGACCGGTGGCGCTGTCGGTGGGCGCGGGAAAAGTTGTTGGCGTGGGCGATGTTGCAGCGAGGGCGCCGGTCGTTCCTGCCGAGGCGACGCCGACGATTGCCCCCGCAAGGCCGACGCCACGACTCACGAGCGGCGCCGACATGACCTTGAGCGATCCCGCGCAGACACTCGCGCCGGTCTGGTCCACCACGACGACCACCGTCGCCTTGGTGCTGCTCCATGCCCTGCCGTTGCTGGTTCTGGCCTTCCGGGCTTGGTCGGAGGGAACGGGCGGCGCCCGCAGGCATCGCCGCGACATTGCCAGCGCGCTGGCACAGGTGGAGCAGGCCTTGGTCGCGTCCGGCACCGCGCGAGAAGGTGCGCCGGCGGCAACCAATGCCATGCGCACACTGGCCCGCCTCACCGGCCACGGCGACGAACGCCCGGAGGAGTTGGCGCGCCTGGAGACGGAGGCGTTCGACCCCGTTGCTGGCCAGCGTCCGATCGAAAGCGCCACCGCGGATGGCGTCCGCGCCGTGGCGGGGCGCTGGGCGGCGAATGCGGCCACAGCGGCGATTGTTGTCGTGGTTGGGTTGGCGGGGCTGTCGCCGCAATTGCATGCGGCGATGTCGGACGACGTGGACACGCCTCGCGCCGCCTACGCTGCTGCCCTCGATGAATCGGCGCCGGTGCGCCGCCAGCAACGCTTCGCGGATGCCCAGCGGCGCTATGGGCAATTGGCGCAGGCCCATCCATCCGCCCCGCAGCTGTTGACCGATTGGGGCAACGCCGCCCTTGGTGCAGGCGATGCCGGCACGGCCGTGCTGGCCTACCGTCGTGTCCTCGCCCTCGATCCCGGCCACGGTCGCGCAACCCGCAACCTTGCCGCATTGCGCTCTTCCCTGCCCGAGTGGCTGCCACGCCCCCAGAGCGCCACCGCCATCGACTCGCTGCTGTTCTGGCGCGGCCTGCTCTCCACCTCTGGGCAACTGCTGCTCGGCGGTGGCCTGTTCGCCATCGGCATCCTGCTGCTGACGCCTTGGCCGGGACCGGGGAGGCGGCCCATGCGCCGCGCCGGCATCGCGTGCCTTGTGTTGTGGGCGCTGGTCGCCGTCCTGGCGCTGCTGATGCCGGATCCTGCCCGTGACGCTGTGGTCATGGTGGATGAAGCCACGCTGCACACCGCTGACAGTCGCGGCGCACCGACACTGCTGCCGACCCCCTTGCCGGCCGGAGCGGAAGTCACGATCCTCGAGCGTCGCGACGGGTGGACACGCATCGCACTGGCAGATGGTGCGGACGGCTGGATTCCCGCGGGGAGCATCGAGAGCGTTCAGGGGCCACTGTCGAAGTGACGCGCCTGGCGGCGCGTAGCGGGGCCTGGCCGAAGGCGCTAGGTAGTGGCCTAGTTTGAAATCTTGGCGCGCTTCTTGTACCGCTTGGGCCGGTTCGGCGGGGGTGCCGCGGCATCGATCAGGTCCACGATGTCCCCGATCTCGAACAGCCGATCCGTCACCCCGGCCTGCATCGCGGGCGTCACTTGCAGCGTCTGGTGAATCCGGCAGAAGTTGTAGTGCATGAAGTGGATCGTCACCGAATGCGCGTGGTTCGCGAGCTTCTTCGAGAAGGCGTTGGTCAGGCGCGTGAAGCAGCGCATCGACATCCGCATGGTCAGATTCTGGCGCTCGACGTAGGACGTCGAGACGGCCGCAGGATCGGGTTGCCCTCGACCACAACCCGGCGCGAGCCGATGCACAAAGAACTGTATGCTAGTATTGAAGTTGGCGAGACTGACCAAGAAAATGCAAGCATGAAGATGCAAAAGAAAGGCGACGCCCCGTTTCCGAAGCGCCGCCTTCCGAGCCCTAGTGGTGGAATCGGTAGACACAGCGCATTGGCATTGCGGTGTACTCGCGGAACAAGCGCAAGCGCAGTGACGTCCTGACGGCTATCCGATTTCTGCACCGTGTCCTTACCGATCCGACGTGGGCCACAGCATCCATCGGGCGCCTGCTCGACGGGCGGTCCGGTCTCGATGGTAGGCAGGGCGATCTTTTCCACAGCAGATTCGGCTCGTTGATGGGTCGGGGATCCGACGCCATTTACTCGGACCTACTTCGACACACGTTCCATGCGCTTTCGGGCGGCGGCTTGCACCTCTGCGATATTGCAGGTGCTGAGGGCGAGTTAGGTCTTAAGGTCGCAGGCTCGGAGGACTATTTTGGGCTCATTTACATTGGCGACACAGCCGCATTCAAGAAGCTCGTGCAGGCAGACGACGCCGGCATAACAATCGAGAGCGACGCCATTTCCGGGTCCCTCTTTGAGGGCATCAACCGACCTGGCACGACCATCGAAATTCTGATCGGCGCCCGCAAGTTCCTTGAGGGCTGGAACTCATGGCGGGTTTCCAGCATGGGCCTGCTCAACATCGGCAGAAGCGAAGGCGCGCAGATCATCCAGATGTTCGGGCGTGGCGTGCGGCTCAAAGGTGCAGGCATGTCACTCAAGCGTAGTTCGGCACTGCCTGGCATCCACCCTAGCTCTCTGGAGCTCTTGGAGACTCTCAATATCTTTGCGCTACGCGCGAGCTACATGGCACGATTCCGTGAGTATCTGGAACGCGAGGGCGTCGCCGTGGAAGAACGATTCGAGGTGCATCTCCCGATTCGGACGAATCCGCAGTGGCTCGGCAAGGACTTGGTCGTTCCGCGGCTAGACGAAGAAAGGGACTTCACGCGAGAGGTCAAGCACATTCTCGTTCGAGGTGAAGGCGCGGTCGCTTTGAATTGGGAATTATAACTTTGTCTTGACAAACTGCCATGTCCCCCGTTAGAATTCTCCATGAACTGTGGAGAGATCAACGACATGGCTCACAAGGCTCCCGGCAAGTCCGAACGCGAAGGCATCAGCCTGCTGGCGCTCATGGACATGTTCCCGGACGAGGCTACCGCCACGCGCTGGTTCGAGTCCGTAGTCTGGCCCGAAGGGCGATGCTGCGGCAAGTGCGGCGCGATGAAGACCAGCGAAGTCCCCAACGCCAAGCCCATGCCCTACTGGTGCCCGGACTGCCGAAGCTACTTCTCCGTCCGCACCGGCACCGCCATCGAGCGTTCCAAGATTCCCCTGCGCAAGTGGGCAATCGCCATCTACCTCGAAATGACGAGCCTCAAGGGCGTGTCCAGCATGAAGCTCCACCGCGACCTCGGCATCAGCCAGAAGTCGGCCTGGTTCATGCTCCACCGCATCCGCGAAGCGTGGATGAAGGAACCGCATTCCGGCAACGGCAAGATGAGCGGCCCCGTCGAAGTCGATGAAACCTACGTCGGCGGAAAGCGCAAGAACATGGCGAAGTCGAAGCGCGCCCAGTTGACGGGTCGCGGCAGCGTCGGCAAGGCCACCGTCGTCGGCGCGAAGGATCGGGAGACGAAGAAGGTTCGAGCCACGGTGGTAGAGAAGGCCGACAGGCCGACGCTGCACGGCTTCATAGGCGAGCACGCCAGCCCCGGCGCTACGGTCTACACCGACGAGGCAGCCGCCTATCGTGGCCTACAGGACGTGAAGCACGAGGCGGTCAACCACTCCGTCGCGGAGTACGTCCGGGGCAAGGCGCACACGAATGGGATCGAGTCGTTCTGGGCCACGCTCAAGCGGGCGCATACGGGCACCTTCCACAAGATGAGCCCGAAGCACCTTGAGCGTTATGTCCGCCAGTTTGCGGGCAAGCACAATCTCCGGGAGTCAGACACCACCGCGCAGTTGGCGGCGGTCGCCGCCGGACTTGTCGGCAGGCGGCTTCTCTACCGGGACTTGATCGCCTCGAACGGACTTCACTCTGGCGCCCGTTCGACGTAGCAGGGCGCGGGCGACATCCTCCGGGGATGCGCCCGCGTAGCGGGGGTTCTGGACCTTCGGCGCGCTCAAGGGTTCTGCACCAGATTGTTCACGGTGGTGTGCACTTCCGCAAGTTCACCGGCCACCTGCGCGACGTTCTTCTCCAGCTTCGAAACGTCGCTCTTGATGCTCGAAAGCTCCCCATCGATCCGCCTAAAGCCTTTGCCCATTTCCTTGCGGATGGGTTCGACAGCCTCGACCGCAGCTTCGCGGAACACCTCGCGCAAGGCGTCGGAAAGTCGGTCTACGCTCCCGTTCAGATTGGCCATCACGTTTCCCTCTCTTTTGGTGGTTTGAACTTCCAATGTGCGGCTGCTACAGGCCGCCGCTCGTTGGGGTTGGGTCGCGCATCTTAATACCGTCATTTGCTCCTGTTCAAGGGGTTGCGTTGCCTTCCGGATTATGTACCAAATTTGCACCAGCGGTATCAGTTTGCGTTTTGTCCAACGCCAGCGCCTGCCCTCACTGCCCGTTTGGGCGGAGCCTTTGGCGCAGCCTTAACCTTTGGCGGGCCGTCGGAGACCGTCAGTCCCCCCCATTCGTCACAGAAGTCGATTTCCTCCGCCGACGCCATTTCCGAGTCGAACAGGCGAAGGAAGCGCGTCCTCGCACGACTGGTCCGGTAGCTGTACGCGGCCTCCACGTCCGCACAACCGTCACGGCAAGAGCGCATGTCCTCCAGCGCCGCCGCAAGCAACGCGCAGTAGGTAACCCCAAGAGCGTCGGTGGCGGATTCTTGGCTGGCCATGTCGAGGTTGAGGTAGTCGTCGGATATGCCGATTTCCCACCATTTGCTGATGCCAATGGCCGCAGCGGAGAACCCTTTGACGTACCGTTCCGTACAGACGGAGTAGCACTGGCCTACTTCCTTCCGTCCCTCTTGCGCCTTGGTCAGCGTGCTTTGTGCGGACACGCCGACGGTGGCGTAGACGAGCACGACCGTCGCGACAATCTTCATGGCTTGACCCTCCCTTCATGCCACCGCCCACCCTAGCAGGTTGCGTTGCGTCAAGCCATCGTTATAATTCCCTTTGAATTGGGGAGGCAGGGCGCAGGCGATGACGAGCGGCCATTCCTTCGAGACAGAGGATGCGAGTTCAGGCGAAGACATTGACCTAACTCAGGCGTTGGACCTTGTCGACTGGAACGCCGCCTATCTCGCCGTGGCGCGCCATGTGACGGAACGCGGTTGCCGTAACCTCGCGGTCGATCCAAACGGGCTCAGGAAGGTCGTGGAGGACCCGTCCGCCTACGCCCTCGTTGCCCCAGTGCACCTGACCAATCCCGCAACACTCCTGGACATGGACAGCCTTCAGCAAGTCGTCGTCGCCATCCTCTGCAAATGGGTGGACCGTCAGCACCGCAATGAGAAAGCGCGATGGGAGTCTCGCCACACGCGCTACCAGCTGCTCGACAACGAGGATCCCAATCTGCAGTTCAACTTCGAGGTCGGCGAAACAAGGGCGAAGTACATCCTCAGCGTTCCGGAGAGCCAAACAGCCTTCTTGGAGGAAGTCCGAGCGTTCGCGAGTTCGGACGCGCCCTACGAGTCGGACGGACACCTGCCGCCGCGCATCTACTTCGATCGCCACATGTACCAGCCCTTGCTCATCGAGGACGCGATCCGCCAACCTGCCGAGATCAAGGTTTCTCCACCCAGCCTGAACCGAAGCGAGCGTACCTTCGTGGAAGACCTCAGGCGCCACTGGGCCAAGAGACAAGCGTCGTCCACCGGCCAGACCGTGGCCGCGGCGTCGGCTTCTTCGAGGAATCCGGCTTCTACCCAGACTTCATCCTCTGGATCAAGGACGGCAGCGCCCAACGAATCGTCTTCATCGAACCGCACGGCATGATGAACGCCCGTGCCTACGCCCGAGACGACAAGGCTCAGCTACACGAAAGGCTCCCGGCCTTGGCCGAGTCCATGGCCCTCCCACCGAATGTGTCCAGCGTCACGCTCGACTCCTTCGTGGTGTCCGCAACTCCCTTCCACGACTTGCAGCCCCGATACGAGGACGGCAAGTGGACGCGGGCGGACTTTGCAGAGAAGCACATCCTGTTTCAGGAGGATCGCGGAGCGTCGGAGATCGACTACATCGCCGCGATGTTCCGGCTGTGACCTGTCGCAAATCGGGGAGGCGAAGGGACCGACTCGGCGGGCACCGTCCCTCTGAGTCAGGTCGGACCGGTCATCGTACGTCCAGCATGTCGATTTTGTCGGTGACAGTGCACAGCATCTGCCGCGAAGTGTAGCCCCCCTGGATTCTCCCTACCCACCCTGCGACGCTGTCTTCATCAGGCGCGTCTCTATAGTGCTCCGGCAGTTGGCTGGGGTCGGGGCGCGCCCTCCGAGGAACCCTTTTAGGACTTCCGCTGGCATGTCATCGTCCGGGAGCCCGAATCGCCGGAGCAAGGCTTGAACGAGTTCCTGTCGGTTCGGGTCGGGAAGTGCGAGTTCCATGTCGTTCCACCTTGTGCGGAGTCTTTCTTGCTGCCGAGTCGGTGCGTTGCCGTGCTTGCCACGGGCTGCTCGAAAGGCGAGCATATTCGCCGCCCACGCACGTCCGTTCGCCGCCGGCGCCAGGACGCGCGGATCAGCGGGGGAGCGAGGAGAATGAGCGAAATCGCGGTGCATGTGGAGACCGCCTTCATTGAGCGGGAGTCGGACCCAGCGAACGGGCGGCACGTGTTCGCCTACACGATCACCATCGCCCATCGAGAGGGCGAACCGGCGCGGTTGATGAACCGCTACTGGCTCATCACCGATGGCAACGGCAAGCGCGAGGAGGTTCGTGGGCCGGGGGTCGTGGGCAAGCAGCCGCGGCTGGAGCCGGGGCAGGCGTTTCGCTATACCAGCGCCTGCATTCTCGAGACGCCGGTGGGGGTCATGCAGGGGCATTACGAGTTCCACACCGACGAGGGCGATGTGTTCGAGGCGCCCATTGCGCCGTTCACGCTGGCCGTTCCGAACGTGGTGCAGTAGGGGGTGGCGACCTATGTGGTCGGCGACATCCAGGGGTGTTTTCGCAGCCTGAAGCGGCTCTTGCACCGGGTTGGCTTCGACCAGAATCGAGATCGGCTCTGGTGCGTGGGGGATCTGGTCAATCGCGGGCCGGGCAACCTCGCCACGCTGCGCTTCGTGCGGGACTTGGGCGATCAGGCCACTTGCGTGCTGGGCAATCACGACCTGCACTTGCTGGCCATCGTCCTTGGCGGCCACAAACCTCGCCGCAGCGACACCTTGGCGGATGTGCTGGCGGCGCCGGACTGCCCCGAGCTCGCCCACTGGCTGCGGACGCTGCCGCTGCTGGTGCGGGAGGGGGATGTGGCGATGGTTCATGCCGGCATTCCGCACACCTGGGACCTTGACACCGCCAGTGCGCTGGCCGCGGAAGTGGAAGGGGCGATCCGCGGGCCGGACTACGCCGGCTTCTTCGAGCGCATGTATGGCGACATCCCGGACGCCTGGAGCGACGATCTTGCCGGCATGGAGCGCCTGCGAGTCATCACCAACTATCTCACACGGATGCGATTTGTGGACCCCGCCGGGCGGATGGACTTCGCCTTCAAGGGCGTTCCAGCCGAAGTGTCGCTGGAGGGAGGCTTCGCGCCCTGGTTTCGCTATCCCACGAAGGCGCGCGGACGGTTGCTGTTCGGTCATTGGGCCGCCTCGGACGGCGAGACGGGTCGCGGCAACATTATCGGTCTCGACACCGGGTGCGTGTGGGGCAGGACCCTCACGGCGTATCGGCTGGAGGACGGCAGGTTGTTCTGCGTCGATTGCAGTGGCGCGCCTTAGCTTGGTTTCTGCAAGGCGCACTCGTTGTCCATATCACGAGTGCGACAGGGGCTGATCGGCGTGGCATTCTTCCCTCTCCCGCAAGCCGATGCCGTGAGCCGCGAATGAAGAACGTCATCCTGCTCATCACCGATACGTTCCGCTATGACAACCTGTTCGACCATGCGAGTCGGCCGGTGTACACGCCCTGCCTCGATGCCTTTGCCCGGGCGCGCACCACGTCCATCGAAGGGTTCTACACCGCCAGCTTCCCGACGATCCCGCACCGCACCGATGTCGCCACCGGCGTTCTCGGCTGGCCGCACTATCCGTGGCAGCCCATCTCGCGCAGCGGGCCGAACCACATCGCCGGCAGTCTGGGTGCCCAGGGCTATGCCACGCAGCTCATCTGCGACTGCCCGCACCTGTTCAACAGCCGCTTCCAGCACGCCTTCGACGCCGCCTTCCAGCACCGGGGGCAGGAGGGCGACAGGCATCTGCTGCAACTCAACCGTCCCATTCGGGAAACCGTGCCGCCGACCAAGGTGCGCGCGAGGCCGGCGTGGCGTGGCGCCAATCTCACCGACTTGCATCGCTGGATGAACCGCTACTTCGAGTCGGAAGAGGACACCTTTGCCGCCCGCACCGCCGCCACCGCCACGCGCTGGCTGGAGGAGAACCACGTTGGCACGCCGTTCTTCCTGTGGGTGGATTTCTTCGATCCGCACGAGCCTTGGGATCCGCCCGAATACCTGGTGCGGCGCTATCAGCCGGACTACGACGGCGAGCCCATGCTGCACTGCAACTACGGGCCCGCCACGGACTACACGCCGGAGGAGCTGACGAACCTGTGGGCGCATTACGCGGCGGAGTCGGAGATGGTGGATCGTCACCTGGGACGCGTGCTGCAGAAGATCGACGATCTGATGCTGTGGGACGACACCATCGTCATCGTCACCAGCGACCACGGCACCAGCCTGGGCGAGCACAATCGCACCGGCAAGAGCAACATCTGCGACCACGACGAGCGCTATTGGCCGATCTATCCGGAAGTCGGCCACGTTCCGTTCCTGATCGCCGGCGGGGATGTGCCGGTGGGCCAGAGCCTCGACCTGCTGGCGCAGCCGCAGGACATCCTGCCGACGGTGGCTGAATTCGCCGGCTTCGACGCCACCATGCCGAAGCCGGTGGAAGGCAGGAGCTTCGCCGACGCGGTGCGACGCGGCGGTGGCGGGCAGCATCGAGAGATGGCGGTGAGCGCGGGGTTTGTGCGGCCCGGTGGCGACGGCCGCTGTCCGCCGACGGCGGTGACGCCCTTTGCTGCCACGGAACGCTGGGGATTCGCGCCGTGCGGGGCGGAAGGGGAAGCGGAGCTTTACGATCTGGCCCAGGATCCGAACGCGGAAGCGAACGTGGCTGATGAGCATCCTTCGGAACTTGCGGAAATGGCGGAGCGCTTTGATGCGTTCATGGCGGAGTCGGGCGTGCCGGAAGCGGTGCGGGAGTGTTGGGCGGCAGGTCCATCGTAGCAACTGCCGAACCCTGGCCCTGCGCCCCATCTCCTTGTGTGGTGCCGAGTTGCCCGGGTGAAACCAGCTCCTGTCACGAACACTTGGCAGCAGAAGTCGTCCATGGGATTCGTTGACAGGTGCCTTCAGTCGGCACGCGTGGCGCGACGCGCAGCCTCCGCCTTCTTCCACCTCCAAGCCTTGCATGGAAGTACGCCCCCGGCGACGGGGGAATTGCCGGCACTTCCCTGCGCGTCAGCGGTCGGGACGCTTCCCCGGCTGAAGGCTCCTGATGGGATGTTGGCTCGCCAATCTGCTCGATCCGCGCATTCGGCCAGCGGCGCTGACGCTCCCGTTCACGCCGCTGCAAGTCTATCGTGAAGCCGTAGAGAACGGTCTGGTTCCCGACCTTCAGCTTGTACCTGCAGGTGTTGCGGGGTGGCATCGCGACCTCCTTGCTGACAGTATGACGACGAGCAGGGCAGCGGAGTTCAACGACAGCATGGCGGCGGGGTTCACGCCGCCGGGCCGAACGGATTCCCGAGCTCAGGGCATGCGGTTCGAAGTGAAGCCGGAGGACGGAAAAAGGGACATGGCCAGACGCACCTCCAGAAGGACGCTGCGCTACGGTTTCATTGGTGCCGGCGGCATTGCCGGCGCGCATCTGCGCGAGCTTGCGAAGCGGGACGATGTGGAGGTGGTGGCGATGGCGGACATCTCCGAGGAGGCCATCTCCGGGCACAGGGAGCGGTTTGGCATCTCGGCGGGGTATGAGGACTGGAACGAGATGCTGGCGGCGGAGGGCTTGGACGCGGTGTCGGTCTGCACGCCGAACAATCTGCACGAGCAGCCCACCATCGACGCGCTGAAGGCTGGCTGCGACGTTCTGTGCGAGAAGCCGCTGGCGGACAGTGCGGAGGCTGGCGAGCGGATGGTGGCAGCGGCCAGGGAGGCAGGGCGCAAGCTGGTGATTGGCTTCCAGTATCGCTACAACGCGCGCACCCAGTTCCTGCGCAGGGCGGCCGATGGCGGGCAGTTCGGCAACATCCTCTATGCCAGCGTGAAGGCGCTCCGGCGCCGCGGGATTCCTAACTGGGGGGTGTTCGGGCGCAAGGAGCTGCAGGGCGGCGGGCCGCTCATCGACATCGGCGTGCATGTGCTGGAGATGACCCACTACACGATGGGCTCGCCGGTGCCGGTGAGTGCCTGCGCGGACATGTTCACCTACATCGGCAACAAGCCGTCGAACCGCATCGAATCGGCGTGGAAGGGGTGGGACCACCGCACCTATGACGTCGAGGACCTGGCCGTCGGCCGTATCCGCTTCGACAACGGAGCGGTGGTCCACATCGAGGCGGCCTTCGCCGCCCACATTGCCGGCGACGACTGGAACTTCACCCTGATGGGCGACAAGGGCGGTGCGAGCTGGGATCCGCCGCAGATCTTCCGTGACGAACACGGCCACATGGTGAACAAGACGCCAGCCTGGCTTGGGGAGAAACAGAATCCCATGTTCCAGGGCAAGATGTTCAACTTCGTCGAGCATTGCCTGCATGACCGGCCAACGCTGGCCCCGGGCGAGGATGGCCTGGCTGTGCAACGGATGCTGGACGCGCTGTATCGGTCGGCGGAGAACGGCGGCGGGGAAGTCGCGATCTAGCGCCACAAGAACCGCTGCCTTTCGGCAACGCTTCCTGCCCCAGCCCAAGCCGTCCTGTCACCCTGTCGGCATTCGGCCAGCTTGCACCGTCCGAAGTCCGACAGGCTGCTAGCTAGCGTAGGATTGGCCTTGATCGGCCCAGTTGCCGGTCGGGCTGCCATTGGCAAGCATTGGCGAGAAAGAGCGACAAGGAGAGCGCGTGGCAGAGGGCGACTCGAGGGCAGGGTTGATCGCGGCCAATCCCAGCGAGGGGCACCCGTATCAGCGTGGTTCCCGCCGTGGTGGTACCGGTGGCGCCGGTGGCGGGCGCGGTTCCTCGGCGCTCCTTTCCGTGGCTTTAGTGGCGCTGCTCGTCGCCATCGCCGGTGGCGGCTGGTTTCTCGTCACCCAGCACGAGGAGCTGCGCAGCACGAAGTCCACCCTCGAAGAGGCATCCCGCCGCATCGCCGCGCTGGAGGAACGCTCGCGGCTCACGGACGAATCCCTCTCCCTCTCCGAGGAAGGAACCAACGAGCAACTCACCTTCTGGGAATCGGAAATCCGCAAGCTGTGGGATGTTTCCAACAAGCGCAACAAAGCGTGGATTGAAGGCAACCAAGCCGCCATCGCGGGCACGGAGAAGAGCCTCGGCGCGGCCTTGGCGGACATGGATTCGGTCAAGAGCGCCGTCTCGCGCCACGAAACCGCTTTCTCCCGCCAGCAGGACATCGCCGACCGCCTCACCGCCATCGACCTGCGGCTGAACCGCCTTGTGGCCGGCAACCGCGACCTGGTGGACAAGGCCAACATCGCCGCCCAACTCTCCGCCCGCGTCGAACAGCGCGTCATCAAGAACGAGGAAGCCGTAACCGCCATAGACCGCTGGCGCGCAAGCACGAACTCGAGGATCCTGAACCTGGAATCGGGCCGCCGGGGAAGCGCCACACCTCAACCGACGGGGCCGGACATCAACCTCTAACCGGCTGGACAGGGTGACAGGACGGCTTGGGCTGTCGCGGATCACGCGCAAGGGCTCGCACCAGTCGCAGAAGGTGGTCAACGCGCTGATCCTGCTCAACTGCGACGAGGGCGCGTTCAACGGGCGACGCGCGCGCGGCGAGGACATCGCGGAGATTCTCCGCATCAGCGCGCGCAAGGTGGACCGGGTGAAGAGGCGGTTCGTCGAAGAAGGCATGGAGGCGGCCCTCGGCGGTCGCCAGGGTCGCCGGCCGACCTGCGTCCGCAAGGCCGACGGCGACTTCGAGGCGCGTCTGGTGGCGCTCGGCTGCGGGGACCCGCCCGAGGGGCACGCGCAGTGGTCGCTGCGTCTTCTGGCGGACCGGGTGGTCGAACTCGGCCACGTCGACAGCGTGTCGCACGAGACGGTGCGTCGCGTTCTGAAAAAAACGCCCTCAAGCCGTGGCGGCGCATCGGCTGGGTGATTCCGCCGCAGCGCAACGCCGACTTCGCCGCGGCGATGGAAGAGGTGCTCGACGTCTGCCGGCGTCCCCACGATCCGGCGCGCCCGGTCGTGTGCATGGACGAGACGCCCCGGCGGCAACTGATCGGCCAGTGCCGACCGTCGATTCCGGCCGAACCCGGTCGGCCCGAACGCGAGGACACGAGTGCCGCCGTCTGGGCGCCTGCAACGGCTTCGTGGCCACCGAACCCCTGGCAGGGCGGCGCATGACCAAGGTGACCGAGCGCAGGACCAAGACCGACTGGGCGCACTTCCTCGACGACATCGCCGGCCGCCACGCCGGCGCCGAGAGGATCACGCTGGTCATGGACAACCTCAACACCCATCGTCCGGGCGCGCTCTGCGAGACCTTTCCGCCGGCCCGGGCCAAGGCGCTGCGCGACCGCTTCGACTTCGTCCACACCCCCAGGCACGGCAGCTGGCCCACGTCGCGGAGACCGAGATCAACGTCATGATCCGCCAGTGCCTCAACCGCCGCATCGACGACATCGCCGTCCTGCGCCGGGAGGTCGCCGCCTGGCAGGCCGCCCGCGATCGCATCCGAGCCAAGGTCGACTGGCAGTTCGCCACCGAAGACGCTCGCCTTGCGTCTGAAACGCCTCTACCCGACATTTGACGAATGACAAAACACTAGCAACCCCCGAGCACCCGCTCCATCGATCTGCCTGCGCGCGCCTCGTGCCGATCGACCAACGCCTGCACATGCGCATCCGGCGGCGGCTGCTCGGAGACTGGCGTGAAGCCGGCGTCAATGAAGTACATCCGATCCGCTTCCGTGTCCACCCGCAGAAACAGCCAGCCAAGCCGCTTCAGGCTATGGTGCGCCTGGGTGACGACGGTGGTGCCCGACCAAGCCGGCTCTTCAAGCAACGTATGCGAATGTCCGCCAATGATGACGTCGATGCCCTCGACCTCTTCGGCAAGCGCCAGCTCCTCCTCATGCCCGACGTGCGACAGCACCACCACGATGTCCGACTGGGCCCGCACCTGGGGCACCAACCGGCGCAGCGTCTCCCGCACCGGCTCGAACGTCACGCCCTCGTTGCCCTGCCGGATGATCATCCGCCCCGACCTCTCGGTCAGCACCCCGATCAAGCCCACGTCGATGCCGTTGACGCGGCGCACTGTCCACCCCGCATCGGCGATGAGCTCGCCATCGGGCCCGCGTACATTGGCGGCCAGCAGCGGATGGTTCGCCGCCTCGCGAAACGCGGCGATGCGCCGCCAGCCATGGTCGAATTCGTGGTTGCCGAGGGCGGCGGCGTCATAGCCCATCGCCGAGGTGATCTCGAAGATCGGCAAGCCCTCGAATGTGGACGACAGCGGCGTGCCCGTGATGGCATCGCCCGCATCGACGATCAACACGTCATCCCGCGTCGCCTTGCGCTCTCGAAAGTGCGCGGCAAAACGCGCCGCATCCTCCACATGGCCGTGGATGTCGTTGGTGTGCAGGATCAGCAGCGTGCGCGGGCGCGATTCCGCTCCGGCACCAAGCGCGATGGCGAGCAGGGCAACGGCAAGGCACCGCGATGCGAGTCGCACTGCCTGCTCGGCGCAGATACGGGCACGTTCGTGTGGACGCGCCTGGCGGCCGCACGAGGGGCAAGACGCCCGCCCTCCGAAGACGCGCCCCTCCCTGTTGCGAAGCAACTTGTTCATCCGCAGCCAGCCATCGGAGGAACGCTATGATAGGCGGCATATGGACTCTGCTTCGAACTTCGGCCGCGATGGCTATCGCATCCTGCCGGCCGTCTTCAACGCCGACGAAGTTGCGCTCATGCGCGAGGATGCGGAATTCATCCTGCACCTGATCCTCAACTCGTCCATCGCCAACGAGCGCCAAAGCCGCCGCCTCGACATCCGCCGTCGCGTTAGCGGCGGCATCGTCGTGCGCAAGATCCAGCCCGTCCTGGACCTCGCCCCAGCCTTCGCGGAATTCGCCCGCGACGATCGCCTGCTTGGCCCCTTGGCCGAACTCATGGCCGACGAACCGGTGCTGTTCGAAGAGAAGCTGAACTACAAGCAGCCCCTCCCCGACGCCATCGCCACCGCTCCCGAGATGGAGCGCTTCCAGACCCCAGCCGACGACGACCGCTTCCCCGTCCACAACGACTACGCCTACTACAAATACAACGACTATCCGCCGGAGGTCATCTCCACCGCCATCGCCATCGACGACTGCCGCACCGACAACGGCCCGATGCTGGTCTTCCCCGGCACCCACGTCCGCCACGTCGAGCACCTGCGCGTGCGCAACGGCCTGGAAGTGCCCGATGGCACCCTCAATCGCGCCGACGCCGTGGCCGCGGTCGCCCCGGCCGGCTCCATCGTCTTCTTCCACAGCCGCCTGATCCACACCTCCGGCCCAAACCCCACCAGCGACCCCCGACGCCTCCTCATCTTCAGCCACTTCCCCAAGGCCGCCGCCATCCCCTTTGACATCCGCAACGGCCCCAACCGCCTCCGCGAATCCCCCTGGGAATGGCGCTACCAACGCATGAAGAACGCCGGTTACCGCGACGCGTTCGCTCCAAGTGACCTCTTTTCTTCCCGCGTCGCCGATGCCCGCTGATGTCCGGCCGCATGTGCCACGGTTTCCCGTGATTCTTCGTGGGAGCAGCCCAATGCCAAAGCAAGCGCGAACCAATCAAAATGCGGCGCACTTCATGAAGTTGCGCGACAACCTGCATTCGGCCATGGCACAAGTGCGCAAGGCACGCGAAAGGGAGAACCAATCACGACAAGCCGCCGCGAAAGAGGCCCCGCCCTCTTCCACGGTTCAGGCGTAGCCCAAGCGGAGGCTGCGTGGCAACCATCGCCGTCATTTTTGACTTTGACGACACGCTTGTCCCCGATTCGACCACGGCGCTGCTCAGGCGCTATGGGGTCGATCCAGAGAAGTTCTGGAGCGAGTTGGCATCCGCCCTCGTAAGCGAGGGGTATGACCACCCCTCGCGTATCTGCGCCTCATACTGGATCGTGTCGGTCACGATCAGCCATTCGGCTCTTTGCGCAACGAAGACTTGCGGAAATTCGGCGCGGGTCTCGACTCGATGTTCTACCCCGGACTACCGGGCCTGTTCACCGACCTGAGGAATCGATGACTGGCTTCCGCGATGCCGGGGTGGAGTTCTGCATCGTCAGCGGTGGCCTGTCGGCGCGAGATCGCGGCGAACGGGTTGGCGCCACCATCGACGCCACCGTGGAGCGCGAACCCGCTCTCGCCGGCGCCGATTGCGCGATCGGCGCCGCTCGCGGGGGCGCGGCGCCCTGGCGGACCAGGCACCCTCACGCGAACGCGAGCGCCAGTCCGGTCAGCAGCACGACGAGCCAGCACACGGTGGTCAGCGCGACGGCGCCGCGCATCCAGGCCCGACCGGGCGGTCGCGTTCCGAGCAGCCGGGCGGTCGTCCAAGCGGCAGCGGGCGGGAGCAGTGCCGGGAAGACCAATCCCAGGGTCCAGCCACACATAACGCATGCTGCCGCCATGCACGTGAGAACTGCGCACAGCGGTTCCAGCGGTCCGCAGGGCAGTTGGGACCCCCCCGGGAGTTCGATGCCCCAGACAGCGAACACGAGCGTCCCGAGCACGACGGCCCACACGCCGCCGGCGGCATAGGCGGCGAGCGCATGCTCGAGGCCCGATGCCTGCGTGGCGCGGCCGACCCGCCACACGAGGCCGCCCTCGAGGGCGGCCCATGCCCAGGGCCAGCCTGCGGCGGTGGTCAGCACCGTGAATCCGCCGTCCGGGTTCCGCCACGCCGCCACGACGGCGGCGAGTCCGATGAGGACGCAGGCCACTGTGACGACGGTCAGGCGCTTGCCCGGGCCGGTCATCGTCCGCAGTCTTCGAGGAACGTCGTCAGCGTCTTTCGTTCGTTCGACGTCAACTCGACCCGGTAGGCACCGTAGCCGTTCGAGACGAGGGTGCCGGGCTCGGTTACGGCCGACAGGAAGCGGTCGAGGTCGTCGCCCGCGAGTCGCGGGCTGTGGAACCCGCTCGCCACGTCGGCGCGGAACGCGTTCCCGAACCGGGAGACGGCACCCGCGGCGGTGCGGGTCGTTAGCTGCAGGGCTTGGAGCCGCGGCGGGAACGGCCCCAGGAACACCGTCATCAGCGGACGTGCGTCGTCGCACGACAGGGCGAAGCCCACGATGCTGCCTCCAACCGTGACCCGGGCCACGAGCACGGTCTCGCCGTCCCGGTCCTGCACCGTTTCGAGGTTGCCGACGGTCGGCATCGGGGCCGGCGCAGCAGACATGCACGCCATCGCGATTGCGGCCACGACCGCGCCGGTCATGGGTTTCACGGTTGTCCCCCTCCTTGGTGACGACGGTCGCTCCACCACCGAGCGGATAGTGTATCCGTTCGAAATCCACGCCGCCTTGACGCGGCGCCTCTTGTACGGCCGCGCCTGCCGAGCTTCGTTCCCGCGCCTTGATCAGCTTGGCGATCCACCTGCAATCCCGCGAACGTGCTCGTTGTGGTATGCCTCGGCCGCATCGATCAGCTCCCTGAGCCCCGACACCGGCAACGTGGGCAAGGTGGCGAGCGATTCCACCCAACCGACGCGCCGGCGGCGCGTGCAAGAGCTTCGATGCCCGGCCGCAGACAAGGGAGGTACTCCGCGACCAACCAGCCTCCTCAATGGAACACCTGCCCGCGTTCGCGTACGCTCGCATCGGCGACTCTCCACTGGAGGCAATCCATGCGTTTCGTGATCTACGGTGCTGGCGGCATCGGTGGCACCATTGGCGCCCGGCTGCATCAGGCTGGCTTCGACGTCACTCTCATCGCCCGCGGCGGGCACTTTGCGGCCATCGCCAGGGACGGCCTGCGTTTCGTCTCCCCAACCCAGGATGTGCGACTCCGCATCGACTGCGCCCAACACCCGGAAGACGCGAACATCGCGCCGGACGACGCCGTGATCCTCTGCATGAAGTCGCAGCACACCGAGCAGGCGCTGCGCGACCTGCAAGGCGCCGTCGGCGATGCCGCCCGAGTCATCTGTTGCCAGAACGGCGTCGACAACGAGCGCATGGCGCTGCGTCGCTTCCCGCACACCTACGGCATGGTGGTGTTCCTGCCGGCCGAGCACCTCGAACCCGGCGTCGTCATCAACTTCGCCGAAGGCAGTGCCGGGGGCCTCGACGCGGGGGTCTATCCTGCCGGCGTGGACGACTTCATCACCGAAGTCGCGGCCGCGCTCACCACCGCCGGCTTCACCTGCGCCGCAGACCCCCGCGTGATGCGGCAGAAATACTCCAAGCTCCTCGCCAACCTCAACAACGCCGTGCAGGCCGTCACCGGCGGCGGCTTCCGCGATCTCGCAGCCACCCTCAGGGAGGAAGCTCTCGCCTGCTACAAGGCGGCCGGCATCGACTGCTCTACCGCCGAAGAAGACCGTGCCCGGCGCTCCAACATTGGCGGCGCCCCCGTTCCCGGCCACGATCGCCACGGCGGCTCCTCCCTGCAAAGCATGATGCGCGGCACCGGCAACCTCGAAGTGGACTACCTCAACGGCGAGATCGTCACCCTGGGCCGCCTGCACGGCGTCCCCACCCCGGCCAACGCGGTCGTCCAACGCCTCGCCAACCAGGTCCTTCGCGAAGGCCTCACCACGGGCCACTACTCCTTGGACGACCTGCACCAGATGATCGAACGCGAACCCTGCGCCTGACCCCTCAGCGCATTGCCGCTGAAGAGGCAGCGGCCCACCACGTCGATGTGCCTACGCAGCGGCGCAAAGGCGCGTTCGTAGCTGGTGATGTCCACCGACACCGGCAGGCTGCTCTCCAGACATTCCGTATGGAGGCGATCGATGGTTGCCTCCGCAACGTTTCCATACACGACGAGGTCGATGTCGGAGTTCGGCCGATGCGTTCCCATGGCTCGGGAACCAAAGAGGTCCACCCGCGTGACCCCGTGGCCACAGCGAGCGAAGATTTCCGCCAGTGTCGACAGCGTCCCCGCCGACAGTCCATGGTCCCGCGTCACAAGCTTCGCTGCTCGAGCAGGAACAGGTGCAGCTCTTCCATCGCCGCAAGATAGCGGCGGCCGATTTGCTCGATCACCTCCTCGAACGTCGTGAGGTCGTACGTGTGCGACATCCGATTGCGAGCATCGAGCGCATCCATCCAGATCTGGCCGTCGGCGACCAGCTTCGCCTCAAACGCTCGCCTCAGCACCGCCCTGGGCGTGACTTGCCCGAGCACCACCCCCTGATGCTCCAGGTAATCCTTCATCACCTTCCAGGCGAGTTCCATCGTGTACTCGAACCGCTGGATCACCCCCTCTTTCTCGAGCTGCGTCAGCGGCGCCTCCTGCATCCCTTCGATGGCTTCGCGCAGCAACGCAAAGGCACGCCCATAGTTGGCGAAGCGGTAGTGCCATCGGGGGGTGTCGTCGCTCATCGGTCAGTCAAGCCTCCCGCGCAATCCGAGCTTGATTGTCGCAAAGGAGCGCTCTGCCGCGAAGGCACCTTCGATCGAAAGCTCCTTCGATCGAGTGCCACCTCGTGCGGCGCCCTACAATGTGCGCTTCGTTTCGCAACTGGGCCAAGCGTGCAAGAGTCATGATCGAACGTTTGCGACAGGTTTTCGTCCACGCGCACGACCTTCACACGCAGTGTCGCTTCTACGAGACGCTCGGCTTCAAGCTGCGATTCCGCGACGGCGACCGCTGGGCACAGTTCGACACGGGCGATGCCTCCTTCGCCCTCGCCGCCGATGAGGAAGCCCTCGGCGCCGCCCCCGGCGAGTGGCTGCCCGTCTTTCAGGTGCCCTCGCTGGAAGTGAGCATGACCGAGGCCCGCGCCGCCGGCGGCAAGGTGGGCGAAGTGCGCGACATGGGCGACCACGGCCGCACCGTTCGCATCACAGACAACGCCGGCGCCTCCTTCGCCCTCTTCCAACCCGCCAAGTAGCTCGCCTGTACCCCGCCATCAAGTCCGCCGGCGAACCCACGCCCTACCAGCAGTCGCCACAGGGCTATCCCCTAACCCACAAGATTCAGCCACATGCCCCCAATGGTCACCTGCGCATCACCGGTCCTCACGCCACGCCGTTCCGTTCCCCCGCTGCGAGCGCTCTGCGCGCCTTGCGGCGCGATGGAGGGCGGGACGCCCTCCCCCCGGAGGACGGCGCCAGGTACTGCACAAGCCAAAGTGAGCCACTACCAGACGCAGCATGCACTGCGATTGCGCTTCTGATGAGGTCAGCAATCGAGCCGCCATGTGTCGCCGTCCTTGCGGAGGTGGCCGGCGGTGGGGCCCGCGAAGTGGGTGCCGATGATGAGTACCGGGCGGTCGGCGTAGCGTTCGATGAACGCCTGCCTTGTCACGGCGGCGGCGTCCTGATCCGTGTCGGCGGTGGTGGACCAATCAGGGTGGGCAATCTGGCAGGGGTGGTGGATCATGTCGCCGGTGATGACCGCCTCTTCGCCACGTGAGGTGACGTGAACGCTGACGTGGCCGGGGGTGTGCCCAGGCGTCGGCTCCAGCCGCACTTCGTCGTTGACCACGCTGTCCTCGGCCACCAGATACGCCAGGCCCGCGTCGAAAATGGGCTGCACCGAGTCTTCGATCACCGGCCCGTATTCCTCCTGCGACTGCTCGCGCCAGTGCGCCCACTCCTTCTCGGCGTAGAGATAGCGGGCATTGCCGAACGTCGGCGCCCAGCGGCCCTCCACCAGCCGCGTGTTCCAGCCCACATGATCCACATGCATGTGGGTGCACAGCACCGTGTCCACCCCATCCGGGATGAAGCCGGCCTCGGCGAAATCCGCAAGGAAACTCGTCTGCATCCGATTCCAGCGCGGATAGTTGCGCTCCTTGCCGTTGCCGATGCAGGTGTCAACGACGATGGTCTGCCCGCCCGACTCGATCACCAGGCTGTGGAACGAGAGCACCAATCGCTTGTCGGCTTCCACAAAGGGCCCGATCCAGTCGATGGCGCCGATGTTCCCGGCATTGGCCTGCGGCAGGATGTAGTTGCCGACGCTCGCGGAAGTGAGCTCCACAACGCGAGTGACCGTGACGTCGCCGATCTTCCAACGCAGCATGTTCGTGGCGTCCCGGTAGCGCTTATACCACGGGACGATAGCAGACCGTTCCCCGCACGCCGGCTCCGCGCCGGATGCACACCCTTGCGAGGGCGATGAGGCTGCGGTCAGGGCGAGCCTGGGACGAGGTAGGTGTCGGCGAGATGGCCGATTTCGGCGAAGAACTCCGCTCGCACTTCCGCGATGATCTCGGCGACGGGGCGCACCGCGTCGATGCGGCCGCACACTTGCCCCGTGAGAGCGATGCTTGCCTCCATGTCGCCACCGAAGTAGAGCGCCATCGCCGTGCCGAACTCGGTCATGGCGTTGGTTTCGGTGGCGTACTCAAGGTCGCTCGTCTTGGCCGTGCGCAGTGCCCGCAGAGCTGGGGACGCGTGGCGATTCAGGAAGACGGTGTCCGTTTCCCGGGCGTCCACGATGGCCTGCTTCCAGTTGGCATGGACGGGCGATTCGGCCGCCGAGACCATGCGTGTGCCCATCTGCACGCCTTCCGCGCCCAAGGCGAACGCGGCGGCCATCGAACGACCGTCCACGAAGCCGCCGGCGGCAATGATCGGCACGTCCACCTGCGAGCGCACCAGCGGCAGCAGCACCATGCTGGCGACTTCGCGCGGATTCTTGAAGCCGCCACCCTCGCCGCCTTCCACCACCAGGCCGTCCACGCCGCAGGCCACCGCCTTCTTGGCTGCGGCCAGGCTCGGCACCACATGGAACACGGTAAGCCCCGCCGACTTGAGCTGCTCGGTGTAGCGCTCCGGATTGCCGGCCGAAGTGGTGACGAACTGAACGCCTTGGTCGATCACGAAGTCGACGATGTTCGGATCGCGCACGAAGGCTTGGGCGATGTTGACGCCGAAGGGTTTGTCCGTGACCTCCCGCATCCGCAGGATTTCGCCGCGCACCGCGCCGAGTTCGCCCGAGGAGGTTTCGATGATGCCGAGCGCCCCCGCATCGGAAACGGCCGAAGCGAGTGCAGAGCGGGCGATCCACCCCATCGGCGCCTGAACGATGGGAGTCTCTACCCCAAGCATGCGAGTGACGCGGTTGTCGAAGGTGCCGAGCGATGTTCCAGGCATGGTGTGTCCGTGTTCGGAAAGCGTGATGTTGCACGAATTCGGCGGCGGTGCGCTTTGGGGACGCACCGGCGACGATGTGGAGGGCGAGACGCCCTCGCTCCAGAGGTTGGTCGCGGCGGGCACGAGGCCCCTTCCTGTCACTCCCCTTCGAGGGGGAGATCAATGGGGGCCGCCCTTCGGGACGAAGCCGTTCTCGGCTTCGTTGGAGGGGGCAAGCCTCCCCGACAACCTTCGGTCAAGTGCCCCTCAGTGCGAAACCGCCGGCGGTCCCAGCCCCGGTGGCGGTTCGCAGCCTTCCGGCAGGCCGTGGGTCACCGGCGGGCAGGGGTCTGGATACGGTTCTGCGCCGAAGAAGACGATGCGGGTGAGCCATGTGTAGTCGGACTCCATCGCCATCGCGCCCACCAGCACCAACAGCGCCAGCGGAGGCAGCAGCAGGGCGTAGATGAGGGCGTAGCGTTCCCACATCAGGTGCATGAAGATCGCGACGATGAAGCCGGCCTTCAGCATCATGAAGAGCAGGATGAGGAACCAGCGCAGGTAGCCGGCATCCATGAAGTCAGTCGCGTACGAGAACCCGCTGAACACAAAGAGCAGCACCCAGATCAGGATATAGAGCTTGATCGGGTGCTGTTGGCCTTCTTCTGCCGCCATGACGGTCAACCCCTCCTCACCAGAGATAGAAAAACGCGAAGATGAACACCCACACGAGGTCCACGAAGTGCCAATAGAGGCCCAGGATTTCGATGATCTCGAAGTTGGTGTTGTCGTAGCGGCCCTTGTGGATCAGCCAGGCGATGAACAAGAGATACACGACGCCGGCGCTCACGTGCAGGCCGTGGAAGCCCGTCACCATGAAGAAGACGGCGCCGAACTGCGGCGCGCCCATGGAGTTTTCCCACGGTCGGATGCCTTCCTCGAGGATCAGCTTCGACCACTCGAACACCTGCATCCCGACGAAGGACGCACCGAAGGCGGCGGTGACCAAGATCAGGATGATCGCCTCCTTCTTGCGCTTCTGATAGCCCATGTTCACCGCCATGGCCATCGTGCCGGAGGAGGTGATGAGGATCATCGTCATGATGGCGATCAGCAGCAGCGGCACGGGGTAGCCGAAGGCCTCGAGGGCGAACACATCGCTGGGGCTTGGCCACGGCTGGGCCGTGGTCATCCGCACCGTCATGTAGCCGGTGAGGAAGCAGGTGAAGATGAAGGTGTCCGAAAGGAGGAAGATCCACATCATGGCCTTCCCCCACGGCACGCCCTTGAACACCGTGATGTCCGAGGACCAGTCCTGAATGATCGCGGCGTGTCCGCCCGTCGCTCCTGCCATGGAAAATTCCTGTCCCTTCTTGTCGGCCTATCGAATTTGGATGTTCTAGCGGGCGTCCACCCTAGGTGCGATTCGCGCCGTGGTCGTCGTCGTGCGGCACGTCCTGGGGGATGAAGTCCTCCTTCGCGCCGGGAACGCTGAAGTCGTATGCCCAGCGATGCACCGTCGGCAGCTTGTCGCCCCAGTTGCCGTGGATGGGCGGCGTCTGCGGCGTGCGCCATTCGAGGCTGGTGGCGCCCCACGGATTGTCGCCAGCCGGCTTGCCGCGGAAGTAGCTCACCACCAGGTTATAGACGAACATGAACTGGAACGCCCCCACGATCAGCGCCGCGATGGTGATGGTCTCGTTCAAGAGCGCCGCGCTCTCGGGATAGAACGCCGACGCGCCGCCAATCTCGTTCTCGTAGTACCTGCGCGGCACCCCGACGAAGCCGAGGTAGTGCATCGGGTAGTAGATGACGTAGGTGCCGATGAACGTCACCCAGAAGTGCCATTGGCCGAGGGTGTCGTTCAGCATCCGTCCGGTGATCTTCGGATACCAGTGGTAGATGGCGCCGAAGATCACGAGGATGGGCGCCACGCCCATCACCATGTGGAAGTGCGCCACCACGAAGTAGGTGTCCGAAAGCGGCACATCGACGATCACGTTGCCGAGGAAGAGGCCCGTCAGGCCGCCCACCACGAAGGTGATGACGAAGGCGATGGCGAACAGCATCGGCACGGTGAGGCGGATGTTCGCCCGCCACAGGGTGATGGTCCAGTTATAGACCTTGATGGCCGTCGGCACCGCGATCACCAGCGTCGTGGTGGCGAAGAAGAAGCCGAAGTAGGGGTGCATCCCCGACACGTACATGTGGTGCGCCCAGACGACGAAGCTCAAGACGCCAATGGCGACGATGGCCCACACCATCATCCGGTAGCCGAAGATGTTCTTGCGCGAATGCACGCTCAGCAGATCCGAGACCACGCCAAAGGCCGGCAGCGCGACGATATAGACCTCAGGATGGCCGAAGAACCAGAACAGGTGCTGGAACAGGAGCGGGCTGCCGCCGCTGTAGTCGAGATGCTGCCCCAACGACACCACCGACGGCATGAAGAAGCTGGTGCCGATGAGTTGGTCCAGGATCATCATCACCGCGCTCACGAACAGCGCGGGGAAGGCCAGAAGGCCCAGCACCGTCGCCATCAGGATGCCCCAGATCGACAGCGGCATCCGCATCAGTGTCATGCCCCTGGTGCGCGCCTGCAGGATGGTGGTGATGTAGTTGAGGCCGCCCATCGTGAACGCGACGATGAAGACGGCGAGCGACAGGAGCATCGTCAGGATGCCCCAGTCCGCGCCCGGCGTGCCGGTGAGGATGGCCTGCGGTGGATAAAGCGTCCAGCCGGCGCCTGTGGGTCCCCCGGGCACGACGTAGCTCGCCATCAGGATGATGACGGACAGAAAATAGACGTGGTAGCTGATCATGTTGACGAACGGGAACACCATGTCCCGGGCGCCCAGCATGAGCGGCACGAGGTAGTTGCCGAACGAGCCGAGCAGGAACGCCGTCAGCAGGTAGATCACCATGATCATGCCGTGCATGGTGATGGACTGGTAGTAGAGCTCCGGCGTGATCCAGTCGAAGGCGCCGGGGAAGCCGATCTGCATGCGCATGATCCACGACAGCACCAGCGCCACGAGCCCGACGCTCATGGCCGTGATGCCGTATTGCACCGCGATGACCTTGTGGTCTTGGCTGAACCAGTACTTCGTCACCCAACTGTGCGGGTGGTGAAGCGCCATGTCCTCCTGATAGGGGATTTCGGCCTGCGCCATGTCGTCAGCCTCCTGTTGCTTTCAGGGCCCTCAGCCCTGGTTCGATGCGCCGCTTTCGTTCAAGGCGACCGCATCGGCGGGCGCGGCAGCTTCGCCGCTGTCCGCACTCATGGGATCCTCGGCCCCGGTCTCCTCCCGGAGGTATTCGATCAGGGCCTGCATGTCCTCGTCGGGCAGATCATAGGGGATCATCACCGGCGCGAAGCCCTCCACCACCTTGTCGGCGGGGTTGCGCACCGATTCGTCGATGTAGGGGCCGTCCACCACGACTTGCGAGCCGTCCGTCATGGTGCGCCGCGAGCCCCAAAGGCCCTGCCAGGTGGGGCCGACCACGACGCTGCCGTCCAGGGTGTGGCAGGCGAAGCAGCCGTTCGTCTCCGCCACCTCGCGACCGCGCATGGCCAGCGCGCTGTAGCTCTTCGGCGTGATGCCGGCCTGCATCTCGGCCCATGTCGGCTGCGCGTCGAGCCAGGCGTCGAAGTCTTCCTGGGTATCGATCTGCACATGGCCGCGCATGCTGAAGTGGCCCACGCCGCAGAGCTCCGCGCAGAGGATTTCGTACTCGCCCGCCTTCGTCGGCTCGAACCAGAAGTAGGTGACCATGCCCGGCACGGCATCCATCTTGGCGCGGAACTCCGGCACGAAGAAGTCGTGCAGCACATCGATGGAGCGCAGCCAGACCTTCACCGGCTGGTCGATCGGCAGGTGAACCCTGGGCGCCGGCACCAGCACGTCGTCGGCGCCGTTGGGGTCGTCCATGTTCATGCCAAAGGGGTTGTCCATGCTGATGTTGGTGGTGTCGGCGGTGCCGAGCTTGCCGTCCTCGCCGGGGAAGCGGAACGCCCACGTCCACTGCTTGGCGAGCACCTCGAACTCCTGCGCGTCCGGCGGCACGTTGACGTAGTCGTCCCAGACCACGAGGCCCGGCGCCAGCATGGCCACCACGCCGATGGTGGTGACTGCCGTTAGCCACCACTCAAGGCGCGAGTTCTCGGGCTCGTAGTCGGCGCGGCTGCCTTCCTTGTGGCGGAACTTCCAGACGCAATACGTCATGAAGAGGCCCACGAGCACGAAGACGATGCCGCACACCCAGAACGTGATGAAGACGGTGGTGTCGATGTTGCCCCAGTTCGAGGCGATGTCCGTGAACCACCACGGGCTCAGCCAGTTGAAGGCAACGGAGCCGATGATCACGATCAGCAGAATGATGGCGAGCGCCATGTCAGAAAGGCCTCTTGTTGGTTGCGGAAGATGCCGGCGGCGCCACGGCGAGGCCCTCCGGCCGGCCGATCAACGCCGTCACGCGCGCATCGAATCGTGCCACGTCGATTTCACCGCGGTGGATGTCGCGGACGACCCCGGCGCGATCCAGAAGAAAGCCCGTCGGCAGCACGCTCACGCCGAAGCGCCGACCGATGCGAAGCGAAGCGTCGCTCACCACGGGGAAGCTGACGGGCGTGCCCTCGAGGAATTTCCGGCCATCGTCGGCGAAGGGGTCCATGTTGACGGCGATCACCTCAAAGTCCTCCCTCGGCAGCCGCTGCCGCAGGGCGTCGAGCTTGGGAAAGGAGGCACGACACGGGGCACAGAACGAGTTCCAGAACTCGACGTACACCACCGCGCCGAGATGGTCCGCGAGCGAGAGCATCCGCCCCGCCGCAAGCGCGGGCAGCTCGAAACTGGGCGCCACGGACCCCACCACCGGCGGCGCACCCTGCGCCCATGCCAGTGCAGCCGGAACCATGGCCAATCCGACGACCAATCTGCAAGCTCTTCCCCGATCCACTCTCTGTGAGCCGGACATTCGCAACCCGGACAAGTTAAGCCGGACGATGCTTCAAGCGTCTTCCGCCGATCGCAAAACCGGGACCAGGAAAGACAGGGCGCGAATTGTGTGCGAACGCGGCCCGATCTTCAAGCGAATGTGCGGGATCCGGGCAACCAGCCATTGAAGCTTGCTGGCTGCGCCGGCAAATGGTTCGTGGGATGGCCCTTGGGAGCGAGGGCATCCTGCTTCGCCCACGCGCCGCAAGGCGCGTCACACAGGCGATCCTGCACCACTCGACGCCTTTGCGGCCTGCGCGCCCAACGGCGCGAGGGAGGGCGAGACGCCCTCCCTCCAGAGGAGGTATCGAGCCAGTCGTTCGGAGCTGCAGGGACGCAAGCGCGAGCTCGGTGCCACTCTCCGTAGGGAGGGCGCCTCGTCGGCGCGCCAGTCGCACCGGTTCGATGGATGCACGGCTTTCGGAACACAGAAACAACGAGGAAATCCTGCGCTTCGAGAAGGAACTGCACGTTACGTGGGCGGCTGTGTCCGATGTCCAACTCCGGAAGGGGATGGAGAGATGCCTTGGCCGCGTGCTTGTGCCGCGGGTAGGGTCGCGCTTCCCTCGTGCGGCTCCGGTTGAGGTGAACCTGCCTTGGCGCAGGTGGCATCGCCCTCCCGGCTCCCAGTTGCCATTGGGCGGCGAACCGCGAGGAGCGACGGTGCGGTGCCGCCACCCCGATCGGGAGGGGGCCGGCGCGGTTTCCAACTGCGGGGCGCTGCCGTGGCTTGCAGCGGCGCGTCGGTCGTCAAATCTGGAGCAAGCGGGGAGCCGGAGGACGCTCCAGCGCACACGGGGGTCTGTTTTTCTCAGGAAACGGGATCCGACGGAGGCCTTGGCGCGCGGAGTCGGGCCTCGGCAGTGGGGATCGACGAGCCGCTTCGCATCAAAATTGCATGTAGAGACAGCGGTTATGCGGTCTCTATGAAGCTCAAGCCGTAGGAAACTGTCGAGTCGGAGAACCGTAGCGTGCGTCCCTTGGCAGTGTCGTGCTAGCGAAAACTGCCTTAAGCGCCGCGAAGCGGCGCTAGGAGTCTGCGCCGTAGGACGATCTCGCGCCGAAAATGTGGGTGTGATCCCCCATTGCTCGCCCCGAAACGTTCCTGACGAGGGACAGGACCTCCCAGAAGATGGATTTTTCTCGCCGTATTAGGGTGCATGTCCCCGGAAAAGTTTCTACGGCGCAGACTCCTAGCGCGCCCTTGCGGGCGCGTCGGCAGTTCGCTTCGCGAACTGCCTGGCCTCCTGGCGAACACCTTGAGGGCGGTGTCGTATTGGTTCGTGAAGAACTCGCCGTCCTTGCCTCCGGCAAGTGATGCCTTGACAGCATTGAGGTCTGCCTGTTCGTCGGCACCGGCCAGGATTGCGGTAATGTGGATCCAGCCTTGCGCCATGCGCGCCGCTTGGTCGAGGCCGGCTTCCCGGGCGAGATCGCGACTGGCGGTGAATTCCTGCGCTGCGGCGGCCAAGTTGCCTGCCGCGATCAGGTGCGCGCCGTGAATCCAGTGCCCGTTGCGGCGGCGTGCGGGGCCGAGGCCAGCCTCCTTCGCCAGGGCGATGTTGAGCCGGGCCGCTTCCAGGCCGAGACGGCGGTGGTGCTCTTCGACCTTGCCAACGCCTTCGCCCCAGCCGATCCAGGTGTTGGTGGCCAAGTTGTAGGCCATGGGGATTGCGACGCGGCGGTACTCCTCGGCCTGGGCCGGATCGTGTTCGGCCAGCTGCAGCGCGTGTTGCAGCAGCAGCTTGGCGAGGTAGGTGTAGCGGCCGATGTCGCGCACACCTCGGTCGAAGGAATCCTCAAGCAGGAAGCGGGCCGCGGCAAGGCTTCCCGGGGACGTTTCCAGGAGTGTCTCTTCCGCCATCGCCGCGCGCGCTTGCTGGAAACGCTCCGCAGGCCTTGGCTGCTCGCCAGCGCCAGGCATTGTGGCGGCTAGCAGCGTCAGGGTGGAGAGGAGCTTCATCGTTGACCTCGGCATGTCATCGACTGTTCCGTCTCCCGTGCGTCGGGAAATCTGCCCAAACCTGATGCAGGCGTCTTCAGATCTTGGCCGCCACCCCACCGTCGATGTTGATGATCTCCCCAGAGATGAACCGCGATTCGTCGCAGGAAAGGAAAAGCACCAGATTCGCCACGTCCTCCGGGTAGCCGGGGCCTTGCACAATCTGCGCGAAGTCGAACATCTTCTTGAACACGTGCCGGGCGTTGGCAGGGTCGTTCACGGTACCGCCGGTGGCGCCTGGGGTGATGATCTGGCCGGGGCGGACGCAGTTGACGCGGATGTTGTCGCGGCCGCCGACACCCGCCATGTAGCGCGTGAGCGCATCGACGCCCGCCTTGGCGGCGTAGTAGGACGCCGACGTGGTGCCAAACTCATCCTGCATTCGCGGGCTGAAGCCGCGCTGCGCCGCCAGCGACGACATGTTCACCACCGCGCCGCCGCCGGAAGCCACCAGATGCGGCCACACCGCCTGGCTGACGAAGAAGGTGCCGGTCAGGTTGGTGTGGATGACCCGCAGCCATTCCTCGTTGGGCTCGCCCGGGAAGCGGCTGCCGGCGCCGCCACCGGCGTTGTTGAACAGCACATGGATGGCGCCGTGGATGTCGGCGGCCTGCGCCACGGCCTTGCGCACCGACTCATCGTCACCCACATCGCAGGAGATGAACGTCGCCTCCCCGCCTGCATCGCGCAGCGACTGCTCCACGGCCCGCCCCTGTTCCTCGCGCCGCGCCATGAGGATGACCTTGGCGCCCTCGCGCACGAATAGCTCCGCCGTGCCAGCCCCAATGCCGCTGTTCCCCCCGGTGATGACCGCCACCTTGCCCTTGAGCCGATCGCCCATATGCCCCAGTCCCCTCACTGCCGGTTGAAGGATGAAGTCTGTTCGATGCCGTTCCGCGTTGCAAACTGCGGCGCGGCGGCGCGGGCCGATCAAGCTGCGGTGGCACGCCCACCGCCGCTTGCGCCGCTGCCGCCTCACCGCAATTCCTGGCCAGGGACTCCCGTCAGCCCACCCGCGCACGATATAAGGTCAGGAAAGACAGCGGAGGCCGCGCCGCCCGACTCCAAAGCTGCCGGTTCCCCATGTCGTATGCTCTTGGTCCTTGCTGGCCGTGCCGTGCGGCGGTGGTTTGTTCAATGGAGAGAGGCAACCGAATGAAGCTCTATGACATGAAGCAGGCGCCGAATCCGCGTCGGCTGCGGATGTTCCTGGCCGAAAAGGGGATTGAGATCGAGACGGTGCAGGTGGACATTCCGTCCGGGGAGAACTTGTCCGACGAGTTCAAGGCGGTCAATCCGCGGGGCTTGCTGCCGACGCTGGTGCTGGACGATGGCACGGTGATCGATGAATCCGTGGCGATCAGTCGGTATTTCGAGCAGACGCATCCGGAGCCGAACCTGATGGGCACGGACGCCAAGTCCATGGCGCTGATCGAGTCGGCGGAGCGGCACATGGAGTTCGATGGGCTGCTTTCCGTCGCCGAGGCGTTCCGCAACTCGAACCCGGTGTTCGCCAACAGGGCGACGCAGGGTACGGATGGGGTGCAGGCCATCGAGGCGTTGGTGGAGCGGGGTCGGAACGGTACGGCGAGGTTCTTCGAGAGCCTGAACGAGACTCTTGGCAAGTCGCAGTTTGTCGCCGGCGACACCTTCTCCATCGCCGACATCACCGCCTTCTGCGTCGTGGACTTCGCCAAGTGGACGGGCATGAGATTGGGCGACGAACACCCGAACGCGCAGCGCTGGTATGCGGAGGTGGCGGCGCGACCTAGCGCGAAGGCTTGACTGCGGGCGGATCGCACGGGCGACGAACATGCGTCGCTCCTGCGCCCTCGTGGGTACAGGTACCGTTACAGGTACCGTAAGGAGCAGGGCAGGATGCCGTCCTCCTGAGACTACGGCTCCGGAGCCAACTTTACCGCCGTCCCCACCGCCAGCAGTTCCGCGGCGCCGCCCATGATGACCGACGTGGTGAAGCGCGTGCCCACCACGGCGTCTGCGCCGAGGGACTCGGCTTCGGCGATCATGCGGTCCAGCGCCTGTTCGCGGCTTTCGGCCACGAGCTTGGTGAATTCGTGGATTTCGCCACCCACCAAGGTGCGCAGCCCCGCCATGATGTCCTTGCCGACATGGCGGGCGCGGATGGTGTTGCCGCGCACGAGGCCGAGGGACTTGGTAACCTGCCGCCCGGCTACCGTCTCCGTGGTGACAACCAGCATCGTCGCCTCCGTCAGATTTCGATGTCGCGGTATTTGTCTGTGCGCCGTTCCACTAGCCGTTGCCGCAGCGCCAGCAGCAGAAGCACGGCCAGCCCACCGTAGAGGGCGAGGACTGCGAACTTGATGATTGTGGGCGCCTCGGCGTCTGTCAGGAGCGAATGGACGCCGTAGCCGACGAATGCGAGGAAGCCGCCGAGGATCAGCGTGAGGCCGATCCAGCGGGCGGTGGAGCCAGTGTTCTCGTTCATCTTGCGTTCTCCGGTTGAGGACGCTCTGATCCGGTTCATTGGCGTGGCGTGGCGTGCCCCCTCCGAAAAACCAAGAGGCTTCTTCGACTCCCCCAGGGGAAGTGAGGAGGGGCGAGCGGCACCCCTGTGGTCTCCCGTGGCAGGAGTTTGCCACGTTCGCCTCACCTCCGCACCATCACGCCGCAGGGGCGCCGCACGCGCAACCCTCCGCACGTCACGCCCGCAGGGGCGAACCCATGCGTCACCGTTCGTGCCGTCGCGCCCTTCCCGGGTCACCAGCGGAAGCGCATGGAGGTGACGCGGCTTAGGGGAAGTCCGCGTTCTTCCAGCCAGCCGGCGGGGAGTTCGATGGCGTAGCGGGCCGGTGTGCTGGAGGCGTAGGAACGGGCGGCCTCGCGACAGTGGGCTTGCCAGTCGGCGTTCGATGCACCTCGCGGGCGAGGGCAGGGCTGCATGGTCATGGCGGCGATGGCCTCGCGGTCGGCATCGAGGTAGATGATGTCGAGCGGCATGAGGGTGTTGAACATCCAGAAGCTGCGGGGCGCCTCGCCCTCGAACACGAAGAGCATGGCCGCGTCCTTGTCCTTGCGGCACATGAGGCCCTGGGCGTGGCGCGCGGGGCTTTGCGCCACCTCGACGGTGGCGACGATGCGGCGTGGCGCGAGCAGGATTTCGAACTCCACCGTCGGCAGGGCAGTGCGGTCGATCCCGGCGCAATCGGCGTTGCCGACGAACTCGGGCGCGGCGCTTGCGTGCAGGCTCGCGAGCGCCGCGGCGAGGAGGGCGACGATGTTCCCTGCGGTCATGCCGTCGCCAGCCTCGGGGTGCGCGCCTTCGCCTGCGCCGTCTCGGCGGCGATGGCGCCGCTGCGCACCAGTTCCGCCAGCGCTTGATCGAGGGTCTGCATGCCGATGTTGCGGGAGGTTTGGATGGTGGTGACCATCTGCGCGGCCTTGTTCTCGCGGATGAGGTGGCGGATGGCCGTGCTCGCCAGCATGATTTCGTGCGCCGCCACGCGACCGCCTCCGGTGCGCTTGAGCAGGGTTTGCGACACCACCGCCTGGAGGGATTCGGAGAGCATCGTGCGGATGAGCGCCTTCTCGTCGCCGGGGAATACATCGACGATGCGATCCACCGTTGCCGGCGCCGACGAGGTGTGCAGCGTGGCGAAGACGAGGTGGCCGGTCTCCGCCGCCGTCAGCGCGAGACGGATCGTCTCGAGGTCGCGCATCTCGCCCACGAGGACGACATCCGGGTCCTCCCGCAATGCCGCGCGCAGGGCGTCATCGAAGCTCTCGGTGTCGCGCTTCAGTTGGCGCTGGGTTACGAGGCAGCTCTTCGGTGAGTGGACGAACTCGATGGGGTCCTCGATGGTGAGAATGTGCTCTCGGCGGCTGGCATTGATGTAGTCGATCATGGCAGCAAGCGTGGTGCTCTTGCCGCTGCCGGTGGGGCCGGTAACCAGCACGAGGCCCCTCGGCAGGTCGGCGATGCGGCGGAACACCGGCGCCATGTCGAGCGACTCCATGGTCGGAACCACGGCCGGAATCACCCGGAACACCGCCCCGACGCCGCGCTGGTGCCGGAATGCGTTGACCCGGAACCGCGCCGTGCCGGGCGCTTCATGGGAGAAATCCACCTCCTTGCCGGCCTCGAAGGCATCGTGCGCATCCTCGTTCAGCACCTCGCGGACGAGGGCCAGGGTCTCGGCCCGGTCAAGGGGCGCTTCGTCGAGACGCTGGATGTCGCCATCGACGCGGAGGATGGGCGGCTGGCCGGCGGAGACGTGCAGGTCGGAAGCGCCGGTCTGCACGCAGGCGGCGAGGAGTTCGTTGATTTGCATGGCTTTTGTCCTTGGTGGTGGCGGACGATGCAACTCGGTCACCCAACGCGGGAGGCCGGTTCGGCACGGGACGTATAGTGCTCTCCCTGGCAGCCTGTCGGGCTTCGGACGGCGCCGGCTGGCCGAAGCCCGACAGGGTGACAGGACGGCTTGGGCTGGGGCAGGAAGCGTTGCCGAAAGGCAACGGTTCCTGTGGCGCTGGCAGCCTGTCGGACTTGGGGCGCAGATTTTACAATGGCGTCTGCCGAGTCGAGGGGGTCGGGGTAGATGCCGAAGTTCCTGCAGCGGGACCGATCGCAGCATTGTCTGCTGCCGCCGGACATGCGGGATTGGCTGCCGGAAGACGACCTTGCGCACTTCGTTGTCGAGGCGGTGGAACGTGTGCCGATGGATTCGTTCCGGGTGAACGAGCGCGGCACGGGGTCGGCGCAGTGCCACCCGCGGACGATGCGGGCGCTGCTGATTTACTGCCATGCCAACGGGATCTTCGGTTCGCGCCGGATCGAGCGCGCGACGTGCCGGGACATTGGGTTCGGTACGTGGCGGCGAACTGCCACCCGGACCACGACACGATCTGCACGTTCCGGCGCAACAACTTCGAGGCGGTCTCGGCGGCGTCCCTGCAGGTGCTGCTGCTGGCGAAGGAACTGAAGTTGCGCGAGCGGTTGCGCGTCGAGATCGAGGGCTTGCTGGATCGGGCGGAGCGGGACGACGCGGACGACGCGCCGGAGCCGCAGGGTCTGCCGGAGGAGCTGTCGCGGCGGGAGAGGCCGAAGGCCAAGCTGGACAAGGCCTGTGCGGAGTTGGAGCGTCGGGCGAAGTCGCGGGCTGTACGCACCCGGCGAGGGCTACCGCTACGCCGATGTCGGCTACCTCGTGCTCGGCAGGCTGATCGAATCCGCCACCGGCCGCACTTACTACGACCTCCTAACCGAACGCATCCTGAACCCCCATGGCCTCGAAGACAGCGTGCTGCAAGACCGCTCCGTGCTCCCGGTCACCCCGGGTTACACGGCCGGCGCACGCAACCTGCGCGACGACGGCACCATGAAGATCGATCCTTCCTCCGAATGGACTGGCGGCGGCCTGGCCCTAACCACCCACCTGGTCCGCTTCCACGCCGCCCTGGCCGCTGGCGAAATCGTCGGTCCCGAGAGCTTCCAGCAGATGCTCGAAGGGGGCTGGCGCAAACCCCGCGACCCCCGGTGAACACTACGGCTTTGGCCTCTTCGTCCACGACCACGGCGCCGCATGGGGCCACGGTGGCCTTTGGCCCGGCTACCGAACCCACGTCATCCACAGCGCCAACACAGGCACCACCATAGCCGCCCAAACCAACCGCACGGCCGCATCGACATGAGCGCTGTGGTGGCACGCATCGCCGCGATGTAGGCCCCAGGCGGCTTGCACCGGTTCACTGTGCGGGCAATACTCTGCATCACTTAAAGGCCAACCCGACACAGGCACGCAGGTGACAGCAGCCGCCAATCAGGATCCTAGCCGCGAAAACTCGACCGTAGAGACGGTGCCTGTGCATGTCGACGGCAAGGGCCGTCTTTCCGTCAATGTACGCGAACTCCAGAGCAGCGACGCCTTCAAGGAAAACCTCCGCCTCATGGTCAAGTTGGCCGAGAGACATTCGCCGGCATCGCGCTAGCTGAAAACACGGCGAAGGCGATGGGCTTGGGGCTGCTGTTGGGTCCGGCACTCGCCGGCTACCTCTTCCTGAGTCTGTTCGACGGCACGCGACACCGCCTCGCCCGCGAGAGCGGAACCCACTGATGGTCGCAACCACTGATCTGCTCCCCGAACGCGCCCCGCAGCCGGGAGAGCTGGTGCAGGTTCGTTCACGCCGATGGCTGGTGGAAGAGACGATCGAGTCCGGCCCCGGCGAATCCGCCCGTGTGGCCCTTGCCTGTGCCGACGACGACAACCGAGGCCAGACGCTCACCGTCTTCTGGGACCACGAGCCGGATCGACGCATTCTCCAAGACGAAGGATGGGACCGCATTGCCGCCAAGGGCTTCGATGCCACGCGCCAGTTCGCCGCCTTCTACAACACCCTGCGCTGGCACTGCACCACGGCCACCGACCCAAACCTCTTCCAAGCGCCGTTTCGCGCCGGCATCAAGATCGATGCCTACCAGATGGAGCCGCTGCGCAAGGCGCTCCGGCTTCCCCGTGTCAACCTCTTCATCGCCGACGACACGGGCCTCGGCAAAACCATCGAAGCCGGCCTCATCGCCCGCGAACTCATCCAGCGCCGCAAGGCCAAGACCATCGTCGTCGCCGCGCCCCCATCCGTGCTCGAACAATGGAAAACCGAGCTCGAAGATCGCTTCGGCCTTATCTTCGAAATCCTCGACCGCGCTTACGTCTCCCGGATGCGTCGGGAGCGCGGCTTTGGCGTCAATCCGTGGCGCACCCACAGCCGCTTCCTCATCTCGCACAACCTGCTCATCGACGCGGGCTACACCGACCCCATGCGCGAATGGCTCGGCGACTTGCAGCCCGCCAGCCTCCTGATCCTCGACGAAGCCCACCACGCAGCCCCGTCGAGCGGTGGCCGCTACGGCATCGAGACCAAGTTCACCAAGGCGGTCCGTGAGCTGAGTCATCGCTTCGAACACCGACTGTTCCTCTCCGCCACGCCCCACAACGGGCACTCCAACAGCTTCTCCACGCTGCTGGAGCTACTCGATCCCTACCGCTTCACCCGTGGCGTGAAGGTTCGCAAGGCTGCGCTAGACCAGGTGATGGTGCGCCGCCTGAAGGAAGACATCCGCGAGACCCGAGGCGGCTTCCCGAAGCGCACCGTAGAGCCGGTCGTCATCGACGGACTGCCCGACGACGCCCCCGAACTGGTCCTCTCCGCACTCCTCGACGAATACCGCACCGAGCGCGAGAAACGCCACTCCACCGCGTCGAATCGGGTCAGGGCCGCAGCCGGTCTCCTCGTGGTGGGCCTTCAGCAACGCCTGCTGTCCTCCATCGAAGCATTCGCGCGCAGCTTGCGCGTTCACCGCGAGACCGTCGCCCGCCATCGGCAAAAGGAACTGGATGCGGCACCCTCCCGACAGCCCATCGTCTCCGCCTTCGCCGAAGCAGCCGATGCGGACGACGAACGAGCGAACCTCACCGACGAAGAACTCGATGCCGAAGAGCAGGCTGAAGTGGAAGCGCTCACCTCCGCCGCCGAGGCGCAAGCGCAAGCTAATGCCGCCCATTGGCAACGCGAACAAGAGCTCCTCGACCAGATGCAAGAGGTCGCCGAAGAGACGCGCCACCTCCCGGACGCCAAGACCCGCCACCTGATCGACTGGATTCGCGACAACCTATGCCCCGACCTGCCGCCCTTCGGCCAGCCACCAACCGTCCCATCCGCCCAATGGACAGACCGCCGCGTCCTCATATTCACCGAGAACCGACAGGGCACGAAGCGCTACCTGCGATCTATCCTCGAACAAGCCATCGAGGGCACCGACCGTGCCGACGAACGCATTGCCGTCATCGACGGCAACACCACCGGCCCGCGGCGCAAGGACATCCAGCGCCGCTTCAATCGTCACCCTGCGGAAGACCCCCTCCGAATCCTGCTCGCCACAGACGCAGCCCGCGAGGGCCTGAACTTCCAGGCGCACTGCACGGACCTCTTCCACTTCGACCTGCCGTGGAACCCGGGCCGCATCGAACAGCGCAACGGCCGCATCGACCGCAAGCTGCAACCGGCACCGGAAGTGCATTGCCGCTATTTCATCCTGCCGCAACGCGCCGAGGACCGCGTGCTCGAGGTGCTGGTGAAGAAGACCGACACCATCAAGCGCGAGCTCGGCAGCCTCGCGAAGGTGATCGAAGGCGACATCGAACAGCAATTGCGGCGAGGCATCCGGCACAGCGAAGTCGAGACACTCCGAGGGAAGATCGAAAACCTAGACCTCGCCGCCGACAGGAAGCGCACGGCCGAGGACGAACTGGAGGCCGCCCGCGACCGGCAGGATGCCCTCGAAGAGCAGATCGAGCGGTGCCAATCGATGCTCGAAACGTCTCGACGCTGGAGCGGCTTCAACACGGAGCCCTTCCGCGATGCTCTGTCCTGCTCCCTGGACCTCTTGGGCGCCCCGCCCTTGCAGGAAGGCAAAGACGACAACGGCAACGAAATCTGGACCCTGCCGCCGCTCGAACAGCGCAGCACCACCGATCCAAGCTGGACGTCCACGCTCGATTCCCTCCGCGCCCCGCGCAAGATCGACCAGTCCGTGGCCGAGTGGCGCAGAGGCGCACCGATTCGGCCGGTGGTGTTCCGCGATGCTGGCGTCGTCACCGAAGACACGGTGCATCTGCATCTCGAACAACGCCTTGCCCAACGCCTGCTGGCCCGGTTCCGCGCCCAGGGCTTCGTCCACCACGACCTTTCCCGCGCCTGCCTTGCGCAAACCCAAGACTCCGTTCCCCGCGTCATTCTCTTGGGTCGTCTGTCGCTCTATGGCCAAGGTGCGGAACGCCTTCACGAAGCCATCGTGCCCGTGGCGGCGAGGTGGAGCGATCCATCGCGTCGCCAAGGACCGTTGCGTCGCTACGGTCGAGGCGCCGAAGGACGTACGCTTGGCCTGCTCGAACGATCCCTCGGCAGTCGAGCGCCGGTACCCAACGAGGTCATTCAGCGTCGCTTGCTCAACGCCGCGTCCCAGGACGTGGCCGATCTGCGGCAACAGTTGGAGGAAGCCGGCAAGGCCCTGGCCAAAGACGCGAGAAAGCGCCTTGCCGAACGTGGCGAGGAGGAAGCCGAAGCCCTCCGGACGACGCTCGAGAGCCAACGCAAGCATGTGCGCACGGAACTCGCACGCCACCAAACCGCCCCCCAACGCCGCCTGGCGTTGGGTTTCGTGCAGGAAGAATCCGCCCAACTCGAAGCCGACATGCGCCACTGGGAACGCCGGCTCGCTGCCTTCGACCGAGACCTGATCGTCGAACCCGACAGAATCCGCGCCTTCTACCAGGTGCGCGCCGAACGCATCGAACCCGTAGGCATCGTCTATCTGTGGCCGGAAACCAACTGATGGCGCAACCCGAAACCGCCCACGCGCCGCTTGTCGCGCAAGTTCGCAGAGGGGCGATGCAGTCGAACGTCTTGAGAGCCGCGGCTCTTGCTGGGGGCGAGGGCATCCTGCCCTCGCACGCGCCGACGGGCGCGTTCCTGGGACGGCGTCCCAACCTCCGGCGTGCAGGAACTTAACCGCATGGCCGCCCGCGATCCCAACATCGCCGCCCACCAGGAATGGCTCGGCTTCGTCCGCCCCACCGGGCTCGTCGTCTCCTCCCCAGCACTCGTGCAAGCCGGAGTCATCCTCAACCGTCGTGATGCCGAAGGCCAGCAACTCCTGAACGAGTGCATCGGCGACCCTGACGGCGAGCCCCACCTGCCCGATTTCCGCACCTTCGCCGAAGCCGTGCTCAACTGGCAGTTCATCCCGGCCGGCTATGCGGGCATGGAAGGCACCCCCATTCCGCCGGAACTGGAGCTCTCCATCCCCGACACCGGCGAGGTGTGGCGCCCGACTTTCGCGGTTCGTGGCGAAGTCGCCAGCCGCAGGGCGCCACCATCCCAAAACGGCAAGGACAACGCCCCACCGCCCTGGCAACTCCTCGTAACCGTCTGCGAGCCGGACGCAGGCTTCGACAACGCCTTCAAATCCAAGGCCGGCGGCACCGAAACCTCGCCCCAAAGCCGAATGGAGCGCTTGCTCCGCCACACCAACGTCCCAGCCGGCCTCCTCTTCAACGGCAGTGCACTCCGCCTCATCTCAGCCCCAAGAGGCGAAGGCACCGGCTGGCTCGACTTCCACGTCAAGGACATGCACCTCCCCGCCGGGCGCCCCATCTGCACCGCCATGCGCGCCTTGCTCAGCCAACAACGGCTCTTGGCCGTCGCCTCAGACAAACGTCTCGCCGCACTCCTCGCCCACAGCCGCAAGTTCCAGAACGAAGTCAGCGAGCGCCTGGCCGAGCAGGTACTGCACGCCCTATACGAACTGCTGCGAGGATTCCAGGCCGCCCACCACGCCTCCAAGGGCGAACTCCTGGGGCGCGCACTCACCGAAGACCCCGACCACGTCTATCGCGGCCTCCTAACCGTCGTGCTCCGCCTGGTCTTCCTGCTCTATGCCGAAGAACGCGACATGCTGCCGCAAAACGAGACCTATCTCGGCGCCTACTCCATAGCCGGCCTCTACGAACGCCTGCGCGACGACGCCGCGTTCCATCCCGACACCATGGATCAGCGCTACGGCGCCTGGGCACAACTGATTGCCCTGTCGCGCATGGTGCATGACGGCGCGAAGTCCGGCGACATGCACCTGCCGCCAAGACATGGCGAACTGTTCGACCCAGACGCATACCGGTTCCTTGAGGGCCGAGACGCCCAAGTCGCTGGTGCCCGCAGCGTCAGCCAACGCGTCGAACCGCCGCGAGTGCCAGACGGCACCATCCATCGCGTGCTCGAGAAGCTCATCGTCCTCGACGGCGAACGCATCTCCTACCGCGCGCTGGACGTGGAGCACGTGGGCGCGGTTTACGAGACCATGATGGGCTTCCGCCTCGAAAGGGCCACGGGAAGGTCCGTCTCCATCAAGGCCATGAAGAAGCACGGCGCACCAGCAACGGTGAGCCTGACCGGCCTCCTCCACGAACAACCGTCCCGCCGCGCCAAGTGGATTCAGGATCGCACGGACCGCAAGATCACCGACCGTGTGGCAAAGCTGGTTCGCGCGGCCGACAGCTGCGAAGACCTGCACGCGGCGCTCGACTCCGTGATCGACAAGGAAGCCACCCCCGACCTCGTCAGCCGTGGCGACATGGTTCTGCAACCAAGCGAGGAACGTCGCCGCTCCGGCTCGCACTACACGCCACGCGAGCTCACCGAACCCATTGTAGGCGAGACCCTGGCACCCATCCTCAAGCGACTTCGGGGTGAATCGGACAAACCGCCCCGTGCCGAACAGATCCTCGCCCTCAAGGTCTGCGACCCCGCAATGGGCTCCGGCGCATTCCTCGTCGAAGCCTGCCGCCAGCTAGGCGACGCCCTGATTGAGGCATGGCACGCCCACGACCAAGTGCCCGACATGCCACCGGACGAAGACGAAGTGATCTTCGCCCGTCGCATGGTGGCCCGCCGCTGCCTCTATGGCGTGGACCGCAATCCGGCAGCCGTGGACCTTGCCAAGATGTCACTTTGGCTGGCGACTCTGGCGAAAGAACATCCGCTCACCTTCCTGAACCACGCCCTGCGGCACGGCGACTCGCTGGCGGGCCTCTCCAAGCGGCAGATCGAGGCGTTCCATTGGAAGGAGGGCACGCCGCAGATGGGGATCGAACGAGGGCTCATTCGGGAACGGCTGAAGAAGGTCAGCGAGTTGCGCGAATACATTCGCAACGCGGACGACAAAACGCCGGATTTCGAGCTGCGTTCGCTTTGGGACGATGCACGATTTGAAGCTGGCGAAGTGGGGCTACTCGGCAACATGGTGTTGGCCGCGTTCTTCGAAGGCAAGACTGCAAAGGAACGAGAAGAACACCGCAAGCGCTTGGCTGGTGCGGTGCTCGAGGGCAAGGCCGACGAATATCGCGGTGCTCTTGGCAGGGTGGTTCCGTTCCATTGGCAAATCGAGTTCCCGGAGGTTTTCGAGCGCGAGAATCCGGGCTTTGACTGTTCGGTCGGCAACCCACCCTATGCCGGCAAGAACACCGTGCAAGCGGCCAATCCCGATGGCTACCCGGACTGGCTCAAGGAAAACCATGCCGAAAGTCACGGCAACTCTGATCTCGTGGCCCACTTCTTCCGCCGTGCCTTCAGCCTGCTCCGCCACGGCGGAACCTTGGGGCTGATCGCGACGAACACCATCGCCCAAGGCGATACGCGCAATACTGGCCTGAAGTGGATCTGCGAGCACGGCGGAAACATCTATCGGGCCAACCGGCGCTTCAAATGGCCGGGACAGGCTGCCGTGGTGGTGAGTGTGCTGCACATCCACCGTGGTGACTGGCAAAGGGCGAGGCTCCTGGATGCAAAGCCTGTCGAGGACATCACCGCGTTCCTGTTCCACGCGGGAGGCCACGACGATCCGGCTCGGTTGGCGGCGAATGCCGGGAAGAGCTTTCAGGGCAGCATCGTGCTCGGCATGGGCTTCACCTTCGACGACACGGATAAGAAGGGCGTGGCGACCCCTCTGGCCGAGATGGAGCGGCTGAATAAAGTGAATCCGCGCAACAGCGAGGTGATCCTTCCCTACATCGGCGGCGAGGAGATCAACACCAGTCCGACCCATGGCCATCATCGGCATGTCATCAACTTCCGCAACTGGCCGTTGCGCCGGACCGATCTGGGTAGCACATGGAAGGACGCAGGTGAGAACCAACGCCGCGAGTGGTTGCGTAGCGGGATCGTACCCCTCGATTACACCGGTCCGGTGGCGGCAGACTGGCCGGAGTTGCTAACAGTCGTCGAAGAACGGGTCAAACCTGAGCGGCTGGCCCAGAACGACAAGGTAGGAAAACAGATTTGGTGGCGATTCCTGAGAACGCGACCGGAACTTCACACTGCCATCCAGGGGTTGGATCGGGTGCTCGTCATCAACTGCGGCGCAACACCCCACGCGGCGTTTGCCTTCCTTCCCGCGGCAACGGTATTCGCCCACTCGCTTGCAGTGTTTCCTCTCGACACCCACGCCGCCTTCTGCGCCCTCCAGTCCCGCCCCCACGAAATCTGGGCGCGGTTCTTCGGCTCGTCTCTGGAGGATCGGCTCCGCTACACACCCTCCGACTGCTTCGAGACCTTCCCCTTCCCCAAAGGATGGGAGACCCACCCGGCCCTCGAAGCCGCCGGCGAGGCGTACTACGACTTCCGCGCGGCGCTGATGATCGAGAACGACGAGGGCATGACCAAGACCTACAACCGCTTCCACGACCCGCACGAGCGCGACCCCCGGATCGCAACGCTCCGAGAGCTGCATGCCGCCATGGACCGCGCCGTGCTCGACGCCTACGGCTGGACGGACATCGCCAGCGATTGCGAGTTCCTTTTGGACCACGAAATCGACGAGGAAACCTGGGGCCGAAAGAGGAAGCCCTACCGCTACCGCTGGCCGGACGACACCCGCAACGAAGTCTTGGCCCGCCTCCTGGAACTCAACGCAAAGCGCGCCCCGCAATAGCGTTCGGGACACGGGACATGCAGCGTCCAGAGATCACCATTCCCGGCAGCCCAGGCATCGTCCTCGGCCGCGTATCGCCTGCGCTCTCCGCTTGGTTCGGCGCGGACGGCTATGTCCTCGGCGGCGGCACCGTGCTCGCTGCCCGTTGGCAGCACCGCGTCAGCACCGACATCGACCTCTTCACCGACAACGAGCGTTACCAGCAAGTCATCCTGAGCCGCCGAGACGACGTTGCTGCGACCTTGAGCCAACTGGTTGCCGAAGTGAAAGAAGGGGCTGTGGAAGTGGAACGAGGCTGGCTGCGCGTCCATTTCCCCGAAGGCCCTGCCGCCCTGATGACGATCCCTCGCCCCACCATCCGCGACGACTACGTCGAGCGCACAAAAGGCACCGACATTGCCACCGAAAGCACCGCAGAGATACTCGCCAGAAAGGTCCAAAGCCGCATTCTCGACCTTGGCGTATTCACCGACCGCGACCTCTACGACCTCCTCGTCGCCGAACAACGCGATCCCGAAGCTCTTCGCCGCGTGCTTGCCTCCATCACGGCGGGCGAGCGGGCCGCCATCGCCGACGAGCTGCGTGGCTTTCCGCACAACTGGTCCAGCGGCGAACCCGTCCGCGAACCCGCCCATCCGAATCTCCTGCGCGGCCTCGCACGCAGGGCCCAAGCTCTGTTCGAGGGATCCGCACCACCATGATCGACTTCCAAGCCGTGCGCCGCGCCTACCATTCCCCGCCCCCTCCGGGCCACCACGTCCCAACGGTGGAAGAGCGCATCGCCGCCTACGAACGCCAACGCCTAGCAGACGCCATCCGCCGAGGCATCGATCCGGCAGCCGTAGCAATCGGCGAACACGGCTCCCTTATCGGCGGCCCCAGCAAACCCCCAACAAGATTCGAAGGCGGCCGCCGCGCCGAAGACATGGCAAGAATGCCCCCCATGCCCCTAGCCTGGTTCGACCACGAAAACGCCCACCTCCGCACCCCAAACCCCAACCCCCACAAATACCTGGAAACCCTCTCTGCCGACCACCTAGCCGGCCACAACCCCCGCCCCACCGGCCAAACCCTCCACTGCCTCCTGACGGCCGACCACCTAACCCCCAAGCAAGCCCACCTAGTCGAACAATTCCTCTCCCGCCTCCGAATGATCGAACTCGCCCACCTCCTACCCCGCGCCGCCCTAACCATCCACGAAATAGCCCGCGCAATGCTCTTGTCGGGATGCAAAACCCCGGCAAAGACGCACTGGATCAACCAGTTCGCGGCACGACCGTGCAGTTAGTTTGCCGCAAACTCGACGCAAGCAACATGCGGGTGCAACGGAGCGGGCCTTCGGAGGGAAGGCATCCTGCCTTCCCTAGCGCCGACAGGCGCTTTCCCTGCTGAAAATCCTGGCTAAGCGCACCTCCGGGCGCCGGGAAGGCAGGATGCCTTTCCGTAAGCTATTCAGAGTTGGTGGTGCAAGGTTATCTGCCTAAGCGCTTATCCACAGCTGCCTGACGTTCCCACATCTCTGCGTTTCTGTCGTATGTGCTCGCGAGGCGCGACAGGGCATCGCCTACGAATGGGAAATCCGCACGGCGACGTTCTGACCAACGTCGATACCTCTCCGCAAGTGCCTGGTCTTGGGGAGCAGGGTCACCGACAACGACCCCTCGCGTGTTGCGTTTCCCAGTGACGAACCCTTCTGCGAGCTCGTCGGTGTGCACGACCTCCATCGCTTCGCAAATCGCGGTGCAAGGCCATTCGCCGTCCTCGTCCGATGCGCGAGATAGGAGCGCTCCGATTTGAACATCGCCAATTGCCTTGCGACCGACTTCCGCACACATGGCTCTTGCCTCATTGACCCAACGCACCAACCGCTTCTCGCTGATTGTCCCATCGTCGCGCGTTCCAGGAACCCGCTTAATGCTGTCCAATAGCCCGTATGAAGCGTACGCAGCTCGTTGCTCCGCTGCTGCTCCGTCAGCCTGTTCCTCTGAGTCTTCGGTACCGTCGTCCCGACGGTAGCCCTGCCGAACCGCTTGAACGAACAAGCTCGGCGACCGCTCCACCGCACGTTCGAGATTCGGCATTCCGTGTTCACTGTGCTCCAGCGCGTCAATGAAGACGAACTCTAGTTGCGCCATTTGCTCGGTCGTTGTCTCTGGTGCCGCGTCGAGTACATCCAAAGCGTCGGAGAGATCGAAGGAATCTACTGGAAAGTGGCCCGTTGGTTCGTCGAACACCGTGCTAACGGCGGTCAATAGCCTTGTCAGTTGGTGGGCGTCAATACTCGCCCACCGCAGGTTCATTGAGTGGAAAGCTGCCCGCGGACGCCTTGCCTCCAGGAGGCGATCGATGATCTCACGACATTCCTCTCTGCTGAACGTCCACCCGTAGGGAATTACATGCTGCCAGTATGCCCGCCGCACTTCGACGGGCAGCTTGTCGAGTATCCGCCATGTGTGCTCGTTAAATGGCGCGCACCGGAGGAGTCGTGTAGTGGACGAGGAATCGAGTTCCCTTCCTAGGTGCAGGAGGAGGTCAGACTCCGATGGATCTGCGACAGAACCGATGACTCCCCGCATGAAGGCATCCAGCTTGGCCTCGTCGATGCGCTGTTTTCCCAAGCACTCTCGCAGGACAGAGCCGGTGGTGGCGGTGCCACCGGCGCACGTGCCGGCGTAGCGACCAACGACCTCTGCGGCGTCCCCGTGGTCGACCATCGCCAAGGCACCCTTGAGACCCTGAGCGGACCAGATTTCGGCCATGGCTTCTTTGCGGAGTTCGTGGACTTTCGCTTCCTGCGCCTGCCAGTCCATAGGGTCATCCACGCCCTCCTCCCAAGGTGCGTTGACCCAACCATTGGCGAACAGCCATGCGTGTCGGTCGATCAGGTCGGCCGGAAGGAGTTTGTCTATGGCCTTCTTCGCTCGTTCCGTGAGTCCTTCAGGCCGGACTCGACGACCTCGACGTGTGAGGCAGGAATTGCGAATGCGCTCGCGCAACATTGCACGGTCGTGGTCGCCATGGGGGGCCTCTGTCCATGTGTCGACAAACCCCCAAACCGTCGCCTGGTCATTAGCGTTCAGGTTTGGCAGGCGTTCAACCAAGTCGCCAAGCGTGGTCGGATCGTGGTCCCAAGACACCAGTAAACGCCAAGCCTCGCACCTGAATTCGGCGTATTCGGCCGAGGTGGTAATGCCGCCGGCACCCGTGGCATCGGCACGCCACTTGGGGCGATAGTTGGCTATTGCATGTCTGGGACCTCGTGGGATTTCTCCAATGCAAAGCTCCCACATCACATCGGGGAACCGGCTGACGAGCATCATCAAGACTTGAACTCGTTCCTCGACCGACGCCGCCGTCTGTGGCATCCAGGACCTCAGAATTCCAACTGGACTCTCTATGGGCTTGTTCAACAGATTGTCTTGGATAGGCACACGTGCTAGTTCGGCGAGCACGACGCAGACTCGGGAGAGATGTGCGGGATTCCAAGCGATACACTCCAGTGCCCAAAGAAGACCGACACGAGGGCTGTGGCTAAACGGGAAGTTGTCGGTAGGTCTCAGTAGGGCCAACACCACCGGTTCGTTCCCGGCCAAGTCTGCTTCAAGTAGTCGCAATACGGTGTCCGGCGCCGCTTCGGCGTACGCGGGTAGGTCGGGCTCTTGGGACTCAGCGTGTCGGCGGTGAACGGGTCAAGGACACTGCCAATCAAGGCACTCACCTTCACTGTGGGGTCGATGCCTAGGCGTTGCATGAATGATAGATTTCCGCCATGTACAGACAGCATGACCAAGGTATCGCGAACGCCCTCACGCAACGCATCCGAGTGGTCGCGAACTTTGCCGTAGATCGCCGCCGCCGAACGTTTTTCTTGGGGAAGCTCAAGAGCTGGGTCGGACTCCGACAGCACTCGCTTGGCGAGGGCAAAGAAGTCGTCGACCTCCTTTGCGGTCATGCGCGGGGCGATCGCGTAGAGCGCGTCGACCTTTGAAGCAACGCCGCGATGGTTACCGACGGACCACAGCGGAGAGTCATCGAGCTGGATCAGGTCGGCGACGGCTTGCTCAAGCTCGTCGTACGGTCGGTTCGCGAGAGTTGCCAAGACCTCTTGGTCTGCCTTGCGGTCCGCCCTCCATGCGCCGACCAAGACCATCGGAATCAACGGTCGGGCCCGCTCTGGGTTATCCGACCACGGTGGATAGTGGATGGCCAGCACCCTAGACAGACGCCGCCGAAGAATCGTAGGCGACCTACCTGATTCGCGCCCAAGCCGCGGCCGTTCGTGCTCCGGCACACCCATGTCGTCCAAGGTTTCGTTGATGTCCTTGAGGCCGAGTAGCTCAAGCGCAACGTCGGGCTGGGCCGAGACGGCATTGCGCGCCGCGTGGACGACGCAATGACGTCGGTTCCAGAACGGCGCAAGGGCCTCTTCGACTTCAGCGTTACCGGCGATGGCTATGAACGGCTGCGGCGACTCGGCGAGCCTCTGAAACGTCTCACGAGACTCGAAGACTGCGGCCATGTCCCGCTTCGCTTGCCACCCAAGCGAGTCGTCCTCCGCTTCGGAACCTTGCACCGCATCGAACAGGCAGGTGACGAAGGCCAACGTCTCGCCAATGGAGTCGCTCGTTACGACGAAGGGACGGTCGGGCGGGGCGTTGAGCCACCGCTCGAACGTTGGCAGCGAAGTCATGACGTTCGGCTCGAAAATCCGGCGCGACATCGGCGGATCGCTGACTTGGGACCAGTCTCGCCAGCAACGATCGAGCGTCTGGATGCCCTCCACCGGAGAACCAAGGCACTGCTCGGCGAACCAGAGTGGCGTGGCAATCGCATCCTCCAGCCATTGCTCAAGATCGCTGGCGTCATACGCCCGCACTGCCTTCCAACCGTCACCGGCTGCTTCCTTCTCTTCTGCCCATTTGGCCTTGCCCGACCAATTGCGCGGCGTCACGAATACGAAGGTGCATCGGGCACGCTCCTCCGGCGGCAACGACCGGCGGTTGGCAAAGTCGTTCTCGGCTTTGCGCCGGGGGGTCCGCGTTGGCACCGAACTCCCAGCCAGACAGCCCCGCCGGAATCCATGCCGTAGCCGTCTCAGCTTCAACGATACCGTCCCAACCAGCGCGCTGGCTGTTGTCAAAGCCGGGGAAGTCCACTCGCGTCAGATCCCGCCCCGTTTCATGCACGAGCTTGCGAAGCAGGACGGCCAGCAGTTCACGGGCCTCAATGCGGCTCGCCCATTGCTCAAGTTCCCGCGCCTTGACGGAGAGGAAGCTCGGCACATAACCACGCACCGCCACCTCCCGTTCCTGCTCGTCCCGCACGGGCTGCACCTGTGAGCGCTGAAGTTCCAAGAGTTCCTCCCGATCGGCACCAAAAGCTCTTTCAAGCCGCAAGGCCATCTGCTCGGAGAGAGAAGCCCGCCCGTTAAGCAGGTTCGACAGCGGGACGCCCGACCCCTAGCCGCTTCGCCGCCGCCGTGACGGAGATACCGGCGGGGAGCACATGGTCCCGGATGTGTTGACCGATCTGAAAGCGCGTGTCGGGCATCGTCCTTTCCTTTCCGTCGCCGCTGTTCGGCGTGTGGGCTAGCGTCTTGCATCAATACGGACGATGTCCGCATCCCAAGCCAGCAACCGATGGTCGCTGGTGGCGAACACGCAGCCGCGTATCTCGGCCGTGGCTGCGATGATTCGATCCATTGGGTCGTCGTGGAGGTCGGGGAGTTCGACAGCCCGTGCGCCAATCTCCCCGTCTATCGTCACTTCGCGGAGTCCGCGCCCCAACAGGTCGTCGCGCCACTCGCGGACGTGCAAGTTCATCTCCAACCGTCCCTTGCGGATTAGCATCGCCACTTCCCAGAAGCTGGCGGCTGAAACGAACAACTGGTCAACAGCAAGTGCGCGGTCTGCTGCCGCCTGGCAGGCACTTCCTAGCTTCGAATCGCTTCGATCAAGCCAGACGAGGACATGCGTGTCGAGCAAGACCGGCAGGGCTGCATCGTTGAATTTTGCGGGCCGCATGTTCGTCTCTCATGGCGAGAGCGACAAAGTGTAGCGTCAGACGCTACACTTCACAACATGGCAGGTCTCTGCGGCTGGCGGTCCTTAGCCGGTCACACATTCCTTGGGGCGATGCAGCGCCTTGCTCGGGCGTCTATCGGTCGTCGGACAGGTACACCGGCGAGATGATGTCGCCGACAATCCGGACAGAGTCCCGGTGCAGCCCCAAAAGTGTGGTTGATGGCTTCCCCCCACAGGCGGAAAGCCTCGCCACCGGCTTGCCGTTCTTGGTGATGGTGAGGGCGTCCCCAGTCCGTGCGACCTGATCGATCAGGTCGTCACACTTGGCTTTGAAATCGGTCGACTCGATGCGTTTCACGGCTGAACTCACGTGCATGGGTACATGGGCCAAAGACTCGCAAGGCGCACCGTATTCCTGCCACCTGCTCGCGTCAACTACAGTGGCTTGCTCGGGTGTAGCACAGGCCTGCCAATTCCTGCCCGTGATTAGGCGAAACGAAGCCCGAAAAGCCCTCCGGTCTCCACGGCGTCGGTCAACCTTGGCTCGATCACGTGGTCGGCGAGAGCGAATCCATTGCGGAAACCCTCGGTAGGGACCGCATCCGAGTTCAGGGTCACGATGTACTGGAAGCCCTGCTGCGCTGCTCGCTCCGCGCCAAGCTGCAGCGCTTTGGCGACCTGTCGTTCGTCCACGCCGTCGAACAGGTGGCTGTCGTGGATCAGGAATCCTGGCCATCGGCCCCGTTCCATGCCCATCTCGGTGAGCATCATGTCGAAGCAGAAAATCTGCATGTTCGTGATTCCCCGGCTTCGCTCTCCCTCGATGTGTACCTCGAAGGACGGGCCGTTCGGCGTGTCCGAGATGGTGAGACTGCCTGCCCGTTCGTAGAGCGACTGCGACAGTTCCTCAAAGCGGAGGATGGCGTCACGCACGATGTCGTCGCGTTCTCGAATGTCGTCTCGAAGCTGTACGGTTAGGCGATTGCGTTCCATGTCGAGCTGGGTGCGCGTACTTTCCACCCGTTCGGCTGTTTCCAAGTGTTGGCGGAGCGCTTCGCAATCGCCCTCGATCCGACCCAACTCCTCCCGCATGTCGGTGTAATGGCCAAGCGCGCCGCCTGATTGGAGCAGGCGCATGACGTCGGCCCTTCGACGATCAAGTCGCGCCCTGCGTTCGGCTCGCTCGGCAACGCGCGTTTCAGCGGACTCGATTTCCGCTTGCAGGTGCGAGCGCCGGTTCTCTACGACCTTTTTGTGGAACTGCTCGACTTCCTGCAAACGCCGAGAAGTGACCTCTGGCAGCACCACGCCTGCCTCGCGATAGAGCTTGTCAAGATCCCGGATACCGGGTGCGGCTTCGGTTTCGGTGGCTGCCCGCAACTCTCGGATCAGCTCTTGGTCTGTGAGGCTCTCCAGGTTCATCTCGCTGACCTGCCCCGTGATTTCGTTCGCTTCGCGTTCGAGGTCGTCGTACTCATCGACAACGTGGAATGCATCTAGCCGCACCTTTAGGCGACTCGCTTGTGCCTCCGACACCGTGAGGCGAGTACGCAGTTCTGCTGCTTTGCCGAAGTACTGCCCGAGGTCGCCGGACAATGCCGCACGACGAAGTTCCTTTGCGACCTTCTCCTTCGCTCGCAACTCTTGGAACTGAGTGGGAATCGTGGAATCCAGCCCGACCAAGTACGCCGTCGAGACCTGCTGATCCCACAACTGCTGCCTCTCCGAATGCTGTTCGGGGCGCAGGAAACCGCCGCTTTGCTGTCGGCGGGCAACCATGGAGAACAGGGACCGAAAGCTTGGGGCGAACCGCTCTGCTTCATTCTTGTCCGGCAGGCCAAACCATCTCTTGCCGAGCACATCTCGCCACTCGCTGTTCCTGAGGCTTGCGCCTGGCATCGTCAACTGGCGCCCGACGGTGACTTGCTGACCCGTCAGGGTGCTGACGTCACCGGACAGCTCGACATGACCCGAAGCTCGTCCCGACCGAGATGCGCGGACGTTGGTGCCGCCGACGGAGAAGGACGCATGGAACGCACTCTCGCGTAACGCGTCCGTCCGAAAGATGCTGGCTGGCCGAGCGTCCGCGCCAAACAGGAAGTGGACCAGTTCCACGAAGCTTGTCTTGCCTGCCCCGTTTCGAGACTGCCGGTCCCCGGCGCCCTCGCTCTTGTCCGCGAGGAGGATGTTCAGCCCGTCGTGGAATCTGAGCGTCTTGAACGACGGCAAGTCGCTGCCAATTTCATCGATCATGGACTGACTCTGCTCACCACGCGCTGGTCCATGTCGATAGCGCCGATCATGAAGAGCAAGTCGAGGGTGAGCACGAACCACCGGTAATCGATAACCGCGCCGGGCGTGCGTTCCCGATCAGCACGCAGCTCGTCCCATAGCCTTGAGACGGTCATTGGACGCGCCAGCAGTATCAACACTTCAGCACCGATGCCAAGCAAGGCACGATCAGGGGGAATGTGCTTGGTGGGAAGGATCATGTGGCCTCCGGGACGTCCTCGAAGATGTCGCAACGCTCGAAGAAGTACGAGAGCACGGCCAGCCCCGCCGCTTGACGCTGTGGGGTGCCTCCGGTCGCGCCAGCGTACGCCTGCAAGCGACCGAAAATCTCGTCAGGCGACAGGTCTTCGCGCCGCAACCTCGCATAGCGCTGGCGAAACGCCTCTGCAATGCGTTCGCCCAACGTGGGGTTGGGGGTTCGGTCCAGATATCGCTGCACAAGCGCTTCCTTCTGCCAGCCCAGCCTAAGGAAGTCTGCTGCAGCAGACGATAGGGCGTTGTGCTCCAGCTTTTGCAGACTCGGCGGGCTCAAAGGCTCTTGCCCCGGCTCTGGTTCCAAGTGTTCCAGGTCGTCGAGCACGTCCTTGATGTCGGCCACCTCCAGCTGCCGCCAGTCCGACTCTGTCGGTACGTCGCCAAACACATCCCTCCAATCCTGAAGCGAGAACCCACGCGTGAGCCGTCGCATTGCCACCTCGGCCCAAGTGGTGATCTCGACACTTGGATGCTCATGCCGGAGTGCGTCCAGGAGCTTGACCGTAGTGGCTGGGAGCCCGGCTTCTGCGTTCGTCACCAACGTCCAAGTCTTCATGTCTGGCCAATGCTCCCGCGCACCGAGGAAGTCCGCTTGGATCTTTGCCTCGAGCTTCGCCGCAACCAATTGGTGAGGCGCATAGACCTGAAAGATCGTCTTGGTGCTCACGAGGAGGCCATCGCATTTGTGGTCGCCCTGCCGGCCATAGGGGCGTACGGGCTGGAAGTCAGTACCGTACGCATGGGCGGCGAGTGCTTCAAACCACGCCTGGAATTCCTCGCCCTTCTTGGTGGCATACGCAAGCTGGAACTTCAGGTCGCAGAACTGCCGTTGCACTTGGTCCATGGTGCTCGTCCGCTCCTTCGACGTGCCCGGTACAGGTTCCCTGCCATGCCTTAAGCGGGTCGGGACAAGCCATGCGCCAACCTCAAGCCACCGTCCCGAGCATGTGAAGCATGGCACCGCCCCGGTGGGTGCGCAACCAGATCAGCGGATCTGCCAGACCAGGTTTGCTCTCCCGGAGGAGATTCCACGTCGCCAGTTTGACGAGCCACCAACCGTCTGGCAGATTGTCGACTTATTACCCCCCCCCCGGTTATCGACCGCGTGGTGCGGGGCCTTCTCCACGGAGGCCCCTGCTTCTTGAATCAGAGCGCCCGGCCATTGCCCGCGCTCGCGCCGACAGGCGCGCATGTTCCAATCCGCTTCCGAACCGATGCGCCATACGGTGCATTGCGAAGGGCAAGATACCCTCCCCCAAGGGGCAACTCTGCCACTCCCGCCGACTTCCTTGAAGTGCGAGATCGAATCGTCGACGCCCTCGGCCTCGATCTCGTGGCCCTCCTGCCGCGCACCTTCTTGCCGAGAGAGGCTGAACGGTTCAGGGCGCCCTTCGAAGCGGACCATTGGCTGGTGGTTCGTGCTGAAGTCCACGCAAGCCGCCGAGGCGCATTGCCCGAGTAGCGAGCTCGGTGGCGGGTGGCGTCGGTCGCGGTGCCTGCGAACTCGTCGAGCCGCCCAATGTTCCGAAGGATGAAGCTTACAAACTCCAAATTCGTGGTATGATTTGGAAACCTCCGAGCTTCGGCATTGAAAGTGAGCTAGAACGACCGTGAATGCACCTGTTCGGCCTCAATCGGGCCTTGGAACCGTACTCGACATCCTCCTTGCGGACATTGCGATCCGTCTCCAACTCAGCCGCACCGCTCACGCCAGGGCCGTGAAGCGTTACGAGTCCATCCGCGAGTGGATCGAGCGAGACGTAAGTCCGCTCGCCGGGCTTGTGGATCTCTTCTACCCGCAAGGTTCGATGGCCATCGGGGCGACGATCGCGTCGCGGGTCACGAATGACGAACACGATCTGGACGTCGTGGTGCAACTAGGGGTGCCGCAAGGTTGGTCGCCCGCGGATGTGCTCGACGCCCTGTATGAGGCGATTCGCGGGGAGCCGGGATCGCGCTACTACGCCAAGGCGAAACGGCGTCCTCGGTGCGTCACCGTTTCGTACGCCGACATGCACCTGGACCTGATCCCGATGCAGCGCCTTCACGCTACGCCCGAGCGCGAGAGCATCCTCTTTTTCCACGAGGAGGGTGGTGATTGCGGCCAGAGCGTCGTCAACTCGTTCGGCTTCGCGGAGTGGTTCAGCGCCTGTACTGCCGATTCGGGTACGTTCGGCCCGCTCTATGCTGAACGGGCATCGATCTATGAGCGCGAGATGGTGCTTGCGGAAGCCGACGCGGACCCAGTTCCCGAGCAGGAACCGGCCAGCGCAAAGTCGTTGTCGGTGGTGGGGCTCCAACTCGTGAAGCGCTGGCGCAACGTGCTCTATCAGGATCGGACGAATGGGAGGCCGCCTTCGGTGCTCTTGTCCAAGTTCGCCGCCGATCAACCCAGGAAATGCCTGACTCTTTCGGAAGAGTTGTTGAGCCAAGCGGTTCACATGCGAGACCGCTTCCGCCAGTCGGAGATGACGGGCTCACTGATCCACGAGGCGAATCCAGCCTGCGCTCACGATGTCCTGACGGATAGGTGGCCCGCAAACCTCGGTGAGCAGCGGCAGTTTGCACAAGACCTCGAGCGGCTCATTGCCGATGTGCAATGGTTGCGGGGCGACGTTGATCTGGAGCAAATCAGGTGCAAGCTGGCAGAACTATTCGGAGAGTGGCCTGCACGTAGGGCCGTGGAGGCGTTCAACAAGAACATGGGCACGGAAATCGACCGGGGGAGGAGCAGACACGACCGACGAGCAGGCTCGATTGCGCTCACGGGAGTAGCTGCTGGCGTGACGGCGCCGCGCCATAGGTTCCACGGGGGCGGAGTACATCGGCCATGAAATGCTTGACCACTCGTGAGCAGGACCGATTGGTGCGACGGCATTGTCCTTCCTTCAAGACGCTGGGCCGAGACCGATCCAGCGTGCTATGGCAGGGCGACCTACGCCCTTTAGGTAAGACGTACACGGTGCTGGTTGGGCTGCGGCGAACTCCTAAGGCGAAGAGCTGCGTTCCGTCAGTGTTGGTGACCGATCCGGTGCTTCGACGACGGCCCCAGTCGCCCGAGGAGGCTATTCCGCATATCTATCTGAACCCGGATCCTCGCCTTCGCGACTTCCCATATCTTTGCTTGTACCACCCACCGAGCGAGGAGTGGCACGGCGGTAAAGCCGCCGCGAAGACCATCATTCCTTGGACCATTGAGTGGCTGGTGTGCTACGAAGGGTGGCTTGCAACGGGGCAGTGGGCCGGTGGCGGCATTCACTGAAGGAGTCGAGCATCGAGCGCCTGCTGTAGCGGTGCCGCGCAGGATACTCTCCATCGATGGAGGCGGCCTGAAGGGGGTGATGCCCGCGGCGTTTCTCGCCCAAATCGAGGAAGCGACGGAGCAGCGCATCGTCGACCACTTCGATTTGGTGGTGGGAACGTCCACGGGCGGCATCATCGCGCTCGGCATAGGGCTTGGGCTGCCGTGTCGCGAGATCGTCCAGTTCTATCGACAGCACGGCCCGAAGGTCTTTGGCCAAGCCGCTCCTACGAGAACGAGGAGGTGGATGGATGCTGTGCGACGCGGTATGCGCGGGTTGGTGACTAGCAAGCACCGCCCCGACCCACTGTTGGCGGCGTTGCGGGATGTGTTCGGAGAGAGGCGGCTGGGAGAGAGTGCGATGCGCTTGGTGATCCCGGCGTGGAACTCGGACACTCGGCACCCATGCCTGTTCAAGACTGCCCACCATCCTCGTTTCGAGGTGGACTACGCAACGCCGGTGGTTGACATTGCGATGGCCACGGCAGCAGCACCAACCTACCTTCCTGCACATTCCGTGGATGGAGTCAGCTTCGTCGATGGAGGCACTTGGGCGAACAACCCGGCTACCGTGGCCGCGGTGGAGAGCGTGTCTGTCCTTGGTTGGGCACCGGAGAGCGCTCGGATGCTGAGCTTGGGCTGCACCGACGAAATGCTGATCTTGCCGGAGAAGATGGGGTTGGCAGGTGGCGCGCGGGTTGGCGTGGACATGCTCATGCAAGGGCAGGCTCTGGCTGCGCAACGGACAGCGGAGGTGCTTCTTGGTGGTGGCGGTGCGGCGCCAAACCCGATTTGCCGAGTGGACGTGCCGGTTGCACGCGGTTTCGCGAAGTTGGATGACGCGACACGGATGGAGAAACTCGAAGGGCTTGGACGGACTCAAGCACGTGAGTGGCTCCCTCGGATTCGTACGGAGTTTCTCTCGGAACGCAGGCAGCCGTTCGTGCCCTGCCGCGACATACATTCGACTGAGGAGGGCGCACCGTGATGCCGTGAGTTCCTTGTGCATTGGTTCGTGGTTGGCATTCTGTGAGGAGGGCACAAAATGATCGGCGGGAGGCTTAAGGTGGCTAGGGCAGCAGCGGGGCTTTCGCTTCGAGGGCTCGAAGCGAAGATCGACCGTGCGGTCAGCGCGCAGGCGATAGGCAAGTATGAGCGCGATGAGGCGATGCCCGGGTCCACGACCCTGATTGCCATTGCCCGCGCGTTGGACGTCACGGTGGATTACCTGCTGTCAGACGATGACATCGTGCTGGAGGAGGTGGAGTTCCGCAAAAAGGCAATCGCAGCCCGCAAGGCCGAAGCTCGAGTGAAGGCCAGGCTGCTGCGGGACCTGGAGCGGTATCTGGCCGTTGAGGAACTGTTGGGCTTGCCGACGGTGAACTGGGATCGACCGCGGGAGGTCCCGTACCCGGTTGGGGACGTGGCCGAGGCGGACCGAGCCGCACGCAGCTTGCGGAGTGCGTGGGGGCTTGGGGCGAATCCGATCCCCAACATGCTGGAACTCTTGGAGGATCGTGGGATCAAGGTCCTCCCCATGTATCTCGATGATGACATCGACGGCCTGACGGCGCAGGTCAGCCGGCAGGGCGGGCCACCGGTACCCGTGGTCGTCGTCAACTCGTTGCACACGGGTGAGCGTCAGCGGTTCACAGTGGCACACGAACTGGGTCACCTCGTGCTCGGCGTGTCCCCCAAAGTCGATGAGGAACGTGCCGCCTATTGCTTTGCGGGTGCCTTTCTGATGCCGGCTGAGGTGCTCTGGTCGGAGATCGGCAAGCACCGGTCGTCGGTTAGCATCGGTGAACTAGTTGATCTAAAGAGACTTTTTGGCGCGAGTGTGCAGGCGGTCGTTCATCGCTGCAGGGATTTGTCCATCATAGGGCCGACGCTCTACAGCGATCTGTTCGCGGAGTTCAAGAGACGCGGTTGGCGCACCGCACCGTATGGGGAGCCGGAGCCCTTGGAGGCGGAGAAATCGACGCGTTTCGAGCGTCTTTGTCTGCGCGCATTGGCAGAGGATTTCGTCTCCGAGTCTCGAGCTGCGGAGCTTCTCGGCATCTCTGTGCGCCAGTTGGACGAGCGGATGGATGTAACCGCTACAGCGGTCTGATTTTGATCGGTAAACCGGGTGGGGTGTGGACCTGCTTGTCTCCGACACTTCGGTGCTTGTTGACCTTGAGCGAGGCGACTTGGTCGAGGCAGCCTTCGGCCTCCCCTACCGCTTCGTTGTTCCTGACCTGCTCTACGAGCGGGAACTAAAGGACTATGGCGGCCCGGCAATGATTGTTCTGGGGCTCGTCGTCGCCGATTTGACCAGCGAACAGCTTGTCTACGCCCAGACCTGCATCCGAGAAGCGCCGGCCTTGTCGGTACCGGACTCGTTTGCCTTGTCCCTCGCCGCCGAGGGTGGCGGGACACTCCTGACCGGAGACCGACGGCTTAGAGACTTGGCGTCGAAAAAGGGCGTCGCATGCCACGGGCTACTTTGGCTGCTGGACGAGATGTGGCACCTCGGGATAGGTGTGGAACGTCTGCGCATGGGCTTGCAGAGGATCCAAGCACACCCGCGGTGTCGGTTGCCCACCCGAGAAGTCAACAACGGCTTGCTCAATACGGCGGTGGTAGGTGACGGCTGGCTTGCAGGAGGCGGGCCATCGGAGGGAAGGCATTCTGCCTTCCTGCTCGGCGCAAGGCGCGTTCCTGACGTCGCCACCATGGTGAAAGGACGGCACGCCTATCGGCGTGTTAGGGAAGGCAGGATGCCTTCCCTCCGATGGCCCGTCTCTGGCGGAAGTCCGACAGTCTGCTAGGCTCGCGGGTGAAGGAACCCCTTGGTGCCCAAACCAGACCTTGAGCACGCCGTCGCCATCCCTCTATCGTCGTAGCCATGACCAACACCAAACTTCTCACTGCGGCACCCGCTAGTTCTCCGGAGGTGCGAGACCGAATCGTCGATGCCCTCGGCCTCGATCTCGTTGGCCCTCCCGCCACGCACGCCCTTGCGGAAGAAAAGCTGAACGGTTGGGAGCGGCCCTCGAACTGGTATCTCACCGGGTTCCTCGTGCCGAGTGATGCGCCCTTGGAGCAGCGGGCGGATGCGGATGAGGAGGACGACGCGGAGGATGTGGGCGAAGGGGGGTTGCCCGAGGAGTCGCAGGAGGAGCGGAAGGCGGCGAAGCCTAGTTTCTTTCCCTCCTCGATGGGGCTGAGCTTCCTCGTTCCGCAAGAGACGGACTCTTTGGGCATCACGGTGCGCTGGGGCGACTACGAATACGTGCCGGAGGCAACGAAAGACGGTAAGCGCGAGCCGCCGATGTGGCAGCGGCGCCCGCAGGAGCGAGTGGTCCATGTGCCGCTGAGTCAGCCCGGTCGGCACGAGGTTCCCGACTCTGGAACGGGGGAGGGGTTGGTTCTGCACGTGCTGAATCGGTCGGTCAAGACAGAGCATCTGCCGGACATCCCCGCCGGGACGCACAGCGTCTCTGTCTTTCTGGTCAATCAACGCAATCCCGACAAAGAGCATCGGGATGCCGCTTACGCGTTTCAGGCCGAGATCGAGGTGGCGTGTGCCGAGGGCTTCGTTCCACGGCGAGACCCGCGCACGGCGAGCAGCGATAGTGACCAGTGGGACGAGGATTCGGCCGACCTGCACTATCACGACACGCCGGAGTACGCCACCGGACACGGCGTTTCGGCGGACTGGAAGGTGTTGGACAACATCTGCCGGGTGCTGCGAACAAGCTGGATTCCTGCTGCCTGCGTCGCCAAGACCGACACCGTGAACCCGGCGGGCGTTGTCCTGTCCATGGACGATCTCGGCAGTCTTGCCGACGGCGATGCCGCGAAGGAGGCGCTTGAAGCAATCGTCAGCGAGTATCGCGCCTGGATCGAGTCGAGGCGGGTCGAAGCGGGGCAGCTCTCGGACGAGCATCAGAAGACCGCTCAGGCGTTGCTGGATGGGGCCACGCTGGCGTCGAATCGCATTGCGCGTGGGATCGCTCTGCTCACGGAGGATGCCGACGTTCTCGATGCGTTTCGCGTTGCGAACCGCGTTGTGGCGGAAGCGCTGCGGCATCGCCTTGACGATGTGAGGGCGCCACAGTGGCGGGCGTTCCAGCTTGCGTTCATCCTGCTGAATCTGCCGGGCCTTGCCGATCCGCAAGACGCTGACCGGGGCATCGTCGATTTGCTCTTCTTCCCCACCGGCGGCGGCAAGACAGAGGCATACCTGGGCCTCGCAGCCATTGCGATGGTGCTGCGTCGCCTGCGCAATCCCGGCGCTGGCGCGCTGCAGGGAGCGGGTGTCAGCGTCGTCATGCGCTATACGTTGCGCCTGCTCACGCTCGATCAGCTCTCCCGCGCCTCCGGCCTCGTTTGCGCGCTGGAACTCGAACGCGAGGACGATCCGCAGCGCTACGGCGATTGGCCGTTCGAGATCGGCCTGTGGGTGGGGAAGGCGGCTACGCCCAACAAGATGGGGCGCAAGGGCGACCGCAGGTCGGATTCCGCTCGCAACAAGACCACTCGTTTCAAGGCCAATCCGAGCCTCAATCCCTCGCCGATTCCCCTCGAAGACTGCCCCTGGTGCGGCACCAAGTTCACGCCAGACTCGTTCGAGCTGCTGCCGCATGCGGATGCGCCTGACCAGCTGCGGATTGCCTGCGCCAACATCGCTTGCGAGTTCAGCGGAGACCGCCCGCTGCCTATCATCGCTGTGGACGAGCCGCTCTATCGCCGCTTGCCGGCGTTCTTGATTGCGACGGTGGACAAGTTCGCGTCGCTGCCGTGGGTGGGGGAAACTGGATTGCTCCTCGGAGGTGCCGAGCGATACGACGACAACGGGTTCTACGGCCCCATGCGCTCTAACGCCGGGCGGCCGCTCGGTCGTCCCCTGCCGCCGCCGGACCTCGTGATTCAGGACGAGTTGCACCTGATCTCGGGCCCGCTCGGAACGATGGTTGGGCTCTACGAATCCACCATCGGCACGCTTTGCAGGCGTGGATTGGGTGAACCCGCGAGGGGGCCGAAAATCGTGGCGTCCACGGCAACGGCAAGGGCGGCACAGAACCAGATTCAGGCGTTGTTTGCCCGGTCACTGACACAGGTTTTCCCGCCACCGGGGCCGAACCGCAAGGACTCCTTCTTTGCCCACACGAGGGAATTGACCGAGGTGCCGGGCCGGCTCTATCTCGGCATCGTCTCGGCCGGCCGCAATCCCAAGGTGCTCATGCGCCGGGTGTGGCTCGCACTGTTCGGGGCGGCGCAGAAGGCCTACGAGGCAGCTGGTGGCGAGAGGAACAAGGGCAACCCGGCCGACCCCTACATGACCGTGCTCGGCTACTTCAACTCCCTGCGCGAACTCGGCGGCGCGAGGCGCATCTTGGAAGAGGAGGTGCAGACCACCATTCGCCGCTATGGCGACCGCCGGCGCATCGGCGAGGCGGAGGGGCTGTTCGAGAATCGACTCCGCTTCAACGACGTGGTCGAACTCACCTCGCGCGTGCCCACCAACAAGGTCGCAGACGCCCGCCGCAGGTTGGGACACGCGTTTCACGACAGGAAGCAGCGGGTGGACAGCGCCATCGCCACCAACATGATCTCGGTGGGGCTGGACATCACGCGTCTCGGCCTCATGGTGGTGCTGGGGCAGCCGAAGACGCACGCGGAATACATCCAGGCCACCAGCCGCGTGGGACGAGACGACGAAAGGCCAGGGCTTGTGGTGACGCTGCTCAACGTCCACAAGCCCCGCGACCGCTCGCATTACGAGCGCTTTCGGCACTACCACGAGACGTTCTATCGTTCGGTGGAAGCATCAAGCGTCACCCCGTTCTCCGCTCGCGCATTGGATCGCGGCTTCGCCGGTGCGCTCGTGGGTCTTGCGCGCCACCTCGATCCCGCGCTGACGCCACCGGAGGGAGTGGAGAACATCGATGGCGTGCGTGCGGACTTGGAGCGACGGGTGCTCGACGCGCTGGTGGCACGACTGAACGAGCAGCCGCTGGACGATGAGGATGAACGGGACGAGAGACGGCTGAGCGTGCAGCATCGCGTTTCGGACCTGCTCGACGCATGGAGCAGGGTGGTCGATGACTACCGACAAGACGGCGTCGCGGTTGTCTATGGGAAAGGAGAAACCCGGTCAGGGCCCAAACCGCTGCTTCGCGATGTGCTCGACGACGACTTCGAGTCGGCAAATCACCGCAAGTTTCGCGCCCACCGGTCTTTGCGCGACGTGGAGCCCGAGGTTGGCCTACGACTGAGAAATCTGACGGGCTCAGCGACCGACGGATGACCTCGGCGACGCTTCGACAGAGTCAGGTCATCACGACCTATGGGCCGGGTGCTCTGCTGGACCTTCCGGAACATGCCGCCATCGTCGGTGGGCTGGAGACTTGGCCTCATCCAGGAAGGCTCGAACAGATCGACGAGGCGCGGCTTTCTGAGGTCATCTGCCGCATTACTGGCATGGTTGCACCCAGGCTATTTGCCCCACCACCGGTGCCGAGCGTTCCATGGGAGCAGCGGCGGGACATCGGAGCATGGCGCTTTCCCGAGTGGTTCGTCGTCCAGTTCGTCGAGTGGGAGGGCCGCGAGCAGAAGCGCCGGCTCGTGCGTCGTACGGCGCTCGAGAACGGGAAGTTCGAGGGTAAGGCAGTGGTACCCACACGCTTCGTGCGCGCCTGTACCCGGGGCCATGTGGACGATCTCGACTGGTATGGCTTCGTGCATGGCGGCAACGACCCATGCCGGCGAGATCTGTGGCTCGTGGAGCGCGGTACCAGTGGGGATCTCTCGGATCTGTGGGTCCGATGTGCCTGCGGCAAGCAGCGTTCGCTCTACGAAGCCAAGCAGTTGGAAAGCAAGGCTCTCGGCACGTGTCGCGGCGCTCGGCCGTGGCTTGGCAAGAACACAGAAGAGGATTGCGACCTACCTAGTCGCCTTTTGATCCGAACGGCGACGAATGCCTACTTCCCGCAGGTGGTGAGCGTGCTGTCGTTGCCGGATCGAGGCTCGGACGTAGATCGAGTGGTGACGGAGCTTTGGGGAATGCTGCAAGGGGTGAATGCCAAGGCGGATTTGGAAATTTTCAAGCGGCTCCCAGAAGTCGCCAAAGGGCTCGACGGATATGAGGACGGGAAAGTCTTCGATGCCGTAATGCGGCATAAGGACGGCGGAACGGGCGACCGCAACCTGAAAGCGGTGGAACTCGATGCCATGCTGGAGGCGAGGGAGGGCTTCGGTGACGACGAGCCCGTTGATCCCAACTTCCATGCCCGGCGGCTGCCGGATCACGTCTGGCGGACTCCGGGGTCAAGCCTGAGCAAGGACATCACCCGCGTCATCCAGCTACACCGACTGCGCGAGGTGGTGGCGCTCATCGGCTTCACGAGACTCGAGGCCGAGATGCGCGACATCCACGGCGAGTACGACACCGACGTCAAGCGAGCAGACATCGCGATCGAGCCAACCTGGTTCCCCGCAGTGGAGAATCGCGGCGAAGGCTTGTTCATCCAGCTTTCCGGCGATGCCGTGGACAAGTGGCTGGAGAAACCATTCGTGCAACGCCGCATCGACGCGCTGCGACGCGGGCATGTTGCTTGGCGGAAGGAACGCAAATCTAGGGGACAGGATTTCCCGGGGGGCGCGTACATCCTTCTGCACACGCTCGCGCACCTGTTGATCCAGTCGCTCGCCATGCGATGCGGCTATCCGGCAAGCTCGATCCGCGAACGCATCTATGCCGAAGACGAGCGCTATGGAATCCTCCTCTACACCGCCACACCGGACGCCGAAGGAACCCTCGGCGGGCTTGTTCAACAGGCGCGACACATTGAAGGTCACCTTGCCGATGCACTGCGCACCGCCATGCTGTGCTCGAACGATCCCGTCTGCGCCCAGCACGAACCGGACAGCAGCATGGAACGCCGGTGGCTGCACGGCGCCGCGTGCCACGGGTGCGCGCTGATCGCCGAGACTTCCTGCGAAATGCGCAACGACCACCTCGACCGAGCCTTGGTGGTGCCGACGCTAGCTCTGGCCGAGGCCGCGTTCTTCCCCGCTCCCGCGTGAAAACGGCCATCGCCACGGAGCGGACGCACCTGTAGGTCGTCGCTGGCCTTGGACGAAGGCTGCTGCGCGGTGTGGATGTTCGTGGAGCCGCTGGCGGGGTGGCGGGCCGTGCCGGTCACCGGCCGCCGCGCGGCGGCGGACTGGGCGGCGCGTGTGCGCGCCCTCGTGGACGAGCCGCGCCACGCCGACGTCGAGCGCATCACGCTGGTGTGCGACAACCTGAACACGCGCGACTTCGGCTCCCTCTGCGCGGCGTTCGACCCGGCCGAGGCGAAGCGGATCATGGACCGCCTGGAGCTGGTCTTCACGCCGAAACACGGCAGCTGGCTGAACATTGCGGAGTGCGGGTTGAGCGTGCTCGCCCGCCAGTCCCTGGCCGACCGGCTGGGCAGCGAGGCCGCCGTGGCGGCACGGGCAACGCCATGGGCGCGCGACAGGAACCGCAGCCAAGCCGGCGTGGACTGGCAGTTCACCACCGACGACGCGCGCACCAAGCTCATGCGGCTCTACCCGAAAGTCAGAACGTGACGGACACTAGGAGCCTTCAGCCGGGGAAGCTTCCTCGACCGCTGCCGCGCAGGGAAGTTCGGACATGCCCCCGTCGCCGGAAGCGTGCTTCCATGCAAGGAGCTTCGTTCTGTTTCCCATGCTCCATCCCTCCCGTTCGTTCGGTCGCAACCGGCGCATCGCGGGCGCCCGCGTTGGGGAACACCCAGGACACGCCGGGTAACTGCGTCTGGTTCGGAAGTTGGGCAGGTCGGAAGCGGTCGCGCTCAAACGCCGCGCGGGCTGCAAGCCGTTGCTATGGCTGGGGACTTGCAGCGCGTCGCAGATGCGCGGAGGAAAACGCGATTCTCTACTCCCTTCGGCGTGGTTCACACACCCCACACAACATCGGCTTGGGTCGGGCCCTCTTCAACCCAGTCAGGCCACCAGCGCGTCGCGGCGTTCGCGGCCCGCTCTGACGGCGGCTGCCGCCATCTCATCAGCGATCTGGTGCGTCGGCCTCCCGGTGGCGGCCGATTCGCCGAAAATCTCCGCCAAGCGCGCGCCGATGGCGTCGATTTCCGCATCCGCCCCCGTCCAGCCAAGATACTCGTAGCCGGCGTGGATGATGCCCCCAGCATTGACCACGTAGTCCGGCGCATAGCGAATGCCGCGCTGGTGCAGGATATGACCGGCCAGGGGTTCGGAAAGCTGGTTGTTGGCGGAGCCGGCCACCACCCTGGCGTGCAGGCTGCGTGCCCGACGCGGCGTGATGACGGCACCCAGGGCGCATGGCGCCAGGACATCGACTTCGCTTCCCAGCACGTCGTCCGTCCCCGCACGCTCGGCACCGAACGCCATTGCGGCCTGCACCTTGGCCTCGCTCAGGTCGGCCACGATCAGCCGCGCCCCGGCGTCATGCAGCAGTTCGACCAGCGCCATGCCCACGGCACCCAAGCCCTGCACAGCAATGCGCGTTCCGGCCACCTTGCCTTCGAGCGCCGTCTCGATGCCGACGAAAACGCCCTGCGCCGTCTTCGGCCCCGGGTGGGCGCCAATGCCGGTGACGAAGCGGGTCTCCCGCCGCACCTCCTGCATGTGCTGCACGGTCATGCCCACGTCCTCGGCAGCCACGTATTCGCCGCCAAGCTGCTCGAGCCAGCGGCCGAACACGCGGAGCTGCGCGCGGGTCACCGGCTTGCCGTCGCTCATGATGACCGACTTGCCGCCGCCGAAGGGAAGGCCAGCCAAGGCGTTCTTGCAGGTCATGCCCTGGGCCAGGCGCATGGCATCGACCACCGCCTCGTCTTCGCTGTCATAGCGCCAGCGACGGACGCCGCCAGTGGCCGGGCCCAAGGTGAGGTCGTGCAGAGCGAACACGGCGCGGAGGCCCGTGGCGCAGTCGGTTCGCACCTCGACGCGGTGGAAGTCCTGCATTCGCGGATGGTTCATCGACTCTCTCCTCATTGCCTTTCGCGGATGGTTCATCGATGGTGGCAGCGTAGCCCTCGATTCGAGGAAAAAGGTTGCAAGTTGCGCGCTTTCTCCAAGAACTGAGAATACAATTCTTCAAGTTCGGCCACAGAGGAAGATAGATCATGTCGCTTGACGCGATGGACACGCGGATTCTCGATCTGCTGCAGCAGGATGCCTCGCTCACCGCCGCCCAGATCGGCGAGCGGGTGGGACTGTCGCAGTCGCCTTGCTGGCGGCGCATCAACCGCCTGCAGCAGGACGGCTATATCCAGCGCAAGGTGGCGATCCTCGATCGGCACAAGCTGGGCCTCGACGTGCTGGTGTTCGCGATGGTGAAGCTCACCACCAACGGGCGCAGGTCCCTGCCGGAGTTCGCGGAAGCCATCCGGCAGCACCCGGAAGTGCAGTCCTGCCACACGCTGATGGGGGAGATGGACTTCATGGTGAAGATCGTCACCGAGGACGTGGCGGCCTACGAGCGCTTCTTCTTCAACCACCTGTCGCAACTGCCGGGCGTGCAGGAGGTGCATTCGAACATCGCCATGTCCGAGATCAAGGCCACCACCGCCTACGGCATTCCCGCCAAACGACACCACCCGGCCTGAGCCGCGTCCATTGGCGGCGCGCTAACATTCGCACCAAGGTTCCACAGGGAGGATTGCAGACGATGCGACGTGGTCGAGTGATGCTCGGAGCCCTGTTTCTGGGCGCCGCGACGACGGGCGCCGATAGCGATTGTCGCAACATGGCCGATGACGCCGCTCGGCTCGCATGCTACGACCGGCTGGCGACGCCGGTTGAAGAACCGGTGGAGACTCCGGCGCTGTCCACCACCGACGCCGGCAACGAGCCCGCAGCAAGCTCGCAGGCAGGGACCGAACAGCCGCAGGCCACGCGTCCCGGCCTCTTCCGGCGCGTGCTCGGCGGCATCAAGCTGCCCGGGCCCAAGCCGAAGAACGTGGTGGCAAGCGGCAAAATCGTCCGCGTGCGCGAACTGGCCCGGGGCAATTTCGAGATGGAACTGGAGGACGGCCAGGTCTGGCGAGAGAACGAACGCGAACTGCGCACCAACTACCGCGTCGGCGACACGGTAGTCATCTCAAGCGGCATGCTCGGCACCTTCAACATCGACAACGAACGCTCCGGGCAACGCACGAAGGCCCGCCGCGTTCGCTAGCCACGGCCCCGCCACTTAGAGACACCTGCGGCACCCATGGAGGGCGAGACGCCCCCTTACCTGCAAGAGTACGGCTTCTCCCCCAGCAATTCTCGTTTTGGCCTTCAGCCCCCTCGACTGGACGGGTCTGCCGGTCGATTTGGCCCGGATTGGGTCCGAAACGCGGGGTGCAATGCGCCTGACGGCGAAGCCAGACGCCAAATGAGAACTGCTGCCTTCTCCCCGCCTGGCGCCACAAGAACCGTTGCCTTTCGGCAACGCTTCCTGCCCCAGCCCAAGCCGTCCTGTCACCCTGTCGGCATTCGGCCGCGGAGTCGTCCTCGGCTTCTTCGGAGGAGGGCAACTGCGGGTCCCCTTTCTCTTCCGTCCGCCACTTCGCCAGGGAGCCTGCGCCGTTCTACGGCGCAGGCTCCCTGGCGCATAGAATGGCGCGCTTCCTTGCCGAGGCTAAAGGCGCCGGGGGCGACACTTGGACATAACGCAACTGCTGCAATCGGGCTGCGCTCGTGCCCGCGTCGAGGCGCGCTCGCACAAGGCCGTGCTGAGCTTTGCCAGCAAGGTCATCGCCGAGGCATGTCCAGAGGTCGCCGAGCGCAGTCTGCTGCAGGGCCTCCTCAACCGCGAGCGTCTCGGTTCCACCGGTCTCGGTGAAGGGGTGGCGATTCCGCACTGTCGGCACCCGGACTGCCGAGGGCCGGTGGGCACGCTCATCACCCTCGCCGAAGGCATCGACTTCGGCGCGCTGGACGGCGAGCCGGTGGATGTGCTGTTTTGTCTGGTGGTGCCGGAGGAGCAGAACCGCACCCATCTCGACGTGCTGGCGATGCTGACCCGCATCTTCAGCGAACCGGACAACCTTGCGAGCCTCAGGCAGGCCACCACCGACGGCGAACTGTTCGATACGATCTGCTGGCAGATGGACGAGGTGCAGCAGTGGTAGCGCGTCCTTCGGACGCGTTGGAGTTTTCGCTGGCGCGAAAACTCCTGGGTCGCGGAGGCAACGGCCCTGGCCGAGTGCGGGCTTGGAGCTGAGGCGATGGTGAAGCTCGTGATCGTCAGCGGTCGCTCGGGCTCCGGCAAGAGCACGGCGCTCAATGCGCTGGAGGATGGCGGCTTCAATTGCATCGACAACCTGCCAGTGCGGCTGTTGCCCTCCCTGTGCCAGCCGGCGGCGGACGGCGCGGGACGCAATCGGCAAGGCATTGCCGTGTCCATCGACGCCCGCAACGACCCGGCGGATCTCGCCGGCTTTCCGCGCCTGCTCGACGAGGCGCGCGCCTCGGCGGCGGACAGCCTGGTGGTCTATCTCGACGCCCGTTCACCCACCCTCGTGCGGCGTTTCAGCGAGACGCGGCGGCGGCACCCTCTCACGGACCAAGCCACGGACCTGCGCGCCGCCATCGACATGGAACGCGCGCTGCTCGCAGACATCGCCGCCTCGGCGGATCTCACCATCGACACCACCAACCTCGCCGCCGAACGTCTGGTGGACGTGGTGCGGCATCGCATCGTCGAACGCAGCAGCGCCGGCGGCATGTCGCTGCTGTTTCGTTCCTTCGCCTACAAGTCCGGCGTGCCGGTGGACGCAGACTTCGTGTTCGACGTGCGCTGCCTGCCGAACCCGCACTGGATCGACGAACTCAAGCCCCTCACCGGACGCGACCGGCCGGTGCGGGAATATCTCGCCGGGCAGTCGCATGTGGACGACCTGTTCGAGCACATCCGCGCCTTCCTCGCCGCCTGGCTGCCGCGCTTCGAAGACACCCACCGCGCCTACATGACCGTGGCCATCGGTTGCACCGGCGGCAAGCACCGCTCGGTGTACATGGCCGAGCGCCTCGCCGAACACTTTGACGCCGTCCGCACCACCGACGTGCTCATCCGCCATCGCGACCTGCCGCGGCCATGAAGAGCGAAACGGTCGAGATCGTCAACAAGCTCGGGCTGCACGCCCGGGCATCGTCGCGACTGGTCAACCTCACCAAGACATTCGGCGCCGACATTCGCCTGGCCGCCGAGGGGCAGGCGCCCCTCGACGCCAAGAGCATCATGGCGGTGATGACGATGGCGGCGGCCCAGGGCACGCACCTCACCCTGACTTGCGAAGGCCGCGACGAAACTGCGGCCTTTGAGGCGGTACGCGACCTGATCGCCGACCGGTTTGGCGAACCGGAGTAGGGTTGCCGAACCCCCTACCCCTGCCGAATTCCCTCCAGCTCCTCGTCCTTCGCCGCCCACCGTTCGTCGATCCACGCCGCAATGGCATCGCGGTCGTTCTCCGGTGGCGGCAGCGTTCGCGCCACGAAGCGAACGCGCCGGCAGCGCCCGCAAAGGAACTCCCAAAAGCCCGGCACCTCGCTGTCGTACTCGATGGTCACGTCCACCACCCTCGGCGCCTTGTCGGCAAGCCCGTCGAGTGCATAGCCGAACCCTCCACTGCGAGGATTCAGCAGGTGCCGATAGGGCGACTCCTGCGCCGCATGCTTGGCCGCCGTGAACCGCGTGCCTTCCAGAAACGCAAGCACGCTTGTAGGCCGTTCCCGAAAGCCCGCACAGGCGCGCACCACCGCCTCGCGATCCATTCCCCGCAGGGCCGGATTCGCCTCGAGTGCCTCTCGCGAATAGCGGCGCACATAGGGGAACCCCAGCAGCCACATGGCGATCCCCACCAGCGGCGCCCAGATCAACTCGCGCTTGGTGAAGAACCGAAGCGGCGGAATGCGCCCGAGCAGCGTGTTCTGCAAGACGATGATGTCCGTCCAACTCTGGTGGTTGGCAAACACCAGATACCAACCATCCCGCGCAAGCGGCGCCCCATGCCACTCGGCCTCAACCCGCGTAACGCCAAGCACCCGCACCATCGCCCGATTGCACGCCACCCACCCGTCGATGATCCGCACCATCGGCCCATTGATCCAAACCTTGCCCCGAGCGGGAAGCAGCGCCCGCGCGAGACCCATCAGGTAAAGCGGCGTACACCAGACCACGGTATGCACCGCAATGAAGCCAAACGCCAACACTCCCCGAACCTGACCCAAGGCGCAAACCAACCTGACGGATAGCCCATACTACTGCGGGTGGGCCGATGGCCAAGGGGGACGGTTGGACCTGATCCCACCACGGTTCGACTTTTCGAGACATCTGACCGAGTCCCTTAAGCCAGACGAAACCGTGCTCGGCGAAGTGATCGCGAGTCATCTCCAAGACAAGGACCTTATTCTGATCGACTGCGCGCCGACTGAGTCGGTGTTCACCACTGCCGCTTACCACGCGTCGCGGTATGCGCCTACGAATCAAGGTGCAGGAATAGCATGGCCAAAGCCAAGATGAACGACGAACTGCAAACCGAGCTGCGGCCCATCATCGGCCGCTTCGGCATCGAAACCGTCAGTCAGGCGCTCGACCAGTGGACTGGACGCAAGCACATGCGCGAAACGCGGCGTGTGGTGCAACGCAAGCCGAGCGAAAGCCGTCGGAGCACGGCCGTGGAATACGTGGAGAAGATGGGTTTGTCGGAAGAGCATGCCGCAGTGATGGGACGCGCGGCGGCGGAGTTCGAGAAGCGGAGTTTCTTGTCCACCCTCTGCGACATCAGGAGCTTCTGCGAGACCTACGGTATCGACGCGCCAAAATCCAACTCGCGTGCAGCCGCCATTCCGAGGGTGTTCCGGCTTCTCCAGTCCATGGAAGCCGCTGACATTGAGACGGTGCTGGACGATCGGCTGTTCTCGGGGCCTGTGGAACTCGGTCCGATCGCGGAGGCGATACGGGGACGGGCACGGCAGAACCTGGCTGCGGCCGCACGGACCGGCGAGGCTGGAAGGCAGGAGAAGGGCGATAGTTTCGAACCGATCGAGGCTTGGGATGCTGCGAATGCAATCGACCGTCACGGCTGATGGCCATCTGGAACTCGTCGTTGACGACGTGCCGAGCCCGGAGCCCGGTCCGGACGAGGTGTTGATCCGGGTCGAAGCTGCGCCGATCAACCCGTCGGACCTGGGGCTGCTCTTTGGTGGTGCGGACATGGCGACAGCCGAGGCGATGGAGTCTGGGGTGCGGGCGAGCGTGCCGCCGGAGGCGATGGCCATGATGGGGCCGCGGCTCGGTCGGGCCATGCCTTGTGGGAACGAGGGCGCTGGCGTGGCGGTCGCGGCGGGACCGAATGCGGCGGCGCAGGCGTTGGTCGGCAAGACGGTCGCCACCTGGGGTGGCTCGATGTACGCGCAGTTCAAGGTGGCACCCTCGGACCAATGCCTCGTGCTACACGAGGGCACGACGGCCGCCGAGGGCGCGTCGTGCTTCGTGAACCCGCTGACCGTGCTTGGCATGGTGGAGACCATGCGACTCGAAGGCCACACGGCGCTGGCGCACACGGCGGCGGCATCGAATCTTGGCCAGATGCTGCAGAAGGTCTGCACGAACGAGGGCATTGCGCTGGTGAACATCGTCCGGCGCCGGGAGCATATGGAGCTGTTGCGCGGGCTGGGAGCCGAGCATGTCGTCGATTCCAGCACGCCGTCGTTCCGCGAGGATCTCACCGCGGCGCTCGCCGAAACGGGTGCCACCCTGGCGTTCGACGCCACCGGCGGCGGTCGGCTCAAAGGCCGCTTCCCGACACACAAACATTTCGTCCTACACTCCCGCAGCAACATCGCACACCGAGGGCGGCGGCTTCGCCGGGCCGTGAAGATGCGGTTCGCAAGCCCCTCTTGCCAACGAGGGTCGTGCAGGTCGATCACGCTGTCAGTCAGCCCCGTTCGGTGTGCATCACGTCCTTCGTGGTGCATCTACGCCGCCAGCGTAGGAAACTGCGCACACGACCGCGGGACGGAATGTTTGTGTGTCGGGAAGGCGGGTCCGTCGGGAAGGCGGGTCGTCGTTCAGGTACATCCGGTCGATGCACTCCAGTTCCAGCGTCGTGTGCTCCGCCAGCACCTCGCCCGCGCTTCGTGCTACGTTCATGCCTCGGACTCCGGTCGATGGGCTCCCCACCGGCCAGACTACGGCCAACGACGCCCTCGGGCGACCATAAACGCGGCTCACGTCGCAGAGTGGAGCAGCGGCCGGGGTCCGTCTCTACCGCCGCAGCCCGGCAACACACGCCTCGTCGGTTTGAGGCGAAGCCTTTCCAGGCGTGCTCCTTCAGCCGCTCGGACACATCTCCGATGGGTGGCGACCCGCCCAGCCACACTCCGGCACCCGAGTCCGCTGCTACCGTTGCTCCCTTCCGGGCCTGGTGGGGTTCACAGTTTGTCGTCGCGAAGGGACCGGTTGGGCCACCGTCGATGCCCCTCAGGGGCAGACGCAAGCTTACGGCGTTTGGCCGCGAAAATGAACCATGCGAGCAGCGGATGAGCAGCGGATGCGTGCTCGCTTCCCCCGAAGCTCGTCCTGCACCGACAACGAGCGACGACTAGTGCCCCAAGTCGAACCGAGGCTCCCCATCCGGCTTTCGCGGCGGTGTTCGAGAGCGTATAGTTCGAACACTGGATGAACCGCCACCTTGGAGCGTCCACTGAACGTCGCCGCTGAAACTGCCGAACCATCGCTTCCAACCTTCACGGTCGGCAAGGCTCGGCTCTTCGCTGCGGATTGCTTTGAGTGGCTTGCGGCGCAACCGTCGCAGAGCGTTCATGCCGTGGTGACCGATCCGCCGTATGGGTTGGTGGAGTACTCGCCCGTGGAGCAGCGCAAGCTCCGGGAGGGTCGCGGTGGAGTTTGGCGCTTGCCGCCGTCCTTCGATGGCTGTCGGCGCTCGCCGCTGCCGCGCTTCACGACGCTGACGCCTGCCGATCTCAAGGTGATGGAGGAGTTCTTCGAGGAGTGGGGGCGCGAGCTGCTGCGCGTGTTGGTGCCGGGTGCCCATGTGATGGTGGCGTCCAATCCCCTGCTGGCGTTTCGGGTGTCGGCAAGCTTGGTTCGCGCCGGCTTCGAGCCGCGTGGGGAAATCGTCCGGCTGGTCACGACCATGCGGGGCGGCGACCGACCCAAGAATGCCCATGTGGAGTTCGCTGATGTCTCGGTGATGCCCCGCTCGCGGTGGGAGCCTTGGATCCTTGTGCGCAAGCCGTTCTCTGGCCGCGTGCAGGACAACCTGCGGCGCTGGGGCACAGGGGGCCTGCGCCGCATGTCAAAGGACAGGCCGTTTGCGGACGTGATCGAGTCCGCGCCGACCAGACCTCGGGAACGCGCTCTTGCTTCTCATCCTTCACTCAAGCCGCAAGCGTTGCTGCGCCAACTGGTGCGAGCGTCGTTGCCTTTGGGGGAAGGCACCGTGCTGGACCCATTCGCCGGTTCCGGCTCCACCCTGGCAGCGGCCGAGGCCGTTGGCTACGCCAGCATCGGCGTGGAGAGCGATCCGCACTATGTCGAGATCGCTAGAACGGCAATCTCCAAGCTCATTGCCCTTTGACGCGCTGCCTGCCGCGCCTCAAGCTCGATACACCCAGTTCTCGCGTAGCTTCGCGAGTCCGCGACGGTCCAAGGTTGCCGTGCGGGTGCCGAGTTCGCCCCTCGCGTTCCTGCGGAAATCACCCACAGTGACGTAGCCAAGATAGACCTCCGAGAAGACGGTCGGAGCACGTGCGACCGCTGGCTGAGTCTTCTGGTCGATTCGGTACACGAACACGCACATCCACTGGTCCCGTGCGCCGTGCGTGTCCACAGCACCGCCTGCCCTCCTGGTGGTCTTCACCTCTACGCCGTGTTCGCCGGATTGCACCGCGTCGCTGGCATACTGCCCGCCAACGATGAGGTCTGGATGCCCGTTGTGGTAGCCGTTCTCGACGAGCACGCGTGAGTGCTGTGCAAGGCTCGCGGTGAGAAGGTCCGAGATCAGGCCGGACATTGCGGCGGGCCGCAGCATGTCGTCGAAACGCCTGAGCCCCTTGTTGATCAGGGACGTGTTGACGTCGTGGAAGAAGTCGTAAACGTCCTGCATGGCGGAGGCGAAGTCCCTCATGCGTAGCTCGTAGGGCAGAGGCAGGGTCTCGTTGAACCGCGATGGGTCCGGTTGCGCTCGGGCGAGAGCCGTCACCTTTGCGCCCAGCCGCCGGAGAAGGGGAAGGCTTGGCCGACCAGGAAGCCGCATTCGTCGCTGGCGAGGAACAGCGCGAACATGGCGTCCTCGCGGGGAGTGCCTAGGCGGCCGGCGGGGACTTGGCGCCTGAGGGAGGCGACGAAGGACTCCTTTTGCATGAGTTCCGGCGGGTAGTAGTCCGGGTTTTCGACGTAGTTCTGGGCGATGAGGTTCACCTGCACGTTGTGGGGGGCGACCTCTACGCCGACTGCCTGCACATAGCCCACTTGCGCCGCCCGGGCGGCGGAGTAGGCGGCCACGGTCTTGAGGCCGCGCAGGGCGGTGGCGCTGCCGTAGACGACGATCTTGCCGGCGCCGCGTTCGATCATCTGCGGCAGCACAGCTTGGGTCAGCCAATGCAAGGGTGCACCATCATGTCGAAGGGCGTGCGCCAGTTGTCGTCCGCAAGTTCCGTCACCGGCGTGCCGCCGAAGTTGGGCGAGGCAAGGTTCGCCACCAGCACATCGACGCGGCCGCTTTCGGCGATCAGTCGCCGGCAGGCGTCGGGCGTGTCGAGAACACGGCTGTCGGCGACCACGTGCGCGCCCTCCTCGCGAAACACCTCCGTCGTGACCGGTCCCATGAAGTCGTCCACCTGGGTCACCACCACGCGCTTGTCTTGCAGTCTTCCTGCCACGTCATTGCTCCTCGCTTGATCGGGTTGCGGTGAAGGGAAAGCGCCGGTCCCAGCCCGGCAACAGGCGTTTGGGCAGTTTGGGGTCTCGGCTCACGTCGTCTTCGTCAGGCCTTTGAGGCGGTCCCTATGCTACATTCGCTCGCCTTCGCCAAGGCGACCAAACACGAGGGGAGTGGCGCATGAGCGGTTTCGACAGCATCGAATACGAGGTGGAGGACGGTCGCGCCCGCATCACCTTGAACCGGCCGGGGAAGCTCAACGAGCTATTGTCAAATCTGGTGTTTGGCTCGTTGGTCATGCGGCGGCTCTGCTGTCCGTGACCTCGATGCCGTCGTTGAACGGCACCCCCTCGATGACCTTGGCGAGCTGACGGAAGCCGCGCAGTCGGCGCCACGACTTCTCGGCGCTCATGCCCATCTTGCAGATCATCGACAACATGCTCTGGCGAGTGACGCAGCCCTTCGCTCGCGAACTCCGATGACGGATCGTGGCGAAGGCCGACTCGATCACATTGGTGGTGCGGATGTGCGTCCAGTGAACACCCGGGAAGTCGTGGAAGGCGAGCAGTTCGCCGCGGTCGCGCGAGGCAGGCGGTCGCCTTCGGGCACCTGTCCTCGTGGCGCTCGAGGAAGTCATCAAAGGCGCGCTCGGCCGCGGCGCGGGTCTCGGCCATCCAGATCTCGCGCAACCCCTGCTTCGCTTTCGCCTGACCGGACTTCGGCAGGCAGTTGAGGACGTTGACGGTCTTGTGCATCCAGCAGCGCTGCTGCTTCGTCTCGGGACAGACTTCCGAGAGCGCCGACCAGAAGCCCAGCGCACCGTCACCCACCGCCAGCTTCGCCGGCTGGGTGAATCCGCGCTGCTTCATCCCAGCAGCACCTCACGCCAGCTCTGTGTCGACTCCCGCACGCCATCCTCGACGGCCAGGAAAGTGCTTCTCCCCGCAGGCGTTGACGCCGATCGCCACCAGCACGCACAGGCGGTCACGATCACCCCGCAGACCGCTGTAGATTCCGTCGACCCACACGTAGACCCAGTCGTCGGAAAGGGAGCGCTGACACCAGGATCGATACTCCTCGTCCCACACCCGCTTCAGTCGGCTCACCACGTTCGGCGACAGCCCGCGTGCCGCTTCCTCCCCCACCAGCGCCGCCACCGCCGGGCGCATCTGCCCCGTCGACACCCCGTGCAGATACAGCCACGGCACTGCGGCGGACGTACGGCGGCACCAGCGAGGAGCGGAACGTCGCCGGCGATCCCTCGCGACTGCGCGACTTCGGCACCCGGACGTCAACCGCGCCGATCCCCGTGAGCACCTGCCGCTCGGGAAGGTGGCCATTGCGAACCGCGCGCCGGCGTCCATCCGGCAGCTGCTGGTCGTCGAACTGCGCCAGGTACTCTTCGAACTCCGCCATCACCGTGGCCTCGATCAACTGCCGGGCACCGGATCGAAGAAGGTCGGTGAGCGGGTCCAAAACCGTGGCTGGCGCCGCCAAGGCGACCACATTGTCGTTGTCCATGTGCGCTCTTGCTGAAACTGGAGAGCAACTCAATTTCAGCAGAGGCACGCCGCACGACTCAACTCATCCGTACACCACTTTCGACCATAGCTCGTTCCGCTGCGCACGAGCAGATTGAGGTGGGCAGCGGCAGGCACAGTTGAGCGTTTCAACCCTTGACGTGTCCATCGACACCCGTACCTTCCTCTGACGGTCGAAGTCGCGCGTCAGCATCCGTCCTCCAACGGCAATGGCCGCGTCAATGCCGTATATTGACCGGAGTTGGGGAGGACTCACGCTCATGCTGCGAATGCAATCGACCGTCACGGCTGATGGCCATCTGGAACTCGTCGTTGACGACGTGCCGAGCCCGGAGCCCGGTCCGGACGAGGTGTTGATCCGGGTCGAAGCTGCGCCGATCAACCCGTCGGACCTGGGGCTGCTCTTTGGTGGTGCGGACATGGCGACAGCCGAGGCGATGGAGTCTGGGGTGCGGGCGAGCGTGCCGCCGGAGGCGATGGCCATGATGGGGCCGCGGCTCGGTCGGGCCATGCCTTGTGGGAACGAGGGCGCTGGCGTGGCGGTCGCGGCGGGACCGAATGCGGCGGCGCAGGCGTTGGTCGGCAAGACGGTCGCCACCTGGGGTGGCTCGATGTACGCGCAGTTCAAGGTGGCACCCTCGGACCAATGCCTCGTGCTACACGAGGGCACGACGGCCGCCGAGGGCGCGTCGTGCTTCGTGAACCCGCTGACCGTGCTTGGCATGGTGGAGACCATGCGACTCGAAGGCCACACGGCGCTGGCGCACACGGCGGCGGCATCGAATCTTGGCCAGATGCTGCAGAAGGTCTGCACGAACGAGGGCATTGCGCTGGTGAACATCGTCCGGCGCCGGGAGCATATGGAGCTGTTGCGCGGGCTGGGAGCCGAGCATGTCGTCGATTCCAGCACGCCGTCGTTCCGCGAGGATCTCACCGCGGCGCTCGCCGAAACGGGTGCCACCCTGGCGTTCGACGCCACCGGCGGCGGTCGGCTGGCAGGCCAGCTCCTCGCCTGCATGGAAGCTGCCCTGGCTGGTTCGGGCGCCGCCGCCAACCGCTATGGCACGGCAACGCACAAGCAGGTGTACATATACGGCGGCCTCGAGCGCGGCCCCACGGTGTTGGACCGCGCCTTCGGCATGGCATGGGGCCTCGGCGGCTGGCTGCTGCCCATCTTCCTGAACCGAATCGGGCCAGAGGCGGCCGAGAGGCTTCGCCAGCGCGTCGCCGACGAGATCAAGACCACGTTTGCGAGCAGCTACGCGAAGGTCGTTTCGCTGCGCGATGCCGCCTCACCGGACGCCGTCGCCATTTACGGGCGACAGGCAACCGGGGAGAAATATCTGATCAATCCGCAGTTGTAGAGCAAGGCTCCGCCCAACTCGACCCATACGAAGCACAATGCTGCAACTTCCGACAGGAGAACCCAAGGAGCCTTCAGCCGGGGAAGCTTCCTCGACCGCTGACGCGCAGGAAAGTTCGGGCATGTCCCCCGTCGCCGGAGGCGTACTTCCATGCAAGCATTCATGGCCGAGATAGATGTCGCGGCGCTTGAGCCGGTGGGCGAGTTTGGCTCGCTGGCGTGGTGCGAGGCATGCGCGAAGTACGGGGTGCAGTTGCTTGAAGACGGCGACCTGCCAGCCGACACGCAATGGGGCTTCAGCGAGATCTATACGCATCCGCCGGCCAGGCTGCTGAGCGATGCCCGCGAAATCTCCGCCTACTACATCATGGTCGAGGACGGCGCGGTGACCGGCGGCGACGGCGCCCCGGCCGAGTGCCGTGCCTTGCCGGGCTTCCACGTCGAGCTGCCGTGGGCGGCGATCTGCAACCAGTCCCGTTCCAAGTACGGTCGAGAAGGCGGAAGGCAGCGGGCGGCGGACGAGAAGGTGATGTACGCAGCCATCGAAGCGCACGTGGGGCGGCCCAATCCGCTGAATCTCGCCCCTCGGGCGCCGGCGGTTTGGCCGTCAGCGGTGAGCGCCGCCCTCAGCAAGGGCGCCGAGCAAGGCGGCGGCCTGCACAACATCGCCGCCAGCCTGCAGATGCCGTCCCCGGAGTTCGCCGACATGCCAACCACAGACATGGGCGTGCCGGACTTCGGCGCCATGACGACCGCGCAGAAGGCAGCTTTCCTTCGATTGCTGGCGGTTGAGGGCCACTAAACGCCTCAAGGCGACTCGCACCTGTCCTCGGAGGGAAGGCATCCCGCCCTCCATGCGCGCCTGACGGCAAGATGCCCTCCCTCCGAAGAACGTCTTGTTGCACAGCGCTCTTTGGACGCCGAACACAGGAACCTTGACCGACGCACTGCACAGTTGCAAACTGGTCTGCTACCAGTCTAAACGAGCGGTTCCATGACGCAAGTGGGTGCCTTCGAGGCCAAGACCCATCTCCCGAAGCTGTTGGCGCAGGTGCGGAACGGGGCGAGTTTCGTCATCACGAAACACGGCCATCCCGTCGCGGAGTTGATCCCAGTGCGCAAGTCGGATGCTGAACAGGTGCGTTCCGCCATTGCCGGCCTGAAGTCCTTTCAGGCAACTCATGCGTTGGGCGGCTTGTCAATCCGGGAGATGATTGACGAAGGCCGCAGGTACTGATGGCCTTCGTTCTGGATTGTTCCGTCACCATGGCGTGGCTGTTTGCGGATGAGGCGCATGAAGGGGCGAACGCGCTCCGGGACTCCCTGCTCGACAATCTCGCGGTGGTCCCTTCTCTGTGGCCAGCTGAGGTGGCGAACGCTGTTCTGTCGGCCACCAGGCGCAGCCGCCTGACGGAACACGACTGGTCCGCCATCCGCCGGCACCTGGCGCTGCTACCCATCGAAGTTGACGTGCTGACCGTGACGGATACGTTGGAGCGGGCATTGCCGTTGGCGAGCCGCCATGGCATCACCGCTTACGACGCCACGTATCTTGAAGTCGCCTCTCGCCGAGGACTGCCGCTCGCCACGCTGGACCGCCGACTGGCCGACGCCTGCAAGTGCGCCCACATCGCCCTTTGCCTCTAGCTCCAGCCCGGATTATTCATGAATGCGCGTAGCGAGGGCGACGAGACGCCGCTGTGGGTGGGGGCACGGAACGGAGGACCCCGAAGGCATGGCTGCGCACCATGTCGAGGGGGCCGGAGCGGACGTGTCCGCAGGACACGCGAGTACTTGCCCAGCCACAGCGAGTGTATCGTCGTCCGCAGCAGGGCATTCATGAATAATCCGTACCTGGCCGAAGGCGCGAGCGAATGCGAGCCCGAAGGCCAGGCAGTTCGCGAAGCGAACTGCCGACGCGCCCGCAAGGGCGCGCTGGCAGCCTGTCGGACTTCGGACGGCGCAAGCTGGCCGAATGCCGACAGGGTGACGGGACGGCTTGGGCTGGGGCAGGAAGCGTTGCCGAAAGGCAACGGTTCTTGTGGCGCCAGCAGGAGGCCCTCCCGCCGAGGTGGTCACACCACCAGCGTGTAGCACACCAGCGTGATCACCACCGCGCCGATCAGGTTCAGGGCGAAGCCCTCCCTTGCCATGCTCGTTGGCGGCACTTTGCCGCTTGAGAACACCACCACGTTGGGGGCGGTGGCGACCGGCAGCATGAAGGCGCAGCTTGCGCTCATGGCGGCCGGCACCATGAGAAGCTTGGGGTCGATGGCGGCGGCCAGGGCTGTTGCCGCCAGCACGGGCATCAGGAGGGATGTGGTGGCGGTGTTGCTGGTGGCTTCGGTGAGGAACGTCACCGCGAGGCAGATGCCGAACAGCACCGCGAGCATGGGCCAGGTGGCGATGGCGCTCAGGCTTTCGCCAATGGCGACGGAGAGGCCCGTGGCGGAGAAGGCGGCGGCGATGGCGAGACCGGCGCCGAACAGGATGAGCATTCCCCAGGGGATGTCGGCGGCGGTTTCCCAGTCGAGCAGCTTGCCGCCCTTGCCGTTGGGGACGATGAACATGGCCACGACGGCGAAGAACGCCACCATCGCGTCGTTGCTGTAGGGCAGGTCGAGAAGGGCGCTCCAGCCGCCGAAGGGTTCCTTGCGGGTAACCCAGGCGAGGGCGGTGAGGCCGAAGATGGTCATCACGCGCTTCTCCTCCGGGCGCCATTCGCCCACCTCCGGCAGCTCGACCGGGGCCTGGCCGGTGGACTCGAGGCCGCGCGTGAGCCACAGCCCCATCAACGGCAGGAACAGCACCACCACCGGCACCGCCATCAGCATCCAGCCGGTGAAGGAGATGGAGTTGCCCGTGGTTTCTTCGTACACGGCCATGAAGACGACGTTGGGCGGCGTGCCGATGGGGGTGCCGATGCCGCCGACGCTGGCGGCGTGGGCGATGCCGAGCAGCAGCGGGATGGCGAGCTTGGGATCCTTGGCGCGCTCGAGCACGGCAAGCGCTACCGGCAGCAGCATGAGGGTGGTGGCGGTGTTGGAAATCCACATCGAGAGGACTGCGGCGGCGGCCATGAAGCCAAACACCAGCCGACGGCTGCTGTGGCCGCCGAAAACCTTTACCATTGTGAGGGCAATGCGACGGTGGGCGCCGCTCCTTGCCATGGCGGTGGAGAGGATGAATCCACCAAGCAGCAGCAGCACCAGGGGATGGCCGTAGGAGGCCGACGTCTTTTCCATCGGCAGCACGCCGCACATTGGCAATACCGCGAGGGGCACCAGCGACGTGGCCGGAATGGGTACGGGCTGGAACACCCACCAGACGACGCAGAGCACGGTCACGCCAAGAGTGATCGCGGCGCCTTCCCCGAACCCGGCGGACGAGAGCACGAGGCCAGCGGCCACGGCAGCGACAGGCCCCGCCAGAAGCGCAATGAACTTGGTGCGGGCGCCCAGGGTGCCCGGCAACGCGGTGGTTTCCGTCATGGGTGGCGAATTCGTTGTGTGGCGAGGGCGCGGCTGCGCTGCAAACCGTCGGCGCGTTCGTCAAGGCGCGCAAGTCTGTCGGAACTGCGGTGTGGGGCGCAACCGGGGGACGGTTTCGCTCAACTCCGCTGCCGGCGCACCTTGCGGTGCGCCGGAGGGCAGAATGCACTCCCCAAGAAGGGACACCGGCTTCCGAACGCAGCGGTGGGCGCGGCAAGCCGTTGGAGTCAGTGTGGCAGCTGATGGCGCTGAGGGGCCTCTGGGGAGGGCATTCTGCCCTCCCACGCCGCAAGGCGGCCCTCACCGGGGATACGGCTTGTGAGTGCGGCGCGGCCGGAGCGGTTCTATTGGTACGACCTTGAGACGTCCGGCACCGATGCTGGGGCAGATCGGATCATGCAGTTTGCCGGGCAGCGTGCCGATGCGGAGCTCAACGCCGTTGGCGACCCCTTCGTCAGCTACATTCGGTTGACGCCGGACGTGTTGCCGGATCCCGGCTCGTGTCTGGTCACGGGAATCACGCCGCAGCGGGCCAACCGCAAGGGCATGGAGGAGTGGCGGGCTTTCGCCCGCATCCAGGCGGAGCTCATGCAGCCGGGCACGTGCATCGCCGGCTTCAACAACCTGCGCTTCGACGACAACTTTCTGCGCCACGGCTTCTATCGCAACCTCATGGACCCCTACGCCCACGAGTGGAAGGACGGCAACAGCCGGTTTGACATCATCGATCTGGTGCGTGCGGCGGCGGCGTTGCGCCCGGAAGGCATGGAGTGGCCGCGCACGGGGGAAGGCGAGCCAACCTTCCGCCTCGAAAGCCTGAGCGAGGCCAACGGCTTCGATCACACGGACGCCCACGACGCTCTGGCCGATGTGCGGGCGACCCTCTTTCTCGCCCGTCGCCTGCGCAGGGCGCAACCGAAGTTGTGGGACTACGCCGTCGCCAATCGCCTGAAGGACTCCGCCGCGCCGCTCCTGCTGCCGCTTGGCGAGAAGGTGAACGTGCATGTGTCGCGCATGTACCCGAACGCCCGCCACAACATCGCGCCGGTGGCGACGGTGGCGCGGCACCCGGACTACAGCAATCGCCTGATCGTCGCCGACCTCTCCCGCGACATCACCTCGCTCCTGGAGTCGGACGCCGACACCCTCCGGGAAGCCGTCTTCACCCGCAGCGAGGAGGAGCCGCCGCCGCTCAAGGAGGTGACGCTGAATCGGTGTCCGTTCATTGCGCCGCTCAAGGTCGTGCGCAAGGCCGATGCCGAACGGCTCGGCTTTGACCTCGGCCAGATCGAGCGCCGGCGTCAGCAACTGGCATCGGCGCCGGGGCTCGACCGGACGATCGCCGACGCCTACCGCCGCGATGGCGGACCGATGGAGCCCCGCGACGCAGAGCTCTCCCTCTACGACGGCTTTCTTGACGACGGCGACCGCCGCGCGATGGAGCGCTTGCAGAGGGCCTTGCAGGAAGGCTTGCCGTGGCCGCCGCTCGCGCCCGATGACGAACGCCTGCGCACCCTGGCAACGCGCCTGAAGGCCCGCCTGCGGCCGCAAGAGCTCGATGCCGTGGAACGCGCCGAATGGCATGAGCATGTGGCTGCGTGCCAGCGAAACGGACTCGGCCGGCGCCCGTCGCTGGTGGACTATCACGCCCGCATCGCAGAGCATCGGGGGGAGGCCGCCGACGCCGGCACCCTGGCGCTGTTGGAGGAACTGGCGCGCTACAAGCCGGGACCGAGTTGATGGATTCGCCGCCTTCCCCGCCCCCCGCCAGCACGCTGCCTCACGAGCAGTCGAACGACGGTCATTGGGTGGCCTTGCGCGCCGCGGGCAAGCGCTTCGGCCCGCGCTGGGTGCTGAGGGACGTCAACGCATCCTTCCCCGCCGGCGCGGTCACCGCCCTGGTCGGCGAAAGCGGCAGCGGCAAGACCACCTTGCTCAAGCTCGTCAACGGCATGGAGCGAGCCGAGGAGGGCGCGGTGGAGGTGCTCGGTGCGCCGGTGCCCGAACGCGACCTGGAGTCCTTCCGCCGCCGCATCGGCTATGCGGTGCAGGGCGCCAGGCTGTTTCCGCACATGACGGTGGCCGAGAACGTCACCCTGCTGGCGCGGCTCGAAGGCTGGCCCGTGGAACGCCGGGAACAGCGCCTGCACGAACTGCTGGCCGCCATGGGCCTCGATGCCGACCTCGCCGACCGTCATCCACACCAGATTTCCGGCGGCCAGCAACATCGGGTGGGACTTTGCCGCGCCATGATGCTGCACCCAGACATGCTGCTGCTCGACGAACCGTTCTCCGCCATCGATCCCATCAATCGCGCCGACATCTATCCCGTGTTCGAGGCGCTGCACGAGAGGGAACCCATCTCGACGCTGCTCGTCACCCACGACATGGCGGAGGCGCGCAGGCTGGCCGACCACCTGGTGATCGTTGGCGACGGCGGCGTCATGCAGTCCGGCGCCTCGGCCGAGGTGCTGGCGGCCCCTGCCAATGCCACCGTGGCTCGGCTGCTGGAGGCTGGCGCGTGAGTGAACCGTGCCGTTGTGGCCATCTCGACACGACCCTCGCGCGCCTGTGGGCGCGATGGTGGGCGCGATGCCCTTCTTCCGGAGAGGCCGGGCCGCGAAATCGACTTGGCCAGAGGTTGTTGGGCGGTGTCTTGCGCCCCGCGCTCTTGCTTCGCCTGCTCGCCTCCGCGGCCCTGCTTGCCACCGCCGCCCCAACCGTCGCCGAAGCCAGCCGGCCGCTGGTGGTCGGCAGCAAGAACTTCCCCGAGTCCTACATCCTGGCCGAGACCATGGCGCAGCTGCTCGAACGCGAGGGCTTTGCGGTCACGCGCAGGCTCGGTCTCGGCGGCACGCTTATCTGCTACCAGGCGCTGGTGAACGGCGAGATCGACATCTATCCCGAATACACCGGCACCATCGCCGAAGCCATCATCGAGAGCGACGCGGCCGATGCGGCACAGATCAGTCGGGCGCTCAGGGGCGCCGGCATCGAAACGCTGCCGCCGCTTGGCTTCAACAATACCTATGCGCTGGCGGTGCCCGGGGCCTTGGCCGCGGAACGAGGGCTGGCGCGGGTCTCCGACCTAAGGGGCCACGCCGGCCTGCGCCTCACCTTCTCGCACGAGTTCCTTGAGCGAAACGACGGCTGGCCCGGGCTGGCGCAGGCGTACGGCCTCGATCTCGACGTGACCGGCATCGAGCACGGCCTCGCCTATCAGGCCATTGCCGGAGGCTCCATCGACGTGACGGACGTCTACTCCACCGACGGCGAACTGACCCGCTATGCGCTCACGGTGCTTGACGACGACCTTGGCTTCTTCCCCCGCTATCTGGCGCTGCCCCTGGTTCGGATGGCTGTGGACGCACGTGCGAAGTTTGCCCTGACGCGGCTGGCCGGCAGCATCGACGACGACGCCATGCGCGCCATGAACGCAGAGGCCGTCTTCGGCGGGGAGAGTTTCGCCGCCATTGCCGGCCGCTTCCTCGACGACATGGCGCTCACGGGAACCGTCACGGCCACGTCAACGGCTACGTCGAACGACCGATCCCAAGGCTCAATGGAGCGACTCGCAAGGGAGATGTGGGGCAACACCCTGCGCCACCTTGAGCTTACCGCCATCGCCCTGTCGTCCGCAACGGCCATGGCGCTTCTGGCCGCCTTTGCCATCTTCCGCATCGGCTGGCTGTCGAAGGCGGTGGTCTATGTGGCGGGGCTGTTGCAGACCGTGCCCTCCATCGCCCTCCTCGCCCTGATGATTCCCGTGGCTGGCATCGGCTGGTTGCCGGCGGTGCTGGCGCTCATGCTCTATTCGATCCTGCCCATCCTGCGCAACGCCGTGACGGCACTGACGACCGTGGACCCGCTGCTGCTGGAGGTAGCGCGAGCGATGGGGCTGACGCCGGGGCAGGAACTCCGCCACATCCACCTGCCCTTGGCCGTGCCGGCGATCCTGGCCGGCGTGCGCACCGCTGCGGTCATCTGCATCGGCACCGCAACCCTCGCCGCCTTCATCGGCGCCGGCGGCCTCGGCGACCCCATAGTCACCGGCCTCGCCCTGAACGACACCAGCAAGATCCTGGAAGGAGCCATCCCCGCGGCCCTGCTTGCCATCCTCACCGAACTCGCCTTCGAAGCCATGGAAGGCCGCCTCGCCCCGGCCCACCTGCGCCACGGGAGCGACTGAGGGCGACTGCACCAGCAACCGCCGCCGACGCCTTGCCGCTAGAATGCCGCCGTTTCGTCTTGCTGTGGGGAAGGGCATGGGTTTTCGGATTCTCTGGCCGCGCACGGGTCGCGATCATTCGGTGGAGGAAGAGGAGGTGGGCGACGCCGCCACCTGCGAATTCGCTCGCGGTTTCGAGCATGTCAGCGACGAACAGTGGCGCGGTTGCGACGCCATCGTCGGGGTCGCGCCGCCTTCCGAATACCTGGACCGGCTCGACAAATGCCGCATCGTCGTCAAGACCGCCGTCGGCTTCGACGAGGTGGATGTCGAAGGCTATGGCAAGCGCGGCATTCCGGTCTGCAACACGCCGGACTACGGCACCCGCGAGGTGGCGGATCACGCCATTGCCCTGATGATGACGCTGGTGAAGAGCATCGCCTTCCACGACGAGGCGCTGCGCGAAGATCCGGTCGGCAACTGGCGCCCGGCGCTCAATCCCTACGGTCGCCGCCTCTCGGCCTGCACCTTCGGCGTGGTGGGCTTGGGCCGCATCGGCACCACCGCCATCCGCCGCGCCCAGGCGTTCGACATGGACTGCGTGTTCTACGATCCCTACCAGCCGAACGGAGTGGAACTGGCCCTCAACCTGCGCCGGGCGCGCAGCCTCGAGGAGCTCATGGGTCAGTGCGACGTTGTGAGCATCCACACGCCGCTCAACGACGAGACCCGGGGCCTCATCGGCCGCGATGCCCTGGCCGCGGCGAAGAAGGGGATCATCGTCATCAACACGGCACGGGGACCGATCATCGACATCGACGCCCTGCACGACGCGCTCAAGGACGACACGGTGCTCGCTGCCGGCCTCGACGTGCTCCCGGACGAACCGGCCAACATGAACGCTCCCCTCGTCGCTGCCTGGCATCGCGGCGAGGAGTGGATCAAGCACCGCGTCATCGTCACGCCCCACTCCGCCTTCTTCACGCCAGAGAGCGTGCGCGACATCCGCGCCTTCTCGACCCGCACCGCGCTGCGCTACCTGCATGGCGGGCGACTGGAGAACTGCGTCAATGGGGAGTTCTTGGTGAACCCGAGATAGGATGCCCCCTCCGGATCGGAGCCTCGTTCAAGTGACTGCCTCGTTCCCGTGGTATGACCTTGCTTCGGTGCGTTGGGCGAACGATGCGCTCTGGCGGGCGACGGGGCTTGGCGGCGCCTTGGATCGGGCGATGCCGGTGCAAGCGCAGTGGCAGGACGAGGGGCTGATCGTCTCGCAAGCCTGCGGGCTGGATCTGTTTCTGACGGACGCGCCGATCGAGCCGGTGCTGGCGCCGGTGTTCGAGCTCGACTGCGAGGACGGGAGCTACTACAGCTATCTGGTCGGTGGGCGCAAAGGCGTGGCGGCGGTCAACTCGCTGTCGTCGCGCTCTGGCTGCACGGGTCTTCTGACCGTTTGCGAGCCTGATTCGCTCATCGTTACCGGGTCCCACGAGGCAAGCCTTGCGGCGCTGCGCGAAGGCTCGGCGGACATGGCCTGCATCGACGCCGTCACCTGGCAGATTCTCGAACGCGACGCTCCCTCCACCGTTGCTGGCGTGTCCGTGCTGGATCGCACCTGTGCCGCTCCGGCGCCGCCCTATGTCGCGCGCAAGGGCCGAGACGGCGAGAAGATCGCCCGTCGCATCAAGGCGGCCATGCAAGACCCGACAACCGAGCGCGCACGACACGCCTTGCTGTTGCGGGATGCAATCCCGGTCACGATGGACGATTACGCCCCGGTGCTGGCCGAATACCAGGCTGCCGCCTGCCGCATTCCAAAGTAGTGCGATCTCTCTGGAGGGAGCGCTGCCCTCCCTTGGGGAAAGAGTGGCTCTCTCTGGAGGGGGGCAATCCTGCCGATGCGCCCGAAGTCCCCTGCGCGCCGTCAGGCGCGTCCCTTGTCGAGCGCTGCACGACACGACCCTTGACTCATGCGCCCACCGCCCCACGGAGAGCGATAAACCCTCCCAAGCCTAGCAGCCTGTCGGACTTTGCCGTCTCGGCGAAGTTCGACAGGGTGATAGGACGGCTTGGGCTGGGGCAGGAAGCGTTGTCCGAAGGCAACGGTTCTTGTGGCGCTAGGCGCGTCGCCTGGCGGCGACGCGATTGAGTTGCTCCGCAACTCGGAGGCGCTGTTCGTAAACTTGGCTCATCTGTCCACTCGAAGGCTGCTCAAGGAACCTAGTCGTTGATGGCGCGCACGTGCGGCCCCGTCTTCCAGTCCCTCTCCGGCGTCGTGCATTCTGCACTGGCGTAGTGGACGGAGATGGCGCGGCGGAAGCCGTCGGTGCGGTTGCGGCCCGAACCATGTACCAACAGCGGATGAAAGAACAGCGTATCGCCCGGCGCCATCTCAATGTGCCGGCGCGAGTCGCGATCGACATCGGCAACGCCGTAGAAGGCGCGGTTGACGTACTCCCAGTCCGGGTCTTCGTGCCCCAGCAAGGGGCCCCGATGGGACCGAGGAATCACCGCGAGGCAGCCAGACTCCCGCGTGCAGGGCGAAAGCGCGGTCCAAACGCCGACGATGCCGCTCGCCGGCCGCAGTCGGAAATAGCGCAAGTCCTGATGCAAGGGATGGCGACCGTCGATACCCGGCGGCTTGTTGAAGACGTTGGTGGAGATCGTGTAGAGCCGCTTCCCTTGCACCGACATGCTGCCTGCGCGGGTTGCGTCGGCACTTCCTCCCGCGTCAGCGACCGGCGACGCCTCCCCGGCTGCAGGCTCTCCCGTAAGCCGGCGGGCGATGGCAAGTATGGCGGGATGGCGGACGTAGTCGAACAGGATCGGATCCGTCTCCAGATTCATGATCTTGTTGATGCCATGCACCGGCGTCTTCGGCGTGACGACGCCCTTCGCCACCATCACGTCGCGCATCACCGTCATGTCGGGCGGCGCGTTGCCGGCGGCGATGTCGAGGAAGCGAGCGTTGTAGCGTTCGCGTTCCGAAGGCTCCAGCAAGCCCGGCACCAGCACGAAGCCCTCGCGCTCGAACTCGGCGATCTGCTCTGCGGTCAGCATGGCGACCCCACTTCCTGCCCGGCCCTCTCGATCGCCAGGAACCTTCTCGCCAGCGCCGGCCCGGCACCCTCATCCTCGTGCTTGAAGAACGCAAGGCCCCGGCGTGCCCCCGACTCCTCGCCCCGCTGCCGCCAAAGCGCCAGCGCCGCATCGTCATAGTCCTGCTTGCGCAGGCGAAAGTACGTCCAGTTCGTGGTGGCGAAGAAGCCCGGCAGCGGCAGCTTGCCGTCCTCGGAGACGCAGATGGCGGCATCGTGACGCCCCAGCGTTTCGGCTATCTCGTCGTCGAACCGGGAGCCGTGGCGGAACTCCAGCGCCACGGGAAGCTCCTTCGGCCAGGTGCCGAGGAAGGCATCGAGCAGCTCGGCATCCCTGCGGACATATGGCGGGAGCTGAAACAGCACGCAACCGAGCTTGTCGCCGAGCGTGCGCACCTTGCCGGCGAGATACGAGGTGGCGTCTTCGCAGTCGCGCAGCCGTGCCTTGTGGGAGATGCTGCGCGACGCCTTGATGGAGAAGCGGAAGTGCGCCGGCACCGCATCGCGCCAGGTTTCGAGAGCCCTGCTCGACGGCATCCGATAGAAGGTGTTGTTGATCTCCACCGCCGGCAACTGCGTCGCATACCAGCCAAGCATGGCATCGGCCTTGATCTTGCCGGGATAGAAGCTGCCCTTCCACTCCTTGTAGCTATACCCGCTCGTCCCCGCCAGCCACTCCATCTTCCGGCTCCTCCGCGTGCGCGACGCACGATAGCAGACGCGAGGCTTGGGGGCGCCTGCGGGGGGCCGTGATCGGAGTGCTCGGCGCCGCCCCCTTCGGAAGGGGCCAGGCCACGCCAACGCCGCCGACCCAAGCCGATGCAACATCCCCCTCATGACCGCACGATCGCGCCCCCATCAATGACAATGTTCTGACCATGGATCGCATCGGCCCGGGCGCTGGCAAGGAACAGCACAAGGTCTGCCACTTCCTCGCGGCGGGCGATGCGGCGGATGGGGATGCGGGCGGCGACGTGGGGTTCCACCTCCTCCCAGGTGTCGCCCCAGCCTTCTCGGGCGGCGCGGCGCATGTAGCCAGCCTCCACCTCCGGCGTGCGGATCATGCCCGGCGAGACGAGGTTGACGCGGATGCCCGTGCCGGCCACCTCCTGGGCGAGGCTCGACGTCATGGTCACGAGGGCGGCCTTGGCGGCGTAGTAGTGTGGGTTGCGCGCCGCCGGTGCGAGGGTGCCGGCGGTGCCGAGATTGATGATCCGGGCACTTCGGCGCTTGCGCAGCTCGGGCAGGAAGCGGCGGATCATGCGCAGCGCCGACAGCACGTTGGTCTCGTACATGGCAAGCCAGTCGGCGTCCGACGCAGCCTCCCAGCGACCGCCGCTGGCGGCGCCGTAGTTGTTGACGAGAATGTCGGGCGCCGCGCCCACCCGCTCGGCCACGGCAGCGGCGCCATCTTCGGTGCGGATGTCGCCAAACACCGCGCTGCCGCCGCCGATCTCCGCCACCGCGGACTCGGCCTGGCCCTGCTCAAGCCCATGCACGAACACCTTCGCCCCCGCGCCCAGAAAGGCGCTGGCGATGACGAGCCCCGTGCCTCTGTAGCTGCCCGTGACCAGCACCGTCTTGCCGTCGAGTTCCAGATCCATGTCGCTGCTCCTCGTCGCGTGCGGGAAGTATGCCAATGGAGGCGCCGGCACCGTTTCTGGAAGGAAGGGCATCTTGGCCTCCGGGACGCTGAAGACAGGTTGTGTTGATTCCGGTGGGCTCGCCTTGCGGTCGGCGGAGGGCAGGATGGTCTCCCGCCAGAGAGTCGGCTCGATGGAGGGTTCCTTGCGGCTCGCGTGCGATACTCGCCGCTGCGCCCGTGCGGGGCGGGGAATAGCGGGGGGCAAGGGCAGGCCGCCTTGGACGAGTTCGACGACATTCGCCCGTATCGCGATGCGGAGGTTGCCGGCGTTCTGGCGCGACTGCTGGACACCGGCGAACTCATCGAGCTGGCGGCGGCGCGGATTGCGCCCACATGGCATCGGTTGCTGCCGGGATTGGTGCGCCGCTGGGTTCGCGCGCTGCTCAAGCGTCGCCTCGCGGGGGTGGCCTCGGTGGCCGACATGCAGCAACTGCTCTCGACGCACGTAGAGAAGCTGGTGCGCAAGACCATGACCGAGTTCACCTACGCCGGCGTCGAGCACCTGCAGCGCGGGCAACCGCATCTGTTCGTCTCCAACCACCGCGACATCGCCGTGGACCCGGCCGTCGTCAACTATGCGATCTGGCTCGAAGGCCACGAGACCGCCGAGATCGCGGTGGGCGACAATCTCTTCAACCGATCGTTCGAGAGCGACCTCATGCGCTTGAACAAGAGCTTCGTGGTGCCGCGCGGCGGCGGCAGCGCCCGGGCGCAGTACGCGGCACTGCGGCGCACCTCGACCTACATCCGCCACACCCTCGAATCCGGCAACTCGGTGTGGATTGCCCAGCGCGAAGGCCGCACCAAGGACGGCTTCGACCGCACCGATCCGGCATTGTTGAAGATGCTTGGCCTTGCCTGGCGCAGGGAAGTGTCCGAGCCGTTCGGCTGGCTCGAACGCGTGCATCTCGTGCCGGTGTCGCTGTCCTACGAACTCGACCCCTGTGCGGCCATGAAGGCGCGAGAACTCTTCCTGCGCGATCGCGATGGCGAGTACGCGAAGGCGGCGGACGAGGACTTTCGCAGCATTGAACTGGGCATCCTAGGCTTCAAGGGGCGGGTCCACGCGCATTTCGCAGCGCCCGTGCAGGGCGGCTTCGAGTCGGCAGAGGCGCTGGCGGCGTTCATGGATCGCACCATCGTCGGCAATCTCAAGGTGTACCCAACCCACCGCTGGGCCGAAGCCCAGCTCGCCGGCAACGACGCACAGACGCACCTTCGCTCGATGACCGAACGAGTCCGCCGCGAACTGACCTCGGCACGGAACGCCTGCCCACCGGAACACGCGCCGTGGCTGGCGAGGCAATACGCCAATCTTGTTGAGAGCAAGCGGATGTTCGCCGGGCCGGGAGGGGGAGCTACGGATTAGGCTGTGTGGCCTTCTCTGGTGCGCCTACCCAAGGGCAACGCATGCGCCACCCCTTGCGCCACCCCTACCTGGCCCGGCGTACCGTGGTGCCCACCACCGTATTGCGGCGGCTGGCTTCGATGGCGCGGCGCAGGAGTTCGCTGGTTTCCGGGTCGAGTTCGACGAAGTTGCCGAGTTCGCAGATGGTGGAGGGAAGTTCGGTGGAGCTTCGACCAACGCCGCGGAAACGGTCGCGGGCGCAGAAGCGCCAACTGCGGCGCTCCATCGTCAGGCGCATGTTGCTGTGCAAGCCCAGGCAGCGCTGGCGCAGCCGGTTCCACCACAGCTTGCCCCTGCGCCCCTCGAAGATCAGGTTGCGGTCGTCCACCACTTCCACGTTGCCGTAGCCAGCGCCTGGAATGCAGCGGGATTCGTTGACATAGGCGGCGTTGCCTAGCGGGTTGGCGAGAATCGTCTCGATATCGCCATCCTCCGGCGCCGCCTCTGCATCCTCTGCCGGCTGGGCCGTGGTGACATCGATCTCCTGCGCGATTGCCGGCGTGACTCCTGCCGTGAAGAGCATGGCCGCAGAGCAGAGCCCGACGACCAGACGCCGACGTGCCGACCAAGGGCCAACCGTGCCCGGCAGGCCATCGTCGCACCTGGCCGTCCCATGCCTGCGCATTGTGGCCAGCACGGCGGCGACCCCTCAGCAGCCGAGCTTGGCGGCGAGGGCCGCGAGGGTCGGGCCGCAGCGGGCCTCCACCTTCAGGGCCAGCATGGCGTCGGCGCGGGTGAGCCCTTCGTTGACCGCGGCGATGGGCATCTCCAGTTCCTCGGCGCGACGGCAGAAGCGAAAGCTCGAATGCACCATCACCGACGATCCGCAGATCAACACGCCCCGGCAGCGGGCGAGCGCGTCGAACGCTGTCTGCACCCGGGCTCGCGGGACGTTCTCGCCAAAGAAGACCACATCCGGCTTGACGATGCCGCCGCAACGGTGGCAGTGCGGGACGCGGAAGCGCGAGAGATCCACACCCTCGAAATCGGCGTCGCCGTCCGGCGCCAGCGTGTGCTGCGGCGTCTCGAAGCGGCGGTTGTTCGTCGTCAGCCATTCCGCCACAGCGGCGCGCGCGGTTCGCACGCCACACGCGGTGCAGACGACGGCATCGAGCCGCCCGTGCAGGTCGATCACCCGCTGCTGCCCCGCCGTCTGATGCAGGCCGTCCACGTTCTGCGTCACGACGATGCCGGCAACACCCGCCCGCTCGAGCCGCGCCAGGGCGAAGTGCGCCGGATTGGGCCGCGCCCCACGAAACCGCTGCCAGCCGACATGGCTTCTGGCCCAATAACGCTGCCGGGCCGTCTCGCTACGAATGAACTGGTCATGCTGCACCGGCGGCTTGCGCTTCCACTGCCCGTCCCGCCCCCGATAGTCGAAGATCCCAGACTCCGTACTGCACCCCGCCCCGGTAATGACGAACAACGGCGCATGACGGACCACGAAATCCGCCAAGGCCGAACGGGAGTCATCAGCAGAGTCGAACCTTCCATCGCAGCGAACGCGATCAGCGGAGTCGTGCCCTGTATCAATCCCCCCTCCGGGGGGAGGTCGATGCGCGTCCTGCGGGCGCGGCGCCGTCCTTGGCTTCTTCGGAGGGAGGCAGGCCGCACCCACGCACTCGATCAGAGCGTCCTCGGACCGCGCTCCCTCGACCGCCGGCGCCATCACAAAGACCCCTCCCCCTCACCAAGATACCGCCCCCGCAAATGTCCCAGGAACGCACTCGTCCCCAGTGGCTCCCCCGTAGCCCGCGCGATCAACTCCCCGCCCGACACCACCCGCCCCTGCGAATGCACGTTCTCCCGCAGCCACCCCAGGAGCGGCGCGAAGTCCCCGTCCCCGATGGCCTCCTCCACCCCCGGCAAGGCTCGCTTCGCCGCCCGCCAAAGCTGCGCCGCCGTCACCGCACCCAGGGTGTAGGTGGGAAAATAGCCGATCAGGCCAGCGAACCAATGCATATCCTGCATACAGCCGTTGGCGAAATTGCCGGCGGTGCTTCTGCCGAGATAGGCGCGCATCTTCTCGTCCCACGCATCCGGAATGTCGGCAACGGCGAGCGAGCCGTCGAGCAGCGCGGTCTCCATCTCGTAGCGCAGGATGATGTGCAGCGGATAGGTCGCCTCGTCGGCATCGACGCGGATGAGGCTGCGCTCCACCCGTGTCGCGAGCCTTGCGAGGTTGCCGGCGCTCCACAAGGGGTCGGTTTCGTCGGCGCCAAACGCCTCGCGCAGGATGGGCGCCGCGAAGGCAAGGAACGGCGCGCTGCGGCAGACCTGCATCTCCATCAGGAGCGACTGGCTCTCGTGCAGCGCCATGCCGCCTGCCGCCCCCACCGGCTGTCCGCGCCAAGCGGTTGGCAGGCCCTGTTCGTAGAGCGCATGGCCGGTCTCGTGCAGCACGGCGAACATGGACTTGAGAAAGTCGTCCTCGTCATAGCGGGTGGTGATGCGGACATCGTCCGGCTCGCCACCGCAGAACGGATGGTGGCTCACGTCGAGCCGCCCGCGCTCGAAGTCGAAGCCCATGTGGCGCATGAGGGTGCGACCGAGGCTGGCCTGGGCCTCGATCGGGAAGGGCCCGGTGGGTGCTTCGACTTGCACCTGCCGGGCGCAGGCTCGGTCGATCAAGCCCGGCAAGACTTCCCGCAGTTCCGCGAAGATCGGATCGATGGCGGCGCGGGTCAGGTTGGGCTCGTATTCGTCGAGCAATGCGTCGTAAGGTGCGGTGCCGTCGCCAGCCGCCTCGGCAAGGGTGTGAGCGCGCTCGCGCGTCAAGGCAAGCACCTCTTCGAGCCCAGGCGCCACGGCTTCGAAATCGTTCGCTCCCCTGGCGGTGCGCCAGGATTGTTCGCTTGCAGCGGAGGCGCGGGTCAGAGCCATCACGAGATCTTCCGGCAACGCACGCGCTCGCCGCGACACCCGCGCCATCTGCTGCAGGTTGGCGCGTCGCCACGGATCGCTTTCGCTCGCAAGTGCAGCCCCGGCCAGTTCCGGAATGTCCGGCGCGGCTTCGAGCGAGTGAACGGTTCCGGCCAAGGCCGCGAGCGCATCGGCGCGCACCTTGCCGCCGCCGCTCGGCATCATCACGGCTTCGTCCCAGGACAGCATCGCCTCGGCGTGGCGCAAGTCGCCGATGGTGCGGAAGCGTTCCTCCAAGCCCCGGTATGGCTCGCCGACCGGCTCCCCCATCACTCATCCAGCCCTGCGGGGTTCGACGCCGCCACCCTGTCCGCCGCGCCGATGGCGGCCCGCGCCAGGCGCGGCATCCGCCAGTCGCCGGCCGGTGTGCCGCTGCCGCTGTTCACCGTCAGTGCCACCGCAAGCCGCCGCGAAGGGTCGCAGAAAGCGCCGCTGCCGCCGTAGCCGTAATGCCCGAATGCATCCGGTGCGGTCTTGCCCAGCGTGAACGCCCGGTGGTAGCCGAGTCGCCAGTGCATGGGGATCATCAGCACGCGGTCGCGGCCTCGGTTCTCCACCCGCGAAAGCTCCACCAGCCGTTCCCGCGACACCAGCCGCACGCCGTCGATCTCGCCGCCTTCGGCGAGCATTGCGTACACCCGCGCCAGCGAGCGCGCCGTGAACTGGCCGTTGGCGCTGGGAATCACCGCCTGCACGGTCTCCTCGGCATTCCAGTCGAACGGCTCGTCGAACGGCATCAGGGCATTGCGGAACTCCGCGAGGTCGACACCTACGCGGACAAGACCGGTTTCGATCCATTCCTGGGCATTCTCGCGCCACGCCGGCTTGTCGGACGGGGGCTCGGCCATGCCGTTCTCAAGCTGCGCTCGCCGGGGCATGGCCTCCTGCGGCACGCCGATGAAGCAGCCATCGAGACCGAGCGGCGCCACCAGTTCGTCGGCCAGCGCTTCCGCCAAGGACTTGCCGGTGAGTCGTTCGATGAGGCCCCCCACCAGCCAGCCGAAGGTGAAGGCGTGGTAGCCGTGCGCGGCCCCCGGCTCGTGCGCCGGCTCCGCCGCGGCCACGCGGCTGCACATATGATCCCAGTCGAGCATCTCCCGTGGCGAGGCGATCATGTCGGTGATGCGATACAGCCCCGCTTCGTGGCAGAGCGCGTGGCGAATCGTGACGCGCTCCTTGCCGCCCGCCTCGAAGCCAGGCCAATGCTGCGCCACCGGATCGTCATAGGCCGCCTTGCCCTGATCGACGAGCATGTGCATGAGCGTGGCCACCACGCCCTTGCTGGTGGAGAAGCATGGCGCGATGGTGGCCTCGCTCCAAGGCGTACCGGCGCCATCGCGGCTGCCGCCCCACAGGTCCGCCACGCAGCGGCCATGGTGATACACCGCCGCCGAAGCACCGCCGTGACCGGAATTCGGCAGTAACCGGATGAGCGTGGCGGCCACGTCGGCGAAGTCGGGATGAACGGTTCCGTCAAGCATGGCGCGCGCTTGCCTCCGATTTGTCGATGCGATAATAGCGAGTAACCGGACATTCGTTCCGACTTGCAGGACGGGAGGCGGAGCGGCGCGTGCGCACCTTCACCTGCACCTGCGGCAACCCGCATCCACTTCGAGAACGACACCTGCCTGCAATGTGGCCGTCAGCTTGGCTTCGATCCCGCGCTGATGGCGCTGCGCCCGGTGGCCCCTTCCGACCGGCTCTGCTCGAGCGGTGGCGGGTCTGCAACTGGCTGGTCAGCGATGCCGAGGCGCCCCTGTGCGCTGCCTGCACCCTTACCGAGGCGGTGCCGGACCTCACCGACACCCGCCGCGTGAAGCTCTGGCATGAGGTGGAGAAGGCCAAGCGGCGGCTCATGTTCTCGCTGCGAAGTCTGGGCCTGCCGGTGGAAGGGAAGGCCGACGACATGTATCACGTCTGCGGCACCGACCTCGTGCGCGACGAGAACGGCCGCTTCCTCGTCCTCGAAGACAACCTGCGGGTGCCGTCCGGCGTCTCCTACATGCTGGAGAACCGTGCCGTGATGAAGCGGGTGTTCCCGGAGCTCTTCGAGGACTACATCATCCATCCGGTGGACGACTATCCCCTCGCGCTCGCCGCCTGCCTGCGCTCACTGGCGCCGGACAAGGGCAGGATGCCGGTGGTGGCGGTGCTGACGCCCCGGCATCTACAACTCGGCCTACTTCGAGCACGCCTACCTCGCCCAGACCATGGCGGCGGAACTGGTGGAGGGGCCGGATCTGTTCGTCGGCGACGACGACTGCGTGTACATGAAGACCATCGCCGGCGCCGAGCGCGTGGACGTGATCTACCGCCGCATCGACGACCTCTTCATCGACCCGGAGGCGTTCCGGGAAGACTCGATCCTGGGCGTGCCCGGACTCATGCGGGCGTGGCGCGCCGGCAAGGTGGCGCTGGCGAATGCGCCGGGATGTGGCATCGCCGACGACAAGGTGATCTACAGCTATGTGCCGGACATGATCCGCTACTACCGCTACTACCTCGCAGAGGAGCCGCTCCTGGCCAACGTGCCGTCCTATCGCTGCGTCGAAAAGGAGCACCGCGACTTCGTGCTCGACAACCTCGACAAGCTGGTGGTGAAGCCGGCCAACGAATCGGGCGGCTATGGCCTGCTCATGGGGCCGATGGCGACCCGCGCCGAACGCGACGCCTTCGCCCGCTCGATTCGCGCCAATCCGCGCAACTTCATGGCGCAGCCGATGATCTCGCTCTACCACCGCGCCGACGCTGAGCGATGGTCGCGTCGAGGCGCGGCATCTGGACCTGCGACCGTTCATCCTCTCCGGCGCAGACACCCACGTCACCACCGGCGGCCTCACCCGCGTGGCGATGAAGAAGGGTTCGATGGTGGTCAACTCGTCCCAGGGCGGCGGCAGCAAGGCCACCTGGGTGGTGGAGGTTGAATCGTGAGCGCGCCCACAGCGGCCACGCCTGCAGGGCAAGCCCGGGTGCAGGGCGGCAAGCAGGGCATCCTCTCGCGCGTGGCGGAGCGGGTGTATTGGCTCGGTCGCTACATCGAGCGGATGGAGAGCACGGCGTGGCTGGTCACGGTCACCTCCAACCTGCTGATGGACCTGCCCGCGCGGCTGCCCCTCGGCTGGCGACCGCTCATTGACATCACCGGTTCCGGGCCGCTGTTCGACTCCCTCTTCGACGAGGCGAACGAGCACAACGTCTGCCGCTTCCTCATCAGCGACACCCGCAATCCCGGATCGATCATCCGCTCCATCGAAGGCGTGCGCGAGAACGCCCGCACGGTGCGCGAAACCATGCCGCGGGTGACCTTCGAATATGTCAATGACCTGCACCACTTCGCCCGTTCGGAGCTGAGCCCGGGCTCGTCCAGGCGCCGCCGCCGCGAGGCCCTTGATGGCGTCGGCGCCCGCGTCCACCAGTTCGAGGGCTTTCTCTCCCGCAACATGCTGCACGACGCCCACTGGACCTTCCTGCGCCTCGGCAATCAACTGGGACGCGCCGACATGACCACCCGCACCATTGACGTCGGCTCCGTCAACCTCTTGCCGGGGCACGATCTCGAGCCCTTCCACGAGGCGCAGTGGCGCAGCGTGCTGATCTCGCTCTACGCCATGCAGTCCTACCACGCTGCGGTAGGGCAACCGGTGTCCCGGGGCCTGGTGCTCGAATTCCTGCTCCGTGCCGGCCACCTGCCCCGCTCCTACGCCCGCTGCCTGGAACAGATGCGGAGCAGCGTCCGCGACCTCCCCCGCAACCCCCTTCCCATGCGCAACTGCAACACCGCCATCGTCGCCCTCGCCCACGCCGACGTCGCAAGCCTCGAAGGCCCTTCCCTCCGCGCCTTCATGGACGACTGCCAGAAGCATCTGGGGCGAATCCACGACTCGATAACCGAAACCTGGTTCGACTTCCAACCCAAACCCAAGGACGGCAAACTGGCATGGGGATAGGCACGCAAGACGATTTGTCCGGAGAGTTCCCCGGCGAAAGTTCCCTTTGAATCACGTCGCACCGTGCCTTCGCGCCAGCAATGCGCGCAGTCGGGGGAGCGCGCGCCTGTCCTTGTCGCGGTCGGCTGCGGCCTTGGAGCGGATGACATCGGCCAGCGAGGCCACCAGCAGTGTGACTCCTTCCGCGTCCAGACTGACCGCGTCCCGGCGAAGGTCGTTGAAGCCACGGGTGCCGGCCGGCATGAACGCGATGTCGACATCGCCAGCGCGGGTCGTGAGGTTGAGCAGTGCGTCCGGCGCCAGATTCCTGAGAAACGCGCCTGAGCAGTCGAATGACAGACCGCCAGGAGTTCCCTCCGTGCGGATGTGCGCGTCGAGGCGATCCAGGGCGACGGCGAGCCGGTCTAGGTTTGCCGCGTCGAGCGCCGGTGCTATGTCGAGGTCCACCGTGACGCCGGCATCGCCGTGCAGAATGGCCGCCATGCCGCCGATCAGGACGAAGCGGACATTCTCGGCCGCGAGTTCCGCGAGGATCTCATCCGGGCGGAACGCGTCACTCATGGCGGCTTTGCTGCATGGCCTTGCGTCCGTGCAGGACGAAGTTGGCGGCCCGGGTGGCATCCGCCAGTCGCTCCTCCGGCGTTCGACGTAGCGTGCGCTCGAACAGGGATTCGGTGGCCGGATCGGGCTCTCCGAGCGCCACATGGATGTCGAACCCGGCGGCGCGCACTAGGCGTTCCACAAGGTCCGTGGACGGAATGCGTGCTCCGGACTCGATTCGGGACACCGTGGACTGCGGCACGCCGGCACCTTCCGCGAGCGCGGTTTGTGTGAGTCCCGCTCGCTTGCGGGCTTCACGCACGAGACTGCGAAGAATCATCCTTCCCGTATAGCCAATCCGGCATCGCCGTGTCAATGCAGGCAGGCATCGAAGGAGGTCGCGAAGTCGGCGACGGTGGCGTGGCGGGCCGCCGGGTCGGCGGCGCAGGCTCGGGCGATCAGATCGGTCATGGCTGCAACGTCGCTGAGGAAGATGGCGACCGTGCGGCCGAGCATGAACACGGTGGTGCGCTCGTCGATTGCCCGGCCTCTTTCGAACTCTTCTGGCGCCATGAAGCGGGTGGAGCCGAACATGCGCCCAATGGTGTTTCGGCTGGGCCCCCGGCAGTAGTTGTCGAGGTCGAAGACGTGGATGGACTTGCGCTGGAAGTTGTAGATCAGGCACCCGTCGTAGAAGTCGCCCGTCACCCAACCCTGCTCGGAAAGCACGACGTGCAGATCGACAATCGTCTGCGTCACGGCCAGCCGGTCCTCGACAGGCAAGGTGAGGAACCGTTGCCACGGCGTGTCGGGGTCTTGCCGCCGCTCGCGCCGAACGTGCAGGTACTCCCCTTCCGCCCAGCGATACACGAGCATCGGCCCCCACCCTGAATCCAGCGAGCGCTCGAAGTGCGTCAGCGCCGGGTGACGCACGCTGCGTGCCAAACGCTCGGCGTTGCGCAGCAACCCCACCCTTTCTTCGTGCGTGAGAGGCAAGCCACCGCTGCCTGCTGCCCCAGCAGTCTTGACGAAGAAGCGGCCCTCCGAGGTTTCGACCCCAAACGAGACATTGCCGGAGTCTTGCTGATCGAAGACCGCGAAGATCCGACCTGCCGACGCGAGGAAGTCGCGTGGTGACAGATGCGTGAATGAAGCCGTCAAGAGCATCTTTTCGGTGGCCATTACCGTTGCTGAAGCGAAGGGCCCCCTCCCATCACTCCCCCTTCGGAGGGGGTGGATCTCGCGACGGGACTTGTGCCGATGTTCCTGGACGAGGGCGCTAGCGCCGCTTCGCGGCGCTCTGGCAGTTTTCGCTGGCGCGAAAACTGCGAAGGGAAGTGCGCGACCGTTCTCCAACTCGACAGTTTTCTACGGCGCTTGCCTTGCATGGAAGTACGCCCCCAGCGATGGGGGAATTGCCGGCACTTCCTTACGCGTCAGCGGTCGGGGATGCTTCCCCGGCTGAAGGCTTGCATGGAAGCACGCCCCCGGCGATGGGGGAATTGCCGGCACTTCCTTACGCGTCAGCGGTCGGGGATGCTTCCCCGGCTGAAGGCTCCTAGCCAGCCACCTGCGCGATGCTATCTCGGGTTGCCAGCGTCTCGAGCAGCGCCTTGATTTCCGGGGCGTCGGCCAGGATGTCCACATCGAACGTTTTCTGGGCGATCTGGCCGGAGAGGCCGAAGCAGAAGAAGGCGTAGAGGTCGGCGGCGGTGAATTCGGCACCGGCGGCGTAGGGGTCGCAGGCCATCAATCGCTGCACGGCAGTGACGCCTTGGGCGAGGTCCTTCTTCGTCTCCGCCTGCTTGTCCTCCGAGGCCGTGCCGCCGAAGAATGCTGCCGCCAGGCAGCGCCGCGCCACCAGTTCCACGTTGAGTTCGATGTGGCGGCACAGCTCAATGGTCTTGGCGCGAGCGAAAGGGTCTGCCGGCAGCAGCGCCGGCTCTGGTTGCACGCCTTCAAGGTAATCGACGATAGCCCACGATTCGGAGAAGTAGCCGGCGTCGGTGCCAAGCACGGGCACGCGACCCATGGGGCTCTTGGCGAGGAACTCGTCGCTCTGTGCCGGAGGATCCTTCACCTCCTCGAAGTCGAGGCCCTTCTCGATGAGTGCGGCCTTGGCGAGGCTGAAATAGTTGCTGACTCGAACGCCGTGCAATTTGAGCATGATCCAATGGTTCCCGTGCTTGCGTACCCTAACGGGCGGGTTGGCAACTCGCCTCGCGAACCACCAGGTTGTCAGGATGCGACGCCGACGACGCCCTCGGCCGCCAGGCTTGCCACGTCCGCTTCGCCATAGCCAAGTTCGTCCAGGACTTCTGCCGTGTGCTGGCCGTGGTGCGGCGCGCCGCGACGCATTTCGGTGGGCGTGGCCTCGAAGCGCGCGGCATTGCGCGCCTGTCGGATGCGGCCGGCGTCGGGGTGATCGATCTCCACCACGATGCCGCTCGACTCCACCTGCGGATGCCGCACCATCTCGCTGCGGCGCAGCACCGGGGCACAGGGAACGCCCGACTCTTCGAGGATCGTCAGCCATTCCTCGGCAGGACGTTCGAGCAGCGCCTCCTGGGTCATCTCCAGGCGTTCGTCGGCGTTGCGGTCGCGGCCACCGGGCGTCTTGAAGCGCTCGTCCTCGAGCCATTCCGGATGCCCAACGGCGTGGCAGAGGCCGTGCCACTGACGGTCGTTCATCACCGAGACGCTGATGTAGCCGCTCTTGGTCTCGTAGATGAGGTCGATGAACGTCGCCGCGCGCGCAACATCCACCTCGCGCCCGACAAACGTCTGGCTGCCCATGTCCGACGACCACATGAACGCCACCACCGCATCGAGCATGGAGAGCCGCACATGCTGCCCCTTGCCGGTGCGCTCGCGGGCGAGAAGCGCACTGGAGACGGCTTGCGCCGCGGTGATGCCGGTGAGCTTGTCCGGCAGGATGGTGCGGATGAGCCGAGGCCGAGCCTCGTCCGAGCCCCCTTGCACCGATGCCAGCCCCGACAGTGCCTGGATGATGGGGTCATACACGGGCTTGTGCGCGAACGGCCCCTTCTCTCCCCAACCGCTCATGGAGACGTAAACGATGTTGGGACTGACCGCCTTCAGATCGTCGTAGTCGATGCCGAGCCGCGCCATCACGCCCGGGCGGAAGTTCTGCAGGAACACGTCGGCGGTGCTGGCGAGCTTGAGGATCACGTCCCTTCCCGCCGGGGATTTGACATCCACCGCGATGCAGCGCTTGTTGCGGTTGTTGTTCAGGAACGCGGCGCTGAACTCGCTCTGCGCGTAGCCAGCCCGCCGCACATGATCCCCTTGCCGCGGCGCCTCCACCTTGATCACGTCCGCCCCCTGATCGGCAAGGAGCATGGTGCCGTAGGGCCCCGCGATCATCGTGGTGAAATCGATCACGCGGAATCCGTCAAGCGGTCCCGGCACTTCGGTTCTCCTGCGGGCAAAAACGGCCCGCTATTGAACCACATGCGTCCGCACGGCGCGCAAAGCCATCGGCAAGTCCCGCGGCGGATGGAACACCAAGATTCATGTGAGCGACTGATCCGGATGGCAGGGGCGAAACGTCGTCGGCATCAACAGCAGCCAAGAACTACAGTCCGCGTATTGTCCCATCCCGGTCTCTACGGCGCAGGCTTGCATGGGAGTACGCCCCCGGCGATGGGGGAATTGCCGGCACTTCCTTACGCGTCAGCGGTCGGGGATGCTTCCCCGGCTGAAGGCTCATGGCTTTCCCCCAAGGCTGGGGATATTGTTACGCGTCGTAGAGGACGGAGCGTCACGAAATGCCGACACATCACAGGCCCTCGTGGGCGAGCAGCACCCTGTGGCAGCGTTGCCGTGGCGGTTCGCCCGAACGTGATGGCATGAGGGATCGGTCTGGGGGGGGGGTGGAGTCCGTGACACGCATGCCTGCTTGCCGCGTGCTGTTCGTCGGCTGGGCGCTGCTGTTCGTCGGCTGGGGGGAAGCCGCTGCCCAACAGGTGTTTCCCCAGGTCAGCGTCATGGCGGACAGGACGGCGATAACCGAAGGCGGTACCGTGACCCTGACGTTGACCGCAAGCTCTGCGGTGGCCTCGCCGGGCATGAGCGTGAACGTGTTGCTCACGCAGACCGGGGCGTTCTTCAGTTCGAGCGATATGGGCGTCAGGTCCGTCACCATATCCCCCGACTCCACCTCGGCGACCCTTGCGGTGAGCAGCGACAACGACATGGTGGATGAGAGAGGCGGCCAGTTGACGGCCTTCGTCCTGGGCGGTTCGAGTTACACCCCGCAGAGGGGCGCGACGGGGGAGGCCAGAGTCGCCATTCTCGACGACGACGCCACCGACGTGACGCTGACGGTAACGGATGGGACCGCGGCCGAGGACGACACGGACGCCGCGGAGTTGACGCTGGATCTGAACCGGGGGATGTCCACCGCGACAACGAGCTCGGGCGCCTGGGCGGATGAGAGCATCGAGATTCCACTCCTGTTCACGGGAGGGGAGCCGGGCACGGACTTCGACATCGCCCTGTCTCCAGCGACCGGGGTGAGGTTCGACCGCAACACCAGCACGGTCGTCTTCTCGGTGAGTTCCACCAGCGGAACGACCCCCACCACGCCGCGCATCCTGGAATCGGCGACCAAGGCGACACTTGCGCTGAACGCGGTGCAGGACACGGATACCGTGGGGGAGATGGTGACCGTGTCCATCGGCACGGTGGTCGCGGGTGTCCTGCACGGCGGAGTCCGGGCCAGCGGCAGCGGCCAGTTCACGATCGTCGATGACGATCCCGCCAGCATGCTTCCGGATGGAAGGTCCACCATCACTATCGCCGGGAGCCGCCGGGTGGTGGAGGGGCGCGAGGCGACATTCACTCTGCACGCGAATCCCGCCCCGCTGGCCGATCTGGAAGTCCGTGTACGGGTGCGCCAAGAGGGGCACTACGTCGCGCCGAACGCACTGGGCGTGCGGACCGTGATCATCCCGGCTGGGGAGGAGCATGCGCGCTTCACCGTGGCCACGGTGAACGACGACACCCCGGAGCCCGGGGGCAAGGTGAAGGCGCAGGTCAGACAGAGCTCCTGTGTCCTCCAACTACCGCCCTTGCCGTGCGCGAGCTATGTTTTCGGCGAGCCGAGAAAGGCCAACGTCAAGGTTCGCGACAACGACGGAGATGCGGTGGTTCCGGCCTCGACGGCGACCGAGAGCCGGGAGGCGGCGCTGTCGGTCTCGGACACGCGGGTGAAGGAAGGCCGGGGGGCGGCGCTCGTCTTCACGGTTTCGCTGGACGAGGCGCCGGGCCGGCAGGTGCGGGTGCGTTACGCCACGCGCGACGGAACGGCGTTGCAGGGCGAGGACTATCGCGCAACGAGCGGGACATTGCTCTTTGGTCCCTCGGACACGGAGAAGACGGTGATGGTGGAGGTGCTCGACGACGCCCATGACGAGGGTGCGGAGTGGCTTCAGCTGGTGCTCTCCGGTCCCGACGGCGCACGCATCGCGGACGGGGTTGCGCTGGGAACCATCGAGAACGAGGACCCGATGCCGGCGGTGTGGCTTGCGCGCCTCGGGCGCACGGTGGCCGAGCAGACGCTCGGGGGCATCGCGGGTCGCATGGGGTCGGCGCGCGCGCCAGGCTTCAGGGGCGCCATTGCGGGCGAGGCACTCTCGCCAGCCGCCCCTGGCCATTCCGTCCGCGGGCCGCGGCCTGACCACCGCGTTCCGGGACGTCACGCGCGGCTTTGGCGGCGCGGAGGATCCGCGGTCGCGGCGCCTCTGGGCTGGCGCGATGCATTGCCTGGCTCCTCGTTCTCGTTGACCGGTGAGACGGACGGCAGGGGCGGGTCGCTCGCGCTGTGGGGCCGGGCGGCGCATGACGCGTTCGACGGCAAGGACGGAGAGACGAACCTTGACGGCGAGGTGACGACCGCCCTGGTCGGGGCGGACTACGCACGCGGCGGCTGGCTGTTCGGGCTCGCGCTCTCGCAAAGCAGTGCCGAGGGCGGTTACGCCGATGCCGAGGGCGGTGCGGGCAAGGTGGAATCCTCTCTCACCGCCGCCATCCCCTGGGCGGCGGTGCAGTCGTCGGAGCGCCTGGGGCTCTGGGGCGCCGTCGGCCATGGCGCCGGCGAGGTGACGCTGAGGCCCGATGGCGCAAGGGCGATGAAGGCCGATACGGACTGGACCATGGCGGCGACTGGCTTGCGCAACCTTCTGTCGCGGCCGCCAGAGGGCCCTGGATCGGCCACAGGCGCCGGCCCAGCCCTGTCGCTGGTCGCGGACGCACTGTGGGCACGCACGGGCTCCGGAGGACGGGCCGGGCTTTTGGCCTCGGATTCCGATGTGACGCGGCTCAGGCTTGGCCTCGAAGCCGGCTGGCGCTCAATGGCGGGGCGCCTGACGCCGAAGCTCGAAGCGGGCATTCGCCACGACGGCGGCGATGCCGAGACCGGCTTCGGAGTGGAACTCGGCGGCAGCATCGCCTGGCACGAGGCCGGGCTCGGTCTCTCGCTCGACCTTTCGGGCCGCATGTTGCTTGCTCACGAGGACGGCGACCTCGAGGATCGGGGGCTTTCCGCCTCACTCGGCTTTGACCGGGACCAGGCGACCGAACGGGGGCCGTCGCTGAGCCTTCGCCAGGAAATCGGCCGAGCGGCGGGCGGCGGTCTCGACGCCGTGTTCGCTCAGACTCCGCTGGAAGACCGCTCAGGCAGCGAGGCCGAGAGCCGCTGGACGGCAGTGGCGGCCTGGGGCTTTCCGGCCCTCGGCGGGCGCTTCACCGGGAGCCCGCACGTGGGGCTTCGGCTCGCCGCTGGCGCGCGGGACTACAGCATGAGCTGGCGGCTCGCACCCGAAGGCGCGACCGCGCCCGACCTCACCTTCGGTCTCAGGGCGACGCGACGGGTGAGCGACATGGCCGCGCCCGAGCACATGGTGGGGCTCGAGGTCAGGGCGCGGTGGTGACGGGGTGGACTGTCATTGCCTGCGCGATGACGATCCCGGCCTCTTCGTCCGCATCGACAAAGCGTGCATCGGCAATGTGGGGGCGTAGCCAGCCAGCTGGCACGCCGCACACCCGCTTCGTCGACTTCCCGCAATGGCGACAATTCCCCAGCGTCCCCCACACACGCGCCTTGTGACGCGATGGAGGGCGAGACGCCCTTCCTCCAGAGAGGTCCGACGCAGTCGACGGTGGGCTTGGCACTCCGGAGGGTGCGTGCTTCACGGCCCGGCGGCGACCTGCACCTGTCACTTCCCCTTGGGAGGGAGTCGGAAAAAGCGTCCCCGGCCTTTCTCGAGGAGGAAGGCCGCGCCAAGGCATCTCAATAGCGCCACAAGAACCGTTGCCTTCGGCAACACTTCTTGCTCCAGCACAAGCCGTCCTGTCACCCTGTCGGCATTCGGCCAGCTTGCGCCGTCCGAAGTCCGACAGGCTGCCAGCGCGCCCTTGACGGGCGCGTCGGCAGTTCGCTTCGCGAACTGCCTGGCCTTCGGGCTCGCATTCGCTCGCGCCTTCGGCCAGGAGCCTTCAGCCAGGGAAGCTTCCTCGACCGCTGGCGCGCAGGGAAGTTCGGGCATGTCCCGTCGCCGGAGGCGTGCTTCCATGCAAGGAGCCTTCAGCCGGGGAAGCTTCCTCGACCGCTGGCGCGCAGGGAAGTTCGGGCATGTCCCGTCGCCGGAGGCGTACTTCCATGCAAGCCCTGCGCCGTTCTACGGCGCAGGCTGCTTGGGGTTCGTAGTCCGGAAGGGGATGTTGGCGTGGGCCATGTGGCCCTTGCCGTCGAAGGCGTAGGCGAAGAGTCGGTATGCGCCGGCCTTGGGCGCCCGCAGGGATGGGGCTGCGAAGTCCGGGCTTTCGATTCGTCCCGGGATGCTCTTGATGGGGGCTTCGTAGTCGCCGCCTTCTTGCGTGGCGGTGCTTTCGGGCTTCAGTTGCCAGCGATAGGTCAGGGGGTCGCCGTCGGGGTCGTGGGCGACGAATTCGGCGCGGTAGCGTTGGCCCGCTTCGAGGGTGATGTCCGTGTGCGCATCGCGGCCGTCGAGACGCATGGTGGCCACGACCGGGGCTTGATTGGCTGGCAACTGTCCTGTCCACGCCAACTGCATGGCGTCCACGGCGGCGGTGGATTCGCCGGTGCGGGCGAAAAGGCTGTACCACGTGGGCGTGCGTTCCTGCTTTTGTCCCCAGAGGAAGACATAGCTGCCGAGGCATTGGCCGCCGCCGGGGTCCGCCAGGTGCGGCTCGATGAGTTGCCGATAGCCGTCGCGGAAATGGCGAGCCTTCTCGGTGCTGTCCATCTCCACCGGCGCTCGCCAAGCCGTGTGGCTTGCCTCCCAATGCCCAAGCGGCCCCCACTCGGTCACCATGAACGGCCGGTCAGCAAGCCAATCGCTGGCGTAGCGCGGCATCAGCGCCAAGGCACCGTAGAGCTGGATGCTGATGAAGTCGAGGTCCGGCGCCCGCCGCTTCACCACTGCGATGGGTTCCTCGCCGGCGGTGATGGCGGTGGTGGTCGGATGGTTGGGGTCCAGCGCGTGGATCATCTTCGACAGCTCGTTCACCTCGTCGTACACGCGCCGGTCCTTCATGCCGTGGTTGAGCTCGTTGCCGACGATCCAGGCGAGCAGGGCGGGATGGTCCCGGTGACGCTCCACCGCATCGCGCACCTGCCGCCGCTGCGCCGCCACCGCGTCCTCGTCGCCGTAATCCATGCCGAAGCGCTCGCTGGCCACCGGCAGGCCCAGCGCAACCGTCAAGCCGTGCCTCGCCGCCTCGTCGAGGTCCCGCTGCGCGGTCTCGATGCCCCACGTGCGCACGGAGTTTCCGCCCCGTTCGGCCAGGGTGCGGTAGTCCACGCCGACGACGCCGGCACCCTTGACGAGGTATGGCTGCCCGCCGCGCAGCAGCCGAAAGCCGCCTTCGTGTGGCACCACCTTGACCTCGACCGGGGCGGCAAGGGCCATTGAGGCAGCGTCGATCAAGAGCCACAGCAGGCCCGCGATGCCCGCCGCCAACCGCTGGCGCGAGGGGCCCCTCATCGCGGATAGGTCGAATTGGCGCGAGGACGAGGCGCGTCCTCTTGCATGTCCCGCGCCGTGTCCGATTCCTCGAGTTTGCCGAGCGGACGAGCCGCGTCTCCATACCGCAATCCGAAGCCATACGGAAACAGCGGATCGTAGTCCGCATCGCCCACGTTGAGTGATGTCTGCAGCGCGTGCTTCGGCCAGGAGAAGCCCAGCCGCCCGTGGAAGTCGTGACCGACGCCGCCAGCCATGCCTTGAAACAGCACATCGGCCACACCGGCCCCTTCGCTGCCGGGCAGCCACGCCACCACGAATGCATCGGATGCGTTGAGCTCCGGGTTGATCCACATCGGCCGCCCGGTGAGGAACACCGACACCGTGGGGATGCCGAGCGCCTGCAGCCGCCGCAGCATGGCCAGGGGCTTGCCGTTGGCGCGGGAGTGGCTGAGATGCGCGCGGTCGCCGTCTCCCTCCGCGTACGGCTCTTCGCCAAAGACGACGATGGCGGCATCGGCCGCGGCGCCGTCGAATTGCCCGTCCTCCGCCAGCAACGCCGATCCTCCATCCGCCAGCGTCGCCGCAATGCCGTCGAAGATCGAGGTCGCGTTGGGGAAGTCTGCGTTGTCGTTGCCCGTCCCCTGCCAGGTCAGCGTCCAGCCACCGCATTGCTTGCCAATGTTGTGTGCCCCGTCTCCCGCCACCAACACGCGCATGTCGCGCCGCAGGGGCAGCACACCATCGTTCTTGAGCAGCACGAGCGAGCGGCGCACGGCCTGTCGCGCCAGCGCGCGATGCTCGGCCTGCCCGACCACCGCCTCGTCGCCAGCGCCAACGCGGCTTGACGGTGGTCCCTTGCGGAAGAGTCCCGCTCTTGCCTTCACGCGCAGGATGCGGGCAACGGCGTCGTCAATGCGCGCTTGGGCGACGATGCCGGCACGCACCTGCTGCAAGAGGTCGTGATAGGTGCGCTGCCAGTCTTCGCCAACCATGAGCATGTCCACGCCGGCGTTGACGGCGCCGGCGCAAGCCTTGGCGTGATCGTCGGCGACTTGCTGGTAGCCGTTCCAGTCGCTGACGACGAATCCGTCGAAGCCGAGTGCGCCCTTGAGCACTTCCGTGAGCAGGTAGCGGTGGCCATGCACCTTCTCGCCACGCCAACTGTTGTAGGCGGCCATCACGGTCTGCACACCGGCGGCGAGGGCGGCGCGGTGGCCGCCGGAATGAATGTCGTGGAGAACCGCTTCCGGGCAATCCACCTCGCCTTGGTCACGGCCGCCCAGGGTGGCGCCCTCGCCGATGAAGTGCTTTGCCGTGGCGATCACCCGTCCGGGGCCGAGAAAGTCGTCCTTGCCGGGGATGCCCTGCAGCGCCGCAACCATGCCCGACGCGTACTCGGCCACGATGTCGGGATGCTCGGCATAGCCTTCGTAGGTCCTGCCCCAGCGGTCGTCCCGAGGCACCGCCAGCGTCGGCGCGAAGGTCCAGTCGATGCCCGTGGCCGCCACCTCGACCGCGGTGGCGGCGCCGATGGCGGCGATGAGTTCCGGGTCACGCACAGCACCCAAGCCGATGTTGTGGGGGAAGACGGTGGCGCCGTACACGTTCGAGTGTCCATGCACCGCATCGGTGCCCCACAGGATCGGAACGCCGCTGCCGTCGTTCCCTTCGGTGGAGGCGGCGTGATAGGCATCGGCAAGGTCCAGCCAGTCGCCGACGCTGGCATGCTTGTTCGCGCCCGGAGCGCTGCCGCCGCCGTTGAGGATGGAACCCAGGCCGAAGGCAAGGGCGCCAGCCTCGGCCGGCGTGACGCTGGCGATCTCGGCCTGCACCATCTGCCCTACCTTCTGTTCCGGGGAGAGGCGTTCGAGAAGGTGGGCCGCGAGCCTTGCGTCGGCAGGGGCAAGTGTTGCTGACGCGCCCGGAGGCACAGACCAATGCGGCCGCCTCCTGGACACGCCTATGCGCCCGGTGCCGAAGTGGACCGCCGCACCACCAACCGGCAGTCGAAGGTCTTGCGGACATGCACGTCGCGCTCGCCGCGAATCCACTCCAGCAGCAATTCGGCCGCCTGCGAGGCGATCTCGACGATCGGCTGGCGTACGGTTGTGAGCGGCGGCCAGGTATGCAGCGCGGTGGGAGAGTCGTCGAAGCCGGCCACCGACAGGTCCGCCGGCAAGTCGATGCCCGCCTCCCGCGCAGCGACGATGACGCCGGCGGCCATGTCGTCGTTGCCGGCGACGATGGCGGTTGGCGGATGCGCCAGCCGGAACAGCCCGTGCGCCGCCTCCTTGCCGGATTCGAAGTCGAACAGCCCAGGCACGATCAGGCTTTCGTCCACCGCCATGCCGCGGTCGCCCAAGGCTCGCAGATGCCCCGCAAGACGAGCGCTGGCGGCACCGTGGCGCGGATCGCCCTTGATGAAGCCGATGCGCGCATGGCCGAGGTCGAGCAGGTGCTCCGTGAGGGCACGGCCGCCGGCGAAGTCGTCTGGTCCCACCGAAGTCCAGCGCGTGTCCGTGATGCCCGGCGAAATCTGCACAAAGGGAACCTGGCGCTCGGCCAGGGCATCGGTGATGTCCGGGCGGTCGCCAACGGGCGCCGTGAGCACCATTCCATCGACCCGGGTTTGGGTCAGGAAGCGCACCATGTCGTCCGCCGCGGGTTCCTCGCTCGACGGCCGCAGCAACAGTGCATAGCCGTGCGCCTGGCAGACCCCGAACACGCCGTCGAGAATCTGCTGGACATAGCTGAATTCGTGCGGGTTCTCATAGAGCAGGCCAATCGAGAAGGTGCGTCTTCCGGCGAGCCCGCGAGCGGCGGGGTTGGGCTCGTATTGCAGCTCCTGCACCGCCTCCATGACCCGTTCCCGCGTCGCGGCACGCACGTTGGCCTCGCGATTGATGACCCGCGACACCGTCTTGATGGAAACCCCGGCGCAACGCGCAACGTCACGAATGGTGGCGCGAGCGGGCCTGCGCTCGCCCTTGGTGGCTTCCTTCATGGCGTCGGGAGGGACCGGGTGACAACGGTGTCAGTGTAGCCCAACGGCCCGCCCACAGGAACCTCCAGTCAGCCCGACTCGCTGGCTCCTCGCGTCCCAATGCGCAACGCTTCGGCCTCCTCCACGGCGAGACTCGTTCACGGACCCACCCCCCGCTTTAGATTTAGAGAAGGGTTGGCCCTTCCCATCACTCCTCCCTTCGGAGGGGGAGGCCGTGCCGAGAAGGTGCGACGGCGCCCGCCCAAAGGCTCAGGCTCGACAGTAGTGATCGATGAAGCGCTGATGTTCCGGGAGTTGGCGCACCATGTCCTCGACGCTGCCGTGGATGCCGCGCAGGAAGGTGGCCAGTTCCTCGTCGCTCATCATGTTGACGATGGGGTGGTATTGCTCCGGCACCAGTCCTTGACCGAGCATCACCTGAATCCACGAGTTCTCGCCGAAGAGTTCGGTGGGCACCTTGAACACACGCCCGGCCTGGCGGAAGAGCTCGATGCGGTGGCGCAGGGAGTCGGGCACCTGCATGGACGCGCAGCGGCGCCAGAAGTCGGTGTCGCTCCGCTCCGTGACGTGGTAGTGGAGGATGATGAAGTCGCGCACATTGTCGATCTCGAACTTCATCTGGCTGTTGAACTCGTCGATGTCCGGCTGGCGGATGCCGTCGTAGGGGAACATCTGCATCAGTCGGATGACGCTGCGCTGGATCAGGTGGATGCTGGTGGATTCGAGCGGCTCGATGAAGCCGGAAGCGAGCCCCATGGCGATGCAGTTGCGGTGCCAGTGCCGATGCCGCTGGCCGGCGCGAAAGCGGATCACCCTCGGCTCGGTGAGCGTGTCGCCGGCGACGCTCTCCAACAGATGCACCACCGCCTCGTCGTCGGTCCAATGCTCGGTGCTGAACACCACACCGTTGCCGACCCGGCGCTGCAAGGGAATGCGCCACTGCCAGCCGGCGCCGCGGGCGATGGCACGGGTGTACGGCAGCGGCGGCGACAGCGCCTCGGTCTGCACCGCCACGGCGCGGTCACAGGGCAGCCAGTGGCGCCAGTCCTCGTAGCCCACCTTCAGCGCACCTTCGATCAGGAGCCCCCGAAAGCCGGTGCAGTCGATGAAGAGGTCGCCCTCGATGCGCCGCCCCGATTGCAGTTGCAGGGCGGTGATGAAGCCGGTCTCGGCATCCTGCTCAACCGCCTGGATGCGCCCCTCCTGCCGCACCGCGCCGTGCTCTTCGGCCATCGCGCGAAGGAACCTTGCATACAGCGAGGCGTCGAAGTGATAGGCATAGTTGAGCCCCTGGCTCGGCAGCACGGCGAAGCGGCTTTGCCTGGCCGCAAGCCACTCCTTGCAGTATTCGCCGAACTCCTCGGCGATCCCCATGCGGCGTCCCTTCAGCCAGAAGTGCTGGAAGCCCGCCGCCCAGCTATCCCTTCCGGTCCAGCCGAACGAATGGATGTAGTTCTTGCCGAGGTCGCGCCAGTTCTCGAACGAGATGCCGAGCTTGAAGGTGCCCTGCACCGCCCGCACGAAGTCCTGCTCCTTCACCTTCAGCAGCTCGTGCAGAGTGAGAAGCGTGGGGATGGTGGCCTCGCCGACGCCCACCGTGCCGATCTCGTCCGACTCCACCAGGGTGATGTCGAGGGTCTTGCCGAGCAGCTTGGCAAGCGAGGCCGCGGCCATCCAGCCGGCAGTGCCGCCGCCGGCAATCACGACCTTGTGGATCTTCCTGTGCTGCACCGATCCGTCTCCTCCGAGGGTTGCCGACGCCTCACCGATTCAGTCGATTCAGCAGTGTCGCGCGCAGGCGCTTGGCGCCGGCGTCGTTGAGCGGTGCGAGGCATCCCTTGCCGGCCGCGGGAATGTGCTCGTGGACCGACTCGTCGGCATCGAATACGTAGTGGTTGAAGAGGCCCCGCCACGCTTCCCGTTGGCGTGGCGGCAGATCGCGCAGGGCGAGCATCGCGTGCATCAGGGCGTCCGACGGCGCCCCAAGCGCGGCCGGCGAAGTACACCACCAATAGTTGACGAGCAGATTGAAGCCTGCAAGCGATTCGATATGGTGCCACCACATGCTGGGGATGAAGATGGCATCGCCGGCTTTCAGCACGGCGGTCCTTGCGTGCTGCATCGCTTCCCGGAAGCGGGGATGGCGGGCTAGATCCGGCTCCCCGAAGTCCACCAGACTGATCGCCTGCCCGGACGGGGTGCGATCCACCGGCCCCACATAGAGATTGTCGATCTGCTCCGGTGGAAACAGCGCGAAGCGCCGCTCGCCAGCCACGACGCAGGCGAGATTGTCCGGAAAGTCGTAGTGGGCGGAGATGCGGGCGCGGCTACCGAGCCAGAAGCTCGCGAGCGCGTCGTCTTGAGGCAGCGTGACATGGTTTTCGGCGGAGAAGCCGGGCAGCAGGCTGTCCACGGGCGTCGAGCCCACATAGATAGTGGCGAGCCGATCCTCGCGCTTCGCATCGGCCAGGCGCGACAGCACCTGCGGCACCGTGGCCTTGCCGCTCGTGAAGTTGAAGCCGGTGAAGTCGTCGTTGTAGAAGAAGCGGCCATCGACGACAGCGTCGCCAACATAGACCGTCACCGGTCGATCGCTCCAGAACCGCGAGAGATACCTGGCTGCCGAGTCGATCGAGGCGCTGCATTGCGCCACCGCCGGCCAATCCGCCACCAGCCCCGGAAGATGCACCGGTTCATCGGCGTCGAACACCTCCGGCGGGATGCCCGCGCCCGCCGCACCGCCGCCGCAGTCCTGTAGCCGAACCGGCGTCACGCCCGCCAACCAGCTCAAGCCACCGCCTCCTGCTTCACAGCCAGGTTCTTGCGCTCCACCAGGGCCTGAATGCGTGCGAGGGATGCCAGCGCCATGAAGAGCGGCATCAGATAGCCACTCGCGTTGAACTCCCCCAGGACCTCGCCGGAGAGTTCCTGCACCTTCTCTTCCGCCACGCAGTGAAAGCCCAGCAACTGATTGCGAGAGCCGTCGTTCAGCTCGATCTCGAAGGTGACGGCCTCGAGCAGCCCGTGCTCCGCCAGAACGGCGCAGAAGGCCTTGCTGTGGTTGATGCCGGCATAGATGGTTTCGAGCAGGTTGGCGGCGTTTTCGAGAAAAGGCGTCCTTCCCCCCAAGGGCTGGAACAGCGGCTCCCCCACTTCGGTATTCACCCGAGGATGCTCCAGGTCGAGGGACAACATGCGGGTGCGTTCGGCAACGCCGGACGCACCCGATTCGCCGAAGCCGATGAGGAACGGCTCCCGCTGCACCATCGCCGGGATGTAGGGCGCCTGCCAGCCATCGTCGCCAAGGAAGAGGTTCTCCCCCCGCTCGAATCCGAACAGAGCCACGGGGTAGTAGTCGCCCGGCGCGCTTTGCTGGAACAGGATCGGGTAGTGCGCCTGCACGTTGCGGAACTCGAACGTGAACGCCGTCGCCAGCATGATGTCGTCGCCGTAGCGCGCCGAACGCTCGGTGATGATCTTCACGTCCTGATGATCGACGTTGTTGAGGAGGGCGTAGTCAGGCACCGTTGGCACGCCCCCCGCCCCTCGCCGCGATGGCCTGCAGGAGGTCTCGATTGCGCGGCAGCATCCGCTGCGCCTGCACCGCCTTGGCGCGGCTCGCATGGAACGCTTGATCTGCCTGCGCCCGCATCGCCCGATAGGACGGCGAGTCGCTGCCAGCATGGCGCGGGCGAAAGCCCATGCCGTAGAGCACGTATTGATAGCTCGCCGACGGGAACAGCTCGTCGACGCGGGGCGCATCGTCGTGCCACGGCGGCTGTTGCTGCCACAGCAGCAGCTTGTCGTCCAGACTGGCGGGCCAGGTGGCCCGGCGGCGATGGGCCTGCCAGTACGGCTCCCGCCGGGCGTTGGTGGCGTAGTGCAGCTTGAGGAACTCGACGATCCGGGCCCAGTGGTAGCGCATCCGCTCGTTGAACCGCCGCGCCACCACGTCCATCACCTGCCGGTGCCGGGGCAATTGCTCGGCGACGATGGCCGCCGACTGCTCGATCAGCGCCAGCGCCGATGCTTCAAGGGGTTCGACGAATCCCGCCGACAGGCCCAGGGCGACGCAGTTTCGATGCCAGGGCGTCTCGCGATAGCCGGGCTCGAAGGCGATGCTGCGATAGCTCAAGGAGTCGGGATCGACGGTCGGCGAGGTTCGGGCGACGTATGCCTCAAGCGCATGGCGGGCCGCGCTCTCGTCGGTGTGGTCGCTGGCGTACACGTGGCCAAGACCGCGCCGGGATTGCAGGCCGATGTCCCAAATCCAGCCGCCTGGCTGCGCGATCGCCAGCGTCGCCGAGGCGATGGCGGCGTCGGGCGTCTCGTACGGCACCTGCACGGCGATGGCGCGGTCGTTGAAGAGCACGTCTCGTGCCGACACGAACGGGCGGCCGTAGTGGCCACCGATGAGCACGGCGCGCTGGCCGGTGCAATCGACGAAGAGGTCCCCCGCCACGCGAACGCCGGTGTCGAGGGCGACCGCGGCGATGTCGCCGCTGTCGCGGGAGTCGATGCCTTCGACCCTGCCGGCCACATGCTGCACCCCAAGGCGGCCCGTGGCATAGCGCCCGAGCAGTGTCGCGAACTTGCCGGCATCGAGGTGATAGCCGTAGTTGAAGGCGAATGCGTACTGCGGCGCCGACGCCTCCTTGGGCGCCAAGCCGGCGTCAATTGCGGCAACCTGGGGCGTCGCGAAGCGCGCAAACGGCACGTCTGGCCGCTCGCCGAGCCAATAGCGCGCAGGGTTCACCGTCGCATACTCCACCGGCAGGCTGAACGGATGGATGTATTCATCCGCCTCGCCACGCCCCGACCAGTCGAGAAAGCGCGTGCCCTGCTTGAAGCTCGCACCGCAGGCACGGAGCATCTCGTCCTCGTCGATGCCGATGCGCTGCAAGGTCCGGCGCATGGACGGCCAGGTGCCTTCGCCGACGCCGATGGTGGGAATGTCGGGGGCTTCGACCAGCACCACCTGCACGGGGCTCTGCCAGTGGCGACATTCGGCGGCGATGCAATTGGCGGCGATCCAGCCAGCCGTGCCGCCGCCGACGATCACAACCTTCCGGGTAGCCCGATCCATGCCTGCCTCATGCGCCCCGCAGCTAAGGTGCCCGGCCCGCGTCTCCATGAGTGCCGATCATACGCACTCCTCTGCAGGATGGGCCTTGACCGCTGTTGGGGGCCTTTCGCCGAATGCATGGGCGCCGCCTGCCCCCTTCCAAGAAGCCAGGAGACTCTTCGACTCCCCCGAAGGGGGGAGTGACAGGACGGCTTGGGCTGGGGCAGGAAGCGTTGCCGAAAGGCAACGGTTCTTGTGGCGCCAGCCCCGCCTACAACCTATAGCTTGTAGCGGAAGCCAAAGTTGTAGCGCGGCCCGGCCTGCGCCGCGAACAGCGTCTGCATCCAGTCGCGGCCGAAGACATGCGTCGTGGCGTTGTTGATGTTCAGCGCATCCACGTAGAGCTGCATGTTCTCCGTGAGCCAGTAGCTCGCGCTCAGGTCGAGCTGCTGATAGGCCCCCACGTGGGTCGGCGGCCCGGCGCCCACGTTGTTCTGCCCGGTGCCGGCGAGGAAGTCGTCGCGCCAGTTGTATGCCAGGCGAACGCTGATGCCGTCCCTGTCGTAGAAGGCGATCAGATTGGCGGAGTCGCTGAGGCCCGTCAGCACGAACTGCTGGGCCAGGCTGAAATTGTCGTAGCCCACGTCCGCGTCGACGATGGTGGCGTTGGCGATGACGCCGAAGCCGGTGTCGCCGAAGTTGTGCTGGACCACCACCTCCCAGCCCGTCATGGTCGCCTTCTCGATGTTCACCGGCACAGTCAGGTTGAACGGCGCCGCAGGGTCGCGGCCGGCCACGCCCGAGATGACACCGTTCGCGGCATCAACCCCGGCGGCGTCGGCGCGATTCTCCAGAATCCACGTGTAGAGCACGCCCGAGTCGGAGCTTCCCGTGGCGGCCCGGGCCTCGTCGGCGAGGGGGCCGAGGCCCGGATGCGGCAGGTCGAAGGTGGTCTCCACCACCGACGCCGTGCCGATGAAGTTGTCCACGTCCTTCATGAAGTAGCCAAGGGCGGCGTAGCTGTCGTCGTTGTAGTACCACTCGAACGACAGGTCGTAGTTCTGCGACTCGAAGGGCAGCAGGCCCGGATTGCCGCGGTTGCCGGTGCCGCCGTCGATGCGCACCAGCGAGTTGACGGTCTGGCCGCCCTGGATGTCGCCGTAGTTGGGCCGGGTCATTGTCTCGCTGGTGGAGAACCGGAACACTACATCGGAGGTGAGTTCCATGCGGAAGTCGATGCTCGGAAGCAGCAGGTCGTAGCTGCCGGAGAGTTGCGTGAACTCAGGATCCGCCTGAATGGCGGTGAGTTCGTTGCCAGCCACCCAGTTGATGGCGGTATAGGCTGGCGAGAGCGCTTCGGAGGAAACATCGGTGTCCGCGTAGCGCAAGCCCAGCCGCAGCCCAACCGGCATCGTTCCCCAATCCCACGCCAGGTTGGCCTGTACGTGCGCCGCGGTGGATTCCTCCACGGTGCGCCGGTCCGACGTGAACCTGCTGGAGATGCACAGCCCCGTGCCGCAGTCGCCCATGTCGGCGAGCTGGAAGGTGGTCGCGTCCCCGGACGCCATCAGCGCCTCGGTGCGGGCCACGAGCTCTGCCATGTCGAAGCGGAAGAAGCCGGTTTGCCGGCGAGAGTCGTCACCGCCGGGAATCTGGTCGAAGGCATCCGCAGCGGAGTCGGGCGTCAACAGGTCGGCAATGGCGCCAGGTTGCGTCACCCCGCCCCATGCATCCCGTTGCACCACCGAACCTGCCGAGCGGTTGTTCACCTCGGTGAGCTGGATGCCGAAGTCGATGCTCTCGATGACGCCCACGTCGAAGTCGTGGTGACCGTCGAGGCGCGTCTGGTCAATGCCCATCTTGGAGAAATTGTTCTGGAATACGCTGCCCGTGACGATCATGTCCTGAGGCGACAGCGGGTTGCGCAGAGTCAGTTCCAGCACCGGCAGTTCGTGGCCGAAGTAGCCGGTGGTGCGGTCTCGCGTGAACGCCGCCGTGGAGAGCAGCGCGGAGTCGCCGAACGGGCTGTTGGGCGAGCGTTCGGCGGTGGAGTCGTGGTGGTCGAACTCGAGGGTGAGCCTGTCGGTGGCGTCCCAGAGCAGGTTGATGCCGGTGGCGCCGTTGCGTGCCCGCCATGCGTCGAGGCCGCCGCCCATCGAGTAGTCGCTGCCGGCCAGGTTCTCGGTGTAGACCCGGGGCGATGCCTGCGGGCCGTCGTTCCACACGGTCTGTTGGGCGCCGAAGTTGAACCAGGCCGAGAGATTGCTGTAGGTGCGGTCGAGCTCCACCTCCGAGAAGGCGTGGTCGAGGGTGGCCACCAGGGTCTCGGTGGCCTGCCACTGCAGCGTGAGCTGGCCGTTGGTGCGCAGACGCTCGTACTCGGCCAGTTCGTAGCCGATGCTCTGCGGCACCGAGTAGAGGTCGCCGGGCCCCGGGCGGTTCACCTGGTCCGGATCGGTGGCCGGCGGTATTCCGCCCCATTCCGACGGCCCCTGGCCACACCAGCAGTTGTCCACCTCGCCGGGGAACGTGCGCCAGCCGCCGACGCTGGCGGTGTTGGCGCCGTTGTTGCGGTCCTGCCGCACCACGCTCAGGGCGATGCCCACGCGGTCGTCGGCGAAGGTGTCGGAGAAGAGCGCCGAGATCTCCGGCGTGAACCCGCTGCCGCCCTCGGTGGAGGTGTCGTGCAGGCCGCTCGCCGCGGCGGTGAAGTTCCTGCCGGGGGCGTCGAGGGGCCGGGTGGTGCGCACGTTCATCGTCGCGCCGATGCCGCCGGTGGGCACGTCCGCCTGGCCGCTCTTGTACACCTCGACGGCGCTGATGCCTTCGGAGGCGAGATTGCCGAAGTCGAACGAGCGACCGAGGCCGCTGGAGGTGGGCATCTGGCGGCCGTTGAGAAGCACGAGGTTGAAGTCGGGACCAAAGCCCCGCACGGTGACCCGCGCCCCTTCGCCGCGCTCGCGGTCGATGGATACGCCCGTGATCCGCTGCAGCGACTCGGCGAGGTTGCTGTCCGGGAAGTCGCCGATGTCTTCGGCGGTGATGGCGTCCACCACGCCATCGCGAGCCCGCTTGAGGTCCATGGACTCCTTCAGGCTCTGGCGGAAGCCGACGACGATCATCTCCTCGACCGGCCCCGGCAGCGCGGCATCCTCCGTTCCAGCCGACTGCTCCTGCTGCGCCGAAGCCAAAGTGCTCGCAATCACGAGCGAAACGGCCGACGCAATCGGGGTTTTCTTGAACATGTCGCTTGGCATCCGCCTCTCCTTCGTGCCCCGCTGCCAACCATGCCAAAGCCTGACCGCACACGACCGGTGACCTCCACCAAACGCCCTGTTCGGCACGACGACACTGCGGGTGACAACGTTGTCACTGCCTTTATCGTCCATAAGCGACAACGTTGTCAAGCCTGGGGTGACACGGCGAGCCCGCGGCGAAGAGGGGGGGTGAAGACCGAGGGCGTCCCCTTGCCGGCGAGGCGCGGCATCTCACGCACATACTTGGGGCGCCAAAGCCGGGGATTGAGTGAGCTGACAGCGGTGACCGGCATGAAGAAGCACCAGGCGCTGTCGGCGCTGGACGGGAAGAGTTGCTGCCGAAGATGGCGCGCGAGGATCCGGGCTTTCTCGATCTCTTGATCGGCGTGCTGCTAGACTACGATCCCTGATTCGCGCGCACAGGGGGATCCGTGCGGCACGCCATCAAGATGCAGGACGTCATGCGCGGCCGCGAGCTCCGCACCATCGTCTGGGACGACGAGGCCGGCACGGTGGACGGCGACCACTGGGACGTGCAGTGGCTCCGGGAGACGCTGGCCAGGCCCGCGCCGGTGCGGCTCTCGGACGTGGCCATCCACGTCACGCTCCGCGACCCCGCCCACAGCGCCCCCGACTTCCTCGCGCTCATCTTCGGCATCCGGGACAACAACGTGCCAGACCCCGAACTGCCCGACTCGCTCGCCGGCGTCGAGCCCACCCCCTGGATCGGGCGGCCGCTGGAGCCGGGCACGGTCCAGTGAGCGAGGAGGCCGGCTTGCGCTGACCGCGGCGTCCGCGACAACCCGGCGACCCCCCCCTTGACTCGCCCGTCCCCCCCCAATTGGCGTACCGAGCAGCACCGGGCCTTTGCTGCGCGGCGCTCCCGCCAGATCCCGTTTGATCCCGCCAGATCCCGGCTCCCGACCGGTAACGTAATCCTTACCAGCTCACCGACCGCTCCGGTCCGCGCGACGTTTTTCGCAGGACTTTCCGCTCAATCTTTCGCATTACTCAAGTCATCTCAGGCGTCAAAGCCAGGCGTCAAAGCCAGGCGTCAAAGCATCCCCCTCTCCGCCATCGACACCACGCCCTCGGCGCCGATGATCACGTGGTCCACCAGCAGCACGTCCACCTCGTCGAGCACCGCCTTCAGGCGGTGCGTGATGTGCCGGTCTGCGGCGCTGGGCTCGGCGGTGCCGGATGGGTGGTTGTGGTAGAGCACGATGGCGGCGGCGTTGCGCTTCATGCAGGCCTTCAGCACCTCGCGGGGATAGACGATCGAACGATCCACCGAGCCCCAGAACAGGTCTTCCGTCGCCAGCAATCGGTTGCGGGCATCGAGCAGCAGCACGCCGAAGACTTCGCGCTCCATCCCCGCGGTGTGCAGATAGAGATAGCGACGCGCCTCCTCGGCGCCGCGGATGAGGCGGCGCTTGCGGAAGCCTTCGCGCTCGAAGCGCTTGCCAAGCTCGCGCACGGCGAGCAGGCCCGCGACCTTCGCGCCACCGAGACCGGTCACGGACTTCAGCGTCGAGGCGTCTTGGCTCAAGAGCCCCCGCACGCCGCCGAACCGCAGCAGCAAGTCGCGCGCCATCTCCACGGCATCTTGGCCCGCGTGGCCGGTGCGCAGCAGCAGCGCCACCAGTTCCGCGTCGCGCAGATGCGAGGCATCGCCGCGCAACGCTCGCTCCCGCGGCTGGTCTGCCACCGCCGCCGGTTTCGGGCGTCCGGCACTGCCGACAGGGAGGCGGGGAGCCTTCCCATTCGTTGCCGCGGGAGCATGAGCGGATGCATCCCCCGTTGCCAGTGGCTTGGGTTCCGCGAAGCCGTTGTGGGCTCGCGTGATATGGTTGCGGTTTTCCAGCATTCTTCGGCTTTTCGGCGGACTTTGGGCGGTTTTCGGCGAGCAGATGCAAGCGAAGAAAATCCTACTTGCCGTCGGCGGCGGCATCGCTGCATACAAGACCCCGGAGCTTGTGCGACATCTCTGTAGCGGCGGCGCCGAAGTGGTGCCGTTGCTGACAGCCAATGCCCACAGATTCGTCACCCCCATGTCGCTCCAGGCGGTGGCCGGACGGCCTGCGCTGTCGAACATCTGGGATGCGGAAGCGGCCGACGGCATCGGCCACATTGAGCTGGCGCGCATGGCCGACCTGCTGCTGGTGGCGCCGGCGAGCGCCAACCTGATGGCGCGCATGGCATGGGGGATGGCGGACGATCTGGTGACCGCCACCTGGCTTGCCACCCGAGCGCCGGTCTTCATGGCGCCGGCCATGAATACGCAGATGTGGGAGCACCTTGCCACCCGCCGCAACGTGGAGATGCTCCAGGAGATGGGCGTCCGCCTGATCGGTCCGGATGTCGGCGAGCAGGCATGCGGCGAGTTCGGTCCGGGGCGCATGACGCAGCCAGTCGAGATCGCCAGCATCGTGCTTGGGTCTCTCGGTGGCGGCGCAAGTGGGGCTGGCGCGAGCCTTGCCGGGACACGGGTACTGGTCACCGCCGGCCCCACCCGTGAACCCATCGATCCGGTGCGCTTCATCAGCAATCGCAGTTCCGGCAAGCAGGGCTTCGCTCTCGCCGCAGCAGCACAGCGCGCCGGCGCGGACGTGACGTTGGTGGCGGGGCCGGTGGCCCTCGCAACGCCGCCCGGCGTGCAACGCATCGACGTGACCACGGCGGCCGAGATGCAGCGCGCCGTGCTCGATCACCTGGACGTGAACATCCTGTTCGCCGTGGCCGCGGTGGCCGACTACCGCCCCGCCGAGGTCGTGACGCAGAAGATCAAGAAGAGCCGCCAGAGCGCTGCACCGACGATTGCGCTGGCAGAGAACGACGACATCGTGGCCTGCGCCGCCGCCATCAAGCCGGACGTGTTTCGTGTCGGGTTTGCCGCCGAAACGGAGAACCCCGTGTCGCACGCGCGGGAGAAGCGCCGGCGCAAGAACCTCGACGTGATCGTGGTGAACGACGTTTCCGATGCCGCCATCGGTTTCGACAGCGCGGACAACGCCGTCACGCTGATCCACGACGGCGGCGAGCAGGCTTTCTCGAAGGCATCGAAGGACGCCATCGCCACCGACGTGATCGGCAAGGTTGCCGAGCTATACACCGCACGGCACTCCGACTCCCGCAGCGAGGGGAAGCCCCGCGCGCACCCCACGCCGAAAGCCCATCTAGCCCCACACGCACCCCCACGCTGAAGGCTCCGCGAAACCCAATCCATGAGCACATCCGCCCTGGACCCCACGATCTTTCGCGCCTACGACATTCGTGGCATCGCTGGCGAGAACCTGAGCGAGGACGTGGTGCATCGGATCGGCACGGCATTCGCGGCAGAGGCGCTAGCTGCATCGTGCCCCGGTGTCGCCATCGGCGGCGACGGACGTCGTTCCACCCCGGCGCTGGTGGATGCCCTGGCTGAGGGCCTGGTGGCTGGCGGGGTGGATGTCATCGACATCGGCACCGTGCCGACGCCTCTTCTCTACTACGCCACGCACGAAATCGGCACCGGCGCCGGCATCATGCTGACTGGCTCGCACAACCCACCGGAATACAACGGCTTGAAAATGGTGCTTGGCGGGGCCACGCTGGCCGGTGAAGGCATCGAGCGGCTGCGCCTGAAGCTCGACGCGACACCGAACGCGCCACTGCGCAAGGGAGAGCGCAAGCGCGCCGACATGCTGCCGAGCTATCTCGAGCGGGTGCGGGCGGACGTGACCTTGTCCCGCTCGGCGCGGGCTCGTCCGTTGAAAGTGGTGGTGGACTGCGGCAACGGCGTCGCCGGGCTGGTTGCGCCGCAGTTGCTGACGGCCCTCGGTTGCGAAGTGACAACGCTCTACGGAGAGGTGGATGCCTCGTTCCCGAACCACCACCCGGATCCTGCCGAGCCAGCGAACCTTCGCGACCTGAGGGAGGCCGTGATCGCAAGCCGCGCCGACGTGGGCCTCGCATTCGACGGCGACGGCGACCGCCTGGGCGTCGTCACCAGCGCCGGCAAGATCGTCTGGCCCGACACGCTGCTCATGCTCTTCATCCGCGCCATCGCCGCCGAGCATCCCGGCGCCCGCATCGTCCACGACGTCAAGTGCAGTCGCCACGTGGCGCGAGTCGCAGAAGCGGCCGGCGCCGAAGCCATCCTCTGCCCGACCGGTCACTCCCACATCAAGGCGCGCATCCGGGAAACCGGCGCGCTCGTGGGCGGCGAATTCTCCGGCCACATCTGTTTCGCCGATCGCTGGTATGGCTTCGACGACGCCATCTACGCCGCCGCGCGAACGCTGGAATTGCTGGCCGCAAGCGAGGAGAGCTCCGACGAGGTGTTCGCGGCGCTGCCACGAGGGGCGTCAACGCCGGAGATCAAGATCGCCACCACCGATGAACGCAAGTTCGAGATCGTCAAGGCGCTTGGCCGAGCATCCCTTGGTTGCGGCACGATCACCGCGATCGACGGCATTCGGGTCGATCACGACGACGGCTTTGGCCTGGTGCGCGCCTCCAACACCGGCCCCGTGCTGAGCCTGCGCTTCGAAGCCGACAACGCCGACGCCTTGGAGCGCATTCAGCAGACGTTCCAGCGCGAACTGCTGGCGGTGGACCCGACGTTGCGCTTCCTGCCGGCGAGTGCCAGCGAACATGGCTCGTGAACTTGCGGCCGCAGGCGGCGCGGCCACCACGACGCCCGCGCCCTGCGAACCGTCGCCGACTGCATCGTCATCGTCCGAGCCGCCTGCGCCATCCTCGAAAGCCGACAGCCCCGGAACCCCGCACTCCGACGCCCCGAATGAACACGCCGCAGGCAGCCGCCACGCAAACCTCCCGAACAAACAACCACGCCAACCCCAAAACCGCCCTCGCAAGCAGGTAGAGAGTCCTCCCTCCGGAGACAGGAGACGCCCCGAGGCAGGAGAACACGCCTTGAGTGAAGCCATTCCCCATCCGTCGCATGACGGCACCGCGCTGGTGCTCACCGAGGCGCTGCCCTACATCCAGCGCTTTCACGGCAGCACCATCGTCGTCAAGTATGGCGGCAACGCCATGGAGAACGCGGAGCTCAAGCGCGCCTTTGCCCGCGACATCGTGCTGATGAAACTGGTGGGCATGAATCCCATCGTCGTCCACGGCGGCGGCCCGCAGATCGGCGACCTGCTCGACCGGCTAGGCATTCCCACCCGCTTTGTGGACGGGATGCGCGTCACCGACGCTGCCACCATGGATGTGGTGCAGATGGTACTCGGCGGCCTCGTCAACAAGGACATCGTGTCGCTGCTCAACTCCGCCGGCGGCAAGGCGGTGGGTGTCACCGGCAAGGACGGCGAACTGATCCGCGCCCGCAAGCTGACGCTGGTGTCCCGCGCGGGACAGGGCTCCGAGGAACCACAGGTGGCTTCCGCGCACACGACAAGCGCAGAGATTGGCGTGCCGGAGATCATCGACATCGGCCACGTGGGCGAGGTCGCGGAGGTGAATGCGGAACTGCTCGACGCCCTCATCGCCCGCGACTTCATTCCCGTCATCGCGCCCGTGGGCGTGGGCCCGGACGGCGAGTCCTACAACATCAACGCCGACTTCGTCGCCGGCGCAGTGGCAGGGCACCTGAGCGCGGAAAAGCTCATCCTGCTCACCAATACGCCAGGCGTGCTCGACGGCGAAGGCAACACGTTGACAGGCCTGGATCGAAGCGTCGTCGACGCCCTCATCGCCGACGGCACCATCGAGGGCGGCATGTTGCCCAAGGTGGACTGCGCCATCTCGGCGGTGGACTCGGGTGTACACAGCGCCCACATCATCGACGGGCGCGTGCCGCACGCGGTACTGCTCGAGGTGCTGACGGATGGGGGGGTTGGGACGTTGATTCATGGCTAGCAGCCTGTCGGACTTTGGCGCGGCGAGCGTCCGCGGAAGGGGCTTGGCGCCCGCTTGAACGATGCCCCCTGTGGCTGTTCGGATGGGTCGTTGCCGCTGAAGCGGGGGTCGCATCCCGCCATCGGCCGCCGATGGGGGTCCAGAGGGCCTTTCCGACCCCTGCAGCGGCCTCCAACACGCCGAGTTCGCCCCCCCATGACCCCGTCAGGCCAACATCAGCCTGTGCAGGCGTCGGCTGCTGCAGGCCAGCGTCACCAGCTTCCACTCGCCCTCCACCTTCTCGACGCCTCGCAGCGGGAACTGCCGAAAGCCCATCGCCTGCTTCACGATCCCGAACGCCGGCTCCACCGCATGCTTGCGCAAGCGGCAGTGCGCCCGGTTCTCCGGCAGCTCCATCCTCTCCCGCATCGCCTTGATCCACTCCGCCCGAGGCTCCTTCGCCGGCTTCGGCGGCGGCTCCGGCCGAAAGTCGTGCCGGCGCCGTCCGCCTTCCGCCCCGGTCGCCACCAGCACCTCCACGCCGCGCCCTTCCAGCTCCGAAACCTCGCTGCCCGTCGCGCAGCCGCCGTCCGCCAGCACCCGATCCGGCGAACCGAGTGCGCCGGGCATCGAATCCACGTCCGCCACCAGCTCGTTGCGGTCGCTCGCGCTCACGCTCACCCGCGAACCCAGCACCAGCCGACTGCCGTCCGCGTCCACCGCCGCCTGGGCGTTGCACGCCTGGCGGCACTCGTGGTGCCTGCTCTTGCGCATCGGCGAACTGTCGGCGTCCGTCAGGTTGATCCGCTCCTCGTCCCGCGGCTCCTCTGCAGGCGCCTTGATCGGCCTCCCCTCGCGCTGCTCCCGAGCCTCCACCTTGCGCTCGCACTCCGCACGCTCCGAGTCCGCGCGCTCGATCCGGCGCGAGCCGAAGATCCCGTTCGCGCAGCAGTGCACCAGCAGCGCCAGCATCGTCCGCGGGTGGCACTGCGCCGACCCCGTGCCGCGCTCGTTCACCTGGAACGAATCCATCGGAACCCGCTCCACCGCCTCCAGCACAAAATGCGCCAGGTCGTCGGCCGGCAGCCAGTCCCGCATGTCCGGCGGCAGCAGAAAAGGCTGCGATCGGTCCCGCTGCAGGAACTTCGGCATCTGCCCCAACCCCCATCGACTCGGAAGACGCCATTGTAAAATCTGCGCCCCAAGTCCGACAGGCTGCCAGCGCCACAAGAAGCACTGCTGTCCTCGGACTTCGACGCCCCCACGGATTTATACTCCGCATGTAGCGCACGCTACTGCGCTGGCTGTGTCGCCCGCCAGGACGGCATCGCAAATCGGGACATTGTGGCAGCCTTGGAGCTGCATCTTTTTGGGGATGCAACCCCCGTGTGGCGCGGCGCGGTTGCTCCGGTCTTCGGGAGGCTCCATCTCTACCTTGGCGTCATTGGCGGCGGCGGCGCGATTGCGCGCGACGGTGCCTGTGCAAGCTGCGCTGGCGGGGGCGGTGGGCTTTGTCTTCGCCGGCCTTGCCGCGGCCACGGCCTGGCACCTGGGTTCGTCGCGACAGGAAGCGGAACTCGCGCGCTTCGGCGAGACCATGGCACGGGAAGTGGCCTTCCTCGCCGCGGAACCGGTGCTGCGGCAGGACAGCATTGGCCTCGGCACCCTCACCAATCGCATGGCCGCGTTCGACGAAGTGCGCAGCATCACGATCCATGCCATCGACGATCGCCTCCTCGCCGCCGCAGGCAACACCGGCAGCACCGATGAAGGGCAGGTGTGGCGCGGCCCCATCAGCGTGGAGGACACCGTCGCCGGCCACGTGCGGGTCGTGTTGGAGCCGTCGCGGTTCCGCCCTTCGTTGGCGGATGCGGCGGCCACCGCCTGGCCCGCCTGGCTCGTGGCCTTCCTGATCGCGGTGCCGGCTTGCTATGTGCTGGCGCGGGAGGGCAAGCACGAACGCGCGCCGCCGCCCATCGGCTCCTTCCTCTTGGTCGTCAATCTCTTCAACCGCACAGTGTTGACGCATGAACGCCGCGCCGCGGTGCTGGACGAGGGCTTGAAGATCGCCGAGCGCGTTGTGGCGCTCTACGGTGGCCGCGCCTTCGAGCACGCCGAGGCGGGCATCCTGCTGGCCTTTGACGACCTGGGGCAGCCAGATCGCGCCTTTGAAGCCGTGTGCGGCGCGCTGCTGACGCAGAGCCTGTTCGAGGCCATGCGGCGGCGCGCCGGGGCTGGGCGGGAGGCGCCGATCTTTCGCTACGGGCTTTCCGTTGCGCCGTGGTACGCCGGCGCCGAAGAACTGGCGGAGTCGGCCCAGACCCGCGATGCCATCCTGCTCTCCGCGCTTGCGCCGTCCGGCGATCTTGCCATCGGCAACGCTGCGCATCGCGCCATCAAACGACCGGAGCGGCTGCAACTGGCGCCGCTGGACACGCTCGCAACCCAGACGCTGTCGGTCACTCTCGCGCCTTGCCGCATCGTCCGCGCCGCCGCCGGCGCCTACCGCACCCTGCTCGACGAACAGGTCCGCTCCGTCCAGAGGCCCCTACAGCCAGCCTGACGGGGATTGGGGCGAGGCTGCGGCGCCGCTCCCCCCTTTCAAAGAACGCTTGCGCGCTCTTCGACTCCCCGGAGCGGGGAGCGACAGGAAGGGGCCCCCACAGCGCTGGCTACAGGTATCACCTCCCTTGCGGAAGGTCGATGCGCGCCCCTTCGGCGGAGCGGTCCTCGCTCTTCGAAGGGATAGATCGCTCCACCGCCGCTGATCGAGCGGGCGTTCACCGTTAGCGCCACAAGAAGCGTTGCCTTTCGGCAACGCTTCCTGCCCCAGCCCAAGCCGTCCTGTCACCCTGTCGGCATTCGGCCAGCTTGCGCCGTCCGAAGTCCGACAGGCTGCTAGGGCCCGTCAGTCGGAGCTGCCAAGAGCGTCCACTCGCCGAAACCCCCGCGGCAGCTGCTTGCCCACTCGCGCCCGCTCGCCGCCATAGGCCTCCAGCCCCGACCCCTTCAGCGTCAGGTGGCGCTCGCCGGCGAAGACGATCAGGCGAGCTCGGGGCCGCAGCGCGGCGATGTCCACCACGCGAGCCGCCTTGTCGCCACGGCCAAGCCCGATCAGGCGGCTGCCCTTGCCGCGGACGAGTTCGGGCAGGCTTTCGAGCGGGAACACCAGCAGGTGGCCGGCGGTGGTCACCACGGCGAGACGATCGTGGTCGGCCAGCGTCAATGGCCTGAGCGCCGCGGCTTCGTTCGGAACGTTGAGCATCGCCTTGCCGGCTCGATTGCGCGTCTGGCCGTTGCCGATGCGGGTGATGAAGCCATAGCCGGCATCGCTGGCGAGCACGACTCGCGCCTCGCTGTCACCGAGGGCCAGGCCCACGAAGCGGGCGCCGGATGGGGGATTGAGGCGGCCGGTGAGCGGCTCGCCCTGGCCGCGGGCGGACGGCAGCGTATGCGGCGGCACCTGGTAGGCACGTCCCGTGGAGTCGAAGAAGATGCAGGTGTCGTTGCTGCGACCGCGTTCGAAGGCGCCCAGGCTGTCGCCGGTGCGGTAGGAAAGCGTGGCCGGATCCACCTCGTGCCCCTTGGCGGAGCGCACCCAGCCCTTCTCCGACAGGATGACCGTGACCGGCTCGCTGACGATGAGGTCCTCCTCGGTGAGGGCCCGCGCCTCCGGCACCTCGCCGATCACGGAGCGACGGTCGTCGCCGTACTTGTCGGAGTCCGCCGTCAGCTCCCGCTTGACGAGAGTCTTCATGCGCCCCTCGGAGCCGAGCGTGGTCTCAAGGTCTGTCGCCTCCGCTTCAAGCTCCTCCTTCTCGGCCAGAAGGCGCGATTCTTCCAGTCGGGCAAGCTGACGCAGGCGCAGATCGAGGATGGCCGTCGCCTGGGCTTCGGAAAGATCAAACCGCTCCATCAGCCTGGCGCGGGGGCGTTCCTCTTCGCGGACGATGCGGATCGCTTCATCGAGGTTTGCATGGGCGACCAGCAGGCCATCCACCACATGCAGGCGCTCGCGGATGCGCGCCAGTCTGTGGGCGATTCGCCGGCGCACGGTTTCCAGCCGAAACTTCAGCCATTCGCCCAGAAGCTCCTTGAGGTCCATTACCCGGGGGCGGCGGTCGAGGGCGATGACGTTGAAGTTGAACCGATAGCTGCGCTCGAGGTCCGTGGTGGCGAACAGATGGCTCATCAGCCGCTCGACATCCACCCGATTCGAGCGCGGCGTCAACACCAGACGCATGGGATTCTCGTGGTCGGATTCGTCCCGCAAGTCCGCCAGCATCGGCAGCTTGCGCGCCTGCATCTGCCCGGCGATCTGCTCCAGCACCTTCGACGGCGAGACCTGATAGGGCAGCGCATGGATCACCACATCGCCGTTCTCGCGGCCGTACTGCGCCCGTGCCCGAACCGAGCCGCGACCGGTCTGATACGCCTCGCGCATCTGTTCCGGGGCGGTGATGATGGCCCCTCCGGTGGGGAAGTCGGGCCCCTCGATGTGTTCGAGCAGGTCATCCACCGTCGCGGAAGGATGGTCCAGCAAGTGAGTGCAGGCGGCCACCACCTCGCGCATGTTGTGCGGCGGAATGTCCGTGGCCATGCCCACTGCAATGCCGGCGCCGCCGTTCAGAAGCACCAGCGGCGCCCGCGCCGGCAGCAGCACGGGCTCCTGCATGGCGCCGTCGAAGTTCGGCGCGAAATCCACCGTGCCCTGCCCCACCTCCGAGAGCAGCAGTTCGGCGAAGGGCGCCAGCCGTGACTCGGTGTAGCGCATGGCGGCGAAGGACTTGGGATCGTCCGGCGCCCCCCAGTTGCCCTGGCCGTCGATGAGCGGATAGCGATAGGAGAACGGCTGCGCCATCAGCACCATCGCCTCGTAGCAGGCGGCGTCGCCGTGGGGGTGGTACTTGCCGAGGGTCTCGCCGACGGTGCGGGCAGACTTGCTGTACTTGGCCGCCGCCGACAGGCCAAGCTGCGACATGGCATAGATGATGCGCCGCTGCACCGGCTTCAGGCCGTCGCCCACATGCGGCAGGGCGCGGTCGTTGATGACATGCATGGAGTAGTCGAGATAGGCGCGCTCGGTGTAGGCGCGCAGCGGCAGCCGTTCGGTTTCGCTGACGAGTTCGGTTGCCACTTCCATGCACGCTCCCTATGCGGCTTCCGATGCAATGCCGATGCGAGCTTTTCCCTTGGCGCACACGCCCTGCCATGTCGAGGGCCCTTTGGGCGCGAGGGCAGGATGCCCTCGCCGCCAGTGCCCTCCCGAAACCAGGCCTGCTGCCCTATGCAACGGCAAGGTCACCCTTGGCTTCGAGCCATTGGCGGCGGTCTGGGGCGCGCTTGCGGGCGAGCATCATGTCCATCACTTCCAGCGTCTCGGCTTCCGAGTCGATGCCGAGTTGCACGAGGCGGCGGGTGTCCGGCGCCATCGTCGTCTCGCGCAGTTGCGGCGGGTTCATCTCGCCGAGCCCCTTGAAGCGCTGCACCACCGGTGTGGCGCGCTTCTTTTCGGCGGAGAGGCGTTCGAGCACGCCCTCTTTCTCCGCCTCGTCCAAGGCGTAATGCACCTCCTTGCCGATGTCGATGCGATACAGCGGCGGCATGGCGACGTAGATGTGTCCGGCCTCCACCAGCGGGCGGAAGTGACGCAGGAACAGCGCACACAGCAAGGTGGCGATGTGGGCACCGTCGGAGTCGGCATCCGCGAGGATGCAGACCTTGCCGTAGCGCAAGCCGGAGAGGTCCGTGACGCCCGGATCGACGCCAATGGCGAGCGCGATATCGTGAACTTCCTGCGACGCCAGCACCTCGCCGCCGTCCACCTCCCAAGTGTTGAGGATCTTCCCTCTTAGCGGCATCACGGCCTGAAACTCGCGATCCCGCGCCCCGCGCGCAGAGCCGCCGGCGGAGTCCCCTTCCACCAGGAACAGCTCCGCCCGTTCGGCATCCTGCGAGGCACAGTCCGCCAGCTTGCCGGGCAAGGCGGGACCGGCGGTGACCTTGCGACGAACCACCTTGCGACTCGCCTGCGCGCGCCGCTGGGCGTTGGCGATGGCGAGTTCGGCGAGGCGTTCCCCTTCGCGAGGGTGCTCGTTCAGCCAGATGCTGAAGGCGTCCTTGGCGATGCCCGAGATGAACACCGCGCATTGGCGGGAGGAGAGCCGCTCCTTGGTCTGGCCGCTGAACTGCGGTTCGGCGGTCTTGGCGGAGAGCACATGCGCGCATTGCTCCCACAGGTCGTCGCCCACCACGCGCACACCTCGCGGCAACAGGTCGCGGAATTCGCAGAACTCGCGCAGGGCGTCGAGCAGGCCGCTGCGCAGGCCGTTGACATGGGTGCCGCCGAGCGGCGTGGGGATGAGGTTGACATAGCTCTCGCCCACCACTGCGCCGCCGTCGGTGACCCACTGCAGGGCCCAATCCACCGCCTCGTGACTGCCCTCGGCGGAACAGGTGAGGGGCTCCGCCGGCACCGCTTCGCACTCGCCAAGCGCCTGGCGAAGGTAACCGGCGAGGCCGTCCTGGTAGTGCCAGGTTTGGGTGCTGCCCTCGCCGCCGTCCGTGCCGTCCGTGAGTGTGACGGCAAGACCGGGGCAGAGCACCGCCTTGGCGCGCAAGAGGTGCTCGAGCCGCCCCATCGACAGCCGCCTCGAATCGAAGTACGAGGCGTCCGGCAGGAAGCGTACCCGCGTGCCGGTGTCGCGCCGGTTCACCGTGCCGATCTGTTCGAGCTTCGCGGTGGGTGCGCCGCTTTCGTAGCGCTGCCGGTAGCGCACGCCGCCGCGCTTCACTTCCACTTCCAGCCACGACGACAGCGCGTTCACCACCGACACGCCGACACCGTGCAGACCGCCGGCGAAGGCATAGTTTTCGCCGTCGAACTTGCCGCCGGCATGGAGGCGCGTGAGGATCAGTTCGACGCCGGTGAGGCCGTGTTCCGGATGCACGTCCACCGGCATCCCGCGGCCATCGTCGGCCACCTCCACCGTGCCATCGGCACAGGCGACGACATCGATGCGACGGCCGAAGCCGGCAAGCACCTCATCGACGCTGTTGTCCACCACCTCCTGCACGAGATGGTTCGGGCGCGTGGTGTCGGTGTACATGCCCGGCCGCCGACGCACTGGCTCCAGACCGGAAAGAACCTGGATCGATTCGGCCGAGTATCTCTCTGCCATGGCGCTCACTCTCGGCGGGCTAGGTTGAACAGTCGTCCGTCGTTGGCAGCTCGTCGAGCCAGCGCACTTCCGTGGCCAGCGAGCCGTCGGCATGCAAGGTCAGCCAGCGGTATCCCGGCGGCTTGTCATCGACGCCGAATCCGGCGCTCTTCGGCGTGAACTGAAAGCAGGTAGAAGGCGACGCCAAAAGTCGCAATGACCCGCGCTCGGCATCCACCGCCTGATGCACATGGCCGAAGACATAGGCCCGCACGGGGCTGTCGCTCGGCCCTTGTGCGCCCAGGCAGGCGAGCAACTCGTCGCCATCCTCGATGCGATGCACATCGAGCCAGTCGGTGCCGATGGGGATCGGCGCGTGATGGCCGGCCACCAGAACATGCTCGCTGGCCTCGCCAATCTCGCGGGCAAGCCGGGCGCGCACCGAGCTGCCCGCGCGACCACCTGTTTCTCCCTCGATGTGGGTGTCGATGCCGACGATGCGCCAGCGGTTGGCCGCCTCGCTGCCGTCTCCGTACCCTGCCAGCGGCAGCGTCACCGGCACCGCTGGAAGGGCGGAGGACAGCATGGGCTCGCTGTCGTGGTTGCCCGGCACGCACACGAGCGGCGCATCGAAACGCGCCCGCACCGCGGCGAGGAAAGTCGCATACGTCGCCGGATGCGCCTGTTGGGCGATGTCGCCGGTGGCGAGGATCGCGTCCGGCCGCGCCTCGAGGCTGGCTTGTGCCAGCACGGCGTTGAGCGTGTCGAGGGTGCGCATGTTGCGCAATTCCCCTTCCGGTGACGCGAACAGGTGGCAGTCCGTCACCTGCAACACCTTGAAGCCGCCTGGCGCGGTGGTTTGGTGGGCCGTCTCGCTCATGTCCGGTCTCGCAGCATGGCTGCGGGCAACATCAGGACCCCACCACCGCCGGCACCGGCCGCCGGATGCCGTGGCGCAGGCAGATCGACAGGAATTCGCTCAGGAATCGGTTGATCTGCGCCTTCTCGTCCGGCTGCCGCATTCGCCGATTGGGATAGTCATAGACCGCATTGAAGCCGCGCTCGCGGTGAAACTCGATCACTTCGGCAGACTTGGCGTCGTGATAGACGCGCACCTTGATGCAGGTGTCGTGCGGCGATTCGGCGCCTTGGTCGGACCAAAGCTGCCGCATGGCGATCACGGACGTATGGCGACTTTGCTCCAGCACTTCGATGAGCACATCCGGCACGCCATCGCCGAGCACCACGCGCACCGCGCCCTCGTCTTCGCCGTCGCGCCGCCAGGGCGCAAGCGCCATCAGACGCCGATAGTTGGCATCGCATTCCGCGAGATGGGAGCCGAGGTCGATGTTGTAGCGCCGTGGCTTCACGCCGGAACCCTTGACATGCACGCGACGGATTCTAAACGCACGCTCGTCAGACAAGGAAGGGAACCGATTTCGGCGTCGCAGCGACATTCATCCACGGATGCACCACGGACGTTCTCATGGAGAGACGGGCATCCTGGCTCCACACGCCGCAAGGCGCGCGGCAGCCAATACGGGGCACAGGTAGTGTCTCACTTTGAATTTGCCTGACGTGGCGCATGGCCGTTCGCATTTGCCTGCCGGGACCACTCCGGAGGGAGGGCGTCCCGCCCTTCATGCGCGCCGTCAGGCGCGTCCTCCCTGCACATGCCGCGAGTGCCCTGCGCGCCTTGCTGCGCGATGGAGGGCGGGACGCCCTCCCCCCGATGACGGTGCCAGACACGAGGCCAACCGCCACCTGAACATGGACTTTCTCAGCGCGGGACGCCCTCCCTCCGGAGGACGGCGCCAGACACTGCACAAGCCAAAGTGAGACACTGCCGGGGCACAGGCGTCGCCCATGCTCGGGAGTCACGCCTGCTATGCTCCGCCCGCTTGCGCCGGGGCGTGGCGCGAGGACACAGCGAGCAGCAGGGTTCCGCGATGAGGGGGCTCCAGGCGATTGCCGCGAAAGCGGGGGGATACCCGGCCAACCAAAGCCACAGAAGGGAACAGCACAAGATGAAACCGAGCCGTATGCATGTCGCCCCGCTGGTGCTCCTGCTAGCGCTGGCCGCCCGTCCGCTGGTGGCGGCGGACCTCGCCCAAGTCTATGCCGACGCGAAAGCGAACGATCCTGTCGTCGGCGTCGCCAAGGCAAACTACCTCGCCCAGCGCGAAAGCGTGCCGCAAGCGCGGGCGGGCCTGCTGCCGAACGTGAGTGCCGGTTCGAGCGCCACGCGCAGTTCTGGCGAGACCCAGACCGTGGACTTCGACACTTTCAGCATTGTCACCCGCGAGCAGGAGTCGTCCTCGGAGGGCTATTCGCTGTCGCTGAATCAAACCTTGGTGGACGCGTCGCGCTGGTACGACTACTTCAGCGCCCGCGCCGGCGCCACCCGCGCCGAATGGGATTTCGCCAATGCCGAGCAGAACCTCATCACCAGGGTTGCACAGACCTATCTCGCCGTGCTGCGGGTTCATGCGCGGCTCGTGTCCACCAGGGCCGCCGAGGACGCGGCGCGGCGTCAGCTCGAACAGGTGCAGCAGCGTTTCGACGTCGGCCTCGTGGCCATCACCGACGTGCTCGACTCGCAGGCGGCACTCGACGCCGCGATCGTCAACCGCATCCAGGCGGAGGGCGATCACGACATCTTCTTCGAGGGCCTGCGCACTCTCACCGGACTTTCCTATGAGTCCGTGCTGGACCTTGCCGACGAACTGCCCATCGTCGATCCGGCACCGGCGAACGAGGAACAGTGGGTGGAGACTGCGCTTGCCACCAACTTCCTGATCCGCTCGGCGCAGGCGGGCCTCAGGTCTGCCGAACGGGCTTTGCGGGCGCGGCTCGCCGGGCACCTGCCGACGGTGAACGCCAGCGTCTCCTACAACGCCAACACGTCGGACCGATCCTTCTTTGGCACGCCGGTGGACCTCGACACCAACGACACCTCCTATCGACTCAATTTCAGCCTGCCGCTGTTTGCCGGCGGCGCCACCCACTCCCGCTTCCGCCAGGCACGGCACCAAGTCACGGCGGCGCGACAGCAACTCATCCAGCAGGAACTCACCGTCACCAGAGATACCCGCAGCTTCTTCCGCGCCGTGCAAACCGACGTGGCAAGAGTGGAAGCCCGCCTCAAGGCCATTCGCTCGGCGCAGTCGGCGCTCGAAGCCACCGAGACCGGCTACGAAGTGGGCACCCGCAACATCGTCGAGGTCCTGCAAGCGCAAAACCGCCTCTTCAGCTCCCAATTCGACTACGCCGACTCCCGCTACAACTATGTGCTCAACCTCCTGCGCCTGAAGCAAGCCGCCGGAGTTCTGCAAGAGGCAGACTTAAACGACGTAAACGGCTACGCCGACTCCGAAAAGGAGATCGTCCGTCTGAACTAGGAGCCTTCAGCCGGGGAAGCGTCCCCGACCGCCGACGCGCAGGGAAGTGCCGGCAACTCCCCCGTCGCCGGGGGCGTGCTTCCATGCAAGCCTGGCTTTCCGCACGCTCGAAAGATGCCATGCGGGTGTGCGCCGCGTGGCGCGCATGTCCGTCACCCGTCCGAGTTGCGGGCGTCTGCTTCTGTCAACCAGTCGTGCAATGCGTTCACGGTGCGCCGCGTGGCGCCGGCGTTTTCCATCACGACCTGGCGGGCCGCTGCGCCCTCGTCTCGGCGCCGGCTCGGGTCTTCGATCAGGGCAGCCACGACTTCCGCCAACTTTCGCGCGTCGCTGGCGAGGTGCAGGCAGCCTGCCTGCTCGAATCGCCGGCAGATTTCCTCGAAGTTGCGTCGCTGAGGGCCCATGACCATCGGCCGGCCATGCACGGCGGCCTCGATGGGATTGTGACCGCCGGTGTCGTCAAGGCTGCCGCCGAGGAACGTCACGTCGGCCTCCCCGTATAGCCGTGCAAGGGTTCCCATGGCGTCCCCCACCACCACATCCACAGGCGCCGAGCCGGGTGGCCGAGGTTCCGACTGCAATTGGGCAGTCAGCCCGCGCCGGGTCGCCATGCGAAGCACCGCGGGCGATCTCGACGCATGCCTTGGCACCAGCATGAGGCGCAGCTCCGGGAAGCGCTGTCGCAATCGTTCGTGAGCTTCGAGGATGATCTCCTCTTCCGGCGCATGGGTGCTGCCGGCGATCCAAACGCCCGTCTCGCGGGGCGAAACCGGCGGCAAGTCGATGTCGAACTTGACGCTGCCGGTAACGTGGGCATGACGCGCGGGAAGTCCCAAATCGCAAAGTCGCCCTGCCGTGTCTTCGTATTGGCAAAGGGCACCGTCCAGGCTGCCCAGCATGCGCTGCATCAGGCGCGGAACACGGGCATAGCGAGCGTGGGAGCGGGCCGAAAGGCGGGCGTTGACGAGATACACCGGCGCATGAGTGGCAGTGCGGGCCACGAGATTGGGCCAAAGCTCCGTCTCCACCAGCACGAGCGCACGCGGCCGAAGGTGTCTCAGAAAGCGCTCCACCGCCCACGGGAAGTCGTAGGGGGCGCAGCAGTGAGCCACAGCATCGCCGAGCAGTGCCTGCGCTCGCGCCGCGCCGGCGGGCGTGGTCGTGGTGACGAGGAACGGCGTGTCCGGCAGCCGCTCGCGCAGCTTGAGGATCATCGGCGCAACCCCGATAGTCTCGCCAGCGGAAACGCAGTGGAACCAGACGGCGTGCTTCGGCAAGTGGCGCGGCAGCAAGGCGAACCGTTCGGGCATTCGCTCGGCATACTCCGGCTCCGCGCGAGCGCGCCAGAGGAGGCGAGCCCACATCCACGGCATGGCCAAGGTGAGAAGGACGTTGTAGAGAAACATCAAACCCTGCGGGAGCGGGCGCTCATGCACCGGATTCTATCGCCCACGTCGCGGCGCATCGCACGGGATGCACTTACGTGAACGCTCGGACGGCGAACGTGGATGTCGCCTTCGTTGGCGGCGGTGCGGCTGCGCTCTGGCTCGCACGCCTTGCGCAAAGGCGTGGCCTGTCGGTGGCAGTGATTGCGCCGGATCCACTCGGCGGCGAGCAGACCCTGGCCTCGCAAGGGATCATCCACGGGGGAGGCAAGTATCTGTTGCGGCGAAATGCGTCGCGAGTGCGTCCAGAGCCGCCGACCCAGTTGGCGACGATGCCGGCTCGCTGGCGACGGTGCGTTGCGGGCGACATCGTCGAGGCAAGCGGCGATGTCGATGTGCGCGGCCTGACCGTGTTGGCAGAGCACGTGGAGCTTCGTGCCACCACGCGCCGGGCCTTGCCGCGCTTCCGCGTGGCATCCCGGCTGCTGGCGGCCGGCCCGCGTTCCGACGCTCCCCGGCGGGAGGGCGTCTCGCCCTCCAAGCACGCCGCAAGACGTGTCCCAAGGAAGGCCGAGGGCCCAGCGCAGCAATGCCAGGCCCGCGTCCGGCTGCCTGAGGATTTCGTCGTGGACGCAGAAAGTCTGGTAAAGCTGCTCGTCGCTGGCGTGCGAGGGCACTTGCTGCCGCGGCAAGTTGCGCCCGAGGATGTGCTGGTTGATGACGACGGCGTGGCCGGCATCCGTGTCGGCAACACCACGCTGCTCGCCCAACGCTACGTCTTCGCCGCCGGTGCTGGCAATGCGGAGCTCGCGCGTCGGGCCGGGCTCCAACCCCAAGCCACCGTGTCGCGTCCGCTCCACCAAGCCTGGGCACGCATCGAACGCGCCGAGGCCGTGTTCGCCCACTGCCTGACACGCCCATTCGGCGCGGAACCGGACCTGACCATTACCACCCACCCATGCGACGACGCGACCGTGCTCTATCTCGGCGGTCGCCTCGCGACAATCGGCGTCGCTCGCGACGAGAGCGCGCAGAAGGCAGCAGCCCGGCGTGCCGTCGCCGCGGCGCTGCCCCACATCGACACCACCCACGCCGAGTTCCACACGCTGCGGGTGGATCGCGCCGAACCGCAACGCCCCGCGGCACGAAGGGCCTCCGACGCCTTCCTCACAACGCGGCGCAATGCGTCGCTGTGCTTTCCCGTCAAACTCTCGCTCATGCCCCGGCTGGGCGATCTCTTCCTGCACGAACTCGCCGCCGTCAAACCACACACGAACCCGTGGTGCGGCAACCCGAACCAGCCAGTCGCAACGGCACGGCGGCCCTGGTCGTGAAGCAACTGCCTCGCCGGTCCCTGGGCCGCACCGCCATCGAGGTCTCCGTCTTGGGCCTCGGCACCGTCAAGTTCGGGCGCACGAGAGGATTGCGCTACGCAGCACCGGGCACCTTGCCTTCCGACGAGACCATCGCCGACCTGATCGCCACAGCACACAGCCTGGGCATCGATCTCCTTGACACCGCCCCCGCCTACGGCAGCAGCGAAACGCGCCTCGGTGCGGCGCTCGAGGGGCAGCGCGACCGATGGATCATCGCCACCAAGGTTGGCGAAGAGTTCGACGGCAAGCGATCCCGCTTCGACTTCAGCGCCGACCACACCCTGCGAAGCGTCGAACGCTCCCTCGAGCGACTCTGCACAGATCGACTGGACATCGTGTCGATCCACAGCGACGGCCGCAGCGTCCGCACCATCGAGAAGGCAGGCGCCGTGCAAGCCCTCACCAAACTCAAGGAAGAAGGCACCATCCGCGCCATCGGCTTCTCCGGCAAGACCCCCACGGACGGCACCGCCGCCCTCGCCTTCGCCGACGTGCTGATGGTGACGATCAACGCCGACTACCGCGCCGAGATTCCCCTCGCCAGCATGGCCGCCGAGGAAGGCGCAGGCGTCCTGGCGAAAAAGCCACTGGCGCAGGGCATCCACGGCCCAAGCGCCCTCGCTGCCACCGCCACCGTACCTGGCGTGTCAGCCCTGGTCGTCGGCACGACCAGCGCGAAGCACCTGATTGCCAATGCCCATGCCCTGCGGGGGGGTGATTGCTTGGCCTGCCCCTCTCCGAGAACCTGGCGGGCGCGCCTCGACCTGCCCGAAGGGGAGTGACAGGAGGGCCCGTCTGCAGCCTGGCTCACAACGCAGTGCATGGGGTGGCCATGTCGAGCTTTCGGTGGGCGGATGTGGTGCAGAAGTGGCGGCGGCGAGCTCGCCGACGTGGCGGTTGCGGAACTCGACCCCGGGCGGTGTCGTTGTGGCGCTCGACGACGCCGTTGAACCGGGCCTGAACCCGCGCACCGGGCGCCCGGCGCGGCACCCGCCGAACGCCCCGGGGCTCGCCGTGTCAGGCCGCTGCGCGGCTTCTCCGCTTCGCCTCGATCCTCGGGCGACACGGCGCGCCGCAAGGCGCGCCCTTGTTTCCCACGGTGGCAATTGGTGAGTCGTTCGCCATAATGCAGGCCACACGGAAGGGGCACACTGACACGCCATGAAGTTTCCCAGGCTGTTTCGCGGCAGGGAGCCGGCGGGCGACGATGCGCTGGCAGGCGAGGCCGTGCTTGGGCGGCAGGCGCCGCGGCGACGAGCGCTGACGGGATCGTTGCAGATCCTCGTTGTTGTGGTGGTGATCCTGGCCGCGCTCATCTTTGCGCGCGGGCCGGACTCATCGGAACCCCAGCCGGACTTCACGATGATGAGCGACAGCGTCGTCAAGCCGCTGGTGGAGGTGGTGCAGCCGGAGGCGCGGTCCACAAGGTTGTCGGTGAGCGTCACGGGCACCATCACCGTGCGCAATCGCGTTGCCCTGACACCGCAGATCAGCGGGCGCGTGGCCGAGGTGTCGCCCCTGCTCCGGCCAGGCGGCGCCTTCACGGCCGGGGAGCAACTGCTGCGCATCGAGGCGCGCGACTTCCAGCTTGCCCTGCGGCAGGCCCAGGCAGATGTCGCCAATGCCATTTCCACGTTGAAGCTGCGCCGCGCCGAGGGCGATGCCGCCCGGCAGAACTACGCCATCCTGAATCCTGGCGAGGCAGTGCCCCCGCTGGTTGCAAGGGCGCCGCAAATCGAGCAGGCACGAGCGCAGCTTGCCGCCGCCCGAGCCAGGGCAGACATCGCCGCGCTGGACCTTTCGCGCACGCGCTTCTCGCTGCCGTTTGCCGGTCGGATCACGTCCAATACCGCCGAAGTGGGGCAATTGCTCACCCGCGGCCAGCCGTTCGGCGAGGCGTTCGCGCTCGATGCGGTGGAGGTGGTGGCACCCATCGCCCCGGACGACCTCGCCCGCATCGCCCCAGCGGAGGGACGCATTGCGCTGGTTCACGTGGACGCCGCGCCCCTTCCCGCCGGAGGCAGGAGCGCGAGCCTGACGGCAAGAGTGGAGCGCGTCTCGGCAGAGCTTGACGAACGCACCAGGTTCGCCCGCATCTATCTCAACTTCGAGGAACCCACTGACCCCGCCGGGAGCGAGCGCGACCAGTCTCTTGCGTCGTCACTGCCGCCCGGCACCTTCGTGGACCTCGACATCAACGGCCCACTGCTGCCCGACACCTTCGAATTGCCCGATGCCGCAGACCAGCTCAACGGTCAGGTATGGGTGGTCACCGACGGCAAGCTCTCGCAGCGAACGCCGGTAATGCATGGACGCCGTCAAGGCTCGTTCGTGGTGGACGCCTTCGACTACGGCACCGGCATTGTCGTCGGCGCGGTACCTGCCGCCCGGGAGGGGCTCGAGGTGCAGACCGCGGAGCAAGGCTCGTGACCGAGGCGACCCAGGACGGCCCGACGCCGCCCATGCGTAGCGCGCCGGCTTTCGAGGAGCGCGGGCTGGTGGCCCGCTTCGCCCACAACACGGTCGCCGCCAATCTCGTCATGGCAGTGATGCTGATCGGCGGCTTTGCCGCGGTCACACAGCTAACGGCACAGGTTTTCCCCACGGTTGACCCCGGCATCGTCACCGTCTCCGTGCCCTATCCGGGGGCAACCCCCACCGAAGTGGCCGAAGGCATCACCCGTCGCGTCGAGGAGGCGGTGCTCGGCATCGACGGCGTGGATCGCGTTGTCTCCAAAGCGTCCGAGAACATGGGCGCCGTCACGGTGGAGCTCAAGGATTTCGTGGACGCGTCCAGGGTGCGCGACGACGTGGAATCGGCCGTGCAGCAGATCGCGGATTTCCCGCCGGAGGACGCCGAAGAGCCGGACATCGTCCGCGCCGAGACCGTCAGCGATGTGATGACGCTGGTGGTTTCCGGGGCGCTGTCCGAGAAGGAATTGCGCCGCGCCGCGGAACGGGTGGAGGAGGAACTGCTCGCACTTCCCGCGGTCACGCTGGTCTCGCTGGTGGGCGCACGCGACTACGAGATAGCCATCGAGGTGCGGGAGGAGGCCCTGCGCCGCTACGGCCTCACGATCGCCCAGGTGGCCAATGCGGTGCGCATGTCATCGCTGAACCTGTCGTCCGGCGAAATCCGCACCGATGCCGGCGACCTGCTGCTCCGCACCAACACCAAGCGCGAACGGGGCGAGGAGTTCGAGAACATCCCCATCACGGCGCAGCCTGATGGAACCATCCTGCGCCTTGGCGACGTGGCCAACGTGCGCGACGATTTCGAAGATGTCGATCTCGTGCATCTCTACAACGGGCGTCCGAGCCTGTTCGTGAAGGTGCAGAAGTCGGAACCCGAGGACGTGCTCGCCATCGCCGCGGAGATCAAGTCGTGGTATGCCGACTACCAACCTCCGCCCGGAGTCGAACTCACTTTCTGGCAGGACCAGACCGAAATCCTCGGCCAGCGCCTGAGCCTGCTCGTGCGCAACGGCGTGCTCGGCTTCGCGCTGGTGTTCCTCTTCCTGGTGGTGATGCTGGACCTCCGGCTCGCGTTCTGGGTGTCCATGGGCGTGCCGATCTCCTTCTTCGGCGGCTTCCTGTTCTTCGACTTCCTCGGCGTCAACATCAACATGGTGTCGCTGTTCGCTCTCATCATCGTGCTCGGCATCGTCGTGGACGACGCCGTGGTGGTCGGCGAGAACATATCCGCCGAGCGCGAGGCAGGGCTGGTGGGCCCGGCGGCGTCCATCGCCGGCGTGCGCGGCGTCTTGAGCCCGGTGCTGGTGGGCGTGCTGACGACCATGGCGGCGTTCGTGCCATTGCTGTTCGTCACCGGCATCATGGGGCAGATCCTTGGTTCGGTGGCAATAGTGGTGATCGCGGTGCTCGCCATGTCGCTGGTGGAGGCATTCTTCATCTTGCCGGCGCACCTGTCCCATCCCGGCAAGTGGAGCCGCTGGCCGCTCGACGCCTTCCAGGACGCGGTGGGACGGGGCGTGCGCGGTTTCCGTGACAACACCCTGCGCCGCTGGATCGCGAGCGCCGTGCGCCATCGCTATCTGACGATGCTGTTCAGCCTTGCCTTGCCGGCGGCGGCAATCGTGCTGCTCGCCTCCGGGCAGGCGCGGTTCCTGTTCTTCCCCAACCTCGAAGGCGACGAGATGAGCGCCAGCGTCGAGTTTCCAGTGGGCACGCCCTTTGCCGTCACCCGCGCCGCCGCGGAGCAGATCGTCGCGGCGGCGGAGGCGCTCAACCAGGAAACCGGCGGCACCGCCTTGCGCGCCGTGAGCGTCACCATCGGCGGCAGTGAGTCGTTCGGTGGCGTGGGACCCGGCGGCACTTCGACGATGAGCATCGCCCCCAATGTCGCCACGGTGGACCTGCGGCTCGCCCCGGAGCCGCCCCGAACGCAGTCCGCCAACGAGCTGAGCCGCATCTGGCGACGCAAGGTCGGCAACATCCCGGGCGTCGAACGACTGACCTTTGTCGCCGATCAGTTCGGGCCGGGTGCCGATTTGGAATACGAGCTCGCGCACCAGGACGATGCCACCCTCGAGGCGGCGGTGGAGGCGCTGAAGGCCGCCTACCGGAGCTACGACTCGACCTACGAGATTCAGGATTCCAACAGCCTCGGCAAGCGTCAGTACGACATCGAGCTCACCCCCGCCGGCGAGGCCGCAGGGCTTACGCCGGCCGACGTGGCACGCCAGCTACGGCGCAATTTCTTCGGCGACGAGGTGCATCGCGTCCAGCGCGGCCGCTCCGAACTCAAGGTGATGGTGCGCTATCCCAACGAGCAGCGCCGCAGCACCCAGGACCTCTTCAACGTGCGCATCCGACTCGCCGACGGGGCGGAGGCGCCGCTGTCGTCGGTGGCGCGGATCACCGAGTCGCGCAGTTTCTCGTCCATCGACCGGGTGGACGGGCTTCGCGTCGTCACCGTGTCGGCAGCCGTGGACACCGACGTCGCAACACCGACTGAGGTGAACGCAGACCTCGTCGCCCGCGTGCTGCCGGAACTGCGCGCCCAGTTTCCGGGCCTGCAGGTCATGCAGGCGGGGTTCGGACGCGAACAGTCGCAGGACCTCGCATCCCTCGCGAGCCTGATGCCCGTGACGCTGCTCATCATCTTCGCGTTGATGGCGTCGCAGCTTCGCAGCTACGTGCAGCCGCTCATCATCCTGGTTGCGGTGCCCTACGGCGCCGCCGGCGCGGTGATCGGCCACTGGGTGCTCGGTTTCGACATCTCGTTCGTCTCGGTGCTCGGCATGGTGGCGCTGTCCGGCGTGGTGGTGAACGATTCCATCGTGCTGATCGACCGCTACAACCAGATCGTCCGGGCAAGCGGCGGCGACCCTGCCGAGGCGGTCGTCACAGCGGCACAGCGGCGTTTCCGCGCCATCTTCCTCACCACCGCCACCACAGCCCTCGGCCTCACCCCCATGCTGTTCGAGACCAACACCCAAGCGCAGTTCCTGATCCCGATGGCTGTGAGCCTGGCCACCGGCATTGTCTTCGCGAGCGTGGTGATCCTGTTCCTGGTGCCATCCCTGATCGTGGTGCGCGAAGACATTCGCAACCTCTTCCGAGGCCAACCCAGGCGCTACGCCGCCGCGTAAGCGTCCCTGCCCTAGCGCCACAAGACCCGCCCCCCCCCCACCGAGAAAGCCTTTTCTCGGTGGGGCGGATCGCGCTTTCCGGCGCTGTCGGTCGCGACGGGAGAGTGGTGGGAGATTAACTTACGGAACCGTAGGCCGCCAACGTGGCCCGCCTGTTAGGCTGGCGCACAACACTTCGGGGGAGAGGGCCTTGGCAGAGGACGCAACCGTCCCGGTCGGCAATGCAGAGTCGCTGACACGGAGCGACCGCGGGGCCCGCATCGACCGCCCCGTGTTCGCCATCAGCCTTGCTTGCGTGGTCGGCGCATCGGTGCCGATGATCCTGTATCCCGAAGCCGCCGCCGGTGCGGTGGATGCCCTTTACGGCTGGATCGCCGAAGAGCTGGGCCTCTTCTACCAATGGGCGACGATTTTCGCGACCGGCTTCCTGGCCTGGCTCGCCTTCAGTCGCCACGGCGCCAAGGTGCTCGGCGGCGTCGCGAAGCCCGAGTACGGCGCCGTGAGCTGGATGGGAATGCTGTTCTGCGCCGGAATCGGCTCGGGCCTTCTGTATTGGTCGGGCGTCGAGTGGGCGGCCTACGTGGACCAGCCACCCTTCGGCGTGACGCCGGAGAGCCCCGAGGCACTGGAATGGGCCGCCACCTACGGCATCTTCCACTGGGGCATATCCGCCTGGTGCCTGTATTGCCTGCCGACGGTGGCCATCGCCTGGCCGTACTACCGCTATCGCCTGCCGTACCTGCGTCTGTCGGGCGCCCTCACGGGGCTGTTCGGGCGCGGCTTCTCCGAAACACCCTGGGGCAGGCTGGTGGATCTCTTCTTCATTCTCGCGATGGTGGGCGGCACCGGCACGTCGCTGGGGCTGGCCACGCCCATGCTGGGCGCGGTTGCCGCGCGCCTGCTCGGCATCGAGGAATCCTTCGGCCTCACCATGACCATCGCCGGACTTTGCGTGCTGCTGTTCGCCGGCAGCGTGTACATGGGCCTGGAACGCGGCATCCGACGGCTGTCGAACGTCAACGTGGCGCTGGCCGGGATCTTCCTTGGCTGGGTGCTCATCACCGGTCCGGCCATCTTTGCCCTGGAACTCGGCACCTCGTCCATCGGCCTGATGCTGCAGGAATTCGTGCGCATGAACACCTGGACCGATCCCATCCTCGAAACCGAGTTCGTCGAGGACTGGACGGTGTTCTACTGGGCCTGGTGGATCGCCTACGGGCCCTTCATGGGGCTGTTCGTCACCAAGATCTCCCGCGGCCGCACACTGCGTTCCGTGATCCTGGGCATGGTTGGCTTCGGCACGCTCGGCTGCACCCTGTTCTACGTCATCTGGGGCAACAGCGTGATGTGGATGGACATGAACGAGGGCCTCGGCTTCCTTGAACTCGTGCGCGAAGGCCGCCCCGCCACCGCCATCGCCACCGCGGTCGGCGCCGTTGCCGGCGGACCGATGCCTCTCGTCGTCTTTCTCCTGCTCGGCCTGATCTTCGTCGCCACCACCTACGACTCCGCCTCCTATGCCATCGCCGCCTCAGCCACCAGCAACCTCGCTCCCGGCACCGATCCGAGCCGCCCGCACCGGGTGTTCTGGGCGTTCACCCTCGCCCTCCTGCCGGTGGGGCTTGTGCTGATCGACACCATGAGCGCCGCCAAGTCGGCAACGCTGGTGGCCTCGCTGCCCCTGCTCGGAGTGCTGGCCTTGATGACCGCATCGCTCCTGCGCTCGCTGCGCGAGGAGGAGTGACGACACCAGCGGCGACCGTGCATTCCCTTGGCAGAGCTAGGAGCCTGCGCCGTAGAAGACGGCGCAGGCTCCTAGCCGGAGTGGTGAGCGCAAGCGAACCCGTAGGCCAGCAGTTGCGAAGCAACTGCCAACGCGCTCGTAGAGCGCGCTAGGAGCCTGCGCCGCAGGAACTGGCCTGGCGGCGTGGCCGGCGCGATGGGACAATGGTGCTTGCTGTTGTGGGAGTGCGGTTGACGGGAACGGCCTGCCGTCCTTGCGCGCCGGGTCAGGCGATGCTTCTGCCGCCGGATCCTGGCGACTGGCTTCCGGAGGGTCATCTGGCGCACCACGTGAGCGACCTGGTGGACGCGCTGGATCTGGGTGCGTTCCACGCGCCGTGCCGGGGCGACGGCCGGCGCCGGCGTCCTTGCCACCCGGCGATGATGGCGAAGGTTCTGGTGTGCGGGCACGCGACGGGGGCGTTCTCTTCGCGGAAGATCGCGCGGAAGCTGGAGGAGGACGTGGCGTTCCGGGCTCTGGCGGCGGGGAACACGCCGGGTCACCGGACGGTGTGCGAGTTTCGGGCGGCGGCGCCTTTCGGACTTCAGGCGCCTGTTTGCGGAGGTGGCTGGCCTTGCGCGGGAGTCGGGGGTTGCGCAGTTCGGGACGCTGTCGGTGGACGGGACGAAGGTTCGCGCGAACGCGAGCAGGCGCAAGGCGACGAGCCACGGTCGGATGGCGCAGGAGGAGCGGCGTCTGCAGGAGGGGATCGATGCGCTCGTGGCGCGGGCGCAGGAGACGGACGCGGCGGAGGACGACCGGCTCGGGGAGTCGGTTCGGGGCGACGGGCAGCCGGAGGGGCTGCGCCGCCGGAAGGATCGGCTGTCGGCGATCCGGGCGGCGAAGGGGCGGCTGGAGGCGCGTGCCCGGGAGGCGGACGACGCCCGGGGCCGGAAGCCGGGTCGGGAGCGGAACCCGAACGGCGGCCGGCCGTGCAGCCGGGAGTGCGGGGAGCCGAAGGAGTCGGCGCAGGACAACTTCACGGATCCGGACAGCCGGATCATGAAGACCTCGCAGGAGGGCTGCCAGCAGTGCTTCGACGCGCAGGTTGCGGTGGAGGGGAGGAACCAGCTGGTGGTGGCCACGGAGGTGACGTCGAGCGCCAGCGACCAGGGACATCTGGTGAAGCTGCTGGATCAGGTGGAGGCAAGCCAGGGGGGCGCGGCCCGAGCGGGTGCTGGCGGACACGGGGCACTGCAGCGAGGCGGACCTGGCGGAGCTGGAGGCGCGCGGCGTGGAGGGTCACGTTGCGCTGGGTCGGACGGATCGGAAGTCGGTCGGGGAGAGCCCGCAGGTGTATCCGGCGAAGGTGCGGATGGCGGCGCGGCTGTCGACGGAGGCGGGCCGGAAGGCGCATGCGCGGCGCAAGTGGCTGTCGGAGGCGCCGAACGGCTGGATCAAGGAGGCGCTGGGCTTTCGCCGCTTCAGCGTGCGCGGGCTCGGGAAGGTGCGCGGGGAGTGGGACCTGGTCTGCCTGGCGCTGAACGTCAAGCGGCTGCGGGGGCTGCAGGCAGCCTGAATCGAGGCATGGGAGCCGCCAGGGCCGTCCCGGCCGCCCCTCGAGCCGCCCCGGGGACGTGAACGGACCTTCGCCGGGCCCGCCCAGAGCGCCGCCAGCGCCGAACCCCTCCGAACCATCGAAAACCGACAAGGTCGCGTCGCCGCCAACTTTCTGCGGCGCAAGCTCCTAGCCTGGATTATTCATGATTGTTCATGAGCGGATGAGACAAAAGCCCTTGGCTCTGCGAAAATGGCGTTGCCAGACAACCGGTTGACGCAGGGAAGGGCTTTTTGCATGGGTGACCATGCCACCAAACAGCGTGTGTTGTTCGAGGGCCTGTCGAAGAAGGGGGTGACGGTCCAGTTCGACCAGGAACATTCCAGTTCGGACGGGGGCGCGATTCTGCTCGAGGCCTGCGACGAGCGGCTTCGGTTGAGCGAGACGCTGGCGGGGTGCCTGTCGGACGACCGCGACCCGTCGAAGGTCGCCCATTCCCTTCGGGAGCTGTTCCGGCAGCGCCTGTTCGGCATCGCCTGCGGCTGCGCCGACGGCAACGACGCCGCCCGGCTGGCGCGCGATCCGGCGATGAAGCTGCCGACGGGACGGGATCCGGTCGCCGGCGAGTCGCTGGCGTCGCAGCCGACGCTGTCGCGGTTCGAGAACGCGGTGCGGCGGGGGGACCTGATGCGCCTGTCCGAGGCGTTGGCGGAGACGGTGACTGCCCGCCACAGACGGCGCAGGAGGCGGGTTCGGCGGATCACGGTCGATCTGGACCCGACGGTCGATCCGACCCATGGCGGCCAGCAGCTGACCTTCTTCGACGGCTTCCACGACACGTCCTGCCATCTGCCGCTGGGCGGTTTCCTGACCTTCGACGACGAGGTGGAGCAGTGCCTGTTCTGCTGCGTCCTGCGCTCCGGCAAGGCGGCCGCGAAGCACGGCTGCATCGGTGTGTTGAAGCGCCTGCTGCCGCGGCTGCGGCGGGCGTTTCCCAAGGCGCGGCTGCGGATCCGCCTGGACGGGGGGCATTCCGGCGCGGAGCTGTTCGCGTTTTTCGAGGCGGAGCGACTGGAGTGCGTGGTGGGCATGGCGAAGAACCCGGCGCCGGGTCGCCTTGCCGAACCGCCGATGGAGAAGGTGCGATCCGACTTCGAGGCCGGGCACGCATCGGCCCGCCGCCATGGCGAGTTCGCCTGCCGGGCCAGGAGCTGGCCCCGTGAGCGCCGGATCGTCGTCAAGGCCGAGGTGACCTCCCATTTCGGCCGGCCATCGAAGGACAACCCGCGGTTCGTGGTCACCAACCTCAAGACGACCCCCCAGCACGTCTACGAAACGGTGCACTGCGCCCGGGGCGATGCCGGGAACCGGTTGAAGGAACTCGAGCAGGGCCTGGAGATCGACCGCACCAGCTGCACGCGCTTCCTGGCCAGCCAGTTCCGCGTCCTGATGACGGCGGCCGCCTGCGTGCCGATGCAGGAACTTCGCCTGAAGGCTCGGCGGACGGGCTGTGCGCGCGCCCAGGTCGGCACCTTGCGGCTGCGCCTGCCGAAGCTCGGCGCCTGGATCGAGACGTCGGTTCGGCGCATCGTCGTCCACCTGCCGCTGGGCACCCCGTTCGCCGACGACTGGCGCCGCATCGCGCGCTCGGTCGGCGCGGTCGCGACCTGACCCGACCCGACCGCTTCGCCGGTTCGCCCACGGATCCGCCGATCCGCGGCGGCGCTCGCCCCGAATCCGGCCATGCCGGCGAGGAGCGCCGAAAATGCCGATCGGCCAGCAGGAAAACACCCCGATTGGCTCCCAGGCACCGCACTTCCGACGAATGTCCCTCCCTGCGACCGCGTTTTGAACCTCCACTGCCAACCTTCGTGAATAGTCCGGGCTAGCAGCCTGTCGGACTTTGCCGTCTCGGCGAAGTCCGACTTACGTGATGGGACGGCTTGGGCTGGGGCAAGAAGCGTTGTCCGAAGGCAACGGTTCTTGTGGCGTTAGGGCGGAAGCCTTGGATGCCCTGCGGGGGCCTCCCAGAGCCCGCATGTGGCATCAAGCGAACGCTCGATCTCGTTTACGCTAGGCGCACTCGACCCACCGGAGTTCGCCGTGCCCCCCCGCAACGTCTTCTATGCGCAGTCCGGTGGCGTCACTGCCGTCATCAACGCCAGCGCCTGCGGCGTCATCGAGACCGCTCGCGAGCATGGCGAACGCATTGGCAGCGTGTTCGCGGGACGCAACGGCATCCTCGGCGCCCTGCGCGAGGAGCTGATCGACACCAGCCACGAGAGCGACGCCGACATCGCTGCGCTCCGTTCCACGCCCGGTGGCGCGTTCGGCTCCTGCCGCTACAAGCTCGCGAGCTACCAAGACAACGCCCGCGAATACAGCCGCCTGCTCGATGTCTTCCGCGCCCACGACATCGGCTTTTTTTTCTACAACGGCGGCGGTGACTCGCAGGACACCGCCCACAAGGTGGCGGAGCTAGGGGCGCGCAGCGGCCACCCCATCACCTGCGTTGGCATCCCCAAGACAGTGGACAACGACCTCCCATGCACGGATGTCTGCCCCGGCTTCGGCTCGGTGGCGAAGTACATCGCCGTTTCGGTGCAGGAAGCGGCGCTCGATGTCGCATCCATGGCGGAAACCTCGACCAAGGTGTTCATCCTCGAAGTGATGGGAAGGCACGCCGGCTGGATCGCCGCCTCGGGAGCGCTTGCGAAGCGCAGCCACGACGATGCCCCGCACATCATCCTCCTGCCGGAGGTTCCGTTCCGGCGCGAGGAATTCCTCGAACGCGTGCGCGAGACGGTGGAGCGGGTGGGCTTCTGCGTCGTCGTCGCCTCGGAGGGCGCCCGTGACGAGGACGGCAGCTTCCTCTCCGAATCCGGCACCGTCGATGCCTTCGGACACGCCCAACTCGGCGGCGTGGCACCGATGCTGGCGGAACTCGTGCGCGGCGAACTCGGCTTCAAGTTCCACTGGGCCGTGGCGGACTATCTGCAGCGTTCCGCACGCCACATCGCCTCGGCCACGGATGTCGAACAAGCCTACGCCGTCGGCAAGGGTGCCGTGGAGCTGGCCCTGGCAGGCACGGGCGGCGTGATGGTCACCATCGAGCGCGCCGCCGACGACCCCTACGCCTGGCGCGTAGGCCAGGCGCCGTTGGCCGAGGTCGCCAACGTCGAGCGCAAGCTGCCAAGCGACTACATCTCCCAGGACGGCTTCGGCATCACCGCCCCGGCCATGCGCTATCTGCGCCCGCTCATCGCCGGTGAGGACTATCCGGAGTACGCCAGCGGCCTGCCCCGCTACACCAAGCTGAAGAACCACCTCGCGCCAAAGAAGCTGCCAGCCTTCGATCCCTGAGCCACCGCCCAAGGGCCGATTCCGGAACTTGCCGGGGTGGCACACGACTAATCGCCGTCGCTCGGGCTTCTGTGGAGGAATCGCAAACAATGGGCAACACCGCGGCGGTTGGTCGAATGGGTCGCGTGGGTGCCTTTGCCACCTGCGCCTTCTTCTCTTGGCTTGCCGCAAGTTCGGATTCCGCCCCTTCGTTCGAGCGCATCGACCTTGCGCTGGGCACGCCGGAGGGTCACCTCCTCCTGCCAGGGCGCTTCCTCGGCGGGACGATGGACGACCTCGCCGTGGTGACAGTGAACGAAGACAACCAGCGAGAGCTCAGCATCCACTCGATCGCCGGCGAGTCGGGACGGCGGACCTTGCGCCTCGCGCATAGGCAGCCGCTCGATGAGGACGTGATCTTCATGGATGTGGTGGGCCTTGCGGATGGCACGGAGCGGCTGCTCGTGGGCCGGCGCGGGCGCATCTCGTGGCTGGATGCGACTTCGGCTCGCGAGCGACCGTTCCTCGACCTGCCTTCCATCTACAACGTTGCGCCGCTCGGCGAAGTGCCGCGCGTCGAGGTGGCACGCGACGTGACAGGCGACGGCATCGACGACATCGCCCTTGCCGACTTCGACGGCTATTGGCTGGTGCGGCAACTCGACGACGGCTCCTGGCAGGAACCGACCAAGGTGGCGGTCACCGCCGGCGTATCCGGCGGATTCGCGTGGAGCTACCGCCCTCGCACGGCATACCCCATCGACTTCAACGGCGACGGGCGCACGGACATTGCCTTCTGGGACCGGGGCGAGTTGCTGGTCCACCTCGCCACCGCCGACGGCTACGCCGACGAGGGATTGCTGGCCGACTTGGGCCTCGCGCTGGAGACGGACGAGCAGATGCTCTCGGTCGCCCTCGGCGAAGATACCGAAGCCGAGTTGCTCACCTTCTGGGGCATTGAGGATTACAACGGCGATGGCACCCCGGACATCGCCACGCAACAGGTGACAAGCTCCGGGGTGCTTTCGAAGGAAACCACCTACTTCGTGCATTTCGGGACCCACGAGGACGGCGGCACCACCTTCCGACAAGCGCCGGACGCCACCTTCGTCTCCGACGGCATTCAAGTCATGGACACGGTCGATGTTGACGGCGACGGCAGCCAGGAATTCACGATCATCACGGTGCAGGTCAGCGTGGCGCGCATCATCGCCGCGCTCATCACCGGTTCCGTGCCGTTCGACGCCCAAATGTATGCATTCACGAACGGCAGGTACCCGGAGGAGCCGAGCTTCAGCCGCCGATTCCACTTCGAGTTCAGCCTCCGCACCGGCTCCATCAGCTCGCCGGACGCCACCTTCGCCGATGTCACCGGAGACGGCATCAAGGACGCCGTGCTCATCAACTCAGACGACGGTCTCGTGGTGCATCCAGGAACAGGCGGCGCGACCGTGATTGCCGAAGAAGGGCACGAGATCGAGTTCACCACCCTGCACGAAGCCGTTTCGGTGGAAGAGCGCGACTTCAACGACGACGGCCTAGATGACCTCCTCATCCGCACGGGGCTCGGCCAGGATCCAAAAGGCGTCACCGTTCTCCTAAGCCGAGAATAGTGTGCGCCCCCCCCCCACGAGCACCCCTTGGTGCGGTTGAGCCCAGTTGAGCCCTCGGTCGGCGTCGTGCCGCAACCACGGTAGTGTCTCACTTTGGCTTGTGCAGTGCCTGGCGCCGTCCTCGCCGTCCTCCGGAGGGAGGGCGTCCCGGCAGGCAAATCGACGCAGTCGCCGGTTGCAAACGGCCATGCGCCACGTCAGGCTAATTCAAGGTGAGACACTACCCAAACCACCGTTATGCGGTAAGGTGCGCCGTTTTTCTTGAGGTTCGGGCCGATGGGCGAGCGCTACGACCCGCAGGCGGTCGAGGAGAAGTGGCAGGAGCGTTGGGAGCGGCTGGGCGTGAACCGGCTGAGCCAAGACGACCTACGCAGCGCCAAGGACCCGTACTACAACCTGATGATGTTCCCCTACCCTTCGGCGGAGGGGCTGCACATCGGCAACATCTATGCCTACACCGGCGCCGACGCCAACGGGCGCTTTTGGCGACTGAAAGGCAAGGATGTGTTCCAGCCCATGGGCTTCGATGCCTTCGGCATCCACTCGGAGAACTACGCACTCAAGGTGGGCGTCAACCCGAACGACCTCATCCCGCGCAACATCGACAACTTCACGCGGATGCTGCGCCGGTTCGGCGGCATGTTCGACTGGAACCACACGGTCGATACCACCAACTCCAACTACTATCGCTGGACCCAGTGGGTGTTCCTGAAGCTGCACGAGGCGGGGCTGGTGGAGCGCCGCCAGGCGCCCGTGAACTGGTGTCCGTCGTGCAAGACCGTGCTCGCCAACGAGCAGGTAATCCAGGGCCTCTGCGAGCGATGCGAAAGCGCCGTCGAGCAGCGCAACCTGCCGCAGTGGTTCTTTCGCATCACCGACTATGCGGAACGGCTGCTCGCCAACACAGGCCATATCGACTGGTCCGACAAAACCCGCAAGGCGCAGATCAACTGGATCGGTCGCAGCGAGGGCGCGGAGGTGGACTTCCCCTTGGATGGCCATGCCGAGACCATTCGCGTGTTCACCACCCGCCCCGACACCCTGTTCGGCGCCACCTACATGGTGCTGGCGCCGGAACACGCGCTGGTGGACGCAATCACCACCGAGTCCCGGCGCAATGCCGTGACCGCCTATCGCGAGCAGGTGGCAAGGCAAGACCTGGTAGAGCGCCAGAAAACCGACAAGGACAAGACCGGCGTCTTCACCGGCGCCCACTGCATCAATCCGGTGAACGGCGAGCGCATCCCCGTGTGGATCGCCGACTATGTGCTGATGGGCTACGGCACCGGCGCCATCATGGCCGTGCCTGGGCACGACGAGCGCGATTTCGAGTTCGCCCGCGAGTTCGAGCTGCCCATCGTGCGCGTGATTGCCGCCGAGGGCGAAAGCGCCGACACGCCCCTCGCCGCGGCATGGCCCGGGGATGGCGTGCTGGTCAATTCCGGGCAATTCGACGGGTTGTCGGTCGCGGACGGCAAGCGCGCCATCGTCGCGAGCCTGGAAGCGAAGCAGCAGGCCTCGAGCCAAGCCAACTTTCGCCTGCGCGACTGGTGCGTCTCGCGCCAGCGCTACTGGGGGCCGCCCATCCCCATGGTGCATTGCGACGACTGCGGCGCGGTGCCGCTGCCGGAGTCGGCCCTGCCGGTGGAACTGCCCCATCTCGACGACTTTCGCCCCGACGATTCGGGCGTGAGCCCGCTCGCGCGGGTGGCGGACTGGTACGAAGTGCCTTGCCCGAAATGCAACGGGCAGGCGCACCGTGACACCGACGTGACCGACAACTTCCTGTGCAGCGGCTGGTATTTCCTGCGCTATCCGAGCACGGACCGAGACGACGTGGCGCTCGATGCCGAACTCACCCGCAAGTGGCTGCCGGTGGACTCCTACATCGGCGGCAACGAGCATGCCGTGCTGCACCTGATGTATGCGCGCTTCATCAGCATGGCGCTGCACGACCACGGCGTGCTGCATTTCGACGAACCCTTCACCCGCTTCCGCGCCCACGGCCTGCTCATCCGCGAAGGCAAAAAGATGTCCAAGAGCAAGGGCAACGTCATCACCCCGGACGACGTGATCCGCCGCTACGGCGCGGACACCATGCGCCTGTACCTGCTCTTCCTGGGCCCCTACGAACAGGGCGGCGACTACCAGGGCCGCGGCATCCAGGGGCCGCACGGCTTTCTGGGCCGGCTCTGGCAGAGCGTCGAAGAAGCGGCTGACGAGCCCGCAGACCCGGGGGTAGAACGAGCCCTGCACCGAACCATCAAGCAGGTGAGCGAACAGGTGCCGGAACTCCACTACAACACCGCCATCGCCGCGATGATGGAGTACCTGAACCAGGTGCGCGCCGACAGCCGCACGCCGAAGAAGCCGGAACTCGAACCGCTGGTCGTCATGCTGGCCCCCTTCGCCCCCCACATCGCGGAAGAGCTCTACGAGCGCCTGGGCCACACCGAGGGCCTCTTTGGCTCGGCATCTTGGCCGGAGTACGACCCTGCCAAGACGGTGGAGGAATCCGTGGAGGTCGCCGTGCAAGTGAACGGCAAGATGCGGGGGCGAATCACGGTGCCGGTGGACGCCACCGAAGAGGCGGTGGTTGCAGCGGCACGAGCACAGCCGAATGTCCGTCGCCACCTGGAGGCAGGCGAAGTGCGACGCGTGATCCACGTGCCGGGGAGGCTGCTCAATGTCGTGGTCGGCTAGCGCCACAAGAACCGTTGCCTTCGGACAACGCTTCTTGCCCCAGCCCAAGCCGTTGCATGAACAACTGCGGACGCGCTCGTCAGAGCGCGCCAGCGACCTCGTCCGGCCGCTGGCAACGCTTCTCGCGGCCCTCATCCTGGCGTCGCCGACTGCGGCGCGCGAAGCCTCGGGCGTAGATGCTGCGGCACCAGAGCGGCCATCCCCCAGCCTCTACCTCGCGAATCCCTATGGTTTCTCCGAACAGCAGCGCGAGGGACCGCTCAAGGCCTTGGTGGCCGAACTCGAGCGGATGGGCGTCGAGGTTTGGGAGCCGTTCGCCCGCAACAATCAGGTGGATCGCACAACGCCCGGATGGGCCTACCAGATCGGCCAGGCGGACCTGCGCGACGTTCGGGATTCGGACGGCCTTTTCGCCGTCGTCAACGGCTGCCCTCCCGACGAAGGCGTGATGGTCGAGCTTGGCATGGCCATCGCCTGGAACAAGCCCGTGTTCCTCTTCCGCGACGACTTCCGCCGCTGCACCGACAGCGAAGGCTATCCCCTCAACCTGATGCTCTTCACCGGCCTGCCCGAGGCAACTTGGCGAGACCACTGGTATTCATCCATCCACGAACTCGCCGACCCCGACAAGGCCCTCGCCGAGTGGCTGCACAGTCGGCTCACAGAGGAAGCAACCGACACCGAATAGAAGCTTGTGCCTTAGGCTCCTTAACCGGAGGGGGTGAACGCATCCTGCCCTCCAACCACGAGAGCAGTGCTCGTGCGTGCCTCAAGGGACCTGGACTTCCCTATAGGATTCGCTGCACCAACCAGCGGGAACTCGGCCATGAACACGCGGACCCCATTGACGCTCGCAGCCTTCGCACTCGTGGTGGCTGGCTGCGGGGCCAACGACGCGCCCGAAGCGACGCCTGAACCGGTCGCCGTCGCCGCCGAGGTCGCCGTGACGGGCGGCATCGTTCGTGGCGTGGCCGGCGAAGACGGCCTCAAGCAATACCACGACATTCCCTTTGCGGCGCCTCCCGTCGGCGAACGGCGTTGGGCACCCCCCGGCGCCGTGCAACCCTGGGAAGGCGTGCGCGATGCTGCCGCGCCAGGACCCGCGTGCATGCAGCAAGGCCCCCAGGGCGGCTTCTACGATGCGGCCACGGCGGTCGCAGCGATGGACGAGGATTGCCTGACCCTCAGCGTGTGGACGCGAGCGCAACACGTGGACGAACGACTGCCGACGATGGTGTGGATCCACGGCGGCGGCTTGACGGTCGGTTCGGGAGACGCCTACCCCGGCGACTTCCTCACCGCGAAGGAGGTAGTTCTTGTGACCATCAACTACCGCCTCGGTCCCTTCGGCTTCCTGGCGCTTGCCGACCTGACCGCGGAAAGCGCGAACGGCGCCTCCGGCAACCAGGGGCTGCAAGACCAGATCGCCGCCCTCGAGTGGGTGCGCGACAACATCGCGAGCTTCGGCGGCGACCCCGACAACGTCACCATCTTCGGTGAGTCCGCCGGCTCGATGAGCGTGTCGATTCTGCAAGCGAGCCCCCGCGCGAGGGGGCTGTTTCACCGCATCATTGGCCAGAGCGGGGGACTGTTCGGCGCCATGACCTTCCGCGACCGGTCATCCGTCAACGGCGACCCAGCGGAAGCGATCGGTGCGAGTTTCGCGGCGGCGCTCGCCGGCGAGGGAGGAGACGCATCACTCGAAGCCTTGAGAGCGCTCTCCGCCGAACACGTCCTCGCCACCTACCTCGCCAATCCAACGCTCCTCAGCGCCCTCGCCATCGTTGACGGCGACGTGCTCACGGACGAAGTCGAAGCGGTTGCCAAGGCCGGCAAACAGGCCGACGTTCCGGTTCTGATCGGCTCGAATGCCGATGAGGGAACGGCCCTCATGCCCTACACGGCCGCCGCCTTCGGCGCCGGCGCAGCCGGGTTCGCGGCCTACATCGAAGCGACATTCGCCGAAGTGGAGGACGAAATCGGCGAGCACTATCCCACCGGCGACGACCAGCAAGCCACCGCATCCTGGATGGATCTCTTCGGCGATGCCCTTTTCACCTATCCGATGCGAGCCTGGGCCCGCGCCATGGAGACGGTTCCAAGCGACGCTTATCTCTATTGGTTCACCTGGCCACCACCCATCGAGGACAGCGCGCGCTACGGCGCCTTCCATGCCGCGGAAATCGGCTACGTCTTCGGCAACCTCGAACTCTTCGGCGCCACCCCCACCGACGCCGACCGCGCCCTCTCCGAACGCATGGCCACCATCTGGACCCAGTTCGCCCGCACCGGCAATCCAAACGGCGAGGGCTTGCCGGAATGGCCGGCCTACACGCCAGAGAACGAGGCCTACATGGAGTTCGGCGAAGCCGTCGGCGCCAAGACCGGACTGCGCCTCGCCAAGATGGAACTCATCGAACGCGCCTGGACAAAGCGGCGGGAAAGCGCGCAAGCGAGCGTCGAGGGGGGTCGCTGAACCCTAAAAGCGCCCTTGCGGTCGTCTGGAGGGAGGGCGTCCCACCCGCCACCGCCATAAGGGCGCCCCACACCAACGTCAGTCGGGCCTTGCCAGCGACCACGCGACCCACCGCATTTGGTGTACGGTGGATATCCCTTTCGGGCAGGAGCGCGTCATGGAATCACTTCGACCCATCATCGGCATCTACCTGCTCGCCGTCGGCACCCTGGTCGGGCTGCAGATGGTGTTCGACTCGTTCTAACTCGGCAGCGCCGACGCGATCTGGGGCTATCTCGATTGGCCCATCAGCCTCGGAATGCTGCTGGCGGCGACGGCGAGCACTCGCAGACTCGCCCTCGCCGGGGCGGGCGACTCGGGCGCGAGGCTTGAGTTGGTCGGCGTCGCATTCGTGACCGTGGTGTGGTTCGACGCCTGGGTCAGGAAGCTGACCGGCGGAGCGGTGAGCCTCTCCACATGGCTGTTCGTCGACGGTCTGGTGGTAGCCGCAATGCTGGGCGTCGGCCTGCGCCTGCGAGCAGGTGGCCAAGGTTTGCGCGAGTGAGGCCCCCGGCGCTGGACGCGGACGTGGCGGTGCGTGCCCCGCTAGGCGGGCTCCTCTCGCCACAGTGCCAGGCCCATGCCGAGACACAGCAGCGGCAGCGCGGCGTCGATGAACGCCCAGATTACCGCCATCGCGTCCGGCCCGACCGCGGTGTACGAGGGTGTCATGTAGTTGAACCAATTGAAGAAGAACAGGATTCCGACGAAAAGGAAGCCGTATAGCAGTCCGTTGGCTGCGACGTAGGCCCTGGTCACAGGGGCATCTTCGCCTTCGGCGTCCACCGCCATCTTGCGCCTCCAACCCAGAACCACGCCGGCGATGATTGCCAGCGCCGTGAGCGGATTGATGTAGGTCCACAGCCCACTGTAGGGGCTGTCTGGGCCCGATACGTGGTACAGGGGCTCCACCACCGTATGGATGGCGACCACGAAACCGATGGCAACGAACAGCGCTCCGATGACTCGCATAAGCATGACGGCTTCTCCTCTTCCGCAACCTACCCCAGCGGCGGCTTGGTCCCCCCGGCGGAACGAAGGGAGCCGCGGATCCGGGCAAAGCGGCTAGCGCCCCATGAGCATCGGCCAAGGCATGAACCAAATCAGAGCCGGGCCAGCCAAGAGAACCACCCATGTGACCACGAGAAGCCACCTGTCCGAGACGGAGGCCTGTCGCCAAATCCTGATCGGATGGCCGATCAGTCCTGGAGAAGGATCCGCGAAAACGCGATCCAACCAGGCTCCGATGCCCATACGCCTCCCCTCCGCTACCGGTGGAACGTACATCGTACATTGGCAGCGGCAGCGGGGAAACCGAACCCAGGGATTTCGGACGTTTCAGGACATGTCCCAAGGTTCGTTTAGCAATTTGATGAAATAACGTCTTTTACGATCCGCGTCTCACTTCGGCACACTGTATCGGCGCAAATTAGTTCGTGACAGAAGTACCGAAACATGAAGAAACGACCCACCATGCTGACCGCCACCTTCGTCAGGACCGTCAACGTCCCCGGACGCTACGGCGACGGGCGCGGCGGTCTCCGCCTGACCCTGCTCGTGCAGCCCTCGTCCCGCCAGGGCCTGTGCAAGTCGTCGCGGGGCCAGAGTGTGCGCATCGGCAGCAGGCGCACGACCATCGGCCTCGGCCGCTACCCGTCGTTACCGTGGCCAAGGCCCGCGAGCTGGCGCTCGAGAACGCCCGCGATCAATGAGGGGCGCGACCCGCGCCAGACATCGACCACCGTTCCGACCTTCGCGAAAGCCCTTGAGTCGGTAATCGCGATTCACGCGGAGAATGGAAGGACCGCGCCCGGCCCAAACAGCAGTGGCGGGCGAACCTGCGCGACTACGCGATGCCACGCCTGGCCGACAAGTCCGTCGACGAGATCGACACCGCCGACGTCAGGGCGTTACTGCTCCCATCTGGTCCACCAAGCAGGTGACCGCCAAGCGTGTCCGGCAGTGCATCGCCGCGGTGATGAAGTGGGCGGTCGCACAAGCGTTCCGGCAGGACGACCCGGCGGGCGACCCTATCTCGGCCGCGCTGCCGAAGAACACGGTCCTGCAACAGCACCAGCGCTCGCTGCCGTACGGCGAGGTCGGGGCGCCGCTCGCGGGCGTTCCGCTGGCACCCCGTCCGCTCGAAGTCCTCGACGAGGCGCGACGGCTCGCCGATCAGCGCGGGGCTGGTGTTCCTGTCGCCGACTGGGAGGACGCTGAGCCAGTCCACCATGCCGTCGTTGCTGCGCGACCTGGAGATCGGCGCGGTGCCGCACGGCTTCCGCTCCAGCTTCCGGGACTGGGCCGCCGAGTGCCCGGACGCCCCGCGCGAGGTGTGCGAGCTGGCCCTCGCGCATGTCAACAGCGACCGCGTGGAGGCGGCGTACCGCCGCACCGACCTGTTCGAGAAAGGCCGGGAACTGATGGGCGCCTGGGCGGACTACATCGCCCCTAGACCCAGATAGCCGGGGCAGGGGCCGGCAGGGCGTCCGGCTACGCCCGTCGCGCCCCTGTCCCGGCGACCGCAATCACACGCATCGTCCCGCGGAAGGGTGGCCATCGGAATCCGGCATGCTCTGGGAAGTCCGCCGCCCGCGTCTACTAATTCGCCGAGCGACCCAACCCCCTGGCCGCTTTCGCCCCGCCGCCCGGCGTCGGCCGCTTTCCCCCGATCACGGGGAGGCGCACCAGACACAACTGCCGAGCAAAAGGGGCGTGGGACAAGGGCAAAGTCGACGCCCGCATCCAGCGTAGCGACCGCCACCCCGTCCACCGCAGCGTCGTCGGCCTAGAAACCGGTTGTCCGCCCGGACGGGCTTTCGGAACGGGACCTCGACTGACGCTCCAATCTGCCCCCCGGCCGTCATCGCCACCCTGTTCTGGCCGCAAACGTCCGCTTCTACGGGGCCGGCGTCCCGAGGTGTTTCTCGAATCCGGATCCGTCACCGACGGCGCAGTCGATGGCTTGCTCGACTGGGACGGCCGCCCCTGACCTCCCGCCCGGTCCCAGTGCCCGCAAACGCTCCCGGAGCTTGCTCGCACGGCTCACCGCGAGTGTCGACGTACGTCAACGGCACGTCTAGACTTCGCGACTCTCTTGGTTCCCTCTGGACCGACCACCGATCTTGGGACTCAAATGAAGATCCAACTGACAGCGCATCACAACTCGATCCAAGAGATCGAAACTTGTGAACTGCCGGATTTCGCGCTTCTCATCGGCCGCAATGGCGCCGGCAAGACGCAGCTACTGACCGCCCTCAAGGAAGGGCACGCCGAGGTCCCTGGCGTCTCTCAGGATGACATCGACTTGTTTGACATGCATTCATTTCGGGCTCCCAACTCGGGCAAGGGGAATCGGACTTCCAACCATTTTGCGAAAACCACGGCCGACACTTTCCTGATCGGCACGCCCAACGGTACATCCCCGGCCCAGACGGCCAAGGAGATATTCGACCAAGTTACCGAAGAAACCGCTAACGCCTGTGGTGCTGAGACACGAGAAGAGTTCTTCGCCAACCTTCGGAAGAGGGTCAGACAGCTGCCCGACTTCGAGCTCTATCCCGGCTCGCTCTTCGGTGGAAACCCGTACGATCAATCGCTTCATGGTAGGGTCTTGGCGCCACTGATTCCGCCCGTCGACAGCCGGAGACGTAGTCGACAGCAGCAGCAACTGCCGCCGACAAGCTGTTACCAAAACCCCGCTATCCTGATCAGCTTGGCGATGAAGCTCAGCGGCAAACTACCACACGAACTGAACCGCGACGACATCATGCTTGCCGGGCAATACGAAGGCAGCATTGTTTCCAACGCCGTTAGCGAGATATTCGCATCCTACAAGTTGGACCAGTTCATCTGGGCTCACAAGCGGATCGAGACCGAATCTCGTCCATATTCGGCGCTCCTCGCCGAGTACCGTGAGCGGTATCCACCGCCTTGGGACATCCTGCGAGACGTCCTATTTGAGATGCGGATGGCCGCGGGAGACGATGGTCTGTTCAACTTCGAATTCTCGGATCCGGACACGTACGACCTGAACATGGGGAACTACGAGCAGTTCGAGTTCCAGACGCAGATGACGAACAGAACGTCGGGTGCCCAATACGATCTCAGCTCGCTGTCCTCCGGCGAGAAGGTGCTGATGGCGCTGTGCCTCTCCTCGTTCAACCAGGAAATTGGGCGGCGTCGGCCCAAACTCCTGCTGCTCGATGAACTCGATGCCGTTCTTCACCCGTCCATGCTCACCGCGCTCGTCAACACGCTGAAAGCGTTGTTCGTCGCACAGGGCGCCACGGTTTTCTTGACATCGCACTCGCCCATGACGGTCGCCGCGCTTGCCGAGACAGAGATATTCCGGGTTGTCAGGCAAGGCGGCATCGTGCGCATCGGACCCACGACCAAGATTGACGCCATTGAAGAGCTTTCTGAAGGCATCGCGACCGTTGACACGGGATTGCGCATCGCCGCGTCCAGCGGCGCCCGAGTCACCATCCTCACCGAGGGGCACAATGCTCACCACCTCAAGCGATGGGTCGAACTGAGTTTCCCAAGCGGTGTCCATGTGTTCGACAAGCTGCCCCACCGGACCAGCAAGGGCGAACTGTGCACGTACGGCCGACTGCTCGGCAGCATGGATCCCGCTACGCACTTCGTCATCGTGTGGGACTGTGACGCCGCTGGCAACGCACAGCAATTGCGCAACGACCTTCCGGACCACGCCAAGGTCACGCCGTTCGCTTTCAAGCGGCGCTGCGACAACAAAATCGCCCGTAGGGGAATCGAGAACAACTATGACGACTCGCTGCTCGAGCCGTATGCGATCAACAAGACTGATAGCGAGGATCGATTGCTGGGCCGCGAGTTCAACCCCGACCGTAAGACCGAGTTTGCCGAACATGTTCGACGATTCGGCACTCGCGACTACTTCGTCCACTTCGAGGAACTGCGTTCAGTCATCGACGCCCTCTTGACGTTAGGAGTCGCATCCATGGATCGGCATGACCCTTCCTGATGGTCACATGGATCGGCGTGTGCGTGCCTTCGTAGGCGTCGCATCCACGGATCGGCATGACCCTTCCTGATGGTGCACTTTGCTCGGATAGGAACGGTCGTAGTCCTTCAACCGTCACCTCGTAGACCGATAGGGCAAACGATGTACCGAAATCGTCGCCCACCGGGATCTGGCGTAGTCGGCGAGAACTCTCCGCGCTTCGGCCGCAACGATCAGACTCGGCAGCTACGGCAGCTTCGAGATCCCGAGATCGTAAGCGTTCGGTCGTCCCGGCATGCCATGCGCGCGAGATGGGGGTCGCGAGGACCGAGTTCTTCTTCAACTACGAACGTCCTCACGCGGCGCTCGCCTGTCGAACCCCGAACGAGTACGTTGTCGCACAGGAGGGCTGCCTAGTCCCCAGTGCCAAATGTGTTGAGCCGGTCCAGCTATTGTTGAAAGCGAAAGCCTATAAATTTAGTTTAATCAGTAGGTTGATTGTAGTTTGCCGCAGACGCGGGTGCCACGCGTTCCTCCCGTACGGAGCCGCGTCCGCCACCGGCAGCAAGCACCTCCGTTGCCCCACCCTCTGTGCCGTGTAAACATGTGTACAAACAAATTACACATGGAGATCCGCTCGTGCCGATCCACGACATGGTTCTTGCTGCCGCCCGGCGCATCTGTGCCCGGCGTCCTGATGGGGTATTCCGCCTCGCGGAGGTCGTTGCCGCGTTGCCCAACTTGAACCAAGGCTCCGTGCGCACGCATGTCGCGAGCCGGTGCTGCGTCGATGCGCCCAAGCACCATGGCCATCGCTGGCCGTATTTCGAGCGGGCCGGGCGAGGCATGTACCGCATCTGTGCAGCGTATCGACCGAGCCCAGAACCCCCGGACGAGCCGATCCAAAGCTCCGAGTGCCACATCGCGCCCTCCCGTTCGCGACTTGATCCACGCCGTGATGGTCGAAAGCGAAGGCTTCTACGTCGTCGAGTGCCTGGAATTCCCGATCGTCAGCCAGGGAAGCACTGTCGATGACGCCTTGCAGAATCTCCGCGAGGCCATCGCGCTGTACTTCGAGGGCGAGAATCCAGCCCAACTCGGCATTGGAGCCGCTCCGCGACTAACCGTCAGCCTGGAGACGTCCGTGGCGACAGCGTGATGCCGCGCTTGAGGCGGCTTTTGTCTCGACAGGTCATCGGCGCCTTGGACCGATTCGGTTTCGAGGTGGAGTCGATGAAGGGCAGCCATGCGAAGCTTGCGCGCGTCAACGAATCAGGTGGCCGCGAGATCCTGGTGGTGCCCGTCCATGCCACGCTGCCAATCGGGACCATCTCGGCCATCTACCGCCAAGCAAGCCGGTTCATCCCTCCGAAGTGCCTCCAAGAGGCATTCTTCAGCGAGTAACCCCGCACCGGGATTCGGCAGAGCAGTGGGCGAGGGACCCCGAAGGAAACGCCCCAACCCCACCCTTGCGATAGGATGGACGCGCTAGTCGCGGGGGACACCATGCCAGAGGCTGGAGCTGGGCGCGTTGGGCGGGTTCGCATTGCGCTTTACGGTGTGGCGAATCTGCCCACGTCGGTAGTGGGGTTGCCGATTGCGCTCTATGTACCGGCGTTCTATTCGCAGAATCTTGGGCTTTCGCTGGCGGCTGTGGGCGCGCTCCTGGCGTTGTCGCGGCTTACGGATGTTGTCACCGATCCGCTCATTGGCATTCTCTCGGATCGGTGGCGGACGCCGTTTGGCCGGCGCAAGCCGTGGATGGTGGCGGGGACGCCGCTGATGGTGCTGTCGCTGTGGATGCTGTTTGTGCCGGACAGCACGGTTTCCGTTGCCGTTTGGTCGGCCCTCGGCGGCAGCGAGGTGGACAATCTCTATCTCTTTGTCTGGATCAGCGCGCTCTATCTCTCGTTCACGCTTGTCGATCTGCCTTACCGGGCCTGGGGCGCGGAACTGTCGCCGGACTACGACGAACGCTCGCGGGTCACCGGCTGGCGCGAGGCGTTTGGCTATGGCGGCACGATGATGTCACTCATCATTCCGCTGGCGATCGCTTTCGGCCTATCGCGGCCGGGAGCGGAGAACGCGCTCTATGGCGTCGCCTTTGCGGTGCTCGTGCTGATGCCGCTGTTGACCTTCCCGGCGGTCGCGTTCGTGCGCGAGCCGCCGATTCGGGGCGTGACGACGCCGCATGTCACTTGGCTGCGGGGGCTGCGGATTGTCTGGAGCAACGGGCCGTTCCGCCGGCTCGTGATCTGCCTCACCTTCTTCGCCACCGGCATCGCCATGACGGCGTCAATGTCGTTCTTCTTCGTGCAGCGCGTGATGGAACAGGCCTTCGACCGCTACGCGATCTTCGTTCTGGCCTACTATGTGTCGAGCACCGTTGCGATTCCTGCCTGGTTCAGCATTTCGAGGAAGCTCGGCAAGCACCGCACCGTTGTCCTCGGCATCGGCTGGCTCTCCCTTTGGAGTTCGTTCATTCCCCTGCTGGGGCCGGATGATTTCGCGATCTTCTTCGTCATCATGCTGCTCAAGGGTTCCGCCATCGGCGCCCTCGTGTTCCTGCCCACGTCGATGGCCGCCGACATCGTGGACCTCGACACCCTGCGCACCCGCGAGCAGCGCACGGGGCTCTACTTCTCGCTCTGGGGCATGGTCAACAAGGGCGCCACCGCGCTCGGCGTGTTCATCGCCACGGCCGGCGCCGCCTACATGGGCTTCGACCCGCAGAACGAGGCCAACGACGACACCGCGAAGATGACTGTCGCCCTGCTCTACTCCATCATCCCGGCCATCATCGCCTGCATCGCGCTGCCGCTGCTGTGGCGCTATCCGCTGAGCCGCGAGCGCCAGGAACGCATGCGCGGCTTCATCGAACGCCGCGACGCACGGATGCGCGCCGCAGCCGGGGAAACGGGACGAGCCGGAGCGCCAACCTGACCCGCAAACGCAGGCGGCAAGGAAGAACGCCGCTTCACGCCGAATTCGGCCAGGTTCCTTCCAGTTCCAAGCTTGCCGCTTCGTCCCGAGGCGAGCTGAACCAGGACGCACGCGGTCGGTTGTCGAGCGGCTAACATCGGTGCATGACGCCGCACACGAGAAGCCGGGCAAGGGAAGGAATGCGAATGCGCTTGGCGGTGGCCAGGGCCCTGTTGGCGATTGCAGTGCTGGCGATGCTCCTTGGGTGCGGGTTCCAGCTTCGGAGTTGGGATCTTTCGGCGGCGTTTGCCAGCGTCTCGGTCGTGGCTACGCCCGGCGTGTCCGTGGACGAGGCGTTGGTGCGTGTGCTCGGATATTCGGGCGTGGAGGTCGTTGACGAAGGCGGCGACGCGGTGGTGCGGCTCTCCGAGGAACGCGAAGAGCGTCGCAGCGCCGCGGTCACGGCGGCAGGGCGGGTGGCGGAAGTGGAGCTGGCACTCGAGGTGATGTTCGCCGTGCAGGATGCCGTCGGGCAGGAACTCGCGCCGGAACGCAGTCTCCGGGTGGCGCGGGTGCAGCGGATCGATGCGGACAACATCGTCGGCAGCAGCGAGGAAGAAGCGTTGCTGCGCGACGAAATGCGCCAGGAACTGGCCTCTCGCATGGTCCGGAGCCTTGCCATGCTGGCGCAGACGCAGGCCGATTCGATGCCGCAGGACGCGGAGGCCCCCGATGCAGATTAGGGAGAACCAACTGTCGCGTCATCTCGACGAGGGGAAATTCGCTCCCATCTATTGCGTCTCCGGGGACGAACCGCTGTTGGTGGAGGAGGCCTGTGCCAGCATCGTCGAAGCGGCCGAGGCGAACGGCCATTCCGACCGCACCCGCTTCGACCTGGCGGTGGATGGCAGCCTGGAAGAGGCTCTCGCTGGCGCCGCCAACATGTCGCTGTTCGCAAGCCGTCGGTTGCTCGATATCCGCCTGCCGGCGAAGGGCCTGGATCGTCGTGGCAGCGATGCGATGCGACGCTATCTGGCTTCGCCACCGGCTTCGACGCTGGTGCTTTGTCGGGCGCCGGGGCTGGAATGGCGAGCGCGCTCGTCGGCTTGGCATCGCGCCATCGACAAGGCTGGCGCGGTGATTCAGGTGTGGCCGGTTGCCGCCCGGGAACTTCCCCGCTGGCTCGAGGCGCGTTGCCGCGCCAGCGGGCTGAAGCTGGACCGCGAGGCGCTGAGCATCCTGACCGAGCGAGTCGAGGGCAACCTGCTGGCGGCGACGCAGGAGATCGAGAAGCTGCGCTTGTCTGGCCGCACCGGTGTCATTGGTGCGGAGGAAATGCGCGAAGAGATCAGCGACTCGGCGCATTTCGACACCTTCCAGATGATCGACGCCGCGTTCGCCGGAGACGGCGCGAGAGCTTGCCGCATGGCGCGGGTGCTGAAGCAGGACGGCATTCCCATCTTCATGGTGGTGGGAGCGTTGGCGAGCCAACTGCGCCGGGCACGAGAGGTCGCCGCCGGGGGCTCGCCGCGAATGCCGAGGAACCGTGCCCAACAGGTGAGACGGGCGGTGAGCCGCCTGGGTGCCGACCGTATCGACGCGTTGCTGCGCGCCGCCGCGGTGCTCGACCTGCAATCGAAGGGAATGCTGCGCGGGGACGCTTGGCAGTCGTTGGAGCGGGTGGTGGTAGCGGTGGCCGGCGGTAACGATGACGGGCTGGAAGAACGCGCCGACCATTTGCGCGTGGAGCGGTAGGGAGATCTGCAAGTCCCTTCGGCACGGCAGGAGGCGTACCGGGTTTCTTGCAGGGTAGCGCCGTGCCGCCGGCGCAGCCCTCAGGCGGATCGGGGAGGCGGCATGGGACATGCCCCTCGACGAGCTGGCCGACTGGTCGCGGCGCGCCTGCTGCGCGGCCTCCACGGCGGCCCGGCATGACTCATGCCCGCCGGCCTTCGAAGGCGAAGGTCGCGGCCACCGCGACGAGCACGACGACCGCCATCGGCGCCGGCGAGACGGCGAGGGCGAGCCACGCGCCGCCCAGGCCGCAGAGCATCGCGCCGGCGGCGCCGACGAGCTCGAACGTGTCCGGCCAGCAGGCGGAGGCGCCCCAGCCGGCGCCTGCGAAGATCCATCCCCACAGGCAGGGAAAGATGAGGTAGCCGGCGATGGGAATCCTCTCGGACGGCGTCTCGTTCGTTGTGGGCGCGGCCATCGGCGCATCGTACACCAGGACGATGCGGGCGGCGGCGGGTGGCCTGGACCGCCTGGCGTGCCGCAAGGAGGAGGCGGAGCGCCGCCATCCGGTACCGCGACACGCTCGCGGAGCTGCGCGCCAGGCAGGCGGCCCTGGGCCGGTCCTCGGACCGCCTCGACCGCGGCGTCCGCGAGGTGGAGCGCCGGTACCGGGCGGCGAAGCGGGAGCTCAGGGGCTACCGGACGTCCATCGAGGGCGAGGCCTACGTCGGCGACCGAGCTGCATGATGCAGCCAGGCTGCTGTCCCGTCCGACTCGCGTGCGTAGAACTGCTGGGGATGAACCCCACGGGAGTCAAACACGCTTGCCCTTGCTGATGGCTACGACGAAGGATTCGAAGCGCTGTCTGGCCCTTCGAGCGGGGCGTATCGTGTCCGGTTCGCCTGACACCAGCGCCCTGCCGGTCCAGGCGACCGTCGCGAGGGCCCAGCTGGCGAAGGAGGCATCGCCATCTCCCCGACCGCCTGGATCGGCAGAGCCGACCCCAAGCCCAACGGACCCACTCCGCCGGCTCCGCCCGCCACGCCACCGCCTCGACCAAGGCGATTCCACGGCGCAGTGGAACTGAACACCACGCGCGTAGGGCGCGACGCCAGCCAAGTAGCCGACGAAGTGGTAGCGCATGTTGCCGCCTTCGTGAATGCCAATGTGCAAGTCACGCTCGAAATCCATGCCGATGCCAGAGGGTGCTCCCGAGCAGGTTGTGCGCACTGTTGAGGAGAACTTGCAGCACGCTCAAATTCGACACCCACGGTTTCGATGAGTCTTGATGGCTGCAGCCCACCGTGCGGGTGGGAGTTGGGTCTGCAACGACTGGGGCCGGTCTCGCGTTTCGCCGGAGTGCCGGTGACGAGACCTCGGATTTCTGCGAGCTCGAGGCAAGACCATCGGCCAAGCGGGGCGACGTGCCCGCGAGACCTCGGCAGTCGAGAGACACTCGTTCATCCCCGGTTCAGCAGCCGCGCATAGGATGGCCCCTCCGAGCAATCCCAAGGATCGTGCCATGCATCGTTTCGCATCGTTTGTTGCCGTTCTGGCCCTCGCCGGTGCGGCGCATACTTCCACTGTCGATGATCAGGTGTCGGCCGAACCCGACGCCAGCGGCATCAGTCTCAATCGCAATCTCACGCAACGGCAGGCAGCCTTTGCGGTGCGGCTCGAGTGCCTCAAGGGCTTTCGGCAGTGCCAGCGCACGATTCCCGGCGCGGCGCTGTGGTCCGATGCTGGCTACGACATCGAATATTCGGGCTGCTGCACCGAGTTTGGCGCTTGCGTGGATCTGGTGGAGAGCCTCGACCGCTCCGTCGCTCGCGACACCGACGAACTCTACGACCGCGCCTGCGGCGCAGGCGTTGCCGAAGGTCGCGCCGTTTCCTCGGGCGAACGTCGCCAGGCCCTGCTCGAAGGCAGGCGTCAGGCCCCGCTGCCGGACTCCACGATGTGATGCTCCTGGGCCTCCGGCGGGAAGGCGCACCTCCCTCCGAGTGCGCAAGCAACCAAGCGAGCGGACCACGACGGAGAGCGCAGCAGCCGCCCCCTCTGTCACTCCCCCACCCTCAAGCAAGGGCGACGCCTGCCTCGCCCTTGCCGGCGTGGACAAACGCGCTGGTGTAGAAGACCCTACAGCTACCGTGGGCACGCCGTGACGGGTAGATGCAAGTCGGGGCGCAACCTCAAAACTGCCACGCACCACTACAGGAAAGCGCCTTGCGGCGCTTAGGAAGGGCAGAATGCCTCCCCCAAGGGGCCACCCCCTTTCGTTCAACCCGGTCCGGAACGACCTCGGGGATTGATGCACCATGCTGGACTCCACGATGCGACGCTCCCAATGCTTCGGGAGGGCGTTTCGCCCCTCCGAGGGGCTCGTCCCAAGTCGGACGACGAGACTTGCATGGAAGTACGCCCCAGCGATGGGGGAATTGCCGGTACTTCCTTACGCGTCAGCGGTCGGGGATGCTTCCCCGGCTGAAGGCTCCTGTCAGTGATTGCCCGTGCCCGTCGTGATCATGCTCGCGCCGATTAGGCCGGCATCGTCGGCTTCGATCAGGTGGACGGGGATGGTGGGGAGGAAGTCGGCGGCCCAAGCGGCGGTTTCGAAGCTGCGGCGGAAGGGGCGGTCCGAGAGCGTGGGCTTGATGGCGCGGGGGACGGCACCGGCTAGCCAGACGCCGCCCAAGGCCATGCAGGTGACGGCCAGGCTGCCGGCGGCGGTGGCTAGCATGCCTGCCCAGGTTTCGATGGCGGCATGGCAGGTGGGATCGGTCACTTCGAGGCCGCGGGCGACGATTTCCTCAGGGGCGAGGTGGGCTGCGGGGATGTCCCAAACGTGGCACACGGCTTGATGGAGGTTCACGAGGCCCCGCCCTGAAAGATAGTGTTCCCAGGCGACGACGCCCCGGGCTTCCTCCAGCGTGGCTTCGGTGTAGGCGATCAGTTCGCGCTCGAAGGCGCCGGCCGGGGCGACCCGGGCATGGCCGCCTTCCGACGGGAGGCATTGGCCATCGACGATCACGCACATGCCAAGGCCGGTTCCGGCGCCGAGGACGCAGCGGGTGGCATTGGGTTCGTTGGAATCGTTGCCGCTCAGTCGCACCGAATTGTCCGCGTGACCGTTCGCCACCGCCGTGCCCAATGCCACCAAGTCGTTGACGAGCAGAACCTCCTTCACCCCCGCTCGCTCGCGCAGGTTGGTTCGGGAGAATGCCATCGGGTGGTTCGTGAGACGCGCCTCGTCGCCAAGCACCGGCCCCGCCACGGCCAGGCACAGGCGATCCAGGGAAGGACGGCCGAACTCGACGAGCGCAGCTTCCACCAGATCTCCGCCGGCGCTGGCGCCATGCCCCTGCTGTGCCATATCGAGCGTGAGAAGTTGCTGGCACTTCCCCTCGTCGAAGAGGCCGAAGCGGGCATGGGTGCCGCCGATGTCTCCCGCCAGATTCACCGCTCCCTCCCGCGTGGCCCAAACGTGACCGGCGCGGTTATGGTAAGCGGATGGAGCCAATCGCGACATTCCAGCCGGCGCCGACACGACGAGGCCAGTCGAGGTCCCCGATGCGGACCGCGTTGGCGGCTGTCGCGTTCGCCATCGGCATCCACGCCAACGAACTGCACATCGGCAACGCTGGTGAACCGCTGACACTCGATCCCCACCGCTACAACCTGCGCCTCGAGCAGACCATCCTGGGCGACCTCTTCGAGGGATTGACCACGGTGGACGCCGGGGGCCGGATCGTCCCCGGCGCGGCGGAGCGATGGGAGACTTCCGCCGATGGCTTGGTGTGGACCTTCCGTCTGCGCGAAGAAGGTCGATGGTCGGACGGCATGCCGGTGACGGCGGACGATTTCGTCTTCTCCCTGCGCCGCCTGCTGCACCCCGCCACCGCCGCCAGCCTCGCCTACTTTCTCTATCCCATGGACAATGCCGAAGCCGTGAACACGGGCAGCATGGAGCCCGAAGCGCTGGGCGTTCGCGCCATCGACCAGCAAACGCTGGAGATCCGCCTCGAACGACCGTTCCCCTTCCTCGCCGAGCGCCTCTCCTACCCCACCGGATCGCCCGTGCCGGCGCACATCGTCGCCAAGCACGGTGACGACTGGGTGAAGGCCGGCAACATGGTCACCAACGGTCCCTTCACCCTCGCCGAATGGCTTCCCCAGGGGTTCACCAGACTCGAGCGCAATCCCGAATGGCGCGAGGCCCACAGCGTCCGGCTTGCGGCGGTGACCTACCACCCCACATCCGACCGCAGCGCCGCCTACAACCGTTTCCTAAGTGGCGAACTCGACATCATCGGCGACTTCCCGCCCGGCGAGATCGGGCGCCTGCAGGCCGAACGCGGCGACGAGCCCCGCCTTTCGCCGCTGCTCTCCATCATGTACCTGGTGTTCAACACCACCGCAAAGCCCTTCAACGACCCCCGCGTCCGGCGCGCTCTGGCGCTTGCGATCAACCGCGAACTCATTACCAGCCGAGTGCTCAAGAGCGGCGAGATTCCGAGCCATTCGTTCGTGCCGCCGCTGGTCGCCGGCTTCGAGAGCAAGGTTGCGCCCCAGGGGCCCGATCCCGCCACCGCCCGGGACCTCCTCGCCGCCGCCGGCTACGACGAGGACAACCCCCTCGAAATCACCCTGCGCCACATCGCCGGAGACGACAACAAGACCGTGCAGGTCGCCGTCGCCTCCATGTGGAAGGCGATAGGCGTTCAGACCCGCCTGCATCATGCCGACCTCGCCTCCCATTTCTCGGCCCTGCGCCAGGGCGACTTCGAGGTGGCCCAGGCGGGGTGGTTCGGCGAAAACAACCCAGAGCACTATCTCGAACTCCTGATGTCGGCCACCGGCGATGTCAACTACGGACGTTTCCAAGACGCCGACTACGACGCCCTCATGCAACGCGCCAAGGCCTCTGCCTCCCTGCCCGAGCGCATCGCCCTGATGCAAGAGGCGGAGGTGTGGGGGCTGTCGCTCGACCCGGTGGTGCCGCTCTACTCCGTCACCGTCCGCAGCCTCGTGCGCAAAGGAGTGCAGGGCTGGCAAGCCAATCCGCGCAACGTGCATCCCGCCCGCTTCCTCAACGCCGACTGATGCGGGCCTTGGTGATGGCATCCTGCCTTCCCTTGGGCCGAGGGGCGCTTCTTTCGACCCGCGGGGGGCTGTGGGCACACGCGCAGGTGCATTGGCACCGCGTACCCCAACCGGGGAAGGCGATGCCTTTCTCGACTCTCCCACTAAGGGAGTGATCGGAGGGGCATTTGCGCCGCCTCTGAGCCAGGAGGTAAGCGCCGCAGAAAACTGTCGAGTTGGAGAACGGTCGCGTACTCCCTTCGCAGTTTTCGCGCCAGCGAAAACTGCCTTAAGCCTCGCGAAGCGGCGCTAGGGCTGTACTGACGGGCCCGCGTGTTGCTCGATTTCTTGCGCGTGCAGGGAGCGCGCGACGCGAAAGCCCACAATGTCGCTGTTGACTCCAGCTCGGTTCGGGATGCGCATGGCGGAACGGAGACCGCCTGGAGAGTTCGCCCAGCCTCCGCCGCGGAGCACTCGCTCCCCGCATGCCTTGGCGGTTCGTGCGCTGCCATCGACGGGCGCCTGCAGGTAGTTTACATGCCAGCAGTCCTCCACCCACTCCCAGACGTTGCCGTGCATGTCGTAGATGCCGAAGCGGTTGGGCACAAAGCTGCCCACATCGACCGTGCGACCTCTGAACACGCCGGCGCGTCCGTTGCCATAGACATGCGTCCCTCGATAGTTTGCGAGGTCGGTCGATATGGTCTCGCCGAAATAGAACGGCGTTTGTGTGCCTGCACGGGCTGCGTATTCCCACTCCGCTTCAGAGGGGAGCCGGTACTGCTTCCCCGTGTGCTCCGCCAACCAACCCACGTATTCACGAGCGTCGCGCCAACTCACCTTGATGACCGGCCGCCGTCCACGTTCCCAACCTCCCGTTCGGCCCCAACCTAATTTTGCCATCCATCCGGTGGTCGGTGGAGAATCGTCACAGCCACCTGCCTCGTGGCAGGCATCGAACTCGTCGAACGTAACCTCGTGGACGCCGAGGGCGAAGGCCCTCGCAACAGTGACGTCGTGAACCGGCGTCTCATTGTCGGAATGCCCCAGTTCGGATGCCGGCGACCCCATCCGAAACGAACCAGGCGGGACGACAGCCATTAACGGGCAGAGGTCGCAGTCTTTAAACGTGGCGACTGGTGGAGAGGCATTGTCTCCGCCTGTGTTTTCGGATGCATCGCCCAACGCAATGATGGTGACCAAACACGTGATCACACCGGCGATGCTCCTTGCCGCTCCCTTGAGAACGTCCGCGATCATTTAGACATCCCTCGTCAAGTCAGGACTCCCGCACTCCCCCGTAGGGAGAATCGTCCATTAGCCAAAACACAGTCCCGGCGCTGCAGACGCCGGCAACCACCAACACAACCGCCCCACATATTGCGTCCCATATCCACGCCGCATCTACCAATCCCATGCCTTCAAGAAGTGTTTGAACATAGATGGAGCAGGCGACCCCACCAGCCACCCCTGCAAGCGCTGCCACCCAGACCCTACCACCAACCTGCCTGACGATGTCCACCACACCTGCGCCGAGCGAGCGTCTAATGCCGATTTCCCGACGAGCCTGCGTCGTGTGCTTACCCAGCACCCCGACCAATCCGGCAAAAGCGAAAACTGCCGCTGCCGAGGCGGCGACCAACAGCACCTGCGCAACCATTGGCATACCCGCAGCGTTCCTTTCGATGACTTGCCTCAACGCGAGGACTTCGAACACCTCAATGCCGGGCGCGGCCGCAGCAAGAGCCTTGCGTCCCTCCTCGACGGCGCCAGCGAAGGGTTCGTCCGCGTATCGCAACAGCACCGAGAGCAGCCTTTGTGGCCGAAGCGCGACAAACACGGTTGGGTCCTCGTCGCCCGGCTGATAGCCGCTGCCCATCGTCACGTCGCCTACCACGCCCGCGGCCCGCCAGGGTAGTCCGGGTGCCGATGAGAACACGAAGTGTCGGTCGTCCGAGGCCTCAAGAAACCTCTCGGTTACGACCGCCTGCCGGTCCCGCAGCAACCCGCCAGCCAACGCGCCCCACCGCATCGTGACAACAGGAACAGCTACCTCGAAAAACCCGTTGGAGACCCCCGACAGATTCACTTCGAGCGTCGTTCCGTCCGAGCGTCGAACGATGGCGCCACGGGTGCCGACTCCGGGCGTGAAGTCCGTCACTGCCGCCCCATCAAAGCCCGGGACCGCAAGAACCGCGCGCTCCACGTCCTCAACGACTTTGGCGAAGACGCCGTCCCGCTGCGTGGCTGCTTCCGGCAATTCAATCTGCGCATGCAGGAACCGATCCGGCGCGAAGCCGAGGCTGTTCTCGGTTCTGTCCCAGAGCGTACGCAGGAAGCCCAGCGCGACCGTTGAAAGCAAAATGCAGACGAACGTCTGCAAGAGCACCAGGCCTAGTCCGAGCGCACGCGATGCTGACCGGCGCCTCGGATTCCCGCGCATCGCTCCCAGGCCAACGGTGGCGATCACGGGAAGGAAGCCGACTGCCAGACTTCCGATCGGGACCGCCGTCACGGCAATCCAGACAGCCCTTGGTGAGAGACCGAAACTCCACCAAAAGGGCGCAGCCGCAATGTTCGCAAACACGAGCTGTTCCAAGTGCCCCAGCGCTGACACGGCAACCGGAATGGCCACAATTATCGAGATGCAGCTAATGACAAGGCCCTCGAGCGTGAACTGCCAGAGCAGGCGCGCGGTCGACGCCCCCACCACCTTGCGAACCCTGATTTCCTTTAACCTGCCAATCGCCCGACCTGCCAACAGCCCCATCGCGTTGACACACGCCACCACGTAGATCAAAAAGGAAGTGACTTCCATCGTGCGGACGACCAAAACACCTACGCCGCCGCCAATCGCCGACAACTGTACACGCCTGACTTGAGCGCTCCGGTCCACGATTGCGGCTGTTCCGGCGGCTCGAACGGCGCTTGCCACCGCAACGCTCGCCCTCCGCTCAGAGATTCGCTCGCCCAAGGCTCCGAAAGCCGCATATCGTCTTCGATCTTGCGGCCCTGTCGATGTCGGGACATCCAGAGGCAGCCAAAGCTGCTCATGCAGCGGGAAAGCGAACCCTTCCGGCATCACGCCAACGACCTCACGCCTGACGTCATTGACGGCGACAAAGGAACCGAGTGCCGACGAATCACCGTCGAACACCCTCTGCCAGATGTCAAAGCCGATGACCGCCACCGGCGCCGCCCCCGGGGCAACATCCGACGGCAGGAACCATCGACCCAGCAATGGGTCGACGCCCAGGACCGATGCCATTGCAGCATCCGCCCGCGCACCAGCGAACCATCTGCTCCGGTCCCTCGCAAGCGCAACCTTGTATTGCTCGCGCCGCATGACCGTAACGCCGTTGAACACACCCGCAGCAACGATCAATGACAGTTCCGCCGCAGACAGACTGTTGCCGGTAAATTCCACTCCGTCAACGATGGCATCTATCGAACGCAAGCGCTCGGCGTGTGCGAACCCCAACTCTCCTTCGATCGTGGCATCGGAGAGACTGACGAAAACGCACGTCCCAACCAAACCCGCTGCCATCAGACCGACATTGACCATAGCGGTCCGCCAGTGCCGGATCACGCTTCGGCCCGCCGCAGCTATATCGAAAAACATACGCTCCATGTGATGCGTACCCTTTTATGGGATCGCCTTGAAGCTGCCATCGTGCATGTGCAGCCGCCGATCGGCACGATTGGCCAGATCGTGGTCGTGCGTTACGATGCAGAGCGCTATCCCGTTCCGGTTCATTTTTTCCAGGATGCCAATGATCCGTCGGGTATTCTGCGAGTCCAAATTGCCGGTAGGCTCGTCCGCCAGGATGACCGTCGGATCACCGACTACCGCACGGCCAACGGCCGTACGCTGCTGTTGGCCTCCGGAAAGCTGTGGCCGATAGTGCTTTGCCCGGTGCCTAAGATCTACGGCATCGAGTATGCGCTCAACACGGTCTCGTCGTTCCGCGCGCCGCACGCCTTTGCGATAAGTCAGTGGAAGTTCGATATTGGCGAAAACAGTCAGGTCGTCAATCAGGTCGAAGGATTGAAAAACGAACCCGATCTCCCGATTTCGGATCAAGCACCGCTGACGCTCAACCATCAATGCGGTATCCTTTCCGTCAATCAGGACATGGCCCGTAGTCGCTGGTTCGAGCAGGCCCATGACAGCCAAGAGCGTCGACTTCCCGCTCCCGGACGTGCCGGTGATCGAGACGTACTCCCCACGATCGATGCTTAGATCTACACAATCCACCGCTCGAGTCTCAATCGTGGTAGTGGTATAGACGCGTGACATGTTCACGCATTCGATGATTGCCGCATTCGCCACCGCCGTATGCCCTACCGCAACTGGATCGCGTCGCTGCCAGACAGCTGTGCGACGTCCGAAACTATCACCCGGTCACCGGGCGAAAGACCAAGCACGACCTGTATCTCCGTCGCCGAAGCGCGACCGAAAACGACATCGGTCGCGACGTACGACCCGGATGCTGCCTCATATCGGTACAGTTCCTGTGATGCGCGCTCGCGCGCATGCACCGGCTTCCGAACATACACGGTGTCGCTGATCGAATCGGTCACGATTCGGCCATTGACCGTTAAGCCCGGCAGAAGTGGGTCCGGTAGCTGCCCCAGGTCGACCTTGACCAGCACCCTGCCGTCGACCACGTCCGGGTCAATAGCGACCACCTCACCAGCGAGTTCCCCCCGTGATGTTTCGACAGTCGCTAAATCGGAAATCGCCACGGCACCCGCCCAGTACTCCGGAACCTCCAGTTCGGCGAAGTACCCTTGGGCACCGACAATGCGCCCGATGGCGTCGCCTCTAGCCACACGCCGACCGATGACGATGTCCGTGGACACGGAGGCGGTGCCCGAGATGGGCGACCGGACGGTAAGGTTGTTTCGCCTCTTCTCTGCTGCCGCGAGCAGATTCTCCGCTTTCAGGCGCTTCGCTTCCCGTGCCGCACGGAGCAACGACCCAAAAGTCCGGTAGCGCTCCAATCTGGCGACTTCAATGTCGACAACGCGTGCTAGATTGGACGCCTCCAGCTTGCGGACTTCGTAATCCACTTTCGGAATGGAAAGTTTGGGCAGTGCATCCTGCGCGGCGATGAAAAGCTCCTGCTTCTTGAGTTCTAGTCGAGTCCTCGCGAGGGAGGCCTCGATGTCTTGGATCGTGTTCTCAGCGGCGTTCTCGTCCGCAGCGGCGTCCGCTGCCGCCACACGCGCCTCCCAGACCGCATGGACATAGGCATCCTCTACTTCGTCGTTCTCGAGCACCACCAGCGGCGCGTCCGCAGTCACCGTCTGCCCCGATTGCACCGGCACGTCCTTTGCCGTTCCCTCGACTCGAGCGGCAACGACCTCTTCGACTTTGGGCCGAATCACACCGTCCGCAGCTACCACGACGTCGAATTGTCCCCCTTGGACCTCAGCAACGAAGACCGCTTCCGCGTCGATGCCGCGCCCGCCGAGTAGCTGTCCGCCCACCAGCATAGCGACGACCACGCCGAGCCCGCCCAAAGCCCAGAACGTCCACCTGGGCCATCGTCGCTGAAGTCTTGCCGTGTCCATTTGCCCAACATTGTACCGCGAGGCCGATTCTGCACTACGAACAGGCAATAGCCATATGTGTAAACCCTGACCGGACGAGGCTCATCCGGCACGTTCTTCCTATGGAAAGGATTCAGGCGTGCCGAAAGGAACCGAAACGCGTCCGCACGCAGCCCGGGTACGTTGAAATAATCTGCGTAAATCCAGTAGCCATCGAATTCGTGAATCGCGTCGGCCAAAGGGGCGGCCAACCTTCGCCTCTGCAAGGACCTCGCCGAGAGCGTCGCCGACATAGAACTGCCGACCGCGAATGAAACGAAGAAGGCCCGACCAAGTAGGGTGGACTCTACTCGTTCTACAGAAAAATCGGCAGTCAGCGCCAACTCACGCAGCGCAGGCGGAATCGAAGGTTCCGAAGGCAGGCTAACCGCCCCATCCCGCTGCGCTGGCGGCTCAGCCCTCCGGGGGGGGGGGGGGGATTACAACGCTCGGCCAAAGAGGACCTCACCCGCAGACGATCTCGCACGACCACTAGTCAGACTCTAGCCGTAGCTTCGGAAGCAGCGCCGAGCCTCAAATGAGGCCCATTGCCAACGCGATCGAGCGTGGCCGACATGCCCATCTAGCAGCCTGTCCCCTCGCACATCCAAGCCCCACCCCGGTTGCGCCACAAAAAGAGCGGGCACCGTAACCTCGCAGAACGCCGATGTCAACCGCGAAGCGCAGGAGGTAGAGTCTCACTTTGGCTTGTGCAGTGTCTGGCACCGTCCCCCGGGGGGAGGGTGTCCCGCCCTCCCCCCGGAGTGGTCCCGGCAGGCAAATCGACGCAGTCGCCAGTTGCGAACAGCCATGCGCCACGTCAGGCAAATTCAAAGTGAGACACTGCCGCGCAGGATCTTGGGCATTGGCCAGCAAACGCTGCCTGGCTCGGCTCAAGTGTCTGGCCAAGACCACCCAACACCACGTGATCTGGGCGTTTCGTCATCCAAGATGCCGCACCTCGGAAGACACGCAGTCGGGCTAAACTCCCCGTCTCAAGTCAATGAGAGACGCGATGACTCGAATCACCGACGAGCACGCCGCCCATTACCGCGAGCACGGCTACGCCATCGTCGCGCCGTTCCTGACGGCGGAGGAACTCGCCGAGGCGCGCGACGAACTGCGCGAAGCTCTGCCCGGCTGGGTGGAATACTGCGATGATCCCAGTCTGCCGAAACCTGACCAGCCGAGACCCAACCGGGCGCCCATGCATCAGTTCCCGTTCGTCGGCAAGCGGCTCAACGCCATCACCCTGCACCCTGAACTTCAGCGCTTCGCAGCCGCGAACATCGGCCACGGCGACATCTACTGCGAGCAGTCGCACCTCTCCGCCAAGTGCAAGGGAGCATCGGCGGATCAGGACCAGGTGATGCACTGCGACTACGGCAACCACACCCTGGCCTATCCGCCGAACCTGCCGGAGTATTGGCAGACGGCGTATCTCCTCTACTACACGGACGTGACCGCGGAGCACGCGCCGACTGCGGTGTGCTCCTGGCGGCACTATCCGGATCGAATCCGCTGGCCGGCGCACTTCCGGCGCGAGGAACGGCCGGACCTCTACGAGAACGAGCAGAAGGTGGTGGTGCCGGCGGGGTGCCTTCTCATCTACGGCATGAGGACATTCCACCGCGGCACGTCGTTCATCGCCGACGCCGGCCGCCTGGGGCACTTCATCACCTATGCACCAGCAGCGCACAAGTGGCTCGGCATTGTCGGCTGGTCCGCGCAGGCCATCAAGCCAGCGTTCCGGGAATGGATAGAACGGGCGAGCACGGAGGAACGGGAGTTGCTGGGCTTTCCGCCTCCGGGGCACTCGTACTGGACGGAGGAGACGATTGCGGGGGTTGGCGCACGGTATCCGGGAATGGACATGGCGCCCTATGTGACGGGTATGGGCGGGTGAGTCATGCGGTCAAGGTGTTGGGCGGGTTCACGCTCCTCTGAAGGACCAAGTGCCAAGGGAAGAGAGCGATGGCAGAGACAACGGAGCGACAAGGGGTGCGGTTCCAGGCGGACGAGGAGCCGCCGCGGCCCCTGACCGCTGGCCTGGCGCTGCAATACGCGGTGCTGACCATCGCCGGCATCATTCTGACCCCGGCGGTGGTCATCCGTGGCGCAGGGCTGGGCGATGGCGCATATCTCGCCTGGGCCGTGTTCGCCGCCCTCCTCATCAGCGGCGCCACCACCGTCATCCAGGCCGTGCGCGTCGGCCGGATCGGCTCTGGCTACATCCTGTTGATGGGCACATCGGGGGCATTCATCGCCGTCTGCGTCACCGCACTGTCCGATGGCGGGCCGGCAATGCTGGCGACACTGGTGGTCATATCCTCACTGTTCCAGTTCCTGCTCGGCTGGCGGCTGGCGTGGCTGCGCCGGATCATCACCCCGGCGGTGGCCGGCACCGTCATCATGCTCATCACCGTCACCGTCACGCCGATCATCTTCGACATGCTGAAGCAAGCGCCGGCGGATGCAGACCCGGCGGCAGGCCCCATCAGCGCCTTCGCGACGCTCGCCACCACGCTTGCCTTCGTGCTGCGCGGCCAAGGCCACTTTCGCCTCTGGGCGCCGGTCATCGGCATCGCCGGCGGCAGCGCGGTGGCGTCCTGGTACGGCATCTTCGACTTCGGCCCGGTGCGGGACGCCGCCTGGGTGGGCATTCCGTCCCTGTCGGCGTGGCCAAGCTGGGACTTGAGCTTCGGCGCCACATTCTGGGCGCTGTTGCCGGCCTTCGTCTTCGTCACTCTGGTAGGCGCCATCGAGACCATCGGCGACTCGGTGGCAATCCAGCGGGTGTCGTGGCGCAAGGCGCGAGCGGTGGACTATCGCGCCGTGCAGGGCGCCGTGAACGCCGACGGCCTCGGCAACCTGCTCTCCGGCATCGCCGGGACGGTGCCGAACACCACCTACTCCACCAGCACGGCGGTGGCGGAACTCACCGGTGTCGGCGCCCGTGTGGTGGGCATATACATCGGCATTCTGTTCCTTGCCTTCGCCTTTCTGCCCAAGATCACGGCCCTGCTGCTGGCCATTCCCGGCCCGGTCGCCGCCGCCTACCTCCTCGCGCTGCTCTCCATGCTGTTCGTGCTCGGCATGAAGATCGCCCTGCAGGACGGCCTCGACTACCGCAAGGGCGCCATCGTCGGCATCTCGTTCTGGGTCGGCGTCGGGTTTCAGAACCAGGCCATCTTCGCCGACCGGCTGGGCGATTGGTGGGGAGCGCTGCTTGGCAACGGCATGACAGCAGGGGGCCTCACCGCTGTCCTTCTGTCGATGCTGCTCGACTTCTCTCGCGGCCGCCGCGCGCGCATGGAAGCGCAGATGGACGTGAAGGAGCTTCCGGCCATCAACGAGTTCCTCGCCATGGTGGCGAATCGCGCCCGCTGGGGCGAGGCCGGCACGCGCCGCCTCTGCGCTGCTGCGGAAGAGACCGTGCTGAGCCTGATGGACCATCACGACAGCGACGGCGGCCCCCGCCGCCTGCTGGTCATCGTCCGCGCCGACCGCGAAGCCGCCGACCTCGAGTTCATCGCCGCCTCCGGTGAAGGCAACCTCGAAGACCGCATGGCCCTCGCCGGCGAGCCGATGGAAACCTCGCCCGAGCAGGATGTCTCCCTCCGCCTCCTCCGCCACTTCGCCTCCACCATCCGCCATCAGCAATACCACGACGCCGATATCGTGACGATCCGGGTGCAACGGCGGACCGAGTAGCGACGGCGCACACACTTCGAGCTCGGCACAAGCCACCCATCGCGCCGCATGGCACGTTCCGAAGGCACGACGCCAAAGGTGGTAACGACAGGTCGCAAAAAAAGACAGTCAGCGCCGTGGAAACTGTCGAGTCGGAGGACGATAGCGTGATCCCTTCGCAGTTTTCGCGCCAGCGAAACCGGCCCAAGCGCCGCTTCGCGGTGCTTGCGAGGGTTTCTGGGGGCGAGGGAGGGCGAGACGCCCTCCCTCCGGGGCCCCTAACTCGCGTCGTCGCGCAGCGCCCAGTTCGAGGCAATCCCGGCACCCCCTTGCCGATATTGCGCCCTGCGTTCCTGGCTGAACCGGTCGATCTCGTCCTTGGGAACACCAAAGGAGATGCCACGCTCCACCCCAGGGCGGGCTCGGCAGCGGCGCACCCATTCCATCACTCGCGGACGTCCGATGATGTCGATTTTAGCCCACTTCCACGACCGCACCCAGCACCAGGTGGCGATGTCGGCGACGGTGAAGGCATCGCCGCAGAGGTGGTCATGGCTGGCAAGCTGATTGTCGAGCACCGCCAGCAGCCGCTGTGCCTCCTTGCCGAAGCGTTCGAGCGGATGCGCCTTCTGCTCGTCGGTGGCGTCGTTGATGTAGCGGGTGTAGCTCAGCTTGTTGCCGAAGACGGGGCCGATGTTGGCGGCCTGCCAGTAAAGCCACGGGATGACATCCCAACGCCGCTCGTCCGTGGGAAAGAGATCCGTCGGAAAGGTCTCGCCGAGATACTGCAGGATGGCGCAGCTCTCCATGATGGCGCGACCGTCGTGGACGATGGCGGGGATCTTCTGGTTCGGGCAGATGGCCATGAACTCCGGCGTGAACTGGTCGCCGCCCAGACTCACGGCGTGGAGGTTCACCGGCGGCAGATCCACTCCGGCTTCCCGGAGTTCCTCCACCATCACGGTGATCTTCCAGCCGTTCGGCGTCGCCGCCGTGTAGATGTCCAGGCTCACGGGCTATATCCCCAGGTCTTTCAGGTTGTAGTCCCGGATCACCCGCTCGTAGGTGTCCGGGTTCCAGCGGAAGTCGTCCTCGAGTCCCGCGAAGGGCTGATAGACGTAGGGCTCCTCGTCCGGGAAGCGCTGCCGGCGGGCATCGATGGCCACCGCAATCACGGCGCCGCGGTCGAAGATGCGCTGTTCGTCGTACAGCTCGCCGTCGTTGGCGCCGAGCACGCTGCGGGCGCCCTCCACGGAGGCGTGGCGATGGAAGCCGAATGTCATGGAGATGCGCAAATCCGGCGAGGTGTTGGCGAACGAACAGTGCAAGGTCTGGCGGTTCACCATCGTCACGTCGCCAGGCTGGCACGTCAGCGGCACCGCGCCGGGCAGTCGCTCGGAGCCGCCGTTGGCCTTCACCATGGCCCTGATGTCGAGCTTGCCCCGCTTGTGGGTTCCCGGCATCACCCACAGGCAGTTGCCCGGCGTGGTGGGATAGAGCTGCACCTGGAAGTTGAAGCCGTGGATGCCCTCGTCCCAGTCCGGCGAATTCCAGTGCGTGAGGCCGTCCTGATGCCAGGCAACCGAGCCGCCGAGACCAGGCTGCTTGACGAAGATGGCGTCGTTGAACGGGGTGAAGTCTGCGCCGTTGATGTTCTCGGCAATGGCCAGCAACCGCGGGTGGCCATAGAGGCGCAGTCCCGCGGCCATCGTCTGGCACATGCCATACACCAGATGCAGCACGTCCTTCGGCGCATCTTCGCGTGGCTTCGGCTCCACCATCTTGGACGGATGGCGCCCACCCACGAGTTCCGTGCCGCCGACCGGATCGCTCAGGGGTCGTACCCACGTGAAGGTCGGCCGCTTGAACTCGGACCCGAGCGCGGGGCGTCCGGAAGCGTCCACCTCCGCCCCCTTCGCCACCGGCGCCCGCGAGAGCATTTCCGCCATCGCGGCGCGAAGTTCCTCGAGTTCGTCGGCATCGATGACGTCCTCGAAGACATAGAACCCATGCTGCCAGTAGGCATCGAGGATGTCGTCCGCAAGCACGTTGCCGGAACGAAACCGCACCGGCCCGCGGTTGCCCAGCGCCCGCCCCCGCCGTTGCCCTTCCCGCATGTACTCCGCCATCCCAGCGGCATGCTCGGCGGCAGTCGGCGCCTGTTCATCGAGGGCTGCTTCGGCCATGGCCAGCTCCAAGTGACGGAGAGCCGCAACCATACCACTCGCATTTCTTCAACCGCACGAGGGCAAGATACCCCTCGCTCCAGAGGCTCGTCGAAACTACATCTGATAGGAGGGTGCGCTGCCAGGCGCCTGCCTCCCTACGCCTCAAGGGCGAGCAGTAGTACGTCAAGCCTCCATGCAGCGTCTCCCATGGTCAGCAACCGCCTTCCCGCGGACGCTCCTCACGGCGCGATGGCGAGAAGCCCGCCTTCCGGAGACAACGTGGCGCGGCATCCGGGCCCTGGCAGCCTGTCGGACTTCGGACGGCGCAAGCTGGCCGAATGCCGACAGGGTGACAGGACGGCCTGGGCTGGGGCAGGAAGCGTTGCCGAAAGGCAACGGTTCTTGTGGCGCTGGGGCGAGGGCATTCTGCGCTCGTTCGCACCGATATGGGCACGCAATCAGGGATTAGACTTCACCCCGCCATCAACGAACGGGGCGCATCCATGTCCGAGAACGCAACGCCCGTAATCGACTCGCAGGTGCATTGCTACGAACGCAACCGCCCCGAGCGCCCCTGGGCCGGCACGCTTGCCGGCCCGGACGAGGCAACCGGTGAGCAGATGGTCGCCACCATGTACCAACTCGGCGTGGACGGCGCGCTCCTCGTCTCGCCGTGGGCCATGTATCGCTACGACGCCAGCTACGCCCAGGAAGTCGGGGCGCAGCACCCGGACCGCTTCGGCCTCATCAAGCCATTTGACCCCGAGTCCGCCAGCGTGGCCGAAGACATGGCGGAATGGGCCCGGCAACCCGGCGTGGCAGGAGCGCGCCTGATGATGGGTGCGCCGGCAACCGCCCCGTCCCGGCAGGGGATCGACCGCATCTTCAGCGCCGGCGCCAGCCTCCGGCTGCCCGTGAACGTGCTGTGCTGGGGCAATCTGGCAGCGTTCGCGGAAGCCGCCGAGAGCCACCCGAACACCCAACTCGTCATCGACCACCTCGGCCTCAAGCAGCCCTTCGCCCCGCCGCCACCCGACCAGCCCTTCGCCGATCTGGACCAGGTTCTCGCCCTCGCCCGCTTCGACCACGTCGCCATCAAGGTGTCCGGCGCCTGCACCCTGTCCCGCAAGTCGTTCCCTTTCGCGGACATCTGGGATCCCCTCGCGCGGGTGTTCGACGCCTTCGGCTTGGGCCGCTGCATGTGGGGCACGGACTGGACCCGCGCCGTGAACGTGGTCTCGCCGGAGCATTCGGTGGAGGCATTCCGCGTCACCGACCGGCTCTCGGACTCCGACCGCGCCGCGCTCATGGGCGGCAACCTCTCCCGCATCTACGGCTGGAGTCCGCGATGATCTCTTCTTTCGACTACCGCCGCTCCCCCTACCCCATCCGCGACGACATCGGTCGCGAACACCGCGCCTTCTGGCAGCGTCTCGCGCAGCCCGGAAGCTGGTGGACCGGGACGCAACGCGTCGCCATCGCCGCGGCATCACGAGGTGCCCTGGATTGCCGCCTCTGCGCCGAACGCAGGGCCGCCCTGTCGCCCAACGCCGTGCAGGGCACCCACGACCATGACGGCGAACTGCCGGAAGTCGCCGTTGATGCCGCCCACCGCATCGTCACCGACCAAGGCCGCATCACCCGCCGCTACGTCGAGGACAACGCCGCCAACGGGCTCGCCAAGCCGGCCTACGTCGAACTCGTCGGCATCGTCGTCGCGGTCCTCAGCATCGACGAATTTCACCGCGCCCTCGGCCTCGACCTCGAACCGTTGCCGACTCCCCAACCCGGCGAGATCTCCCGCTACAAGCCCGCCATGCTGCGCGAAGACATCGGCTTCGTGCCCACCGTGCCGCCGGAAGGCGCGGTCGGCAACGAGGCAGACCTGTGGCCGCCCATGCGCACCGCCAACGTGGTCCGCGCCTTGAGCCTCGTGCCGAATGCCGTCCGTTGCTGGCGCGCCATCGCCTCGGCGCAATACCTGTCCTTCGCCGGAATGCAGAACTTTGTCAAGGACGAGGCCCGCTCCCTCACCCGGATGCAGATGGAACTCATCGCCGGCCGCGTCTCGGCAGTCAACGAGTGCTTCTACTGAACCAACTCCCACGCCACGATGCTCCGTGTGAGCGCGCAGACCACCTCCACCGAAGTCGATCTCCAAGCCATCAACGGCGACGCACAAAGCGCCGCAGTCGGCATCGAGTTTGGCCTCCAACTCATGCGCTTCGCCGAAAGCGTGGCCATGCGCTCCCCAGACCTGCCGGCACGCCGCCGCGAACTGCTCGAAGCAGCGGGTCCCACCGCGTTGGTGGACGCTGCCGGCGTCGCCGCCAACTTCCAGCGCATGGTGCGAATCGCCGACGCCACCGGCATCCCGGTGGACAACATGCAGGCAGAGCTCGGCCGGAACGTACGGGCAGAACTCGGAATCGACCGCTTCCCAAGCGCCAGAAACTCCTTGGACACAGTGAGATAGCCGCCGCATCTCTGGAGGGAGCTTCCATGTCGTCAAGCGCCGGGTCGGGAGGAACTGCGGGGCCGTGGGTGGCCCAGGCGCTGGGATGGGCTTCGGCCGAAGGCGGGGCCTGCGGTCTTCGCCGCAGCGGCGAGGGGGCGGCTTAGCTGGCGGCTTCGAGAGGGTGCGCGTCAGGAGATTTCCGCGACCAGCTGTCGCGACGAGCGAATGCGGCAATAGCCCTTGAGACCGTGCAGGGACTCGGCGTGGCGCTGCGGTGACCAAGCGGCGCAGCCGTCCTCCACCAGCGTCATCAGGTAGCCGTGGTCGCAACCGTCTCGGACCGTGGTTTCGACGCATTGGTCGGTCACGATGCCCATGACCATGAGGCTCTCGATGCCGAGGTTGCGGAGCACGTGGTCGAAGCCGGTGGAGTTGAACAGGCTCGAGGAGGTCTTGGGGATGACGATGTCGTTGTCGTTCGGGGCGAGCGGCTCGATCACCTGCGCTTCCCATGAACCCTTCGCCGCGAAGATGCCGGAGATCTTGTGATCAAGGCCGCGGTCCCGACCGTCGAGGGTGAGGCTCTCGATGATGGTGTAGATGACCTCCACGCCCCCGGCTCGGCAGGCACGGATCAAGCGTTGACCGGCGGGAATGACCACTTCGCGCACTCGATCGAAGAACTCCGAACGCGCGGGATGCGGCGCCTGCACGTCCTTGCCGCACTGGCCGTTCTGCAAGTCCGCCAGGAGCCTTCAGCCGGGGAAGCTTCCTCGACCGCTGACGCGCAGGGAAGTTCGGGCATGTCCCCGTCGCCGGAGGCGTACTTCCAGGCAAGCAAGGCCGAGCTCGCCGGCTCCACCGCCTGCTCCCGCAGGGAAACATCCCCGGCACGCGGAATGGCCGCGATCGTTCGCCTGTCCATTGCGCTATTCCCTCCATCGCGCCCACGGCGCAGCCGTCGCGCTCAGAGCTCCCCCAGGAGCGCCAGCGCCCGGCCCAGGTCCGGCGCCGTGTCCAAGAGGGGCCGCATCGGATCCCCGCGCTCCCGCAGCCGTCGAGGAGCGTTCTCGATGTGATGCCCGGCATTGCTGAGCTTTCCCTCGAGTTCATCCCACTCGAGCGGCATGGATACGGAGGCCGCCGGTTCCGCCCGCGCCGAGAATGGCAACACCAGCAAATGACCGTGCCCGTTCTGCATGAAATCGATATATACCTTGTTTGCCCGTGCCCGCACCGCTCGCGCCACCGTGCTGATGTCGCCGCGTCGCGCCACGATCACCCGCGCCAGCAATTCTCCAAGCGTGCGCGATTGATCGTGGGTGAGCTGATTCGCGAGCGGCAGCAGGATGTGCAGTCCGCTCGCGCCGCTGGTCTTGAGAAAGCCGGGCAACTCCACCTCGGCAAGCAATTCGCGTATCTCCCTCGCGACCTGCACCACATCCGCGAATGGCGCAGATTTCGGATCAAGGTCGAGCACGCACCAATCGGGGTGTTCCAGATCCGCCACCCGGCTGTGCCAGGCATGTATGGGAATGGCGCCCATGTTGGCGAGATAGCGCAAGGACGCCGCATCATCGACAATGAAATAGTTCACTTCTCGCTCTGCACTGTCGCTCCACAAGGTTTTGAGCCGCACCCAGTCGGGTGTGAACGCAGGTGCATCCCGCTGATAGAACGACTTGCCATGGATGCCGTCAGGGAATCGCGTGAGCACCAGGGGGCGGTCGGCAAGATAGGGCAGCATCCATTCCGCTATGTTGTCGTAATAGTCCACCAGGTCGCCTTTGGTGAATCCTTTCTCCGGAAAGAACACCTTGTCGCCATTGGTTATCATCACTTCCGGCGCCGACGCCGCCTCGATGGGCGCCGGATCAGGATCGTCGTAGCTGCTCAGACACTCTTCCGGCGCCTTGTCGTCGCGAAGGCGCAGGAACACGGCATGGCGCAGGAAACCGTCGCGAGTGTATTCCTTGAACTCCACCTCACACACCAGCACCGGTTCCACCCAGTGGAAGGGATGCAAGTCCGTCATTGGCGACGCCGGCTCCAGCTCCTGGAGTCGGCGCTTCAGCTCCCGCCTGGTTGCAGCGCTGAAGCCGGCGCCGATGCCGCCGCAGAACACCAGCGTTTCGCCACGATACTCCGCTGCCGCCAAGGCGCCCACGTCGTCCGGATTCGACTTCACCGGCGCCCAGCCGGCGATCACGAATTCCGAGGTGCGTTGCGCCCGCACCTTGAGCCAGTCGTCGCTGCGCCCGCCCCGATAGGGCGAGTCGGCACGCTTGCCCACCACGCCTTCGAGCCCCAGCTCCACCATCGCCTCGTAGGTCTGCACGCCGTCGCCCTCGACGTGTTCCGAATAGCGGATCGGGCCCGCGCTCGGCAGCATGTCGCGCAATAGCCGCTTGCGCTTGACGAGTGGCAGGCTCTTGAGATCCAAGCCCACGGCATGGAGGAGGTCAAAGGCGTAGTAGCGCACCGGATCGTGATTGGAGGCGCGGCGAATGGCGAGCTCGCCGCGCAGGCTCGCTCGTTCCTGCAGGCGCGGGAAGCTCGGCAGGCCGTGCTCGTCGGCAACCACCACCTCGCCGTCAATGGCAAACTCGTCGTATGGCAAGCGTTCGGCCGAGCGGGCGATCTCCGGGAATCGCTCGGTGAGATCGACTCCGCGGCGAGACCGCAGCGTGACGAAGTCGGCGTCCCGCTCGATCATCAGGCGATAGCCGTCGTACTTGATCTCATACACCCAGCCTTCGCGCCGGAACGGTTCGGACGCCTTTGCCAGCATGGGTTCCTCGGTCAGGGAGGCGGTTTCGGGGAGCTTCGGCGTGATCCGCTTGAGGCGGCGCCGCAGTCGACTCTGCAGCGCCTCGGGCTCGGCCACGGTGTCGAGCGTGAGGCCGGAGAACACGGAATCGTCGGCTGGCGCCGCCTCGCCCTCGTGACCGTCGCGCTCCTTGACAAGGAGCCATTCCTTGCCGGTGTTCTCGCTTCCGGAGAGGCGGATGAGTGTCCAGCGACCGTGCAGCTTGTGGCCGTGCAGTTCGAACAGCAGCTTGCCCTTGGGGAAGCCGACGTCGAAGTCCTCGAGCTCGGTGTAGGTGCCCTGATCCCAGACGATGACGTGGCCGGCGCCGTAGTTGCCGTCCGGGATGGTGCCCTCGAAGTGGGCGTAGTCGAGGGGGTGGTCTTCCACCAAGGCGGCGAAGCGCTTGTCGTCGGGGTTGAGGGAAGGCCCTTTCGGCACCGCCCAGGAACGCAGCACGTTGTCCACTTCGAGCCGGAAATCCCAATGCAGGCGGGTGGCTGCGTGCTGCTGCACGACGAACAGGCGGCGCGAACCCACGCCCTTCGGCGCAGGGGCTAGCTGACCGTCGCCGAACGGTTCGGGGGTTGCGGAGGCACGTCGCTTGGCGCGATAGCGGCCAAGGCTGCCGGAACGGCTGTCGCTTCTTGAGGGCATCTCGCTAACGGGCTATAGTCGCCCGCGTTGCGCCCACAAGGCGGCGGCAGTTGGAGATGCGCATGGCGGCTCGCGCCATAGGCACCGGCACCATTTCGTTTGGCTTGGTGGCGATTCCGGTCAAGCTTTTTTCCACGGTGGACACCACGAGCGCCGTTCGTTTCAACTATCTGAGCCGGGACGGCTCCCGGTTGAAGCAACAGTATATCCGGGCGTCGGATGGCGAGGTGGTGCCGCGCGAGGAGCGGGTGCAGGGCTACGAGTTCATGAAGGGGCAATACGTCACCTTCGAGCCGGACGAGATCAAGGCGCTGAATATCGCCTCGACCAACGCCATCGACATCGCCGAGTTCATCCCGCTCAAGCAAGTGGAGCGCATCTACATCGAACGCGTGTACTACCTGGGGCCGGACCGGGGCGTGGGGCGTTCCTATCACCTGCTCCGCGCGGCGCTTTCGACCACGGGCCGGGCAGCGCTGGCGCGCTACGCCGCGCGCGGCAAGAGCTATCTCGTGCTCATACGCCCCATGGGCGATGGGCTGGTGATGGAACAACTCAAGCATTCGGAAGAGCTGCGCACCATGGACGAGGTGCCGCTGGATGTGTGCGAGGTGGCCGACGGCGAGCTGGAACTTGCAGTGCAGATCATCGAGCAGCGCACCAACGAAGAGTTCCAGCCGCAGAATTACAAGGACGAAGTGAAGGAAAAGGTGTTGGCGCTCATCCAGCGGAAGGTGGATGGCCAGGACATCGCGGTGCCGCCGGAGGAACGGCCGGAGGCGAAGATCGTCGATCTGATGGAGGCGCTCAAGGCATCTGTGGGCGACCGCAAGCCGGCGCGGCGGGCGCCGGAGCGCGGCAAGGCCCCGGCCAAGGGCACCCGTACACGCAAGAAGGCGAGCGAGGGGCGCAAGGCGGCTGGTGCTGGTTCCTAGCCCGGATTATTCATGAATGCCCTACTGCGGACGACGATACACTCGCTGTGGCTGGGCAAGTATTCGCGTGTCCTATGGACACGTTCGCTCCGGCCCCCTCGACATGGTGCGCAGCCATGCCTTCGGGGTCCTCCACTCCGTGCCTCTGGCACGCGTCCGTGCCTCCTGCACGCGTGCGGGTCCACCCACAGCGGCGTCTCGTCGCCCTCGCTGCGCGCATTCATGAATAATCCGGGCTAGGCGATGGCGGACGCGATGCAGAGAGCTTGCGCGCCCCCACGGGCGGGTTGGCAGGTGTTTGGCGACTGCGGGCCTGCGGGTTCGCTTACCACTTCGGGCAAGGCGGAGTGAGCGCTTCTCCCCAGTCGACACGAATGCAGCGCGCCGCGCCGCGCAGGGCCGCGGACGGCTACAGCACCCGGGAAGTGGCGGAGCTGATCGGCTTCAGCCGCGACCAGGTGCGGAGATTCGCCCGCCACGGCATCGTCCGCCCCTCTCGCGGTGTGCGTGCAGAGTATCGCTTTTCGTTTCAGGACATGGCGCTCATGCGCTCGGCCAGGCGACTGGTGGACGCCAAGGTGCCGGTGCGTCGGGTGTTCGCTGCGCTCGATCGGCTGCAGAGGCGGGAAAACGCGCCGCCATCGCTGTCGGCGGTGCGGATCGCGGTGGAAGGTGGCACCGTCGTGGTGCGCGATGCGCGCACCGTGTGGGAGGCGCTGTCCGGTCAGTGTCGTCTGCCGTTGGCCGGGGAAGAAGGCGCCCGCCCTTCGACCGCCAAGCCGCGCGAGGAGGCGAACGCCGGCGCCGAGCGCCGCACCGCCACGGTGGTGGAGATCGACACCCTGAGCAGCGACGACTGGTACAACCTGGGTCTCGACATGGAAGAAGTGGATCCGAGGCGTGCGCCGGAAGCCTATCGTCGCTCCATCGCCCTCGACCCTGCCAATGCCGACGCACACGTGAATCTGGGGCGCCTCTGCCAGATCAGCGGCGACTTGAAGCGCGCCAAGCGGCATTACCGACAGGCGCTCGAATCCGCACCGGAGCACGAACTCGCCTGCTACAACATGGGCACCGTGTTCGACGAGCTCGAAGAAAGCGATCTCGCGCTCGACTACTACCGCCGTGCTGCCAGCATTCCCGATGCACACTATAATCTCGCGCGCATCTTTGGCCTGCGCGGCGACGAGCTTTCTTCACTGCGCCACCTCAAGCGCTACCGCCAACTTGGCGGCGCGTGAGCCGTCCCGGGCCGGGGCTGCTGCCGCGTTGAGCGACCTGAAAACCCAAGCGAGCGATGCCAGCGTGGAGGATTTCCTTGCCGGCGTCAGCAACGCCCGGCGCCGGGAGGACTCCGGCAAGCTATTGAAATTGATGCAGGATATCACCGGCGAACCGGCACGCATGTGGGGTGACAGCATCGTCGGGTTCGGTGCCTACCACTATCGCTACAAGAGCGGCCGGGAAGGCGACTGGCCACGTGCCGGCTTCTCCCCTCGCAAGCAATACCTCGCCATCTACATCATGCCGGGGTTTGGCGACTGCCAAGACCTCCTCGCCCGCCTAGGCAAACACCGAACCAGCGTCTCCTGCCTCTACATCAACAAACTCGAAGACGTGGACATGGACGTCCTGCGCGAAATCGTCACCGCTGCCTATCAGGAAATGGCAAAAAGATATCCTTAAGACGCCATTCAATAGGGAATTGTGTAGCAAAATCAGCAAAACGCCCATGCCCTGGCGGCGGGCCTCCAATTTCCATCGTCTGACCAGTTCCTTTCTGGGGCTCCCTGTTTTCGCTTCGCGACATCTTCTCCGGTTTCGCCAACAACGCCTTGAACACATCCCCGCAAATCCTTCTCCGTCACGGTTTCGCGTTCGATGGACTCGTCGAGCTGCGGCGGTTTGCGTTCGCGCCTGGCCATTGCTTCCCTCGATCTTCGCCGTCCACCCGTTCTTCCTTGTCCATCCGGGGGTAACGTTCACACTGCCACCGGCGTGGCGGATTCGCCGTTGTCGGCGACGAGGTCGGCGTGGGAAAGGCGCGCCCCGTCCATCTGCCGCACCGGCGACTCCATCCTGTCGATGGCGTCCACTTCGCAGTTGCCCTCGTTGAGCCTGAACGACGCCTCGTTGACGTGCCGGCCCAGATGCTTCGGGCTGACGTGGTGCCAAGTGCCGGCGATCGACCGCTCGAGGACGGCCCAGACCGACTCGATGCCGTTGGCGTGGACGTCGCCCCGGACGTGCTCGCCCTTGCTGTGGGCAACGACATCGTGCCGGCACTGGTTGACGATGCTCGGCAACGCCCCGCAGGCCGCCGCGTCGTCGGTGTGGACGGTCGAGCCGCGTTCCACGCTTTCCTCGACCAGCGGAACGAGGGTGGCGGCCCTGGTGTCTCCGACGTGTTCCGCCTTGACCTTGCCGCCCCGCTGCCTGATGCCGACCACGGCTTCCTTGCCGACCGCGCCGCGTCCCGCGTGCAGTTTCCTGGCTTCGTGCCTGTTGCCTTCCTTCCCGCCGACGCAGGTCTCGTCGACCTCGACAGTTTCCGAGAGCTTGAAGTCGCCGCGGCCGCAGGCTTCGCGGACACGGTGCAGCACGTGCCAGGCGGTGCGGTGCTGGACGCCGGGTTCCTTGGAGAACTGCATGGCGCTGACGCCCTTGCGGGCGGTGAGGATGGAGTGGATGGCGTACACCCAATGCTGCAGGTCGGCCTTGGCGGCATGGAGGCAGGTGCCCGTCGTGACCGTGAAATGCCTACGGCAGGCCTTGCACCGGAAATGGGAAGGCCTGGATGGCGGGGGCGGACGGACATCGTCCGGACTTCCGCAGTGCGGACAGGCCGGTTTGCCGTTCCACCGGACTTTCTCCAGCCACTTCCGGCAGGCCGCGTCGTCGGGGAACATCCGGCAGAGCTGCGGAACGCTCATCGTCTGCGCGATGCGCTTGCCGCTCGCGTTGTGCGGGTTGCCTTGGAATCGTGTTCGACGACGGCCATCGGGGACTCTTCGGTTCGGCATGCTGACTGCAGTGTCTCCAATGGGATCAACGGTCAAGCGGCTTTGCTGATTTTGCTACACAATTCCCATTCAATACACGCCGAAGCCTCCTTGCGTTGTCACGTCCCACCGGCTGCGAGGCCTGCATCGCCGCGGAGGATGCTGTGCCCTCCCGGCCTTGGACGCTCCCTCCCGAAACCTGGACAGGCCAGATTTCGGTCTCACAAGGTCGGGCGGATGGCTCACAGATCGGGACGATGGCGCTGACCCCCGCCCATGCGCCGATGAGACAGCGGTGGCGGAGAGTCCGCGCTGGCGTGTCGGACGCCGTGAACTATCGGCTTGGCTTCGTGAAGGACGAAGAACTGGCACGCCCAAGTGTGGCATAGATGGGCAGTGTCCTGGCGCCGCTTCGCGGCGCTTAAGGCAGTTTTCGCTGGCGCGAAACTGCGAAGGGAAGTACGCGACCGTTCTCCAACTCGACAGTTTTCTACGGCGCTTACCTCCCATGGAAGTACGCCCCCAGCGATGGGGGAATTGCCGGTACTTCCTTGCGCGTCAGCGGTCGGGGATGCTTCCCCGGCTGAAAGGCTCCCATGGAAGTACGCCCCCAGCGATGGGGGAATTGCCGGTACTTCCTTGCGCGTCAGCGGTCGGGGATGCTTCCCCGGCTGAAAGGCTCCTGGGGGGACGTAAGGCATTCTTGCAGGGCGTTGAACGTGGTTTCGGCGACGCCTTGGCGGCGCAGGAGGGTGCGTGTTGAGCCGTATTCTGTGCGGACGCCGTTGAGGAAATGCTGGACGCGGTGGGCGGGGGTGGTCATTCGGGCGCGGATTTCGGCGTCGTGGCCTTGTGGGACTCGCCCGACGCCCCTGAGATAGGCGATGAGGCCATTGATGGCGGCGTTGCTCCTTGCGTACTCCGCGCAGATGTCCTGGTCGCTTGCGCCGATCAAGTCCATGACGATGGCGATCAGGAGGCCTGTGCGGTCCTTGCCGGCCGTGCAGTTCACGAGTACGGGGTAGTTCGATTCGTCTGCCAGCATCTCCACCGCACGGGCGAAGCGCTCGGCAGCGCCCAGGCGCAGGTAGGTGAGATAGCGTTCGCTGCTGATGCCGTCGCCGCTCAAAGCGTTGAGTTCGGCGACGAATTCTGCCATTGACGCCTCGGGGCGGAAGATGGAGTGTGGAACGAGGCCGGCTGGTGGCGGGGCGCGACGCGAGGCCGCGGCACTGGCTACCTCGTCGGGGTGGCGCAGGTCCAAGACCGTGCTGACGTTGGCGTCGAGCCAAGCGCGGCCACGATCCGTGACGAGTTCCCATGCGCCGGAGCGATACAGGCGGCCCGGCCGCATCCGACCGCCAGCGACGGCATAGTCTTCTACGGCGCGCAGGTTGTGCAGTCCTTCCACAGGGATGAGGAAGTCTGGCGGTTCGGAAAGTCGTTGTGCGTCAGGCGTCTGGCTGTTTATGGGAATGCGGTTCTCCTTTGCGTGGGGTGTGGCCTCTCCCCGCGGGCCGGGGATGAGTGGGGACAGTCGCGGGCAGCGAAGGACGCGTGTGGCACCGGTGGCGTCTCGGCCGGCGGGGTGAGGGTGCGGGGCCCGCGCTTTCGCGGATAGCCTGGTGCGCACGCCGGTGGCCGCCTGGCGCCACTGCGCTTGAGGTTCTCGTCGTGCTCCGTTCTGCGCCCAAGTCCCGTCCGTCAGCCTCCGATTGCGCCCTCTGCCCGTAGCGTGGCGATCTGCCCGTCGTTGTAGCCGAGTTCGGCCAAGACTTCCGCCGTGTGTTCGCCGAGGCGAGGTGCGGGGCGCGAGGGTACTTGCGGTGCGTCGTCCACCAGGAATCCCGCGCCGAGGCAGCGCAGTTCGCCGCCGTCGACGCCGGCGACGCCGGTTACTGTCGCCAACGTGCCGCGGTGCGCCAGTTGGGGGTTCTGTACGGTTTGGCTGGCGTCCTTGAGGCGTCCGCAAGGGACTCCGGCGGCGCGCAGCTTTGCGTCCCAGTTCGAGGCCGTGTCCGTACGGAAGTGCTCCGTGAAGATGCGCCGCAGTTCCGCGCGGTTGCGGTTCGCGGCTTCCGGCGTCGCGAAACGCTTGTCTTGCGGGAGTTCCGGGCGACCCACGGCCTCCGCCATGCGCAGGAACAGCCGGTGGGTGTTTGCATTCACCAGCAGCATGCCGTCCCGGGTCTCGAAGGTGCCGGCGGAACCGGCCTGGGCGAGGGGATTGGGCCCCACCCGCGGGTTGAGCCGGCCGGTGGCCAGGTATGCATAGTAGTTGAGCCCCATCACCGTCATGCACGATTCCAACATCGAGACGTCGAGGAACGCGCCCTCGCCGGTGCGGGTGCGCCTGAGGAGTGCGGCGTTGATGGCGGAACTGGCAATGACGGCGGTGCTGGAGTCGGCGATGGCGAAGCCCACCCGCACCGGCTGCTCGTCGGTGCCCGTCGCCATGAACATGCCGGATTCGCCCTGTATCAGGTGGTCGTAGGCCGGCCGGTCGCTTTCCGGCCCGGACTGGCCGTAGCCGGAGATGGCACAGTACACGAGGCCGGGATTGACCTTCCTGAGTGCCTCGTAGCCAATGCCGAGGCGATCCGGCGTGCCGAGGCGCATGTTGTGGATCACCACGTCCGCCGCGCGGACGAGGGCGCGGACGGCGGCGAGCCCCTCAGGGTGCTTGAGGTCCACCGCCACCGACCGCTTGTTGCCGTTCTGGCCAAGAAATGCCGGCGGCAACCCCTCGGGGTGGCTGGCGCGCATCTGGTCGCCCCCGGCCGGCGACTCCACCTTCACCACGTCCGCACCCATCAGCGCAAGCTGGTAGGTGCAGAGCGGACCGGCATGGACATGGGTGAAATCGACGACGCGAATGCCGTCGAGCAACCCCCTGGAACCAGAACCCTCCATCGAACCGTGGCTGTCCGGGCTTCGACTACCCGGCAATGGCCGCCAGCAGCAGGATGGCGACGATGTTGATGATCTTGATCATCGGGTTCACCGCCGGGCCGGCCGTGTCCTTGTAGGGGTCGCCAACGGTGTCGCCGGTGACCGCAGCCTTGTGCGATTCCGAGCCCTTGCCGCCGTGGTTGCCGTCCTCGATGAACTTCTTGGCGTTGTCCCAGGCGCCGCCGCCGGCGGTCATGGAGATGGCGACGTAGAGCCCGGTGACGATGGTGCCGAGCAGCATCGCGCCCACCGTGACGAGCGCTGCCGCCTGGCTGTAGAACTGGATGACGAAGTACACGACGATGGGTGCGAGCACCGGCAGCATCGACGGCGCGATCATTTCGCGGATGGCGGAGCGGGTGAGGAGATCCACCGCCCGGCTGTAGTCGGGACGGGTCGTGCCTTCCATGATGCCCGGCATCTCCCGGAACTGCCGCCGGACTTCCTCCACCACGGCGCCGCCGGCGCGGCCCACCGCCTGCATTCCGAGCGCGCCGAAGAGGTACGGCAACATGCCGCCGATCAGGAGGCCAATGACGACATAGGGGTCCGAAAGCTCGAACGTCACATCGAGATCCGGGAAGAAGTGCTCCATGTCATGGGTGTAGGCCGCGAACAGCACGAGCGCCGCCAGTCCCGCCGAGCCGATGGCATAGCCCTTGGTGACCGCCTTGGTCGTGTTGCCTACGGCGTCGAGCGCGTCGGTGGTCTTGCGCACGTCCTCGTCGAGTTCCGCCATCTCGGCGATGCCGCCGGCGTTGTCGGTGACCGGGCCGTAGGCGTCGAGCGCGACCACCATGCCGGCCAGCGCCAGCATGGTCGTGGCGGCCAGTGCAATGCCGTAGAGGTCGCCGAGCCCGAACGCGGCGGCGATGCCGAGGGCGACGATGATGGCCGGCAGGGCCGTGGCCTCCATCGAAACCGCCAGGCCCTGGATGACGTTGGTGGCGTGCCCGGTCTCCGAAGCGCGCGCCACCGAGCGCACGGGGCGGTAGTTGGTGCCGGTGTAGAACTCGGTCACCCAGATGATGGCGCCGGTGACGGCAAGGCCGACGAGGGCGCAGAGGAAGTAGGTCATGCCGGCGGCCCCGAACTGCCATCGCGTGACGGCATAGATGAAGATGGCCGACAGCACGGCGCTGGCGATGAAACCCTTGTAGAGCGCGCCCATGATGCTCTGGCTCTTGCCGAGACGAACGAAGAACGCGCCGACGATGGAGGCGACGATGCAGACGCCGCCGATGAGCATGGGAAGCTCCAGCCGGGCGAGGACCTCATCGCCCTCGAAACTGATGGTGGCGAGCAGCATGGTGGCCACCAGCGTCACCGCGTAGGTCTCGAACAGGTCCGCCGCCATGCCGGCACAGTCGCCCACGTTGTCGCCCACGTTGTCGGCGATCACCGCCGCATTGCGGGGATCGTCCTCGGGAATGCCCGCTTCCACCTTGCCGACGAGATCCGCGCCCACGTCTGCGCCCTTGGTGAAGATGCCGCCGCCCAAGCGGGCGAAGATGGAGATGAGCGACGCCCCGAATGACAGCGCCACCAGCGCCTCGATCAGCACCCGCTGCTCCACGTCCACCGCCCGCAAGACGGCGTAGTAGCCGGCGACGCCAAGCAGGCCAAGGCCCACCACCAGCATCCCGGTGACGGCGCCTGACTTGAAGGCGATGCCGAGCGCTTCGGCAAGCGATGTCAGCGCGGCCTGGGTGGTGCGAACGTTGGCCCGCACCGAGACGTTCATGCCGATGTAGCCAGCCACCCCGGAGAGCACCGCGCCGATGACAAAGCCGATGGCCACGTACAGGCCGAGGGTGATGCCAAGAACGATGGCTACGATGATGCCGACGATGCCAATGGTGCTGTACTGACGGTTCAGGTAGGCCTTCGCCCCCTCCTGGATGGCGCCGGCGATCTCCCGCATTCGTTCCGAGCCGGCATCCGCCGCCAGCACCGAACGACCGGCCCAAAGGCCGTAGAGAAGCGCGAGCACGCCGCACGAGAGGGCAATGGTCAAGACATTCATGGGGATTCGATTCCGTTGGGTGGCACTTGCAGGGTCTTGCACGGCTGGCGCTGGCCAGCCGCACGCGGCGGCGCATTATACCCGCTGACGGCGTGGCGATTTTCTGGCGGTGGGGTAGCGGGTAGCGGCCCTGCCTTTCGAAATCTCGGTCGGTTGGCGCGGGCGGGGCGAGCACGGAGACACTTGGGGCAAAGGGCATTCTGCTCTCACTCCACACTCCAGAGAGGGGAGCGACAGGAAGGGGCCACGTTTCCTATGGGGTGGTTGGCGGTCCTGCGTAGGGTTCGAATTCGTAGCGGCAGGGTCGCTCCATGAGGCGGGGGTCGTCTTCGGCTTCCAGGAGGGCAAGGAGGCGGGCTTCCATGTCGGCGCGGATGTTGGCGTAGGCACGGTCATTGGCGACATTGTGCATGTAGTGGGGATCGGCGGTGAGGTCGTAGAGTTCCTCGCGGGGGCGCTTGCCGAAGCCGAGTTGGAACAGGGGCTCCACGTCCAGGTCGTCGCGGTGGTGGATCATCCATGCCTTGGTGGGGCTGGCGTCGAGGTCGGCGTAGGCGATGGCGGTGTTGCCGGCGAGGTGCTCGTAGCTCGGCGCTTCGGCGCCGGGTTGGTCCAGGCCTTTCGGGTCGCCCATGGGCCAGCGATCCGGCTCGAAGTTGACGATGTAGAGGAAGTCTGCCGTGCGCAGCGAGCGCTGCGGATAGGGCAGGTATTTCTCCCGCGCCATGGCGACGTGGCGTTCGCGCCCCGTCACCACGAAGTCTCGCTTGGGGTCGATCTGGCCGCTGCCGGACGCTTCGAGCAGCGGCATCAGGCTTTGCGCGGTCATGGATGGGGGCGGCTCGATGCCGCCAGCCTCGCAGAAAGTGGGCGCGAGCTCCATGAGGTTGACAAAGTCGTCGATCACCCGACCTGGACGAATGCGACCAGGCCAGCGGGCGGCCAACGCCACCTCGCAGCCGATGTCGTAGAGATTGCACTTGGCGCGAGGCATTCCGGGGATGCCGTGGTCGCCGCTCACGACGATCAGGGTGTTGTCGAGTTCGCCGGCGGCTTCGAGCTCCTGCAGCAGGACGCCAAGGCCCAAGTCCACGGCGAGGCATTCACCGAGGTAGTCGGCGGCGTCCTCGCGGATGTCATGCACGTCCGGCAGAAAGTCCGGCAGGCGTCCCTTGAGGTCGTCCGGCTCGATGCCCCACAGTGCCTTGCCGGAACCGCGCTCCCAGGTGCGGTGGGTGTTGGTGGGGCCCCACCAGTAGCAGAGCGGCGCACCCTCGGGGCGAGCGTTCAGGAAGGCGCGGAAGTTGTCGCGGGTTTCGGTGAGCAGCGCTTGCTTGGCGCCCTCGACGCCGAGTTCCGGGGCGTGCGCCGTGGCCCAATGAGAGAACTGGTTGAAGTCGCCGCCGGCCGGCTGGAAGCGGGTGCGCAAGGCGCCGATGGGAGCGTTGAGGGTGCGTCCCGGGCTCCACACCTTGTATTGATAGCCCACGAAATAACCGGCCCGCGCCTCCAGTTCCAGCGGGAACGTGGGGATGGTCTCGTCCCACACCGCCCCTTGCAGGATCGCGCCGAGCCCCGTTTGCCAGAAGTAGCGCCCGGAGAGGATGGAGCTGCGGCAGGGCGTGCAGGACGGCGCCGGAACCAGGGCATTGGTGAAGAGCGCGCCCTCGGCGGCGATGCGGTCGAAGTTGGGCGTCTCGATCAGGTCGCACAGCGGATTCGGCCGTTCCCCACCCCCGCCGCCCCCACTGCCGTAGGCGCTGGCATAGCGACCCCAATCGTCGGCGAATGCAAGCAGGATGTTGGGCTGTTGCTCCATCGGACTATCCTCGATCCAGGAGGGAGCGCAGGTCGATGAGCGCCGCGTTCACCCGCGATATGTAGGACGCCATCACCAGCGAGTGATTGGCGACGAAGCCGAAGCCGCTGCCGTTCAGGATCACCGGGCTCCAGACGGTGTTCTGCGTCTGTTCGAGCTCGCGGATGATCTGCTGCAGGCTCACCCGGGCGTTCTTGTCTTCGAGCACGGCGGCAAAGTCGTGCTCCACCGCCTTCAACAGATGGATGAGCGCCCAGGTCTGGCCCCGTGCCTCGTAGAACACGTCGTCAATGCGAAACCAGCCGGTGCGCTGTTCGATGTCCGCCGGGGCGTCGGTGGCCATGCGGGCTGCGGTCTCGCCGGCGAGGTCCAGGTTGAGTTGGCGCTTGCCGACGCTCTGGGAAAGGCGTTGCGAAATGTCGCCGAGGCGACGCTCGACTTCGGTGAGCCAGCGGGAGAGATTGTCGGCGCGGGCATAGAACTGCGCCTCCGCTTCGGCAGGGTCGGCGAGACGGCTGGCGTAGGATCGAATGCGACCGATTCCGTCGCGGTATTCCGACTCGGTGGCGGGCAGGATCCAGCTCGCGTTGTCGAAGAAGAAATGGCCCTCGGCGACGGCGAGGTCCGGGTCTTCGGTGGACTGACTCTGCGAGCGAGAGATGTCGTTGCGCAGAGCGCGGCTGATGTCGCGCAGATGCACCAGCGCGCCGAACTCCCAGTTGGGCGTGTTGTCGAGATACAGGCCCGGCGGGGAGACGTCGTTCGAGAGATAGCCGCCACGCTTGTCGAGCAGCGTCTCGCCGATGAATACGACCGCCGTGGCGGTGACGTAGCCGGTGACCGGCGGCACGCCTTCCGCTGCGGCGCGCTCGTGTGCCAGCGCCACGATGTCCACAGCTTCCGGCTCGTGCGACCACCACCAGCCTAGCGCCAGCACGGCCACGACAACCGTCGCCACAACAGCCAGGACGGCACGCCAGAGGCTTTGCCGCAGATCCGCAAAGACGCCCTTCGGGGTCGCATAGACATATTCGAACTTTCGCCATGGCCAGCGCCTTGTCGGACTGGTTTCGGCGCCCTCGACATCTTCGGTTGCCGTGCCCACGCTCCCGGGAGTCCCCGTGCGCCACAGTCGCCGGTTCATTTGCTTCCTTCCGCGCGTCGCTCGAACAACACGTCGGCGACGCTGCCGTCGGCGAAGCTGGCCTGCAGGGCAAGATCACCGGCCTCCGGGGCGTTGAAGACCATCAGGTGCCTGCCACCCGGCGCCAGCTCAACGGTGCTGCCCGCCTCGATGTCGATGCCTTGCAGGGGTCGCATCCGCACCATCTCCATGCCGTCGTCATCGGCAACCCGAAGCGTTTCATGCACCTCCACCCGCACATTGTCGCCGGCCGCTGCGTCGAAGCGGACCAACGCTGCAGCAGTTTCGCCGCGGTTCTCCACGCGACAGTACGCCGCCGTGACGGCCACGCCAAGCAACGGAGCGCGATACCAGGCGTCGCGAAACACCACGGCACTGGCTTGCCCGGCGAATGCGGCGCCACACAGCAATGCAGCGCCAGCCAGGGCGACCACCTTCACGTCGAAGCACCAAGCGGGAAAGCCTCGCCAGACAGCCAGCGAGACGGGCCACCGAGTCCGGAAGGCAATCGTGCAGGCGCTTGTCGGGTGCGCGGAAGGCAGGATGATGCCCTTCCGGAGACGCGACGACCCGACACGGCCCGTCAACGCCCGTCCTCCTGGCCAGGCAGAATGGTCACGGTCACCAGCGGTGGCAGGCCGATGTCGATGCCGGCGCGAATGCGGCGTTCGCCGGGGGCGAGGGCGAGTTGCTGGTACATCCAGCGTGCATCCGCATCGCTGCCGGCACGGATGGAAACGCGGGAGCGCGGCAAGCGGGCGTTGTTGCCGAAGTCCTCCAGCTTGCGCCGCGCCACGGGCGCTCGCGACCGCACTTCCTCGTGCGTGAGGGCCAGCGTCAGTCGCTCCGCCCGGGACAGGAGATCCACCTGCTGCCGAAGTGGGTTGATGCCGGGGTGTTCCGGGTCCACAACGCTCGCCCGGTCCAGCATCGTTCGCGCGCTGCCCCAGCGCTCGTCGTCCAGGGCGCGTCGGGCGAGCACTATGTAGCGCTCGACAACGCGTTCGAGTCCGCGCAGGGCTTGCGGATGGTCCGGCGCCGTCTGCAGCACTTCCCGATACCAGTGGGCGGCGTTGTCCGACTCCGGCGTCAGCAGTCGGTCCGCTTCCAATGCGGCCTCGGCACGCCAGAGCAGTTGCGCGACATGGCGTTGATCGAAGAGGGGTGCAGGTTCCGTGGGCGCTTCCGGTTCCACGGGAGGCGGCGCCACCACCGGCGGCGGCGCTTCCGGCGCCCGGCAGCCGCCCACGAGCATGATAAAGGCGACGAATACCGTCGCGAAGTGAGGCTTGGCGGGGATGGACTGCATTGGAGGGGCCGAACCGGCGTTCAATCGGTCAACGGAACTTTGCTGCACGATATAGGCTCAAGTCCTTATGGACAAACGGGGCCCCACACGAATGCAGCGCAGCCCGCAGCTCGGGAGAGCAGCCACCGCTTCTCGTCGGCACGGTCGATGGTCGCCTTGCCGGTGGCTTGTGGTGGTCGCCTTGGCGTTGCCGGCCACCGCTGTCACGGCGGCGGCTGGCGATGCGGGGCTGGGCCTCGAACGCGGCACAGACCCTCTTGCGCCACAGATCGACTTCCTGCCGGTGGACGAGGCCTACCGCTTCTCGGCGGTGCTGGAGGAGGGTCGCATCCTTGCCCGATGGGAGATCGAGCCCGGCTACTACCTGTATCGCAGTCGCTTCGACTTCCAGCCGGATGAGCGCGCCACGCTTGGAGAGACGGAAATCCCGCCGGGCAAGCCGAAGCTGGACGACTATTTCGGTGAGGTGGAGGTGTTCCATGACGAGGTGACCGCGGTCGTGCCGGTGACGGGGCAGTCCGATGCGACGTTTTCCGTTCGGTTCGGCTACCAGGGCTGCGCCGAAGCCGGGCTTTGCTACCCGCCGGAGACCAAGACCGTGACGTTCAGGACGGGTGGGGCCGGCATCGGTCCGCTGGCGGACAGCACGGACGCTGGGGCCGATGTGGTCGAGATTCTCGGGGCCTTGGCATCGGCGCTCCTCGGCGGGCTGATCCTGAACCTGATGCCGTGCGTCTTTCCGGTGCTCGCCATCAAGGCGGTGAGTCTCGTGGAGGCGGCGCCGCGAGGTCGCTGGCGACACGCCGCCGGGTATGCGCTGGGCGTCGTCGTTACCTTCCTCGCCCTGGGCGGCATGCTGGCGGCGCTGCGAGGCGCCGGGGAAGCCATCGGCTGGGGGTTCCAGCTGCAGTCCACCGGCTTCGTGGTGGCGATGGCGCTCTTGTTCTTCCTGCTCGGCCTCAATCTGCTCGGCGTGCTGGAGGTGCCGGGATTCGGCGTTGCGATGGAGGGCGGCAACGCCTTCGGCGCCGGCGCAGTTGCGGTGGTCGTGGCGACGCCCTGCACCGCACCGTTCATGGGCGCTGCGCTCGGCTATGGCGTAGGCCACTCCACGCCCATGCTGCTTCTGGTGATGGCGGCGCTGGGCGTCGGCTTGGCGTTTCCCTACGTGGTGCTGGCCGGCGTGCCGACGTTGGCGGATCGGCTGCCGCGGCCAGGGCCGTGGATGGCGACACTGAAGCAGGCGCTGGCATTCCCCCTGTTCCTGACGGTGGCCTGGCTGGTGTGGGTGCTGGGTCGCCAGGCTGGCGCGGACGCGGTGCTGGCCGCGCTTTGCGGTTGCGTCGTGCTTGCGTTCGTGGCGTGGCTCGCGTTGGGCAAGCCGGCGCGTTTGCCGCTCGCCTGGGGCGCGGCAATTGCGGTGCTGGCATTGGCGACCTGGCTCGTGCCGCGGCCGCAGGCAAAGGCAGCGTCGGCCACGTTTGACATGGCGGCGGTGGAGCGGCGAGTGGCAGACGGCGAATCGGTGCTGCTCAACTTCACCGCCGCGTGGTGCATCACCTGCCTCGCCAACGAACGCACCACCCTCGCAACGGACCGGGTGCAGGAGTTCCTGAGCGCCAACGGAATCGAGCAGATCAAGGCGGACTGGACCAACGCGGACCCGGCCATCACGGAGGCCCTGAGCAGCTTCGGGCGCAGCGGCGTGCCGCTCTATGTCTTCTACCCGCCGGGCCGCGAACCGGTGCTGCTCCCGCAAGTGCTGAGCCCAGGCATCGTCATCGAGACCATCACCGCCGCCGCGGGGGCGGCCGTGCCGGGTTGACGCGAGGCGGCCCCCCTCCTGTCATTCTCCCCCTTGGGGGGGAGTCGAAGAATCCGCAGGACTCTTCGAAGGGACATTGGCTCGCCACCGATGCCCGCGATGCCGGCCAGGAGCAGGGCGGCGGCGTCTGGCGTAACATCGCGCGTTTCGCAGTCGGCGAAAGCACCGCACATGGCGAAGCTGCTGGCCTTGCATGGGCCGAATCTCAACCTGCTCGGAACGCGTGAACCGGACATTTACGGCGCCGACACGCTGGCGGACATCGACGGGCGGCTGCAGCACCTTGCGGAAGCGGGGGGGCACGAGTTTCGCGCCCTGCAGAGCAATGCCGAGCACGAGCTGGTGGATGCGGTGCAGCGGGCCGGGCGCGAGGGAGTGGACTTCATCGTCATCAATCCCGGTGCATATACGCACACCAGCGTCGCCTTGCGCGACGCCTTCCTGGCGGTGGGGGTGCCGTTCATCGAGGTGCATCTGTCGAACGTCCACGCCCGGGAGCCGTTTCGGCGGCAGTCCTATCTCTCCGACATCGCCGTGGGCGTCATCGCGGGGCTTGGCGCGGCGGGTTACGAGTATGCATTGATGGCTGGCATCGCAGCGCAGGCTGCGCCTGGGGAGGAGTGATTCGTTGGACCTGAGGAAGATCAAGAAGCTGATCGAGTTGGTGGAGGAGTCCGGCATCGCCGAATTGCAGGTGCGTTCGGGCGAGGAGGAGGTGCGCATCTCGCGCGCGACGCTCCCCGTCGCGACGCAATCGGTCGCTGCCGTCGCCGCGCAAGCCGAGATGCCGGCATCTCCTGTCGAGCCGCAGCAATCCGAACAGCGCGGTGAGGTGGTGGCGGCGCCAATGGCCGGCACTTTCTATCGGGCGCCGGCTCCGGGCGAAACTCCATTCGTTGCGCCAGGCGCCACCGTTGCCGTGGGTGACGTGCTCTGCATCATCGAGAGCATGAAGATGATGAACCACATCGAGGCGGAACAGGCCGGCGAAGTGGTGGAGGTGCTGGCGGCGGACGGACAGCCCATCGAGACCGGCGCACCGCTTTTTCGCGTCGCCTGATGCCGCGTCTTCCATGCCCTGGCTGAAGGTGCGGCGCCGCGTGGCCGGCACGGACATCGAGGCCTTTTCTGCACGGCTCGAGGAACTCGGCGCCGTGGCAGTCACCGTCACGGGCGCCGAGGGGGAGGTGGTGGAGCCGGACCCGAACGAGGCGCCGCTGTGGCCCAAGGCGATCGTCGAGGGCTTGTTTGCGGCGGACGTGAACGTCGCCGAGGTCGCCACCGCCTGCGGCCAGACGCCTCTCGACGCAACCCCGCTCGAAGACGAAGACTGGTCGCGGACCTGGCGGCGGGGCCTAAGGCGCCAACGATTCGGGCGATTGGAGGTGGCGCCGTCCTGTTCCGCAGACGCCGCCACGGACGCCTTCGCGCGGGTGCAGATGGATCCGGGCCTCGCTTTCGGCAGCGGCGCCCACGCCACCACGGCGCTCTGCCTCGAATGGCTCGCGGCGACGGATCTTGACGCCAAGACCGTGCTCGATGTGGGCTGCGGCTCGGGCATTCTCGGCATCGCGGCGCTGGCGCTTGGGGCCAAGTCCGTGGCGGCGGTGGACCATGATCCCCAAGCCCTTCTTGCGACCCGGCAAAATGCCGCCGCCAATGAGGTGGAGGATCAGGTCGCGTTGTTCGACGACCTCGACGCGGTGCCGGCCCGCTTCGACGTGATCGTCGCCAACATCGTCTCCGGAGTGTTGATCGACATGGCCCCGGTGCTGCCGGCGCGACTTGCTGCGGATGGGCGCCTGCTCCTCTCTGGTGTCCTCGTGCATCAGGTGGCCGAAGTGATCGATGCGTACAGGGGCGCTGTCGAGTTCGCGCCGCCCATGCAGCGAGATGGCTGGGCGGCGCTGGTGGGGCAGGCCGCGCCGCAATGAGAGCCTTCGGTCATGGCACCGCGATCCCGCGCGCCTGGGACCTGCGCCGTGGAACGGCGTTCGCTCGTAGCCGAAGTGGTGAGCGGAGGCCCTTCCTCCGGGGTGATGTGAGGAGCCCGTGAAGGCGATCCAGCGCGCCGTCATCAGCGTGTCGGACAAGACCGACGTCGTCCCTCTCGGCAGGGCGCTGGTCGGCGCCGGTGTGGAAATCCTCGCCAGTGGCGGCACCTGCGCGGCGCTGCGCGAGGCAGGTGTGGCGGTGGTCGAGGTGTCCGAGGTCACCGAGTTCCCGGAAATCTTGGACGGGCGCATCAAGACCCTGCATCCGCGCATCCACGGCGGCATTCTGGCGCGGCACGAGATCGACGGGGCGGCGATGGCGGCGCATGGCATCCGCCCCATTGACCTCGTGGTGGTGAATCTCTATCCCTTCGAGCAGACGGTGGCGCGCCCCGACTGCACGCCGGAACTCGCCATCGAGAACATCGACATCGGTGGCCCAACCCTGCTTCGCTCCGCCGCCAAGAACCATGCCTATGTGACGGTGCTGGTGGACCCAGACGACTATCACGGGGTTGTCGAACTCCTGCCGACCGCACCCGACATGGAGCTGCGCCGCAGCCTCGCGCTGAAGGCCTTTCGCCACACGTCGGCCTACGACCACGCCATCGCGACCTATCTTGCCGCCTTGGAGAAAAGCCCATGAAGGTTCTCGTCATCGGTTCCGGTGGCCGTGAGCACGCACTGGCGTGGAAGGCGGCGGAGTCCGACGCAGTGGAGGCAGTTTTCGTGGCGCCCGGCAATCCGGGCACCGCGCGCGAAGAGAAGGTGACCAACCTCGCCGTCGCCGAGGATGACTTCGAGGGCCTCGCCGGATTCGTCGAACGCGAAGGCGTGGCGCTGACGATCGTCGGCCCGGAAGCTCCCCTCGTCGCCGGCATCCGCGACTTCTTCGATGCCCGCGGCCTCAAGTGCCTGGGGCCGTCCAAGGCCGCTGCGCAGCTCGAGGGCTCCAAGGCGTTCACCAAGGCATTCATGGAGCGGCACGGCATTCCGACGGCCGGGTGGGCGGAATTCACCGATGCCGACGAAGCCGAACGACACATCCGCGCCGGGGCCGCTCGCGCGCACGACGAGCCAGGGGTGCCCATCGTCGTCAAGGCGGATGGCCTCGCCGCCGGCAAGGGCGTGGTGTTGACAGAGGACCCGGACGTGGCCGTCGCCGCGGCCCGGAACATGCTGTCGGGGGAGAGCTTTGGCGACGCCGGCCGTCGCATTGTCGTGGAGGAGTTCCTGCGCGGCGAGGAGGCGAGCTTCATTTGCCTGTGCGACGGCAAGACCGCGTTGCCGCTCGCTTCGTCGCAAGATCACAAGGCACGGGACGATGGCGACCGCGGCCCCAATACCGGCGGCATGGGCGCCTACTCGCCGGCGCCGGTCGTCACAGAGGCGGTTCACGAACGGATCATGGCGGAGGTGATTCGCCCCACGCTGGCCGGCATGGCGGCTGAGGGCGCCCCGTATCAGGGCTTTCTCTACGCCGGGCTGATGGCGCTTCCGGACGGCGGCGTGCGGGTGGTGGAGTTCAACTGCCGCATGGGCGATCCCGAAGCGGAGCCGCTGTTGATGCGGCTCGCTTCCGACCTTCCTGCCCTCTGCCTCAAGGCCCTGGACGGTTCGCTCGACGAGGCGAGCATCGACTGGGACCCTCGTGCGGCGCTTTGCGTCGCATTGGTGGCCGGCGGCTATCCCCTTGCCTACGACCGCGGCGATCCCATCTCCGGCCTCGACCAGGAGCTTCCCGACACGCGCATCTTCCACGCCGGCACCGCCGAAGCCGGCGGCGAGGTGGTCACCGCCGGCGGTCGGGTTCTCTACGCGGTTGGTCTTGGCGACAACGTGGCGTCGGCACGGCGACGCGCCTACGAACGCGCCGCCACCGTGCGCTTCAGGGCAATGGCTTACAGAACCGACATCGGATTTCGCGCAATAGGTCGAGCAAAAGCCTGACTTTTTTGTTCTTGCATTCCGGGCAGGATCTGTCGGCAACACCACATGGATGGAAGCCGACATGCTCGAAGCACTCAAGACCCTCGAACCGTTCCAGGGCATGGACACCGCGACGCTCCAAGCCGCCGCGGCCCATGCTCGTCTGCTGCGCCTGCCGCCGCAGCGAACGCTCCTTCGTGCCGGCCAGCAACCCGGCCGCGACATCTTCCTGCACAAGGGCGCGGTGACGGTCCGTCAGAACGGCTCCCATCGGCGGCTCGACGCCAGCGCTGCCGCCGGCAAGGCGCTGAATGTGCATGGGGCGGACGAGATCGTCACGCTCACGCCGGTCGAGGCCATTTCCGTGGATCGCGCTGCCTTCGCAAGACCAGCCGCGACGCCGCCGCCGACACCGGAAGCGGCGCTGCCGGCTTCGTGGATTCCCGCCTTTCTGCAAGGCCCCGTGATGCGCTGGTTTCCGCCGAGTACGTGGGCTTGGGTGGTGAAAGTCGGCGAGGTGCGTCGTGTGCGCAACGGGGAGACACTGTTTCGGCTCGGTGAGGTGCCGGAGGAGCTGTTCGTGGTGGTGCAGGGCTCGGCCGAATGCGGCGCCGAGCGGTTTGGGCCCGGCGATGCCATCGGCGCTGCCGCGACGCTGACGCGAGCCCCGATGGCGGCCGACACGGTGGTGACCGCCCCCGGCGTGTTGGTGCGCTTCTCCCGCGAGGCGCTCGTCGAGCTCTTGGACGACTACCAGCCGCCGGATACGGACCAGCCCGTCCACCGGCTTGACCTTGACAGGATTGCGGTGGCCGACGAGGCGGAAGTGATCGGGCAATTGGATTCGGCCAAGGTGATCGCCGTGCGCGGCGCCGATCGAGAACGCAGGGCGGCGGTGGCGTCGAGGCTGATGCAGGTGGGGTTTTCCGTTCGATAGCGGTGCGAGGTCGGAGTGGCTGGGGCACTGAGGCCCGGATCGAGGCCGTTGGCGGGGCCTGCCCCCTCCGGAGGAACCTGCGGCTTCTTCGACTCGATGGAGGGGAGCGATGCGAGCAGTGCAGGCCACTCCTGCCAATCCATGCGGGCGGTGTCGCGCGGGCCGTTTCTGTCGTCCCCAAAAAGGCGGGCGATGCGTATCGAGTACGCCGCCCCCTATCGCTCCTTGCATGGAAGTACGCCTCCAGCGACGGGGAAATGCCGGTACTTCGTTACGCGTCAGCGTTCGGGGATGCTTCCCCGGCTGAAGGCTCCTTGAGGGGGAGTCGAAGAAAACGTAGGTTTGCTTTGGTGGGGCGCGCGCCTTGCGGCGCCGCCTGGCGGGCCAGAGACTTGATACGGCGCCGCAGCGGTTGAAGCTCTTCGGAGGAGGAGATGGTGGACCATCGCGAACGGCATCCAGCAGACCGGATCATCGGCATCCTTGACCAAGGGCTGCGGACGGTGTTTGGCGCCGACGTGCCGCGCCGACCCAATCCGGCCGGTGACATCGAGGAAGCCGAACTCACCTCGGCCGGGCGCCGCCTCGCCGGTGCGCTCATGCGCGTCAACCACACCGGCGAAGTGTGTGCCCAGGCGCTCTACGAAGGGCAGGCGGCCATGGCCGCATCCGACGAGGCCCGCGCCGCACTCTTGGCCGTCGCCAGCGAGGAGCACGACCATCTTGGCTGGTGTCGGGAACGCTTGGAAGAGCTGGAGGGCCGGCCGAGCGTCTTGAACCCGGCCTTTTACGCCGCCTCGTTCGTCCTGGGCGCCGGGGCGGGGCTCCTGGGCGACCACATCAGCCTCGGCTTCGTGGAAGCGACCGAAGACGAGGTTTGCCGCCACCTCGACCGCCATCTCGAACGGCTCCCGGACGAAGACCGCAAGAGCCACGCCATCCTCGCCACCATGCGCGAGGACGAGTCGCGCCACGGCAACGAGGCACTGCGAAGCGGCGGCATGGCCTTCCCGGGCCCCGTCAAGCGGCTGATGCGCCTGGCGTCACGGTTGATGACGGAGACCTCCTACCGGCTCTAGCCCGGATTATTCATGATTGTTCATGATCTGATGGGACAAAAGCCCTTGGCTCTGCGAAAATGGCGTTGCCAGACAACCGGTTGACGCAGGGAAGGGCTTTTTGCATGGGTGACCATGCCACCAAACAGCGTGTGTTGTTCGAGGGCCTGTCGAAGAAGGGGGTGACGGTCCAGTTCGACCAGGAACATTCCAGTTCGGACGGGGGCGCGATTCTGCTCGAGGCCTGCGACGGGCGGCTTCGGTTGAGCGAGACGCTGGCGGGGTGCCTGTCGGACGACCGCGACCCGTCGAAGGTCGCCCATTCCCTTCGGGAGCTGTTTCGGCAGCGCCTGTTCGGCATCGCCTGCGGCTGCGCCGACGGCAACGACGCCGCCCGGCTGGCGCGCGATCCGGCGATGAAGCTGCCGACGGGACGGGATCCGGTCGCCGGCGAGTCGCTGGCGTCGCAGCCGACGCTGTCGCGGTTCGAGAACGCGGTGCGGCGGGGGGACCTGATGCGCCTGTCCGAGGCGTTGGCGGAGACGGTGACTGCCCGCCACAGACGGCGCAGGAAGCGGGTTCGGCGGATCACGGTCGATCTGGATCCGACGGTCGATCCGACCCATGGCGGCCAGCAGCTGACCTTCTTCGACGGCTTCCACGACACGTCCTGCCATCTGCCGCTGGGCGGTTTCCTGACCTTCGACGACGAGGTGGAGCAGTGTCTGTTCTGCTGCGTCCTGCGCTCCGGCAAGGCGGCCGCGAAGCACGGCTGCATCGGTGTGCTGAAGCGCCTGCTGCCCCGGTTGCGGCGGGCGTTTCCCCAGGCGCGGCTGCGGATCCGCCTGGACGGGGGGCATTCCGGCCCGGAGCTGTTCGCGTTTTTCGAGGCGGAGCGACTGGAGTGCGTGGTGGGCATGGCGAAGAACCCGGCGCCGGGTCGTCTTGCCGAACCGCCGATGGAGGAGGTGCGATCCGATTTCGAGGCCGGGCACACGTCGGCTCGCCGCCATGGCGAGTTCGCCTGCCGGGCCAGGAGCTGGCCCCATGAGCGCCGGATCGTCGTCAAGGCCGAGGTGACCTCCCATTTCGGCCGGCCATCGAAGGACAACCCGCGGTTCGTGGTCACCAACCTCAAGACGACCCCCCAGCACGTCTACGAAACGGTGCACTGCGCCCGGGGCGATGCCGAGAACCGATTGAAGGAACTCGAGCAGGGCCTGGAGATCGACCGCACTAGCTGCACGCGCTTCCTGGCCAGCCAGTTCCGCGTCCTGATGACGGCGGCCGCCTGCGTGCCGATGCAGGAACTTCGCCTGAAGGCTCGGCGGACGGGCTGTGCGCGCGCCCAGGTCGGCACCTTGCGGCTGCGCCTGCCGAAGCCCGGCGCCTGGATCGAGACGTCGGTTCGGCGCATCGTCGTCCACCTGCCGCTGGGCGCCCCGTTCGCCGACGACTGGCGCCGCATCGCGCGCTCGGTCGGCGCGGTCGCGACCTGACCCGACCCGACCGCTTCGCCGGTTCGCCCACGGATCCGCCGATCCGCGGCGGCGCTCGCCCCGAATCCGGCCATGCCGGCGAGGAGCGCCGAAAATGCCGATCGGCCAGCAGGAAAACACCCCGATTCGCTCCCAGGCACCGCACTTCCCACGAAGGTCCCTCCCTGCGACCGCGTTTGAACCTCCACTGCCAACCTTCGTGAATAGTCCGGGCTAGCGCGCCCTGACGGGCGCGTCGGGAGAACGTCGGGCCTGGGTCAGGGCGTCAGGTCTTCCGCCAGCGACGCCACGGTGGGTGCGGGGAGGAGAGTCTCGCAGGCGAGTTCGGGGTGGTCGATGCCCATTTGCACAGGTTCGCCGCGGCGCACGGCGTTTGCGTTGTCGTCGGTCAGTTCGAATCGCAGGAAGTGAACTGCGGCGGTTTTGTCGCGTTCGGTGCGGTCCATGTCGTCGTTGGCGTGGGCGAAGGTGCGCATGGCCTTGCCGATGCGGAACCACACGCGGTGTTCGACGCCAGGCATCCGCGCCAGCGCCGAGGCGCGTTCGGTGGAGTCTGCGTATTCGATGAGGAAGGTGGCTTTCCAGTTGCTGCCGTCGGGGATCAGGGGGTTGTAGGCAGCGATCTCCTCCTCGATGGCCGCCGGCTCGAAGATGCGCTCGATGCGGAGCATCTCCTGCACCTGATACTTCATGGTGAGGTAGTCCTCGAACAGCAGCGTGGCGTGCAGCCCGAGCGCTACCCGGCGCACCTTCTTGTGGGCAATCACGCGGGCGCGAAACGCCTTGCGCTCGACCGCGTATTCCTCTAGCCGCCAGAGGTCCGCGCGGACGAGCTTGCCGCCCCGCCGATGCGGCTGCGATCCTTCGTCTGCCGCCATGTCAGATGCCGTAGGCACGGCGCAGCATGGAGACGGGATGCAGCGCCGAGGAACCGTCGTCCAGGCCGTGGGCGATCATCCGTCCCGCCATGGGGCAGTCCGAGCCGTACACCTCGGCGCCGGAATCCCGCACCCGTCGCACCACGGGCCGAGCGATCCTCATGGCCTTGGCGTGGGTCTCTTCCTTGACGGCGTAGGTGCCGTCGTGGCCCGAGCAGCGCTCCACCAAAATGACTTCCGTATCGGGAACCAAGGACAGAAACTCCCGCGTGCGCTGGCCGAATGCCTGCACGCGCTGATGGCAGGCGGCGTGATAGGCCACCTTGCCGAGGCCGCGGGCGAATTCGAGCTTGGCGAGACCGTCACGCTGCCGCGACGCCAAGTACTCGAACGGATCGAAGAAGGCACGGGCGACGCGCGCCACGTCCTCGTCTTCCGGAAACAGAAGCGGCGCCTCCTGCCGATACATCAGGTTGCAGGAGGGGACGATGGACATGAGATCGAACCCCTCGTCGAGCGCAGCGCGGAACGCCGGCAGGTTGCGATCCTTGTGCTTCTCCACCGAGCGCAGGTCGCCGAGTTCCATGCGCGGCATGCCGCAGCAGGCCGTGCCCTCGAGCAGTTTCGTTTCGATGTCGTTGTGACGCAGCACCGCCACGAGGTCCTCCACGGCATCCGGTTCGCTGTATTCGCCGTAGCAGGTGAGGTAGATCGCGACCTTTCCGGTCGTGTTCGATCCGGGCACGGGCGCCGTGGCCGGGGCGCCGCCTCGCACACGGCGGGATGCGGTGCGGTGCTGGAACTCCGGCAAGGGCGCATGGCGATGGATGCCGGCCACTCGCTCGCCCAATGCCCGTAGCGGCGCCGCATCGGCGGCGGCATTCGCCACCTGCGCGACGCCGGGGATCGAGAGAGTGCGGAACAGGGGATCGGTGCTGGTGAGAAGCCGATCGCGCCAGCGGTTTCTAGCGCTGGCCGCTGCGCCAGCGACGAAATTCGCCGCCTTGGCGCGCAGCATCAGATGCGGAAAGTCGATGCGCCACTCGTGCGGCGGCAGGTAGGGACATTTCGTCTCCGCACACAGGTCGCACAGGAAGCACTGCTCCACCACCTTGCCGTAGTCGGCGCGGCTCACGCCGTCCACTTCCATGGTGTCCGACTCGTCCACCAAGTCGAACAGCGTCGGAAACGCGTCGCAGAGGTTGACGCAGCGGCGACAGCCGTGGCAGACGTCAAAGACGCGCTCGAGCTCTGCATCGAGCGCGTCCCTGTCGCCGTATTCGGCACTGCGCCAGTCGATCGCTTCGCGGCGAGGCGCTTCGAGATTGCCTTCCTTCACCCGCTTGAACTGTCGGTCTGCTGGCTGGGGTGGAAGGGGAGCCTTGCGGCGGCCCCTATTCCATTGCGTCGAGGGCTTTCTGGAAGCGGTTTGCGTGCGACCGCTCCGCCTTGGCCAGGGTTTCGAACCAGTCGGCGATCTCGTCGAAGTCCTCGTCCCGGGCGGTCTTCGCCATGCCCGGATACATGTCGGTGTATTCGTGGGTCTCGCCGGCAATGGCCGCCTTGAGGTTGGCACTGGTGGTGCCGATGGGCAGCCCCGTGGCGGGGTCGCCGACCGCTTCCATGTATTCGAGGTGGCCGTGGGCGTGGCCGGTCTCGCCTTCGGCGGTGGAGCGGAACACAGCCGCCACGTCGTTCTCGCCTTCCACATCCGCCTTGGCGGCAAAGTACAGGTAGCGGCGGTTGGCTTGTGACTCGCCGGCGAAGGCATCCTTCAGGTTCTGAAGTGTCTGGCTGTCCTGCAATTCCATGGTCTTCCTCTCTTGGGTCAGTGGTCGAATGGGCGAAGGCGCGCAGTATAAACGCCGCACCCGCATCGGGGGAGGGGTTGGCTCTTCGCGCTCTTCGCGTCCTTGGAGGGAAGGCAGGTTCTCCCGCTGAATTCCTCTCCGGAGGGAGAACGCCCTCCCCCTACCCGTGCCAAGGGGAAGTGCGAAGGGTGCCGGAGGGTCTCTGGATCGTGAGGAGTTTCCTCGGTTGCGCGCCTTGGCGCGTAGGGAGGCAGGACGCCTGGCAGGATGCCCTCCTTCCGGACGAGCTTGGCGGAAGGGGTGCCCTCCCTCCATAGGGAGGGCGAAGATGCCCTCCCTCGAGAGAGGACAGTAGTATGCGCCTGCCGTCCCGAGTAAGCCCCGACCCCGTGATGTTCACTCGCGCTGCAACCGCTGCCGAGCTGCGCGCTCTGCTGCGCGTGGTGTGGCCCATCGTCGTCACCCAGCTCTCACAGATGGGCATGGGCGTTGCCGACACGATGATGGCAGGTCGAGTCAGCGCCGCGGATCTCGCCGGGGTGACGCTCGGCGGCAATCTCTATTGGCCGTCGATGCTGCTGCTTTCCGGCATCGTCATGTCCATCACTCCGTCGGTGTCGCAGTTGCATGGCGGTGGGCGCACGCAAGAGTCCGGCGAGGTGGTGCGGCAGGCGCTGTGGATTGCATTGGTGGGCGGTGCGGTCACGACCTGGCTGCTGCACAACGCCGAGCCTGTGTATCACTTGATCGGCGTCGATCCGGTGGCCATCCCCATCGCCTCTGCGTATCTCGCGGCCTTGAGCACGGGGCTCTTGCCGCTGCTCGGCTACATGGCCTTGCGCAATCTCTGCGATGGGCTTTCCTGGACGCTGCCGGCCATGTGCATTGGGCTGTCGGGCCTCGTACTCAAGGTGCCGCTCAACGCAGTGTTCATCTACGGCAACGAGTCGCTCGGCATCGAGCCGATGGGGGGCGTCGGCTGCGGCTGGGCCACGGCCCTCGTGATGTTCTATCAGCTTGCCGCCATGACGGTGGTGGTGGCCTTTTCGCGGATGCACATGGCGCGGCTGTTTGCCCGCTTCTCGTGGCCGGATCGGCGCGAAATCCTGCGGCTCGTGCGCCTGGGCGTTCCCATCGGCATCACGATGTTCGTGGAAGTGGGCTTCTTCTCGGTGGTGGGACTGTCCGTCGGCGCATTGGGCGTGGTGCAGGTGGCCTCGCACCAGATCGCCTTCAACGTCGCTGGCATAGCCTTCATGGTGCCGCTGGCCTTGGGCGTCGGCGCGACGATCCGGGTGGGCACGTACATCGGCGCGGGGAGCATCGACGGCGCGCGCCTGGCAGGTGCCGTGGCGATGGGTGTCGTTGGGGCGTGGTCGCTTGTGTCGGCGGCGTTGATCCTCTTCCTGCGAGAGGATGTCTCGGCGCTGTTCAGCAGCGACCCGGCGGTGATTCAGGTGGCATCCGCGCTGATGGTGCTCGGCGCGCTGTTCCAGTTCTTCGACGGCGCGCAGGTGGGCGCCATCGGCACGTTGCGCGGCTACAAGGACACCCGCGCCCCTGCGGCCATTGGCGTGGTGGCGTACTGGTGCATCGGCCTGCCGGTCGGCGCCGCCCTTTGCAATGGCTTCGGCGTGCTGCCGGAGCTTGGGGTTTCGGGCTACTGGTGGGGTGTGGTGATTGGCCTTGGCATCGCTGCGGTGCTGCTCGTCATCCGGCTCTATCGCCTCTCTGCCGACCGCGACCGCATCGCTGCCTTCAGCACCCGCTGACGGTGGAACCGTGGATCGCCATCACCCTTGTCGCGGCGTTCCTGCAGAACGCTCGAACTGCGCTGCAAAAGAAGCTCACCGACCGCCTGGACGTCACCGAGGCCAGCTATGTGCGCTTCTGCTATGCGTGGCCGTTCGCGTTTGCGTATGTGGTCTTTCTGGGCAGCGTAGGCGCCGACCTGCCAGCCCTCAATGGACGCTTTCTAGCCTTTGCGAGCGCCGGCGCCTTGCTGCAGATCCTCGGCACGGTGGCGCTCATCGCCGCCTTCGCACATCGCAACTTCGCCGTCGCCTCGGCGTATTCCAAGACCGAGACGGTGCAGACCGCGGTGTTTGGCCTGGTTCTGCTCGGCGATGCGGTGCTCCTTGGCGCTGCCCTTGGCATCGGCGTCAGCCTCGTTGGCGTGCTGCTGCTCTCGCCCCGTTTGCCGAAGGTCGCCGGCCAGGCGCGGCAATGGATCGGCACCGGGGGCTGGCTCGGCATGGGCGCCGGGGCGGGGTTCGCAAGCTCGGCCGTCTGCTATCGCGGCGCATCGCTTGCCTTGGATGGCGAGGCGCACATTACCGCCGCGGTGACCCTGCTCGCCGCCACCGTCATCCAGACCTTGGTCATGGGTGCCTGGCTGGCACGTCCGGCGGGGAAATCGGGCGCCTTGGCGAGAGTCGCCTCGGCTTGGCGCATCGGCCTTTGGGTGGGCCTCTTCGGCATGGCCGCGTCTGCCGGCTGGTTCACCGCCATGACCCTGCAACGGGCGGCGTTGGTGCGAGCCCTGGGCCAGGTGGAACTGCTGTTCGCCTTCGCCGTCGCCATGGTGGTTTTCCGCGAACAGGTGCGGGTCGTGGAAGTCGCCGGCTCTGCCTTGATCGTCGCCGGGATCGCACTGGTGCTGCACCCGGCGCTGCGAGTTCAGTGACTGCCCTGCCGCCAGAGCGTTCCAGATGCGCAGCCAGTCGATGCAGTTCCGGATGATGGCATGGTCAAGCGGGCACACGCCCGACGGCTGCACACATTCGCTTGGGACGCGCCTTGGCGCGCATGGGCGCGCCCTTCGGGCGTGTCGGCAGGATGCCCTCCCTCCAGAGGGGCGCTCCGTGGGAAGGGCCGGTGTGAGGCGATGGCGCCTGCGTGTAAGATGCTTGGCGGACTGAAGAAGCGTGAGGGGGGTGCCGTGGCCGAAGCGGCAAGGATGCAGGCGGACATTGCCGATTGGGAGGTGTCTCCCCTCGCCACGGCGCTTGGCGCCGAGGTGCGGGGCGTCGATCTCGCCCGCGCCGATGGAGACCAGATCGAGGCCATCCGGGGCTGCTGCTCGAGCACCTCGTGCTCTTCTTCCCCGACCAGCATCTGTCCGTGGACGAACACGTCTCCTTCGGCCGCCACTTCGGCCAGCTTGAAGGCCATCCGAACCTGAAGAACCCCTTCACCGATCACCCAGAGCTCTTTGAACTCGCTGCAAGCCAAGGCGGGGTCGCCGACGAGTGGCACACGGACATCACGTTCCAAGACGAACCGGCGCTGATGTCGGTGTTGCACATGCTGCGCTGTCCGCCGACCGGCGGCGACACCATGTGGAGCAGCCTCTATGCCGCCTATGACGGGCTGTCGGCACCGATGCAGGAGCTGTGCGAGGGGCTGACGGCGCTGCATGATGCGCACCCCCACGACCGCGCTGACAAGATGGCCATCCACCCGGTCGTGCGCGTGCATCCTGAAACCGGTCGGCGAGCGCTCTACGTCAGCGAGCACTTCACCCGCCGAATCGTCGAGATGAACGCCGGCGAGTCGGCGGCGCTGCTCGACTACCTGACGCGCTGGATCACCAGCCCCCGCTTCACGGTTCGCTACCGCTGGAGTGGAGGCGCCGTGGCGATGTGGGACAACCGTTGCACCCAGCATTTCGTGCTCAACGACTTCGAGGGCGAACGGATCATCCAGCGCGTCACCGTGATGGGCGACAAGCCGGTCGGCGTCGGGGCGCCCCGGTGGGAGCCGCACGTCGGCAAGAGGCGCGCATCGGCCATGAGTCGCCACGACCGCCAGCTCGTTCGCTTCCTCAAGGCGCGGGACGCATAGACGACGGCATGGGTCCCCTCGCCGGCATCCGGGTTCTCGAGGCTGCGTTCCTGATTCAGGGGCCCCAAGCGGCGGCACTGCTGCGCGACATGGGCGCCGATGTCATCAAGATCGAGCTGCCGGGCATGGGCGACCCGTGTCGCTACATTCCCCTGTCCGCAGACGATGATCGCAGCGCCACGTTCGTTGCCTGCAATCGCGGCAAGCGCAGCCTCGCGCTGGACCTCCGGCAGGAGAAGGGGGCCGATGCGTTCCGTCGCCTCGTGGAGGGTGCGGACGTCGTCATCAGCAACTTCACGCCCGGCACGCTCGATGGGTGGGGGCTTGGCTATGAGCGCCTCGCAGCCATCAACCCCCGCATCATTTGGGCCGCGGGGAGCACTTTCGGGCCGGTGGGGGCCGATGCCGGACGAGGCGGGGCCGATCTCGCGGGGCAGGCCGCCGGGGGGCTGATCAGCACCAATGGTCGTGACGGCGAACCGCCAAGTCCGGTGGGCGTCTTCATCGCCGACCACATCGCCTCGCTCAACCTGGTCACCGGCGTCCTCGCGGCGCTGCACGAGCGCGAGCGCTCGGGCCGTGGACAACGCGTCGAGGTTTCCTTGCTGGGCGGCCAGGTCTGGGCCCAAGCCACGGAGTACACCCACTACCTGCTGGCCGGCGAGCCTCCCGGTCGCGCAAACCTGGGCCATCCGATGATTCACGGCATCTATGGCCTGTTCAGGACCAGTGACGGCTGGATCGGCATCGTCGGCGTGCCGCCGGAAAGCCGAGACGCGTTCTTTCTCGCCATGGAGTGCCCCGAACTCGCCCTCGACGATCGCCTCCAGAGCTATCGTCCTCCGCCTCCCGATGTGGTTGCTCGGGCCAAGGCAGAGCTGCGGGCGGCCTTTCGGAAGCGAACCAACGCCGAGTGGAGCGCCATCCTCGGCGAGGCCGGCGTGCGCTACGGCGAGGTTCGCGACTACCACGGCGCCGCCGCCGACCCAGGCATCTGGGAAAACGGCTACCTGGCCGAGGCAACCGGCGACGACGGCGTGACGCGCAAGGTGGTCGGCAACCCGATCCGCATGAGCCGTACACCGCTAAGCCCCGGCGCCGTCGCCCCGGAAATCGGCGAGCACTCGGAGGAAGTGCTCCGCGAGGCGGGCTTCACGGAGGAGAAGATCGGGGAGATTCTGGCTCCCTGATGGGGATCTCCTGTCAAGTGCCGTTGGTAGCTGCGCTGTTGGCAAGGCTAGGAGCCTTCAGCCGGGGAAGCTTCCTCGACCGCTGACGCGCAGGGAAGTGCCGGCAACTCCCCCATCGCTGGAGGCGTGCTTCCATGCAAGGAGCCTTCAGCCGGGGAAGCATCCCCGACCGCTGACGCGCAGGGAAGTACAGGCAATTCCCCGTCGCTGGAGGCGTACTTCCATGCAAGGTAAGCGCCGTAGAAACTGTCGAGTTGGAGAACGGTCGCGTGCTTCCTTCGCAGTTTTCGCGCCAGCGAAAACTGCCTTAACCCATCTTTACCAACAACCCCGTGATTTTCGCCCGATCTTGCGGTGATTGACGGTTTTGGGGTCGGCAACTCGTTGTTTTCCGGTTCCTGGTGGGGTGGATCGACCGATGTAGTGCCATAATAGGGTGGTGTCGGTTGACATGGGTGGCGGGCGCCGCTACCGTCACCCGCCATGTTCATCCGCCGTACCCTCACCCGCCGCACCGGCGGCCAGGACTACCACTCCCACCGCCTCGTGCACAGTCGGCGCGACGGCGCCAAGGTCCGCCAGCGCACGTTGTTGAACCTCGGCAGCGATTTCGACCTGCCTGTGGAGGAGTGGCCGGAACTGTGCCGGCGCATCGACGAGATCTTGAACGGCCAGGCGCCGCTCACCGACGATGCGCCGGCTGCCGTCGAGGAAGAAGCGCAACGGATCGGGGCGCAACTGCTGGCCCGCGGCCGGGCGGGGGACGCCGAAGCGGTGCGTGATCCGGTCCGTGTGGACGTGGCGTCGCTCGAGTTGACGCGCCCGCGCAGCGTGGGCGTCGAGCAGGCGGGACTGTGGGCGGTCGAGCAGGCGGGACTGTGGGCGGTCGAGCGGTTGGGCCTGATGGAGTTGCTGTCGACCCTGGGCATCAACGCGTCGCCGTGCACGGCCGCGGTGGCCTCGATCGTGGCGCGGCTTGCGTACCCGGCCTCGGAGCGGGCCACGCACGCCTGGCTGCGCGAGCGCAGTGCCTTGGGGGAGTTGCTGGGTGTGGACTTCGAGACCATGGGGGCGATGCAGTTGTACCGGGCCTCGGATGCCTTGGCTGCCCACCGCGAAGCGATCGAGGCGCATCTGTTCGAGAGCGCCATGGACCTGTTCGACCTGGCGCCGACGGTGACGCTCTACGATCTGACCAACACCTATTACGAGGGCGATGTGGCGGATCAGCCCGAGGCGCGGCGGGGGCATTCGAAGGAGAAGCGCAGCGACTGCAAGCTGCTCACCCTGGGGCTGGTGCTGGACGGGGGTGGTTTCGTGCGGCGTTCGCGGGTGTTCGCGGGCAACGTCAAGGAAGACCGGACGCTTTCCGGCATGCTGGACGCGCTCGGGGCACCGCCGGGGTCGCGGGTGGTGCTCGACCGGGGCATCGCCACCGAGCGACAGGTCGACTGGCTGAAGGCGAACGGGTACCGCTACATCGTGGTCTCGCGCGAGCGCAAGCGCCGCTTCGAGCCCGAGGCGGCACTCGCCCACCGCACCCGCAGCGGCGGGGTGGTGCATCTGGAGAAGGTGGACGACGCCGAGGCGGGCGAGGTGCGCCTGTACTGCTGCTCCGAGCAGCGTGCCGAGAAGGAGCGCGGCATGGCCGAGCGGTTTGCGCAACGCCTGGAGCGGGATCTCGATGCGATCAACGAGGGGCTGTCGCGGCCGCGCACGCAGAAGAAGCCGGAAAAGATCTGGCAACGCATCGGCCGGCTGGTGGAGAAGAGCCGCGGTGTCGGCCAACACTACGACATCGCGGTGGCAACCGACGAGAGCGGCAAACGGGCCGTGGCGGTGACCTTCCTCCGCACGCCGGTGGCCGGGACGATGCTCACCCATCCGGGCGTCTATTGCCTGCGCAGCAACGAGACCGACTTCAGCGAGGAGCGCCTGTGGCGCACCTTCACCCTGCTCACGGATGTCGAGGCGGCGTTCCGTTCCCTGAAATCCGAACTGGGCCTGCGCCCCATCCATCACCGCAAGCCGCGCCGTGCCGAGGGCCATCTGTTCATCACGGTGATCGCCTACCAACGGGTCCAGGTGATTCGCACCCGTCTGGCCGAGCGCGGCGACGGGCCGATGCGCACGGCGAACTGGACGACGCTCAAACGGATTCTCGGCGGCCGTCAGCGGGTGACCGCGACGTTCAAGCGCGCCGACGGACGCACGCTGCATGTGCGCAAGGCGACGCGCCCGGAACCGCAGCAGAAGGCCATCCTCGATGCCTTGGGGATCCCCTCCTCAGCCGGGGGGACACACCAGGCGGTCGTCTGAGGGGAAACCATCACGTCGGGCACGAATGTAGTGCCATGCGCGCGATTCGGTCAACCTAAATTGTTGAGATACAACAGTTTATTTTTTTCGTTGGTAAACTTGGGTTAAGCGCCGCGAAGCGGCGCTAGGGAGCTGCCCCCTGGCGCCGCCGGCTGGTTCGTCGTATGATGCAGGCAGATCAGCCGAGAGCTGGGCATGGCCTTCAACGCCGCATTGGCATCACGGATCGAGAAAGGTGGAGACCGGGACGTTGCCCCGTACTTTGCTGGCCGCGAGCGTGAAATGTCGCACTTCGACGACGCCTTGGTGGAGGTCGACTACAAGAAGAAGCAGACGGTGTTTCGAGTGTTTCAGGGAGCCCCTGGGTGCGGCAAAACCTCCCTCCTTCATCACCTGCGGGAAACGCGCCGCGAGGATCAGGATCTGCTGTTCGTCGAAGTGGACAGCGCGCTGGAAAGCCGGGCAGAAGTGCTCGCGCATGTGGTGGATGCCGCTCTCGCCCGGCCTGTGCGATCCGGTAGCCTCACGGAGTCCGTGAGGGACGCGCTGGCCAAGTACAGCGTGGGTACAGTGCAATCGCTGGGGGAAATCGCCTGTGTCAAGAACGCTGGCGCGGCGTTGCGCAGTTGGCAGAAGGACACCGCCCTCGAGGATGTAACGGTGGTTATGACCTTCGACGAGGCGCAGAACCTGAACCGCCGGCAGGTCAAGACCTTGGCGGAAATGCACAAGATCGGCATTGGCTTGCCGTCCGTGCTGCTCCTCGCTGGTCTGTCGCACACCTACGATGTGCTGTCTGCGCCCAATGCGATTTCCCGCCTTGTCGCCAATGCCGCCATGAATATGGGCGCGATGACCGACGAAGAGTGCGCCGAATCCACCTTGGCCATGCTCGACGAACTGGGGCCGACCGGCGGTGCTGTGGAGCGGAGGGCGTTGGCCGAACGGGTGGCGCGAGTCTCCCATAGCTGGCCCCAGCATCTCAACCGCGCCCAGCAAGCTCTGTGCCGGGAACTCGGACGCGTCAACGGCGACTTGGGCCGGGTGGACTTCGCACGCGTCGAACACGACTCTGACGAAGCCCGTGCTGGCTATTACAACAACCGCTTGCGCGATCCTGCGTTCGATGAAGTCGAACTACTAGTGTACTGTCTCTGAAATGCCTATACATATTGTGCGGTGCAGGCACCTGGCGCGATGCTCGGCAACTAAAGAGTGTAATTTTCCGTGGAGACAAACATTTACGAACGCCTCCGGTTCTCTTGGTTGGGGGGCCATGTGAGCATGTGATTTAGGTCAACGTATTTGAGAGTCGGTACACTAGTGCATCACATTATCGGCGCGGTGGACAAAGGCAACATTCGCAACAGGCCCGATCTGCGCCGAGTCTGCCGAGAGCAAATCGCGGCACTGAACCTCGATCAAGATCAAGATTCCAACTTCAACCCCAGCAACGTGGCTGACGCGCTGGTACGGAAAGGAATCGTGTGCCGAACGGAAGATCGCCGCTACGCAGTGCCAATCCCTTCAATGGCCGAATGGGCCAAAGACCAGATCCGCGAATCCGGACGCCCCGTCCCGACGGAACGATTTGCTGGCACCCGCCCCAAGTGTCTTGACTGGATACATGGCCATCGTCCTGCGGCGGGAGAGTGAGCGCCGGCCACTGGGCGACTTCGAAAACGCGGTGCGGCAGGCAATCATCGACTGACGATCGGGAGGAACGGCCATGAGCGAGCTGCTTGGCTGGCGCTTGTGGGCGGTGTCAGCAGCTCGGGCCTGCGCGCACGCCTCGAGGGGGCGTTTGGCGAGAGAGCTACCTCGGTCTCCATTCCGTCGCGCCGCAGGGCGCGCATCTGGCAGGGCAGGGGCTAGCGCCACAAGAACCGTTGCCTTTCGGCAACGCTTCCTGCCCCAGCCCAGGCCGTCCTGTCACCCTGTCGGCATTCGGCCAGCCTGCGCCGTCCGAAGTCCGACAGGCTGCTGGTCCAGGCGCTCCTGGAGTCGCGCCAGGGCCTCGATTCGCGCCTTGTAGCTCGGGTGGGTGAAAGTGCGCTGGCCCATGGGCATTTCGGTCAGTTCGGCCATTCTTGCCAATGCCTGGGCAAGCGGGCGGGTGTCGCCCATCATGGTGGCGGCGACCCGGTCGGCTCGATACTCGAGGCGTGGCGAGAGGATCGCCTGCAGCGGGAGAAGGGAGACGGCTGCGCCGACGAGCAGCAGGCCGAAGCCCGCCGCCATGCGCGCGCCGCCGGCGTTCATGAGCGGGCCCGAGACGAGGATGATCCATGCCGCGAGGCAGGCCGATCCGGCGATGCCGATGAGCGTCAGCCATGCCATGTCGCGGTTCACGACATGGGCGACCTCGTGCGCTATGACGGCCTTCAGTTCGTGCGGTTCCAGGTTCCTGAGCAGTCCTCCCCCGACCACGATCAGGTGGCCGAACATGCCGGCGGTCGCCATGGCGTTGTTCAGGTTGGTGTCGCGCACGCGGATCCTGAAGCGCGGGATTCGACCGTCCCTGCGGGCTTCGCGCAGCCACGTCCTGACTTCCGACAGCTCGTCGCCTCTGATCTCCCTTGCCTTCCGATACTCGATCCAGGGCCCGATCTGGCCCTGGTAGATCGGCAGCCCCACGACGGGCAGCAGGACGACGAGCATGGGCCACCATGCGAAGAGGTTCAGGCCAAGAAGGACCCAAAAGCCCGCGAACATGATGGCGGTCGCCACGCCATGGATGAGGTGGTTCCCGACGACGATGCGGAGGGGCTGGCGATCGTCGTTGTCCCTGCGGGTGGCCCACAGGAAGAGAGACGCCAGCACATCCACGAGCAGGACTCGGGTCGCCAAGTACACAAGCACCCCGGACAATGCGCCCAGGACGGCGCCCCGTTGCCATCCCACAGGTGGGAGGATGGAGACGATGACATCCAAGGCGGCAAGAAACGGTGGGGTTGCCGCGGCCAAGAGCGAGGCAAGGAACACGAGCCCGCCCATGGCCGCGGCGATGTCGAGGGAGTCCGACCGGGTGCGCGCCGCCCTTCGCCGCAACGCCGCCAGCGCGCCGGCGGAGAGGACCGCAATCGCGACACCTGCAATCGAGTACACCACGACAGTGCTGCTCCCTCTACCTCCGAAGTGCGATCACAGGCCGCCGATGGCCGCGCCTCCGATCGCCCCGACGGGCCCACCGAGAACGGCACCGATCTTGCCGCCGATCTTGGCTCCCAGCCACCCGGCTGCCAAGCTGCCACCGGTTGCCCCGGCAGCGGCAAGGGCATTCTGGACGTAGCCGTTGTCGCTAAACGCCGCGGCTACCCCATACCCGAGTTCGGCGGCCGGAACCGAACCGTCCTCGGGCGCGAACGCCCCTGCGGACGTTGCCAGCCCAGCCACCACCAGAGCTCCTGCTGCAATGCGCTTCTTCATGCTTTCCTCCTTGCTTTCGCTTGAATGAATCAGCGCGGGCATTGTGGCTGGAGCCGGAAGATAAAAAAGTCGGACTTTTGCCCGACTGTCGTAGGAAAAGGCTGAAAATCACCTGCACGGGCCGCGTTGCGCTGAAAATCCCGCCGATCGGGGCGATTTCGCGGCTCAGTACCCGCCCGCCAAGCCCCGAAGGCCACGCAGTTTGCGAAGCGAACTGCCGACGCGCCCGTTATGGGCGCGCTACGCCTCCTGCTCCTGCCCCAGGCCAAGCCGTCCTGTCACCCTGTCGGCATTCGGCCAGCTTGCGCCGTCCGAAGTCCGACAGGCTGCCAGGAGTCTGCGCCGTAGGACGATCTCGCGCCGAAAATGTGGTGTGATCCCCCATTGCTCGCCCCGAAACGTTCCTGACGAGGGACAGGACCTCCCAGAAGATGGATTTTTCTCGCCGTATTAGGGTGCATGTCCCCGGAAAAGTTTCTACGGCGCAGACTCCTAGCCCGGATTATTCATGATTGTTCATGAGCGGATGAGACAAAAGCCCTTGGCTCTGCGAAAATGGCGTTGCCAGACAACCGGTTGACGCAGGGAAGGGCTTTTGCATGGGTGACCATGCCACCAAACAGCGTGTGTTGTTCGAGGGCCTGTCGAAGAAGGGGGTGACGGTCCAGTTCGACCAGGAACATTCCAGTTCGGACGGGGGCGCGATTCTGCTCGAGGCCTGCGACGAGCGGCTTCGGTTGAGCGAGACGCTGGCGGGGTGCCTGTCGGACGACCGCGACCCGTCGAAGGTCGCCCATTCCCTTCGGGAGCTGTTTCGGCAGCGCCTGTTCGGCATCGCCTGCGGCCACGCCGACGGCAACGACGCCGCCCGGCTGGCGCGCGATCCGGCGATGAAGCTGCCGACGGGACGGGATCCGGTCGCCGGCGAGTCGCTGGCGTCGCAGCCGACGCTGTCGCGGTTCGAGAACGCGGTGCGGCGGGGGGACCTGATGCGCCTGTCCGAGGCGCTGGCGGAGACGGTGACTGCCCGCCACAGACGGCGCAGGAAGCGGGTTCGGCGGATCACGGTCGATCTGGATCCGACGGTCGATCCGACCCATGGCGGCCAGCAGCTGACCTTCTTCGACGGCTTCCACGACACGTCCTGCCATCTGCCGCTGGGCGGTTTCCTGACCTTCGACGACGAGGTGGAGCAGTGCCTGTTCTGCTGCGTCCTGCGCTCCGGCAAGGCGGCCGCGAAGCACGGCTGCATCGGTGTGCTGAAGCGCCTGCTGCCCCGGCTGCGGCGGGCGTTTCCCAAGGCGCGGCTGCGGATCCGCCTGGACGGGGGGCATTCCGGCCCGGAGCTGTTCGCGTTTTTCGAGGCGGAGCGACTGGAGTGCGTGGTGGGCATGGCGAAGAACCCGGCGCCGGGTCGTCTTGCCGAACCGCCGATGGAGGAGGTGCGATCCGACTTCGAGGCCGGGCACACGTCGGCTCGCCGCCATGGCGAGTTCGCCTGCCGGGCCAGGAGCTGGCCCCATGAGCGCCGGATCGTCGTCAAGGCCGAGGTGACCTCCCATTTCGGCCGGCCATCGAAGGACAACCCGCGGTTCGTGGTCACCAACCTCAAGACGACCCCCCAGCACGTCTACGAAACGGTGCACTGCGCCCGGGGCGATGCCGGGAACCGGTTGAAGGAACTCGAGCAGGGCCTGGAGATCGACCGCACCAGCTGCACGCGCTTCCTGGCCAGCCAGTTCCGCGTCCTGATGACGGCGGCCGCCTGCGTGCCGATGCAGGAACTTCGCCTGAAGGCTCGGCGGACGGGCTGTGCGCGCGCCCAGGTCGGCACCTTGCGGCTGCGCCTGCCGAAGCTCGGCGCCTGGATCGAGACGTCGGTTCGGCGCATCGTCGTCCACCTGCCGCTGGGCACCCCGTTCGCCGACGACTGGCGCCGCATCGCGCGCTCGGTCGGCGCGGTCGCGACCTGACCCGACCGCTTCGCCGGTTCGCCCACGGATCCGCCGATCCGCGGCGGCGCTCGCCCCGAATCCGGCCATGCCGGCGAGGAGCGCCGAAAATGCCGATCGGCCAGCAGGGAAACACCCCGATTGGCTCCCAGGCACCGCACTTCCCACGAAGGTCCCTCCCTGCGACCGCGTTTGAACCTCCACTGCCAACCTTCGTGAATAATCCGGGCTAGAGCGCCCTTGAATGAGTTTACATTAGTTTCGGCCAGTGCCGGGCGCGCCGGATGCTGGCGAGGATCCACTCGCCCGACTTGCGCCACACGCAGCGCCCGGGATCGAGGTTGTGCGCGGCGAGGCAGGTGCTGATGGCCTCGACCAGCTCACCGACGCTGGCGAAGCTGCCGTCGCGCACGACTGCGACGTGGACGAAGGTATGCGGCAAACCCTCACGCTGAACATCGATCAGCCGCGGAGCACGGACACGGCGGTGGGCATCACCTGCACGGCCGGGACGACGGACGTCTCGGAGTTTCAGCAACTGCTCGTCCCAGTGTCACCATTCCGGCCAACGCGGCCTCGCGCGACTTCACCGTCACGGCCACGAAGGACAGGGCGGACGAACCTGTCGAAACGTTCACCGTCGCCATCTCCTCGGCACCGTCCGGAGTCACGGTCGGCAGTCCCCCGCGGCCACCGTGGCGGTTGCGACGACCCGACGACGGTGACGCTGTCGGGCTCGTCGGACGCGCTTGTGGAGGCTTGGGGGGCACCGTTGCTGACGCTCGGCCGGTTGCTGGTCGAGGGCGAGACGCTGGACGTGCCGGTGGTGACGAGCGGCACGGCGCGTAGTCACCACGACTACCGGATGGGTTGGGTCTGATTGACCAGATGCGCGAGGAGCGGATCGATCCCGATCGTGATGAGGAGGGCAAGGCCCGGGAACACGCTCGCCGGCCAAGGAGGGCGTGACGACCCGCCGTGTTGAGCGATGACTTCTGAACGGGAGTCTTCGACCGCAGGAGCATCCCCGACCGTCGATGCGCAGGGGAAGTGCAGCTCAGCATCGTGCAGCAGCCAGCGCGCTTCCACATGCGTGCTTTGTTACATCGTGCTTCCCGGTACGACGGAGTTCGTGACGGCGGGGCGGTTCCGCTGGACGGACGAGCGTGGGAGTGCGTTGGACAGTTCGTCTATGGACAGTCCTACCGGGCGAGGGAGGACGCAGTCGAACTCGATCCGGTGGAGCTGCGGCTCTCCGACGGGATATACGAGACGGCTCGAATGGATGGATTCTTCGGCGCGATCCGCGACTCAATGCCGGACTCCTGGGGGCGACGCGTGATCGAGCGCAACGCAGGACTGCGCCAGCCAGCCGAGTTTGACTACCTGATGCAGGGGCCGGACGACCGCGCCGAGCCCCTCGGGTTCGGCGTCGATATCGATCCTCCGCTCCGCGCAAACGTTCAACCAGACGCTGCACCTTGCAGAACTCCAACGGGCGGCCGATGCGATCATGCACGGGCAAGAGCATGTCGGATCCGTGGCCGATCAAGCGGAGCAGTTGCTGGTGCTCAGCACTTCGATGGGTGCTGCCCGTCCCAAGGCGGTGTTGGAGAGGATGGCGAGCGCCCTGACGCTGCTGCGCAATGGCAACGGCGTCGGAGACAGGAGGGATTGGTCCTATCTACTCCTCGCCGACGAAATCCGTCGTGCAAGCGAAAGGCCAGAAGAGGATTTGCACGAACTGTTCGGCCGCATGTGCCTCAACGCGGCGATCTCCAACCTTGACGACCACCCTCGCAACCACGCGATGCTCGCCAAGGGAAGACGGTGGCGACTGAGCCCGGCGTTCGACCTGACACCCACTCCAGTTTGTTGCCAGGGAACGGCGCGATCTGGCAATGGCCTGCGGTCACTTCGGACGCTTTGCGAACAGGGCCAACCTGCTGAGCGGCCACGGCCGATTCCTGCTTGAACGGCCCGAAGCAGAGGCGACGTTCGAACGGATCGCCGGCACAGTGCGCAGAAACTGGAAAGCCGAGATGCAACGCGCCGGAATATGTGGTGTAGCCATCGGCCCACCCTCCCGTCGCAATGCAAGGAACGAGTAGAGCGGATGTATAACGGTAGATGCTTCGATACTAGGCCAACTTGGCAGCTCGTATTTGCCGCGGCTTTGTGCTCCGAAAATCGAATTGATTGCACGATGGAAGATACCGGACTTGAAGGCCCCTATCTCCTGGTCCCCGACGCCAGAAGCAAGGTCGTTTGGCAGAGGTTTTTTGCTAGGCATTATCGTGACTCCTGACCTTTTGCATGCGGATCGTCGTGTCGATGATTACGGATAGATCAATCGCGCGATTTCCGCGAACTCACGAGGAAGAGCGTAATCCCGACGAGCCATAGGCCTAACATCAGAACGGCGGTTGAGGTGGTTGCGGCTGCTGCGCCAAGATTACCAATTGTATAACCAGCACCGATCGTTCCGATGAGCGTCCCGAGCAAGGTAAGGGAATCCACACCAGTAGTAACCCGACCCATCATCTGCTGAGGGACGGTATTTTGAATCAGGGTCCAGTATGATGCCTCGTGAATACAGGCGAAAAGCCCCATGAAGAAGGCGGGTGCAAGCCATAGTAGGGCACCGTAATTGCCGGGAATCTGACCCCAGAGGAAGAACAGGCCCGCAAAAACGAGAACAGCGAATGCGCAAACCCGGAGATGATTGAATCTTATGGCGAGGAAACCGCCAGCCAGCATGCCGAGGAAGGAACCTAAGCCGATGGTGGCCATGACATATCCAATGTATGGGGTATCAAATCCGCGGGCTTCTGTGAGCGCAGGATTGATGACCCAGGTGGCACCAACGCCGGCAAAACTTGCGCCACCGAAGCATACGAGGGCGACAAGCCTTTTGTCCGATGAAACGAATCGCGCTCCCTCGAATATCTCGTTCGTCCAGGCTGTCGAGGGACGGTTTTCCTCGGTTGCATGCTCGTCCTTAATCGGGAGGCGATGGACCAGCAATGCGGACAGAAGGAGCATGGCTGCGTCGATAAGCAAGATCGACCATGGTTCGATTGCGATGAGCATGATACCAGTTAGCGCGGGCCCAGCGGTGAGTGCCAGTGTTGATATTCCACCGAGCATTGAGTTGATTACGGGTCGGCCATCTGATGCATATAGCATGGGGATGACGGCCATCATGAAAGCGGAATATATCAAAACGGCTAGCGCGGCGGTGATCGAAAGGACGAAAACGGTAGCCAGGCTTGTAGGCGGGTCAAGGTGCATCGCGCCGGCGGCAAGCAATGTACATACGGCGGATCCGATCAAGCAAAGGACCATAGGAACGCGCTTTTTCAAGCGGTCGACCCAAACCCCCAATATTGGCAAGAGGAGCATCTGCGATGCTTGACGAGTCGCCATGAAGATGGCGAGAAGGACCAGGGCATGCTCTTGGGCGAAGAAGACCGTGAGGACAGCTGCTCGCATCCAGCTGCCTACGTTGCCGAGGAGAGCTGCGCCCAGTACCAAGCGTGACGTGGAGTTCCCCAAGACTCTGGTGTAGGTGTGGATTGTGGAAGCAACTGCTGACGGCATATGGGCGTTCCTGTAAAGGTTGAGGGCGGAGCTTCGACGTGGGATCTATCGTCGCAGCCTAGGACGACACTTCGCCGGCGGCAGGTCGAACGGCTCCGAACGCTGGCGCAGGTTGGCGGCGTTCTGCCGGCCGTACGAGGGGGACGGTCGTCGCAAGGCACCGTACGAGCCGCGGATGATGCTGAAGGTTCTGGTGTACGGCTACGCGACGGGGTTTCTCTTCGCGCAAGCTGGCGCGGGAGGCGGACGGAGCCCGCGGTCGGGAGCCGGGACAGGATCGGAACCCGAGGGGCGGGGGGGGGGGGGGGGGGCCGTACAGCTCGGGGTACGGGGAGCCGAAGGAGTCGGCGCAGGACAACTTCACGGATCCGGAGAGCCGGATCATGAAGACCTCGCATGGCCTTCGTCTGCCCACTGCAAGCAATCCTCCCCTTGCTGATAGCAGTGCGCGAGTTCGTGGGTGAGGAGGTGAAAGACGCGCTCCCCAAGCTCGTACGAACCCTCCTCCCATCCCTTGCCGCGGAACCAGAGCCGCATGGAACAGTGCTCGCCGGCAGCGTCGCCACCGTTGCGGGGTCCATCCGCCGAGCTCCCCACGAAGTAGTCGACAAGCACGGGCACCGAATGTCGAACAGCGCCCAGAATGCGAGCCAACTCACGATGCGCACGCTCGTCCGACTCTCGAATCAACTCCTCGAGCCATGCCGGCAAGGTCGTCGGCAACTGAACCGCAGAGTTCGGCTCTAGTTTCCGGCCCAGAAGCACGAATCCGCTCAGGTCGGCAACCTCGCGATCTTCCTCCGCATCGACATACCGACCATCAACCACCGTGCGGACCCCTTCGCCTCCGGCAAGAACGACCGACACGCCGTCGCACGCCTCCGGCAATTTCGGCATCAGGTAGGGGGGACAAAGACTGCAATCCCACGCCCGTCCACCGCGAATGCGGTCGGATAGAGAGCACCATACCGCTGCTCTGGAGGATCGGGCGAGACCGCCACAGACACATCTCGAACGGGATCGCGGAAGTGGATCCGCCCTTGCCCATCCACCTCAGCACGGCGGCCCGGCCACGAACAGCTGCGCGATGTCGCGCACCGTCCGACTCAACCACCAAATGAGACATCCGCTCCGCCTTTCCGCGGTCCTGCCAACTGAGTTCAAGCAAGCGAATCTCGCGTGACATCACGTACGCGACCCGCACGGCACGGCCCGGTTCTACGACTGCCAGCCGCATCCCAGCGACCCCCTCGCGTTTCCCACATTCCACTTCCACCAGCGGTTCTGCACTTCCTTGAACACCCACCATGAAAAGCACCAGACAGGCCCACCGCCGAACACCCGGTTTGCCCAATGCCATCAAGTGCTCCCCTTTCCAAAGGAAAGTATATACTTAAGGGAATTGTGTAGCAAAATCAGCAAAACGCCCATGCCCTGGCGGCGGGCCTCCAATTTCCATCGTCTGACCAGTTCCTTTCTGGGGCTCCCTGTTTTCGCTTCGCGACATCTTCTCCGGTTTCGCCAACAACGCCTTGAACACATCCCCGCAAATCCTTCTCCGTCACGGTTTCGCGTTCGATGGACTCGTCGAGCTGCGGCGGTTTGCGTTCGCGCCTGGCCATTGCTTCCCTCGATCTTCGCCGTCCACCCGTTCTTCCTTGTCCATCCGGGGGTAACGTTCACACTGCCACCGGCGTGGCGGATTCGCCGTTGTCGGCGACGAGGTCGGCGTGGGAAAGGCGCGCCCCGTCCATCTGCCGCACCGGCGACTCCATCCTGTCGATGGCGTCCACTTCGCAGTTGCCCTCGTTGAGCCTGAACGACGCCTCGTTGACGTGCCGGCCCAGATGCTTCGGGCTGACGTGGTGCCAAGTGCCGGCGATCGACCGCTCGAGGACGGCCCAGACCGACTCGATGCCGTTGGCGTGGACGTCGCCCCGGACGTGCTCGCCCTTGCTGTGGGCAACGACATCGTGCCGGCACTGGTTGACGATGCTCGGCAACGCCCCGCAGGCCGCCGCGTCGTCGGTGTGGACGGTCGAGCCGCGTTCCACGCTTTCCTCGACCAGCGGAACGAGGGTGGCGGCCCTGGTGTCTCCGACGTGTTCCGCCTTGACCTTGCCGCCCCGCTGCCTGATGCCGACCACGGCTTCCTTGCCGACCGCGCCGCGTCCCGCGTGCAGTTCCCTGGCTTCGTGCCTGTTGCCTTCCTTCCCGCCGACGCAGGTCTCGTCGACCTCGACAGTTTCCGAGAGCTTGAAGTCGCCGCGGCCGCAGGCTTCGCGGACACGGTGCAGCACGTGCCAGGCGGTGCGGTGCTGGACGCCGGGTTCCTTGGAGAACTGCATGGCGCTGACGCCCTTGCGGGCGGTGAGGATGGAGTGGATGGCGTACACCCAATGCTGCAGGTCGGCCTTGGCGGCATGGAGGCAGGTGCCCGTCGTGACCGTGAAATGCCTACGGCAGGCCTTGCACCGGAAATGGGAAGGCCTGGATGGCGGGGGCGGACGGACATCGTCCGGACTTCCGCAGTGCGGACAGGCCGGCTTGCCGTTCCACCGGACTTTCTCCAGCCACTTCCGGCAGGCCGCGTCGTCGGGGAACATCCGGCAGAGCTGCGGAACGCTCATCGTCTGCGCGATGCGCTTGCCGCTCGCGTTGTGCGGGTTGCCTTGGAATCGTGTTCGACGACGGCCATCGGGGACTCTTCGGTTCGGCATGCTGACTGCAGTGTCTCCAATGGGATCAACGGTCAAGCGGCTTTGCTGATTTTGCTACACAATTCCCATACTTAACGCCACCTAAAGTCTTTCTTTCTTGGCGTACAGGCGGCACACCGATTCCGGCGGCAAGCGGAACTTGGTGCCGTGGTCGCGCAATCCCGCGCTCCCCGGCTTGCTCTCTCTCGCGTCGAAGTCGATGGCGATTCCGCCCGTGATGACTTCATAGACGAACTCCGAGATTAGGAACATCTCGAAGGCGTCCGCCCGCTCGAACCGCACCTTGCCGTCCTTTCGTTCACCGCGCACCAAGAGCAGGCGGCGCGCGCGTTGGCCGCCTGCTGAAGGAACTGGGCATCGACGCCGTGCCGCACGGATTCCGCTCGAGCTTCCGCGACTGGGCGGCCGAAAGGACGGACACGCCGCACGCCGTCATGGAAGCGGCGCTGGCGCACACGGTGCGCAACGCGGTCGAGGCCGCCTATGCGCGTTCGGACCTGTTCGAGCGGCGGCGAAGGCTCATGCAGGCCTGGGCCGAATACACCTGCGTTGCCCACTGACGTCGTCCTCGGGCATCCAATGGTCCTCCCCATGCACGCCGTTCGCCGTCACTGAACGGTCGGTGCTCCGACCAGGCGGCGCGCCTCGTCGAGCAGCCTGCGCTGGCCGTCCCTCAGTACCGGCACCTCGCGCGGGCGGCCGCCCTTGGTGGTCGAGCCCTTCAGCCGGATGCGGTCCCCTGGTCGTCGCGCGGGCGTGAACTTGATCGCCTCCTCGCGGCGCAGCCCGAACGCCGCATCGAGGCGCAGCGCCATGGTGACGTGTGCGTCCCTGACAGCCCCAGCTTCTCTGGATCGAGCACCTGGCTCTTGTCCTCGTTGGTCGCGTACTCGCGGTTGGCGATGCCGAGGGGCGCCGTTGGAGGGCACCACGCCCGGACGGCCGATGTGTCACCGAGGGTGCCGTAGCCTGGGTCGGTGAACCAGAGGTCGCCGTTCGGGTGGACGATGCCGTCGTTGGGGGCATTGAGGGGCTTGCCGCCGTAACTGTCCGCCAGGACGGTGACGCTGCCGTCCGGCTCGTAGCGCACCACCCGGTGGGTGAGGTGCTCGAAGGAAATCTGCCGGCTCTCGAGGTCGAAGGTGTTGCCGTTGGAGTTGTTGGCTGGCTTGCGCATCACCGAGACGTGGCCGTCTTCGTGCAGCCAGCGATACTGCAGGTTGTTTGGGATGTCGCTCCAGACGAGATAATTGCCCCAGCCGCTCCATGCCGGGCCTTCTGCCCAGTACATGTCCGGGCTCGAGAAGAGTCGCGAGATGGGCGTGTTGCGATGAAGCCGCCAAAGGACGGATCGAGCCGGCGTTGGTCGGCGTTCGGGTATCGCACCGGTTCCCCGGCAAGCATCGGCGCAGCCGCCGCCAGGGCGACCCCGCCGGACAGCAGTTTGCGTCGGTTCATCTTGTTTCTCCCCCCGGATATGCATCTATGCGTACTACCCTATCGCAGGTGACCGTGCCGCCCAAGGCGCGTGCATCGCGACGGCGAACGAGGCCTCATGCGTCGCCCCATCCACGCGCAACGAACAGGGTGGTCGCTCGCGTCTCGCCCGATGACACTGCGGGGCCATGGTCGCCGGAGCTGGTGTGTGAGGGGAATGCGGCATGACGGCGCTGACGACGACGGAAGCGATAGCCGGGTTCCTCACGCCCACGGGGGGCTTGGTGGTCCTTCTGGCACTGCATGTCGTGATCCGGCCCTGCGCGTTGATGGCTGCTCGCACCCGGTTCAGGCTGATCGTCGGCTGCATCCCGTAGCGCCGTGGTTCCTCGCCCACCTGCCCCTGCCCGACATTGACCCTGCCTACAACACCCTGTGGCTGGAAGGTTCGGCCGTGGTGTTCCTCGCCGGATGGATCACGCGCGGCGCCAACTATCAGAAACACGCCCGGCGAGGTGGAGTTCGAACCGGTTGGGAGTAGCGTACTCTCCGGAGGGAGGGCATCCTGCCCTCCATGCGCGTCGCCAAGGCGCGTTGCCTTGTGGGAACAGGAGGGGCGTTGGAATGTGTGACGAGAATGCGTTGAGGGATGCGGAAGAAGCGTTGCGCCGGCGGGGCGGAACGCTGACGCGACGTCGCTTCACCGCCGTGGCGGCGGGGGCCGCGGCTGCGGCGATGTTGCCACGCGGTGTGGTGGCGAGCGGCGTGACGGGCAGCAATGTACTGGTGCAGACGCCCGATGGCGAGGCCGATTGCTACTTCGTGCATCCGGAGTCGGGCAGCCACGCCGGGGTGATCGTCTGGCCCGACATCCTTGGCCTGCGGCCCGCCTTTCGTGCCATGGGGGATCGGCTTGCCGGCTCTGGCTATTCCGTGCTGGTGGTGAATCCGTACTACCGCACCGCACGTTCGCCGGTTGTGCTGGAAGGCGCGAGCTTCGCCGATCAGGCCACGCGGGACACAGTGTTCCCCCTCGCCCGGTCCCTGACGCCGGATACCAATGTCACCGACGCCGGCGCCTTCGTGGTGTTCCTGGACGCGCAGTCTGCGGTGGACACGGGGCGGAAGATCGGCACCACCGGCTATTGCATGGGCGGCCCGATGGTCATGCGCACCGCAGCGGCAATTCCGGATCGGATCGGCGCCGGCGCATCCTTCCACGGCGGCGGCCTCGTCACCGACGCGGAGAGCAGCCCGCATCTGCTAGTGCCCAACATGCAGGCGAGCTTCCTCATCGCCATTGCCGAAAACGACGACGAACGCGACCCGGAGGCAAAGGGCGCACTCCGAGAGGCGTTCGACGCCGCCGGCCTCGCCGCCGAAATCGAGGTGTACGAAGGCGCCATGCACGGTTGGTGCCCACCCGACTCGGCCGTGTACAACGAACCCCAAGCCGAACGCGCCTGGGCACGCCTGCTGGCCCTGTTCGACAAGGCGCTTACCTCCCAAGCGAAGTGAGCGGAAACGAAGGAAAAGGCCAGCAGTTGCGCAGCAACTGCCGACGCGCCCGTTGGGGCGAGCTAGGAGTCTGCGCCGTATAGACGTCTGTAAGCTCTGAGCGATGTCTCAAGGCAGGTGAGGAAGGGTCTCAACGTCGTGTTATCGCCTTGATAAACATAGCGTTACGGTAAACATGACTGTCCCATGGGCGCTCCCGGCGTATCGCGGAATCGCGCCGTATAGCACGAGTTTTCGTGGGGCATATTGGCTTCCAGGGGAGCAAGGCGTAAGCTCCGGCAACCGCTCGCCGGAGTCCTGCTGTGCCCCGACTATGCCGCAACGCCCTCTCCGCCACCATGGTGCGAACCGCGCCCCCCGGCAGCTACACCGACGGTAACGGCCTGATGCTGCGCGTGCGCAAGGGCGGTTCCCGGCAGTGGATCCAGCGCCTGACCATCCACGGTCGACGCGTCGACCTCGGCCTCGGTAGCGCGGATCTGGTGCGGCTCGCCGACGCGAGGCGGGTAGCGGCTGACAACCGCGCGGTCGCGCGAACCGGCGGCGATCCGCGGCGCAGCCGGGTGCCGGCCTTCGCCGCGGCTGAGGCAGCCTGCTTCGAGCAGAAGCGGCAGAGCTGGCGAACAGAGAGCCCGGCGAAGAACTGGCGGCTGGCCATGGACAAGTACGTGCTGCCGAAGCTCGGCGGGGTGCCGGTCGATCAGGTAGGCAGCGCGGCGGTGCACGAAGTGCTCCGGCCGCTGGCGCTGGCGGGCAAGAACGCGATCCTGAAGACGGCGGGGGCGGCGATCACCGCGGTGCTGGAGTGGGCGCGGATCGAGGAGTTCCGGCGCGAGGGCTCGCCGGTGGAGGCTGTGCGGCGCAGCCTGCCGAAGCGGGCAGCGGCGACGAAGCACCACGAGGCGCTGTGCTGGACCGAGGTCGGCGCCGCGCTGACGACGATCGACGCGGGCAACTGCGCCGCCTCGACGAAGCGGGCGCTGCGGTTCACGGCGCTGACGGCGTCGCGCCAGGTGGAGGTTCGGCGGGCGAGCTGGGATCAGTTCGACGTCGAGGCGGCGGTGTGGGTGAAGCCGGCGTCGTCGATGAAGACGGGTCGGCCGCACCGGGTGCCGCTGTCGCGCCAGGCGCTCGAGGTGCTGGTACAGGCGCGCAAGGACGTCCGGGGCGGCGGCCTGGTGTTCCCCGGTTCCCGTCCCGGGGCGATGCTTGGGGATCGGGTGATGACGCAGGCTTTGCGTCAGGCGGGGATCGCGGCGTCGGGTCACGGCTTCCGGTCGAGCTTCAAGGGCTGGGCGCGCGAGCACGAGGTGGACGAACTGCTGTCGGAGTTTGCGCTGGCGCACGTGGAGGGATCGGCGACGGTGGCGGCGTACGCACGCGACGACCTGCTGGCGAAGCGCCGGCCGGTCATGCAGCACTGGGCGGACGCGATCGCACCCTGACGGCCTGGGGTGCCGGGCCCCGGGGTGGATCCTGCCGCCGGCGCGCTACTGTAGACATACAACCTCTCTAATGAGCGTGGTGATACGGCCTGTTCCGTCTTGACGCGCCGGTCGGGTGCCACCTCCCCGCGGTGAGCGGCCCGTTGTTCTTTCTGCCTCCTACCGAACCTCGATCAATGGCGCCGTAGTCACCGACTCATCGCCGTGAACGCAGCGCATCAGGTCAAGATACGCCTGCAGAACGGCCGCGTTTTGGCGGCGGCTCTCGTGCATCCGGTCGTATTCGTCCCGGAGACCGCGCGCAATGAACGCGCACTGCGCCGACGAGCCATCCTGTAGCCCCGACATCTCACGCGCCATCGTGTCCCAGGCCGCATCGCGGTCCGTCAAGTCGTCTCGCGCTGCCAGAAGCACGGCCCGCGCCGACGCCACCAGGTCATCGCATCTCGCCGGGACATGTGCACGCGCGTCACGCTCGAACGCCAGCAGAAGGACGCCGGCGACGACACCGGCGCCGATTACTAGATTCGCCTTGCTCATCATGCGGATAGCTTCCCCTCGATTCGATCCTTGAGCGCCAGCAGACCAGCAGACTCCCGCGCTGCTCATCAGTCAACCGGCACCAGGTATCGAGCTGAAGGACACGCAGCGCGCTGGCGATGCGGCACTTCTCAAGGAGCGCCGCAGGACGTGCAGAGCGCCGCATTGTCGCGTGGAAGGCAGAAGGCCGTGCAGTGAGTCGTCGACCAGGCCGGCCGGGGTCACTCGGGAGCGTTGCCCGAGGCTGACGCGCCGGGCTGTTCCGGGTTGGCCCGAGCGGCTCCTTCGGCGCCGCTGGCAGGCGCCGGCGGTCGCAGCCGCGTGCGGGCGCGGAGCCCGGTACTCGCCCTGAACGAAACGATGCGGCGCGCGTCGACGCGGGCGGGCGCGCCCGTGCGCGGGTTCTGGCCTGGGCGCGCGGCCTTGTCGAGCAGGCGGAAGCGACCGAACCCGGACAGGAGGACTTCCTCGCCCGCCTGGAGCGTGTCGGCCACGGTATCGAAGAACAGGTCCACGAGTTCCCTGGCCTCGCGGTGCGAGACGCCGGTCTCCTCGACGAGACGTTCAGCGAGCCGGTTGCGGGTCAGGACGGCCATGCTGTCGATGGGCGCGAGAATGTGGACGACGAATCCCCTACTCCGTCTGGCTTTGAATTCGGGCGTGTTCCCTTCGAAGCATTTCGGCAACGCGAGAGTCAACGCGGTCCATCAGGTCAAAGTAGGGCGTCATATCGTCGAGGAACTGCATGGGCTTTCCTGCGCCCGCTTGCTCCCACTGGTATCGTTTCTTGTGGAGGCCGAAGGGCCCGTCCCAATGCGCGAGCATGTCGCGTAGGCATGCAACCTGCGTGGAAGGGATCGGCCCGGGTTGAGTTGGCGAAATGCACAAGCTGATGGCACGTTCGTCAGAGGACCACACTGTTTCCTTGTAAGCCCGTTCAAGCGCGTTCGCGGAATCAGAGGAAAGGCCGTCAAAGAGATTGGCCAACGGGTGAATGTTTGGGGTGGGGATGCGTTCGATGGCTCGAATGCACTTGATGAACGACTCAAAGCACTGATGCAGGTTGAAATGACTGACATTCTTGTGCGCGATCCACCGCTCGATTTCTCGTCGATTGGCGTGGTCCGCTCTCAACCCAGACCTTTCGATGAGGGCCTCCGTAGCGCGGGCGATCACACCAAAGGCGTGGCCCGTGTCGTACATCATGAGGAGCTCCTGGTAGGGCTTCTGTGGTGCCAGCGCTGGTTGACCTGCTTTACGTCTGACTGGCATCTGGGTCCGGGAGTGGAGAGATGGGCAAAGTGTACTGGAGAAGGCCATGCAGCTGAGGTCGCTGGCTGCGGGCCGGCGCAGTGCAGTCAACGAGCAGGGCGTGCTTCGCCCCGTTGCCCTGCCTGGCGCGAAGCAGGGGCTTCTCGTGCGCGTCCTGGAGCGCGATGTCGTCGATAGCGGCGCGATCCCGGCCGTTTTCGAGGGTCGCACCGACTGGCGACTGGCGCCGACGAACGGCGTACGCCGTTAGCCCCTAGGGAACCCCGCGCAGGGACGGTTCGCGCCTGCGCCGTCTTCTGCCTGCGCCTGTGCTGACCCTTCGTCGGGCTCGGCCTTCTCGCCCTTGCCTTCGATCCGGATCAGCTCGCCCTCGAGCACGGCGCCGAGCCGCATCTCGATGGCGCGGTAGGTGACGTTGCCGGTCAGGTTGGCGCGCTCGGCGAGCTCGAGCTTGCCGGTGCTGCGAATATCACCCTCGACGCGGCCATTGATGATCACGCTGGAAACCTCGATCTGACCCACAACCGTGCCCGACTCGTTGACGGTAAGCATCGAGCGGTCGCCCTCGCCGACCACGTCGCCCTCGACACGGCCATTGACGAACAACTCGCCAGAGAAGCGGATGTCGCCTCGCACGGTGGTGTGATCCGCGATTAGGGTGGCGTTGCCGCTTGTGCGCGGCTCCTGCTCCTTCTGCTCGCGCACTGGTTCCGCTCGCGGGCCGAACATAGCGACCACCATAATGCAAGCTCGCGCCAAGACAGCGGATTCTCTTTCATCATCGCCGCAGCGAGGCGGCACCGACGCACCGACGCACCGACTGACGACTGGCGACTGACGACGACGAACGGCGTCCCCCGGCCCAGCGCACGGGACCGGGCCGGATCTGAAGGAACGAGGCGAAGGCATGCGCGATCCGCTGGCGCGAGCGTGTCCGGCGCGCTGGCGTTGCACGAGCGTCGCGTGCTTCGCCCCGTTGCCCTGCATCGCGCAAAGCAGGAGCTTCTCGTGCGCGTTCTGGCGCGCGATGCCGGCGATGACGCGGCGGCATGCAGCGCTTTTCGTGCATCCGGCGGACTGACGGCGTTCCTGCCGAGCGACAGCCGGGTGGCGAATCGGAGGCGGAAGGCGGCAGGAACGGCCGGCTTCCGCCGCCGCAGGCGTGGCGTCTTCGCCGAAAAGGCGAGACGCCGAGACGCCGTGCGACCAAGGCCGCTATCGCGGCCGTGTCCTGCGCCCCGTCACTACGGCCGCCGGCGCCGTCAGGCGGCGGCGAAAGCCCTGTAGTGACGGGGCCCACGAAGCCAGTGGCGACAAGGCGATGATAGGCATTCTGTCTCGGGGCGCGCTCATGAATTGAGCGCGTCACGTGGCATAATGCGCCGCGTCAACCTGCTGCGAATGCAGCGTGGCTGGACCAAGGTCCGGCGTGTGACAGCACCCTGCTGCGGTAATGCGCGGCCCCGGAGGACGCACCGGGAGAGGAGCAACTGACGGTCACGTTGCGTTTGGCGACGTGGCTGTCGTGAAGGCTGGAAGGCTTCGTGGCGGTGCACAGCACCGCAATGCGCCGGAACCGAGGGTTCCCAGGCGTGAAGCCGCCAGACCGTGGCGCGAGGTATCGCAAGGGTTCACACCAGGAACCCGCCTGCTGACGCAGAGCGATCGCGCGCCAGAAACCACAAGGTCGCGAACGAATGCCGCAAGGCACGCCGCGACTGCCGCAATGATCGGCAAGGAAACGCGTCTTTGGACTTACGCAAGCGGCGCCACAGCGCCCTGCGGGTTCGGAACTGCCATGAGGCAGCCCGGATCGTCCATTAGAACTTACCGCACAGTTACGCGGCCCGATCCGCGCGAAAACCGGCGCCGCCGCCGGTGTCACCGGTACCAGCGAGTCGTTTAGCAGTCTGCTAACGAAAGGCCCGAAGGGGCTGTCGTTGGGCGGGGTGGTAAACACGAAACGTTGACGCTGGCCGGCACGACCCATAGCTTTCAGCGCCAGGGAGGAGACCCCCGCGGCGAGCGGGGTACGCAGCACGTCGAGGTCCAGGAGGACGGCGTGGAGGAATTCCCGACCCATCGCCGATCTGTCGGTCACCGCCCGCGGCATCGCGGGCGATGGTCGACAACGCCGTCGCGGGCTGGCTCGTGCACAAGCTGAACTACGACCTTGGCAGCGGCAGGCGGCGTTCGGGCTCAGGTGTGATGAGCCGATCAAGTTCGCGCCTTCGCGCGCGGATCCGGGCGCAGCCTGATAATGGGTGCATGACCACGGGTGCGGCGGGGGCAGGTGGAACGGAAGATCGATCGGGGCTGGTTTGAGCATAACGGCGAGGACGCTGTCGGGCGTCGCGGCGGCCGTGATGAACGCCGAGCCGAGGTCGGTGCGCAAGCTGGTGGCCAACGCGTTGGTGGCCAAGGTCGGCGCCGCGGGGGCGTCGTACGGCGCGTTCGGGCTGGCGTCGCTCGTCGGCACGGCCGGAACCGGGACGGCCATCGGAACCCTGAGCGGTGCCGCGGCGAACAGCGCGACGCTGGCCTGGCTCGGATTCGGCAGCATGGCCGTCGGCGCGTTCGTGCCGCCCGCGGTCATGGTGGCCGGGGGGTTCGTGGTGCTGAGGGCCTGGAAAGGGAAGGCGAGGCAGCCGGAGTCGCTGAGCGGCCGCGAGCGGGAGATGGTGAGCGCCTGCATGGAGATGGCCGTGGGATTGCGGGAGCTGGCGGACAGCGGCGAGTTGCCGTCGAAGGCGGAGATGGGAGTTGTGCTGCGCGAGGCGCTTGCGCCGGTCGCGGATAGGCTTGCGGAGTACATGGAGTCGGCGGAGTTCGCCGCGCTGCGGGTGCGGAGCCGGCTGAGACTGCGGCGTCTTGCGCGACGCCTGCGGGAGCGGATCGAGACGGCGGCGGCGTGGTGCGATGCGTAGCGGCGTCGCCTGGATGGGCATCGGCGTGGTGCCGGCCGTTTTGCTGAAGCTGCTGGGCGGGGAACGGTCGTTCTCGGGCGAGGAGGAGATAGTGCTGGAGGCGGTACGGCGGTCGAGTGGCGCCCTCGCGGATGCATCGGTCGCGGAAATCGCGGCGCACGTCGGGAGCCTGTCGGGCGCCGGGCTGGCGGGTTTCCGGAACAACGTGAAGGGCATTTACCACGAGCTCCGCTACGTCGGGCGGGAGAACGCGGACGGCGACGATGTCGACGCGGCGATGTACGAGCTGACGAACCATCCGGGGGCGGACGTGCGCCTGGTGAACCGCACTACGGGAGAGACGACGGACATCCAGTTGAAGGCGACCGACTCGGCGGCCTACGTGGCGGCCCACCGCGAGCGGTTTCCCGGCATTGAGGTGCTCGCGACGGAGGAGGCGGCGGCACGGCTGGACGGTGTCGGCTCGTCGGGGTTCGGCAACGCCGAACTGGAAGCGGACGTGAGCGCGGCGATGGCCCGCCTGGCCGGCGGGGAGGGGCAGGTGGGAGAGGCCGCCGGCGCCAGCGGCCTGCTGTCCGCGGCGATGAACGCGCGGGCGGCGCTGCGGGGCGAGCGGTCGACCGCCATCGCGGTCCGGCGGGTTCTGGAGGATGCGGGCGTCGGCGCCGGGTCGGCGGCGTTGCTGGAGCTTCTGCTCGGGTGAATACGGTCCGGTCGGATGCGTCTGTTGCAAGCATGGGCGTCCCGCCCCGCGGCGGATCGGTCTACGAGGTATTCCGCCACCTCCTGCTCCGTTGCGGCATGCCGCTCGCGGCAGGGGCAAGGGGCCGCGGCTCCACGATCTGCGCCACACCTTTCCCCCTACAGGTGATGCTGCGCTGGTGGCGCGAGGGTGCGGACCTCGATGCCAAGCTGCCCGTGCTCGCAACCTACCTCGGCCATCAGGCGTGCGGTCGCATCATCGCGCGGCGTGCGCACACGAGAGCGACATCTTCGGACACAACTCCCCGCAACGCGAAAAGCAGCGCACGCTCGTGCGCGGCTTCGACGCGGCGGGCGCCCGAAACCGCGTCCCGGATGCGATTTGCGGGCGGCGCGGCGACTGACGGCTCCCGGCGGCGTCAGCCCGCAGAGCCACCAAGCGGCGCAGCATCGGTGCGCTCCAGGGCAGCCCGGACCGGGAGTCCGCTCGCCGCGGGGGCAGGGACGGTGGCCGGGATGCGTACCGGCAGCACGGTCGGGTTCATGGGGGATGGCCTCAAGGCAATGGTGTCGCGGCCACCGTCCCCGCCGACAGCGTGGGTCGCTCCGCGGCCGTCAAGGGGTTGCTGCGCCGGCCGGGACGCTCTGGTGCTGGGTAATGCGAGCGGTGGTCGTCGTGCGAACGGCGGTGGAAGGTCTGACGCACGGGATCGTCCCGGCCGCCCTTGACTGCCGCTGCGCTGGTCAGCGAGGCCCAGGCCGCCGAAAGCGTACGGTTGGGGAGACTGGGGCGAAGGCAAGGTCGCGGTATGGGAACACGTCAAGGGCGGCATGGCGCCCTGGACGATGCCGCCGACCGAGTTAGGGGTCGGCTTCTGAGGGAAGTGCAATGGCAAATGGTGTGTGGATGGAGCGCTGCGAGGAAGAGCGGAGACACGACCGCCGGCGCCCAGATCGAGTCGGGTTTCCCGGTGACAGCTTTCTCGACTGATCGGTAGCGGGGCGCTTGCGGTCGGGTATAGTCCGCGTCCGGCGCCCTTCGCAGACTTCTCCGGACCCGCAAAACTCTGGGTGAGTCTCGGGGCGCCGCTTTCGCTCATTGTGCGTCCATGAGCGGGGCACCTGACCCGGCGTAGCCACTGGGGGAGACAAGAAGGAAGGACGCACCATGAGCGAAATCAAGACCCTGGAGCGAGTGGAGGTCAGAAAGCTGTGGCCGAACGAAGCTGCGGACTTCACGCCATGGCTTCACAAGCATCCCCAGATCCTCGGCGATGCTCTCGGAACCGAACTCTTTCCGCAGGAGATGGAAGCCAACGTAGGCCGCTACAGTGCTGACCTGCTCTTCCGGGGCAGTTCAGACGAACTGGTCGTGGTCGAGAACATGTTCGGCGCCACGGATCACGATCATGTCGGCAAGCTCGTCACCTATGCGGCGGGACTCGACGCGGCCGTCGCGGTGCTCATCGCTGAGGAGTTCCGGGACGAGCACAGCTCGGCAATCGACTGGTTGAATCGAGTCTCGAACGGGGTCGCGTTCTTTGGCGTCGCCCTGGAGGCCTGGCGCATCGGCGACTCGGGACCAGCGCCGCGCCTGCGGGTCGACCAGAAGCCCGACGATTGGTCACGCACGATGCGTCCACCGCCGAACCAGTCGCCAACTGCGCAACTGTATCGGCGTTTCTGGGGTGACTTCCTCCCGAGGCTGCATCGCTTACAACCCCAGTGGCAGGGCGTGTCGACCCCTTCCAAGAAAGAGAGCATGTTGTTCGGCTCGTCTCGCTCGGATCTCCTGAAGTACGGCGCGGTGTTCAACTCGCGCGGCTGCAGGGTCGAGGCGTATCTGGACTCGCAGAAGGTCCAACCGGCGGATGTCTTCGACTGGCTCGAGGGCCAGCGTGACGCGATCGACGCGGCCGTTGGCGACGACGTCAAGTGGGACCGGATCGACGGCAAAGGGGCTTGCCGGATCGCGGTCCACTTTCCAGCGGATATCCGCGTCGCAGAGGAAGACCGCTGGCCAGAGTTGATCGACTGGGCCGTCGACGCGATGGGCGCGATGAAGGATGCGTTCGATCCGGTGATTTCGGCGTACCCCGACTGAACCGAGCCCCCCCGTGGCTTGGCCAGAGAGTGAGAATGGACTGGTCACGGAGGACGTACCACTTGGTTGTCCGGTTGCCGGGTCGGATCAAGGCGTCAGGCGGTGTCACACGGTCGCGTGGGGCAGTTCCGAATCGCAGTCGTGAAGGTGTCAATTAGTGGGGCAAGGAATCGGCATTGTCGAGAAAACACAACCCTTTCAGTGGGTTACGAAAAGCCGCGAAACTACGCCGTAGGACGATCTCGCGCCGAAAATGTGGTGTGATCCCCCATTGCTTGCCCCGAAACGTTCCTGACGAGGGACAGGACCTCCCAGAAGATGGATTTTTCTCGCCGTATTAGGGTGCATGTCTCCGGAAAAGTTTCTACGGCGCAGACTCCTAGCGCCGCTTCGCGGCGCTTGAGGCAGTTTCGCTGGCGCGAAAACTGCGAAGGGAAGTACGCGACCGTTCTCCAACTCGACAGTTTTCTACGGCGCTTACCTCCTGGCCCGCTTGAACATCTGGAGGGAGGCATCCTGCCCTCCATACGCGCCGCAAGGCGCGTCCCGTGTACGAAGAGCAAGACACCAGGGGCCGAGGGCTTCAATGCCCTTGCCCAAGGCAGCATCAGCGTTTCTCGTCAGCCTTGGTGGCGGAGCACCTGGCCGGCGCGGGTTCCCGTGTGCTCGCCGTTCACCACATTCACCTCGCCGTTGACGATGGTGGTGTGGTAGCCCTTCGAGCGCTGGATGTAGCGTGGCGCGCCACCAGGGAAGTCGTGTACCAGTTGCGGCTGGCATTCGACTACCGCGTTCGCGTCGAACACGTTCACGTCGGCGCGCATTCCGGACTTCAGGATGCCTCGGTCGGTGATGCCGATGACGCGGGCAGGGCCTGACGTCAACCGACGAACGCCTTCTCCCATGCTGTAGCGCCCGGCGTCGCGCACCCAGTGCGAGAGCAGGAAGGTGGACCAACCTGCATCCATGATCTGCGAGACGTGTGCGCCGGCGTCGCCGAGGCCGGGGAACACGTGCTCGTGCTCGATCAGGTCCGCCAGCGCGTTCATGTTGCGGGCGAAGGCGCGGTAGTTGAAAAGGCCCAGGCCCTGGCTCTCCAGGGACACGCGCAAGAGCGTCTCGCACCAGTGTTCGCCGGCCGCATCCGCCATCGCCTGAAGGTTCTGCTCCGGCCCAGCCGTGTAGTCGGGCGTTTCGGCCGTGCCGAGATAGAACAGGTTGTCCGGCGGCAGGCGCATGGCACCCTCACGCTTGGCCTCCTGCACCAGCTTCGCCACGGTGTCGGCGTTGCCGATGGCGGCGAGGCGGCCGGCGAGGTCCATGGCTTGCAGTCTGCTCCAGGTCTCGCCCGTGACGGGGAAGCGCGACTGCAGCCCATACATGGAACCGAAGCTGCGCCCGTGGGTGATGGCGGTCACGTCGCCCGCCTCGGCGCGCAGTTCCTCGAGCGCCTGGCGGCGTTCGACGCCGGAATCCGCCTCCGGCCCAGCGCCGTAGCTGAACAGGATGCGACTCTGGCTGGCACCCGCGATCTGCTTCAGCACATCGAAGCCGGCGCCCACGGCCTGCATGAGGCCGCGGCGCGGGCCCATCGCCTTGCCGATTTCCACCAACTCCGCCGGGTCGGCGAACGTGCCAGGCACGCTGCGACCGTCCGGCAGACGGTGCGGAGCGTGTCGGTTGGTGGAGAAGCCGACGGCGCCACGGTCGATGCTGTGGCCGACGATGTCTGCCATTTGCTTCCGTTCGGCATCCGTCGCCTGTTCCTCCACGGCGCGTTCGCCCATGACATAGAAGCGCACGGCGCAGTGCCCCACCATGCCGGCGACGTTGATGCCGGGCTTCAGCCGCTCTATGGCGTCGAGATAGCCGCCGTAGTCTTCCCAGTCCCACGGCAGGCCGGTGAGGATGGCGTTCTTCGGAATGTCCTCCACCGTCTCCATCATGCTGGCAAGGAGCCTTCAGCCGGGGAAGCATCCCCGACCGCTGACGCGTAAGGAAGTACCGGCAATTCCCCCATCGCTGGGGGCGTACTTCTATGCAAGTTCCTGGTCGGCCGGCTTGCACGGCGCGAACGTCACGCCACAGTTGCCCATGAGCACGGTGGTGACGCCGTGCCAGCTCACCGGCGTCAGCGCCGGATCCCAGCCGATCTGGGCGTCGAGGTGAGTGTGCAGGTCGATGAAGCCAAGCGTTACCGTCATGCCTTGGGCGTCGATCTCCCGCCGCCCACGGCCCTTGACCTCCCCCACCTCGGCAATGCTGCCGCCGTCAATGGCAAGATCGCCCGGCACCGGCGCCGCACCGGTGCCATCGACGAGTTCGCCGCCGCGAATCACGATGTCATGCATCTGATTTCCCCTCGTTGGGCTGCCGGCATGGCGCTGGAGATGCGCCGCAGCAGTTGCTTCGTAACTGCCGCCATCGTCCTGCCAGCGTGATGGGGTGTCAAGGCCGCCACCCGCGCCCCGGCCACGGCACGAACATGGACGTGCCTGCCCGATACTGGGCATAGATGGGGTATTTGCCGGCAGAGATCGACTCCGTCAGCGGAACGGCGCAAGAGCGTCTGGCCGGTCAGGAAGATGAACCCAAGGCCCGTCCAGGCACGACAGTGGACGCGCAGATCAAGGTGATCGTGGAGAAGCATCCCGACGGCTACGCCGCCCATCCGCAGGCTCACGAGCGGGCCTAGCCAGATGGCGGTGGCTCGAGGAAGCGGGATACCACTGCGTCGAGTTGGGCGTGGCCGATGGTGGTTAGGGCAACTCGGTCGCCTTGCATGAGCTCCCATGCGATGAGCTCCGAAACCAGCGGCTCGATGTTGCTCCGCGACAGTCCCGTTCGGGCCGAGAACAGATCCCACGGCACCCCGTCCGTGAGGCGCAGGGCGTTCAGCATGAACTCGAAGGCCAATTCCTTCGGCGCGACCGGGTTCGTCGTGGTGGGGTGGTCTGCCGTGTAGAGCCTCGGTTGCGATGGCTTGGCGGTGCGGACGACGGTTGGATTGCGCTCGGCGTCGAAGCTCGTTCGTTTGCCGTGAGCGCCGGCGCCGATGCCCAGGTAGTCGCCGAAACGCCAATAGTTGAGGTTGTGTCGGCACTCGTGGCCGGGGCGGGCAAAGGCGGAGACTTCGTAGCGGCGATAGCCGTGGCGGGCAAGCAATTCGACGCCGGCGGCCTCCATGTCGGCGGCCGCGTCGCTGTCCGGCAAGCCCTGCGGCGGTCGTCGCGCAAACTCCGTCTTGGGTTCGATGGTGAGCTGATACCAGGAGATGTGCGGCGGCTCGTGGCGGATCGCCCGCTCGAGGTCAGCCAAGGCCTGCGCCTCCGTTTGCTCCGACAGGCCGTGCATCAGGTCGATGTTGAAGCTTGCGAACCCTGCGCGGCGCACCTCGCCAATCGCGGCTTCGGTGTCTTCGGGCGAGTGGATGCGGCCCAGAACATCAAGCTGGGCTGGATCGAAGGACTGCGCGCCCAGGGAGACGCGCGTGATCCCTGCCTCGCGGCAGGCGCAGAAGTCGCCATGTTCCACGGCGCCGGGGTTCGCCTCCATCGTCACTTCCACAGCGTCCGCAACGGCGGGCGAGGACAACAGCGCCCGCATGGAGTCGGGAGAGAACAGGCTTGGCGTGCCGCCGCCCAGAAAGACGCTGACGATGGGTTGGTTGTCGTGTCGCTCGGCTTCCCGCGCCAAGTCGTCAGTCAGGACGTCCAAGTAGCCCGGTTCTGGCAACGCCCCTCGCAAGGGGTGCGAGTTGAAGTCGCAGTACGGGCACTTGCGCACGCACCAAGGGAAGTGAACGTATAGCCCCAACGCCGCTGCGGGGTGGAGCGCTGCGTCAGAGCGATGGGTCGCGGCGCCTTGAACTTCCACCGCAGTCATCGGCAGCCGCGCGCAAGGATGTCGGCAAGCGCCCGGCAGGCTTGGCCCCGGTGGCCAAGGGCGTTCTTGGTGGCCGCATCGAGCTCCGCCGCCGTGCAGCCCTGCGACTCGATCAGAAAGTGCGGGTCATAGCCAAAGCCGTTGTCCCCCCGCGATTCGTCCACCACCACTCCACGCCAGGTGCGCGACACGATGATCGGGTCCGGATCATCCGCCGAGCGCAAATGCACCAACGTGCAATGGAAATGCGCCGATCGATCCCGAACCCCATGCAGCGCCGCCATCAGCTTGGCGTTGTTGGCGGCATCGGACGTCGGCTCGCCGGCGTAGCGAGCCGAACGCACGCCCGGCGCCCCTCCCAAGGCATGAACCACCAACCCCGAATCGTCGGCAATCGCCGCCAGCCCCGACGCCCGCGCCGCGTGACGCGCCTTGAGGAGGGCGTTCTCGACGAAGGTGGCGGCCGTCTCGTCTGCGCTTTTGATGCCGAGTTGCCCCTGCGGGATCAACTCCACATCCGCAAGGAGCGTACGCAGTTCCCGCAATTTGCCGGGGTTGTCGGACGCCAGCACGACGCGCCGGTCACTCATGGCAGCGGTCGATGGAGAGGTTGCTGGAACGAAAGCGTTTCTTCGCCGTGATCCGGCAACGTTAGGCGCAACTCGAAGCGCAGTGTCTCCGCGTCCTCGAAGTCGAACGGGGCGAGGTAGTAGATCGCCGCGCCGTCGCGCGCCTCGCGAAAGCGAAGCGTCGTCTTCTGGCCGAGCAGGTTGGTGACGCTGCCGACAACGCCCATTGCACCGGCACGCCCGTCCGCGCCGATGGCGGAGATGTTGACGAGGCCCTTGTTGTCGCCGCGCACGATGCCGTGGCGCTCGGCCACTTCTGGCGGCAGGAACGAGGCGCCCACGGCGATGTAATGCACGCGCCAGTCGCCGAAGTCGCGGTACTGCTCGGCGTGGGCGCCTAGCGCCAGCACCGTGGCGATGAAGGTGCTGGCCATCAGGCAGCACGCCCTTCGGGCGTGAGGGAGGGCAGGATGCCCTCCCTCCGGAGGGGGTCTAGCCGCCATGCCGGCATCGTCCGAGCGGCAGAGCTCGTCCCAAGCGATAGAAGGCGATGGTCCCAAACAGGTTCGGAACCCTACGAACCCGCTTCTCATAGCTCGCATCCACCACGAACCGCTCGATGATGTCGATTCCCTTGGCGGTCACCAGTTCCTCGAAGTCGCGGAAGGTACACAGGTGAATGTTGGGCGTGTCGTACCACGAGTGCGGAATGTGCCGCGCCACCGGCATCCGCCCGCGCGAGGCAAGCTGCACCCGGCAGCGCCAATGGCCGAAATTGGGAAAGGTGACGATGCACTCCTCGCCGATGCGCAGCATCTCGTCGAGCAGTCGTTCCGGCGCGGCAACCGCTTGCAGCGTCTCAGTCATCACCACCATGTCGAAGCTCGAATCCGGGAAGCGGGAGAGACCGTCATCGAGGTCGTGCTCGATCACGTTGACGCCGGCACGGATACAGATGGCGATCTCGTCCGCATCCTTCTCGATGCCATAGCCGTTCACGCCCTTGACCGACGCCAGATGTCGCAGCAGGTCGCCGTCGCCGCAGCCGAGGTCCAGCACCCTGGCGCCCGGATTCACCAGCTCCGCGATGATTTCCAGATCGCGCCGCATTTGCCCTAGCCCCCGACCTCCGCCGCGACGCGCCCGAGATAGGCCCCGAGCAGGTCGCAATAGCGTTCGATGGGCAAGAGGAACGAGTCGTGCCCGGCTGTCGAGTGAACGGTGGCATTGGCCACGTCGCGCCCGGCGGCGATGAGCGCATCGACGATCTCCCCCGAACGCTCGGGCGAAAACCGCCAGTCAGACGTGAACGACAGCACAAGGAACTTGGCCCGTGCCTGCCCCAGCGCCCGCACCAGATCGCCGCCGAAGTCGAGGGCGGGGTCGAAGTAGTCGAGCGCCCGCGTCATCAGGATGTACGTGTTGGCGTCGAAGCGGCGCGAGAACGAAGTGCCCTGATAATGCAGATAGCTCTCCACCTGAAACTGCACGTCCTGCGCCGAGCCGATGTCGCCGGACTTCAGCTCCCGCCCGAAGCGGTCGCCCATGCCGCCGTCGGAAAGATACGTCACATGCCCCAGCATCCGCGCCAGCATCAGCCCCTTGTCCGGGTTCGCACCCTTGCGGAAGTAGGTGCCCTGGTGGAAGTCCGGGTCCGAGACGATGGCCTGCCGGGCGATCTCGTTGAAGGCGATGTTCTGCGCCGAGAGCTTGGGCGCCGCAGCGATCACCACCGCGTTGGCGATGCGCTCCGGCTCGTCGATGGCCCACTGCAGCGCCTGCATCCCGCCGAGACTCCCGCCCACCACCGCCGCGAAGCGCTCGATGCCGAGCCGATCCGCCAGCATCGCCTGGCTTCGCACCCAGTCCTTCACGGTCACGGTGGGGAAGTTGGCGCCGTAGGGCTCGCCGGTGCTCGAATCGGTGAAGCGCGGCCCGGTGCTGCCGTTGCAGCCTCCGAGATTGTTGAGGCTCACCACATGAAAGAGATTCGTGTCGATGGGCTTGCCGGGACCGATGCAAGTGTCCCACCAACCCGGCTTGGCATCCTCGGGCGAATGCCGGCCGGCGGCGTGGTGATCGCCCGAAAGCGCATGGCACACAAGAAGCGCATTGCTCCGGCTCGCGTTCAGCTCGCCATAGGTCTCGTAGACAAGCTCGAAGCCCGGCAAGGTGACGCCGCACTGCAGCGTCAGCGGCGCGTCGAATCGCGCCGTCTGCGGCACGACGATCCCAACGGAACCCGGCTGATCGTTAGCCTGCATCCCCACCCGTTCCCCTATGGCTGGCGCCACAAGAACCGTTGCCTTTCGGCAACGCTTCCTGCCCCAGCCCAATCCGTCCTGTCACCCTGTCGGCATTCGGCCAGCTTGCGCCGTCCGAAGTCCGACAGGCTGCCAGCCCGGATTATTCATGAATGCCCTGCTGCGGACGACGATACACTCGCTGTGGCTGGGCAAGTACTCGCGTGTCCTGCGGACACGTCGCTCCGGCCCCCTCGACATGGTGTGCAACCATGCCTTCGGGGGCATCCACTCCGTGCCTCCTGGCACGCGTCCGTGCTTCCTGCACGCGTGCGGGTCCACCCACAGCGGCGTCTCGTCGCCCTCGCTGCGCGCATTCATGAACAATCCGGGCCAGCGCCACGCGCTTCTCCTACGGAATCTCTGATCGGTCGGTTCCCGCTGGAGGGAGCACTTTCTTGCCAGGAGAGGCCCCACGGGTCCTGGGGCCGGGACAGCTCCCTTGGGGGCGACACATGCGAGGCGCTTGCCTTGCGAAGCTCCAGGCAGAAGACCTTGGAGCCTCGCCGATAGTTGTAAAGCGCCTTGCGCGAGCCGGGAAGGGCCGTCACGTCCGCGGACGCGAAGCCGCGTTCGGCGAACCAGTCGCCGGCGCGGGTGGTGAGGGCAAACAGCCTTTGCACGCCGTTTGCGCGGGCGCGTTCGACGATGGCCTCGAGGAGGCGGTCGCCAACCCCTTCGCCACCGACGAGGCAGGCAAGTTCGGCACTTCCGTCGGCGAGGGGATGGAGCGCGCAGCAGCCGGTCAGGGCCCCGTCGAGTTCCGCCACCACGAAGTTGACGATTTCGCGCTCGATGCGGTCTCGGGGTCGCGGCACCAAGGCACCGGACTGTTCCAGCGGCGTGATGAGCTCGACGATGCCGCCGATGTCCGCATCTGTGGCGTTGCGCACAACGCGGTAGTCGCCGCTGCCGATCTGGGTGCCGGCGCCCTCGGCGGTGAAGAGTTCCTGCAACAGCACGCCGTCGGCGCGTGGCCGATCAGGTGGCCGCGACCGACGCCCCGGCGGCAGGCATGGAGCAGGGCGTGCAGTCGTTCCGCCGTGGGCGCCGCGACAGTCTCTTCGTCGAGGTGCCTGGCGAGCTGGTCCATGGTGAGGTCGCTCAAGTCCCCAAGACGGGGCACAGCGTCGAACACCACGAGCTTGTCGGCTCGCAGTTCGACCGCGGTCATGGCTGCAAGCATGGCTGGCCGCAACGTATAGGCCGCGCCGGAAGAACTGTGGCCAAGCGGTGACAGCACAACAACATTGCCCGCATCGAGCAGGAAGCGAATGGCGTCGACATGGATCTTGCGCGGTGTGCCGGTGGCCATGTGGTCCACGCCGTCCACCACGCCTTGCGGCATGGCCGTTACAAGATTGCCGCCCACCAGTGGGACATGGTTGTTGCGCAAGGGGCTCGGCGGGATGCCGGTGGCGAACATCCCTTCGAGACGGGAGCGGGCGACGCCAACCTGCCGCTCCGCCTCTTCGAGGGCGGCGGGGCTCGTTGGCCCAGCCGCATCCGAAGGAATCCCATGCACCAAGGTCAGCCGCACGCCAAGCACATGCAAAAGCGCGAGATCGTGGACGATGGAACGCAGATTCGCGCTGGCCAGCGCATCGGCTCCCAACATCACCACGAACAACCGTCCGCGATGCGCGCGGATGTAGGGCGCCGAGGCGCGGAACCAATCGGCGCGCGGCCAGTCTGCCTGCTCATTCATGGTCACAGAACCTTACGCCCATGGTCACAGAACCTTACGCCAAGTCGAAGCGACGGCTTGCTCGTCGTGCATCGTTGGTGGCTTGGGACGGCCCCTTGGGGGCGACGGGACTTGCGCCGAGGCGCCCTAAAGGCAATGCCGAGCGATCAAGTTCGTCAGGATCTCGGTCATCGGGCGAATCTGCGCCGCGTCCAGATACTCGTTCGGTTGATGTGCCTGGTCGATGGAGCCGGCGCCGAACACCACCGTCTCCGCGCCGAGGCCGGCGTAGAAGGGCGCTTCCGTGCCGAACGCCACCGTGCCACAGGCTCGTTGCGAGAGCCCCTCCAAGTCCTGCACCAGGCGGCCTTCGGCGGCTGTCTCGAATGGCGCCAGGGGGCGGAACATGGGCGCCGTGGTCACCTCCGCTTCGCCGCCAATATCCGTCACCCGTTGCCGCAGCGAGTCGATGATCTCGTCCGTGTCCATGCCCGGCAGCACGCGCAGGTCGATTAGCAACCGGGCCTGGCCGCAGATGCGGTTGGGGTTGTCGCCGGCGTGCAGGCAGCCGAGGTTCAGCGTCGGCGTCGGCACCTCGAAGTCGAGATGCACATGGCGCTGCGCCAGTTCCCGACGGAAGGCGATGATCTCCGCCATCACCTCGTGCATCGCATCGAGCGCATTGATGCCAAGGGCAGGATTGGACGAATGCCCGGCCGATCCCTGCACGTCGATGGAAATCATGGCCACGCCCTTGTGCGCCCGCACCGGCTGCATCCCCGTGGGCTCGCCGACGACGGCGGCTGCCACGCGCGGAATGCCACGCTCGGCGAGGAATCGGGCGCCATCCATGCCGGTCTCTTCGTCGGACGTGGCGATGACGGTGAGCGGGTGCTTGAGTTTGCTGTCGCGATGGCGCAGCGCCGCAGACAGGGCGAGCGGAAAGAAGCCCTTCATGTCGCAGGTGCCGAGGCCGTAGAGCCTCGGGTCCTGCTGCGTCACCCGAAACGGATCGAATTGCCACAGCGCCTCGTCGCAGGGCACGGTATCGGTGTGGCCACAGAGCGCGAGGCCAGCCTCCTCGCCTGCGCCCCGCGTCGCCACGAGGTTTGCCTTGCGGGGATCGTTCGGCATCGGCAGCACATCCACCTCGAAGCCGATGTCCTCAAGCCAGGCGGCAAGCTGGTTGACGACGCCCAGGTTGCCCTGGTCGATGCCGGGGTCCGCGCAGCTCACGGACGGCGACGCGACGAGGGTGCGCAGCATCTCGATGGGTTCAGGAAGGGTTGATGCCAAAGCGAATGAACCGTTTGCGCCGCGAAGTGCCATAATCGTATCAGCCAGATGTACCCGCTGGCGTGCGGCGAAGTCAGGGTCGCGCCAGTGTGCTGCACCACGAACGAATTTCGTTGCCGTTGGCGAACGAGGCCTGGCTCGGAAACCTGCCCTCGGGGAGCATTATGGGCAGCACATCCTCGGTTTTTTTCCGTGTCGAACTTGGATTCGACGCCCTTGATTGATACAACGCAGTTCTGACACAGGACGCTGGCGCCTCGATGACGGAGACAGGATGAATACCGGGACTCTTGCGACGCTTGCAGATCGAGACGGCTGGATTTGGCTGGACGGCAAACTCGTGCCCTGGCGCGATGCCCAGGTGCATGTGCTCACGCACACGCTGCACTACGGCGTCGGCGTGTTCGAGGGGGTGCGTGCCTACCGCACGCCGGCCGGCACCCAGATCTTCCGCCTCGGCGCCCACACCAAGCGCCTGTTCGATTCCGCCCACATCATGCACATGGGGATTCCCTGGCAGCGGGAGGAGCTCGAGCGCGCCCAATGCGAGGTATTCGTCGCCAACGGACTCGAGGAAGGCTATCTGCGGCCGGTGATCTGGCTCGGTTCGGAGGCGATGGGCCTGCGCGCAGAGGGCTTGAGCGTCCATGCGGCAATGGCCTGCTGGCCGTGGCCGGACTACATGGACCCCGAGTCCCGCGAGCGTGGCATCTCGGTTCGCACCTCGTCCTACACCCGCCACGTCAACATCACCATGTGCAAGGCGAAGGCGAACGGCAACTACATCAACTCCATCCTCGCCCTGCGCGAGGCCGTGGACGCCGGCTGCGACGAGGCGCTGCTGCTCGACAACGAAGGTTACGTGGCGGAGGGCAGCGGCGAGAACGTCTTCATGGTCACGGAAGGGGTGATCCACACGCCGGAACTCACCTCCTGCCTGCCGGGCATTACCCGCGACACCATCCTCGTGTTCGCCCGCGAGCAGGGCTTCGAGGTGATCGAGCGGCGCATTACCCGCGACGAGTTCTACATCGCCGACGAGGCCTTCTTCACCGGCACCGCGGCGGAAGTGCTGCCGATTCGGGAGCTGGACGGGCGGCGCATCGGCGACGGCAGGAGGGGGCCGGTGACAGAGACGCTCCAGTCTCTCTACTTCGATCAAGTGCGCGGCAAGCGCGGCACACATCCGGAATGGCACACCCTGGTTGGCGCAGGCGCCCCTGAAGCGGAAGCCGACGGCGTGACCGCGCAGAGAAGCTAGGAGCCTTCAGCCGGGGAAGCTTCCTCGACCGCTGACGCGCAGGGAAGTTCGGGCATGTCCCCGTCGCCGGAGGCGTACTTCCATGCAAGGCCCGTAGGAACTGTCGAGTTGGAGAGCGGTCGCGTATTTCCCTTCGCAGTTTTCGCACCAGCACCATGTCGTAGGCTTCATTGGAGGGGGTCGAATCGCCAATGGACGTGACCAAAGGTTCCCAAACAGCTCGCGAACGGGCGCTAGTGGTCTCGCCAGCATGGGTCGGGGACATGGTGATGTCGCAGACGGTGGTGGCGGCACTGGCACGGGGCGGCGCCGAGGTGCATTGCCTCTCGCCGCCGGCAACTCACGACCTTGCTCGGCGAATGCCAGGCGTGGCTGCATCCCACCTCATTCGCGCCCGCCACGGACGGCTCGACTTCGGCGAGCGAGGTCGCGTCGCCATGCGCCTCAGGCGCCTGGGCTTCCGACGCGCCGTGGTGCTGCCGGGGAGTTTCAAGTCGGCACTGGTTCCTGCTCTTGCCCGCATTCCGCATCGGATAGGCTATCGCAAGGAGGCGCGGGGCGTGTTGCTCACCGACGCCCGCACGTTGGACGCGCGAGCGTTGCCGCGCATGGTGGACCGGTTCGCGGCGCTGGCGGATGCGCCGGCCGAACCGCCGCGTCTGTTCGCGGACGCCAGGGCAAGGGAGCGGCGGGCGGCGGAGTTGGGGCTTGCGATGGATCGAACCATCGTCGCGCTCTGCCCTGGTGCGGAACACGGTCCCGCCAAGCGTTGGCCGGAGGCGTGCTTTGCGGACGTGGCCCGCGCCTGCCGCGAACGCGATGCGGATGTGTGGCTGTTCGGCGGCGCCGCGGATGCCGAGGCAGCGGAACGCATCGCCCGGCGTTCGCTGGCGCACAATCTGGCCGGCCAGACTTCCCTCGCCGATGCCGTCGATCTCCTCTCCGCGGCCCATGCCGTGGTCAGCAACGATTCGGGCCTCATGCACGTCGCCGCTGCGCTCGGCGTGCCGGTGGTGGCCGTCTATGGCTCCACGACGCCGGCCTTCACGCCGCCACTCATCGAACGCGCCCGGGTCATCGAGGAAGAGCTGCCGTGCCGACCGTGCTTCGCCCGCGAATGCCCCCTCGGACACCTGAACTGCCTGCGGCGCATCCGGCCGGGCCGCGTGCTGGCTGCGCTGGAACGGCTCGGTGTCCTTGATGCCGCCGACAACTCCGCGAACACCCATGCATCTTCGCCGGCTCCGCAACAGGCCGGCGCGGTGCGCTACCAGGCGCCGGCTACACCCCCATGAGAGTGCTGCTCGTCAAGATGTCGTCTCTTGGAGACGTGGTTCACACGTTGCCGGCGGTGCGCGACGCGGTGCAGCACGGGGCGCGCATCGACTGGGTGGTGGAGGAAGCCTATGAGCCGGTGGCGGCACTGGCGCAAGGCGTCGATGCCATCCTGCCGGTGGCCATCCGGCGCTGGCGGCGCCAGCCCTTGCGCTGCCTGGGGGAGATTCGCGCCGCCGGCCGCAGCCTGAGGCACCAGCGCTACGACCTCGTGCTGGACGCCCAAGGATTGATCAAGAGCGCCTTGGTGGGACTTTTGGCCAAGGGCACCGTCCACGCCGGCTTCGATCGCACGAGCATTCGTGAGCGAGCGGCGACGCTCACCTATGGTCGGCGCGTGCACGTGCTCCGCCACGGTCACGCGGCGACGCGGCTGCGGGCGCTGTTCGCCCATGCAATGGGCTACGAGGTGCCCACCGGCACGCCGCGATTCGACATCGCCAACGGGCGTGTGACCCGTGACCACGCCGTGCTGCTCCACGGCGCCGCATGGAGCACGAAGCTGTGGCCGGAACGCCATTGGATCGACGTTGCCAAACGCGCCGCCGCAGACGGCCTGACGCCCACATTGCTCTGGCACGACGCGCCCGAGCGCGCCCGCGCCGAGCGCATTGCCGATGCGGAGCCGAGAGCCGAGGTGTGTGCGCGCATGGACCTCACCGGCACCATCGACTTGATCGGTGCGTCGAGGCTCGTGGTGGGCGTGGATACGGGCCTCGCGCATCTAGGGGCGGCGATGGGCCGTCCCACGGTGATGCTGTTCGGACCCACCGATCCTGCGCGCACGGGCTGCCTGGGCGAGCGAGCTGTCAACCTCAGTGCCGAGCTGTCCTGTGCCCCCTGCCTGTCGCGGCGTTGCCGTCGCCCCGAAGCCGCCCCGACAAGCCTGCTGGCGCCGCCGTGCCTCGCCGGAGTCGCGCCGGATGCGGTGTGGCGGCTGGCTTCGGCGGCAATGCAGCGAGAGCGGAGCGACTAAGAAGGTGTACGTCGCCCTTTGCGTGCCGAGCTACCACGCTGCGGATCCGACCTACCGCGCCTTGTTGCCGCTCGCGCACGCTTGTCGGGCACGAGGCCACGCGGTGTGCGCATCCTCGCCGGCGAGTGGCAGGGCGAAGCGCCGCAGGATGCCGATCACGTGACCATGCCCTGGTACATCCGCCTGCGCGGGAGACTGCCGCCCGGCGGGCAAACCGGCTATCTGCGCTGGCTGCGCGGTGTGTTTCGTCGCAGTCCGGCCGGCTGCACCGTTGGCTGGGGGCTGCCGGGGATAGATGTCGAATGCGCTTCTACAGATGCCGAGGACGGGCCGGAGCTCCTGCCACCGGGCCTCGCCGCGGCGCCAACCGAGCCGGCGGCGACCCGACAGATTCGCCGGTCGCTGGGGTTGCCTGACACGGCGGTGGTGCTGGCGATGGTGGGCGGCGACCTGGTGGCACGAGGATTCGAGCGGGTGTTGTTCGCCATCGCAGCCATGCCTGCCAACGTGCGCGAGCGACTGCATCTGATAGCTGCCGGCAAGCTCTCGCCAAGGTTCCTGCAAGCAGCGCGCGTGCTCGGCCTGACGCAGCGTGTGCATGTATGCGATGCCGGCCTAGCGCCACAAGAACCGTTGCCTTCGGACAACGCTTCTTGCCCCAGCCCAAGCCGTCGTCCTATCACCCTGTCGAACTTCGCCGAGACGGCAAAGTCCGACAGGCTGCTAGACGACGTTCTGGACGACGCAGACGTGCTCGTGGACCTGCCATACGCTGCATCAGCGAACGCAGCCATCTTCGACGCCCTGGCCCGCGGCTGCATTGCATCGTGTTTACGACGGAGGACGTCGCGGAGTCGGCGCATGTGCGGGATGCACGCGCTGGCGTCGTGTTGACGTTCCCGTATGTTCAGGCGACATGCAACCGTGCCCTCCTCGACTGCATGACGGCGGCCACAGAGAATGCCCCTTGCTGGGGCCATTGGCGCGAGCAGGGCAGGAAGTTCGCACGCCAACCTCAACACTACGGCCAGATCGACCGGCTAGTGCAACGCATCGAGGCGCACCTGACATCCCCGTCACCGGCAGCCGCCGCGGAACCAGGAACTGCACCGGAACCGCCAAAACGCGAGCCAAGCGCCTTGGCTGTGCGCCCTGGAGCGCACCCCTAAGGGAGCTCTTCTAGTGCAGGCTGACCCAACGAAGGAGCCTTCGGCGCCGTGTCCGCAGGGCACGGGCGCAGGGCCGACGTCCATCTGGGTGCGCGACGATCTTGCCGATGCCCTGGGCGGCGACCCATTCCTCGCGTTGGCGCGGATGCCCAAGGAGACCGTTCGGCGCGCAGACAATCGCCACACGTTCCGCTTCGAGCATGGCGGCAGCGCCTATTTCGCGAAAGTGCATGGGGGCGTTGGATGGCGGCAGATCGTTGAGGACGTGATCACCGTCAAGCGCCCCGTGGTGGACGCTGGCAACGAAAGCGCCGCCTGTCGTCGCCTTGCGGAAATCGGCATCCGCGCGCCGCAGGTGGCCGCCTTCGCTAGGCAGGGGCTGAATCCTGCGACGCGACGGTCATTCGTGGTGTGCGACGCGCTCGAGGGCTTTCTTGGCCTCGACGAGGTGGCGCGGTGTTGGTGCCGGGTGCCGCCTCCGCCGCGGTTGCGCTGGCAACTGGCCCGGGAACTGGCCCGGCTCACCCGAACGTTGCACGATGCCGGCATCAACCATCGCGACTATTATTTCGACCACCTCTTGGCGGACGCGGCGGCCTTGGCTGAGGGGCGGGTGGAACTCGCGCTGATCGACCTGCACCGGGCCGGCTTGCGACGGCGGGTCCCGACACGCTGGGTGTTGCGAGACCTGGCCGCGCTGTCGTTCTCCGCCACCTACGAGGGTGCGACCGCCACCGATCGGTTTCGCTTCCTGCGGCACTACACCGGCCGCTCTCCAGCCCAGGCGATTCGGTCGCAGCGTCGCTTCTGGCGCGCGGTTGGGCGACGGGCCAAGCGGCTGGCCGCCAAGGGCAAGCAGGATACGGCGGCGCGGGCCGGCGGCCAATGAAATCGGCGTTTTCGCGATGGACGCTTGCGCGTTCCCGTCAGGAGCCAAGCGCGCCTCGGCTGCTCGACAGGCTTCCGAGCCACCTGCTGACGGCGATGATCTTCGCCATCCCGATCACCACCGCCGGCAGCAACATCCTCGCTGGCCTGCTACTGCTGGCGTGGCTGGCACGGGGCAGCTTTCGCGCCGATTGGCGGGAGCTGCGCGCCAACCAAGTGGCGCTTGTCGCCCTTGCGTTCTTCGCGCTGCATGTCGTCGGCCTGGCGTGGAGCGCCGACTTGGCGCATGGCCTCGCGGCGACGCAGAAGGAGTGGAAGTTCCTGCTCCTGCCGGTGTTTCTCTTCTGTGCCCGCCGCGACCATGCACACCACTACGTCTCGGCGTTGCTGGCGGCGATGGCGCTGTGCGTCGTTCTTTCGTTCTGCATCCGGCTGGGTGTCGTCGAACCGTGGGGCCGGGCAACCATCGACAATCCGGTGCCGTTCGGAACGCATGTGGTGTACGGGCCGCTGCTCGCAATCTCGATCTATCTGGCGGCGGAGCGACTCCTGTTTCGGTTCAGAGGGGATCTATCCCGGCTGGCGCTCGCGGTGCTGCTCGGGGCCATGGTCGTTAACCTGTTCGTGACTGCGGGCCGGGCCGGCCATGTCATGTTCCTTGCCGCGGTGGCGCTGCTCGGCTTCCAGTTCGTGTGGGCGTCACGCAAGGCCACCGAACGCGCTGATGCGACGGGACCAGACGTGACGCTCGCCTTGCCGAAGGCGGCCATGGTGGCGTTGGGCGTCGGCATCGCGGCCTTCTTCGTCGCATACGCGGCAAGCGGCCCGTTTCGGGCCGGGCTGGCGGAATCGCTCGAGGATGCCCGCAACTATCGCGTCGATCCGGCCTCGCCTGTGGGCGAACGACTGGCTTACGGCGCGGCGGGGCTCGAGGTGTTCCATGCCCATCCTTTCCTGGGTGTCGGCACCGGCGACTTGCCGACAGAAATGAACGCGGTGCTGACGCGCGATGACGTGGACATTCGCCGCAGGGGCAATCCGCACAGCATGTACGTGATGGTGATGGGGCGGTTTGGTGCGGTGGGCCTGGTCACTCTCCTGGGGCTCTTCGCAACGCAACTGCGGGTTGCCCTGGCGAGGAGGCCTGATGACGATGGCGACACGCTTGGCCGCATCGGGGTCGCCTTGCCGGCCCTGTATGCCCTGATCTGCCTTGCCGAGTCGTACTTGGCCATCCATGCGACGGCGCTCCTGTTCGCGGCCTTGAGCGGCTTCCTCTACAAGCACGGCGCCTCGCCTGCAGAGAGCGGCGGCTCGATGCGCGCCAAGGAAGCTGAGCAGGGGCCCGGGCGCCAAGGCTTGGCAAGCCGCAGCGTCCGCGAGGCAGGGCTAGCGCGCCCTTGCGGGCGCGTCGGCAGTTCGCTTCGCGAACTGCTTGGCCTTCGGGCTCGCATTCGCTCGCACCTTCGGCTAGGAGCCGGCACCGTTCTACGGCGCAGGCTCCTAGCGCCGCTTCGCGGCGCTCTGGCAGTTTTCGCTAGCGCGAAAACTGCCAAGGGAAGTACGCAACCGTTCTCCAACTCGACAGTTTTCTATGGCGCAGGCTTGCATGGAAGGACGCCCCCGGCGATGGGGGAGTTGCCGGCACTTCCCTGCGCGTCGGCGGTCGGGGACGCTTCCCCGGCTGAAGGCTCCCTGCATGGAAGGACGCCCCCGGCGACGGGGGAGTTGCCGGCACTTCCCTGCGCGTCGGCGGTCGGGGACGCTTCCCCGGCTGAAGGCTCCCTGCATGGAAGGACGCCCCCGGCGACGGGGGAGTTGCCGGCACTTCCCTGCGCGTCGGCGGTCGGGGACGCTTCCCCGGCTGAAGGCTCCCTGCATGGAAGGACGCCCCCGGCGACGGGGGAGTTGCCGGCACTTCCCTGCGCGTCGGCGGTCGGGGACGCTTCCCCGGCTGAAGGCTCCCTGCATGGAAGCACGCCCCCGGCAATGAGGGAATTGCCGGCACTTCCCTGCGCGTCGGCGGTCGGGGACGCTTCCCCGGCTGAAGGCTCCCTGCATGGAAGCACGCCCCCGGCAATGAGGGAATTGCCGGCACTTCCCTGCGCGTCGGCGGTCGGGGATGCTTCCCCGGCTGAAGGCTCCTAGCGTGATCGTTCTGGGTCTTTCCGGCGCATTGGGACATGACCCCTCTGCCGCCCTGCTCGTGGACGGCGAGATCGTTGCGGCGGCGGAGGAGGAACGCTTCGTCGGCGACAAGCATGCACATGGGCGCATGGCGGTGGAGGCGGCGCGGTATTGCCTGCGCGAAGCGGGTCTCGATGCTGGCGCCGTGCAGGCGGTGGCGTTTCCGTATGCACCAGTGCCCGCGTTCGACCGCGGGCGCTGGCACTATGCCCGCCGCCATTGGTATGCGCCGGATCGAGCCCTCGACGCCATCTTCAACGGCAACCGCCGCTTCCGGCGCAACCGCACCCGAGCCCTGGCGGCTGGCGAGGCGATTGGCATCGACTGGTCACAGACTCGGTTCGTGCCGGTCAGGCACCACCTCGCGCATGCGGCAAGCGCCTATCACCTCGCCGGATTCGACGGCGATGCCGCCATCCTCAGCGTCGATGGCAAGGGCGAATACACGACGACCTTTCTTGGCGTCGGCGAAGGCCCGCACATTCGCGCACTGAAGGAGTTTCACGACCCCGACTCGCTGGCCGGCGCCTACGGTGCGATCACGCAATACCTCGGCTTTGAGATGCTCGACGGCGAATACCGAGTGATGGGAATGGCAGCGTATGGCGACGCGTCGCAGGTGGACTTCCGGCCCTTGCTCGGCTGCCGGAACGGCCGCGTGCAGGTGGACACGCGCCTCGTCAACACCGTCGGCTGGCGCCGCCATCGCCATCGGGGCAAGGGCCGCTACTTCGGCAAGAGGCTGGTGCGGCAACTGGGCCCGGTGCGCGAAGGCGACGCCGCCGACGAACCCTACGTTCACTACGCCGCAGCCATGCAGACGGCCTACGAAAGGGCCGTGCTGCACCTGATCGATCATCATCTTGCCGCCACGCTAGCGCGCACGCGGCGGTTGGCGTTCGCTGGCGGCGGCGCGCTCAACGTAAAGCTGAACCAGCGCATTCTGGCCAGAGACGATGTGGACGAACTGTTCGTTCAGCCGGCCGCCGGCGACTCCGGCACCTCGCTGGGTGCGGCGGTCCTTGTCGCGGTCGCCGCCGGTGACAACGTGCGTCCCATGCAGCACGCCTACCTTGGCCCGTCCTTTACCACCGCCGACTGCCTCGCCGCCCTGGAAGGCATGCCCTTTGCGGTGGAGCGCCTCGAAGACCCCGCCGGCCGCGCTGCCGAGCTGGTGGCGCAGGGCCACCCGGTCGCCTGGTTCCGGGGCCGCATGGAGTTCGGCCCCCGTGCCCTCGGCGCCCGCAGCATCCTCGCCTCCCCGTCAACCCCGGGCATCGCCGACCGCATCAACGCTGAAGTGAAGTTCCGCGAGCGCTGGCGACCGTTCTGCCCCTCCATGACCGAAGCGATTGCCCCGGAGGTGCTCGGCTCGACCCATCCCGCCCCGTATATGACCATTGCTTTCGACATCGCCGAGACGTGGCGCGAACGCATCCCGGAAGTGGTACACGCGGACGGCACCGCCCGCCCCCAGGTGGTAAGCCGCGACGCCAATCCCCGCTACCACGCCCTGCTAGAGCGCCTCGGCGCCCTCACCGGCGCCCCGGTGGCCCTCAACACCTCCCTCAACCTCCGCGGCGAACCGATCGCCTGCACGCCAGCCGACGCCGCAAGCCTGTTCGCCCGCTGCGGCCTGCAAAGCATGGTGATGGAAGACCTGCTCGTAACGAAGCCGAACACGTAAGACTCTCGGCTATCCCCTCCCTCGAGGGCACGCCATGCCAGTCCCATCACGGAAGGGCGAAGAAAGCGCGCCCTTCTGCGGTGGCGCATGTTACGATTCGCCGATGCCGCATCGACTGCCTTCCGGTTCCGCCGTTCATGTCCTTGTGGTGGGCGACATCATGCTGGATCGCTACCAGTACGGCGAGACGACGCGGCTGTCACAAGAGGCGCCGGTGCCGGTCGTGCGCGTCGATTCCACGGAGGATCGCCCTGGCGGCGCGGCCAATGTCGCGCTCAATGTCGTTTCCCTGGGTGCCCACTGCACCTTGGTGGGCGCGGTGGGCAACGACGACGCCGGCCGCACCATCACGCAGATGCTGAACGCCGCTGGCATCGAAACGGATGTCGTCGTCATCGACGACTGGCCCACCGCCGTCAAGCAACGCGTGGTGAGCAAGCATCAGCAGCTCCTGCGCACCGACTTCGAGGCACCCACCCCGCCCGAGGCCGCAAGGGAGGTGGCGGAGCGTGCCAGGCAACACTTCCGCAAGGCGAACGCCATCGTCGTCGAGGACTACGACAAAGGCGCCATTCGCGATCCGCAAGCGATTGTCGATGCCGGCCGCCGCCGCCGCATTCCCATCGTCGCCGACCCCAAGTTCAAGCCGTTCGCCCAATACCGCGGCGTCTCGGTGCTGAAGCCGAACCGGCGCGAGTTCCGCAAGGCGGTGGGATTCTGGCCCCGCGAATCCGACCTGCCGGCGCACGCCCGCACTTTGGTGGACTTCGCCGGCGTCGAGGCGATGGTGGTCACGCGAGGCAGCGAGGGCATGACCCTGTTCGAGCCGGATGGCTCGCACCTGCACATCCCAGCGGTTCCCGTGGATGTCTATGACGAAACCGGCGCCGGTGACACCGTGGCGGCAACCCTCGGCATTGGCCTCGCGCTTGGCTGGTCGCGACGCAAGAGCGCACGCATCGCCAACGTCGCCGGTGGCCTGGTCTGCACGAAGGTCGGCACCGCAGCGGTGACGCTGCCCGAACTCAACGCCGCTTTGGCGAGCGAGGAACGCCCGGATCACGGCTACGTCTCGCGCCAGCAACTGCTCGACGTGGTGGCCCGCGCCCGCAGCCGCGGCCAGCGCATCGTCTTCACCAACGGCTGCTTCGACATCCTCCATGCCGGCCACGTTGGCTATCTGGACGAGGCCCGCAAGCTCGGCGACCGCCTGATCGTGGCGGTGAACGGCGACGCATCCGTTCGCCGTCTCAAGGGCGCCGGTCGCCCGGTCAACCGCCTGGAACGACGCACCCGCGTCTTGGAAGGGCTTTCCTCCGTGGACTGGGTGGTGGCCTTCGACGAAGACACCCCCGAAGCCCTGCTCGCAGACGTGCGCCCCGACGTGCTCGCCAAGGGCGGCGACTACACCGAGGACGAAGTGGTCGGCGGCGACTTCGTGTGCAGCTACGGCGGCGAAGTGCGCGTCCTCAGCCTCATCGAAGACTGCTCCACCAGCGCCATCGTCGAAAGCATTCGCTCGGCTTGATCCTTGCCCTCGTGGGCAGGCCCGCACACTCTAGTGTACCGACTCTCAAATACGTTTGCCTAAATCACATGCTCACATGGCCCCAACCAAGAGAACCGGAGGCGTTAGTAAATGTTTGTTTCCACGGAAAATTACACTCTTTAGTTGCCGAGCATCGCGCCAGGCGCCTGCGCCGCACAATATGTACAGGCATTTCAGAGACAGTACACTAGCTCAGGGGACGCGCCGTCAGGCGTCCACGTTTTGCAGGTCGATGGCGGTGGGGGCTATGCCCATGCGTTCGGCTTCGCGCTTTTGCTTCATGCGGTCGCTGCGGGTGAACGATAGGCGGGTCAGGTAGTCGTCGTCGATGTCGCCGGTGATGTAGTCGCCGTCGAATACCGAGCAATCGAAGCGGGTGAGGGCCGGGTTGCCTTCGGCGGCGGAGGCGACCAGGTCGTCCACCTTCTGGTACACCAGCCAGTCCACGCCGACGCGTTCGGCGATCTGTTCTTCGGTGCGGTTGAAGGCCAGCAGTTCGTGCGAGGCTGGCATATCGATGCCATAGACGTTGGGATAGCGCACCGGCGGCGCGGCCACCGCCATGAACACCTTGTTGGCGCCAGCCTCCCGTGCCTGGCGCACGATCTGGCCGGTGGTGGTTCCGCGGACGATGGAGTCTTCCACCAGGAGCACGTTCTTGCCGCGAAACTCAAGATCGATGGCGTTCAGCTTCTGCTGCACGGACTTCTGCCGCTGCTTCTGCCCCGGCATGATGAAGGTGCGGCCGATGTAGCGGTTCTTCACGAAGCCCTCGCGGAACTTGACGCCCAGGGCATAGGCGAGCGGAATCGCCGAGGTGCGGCTCGATTCCGGGATCGGGACCACCACATCGATGTTGTGCGTGGCGCCGTAGAGGGCAAGGATGCGCTCGGCCAGATGTTCGCCCATGCGCAGCCGCGCCTTGTACACCGAGACGCCATCCAGGATCGAGTCCTCCCGCGCCAGATACACATGCTCGAAGATGCACGGCGAATGCGTCGCTGGCGGCGCGCAAATCCGCGCCGAAACCTCGCCAGCCTCGGTGATGCAGATGGCCTCGCCCGGCGCCACATCGCGGACGAAGTCGAAGCCAAGGATGTCGATGGCATTGCTTTCCGACGCCACCATGTGCTCCGTGCCGCGCACCGTCTCGCGGGCGCCATAGGCCAGCGGGCGGATGCCGTGCGGGTCGCGGAAGGCGACGATGCCGAAGCCCCGCACCATCGCCACCGCCGCGTAGGCGCCGCGGCAGCGCCGGTGCAGTCCCTCCACCGCGTCGAGCACATGCTCCGGCTGCGGCTCCCGGGCACCGATCTTCTGCAGCTCGTGGGCGAGCACGTTGAGCAGGATTTCCGAATCCGAGTTGGTGTTGACATGGCGCAGGTCCGCCCGGAACACGTCGTCTTCGAGCTCTTCGGCATTGGTGAGGTTGCCGTTGTGCGCGAGGCTGATGCCGTAGGGGGAGTTGACGTACATGGGCTGCGCCTCGGCGGCGCTGGAACTGCCGGCGGTGGGATAGCGCACATGGCCAATGCCGACGTTGCCCCGCAGCCGCTGCATGTGACGGGGCTCGAACACCTCCCGCACGAGGCCGTTGTCCTTGCGCAGATACAGCCGGTTGCCGTCGCCGGTGACGATGCCTGTGGCATCCTGGCCGCGGTGCTGAAGGGCGAGCAGGGCGTCGTAGATCTGCTGGTTGACCGGTCTCCTGCTGACGATGCCGACGACGCCACACATGCCTCAGACCGCTCCTGTCGTTTCGCCGTCGGCGCTGGTGCCGAACAGCGCCAGCGCCGCGTCGATGAACTCCATCACGACGCTCTCAAAAGGGAGCAGGATCGGCGCTACGGTGGATTCACTCCACCAGGCCCGCTCCTCCGCAAACGGACGCAGGGCAACCAAGGCGACGATCACCACGATTGCGCCCCGCGCGGCGCCGAATGCCAGGCCGACGGTGCGGTCCGTGCCGGTGAGGCCCGTCGCCTCCACCATCGCCCCAAGCATCTTCTGCAGGAAGGCCCCGGCCACGAGCACGACGACGAAAGCCGCCGCCGTGCCGAGCGCGTTCTTGACGCCGGGGTCGATGTTGAACTGCATCTGGTCGGCCAGCACAGGGCCAAAGAGCAAGGCGAGAAAGAACGCCGCTGCCCAGATCGCTAGCGACGCCACCTCGCGCACGAGGCCTCGAAAGAGGCCGAGTGCCGCCGACGCGCCGATGACGATCAGCATGACGATGTCTGCCGTCGGGAGAGGCATCTCAGCCGGTCACCATTAGTGCGTCTAGTGCGTCACTCGCCGCACCACGGCGTCGAGGTTGTAGCGGCGTTCGAGTTCCTGTTCCACGGCGGCAGCGTCTTCCCGGCTGATGATTGGCCCCACCGCGACGCGGATGCTCTCCCCGCTGCCGCTGCGGATCGTGGACATCAAGGCAGCGTAGCCTTTGGCGCGCAAGCGCTCGCGCAGCGCCTCGGCATTGGCGGGCTCGGTGAAGGCGCCCACCTGCACGGCCCAAGCGGGCTCGAGGGTGGTCTCCGCCGACGCCGCTTCCTGCTGCGCCGGCTCTTCCGGCAGCAATACCGGCTCGCCAAGCCGCACGCCCGTGTCGGTGGCAAAGCCGTCGGCATCCACGGAGTCCACAAGACGCCTTGCGGCTTCGCTGAGTTCGTTCATGTCGGGCGCCGGGGAGGGATCGGGCTGCACCGCCAGTTCCTGCGGCGCGGCGGGATAGGGCCGCTCGAGCTCCGGCGGCTCTTCGTCGAACAGCATGGGCAGGACGATGGCCGCCACGGCGATCAGGAACACCGTGCCGGTGACGCGATGGCGTGTTTTCTCGGTCAGCTTCATCCGGGCAGCGACAGCAAACGGCGTGTCCGCTCCACGACGTCGAAGGAACCGCAGACGAGAATAACATCGTCGTCATCGCTGCTCGCCAAGGCGTTTTCGATTGCGGCGTCCAGGTTGCCGGCGAAGGCATCCGGCAACTGCGCCGCTTCGCGCATGGACGCCGCCGAGCGAGCGCGCCAGGTTTCCGTGTCCGCGAAGCGGAGCGTCGCGGTGGCTTCGACGAGCGGCAGGACGATGGCGCGGATGTCCTTGTCTTCCAGGCAGCCCACCACGCAATGCACCGGTCGGCCCGAGAATCGCTCGGCAAGCTGGGTAGCGAGGAAGGTCGCGCCGTCGGCGTTGTGGCCGACATCGAGCGCCCACTGTCGGCCTTGCGCAAGCACGGTTTCGAAGCGGCCCGGGATGCACACGCGCTCGGCGGCCTCGCGCCAGCCCTTGTTGTCGAGGTCTGCCATGCCGAGGGCCGCTGCCTGCAAGGCCGTCGCCACGTTGGCTGGGGCGGCGGCGCACGGGACTGCATCGAAGCGACACATGCCGTCGTCTTTTCGTGTGACCCAGTAGCCTTCGGCGTCGTGGCCGAACTCGTGACCGGCCAGATACACCGGGGCGTCCAGCTCGGCGGCGCGACGCAGCACCGAATCCGGCGGATCGTCGCCGCCAAACACCAACGGCCTCGCCGGACGCAGGATGCCGGCTTTCTCGCGGCCGATGGCCTCTCGATCCGGGCCCAGGATCGCCTGATGGTCCAGGCCGATGCTGGCAATGACCGTCACATCGCCATCAACGATATTGACGGCGTCGAGGCGCCCGCCGAGGCCCACCTCCAGCACGCTCGCCGTCACATCGGCACCGCGATGCACGGCCAGCGCCGCCAGCACGGCGAACTCGAAATAGGAAAGGTCCACCTCCTCTCGCGCCGCGTCCACGGAGTCGAGGGCGCCGACGATGGCGGCGTCGCCGGCGGCCACTCCATTCACGCGGATGCGCTCGTTGAAATGCCGCAGATGCGGAGACGTGGTGGCACCAACGGAATGCCCGTGCGCCAGCAGCAGTTGCTCCAGCACGGCAACGGTGGAGCCCTTGCCGTTGGTGCCGGCGATGACGAGGGAAAGCGGCGCCGGCGGGTTGATGCCGAGGCGCCGAGCCACCTCGGCAACATGATCGAGGCCGCGAGCGACATTGGCGGGAATCTCGCGCCCGATTCGTTCCAGCCAGTCTTCGGGGGAGATCGGTTCGTTCACCGACGCAGCTTCAGGGCGCGTCGAGCGCTTGTCGAATGGCCCCCACCTGCGCTTCGAGCCGCGCCGGGATGTCATCCACCGGCGTTTCGCCCATCGTCGTCACGAGGGCACTGCCCACCACCACACCATCCGCCACCGCGGCAACGCGACGCGCAGAGTCGCCGTCGCGAATGCCGAAGCCGACCAGAATGGGAATGTCGGTGGTCTTTCGCAGCCGCGTCACCGCTTCGCCCACGGCCTCCGGGTCCAGCAGGTTCGCGCCGGTGGTGCCGCGGAAACTGACGTAGTAAAGAAAGCCGCTCGCCACGGCAGCGATCATGCGGCCCCGTTCCGGAGTGGTCGTGGGCGCAGCCAGCAACACGAGATCCATGTTCTGCGCGGCCAGCAGCCGTTTCATGTCGGCGGCTTCTTCCGGCGGCAGGTTGACGAGGATCACGCCGTCAACGCCGGCCTTGCCGGCTGCCAAGACGAAGCGCTCCTCGCCCATCTTCAGCACGACATTGAGGTAGCCCATCAGCAGCACAGGGGTGTCGGTGTCCGAGGCACGAAACGCCATCACCATGTCGAGCACGTCCCGGAGCGTGGTGTCCTGGTCGAGGGCTCGTTCAGAGGAAAGCTGAATGGCGGGCCCATCCGCTTCGGGGTCCGAAAACGGCACCCCCAACTCGATGATGTCGGCACCGCCGCGCACCAACGCGTGCATGGCCAGCACCGTCGCCGCCCGGGTCGGGTCCCCTGCGGTGATGAAGGCATTGAGGGCCTTGCGTTCCGCCTGCTTGAGCGCATCGAGACAAAGCGCCAGTCGGGTGGCGGTCACAGTTCGATCCCGTCCACCTCGGCCACGGTCTGGATGTCCTTGTCGCCGCGTCCAGAGAGGTTGACCACGATCAGGTCGCTGGCCGGGCGGCGGCGCGCCTCGGCCACGGCATAGGCGATGGCGTGGCTCGATTCGAGCGCCGGCATGATGCCTTCGGTGCGATTCAGCAGGCGGAACGCTTCGAGGGCCTCTTCGTCCGTGACGCTGCCGTAGCGCGCCCGGCCGATGTCCTTCCAGTGCGAGTGTTCGGGGCCGACGCCCGGATAGTCGAGGCCGGCGGAGATGGAGTGGGTGGCCACGATCTGGCCGTCGTCGTTGTCCATGACATAGGTGCGGGCACCGTGCAGCACGCCAGGACTGCCGGCGTTGAGCGGTGCGGCGTGCTGGCCGGTGGCGAGGCCGTGGCCGCCAGCCTCGACCCCCACCATGTCCACCTCCTCATCTTCCACGAAGGGGTGGAAAAGGCCCATCGCGTTGGAGCCGCCGCCGACGCAGGCCACCAACAGATCCGGCAACCGGCCTTCCTGTTCCAGACATTGCGCCCGCACCTCCACGCCGATCACGCTCTGGAACTCGCGCACCAAGAGCGGATAGGGATGCGGCCCGGCGACGCTGCCGATGATGTAGTGGGTGTCGTCCACATTCGTGACCCAGTCGCGCATGGCCTCGTTCATGGCGTCCTTGAGCGTGCGCGAGCCGGAGTTGACCGGAATCACGTCGGCGCCCAGGAGCTTCATGCGATAGACGTTCAGGCTCTGGCGGCGGATGTCCTCCGCGCCCATATAGACATGGCACTCGAGCCCCATGCGGGCGGCGACCGTGGCCGTGGCGACGCCGTGCTGGCCGGCTCCGGTCTCGGCGATGATGCGCGTCTTGCCCATGCGCTGGGCCAGGAGAGCCTGGCCGACGGTGTTGTTGATCTTGTGCGCGCCGGTGTGGTTGAGGTCTTCGCGCTTGAGGCAGATGCGGGCGCCGCCAGCATGTTGGGTGAGGCGTTCGGCGCGGTAGAGGGGCGTCGGCCGACCCACGTAGTGGGCGAGGTCTCGCTCGAACTCGGCGCGAAAGGCGGCATCGTCGCGCAGTGCGTTGAAGACGCCTGTCAGTTCGTCCAGGGCGTGCATGAGGGTCTCGGCGACGAACCGACCGCCGTAGTCGCCGAAGTAGCCCGCCGCCGTGGGCGCGTCGTAAGGCGCGAGATTGGCCTGTGTCATCGCTTGCGACTCATCCTCTGCCGGTCATGCCGCTGATGCAGCAGCCACCGCCGCCATGAAGGCTCCGAGCTGCTCCGCGTCCTTGCGCCCCTTCAACGGCCCCTCAACGCCACTCGCCACATCCACGCCATATGGCCGGGTGGCTGCGATGGCACCGCCGACGTTGCGAGGCGTCAGGCCACCGGCAAGAAACAGCGGCCGGTCGCTGGCGGGCCAGAGGGACCAGTCAAACGTCTCCCCCGTGCCGCCCCTGCGCTTGGGATCGTATGCGTCGAGCAGGAAGGCCGCCGCGTCCGGATGGCAACGCTCCAAGGCACCCATGTTGAAGTCCGCACCCACGCCGACAGCCTTCAGATACGGCACGCCGAAGGATCGGCAGAACGCCCCATCCTCCTCACCGTGAAACTGCAGGCAATCCACCCGCACCCGCTGCAACAGGCTGTCGACGAATCCAGCCTCCGGGTTGACAACCACAGCCACCACGGCCACGAATGGCGAAACCGCCGCCGCCACCTCTTCCGCCCGATCGATGTCCAAGGCGCGAACACTCGCAGGATGAAAGTTGAGCCCCACGGCATCGGCGCCAGCGCGCTCCACCATCCCCGCATCGCCCGGCGTGGTGACCCCGCAGATTTTCACGCGTGTGCACATTCCGCCAAACAACGGGGTCGACCGCAAAGCCATCGAAAAAGGGCGCGAAGCATAGACGCACGGCACCGGACGGCGCAATGGGTTGCGGACTCAAGACACACGAGACTGCGGAGTCAGGGCAGCCTGGCTCGCAACGTAGTGCATGGGTGTGGCCATGTCGAGCCTTTCGCCCGGTTGGGCACGGCGAAGGGGTCTTGCCCTGGAACTCACGCCTCCGACAGCCACCTGCGCGTTGCAGCACTGCTGACAGCCCGCCCGGAAGGTCTTCACGATCCGGCTCCCGGATCCGCGAAGCTGTCCTGCGCCGACTCCTCCGGCTCGCCGCACTCCCACTCGCAGGGCCGGCCGCCCTTCGGGTTCCGCCTCTGCCCCGGCTGCCGACCCGGGCGTCGTCCGCCTCCCGCTGCCGACCCGGGCGTCGTCCGCCTCCCGCTGCCGCGCCTCGAGCCGTTTCCTCGCCGCCCGGACCGCCGCCAGCCCGTCGCCGCGCAGCCCCTCGCCCAGACGCTCGTCCTTCCGCGCCCATCGCCCGCGCACGTTCCGCCAGACCCTCGATCCCTCCTCCAGGCGACGCTCCTCCGCCTGCATCCGGCCGTGGCTCGGTGACACAAGGCCTGTTGCCAACCCTTGGTTTGGCTTGGGTGCCCCTTCGCGCGATGGAGGGCGAGACGCCCCCTCCAGATGATTGGGGGCGGAAATGCCCTGCCTCCGGCGATTGATACCGGCTTTACAGTGCCTCGGCGAACTTCGCTTCTGTGCGGTGGTAGTTCTCTTGTCCTGGGTTTTTCCCCATGATTTCCCGCCAGGCGTCCCTGCCGAAGACGTGGCCCATGGTGGCGTGTCTGGTGGCGATGTCCGGCCACTTGATGATCCAGGTGACGGTGGCCGAGCCAAGCTCGTCCTGCGGCTTGCCGGCGATCTGCGGCGGTTCGTCCACATTGATCCAGAACCCCACGAGATCGAGGTGCTCGCGGATGTAGGGTAGGGCGAGGTCGGTGGCCCAGGCGCGGTACTCCGTCATCAACGACGGTTCGTAGTGGTAGTTGCGGATCTCGTAGATCATTGGTGTGGCTCCTGTTGCCTTTGGCGCGCCATCAAACCATAGCCGGCGCACATGTGTCCTGCCGCGAGCAACGCGAGGGCGTCCGCTGTAGAGCCTGCGCGCCTTGTGGCGCGATGGAGGGCGAGACATCCTCCCTCCAGAGTTGCCCAGACGCTGGAACGCCCGCACGCCGGCCGATGCGCCGGAACCGGGCGTCGCGGTCCGGATGCCGGCGCCCTTCGAGCGTCTTGCGGCTGGCCTGCAGCCAGCCGGTGCTGCTCGCCATCAAGTTCCTCGCACTGACGGCGAAGCGCCTGGTGGAAGTGCGCCGGGCGACGTGGGATCAGATGGACGTCGAGGGCGCGGTATGGACGATCCCCGGCCGGGCGGACACCAAGATCGTCGAGGATCACGCTGTGCCGCTGTCGGGACCGGCGCTCAGCGTGTTGGAACGGGCGCGCGCGAGGCGGGGGTGCTCGCCGACCCGCTACAGCACGTCGATGAGGCAGGTGTACGGGTTGACGCCGTGCAGCGCTCAGGTGACCAGCAGGGTCTGGATCACGCCGACGGGGGGGCATGCCCGAACTTCCCTGCGCGTCAGCGGTCGAGGAAGCTTCCCCGGCTGAAGGCTCCAAGCGGACCGGCTGCCAGCCAGGATCCCCTCGTCCCGCCTCGTTCCGACTCCTGCGGTCCGCCTTCATGAATAGGTCGGGCTAGTGTTATGTGTCACAAATAGATTGAATTAATCATTGTTCCGTGCCATGGTTGCGGTTGGGCGCAACGCGAGGCTTGCCATGGCGCGACCGATCTCGGTTCTGGAAGTTACGGAGGAAGAGAAGGCGGAACTCGCCCGTCGCGTTCGCGCGGCGACGACGCCGTCGCGCGATCTCGTGCGGGCGCGCATTGTGCTGCTGCGCGCGACGGGGATGAAGCAGACGGACGTGGCCCGCGAGGTGGGCCTCTCCACGGCATCGGTCAACAAGTGGTCGCAGCGCTTCGAGCGGCTGGGGCTGGAGGGTCTGGCGGACCGTCCGGGGCGTGGCGCCAAGCCGGCGATTGCGCCGGCCGTGGTCGAGGAGGTGGTCGTCAAGGCGGGCCGGAGCGCCCCCGGCATGCGGCGGCGCAGCACGCGCACGACGGCGTCGGAGGTCGGCATCTCGGCGTCGAGCGTCGGTCGCATCTGGCGCGAACACGGACTCAAGCCGCACCTCGAGCGCACCTTCAAGCTGTCGAACGATCCGCAGTTCGAGACCAGGTTCTGGGACGTCGTGGGGCTGCATCTCGATCCGCCGGAGAAGTCCATCGTGCTGTGCTGCGACGAGAAGACGCAGATCCAGGCGCTGGAACGCTCGCAGCCGGGCCTGCCGCTCGGCACGGGCCACATCCGCACCGAGACCCACGACTGCCACCGGCACGGCACGATCACGCTGTTCGCCGCGATGAACCACCTCGACGGCAAGCTGATCCAGCGCCTCGAGGCCAGGCACACGCATGTCGAGTGGCTGCGCTTTCTCAAGCAGATCGACCGTGAGACGCCGGAGGGGCTGGCGATCCACGTCATTGCCGACAACTGCGCCACGCACAGGCACGAGAAGGTCAGGGCATGGCTCTCGCGTCACCCGAGGTTCGCGATGCACTTCACGCCGACCTCGGGTTCCTGGCTCAATCTGGTCGAGCGCTTCTTCGCCGACCTGACCGCCGTCATCCGCGACGGCAGCTTCGCCAGCGTGGCCGAACTGCGCCGCGAGATCGTGCGACACCTGGATGCCTGCAACCAGAATCCACGGCCCTACAAGTGGACCGCCAAGGGCGAGGACATCCTGGCCAAGATCAAGCGTGCCCGAGAGAGACTGGACGCCGTCCAGAGCTCCGGAAGTTAATCCAATCTATTTGTGGCACAGGACACTGGCGCCACAAGAACCGTTGCCTTTCGGCAACGCTTCCTGCCCCAGCCCAGGCCGTCCTGTCACCTGTCGGCATTCGGCCAGCTTTGCGCCGTCCGAAGTCCGACAGGCTGCTAGAGTGCGTTGGGTTCCTTCGACTCCCCAAGGGGGAGTGATAGGGTGGGGGCGTCGCTCGGAGATCACCCCCATCGCGCTCGTTTGACAGCGTGCGGGAAAGCGCGTTTGCTCGCTGCATGCGAATCGACTTGCTCTTTGGACGCCAAGGCCTCCCCCTCCACCTGCCGGATGAACTGGCCGTGACGGTGGTGCGCAAGCCGCCGATGCCGCTTCTGGATGACCCGCGGGCCGCCGTGCGCCAAGCCTTGCGGGAACCTGTGGACGCGCCTCCATTGGCCGAACTCGCCAGCGGTCGCCGCAACGCCTGCATCTTGGTGTGCGATGTGACGAGACCCGTGCCGAACCACCTGTTTCTGCGCCCGGTGATCGAGACGCTGCACGAGGCGGGCATGGCGAACGAGGACATCGTCGTGCTCGTGGCCACGGGCCTTCACCGTCCGAACGAGGGTGAGGAACTCGCGGCCGTCATCGGCGATCCGTGGGTGTTTGCCAATGCGCGGGTTGAGAACCACTTCGCCCGCGACGAGTCGGCACATGTCGATCTCGGATTCACGCCAAGGCGGAACACGCCGGTGTCCCTGGACCGGCGCTTCGTGGCCGCCGACCTTCGCATCGCCACCGGTCTCGTCGAACCGCACTTCATGGCCGGCTACTCCGGCGGGCGCAAGGTGGTGGCGCCCGGCGTCGCCGGAGAGCGGACGATCCGCACCTTCCACAACGCCCGCTTCATGGAACACTCGGCGGCGACATCCTGCAATCTCGACGGCAATCCGCTGCACGAAGAGCAGCTCGAAATCGTGCGCATGGTGGGTGACGTGTATGCCGTCAACACGGTCATCGACGACGAGCGGCGGCCAGCGCTGGTGAACTTCGGCACCGTCGAGACGAGCCATCTGGCAGCGGTGGAGTTCGTTCACGGCTACTGCAGGGTGGAGTTGCCGCGCCGCTTCCGCACGGTGGTGACTACGTCCGCCGGCTACCCGTTGGACCAAACCTACTACCAGACCGTGAAAGGCATGGTGACGCCGCTCGGCATCGTCCATGCCGGTGCCACCCTGATTGTGGCCTCGGACTGCGGCGAGGGAATCGGTTCCGAAGCCTTCCGCGCCTCCCAGCGGCGCCTGATCGAATCCGGCGCGGACGACTTCCTTGCCGCCATCGCCGCCAAGGCCCTCGCCGACACCGACGAGTGGCAGAGCGAGATGCAGGTCAAGTCGCAGCGGCGCGCCCGGGTGCTGCTGCACTCGAGCCTTGGCTTGGCGGAGCGCACATTGACCGGTGTGGAGCACATCGACTGCGTGGCGACGGCCGTGCAGGAAAGCGTGGCCGCAAGTGGCGACGATGCGGTGGCGGTGATTCCCGAGGGTCCTTACGTCGTGCCGGTGGTGGATGCTGCCCAACAGGAACTCTTGTCAGATGCGCGGGCGCGGCTTGCCCCTCCAGGGAAGCCTGGCGGCGCCGCGCCCGAAGGGCGCGCATCGACACCCCCCAACGGGAGAGTGACAGGAAAGCCCCAGCCTATCGGTGCGTAACGAGCAAGATGCCCGGTAGTGTCTCGCTTTGGCTTGTGCAGTGTCTGGCGCCGTTCCGGGGGGGGGGGGCGTCCCGCCCTCCATCGCGCCGCAAGGCGCGCAGGCACTCGCAGCATGTGCAGGGAGGACGCGCCTGGCGGCACGCATGGAGGGCGGGACGCCCTCCCCCTACTCTCCCCATGGAGAGTGGTCCCGGCAGGCAAATCGACGCAGTCGCCGGTTGCGAACGGCCATGCGCCGCGTCAGGCAAATTCAAGGTGAGACACTACCGGATGCCCGGCCTCCGACGCACGCGCTTCGCCCCACTCTCCCCACCCTTACAATCGGCGCCTTGCGTGCGGGGTGAGGGGCCGTCATGGGAGCATTCGCGGGGATTCGCGTGGTGGATCTGTCGGATCGGCTGTCCGGTGCGTGGGCGGGGCGGCTGTTTGGCGATTTCGGCGCCGACGTGATTCTTGGCGAAGCTGCCGACGGGCATCCCCTGCGGCGCGAACCGCCGTTTCTGCATGGCGAGCGCGGCGCCGAGCGGTCGCTGCTGCACGCCTATGCCAATGCGAGCAAGCGTTCGGTGGTGGTGGGGAGCGACGATGATGTCGCCGCCCTGTGTGCCGATGCCGACATCGTCATCACCACCGCCGTGGACGTCCCCGAGTGCCTGCAGGGCCACCCCGGCGTGCATCTCTCCATCACCGCACACGGCCTTGAAGGGCCCCTCGCCAGTGTGCCCGGCAACCACCTCACCGCCTGTGCTCGCGTGGGCTGGGCCACCATCAACGGCCGCGTGGACGAACCACCGCTGCAGCTTCCGGTGCGACAGACCGGCTACATCGCCGGTGTCGCTGGCTTCATCGGCACCGCTGCGGCCCTCGTCCGTGGCGGGGCGGAGCGGGTGGATGTGAGCGAGATGGAAGCGCTCGCGCTCACCTGCGCCCCATGGGCCGTGATGGGCATCTTCATCGGTGGCGAGAGCGTTGCCTTCGGGCCGAACGGTCCGCGCCGCCGCGGCCGCGCCGGGCCCCTTTGGCGGGCCGCGGACGGGCTCATCAACTACGGCTACGGCGATTGGCAGCGCTGGACGCCGGCTCTGCGATTCCTCGGTCTCGACGATCTCGCCGTGGACGAACGCTACGTCAAGGCATGGGGCCGTCACCAACAGGACACCCGGCCGGTGCGCGACGGCCTCGCGGCAGCGTCCGCGGTGCGCGGCAAGTGGGAGCTGTTCCACGGCCTCGCCGAGCACCGCTGCATTTCCGGCGTGGTGCAGGACGCCCAGGAACTCCGCGACAGCGAGCAACTGAACGCCCGCGGCTTCATCGTCGAGACCGCCGTGGATGGTCATGCCGCCCGCGCCGCTGGGGCACCGGTCAAACTCTCCGCCACGCCCTGGGACGCCCGCAAGCCCGCGCCGAAGCTGGGGGAGAGCCTTCAGCCGGGGGAGAGCCTTCAGCCGGGGGAGAGCCTTCAGCCGGGGGAGAGCCTTCAGCCGGGGGAGAGCCTTCAGCCGGGGGAGAGCCTTCAGCCGGGGGAGAGCCTTCAGCCGGGGGAGAGTTATTTGGGCGACGTGGAGGGTCCCAGGCCACCGGCAAGGACCGCAACCACACCGGAAGAGCACGAGCAACCCCTCGCCGACACCCGCGTCCTCTGCTTCACGCAAGCCTGGGCCGGCACCTTCTGCACCGAAATCCTCGCCCTCCTCGGCGCAGACGTGGTGCAAATCGAGACCGTTCGACGACCGGACGTTTGGCGCGGCGCCGGCTCGCCCGTGCCTCCTGCCGTCCGCAACCCCGACATCGAACAGTCCGGCATCAACACCAACGGCATGTACAACACCGTCAACCTCAACAAGCGCGCCATCACCCTGGACGTGACCCACCCGCGCGGCAAGGAGATGTTCTGGGAGCTGATCGGAGAGTTCGACGTGCTGGTGGACAACTTCAGCCCGCACGTGATGTCCAACTGGGGCGTGACGCTCGAGACCCTGCACGAGCGTCGTCCGGACATGATCTTCGCCTCGGTGTCCGGATACGGCCGCCAAGGCCCGCTGGCCGAATACCCGGCCAACGGCGCCACCACCGAACCGATGGCGGGCCTCTCCTCCATGCACGGCTACGAAGGCGACGAGCCGATGAACACCGGCGGCCTGATCCCCGACCCCATCAGCGGCTACTACCTTGCCGCCGCCATCCTCGGCGCCATCCACCACCGTAAGCGCACCGGCGAAAGCCAGCGCATCGATGCCGCCATGATCGAGGCCGTGGCCGTGCAGGTGGGCGACGCGATCCTCGAATGTGACGTGGGCGGCAATGTTCGCGCACCGCAAGGCAACCGCCACCCCCGCTTCGCGCCACACAACATCTACCGTGGGGCCGACGATCAATGGCTGGCTCTCGCCACCGAGACCGACGACGCCTTCGCCAACCTCGCCGCGGCGATGCACCGCCCCGAACTCGCGCGAGATCCAAGATTCGCGAGTGTCGAGGCGCGCAAGGCCCACGAAACCGCGCTTGACGAAATCGTGGCGGCGTGGCTCTCGGATCGAGATGCCGCCGCAACTGCGGAAGAACTCGGCAAGGCCGGCATCTGCGCCGCTCGCGTCGAATCGTTCAAGCCCATCTACGCGGACTCGAACCCGCAGTGGCACCACCGTGGCTTCCTCACCCCGGTGTTCCATCCGGAGTCTGGCACGCACCTCATGCCCCTGATGCCGTGGACATTCGCCCACACACCCCGAGGCGAAGTCCGCCATTCCCCCCTCTTCGGCCAACACAGCCGCGAGGTGTTCGAGCAGGAACTCGGAGTGGGTGAGGAGGAATACCAGCAATTGGAAGAGGCGCTAGTCACCGGCACCCGCCGCGTCGGCTAGCCCGACTTTCGCAACTCGGGGACGGATGCGTCTGTTTCCGGCTGATTCTGGCGGTTTTTGGATGCACAGGCGACTGTTCTTGTTGAGTCCGGGTGGTCGGATACGGCTGTGGTGCCGACCTTGGTCGTTGACAGGCCGGTGCCAAGCGTCAGGCTTGCCGGTCATGTTCGCGCGTGCCAAGACCCGCTTCAAGGACGGCAGGCGGCACCGCTGCTGGAGCGTGGTGGAGAACCACCGCAACCGCGACGGGCGGGTGGTTCAGAGACAGGTCCTGTACCTGGGCGAGATCAACGGCAGCCAGCGGGCGGCCTGGCGCCGGTCGATCGAGGTCATCGACGGCGACACGCAGTCGCGGCAGATGGCGCTGTTCGCGTCGGGCCGGGAGGCGCCGGAGCTGTCGCGCGAGGTGGTGCGGGCGCGCGTCGCGGACCTCGCGGTGCACCGGCCGCGGCAGTGGGGAGCGCGCTGGCTGGCGCTGGTGCTGTGGGATCGGCTGGAGCTGGATCGGTTCTGGCGCCCGCGACTGCCGGCGAGTCGGCAGGGGACGCGCTGGCTGGATGCGCTCAAGACGCAGGTCTGCTGCCGGTTGATCGAGCCGGGCAGCGAGTGGCGCCTGCACCGGCACTGGCACGAACACAGTGCGATGGCGGATCTGCCGGGCGGTCCGCGGGTGCTGGCGAAGGATGCGCCGCACCGCTGTCCGGACAAACTTCCGGCACATCGCCGGGCGTTGTTTTCGCACCTCGGGGAACGCTGGCAGACGTTGTTTGAGGCGCGCTTCGACGTGCTGCTCCACGATCTGACGAGCACCTGCTTCGAGAGCGATGCGCCGTTCGACGGTCTGCGCCGGCACGGCTGCAGCCGGGACCGGCGGTCGGACTGCGTGCAGGTGGCGACCGCGCCGATCGTGACGCCGCGGGGCTTCCCGTTGGCCTGCGAGGCGATGCCGGGCAACACCGGCGAGAAGACGACGCTGGCGGACTTCCTGACGCAGGTCGAGCAGCAGTGCGGGCGCTCGGAGCGGGTCTGGATCATGGACCGCGGCATCCCCACGGAGGAGACGCTGTCGGCGATGCGCGCGGCCGATACGTCCGTGCACTGTCTGGTCGGCACACCCAAGGGCCGCCTGACCAAGCTGGAGCGGCGCTTCCCCAATCTGCCTTGGCGGCAGGTACGCGAAGCCGTCGACGCCAAGCTGCTGGCCGAGGACGACGAACTGTACATCCTGGCGCGGAGCCGGGCACGCATCCTCAAGGAGCGCGGCATGCGCCGGCGGCGGCCGAAGAAGCTCTGGCGCCGTCTGCATGAACTGCGTCGCCAAGCGCCCCGTCGGGATCAGTTGCCGTTGCGGCTCGGCGCGGCGAAGAAGGAGGCCGGACGCGCCTGGCATCTGGTCGCGGTGCGTCTGCCCGACCCCGACGAAGAAGTCTCGGCCGCGACGTTCAGCTTCGCGTTGCGGCGCGACAAGCTGCGCCAGGTGCGCCGCCGCGAAGGCCGCTGCCTGTTGCGCTCCAACCTGGCCAGCGAGGATCCGGCCACCCTGTGGCGCTGCTGCATGCAGCTCGCCGAGGTCGAGCAGGCGTTCAAGGAACTCAAGCGCGATCTGGCCCTGCGGCCGGTCTTCCGCCCGCTCGACCGGCGCATCGAGGCGCACATCTTCGTCGCTTTCCTGGCCTGCTGCCTGCAGGTGACGTTGAAGAACCTCGCCCGACGCCACGCGCCGGGACTGACGCCGCGCGCCGTGCTCGAGAAGTTCGCGGCGCTGCAGATGGTGGATGCGCATCTGCCGACCACGGACGGTCGTCACCTGGTGCTGCCGCGGCACACGCAACCGACCTCCGACCACCGTCTGCTGCTCCGACAACTGGACCTGCAACTGCCTGAACAGCCCCCGCCACGCATCGCGTCCTGAGCCACAGCCAGGCCCCTTGCAGTGCCGACCTTTGCGTCGTGATGACGTAAAGTCAACCTCTTAGGTGCAAAAACCCCCCGAGTTGCGAAAGTCGGGCTAGGCAGTTCGCACGGACGGCCCCCGAGGGGGCCTCGCATCGTCAGCGTCGTCAAGAGTGCTGCGGCCATGCGCTGGGCGTGTGATACGGTGGCCGCTTTCCATGCGGAACCACGGCCCATGGTGGACATTCACGGCACTTGCGACACCCGGTTTGCGCCGGTGCGAGAGGCTTTCGAGCGCAACTTCGACAAACGCGGCGACGTTGGCGCATCCTTCGCCATGACGGTGGAGGCCGAGTTCGTTGTCGATCTCTGGGGCGGTCACCGCGACGCTGCGGCGACGCAGCCGTGGCTCGAAGACACCATCGTCAACGTCTATTCGAGCACCAAGACGATGACGGCGCTGTGCGCGCTGTTGCTCGCCGACCGCGGCGAGCTCGACTTCGATGCGCCGGTTGCCAAGTACTGGCCCGAGTTCGCGGCCGGCGGCAAGGAAGGCGTGCTGGTGCGGCACCTGATGAGCCACAGCGCTGGGCTGTCCGGCCTCGACGGCGTCCGATCTCCCCACGTCTGGTACAACTGGGATCGGGTGGCCGAACTCCTGGCGGCGCAGACACCTTGGTGGGAACCGGGCACGGCCAGCGGCTATCACGCCATCAGCCAGGGCCACCTCGTCGGCGAGGTGGTGCGGCGAATCACCGGCCGATCCCTCGGCACCTACCTGCGGGAGGAACTTGCCGAGCCGCTGGGCGCGGACTTCCATGTCGGCGTCGATCCGCAGCACTTCCATCGCATTGCCGAACTCATCCCGCCGCCCCTCGCGCCTTCCGAGGTGCTCGAGATGGAACCCGGCTCCATCATGGAACGCACCATCGGCAGCGGCGCGGTGGACGTGGCCGACACGAAAACCGCCGAGTGGCGACAAGCCGATATCCCCGCAGCCAACGGCCACGGCAATGCCCGCAGCATCGTCCGCATCCAGACCCTGCTCGCCAACCACGGCACGGCATTCGGCAAGACCCTGATGTCCCCGGCTGGCTGCATGGCGGCGCTGGAAGAGCAGACGAGCGGGGTGGACCTGGTGCTCGGCGTACCCATCCGCTTCGGACTCGGCTACGGCCTGCCCGGCGACATGACGCCAGCAACGCCCAGCGAAAACGTGTGCTTCTGGGGCGGCTACGGGGGATCGAGCGTCGTCTGCGACCTCGATGCCCGCATCGCCTTCTCCTACGTGATGAACCGCATGGAGGCCGGCGTGCTCGGCGACGAACGCGGCTTCAACCTCTGGCAGGCGGTGTACGAATCCCTGGGTTCGGATTAGGGCCGACCGCTTTCCGCAAAGAGGTTCCCGCCGGCAGGCTCTCCGGACACGCTCCTGCGGCGGCAAGCTCTGCCTGTTCAGCGTCGCTCAGGTCGCCGAAGTACACGAATGCGGCGCTATCGCTGCGACGGGCGACCTCGAAGTCCAGGAACGCGCCGTAGAAGTCGAGGGCGGCGTCAATGTCGCCCACCTCCAGCGCGATGTGGTTGATCCCAATTGCCTTGGCGCGACGCGGCGTGGATTGATCCATCGGGGTTCTCCGTTCAAGGGCCGTCGGTGGGTACGGCCATTGGCCAGCGTCATCTCGTCCGAACGCAGCGCTTGCATCCCTCACGACATCTTGGCGGCGAGGGCGTCGTCCAAGGCGCCGGCGCGGGTTAGGGCATCGCGCTGGCCGAGGAGGGCAATGTATCTCTCGAAGGCGGAGCGGGACTCGATGGTTTGCATCACGTTCACGCCCCAGTTGAGATTGGCGCCGACATACACGTCCGCGGCCGTGAACTCCTCTCCGGCGATGTAGGTGCTGGCTTCGAGCGTGCCTTCGAGGGTGTCCAGGACCCTTTCGAGGGAGCCATATCCGACCCCTGCCTCCTGTTCTGCGGAGACCTCGAAGCCGAGCGCCTTGTTGACGGTTGCCGCTTCGAACGGGCCGGCGCCGAAGAAGAGCCAGCGATAGTAGGCGCCGCGGCTGCTGATGGGCGGCGCCAGGCCGGCGTCGGGAAAGGCGTCGGCGAGATAGGCGCAGATGGCAGCGGCCTCGGTGACCACCACGTCGCCGTGGCGGATCGCCGGCACCTTGGCCATGGGGTTCACGGCTCGGTACTCCGCCAAGCGAGTGCTGTCGTCGAAGCGCAGCACCTCCACGTCGTACGGGGCACCGATCTCTTCGAGCATCCAGCGCACGATCCGGCCGCGGGACATTGGGTTGGTGTAGAGCGTGAGTTCGGTGGACATGGATCGTTCCCGCGTGACTGTGGCGAGAGCGTAGCAGAGACAGCTTTCGTCTGATGTAATCTGCGGCCCCGACCTGGATCAGGCGAGAACGCGATGAGCGAACTGGCGAAGACGACCACGGCAACGATCGTTCCCACGCTGCGCTACCGAGACGCGCCTGCGGCGATTGACTGGCTGGAACGGGCTTTCGGCTTCCAGCGACACTTCGTCGTCCCGGACGGCAAGGGCGGTGTGGCGCACGCGCAGCTCACCTTCGGCAACGGCATGATCATGCTGTCGTCCGCCCACGATGACGAGTTCGGAACAATGCAACGTCCGCTTGAATCCGCGGACGCTCCGGTGTCGCAGAGCCCGTACGTCATCGTCACGGATGTGGATGCCCACCACACGCGCGCCCTCGCCGCCGGTGCAGTGGTGGTGATGTCGCCAGAGGACAAGGACTACGGCGGGCGCGGCTACGGCTGCCGCGATCCGGAAGGCAACCTGTGGAGCTTCGGCAGCTACGATCCTTGGCAGGACGAAGACGCCTGATCGGCTTTGGGGCTGGCATCCCTTGGGCGGGTCGGCAGGATGCCCTCCAGATTGGGTCTGGCCGCGACGGCTCCACAACGATGCCCTCCAGAGAGGACGCGTGCCCGCGGTCGACTTTGTTTCCGCCAGCGAAGTGATCGGCGGTCTTGGGACACTGTGCCGCTCGAGGGATGGCTGGGGAAGACATGGCAGCGGTAACGACTGTCGCTAGCGGCGATTGGCTGGAGGTCCGGCTGAATCGGCCGCAGACGCGCAACGCGATCAACGGGCCGTTGGGCGAGGGGCTGGCGGAGGCGTTGGTGGCTGCGGATGGGGACGATGCGGTCCAGGCGGTGCTGCTTTGCGGTGCGGGTGGCGCGTTCTGCTCCGGCCTTGACTTGAAGGAGTTCAACGCCGACCCGGCGCCGGACTGGCTGCCCCGTTTCGGCGACATCTGGCGAGGTGCGCATCGGGCGTTGTTCCAGTGCCGCAAGCCCGTGGTGGCGGCGCTGGAGCGCTTCGCCATCAACGGCGGCGCGGCGCTGGCCTTGGCGGCGGACCTGCTCGTGATGGGCGATGGTGCGTTCCTGCAGGTGGGCGAGGTGCGCGTTGGCATGGCCGCGCCGTACAACATGGCGTGGCTGCAGTTGCGCCAGAGCGAAGCGGTGATTGCCAGACTCGCCCTCACCGGGCGGCGGTTCGCGGGGGCGGAACTCGTGCAGATGGGTGTGGCGCATGAGTCGGTGCCGGACGATCGCGTCCTGGCGCGTGGGCGCGAGTTGACGGCGGAGATTGCCAGCTATCCGTCCGGCGCCGCGACCCGCATCAAGCGCCTGATGCGCGCCTATGCCGACATGGACGCCGACGAGTGGTTCGACCGTGCCGCACGCCACGCCGGCGGCGGAGCGCGGCCCCGGGCCGTGCGTTGACGAGCGTTTGCTGACAGACAGAGGGCAGCACCCACATGACCGCCTCCGACCGTCCCGCCCCGACCGCCCCGACCGCCCCGACCGCCCGCATCGAATCGCTCGACGTGGTGCGGGGGGTGGCGCTGCTCGGCATCCTGCTGCTGAACATTCTGTACGGCTTGCCGGGGCTGTCGTACTTCACTCCGGTCGCCGACAATGCCTTGAGCGGCATCAACTTCGCGGCCTTCGTCACGGTAGAGACGCTGTTCGAGGGGGCGATGCGAGGGCTCTTTTCCATGCTCTTCGGCGCCGGCGTGGCACTCTTTGCCGATGGTCGAGGCGCGGGGCCCTACTACCGGCGGCAGGTGCTGCTGCTCGGCTTTGGCCTTCTCAACGGTCTGGTGCTGTTGTTCTCCGGCGACATCCTCGTCACCTATGCGCTCGCCGGCTTTGTCCTCTATCTGGTGCGGAACTGGCGCCCGCGCAGCCTGCTGATCGCTGCCGGGATCGTGTATCTGTGGCTCGCCTTGCTCTACGGCGGGCTGTTCTCGGCCATCGCGTTCCCGGGCGAGCAGCCGGTTGATCCGGGAGCGCCAACCCCGTGGGAGGAGGCTGTCAGGTTCCTGGACCCGAGGGAAGAGGACCTCGAACGCGAACGCATCGCCCACGAGGCGCCGTACGGCGTGGCGTTCTTCGCCAATCTGGAGATTGTGGTGGGCATGTGGCGCGACGCCCTGCCTTGGACCATGTTCTGGGACGCCTTTGCCTGCATGTTGGTGGGCATGGCGCTGTATCGCAGCGGCGTGCTGCGCGGCGCGATGTCGGAGCGAGGCTACGCGCGGCTGGCGGTGTGGGGGCTGGCGATTGGGCTTTCGGTGAACGTGCTGGAGGTCGTCATGCGCATCCGCACGGACTTTGGCCTGCTGTGGTCGCCGCTCATCACCACGCCCACCTACGACATCGGCCGGGTGGCGACGGCGCTCGGCTATATAGGCCTCATCATGCTCGTCTGTCAGCGTGGGATGCTGTCCAGGACGCGTCATGCCCTTGCCGCGGTTGGGCGCATGGCTCTTACCAATTACCTGATGCACAGCGTCCTCTTCCTCTTGCTGTTCCACTCCGTCGGGTTCGGCTTGTGGAATCGCCTGGAACGTGCCGAGCTGTATCTGGTGGTGTTCGCCATCTGGGCCTTCCAGATCGCCTCCAGCGTCTGGTGGATGGGGCGGTATCGCTTCGGGCCGATGGAGTGGCTGTGGCGGGCACTTACCTATGGGCGGCTACCGAGGAGCGCTAGCGCGCCTGCGCCGTAGAAACTGTCGAGTTGGAGAACGGTTGCGTACTTCCCTTCGCAGTTTTCGCGCCAGCGAAAACTGCCTTAAGCGCCGCGAAGCGGCGCTAGGAGTCTGCGCCGTAGAAACTTTTCCGGGGACATGCACCCTAATACGGCGAGAAAAATCCATCTTCTGGGAGGTCCTGTCCCTCGTCAGGAACGTTTCGGGGCGAGCAATGGGGGATCACACCACATTTTCGGCGCGAGATCGTCCTACGGCGCAGACTCCTAGCGCGCCCTAACGGGCGCGTCGGCAGTTGCTGCGCAACCGCTGGCCTTCTTCCTCTTCTTCCTTCGCTTTCCTCTCGCCACTTGGGCCAGGCAAGGCGGGCCGCCAGGTGATGGCCTTGTTGGGCGATCAGACGCCGCGAACGGCGTCGAAGTACTCCCCGGCGGCGCGCAGATGGTCTTCCGCGGTGAGGTTCCCGGCGTTGTGCGTCGCGATCGCAAGGTGCGTGCAGCCGAGGTTCTTCCAGCGCGACGCATGATTCGCCCAGCGCTCCGGGGTGCCGCCGCGATACTGCGCCTGTGCCTGGATGCCGAAGCCGTCCCAAGAGAGGCCGGCGGCTTCGCGGTGTTCGCGGATGGTCCTGAGCGCTTGGGCAGACGCCTCGTTTGGCCCGCCGAGTGGCACCCAGCCATCGCCCAGGCGTCCGCAGCGTCGCAGCAGCGCCGGTGCGATGCCCCCGAACCAGATGGGGATGCTCTCGCTCGGACGCGGGAGGATGCTGGCCCGGGTGACGGTGTGATGCTTGCCTTCGAAGGTCAGGCTGTCTTCCCGCCAGAGCTGGCGCAGGAGCTCCACCTGTTCGGCTTGGCGGATGCCGCGACCGGCAAAGGGCACGTCCAGCGCTTCGTATTCCACCTCGTTCCAGCCCGTGCCGATGCCCAGCCGAAAGCGGTTGCCGGAGAGGATGGCGAGCTCGGCTGCCTGCTTCGCCACCAGCGCGGTTTGCCGCTGCGGCAGGATCAGCACCGCGGTCATGAAGGTGATGGTGTTCGTCACCGCCGCCATGAAGGAAAGCACCGAGAAGGGCTCGTGGAAGGCAACATCCTTGTCGTAGGGGCCGCGAAAGTCGCCGGGACGGTCTGGGTCCGCGCCGAGCACATGGTCGTAGATGAGCATGTGCCCCGCGCCGAGTGCCTCCGCGCCCTGCGCCCACGCCTTGATGGCGCCCAGGTCCGTACCGATTTCGTGATGCGGAAAGACGATGCCGATTTCCATGCGAGCTGGGTCCTTGAGGGTTCGGGTACAAACTACCACTGCTATCACTGCCTACGACTCGCCCTTGCATGAGGACGCGCCTTGCGGCGCGTGGCGAGGGCAGGATGCCCTCCCTCCAGAGGCACAGCCCGCCGGCAAGGCGCTCGTTGCGCGCCCGCAAGGGCGCGCTGGCAGCCTGTCGGACATCGGACGGCGCAGGCTGGCCGAATGCCGACAGGATGGCTTGGACTGGGCAGGAACCGTTGCCGAAAGGCAACGGTTCCTGTGGCGCCAGGCAGGGGCTGCGGCCTGGGGCTGCCATAATCGTACTTGTGGGCCATTGTTCTGAAGGTGACGAAGCGGTGGGCGCGGGATGCGGGCGGTCAGATGCCTTCTCGGCGTGGGTGCGGTGTCGGGTCGGTGCGGATGCGTCATTCGTTCCGTTGCCGGTGGAGGCGAGCATGCGGCGGTTCTTTCGGGTGCGTGCAGGCCGGGCGACATGCGTCGCGATGGATTCGCCGCCGGAGACCGAGAACAACGACCAGTTTGTTCGCCTTTCCGGTGTGTTTCGCGACGCCGGCTTGCCGGTGCCGGCCGTGCTTCACGAAGACTCGCCGAGGGGCTTCTTTCTGGTCAGCGACGTTGGGGAACGAGACTTCGCGGCGGCGTACGCAACCGATCCCACCGCGCCGCTCAAGGCCGCCATCGAGGCGTTGGTGCGACTGCAAGAGGTGCGGAGCCCGGACATCCCTCCCTATACCTTGCAGCGGTTCAACGACGAACTCGGCATCTTCGCCGAGTGGTTCCTTGGCCGGCTCCTTGGGGCGTCGCCGGATGCGACGTTCGTTGACGCGAAGCGCATCCTGCTCGATGCCATCCGCGCCATGCCAACATGCGCCGTGCATCGCGACTTCCACTGTCGCAATCTGCTCTGGAACGACGGCCGGCTCGGCATCGTGGACTTTCAGGATGCGCTCGTGGGCCCCGTCACCTACGACATCGCCTCGTTGCTGCGCGACTGCTACCACGTCTTCGGCGAGGCCGACGTGGCGCGTTGGCGGCGGCACTACCTGACTCGATCCGACCTCGGAATCGACGAATCGACGTTCGCTCGCGCCTTCGACCTCACCGCCATCGAGCGCCAGCTCAAGGCCATCGGCATATTCGTGCGGCTGCGCTGCTTGCGCGGACGAGGGAGCCATCTCGCCGACGTGATGCCGGTGCTGCGTCGCGTGATTGCCCTGAGCCGCAGCTACGACGAGCTCAGTCCCCTCGCCGACTGGCTTGAAGGCATTGCCCCTGCTGCGGAACGCAAGCTCCGCTCGCTCGCGCCGGCATGAAGGCCATGATCCTCGCCGCCGGCCGCGGCGCCCGCCTGGCACCACTCACCGAAGCGATGCCCAAGCCCATGATCCCGATCGCCAGCGAACCCTTGATCGTGCATCAGTTGCGCTGGCTGCACCGCGCCGGCATTCGCGATGTGGTCATCAACCTGCACCACCTGGGCGAGCATATCCGCAGCCACATCGGTCGCGGCGGCGACTTCGGCGTGCGTGTGCAATACAGCCTGGAGGAGGAGCTGCTCGAAACCGGCGGCGGAATCCGCAAGGCGTTGCCCATGCTGGGGCCGGAGCCCTTCCTCGTGCTGAACGGCGATATCTGGACCAACTATCCGTTTCGCCAGCTTGGCCACCTTGCCCCGGAACTCGCCCATCTGGTGCTGACGCCGACACCGCCGGGGCAGGCTGGGGACTTCTTCCTCGCCGGCGACCGGGTGCGTCGCAACGGCGACTCGAACGACCTGACCTTCTGCGGCATCGCCGTGCTCCGGGAAGCGATCTTTGCGGATGCACCGAGCGGGCCCTTCTCCATGCGCGACCTCTATTTCCGCGCCGCCGCCGAGGGCCGCCTCGCCGGCGAACGCTTCGACGGACTGTGGGTGGATATCGGCACCCACGACCAACTGCGTCGCGTTCGTCGCATCAACCTGTAGGGAGAGAGCCATGGCCGAGATCGCGCCCTCCATTCTGGCCGCCGACTTCGCTCGGCTTGGCACGGAGGTCGAGGATGTGCTCGCCGCTGGCGCGGACCTCATCCACTTCGATGTCATGGACAACCACTACGTACCGAACCTCAGCGTCGGGCCGCTGGTGCTGGCGGCGCTGCGCCGCCATGGCGTCGACGCGCCCATCGACGTGCATCTGATGGTGAAGCCCGTGGACCGCATCATCGGCGAGTTCGTCGAGACAGGCGCCTGCGCGATTGCGATTCATCCCGAAGCCACGGAGCACCCGCATCGTTCGCTGGGCCTTATCCGCGAAGGCGGCGCCCAGGCGGGGCTTGCCATCAATCCCGGCACGCCGGTGAGCGTGCTCGAGCCGCTGCTCGACAGCATCGACTATGTGCTGATGATGTCGGTGAATCCTGGGTTCGGCGGCCAGTCGTTCCTGCCCGGCAGCCTTGCCCGCACCCGCTCGGTGCGCGCCCTGCTCGACGACAGCGGTCACGCGGCCACCGGCATCGCCATGGACGGCGGCATCAAGGTGGACAACATCGGCGAGGCTGCGGCGGCGGGCGCGGACACGTTCATCGCCGGCTCCGCCATCTTCGGTGTTCCGAACGAGGGGCCAAGCCGCCGCGACGACTATCGCCGTGTAATCGCCGCCATGCGCGACGAGATCGGTCGCCATGCCGGGGCGGGGGCCTGACCCGTGGCGGAGCAGCCTGCCGCCTATCTATTCGATCTCGACGGCACCCTGGTGGACACGGCGCCGGACCTGTCGAATGCCCTCAACCACGCGCTTGCGGCCGCCGGCCTCGCCCCTGTGAGCGAGGCGCTGACCCGGCATTGGGTCGGCCACGGCGTGCGCGCCATGCTGGGCGCCGCGTTCGAGCATCATCGGTTCCAGGCGGACGAAGATCGCTTCGAGGAACTGGTCGCCGTTCTTCTCTTGCATTACCAACGGCACATCGCCGACGGCTCCCGCCCCTATCCCACCGTGGTGACAACGCTCGAAGCCCTTGGCGAACGGGCGCCGCTCGCGGTGGTGACCAACAAGCCCTTCCGGTTCACGGAGCTCTTGCTCGACGCGCTGGCTCTGACGCGCCATTTCGCCACCACCATCGGCGGCGACACCGCAGCCAACCCCAAGCCGGCGGCTGCCCCCGCGCTTCTTGCCTGCGAACGGCTAGGCTGCCAACCCTCGGAGAGCCTGTTCGTCGGCGACTCCGCCACCGACGTAGCCTGCGCCCGCGCCGCTGGCTGTCCGGTGGTGGTCTATCGCCACGGCTACAACCACGGCATCGCGCCGGAGGGGCTAGGCGCCGACGCGGTGATTGACGCTTTTGAGGAGCTATTGGGCGGTTCGGTCTGACGAGGTGTGTCGGCGCGGCATACGGCCCTCCGAAGAGCCTGGCGGCACTGCGCCCGACGATCGCACATCGACATCCCCAAGGGGAAGTGATTGGGAAGGGCCTTCCGGTTCGCCCTTGCACGCCAGTTCCGGCAAACTTCGCGCCTTTCGCGGCTTGCCCACGGCACTGTAGTGAACCAGCAGGAATTCGATCGCCTTCGGGCGCAGGGTCATACGCACATTCCGGTCGTCCACGAGGCGCTGGCGGATCTCGACACGCCGCTCTCCACCTACGTGAAGCTGGCGACGGGACCGTTCTCGTACCTGCTGGAGTCCGCCGCCCAAGGGGGTGAGAAGTGGGGGCGCTATTCGATCATCGGCCTGCCTTCGGACACCATCCTGCGCGTCCATGGCAATCAACTCACGGTCACCCACCGGGGCGCGGCGGTGGAAGCGGTCGAAACCGACGATCCGCTGACATGGATCGAGGACTATCGATGTCGCTTTCGGGTGCCAGACATGGCGGACCTGCCGCGCTTCTTCGGCGGCCTCGTCGGCTACTTCGGCTACGACACCATCCGCCATGTGGAAAAGCGCCTCGCCGGCGGCGCCCCACCGGACGACATGCAGACGCCGGACATCCTTCTCATGCTGTCCACCGACGTGATCGTATTCGACAACGTCTCCGGGCGCATGAAGCTGGTGACGCTGGCGGAGGCGGACAAGCCCGCCACCCTGAACGAAGCGCGCGAGCGGCTGGAATCCCGCGCCGCCCGCCTGGTCGCGTGCAAGGCCGAAATCCACACCGCCACCGCCAATCAACTCGTGGAGGAAAGCGACTTCGCCTCCGGATTCGGGCGCGAGGCGTTCATGCAGGGAGTGGAGCGGGTTCGCGAATACACCCGCGCCGGAGACGTGATGCAGGTAGTGCTGGCGCAGCGCATGTCGATCCCGTTCGCGGCGCAGCCCATCAACCTCTATCGCGCCCTTCGCAGTCTGAACCCTTCGCCCTACATGTACTTCATGGACCTCGCCGATTTCCACATCGTCAGTTCGTCGCCCGAAATCCTCGCCCGCGTGGAGAACGGCATGGTCGTCAACCGTCCCCTCGCCGGCACCCGCCGCCGCGGCCACACCGAGGAAGAGGACCTGGCGATGGAACGCGAGCTGCTGTCCGATCCCAAGGAAATCGCCGAGCACCTGATGCTGATTGACCTCGGTCGCAACGACGTGGGCCGCGTCGCCGAGATCGGCAGCGTGGAAGTGACGGAGGAGTTCGTCGTCGAGCGCTATTCGCATGTCATGCACATTTCCTCGAACGTGGTCGGCAAGCTGGCCGAGGGCAAGTCTGCGATGGACGTGCTGCGCGCCACGCTGCCCGTCGGCACGCTCTCCGGGGCGCCGAAGATTCGGGCGATGGAGATCATCGACGAACTCGAACCGGTGAAGCGCGGCATCTACGGCGGCGCCGTGGGCTACCTCTCCTGGAGCGGGAACATGGACACGGCCATCGCCATCCGCACCGCCATCGTCAAGGACGGCAAGCTCTACATCCACGCCGGCGGCGGCGTGGTGGCGGATTCCGTGCCGCGGCTGGAGTGGAAGGAGAGCATGAACAAGGGGCGCGCCATCTTCCGCGCCGCGCGCATGGCGGAAGCCGGCTTTCGCGAACCCGAATGAAGCGACCTGCCGACCCCATGACCCCAACGCCTGGCAGCCTGTCGGACTTCGGACGGCGCAAGCTGGCCGAATGCCGACAGGGTGACAGGACGGCTTGGGCTGGGGCAAGAAGCGTTGCCGAAAGGCAACGCTTCTTGTGGCGCTGGGAACGATCGAGTCCCGGCAGTTGCGAAGCAACTGCCGACGCGCCCACCAGGGCGCGCAAGCACCATCACCCGCGAAGGCGGCGCGCATCGTCGCATCGCCTTGGTTCAATCACGGCATTGCCGGCATCATCCGGCTGAACGCGGCGGTGATCGCCTCGACATCTGGGCGCCGGTCACGAACCGTTTCGGTGAGGACCTACACACCGTCAACCAAGCCTTCCTCGGCGTTTTCGTGATCGAGGCGATCTTCAAGGTGGCGGCACACTGCCCTCGCATTCAGCGCTACTTCGCGGACGGCTGGAACGTCTTCGACCGCAATCGGAGCCTTGGTACAGGGAGTCGTGGCAGAACTGGCCGAGAGCCGAGCCGTTGGCAAGATTGGGGGTGCGGCTTGAAGGTGGCGGCGCGGAGCCTGCCGCAACGGACAGCCATCCGGACGCAAGGCCGTGAAGAACTTCCGTGGGCACTGCGCCTGGACGGGCGCCCTTGCTGCCATCGCTCCTGCCTTGGGGCGAAGTCGCAGGAAACCGCCGGGTTCTTCGGCGGGGGACAGCGCCAGATGGTCTCGAACAGGGTTTCTCTGGCGGCGCTGGCGGCGTGCCTGTCTTTCGCGGCGAACCTCGTTGCAGCCGCCGAACTCCCCCTGGTGGAGGAGGCGCCTGCGGCCGCCCGCACGGTTTCGTTCGAGACCGATGCCGTCACCTGGATGTCGCTCGATGTCTCCCCGGATGGCGAGACCATAGTCTTCGAGGCCCTCGGCGATCTATACACGGTTCCCATCGACGGTGGCCGCGCCGAGGCAATCACCCGCGGCATGGCCTTCGACAGCCAGCCAACGTTCTCCCCAGACGGCACCCGCATCGCCTTCCTCTCGGACCGCGACGGCACCGAGAATCTATGGGTCATGGATGCCGACGGCAGCGACCCGAAGAAGCTCTCGGGGGGCGGCGACCGCATCGAATTCGCCTCGCCATCGTGGTCGCCGGACGGCAGCCATGTGATCGTCTCGCGCACGTCCTGGGGGCTGCGCACGTTTGAGCTGTGGGCGCACCATGTGCAGGGCGGCAAGGGCGTGCGGGTCACCCGCGCCAAGCCGGCCTCGGATACCCCGGCGAGGCAGCGCAGCAATGCCCTCGGCGCGGTTTACTCGCCGGACGCCCGCCATCTCTACTACGCCAGCAAGCGGGGCGGCTTCGGCTACGACCTGACGCTGCCGCTGTGGCAGATCGTCCGGCGCGACATCGAGATCGGCATCGAAGACACCCTCACCAACGCCCGCGGCAGCGCCCTTCGCCCGCGACTGTCCCGTGACGGCACCAAGCTCGTCTATGGCACGCGGATTCCGGCACCGAACGGCGGCGCCACCGCGCTCCGGCTGCGAGACCTCGAAACCGGCGAGGACCGCTGGCTCACGGGCCCGGTCACCCGCGACGACCAAGAGTCGCGATTCACCCGGGATCTGCTGCCGGGATACGCCTTCACGCCAGACGACAGCCATCTCGTGCTTGCCCGCAACGGTCGCCTGACACGCATTCGCCTGGCCGACGGCGCGGCCAGCGAGATTCCCCTGACGGTTGAGGTCCGGCAGACGATCGGCCCCAGCCTGTACGCGCCGTACCGCACCGGGGTCGGTGCCGTGAAGGCACGGCTGGCAAGCGACGCGGTGCCGTCTCCCGACGGCAAGCGGGCGGCGTTCTCCGCCCTCACGACGCTGCATGTGCACGACTTCGCGAGCGGCAAGACCCGCGCGCTCACCAAGCCGGGCGTGACCGCCTACCAACCTGCCTGGTCGCCGGACGGACGCGAGATCGCCTATGTGTCGTGGGACACGGGCGGACTGGAAGCAGAGCGGGGCGGCCACGTTTGGCGCATCCGCAGCGACGGCCGCGGCAAGCCCAGGCGCGTCACCGAACATCCCGCCTACTACAGCGCCCCCCGATTCACCCCCGCCGGGGAGCACATCGTCGTCCTGCGCGCCACCACCCACGAGCGTCTCATGCGGGAGTACGACTTCGGCGCACCGGTAGGTTCCGAGGTGATGCTCCTGTCACGTCGCGGCGATGAGGGACATGTAATCACCCCGGCCCGGGGACTGATCGAACCGCACTTCGGTCCGGAACCGAACCGCATCTATCTCTATGACAGCGGCGTCGGCAGCCTCATTTCCATGTACCTCGACGGCAGCGACCGGCGCAAGGTCATCACCGTGAAGGGGCATGGCATCTACGGCGCCGAGGACAAGGTGCGTGTGGCCGACATCCGCCTCGCGCCGGACGGCGGGCGTGCCCTGGTGCTGCACGCCCACCAGCTGTACCTTGTAGAGCTACTGAACATACCGCTGCAGAACGCCGAGGTGGACCTCACCGCGCCGGCGCTGCCGTTGGCGCGGCTGACGGATGTGGGCGCGGATTCGTTCGGCTGGAGCGCAGACGGCAAGACCGTGCATTGGACCGCCGGCGCGACGCTGCACCGGCGAGCGCTCGACAGCATCGAGTTCGAGGCAGGGAAGGGAAACGCGAAGTCGGCGGACAAGGGCGACGAGGAACCGCTGCGGGAGGATCACGAGGCGGTGACCACCACGCCGCTCGATGTCTGGCTGCCTCGACACCGACCGGAGGGCACCCTGGCGATCACGGGCGGCACCGTTCTAACCATGGCGGCGAACGCAGAACCCATCGAAAGTGGCGTGATCGTCGTCGAGCGTGACCGCATCGTCGCGGTTGGCGGCCCAGACACGACCATTCCCGACGAAGCCACGGTGCTTGACGCCAGCGGCCACACCATCCTTCCCGGCTTCGTGGACGCCCACGCTCACTACCGACCGCTGCGCCGTTTGCCCGACCTCGTGAATTGGTCGTTCCTCGCCAATCTCGCCTACGGCGTCACAACCGGTCTCGACGTGCAGCCTTCGACGGTGGACATCCTCGCCTATCAGGACCTCGTGGACGCCGGCCTCATGCTGGGCCCCCGCGCCTTCTCCACCGGCCCCGGCATCTTCAACGACAACGAGTTCACCTCTCGCCGCCATGCGCGCGCCGTGCTGGCGCGCTACAAGAACCACTACCGGGTGCGCAACCTCAAGTCCTACATCGCCGGCAGCCGCCGCCAACGCCAGTGGATTGCCCAGGCTGCCCGGGATCTGGGATTGATGCCGACCACCGAAGGCGCGCTCGACATGAAGCTCGACCTCACCCACGCCATCGACGGCTTCACCGGCAACGAGCACAACTTCCCGCTGCTGTCGCTGCATCGCGACGTGGTGCAACTCGTGGCCCGCGCCGGCATGGCCTCCACGCCGACCCTTCTGGTCGCCTTTGGCGGCCCATCCGCCGAGAACTGGTTCTACACCCGCGAATCCCCCTGGCGCGACGAGAAGCTGGCCCGCTTCATCCCCGAAGAAGCCCTCGCCGCCCGCACCCTGCGTCGCCCCTGGACACACGAATCCGAGCACGTCTTCCGGCCGCTGGCGCAGCAAGCCCACAAGATCGCCCGCGCCGGCGGCCGCGTCGGCATCGGCTCCCACGGCCAACTCCAGGGCCTCGGCTTCCACTGGGAACTCTGGGCGGTCGCCAGCGGCGGCTTCACGAACCTGGAGGCCCTGACCGCCGCCACCCGCCACGGCGCCGAAATCGTCGGCATCGCCCAAGACATCGGCACCATCGAAGCGGGCAAACTGGCGGACTTGGTGGTCCTCTCCCGCAACCCGCTCGAGGACTTGCGGGCAACAAAGAAGCTCGCATGGGTGGTGAAAAACGGCGAAGTCTTCGACGCTTCCACGCTGAACCAGATCTGGCCGGAAGCGAAGCCGCTGCCGGCGCCTTGGTGGCAGGACAGGTCGGCGCCCATGACTCCCAGAATCAGGCCGACGGACTGACGCCCGCCTCGACCGGGCGTACCGGGTCCGCCGCGGCGAGCTGGAGTTCACGGCTTGCTCCAGGAAGGACGTTTGATGCGAGCCAGGCTCAATGGCCAAGGCTCGGCAACTTGGCTTGGATGCGATCCCTGAGCTCGGCTACTTCAGGACAGAGCGAGAAGAACGACAGACGGTTGGTCAACGACGCGGTCGTCATCTGGGCTTCGCCCACTAACGGAGGGCCCCTCGGGGTGGTGTTCGTGTCGCGCGTTGGAGGGCAGGATGGCCTCCCTGCATCGCTTGCCGCGCCGGTCAAGCGTCGCGGGCGAGTTCGAACAGCGCGTCGTCGGTGGTTTGGTACACCTTGCCGGAGAGCCAATCTGTCAGGCCGATGGTGTCCAGTTGATCGCGCACCGGGCCCTTCACCTCGCACAGGTGCAGACGCACGTTGAAGCGGCGCAGGCGAAAGTTCAGCCGTTCCAGCATTTCCAGGCCCGAAGTGTCGATGAAGTTCACCGCGCTGCATACCAGCACCATGTGTTCCAGCCTCGGTTGGCGTTCGACGATGCGGCTCAGGCGGCTCTCGATCTTGTTGGCGTTGGCGAAATAGAAGCTCTCGTCCACCCGCACCACCTTCACGTGCCGCCAGGTCTGCACTTCAAAGCGCTCAACGTTGCGGAAGTGCGGGGTGTCGCCCAGGCGCCCAAGTTCAGCGATGTGGGGCTGGCTCGAGCGCCGCACGAACAGCATCACGGCAATGACGACCCCCAGCAGCAGCCCGGCCTCAACGCCAGCAAACAGCACCCCGGCAAAGGTGACGAAGTGTGTGAACACGTCCGCCCGATAGAACTTCCAGTGACCGCGGATGGCGCGGAATTCGAACAGCCCAAACACCGAAACGATGACGATGGTGGCAAGCGCCGCATGGGGCAGATAGCGAAAGAGCGGCGTCAGCCAAGCCACGGTCACCGCCACCACCACCGCGCACACCAGCGTGCTCACCGGCGTCCGGGCACCGGCGGCGAAGTTGACCCCGGAGCGCGAAAAGCTCCCCGCCACCGGGTAGGCGCCGGTCAGCGCAGCCCCCACGTTGGCCGCGCCCAGGGCAATGAGCTCCTGATTGCTGTTGATGCGGCGCTGACGCCGGGATGCCAGCGTCTTGCCCACCGAATAGCTCTCGACGTATGCCACCAGCGCGATGAGCGCGGCGTTCGGCGCAAGGTCCCACCACAGCGCCAGTTCCAGCGGCGGCAGCGCCAGCGACGGCAGCCCCGCCGGCACATGCCCCACCGTCTCCACGTCGATGCCGACGGCAGCGACAAAGATCGTGGCAAGGAGCACCACCGCCATCGGGCCTGCGCGCCGGATCGGACTGTCGCCAACCCACTTGCCCACGAACCGGCCGTAGTGGCGAACGATCCAGATCACCACCAGGCTGGCAAGGCCAATGCCCACCGCCTTGAGGTCCGCCTCCGGCAACGCCTCCCAAAGTCGGGTTGCCTGCTCCACGGCGCTGCCGCCACCTGCGGGGACAACGCCCGTGAAAGCCGCTAGCTGGCTGACGATGATCACCACCGCCGCCGCATTGATGAAGCCGGTGATCACCGGATGGCTCAGCAGGTTGACGATGCCGCCCATCTGGAACGCCCGCAGCAGCCACAGCAGGATGCCCACCTGCAGGCACAGGATGGTTGCAATCTCGGCATAGCGGTTCGAATAGGCCGGCGCGTGTTCGCCGAGCGCCGCCGCCACCATCAGCGCCGCCACCGCCACCGGTCCCACGACCAACTGTCGCGAAGAACCGAACACGGCATACAGCACCATCGGCAACAGACAGGCATAGAGCCCCGCCTGCGCCGGCAGCCCGGCGAGGAAGGCATAAGCGATGGCCTGGGGCACCGTCACCACCCCCAGCACGCATCCGGCCACGAGATCGTGCGGCAGGTCGTCGCGCCGGTACTCCCGCGCCACGTCGATCAAGGGCACATAGCGTGGCCAGCGGCCAATCCGCTTGCGCGCCACCTTGGCATGAGCCAATGCCCAGCGTCGGCTGCGTTCGATGCGGGACTGACGGTCGTGGGCGATCAAGGGCAACGGCGCCTTCTGGCGGCTCAAGCGGGCTCCAGCTCCCACAATACCGGCTTTTGGGGCTTGCGCCGCATGAATGGGGATCGGGTGCCGGCTCCTGGGTGGCGCTTCCTCCTCCGGGAAACCTGGCGGTTCTCGATACGGGACGACGCCTCGTCTTTCCGCATTGCATTCTCTTGGGCGCAGCCCCTCTATGGGCGCGTCGAATGGCGTTACGATGGCTCACGCCAGAGGGGAATGGAGGGTGTCCATGCAGGAGTCGCCGGCTCGACCATTGCTTCGCGTGACTGCGCTTGCGGCGTTGCTCCTGACTGCAGCCTGCTCCGAGCCGCCGGCGGCGCAGCCGGAGCTCGAAGTCACGGCAACTCCCGCCGGCTGGGTGGATGAGGCCCGCATCCTCGCCGCCGCGGAGGCGGAGCCCGGAAGCTGGCTGGCGCACGGGCAGGACTACAACGAGCGCCGCTTCTCGAGCCTCACCGACATCAACCGCGACACCATCGGCGAGCTGGGCCTCGCCTGGTACCGGAACCTCGGCAATCGACACCGAATGCAGTCCACGCCGCTGGTGATCGACGGCGTGATGTACTTCACCGATCCGTGGAGCGTCGCCTATGCCCTCGATGCCGCCACCGGCGAGCAGATCTGGCGCTTCGATCCCGAAACCGACAAGCGCTCCATGCGCTACTCCTGCTGCGGCGGCGCGGTGAACCGGGGCATGGCCGCCTATCGCGGCCGGCTCTATCTCGCCACCTTCGACGCCCGCCTGGTGGCGGTGGACCTGGCCACTGGCGAGAAGGCATGGGAGGTGGACACCACCGACGGCGTCGATCTCGGCCACATTCCGCCCACCCACAGCAATCCCTACACCATCACCGGTGCGCCCCGAGCCGCCGCCGGCAAGGTCTTCATCGGCCAGAGCAGTTCCGAGTTCGGCTTGCGTGGCTACCTCTCCGCCTACGACGCCGACACCGGCGAACTCGCATGGCGCTTCTTCGTCGTGCCGGGCGATCCGTCCAAGCCCTTCGAGCATCCGGAACTCGAAGCCGCCGCCGAGACCTGGACCGGCGAGTGGTGGAAGTTCGGCGGCGGCGGCACCGTCTGGAACGCCATCGTCTATGACGCCGAATTCGATCAACTCCTGTTCGGCACCGGCAACGGCGCCCCGTGGCCGCGCAAGATTCGCTCCCCCGAAGGCGGCGACAACCTCTTTCTCGGCGGCATCATGGCGCTGGACCCCAACACCGGGCGCATGAAGTGGTTCTATCAGGCGACGCCGGCCGACAACTGGGACTTCAACGCCGCCCAGGACATTGCGCTGCTCGACATGGACGTGGGCGGGGTGACGCGACCGGTGCTGCTGCAGGCGCCGAAGAACGGCTTCTTCTATGTGCTTGATCGCGAGAACGGCCAGCTCCTGCGCGCCAATCCCTACGTGCGGCTGAACTGGGCCACGCATGTGGACCTCGAAACCGGCCGCCCGGTGGAGAATCCGGACACGCAATACGACGTGGCGCCGCAGTGGGTGTGGCCGAGCAACGCCGGCGGCCATAGCTGGCAGCCGATGTCGGTGGACGCCGAACGAGGCATCGCCTACTTCGCCGTGCAGGACATGGCGGCGTTCTATTCCTTGCCGAAGGGGTTCGTGGAAACCGGGGAGTGGGAACTGAGCCCCACCCGCATGAGCCTTGGTGTGGACTTCGGGCCGCCCGAAGGCGGGCCGCCGGCGCCGGAAATGCACGGCTATCTCAAGGCGTTCGATCCACTCACCGGAGAGGAGGCGTGGAGCGTCGAGCGCGCCACACCCTACAATGGCGGCGTGCTTGCCACCGCTGGCGGCGTGGTGTTCCAAGGCGACGGCGACGGCCAGTTCGCCGCCTTCGACACCGACGACGGCGAGCTGCTGTGGGAGTTCGACACCTATGGCAGCGCCGATGCGGCTCCCATCACCTACGCCATCGATGGCGTGCAGTACGTGGCCACATTGGCCGCCGGGGGCGTGCGCAACCGCTACAACGATGGCCGCTTGCTGGTGTTCCGGCTCGGCGGCGACGCGGTGATTCCCGAACCCACCGCGCCGGAGGTGGACATCCCCGAACCCCCGCCTCTGACCGCCAGCGCGGACGAGGTGGAAGAGGGTCGCCGCATCTACAACCGCGTCTGTTTCTGGTGCCACGGCATGGGCGCAGTCGGCACCGTCAACGCCGACCTGCGCCTGATGACGGAAGAGACCCACAAGCGCTTCCAGGCCATCGTCCGGGGCGGGCTGTATCGAGACCGGGGCATGGAGGCATTCGCCGACGCGGTGACCGAGGAAGAGGCGGAGTTGGTTCGGCAGTACATCATCGACCGGACGCTGGCGGCGAGGGCGGAGGCTGCGGAGGTCGAGGCCGCGGAGCCAGGGACGGCAGGAGAAAGTGCGGGGGAAGGTTCTTGAGCGCAGTCGCTTCGACGCGGCCACGAGGGGCGCAGGCCCCGCGAACTCCGATCACGCCGCCAAAGCCAACGGGACAAGGCAGGTGACCCAGGTTCCAGCCAGAACGCGCCCGGCGGCGCGCAAGGAGGCCACGATGTCCTCTCGCCAGCGAGGCCCCGGCACAGGACTGGCTGCTTGCTTCGGCACCCTCCTTGCGGCTACCGCAGGCGCCAGTCCCGAGCTGCTCGTGCCAGCCCTCGAATACGGCGCCAGGGACTGCAGCTTTTGCCATCTGTCGCCCCAGGGCGGTGAGGCGAACAACGAACGCGGCCTGTGGCTGGTTGCCGAGCGGGAACGGCGCGGGGCCAAGAAAGTCGATGTGGCCTGGCTCGCCGCTCGCGAGGAGATGGTTGCGGGGCCCACGGCCCCGCCGCCAGCCGAAGCCGAGAGCACGACGCTTCCGCAGCTCGAGCCCCAACCTGGCGACCGCTCCCGGCCCGTGGACTACACGACGAAACACGGCGATTGGCCCGCCTACGGCGGCGACCTGCGCGCCCAGAAATACTCGCCCCTGGATCAGGTCTCCGCCGCCAACGCCGGCGACCTCGCCGTGGCCTGGGTGTGGGAAGCCTTCGACAACCATCGCTACGTAGGCGGCGCCAACCGCCGCAAGACACCGGACGGCTTCAAGGCGACGCCGCTCATGGTGGAAGGGCGGCTGTTCGTGCGCACCGCGTTCTCGGCGGTGGCCGCCCTCGACCCAATCACGGGCGAGACGCTGTGGGCCTACGATCCCGGCACCGGTGACGGGCCGCGCCCGCCCGTGTTCGGTTTCTCCACCCGCGGCCTTGCCTACCACAAGGGCGAAGAAGGCAGCCGCGTGCTGCTCGTCACCAGCGACGGCTGGCTCGTCGCCCTCTCGGCGGAGACCGGCGAGCCCATCGTCGACTTCGGCGACCAAGGCCGAGTCGATCTCACCCGCGGACTGCGCCGGCCGCTTGAACGCAACGCAAGCACGTGGAACTACGCTCCGGCGCTCTGCGGCGACATCGTCGTCCTCGGCAATCAGTCGGCGGACAACTCGCATTCCCAGGAATACTGGCGCACCAACATTCCCCTGGGCGACGTGCGCGGCTTCGACGTCAAGACCGGCGAACAGGCATGGACATTCAAGACCATCCCCCAGGAAGGCGAGTTCGGCAATGACACCTGGGGCGAGGAGTCGTGGCGCTGGATGGGCAACACAAACGTCTGGACCATGATGAGCTGCGACGTCGAACTCGGCATCGCCTACCTGCCGGTGAGCGCGCCGTCGAGCCATTTCTACGGCGGCATGAGACCGGGCGACAACCTCTTCGGCACCTCCGTCGTCGCCGTGGACGCCCGCACCGGCGAGCGCAGGTGGCACTTCCAGACCGTGCATCACGACATCTGGGACTACGACCTCCCGGCCGCCCCGGTGGTGACGGACATCGTGATGCAGGGCAAGCCGGTGAAGGCGGTGGCGCAGGTGAGCAAGGTGGGCTTTCTCTACGTCTTCGACCGCCTGACCGGCGAGCCGCTGTGGCCCATCGAGGAACGCGCTGTGCCGCCGAGCGCCCTGGCAGGCGAGCAGGCGTCGCCCACCCAACCGTTCCCCACCTGGCCGCCGCCCTTCGAAATGCAGGGCCTGGCCGAGGACGACATCAACGACCTCACGCCGGAACTCGAACGCCTCGCCCGCGAGAAGCTCGAAGGCATCCGCACCGGCGGCCTTTTCGTGCCGCCTTCGACGGAGGGCACCCTGGCCGTGCCCGGCTGGGGCGGCGGCGCCAACTGGGGCGGCGCGGCGTTCGATCCGGACACGCGAATGCTCTACGTCGCCTCCCGCCGCTCGCCGCTGCTGCTGACCGCAAGTGAAATGCCGCGCCTGAAGCGCAACGGCATCGCCTTCGGTGTGCGGCCCCGCTGGCTCAACGTGGAAGGCTTGCCCGTGGTTCGGCCACCCTGGTCGAGCATCACCGCCTACCACCTGGACACCGGCGAGATTGCCTGGCAGGTGGCGAACGGACGCGGCCCCAAGGACCATCCCCTGCTGAAGGAGCTCGATTTGCCCGACCTCGGCGAACGCGGCAACGCGCCGGGCCTCGTCGTCACGAAGCACCTCGTCTTCCACGGCCACCGCAGCGATCAGGGCACCACCCTGCGCATCCTCGACAAGGCCACCGGCGCCTTGGTCTCCGAACACCCCGTGCAAGGCGGACACCTCTCGGCCCCACCCATGACCTACCTCGCCGGCGGCCGACAGTTCATCGTGCTCGCCACCGGCGCCGGACTCGAACCCGCGCGACTCACGGCGTTCCGCTTGCCTTGAAGACGCGCAGGGACAAGCGCTGCCGAACGCGATTCGCTGCCCTGGCGGCGGCGTTGCTCGCCAAGGCCATCTGGCCGGCGGCAACGGCACAAGACGCTCCGCCCACGGACGCACCCACGCCACCGGCGCCAGGCAGCGCTCCGAGCCCAGAGTTCATCGCCGCGATCTACGCGGCCGCGGAACGCGGCGGCAGCCTGTACGACGAGGGGCGCTACGCCGAAGCCATGCCGCACCTGGCCGCGGCCGCCGAGCGCGGAATGAAGGTGCCGCAGGCCTCGCTGGGCGACATCCTCCTGAACGGGCGCGGTGGCGTGCCACGCGATGCGCAAGCCGGCATAGGCTGGCTCGCCGTGGCCGCCGCACCGGTGACCCTGCCGCGCATCGAGGCCTACTACCAGCGAGTGCTGGCAGAGCTGCCCCCCGACCACAAGCCCGTTGCGGCACGAGTGGCCGACGCCTACCGCTCCGCCTATGACAGCACGGTGCATCGGGTGACGTGCCGACTGCACGGCAACGTCGTCGAGGAGCTGCGCTGCCGCTTCATCGACGACCCCGGCACCGAGGCCGACGAATACGGCAGCGACGTGGAGGAGGTGGTCGTCACCGCGCCGCTCATCACCGCCCCGGCACCTGAGATTGGCCAGATTCCGAGCGGCCAGTTCATTTCCCAGGTGTACGACGCCGCCAGCCGGGGCTCCGAGCTGTATCGGGAAGGACGCTACAAGGAGGCGCTGCCCTTGCTTCTCGTCGCCGCCAAGCGCGGCTTCAAGTGGGCGCAGGCCTCGGCCGCCGACATCCTCCTGCACGGTCGGGGCGGCGTCCCCGCAGACATCGAGACCGGAATCGGCTGGCTCGGCGTGGCTGCAATGCCCAAGACGACCAACTCGATCTCGCAGTTCTTCACCGAGTCCAAGGCCCGGCTTCCGGCCCGCTTCACGCCCCAGGCGGTGGATGCCATCGTGGCCGATTACCGCTCGCAATACGGCAACTTGCGCCACCGGGTAGCTTGCCGGATGCAGCCGAACAACCCCGGCGCGAGCCTGCGCCTCAGGAGCCTGCGCTGCCACTTCATCGACGAGGGCACCCAGTGCCGCAATGTGGCAATGGACGGCGACGAAATGCAGTGGGAGTGGACCTGCCAGCCGGTGGAGGGAGCGCGGACGGTGGAGGCACGGCCGTTCTAGCGCCTTGCCTGGGCAGAGGGTGGCGAGTATGGTGCGCGGCTTGCGCGGTGGCGCCTGCCAGCCCGTTTGGGGAAGCGAAGGCCGTGAGGGGCTTGTGATCGAAATCAGCTTGTCAGTGTCGATGCGGGTCGCCGCGCCATGAGTCAGGCAGCGCAGCAAGCTTCGGACTCCCTCGTGCAGGTGCTTGCCGACGAAGAGATCGAAGAGATCGAGCACGAGTGCATGCATCTGCCGGACCGGCAGTCGGTGGCCATCGACGCCATGATGATCGTGCAGAAGCGGCGCGGCTGGATTTCCGACGAGAGCCTTGCCGCCATCGCCCGCCTGCTCGGCATGTCGGTGGAGGCACTCGACAGCGTCGCCACCTTCTACAACCTGATCTTCCGCCAGCCGGTGGGGCGTCATGTCGTGATGGTGTGCGACAGCGTCTCCTGCTACGTCATGGGCGCGGATGGCCTGCGCAAGCGCATCGAGGAGCACCTCGGCATCCGTCTCGGCGAGACCACCGAAGACGACCGCTTCACGCTGCTGCCCATCGTCTGTCTCGGCGCCTGCGACCGGGCGCCGACGCTGATGATCGACGAGGAGCTGATCGGCCCCGCCGATGGCGACGATCTCGACGCCGTGTTCTCGCGCTTCGAGTAGCTCCGGCAAGCCTTCGCGCCACGCGCTTACGCCCGTACACCACAAGGAACGCCTGCAATCATGGATGACGTTCGCCCCCTGATTGGCATCATCGACGCGGTGGGTGGCCGGGTCGGCATCGACGACTACCAATCCCACGGCGGCTACGACGCGGCCCGGCGGGCCGTCACCGAGATGGCGCCTGGCGACGTGATCGATCTCGTCAAGGACGCCAGCCTGCGCGGCCGTGGCGGCGCTGGCTTCCCCACCGGCATGAAGTGGAGCTTCGTGCCACAGGGGCCAGACATTGGCCTGAAGTATCTGGTCTGCAACGCCGACGAGATGGAACCCGGCACCTTCAAGGACCGCTATCTCATCACCTACAACCCCCACGTTCTGGTGGAGGGGATGATCATCGGCGCCCACGCCATCGGCGCGGAGCAGGGCTATGTCTTCCTGCGCGGCGAGTACCACGAGCCGGGCGCCGAACTCGAACGCGCCATCGCCGACGCCTATGCCAAGGACTATCTGGGACGCAACATCTTCGGCACCGAGACCAGTTTCGACCTGCGCATCCACCGCTCCGGCGGGCGCTACATCTGCGGCGAAGAAACCGCACTCCTGAACGCGCTCGAAGGCAAGCGAGCGCAGCCGCGGCAGAAGCCGCCCTTTCCTCCCGCGAGCGGCGCCTGGGGACGCCCCACCATCGTCAACAACGTCGAGAGCTTCTGCAACGTGCCCGGCATCATCCGCAACGGCGCCGAGTGGTATCACGATCTGGGCGCAACCGACGATGCCGGCACAAAGCTCTATGGCGTCTCCGGCAGGGTGAACAAGCCAGGCCTTTGGGAACTGCCCATCGGCACCACCGTGCGCGAGATCATCGAGCAGCACGCCGGCGGGATGCAGGAAGGCTACAAGCTGCGCGGCTTCCTGCCCGGCGGGGCATCCACCGACTTTCTGGTGGAGGAACACCTGGACCTCGCCATGGACTACGGCGCCATCCAGGCGGCCGGCAGCCGCATGGGCACCGGCACCATGATCGTCATGGACGACTCCATCTGCCCGGTGGACATGTGCCGCAACCTGGAGCACTTCTTCGCCCAGGAATCGTGCGGCTTCTGCACCCCGTGCCGCGAAGGGCTGCCGTGGGTGGAATCGCTCCTGATCGACATTCTCGAAGGCCGCGGCCAAGAAGGCGACCTCGACATCCTCGCCCGCAATGCCCAGTTCATCGGCGGCCCCACCAACACCTTCTGCCTGCACGCCCCCGGCGCAATGGAACCCCTGCAAAGCGCCCTCAAGTACTTCCGCGAAGACTTCGAACACCACATCAAGCACGGCACCTGCGCCCACGCAGGCGCCTGATCCTTAAGGCGCAGCCCTCTCGGTCGCCTCTCCGAAGAAGCCAGAGGCCATTGGGGAAGGGGGCTGGCACGCCGGAAACCTGCGGCGGTCGGAGCCTTCCTCTTCCCAGCCCCCAGCCAGGAAGTCCTACTCCGGCGCCACGCAGTCAAAGTTCGCCGCGTCGTTCACATCCCCACTTCCTCGGTACTGAGCGAACTGCGGATGCGGACACATCGGGCGCGTGAAGCGTCGCGTCTGCCCGACGCGCTCGTCCGGGCGGATGTGCGCCATCGGCACCGGGCCAGGCTGCGCCGCGATGATGCGCTCCGGGGCGATGCCTTCCTCCCGCCAGCGCACCAGCGGCTCCACATAGTCGGCCTGCCACGCACCCGGGCCGCCGGCGCAATGCACCATCCCAGGAGACATGAACAGGCGGAAGAAATCGGCAGCTTCGGAGGCGCCGCCGGCATGGCGCTCGACGTCGGCAAGATAGTCGAGGGCCCGCTGCGGACGCAGCGGAACGTCGTTCCAGCCTTGGTACATCAAGAGCTTGCCGCCACTCGCCTGGAACTCGCCGAGATCGCCGGAGGGGACGTCCAATGGCGACACCACGTTGGCGATCCTCGCCTGGTCCGTTGGATCGAACTCGGCGAGGTCGAAGGTCGGATCCTCGCGCATGAGCAGGGTGAGCATCTCGCCCACCAATCCGACGATGGAGTTGCCGCCGGCGAGTTCCTCGTTGGGCAGCAGCCACGCGCGCCAGTCGCCGGCGGCTTCGGCGCCCGGCGGCACGCCCGGCGAGACCACGTTGCCGTCGGCATCGACGAGGTCGCCATAGACGGTCCGGGCGGTGTCGATTTGCGCGGCGCCGAGGCAGCCGTCCGATTCACCGTCGGCGCAGGCGAGGTCCGGCAGGAACGTCTCCGGATCGCACTGCCGGGGGTCGCCGATGACGCCGTCCTCAATGCCATCGAGAAGGTCGCACGCTTCCCGCGACGCATTGTCGAGAAGCACAAGCGCTTCGTCCGTCAGCGGTCCGGCTCTTTGCGCCCGATCCATCGTCACCGCCCAAGGCATGAACTCGATGAAGCGAAACGCCGGCGCCCCGGCGATGATGCCGTCGTAGTCGGCAGGGAAGTGAATCGCTTCCAGCATGGCGGCGCGCCCGCCGTTGGAGCAGCCTTGCAGGTAGGCATAGTCGATGTCGCGGCCGTAGTAATGGCTGACGATGCCCTTGGCCGCCTGGGTCGAGAGGTGAACACCTCGATAGGCGTAGTCGATGAGCGCCTCGGGCTGCGTCAGATAGGCGTTGCCGTCCACCGCCTCGTGGCCGGTGTCCGTAGAGGCCATGGCGAAGCCCTTCGGCAGCAGGCTGGTAACGTCGCCGATCACTCCGGCAGCACCACCGACAGCGGTGAACATGAAGCGGCCGTGCCAGTCCTCGGGCAGCGTCACCTCAAACCGGATCGCCCGGTTGACGACGCCCCGCACGCGGCAGTGCGCCGGCTGCTGCTCGGTCGCCTCCACGAAGATTCCGGGTTCGATGGCGTGCGACAGGTCCGTCAGCCGCACGAGGTTGCGGCATCGATCGGCATCGTCGGACGCCAGCGCCGGCGCACCCAACCCCGCCGCCAGCAGTGCAAGCGGCCAGAAAAGGCGTTTCATGTACTCCCCCCTGGGCGATGCGTCGCCCTTCCTCAAGACTGCAAACCATAACGCAACCCACCACGGCCAGGCCCAGCGTGGCCTACTGGCCTACCCCCTCCGAAGAACCCTTCGGTTTCTTCCATCCTGCACTGACCGCCGCTATCCGTTGCGGCCAAAGTATGTCTCTACCCATCCGGGCCGTGGCTCACCGGCATACGCAAGGCGGGAATCCTCGGAGGTGGCCACGACGCGTAGATCGTGGTCACTGCTGTCCAGGAATGTCGTCCGCTCGCAAAGAAGACTAGCAGCCTGTCGGACTTCGGACGGCGCAAGCTGGCCGAATGCCGACAGGGTGACAGGACGGCTTGGGCTGGGCCAAGAAGCGTTGCCGAAAGGCAACGGTTCTTGTGGCGCTGGCTTCGGCAGCAACGAGGAGCGCGTCGTCATATAGCTGCCGGATCGTGGCGGGGGAACGTCCATGCCCACCCTCGCGTCTGCGCCTGGCGACCCGCACGATGCAGATGTCTGGGCCGCCGGGACAGACGATGGTGAGATGGACGCGGTAGCCGTAAGCTCTCGCCGGCTCGATCACCTCTTCGATGGCTCCCGTGTCCAGAATGTGATCCAGCGCGATCGGCGACGCTTCCGCCTCCATTTGCGCCCGCAGTTCGCCAACAATCTCGCGCCAGGCGCGCTCCCGAGCTGCGCTGTCGTGAACGCCGCCACGCAAGCGCGCCCAATCGAGGTTGTAGAGGCGGTGCTCCCAGTCCGCCTGCTGCTTGCAGAACGAGGACTTGCCGGCACCAGACGGCCCCGTCACCACATGCAGCAATCGTTCAATCTGCGTCGTCATCAAGGAGCCCCGCAACCTCGTCTCGCAGATGCTCGTCCCCTGGCCGCTTGAGCACCCTCTCGGATCATCAGGGAAGACCTCGATCACGCTGCCGTCCTCTTGACCGATGACGGACGTGAGTCCCAATGCAAGGCGCCTCCTCCCCGGCTCAACCCCCCTCGTTCGAGCGTCGTTCATCGTCGTCCTCCATTCACGAATCCGGCCGACAAGACCTCGGCACGCGCGGCGCGGCGGATAGCGCCGCAAAGCGCCCCCGACCGGACCTTAGAACCTGCGGTCGCACAGATGAAGCCCGCGCCTCGCCTCCCCAAGGGGAGAGTGATTGGGAGGGGCCTGCTGCGCCGATCGCTCCTCACCTGGGGACATCGCGGAAGCCCAAGGTTCCTTCGGTGGCGTACCACGCGCCGACGGACCTTACCAGAGCCTTGCGAGGTGGTTGGCCGTCGGTGGCACCTCCTTGCACCACCGCTGATGCTTGCCTCGACAAGCCTCAATGGCGCGTTCTGCTCCGTTGTGCCGCACCAGCTGCGTTCGTCCGAACGAGGCCGATGGCGCAGGGAAGCTGCACCTGGGGACTCCGGCAGCGGGCAAGGCACGGCTGAATCGAATATGCTCCGAAGTGGAGGTGAAGGGACTTGGAAGCGCGAAATTGGCGGACGTCGTTCCAGCAGGAACGGACGTTAGAGTGACGAGGCGCGACGACCGCCGCACCCGGGGTACGCCAAAAGGCAGGAGCGCCGGCGACGCCGCGCTTTGGAAGCGGAGCCGTTCGGGGCCGACACCCTGTCGGTCCGATCTGGTGCAGCTCGACAATGCTGGCGCGCGTAGAGGCTGACCGCCCGAGCCAGGCTGGCAGTCGGACAGCGCAGGGGCAAGAACGTCGTCGATCCTTATCTTCGTCGCTGCTCATCGCGGCCACGTGACCAGAGTCGAGAGGGGGCTCTAAACCGATGAACCAAAACTCGACCAATGTGCCGTCAGTCCAAGTGGGTAGGCGGCGGGGCGTTGGTCTCCGAGCGCCTGGGAATATCCAGACACGGCGGACCTGTCCTTGCAAGCGTCGGCAATCAACGAAGGAGGGGCCATGAGGCGGGTGTTGCCGGCCGTCCTGGCCGGTGTGGCGATGTGGCTTGGCAGTGAGGCGTTTGCCGCCGCGGCGGTGTTCGGCAGCTTCCAGGCTCGGGTCAATGCCGAGCGGTTCTGCACCGAGCTTTCCCGGCATCCGGAGCTCGGCGTCCGGGTCGTGGCGGTGGATACCGATCGCGGGCGCGTGCATCGTGTCATCTCCGCATCGGGGGACGAGGCCGAGACGCGGGCGTTGATGGCGCAGGCGCGAGCGCTTGGGATCGCCGCGGTCTGGTATTGGACGGATGCGCCCGAGGTCGAACCGACGACGACGCAAGTTGCAGAACAGCCCATGCCGGCGCAGCCACAGGCGCAAGCCGCCGCCGAGGACGAGCCAGCACCCCAAGCGCCCTCCGCCGCCGTGGCCGCCACGCCCGAGGAGCCCGATGAGAAGGGCACGCCACCTGCGCCAGGTCGTGACCTCCGCCTGCAAGCGGACGGCGATGCCATCGTCGTGCCGCGCCTGGACAGCGCCGAAATGACCATCGACGGCAGGCTCGACGAGGCCATCTGGGACGACATTCCCGGCTACGACAACATGACGGTCGTCGAGCCAGATACCCTCACGCCAGCTAGCTTCCGCACCGTCGCCCGATACTTCTACACCGACCGCGGCCTCTATGTGGGCGTGTGGAACGAGCAGCCACCGGACACGCTCATCGCCCGCCTCTCCTCGCGCGACGAGTTCATCAACCGCGACAGCTGGGGGCTCACGCTGGACACCTCCGGTGAGGGTCTCTATGGCTACTGGTTCAGCGTCAACCTCGGCGGTTCGGTGATGGACGGCAAGGTTGCGCCGGAACGCAACTACTCGCGGGAATGGGACGGCCCCTGGGACAGCGCCACGGTGGAGCTGGACGACGGCTGGAGCGTGGAGCTCTTCCTGCCGTGGTCGATGATGTCGATGCCGCGCCCCGCCGGAGACCGCGTGATGGGCCTCTATGCGACCCGCAAGGTGGCGCATCTCGACGAGCGCTGGGGGTGGCCGGCGCTGCCTCGCACCGTGGCGCGGTTCATGTCGGCCTTGCAGCCGATGTCCTTGTCCGGGGTGGTGCCGAAAGACCAACTCGAAGCCTATCCCTACATCTCCGGCGCCGCGAATGCAGCCGACGGAGGCGAGACGTTCAACGCCGGCGTGGATGTCTTCTGGCGCCCATCGTCGGACTTCCAGGTGACTGCGGCGGTGTTGCCGGACTTCGGCGCCGTGGAAACCGACGACGTGGTGATCAACCTCACGGCGCGGGAGACGTACTTCCCGGAGAAGCGTCTGTTCTTCCTCGAGGGCAGCGAGATCTTCGCCACCTCAGGCCGTTCCGCAACACCTCGTCCCGGCGGCGACAGCAACTCCGGCATGAGTGCGGAAAGCGGCGGCTCGCGACGCACGATGTCCTCGTTCCAGCGCACCCCGTCAAGCGTGCTCAACACCCGCCGCATCGGCGGCGCCGCCACCATGGAATACCCGGACGACCTGGACGTGGCCCCCCATCGCCTGTCGCAGCCGACCGACCTCCTGGGCGCGGCCAAGATCACCGGCCAGACCGGCGCCGTACGCTACGGCGTGCTCGCCGCCGTCGAGGACGAGCCGGTGCTGAAGGCAACGGTCACCGACAGTCTCGGCACGACGCAGGACATCCACGTGCGTGGCGACGGCCGCAACTTCGGCGTGATGCGAGTGCTCTACGAAAACGTCGGCAACGCCCGCCAGGCGCTCGGCTACATCGGCACCCATGTCGATCATCCGCTGCGCTCCGCCACGGTGCATGGGCTGGACGCGCAATACCTGAGCTCGGACGGCAAGATTCGCGCCGAACTGCAGACCTTGGCGAGCGAGATTCGCTGCACGCCGTCGCCGGACGGCATGGCCCGAACCCGCAAGTGCGACGAAGGCATGAACGAGAGCCAGCGGGGCTACGGCGGCTGGGCAGACCTCTACTACACCCAAAGACGCGGGCTTCAGCATGGCATCCGCCTCGACTTCGTGGACGAGAACCTCGACATCAACGACGTCGGCTTCCTCGAGCGCAACGACAACTTCGGCGGCTTCTATTCCCTGGCACTGATCCGCCCGAACGTGTTCGGCCTGCGGCGGCTCAGCACCATGTTCTCCACTGCACACTGGCTCAACGCCGAGGGACAGAACACGCGCACGGGGACGTTCCTGCTCAATACGCTGACCTTCAACAACCGCAACGAGCTGCGCACGGCGCTGCGCTACTTCCCAAGGCGTTGGGAGGATCTGGAAAGTCGCGGCAACGGCACCTACCGCATCGACCAGCGCGCCAACCTGGAGATCGCCTTCGGCACCGACAGCAGCCGGCAGGTAGCCTGGAGCGCCCAGGCGGTGGCGATGAGCGAAGACCTGGGCGGCATGAGCTACACCGTCGCGCTCGGCGTGACGCTGAAGCCCATGGATCGATTTTCGCTGGATCTCGACCTGCAGTATCGCGAGCGCGATGGCTGGCTGCGCTATGTGTGGAACGATGCCGACTTCGCCACCTTCCGCGCTTCCGACGTGCAGCCGCGCCTGGCCGTGGATTACTTCCTCTCCGCCCGCCAGCAACTGCGCCTGACCATGCAGTGGGCCGGCATCCGCGCCGAGGAGCAGGAACTGCTGCAAATCGTCTCAGGCGAGGACTGCCTGCAACCGCGCACGCGACCGGAAGGCGAAGCCACCGACGACTTCACCATCAGCCAACTCACCATGCAGCTCCGCTACCGCTGGCAGATCGCCCCGCTTTCGGACCTCTTCGTGGTGTACAACCGAGGCAGCAACCTCGCCAACGCCTACGACCTGAACGACCCGACGGCAAGACCCCGCGACGGCTTCGGCGAACTGTACCGGGACGCCTTCACCGACCCGCTGGTGGACATGCTGGTCATCAAGCTCCGCTACCGCCTGGGCGGCTAGCCCGGATCAAGGAGTGGTGGCGCGGCCTCTCCCCGCCGAAGAAGCACGTGCCTCCCTGTCGGTCCCGGCTCCTCCTAATCACTCCCTCCGTGGCGGAGGTGACGGCCCCCCTCCGCCTTCCACTCCCCACCTTGGGCGGAGTCGCAGAAACCGCCAGGTTTCTGCGAAAGGGGGGCGCGCGCCGACCACGGGCGGTCCGCCCCACCAATGGACTTGATCCAAGGTTCCTTGCTTGGAAGTACGCCCCCAGCGATGGGGGAATTGCCGGTACTTCCTTACGCGTCAGCGGTCGGGGATGCTTCCCCGGCTGAAGGCTCCTGGCCCCCAACATGCCCAAACGCACCTCCAGCCCCATCTACTACGGCTACTGGCTCATCGCCGTCGCCTTCGTCACGCAACTCGTCGCCGTGGGCGTCACCAACTACGTCGCTGGGCCCTTCATGGCGCCGATGGTGGAGGAACTCGGCTGGAGCCGTGCCGAATACACGATTCCGCGCTCCCTCGGCATGTTCGTGATGGCTGGGGTCGGCTTCCTCATCGGCGCCCTGGTGGACCGCCACGGCGGCCGTCGCTTCATGCTCTTCGGCGCCTGCGTATGCTCCGCGTCGCTGTGGCTGCTCGGCAGCACCGAAACACTGGCTGGATGGATCGTCGTCAACGGCGTGCTGCTCACCGCCGGCGCTGGCCTCATGGGCAATCTGGTGGTGAACGTCACCCTCGCCAAGTGGTTCGTGGAACGGCGCGGCTTCGCCGTGGCGCTCGCAGCGATGGGGGTTTCCTTCGCCGGCATCTGCGTGACGCCGGCAGTCACCTGGGCCATCGAAGCCTGGGGATGGCGTGCCGCGTGGGAGGCTCTGGCGCTGGCGTCGTTCGTCGTGGCGGCACCGGTGGCGCTGTTCGCGCGCAGGGCGCCGGAGGATCACGGCCTGTTGCCGGACGGCAGGACCGCAGCCGATGCGGCGGCCGGCCGCACCGCAATCGCCGAAGCGGACTACGCCCGTTCCATGACCCGACGACAAGCGCTCAAGAGCTTCGCCTTCTATGCCCTGATCGGCGCCTTTGGCCTCTTCACCATCAACATCGTCGTCGTGCTCCTGCACGCCATGCCGTGGCTCGACGACGAGGGCTTCACGCCGACGCTGGCGGCGCAGATGATCGTCGTCACCTCCATCCCGGCCATGCTGGCCAAGCCCATCTGGGGATTCTTCATCGACCGCCTGCAAGCCAAACCCCTCGGCGCCCTCGGCAGCGCGGTCACCGGCAGCTCCCTGCTCTTGATCGTCGCCGCCTTGGCGTTCGATTCGCTGGCGTGGGCAACGCTCGGCTTCTTCCTCCTCGGCATCGGCTGGGGCGGCATGATCCCGATTCAGGAAGTCATCTGGGCCGGCTTCTTCGGTCGCCGTCACTTAGGCGCGGTCCGCAGCGCTGCCATGCCCTTCTCGCTGGTCTTCGGCGCCGCCGCCCCCCTCCTCGTGGCGCTCTACCGTGACACCGTCGGCGACTACACCGGCGCCATGATCGCCGTAGCCGCCGCAAACCTCGCCGCCGCCGCTCTCATGCTGGCGGTAAGGCCCCCAAAGCCAAGCGCACCGTAGGGGCGACATGCCAGCGCCCTTGCGAGCAGACAGGGCATCGTTAGCGGCCGCGGAAGACCGGCGGTTCCTTGCGGACGAAGGCGGCGGCGAAGCGGTGGTGGTCGTCCGAGTCGAAGCTCAGGGTCATGTGGGCGGCTTCCAGGTCCAGGACTTCGGAGAGCGAGCCTCGTTCGGCGACGTTGAGGTTCTTCTTCATGTGGCCGATGGCGGCGGTGGGCAGGTCGGCCAGGCGGCGTGCGTAGGCGGCAACGCCGGCTTCGTACTCCTCCGTGGCGAACACTTCGTTGACGAGGCCAAGACGCAGCGCCTCCCGGGCGCCGATGCGATCCGAGAGAAAGTACATCTCACGCGCCTTCGCCGCACCCACCAGATGCGGCAGGAAGAAGGTGCCGCCGTAGTCGCCGGAGAGGCCGATCTTTGCAAACGCGGTGGTGAGGAAGGCGGTTTCCACGGCGATGCGCAGGTCACACGCGAGGGCGAAGGACAGGCCACCGCCGGCGGCGGGTCCCGGAATCGCCGCCAGCGTGGGCTTCGGCATTTCGTGCAGCCAGCGAATCATCTCGGTGCTGTTCCGCAAGCCCAGTACCCGCTGCGAGAATGGGGGGCGTTCCTGGGGCCCTTGCGAATCGGACGTGGAGGCACGGGCGAATCCCTTGACGTCGCCGCCAGCGCAAAAGGCATCGCCGGCGCCGGTCAGCACGAGCGCGCGCACGTTGGGGTCCTGGCCCAGACGCGGGATGGCCTCCTGAAGTCCCGACATCATCTCCCCGGACAGCGCATTGCGGGCATCCGGGCGGTTCATGGTGAGGGTGGCGACGCCGTCCTCGAAGGTCTCGATCAGATCTGGCACTGGCGACTCGCAAGTTGCTCGGGATGTGGGCGCCAATTATGGCGTCAAGCGGTTCTGTGGCACGCTCTCGATGTTGGCGGTCAACATGGTGCGATCGATGGCAGATCCGGCAAGGCTCGCGGAACTGCGGGTCTGGGGCTTCACGGTGATCCACGACGTTCTCGACACGGCGATGGCGGCAACCATGCGCGACTTCGTGATCGAGCAGGCCTTCCGCATCGGCGTCGAGCACCGGCACCGGGGCACGGCGCGTCATCTCGCCAATCTGGTGACCCTCGATCCCATGTTCCTGATTACCATCGACCATCCGGACGTGCTGCCCTACATCGAGGAAGTGATGGGGCCGAACCTGATACTGGGCTCCCTGAGTGCCCGCGTCGTCAGGCCCGGCGAGGCCGAGCAGACGCTGCACAGCGACGTGCCGCTGCAAATGCACCGCTATGGCGACGATCCGCCATTGATGATGAACACGGTCTGGGCGCTGTCGGACCTCAATCCCCAAAACGGGGGTGCCGGGCAGCCACCAAAGCCACCTCTCCGAGCCACCATCGGGCCTCGCCCTGCCGCACGAAATGCAACCCACCGTGCCGGCCGGTTCGGTGGTGATCTTCCACGGCCAGACCTGGCACGGGGGCGGCGCCAATCACTCCAGCGAACTGCGCGCCGCCATGTTCGGTCACTACCGCGACGGCGATTGGATGCGCTTCCAATGCGACCCCCACGACGGCTTCCGCGAGGAGTGGCTGCCGAGCATGACGGTGCGGCAGAAGGAGCTTCTGCGAATGACCCAAGGCATCGACCACCGCCACGGCGCCGACTTCTATGAACGGTAGAGTGCAGGGTGACGCATGCCCTCCCTGCGGCTGCGAGCTGCGACCTTCGTTGCACTTTCCTGTCACTCCCCCTCTTGGAGAATCGAAGAGCCGTCCTCGGCTTCTTCGGCGGGCCAGGAGGTAAGCGCCGCAGAACGGCGCAGGCTTGCATGGAAGCACGCTCCGGCGACGGAGGACATGCCCGAACCTCCCTGCGCGTCAGCGGTCGGGGATGCTTCCCCGGCTGAAGGCTCCTGGCCGAAGGCGTTCCCCAACCGGACCGGCCGCAGCCAAGCGGCAGCCGAAGGCCGCCTCACCGATCCGCCCCGATGTTTCAGTCCTTTTCCATCCATTGCAGGATGCTCGCGTCTGCTGCCTTGAAGTGCTATGGTGCTTCGTCGCTTGCATTGAAGGGGCTAGGGCATCGAATGGCTCGCGTGACCGTTGAAGATTGTCTGGAGCAGGTGGACAACCGCTTTGAATTGGTGATGGTTGCCAGTCGCCGGGCGCGGCAACTGCACCGCTATGGCGTCGAGCCCTTGGTGGACGAAGAGGACGACAAGCCCACAGTGCTCGCATTGCGCGAGATTGCGGCTGGCCTCATCGACGACGAAGTGCTGGAAGCCGGCGACATTCACTTCGAGGAACCCCCGCCGCTGGAAACGCCCTTCGGTTACGGAGATGACCGCGCCGACGACTTCTGACGGCGTGCTCGCCAGCCTGCCCACAAGCGTTCGCGAGGACGGCGGTCTCAAGCAGGGCGGCGGCGATGCGAGCATGAACGCGGGGCTCGTCTCCGGCGAGCAACGCCGCACCGACTTGCGTGAAGGCGCGAGGCTAGCGACGGCAGCCCCGCCCGCACCAACTGCCCCGGAAGCTTCCCCGGCTGAAGGCTTGCATGGAAGCACGCCCCCGGCGATGGGGGAATTGCCGGCACTTCCCTGCGCGTCAGCGGTCGGGGATGCTTCCCCGGCTGAAGGCTCCTACTTCGTCAACCAAATGCGCCAGCAGGCGCGGCGCGGTGCCGCGCCGGCCGACATTCATGTATTGCTCGACACCCTCGCCGACTACCTGCCGCCACACGAGGTGGAGGAGATCGAGCGCGCCTACCACTTCGCCGAGGAATACCACGGCGGCCAGTTCCGCCGCACCGGCCATGCCTACATCACCCACCCGCTGGCGGTGGCGCACATCCTTGCAGAAATGCGGATGGATCATCAGTCGGTGATGGCCGCCATCATGCACGACGTGCTCGAAGACACGGACGCCTCCAAGTCGGCGCTGATCGAAGAATTCGGCGAGGAAGTGGCGGACATCGTCGATGGGGTGTCGAAGCTCGGCCCCATCTTCCAGTCCCGCGCCGAGGCGCAGGCCGAGAACTTCCAGAAGATGGCGATGGCGATGGCGCGGGACTTGCGCGTCATCTTGGTCAAGCTCGCCGACCGGCTGCACAACATGCGCACCATCGGCGTCATGCCGCCGGAATCGCGCCGCCGCATCGCTCGCGAAACCCTCGACTACTACGCCCCCATCGCCAACCGGCTGGGCATGAACTCGGTGCGGGTGGAGTTCGAGGACCTGGGCTTCCAGGCGCTCTATCCACTGCGGGCAGACCGCATCCGCCGGGCGGTCGAATCGAAGAAGGGCGGCGGCAACCGCAAGGCGCTGATGTCGCACATCCGCGAGACCTTGCACGCCGCGCTGCGGCGGGAGGGCATCGATGCGGAGGTGGTGAGCCGAGAGAAGCACCTCTACTCCATCTATCGCAAGATGAAGACGCAGCGCAAGTCGTTCCACAACATCATGGACGTGTTCGGCTTTCGCATCCTCGTGGCGCAGGCCGACACCTGCTACCGCGCCCTTGGCGTTGTTCACAACTCCTTCAAGCCGGTGGCGGGTCGGTTCAAGGACTACATCGCCATTCCCAAGGCGAACGGCTATCAATCGCTGCACACGACCCTGTTCGGCATGAACGCGGTGCCCATCGAGGTGCAGATTCGCACCCGCGCCATGGACACCGTGGCGGAGAACGGCATCGCCGGGCACTGGCTCTACAAGGACGACGCCGGCGGCGGCAGCCAGGTGCGCGTGCGGCAGTGGGTGGCGGGGCTGCTTGATCTTCAGCAGCGCGCCGGCAACTCGCTGGAGTTCATCGAGAGCCTGAAGATCGACCTCTTCCCCGACGAGGTGTATGTGTTCACGCCCCGCGGCGACATTCTGGAACTGCCCCGCGGCGCCTGCCCCATCGACTTTGCCTATACCGTACACACCGACATCGGCAACCACTGCGTCGGCGCCAAGGTCGATCGCGTGGCGGTGCCGCTGTCACAGCAGCTCGAGTCCGGACAGACGGTGGAGATCGTCACCGCACCGAGCGCCCGACCGAACCCCGACTGGCTCACCTTCACCGTCTCCATTCGCGCCCGCTCGGCGATTCGTCAGGCGCTCAAGGTGCAGCGACAGTCGGAGTCGATCCGCCTTGGCAGGGAGCTGCTCGATCGCTCGCTCGCCAGCGCCGACATGTCCATCAAGCAGCTCGACTTCCGCCGCCTGCACAAGGCGTTCCGCGAGTTCGGCACGCGCAAGCTCAACGATCTGCTCGAACAGATCGGCATGGGCAACCTCATGGCCTACGTGGTGGCGCAGAGGCTGCTCGCGGCGGACAACCCGGACTACGAAGCGGTGGACATCGATCAGGGCGGCCCCGTGGCCATCCGCGGCAGCGAGGGCCTGGTGGTCACCTACGGCAGATGCTGCGGCCCGGTTCCGGGGGAACCAATCGCCGGCCATGTCACCCCAGGCCGAGGCCTCGTGGTGCATGTCGAGACCTGCCCCAACATGGCGGATTTGCGCCGCCGCACCCCACGCCAGCTGATTCCGGTGCGCTGGAGCGAAACCACCCACGGCGAATTCGACACTGTGCTGCTGCTGACCATCCGCCGGCGCAAGGGCGTCATCGCCGAACTCGCCGCCACCACCAACCAGGTGGACGCCGGCATCACCAACCTGCAGGTGGACGAACAATCCTCCGAACTCGCCACCGTGCGCCTGGAGCTTTCCGTCGCCGACAAGGAGCACCTGAAACGGGTGCAACGACGCCTGAGCAACATCCCCGCCGTGCAAAGCGTGACCCGCCCCATCCACCGCCGCCACAGCGAACCCCCCGCGGCATAGGTTTGGAGGGAATGCGCCTCGCCCTCCGCCAGCTCATTTTGGCCTTCAGCCCCCTCGACTGGACGGGTCTGCCGGTCGATTTGGCCCGGATTGGGTCCGAAACGCGGGGTGCAATGCGCCTGACGGCGAAGCCAGACGCCAAAATGAGAACTGCTGGCCCTCCGCATGGGATGCTTGCCCGCACACCCGCATGCCCCCGCCCTCAGAGAGGCCCTCTTTCATCACTCCCCTTGGGGGGAGTGGAAGAAGCCGCACGGCTTCTTCGGTGGAGGGCTGGCGAGCCACCACGGAGGCAAAAGCCTTCAACCCGTCGCGCAGATACACGAGCCCCTGAAGCCCGGCTTCGGCCCTTGGCATGCGCGGGTCTGCGTCCCAATGAAAGCCGCTCATGCGCGGAGCTTCCGCCGCACCTGTCGCCGGCGCCTTGAACGAGACACGATCCATCGTCACCCAAAGCGCGTCGGTGCCGTAAAGCTCGCGAAAGAGCGCATGCACGTCAGGCCATTGCCGCACCGCCCACAGCGTCGGATGCCGATGCAGCGGCACGATGCCGTGGCCGTGGGTGGGCTGGGAGTGCCAGGAATCGGGGTCGCGCGCGAGCAGTTCGCTTCCTTGGGTAGTGTCTCACTTTGGCTTGTGCATTGTCTGGCACCGTCCCCGGGGGGAGGGCGTCCCGCCCTCCATCGCGCCGCAAGGCGCGCCGCGCCGTCAGGCGCCGCGCCCGCAAGGGCGCGCAGGGCACATCGCGGCAGGCGCAGGGAGGACGCGCCTGACGGCGCGCATGGAGGGCGGGACGCCCTCCCCCCGAGGCCCTCCCCCAGAGTGGTCCCGGCAGGCAAGTCGACGCAGTCGCCGGTTGCGAACGGCCATGCGCCACGTCAGGCAAATTCAAAGTGAGACAGTTCGCTTCCTTGGAACCACTTGGGTTTGTCCGGCAACCGTGGTGGAATCGTCGTATGGGCGGACTGGAGCTTCGCGACTCCGTGACGGCGCTGCGGGGTGTGGGCCCGGGCTCGGCCAGGCGGCTTGCCCGGCTTGGCATCGCCGAGGTTCGGGACCTTCTGCTGCATCTGCCGCTGCGCTATCAGGATCGCACCCGGACCATGCCGCTAGGCGAACTCGCGGGCGGCGAGGAATGCCTCGTCGTGGCGGAAGTCATCGGTGCTGAAGTGAACTATGGCCGTCGCCGCTCGCTGCTGGTGCGTTTGCAGGACGACAGTGGTCGCTTGGCCATCCGTCTGTTCCACTACTCTCGGAACCAGAGGGAATCGTTCGCGCCCGGCACTTGGGTGCAGTGCTTCGGGGCGGTTCGCATGGGCCCCGCGGGCCTCGAAATGGTGCATCCCGATTACCGTCTGTTCCCCGCCGAACCGCCACCTTCCACGCCTGAGCTGAAGCCCGTGTACCGCCAGACGGAAGGCATCGCCACCACGCGCCTTGCCGGCTGGATCCAAACCGCGCTGGCAAGCGTGGACGAGGAATTCGGCATCCCCCTGCCGGATCAGCGATTCCCCTTGCTGCTCGACGCGCTCCGGTGCGTCCACGGCGCTGCCGTCGACGACAGCGACATCGAAGACGCGCAGGCACGCGACGCCCAGCTGGCTGCCGCCCGTCGCCGCATCGTCCTGGACGAGCTGCTGGCACACTACCTCGTCATGAAGCGCCGCCGCGCCGCAAGAGGGGGCCTCGCCACCACGCCGCTGCCGCCCGCCAAGCAGCTCGGCAGGGAACTCCTGCGAAATCTGGGCTTCCGCCTGACCGGCGCCCAGGCGCGGGTGGCGGGGGACGTGCTGAACGACCTTTCTTCGCCAGTACCCATGATGCGGCTGCTGCAAGGCGATGTCGGTTCGGGCAAGACGGTCATCGCCGCGTTCGCCGCCATCCGCGCCGCCGAGCATGGCTGCCAGACGGCGCTCATGGCGCCCACGGAAATCCTCGCCGAGCAGCATTTCGAGACCCTCAGCGCCTGGCTCGCGCCGCTGGGCATTGGCGTGGGGCTTCTGACCGGTCGCCTCGCCACGGCAGAACGGCGAGCCCGGCTGGCCGCAGTCGCGGACGGCGAAGACCTTGTGGTGGTCGGCACCCATGCCCTGTTTCAGTCCGGCGTGGATTTCGCCCGCCTCGCGCTCGCCGTCGTTGACGAACAGCACCGCTTCGGCGTGCATCAGCGCACGATGCTGCGGCACAAGGGGGAGACGCCGCATCACTTGGTGATGACCGCCACGCCGATCCCGCGCACCCTCACCATGGCGCTGTATGCGGACATGGATGTCTCCGTCATCGACGAGTTGCCGCCGGGCCGGCAGCCGGTTCGGACTCGCGTCGTCGCCATGTCGCGGCGGCCCGATGTGATCGCCCGAGTCGGCCAGGCCGTGGCGGCCGGCGCACAGGCGTATTGGGTCTGCACGGTCATCGGCGGCCAGGAAGGGGAAGCGGACCCCAGCGCCCGGGGGCGGGCGACCGAGCCCACGCCAACCCAGGCAGCACCGGCCGCCCCAGGGCTCGGCACCGCGCCGCGAGACCCGGAACGCGCCGCCACCACAACCTTCGACGAACTCCAGGAACTGCTCCCAGAGGTGCGCTGCGCCTTGGTGCATGGTCGCTTGCCAGCCACGGAAAAGGCCGCCGCGATGGCTGCGTTCAAGGCCGGCGAAATCGACCTCCTGGTGGCGACGACCGTCATCGAAGTGGGCGTGGACGTGCCGAACGCCTCCCTCATGGTGATCGACAATGCCGAACGCCTGGGCCTCGCCCAGCTCCACCAACTGCGTGGGCGCGTCGGCCGCGGCAGCGTCGGCAGCGACTGCGTGCTGCTCTATCAACCACCCCTGTCCGAGGTGGCCACACAGCGCCTGGCCGTGCTGCGCAGGAGCAACGACGGCTTCGTCATCGCGGAGAAAGACCTCGAACTACGCGGCCCCGGCGACATCCTGGGCACCCGCCAAACCGGCGAGCAAGCCTTCCGCATCGTGGACCTGGCCGAAGACGCAGCCCTGGTGCCCCTCGCCACCCGCATCGGCGACTCCCTGCCAAGCTCCCCCGAACTCGCCAGGCAAGTCGCCTCCACCTGGGCCTTCGGCACAGATGCCGACTACGCGGGAATGTGAGCACCGACCTGTGCGGACAGGCTCAGTTGCGCCCAAGGGGTCCGCAGGGTTGATGCTGCAACGGGGAGACTGTATAAAATCCCTGTTGGGCTTGCACGCAGGGGATGAAGAGTGGAACTTCCTGTCGGCGCGAAGATGTGGCTGCCTTGTAGTGCCTGAGATATCGAACGTGGCCCTGCCACGGTTCGCCTTCGGGTCGGAATCGACGAACCGGCAATTGATGTTGTTGCCGCTCAGCAAGCCGCTCGATCCCTCGGAATTCACGGGACCGACGAAAGCGACACCTTCCAGTTCCAGTCTGATCCCATTCCCCGCCAACGACAGTAGCGGTTAGTAGCGATAGCAGTCCTGATCCAAGTCTTTCAATCCGGGGAAGCTGCCCGTGCCAACAACCACGCAGGCCGTTGCGCCAACCACCTTCCTGATCGTGCTCGACGGCTGGGGGCATGCCGAGGCGCCGGTGGATCCTGGGCAGCGGGAGAATGCGATCGCGGCGGCGCATACGCCGGTTTGGGATCGCCTCTGGGCCGAGGCGCCACGCACGTTGCTGTCCGCCTCGGCGGAGGATGTGGGGCTGCCGTCGGGGCAGATGGGCAATTCCGAAGTCGGGCACATGAATCTGGGCGCAGGGCGCGTCCTGCGTCAGGATCTCACCCGCATTGACCTTGCCATCGCCACCGGCGCGTTCTTTGCCAATCCGGCTCTCGAAGGCGCCATCGATGCGGCGTTGGCAAGCGGCGGTGCATTGCACGTGCTGGGGTTGCTGTCGCCGGGTGGTGTCCACAGTCACGAAGACCAGATCGCGGCATTCGTCCGTCACGCGGCGGCGCGTGGCGCCAAGGTTCGCCTGCACGCGTTTCTCGATGGCCGCGACACGCCGCCCAGGAGCGCGGCGGGGTCCCTCCAGCGCTTCGAACGGGACATGCCCGGAACCATCGCCTCGATCGCCGGCCGCTACTACCCGATGGATCGCGACCGCCATTGGGACCGAGTTGCGCGCGCGTACGACACGCTGGCGCGGGGCGAAGCGTCGTTCCGATTCCGTGACCCTCTGGCCGCCCTGCAAGCCGCCTACGAACGTGGCGAGACCGACGAATTCGTGCAGCCAACGCTGGTGGGTGCGCCTGCCCAACCCGGCATTGCGGACGGCGATGCCGTCGTCTTCATGAACTTCCGCGCCGACCGTGCGCGCCAGCTCAGTCGAGCGTTCCTTGCCGCGGATTTCGAGGGGTTCACCCGCCATCCGCCGCACCTTGGCGCCTTCGTCACCCTCACCCGCTATGCCGACGACATCGACGCCGCGTGTGCCTTCGACACCGATGTCCCAGCACACACCTTAGGTGAAGTGCTGGCCAGCCTTGGCAAGACCCAGCTTCGCATCGCCGAGACGGAGAAATTCGCCCACGTCACGTACTTCTTCTCCGGCGGCAGGGAGGAACCGTTCGCCGGGGAAAGCCGCGTGCTGGTGCCCTCGCCTTCCGTCCCCACCTACGACCTCGCTCCGGCCATGTCCGCCCGCGAGGTCACCGACCGGCTGGTGGCGGCGGTCGAGGCAGGCGAGTACGACGCCATCGTCTGCAACTTCGCCGGCGGCGACATGGTGGGCCACACTGGCATCTTCGACGCCGCCGTGCAGGCGGTGGAGACCATCGACGAATGCCTCGGCCGCATAGAGGCGACGGTGCGGCGAACCGGCTCCACCTGTCTCATCACTGCCGACCACGGCAACGTCGAATGCATGATCGACCACCACAGCGAGCAACCCCACACCGCCCACACCTCGTCGCCCGTGCCTCTCGTGTACATCGGCCCGGAGGCGGTGACGTTCTCCCACGGCGGCACCCTCGCCGACGTCGCGCCCACCTTGCTCACGCTCATGGGCGTCCCGGTGCCGACGGAGATGACTGGACGCCCGCTGTCTGGCCGCGCTACGGCCTGGCGGCAGAGCGCCGGTTGAACGCCATGGCCCTTGCCGCCCTTGCCATCGACGCGCAATGGCAGTCGCACCTCCGCCTGGCCCCACACCCCTTGGACGGGCCTTCGGAGGAAGGGCATCCTGCCGACGCGCCCGAAGGGCGCGGCGCCCCTGGGCGCCGCAAGGCGCGTCCGCAGACCGCCACCGGCCAGTCCGACAGCGTGTGCCTCTCTCCGCACAGAGGATCTCCGCACAAGGGATCGCCGCGCAAGGGAGGCCAGAACGCCCTCCGCCCCGGTCTTGCAGGATGGCTCCTGGTCGGCATGTTGGCCCTTTGGACAACCAACGCGCCGGCAGCGCAAGGGGAAGACGCCGAAACCCGCCGCCAGCTTGGCGATGTGGTGGAGCAACTCAACGCCCTCGACACTTGGCTCACCGACGCCGACCGACGCATGGCCAGCCAGCAGAAGGAGCTCGCGAACGCAGACCGGCGCATCGACGAGATCACGAGGCAGATGCGCGAACTAAGCCGCAAGCAGACACGGGCGGAAACCAGCGTGCAGTCGATGCAGGACCAACGCGCTTCCCTCGAAGCCGCCCGCAAGGAGCAGGCGCAGCGCATCCCCCAACACATCCGCGATGCCTGGCGTCACCCTCGGCGCGACCTGTTCAAGACCCTGCTGAACCAGGAAAGCCCGGACGAGTTCGACCGCACCGTGCGGATGCATGGCTATTTCGTGCGCGCCCGCGTCGAGGCACTGGCGGAATACCGCGCCACGCTCCAGGCTCTCGCCGACAACGCCGATCGGGCGGCCAGCGAACGGCTCGTTCTCACCCAGGCACGGGTTTCCCTGCAAGAGCGGCGCAAGGCATTGGTGCAGACGCGCTCAGACCGCGAGCGTGCCATCGGCATCCTGCAAGCGGAACTGCAAGACCGGGCCGCCTTGCGCGAGCGCTTGCAGCAAGATCGCGACCGGCTCGAGTCGCTGTTGACCGCCTTGGCACAGCGGCCGGCCTCCAACGCGGCCTCCCGCGAGGTGCCGCCAGTGCTGTTCGGCCTCGATCTGGTGGAATCCCGCGGCAAGCTGCCTTGGCCCGTGCAGGGCGAGATCGTCAACCGCTTCGGCCAGAACCGCGCCGGCGGTCGCATGACGTGGGAAGGCGTGCAGTTCAGCGCCTCCCCCGGCGAAGACGTGATCGCCGTCGCCAATGGTCGCGTCGTGTTCGCGGAATGGCTGCGCGGCTTTGGCCTCCTCACCATCGTGGACCACGGCGACGGCCACATGTCGCTCTACGGCCACAGCGACGCCATCTACAGAAAGGAAGGCGAATGGGTTTCCGGCGGCGAAGCCATCGCCTCCGCCGGCCAAAGCGGCGGCCGAGCCGACGTGGGCGTCTATTTCGAGGTCCGTGCCGGCGGCCAACCCACCGACCCGATGACCTGGCTCGGCAACCCATGAGGCAGGCTCCGGAGAGCGCCTTGGCCCACCACACCCGCCGCAAGGCACATCCCAAACCCTGGGCGTGCCAGCTTGAAAACGACGCTTGGGGGCGAGTGCATTCTGCCCTCGCGACGCGCCCAACGAGGCAATCAGCGGCTTACTCCACCGCCGCATACACCATGTTTTGCAGCGTCTGCTGAATCCACGGCGGCGAGCCGATACGTTGGGGCATGAACACGGCCGCGAGTTCCAGAGTTGGATCGATCCAGAAGAACGTGCCGGCGGCGCCGCCCCAATAGTAGCTGCCGGGGGTGAGCGTGCCGCGGTCCGGGCCATCCGGGGCGATGGCGAAGCCCAGGCCGAAGCCGGCGCCGTTGGCGGACTGTCCCTCCGGGAGGAGGTTCGTGGTCATCAGCGCCACCGTGGCGGGGCTCATAACCGCCGCTCCACCGAGCGTGCCGCCCTCCAGCAGCATCAGGCAAAAGCGCATGTAGTTGTCGGCGGTCATCACCAGTCCGCCGCCACCGGAAAGGAAGGTGACGCCACGGAATTCCGGGTCCTCCCGCGGCGAGTCCTGCACGATCACCTTGCCATCGATGACGTAGTGATCCGTCCCGAAGCGCCCCAGCGCCTGGTCCGGCAGATCGAAGTACGCATCGTCCATGCCCAGCGGCGCGAACAGCCGCTCCCGGAAGAAGGCATCCAGCGGCTGTCCGCTGACCCGCTCGACGAGGTGCCCCAGCACGTCGGTGGAGAAGCCATAGTGCCAGCGTGAACCTGGCTGGAAGAGCAGGGGGATGTCTGCGAGCTTCTGCACCAGTTCGCGGGTGTCGCGGGTGAGGTAGTCCCAGTCGTCGATCAGCCTGGCCTCGCGATACATCCGGTCCACGGGCGTGTCGCCGTAGTAGCCATAGGTGAGCCCCGAGGTGTGCATGAGCAGATGGCGCGCGGTCATGGTCGTGGTGGCAGGCGCCTGCTCCCCGCCCTCCAACACGCCCAGCTCCTTCCATTCCGGAAAGTGCTCCGACACCGGCGCGTCCAGCAACAGCTTGCCGTCCTCCACCAGCATCATCGCCGCGATGCTGGTGATCGGCTTGGTCATGGAATAGATGCGCATGAGCGAATCCATCGCCAGCGGCGTGCCGGTCTCCACATCAAGCGTGCCGACGCTGTGCTCGAACACCACCTTGCCCCGCCGCGCGATCATGGCCAGCATTCCGGGGAATTCCCCTTGCGCCACGAAGTCGTCCATCTGCGCAGCGACGCGAGCGAGGCGCGGGGCCGACATCCCGGCCTCGGCCGGCGCTGCCCGCAGCAGTTCGCCGGCGCACGCGGCGCCCGCCAGCATCACGGCGAGCCCGGTCGCCAGCCAGCCTCGAATCCTGGTGTGCCTCAACACCTCTCCTCGTCGTTCCCCACGCGCCATGGGCGCAACAGTGTGACCCATCGCCAACCGTCGCACCATAATGCGAGCGTGGACATCGTGGCAGAACTGAACCGCGCCGCGGCCGAGTTGCGATCCGGGCACATCGCGCGGGCGCGACGCTCCGCCCAAGCGGCGCTGGCAGCAAGCCCCGGCAACCCAACGGCCCTGCACCTGCTCGGCGCCGCCTTCGTGCGCCAAGGCGATTTTGCCGAAGCCATCGCCCACCTCGAAGCCGCTGTTCGTGCCCGGCCGAACCAGCACGCGGTGGCGGCGGACCTCGCCGCAGCATGGCTACGCCATGCCGACGGCCTGTTCGCGGCCGGCAAGGATGACGACGCCAGGGCAGCCCAGCGCAAGGCCGTGACCTGCGATCCCTTCTTCCCGCGCATGAGGGAGGCGGTGCAGTCTGCCGCCGAGGGCCGTGCGCGGGACGCCGAAACGACATATCGCAACGTGCTCAAGGCCGATCCGAATCACGTCCACGCTCTCGTGGGCCTCGCCAGCATCGCCATCGACCGCAACGCGCCCGACGATGCCGATCGGCTGCTGGCGCGGGCAATGTCGATTTCCGCCAACGTCGGCCCCGTGCATCGCGCCATCGCCCGCCTCGCCATGAGCCGTTCGCGCTTCGAGGAAGCGGAGGCGGCGGCAAGGCGGGCCGTGGAACTGAATCCCGAACTGGCCGAGGGCTGGACCACCCTCGGCACCGTGCAGGCCTGGGGGCTGAAGCAGGCGGAAGCGGCCACGGCTTTCGAGCGGGCGCTCGCCATCGACCCGAAGCAGGCCCGCGTGCATCTCTCCCTCGGCCATGTCCACAAGGCCCTCGGCAACACCGACGCGAGCGTCCGCGCCTATCGCGCCAGCGTGGCTGCGGATGCCGGCCTCGGCGAGGCATGGTGGAGCCTCGCGGACCTCAAGACCCATCGGTTCAGCGACGCGGAACTCGATTCGATGCTGGCGGCTCTGGAAGACACCACCCTGTTCGGACGCGACCGGGCTGCGCTTCATTTCGCCATCGGCAAGGCGTTCGAGGATCGCGGCGCGGTGGACGAGGCGTTCGCCAACTACCGCGACGGCAACGAACTGCGCGCCAGCCGCGAGTCGTTCAACGTGGAGCGTTTCGAGCGCCAGTGCGAGCGCTTGCGGCGCGCGTTTTCCAACGCGGCCCTTGCGACCAAGGGCGCCATGGCCGAACGCTCGATGCGGGAAGCCTCTGTGCAAGCCGAGCCGGTCCCCATCTTCGTCATCGGCCTGCCGCGTTCCGGCTCGACGCTGGTGGATCAGATCCTCGCCTCCCACAGCCGCGTGCAGGGCACCATGGAGCTGCCGCATGTGCTCGGCTACGTGCGCGAATTCGAGCGCGGCGAAGGCTATCCCGCGGCCATCGAACGGATGTCACCGCAGCAGTTGCGCGGCCTGGGCCGCCGCTACTTCGCAGAGACCGCATCCCATCGCGGCGACGCGCCCTACTTCGTGGACAAGATGCCCAACAACTTCCTGCATGTGGGCCTGATCGCCTGCATGTTGCCGCAGGCGCTGTTCGTGGACACCCGCCGCCATCCCCTGGGCTGTGCCTTCAGCATCTACAAGCAGAACTTCGCCCGCGGCCAAACCTTCGGCTACCGCCTGGACACGCTGGCCGCCTACTACCGCAACTACCTGAAGATGATGCGGCACTGGCAGGAGGTACTGCCCGGCCGCGTCCATCGCGTCATCTACGAGCACATGGTGGACGACACCGAGGCCGAAACCCGCCGCCTCCTCAAGCACTGCGGCCTGCCCTTCGAGCAATCCTGCCTGCGCTTCTTCGAGACCGACCGCGTGGTCCGCACCGCCAGCGCCGAGCAGGTGCGCCAGCCCATCTACCAGAGCGCCAAGGAGCACTGGCACTCCTTCCGATCGCACCTGGAACCCCTGGCCTCCGCCTTGGGAGACGCGTTGCACACCTGGGACGCCTAGCGCGCCGACAAGCGGCTGTAACCGACTAGGAGCCTTCAGCCGGGGAAGCATCCCCGACCGCTGACGCGCAAGGAAGTACCGGCAATTCCCCCATCGCTGGGGGCGTACTTCCATGCAAGTTTGCAGGTTTTGAGATTTTGAAGTCGTCGAAAAGGCGACCGTAAACTGTGTCTCATGCCAACGGAGACCCAATGCGTGTGCCCGTAGCGCTCGGACGCGTAGGCGGCTGGTGTTCGTGTCTTGCATCGCACAACGCATGGTAGTCCCGCGGCAAGAACCGAGTTGATGTTGTCGAGATTCCCGCTGCTGCCGAAAATGGCCACCTTTGAGCCTGACTCGGCCACACAAGGCGGTGGTCTCCACCAAGTCCCACCTTGACTTCGCCTTCGTCGTACGCGACGAACGTAAACGCAACAACCATACCGTAAGGAGCGTACACGGTTGCCCAACGGGGATGCAACCCCTCCGCGTTGGTGTGCGACTCGATCCGCCTAAACAGCGTGGGTCGCCCAAAGCGGTCGCGAGCAATGCCCGAATCGTGGGCGATTTGCAGGCCCGAGTGATCGTTTGCAGCGCTGTCGGGAGGGCGCGCCGTGCCATACTCGCACGATGCGCTTCTTCAACACGACCGGCCCCGTTGTTCCCGAGGAGCACTACTGCATCCCGGCGCTCGCTCGGCTGGACCTCGGAGACGTGCTCGCCTTGGTACGCAACAAGCGCTACTTCGTCCTGCACGCGCCGCGCCAAACCGGCAAGACGTCGATCCTGCTGGCACTGCGCGACTTGCTCAACAGCGGCAAACATGGCGACTGCCGGTGCGTGTACGTGAACGTCGAGGGTGGGCAGGCGGCGCGGGAAGATACCGAGCGGGCGATGCGGGCGATCCTCGGCCAAATCGGGACTGGGGCTCGGGTGACGCTCGGCGACGACTCCTTGGCGCAGATCTGGCCTGCCGCTCTCGCCAACTTCGGACCGGACGGTGCATTGGGCGAGACGCTCGGTCGTTGGGCGGAGGCCGATCCGAGACCTCTGGTCGTGCTGATCGACGAGATCGACGCCCTGATCGGCGACACGCTGCTCTCCGTGCTGCGCCAGCTCCGGGCTGGCTACGTGCGCAGGCCACTCGGATTCCCACAGAGCGTTGTGCTGTGCGGCGTGCGCGATGTGCGCGACTACCGGATTCACTCAAGCTCGCAGAACGCTGTGATCAGCGGCGGCAGCGCCTTCAACATCAAGGCCAAGTCGTTGCGTCTGGGTGACTTCTGTCGCGACGAGGTGGTCGCGCTATTGGCGCAGCATACGGACGAAACCGGACAAGTATTCACCGACGATGCGCTGCAGGGGATCTGGACGCAGTCCCAGGGTCAGCCGTGGCTGGTGAACGCCCTCGCCGAAGAGACGTGCCTTTCCGGCAGGCCGGACCAGGACCGCAGCCGCCCGATTACCGTGGAGGACGTACACGCGGGCCAGGAGCGGCTCATCGTGCGCCGCGAGACGCATCTGGACCAACTGGCGGACAAGCTCCAGGAAGGTCGTGTGCGGCGCGTCATCGAACCATTGCTCTCCGGTGGCGATGAGCGCGAGTTCTCCGCCCGGGATCTCGAATATGTCCGCGACTTGGGGTTGGTCGCGCTCGACGGCCCCCTGCGGATCGCCAACCCCGTCTACGCGGAAGTGGTGCCACGCGAGCTCACGTACGCGGCCCAGGCAGGACTGGTCGAGGAGACGGGCTGGTACGTACAGGCCGACGGGCGCCTGGATGCAGTCAAGCTGGTGGCCGCATTCCAAGGGTTCTTTCGCGAGCATTCCGAGCATTGGGTGGAGCGGTTCGACTACCAGGAAGCGGGTCCTCAACTGCTGCTGCAGGCCTTTCTCCAGCGCGTTGTCAATGGCGGCGGACGCATCGAGCGGGAGTACGGCTTGGGGCGCGGTCGGACTGATTTGCTCATCGTCTGGCCGGCGGGTGGCCGGACGCAGCGCTTCGTTGTCGAATGCAAGGTCCTCCATGAGCGCCGAGGGCTTGACCGGACCATCCGAGACGGCCTCAAGCAGACCGCGGCATACATGGACCGCTGCGCGGCGGAAGCCGGGCACCTCGTGATCTTCGACCGCGACGCGGCGAAGAGCTGGGATGAGAGGGTCTCCCATCGCGTGGAGTCCGCTGCGGGACGGGACGTCCATGTGTGGGGGATGTGAGACGCGACCGCCAGGCAGTGAAGGCTGGATAACCTATCCACGGCACTCTCCAACTGGCGGCCGCCATGCTGGACTATCGCAGTGCGCGAACAACCGGCTCATGCACCATGACCTCCTCGGAGTGAACACCGCAAGACCTTGATTGAACGTGCCTTTGAGTTCTGGCACGGCTGTTGCCTATTTGGTCGGCATGACCGCAACCACTCACAAGCATGCCGTCCCGAAGCGACAGGTCGTCGTCGGCAACGGCATGGCCGGACACCGTTTCGTGGAACTCGCCGCGGCGATTCCGGGTGTGGCGATCACCGTATTGGGCGAGGAACCGCGCACGGCCTACGATCGCGTTCACTTGAGCGAGCACTTCACCGGTGCCAGCGCGGGCGACCTCGCGCTGCCGGCGGCGCCATCGACGGCGACGGTCCACGTCGGCGAGCGTGTGACCGAGATCGACCGCAGGTCGAAGATCGCATGCACTGACAAAAGTCGCCGGATCGGCTGCGACACGCTTGTCCTCGCCACCGGACCTATCCGTTCGTGCCGTCGATCGACGGCCGGATCTGCCGCACTGCCACGTCTACCGCGCCGCCGCGAGCTTCGGCGGCTCTTGCACGTCCACCGCGGCGGCGACTGGCAAAGCCGCGCCAACGAACTCAATCAAGACTCCCTTCGGGAACGCACCGAAAACCCGACCGCCGCCACGTCCTTCGCCGCCGTGTATTCAAGGAATGCGCGACCGTCTTCGAGCCAGTGTCGCGTGGCCGTGCCAGGGGCGATGGCAACGTGGTCCGCGGATGTGCTCACGGTGGCATGGAAGTGGTCTAGTGAACGTGTCTCGGATCCCTCGCGCAGGAGCGGTTCGGATCGCGGCGGCAGCCCCTGACGGCGGCGAGCGCGCTCGTTGCGCAGCTCAAGAGCGGGGTCGTAGCCGACATGCAGCAGGAAGTCGGCCGGGCCGAAGCGCAGCTCGCCCTTGCGACCCCGCACGTCCACATCAAGCGCAAACCGGATCAGCAGCGTCTCTCCCGGCTCGAGCGGGCGCTGCAGGCGATAGCGTCGCAAGGGGAACGCTTCGTCCGCCGGGAGCATGTTGCCCGGCACGCGGAACGACAGCGACTCGGTCCGCCGCGGCGCCGTCAGGTGCAGTTCCGGGACACGGACCGGAAAGTCGTTGCGGACGACGACGCTGCCCCGGCTACTGAGCCGCTCCTCGTCCGCAAAGATGTCCAGCGCAAGCTCCAGACGGGTTATCTGCGGCTGCGGCAGGCCCTCAAGGTGTCCGTAGGTGCGTTCGTAAGCGGCCGCCCAGCCTTGCGGATTCAGCGCCTGATCGCCGAGCGCCTCGTTGCCGACGCGCACCGCCCACGCAGCCAGCGTACCGCACACCACCACGACGAGCCACGTCGCGATCAAGGTGCGATGCAGACGGAACGTCGTCTTCTCCTGCATGCCTCATCCCGGAACCGCGCCAGGAGCCTGCGCCGTAGAACGGCGCAGGCTCCTGGCCGAAGTGGTGAGCGGAAGCGAAGGAAGAAGGCCAGCAGTTGCGCAGCAACTGCCGACGCGCCCGTCAGCGCCACAAGAACCGTTGCCTTTCGGCAACGCTTCCTGCCCCAGCCCAAGCCGTCCCATCACCCTGTCGGCATTCGGCCAGCTTACGCCGTCCGAAGTCCGACAGGCTGCCAGGGCGCGCTAGGAGTCTGCGCCGTAGAAACTTTTCCGGGGACATGCACCCTAATACGGCGAGAAAAATCCATCTTCTGGGAGGTCCTGTCCCTCGTCAGGAACGTTTCGGGGCGAGCAATGGGGGATCACACCACATTTTCGGCGCGAGATCGTCCTACGGCGCAGACTCCTAGCGCCGCTTCGCGGCGCTTAAGGCAGTTTTCGCTGGCGCGAAAACTGCGAAGGGAAGTACGCGACCGTTCTCCAACTCGACAGTTTTCGATGGCGCAGGCTTGCATGGAAGTACGCCCCAGCGATGGGGGAACTGCCGGCACTTCCTTGCGCGTCAGCGGTCGGGGATGCTTCCCCGGCTGAAGGCTCCCTGCATGGAAGCACGCCCCCGGCGACGGGGGAACTGCCGGCACTTCCCTGCGCGTCGGCGGTCGGGGATGCTTCCCCGGCTGAAGGCTCCTATTAGTTCGTTCCATTAAAACCTTGACGTTTCAGGCGATGTCCAAGTCGAAGTTGCGCCAACGCAACTGGACGGGAGCTTCGTTCATTTCCGCAACGCCCTGGAGGATGCGGACCTTCAGTTCGGCGGTGGAGGCGACACGAATGTGACGCAGGAAGGTGCGAGCCATCTTCGAGAAGGCGCACTCGATCAGGTTCAGCCAGGAGCCGTGTTTCGGGGCGTGCACGCATTCGAAGCGCCCGGGCCGTGTCGCCAGGCACGCCATGGCTTCACGGGAGACGCGCGCGGAGTGATTGTCGAGGACGACGCGGATGACGGCAGGGGCCGGACAATGACGATGCAGGCGCTCCAGCAACGCGGCGAACTCGCGGCCGCGATGCTTCGGCTCGACATTGGCGATGGTCTCGCCGGTGCGCAGATCGAGTGCGGCAAGAATCGACAACGTGCCGTGGCGCGCGCACTCGCAGTCGCGCGACAGCGTTGCCTGCCGCCCCGCCACCGGCGGCAGGTCCGGGGCGGTGGCGCCGATCGCCTGCACGCCGGGCCTCTCGTCCACGGACACCGTGCAGGTGGTCGGCGTCGCGGCATCGCGTTGCGCCGGCGTCAGGAAAACGTCGCGACAGACCATCAGGACTTCGCGCATCTTGCGGTCGAACTCCGGGTCGCGACGTTCCAGGCAGTGTCGCACCCGGTGCGGCTTCAGTTCGCTCTCCTGCAGGATGCGCCAGACGCCGCTCTTGCCGACGCGCGACAGGCGGGGAAACCCGGCCGCCCCGGCTTCGCGTCGCACGTGGGCGGTCAATGCCGACAACGTCCACGACTCCGCCGCCAGACCCAGCGCCTTGGGTTGCTGGCAGGCCACGCCGACCACCCACGCTTTCGCGTCCGGCAGAATCTCCGGTTCCCGCGGGCGACGGCAACGATCTCGCAAGCCCGCGCGCACGCCCGCCGCCAATGCCTTGTCGATGCATTTGTGGATGGTTGGGCGCGACACGCCGACTTCGCGCTGAATCCGTGTGATCGACAACCCCGCGGCGTGGCGCAGCAGCACCTTCGCCCGTGTCGCCTCGCGCGCCGTCGCCGTCGCCGAGCGGCTCAATGTCGTCAGCATCTCCCGATCCGACTCCGACACTGCAGCGCCGCCCGCTCTGTTCGTCTCGCCATGTCCCGCTCCTCGATTGGACCGGGCCGACATCATGCATCGGCATCGCCAACTTGTAATTGAATGCAAGAAACGAACTACTAGCTCTTGACCGCCAGCGTCAAGCCGTCGCCGATGGGGAGCATCGCCACATCGACCCTCGCGTCTGCCGCCACCTTCTCGTTCAAGGCACGGATGGCCGTCGTGTCTTCATCGTTCGCCTGGGGTTCGGCCACACGTCCACCCCAGAGCACGTTGTCGATGCCGATGACGCCGCCGGTGCGAAGCAGCGCCAGGCAGCGTTCGTAGTAGGCATCGTAGTTGGCCTTGTCGGCGTCGATGAAGGCGAAGTCGAAGGTGCCGGAACGCCCTTGGCCCATGAGCTCATCGAGCGTCTCGGTAGCCGGGCGCAGATGCAGGTCGATCCGATCGGCAACGCCGGCGCGTTCCCAGAACGGTCGCCCGACCGCCGTCCATTCCTCGGACACGTCGCAAGCGATCACGCGTCCGTCGGCCGGCAGCGCCTCCGCCACCACCAGGGCGCTGTAGCCGGTGAACGTGCCCACCTCCAGCGTCTGCCTGGCGCCGATGAGTCGCACCAGAAGCTGCATGAAGGCGCCCTGCTCCGGCGAAATCTGCATCCGATGCGCACGTGTCGCCCGCAAGGTTTCGGCGCGAAGCTCTCGGGCGACCGCAGACTCCCGGGCACCGACGCGCAGGAGATAGTCGTGGAGAGCATCCGTAAGGGTGATCGTATGGCTCGACACGGCGCCTCCAGAGGTGAAAGGGAGCGGATTATGGCAGGTGGGCCCGCACGCGGTAGAACGGTGCGGTTCCATCTTGGCAGCGGCGATGCAACTGCTAGCCACAAGAACCGTCCTTTCGGCAACGCTTCCTGCCCCAGCCCAGGCCGTCCTGTCACCCTGTCGGCATTCGGCCAGCTTGCGCCGTCCGAAGTCCGACAGGCTGCTAGGCTTGTGCATCGGGAGCGAGCTGCCGCCAAGGAGGCGTGCAGAGCAACCACATCTGGCAAATCTGGCAAGGAGGCATCCGGACGATGCAATACGGCGACATCGAGGTTACGACGGACGGCAACGTAGCGACGCTGGAGATTCAGCGGCCACCGAACAACTTCTTCGACGTGGACCTCATCAACGAACTCGCGACGGCGTTCGAGGATCTCGACAACGACGACGATTGTCGCGCTCTCGTGCTCTGCGCCGAGGGCAAGCACTTCTGCGCCGGCAACAATTTCAGCCAGCCCCGCTCGCCGGCGGAGGAGATCGCGCGCTCCGCCGGCGGCAACCCGCTCTACACCGCGGCGGTGCGGCTGTTCGATGCCAAGAAGCCGGTGATCGCGGCGGTGCAGGGCGCTGCCGTGGGCGGCGGCTTTGGCCTGGCCGTGATGGCAGACTTCCGCGTCGTCTGCCCGGAAGCCCGCTTCACCGCCAACTTCGTCAAGCTCGGCTTCCATCCCGGCTTCGGTCTTACACACACCCTGCCGCGCATCATCGGCGAGCAACGCGCCAATCTCATGTTCCTCAGCGGGCGCCGCATCAGCGGCGAGACCGCCCACGAGTGGGGGCTCGCGGAAGTGCTGACGGACCGGGAGAATCTCCGCGCCGAAGCGCAGAAGCTGGCCGGCGAAATCGCCGAGAACGCGCCGCTGGCACTGAAGTCCATCCGCGCCACCATGCGCGGTGACATCGCTGCGGCGGTGCAGGCCGCCACCGACCACGAAGCGGTGGAGCAGGCACGCCTGCAGAAGACGGAAGACCACAAGGAAGGCGTCCGTGCGGTGGCGGAGCGGAGGGTTGGGAACTTCGTGGGGAGGTGATTGGGGAGAAATGGCGCTGATGCAGGGCTGCCCACCTCCGCATTTCCGATCGCTCCCCCCTTGAGGGAGTTCCATTTCCATCACTCCCTCCTGCGAGAAACCTCCGGTTTTCTTGCAGGAGGGACCGCCGCCCCGCGGCGAACCGCACACCTATGGGCTACCCACCCCCGCCAGCAGCCCTCTCCGCTGCCTTTGCATCAAGCCCCGCCCGGATTTCCCGATACGCCGCCTCGTCCAGACTGAAGCGGGTGAAGAGCGCCGCGCCGATCACGTAGCAGATGAGCGGGAACAAGCCGTACAGCCCCACCATCCACACCTGCGTCGTCATGGTCTGTTCCTGGTTCGGCACGAACCCGGACAGGTCCAGCACGAACCCGGTCAGCGCCAGCATGATGCCGAGGGCGCTCTTGTACACGAAGTTCCAGGCGGCGAAATACGACCCCTCCTTGCGCTCGCCGGTCAGATGCTCGTCGTAGTCGATCACGTCGCCCTGCACCGACGGGGCGATGGTGCCGCCGCAGCCGGCGGCGAGCCCGGCGAACACCGCCAGCACGAACATGGTGCCGAGGCGGAGCTCCGGCGGCAGGAACGGCAGCGCGAACATGCCACCGAAGGAAAGCCCGGTGCCGAGCATGGAGAAGAACCAGAGCCGCACCTTGCCCACCCGGCGTGACAGAGGAATCCACAGCGGCACCGAGAATGCCGAGGGGATCATGTAGGAAAGGATCACCAGCGGCGCCATGTGCGGTGCGCCAACGACGTACTGCGCGACGTAAAGCGTCAGCACGCCGATGGCGGCGGAGCCGATGTTCTCGATCAGGGTGACGATGATGAGCAGCCGCGAATGCTTGTTGCGCCACACGTCGGCAAACGCCTTGAGCGGATTGGCGCCAACGCGCCCCTGAAACTCGGGCCGCTCGCGCAACCCTGCCACCGCCAGCACGATCACCGCCGCCATGAAGGCAGCGGCTGGCAGGGAAAGCTCCAGCGCCCGCTCCCGGGCCACTTCCACGCCTTCGGTTTCCGCGCCGATCAGGAGCTGCATGGTGACGAGGCAGAAGATGGAGCCGAAGGTGTAGAAGCCGTGGCGATAGCCGAACAGGCGGCTGCGCTCGTGGTAGTTGGTGGAAAGCTCCGCGCCCAAAGACAGGTGCGGCACGAAAAAGGCCGTCATCACCGAATAGAAGCCGACGATGGCCACCGCCATCCACATGGTGAGGCCAAAGCCGGCAAGCCCTTCGGGCGGGGCGAAAATCATCACGAAGGTGATGCAGATGGGTATGACGCTCGCTGCCATCCATGTCCGGCGGCGTCCGAAGCGCGATCGGGTGCGATCGGAGAGATAGCCGACGAGCGGATCCGATACCGCATCCCACACCCTGGACGCGCTGAAGATCAGTCCCATGACCAGAGGCGAGATCAAGAGCACGTCGGTGGAGAACTTCATCACGTACAAGCCGATCAGCAAGTACATGTAGCCGGCCCCCACGCCGGGAATGCCGTAGGCGAAGACGACCTTGCGCGGCAGCCGGTCCGACCGATCGGCGCCAGTCGCCTCGGCGGTGACTGCCACGTCAGGCGTTCTTGATGGTGAGGCCGCCGTCCACCGGAAGTGCCACCCCGGTGATGAACGACGACGCCGGCAGCACGAGGCTCAAGGTGCCATGCGCCACCTCTTCGGGATCGGCATAGCGCTTGAGCGCAACCCTGCGGCGGGCGTATTCCTGCTTGGCTTCCTCCGGGATGTTGGCGGTCATGCCGGTGCGAATGGGGCCGGGGCAGATGCAGTTGACGGTGATGCCCTCGGTGCCGAACTCCACCGCCAGCGACCGGGTGAGGCCAATCACGCCGGTCTTTGCCGCGGTGTAGGGACTGCCGAACTTGGTGGCGCCCATGCCTTCGGTGGAGGCGATGTTGACGATGCGGGCACTGTCGGAACGCCGCAGCCAGGGCAGGGCCGCACGGATGATGCGGACATGGGCGGTGAGGAGCACGTCCAATGCGCGCGACCAGGTGGCTTCGAAGTCCTCGGCGTCCACCGCACCGCCAGCACCGATGCCGGCGTTGTTGACGAGGATGTCGATGCCCCCGAAGTGATCCGCAATGGCCGGGATCACCTCGCCGATGGCGTCCGGGTCCGCCACATCAAGCCGCCACGCCTTGGCGGGAAAGCCGGCCGCGGTGATCTCGCTCACCACCGCATCGAGAGGCTCCGCATTGAGATCAAGAGCAGCAACCTTGGCCCCCTGCTCCGCGAACAACCCCGCCGTCGCCCGTCCCATGCCGCTCGCGGCCCCGGTGACAATGGCCACCCTGCCCTCGATCGACCGACTGAGCTGCGACAACGCCATGAACCTGCCCCCTCTTGTGCGCACGATAGTACCTTGCTTGGCGAGACCTTACATGGGGGAGGAAGGGGAGGAAGCAGCAGTTCTCATTTTGGCGTCTGGCTTCACCGTCAGGCGCATTGCACCCCGCGTTTCGGACCCTATCCGGGCCAAATCGACCGGTAGACCCGTCCAGTTGAGGGAGCTGAAGGCCAGAATGAGAATTGCTGGGGAGGAAGGTCATGTCTTGACGCCGTGGTGCGAAAGTGCGTGAATCCGCGTCGATCAAGTCGCATTGACGCGAGGGCGCATGTGCTGCCCGCCTCACGAAAGAGAGGCCCAGCGAGAGGAACAGAGGATGAGACGACTGCTTGCAGGCATGTGCAGCATGCCGGTGTTCGTCGCGCTGACGGTCGCCGCCGGCGTGACTCCCGATGACTTCGCCAAGTCCCCTGACGTGCTGCGCACCCGCATCTCCCCAACAGGGGAGTACCTGGCGACCCTGCGCGTCGTGGACGACAAGCGCGTGGTCGCCGTACTGACGTTCCCCGGCATGGATCTCAAGGGAATCATGAGCTTCCCGGGTCGCAACCAGGTACTGAGCTTTCGCTGGGTCAACGACGAACGCCTGGTGGGCTCGGTGACACGCGACTTCGGCCGTTTCGAGTTCCTGTTGCCTTCCGGAGAACTCTTCGGCATGAACGCCGACGGCGGCCGCGGCAAGCACCTCTTCGGCTACCGCGCCGGCGCGGACACCCCCTCGGCCACCCGCGGCGCCGTGCAGCAGTACGCCAGCGCGACCGTCATCGACCCGCTCTGGGACGATCCGGACCATGTGCTGATCCAGGTCCGGGACTGGACGTTCGGCAAGTCGTCGCCGGTGGAGGCGGTGCGCATGAACGTCTATTCGGGGCGTCTCTCTCGCCGAATCCGCGCACCCGTCCCGGATGCCCAGCTCGTCACCGACAACGACGGCGACGTCCGCTTCGCCCTGTCGAGCGACGACGAGTTCAACACCGTCATTCACGAGCGGAATCCCGAGACGCGCGAGTGGCAGGTCTTTAGCAAAGTGCCGTACGGCGACGCCGGCCTCACCCCGCTGGCGGTCGCCCCGGACGGGCGAATCTGGGTGAACACCGCCCGGGACGAGGGGCCGCTGGGTCTCTACCTGATGGACCCCAAGACCCAGGAACTGACGGAGATCTACCGGCACGAGTACGCGGACGCGACGCCTGTCGTCAAGGACGACGACGGCAACGTCTGGGGCGTTCAGGTCGTCCCCGGGCGACCGGACATCGTCGCGCTCGATCCGGACAACTCCGACGCGATGCTGCGGGAGCGGCTCCAGGGGGCCTTCCCGGGGCGCTTCGCGCAGATACTGAACGGCACGCAGGACGGCCGACTCCGGCTCGTCGGCGTTACCGACGATGACAGCACCCCGGAGGTTTACGTCTTCGACCGGGACAACGGAACCTTGGCCCGCCTGTTCGATAGCCTGCCCTGGATCGACGACGGGAAGCTCGCCGAGATGCGGCCCATCGTGTTCGAGGCGCGGGACGGCGTTCCGCTGCACGGCTACCTCTCGATGCCGAAGCACAGCGCCGACGGTCCGGTGCCGCTGGTACTCATGCCGCACGGCGGCCCCCACGGCATCCGCGACTACTGGGGATACAACCCCAACGTGCAGCTGCTGACCACGCGTGGCTACGCAGTGCTCCAGGTGAACTACCGCGGCTCAGGCGGCTACGGCCCCCACTTCCAGAAGCTCGGCTACCTCGAGTGGGACGGCGCGATGCAGGACGATCTGACCGACGCCGTACGCTGGGCAATCGAGCGCGGCTTCACGACAGCGGGCCGCGTTTGCATCCACGGCTGGAGCTACGGCGGCTATGCGGCCGCCATGAGCGTCGTGCGGGAACCGGAACTCTACGCGTGCTCCGTCCCCGCGGCCGGCGTGTACGACCACAACATCCAGTACCGCAAGGCCGACTTCGCGCGCTACACCCGCTGGGGCGACAACTATCTCGACAAGGTGATCGGCGCGACGCCGGAAGAGCGCCACTTGGCCTCACCCATCGCCCACATCGGGCGGCTGAAGACCCCCCTCTTCCTCGTGCATGGCGAGGAGGACGCCCGGGTGCCGGTGGCCCACGCGCACGCGTTCCTCGAGGCGCTGGAGAAGGCGGGGATCGACGCGGCCTACATGGAAAAGGAGAACGAGGGGCACGGGTTCTTCAAGGAAGAGAACCGGGTCGACTTCTACGAGGCGTTGCTGGAGTTCCTGGACCGGCATATCGGATAGGGTCGCGACCCGCACCAAGGATGGCGACCGTCCGAAGCGAAACCGTTTCGGACAGCCGCTCCCACGCCGTTCAGACGAACCCGCTACTGATATACCCGCTACTGATAGAAGTTGACCCGCAGGAAGGCGTAGCGGCCAACGGCGCCATAAAGGAACAGGTCCGTGTTGTTGCCGGAACTGAACACATATGGCGGGTCCCTGTCGAAGAGATCATTCACGCCCAGCAACACACGGTACGTCCCCGGATTCCATCCGACGCGGATGTCGTGTTCCGTGTGTGACGGAACCGTGCCGTAGCCGAACACATTGTTTCCGTCGAAGCGCGGGTCGTTCATCCCGTGCGTGTACCGAAGTCGCCAAGTTACATCCCACTCGTCCTTGTCAACACGGACGAATGCCGAAGCCCGGATGCGCGGCATGGAGCCACGGTCGTCCGCGTTGCCGGCTCCGGGATTGAACGTGTTCCTCCGGTTGTACGCGCCATTCAGGTCGGCGGTCACGAATGTGTCCCAAGGACCGTCGAACTCGTAGCGAAGGCCCATGTCTCCGCCCTTGGCGGTCACCTGGCTCGAGTTGACGTTCCGGTTCACCAGGTCCACGACCTCGATGCCGGCCAGCGTGACCTCCGTGTCGAAAAGGTCGCACTCCGGCGCAGTCAGGCCGACCGGGCCGGCATAGCATGCGTCCACGATGCTGTCCGACGTGATCCGCGTGATCAAGCCCAGCACCTTCACCTTCCACAGATCGACCGTCATCGACAAGCCGGGCAGGAACCGTGGCGTCAGTACCGCACCCACGGTGGACGTGTCGGCGTTTTCGGGCAACAGGTTCGGATTGCCGCCCGCGGTCACCGAAAACTGCGACGCGACCTGGCTGAGTCCAGCGGGAATGTCGTCCAGAAGGCAGTTCTGATCGATGTCGTTGCCTGGTTCCCGCCGCGGTTCTCCGCCGGCCGCGCACGGGTGACTGAAGAAGTCGAAACTCTCCACAGACCCGGTAAACAGGTCCGTAACCGTCGGCGCGCGGTACGCAGTGCTGCGATTCGCGCGCAAGCGGACGTCCTGCAGCAGCTGCCAGTTGATACCGACCCGGTACACCGACTCTTCCCCGAAGTTTGAGTAGTCCGAGGACCGTGCCTGAAGATTCAGCTCCGCGAAATCCGCGAACGGCACGTCCGCCAGCACGGGCACGGTGACTTCGCCGAAGAACTCGGTGACCTTGAAGCGCCCTTGCGTGGTGCTCACCTGATTGGAGATGGACTCGCCGGCCTCGGTCACCGGATCGGGCTTGGCGAAGCCGCGATCGGTTCTGGTTTCGAAGCCGAAGGCCGCATCGACCTGCCCGGCAGGGACTTCGAACAGCGGGCCGGTGGCGACGCCGAACCAGCCGGTGGTCTGGAACTCCGACAGCGCGACGCTGACCTGCCTGAGGTATTTGATCTCGTCTGCCGTCCAGTTGCCCGGGCGCATGGCGTCGAGGGCGCCACTCGGGTTCACCGCCGCCGAGCAGATGGCGTCCATGGCGCAGCGGGCGGGGTCCGAGATGATGTTTGCGCGGGCGAGGTTCCACACGGCGTCCGTGATGAGGTCTGCGTCAACGCGGGTATAGAGGTGCGAGAGCTCCCAGCTCCACTCGTTCAGGAACCCGTCGGAGACGATGTCCCCGCGCAGCCCCAACGCCAGGCGAACCGTGTTCGACTCGTGGTCGCTCACGCGTGCGCCTATGGTACTGGTCGGGCGCACGTAGAACGTGCCGCCCCCCCCCGTAGGATTGTTCGGGTTGCTCGCCGGGACGGTCCAGCTTCCCGGGTTGCCGTCGAGCCGGAACTCGCTCTGCCGCTTGGCGTACTGCATTTCCAGGAACGCCTCGACGCCGTCGGCGAGATCGTAGGTCCCATAGCCGGCGAAGGTGTACACCTCCGAGGCGCCCCAGATGTCCTGCTCGAGGCCGTAGTCGTAACGCGAGAGCTGTACCTGGTCGGGTGCGCTGACCTCCTGCCCATCCGCCAGGGACGGGCAGTTCGGGAATACGTTGGTCACCTCGTCGCCGCCGAGGGCCCTGGGCATCGTGCAGTAGAAACCCTCTCGCCCCCAGAACAGCCCTCCCGGCGAGAAGAAGCTGCCGTGCTGGGCCGCCGCGTCGGAAAGGCTCGAAATAGCCGGAAAGGCCCATGCCCTGTCCCTCTGCGGAAGATTGTTCGAGTAGCGGTACTCGCCGCCGAGCACCACGGAGCCGCGGTCGCCGGTGGCGCCAATGGCAAGCTCTGCGCTGTACGACTCGGCATCCCCCTCGCCGCTTACTCCGGACGACACACCGGCCTCGACACCCTCAAAGGTGTCCTTCAGGATCACGTTCACGACGCCGGACACGGCGTCCGCACCATAAACGGCGGACGCGCCGTCGCGCAGGATCTCGACGCGCTCGACCATGGCGTTCGGGACGAACGTGAGGTCGGCCGCCTGGTTGGCCAGGGCATCGGCGAAGCTCGCGACCCGCTTGCCGTTGATGAGGATGAGCACGCGGTCCGGACCCAGGTTACGCAGGTCCACGGATGTTGCCCCGCCACCGGACAGGACGCTCGACTGGTTGAAGCCGGCGGTGCCGGCTACGGCGGTGTTGCGCAACGCCTCACCAATGTTTCCGAAGCCGGACTCGAGGACGGATTCTCCCGTGATGATCGTGATTGGACTCGCCGACGCATAGTCGCTGCGCTTGATGCGCGAGCCGGTAACGACGATTTCCTCGATCTCTTCCATCTCTTCCTGATCGTCCTCCGCCGCTTCTTCGGCGAACGCCGTCGGCGGCCAGGCAAGGAACGAGAGCGCGAACAGGCATGGCAACGACAGTCGCCGTCTGCACACTGACACTGCGGCCCAGAGCGTACGTGGATTTCCCATGGCCTATCCTCCACAAAGGAACAGCCCATTATGCGCCTTATCCCTTGCACCAAGTCAAACCCGCCAAGGCTGGGGCAGTGTCTCACCTTGAATTTGCCTGACGTGGCGCATGGCCGTCCGCAGCCGGCGACTGTGTCGATGTGCCTGCCGGGACGACTCCGGGGGAGGGCGCCAGACACTGCACAAGCCAAGGCGAGACACTGCCAAGGCTCCCCATTGCGTGCCCGGAGTCGGACGCGCATGGAATCGCGCGCCGGACCCTGCGGTCGCGCGGATGGAAAGGAGCGCATCAGAAGGCGAGTTCGATCCCCAGGTACAGCTGCCTCGGCAGCGCCGGGAAATAGCGGTAGCTGCCGAACGCGAAATCCGCCCGGTCCGCGTACCGCTCGTCCGTCACGTTGAGCAGGCGGGAAAATGCCGTCATGCGGTCGGAGATCCGGTAGCTGCCGCGCCAGTGGAAGGCCAGGTGGCCTTTGTAGCATGCGGTGTTGGCGGCATTGAGGAAGTGCGATCCGACATAGACGGCTTCGAGCTCGGAGCGGAAGCGGGCGGACGCGGCGTGCCAGCGTGCGCTGCCGAGCCAGCGCGGCGCGGTGTCCACGTCGTTGCCGTCCCGGATCCGTTCGCCGCGCGCCGCATCGCGGTCGAAGGCGTAGTGGTGCCGGGCCCAGGTGCCCGTCAGTTCGAGGCGATGGGCATCGGCGAAGCGGCCGCGCAGGATGAACTCGATGCCTGAGGATTCGGTTTCGCCGTCGCTTACGTTGAAGCCGTTGGCGTCGCGGAAGATGAGGTGGTCGGTGCGCTCCGCATAGACCGCGATGTCGGCGTCGAACGTCGCCCCCGTGCGGCGCCAACCCACTTCAAGCGATGTAAGCGCTTCGCTGTCGATGTCGGCGACGGTCTGGCCGCTCTGCAGGCGATAGAGCTCGGTGGCCTGCGGCACGCGGAAGCCCCTTCCCACGACCGCGTAGGCCTCGGACGCGTCAGCGAGATCCCAGTGGACGCCGAGACGGCCCGCGACATCGGTGAAGGTGTCGTCGCGGCTGGCCGGGCGGGTGTACAGGCAGCCGCCGAATCCGCAGGCAGTCCCGTCGTCGCGGGTGTTGCCCACGGTGGCGTTGTTGTCGTACTCGTAAGCCAGTCGCTCCACGCGCAGGCTGTGAACGAGATTCGCCCGGCCGGTGAGGGACCAGGTCAGGTCGTAGAAGGCCGCGGCCATGGAGCTGTCGACGTCGTAGTCGTAGTGCGTGCCCTGAGGCCGGGTTGCCATCAGGAAGGTCGATCCGAGTGTCGGCCCCTCTTGGTGCTCGCGCAAGTCGCCGCGCATCCACTCCACGTGTGCGCCGCCGTTCCATGTCAGGCGCCCGTCGACGCCTCCGATGCGTCCAACCGCCCCGCCGCTCGTCTGCCCGTTCGTCTCGAGCGGCTGTCCCGGCAGGAAGTGCTGGAGGAAAGCCATGCTCGACCGCCGCAGGTAGGGCGTCACCGCGAGTTGCCGCTCGCCCAGATCGCGGGCCCACTCGGTCATGGCACGCACCGACCACGCATCCCGGTAGGCCTCCGGGTTTGGGTTCGTGTCCCGAAGATCGCCGTCGTCGTACGCCCGGTACCCGCGCACGAAGCCGCCCGTCTCCTGGTTGAGCAGCGTGGCAGTCAGGAAACTGGAGACGCCCCACGATCCCGCCTCGAAGACGTGACTCAGACTGGCCTTCTGCTGCCCGAAACCGGTGTCGGCCCGATAGCCGCCGCTGCTGGTCGAGTGGAGGTCGAGCCGCAGGCCTCCGGCCGTTCCCCCGGCGCGCACCTGGTGGTAGTCGTAGGGACCGACCTCGAGGGACAGAGTCGGGCGCCCGACCCCGCGCGCAGCAACCACGTTCACCACCCCGTGCAACGCGTTGCCGCCGAACAGCGCGCTGGCCGGTCCGCGCACCACTTCGACCGCCGCCGCCTGCTCCGTGTTGACCTCGAAGAGGTTGTTGATGTTGCAGAAACCCGTCGGGCGGATGGGTATCCCGTTTTCCAGGTAGAGGAACTCGCCGCAGGCACCGGGGCCTGCCAGCACACCGGAGCGGATGGCCGTCAGGTGTTCATGCCCCGAGCCACGCTGCACCCAGACGCCCGGAACCCGGACCAGCGCCTCGTGGACATGGTTGGCGCGCAGGAGGTCGAGCTCCGCAGAATCGACCGTGGTTACGCTCCCCAGGTCGCCCTGACGGGCACGCACCGACCGGTCGGCAACGACCACGACTTCCTCCACCTCGGCGACGGTGGCGTCGTCCTGGCCGAGGGCGGCAGCGGTGCCCATGGCGAAGAGGAACCAGACGGGGAATCTCATCCGGGAGAGTCTGTCGGATTTGGCGGCGGCTTGCCAACTTGCCGATTCCGCCAACGCGACCAGGCCGGAGCCGCCTCGCCATTGGTACAGCATCGCCCGGTACCCCCCCGCTCGGAGCGCTCGATGCGTTTTCGACCCGGGTACTGTACTACGCGCGTGCATCGTGCCGTGAGCTGGTTGGGATGCGCCGACGATGCCGTCGGACCACCGAGCCCAGGACCGACTTGCGCAGAGGTTCCCTGCGCCACAAGAACCGTTGCCTTCCGGCAACGCTTCCTGCCCCAGCCGGTCGGCCAGGGACTGGCGGGCGAGCACGCTCAACCCGCACTCCGCAATGTTCAGCCATCTGCCGTGCTTCGGCGTGAAGACCAGCTCCGGGCGGTCCATGATCCGCTTCGCCTCGGCCGGGTCGAACGCCGCGCAGAGGGAGCCGAAGTCGCGCGTGTCCAGGTTGTCGCACACCAGCGTGATGCGCTCGGCGTCGGCGTGGCGCGGCTCGTCCACGAGGGCGCGCACGCGCGCCGCCCAGTCCGCCGCCGCGCGGCGGCCGGTGACCGGCACGTCCCGCCACCCCGCCAGCGGCTCCACGAACATCCACTATCCTTGCACGAAATCCACAGCGTGATGGGGCACTAGATCGCTCTGTCCGACACTAGTATCGCCTCGCACTCCGCTTGAGACAGCGAGCACTCCACCAAGGCTCGAAAGTCCGCTGTCCGAAGGTTGCACTGTCTCGCCATGCGGCCGACCAATCCGTTTGGTATGTCCGCGCCCGTCCGGCCGTGCGACGTCTTCGTCTGAATCGGCGTCTTCTCGCCACCCTCCGTGTAGAAGACGAAATAGCTGTGGTGGCTCTCACGCCGACGGAACCCCTGGCCTCCAGCGCACTCTCCACTGCGGCCTTCTTGTACATTGCCGCCACTACGCTGCCGTCAACCGCTTCCGCAAGTCGATTCGCAGGCGCCGTGCCTTCGAGGAAAGCTGCTCCGGCGACTCCTCGGCGTACTCGATCCAAAGCATGCTCAACGCCTCCTGCAACTCGTGGTGCAGGTCGGACCGCGAGCGCCGACACCGAGATGCCCAAATCCCCGTCCAGGTCGTAGAGTTGATCCAGCGGGTCGTACTTGACTTTGAACCGTAGCGGAGGCGATGCGCGATAGGGGACGTTGTAGATGTTCACGTTTCGGAGCTCGATGGTGTCCCCCTCAAAAGCTACGAAATCACGCGCGTGCGCTACCGAAAGCGCTCGCCCTTCCGCACCGTATAGCACCTCCCCGGTCACTTGGACCCAACCTCTCCGATGCTCAATCAGCGGACGCTCCGACTCCTCGTCGTAGGTCGCGCTCACCGACTTTCCGTCCGGTCGCGTCAACCGAATGCTGCGCTCATCGAAGTCCATGCCTACGAGCATCCCCGAGATCGTGTCTTCGCGAACCCACCGCTTCCGCCCCTGATGCTCCCCAAGACCGTCGAGCGTCGTTTCGCTCATCCGGCTATCCAGAAGCCTGCGCCGTCGACTGTCCTCTATCCAGTACGAGGCGCCGCTACGCGACGCCGGCGTCGCCTTTCGGTACGCGTGGTGGAGATAATCCAAGTACCGCTCGTCCGGGACCAGCGCGCGGACTCTTTCGACGTCCCCGCGCCCACTGCCCCGGTCACGCGCCGGAACAGCCCACCCACGTCCTCAGCTTCTCCGGTTGCCGCCGCCGACTGCTCTGCACCGCCGATCTCGAACGGCATGGCATAGCTTCCCGGCTCCGGCACCCGGCATTGCAGCGCAAAAGCCTCCCGCAGCGGCCGAGAGAACGACGCTCGCTGACCGAGTTCCTCCCCCCGCGTGAACTTCGCCAGCAGATACACCACCCGCTGGATGCCAGTCATCGAGTCGACCAAACACCGGGGCCGGGACCACGTGGGCATCGTTCTTCGAAACATCGAAGTGCATACAGTACAGGCGCTCGCCGCCTTCGCCGGCCATTCTTACGCTCCTTGACAGCCGATGCGATGTTGCCATACCCCGCATCCCGCGGACAGCCCGCCGCCCTCGGACGGCGCCGAGCACGCCAGCTTCGTGATGTGCGCCTCCAGCCGACCGGCGCCGCCGGAGGGCCGCAGCCGCTGGACGCTGAAGCTGCTGGCCGACAAGGTGGTCGAGCTCGAACTGGTGGATTCGCCGTCGTGCGAGACGGTGCGGCGGACGCTGAAAAAAACGGTCTATTGCGGAGTGCGAGTTGAGCGTGCTCGCCCGCCAGTCCCTGGCCGACCGGCTGGGCAGCGAGGCCGCCGTGGCGGCACGGGCAACGCCATGGGCGCGCGACAGGAACCGCAGCCAAGCCGGCGTGGACTGGCAGTTCACCACCGACGACGCGCGCACCAAGCTCAGGCGGCTCTACCCGAAAGTTTTTAACGTGACGGAACACTAGCCCGGATTATTCATGAATGCGCGTAGCGAGGGCGACGAGACGCCGCTGTGGGTGGGCCCGCACGCGTGCAGGAAGCACGGACGCGTGCCAGGAGGCCGGAGTGGAGGACCCCGAAGGCATCGCTACGCACCATGTCTAGGGGCCGGAGCGGACGCGTCCGAAAGGACGCACGAGTACTTGCCCAGCCACAGCGAGTGTATCGTCGTCCGCAGTAGGGCATTCATGAATAATCCGGGCTAGAAATCCACCCCCACGTTGAGGAAGACGTAGCGGCCCAGGGCGTCGAAGAACGCCGGGAAGGTGTTGCCGTTGCCGGGGGCGGTGCCGGCGTCGGAGCTCACCTGCGGGTCCGAGTCGAAGAGGTTGGTGATGCCGAGGGTGGCCGCGTAGTTTGTCCACGGTGTCCACTCCAGGGTCAGGTCCCAATAGGTCTCGGCATCGAAGTCGATGTTGTTGGAGTTGATGTCGTCGGTTGCGCCCAGGTAGCGCAGCCCCAAAGCGACCCGCAGGTCGTATTCCGTGAGCAGCGTCGCCTTGTAGTTGCCGCTCCACTCCGGCTGCGGGTTCTTGCCGCAGGCGGCGCCCCACACGCCGGCACACTCGAGGGCAGCTTCGCCGGGGAGCTCGATCAGGTCGGACGCCATCAGGTACGTGGTCACGCCTTGCAGCGAAAGCGGGCCGAGGGGGGTGTCCATGCCATAGTCGAAGATGACGTCCACGCCCTGGATGTTCTCCTCGCTGAGGTTGGTCGTCTGCGCGGAGATGTAGCCTCCGGTGAGCCACAGCGAGCCGTTCACCGGATGACGGTTGATGAGGTTGCAGAAGGCGCCGATGCCGGTTTCGAGGCACTTGGAGAGCGCCGTCGCCGCCGGGATGGTGCCGATGCCTTCCTCCACCTGAATGTCGAAGTAGTCCACGGTGAGCACCAGTTCCGGCAGGAAGAGCGGCGTAATCACCGCGCCAATCGTCATGGACTCGGCTTCTTCGGGCGCAACCTCCGGGTTGCCGCCTTGCAGGATGTTGTATTGGTCTGCCGGCGACTTGAGGTCGGTGCCGTAGAGGCCTGACGAGAGCCCGGTGTTGGCGCACTGTTGGGGCGTGGCGGTCATGGAAAGGCCGCACGGGTCGTCGGCGAGGTCCACGAGGTTGAAGCCGGTGGCGCGGAACAGCTCGAAGAGGCTGGCGTGCCGCACCGCGCTTTGGAAGGAGGCGCGCAGGGCGACATCCTCCGTGGCCTGCCAGAACGCGCCCACCTTGTAGGTGTTGGTCTCGGCGCCGGTGGCGTAGTCCGCAAAGCGGTAGCCGGCATCGACGCTCAGCGTGTCGAGCACCGGCACGCCGAGTTCGACGAAATACTCGTTCACGTCGTAGCCGCCGGAGAGCGGCAGGGTGGCGCCGCCGGAACCGGCACGGTCGCCGGTGCGGCTGGGCCGGTCGGGGCGGAAGCTGGTGCTCACGTCTCTCGCTTCGTAGCCGAGCGCCACCGAGATGGAGCCAGGTGCGCCCGGAACGCCGATGCCGGACTGGCCGGACACCACGGCCTGGAGAATCTCCTGCTCGCCGGTGCCGTTCACGAAGGTGGAGTTGGCGATGTATTGCTGCAGCGCAGCGCCGCCGTCGATGACGCCCTGGATGCCGGCATCGCCGGGCATGCCGCCCTGGAAGAGGTTGTAGGGGATGCAGGCGCTGTCGGCGCCGTTCAGGGCGGCGACGCAGGTGGGCGTGCCGGCCACGTTGATCACGTCGATGGCGCGGGTGATGGCGGTCACGGAAAGGTCGTTGCGGTATTCGCTCGAGTACTCGACCTCCGAGAGCTGATAGGAGACGTCGTAGCTCCACGTCTCCAGGATGTCGCCGCGCAGGCCATAGACCTGCACCACGTTGTCGTATCCGGTGATGCTCTGGCGCGGGCCGCCTTCGACGTTGCGCTTCAGCGAGAAGAGCGGGGCGCGGTAGCCGATGATCTCCTTGGTGCCGACGGCAATGTCGAGGGAGGAGATGTAGGCCAGCGCCTCGGCGGCATTGGCGAAGTTGGGAGCGTGGTCGCCGCCCATGCCCGCCCAGTCGCCGCAGGCGGTGTCGTATTGCTGCTTGGAGAGCAGCGGGTTGTAGCAGGGGATCGAGGTGATGTTGCCGAAGGTGCCCGAATAGGCGATCTGGGCGTTGGATTCCGACGACATCGAGCGGATGTTGGCGTAGGCCTCGGCGTATTCGTTGATCTCGAACTTGCCGAAGAAACCTGCGTTCAGGCGCTCGTCCGGGCGCTGGAAGAAGTTGGTGGGGTTGTAGTTGTAGGTCTGGCCGGCGCGGGGCACGAACTCGTTGCCCTGCACCTTGAGATCGAGCCTGGTGATGTTCGGGTCCTTGTTGACGAAGCCGGCGGCGGTGTAGCCGCCGAAGTCTGCCCAGCGCCCCGGTGGAATCGTCGACGAGCCGCCACATGCGCTCTTGCCCCTCGTGAGGGCGCAGGCGGAGATGTCGAAGTCGCCCTGGAGGATGGGCTTGGTGTCGGTTCGCTCCATGAAGGCGGTGATGTGGCCCATGCCGTCGAACACCGAGCCGCCGAAGGCGACGGCCACCTTGTTGGTCTCGCCGGTGGTGACGTCGCCGGGCGCCTGGGCATAGCCGAAGCTCCGCACCAGCTCGCGGAACTCGCCGTTGTCGTTGGTGTGCTGATAGAAGCTGTGCGTGACGCTGGCCTTGAAGCCCTCGAACTCGTCGTCGAGGATGAAGTTGACGACCCCAGCCACGGCGTCGGAGCCATACACGGACGAGGCGCCACCCGTGAGCACCTCCACCCGCTCGAGCAACAGCGAGGGGATCGCGTTAAGGTCGGCGCAGTTGCCCCCCCCCGTGGTGCCCGGCGCGAGGCGCTGGCCGTTCAGCAGGACCAGAGTGCGGCTACAGCCGAGATTGCGCAGGTTCACCGTGGCAGTGCCGCTTGCGCCGTTCGAGGCGGTAATGGCCTGGCCTGGAGAAACCTGGGGCAGGTCGTTCAGATAGTCCTCAACCCGCGTGATGCCGCGATCGCCGATGTCCTCGTTATCGACCGTGGTGATCTGCGACGAACTGAAGACGTTGCGGTCGCGGATGCGGGTGCCGGTGACGACAACCTCCTCGACCCCGGATGCCGCCTCCTCAGCCTCGACCGCGAAGGAAGGGAACGCAGCCAGACTTGCCACCGCAACGGGCAGGATCAGGCTCGAAGTCAAACGGAAAAAAGCGTCGCGACAACAGCATGTTCGGTAGTGCATCAGTTTGATTCCCGCTTCGGCTTTGGTCCGGGTTTTGCCGGCGTGGGCGCGTTCGCGTCGATCAGCCCACGATCCATTCGCAGTCGTGCAGCGTGTCCCGCTGCTCGCGCCTTTCCGCCCGGCGCGGCGCTTGGCGGCATCGACGTATTCCTCGTCGGCTTCGCCGGTGGCGATGCGTCCGATCATCACGGCTTGCGCGATGGCATCGGCTAGCCGCTTTTCTCCGTTCGGCCCAATCGGCATTACGCCTCCTTCGGCTGCCTGCCGGTGAATCCCTCGAACAGCCCCTCAATGCGGGCCATGTGCTCGCGCAGGTTGGCGACCTGCGTGATCAGGTACAGATTGAACGGCAGCGTCGCGGAAAGCAACGCGACGCCCACGCCCATGATGGCAATCATCTCGGGGGTCACGGCGGGTGCATCTCCTTTCCGTCCTCGGCCCATCCAAGGACTAACAAGTCGAAACTATCCGCGCTGCGGCCCTTTCCTGTCAAGGGTTTTAGGGTCATCCCGCGAACCAAGCCATAATCAAACTGATACACTACCCCCTTCGGGCTTCGGAGGGGTCAGGCCGGCCGATGACCGCGCCGTCCTGCGGGGAGTGCAGCGTGCGTACAATGCGACGCAATCTGACGACTTGAGGCCCCACTCCATGAGATTCGCGAGCAAGACGGGCAAGGCCGAGACCACCGCTGCCACCTGCCTCGTGCTGCCGCGCCACCGGGCGGCGGCCGTGGCGGAGGCGTTGGGCGCCGCCGAGGCGGTAGAACTCGCGCTCTCGGCGACGCCAGCGAAGGACGGTGCTCTCGTCACGATTCCGCTGCCGGGCAAGGTCAAGCGCATGCTTGCTGTCGGCAGCGACAAGGCCTGCGTCAAGGCGGAACGCTTCCGCAAGGACATGACGGCGGTTGCCAAGGCGCTGGCGACGATGGACGTCGCGGATGCGACGGTTTGCCTGGATGACTTCGACGTTGAGGGCCAGGACATCGATTGGAAGGCGCGCACCACTTTTGCTGCGCTGTCCGACGCCTGCTATCGCTTCCACGAGTACAAGTCCAAGCCGCCGAATGCGCTCAAGCTGCGGCGCGTGTCGGCATTGGTGGCGCGCACCGACAGCGCCGCAGCCGCGCGAGCCGTGCAGCATGCGCAAGCGCTCGACGCCGGCCTCGTCTTCGCCCGAGACCTCGGCAACCATCCGCCGAACATCTGCGATCCGGGCTTCGTTGCCGCGGCAGCGGAAGGCCTCGCCGGCGAGGGCGTCAGCATCGAGGTGCTGGGCGAAGACGAAATGCGAGAGCTGGGCATGGGCGCGTTCCTCGCGGTCACCCAAGGCAGCGATGCCCCGGGCAAGATGATCTTCGTGCGCTACGACGGCGCGGCTTCCGATGCGGCGCCGTTCGTGCTCGTCGGCAAGGGCATCACCTTCGACACCGGCGGCATCAACATCAAGCCCACTGCCGGCATGGATCAGATGAAGTTCGACATGTGCGGCGCGGCCAGTGTGCTGGGCGTCGCCCGCGCCGTCATCGACGCGGCGCTGCCCGTCAACCTCATCGCCATCGCGGCGGCGGCGGAGAACATGCCGAGCGGAAGGGCCACCCGGCCGAGCGACATCGTCACCACCATGTCCGGCCAGACGGTGGAGATCATGAACACCGACGCGGAAGGTCGCCTTGTGCTGTGCGATGCCCTCACCTATGCCGAGCGGTTCAAGCCGGCGGCGGTGGTGGATGTGGCCACCCTCACCGGCGCCCAGATTACCGCCCTCGGCACCGTGGCAGCAGCCATGTACGCCAACAACGACGACCTCGCCCGGGCGCTCGAACAAGCCGCCACCTATGCCCACGACCGCATGTGGCGAATGCCCTTGTGGAGCGACTATGCGGAGGACTTGCGCACGCCATTCGCCGACATGAAGAACGTGGGCGGGCGCGCGGCGGGGTCCATTACCGCCGCCTGCTTCCTCGCTCGCTTCGCCAAGGCCTATCCGTGGGCGCACCTGGACGTTGCCGGCCCCGCCATGCGCGGCGGCGCGGCGCGCGGCGCGACCGGCCGCCCGGTGTCGGCGCTGTTCCAATACCTCATCGATCAATCCGCCGCATGAGCACGCGGATCGACTTCTATCTGCTGCAAGACGTCGATGCCCTGGCGCGACGGCGCTTCTGCTGCCGCCTGGTGCATCGGGCGGTGAGCGGCGGCAACCGGGTCCACGTGCGCGCCGATGGCGAAGACGCGGAGGACCTCGACGCCTTGATGTGGGCCTACCCCCACGAACAGTTCCTGCCGCACGCCCGCCTGCGTCCAGGGGAAGAGCAGCCGGAGCCGGTGCTGATCTTCGGCAGCGACCAGGCCGCCAGCGGCGACGTGCTCATCAACCTGGGCCCGGACATCCCGGGCTGCATCCCTCGCTTCGAACGCGTGGCGGAGATCGTGCTCGGCAGCGATCGCGCCGCCGGCCGCAACCGCTACCGCACCTATCGCGAGACCGGCTACAAGCTGTTCCACCACGAGGTGGACGACTGGGATTGAGGCGAAGCGCCCCCTCCGAGGAACCTGTCCCTGGCCCGGATTGTTCATGCGCCTGCCAGGCCCTCACCCCGCTCAATCTCCCCAAACACCTCGTCGTCATGCTCTCCGAGATGCGGCGCCCGGCGGCTGATGGCCCAAGGGCTGCCGCGCAAGGCATACGGCGCGCCCGGGTAGGTGACAGTGCGGTCGAAGTCGTCGTGATGCACCGGCACCTGGAATCCGCGCGCCTTGAAGTGCTCGTCCTCGAACGCCTCTTCCGGGGAGTTGACGACACCGACAGCAAGGCCGGCACGCTGGCAGCCGAGGAAGAAATCCTGCGCCGACAGGCGTGATGCGATCAGTTTCAGCGCTTCGCGGCCGGCACCGAAGATGGCGGTGATTTCGTCGTCGCTGCCGAGCTTGGCGAGCTCGAATGGCCCCTCCCAGTTCGCGCCCATCTCCAAGAACACGGCTTCCGGCAAGTCCTTCTTGAAGCCGAGCTCGCCGAGCCAGGCGAGCAGGGCGGCGAACTCCCTGGGAGCGCGGGGCGGCACGCCGGTGTTCGCGTAGCGCCCGTCCGCGCAGAGCTGCTGCGTCTCGCCGGACGGACGCGTGGAGGCGTGGCGTCCTGTCTGCCGCTGCACTGTCTGTTGCGCCACCAGCCAGGAATAGGAAGCCGCTTCGGTGGTGACGTTGGAGGCCGCAGTCATGCTGACGTCGATGAACTGGCCCTGGCCGGCGACGCCCCGATGCAGCAGGGCTGTGAGTGCCGACATCATCGCGAAATGCTGCGCAGTGTGCAGTGCCTGCATGGGCCCGCGGATGGGCGGCAGCGAGTGGTCGTCGTAGCCGCAGGACCACGGCGGCCCGGAAGCCGCCATGATGGTCAAGTCCGTTGCCGGCAGATCGCTCAAGGCGTCGTTGCGGCCGTATGGGGTGATCGCCACGTGGATAAGGTCGGGGCGGATTTCGCGCAGGTCGTCGTAGTCGAGCCCAAGCTCCGCCAGACGCTGACGCGGCTCCGCTTCGAGCAGGATGTCGGCGCTGGCGATCAGTCGCCGGAAGCGATCACGGCCCCCTTCCGAGTCGAGACCGACGACCACGCCGCGCTTGCTGGTGTTGTAGTGCCACCACCAAAGGCTGCGGTTCTCGCCCGGCTCGTCATCGAGGAACGGCGGATAGGCCCTCGCAGGATCGCCGCCCGGCGGCTCGACCAGGATCACGTCCGCCCCCATGTCGCCGAGCAGCTTGGCGGCGAAAGCCACTCGCTCGCTCGCAAGTTCGACCACGCGCAAGCCCGTGAGAGCGGTCAAGTCACGCCCTCCTGGGCCAGGTTTGCCACCTCATCCGACGTGAAGCCGAGCAGGCGCGTGAGCACTTCCTCGTTGTGCTCGCCGAGGCAAGGCCCGGCGCGGGGGTATTCCCAATCGGTCTCGGAGAAGTGCGCCGGCTGCCCGTCCACCCGCACGTCGCCCATCACGGTGTGCGCCACCGTCGGCCACAGACCGAAGCCCTCGGTGGATGGATCGAGGTCGATGCGCTCCCGGGGCTTCTGCACGGCCGCCACGGGCACCCCCGCCTCTCGCAGTTGCGCCTGGATGTCGTACTTGGCTCGCGGCGCCGTCCAGCGCCCGAGGTCCACATCGAGGGCATCCTGACTGGCGAGCCGAGCATCGAGGCTGGCGTAGGCGTCGTTCCCGCACCAAGCCTCGTCAATCACCCCAGCGAGCCGTTGCCAGTCGCCTTCGTCGCGGCAGGCGATGGCCACCCAGTCGTCGTCGCCCATGCACGAATAGATGCCGTGCGGCGCCATCGGCGGCCAGGCGTTGCGGTTGCTGTGCGGATTGCCCGCTCGGCGGCTGGGGCGACCGTTCACGGTCCAGTCGAGCAAGGCCGGTCCGTGCAGCGAGAGGGCCGATTCGGTGCAGGCCAGATCCACCCACTGGCCTTCGCCGGTGCGTTGGCGATGCACCAGCGCCAGCAGGATGGCCATGGCCATGTAGTAGCCGCCGGTATGGTCCATGTAGGAGTAGCCCCAGCCGGCCGGTTCGTGATCGGGCAGGCCGTTGGTGAACGTGAGGCCCGACACGGCCTGCACGATCGGCCCCCAGGTCTTGAAGTCGCTGTAGGGCCCCACGTGCCCGAAGCCGCAGTTGGATACATAGATGATGTCCGGACGGATTTCGCGCATCCGTTCGTAGCCGAAACCCCAGCGCTCGAGCACCCCCTTGGCGAAGTTCTCGCTCACCACATCGGAGATTTCGATCAGGCGAACCAGGATGTCCTTGGCCCGCTCGTCGCGCAGGTTCAGCGTGATGCCGTATTTGCCGGCGTTGTGGTTGTTGAAGGCGCCGCCGCGATCGAGCCCCCGCTCGCCGTTCTTGTAGGGCGGCCCGCCGCGCAGGATGTCCCAGCGGCCTTGCCGCACCGGGTCCTCGATCCGGATCACCTCGGCGCCAAAGGCGGCCAGCCATTTGGTGGCGCCAGCCCCGGCGAGCTGGCCGGTGAAGTCGCAGATGCGAAAGGTGGAGAGAGCGCCCGTCATGGGGCGCAAGTCAACACTTTCGCGCGGCGGCAATCAACCCGGAAGGCTCCGAGCAAGTCGGCTCCCCTGATGGGAGGGCGTCTTCAGGAGGGAGGTCGGCTCGCCGACGTGCCCGAAGGGCGCGCTCATGCGCCGCCAGGCGCGTCCCTGCGCACGGTCGCCGTGAGAATGGGGAGTTCCCTGTGCTACGGTGGCGACGTGGACGATCAAGACAAGGCGGGACGGGCATCCAGCACTGTCGGGTGCAGCATTGTCCAAGCCATCCGGACGCCGCTGATCGACAGACACCGATAGAAACCAAAATAAGGAAGCATGGACAAGCACCTGTTCTCCGGCCTCAAGGTCATCGACGCCGCCACCGTCATCGCCGCTCCCGCCGCCGCCATGATGCTCGCGGACTTCGGCGCCGACGTGATCAAGGTGGAGCAGCCGGACGGCGACATGCTGCGGCTCCTGTCGCACCTGCCGGGCACGCCGAACGCGGACAACCATTGGTTCTGGCAAATGGACGGCCGCAACAAGCGCAGCATCGTGCTGGACCTCAAGACCCCGGGCGGGATGGAGGTGCTGCGGCGGCTGGTGGCGGAGTGCGATGTGTTCATCACCAACCAGCCCCACGGCGTGCGCGAGTCCCTCGGGACCCGCTACGACGACTTGAAGCCGCTGAACCCCAGCATGATCTACGCCTCCCTCACCGCCTACGGCGAAGAAGGCCCCGAGCGCGCCCGCAAGGGCTTCGACCAACTCGCCTACTGGGCCCGCAGCGGCCTCATGGACCTCATGCGCGAACCGGGAACGATGCCCACCCAAGGCTTGCCCGGCATGGGCGACCACCCCACGGGCGTTGCCATCTATGCCGGCATCGTCACGGCGCTGCTGCACCGGGAGCGCACCGGCGAGGGCGGCATGGTGCATACCTCGCTGCTGGCGAACGGCCTGTGGTCCGTGGCCGGCATCGCCGGCGGCGTGATGGCCGGCGGCGACATGCAGGCATATCGGGAAACGTCGAGCCGCACGGGCGGCATGGGGCGCGTCTATCAGGCCAGCGACGGACGCTGGCTGCAATTCAACATGGTGCGCAACGACCACCTGCGCGACCTCATGTTCACGGCCATGGCAGCCACCCACATCCTTGCCGACGAACGCTTCGCCACCCCCCAGCTCATGTGGCAAAACCGCGAAGCCCTCGGCGAAGAGATCGCCGCCGTCATCGCCACCAGAACTTCCGACGAGTGGCTGGAGGCGTTCGCCGCCTTCGACGTGCCGGTGAACCGCATCGCCTTGGTGGAGGAGACGGCCACCGATCCGCAAGTCCTCGAAAACCGCATGGCCGTGGTGCCGGACGACCCGGAAATCGAAGTGCCGTTGGTGCTGAACCACCCCATCAAGGCCACCAGCGTTCCCCAGGTGGGCCCACGCCGCGCCCCATCGCTCGGCGAGCACACCGAGGATATATTGCAGGAGCTCGGCTACTCCGACGAGGCGAGGGAGGAACTGGCCAGGACCGGCGCTGTAGCCATGGGCCAACGTTGACACGCGATTTCGGGGTGAGCGTGGCTTGCCGACTGCGGCGCCCTCCGAGAAATCTGGCGGTTTCGGAGAGGGGCGTCCACTCCGTCCGCTTTCACTCCTTCTCCGGATTCTCCTGTGCCGACAACGCCGCGGCGATGAGACCGGCGGGGGCGGCAACGATGGCGAGCGACACGATCAGGGTGATCGCGGCGAAGGCCTTGCCGCCGGCGGTGACGGGATAGGCATCGCCGTAACCCACCGTCGTGAGCGACACCACCGCCCACCAGAGGCAGTCTGCAAAGGTCGAGAAGTGTTCTGGCTGCACCTCGGCCTCGAAATGCCGAATGCCGATCGCGGCCAGGAACAGCATGACGCCCACTGCGGCGGCGAGCAGGGCGAACTCGTCGCGCACCGAGTGGAGCGCAGCGCCGAGCCGAGCCGTCGCCCGGCCAAAGCGGGCGATCTTCAACAGGGCCAAGAATCGGAACAGGCGGAGTACGCGAATGGCGAGCAACTCGTGGCCGCCGGCGAGGATCAGCAGCCCCGGCACCCCGGCCAGCAAGTCGATGACGCCGTAGAAGCTGAAGGCATAGCGCCGGCCGCCGAGGTAGAGCCGCAGCGCGTACTCCGTCGTGAACAGGATCGAGAGCGCCATCTCGAAGCGGTTGATCCATGCTTCCACAACAATGCCCTCGCCCACGTCGGGGCCGAAGGCGATGGACAGCGTGGAAAGGACGATCAGCGGCGCCGATGCCAAATCGAGCCGGCGAAAGGCGAGCGAGCGGTCGGGGGATGGTTGCGGCACGGGTCTTGACTCAGGGACTGGAAACGGGATAGCAGACCACATCCATCAGGCGGCATGTGGGTGGACGAGGCGAGCCCCGCCGGGGGCAAGGGCATTCTGCCCCGCTCGCGCCGGCAGAATGCCCTTGCCCCCAAGCTTCGCTACCGCCGACAGGATCACGAGCGGCAACGGTTCTTGTGGCGCTAGAGCGCGTCCAGGCCGTCGAACCGCGGCGCATCACCAGCCACCGTCACCCGCCACATGCGGCGCACTTCGCCTTCGGGCCGGTTCAGCACCGGATAGTGTTGCGCGGCGCCGGTTGTCCCACATCACCACATCGCCCGGCCGCCACCGATGCACGTAGCAGAACTCCGGGCGGTGCGCGTGATGGGTCAGATAGTCCAACAGGCCGGCACTCTCCTCCGTGGTCATGTCCTCGAAGCGGCGGGTGAATTCCCGGTTCAGGAACAGCGCCGTGCGTCCCGTCTCCGGATGCGTGCGCAGCGCCGGATGCACCGCATCCTCCTCCGGCCGCCTGTGGGAACTGGCATCGTGAACTGCCTGCAGGTTGGCCAGCAGGCGCCTCATGCCGTCCGACAGGGTCTCGAAGGCAAGGTATTGATTGGCAAAGGCGGTCTCCCCGCCACGGCTCGGCAGTTCCTGCGCGGCAAGGATGGAGATGGCCGGCGGCGTCGCGTCGAAGGTCGCATCCGAATGCCAGCGACCCGTCCCGAGCCCACTCGGCATGCTGATCGGCAAAGGCGGCATGAACCTGGGCAAAGGCATCGTCGTCGAGATCCGCCAGATCCACTTCCACCTCGGCGCCAATGGTGCCGGCCAGCGGCGTAACGGTGACCTCTGCCGCCTGCGAAGGCGCTTCCGCCATGCCTTTCCCTCGTTCAAGCCGAATGACGCAACCTACGTCGGTACCGATTCCTCCGCAAGCCCCTCCGGCCTGCCCACCGTGAGACCATGCATCCCCACACGACTTGATCGAGCGCTCTCTCCGTGGAGGTGGGCGCCTTGCCCTCGTTTCCTTGTCCGCACCTGCGACCGGCTTGAGCCCACCGGCTGACGGCACCCTCCAGATTGAGCGTCAGGGCGCCGGACGGTGAGGCGACAGAGCCATTTCCCCGCCTGCCATGTGCAATCGCCCGAGCGTACCCGAAGACCCTGCGTGCGTGACATCGGCTGCCCTCGATACCAGCAGTTCTCATTTTGGCTTGTGCAGTGTCTGGCGCCGTCCTCCGGGGGGAGGGCGGGACGCCCTCCCCCCGAGGCCCTCCCCCTCCCATAGAGAGCGGTCCCGGCAGGCAAATCGACGCAGTCGCCGGTTGCGAACGGCCATGCGCCACGTCAGCGCCACAAGAACCGTTGCCTTTTCGGCAACGCTTCCTGCCCCAGCCCAAGCCGTCCTGTCACCCTGTCGGCATTCGGCCAGCTTGCGCCGTCCGAAGTCCGACAGGCTGTCAGGCAAGTTCAAGGTGAGACACCGCCCACCGAGGCAGCAATTCCCATTTTGGCCTTCAGCCCCCTCAACTGGACGGGTCTGCCGGTCGATTTGGCCCGGATTGGGTTCGAAACGCGGAGCGCAATGCGCCTGACAGCGAAGCCAGACGCCAAAATGAGAATGCTGCCTCGATGCCCCGTCGCATAGCCCTCTGGAGGACGGGCACCGTAGATAAGGTGTCGAGTCAAGACGTGCTTGCGAGGGTCCTTGGAGGCGAAGACATTGAAGCCCTCGTTCGCGCCGCCAGGCATGCACGCCTCGCGTGGCATCTTTCGAGCGCGCGGGAAGCTGGTGATTCATGAAGCCATGCGCCGCGCGCAGACGCGCCTGTCGGCGCGAGCGAGGGCTTCAATGCCTGATCACCCGAATCCTTATCAGGGAACGTCGTATTACCGTGTAATCAAATTGATCAAATCTGATACGGTGGTCTCCGAGAAGGAGTGACCGAATGCCGCTCAAGCGCCCAGCCGACTTCAACCAGCGCGCCAAGATGGTCGTCGATCTGGCGACCGGACAGATCGAAGAGGACGACGAACCCAAGGGGCGCCAGCGATCCGGGCTGGCGACGGCGGCGGGAATGACACCCGAACAAAGATACCAGCGCGCGAAGAAGGCTGCAGCCGCGCGCTGGCGCAAAAGAGCAGTAGCGGACGTGGGGGGTTGAGCCCGATCCTGCGTCCAGGACTCGCAACTTCCACAACCAAGGGAGAAGTGTTTGGGATTGGTGCCCTAGCCGGGGGTTGAACCCGGACGGCATGCAGGGTTAGCTGCAGGGGCCCGCGCATTGACGCTCGCGCCGACCAGTGCCCAAAGCGGTTGCTCCAGCCTGTACCGACGCATGGCTGCCGGATTTGTACGGAAGCGGTGTGTTGCTCGTGCAGGGACAGCAAGTTGGCTAGTAGCAGCGTGTCCGTGTGTTCACCTGGGTCCTTGAGCAAGTTGACTATGCTGAAGTCCTTGCCGTAGCCATCGTTATAGAAGTGATGGTAGGAATAGTCGAACGCGATGGCCTTGCCGTACTCCGCGGTCAGGGTGTCGTTGCGCGCCGCAGTGAGTGCCTGCCCAAACGTGGCGCTGTACTCGAACGTGAAGCCCGTCGCACCGATGGTGTCCCGCACCTGCCGCCAAGCGTCACCGCCAGAACCCTTGTGTCCCTCATCGACAAAGATCAGGTTGTTGCCCTCGAACGCTTCAACCGGCACGCTTCGCCCCTCGCCGCGCTTTTCGATGACCAGCTTCGTGATTTCGGTGAGCGTTGCTTCCGGGAGTAGCGCCGCTTGGATATAAAATCGCCGTCCTGATAGTAGCGACGAAAAAACGCAAAGAGGTGGTTGTAAACATCCGCCTCCAAAGCCCCCCGGCTACGGCTCACGCCCGCCCGTGTCCTCGCGTCCAAGTACGCCTTGGCGACCGGTGTGCCTGCCAACGCATCGGTCACGTCACCATTGGCGTCCAGTGCGTCCCGGCCAAGGAGCTCCACCACCTGCCCCCGAGCTTCGTCCAGCGCGGCCTTTGCCTCGCCTTGACTGGCGAGCGTCCCGCTGCCGAGCTCGGCCTCGACGGTCTCGGGCAGCTTCGTGGAGATGAATTGCTCCACGACGTCGCGCTTGTGGTTCATGATTCGGTAGATGCCGAAGTCCAAGTCCGCGCAGTCGAACTGGAACAGCTCGCGGAGCAAGCCCTGGAACTTCTCGATGGGGCTGCGCTGGTCGCCGTTCATCGCGCCTTGCCTCTGGCTCTTGGCTTCGCTTCACGAAATGATTGCACGGCATGTCGCCGGCCCGTTGAACCTTGCGAGCGCCCCTTCCAGGGTGCGCTGCTCCACGTTCGGGCGTGCATCAAGCCTCGCTTTGGGGTGTCGGCCCGCGCCAAGATGGCCGAAACGCCGCTGGGTGCGAAGCATAGCAGAGCGCTGCCGGTTGGAAGCCACCAATATCGCGAAAGCGTCCAGAACAGCGGTGCAGGTGGCCGACCGTGGGCCCACAAGACGCGGCTGTCGTCCCGCCTGCGCCCGACGCGATTCGGCAAGTATCCTTGGCAAAAGGCCCTTTCCGGAACGCAACAGAATCTAGCCTGCGGGTCGCAAGCCCTCACTCCCTGCCTGCTATTGTGCGCCCTACGCCCGAACGGAGCCTCCGCCATGAAAATCACGGCCCTCAAAACCTGGATTGTCGGAACGCCGCCGCCGCATCGGGGTGGGCGGAATTGGGTGTTTCTGAAGCTCGTGACGGACAACGGCATCGAGGGGATTGGGGAGGTGTACAAGGCGCCGTTTCATCCGCGCACGGTGGAGCGTCTGATCGAGGATGTGTTCGAGACCTATGTGTTGGACAGCGATCCTTTCGCCATCGAGCGGCTGTGGCGGGCCGTGTACTACGGCGAGGGTTATGAGGGGCACGACCACCATCAGCATCCCGACCACACCGTCGCCGGCATCCTGAGCGCCGTCGAGATGGCCTGTTGGGACATCGTCGGCAAGGCGCTCGAGCAGCCGGTGTACAACCTTCTCGGCGGCAAGTACCACGAGCGGCTGCGTTCCTACACCTACCTCTATCCGGCGCCGGGGGAGCGCACGTCGCCGCACACGGACCCCGTCGCTGCCGGCGAGCGTGCCGTGGCCTATGTGGAGCAGGGCTTCACCGCCGTGAAGTTCGATCCGCTCATCGACACGATGGGCAAGGAAGATCCCCGGGAGCCGCCGCTGGACCGGCTCGACAACGCCGAGGCGGTAGTGCGCAGCGTGCGCGAGGCCGTGGGCGGGCGCTGCGACATCCTGATCGGCACGCACGGGCAATCCACCACCTCCGGCGCCATCCGCTTCGCGAAGCGCATCGAACGCTACGATCCGCTCTGGTTCGAGGAGCCGGTGCCGCCGGAGAACCGCGACGAGATGGCTCGGGTGGCGAGGGCCACCAGCATTCCGGTGGCCACCGGCGAGCGGCTGGCCACCAAGCACGAGTTTCGGGAACTGCTCGAGAAGCAGGCTGCGGCCATCCTGCAAATGGCCTTGGGCCGCGTCGGCGGCATTCTGGAAGCGAAGAAGATCGCTGGCATGGCAGAGGCCTACTACGCCCAGATCGCACCGCACCTCTATTGCGGCCCCGTCGAGGCCGCCGCCAACATTCAGGTGGACACATGCAGCCCCAACTTCCTCGTCCAGGAGAGCATCGAGCGCTTCGATGGCTTCCATGCGGAGATTCTGAAGAAACCCATTCAGTGGGAGGACGGCTACATCATCCCACCCACCGAACCGGGGCTTGGCGTGGAGCTCGACGAGGAGGTGGCGGACGCGCATCCGTTCCGGGAGAGCCGACGCAGGTAGGTTCGGGGCTCCCAAGGGAAAGCGCGACCATGCCCAAGCTTGAGGCGCTGCCGGAGCCGAACATTCGCCAGGCCTACGGTGTCTTCCTGCTCACCTCGCGGCACCGCTTCATCCGCCGGCTGCGGCGGGTGTACAAGCCCTCGGTGCATGGCAACAAGGCCTGGCGTGCGAGCTTCCTGTTGATGGACTATCTGCTGCACCACCCGCCCGAGCAGGGCGCGAAGGTGATGGAGCTGGGCTGCGGCTGGGGGCCGGCGGCGGTGTTCTGTGCGCAACGTTTCGGTGCCCAGGTGACGGGCGTCGATATCGACGAGGATGTCTTTCCCTTCCTGGAGATCACGGCCGCCCTCAACCATGTGGAGGTCGCGCCTCTCAAGGCAGACTTCAACAAGCTCCCCGCGGAGCGCTTGGGCGAGGAACAGCTGCTCATCGGCGCCGACATCTGCTTCTGGGACCGCATGGTGAAGCCGATGGCGGGACTGGTTTCGCGGGCGATGGAAGGTGGCACGGAACGGGTGGTGATCGCCGACCCCGGCCGCCCGACCTTCTACGAACTCGCCCAGCGCTGCGCCCGCGCCGGCAAGCACCTCGGCTGGAAGGTAACCCTCACAAGCTGGTACGCCACCGAACCCGCCCACGGCACCGGCGAAGTCCTCGATATCTGCCGACCCAACCCAGACTGACCCAAGCCTGCGCGCCTTGCGCCGCGTAGGGGCGCGCCCTAACGGGCGCGTCGGCAGTTGCTGCGCAACTGCTGGCCTTCTTCCTTCGCTTCCGCTCGCCACTTCGGCCAGGAGCCGGCGCCGTTCTACGGCGCAGGCGCCTGGCTCTCCGCCATCTCTTCCTCTTCGCGCACGAACCCCAACAGCACGAGGCCGATCACCAGCACGATCACCACCGACAGCATGCCCAGCCGCGAACTGCCGGTCAGCACGCCGGTGACCGCCACCAAGGCCGGGCCCATGATCGCCGCGAAGCGGCCGAGCATGTTGAAGAAGCCGAAGAACTCCCCGCTCCGCGCCGGCGGCACGAAGCGGGCGAAAAGCGACCGCGACACCGCCTGCACGCCACCTTGCACCAGGCCCACCGTCGCTGCGAGCACGTAGAACTCCGCCACCGAGGTCATGAAGTAGGCGTAGATCGTGACCGCCACATAGACCGCCACGCCGAAATACAGGGTCGGCTTCGGCCCCACCCGTCGCGCCGCGATGCCGAACGCCAGCGCCGCCGGGAAACCGACGAACTGCGTGATGAGGAGCGCAATGATCAGGCTCTCGGATGGAAAGCCGAGCGAAAGGCCATAGTCCACCGCCATGCGGATGATGGTGTGAACGCCGTCGATGTAGAAGAAATAGGCGACCAGGAACAACGCCACCATGCGATGCGCCCGGTATTCGCGGAACGTCTTCGCCAGCGCCCGGAAGCCAGCGGAAACCGCGCCCGCCGCCGCTTCCACCCTTGGCGGCTCGGCCACGTTCCGAAACAGCGGGATGCAGAACACGAGCCACCACAGCGCCACCGTGAGGAACGAAAGCCGCACCGCTTCCGCCGCCCCGGAAAGGCCAAACGTCTCCGGCAACAGCGTCATCGCCACGTTGAGCGCGAACAGCAGACCCCCGCCGACATAGCCGAGTGAAAAGCCAAGCGCCGAAACCTCGTCGTATCGATCCGCCGCGGCGACGCCCACCAAGAGCGCGTCATAGAACACGATCGCCCCAGAAAAACCAATGCTGGCAGCCACATACACCATCGCCGCCGTGCTCCACTGGCCCTCCCCAACGAAGAACAGCGCCGCCGACATGGCGATGCCGAGCCCTGTAAACACCCCCAGGAAGCGCTTGCGCGCCCCGCCGCCGTCGGCAATCGCCCCAAGAATCGGCGCCGCCACGAGGATGAACGCACTGCCGATGGAATTGGCGAAGCCAAGCTGCGCCGTGCTCGTCACCGCATCGGACCCCGCGCTCCAGTACTCCTTGAAGAACACGGGAAAGAACCCGGCGATCACCGTGGTGGCGAAAACCGAATTGGCCCAGTCATACAGCGCCCAGGAAACGACGCTCCGATCCCGAAACAGCTCCCGAAGCTTCGCCACCGCTCGTCTCCCGTGTCGCCGCAAGCCCAGGGCGCATCCTAGACACACAAACATTTCGTCCTACAAGCCGTAGGACATCTCCCATTCCTACGCCACCCCAAAGAAAGCTTGAGGGAGCAGCAATTCTCATTTTGGCGTCTGGCTTCGCGCATTGCGCTCCGCGTTTCGAACCCAATCCGGGCCAAATCGACCGGCAGACCCGTCCAGTTGAGGGGGCTGAAGGCCAAAATGGGAATTGCTGCCTCGGTGGGCGGTGTCTCACCTTGAACTTGCCTGACAGCCTGTCGGACTTCGGACGGCGCAAGCTGGCCGAATGCCGACAGGCTGTCAGGACGGCTTGGGCTGGGGCAGGAAGCGTTGCCGAAAAGGCAACGGTTCTTGTGGCGCTGACGTGGCGCATGGCCGTTCGCAACCGGCGACTGCGTCTATTTGCCTGCCGGTACCGCTCTCTATGGGAGGGGGGAGGGCCTCGGGGGGAGGGCGTCCCGCCCTCCATGCGCGCCGTCAGGCGCGTCCTCCCTGCGCCTGCCGCGATGTGCCCTGCGCGCCCTTGCGGGCGCGGCGCCTGACGGCGCGGCGCGCCTTGCGGCGCGATGGAGGGCGGGACGCCCTCCCCCCGGAGGACGGCGCCAGACACTGCACAAGCCAAAACGAGAACTGCTGTTGAGGGAGGGCATGACTCCCCGTCGCGCCGCAAGGCGGCTAGGATGGTCGCCATGTCGCTGCCGGACCCAACCGCCGACGCGCCGCTCCTGCCGCTGGCCAGGTTCCGCCTGAAATTCGCGCCGGCGACGGCGGCCGATGCCGGGAAGCTCGCTTCGCTGCGCGATGCCTACCTCGGCTCTGCCTGGCGCGGCGCCTTTGGCCACGCCCTCAAGCAGTCGGTCTGCGTCACCAAGCTGGCCGAATGCGATGACTGTCCCTTGGTCGGCTCTTGCCCGTATCCCTATCTGTTCGAGAGCCGAACGCCGGCGGGCGCCGAAAAGCTGAGGCGCTATCCGTTCACGCCGGGGCCTTACGTGTTCGAGCCCGGACAGCCCATGCAAGGCGCGCTGCACCTCGCCGCAACGCTGTTCGGGCCGGCGATCGAACATTTGCCCACGTTCGTGCAAGCCCTGTCGCGCGCGGCACGCCGCGGCCTCACATCGCGCCGGGTCGCGCTGGAAATGGCCGGTGTCGAGGCGGAGTGCCCGCCGGCGGGCGGGCAGCAGGCGCAATGGCAACTCGTCCACGAGCCGAGGCGCCCAGGAAGCGTCCTGCGTTCCACCAGGCCAGCGGCATACGCGCCACCGGGCCAAGTGCCGGCGGCCGTTCGCGTGCGGCTGCTTGCGCCATTGCGCATCCGCCAGAACGGTCGCAATGTCGGGCCGAGAGATTTGGATGCCCGCGCGCTTTCGGGGGCCTTGGTGCGGCGCGTCTCTCTCCTGACGCACTTCTTCTCCGACACGCCCCTCGAGACGGACTTCGCAGCGCTGTTGCGCCATGCCGGGAGCATCCGGCTCGAGGATGTCGAACTGCGCTGGCGCGACGGCGCGCGGCGCTCTTCCCGGCAGGCGGCGACCGTGCCCCTTGGGGGAATCGCCGGACGCTTCGTCTTGCGCGGCGACCTGGCGCCCCTGTGGCCGTTCCTGTGGCTCGGCCAATGGACCCACGCCGGCAAGGGGTGCTCCATGGGCCTCGGGCGTTACGTTCTCGACGCCGCGCCCGGTGCGGGGTCGCAGAAGGCAGACTGGCCCAGCCCCGTGCCGCTGTAGGTCCGGCGACGTGCTTCCCGTGGACGTGGCAAGGTTGCCGTCGGCGACCGCTGCACCTTCGGTGCCTACACTGCCTTGTGCCGAACGATGCAGGACCGATCCACCACCGCGATGAAGCATCCCGATGAATACCCCCGCCGGCCGTTGGTAGCCGTCACAGGACTGTCGCCGCAGGTCGTGACCGAGACGCTCTATGCGCTGGCGGTGAAGCCGACTGGCGGGGCGCGGCCCTCTGTTCCGACGGAAGTCCACCTCGTGACCACGAAGGAGGGTGCCGAACGGGCAAGGCTCGCCCTGCTGCATCCCGAAAGCGGGTGGTTCCACCAACTCCGGGCCGAGTACGACCTGCCGGCCATTGGCTTCGACACCTCCAACATCCACATGCTCCGTGACCCCGCCGGTCTGCCACTCGACGACATCCGCACGCCGGAGGACAACACCGCCGCTGCCGACGCGATCACCGAGCTGGTTCGCGACTTCTGCCGCGACAGCGAGAGCGCCATCCACGTTTCCATCGCCGGCGGCCGCAAGACGATGGGGTTTTACCTCGGCTATGCGCTGTCGCTCTACGGCCGGCAGCAGGATCGCCTTTCGCACGTGCTGGTCAGCGAGCCGTACGAGTCCCACCCGCACTTCTTTTATCCGACGAAGGCGAGCAAGGTCATCGACACGCTGGGGCCTGACAGCCGCCCGTACGACACGAAGGAAGCTCGGGTGACGCTTGCCGCGATACCCTTCGTGCGCTTGCGCGACGAGCTCGCCGAGGCGCCGCGCGGGGCGGCCCGGTTCGGCGAGTCCGTTGCCGCGGCGCAGCGCGCCTTGGCCCGGCCCGAGCTGGTGCTGGATGTCGCCAGCCGGCGTCTTTCCGCCGGTGGGGAGGTGATTTCGCTGAGCCCCGTGCAGTTTGCCTTTCTTGCCTGGCTGGCGCGCCGCCAACAGGCCCGCGAGCCGTGGCTGCCGTGCCCTTCGGGCGATGTCCCGGAGGTGGGCTACGCGGCCGCGTTCCGGGCTGAACTCGACGCGGTCATCGGCGAGATGGGCGATGGCGAGCGGACCGCCAAGCGGCTGTGCCGCGGGATGGACCGCGAGTTCTTCTCGCAGACGAAGTCCAAGCTGCATGTCAGTCTGCGTCGGCGCCTGGGCAGTCGCCGGGCGCCGCCGTACCTGATTGCGGCCGACGGCCCGCGATCGCAGCGCCGCTACGGCCTCGCCATCGAGCCCGGCGCGATCAGGTTCGCGTCGGTCGAAGCGGTCGATGCTGGCAGTGCCGGAGCCTGACTCGCCGATCCGGCAACGTTGCCGCGAGCTGCCTGCGGCTTCCATCTGATACGCTTGAAAGCAGCACCTCATGGGCCGGAGTCGCCCTCCATGAAGAGAAAGCAACCGACACTCACGCCAGATCAAGCGCTGGCCGCTTGGGACGCCGCCCCTGCCGTGGCGCCGGAATGGGAACTGTCGCTGGACTGCGAACTCATCACGCCAATGTACGGCGGTGGCGTCGTACCGGGCGAAGTCGACTGCGGAATGCCCATCCGAGCGAGCGCGATCCGCGGCCAGCTGCGCTTCTGGTGGCGGCTGCTGAACGGAAGTGGGATGCGCTCACCGGAACTGTTCCAGGAGGAGTGCGAGCTGTTCGGCGGCGTCGCCAAGGCCGGGCCAGTCGCGAGCCCTGTGACGATTCAGGTGGAGTCAGGTGCCGCTGCGGCACCAGTCGCCAAGCGAACGCTCGAGAAAGACATCAGGATTCCACCCTACGCATTCATGGATCCGAGCGCGAATCCACCCTTGCAGAAGCACGGCCATCGTTGGACGCTTCTGGTTGATGGCTCCCGCCTGGACGCGGATCGGCGCAGTCAGCTACTCGATGCAATCCGCTGGTGGGCAAGTTTCGGCGGCGTCGGCGCACGCACGCGCCGGGGACTCGGTGCGGTGCGGGTTCATGATGCAGGCATTGCCCCCGTGATGCCGGGCGAAATCGAACGCCTCGGCGGGCTGCTGGTATCCGGGCGTGGCGAAGCAAACGCGATCAAGGCATGGAACGACAGCGTTCAAACATTGGCGAAGTTCCGCCAGTTGCCTGATGGTCGGGCGAGCGGCACGGGGGGCCGACCCGGGCGCAGTCGCTGGCCCGAGGCGGACACCATTCGAGCGTTGGGCCGGCACCGGGCGAAACGAGACAGCGACAAGCATCCTGCGCACGACTACTACCCACGCGCCGCCTTCGGGCTGCCGATCGTGTTTCAGCGCGATCCCAAGGGCACGCTGAATCCCGCTGACCACGAGCGTATGGCCAGCCCGCTGATCCTCCGCCCCTACTTCGACGGGACCGGGTACTGCCCAGCCGCGCTGCTCTTGCCAGGTTGGGAGCAGCGCCTGAAGATCAAAGCACGCTTCGAGACTCACCAAATCTGGCGGCTCGACTCAGTGGGCGCCCTTGCCGGCGCGGCGGAGGCCGGGGCGCCCGCCCTGGCACCGGTGTGGCCGGAGCCCGAACGGGAACGGCGCGCGGCGGCCCGGTTTGCGCCCGTGAAGGGGCGCGGCGACAATCCCCTGACAGCGTTCATGAGCTACTTCAAAGAGCGGCTCGGCTGATGGCTTCATTCCTCGTCACCATCGCCCTTGGCCCTGTGCAGAGCCTGATCGGCGCCGCCCGGCGAACGCGGGATCTCTGGTGCGGCTCGTGGCTGTTGTCCGAAGCGGCGCGTGCGGCGGCCCGCGCTCTGCATGAGCATCAGCCGGGGTGCCTGATCTTCCCTTGCCCGCAGAACCCGGACGAGGAACTGCGGCCGCAGGACAGCCCTCACGACGCGGCCAACATTGCCAACGTGCTGCGCGCCGAGGTGAAGGCAGCGGACGCCGACGAAGTGCGAACGCTCTGCGATCTGGCCAAGAGCTGCGCCGCCGCTCGAATCCTGGACATCGGCGCCGAGGCCAAGACGGTGCTGGGTGTCGAGCTTCGCGACGACGTGTGGGCGGCGCAGGCCGACGACATCATCGAGACCTTCGCCGCTTGGGTCGAGATCGTGTCGGACGACTATGCCGCCGCCAGCCGGAAGCTCGGCGCGACGCTGGCGGCGCGCAAGGCCACCCGCGACTTTGGACCGAGCCGGTTGGCGTCCAACGAAGGCTTGCCCAAGTCATCGCTGGACGGCGCAATGGAGACGGTCTTGCCGAGGTGGCCCAAGCGGCATCCGGCGCGTCGGAAACTGCGGCTCTCGAAGGGCGAGCAGCTTCCTCTGGAGGAGGAGGTCATCGCGGCCCGTCGCGCGCGTCGGAAACTGCGGCTCTCGAAGGGCGAGCAGCTGGACGCCCTCGGCGTCATCAAGCGGCTCGGCGGCGACGCCGAGCAGTTCACCGCCTATTCGCGGATCGCTGCCGATCCGTGGATCCGATACCGCAACGAGCAGCAACTCGAGCGAATCCGCACCGCCTACGAGCCCTTGGTGGGCAAGGAGTTGGCGACCCGCACCAAGGGCAATGCCGGCGCCTATTCGGCAATGCCGTACGACGCGCAACTCTTGCATCCGTCGCGGCTCGAAAGCGCCTGGCGTGGCGAGCGCGAGGAGGCAGGCGATGAACTCCGGGCATTGCGGGATTGCCTGGCGCGCATCGACGACCAACCGGTGCCCTACGCTGCGATACTCAAGGCCGACGGCGACAGGATGGGCAAGCTGCTCTCGGCGGCGAGGACCGCGAAGCAGTCCCGACGAATGTCTCAGGCGCTGCATGCCTTCGCGTCCACCGTGAACGCCACCGTCCGTTGCCATCACGGCCACGCCATCTACGCCGGCGGCGACGACGTGCTGGCGCTCGTGCCGCTGCCGGATGCCGAGGACTGCGCCCGCAAGCTGGCCTGCGACTTTCGCGCACGCATGTGCGGTCTGGCGGAAGAAATGCGCCTGCCGGAGGAGGATGCGCCGACGCTGTCCGCCGGAATCGGCATTGGCCACATCATGGAGCCGCTGGGTGCGCTGCGCGAGCGCGCGGATCGGGCCGAGCGCGCAGCCAAGGGCGACGGCGAAGGCGATGCTTCACGCAATGCGCTGGCCATCGTTCTTGGCGTCCGCGGCGGCGGCGAGATCACTTGGCGGGCGCGCTGGGACGATGCGCCAGAATTCCATGCGATCCGCACCTTCAGGAGCGCATACCGGCAGGGACGCCTGCCATCGCGGGTGGCCTACGACCTGCGCGCCATAGACCGTCGCTTGGCGTGGCTCGACGAGTGCGACGGCGAGGCGGGGGTGCAGATGCGCAAGGCCGAGGTCCGACGCATGCTCGACAGGGCACGCGTCGATGGGAAGAAGATCGAGAAGTGCCTGGCCGATCTGCTCCTGTCGGAAACAGCCAGGCCAGCGCCGAAGGGCCGGAGGCGGCTGGCGCAAGTCGCGGATACCTTGATCCTGGCGCGGTGGCTGGCCGCCCGCACAAATGCCGAGTTGGGGGAACGAGAATGAGTCCGCCTCGCGGCAGGAAGAAGCGGCGCAAAGGCAACCGCCGGGTGGGCAACCAGCAACGCGCTGCCAAGGCCCGCGATCGGAAACAGGCGGCCGCGTCCGAGCCACGCGCGCCATCGGTCGCCCAGCCGGGCGCGAGTCGCGTGCTTGGCCTCGATCCGCTCGCGCCGGTCATCGTCCGCTCGGGGCGTCCGTTCGACGCGCAGAGCGGACCGGACCCCGCCCGATTCCCGCCGCCGTCAACCATCGCCGGCTGCTTGCGGACGGCCTGGGCGCGGCAGTCTGGCCTGTTGCCTGGGCCCAAGTTGGCAGACATTGGGATTGAGGGGCCGCTGCTGATCCGTTCGGACAACAAGGTGCTGGTGCCGAAGCCGGCCGATGCACTCTACTTCGGCGCCGGCGATGCCGCGCGATGCGTCCGCACCGCGCCGACCGCGCGTTCCGATGACGCATGGTGCGACCTTCCGTCGGGCCTGCTTCCGGTGCAGCTTGCGGCACCCGAGAGCGAGAAGCCGGGCGGCGGACCGGCTTGGTGGGAGCTTGACGATCTGCTGGCGTTTCGGCGCGGTGAGGACTTGTGCCACGCTCGGTTGACCAACAATGGGTGGTCGCCTCCGGCCGGCGAACGTCGCACCCACGTGGCCATCGGTGTCCGCGGCGCTGCGGAACCCGGCAAGCTGTTCCAGACCGAGGGCTTGGACCTCACCTACGCTCCCGAGGACGCGGCGAGGCTCGGCCGGGTGTGCTTCGACCGAGTGCAGTCCGTCCGCCTGCTGGTGCGCTGCGGCAAGGAGCTCGAGCCGGCGGCCGTGCATCTCGGCGGCGAACGGCGTCTGGCGGCGCTGCAGCCCGAGCGAAGGGAGCTGTGGCCTTCGCCGCCGCCCGGCTGGCTGGATGGCATCGAACGGAGTGCGGGTGTCTGCCTCACGTTGCTGACGCAGGGCGTGTTTTCGGCGGGCTACCGGCCGGGCTGGCTGGACGAGGATCTGGTCGGCAGCCCGCCCGGGGTGCCAGGCTTGCGCCTGCAGCTTCGCGCCGCTGCCGTGGAACGCTGGCAGGCGAACTCGGGCTGGGACATGGCCAAGAACCGCCCCCGCCCGACCTGCAAACTCGCCCCGGCCGGCGCGACGTACTGGTTTCGCATCCTGGACGGATCGCGGGGCGAACTCGACAGGTTGTGGCTGGCTTCGGTGAGCGACGGTGCACAGGCCCGTCGGGATGGTTTCGGCCTTGCCTTGCCGAGCTGTTGGCATCCACCCGCCGAGAACTGAACGCTGAACAGAGACGCATCAGAGGAAGCAGGACGAAAACCCATGCAACCGAGAGTCTTCCACCTTCACGCCCTCTCTGCGCTGCACTGCGGAACCGGGCAGGCCGCAGACGTGGTGGACCTGCCCATCGCCCGCGCCCGGGCGACCAAGCTGCCAATCGTGCCCGGCTCCTCCCTGCGCGGTGTGCTGCGCGCCCAAGTGTCCGAACAGGACGAAGGCAAGGAGCGCGCGCTGTTCGGGCCGCGGACGGTCCGCAGCGACGAGGATTCCTTCGCCGGCGCGTTGGCGGTGGGCGATGCCCATTTGCTGGTGTTGCCTGTGCGGTGTCTCGCCGGCATCGTCAGCTTCGTCACCTCGCCGTTCATCCTGAACCGCTATCGGCGCGACTTGCAGCGAGCCGGGGCGCAGGCTGCCGAGGTGCCGAAGCCGGCTGACGATGCCGCGCTCGTCCCGCCTGCGTCGGTGAACCGGAGCGAGGCCAAGCTGGTGCTGGAAGATCTCGACTTGAAGGCGGACGCTGGCGGAGGCGCCGACGAATGGGCGAAGCTGATCGGCGCCGCATTGCACGCCGACGACAGCGACGCGAAGGCGGACTTCCAGAACCGCTTTGCCATCATTCACGACGACATCATGGGTTACCTGGCAGACACCGCCACCGAGATCCGCGCCCGCATCTCGATCGACGACGAGACGGGCACGGTGAAGCAGGGCGCACTCTGGTACGAGGAGAACCTGCCGGCGGAGACGGCCCTGTGGGGCGTGTATGCGCTGACGGACTCCAACGAGCCGGACAAGCCCGACTCGGAAGACGATCTGGCTGATGCGCTTGATGACCGCTTGCTCCAGCTAGGCGGCAATGCCGGCGTCGGCGGCGGCCTGGTCCGCTTCCTGCCCAGGAGCCTTCAGCCGGGGAAGCATCCCCGACCGCTGACGCGTAAGGAAGTACCGGCAATTCCCCCATCGCTGGGGGGCGCATCGTGAAGGTAGGCGTGCGCACTCACCATGTCGCCCGGGCCGCCTACGAACGTGTCAGCGCCCGGGAGAACGCCGGGAACAAGAAGAAGCAGTACGGCGCGCTGGCGCACAGGCTGCCCGGCATGATCCTGCAGAACGGTCTCGCCCAGGCCACGGGCTTCCTCGTGGCGAAGGGGAAGGACGAACACGGCATGTTGCTCGACGACTTGGCGGAAGTGCTCGACGAGCTCGACGGCGTCAAGCTGCACGAGCGGGTCATCGACGCCGACATGCGGCAGACCATGCGCCTCACCCGCGCAGCGTTGGAAGCGAGCGGCTGGATCAAGCGCTACGTGCAGGGCGTGCTGCGCGTGACCTCCACCGGGGAGGGAGACGTTGACGAGGCGGGGCAGGCCGAATGACGGCGCTGATTCGCGAGCGTCTCAAGGGCTTGTTCTCCGCTGCGTCGGATGTCCACCCCGGCTTGCTGCTCCAGCGCGGCTTCCCGAAAGGAGACAGAATGCCAAGTCTAGCCGATCGCAAACTTGATGACGACGGCGCGGAAACCAAGACCCATCACATCCAGAAGGTTTGCGCGTCGCGGCCCGATCCCTACTACAACCATGCATTTAGTCGTTGGCGGAAGGCTACCGAGGACGCCTCCCGTTTCCACGCCGTGGAGCTGAAGCTTCGCAACCGGATGTTCACCGGCCTCGCCGGCGGCGGCATGGTGGAGACCGGCTGCGCCATCAGCCACAGCTACGGGATGCCCTGCATCCCGGGCTCGAGCGTCAAAGGCGTGGTGAGCGCCCACGCCCGCAAGCGGCTGGATGCGGACGGGAAGGGCAATGATGCCTGCGACCAGCTGTTCGGCGCCGGGGTTACCAGGGAGCACCCGGCAGGAATCTCCGGCTTGATCTCGTTTCACGATGCCTGGTGGGTGCCCGGCTCCGCGAAGCGCCCGTTCGTGCAGGAGGTGGTGACCACCCATCACATCGACTACTACGGTTCGGATGGTGCGAAGCCAGCCACGGACTTCGACAGCCCTGTTCCAAATGCCCAAGTCGCGGTACAGGGCAGTTTCCGGTTCGTCATGGAAGGCCCGTCAGGCTGGCTCCCGTTGGCAGAGAAGATGCTCATCGCCGCACTCAGCGAGCGGGGCATCGGGGCGAAGACTCGGGCCGGGTATGGGCTGTTCGGCGCCGAGCCGGAGCGGCCGACGACTCCAGGCTGTCCCTGGGTCGATGAGAAAGTCGAGGAACTGAGGCGCGAGCACAAAGCGCCTGCCGACGACATCGTCCGCGGGAAGCCGTTGGCCGAGGCTTGGAAGGCGCTACAGGACGCCGACCTAAAGGATCGCGCCCTCGCCGACATCCGTTCCCGCTGGGAAAAGAAAGGCTGGTGGGAGAGCCCACCTGGCAGGGCATCCCGCCGCGCCAAGGCGATCTACGAGGCCCAATGATGCACAAGCATGTTCTCCTATGCACCGTCGGCGGTTCGCCGGAGCCCATTGTGCGGACGATTCGGTCGCTCGGACCGGCTTATGTCTGCTTCTTTTGCACGGATGCGGATCCCGCCACCGGCAAGGCCGGATCCAGAAAAGAGGTGGTTGAAGAGCAAGGCATCGCAGCCCAGGTTGGACTGGCGGACGACCGCTTCGAGGTATGCGTTGTCCCCGCCGACGACATGGACGGTGCGTACGTGAAGATGCGCGAGGCGGCTGCACGACTGGCTGACCGTGGCGAGCGGTTGGTTGCCAACTACACGGGCGGCACCAAGACGATGACCGCAGCTCTGGTTTGCGCTGCGCTCGAGCGAGAGGACATGGCCCTGCAGCTCGTCTCCGGGGCGCGGCCCAGCCTCGACAAGGTACAGCCGGGGACGGAGGAGATACTCGCCGCGAGCGTGGACCGCCTGCGCCTGTCTCGCGCAATGTCTCGGCATCTTGATGCGTGGAGCCGTTTCGCGTACGGCGAGGCGATCGCCGGCCTGGATGCCATCGAAATCGATGCTGGCAATCAGGATCGGCAGCGCCTCACTTTCGCTCGCGCGCTTAGCGCTGTATTCGCTCACTGGGACGACTTCGACCACAACGGCGCTTGGGAACGTCTCGAATCATTCCGTAAGACTCTCTGGAGGCACTACCCCCGACTCTGGTCCAACCTGGAATCATTGCGTCGGAAGAGAGAACCCCGCACCGACCTGCTGCGCCTTTGGGATCTCTGGCGAAATGCCGAGCGGCGGGCGGCCCAAGGGCGCCACGACGACGCCGTGGCGCGCTGGTACAGGCTGGTGGAGTGGACCGCGCAGTGGTTGCTGCGGCGCAAACCGGGCGAAGAAACCGCGGACTTCCCGCCCGACCTGCTGCCGAGAGGTCTCATCGTCCCGCCTGCACCCGACGGCAAGATCAAGCTCGGGCTCACTGCGGCGTGGCGCGTCGTCGCCGATCAGTACGAGCACGAAGCGCCGGGACAGTTCCATCGCGACCATGCCGAAGAGCTTCGGGATCTCCTGAAGGAGCGCAACGAGTCGATCTTGGCGCATGGGTTCAAGCCGGTGACGGCCGAGGACTGGCGCCGCGTACGGGCTTTCACAGAGAAGCGATTCCTGCCGATGCTGCGCGCAGCAGCCAACGAAGCCAACCTTGAGCTGAAGGAACCGGAACAGCTTCCGACGCAAGCACCAGAGTGGATCGCGAGCGGAGCATGACCGGCTCGAGACTGACGCTCTTCTCGCTCGTTTCCCGGCAGGTTTGGCCGCATGTGCTCGCCGTCGCGCACCTCAAGCCAAAACGCCTCGTTTTGCTGCACACCGACGATCGCGAGGAGTCGCGCCGGCCTGCGGAGCGCCTTCGCAAGTACTTCGACGTCCGATCCGAGCTGCTCGCGGAAAGGCCACTGCTCGAGCGCGTACCGCACGACGACTTCGAGGAAGTGAGTCGCCGTCTCGACGCCTTGGTCGAGACGATCGAGGACGACGAGGTCGTGCTGAACTTCACCGGCGGCAACAAGCTGATGGCGACCGCCGCCTTCCGTTGGGCGGAGCGTGCGGGGAAGCGTGCGGTCTATCTGGAACGCGGCAACCGGCTGACCTGGTTCGAGCCTGTTGACGGAAAGCTCCGCCTGCGTTCGGAGAAAATCGATGGCGGCATCACCAACGGCGAGGACCCGCTCGCACTCCTTCGCTGTCAGTTGTCGGCGTCGGAAGTCGACCGCGACGGCGAGGAGCTCACTTTGAGTGAACGCGGTGCCAGCCTGCCGGAGGAGGGGTTCTTCCGCGAGGTGGACGGCGGGGACGCTGCGAGCCTGATCGCCACAGGAGACTCGGTTGGTTCAGGGAAGCCCAAGGAAGGTGACCGGCTTGAGCGCGCCGCCGCCGCCGTTGCACTGAAACTCGGCGTCCGGCGCGTCCGGCGTTCTGTCGAGTTGAAGACGAACTTGCCCGCGAAGCGGGCGATGACGCATGCCGAGATCGACCTGCTATTCAACTGGAACGGACGGTTGTGGATCGTGGACTGCAAGGATCGCGTGTCGGAGGAGTCCCTGGTTGCCCGGCTCTGGAAACAACTCTCGTCGGCGCGCGTTCCGAAGGGTGCGAACGAGATCATCCGTCGCATCGAAAGCGAACTGCGTGCGAGCGCGACCAAGGTGTTGAAGGAAGATCTGGTCGCTATCGACGACACGGCGGGGCTGCAAGGCCAGATCGTCTGCGTTCGGCGGGAGCCATTGCCGGACCACGCGATAGAATACGCGAAAGGCACCGGCATTGAAGTGATTCTGAAATCGGAACTTTCAGACGGCTTCCGACGCTTGCTGTACCCGGACAGGCCGGCCCGTCCGGAAGCCATGGCGAAGCTGGCGTCGCAATTCCCCAAGCGCTGACCGTCCCTGTCGCGCGGCAACGTTGCCGGAGCGCCTATCCGGCGCTGCGGATGGTTGAATGGCCGTCCCCTGAAATGCCGAGCCGTGCCATGCCCGCTCGCAGCCTCTACATCGCAGCCTACGACATCGCCGAACCGCGTCGCCTGCGCCGTGTGCATCTGTCGGTGAAGGCGCACGCGACAGGCGGGCAGAAGTCCGCCTACGAGTGCTTCCTGACTCCCCGCGAGCGCGACGGACTGATTGCCGAGGTGCGCGGGATCATCGACGAAAGCGAAGACCGCTTCGCCATGCTGCGCGTGCAGGAACGCGCCAGGCCGATCATCCGGGGCACGGCGACGCCGCCCGCGGACCCCGACTTCTACTACATAGGCTGACCGCAATGACGACCCTCTACATCGACCGCAAGGACCTCGAAATCAAGATGTCGAGGGGCGTGCTCGAGTTCCATGAGCCAGGCGGGCGGCGCGGCTCCGTGCCCATCGCCCCGCTCGAGCGCATGATCGTTCGCGGCCGGGCATCGATTGCGACTTCCGCGCTCGGCGCGCTTGCCGATGCTGGCGTCGGCGTCCTCATTCTGAGCGGCCGCAACTCGCGTTCCCTCGCGACTTTCGTGGGCAAGCCGCACAACGACGTGGTGCGGCGTCTCGGTCAGTACGACGCCTACCGCGACGAAGCCGCCCGTCGCGCGTGGTCGGCGGCATTGGTCGCAGCCAAGACGCGGGCGCAGCTCAACGCTCTTCGCAAGGTGCTCGCCGAGCGGCAGGACAAGCGGCGCCCGATCCACAACGCCACGATGCAGCTCCAGCGCGTCCTCGACCGCGTAGAGACCTCGCAGCCGCCTTCCCTGCCGACGCTCCTCGGCCTTGAAGGGGCAGCCGCAGCGGGCTACTTCCGGGCCTTGCGCGAAGCGTTCCCGCCGGCGTTCCGCTTCGAGGGCCGGCGACGACGGCCGCCTACGGACGGCGTCAACTCCTGCCTCTCACTCGGCTACACGCTGCTTCACTTCGAGGCCGTGTGCGCATGCCACGAAGCGGGCCTGGATCCGCTGCTCGGCCTGTTCCACGAGCCGGCGTATGGCCGCGAGTCGCTGGCAGCGGATGCCATCGAGCCGCTCCGCCCGCATGTGGACGTGTGGGTATGGGACCTGCTGCGCAAGCGCATCCTGACGCCAGCCTCCTTCACGGACGACCGCGGCGCCGTCTTGCTCGGCAAGGCTGGCCGGCAGCGCTTCTACGAGCGATTCACCCCGCTTGCCCGAGGCCTGCGCCGCTTGCTACGGCGCCAGTTGCAGCGCACTGCGCGGAGCTTCGCTGATCGCGCCCGCCTGCTGCCGGCCGCGACTACGGCGGCGGCTCCTGTACGACTAGGCACTTGTGCTGGCCTGGATTCGGCAACCAGTTCGAGCGGCACAGGCAACGCAACGTGATGGACAGCGAACCGATGCCCAAGCCCCTCTACCTGGACGGCGCGCGGTCGCTACTGGTGGCGCTCGATGGCCCAGCGCTCCGCATCGGCGCGGAAGGCACCGCTGATCGACGCGTGCCGCTGCAACGCGTTTCCCGCGTCGTAGTCTGGGGCGACGTGTCTTGGAACACGGACGCGCTGCTCGCCTGCGCAGATGCTGGAATCGCAGTCTGCTTTCTGCGCAATGGCCTCGCCCGGGCTCGTCTGCTCGGACGAACGTCTGCAATCGACAGTTTCGCTAGCCTGTGGTCCGACTTCCTCGACCGGCCGGACTGGCGCGACCGCTATGCCGGCTGGCACGACAATCTCCGATCCCGGTCCATCCGGTTCTGCGCCTTGCGCCTCGGCCTTCGGCCTTCGGTCCTCGCCAGCGCGCCAGAGCGCTTGCTCCGCCAGTGCCTGGCGGGCCGCGGACGGACACGGAGCTTTCTACGCACGCTCAACGGCATAGCGCACGCCCGAGCCACCGAGGAACTGACGAACATGGGGCTAGACGCGGGCAACACCGAGAGCTTGCGCATCGTGCCGTCGCTCGTGATGGCGTTGCAGTGGGGCTTGCTGCCCGAATTCCGGCGCTTGCGGCCGAGTGACCGGCTCCGCACGGACCCGGTTGCGTTCTTCGAGCGCCGCGGCGCTGCTGTGGACTACCACTTGGCAGAGGCAATCCATCTGCTGCGCCGCCACCTGGAGGGGCTCGTCTGATGCCGGCGAGCCGTAAAGCGCCCTGGCTGATCTGCTACGACATCGCCGATCCACACCGCCTTCGCCGAGTGCATGCCATTGCCTCCAGGCACGCCGTGCCATTCCAATACTCTTTGTTCTGCCGAGAGGCGACGCGCCGGGAAGTGGCGAGGATCGTGGATCTGCTCGCCGAGGCAATCAACCCCAAGGAGGACGACTTGCGCGCATATCCCCTGTTGACCGGCGTACCGCAGAGACACTACGGTAGGGGACGCCTGCCCGACGGCGTACTGATCGAAGGGCAGACATCGTTCTTTAACAGCTAGATGCGCCGGGTGCCCAATGCGGAAAGCGCCGCACCGGCATGGCTTGCGTGCCGTGAAGTACTGCCGGGCGACATCGCCCTTGTGCGTCCGTGGCGATCAGCCTCCGACCTCACTACGACAGCACCAAAGGGCTTGACAAACCGTTGGTACGTGAGGATAAATCCGCCGGTGCAGGCCAAGGCCACGCCCTGACGAAGAAGGGATTGAGACTATTCGGTCATCGTCCGGCCACCGGGACATCGCCGTGGCCAAGGCCACGCCCTGACGAAGAAGGGATTGAGACCATCCACATCAGCGCCAGGGCCGCGAGGATGGGCCAGGCCAAGGCCACGCCCTGACGAAGAAGGGATTGAGACGTCCACGATCATGGCCAACCTGGACGACGCCTCCAAGGCCAAGGCCACGCCCTGACGAAGAAGGGATTGAGACTCATGACCTGAAGGCTGTACACGGGCTCCGCCAGAGGCCAAGGCCACGCCCTGACGAAGAAGGGATTGAGACACTGGATGCGAAGTGGGCATCCGCCTGGTCGGGGGCCAAGGCCACGCCCTGACGAAGAAGGGATTGAGACGGCTCTTCCCCGCGATAGATCATCATCACGTCGGGGCCAAGGCCACGCCCTGACGAAGAAGGGATTGAGACCTCGAAAGAGGGTCTTTCCAAACGGAACCGGACAGACCGGCCAAGGCCACGCCCTGACGAAGAAGGGATTGAGACAGGGGTGCAGTGCCGGATCCTCGCCAGCGTCGGGCCAAGGCCACGCCCTGACGAAGAAGGGATTGAGACACGGGACGAAGTGGTTCGCGATGGCCTCGATTGGCCAAGGCCACGCCCTGACGAAGAAGGGATTGAGACAGTGCCAGGTCTGGTTCTGTTCCGTCCTCGAGGGCGGCCAAGGCCACGCCCTGACGAAGAAGGGATTGAGACCTGTTCGGTTTTCGTTTGCCCCCGGCTTGGGACGGGGGGCCAAGGCCACGCCCTGACGAAGAAGGGATTGAGACATCCATCCACCACCACTGTCGATCCATCCACCACTGGCCAAGGCCACGCCCTGACGAAGAAGGGATTGAGACTCCAGTTCGAGGGAGGTGTGCGTCCCCACCGGACGGCCAAGGCCACGCCCTGACGAAGAAGGGATTGAGACCCAAGGCGGCGCGGAGGCGATCCGCGCCGCCATCAGGGGCCAAGGCCACGCCCTGACGAAGAAGGGATTGAGACACCTAGTCGATGGTGCGTTCCGCCCAGTCGGGGCGGGGCCAAGGCCACGCCCTGACGAAGAAGGGATTGAGACGCTTGGGACGGGGGCTGCGGTTTAGCGCGGCTGGCCAAGGCCACGCCCTGACGAAGAAGGGATTGAGACGGCGAAAAGGCCGGCGTACGCCGGCCCCATCGTGCGGGCCAAGGCCACGCCCTGACGAAGAAGGGATTGAGACCCGCTGGAGGACCAGGCTCCAGTGGTCGCGGAAGTCGGCCAAGGCCACGCCCTGACGAAGAAGGGATTGAGACTCGCAATGGCCCAAAGGATCGGCGCTTCCGCGAAGGGCCAAGGCCACGCCCTGACGAAGAAGGGATTGAGACCCGTGTCGGCGGGCTCGTCGCCCCCGAACGGGGCCAAGGCCACGCCCTGACGAAGAAGGGATTGAGACACTCGCCGGCGGGGACAGTTTCGAGGCCGGCGAAGGCCAAGGCCGGCCAAGGCCACGCCCTGACGAAGAAGGGATTGAGACCGGCCGCCAGCCACTCGCCGGCGGGGACAGGGCCAAGGCCACGCCCTGACGAAGAAGGGATTGAGACGCGGTTTAACGGGGCCAGGCCCCGCCCCTCACCTAGGCCAAGGCCACGCCCTGACGAAGAAGGGATTGAGACCAATGGTGGCGCAAACGGCCCAAAGGATCGGCGCGGCCAAGGCCACGCCCTGACGAAGAAGGGATTGAGACGGCCGGCATCCCACGAGTACACGGCCGACGTGTCGGCCAAGGCCACGCCCTGACGAAGAAGGGATTGAGACTGTCACGGCGAAGGGGTTGGTGGTCTTGCACTCGGCCAAGGCCACGCCCTGACGAAGAAGGGATTGAGACTTTCCCTGACGGCGGGATTGTGACGGACGAGCCGTCGGCCAAGGCCACGCCCTGACGAAGAAGGGATTGAGACCAGTCGGAGCTCGTCGGGGCCGTCGCCCCCGGTCCCGGGCCAAGGCCACGCCCTGACGAAGAAGGGATTGAGACCGTCGGCAGCGCGGTGACGTCGTAGCCGTGACGCGGCCAAGGCCACGCCCTGACGAAGAAGGGATTGAGACGCGCCTCCCTCAATGTGGATGCCCTGGCTCAGGGCCAGGCCAAGGCCACGCCCTGACGAAGAAGGGATTGAGACCTCGGCCAGGTCGTAGCCGTGACGCGAGCCCGTGGCCAAGGCCACGCCCTGACGAAGAAGGGATTGAGACCCGCCCAGTCGGGGCGGGGCCCCGACTCGACACCGAGGCCAAGGCCACGCCCTGACGAAGAAGGGATTGAGACACTGCGCCAGCCAAGCAATGGCGAAGGTCATCGGGCCAAGGCCACGCCCTGACGAAGAAGGGATTGAGACGTGATGGCGTGGGGGGTGAGATTGGTCAGCATCTCTCGGCCAAGGCCACGCCCTGACGAAGAAGGGATTGAGACCCCGCCGTGTCGGCGGGCTCGGGGCCCCCGAACGGGCCAAGGCCACGCCCTGACGAAGAAGGGATTGAGACAACGTCGGCAGCTCGGCCAGGTCGTAGCCGTGGCCGGCCAAGGCCACGCCCTGACGAAGAAGGGATTGAGACTCCCCTCTGCGCGGAATGCATCGACGGCTTGGTGGCCAAGGCCACGCCCTGACGAAGAAGGGATTGAGACTCGGCCCCGAGGGCAGGCCGCTCGTGACGTGGAAGGCCAAGGCCACGCCCTGACGAAGAAGGGATTGAGACACTCGAGCAGGTCGATCTCGAACTCGGCCTCCGGGGCCAAGGCCACGCCCTGACGAAGAAGGGATTGAGACCCCTCGAAGATCGCGGCCTCGACCGCCCGCCGCGCGGCCAAGGCCACGCCCTGACGAAGAAGGGATTGAGACTCGGCGGGCTCGGGGCCCCCGAACGTCGGCGGCCAAGGCCACGCCCTGACGAAGAAGGGATTGAGACGGGGGTGAGATTGGTCAGCATCTCTCTCTCCTTGGCCAAGGCCACGCCCTGACGAAGAAGGGATTGAGACGGCGGCCACTTCGCCGACCTTCGCGCCGGCGACGTGGCCAAGGCCACGCCCTGACGAAGAAGGGATTGAGACGGCCGACGTGTCGGCGGGCTCGTCGCCCCCGAAGGCCAAGGCCACGCCCTGACGAAGAAGGGATTGAGACTGGTTGTCGCCAAGGATGCCCCGCAGTTCGGTGGGCCAAGGCCACGCCCTGACGAAGAAGGGATTGAGACAATCCGTGGGCTCGCCCTCGTCGCACTCGCCCTGGCCAAGGCCACGCCCTGACGAAGAAGGGATTGAGACCCGCCATCGGTGGGGCAGTCAACCCAATAGTAGGTGGCCAAGGCCACGCCCTGACGAAGAAGGGATTGAGACGATGCGTCCCAGCGCTTCTTCCACTCGGCGAGGCCAAGGCCACGCCCTGACGAAGAAGGGATTGAGACTCATCACCTCGATCGGGCCGATTTCGGCCTCCAGGCCAAGGCCACGCCCTGACGAAGAAGGGATTGAGACCGCCAGTAGGCCACCGCCTGCGACAGCGGATTTCCGCGGCCAAGGCCACGCCCTGACGAAGAAGGGATTGAGACCGAGGATACCGTCCGTTCCGGCGCCAACCTTGGCCAAGGCCACGCCCTGACGAAGAAGGGATTGAGACCCGCCCTCAGTCCTCCACGTGCAGGACTGGACGGGCCAAGGCCACGCCCTGACGAAGAAGGGATTGAGACCTGCGGGGTTGTCGCAGTGGCACCCGCGACGGCCAAGGCCACGCCCTGACGAAGAAGGGATTGAGACCGCGGAGGGAGGCGGCGAATGCGTCCGCGGACTGGCCAAGGCCACGCCCTGACGAAGAAGGGATTGAGACCGCCCCGCCGTTGCTGGCCATAATGGCGCTAACAAGGCCAAGGCCACGCCCGCCCCTGGCGGCAGCGCCCGTTGGTCGGCTGGGGTCCTGCCGGGGCCCGCACGGCGGGCTCTTCCCGATGATTTGCATGGTGGGGAAGGCAAGGCGTTCCTCGGTGCTGAGGGTCTGGTCCCGGGCCTGCCGTCTCCATGGAACGATATGGACATAGACGCCTGCCTCCCAGGGCGGAATGGCTTCCGACTTGCCCTGCTCCGGGTTAACGTACGCCGTGTCAAGGAGAGGGGATGCGCGTGGGCGAGACCAACCATTACGGATTCACCCTGCCCGATGAACTCGTGCTGCTGCGCGATCAGGTGCGGCGGTTCATGCGGGAGGAAGTGAAGCCCATCGAGGACAGGCTGCCGCACGACGCAACCGGGTGCAGCGCCGACGATCGGGCGCACCTGCGGGGCATTGCGGAGGGGATGGGGCTCACGCGGCTCACGGTGCCGGAGGAATATGGCGGCAATCCCGTCTCGGCCCTCGCCCGGGTCATCATCGCCGAGGAATCCGCCAAGTGCCGGCTCGGGGGCTATGCGCCAGCGCTCGGCGCGTTCGGTGGCGGGCCGCCCAACATCATCTGGGGCGGCACGCCGGACCAGATCGAGAAATACGGCATCCCCTGCGTCGAAGGCAACAAGCGGGCGTTCGTGGCCATCACCGAGCCGACCGGCGGTTCCGACCCGCGCAACAACATCAGCACCCGCGCCGTGAAACGCGGCGACACGTGGCTCCTGAACGGCCGCAAGATGTGGATCACCGCGGCGCTCGGCGCCGACTACGGCATCATCTTTGCCCGCTCCAGGGACGGCACCGAGAGCGCGCCGCCGGAAATCACCGCCTTCATCGTCGAGCCCACCTTCCCCGGCATCTCCTTCAACGAGATCAAGGTGATCCGGGCGCTGTCGCCCTACGAGATCGTGCTCGACAACTGCGAGGTGCCGGCAGAGAACGTGCTGGGGCCGGTGGGCCAGGGTTTCGGCGTCGCCCAGCGCTGGCTGGTGGACGCGCGCATTCCCTACGCCGCCGGCTGCATCGGCATGGCGCAGGAGGCGCTCGACATGGCCTGCGGCTGGGTCAAGCAGCGCACGGCCCGCGACGGTTTTCTGGCGGACAAGCAGGCCATTCAGTGGATGATCGCGGATTCCGAGGTGGAACTTCGCGCCGCTCGCCTCTTGGTCTATGACGCGGCATCCAAGGTGGACGAAGGGCTGCCGGGCAAGGTGGATGCGTCCGTGTGCAAGCTCTACGGCACGGAGACCGCTGGTCGCGTGGTGGATCGTGCCATGCAGATGTTCGGCGGCATGGGCATGGCCAAGGAGATGCCGCTCGAGCGGTGGTATCGTGAACTGCGGGTCAAGCGCATCGGCGAGGGGCCGTCCGAGGTCCACCGCATGGTCATCGCCCGCGACAAGCTGCGCAACACCGACGGGGGTCTGTATTTCGGCTGACGCAATCGGCGCTTGAGTGCCGGGAGGACGCGCCTGACGATGTTTGGAGGGCGAAATGCCCTGCCTGCGAGGACAGCTAGCGCGCCCTTGCGGGTGCGTCGGCAGTTCGCTTCGCGACTGCTTGGCCTTCGGGCTCGCATTCGCTCGCGCCTCCGGGCTAGAGCGCGCCGCCACACAGAACATCCAAGAGGGGACATTCATGAAGGACTTCAGCGGCAAGCTCGCCGTCATCACCGGCGGCGGCACAGGCATGGGGCGTGCCCTCGCGCGGCAACTCGTCGCCGAAGGCTGCGACGTGGCCATGTGCGACATCATCGAGGAGAACCTCGCCGAAACCCGACGCCTGTGCGTATCGGAAGCAAGCCAGGGCAGGGTCATCAGCACGTTCGTCTGCGATGTTTCCGACGAACAGGCCGTGAACGACTTCCGCGATGCGGTGAAGCGCGAGCACGACACCGACCACATTGACCTGCTGTTCAACAACGCCGGCGTCGGCGCCGGCGCAAGCTTCGTGGACGGCGACCGAGACACCTGGGAGCGCACCTTCAACATCTGCTGGTACGGCGTCTACTTCTGTGCCCGTGCCTTCATGCCCATGCTGCTCGCCAGCAAGGACGCCCACATGGTGAACACCTCCAGCGTCAACGGTTTCTGGGCCACCCTCGGCCCCACCAGCGCCCACAGCTCCTACAGCGCGGCGAAGTTTGCGGTGAAGGGCTTCACCGAAGCGCTCATCAACGACTTCGGCGCCAACGCGCCGCACGTGAAGGTGTCCGTGGTGATGCCGGGCCACATCGGCACCTCCATCGCCATCAACTCCAACCGCATCATCAGCGGCCGCGACCCCGGCGACATGTCGCCGACCGAGCTTCAGGTGGCGCGGGACCGCTGGGCGTCCCTGGGAATGCTGGAAGAAGGCGCCACGGACGAGCAAGTGCGCGAGATGCTGGCGCAGATGGGCCGCAACTTCCGCGACAACGCCCGCACCACCGCAGAGAAGGCCGCCTCCATCATCCTCGACGGCGTGCGCGAAGAACGCTGGCGCATCCTGGTCGGCGACGACGCCCACGTCCTGGACCAGATGGTCCGCAACGACCCGGAAGGCGCCTACACAGAGGACTTCATCGAAAAACTGCGCGCCACCGACGAGTGGACGGTGGGATAGGCGCAAGGCGACGTTCCAAGCGTGCGCCTTGCGGCGCGTAGGGGCACCCCTTTTGGGGCGCGTCGGCAGAATGCCCTCCCTCCAGAGGCCGTGCCCCTTCGGTGCGCCGACATTCTCTGGAGGGAGGCGTCTCGCCCTCCTACGCGCGCCGCAAGACGCGTCACGAACGCACGCTTGCCATTCGGGCCCTTTCGGGCGTGTTGGGGACCACGATGCCCGCGTGTCCTCGCCCCGGTGCTGCGGCTCCTGATTTACCATGCGCGCTCGCGCCAATGGCGTTCGACTTGGGAGATGAGGGAGTTCCATGACCGCACCTACGCGAATCACGGTTACCGGGGCGGCCGGGCAGATCGGCTATGCGCTCGTGTTCAGGACTGCATCCGGGGCGATGTTGGGGGCGGACCGCCCGGTGATCCTGCAGCTGCTGGAGATTCCGCCGGCCATGGATGCGCTGAACGGCGTGATCATGGAGCTGGAGGATTGCGCCTTTCCGCTGCTCAGGGGCGTGGTGGCCACGGACGATCCCAACGTCGCGTTCAAGGACACCGACCTCGCGCTGCTGGTGGGGTCGCGGCCGCGCGCGGCGGGCATGGAGCGGAGCGACCTGCTCGAAGCCAACGCCGCCATCTTCTCGGTGCAGGGCAAGGCGCTGAACGACCATGCGGCGCGAGATGCGAAGGTGCTGGTGGTGGGCAATCCGGCCAATACCAACTGCCTGATCGCGCAGCGGAACGCCCCCGACCTTGATCCGCGCAACTTCACCGCCATGACGCGGCTCGACCACAATCGGGCGCTGGCGCAGCTGGCCGCCAAGACCGGCGCCTCGGTGAGCGGCATCTACGGCTTCTCGATCTGGGGCAACCACTCGCCGACGATGTATCCGGACCTCCACCACACGGTGATCGCCGGCCAAAGCGTGCTGGATCGCATCGACATGGACTGGTACGAAAACGACTTCATGCCCACCGTGCAGAAGCGCGGCGCGGCCATCATCAATGCGCGGGGTGCTTCGAGCGCGGCCTCGGCGGCCAACGCCGCCATCGACCACATGCACGACTGGGTGCTTGGTTCGAGCGGTCGCGTGGTGAGCATGGGCGTCGTCTCGGACGGCAGCTACGACATCGCCGAAGGGCTCATCTTCTCCTACCCCGTCACCTGTGCCGACGGCGATTGGAAGATCGTCCCGGACCTCGCGGTCAACGACTTCAGCCGCGGCAAGCTCGACATAACCGAGAACGAGCTGACTGAGGAGCGCGACGAAGTGGCCGCGTTGCTGCCGGGGTAAGGGAAGGGCAGCCAGCGCGCCCTTGCGGGCGCGTCGGCAGTTCGCTTCGCGAACTGCTTGGCCTTCGGGCTCGCATTCGCTCGCGCCTTTCGGCCAGGAGCCTTCAGCCGGGGAAGCGTCCCCGACCGCCGACGCGCAGGGAAGCGCCGGCAACTTCCCCATCGCCGGGGGCGTGCTTCCATGCAGGGAGCCTTCAGCCGGGGAAGCGTCCCCGACCGCCGACGCGCAGGGAAGTGCCGGCAACTCCCCCATCGCCGGGGGCGTGCTTCCATGCAGGGAGCCTTCAGCCGGGGAAGCGTCCCCGACCGCCGACGCGCAGGGAAGTGCCGGCAACTCCCCCATCGCCGGGGGCGTGCTTCCATGCAGGGAGCCTTCAGCCGGGGAAGCGTCCCCGACCGCCGACGCGCAGGGAAGTGCCGGCAACTCCCCCATCGCCGGGGGCGTGCTTCCATGCAGGGAGCCTTCAGCCGGGGAAGCGTCCCCGACCGCCGACGCGCAGGGAAGTGCCGGCAACTCCCCCATCGCCGGGGGCGTGCTTCCATGCAGGGAGCCTTCAGCCGGGGAAGCGTCCCCGACCGCCGACGCGCAGGGAAGTGCCGGCAACTCCCCCATCGCCGGGGGCGTGCTTCCATGCAGGGAGCCTTCAGCCGGGGAAGCGTCCCCGACCGCCGACGCGCAGGGAAGTGCCGGCAACTCCCCCATCGCCGAGGGCGTGCTTCCATGCAGGGAGCCTTCAGCCGGGGAAGCGTCCCCGACCGCCGACGCGCAGGGAAGTTCGGGCATGTCCCCGTCGCCGGGGGCGTGCTTCCATGCAAGGCAAGCGCCGTAGAAAACTGTCGACGAAGCCGCACATCTTCGCGGTGGCAGACCCATACGGCATGCAGGAGCGCCTCGGCCGCCATTGCCTGCGCACGCTCCTTCGCCGGCAGGCTTGCATCCGCGCCTGCGGGCGAGGGCGTCGCATGTGCGGCACTCATCAACCACTCGGATGCGTCAGTGCCGCCCACCCACTCCACGGCGGGCAACGCGACCAGCCTTGCGTCCCGCACCGCCTCCCCGATGGCACGCCTTGCGGCGCGAACGAGGGCGGAATGCCTCCCCCCGGTTACCCGCCAGCGGCTTCGCGTTCGGTGCGCAGGTCCAGGATGCGCTGGGCGAGCCGGGCACGGAGGCGGTCGTCATCGGTCACCAGGCGGGAGGCGTATTCGAGATGGCGGACGGCGCCGTTGAAGTCGCCGTGGAGGGCGAAGAATTCGGCGCGGGCGCGGTGGATGCCGACGGTGCTGCCTGCGAGCACCTCGGTTTCGGCCAACTGATACCAGATGTCGGCGTCGTGGGGGCGGCGCAGGGCGTGGCGCCAGAGAATGCGACTGGCCTCGCCGTGCTCGCCCTTGGCGTTCAGGGCGCGGGCATGCAGCATTGTCAAGGGGTCGTTGTCGGGGTTCAGGTATAGCTGGCGTTCGAGCACGTCCAAGGCTTCCTGTGGGCGACCCGCCTCGATCAGCACTTCGGCCAGAGATGCGGTGGTGAGGATGCTGTCTGGGCGACGTCCGTGAAGCACCTGCATGATGTCTGTGGCTTCGTCGAAGTCGCGCTCGCCAGCGAGGGCAACCGCAAGTTCGTAGGTGCCGGCAAGCCGTTGCACCGAGCCTGGTTCGCCTTCCCTGGCGCGTGCGCGAGCCGCCACCACCGCTTGCTTCGGCGTGTCGGCAAAATGCACCCGTGCCCGCGCCCGCATGAACTGATAGTCCGCCGATGGCTCGTATTCGCCCTTGGCCATGCGCGACGCCTGATCGCGGGCGTCGGCGATGCGCGACTCGGTGAGCGGGTGGGTGAGCAGGAATTCCGGCGGGCGCTGGCTCATGGTGTGGCGAAAGGCGCGCTGCATGCGCTCGAACATGCGCGACATGCCCTCGGGATCGAGCCCAGCCTGCTCCAGGACGTTCAGGCCAATGCGGTCCGCCTCCTGCTCGCGTGTGCGGCTGTAGCGCAGCATGGAATCCTGGACTAGGGCCTGGCTGCCCTGCATGGTGGCCATCGCGGCGTCGGCGGCGCCCCCGGCCGCGATGATGACAGCACTGGCGAGAACGCCTGCCAACACCGACAGCGACATGCCCCGCATCTTCTCCACCTCGCGGGCAAAGTGCCGCTGGCTCAGGTGCGCGAGTTCGTGCGCCACCACGGAGGAATGCTCATGCACGTCCTCGGCATGGAGATAGAGGCCGAGATTGATGCCGATGATCCCTCCGGGCACGGCGAAGGCGTTGATGTCGGGACTGTCCACCAGCACCGGGTAGAGCACGGTCTCGTTCAGGTCCGCGTATTGCGCAAGGCGGCGAATGTTGACCTGCGTGAAGTACTTGAGCAGCGGATCGTCAATCGTCGGCACCTGGGCGCGAATCTGCCGAAGTGCCTGCTGCCCCAGCGCCCGCTCCGCTTCCGGCGAAACGATGGCCGAGGAGGCATCCCCAAGCTGCGGCAACTCGTTGACTTGCGCGCCGGCGCCGCCAGCGACAAGCGCAAGCATGGCAACCGTTGTGTAAGCGGCTCGCATAACCGCATCATAGCCGCAGCCGCAAGTGTGGGCCGCCCTCGGTCAGGACCTATTCAAAAGTCTGGATTTTTTCGGATGGCGGGCGGATCGGTCGAGACGTCGGTCGGCTTCGGCTCGCCGGCCAGGGGTTGAACCGTCTTGTTGGCGGGTTGTCGGGCTTGCCGGGGAGGGCGCGGGGCGTTTCGTCGGCCCGCGGACGCGGCGGTTCGCCCGGGGCCGCGCGCCGGGTCGGGCTTTTGGCGGGGACGCCGTCGAGGGCCTCCTGCGGCCGGGCGGCGCAGTGCCGGCCTGGCGGCAGGTGCTCGAAGCGGCCCTCGCGGCGCACGATGGAGATGGCCGCGTTGGTCAGGCAGGCGAGATTGCGCGGCAGATTGCCGACGCGCGCCCGGCAGCGGTCCTCGTCGCAGGTGAAGTCGCGCACGCAGTGGAGGCGGTTCCCGATCTCCCAGTGGCGCCGGACCAGGTCGGCGACCTCCTCGGGACTGGCCTGCCCGGGGCCCTGGCCCTTTGGTCCCTTTGGTGGCCTTGCTCGACATCGCCTCGCAGCATGTGGCATGTTGCCGCGATGCCCGATGAAGCCGATCCGCGCATCCTCGAACTCTGCGAACAGGTCACCGCTAGGCGACCGCGCACGGTGACCGACCACATCCTGAAACACGGCCACGTCACGACCGCGGAACTGCGAGACCTATACGGCTACGACCATCCGCCGCGTGCGGCTCGGGACGTACGCGAGTCGGGCATCCCGCTAGAGACGTTCCGCATCACGAGTCCCGAGACAGGGCGGCCGATTGGCGCCTATCGGTTCGGCGACCCAAACGAGATCCGTCGTGGGCGACTTGAGGGCCGCCGCGCCTTTTCCAAAGCGTTCAAGGACGATTTGGTTGCCCACTACGAATCACGCGACACCGTCACCGGAGAGAGAATCGACCCTCGCTACCTGCAGATCGACCACCGTATCCCCTACGAAATCGCCGGGGAGAGCGTGCATGACGAAACCGCTCTCGATGAGTGCATGCTTCTTGACGCATCCAGCCAGCGGGCGAAATCCTGGTCATGCGCACAGTGCGAAAACTGGCTGCAAAGACACGACGAGGCCATGTGTGGTTCTTGCTTCTGGGCGTTCCCCGAGCGCTACACACACGTGGCAGGGGAGCAAGTCCGACGCGTTCACATCGAGTGGAGGGGTGTGGAGGTCGCCGCATTCGAAAGGCTCCGGGCACGCGCCGAACGCGCGGACACCACGGTCGCCGCGCTGCTGAAGCAGCTTGCTAGACGGCTAGCCTGAGCTGTTCGACACCATGCCGGATTACGTTGGATACGGGTTCCGACAGGCCTGGCGTGACGTAAAGGCTCTCAACCGTCTGCTCGTGGCGCCCCCGACAGGGTGGCCTGCGAAGACGTGCCGGCATGGAGCAGGAGGCGCGTGAGGCCGAGTTCGCCGGGGAGCGGTGGGCCGTATGCCCGATCCCCCGTCATCCCGTCGTAGGACAGCGCGAACGGCACGCTGCGCCGCCGAAGGTCTTCCAGCCCGGCTGCAGGCGCTTGCGGCGCGAGCTGCTCGTGGTAGCGCTTGTCACGGCCGACGGAGGTGCCGAGGTAGGGCGGATCCATGTACACAAAATCGCCCGGTCCGGCGTCCGCCAAGGTGTCGCGCCAATCGCCCACGCGAAACCGAACGCGACCGCGAAGGATCGAAGACACGCCCACGACCGCGTTTTGCATCTTGTCGGGATGCATGCCAAGGCGCCGCTTGTCCACAGATTGGGTGAACTTCCCATCCTTGTTGAATCGCACGGCATTCTTGACGCAGCGGCAGATCAGGTAGAGCAAGTCGATGGGGTCCTTGTCCTCGTTGTACCGCTCTCGAATCTCGTTGAAGAAGCCCGGCCCGCCGTCGCGGTGACCTTCCCAAACGGTGCGGTAGCGAGCGACGGTCGCGTCGGGCGTCTCCACGATGGATCGAAGGAGGGCAACCATCGGTTCAAGGCTGTCCGCCACGACGAACGTATCCGCGCGCCCGTGATGCGCCGCATAGATAGTCATCGCCGCCGAGCCAGCAAAGGGCTCGTAGAAGGTCGCGATCCGGTCCGGCAGATATCCGCCAATGACCGGAGCGAGCTTGCGCTTGCTGCCTTGATAGGGAGGGGTGCGGCAACGCCGCCATGCCGTGTCCTTGTATTCCGCCCGTCCACCGCGGGAGGCGTCCTGCCGACAGCCGGAAGGCCACAGCCACCCGTTCGGGGAGTCAATTCAAGTCCTTGACCGCCAGACCTATTCAAAAGTCTGGATTTTTCGGATGGCGGGCGGATCGGTCGAGACGTCGGTCGGCTTCGGCTCGCCGGCCGGGGAGGGGGGGTGAACCGCACCGCCGGGATCTCGTTGGTCCTGTCGCCCACCTGGACCTGCCCGAGCACCAGCCCGGTTCCGTGCTCCACCGCATGTCCCGCGGCAGCCGCCACCTGCGTCCATGACCTGGTGAGAGGGGCCCCAAGCGCCACTAATGCCATAATCCTCGCATGGCTTCCTCCATGCAAAGCGACGAAGTGGCGTTTCTGGACGCCACGGGCCTCCGCTGCCCCATGCCCCTGCTCAAGGCCAAGAAGGCGTTGAACGAGATCGAGCCCGGCACGAGGCTGCGGGTGGTGGCGACGGACCCAGGCTCCGTGCGCGACTTCGCGGTCTTTTCCGAGCAGAGCGGCCATGCGCTGCTCGAATCCACCGAGCAGGACGGCCAATACACCTACCTCTTGGAGAAGCGCGCCCGGCCGCGCGCCTGAAGCCGTGCGCTTCGTCGAGATCATCGGCGGCTGGGTCAACCGCCATTTCTCCAACGAGGAGGCGATCTTCCTCGTCGCCCTGATCGTTGCCGTGACGCTGGTGGTGCTCACCCTCGGCACCGTACTCGCGCCGGTGCTGGCCGGGCTCGTGTTCGCGTTCCTCCTGCAAGGGCTCGTCAAGCGCCTGCAAAGCTGGCACGTGCCGCGCATCGTCGCGGTGAGCTTCGCCGTGCTGCTCCTGGTGGGTGCCTTGGTCCTCCTGTGCGTGGGCGTGCTGCCGTTGGTGTGGCGGCAGCTCGAGGAGTTCGTGGCGGCGTCGCCGGAATTCATCGCCGAGGCGAGTTCCGTGCTCGCGGAGCTGCCGCAGCGCTATCCGGCGGTGTTCCCGCAGGAACGGGTGAGCGGCTGGATCGACACCATGACCAATCAGGTGGCGAACCTCGGCACCACGGTGCTGCAGGCCTTGGTGGCGCAGGTGTCGAACGTCTTTCAGATGCTCATATTTCTGGTGCTCGCGCCCATCTCGGTGTTCTTTTTCTTGAAGGACAGTGACCGCCTGATGGCCTCCCTCGAACGGGCGCTGCCACCGCAACGACGTCTGCTGACACGCGTTGGACGCGAGATGAACGCCCAGATCGCCAACTACGTGCGCGGCAAGGTGGTGGAGATCGCCATCGTCGGCCTCGCCTCCTACATCACCTTCGTGCTGCTGGGGCTCAACTACGCGGCTCTCCTGGGCGTGGTGGTGGGGCTGAGCGTGATCGTGCCGTTCGTGGGCGCGGCGGTGGTGACCGTGCCGGTGGCGGCGGTGGGACTGCTGCAGCATGGCTGGTCGATGGAGTTCGCCTACGTGATGGGCGCCTACGCCGTCATCCAGGCCATCGACGGCAACGTGCTGGTGCCGCTGCTCTTTTCCGAGGCAGTGAATCTGCACCCCATTGCCATCATCGTCGCCGTGCTCGCATTCGGCGGCATCTGGGGCTTCTGGGGCGTCTTCTTCGCCATCCCCCTCGCCACACTGATCAAGGCCGTGTACAACGCCTGGCCGCGCATGGGCGAAGATGACGAGTGCGCGGAACCGGCATTGGAGGCCCCCGCATCAGGAGACTCGCCGACGGTGGGCTAGGAGTCTGCGCCGTAGAAACTTTTCCGGGGACATGCACCCTAATACGGCGAGAAAAATCCATCTTCTGGGAGGTCCTGTCCCTCGTCAGGAACGTTTCGGGGCGAGCAATGGGGGATCACACCACATTTTCGGCGCGAGATCGTCCTACGGCGCAGACTCCTAGCGCCGCTTCGCGGCGCTTTGGCAGTTTTCGCTGGCGCGAAACTGCGAAGGAAAGTACGCAACCGTTCTCCAACTCGACAGTTTTTTTCTACGGCGCTTACCTTGCATGGAAGCACGCCCCCAGCGATGGGGGAACTGCCGGCACATCCTTGCGCGTCAGCGGTCGGGGATGCTTCCCCGGCTGAAGGCTCCCATGGAAGCACGCCCCCAGCGATGGGGGAACTGCCGGCACATCCTTGCGCGTCAGCGGTCGGGGATGCTTCCCCGGCTGAAGGCTCCCATGGAAGCACGCCCCCAGCGATGGGGAACTGCCGGCACATCCTTGCGCGTCAGCGGTCGGGGATGCTTCCCCGGCTGAAGGCTCCCATGGAAGCACGCCCCCAGCGATGGGGGAACTGCCGGCACATCCTTGCGCGTCAGCGGTCGGGGATGCTTCCCCGGCTGAAGGCTCCCATGGAAGCACGCCCCCAGCGATGGGGGAACTGCCGGCACATCCTTGCGCGTCAGCGGTCGGGGATGCTTCCCCGGCTGAAGGCTCCCATGGAAGCACGCCCCCAGCGATGGGGAACTGCCGGCACATCCTTGCGCGTCAGCGGTCGGGGATGCTTCCCCGGCTGAAGGCTCCCATGGAAGCACGCCCCCAGCGATGGGGGAACTGCCGGCACTTCCTTGCGCGTCAGCGGTCGGGGATGCTTCCCCGGCTTAAGGCTCCTAGCTAGTGAGCCTCTGACTCCCTTCGAGGGGGGTGATGTGAACGGAGTCGTGTCCGGCGCCACTTTCCCTTGTGGGCCTTGGGGGGCGAAGGCATGGGGGAGGGGGTACCTCGGGGGAGGGCGTCCCGCCCTCCATCGCGCCGCAAGGCGCGCCGCGCCGTCAGGCGCCGCGCCCGCAAGGGCGCGCAGGGCACATCGCGGCATGTGCAGGACGTGCCTGACGGTGCACGTGCCTGACGGTGCGCAGGGAAGGCGGGAGGCCCTCCCCCCGGAGTGGTTCCGGAAGGCAAAATCGACGCAGTCGCCAGCTGCGAACGGCCATGCGCCACGTCAGGCAAGTTCAAGGTGAGACACTACCATCGGACCGTAGCACTTGCGTCTCGCCAGCCGGCGCCGTCAGGATCGTCCCATCCGGTCCAAGGCGTTGGCGTGGCGTTCGATGTAGCGCACCAAGCGGCGCAGGCCCTTCGCCAAGCGGTCGTGGGATTGGGCGTAGCAGAGGCGGATGTGCGCGTCGTTGTCGGGGCCGAAGGCGTAGCCGGGCGCCAGCCCCACATCTTCCTCCGCGAGCACGCCTTGGACGAAGGCCAGGCTGTCCTGGACGCCCTTCACCCTTGGGAAGGCGTAGAAGGCGCCTTCGGGCATTCGAATGTCAATCAGCGGATGCCCGGCCAGGTGTTGCTCGACGATGCTTCGGCCTTCGCGGTATTGCTCGCGCAGGGTTGCCACGGTTTCTTCGCCAGACTCCAGCGCCGCCACGCCGCCGGCCTGGGCGAACACCGTCGCGCCGGTGTTGAAGCATTCCGACAGTGCCGTCCAGGCGATGCACAGGCGCGGAGGGGCCACCACCCAGCCGAGGCGCCAGCCCGTCATGGCCCACGCCTTGGAGAAGCCATTCACCACCACCAACGGGTCGTCTTCTCGCGCCACTTCAAGAAAGGAAGGTGCGTGTTTGCCGTCGAAGAAGGTGCGGTGATACACCTCGTCGGCGATGAGGAGGATGTCTCGCTCGCGGCAGAAGGAGAGCAGTTCCGCTTGATCGTCCTGTTGCATCACCCAGCCGGTGGGGTTGCAGGGGGTGTTGACGAAGATGGAGCGGGTTTCGGGGCGCACGGCGACGATGATCTCGGCGACATCAAGATGCCAGCCGGCGTCGGTTTCGCGCTGGCGCACGGTGTCGATTTCGGCGCCGGCGACGCGGTAGGTGATTTCGATGTTGGGCCAGTGCGGGCTGACGATGAGGGCGCGATCGCCGCTCGTCACTGCCGTTTGCGCGGCGATGGTCACGCCCATCATGGCGGAGCCCGGGACGGTGATGCGATCCGGGTTGATGTCGAGGCCGTAGAGGCTGTCGAGATAGCGCTTGATGGCGTCGCGCAGGGATTGCAGGCCGCGGGTGTGGGCGTAGAAGGTCTGGCCCTCGTCGAGGGCTGCCTTGGCGGCTTCGCGGATGAAGGCGGGGGTGACGGTGTCGCCTTCGCCGAACCATAGCGGGATGACGGCGGGGTCGCCGAGGCGCGGGAACGCCACCTTGGTGATGCCGTTCTGCTCGAGAGTTTCGATTACGTGCCTGACCATGGGGTTCGATCTGTCTCGGGGTGGGGCTCTTCAGTAGGTCGGGACGCGGGCGGCAGCATAGCAGCAGGGGGGGCGGCGTTCGCCACTTCCTCTGGAGGGCAGCAGTTCTCGTTTTGGCCACATCAGGTGATGAACCGGGCGGGGGTGGTGACCGAGAAGGTGGTTCAACTTCGCGTCGGACCGGCGCACTGGGCGCCGTGCGCGGGGCGGAACCTCACGCACCGGCAAACGGTCAGGCGCAAGGCGGCGAGCTGGGGCCGGCGCTGCCGGGCGCTGCCGCCGGCGGAGCGGCGCGCGGTGCTGGCGGCGATCATGGTGGCAGAGGCATGGCGGCGCTGTCGGTGTTCCTCACGCAGTCGCCGTCGTTCCCGGCGCACCGGCGCGCGCTGGCCGCGCGGGGGCAGGCGGTCCAACGCGCACACCCTGTTCGGGCTGGCCCGCATCCCGTGCGACAACCACATCGGCGACTGCTCGACGGCGTGCCGACCGAGCACTTCGACGGGCAGTTCCACGCCATCGCCGGGGACCTCGACGACGAAAGGGGGGCTTCACCTACCGGCGCAACGCCTCGTCGATTGCTGCCGAGCGACGCTCGATGGTTGTGCGTGGTGCGCACCAGTGTGCCCGAGACTGAGCTCGACGCCCGCGACCGTGCGCGCCTGCAAGCGCCCCAGTACGGTGGAGCGGGCCTTCCGCAGCCTCAAGACCGTCGACATGGAGGTCCGCCCGGTCTTCCATCGCAGCGCCGGGCGAGTCCGCGCCCGCATCGTGCTGCGCATGCTGGCCTGCCACGTGGAATGGCACATGCGCCAGACGCCCCTGCCTCCGGACGCGCGTCAGTCGTTGACGGTGCGCTTCAGCACGCGCCCTTGCTCGCGCCGCCATTCCCGGTCCTTCACTGTGGCGCGCTTGTCGCGTTGCTCTTTGCCTTTGCCGAGCGCCACTTCGCACTTCACCCGCTGCCCCTTCCAATACATGGCAGTGGCGACGCAGGTGAAGCCCTTGGCCTGGGTGGCGTTGAAGATGCGGGAGATTTCCCGCTCGTGCAGCAGCAGCTTGCGGGTGCGGATGGGGTCTGGCTCCACATGCGTGGAAGCGCTGGCGAGCGGCGCGATGTGGGCGCCCAACAGCCACGCCTCACCGCCCCGCACCAGCACATAGCTATCGGTGAGCTGTGCGCCCCCAGCACGAATGCTGCGCACCTCCCAACCCTCAAGCACGAGCCCGGCCTCGAACCGCTCTTCGAGGCGATAGTCAAACCGCGCCCGCCGATTCAGCGCGATCGTGCCGTTGCTTCCGTTCGCCTTCTCCGCCATCTGCCTTTCGCACCCACCTTCACGACAGCACACGCATCGTAGCCGCGCTGCGCAACAACCGCACCCTGTCGCCAGTCCAAGCCCACAGACACGCGCCGCGTGGGAGGGGCTTACAATGGCGCCATCAAGTCCTGCTCGAAGGGAGGAACGATGGCTGACAACGACGCGTCGCAGCCGAACCTTTGGTCGAGTCGGCTCATGTTTGTGCTGGCCGCCGCCGGATCGGCGGTGGGCCTCGGCAACATCTGGAAATTCCCCTACATCGCCGGCGAGAACGGTGGCGGGGCGTTCGTGCTGGTCTATCTCCTCTGCATCGCCGCCATCGGCGTGCCCATCATGGTGGCGGAGGTGTTGCTCGGCCGCGCCGGGCGGCAGAGCCCCGTCAACACGCTGCGAACGATGGTGCAGCGAAGCGACGCATCCAAGGGCTGGACCCTCATCGGCTGGCTCGGCGTGCTGGCCGGCTTCCTCATCCTCTCCTTCTATGCCGTGATCGCCGGATGGGCGATTCACTACATCTTTCAAGCCGGCTCCGGCACCTTCACGGGCGCCGACAGCGCGGTGGTATCGGGCGTCTTCGACGACTTCCTCGCCAGCCCCTGGACGATGCTGTTCTGGCACACCGTCTTCATGGCCGCCACGGTGGCCATCGTCGCGCGGGGCGTTAACCGGGGGCTCGAATTCGCCATTCGCTGGTTCATGCCCATCCTGTTCGTGCTGATTCTGCTGCTGGTGGGCTACGCGATGGTGGTCGGCGACTTTGCCGCCGGTTTCGGCTTCCTGTTCGGCTTCAACTTCGACGCCCTCACCGTAGCCGGCGTGCAGGAGGCCATGGGGCACGCCTTCTTCACCCTCAGCATCGGCATGGGCGCGATCATGGCGTACGGTGCCTATGTGCCCGGCAACGTCTCGATTCCCGGCACCGTGCTCACCATCGCCAGCGTGGACACCGTGGTGGCGCTGGCGGCGGGCCTCGCCATCTTCCCGATCGTGTTCGCGAATCCCGGGCTGGAAGCTGGCGCTGGGCCGGGCCTGTTGTTCGTCACCCTCCCCATCGCCTTCGGCAGCCTGCCCCTGGGCGCGTTCGTCGGGGCTCTCTTCTTCATCCTGGTGAGCTTCGCCGCCATCACCTCCGCCATCTCCATCATCGAGCCTGCCCTGGCCTGGCTGGTGGAGCAGTTCGGCGCCACCCGGGCGCGGGTGGCGATTTCCCTCGGCGCCATCTGCTGGGTGCTGGGCATCGGCAGCGTGCTGTCGTTCAACGTCTGGTCGGACGTTCACATCGTCGGCGAACGCACCTTCTTCGACTTCCTGGACTACGTGACGCAAGTGTGGATGCTGCCCATCGGCGGCTTCCTCATCGTCCTGTTCGCTGCCTGGGTGCTGCCGAAGGAGATCGTCACCGAACAGCTCGGCTTCGACGACGGCTTCAAGTGGAGGCTATGGCTCGTGCTGGGCCGGGTGGTGGCGCCCATCGGCGTCTTGACGGTGTTCGTTTACACCACGTTCCTCGCCTGACGCCCTTTCGGGAACCGGCCCATGAGGAGGGTGCGGAGGTCCGCCTTGTTGCCACATCCGACGCCGCAGGTCTTCGCGCTCGTGAACGACATCGATCGCTATGCCGACTTCCTGCCGTGGTGCGTCGCCTCCGAGGTGCTGCACCGCGACCAGGCCGCAGTGACCGGCCGCATCGAGATCGTCGCCCACGGCCACCGGGAAGTGCTCGTCACCCGCAACGAACTGGCGGGGCAACGCGAAATCCGCCTGACGCTGGTGGAAGGCCCCTTCCGCGCCTTCGACGGCTGCTGGCTCTTCACCCCCCTCGGCAAGGAAGGATCGAGCGGCTGCAAGGTTGAACTGGACCTCGCCTTCGAATTCGCCAGCCGCCTGATGTCCCTGGCCGCCGGCCCCTTCATAGACCGAATCGCCGACCGCATGGTGGACGCTTTCGCCCAGCGTGCCGCCTCCTGTCAACCTCCCGTTAGCGGGAAGTGAACGAAATGCGAGTCGAGGTCGCGGACGCGACAGGAACCAGGATCGAGGTGCGAACCGTCACCCTCGCCCCGGGCACAGGCGCCGCCGTCGTCGACGCCTTGGACGCGGCCGGCTTCCCAACAACGCCAGCCGCTGTCGCCGTGTTCGGTGAGGTAGTAAACCGGGCCCACGTCCTGGAAGACGGTGACAGGGTAGATCTCCTGCGCGAACCTCTAATCGACCCAATGGAGGCACGCCGCCAGCGCGCACAGCCAGCCCGTCGTGTCACTCCCCCCTAGCCCTACCCATGCCCCACAAGTGGCACTGGACTTTTGCGTGCGGTGCATTTATGTTGCGGCGGCATGTACGTGCAGCATCAGATCAAGCGCAGTCTGGGGACTGTGGAGGCGCAGGCGCGGGTTGAGTCGCTGCGGCGCGCGCGTCCGGACCTGCACCGCACGGGTCTGGCGGCTGCGGTGTGCGAGGAGTTCGGTTTCCACGACGCGCGCGGGGTGGCGCAGACGAGCGGCTGCCTGTCGGCGCTTCGGGCGCTGGAGCGGGTCGGTTCGGTTCGTCTGCCGGCGGCGCGGACGGCGGGCGGGAGCTGCGAGCGCGGCGGGTCGGCGGTGGCGCCGGTGGCGGGGGTGCCGGACGCCGTGGGTCGGGTGCGTGGGCTGCGCCTGGTGCTGGTGGAGGATGCGGCCGAGCGGGACGTGTGGCACGGCCTGATGGCTGGCGAGCATGCTCGCGGTGCGGGGCCGCTGGTGGGCTGTCAGCTGCGCTGTCTGGTGGCTTCCGAGCACGGCTGGCTGGGCGCGGCGGGTTTTGCGTCGGCGGCGCTGCAGCTTGCGGCTCGGGATCGCTGGATCGGCTGGGACGCGGCGGGACGCCGGGCGCACCTGCACCGGGTGGCGGGGCTGTCGCGGTTCCTGATCCGTCCGGGCGTGGAGTGCCGGAACCTGGCCTCGCGCGTGCTTGGTCGGCTGCTGCTGCGGCTGCCTTCGGACTTCGAGGCGCGCTGCGGCTACGCGCCGTGCCTGGTGGAGACGTTCGTCGACGGCACGCACTCGGGAACCAGCCTGCGGGCGGCCAACTGGCGTCTGCTGGGCGAGACCGCGGGTCGGGGCCGGCAGGATCGGGGCAACGCGGCGGCGGCGGGACGCAAGCGGGTGTATGTTTGCGCGCTGGCGGCCGACTGGCGTCGGCGTCTGGGGGCGGGCGCGGAGCCGTCCCCGGCGCCGCCGCTGGCGCCCTGGGAGGGGCTGGAGGCTGGCGTCTGGGCGGCGAACGAGTTCGGCGGGGCGCCGCTGGGCGATGCCCGGCTGAGCGCCCGGCTGAGCGCCCGGCTGGTGCGGGTGGCGGCGCTCAGGGGGGCGGCTCCGACGGCTTCTCTGCCGGCCGCGGCGAAGGGGGATCGGGCACTGGTCAAGGGCCACTGCCGGTTCGTGGATCGTCCGGACGACGGCGCGGCGACGCCGGAGAACATCCTGCGCCCGCACCGCGAGCGGACGCTGCGGCGCATGCGCGCGGAGCCGCGGGTGCTGTGCCTGCAGGACGGCACGGACCTCAACTTCGCCAGCCGTCCGGGCTGCGACGGACTGGGGGTGATCGGCGGCAACCAGACCGGCGCGCGCAGCCTCGGCCTGCATCTGCACTCGACGCTGGCGGTGACCCCGTCGGGGTTGCCGCTGGGGGTGGTCAACGCGCGCTTCGACGCGCCGGTGCCGAAGGCGGATCGGGACGCGGCGTCGCCTTCGCGCAAGAGCGAGCGCTGGATCGAGGCGCTGCGGGACTGCGCCGAACTGGCTCGCGAGCTGGGCCCCGGCCGGGTCGTGAGCGTGATGGATCGCGAGGCCGACGACTTCCGCGTGTTCGAGACGCAGCGCGCGCAGCCGGAGCTGGACGTGCTGGTGCGCGCCAACGGCCGCCGCCGCGTCGCCGGCGGACGGTCGCTGCTCGACGCGCTGCGCGCCGCGCCGGCGCGTGCCCGCGCCGTGGTCGCCGTCGACCGCCTGAGCGAGCGCCCCAAGCGCAGCAGGCGCCCGGAACGACCCGGCCGCAGCCGCCGCGCCGCCACCCTGACGCTGCGCGCCGACACCGTCGAACTCGCGCCCGCCGCGCGCGAACACCGCGACAGGCCGCCGATGCGCCTGCAGGCCGTGCTCGCCGAGGAGGAGCGCGCGCCGAAGGGCGCCGCGCCGATCCGCTGGCTGCTGCTCGCCACGCTCGCCGCCGACACCCCGCAGGACTGCCGCCAAGTCGTCGAACACCACGCCCGCCGATGGCGCATCGAGGACTGGCACCGCATCCTCAAGTCCGGCTGCAGGGTCGAGGAACTCGCCAACCGCACCGCCGCGCGCCTCGCCCGAGCCGCCGCCGTCAACCTCGTCGTCGCATGGCGCATCTTCCTCATGACCCTGCTCGGCCGAGAACAGCCCGACCTGCCGCCCGAGACGCTGTTCTCCGAACTCGAGATCAAGCTCCTCAAGGCGTTCGCCCAACAACGCCGACGCCCCGCTCCCGACACCCTGGAACTCGCCGCGCGCCTGGTCGCCCAGCTCGGCGGACACATCCACCGACCCCGCGGCCCGCCGCCAGGCACCAAGGTCATGTGGCGCGGAGACGCCGCCCTCGTCGACACGTGCACCGGATATCGACTCGCCAAGGAGCCGCAAACCTGAAACGTCAGCAACAGCCGAAAAGCCCCGTGCCCCTTGTGGGGCATGGGTAGCCCTAGCCCGGATTATTCATGAATGCCCTACTTGCGGCCGACGATCCACTCGCTGTGGCTGTGCGTACTCGCTCCGGCCCCCTCGACATGGTGCGCAGCCATGCCTTCGGGTTCCTCCACTTCGTGCCTCTGGCACGCGTGCGCGTCCACCCACAGCGGTGCCTCGTCGCCCTCGCTACGCGCATTCATGAATAATCCGGGCTAGGAGTCTGCGCCGTAGAAACTTTTCCGGGGACATGCACCCTAATACGGCGAGAAAAATCCATCTTCTGGGAGGTCCTGTCCCTCGTCAGGAACGTTTCGGGGCGAGCAATGGGGGATCACACCCACATTTTCGGCGCGAGATCGTCCTACGGCGCAGACTCCTGGCAGCCTGTCGGACTTCGGACGGCGCAAGCTGGCCGAATGCCGCCAGGCTGCCAGGACGGCTTGGGCTGGGGCAGGAAGCGTTGCCGAAAGGCAACGGTTCTTGTGGCGCTAGCCCGTTCGGGTGTGGTGCTTCCTGACTTCTTCGGAGGGCCGCCGCAAGGCTCAGTCAGAGGATCCGTCAGTCGAGCCTACTGCCTGCCCGCCAGATCCGGCGACTCGGCACTCGCCTGCTCTTGCTCCCCGGTCTCATCCTCCTCGCCCCAGGCCGACTTCGGCGCAAAGTCGCCCATAAGGTGCGAAAGCTCACCCTCACTGAAGAACAGCGACATCCGCACGATCGCGGCAGGCGTGCCGGGAATGTGCATCGAATAAACGTAATCCCACCGGTCCGTATTGAACGGGTTGCGGATCACCGGCTCCCCCATGACGAACGCCACCTGCTCCCGGGTCATGCCCGGGCTCAACTGATCCACCATTTCCTGGGTGATGACGTTGCCCTGCTGCACCGTCACCCGATGCATCCGCGGAAACGTACACGCCGCAAGCGTCAACGCGGCGACGATCGCCAACAAGCCAGCGCGCCAAGCGAAGTGCGTCACGACATTGCGGTTCCTCTTGCAGTCAAATTCGATTTTAGCAGTGCCGGCAACTCCCCACGAGCGGCCTCCTCATGGCATGTCTCCGGAACGGACCTGGCGGCCAGGGGCGCGCCCTTCGGGCGCGTCGGCGAGACGTCCTCCCGCCAACTTCGTTCGCCCTTGCAAGGGCCTCTTCCTTCAACCGGCCTCGCGTCCTTCCCGCAGCAACGTCGCCGCGTAGCTGCGCGACTCTTCGGTCACCGTTCGACCGCCGAGCATTCGCGCGAGTTCCCCGATGCGGCCGCCTTCGTCCAAGGGCACGATGCCCACATCCTGCGCGTCGTTGCGGATCACCTTCATGTGCGCGTCGGCGAGGGCCGCGATCTGCGGCGCGTGGGTGATGGCGATCACCTGGGCATTCCGGGAGAGGCGACGCAGCACGCGCCCGAGCACGTCGGCAAAGGCGCCGCCCACGCCCACATCGGCCTCGTCGAGAATCATGCAGGGCAGCGCCGAATGCTCCGCCGCCACAAGCTGAATGGCGAGGCTGATGCGGGACATCTCGCCCCCCGAGGCGATGTCTCCCAAGCGGCCAGCGGGGTATTTGGGGTTCGTGGCGACGATGTAGTCCACGCTCTCCAAGCCTGCGGCGGATTCGGCTGGCGAGAACCGCACTTCCAGCGAAGCCTCGCGCAGGCCCAACTCGCGGATGGCTTCCGTGACCCGCTCGGCAAAAGGCCCCGCAGCCTCCCGCCGCTGCACGGAGAGCCTTTCGGCCAGTTCCCGGAACTCCACCGCCGCCTCCCGCGCCGCCGCCTCCAGCCGTTCAAGCCGGGTGTCCTCATCGGCAAGTTCCGAGAGCTCCGCATTGAGCGCCGACAGATGCTCCGCCAAGGTCGCCGGCGGCACCCGATGCCGACGGGCAACGTCGTGCAGCGCCGACAGTCGCGCATCAACGTCCTCAATTGTCGCGTCGGCGGTATCGAAGCTGTCGAGATAGCGACGCAATTCGTCGCTAGCCTCCTCGAGATACACCTGCACCGAAGCCATTAGTTCCCTGGCGCGGACGAGGTTCTCGTGCTCGTCCTGCGCGTCCTCGATGGCGCGAACGATTTGGGAAGCGCGACCTACAAGGTCGTCCTGAATCTCCGTCGCCGCGGCGCCGATGGCAGCCTCGATCTCCCGGGCGCGGGAAAGACGCCGGTGCGTCGCCGCGATCTCGTCGAAGCGCGCCAGGTCCTCCCCCAGCGCCCCAAGTTCCTCGGTCTGGTAGGCGAGCAGTGCCCGACGCTCCTGCCGCCGCTCCGCATCGGCGCGAGCCGCTTCGAGTTCCGCCGCGGCTTCCGTTCGGCGGCGATGGGCGTCGGCCACCGCGACAGCAAGCGCCGCATCCACGCCGAAGTCGTCGAGCAGGCGTCGCTGCTGGTCTGGCCGCATGATGAGCCGATGCTGGTCCTGGCCGTGAATGTCGATCAGCGGCTCCGCCAGCCGCGCAAGCACCGTCGCCGTCACCGCCGCACCGTTGACGAAGGCCCGGGAACGCCCCTCGGCGCTCGCGGCCCGGCGCACGAGGCAATTGCCCTTGGCTTCGTGGTCGAACGCCTCCTGCTCGCCAAGCACCGCCAGCGCCTGCGGCTGCCCCGAGACGTCGAACTCCGCACTCACATCGCAGCCAGCCGTGCCGGGGCGAATCTGCACCCTGCGCGCCCGCGCACCGAGCACCAGCGAGAGGGCATCGAGCAGGATGGACTTGCCGGCGCCGGACTCGCCGGTGATCACCGTGAGGCCGGGACCAAACTCGATGTCGAGTCGATCCACCAGCACGAAGTTGCGAACGGTTAGAGCCTTCAGCACGAGGTTAGAGCCTTCAGCACGAAAAGCAGGTGTGATGCAAGTTGCTGACGCGGAAGCGGCAGACTACGGCAAAGGCGCTGATCATGCATGTTCGCCTTGGCGGGGGCCTCTTGGAGGGAGGGTCTTTGGAGGAGGGCATCCTTCCGGGCATCCTGCCCTCCCTCCAGAGGACCCCTCTCCAAAAGAGGCGCGCCCTCCAAGAGAGGCCCTTGCACACGCCAAGCAAACTACCCCTCCCGTACCTGCGACAATCTTGCAGGCGACGCGCGACGTGTGCTGGAGAAGGTTGACGAATGAAACGTGTCAGGAAGGCCGCTTGCATTGGGCTGCTAGCCGCGGCTCCAGCAACAGCGCAGCCGGTCGCATTGGACCAACACGCCATCGAAGCGCCGTTTCCCATCCAGGAAGTCCTGCCCGGCCGCTTCGCGGACGCGCCGAGCCTCGTGTTGCTGGGCGGCGGCAACGATGCCCCAGAGTGCGCGGTCTTCGCCCTGCAGGGCGAAGACTGGCAGCAACTCCACCGCACCGCCCTCCCCGCCGGCACCATCTTGGCGGATCGCATGTCCATCGGCGGCGAGGACCGATTCGTGCTCGTGGCCGCCACCCACCTATCGTGGCTCGATCCGGCGGACTGGCGCTTCAAGCCGCTCGCTCTCGCCTTCGAGTCCACCCTCTACCGAGGCCGGCCCCGCGGCGTTGCCGTGGCGGATGTGGGCCGCGACGTCAACGGCGACGGCGCCGACGACCTCGTGCTGCCGGACTTCGATGGCATCTGGATCGCCTTGCAGGACGACATGGGCGGCTTCGACAAGCCGGTCAAGCTGCCCGTCCCGCCCACCATGCACGCAGGCGAAGGCGTGTCCTTCGACGTGCCCTCCATATACCCGCTCGACTTCGACGGCGATGGTCGCGGCGACCTGGCGGTTATCGAGGAGGATGGCCAACTCACCGTCTTCAAGGATGCGAGTGCCGTAGCCGAACCGACGTCGGTTGCCATGCCAGGCGGGCTGACGACAGCCACCTCGTCCCGCCCGATGGATTCCGACGCACCCACCCGCACCCTGCGCGATCTCGCCGACCACAGCGGCGACGGCATAGCGGACCTCACCATCTCCACCGCCCAAGGCCAAGGCCCGATGGAGGCGGAAACGGCCACGCATTTCCACTTCGGTCGCCGCGAGGGCAACGCAACCGTGTTCGATGCGGAACCGAGCTCCACCATCGCCACCGGCTCCATCGGCGACATCGAGATGTTGGACATCGACGGCGACGGCCGCGACGACATCGTGGCCCTCTCTGGCGAGTTCAGCGTCGGCAAGATCGCCATGGCCCTGATGACCGGCTCCATCTCCCTCGACGCCGCCATCTACCTCATGGGCGACGACGGCTACGACGACGAACCCGCCGCAACCCGCAAGATGAAGCTGGGCGAAAACAGCCCCGGCCCCACCTTCGCCGACGTCAACGGCGACGGCCGTCAGGACATGGTGCAACTTGTCGAAGACGGCTTGGAAATCGCCCTTGGGGAAGACACCGAGCGGCTCTTCCCCAGGCGCCCGCTCGAGATCGAACTGACCGAGCACCTGGCCGAAACGTCCCCCCAAGTGGAGGCGGAGGACCTGAACCAAGACGGCAAGGACGACCTGCTGCTGCGCTATGGCCCTGAAGCCGGCCTGCTGGTGCTGATGAGCCGCCAGGAGCCTGCGCCGTACAACCGGCTGCAACCGACTAGGCGCGTGTTCACTAGAGTCCAAAAGGTGCCGGGTAGTCGTTTAACTCATTGATAAAACTTACCTTGATGGTGAAAAAGACGCGGAGATACGGGCTTGGAAAGACTCGGAAAGTATCGCTGCGTCCGCTCGTTTTAGTGGGATTAATTGTGTTCGTCCTACGCATTTGGTAGGCTGGGCTACGCCTTTCGGATACGACTCCATGCCAAGACTATGCCGCAACGCCCTCTCCGCCGCCAGGGTGCGCACCGCCGGCCCCGGCAGCTACGTCGACGGCAACGGCCTCATGCTGCGCGTCAAGGCACGCGGCACGCGCCAGTGGGTGCAGCGCCTCACCATTCACGGTCGCCGCGTCGACCTCGGGCTCGGCAGCGCGGAACTGGTCTCGCTGGCGGATGCGCGGCGGGCCGCGGCGGACAACCGGGCGATCGCGAGGACCGGCGGCGATCCCCGCCGCGTTCGGGTGCCGACATTCGCCAGTGCGGAGGAAGCCTGCTTCGCCGAGAAGCTCGAGACGTGGCGGACGAAGAGTCCGGCGCGCAACTGGCGCATGGCGGTGGACAAGTACGTGCTGCCGAAGCTCGGCGGCGTACCGGTGGACAGGATCGGCACGGCGGCGGTGTACGAGGTGCTACGCCACATGGCGCTCGCCGGAAAGTACGCCACGGTGAAGACCGCGGGCGCGGCGATCACGGCGGTGCTGGACTGGGCGCGGATCAACGAGTACCGCTCGGAGGGCTCGCCGGTGGAGACGGTGCGCCGGAGCCTGCCGAAACGGGCGGCGGGGCCGAAGCACCACGACGCGCTGCACTTCTCGGCGGTGGGCGCGGCGCTGGCAAAGATCGACGCGACGAACTGCGCACCTTCCACGAAGCGGGCGATCCGCTTCACGGCGCTGACGGCGGCGCGGCAGATCGAGGTGCGCCGGGCGGCCTGGGAGCAGTTCGACCTTGGAGCCGCGGTGTGGGTGAAGCCGGCGGAGTCGATGAAGACGGGCAAGGCGCACCGGGTGCCGCTGCCGGACCAGGCGCTGGATGTGCTCCGCGAGGCGCGCGCCGACCGCCGCGGCGGCGGACTGGTGTTCCCGGGCTCGCGTCCCGGGACGATGCTGGGCGACAAGGTGATGACGCAGGCGCTACGCAGCGCCGGGATCGCGGCCTCGGGCCACGGCTTCCGGTCGAGCTTCAAGGACTGGGCGCGCGAGCATGATGTCGAAGAGGTGTTGTCCGAGTTCGCGCTGGCGCACGTCGAGGGCTCGGCGACGGTGGCGGCCTACGCGCGGGACGATCTGCTGGAGAAGCGACGGCCCGTGATGCAGCGGTGGGCCGACTGCATCGATCATCACCGGGTCGCCAGGTGCTGAGAACGGACCACTGGCCCGCCCGCATCAACCGCGAGTCCCGCACATGTCCCGTTCGCGCGCCACGAAACGCGCTGGCCAGATGGACCTCTCGGGCGGCCGCACCCACCGTATGTGCCACCCACCGACGACGAAAATCACCCGGTGCTTCCCGGGTCTGGTTATTCGTTACGACCGAGTCATCGTTCATGCGTCAACGCTGCTATCGTCGGCGCGGACTTCGACCGCGTCGAGGCGGCATTCGATTAGGAGGTCGGAAAGCAAATTGCGACTGCACCCGACGTAGGTCCGGTCGAGGTCGACGTCGGTCGCGACGAACCAGGATCTGTCGTCCGGCCAAACCAAGTTGGCTCCTACGTCCAGGCCCAAGAAGAACCCGCGGTCCATGACATCAAGGCAACCCTTGAAGAGATCCCACTCCCTAGATCCGGTTTCGACAAAGGTGGTCTTCGGAACGTCGGGCTGGTAGGTCAGGCCCCACCCGCGCCACACCCCGAACCAGCAACTCGTCCCGGAGGGCGTATGCCTTAAGAGGATCGGTTTGAGGAGAACCGCCACACGACGAGGGAGCCAGCCATCTTCGTCCGGATGGGAGAGGCGGGCGTAGCGCTCGAACCGCAGGGGAACATGCGACCCGACGGTGAAGGTCTTGAACGGCGCCAAACCGTCCCAGACCCACTTTGCGGCCCTGCGGTTTGTGCAGGGCTCTAACAAGAAACGCGCCACGCGGGAGACTCGAAGTAGTCGTGTGGCCCTCGACCGTGTTCCCCGCTGTTGTAGCCGTCGTCCACGACGGAAGCTCTGACAGTGGGTTCCCTTAGCCGCGTGAGAATCGCCGCGTAGCCTTGTCGTCGGGCATCCCACACGCGGTCGGAGCGCGCCGCCCTCTTGCTTGCTCGCGCCGCGGCGAGCCCAAGTAATCCCGTGATCAGCGACGCGGCCAACGCCGCGATTACTGGAAGCATACTTGAGTAATGCGAAAGATTGAGCGAAAAGTCCTGCGAAAGACGTTGCGCGGACCGGAGCGGTCGGTGAGCTGGTAAGGATTACGTTACCGGTCGGGAGCCGGGATCAGGCGGGATCAGGCGGGATCTGGCGGGAGCGCCCCATGCGCGTCGATCTCCCCCACGTACGCCATCACCGGCGCGTCCTTGCGCAGGTACAGCGGGTGCCGTGGCGCGCCCCGTCGCGTCAGTCCCAGGCAGGCCAGCGGCTTGCCCATGTCCCGCAGCAGAGCCACCACCTTCCGGTCGCGCCCCAGATACCGCCCGTGGACGCCCCACGCGGCCACCACCAGATCGGCGTTCTCGCAGTGCGCCCCGATCCACGCGTCGCACTCGTCGCCCACCGGGTCGGCGGCTTCCCGCAGCGCGTCCGGGTCCACCGACCGGAGCGCGAACAGGTTCACGATCCCGAGACTGCCGCAGCCCCACGCCGCCGCGTAGCCCATGCACCGGCGCAGTGTCGGGTCGTCCTGCCGAGCGTCCGCCCGCGACGGGTTCAGCATGACGAACACGACGGCCCGGTCGCATGTCGGCGACACCGACCGCCGCAGCCACCAGCGGTACCGCCGGTCGTCGGACAGCCCAGCGCCGGGCGAGGCCCGGGCCCAGTCAATCACGGCGGGGGGGGGGGGCGGAAAATCGCCAGAAGGGCGTGCTGACGCCAATTCCCGATCTTCCTTCAATGAGGCCGCCCGCTCGCGCGGGCGGAGGTGCCGGGGGCGCGCACGCAACGAGACTATGCCGCATTGCCCGCGTGGGCGTCAACCGCTACTGCACCGTGCCCGGCTCCAGGGGCACCCCGATCCAGGGGGTGGGCTCGACGCCGGCGAGCGAGTCGGGGAGTTCGGGATCCGGCACGGGGCCCCGGGTGGGGCCGAACAGGAGGGCGAGGAAGTCGGGGGCGCTGTGGGCGGGATCGCGGAGCGTGACGTGGATGGCCACGTCCGTGAGCCGCACCGGCGCGGGCCTGTCCAGTATGGACTGGAGCCGCTGGACGGCCCAGTGGTCGCCGTCCAGCGTGCCGGCCTCGTCGTCCCACACGATGGTGCGCACCTCGCGGCCGCGCATCACGTCCTGCATCTTGATGGCGTGCCGCACGGATGATGCCCCCATGCACGAGTCAGGGATCGTAGTCTAGCAGCACGCCGAGCAGGAGGTCGAGGAAGCCGGGATCGTCGCGCGCCATGTCCGGCAGGCGCTCCGTTCCGTGGAGCGGGTGAAAGAGCATCTGCATGCCGCGCGTGACGGCCTCCAGCGCCTCGTCGCGCCCCCAGTCGGGATGGGCTCCCGAAAGGGGAGCCTGGTAGACGCGCCCCTGGTACTCCTCGGCGTAGCGGTCGCGGCGGCCGGTGGCCGATGAGTCGTAATTGGGCAGTCCTTCCACGGGCTCGCGCGTCCCGTCCGGGCGCGTGGTGCGGCGCACGTGGTCCGCCTGGAACAGGCGCTGCAGGCCGGGCATGGCGCGCTGGAGGTGGTGCACGTACTCGTGCAGGGCGGTGCCGGCGTCCGTGTCCACGGTGGCGGTCCGGGTGCGGTAGCTGTAGGAGCCGCCGGGTCGCCGGTGGAGCCGCACCGTCACGCGGCCATGGCGGTTGCCCGCCTCCACCCAGGACGCGGGCAGCGCGCGGGCGGCGCGGCGCACCCGGTCGGCGGCGGCGCCGTGGCCGCCGCCGAGGGGCTCCACGTCGGCGGGGACCGATCCGGCCCGGCGCGACCGCCGCAGCTCCCGCGCGAGGTCGCGCCGGAAGTCGTCCGCGAAGCCGGGCGCGTGCGTTGGCCTCCCGCATAGTGCGTGCAAGCTGGATGAGCTCTTCGATGACCTGCGCTGCAGCCACGGACCGGTTCTGGTAGCGGCGCACGGCGAGGTCGAGCATCTCGGCGAAGGATCGCGCCTGCACGACGTTCTTGCGTCGTCGGGCTGCCACTTCGCCCCTGAGGAGCTTCTGCAGCAGTTCGACCGCGAGGTTGCGCTTCTCCATGCCGCGCACCTCGGCGAGAAACTCTTCGGAGAGGATCGAAACGTCAGGCTTGGGGATTCCTGCGGCGGCGAATATGTCGATGACGCCTTCCGGCGCCACGGCGCGGGAGATGATCTGGCGCACCGCCTGATCGAGTTCCTCCTGGGGGCGGGCGTCAACCGCCGTTCGCTTGGCGAGCACGGATTGCACGGCCTGGAAGAATCCCACGTCGTCGCGGATGCGCATGGCCTCGTCGCTGGGGACGGCAAGAGCGAATGCGCGCGACAGGTCGCGCACCGCCTGCACGAAGCGGTCCTTGCCGTTCTCCTGGGCCAGGATGTGCTCCTGTGCCGCAGGCAGCAGGGCCAAGCGGTCCTGCGGCGTGCCTGTGGACCACCTGGCGAAGTCGAAGCCGTGGAGGATGGCGAGGCAGACGTCGTGCTTTTCAAGCATGACCGCAATCGCTTCGCCCTTGTCGACGGCGGTCTCCCCCGTGCCTCCGCTTTCTGTGTAGGTGGCGAGCGCTTGCTTGAGTTCGTGGGACAGGCCCAGATAGTCGACGACGAGCCCGCCGGGCTTGTCGCGGAAGACGCGGTTCACGCGCGCGATGGCCTGCATCAGCCCGTGGCCGCGCATCGGCTTGTCGACATACATGGTGTGGAGGCTCGGGGCGTCGAACCCCGTCAGCCACATGTCGCGCACGAGCACGACCTGAAACGGGTCGTCCGCGTTCCGGAAGCGCTTCGCCAGCGCCTCGCGGCGCTTCTTGTTGCGAATGTGCGGCTGCCAGTCGGCGAGATCGGAGGCGGATCCGGTCATGACGACCTTGATCCGGCCCCTGTCGTCCTCGTCTTCGTGCCAGTTGGGCCGGAGACGCGTCAGTTCGCGGTACAGGTCGATGCAGATGCGGCGGCTCATGCAGACGATCATGGCCTTGCCGTGCATCGCCTCGGTGCGGTCGTCGAAGTGAGTGACGATGTCCTCCGCGACCAGGCGCAAGCGTTGCTCCGCGCCGACGATGGCTTCGAGTTGGGCCCACTTCGTCTTGAGCTTTTCCTTGCGCTCGACCTCCTCGCCTTCCGTCGCTTCCTCGAAATCAGGGTCGATGTTCGGCCTTTCGCTCTCTTGCAGTGCGAGCTTGGCGAGGCGACTCTCGTAGTAGATCGCGACGGTGGCGCGATCCTCGACCGCGCGTTGGATGTCGTAGACGCTGATGTAGTCGCCGAACACGGCGCGCGTGTTGGCGTCCTGAAGCTCGATGGGCGTGCCGGTGAAGCCGATGAACGAGGCGTTGGGGAGCGCGTCGCGCATGTGGCGGGCGAACCCATCGATGAAGTCGTACTGGCTCCGGTGCGCTTCGTCCGCGATGACGACGATGTTGCGCCGTGACGAGAGCATTGGATACCGATCACCCTTTTCCTCCGGGAAGAACTTCTGGATCGTGGTGAAAACGACTCCGCCGGATTCCACGGCGAGTTTGGCGCGGAGGTCCGCACGGCTCGCCGCCTGCGTCGGCGGCTGGCGCAGGAGATCCCGGCACTTGGCGAACGTGCCGAAGAGCTGGTCGTCGAGGTCGTTGCGGTCCGTCAGAACGACGACGGTGGGGTTTCCCATGGCCGGTTCGCGGACCATCCGGCCGGCGTAGAACGCCATGGTGAGGCTCTTGCCGGAACCCTGGGTGTGCCAGACGACCCCGATCCGGCGATCGCCGGTCTCGCCCCCGGGCTGCCGCCCGGATTCGTAGCGCCCTTCCGTGTCGCGGAGCTCCCGGAGTTCCGCAGCGCGCAACGTCTCGGCGACTGCGGTCTCGACCGCGTGGAACTGATGGTAGCCGGCCATTTTCTTGGCCAGAGCAGCCCCGTCGTCCTCGAAGACGATGAAGTCGCGAATCAGTGCGAGGAAGCGCTTCGGATCGCAGGCGCCCGCAAGCATGACCTGCAACTGGGGCAGGCTCGGGTCGGCGAGCCTTTCGCCCGAGACGGTGCGCCAGGGCTTGAACCACTCACGCCCGGCGGTGAGCGTGCCTATGCGGGCTTCCACACCGTCCGAGACGATGAGGCACGCGTTCATGGCGAATAGGGCAGGAAGCTCGGCCTTGTAGGTCTGCAACTGCTGCCAGGCCGTCCAGACGGTGGCGTCTTCATCGGCCGGATTCTTGAGTTCGATGACGCAAAGCGGGAGCCCGTTGACGAACAGGACAATGTCCGGGCGCCTCTCGTGGCCGTTCTCGACGAAGGTGAACTGGTTGACCGCGAGCCAGTCGTTGGCTGGCGGATCGTCGAAGTCGATCACCTGAGCCTGGGCACCGCGGATCGCGCCGTCGATTTGATACTCCACGGTCACGCCATTAACGAGCATGCGGTGTAACGCCCGGTTGCGGGACTCCAGGGCGGCGCCTTCGGGGCGGGTCAGTTTCCGATACGCATCGTCCAGGGAGCTTGCCGGGAGGTTTGGATTGAGACGGGCGAGTGCATCGCGGAGTCGCGAGGGGAGGACGACTTCGCCGTAGTTCTCTCTCTCGGCCCCGGCCTGATCGGGCGCAATGCGCGGCCCGTGGGCGACGCTCCACTCATGGCCGCGAAGCCAGTCGAGGGCAGCGTCCTCGACCGACGCTTCGTCGATGCCCCCCGTATCGTCATTGGCAGAGCTCACGAAGCTAGCTCGGGTTGCTTCAAGCGTCGTAGAGCCGAGAGCGGAGAGTTGCGCACACGTTGCTCAAGGGACGGCGGCCACGGCGTCTTCAGCTTGCCGGACGCGGATCTCTCCGGAGATGAGTTTCGGCAGTAGGACATCGCGCGTGCGTGCGAGGCTTCGGGACTCGTGAACGTTGACGTTCAATCTGTCGATCACCGGTCGCAGGAGGCTTTGGAACTCCCTGGCAACCTGAGTCGGCGGAAGACATGTCTCGTACTGTCTCATGGTCTTCCAACTCGTCCGCGGCATCTTCGTGCCTGTCGACGTCTGGTCCGTATAGTCGACGAACTCATCGGTAGAGACGCACGCCAGACAGAATGCAGCCCACTCGGGAGAGCGGGGGCACACTACAACGATGTCCGTCGAGCAAATGCCATCCAATGATGCAATGCCGACCTTGTGGAAATAGGGTCGCAGCTTTCCGAACAGGATGTCTCCCCTATTGAAGCTGGACTTGGTGCTCTTGACCTTGGCCGCCCCGTCCCAGTCGGTGAGGGCGATGGACCGGCGGGGCATGTGTTCAAGGCCGATGTAGGGCGTATCCTCAGCTAGGTGGCTCGGATCGATGCCGCGGCGTGGAGAGTCCGCAATCTGCGCCAGATGACCCAAGGTCCAGCCTTCGGGGATCCCTCGGTTGTCAAGTACGTCGGGGAACAATGAAACTACCGACGTGGGCAGGCCAGTATCCCGCCCCTCCATCTTGGCCCGCACCGGCTCGAAGTCCACGAACCACGACTTGAACAGCGCCCGCGCCATCGCCTCCAGCGTCTCGTTCATGCGGCGGTTCAGTTCGATCTTGTCGTCCAGCGTGCCAAGGGTGGAGGCGATAGCTCGTTGCTCGTCCGCTGGTGGCAAGTGAACGGGTAGCGCCTTTAGCTCATCGCTGTTGAGTCGCCCGGTTCCGTGTCCCGCGAGATCGACCAGGCTCCTTAGGTGATCGGTGTTGCCCAGAATGAGATACGGAAGATACTCGGGGAGAATCTCCGGACCTGGTTGGAGCGCCTTGACGTCTTGATTGAAGGCCATCTCGCGGTCCAGGACGCAAACTGGAACGGTCTTGAGCAAGGTCATGCCTCGAGCGAGAAGCAAGACTGTTCCCTTTTGAACTAGCCGAGTTCCGTTGGCAGCGCCTTCGGGAGTGATGTGGTCTTGGGTGTCAGATAGGCGAAAGCGCTTCATGTCTTTCGCCGACACCCAAGGCGTGGAACCACCCCAGTATTCCGGCTTTTTCTTCGAAGGGGTACCGCCCGATTGGATCGAAACGACGCTCCCTAATCGCTTGGTACGCCAGGCTTTGCCGAGCGGCGGTAGGTGCAGGTGATCCGCCATGGGTAAGGTGGCTTCGCCCTGATGTCAGCCGGTGGCCGCCACGTCGACCACCGCCGTGGTGCAACGTGGGTCTGGCACCGGCTCGCTGTGTTCCCGCAGGCTCTCGATGTGGAACGCGATGGCGGTGCGCATCTCGCGAACGGCATCGTCCCGCGTGGCTCCCGTCGCGACGCAACCGGGAAGGTCGGGCGCGTAGGCGGAGAAGTTCCGCGGCGTCTGCTCGATAACGATGGCGTATTCCATGATGCTCCCTCAGTCCGTCAACCCGGCTTGCGGCTTGATGCTGCCCCATGTTCCGCGGGCGAGGTCGTCGCCCAGGTTGCCCGCGACCGTGACCGTGCCGCGCTTGGTCGGATGCCGGTACTGGCGATGACTTCCGCGCGTGCGCACCTTTCGCCAGCCATCTCTCTCGAGCGCTCGAACGGCATCGCGGACGGTGACCATGTCGCAGCGCCCGCCGTCATCGCTTCGAGGTGCCGGGCGACGCGAACCCGAGCGCGGAGAGGTTCTTCGAGATCGCCGCGTCAAGGCGCACGCCCTCGGCCTGCTGGTCGTGCAACTCGGCGACGAGCCGCTGCATCTTGTCGGCGAACGGCTCGCCATCGTCTTCGACAGGCGCCGCGCCCACGTATCTGCCGGGCGTCAGCACATGGTCGTGTCGGCGCAGCTCGTCGAGCGGCACGCTTCGGCAGAATCCGGGTTCGTCCTTGTAATCCCCATCCTCGCCGCGCCAACGATGGTAGGTGTCTGAGATTCGGCCGATGTCTTTGGCGGTTAATTCCCGGTGCGTTCGATCGACCATGCTGCCGAGTTCGCGGGCATCGACGAACAGCGTCTCGCCATGCCTGTCGCGGTGGGTCCCGCCGCTTCGGTCCCGCGAAAGGAACCACAGACACGCTGGAATCGTCGTGGAATAGAAGAGCTGGCCCGGCAGCGCGACCATGCAGTCCACCAGATCGGCCTCGATCAGGTTGCGGCGTATCTCGCCCTCGCCGGACTGGTTCGACGACATGGACCCGTTGGCGAGCACGAAGCCAGCCGTGCCGCGAGGCGCGAGGTGGTGGACGATATGCTGCACCCACGCGTAGTTGGCGTTTTTCGGTGGCGGCAAGCCGTACTGCCATCGCTTGTCGTCCACCAGCCGTTCGCCGCCCCATTTCTTCACGTTGAATGGCGGGTTGGCGAGAATGAAGTCGGCCCGCAAGTCCGGGTGGCGGTCGTCGTGGAAGCTGTCGCCGTGGGCGATCTGGCCCTCGATCCCGCGGATGGCGAGGTTCATCCGGGCGAGACGCCATGTCGTGTAGTTCGACTCCTGGCCGTAGATGGAGATGTCTCCACGGGCCTTGCCACCGTTGCCGTTTCCGCTGGCGTGCGCATGGATGAACTCCACGGATTGCACGAACATCCCCGAGGAACCGCAGCAGGGGTCGTAGACGCGGCCCGAGTACGGTTCCAGCATCTCGACCAGGAGCCTGACGACGCAGCGTGGCGTGTAGAACTCGCCGCCTTTCTTGCCTTCGACGCCGGCGAACTGCCCGAGGAAGTACGCGTAGACGCGGCCGAGGACGTCGTTGGAACGGGCGGCCTCGTCCCCGACCGCGATGTTGCCGATCATGTCGATCAGCTGACCGAGGCGCTGCTTGTCCATTGCTTCGCGGGCGTAGTCCTTGGGCAGAACGTCTCGGAGCGCGGGGTTGTCGCGCTCGACGCCGGCCATGGCGTCGTCCACGAGTTGGCCGACGGTGGACTGTCTGGCCTGCGCCTTGAGATGCGCCCAGCGTGCTTCGGGCGGAACCCAGAAGATGCTCTCGGCGGTGTATTCGTCGGGATCCTCCGCGGCTTCCGAGCCCCACTCGGCGAGCACGGCGGCGTGGCGCTCCTCGAAGGCGTCCGAGATGTACTTGAGGAAGATGAGGCCGAGCACGACGTGCTTGTACTCGGCGGCATCCATGGAGCCGCGCAACGCGTCGGCCATGGACCAGAGTTCCGATTCGTCGATGCCTATGAGCGTGTCGGTCTCATTCCGGGCAGGTTGTGGTTGTCTCACGGGCATGGGGACGAACGGCCGTCTGTGGCGTGAACAGGGGATTCTAGCAACGGAGCGTCAAACCGTCGCCCCGTTAGCCGTGGCATTGGGCGAAACAGGGGCGGCGGAGTGCGGAAAACGAAACCGCTACTCCGGCTGGCCATGAGATCCGGAAGCGTGTTCCGCTCGAAGCATCTCGCCAACACGAGCTTCGATGCGGCCCATCAAGTTGAAGTAGGGCGTCATGTCGTCGAGGAACTGCATGACCTTGCCGACGCCCGCTTGCTCCCACTGGTATCGTTTCTTGTAGAGGCCAAATGGCCCGTCCCAGTGTGCGAGCATGTCGCGTAGGCATGCAACTCGCGTGGAAGGAATCGGATCAGGACGAACTGTCGAGAAGGACAAGCTGATTGCACGTTCGCCGGAGGCCCGAACTGTCTCCTCGTACGCCCGTTCAAGCGCAGTTTTGGAATCAGCGGAGAGGCCGTCAAAGAGCTTGGCCAAGGGGTGAATGTTGGGTGTGGGAACGCGTTCGATGGCCCGAATGCACTTGATGAACGACTCAAAGCACTGATGCAGATTGAAGTGACTGACGTTCTTGTGCGCAACCCACCGCTCGATTTCGCGTTGATTGGCGTGATCGGCTCGCAAGCCAGACATTTCGATGATGTCCTCGGTAGCGCGGGCGATCACCCCAAAGGCGTGACCCGTGTCGTACATCATGAGGAGTTCCTGGTAGGGCTTGCGCGGTGCTTTTGTCGCTGACTGATGCGGTTTCCGGTTTGCTGGCATCTACGAAATCGTGGGATACGGGAGGAAGGTGTGAACATAGTGTACTGGAGCAAAAGGAGATTCGGTTGAATGGCGACTCTCCCCCTGTCGCCCCGTCACTACTCCGGTTGTCGGACAACGTCGCTGCGCCGTTGCGCGGCGTGAGAAGGCGTGGCGGGAATCCGGTAGTGACGGGGCGCTAAACGCGTCGCGGACCCTTTGGCGGCAGGGCTGCTAAACACGCGGCGCTGGTGATGCGCTGATGATGCTGTAGAGTGCGCCCCGCTTAGGTGCCGTCCCATGGTTTCATGTGACGGCCTCGCCGGGGCCAGCCCGGAAGTCCAGAGCACGTTCTGGGCGCGTCGAAGTAATTCGGTGTCGGCCGCAGCGCTGCGGCTATTATGGGCGACCTGCATCGGGCGGTGGGCGGCTACCCAGGGACGAGGTGGGACTCTTTAGATTAGACTTGCGTCGAGCGTCGCATGTGCATTGCGGGTTGCAGGATTCGAGCAGGCGCAGGCTAGGGGACCGGACCAACCGTATGCGAGCAGGAGGGAATAATGAGAAAAAGTCACCTTAGCGGCAAACGCCGAGTACAGAGCGAGCACATTGTGCTCATCAGCGTGTTTTTCTCGCTAGCGTGGATTTGCTCGGCATTGGCCCAGGAACTGTCAATGGACGAGCAACTGTTGCTTGCCGCCCATAGTGGAGACGTGGCGCAAGTGCGCGGGCTGGTTGATGCGGGCGCGAACGTGAACGCCGAATCGGCAGTCGCGGGGATGTCCGAGGACGATCTTCGCCAAGCAGGATTGCATGGAGCCACTCCTCTTTTTATTGCCGCTCATGGCGGTCATGTCGAAATGGCGGAACTTCTCGTCGATGCGGGCGCGAACGTGAACACAATAACCGGCGCGGAGACGCCGCTGATGGTCGCCGCATTTCTGGGCCACTTGCAGATTGTCAATCTCCTGATTGAACGGGGCGCCGATGTGGCGATCAGTTCGTCCCGGGGGAATGCGGTCAACTATGCTACAGCCGGTGGTCATTTGGAGGTGGTAAGGCTGTTAGTGGACGCAGTAGGGTACAAGCCTACCACCCTGAACGGTATCAGGGCTCTGTCGGTTGCGAAGACTAACGGCCACACGGAAATCGAGGGACTGCTGCAAGCCGAGCAGGACCGCTATATGGAAAGCGGCGCTCTCGCCGAGTCTTTTGCGAAGGGAATCACCGAGTGGATTGACGAGATGTCGGCAGAAGATGCCGCGAACGAGCAGTCACTCCCCGAAGATCTGGACCACCTCGCAGGTGAGGATAGTATCGGCGTGAACAAAGGCGGCGCCGAGCGAGCAAGAGCCATTTCCCAGGCGCCATTGCGCCAGGTTGGCGATCGGTTTCGCGACTGCAGGGAGTGTCCCGAGATGCTCGTGCTTCCGACCGGCGAGTTTGATATGGGCTCGAGGCCGCAGGATGCAGATCACTCGGAACAGGAAGGGCCAGCACATCGCGTAACTGTGGAAACGCTAATTGCAATGGGCCTGAATGAGGTGACCGTTGGCGAATTTCGCCGCTTCCTCGAGCTTACCGGCCATTCGGTCGGTCCTTCGTGCTGGACGTTTGAAGCCCAGTCATTGGATGAATTGTTGCAACGGGATTTTTCCAAAGGCCAGGCGGCCCAAATGTTGATCTACGGGTGGAATGCGAAGGATCGGGAAGGGCGGGACTGGCGCAATCCGGGATTCCGGCAGGGCGATGAACATCCGGTCGTGTGCGTGAGTTGGGACGATGCGCGGGCCTACGCCAAGTGGCTTTCGGAGTACACGGGACAGAGCTACCGCCTGCCGAGCGAGGCGGAGTGGGAGTATGCGGCCCGGGCCGGGACGACCGCCATGGCGTATTGGGGTGACATGGCTTCCGACAGATGCCGTTACGCCAATGGCCCCGAACGCTCAGCGCTGTTCAGTGATGCCTGCAAGGACGGGCATCGCTATTCCGCTCCCGTAGGCACCTACTTGCCAAACGGTTTTGGGCTGTACGACATGGTGGGCAACGCCTGGGAGTGGACGGCCGATTGTGCGCACTCAAGCTATCGAGGCGCACCGGTCAATGGCGCCGCATGGGAAGGCGAAAACTGCTCGGTACGACCAGTACGCGGTGGGTCCCATCAGGTCATGACCGAGTCTCAACTGAGATCGGCGGCGCGGAATTTTGTTCCACAACGCAGTCGCGCCGCCAACATCGGGTTTCGCGTGGTTCGTTCGATGCGGATGGAAGCGCGCGGGGATGTCGTGCGTACGGACGAAGATCCGATTCAGGATTCCGAACTCACGGTGCACCAGCATTTTCGCGACTGCGCAAATTGCCCGGAGATGGTTCTGGTGGCGACAGGATCGTTCGAGATGGGTTCGCCGCGCCGGGAAAAGGGGCGCAGCAGAGATGAAGGTCCGGTGCATGGCGTTTCCATCGCAAGCCGTTTCGCGGTCGGCGTCCATGAGGTTACTCAGGGAGAATTCGACAAATTCGTCGCCGAAACGGGTCTCACGCGCCGCGGCGATTGCTTTCTTGGGGCAGGCAGGTTTCGAAATGCTGTTCCCGACGGATGGGATGGGAAGGGCCGGGTATGGATTCCGGATTCGCATCCGGTCGTGTGCGTCAACTGGCACGATGCGACGGCGTATGCCGAGTGGCTATCCGGAAAGGCCGGCAAGCACTATCGACTTCCCAGCGAGGCCGAGTGGGAATATGTCGCTCGAGCCGGGTCCGGCGCAGCAATATATTGGCTTCAGGAAGGCGATGATCGTTCCGGGGATGAATTGTGGTCCGGCCAATGCGCGCATGCGAACGGAGCGGATCGGTCGTTCAGGGACATGTTCGTGAGGAGCGTAGAAGGTACTCCATCGGATACTCAGGCGGTTCGGTCCGCCATCGAGAAGCTGTCTGGCTCTTGGCTTACATGCGAAGACTGGCATGCGAGCACTGCTCCGGTGGGATCTTACCGACCGAACGACTTTGGCCTGTTCGATATGATCGGCAACGTATCCGAGTGGACGATGGACTGCTGGAACCGCAACTATCGGCGCGCGCCTCGAGACGGTCAGGCGTGGACGGAGGGCGACTGCGATCTTCGGGTCGTACGCGGTGGCGGGTTCGTCAGCGAAGCTAGGGAATTGCGTTCGGCATACCGCTTTGGTCTCGAGAGCGACGACCGTCTCCTTTCGATGGGATTTCGTGTTGTTCGTTCGCTCGACGGGACTCATTGAACCATGCATGACTGCGAACAAACGATCCCCACGTGCTGTATCAACCACCTCTACGGGGCCTGAACCTGCCTGCGGATGCACCCCGCACTCCTGCGTAACACAAGCGATGATCGTGGCAATCATCCTGATGGGCGTTTTGGCATTCCATAACTACCCCCAGCGTTCTCAACACAAGGTAGCATTATTGCCGATTGATATCCGCGGAAGCGATTGGCGGCATTCTCGATTGTGGGTTCTATGGTCGCGCTGATCCGGCCCTCGTGCCGGGACCACCGGGCAGAAGACACCGTAGCGGTCATCGCCGCAGGATGTCTTCCCCTATGCTGGTGGCGATCCTGTGAGCCGATTCCTTCACGGAGTCCTCCGCCAAGTGCGCGTATTTCGCGGTCGTCTGCCCCCGCCTGTGGCCCAACAGCTTCCCGATGATCGGCAGGCTCTCCCCGAGCGCCAGCGCCCGCGACGCGAACGAATATCGCCTATTACGGGTTCGCAATAGGCGGCACACCTTCGCCGGGCACGCGATGCTGCGCTGGTATCGCGAGGGCGCGGACCTCGATGCGAAGCTGCCCGTGCTTGCAACCTACCTCGGCTATCAGTCGCTCCTCGGAACGCAACACTATCTGCATATGACGGCCGAGCTGTTCCCGGAAATCGCCGCGCGAGCCGACGCCGAGTTCGGCGACGTTGTTCCACGGAGGACCGCGCCATGAAGCCGACCGATTTTTCCGTCCGCATGACCGGCTTCCTAACGCATTGCCTCGCGGCGCAGCGCAACCTGCGTCCGAACACCGTCAGGGCCTACCGGGACGCCTTCACGCTGCTGCTGCGGTTCTGCCGCGACCAGCGCGGGACCGCGCTGGAACGCCTCTGCCTCAAGCACATCGACGTGTCGTTGGTGGAGGCGTTCCTCGACCATCTCGAGGGCGACCGTCACGCGTCGGTTCGTACGCTCAACCATCGGCTGACGGCGCTGCATTCGTTCTTCCGCTACGTCCAGTCGGACGTGCCGAACCACCTGCTGCAGTGCCAGCGGATCCTGGCCATTCCGTTGCGCCGCCAGACGCGCACGATCATCGGCTACCTCTCCAAGGACGACCTCGCGAGGATCCTCCGCAGCCCGACCTGCGCAGGCGCGCCGGATGCAGGGACGCGGTCCTGTTAAGGCGTGCTCTACGATACCGGCGCCCGCGTGCAGAAACTGATCGACCTGACCGCCGGCGACGGCGCCTGGAACCGGCGGCGCAGGTTCGCCTGTTCACGACGGGTACCGGGATGTCCAGCCGCCGGCTCTCGAGGCGTGGGCGGAGCCGTGAACACGGTCACGGGACTGTTGACGCTGACGGGGGAGAGTACGGGCGACACGACAGTCACGGCGGATGCCTGTGACGCACAGATCTGTGGAGAGCACGACTTCACCGTCACGGTCGAAGCGGTCGCGCAGGCGGACCTGGTCGTGGAGTCCGTCGCCGTGGACGACGACACGCCGGATACCGGGGAGTCCTTCACGCTCAGCGCGACCGTCCGCAACTGGGGCGACGGCGGGTCCGCTGCCACGACCCTGCGCTACTACCGGTCGACGGATTCGACGATCTCGACGGGCGACACCGAGGTGGGGACGGACGCGGTGGGGACGCTTGGGGCGGGCGGAAGCAGCCGCGAGTCGATCGCGCTGACCGCCCCGTCGAACGCCGGCATGTACTACTACGGCGCCTGCGCGACCGCGCTGACGGGCGATGGCGGCGGCGCCACGGACGATCACGGGGACGACATCGGCTCCGCCACGTCCGTGTCGGTCCCGTCGACCACGGACGGCAAACTCAAGGAAGGCGGCGACAGGGACTACTTCCGGCTTGCGGTTTCCAGGGACACGACCCGGACGGTGCGGACGACCGGCAGCACAGATACGCGCGGAGCGCTGTTCGACGGCGACGGATCGTCTTTGGAGACGAACGACGACGACGGCGCCGGAACCAACTTCGAGATCGAGCGCGACGTGGATGCCGGTACTACATGGAGGTGCGTGGATACTCTTCGTCAACGACCGGAACCTATGAACTGGACGTGAGCGCCGATTCCGGTGGCGGCGAGGACGTCTTCGGCGCAATGGCGTTCGACCTCATATCCTGCTCGGACATCCCGGTGGGGATCACGACCGATCATCGATCCACCGGATCGGCACTGGATGCCGCGAGAAGCGCTTGCGTGGACGACGGCGGCAGTGCTGCGGATTGCAGGAGATAGTCGAGTACTTTTGAACAGTGTGGGGTCATCGTCGAAGCATCGCTGATAGGAGTTGAATGCGCGGTCATCAACTACCGTAACAACGCCTCAACACGTAGCGCGGCCGAACGTAGCGCAACATCCACATGCAGCAACCGGGACTATCCAGGATACATCTGTTCGGTAGCGAGAGATGATGCTCGCAACCGGATGTCCGGCTGCAATACACGAAGTGGCGTCAGCGCCGGCGGCGGCCTCGGCAAAGTCGAGGTCGCGTCGGAGCTGGTGAGACGAGTCGACCGGTGAGCCGAGATTGGAGCGGCGACTTTTCCACGCCACGTCACTACGGCGGCAGTCACAGACCGGCGTGTCACCGGGGCGGAACGCGAGGGGGGCGCAAAAGCGGTAGTGACGGGGCGCTAAACGGCGCTGGAGCGCAATCGCGGCAAAGGCTGCTAAACATTCTGTTCTGGTGCCGCCTTGGTGCCAGCGGTACACTGACGCCGTTTGGGGCCGCCCTGGGGCGGTGGGTCGGGAGCCATCTCGGCCAGACCGGGCAACCGGACAGCCGGCGGGAATCCGGCAGGGGCGCGGCAGCCGTAGCTTGCGGCTGACGACGCCCAGGTGCCGCTTCCGGGATGTTACGGCATTCTGGAATGTCCGGGGTGATGCACCGGCAGGCACGGATTGGCCACATCGCCGCATATCAGGCGACGGGGGCGAATCGACGGATGCGCCATGGGCCGGCCCGTAAGCACCGGCGGCATGGGCATCGAACACGGCAGCGCGGCAGCCTCGTGAAACCTTCGGAACGTTCACGGGGCACGACGGGACAAAGCAGAGTCCTTGATCGAAGCCGAAACTGTCGTGGCGACCGAGGTGGTCGCGGGGCCGGGGGAGGCATCCCCTGGCACACCGGAAACGGAGACCCGTGACGCCATCGCCGCCGAACAAGAGGCCGCCGGCCCATGTCGCAAGACACGCCGCGGTCGCCGCAAGCGACGGCACGGCAACTGCATCTTTTGGGGCTGCACGCAGCAATGCGGGTTCGCATCGTCCTCGTCGAAGGACGGCGGATCGCCCAGCAAAACTCAACCGTACGCCGGCCCGGGCCGCTAGACGCGGCGCCGGGCGCGGCAGATTCCCTCCCGTTCCCGCCGAAAAAACTTCCAGAGGCGCATCCGGCGTCGCTCCGGCGCACGGCGTTCCGCGCGGTTTCCCGCTTACCGAATTGCTCAACACGCGGCCTTTGACGGGTCGGCGCACACCGGCTATAGCGTGCCAAACAAGGGAGGACGTTGCCCGGCCGTTTGCCGGGGATGGCGAGGTCGGCAAGCTGGAAGGAGGTTGCGGTGCGCGACCTGAACTACGACCTGAAGCGCCTGCAGTCGGCGCACGACGACGGCTCCCACGGCACGCGCACGGCGCGCTCCTACGCGCTCGCGCAGATCGCCGATACCCTGCACGATCTCGGCTTCAAGGGCCTGCGGGCGGCCGGGCTCAGACGCAAGCACTCCGTGGCCCTGGTCAAGGAGTGGAAGCGCCAGGGCCGCTCCGTCGGCACAATGAAAAACCGCATGGCGCACGTACGCTGGTGGGCGAACCGGATCGGCAGGCCGGGGGTGGTGCCGTCCAACGGGGCGCTCGGCATCGCCAATCGCGAGTACGTGACCAACAAGGACAAGAGCCAGGTTCTCGACCCGGACAGGCTGGCGCTCGTCAGGGACGCGCACGTGGCGATGGCGCTGCGTCTCGAGGCGGAGTTCGGCCTGCGCCGCGAGGAGGCGATCAAGTTCACGCCCGCGCGCGACGACCGGGGCGATCGTATCCGGCTGAAGGGTTCGACCACCAAAGGCGGTCGCCCGCGCGAGGTGCCGGTTCTGAAGGACAGCCAGCGCAAGCTGCTCGACGAGGCCCGCAGGCTGGTGGGCAGCGGCGCGCTGATCGCGCCGGACCGGAACTACCGGCAGCAACTCAAGATCTACGAAAGCCAGACCCGGGCGGCGGGCCTGTACCGCATGCACGGGCTGAGACATGCGTACACCATCTCAAGGTACAAGGAACTGACAGGCTGGAAGGCACCGGCGGCGGGCGGACCGCGGCAGCGTTCGCTGACGGGAGCCAGGCGGCGGATCGACGGCGATGCGCGGCGCAAGATTGCCGAGGAACTCGGGCACCGCCGCGCTTCCGTGGTGGGGGTCTACGCGGGGACATAGGCGCAGTGGTTTTAAGTGCCGGAGCACGCGACTCGCGGACGGCCGCGCGCCCCGGCGGGAAAGGCGGGATCAGTACCGGTGGTGCAGCCGCCTGTTCAGCAGCGACCAGCGCCATCCCTGTTCCGAAACCGGCTCGGGATCTGGCAGCGGACTCCAGTATGCTGCCGAGGCTTCAGGCGCCGGTCGCCCATTCCATGGCGAGATGCCAAGATCGAGGTTGCTCGCTTTGTGGACGCGTTCCGGCTGGGCGGCGAACTCGTCGATGGCCGCTGAGTCGATGGCGTCCTGGCGCTTCCGGGCGCGCTCGATGTCCCGGTCTTCGCGGCACCGCGCACAAAGGAAGTCGCCCTGCAGCCGTGTGCGATACGCGCATCTGCGGCAACCGCCTTCTGCGACCTTTGCGGCGCGGCGGCGCTTGCAAGATCGCGCGCGCCTGTCGAGGCAAATCTGGCACGCGTGGGCCGGCGTGCCGTCGCGCTTGATCGCGACCTTGTTCCGGCAGCGCTTGTGGGCGCACTCGGCCAATCCGTTCTGGAGCTTGGCGGGTGGGACGAAACCCGGCGGGAGCTTACCACTCCACTGGGCGATGAGGGTTGGAAGATCCATGTCGTTCTCCGTTTCAGGGTTGCGACGCGGTGTGCGTCGGTGCCTGAACGGCCGGCACGCGCGCGCAGGCCGGTCACCTCGCGCCAGCGAGGTCGGAGCGCGCGGAGAACCCGCAGGGTTGACCGGCGGAGCACGCGTGACACGCTGTCGCGCACGACGGACGACGTGTTGTTGTCGTTGACGGCGCTGACGCCGATCCATGCGGCGGCCGGCGCACTGCCGCGGAGCGGGCGGCTGGTGGTCTACCAGGTTGTCGTCCAACTCGGCCAGGCGGCCTGCCGGTCGGATCGTCTACGGTGGTACGGTCGTGGCGGTCTCACCGCCCGGAGGGCGGAAGCGATAGCGACCGCTACCCGACTGGGCGGAGACCGCTTGCGGGCTCCGGTCGGCGAAGCCGACGAGGGCGCGGGCCGCCCCCGGCGGCATCGTCCACAATGGTTCCTCAAAGCCGCTGTGGCGTCCCGGTCGGAACCATGGCCCCCACCCCCGAATCCCGTCAGGGTCGCGTACAAAGCGCCAGACGCAGCGCTCGCCGCGCAGGCGGGGAGCGGGTGGGTTGCGAGGATGATGTGGAACGCCGCGCCATGGCCGCGCGATGCGGCGGACAGGACATCCGTCCGCTCCCCGGGCTCAGCGTGCCACCATCCTCGTCGCGCGACACCCTCGTCGCGCGGCCCTTGACCCGACGCCGGCGGCGGGCGACGATCAGCGACAGGTTGCCGGAGCGGGCGCTTGGTGGGGAGGCCGCCGGCGCTGTGCTGGCGGACCATCGAATCGGCATGGATCGCGAAGTAGGAGGCCCCGAATTCCGGCGAAGTCGCACTTCCCGAGTTTGTCGCGCTGCCGGAAGGCGCGCTTGACGTGGCCCTATTCGGAAAGCAGGCGAGCATGAGCCCCGGCGCTCGCCAGTACCGTCCCGTCCTCTCGCGCTTCGCGGCGGCGGTTTCCATAGGCGTTGCCGCCTGCCTTCCCGCCTCGGGCGCGACCGCCCAGTGGTACGTCGGCATCGGCATCGGCGGCAACGCGTCGCCTGAGGTCATCATGGAAAGCCGCAGCAACGACCGTGCGAGCATTTGCGACGAGTACATCAACCCCAGGGCGCTCTCCGTGTCCGGTTGCACCACCCCCGACCGCGGCACCGGCGATGGTTGGCTCGCGCCTTTCGATCCGGGCGCGGGTTTCTCCGGCGAGGCAGAGTTCGGATTCCGTCTGTCGCCACGGTGGCGGCTGGCCGCCGCGTACGCCCGTAGCCGGACCGACTTCGATCAGACGGTGTCATCCACCGACGCCACCGGCGCTGACTTCGACAAGATCAGCAACGAACTCTCGGTCGGCGAGGAAACCCTCGGCTCCGCGACCTTCGACGAATTCAGGATCGTCGCCTACCGCGACTGGCCGAACCGTACCCGGTGGACGCCCTACGCGGGCGCCGGTGTGGCCGTGTCGCGCACGCGCAAGGACTTCGCATGGCTCTGGGCAAGGAGCGCCGATCCCGCGGACATCGCGACCGGCCTGGGCCAGCCCAACGCGGAGGAGATCCGCCGCAACCTCGCCGGCACCGTCAGCGTGGGCCGCCGCACCATCCGCGACACCATGGTCGGATACGTCCTGATCGCGGGCGTCGAGCGGGCGCTGTCGAAAAACGTGTCGGTCGGACTCAAGGCCGAATGGAAGCGCTTCGACGCGTTCGAGTCGGACGGCTACGTGGGCGACCTGCTGCGCAGCCACCCGCCCAACCTGCGCCTCGACGGCAGCGAGCTGGTCAGCGCATGGTCCCGCACCCGCGACACGGGGCGGTTCTCGGCACTGTTCACCATCCGCTACGCCATGCCGTAGTCCAGCATGTCCACCACAGCGCAAGCAGCCCGGTCCCCCGTTCCGCCGACGGTCACCGGGCGTAGCGGGTCACCCTGGCGACCCTCGGCCCCGCCGGCGGCCCTTTACCCGGCTCCGGCGGCGGGCTGCGATTCACTGCGGCGGGACGTCCATCGGTGAATCGACTAGGATGCCGGTGGCGTGTCGGTCTGTAAGGTGTCAGGCCGCGTCGGGACGCCGCGAGGGGCTTCGCGACATCGCGGATCGGGAAGGTGATCCGTAGTGGGATCGACTAGGTGCTTAAGCCCGTAAGTGGGCGATATTGAAGGGGTTTTTTGACCATACGCGGCTACGCAGTAGAACGGCGCAGGCTCCTGGCCGAAGTGGCGAGCGGAAGCGAATCCGAAGGCCAGCAGTTGCGCAGCAACTGCCGACGCGTCCGTCAGGGCGCGCTAGCGCCACAAGAACCGTTGCCTTTCGGCAACGCTTCCTGCCCCAGCCCAAGCCGTCCCGTCACCCTGTCGGCATTCGGCCAGCTTGCGCCGTCCAAAGTCCGCTGCCAGCGCCACAAGAACCCGAAGGCCAAGCAGTTCGCGAAGCGAACTGCCGACGCGCCCGCAAGGGTGCGCTAGGCCTGCCCGTGCCCCACAAGTATCCGCTGGACTTCAAGATGCCGTTGCGCCACGGTACGCGGCATGGAGGTTCAGACCCAGGTCGGAGGTCGTCTGCGGGCTGACATTGGCCAGCTTCAGGATGTGCTGAACACGGCGGTTTCGGAGGGTGCACGAGGCTCGGGCAGGTTGCCGATCGGGTGTGCGAGGCGTTCGATCTGCGCGACGGACGCGGCCGTTTGCGCCCGCGAGTTGCTGCCGGGCATTGCGCGTGCTGGAGGCGGCGGGTCAGGTCGCGCTGCCGGCGCCGCGGAGGGTGGGCGGTGCTGGGCGCGGACCGCGCCAGCTTGCGGAGCGCGTGGCGCCGGCGAGGGATGTCCCCGGCGAGGCGGGCGGGTGCGGGAGCTTGCGCTGGTTCGGGTCGACAGCGACGAACATCGCCTGATCTGGAACACCCTGATGGCGCACGAGCACCCGCGTGGCGCGGGTCCTTTCGTCGGCCGTCAGTTGCGCTATCTGGTCGGCTCGGCGCATGGCTGGCTGGGGCGGTGGGGTTCGCGGCCTCGGCGCGGCGGCTGCGGGCTCGCGACGCCTGGATCGGCTGGGACGATGCGCCGCCGCGCGGGGCTGCATCGCGTGGTGGGGTTGTGCCGGTTTCTGATTCGGCCCGGCGTCCGCTGCCGCAACCTGGCCTCGCATGTGCTGGGCCGGGTGGTGCGGCGGGTGGGCGAGGACTTCGAGCGCCAGCACGGTTGCCGGCCCTGGCTGCTGGAGACGTTCGTCGACGAGCGCGAGCACGCGGGGGCGAGCTTTCGCGCGGCGAACTGGGTGCGGGTCGGCGCGACGCGCGGGCGCGGGCGCCAGGACCGTGCCCATGCCGCCCGCGAGACGCCCAAGGCGGTGTGTCTGCACGAACTCGACCGGGTCTGGCGCCGGCGTCTCGCGGCGCCGCCGCCGGCGGCGCTGGCGCCCGGCGAGGGGCTCGACGCCGCGTCCTGGGCGGCCAGCGAGTTTGGCGGCGCGCCCTTGGGCGACGCCCGCCCGAGCCCGCGCCTGGTGGAGAGCGCGCGGCATATGGCACAGTGTCCGACGCGCGCCATCACCGGCGCCGCGAACGGAGCGCGCGCCTTGGTCAAGGGACACTGCCGGCTCATCGATCAACCCGCCGACGGCGAGGTGACGGTGGCGAACATTCTCCAGCCGCACCGCGAGCGCACGCTGCGGCGCCTGCGCTCGGAGTCCACGGTCCTGTGCATTCAGGACACCGCCACGTTGAACTTCGCCCGCCGCGGCCGAACGCAGGGGCTGGGGACGATCGGCTCGAACCAGACCGGCGCGGCGTGCGCGGCCTGCATCTGCACGCGACCCTGGCGGTCAATGACGAGGGGACGCCGCTGGGCGTGCTGCGCGCCGGGTTCGACGCCCCGGCGCCCGCCGACCCCGAGGCGCGCGCCCGCAAGCCGCGCGAGGCGCGCAAGTCGTTTCGCTGGATCGAGGGGTTGCGCGACTGCGCCGAGGCGGCACGGGAACTGCCCGACACCCGCGTGGTGTGCGCCATGGACCGCGAGGCCGACTTCCTGGACCTGTTCGTCGAACGGCGCGAGCACGCCCCGACGGTCGAATTGCTGGTGCGCGCCAAGGCCGACCGCGTCCTGGGGCGGGATGCCGACGACGACGGCAACCCGGTCTCGCGGCGCCTGTTCGAGACGATGCGCAACGCCCGGGCGCGCGGCGCCTGCACCGTCGAGGTCACGCGGCAAAGCGCGCGCGCCAAGGCCAGCAAGCAGGCCAGAAAAGCCTAGGCGCCCCGCCCGCTCGGCCGAGATGACGCTGCGCCACGAACCGGTCGCGCTGCCGTGCCCCGGGGCGGTGCCGGTCGAGGTGCGGGCGGTGCATGCCCGCGAGGAGCGGCCGCCCGCGAACGCCGAGCCGCTGGAGTGGTTCGTGCTCACCACCCTGCCCGTGACCGGCGCCGACGACGCGCGCCGCATCCTCCACTGCCACGCCCTGCGCTGGCGCATCGAGGACTACTTCCGCATCCTCAAGTCCGGCTGCAGGGTCAAGGAACTGCACCACCACACCGCCGAACGCCTCGAACTCGCCATCGCCATCAACATGGTCGTCGGCTGGCGCATCCAGCTGATGCTCCGCCTCGGCCGCGAGATGCCCGAGTTGCCCCCCGAACTGCTGTTCTCCGACATCGAACTGCGCGTGCTCGCCACCTTCGCCCGCTCGCGCAACCTCGACCCGCCCTCGCAGCTCGGCGAGACCGTGCGACTGCTCGCGCGCCTCGGCGGCTGGCTCGGTGGCACGCGCGACCCACCGGGCGCGCAGCTCCTGCGGCACGGCCACATCCAGCTCACGTACATGACCATCGGTTTCCAGCTACGCGACGAACTCGGATGATTCCACCAGCATGACAGAGCCCAGCGGCCGCTTGTGGGGCACGGGCAGCGCTAGGAGCCTTCAGCCGGGGAAGCATCCCCGACCGCCGACGCGCAAGGAAGTGCCGGCAATTCCCCCGTCGCCGGGGGCGTGCTTCCATGCAGGGAGCCTTCAGCCGGGGAAGCATCCCCGACCGCCGACGCGCAAGGAAGTGCCGGCAATTCCCCCATCGCTGGGGGGGTGCTTCCATGCAAGGTAAGCGCCGTAGAAAACTGTCGAGTTGGAGAACGGTCGCGCACTTCCCTTCGCAGTTTTCGCGCCAGCGAAAACTGCCAGAGCGCCGCTAGCGTGCTGACATCCCGTTGCGAGGTCCTTCTTTTGGGGCGAGGGCATTGAAGCCCCAGAAAAGGACCTCGCAGGCGCCGCAGCGCTAGCGCCCATGCCCCACCCCAACCAACCCTGCAATACAATCAGCCCACCTGACGAGCAAAAGCCGGATCACCAGCGGGGAGCCCAAGCCTCCCTCGCATCGCCTTGGAGGAGCCAAGCCATGCGACAGCCGCAGCAAATGGGGGACACCGTCGATGAGCGGGCGCAGCATCTGTTCAAGATGCTGGTGGAGCACTACCTGAAGGACGGCCACCCGGTCGGCTCCAAGACTCTCGCCGCCTCCCGCGACATCACCGTCAGTTCCGCCACCATCCGCAACATCATGGTGGATCTGGAATCCCGTGGTCTCGTCACCTCGCCCCACACCTCGGCTGGCCGCGTGCCCACCCACCAGGGCCTGCGCTTCTTCGTCGAAAGCCTGATCTCCGTGAGCCCCATGGAAGCCGACGCCGTGCAGCAGTTGCACCGCGAACTGAGCCCGGATCTCGGCCCCACCGAACTCGTGGAATCCGCCTCGCAACTGCTCTCGCACCTCACCCACATGGCCGGCGTCGTCACCGTGCGGAGGCCCGAGCAGATCTCCCTGCGCCAGGTCGAGTTCCTGCGCCTCTCCCGCGGCCGGGTGCTGGTGATCCTCGTCGTTAACGACCACGAGGTGCAGAACCGCGTCATCCATCCCGACCGCGAATGCACCGAAGCCGAGCTCACCCGCGCCGCCAACTACATCAACGCGGAGTTCTTCGGCCAGTCCCTGAGCGCCATTCGCGCCGGCATCCTCGACAGCATGCGCGGCGACAAGGATCGCCTCAACGCCCTGATGGAAACCGCCCTCGACGTCGCCAGCAAGGCGTTCCCCGGGGAGCGCGAGGAAGACGAGGACGATTGCGTCGTCAGCGGCGAAACCAACCTCCTGGATTCACTGCCGAGCATCGAGGCCGTGCGCGAGCTCTACGACGCCTTCGCCCACAAGAGCGCCATCGTGCATCTGCTCGACCGCTGCCTCGATAGCGACGGCATCCAGCTCTTCATCGGCGAGGAATCCGGCTACCGCGCCCTCGACGACTACAGCCTCGTCACCGCCCGCTATCAGGCCAACGGCCAGGTGGCCGGCGTGCTCGGCGTGGTAGGCCCCACCCGCATGGCCTACGAAAAGGTCATCCCCGTGGTGGACGTCACCGCCCGCCTGCTCGGCGCGGCGATGGATCATCGGCCCCACGAGGGTTGAATTCCCCAGCCACCGCCTCCATCTACCCGCCTTCAAACAAAGCCACGAATCCGCTCCACGCATGGAAACCACCGAGCCCTGCCCGGAAAGCACGCCTGCCGAAAGCCCCAACGCGACGAATCATGTCGTGGGAGAGAGTGCCCATGCCGGCGACGACGCTGCCAAGCCGGCCGAGCCCGAGCAGGGCAACGAGGCCGACTCGCTCGAGTCCGAAGCCGATGCCAGGGCGCCAGAATCCGAAGCGCCAGCAGAAGAGCAGCCGGACGAGCCCGTCACCACCATCGCCGGCCTCAATCTCGCTCTCGAAGCCGCCCAGGCGGAGATCGAGATCCTGAACGACCGCGCCCTGCGCGCCACCGCCGAGATGGAGAACGTGCGCAAGCGTGCCGACCGCAGCGTCGCCAACGCCCACAAGTTCGCGCTGGAGAAATTCACCGGCGACCTGCTGCCCGTCATCGACAGCTTCGAGCGCGCCCTCGAAGCCGCCTCCGCCCTCGCCAGCGAGAACGAAGCCGCCGGCAGCACCGTGGAAGGCATCGAACTCTCGCTCCGCCTGATGAGCGAAACCCTGAGCCGCCACGGCATCGAAGCCATCGACCCCGCCGGCGAACCCTTCAACCCATCCTTCCACGAAGCCATGAGCATGGTGCCAAACCCCGACGCCGAACCCGGCTCCGTGCTGCAAGTGGTGCAGAAGGGCTACACCCTGAACGAACGCCTGGTGCGCCCAGCCCGCGTGCTGGTAGCCAAGGCACCGGAATGATCCCCGCGCGGCACGTGCGGCGGTCCGCCAAGGCCCCCGCAAACGCTTGATTAATGCCCTCCTCGCCCCAACTTACCCAACCAACGACTGACAGAACCGAAAGGACAACGGAGACCATCATGGGCAAGATCATCGGCATCGACCTTGGCACCACCAACTCGTGCGTGGCCGTGCTCGATGGCCGCGAACCTCGGGTCATCGAGAATTCCGAGGGCGACCGCACGACGCCTTCGATCATCGCCTACACCGATGGCGAGACCCTCGTCGGCCAGAGCGCCAAGCGCCAGGCGGTGACCAATCCGGCCAATACCCTGTTCGCCGTCAAGCGCCTCATCGGTCGCCGCTACAAGGATCGCGTGGTGCAGCGCGACATCGACATGGTGCCCTACAGGATCGTCGAGGCCGCCAACGGCGATGCCTGGGTGGAGGGCCCGGGCGAGCAGCTCGCGCCGCCGCAGGTTTCGGCGGAAGTGCTGAAGAAGATGAAGAAGACCGCCGAGGAGTTCTTGGGCGAAGCCGTCAGCGAAGCCGTCATCACCGTGCCGGCATACTTCGACGACTCCCAGCGCCAGGCCACCAAGGACGCCGGCCGCATCGCCGGCCTCGACGTCAAGCGCATCATCAACGAGCCCACCGCCGCCGCCCTCGCCTACGGCATGGACAAGCAGCGCGGCGATTCCAGGATCGCCGTGTTCGACCTCGGCGGCGGCACCTTCGACATCTCCATCATCGAGATCGCCGAAATCGACGGCGAGCACCAGTTCGAGGTGCTCTCCACCAACGGCGACACCTTCCTCGGCGGCGAAGACTTCGACCTCGCCATCATCGACTACCTCGCCCAGGAGTTCATGGCCGAGAACAAGATCGACCTCACCGGCGACCCCATCGCCAAGCAGCGCCTCAAGGAGGCGGCGGAGAAGGCCAAGATCGAGCTTTCCTCCAGCCAGCAGACGGAAGTGAACCTGCCCTACATCACCGCCGACCAGACGGGCCCCAAGCACCTCGTCATCAAGCTCACCCGCGCCAAGCTCGAATCCCTGGTCGAGGGCTTCGTGGACCGCACCCTCGGCCCCTGCCGCACCGCGCTCGACGACGCCGGCCTCAAGGTGGGCGACATCGACGAGGTGATCCTCGTCGGCGGCCAGACCCGGATGCCGCTGGTGCAGGAGAAGGTGCGCGAGTTCTTCGGCCGCGAGCCCCGGCGCGACGTCAACCCCGACGAAGCCGTCGCAATGGGCGCGGCAATCCAGGCCGCCGTGCTGTCGGGCGACGTCAAGGACGTGCTCCTGCTCGACGTGACGCCCCTCTCCCTCGGCATCGAGACCCTCGGCGGCATCATGAACACCCTGATCGAGAAGAACACCACCATCCCGGCACAGAAGCAGCAGGTCTATTCCACCGCCGACGACAACCAGACCGCGGTGACCATCCACGTGCTGCAAGGCGAGCGCAAGCAGGCGGCGCAGAACAAGTCGCTCGGCCGTTTCGACCTCAACGACATCCCGCCGGCGCCGCGCGGCATGCCGCAGATCGAGGTGAGCTTCGACATCGACGCCAACGGCATCCTCAACGTCTCCGCCAAGGACAAGGCCACCGGCAAGGAGCAGTCCATCGTCATCAAGGCGTCGAGCGGGCTCGCCGACGACGAGATCGACAAGATGGTGCGCGACGCCGAGGCCCATGCCGAGGACGACGCCAAGTTCGAGGAGATGGTGACCCTGCGGAACCAAGCCGACAGCGTCGTCCATTCCGCCCGCAAGATGGTGGGCGAGGCTGGCGACAAGATCACCGACGAGGAAAAGCAAAAGGTGGAAGCTGCGGCCGCCGACCTCGAAGCCGCCATTCAGGGCGAGGACCAGGAGGACATCTCGGCCAAGCTCAACGCCCTCACCGAGGCCACCGGAGCCATCGCCCAGAAGATGTATGCTGACGAGGCGCAGGCCGCTGGCGGAGAAGGCGTGGGGGCCGGCCCCACTGCCGGTGCCGCACCGGGCACGAGCGGCGCGGATCGGGAAGATGTCGTGGACGCCGACTTCGAGGAAGTTCGCGACACCAAGACAGACGGCAACAAGTAACGCGAGAGCAGCGCGACCGAAATAGCCTCAGGCGGCCGGCAACCGACGGCCGCCTGAGGCGAAGGCCGCGAGAGACAAGGGTCGGCAGGCAGCCATGGCGGCAAAGCGCGATTACTACGACGTTCTAGGCGTCGAACGGGGCGCGTCCGAAGGCGACGTGAAGAAGGCCTATCGCCGTCTCGCCATGAAATACCACCCGGACCGCAACCCCGACGACGATGACGCCGAGGAACGCTTCAAGGAGGCGAGCGAAGCCTACGAAGTGCTCTCGGATCAGGACAAGCGCGAGGCCTACGACCGCTTCGGCCACGCCGGGGTGGACGGTCGCGGCTTCGACACCGGCGGCTTCAGCACCGGCAACTTCGCCGACATCTTCAGCGACGTGTTCGGCGACATCGGCAACATCTTCGGCGGTGGCGGTGGTCGCAGCCGCAGTTCCGTGCGTCGCGGCGCGGATCTGCGCTATCCGCTGAACCTCACCCTCGAACAGGCCGTGGGCGGTGACAGCGTGGAAATCCACGTGCCGAAGCTCGACACCTGCGACGACTGCAACGGCAGCGGCGCCGCCCCCGGCACGTCGCCAGGCACCTGCCCCGACTGCAACGGCGCTGGCCAGATTCGCGTCGCCCAGGGCTTCTTCTCCCTGCAGCAAACCTGCCCGCGCTGTCGCGGCGTCGGCAAGGTGGTCCTGAACCCCTGCCGAACCTGCGGCGGCGGTGGCCGTGTCGAACGGCGCAAGACCCTGTCGGTGGACATTCCCGGCGGCGTGGACGAGGGCAACCGAATTCGCCTGACCGGAGAGGGCGAGGCCGGCATCAACGGCGGCCCGCCCGGCGACCTCTACGTGCAGATATCCATCGCCGAACACGACATCTTCAAGCGCGAAGGCAGGCACCTTTTCTGCGACGTACCCATCTCCTTCGTGGACGCGGCCCTGGGCGCCGAAATCGAGGTGCCCACCCTGAACGGCCGCGTCAACGTCCGGGTCCCCGCCGAAACCCAAACCGGCAAGCTCTTCCGCCTGCGCGGCCGCGGCGTGCCGGCCCTGCGCGACGGCGCCAGCGGCGACCTTATGTGTCGCATGGTGGTGGAAACCCCGGTGCGACTTTCGGAGCGGCAGAAAGACCTCCTCCGCCAGTTCAAGAAAAGCCTGGACGACGGCGGCAGCAAACACGCCCCCCGCGAAAGCTCCTGGTTCGACTCGGTACGCAAATTCGTCGGCGGACTGGGCAGTTGAGCAACCGAAGCCAGCCACTGCGCGACGCCGTGCATGGAAGCGAGGGCCCTGGGGGAGGGCATTCTGCCGACGCGCCCGCAGGGCGCGCCCATGCACGCCGCAACGCGCCTTGGTCGCAACGAGCCCCATCAGCGTCGCGAGCGCGCGCCTTGGGCCGCGGTGAAGGGGCAGAATGCCCTCCCCCCCAGGTGCCTTTCGCTTCGAACGCGGGTTGGGGCACGCCAAACTGATGGATGCACCAATCAAAGTTGCGGTCGCCGGCGCCGCCGGACGCATGGGCCGCACGCTCGTAACCGGCATCGCCGCCCACGAACGCCTGAGCCTCGCCGCCGCCGCCGATCGCCCCGGCGCTCCGGAGGCCGGCGAAGACGCTGGCCGCCTTGCCGGCATCGGCGACCTAGGCGCAAGCATCAGGGAAGACATCCAGCCCTCGCTCGATGCCTTCGACGTGCTAATCGACTTCACCATCCCCTCTGCCGCCCTAAGGCACGTTGGCCTCTGCGCAGAAGCCGGCAAGGCAATGGTCATCGGCACCACCGGCTTCGACGCCGAAGGCCTCGCCACCATTCGCGAAGCCGCCGAATGCATCCCCATCCTGCTCTCCCCCAACATGAGCGTCGGCGTCAACGTCACCTTCATGCTGGTCGAGCAGGCGGCGCGCATTCTCGGCGACGAGGTGGACGTTGAAGTCTTCGAGGCACACCACCGCCACAAGATCGACGCGCCGTCCGGAACCGCCGTGCGCATGGGCGAGATCCTCGCCAGGGCCCTCGGCCGCGACTTCGCCGCCAATGCCGTGTACGGCCGCGAAGGCGAAACCGGTGAGCGCGAACGCAAGACCATCGGCTTTCACAGCCTGCGCGGCGGCGACATCGTGGGCGACCACACCGTCACCTTCGCCGGCACCGGCGAACGGCTCGAAATCACCCACCGCGCCAGCAGCCGCGAGAACTTCGCCGCCGGGGCCCTCCGCGCCGCGCTATTCGTGCATGGCCGGGAACCGGGTTTCTACGGCATGGAAGACGTGCTGGGGCTATAGCCGATGGACCGACTGCTCGAATTCATCATGAACCACCCGTTCCTGGTGAGCGCTTTCCTCATTGTCCTTGGCCTGTTCGTGCGCAACGAAGTCTCCCGGGGCGGGCGCGGCGTGACGGCGCAGGAACTCGTCAACCTCGTCAACCGCGACGGCGCCCTGGTCGTCGACGTGCGCGACCAGAAGGAATTCTCCGAAGGCCACATCGTCGATGCGGTGAACATCCCCCACGCGACCCTCGGCAGCCGCCTCTCCGAGATCGAACGGCACAAGGCCAAGCCCGTCGTCGTGACCTGCAAAATGGGGCAGCATGCCGGCGCCGCCGGCGCCGTGCTGCGCAAGGCCGGCTTCGAAAACGTCTCCCGACTCAAGGGCGGCATCATGGAATGGCGCAACCAGAACCTGCCGGTGGTCAAGGGCGCCGGCGGTCGAGGCGGCAGGAAGAAGGCACGCTGATGGCCGAAAACGTACCAGGCCTCGCCATCGAGCGCATCTATCTCAAGGACGCCTCGTTCGAGTCGCCCCGAGCCCCGGCGGTGTTCCGCTCCGAATGGCAGCCGCAGATCCACATCGACATCAGCACCAAGAACAGCACGCTCGGCGAAGACCGCCACGAGGTAGTCCTCGCCCTCACCCTCACCGCCAGGGTGGACGGCGAGTCCCTCCTCATCATCGAGCTCCAGCAAGCCGGCATCTTCCGCATCACCGGCCTCGCCGACGACCCCCTGCGCCAGGCCCTCGCTGTCGCCTGCCCCAACATCCTCTTCCCCTACGCCCGCGAAGCCGTCGACTCCCTAGCCTCGCGCGGCACCTTCCCCGCCTTCAACCTGGCCCCCATCAACTTCGACGCCCTATACGCCGAAGCCAAGCGGCGCCACGAAGCCGGAATCACCGGCGGCACCGATCCGTCGGGCCCAGGCGAACGCTTCGTCAACTAGCCGCTCTTCTTCACGACACCCTCCAACGCCGTTACGGCTCCGTCCAAGGCATTTATGGCGTTTCCAAACGACCTTCCTCTCCGAACACCGCGTTGGAGTTTCGTCGCTCAGATCCGGTGACGACCTCCCGCCTACCGACGCCCAAAGCACCGGCTGGCGCATAGCCAAAGAACGAACGGGCCGGCCTGCTAGAGTTCGGTGGATTCCTTTTCCAACGGCCGCGTGGCTAGAAGCTCGCCATCTAGTCGATAGGTGCGAAGCACCCAATCCCCAGGCGATATCGGTATGTAGACGACATTCGACACGCCCTTTGCCTCCATACAATCTACTGGAAGGGCCGAGGGCTGAGCCGCAGTCAGCACCTCTACCATGCACGGTTCATCTGCGCACTCGGGCGTCGATACGGCGACGGCTTTGCGTCTTCCGCCCATCGACATCCAATGCGGCCTTCCATTGAAATAACGCGTGACCGCGCCAAATACGCTGATGTCAAATTGTCGGCCACTGCCGACCGCCGCCCCGCTCTCGTCCGTAAGTACCACAGGCTCGTCCGTCAGCAACCCACGGCTCTGCGCCTCGATTCTTAGCGGATGAGTCACCTCCACCGCAGCCTCTTCTGCAAGGGTTGTCTGATCAATCGTCAATGGGTCATAAGTCGACATCTGATGCAAATGCGCCGCCATCGGCTGTCGCCGGGACCGCCGCAACTCCAATGCGTGATCGTAACCACAATGCACAAGAAGCCGCGCATCTACGTCGTCATCGAACACCGCCTCCACAATGTTCCGGGCTTGCCAATACTCGCGGTCATTCCCTCTAGGCCCACTGCGTTGCTCAGGACGAATCTCATATGGAATGAGTCTATATCCAGCGCCTATGGCTACGCGCAGCATCTCCGCAAAGGCAACATCATTTATGTACCAACCGGTTTGTCCTACCGGAAACCCACGTTCGTTAATCGGATCCTGCCACCAAAGTGCCTCAATCGCCAGGTAGCGGAACCCCTTTTCAGCAAGGGCCAGCAAAAGCTCCATGGTCAACAGCCGGTCGTTTGTTGCGTGATGTCGCTCGTTCACAACGACGATTCGATGATCGCCGGCCCGACTTATCACGTATTCCGTTGCCGGCGTTGCGGCAGCAGCCTCGGGCAGTTCCGTAACCCGGAATTCCGCGCCGTTTCTACGAACACGGGACGCGTACGTGTTTGCCGAAGCGTAATCGAGAGCGGAAAGGTGGTTACCAGCAAAAGACTCCAGTTGAGATCTTAATGAGTTGTAATAGTACGTCGACTGACCGTCGCATTGCGACATTGCTGCCCTGTACTCAAGCAGTGTTCCCCACACGCGATGCTCGTAATTGCGTGTGGCGAGCTTCATCAACGCAGCATTCGAACACTCGTCTTCAGCGGCGGATGCGTCGATATTCATCAGAATCATGCATAGCAAAACCGTGGTTCGATTCATTATCGCCCATCTTGTCATCATGGCGCGTCTTGTCTTTCCACGAGCGCTTCGGCATACGCGCTGGAGATCTTGCCTCCAACAATTTCGTCTAGCCATGACCATTGCCCGTCTTGGTTACATTCGAGAAACCAGTATCGATCCGCATCGTCAAGCACTAGATCGAAACTTCCGGCGAATAGGCCCATGTGCTCGAGGAACCGCATTATGCAGGAGTGGACATGCGTGGGGAGTTCCACCATTCCACGGGTCGATCAGGATGGGTTCGCACGGCGCGAGGGCGACGGAGCGCACGTCCCCAGCAACAGCGAGGCTCAGTGGGCACCATCTCCGAAGGCGCGCCCGGGCGCGACGGCACCATTGGTAAGGGACGACCCCGTTGGTAAGCTGCTTCGCAAACGCACGCGGAAGGGGCGAGCCACGGTGGCTTTGAGGTGGGCGGACACACAACTGTGATGGATCAGGAGCCGCGACGGTCGGCTTTCGCGAATACACGCTGGGAAGTCGCGAGCACGGATGCAGCAGCGTTCTCGGTGAAATCCACGTTAAGGAGGTAGTCGGCCTCTACCCGTCGACCGCGACACTGCTCAAGCATGAACGCGATACTTCTGAGCCAAGGCTCCGGCGCCGCCATCAAAGCCTTGACGAGGGCCCGGTGACCAATTCTGGGCGATACCCCACCGGGCAACTCCTGATCGGCAAGGGCGATGCACCGGTGGAATGCCGCGTAATACGCCAAGCTTGTCGCTCTCCGCCATGTGACCTCGTCGACGGCTTGAGCGAGCATGTGCTGTGCCCCCACCAGGAGTTCGTCACAGGTAACCGCCACCTTTAATAGGCCGCCGCGCCCTCATACATCACCACTAGCCGCAACCCAGGGTCTTCGAGCAAGTCGACCCGGGTGGCCAGCTCGTCAGCCAGGTTCTCGTTGAGTTGGGCCGCGATGGCGGGCGGAGCCGCCACTTGGAAGGTCCACAGGAACGCATCAGGGCTATCAGGCGGCTCCAGAATCCTCCCCTGCTCGGTCCGTTGTACGCCGGCCGCGCGACTGACCTCCCTTGCAACCTCAAGGACACCCCGCACTCCATCGCTGGAGAACAACCCACTATCGGTCGCGCGCACCAGCTTGCCGACCGCTTGGGCAGCCGCGTGGTGCCGACCGTGGCGACTGGCCCATAGGTCGCAAAACCTCTGACCGTCTCCGAATGATGCCGATTCCAAGGCTGCTCCAACGGCCACGTCCAGCAGCTCGTCGACATCCTCGTGCCAGGCAAGAGCCCGCCGCGCGACCTCCAAGCGCTTGCCAGCGGCGTCGAGTATTGCGAGCGAAGTGCAGTAGTTCAACCACAGGGCGACATCATCCTCGAGCTTGACCGAGAGCTCATGATGGCGGACGGAGCGATCGAGATTCCCTCGAATGGCGGCTACCGCACCGAGGACAGCGTGGCCGCCGCTTGCATCGACGCGCATCAACTTCGCCGCCTCGTTCTCGACACGCCGAAGCAGGAAGTCATCCTTCGCGGATAGCGATGCAAGGTCCTTGAACAGTTCGTTGGTCTTGGGTACAGGCGCAGCCACGCTAGAAGCCCTGCCAAATCCATAGTCGAGCCGATGTTAGCAGGCGCCTACCGTGATTCCCCGCACCGTCTGCCAGCATTCTCTGCGGTCGCGGCGGTTGCCGCGTCACGGACGCCGGCACAGAAACTGCGTCGCGGTGGCATGCCCGGCTGGCGAGGCGTGGCCCCTCTTCGTCACAGCGAGCGGGCGACGCGGAAGCCCGTGTTGAAGTAGCGGCGGTTCGGGGCGCTTGCGTAGCGGGTTGCGGAGCGCAGGCTGCCGGGGCGGCTGTACCAGGAGCCGCCGCGCAGCACGCGCAGCTCGCAGACTCTCTCGCCTCGTAGTTCCCAGGCGCTGCCGTCGGTTGGTGCATTGCGGTAGGTGTCGTGCCAGCAGTCTTGGGTCCATTCCCAGACGTTGCCGTGCATGTCGTGGATGCCCCAGGCGTTGGCGGGGAAGGAGCCGGCCGGTGCCGGCTGGCGCTTGTCCCAGGGGCTGCCGCAGTCGAGGCAGTTGGCGCGGCCGGTGCCGATGTCGTCGCCCCATGCATAGGCTGCCGTGGAGCCGGCACGAGCGGCATACTCCCACTCCGCTTCGGTGGGCAGGCGGTATCTGCGCCCGGTGCGTGAGGTGAGCCAGCGCACATAGGCGCGCGCGTCGGTCCAGCTGACGTTGATGGCCGGCTGGGCCTCGCGCCCCAAGCCATTGTCCGGCGGGGTGTACGCGGCGCAGCTACCCGCGTCCACACACGCATCCCACTGGGCGAACGTCACTTCCGTCACGCCCACCGCGAACGCCCTCGCAATCTTCACCTCATGCACCGGTCGTTCATAGCCGAAGCTGCGTCCGTCCTCGGCCAGCGTGCCCATGTCGAAGGAACCCGTTGGTACGATCACCATCTCCGGGCAGTTCGCGCAGTCGCGAAACTTCTCTCCCGCGCGGTTGGCCGCGCTCGCGGGGCCGACGGCAAGCACGAGTGCCAGCGCTGCCAGCGTCAACAGGGCCCCGGTGCACGAGCCTTCCACGGGAGGAATCCTTCAGGCAGCTCTGCACACCGCCGCACAGCTGGAAATGCCGACGCCGCGCCCGCCCTTGCGAATCGGGTTGCGGTCGTGGCCGTTGGTGCAATAGCCGATGGAGATGCCGGTGGCAGGATCGGCCCAGGCGATCTGTCCGCCGGCGCCGCCGTGGCCGAACGCCAACGGCGAGTTGTCGTGGCCGAAGCCGCGGAAGTTGCGCTCCTTGTCTCCCGCCACGACGATGCCAAGGCCGCGGTTCACGCGCTTCCTGGACAAGGGATCGAAGAGCTCTCCACTTCGCACAGTCCGCGCCATGTCTAGCGTCTTGTCCTCCCAAACACGCCTTCGACCAACGCTGCCGCCGTGCAGGAGCCCCTGATAGAAGAGCGCAATCTCCGCCGCAGTCATGATCCCGCCGCCGCCCGGAACGCCGACGGCCTGCACCTCGGGATGGTTGAAGGAGAGGATGACTTCCTCGGTGACTTCCGTTACCGGCGGCTCCGGCAGGCCGAGGCGCGCGTAGTCCTCGCTCGTCAACGGCTCGCCGCAGTGCATCAGTTCCGCTACGTCCCCCGAACGCGATTCCGGCAGGCCCACGAACATGTCCCCGAGGCCCAGCGGTTCGGCGATTTCCTCGCGCACGAAGTCGCGGAAGTCACGGCCGCTGCGTCGTTCGATGATCTCGGCGATCACCCACATGCTGGACGTGGGGTGGTACTCGAACTTCGAGCCCGGCTCCCAGTTCAGTCGCCAAGTGGAGAAGCGCTGCAACCGGCGCTCGCGGTCCAGCCAGTCGGTGGGGCGGAACGGCGCATAGGGGAAGCCGGCGCTGTGCAGGAATAGCTGTTCCACCGTCACGACTTCCTTGCCGTTGGTGGCGAACTCCGGAACGATGTCGCCGGCGAGCTCGTCAATTGAAAGGTCGCCGGACTCGATCAGCAGCCACGCCGCCGCCGAGGTGATGGCCTTGGTGGAAGAGAAGATGCAATAGAGCGAGTCGTTGGTCTCGTTGCCGAACGTCTCGAAGAGCCCCAGCCGGCCCTCGCGGGCGACTGCAATCTGCGCCGACGGCAGGAGGCCTTCGTCCACCTCCTTGCGCACCCGCTCGCGAAGGCTCTCGAGCGCTTCGGGTTCAAGGCCAATGCTCGCGGGATCCGCCAGCCAGTCACTTCTCGATGCTTCGCTCACCGCCACCTTCCACCGTCGCCAACAAAGAACGCGATTGTACGTTCAATGCAGCACTCGTCCGTGGAGTCAGCGATGAAGCAGGAAATCCGAGCCCGGCCAGGAGCCTGCCCAAGAGCCTGCTAGGAGCTTGCGCCGCAGAAAGTTGGCGGCGACGCGACCTTGTCGGTTTTCGATGGTTCGGAGGGGTTCGGCGCTGGCGGCGCTCTGGGCGGGCCCGGCGAAGGTCCGTTCACGTCCCCGGGGCGGCTCGAGGGGCGGCCGGGACGGCCCTGGCGGCTCCCATGCCTCGATTCAGGCTGCCTGCAGCCCCCGCAGCCGCCTGACGTTCAGCGCCAGGCAGACCAGGTCCCACTCCCCGCGCACCTTCCCGAGCCCGCGCACGCTGAAGCGGCGAAAGCCCAGCGCCTCCTTGATCCAGCCGTTCGGCGCCTCCGACAGCCACTTGCGCCGCGCATGCGCCTTCCGGCCCGCCTCCGTCGACAGCCGCGCCGCCATCCGCACCTTCGCCGGATACACCTGCGGGCTCTCCCCGACCGACTTCCGATCCGTCCGACCCAGCGCAACGTGACCCTCCACGCCGCGCGCCTCCAGCTCCGCCAGGTCCGCCTCGCTGCAGTGCCCCGTGTCCGCCAAGACCCGTTCAGGCCGCACCCCCTGGCTTGCCTCCACCTGATCCAGCAGCTTCACCAGATGTCCCTGGTCGCTGGCGCTCGACGTCACCTCCGTGGCCACCACCAGCTGTCCTCCCCTCCACCGCCACCTGCGCGTCGAAGCACTGCTGGCAGCCCTCCTGCGAGGTCTTCATGATCCGGCTGTCCGGATCCGTGAAGTTGTCCTGCGCCGACTCCTTCGGCTCCCCGCACTCCCGGCTGCACGGCCGGCCGCCCTTCGGGTTCCGCTCCCGACCCGGCTTCCGGCCCCGGGCGTCGTCCGCCTCCCGGGCACGCGCCTCCAGCCGCCCCTTCGCCGCCCGGATCGCCGACAGCCGATCCGTCCGGCGGCGAAGCTCCTCCGGCTGCTCGTCGCCCCGAACCGACTCCCCGAGCCGGTCGTCCTCCGCCGCGTCCGTCTCCTGCGCCCGTGCCACCAGCGCATCAACCTCCTCCTGCAGACGCCGCTCCTCCTGCACCATCCGACCGTGGCTCATCGCCTTGCGCTTGCTCGCGTTCGCGCGAACCTTCGTCCCGTCCACCGACAGCGTCCCGAACTGCGCAACCCCCGTCTCCCGCGCAAGGCCAGCCACCTCCGCAAACAGGCGCCTGAAGTCCGAAAGGTGCCGCCGCCGAAACTCGCACACCGTCCGGTGACCCGGCGTGTTCCCCGCCGCCAGAGCCCGGAACGCCACGTCCTCCTCCAGCTTCCGCGCGATCTTCCGCGAAGAGAACGCCCCCGTCGCGTGCCCGCACACCAGAACCTTCGCCATCATCGCCGGGTGGCAAGGACGCCGGCGCCGGCCGTCGCCCCGGCACGGCGCGTGGAACGCACCCAGATCCAGCGCGTCCACCAGGTCGCTCACGTGGTGCGCCAGATGACCCTCCGGAAGCCAGTCGCCAGGATCCGGCGGCAGAAGCATCGCCTGACCCGGCGCGCAAGGACGGCAGGTCGTTCCCGTCAACCGCACTCCCACAACAGCAAAACCATTGTCCCATCGCGCCGGCCACGCCGCCAGACCAGTTCCTGCGGCGCAGGCTCCTAGGAGCCTTCAGCCGGGGAAGCATCCCCGACCGCTGACGCGTAAGGAAGTACCGGCAATTCCCCCGTCGCTGGGGGCGTACTTCCATGCAAGTCTGCGCCGTAGAAACTTTTCCGGGGACATGCACCCTAATACGGCGAGAAAAATCCATCTTCTGGGAGGTCCTGTCCCTCGTCAGGAACGTTTCGGGGCAAGCAATGGGGGATCGATCACACCCACATTTTCGGCGCGAGATCGTCCTACGGCGCAGACTCCTAGCCCGGATCATTCATGAATGCGCGTAGCGAGGGCGACGAGACGCCGCTGTGGCTGGGCGCACGGAGTGGAGGAACCCGAAGGCATGGCTGCGCACTATGTCGAGGGGGCCGGAGCGAGTACGCACAGCCACAGCGAGTGGATCGTCGGCCGCAGTAGGGCATTCATGGACAATCCGGGCTAGAGTGGCCCGCGCAATCGAATCGAAGGTGAGCGCCGTGGAGTTCGTCCCTCGTCCTCTTCCGGGAAACTTCGGTACCGAAATACTCGATCTCGACACAGCCAGGGTCAGCGACGCCGGGCTGCGCGAACTGTTGCTCACGCTCTACCGCAGCCGCTTCCTCGTGCTCCGAACCGGTGGACTCACCGACGACGCCTACGTCGCCTTCGCCCAACGCTTGGGCGAGCCCATCCACCTGACCAAGAACCCCGGCGATCCAGATCACCCGGAAATCGTCCGCATCACCAACATCGGCATCGACACCAAGCGCGAACCCAAGGGCGCCGCGCACTGGCACACCGACCAATCCTTCCGCGACCAGGTGGCCTCGGTGACGATGCTCTACTCCGTGCAGGCACCCGACACCGGCGGCGCAACCCGCTTCTGCGACATGGCGGCCGCCTACGACGCCCTCCCGGAGGCGATGCAGCGCCGCATCGAAGGCTTGACCGTGCTGCACCGTCACGGCCGTTCCGTGGTGGCGCGCCCCGGCGACCACGTTCCGGTGCCGCTGAAGTGGCTTGCGCCACAAGAACCGTTGCCTTCGGACAACGCTTCTTGCCCCAGCCCAAGCCGTCCTAGCACCCTGTCGCACTTCGCCGAGACGGCAAAGTCCAACAGACTGCTAGACCCCAACGCGCTCGTCGAGCATCCGCTGGTACGGCGCCACCCCATCACCGGCCAGAAGACCCTCTACGCCATCACCGGCACAAGTCAAGCCATCGTCGGCATGGAGCAGCAGGCGGCAGAGCAGTTACTCGAAGAACTCTGCGGGCACGCCCTTCAGGAACGCTTCCTCGCCGCCCACGCCCACCGCCGCCACGACCTCCTCATGTGGGACAACCCCACCACCATGCACAGCGCCACTCCCATAGCTGCGGCCACCGGCGACCACGACACCCGCCTGATCCACCGAATCAGCCTGCGCGGCAGGCCGCCGGTGTTCCATGACGAAGGCGACGAGCCCACGGCACACGCACGGCTGGCAACAAGCTCGGGCGCGTAGCCTCAATGAACCTGTAGCCCGGTGCGGCCAAGCGGCGCGGAGTTTGCAGCCGACGACGGCACCCCGCAGCGCCTGTTCAACCGCCATTTCCTGCTGCTTTGGCAAGGCCAGACCGTCAGTGGCGTCGGCATATCGCTGTCGCAGATCGCCACCGTGTATTGGCTGCTGCAAGAGACCGGATCCGCCACCACCATGGGATTGGTATCCATGGCCGCCGCGCTTCCGGGCGTCATTCTCGGGCCGGTCGGCGGCGCCATCGCCGATCGCTACTCGCGCAAACGCCTGATCGTCATCGGCGACTGCCTGCTCGGTGTGGCCGCGCTCTGCCTCGGCTTTGCCTTCCTGGCGGTCGATGGCGCGGTGAGCGCGAAGGTGGCGGCGCTCGTGATATCCGGGGTTCTCACCGGCATCGTCGGCTCGTTCTTTCGCCCGGCGGTGATGGCATCGATCCCGAGCGTGGTCCCCACCACGCGGCTCGCCACCGCAAATGCCTTGAACAGCCTCTCCATGACCGCCAGCATGGGCATTGGCACCGCCATTGGCGGCGTGCTGTTTCGCCTGCTGGGCGCACCTGCGCTGTTCCTTGCCAATGGCGTCACCTATCTCGTCTCGGCCCTCTCGGAGACGTTCATTCGCGTGCCGCAAACCCTGCCGCAAGCGCCGCCGTCGGTGCGGGCGCTGTTCTCCGCCTTCGTCTCAGACGTCGCCACGGGTCTCGGCCACGTCTGGAATCGGCCGGGCCTGCGCAACATGGTGCTCGCCTTCGCGGTGCTCAACCTCGTTGCCGCGCCCACCGGCGTGCTGCTGCCAATCCTGCTGGACCAACATCGCGGACTCGCACCCGATTGGTTCGGCTACCTGATGGCGGCGATGGCCGCCGGCAACGTCGCCGGCATGGCCTTCGCCGGTGTCGTCCGCATCGACGGGCCCGCCCGCCTCGCGTACGGACTCGGCGCGCTCTTCACCATGGCCACCGCGACCTTCCTGATCGGCGTTGCACAATCGCCGTACGTCCTGCTGGCGGCCAACGCCGTCAACGGCGTCTTCATGGGCGTCATGACGGTGGCATTCACGACGCTGATGCAGGTCACCACCCCCGACGAAGTGCGAGGCCGAGTGATGAGCGTGATGATGACCGTCATCGGCGGCACCGTGCCGTTGGCGATGGGCCTCGCCGGCGTCCTCGCCGACGCCGTGGACCAGAACGTGCCGCTGCTTTTCATGGCCGCCGGCATCCTGACCGCCTGTGTCGCCACCGCAGTCGGCTGCAACCGCCCCTTCCGAGAGTTCATCGGCACGCGGCTATTGGGGGCGTGAGGCCCGCTGCCCTTCAGGCAAAGCCGAGCTGACGCCAAGCCTCGTACAAGGCGATGGAGACCGAGTTGGCGAGGTTGATGCTGCGGGAGTTGGAGCGCATGGGGATGTGGATGCGGTGGGGCGCGGGGAAGGAGGCGAGGATTTCCTCCGGGAGGCCGCTCGACTCGGGGCCGAACAGGAGCACGTCGTCCGCCTCGTAGTCGATGGTGTCGTAGCGCGTCTCTCCGCGGCTGCTGAACGCCATCACGCGACGGCCGGCAACCGCGCCCAAGAACGCCGGGTAGTTCGGATGCACGGTCGTGGTGGCGAGGTCGCGATAGTCAAGCCCCGCGCGCTTGAGCCGCGTGTCGGTCAACTCGAAGCCGAGCGGCTCGATTAGCGCGAGCTCCGCTCCGGTGTTCGCCGCCAGCCGCATCAGCGCCCCGGTGTTGGGCGGAATCTCCGGTTGGTACAGGGCAATGGTCAGCACCGGTTCAGCCTATCACCCTGTCGGACTTCGCCGCCTCGGCGAAGTCCGACAGGGTGACAGGACGGTTTGGGCTGGGGCAAGAAGCGTTGCCGAAAGGCAACGGTTCCTGTGGCGCTAGATTCCTTGAGCGGAGCTTTGGTTTACGGGCAGGTTGCGTTCAGGCTGCGAGGTTTTGCCCCTGCCAGAGGTGACGGACTTCGTTGTCGAAGGCGTCGAGTGCTCGGCCGAGTCGCGAGGCTTGCCGGTGGGGCAGGTCGAAGGCGACGGCCATGGTTGGTCTCATGACGCGGGCGTAGGCGCGGTGGCAGCACAAGGCGGTTCGGATGCCCCTGTCGGTGACCTGGCAGCGACGGGTGTGGGGGGATGCGCCTGACGAGGCCGCGCAGCCGCAGCCGCCGGAGGTCGTGGGTGGTGCGATTGCGGTGGCAGTCGTCGACGGACAGTCCCGTCAAGGGCGCCACGCGTTCGCGCAGGTCCCGGTTGGCGAAGCCCTGGGGCAGCAGCCGGAAGGCGACGAGGGCGGCGAACAGCGACTGGACGCGGGGATCGCCGAAGCGCAGCGACGAGGCGCGCTGGCCGTCGACGAGGCGCGAGGCGTGGAGGTCGTCGAACCGTTCGATTCCGATGCGGCAGTCGTGGCTGATGCGTTGGACGCCGAGCAGGCGTCGGTTGGCGGCAAGGCCGATGGCCTTGAGGGCCTCGAGGTTCTTCAGCCGTCTGCCGACATCGAAGTCGCAGGTGTCGTTGATCACCGTCTCCGTGCGCAGGGCGCGCCCTTCCTTGTGGTCGCGTCGCTTGCGACGCGCCTGCTTCTGATGCGCGAGTGCCTGCAGTCCACGTGCGGCGACGGGATGACCCCGTCGGTGATGACGCGGGTTCGATGCCGCGTGGGGGTGCGCTTGGTGACGCGCCTGTCGAAGATCAACTGCACGTGGTCGGGACGACCCAGGTCGAGGTTCTCGCGCATCGCCTCCTCGAAGAAGACGCGTCCCTGCACGGGACGGTCGAAGACCTGGGTCAGGGCGAACTCCGCCTGCAGCATCGAGATGTCGCAGCGGATGCCCGCCGCCCGGTCGGCACTCGTGAACGGGTGCGGCAGGCGTTGCAGCCACTTGCGCAGCAGGGCGTCGATCTTCGTCGCGTCGAGCCCGTCGGCCAGCTGCCGCATGAGGTCCGGGTCGGCGCAACTCGCGATGCCGTTGTCCAGCGCCTCGAACGCGGCACCGTGCTTGGCCAACTGCCGCTTGAGGTGCTCGTGGCCGTTGATGCACAGCTTCGCGTTGTACGGGAAGTGCGAGCAGAACTTGATGAACAGCGGCCCGAAGTCGTCATCGACGAGGTAGACGTAGTAGTGGTTCACCATCGCCGTCGACGACACCAGCCACGGGTACGGGCCGCGCAGCGGGTCGTTGCGGCGCTCGGTGCGCACCACGCGCGCCTTCTCCTGCGCGACACCGACGTACAGCACGCCCTCGTCGCCCTCGAAGTTGCGCAGGCACGCCCGGGTGCGGTCGTCCTTGCGCTCGTGCCGCTCGAAGCGAACCACGTCGATGTCGTGGTCGGCCGCGAAGCGCACGCATCCCGTCGCTCATCGCTACCACGCCCGAGATCGTCGCCGCACTCGGTTTCGAGGCACAGCTCGTCGGCCGCTCTCACGAGTGCGACTTCCCGCCCGGCGTGGAGCGTCTTCCCGCGTGTTCGTCCTCCAAGGCGCGAACATCCATGCCCTTGTTTCGGATCAGCGGGGCTCCATGCGGAACACCGCGGTGGGGCTCTCGGGGTCACGGCCGATGGCGGTGAGGATTCGGGCTCGTTCCGGGGGGTCGGTGATGCGGATGGCGTGGCGGCGGTAGATTTCGCCGTCGATCTTGAGGCGGACGCGGTTGTCGCGGGCGACGTTGGCCGGCCAGCGCTTGCCGTCGCAGCGGGCGCAGGGAACGTAGAGGTTGCCGTCCGCGACCCAGGATGTGGTCGTGACGGAGTGGTGGATGCCATATGCGGTGCGGGTCTCGACGGCGATTTGGCGGCGGCCGTAGTCGGTCCATTTCGGGTCTTGGTCTGCCGCCGGTTCGCCGCCGAGTCGGGTTCCGGCGATTCGTCCCATTGGATCGATGGGCGCTGAGACGAGCACCAGCAGGGCGACGATCAGCACACCGGCAATCCAGGCGGCAAGCTTCGCGATCATGGGCATCTCCTCGGCATGGCAGCCTTCAGTAGCGGTCGATGATCTCGCGGCGGAACCGCGTCAGGTTGTCACGGGCAATGGCCATCGGCGGCAGCAGCACCACCTCCTTGAGGCCGTTCGCTTCCTTCTCGCGCAGCGTGTCGAGGATCTGCTCCGGCGTGCCGACGAGGGCACCGCTCGCATGAATCATGGCCGGTGTCACGAAGCGACGCTCGGCGGCCGGCAGATAGGTGCAGTGGCCTCGGTGGACGAGCTGGCCGGAGGCGCCTCGTGGCACGTTGAAGCCCGCCACATAGTCGCGATATTGCTCCCACACATCGCGGATGTGGTCGCCGATGAAGTCCTCCGTGCCACGCAGCTGCACCGCCTCCCACAACCCGTGCAGCCGACTCGAAACCATCGACCCGCACTCGTCGATGACCCGATCCGAGGTGAGCGATTCCCCCGGCTCCAGAATGCAGGAAAAGGTAAGCTCGGCGGTGTGCATGGCGTCCGCATCGCGTCCCGCCTCCTCGGCACCTCGCCGCACGCGCGCCATGCTGGCCCGGAACGCCTCCGCCGACTCGGCGCCGCCGGAAATGCGCCCGTCGCCGTAGATGCCGGCGGCCTTGAGCGCCAGCGGGCCGTTGGCCGCGACGTACATCGGGATGCGATGCTCGGTGTCGATGAAGCCGAGCTCCTTGTGGATGATCTCGATGGTGCGGGTCTCGCCGTTCAGCGTGAACTCCACCTCCTCGCCGTCGAGCAGGGCGCGCACGACGCGCAGGTATTCCCGAAACGGCGGCGCTTTCATGGGATTGAAGTTCATCACCCGCATGGCGGTGTGGCCGGTGCCGATGCCAAGGAACACCCGCTCCGGCGCAATCCGGTTGATGGAGGCAATGGAGTGCGCGGTGACCGGTGCGATGCGGGTGCCGGCGATGGCGACGCCGGTGCCGAGGCGGATGGTGGACGTGTGGTGGGCAGCCAGCGCAAGGGTGGCGTAGCAGTCCGACCAGATCATCTGCGAGTCCGGCACCCAGCCGTGATCGAACCCTTCGTTCTCGGCATGCACCAACAGTTGCCAGTCGCTGATGTTGGTGGCAACACAGACGCCGAACTTCATGCCATTCCCTCACTTTCGCGGCCCCGGATTATTCATGAATTCTCGTTCCTGTGACGGCTGCGGCACCCTTGGGGCCTCCCATCAAGGCCAAGGCGCTGGCCGGGAAGAACCGCGAAGCCACCGCGGCGCGGCGGGAATGAAGCCGCCTTGCGCCCGAGCGCGCGGCCTCAAGCGCCAACGCACAAGCCGCTGACGCGAGGGCCACCGGGGCGAGGGCATCCTGCCCCCGCAACGCGCCGCCGGCGCGCACTGCAAGGCTCTCCGCAGGCCACGCATGCGTCTCCCGCCCCTCGCTACGCAAGCCAAGCCTGCCCGGTCTGCCCCCAATCCCTACCCAAAGCCCCAACACACGCTGGTAGGCTAGCGCCACAAGAACCGTTGCCTTTCGGCAACGGTTCTTGCCCCAGCCCAAGCCGTCCTGTCGGCATTCGGCCAGCTTGCGCCGTCCGAAGTCCGACAGGCTGCTAGTCCGCACGTCAGCGAAGGAAGCCGCCAATGCCCGAGCAACTCGCGTTTCGATCCGCCACCGAACTTGCCGGGCTCCTTCGCCGCAAGGAAATCAGCTCGGTCGAACTCACCCGCCACTACATCGAACGCATCGAGCGCCACGACGGCGCCTTGAACGCCGTGGTGGTGCGCAGGTTCGAGCAGGCGCTCGAAGAAGCGGCAGCCGCCGACGCGGCGTTGGCGCGGGGCGAGGACCTCGGCCCCCTGCACGGCGTGCCAATGACGATCAAGGAGTCCTACGTCATGGCCGGCACCCCGGCGACTTGGGGCATCGAGACGCATCGCGACAACGTCGCCGATGCCGACGGCCTGGCGGTGAGCCGCTTTCGCGCCAACGGCGCCCACTTCCTCGGCAAGACCAACGTCCCCGTGGACCTCGCCGATGTACAGAGCTACAACCCCATCTACGGCACCAGCAACAACCCGTGGAACACCGAACGCACGCCAGGCGGCTCGTCCGGCGGCAGCGCCGCGGCCCTGGCGGCAGGATTCAGCGCCCTGGAAGCCGGCTCCGACATAGGCGGCTCCATCCGCACCCCGGCGCACTTCTGCGGAGTCTTCGGCCACAAGCCCACCTGGGGCATCGTGCCCATGTCCGGGCACGAGATCGTGCCGCACGTGCCCGACCCAGACCTATCCGTCTGCGGCCCCCTCGCCCGCTCCGCCGAAGATCTCGCCACCACCCTCGACATCATGGCCGGCCCCACCAAACGCGAGGCCACCGGCTGGCGGCTCGCCCTGCCCGAACCAGGCTTCAAGTCACTGGCCGACCTGCGCGTCGCCGTCTGGCCAACCGACGACATCGCGCCCGTGAGCGCAGAGACCCAAGCCCGAGTGACCATGGTGGCCGAAGCACTCGCAAGACTCGGCGCCACCGTGTCGGACACCGCCCGCCCCGACTTCGATGTCCGCAAGGCGCATCTGGTGTATCAGAACCTCGTCACCGCGGTAATGTCGAGCGGCCAATCCGCAAGCCAGATCGAGAAGATTCGCCAGCGCGTGGAGCAGCTCGACCCCGAAGACCAATCCGCCGATGCCGTCGCCGCCCGGGCATCCGTGATGAGCCACCGCGAGTGGATCCGCCACGACTTCCGCCGCGAACGCCTCCGCCGCGCCTGGGACGCCTTCTTCCGCGCCTGGGACGTGCTGCTCTGCCCGCAGTTCGCCGTCCCCGCCATCCCCCACGACCACGCCCCCTTCGCCGACCGCCGCACCATCGTCGATGGCGAACCCCGCCCCTACATGGAATCGGTCTTCTGGGCTGGCGTAGTGGTCGCATCCTGCCTCCCCAGCACCGCATTCCCGACAGGCCCATCCAGCGAAGGCCTCCCCATCGGCGTGCAAGTGGTAGGCGCCCCCTACCACGACCACCAAACCATCGAATGCGCCCGCCAAATCGCCCAGGAAATCGGCGGCTTCACCCCACCCCCGGGCCTGGTCGAATAGATGCGACCAAAGCTGGAGGGAGGGCATCCGACCTCCCCCAAGGGAGATGGGAAGGGCCACGCCGCGATGGAGGGCAAGATGCCCCTCCCCCAGAAGGAACGGACTTGATCAGAGCTTCACTCGCCGCCCCATCCGTTGCCAAGGTCGAGGCTGCCATCCGAGCCGCCGAGGCCGGGGCGGGGCGTCCGTCGGGGGCCGTTCGGTTGTTGGCGGTTTCCAAGACCCGAACCGCCGCCGAAGTGGCTGCCTTGCGCGCGGCGGGGATCACCGACTTCGGCGAGAACTACCTGCAAGAGGCACTGCGGAAGATCCACGAACTCGCGCACCACGGCATCACATGGCACTTCATCGGCGCCATCCAGTCGAACAAGACTCGCGACATCGCTCGACATTTCGATTGGGTTCACACCGTGGATCGGGTGCGGGTGGCCGATCGCCTGAACGCTGCGGCGGACCGGGCGCTCGATGTGTGCCTGCAGGTGAATGTGGACGAGGAGCCGCAGAAAGCCGGTGTCGCTCCCGATGCGGCCGGCGAGCTGCTCGGGCGGGTGATGGAACTCGAAAGCCTGCGCCCTCGGGGCCTCATGGCGATCCCCAAGGCCGGCGACCCGGAGGCGACGCGCGGGAGCTTCCGCCGTCTGCGCCGTCTCTTCAACGATCTCGCAGCCACCGCCGGACCGTCCTGGGATACGCTTTCGATGGGGATGTCCGGCGATTTCGAGGTCGCGGTGGAAGAGGGCTCGACCTTGGTTCGCATCGGCACGGCACTGTTCGGCCCGCGCCCCCGCAAGCACGCATGATGTTCGCCCGGTATCCAGCGGGAGGGCATCCTGCCCTCCATCGCGCCGACAGGCGCGCAAGTGACGAGCCGAGCCGCACCGGCCTCTCATGGAATCAAGAATTTTATGTGATATCGTTGGGAATTGTGTAGCAAAAGAAGCAACCGCCGCCGTTGGCGGCGACGTTCCAGCTTCCATCGCTGCGCCAGTTCCGCCCTCGTCGGCTCCCGATTCTTGCTTTTCGTCTCCGGTTCCCCGCCGTTCAAGACTGCCCGCATCACCTCGGCGAACTCGTCAACCGTGACGGGATCGCGTTCTATCGACTCGTCTAGCAGCCTGTCGGACTTAGGGCGCAGATTTTACAATGGCGCCTTCCGAGTCGACGGGGTTGGGGCAGATGCCGAAGTTCCTGCAGCGGGACCGATCGCAGCCCTGTCTGCTGCCGCCGGACATGCGGGACTGGCTGCCGGAAGACGACCTGGCGCACTTCGTTGTCGAGGCGGTGGAACGCGTGCCGATGAGTTCGTTCCAGGTGAACGAGCGGGGCACGGGCTCTGCACAGTGCCACCCGCGGACGATGCTGGCGCTGCTGGTGCACTGCCATGCCAACGGGATCTTCGGTTCGCGCCGGATCGAGCGCGTGACCTGCCGGGACATCGGGGTTCGGCACGTGGCGGCGAACTGTCACCCGGATCACGACACGATCTGCACGTTTCGGCGCAACAGCTTCGATGCGGTCTCTGCGGCGTTCCCGGAGGTGCTGCCGCTGGCGAGGGAACCGAAGCTGCTGCGTGTCGGGACGGCGAGCGTGGACGGCACGAAGGTGGACGCGAACGCGAACAGGCGCAACGGCATCCGCCACGACCGCGCGGGGGAGTTGCGCGAGCGGTTGCGTGGCGGGATCGAGGGCTTGCTGGATCGGGCGGAGCAGGCCGACGCGGACGCCGCGTCGGAGCCGCAGGGTCTGCCGGAGGAGTTGAAGCGACGGGAGACGCTGAAGGCGAAGCTGGACAAGGCCTGTGCGGAGCTGAAGCGTCGGGCGCAGTCGCGCGCGGACTCGGAACGCGCGGAGTGCGAGCGCAAGGTGGAGGCGCGGGAGCAGCGCGAGGGTTCGCGCAAGGGGAAGCGGATCAAGGCGCCCGAAGAGGAGCCGCGGGACGAGGAGCGGATCAACCTGACGGACGCCGACAGTTCGCCGATGCGCAAGAGCCGGCGCCATGAGTGCCGCCAGGCGTGCAACGCCCAGGCGGCGGTGGACGCGGACGGCAGTCGGCTGGTGCCGGGTTCGCGGGTGAGCGTGAGCGCGAGCGACCGCAACGAGCTGGTGGCGGACGTGGATTCGATGCCCGGCGCACTCGGTTCGCCGGATCGGGTGCTGGCGGACGGCGGCTGCGCGACGGGCAGCGAGGTTTCGGAGCTGGAAGGGCGCGGCGTGGAGGTGCTGGTGGCGACCGGGGCGGAAGGCGGACGGCGCCGGCACGACTTTCGGCCGGAGCCGCCGCCGAAGCCGGCGAAGGAGCCGCGGGCGGAGTGGATCAAGGCGATGCGGGAGAGGATGGAGCTGCCGGAGAACCGGGCGCACTGCCGCTTGCGCAGGCATGCGGTGGAGCCGGCGTTCGGGATCGTGAAGCAGGCGATGGGCTTTCGGCAGTTCCCGCTGCGAGGCGTCGAGAAGGTGGAGGGCGAGTGGAAGCTGGTGACGCTGGCCTGCAGCTGCCGACGCCTGCACAGGCTGATGTTGGCCTGACGGGGTCATGGGGGGCGAACTCGGCGTGTTGGAGGCTGCTGCAGGGGTCGGAAAGGGCCTCTGGACCCCCATCGGCGGCCGATGGCGGGATGCGACCCCCGCTTCAGCCGCAACGACCCATCTGAACAGCCACAGGGGGCATCGTTCAAGCGGGCGCCAAGTCCCTTCCGCGCACGCCTGCCGCGCCCAAGTCCGACAGGCTGCTAGCTTCGGCGGTTCACGCTTCATCTCGGAACCTCCCCTCCGATTCTGGTTGGCGAAGCTTCGGGGGGGGCGCCGCTTCCCTCCGCCCGCCTCCAGGCTGCCAGTTCGGCGCGTCATTGGACGGCCACCGGCGTAGCGGACTCACCGTTGTCGGCGATCAGGTCCTTGCAGCGGAGCCGCGTACCCGGCATCTGCCGCACAAGGGCTTCCATGCGGTCAAGCGTGTCAACCTCGCAGCTGCCCTCGTTCAGCCGGAACGTTGCTTCGTTGACGTGGCGGCCAAGGTGCCTCGGGCTGACGTGGTGCCAAGTGCCGTGGATGCTGCGCTTGAGTGCCGCCCACACTGCTTCGATTCCGTTCGTGTGGACGGCTCCCCTGACGCACTCCCCTGCGCCGTGGCGGATCACGTCGTGCTGGTACTGGTTGATGACGGTCGGGAGTGCGCCGCAGGCCGCAGCATCGTCGGTGTAGACCGTCGCGCCCTGCGCTGCGTTGTCTTCGACAAACGGCGCCAGAGTGGCGGCGTTGGTGCGTTCCACCGGCTTCGCCTTGACCTTGCCGCCCCGCTCGCGGACGCCAGCGACGGGAGCCTTGCCGACTGCGCCGCGACCGGCGTTGGGCTTCTTGCTCGCGTGCTTGTTCGATTCCTTGCCGCCGATGTGGGTTTCGTCAACCTCGACCACGCTGGACAGCTTGAAGTCCCCCCTGCCGCAAGCCTCACGAACGCGGTGGAGCATATGCCACGCCGTCCGGTACTGCACGCCAAGTTCCTTCGACATCTGCATCGCGGACACGCCCTTATCTGGCGGTGAGTGCGGAGTGGATCGCGTGGATCCAGTGTTGCAGGTCGGCCTTGGTCGAGTGCATGCAGGTGCCGACCGTGACGGTGAAGAACCGGCGGCAGGGCTTGCACCAGTGGTTGCCATCGGGCTTCGACGGCGGCGCCTTGCGAATGTCCGTGGCGTCCAGGCTGCCGCAGCGCGGGCACGTCGGCTTGCTGTCCCATCGAACTTGCTCAAGCCACGTCCGGCAGGCCGCATCGTCGGGGAACATCCGGCAGAGCTGCGGGACGCTCATTGTCTTGGCAATGCCGCTTCCCGCTTGCGTTGTGCGCCTTGCCGTCCGCGTCGTACTCGGTTGCCGCCACTTCCCGTCTCCCGATCTCCAATGCTTCCCATTGTGTCCGCCGTGGAATCAGGCGTCCCACGACTTTCTGCTTCTTTTGCTACACAATTCCCTTCAAAAGTCCTGACTCGCCCGGCGGCAGGCGGACCCGCCGGGTGCGGCGACCGTCATGCGCCGCTCGCCGTCGAGCTGCTTCGTGGCGCCGCGTGCGTCCTTGCCGTCCAGCGCCACCGGCGCCTTCCCGTCGCTGCTCTGCCGCGTCCACGCCTCGGCAAGCCCTTCGATCTGCTCCGGCCGTCCACAGACCGCCCGCGAACGCCGCGTGCAGCCAGTGCCCCCGGTCGCCGTCATGGTGCCTGCGCGCCCGCTCGAACAGCGCGCCGTCCACCTCGACGCCGGTCGCGTCGATGAACAGCGGAACATGGCCCTTCGTCTCCAGCTCGTGCTCGACGATTGCCGGCGCCACCCGCTCCGCGAACCGCCGCGCCGCCTCCCAGGGACCCTTGACGTCCACCGGACGCAACCGCGCCAGCCACTCCCCGGCACGGCGCGCCTCGGCACGTTGCGCAGTCCGAGCAGCGTCCTCGCGACGTCGTCGGCGCGCAGCGCGTCGAGGTCCGACAGCGAACCGTCGCCCCGCGACAGGCAGGCGACGATCGCACACAGCGTCTCCGCGTCCGTCGCGCCGCGGTTGCGCACCTTCACCCGGACCGCGTCCGCGAGCGGTTCGAACAGCCCGTGCTGCCGGGCCGTCCGGGCGAGAATCGAGGAACCGCCGCAGGCGGTCAGGTTCAGGTCGGTGAAGTCCATGTCGACCTTCGGGGGGCGGATATTCCGTTTCCGCAAGGTTCGCCTTGTGCGGCGCGCGTCTCCGGCAGATCACCCGAATCCTTATCAGGGAATCAGGGGGTATCCGTGGCAAAAGTTACCATGTGGGAATCCGCGCCGATGTCTAGATCTCTAGAATATCAATTGAAACAATGTATTACCAAAATTTGGTGGAGGCGGCGGGAGTCGAACCCGCGTCCGTCGGTGCTCCGTCTTTCGCTCTACATGCTTAGAGCCGCCTATTGTTTTGGCCCGTTGGCGACCCGGCGGTCGGGGTGCGGCTGGGCGAGCCTCCTCAAGTTTCGCGCCGCCGCCGGAGGCACTCGGCGGCGCTATCCCGCAAGCCTTTGCCCTCGGGTCGCCGTTGCGGGCGCCGTCTTCCCGAGACAAGCGGCTTACGCCGCTAGCGCGTAGTTTTCGTCGTTGGCAACTATAAAAGTTGCAGCGATTGATTAACGAGAGTCACTACCCTCTCGGCATGCACGTTGGAGTTCGCGACCGCCGTCGAAGCCAAGTCGCCCCCTTCATCGAACGAGGGCAGCCTAGCAGGTTTGGGGGGAGGAATGCGAGCTTGGATACGCCGGCTTGCTGCGGGGCGGCTGAAGCCACGGTTCCGCGATGATGCACCTTGGGTTTGGCGGTGGCCTTCGCACTTGGGAGGCTGGCGAAGCCGTCGGGCTCGTGTGTCCCTCGACGGGGACCTGGTTTCGAACCTGACAACGGCGACACAAGCTTCGTTGGGCGGCGTTCCTGCCGCTTTTGACGTCCGCAGACATGCGAGCAGGGCGGTCCGGGTGCTCGGCGAGGTGGGCAGAATCCGCTCCCTGCAGAGGGTTACGGCGTACGAGTGCAAGACCAGGCAGGCGGAGGTATTCCGGCGGGCCGCCGCTGGCGAGACGATCATCGTCACCGACAACGGCGTCCCTCAGGTCGAGATCCGCAAGGCTCCGGCGGACGCGGAGAGCGTTGCGGGCGCGCTCGAGAGGCTCCGTGCGTTGCAGGCCAGTCAGCTGGCGGCGGGGGCGACAGGAAGCCACGAGGAGTTGCGCCGGATACTGGAGGAAGGTCGTGATTGATGGCCGTGAACATCAGCAGTTCTCATTTTGGCCTTCAACCCCTCAACTGGACGGGTCTGCCGGTCGATTTGGCCCGGATTGGGTCCGAAACGCGGGGTGCAATGCGCCTAACGGCGAAGCCAGCGCCACAGGAACCGTTGCCTTTCGGCAACGCTTCCTGCCCCAGCCCAAGCCGTCCTGCCACCCTGTCGGCATTCGGCCAGCTTGCGCCGTCCGAAGTCCGACAGGCTCCAGGCGCCAAAACGAGAACTGCTGCGTGAACATCATTGTCCTTGACACCAGCGTCAATGCTCGGCTGCTCTGGCCGGATTCCAGGAGTCCCGACGGCAACTGGTATGCGCTCGATGTCCTGAGCCAGGCGGCTAACGGCAGCGTCTTCCATGTTCCGACGATCTGGCACTACGAGATTGCCCACGTTGTGGCGAGGCTGGTGCGGATCGGCCAAGTGTCGCAGGCTAGCGCGGCCGGCTACCTCAAGGAGATTGCGTTGTTGCCGATCGTCACGGATGTCACGAGCCACGCGAAGGCGACGGAAGCGGCCTTTGCCTTGAGTATGCAGTTCGGTCTCTCGGCATGTGACGCCGCCTATCTGGAGCTCGTGCTCCGCCTGGGAGGGACGCTGGCCACCAACGACTAGGCGCGGCGGGCGGCCGCCCGCCGCGCTGGGGCATCCTTGTTCGTCTGATCCTCAAGCGAGGTTGCGTTTCTTGCGTATTCGATGCGGATCCAGGCTGGAGTGGGCAGTCGAGGCTGCCTGACGATCTGCGGCGGCGTGCTTCGGGTGGATATGCGAGGTTCGGAGGACGCGAGGGGCCCCTGGGGCGAAGGCATTCTGCCTTCGCTGCGCGCCGCGAGGCGCGTCCACGGAGCTGCGTGCAAACGATGGGTTGTTTCGCGTGTTTCATGGTCGGGGACGTGGAAGGGGCCTTGCGCGCCTGTCGGCGCGGGCGAGGGCAGAATGCCCTACGCCCCCAGACCCTCGCCTCTGCAACGACGCTGGGGACACCAGGATCGAAGAACGCGTGGCCTTGCTGGGCGTACACCCAAGGCACTGTGACCAAGGCTTCCTGGTCTTCGGGTGCGGTTGCGCTCTTGGGCTGTGGGCGGGATGCTTGGGCGGGTCGATGGCTGGTGACTTGGCGGTGTCGGGGAAGATTGTTGGGAATGCGCTGGCGGTGATCGAGCGTGCGTGGCGCCGATGGCCTGGCCTGCTGTTCCCGCTTGCGCTGTGCTGGTTTGTGGCGGTTGGGGTGGCCGCCCAGGAGTTGCTTGATCCGGGGGCGCGGGCGCAGGAGCAACTTGAGACGGCAGCGGAGTGGGTGAAGGCTGGCGAGCACGAGCTGGCGCGGGCGTATCTGGACGATCTCGTTTCCAGTCCGTGGATCACGGCTCGGCAGCGGGCGCGGGCGTTCCATCTGCGGGGATACGGGTATGCGGAGGCGGGGTTGCACGTTTCGGCGCGGCATGACTACCGGCGTGCCGTGGAGTTCCATCCGAACCATTCCGCGTCGTTGATGGCTCTGGCGCATCTGCACGATGCGGGGCATGGGGTTCCGCGCAATCCGCATGAGGCGTTTCGGCTGGCGTTGAAGGCGGCGCGGGGTGATGATGCGACGGCTTGCCTGTTCGTGGGCCTGGCATTGCAGGATGGAAGGGGGACGGAGGTGGATCATGCGCGCGCCCGCCATTGGCTGCGGCAGGCGGCGGTGGGGCATGGAATTGTGGGGGCGTTTGCGGCCTATGGCAGATCGTTTCGGGTGGGGTTCGCGGAAGAGCCGGATGCGGAACAGGCGCGGCATTGGTATGAGCGGGCGGTGGAGGCTGGGGACGAGGGTGCGCGGCTGGCCATTGCGTTCATGCTGCGGGACGGTGAATTGGGGGAGGCCAATGCGCAGGGAGCGGCGGAGCGCTTCCGGGCGCTTGCGGACGAGGGCAATGCGGTGGCGCAGTCGGCTCTGGCGCACATCCTGTTGGGGGACATGGGGGTCGAGGCGAACCATGCGGAGGCGTTTGCGTTGTATTCGGCGGCGGCGGAGGCCGGGGAGAGGTCGGCCTATGCGGGGTTGGCGTTCCTTTATCGGCATGGTCTGGGGACGCAAGCGAACGCGGAGCGGGAAGAGCATTGGTTGCGGCGAGCGGCGGATGCCGGCCATGCAGACAGCCAGTATCGGTTGGGGCGGCTGGTTCATGCGCGCGGTGGGGGGGATGAAGGCGTGGTCGCGGAGGCGCTTGGGTGGCTGGCTTCCGCAGCGGACCGCGGAGTGGTCGAGGCGGCGCATGTTGCGGCCTGGATTTACGCGACGACGCGGCACGATGCGTTGCGCGATCCGCATCGGGCGCTTGCGCTGGCGGAATCGGCGGTTTCGCGGCGGCGCGATGCGGACACGCTGGACACGCTGGCGGCAGCACAGGCGGCGCAGGGGGATTTCGAGGGAGCGATGGCGACGCAGCGGCTAGCGTTGAGCCTCGCGGCGGCGGATGCGGAGTTGCTGGCGCACTTGGAGGCGTATCAGGGGGGAAGGGCCTGGGTTGAGTGATGTCGGTTTGCACACCCTGCGGCGCGATGGAGGACGAGACGCCCGCCCTCCGGAGGGAGGTGTTGCACGCATTGGGAGGAGGATGTGCGCGTCAATGCTGCAATCGAGGGTGGTTTCTGATAGAAAACGCGCCCGTCTCCTGCAACCCCGGCGCCAGACATCTCGTGAGTCTCCGATCCGGCGAAGCCGCCCGGCGTACCCGTACCGTCTTTGAAGCCGTGGTGGCACTCGTGGGCGAGGGAGCCAGCCACTTCCGTCCTGGCGATGTCGCCTCGCACCTGCGCGAGGCGGGGTCGCCCATCGGTGTGTGGGAGATTCGGGGGGAGTTCACCAACCTCGAGCGCATGGCGTTGATCGAACTCGACCCGGAGCATGCCGTTTGGCACTTGGTGGATGGTGCGAGCTTCTCGATCGAGGAGGCCCGGAAGCTGGCGTAGCGGGCCGACGAAGCCCCTTCCAGTCCTTCGAGGGTGCAATGAGCGCACCAAAAGCGGTGCGGTATGCCTTGAGGATTGCCTGTCAATGTAGCGACACCACGCCAACACTCACCGAATTGGTGTGGCACGGACCTTGCCCTACGGTCTGGCCAGCGAGCGTTCGGTTAGCCCCAGCCAGGGCGTCGCAATCGGACTTGTCTCTCCCCGGTTCGCGGCGCCCTGGCTTCTTCATTCGAAGGCGGCGCCTTGCGCACCCCCTGTGTCTTTGCCGCGTGGATCTGCTAGATCTCCAATCTTCTTGTTACCGATGCCAAATCAAGGTGAACGCGATGCGCATTGCCTCGCAGTACTCCCACCTCCATGGAAGGGAATACCTGCTCGTCCGTCGTCCTGATATATGGCGCGAGATCGAAACGGTTGTTCATGGCGTCAACGCCATTCGTCAGGGAACCGTCTCACATACCTGTAGCCGCACAGGCCAGCGCAGCGACCTAGGCGATACGCTACGAGGAGGGTTCGTCGCCAAAGGCTGGCGGAACCCGAAGCGTCCTCAAGGTCGCACGAGGTACGTCAAGTCGCGGGTTGGGTTGGAGATTTGCGTTGGTGAGGCTCCGCATGGATGCTCCGACATGCTCGCAGAGCATCTGGCGTCGTTCGTTTTCGACGAGATCGACGTTGGGGTACGGGTGGCGCCGATGGAGGCACTTAGGAAGGAGCTGGGGACAGGCACTTGGTCTTTCGAGCAAGGCTTGGAGGACATCCGCCGTTACCCACGTGGCCAGCCCGCAGTGCCGTTGGCACTCGTGGGCATCGCGGCGTAGTGGCTGAAGCCGGAGGCAACTTCCAGCGGTGGTGCAAGGCGGTGCTGGTGGGCTCGTGGAACCGGGGACGCATTTTCACGCGAGTTAAGACTTATGCAGGTTGCTGTCGCCGTGCTTCTTCGAACAGCGCCCTCGGTTCGCCGTTGGGAGTGGACTGGGAGTGGTTCGCGTAGGTTGCCCAGTCTGGGGCGTAGTCTGTCGCCTGATTGCCCCAGGCTAGCCATTGGTCGCGGGTGCCTCGGGCGAACAGTTCGAGATACGGGCCGGGGCTGCATGATTCGATCAGGCGGTATTGCTCGTCCGGTTTGCGGCTGTGTTCGCGCTTGCGGGAAAGGATGATGTTCTCTTGGCTGCGACCTGGCGCGAGGGTGCGCGCGTTCTTGCCGCGCACGCCGAAGAGGATCACCTCGGTGACGTTGCGGAAGTAGAAGCCGACGCCACGACGGTCCGGGCCGCCATCCTTGCGAACCTTGTACCAAACGAGATTGGTCTTGTACTCGAACCCCCATTGCTCCATCACCGTGAGGCCGTGGGGAAGCAATGCGTTGGGAACCCAGAGATAAAGGTGCGCCGGTTCGGTGACGAACTTCGACACCGGCAACGCGCCGATTTCCTCGAAGGCAAGTGTGGCATAGCGGGCCAGACGCCGGTGTTCGGGGGCGACCTTGCCGGTCTTGTTTTGGAATCGCCACGGTGGGTCGGCCAGCACTGTGCCGAATTTGCGCTCGCCGACGTGCGCGAGGAGGTCTTCCGCTGGCGTCACGTATCGTCCTCCACATAGAGTCGGCGAGAGATCCCAAATACGAGCAGGGGGCAACCCGCTCCTCCGCCACCATCGACCTTGGGCAGCAGCTTGCTCATGTGAGTGGTGGACGCGCCGAATGACGTTCCGCGCCCGAGGTCATTGAAAACCGGCTGGAGGTCGTCGCAACGCGTGACGATCACACCAACGCTCACGGCCCTCAGGTCGAAGAGGAGGCGAAAGTTGTTCAGGTCTCGGTCAAAGAACGTGTCCTTGTTGTTCCACTCGATTTCGAGCGCCACGCGGTTCCGGTAGCAGTCGACCTTGTGTGTCGGCGTCTCGGTGGCGTTATCGTCCACGACGACTTGCGTCGCGAAATCGCGCTCCTCCCAGCCGCGGCCGTAAAGGCGTTCATCGATGAATTTGGAAATCTGCGACTTGCGTCCGCCCGGTCGCGTCAGCCAAAAATCTTTCGCAGACGGAACTCGCTCAGGACAGCCACGATGTCCTCCCACTCCCGCGGAAAGCCTAGCTGCAAAATCGCGCACGCGTGCTTGCGCTCATGCACTTCGTAGTGTTCGCGGATGAAGTCGGGCAAGAGTTCTGTTCCCATTGGCCTGCCTCATTCGTCCCTGCTGGTGGGTGGTCTGGCGTAAATCCGCAGGGCCGGGCGGTTTCGATCTTGTGCTCGATCTGGCGGCGCCAGTCTTCGGCGTAGGTAGGGTTTGGGAGGCGGGCCTGGGCGCGCAGTTCGAGGAGGATGCCGAGCTTGTCCTCGTAGGTGAGCTTGGCGTACCCCTCGCGCTTGTGGCGGTTCTCGGGTTCCTCGAACAAATCGGCGCGGCGGATCATGGCTGCCTTTGGGCGGGCGACGGGGGATAGAGTATGTCATGCGCCGCTCGCGCTGGATGGTTCCGGGCGGCCGGCGGCGGAAGGAGGGAACCTAAGGCATGTCCGATCAGGAAGAATCTCGGCAGATCGACTTCGAGGCGACGCTGGCAGAGCTTGAAGCGCTGGTGGAGCGGATGGAGAGCGGGCGGATGAGCCTCGAAGACTCCCTCGCGGCCTTCGAGCGCGGGGTGAAGCTCACGCGGGAATGCCGCACCGCGCTGAAGTCGGCTGAACTTCGTATCAAGGCGCTGACGGAGGATGGCGACGAGCTGGACGTGGTGGTGGATGACGGGGAGTAGTGCTTGACGCGCGCGCTGAGCGGATTGGCAACGGCCTCCCCTTCAGCGGGCCGACGCTCGCTACAAGGCGAACAGCGTTGCGGCCCAGGCGCCGTATAGAAGAGCGGCGGTGAAGGCGCCGGCCAGCAGGTCGTCTAGCATCACGCCGAGAGCGCCGGGGACATTGGTGTCGGCCCAGGATACGGGCCAAGGCTTGATTACGTCGAAGGCGCGGAACAAGGCGACGCCGATTGTCGCCCAGAAGATGGAGTGGGGGCAAAGGGCCAGGGCCAGCCAGCAGCCGGCCACTTCGTCGATGACGATGGCGGGGTTGTCGTCTTGGCGGCGGTGGCGGTTCAGGAGGTGAATGGTGGCGAGGCCGACGGCGGTTGCCAAAGCCACGCCAGCGAGGCGCAGGGGCCAGCCTAGGTGGGCGAGGAGGAACCACCATGCGACTGCGGCGGCGATGGACGCGAAGGTTCCCGGCGCGATGCGGATGAGGCCGATGCCGAAGCAGGTGGCGAGCAGCGCGAAGGGGTTGGCGAGGTCGCGCAGACCCAGCCCGGTACCGGCATCTCCCTGGGGGTCTTGGCTAGAAATGGCGGAATCCTCCGGCGAGGGTGATGGGCTTGCCGCCGTGTCGCCAGCGAGCGCCGGGCTTGGCGGTCATGGTGCCGATGCGTTGAACGGGGGTGGCGGATTCGCGCGCGATGGCGGCGATGGTTGCGGCGGCGCCGGGTGGTGCGGCGAAGGCCAGTTCGTAGTCGTCGCCGGCGCACACGGCTGCCACCGGGTCGCTGCCGGGAAAGACCGGCACGTCGCCTAGGTCGATGTCGCAGCCGAGGTCGCTCGCCTTGCAGATGTGCGCCACGTCGGATGCCAGGCCGTCGGATATGTCGATGGCGGCGGTGGCCACGGTTCGCAGGCGCCAGGCGAAGGCCAGGCGGGGTTGCGGCAGCCAGTAGCGCGCCTGAGCGGAGCCGGATTCGATTTCGGCGATGGACTGGGCGTCCAGGAGCCCGGTTTTCAACGCCAGCCCGGCGCCGCCGATCATGCCGGTTATGTAGAGATCGTCTCCCGCCCTGGCCCCGGCGCGGGTCAGGCTCTCGCCGCGTGGCACGCTGCCATGCACCGCGACGCAGATGTTCGCGTTGCCGCGGGCGAGGTTGCCGCCGACGATGGGGGTTTGGAATGCGCGTGCGGCTCGCGCCATGCCCGACGCGTATGCCTGCGCCCACTTGGCGTCGAGCCGCGGAGCGGTGAGCGACACGACGGCGCCCACGGGCCTGGCTCCCATGGCGGCGAGGTCGGAAACCGATGCCGCGATGGCGCGGTAGCCCACCAACTCCGGCGTGGCGTCGGTCGGAAAGTGCCTGCCCGCCACCAGGGTGTCGTTGGACACCACGAGGTCGTGCCCCGGCGGCAGCCGCAGCACGGCCGCATCGTCGCCCGGGCCAAGCAGCACGGCCTCGCCGGCGGCGGCATCGCCCAATGCGTCCACAATCGTCGCGATGAGGTCGAACTCGTCGCTCATGGCGTGGGGCCTTGGGCGGCGTCCGCCGTTGCTGCCACTTCCACTGGCCGAAGGTCTTTCGCCACTCGGTCCAGCACGCCGTTGATGTAGCGGTGGCCGTCCTCGGCGCCGAATTGGCTGGCGAGGGTGACCCATTCGTCGAGCACCACCTTGAACGGCACCTCGATGCGGTCGCGCAGCTCGAGCACGCCGGCGCGGAGGATGGCGCGTTCGATGTGGTCGAGCTGGTCCACGCGACGGTCGAGATAGGCCGCGTAGAGGGCGTCGAGCTTTTCCGCGCCGGTGAGCACGGCGTCGAGGCAGGCGGAGAAGAAGGGCTTGTCGGCGCGCCGCAGCGCTTCGCCGGTGGCGAACTGGCGCTCGATCTCGGCGGCGCTGTGGCCGCTGATCTGCCATTGGTAGATGGCTTGCAGCAGCGCTCGGCGGGCGCGGCGGCGGGCGCGTTGATCCACCTTCGCTGGCATCACGCGGTGCCGCCCGGCGGAGCGGTTTGGGATGCGTTGGCGAGGACGACCTTGGCGTCGGCGCCTAGCTCCTCGATGGCGACGATCTTGCTGCCGATGGCTTCTGCGAGGCGGTCGAACGACACCGCCGCGAGGGGCCGCGCCGTTTCGCCGAGCCACTTCGGCGCCAGGTAGAGCACGGCTTCGTCCCAGAGGTTGGCGTGGAGGAAGGCGCCGGCGAGGGTGGGGCCCGCTTCCACGAGCACTTCGTTGCAGCCCATGTCGGCCAGGGTTTGAAGCAGGCGGTGAAGATCCACATGGCTGGTGTCCTGACGCAGCATATGGGCTCGCGGATGCGCCGGCGCGTCGCACCCCGTGGCGAGATACACGGGCGAGTCGGTGGCGAAGAGACGCGCCTCGGAAGGTGTCTTGCCGAGGGTGTCGGCGACCACGCGCAAGGGTTGGCGGATGATGCCGTCCACGGCGAACTGCGCTCCCCGCACGGTGAGGGCCGGGTCGTCTGCCGCCACCGTGCCTCGTCCCGTGACGATGGCGCAGCTTTGTGCCCGTTGGCGCTGCACGTCGGCGCGGGCGTCGGGCCCGGTGATCCATTGACTCTCGCCGCTCGCCATGGCGGTGCGGCCGTCGATGGAGGCGCCGAGCTTGACGCGGACGAACGGCAGGCCCGTGGCAATGCGACGCACAAAGCCGCGATTCAGGTGGGTGGCTTCCGGGAGTTCCGTCGTCTCCACGGCAACGCCGGCGGCGCGCAGCATCGCATAGCCCTTGCCGGCCACGCGCGGGTCTGGATCGGTCATGGCGCCCACCACGCGCTTGATGCCGGCGTCGATCAGCGCCGGTGCGCATGGTGGTTGGCGGCCGGTGTGGCAGCAGGGCTCGAGGGAGACGTAGGCGGTCGCGGCGGCGGGGTCGTGTCCGCTGTCCCTTGCGTCGGCCAGGGCTGCGGTTTCGGCGTGAAGCTCGCAGCGGCGTCTGTGCCAGCCGCGACCGATCACGTCGCCGTCCTTGACGAGCAGGCAGCCGACGCGAGGGTTTTCGGTGACGCTGTAGAGCCCCTTCGCGGCCAGTTCCACGCCGCGGCGCAGGAACAGGAGGTCGGAGTCGGAAGTCATTCCACCCGCTCGGTGGTGAGCCTCCTGATCTCCTCCTGGAATTCGCTCAGGTCCTGGAAGTCGCGATAGACGGAGGCGAAGCGCACATAGGCCACTTCGTCGAGCTCCTTGAGGCCGGTCATTACCTGTTCGCCGACGGTGCGGGAGGGCAGGTCGCGCTCGCCGGTTGCGCGCAGGTCGTGCTTGACTCGACTGACGAGGGTTTCGACGTCCTCGCTGGCCACGGGCCGCTTCTCCAGCGCCCGCATGATGCCGCTGCGGAGCTTCTCTTCGTTGAACGGCTCCCTTGCGCCGCTCGACTTGATGATGCGCGGCATCACCAGCTCGGCCATCTCGAAGGTGGTGTAGCGCTCGCCACAAGATTGGCACTCACGCCGCCGCCGCACCTGCTCGCCGTCCGCGACCAGCCGGGAATCGATCACCTTGGTGTCATGGTGGCGGCAGAAGGGGCAGAGCATGGAGGGATTGTAGCCCAGACACGCAACCATCCGTCCTACACACCGTGGGGACATCTCCCACGCGTCCCAAGGTCCATGTCCTTGGGGGTTCCCAGACAAGAGGGGGCGCGCTCGCGGCGTCCTCGCCGTTGGACTCGTGAATAATGGCGCGTTCGCAGTTCGGAGGCCGCCATGCCGCAGTTTGCTTACACCATGCAAGGGGTTGGCAAGATCGTGCCGCCTGGACGGGAGATTCTATCGGGCATCTCGCTGTCGTTCTTTCCCGGCGCGAAGATTGGGGTGTTGGGGCTCAATGGTGCGGGCAAGTCCAGCCTGCTTGCGATCATGGCGGGGCTGGACTCGGAATACGAGGGCGAGGCGCGGGCGCAGAAGGGCATTCGGGTGGGCTTTCTGCCGCAGGAGCCGCAGCTCGACGAGGGCCTGGATGTGCGCGGCAATGTCTCGCGTGCGCTCGCTGCCGTCACTGCGGCGTTGGCGGAGTACGACGCCATCGCCGAGAGGTTCGCCGAGCCCCTTGACGATGACGAGATGAACCGCCTCATCGAGCGGCAGGGGGAGCTCACGGATCGCATCGAGGCGGTGGACGGCTGGAACATCGACCATGCGATGGAGATCGCAGCCGATGCGCTGCGGCTGCCGCCGTGGGATGCGGACGTGGCGACGCTGTCGGGCGGCGAACGGCGCCGGGTGGCGCTCTGCGAACTGCTGCTCGGCAAGCCCGACATGCTGCTGCTCGATGAGCCGACCAACCACCTCGATGCCGACAGCGTGGCTTGGCTGGAACGGTTCCTGAGCGAGTATCCGGGCACGGTGGTCGCCGTCACCCACGACCGCTACTTTCTCGACAACGTGGCCGGCTGGATTCTGGAACTCGACCGCGGCCGCGGCATTCCCTTTGAAGGCAACTACACGGCATGGCTGACGGCGCGGGATGCGCGGCTGGCGGTGGAACGGCAGTCGGAGCGGGCGCGGCAGCGGGCGGTGCGGGCGGAACTGGAGTGGGTGCGGTCGAGCCCGCGCGGGCGGCAGGCGCGGGGGCGGGCCAGGTTGGCGCGGTTCGAGGAACTCAACTCGAAGGAAGTGCAAGAGCGCGGCGAGACAGCGGAAATCTACATCCCGCCGGGACCGCGGCTGGGCGACAAGGTGATCGAGGTGAAGGGCATCGCCAAGGCGTATGGCGATCGCGTGCTGATGGAGGATGTGACCTTCTCGATGCCGGCGGCCGCCATCGTCGGCGTGGTGGGCGGCAACGGCGCGGGCAAGAGCACGCTGCTGCGGATTCTCGACGGCCGGGAGGCGCCGGATGCCGGCACGGTGGAGCTTGGCGAGACGGTGAAGATCGCCTCGGTGGATCAATCCCGTGATGTGCTCGACGCCGCCAAGACGGTGTGGCAGGAGATTTCGGATGGCCAGGACATCCTGAGGGTGGGCAGCTATGAGTTCCCTTCGCGGGCCTATGTGGGGCGGTTCAACTTTCGCGGGCCGGATCAGCAGAAGTTCGTGGGGCAGCTATCGGGCGGCGAACGCAATCGGGTGCATCTGGCCAGGGTCTTGCGGCAGGGGGCGAATGTGCTGTTGCTCGATGAACCGACGAACGATCTCGACGTGGAGACCATGCGGGCGCTTGAGGAAGCGCTGCTGAACTTTCCGGGCAGCGTGGTGGCGACCTCGCACGATCGTTGGTTTCTGGATCGCGTGGCAACGCATATTCTGGCCTTTGAGGGGGGCAGTCATGTGGAGTTCGTGGCGGGCAACTTCAGTGACTATGCGGAGGACCGGAAGCGACGGGGGCTCGATGCGGCGCCGACTCGGGTGCGGTACAAGCCGCCGGCCAGGTAGGTTGCTGCCTGGTGTCGGCGCTGTGAGGGGCTGTGCGTGGGGCGAGGAACGGACGCGCTTGGCGCGTTGCGAGGGCAGATGCCCGCGGCCCCTTGGAATCCGTCCCGCGACCGCCGGCGGACCCTGGCCCGTACGCGACTGTGAACCCGAGGCCACCCGCGACCGTGATGTCCAAGGGAGTGTGCGACTGTGACGGGCTGTTACGATTCGTGCCATGGCCTATGACAGCGACAACATCTTCGCGCGCATCCTGCGGGGGGAGTTGCCGGCGCATGTGGTGCTTGACGAGGAGCATTGCTTCGCCTTCATGGACGTGATGCCGCAAAGCCCGGGCCACACGCTCATCGTCCCGCGCGCGGCTGCGGAGACGGTGTTCGACCTATCGGACGGTGAGCTCTCCTGCCTCATTGTCACCACACGGCGGGTGGCCGTGGCGGTGAAGGCGGCGTTTAGGCCCGGCGGCGTCATGTTGATGCAGCTCAATGGCGCCGACGCTGGGCAGAGCGTCCCTCATGTTCACTTCCACGTCATTCCGCGCTATGACGGGGAGGGGCTGAGGTTCCATGCCCGTGACATGGCAGAGCCGGAGGTTCTGGCAGCGCACGCTGAACGGATCCGAGCGCAGTTGAGCTGACGCGACCTGCCTCGGCGCAGGGTGTGGGAGGGTGCCCTGGCGCGGGCGACCCATGGATTGCCCCTGTGGGGTCCTGCGTTGCCTGTGGGCCGCTCCTTCAGGCGCTTGCATGGAAGCACGCCCCCGGCGATGGGGAATTGCCGGCACTTCCCTGCGCGTCGGCGGTCGGGGCCGCTTCCCCGGCTGAAGGCTCCCTGCATGGAAGCACGCCCCCGGCGATGGGGAATTGCCGGCACTTCCCTGCGCGTCGGCGGTCGGGGCCGCTTCCCCGGCTGAAGGCTCTTGCTGTAGAGGGTTCGTTGTCGCGGTCGAAGAACTGCCGCCACTCGGCATCGGTGAGCAGGCGTGGCTCGCCGAGCTGGCGAGCGAGCGCATACTGCCGGCACATGATCTCCAGTCGTTGCGCTTGATTGACGGCCTGCGTCAAGGTGGGCGCGCGGCAGATCATGCCGTGGTTGCCGAGCAGGCAGGCGGTGCGGTGGGTGAGCGCCTCGGCCGCGTCGTCGGCAAGCGCTTGGGTGCCGAAGGTGGAGTAGGGCACGCAGGGCATGTCGTCGCCGCCGAAGGTGCCGATCGGGTAGTGGAAGCCGGGCAGGGGCCTGAGGTGGCATGACACGGCAACACAGTGGTCGGAGTGTGTGTGGACGATGGCCTGGGCCTCGTCGTGCTTGCGGTAGATGGCGGCATGCATTCGCCATTCGGACGAGGGTCGTCGCTCGCCGCGCCAGAGCCCGTCGAAGGTCGTCTCGACGACGTGTCCACGGCGATGCTCTGGGCCGTGGCGCCGCTGGGGGAGATCAGCATCCGGTCCCCGAACCGCACGCTGAGATTGCCGGAGGACATTTCGTTCAGGCCCAGCGCCTCGACCTGCTGGTAATGGGCAACGAGTTCCGCGCGCAGGTTCGCTTCGTCGGCCGTCCTGTCACCCTGTCGGCATTCGGCCAGCTTGCGCGGTAGTGTCTCACCTTGGCTTGTGCAGTGTCTGGCACCGTCCTCGGGGGGAGGGCGTCCCGCCCTCCATCGCGCCGCAAGGCGCGCCGCGCCGCCAAGGCGCGCAGGGCACTCGCGGCATGTGCAGTAGAGAGGACGCGCCTGACGGCGCGCATGGAGGGTGTCCCGCCCCTCCCCCCGGAGTGGTCCCGGCAGGCAAATCGACGCAGTCGCCAGTTGCGAACGGCCATGCGCCACGTCAGACAAATTCAAAGTGAGACACTACCGCTTGCGCCGTCCGAAGTCCGACAGGCTGCCAGGAGTCTGCGCCGTAGGACGATCTCGCGCCGAAAATGTGGTGTGATCCCCCATTGCTCGCCCCGAAACGTTCCTGACGAGGGACAGGACCTCCCAGAAGATGGATTTTTCTCGCCGTATTAGGGTGCATGTCCCCGGAAAAGTTTCTACGGCGCAGACTCCTAGGGCGTGCTGACGCTCAAGTGCCACGTTCACGACTTTCCGGCACAGGTCATGTCTCGGAGGGAGGGCGTCTCGCCCTCTCGCGCCGCAAGGCGTGCTTTGGGCGCGTCGGCGAGACGCCCTCCCTCCAGACAGTATGCGAACAACCCCGTAGAAGAGGAGGCGACGCACGCGTCGCCCGTGGTTGGGACGGCTGATCAGTGCAGCGCCTTCAGGTGGGTTTCTACGGATGCTGCCAGCGCCGCCAGGTCGTAGCCGCCTTCGAGGACGGATACGACCCGGCCCTGGGCGGTCTGTTCGGCGGCGTTGACGATGAAGCGGGTTGCCCAGTCGAAGTCGTCCTCGGCGAGGCGGAGGTCGCCGAGAGGGTCTGCTTCGTGGGCGTCGAAGCCGGCGGAGACGAGGATCAGGTCTGGCCGGTGCTCGCGCAGGGCCGGTTGCCAGTCCCGCTCCAGCGCGCGGCGGAAGTCGCTGCCGGTGCTTCCGGCTGGCAGGGGCGAATGCACGAGATTGGGCCGCAGCACGTCGTGACCGCGGCCCGGATAGTGCGGGAACTGGAAGCTCGAACACACGAGGACTTCCGCCCGATCCCGGAAGATGTCCACCGTGCCGTTGCCGTGGTGAACGTCGAAGTCGAGAATCGCCACGCGCCCGATATCCCCGCGGGCGAGGGCCAGATCGGCGGCGATGGCAACGGTGTTGAACAGGCAAAACCCCATCGACGCGCCTTCTTCCGCATGGTGTCCGGGCGGTCGCACCGCGCAGAAGGCCCGGCGCCCGGTCGGCTCTGCATCGGCGAGAGTCCATTCCAGCGCAGCCTTGGCGGCGCCGATGCAGGCGAGGGCCGCGGCCAGCGAACCGGGGCTCATGGTGGTGTCGGGATCCACTCGCACCAGCCCCTCGTCGGGGGAACTCGCCTGCAGCCACCGCACCAGCCCGGCATCGTGAACCCGCGCCGCATCGTCGAGACTCGCCGGAGCGCAAGGCACCCGATCGAGCCCATCCAAATGCCCACCAGCGGTCAACTGCGTCAACAAATGCGCCAGCCGCTCCGGCCGCTCCGGATGCCCCGGCAGCACAAGGTGCTCGAGGCATGCTTTGTGGGTTACGAACGCGACCATCAGGCTTTCGGCGCGAAGCGCCGTTTGGGCCCCGTTGGGGTGCCTGTGAGCTTCTTCAGCAAATCCCTGTAGTTCGCAGGCGAGGGCAGGCGGGCGCCGAAGACGGACACGGTGCTTGCGGCGGCGGCGTTGGCGAAGCGGGCGGCTTCCAGGGGGGAGGCGCCGGTGGCCAGGGCGTATAGGCAGGCGCCGGCGTACATGTCGCCGGCGCCTGTGGTGTCCACGGCTTGTGCGGGGAAGCCGGGGACTTCCGTGGTTGCCTTTGGGGAGATGGCCAGGCTGCCGCGGGAGCCCAGGGTGATGTTGACGTGGGGGGCGATGTCCCTGAGTTCGTTGGCGGCGATGTCCAGGCGGTCGGTTTTGGCCCAGGTGAGGGCCTCTTCCTCGTTGCAGAAGAGCTGATCGACGCCGTTGCCGAGCATCTCCTCGAGTCCTTCGCGGAAGTGGAGGACCATTGCGGGGTCGGACAGGACGAGGCTGGCGGCCACGCCTTCGGCGCTGGCGGCTTCGCGGGCTTCCACCACCGCGGCGCGGGCGGGTGGGGAGGAACAGAGATAGCCTTCGATGTGCAGGTAGCTTGAGTTGGCCAATGCTCGGTGGTCCAGGTCGTCTGGGCAGAGTTCTTCGGAGATGCCCAGGAAGGTGAACATGGAACGCTCGGCATCCGGCGTCACCATGGACACGCAGCGGCCGGTGATCCCTTCCGGGCGCTGGCCTTCCTTGGAACCCACGCCAGCCTCGTCGAGTTCGCGCAGGAAGAAGGCGCCGTCTTCGTCGTCGGCGATGCGGCAGGCGTAGAAGGCGCGACCGCCGAATGCGGCCACCGCGTAGGCCGTGTTGGCGGCGGAGCCTCCCGATGTGCGGTGGGTGTCATGTCCGTCGAGCCGGCTTCGGAGGTCTGCCATCTGCTCGCCGCTCACCAGCGTCGTGTGGCCGCGGGCGATGTCGTTGTCGCGCAGGAACTCCTCGCCGACGCGGTATTCGAAATCCACCAGCGCGTTGCCGATGCCGTACACGTCGAAGGCGCGCTTGGTAGCGGTGCTCATGTGATTGCCAGTGCCTCGTCCAAGGCCGTGAGGGTGGTGTCGATCACCGCCTCGTCATGGGCCCCGGAGACGAACGCCACCTCGAAGGCGCTTGGCGCGAGATAGACGCCGGCGTCGAGCAGGGCGTGGAACAGGCGGGCGTAGCGCTCGGTGTCGCAGGCGGCGACGTCTGCATAGCTGCGAACCTGCTCGGCTTCGGTGAAGAAGAGGCTGAACATGCCGCAGACGTCGTTCACCACCACCGGGATGCCCCGCCGCGCCGCGCATTCCCGCACGCCCTGTGCCAGGCGTTGGGTGGCCCGGCCGATGCGCGCGTGGAAGCCCTCGCCCAGCGAGCGCAGCATGGCGAGGCCCGCTGCCATCGCCAGGGGATTCCCGGACAGGGTGCCGGCCTGGTATACGGCGCCTTCCGGGGCGATGTGCGCCATCACGTCGGCACGTCCGCCGAAGGCGCCCACCGGCAGGCCGCCGCCGATGACCTTGCCGAGGGTGGTGAGATCGGGCGTGATGCCGTAGAGCTCTTGCGCGCCGCCGGCGGCGACGCGGAAGCCGGTCATCACCTCGTCGAAGATGAGCAATGCGCCGTGCTCCTGGGTGATGGATGCGAGGCCGTTCAGGAAGCCGTCGTCGGGCGGGATGCAGCCCATGTTGCCGGCGATGGGTTCGAGGATGACGGCGGCGACATTGTCGCCGTGGCGCTCGAAGGCGGCGTGGACGGCTTCGAGGTCGTTGAAGGAGGCGGTGAGGGTGTTGTGGGCGGTGCCGGCCGGGACGCCGGGGGAGTTCGGCAGGCCGAAGGTGAGAACGCCGGAACCGGCCTTGGCCAGCAGGGAGTCCGCATGGCCGTGATAGCAGCCGTCGAACTTGAGGATGAGATCGCGGCCGGTGAAGCCTCGCGCCAGGCGGATGGCGGACATGGTGGCCTCGGTGCCGGAGTTGACCATCCGCACCTGTTCGATGCCCGGCACCCGCTGCACGACGGTTTCGGCCATCTCCACCTCGATCTCGGTGGGGGTGCCGAAGCCGAGTCCGGCCTGTGCCTGCGCGCGAACGGCGGTGACCACGGGTTCGAAGGCGTGGCCCTGGAGCATGGGGCCCCAGGAGGCGACGTAGTCGATATAGCGGTTGCCGTCCACGTCATGGATGTGGGCGCCGTCGCCGCGGGCGATGAACACAGGCTCGCCCCCTACGCCTCGGAAGGCCCGCACCGGTGAGTTGACGCCGCCGGGGGTGCAGGCACGGGCGCGGTGGAACAGGGCTGTGGAGGTTGTCCGGGGCATGGGGCTTGGGTGTTCCTTTGTGGCGGGAGCGGGTGGATTGGGTGGCCGGAGGATGAGGGCGCGAACCTTACCATTTGCAGGCGTGGGGCTTGGGGGTGGTCAGAGTTCATTGGCGGGCCTGCCCTCCTCCTTAAGAAGCCGTCCGGCTTCTTAAGGAGGGCGTACACGCACAAAACTCAACCTGGCATCATCAAGGCTTGACCACCACCAGGATCACGATCGGGATCAGCAGCAGAATCGGCGCTTCGTTGAACCAGCGGTAGAAGCGGTGGGAGTGGGTGTTGGCGTCTTCGGCGAAGGTGCGGAGCATTCGGCCGCAGATGCCGTGATAGGCATAGAGGGCGAGCACCAGGGCCATCTTGGCCCAGAACCAGGCGCTGGTGGCGATCACCTCCCAGGCGCCCCAGGCGGCGATGAGGCCGAATGCGGCGGTGGCGATGGCGGAGGGGGTGGCGATGCCGCGATAGAGCTTGCGTTCCATGGTGCGGAATGTGGCCTTGGCAGCCTCGTCTTCGGCCATGGCGTGATAGACGAAGAGGCGGGGCAGGTAGAAGAGTCCTGCCATCCAGCACACCATGGCGATGACGTGGAAGGCGGTGATCCAGAGCATTGGCTTCTCCTTCGGCGGTGGCTGGAGGGAAGCGATGCCGGGCACGACCTCCCCAAGGCCCTCAAGATGCCGGGCACGACCTCCCCCGAGGCCACCGAAGTGCAGGGCGGTTCCTCTGTGGGGGCGACTGTGGGGCGGCGATACGCGTCGCCCTTGTCAGCTTTCGTTCTGGCCCATTCTCGTGAAATCCTCGATGTCGTCTCGGGTGATTACGCCCACCACGCTGCCGGCGGTGGTGCCGCCGCGGGCCACGCACACCGCCTCCACGTTTGCGTTTTCCAGACGTTCCAAGGCTTCGTGGAGGGTGGCGCGTTCGTCCACCACCACCACGTCCATTCTCAGTCCCGGTGGGGTCATCAGGTCGATGGCGGGGCCCTCGGCGGAGAAGAGGTTTTCGCCGCGCACGGTGCGCTGGGCGAGCCAGATTCGCAGGTCTGCTGCGTTCAGCACCGATTGCGGCACGCCTTCGGGGTCGTCCACGACGATCCACAGCGGGTCCGCCGCGAGCCCCTGCCAGGCGGCGGCGGTGTCGGTGCGTCTTGGCAGGCGGACGAATTCCTGCCGCATGAGGCTGCCGACGCCGGATGCCAGGAGGTGGCGCGATCTTGGATCGGGGGGATATTGCAGGCCGAGGTCCGCCAGCGTGCCGAGAAAAATCGAGCGCTGCCGGAAGGTGACGCTTACCGTCAGGCTGGCGATGACGACGATCAGCATGGCCGGCAGGATGATGTTGGGGCTGGCCGTGAGTTCCAGCACCGCAACCAGTGCCGCCAAGGGCGCCTGCAGCACCGCCGCCATCATCGCCGCCATGCCGAGCATGACGTAGAGCGCCGGTGAGGAAGCCACGTCCGGCGCGAGTGCGTTGCCCAGCGTGCCCAGGAGGCCGCCGAGCACGGCCCCCATCACCAGCGTGGGGGTGATCACCCCCACCGGCAGCCCCGTTCCCACGCAGGCGGCGGAAGCCACCATCTTGCCGATCAGGATGATGAGGAGCGCAGTCCACGCCACGTCGCCGAGCAGGGCGGCGTCCACGGTGTCGTAGCCGATGCCGAGCACCTCCGGGGCGACGAGGGCCACGGCGGCGGTGATGGCGCCGGCGGCGGTGGCGCGGGCCCAGAAGGGCCAAGGCTCCAGTCGGTTGAAGCGTCTCGTGAGGAAGATGAACGCCGCCGCGGTGACGCCGACGAGCACGCCGGCCAGGGCGATGTAGGGAAGTTCCAGCAGCGAGTTGAGCTCCACGGCCGGGACGGCGAAGGCCGGCGCGTCGCCGAAGTAGTAGCGCGAAATCACGGTGGCGGTGACGGCGGCGAGGATCACCGGCACGAAGCTGGCGATGGCGTATTCCATCATCACCACCTCCATCGCGAAGATCACCCCGGCCATGGGGGTGTTGAAAGACGCGGCCACGGCGCCGGCAGTGCCGCAGGCGACCAGGGTGCGGACGCTGTTGTTGGGCAGGCGGAAAAGCTCGCCGAGGAAACTCGAAGTGGCGGCGCCGAGATGCACCGCGGGGCCTTCCCGGCCGCCGGATATGCCGGAACTCAGGGCGATGACGCCGCCGAGGAACTGGATGGCGGCGTTGCGCAGCGGCATGTGGCCCTGATGCCGGGACAGGCGTTCCATGACGTGGGTGACGCCGACGCGGCGATCGGCCGTGGAGAGGCGCGTGAGGGCGAGGCCGATCAGCAGAGCGGCGGCGATGGGGGCGATTGTGCGGCCGGCGATGTGCAATTCCTCGAAGGCTTCGGCGTGGCTGCCGAGCATGGCCAGGGCGCCGCCCTCGATGGCGACACGGAAGGAGACGCTGACGATGCCGGTGAGGGCGCCGGCGATGATGGCGAGGAACGCGAGCTGCGGCAGGGCATTGGCGCTGGCGAGGCGAGCGCGGAAGGGTTCGAGGGCCTTGAGGCCGGAGAGCCTGCCGGACTGGGGGCGGGTGAGGAAGTGTGGTTGCCAGCCGCGTGCCTTCCTGCGAGTGCGGGCGAGGGTTCGTTCCAGACGGCCTGGGGGTGGGGATGGCTTGTCGGGTTCGGGCTGCTGGTTGAACGGCATATGGAGGATACTACCTGTGTGGGGCCGGGGTTCGATTTTGGTGGTTGTTGGTTTGTTGGTGCTTGTTGGTTGTGCGAGCCGCTCACGGCTTCGGAAATTGCGCTACTATCCGGCGAATGGCTAGAAAGGAAAATCTGGTGCAGGAGCGGAGACCGGGCACCGACACGCTGATTGCCGAAAACACGTCCGTGCAGGGCAACATTCGCTTCGCTGGCGAGTTGGTCGTGAACGGCCGGGTGGAAGGCGATGTGTACGGCGATGGCGATCAAGCCACGCTGACCATCAGCGAGTCGGGAACCGTGGTTGGGCAGATCGAAGCGTTCGCGGTGGTCGTCAACGGCCGGGTGGAAGGTGATGTGCGCTGCCCCGGCAAGCTCGAACTTGCGGAGCGGGCACACCTGACGGGCAACGTCACCTACCGGGTCATCGAGATGCGGCTTGGCGCCGTGCTCGAAGGCCAGTTGGTGCGCGGCAACACGGAAGGGCGCAAGGAAGTCGAGCCGGCGCCGAGTGCGTTGGGGCCTGACGCCGCTGCGGAAGAGGGGAAGAAAGGGGGGCGCTCCGTGCTTCTCCGTCGAGTCCCGTAAACGCAGCTGCCGGCCGACACTCCCGCATGGGCCGCCCCGGACGGCGGCACACAGGCTTATACTGTTTCGGATGGACCCCGCGATGGACACATCGACCGACCTCTTCCACGCCGCCGAAGGTTCCGTTCCCGGTGCCTTGGGCTTCTCGTCCCGCGCCGCCAGCAAGGTGCGGGAGCTGATCGAGGACGAAGGCAATCCGGCGTTGAAGTTGCGCGTGTTCATCACCGGCGGCGGCTGCAGCGGCTTCTCCTACGGCTTCACCTTCGACGAGGACATCGCCGACGACGACTCCGTGGTGCTGCGCGACGGCGTGACGGCGGTGGTGGACCCGATGAGCTTCCAATATCTCGCGGGGGCGCAGATCGATTACCGGGAGGATCTGCAGGGATCGCAGTTCGTGGTCACGAATCCGAACGCTTCCTCCACTTGCGGGTGCGGGAATTCGTTCGCGATTTGAGAATGGCCTGGCCGTCTGAACGAGGCCGCGGGCCAGTCCTCCTCCTGTTCCTCTTGTCTTGTCGAGGTCACCTGGCTTGTGCGTGCGCCGCTACGAGGCGTTGCCTGGGTGAACTGTGCCCAGGATTCGGGGTGCCTTGGCGCCGGTTGCGTCGGGCACGTTGCCGGGGAGGGCTTCCAGGGTGCGGTGGGCCAGCCAGGCGAAGGCGGCGGCTTCCAGGTGGTCGCCGTGCAAGGCGTGGGTGTCGGAGGTGGTGACTTGGTGGCCGGTGGCGTGGTGGGCGATTCGGGACATCAAGTGGTGGTTCAGGCGGCCGCCGCCGGAGGCAATCAGGTCGCCGGTGGCTGGGGCCCAAGTGGCCAGGGCGCTGGCGATGGTGGTGGCGGTGAACTCGGCCAGTGTCGCCAGCACGTCGGGCGCTGCGGCGTGGGGGTCAATGCCGGCCTTGTGGCACATCCGTTCGATGTAGGGGAGGTTGTAGGTCTCCTTGCCCGTGCTCTTCGGCGGTTGGCGGGCGAGATAGGGGTCGGTCAGCAAGGCTTCGAACAAGGTCGGGATGCAGGCGCCGCTGGCGGCTCGCTGGCCGCCGCGGTCGAACGGTTCGTCGAAAGCGTGCTGCACCCAGGCATCCATGAGGGCGTTGGCGGGGCCGGTGTCGAAACCAAGGATGCCTTCGGATGCGGCTGGCAGCACGGTGACGTTGGCGATGCCGCCGAGGTTGAGTGCCACCCGGTTGCGGGTTTCATGGCGAAAGAGGGCGTCGTGGAAGAGGGGGGTCAGCGGCGCCCCTTCGCCGCCGGCGGCCATATCGCGGCGGCGAAAGTCGGCCACGGTGTCGATCTCGGTGATCTCGGCGATGCGGTTCGGGTCGCCGATCTGCACGGTGAACGGCAATTCGGCTTCGGGGTGGTGGCGGATGGTCTGGCCATGGGAGCCGATGGCGCGGATGGCGTCAGGGGGAATGTCCAGCTCTGCAAGGAATGCCAGCACGGCGTGGCCGACGAACTCGCCGAGCGCCGCGTCGGCGGCGCCGACGCGATAGACCTCGTTCTCGCCCGGTGCCAGCAAGGCTCGCAGGGCGGTGGCGAGGGGAGCAGGGAACGGCTTGACGGCCCCAGCGTGGATCGCGATTGCGTCGCCGGCGATCTGCATCAGCGCAAGGTCCAGGCCATCGACGCTGGTGCCGGAGATGGCGCCTATGTACTGGTGCATGTGGGTACGTTCGGGTTTGTTGAGCGGGATTCTACGCGCCGCAAGGCCGCAAGGCGCCCATGGGCTGGCAACTGCACCGGTGTCGTGGAAGCGCGCCTGCGAATCAATCTTCGCCGGAGGCCACTGCCAGTTGCGGGTTGGCGTCGCCGGCGCTGTTCAGGTGGGCGAGCAGGGGGGCGGTGGCGCGGAGGAAATCCGGCTTCTCGGCTTCGGGAATGGGCTCCGACTTGGGCAATTCCACCGTCACCGGGTCGCGATGCACGCCGTCAACGATGAACTCGTAATGCAGGTGCGGGCCGGTGGACCAACCGGTGGAACCCACGCGCCCGATCACTTCGCCTTGCTGCACCTGGACGCCGCGCTTGATGGATCGGCCGATGCGGCTGAGGTGCAGGTATTTGGTCTCGATGCCGCCGGCGTGGCGGATAACGACGTAGTTGCCGTTTGGCGCGGTGCGGCCGGCGACGGTCACCGTGCCGGCGCCGGTGGCGCGGACGGGTGTGCCGGTGGGGGCGGCGTAGTCGGTGCCCCGATGCGGGCGGCGGGTGCCCCACTTGGGATGCACGCGGCCGGGGTTGAACGGGGAACTGACGCGGGTGAACCTGAGCGGTGCCTTGAGGAAGGGCCCGCGCAGCGGGCGGCCGTCGGGGTCATGGAAGTCGCTTTCGTAGCGCAGGGCCACGTGCATGTTGCCTCGATTGACGAATTTCGCCGCCAGGATTTCGCCGAATTCCTGCCGCTCGCCTTCCAGCCAGAGCTCCTCGATGAGGACGCGGAAGGAGTCGCCCGGACGCACTTGGGTGATGAAGTCCACGTCCCAGCGGAACACCTCGGCGAGGCGCATCGCCACCTCGTCTTCGAGGCCGGCCCGGGTGGCGGCAACGAAGAGGGAGTGGTCGATGGTTGCGTTGTAGATGCCGCGCTTCCGCGTTGGCGATCGCTTGATTTCGCGGCCTTCGTAGCCGTCGCCGACGCGGGTGAACTGCACCGTCTTCCAGATATCCACGCGCCAGGCGAGCCGGGTCACCTGGTTGTCGGCGTTCACGTCGATGACGATGTCCTGCTCCGGCTTGATGCTCCACAGGCGCTTTGCGATGGGGCCGCTCTTGACGATGCCGTCGAGGTCGGCGGCGCTCAGCTTCTCGCGCTTGAACAGGAGGGAGAGGTTTTCGCCGGAGCGCAGGGATGCCTTGATGCGATTTGCGGGGGCGGGTGCATCAGCTGGCGGCTCGGTGGCCGGGGCGACGGCTGCGACTGGGGTCGGCGGTCCGGGGGGTGCGATTGCCTCGTCGGGCGGATCGATGGGAGCGCCGACAAGGGCGACGAGGATCGTCAGCGCGAAGGCGAGCGCAATTGCGGCGGGCGCCGGCCGCACGATGCGTCGCACAAGATCGTTGTCTTGAACTGCCCCCGGCGTCAAAGATGTCCACCCTCCCCTCCCGCGTGCGCGGAGTGCGGACCCTACCAGATTCCGACGTGCTGGCCTTTCTGGGGTTGGAGTGGGTAGTGTCTCACCTTGAATTTTGCCTGACGTGGCGCATGGCCGTTCGCAACCGGCGACTGCGTCGATTTGCCTGCGGGACCACTCCGGGGGGAGGGCGTCCCGCCCTCCATGCGCGCCGTCAGGCGCGTCCTCCCTGCACGTGCCGCGAGGTTGCCTGCGCGCCTTGCGGCGCGATGGAGGGCGGGACGCCCTCCCCCCGGAGGACGGCGCCAGACACTGCACAAGCCAAGGTGAGACACTGCCGGCTCTTGGCGTCGGTTCCGGCGAGGAGGTGAAAGGGCGTACCATTTGCGGTCTTTCTCCACCGCTGGTGACGATGACTTCCTTGATTGGGGCGCTTGAGGCGCGAGGCATTGTTGCGCAGGTTTCGGATCGTGACGGCTTGGACCGGCATTTGGCGGGGGGGCGGCGCACCCTGTATTGCGGGTTTGATCCCACGGCGCCTAGCTTGCAGGTCGGAAATCTGGTGCCGCTGATGGTGCTGCGGCGCTACCAGCTTGCTGGGCATCGGCCGATTGCCTTGGTGGGGGGTGCCACGGGGCTGATCGGCGATCCTTCCGGGCGGGACGAGGAGCGCTCGCTCAACGACGACGACACCGTGGCGCGCTGGACGGAGAACATTCGGCGGCAGGTGTCGCGCTTCATCGATCTCGACGCCGATGCGGGCCTGGTCGTCAACAACCTCGACTGGATGCGCGGCCAGGACGCCATCGGCTTCCTGCGCGACGTGGGCAAGCATTTCTCCGTCAATGCCATGCTGGCGCGGGATGCGGTGCGGGCGCGCATCGACCGCGAGGGCGCGGGCATTTCCTTCACGGAATTCAGCTACATGCTGCTGCAGGCGTTCGACTTCGTCGAGCTCGCGCGGCGCCATGACTGCACCCTGCAAGTGGCCGGCAACGACCAATGGGGCAACATCGCCAGCGGCATCGACCTGGGTCGCCGCCGGCTTGGCCGCCGCCTCTACGGCATGACCTCGCCCCTGGTGACCCGCGCCGACGGCGTCAAGTTCGGCAAGAGCGCAGGCGTCGCGGTCTGGCTCGACGCCGAACACACCTCGCCCTACGCCTTCCACCAGTTCTGGCTCAACTGCGCCGATGCCGACGTGGTGCCGTTCCTGCGCACCTTCACCATGCTGCCGGCGAGCGAGATCGAACAGGTGGCGAGCCAGGTGCGCGATCACCCGGAACGCCGGGAAGGCCAGCGCGCCCTCGCCGCCGCAGTCACCCGCCTGGTGCATGGCGAGGACGCCCTGCAATCTGCCGAACGCATCACCAAGGCATTGTTTGGCGGCGATATTCGGGCCTTGACGGAAGCCGATCTCGGGCAACTGGAGCTCGACGGCATGGAACGCAGCTCCGTGTCGGAGGGCATCGGCCTGCTCGACGCCCTCACCTCCGCGGGGCTCACGCGCTCCAACGCCGAGGCGCGGCGCATGGTGCAGGCCGGGGCCATCCGCCTCAACGGCGCGCCGGTGGCCGACCCGGCCATGCGGCTGACCGCAAACGGTGCCCTCCACGGCCGTCATCACCTCCTGCGTCGCGGCAAAAAACGCTGGCATCTCATGCTCTTGCGTGCGGGGTGACAGGTGTCCTCGGCGGCCTGTGAAAAAACTCGAAATTTCTCGTTGACAGAAGGATCGTCGGGCGTATGATGCGTAGCCCTTGGCTCGGCGAAACGTCGAGCCCCGTTGTTTGTCAGTTGTAAGAACAAGCCATTCGTGTGGGCGCTCGTTAACACCGAGCCTTGGGCAACACTTTGGCCACGCATCGCCGACCTTGCCGGGTCGGGGGAGCGCGGCCGGCACTTTGTGAACTGAAGAGTTTGATCATGGCTCAGATTGAACGTTGGCGGCAGGCCTCATACATGCAAGTCGAACGAGAAAGGCCCTTCGGGGCCGAGTAAAGTGGCGGACGGGTGAGTAAGGCGTAGGAATCTACCTGGTAGTGGGGGACAACTCGAGGAAACTCGAGCTAATACCGCATACGATCTTCGGATGAAAGCGGGGGACTCTTCGGAACCTCGCGCTATCGGAGGAGCCTACGTTGGATTAGCTTGTTGGTGGGGTAATGGCCTACCAAGGCGACGATCCATAGCTGGTCTGAGAGGACGATCAGCCACACTGGGACTGAGACACGGCCCAGACTTCTACGGGAGGCAGCAGTAGGGAATCTTGCACAATGGGCGAAAGCCTGATGCAGCCATGCCGCGTGTGTGAAGAAGGCCTTCGGGTTGTAAAGCACTTTCAGTGGTGAAGAAATCTCGCGCACTAATACTGCGCGGTCTTGACGTTAACCACAGAAGAAGCACCGGCTAACTCCGTGCCAGCAGCCGCGGTAATACGGAGGGTGCGAACGTTAATCGGAATTACTGGGCGTAAAGCGCGCGTAGGCGGTTTGTTAAGTGAGGTGTGAAAGCCCTGGGCTCAACCCAGGAATCGCATTTCAAACTGGCGAACTCGAGTTCAGTAGAGGGAGGTGGAATTTTCCGTGTAGCGGTGAAATGCGTAGATATGGGAAGGAACACCAGTGGCGAAGGCGGCCTCCTGGACTGAAACTGACGCTGAGGTGCGAAAGCGTGGGGAGCAAACAGGATTAGATACCCTGGTAGTCCACGCCGTAAACGATGAGAACTAGCCGTTTGGCCCCTTGAGGGTTTAGTGGCGCAGCTAACGCGATAAGTTCTCCGCCTGGGGAGTACGGCCGCAAGGTTAAAACTCAAGTGAATTGACGGGTGCCCGCACAAGCGGTGGAGCATGTTGTTTAATTCGTCGCAACGCGAAGAACCTTACCACCCCTTGACATCCACGGAACTTTCCAGAGATGGATTGGTGCCTTCGGGAACCGTGTGACAGGTGCTGCATGGCTGTCGTCAGCTCGTGTCGTGAGATGTTGGGTTAAGTCCCGTAACGAGCGCAACCCTTATCCTTATTTGCCAGCGGGTCATGCCGGGAACTCTAAGGAGACTGCCGGTGACAAACCGGAGGAAGGCGGGGACGAGGTCAAGTCATCATGGCCCTTACGGGGTGGGCTACAAACGTGCTACAATGGGGGGCACAAAGGGCAGCGAACCTGCGAAGGTGAGCGAATCCCAAAAAACCTCTCGTAGTCCGGATAGGAGTCTGCAACTCGACTCCTTGAAGTCGGAATCGCTAGTAATCGCGAATCAGAACGTCGCGGTGAATACGTTCCCGGGCGTTGTACACACCGCCCGTCACATCATGGGAGTGGGTTGCACCAGAAGTAGCTAGTCTAACCTTCGGGAGGACGGTTACCACGGTGTGGTTCATGACTGGGATGAAGTCGTAACAAGGTAGCCGTAGGGGAACCTGCGGCTGGATCACCTCCTTAACCTTGAAGATCGAACGCGGCGCTTGCGTGACTTTTGCCGGGAGTAGTCCTTCGGGACGAGGGCCCGTGCATCAAAAGCGCACTGCCGCGACCTCGATCCAGCTCGAAGCTCGATGGAGCCGGAAGAAACGGGGCAACCCGTAGCCTTCCGAACCCCCGCGAGGGGGTTGTCCACACGAATGGTTTGTCTTGCACGTTCATGCGCTTTAAAAAAGAGGGCTTGGCTTGCGCCTCGGACCGCATCTGGGTCTGTAGCTCAGTTGGTTAGAGCACACCCCTGATAAGGGTGAGGCCGGTGGTTCAAGTCCACCCAGACCCACCAAGTTCGCCCAAGAAAACGCATCCCCTGTCTGCACGCATCCTGCGGTGGCTCGTTACTGGGGATGGGCGTCGGGGCTTTGGCTTGGGGCCGTAGCTCAGCTGGGAGAGCACCTGCCTTGCACGCAGGGGGTCAGGAGTTCGATCCTCCTCGGCTCCACCAAAATCCCTGGCCGCTCCTGGTCTCGACGATTTCTTGGTCCCGGATGAGAGGGAAGCGCTGACAAAGAGATGACGGACGAAATTCGATTCCGTTGCGCGAAGCTTGCAAAGGCAAGGAAGCGCGGCGGACGGAGTTGGGGCAGCCCAAGGCTGGGTGTGCCCCCATCGCTGTTTCACAGTTTCGCAATTGATGAAGCCGTGTGTCGGCTGGTTCGAGTGCCCTTCGAGGGCGTTTGGACAAGTGCGACACACACCCAACCGACGCTTCGGCGAGGGATCGCAAGATCCTTCCGGCAGGCTCTCTCGGCCTGCTGACAACAGCCGATGACGTCGGTGAAACTGTGCGTCTTTGCGACGAATCGCTTTGCCTCCGGCCGCGGTGGCACAGGCATCGTCGCGAGTGGCGTCGATCGCATCGCCTGCATCCGTCCCGCTTGCGGGAAGGAACATGGCGGCGAGGACGGCGACCACGGGTAAAGAAGTACCGGCGAAAAACGATCCATGTGACCCACCCGACGGGCTGGGTTATATGGTCAAGTGAACAAGCGCATCTGGTGAATGCCTTGGCAGCTGAAGGCGATGAAGGACGTTGTAGCTTGCGATAAGCTTCGGGGAGTCGGCAAACAGACTTTGATCCGGAGATGTCCGAATGGGGAAACCCAGCCAACTTGTTGGCTATCGTACACTGAACACATAGGTGTACGAGGCGAACCCGGGGAACTGAAATATCTAAGTACCCGGAGGAAAGGAAATCAACCGAGATTCCCCTAGTAGCGATGAGCGAAACGGGAACAGCCCAAAAGCGACGCGAATGGCTAGCGGAAGCCTCTGGAAAGTGGCGCCATAGCGGGTGACAGCCCCGTATGCGAAAGCCGTCGCGACGTGAAATTGAGTAGGGCGGGACACGTGTAACCCTGTCTGAACATGGGGGGACCATCCTCCAAGGCTAAATACTCTCAGCTGACCGATAGTGAACCAGTACCGTGAGGGAAAGGCGAAAAGAACCCCTGCGAGGGGAGTGAAATAGATCCTGAAACCGGATGCGTACAAGCAGTGGGAGCCTCACCGGCCTGGCAGGTCCGCTTGCGGACCAACGCTTGGTCGCGGGGTGACTGCGTACCTTTTGTATAATGGGTCAGCGACTTACTCACACCGGCAAGGTTAACCGCTTAGGGGAGCCGTAGGGAAACCGAGTCTTAACAGGGCGATGAGTCTGTGTGAGTAGACCCGAAACCGGGCGATCTAGCCATGGGCAGGGTGAAGGTCAGGTAACACTGACTGGAGGCCCGAACCCACCTATGTTGAAAAATGGGGGGATGACCTGTGGCTCGGAGTGAAAGGCTAATCAAGCCCGGAGATAGCTGGTTCTCCTCGAAAGCTATTTAGGTAGCGCCTCTCGTATCACCGTTGGGGGTAGAGCACTGTTTGGGCTAGGGGGTCACCTCGACTTACCAACCCCATGCAAACTCCGAATACCAACGAGTGCAGCGAGGGAGACAGACGGCGGGTGCTAACGTCCGTCGTCGAAAGGGAAACAACCCAGACCGCCAGCTAAGGTCCCTAAATCATGGTTAAGTGGGAAACGATGTGGGAAGGCACAGACAACCAGGAGGTTGGCTTAGAAGCAGCCACCCTTTAAAGAAAGCGTAATAGCTCACTGGTCGAGTCGGCCTGCGCGGAAGATGTAACGGGGCTCAAACCATGTACCGAAGCTGCGGGCTCGGCGCAAGCCGGGCGGTAGAGGAGCGTTCTGTATGCCGGCGAAGGCGGACCCGCGAGGGCTGCTGGAGGTATCAGAAGTGCGAATGCTGACATGAGTAACGATAAAGGGGGTGAAAATCCCCCTCGCCGAAAGACCAAGGGTTCCTGCGCAACGTTCATCGGCGCAGGGTAAGTCGGCCCCTAAGGCGAGGCCGAAAGGCGTAGTCGATGGGAAGCTGGTTAATATTCCAGCACCAGTGTCTGCTGCGACGGGGTGACGGAGAAGGCTAGACTGGCCTGGCGATGGTCGTCCAGGTGAAAGCGCGTAGGCCGCGGTTCCAGGAAAATCCGGAATCGCAAGGCTGAGACGTGACGACGAACGGGTCCTTTCGTGACCCGGAAGTGGTTGATGCCACGCTTCCAAGAAAAACCTCTAAGCTTCAGGCAGACATTTGACCGTACCCCAAACCGACACAGGTGGTCGGGTAGAGAATACCAAGGCGCTTGAGAGAACTCGGGTGAAGGAACTAGGCAAAATGGCACCGTAACTTCGGAAGAAGGTGCGCCGCTGGCGGTGAAGGGGCTTGCCCCCGGAGCGGCCGGCGGTCGAAGATGCCAGGTGGCTGCGACTGTTTACTAAAAACACAGCACTCTGCAAACTCGCAAGAGGACGTATAGGGTGTGACGCCTGCCCAGTACTGGAAGGTTAATTGATCAGGTTAGGCCCTCGGGCCGAAGCTTGTGATCGAAGCCCTGGTAAACGGCGGCCGTAACTATAACGGTCCTAAGGTAGCGAAATTCCTTGTCGGGTAAGTTCCGACCTGCACGAATGGCGTAACGATGGCCACACTGTCTCCACCCGGGACTCAGTGAAATTGAAATCGCGGTGAAGATGCCGTGTACCCGCGGCTAGACGGAAAGACCCCGTGAACCTTTACTACAGCTTCACACTGGACTTTGACTTGGTTTGTGTAGGATAGGTGGGAGACGTTGAAGCGGAAGCGCTAGCTTCCGTGGAGTCAACCTTGAAATACCACCCTGGCCATGTTGGGGTTCTAACTTGGGCCCATTAGCTGGGTTGAGGACAGTGTGTGGTGGGTAGTTTGACTGGGGCGGTCTCCTCCCAAAGAGTAACGGAGGAGCACGAAGGTGCACTCAGCATGGTCGGAAATCATGCGGTGCGTGCAAAGGCAGAAGTGCGCTTGACTGCGAGACCGACGGGTCGAGCAGGGTCGAAAGACGGTCTTAGTGATCCTGTGGTTCTGAATGGAAGGGCCATGGCTCAACGGACAAAAGGTACTCCGGGGATAACAGGCTGATACCGCCCAAGAGTTCACATCGACGGCGGTGTTTGGCACCTCGATGTCGGCTCATCACATCCTGGGGCCGGAGCCGGTCCCAAGGGTATGGCTGTTCGCCATTTAAAGTGGTACGCGAGCTGGGTTTAGAACGTCGTGAGACAGTTCGGTCCCTATCTGCCGTGGGCGTTTGAGATTTGAAAGGAGCTGCTCCCAGTACGAGAGGACCGGAGTGGACGAACCTCTGGTGTTCCGGTTGTCACGCCAGTGGCATCGCCGGGTAGCTATGTTCGGGAGGGATAACCGCTGAAAGCATCTAAGCGGGAAGCCCCCCTTGAGATGAGATCTCACCAAATCTTCGAGATTTCTGAAGGGCCCTCGTAGACTACGAGGTTGATAGGCGGGATGTGTAAGCGTTGTGAGGCGTTGAGCTAACCCGTACTAATTGCCCGTGCGGCTTGACCATATAACCGAGTCCGAGCGAAATCGGGCCACGGTTGGTCGCAATTTGCCGGTACAAGCCCGGCGCACAGTTTCGCTTCATCAATTCGCGAGCCGCCTGGCGTGCCACGCACGAAGGCGGTTGCAGTTTGCCTGACGATCATAGCGAGTCGGTACCACCTGATCCCATCCCGAACTCAGTAGTGAAACGGCTCTGCGCCGATGGTAGTGTGGGGTTTCCCCATGTGAGAGTAGGTCGTTGTCAGGCTTCATCCAAGGCCCGAAGCGCATCCGCGCGCTTCGGGCCTCTTTCGTTTCGGTGTGGGGGAAAAGACGCCTGAGCGGAATGGGTTTTGCTGGAGGATTTCCCTCCGGAGGGGGTTCCTCTGGAGGGGGCATCCTGCCCTTCCTACGCGCCGCGAGGCGCGTCCCAAAGAGAGCATTGCCTTCGGCAACGCGAGCCCCCCGCCGTTCCCGGCTTCAGGGAGGCACGCCCTGCGTGCGAGGGCATTCTGCCCTCGCACGCGCCGCCAGGCGCACGGCTGGCGGCGATCGAGGAGCCACGCCGTTCCGGTATCCTGTTATGGTTGGGACTTGTGCATCAAAATCAGCAGGACAACGCGGACGTGAAGCCGCGAAGAACACCAAGGCGTCAGGGATTGGCGCATCCGGACGTGGAGGCGGCGGGGTTGCCCGGCCCGTGAAACGTCAAACGGGTGTCGGAACCGCAGCTTGCTGCGGATTTTGATACACAAGTTCCTTTCACCATGTCTGTTCGACTTCACCCGCGTCTGCCGCAAATGCGTAGTCCCTCTTCTTTGCCCCAAGCTTTCGAGTTGCTTCGCCGTGACCGCGTGGCGGACGTCGGTGGTTTGTCCGCGGGTGACCGAGAAGCGTTGGGCCAGGCCGGCGTGTCGGTAGTGGGCGACCGCGCGGAAGTTGAATCAGATGTGGAGTTCCTCGACCGTTCCACGGTTGAAGGTGCGCTCGACCCCGCCACCCGCGATTGGTTGGCGACACTGGAGGTGGTGACGACGATTCCAAGCACGAACGTCGAGCTCGTGCGTCGCGCCGAGTCGCATTCGGTGGATGGCCAGGTGCTGACCGCAGAGGTGCAGACGGCCGGAAGAGGTCGCCGCGGGCGCGAGTGGCTCAGTCCCTTCGGTCGCAACCTCGCCGTGTCGCTCGGCGTGGCCATCGACAGGCCGCCGGCGGAAGTGGGTGCGTTGGGGCTGGCGGTGGGGCTTGGCGTCCGCGACGCCCTCGCCGATCTTGGTGCTCCGGACGTTGAGTTGAAGTGGCCGAACGACGTGCTGCTCGACGGCCGGAAGGTCGCTGGCATCCTCGTCGAGCTTGTGCGACTTTCGCCCATCGTCGAGGTGGTCATCGGCATCGGCGTCAACGTCGGCTGCGGCAGCGCCATCGCCTCCCAGGTGGAACAGCCCATCGCCGACGTGGCGGAGGCCGTCCCCGGCATTTCCCGCAACCGACTCCTCGCGCGAGTCATCGGCCTGGTGCGGGCCGCGTCTCACACGTTCGCGACATCGAGCTTCGCATCCATGCATGTGCGTTGGCGAAGCGCCCACCGATACGAAGGCGAAGCCGTCACCGTCACCACGCCGACAGAGCGCGTCAGGGGCGTCGCCAGCGTGCTTGCCTCCGGCGCGTTGGCACTCGAAACGGCGAGCGGCAGGCGTGAATTTACCGGTGGCGAGGTGTCGGTGCGGCCGCCAGGTCGGCAAGCGCCGGCATGAAGAGTCGCTGCCTCGATCTCGACATCGGCAATTCGCGCACCAAGTGGCTCTTCGGCAGCGCATCGGGCAACTTGAAGTCACCGCGCATCCCCACACTCGCGGATGTGGGCGAACGCCCGGACCGGGTGCGGATTTCGGCGGTTGCCGGCGTGCGAGAACGTCTCACCGCCGCGATCGAGGATCGCTTCGGCATCGCGCCCGAGTTCGCCGAGGTCTGTCGAGAGCTGGCCGGGGTCGTCTGTTGCTATGACGACCCGAAGCGGCTCGGCGTCGATCGCTGGCTTGCCTTGGTGGCGGCTTGGCGATGCGTGCGAGGTGCAGTCGCCGTCGTGGACGCCGGCACCGCGATTACGGTGGACCTGGTGGATGGCAGAGGGCAGCACTTGGGCGGCTACATCGTCCCCGGCATTGGCCTCATGCGCCGTTCGCTGGCGGGCGGGACGCGGGATCTCGCGCTGTCTCAATTGGTTGCAGATGCGGGCCCGGGCCACCACGACGGATTCCCAGCGCCGGGAAAGTCCACGGATGCCGCCATCGCCGGCGGAACCCTCGCCATGCCCATCGGCTTCGTGGACGCCGTGCTTGCACGTTTTGCGGCATCGTCCGGAACCGGCATCACTACCTTTCTCTGCGGCGGCGCCGCTCATTTGCTCCAGCCCCGCCTTGCATCCCGGACACGGGCTGCGCCCAACCTCGTGCTGGACGGCCTCGCCATCGCCCTGCCGTGAACGGCATCGAGCTCCAGCAGTTCTCATTTTGGCGTCTGGCTTCACCGTCAGGCGCATTGCGACCCTATCCGGGCCAAATCGACCGGTAGACCCGTCCAGTTGAGGGGGCTGAAGGCCAAAATGAGAATTGCTGATCGAGCTCGCCGGACGATGCACGACGGGCGTCTTTCCCCTATCATTCCTCCCGCCTGCCCTATGCCGCCATAGCTCAGCTGGTAGAGCAGCTCATTTGTAATGAGACGGTCCAGGGTTCGATTCCTTGTGGCGGCACCAGATCCCAACAGTGTGGGTAGGCGACGCTACAACGTGCGTGATCCCGCACGGGTAGTGCATGTCCGGCGAGGGCTCCGACGGCCCACCGACTGCCGGCCCTCGGTGGGCTACGGGATACCCGGAGGGAGGGCCGAGGTCCCGGGGCCGACCCACCCGTCGTACGATCTGAACGGGGTGGCGTGGCATCGACCGCAAAGCCTCTCCTTTCTTGGTGAGCCCAGCGAGGCTAGGGTGCGTGTGGCGGTCGTTTTTGGAGGCGGGGAGCTTCGGCCCGGGGGCTGCGTGGCTGTTGACCTCTCGGGGAGTTCCCGAACACGTGTCCGGTCGCTGGCGGCGCGCGGCCGATTGCCTCCTCTTGAAGTCCGCACTGGCGTGTGCGCGGGTGAAGCTACGCGTCTGGCGGCGCGTGGGGAGGGCAGGATGCCCTCGCGCAGCGTAGGGTGGAGCGCTCCCGGTGGGGCGGATGGGGTGCTGTGCTGGTTTCCGATGGGGGCATCTTGCCTTCCTGCAAGCGGCGCAAGGTGCGTGGGAAGTCGGGCTTTTCGGGGGGGGATCGCGTGGGTGGTGCGAGGGAATGGAGGCACTAGCGATACGAAGTGTGGGATGATTGGTTTGTATGGGACGCGAAAGGTTGGGTAGTTAGTGAACACCGATGAGCTGGAGCACTTTCTTGAGAAGCACCCGCAGCTCTATCACATGGCCGAGCCCGGCGCGTGGGAGGGGATTCAGCGGAATGGGCTGTTGAGCACATCGGCATTGCTGGACCTCTACGGTGTTGTGGGGCGGCGGCGATTCGATCTTGAGTCTGCTCGACGCCCTGAGTCCGTGCCGCTGACCGGTCGCGGTCTCTCTGGTGCGGTTGTCCGGGATCAGGGACCCATCAACGAGAACAAGCTCCGCCAAGCGCTTCCGGACGAAATCACGCTGCGGGATTGGTATAAGTTCCTCAACGGCAAGGTGTTCTTCTGGGCCACCCGTGACAGGTTGTATCGCATGGCAAAGGCGTACGGGGACCGTTCTCGTGAGGTTGTCGTGATCGACACGCGCCGGTTCGTGGATGCTTACCGCGACCGAATCTGGCTGTGCCACATGAACAGCGGGGCAACGATGTTCCCCGACCACCGACGGTCCTACGAGACCTTTCGCAAGATTGCGGACTACCCGTATGCAAAGCGGCGGAAGAAGGTTGCCGAGGTCTGTGTCAATCGCAGCGTACCGGACGTTTTGGGTTTCGTTCGGTGTGTACGCCAGCTCCAATGGGAGAAGTGGGGAGTGACCATCTACCGTTCGGGTGGTTCCGCCTCCTGAAGGTCTCCGTCCTCAACCGTAGGAACTTGGACCTCGGGTTCCGTGCGGTCGGATTCTTGGGGCGGGAGACCGCCAGGAGTGGCGTCCTCTCGCTCTCCAATCCTCTGATGGTCGGCGGGCGTGACGTCAGGTACTGGCGGTAGTAACCCCGTGTGTCGCTCAACCCGTTCAAGGCGATCATGGATGCGCCCGGCCATCTCGTTGTTGCTTTGGAAGAGCCCCACTATTGCTGCGCCAAGCGCTAGCAGGGCAATCGCTATGCCCAGAGCTCCACCCACGGCTAACCGGGTCATGACCTTCCGCGCCGCAGTTGCGGATTTGTCAGCAGCTTGGGCGGCCACCTTGCTATCCTCCGCCTTTTTCTGCAGGTCACGCAGTTCGCCCTTGAAGGCGCTCACGACACCGGTCGCGCCGACCCCTGCTTTGTTTGGGGAATTGTGTAGCAAAATCAGCAAAACCGCTTGACCGTTGATCCCATTGGAGACACTGCAGTCAGCATGCCGAACCGAAGAGTCCCCGATGGCCGTCGTCGAACACGATTCCAAGGCAACCCGCACAACGCGAGCGGCAAGCGCATCGCGCAGACGATGAGCGTTCCGCAGCTCTGCCGGATGTTCCCCGACGACGCGGCCTGCCGGAAGTGGCTGGAGAAAGTCCGGTGGAACGGCAAGCCGGCCTGTCCGCACTGCGGAAGTCCGGACGATGTCCGTCCGCCCCCGCCATCCAGGCCTTCCCATTTCCGGTGCAAGGCCTGCCGTAGGCATTTCACGGTCACGACGGGCACCTGCCTCCATGCCGCCAAGGCCGACCTGCAGCATTGGGTGTACGCCATCCACTCCATCCTCACCGCCCGCAAGGGCGTCAGCGCCATGCAGTTCTCCAAGGAACCCGGCGTCCAGCACCGCACCGCCTGGCACGTGCTGCACCGTATCCGCGAAGCCTGCGGCCGCGGCGACTTCAAGCTCTCGGAAACTGTCGAGGTCGACGAGACCCACGTCGGCGGGAAGGAAGGCAACAGGCACGAAGCCAGGAAACTGCACGCGGGACGCGGCGCGGTCGGCAAGGAAGCCGTGGTCGGCATCAGGCAGCGGGGCGGCAAGGTCAAGGCGGAACACGTCGGAGACACCAGGGCCGCCACCCTCGTTCCGCTGGTCGAGGAAAGCGTGGAACGCGGCTCGACCGTCCACACCGACGACGCGGCGGCCTGCGGGGCGTTGCCGAGCATCGTCAACCAGTGCCGGCACGATGTCGTTGCCCACAGCAAGGGCGAGCACGTCCGGGGCGACGTCCACGCCAACGGCATCGAGTCGGTCTGGGCCGTCCTCGAGCGGTCGATCGCCGGCACTTGGCACCACGTCAGCCCGAAGCATCTGGGCCGGCACGTCAACGAGGCGTCGTTCAGGCTCAACGAGGGCAACTGCGAAGTGGACGCCATCGACAGGATGGAGTCGCCGGTGCGGCAGATGGACGGGGCGCGCCTTTCCCACGCCGACCTCGTCGCCGACAACGGCGAATCCGCCACGCCGGTGGCAGTGTGAACGTTACCCCCGGATGGACAAGGAAGAACGGGTGGACGGCGAAGATCGAGGGAAGCAATGGCCAGGCGCGAACGCAAACCGCCGCAGCTCGACGAGTCCATCGAACGCGAAACCGTGACGGAGAAGGATTTGCGGGGATGTGTTCAAGGCGTTGTTGGCGAAACCGGAGAAGATGTCGCGAAGCGAAAACAGGGAGCCCCAGAAAGGAACTGGTCAGACGACGGAAATTGGAGGCCCGCCGCCAGGGCATGGGCGTTTTGCTGATTTTGCTACACAATTCCCAAACCAAAGGGGTGGCTCCCCTGTGCCCCGTTACGTTCGGGTCAGCGCCACGCTCGAGCAGCAGCCGCAAGCCTTCGGCAGACCCCCCGACGCTGCTGCATGCATCGGTGTGTTTCCCCACACTGCGTCCCTCTCGTCAATTCGACCTGATCTCACGCACTCGACGATTCTGGCGGGCGCAGCGTACGCAAAGAACGAAGGCGAGTTCCAGTCATCGCAACTGTCTGGAACGACATTTCCGCCTGCAGAGCCCGGAGTCGTCCAAAGACACGGGCCGACCAGCCAACCCACCATTGGGCGAAAATGGTGCAGAGCGTCCACGTTACCTGTCCTTTGCGCTGTCGTAGGGAACAAAATACAGTCGCAGTGGGGCAACCTCCCAGCCGAATGCTGCGAACTTGGCCAGCGTGTCCATTCCAATGATAATGCTATGAACGGTACCTCTATGGCATTGCAGTGCCATGCTGGGCCCTTCGCCGAACGCGAACCGGGTGGCCATTACCTCGGGTGGACACGGAGTGTGGTCCGCCCCGGTGTCAACGATTCCGAGGGTGGGCGGCATTCCGTCTGTTCGCGGCTCCATGTTGATCAGAAAGCCTGCCCCAAAGTGAGCCTGGAACGGCTCGTCCCCGCCCTCGCAAGGTCCAAGGTTGCCCAAGTACAGGAGGGACTCCCGCCAGGAAAAGCAGACCGCTTCGTGTCGCAAAAGCGTGGCAATGCCTATCGTATCGACATTCTGTGGACTTGAGTGCGCCTTGACTTCGATGTCGTCGAGCAAGAACGGCATGAGACGGTATTCCAGGGTTCCGATGTTCATTGACGGCGCGATGACCACCGATGCCTGCGTTACGACGTCCCTGCCGGTTCGCACGGTCGTCTCGGTGAATGGACGACCGGCATGAATGAGCGACTCTCGCGCACGTGGAGAGAAGGCCATGTTATGCGTCGAGGCAGTGTCAACCAGGGCCCGAGCCGTGAAGCCCCCCGAAGAGAACCGAACGCGCGGCCTCAGGTGGCAATAGATGTTGCGAGCGTCCCCTCCTGAGGCCAATAGCATTGTGCCGTCTTCGGGTGTTCTATCGTTTCGGACAAGCGGGGCCAAGCTGTCGGGCACACCCAATGAGTCGCAGTATGCCCGGCGGGACCTGCACCAAGACGCGATGGAGGATGCCTCTTTGCGAGAGACAGAAACCACTGTGCAGGCCTGACGCATGGAACCATATCACGCCGAGTGCGACAGGCTCCACTGGAAGGTCAGTGGAGCCTGTCGCGATAGTGGCAGCTAATCGTCGTGGTGTCCTTTGTCGCCAAGGGACTGGTCGCGGACCCATTGGCTGGGACCTGGATCGTAGTTCATCTGGTTGTCTTGCGCCCGCTTGACGTCATCGATGTGCTGTGACTCGCGTTGCCCGGTACCATGTGTGTGAGTGTGGGTGTGGCTTGTGCGGATAAAGCCGCCGCTGGTGCGATGCTCGTGCTTGTGCTCGTGGGACTCGCCCCCGTCACCACCCGCTACGAGAGCCGCTTCGCTTTTGCTCAAAAGACGCATAGGACCTCCAGTTTGCTTTCCGAAATGTCGTGTGCATGACATGGCTTTGGATTCCCTGATCTGGCAAAACCAGCACCGACGCCATGTGATCGAGCAATGTATGCGTCGCGCTCGGCACCTGCAATCCCAAATCAAGCCTGCCTATGACTTGATTCGTGATTGCAATTGGCTCGAATATCTGGAAGGAGAATCGGAACGCTGTGACGTCCAGAAGGCCCGCGTCGTTTCCCTTTTGGACTCGGTTGCAGGGTGGTGGCAAGAGAGCCACGAGAGGAGTCCTGACACGCCTTTCCCGTCTCGTCGTCGAGATGGTCTCCCCATTGAGTCAGCAAGTCATTGAATCGCCGTCCGCGTTCGGACCAGTCCGGTTCGTTGGCATCAGGGTCTTCGAAGTGCTCGAGCAGGCGGGCCGCAAACGCGGCGAGGAAGCCACGAGCCTGAGCAGCGTCCGCAAGGTCGCGGTGTCTCGCGGCGGTCTCCCACGCGCTATCGCTGGCTTCGATGCATGGGACACTGACCAGCCGGTTCAAATGGGACCAGAGGATTGCACGTTCTTCCTGACCCTTCTCGGCCAATTGTTCGAAGATGGACCGGACGCGCGAAAGCGTCGCCTCGGTCGAGACGATGGAATTCTCATCGGACTGGAACGCGGAGATCGCCAGATCGCTGTAGTCAGCTCCCAGATCCGCCAAAAGGTGTGTGGCATGCTCGCTAACAAGGCTCTCGAACTCAGAGAAGGACAGTGTTTGACTTTGGCCGTCCACCTGAACGTTGCGTGTCAAAAGCCATTGTCGCAGACGCGAATCCGCCGAGTCCGGAAGGCCGTCGCTTCCTCGGACCTGCAAAGCGAGGTCAAGTGCTTCGCGGACCAAAGTAATGGCCTCGTCCAGATTCGGGGAGCCCCCGGAAGCGTTGAGCCAGTCTATTTCGTCCCCGTGCAGTAGATCCGAGACGAATTGTTCGGCAACTTCCCATCGGTCCACCGGTAGTGCCTGGTGGACGATCCTTCGTGCCGCGCTCGGTCCAACGTTCATCCGTACCTGGCGGAGGTCGACCATTTACCGCACCAGAGGCGTCAGAAGACGGCGTCGACGGTCTTCGGGTATTCGGTCGCGAGGGCGGCTAGGACGCGGGATGCGCTGATGCGGCGCGCCGCTGTTTCCTGAGAGAGCGTGTCGGTGAGGTCTCCAAGCAGGGTCGCATCGTCTTCGCTGAGGCCCTTCTCGTCGAGGTCTCGCCCGAAGCCTTCGAGAACGCCCTGAGTATCACCTGAAACGAGTGCATCGAGGATAGCCGTTGCTCGATCCCCGTACTGACGGGTGACCGGGTCTTCCGCGAGCCGCAAGAGCGGTTGGAGCCGCTTGGACCATCGCAAATCTTGGACACCCGCCAGATATTGCCTGAGTCTTCGGTATTCGGGTTTAACGTCAGAGCTGAATTTGCCGTCACCACCTTTTGCGAGAAATGTCTTCATCATGTCTTGGGCGACGGGAGCCTGAGACTCCGGCTCCTCTGTACCGAAAACTACACTTCTGAACTCGTGGAAAAACTCCGGGCGGAGCTGAACGCATTCGTAGAAATCGGGGAAATCGACACGAAGTACGCACATTGCGGCAAGGGACAGGGGATGGTCAGTCACGGCACCGTCGTGGAGAGCGCCGTGGGACGATGATCCGGTCCCGCTTCTTTCGCGTTGCCCGCCAATCCACCACGATTGGATGAATGCGTTGAGGAGCTGTATGGCGTTTCATGGACTTTGAACGTCGACGTGGATGAGCCGATCGATGACAGTGTCCGCGGGGACATGCCTGGTTTCGAGGTCGGCGACGACAGCTTTTGCCTCGGAGAGGCGTTTTAAGGCGAACTGGCGCATGTCCTGCTTCGGGAATAGGGGGATTTCCAGCCGGAACTGGAACAGGCGATCGAGGTATCGGCGCGCATCGGCGCGAGAAAACACCGATCCGGGGAGGTCCGCCGAGCCCTTGGGTCCACGCCCACGATGAAGGGCTTCGGCGATCTTGGCCTCGTCACAGGAAATCACGAAGACGACGCCGAAGCCGTTTTGCGCTGCATTGAAGGGTAGTTCCAGGAAGGTACGAATGGCATCGAGGCCGGCCACCGTCTCGGGCGTGGACAGACGATCAAGATCGTCGACGAATATCACGAGACGTTCCCAATTGGCGCCGTCCTGCGTTCTGAACGCCTCGATTTGCTCCGAGAGCAGGGATTCGTACTCCTCCGCCGACGTTGCTGGAAAGGATATGAATGTTTGTGGCAGGTACGTGGCAGGGGTGCGAATTCGCACATCAACGACGTGCTTGCCGAGCCATCCGGCAGCGACAATTGAGCCTAAGATTGTCGCGATTAGGGAGTACTGGTCTGTCATACCGGACAACTGAATAAGTGAGAAAGAGGCGAACGGCGCCACCAGGAAGATCAGGAGGAATAGGACTGCTGAACCTAAGATTTGGCCGAACGCTTCGCCAGCCCAGTCACTGAAGGGACGCTTTTTCTGGACGACTTTGTTGACCTGCTCGAAGAGTTCGCTGCGCAGCACCGCCTCATCGCCTCCAAGTTGGCGGAAAGCTTCCCGGAGTAGCGATCGTTTCAGGTCGTGCTCGCTCCCGAACCGCCACGCGTTGAAGGTGATCGCGCGGATGTGGTCGGCCCTTCGTTGGCCGGGCGAACCGGATTTGTCGGCTTCGATGCCGCGTCGATAGAACTCTTTGATCGTACTCTTGCCCGTACCCCAAGGGCCAAGCAGGCCAATGCTGAAGGGGGGGCCATTCGAAGGCGACTCAATGAGGTCCCTGAGGGCATCCGCGTATTGCTGATGGCCGAAGGCATCCTTGGCCGTGTCGTCAAGCTCCCTGTCAAGAACGCTCGGCATTCTAGTGTTCTTGTGATCTGCGACTGAAGCGCGCTTGGTCATCTGGCTGGTCCATGTTGGCGGCTTGATTGGCTGGGGTTGCGTAGGCTAATAGCTTGTTGATTCGCGCGCCGCCGACCGACATACCAGTATAGCGCGGGACCTTTGGGTGGGAAGATTGGGGTAGTGGTGACAACCGTAAACTGCCGCTTTCTGGGAACCGGAAGTGTCCGGGTGCGATGGCAAAGGGGGCGTGGCGTCGTCAACGATGCTCGAATGAGCAGCAGGGCCGGGACGGCATCGCATTTACGGACAGGGACGAGGATACGGCTGAAGCACTGTCTGGATCAGGTGATGTCGAAGGCGGAGATCGGCAGGTGCGTCCGGGTCAGCGAACGGACGAACCGGCGCAAGGTCGCGGCGGCTCAGTTGGACGGCGATCTGGAGACGGGCGGAGGAGGTGGAGGCCTCGGGAGCGTTCACCTCTGCGGAGGGAGATCCAGGTCCCGCACGGGCACGAACGCCATGCCTGTCTCGGCGGCCCGCCGTACTTTCGCGGCGATGACAGACGGCAGGTCAAGTCGCCGCGTCAAGGTGTCGTGGAGATCGAGTCCGTCCATGCAGATGACGCTCTTGCCGCGCCCCAGTGCGTGGAGGCCGTGGGCCGTGAAGCTGCTTTGACTGACCATGAGACCGCGCGACCACCTCGCCTTGTCTTCGATCTTGGCGTTGAATGCACGGAGCGTCGCCCCGTCGACCGGGGCGTTTGTCCACTTCGCTTCGAGCAGGTAGGTCTCCTGATCCAGCGAGAAGCTGCCGTCGATTTGCTCGCCTCGCAGACGGAACGATGCGCGAGCAGCCAAACCGAAGGCGTCGAAGACGTCTTTGAGGAACTTCTCGAACGCGTAGCCGCGCCGTTGCGGATCCATGCCGGAGACCGTGATCAGGCGCGCCGCGAGTTCGTTGGCCAGGTTCGGATCCGGGCGCCTGTGGGCATGATCGGTGTCGGGAGTGGCAGATGCCGGCGGCGTGCCGCCGAGGCGCTCTATGATTCGGAAGAATGCGGTACGCCCGTCTTCCCCGATCGCGGGGTGGTCCACGGCCAGCCCGCTAGTTTCGCGGTACTCCCACAACGCCAGCAGCGTTCGCAACGCGGTCTCGCGATCTGCCTGGCGCAGGTAGGTGCGCAGGCGCTTCGCCTTGCTGCTGCCGTTCACGGACCAGTGGGGTTGGTCTATGTCGACTCCGAGCTCTTCGGCGAAGAACTGCGAGAACGTATGGTTGGAGAAATTCAGGACGTAGCCGTCTCCCATGCCGAACACGTTGTCGATGACCGGCATGTCCATTGTGCGGATGTGTCTTGGCGAGGTGGTGGGCATGCGTCACCTCAAGCCAAGTCGGACGAGCCAAGCGTCGACTTGGCCGAAAGCGTCCTGCTGCCATTGATCGGGCGTCCGCTGGCCGAGGAGCGGCGAACCGTCCACGAACCGCCGAACGCAGACCGGGCCGTAGTCGTCGACGGTGCGGAATTTACCGGCGATGTTGCGGTAGCCCGTTCTGGCGATGTCGACCTTGAGGAGTGGCAGGGTGGCCAAGACGAGGCCGTCAACACCGCCGGGATAGTTGAGTACGCAGTAGTAGATGTCGTAGGCGTCCTTCGGCTTCTGGCGTTTCGCGATCGCGTAGCCCTTCATGGCGAGCAGTGCGGGGATGCTCGCGACGGCGATGGACACGAGGTTGCGGCCGCCGTCCGGCATGTCCCCATCGATGGCGACCATCTGGTAGAAATTCAACGCCAGCTCGGCTCCGTCGGCGCGCTGGACCGCGAAGTTGCTGACGAGGGGCGGGTTGCTCTTGGCGATCACCGCGTCCCTGGGCATTAGGAAGTCGACGACGACGTCGATGGGCGGCCCGTCGACGTGCGCCGGGACTGTGCGGGCGAGCTGGAATCGGCGCAGGTCGGGCGCCTGCCGGTAGCCCTGACGCTGGAGCAGTTCGACCAGCCGCGCGTACTCGCCGTCGCCCAGGGCTTCGGCATGGAGGGCGAGATCGACATCGGCGGTGCCGACATGCGGCATTTCCGCCTGGCTCAGCAGGAGCCACGGCACGGCGCCGCCGATGACGGCGAACTTACCCTCGAAGCTGCCGAGGATCTGACCGATCTCGACCAGGACGCTCTTGACCGCGGCGGTGGTCCGGTCGTCGTAGTCGCTCGCGGACTGGGGTTCTACGGGATCCATGGCAGCGCCTTCCTTGCGAGATGTTCCGCGGCTTCCCGCTCGCGGTCGTTGCCACACCACAAGTCCAGATAGGTGACGATGGGGCTGGTGCAGAAGAGGCCCGGCAGCGGCTCGTCCGCATCGTCGAAGATGCTGTGATCGGTGATGACGTGAACAACGACGTTGGAGCCCGTGCCCACGGGTCTGACGTCCAACGTCTCCCGCAAGACCTTTGCACCCGCCTCGTCGGAGTAGAACGCGCGGGTTGGGTCCCGGCTGAAGGGGGCGATCCACTGCGCGGCGGATGCCAGCGCGTAGATGGCTCGCGGCGAGCCGGATCGGGCATTGAGCGCTCTGCGCACCAGGTCGTCGAGCTGCCGGCCGTGGACATGCGTGTATGCATCGAACCGTTCGCCCCGCGGCCGGCGGTAGTTTTCGCGCCAGGTCTGAATGAGGGCATCGGATTGGGTGAGAACGATGCCGTCGTCCCGCCTGTCGCCCCATTCCCGTTCAAGGAGGGCTCTGCAGACGTTGCTGACATGGCCGAGGCTTGCGTGGGCGCTCGCCGCGAGATCGGTGACGAGCCAGGGCCGGTCCGGTTCCCGCAGCAGGGCCCGCAGGATGGCGGCCGCCTTCGGGGTGAAGATCGAGCGCAGGGCGCGGGTCTCGGGCTTCGGCCTCGAGGATACGCTGCGGTCGATGTAGACGCCGTCGAAGACGAGACGGGCGTTGCCTTCGAGGTCGAGGTAGGCGACGTCGTAGTCTCGGCAGATCGCCCGCGACTCGGGGGAAAGGTAGGGACAAACCAGCATCGGTACGACCTGCTCGGCACGTTGCGCGGGAGACTGTCGAATGCGCGCCACACAGCTCTCCAGGTGGTACACAGCCGAGCGCACGAACCGAGGGGCACCGTGCGCCTTGACCTCGATGACGAGCAGCCGGTTGACCCCGCCGTAGTAAACTTGGATCAATCCGTCAACCTGAGGGTCGTGGCTCGTCCGAGGGGTTGCAGCGAGCGGGGCAACCTTGGCGGCAGGGAGGCAACGCAGTAGATCGCTGACGGCGCTCATGGCGGTCGCTTCGAGTTCTTTCTGTGCCACGGCCTCTTTCATCGTTTGGTGAAAATATGAAAAATAATGAAATAAGTCAAATCGGCGGCATCGCGTGCCTGCATTACCTGCGGGTGTTAGGCGTGGACTCGGGACCGGTTGCGCCGAGCGGGTAGCTCGCATTGGAGCATCGCAGCGGTGAGAAGGTCGTCCGACACGAACGCGAGGATGTCGCGAGCAGCGCATGGCGTTGGCCGCGTGTGGTCGCGTTTCGTATAGTACGGCCGCTAGCGTATCCGTAGCGCACCGACGGGTGCTCGGCGATCCGACGCGGTCGGGCCAAATCACCGGTCGCCGCGATAGGGATGGAAGCCCGCGAGGGCCGAGACTCGGCGTGCCGAGGCTCGGTACGGAGTACGACAGCCCGGCCCGAAGGATCGCCCCTCCGGGTCGGGCTTGTGACTCATGAGGGCAGGAAATGGAAGCGGGCAGGAAACAGTCGACCGTAAAGTACCCCATTGCTATCGCCGTGGATGCCGGCGGGACTGCGACCGTGCGCGTGCCGGATGTTCCGGGATGCATCGTCGTTGCGCCGACGGTAGAGGAAGCGGTCCGACGGACGCCTGCGGCCGTGGCCGTGCACCTGCAGGCGGCGGCGCAGAAGGGCGAACGGTTGCCGCCACCGAAGGAAATGGACGAGCACAAGGCGGCGGCCACCGTCGGCGACGGAGTCCGTTGGGAGACTGTAGAAGTCGGTGCGGTCCGGAGGTTCAGTCCGCGAGACTTCATGCGGGCCCGCCGTCCGGACCTGTATTCGGACTCCGCGACGGAGCGCGAACCTGAGGTGGACACCGCCTACCTGCACTTCGTCCTGGCGCAGGTCACGGAACGCAAGGAGGAGGTGGCGTTCGAGCACTTCTGTCGACGGCTCGCGGAGATGGAGATCTGTCCGAACCTGATCACGCAGACCGGACCGACCGGAGGCGGGGACAGCAAGGTGGACTCCGAGACGCTCCCGGTGGCGGAGGCGATCGCCGAGCGCTGGTACGTCGGCGACCCCGGGAGGGCGGCTAGGGAACGCTGGGCGTTCGCGTTCAGCGCAAAGAAGGATTGGCGACCGAAGGTCCGGGAGGACGTCAGGAAGATTGCGGCGACCGGCCGGGGGTACACGGTCGCGTACTTCGTCACCAACCAGCAGGTGCCCGACCGAGCCCGCGGCGATCTGGAGGACGACCTCCGGAATGAAGTGGGGTCTCGACGTCCGGATCCTCGACCGGACCTGGATCGCCGACCGTGTGCTGGAGAAAAGGCACTTCGCGCTGGGTGATCGTGTGACCCCGGTCATGCTCGCCCACCTCGGCAACCTCAACACAGGGCTGTTCCTGCGGCTGATCCTGCCGGGAAGGCTGCAAAGTCGCGAGGACGTTCAGGCGCGACTCTGCACGTTGCTCGGTCGGGCGATGGTGAGGGGTTTGGGTTACTTGGAAGACGATGGTTGCCGCGTCGAAGTCGGCGAGTTCGATGTGGCGCGGGTTGCGGCTGGCTGGGCTTCGGCAAGTGGCGTGGACAAGGAGCGGATCGCGGCGGATTTGGCGAGGCATTTCGGGTTGGTGAACAAGAATACGCTGGTGTACGTGCAACCACCGAAGAGTGCAATTGTGGTGGCCGTCGAGAGCAGGGTGGAGGATCGAGTGCTCAGGGCTATACACAGGATGCTGCGGGAGTCCTCAAAGAATCAGTTCGAGGGGCGCTCACCGGGAATACTTTGCTGCCATCTGGCGGAGGTGACCGAGGAGCAACTGGCGGGGCTCAGGGAAAAGGGCGAGGGGGGCATCGGGCTTGACTATATGACATCGGACCTGTTGGACCGGCAGCCCAACCTGCATTCCGTGACCTACACGAGCCAGGCACGGGTGCGGGAGAAGCTGGAGAGTGTGGGGTTGGGGGTACGACGATCGGTCGGGCAAACGGGCCCGGCGTACACGATCAAGAATGCGAATCACGGGATGGCCGATGACGAGCGACTATCGGCATTTGTTGAGGGTTGGCCGCCGAGGAGCACACCGGAAGTCGCGAGAGGTTACAACTGCAAGAGTTAGCGGATCGGACCCTGTTTCGCCCGGGGCGGCTCACGCGTAGTCCCCGACGCTCACTTGCGGACAGCCTGCAGGCATTAGGGCGTGTTCACACAAATACCCCTGAATGTGCCATTCTCCGACCCCGTCGTCCCACGCGGGAAAAGGTAGGAGAATCAAACAGGTGGAACTCACAGAGGGCCAATACGAGCGCATCGCGCCGCTGTTCCCGAAACAGCGGGGAAACGTCAGCCTGTCGAATCTGCAAGTGCTGAACGCGATCCTCCACGTGGCCGAACACGGCTGCAAGTGGCGCGGCCTGCCGGCGCGGTTCGGCAACTGGCACACGATCTGCACACGAATGAATCGCTGGTCGAAGAAGGGCGTGCTCGATCGCGTGTTCGAACAACTGCAAAGAGACCAGATCGTCCGCATCGGGGTCGAGGCGCTCGGGCTCGACAGCACCAGCGTCAAAGTGCATCCGGACGGCACCGGCGCGCGAAGAAAAACGGTCCGCAATCCATCGGCAAGTCCCGTGGCGGATGGAACACCAAGATTCACGTGGTTGCCGCGGATGCTCGAACGGCAGTTGCCTTCACACTCTCCCCCGGCAACGCCCATGACGCCCCGGAAGGCCGCAAGCTCCTGAACCAACTGGAAAAGCCCGCGAACAACCCGGCGATGATCATGGATCGGGCATGCGAGGACAACGCCACCCGTCAACTGGTCCTGGAGCTCGGCTTCGTGCCCGTGGTCCCGCCGAAAAGCAACCGCCTCGACCCTTGGGAGTACGACAAGGAGCTGTACAAGCGGCGCAACGAGGTCGAGCGCCTCTTCCGGCGACTCAAGGGCTTCCGCCGAATCTTCTCGCGCTTCGAGAAACTCGACATCATCTTCCTCGGCTTCATCGTCTTCGTCCTCATCGTCGATGCACTGCGACAGTGTGAACACGCCCTAGTCGAACTTCAGGCGTTTCGCGGAATCGCGAACTTGCTGCCGATGTTCTTCTTCGCGTGACTTCCTCGCTCTGCGCTCGGCTTGTGCGTGGCGGACCATGGCATTGCACAACTCGTTGGTGCGTTCGACGCAGAGCTTGAGCGTGGTGAGGTGGTACTTGTCTATCTCTTCGATGGTGGTTCCACGTAGCCAAATTCTATCCCCGGCGACGCTCGCGATGCCAGGGCGGTGCATGGTCGAGAAACTTGGGGGGCGATCCCAAGTTCGGACGAATGTCTCCGCCCAATCGGCTGAAGGCGTGCGGCTAAGTTGGAGAGGAACGTCGTAAAGGGCGGATCCGGGTGAACCGTCGTTCGTTGGTACTGATACGTCGTTCTCCCGCCAGGAAAAGCAGACCGCTTCGTGTCGCAAAGCGTGGCAATGCCTATCGTATCGACATTCTGTGGACTTGAGTGCGCCTTGACTTCGATGTCGTCGAGCAAGAACGGCATGAGACGGTATTCCAGGGTTCCGATGTTCATTGACGGCGCGATGACCACCGATGCCTGCGTTACGACGTCCCTGCCGGTTCGCACGGTCGTCTCGGTGAATGGACGACCGGCATGAATGAGCGACTCTCGCGCACGTGGAGAGAAGGCCATGTTATGCGTCGAGGCAGTGTCAACCAGGGCCCGAGCCGTGAAGCCCCCCGAAGAGAACCGAACGCGCGGCCTCAGGTGGCAATAGATGTTGCGAGCGTCCCCTCCTGAGGCCAATAGCATTGTGCCGTCTTCGGGTGTTCTATCGTTTCGGACAAGCGGGGCCAAGCTGTCGGGCACACCCAATGAGTCGCAGTATGCCCGGCGGGACCTGCACCAAGACGCGATGGAGGATGCCTCTTTGCGAGAGACAGAAACCACTGTGGCAAGGTGCCACACATTCGGACATTCCCGTCCACTGACACAGTGCAGGAGGTCGTCGCGAGCTTCCTGTTCGACACTCGAGATCACGGCAAGATAGCCATTCCAGGCTTCGCGCAGGTGGCCGGTGGCATAGGCTGCTGCGATGCGAATGACGGGCTCGGTCACAGGTCGAGCATGCGAGTCGAAGCCCGCGACAGACGATGTGACGATCAGAAAAGAGACAAGGGCGGAGATCAAGGCCCTCGTGACGAACGCACGGATGGCGCGGTTCGCTGCGCTTTGCCAACGCACATGCAGCCTACGGCTCCTGGCCGGTGTGGGTTGGTCAGGGCAAAGTCCGAGCAACGGTCGACGTTCCCGGTAGGTCATGCTTTTGGTCCTGCAGGCCTGACGCATGGAACCACGCCGAGTGCGACAGGCTCCACTGGAAGGTCAGTGGAGCTTGGCTTGCCCATTGCAGGAAGCCGGGGCTGCTCTTGCGGATCGCCCCTTCCAATTGAACCTGGTGGCCTCAGCCGGCGCCTCGCGCCGCCCGAAACGCGGGGCGATCACAGAGGCGGCGGTAGTAGTCCATCGTGTGTGGATGGTCGTCGGTGAGCACGCCGAAGTTGTCGGCCAGCATGAGCGTGTAGCCGTTCATGATGTCGGCGATGCCGAAGGAGCCGCCGATCAGGTAGGGGGACGCGGACACCACACCCTCGATGGCGTCGATGCAGGTGCGGGCCCTGGCCTTGCAGTCCTCGATCACGAACTCCACCACTTCGCCGTTCGGCGCCACGCGACGGTGGTTGACGATCTCGCCCAAGGGGCGGGCGAAGGTCGCCTCGGCGAACCAGCACCACTGCCGGCAAAGGGCGGCGGCCATCGTCCCTGGCGCCGGCTGAAGCTTGCCGTAGCCGTAGCGGTCGAGCACGTACTCGGCCATCGCGCCGGATTCGAACATGGTCAGGTCGCCGTCGGTCATCGCCGGCACCTTGCCGGTGGGGCTCTTTGCGCGCCATTCGGGGCTGGCGCGGTATTCCGGCGAGAAGTCGATGACCTCCACCTCGTAAGGAACGTTCAATTCCTCGCAAACCCAGATGACTCGCACCGAACGGGTGCCCTTGACGTGATAGATGGTGAGCATGGTTTCCCCCGGATGATGTGCGTTGTGCTGGTTCGGCGCACGATTCGAAAGCGGCGCTATGGAACCACGGCGTCCTCGCCGAGATGCTCGCGCACCCAGGCCCTGAGCGGAACGTCGTCGTCCGCCGGCGAGGTGTAGCCGAAGCCGCCGTTGGGACTGGCGCCGAGAAGCTGGCGGCGAATCGGGTCTGCGTCTTCGAGATAGTGACCAACCGTCATGTTGTCGCGGGGCCGCAGCCAGCGGTAGCCGTAGCCATAGAACAGCACCTTGCGCGTCACGTCGGAGCGATTGCGCCCGGCGGCGTGCCACAGGCGGCGGTCGAAGAAGACGGCATCGCCGGCATCCGCCAGCACCGGCATTGCGTCTGGATGTTCTTCGCCTTCCTGCGGAAACTCCAGCGCATTGGAGAGGTGACTGCCCGGCACGACGTGGAAGTTGCCCCGATTCGGTTCCAAGGTGCTGGTGAGGAAGAAGCCCACTTTCAGCGAAATGCGTGGGCGCGGATCCGACTCGATGTCGATGTTGAGCCGTCCGCTGTCCTGATGCCAACCGAGCCGCTTCGATGACGGCACATAGTCCGCCGGCATCGGCGGCGTGATGATGGCATGGCTATGGTAGAGCTGGATGTGCCAGCCCAGGATGTCGATGACGCGGGCGATGGTCCTGGGCCATTCGAGCAGCTTGAGGAAGGCCGGGTCGTAGCCGATGAAGTCGAGCCGGTTGAGCGGCTGGCTGGGCTCGCATTTGGGGCGGAACTCGGCGTCCAGGCGGTCGGCGGCTTCGGAGAGTTCCGCAATCAAGTCCGGCGGCAGCACATTGCGAACGATCAGATAGCCACGCTCGTCGAAATGGCGGCGCTCGTCGTCGGTGAGGCGATGCTTCAGGCAGGCAGTGTCCATGCCGGCGGAGCATAGCAGGAACGAAGCTGGCGCCCGACCAGGGCTTGCACCTTTATATGGGCGGCGCGGTCATTGGCACAGCCTACCTCTTCGAAAGAGCCGAAGGCGGCTTCTTCGACTCCTCCCCCTCAGGGGGAGTGATGGGAGGGGGGCCACGCTTCCATCCGTTCGCGCCTACAGTCTCCAGGGGGAGGGCGTCTCGCCCTCCATACACGCCCCCTCACATGCTTGCTGCGCGGGGCGCCGAACTTCATGCCCGACTCGCCGTTGGCGGCTCCGGCAGTCAGGCGGCGGCGTGCTCGAACGCCACCACGTTGCGCGAGGCGCTGCTGAACTCGACGCCGACCAGGTGGATCGGCGCGGCCAGCGAACGGTACTTGTCTGCGTAGCCCCGCTCCACGAGCTGGGTCATTGCCGAGCCATCGCCGGCCTGTTCCACCACCTTGAACTCGAACATGTACATCCGGTCCTCGAACCGCACGGCCATGTCCAATCTGCCGCGGTTCGTGCTTTCCTCGACGATGACGTCGAGACCGAGCCCGGCGAAGTACGAGTAGAAGACGCTCGCGTAGAAGCCCTCGTAGTCGGCGATGTCGTTGTTCGTGTACCACTGATGCGGGATGCTCGCGTAGAAGGCGTGGAACAGCTCGCGCATTCCCTCGATGTCGTCCGCCTCCAGCAGGTCGTAGAGGCGCACGCTGTGCGCCGCCCGCCGCGACGAATCGCCGACCATGCGGTCGAGCAGGCTGCGGTTGAGGCCCTGGCGCACCTCGCGGTTCGGGTAGCCGAGGCGGTAGAACGTCTCCCCGGCGCGCGGCTCCTCTCGCAGGATCGTCAGATAGCCGGTCTGGAACAGCAGCGCTTCGGGCGCGATGTCGTCCACGTCGAACTTCGACAGCAGCTCGCCGCTCGGAAGCATGCCGTCGAGGTCCACCGAGCGCACCCGCCGCCGGAACAGCGTGTCCACCAGGAACGTCGGCGTCCCCGTCTCGAGCCAGTGCGCCTTGAACTGGCGGCTGTTGAACAGCAGCAGGATGTCGAACGGGTTGTACACCCTCTCCTCGCCGAGCCACGAGTAGCCGTTGTACCAATCCCGGATCGCCTCCCGATCCAGCCCCGGCAGCTCGGGGCCGAACACTGCGTCGAGATCCTCCGTATAGCCGCAGATTGCCGAGTAGTCTGGGTTGAGGGTGATGTCGGCAAGGTTGTTGAGTCCCGAAAACAGACTCACCTTGGAGCCTTCAGCCGGGGAAGCATCCCCGACCGCTGACGCGTAAGGGAGTACCGGCAATTCCCCCATCGCTGGGGGCGTACTTCCATGCAAGAACCTGCTTACTCCGGTGATGAAGCTGAACCGGATCTGTGCGTCGGCGAACTTCAGCGTCGAGTAGAGGCCGCGCAGGTAGTCGCGGTTGGCGCGCGCGAGGTCTGGATCCTCCAGCGCGTCCAGGATCGGCTTGTCGTATTCGTCCACCAGCACCACGACGCGCTGCCCGCTGCTCCGGTGCAGTTCCCGGATCAGCTGGCGGAAGCGGATCGGTGCCGTGCGCCCGGCAAGCTCGATGCCGGCATCCACGGCGATCACGTCAAGCTGGTCCGTCACCTCCGCGTGCAGGTCGTCGGCGCTCGCGAAGCTGCCCGAGGAGAAGTCCAGACGCACCACCGGGTGGCGCACTGACCAGTCCCACGGCCGATGGATGCCGAGTCCCTCGAACAATCCCTCGCTGCCCTCGAACAGCTCCTTCAGGGTGTCGAGGAACAGGCTCTTGCCGAAGCGCCGCGGGCGCGAAAGGAAGTAGTGCTTGCCGCCCTTCAGCAGGCGCTCGATGTGGCGCGTCTTGTCGACGTAGTAGCAGCGGTCCTCCCGCACCTCGCGGAAGGTCTGGATGCCGATGGGAAGCCTGCGCCGGTCCATGGCAGGATGCTAGCAGGACGGCCCGTGCCGATCTGCGCGGCGTCCAACCCTGCGAAGATGAACGACGGTTTCCTCGGTGGGACAGGCCGTGCCATGGGACTGTGCCGTTCGATGGCGCTTGCCTCCTGGAGATTGCTCACGGCCTAACGCGCACGCAAACTAACGCACACGCAAAGCAGTTGACCCTGCCTACGGAAACTGCAACTCTACTTGCACCACTCGACTTCCGAGCCTTTGGAGGGATGACGGATGTTCCGAAGAATGAAGCACGTTATCGCAACGATGCGACGGCTCAACCCCTTTCCCACCCTCGCGTGCGCGTTGCCCTTGCTGGCGGCGGTCTCGCAGCCTGCGCTCGCGCAGACATACGATGATGAGATGGCCATGCGCTGGTGGAACACGCTCAATGGCGAGCAGATGGTGGCGGCGCTGCATGGCGACTCCGCGACGATGGCGCAGGAGGTTGCGGCCAAGAAGATGTACGCCGGCCTCGACATCTGACCAAGATGCTGGTCAACGATGCGGCGGACGAACTGTATGGCGAGGGCCACTTCACCAGCGTCGGCGATTGGTGGGAGACGCTGGACTGTCGCCTTATGCGCATCGCCGCCGGCGACGGCAACACGGCGGACAGCAGCAGCCCCTTCTGCGCTCACTACCCCGGCTCCGGTGCCGCCAAGATCCTCGGATCGACGGCACTGGCTCACGTCGATGCCGTCGGTGCGGCGCTGCTCGGACGCGAAGAACCCGGCATGTTCCTGCCTCCGGCACAGGCTATGGCCATGCGTTGGTGGAACACGCTCAACGGCGAGCAGATGGTGGCTGCGCTTTTCGGCGACAGTGCGACCGCCGATCAGGAAGCGGCCGCGAAGAATCCATACGGCAGCTTGGATGATGCGACCCGGATGCTGGTCGATGAGGCCGCCGCGGCCATTTACGGCAGCGGTGGCTTTGCCAGCGTGGGGGCGTGGTGGGAGTCGCTGGACTGTCGCCTGATGCGCGTGGCTGCTGGCGACGGCAACACGGCCGACAGCATGAGCCCCTACTGCGCCCACTATCCGGGCTCGGGCCTCGCCAAGATCCTTTCCGACATGGGCCGGGAGCATGTTGACATGGTTGGCATGGCCCTGCTTGCCCGTGCAACGCCTGGCCGCTATCCGGTGGTCTATGAACTGCCGCTGCTCCCATCCGCATCGGACATGCACATGCGCGAAGGGCTGGCGCGGATCGTCAACCGCGGATCCCGCGCCGTCGATGTATCCATCGAGGCGTTCAACGACGCCGGCAGATCCTACGGACCCGCCACCCTGACGATCGGCGCCGGTGCGGTGGCCCACTTCGACAGTGGCGACCTCGAAATGGGTAACGGTTCGGCAGGGCTCTCCGGCGGCATTGGCGCAGGCATGGGACATTGGCGCTTGAATTTGACCAGCACTTTGCCCCTCAGGGCGTTGGCGTATGTGCGCACGCCCGGGGGCGGTCTCGCCAGCATGCATGAGGTCGTTCCTCGCGTAGGGCTAATAGGGCTTGGCTACAACGCGGTGGCGTTTCTGAGTGCCGCCATGGAGCACGGCCGGGGGATGCTCCGGCTCACCAACCCGACCAGGGGAATGGCGCATGTGCGCATCGAGGGGACCGACGACACCGGCGCCGTGCCGGGCAGCGCGGTCGAGCTGAGGCTCGGGCCGAGAGCGACCATGATGGTGGACACCCATACGCTCGAAGAAGGAGGCGACGGCTTGATGGGCGCACTCGGCGACGGCGAAGGCGACTGGCGCCTGACCATTCGCTCGAATCAGCGCCTCACGGTGATGAGCCTGATCGAGGGTGCGGGAGGACGCCTGACGAACGTCTCGGCCTTGCCGCAGCCCTAAACCAGGAGGTAGCGCCGTTCTACGGCGCTTACCTCCTGGCTGAAGGCGCAAGCGAATGCGAGCCCGAAGGCCAAGCAGTTCGCGAAGCGAACTGCCGACGCGCCTGCAAGGGCGCGCTAGCTCGGAGGCCGGTACACCCGGAGCCAAGCTGCCGCCCGCCCGTCACGGCTGCAAGCCGAATGGTGAATTCGCAGCGCCTGGCCGCTGAAGTCGGGGTCGCAAGTGCAAAGGACAACGCCAGCGTGGTTCGCACCCTCATGCAGGCGGCGGAAGTGCTTCGGTTGGCTTTGGTTAAGAGTCACGACAGCTCAACCGGACGCGGCAGCATCGCGGAGAACCTGCGCGTTGGGGCACCTGCGGTTACCTTTTCCGTCCTCCCCCACGACGGTCAGGACATCGTGCCCGAGTTCGCAATCATCCCTCGACGACCGGCAGGGGCACGTTCTCATCCGCGTCGCGTATAGGTGGGCCACGGGCTAGTCTCTCCCGCTCTCCTTCACGAGGCGGTCGATTTTCCTCCCGGTGCCCTCATGGCATGTCCACGCATTGGGACAGATCTTCGTTGCGTAGGGAAGGATAGGCGTTCAGCAGATCCGATTCGCTGGCGCCCAGCCGCCGGGCGTTGACAACCACTTGGGGATCCGCGTTCTCAAGGAGGCATGCCTCTCCCCCGCACACCCCGTACGTTCGATGCCGGGCCGGCGGCGGACAGCCAACGTCCTCCTGCCGTAGCGGGTTAGGCCAACCTTGATCGGGGCTGTTCGATGAGGATGCGGGCGCCGAAAATCGTGATGGGTTGGCGGGGTTCCTCAGCGTGGAGGGTGAGTGCGTAGAGGCCCTCGCGGTCTTTGAGGAATGTGGCGACTTCGCTGGCGAAGGGGCGGTGGAGGTCGGTTGGCGTGACGAACTCGATGGCGCCGCCAGCGGGTGGTCTGCAGAGGAAGCCGCGCACGCCGCGTGACTCGTCGTCATGTTCGGCATCGCAGGCGAGGCCGAGGCCGGTTTCATAGACCGTGCGGGCGTGGCGCAGGTCTCGCACCGCGACGACTGTGCGCATGATGCCGGAGAGGCCGCTCCTGCTCGGCGAGGTTGCTCCCGCGAACGAGTTGGTGGGATAGACGCGAATCAACACGCCGTGGGTGGAGTTCGGATGCACGTCGCGGCCACTTGCGCCCTCCATCAGGGGCAGGACGTTCAGGCCGCGTTCGGCGAGCCGTGTGGCTTCCTCGTCCGGGTTCGGCGCTTCGAGCATGAGTGCGAACAGGCCCTCGCCACGTCGCTGCAGAAAGCGCGTGAGGCTTTCGGACAGGGGCGCAGCGGGGTTCGCCGGCGACATCAGCTCGATGTTGCTGCCACCTTCGGGCACGCACATCGCGAGTTTCGCGCCGAGGCTGTCGACACTGCCAGAACTCAGGTCCACGACCGGCAATCCGAGCTGCTGCCGGAAGGTCTCAATGCCGGCTTCGAAGTCGTGCAAGGCGATGGCGATTCTCGGCATGGCGGTGATCATGGTCGGCTCTCCTGCGGTTGGGTGAGGGACGGGTAGGGGATCAGAACGGAGCGGGCTTCGCTGGGGCGGCGGCGCGGTGTGGGATGGGGAAGGCCCAAGAGGCGGTGGAGCGCGGCTGTGTCCGCGAGGTTCATTTCGGTGCGTTGGCCTCGCCTGAGCCATGAGGGGAGAGCGACGGGGCCGTAGCGGACGCGCTTCAGGCGGGTGACCTGGACGCCTTCGGCGGCGAACAGGCGGCGGACTTCGTGATTGCGGCCTTCCATGAGAACGACGTGGTACCAGTGGTTGCTGCCGGTGCCGTTGTAGTAGCGGATGTCGGAGAAGCGTTCGGCACGGGCGTCTGTGACGATGCCGGTGCGTAGCCGTTCGAGCGCTTCGTCTTCGAGGAGGCCGTTGACGCGCACGGCGTATTCGCGGTCGATTCCGGTGCTTGGGTGCATGAGGCGGTTGGCGAGGGTGCCGCTGTTGGTGAGGAGGAGCAGGCCGCCGGTGTTGATGTCGAGGCGACCGACGGTGATCCAGCGCCCGCCGCCGAGGGGAGGCAGGTCGTCGAAGATGGAGGGACGGCCACGGGGGTCGCGGCGAGTGACGATTACGCCTTCGGCCTTGTTGAGGACGAGGACGCGGCAGTGGGTGGAAGGTGCCTCTGCCACCTGTTGACCATCGACGGCGATGCGATCGCCCGCTTCGACGCGGGCACCGATGCGGACGACTTCGCCGTTGACGGCCACGCGGCCGGCTTCGATCCAGCGCTCCACTTCGCGGCGCGAACCGAGCCCACGGTCCGCGAGCGCCTTTTGCAGCTTTTCTGACATGTCACCTCGGCAGAAGGTCAGGCGCCAGTGGCGCGACATCGCCCTTAATGGAAAGAAGGGCCCCGTATATGTCCCTTGATTCCGTGGATTCACGGCAACGGCGGGACTCTCTGCAAACGGAAGGTGTTTCCAGTTCAGAGAACTAGCCCATGATCGTCATGTCGTTTCACAGCGGAGCTCTCTGGCTCAACCCCATCGGCGAGAGGCCGGGGCGTGTTAACACAAGTCAGCGGATGAGGGCTTCGACGATCAGGGCGATGCGGAGGAAGCCGACGTACAGCACATCGAGCTTCTCGAAGCGCGCGGCCTGCTCCTTTCCGGAGATGCCCGAACACCCGATCCAGCACGCCCCTCTTCGACCAGCGGCGTGTCCGGGTGTGGATCCAGCAGGGCAACGTGAAGATCTCCGGCTTCATGGTTCTCAACTGCCCCTGCGCGAGTTCCAGGGCAAGACCCCTTCGCCGTACCCAACCGGGCGTTGCCCAACCTTACCACGGTGTCCGGCCATTCGTGTTAACACGCCTCAGCGAAAAAGCGAAAAGGTCACCGCATTGGCCGACTACCTTGAGAAGCTAGAGGATGTCGGCCCATGGCGCACAGCAAGCTGCCGCTCAGTGGGTCATCGCCATCTACCGGCTGACAAACGTCGTCCAAGGGCGTGTCCAGCGTGCAGCTGGCCGCAAGGAACCCCACCGATCCACGGGCAAGGCCCGGACCGGTCGACAGGCAGGCGGCGGGGCAGGTACGACGAGGTGTTCGACCCCATCGACGCCGAGCCAGAGGACGCGGCTCGGTCCCCAGTTCGGGGGATGCGGGTGCGCGGCGCCAGAGCGCCGAGTAATCCGGGCTGACACCGCCGTCAGGAACTCACCATGGCCATGAGCGCAAATGACGCCGCCGACCAGTTCCACAGGGAGTGCGGCGAGGACTGTCTCGTGTCTGTGGACCGCGGCCGGTCGTGACCGCACTCGATCCGACCTCCGCCAATGACATCAGGGCCCGGTTCGGCGGCGAGTACGAGGGCTGCGCCCTGACCGTGCGCGAACGGGCCAAGTCGGGCATTCTCAAGGTGGATGCATCGCTGGTGCCGTCTGACTGCTAGCGCCACAAGAACCGTTGCCTTTCGGCAACGCTTCTTGCCCCAGCCCAAGCCGTCCTGTCACCCTGTCGGCATTCGGCCAGCTTGCGCCGTCCGAAGTCCGACAGGCTGCTAGACCGAGTCAAGGGAGATGCGCTGCCGGAGTGTCTTTCGCTCCGGCAGCGCTCTGATCCAACCAGCCCAAAAGCCTCACCAGATGGAAACGTGGCCGTTGTCAGCAGGATGGCGGCACATGCCCACATCATCCAGCGTCGCGGCCAGCGCATCGGCCATGACCTGTTGGCAACTTCCTTCATTGCCCACCCGGGCGCGAGATCGTCATCATTCATGTGCCTGGACTCCTTCTCTTCAAGCGTTACAGGGCTCCACATGCGAGGGGGTGGCATCTTCGGAGGGAGGCATCTCGCCTCCGTGGTGCTGTAGGAAGCGCAGGGATATCGCGAGTTGGTCGAGCAACCCGCGGGGCCGGGCGATGCGGCTTCAGCCGGCGGCGGGGGCCAGTGTTTCGATGCTTGGTGGGGCCTCTCCCGCTTCGGGCGGTTCTGCCGCTTCCAGGAAGGGGTCGTCGGTGGTGCTGTCCATCAAGCCGGGTAGTTCGTCGAGGGGTGGGAGTTCGTCGAGGTGGCGGAGGTTAAAGTAGTCGAGGAAGGTGCGAGTGGTGCCGTAGAGGGTGGGACGTCCCGGGGTGTCGCGCTGGCCCACCACGCGAATCCAGTCGCGTTCCAAGAGGGTGCGCATGATGCTGGCGCTGACGCTCACGCCGCGCACCGATTCGATGTCGCCGCGGGTTGCCGGCTGGCGATAGGCGATGAGAGCCAGGGTTTCGAGCAGGGCACGGGAGTAGCGCGGTGGCGGCTCTTGCCACAGCCTTCCCACCCACGGCGCCAGGTCTTGCGGAATCTGGAAGCGCCAGCCGCTTGCCACCCGCACGAGTTCGAAGCCACGTTCGTGGTTGCCGGCGCGGATGGTCTCCAGCGAGGCGCGGATGGCGGCTTTGGGGTCGTCTTCCGGCAGTTCCCCATCCAGGAAGAGGCCGGCCAGCCGACTTTCGCTGAGGGGGGAATCCGCCGCGAGCAACGCGGCTTCGAGAACTCGCCTGATGTGGCTGGGGTTCATCTCGATTTCCCTGCCTCCTCTTGGGTTGGTGCAGCGAGATTGGTGGTGCAGTGCACGAAACCGGGCGTTTGGGGGCGTGTGTTAGCCCCCTCCGAGAGACCTTGCGGTCGCGAGGGGCGCGCCTCGACCTCCCCCAAGGGGGAGAGATACGGATGGCGTTGCGGGGCTCGTGCCCCTGGAGGCGATGAGGTTGCGCGGGCCATCACGGATTGCCTTGGGCGCGGATGTGGATGGGGGCGTAGGCTCGGGACTGTACCACTTCGATCAGACCGTCCTGCAGCAGTTGCATTAGCGCGAGGAAGGTCACGATCAGGCCGTGGCGGCCCTCGGAGGGGTTGAAGAGGCGCGTGAACGCGACGAAAGACGATGCATCGTCGAGGCGCGCCAGCACTTCGGTCATGCGCTTGCGCACCGACAGGAGCTCTCTGGTCACTTCGTGGTGGCGATGGAGTTGGGCTCGCTGCATCGCCTCGGTGAAGGCGGCGAGAAGTTCGGAGAGGGCCACGTCGGGCTCGGCTCGCTCTGCCACCACATGCGGGCGCGCGGCGCGGGCGAGATACATGTCGCGCTCCATGCGCGGCACGTCGTCGAGCTTCTGCGCCGCCGCCTTGAACCGCTCGTATTCGCGCAGGCGTCTGACGAGTTCGGCGCGGGGGTCTTCCTCGTCGTCCTCGGCAGCCGCTGGCCGAGGCAGCACCAGGCCCGACTTGATCTCCGCGAGCGTCGCCGCCATCAGCAGGTATTCACCGGCGAGGTCCAACTCCAGCGCCGCCATCAGCTTGATGTAGCGCATGTATTGGTCCGTCACGGCGGACACGCTGATCTCCAGGATGTCGAGATTCTGGCGACGGATGAGGTAGAGCAGGAGATCAAGCGGGCCCTCGAAGGTTTCGAGAATCACCGCCAAGGCGTCTGGGGGGATGTAGAGGTCGGCCGGCAGCCTTGTCAGCGCCTGGCCTCGGACGATGGCCACCACTCGGCCCCGGTTTTCGGGGGCGGCGCGCGCCCCCGGCGCGGCCGGAGTGCCGGAGGCGGACATCGCCGTTCCCGCGGCGTCAGCGGTAGCTGATTCCAACGGCTGCCTTCACCTCGTCCAATGTCTGGCGGGCATGATCCCGTGCTTCCTCCGAGCCATCGAGCAAGATCGCCCGCACCTGGTCGGGGTTGTTCTCAAACTGCTCCGCTCGCTCGATGAACGGCGCCTGCTCGGCGTTGATGGCATCGATCAGCGGCCGCTTGCAGTCCACGCAGCCGATGCCGGCGTTGCGGCAGCCATCCGCCGCCCAGGTCTTCACCTCGTCGTCCGAATAGACCTCGTGCAAGGCGAACACCGGGCAGTTGTCCGGCTCGCCGGGATCGTCGCGGCGCACTCTGGCAGGGTCCGTGCGCATGGTGAGAACCTGCCGCTCCACCACGTCCGGCGTCTCGCGCATCCGGATCACGTTGTCGTAGGACTTGGACATCTTCTCGCCGTCGAGGCCCGGCACGTTGGGCGTGTCGGTGAGCAGCACCTGCGGTTCCGGCAGGATGATGCGGCCGCTGCCCTCGAGATAGCCGAACAGGCGCTCGCGGTCGCCGATGGAAAGATTCTGCTGCTCCGCAAGCAGGGCCCGGGCACGCTCGAGCGCTTCCCCGTCTCCCCGCTCCAGATAGTCGCGCCGGGCGCTGCGATAGAGGCGCGAGGCGCGTCGCCCCATCTTCTTCACCGCCTCCTCGGCGTTCTTCTCGAACTCCGGCTCGCGGCCGAAGATGTGGTTGAAGCGGCGGGCAATCTCGCGCGTGATCTCGACGTGGGCGGTCTGATCGTCCCCTACCGGGACGTTGCCGGCGCGGTACATGAGGATGTCGGTGCTCATCAGCACGGGATAGCCGAGGAAGCCGTAGGTGGCGAGGTCGCGGTCGGTCAGCCGCGCCTGCTGATCCTTGTAGCTCGGCACCCGTTCCAGCCAACTCACGGGGGTGATCATCGACAGCAGGAGGTGAAGCTCGGCATGTTCCGGCACCTTGCTCTGCACGAATATCGTGCAGGCGGACGGATTGAGGCCGGCGGCGAGCCAGTCCACCAGCATGTCGAAGGTGGCCTGCTCGATGTCCTGGGGGTCTTGGTAGTGGGTGGTGAGGGCGTGGAAGTCGGCAACGAAGAAGAAGCACTCGTATTCGTGCTGCAGGCGCACCCAATTCTTGAGCGCCCCGTGGTAGTTGGCGATGTGCATCCGTCCCGTTGGACGCATTCCCGATAGAACGCGCTGGTTGGCGTCGGTGCTAGTCAAGTTCGAGATTCACGTACCGGGTTGACGGGAGTATAACGGCGATGGATCGTCTTGCGGGTTCTTTCTGTGGCATTCAAGTGGTGGAGGCGCGAGGAACGGGCCTCAGGAGACCCCAAAGCGCCCACCCGCATCAGGTCAATGCCCCAAGCCCCACCCGCACAGTCTTCACCTCGCCCTCCGTGAGGTCCACCACGGTCGTCGGCACCACGCCGCAATGGCCGCCGTCGACGATGGCATCGACGTCGCGTTCGAGTCGTTCGCGGATGCTGTCGGCGTTGGTCAGCGGCGCCTGGTCGCCGGGGAGCAGGAGCGTGGTGGAAATGAGCGGGCCTTGATGGGTTTCGATCAGCGCTCGGACGATGGCGCTCTCCGGCACCCGCAGGCCAATGGTGCGACGCCGGGGATGCACCAGCCGCCTCGGCGCCTCGCGCGTTGCGCGCAGCACGAACGTATAGGGCCCCGGAATGTGATGGCGGATGAAGCGGAAGCTCGTGTTGTCCACCCGGGCATAGGTCGCAAGATGCGAAAGGTCGTGGCACACCAGCGTGAAGAGGTGGTCGCGGTCCAGCCGGCGGATGCGGCAGATGCGCTCCACCGCGGCCTTGTCGCCCACCCGACACGCAAGCGCGTAGGTGGAGTCGGTGGGATAGGCGATGACGCCCCCCGTTGCCAAGGCTTCGGCGGCGCGCTTCATCAGCCGAGGTTGCGGATGCTCCGGATGAACAGCGAGGAACTGGCTCAAGGCGGTGCCACTCCATCTTGGTGGGGCGTTATGTCTTATGATCGCTCGCTTGTACGGAAAACGCATCCTTTCGCGGCATCGAATGCGCGAACAAGCACGAGGAGGCGACAGTCAGGACATGAAGCAGGCATTTGAGCTCGCCCCCGTGGCAGTGTTCGTCGCGGCATATTTCCTGGCCGACATCTATGTGGCCACGGCGGCACTCATGGTGGCGGTGGCGGCGCAGCTTCTGCTCTACCGGCTGCGGAAATGGCCCATCACGCGGCAGATGTGGTTCGTGTTCTGGGTGGTGATGGTGTTCGGTGTCGCGACGCTGCTGCTCAGGAATCCGCTCTTCATCCAGTGGAAGCCCACCATCGTCTGCTGGCTCACGGGCGCCGCCATCATCGGCAGCCGCTTCGTGGGCAGGGGCGACTTCATGGAGCGTTCGCTTGGCGGCGCCCTGAAGCTGTCGAAGTCCGGCTGGCGGGATCTGGCGTGGATCTGGGCCATCGGCTTTGCCTTCTTCGGGTGCATCAATCTCTACGTGGCGTGGGAGTTCAGCGAGGAGGCGTGGGTCACCTACAAGCTTGCCTCGGTGATCGCCATGCCACTGGCTCTGCTGCTGGCGACCGCTGGCTGGCTGTCGCTGCGTGGGGAATTCGCCGCTGCCGAGGACGCGGAGGACGCGACGGAGCCGCCGGGCTGATGCGACGCTCGAGGCAATCTCGGCTTGCCGTTGCGGCTCTGTTGCTCCTCGTCGCGGCGCTTCCAACGTTGGCGCAGGAGGCAGGAAACGCCGGTCAAGGCGAGGCGCTGGAGCCAGGCGCGGAAGCCCTTCCGGAGATCGCAGCGACGCAGGATTTGGCCGGCGCCGCGCAGGGCGAGCAGGCCATCTTCGCAGGACAGCGGGAGGCGGAGCGGAATGCGTTCCTGGCCAAGCGGCAGCGGGCCGAGGAGATGCCGGTCGGTGGCGGGCTGGTGCATCTCGACGCCACCGCCGACGCGCCCGGCTACACGGTGTTCGGCCAGCTGGTGGCCGGCCTCGACGTGGCGGAACGGATCGAACTCGCCGACACCGGCGCCCGCAACGGCATGGCCGACGTGCCCCTCGCCGACGTGGTCGTGCTCAGCGCCCGCCGCGTGCAGTAGCGGTTCGAGGGGTCTCGCGGCACGAGCTTGCGCTCGGACTCGTTCTGCATCTCGCGGACCCTGCGGAAGATCGCGCCCACGTCGTAGTCGGCGCGTGCGGCGAAACGGTCCCGGACCGCCCGGACTTCGGCGATCACCGGGGCAGCCTGGGTCGTCTCCATGTCCTGCGGACGATTGAACGGACGAGCCGGTTCAAGCGCGACTACAGACGCGAGTCCCGAGGTCGTCACCGGAACGACCTCGATGAACGGCTCGCCGTCATCGTGAAACGCCCTCGCCTACGACATCCCCCTCGATGCACGTCACCACGACCATGCACTGAGCGGTCCCTGGAGCGACTTCCGTGACTGCCACGTCTGGCCAGATCTCGTCCTGATCTACGAGAAGCCCGACGCCGGGACACTACGACTCGTGCGCATCGGGTCACACGCGGAACTGGGACTCTCAACGTGATCGGGAGGGGCCAGACTCCCCTTCGGGGGGTCGTCTACGCTGTTGAGCTTGGGGTTTCTCCGACGATGCCGGCGGTTAGGAGCTCTTCCATTGCGGGGGTGTCCAGCCCGAGGTCGGCGGACAGGACTTCGCGGGTGTGGCTGCCGAGCAGGGGGGCGGCCTTGATGGGGACGTGGCTTTCGGACATGCGGGCGGCCCAGCCGAGGAGGGTCACCTTGCCGTGGGCTTCGTGTTCCACTTCGTGGATGAAGCCGCGTTCGACGAGGTGGGGGTTGCGGTAGAGGTCGCTGGTGTCGAGCACGGCGCTTGCCGGGACGCCGCCTTGGGCGAGTTCGCGCATGGCCTGGTATTTGTCGCGGGCCAGGGTCCAGGTCTCGATTTCGGCCTTGAGGGCTTCGCCGTTGGCGTAGCGGTTCCTTGGCTCCTTGAAGCGGGGGTCGTCGAGCAGGTCTTCCCGGTCGATCGCTCGGGCCAAGGATTCCCACATGCGGGGAGTGACGGCCATGATGTACACGTAGTCGTTGGCGCCGTCGCCCTTGCATCGGTAGAGGGTCATGGTTGGCAGGCCGCCGTTGCCGGAGCGGCGGGCGGCTCGTTCGCCGTAGTTGCCGCCGGAGGTGGCGGTGCGGAGGTAGTAGGTCATGGCCTCCTGCATCGACACCTCGATCATCTGACCCTTGCCGATCTTGAGCTTCTGGACATAGGCGGCGGAAATGGCGAGGGCCATCTGCACGCCGGTGCCGGCGTCGCCGGTGGTGGGGCCGGGGCGCAGCGGCGGGCCGTCTGGTTCGCCGGTGATGGAGAAGGCGCCGGCGGCCGATTGCGCCACCATGTCGTAGCACTTGTAGTCGGCCCAAGGCCCGCTGAGGCCGAAACCCTTGAGGCGGGCGTAGATGATGTCGGGCTTGATGGCCTTCATCACGTCGTAGCCGAGACCGAGCTTCTCCATCACGCCGGGGCCGTAGTTCTCCACGAATACGTCGTAGTTCGGCAGCATTTCCAGGAGCAGGGTGCGGCCGCGGGGGTTCTTGAGGTCGATGGCGACGCTGCGCTTGTTGGAGTTCCAGACGACGAAGTACTCGGCGTTGCCGTTGGCACCGCGGCCCGGGTCCCCGCGGCCGGGCGCTTCCACCTTCACCACATCGGCGCCAAGCCAGGCGAGGGCCTGGGTGCAGGAAGTGCCGGCCTCGTATTGGGTCATGTCGAGAATGCGCAGGCCATCGAGTGCCGGCATGGTGTTCCTCCCCTAATCCAATGTGAGCGTGTCGAAGGCTGCATTCAAAGGCGTGACGGAAGGTCCTGCCCGATCCTGGCGGGGGCCACGCCGGGTTCGTAGCGTGTGAGCACATTGCCGTCGGGGCCGACGAGGAACTTGGTGAAGTTCCACGGGATGTCCTCGCGGCCATCGGGCCCTGGCTGCGCCGACTTCAGCAACCGGTAGAGCTCGCAGGCGCCGGTGCCGTTGACCTTCACCTTCTCGAAGAGCTGGAAGTTGCAGTCGTGGCGAAAGCGGGCGCACTCCAGGATTTCCTCATTGCTGCCGGGCTCCCATGGAACAACATCCACCCCGATACCTCCGGGCGGGCTTTCTCGGGCAGGACCGCGGCAAGAGCGTCAGTCTCCCATGCGGGGTCGGGGATTGCTCCGCGCCACCAGTGTCAAACGCCGATTGCGGTCCGGGCCAAACTTGCATGCGGGCTATGGACACCACTGCCTGCACGGCCTCATTGCCCGAGACGGCCATCGCATACGACATGCGATGAGGTAGAGAAGACTCGTTGTTCCTTGCGCGTCTGCGCTCCGGCCGCGCCCGGAGTGAGAACTTGCATGGAAGTACGCCTCCGGCGACGGAGAAATGCCGGTACTTCCTTGCGCGTCAGCGGTCGGAGATGCTTCCCCGGCTGAAGGCTCCTGGCGGCCGAACTGGTTGCAGGGGAAGCCGAGCACTGTCACCGCGCCGCTCTCCTGAAGGGTACGCAGACCTGCGTACTGCCCGGTCATGCCTCACTGGCTTGCAAGATTCACCACGAGGCAGGCTTGCCCCTTGTACTGGGAGAACGTCAGGGGTTCGCCGGTGATGGCGTTCATGGTGATGTCGTGGAACGGGGTCATCGTCTCCTCCTCCTGGGGTCGGACCGGCGACTTGCATGCGTGGCGGGCGAGGTGCCTTCCCTTCATGGGCAATCAGCGGCCCTTGAAGGCGGCCTCGCGTTTCTCGCGGAAAGCCGCCACGCCCTCGCCGAAGTCCTGGGACATGCCGACGAGGGGGATGGCGGTTTCGGACCATTGCATGGCGGTGTCGTAGTCGAGGTGGGCGGTGCGGTAGGCCAGCAGCTTGCCCACTTTCTGGCCGATGGGCGGGCCCGCCTCCACCTGCAGGGCGAGCTCCATGACCTTGTCGTCGAATTCCTCCGGCGAGACGAGGTAGTTGGTGAAGCCGGCCTCGTGGGCTTCCTCGGCGCTCATGAAGCGGCCGGTCATCATCAGTTCCATGGCCTTGCGCCAGCCGAGGATCTTCGGCAGCGACCAGAAGCCGCCGAGGTCGGCGTAGAGGCCCCGGCGCACGTAGGCGACTTGGTAGCGGGCGGCGGTGGAGCCGATTGCGAGGTCGCAGTGACTGGCGAGATCGAAGCCGGCGCCAACGCAGGGGCCGTTGACGGCGGCGATGACGGGCACTTCGAGGCGCCGCAGGGCGATGTAGGTCTCGGCTTCGTGGCGGAAGTTGAGGCGATAGCCCTCGATGTCGAAGCCGTCGTCCGCCTTCGAGTCGCTGCCACTGCCGCTGCCACCCATCATGTCCATGCCGGCGCAGAAGCCGCGCCCGGCGCCGGTGATGACGACGCAGCGCACGGTGCGGTCGAAGCGTGCGTCCACGCAGATCTCGCGCATCTTGCGCAGGAGCGGGAACGTCAGCGCGTTCAGGCGTTCGGGCCTGTTCAAAGTCAGCCAGAGGATGCCGTCCTGCTCGCCCTTGCGTTCCCACAGAATCTCGTCGGTTTCGGTCATTTCGCGTTTGCTGCCTCTTGCCCTTGAACACGCTTGCAACGATGCTACCACCAGGAGGCAAGCGCCGTAGAACGGTGCTTGCCTCCTGGCCGAAGCGGCGAGCGAAAGCGAGCCCGAAGGCCGGCAGTTGCGCAGCAACTGCCGACGCGCCCGTCAGGGCGCGCTGGCGCCGCTTCGCAGTGGTGAGGCAGACTTGCCACTTCGCGAAAACTGCTGCGTGGCTGGCCACGGGGTCGGAAGGGGAAGGAGGCGGATGTGAGCGGAAAGTGGAACAAGGCAGCGGCGGCAGCGGCGGTGGCTGCTTGCGTGGGTGGCGTGGCATGGGCGGAGGAATGCAAGCCCTCGCGCTGGGGAGCGGACGACGAGATTGGCAACGCGAACCTGATCACGGCGGAGTCGGTGCTGGCCGCATCCAGGCTCATCAAGACGGGCAAGACCTATAGCCTCGGTATCGTCATCGACTCGACGACGCCGGCCTTCGCACCGCGCGGCCTGAGCTTGCAGGTGGTGCAGCCGAACCAGCAGGAGGGCAACCGCCCGTTCCCCAACGCCACCTACAACGACGACGTGTTCCAGGGCTGGTTCGGCATCGGGCCGCAGCTCGATGGCTTGGGGCATCTGGGCGGGCCCGACGGCACCTACTACAACTGCAACCACGCCAGCGACTTCGCCGGCATCACGGGGCTGACGAAGCTTGGCATCGAGAAGGTGCCACCGATCGTTGCCCGCGGCGTCGTGCTCGACATGGCAGGTCACTTTGGCGTCGACAGCATGGAGGCCGGGCAGCTCTTCACCGTGGAGGATGTCGAGGCGGTGCAGGAGAAGCAGGGCACGCCGATTCGAGAGGGCGATGTCGTGCTGTTCCACACCGGCTGGACGGACGCGAAGCTGGTCGCCGAGCCGGAGGTTTGGGTGGCGGCGGAGCCGGGCCAGGCGGAGGAAGTGGCGCAATACATGGCAGACAAGAACGTGGTTGCCGTGGGTGCCGACACTTGGGGCCTCGACGTGGTGCCGCCACCGGATCCAACCAGGCCCTTCCAGGGCCACGTCATCCTGCTGAAGGAGAACGGCATCTACATCCTGGAGACGATGAACACCGGGCCGCTGGTGCGCGACGGTGCGTTCGAGTTCCTGTTCGTGCTTGGGCAGGCGAAGGTGCGGGGAGCGGTGCAGATGATCATCAATCCCATTGCGATTCATTAGGGGGTGCTCGGTCAGAATGTATGCTTGGCCGGGTGATGGTGGCGCGGCTCGTCCCTCCGAGAAACCTGACGGTTCTTGACTCCCGCAAGGGGGTAAGTGATGGGAGGGGGCACACGTCCCTTGCGTCGAGTTGCCCGCAAGAGCCAGTCAAGGAGAGTCACATGGACGTTGGGCCGGTCTATCGCCACATTGAGGTGGAGCTGCTGACGCCCACCATTGGCGCCACGTTGCACGGCGTCGATCTCGCGCGGCCGCTGAGCGATGACGCCTTCGAGGAGATTCACGCCGCGTGGATGGCGCATCAAGTGATCTTCCTGCGCGATCAGCGCATCACGCCGGAGCAGCACCTCGCCTTTGGGCGGCGCTTCGGCGAGCTGCACATCCACCCCGCCGCGCCCTACGCGCACGGCAATCCGGAACTGATGGCGATCCACACGGACAAGGAATCGTTCCGGCAAAATGGCGCCGGCTGGCATTCGGACGTCTCCGCCGACGAAGAGCCGCCCCTCGGCAGCATCCTGCATCTCGAGACGGTGCCGAAGCAGGGCGGCGACACGCTGTTCGCCAGTATGTACGAGGCCTACGACACCTTGAGCGAGCCCATGCGCAGGCTCTTGGACGGCCTAACCGCCCGGCACGAATCCGACTACACCGGCCAGTACGGCGACCACAAGCCCCAGCGCGAGTTCCCGAAGGCTTCCCACCCGGTGATCCGCACCCATCCGGTCACCGGACGCAAGGCGCTGTTCGTCAACGCCGGCTTCACCCGCCGCATCGAAGGCCTGTCACGCCGCGAGAGCCGTACCCTGCTCGACTTCCTGTTCGAGCACATCAAGAACCCGGCCTTCCAGTGCCGCTTCCAATGGCAGCCGTATTCCATCGCCATGTGGGACAACCGCTGCGTCCAACACGTCGCGGTGTGGGACTACTACCCCGAAACCCGCAGCGGCATCCGCGTGACGGTGAAAGGGGACCGGCCTTTCCATTGAGGGGGCAGTGGAAGGTTGGAGCCTTGTGCAGACCAAACGTAAAGTGTAATTTACATTTGGTCGCCTAAACGGCAAATAGACCTTCGAAATGGTTGAGCGACCTGTTTGGCGCGCGCGGATTGAGGAGGCGTGGCAGCGTCGTCCTGTGGTTTGGCTTTCCGGAGTGCGGCGGGTGGGCAAGACCACCTTGGCTCGGATGTTGCCGAGCATCGACTACCTCAACTGCGATCTTCCTTCGGTGCAGCGGGCGTTGGCCAACCCCGAGCTGTTCCTTGGCGGCGTTGGTGCTCAGGCCGTGCTGGTCTTGGACGAAGTTCACCGCCTTGCGGATCCGAGCGGCTTGCTGAAGATCGCGGCGGACGAATATCCCGAATTGCGGGTGCTGGCGACGGGCTCCTCGACATTGGCTGCCACCGCCAAGTTCCGGGATTCGCTCACCGGCAGGAAGCAGGAGGTGCATCTTTCTCCTGTGCCTTGGAGCGAGTGCGTCGGTGATTTTGGCATTGCCGATCTGGACCGACGCCTGCTTCATGGAGGATTGCCGGAGCCCTTGCTTGCGGCCGAGCCCGATCCTTCCTTCTTCGCCGAGTGGACCGACAGCTTCTATGCCCGCGACATCCTCGAACTCTTCCGCATCCGCAACCGCGAGGGCTTCCTCAACCTGTTTCGCCTGCTGTTGCGTCGCAGTGGTGGGCAAGTGGACTACACCCGTCTCGCGTCGCTCTCGGAGCTCAGCCGACCCACCGTGAAATCGCACTTGGAAGCGATGCGCATCGCCCATGCCATCCGACTCGTGCGCCCGTTTCACGGCGGCGGCAAGCGGGAGGTAACCAGCCGACCCAAGTGCTATGCCTTTGACACCGGCTTTGTCGCCTTCGAACGCGGCTGGGACAGCATCCGCGCTGAAGACCGTGGGCTGCTCTGGGAACACCTCGTGCTTGATGAAATCCTCACCGGGTTCCGTGAGAGCGACGTGTTCTATTGGCAGGACAAGGCCCGCCGCGAGATCGACTTCGTCATTCGGCGCGGAGGCGACCGAGTGGACACGGTGGAATGCAAGGTCAATCTGGATCGCCTCGATCCAGCCGCAGCCGAGGTGTTCCGCACCGCTTACCCCGAAGGCGAGAACTTCGTCGTCTCCCCGCGAGCCGACAGGACGTACCGTATCCGCCGCGGTGAACTGGAGTTCACGGTTTGCTCGGCGGTGGGCATCTGACGCGACCTATTGATCGGTCGTCACGCACATCCGGCAGGAGCGGCTTCCCTGAACTGGATTAGGCCCGGAGGGCCGCCACGTTCAACGCCCTTTCGATCCGATCCCGCAGTTTCGCGACTTCGGGGCGGCGCGAGAAGAAGGACTGGCGATTTGCGATCGACTGCTTGGTCATCCGACCTCGTCCGCCGCCAGGTCCACGCTTGTCCCCGTGGCCGTTGAGCAGCGGCTCGAACACCGTTTCCTTAGGGACTTACATACGGTCCTTGAATCCGTGGATTTACGGCAACCGCCGGAGAGCGAGTGGGCGATTTGCCTCGGGGAGCGTCGTGGCCTTTGTGCTGGTCCGTCCCCTTGGGAATACCGTAGGCACATGGACGGACGAGCTCTAAGAGTGGAAAGCCAAGAGAGCGGCCCAAGAATCAGAAGAAAGGAACAGTAAGGTCATCAGTCAGGCTTCTCTATTCGTGCGTCATCCACTTGCAGCATATCGTCACCTCCAAAGTTATACAGACTTGCTACCCTGCCGACGACTTTGATTCTGTCGTCTCGACGCAGGTTGTCTGAGTCCTTTTCTTCTGGCCAAACAGAAATGCGCTCGTTGTCTTTGCGTTTCAAGCGAATACAGCCGTTTTCATCCACGTTGTCCACCGTGCCCACCAACTTCACCAGTGCGCCAGAAAGCTGTGCGTCAGTTGGATTTATCAAGCCGCGCACCCGCTCAAGTGCTGCTCTCACGGTCTCGTTCGCTTTCACCAAGACGGGTTCGTCTTCTGCATTCTGATGTGACTGCTCGGACCGCAAATCACGAGCCCTTTCCCCTCTGGGGAGATCCGCTCTCTTAAGAGCGTCGATTTCCCTTTTCATTTCCCGAATCTGCGGAACATAAAAGAACCGCGCCACCGCGCCAGCCAATGTGGTACTGACTAGTACCACCATGGCGTACCCCGCGTAGTCCACGACCACGCCCACAAGCCACTCTTCAATGCCACCCACTCCTGCATTCTAGTCACCTTGATTCGCACGCGTCAATCCTTGTTTAGGCCGGCGGCTGAACCACGGTCGCCACAACCCGCCGGATGCCTGACGTGGCCCGTGTCCGCACCGTCACCGTGTAGCCCTCGTACTCGCCACCGACTTGGTCCTGTATCTCCCTGGCAGTCTTCGCGTCGGGTGCCGTCACGACGAGGCGGCCGCGGTCATTGACCACGAAGCACTCCTCCCCGCACATTCTGCCGAGCTGGGCTGCGGCGTCGTGGGCACTCATTGTCATGGGTCGATCCTGACGGGCTAGGAGTGGGGATTACTCCGGGTGAGGGACCCGAGCCATTTCCTCTGGTTCGGCGTCCGTTCCCGGAAATCGACGTTCCGCGTAGTGCTGGTGCGAAAGCAACTGTACTGTGACTCGCCTCCACACACCCACCTTGGGCGGTGGGGTGTCGCAAGCCCCAACCGACCTCTCAAACTCCATTGTGGCGAGTTCATTCAGTAGATATAGTGTCGGTGGCTCTCGGGACTCGATGTCCAACCGTGCCTCAATGACCTGCCGGTACCCATCGTCGTCTAAGCTCCTGCCGATGGCGAAGCGCTTCTCCAGCATGGCGAATTGGGTTGACAGTTCGTTGTGCAGATTGGCCTTCTTGGCCGTGCCGAGGGCGGTGTCGATCACGCCCAGGGCAGCGACGGCGGCCATAACCGCACCAACCATTGCGTTAGGTTCTTGCCACTGGAAGACACTTCCGACAGCGAGTGCCGCCGAAGCTAGGGAGATCGTTATGGCATTCCACCGCTCGTAGAACATACGACGGCGATTATGGTAACGGGTGGACTTGTTGATACCGGCGTACAATTGGTAGGTCTTGCCGTCGAAATCGCCCGTGTCAATCATAGCCACGCATCTCGCTAAGAGGAAGGCAACTGGGGTTTCGGCTTCGCCGCAGGCTTCTTCCTCGGCTTAGCCGTGCGGTCGTCGCTGGTATTCCGCTTAGCCGTGCGGTTGTCGTTGGTGGATATTACCCTGTCGCGCTGTCTCGGCACGGGTCTGACCCTCTTGGCTACTTCTTCGGGCGGTGCACTGGTCGATTGTCCGGGGTTCGTCGATCAGGCACAGGTGCCGGTTGCGGCGGTTTCTGCGGTCGCGTCGGTCGTGGCTGTTGGGGTCGTGGCTGTTGGGGTCGTACCATTATGAATCTCCTTTCTTGCTTGTTCTCGAGCCCATCAGTGCCCGCGCGATCTCCTCCGGCTCGGCGTCGATGGGCTCGAACACTTCGTCGTACTTACTCCGTCGGTCCTTAGTGGACCGGCGCGGTTGCGTGCGTTCCGACTTGGCCTTGTCCTTGTTCAATTTGGGTACTCCCGCTGTTGTTGCGGGGTGATTTAGGGTAGTTGTGCCTTCCATGAAGGAACGGCTGAATCTGCTCCCAGATCCACGCCAGCTTGTCCAAGCCCCATTCAACCAGTGGCCCGCACTTGAGGAAGTCCACAGCGCGCTTCCACGGCGGCTTCGGTGGCTTGGGCTGCATCGGCCCGAGTGAGGCCGTAGCGCTTAACTTCCCATCCAGCTCGCCCGAAATGTGGAGAGCTGTCGTGATGGGCGGCTCATCTGATTCCTTTTCCCTAAATAGGATGTGATCTGCCGTTTTGGGCTTCCTCATTCGTTGCTCCATCATCGGTGGGTTACGTGCTGCGGCTCGTGTGAGGAGCCGCAGCACACTTCTTTTCAACCCTACTTCATGCTGAAGCTGCACTGCAACCTGATTTTGCGCACAGTCATTTTCGACGCTTCGTCAGCTTCTTCCACGGCAGGTCCTTGCCGCGCATCCCCAGCACGAGCAGCCCCATGTGCTCGACCGTCGGCAGACGCCGGGCGTTGTGCCGGCCCTGGAACTCGGTGACGTAGCGGGGCAGGTGCTTGCGGCTCATCTTGTGGTAGGTCCCCTTGTAGCCGCGCTTGAGCGGGGCCCAGAAAGACTCGATGCTGTTGGTCGACACGTCGCCGTCAACGTACTGGCCGTGGCTGTGCGCAACGCTCGCGTGCTTGAACTCCGGCATCCCTTCGTAGCTCGGCGCTTCGTCCGTGTACAGGGTCGAACCCGGCTCGGCGTGCCGGCGGACGAACGCCTGCAGAGTGCGACGTTGCGTGTCGTCAATGACCTGCGCGTACACCTGTCGGTTGTGGCGGCTCCTGATCCCGACGACGGCAATCTTGCCGACCGAGCCGCGGCCGCGGCGCAGCTTCTTGTCCCAGTGCTTGTTCTTCTCCAGGCCGCCGATGTACGTCTCGTCGGCTTCGAGCACGCCGCTCAGCTTCTTGCCGGTGTTCGCCTCCAGCCAGCCGGTCCTGATCTTGTGGGCCAGCATGCACGCCGTCTTCTGCGTCACGCCCAGGTCGCGGGCCAGCTTCATGCTGGACACGCCCTTGAGCGACGTGCTCATGAGATAGATGGCGAGGACCCACGTCCTGATCGGCAGGTTGCTGTGCGCCATGGCGGTCCCGGTCCGAACGCTGAAGTAGCTCTTGCAGTCGCGGCACCTGTGCGGCTGCGGTTTTGCATCCTTGGTCCGGTAGGTGTCGAGGCTGCCGCACTTCGGGCAGATCGGCTTGCGGCCCCAGTGGACCCGTTCGAGCCAGCGGACCGCGGCGTCCTCGTCAGGGAACATCTCGAACAGCTGCGGCAGCGAGATGCCCTTGCGCCGGTTGAGCTTCGTGCGTGCGCACACTGGACGTCGCGTGCGTGTGCGTTTCTGCGGTTTCCGTTGCGCTTTCCTCATGTTGCACCCATTTGGGCAGCCAATGTGGAATCGTGTTTACGCAATGGGTCGCGGCCGAGATTCTTGCAGTGCCCCGCTTCCTTAAATGTCCGGTGCCCATCACGGGGAAAGGGGAAGTGCGCGTGCGCGGCCGCCTTCAATGGCGCTGCATTGCTGCACTGGAAGCCGGGGCCCGGCCGACCCGACAGCGCAACCGCGCTTGACTTTGTCAAGCCACGGGAATACCCTCTCGCTCGTGCATTGAGTTTCACGCGGTCACGCCCTTGTCGGGCTAGCCGCTGAATACCACAGCCAGCGAACCCGACGGAGTCATGACCTGAGGGTGGCGAATAGGCGGCGCCGACCACTGACCCGTGGAACTCGGTGCACACGGCCCGGCGCCTGGTTGGCGTCGGTTGTGCACCGACCGAGGGCTCCGCATGAGTACGTTTGGGTCGAACCGCAAGTTCAACGTGTACCGAAACCCGCAGGGCGAGTGTCAGGCCGTCAAGGTCGGCTGGTCTTGGCCGGGGTTCTTCTTCTCGTGGGTTTGGGCGTTCGTGAAACGACTCTGGGGTGTCGGCTGCGCGATCTTGGCGGCGTTCGCAGTTCTGGGCGCATTCAATGTCTTCATAGGTGCTGCGGCGTCTCCAGACGCCAAGCCCGTCATCAGTGTCTTTGTCTTCGGCTGTCAGATGGCGGTCGTGGCTATGATTGGCGCGAGGGGCAATTCGTGGCGCGATGCAAACCTGCCGACGCGCGGCTACGTCTTTGTCGAGGAAGTCTCCGCCGCCAACCCGGAAGCGGCGATTGCCAAAGTCATCCATCCTGATTCGGTCAGTTGACGAAACCCGACGCCGTGGGCCACGCACCGGGAATACGGGTGATGCGCGCTGCGATTCGTTTGGCTGCGACTTTGCTCGCCGCTTCCGTATGGTCGGACAAGGCGTACAACGCAGAGGTAGACGCCGCCTGGGATGCCTATGACGCTGACGTGGCCGAGAAAATCGCGGCCATGTCCGACGACGAGATCAAGAAATCGACCGGCCGCATACTGGACGGCATGATGGACCAGCTAAGCGCAATACAGAGCGTCATCAGTCAGTCGCGACACCAGATGGGTGTGCGTGGGGTGACGCACGATCAGGTTCAGTGCTTGGCAGAGAACGTAGCGGCGTTGCGGGAACAGAGGGCCCGACTCCTCGTTCCCGAGATCGCCAGCGCTACGCGGAACTACCTGACCCAGTTGTGGCACGACGAACCAGAATATGCCCGCGAGCTGTCGGAGTACATCGCTTTCGAGGCAGCCTCGGTAGAAGGGCGCACCCAGGGCGAGCTCTTCAAGCTGCAGCGATGTCTGTTTGGCTATCTGGACTGATCATGCAGGGATCTCATCGGATCGTTCTTCTCGATGAACTCGACATCGAGACGCAGCTTGACGTCATCTACGACTACTTGGAGCACAACGGCTACGACCTCGACAAGGTTGCCGCCAGGTACTCGGTCACGTCCGACCCCGAGTTGAGCCGGGCATGGTTGGCGCGCTTCGCGCTCATGGACGTGGCGGTCGGCTACGAGCACGTCATGAACGTGCCGGACAGGTTCCGGCCAGATCCAGGACCTCGGGGCAAGCCACGGTCACGATCCGGCACAGCGACCTCGGCGGATTCCTTCGCAAATGCACCCAAGGACAGCAAATGACTTCAGTAGGGTTGATCCTTAGCACAGCAGCAAGACATAAGGGAACCATTGTATGAGTGCAATCCGGGCTGACGTATTCGCCGCTCTGATATACCTGCTGCATAGCAGGGAGTACGACGATCCTAGCGACGCTCTGGAAGATCTGGATACATTGGCCGAAACGGGGCATTTCTCACTGCCTGGAAGCGAGAACGATGCCACCTACGACATTCAGGAGGAAGTTGCCGCAATTCGCGTCCTATGGCAAGGTCTGCCCGCAGCTCTCGAAGATCTCTAGTAGTTCGTTTCTTGAATTAATTTACAAATTGGCGATGCCGATGCATGATGTCGACCCGGTCCAATCGAGGAGCGGGACATGGCGAGACGAACAGAGCGAGCGGCGTTGCAGTTGTCGAAGTCGGATCGGGAGATGCTGACGACATTGAGCCGTTCGGCGACGGCGCCGGCGCGCGAGGCGACACGGGCGAAGGTGCTGCTGCGCTACGCCGCGGGGTTGTCGATCACACAGATTCAGCGCGAAGTCGGCGTGTCGCGCCCAACCATCCACAAATGCATCGACAAGGCATTGGCGGCGGGCGTGCGCGCGGGCTTGCGAGATCGTTGCCGTCGCCCGCGGGAACCGGAGATTCTGCCGGACGCGAAAGCGTGGGTGGTCAGCGTGGCCTGCCGGCAACCCAAGGCGCTGGGTCTGGCGGCGGAGTCGTGGACGTTGTCGGCATTGACCGCCCATGTGCAACGCGAAGCCGGGGCGGCCGGGTTTCCCCGCCTGTCGCGCGTCGGCAAGAGCGGCGTCTGGCGCATCCTGCAGGAGAGCGAACTGAAGCCGCACCGGGTGCGACACTGCCTGGAACGTCGCGACCCGGAGTTCGACCGCAAGATGCGCGAAGTCCTGATGGTCTGTCGCGACGTTTTCCTGACGCCGGCGCAACGCGATGCCGCGACGCCGACCACCTGCACGGTGTCCGTGGACGAGAAGCCCGGCGTGCAGGCGATCGGCACCACCGCCCCGGACCTGCCGCCGGTGGCGGGGCAACAGGCAACGCTGTCGCGCGACTGCGAGTGCGCGCGCCACGGCACGTTGTCGATTCTTGCCGCGCTCGATTTGCACACCGGCGAGATCATCGCCAATGTCGAGCCGAAACATCGCAGCCGCGAGTTCGTCGCGTTGCTGGAGCGCCTGCATCGTCATTGTCCGGCCCCTGCCGTCATCCGCGTCGTCCTCGACAATCACTCCGCGCGCGTCTCCCGTGAAGCCATGGCGTGCCTGGCGACACGGCCCGGGCGCTTCGAATGCGTGCACACCCCGAAACACGGCTCCTGGCTGAACCTGATCGAGTGCGCCTTCTCGAAAATGGCTCGGACCTTCCTGCGCCACATCCGTGTCGCCTCCACCGCCGAACTGAAGGTCCGCATCCTCCAGGGCGTTGCGGAAATGAACGAAGCTCCCGTCCAGTTGCGTTGGCGCAACTTCGACTTGGACATCGCCTGAAACGTCAAGGTTTTAATGGAACGAACTACTAGGGGACAGCTCCCGAAGAGCCGCACGTGAATGTTCGCTCATCGCTGGACACCTATGTGGGCATTGTCGAGGTAGTCCATTACCCGCTAGGACTACCGCCTCGGCTTCCCCCGGCCGCGCCGGTGAGGGCGGAAGCTCCGCATCATGTGGTCGTCCAGTTCGTCCGGCAGGTCGTCGTCCCACGACGGATTCCAGATCTCCTCGTCATTCTCGTCGTCCTCGCCAGGGATCGCCCAGTTGTCCTCGTCCAGATCGTCGTCTGTCTCGATGCCGTGCTCGGCCAACCAATCTGCCAGCTTCGTCAGCGCGTCCTGCGCGCAGTCGGCTGAGAACTGGATGGTCAAGGTGACGGTGGCGGGTTGTCTGCAGTTGCTGCTCATTGTGTGTTGCCTCGGTCTGTGGGGTTGACCGGCTGGTAGCCGGGCCGAGCGCAACAACGTCGCCAAGGTGGCTTGAGTAGAAGGTCCGTCCTGCTAGGATGGGTGAGCCGAGTCTGCCCCGTAGCAGCGGGGCAAATCTCGGCTCGGCGAAGGCGGTGATGCCAGATATGCGAGACGCTCAGGCGAAAGCTCTTGGCTTACGGCGCGTGGCCGTTCGCCCTCACGAGTAACTAGCACCCGGCTGCCGAGTCCGATCCTCAGGCAGCCGGGTTGCTCACCTTCCTATTCCATTTACGGATTCGCGTCGCGTTCAGTCGACGCACGCTCCGCCCTGCGATGTCGTTACGCGGGTTCGACCCTGCGAGAAGGTCGAGGCGGAGTCAAGGGAGATTTTTCGCTACAAATTGCTGCAGAATCGCTAAATCAAGGACTGTAAATGTATCCCTTTCCTTAAACGTCGTGTGGTTCCGGGCGACTTGCCAAGAGATGCCGATCACGTCTCGATACGCAACGCAGGCGTAGATCTCCACCTCTGGCCGTGCCGGGCAGCAAAGGAGCGTTATGTCCTCCGACTTGAGACTATCTTCCAGATCCTTCATTGCATCAGGAGTGGCTCGATCGGCGTCCGGAAAGAACAACCACAGGTCCCTGTGGCGGTAACGCACGGCCAGTTCGTTGCGAATCGCACGCACGGCGTGGTCGTAGCCGCGCAGCCTTGGATTCGTCAGCACGGTGACTCTCGCTCGTGGCCGGCCGACCTCCTCCATCACCATCTCCACCAAAGGCTTGAGGATGTAGCCGTTGTTGGTGGGGTCTTCCGGGATCACGAGCACGCTAGTGCTCACAGGGCACTTTCCATCCAGCCTTCTGCGAAGAGGTCGGCAAGCTCCTGCTCCGCGACGACTCGCTCGAAGCCCTTGATGTCCACGAGCCGGGTGACGGTACTCTCGCCGGTGTCGGGGTCGCGCGCGAAGACGAAGGTTGTTTTGTGTTCGTTGGGCTCGAGCCAAGCGACGACCGTGGGCGAGTGGGTTGTCGCCATGACCTGCATGTATTTGCCGTCGCCTTTTGCTCGAAGCATCTCGACCATCACCCGCACGCGATTTGGATGAAGTCCCTTTTCGATCTCCTCGATGGTCATGACTTCGGGCATGCCGGATTGGTAGAAGGCAGCCGCGATGGCCGCGAACCGAAGTGTGCCGTCGCTCAACACCGGTGCGGGGAACTTGCGACCTCGTTCCACAATGGCGAACATCGGTTCGTCAAGCGCCCCGCGAACAGTGGTGACGTCGTCAATTTCCTGCGGACGAAGTTCCCGCAGCCAATCCACATAGGCACTTCGATCGTCGGCGTCGAACATCTCGACCAAGGCCGCAAGGTTCTCCCCGCGTTCGCCGATGCGTTCTGGTGCGAAGGCGTGAGAGTAATCACGCAGGATGGACGGTGCTGGGTCGATGCGTTGCATATTGGCGAGTTGGTGGGCCACATCATGTACAACACCGTGAAACTCCCAAGCCTCGGGGCGCCCTTGCAGTTCATCGAGTAAAGGTCGGGACTTCTCGGCGAACAGAGGCTTCGCGAAGTCGCTGGACTCGACAGAGAGGATTGGCTCCCCCTTCGCCGCTTTGGCTCTATATATCTCCTTGTCATTGAGCCAGAGCGCTTCCCCCACAATGTGACCGCGTCTTGGCTCGATGCGCACCGCATATCTCCAAGCGTGTTTCACGTCCTCGTCAAAAATAAGGCCAGCCACTTGGATCGCAAATGTCGGCTTCGCATCGTCGCCGTCAAAGCAAGCCTTTGCGCTGCCGCCCCGAATGCCGTCCCAGGATTCGTTAGTCGCGCTCTTCGGCTTGCCGTCGAGGATTTCTCCGATCGTGTAGCCGTTTCCAATGCCTTGCAGCACCCGCAAGGCATCGAGGAAATTGGACTTGCCGCTGCCGTTGGCACCGACGAGCAGGTTCAGCCCTCCGAGGCGGAGGTCCACCTTGCGGAAGCTCTTGAATCCTTCGATCATGATGCGAGTGAACATGGCATTCCCAAGCAGGGCCCCTCTTTCATTGTGCCCTAAACCTTGAGGTGCCTCTCGGTTGCCCTTCGCGCCTTGCGGCGCGATGGAGGCCGAGACACCTGGCGTCCCGCCCTTCCCCCCCACGCAGAGGGCGTTGGCGGAAAGGGCTTGTTCGGAGCTCCCTATCACCCTGTCGGACTTTGCCGTCTCGGCAAAGTCCGACAGGGTGATAGGACGGCTTGGGCTGGGGCAAGAAGCGTTGTCCGAAGGCAACGGTTCTTGTGGCGCTAAAGACCGAACACCCGCATCGCGTTCCCGCCGAGGAAGCCGGCGAGGCGTTTGCCGGATTCATGCTTCACCGATTCGCGCATCAGGTCCGCGGCGTCGAGGCGCGAGTCCACGTGGGGGTAGTCGCTGCCCCACAGGATATGGTCTTCGCCCACAAGGTCCATCATGGCGCTGATGGTGCGTTCTTCGGGTTCGGCGACGAAGTAGCAGTTGCGGCGGATGTAGTCGCTGGGGCGTTCGGCGAGTGGGGTCATGGAGAGGGGGCGGAAGAAGTGGTGCTTTTCGTCCAGTCGGTCCATCAGATACGCCGCGAAGCCGCAGCCAGCCTCTACGCTGACGACCTTGATGCTCCTGAAGCGGTCGAAGAGGCCGCCGAGGACCAGGGCGGCGAGGGCCGGGATGAGTTGGCCGGTTGCGCCTAGCGAAAAGCCGAATGTGGGGCCTAAGGCCGCGGTTCGCCAGCCAGCGAAGGGGGCCGCGGCGCCGTCGAAGCGGACGATTACGTGCAGGCAGCCGGGGATTCCCGCTTCCTCGCAGCGCGACCAAAGCGGGTCGAAATGGGAGTCGCCAGGGCTCTTGCCGGCGATGGTTTCCGGAGGCACGAACAGGCCCCGGAAGCCGAGCGCGAGGCAGCGGTCCAGTTCCTTTGCCGCCTCGTCCACGTCGTGCCAGTTGACGGTGGCGATGGGCACCACGCGGTCGGGAATGGTCTGGAAGAACTCCGCCTGCCAGGTGTTGTAGGCGCGGCAGTAGGCCGAGGCCAGATCGACGTCGTCCTCGGGGAAGGGCAGGATGCCGATGGTGGGGAACAGCACACCGCGGTCCACGCCCCAACTGTCGAGCAGCTTCGCCCGTTCGTGGGGGTCGTAGCTCGCCGGTGGGCAGCCGTCGATGTAGCGATGCGGTTCGGTGAAGAGCTTGCGGCGGTCGATGTTGGCGCCGCCCAGGCCCGCGAGCACGCGCTCGAGCACCACCTTCTCGCCAATGACGAGTTTCTCGACGCCGTCGGTCTCCTCAATCCGAATCGCGCGATCCCGATAGGCCGGTTCGAGATAGCGCTGCCACAGGTCGGCCGGTTCCATGACGTGGGAGTCGCAGTCGATGACTGTGCCGTACACGCCCACGCCGTTTCTTCGCCTGGCCTGCCGCGAGGCGGAAGCCCTACGAGCGCGCCTTCAGCCGGATGCCGATGGTTCGCGGCCTGTTGGTGGTGATGCGGGAGTCGTAGTAGCCGGAGTTCTGGAAGATCTGCGCGCGCTCGTCGGTCAGGTTGGTGATGAAGAGTTCGGCGCCCCAGGCGCCGCCGTTGAAATCCATGCCGGCGCGGACGTTGACGAGGGAATAGGCGTCCATCAGCACCGGCGGCTGTTCGCTCTGGCGGGCGAGCAGGTTCCATCGCTCGTCGGTGAAGGACCAGCTGAACTGGCCAAAGAAGGTGCGGCCGCCGCTGAGCGGGCGGTCGTAGCCGAGGCCCACCGACGCGCTCCATTCCGGCGTGTGGGCGAGGCGGCGGCCTTCGGCGGCATAGACGAAGCGCGGCTCCCGGGCGATGGTGGCGAAGTCGCCGACGAGTTCCGCCCGGTTGAAGGCGAGGCCCCCGGTGAGGGTCCAGTTGTCGCTTAGGAGGGCCGTGAGGTCTGCCTCCACGCCGCGGATGGTTGCGCCTTCCACGTTGCGGCGGAAGTTGAAGGGCACGGTGAGGAGGTCGTAGAGCACCGTCTGGAAGTTGTCCCAGTCGATGAAGTAGGCGGCGCCGTTCAGCACCACGCGGCCCTCGGCCAGCGTTGATTTCCAGCCCACTTCCCACGAGCGGCTGAAGTCGGATTCGTAGAACTCCGGCACCTCGTCGTGCGTCACGTTGGGATTGCGGCTGCCGCGGCGGAAGCCTTCGCCGTAGGCGGCGTAGATCAGCACGTCCTCCGAGAGGTCGTATTGGGCGCTGAACTTGAGGGTTTGGTCGGTGTCCGATTCGCCGGGTTGATCGGCGTTGAACTCCTTGGGCGCCCACGGGTAGCCGCAGGTCCAGCCGCTGCCCTCGCCGTCGTCGGAACGGAAGACGCGCATCCCGGCGGCGACGGTGAGTTGCTCGCTGAAGTCCCAGGACACGTCGCCAAACGCCGCGGCGTAGCTGCTGGTGCCCTTCCAGCCTGGGCAGCTCCACCATTCGAGTGGCAGCGGGGTGCCGCCGTCGCGGCTGACGTAGTACTCCGCCGGACCGCTGGCGAAGTTGATGCCCGGCATCTCCCAGAACAGATAGCCGTCGTAGCGTCCGCTTTCGTAGTAGGCGCCGCCGAGCCAGTTCAGCCGCCCCTCGCCGGTGGAGGCGAGCCGCAGTTCGTGCGACCAGCGGCTTGCGTTGGCTTCGCTCTCGAAGAAGACGCTGGGGTCCGCACAGCCGGTGAAGCCATACCAGTAGAAGTCCTCGCAGGCGTGCTGCTGCACCCAGCTTCCGAACGAGGCGTATTCGACATAGCTGGAGTAGTCGTTCACCGCCAGATCGTCGCGGTCGTAGTAGCTGGTGGCGTACACCAAGTCGCCGATGTCCGTCTCGCCGATGAGGGTGAAGGCGTATTGGGCGTGGTTGAGGTTGGTGTACTCGGGGCCGAACCGCGTCACTTCAAGGTCGTCGTGGCGAGTGGGGTCGTGGTCCCACGCGCCCACGGTGTCGGTGGCCTGGGTCATGGCGGAGCCGAGCGCGCGCCAGTTCTCGTTGATGTCGAAGCGCAGCGAAACGCGACCGCCGGTGGTTTCCTCCCGGTTGTAGTCCTCCCCGGCCCAGCGGCTGTTGTTCACCGTGACGCCGTTGGTGTAGGTGAAGTCGGTGGCGAGGTTGTCCACGAAGCCGTTGGACTTGTCGTGCCAGAAGACGGCGCGGACGGCGGCGCGGTCGGAGAGCGGCAGGTTGCCGAAGCCCTCGGCGGTATAGGCGGTGTCGCCGTGGGCGATGGAGCCGCCGGCGAGGTCGAAGCCATAGGACACCTCCCCGGTGTCCGGCTTGTTGGTGATGATCCGCACGGTGCCGGAGACGGAGCTTGCGCCGTAGTAGGTGCCTTCCGGGCCGCGCAGCACCTCAATGCGCTCGATGTCGTAGAGGTGCAGGTCCGGCGCACCGCCGGCGCGGCCGCTCACCGGCTGTTCATCGAGGTAGAAGCTCGTGGTTGCGTCGTTGGTGCGGAAGACGTGCGGGATGCCGCCGTCGGACACGCCGCGAATGTGCATGAGCTGGGTGCCGGGCCCGGCGCTGATGTAGGACAGCGACGGCGACTGGTCGGCGAAGTCCTCGAAGCGGTCGAGGTCCATGCGCTCGAGATCGTCGGCGGTGAACGCTTGGATGCTCACCGGCGTGTCCTGAATGTTGGACTCCCGCTTGCGGGCGGTGACGATCACCTCTTCGAGTGCCGACGTCGCGGCCGCCGTTTCCTGCGCGTGCGCGGAGGGCGCAACGCCAAGCCCCGAAGCGGCGGCAACGGCCACCGCCAGCTTGGAAAGCGGGAACTGGCCGGCCTTCTCGGTGGCGGCCCCGGTTGTCTCTCGGCGCCGCGATGTTGGCGACTTCCGCATGGCTTCTCCAGCCGGTTGCGACGGATGCGCCAATGTACACGACGGCGCTTGGGAAGTAACGGCCAAAGAAGGAGGTCCGCTGTTGCGAAGTCCCGCTGTTCTCTCGGCTCGTCTGCGTGCGCGCCTTGCGGCGCGGGGGAGGGCAGGATGCCCTCCCTCCAGAGGCCGGGCAGGCACTTGAGCAAGGAAGATTCCGTGCCCTCGGAGGGAGCTCCCTCGCGCCGCAAGGCGCGTCCCCTAAGGTACGTGTCGCAAGTTGAATGGCCATCTTGCGATGGCCATGTTCTGCTTGCCCGGTGCGGCGCAGTCACGCACTCGAAGCGACGATCGTCGAGACGTGCGCGGCGGTCGAGCCGTTTCTCGACGAGCGGTCAGCGGATCTGGGCGGCCACGGAGTCGCGCGCCTGGAAGCACCGGCTGCAGCAGTTCGCCGACGAGACGCGTCTGCGCGTCCACGTCGGCCACTTCCCGCCGGGCACCGGCAAGTGGGACAGGATCGAACACCGGCTGTTCTGCCACATCGCGCAGAACTGGCGGGGCAGGCCGCTGCGCACCTTCGAGGGCCGTCGTCGACCTGATCGGCAGCACGCGGACCGCGGCCGGACTTCGGGTCGAGGCCGGACTCGACGAGGGCGAGTGTCCCACCGGCGAGACGGTCACGAAGGTGGAGACAGACGCCCTGTCGCTGCATCGGGACGACTTCCACGGCGACTGGAACCACGAACTGCGTCCACGATGAAGTTGGAAACACAGTATTTGCGCGACTCCTTGCCTTGCATGGAAGTACGCCCCCAGCGATGGGGGAATTGCCGGTACTTCCTTACCGCGTCAGCGGTCGGGGATGCTTCCCCGGCTGAAGGCTCCTGGCAGCCTGTCGGACTTCGGACGGCGCAAGCTGGCCGAATGCCGACAGGGTGACAGTACGGCTTGGGCTGGGGCAGGAAGCGTTGCCGAAAGGCAACGGTTCTTTTGGCGCCAGCAGCCTGTCGGACTTGGGGCGCAGATTTTACAATGGCGTCTTCCGAGTCGATGGGGGTTGGGGCAGATGCCGAAGTTCCTGCAGCGGGACCGATCGCAGCCTTTTCTGCTGCCGCCGGACATGCGGGACTGGCTGCCGGCCGACGACCTGGCGCATTTTGTGCTGGAGGCGGTGGAGCGGGTTCCGATGGATTCGTTCCAGGTGAACGAGCGCGGCACGGGGTCGGCGCAGTGCCACCCGCGGACGATGCTGGCGCTGCTGGTGCACTGCTGCGCGAACGGGATCTTCGGCTCGCGCCGGATCGAGCGCGCGACGCATCGGGACATCGGGGTTCGGCACGTGGCGGCGAACTGTCACCCGGACCACGACACGATCTGCACGTTTCGGCGCAACAGCTTCGATGCGGTCTCGGCGGCGTTCCCGGAGGTGCTGCCGCTGGCGAAGGAACCGAAGCCGCTGCGTGTCGGGACGGCGAGCGTGGACGGCACGAAGGTGGACGCGAACGCGAACAGGCGCAACGGCATCCGCCACGACCGCGCGTTGGAGTTGCGCGAGCGGTTGGGCGTTGAGATCAAGGGCTTGCTGGATCGGGCGGAACAGGCCGACGCGGCCGACGCGCCGGACCCGCAGGGTCTGCCGGAGGAGTTGTCGCGGCGGGAGACGCCGAAGGCGAAGCTGGACAAGGCCTGCGCGGAGCTGGAGCGTCGGGCGAAGGCGCGCGCGGACTCGGAACGTGCGGAGTGCGAGCGCAAGGTGGAGGCTCGGGAGCAGCGCGAGGGTTCGCGCAAGGGGAGGCCGATCAAGGCGCCTGCAGAGGAGTCGCGGGACGAGGAGCGGATCAACCTGACGGACGCCGACAGTTCGCCGATGCGCAAGAGCAGGCACCATGAGTGCCGCCAGGCGTGCAACGCCCAGGCGGCGGTGGACGCGGACGGCAGTCGGCTGGTGCTGGGTTCTCGGGTGAGCGTGAGCGCGAGCGACCGCAACGAGCTGGTGGCGGACGTGGATTCGATGCCCGGCGCACTCGGTTCGCCGGATCGGGTGCTGGCGGACGGCGGCTGCGCGACGGGCAGCGAGGTTTCGGAGCTGGAAAAGGGCGCGGCGTGGAGGTGCTGGTGGCGACCGGGGCGGAAGGCGGACGGCGCCGGCACGACTTTCGGCCGGAGCCGCCGCCGAAGCCGGCGAGGGAGCCGCGGGCGGAGTGGATCAAGGCGATGCGGGAGAGGATGGAGCTGCCGGAGAACCGGGCGCACTGCCGCTTGCGCAGGCATGCGGTGGAGCCGGCGTTCGGGATCGTGAAGCAGGCGATGGGCTTTCGGCAGTTCCTGCTGCGAGGCGTCGAGAAGGTGGAGGGCGAGTGGAAGCTGGTGACGCTGGCCTGCAGCTGCCGACGCCTGCACAGGCTGATGTTGGCCTGACGGGGTCATGGGGGGGGCGAACTCGGCGTGTTGAAGGCCGCTGCAGGGGTCGGAAAGGCCCTCTGGACCCCCATCGGCGGCCGATGGCGGGATGCGACCCCCGCTTCGGCGGCAACGACCCATCCGAACAGCCACAGGGGGCATCGTTCAAGCGGGCGCCAAGTCCCTTCCGCGGACGCTCGCCGCGCCAAAGTCCGACAGGCTGCTAGCCCGGCATCAATTCGAGCAGGCGGCGTTCGAGGGCGGATACGTGGGGATCTTCGGCGTGCAGTGTGGCCAACGCTTGGGCGAGTTCGAGGACGTATTCGACGTTGCTGCCGCTGGGGCCGCGGGAGGCGAGGATGTGGCGTGCCATTTGGTCCAGGTTGGCGGGCCCCAGGAAAGCCTCGTTGCCGGCTTCGGCAATGTAGGTGACGCCTTCCACGGTGCTCGTCCCTTCGTCGTCTTCGATTTCGATGGGCAGGCGCACGCGGACGTAGCCGTTCTTTTCGCGGTGATCGAGCGGTGCGAAAGTCGCGGCGTCGATGCGATAGGCCATGCCGATGCACGCCGCGTCGGCGTCGGGCGTGAGCGTCACCACCCGACCCGGCGCCGACGGGGTGCCGCGATGGTCGTGCGAGCCTTGCCAGAAGCGCCGCGAGAAGCCTCGCACCACCGCGCGGCAGCGGGCGCGATAGGGGAAGTCCACGCGCCAGATGAGCGAGCCATAGCCGAACAGCCAGACGCCGCCGTCGCCATCGTTGTCGGTGTGCGCCATCGCCTCTCTTCCCGCGTGCGCCGGCTCGGCTCCGTCTTTCCGGCTTCGGGACACGCCCCAAAGCCCCGCATGCTGCTTTAGTATCCCCCGTCGGGGAAGCAATGGGCCGGTGGCCACGCGCCGCCGCGAGGAGGCGAGCGGATGAAGACAGTACAAGAGGTGCTGACGCACAGGGGACGCGGCGAAATCTATTCGATTGCGCCGATTCGCAGCGTGTTCGAGGCCATCCAGATGATGTCGGACCGCCATGTCGGCGCGCTGCCGGTAATGATCGACGACAAGCTCGTGGGGGTCGTTTCGGAACGCGACTATGCCCGCAAGGTGATCCTGCGCGACAAGTCGTCGAAGCAGACTCGGGTGTCGGAGATCATGACCCAGAACGTCATCACCGTGACCTCCCACGAGCGTGTGGCGAACTGCCTCGATCTCATGCTCAAGCACCACATCCGCCACTTGGTGGTGGTGGACGAAGGCGCCGTGGCGGGAATGCTGTCGCTACGCGACCTCTACACCGAGATCATCGACGAACAAGCCGAGACCATCCACCAACTCGAACACTACGTCCGCGGCGAGCAGTAGCCCGCGGACGCTTGTCGCGCCCTCGCGGCGCGTCCCCGCGAGCGCGCTTTCCTTCGACTCCAAGGAGGCTAGAGGCTCATGCAGGCCTGGGCCGACTACCTCAACGGCGCCCTCGCTTTCCCGCCCTGGCCTCAGTAGAGGAGGTTCCCGCCGAAGTCCGGAATCCGGCCGGCGCGAACGAGGTCCGCCCAGACGCCGAGTTTCTCCGGATCCCAGAAGCGGCTGCACAGCTCGAAGTACTCCAGGACCGTTTCCCGCTCTCCGTGTTCGAGCAGTTCCTTCGCAAGTGCCATGTTGGGGCCGAAGGAGCCGAGCACGGGAGAGCCGTCGACCCTGCCCGCCGCCAGCAGATGTGCCTTGGCGCTCCCGACGTCCCCCTCGGCCAGCGCGATCCGCCCGAGTACCACGTTCACTTTGTGCCGTGCATCGCAGCCGCCGCAGGGCTCGCCAAGCGCCTGCTCCGCATAGGTCCGGGCGTCGGCATGTCGGCCAACGGCAAACGCGATGCGCATGGCATGCACCGCGTACTGCCCGCTCATTGGCTTCCCGCTTCCTGCGAGTTCGTAGGCGCGTTCCAAGTGGGTGGCCGCAAGCGCCAGCCGCGGATCGTCGGCTGGCGCCTGTTCGGGTCCGGCCGCGAGCCAGTACTGGTGCCCGAGCTTGAACGCCAGTTCCGGGTTGTCCGGGTCCGCCTCCCGTGCCGACCCAAGCAGCGAAATGGCCAGATCCCGATCCGCCGACGTGAAGAACGCGGCGGCGTTGCCGAGCAGGGTCACGTCGCCCGGCGCCCGACCCACATGACCGAGCCACAGCGCCTTCGCCTGGGCGTACTCCTGCGAATTCTTCCGTGGGTAGATCCTCCCTGCGGGCGTACCGTGCAGCGGCTGGCGCGGCGCATGTTCCACCAGCCAAAGCACATGCTCGGCGTGCCGCCGAGCCATGTCCTCATCACCGAATCGCTCGCGGGAGTAGTGCGAGACCAGACCGACTCTCGCCTCCCGGTTAAACGGGTCGACGCGTACGCGTTCCTCCAGCGCTTCCACGCCATCGGCGTTCGCTTCGTCAACGGGCAACTCGCCTTCGAGCGCGGCGACACTGGCTGCGCACACCGCAAGCGCGAGGCACGCGCGAATCGCGTTCGCCACTCAGCTGCCTCCAGGTGACCCAGTCCGTTCTGACAACGGATACACGCGCTCGTAGATCTTCGCCCGTTCGGCCGAGTCTGCATTGTAGACTCGGCCGCTGGCGATGACGGCGGTCACCAGTGCAACCGCCACAAGACACGCCCCCAACTTCAGCCGCCGCTCCTCACCCTTCGACCGCAAAACCATGGCCCCACCGATCAAGCCGGCAATGAGGGCCGCAACCGCTGACGCGCCGGCCAGACCGGATAGTCAAGCACAAGACTCCCCCGAGGCCTTGGTCACACCATGTCATTGGTACTTGCCCGCGCGCCGTCAAAGCGACCTGACGCGGTCCGCGAACGCGCCGTACAGTTCGTTCAGGCGCGTCGCCAGCCACTCGTGCTGGCGCTGCCAGTCCGACTCATCCTCGGGATCCGCATCGCGCAGGTAACAGGCGATGCGGCGGTCGCGGGCCGTGGGCGACTGGACGCCCCACTCAAGCGGATAGCCGAGATCGCGCTCAATCTGGCCTCTCTGAGCTTCAAGCCCTTGCAGGCGCTCGTCAGGACGCTCGCCATGGATGTAAAGCTCCACCCGCAGGTGTTTCTCTCGAGTGTTCATCGCCGCGCCCAGATGGAAACCACTTCGCCCGATCGGGTAGGCCATCCAGCCCTGCGGCTGTGGTTTCCGGTTGCCCGCGACTCGCCCGTTGTGCGCATCGAGCGTGCTCTGCAGGCCGGCCCAATACTCGAGCTGACTCAGCCGCCCCTCCGACAGCTTTCTGTCGTCGACCGTTGCCGCGACAGACCTGGACCAGTCGTTGGGCATCGACACGACGTTGAACTTGGGCGCTTCCGGTGAGTCACCGATCCGCCACACCTCGATCTCCACACCGAAGAATCGATACTCCTCCGGGGTGATCCGGTTCAGCCAGTCCAGCACGGCCCGGTGTTCTTCCCTGAAGGTCGCGGCAAGCCAGACCACAGTCACGGCTTCAAGGCTTGCCGCGTACGTCAGCAGCTTGCCGAGATGGTCGTGGTTCGTCCGCTCCAGCTGGTTCTCAATGAGGACATACGAGCCCGCTTCCTCCCGACAGACGATGTCGGCCCGGAACGAGCCCAGTGATTTCTCGACCGCCTCAACCTCAAGCGTCAGTCCGAGGGACTCCCCGAGAAGGTCAAGGTTGTCCGCTTGCGCCAGCCACGGCGTAAACCCCTCGGCTTCGTGCGACCAGACCGTTCGCAGATCAACCTGCTCAAGCCGGGCCGAAGGCCCTTCCAGCCGTCTTGTGCCGCTCATGCTTTCCCCAAAGTCGGTTCAGTCTTGTTCCTCAAACGACACCCGCCAGCGGTCTCCGGAAGTCGCTGCCAGGCGTTCGTGAAGCGCCGCGTACTTCCCGCCCGGCCGGCTCTCGCCTCGTCGCGCGAGATGCCCGAGGCTTGCGCCATCGCCGCAACCAGTTCCGGCTTCCTCACCGAGGTTCTCCCACCCATGCCGCAATCTTGCACAACGCGGCGGTCGGTCTCAAGGATTCGACGGTGGACCACCTCGCGGCAGCCGACCCGCCACCGGCAGCGACGCCCGTGCGCGCTTGTCGCCGACGACGCGATCGAAGGCCAGTCACGGCCACGACAGTTCCAATGTGGTCCGTCGAGAACATGCCACAGTCCCGGCAATTGTCCTCGATCACAGGTCCACAGGTACGCACGAGCCGTCAACCGGTCGATAACGTGGTGGACCGGCGCTGAACGCGTCATGTCGAATCGAGACCGGGGGCGGCGCTGGCGCGTCCTCGCACCCGTTCCGCGCAGCCGGGAGGGCGAGCCGCAGTCTCAGATCCGCGACGGAGTCCTGCCGAGGCCGGCAGCATCGGAACGCGCCCACTGCCCCCGGAGCTCGCTCCGCTCGCGGATCGCCAGACGCGCCGACAGGCCATTGCCCCGCACGGAACTCCCCGTTTACCGCGATGCCCGCATCGCGAACGCAATGCCGCCCTCCGCCCGCGTTGCGGCGTCAGCATCGCGTGCGTCATGCCCTACCTCCGCTGGACCAGCTAAATCGCCGGGATGCAAGCCGAGTTGCTGGAGCATCTCCGCCTGAAGCCCCGATTTCCTTCCGACGGTCTTTGGCCGCCGCGAAGCATTCGCCGGCACGGCCCGGCCCCCCTCGGAAGAATCCTGCCGATTTTCGACTCCCCCCAAGGGGGAGTGACAGGAAGGGACTCAACCTTGGCCAAGGGGAGGGGTTGTTCGCGGCCACACTCTCTGGAGGGAGGGGGCCTCGCCGACGCGTCCGAAGGGTCTGCCCATACGCGCCTTCGGCGCGGAGGGCAGGATGCCCTCCTCCAGATAGGTCGAAGCCCGCTTTTATGTCTTGAGGCCCAATTCCGCCAGCTTTCTCGTCAGGGTGTTGCGGCCCCAGCCCAAGAGGACGGCGGCGTCGCGTTTGCGGCCGCCGGTGTGTTCCAGGGTGGTTTGGATCAGGGTGGTTTCGAAGGCTGGCATGGCTTCGCTGAGGATGTTGGAGTCGCCGCGAGCGAGGCGTTCCTGCAGCCAGGTGCGCAGCATCGCCTTCCAGTCGCCCTGGTTCGAGTCTGGGTCGTGTTCGGCGGTGAGTTCTGGTGGCAGGTCGGTGATGTGGATGTCGCGGCCCGGCGCCATCACGGTGAGCCAGCTGCAGGTGTTCTCTAGCTGGCGCACGTTGCCGGGCCAGGGCAGGCTCTGCAGGAACTCCATCGTCTCCGGCAGGAGCACCTTGGCCTCGCCGCCCAGGCTCCGCGCCGAGCTGGCGAGGAAATTCGCCGCCAGCATGGGGATGTCGGTGGCGCGCTTGGCGAGCGGCGGCACATGGACGCGGATGACGTTGAGGCGGTGGTAGAGGTCTTCGCGAAAGCGCCCTCCCGCCACTAGATTGGCGAGGTCTCGGTGGGTTGCCGTGATGATGCGAACGTCCGTTCGCACGCTGGTGCGGCCGCCGACGCGATGGAACTCGCCCTCCGCCAGCACCCGCAAGAGGCGCGTCTGGGCATCCGCCGGCATGTCGCCGATCTCGTCGAGAAAGAGCGTGCCGCCGTCGGCCTGCTCGAAGCGGCCGATGCGCTGGTCGCGGGCGCCGGTGAAGGCACCCCGCTCGTGGCCGAAGAGTTCCGATTCGATCAGGTCGTGCGGGATGGCGGCCATGTTGAGCGCCACGAAGGCACGCCTGGCCCGCGGGCTGTGGTTGTGCAGCGCCCGCGCCACCAGTTCCTTGCCGGTGCCGGACGCGCCTTCGATCATCACCGTGATGTTGGACTGCGACAGTCGGCCGATGGCTCGGAACACCTCCTGCATCGCCGGCGCCTTGCCGATGATCTCCTGCTCGCCGTCCGCCGGCGGCGCATCCTGGGCCGACTGCGCCCGTTCCTTGCCGAGCGCCATCGCCCGCGCCACCGTGCTCACCACGTCGTCCACGTCGAAGGGCTTGGGCAGATACTCGAAGGCGCCGGCCTGATAGGAACTGACGGCGCTGTCGAGGTCTGAATGCGCTGTCATGACGATCACCGGAATGTCCGGCAGGCGCTCGGCCAGCACGGAAAGGAGCGCGAGGCCGCCGGTTTGCGGCATCCGCAGGTCCGTCAGCACCACCGCCGGGGTTTCGCTGTCGAGGCGTTCGATCACCTCGGCGGCGGCGGCGAACACGCGGCACTCGTAGCCAGCCTGCGTCACGGCGCGTTCCAGCACCCAGCGGATGGAGCTGTCGTCATCCACCACCCAGACCTCATTGCTCAACATCGGAATGCCTCCGTTCGGCGCCATTGGGAGCGAGCACCTGTTTCACCGGCAGATAGAAGGAGAAGGCAGTTCGTCCCGGCTGGCTCTCGTGCTCGATCACGCCGTTGTGCTGGCCGACGATGGTCTGCGTGATGGCGAGGCCAAGCCCCGACCCATCCGGCCGGCCGCTGATCATGGGATAGAACAGCCGATCGGCGATGTCGGCGGGAATGCCCTGCCCGTTGTCGATGAAGTTCATGTTGGCCACCAGCCGGTGCCGCACCGCGCCGATGGTGAACTGCCGCACCGAGCGCGTTTGCAGCACGATGGTGGGTTCCGGCACGTCCGCCACCGCCGCGAAGGCATTCTTCAGCACGTTCAGGGTGGCCTGCACCAGCTTGTTCCGGTCTCCCTCCACCTCCGGCACGCTCGGATCGTAGTCGCGCCTGAAGGCGACCTGGGCTGGCCGCTCCGCTTCGAGCAGCCGCACGACCCGTTCGATCACGTCGTGGACGTTCACCGGAGCGAAGTGCGGTTCGTCGTTGGGGCCGAGAATCCGATCCACCAGCGCGCGCAGCCGGTCGGTCTCCTCGATGATGACGCTCGTGTATTCGCGCTGTTCGTCGGTGCCAAGCTGCCGCGCCAGAAGTTGCGCCGCGCCGCGAATGCCGCCGAGCGGGTTCTTCACTTCATGGGCGAGCCCCCGCGCCAGCTTGCGGGTGGTCTCCTGCAGCGACACCTGCCGCTCGTCGTGGTCGATCCGCAGGAACCGATCCTGGGGCCGCAATTCCACCAGCAGTTCCGTCTCCGAAAGCGGTTCGATGGAATAGTCGAGCCGCACCGGGCCATTGTCGAAAGCCAGGTTTGCGGCCCGCTTGGTGAAGGCTTGGCCGGTTTCGAGCACCCGCGCCAGTTCCTGCGGGGTGGCGTTGGAGTCGGCGAGAACCCCTTCGATGGGCCGCCCCACCAGCGCCCCGTCGCTGTGGCCGAAGAGCGACTGCGCCGCTTGGTTGAGGTAAGTGATGCAGAAGCCTTTCGCTTGCGGCGACCGAGGCTCTGCGCCGGCGGAGCTTCCAACACGGCCGCCAGGACGCGCCGTCACCACGACCACCGCCGTCGCGAGCTGCTCCAAGATGTCCCGATAGGTTGCGATGGGCTTGACTCCCCGGTTGCGCCGGAGCCGTTCCTTGCACGAGGGGCAACCCTCGCAATCCGGCCACGCACGCCTACGAAAGCAAGTTGCATTCCACGGCTCCTTGGAGAGGCGTCTCCGCCTCCCCTGCGCGCCGCAAACGCGAGTCCTGCCCGGTTCCTTCGTTAGCGAGGCTCTCTCGGCCAACGCCTGACCGTCACGCCGGCGCGCCCAACGGCACATTGGAGGCGAAACGCCCTCCCTCCGGAGAGAAGCCACCGGCGCATCAGCGCCTCATTTTGGTGCGGTTCGTCGAGAGGCCCGCAACACGTGGATGATTTTGGAGCGACTCTCGGCCAGAACTTGCCCGCGCCGGTCCACGATCCGCACCGCCAACTCGTGCCTGCCGCGATCCACTTCGGTGAGATCGAAGCTGAGGCCCTCGCCCTGCTGCGCCGCTTGGCCGTCGAGCAGGACGACCGTGCGGTGGCCGGGCTGCAGGGACGGATGCGTCGCCGCGACGACTCGAATCCTGCCGTCGTTGGCGCGGATAGCCTGTTCTCGAGGCCCATCACCTGACGGCGCGATTGCCGGCGAGACGCCCACGCTCGAGGCAGTATCGACTGTAACAGTCTCGTAGCCGGCGAAGGTGTCCGATCGGTCCTGAACCGTTACGGGCGCCGCCGCAATTGGCTGTTGTTGCGGTCGCGCCGGATAGGTGTTGCCGATGCCCTGCACAAGTCGCTCTGCCCCCGGCCGCGGCGTATCGGTGAAGGTGATTCGCCCATCTCCATCCACCTGACGATAGATGGATTCGCCGCTCACCGCTCCGGCCAGGACTGCCGCCGCCGCTGCGCCCGCGCCCGCGGCCCATCGATTCTCTCGCGTCATCGCGTCTCCTCATTTGCCCCGGATTGGTGCATTCTCCGAACCCGCACGCGCACCAGATCGTCGTCTTCTTCCATCGTCAGCACCTCGTGGCCGTGAACGCGGCACCAGGCCGGGATGTCCTCCAGCACGCCCGGATCGGTGGCGAGCACTTCGAGCGTCGCGCCGGGGGCGAGTTCCCGCATTCGATCCTGGGTGCGAATGACCGGCAGCGGGCAAAGCAGGCCGCGTGCGTCGAGCGTCTCCACTATGCCCGCCTCCTGCTGCGGAAACCATGCGCCGCGCGGCGCGACAAAATGCCCCCTCCGAGGAGCGACCTGCCTTCAAGCGCCCTCGGCAGCCACCCTTCGCCTGCCACGCGCACCCACCGTCCATTCGGGCGGGAGTTCTGTGGGCGACAGCGGCCGCACCGCATATTCGTCCGAACTGCCGTCCCGATGCGTCACCCGCACGACGACGCGCTCGGCGTCGCGCCCTTGCGAGTAGCGGGCGACGATGCGTGCCGCAAGGTGCAGATCTGCATCGTCCGCTTCGCCATCGACGAGCGTGAGCGGCCCTTCGTGGCTCACCGTGCGCAAGGATACAAACCTCTTCGCATAGCCGCGCAGGAAGCGATTCTCGCCCTCCTCGCGGCCGATTATGAGCTTGAAATGGGGCCGTGGCCGCAGGTGGCGGCCCACTTTCAGCAGCACGATGTCGTCGAGTCCGTAGTCACGCTCGCCCCGTGCCTGCCAGAGGTCCGCAAGCTTGGCGGAATAGACTTCGTTGGTCAGGAAGCAGCAGCCGCCGGCCGGCTGGGCATAGTCTGTGAGCCCGAACCGTGCCGCCAACTCCATCTGCGGCTTGCGATTGCGACCGTGGAAGCCATAGAGGCGCTCGCGCTTCACCCAGCCTTCCCGCTCCGGCAGGGTGGGCGGCAGGTGATGCGCGCTCAGGGGGCGCAGCAGGCGATCATCGGCGCCGGACTCGGTGGCGATTACGGGCATGGTGTCGGCGCGCTGCGACTTTGGCCGCTGCCCACCACCTCGCCGGTGACGATGAAGTCGAACCGGCCATCCTCCATAAGCCCCCACAGGCGCGTGCGCCTGACCATGAAGACCTTGCAATCCAGGCACGGGTTCAGGTGCTGGCCATAGCCGTGCCTGGGATTCAGCACGATGTCCTTGTATTCGCTTGATGCGTCGATGATGTGCAGCGGAATGCCAAGCTGTTCCGCCACCCACAGCGCGTTGTTGCGCTTCGGCCTGGCGCGCTCCCGCTTGCGGATGGCGTGGGTGTGTCCTTCGACGCAGAAGCCGGTGTAGAAGTTGACGCCTTCCACCTCGATGCCCTGCTCCTGCATCACCCGCGCCGCCAGCATGGAGTCGAGACCGCCGGAGATGAGCGCCGCGGCCCGACGCGGGCGTGCCGGTGCCGTCCCCTCCGGGGAAGACACGCGAGATCCCGCGATGCTGGTCTCTGCACTGGCCATTGGCCTAACGCTCCTTTCGCGCTGCTTAAGGCGCTGTAACGACTATTGCAGGGGCGGCCCGTTCCGAAGAAGCCGGGAGTCGCCCCCCCCCAGAGGGAGTAGAGGGGTGATGGAGGGCACGACTTCCCCTCAAGTGCGTGTGCTGCGGCACGTCCCGTCACTCCCCTTGGGGGTGAGCACGACCTTCCCCGGGTGCCTTGCTAACCCCTTCCGTCACTCCCCCTCGGGGGAGTCGAGAAACGCCAAGTTTTCTCGGAGGGGGCTTTCTCAAGCCACGCTCCACGGGGAGAACCACGAGCCGCCACCAAACGCCCGTGGACTTCCGCGCCCGCCGGCATATCTTACGCGCCATGAAAGCCCTGTTGCAGCGCGTCTCCAGAGCATCCGTCCAAATCGGCAGCGAAACCATCGCCGCGATCGGCCCGGGCCTGTTGGTGCTGCTCGGCATCGCCCGCGACGACACCGAACCCCAGGCGCGGCGACTGGCCGAGCGCACCCTCGCCGCTCGTCTCTTCCCGAGCGAGAGCCATCCCATGGACCGCTCCGTGCTCGATGTCGGCGGCGAAGTGCTGGCCGTATCGCAGTTCACCCTCGCCGCCGACACCCGCAAGGGCAACCGGCCGGGCCTTGCCACCGCGGCGCGGGCGGAAGTGGCTGAGCCCTTGTACGACCTCTATTGCGCAACGCTCGCAAGCGGCGGCGGGCGCGTGCAAACCGGTCGCTTCGGTGCCGACATGGAGGTGGCCCTCGTCAACGACGGCCCCGTCACCATCATTCTCGAGGCTTGATCATGCGCGACAGGCCAATGCCCACCTCGAACAGCGCCCATGCCGGAATCGCCAGCAGCACCTGGCTGATGATGTCTGGCGGCGTCAGCAACATGCCGATGAAGAAGCAGCCGACGATGACGTAGGGCCGCTTCGAGGCAATGCCCTGCGGCGTTGCCAGCCCCGACAGCACCAGCAGCACCGTCGCCACCGGGATTTCGAAGGCAAGGCCGAAGGCGAGGAACATCTTCAGCACGAAGTCGAGGTAGTGGTTGATGTCGGTCATCATCGCCACGCCCTCTGGCGTGACGTTGGCAAAGAACTCGAACACCAGCGGGAAGACGAGCAAATAGGCGAACGCCATGCCGAGATAGAACAGCAGGATGCTCGAAAGCAGCAGCGGCGCGGCGAAGCGCTTCTCGCGCAGGTATAGCCCCGGCGAAACGAACCCCCACATCTGGTGCAGCAGCACCGGCACCGCGGCGAAGATCGCCGCATAGATGGCGAGCTTGAACGGGGTGAGGAAGGGCGACGCCACCTGCGTCGCGATCATGTCGCCGGGCAGCTTCTCGCGCAGCGGGCCGGAAATGAAGGCGAAGATCTCGTCGATGAAGTAGTACATCGGCACGAACAGCAGCGCCACCGACGAAAGCGAGCGCAGAATGCGCCGCCGCAATTCGATGATGTGCGAGAGGAAGGGCTGTTCGTCGGAATCGACCTGCCGGTCGTGCTCTCGCTCCTGTTGCGACGGCGGGCTGCTCGCGCCCCGGGTGGCTGAGGGCTCCTCCTGCGAGGGGAGGCCCCTCGCGCTCCCCCCGGCTGAGGGCTCCTCCTGCGAGGCGAGTTCCCTGCCGGAGTCGTCGTCAGCCACGTCTCGTCGAGCCTCGTGTCAATGACGGCAAGTCCGGGTCAGGACTTCGCGGCGGCGGAGGGACTTCCCTGCTCCGGTGCGCTGTCGGAAGTCGCCGCCGGCGTGGCGTCCGGCTTCGGGATGGCCGGGTCGATGCGCGCCTCCTGGCCGATCGCCTTCACCTCCTGCTGCACCCGCTTGACGTCTTCCATGATCTGTTCGTTGTGAAGCTGCCGCCGCACCTCGTCCATGCCGATCTCCCGCTCCACCTCGGCCTTGACGTTGTAGTAGGCGCGTCTCATGCGACCAAGCGTCAGCCCCAGGCTGCGCAGCGCTCCCGGCAGCCGTTCCGGCCCCAACACCAGCAAGGCGACCACCGCCGCCAGCATCAGTTCCGGAAAGCCGATGTCAAACATTCGACTCGCGTTCGGTCTTGGCGGCACGACCCGCGCCCGCATCGCTGTCGCCCAGATCCTCGCGTGCCGTGGCATCGCCTTCGATCGTCTTCTGCCCAGCCTCCTCATGCTCGTTCACCGCCCGCCGGAAGCCCTTGATGGCAGTGCCAAGGTCCGAGCCAAGCGTCTTCAACCGTCGCGGCCCAAAAATGAGCAGCACGATGGCAAGGATGATCAGGAGTTCCCAGGGGCCCATGCCAAACACGACGCATCTCCCTGAAGCAAGGGCGCGCATTATACGGCGCAGCCACCCTTTGCCGCCTGCCGGAAGAGTCGAACGATTTGCAAGCGTGCCTCGGAGGGGGAGTGATAGGAAAGCATTCGACGCGTGCGCACCCTGCGGCTACCGCAGCAGCAACACCAACGCGACCGCCCCCGCAACAATCGCCGCCGCAGCCTCCCCCGACACCTCTCGCCACAGCGCAATGCCCGCCGCCGCAAGCAGCACCGCCGCCACCAACCGTCGCCGCCGCGCCCCCCGCCGAGACTTCGCCTCGCCATCCTCAAGCCGCCTGAGCGAACGCCGCTGCGCGTCAAGCCGCCGATCCAGCTCCGCAAGCCGTGTGGGCGCCTCCGCCAACGCCGCCGGCAAGCGCGGCAACTCCCGCGCAATCGCCGGCGCATGGTCCGCAATGGCCTTCAAGATCGCCCTCGGCCCGTGCCGCTCCGCCATCCATCGTTCCATGAATGGCTTGGCCGTGCTCCAGAGATCGAGGTCTGGATAGAGCTGGCGGCCGAGCCCTTCGATGTTGAGCAGCGTCTTCTGCAGCAGCACAAGCTGCGGCTGCACCTCCATATCGAAGCGCCGAGCCGTAGTGAACAGCGCCACCAGGAAATGGCCGAAGGAGATGTCCTTGAGCGGGCGCTTGAACAGCGGCTCTCCAAGCTGGCGGATGACGGCGGCAAATTCATCGATGTCGGTGTCGTCGGGAACCCAGCCGGAGCGCACGTGCAACCGAGCAATCTCCATGTAGTCCCGGTTCAGGAAGGCGAGCACGTTGCGGGCCAGGTACCACTGATCCTCCTCCGTGAGCCGGCCGATGATGGCGCAGTCCACGGCGATGTAGCTCGGACTGGACGGGTCCTCCACGTTGACGAAGATGTTGCCCGGATGCATGTCGGCGTGGAAGAAATTGTGCCGGAACACCTGGGTGAAGAAGGTCTCGACGCCCCGCTCGGCGAGCTTTTTCATGTCCGTGCCAGCTGCCTCCAGCGCCGCCACGTCGGCGATGGGGATGCCGTGAATGCGCTCGAGCACCAGCACGGATTCCGCACACCGCTCCCAATACACCTGCGGCGCATACAGCAGCGGCGAGCCGGAGAAGTTCCGCCGCAACGTGGCCGTGTTGCCCGCCTCCTTGAGCAGGTTCAGCTCGCCGAGGATGGTCCCCTCGTAGTCCGCCACCACCGCCTTGAGGCGCAGGCGGCGAGCGTCGCTCGATAGCCTCTCCAACAGCTCCGCAATGGTGTGGATCAGCCGGATGTCGCTCTCGATGACCCGCTCGATGTCCGGCCGGATCACCTTTACCACCACCGCGTCCCCTTCCGGCAGGGTGGCGGTGTGAACCTGCGCCAGCGAAGCGGACGCCAGCGGCTCGGCGTCGAAGTGGGCGAAGAGTTGGTCGATGGGGGCGCCGAGCACTCGCTCGACGATGCCGACGGCGACGCCGCCGTCGAACGGCGGCACCCGATCCTGCAGTTTCGCCAGTTCATCGGCGTAGTCGGTGGGCAACAGGTCCCGGCGCGTGGAGAGAATCTGCCCCAACTTGACGAAGACCGGGCCCAAGTCCTCCAGTGCCCGCCGAAAGCGCACCGCATCCGGCGTGCGCGGCCTTGGCAGGAGTCCCAAGGGCGACAGCTTCAGCCACCACCGCCTTCCCGCGAATCGAGCGACGCTGGCATCGAGTCGATAGCGAACAACCGTCCAGGCGATTCGCAGCATTCGCAACAGTCGGCTCATTGCGGCGCCGCCTTCGACAGTGGGAGAGCTGCCGGATTCGACCGTTCAGGCGTCGTCGGCTTCCGCCGCCGGGGCACCGACGCGTCGCTCCAGCTCCTCAACGCGCCGCCGAAGCTCGGCGAACTCCTCCTGCGAGGGGAGGCCCCTCGTGCTTTCCCCCGCCGCAGGCTCTCCTTCCCGCGAACCACCAGGCGTCGAACCCGAGACCGCCTCCAGCAACGATTGCGCCGCCCGCGCACCAAGACGCAATGCGTCGCCTATGTCCTCGCCGATGACACGCAGGTCCGGGCTCGGCAGCCCCTCCGGCAACGGCAAACGGGGCCGCAAGAGCGCCAGAAAGTCCGCCATGACATCAGCGTCTCCCTGCATCGACGCAGCATCGTTGCCACCAGCAAAGCCACCTTGCGAAGCGACCCCCGGCTCCCCCGCAAGAGCGCGCAAGCGAAACAGCAAGCCGGCAACAGAAATGCGAAGCGTTGCGTCGCACTCCGCCACCGAGTCCGACACTACTCCCGCCACCGGACGGCCGTCTTCACCAGCCTCGAACTCCACCACAAGCCGCCCGTTCGGCACCTCGATGCCAACCCGCTTGCCAGCCAGGGCCGCAGCACGCGCCGAATTGGCCCGCACCGCCATCCGCAATGCTGCCCGAACGATCTCCACCAGCAGCTTCACTTTCCTCTCCGCCGACTCTCGCAACCCGCAGACCCGCCAAAGGCAGCGCCTCGCGGCGTATGGAGGGCGAGACGCCCTTCCTTTCAGAGAGGCGGCGCCCTTCCTGTCACTCCCCCCTCCTGGGGGAGTGACAGGAAGCCTCCTGGCCTCTCGGAGGGGGAAGGCCGCACGCGCCACTGCAGCGCCACAAGAACCGTTGCCTTTCGGCAACGCTTCCTGCCCCAGCCCAAGCCGTCCTGGCAGCCTGTCGGCATTCGGCCAGCTTGCGCCGTCCGAAGTCCGACAGGCTGCCAGATCAAGCGCCAGGCCCCAACATCAAGCCGCATCCCCCATCCTCACCCCCCTATGGATGGCAACGATCCCGCCAAAAATGTCCTGACACTCCACCTCGGCAAACCCCGCCCCCTCCATCATCCCCGTGAAGGTGTCCTGATCCGGATGGCGGTCGATGGATTCCACCAGATAGCGATACGGCGCCGCATCCCCCACCACCAGGCGTCCCAACATCGGCCAGGCGCCGCGATACACTCCCCACAACCCCGCCAAGAGCCCGGGCGGCCCGGCCCGAGCCTTGGCGAACTCCAGCACCACCGCCACGCCGCCACGGCGCAGCACCCGGTGCATCTCGCGGAGTCCAGCCTCCTTGTCGACGAAGTTGCGCAGGCCAAAGGCGACTGTCACCGCATCGAAAGAGCCGTCCGGAAACGCGAGCTGCGAGCCGTCCGTCTGCACGCAGTGGACGTTGGCGCAGCCCTCGTCCAGCATCCGGTCCCGCCCTACCCGCAGCATCGAGGCATTGATGTCGGCCAGCACCACCGCCCCGCCAGCTCCCACCGCCGTCGCCAGCAGCGCGGCCACGTCGCCGCTGCCGCCGGCCAGGTCCAATGCCCGATGGCCCGGGCGTAGCCGGGTCAGCTCCACCAACGCGCGCTTGAGCAGCCGGTGGGTGCCCAGCGACATGAGGTCGTTCATCACGTCGTAGCGCCCCGCCACCGCATCGAACACCCCCTCGACGCGGCGTCTCTGTTCCGCCTCCACCGCAGACTCGCCTCGCCCCGTGCCGCTCACCGCGGCGTCCACTGCCCCACGGGAATCGCCGGCAGCCGCGAACCGTTCATGGCGCGAAGCTCCGTCTCGTACTGCGTCCAGTAGCGCTGCTGGTTGTCGCCGAGATCCTTGAGGTATGCCCACGAATAGATGCCGGTGTCGTGGCCGTCATCGAAGACGATGCGGATCGCGTAGTTGCCGATGGCCTCGATGCGTTCGATGCCGACGTGCTTCTTGCCTGTCTGCACCACCCGCTCGCTCTCGCTGTGGCCGCGCACCTCCGCAGACGGCGAATACACCCGCAACAGCTCTGCCGCCAGCGTCACCGGCTCGCCAGTCTCATAGCCCACTTCCAGCGTCTTGCTGGCCGAGTGGTAGACGATGTGGGTGGGATTCATGGGCGAGCTAGAGGATGTAGCGCGACAGATCCCGGTTCGTCGCGATCTGCGCCAGATGCTCGTCCACGTAGCCAGCATCGATGACGGCCTGCTTGCCGCCCTCGCCAGCATCGAACGAGATGTTGTCGAGCAGTCGCTCCATCACCGTGTGCAGCCGCCGGGCGCCGATGTTCTCGGTGCGTTCGTTCACCTGCCAGGCGATCTCCGCCACCCGCTGCAGGGCGTCGTCGGTGAACTCGATGGCGACATCTTCCGTCGCCATCAGTGCCTTGTATTGCTCGGTGAGCGAGGCGTCCGGCTCCGACAGGATGCGGCGGAAGTCGGCCGGCGTCAGCGCCGCCAGCTCCACCCGGATGGGCAGCCGCCCCTGCAATTCGGGGATCAGGTCTGAAGGCTTGGCGAGATGGAACGCCCCGGAGGCGATGAACAGCACATGATCGGTTCGCACCATGCCGTAGCGGGTCGAAACCGTGCAGCCCTCGATGAGCGGCAACAGGTCCCGCTGCACGCCCTCGCGGGAAACGTCCGCGCCGTGCCCTTCGGCCCGACGCGCCACCTTGTCGAGTTCGTCGAGAAAGACGATGCCGGTCTCCTCCACGGCATCCACGGCGTCGGCCTTGAGCTCCTCCTCGTTGATGAGCTTGGCCGCCTCTTCCTCGGTCAGCCGCTTGAGCGCATCCTTCACCTTCAGCCGCATCTTGCGCGAGCGCCCGGTGGGCAGGTTGGAGAAGAGGTTCTGCAACTGGTTGGTGATCTCCTCCATGCCCGGCGGCGCGGCCATGATCTCGACTCCGACATGGCCGAGGTCCACCTCCAACTCCACTTCGCGCTCGTCGAGATCGCCTTCGCGCAGCTTCTTGCGGAACACCTGCCGCGTGCCGCTCGCCGAGCCGAGCTGTCCGCCGTCCTCGCCGGCGGCCGGCGCCGGCAGCAGGGCGTCGAGCACCCGATCCTCGGCAATGTCCTCCGCCCGCGGCTGCACCCGCTGCATGGCCTGCTCGCGCAGCATCTTCACCGCCACGTCCACGAGGTCGCGGACGATCGACTCCACGTCGCGCCCGACATAGCCGACTTCGGTGAACTTGGTGGCCTCCACCTTGATGAACGGCGCGCTGGCGAGCCGGGCCAGGCGGCGGGCGATCTCCGTCTTGCCGACGCCGGTGGGGCCGATCATGAGGATGTTCTTCGGCGTCACCTCCTCGCGCAGATCCGGCTTGAGCTGGATGCGCCGCCAGCGGTTGCGCAGGGCCACCGCCACGGCGCGCTTGGCCTGCGTCTGGCCGATGATGTGCTTGTCGAGCTCATGCACGATCTCGCGCGGTGTCATGGTGCTGCTCATAGCGACTCGATGCTGACGTTGTGGTTGGTGTAGATGCAGATGTCGGCGGCGATGGCGAGGCTGCGCTCGACCACGGCGCGAGCATCCATGTCGGTGGCGTCGAGCAGCGCCCGCGCCGCCGCCTGCGCGTAGGGGCCGCCGGAGCCGATGGCGATGAGTCCGCCTTCCGGCTCGATCACGTCGCCATTGCCGGAGATCACCAGCGAGGAGTCGGCGTCGACAACCGCCAGCAGCGCCTCCAGCCGCCGCAATACCCGATCCGAGCGCCAGTCCTTGGCAAGTTCCACCGCCGCCCGCACGAGGTTGCCGGAGTATTTGTCGAGCGCGCCCTCGAAGCGTTCGAACAGGGTGAAGGCGTCCGCGGTACCGCCGGCGAACCCAGCCAGCACGCGGTCGTCATGCAGCCGCCGCACCTTGCGCGCATTCGCCTTCAGCACGGTGTTGCCGAACGTCACCTGCCCGTCACCGCCGAGCACCACGCCATCCGCCCGTCGCACGGACAGGATGGTCGTCCCTTCAAACTGCTCCAAGTGGCGCTTCCGCCTTTGTCGCCTCGCCGAAGGAAGATAGTAGCGCGCACACGGGGACCGTGCCGAATTGCGCGCCTTGCGGCAGGGCGCAGGACAAGATGCCCACCCTCTTGGAGACAGGCCTATTCAAAAGTCCGGGTTTTTCGGATGGCGGGCGGATCGGTCGAGACGTCGGTCGGCTTCGACTCGCCGGCGGGGGGGGAACCGTCTTGTTGGCGGGTTGTTCGGGCTTGCCGGGGGGGACGCGGGGTGTCCCGTCGGCCCGCGGACGCGGCGGTTCGTCCGATGCCGCGCACCGGGTCGGACTTTCGGCGGGGACGCCGTCGCTCAGCCGGACGGCGGGTCGAGGACGGCGTCGAGGGCCTCCTGCGGCCGGGCGGCGCAGTGCCGGTTGGCGGGAGGCAGGTGCTCGAAGCGGCGCCCGTGGCGCACGATGGAGATGGCCGCGTTGCTCAGGCAGGCGAGATTGCGCGGCAGATTGCCGACGCGCGCCCGGCAGCGGTCCTCGTCGCAGGTGAAGTCGCGCACGCAGTGCAGGCGGTTCTCGATGTGCCAGTGGCGCCGGACCAGGGCCGCGACCTCCTCGGGACCGGCCTGGCCGGGGCCGAGCGAGGTGAGCCCGCAGGCCGTCTCCCGGCTTCCCGCGTCCTGCTTGACGAGGTGGCGCTCGCGCTCGATGCGGAACGCCTGCCGCCGGCCGTGCAGGCCGCCGTGGCCGTCCCACTCCGGGCCGCCGAGGTCGAGCACCGCGCGCCAGCTCGCGCACCGCCGGGATCTCGTTGGTCTTGCCGCCAACCTGGACCTGCCCGAGCACCAGCCCCGTGCCGTGCTCCACCGCGGCGACCATCATGCGCCGCCCGCCGTCGATCTGCTTCGAGGCGCCGCGCGCGTCCTTGCCGTCCAGCGCCACCGGCGCCGTCCGTCGCTGCGCTGCCGCGTCCACGCGCCCAGCGCCCGGTCCAGCGGCGCGTCCGGCGGCAGCGACGACAGGATGCAGTGGAACGTGGACGCCGCCGGCGCCGTGCGGCGCCCCCGGCTCGGACTGAGGAACGCGCCCGCCGCCGCGCCCGTCTCCATCTCGTACACGAACACCTCCTTCGGCCGGCCGTTCTCCCGCCAGCGCGCCGACCCGCCCGGTTTCCGGGAATGGCCCCGCGTGCGCCCCAGCGACATCCAGTTCGACGCCCGGCAGCACGTCCCGGAGAAACGCGACGGGTCCACGAACGTCTCCGCCAGCAGCACCGGATGCCCGTGCGCGGCCCGCATGTCCCGCGACAGCCGCCGCAGGCCCAGCCCCAGCGCCCGCGACGCCAGGTTCGGAAACCCGGCCCTCCCCCAGCACCGCGAAGCGGGCGTCGTTCGCGATCAGGTGCAGCCGCGAGAACTGCCGCTCCCGCGTCCAGCCGATCCACGCGTCGCGCACCCCCACCTTGAACGCCCGGGCCTGCCAGCCCAGCAGCGCCAGCCAGGTGTCCCCGCGCACCGCCACCTGCCGAAGCGACCTGCCGAACAGCCCGCGGAAGGGCAGCCAGTGATGCTCGCGCATCAGCGCGTCCCAGCGCCGGCGCTCCTCCGCTCCGCGCACCGGGCGGACCTCCACGTCCCGCAGCCAGCGACCAACGCCATCTCCGTCCGGCCCGTCCATGTCGCCGTTCTGCCACAACGACTCTTGAATGGCCAGCGGCAAATCGAGCCGAGACGCCAATCGCACATCGTCAGGACGACTTTTGAATAGCCCTGCTCTTGGAGACTGAGGCCCCCCCTCTACTCGGAGGGAGGGCATTATGCCCTCCCTCCGGAAGGACCCCGTGGGCCGGAATGGAGAGCAGAATCAGAGGTTCCTTTGGGCACGCGGGAACCTACAATTCGCGCTGCTGCATCTTCGGAGACTGGAAATGAAGAAGGCCGCGTTGGGTGCGGTGGTCACCCTCACATTGTCCGCGATTGGTACCGGCGCCGACGAAGTGCATCTCGCCAACGGCGACCGCTTGAGCGGAACCGTGGTGGGCGCGCCGGCAGGGCAGGTTGCCATCGACATGCCGGGCATCGGCGTCGTTACCGTGCCGGAAGAGTTGGTGGCGTCAGTAAAGCGGGAGCACATCCCGCAGCACGGCGCCGAGGGAGGAACATCCGCGGTGAAGCCGGAGCAAATCTCGCAGCCAGGCGCCGAGTGGGAAACCTCCGCCGACTTGGGCGTATTGCTTTCCACCGGCAATTCGCGCGCCCGCGACGCCACCGTGGTGCTTTCCGGCAAGCGCGGCGAAGGTCGCTTCGAGCAGCTATTCGGTGTCTCGCTGGCGCGCTCCGAAGGCAGCGGCTCGGCAGACAGCGCCTGCGACACCTGGTGTCCGCGCGTTCGCACCCGCGATCAGCTCGACATCGACTACGAGGCGCGCTGGAGGATCGAGCCGGCGTGGTATCTGCTCGGCAACTTCGAGCTCTTCCGCGACCCCATCAAGGAAATCGACGGCCGCATCACGCTAGGCGCCGGCGCCGGCCGCACCCTCCGCGAAAGCGACGCCGGTTCCCTCACCACCGACATCGGCATCAGCCAGGTGCGCGAAAGCCTCATCGGCGGCAACCAGAACAACCCAGCCCTGCGCTGGGGCGTCACCTTCAACCACTGGCTGCAACCGGAACGGTTCGAGCTCTTCCACCACAACCAGCTCCTGAAGATCCTCGACGCTGCCCGCGGCGCCGTGTGGGATTCCGGTAGCGGCATCCGCTTCCACCTGAGCGACACCTGGCAAGCCAGCCTCCGCCTGGACCTGCAACACGAAACCCAACCAGCCCCCGGCCGCGAAAGGACCGACGCAACCTATTCCGCAACGCTTGGCATCAAGTTTTGACGGATGGAGTGATGGACGCGCATCAAGCTGTGGGTCGCGCGCGCCCACCCCCTCCGAAGAAGGGCCCGGCGGCTTCCTTCGGAGGGGGCAGGCCGCGCCAGCACACTCGTTCAGGACGCCCCAAAAGGGTCAGTCCTCCACAGTCCGCTCCAGCGGCAACGTCGCGACATCCCGTTCCCGCAGATGCGCCATCGCCGCATCGACCGCCTGACGGTCAGGGAACGGCCCAATCAGCACGCGGTGCCAGGTGCCCTGCTCCTGCAGTTCCACCGCCGATGCGGTGACGGAAAGCCCCTGCACACCCGGCAGACCGCTGTAGAACATGAGCCAGCCGCGCATCCGTTCGGCGTCGGCCTGGCGGCGGAAGGAACCGGCCTGCAACAGATACTCCGTTGTCACCGGTGCCTCTCCCCCCCCTGCTGGCTCCAGTGGCGACGTGTCATGCACCACCACCGGCTCCGACTGCTTGCGCAAGCGCTCGAAGAAGTCGTACGAGAAAGGATCGGGATTGGCGGCTTCCGCCGCCGGCTCCGCATCCGAAACATCCCCCGAAGGCATCCCCATTACGACAAACAGCGTCGCGGCCACGCCACAGGCTGCGCCGGCAGCAAAGGTCGGCAGGAAGCGGCGACCGCTCCCCGATCGCGAACTCCCCCTGCGAGCGGCGCTCCGCCGGCGCGTGGATCCGCCTCGTGCGAGTTGTGGGCTTGGGATGGACATCGAGTCAAAGGCGATCCAGGCGGTAGGCCCCACAACGAAAAAACTGCCGTCGAAGAACGGTAGCGTACGTCCTTTCTCGGTTTCCGCGCCAGCGGAACTGCCCAAGCCCTGCGTATGGGCGTGCCCTTCGGGCGCGTCGGCGAAACGCTCTCCCTCCAGAAGACACGCCCTCCAGTGAGCATGGGAACACGCTCCCCCGTTGTGGGAATCTGGGCCCCTTCCCATCATCCCCTTGGAGGAGGTCGATGCGCCCTTCGGCGCGGCGCCGTCCTCGGCTTCTCCGGAGGGGCTGGGCCGATGCACCTGCGCCGTGGTGCGGCCATTGCCTCCCTGCAAAGCCAAGGCCCACACCCTCAAGCACCTTCAAAACACCCCAAGCGGATCCACATCAATGCTCCAACGCACGCTCCCCGCATCCGGCGGCGATAGCGTCAACGCAGTCAACGCGCGATGCAGGTCCGCGCGCCTTTCCGACAAAGCCAGCAACTGATACCGATACCGGTCGGCTCGCCGCGTCGGGAACGCCGGCGAAGGCCCCGCAACCTGCAAGGCAAACGGCGACATGCGCGCAGCAACTTCCTCGAGCACCCGCGTCGCCGCGACCTCGTCCCGACTCTCCGCCCGCACAATGGCAAGCGCCCCGAACGGCGGCATCCCCACCGCTCGCCGGATGTCCCGCTCCGTGCGCACAAACCCCTCGTAGCCAGACTCGATCAGCGCCCGCAGGTTGCCGTTGTCCGGGTCCAGCGTCTGAATCCACACCTCTCCCGCACGGCCAGCCCGCCCAGCCCGCCCAGCCACCTGCACGATCAACTGCGCCGTCCGCTCCGGACCGCGAAAGTCCGCCGACAGGAAACCCGCGTCCGCGTCCACCACCGCCACCAGCGTCACGTCCGGCAAGTGATGTCCCTTCGCAAGCATCTGCGTCCCCACCAGGATGGCCGCACCGCCAGCGCGGATCGCGTCAAGGTCCGCAGCAAGGCGATCGGCGCGACGCGTCGTGTCGCGGTCGATGCGATAGAGCGGCACGTCCGGATGCCGTTCCGCCAAGGCATCCTCCACCCGCTGCGTACCGACGCCGACGAGCCGCAGCCGGTCTCCACCGCAATCGGGGCAGGCCGCCGGCAGGCGATAGCGTTCCTCGCAGTGATGGCAAATCATCAGCGCCTCCACCGAACCGTTCGCGCCGCTCGGCCAGCGGTGCGTCGTCAGCCGCGCGTCGCAATGGGCGCACAGCGCCTGCCAGCCGCAGTCGCCGCACACCAGCACCGGCGCGTAGCCCCGACGATTGACGAACACCAGCACCTGCCCATCCGCAGCCAGGTGGCGATCCATCGTCCGGAGCAGCGGTTCCGCCAGCCCTTCGCGCAACGTGAGGCCCCGCACATCGAGCACCGAGAATCGCGGCAAAGCCACGCCCGCCGGTCGTTCGTGCAGGCGTGCAACCCGATAGCGCCGGCGGCGGACGTTCTCAAGGGTCTCGAGGCAAGGCGTTGCGCTGCCAAGCACCACCGGGATGCCCAGCAACTGCCCCCGCTTCACCGCCACATCCCGCGCCGAATAGGTCAGTCCCTCGGTTTGCTTGTACGAGGTGTCGTGTTCCTCGTCCACGACGATGATGCCGAGCTTGCGAAATGGCGCCAGCACCGCCGACCTCGTGCCGATCAGGATTCGGTGGCGACCGCTGCGACAGTCGATCCAGGCATCGAAGCGCTGCCGGTCCGTGGCCCCGGAGTGCAGCGTCGCCGCGGCCCCGAACCGTGCCCGAAACCGCCGTGTGGTCTGCGGCGTGAGAGCGATTTCCGGCACCAGCACCAGCGCCTGTTCCCCGGCCGCAAGCACGCGCTCGATGGCGCGCATGTACACCTCGGTCTTGCCGCTGCCGGTGACTCCTTGCAGCAGGTGAACCGCGGCGGTGCCGTGGGATGCGTCGATGGAAGCTACGGCAGCGCGCTGCTCTTCGGTGAGTTCGATGTCCCCCGATGCCACGCGATACGTCGGTTCGAGCGCCACCGCCCGCACCAGATCGCGCTGCTCCAGCGCTTTCAGCACCCGCCGCTGTATGCCGAGCGCGGCGACATCGGCATCGTCCACGGCGCCATGTTCGAGCAGGAGCGCAAGCGCGCGGCGCTGCGCCGGGGCACGGGCGAGAGCCCCCGGAGGCGACTCCACCGTCGGCCGCCACGCCAGCATGGCGGTCGCCTCTGCCGGAGCGCCCCGCCGCGCCAGCCTCGGCAGCAGGGTCGCGTAGGCGTCACCAATGGGATGGTGGTAGTAGCGCGAGAGCCAGTTCGCGAGTTCAATCAGGTCCGCCGTCAACAAGGGCCTCTCGTCGAGCACCTCATCGATGGCCTTGAGGTCGTGCTCCGAAGCACTCGCATGGCCCACCACCACGCCGACCACCACTGCACCGCCGAACGGCACCCGCACCCTGCTCCCCGGTGCCGGCACGGGGCCATCATCCCCCACCGCATAGTCAAACAGGCGGCGCAGCGGCCGCGGCACCGCTACCGTAACGACTCGCATAGCGAAACCCCGTGCCGGCGCCCACCTAGCGGGGCTGAAGAGGCCGTGAGAAAGTTGCTTTGCCAAGCTACCACGAATAGACTCCACGCCCCCTTCAACCGGATTGGCGGGCACCAAAGTGAAGCCAGACATCCACCCCGAGTATCGTCCCATCACGGCTCGGTGCAGTTGCGGCAACGAGATCTCCACCCGTTCAACGCTCGGCCGGGACATCCACCTGGAGGTCTGCTCGGCGTGCCATCCGTTCTACACCGGCAAGCAGAAGATCGTCGACAGCGGCGGTCGCGTCGAGCGCTTCCGCCGCCGTTTCGGCAACCGCAGCGCTGCGGCCTCTGGGAACTAGGCGCCAAGGCAGCACTCCAATCGGATTGTAGGGAGACCAAACGCAGCGCCCCATCCGCAGCGACAGCACAAGGAGCGGCAGCACGGTGAGACCTGCCCGAATTGCACGATGGCTCGCCCTTGCCGGCATCGCGTTCGCCGGCACCTCCGTCCTCGGCTGGCCCGCCGGGCCAGGCGAAAAGATGCACCGCGAGCTCACCGAGCGGCACGCCGTCTACGCCGACGGCAAGTGGCAGGACTATGTCGACGCCATCGGTGCGCGCCTGTTGGCCGAAACCCCGGACGCCGGCAAGGAATACCACTTCGTCGTCGTTGATGACGCCGGCATCAACGCCTTCGCCACCGAGGACGCCTACATCTTCGTCAACCGGGGACTGCTCGCGTTCCTCAAGTCCGAAGACGAGCTTGCGGCAGTGATCGGCCACGAGATCGCCCACGTGGTGGCCAGACACTCGAAAAAGCAAAAGCGCCGCGACCTCGCCGGCAAGGCCGCCGGCTTCATCGCCGCCGCAGCCACCTATCGACCGGAACTGATGCGCATGTCGCAGGCGCTGACTGCCGAGCAGCAAGCCGGCTACGGTCGCGAGATGGAACTAGAAGCCGACCGCTTGGGCGCGCAATACATGGCCACCGCCGGCTACAACCCGCTGTCGGTGATCGACGTGGTGCAGGTGCTGAAGGATCAGGAACTCTTCTCGAAGCAGGTGCAGAACCGGCGTGCCAACTACCACGGCCTTTTCGCCAGCCACCCAAAAAACGACAAGCGCCTGCACGACGCAGTGTCCTATGCCCAGAACATGCTGCCGGATCGCCTGGTGATGCCGGTGGGCGATTTCTGGGGGCTGCTGGAGGGCCTCGTGTATGGCGACCAAGCCGCCGCCGGCGCCATTCGCGGCAGCGAGTTCTTCCACGGCGGCCTGCGCGTGGTGGTGCAGTTTCCAACCGGCTGGAACATCACCAGCAGCCAAAGCGAAGTGATCGCCAAGGCCCCCGGCGGCGACTCCGAAGGCACCATTCGCATGGCCCGTCACGAAGTGCCGAAGCGCGGAAGTCCCGGCGAATACCCCACCAAGGTCTTGCAGCGCGACGACATCCTGGGCGGCGAGGAACAGGTCATCAACGGCCAGGAGGCTTGGGTGGGAGAAGTGGACGCCTCCGGTTCCACCACGCCGCTCAAGCTCATGGGCATCATCTACAAGGGCCGGGACCTGTTCCTCTTCAACGGCGAGTGCGGCGCCGAGGGCGACCCCGAGAAATTTCGCGAGGCGTTCCTGGCGACGCTTCAGGGGCTGCGTCCCATGTCCGCGGAAGACGTGAACCGAGGCCAGAACACCCGCATTCAGGTCATCGCCGCCCGCCCGGGCGACACCTACGCCGCACTCGCCGAGCGTGCCTCCATCACCCGCCACGCCGAAGAAACCCTGCGTCTCCTAAACGGCGGCCACCCCCACGGCGAGCCTCGGGCTGGGGATTACGTCAAGGTGGTGCGGTAGCGCCTGCTAGCCCATCCGAGCGCGTCAATGTGGACGGGACCCGGATCGTCCTCTGTTACTGCACCCCGCCGAGTTCCTCACAAAGGCCAAGCATCTGTACAGCGCTGAGCAACAGGTTCGGACTGGGGAGGTCGGGCAAGTCGGGCGTGCCGGAGGAGGCGGTCGAAGGGTTGCGTCGCAACCTCCCGTCAACGGAGTTGTTGTTTCAGCCTGCGGGCAGCGAGCTGAAGTGGTATGTCGACGGCTATCCGGGTGATAAGCGGATGGATGCGTTGCTATCGTGGTTCGATGCCGTTTGTGACGCGGTGCGCGAGCACGGGATCCGGTGAACTCGCAAGATCCGAAGTCTCAGGCGCACGGCTGGAAACGGTCGCGGGTATTCGCGGGCTCGTTGCTGATCACGATTGGCGTGCTGAGCGCCCCGGTCGGGTTGATCGTCGCTGCTTTCGGGCTCGCGGTACTGTTGTGGGGAATGCCGAAGTCGCACGATGGAGGTGCATGAAGCTGCCGCTGCGAAATGCAGAGTGACCGTGTTCCCGCGAACGACGGGCTGGTGTCGAATCGATGGCGGAAGGCGGCCGGATCGTTTGGGCAGCCCGACAGTCCGCCGCCGGTGATGGCGACTTCATCGTCCTGATACAAGCGTTATGCTACGCTTTGCGTCCCGTGGCGTCGTTTCTTCGGGCGCTTCGTACCAAAGCAACGCGCCAACTGGCGCACGTGTACGGTCATCCGGCCGGAGTGTTCGTGGTGGCGAAAGTGGACCAACATTGCGAGCCGTGCGTTGAGGCCAGCACGCGGCACGAACTGGATGTGGCGTTGAAGCCGTTCATGGAGCCAGTACCCCCGCTGGGCAACGGCCTGACCAAAGTCCACGTCGAAGACTGGGCGATAGGGAGGCTTCTGCGAACGTTGGCCGGTAGCGAACCATTCACCTTCCCGATGGCGGTGCATCGTCGCGAGCGACCGGACTTCGCCTTGGTGACTGGTTGCTGTTCGGTGGGAGTCGAAGTAACTCAGGCCGTGCCGGAAGACCTTGCGCAGATCAGCGCCATCGAGTGGAGCGAGGACATTGACCGGGTGCGCGGGTTCCGGCTCTTTAGGCCGGGAGTCAGCTTGACTGCCGCAGATACTAAACGTGCGGCACGGCTAAACGATCCGGAGGTGCTGATGCCATCGGACGAGTGCATCTTGTCCAACTGGGTCGATGCGATGCGTTGGAGCATCGAGAAGAAGACCGGGAAGTTCGATGGCTACTCGACATACGACCACAACCTGTTGCTCATCGATGATGAATGGCCCTCGCATGGCCTGACGGAGATGCGCGCGCTTGAACGGTTGGGGCAGACCTTGGACTGGCACGCCATTCCGTACGATGACGTGTTGATTGATCGATGTCGGACCGATCGACTCCTCAGCTGCAGGCAGGGGTGGCGGATGAATGTGAAGGGTCGCAATGACGACAATGCGTGAGTCAGTGCAGGGGGAGTTGGAGCAAGGGCTGGGGGCATTCCTGACGGGACTCGGGGCCGTGATCGACGGGGTCAAGGAGACAAGGTCCCGAATGGACCGGGTGGCGGCGACTCGGTTTTCGGTTTTCTCGTACTTCAGGCGAAACGAGAATATCCTTTCCGGGATATTCGCGGACTTGCTGCGAGCGGATGGAAGTCACGGTCAGGGGGCCACCTTCCTGGAGCTCTTCCTTGAGGGGCTGGGAGGTTTTTTCCCGACACACAAACATTTCGTCCTACACAGGCGTAGGAGATATCCCACACGGGCGCTGTTCGGGAGCGTGACGCCGTTCAGCGCGTGTCGCGGGTGGGACAAGGCCTCCTTCCCGACGCACGAACATTCGGTCTCACGCACGACGGGCAGTTTCCCACATCGTCGTTCGGGAGGGCGACGCAGTTCAGCGTGGGACTGGAGGGGCTGGGCGTTCGGCGGCTACCGCGACTCGCAACCCCATAGTCGCGCAGGCGTGGAGCGCTGGGTCAAGGCGAGACATTGCCCATTGTTGTGTGGGACGAAATGTTTGGGTGTCAGGAAAGGCCCCGCCCATTCAGTCGGCTTCCGCCACTCGCTTCAGCACGTCGTCCATCAAGTCCACTACCTCAAGCACTTCCTTCGCCACCTCACCAGCGACGACCTTATGCTCCCGCTCGCGGTCATCGGCGATTCGCGCCAAGAAATCGGGGGGGCTCCAGTTCCAGAGGTCTGGCCAGATGTTCCACATCCACCGCGGTTCTCGCTTCCGATTCCAGGGCGGTCTCTTCTTCGCGAGGCAGTCCCTGATTTGTGCAGATGCCCCGCTCCCTACGCGGTCCCCGTAGTTGTACACCCCAATCCCGACATTGCGGGCGTCGTCCTTCCAATTGCACAAGGTGACTCCTAAGTCACCCCAGGCGTCTCGCGTGACGTCCACGCTGAACCAGATGCCGCCTTCGCCAACCTCGGTTGTGACCTTGTCGACCTCGTGCCCCTCCAATCGCTGTTCAAGCGCGTGTTGTACGTCCTGGCAGAGTTCGCCGACCAATTCCCTGCGTAGATACGGCCCTGCCGCAAGAACCTGCAGGGCATATTCGAGCCATCCGTTACTTCCGTTCTTCAACACATAGGCCGCGGTCACCTCCCCGAGCAGCCGCTCACTCATCGTCCGTCTCCTCCTTGACCCAGAACGCACGCTGAACGTAGCTCAGCATGTCTGTGAGAAACCACCGAACTCGATCCGCCTCGCATCGTTGCGAGCATTGCCTGATCCACGACTCTACCGAGGGACCGTGGCCCGGATCGCGATATGGCATCGTCAGATAGTGTCCTCGCGTCTCCGCCCTGATGGTCTCCGACTCGCTTCCATCCCCACTCATGTAAACGATGCATGCATCGGGGTCACGGTCGTGCACGTAGGCTGCATAGGCGCCCAACTGGTCTTCCTGTTCGCCCGCCCATGGCTTGTTCTCGATCGCGAGCCACTGCTGGCTGTGTTCTCCCAGACGCACCACGATGTCGATCCGACGCTGTCCTGGGATTACATGCTCAGTTTCCACGAGACACCCTTCGCGCACTTCGTACTCTTGAGCGGGCCTGTAACGCGCCCCGTGGCTGCGGTTGGCGTCTAGCCCCTCAAGGAAGAGCTCCAGGAAGGTGGCCCCCTGACCGTGACTTCCATCCGCTCGCAGCAAGTCCGCGAATATCCCGGAAAGGATATTCTCGTTTTGCCTGAAGTACGAGAAAACCGAAAACCGAGTCGCCGCCACCCGGTCCATTCGGGACCTTGTCTCCTTGACCCCGTCGATCACGGCCCCGAGTCCCGTCAGGAATGCCCCCAGCCCTTGCTCCAACTCCCCCTGCACTGACTCACGCATTGTCGTCATTGCGACCCTTCACATTCATCCCAGATCGTGGTTACCCCACCGAAATCAGTCTCGTACACCTTCCACCACAGCGGCGTCGTCCCGCTGTCTCGCCAAGCCTCGAAGTCCACACCCAGCCAACCGCCAACTCGGTCATACAGCCGCAGGTAGCGGCCCGCGGTGTGCCAGCTGTGAGCCGGCGCCAGTCCCTTGATGCTCGCGACACCACGGCCAAGGAGGCCGTCGACGATCGGCTGCACGAGATCCGTGTAGTTGATCATCCTTCGAGCCACGTCAACACCAGTCAGCTCGTCCGACTGAATCGGAAGGAACACCTCCACGTCCATCCGCTCGGTGAGGGCACGAAGCCGCTGGACGTCCGAGCGAACCGACCCAACCGCAGCCAGGCCGTCTAGGACACTCCGCCAGTCCGCCACCGCGAGCACACGGTTACCCGACAGCTTTCCGGCACGCAGTCCTCCAACGCGCCTTTCTTCCGCGATGCTCAGTTCCGCTTGCGTGCATCGCCGCTGGAGCTCGGCCCAGACGCTCCGTACCCGCTCTTCCGGCACGAGGAACACCAGCGCCGAGAAGTCGTCGTCCTCGGGCAGATGGTTGAGGTACGTCACCGGTTGCGCATCCGTGAGCCCCGCCCAGAACTTGTTCTCCACAAACAGTCGGTGCTGGCCAGCCGAGTCATAGATCGTCAGGTCGGGCCGCCCGTCTCCAAACGCGCTCTCACTTTCGACGCTGCCCGGCTCAAACGACACACCAAGTGGCGCGAGCATTCCCACGAACGTCCGAAGTGCGTCCGGATCCTTGAGGACGTACTCCAGCGCTTGAGTGGCTGCTGGCTCCGGGGCTAGGTTGCGAGATACGACGTGTGCGAAGACGCTCATAGAACGTTGAGTTCTCCCAAGACAGGGATGGCGATCTTAACCCATCTTTACCAACAACCCCGTGATTTTCGCCCGATCTTGCGGTGATTGACGGTTTTGGGGTCGGCAACTCGTTGTTTTCCGGTTCCTGGTGGGGTGGATCGACCGATGTAGTGCCATAATAGGGTAGTGTCGGTTGACATGGGTGGCCGGCGCCGCTACCGTCACCCGCCATGTTCATCCGCCGTACCCTCACCCGCCGCACCGGCGGCCAGGACTACCACTCCCACCGCCTCGTGCACAGTCGGCGCGACGGCGCCAAGGTCCGCCAGCGCACGTTGTTGAACCTCGGCAGCGATTTCGACCTGCCTGTGGAGGAGTGGCCGGAACTGTGCCGGCGCATCGACGAGATCTTGAACGGCCAGGCGCCGCTCACCGACGATGCGCCGGCTGCCGTCGAGGAAGAAGCGCAACGGATCGGGGCGCAACTGCTGGCCCGCGGCCGGGCGGGGGACGCCGAAGCGGTGCGTGATCCGGTCCGTGTGGACGTGGCGTCGCTCGAGTTGACGCGCCCGCGCAGCGTGGGCGTCGAGCAGGCGGGACTGTGGGCGGTCGAGCGGTTGGGCCTGATGGAGTTGCTGTCGACCCTGGGCATCAACGCGTCGCCGTGCACGGCCGCGGTGGCCTCGATCGTGGCGCGGCTTGCGTACCCGGCCTCGGAGCGGGCCACGCACGCCTGGCTGCGCGAGCGCAGTGCCTTGGGGGAGTTGCTGGGTGTGGACTTCGAGACCATGGGGGCGATGCAGTTGTACCGGGCCTCGGATGCCTTGGCTGCCCACCGCGAAGCGATCGAGGCGCATCTGTTCGAGAGCGCCATGGACCTGTTCGACCTGGCGCCGACGGTGACGCTCTACGATCTGACCAACACCTATTACGAGGGCGATGTGGCGGATCAGCCCGAGGCGCGGCGGGGGCATTCGAAGGAGAAGCGCAGCGACTGCAAGCTGCTCACCCTGGGGCTGGTGCTGGACGGGGGTGGTTTCGTGCGGCGTTCGCGGGTGTTCGCGGGCAACGTCAAGGAAGACCGGACGCTTTCCGGCATGCTGGACGCGCTCGGGGCACCGCCGGGGTCGCGGGTGGTGCTCGACCGGGGCATCGCCACCGAGCGACAGGTCGACTGGCTGAAGGCGAACGGGTACCGCTACATCGTGGTCTCGCGCGAGCGCAAGCGCCGCTTCGAGCCCGAGGCGGCACTCGCCCACCGCACCCGCAGCGGCGGGGTGGTGCATCTGGAGAAGGTGGACGACGCCGAGGCGGGCGAGGTGCGCCTGTACTGCTGCTCCGAGCAGCGTGCCGAGAAGGAGCGCGGCATGGCCGAGCGGTTTGCGCAACGCCTGGAGCGGGATCTCGATGCGATCAACGAGGGGCTGTCGCGGCCGCGCACGCAGAAGAAGCCGGAAAAGATCTGGCAACGCATCGGCCGGCTGGTGGAGAAGAGCCGCGGTGTCGGCCAACACTACGACATCGCGGTGGCAACCGACGAGAGCGGCAAACGGGCCGTGGCGGTGACCTTCCTCCGCACGCCGGTGGCCGGGACGATGCTCACCCATCCGGGCGTCTATTGCCTGCGCAGCAACGAGACCGACTTCAGCGAGGAGCGCCTGTGGCGCACCTTCACCCTGCTCACGGATGTCGAGGCGGCGTTCCGTTCCCTGAAATCCGAACTGGGCCTGCGCCCCATCCATCACCGCAAGCCGCGCCGTGCCGAGGGCCATCTGTTCATCACGGTGATCGCCTACCAACGGGTCCAGGTGATTCGCACCCGTCTGGCCGAGCGCGGCGACGGGCCGATGCGCACGGCGAACTGGACGACGCTCAAACGGATTCTCGGCGGCCGTCAGCGGGTGACCGCGACGTTCAAGCGCGCCGACGGACGCACGCTGCATGTGCGCAAGGCGACGCGCCCGGAACCGCAGCAGAAGGCCATCCTCGATGCCTTGGGGATCCCCTCCTCAGCCGGGGGGACACACCAGGCGGTCGTCTGAGGGGAAACCATCACGTCGGGCACGAATGTAGTGCCATGCGCGCGATTCGGTCAACCTAAATTGTTGAGATACAACAGTTTATTTTTTTCGTTGGTAAACTTGGGTTAACGGCAAGCCCTCCTATCGTGCTGTTTAGTGGGCGATCAGTTCCATGATCTCGACCGCTTTCCGTTCCGACACCGACGCAGCGGGACACCTCGACACCCGCTCATGCGGCTCAGCCGTTAGAGTCAATCGATCTCTTCGGCTGGCTCCTCGACCGTGAGCCGCAGGCCGCCCACGTCGAGCATCCTGAATCTTCGCGGCGGCGGTTCCACCACCGTCAGGGGTGCAATCCGCAGCGGTTCCGGCTGCACCGGTCGGGAGCCATCGAAGGCGCGTGGATTGACGATGTCCGCACGGCGCCAGCCGTCCGCTTCTCGATAGAAGCACAGCCCATAGAAGTGGCGCGGCGGCCTCGCATTCGCGTCTAGCAGCAGATACTCCGGATCATCGCCCTTGCTGAGCTGCACCCGCGCCAGCACCGCATGATGGGCGCCGATGGAAAGCTCCCGCGCGGACTGCTCGATCATGGGCGCAAGGTCCTCCGGCACCGCAAACCCCTCTGGGCGATACGTCACTGCCGCCCAGAAACCCGCGCCCTCGAGGTCCCCGCCAGCCCAGAAGGCACGCATCCTCGCCGCCTGCTCCGGGTCGTCCGCCTCCACAGCACCCGTCAAGGCCTGCATGGCGAGATGCCCCGGCCGCGCCAGATGCTCGGCGGCATATTCCAAGTCCACCTCGTCGGCCGTCAACTCCCCCCGCTCGAGCCGCCCGAACTGGCTTTCCGTGGCGATGCGCCGGAAGTCCAATACCGGCGTGTTCACCAGCAACATGAGCACCAACAGCCCAAGCAGGAACGCCACGTTGGTCTGTTTCAGGGTGCTGGGCCAATCCACCCACCGCCACAGCACGCCGCCGCAAAGCCCGAGCGACACCAGCAGCAGGACCGCCGCCACCAGCGCCGCCCAGCAGCGCTCCACGGACCAGCCGTACTGCGCCACCCGCAGATGCAGCCCATACATGCCCAGCATCGAGATGATCGGCAGCAGCGCAACTCCCGGCGTCAGCGCCATGTGCACGAAGCGCGGATAGGGATCGGTCGTCCCGGTCTGGTACACGCCGTTCACGAACACCAGCGCCAGCGCGTTCAGCCACAGCAACAGCGCCGTGCCGTTGCCCGTCTCCCACAGCGGCGCAAGCCCCGTGAAGGGCAGCGCGGCGAGGAAAATCACCACCACCGCAAGCCCAAGCGGCAACAGCAGCCGCATCAGCCCTTCCACCAGCGCGACGATTCCGCCAAGCACCGACTCCAGCGACCGGAAGATGTACACCCCGATCCCGAACGCCACCGACAGCACGGGGAACAGGAACCAGTCCTTGGCGAAGAGCTCCGCAAAGAAGTCGATGCCGACCACCCGAAACAGCGCGCCCCACAAGGTCAGAAGCAGTGCCACGCCAATGGCCACGACAGCCGAAAGCAGACCCACCAGCACGTTGCGCCACGCCGACGCGAAGAGCGCCCCATAGCCCGCCGTCAGTACGCGCAGCAGCCCTCGCGACCCACTCGGCGCCCCCGGCTCGCGCCCCGACTCCCGCATGGACGCCTGCACCAGCAGCAGCGCGCAGAAGCTCGCCACCACCAGCGTTGCCACCGCCGTGCCGATCAGCGACTCCACCATGAACGTTCCGTATGGCGATGCCTGCCAGCCCACATACACCGCCAGGATCGCGAACGTGCCGACGATGCCAGCCACCTTGGCAACGAGCCACTTGGCACCGTCCGCCTCCAACGCAAACAGAAGAAAGGTCGGCAAGGTCAAGGCGATGGCCCACAGCGGAAAGTTCACCATCGGCGTCGCATGGGGCCAGAACTCGTCGTTGATCGCCCGCCACAGCAGCAGCAGGATCAGCCCTTGCGCCAGCGAGACGAAGATCATGGCGTTGCGGGGAAAGCGAGCGTCGCTGCCGTCCATGACGTACCTTCACGTCTGATCGCTGCCCGCACATTAGCGCAAAATCCGCCGTGTTCCAGATCAGCACACTCCCCAAGCGTTCAAATGCGGGACAATTGCACCGTCTTGGCACACGGGCGGGCAGCCTTAACCCGGGTTTGAGCATGGAAGTCGAAATCGGCGGTGTTGCGATTCCCCAGCGCGCTTTGCGCTGGAAGTTCGTGCGCGCCTCGGGGCCGGGCGGGCAGAACGTGAACAAGGTGGCAACCGCCGTCGAATGCCGCCTTGATCTCGCCCAGGCCCAACTCGACCCGGACGTGCGGGCTCGTCTCGAACGCCTCGCCGGCAGCCGCCTCATCGCGAGTGGCGAATTGGTCATCTTCGCGGAGACGCACCGCACTCAGGGGCGCAACCGCGAGGCGGCCCTCGCTCGCCTGGGCGCGCTCATCGAACGGGCGAAACAAGCTCCCAAGCGCCGCGTTCCCACGCGCCCATCCGCTTCCGCCCGCGCCGGACGACTGCGCAGCAAGCGCCACCGCGCCGAGATCAAGAAGACTCGCCGTCGCGTGGATGCACCTGGGCCGCACGACTGACCGGAAACAGGCCGGCGAGGAGAATCCGCAACCCATGTCCACCGAACTGCACGAACCCCTCATCAACATCGTCGGACGCGCCGGCGATGCCATCCTCGAGGTCTATGCCACGGACTTCGATGTCGCCGACAAAGCCGACAACTCACCCCTCACCCAAGCGGATCTGGCAGCCCATCGCGTGATCGCCGAGGGCCTCGCCGAGCTCGATCCCACCACGCCAATGATCTCCGAGGAGTCGGACCCGCCACCGTTCGCCGAGCGCCGCCACTGGCGACGTTATTGGCTGGTGGACCCCCTCGACGGCACCCGCGAATTCGTCAGCCGCAACGGCGAGTTCACCGTCAACATCGCCCTGATGGAAGACGGCGTTCCCACCCTGGGCATGGTCGGCGTGCCGGTGCAGCAGCGCATATTCGTCGGCGACTGCAACCCGGAGCACCGCGCCGCCTATGTTCTCGAGGCCGGTCGCCGCAACCAACTCCGCACGCGCCGCTTTCCGTCCTCCGGGAGCGCAACCCCCGGAATCACCGTCGTCGCCAGCCGCAGCCACGGCGGCGCCCGCCTCGAAGCATGGCTGGAGACCCTCGCCGAAGCCTTCGGAGACCTGCGGCGCACACCGGTCGGCAGTTCCCTCAAGTTCTGCCTGCTGGCGGAAGGCAAGGCGGACTTCTACCCCCGCCTCGGCCCCACCTCGGAGTGGGACATCGCCGCCGCCGCCGCGGTGCTGGTCGCCGCCGGTGGCATCGTCCGCCAATTCGATGGCAACCCAATCCCCTACAACGCTGAGGAATCCTTCCTCAACCCCGAGTTCTACGCCGCCGCCGACGGCACCTACGCTTGGCAACAGCACCTACCGCCCTTGGCGAAGATCTGACCCCGTCTCCCCCTTGTCCGGAGGGAGGGCACCCTGCCCTCCCCCAAGCGCCGTCGGGCGCGCCCTCTTCGCGGCCCCACAGGGGATGGCGTAAGACTTGCGCCCTGTCGGGCGTCAGGGAGGGCAGGATGCCCTATGCCCTCTGCCCTCCCTCCAGTGCCGCTCCCATCTCCAGGCCACCTATAATCCCGCCCCTTTGCTTGCCAGCCAACCAAGGGGAGGAATCCATGGCCGATGCAGAGAAGCGGCCTCGACCGCTGCCGCGTCCGACACCGGAGACGCAGCATTTCTGGGACGGAACGCGCGAGGGCGAGCTGCGCCTGCAGCGCTGTCGCGACTGTGGCGAGGTGTATTTCCCGCCGCGCCCCGTCTGCCCGGCTTGCAGCTCCCGCAACGTGGAGGTGTTCCGCGCCAGCGGCAAGGGCACGCTGCTCAGCTACGTCATCAACCACCGTCAGCACCCGTCGTTCGATTCGCCCTACAGCATCGCGCTGGTGCGTCTCGACGAAGGCCCGACCATGATGAGCAATATCGTCGAATGCGAGCAAACGCCCGAAGCGCTCGTGCTCGACATGCCGCTCGAGGTCACCTTCGAGGACAACGGCGACATCGCCATCCCGCTGTTCCGCCCGGCCGCAGGCTGACACAAGCTGCGAGCACGCCTCGCAAGCGAAGGAAACAAAGAGGAGATCCTTCCATGACCGTAGCCATCGTCGGCGCCGCCGAAACCACCGAGCTCGGCAAGATTCCCGACACCAGCCAAGTGCAACTGCACGCCGATGCCGCCCTCAACGCCATGGCCGACGCCGGCCTCACGGCCAAGGACATCGACGGCGTCGCCACCGCCGGGGAATCCCCGGTCGGCATCGCCCACTACCTCGGCATCGCCCCGCGCTACGCCGACGGCACCTCCGTCGGCGGCTGCTCCTTCATGCTGCACGTGCGCCATGCCGTGGCCGCCATCGAGGCCGGCATGGCCGACACCGTGCTTGTCACCCACGGCGAGAGCGGTCGTTCCGGCATCGGCCGGGGCGGTCGCGGCGGCGGTGGCGGGGCAGGACTGCCCGACCAATTCGAGGGCCCCTACGGCGGCATGGGCCCCACCACCATGTTCACCATTGGCGTGCTGCGCTACATGAAGCAATACGGCATGACCCACGAGCAGCTCGCAACCGTGGCGGTGGTGCAACGGGAATGGGCCGGCATGAACCCGCGCGCCTCCTACCGCGATCCCGTCACGGTGGAAGACGTGATGGGATCGCGCATGATCGCCTATCCCTTCCACCTGCTCGAATGCTGCCTCGTCACGGACGGCGGCGGCGCGCTGATCCTCACCCGCGCCGAGCGCGCCAAGGACTTCCCGCAGCGGCCCGTGTACATTCTCGGCACCGGCGAAAGTGTCGAGACGCCCATGGTGTCGCAGATGAAGGACCTCACCAGTTCCCAGGCATTCCGCATCGCCGGCGCCAACGCCTTCGAGTCGTCCGGCATCAGCCACGGCGACGTCGATCACCTGATGGTGTACGACGCTTTCGCGCACCTGCCCATCTGGGGGCTCGAAGATCTCGGCTTCTGCGAGCGCGGCGAGGCGGCCGGCTTCATCGAGGACGGCAACACCCGCCCGGGCGGCAAGCTGCCGCTCAACACCAACGGCGGCGGCCTCTCCTACATGCACTCCGGCATGTACGGCATGTATGCCTTGCAGGAAAGCGTGCGGCAGATGCGCGGCACCGCCCCGGCGCAGGTTCCGGACGCGGAAGTTTCGGTGTGCCTGGGGGTCGGCGGCATGTTTGCGGCCAGTGGCTGCATCGTCATGTCCAACAACGAGCCGGCCTAGCGCCACAAGAGACGGGGCTTGGCCTCAACTAGCCGGGCTGTCGAAGCGCGCCTTGTTGGGCGCGTCGGCAATGCGCCTTAAGCGAATCGCCCGTGCCGTTTCGCCCTGCCGAGGTGGAACGCCACTTGAGTTCCCGACAGACCCGGCTAATTGAGGACGCCAAATATACACAGTGCCGAATCGCCGGCAACGCACAAACCGGCCATTGCTCCCGCCCGGCAAGAGAACCTTCAAACAGTTCAGTCATTTGCAGGGCCTGAATCCATAGTATTTCCATTTTTGGCAACGCTGGCGGCAACGGAAGGAGGACGCCATGACCCCGGTCATTCTCGACACCGACATCGGCACCGACATCGACGACACCTGGGCGCTGGCCATGCTGCTGCGCTCGCCGGAGCTAGACCTCAAGGCCGTCGTCACCAGCCACGGCGACACCGGCTATCGCGCCCGCCTGGTGGCGAAGATGCTGGACCTTGCCGGGCGCAGCGATGTGCCGGTGGGCGAGGGCACCGGCGACGGCCACCTCGCGCCGGACCGCCGCGGCCAGGAAGCCTGGCTCGAAGGCTATCGGGCCGCCGACTATCGCGGCACATATCGTCGCGATGGAGTGGCGCTCATGATCGAGACCATCATGGCATCGGCGGAGCCCGTGACGGTGCTCGTCATCGGTCCCGCCAGCACCGTGGCAGATGCCCTCGCCGCCGAACCCCGCATCGCCGCCAAGGCGCGCTTCGTCGGAATGCAGGGCGCCGTGCGGCGCGGCTACCGCGGCAGCGAGACACCGGTGCCGGAATACAACGTCTTGCTCGATGTTCAGGCGTTCCGCTCCGTGCTGACGGCGGACTGGGACATCGTCCTCACCCCGCTCGACACCTGCGGCATCGTCTATCTCGAAGGCGACGAATACGCTCGCGTGCGCGATTCCGCCGACCCCCTGATGCAGGCCGTAATGGGGAACTACCGCGCCTGGGCAAAGGTGGCCAACATCCGCGAACTGCCCGAGCGCCGCAGCTCAACCCTGTTCGATACAGTGGCCGTGTACCTCGCCTTCACCGCCGACCTCCTCCGGATGGAGCAGATTCGCCTGGCCGTCCGCGACGACGGCCTAACCCACGAATCCCCAAACGGCCACCCCGTCGAAGCCGCCTTGGACTGGCACGACCTCCCAGCCTTCCGCGACCTGCTGATTTGCCGCCTCCTCAATCGCGGCTAGGAGCCTTCAGCCGGGGAAGCTTCCTCGACCGCTGACGCGCAGGGAAGTTCGGGCATGTCCCCGTCGCCGGAGGGCGTGCTTCCATGCTAGGAGCCTTCAGCCGGGGAAGCTTCCTCGACCGCTGACGCGCAGGGAAGTTCGGGCATGTCCTCGTCGCCGGAGGGCGTGCTTCCATGCTAGCCCAAGTTTACCAACGAAAAAAATAAACTGTTGTATCTCAACAATTTAGGTTGACCGAATCGCGCGCATGGCACTACATTCGTGCCCGACGTGATGGTTTCCCCTCAGACGACCGCCTGGTGTGTCCCCCCGGCTGAGGAGGGGATCCCCAAGGCATCGAGGATGGCCTTCTGCTGCGGTTCCGGGCGCGTCGCCTTGCGCACATGCAGCGTGCGTCCGTCGGCGCGCTTGAACGTCGCGGTCACCCGCTGACGGCCGCCGAGAATCCGTTTGAGCGTCGTCCAGTTCGCCGTGCGCATCGGCCCGTCGCCGCGCTCGGCCAGACGGGTGCGAATCACCTGGACCCGTTGGTAGGCGATCACCGTGATGAACAGATGGCCCTCGGCACGGCGCGGCTTGCGGTGATGGATGGGGCGCAGGCCCAGTTCGGATTTCAGGGAACGGAACGCCGCCTCGACATCCGTGAGCAGGGTGAAGGTGCGCCACAGGCGCTCCTCGCTGAAGTCGGTCTCGTTGCTGCGCAGGCAATAGACGCCCGGATGGGTGAGCATCGTCCCGGCCACCGGCGTGCGGAGGAAGGTCACCGCCACGGCCCGTTTGCCGCTCTCGTCGGTTGCCACCGCGATGTCGTAGTGTTGGCCGACACCGCGGCTCTTCTCCACCAGCCGGCCGATGCGTTGCCAGATCTTTTCCGGCTTCTTCTGCGTGCGCGGCCGCGACAGCCCCTCGTTGATCGCATCGAGATCCCGCTCCAGGCGTTGCGCAAACCGCTCGGCCATGCCGCGCTCCTTCTCGGCACGCTGCTCGGAGCAGCAGTACAGGCGCACCTCGCCCGCCTCGGCGTCGTCCACCTTCTCCAGATGCACCACCCCGCCGCTGCGGGTGCGGTGGGCGAGTGCCGCCTCGGGCTCGAAGCGGCGCTTGCGCTCGCGCGAGACCACGATGTAGCGGTACCCGTTCGCCTTCAGCCAGTCGACCTGTCGCTCGGTGGCGATGCCCCGGTCGAGCACCACCCGCGACCCCGGCGGTGCCCCGAGCGCGTCCAGCATGCCGGAAAGCGTCCGGTCTTCCTTGACGTTGCCCGCGAACACCCGCGAACGCCGCACGAAACCACCCCCGTCCAGCACCAGCCCCAGGGTGAGCAGCTTGCAGTCGCTGCGCTTCTCCTTCGAATGCCCCCGCCGCGCCTCGGGCTGATCCGCCACATCGCCCTCGTAATAGGTGTTGGTCAGATCGTAGAGCGTCACCGTCGGCGCCAGGTCGAACAGGTCCATGGCGCTCTCGAACAGATGCGCCTCGATCGCTTCGCGGTGGGCAGCCAAGGCATCCGAGGCCCGGTACAACTGCATCGCCCCCATGGTCTCGAAGTCCACACCCAGCAACTCCCCCAAGGCACTGCGCTCGCGCAGCCAGGCGTGCGTGGCCCGCTCCGAGGCCGGGTACGCAAGCCGCGCCACGATCGAGGCCACCGCGGCCGTGCACGGCGACGCGTTGATGCCCAGGGTCGACAGCAACTCCATCAGGCCCAACCGCTCGACCGCCCACAGTCCCGCCTGCTCGACCGCCCACAGTCCCGCCTGCTCGACGCCCACGCTGCGCGGGCGCGTCAACTCGAGCGACGCCACGTCCACACGGACCGGATCACGCACCGCTTCGGCGTCCCCCGCCCGGCCGCGGGCCAGCAGTTGCGCCCCGATCCGTTGCGCTTCTTCCTCGACGGCAGCCGGCGCATCGTCGGTGAGCGGCGCCTGGCCGTTCAAGATCTCGTCGATGCGCCGGCACAGTTCCGGCCACTCCTCCACAGGCAGGTCGAAATCGCTGCCGAGGTTCAACAACGTGCGCTGGCGGACCTTGGCGCCGTCGCGCCGACTGTGCACGAGGCGGTGGGAGTGGTAGTCCTGGCCGCCGGTGCGGCGGGTGAGGGTACGGCGGATGAACATGGCGGGTGACGGTAGCGGCGCCGGCCACCCATGTCAACCGACACCACCCCATTATGGCACTACATCGGTCGATCCACCCCACCAGGAACCGGAAAACAACGAGTTGCCGACCCCAAAACCGTCAATCACCGCAAGATCGGGCGAAAATCACGGGGTTGTTGGTAAAGATGGGCTAGGAGCCTTCAGCCGGGGAAGCTTCCCCGGCTGAAGGCTCCTAGCGCGCCCTTGCGGGCGCGTCGGCAGTCGCTACGCAACTGCTGGCCTTCTTTCTTCGCTTCCGCTTACCTCACTAGCGCCGATCTCAAGGCGCACCCAAACCCGACACCAGCGATCCGCCAGCGCCGGGCCGTCTCAACGGTGTGCGTCGCGCTAAAGCCCCGCGACGACCGCCATGATCACGGTGAGCACAACGCTGGACGTGATTACGCCGCGCACGGTGGTAATCGGCCCGGTTTTGCCGAACAGCGCGTTCGCCTCGATGGCGGCGACGATGAGGATGCCGAGCCACATGCCCATGCTGGTCAGGTCGCCAGCGCCCAGGGTCAAGTGGCCGTGCGACACCATGAAGAACGCCATCGGCAAGGAGAACAGCGTGTTGGTGCGCGAGGCCAGCAGTGCCTTCGCCGCTGCGGCCGCCTGGTTCGGATCCGCCTCACCGCCGTCACGCACCGATTCGTTCGAGGCGATGACGATCTTCTGGTTGGGCCATATCACCAGCCAGACGTTCAGAAACATCACCGTGCCGAGCAATGCCCCAAGCAGGATTCCCACCGAGAGACCGCCCATGATGTAGAGCAGCAGGATGACGCCGGTGAGGAAGGTCATCATCGCCGCCCAACGGAACCACCACAGCGCACTCGGCACGAGCTTGGTGAATGCATCCACCTTGGCCTCGTCCGATGCCGCCGCCATGTAGCCGCCCTGAACGAAATTGAAGTAGTAAAGCAAGCCGATCCAGGCGATGCCGAACAAGACATGGCCCCAACGGAACAGAAACGGAATGATTTCCGCGATTTCCATTATGTGTCTCCCCTTAGCTTGCGGTCGCCAGCCCTCAAGTCAGCGTTCCCCCGAACGGCGGCAAGCCCGCGCCCCCACACCGCCCGAAAACCACGGCCTTTCGCACCTTCCGCGGCACGAAAAACCGCTTCGATCATAGCGCTTTTCGGGGACCGCGGGGTTGTGGACGGGGTCGAGGTGGGTGGGAAGTCGGGGCTGAGGCTCGGGCGTGGCCTGCCCCTTCCGAAACCTTTGGCTTTTCGACTCACCAGGGGGAGTGACAGGAGGGCGCACGCTTCCCCAACGGGAAGGATTTCGTTTGCGGTCATACTCTTTGGATCTTTGGAGGGCATCGCTCCAGGCTAGCAGCCTGTCGGACTTGGGGCGCAGATTTTACAATGGCGTCTTCGGAGTCGATGGGGTTGCGGGCAGATGCCGAAGTTCCTGCAGCGGGACCGATCGCAGCCTTTTCTGCTGCCGCCGGACATGCGGGACTGGCTGCCGGCCGACGACCTGGCGCATTTTGTGCTGGAGGCGGTGGAGCGGGTTCCGATGGGTTCGTTCCAGGTGAACGAGCGCGGCACGGGCTCTGCGCAGTGCCACCCGCGGACGATGCTGGCGCTGCTGATTTGCTGCCATGCCAACGGCATCTTCGGCTCGCGCCGGATCGAGCGCGCGACGCATCGGGACATCGGGGTTCGGGCGTGGCGGCGAACTGTCACCCGGACCACGACACGATCTGCACGTTTCGGCGCAACAGCTTCGATGCGGTCTCGGCGGCGTTCCCGGAGGTGCTGCCGCTGGCGAAGGAACCGAAGCCGCTGCGTGTCGGGACGGCGAGCGTGGACGGCACGAAGGTGGACGCGAACGCGAACAGGCGCAACGGCATCCGCCACGGCCGCGCGGGGGAGTTGCGCGAGCGGTTGCGTGGCGGGATCGAGGGCTTGCTGGATCGGGCGGAGCGGGACGACGCGGACGCCGCGTCGGAGCCGCAGGGTCTGCCGGAGGAGTTGAAGCGACGGGAGACGCCGAAGGCGAAGCTGGACAAGGCCTGTGCGGAGCTGGAGCGTCGGGCGAAGGCGCGCGCGGACTCGGAACGCGCGGAGTGCGAGCGCAAGGTGGAGGCTCGGGAGCAGCGCGAGGGCTCGCGCAAGGGGAAGCGGATCAAGGCGCCCGAAGAGGAGCCGCGGGACGAGGAGCGGATCAACCTGACGGACGCCGACAGTTCGCCGATGCGCAGGAGCCGGCGCCATGAGTGCCGTCAGGCGTGCAACGCCCAGGCGGCGGTGGACGCGGACGGCAGTCGGCTGGTGCTGGGTTCGCGGGTGAGCGTGAGCGCGAGCGACCGCAACGAGCTGGTGGCGGACGTGGAGGCGATGCCGGCGGCGTTGGGTGCGGCGGATCGGGTGCTGGCGGACGGCGGCTGCGCGACGGGCAGCGAGGTTTCGGAGCTGGAGGGGCGCGGCGTGGAGGTGCTGGTGGCGACCGGGGCGGAAGGCGGACGGCGCCGGCACGACTTTCGGCCGGAGCCGCCGCCGAAGCCGGCGAAGGAACCGAGCCGCGGGCGGAGTGGATCAAGGCGATGCGGGAGAGGATGGAGCTGCCGGAGAACCGGGCGCACTGCCGCTTGCGCAGGCATGCGGTGGAGCCGGCGTTCGGGATCGTGAAGCAGGCGATGGGCTTTCGGCAGTTCCTGCTGCGAGGCGTCGAGAAGGTGGAGGGCGAGTGGAAGTTGGTGACGCTGGCCTGCAGCTGCCGACGCCTGCACAGGCTGATGTTGGCCTGACGGGATCATGGGGAGCGAACTCGGCGTGTTGGAGGCCGCTGCAGGGTCGGAAAGGGCCTCTGGACCCCCATCGGCGGCCGATGGCGGGATGCGACCCCCGCTTCAGCGGCAACGACCCATCCGAACAGCCACAGGGGGCATCGTTCAAGCGGGCGCCAAGTCCCTTCCGCGCACGCCTGCCGCGCCAAAGTCCGACAGGCTGCCAGCGCCACAAGAACCGTTGCCTTTCGGCAACGCTTCCTGCCCCAGCCCAAGCCGTCCTGGCAGCGCCGTAGAAAACCGCTTAACCGTGGCGACGTTTGCGTCAGCCTCTCGCAGTTTTCGCGAGGCGAAAATCTGCCAGAGCGCGCCGAAGGCGCGCTAGCCCATCTTTACCAACAACCCCGTGATTTTCGCCCGATCTTGCGGTGATTGACGGTTTTGGGGTCGGCAACTCGTTGTTTTCCGGTTCCTGGTGGGGTGGATCGGCCGATGTAGTGCCATAATGGGGTGGTGTCGGTTGACATGGGTGGCGGGCGCCGCTACCGTCACCCGCCATGTTCATCCGCCGTACCCTCACCCGCCGCACCGGCGGCCAGGACTACCACTCCCACCGCCTCGTGCACAGTCGGCGCGACGGCGCCAAGGTCCGCCAGCGCACGTTGTTGAACCTCGGCAGCGATTTCGACCTGCCTGTGGAGGAGTGGCCGGAACTGTGCCGGCGCATCGACGAGATCTTGAACGGCCAGGCGCCGCTCATCGACGATGCGCCGGCTGCCGTCGAGGAAGAAGCGCAACGGATCGGGGCGCAACTGCTGGCCCGCGGCCGGGCGGGGGACGCCGAAGCGGTGCGTGATCCGGTCCGTGTGGACGTGGCGTCGCTCGAGTTGACGCGCCCGCGCAGCGTGGGCGTCGAGCAGGCGGGACTGTGGGCGGTCGAGCGGTTGGGCCTGATGGAGTTGCTGTCGACCCTGGGCATCAACGCGTCGCTGTGCACGGCGGCGGTGGCCTCGATCGTGGCGCGGCTTGCGTACCCGGCCTCGGAGCGGGCCACGCACGCCTGGCTGCGCGAGCGCAGTGCCTTGGGGGAGTTGCTGGGTGTGGACTTCGAGACCATGGGGGCGATGCAGTTGTACCGGGCCTCGGATGCCTTGGCTGCCCACCGCGAAGCGATCGAGGCGCATCTGTTCGAGAGCGCCATGGACCTGTTCGACCTGGCGCCGACGGTGACGCTCTACGATCTGACCAACACCTATTACGAGGGCGATGTGGCGGATCAGCCCGAGGCGCGGCGGGGGCATTCGAAGGAGAAGCGCAGCGACTGCAAGCTGCTCACCCTGGGGCTGGTGCTGGACGGGGGTGGTTTCGTGCGGCGTTCGCGGGTGTTCGCGGGCAACGTCAAGGAAGACCGGACGCTTTCCGGCATGCTGGACGCGCTCGGGGCACCGCCGGGGTCGCGGGTGGTGCTCGACCGGGGCATCGCCACCGAGCGACAGGTCGACTGGCTGAAGGCGAACGGGTACCGCTACATCGTGGTCTCGCGCGAGCGCAAGCGCCGCTTCGAGCCCGAGGCGGCACTCGCCCACCGCACCCGCAGCGGCGGGGTGGTGCATCTGGAGAAGGTGGACGACGCCGAGGCGGGCGAGGTGCGCCTGTACTGCTGCTCCGAGCAGCGTGCCGAGAAGGAGCGCGGCATGGCCGAGCGGTTTGCGCAACGCCTGGAGCGGGATCTCGATGCGATCAACGAGGGGCTGTCGCGGCCGCGCACGCAGAAGAAGCCGGAAAAGATCTGGCAACGCATCGGCCGGCTGGTGGAGAAGAGCCGCGGTGTCGGCCAACACTACGACATCGCGGTGGCAACCGACGAGAGCGGCAAACGGGCCGTGGCGGTGACCTTCCTCCGCACGCCGGTGGCCGGGACGATGCTCACCCATCCGGGCGTCTATTGCCTGCGCAGCAACGAGACCGACTTCAGCGAGGAGCGCCTGTGGCGCACCTTCACCCTGCTCACGGATGTCGAGGCGGCGTTCCGTTCCCTGAAATCCGAACTGGGCCTGCGCCCCATCCATCACCGCAAGCCGCGCCGTGCCGAGGGCCATCTGTTCATCACGGTGATCGCCTACCAACTGGTCCAGGTGATTCGCACCCGTCTGGCCGAGCGCGGCGACGGGCCGATGCGCACGGCGAACTGGACGACGCTCAAACGGATTCTCGGCGGCCGTCAGCGGGTGACCGCGACGTTCAAGCGCGCCGACGGACGCACGCTGCATGTGCGCAAGGCGACGCGCCCGGAACCGCAGCAGAAGGCCATCCTCGATGCCTTGGGGATCGCCTCCTCAGCCGGGGGGACACACCAGGCGGTCGTCTGAGGGGAAACCATCACGTCGGGCACGAATGTAGTGCCATACGCGCGATTCGGTCAACCTAAATTGTTGAGATACAACAGTTTATTCTTTTCGTTGGTAAACTTGGGCTAGTGGAGCGGCGCGCAGCGATAGAGGATGTGTTCGAAGACGCGCTCGACTGGGAACGACTGGATCGGCGAAGGGCATCCCGCGTGGCGTGCTACTTCCCGGAGGAGGTCGCCGTTCACTCGCGGGAGAGATGGAGCGATGTCCGCGCCTGGACGCTCGCGCGCATGGGGCCGTTCCGCGAAGTTCTGCAACCGCACATCTACACATTCGGCTGACGACTACGACTCGGTTGCGCGACGTCGGAACCTACTGTGCAGCTTCGGGGCGCGGAAGGGCTGCACGCGAGATCGTGCGCGGTTCGGCGGAACTGTGGCGTAACCTCGTGCCCAGACTGCATTTGGACGTGTTCGGCGGGCTGGGTATCCTGTAGATGCTACGATGCGGACTCCGGGGGTTGGCGGGAGGCCGACCGGCCTCGCCCGCCATAGACGGCATGCGCAGGTCAGGAGACGGAGCCGGAGGCTTCTTCGAGGCGCGAACGACGGCGGGCAGGAGGGAAACCGTGGCAGACAACATGGAAATGCCGAGGCCGGTCGACCTGATGTGGCCGACGCTTCGGGCGCTGGAGGGACTGGGCGGTTCGGCATCCATTGGTGAACTCGACCTGGTCGCTACCGATATGGATCTCGATGAAGCGGTGCTCGACATCGTTCACGGTGACGGACCGCAGTCGGGGTTCAGGTATTGATGTGGGTGGGCGCGGACGCGGCTGCGGCGCATCGGCGCGGTGGATAAACTCGGCGCGCGGGGTGTGGGCGATCACCGAGGCGGGACAGCAGATTGGGTCGGCCGATGAGACCATGGAACTAGCCCGACGCCGGCAGAAGGGATATCAGAGCGGACTACAGGGCCCTGGGGCGCGGGCGGAGGACTCGGACGACCCGGACGAGGCGAGCGGCGGGGATTCTTGGCAGGCTGCCCTGGTCGAGGTGCTGCACAAGATGGAGCCCGCGGCGTTCGAGCGGCTTTGTCAACGGCTGCTCAGGGAGTACGGCTTCGCGCGGGTAGAGTTGACTGGGCGCTCGGCGATTTGGTAGTGTCCGGGACTTCTGCGGCGCCTTGGCGGGCCGAGCGGACAAGGGGCTCTTCATCACCACGGGCCGATTCACGAGGGATGCGGAGCGGGAGGCGGTTCGGGAAGGCGCGATGGCGATCGACCTTATGGAGGGGAACAGCTCTGTCTGTTGCTAAAGGAGAAGGGCCTGGGCGTCGTCACCGAGACGGTCGAGCGCGTGACTCCCGACCGTGCGTTCTTCGACGCGCTCTGAGGCATCCCGACGGAGGCGAGGAGTGCGCGGAGGGGCTGCGCGTGAGATCCTGCGCGGTCCGGCGGAAAACCCGCCCCTTCGCTGTGGGACGCGACTTTCAAGTCCGTCCCACAGCGAAGGGGCGTGACCGGAAATCGAGGCATGGGGGTCGTGTCGCAGGAAGTGCGGCAACGCGTCGCGGGTACAGTGGGACTGAAGTACTTTGATTTCAGAGTTCGCCAATGGACCAAGGGAAATGGGCAGTGTCGTGAAGCCGGAAGGAGGTGCGGGGACAACGAGTGTTGTGAGGATCGTCGTCGACGGCTGGACATGGGTGGATGAAGAGGCGGACAACACAAATCATGCGAGACGGATGTTGTCGGATGTGCTCAACGAGGACGGCTGGCCGCAGAAACAGGTCGACGTAACCATTACACCGGGCGGTTTCATCAGAGCCCCTTTCCCACGCAAGTACGAGCGTGACGGGGGCGAATGCGGCTGGGGTTCCGACAAGCACTTCGAGTGGTTGATTCCTGCGGCCCTGAAACAAGTGGAACGGGTCATAGGGAGCGGTCGCGCAATGGTTCGGCTCAGCCGCCGTTCACGGCTTCTCACGCTTGGCGTCGACTTGGTAGGCGAATCGATGCGGGCCGAACTCGTGTCCGTGATAGACACCAAGGCCGGGGCGGTTATTCACTGGACGGGAAAGTCCTACCCAGTGAGCGGGAGAGAGGAGCGAATTCTGGTTCAAGCGCCGTTGAAATCGCACCTATTGGAGTTCGGCGGGAAACGAATGCTGATCCTCGGATGTCATGACCTCAACCTGTTCAGTCAGCGCGCCAGAAAACGACAGCGAGCGGGGTCGACGCGCCGCAAGCGGTGCAACGCGATGCGGAAGCTGGCCAAGGAGTTCGACCCGGTCGCGGTGCTGCAGCACCCGCACACAACGGATACTCCGAAGATCTGGCGCGTTGCCTGGGCCGGTGTCGGTCGGCAGCTCCCTGAAGTCGAAACGTTCGCTTCCGGGATAGCCTATTGCCACTGTGGTCAGACCCGCGCACCGCTCGACGCTGTCAGGAAAGGGACTGCCTGGGGCGCCGACATTACCGACATCGTGGTTGAGGGACCCTGGCCGGTCGACCACCCGGATTGAAAAGGTGCCAACGGCCTAGTCCGCGCCACCAGCGAGAGGGCTTCGAGCCCGATCGAGAACTGCGTCGCTTGGGCGGGAGTCAGAGCGTTGCGTTCGGTAATGCAACCTCAGTGAAACGCCGAAGATGCGCTGTCCGGGTTGGATCGAGAGTGCACCACGGCAAATCGCTGGCGTAAAGCCTCACGGTTGGAGAGTGCCCGTGAATGATCGGCGCGAGGTCTCGCAAGGCGTCGTACCACGCTCGTTGTTCGTCTCGGTAGGGCGGATGGTTGTCGGACGCATGGTGTCGTTCACAAAGTTCCATCCAACGTGTCGGCGAGAACCCTAACGGAAGGTCATTCGTGTAGACGGAGAGTGCTGATTTGCGCGGGGCGGTGAAGTGCTGACTCTCGTCGAATTCCACGACGAATCCCGGATTGGGTAACCAAAAGTCGCATGACGCGAGGCGCGGCGCCCTGACGAAGTCGCTGATACGGTAGCCGCGATGAGCCTCGATGGCGCCAACTACACTCTCCAGCAGGGCATGTATCCGAGTGCCTGCGTACGCGGTTAGCTGTGTGGACCAATTGAAGCGATAACCGGCGACGCACTCGCCGTAGATAGCTTCTAGAAGCTGTTGCACCCGGGTCTTGCATTCACTGCAACGCTCGGAATGGCGTGCTGGCCTGGTCATCCTCGACTCGGTCCTTTGGCTGGAGCAAGGAGCTAGTATCGCAGGGCTCTTTGTGGCTCCGCAAACTAGGTCGGTATCCGTGGGTCAATCAGCCTTGGGCGGCGATGTAGTCTGCCCACTGCTGCATGAGTGTCCGACGGCGGTCGAACAGATCGCTACGCCGGTAGGCGGCCTCGACGCGGTCGCTGTTGACGTGCGCCAGGGCGAGCTCGCACTCGCAGACCTCCCGCGGCGTCTCGATGCACTCGGCAGTCCAGTCCCGAAAGCTGGAGCGGAACCCGTGCGGCACGGCGCCGATCTCCAGCTTCCGCATCATCTTGCCCATCGGATGGTGGCCCTGCATGCGGCCCTTCGGGAGGGGAATACGAGATCGCCCGCCTGGGATGGAGCGTGCCGCCGTGACACGCAACGTTTCAATAAATTCATATCTATTAATATGTTATATGACTTAAGGGAGCCATCCCGGAAACCCCTGACTCGCGCTCAGAGCCAGCGCGAATCCGGACCGAGCCGGTGATCGAAGAGGTGCGCGACTACTACCACAAGCTTTTGCAGCCGATCTTTCGCGGGCGGAAGTTCCTTCACGTCGGTGGGCTTGCGGTCATGCTCGCCGACAGGGCTCGAAGGCTTGCGGCCTTGGGCACGGCGCGGCCGTTCCTGCTCGCTCACGGTAGGGGAACAGGGGAGATGCCGACGCCAGAAGAGGCGGAACTGGCGATCCTGGCGGTCGGCGGAAGCGGCGTCATCGACCAGTTTCGTCGGTCCGAGGCAGCCCTGCGGCAACTCCCTGAAGCGGTTCAAGCCGCCATTGACGCTTGGGATCCGGCCGGTGAGGCGCACGTGCTATGCGGCGTCACGCTCGACGAGCGTGGCATGGACGTGATCGCCGGGCGAACCTGCTATGCCTATCGCCCACCGGCATGGGCTGGGCTCGAGGACAAGGTTCGCGTCGATGCCTTCTGGGACGCCCTTCAAGTTTGCCGTGCGCCATCACGCATCGTGGTCGCGGACCACGCCGCCCTCAAGAAGGCGGCTCGGGAACTGGATCGGGGCATGGGCACCGTCTGGGCAGCCGACGCACGATCGGGCCTGCACGGAGGCGCGGAAGGCTTGCGCTGGGTTCGCTCCGGTGACGGCGGTTCGGAAGCCTTCCAGGCACTCGCAGCGATTGCCGACCGCGTGCGAGTGATGCCGTTCCTCGAGGGCGTGCCGGCGAGCATCCACGGCGTGGTGTTCCCCGATGGCGTTGCCGTTTTCCGTCCGATGGAACTGATCGTCTTGCGTCCAAATACAGGGCACCGTCTGCTCTATGCCGGCTGCTCGAACTGGTTTGATCCGCGCCCTGAAGACCGGGAGACCATGCGGCGCCTGGCACGGCGAGTGGGCGATGGTCTGCGTAGCTCAGTGGGCTACCGCGGGCCGTTCACCATCGACGGCGTGCTTGCCGAGGAGGGGTTCCTGCCGACTGAACTCAACGCCCGCGCCGGGGCGGGGCTCGGAACGCTTACCCGAGGCGTGGGCGACTTTCCGCTCGCGCCGCTGTGTTGGGCGGCTGCCCATGGCGAGGCGCTGGACTATCGTCCCAGCCTTCTGGAGCGGGCCGTGCTTGCGAGCGCCGACACGCACCGGGCCGGCGGCGGCTGGATCGTGACGCCGTCGAAGCTGCGAGAGCACGGCACGCGGGCGCTGGCGAGGGACGGCGACGACTTCATCGAGTGCAAGGAACCAGAGGAGGCCATCGCGAGCCTGGTGAGTGGCCCGAATCCGGTGGGCAGCTTTCTCTCCTTGCGGCTCACGGAAGCCGCCCTGTCCGTGGGAAGCCCAGCAGCCCAGGAGATGGCTCGGGCCTTGCGCTTCGCGGATGTCCAGCTCGGCTCAGCCTTCGGCAAGCTCACGGCAGCGGCGAATGCAAGGCCATGAGGCGGTGCGCTATGTGATATGTGACCCGCAACCACAAATTCCGCTCACAGTGACGCAAGAAATCCGAGCAGGGCCTCGTTCACGGCCTCTGGTGCCTCCTGCTGCGTCCAATGGCCGACGCCGGGCAGCACGACGACATCACGCAGGTTCGGGACGGCTTCGCGCATGCGCTGCTCGGCCTCCGGGTTGAACGGCACCACGTCTCGGTCGCCAGCTACGAACAGGGCAGGCTGCTCGATCTTCTTGCCTTGGAAGGGCGCCGTGAGCGCCCAGTTGTGGTCGATGTTGCGATACCAGTTGAGGCCGCCGCGGAAGCCCGACTTCGCGAACGCCTGCACGTAGGCGTCGATGTCCGCCGCGTTTAGCCATGCCGGCAGGTCGTCGCCGGGATCGGGCATTCGCTGGAGCATGTAGGAAGAGGCGGGGGGCGCACCTTCCACGCCAAACGAACCGCCCGAACGCTCGATGGCGCCGGACGCGCCGTAGAGCATCTTGCGCATCGTCATGCCGATGTCGTGCTGCAGCTCGTGCTCGGCAACACCCGGCGTCTGGAAGTAAATCTGGTAGAAAAAGCGATCGCCGAAGTGCTGGCGCATCGCCGCGATGGGGGGCCAAGGCCCGCGCCCCGTGAACGGAACGGAGAGGGAAACCACGGCGCGGAACATGTCCGGGCGCATCTGCGCGAGAGCCCACGCGACCGGGGAGCCCCAGTCGTGGCCCACCACCACCGCCTGATCTTCGCCCAAGGCATGCGCCAGCCCGACGATGTCGCCAGTCAACTGGAGGATGGAGTAGGCGGCAATGTCCTCGGGTGCATCGCTGTCGCCGTAGCCGCGCTGATCCGGCGCCACGACATGGAATCCGGCATCGGCGAGCACCGGGATTTGGTGACGCCATGAATACCAGGACTCGGGAAAGCCATGACATAGCACGACCAGCGGCCCTTCGCCGGCTTCGGCAACATGCAGCTTGACGCTGTTGGTCTCGATGGTGCGGTGGTGGATGTCGGCCATGCTTGGCTCCAGGCGAGGTGATGCACCTATCCTAACCCGCACGATTTGCCGGCATTGGGGTTACGATGTCCGGCATGGGCAGGGAAAGGCCGTCCACGGAGGGAAGGAATGTCTGAGAGCGCAGCCGCCGACATCGAGCAGAATCCCGTTTACATCGACCGGGCCCAGCGGGCGCGGGCGAACAGGCCGCCGTCGAAATCGACGCCGATGGGGGCGGTGGCCGGGGCCCGGGCCAATGGTGCGCGTTCCGACATGGTCGCGCAGATTCGCCAGCAGGACGATCTGGTCACGGCGCAGATCGGGACGATGCACTACAAGCCGGTCACCGTATGCGGGGTTGATCTCAAGCTCGAACCGCTGCAGCCGAGCATTGGCACGGTGGTCCACGGCATCGATCTCGCCAAGGACCTGGCCGCCCCGGAAATGGTGGCGTTCCTGCGCAATCTCTGGCTCGAGCGTCGCGTCATCATGTTTCGGGACCAGAACCACCTCACGCCGCGCCAGCAGGTGGAGTTCGCAAGCCACTTCGGGGAGATCGGCGCGCGCTACGGAGAGCCGGGCCACGAGCCGAACTCGCCGCACGACCTTTCCCATCCAGTGGTCATCGAGGGCGTGCCGGAGATGCTCGTGCTGATCTCGGACGAGAAGGTGCCCGGCGCCGCCTCGAACTGGCATGCCGACGCCACCTGGCAGAAGCGCCCGCCGATGGGCTCCGTGCTGATGTGCCGGGAAGCGCCCCCGATTGGCGGCGACACCTGTTTCTGCGACTGCTACAGCATGTGGCAGGGGCTGTCGAAGGAGACGAAGGAGCGGGTGCAGCACCTCACCGCCATCCACGTTGGCGGGGTGATTCACCAGATGGACGGCAAGACGCCCGTGGCGCGGCATCCGGTGGCGCGCACGCATCCCGAAACGGGCCGCACCACGCTCTACGTGCAGCAGGGCTTCGTCCGCCGCCTTGCCCCGGAACACGGCATCCCGGAAGACGAGGAGCGTGCCCTGCTGAAGGAAATGAAGAGCCAGGAAGGGCGCCTCGAATACACCTGCCGCTTCCGCTGGGAACCAGGCTCCATCGCCATGTGGGACAACCGCGCCGTGCTCCACAGCGCCAGCGCAGACTTCTGGCCCCACCGCCGCCGCATGGAGCGATTGACGATCCTGGACTACGTCGAATCGAGGCGAACGCCGTACTACGCGCCTGCGGAATGAGGTAGACCGGCCTCTGGGAGGGCGTCTCACCCTCCACACGCGCCGCAAGGCGGTCCACAGGGCCTTCTTGTTGCCACGCGGGTTCGAGCCCCGCCCCAGCCTCCACCAGAACCGGGTTTTCTTCTAGCGTCGGCGGTGCTGCCTCTCGCGCACTTCCACGGAGCGCGTCAACGCCTTTGCCGCCTGCTTGGGTGATGCATTGACCTTCAGCGGCGCATCAAGTTCCGCCTTCGTCGGCTGGTAGCTGCGCGGCACCACTTCGACAGTTCGCTTGCTCATTGTTCCCTCCCCGCGCTTTCGCGATGGTTACCTGTCACATAGCCAATAGTGGCTTCTGCGGCAACATAGGCAGTGATGGCAGCGGCGAAAAGCACGCCGCTGCCGAGCCATTCAAAGATGACGATATACGCCGCCAAGAACGCAGCTAGTTCGACGCATTTGCCCCACGCAGTCTGTGGCCGGTGGAACACCATACGCCGGTACGCGCTGCGAAGTCTGGCTGCACGATCAGCACCAATGATCACCAACATACTCTCCAACGAAGATGCCAGCGGCACCGCCACGAGCACCGAGAAGCCGAAATCCCAAGCCTCCGAAGGCAGCGGTTGTGACGCGGTTGCAGCCGCCGTCGTCCCACCAATGATCCACGAGACCACCGCAAATCATTGAGGTGAAAATGCCCGCACACTTCACCGGTTCCGATTCCGACAGGGCATGAGCTTCCCCACCTACCGTCGGGACGATGCTCCCGAGTGGTGACGACGGGAGGACGAGGAACGCCAGTGCCAACGCCGCAAGGGCCGCGTCGAGGGTGCGGCGCTTACGCCCCCCCTTGGGGGGTTTGTACGGCAGTTGGCGTTTCGGTAGAACGGTGTGTGTTGCGAGTCATGCGGATTCCTTCCTGTTCGCGCTCCCCGCCCATCGGAGAGCCGTTAAACACGACTTCCTGCCGTATCAACGCCACCGTAGCAAAACCGAGTCGATGTTTGCAACACATCTGCTCACGCGGCAGCAATTCTCATTTTGGCCTTCAACCCCCCTCGACTGGACGGATCTGCCGGTCGATTTGGCCCGGATTGGGTCCGAAACGCGGGGTGCAATCCGCCTGACGGCGAAGCCAGACGCCAAAATGAGAACTGCTGCTCACGCGGCGCGTGCGCCGGAAGCCAGCCCATTCGGGGCCGTGAGGTCGCGGTAGCGAAGCCGCTTGCGTTCAAACCCGCGTGTAAACCGCACCATCTGTTCGATGGTGTCGGCATCGCGGATGTTGTGGCGGCCCGCGGACTCGTGGACGTAGCGTTGCAGGTGCTTGGGCGACATCTTGTGATAGGTGCCGTTGAAGCCACGCTTCATCATCGCCCAGAACGACTCCATCCCGTTGATGTGCGCCTGCCCGCGAACGTACTCGCCCACACCGTGCTTGACGGCTTCCCTGTCGAGAAGATCGTCGTAGGCGGTGGCTTCGTCGCTGTAAACCTTCGCATCGCCCGCGTGCGCTTCCACGAATCCGAGAAGCGCGTCTTTCTTGAGCGTGGTGACCTGTGCCCGCACTTCCTTCGTGGCGCGGTCCTTGACGCCAACCACGGCAGTCTTGCCGACCGTGCCGCGACCGGCGCGCAGCTTCTTGTCCGAGTGCTTGTTCCCTTCCTTGCCGCCGAAGAATGCCTCGTCAACTTCCACCGGCCCGCTCATCGGCCCAACGTCTTCGGGAATCTCGAAGGTGGCGCGGATGCGGTGCAGAAGGTGCCACGCTGCCTTTTGGCTGATGCCGAGGTCTCGGTGGAGCTTCATGCTGCTCACGCCCTTGAGGCTTGTGGTGACCAGGTAAATGGCGATGGCCCATGTTTGGCACCCGAGGTTGGATGCCTGATTACGGTGCCGGTCTTGACGCTGAAGCGCTTGGTGCATTCCTTCTCGCGGCAGCGGTACGCCATCGTCTTGTGCTTGCAGCCCGTTTGCACGTTGAGACTGCCGCAGTGCGGGCAGGCAGGTTCATTGTCCCAACGCTGCTCGGCAAACCACGCTTCGGCGGTGGCGTCGTCGGGGAACATCTGTAAGAGTTCCGGCAGCGTGATGCCTTTGCGGTGGGCCTTGCCCGGTGCCTTGTGTCCCATGTCGCGCCCCCATCCGATTTACCTAATAGTGCCGAAGGCGCGGCGCCATGGGTTTTTCGGCACTATTCGCTATAATTCCCTTCGAGAAACCTCACGGCTTCCTCGGAGAGGGGGCAAGTCACGCCTAGGAGGTAAGCGCCGTAGAACGGCGCTTACCTCCTAGCCCATCTTTACCAACAACCCCGTGATTTTCGCCCGATCTTGCGGTGATTGACGGTTTTGGGGTCGGCAACTCGTTGTTTTCCGGTTCCTGGTGGGGTGGATCGACCGATGTAGTGCCATAATAGGGTGGTGTCGGTTGACATGGGTGGCGGGCGCCGCTACCGTCACCCGCCATGTTCATCCGCCGTACCCTCACCCGCCGCACCGGCGGCCAGGACTACCACTCCCACCGCCTCGTGCACAGTCGGCGCGACGGCGCCAAGGTCCGCCAGCGCACGTTGTTGAACCTCGGCAGCGATTTCGACCTGCCTGTGGAGGAGTGGCCGGAACTGTGCCGGCGCATCGAGATCTTGAACGGCCAGGCGCCGCTCACCGACGATGCGCCGGCTGCCGTCGAGGAAGAAGCGCAACGGATCGGGGCGCAACTGCTGGCCCGCGGCCGGGCGGGGGACGCCGAAGCGGTGCGTGATCCGGTCCGTGTGGACGTGGCGTCGCTCGAGTTGACGCGCCCGCGCAGCGTGGGCGTCGAGCAGGCGGGACTGTGGGCGGTCGAGCAGGCGGGACTGTGGGCGGTCGAGCGGTTGGGCCTGATGGAGTTGCTGTCGACCCTGGGCATCAACGCGTCGCCGTGCACGGCCGCGGTGGCCTCGATCGTGGCGCGGCTTGCGTACCCGGCCTCGGAGCGGGCCACGCACGCCTGGCTGCGCGAGCGCAGTGCCTTGGGGGAGTTGCTGGGTGTGGACTTCGAGACCATGGGGGCGATGCAGTTGTACCGGGCCTCGGATGCCTTGGTTGCCCACCGCGAAGCGATCGAGGCGCATCTGTTCGAGAGCGCCATGGACCTGTTCGACCTGGCGCCGACGGTGACGCTCTACGATCTGACCAACACCTATTACGAGGGCGATGTGGCGGATCAGCCCGAGGCGCGGCGGGGGCATTCGAAGGAGAAGCGCAGCGACTGCAAGCTGCTCACCCTGGGGCTGGTGCTGGACGGGGGTGGTTTCGTGCGGCGTTCGCGGGTGTTCGCGGGCAACGTCAAGGAAGACCGGACGCTTTCCGGCATGCTGGACGCGCTCGGGGCACCGCCGGGGTCGCGGGTGGTGCTCGACCGGGGCATCGCCACCGAGCGACAGGTCGACTGGCTGAAGGCGAACGGGTACCGCTACATCGTGGTCTCGCGCGAGCGCAAGCGCCGCTTCGAGCCCGAGGCGGCACTCGCCCACCGCACCCGCAGCGGCGGGGTGGTGCATCTGGAGAAGGTGGACGACGCCGAGGCGGGCGAGGTGCGCCTGTACTGCTGCTCCGAGCAGCGTGCCGAGAAGGAGCGCGGCATGGCCGAGCGGTTTGCGCAACGCCTGGAGCGGGATCTCGATGCGATCAACGAGGGGCTGTCGCGGCCGCGCACGCAGAAGAAGCCGGAAAAGATCTGGCAACGCATCGGCCGGCTGGTGGAGAAGAGCCGCGGTGTCGGCCAACACTACGACATCGCGGTGGCAACCGACGAGAGCGGCAAACGGGCCGTGGCGGTGACCTTCCTCCGCACGCCGGTGGCCGGGACGATGCTCACCCATCCGGGCGTCTATTGCCTGCGCAGCAACGAGACCGACTTCAGCGAGGAGCGCCTGTGGCGCACCTTCACCCTGCTCACGGATGTCGAGGCGGCGTTCCGTTCCCTGAAATCCGAACTGGGCCTGCGCCCCATCCATCACCGCAAGCCGCGCCGTGCCGAGGGCCATCTGTTCATCACGGTGATCGCCTACCAACGGGTCCAGGTGATTCGCACCCGTCTGGCCGAGCGCGGCGACGGGCCGATGCGCACGGCGAACTGGACGACGCTCAAACGGATTCTCGGCGGCCGTCAGCGGGTGACCGCGACGTTCAAGCGCGCCGACGGACGCACGCTGCATGTGCGCAAGGCGACGCGCCCGGAACCGCAGCAGAAGGCCATCCTCGATGCCTTGGGGATCCCCTCCTCAGCCGGGGGGACACACCAGGCGGTCGTCTGAGGGGAAACCATCACGTCGGGCACGAATGTAGTGCCATGCGCGCGATTCGGTCAACCTAAATTGTTGAGATACAACAGTTTATTTTTTTCGTTGGTAAACTTGGGCTAGGAGTCTGCGCCGTAGAAACTTTTCCGGGGACATGCACCCTAATACGGCGAGAAAAATCCATCTTCTGGGAGGTCCTGTCCCTCGTCAGGAACGTTTCGGGGCGAGCAATGGGGGATCACACCACATTTTCGGCGCGAGATCGTCCTACGGCGCAGACTCCTGGCCCGGATTATTCACGAAGGTTGGCAGTGGAGGTTCAAACGCGGTCGCAGGGAGGGACCTTCGTCGGAAGTGCGGTGCCTGGGAGCGAATCGGGGTGTTTCCCTGCTGGCCGATCGGCATTTTCGGCGCTCCTCGCCGGCATGGCCGGATTCGGGGCGAGCGCCGCCGCGGATCGGCGGATCCGTGGGCGAACCGGCGAAGCGGTCGGGTCGGGTCAGGTCGCGACCGCGCCGACCGAGCGCGCGATGCGGCGCCAGTCGTCGGCGAACGGGGTGCCCAGCGGCAGGTGAACGACGATGCGCCGAACCGACGTCTCGATCCAGGCGCCGAGCTTCGGCAGGCGCAGCCGCAAGGTGCCGACCTGGGCGCGCGCACAGCCCGTCCGCCGAGCCTTCAGGCGAAGTTCCTGCATCGGCACGCAGGCGGCCGCCGTCATCAGGACGCGGAACTGGCTGGCCAGGAAGCGCGTGCAGCTGGTGCGGTCGATCTCCAGGCCCTGCTCGAGTTCCTTCAACCGGTTCCCGGCATCGCCCCGGGCGCAGTGCACCGTTTCGTAGACGTGCTGGGGGGTCGTCTTGAGGTTGGTGACCACGAAGCGCGGGTTGTCCTTCGATGGCCGGCCGAAATGGGAGGTCACCTCGGCCTTGACGACGATCCGGCGCTCATGGGGCCAGCTCCTGGCCCGGCAGGCGAACTCGCCATGGCGGCGGGCCGACGTGTGCCCGGCCTCGAAGTCGGATCGCACCTCCTCCATCGGCGGTTCGGCAAGACGACCCGGCGCCGGGTTCTTCGCCATGCCCACCACGCACTCCAGTCGCTCCGCCTCGAAAAACGCGAACAGCTCGGCGCCGGAATGCCCCCCGTCCAGGCGGATCCGCAGCCGCGCCTGGGGAAACGCCCGCCGCAACCGGGGCAGCAGGCGCTTCAGCACACCGATGCAGCCGTGCTTCGCGGCCGCCTTGCCGGAGCGCAGGACGCAGCAGAACAGGCACTGCTCCACCTCGTCGTCGAAGGTCAGGAAACCGCCCAGCGGCAGATGGCAGGACGTGTCGTGGAAGCCGTCGAAGAACGTCAGCTGCTGGCCGCCATGGGTCGGATCGACCGTCGGGTCCAGATCGACCGTGATCCGCCGAACCCGCCTCCTGCGCCGTCTGTGGCGGGCAGTCACCGTCTCCGCCAACGCCTCGGAAAGGCGCATCAGGTCCCCCCGCCGCACCGCGTTCTCGAACCGCGACAGCGTCGGCTGCGACGCCAGCGACTCGCCGGCGACCGGATCCCGTCCCGTCGGCAGCTTCATCGCCGGATCGCGCGCCAGCCGGGCGGCGTCGTTGCCGTCGGCGCAGCCGCAGGCGATGCCGAACAGGCGCTGCCGAAACAGCTCCCGAAGGGAATGGGCGACCTTCGACGGGTCGCGGTCGTCCGACAGGCACCCCGCCAGCGTCTCGCTCAACCGAAGCCGCTCGTCGCAGGCCTCGAGCAGAATCGCGCCCCCGTCCGAACTGGAATGTTCCTGGTCGAACTGGACCGTCACCCCCTTCTTCGACAGGCCCTCGAACAACACACGCTGTTTGGTGGCATGGTCACCCATGCAAAGGCCCTTCCCTGCGTCAACCGGTTGTCTGGCAACGCCATTTTCGCAGAGCCAAGGGCTTTTGTCCCATCAGATCATGAACAATCATGAATAATCCGGGCTAGGAGCCTGCGCCGTAGGACGATCTCGCGCCGAAAATGTGGTGTGATCCCCCATTGCTCGCCCCGAAACGTTCCTGACGAGGGACAGGACCTCCCAGAAGATGGATTTTTCTCGCCGTATTAGGGTGCATGTCCCCGGAAAAGTTTCTACGGCGCAGACTCCTAGGAGCCTTCAGCCGGGGAAGCATCCCCGACCGCTGACGCGCAAGGAAGTGCCCCGGCAATTCCCCCATCGCTGGGGGCGTACTTCCATGCAAGCTTGCGCCGCAGAAAGTTGGCGGCGACGCGACCTTGTCGGTTTTCGATGGTTCGGAGGGGTTCGGCGCTGGCGACGCTCTGGGCGGCGCCGGCGAAGGTCCGTTCACGTCCCGGGGCGGTTCGAGGGGCGGCCAGGGACGGCCCTGGCGGCTCCCATGCCTCGATTCAGGCTGCCTGCAGCCCCCGCAGCCGCCTGACGTTCAGCGCCAGGCAGACCAGGTCCCACTCCCCGCGCACCTTCCCGAGCCCGCGCGCGCTGAAGCGGCGGAAGCCCAGCGCCTCCTTGATCCAGCCGTTCGGCGCCTCCGACAGCCACTTGCGCCGCGCATGCGCCTTCCGGCCCGCCTCGGTCGACAGCCGCGCCGCCATCCGCACCTTCGCCGGACACGTCTGCGGGCTCTCCCCGACCGACTTCCGATCCGTCCGCCCCAGCGCAACGTGGCCCTCCACGCCGTGCGCCTCCAGCTCCGCCAGCCACGCCGCTAGGCCAGTTCCTGCGGCGCAGGCTTGCATGGAAGTACGCCCCCAGCGATGGGGGAATGCCGGTACTTTCCTTGCGCGTCAGCGGTCGGGGATGCTTCCCCGGCTGAAGGCTCCTAGCGCGCCCATGCGGGCGCGTCGGCAGTTCGCTTTGCGAACTGCCTGGCCTTCGGGCTCGCATTCGCTCGCGCCTTCGGCTATCTCGGTGGCGTCGCGTCTATTAGCTCGAAGGTGCCGTGGCGTTCGAGCTCCGAGGCCGCGGCTGTGCCCCAAGGGGTGGCGGCGAAGATGCGCTGCACGCTGGTGAGGTCGTAGGGGGAACCGAGGCGGGCGGCTTCCTCCAGGGCTTCGATGGTCGCTGGTGCGGTCGGCTGGCGGCCGATGACGAGATCGGTGGCGCCGCGATCTTCCGCCTCGCTCCAAAGGCGGTGGGGTTCCACGATGGGGTGGCGAATCGTCGCCACGGTGTCGCCGCGGCCGAGCGGTGCGAGCACGCCCAGGGCGAGCTGTGCGGGGTCGGAGAGCGGGCCCACCACCAATGCGAGGCGACCCTCGGTGGTGTCGTCCAGACCGGTTGCGTAGGCGTCGTCTGCCCATGCAGAGAGGCACCCCGTCGGCACGGAGGATGGCGATGAGCCCTCGCTTCGAGGAGGCGTGCGCGCCGCCGGGTTGTGCTCCGTGATGCATTGGCCGAAATCCAGGGCGAAGTCGAGCAGTGCCTCGGTGGCGTCGTCCACCTGCACCCAGAGCCGCACGGCCGGCAGGCGCTCCCGCACCTCCCACAGCCGCGCCGCGTAGCTGCCGTGGAAGAACACCGCCTCGGCGCGTGCCTCGATGAGGCGGCTGACGAGGTCGTCGGAGCGAAATCGCGAAGGAATGGGCAAAGGCGTCGCGCCGGCCTTGAAGGTGGCGAACAATGCCTCCACATATTCCACCGAGTCTTGCAGGTAGAAGGCGATGCTGGTGCCGGGGCCCAGGCCGTGTTCGTTCAGCAAGCTGGCGACGCAGGCGGCGCGTTGGTCGAGGTCTCGCCAGGTGCGGTCGGTGTCGCCACAGGCGATGGCAACGCGACGGCGCAGGCGGTCGGCATGGTGCTCCCAGCGTGCGGCGGTGTCGCCGGCGAACGGGCTGTCGGCAGTGCTCATGCAAGGGCCTCGTCGGCAGGAGGCGCGGATGATGCCACGGCGCGGGTGGCGGCATTGCCCGCCGGCGTTGGTCAAATCCGCCACGTGGCGCGTCGACAAATGTCTGCCCGTGAGCCGAACGAGAATCTTTTCGCGCACATAAACAGCAACTTGCATCAACTTCCGGCAGACTTGGCGAGGCATGGCACGGGAATTGGAGCCAAGCTGCCGGAAAGGGACGACTCTCCACATACGGAACTCCCACATACGGAACTCCCGCACACGGAACTCCCAAGGATCGGAATCATGTTCAGACTGTCTCGCTTGCGCTCCCCAAGGGCGACGTTCGCGGCCTTCGCGATGCTCGCCGCCGCCATGCTCGGCTTTGGCACGCTCGCCGAGCTTTCGCTCGCTCACACACCCGACCTCGTGGCCGTGGAGGCGGAGGACGCCGAGTGCGACTCCGAAGGTGCTGCGGGCGAACTCGTGGTTGCCCCGGATGACGAACCGTGGCCGGCTCGCTCGTTGCCGGACATGCGCCCGGCGCAACCGGCCGGCGGATTCCGCCCCATCGCGGCCAAGGCGCCGGCGCCGAAGCGCATCCAGACGCGGGCTTGAACCAAGCACGGAACGAGACGGGAGGAGAGGCGAACATGCGAGATCAACTAGAGCGCCTGCGCGGCAGCTTGGTGCGAGACCGGCGCGGCTGGGTCGGCGGCGTCTGCTCGGGCCTCGCCAACTTCATGAACATCGAACCCACCATCGTCCGCGTCGCCGTGTTGGTTGCCGCCATTTTCTTCCCCAAGATCGTCATCGCGTCCTACGTCATTGCTTGGCTGCTGCTCGACAAGCGTTGAGGGGGCCTTGACCGAGGGCATCGGCGCAGCCTGCGGGCTCGTGCTGCCACCGTCAGATGCGTAGCGAGGGCCTTCCTATTCGGAGGCGAGCCCGCCCAACCTCGCAAGGCGCGCCACCCCCGCCACACCAAGGGCATACTGTCCACATCACCTTGCAACCGGAGGATTCCGGCATGAAGCGTGCCATTGCCGTACTGCTCGCAGCCGCTTGGCTCGGCTTGCCATCTGCCAGCGCTGCGGAACTCGCCGGGCTCGGCGCCATCAGCTTTCCCACCTCCGCCACCGGGCCGGCGCAGGAGCGTTTCCTGCGCGGCGTCACCATCCTGCACAGCTTTGGCTGGAAGCAGGCGCGGGTGGAGTTTCAGGCGGCGCATGAAATAGACCCGGATTTCGCCATGGCGTACTGGGGCGAGTCGCTCTGCTACAACCATCCGCTGGTGAGCGAGTGGGATCGGGAGACGCCGCAGGAAATCCTCCGCCGGCTCGGCGACACTCCGGAAGCCAGGCTCGCGCGGGCACCGACGGAACGCGAGAGGGGCTTTCTCGCGGCGGTGGAGGCGCTCTTCTTCGGTGACGGCGACACCCGCGCCCGCAGGCAAGCCCACATGGAACAGATGCGGCGCCTGCACGAGGCCTATCCCGATGACGACGAGGTGGCCGCCTTCTATGCCCTGTCGCTGTTGATGTCGGCGGGGCCGGCCGGCGAGGCGCAGCGCAGCAACGTCCTGGCCGGTTCCATTGCCCTCGAGCTTCTGGCTCGCAACCCCAATCATCCGGGCGCTGCGCACTACGCCATCCACGCCTTCGACGACCCCGTCCACGCGCCGCTTGCCCTGCCGGCCGCGCACGTCTTCGCCGGCATTGCCGAGAAGGTCTCGCACGCCCGCCACATGCCGTCGCACATCTTCATTCAGCGGGGCATGTGGGACCTCGTCTCCTCCTCCAACCAGTCGGCTTATGAAGCGGCAGTCGACCTTTGGGAGCCGGGGGACAGCATCGGTGACATGGTGCATGCGCTCGACTGGGGGCAATACGGCGACCTTCAGCGCGGCGACTACGACAGGGCCGCGCTTTGGATCGAGCGCATGGAGGGAATCCGGGAACGGGTGGGGGATCAGCCCTTCGCCATGGCCATCCTGCCGCAGGTGAAGGCACGCATGGCCATCGAGCGCGAGACGTGGAAGCCGAAGCCGGCCACCGACGACTCGCCGGCGACCGAGCTTCTGGCCACGGGCCTCGGTGCTGTGCATACCGAGGACTTCGCCCTTGCCGAGGTGGCGGCGCAGAGGCTTGCAGACATGGCGGAGGAGGCCCGCTCGGACGATTCGGACCGCTCCTACTACGCCCGCAACAGCAAGCCCCTGGACATCATGGCTAAGGAAGTCGCCGGAATGCTCGCCATCGCTCGCGGCGAGACGGACGCGGGCCTCGCATTGCTGGCGGAGGGCGTGGCCATCGCCGAATCCATGCGCCCACCCAACGGCGCACCCAATCCGTTGAAGCCCGTCCACGAACTCTACGGCGAAGCGCTGCTCGCGGCGGGCAAGGCGGAAGATGCCCTCGAAGCCTTCGAGTCCTCGCTGCTGCGCACCCCAAACCGCCCCCTGTCCCTGCGCGGCTTGGCACGCTCCCACGCAGCCTTGGGGCAACACGTCCGGGCAAGCGCGATTTACGCGCGCCTCGCCGACGGCTGGAGCGACCGCCAAGTGGTCTGGCGAACGGAAGCCGAAACCTACGCTCCTTGACGCGCCTTAAGGGCATGTATGGGCGCGCGCGCTTCGGGCAGTCGGCGGGACGCCCTCTCTTCGGAGGGCGTAAGCAGGGCATGCAGGCGCAGCCAGCCACGATCAGAGCCGGTAGTGTCTCACTTTGGCTTGTGCAGTGTCTGGCGCCGTCCCCCGGGGGGAGGGCGTCCCGCCCTCCATCGCGCCGCAAGGCGCGCCGCGCCCGCAAGGGCGCGCAGGGCACATCGCGGCATGTGCAGGGAGGACGCGCCTGACGGCGCGCATGGAGGGCGGGACGCCCTCCCTCCATCCCTATAGAGAGTGGTCCCGGCAGGCAAATCGACGCAGTCGCCAGTTGCGAAGGCCATGCGCCACATGAGGCAAATTCAAAAGTGAGACACTACCTCAGAGCCTCTCGTCGGACGCAATGCCATCCGTACCCGAGGGGTCCCTCCTGTCACTCCCCCCAGGGGGAGTGACAGCCGTCCCCGGCTCCTCGGGGGGCTGTGCCGACGGAGTCGGCAAAGCGTTCCCACTGGGCACCGCAACCTTCAGACGATCTCGAAGTAACGGCCGAGTTGCCAGTCGTTCACGAAGCGTTCGGAGCGTTGGCTTTCCCAGAGTCGGGTGGCGGCGAAGTGATCGACGAAGGTGTTGCCGAACAGTTCTCTCGCTGCCTCGGATGCCTTGAAGCGTTCGGCGGACTCGCGCAGCGTGGGCGGGAAGCGGGATTCGGGAGGCAGTTCGTCGGCGGCGTCGTAGGCATTGCCTTGCACCGGGGCGCCGGGTTCGATGCGCTGTTCGATGCCGAGCAGGGCCGCGCCCAAGGCCGCGGCTGCCACCAGATAGGGATTGCCGTCCGCACCGCCGACGCGACACTCGATGTGCTGGCGCGCAGCCGAACCGGGGATGAAGCGGAAGGCCGCCGTGCGGTTCTCCACGCCCCAGGTCGATGCCGTCGGTGCCCAGGCACCCTTCACCAGCCGGGTGAAGCTGTTCACCGTGGGCGCCAGCATGGGCAGCAGCGCTGGCGTGTGTCGCATCAGGCCGCCTAGTGCCCAGCGGGCGGTGTCGGGGACGTCATTGCCGGCGAAGATGTTGGTTGGCGAAGCGGGCGGCGCTTCCCGTGACCCCTCTCCATCCGACGGCGCCCGATGGAACGAAAAGTGGAAGTGCCCGCTCTGCCCCGGATAGTCCATCGACCACTTCGCCATGAACGTCGCCATCATCTCGCGCTGCTGAAAGAACGCCTTGGCGAAGGTCTTGAACAGCACCGCCCGATCCGCCGCCTCCAACGCATCGGCGCCGGCCAACGCAGCCTCCCACACGCCGGGCCCGGTTTCGCAATGCAGCCCTTCGAGCGGCAGCCGAAAGTCGCTGCAGTGCGCCACTAGATCCTGAAAGAGACCTGCCTGCGTCGCCGCCCGCAGCACCGAATAGCCGAAGTTGCCTGGCGTCATCGGCGTGAGGCCGCGATAGCCCTTGGCACGCGCGCTGTCCGGCGTTTCCTTGAAGACGAAGAGCTCATACTCGAAGCCGCACTGCGCCACGAGGCCCTGCGCCGCCGCCCGCGCAAGCACCCGTCGCAGCAGCGAGCGGGGGCACGCGGGATGGTCGCCGGCATCGCTTGCGAACTCGCCCAGGAAGAACGGCGCCTCGCTGCCTGGCAGTCGTCGTTCGGTGCCGGTCAGCAAGCGGTAGTCGGTGTCCGGGAAGCCTGTGTCCCAACCGGTGACACCTTGCCATGAGGCATCCGGCGCGTGTTCGTAGAGCTCATCCTCCACGTCCCAGCCAAACACGCAGTCGCAGAAGCTGCCGCCGTGGCCGAGCAGGCTCTTGAGCTTGTCCAAACTGACGAACTTGCCGCGCAGGACGCCGTCGATGTCCGCCAGCCCCAGCATGGCGGCACGGGCACCACGCTCGGCGTAGCCTTGGAACACCTCGTCCAGCGATCGATCTTCGCCCTCGGCCATGCACCCCGTCCGCAGCCAAACCCATGTCCGCAAGTATTGCAGGGTTCGGTGGATAAATCGTGGGATAACAGTGTGTTGACGTTCAGAGAACCCGCGAGTGGTTCGTGTTCGCAATGACCACTCATTGGGCGCGGAATATATTTCTGATCTAAAATCAATTGGTTATATGTAGTCCGTGCAGGATTGCTCGACAAGTCAAAGGCTTGCACGCACATGGCTGTGGTCGCACCCGCTTGTGCATAAAACCGCGCCGCAACCCGCCCTTGCCCGCGCAACCATCTGTTCTGCAGCCAAAACACCGCCGTCTGGCGGCTCGGTCAATGCATGAAGTTGAACATGCGGCGGCGGTAGCGCGTGGCGACTTCCGAGCCTTTGCCTAGCAGCGTCATGATGCGGATCATGGTAACCCGTCCAGCATCCTCGCGGAAGTCGCGGTCGACGGCGAGGATGGTCATGGCCTGTTCGAGCGCCTCCTCGTAGCGCCGTGCCTGCGCCAGCAGGATCGCCGCTCGATAGCGCGCTTCGAGGTCGGATTCGTCTGCCGCCGCTTCAGCAAGCGCGGCCTCAAGATCGCCCATGCTAGCGGCTTCTTCGGCGATTTCCAGCCTGGTCGCCGGCCGCTCGCGTTCCGCCGCATCCTCGGGAATGGTAGCCAGCACGGTGCGGGCGCCTTCCACATCCCCTTGGATGGCCAGAATGTCCGCCCACTCCACCTTGAACGCCGTGTTGTTGGGTTCCTCGTCGATGGCCTGCTGCAACGTCGCAAGGGCCGCGTCCCAGTCTTCCCGTTCCAAGTGGCGGGCGAGGCTTTGCTTGAGCACCTCGCCACTCGACATGGTGAGGCGGTCGATCAGCTCCCGCAGCACGTTCTCGCCCTGCGGCCCCTCCATCTGCTCGGCGAGTTGGCCATCCTTGATGACGCGAATGCTGGGAATGCCCTGCACGCGCAGTTGCTGTGCGAGGGCCTGGTCCTTGGCGATGTCGGAAAGGCCCAGCGCAAACTTGCCCTGATACTGCCCAGCGAGCCTTTCGAGGGCCCGGCGCGTATCCACCGACGGCGCCACCTGATCGGTCCAGAACAGCACCACCACCGGCACTTGCCGAGAGCGCTCTACCACGTCTTGGGCAAACGTGCGCAGGTCGATGTCGAAGACCGAAGTGTTCGCTTCCATGCTTCAAAAGGCGGGTTCGGGGCAGAACGACGAACTATAGCACCGGGAGCGTACCCTTCTCCGGCGATCGAGCGATCTTCTGATCTTCTCTTCCGAGGGGAGCCCCTCGCGCTCCCCCGCGCTGAGGGCTCCTCTTGCGAGGGGAGGCCCCTCGCGCTCCCCCGCGCTGAGGGCTCCACCCTTCAGAGGGAGGATGGCCGCGCCGCAGCTCCATTGGCCCGAAAGGTGCGTGCCCGCATTGACAGCCTCGCCTGCCGCGTCAAGAATCGGTGCTTGACCTACTTGCATGGAAGTACGCCTCCGGCGACGGGGACATGCCCGAACTTCCCTGCGCGTCAGCGGTCGGGGAAGCTCCCCGGCTGAAGGCTCCTTGGGATAGCGGTGGACAAGGGGGGCTCGTGTTCGTCTCGGACTCCTGCACCAGCGCCGGTGCCGACCAGGGCGCCACCCGACGACGACCGCATCCTGAAGTTCGTGCTCATCATCGCCGGCATGGCGCTCATGGCGGTGCTGGTCGAAGTGGCGCACCTGCATTGAGAGACCTCGTCCGCGAGATCACCAACCTCGGCGCCGTGGGCGACTGCGTGCTGCTGTCGTGCGGCGGGTGTCACGCCGCCGTGGGCCGGGTGCAGGATCACATGGGTGCCCTCTCACCCGCAGAGCGCGAGCAGGTGGAGGGCGCCGTGGCGTCGCGTCGAGCGGAATTCTCCACGGGGCGCCTTCTGGCGAAACGGGCGGTGGGGGAACTCGGCATCCGGGCGCGGTCCATCCCCTCCCTCCCAAACCGCCAGCCGATTTGGCCCGAGGGAGCGGTCGGCAGCATCACCCACTCGCGGCGCTACGCGGTGGCCGTTGCCTGCCCCGGTTCGCTGTTTGCCGGCGTGGGGATCGACCTGGAACGCACCAACCGCGTCAGCGAGAAGGTTGCGCCAAGGACCATGACGGAACGGGAGCGAGCCGGCACCGGGACCGGTTGGCCGCCCTTTGCACCCACCGCCAATTTCTGTGCCAAGGAGGCGGTGTTCAAGGCGGTCAACCCCATCGTCGGGCTGATGATCGGCTTCAAGGAGGTAGAGATCGTCTGGCGGGAGCAGGAAGAGGGCTTCCGGGCAACCCACATCGGCCCCAATCCCGAAAACGCCATCATGGAACGGGGAGAAGGAGCGGTTTTCACGCTGGAGGGCCACATCGGGGCGCTGTTCTGGATGGGATCGCCAGGAGGTGAGGATCGGAGGAGGCGTAGTTCAATCGGACGGCCTGCCCCCCCTTGATGGAACATATCTGTAAAGAATGATTCATCAATGGGTTACGGAACCATTATTTAACGTGATTCGAAGCGAAGGAGTATGCCTCGGATGTTCCCTGCGCGACAGCGGGGTGCAGCGCACCTTGGAGGGCTCCGAAGAAGCCAAGAGGCTTCTTCGACTCCCCCCAAGGGGGAGTGACTGGAGAGGGCCCGCAGAGAGCGACGCTGGACGGCCTGGGCTGGGCAAGAAAGCGTTGCCGAAAGGCAACGGTTCTTGTGGCGCTAGGGCCACGAACGAGGGACTTGGTAGGCTTGCCTAGGTCCAGCAGCGAGATCGGAGGGGTGGGAATGCACGACTTGAAAGACAGGATCGCGGTCGTCACCGGAGCCACACGCGGCATCGGCGAGGCGAGCGCACGCGCTCTCGACGCCGCCGGGGCGCGGGTTGTGCTGACGGGCCGCACCGTCTCGGACCTGCACTGCGTGGCAGGCGAACTCGCGAACGATCCGGTGGCGCTCGAATCCGACCTGTCGCCGCCCAAGGCCGGCACGGAGCTGGCGGAGCGGGTGCTCGAAGCCGTGGGCGGGGTGGACATCCTGGTCAACAACGCCGGCATCCCCATGCGGCGCGCCCCCGAGCAGCTCACGGAGGAAGACTTCGATCTCGTCTTCTCCATCAACGTTCGATCGCTCCTGATGCTGACGCTGGGGCTCGGCCCCTCAATGATCGAGCGCGGTGGCGGCTCGATCATCAACATCTCCTCCATCGCCAGCCTTCGGGGGCCGCTGGGCCGCGTCGCCTACGCCGGCACCAAGGGCGCCGTCGATGCCATCACCCGCGCCCTCGCCGCCGACTGGGGCTCGCACGGCATCCGAGTCAACGCCATCTGCCCCGGCTTGATCGCCACCGCCATCTGGGAAGGAGACCGCCAAAACGTCCCCGGCCTGATCGAACGCCTGGAAGACGGCATCGCCCTGAAGCGCTGGGGCTACGGCGCCGACGTGGCCGATGTCGTCCTCTTCTTCGCCACCAACGCTTCCCGCTACGTCACCGGCGAGGTGGTAGCCGTGGACGGCGGCATGGCCCGCGTAGGCGCAGCACCAAGGCTCCGCAAGTAGCCTTGGTCCTCGAAGGCAGGGCTTGGTAGTGTCTCACTTTGGCTTGTGCAGTGTCTGGCGCCGTTCTCCGGGGGGAGGGCGCCGCGCCGTCAGGCGCGCAGGGCACACTCGCGGCATGCGCAGGGAGGACGCGCCTGACGGCGCGCATGGAGGGCGGGACGCCCCTCTCTCTCCCTATAGCGAGTGGTCCCCGGCAGGCAAGTCGACGCAGTCGCCAGCTGCGAACGGCCATGCGCCACGTCAGGCAAATTCAAGGTGAGACACTACCCAAGACCTGTCGCCCTCACTTCGAGGGGAATGCGTGATATGGCCCGCTCTTGGTCACTCCCCCTTAGGAGTCTGTTATAAATTAAGTTGTCATCTTGAGGTGGCCGTGGTGTACTCTTGCGATGAGGCGCAATCACGCACTCGAAGCGACGATCGTCGACAAGTACGCGGGGGTCAAGGGCCATCTGGACGAGCGCGGTCGCCGGATCTGGGCCGCGACGGAGTCGCGCGCCATCGGCTACGGCGGCGACGCGCTGGTGTCGGCCGCGACCGGGCTGTCGCGGCCGACGATCCGGGCCGGGCGGAGGGAACTGGAGTCGGGCGGCGCGGCGGACGGCCGGACACGCCGTCCGGGGGCGGGGCGGCCCGGCATCGAGCGGTCGCGGCCGGGCATCGGGGACGCGTTGGAGAAGCTGGTGGACCCGATGACCCGCGGCGACCCGGAGTCGCCGCTGCGGTGGACGTGCAAGAGCCGGGCGAAGCTCGCGGAGGCGCTGTCGGAAGCCGGCTGGCAGGCGGGTTCGACGACGGTGGGCCGGCTGCTGCACGAGCGCGGCTGCAGTCTGCAGTCGGTGCGCAAGAGCCGGGAGGGCTCCTCGCATCCGGACCGCGACGCGCGGTTCGGGCACATCAACGCGAAGGCCGACGACTTTCTCCGGCGCGGCCAGGCGGTGGTGTCGGTGGACACGAAGAAGAAGGAGCTGGTGGGCGACTTCAGGAACGGCGGCCGGGAGTGGCAGCCGAAGGGCGACCCGGAGCGGGCGCTGGTCCACGACTTCCCGCGGGACGCGGCCGGGAAGGCGATTCCGCACGGCGTCTGCGACATGGCGCGCAACGAGGCGCGGGTGAACGTCGGCCGCGACCACGACACGCCCGCGTTCGCGGTGGCCTCGCTGCGGCGCTGGTGGAACGACATGGGCCGGCGCCGCCACCCCGGGGCGCGGGAGCTGTTCGTCACGGCCGACGCGGGCGGCAGCAACGGGTACCGCTCGCGCGTCCGGAAGCACCGGCTGCAGCAGTTCGCCGACGAGACCCGCCTGCGCGTCCACGTCGGCCACTTCCCGCCGGGCACCGGCAAGTGGAACAGGATCGAGCACCGGCTGTTCTGCCACATCACGCAGAACTGGCGGGGCAAGCCGCTGCGCACCTTCGAGACCGTCGTCGACCTGATCGGCAACACGCGGACCGCGGCCGGACTCCGGGTCCAGGCCGGACTCGACACGGGCGAATGTCCCACCGGCGAGACGGTCACCAAGGCCGAGATGGACGCCCTGTCGCTCCACCGGGACGAGTTCCACGGCGACTGGAACCACGAACTGCGTCCACGGTGAAGGTGGAAATATAATATCGGCCTGGACCCTTAGGGGTGAGGCCGATGCGCCCTGCGAGCGCGGATCCGAAGGATTCCAGAGGGGCGGTGTGTCGCACCTTGGGTCGAGCCTCGGCATCGGTCTGAGTCGGCCTCAAGCCGCCCGCTGTGCAATCGCCGTCCATTGCGGCAAACTTGCCCGTCCCATCCGTCACCGAGCAGCAACCGTGGCAGAAGCCGAGACCATCCCCGCCGAATCCGACGCCCTGGCCCGCACTCTGGCCTCCATCGAGGAACTCGACCTCGGCGCCAACGTGATCGAACTCGAGACCCAAGGCTTCACCACCGTGAAGGGCGTGCTCTCCGAATCCCAGATCGAACGCGCCAAGGCCGCCATCCTCGCCCGCGCCGAACGCGACGCCGGCCACCGCATCGACCCTAACACCGCCACCGCCGAAGACTTCGAGGGCATGACCTACATCCCCTACATGCTCTACGAGAATGAGGTCTTCGAAGAGATCCTCATGGTGCCCGAGCCCCTCGCCCTCATCACGTACCTTCTCGGCGAGAGCTGCCTGCTCTCCAGCATGGGCTGCCACTTCCGCGGCCCTGGCGGCATGTATCTGCCGCTGCACTCCGACAACGGCAACGGCATCCCGGCACCGTTCACGACCTTCTCCCAGGTTGCCAACGTCAACTACGCCCTCACCCCCTACACCCGCGAGGCCGGCGCACTCGCAATGGTGCCCGGCAGCCACAAGTTCGCCCGCCAGCCCCTGCCGGACGAGTCGAACCTCGGCGACAACCCCAACCCCGGCGCCGTCTCCATGGACATCGACCCCGGCGACGCCGTGATCTGGCACGGCAACAGTTGGCACGGCTCCTTCGTCCGCAAGCTCCCCGTCGTGCGCATGAACCTCGCCGTCTATTTCAACCGCCAGTACATCCAAACCCAGGAACGCCACGGCGACACCGTCCCCGAAGCGGTCCTCGCCCGCCACGCCAACAACCCCCGCCTGCTACACCTCCTGGGCGGCAAGCAGCCCTACGGCTGGCGCCACGAAGGCCCGGACTACAGCAAGTTCGCCTTGATGCCGAGGGGGCTTTACGACTGAGCCCCGTGCAGGTCGCCACGACGGTGCGGCGTCGAGGGCCCATCCTTCCATGGGGAATTGTGTAGCAAAATGCACGAAAGGTGTTGACAGGCGGCGCGTCACATAGGAAAATGCACGCATCGAATCAACGAGATGCAGCAAATGGCGGTAATCGAGTACGACGCGGACGGCAAGCCCCACAACGCCAGCGGCAAGCGCATCGCCAAAACCATCAGCGTCCCCCAACTGTTCCGCATGTTCCCCGACGAGGACGCCTGCTACGGGTGGCTCGAAGCGGCACGCTGGCACGGCACGCCGGTTTGCCCCCACTGCGGAGGCATCGAGAACATCGTCGACGATCCCCGTCCGCGCCACTGCCGGCACAAGGACAAGGACTGCCGCAAGCGGTTCACGGCAACCACCGGCACCTGCATGCACGCCACCAAGCGCCCGTTGCAGGACTGGATTTACGCAATCCACTCCGTCCTGACCGCCCGCAAGGGCGTCTCGGCCATGCAGCTATCGAAGGAACTCGGCGTGCAGTACCGGACGGCATGGCATATGCTCCACCGGATTCGTGAGGCTTGTGGAAGGGGAGACTTCACGTTGGCGGACGTTGTCGAGGTTGACGAAACCTACATCGGCGGGAAGGAAGGCAACAAGCACGCGGCCAAGAAGCTCAACGCCGGACGCGGCGCGGTTGGCAAGGCTGCGGTGGCTGGCGTTCGCGAACGCGACGGCAAGGTCAAGGCGCAGCCGGTGGAACGCACCAACGCCGCCACGCCTATCCCGTTCATCGAGGGCAACGCGGAACAGGGCGCGACCGTCTACACCGACGATGCAGCCGCCTACGGCGCACTCCCGTCCGTCCTGAACCAGTGCCGGCACGACGTGATCCGCCACGGTGCGGGCGAGTACGTTCGGGGCGACGTGCATACCAACGGCATCGAGAGCGTCTGGGCCGTGCTCAAGCGCAGCATCCACGGCACTTGGCACCACGTCAGCCCCAAGCACCTTGGCCGCTGCGTTGACGAGGCCACGTTCCGGCTCAACGAGGGAAACTGCGAAGTGGACACTGTCGACCGGATGCGCGACTTCGCCGCCGGCGTCGGCGGCAAGCGGCTGCGCTACAAGGACCTGATCGCGGATACGGGCGAATCCGCTGCGCCGGTGGCCGTCCGATGAACGCCGCCGAAGTCCGCAGCATCGCCGCCGATTGGATGGACGAGGCGATCACCACCGCCGAAGTCGAACAACGCGTCATGGACATGCCGTCCGATGCCTTCAAGGGAGGGAAGCCGTGAACCGCAAGCGATTCGAGGAAACGGAACGCCGCGACGTGAGCGAGCAGGACGTCATGGACGCACTGACGCAGATATTGGCCAGCGATGCGCCGAGGCGTCCGCGAAGCGAGAACCGCGAGCCGACGAAAGCCGAGCTAGAGCGGCGCTACCGCCTAGACCGAAAGCCGTCCTGATCGGCGGCTGTGCATTTTGCTACACAATTCCCCTTCCATGCAGGTGCAAAACGCATCTGGCAGCCTGTCGGACTTCGGACGGCGCAAGCTGGCCGAATGCCGAGCGGCCCGCGCAACACCGCCTGGCCCGGCTCGATCCGTAGCGTGGAATCATCCTGCTGACCGCGGATCGAGGGGTTGCGTTCACATGCAGGAGCCGCTAATGTGGCCGGCCTGAAAAACAGATTGGAGATGTTTATGCAGGTCCCGCACAGAGCGTTTCTACCGTCTCCTCGGACGCTTTGCCCCGCCACGCAACCCGTTGCGTCCGCTTCGAAGGTCTGGCCGATGGTTGTTGTGGCCGTTGGTGTGTTGCTCCAATCCTCGGCACTTGCTTCGGGTTCCATCACGGCCGGGGGTGCGATCAGCCCTAGGGAAGCCTATACGCAGGGCAAGGCGCTGATGTTCAAGAAGCTCGTCTGCAATGCATGCCCAATCCAGAAGAAGGCGTTCGATCTAGAGCGGGCGCGGAGCCTCAAGAACAGCCTCGAGATGCGCGACGAGGCCACGAACCCAAACACCGAGGACGACAAGCACATCGCCGTGCTCGAGCGTGACGAACAGGAGGCGGTGCATTACTACCTCGTGCGCCGGTACAAGCTGTAGCAGCATAGGAAGTCGTGGAGTCAGGTATGAAGCTGGAATCCGTTCAGGAGCGGCCCGTCGATCGGAGACGCGCAACGAAAGCCGTCATGCGCGGCTCGGCCGGGTGTGTTCTTGTCGTGCTGTCCTTGCCCGTCCTCGCGGAAGGCACGGTCTGGTTGCCTCCGCCCGACAGCGGCACAGTGACGGTGTCCTATGTCTCGCAAACCGCCGACAACTTGTGGGTGGGCAAGAACGGCCCGAATCCGATCCCTTTCCGCGGCTTGGACCAGGACACCCTGCAATTCAATGCGACCTATGGCTTGGCTGACGCGTGGGCGCTCGACGCCCGCATCGGCAGATCCGAAGTGTCACCGAAGCACGGCATGCCCATCCCCCTCTCGACCGACGGTTGGACCGACTTGGAGGTCGGCGTCACTTGGCGTGTCGTGGACGAGCTGATTAGCGATGCCCCAAGCCTAGCGGTGCGATTCGGAGCGATCGTCGCTGGAAGCTACGACGCCGGCGGCGCCGGCCCTGTGGAAGTAATGGGCGATGCGTCCCGCGTTGGTGCCGGACCCACGGCAATCGGCGATGGATCGGACGGTTTCGAGCTGTCCGGCGTTGTTGGCAAGGTATTCGCCGACCGCCTGGCGTTGTCCGGCGAACTCGGCACCAGGAACCGGGGCAGCGGCGTACCTCGGGAAACGTTCATGAATCTCGATGCTCACCTGATCGCCGGACAGTACCTCATACTGAGTATGCGCTACTACCTGCAATCGTCTGCGGGCGACCTCGACATCGGCCCACCGCCGGGCCCGGGCGCGCACGGCCGCCACTGGAATCGATTTCCACACGTGGCAGAGGATGTCTCGCGTATTTCCTTCGGGGGAACCCTGAACTGGGGCGACATCAGTGTGGGCATCCATTGGTTCGACGTGCTTGATGGACGCAACACGGCCGAGTTCGAGGCCTTGGGCGGCACATTCACCTACAACTTCGGGCGCTGATGCCAGGGTTTTTGCCAACGAGGGTGTGAGGGCATGAGGCAACTGCCCGAGGCATTGCGCGATCGAGCGCTGCGAGGCGCGCCCTATGGATCGCCGCGAGTCGTGCTGAGGTGAGACCGAGCCGCATTATCCTCCTGATCGCCTTGGCGGTGCTGATTGGGCTCTTTGTCGCGTTCGATCTCCAGCGGTTCATGACGTTGGAGTTCTTTTCCGCGCAGCGCGAGGCGATCGCATCCTATCAGGCGAAGAACCCCTGGACGACGGCACTTGCGTTCTTCGCCATCTATGTCCTCGTGACGGGTGCTTCACTCCCGGGCGCTGCGCTCCTGACCCTCATTGCCGGGGCCCTGTTCGGGTTGGTGCAGGGAGTCGTCATCGTTTCGTTCGCCAGCGCGCTGGGGGCGACGCTGGCGTTTACCATTGCGCGATACCTGTTCCGCGATGCCGTGCGCTCGAAGTTCGGCCAGCATCTCCGCGCAATTGACCGCGGCGTCGAGAAGGACGGCGCCTTCTATCTTTTCGCCATGCGCCTCGTCCCGGTGGTTCCGTTCTTCGTCATCAATCTCGCCATGGCGCTGACGCCGCTGTCAACGTGGCGCTTCTATTGGGTGAGCCAGCTCGGCATGATCTTCGGCACCGTGGTTTACGTGAACGCGGGGGCCGAGCTCGGCCGAGTTGCCTCCGTTGGCGACATCCTGTCGCCCACGTTGTGGATTTCCTTTGCCCTGCTGGGACTGGCGCCGCTCATTGCCAAGAAACTCCTCGACGCGGCCAAGGCCCGCAAGGCCCTGCGCCGGTTCAACAAACCCAAGCATTTCGACAACAACCTGGTCGTCATCGGCGCGGGTTCCGGAGGGCTGGTTGCTGCGCTGATCGCCGCGACGGTGAAAGCCAAGGTAACCCTGATTGAACGCAACCGCATGGGTGGCGACTGCCTGAACACCGGCTGCGTGCCAAGCAAGTCGCTGCTTCGTTCCGCCAAGATGCTGTCCTATGCCGCGCGGGCCCGGGAGTTTGGCTTCCGGAGCGCCAGGGTGGAGTTCGAGTTCCGCGAGGTGATGGAGCGGGTGCAGGGCGTCATCAGGAAGATCGAACCGCACGACTCGGTGGAGCGTTACACCGGCCTCGGCGTTGACTGCATCATGGGGGACGCCAAGGTCACGTCACCGTACAGCGTCCGTGTCGATGACCGCGAGATCACCACCCGCAACATCGTCATCGCCACGGGCGGGCTGCCGTTCGTGCCGCCGATTCCGGGCCTCGCGGAGTCCGGTTACTACACGTCCGACACAATCTGGGAGATTCGCGAGCTGCCGCGCAGGTTCGTGGTTCTCGGTGGCGGGCCGATTGGCAGCGAACTGGCACAGGCGTTTCGCAGATTCGGCGCCGAGGTGACGATGGTGGATCGGGGACCGCACTTGTTGTCGCGCGAGGACGAGGATGTAATCGACTTGGTGCAGCGGCAGTTCGTGGCGGAAGGCATCCGACTGCTCACCAGCCATCGCGCCGACCGTGTGGCCTCCGAGGACGGGGAACGGATTTTGATCTGCACGAGCGAGGAAGCCGATGAGGTGCGGATTCCGTTCGATGCCATCCTGGTGGCAGTGGGACGGCGGCCGAATACGGAGGGGTTCGGGCTGGAGGATGTGGGCGTGGCGCTCGGTGAGCGCGGTGATGTCGAGGTGGACGAGTACCTGCGCACCAGCGTGCCGACGATCTACGCATGCGGCGATGCCATAGGGCCGTATCAGTTCACCCACACCGCGTCCCACGAAGCGTGGTATGCGTCCGTGAACCCTCTGTTCAGCCCGCTCAGGAAGTTCAAGGCGGATTACTCGGTCATCCCGTGGACGACGTTCACCGACCCCGAAGTCGGACGTGTGGGCCTAAACGAGCAAGAGGCGGAGCGGCAAGGCATCGACGTTGAGGTCACCCACTATGAACTCGAGGAGCTAGACCGCGCGCTGGCGGACGAAGAAGGTCGCGGCTTCATCAAGGTGCTGACGCCCCCTGGCAAGGACCGCATCCTGGGCGTGACCATCGTCGGCCACCATGCCGGCGACCTGCTTGCCGAGTTCATTGCCGCAATGAAGTGGGGCAAGGGCCTAAAAGCCCTGATGGGCACCATTCATGTCTATCCAACGCTCACGGAGGCCAACAAGTTCGCGGCCAGCGCCTGGCGCAAGAAGCATGTGCCCGAGGGTCTGCTCTCCTGGGTTGGGCGGTTCCACCGCCTGCGCCGAGGGCGAGGCGCACGAGATGCGGGACACACTGCCGGCACGGCGTGATCGGAGAACAAAGGCGGCCCACCCGCCTTCTTGCTTCGTTTCCACTCGCCACTTCGACTAGGCAGGTGCCTGGCCCTCGAATTGTTCATGAATGCCCTACTGCGAACGATCCGGGCCAGGAGCCTTCGGCCGGGGAAGCTTCCTCGACCGCTGACGCGCAGGGAAGTTCGGGCATGTGTCCCCGTCGCCGGAGGCGTACTTCCATGCAAGCTTGGTGGTCGGAGGGCTTCCTATGCCGAACTGGTTTGCGGGACCAAATGAGGGACTTCCCAGATTTCCGGTTGTCTAGTCCTTGAAAAACAACAGGTTACTGACTCTATCTGGCGGAGAGGGAGTCCGACGCTGGGCATGGCGCATGCAGTGCGCGCAACGCAGGTGGCGAAATCCATAGCGTGATGGAACACTAGGCTTCTTCTTCGTCGGATTGACGGGCGAATAGAGTGAAGGCAGAGCGGCGCAAGCTGCCGATCGGCATACAGACCTTCCGCGAGATTCGGGAGGAGGGCTGCTACTACGCCGACAAGACCAGCCACATCCGGCAACTCACCAGGGAAGGCAAGCACTTCTTCCTGTCGCGCCCGCGGCGCTTCGGCAAGAGCCTGCTGCTCGACACCGTCAAGGAACTCTTCGAGGGTTCCGAGGAGTTGTTCCGGGAACTTGCCATCCACGGAGACTGGGACTGGGGCCAACGGCATCCCGCGGTGCGGCTCAGTTTTGGACGGGGCGACTTCACGTCGCCGGACTACGTACACGAAACCGTCACAAGGCAGATCGCCGCGGCGGAGCGACGCGCCGAATTGACCGGGGATCCGGAAGCGTCCGCACCTGAGCGCTTCGCGGAATTGATCGAGGGGCTGCGCGGGCAGTCGGGCGAGCGCGTCGTGGTGCTCGTGGACGAGTGCGACAAGCCGATCCTGGACGCCCTCGGCCAGCCGGAGGTGGCCCGCGCCAACCGCGACTTCCTGCGCGGCCTCTACTCGGTGGTCAAGGACTGCGATGCGCACGTGCGCTTCGCGCTGCTTGCCGGAGTCAGCAAGTTCTCCAAGGTGAACCTGTTCTCGGGCCTGAACAACCTCATCGACATCACCCTCGACCCCGAGCACGCGACCATCTGCGGCTACACGGAGGCGGACCTGGACACGGTGTTCGCCCCGGAGATGGCGGGCCTTGACCGGGGCGAGGTCCGCGAGTGGTACAACGGCTACAGCTGGCGGGGGGAGCGGGTGTACAACCCCTTCGACGTCCTGCTGCTGTGCCGGCGGCGCGAGTTCGGGGCCTGGTGGTTCGAGACCGGCACCCCGACCTTCCTGGTGGACATGCTGACGCGGCGCGGGATCAACGCGTTCGAACTGGACGGCCTGGAGGCGGACGAGCGCCTGCTGTCGAGCTTCGACGTGGAGGAGATCGCCATCGAGGCGCTCCTGTTCCAGACCGGCTACCTCACCATCGAGGAGTCGGCCTTCTTGGCTGGCGAGACCCAATATCGGCTCGGCTATCCGAACCGGGAAGTCCGCCAGAGCCTGAACAAGGCGCTGCTCCGCCACCTTGCCGGCGGCGGCGAGAATCGGGCCTTGAGGGGGCGCGGCTCTACCAGCACTTTCTCGCCGATGACTGGGCAGGGGTCGAAGCGGTGTTCCGCTCCATGTTCGCGGGCATCCCGTCGGACTGGCACCGGCGCAACGACATCACCCGGTTCGAGGGCTGCTACGCCAGCGTCTTCTACGCCGCCCTGGCGTCGCTGGGCATGGACCTGACCGTCGAGGACGCCTCGTCGGCGGGCCGGCTGGATCTGGCGATGCGCTTCAACGGGCAGGTGTACCTGTTCGAGTTCAAGGTGGCCGAACGCGCCGGGGAGGGTGCCGCCCTGCGGCAGTTGGCGGAGAAGGGCTACGCCGACAAGTACCGCCACCTCGGCGAGCCAATCCACTTGATCGGTATCGAGTTCAGCGAGCGGACGCGCAACATCGGCGCTTTTGACGTGGCCGAACCATGAAATCTTGGCGCCTGTCGCCGAGATTTCATGGTTTTGAGGCGGCAGTCGTTTGAATCAGTGGAAGATTAGTTCGGGCACCACCTGTGATGTTCGGTCGTCGTCGCCGACGGCGAACAGGGTGAGCCTGCTGTCTTCGTTCGGTCGGGTTCGACCGGCGATGGCTGAGATCAGTTCGTATTGGTCTTGATCGATGTCTTGGTATTCGTCAACCAGTGTCCATCGGAACCCGTCCAGAATGCGTTCGCGTTGGGCGTCCGACTCCTCCGGGGGCAGGTTCTTGTCGTGAGCAGCGCCGTGGCCTCGCGCAGCACCGCTTTGAAGACATCGGTTTCGGCTTCGTTGTCCGAACGCTCCATGGCCGCGAAGCTCGCGCCCACCAGTCGCATGGCGAGTGCGTGGCAGGTGAGAACGGTGATGGGCCGGGCATCCTCGCCCACCAGTTCGGCAAGGCGCTGGCGGATTTCGATGGCGGCGTGGCGGCTGTAGGCCAAGGCCAGGATGCCGCGGGGATTTGTCGGCGCACCCGGACCAGGTAGGCGATACGACGCGCGCGCACCAAGCTCAGGCGGCTCTGCCCGAAAGTCAGAACGTGACGGAACACTAGTAGTTCGTTTCTTGCATTCAATTACAAGTTGGCGATGCCGATGCATGATGTCGGCCCGGTCCAATCGAGGAGCGGGACATGGCGAGACGAACAGAGCGGGCGGCGCTGCAGTTGTCGGAGTCGGATCGGGAGATGCTGACGACATTGAGCCGCTCGGCGACGGCGACGGCGCGCGAGGCGACACGGGCGAAGGTGCTGCTGCGCCACGCCGCGGGGTTGTCGATCACACGGATTCAGCGCGAAGTCGGCGTGTCGCGCCCAACCATCCACAAATGCATCGACAAGGCATTGGCGGCGGGCTTGCGCGCGGGCTTGCGAGATCGTTGCCGTCGCCCGCGGGAACCGGAGATTCTGCCGGACGCGAAAGCGTGGGTGGTCGGCGTGGCCTGCCAGCAACCCAAGGCGCTGGGTCTGGCGGCGGAGTCGTGGACGTTGTCGGCATTGACCGCCCACGTGCGACGCGAAGCCGGGGCGGCCGGGTTTCCCCGCCTGTCGCGCGTCGGCAAGAGCGGCGTCTGGCGCATCCTGCAGGAGAGCGAACTGAAGCCGCACCGGGTGCGACACTGCCTGGAACGTCGCGACCCGGAGTTCGACCGCAAGATGCGCGAAGTCCTGATGGTCTGTCGCGACGTTTTCCTGACGCCGGCGCAACCCGATGCCGCGACGCCGACCACCTGCACGGTGTCCGTGGACGAGAGGCCCGGCGTGCAGGCGATCGGCGCCACCGCCCCGGACCTGCCGCCGGTGGCGGGGCGGCAGGCAACGCTGTCGCGCGACTGCGAGTGCGCGCGCCACGGCACGTTGTCGATTCTTGCCGCGCTCGATCTGCGCACCGGCGAGACCATCGCCAATGTCGAGCCGAAGCATCGCGGCCGCGAGTTCGCCGCGTTGCTGGAGCGCCTGCATCGTCATTGTCCGGCCCCTGCCGTCATCCGCGTCGTCCTCGACAATCACTCCGCGCGCGTCTCCCGTGAAGCCATGGCGTGCCTGGCGACACGGCCCGGGCGCTTCGAATGCGTGCACGCCCCGAAACACGGCTCCTGGCTGAACCTGATCGAGTGCGCCTTCTCGAAGATGGCTCGCACCTTCCTGCGTCACATTCGTGTCGCCTCCACCGCCGAACTGAAGGTCCGCATCCTCCAGGGCGTTGCGGAAATGAACGAAGCTCCCGTCCAGTTGCGTTGGCGCAACTTCGACTTGGACATCGCCTGAAACGTCAAGGTTTTAATGGAACGAACTACTAGGCAGTTCGCGAAGCGAACTGCCGACGCGCCCGCAAGGGCGCGCTAGGAGTCTGCGCCGTAGAAACTTTTCCGGGGACATGCACCCTAATACGGCGAGAAAAATCCATCTTCTGGGAGGTCCTGTCCCTCGTCAGGAACGTTTCGGGGCGAGCAATGGGGGATCACACCACATTTTCGGCGCGAGATCATCCTACGGCGCAGACAGGACGGCTTGGGCTGGGGCAGGAAGCGTTGCCGAAAGGCAACGCTTCTTGTGACGCTAGGGCTGATTGAGGTCCCAGTCGTATTCGTAGTCGATTACGCCGGAGAAGCCCTGCAGTTGCGCCGCCAGCTCGTCGCTCGCGTATTCGATCAGGTGAGCGAGCACGCCATCCTCGGAACCGCCGAAATCGAGCACCCACCATTCGTAGATGCTCGACAGCACCATGAATTCTTCGTCCACGATGTCCACGCCTCGGGGATGGTTGACGTATTCCCGGGTACCCGCGTCCAGGAGCGACTCGGTGTTGGCGGCCGTGTACACCACTGTGGCGAGGTTCGGGCAGCCGATGCTGGCGCAGTTCACCGCGTAGTGAATGCGCGGGTCTTTCCATATGGGCCGCAGGATGCCGTGCTCGATGTTGTCCAAGGTCAGTTCCTGGCCGGCGACCTCGGCATGGACATCGCCCCAAGGCCCTGTGAACGGGATCCAGCCTTCGTGGATGTCCTTGATGGACTCCACCGGATACGCGTCGGCGACCACCTTGACCGTCAGCGCGTTGTAGAGGTTGATCCAATATGCTTTCTGCTCGACGCGTGAGTGGGCGCGTGGGTCCAAACCTTGAAGCGTGTCGAGATAGGCGTTGAGCTTGGTGAGGTCGTCTGATGTGGCCGCGAGGCCTGCGTAGTCGAATCGATTGACGCCGGACGGATGCCGTGTGAGGTAGGCGTCCAGCAACGCCTGCCACGCACTGTGATCGACGGTTGCCGTGCTGGTTTCGTCGCTTGCGTCCCAGAACGGGATCAATTCGGGCGTTTGGTTGGCGTGAGCCATCGTCGCGATGCATACGCCGACGAAGGCGGAGGCAAACCGCTTCATGCGCAACTCCTTGAACCGCCGCTCGCCTTCGCGCGCAGCCATAGCTTGAGGATCATTCCAAGAATGCCGACACTGGCGCCAACGATGCCGCGGATGGTGCCGCCCACCTTGGACTTTCCGTGCCGACGCCGTCGCGAGTCCACCGGGACTTCAACGATGTGCATCTTATGCTGAATCGCCTTGACTTGCATCTCCACGGTCCAGCCGTAGGCCTTGTCTCGCATGTCGAGGGCAGCCAGGGCACTCGCCGTGATGGCCCGGAAAGGGCCGAGATCGGTGACTCGCTGCTTCCAGATCAGCCGGATCAGCGCGGCGGCGACCCGGTTGCCGACGATCTGCGGCAGCGACAGGGCGCCGGGCTCGGCACGGCCAAGCGCCCGCGAACCGATGGCAAGATCGGCACCGGCGACGATGGCGTCCAGCAGCCGCATCGACTGGTGTAGGTGAAACGCTTGATCGCCATCCACGAAGAGCACGACCTCGACCGGCGTCAGCACTCGAATGGCGGTCAAGCACGCGATTCCATAGCCGGGCCTTTGCTCGGTCACCACCCGCGCGCCGGCGATGCGCGCGCGTTCCGCGGTGGAATCCGTTGAACCGTTGTCGCAAACGACGATGTCATCAACCACGCCTTCGCCCTTCGGCGTGCGCAAGGCCTGCACGGCCTGCACGACGGCAGCGATGTTCCCCTGCTCATTGCGGGCGGGAATCACAACGCCCACCGAACGTCCGTCAATCACCGATGGGTGCCGGCGGCGGGCACACGCCCCGATGGCGCAGCCAGTCGAGCAGGAGGGCAATCACGATGGCACCGAACTCGACTGGGCGGACCCACCAAGGCTGTCCATAGGCCTGCATTTCGTGATTGCCCAAGTGAAGCCCTGTGATGTAGGAGAGCAGCACCGCCACCGACGCCGTCCAGGCCCAGCGGCTCGGATACACGACAGCGAACGGGAGCAGCCAGAGCAGGTACCAAGCATTGATTACCGGTGCGGCAAGAAGGAAAGCCCCGTAAATCCAATCGCCGCGCGGCACGTCGCAATCGCCGCTGCGGTACCGACGATAGTACCAAAGCCAAAACAGGCCAAATGCTGCGGCGAGGGCGAGTTTCGCTTGGTCCGGCGCGACTGCGACGGCAAGCAGCCCGAAAGCAGCCGAATTGAACTCCCATTCGCGAGCGAACACGACGAGAGAGTCGAGATCCGTTCCTCCGGAGATCGCGAACGGGACATAGAGCAAGGCCAGAGCGGCGCCGAGAATGCACCAGTGAATGAGCCGCGCGCGCATGAGCACAAGCGGCGCCAGAAGCAGCGCAAATACCTTTGCCCCAACGGCAGCCCCCAGGCAAAGCGCCGCCCAGCCGTTGCGTCGCTTGCTGGCGAGGACGACGGCGGCAAGCAGCAGGCACACGCCGAGTCCATCTGGATGCGCGGTGAACGCGATCTCTTTGACGACCAGCGGGCACCAGGCATAGAGCAAGACGTTCCGTGCCGGCGCAAGCCGCAGCAGCAACGCCAGCGTTGCGAGGTCGACCGCGATCAAGAGCGCCTGGAGTGCGGCAACGCTCCCGGCCTGCACCCAATGGCCGAACAGGAACAGAACCTGGGTGGTGGGTCCGTAGATGGTGGGGAGGTCGGGGTTGTTGACTTGATCCAGAACGCTTCTGAATGCCGGCGGGACGCTCTCGTCCAGGAAGAAGGCTTCCGGGGTCACTCCATAGGGTGTGCCTGCAGTTGCGAAGCGGTAGCCGTCCCAGAGGTACCGATAGAAGTCGTCCTCGAAGAATGGTCCGCCGGCGAGGCCACACAGGCGAAAGACGACGGCCCAGAACAGCAGCCTTGCGACCGGTAGCGGCTCGTCTCTTCGGACGGCATGGAGGTACAGCAGGAACACTGGCGCGGCGGTACACACGACAATGCCGTAGAAAGCCGGCAGCCCCGGTTCGCCATCTCCACGCGCCAATGCCGCAAGGGCGACGTAGCCGAGGGCGCACAGAGCTCCCACGCCGTGGGTGAGGTGCCTGGTCGGGATGTTCGCGATGGTTGAGGCGACGTCCGCACTCCAAAACTTTCCGGGGCAGATCAGGCACCTATTCACGCCTTTTCCCGTGTGCGTGGAACGAGGCCCGAGGCGTGATGGTGGCCAGGGGCAGAATCGAACTGCCGACACCTGGATTTTCAGTCCAGTGCTCTACCGACTGAGCTACCTGGCCATGTCGGGTGGCGTATTTAACCGGTTGCCTAGAAGGGCGTCAAATGGTTGTGCAGCGGCGGCAGTGTCTCACCTTGGAATTTGCCTGACGTGGCGCATGGCCGTTCGCAACCGGCGACTGCGTCGACTTGCCTGCCGGACCACTCTCTATAGGGAGGGAAGGCATAGGGAGGGAAGGCATAGGGAGGGAAGGCATAGGGAGGGAAGGCATAGGGAGGGAAGGCATAGGGAGGGAAGGCATAGGGAGGGAAGGCATAGGGAGGGAAGGCATAGGGAGGGAAGGCATAGGGAGGGAAGGCGTCTCGCCCTCCATGCGCGCGCTATAGGGAGGGCGTCCCGTCCTCCATGCGCCTCGTCAGGCGCGTCCTCCCTGCGCATGCCGCGAGGTGCCCTGCGCGCCTTGCGGCACGGCGCGCCTTGCGGCACGGCGCGCCTTGCGGCGCGATGGGCGGGACGCCCTCCCCCGGAAGACGGTGCCAGACACTGCACAAGCCCAAGTGAGACACTGCCGGGATCGTCGGCGAGTGGAAACCTCAGCGGCTGCCGAGGCAGCATGGCTCGTACACGGCAGTAATTTGGTGAGGCAGCGGCTCGACGAGCGAGGTGTGTACCGTGAGCAAGGGGTCGAACAGGTGCGCGAACCGGATTCGGTGCGCTTCGGCTACGAGTCGGAAGGTCGTGCCGTCGCCGTCGAAGCTCCACGGCCCTTGCAGCGTCCAGCGCGTCGATGCGCGATTCGTCGTGACGGTACAGCAGGTCCTCGGCCACTTGGCCCGACTGCATTCGATAAGGTCAGGGTCAGCGCATTCGTGCCGTGCCACTGCGTGCTGATTACCGTTGCGACGGCTTGGGCTGGGGCAGGAAGCGTTGCCGAAAGGCAACGGTTCTTGTGGCGCTAGCTTCACTCTATTCGCTTGATGGCAGGGATCGGCTGATTTTACGTTGGCGGTTTGAACGTGTGTCTTTCGGGGCCGCTTGCCGGAAGGCCCTTCCATGTAGTGGTCGCGGAGAGCTTCGAGGTCGCGCGTCGACTTGCATTTGCCTACCGTGGCGCCTGAAGGCGTGGAGAGGATGGCACGCCTGGTGAGCGTTGCACCCACATTGCTGAAGCAATCGATGCGAAGGCGGATTGTGATCGCGGCAGATTGCGCGCAGTGCATCGGGTGGCCCGGCTCGACGGCGTCGAGTTCGACGAGCTATCACCAGCGTCATCTGCGTTACCTCGTTGAAGGCGCGGTTCGGTTCCGGGCGCTTGCCTCATCGGTGCCACAGGGCGCTGAAGCCTTGACGTATTGGGCAAGGTCTCGCAGGAGCCCTTCGCGAGTCTCTCGACGCGGTAGGGGCGACACATGCGTCGCCCTTGCTTGCGGACGGTCTTGTTGCTTACTGCGCCGGTTGGCGGGGTGCTGTGGCTTCGCGCCAGAAGCGGACTGTGCTGCGTTTCAGGTTGTCGAAGTGTACGAACAGAAGTGGTGTCAGGAGTAGTGTGATCAGGGTTGCGAAGCTAAGGCCGCCGATGATCGCGCGGGCCATGGGCATGTAGGACTCGCCGGTGCCGCCGATGCGGACGTCGCCGACGGCGAGGGGGATGAGGCCGGCAACCGTCGTCGCGGCGGTCATCAGGATCGGGCGCAGGCGGTCGCGGCCGGCGCGGACGATGGCTTCTTCGCGGGGCGTGCCGTCGCGCATGAGCTGGAAGGTGCGGTTCAAGAGCACGATGCCGTTGTTCACGACGATGCCGGCGAGAAGCACCATGCCGATCATGGCCATCATCGTCAGCGGCGTGCCCGTGACCCAGAGAAACAGCATCACGCCCACGGCGGAATAGGCGATGGAAAAGAGCACCGCAGAGGGAAACAGCACGGACTCGAACAGTGCCGCCATCAGCATGTACACCAGGAGGATGGCGGCGGCGATCATGATCAGCATGTCGCGGAACTGCTGCGCCTCGAAGTCGAAGTCGCGGCCCATCTCCCAGCGGTAGCCGGCGGGCATTTCGAAGCCTTCCAGCAACGCCTCCGCCTCTGCGCGGGCATCCGCCGGCGTGATGTCCTTCAGATCGAACTCCACCGTGACGTTGGTTTCTCGGTTCTCGCGGCGAATGCTGCGAAGGGACGGCTGGAACTCCACTTCCGCCAGCGCTTCCAGCGCCACGGTGTCGCCGTCCGGGAGAAAGATGGGCAGGCGCATCAGGTCCTGGATGCGGATGTCGTCGCGATCCTCGATTTCGAGGTGAATCTCGTCCACCCAACTGCCGTGGTCCAGCCCGCGCCGCATCTGCACGCCGCCCAAGGCCACCGACACGCTGCGGGCGAGGTTCTGTGCCGTCACGCCAAGCTGGCCGGCCTGTTCCGGCTTGACGCGCAGGACGAGGTCCTGCCGGCTCGATTCGGATTGGGTGTGTACGTTGGTGAAGTGGGGGACCGTTTCCAACATCTCGATCACTTCTTCCGAGATATCCATCAATCGCGCCGTGGAGTCGCCGACCAGGCGCACGCCGATGCCACCGTCGCCGTCGCGATAGTCCCGCCCGCGGCGTTTGGAACGGAAGTAGAAGTTGACGTTGGGCACCTCCGGCATCATCTCCAGAATCCGCTCCTGCACCACCGATGCGGCGTACATGCCGTCTTCCCGCATCGTCATGTAGATGTTGCCGCGGTCGTAGTCGAACGTGGTGGAGACATCACCGATGCCGAGTTCTTCCCGCGCGCCGAGAATGGATGCCTCCACTTCGTCGACGATGCCTTCCATCCGTTCGAGGGTCATCGTGCCGCGCACCCAGAAGCGAAGCTCCAGCGAGCCGGAGTCGCTTTGCGGGTTCATGTTCACGTCCAGTTGACGATAGGCATACCCGCCCGCGCTAGCCACCAATGCCGCCACCAGAAGTGCCGAGTAGCGATGCCGCAGGGTGAACAGCACCACGTTGCCGTACACGGCAGACAAGTGGTCGAAGATGCGGTGCCGCGGTTCCCGCTTGCCTTCTGGCAGCCTCGCGAGCAGGGCGGGGATCAACGTGGTGGCGATCAGGAGCGATGCGGCGATGGAGGTGCACAGCGGGATGGCGACGTTGGCGAGCGCGGTTGTGGATTCCACGGTGTTGAGGAACACCGTGGGAGCGAACACGACGATGGTGGTGAGGGTGCCGGCCGTGATGGCCGTGCCCACCTCGGTGACGCCTCGGTCGGCGGCCTCAAAGGGGCTGAGCCCGTGTTCGCGACGCTTCAGGGCAATGGACTCCGATACGACTACGGAGTTGTCCACCAGCAGCCCGACGGCAAGCATCAGCCCCACCAGCGAAAGCACGTTCAGCGTGAGGCCGGCGAAGTACATGGCGCCCATTGTGGCGACCAGCGCGAGTGGCACCGTGGCGGCGATGAGCAGCGAGGGAATGAATCGGCGGATGAAGGCGAACAGGACAATCGCCGACAGCACGCCGCCGATGATGCCGTTCCCGATCAGGTTGTCGAGCGCTCGTATGACGGATTCGGCGTTGTTGCCGACGGTGAGGAAGGTGGCGCCGGAAAGTTCCGGATGCTCGGCGGCGGCTGCTGCTGCCTCCTCCACGGCCTCGGCCACGGCGACGAGGTTGGCCTCGGGCTTCTTGTACACCGACAGGCCCAGCGCATCCTCGCCGTTCAGCCGGCGTTGGTCCGACTCATCGAGTGGGGCGTAGGTGACTTCGGCGACGTCGCCGATGGTGAGGTCGGCCCTGAGCGGCAGGTCGCGGATGTCCTGAATCTCGGTGAACTTGCCGAGTGGGCGAAGCTGCGTCTCGATGCGCGCTTGATCGATGTGGCCGGCGGAAAGGTGGAAGTTCTCTGCCGCAAGCCGCCGCTCCACGTCGAGCACGTCAAGGCCATGCGCCTCAAGGCGGCCCGGGTTCAGCGCGACGCGAACATAACGTTGCTCGCCGCCAAAGATCTGTACGGAGTTGACGCCCGGCACGCGTTCGAGCACTTGACGCACCCGGGCGTCGAGCAGCCGCCAGGCATCGAGCCAGCCCAGTTCCGGCGCGGAGACGACGAACGACAGGATGGGCTCCGACTCGTCGTCGCGATTGCGGATGTTGAAGTGGCGAATGTCGTCCGGCAGTCGGTGGCGGATGCTCTCGACGAGCTCCTTCGCCTCGATGCCACGGGTGGCGGTGTCCTGATCGTCGTCGAGTGCAATCGACACCCACACGTAGTCCGAGCGCGTGTGCGAGAACATCCGGTCGATGCCGCCCAGGGTGGAGAGGATCTCCTCCACGGGCCGCGTGACATTGCGCTCGATTTCCTGCGGCGAGGAGGACTGATACGGAACCCCCACCCCCACGTAGGGCTTCTCTTCGTCCGGATACTCCTCCACCGACATCCGCGCTCCGGCAAAGGCGCCGACGATCACCATTGCGACAAAGGCCATCGCCACGGTGACAGGGCGACGAATGGCTGCCCGGGAGACGATCATGTCCTCAAGCATACCTGTTCATGTCCAGCTGTTGACTTTTGGGTCACGGAAAGCCGCAAATCCTTGGTGGCGGTCACGAGTTCCGACCCGTGAAGGCGATGGCGGCTGTCTGACGGTCCTACGAAGGGCGGAGTCTGGCCTGTCGGGGCAAGTCGTCCCCGCTCGGCGGCACGCAGTCTTCGCCGCGCTAGCGCCACAAGAGCCGTTGCCTTTCGGCAACGCTTCCTGCCCCAGCCCAGGCCGTCCTGTCACCCTGTCGGCATTCGGCCAGCTTGCGCCGTCCGAAGTCCGACAGGCTGCTAGAATCGCGAACCTGGGCAGACGACATGTCCGGTGGCGGCCGACTGGCGGCCCCGCACATTGGCGCGTCTCTGTGTGGCTGGTGGTGGCTTATCACCCGTTGGATCGAGAACCCACCGGTGTTGGTCCACAGTTGCTGCGAGACAAGGGCGAACGATGGAGCCGCTTACTTCCGAACAGATTGCCTTCTTCAAGGATGCCGGGTTCCTGCTGCTGAAGGGGATGCTTGATCCGGATCTGTGCGAGCGGGCGCTGGACCGGCTCTGGGCCGCGCTTCCGGCCGGCAGCAGGATGCGCCGGGACGACGCGCGCACGCATGTCGGACCGTTTCCCGCCGACGAGGAGAGCCGCGATCCGCTGCACATTCGCGCTGGATATCTGTGGCAGCTGCGGGAGTGCGGCACGGAGCCGTTGCTCATTGAACTCGCCTACAACGCCAAGGTGTGCGCCGTGGCGGAGCAGCTTCTTGGCGAGGGGATGCTGGCCCTGCCCTCGATGGGGGGCAAGCCGATGGGAAGTGCCGGGCCGGCATGGCCTGGCGGGCCGACGGATCCTGCGATCACGGACGGCATTCGCGGCATCTACTGCACGCGGCCCTATGCAGACGCGGACCTGGATGGGGTGCGCGATCGATGCCACACAGACGGGCATCCGTTCCATCTCGGCTTGGTTGGTCTGCTCGCCGACGTGCCGGCGAACGGCGGCGCGTTCAAGGTCTGGCCGCGCTCGCACCGGCGCCTCTATCCGACCTTCCAGATGCAATATGACCAGCCAAGAATCCCCTACTACGATCACCTGCCAAGCCACAAGGGCATCGTTCACGCCCCGGCCTACCTGGCAGAACTCGCTCGCGTGAACGCAGACACCGAGCCGGTGGATTGCTGGGGCGAACGAGGCGACGTGGTGCTCTGGCACCATCGGCTGGCACACATGGCGGGGCACAATCGGTCCACCGTGATGCGCCAGGCGCTCCTCTGCGACTTCTCCCGCACCGACCTCGACACCTGCCGCATGGACCCACCGCAAGAGAACATGTGGCGCGACTGGTCGGAAGAGGTGCAGGCCACGCAATGTGGCTATTCGGCCTCGGCCGAACTCGCAAATGCCATGCGGTTGCGATAGGCGTTCATCGTCGCAAGAGGCGCCACGCACAGCGCGTTGCTGCTGGACGCGGCGACGCCACGGACCCGATCCCGTACCAGGTGCCTGCCCAGGGCGCCACCGTTCTCCTGCTCTCCACGACCATGGCCCGTAGCCGAGTCGCAGGAGATGTCGTCGTGCCGTCGGGACTCATCCAGACCGAACTTGGCGATGACGAAGGCCCTGTCACGCATCCTGACTTCACGGCGATTCGTCACCAGGCGCGCACCGCATGGGGAACCGGCATGGCGCCGCCACCGTATATGATGGCCCGTACCGTCCCTTGACCGATCTCGCGAGCCCCAAGCCGTGACTGCGACCCTGCCCATCAACGTCGATAACCTGCTCCATCGGAGGGCCGTTGAGTCGGCACGCATCGAGTTCAAGGCATCGTGGGACGAGAAGACAACGGGGCCACAGGTCGTGCAGACGATCTGCGGCTTCGCCAATGACTACCAGAACCTGAACGGCGGGTATGTAGTGATTGGCGTGCGCGAGGTCGAAGGGGAGCCGGAGTTGCCGCCGGTTGGCTTGACACCGGCCACGGCCGAGATTGCGGCGAAGTGGCTGCGCGGGCGCTGCAAGGCAATGCACCCGGCTTACGACCCGGTCCTCTCGAAGGAGTGGATCGGCGACCGGCTGGTCCTGGTCATCTGGGCATCCGCAAGTGACGAGCGTCCGCACCGGGCGCCCCTTGCACCAAAGCAATGGCGGTACTGGATCCGAAGCGGATCGGAGACCGTCGTCGCGCAACCCCGCCAACTTGAACAGCTGCTGGAGCAGACATCGAGTGTGCCTTGGGACGACCGGCCGGCCACGACCGTGAGCATCGACGCGCTGCGCATTTCGAAGGTGCGGGAGTACCTCCATGATGTCAGGAGTGGTCTCGCGGACAGTGCGGATTCGGCGGAGACCTATCGGCGAATGCAGATCACCACACGAATCAACGACCATGAAGTGCCGCGCAACGTTGGTCTTCTGTTCTTCTCCGAAAGTCCGGACGCTTGGTTTCGTGGAGCATGGATTGAAGTCGTGAGGTTCGCAGGCGATGCCGCAGCGCGAGTGCAGGACGAACGCATCTTCCGCGGTGCCCTGTCGGACCAAGTCCGGAATTGTCTTCTCTACCTCGAGGGTCTGTCGCAAGCCCACCTGGAGAAGCCTCGCCACCAAAGCCAGGTGCGCGGATGGGTGAGTTACCCCCACGATGCCCTTCGGGAGGCTGTCGTCAACGCGGTCTATCACAGATCGTATCGGCCGAGCATCGTCGAACCCACCAAGGTCTTCCTGCATCCGGATCGCATGGAGATCATCAGTTACCCCGGCCCGGTTCCCGGTATCGATCTAGCCCAGCTGAACGATGGCAAAGTGCCGCCGCTGCCCGCTCGCAACCGCCGGATTGGCGAGTTCCTGAAGGAGCTCAAGCTGGCCGAAGGTCGCCTCACCGGGTTGCCCCTGATGCGCAGCGCCATGGAGGGCAACGGTTCTCCGAAGCCGCGCTTCGACTTCGACGAGGGGCGCAGCTACTTTCGGGTCACGTTGCCTGCTCATCCTGAGCACTCGGCCATTCAGGCGATCCAGGACGCGGCCTATCTGCGAACCATTGGCAACGAGCAGGACGCTCTCGAGCGAATCCGAGGTGCCTGGGAAGCTAACCGGGATTCCGCGGTCCTGGCCGCCGAACTGGTCCGCTTGCATGCGGACAAGGGGTTCCTAGATCGGGCGGAGGACGTGTACCTACGCTTCGGGGAAGTGGCCGAGCCACGTGCCGTTGCAAATGTCCTCAACACGCTGATCGATGCGTGTATCGCTGAGGACGAGAGAGCCACCGCATTGCGGTTGCTTCGGGAGATGCCGGAGACCACCTTCGAGCAAGACGCCGTCGACACCGCCATCTTGGCGCGCCGGATGCGCGAACCGGAAATCGCGCACCGCTACTTCCAGCGTGCTGGAGACACCATCCTTGGAGACTCTCGCGCCCTGCATGAGTTCGCTCAGACCAAAATGTTCCTGGCGCAGAAAGCAAGGCAGGAACGGGGACGGTTGTGGCGCGACGTGAACAACAGACTGCTGGTCGAAGCCAAGGCTTCGCTCGAGCGGGTTGTGCAGATGGACGCTCCGGCCACCCGTCATGCATGGGCATGGCGTGACCTCGCCCGGGTGCGCGACTGGCTTCGCTTTCCGGCCAGCGAAGTGGAAGGTGCCTATGCGGAAGCCATGCAGCGGTTGCCGGATGAACAGCGATTCGAAGACGAACTGACGCGCTTCCAGGACCGTGCGAGAAAACAGGGCAATACGCAGCCCCGCTCTCGCCGCAACGGCCGGCGACCCAAAGCAAGGCGTTAGACGGTCTGCACTCCGCATTGGGCGCCTAGGGGCGCATCAGCCGAAGTCGGCCGCCCGCCCTTTCGCCCCGCCCACCAAGGGGATATCTCGTGCGCCGGCCCAAGTGCCGCTGATTCGGTGGTGGCCCGCTGACACGGTTCGCAGCGTTGCGCCACGAGTCCAATGTCAGCTCACTGGGCCGTCCGGCCACAGGTCGCCGAGGCTGAATGTGATTGCCTCGAATGGAGGAACGGTTACGTCCTCATCGTCCTTGAGGGATGCGATCAGCAGCCATTGGCCGTCCTGGAGTTCGAAGGCTTCCAAGCCACGGGCCAGCGGGTCAACGAACCACAAATGAACCACGCCTTCCCGAGCGTAGATTGGGCGCTTCTCATAGAGATCGATCTTGCGCGTTCGGGGAGACAGCACCTCACACGCCCAGTCGGGCGCGACGTCGAACCAAGCCGTGTCGGGAAACTGCGGCATTCGCTCTCGTCGCCATCCGGCCAGATCGGGCACGAGGATGTCTTCGCCCAAATGCAGTTCCGGTTCGTCGACGATCCACCAGCCGCCCGGACCTCCATCGCCGTAGTTGAAAGGCGGACTGATCCTTGCGCCCAGTCCCGAGCTTGCCCAGGCATGGCGAGGCGCCGGCCTGGGCTGCGTGCGCAGGCTGCCGTCCACCACTTCGGCAACCAAGTGCGGCGGCGCGCCCAGCACGTCCCGATAGTCGGCCCCGCGTCCTTGTCTCAGTGCTTGACCGACCATGCGCCAATCCATCCGATGGGAAAGCGAAAGGAAAATCGTACGACGAGGCTTGCCGTGACGCTATATGAACATCTCCTGGTCTTCCATTCCAAGCCTTGTCCAATGAGAAGTGAGCCTGAAGCGAGGGGCTGATTCCAACGAGAAGTGAGCCTGAAGGTGCGGGTGCGGGATCATCGGAGGATGATTTTGAGCCTGGGCATCGAACGGCTCCGCACGCTGGAGCAGGTTGGCGCGTTTCTCGACGGGAACGAGCCGGTGGATTTCAGGCCGGGCACGCGCAGGGAGGCGTACGCGTTCGTGCAGAAGGCGCTTGTGCGCTTCGACTACGGGAGTCTCGGCAAGGCCGACAGGGGTCTGGCGAAGCGGTTTCTGGAGAAGGTGACGGGGCTGTCGCGGGCGCAGCTGACGCGGCTGGTGCGCCAGCATGCCGAGACGGGTCGGGTCGTGGATCGGCGCGGCCGGCCGCCGTCGCGTCGCTTCGAGCGGCGGTACACGGCGGCGGACATCCGGCTGCTGGCGGAGGTGGACGCGACGCTGGGGCAGATGGCCGGGCCGGCGACGCGGGAGGTGATGCGGCGCGAGCGCGAGGTGTTCGGCGACGCCCGCTTCGAGCGCCTGGCGCACATCTCGGTGAGCCACCTGTACAACCTGCGCCGCTCGGACGCCTACCGCCGGCGGCGGACGACGCCGCAACTCACCAAGGCGGTGCAGTCGGCGATCGGCGAGCGCCGCCGGCCGCAGCCGGACGGACGACCCGGCTTCCTGCGCGTGGACACGGTGCACCAGGGCGACCTCGACGGGCGCAAGGGCATCTACCTGGTCAACGCCGTCGACGAGGTCACCCAGTACGAGTACGTTGGCGCGGTGGAGGCGATCTCCGAGCGCTTCCTGATCCCCGTGCTGCAGGGGCTGCTGGACCTGTTCCCCTTCGAGATCATGGGCTTCCATGCCGACAACGGCTCCGAGTACGTCAACCACCGCGTTGCCGCCCTGCTCGAGAAGCTGCGCGTCGAGTTCACCAAGTCGCGCGCCCGGCACTCGAACGACAACGCCCTCGTCGAGAGCAAGAACGCCAGCGTCGTGCGCCGCTGGCTGGGTCACGTCCACATCCCGAAGCGGTTCGCGCCGCTGGTGGACGAGTTCACCCGGCTCACCCTCTCGCCGGCCGTCAACTTCCACCGGCCGTGCATGTTCGCCGTCGAGCGCACCGACGAGGAGGGCCGGGTCCGGCGCACCTACCCGCACGATCGGGTGCAGACGCCCTACGAGCGCCTGCGCGGCCTCGACGGCGCCGAACGCTTCCTCAAGGAAGGCGTCTCCTTCGAGCAACTCGACCTCGCCGCCCGCAGCGCCAGCGACCTCGCCGCCATGCGCGAGGTGAACCGTGCCCGAGCCGAGCTCTTCCGCAGGATCGGCCTCGACGACCAAGCCGACGCCGCCTGATGGGGCGCCATGTCAGCGGGCGCGCGCGGGAACGCTGCGCGGGTCGCCGTGTCAAGCCGCTTCGCGGCTGCTCCGCTTCGCTGCGCCCCTTCGGGTGACACGGCGACCCGCGCAGCGAAGAGTGTGCCGGTGGCCGGAAGCAGGCTTCCGGCCACCAGCGACCCGCAATCCACACCCCGCATTGACGCCTGCGCAGACTCAAACTACCGTCACCAACTTCACGGCATTCCCGACCCGGAACCCAAGCTCAGAAGCCTGCGCTTTCAGGCTCATTTCCTTATTGGAATGGACTTTCCACCATTGCTTGGCGAGGCTGGATGCGCCTTGTGCGCGAGGAGGCCGAGATGCCATCCCCCCAGCGGAGTTGCCGGGCTCACGTTGGGCTTTCGCCGCCTTCGAATACGTCGCCGTGGATCTTCTTGCGGTCCACCAGGTCGTACACCACCGGGATGACCACCAGGGTCAGCAGGGTGGCGATCAGGAGGCCGCCGATTACGGTAATGGCCATGGGGGTGCGGAGTTCGGCGGCTTCGCCGAGGCCGATGGCCATGGGGAGTAGGCCCAGCACCGTGGTTGTGGTGGTCATGACGATGGGGCGGAAGCGTTGGTGGGCGCCGGCGACGACGGCGGCGCGGCGTTCCATGCCTTCGAGGCGCAGGCGGTTGACGCGGTCCACGAGGACGATGGCGTTGTTGACGACAATGCCGACGAGCAGGATTGCGCCGATGAAGACCACCACGGAGACGGATGTGTTGGTGGCGAGCAGGGCGAGAATGGCGCCGATGGCGGCGAGCGGAGCCGTGAACATGATGACGAAGGGGTGCAGGAGCGACTCGAACAGCGATGCCATCACGAGATAGACCAGGATGAGCGCGAGCGAAAGGGCGAGCAGCAGCGACTGGAACGATGCATCCATCTCCTCCGCCTGACCGCCGACGCGGCTGGTGATTTCGGGTGGATGCGGGATGGCCCCGAGCAATTGCGCGACCTCGGCGCCGCCGAGCGCAAGGTCGCCGTGCTCGACGTGGGCGCTGACGACGGCCACGCGCTTCTGGCCGATGCGCTGGATGTCAGCCGGACCCGTGGCCAAGGTTACGTCGGCCAATGCGGAAAGGCGAATCTGGCGATCGCCGGCGTCCACCAGCAGGTTCTCCACGTCCTCTTGCGAATTCCGGTCGCCTTCGTCCAGCCGCAGGCGGATGTCGATGCGCTTGTCCTGCCAGGTGAACTTGGTTGGCACGTCGCCGCGCACCTTGCGCACCACGCGGGAGGCGACTTCCGGCACGAAGAGCCCAGTGGCCGCGGTGCGCTCCTGGTCGAAGTCGATCTGCAACTCCGGGTAGCCGGGGCGGATGCTGGACTCCACGTCGCTGAAAGACTCCGAGGCGGACATGGCGGCGACGAGCTGCTCGGCAATGCGCTCGATGTCTTCGAGGTCGGTGCCGGCAATTTCCACCTCCAGTGGCGTCGCGAAGGTGAAGAGCTGCGGGCGTTCCACCTTGAACTGCGCACCCGGCAGCGCGGCCACGGTGTTGCGGGCGAGAGACATGATGAGCGACTCGTCGTCCGGGGTGATGCCGTCCTGCAGCACCACGCTGAGTTCGCCGATCTGCTCGCCGCCGCCCACCGAACTGACGTCCAGCTTGCCACCCGTGCCGGCGACGGAATAGGTGCGGTCGACGATGGGATACGCCAGCAGCGCCTGCTGCGTTTCCGCCAGCACTTGGTCGGTTCGCTCGAGGCGCGTGCCGGGTTCGAGTTCCATGTCGATGCGGAACTCTCCCTGTGACAAGGGCGGGATCAGTTGCACCGGCAGCGAGGGCGCCATCGCTGCCGCGGCGCCCAGGGCCGCGACGGCAAGTGTCAGGGTCAGCGCACGGCGCGCCAGTGCGGCGTTCAACAATGCCGTGTAGCCGGCGAGGACTTGGGCGTAGCCGGCGTCGAAGGCCCACTGCACGGGGCGCATTGCGAGGCCTGCCACTTGCACCGCGCCACGCCACAGCAGAGCGAGGCCACGCACAAGCCAGCGCAGCGGCGCGATGGCCTTGTGCAAGCGCCTTCGCTCGCGGGCCTCTGCGGCTGGCAGGCCCTCCGGTGCCGCCACCCGAACTGCCGCCAGCATGGGGATGAGGGTGAAGGCGAGGATCAGCGATGCCACCAGGGCAAAGGCCACCGTCAGCGCCTGGTCGCGAAACAGCTGCCCGGCGATGCCCTCGACGAACGCCAGCGGCAGGAACACCGCGATGGTGGTCATGGTGGAGGCCAGCACCGCGCCGCTCACTTCGCTGGTGCCTCGTTCGGCGGCTTCGGCAAGCGAGAGAGATGCCGAATCGGCCATATGGCCCTCGGGCACGGCTCCCACACCGCGGTGGCGGGCAATGTTCTCCAGCACGACGATGGCGTTGTCCATCAGCATCCCCACGGCGAGCGCGATGCCGCCGAGGCTCATGATGTTGAGGGTGATGTCGAAGGCATCCATCAACACGAATGTCGCCAGCACCGAGGCCGGGATGGTGGCGGTGACGATGAGGGTGCTGCGGGCGTCCTTGAGGAACAGGAACAGCACAAGCACGGCGAAGGCGGCGCCGATGATGGCGGCGGACTGCACCTCGTCGATGGCGGCGGAGATGAAGTCCGCCTGATCGTGGATCTTCACGAGTTCGTAGGCCGGGGGCAGTTCGGCGGCGATCTCGTCCATGCGCTCGGCGATGTCGGCGGAGACGGCCACGGTGTTGGCGTCGCCCTCCTTGTACATGGCGATCTCGATGGCCTCGAAACCGTCCACGCGCATCACGCTGTCGCGTTCCTTGTGGCTTTCGAACACTTCCGCCACGTCCTTCAGGCGCAGCACGCTGCCGTCTTGCTGGAAGACGATGGTGTCGCGGATGTCCTCGACCGAGGCGAACTCGTTCATGGTGCGGACGAGGAACTCCTGGCCGCGATCCTCGAGCCGGCCGCCGGAGAGATTGACGTTGGCGGCTTGCAGGCGCTGGCCAAGGGTCTCGACGCTCATGCCGAGCTGGGAGATGCGCTCCTGATCCACGTTGACGGCGATTTCGTCTTCGTAGCCGCCGCTCACCAGCACGGCGGCGACGCCGAGCACTGGGTCCAGCCGCTTCTTCACCACGTCTTCGGCGAAGCGCCGGAGTTCCTGCAAGCGGGGTTGCAGCTCGGCGGCGTCACCGCGCTCGCGCAGGACGATGGCGGCGCGGACGATGGGATCGAGGTTGGGGTTGAGGCGCAGGATGGAGGGGCGCTCGATGTCGAGGGGAAGCTGGACGAGGTCCAGCTTTTCGCGCACCTCCACCGCAGCGTTGTTCATGTCGGTGCCCCAGGCGAACTCGAGCACCACGTCGGAGCGTTCGGCGGCGGAGATGGAGTGCATCCGCCGCACGCCGTTGATGACGCCGACGCGCTCCTCCAGTCGTCGGGTGACCTGCTCTTCCACTTCGGACGGGGCGGCGCCCTCGAAGTCGGTGCGGATGGTGAGGGTGGGGTAGGCGAGTTCCGGCAGCAGGTTGAGGCCGAGGCGGTCGAGGGAGAGAGCGCCGAACAGGGCCACGGCGAACGTCGCCATGGCGACGGTGACCGGCCGGGCGATGGCGGTGGGGATCACGCCCATGGGGGTGTGCGTGCATTCACGGGCACGGTTCGCCGGGAGGGGTGGGGAGGGGGAGATGGATGGAGGGGAAGGGCTGTGGTCCCTTGCCCCCAGGTTCCTTCATGGCGGGAACCCTATCCTTCGACGATGTGCACGCGGGCGCCGTCTCGCAGGCCCTCCTGGCCAGTCATGACCACGAGTTCGCCGGCGCTCGCCCCTTCGAGTATCTCGATGTTGCCTTCGGATATGTAGCCCGTCGTCACCTCGCGCCGCTCGGCGAGACCCTCCCGCACCACGAACAGGCTGCTCTGGTCGCGGAAGACCACCACGGCATCCAAGGGGGTGAGCAGGGCGTCTTCGTGGCGGTCCACGCGGATGGCGACGCGGCCGAACATGCCGGGACGGAGTCGCCCATCGGCATTGTCTACGGTGACGGTGACCCGGAACGTGCCGGAAGCGGGGTCGATCTCCGGCGCCACGCGCAGCACCTTGCCGTCGAATTGCGCATCCGGCAAGGCGTCCACCACCACCTGGGCGAGTTGTCCGGCGTGGATGCGGCCGGTCTCCCGTTCCGGCACGTTGAGTTCCGCCTCGATGGTGTCGAGGCGCTTCATCTCGAAGGCGGGCTCGTTCTCGTTCAGGGTGAAGCCCACCTTCACCAGCCGCCTGGTGATGACGCCGTCGATGGTGGCGCGGATGGCCGCCTCGCGCAGCTCGTACTCCCGCAGTTGCAGGTTGGTGCGCTCGGTGTGGAAGGCAAAGCGGGCGTTGTCGTATTCGGTGGGGGAGATCATGCGCGATTCGTGCAGGCGCTGGGCGCGCTCGAAGGCGGCGCCGAGATTGGCCAGTTGGGTGCGCGAGAGGGCGACTTCGAGCTCGAGCCTTTCCGTCTCCAATTGGGCGAGGCGCTGGCCGGCCTGGACGACGTCGCCTTCCTCGGCGAAGAGGGCCTGAACGACGCCTCTCGTGCGTGCCACCACCACGGCTTCCTCGGCGGCGGTGAGATTGGTGGCGCCGCGATAGAAGTCTTCCACCGCGCCCACGGCCACGGTGGTTACCGCCACCGGGACCGGGGGACGCTCTTGCTGACCTTGGCGACCGGCCATGGCGCGGAAGTCGGCGACGCGCTGGGAGGCGGAGTCTTTGCTCGTGTCTGTCTTTGTTGCTGCCGCCTTGTCGGGAGTCGTCTTGTCGGAAGTGGCGTTTGTGGCGTTGCTGTCGGTGCTGCCTTGGGTAGCGGTCGCTCCCCGCTGGCGCACTTCCGCCACTGCAACCTCGGTGGTGGCGCCGGACAGCTTGGCATCCTCGCCGTCGCAGCCGCCAAGAAGCGTCGCCGCGGCAAGCACAGCCGCGCAAAACGCTGCGATGCGCGCCGGCGAGCGCATGGGTGTCACGATCTCAACGCCTCCCTTGGCGCAGGTCTTGTCCGTTGTGCGCCAACCATCCGCCCGCGGAGGAAGATCTCTCTGGTGGGGAGGACATCTTGCCTCCCACCAACCTTGGCGTGCATGAATCGTCACGCCTTGCGGCGTGCGGAGGGCAAGATGCCCTCCCTCCAAAGGCTGCGCAGTCACCTCGCGCTTCGACCATCGCCTGCCCCCCTGGGCGGCGGCGGATTGGCGCAGGGCGTGGCCTGATGATGGAACAAGCGCAGCACGCCATCCTCCACCACGAACCCGTTGGTGGCGATGCAGATGCCGCCCGGCAGCTCTTCGTAGCAGGTTACCAGCACCACCTCGCCGGCCTCGTGCGCCGCGGAATTGTAGAAGTCGATGCCGGGCTGGTCGGGGTTGGCGAGGATCCTCTCCCAACTGCCGACGATCTTGTCCCGCGAGTGGATGGCTGGCCAGCCGGGGTGGATGCAGATCGTCGGGTGACGCTTCGCCCATAGCCGCGACATGGCCTTCACATCCTTCCCGGCGAAGGCGAGGTAGAAGGTGTCGTTGGCGAAGAGCGCTTCGTCCGCGAGCGACATGCCGGTCTCTGCCGTCTCCGCCTCGGCGCCGTTTGGCTTGCCCGGCCAGGTGCTCGCTCGTCGAAACGGGATCATTGGATGAGCCGGGTGGCGTAGGCGACGGTGCTGTGGGTGAGCAGTCCCCGCCGCTGGAAGTTGGCGCGGGCCTCGGGCGCGGGGCTGCGTGAGGTCTGCCACGAGTTCAGGCCGTCGTACCAGGTGCAGAGCAGCATCTTGCCGCTTTGCTCGCTGCGGTCGTGCTGGCAGAAGAGCGCCTGCGGCTCGGCCTCGTAGGCGTCGGCTCCCTCGAACGTCTCCCAGGCGGTCTTCGACAGGGAGGCGATCTCGTCCACGTCGGCATGGTCCACCTCGAAGAAGCGGAACACGTAGAGGCCGGCACGGGTGCGGGGCGAATCGTCGGTGGGTCGCACCGTGGGTTCGAGCAGCAGCGTATGGCTTTCGGCCACGTCGGCCACTGCCGAGATGCGGTCGTTCACGTCCTGAACGTCGCCCGACGCGACCAGCACGAACTCGTTCGAGGCGATGCCGAAGAGGCCCAGAAACGCGCCCCAGAGCTTGGCGCCGCCAAGGGCCGCGCAGTCGTCGGTGGTGAGGGCACGATGGGCATCGCGGAAATCGCGGCCCGTTGCCCGCACCCGAGAGAACGCAAAAATCATCCGTGGCCTCCACAGGTCAAGCCGCTGCCGGCCTCGTGGCGTCTATGTGACGAAGGTGACGGCAGTGCCTACGGATAGCGCCACAAAAGCCGTCGCCCCAACGCACCGTTCTTGCCGAAGCCGTTCCATCACCCACTCGGCCACCAAACGCGGCCAGGCGCGAAAAGCTGCCAGTTCGCTTTCGCGAGCCTGCTAGCGCCACAAGAACCGTTGCCTTTCGGCAACGCTTCCTGCCCCAGCCCGAGCCGTCCTGTCACCCTGTCGGCATTCGGCCAGCTTGCGCCGTCCGAAGTCCGACAGGCTGCTAGTATGCCGGATTTCGTGCCAGCCATGCCGCGAACCTTGCGATTGCAGTGATTTCGCGTCGAGTCGCACCGGGCGAGCGGGCAGGTGGCACCAGAATCCAACTTCGGGAGATCCGTCGCCGATGAATGGGGCCGAGAGCCTGATCCGAACGCTTGCTGCACACGGCGTGGACGTGTGCTTTGCCAATCCCGGAACGAGCGAGATGCATCTCGTGCAGGCGGTGGATGCCGTGGACGAGATGCGCGCCGTGCTCTGCCTGTTCGAGGGCGTGTGTACGGGCGCGGCAGACGGCTATGGCCGCATGAAGGGCCTGCCCGCCACCACGTTGCTGCACTTGGGAGCGGGGCTCGGCAACGGCATCGCCAACCTGCACAACTGCCGCCGGGCTGGCACGCCGCTCATCAACGTCGTCGGCGACCACGCGATTCATCATGTGGCGCACGATGCGCCGCTCACGTCCGACATCGAAGCGGTGGCGAAGCCCGTTTCCGCCTGGATTCGCACCTCGCGCACGAGCATGGGGGTGGGGCTTGATGCAGTGGACGCAGTGCGCGCGGCTCGTGCGCCGAGCCCTGATCCGCGCGGAGGCATTGCCACGCTGATCCTGCCGGCGGACTGTTCGTGGGGCGACGGCCGGCCGCAGCCCAAGGTGGAAGGGTTCGAGGCCAGCATTGCGCCGGCGCGAGTGCCGGCCTCGGACATCGAGGCGGCAGCGGGATTGGTGGGTCGCGACACCATGCTCCTGATCGACGGATCGGGACTCGCCGAACGCGGCGCCCTGGCCGCTGGCCGCATTGCCGCCAAGACCGGCTGCATGCTCTACACGCCGACCTTCCCGGCGCGGGTTGAGGCGGGCCCCGACCTTCCCCTGATCGAGCGCCTGCCCTACTTCCCGGAACAGATCCTGAGCCTGATGGAGTCCGTCAAGCGGCTCGTGCTGGTGGGCGGTCAGGCGCCGGTGAGCTTCTTTGCCTACCAGGGGCTGCCCGGCTATCTGGTACCGGACGGCTGCGAAGTCACGCGTCTCGCGCATCGCCACGAGGACGTGGCGACGGCGCTGTCCGACCTTGCGGATTCTCTCGATGCGGGCGAGCCGGAACTGTCTGGGGGAGAGCGCCCCGCAGTGCCGAAGGGCCCGCTCAACGCCCGCGGCATCGCCACCACCTTGGCCGCCCGCGTGCCCGACGACGCCATCATGGTGGCGGATTCCGGCGGCGGCGGCGCGGCGTTCCCGGCCATGCAGCGCTCGGTACGCCACTCGTGGCTGAACCTCACCGGCGGCGCCATCGGCCAAGGCGGTCCAGCGGCCCTCGGTGCCGCCATCGCCTGCCCGGACCGCCCCACATTCGCGCTGCTCGGCGATGGCGGCGCCATGTACACCAATCAGTTCCTGTGGACCGCAGCCCGAGAGAACGCCAACGTCACCGCCGTGATCTTCTCCAACCGCCAGTACAACATCCTGGAAGTGGAGTACCGCCGCCTCGGCATCAACGAAATCGGCACCAAGGCCGCCAGCCTCTTCGACCTCTCGAACCCCAACCTCGACTGGGTGAAACTCGCCCAAGCCCAAGGAGTGCCCGCCACCCGAGCCACCACCTGCGAGGAGTTCGACACGCAGTTGCCGCGCGCCATCGAGGAAGACGGCCCTCACCTGATCGAGGCCGTGTTGTAAGGCGGGAAGGCGTCCTTTCGCCGCCATCGGCACCGCTACCCCCTTGGACGTCTCCTCGATCCAGGTCGCCGGCGGCAGCGAGGCTCATGCGCCATGAACGGCGGCCGGGTTCGAGGACGCCTGCGTCCGGCTCGGCATCCCCCTCGTCGTGCCGCCGCCCCGTTCGGCCATCGGCATGATGACCCAGCTCCACTTCGCTGCCCTGTAGCTGGCTGCCTGAGGTCCGAAATGTCTTGAACCCGAACACGGATGTTGACGGGATTGCTCAGCGCCGCTTCCCTCTCGGTTCTCTGGCTGCACAGACACCGGCTTTAGTCGAACAGACCCGTGAAACCCGGCGGCAGGTTGCTGGTGCGCGACTGCCGAATGCAACGCGCCAGCACCGGAATGCCGTCGCGGATGTCGTCGTCCGGCACATGGCCGAAGGCGAGGCGCAGATAGGGCACCCGCTGGCCGGCGATGTGGAAGTTGGCGCCTTGGGCGTAGTGGAACCCGGCCTCGGCGGTGAGCTGCAAGAGCTTGTCCTGATCCACGTCTTCGGGAAAGCGCACCCACACGAACAGCCCTCCGGCAGGGTTCGACCATGCGCACACATCCGCCGCCTCGGCGGCGAGGCCATCAATCACCAGGTTCTTCTTGGTCGCAAGCGAGACGTTGAGCTCCTCGGTGAGGTCCCACACGCCGTCGCGATAGAGCTCGGCGACGATTGCGGCGGCGAGATAGTTGCCGCCGGCATCGTGCCGCCGCGCAAGGATGCGGTCCAGAAGCTCCGGCTGGGCGTAGAGATAGCCAAGCCGCATCCCCGGCGCGAGGATCTTCGACAGCGAGCACATGTAGATGATCTTGTCGTAGTCCGAGAGGGCATAGAGCGCCGGCGGCTTGTCGCCGTCGAAATGCACGTCGCCGTAGCAGTTGTCTTCCACCACCGGGATGTCGCGCTCCCGGGCGACGTCGATGAGGCGTCGGCGGCGCGAGACGGACATCATCGCCCCGGTGGGATTCTGGTAGGTGGTGAGCACATAGATGAACTTCGGCTTGCGCTCGCCTTCGCCGAGCTCGTTGAGCTTGGCTTCGAGCAGTTCCACCCTCATGCCGTCCTCGTCCACCGGCAGCCCCTCCATGTCGATGCCGAGGGTGCGATAGGCGCCGATGGTGCCGCCGTAGGTGAGTTCTTCGAGCACCACGGTGTCGCCGGGCCTGGCAAGCGCTTCGGCGGTAAGGGTGACCGCCTGCATGGAGCCGTTCATCAGGCTGATGAGGTCGGGATCGACCCGCACCCCCTCGCGCTCCGACTCGCGCCGCGCCATCGCCTCGCGCAGGCCCGGATGGCCGAGCCGTCCCGGGTATTCGGTGATTTCGGCGAACTCCCGGGCGATGGCGTCGTGTGCCGCGCGCTGCACCCGCTCGATGGGGAAGGTGGCCGGATTGGTGCGGCCCACCGCGAAGTCGAACTTGCGTGCCTCAGACATTGCCGGCTGCCAGTCCGTGTTCGGTGAGATAGCGATAGCTGCCTTCGACCGCGGTCATCATGTCGGTGTCGCAGGCATCGAGCTCGACGATCAGCCATTCGAGCACGTTGTGATCGGCGGCGGCGACGATGCCGGCGATGTCCATGCGACCGTCGCCGACCGCCACGTGCGCCTTGCCGCGCTCCAGGGGGCCGTCCTTGATGTGCAGGAGCGGCGCCCGGTCCCGCACCCGCGCCACTTCCGCGGCGGGATCGACCGCGCCGAAGCTGGCGGCCCAGTAGGTATCCACCTCGAACTGCAGGTCCGGGCAAAGCCGGGCGATGTGGTGGTAGCCGAGATCGCCGTCGATGTCCGTGAACTCCCACCAGTGGTTGTGGATGAACAGGTCAATCCCCGCCGGGCGCAGACGGTCGATGAGGCCGTTGATGGTGTCGGCGGTGCGCTCGACGGCGTCCATGTCGGCGAAGTCGTCCGGCGAGAACCCCCCGGCAGCACGGCTGAGGCCCAGCGCCGATACCGTGTCGATCACTTCCTGCGCCTCGAACCGGTTGGCCCAGGGATGATGGGTGGAGGAAACGGCCATCCCAAGGTCTTCCACCTGGCGCCTGAACGCCTCCGGCGCCTTGCCGAACAGCGCAAACGGCTCGACTCCCTTGTAGCCGATAGCCGCAAGCCGTTCGAGCACGGCATCGAAATCCTGCTGCGACTCCTCGCGCAGGGAGTAAAGCTGCACCGATATGGGCTTCATGAACCTCCTTCCTGCCAGTTGCCATGCCAAACCCTGGAACCGTAGTGTCCCATCACTTGCATGGAAGTACACCCCCAGCGATGGGGGAATTCCGGCACTTCCCTGCGCGTCGGCGGTCGGGGACGCTTCCCCGGCTGAAGGCTCCCTGCATGGAAGCACGCCCCCGGCGATGGGGGAGTTGCCGGCACTTCCCTGCGCGTCGGCGGTCGGGGACGCTTCCCCGGCTGAAGGCTCCCTGCATGGAAGCACGCCCCCGGCGATGGGGGAGTTGCCGGCACTTCCCTGCGCGTCGGCGGTCGGGGACGCTTCCCCGGCTGAAGGCTCTTGCATGGAAGCACGCCCCCGGCGATGGGGGAGTTGCCGGCACTTCCCTGCGCGTCGGCGGTCGGGGACGCTTCCCCGGCTGAAGGCTCCTTGGGGGAGTCCAAAAGCCGTCCCACGGCTTCTTCGGCGGGGTACGCAAGCCCCACCCGTCCGCCAAAGGCAGCACAACCCGAGCATCGCGCTGACGCAGGCAAGCCGCGTTGCCCCGTCGCCTCGTCAGCCAACGGCGCTACTGTGAATGCACAAGCACTTCCTGGCAACCCGCCTCATCCACGAAGAAAAGTCCCAGCGTGCCTGTTCCACGAGGGGGTCCTAGCGCGCCCGCAAGGGCGCGCTAGGACGCGGCTACCGTCATCCCGTCCACCAGCAGGGAGCCTACGTGGATTGTGCCGCGGCGGTCTATGTCGTTGCCGGCGGCGACGATGTTGCGGTACACATCGCGCAGGTTGGCGGCGATGGTCACTTCGTCCACGGCATGGGCAGGCTCGCCGTTTTCGATCCAGATGCCGGAGGCGCCGCGGGAGTAGTCGCCGGTCACGCGGTTGACGCCCTGGCCCATCAGGTGGGTGACCATCAGGCCCGTGCCCATCTCGCGCATGAGGTCCTGCACCGGCTTGCGTTGCGTCTGCACTTCAAGGTTGAACACGCCGCCGGCATTGCCGGTGGTGGTCATGTCCAGGCGCCTGGCGGCGTAGTTGCCGAGGACGTAGCTGGATATCACGCCGTCCTCGACGAAGGCTTTGGGCCGCGTTGCGACGCCGTCGCCGTCGAAGGGAGTGCTGGCGATGCCACGCGGAAGGTGGGGGTTTTCCACCAGCGACATCGAGCTCGGCATCACCTGCTGGCCCAAGGAATCGAGCAGCCACGACGCCTTGCGGTAGAGCGCGCCGCCGCTGATGGCGCCGATGAGGTGGTTGACGAGACCTGCCGCCATCTGCGGATCGAACAGCACCGGATGCTGCCCGGTCGCCACCGGTCGCACGCCGAGGCGAGCCACGGCCCGTTCTGCGGCGCGGCGCCCCACCGCCCGGTGATCGTCCAAGGCGTCCGCCACGCGCCCCGTCGTGTACCAGTAGTCGTTCTGCATCCGCGAACCTTGCTGGGCGATGACGCTCAAGAAGACGCTGTGGCGGGTGCCCTGCAAGGCCTCGATGAAGTCGTGGCTGTTGCCATACACCGAGCAAGTGCGGTGGCTGGACACTTCCGCGCCTTCCGAATTGGTGATGCGCTGGTCTTGGTCGAAAGCCGCGGCTTCGGTTTCCAGCGCTCGGCGCTTCGCCTCCGGAACGTCCAGGGGCCACGGGTGAAACAGATCCAGCTGCGGCAGATTCCGCGCCATGAGTTCGGCATCGGCGAGGCCGTTGCAGGGGTCTTCCTCCGTGAACCGGGCAATGTTGAGCGCCGCCCGCACGGTGCCTCGCACGGCGTCTTCGCTGGCATCGGAGGTGGAGGCGCTGCCCTTGCGCTGGCCATCGAACACGGTGATGCCGAAGCCACGATCGTGGGTGAACTCCACCGTTTCGAGCTCGCGGCTGCGAACCTTCACGGCGAGCCCGGCATCGTCCGCGACCGACACTTCCGCCGCCGTCGCGCCCTGGCTCCTGGCCTCCTCGAGAATCCGCCCCACCAGTTCCTTGAGCTCGCGTTCGAGCGCTGCCATGTCGATGGCTTCCATCGCTGCCGCCCCCTGCCTTGGATGAGAGTTGCCGGTTCGCAATCAAGCCGCGGTGCCGCCCACCGTGAGCTCGTCGATCCTGAGGGTGGGCTGGCCCACGCCCACCGGCACGCCCTGGCCTTCCTTGCCGCAAACGCCGATGCCGGCGTCGAGTTCAAGGTCGTTGCCGACCATCGACACCTTGTGCATGGCGTCGGGGCCGTTGCCGATCAGCGTCGCGCCGCGAATGGGAGCGGTGACCTTGCCATCCTCGATCAGATACGCCTCGGTGGCGGAGAACACGAACTGGCCGTTGGTGATGTCCACCTGACCGCCGGCGAAGCTGACGGCATAGACGCCGCGATCGACGCTGGCGAGGATCTCCTCCGGCTCGCTTTCGCCGGCGAGCAGGAAGGTATTGGTCATGCGCGGCATGGGCAGGTGGGCGAAGGACTGGCGGCGAGCGTTGCCGGTGCTGGCGACGCCCATCAGGCGGGCGTTGAGCTTGTCCTGCATGTAGCCGCGCAGCACGCCGTCCTCGATCAGCACGGTGCGCTCGCCCGGGGTGCCTTCGTCGTCCACGGTGAGGGAGCCGCGCCGGTCCTCGAGGGTGGCGTCGTCCACCACGGTACACAGCCTCGATGCGACGGTCTCGCCGATGCGGCCGGCATAGGCCGACGTGCCCTTGCGGTTGAAGTCGCCTTCAAGGCCGTGCCCCACCGCTTCGTGCAGCAGGACGCCAGGCCAGCCGGGCCCCAGCACCACCGGCATGGCGCCGGCCGGGGCGTCCACCGCGTCCAGGTTGACGAGCGCGGATCGAACCGCCTCACGGGCGTAGTCCTCGGCAGCATCGGTGTCGAAAAGCCAAGAGGCGTCGATGCGCCCGCCGCCGCCGCTGGCGCCGCGCTCGCGCCGCCCGTCGCGCTCGGCGATGACGTCAATGGAGAACCGCGCCATGGGGCGCACGTCCGCACTCGATGTGCCGTCGGTGGCAACGACGAGATGGATGTCTTGATTGAACGCGACGGTGACATGCACTTCGCGCACCGCCGGGTCCAGGCCACGAGCGAACGAGTCGATGCGTGAGAGCAGCGCCACCTTGTCCGTCTCGCCAGCAGAGGCGAGCGGGTCCACGGCACCATAGCGCGGCGTGGGCAGTCCGGCCGCCGCGGCCCCCACGATGGCATCGCCGCCGCTGCGGGCGATGCTGCGCGCGGCATCGGTGGCTTCGGTGAGCCGCGGCAGGGCGATGTCGTTCACATAGGCGAACCCCGTGCGCTCGCCGCTCACCGCCCGCACGCCGACGCCGCGATCGACGTGAAAGGCGCCGTCCTTGACCCGGCTGTCCTCGAGGGACCAGCTCTCGTTGCGGCTGACCTGAAAGAACAGCTCGCCGATGTCGATGTGACTGGAGGTGAGCCGCCCAAGCAGACGATCCACGTCGCGGTCGCCGATCTCCCCGGCATCCAGCAGCGCCTTGCGGGCACTGTCGATCAAACTTGTCACCATGCGTTCCTCGGGGCGCGCTCGAGAGCGGGTACCCTTCACCATAGCGCCCCAACCTGCACAAGGCCACGGGTTTGCCTCTGATCGGCTACATCCCCTTGGAACAGGCGCAGGCGGTCATCGACCTCGCCGAGCGCCGCCTCGCAAAGGTTGACCGCGTGGACCTGAAATCTGTGGTGTCGCATATGCGCCCGTGCCAGTAGCTGCCTTTCGGAGCCATCTGATGCGCCGCCAGCGCTGCAGGCGGGTCAGTGAGCGGAGGCTTCCACCAACGCCGAGTCTGGATCGGATTGCGTGCCGAAGCGGACGCTTGTGGCGGCACCGGACTCCTCCGCCGGCGTGGAAGCTGGCGCTTCCACAGGCGCCGCGGTGCCTTCGATGTCTTCGGCGAACATGGACACGAAATCCACTTCGGGTTCGTCGTAGGTGCCGCCAATGCGGTATTTGCCGCTGGTGAGGCGGCTCAAGGGCTCACGCAGGAGCTGGCCGCCCACGAGCACGCCAACGGTGCCGGCGGGATTGGCCAGGGCGATGAAGGCGGCGTACCACGGCAGGCTTTGGTGCAGAGGCAGCGTGACGATCATCTCGTTGTCAAGGTCGCCGGTGTCGAGGTTGACCGTGCCGTTGATGCGGAAGCTCGATCCGGTGCCGGCGATGCTGGCTGGCTGCTCGAAGCGGGCGAGGCCGCCGTCGAGAGCAAGCTGCATCCGCACCTCGTCGAAGCCGATGCCCTCGCCGAATACGTCGGAGAAGTCGAGGTTGAGGCGCTTGGCGATGGTCCAGAAGTTGACCAGGCTCATGATGCGCATGGCGCCGGAACCAGCGAAGTCCACGTCCACGAAGCGGCCGTTGTCGAGGTCGAGCCTGGCCTTGCCGGAGAGGTGGGCGAGGTCGAACATGAGCGGCGAGCCGGGCCAGGAGAGCCGCCCCTGCATGGCGAAGGACTCGCTTTCCACGCTCGGCGCGAAGCCCCATTGGGGGAGCACTTCGGCAACGTTGCCGGCACGCACGAACCCGGCGAACTGCGTCGTGTTCGTGGCCTGCGACCAGAACATCGGTTCCGCCGACGCAACTTCGAGACCGCGCAGCCGAGCCGTGAGATCGACCAGCGCGACACCCTCGGCACTCTTGCGCAGTCTGAAGCGCCAGTTGCCGTAGTCCTCCTCTCCCACGTGGACGCTTTGGATACGCACGTCGGCATCTTGCAGGTCGTCCATGACCGCAACCGTGAGCAGGTCCGTGTCGTCCTCTTCGCCTTCCGAGGCCGGCAAGCGGATCGAGGCGAGGTCCACTTGCCAGGGAGCGTCGCCCTTGCGGATGAACGTCCCCTCCGTCTCCAGCGACGACAGCGCGAGGGCAACCTCGCCACCGTCCGACTGCCCCGACATCACCACGTCGTGCAGCGCGAACTGCCGCAGCTCCAGGCGCTCGAGACGCAGTTCCCGCGCCTCCCAGTCCGGCAAGGCGGGAACGGCGGCGGCGGCAAACGGCACCACTCCCAGCGAGCCGGTGAGGATGATGCGATCGGCGGTGGCGACGGCGATGGGCGCCGATGCACCGATGCCGAGCGCGCCGCGCTGCACCTCGTCGTCCGCCACGTGCAGCCAGCCGGAAAGGGCAAGGTCGCCTTCCGTCATTGCCGCGTCCGCTGCCGCACTCATTTCGACCGCGTTGGCGTAGCGCACGTTGACCGCACTGTAGGCGTCGAGCAGGTGTGCCGTCAGTTGCAGGTCCGCGGCGGTCCCGGCCGACTTGCCAAGAGGCGCAGGCAAGTCCAAAGACACGCCCTGCAGGTCGCTCTGCAGCATCAGTTCGGGTGCGCGATCCGTGCTTGGGAAAACGGTGTAGGCGGCGTGGAAGCCGAAGTCGCCGGCGGCCACAGGCGGCGGCTCGACTTCGAGCAGCGCCGCCGCATCGGCCACACTGGCGGTGCCGCGCAGGTCGAAGCGGATGGCGTGGTCACTTCCCGCACCTCCGGCCTCGCTGGCGATGACCACCGTCACCGGCTTGCCGAAGAGCGTTCCCGCGAGACCCTCGGCATGGACCACGCCGGGTACCTGCACCGTGGCTGTGCCGTTCACTCCCTCAAACGCGAGGCCAAGGTCGGCGAGTGCAATGTCTGTGCCCTTCAGATCAACCTCGACCTCGATCGCTTGCTCGATCTGCTGCGAGCCTGGCGGCTGTTCCCGCAGCGGCAGGGTGAGGGAGGCGCGCACCGCGACGTTTCCGGTCGCACTCCATTGCTCGCGCAGGAAGTCGAGGCGGCGTCGCTCCGGCATCTCGCGCAGGAACGCAAGCAGTCCGTCGGCGTCATGTTCCGCGGCGAAGCGCACTCGGGCCAGATCGCCGGACGGGGGCACCCGTATTTGCGCCGACCGAAGCCGCACGCCGAACACGGTCGCATCGCCTTCCACCAACACTCCAGCGGGGGTGATGGCGATGCGACCATCGAAGTCCTGCGCTTCGGGCCACTCTGGGTCGTACACCACCGTGGCGTCCTGGACGCTCGCCACCAGTTCGAAGCGGCGCGCGAGGAGGCCATGCACGGGCCGCGTCCGGCTATGCCACAACAGACGGCCGTCGCGCACGACACCGCCGACGGGAGCGCTGCGCAGCCAGTTCCGGGTCGCCGCCGGCTGATTGCGAGGCATGTAGGGGAAGGCCCGTGCAACGTCCGCGCGATCGATCCCGCCGTCGATCAGCACTCTGGTCTCGGCATTGGCACGATCATGCACGAGGCCAAAGCCGCCGTGCGCCCGCACATCAGCGGTGGCCGCATCAATGCCCGAGCCGCGCAGGTGCAGGCCGCCCTGGCTCGCCCAGAAAGTGAGTTCACCCGTTATCCGCTGCAGGCGCCAAGCATCGGCGAAGTGATCCGTGAAGCCGATTTCGACGTCATCCTGGGGATGCACGGCAATGCGGGCCCCGCCTTCCCCTAGCACGCCAACCAGGCGACCATCGCCGCCGGCAACCACGGGTGCGCCGCCATAGCCGGCGAGGGTCAGATCCTCCGCCTGTGCCATCCATGCGACGTTGTCGGTCGTCATGCGCGTGCGCACGGCGCGCAAGCGTCCGGTCGGCGCCGGGCCTCGCAGCCATGCTGCCGCGGTGTGGTTGCCGAGGATGACACCGCCGATTCGTGCCAGTTCCGCAAGGTCCAGCTCCGGGCTCCATGCCTCCACGCTTTCGGCGCCGAAGGCAAAGCCGCCGTCTAGCGCAATCGACTCCTTGCCCGCCATCACGCGCAGCCGGTCGATGCGGCCTCGATAGCGCTCGCCTTCGCTGGCCGCGTCGCTCCACGCAGATAGCTGCATGGTCAGGTCCACCGCTTCGCCAGGGCCCCGCGCATTCTTGACGTCCATGCGAATGCGCGCCCGCCCAGTGCCGTCGTCCCGGCGCCAGGCGCCCACGGCGTTGACTTCGGCGCCGGCGAGGAACGGCAACCCCTCGGCAACGAAGCGCGAGGCAATCAGACGACCGTGTGCATCGCCACCCGGCGTCACGTCGCCCTCCAGCCACAGCCCGCAGTTTGCGCACGCGTCCGGCGGCGTCAGCGTCAGCCGCAGTCGGTGGCGGTTGTCGGTGTTGTTGCCGAGCCATGCGAGCCGCCCGATCTCCTCGCCGCGACCCTCATCGAACATGCGCAGGCGCACCGTCGCACTGACCGCATCGCTATACGCGGCAAGGCTGGCGAAGTCGAAGCCGAGAGGCTGCGTGACTCCCCGCAAGCGCCAGCCCTGGCCGTGCCGTTCGAGTTCCAGCGTTCCGTCCGCCACGGCAAAGCGACGGGCAACGATGCGATTCCGCCAGAGGCTCTCCAGCAGGTCCAGCTCGAAGCGCACCTCGTGCAATTCGCCGAATGCCAGACGAAGGCGGTTCGCCGCAAAGCCCGGGTTGATACCGTTCCATCGGCCTTCGAGCCCATGTGCCTCGGCGCCCATGCCCTCCAGAAGGACATTGAGTTCCGGCTCGAATGCAGGCAGGAAGTGCATGGCGGTGCGGCCGGCAATCTGCGTCAGCGCCAGCAGCACCGCAGCCACCGTGGCCGTGATGGCGATGGAGCCAGTGGCCCGCTTCATGACGCGGTCTGAGTGGCGGCGGCGTGATTCGCTGGCCTGCGGCCCTTGCCGTGGCAAACGGGGCAGCGCCGTTCGAGTTGCTCGGCAAGGCTGGGCCCGCGACGGCGGCGACTCAACTCCACCAGCCCCAGGGGAGAGAAGCCGGAGACACGATTCGCCGCCGGGTCGGCGGCCATGCCGGCACGCAGGGCATCCAATACCTCGCGCTGACGGCCACGGCTCGGCATCTCGACGAAGTCGATGACGACGATGCCGCCGATGTTGCGCAGGCGGAGTTCGCGCGGCAATGCCTCCGCCGCCTCGCGGTTGACGCGGGCAACATCGGCGTCGTTGACGGCGGCAAAGGTGCCGGAGTTCACGTCCACGGTGGTCATTGCCTCGGTGGATTCGACGACGAGATGGCCGCCGCAGGGGAGCGCCACGCGAGGTTCGAGCGCCGCTCGGATGGCGCGCTCGACGCCGGCGGACTCGAACAGGGGCTTCGCGCCGTCGTGCAGTTGCAGGTGGGGCGCCAGTTCCGGTGCGTGTTGCAGCATGTAGCCTTGGATTAGCGCAAACGTGCTTCGTTCTCCCACGGTCACTTCCGACGCGACGGCCGGCGCCAGATCCCGTACTGTCCGCAGCGGCAGGGACAGGTCTCGATGCAGCACGTCACCAACCTGGGCGCGTCCTCGAGCGTCCTCGACGCGAGCCCACAGCGCCAGAAGATGTCGCAATTCCTGCTCGATGGCCGCTTCGCTCGCACCCTCGGCGGCACTGCGGATGACGCAGCCGTGAGATGTGCCGAGGCCCTCGCGGGCCGCCTGCGTGACGGCGCGCAGGCGTTCGCGTTCGCCGCCGGCGCAGATGCGCTGCGACAGCGCCATCCGGTCTTGCCCCGGCAGCAGCGCCAGGCGGCGGCCCGGCAGGCTCGGTCGCATGGACAGTCGCGCCCCCTTGTCGCGCACCGGGTCGCGGATGATCTGCACCAGCACGTGCTCGCCGACACGCAGCGCGTCCGCTACGGCGTTTCGCCCACCCGTTGGGGTCTCGCGTGTGCGCAGCATTGCGGGTCGTTCGAGCCCCACCTCCACGAACGCGGCCTTGAGGCCCGGAATTGCCCGACGCACCCGGCCCTGGCGGATGCTGCCGACGAGGCTCGGGGCGTCGGCTCGCTCGATCTGCACCTCGACCACTCCCCTTTCCTGGTCCTGCCCGCCTTGTCCGCCCCGCAAGAGCGCCGTCCGGGCAGCGACGCCGCAATCTTCGATCAAGAGCCGAGTGGTCACTCGCCGACGCTCTCCGAACGCTGGGCTTTCATCCCGCGGGAGCGCCAGGTATCCACCCCGCATTCGCGCAGCAGACGTTCGAGCTGGTCGAGGGGCAGCCCGATGACGGCGCTGGGACTGCCGTCGATGGCGCGCACGAAGATGGCGCCCAAACCCTGCAGGCCATAGCCGCCAGCCTTGTCGCACGGTTCTCCGCTGGCCCAGTAGGCTGCCATTTCCGCTTCCGCAACGCCTCGCAACGTCACCCCAGCCTGCGCCAGCGCAGTGCGCGTGCGTCCCCCGGCAACCACGGCGACGCCGGTCAGCACCCGATGGCGACGGCCACAGAGGGCGCGAAACATGGCGAGGAAGTCCTCCCGTCCGGTCGGCTTGCCGAACACCTCGCCATCCGGCGACACGACAATGGTGTCGGCGCCGATCACCACTATTTCATTCGCTTCATTCGCGTCGCGGAATCCGCCGGCCACAGTGCATGCCTTCCGCGCCGCTAGCCGCAGAACGAGATCACGCGGCGTCTCGCCGGAAAGAGGCGTCTCGTCGATGTCCGCCGGACAGACGCGGAAGTCGAACCCCGCTTGCTGCATCAGGTCGCGACGGCGGGCAGAGGCGGAGGCGAGCACAATCGTCTTCATCGAACCGGAAACCGTCTTCTCAATCCCGCGAGCGCCAGCGCCACGAGCGGGAACAGGAGTGCGGTGACGCCGGGTGCGGCCAGGAACCAGAACGAAGGGATGGTGCCGAGCGCCAGCACACGAGTCACCTCCCGCACCAGCGCAGCCACCAGCAGCACCACGAAGGCAACGCCGGCCCGCTGCAAGGCGGAGTAGAGGCGAATTCGCTCGTGCAGCATGTGGCCGCTGAACACGGCCGTCGCCATGCAGGCGCCGTTCAGCCCGAGAGGATCGCCGACCAGCACATCGACCGCGAAACCGAGCAGCCACGCCTCCACCAGCCCGGTGCGTTCCGAAGCCGCGAAGCCCCAGTAGAACAGCACCGCGACGATCCAGTCCGGGCGGAGGTGGCCCACCCAGTCGGGAATCGCAGCGGGGAGATGCACCACACTCGCCAGCATGGCGACCAGCAACGTCACGAAGATCAGCCAGCCGCCGCGGCGAGGATTCATGCATCCCCCTCACGCACCACCAGCACGTGGCGGGAGCGGTCGAGCGCGGCGCTGGGCGTCGCCTCCACGCGGGCGAAGTCGTCGCCGGGGTCGCGCAGCACCGTTTGCACCACGCCGACCGGATAGCCGGACGGGAACCGACCGCCGAGGCCAGAACTCATGAGCACGTCGCCGGGCACCATATCCGACGCAATGGGCACGCTTTCGAGCACCAGGCGGTCGAACGCGCCGGTGCCGGCGGCGATGGAGCGCAGGTTGTTGCGGTTCACGTGCACGGGCACGGCGTGTGTGGTGTCGGAGATCAACAGCACCCGGCTCGTGGTGGCGGCTGCCTGCACCACTTGTCCGAAGAGTCCGCCCGAGTCCACCACCGCTTGCCCGGCAGCGACCGAGTCGTCGATGCCCTTGTCGATCACCACTTCGTGACGCGCCGGGTTCGGCATCACGGCGATGATCTCCGCCACCAGTACGCCTTCGGGCAGGCTTTCCGTGGAGCCCAGCAATGCCCGCAAGCGGTCGTTCTTCACCACGAGCCCCCGGTAGCGACCTGCGATTCGCCGCAGCTCCATGAGATCAGCCTCAAGCCGTTCGATGTCGGCGCGCAAGCCCGCATGGGTGGAGAACAGGCGGGCCAGACGATCCCTCAGGAGGTAGGGGGACTCCGCAACGTAGTAGAGAGGCTCGACACCGGCGGTCAGCACGCCTCGCACCGGTTGCAGTGTTCTGGTGCCGCCATCCACTGCGACCAGGATGCCTGAAGCCACGCAAAGCCCGGCCAGGACATAGCCGGAAATGCTTCTGCGAACGAACAGGCTCTTGATGACAACCCCCGGTCCTAGCGCGCCCTAACGGGCGCGTCGGCAGTTCGCTTCGCGAACTGCTTGGCCTTCGGACTCGCATTCGCTCGCGCCTTCGGCCAGGAGGTAAGCGTCGTTCTACGGCGCTTACCTCCTGGCTCGGATTATCCATGAATGCCCTACTGCGGATGACGACGCACTCGCTGCGACTGGACGTGCTCGTTCCGGCCCCTCGACACAGTACGCAGCCATGCCTTCGGCGTCCTCCGCTCCGTGCGTCCACCCGCAGCGTCTCGTTGCCCTCGCTACGCGCATTCATGGATAACCCGGGCTAGCGTCGTTGCGGGATTGTAGAGCGAGGAATGAAGGGGCACCCCGGCTTGCCTTGCGGAGAGTGGCTAGGTGGAGAGCAGATCGACGGCGTTGCGATCCATCGTGTCGAGCGCCATGCCGCCGCCCCGGGCGACGCAGGTGAGTGGATCCTCGGCGATGATGACCGGCAGTCCGGTTTCCTCCTTCAGCAGCACGTCGAGGTCCTTCAGCAGCGCGCCTCCTCCCGTGAGCACGATGCCGGTTTCGGAGATGTCGGCGGCGAGTTCCGGCGGCGTTCGCTCGAGGGCGTTCTTCACCGCCTGGACGATGATGGAGAGCGGCTCCTGCAAGGCTTCGAGCACCTCGTTGCTGTTGAGGGTGAAGCCGCGCGGCACACCTTCGGCAAGGTTGCGGCCACGGACGTCCACTTCCTTCACATCCACTTCCTGCGGATAGGCGACGCCGATCTCCTGCTTGATTCGCTCCGCCGTGGCCTCGCCGATGAGGCTGCCCTGGGTGCGACGCACGTAGGCGATGATGGCGTCGTCGAAGCGGTCGCCGCCCACCCGCACCGTGTCGGAATAGACCACGCCGTTGAGCGAGATGATGGCGATTTCGGTGGTGCCGCCGCCGATGTCCACCACCATCGTGCCGACGGCTTCATGCACCGGCAATCCCGCGCCAATGGCCGCCGCCATCGGCTCTTCGATCAGGCGCACTTCCCGCGAGCCTGCCCACTGCGCGGACTCGCGGATGGCGCGTCGCTCCACCTCGGTTGACTTGCAGGGAACGCAGATGAGCACGCGCGGGCTGGGGCGGATGAATGCATCGTCATGCACCCGCTGGATGAAATAGCTGAGCATCTTCTCCGTGACCACGAAGTCGGCGATCACGCCGTCCTTGAGGGGACGGATGGCGGTGATGTTGCCGGGCGTTCGGCCCAGCATCCGCTTCGCCTCGATGCCCACCGCTGCCACCTGCTTCTGGGCGCCGTTGCTGCGGATGGCGACCACCGACGGCTCGTTCAGGACGATGCCTTGTTCCTTGACGTAGATGAGTGTGTTGGCGGTGCCAAGGTCGATTGACATGTCTCGCGAGAACAGTCCGCGTAAGCCCTTGAAGATCACGGAATCGTGACGCCCCGACGTGAAAGGCGAACCTTACCACGCCTGGCAGGGCGCGGTGTGGCGGCCGTGGCGGTTTGCGGGGCTTTTTTTGGGGCTCACTTGGAGCCTTCAGCCGGGGAAGCATCCCCGACCGCTGACGCGCAGGGAAGTGCCGGCAATTCCCCATCGCTGGGGGCGTGCTTCCATGCAAGCCTTCAGCCGGGGAAGCATCCCCGACCGCTGACGCGCAAGGAAGTGCCGGCAATTTCCCCATCGCTGGGGGCGCACTTCCATGCAAGCCTGACGCTGCATGGGTTGTGTACGGTGCCGCTTTCGCCTTCAATTGCGGCGCACGCGCGCATGGGGCATTCGGCAGCGAGATGGATTCAGAGACGGTGGACAAGCTGATGCGGCTGTCCGCGCTTGACCTCGACGAGGAGGCGCGGGTGCGGCTGGGCCTGGACTTGGATCGGATCGTCGCCCTCATCGACGAGATGCAGTCTGTGGACACGGAAGGGGTCCTGCCCCTGGCGCACCCCCTCGATGCCGTGCAGCCACTGCGCCCGGACCGGGCCAATGCCGCCGTGGACCGGGCAACGCTGCAGCACGGCGCTCCCGCCACTCGGGACGGCCTCTACCTGGTGCCCCGCGTTGTCGAATGAAGGCACGCAGGTGAATGCGTTCGCCACCGTCGCGGAGCTTCGTGCGGCGCTGGCGGAGCGGCGCGTGAGCGCGGTGGAACTGGCGCGGGCCTGCCTCGACCGCATCGCCAGGCAATCGCACCTGAACGCCTTTGTCTCGACGTGTCCGGAGCGGGCGCTGGAACGGGCCCAGGCCGCGGACCTCTGCATTGCCCAGCATGGGCAGACCGGACTGGTCGGCATCCCGTTCGCGCACAAGGACATTTTCTGCGTGCAAGGACTTCGCACCACTTGCGCCTCGCGAATGCTCGCAGACTTCGTCGCGCCCTACGACGCCACCGTGGCGACACGGATGGACGCCGCCGGCGCGGTGCTGGTGGGCAAGGCCAACATGGACGAATTCGCGATGGGTTCGTCGAGCGAAAGCGGACATTTCGGCGCCGTGAGGAATCCTTGGGACACCGGGCGTGTCGCTGGTGGCTCCTCCGGCGGTTCCGCGGCGGCGGTGGCGGCAGGACTCGTGCCAGCCAGCACGGGAACCGACACCGGCGGCTCCATCCGCCAGCCGGCGGCTTTCTGCGGCATATCGGGCCTCAAGCCCACCTACGGCCGCGTGTCCCGCTACGGCATGATCGCGTTTGCCTCCAGCCTCGACCAAGGCGGGCCGATGGCACGGACGGCCGAAGACCTGCGCCTGCTGCTCGCCGGCATGGAGGGCAGTGACCCCCGCGACTCCACCAGCGCAGACGTGCCAGCCACCGCCGCCGAGGCGGATGCGCGACCGCTCCGCATCGGCCTCCCGGACGAATACTGGAGCGCGCTCGATGCCGACATGGGCGAGGCCCTTGATGCCGCTCGCGGTGTGGTGGAACGGCTCGGACACGGCCTCGTGTCCATCTCCCTGCCGCATACGCGAGCCGCCGTGGCCGCCTACTACGTCGTCTCCAGCGCAGAAGCCTCCACCAACCTCTCGCGCTACGACGGCGTGCGCTACGGACACCGCGCCGACGCGCCGAAGGACCTCGACGACCTGTACCGTCGCAGCCGCAGCGAAGGCTTCGGCGACGAGGTGAAGCGGCGCATACTCACCGGCGCGTACACCCTCTCCGTGGGCTACTACGACGCCTACTACCAGAAAGCGCAGCGGGTGCGGCGGCTCATCCGCCGGGACTTCCTCACCGCCTTCGCGTCGGTGGATGCGATCCTGGCTCCGGTGACGCCGACGCCGGCCTTCGAACTCGATGCCATGCAGGCGGACCCCACCGACATGTATCGCCAGGACGTGTTCACCGTGCCGGCAAGTCTGGCGGGGCTGCCGGCGCTTTCGGTGCCCTGTGGCCGGATCGGTGGCCTGCCGGTGGGAATGCAGCTCATCGGGCCGCACTTCGCGGAGGATCGACTGCTCGCCTTGGGCGAAGCGTGGCAGCGGGAAACCGATTGGCACACCCTGCGCCCGCCTGAATCGTCCAGAGGCGCCGAGGTGGCAAGGTGAGCACACAGTGGGAGAGCGTCATCGGGCTGGAGGTTCACGTTCAGCTTGCAACAGAGTCGAAGATCTTCTCCGATGCGCCGGTGGCCGCCGGCGGCGAACCCAACAGCCGCGCGTGCGGCGTGGACTTGGGCCTGCCCGGCGTCCTGCCCGTGCTGAACGAAAGCGTGCTCGGCATGGCGGTCACATTCGGCCTTGCCGTGGACGGCGAGATCGCCCGAGAGTGCCGCTTCGAGCGCAAGAATTACTTCTATCCCGACCTGCCAAAGGGCTATCAGATCAGTCAGCTGTACCAGCCCGTCGTGCGTGGAGGGCATCTCGACATCGATCTCGGCGAAGGTCGTGCCCGGCGCATCCACCTGACCCGGGCGCACCTCGAGGAAGACGCCGGCAAGTCGGTGCATGACGCCTATGCGGGCCTCTCCGGCATCGACCTCAACCGGGCCGGCACGCCGCTGCTCGAAGTGGTGTCAGAACCGGAGCTGCGCAGCCCCGAAGAGGCGGCGCAGTATTTCCGCGCCCTGCATGGGCTGGTACGAGCGCTTGGCATTTGCGACGGCAACCTCAACGAAGGCTCCATGCGCTGCGACGCCAACATCTCGATCCGGCCGGTCGGGCAGACGACGCTCGGAGAGCGCACGGAGATCAAGAACATCAACTCCTTCCGCTTCGTCGAGCGCGCCCTGGCCTTCGAGATCGAGCGCCAGATTGGCGTGCTGGAAGGCGGCGGCGAGGTGGTGCGGGAGACGCGGCTCTACGATGCCGAACGCGACGAAACTCGTCCCATGCGCGGCAAGGAGACTTCGGAGGACTATCGCTATTTCCCGGACCCGGACCTCCTGCCGGTGGTAGTCACCGACGCGATGCTGGAAGCGGCCCGAGCCGGCCTGCCCGAATTGCCGGCCGTCAAGCGCGAACGCTACGCACGGGACTTTGCGCTCGACGACTATGCCTGCTCCCGCCTCACCGGCGACCCGGACCTCGCGCAGTACTTTGAGGCCGTGACCGCCACCGGCGTCGAACCTCGCCGAGCCGCCAACTGGGTGCTGGGCGAAGTGAGCGCCGCCCTCAACCGCGACGAACGCAGCGCCAGCGACATCCCGGTGCCGCCAGAGCAACTCGGCGCCCTGATCACCCGCATCGACGAGGGCGTCATCTCCGGCACCGCCGCCCGCGCGGTCCTCGCCAGCCTCTGGCAAGAAGGCGGCGACGTGGACGACCGCATCGCCGGCTCCGGCCTCGCCCAGCTCAACGACGACGACGAACTGCGCCGCCTGGCCAGGGAGGCCGTCGAACGCCACCCCGCCCAGGCAGACCAGTACCGCGCCGGCAAAAACAAGCTCCTCGGCTTCTTCGTCGGCCAGGTGATGAAGGCCAGCCAAGGCAAGGCCAATCCAAGACAGGTGAACGAACTGCTGCGCGACATGCTCTCGCGCTAGGAGCCTTCAGCCGGGGAAGCATCCCCGACCGCTGACGCGTAAGGAAGTGCCGGCAACTCCCCCATTGCCGGGGGCGTGCTTCCATGCAGGGAGCCTTCAGCCGGGGAAGCGTCCCCGACCGCCGACGCGCGGGGAAGTGCCGGCAACTCCCCCATCGCCGGGGGCGTGCTTCCATGCAAGGTAAGCACCGTAGGACGGCTTGGGCTGGGGCAAGAAGCGTTGCCGAAAGGCAACGGTTCTTGTGGCGCTGGCCGCAGGCGAAGGCGCGCCCGTCAGGGCGCGCCCCGACGGGCGCGTCGCTCAATCGAAGATCCTGTCGAGCCAGTGGCCGATGTCGGACAGTTCCTCCGCGCATACCTGATGGCCCATGCCGTATTGGCGCCATTCGACGGAGTAGTTGAGGGCTGTGAGCGCCTCTCGCGAGGTGACGGCGCGGGCAATGGGGATCATGGGGTCCACTTGGCCGTGGGCCATGAACACGGACGTGCTCACGCTGGCGAAGGTGACCTCGGCGGCGAGGCCCTGTGCATCGTGAACATAGGTGGAGAGCGCCATGATGCCGGCGAACGGCGTCTCGGCGCGGGTGCCCATGTGCAGGGCGACTACGCCGCCCTGGGAGAAGCCTGCGAGCACGATGCGTTCCGGTGGGGTGCCGCGAACCACCTCCTCGTCGACCAATGCCTGCACCTGGGCTGCCGACTGGCGGATGCCATCCGTGCCGGCGGTGGGTGCCCTCGGGTCGATGTCATACCACGCCCGCATCTCGGCGCCGCCGTTGATGGTGACCGCGCGCATCGGCGCGTGCGGAAAGACGAAACGCAAGGGCGCGCGCAGGTTGAGCATGGGCACCACCGGCTCGAAGTCGTGGCCGTCGGCGCCGAGCCCGTGCAACCAGATCACCGTGCCGACAGCACCTCCCGGCGGTTCCTGCTCGATGCGTTCGAGCGTCGCTGCGGCGATGGGCATCGTCTCGGCCTCCGGTGCTGCCGGAGGCGTTCCAGCAGAGTCGTCATTCATGCCCTTGCTCCGGACGTCGGCGATTGCGCCAGCGAGTTGCGGTAGTCGGCGAGCGCCTGGTGGGACTCGGCCCCCAGTCGCGGGATTTTCGGCGCCATCGCCGCCAGGGCCTCGGCAATGACGGTGGCGACGATGAGCCGCGCCGTCGGCTTGTGGTCGGCGGGAACGATGAACCAAGGCGCGGCATCGGTGGCCGTGGCGGCGATGGCGCTTCGATAGACGCTGTGGTAGCTCTCCCGCAGGGCGGTTTCGGTGATGTCCGACGGATGGAACTTCCACTGTCGCTTCGGTTCGTCGAGCCGGCGCTGAATGCGCCGCCGCTGTTCCTCCTGCGACACGTGCAGGAAGAACTTGACGATGCGGGTACCGTTGGCGGCGAGGTGCCGTTCAAAGGCGCAGATGTCGTCGAGTCGCGTATCCCAGAACGCCTTCGGCGGCGGATGCGGAATCCCCCGCTTCGCCAGAAGTTCCGGATGCACCCGCACCACCGCCACCTCCTCGTAGTGGGAGCGGTTGAAAACGCCGATCTGCCCCCGCGCCGGCACCGCCAGCCAATGCCGCCACAGCCACGAGTGACGCAGTTCCTCGCCCACCGGCTCCTTGAAGCTCGTGACGCCAATGCCCTGGGGATTGACGCCCTTGAGCGCGGCTCGAATGGTGCCATCCTTGCCGGACGCATCCATGCCCTGAAAGACCAGCAGAAGCGACCTGCGGTCCTCGGCGAACAGTCGCTCCTGCAGCCGGGCGATGCGGCGGCGCTCATGCACAAGCCCCTTGCGCACCGCCTTGGCGTCGCCGAGTTCGCGGCGTGCTGCAAACGAGGCGATGTCCCCCGTCGCATCGCTCGCTACGCGGTACGGGCGCACATCCACCCGAAGGGCCTTCATGGCTGGCGCGTCCGGTGCCTGTCAGCCACCGGCGGCAACGTTCTGTGCATGTTCGCGTGGCTCCATTCGGTCAGGAGAACTCGAGGATCGCCCGGCCGCTGATGCGACCTTCCTCCAGCGCTGTCGTGGCTTCGTTGATCTCGTCGATGGGATAGCGGGCGGTGACGAGGGCGTCGAGGTCCAGCTCGCCCCTGGCATGCCAGTCGAGGAACATTGGAAAGTCGCGGTCCGGGCAGCAGGAGCCGCCGATGGAGCCGCGGAACTGCTTCTCCTGCCCCAGCATGGCGCCGGCATTGAGTTCCACCGGCGTCGAGGGAACGCCCACCAGCACCGCCGTGCCCCCTTGGCGGGCGCCGAAGTGGCCGGGCCGCACCGCTGGCACGATCTGCTCCATCGTCACCCTCAGGCCAATGCAGTCGAAGGCGAAGTCCACTCCGGTGACCGGCTGTCCGCCGATGGCAACCTCGTCGGGGCAGCCGACGAGTTCGTGAATCGCCTCCACCGCATTCACCTTGGAGGCGTCGATGCCGTGGGTTGCGCCGAAGCGACGAGCGAATTCGAGCTTGGACTCGTCCAAGTCCACGGCGATGATCGGATCGGCGCCGCGCATCCGAGCGCCCACCACCGCCGAGAGGCCGACGCCGCCGACGCCAAAGATGGCCACCGAGTCGCCCTTCTGCACATTGGCCGTGTTGAGCACCGCGCCCGCGCCAGTCATCACAGCGCAACCGATGATGGCGGTCACGTCGCGGCTGATGTCCGGCCCGGCCTTCACGACGAACTGGCCGTCGGCAATGGTGTGGTCGGCCCAGGTGAAGACGTTCTGCGACACCGCATCGCCGCCGGAGACGCTGAGGCGCGCCGCTGCCGGTGGGGTGCGGATTGCGTTGGCATCCCGGGGCACCCAAGTGACCAGCACGGTGTCGCCCTCTTCCACGTGCGTCACGTCGGCGCCCTTGGCGATCACCTCTCCCGTGGATTCGTGCCCGAGCAGCACTGGCCCGCGCCTGGGCCTGTGCATCTGATGCAGCTGCGAGTGGCAGACCCCGGACGCGAACTGCCGCACCACCACCTGCGAAGGACCGGGGTCCGGCAGGCTCACTTCCTGCACCTGAAGCGGCGCATCCTCCTGTGGCAACACCACCACCCGAGCCGACGTAGCCATGCGATTCCCTCCCTGCCTTGACCACCGCAGTTTGAACCGCCGCATCCGCGCTTGGCAAGTTGCCGACCGATGAAGCGCCCTTCCGCAAGCCCCGGATCAGCTCGTCACCCGACTCCCGCGGGGTCGATGCCAACATCCACTGGCGTCAGCCCGCATTCCGCGACGCCGCCAGCGAATGCGTCGAGTCGTTCGGTGCTGTCGCTCGCGGCCATGCCGACGTCGCCGCCGCCGGCGCCGCAGGGCTTGTACACGACGCCCGCGCCTTCGGCCACACCTGCGGCGGCCTTGTGGGCGGGGCCGAATATGCCGATACCGGCAGCTTCGTCCATCTGCGTAAGTGCCTCGGCGTATAGCGCCAGTGCATCAAGAAAGTCGCGGGTGTCCGCGTCCACCGAGGCCCGCGTCGCAACTTCGCCCGCAGCGTGCTTGAGCTTGCGCAGCGCGGCGGGACTCCAGCCTCTGCGCCAGGCGTGAAACCGCGCCAGCATTTCGCCAGTGGCCGTCCCATGACCTGCAAAGACGAAACAAAGATGCAGGTCGCGCGGCAACTCCACCGGCGCTGCGCTGCCTTCCGTGAACCGGATCACGCCCCCGGTCACGGCCGCCGCCACGTCCAAGCCGCTGCCGTCGCCTTGCAGACGAGCGTGCAGCGCCAGCAACTCGGCAAGCGTGCATCGACGTCCGACAAGCGCCGCCAGCGCCGTCGCGAAGCTCGCCACAACGGCCGCGCTTGAACCGATGCCCAGCTTCACGCCATCCAGATAGCACCGCGACGAATCGATCTCGACGCCCACATGCGGCGGGGTCTCGCTTGCGTCGAGCACTTGCGGCACGATGCCGGCGAGGGTATGCACGGGACTCGCCAGAACCTCGTCACGAGACGCGCGCTGCAGCATGTCGTGTCCGGTGCCACGGAACTCCCAGCCGCCTCGCTGCCGAATCGCCAATCGGCACCGAACGCGGCGATCAAGGGCCGCCACCAGCGCCGGGGCGCCGGCCAGCACCGCGTATTCGCCGCTCAGCACCACCTTGCCTGGCGCAGAGGTCTCGATGATGCGAGGGGCTTCCCCGGACATCAGCCAGGCCTGGCGACACTCGCGCCGGGGCCAATGCCGCAGCGGATCACGCGCTCGATGCCGGGAACTTCCGCGAGTGCCGCGGCCACTTCCTCCGCGTCCTCAGGCGCGCTGAACGCCTTCACTTGCGGACCTGCATCGATGCTGACGAAAGCACCCGTGCCAGTGCGACGCAACCGCCTGAGCGCATGGATGGCGGCCACGGTTGCCGGCTCCCAATACGCGATCGGCGGGCGACTGGTGAGGGTCAGCGCATGGAGCTTCATGCTGCTGTGCTCCGCCACCTGCGCAAGCGCCCCGAAATCCCGCGCCCGAACCGCGTCCAACGCGGCTGCGAAGTCGTCCTGCGTGCTCGTCGCCCATGCGTCGTAGAAGGGCGAGGTGGTGCGGGCCCGTTCCATGCCCTCGGTGGAGCCGACATCCTTGGCCCGAGTCGATGCGATGGCCACGCTCACTGCCAGCGGCCAATGGCGCCCATCGGCGACGGTCTCCGCCAGCCAATCGCCTTCCCGTTCCCGAAGCGCCACGAAACCGCCGAAGATCGAACGTGCCGCCGATGCCGAACCGCGTCTCGCCCATGCCGAGCGCTGCGCCGCATCGAGACCGATGCCGAAGGCAGCGTTGATGGCCGTGACGAGCGCCGCGAAGCCGGAGGCCGAAGACGCGAGACCAGCGCCGGTCGGGAAGTCGTTGGCTGTGCTGACAGCAAGCCCAGGGAGGTCGAACGCCCTGCGAAGCTCGGCGAGGAATCCTGCGACCTTGGAGTCCTGGACCTCGCTGCCGTTCAGCCACAGCCGGTCCGTCTTCGCGGCTTCAACCCGCGTCGTGGTGGCGATGCCACTCAGGGTCACGGAGAGAGAAGGCGTCGCCGGCCTGTTTCCCCCTCCTGCCTGCTTGCCCCAATACTTGACCAGAGCGACATTGGGATGGGCGACCGCGGTTGCGCCGCCGCCTGCCGTCATCCGCAACGGTTCAAGCGCCGTCGAATCCCGCCGGAGCGCGGAAGGCAAAGCCCTCGCGTTCGAGCAGCTGCGCGACGCCGATGGTGATGAGGTCGCCGTACTCGGGCCCCGCGATCTGCACGCCGACGGGCAGCCCGGAATCGTCCGCCCCGGTGGGCACGATGGTGGACGGCAGATACGCCACCCCGGTCAGACCAGACCAGAACACCTGACGGAAGTAGTCCTGCGGCTCGCCGTTGACGTTGACGGTGCGCTCGCCCATGGGGCGGTGATCGTGCTCGAAGGCCGATGTGGCCATGATGGGGGTGAGCAGAATGTCGTATTCGGCAAAGAATCGGTGCCACTGCCAGCGCAGGTGCGTGCGCGCCTCGTTGGCGGCGCTCCAGTCGCGGAAGCGCGCCACCTGGGCTCGGGCCGAGATGGCCGCCAGGCTGTTGTCGTCCGGCGCCAGGGCATCCGCCCGCGCCACGGCACGCAGATACTGCTCTTCCGGGATGCGAGCCGCCATGGTCGCTTGCAGCAAGCGCTGATACGTCTCGTGCGAATGCGCGGCTTGCACCGGACGGGCGTCGTAGTCGAGCTGGGCGCCGAGGCTGGCGAGGGCGTCGGCCACGAGGTCCACCCGCGCGGCAACGCTCGCGTCCACCGGCGCCGCCTCGTCGTCGCGCCAAACCGCGACCTTGAGGTCGGCCGGCGCCTTGGCGAGTCCCGGCAGTTCCAGCCTGAGTCCGCGCGAGGCGATCTCGTCCGGGCCAGCCATCACGCGCACGGCGGTTTCGAGGTCTCCGGCGGAGCGCGCCAGGGGGCCGATCACGGAGATGTCGGCCGGCGTCAGCACTCCCGGCATTGCGTGCCCCCGAGGCGGCAGCAGGTTCCAGGTGGGCTTGTGGCCAAAGACGCCGCAGAAGTGCGCCGGATTGCGGATCGAGCCGCCGATGTCGGAGCCGGTTTCGATGCCGGTGAGCCCCGCCGCCAAGGCCGCCGCAGAACCGCCGGAGGAGCCGCCGGGGGCGCGCCTGACGTCCCACGGGTTGTTGGTGGTGCCGTAGATTTCGTTGTAGCTCTGGAAGTCCGACAGAAGCAGCGGTACGTTGGTCTTGCCGAAGATGATCGCCCCGGCGGCCCGCAGCCGCTCGATGGAGAGCGCATCGCGTTCGGCGATGTTGTCCTTGAGCCGTGGCACGCCCCAGGTGGTGGGCGTGCCGGTGACGTCATAGGACTCCTTCACCGTCATCGGCACGCCGTGCAGCGGCCCCACGTCGTCGCCGCGCGCGAGCGCCGCATCCGCCTCCCGCGCCTCGGCGAGCGCCTTCTCACGACGCTGAACGATGATGGCGTTGAGGCGCGCGTTGTAGCGGTCCACGCGACCAAGGAAGTGCTGCAAGAGTTCCACGCAGCCAATCTCGCGCCTCTGCACGGAGGCGGCCAGCTCGGTCGCGGAGGCGAAGGCAATTTCGCTCACAAACGGGTTTCCTGAAGGCTTGGGGCGGGGCGCACTGTGGCGGCTGCGGGGCGCGAAATCAAGCGGGGGGGCATCGGGGTCGCATCCGGGCAGTGTCTCGCTTTGGCTTGTGCAGTGTCTGGCGCCGTCCTCTGGGGGGAGGGCGTCCCGCTCTCCGTCGCGCCGCAAGGCGCCGCGCCCGCAAGGGCGCGCAGGGCACATCGCGGCATGTGCAGGGAAGACGCGCCTGACGGCGCGCATGGAGGGCGGGACGCCCTCCCTCCCTCTCTCCCTCCCTCCTCCCTCCCTCCCTATGGAGAGTGGTCCCGGCAGGCGAATCGACGCAGTCGCCGGTTGTGAACGGCCATGCGCCACGTCAGGCAAATTCAAGGCGAGACACCACCGGCATCCAGCAGGGGTTCAGTGGCCTCGACTGGCCGTGGCGGCCGCCAGGGAATGCAGTTGACCAAGACTCCCTACCGCGAAGCCACCGTCCCAGGCAGATAGCTGTACGTATATTCGAGCGGCACGTCGAAGCTCTTGACCGGCTGGTCGCCGTCGAATGCCGGACGATAGCGGGCGCGACGGGCGGCCATGCGGACGCGGTGCTCGATGATGCCGCCGGGCTCGGCGCGCACAGTGCGGCGACCGACCACGTCGCCTCGGTGGGTGATGGTGAGGGCCAGTTCCACCACGCCCTTCCAGGAGCCGCGACCGGCGCCTCGGCCCGTCGGCATGGGCAGATAGATCGGCACCGGTTGGTCGAAGGCGCTGGCAAGGGCCTCGGGGTTCAACGCCAGCAACGCACGCGCACGACGGTATTGGGCGTATGCATGGCTGTAGCGGCGATAGAGCATGTACCAGTCGGCCAGTTCGAGCACCGTTTCGGCGACCTCGGCGGGGGTGCCGGTGGCCTCGACATGACCGAGCACCGTCTTGATGGCGATCTCGCCCTGATCGCGGGCGCGGCGACGGGAATGATAGTGCTCGAACGGGTCGTAGCCTTGCAGGATGCGCCAGTCGTAGAGATCGAGCGGCGGCCCGGTGCGGAAGCCGCCGGTGTTGGGGCGGCGCGGCATCGGCCAGACGATGCGGCGGTACGACTCGGCATAGCCGCGCCATGCCCGCAGGGTGCGTTGGTCGCCCTTCGGCAGATGCTCTTCGGCAAGGGCGGTGAGGTGCTTGTAGATGATGCGGGCGGAGACGTGGTAGCGATTATGGGAATACCAGTCGCCGAGCCGCAGGAGACCATCGATGATGGCCGGACTGTTCAGGCCGTGACCGCGGATGAGGATGTCGAGCGCAAACTCCTCACGGTCGTTGGCGAGCCCTCGCGCACCCATGTCCTTGCGGGCGTCCGCTTGGCGATACACCAGCGGCAATTGGCTGAGGCTCACCGGACCATCGTTCACCCGCACCAAGTGCAGTGCGCGTTCGAAGGTCTCGTCGGCGCGCACGGCGTCGCCGCCCCGCAGCAGGGCTTCCGCGAGCAGCGAGAGCGGCTCGATGAGGTCGGCGTCGTAGCGATGCGAGCGAGCCTCGATCGCCTCCACGAGGCTCTGGCCCACCTCGATCACGCGGGGATATTCACGCGTGCTGAGGCCGACTTGCATTTGCTCGAGGGCGGTGGCCTCGCCTGGCTGGAGCGTTGATTCCCGCTCTTCCGCGCTGGCGCTCGCCAATCCTTGCCCGAGCGCGACGGCGAGCACGGCCATCCCCACGCGCGCGCGGCGCCACTTGCGCGCAACGTCCGTCGTGGCCTCAAGTAGCTGTGACCGGACAAGCATGCTGGCAGCCCCTCTATGCGCGGCGGGTGCGTGCAGAAAGTAAAGGCCACATTGCGGCGGCGCGCAAGGGGGGCTTCGCGCATCCGCTCCAGGTTGGTCGCGCATCCGCGTCGGGCGACATGCTTTGCGCCTTGTGGCGCAATGGGGGGACGTCCTGCCGCCAGAGGGTGGTGCCGTCATCGGGGCCGAGCCGGTGGGCTGATAGGATTCGGGGGTGGCGGAAGTGGGACCAGACGACGAGGGGCGGGCTTCGGCGAGGGAGCTGACTCGTCTGCTGCCGATTTGGGCGTTTGTGGCGCCCTACCGCTGGCGCGTTGCCGGGGCTTTCGCGGCCCTGCTGGTTACCGCCTCGGTGACGCTTTCGGTGGGCCAGGGGCTGCGGCTGTTGGTGGATCGGGGGCTGGCGCAGGACTCCGTGGACGTGTTGCGGGCGAGCATCCTCGTGTTCGCGGTTCTCGTGCTCGTGCTCACCGCCGGGACCTGGATTCGCTTCTATCTCGTCTCCTGGGTGGGGGAGCGGGTCAGTGCGGACATCCGCGCCGCGGTGTATGCGCGCCTGATCCGGCTGCATCCCGGCTTCTTCGACAGCAACCGCCCCACCGAGATCCAGTCGCGCATCACCACCGACACCACCCTCGTGCAGACGGTGATCGGTTCGTCGGTGTCCATCGCCTTGCGCAACCTGCTGATGGGGGTCGGCGGCGTTTGCCTGTTGGTGGTGACCAATGCACGGCTGTCGCTGCTGGTGGTGGTGTGCGCGCCGCTCGTGGTGCTGCCGGTGGTGTTCTTTGGCCGTCGGGTGCGGCGGCTGTCGCGTTCGAGCCAAGACCGCATCGCCGATGTCGGCAGCTATGCCGGCGAGTCGCTGCGCCACATTCGCGTGGTGCAGGCGTTTCGGCGCGAACGGCGGGACCTCGATGCCTTCCGCCAGCGGGTCGATCTCGCCTTCGAGGTGGCGGTTCGGCGCATTCGTCAGCGCGCCTGGCTGGTGGCGACGGTGATGGTGCTGGTGCTGGCGGCGGTGGCAACCATGCTGTGGATCGGCGGTCAGGATGTGCTGTCCGGGCGCACCACCCAAGGCGAGTTGGTGGCGTTCATCTTCTACGCCTTCATCGTTGCCGGATCGGTGGGCGCCCTGAGCGAGGTTTGGGGCGAGATTCAGCGCGCCGCCGGTGCCGCCGAACGCCTGATGGAGCTCTTGAAATCGCGTTCCCGGCTGTCGGAACCGGCCATCTCTGCGCCGCCCACGACGCCTGGCCGCCTCGAGTTTCGGCATGTGACGTTTCGCTATCCGTCACGGCCATCGGCCAGGGTGCTCGCCGATGTCTCGTTCGTGGTGGAGCCCGGGGAGATGGTGGCGCTGGTGGGGCCTTCGGGGGCCGGCAAGAGCACGGTGCTGGACCTGGTGCAGCGCTTTCACGATGCGGATGAGGGCATGGTTCTGGTGGGCGGCGTGGATGTGCGGGCGCAATCCTTTTCCGACCTTCGTCAACAGATGGCGCCGGTGCCGCAGGATGCGGTGCTGTTCGCGGGCGCCGTCGGCGACAACCTCGCCTATGGCGCCGCCGACGCTGCCCCCGCCGACCTGCGCGGCGCGCTTGAAGACGCCAACGCCGCGGATTTCGTCGATGCGCTGCCGGACGGCATCGAAACCGGCGTCGGCGAAGGCGGCGTCGGCCTTTCCGGCGGCCAGCGACAGCGACTCGCCATCGCCCGTGCCTTTCTGGCGGCGCCGGACATCGCCGGGCGACCGGGCATCCTGCTCGTGGACGAGGCCACCAGCGCCTTGGACGCACGCTCGGAAGAGGCAATTCGCACGGCTCTCGAGGTGCAGAAGGGCAGGCGCACGGTGCTGATCGTGGCACACCGACTCTCCACCGTGCGCCAGGCCGACCGCATCATCGTCCTCGACGAAGGCCGGGTTGTCGCCTCCGGCACGCACGGCACCCTGGTGGCGGGCAACCCGCTCTATCGGGAATTCGCCCAAGCACAGTTTCTGGAGCCGAAGTTTCGAGAGTCGGCAGCTTGATCCAGTCACGGCGCTGAAGGCGCAAGCGGCCACACCCCCCCTTCCATCACTCCCCCGGTCGGCGAGACAAGAACGAAGTCCGCAGGATCGCCGGAGGGGGCAGGCCGTCCCCGTGATTTCCGCCACGGGCTGCGAGTCGAGTTGCGTCGGTGTTGGATGTACAAGGTGGTCGCGCTGGACGCGAGGCCGCTTGAAGGAGGTAGTTCCATGCAAGGTAAGCGCCGTGGAAAAACTGTCGAGTTGGAGAACGGTCGCGTACTTCCCTTCGCAGTTTTCGCGCCAGCGAAAACTGCCTTAAGCGCCGCGAAGCGGCGCTAGGCCGCCTCGATCATCTGGTCGAAGGTCTCTCGGTGGTTGACGAGTGTGGTCTGGATCAGGCGCTCGGAGACGTGGAAATGGCGGGCCGCTGCATGGATGTCGTCGTCGGTCGGGTTCTCGTTGGGGATGTAGGCCCGCAGGTCGTCGAAAGGACACAGGAACTCTTGGGCGAAGGCGCGCTGAAACTGCTGGCGACCGGACTTGGCGGTGGAGAGGGGGCCCAGGGGGTCGTTGCCGGACCAGATGATGTCGCCGAGGCTGCGGCAGAGTTCAAAGCGTCTGCCATGGGCCCAGCGGGACCTCAGCGCAAGTCTGTTGACGTTGCCGGAAGCGTCGCGCAAGCGAAGGCCGTAAGGCACCGAGGGCGGCCAGTTGCGTTGCAAGGCGGTCGATCCTGATTCCCAAGACTTCGCTGAGGCGAGGGTTCCGAATCGGCCCAGGTAGGACGCGCAGGCGCTGCCGGAGTTCGGCGGCGGTGGCGGCAGCCAGTCTCCACGGAGGGTGGAGTTGATGGCGGTTGAGCTCGATGTGGTCGATAGTGGACGGCGTGCGGAGGATTACCTTGGAAGCCTCGGCGGCGCCTAGCGTCGCTTGGAGCGCATTGATGGAGTGTCCGCCCTGCTGGGCGAGAGCGGCTTCCTCGATGCTCTCGACGCCGAATCGTTCGCTCATGGTCTCGTACCCGGCCACGACGGCTTCGGGGGCGCCGTCGGGGTCGAAGCCGAGCAGGGCTTCGAGGCGGCGCCAGCGGCTGACGAGGGGGTCGGCGCGCTCGGCATGCAGGTCTCGGTACTCTTGGTCGAGGCCGTCGCAGTCGGAACCCGCGTCCTGGAGGACGTCGTCGATGAAGGTGTCGATCGCGCGCTCGGCGGTCGACGAAGCGACGTACTCGAGCGCTGGTTCTGCGACAAAGCGGAGGGAGCGCTGAATGTTGTGGGTGTCTGCGTGGACCATGACAGCGAAACGGGATCCCTCGCCCCATAGGGAGACGTTCGGCCAGGGATAGCCGGCACCAACGGAAAGCAAGTGATGTGCCAGACGCCACTGGGCGGGAAAATCGCGTTGCGGCGGCGGCTCGCAGCGGATGCGCCACCAGTTGTCCAGAAACCAGAACGCGAGTGGCAGAGGGGGCGCTTCGAGGCAGCGGTCGGGGCGGTCGCTGCCGCGGCGGATCAGTTGGGTGAGCCAGGCGTCGCCGAGGCGGACGGCCAGGCGTCGCGTCGCCGGGTCGCCAGCGGCCGGCCGGGGTTCGATGAGAATTTGGAATCGGTCGGTCACCGGAAGTCGTGCCGGAGTCGGCATGTGTCGGCGGCGGCGCGGTCGGCGCGCGCGCCGCGGGCATTTGCCCAGTTGGCGAAACGGTCGAACACAAGGCGCCCGATGGACTCTTCCGGAAGGACGGGGTAGCCGTGGAACCGGGCGGTTTCGCGGTTCGTCTCGCGGGCCTCGAAGATCCACCCGTCGTCGGCTACCGTCCAGAGGACACGCTCGGTGTGGCCGATCAGGCCGGCGCGGATGCCGCGTTGAAGCAAAGTCGGAATGTCGGCCATCTGGTCGGGCCGAAAGTCGGCTTCGTCGCACAAGGTGGCATCGTCCCGGTCGCCATTGAAAGGCTCGAGACGGAAAAGATGTGGGTGCAGCTTGTGCTTGGAGCTGCCTTCGTAGTGGACGGTGTCCAGCATCCGCTCGATGAGGTCGTTCGGCGGGATGGGCATTAGACGTCGCTTCTCGTTGTGGGAGCGGCGGCGATGCGAGCGGCGGCGGTTGGGACGCGGCAAAGTGGAGTCTCATGTTGGGTTGTGGCGCAAGGCAGTGTGCTAAAGGCGGAGGAGGGCTGCAAGTCGGCGGAGGACGTTGTGAGTGGTTGGGCCAACGAGGCGTGTCACTGTGCCTTGGGGTCGTCGGGATGAAGCTGGGTGAGTTGGTCGAGGATCGTTTCGATGAGTTCGAAGGCCGAGCCCGGGGCAGGGCTGGGCGATCGTGGCGAACGTGGACTGGAGGCCCTCGCGCGCCGCGATGGCTCGCCAGGCTCGGCGCGTTCGGCCATCTCGAAGAGCGCCCCGACGGTGCCATGGCCGTCAACCGGGCGCCCGCCTGGCGAACCTCGCGACGACAGCCCGCCGCAGGGCCACGAACCGGGGCCGCCCACACGCGGGTCGTCGTCCGCCGCACGCGGCGCGGATCATGCCGACCACAACCCATCGCGCGCGGTGGCCGCACCCTTAGTGCCCAATCTCCTCGGAGGCAGACGTTTCACGGCAAAAGCCATTTCGATCATGCACTGATCTCACCGCAGGGAGGGCATGCCCCACCCGCCGCGGGGCGTTGCCACCGCCCTCGACGATTCCCGGCGAAGAGAGACAATCGAAATCAGAGCACCTCGATCTTGTATGGAAGTACGCCCCAGCGATGGGGAATTGCCGGCACTTCCTTACGCGTCAGCGGTCGGGGATGCTTCCCCGGCTGAAGGCTCCTAAAGGCCCTTATGGATCACAGCAACGAAAAAGCCGTCGAAGATGTGGCCGGGAACAATGCGAAGAGTGCCAGCCAAGGCCCCTTCCTCGCCAGGAGCGCCTTCGAAGCGGAAGGGGGCCAGTTGCGCGTTGGCGTGGCGCGACAGGAGCGACTCAACCACTTCCTCGTTTTCCCTAACGGCGAAGGTGCAGGTGCAATACACCAATACGCCGCCGGGCTTCAGGCAGCGGAACGCGGAGTCGATGAGCGTCCGTTGCTTGCGGGACGTCTCCGCCACCTTGCGGGGTCGCCAGCGACAGGAAGTGCCCACGTCGTCGGCGCGGAAGCGTCCTTCCGAGGAACAAGGGGCGTCGAGCAGCACACGATCGAAGCGTTCGGGTGTCTTGTTGCCGGTTTTCCTGCCATCGTCGAGATAGCACTTCGACACGGTGACCCCGCAACGATGCAGATTGGCACGCATTCGCAGAAACCGCTTGCGAACGGACTCTACCGCCGCCAGCCTGCCCGTGTTGTTCATCTTCGCGGCAATCAGTATCGACTTGCCTCCAGGCGCAGCCGCGAGGTCAAGAATCTCTTCCCCCGGAACGGGAGCGAGGGCCTCGACCGCAACCACACTCGATGGATTGATGGGATAGATGCTTCCCGCAGTCGCAGCCGGGTGGCGAACGACGACTTGCCGCCGGCCCGGCTCGCAAGTCATTACATCCGGCAACCCTGGCAGTGGCTCTCCCTGCGGTAGCGACGCCGCTGACGTTGGCCGCAAGGGATTGATCCACCAAGCCGTGCGCTTCGGCTGCGACATACTTGCCACAATCCGCTCGGCCTGGCTCCTGCCGAGTTCGTCTTCCAACCTGTTAATAAATGCAGCCGGCAAAGGCATCGCTTTGTACCCTCTCCTCCAGTGCCGACAAGTGCCGACAGTTCCATGTCGCAGCCGGAAAAACCGACTGATTTCTTCACCGAGGGTTGCACCGATTGGGCGAAGTGCTATGCTTCGCGCCTCGTCGCCACGAGGCTGCGTTCACAAGCTTCTCGCAACATCGCCTTGTCAAGGCATCCATCCCAAAGAGCCGAGGGGAGTTTACTCATGGAAGAAATCCTGCTGATCATCATCGCCGTGCTGGGCGTGATTATCGCCTACTTTGCATGGCGCGTGGCCGATCAGATGCCCGACATTGCATTTCGCCTGAGCGAGATCCAGCGGGACATGGCCACGGTCGCCCGCAAGGCCAGCGGGCCGGCGCCAGCGCCGGTCGTCCAAGCCGCGCCTGCACCCGCCGCCGAACCTGCGCCCGCCGCCGAACCTGCACCCGCTCCGGCAGAAACCGAGCCGGCAGCAGCACCGTCTCCGGTCATGCCTGCGCGTGCGCGCGGAAGGGGGCGCGCCGTGATGCTTCCCAACGGTCGAAAGCGAATTGACTACATCCGCGACCGGTTCTACAAGGAGAACGTGTCGCGTTCCGACATCCGCAAGGAGATCAACCAAATCATGGAGGATGCTGGCTTCGACGAGAAGATCCAGTATCAGATCGTCTTTGCCGCCACCAAGGACCCGGCCGACCCGCGTGGCAATCCAACGCCGCGTCGCCGTCGCGGTGCGGCCGCTGCGGAAGCCACCGCTGAAGCCGAGGACGCCCCTTTCGAAGCCGCGCCGGCTGAGGATGCGGTCGCCGACGCCGCACCGGAATCCGGCACCGACACCAGGGGAGGCGTCTGACAGGGCATTGCCGAGGCAGCCGGTCGCCCTTCCCATCTGTAGCCACGCAGCTTCCGTGTGCATTGCGCGGGCGCGTGTGTGGAGGGGAAGGTCATATGGAGGTCATGCAAGGAGTGTCCATGCTGGACTCGACGGACCCCATTGCCGCTCTCGGGCGCGATCGCGCAAGCGCCTGGAAGCAGGGGGACGGCAATGCCAGTCTTTGCGTAGTCGCCAGCGTCGATGCGAACGGCGAACCGCAGGCAAGGGTGCTGGTGTTGCGAGACATCGACACTCGGCTTGCCATTTTCGCCAACGGCACCAGCCCCAAGGCGGGCGAGTTCGGCCAAAGCGAGTGCGTCAGTGTTCTCGTGTGGTTGCCAAGCCTCGGCGTGCAGTATCGAATCGCCTGCCAGCTAGAGGCCATGGACCCCGACATCGTGCGGGAAAGCTGGCAGCTTCGCCCCCTCTCAGCCAAGCGATTCGATTGGCTGTATGAACGTGTGCCACAAGGCAGTGCCGTGGCGGATCGAGAAACACTGCTCGCCCGGTTGGCACAGATGGAATCCGCCACCGCGCCCGTCAATGCCCTTGGCTTCTTCCTTGATCCGGTGCGGGTCGATCGACTTGCCCTCGACAATGAATCGGGGGTGCATGATCGGCGCCTGTTCGAGCGCGAAGCCGATGGCTGGAGTCGCCAACTGTTGATTCCCTGACCTGCGGTGTCCTTGGAGGGCAGGCACTCCGGGCAAGGAACCGCCAGCGTTGGTTCAGGCTCGGTGGGTGCGGGAGAGATATTCCTCGCCCTGCATCTCGATGATTCGGCTTTCGGTTCGCTGGAACTCAAACGCCAGTCGCTCGCCCTGATACAACCGCTCCACCGGAGCATGGGCGGAAAACAGCATCTTCACATTGCGATCGTAGAATTCGTCAATGAGGCTGATGAAACGTCGCGCCTGATCCTCCGTAGTCGGCGTGAACACCGGTATGCCGCTCACCACCACGGCATGGAACTCCCGCGCAAGCTCAATGTAGTCGTTCTGACTGCGCGGTCCGTCGCAGATTTCGGGAAACTCGAACCAAACCACATCTTCGCCCCGCTGCCGGGCCAGAATGCAGCGGCCATTTATGTGCAACTGTGCATCCCGCTCGGCAAGTCCTGGACAAAGCTCACGGAAGCTGCGTTCGAGACCGGCATCGTCTGCGGCGCGCCGGTAGATTTCCGACTTGCGCAGCACGCGCAGGCGGAAGTCCACCTCTCCGCCCATAGCCACCACATCACAGTGCTTTTCGATGAGTCGGATCGCCGGCAGGAAGCGCCGTCTTTGCAATCCATTCTCATACAAGAGCGATGGCTCGACGTTGGAAGTGGCCACAAGCGTGACCCGGCGCTCGAACAGGTGATGCAGCAACTCCGCCAGGATCATGGCATCGCCGATGTCGGAGACGAAGAACTCGTCGAAGCACAAGAGACGAGCCTCGGCGGCGATGCCGTCCGCCACATCGCGCAACGGGTCCGACTTGCCGGCGAGATGGCCGAGATCGGCATGAACCCGTTGCATGAAGCGATGGAAATGCAGTCGCAATCGGTCACCGGGCGCCGATTCGTGCAGAAGGTCCATGAGATAGGTCTTGCCGCGCCCGACGCTGCCCCATAGGTACATGCCCCGCACCGGCGCGCGCCGCCGCGCAAGCAGGCGGCCCAAGCCACGCCGAGCATGTGCATCCCCGGCCAGGCGTCGATGCAGCGCATCCAGCCTTTCGACCACCGCAAGCTGCGCCGGATCCGCATCGAAGCCCGCTTCGATGTTCTTGCGATGCAGCTCGCCTGGCGTCACCGAACCTTCCCATGCGGCACTGATGCGACGCTGCACCGCCACCTATAATCGCCATTCCGCTCGACGCCCGGACCGTCTTGATGTCGCAACTCTCCCATCGAGCGCATTACGCACGCTACGTGCGCTATGTTGCGTTGCCGGTCCTCGGCGGTGGCCTCGTGGGCGTCATCATCGTGCTGTGGCTGCGCGGCGCACCGCCCCCCGCCGGCGACGGATTCGCCGATGCGGTCGATCGCGCCGCGCCGGCCGTGGTCAACATCTTCTCCCGCAAGGTGGTCGCGGCCTATCGCCACCCCATCTGTGGCCTGCCGCGATTTCGGGGCCTCTGCGAAGATTCCGGGCGCATGAGAAGCTCGCTCGGTTCCGGCGTCATGGCGCGGGAAGATGGCTACATCCTCACCAACAACCACGTCATCGCCGGCGCGGACGACATTCTCGTGGCGTTTCCAAACGGCAGGCAGGCGCAAGCGGCGGTGGTGGGCACGGATTTGGAAACCGACCTTGCCGTCATCAAGGTTGCGGGCGACGGCCTTGCCGCCATCGAACGGGCCGATTCGGACGTCTTGCGGGTCGGAGACGTGGTGCTCGCTATCGGCAATCCGTTCAATGTCGGCCAGACGGTCTCCCTCGGCATCGTCAGTGCCAAGGGGCGCTACGGCATCGGCGCGAGCCCTTGGGACGACTTCATCCAGACCGACGCCGCGGTACATCCCGGCAACAGCGGCGGCCCGCTGGTGGACTCCGAAGGCCGCATGGTGGGGGTCAACACCCTCATCTACAGTCCTGACGGCAGCGCCGAGGGCGTCGGCATCGGCTTCGCCATCCCCTCGAAACTCGCCTTCGACGTGTTGGATCAGATCATCGCCAACGGCCGCGTGGAACGGGGCTGGCTCGGCGTCGATCTTGCTGCCGGTCCGGGAGGCCTCGTGGTTGCACGGGTGCTGCCGGGGACTCCGGCGTCCGGAGCCGGCATCCTCGCCGGCGACATCATCCTCGCCATCAACGGTCAGACAGCCACGTCGATGCGCTCCGTGGTACAGCGAATGCGTGCCACCGAACCGGGCGCCACCCTCACCATCCGCCTGCGCCGGGGCACCGCAGAACTCACCGTGCGAGCGGCGGTGGCCGTTCGCCCTACGCCGAGCCGCTAACCAGGGCCGCATCAACTGCTCAGACCGTTTTCGCGTCAAGGGCGGTTGTCGTCGAAGCCGGCGATGCGGGCGCGGGCTGCGGCGGCGTGGGCCGACAGCCCTTCGGCATCCGCCACCGTCGCCGCCAGGCGTGCCGGCCCCTGCACGCCGGCGGCATGGCAGTACACGAGCGAACTGCGTTTCTGGAAATCCGTGACGCTGAGGGGCGATGCATAGCGTGCCGTGCCGAAGGTCGGCAGCACATGGCTGGGGCCGGCGCTGTAGTCGCCGATCACCTCCGCTGCATGGCCGCCCAGAAAGATGGCGCCGGCATGGCGAATGCTCGGCAGCATCGCCTCCGGCTCGCGCAGCGCGAGTTCCAGGTGTTCGGGAGCGATGCGGTTGGCGATCGCGCAGGCTTCGGCAAGGTCGCGGGTGTGGATGAGTGCGCCTCGAGAGGCGAGGGAGTCGCGGATGATGTGCGCTCGCGACAGCGACCGCAGTGCCTCGCTCACCGCTTGCTCGACACGATCGAGATGATCCGTGTCCGGCGACAGCAGGATGGCTTGGGCATCGGCATCGTGTTCGGCTTGCGCCAAGAGATCAAGGGCAGTCCAGGTGGGCGCAACGCTGCCATCGGCGATCACCACCACTTCGCTCGGACCGGCAAGCGAGTCGATGCCGACCGGGCCGAACACCAGCCGCTTCGCCGCCGTGACGAAGGCGCCGCCGGGGCCGACGATCTTGTGTACCTGCGGCACGGTTTCGGTACCCCACGCCATCGCCGCGATGGCCTGGGCGCCGCCGACAGTGAACACGCGGTCCGGTCCCGCGATGAACAGCGCAGCCAGCAGATGATCGCTGCGCTGGCCGCCCGGTGTCGGGGTGGTGACGATGACTTCGCCGACGCCGGCAACCCGGGCCGGCACGATGGTCATGAGCGCCGTGGAAGGATAGGCGGCCTGTCCTCCCGGCACATAGACGCCCACGCGGTCGAGAGGCGTCACGCGCAGGCCCAGGGCATTGCCATCTTCGTCGGTGATCTCGAACGCGCCATCCGGCTGCGCCTCGTGATAGCGACGGATGCGCCGCGCCGCGCCTTCGAGCGCCTCGCGATCCGCTCGGGGAAGCCGGGCGTAGCTCGCTTCGAGGGCCTCCGCCGGCAGCTCGAGGGCGGCGATGTCTGGCGCGTCCAACTGGTCGAGACGGCGGGTGTGTTCGAGCAGCGCCTCATCGCCGCGCTCGCGCACGTCTTCTATGATGTTCTGGGCGGCGCCGGTGACGGCAGGAGATTGGGCAACGTCCCAAGCCAAGAGCGCGTCGAGTTCGGCGGCGAACCCGTCCGCATCGCTGTGCAGACGACGGATCACTCGGTTTCGGCTGGCGTCAACGCCCGGATTGTGACCGCGTGGACCGCGCCCGACTGGATGTGCTGCCGGATGGCGCCGTAAACCGCCTGCTGGCGCTTCACCCGCCCAAGCCCCTCGAAGGTGTCGGAGACGACGCGGAGTTCGAAGCGGTTCCCCTCGCCGGAGACCTCCACGGCCGCACCGGCGATGGCGCTCTCAACGCACTGGCGCAGTTCGTCGATCATGTTGGTTGCACTCCCGGGGCCCAGCGAAGGCGTCGACGGCCTCCATTATCGGAAGGTGAGGCCAGCGGTGTAAAGCGGTGAACCTCTCGACGGGTTACGATCGCGTCTCCTTCAGTTTGCTGCCCTTGGAGGGCAACCGTGGCATGGCCGGCATGGAAGCCATCATCGACGACGCCTGGGAGAACCAGGCGGAGCTCAGTTTCGACACCAAGGGCGAGGTTCGCGAGGCGGTGCAGCAGGCACTTGCCGACCTCGACGCCGGCCGCGCCCGGGTCGCCGAGAAGGTGGGTGGCGAATGGCACGTCCACCAGTGGCTCAAGAAGGCGGTGCTGCTGAGCTTCGTCCTGAACGACATGCGCCCGGTGTCAGGCGGCCCAGACACCGGCGACTGGTGGGACAAAGTGCCATCGAAGTTCCGCGGCTGGGACGAGGCCACCTTCCGCGCCGCAGGATTTCGCGCCGTGCCCACCGCCACCGTGCGCCACTCCGCCTACATCGCCCCGTCCGTCGTGTTGATGCCGAGCTTCGTCAACGTCGGCGCCTACGTGGACAGCGGCACCATGGTGGACACCTGGGCCACGGTCGGTTCCTGTGCCCAGATCGGCAAGAACTGCCACATTTCCGGCGGCGCCGGCATCGGCGGCGTGCTCGAACCCTTGCAGGCGGAGCCCGTGATCGTCGAGGACAACTGCTTCATTGGCGCCCGCTCGGAAGTGGTGGAGGGCGTGCTGGTGGAAGAAGGCGCGGTGCTGGGCATGGGCGTGTTCATCGGCCAGTCCACCAAGATCGTGGACCGCTACACCGGCGAGATCCACTACGGCCGCGTGCCGGCCTACTCGGTGGTGGTGTCCGGCGCCCTCGCCAGCGGCGCCGGCGAGGACGGCATCCCGCGCCCAGGCCTCTACTGCGCGGTCATCATCAAGCGCGTGGACGAACGAACGCGCTCGAAGACCTCGATCAACGAGCTGCTGCGCGACTGACCTCCAGAGAGCATGGCCGGGAAGCGGGCTCTTTCCCTGGCAGCCTGTCGGACTTCGGACGGCGCAAGCTGGCCGAATGCCGACAGGCTGCCAGGACGGCTTGGGCTGGGGCAGGAACCGTTGCCGGAAGGCAACGGTTCCTGTGGCGCTGGAGACGTGTGCCTTTCCCTATCCCCCCCCTTGGCGGGAGTCGAAGAAACCGTCCTCGGCCTCTTCGGAGGTGGGCAGGCCGCGTCGATGGGACTGCGCCACGCCACGACGCGGCCACCCAATGCGCATGGTTGGAAAATCAAAGGGTTATCCAATAGCCACATTCTGGACGAGACCGCACCTTGCGGGCGCGCGTGGAGGGCAGGATGCTCTCCCTCCAGAAACGCCGCTCCCCCAAAACGAAAAACGCGGCCGGCGAAATGCCGGCCGCGCCGCTTCGTCTCAAGTGGTGAGCCAGCCGAACTCCTGCGGCTTGCGGCCGGCCCGGGGGTTCAGGGGCACGTTGATGAGGGTGGGGCCGTCGAAGGCCATCGCCTCGTTGAGCGCAGCGGGCAGGTCCTTCGGGTCCTCCACGTAAAAGCCCTTGCCGCCGAGGGCTTCGAGCATGCCTTCGTAGTGGGCGCCGTACGTGAGGATGCCGGGCGGCACGGTCTGGCCTTCCTTGAGCGGGCCGATGCCGCCGCCGATGCCGCCGTTGTTGAGGACGATGAGCTTCACCGGCAGGTTGTAGCGCACCATCGTCTCGATCTCCATGCCCGTGAAGCCGAACGCGGAGTCGCCCTGCACGGAAACCACCGGCTTGTCCGGATTCGTCACCGCCGCAGCAATGGCGAAGCCGAGGCCGACGCCCATCGTGCCGTAGGTGCCGGCGTCGAGCCGGTGCCTGGCGCGACGGTTCGGCATCTGGGTGCGACCGATGTCCATGGTGTTCGCGCCCTCGCCGATGATGATGGCGTCGTCGGGCAGCCAGTCCACGATGTCGCGATAGGCGCGGTAGTAGTTGGTGGGTGCCGCGTCGTCGTCGATCATCGGCTGCACGGCCTTGAGATTCGCTTCCGCCTTCGCCTTCAGGGTGTCGCGCCACTCGGTCTCCGCCGGGTAGAACCACTGGCGGTTGTCGAGGGCCCGGTTGAGCTGACCCACCACGGCCCTGCCGTCGCCCACCAAGGCCACTTCCACGGGCACGTTGGAACCAATCTCTTCCGGCTGGATGTCGAGCTGGATCACCCGCACGTCCTTGTTGAAGCGCGGCGGCAGGCCGAAGTGCATGATCCAGTTGAGCCTCGCGCCGAGAAGCACCACGAGGTCCGCTTCCCTGAGCGCCGTGCTGCGCGCCGCCCCCACCGAGAGCGCATCGTCGTCCGGCATGGTGCCCTTGCCCATGGGCGAGTTGAGGAAGGGCAGCTGCGTGCGCTCGATGAACTCGCGCACTTCGTCCTCGGCACGGGACCAAGCCATGCCCTTGCCCACCACCACCAGCGGACGCTCCGCGCCTTCGAGCGCATCGAGCGTCGCCTCGACGGCATCGGGGTCCGCCAGCGTGCGCGGCGGCGCCGGCACCCGCGGCGCATCGACGATCTCGTCCTCGTCCACCTCGGCGCGGATGATGTCGTCCGGGAAGTCGAGATAGACCGGGCCGGGGCGACCGTAGATGGAATGCCGCACCGCCTTGTTGACATAGAAGGGGATGCGCGCGGCGTGTTCGATGTCATGCGCGAACTTGCAGTAGGGCGCGGCGAGCTCGGTCTGGCGCTCCTCCTGGAACGCGCCCATGCCGTTCTGGTACACCGGCGACGCGCCGCCGATGAGGATCATCGGCCAGCAGTTCTCCTTGGCGTTGGCAAGGCCGGCGAAAGCGTGGATGACGCCGGGGCCCGATACCGTCAGGCACGCCTGCGGGCGGCCGGTGAGGTAGCCGGCCGCATGTGCCGCATAGCTTGCCGCCTGCTCGTTGCGCATGCCGATGTAGGTGATGCCGGCCTTCTGCGCCTCGGCGGCAACACCCTGCACGGGGAAGCCGACGATGCCGAACATGTAGTCGACGCCCTGCGCCTTGAGGCTGCGCGCCATGAGAGCCGCGCCGGAAACAGTACCCATGAAACTCCCCTTGAGCGATTTGCTTGTCAGTGTCGCGGGCCGCGAGCGAACTGGCCGCCCCGACGCCGCAAAGCGGCATAACCTACCAGAGAAGGGCAGGTTCTGATAGGCGTCAGCGCCACAAGCGGCAATTCTCATTTTGGTCTTCAGCCCCCTCGACTGGACGGGTCTGCCGGTCGATTTGGCCCGGATTGGGTCCGAAACGCGGGGTGCAATGCGCCTGACGGCGAAGCCAGCGCCACAAGAACCGTTGCCTTTCGGCAACGCTTCCTGCCCCAGCCCAGGCCGTCCTGTCACCCTGTCGGCATTCGGCCAGCTTGCGCCGTCCGAAGTCCGACAGGCTGCCAGCGCGCCCTTGCGGGCGCGTCGGCAGTTCGCTTCGCGAACTGCCTGGCCTTCGGGCTCGCATTTGCTCGCGCCTTCGGCTAGGAGGTAAGCGCCGCAGAAACTGTCGAGCTGGAGAACGGTTGCGTACTTCCCTTCGCAGTTTTCGCGCCAGCGAAACTGCCTTAAGCGCCGCGAAGCGGCGCTAGTCCATCGTGGCCACCGGCACGCCGGTTTCGACGTAGCGCTTGAGGCGGTCGAGCTGCCCGCCCTGCACCCGGTCCACCGGCTCTGCCCACTCCTCCACATCGCGACCGTTCACGACGTAGCGGTAATCAAGCCGCGTCCCCTGCTCCGTCGCTTCGAGGTTGAACGACATGCTTGCCGCCCCGCCAAGGGGCTGCAGCGGGCCGAGACCGCCGCTCAACACGAGGCTTGCATGGAAGTACGCCTCCGGCGACGGGGAAATGCCGGTGCTTCGTTACGCGTCAGCGTTCGGGGGTGCTTCCCCGGCTGAAGGCTCCTGCCGGGCCGATATGCATCAATGCGCATGTGGATGACGAAGCTCCCGTCGGCGGATGTCTCGCAAAGGCCTGGACCGCAGTCCTGGTCGAGCTTCAGACGCGAGGTGTCGCCCCAATAGGTGTGCGCCGGGTCCCACCAGGCTTGCATGGAAGTACGCCCCCAGCGATGGGGGAATTGCCGGTACTTCCTTGCGCGTCAGCGGTCGGGGATGCTTCCCCGGCTGAAGGCTCCGGTTTCCTTCGCAAGCGCCTCGAACACCTGCGCCGGAGTTGCCGCAATTTCGAGCCGATGCCTGGACACGAACCCACGCTCATCCATCACGACCACTTCGGCCACCGCCGTTGCGGCCACCAGCGTCGCAATGACGACGCCCCAAGGCACCATGCCCCTCACATTCACCAGCCTTGCCCTTCGGTCTATGCCGACCGAGCGCCACTCGCCGCCGGCTGGCCCGTGGCCAATGCTTCCTCGCGCCGCCGCGAAAGCACATCGAGGATCTCCGCATGCCGCTCCCGCGTCAGCCGGTAATGGGTATAGCACCACACCGAGACGAAGCCGAATGCCGCGACGATGGGGCCATAGACGAGTCCAAGATTCACCAGCGTCTCCGGCGGCACGTCGGCGGCGGTGCGGATGTGCGCGCCACGCGGCCATGCAATGATGTCGAGGGCGATGCCGGCGATGACGTTGCCAATGCCGGAGGTGGCCTTGGCGGAGAAGGAACTGGCGGCGAAGAAGATGCCCTCCTGACGGTGGCCGGTCTCGTATTCGTGCTCGTCCACGATGTCCGCCACCATCGAGCCGAAAGCGACGTTCGCCTGCACGGTGCAGGCGCCCTGAACTACCTTGATGGCCACCAGCAGCACAACCAGCATCGGGTCCCCGTTCTCCGGGAACCAGTCGAGCAGCCGCGCGACAATGGGCAGCGTCTGCCACAGCGGCCACGAACAGGCGCCGAACATCAGCCCCGCCTTCTTGCCGAAGCGGTTGAAGAAGGCAGGGCAGAAGAACGAACCGAGCATCACGCCGACCGGATAGGCCAGGATCACGGTCAGGAGCGAAACCCGGTCCAGCTCCCAGAAATAGGTGAAGATGTAGAGATCCAGTCCCCCGTTCACCCCCACCATGACGAAGACGATCAAGACCCCAAGAAACAGCCAGCGGAAGGATCGGCTGCGCATGGCGGCGGCGATGTCCACCAGCACACGCCAAAACACCTTGCCGATGCTCAGGCGCGGCCCGGCGGGCACGGTGGGAAGGTGCGGGATCGCAGCCCGCGTTCCCCAGCCACTCCAGAAGATCGTGATCCCCATGAGCACCGCCAGGAGAATGGCGAAGGGCGGATAGGAAGCCGCGTTGAGCTGGCCGTTCTCGAACTCAGGCGTCGGCAGGAAGAAGTAGCCAAAGCCGAGCGCGAACGTGAGCAGCCCGCCGACGTTGGCGAAGAACATCCGATAGCCCACGAGCTTCGAGCGTTCGTCGTAGTCCTCGCTCATCTCGGCGCCGAGGGCGATGTGCGGCACGTGATAGAGCGACATCGCCGTGCGCGTGGCGTTGGAGAACACCACGAGCCACACGAACAGCCCCATGTCGCTAGTGACGAGCGGGAAGAACAGGAAATAGAACGACACCATGAGCGGCAGGATGGACGCATACATGAACGGATGCCGCCGTCCGTAGCGCGAGTTCCAGTGGTCGGAAAGCGAGCCAGCCAGGGGATCGGTGAACGCATCCACCACCAGCGCGATGCCCACGGCGGCCCCAGCCAACGTGCCCGGCATCCCAAGAACCTGGTTGTAGTAGAAGATCAGGAACGTGCCGTAGGCGGCACCAAAGAACCCCTCCGCAGCCTGCCCGACCCCGAACGAGAGCTTCATGTTGAAGCCCAGCTTGCCCCGAAGCGGCATGTCTCCCCTCCTGCGAACTCCGCAACCCTACGCTACCAGACCTGCCGCGCACTTTCGGATGCCGAAACCCACACCCCGCAATCCTTGCATGGAAGTACGCCCCCAGCGATGGGGGAATTGCCGGCACTTCCTTACGCGTCAGCGGTCGGGGATGCTTCCCCGGCTGAAGGCTCCTCCATCACCTGCCGACCACCAAAGAGCACGGCAGCTTCTCCACAGGGAGGACGTCCCGCCGACGCGCCCGGAAGGCCAAGCAGTTCGCGAAGCGAACTGCCAACGCGCCCGCAAGGGCGCGCTAGCGCGCCCTGACGGGCGCGTCGGCAGTTGCTGCGCAACTGCTGGCCTTCGGGCTCGCTTCCGCTCGCCACTTCGGCTAGGAGCCGGCGCCGTTCTACGGCGCAGGCTCCTAGCGCCACAAGAACCGTTGCCTTTCGGCAACGCTTCCTGCCCCAGCCAAGCCGTCCTGTCACCCTGTCGGCATTCGGCCAGCTTGCTTAGTCGGCGTAGTTGCCGAGCCCAACGAATACGATGCTCATCATTAGCTTCTCCACTTTGCCCCATCTGATTGCCCCGTTTCGATGACACTCCAGCCGTGAACCTCCTCTCCGGTTTCCGATCCACTGTCTTCGGGTATCGCTTGTGGCACGGCGGGCTCGTACTTGAGCGGATCATGCTGCGCGGTGTCCAACAGCGGTGTCCAACAGGTGCAGATACCACCCAATGCGGTCACGACCGGTGAGCGCCGCGTAGGCGAGCGCGGTTTCGATGCCTTCGGCCACGGCGAGGACGCCGCCGTCCATGGCGGCGCCAGGCCGCGGGCGCGGAGGTAATCGTCCGCCAGCGTGCCGGCGATGGGTGCGGCGCGATTCCAGACCCGGGCGATCCAGCGCGGCGGCGAACGGTCGTCCGCGGGACGCGGCGGGGGGCCGGGAGACGGGGAACGCTCGCGCAGGAGGATCCCCGCGGCGAGCAGCGCTTCGCGGACGTGGACCGGGTTGCAGCCGGCGTGGCAGTGCCAGACCGGCGCGCGGTCGCCTTGGCGGATCGCCAGCGTCTCCGGGGAGCTGTTGTGGACAGGGCACGGCAGGCGCAGCTCTGCGCCGCGAACCACGGCCCCGGCGGCGCGGGCGGCGCGCTCGTCGAGGGTGTAGGGGGAATCGTGCACGGCGGCCTACCTCGGCAGCCCGGGCACCCGCCCGAGGACGGCTTCGCGGACGACGCGGGGAACGGCGGCGAGCGCGGCGGCGTTGCGTTCGGGCGGCGTGCGCGGGGACAGGTTGACGCACGGGATGTCGAGCGACGCGGCGGTCCTGAGCGTGTGGCCGGTGCCGCCCGCCTCGCGCCCGACCGCGAGCCCGTTCGGCGTCCAGGCGATCACCGCGCGCACCGGCAGCGTTCCGCCGTCGTCGACCGCCCCGGCCAGTATCGAGACGTTGCGCACGAACAGCGTGCGGGCGCCGCGGCTACAGCGGTTCCACCGCGGGTGGTGCTCCCGCGCGAGGTCCGCGTAGCCGTGGCCTGCGACGGTCTTCGTGGACTTCGGATGCACGATGTCGATGTCGGTCTCGGGATCGCGCCCCGGCCGGTAGCCGTTGTAGCCGGGCCAGGGCGCGTGGACGGTGATCGGCGCGTCGGTGCGCAACGCGCCGGTTTCGAACGCCTTGTCCGCGCCATGGGCGCCGCCGGTGGACAGCGCCGTTCCGGCGTCGCCGAGCGTCTGCGCGATGTCGGCCATGGCGTCGAGGATGTCCGGCGGCGTGCGGCGCGACCCGACGCCGGCGTAGGCGAACGAACCAGGGTGGGGCTCGGTCCGGGCCGGCGCCTCGCGCAGTCGGGAGACGACTTCGGGGTCGAAGTCCTCCGGACGGAGCTGCTCGGCGGCCAGGTCTCGGCAAAGAGGGGCGAAAGTGCGGTTGGCGTTGCCGATGGCTGCGGGTGGTTCGATGGAAGGCTGACGGTTCATGGAATCTCCTCGTGGGGTGGCGCTCTCCGCGTTCCGGGGGTCCGCGCCGGCAAGCCGCCAGTCAAGGCTGCCGCCCCTTCCGCGCCCCTTCCCGCTTCGGTCGGGCGGCCGGTGGTCGGCGGCACCCGCAGGGCCGCCCTTGACGGCGGCGGGCGCGGACCAGGCTCGGCGGAAGGCGCCCGCCCCCGCGGATGGCGTCGGACGCGCTACTCGCGGCGGCATGCGATGGTCTGGCGCACGCGCACGCGGCGGTGCGGGCGCGGTGGCGGCGGGCTGCGGCCGGCGGTCGTACATCCAGCCGCTGTCGGCGATCTCGCCGTCGCCGAGCGCGATGAAGTGGCGTCGCATGACCAGCACGAAGGAGTCGGCGAAGGTGTCGTGCCCGCGCAGCCAGGCGGCGAGCGTCGGACGCGAAGCGCCGCGGTGCAGGGTGCGCTCGCAGCGCCAGCCGGCCAGCGCCATGGCAGCCATGAGCTCGTAGCCCTGCACGCCGTGGATCTGTGTCCGCCCGGTGACCTCGCGCAGGAGCGCCGAGCAGTCGTGGGTGAGCAGGCCCGTGACGGCGGACATCGCGCTGGGGCCGCACATGCGCGCGCGGCCGACGATGCGGTGCAGCCTCATGGCGCGGCCTCCGCGGTCCCGGCCGCGTTCAGCGCCGCGTCGAGGGGCTCGTCGAGGGCGTGGCCGAGCCGCACGCTCTCGGTCACCGCGGCGGCGATGTCGCGGTCGACGCCGAACAGGTAGCGGACGGTGTCGGCGAAGAGATCGGGATGCCGGCGGGCCAGGCAGTGCAGCGCGGCGGTGGCGGCCGGCAGGCGGCCGTTCTCGCGCAACCGCTCGCAGGCGGACTCCATGGCGTGCTCGTAGCCGTACCCGTACCCCTCCTCCTGCGCGGCGTCGAGCTGCGCGGCGATCAGCGCGTGCGGGAACTCGACGACGTCGTAGTCGGAGCGCACGGTGCCGCGCGGACGCGGCGTGGGCGGGGCAGCCGCGAGAACGTCGCGGCCGGCCTCGGCGGCGGCGCGCACTGGGTGCAGCGACGGCACGACCGGCGGGCGGTCCCCCGGCGGCCAGGTCGAGGCGACTACTCCGTGGGAGGCCTGGTCCTCGAGAACCGGCGGCGTGACGTGCCCGGAGGGACGGTGCGGGCACCGCTGCCAGGGGCATGTGTGGGCGTCGGTGCGCCCGGCGCGGCGGCGGATGTCGTCGCGGATGCGCATCAGGGTGCGGCCGAGCTGGTTCCTGCCGCGGCCGCCGCAGACGCCCCCAGTAGGTGTCACCCCAGGCGTTGCCCTCGACGAGTTCGGCGTCGCCGGTGGCGAGCAGCGCGTCGCGGAGTTCGGGGACGGCGAATTTCGCCCGCAGGACGGAGTGCATGACGTCGTCCTTGATCCGCTCCCACTCGCAGCGCAGGTCGGCGCGGCGGCCGAGGCGCTTCGCCTCCGCCGGGGAGGCGGCTTCGCGGATGCGCGCCCGTTCTCGCTCGTCGCGCGACTTCGCGCTCTGGAACGCGTGTTCCGCCGTGGCGAAAAGATGGCCGCGCCACTCGAACGGATGGCGGTGGAAGTTGGACAGGAAGGCGAACTCGCCGCGGAAGCGGTCGATGCCCTCCGGGGCGGTGGGGGATGCGGATTGCTGGACACTGGATTCTCTCTGGTGGTGGGCGAAGCCCGATGGCCACGCGGCCGCCGCGCCCCGGAACGGACGGTCAAGGCCGACGCCGGCCGCACGCGGACGGCGGCGTCCCGCAGGGGTCCGCCTTGACGGGACGGGACGGCGCGGCAGGCTCGGAGCCGGGGTTCGCCCCGTCGCGCGAGGCGCGGAGTCGTCCGTCTCGGCCGGGCGCCGGGAGGAACGACCGCCGTCGGGGCGTCGGGGTCCGCACGGCAGCAGCAGGCCGACGGTATTGGACAGGACATTGCGCTCACCTTATCAAAGTCTCGTTTGCGATGCAGTACGGCAAGCAGTAACCGCGCTGGACACTTGAACTAAAATGTAGTTAAATCAGCGTGTTGGCGGTGTCTTGCCTCGGACCAGTGGTTCCAGTCCTGTGCGCGCGCAATCGGCTCGACGTGGGTGTCGAAGTCCTCGCGCGGCGTGTCCGCCAGCGGGATGTCGCCGAACTCGCGTGGGTGGTGCTCCGGCGAGATGGTGCAGTGGCCGGCGATCCCGGAGTCGCACGCCGTGGTGCCGCAGACGGGGCAGGCCGCCGTGACGCCGTCCGCAGCCTCGAAGTGCGGCTCCCGGCCGCGGTCGCTGTCGCGCTCGACGATCTCGCCGATCGCCTGGCGGTCGCCGTGGTCGTTCTCGACGATGTCAGTGACCCGCGCCTTGACGTGTGCGATGCGGCCCGACCTGGCGGTCACCGCGACCTCCACCGTGTCGCCGATGCGTGCCCGCCGCGACGCCGAGGCGTGGAGCCGGACGCCCCAGTCCCCGCTCGGCAGCATCGCGAACGTGTTGCGCCCGTCGCTAGCGCAACATCAGGGGTTCAGGGGATTCCGGGATCGCTCCCAAGGTTCTTTAAGCAACTGATAAACATAAAGTTATTGGCGCTTGGCGTGCCACCCCGGCACACTCCATCTCGATTCTTCAACGTACTGGAACGAGTAATGGAAACCGCCATGAAACCGATCAAACGCTCCACCATGCTGTCCGCCACCTTCGTCAAGACCGTCAACGTCCCCGGCCGCTACGGCGACGGACGCGGCGGCCTCGGCCTGAGTCTCCTCGTCCGGCCCGGCTCCCGCAACCGCGTCGCCAAGTGCTGGACGCAGAGCGTCCGCATCGGCGGCAGACCCACCAGCCTCGGCCTCGGCCGATACCCCGTCGTGACCCTCGCCCTGGCCCGCCAGCGGGCGCTGGAGAACGCCCAGGCCATCGCGGAGGGCCGCGATCCCGCCGCCGCTCGGGCCGCGGCGCGCCCACCTTCGCCGAAGCCGCCGACAGGGTCATGGCCATCCACGCCGGCAACTGGAAGCCCGGCGGCAGGACCGAGGACAGCTGGCGGTCGACCCTGCGCGACTACATCCTGCCCCGGCTCGGCGACCTGCCGGTGGATGCCGTCACCGGCGGCGACGTCATGGCCGTCCTGCAGCCGATCTGGACGGAGAAGCGCGAGACCGCGAAGCGGGTGCGGTCGCGCATCGGCGCGGTCATGAAGTGGGCGGTCGCGCAGGGCCACCGTCCCGACAACCCCGCCGGCGAGGCGCTTGCGGCCGCGCTGCCGAACAATGCCGGGCGCCGCGTTCACCACAAGGCCCTGCCGCACGCCGAAGTGGGCGCCGCACTCCGCAAGGTGCGCGGTTCGGACGCCTACCGGGGCGCCGTGCTCGCCCTCGAGTTGCTGGTGCTGACCGCCACCCGCTCGGGCGAGGTCCGCACAGCGGTCTGGGACGACATCGACATGGAAGGCGCTGTCTGGACGATCCCCGCGGAGCGCATGAAGGCCGGCATCGAGCACCGCGTGCCGCTGTCCGACCGTGCCCTCCGCGTCCTCGACGAGGCGCGGCGGGAACTGACCCACGGCCACGGCATCCTGTTCCCGTCCCCCATCGGGCGCGTGCAGCGCGCGCAGACCCTGGCCAAGCTCCTCCACGGGCGCGGCATCGACGCCGTGCCGCACGGATTCCGTTCGAGCTTCCGGGACTGGGCCGCCGAGTGCACCGACGCGCCGGGCGAAGTCTGCGAGCTCGCCCTGGCGCACGTCAACCGTGACCGCGTCGAGGCCGCCTACCGCCGCAGCGACCTGTTCGATCGCCGCAGGACGCTCATGCAGCAATGGGCCGACTATCTCGCCGCCACCGCCTGACGCCCGCAGCAGACCACTGCCGCGGCGTTCCAGCACCGGCGTTGAGCGTGGCGTGTCCGTGCCCGGGAGTCGCTCCACTCAGCCGTGGCGTCTCGCCCGTTTCCGCTTTGGCTTCCCGCCTCTGGATGCGGCGAGAGGCGGACAGCTCCGCGTGACGTGTGTCCTCCGGCTCGCCGTTGATGTCGGGATAGCTGAACGCCCGCTCTTCCACCCGCGTGGCGCTCCGGTGGTCTAGTCCGAGGATGACGACGTGCACATGCGCCTTGCCGCGCGCATCCGCGATGGTGCGGACGGCGTGGCAATGCCACATTCCCCTAGATCGTGTCCACGGACAGGGTCAATGTCAGTTCGGCCTTGCCGACCTTGCATGTTGCCGAAGACCAGCGCCCGTGGAAACGCTTGTGGTGGCTGTTGCTCACGTCGCCGCCCGCCAGCGCTGCCACGCAGAAGCCGACGAGGTCGCCGCGGGAGAAGTCGCCGCCCACCAGCATCAGGGCCTCCGCAAGTTCGCCCAGCGTGCGAGCCGCTTCGGCTGCGCCCTTCGGGAACCGAGGAATGACGGCCGTGACGTGGCGACACCCCCCCAAGTCTCTCCGCATCCGCCAAGACACCGAAGCCCCGCCCGGCAGCGTTGACGACCATGCCCGGCTGTCACCGCCTTCGCACCCCCCTGCGCGTCCGAAGGCCGGATTCGCGCAGAGGACGATGACGGCAAGCGCGACGGAACGACGGAGCACTGTGTTTCTCATGAGTCGTCCTCGACGTCCCTGTCAGCGAGCGATTCCCTAGTATGCGTCGGCGGATGACGTCAGCATAGGGAAGGACGATGTGGCTGCCCGGGGCCGCCGCCGCGGCCACTCCACCCGTCGCACGATGACGGCGCTTGTGCACAGCATATCCACCGAGATCTTCATCGAGATCGCGCCCCACAATGCCCTGGTACTCGAAAACGCGGCCCAAGTATCGGACGAGGCCACTGTGGCGACCGTCACATCACTCCAGATCGCCTGCGAGGCCACCAGGTCGCCGCCAGGCGGCCGGGGACAGGGTCGTCATGAGTTGAGTTGCGATGGGCAATCCGCTCCCTGGCGTGCAGGTCGTTCGGATCCCGCGCGAGGAGCCTGCGGAGACGACGGTCGGGCCCTCCCCGAAGGGGAGGGCCGTTCCGCGTTACAAGAGCGTTGCGTTGACCACGTAGGCCGCCACGAGGGCGCCCACGACCAGACCGGCCAGCTTGATGGCGCGCCACCAGTCCTGGTCGACCTTGAGCCCGCCCGGCAGTACGTCATGTCGTTTCAACATGGTTTCCTCCTATAGCCAGCCCAGACTTTCGGCGACCTTCAACGTTCCGATCCCGGCCGCGAACGCGGCCAGTACCAACTTCGCGTCGTCCGTCACGGTGCCGTGCCGCTGCCTGCCGGCTTCGGCTACCAGCTTCTGCGCTCGCTTCCGCCTCCAGCTTAGCCGCTTCCGCGTTGAGTTTCCTCAACTCCGCGGCCAACCGCTCTTCCTCCGGTGCCATTGGCTTTCTCCTTGCAGGATCCCGCCAGAGAACCGGAAGCCCCGCAGAGGATTCGGTCCCCTGCGGGTGTGGACGGTATTCCGCCCGGTACTTCAACGCCGGCTTTCGCCGACACCTGCTTCACGTCGCGCCGGAACGCGACAACGCCGACACGAGGCCGGCAGCAAAGCGACTCCAACGTACCATCGACCCCGAGGACTCCGCGAGCAGAAAACTCGACGCAGAACGCTAAATCGCGCCCCGCCGCGTCCGTCCGGTTCGTCCGCGCGCTGGGCTCCGGCGTGCAGGCTCAGCCGCGAATCCCGCTTCTGACCTGAACGTCCGCCAGGCGGCGCCCGAAGTACCGGACGAACACCTCGTTCTCCGGCCACGCGCCCGGCTCCTTCCAGAACGCCCCGAGGCGGCCCACCAGGGCCGCGACCAGTCCGCGGCCTGCACCGTCTGGTAGCGGTGGCTCTCCAGGTGGAAGGGCGGCTCGACCAGCTGGCGCCGCGCGCCGCCGCCGTACATGTCGCGCCCACCGCGGTCAGCAGTTCCGCGCGGCGGGGATGTTCGTCGAGCGCCAGCAGGAAGCGCGCCGGCGGATCGCAGTCCTCGCGGCAGAACGCGTCCATCCGACCGATCGACTCGCGCAGCATGGCCGAGTAGAGCGCGTTCGCGTCGTGCGCGTCCGGACTCGATGTCTTTCTGATTCCCGCGTAGAACACGTGCCCGCCGCCCTGCTCGATCCTGGTCAGCAACCTGCCGGTCAACTTGCGCAGTCCGCGATAGCGGCTCAGGTTCGCGGCCCTGTAGAGGCTCGATCCCTTCTTCTCCCACACCGCGGGATGCTTCCCGGACCGCCGGATCTCGAAGTCCAGCAGCTCGCGCTTGCGCTGGAAGAACCAGGTCCCGAATGCGCGCACTTCCTCCGCGGGCATCACGAAGCCGGCGAAACCGAACACGGGGCTGTCGTTGTGCCGCCGGTCGCTGCGGGAGACATAGGGGCCGACGTGGCCGAACTCGTCGAGGTACGCGAGGTGGATCAACCGGTCCTCCAGATACGCAAAAGCCCGCACCTAGGTGCGGGCCTCCGAAAGAGGGCAGGACTTGCGTCGTGCGTCTCGATCGAAACTATGCACCGGCCCTGCGGCCGCGTCAACCTCTCCGACATCGCTGGGTGCACGTCAGATTTGTGACGGATGAGTGAGGAGGCAGAGGGGGCGGGACATTGGCGCGGTTGTCTGACAGTATTATGGCTGTCAGTAGATGGAGGGATGTTCCATGTCGACCACGCAGGCGCAGCAGGCACTGAACGAACGACGCGAACACATCGTCCGGGAGTTGGCCGGGCTCGGTGATGTGCAATCCGGCTCGCTGGCAAAACGCTACCGCCGATGCGGCAAGCCCACCTGCCATCTCCTTGCCGCACAAGGCCTGGAGGCCGCTTTTGCCCTCTGTCACTACCCTTGCCCCGCACCGTCACCGGTGAGTCGCTCTGCGCGGGCGACGTCCTGCAACAACGTCCGGGTAGTGACAGACGGCCGCGAAGACCGCGATACCGCATACCGCCGCAATGCCCGCGATGCCGCCGCAGTACCGAAGACCCGCGCCATGCGCCATGCATCACCCGGCGCAGGCCGGCGGATCCCACTACCGCCCTGCACCGACGGCCGCGCCGCGGCCAGCTCGGTAGCTCGATGACGCCTCGAGCCTTCAAGTCTTCGCCTCGTTCGTTCAGAGCCCCGGCGCTCAGCCCCGGCACCAGCGCTCGGGCGGGCGCCGCCCGCCAGCGGCGTCAGTCCGCGCCATGCTCGAGAACGACCGTGATCGCCCCGTCATCAACGACATTCGCGCCGTGAACGTGAACGCGCCGACCGGCGCCGTGCCCACCCGGGTCATGAGGCCGCACCCGTCGAAGCGGCGCCCCGCGCCGCCGCTCGCCTGCCGACCGCTACACTGAACCGGACACCGCTCTAGCCGACAGGGCGCGTAGGCGGTGCCGAGGTTCCGCGCCGCGCTGCCGCCGGAGCGGCAGGCCGAGGCCGCGGTGGGGCGCCTGGTCAACCTCGGCGCGCTGCGCCGCAACCCGAACCGTCCCCCGTCCCTGCGCACTGTCGCCAACTACCGCGCCTGTTTGACGCGCGTGGCGCGCGAGGACGAAAACGTTAGGTCGATCCAACTGGCTATGCGGTTGGGGTTCGAAGCCACGGGACGATACAACCAGGGATCCCAGCGATGTCATTTTGCTGGTCGCCCGAGGGACTGAAGTTACCGCGCCTCGCTTGATCCGCAACCTGGGTTCGGCCATTGCGTCGACGCCAGGATCAACACACCGCCATTCGGCCGATCCTGTCGAAACGATACTTTGAAACCGCCCTCGGCGCGGGCTTCTCCGGGTTTGCTGGGCGAGTCAATCCCCCTGCAGGCTCCGGACCATGATCAACGTTGGGTCCGTCCAGCCTTCTTGTTGGAGCTCCACAAGCGGAAGAAATCCCATGGCTTCGTAGAACGCCCTCGTCTGCGCGTATTCCGGGCTTGGGTCCGAGGGGCCAAGCGTCTGCACCGCCAATAGCTTGACTCCCGAAGACGCCAAGTCAGCTACCACATGGCTCAACAATGCCCGCCCGACCCCCCGGCCTCGTTCCTTCCTTGCGACGCCCATGACGTGGACTTCGGCGACGTGAGCGCCCCTCCGCTCTACTGATGCGAAGCCAACCACCTCCGCATCGCGTCGGGCCACGTACGTATCGAGCGCGGGTATCTCGTTGAGGTAGGCCGAGACCGCATCGGCGTCGCCGAACCACTCCGGAAGGCTCCCGAGTATTGCAGCACAGGCGTTTACCATTTCAGCGGCGATACGTCCCACTGACCCCGACGATTTTTCGGTCGCAATCATCACTTGGCTGACGGCAAAGCCCCCTGCGGGAAGTTAGGTGAAGACCGCGCTCAGGTCACTGGCGCGCGCAGTCGATGAGCGGATTCCGCAGCCCCGCAAATGTTGTCGAGCAGAGAAGCGCGTGTCATCGGCCCAAACACCTCCAGGCGCCGGTTTAATCCAGCCCGCGTGCGGCGCGACCTCATCGAAACGAACGTCGCCCCGCATCTCGCCGTCGGCCTACGCAACGATACCGACGTCGATGACGCCTAGCTTGACCCAGTCCGCGGCAATGAAACACGCTTTGCCCGTGGCGGACGCTACAACATCGGCTTGGGCAACGCGCTCCCGGTTGCATGCGAAAACCAGCGTAAGCTTATCGTCACGTTACGGTCGGCCAGCAACAGTTCAAAGCCGACAGGCTGCCGACAGGCCGTCCCACATGATTTGAGGCGCCGACCAACCGTGGCATATCCCGATTGTCAAGAAAATGAACCAAACCACACGATGATTCCCACGCTTGATTTCCAGACCCCCGATCTCGGCCCACCGAAGCTCGCAACGTCTCAGGGCCGGGCCGGCCTCGAAGAGTCCGAGAAACGTCCGTCTCCGCCACTACGGTTGACGAACACCCCCGCCCCAACGGCACCTCTCTGTCCTTCGTCTTCTCGCCTTCACGCTGATCTCCGATCCAAGCGATAATCCCGCCAGCTTCTTCCGTCGAGAGTTCCAGCCGTGCCACAACTGCGCCAACACATGCAAGACCGCTTCCAGGAGTGGCGAAGCCAGATCCCCGAAACATGGCTCCCCCTACTCGACGCCGTCGATCCTGCGTACGACGCCATCGATCCGGCCGTCAACATTGATGAGCAAGAGCGCGTCTATCCCGACCGGCCTTTTCGCGCCTTCTGTAGGCTATCCCCTAGTCAGGTCCGGGTCATACTTTTGGGTGAAGACCCGTACCCGGACTTCGACCGCGCCACGGGGCGCGCCTTCGAGCCCGGGGACTTGCGCCGATGGCAGGACGCGGCCCCAGTCCCTAGCTCACGCCGGCTAGCGCAGCAGCTTGCGGACTTTCGGCACCCTGGACGCAACTACGCTATGAGTCCTGGTGGTTGGGGACGCCTCCGCCAGGCAATGACGGTGACAACTCCTGAGGTCGGACTACCAACTCCCAAGACCACCTTGGATCATTGGGAAGCGCAAGGCGTCCTGCTCCTTAACACCGTCTTGACCGCGTCCGAGAACCACATCGCCCGGAACGACTCTGATCGTCAACACCACCGCAAGGCACACCGTTCGTTCTGGGCACCCTTGGTCCAGCGCATCTCCCTCCGACTGGCGGAACTCGACCAAGCCACAGTCTTTCTTTGCTGGGGCCGTCCTGCGCGAGACTTCCTCAGGACAGCGGGAGTTATCACCTCGACCGTCTGCCCGTTTCGCGTACACGATTCCTGCCCAGACACCAAAGCGCTCGTTCGCGACCACCCCAGCGGCGCCTCGTTCTTGGACTCCCCGAACGTGCTCTATGAAACCAACACGGCACTGGCCGATCTCGGAGCCGACATGATTCAATGGTGACTTGATCCGAAGGGCGTTTGCGGCTCGCTCGATCGGTAACCCGACCCAACCACGATCCGCCATGTCGCTCTCGGCCACAATCGAACCTCACGCCGTCCATCCAGCAAGAATGAGCCTCAAGAGCGTGGCCCGTCACTGCCCGCAATACGTCCCCAACACAGGCGGACTCCGTTAGTGGCTCCTCGATCCAGTCAACCGTCCTGCAACAAACGCGTGGAACTCCTCCGCATCGGCGTAGAACGCACCATGGCTTCCCCCGGACACGAGTCGGAGTTCCTTACGCGGCGCAACGAGCGCGTCGAACCACTCCATCGCGAGTCCGGTCGGCGTATTCAGGTCGTTCTCCCCCTGGAACAGGAGGACGGGGACATCAAGCTGCGAGGCGAAGACGCGCGCATCGAAGTCCGACAGGTGCGGACGGAGCTGACTGACGGTGTAACGCGCCCCTTCGTAGATGCCCTCCAGCTCGTCCGGCGAATACCCCTGGTTCAACAGGTCCGCCATCATGGCATTCAGTCTGATGCTGCTCGAACGGTCCTCTGGTCTCGTCATACGGCCAGCCCACCCCTTCGCGGCGTTCCAAGTGCCCGCATCAGGCCAAGGTGGCGGACCGATTTGCTCGAGGGACTGAATAGCATCCAGGTCGTTGACTCGTCGAGCTTCCCGCAGAGTTTCCTGATATCCCAACGCGTCACCATCGGCACGATTCACCAATTGTCCCGTGCCGACATAGGCCTCGAACAAGCGCGGTTCCGCAGTCACCATCCTGAGCGCGATGATCGTGCCGAAGGACAGTCCCAACACGACGACTCGGTCTCGATCGAAGCGCCGTACCAGGTATCGGGCGAGTTCAAACCCGTCCTGGGAAATGCGCTCGATGCTGATCGGACTGCTTCCTGCCGAGCCATTTCGCAAGTACGTTCGCCCGGTGCCGCGTTGGTCCCAATCGACGATGGTGAAGTTGTCCTGCCAGGAGTCGAACGCGCGCGTGTGAGCCGCATTGCTGAATCCCGGCCCGCCGTGGACGATCAGGATGACCGGATTGCCCCGATCTCTCCCGCGCATCGAGACCCACTGTTCGATGTCACCGAGTTCGATGTACTCCGCATGCTGGAAGCTCCTTGCCGTTGACACTTGACCGCGCGGCTCCTTGCCTCTCGGCGGGACCGGTTCGATCCCGACCGGTTCAAGTATCTCCCGTGTCAGCACATCCACCGAAGGGGTCGACGTCGGTCCGGCGGAGGTACGCGCACCGAGACTACGCACCGGTTCACCGGCTGCAGCCCCCAGTACTCCGACCGCCACCAACGCTTGGCCCATCCGCCGGGCCAGATGGGCACTGATGTTACCCCGTCGGTCACGCGGATCGCTCGCCAAACTCCGCCCCGGCGAGGACCGCGTCAGGCTACGGCTCAACAGCCAAGTCCAAGACCGATCACGAAACGCCCCTCGACTCGTGCCAAAGCGGTCCCTCCATGGGATTGACGTCCGATTAACGTGTCCGACTCCCCATGGCCCGAGAACCAAGTCTTGAAAACGTCCCCAATCGCTCCTGCAGCACTGCAGCGTTCTCACTCTGCGCAAGCGCGAACCTTGCATTCCGCCTTGTGAACAGCCCAGGCCGGTGTGACACTCACAACTACCGCCGCCAAGGAACGGAGGCACAATGCCCGCGCGTCACTCCGAGCGTTGCCGCGAGTGCAAGGTTCGAATACCGCAGCTCCTCGAGACGATCTACGGTCGGTGCATGCAGGGCCATCGTTTCACTTGGTCCACTCACCCAAGCTCGTACGTAGACACGCCGCTCAATTCGCAGTTGAAGAAGGTGGCTGACGCGATCGAGGCCCATCGCGGCTACCGAGTCGGTGACTTCGTCCGGGCCTCGCGGCTCGCACCCTGCGACTACTGGATACCCGATCCCGGTTTCATCCTGGAGTTCGACGAGAGCCAGCACTTCACCGCCCCGCGCAGCGCCGCACTGTCCGTCTACGCCGACGACCTTCCATTGGGGTTCCAACCGGCTCGCTGGATGGATCTTTGCCAACGCCACGATGCGACCGACAACGATCCCCCCTATCGCGACGAGCAACGCGCCTGGTACGACACGCTCCGGGACCTATTGCCAATGCTGTATGGCCATGGGCCGACGGTCAGGCTGCATGCGGGCGACCTGGCTTGGTGTGCACTCGATCCCGCACGAGCTCCCGATCGACGACGCTTCGCCGAAGTTGCGATGCAACATGCCGACTCCGCACCATGAGCGTTGTCCCACAGAAGGCCCCTGAAATGAGCGTGCGCGTCGCCCTGGCTTTCCCCACCGTTCCCCGCGCCAGCGTTCAGGGCATTCCCCCCACTGGCCCCGGTGCCCAAAGTTCACCGGTTCCCACGCCTGACGAGTTCCACGGCGAGGAGGTCGACTTCGTACTCTTCCCCGAGGCCTACTTCTCGCCGTCCGATAACGCCAGGGCTGCCTCGCTGACCAGACTGGCTTCCGAACTCAACGTGCCGGTCCTTGCCGGGGCCTGGAGTCCCGACGAGACCGAACGCTGCCGACAGACGCTAGTCCGATTCAGCCCTCACCAGCCGGCGGAAACGGTCTACACCAAGCACTCCACGGCGGAAGCGGTCGCGTTCGAATTGGCCGACTGGAGCCCGGATGTGAACCTGCCGACCTTTGAATTCGGGAATCTGCGAGTCGGTGCGACGATCTGCCACGATCACTATCTGGGGCTCCTTCAGCGCCATCTCGCGGCCTGCGGCGCGCGCGTGTGGGTAAACCCCAGCTACGACAACGTCACCGACATCAAGTGGTCGTCCGTCCTTCGGCTCAGGGCCGTGGAGAATCGCGTGTTCTCGTTGTGCACCCTGCACCGCGACGTGGATCGAAGACGATCGACTCATCCCTTCGGCTTCGCACCCGACGGTCGGGAACTCCGTGCGAGACATGCTGGCCGCGACGATCTACTTCCGCTGTCCGCATGCCGCGAACCCGACGCCATCTACATCGTCGACTTGGACCTGCGGCAAGCAGCACAGCCGGTCGACTGGCAGCGACTGCCCGACTCGGATCGCCCCCGCCGACCGCGCCGAAACTCTCCGGACGTCCAGCTTGTCCGCTTCGCAGCCCCGCAGGGCAGGCCGAGCATCTACTCGTTGGCCGGATGGAAGCACATCGAGGACTCCACGCAGGTGGAAACGGAACAAGGCCCGCTCCACGTCGGCCTAGTGCCAGGTGCCGATCTTCTGGACGCTTCGGCTTGCTTTCGCGTAATCGACGAAGCCGCCGCCAATCACGCCACGCCAGTCATCTGGAACCGGTGGGACCGTCTTCCCTCTCGACCGGACCAGATCGCTCCCCTAATGATGGGCAGGTCGATCGAATGCTGCGCGCCGATCGTACTTTCCGACCAGTCCGGCATCCGAGAGGTTGTCGAGCTGTCCAATCGAAGCAAGATACCTGCGCGACGGGCACTGGAACAAAACGGCGAGGCCACTGCGGATCTCCGATACGCCTGGGGACTTCACAGTGCGTTCAAGATCGTAACGAAGTGCGTCCCGCGGAACCTGGCAGCGCAGGCGCTCGATCGGTACCGGGCCCTCGCCTATTCCCCGTCTCCTGAGTAGTCGTGGCGGACTGGGCGACTGTTTGCGGGGTGCCCGCCGGCAGAGCGAACTCCGGCTCGCGCGCGCTCTCGGAAGCACGAGTCTTGCGAGGCCGCATTCCGACTCGTCGCGCCGCTTGCGTTCTTCGATTCAATGGGAGGCCCGCAGCAGTACAGGGCCTGGACAGTATCCCCTAAGTCACTGATAATAAACGGGTTGATGAGAGTGTTCCGTTGTCGCGCAGTTGCGGCGAGGCACATGGGCACCTTCCGGTGCCGTCTCACGCCAGACGCTTCGTCCGGCAACGCCCCCTAAGGGGGCAAGTGAGCGCGGCGGACAATACCATGCCGTCATTACTGCATCATCAGTCGCGTGCTTAGCAGACCTTCATGCCGCTACTGGCCTCGATGCCGCTTGTGCCGCCTGTCACTACTCCGGTCTCCGCCGCAACTTCGACATGAGCCACGTCCCCGAGACTGCCTGCGACAACCGCCGGTAGTGACAGAGGGCAACTCATTTCGCCCCAGCAATGGACACCTCGTCCGTCGTCCGTTTCCTCAGTTTTGCCGTGTGCCCGTAATCCCCGCTGCTGGCCGCCGTTCCTGTCCCGCCGGCCATCCATGGCCGGAACATCGGTTCCGGCCATGGACAACCTCTCCGCCGCCGACGGCGCCGTGTCACCCGCAAGGGCCGCAGCGCCAGCGGAGGACCCGCGAAGCGGGTTGACGCGGTGACGGCGGTGGCGTTCCCGGCTCCCTCCCAGTTCCACCCCACCGCCACCGGCTGCCGCGTCAGGTCCACCAGGTCCGCCGGTGGATCGGAGGCCGTATTCGTGTTGACCGGGAACAGCGCCATCGGCGATAGTGGAGCCGCGTCGCGGCCGAAGCCTGCGACCGTTTCCACGGTGCTTCCTGGGCCTTGTCCCATTCGGTCGCAGATCGCGCCTCCAAGGTGCCCGCGTTCCCACCGCCAAACGAGTAATCGCGCCCGTACGCATTCTGGACAAATCTCCAAAAACGTCGTTAAATCATCGAGTTGATGGAACTGTGTCGAGGACGTCGCTGGCGCGCCCGGCCCGGAACTCCTCGATGCGGCACAGCGCCCTAGGGGTGCCGTCCGGCATCACCTGCGTCCTGACGACGGTTCCGGTCCGGGTGTGGCGCTTGCCGGCCCGGGTCTCGACGTCGCAGGTGACCGCGGTGCCGATGTCGACGATGGCCGCCATCTGGGGCGCGAGCGACATGTGCCACTCGCCCCGCAGCTTGACGAAGCGGGCGTATGTCCCGTCGGAGACGGACTCCTCCGGGAGCGGGGTGTTGGACGGACGGGTTGTGCAGGGCATGTTGACCTCCTTCGATGGTCTGCTGTCGATTCCCCGACCGGGATCGCAGTCCGCGCAGCGAGCCGGCGGTCAAGGCTCGCGTCAGCGACCGCGCCAGCGGCCTGGCCTTGACGGGCGGCGGCGCGGACTACGCTCGAAGGAATCGACTGCAGGCGCAGGGGGAGCGCGCCGATGTCGATACGCGGCTGCGCGGGACCGCGGTGCGGGTGCATGCCTGAGCGGCGTAGCCGGGGCTCGGACCGAATGGATCGGGACGTGGGCCTTGGGAAGGGAGTCTTGTGGAGTCAGGCCTCGGGACACGGGCGCGATCCGGGACCGGCGTGGCGGCAACCGCGGCCGGCCGTTCGCGTGCAAGTACGTCGAGGCGGACATCCGGCTGCTGGCGGAGGTCGACAAGGCCTTTGGGCAGATGTCGGGGCTGGCAACGCGCGAGGTCCTGCGGCGCCAGTTTCGAAGTGCTCGGGGACTCCCGTTTCGTGCGGCTGGCGACGACCTCTAACGGCCACGTCTACAACCTGCGCAACTCCGCGACCTATCGCGCCAAGCGCACGCTGTGGGCGAAGACGCGGGCGGCCACCGCGGCGACCGGCCTGCGACAGGCGCCCCAGCCGGAAGGCCGGCCCGGCTTCGTCCGCGTGGACACCGTCCACTAGGGCGACCGCGACGGGTCAAGGGGACTGTACCTGATCAACCTGGTCGACGAGGTCACCCAGCACGAGTTCGTCGGCGCCGCGACCGGCATCTCCGAGCGCTTCCGGCTGCCGCTGCTCGAGGGCCTGCTGCTGTCCTTCCCGTTCCCCATCCTCGGCTTCCACGCCGACAAATGGCAGCGAGTACATCAACCACCGCGTCGCCCGGCTGCTCGACAAGCTGCGCGCGGAGTTCACCAAGTACCACACCCGGCGCTCGAACGACAACACGCTGGTCGAGGGCAAGAACGCCAGCGTGGTGCGCAAGTGGTTCGGCCACGACCACATCCCGCAGCGCTTCGCCGACGACGTCAAGCGCTTCGCCCAGGGCACCCTGTCTCCGTTCCTCAACTTCCACCGGCCCTGCCTGTTCGCCACCGAGCACCGCGACGTCAAGGGCGGGATCCATCTCGCCCGCGACGTTATGACCCCCTACGCCCGGCTGCGATCGCTCGCCGACGCCGAGCGTTCCTCAAGCCCGGGCTCGGATTCGCCCTGCTCGACGCCGCCGCCGCGGCCGAGACCGATCGCGAGGCCACACGCCGGGTCCAGGCTAGGCGCCGCGAGCTGTTCCTGCACATCCGCAACACGACATCGTCGCCGGCGGAGTAGGCCCCGGTGGCAGGCGCTCCCGGGTTCGGAAGCGTGAGCGGACCTTCGCCAACTCTCGCTGGGTTGACTCCCTGCGGACGGGTTCATGGGGCTCGGAATCGGGGGCGGTGCCTCGATGCCGGTCTCGCTGGTCGCGGCACGGACGTGGTCAGCGCGGGCCGGACGCCTGCGGCCGGGGTGTCTCATTGATACGGCCAGGTGAGTGCCCGTGTGTCTTTGTGACACGCCGGGGTGTCTTACTGATACGCCCGGCGGGTAATTTCTCGCGTAGCGCATTGTTTTTTAGTGCTTATGTGCGACACGCGGATTCGCCTTATAGGCCCGTACCTATAGTCAGGAATAGGTCCTCATCCGCGTGCCTTTCCGCACCCGGTTCGCGGGCGCCGTCAGGGCGTGGCGGACCGCGGCAGCACGCGGTGCGCCGCAAATGCCACCGGGGGCCTCGAACGGCGAGCCCAGAGAACGTCCCCCCGGAGTTCGACCCCGAAGCCGCGGTAAATTTGGGCGGACCTTGGGCGTCCGGTAGGAGAGCCAGGCGTACAGATCCATGCGCCGCAACGAGCAGCCCATGCGGGCAAGGTGGCCGATGTCGAGCGGAACGCGACGTCCCTGAACGGCGCGGTAGAAGTCGTCCGACCGGGTCGTGGTGGCGTCCAGCGAATCGGGTGGCCCGGGTCTTGCTCCCGCCAGAAGCTGAAGGTTCGTCGACCGGGCGGTGTGCGTGTGGACGACGTCGTCGGTCCACTCGCCGATGGTGATGTGGGCGGCGGCGAGATTCTGCATCTGATCGCGTTTGGTTCGGCCGTTCTGGTCCGTGACGGGCACGACGAGCTGTGCCATGAACCGGGGCAGGCTCCTGCCGAGGTCGATGCGGGGGCTGTCTTCGCGCACGGCCTGGCCGATCAGGCAGGGAAGGATGAGGCGTGCCTTGGGTCCGGCCGGGATGCGGCGGCGAATCCACCGGTTCGGCCGGGACGGATCGGCCACTCGTCCGGCGTTGATGGCAAGGGATGCGCAGCCGTGGGAGACATCGTAGTTGCGCGCCTCGATGGGACGCTGGGGCAGAAAGCACTGCAGCAGGATCGCATGCGCATAGCCGATGTGCCTGTCGGCGAGGGCGTCTTCGAGGTCGGCGTTGGTGGTGATCGCGACCGCGCGCTGAACGGGCATCGCACGTGCCGCGGCCTCGACCATCTTCTGGCGGACGTGGCTCGGAAAGCGGCGCATGGCGTGTTTCTCCGCGGCCTGGGTGACCATGCGACCGTCCTTGCGCTTGACGAGGGCGTAGAAGAGTTTCCCTAGCGTTCCCTGACTGTAGCCTTCTCCGACAGGGGGGCGAACTCCAGGGGCGACGACTCGCCTTGTCGAGGAAGTCGAGGTACCTGCCGAGGAAGACGGTTGACATTGCTTGGGTGGGGAACAGGAAGACCAGCCACGCTGCGCTCGCGGGAGGTTGACGCGGCGCATTGTGGCACGTGGCGCGCTCAATCATGAGCCCGCCACGAGACAAAATGCGTACCGATGCCATATCGCCACTGGCTTCGTGCGCCCCGTCACTACCGGACCGTCGCAACGTCTTTCGGCAACCGCAACGCGGCTGCGACGTTCTGCGACAGCCCATGGTAGTGACGGGGCGCGCCCGCAACACGACCAAGACGGTCCTTCCCGGCCCCCATAGGGCCTCTTCACCCGACCGTCTGCGCGACATGGCTGTAGGCCGCACCGCCCACCATTCCACGTTCGGGCCGGTTCCGCTCGCACCACCACGCAAACAGGCTTGACAGCGGTCGGCTTGTACTACATGGTTCGCCCCATAGCACTTCCCGTCGCAATCACCCGCAATGCCCATAGACGCAGCCGCCCTCGCGGTCGGCAACCCCGCCTGATCTTGATGGAGCACGCCAAATGCCGGTGATCGTCACGAACGGTAGCCCTGCGCCTTTCGGGCTTACAGCAAGTGCCATTGCGCTGGCGTTCGTCGTTGGCTGCACGTCCCCCCACTTTCGTCGGCTTCCCCTGGACGCTCCATTGAACCGACCGGCGAGCAGGCGCCCCGCGCTGACGACGATACAGTCCTGCACGCGCCGGACTCCTCAACTGAGACATCGACGGCTGCGGCGCGTGTGCCGGGGACTGAGCCGACCATGGAGGACGCGGTCGAATCGGTCGAGGAAGTTAAGGTGACTGCTAAGCGGATTCGTCGCTGGTTACCCATTGTTGGTGCAGACTGGCCTGACGAGAACTGTCACCTGTCCACGCACCGCGTAGGTAGTGGTGATCTACATGCCGTCTTTATTGCCGATCTCGGCCGAAACGGTCGGATGTGGCGCGACGTTGCCCAGCGGGTCAGCAAGGCGGGTCAGCGGGCCATTCTTGTAACGCTGCCGGGCAGCGACGGCAATCGACCTTGTACTTGGCGTGGTGCCGTTCTAGCGCACGCCACGGAGTTGGTGGCAGCTCTCATCGAGGATGGTGATGAACCCGTATCCCTGATAGGCGATGCGTTCGGCGCGCATGTTGCCTTGGAGGTAGCCTTGAAGCAGCGGGAGCGCATAGACAACCTAGTGTAGTGTCCTTAACAAAAAGGTGATTAAGAGGCGTTGGCCAGCGCGGCCCGACCGCGTTCGACCTTCTCCATGATCTCGCCGAAGGACTTCGTCCACACCAGCGGCTGCGGATTCTCGTTGTGACGCTCCAGGCACTCCCGCAGGCACTTCTCGAGATGCGGCACCGATGTGAAGACGCCGCGCCGGATCTGCTTGTCGGTCAGCGTCGCGAAGAACCGCTCCACCAGGTTCGCCCACGAGGCGCCGGTCGGCGTGAAGTGCAGGAAGATGCGTTTCCTGCGCTCGATCCAGTCCTGCACCTTCTCGTGCCTGTGGGTCGCGTAGTTGTCGAGCACGATGTGGATCTCCTGGTCGGCGGGCACCGCCTTGTCGACCTCGCGCAGGAACATCAGCACCTCCTGGTGACGGTGCCTGCGGCAGGTCCTGCCGATCACCTTGCCGCTGGCCACCTCCAGCGCGGCGAACAGCGTGGTCGTGCCGTGGCGCTTGCAGTCGTGCGTCATCGTGCCGGCGCGGCCCCTCTTCATCGGCAGGCCCGGCTGCGTCCGGTCCAGCGCCTGGATCCGGCTCTTCTCGTCGAAGCTGAACACCGCCGCGTTCTCCGGCGGGTCCAGGTAGAGCCCCACCACGTCCTGCAGCTTCTCCTCGAAGCGAGGATCGCTGCTCAGCCTGAAGGTCCGGATCAGGTGCGGCTTGAGGCCGCGCGACCGCCACACCCGGTGGACGAAGCTGTGGGTCGTGCCCAGATGCCGCGCCATCGACCGGCACGACCAGTGCGTGGCGTCCTCCGGTGTCGTCTGCGTCGTCGCCTCGATCACCCGGGTGCGCAACGCCGCCTGCGCCCGGCTGTCCTTCCCGCCGTGGTTGGCGCCGCGCGGCCGCTCCCTCTCGATCGCCGACGCACCCTCCTTCGCGTAGCGGGTGCGCCAGCGTCCCACCTTGTTCGCGTCGATGCCCAGCTTCGCGGCAATGTCCTTGTTCGTCGTTCCGTCGGCTGCCATCAGGACGATCCGCGAACGTTCCCGCAGGCGCACCGGCGCACTGCGCGACGACGCCCACTTGTCCAGCCTTCCCCGGTCCTCGGTCGACAGTGTGATTGGTGCCGCAACCCGCATCGAACTTGCCCCCAGACGCGATGCGCAAAAGCATGACCCATCGACGCCTCATAAACAACAGTTTATTTGGGACACTACACTAGTGCTTTTCGACCTTATCCCTTTTCCTTGGCCTTTGCTGAATCCTGCGTTCAAGGCCGTCCGGCTTAGTCAGAGTGCGTCCATTTTTGCCGCACAGGCGCGGGTCGCGCCTCCCGGCTATTGGTCTGTCGCCACTGGGCTGGCAGCGTACATCGAGGGCGACTTTTCCGACGAGGAGGCCCGACGAGAAATCAGGCGTGCTTACCGCGGTTCGGACTCCGTGACGGTTAGCTATGAGTTCTTCCGCTCGCAAGGTCCAAGGGCGGACACACGACCCCTCATGGGACGAGTTGGGCGCCCCATCCTAGCCATTCAGCCCTTGGGCCCTCCCGGCAATGAACGCAAGAACCGCCACCAGGTATCCGCCCAGTACGCGGAGGTGCAGGACGTGACGCTACACCCGATTCCTGACCATGGTGCGGCTGCAATGCTGGAAGCTCCTGCGAAAGTCGCGGATGCAATGCTGTCGTTCTGGCACGCCATCGGGTTCGACGAGGCGCAAGTCTGCGTTGGAAACGGCCAGCCCAACGATTCTTCGGATGCCGTGCTTGCGGAATATGGTCTGCCGTGTACCGACGCTCATCGAAAAACGTCTCGGGAGTCGCGAAAGTCGCATGACAACGCATAGCCAAAATGACACCGCCGGCGCGGTTGTCGCCGTCGCGCGGACCGGCGACGGCGCCGTGGCGGGCGCCGCCGACGAAGTTGCCGGCGTAGGGGGTGAACGCGATGGTGTTGCCCTCCTCCCGGAATCGGCGGGGGTCGCTCGGGCCACCGAGGAGGGTTTGTTCCGGGAACCGGCTGACGAACCAGGCGATGTCTGCGTCCGGCCGGTCCGTCGTGGTCCTGAGCGGGCGCCAATGCCGAGGCGAACCCGATGGGCGCGGAAGCTGCCCGCGGGCGGGTGCCCGAGGGTTCCCCGCAGGGCGAACTCGACGACGAAGGCCTCCGTGTCCGCCTCGTGGACTTCGACGCCGCGGACGTCAACGTGGGCCGGGAAGGCGTTGTCGACAGGATCGGTGATGGTTGGCAGACGGTCGCGCCGGTGGACACGGCGTCGGGAAGCAGTCGAGGAGTTCGCCTCCGTTCGCGATGTGGCGGTGGCCGGCATCTGGGGCGCGAGCGACATGTGCCGCTCGCCCCGCAGCTTGATCAAGCCCGCGTAGGTGCCGTCGGAGACGGACTCCTCCGGGAGCGGGGTGTTGGACGGGTGGTTGCTGTAGGGCATGTTGACCTCCTCCGATGGTCTGCCGTCGATCCCCGACGGATCGCAGTCCGCGCAGCGAGCCGCCGGTCAAGGCTCGCGTTAGCGACCGCGCAAGCGGCCTGGCCTTGACGGGTGGCGGCACGGACCAGGCTCGAAGGAATCGACGGCAGGCGCATGGGGAGCGCGCCGATGCCGATGCGCAGCTCCGTGGGACCGCGGACCGGGTGCGTGCCTGAGCTGCGCAGCCGGGGACTTCGTGCGACCGGGACGTCGGTTTTGGGAAGGAGGGCCTTGGGAAGGAGGGTCTCGGGGAATCAGGCTTGGCGGACGGGCCGGCGAACGAACGCGTTCGTGGCGGGCCCGGCAGACCCGCCATGCGCCTGGGGTTACCGGGAGCGGGAGCGGCAGGCAGTCACGATCGCGACGGCGAGGGATTGCGCGGACGCTTCGCGCGGGCGGAGGCTACGCTGCGGGGACGCGGCGCCGCGCCTGGGCCAGGTCGTATGCCGCCTGCAGGCGCATCCAGAAGTCAGCGTTGCTCCAGCCCTGGCGTTCGAGTGCGAGCGCCATTTCGGGCGAGATGCCTGCGCTGCCGTTCAGCAGCCGCGACAGCGCCGGGCGAGAGCAGCCGAGACGCCGTGCCGCCTCGGTGACGGTGAGGCCGCTCGCCTCGATGCAGTCGAAGCGGATCGTCTCGCCGGGATGGGAAGGATTCAGCATTGCGGTCATGTCGTTCTCCTCAGTGGTAGTCGACGAGGTCCACGTCGACCGGCTCGCCGTCGTGGAACCGGAAGACGATGCGCCAGTTGCCGCTCACGCGGATGCTCCAGTAGCCGGCCCGCGCTCCCTTGAGCGGGTGCAGCCGATGGCCGGGAATGTTGAGGTCGACCGGGCGCGTCGCCGCGTCGAGGTTCCCCAGCATGCGGCGGATGCGGGGAACCAGACTCTGCGGCAGGCCCTGTGGCCGGTCCGCCTCATGCAACGCACGCAGTCCCTTGTGCGCGAATCTCATCGGACGAGTGTACCGCGTAACGGCACGATATACGAAGGCCGGGCCGCGCTACGCGGCTTCGGCGTCCGGTGCGGCGCCCGCGTTGCGCTCGTGCAGCGCGTGCAGGAACTCGACCGCCTGCTGCGCCCGGGTGGCCGCGTCGAACACCGCCCGCGGCTCGTCGGTGAGGAGTTCCGACCATGACGCGATGTAGCTCGCGTGGTCCGCCCTAGGCGAGGAGGCGACGCCGAGATCGGCGCAGAGGAAGGCCGAACCGAGTTTCGCAATCAACTCCTCGCGCGCCCGCGCCCGTCGTCGATGCGGCCGCGCAGCCGGTCCAGCCGGTCGCGGTGCCCGGTGCTGTGCGTGAGCTCGTGCAGCAGGGTCGAGTGGAACGTCTGCGAGGACTCGAAGGTCTCGAACGGCGGCATCTGCACGCGGTCGGGACCGGGCGCGTAGAAGGCGCGCTGGCCGCCGTAGCGGATCTCGATGCCGAGCGAGTCGATCCACGCCTGGCAGACGGCGTCGCGCTCGTTGGGATTGACGTCGGGGATCGCGGGGACGTACTTCCCCGGCAGCCCCTCGATCTGGTCAGTGTTGAACACCGCGTAGACGCGCCTGACCGGCAGGAGTACCTCGGTCTCGTCGCCAAACTCGTCGGTCTCCTTCCTCTTCGCGGTCTTGGCGAACACGATGTGCGTGGCGCGCTCGCCCTTGCGCACCTGGGCGCCGATGGACTGCGCCTGCCGGTAGGTCATCCAGAACGGCGAGGCGTAGCCCTTGTCGATGGCGGCGGCCCAGAGAATGAGCACGTTGATGCCTTGGTAGGGCACCGCGTTCTCCCGGAGCGGCTTCGAGACGCGGGCGTTCGGGTGGACGGCCCAGGGGCGGTGCCAGGGCAGCACGCCTTCGGCCATCTGGGCGACGATCTGGTTGGCGATCCTCTCGTAGAGTTCGTTGATGCGGGCCATTACCGTTTTCCTCGTGGCGGTCGAACGGCGCCCTCCCCCGCCGGCGGGACCGACCGGGGCAAGGCCGTCGCCGGCCGTAGGCCGGAGACGCCCGCAGGGCTCCGGCCTCGCCGCGGGCAGGCCCAGGGACACCGGACAGACTTCGACGCCGACATCGGCGAGGGCGGCACGTGCCTGGCCTTCCCGCGGGCCGCGCGGCGGCACCCCATTGAGGACGCAAACGGCCCGGACCCCGGGGGCAACGGCGCGAACCACGTCGAGGGTGGCGACGACCGTCTCCAGGTCGTAGACGGCGGGGCGGCACGGGACGACCACCAGATCGGCTGCCCGCGCCGCCGCGACGGCTCTGCTCCACCCGCGGAGCGGTGTCGACAACGGCAAGCTCGACGCCTTCGCCGGCGGCCGCGTCGAGCACATGGGGCAGCCGCGGTGGCTGGGCGGGCAGAACCACCGGGTGGCCCGAGGATCTGCGGTCGCCCCAGCTCGAGGCGGAAGCCTGGATCGAGATCGACGATGACGGTTGAGAGCCCATCCGCCGCCGCGGCGCACGCGGTGGCAACGGAAAGCGTGGTCTTGCCGGTGCCTCCCTTCTGCGCCAGGACGGAGATGACTTTCATGCTTGTGAACTGGTCCGCTTGCGGAACAGCCGGGCAGCCTACTTGCCGGCTTCGCGACGCCAAAGCGTTTGTAGTTCGCATGTGGTAAGGACCGCTCGGTGCGGGGTCGCGAGGTGCCAAGCGCAACTGATTGCATACCCGTGATCGTTGCCCGGGACCGCGCGCTGAGTCGGGTGCAAGGCATGCCGGAACACGTTGACGCTACGGCTGGAAACGCGCTTGCACAAGGGCTGGGCGGTTGGACGGTGGTCGTCGAACAGCGTCCGAACCGGAGGGATGTGGCAAGGATGCTGGGCCGTCTTCGACACGTTCGGGTAACGGATGCGAGCCGGAAGGACAGAATCACAGGACGTGGTCGGCCGTTGCCGGCGAGACGCGGCATGTCGGCTGCGCTTGGGCTGAGCGGCGACCTGGAGTTGTCGGCGATGCCTGTTCGCACGGAGGCGTGCTAAACGAGTGTGGTACCAAGGTTCAGGAGTCGGCGTAGACCGTGTGAGACGCCCAGGAACGCCGGCGTCGCACGGCTTCGGTCATAGGACATCGCAGTGTGGGACTAGTTGGGGGACTGGCCGATCATCATGCTACAAAAAACTTATAAAACATTATGTTATAAATTATCTTGGCGGAGAGGCAGAACATGAATTGACGCTGCAGACCGAAGTAAATTGCAGGAAATCGTACACATAAAAGTTTGTTTTAATTGCGCATTCCCGCGCAACCCGTTCCGCGAACGGTGCGAAATAGATCGCGGCTGGAGTTACCATCTGATAGCGTGGCCTATCTGTCCGAGTGCCTTCGGAAAACGTGTCCCTACCCCCCCCCCAAAACTCACCGCCGCATTCGTCTCCCGAGTCCTCCCGCAGGCCCGCGTCAAAGTCGTACGGCGACGGGCGCGGCGGTTTCGGCCTCACCCTCCACGTCCACCCCACCGGCGTCAAGTCGTGGCAGCAGCACATCCTCATCAACGGGCGCCAGACCAACATCGGGCTCGGCAAGTACCCTGCCGTTTCGCTCGCCAACGCCCGCCACAAGGCCCTCGCCAACATCCGCCTCGTGCGCAGGGGAGGTGATCCCCGGCGAAGGGACCGGACGGTTCCGACGGTCATGGACATCGTCGAGAAGGTGATCACCCGCGACGCGCCGACCTGGCGCAACCCTGAGCGCACCGCGAAGGAGTGGCGGGACGCGATCCGGCTCCACGCATCCGATCTTGCGGCGCATCCGGTCGACGAGGTCACCAGCGCGGAGTGCACGGCCGTGTTGGCGGCGCTGTGGAACGGCAAGCGGGACACGGCGTCCAAGCTCCGGCAACGCCTGACGGCCGTCTTCAAGCTGGTTGTCGCCGAGGGCTACCGCGCCGACAACCCGGTCGAACGCGCGCACGCGGCGCTGCCGAACCGGCGTGGCGACGCGCAGCGCAAGCGGCACCACGCGGCTTTGCCCCACGGCGAGGTCGCGGCGGCCCTCGGGGTCGTCGAGACGTCGGACGCCTGGACCGGCGCGAAGCGCGCGCTCCGGTTCCTCGTGTTGACCGCCGCCCGCAGCGGGGAGGTGCGCGGGGCGACGTGGGACGAGATCGACCTCGGCCGGGCGGTGTGGACCGTTCCCGCCGAACGCATGAAGGCGGGCGTCGAGCACCGCGTGCCACTCGCCACCGGCGCCCTCGATGTCCTGCGCGACGCCGCCGCGGCCGCAAGCGGCCCGCTGCTGTTCCCGAGCGTTCGGGGCAAGCGGCTGCACGACAACGCCCTCAGCAAGCCCCTGCGCGACTGCGGAGTCGCCGGCGTGCCCCACGGCTTCCGGTCGTCGTTCCGCGACTGGGCGGCGGAGCGTACGGACTTCCCGCGCGCCGTCGTCGAGGCTGCGCTCGCGCATCGGGTCTCCGACAGCGTCGAGGCCGCGTACTTCCGCAGCGACCTTTTCGATCGCCGTCGCGAGCTCATGCAGGGATGGTCCGACTATCTTGCGCCTCCCCCCGCGCCAACGGCGGGGGACGGCACGTGAAGCCGAAAGGACTGCTGACGGACCGTTTCGTGCAGCGCGTCCAACCCGACACCGTGATGCGCAACTACACCGACGGACGCGGCGCGCACGGCCTGTCGCTGCGCGTGCAGCCGAACGGCTTCCGGCACTGGTACCAGCACATCAAAATCGACGGCCGGTACACGAACCTTGGGCTCGGCCGCTACCCCATCGTAACGCTCGACGAGGCTCGCGCCGCCGCAGCCGAGAATGCGGGCCTGGTCGCGGACGGCGGGAACCCGCGGGCGACGGAGCGGGGCGCACCGATCGTGGAGCGGATGCTCGATACACTGATCGTGCGCGACTCCGCCACGTGGCGGCGCCCGGAGCGCACCGCGAAAGACTGGCGCAACTCGCTCGCGAACCATGCGCCGACGATCCTGAGGCGGCGTGTCGACGCCGTGACGAGCCGCCAGTGCATCAATGCCCTGACGCCGCTCTGGCACACAAAGCGGGAGACCGCGCGCAAGGTCAAGCACCGGCTGTCGGCGGTGTTCAAGCTCGCGGTCGCCCAGGGCCACCGGGAGGACAATCCGGTCGACGCGGTCGATGCGGCGCTGCCGAAGCGGCGGGGCGTGGCGCAGCGCGCAGGGAACCACCGCGCGCTGCCGCACGGCGAGGTGGCGGACGCCCTGGCGACCATCGCCGGGACGGACGCGTGGACCGGCACCCGGCTCGCCTTCCGGTTCCTGGTGCTGACGGCGGCGCGCAGCGGCGAGGTCCGCGGCGCGACCTGGCACGAGATGGACGTCGACGCCGCCCTGTGGACGATCCCGGCGACGCGGATGAAGGCGGCGGTCGAGCACCGCGTACCGCTGAGCGCCGCGGCGCTGGCCGTCCTCGACGAAGCGCGCGAGATCGCGGACCCGGGCGGCCTGGTGTTTCCCAGCATCACGGGACGGCCGATGAGCGACAGCACGCTGAGCAAGCTTCTCAGGGAGAACGGCGTGGCGGCCGTCCCGCACGGTTTCCGGTTGTCGTTCCGCGACTGGGCGGCCGAGTGCACCCCGTTCGCCCGCGAAGTCATGGAGGCGGCGCTTGCGCATCGGGTTCCCGACGCCGTCGAGGCCGCCTACTTCCGCAGTGACCTGCTCGACAGGCGGCGAGAATTGATGGAGCGCTGGGCGGAATACGTCGCGCCGACACCGAACATCATGGAACCCGACATCGCGCCGACCACGCCCGCCGGCTGTTTCGGCCTACCGAGTGAGCAACGCTAACGCTTCAGTCTTCCGGACGGCGAAGCCGCCCCACGTCTCCGTGGCAGGCACGGCAGGGAACTACGCACCTACGACGACGCGTTCTTCATCTCGTTGCACTGCTTGCTCGTAGTCCCACGCAAGGGCCACTAGACACAGGCCGTTTTCCGCCGCCCTCTCCAGGCACACTTCGCCGCGTGTGCCGACGACCGTGCGCCGGCGCCGTTGAGCAGATTCGGCGGCAAAAGCCCCGGTCGTCCCTGAATTCAACCGCCCGTGCCAAGTACAGCCTCGTACCCTTCGCTTTGCAGCTTCCCAAGCACTTCGACGGCTTTTGTGGACTGCTTTTCTGTCGGCGTCCGCCGAGGCATGCGCGCCGCCACTTCGAGGATCCCGCACTCGGTGGGGGTCAGAAGCTCGCGTGAGCGCCCCCATTCGAGCGCGTTCCCCCAGAACTCGCTCCCGGCGTTCACTACCGCGATCTGGGCTTCGATCCCGTTCAGTTGCCTCTGGTCGCGGCGTGCGTCTCGCGCGGCGTCCTTCTGCTCCTCAACCGAGATCAGCTCATCGCCAAGCATCGGCGGCAAGCCCACACCTAGCATACGTACCCGATCCCAGCAGCCTTCCTTCTTGGCCCACTCAGTCACGTTGCGGATCCCGGTCGGCGGGTCGATAAGAACGTCATGCACATGCTCGCCAACGTCCGCGACTGTCTCAGCAAGTCGAGGCCCCAGAGCTTGGCGCCGCCAGATCGACTCGAAGTCAACGCCGTGGCCTTGTTCGGATACATCGTGCGCGACCTTCGCGATCGTGTAGGCAACGATATTTGCCCGGTACCCTCCCTGGTACCAGGGTTGCGTGGATACGATTCGTTCCGTGGCTCGAAACACGATCGCCTTTGCCACGGCTTGCCGATACCAAGCCTCATTGAAGTCGTTCGATGACCTTTTCCACGCCTGTCCCACCCTGCCGGCAAACGCTGCGAAGTTCTTCTGCGCCCCGAGACTGACTTCGTGCGGGCGCCCCTCCCAGACGTTAATGAACTTGGCAAGGTCCGTCTTCGTGAACAGTTGCCTTCGCGGGTTCTCCAAGTCGAACTTGCGCCGCTGCGCCGGCGTCAAACGAGCCCTTGCGTCCGCATATTGGCCGCGCGCCCTCTCGTAGAACCACTTGCTCTGACGGAAGCTACCGTCTGGTGAAGGCGCGTGAATGCGGCGCGAGAATTCCTCCATGCGTACATGGAAGGGATGGTTGGCGAAGAAGTCCGCCGCGCTCACGCGGTTCTGGCTGTTCGCGTACTCCGAGATCTTCGGCACAAGAGCGGTAGCGCGGTCAGAAGAGACGACTGACAGCTTCATCTGTACGAACGTGGCCGAGATGTCCACGTCGCGGAGCCGCGCGACGTGGACCGACGCCGTCGTCTGCCCACCGTTCACGATCTGGAAGTTCGTCAGTCGGCGAAGAAGCAGCTGTCCTCCGGCGTTGCTCATGTCCACCGCCTCGGCGGTCGCGGTGATGCCGTTGTTGTACGCGAAGAACATCGACGGTTCGTTCTCCAGCGTCAGCCTGATCCCGCGATTGACCTTGCCTCGCGCCTGCAGGAATACGCGCACGTTCTGTTCGAGCAGTCGAGCGCCCCAGCGGTCGTAGATATCCGCCAGCACCTCGCCGGGAAGAACCGCCAGGTAGGACTCGTGCTGACCTGCGGTGCTTTGGGCTGGCAAGACGGGTAGCGGACCCCCAAAGTCCCTGACCAGGTCGATTTCCATGTCCTCCCGTGCCGCACCAGCGTTCGCAAAGGCATGCAGTCTTCGAATGTCCCAAACGCTGTATGTGACCTGCCGGTCTTCCCAGTCCTCGGCCGGGCGCCCGTCGACGCGTTCGCTCAAGGCGCGATTGCTGACCAACAGCAAACGCACCTTCACAACGTCCGGCCAACGCTGCGCTATCAGGTCAGCCAGCCCGAACGCCGGGTTCGTCTCCTCCAGGGCATCGCGCCATCCCTCGTCCAGCGAGTGCCGCAAATAGCTCGACAGTCGTCGGAAGAGGGTGTCCATCTCGCTTCCCGTTATCCGTCCCACTGTCTCCGACACGTGGAAGTCCAGGATGATGAGACTCAACGTCCCGCTGCTTTCCGACGGATCGCCGCCGTATCCGTCCACACGAATCCCCCGCGGGGACCTGTAGGACACTCGATCTGCCGTCTCCAGCTCGCCAGCCTTCTGGAAAAAGACGTCCTCGAGGAACTGGCCGTCCGCGTCCGATTCGGCGTGCACATCCTGAAGCAGGTCCTGCGCGAATTCCTCAACGTCCATCAGTGCCTCCAAGAATCGCTTCGGCCATCGCGGTTTCAGCCACACGAAAGCCCTCGCAGCCAGCCATGCTGATCGTGTAGCGCACGTCATCGACTGCCGCCGGGACCATCGTGGGCGTCAGCCGCGGGAAACCATCGACCACTTCGTACAGCACTTCGTCTCCGATGCTCCAATGCTTGTCGGAGTAGTCTTCCTCCCAATCGAAGCCGATCGCCGTGAGCCGTTCGTCGAAAACGATGGCCGCGGACAGGTCGAGCGCCGCTATCCGATTCCTGACCCGCGTCGCCACGTCCGTGATCGTCACGGCCGTCGCCGAGTCGCCGAAGGCCGCCCCGACCTCGATGACGAACAGGAACAGCCGGCTCTCCCCGGAAGAGTCCAGCTGATCCACCGAGGAGATGCGAACCTCGGCACTTTGAGGCGAGCGAGCCTTGGCCTCAATTCCCACCAATCCGAACTCGAAGTCCTTTGGCGTGCCCAAGGGGCCAGTCCACCCATCCACGGCATCACGCGCCTCAATAACGTCAAGCAGGCGCCGCTCGATAACGCGCAGTTCTCCGATCAAACCCTTCTGCTCGTCCTCCGACAGCCTGCCGTCCTGACCGCTCCGGAGCAGACGGTGCCAACGCCATGTTCTTGCCAGAAACCGTTCGACGGCCTCGTCGGCCGACTTGGCCACCCGAGTGGCTTCCACGACGTCGACGCAGAACCGGTGGAACACTTCCCTCTGCTCGTCGTCGGTCAGCCGGATAATGACCCGTTCACCTGATCCGTCCTCGGTCGGGGATGCCTCGACCGACAGCCCCCTGAGTCGCGGCAGACGCTGAGATTGGCGACGTCCAGAGCCACGCTGGAGGATCAGAAGACAGTGCCGTTGCGCGTCGACAGCCCAGTAGAGCCCCCACTCAGCGGATCCTGCGTCGGCTATCCGCCGCGCGTTTATCTGACTCGCTTCCGGCGACACGTCGATCTCTTCCCACGGATCGTCACTCATCGTTTTCGTCGAGCTCGTCGTCGGAATCGTCGTCGCCGAAGTGCTCACGGTACCAGGTCGTGTTGACGACATACTCGACCTTCGTCTCTTCGAGTCTCGTCCCCGGAAAGCTGATACTCCATGCCGCAACTGGGCTGGTGGTGCTCAGATCCTCTCCATCCGTCCCTATCGCCAGCAGGTGGATCACCAAGAGTGGTTTCTTACGGGCCCGGCTATAGATCCAGTCCGGGTAGTTCGTGCCGCCGCCAGATCGCGACCCCTGTGCGTCGTACTTCTCCTCGGCCACCCGAGCCTCCTCATCCGTGAGGCCAACCCTGGCGATCCCGCGCGAACTCACCCGTTGCTTGTTCGTCACCATCAACATCGAGTTGTCGCTACGCGTTCCGGGCGCCCGCCGCTGACACACCAGCGGAAATCCCAGCCTGTTGTCCACCAACGAGTTCGCTGTCCTGCGCTGCACACCGGCAAAGAGCACGTCCCATTTGCCCAACTCTCCTCCAGCCCGTGCGTCGATGTACCGCCGCACCGGTTCGCTTTCCGTAGCCAAGGATCCCGGATGGTTCTTGAACAGCCCCAGGAACGCATCCACCGCCGTCACCGGCACATCGCGCACCAAACGACCACCGTTCAACTCCTCGCCGTCCTCCGGGGCGTGGCCACCCTTTCTCATCTCCTCGGCCAATCGCTCGACGGCACGCAGGTTGTCCCTGATGGTGGCTCTGTCCCGGCGGAGGATCGCGGTTTCCACGAACTTGTTCGCCAGTCCGATGAGCACGGTGTGGTCTTGACCGGTCCCGATCTTGTTCCGCGCAGTGACCACCAGCGTGTCGGGATGGCTGCGTACCTTCAGGCCGAAGTCCCGCGGCGTCGCATTGGCGCTCTGCATGCGCGCCAGCTCGTCGCGAAGTTCGTCGATCGACTCCGCGATGTGGTCGTACCAGCCCTGCGCCTCCTCCGGCATCCATACCCGGCACAAGTCCTCGTATCCGTCGCGATACCCGAACCACCGCCCCATCTGGAAAAGAGTGTCGTACATCATTGATCGTCGCAGGAAGTAGCTCACCGTCAGCCCTTCGAGCGTCAAGCCGCGCGACAACGACAGTCCTCCGACCGCAATCACGTTCAGGCCGCTCGCCTCATGCTCCGCATAGTCAAGCGCCCCGGCGGCGCGGCTGTTGACCTCGACGATGCTGATCGCACTGGCGCTCTCGTGAAGCTGCGCTTGGACGTCCCCCCAACTCTCCTCACAGGTCGCGCCATAGTGCTGATCGAATACGCGCCGCAGCTCGGCCACCTCCGGATCTCGAATCGCCAAGTCCACCCGCATGGAGCCGTTCACGCGCACGCTCGACCGAATCTGCTCGACGAACGAGTGGATTTCGTTGCGGATCTGCTGTTGCACGTTCATGAAGCGCGACACGTTCACGAGCATCGAGTTGTGCGCGTCGCTCTGTCCCCGCACCAGCCTGATCGCTCGAGCCACGATGAACACGCGTACGGCTTCGCGCAGACTATCTGGCAACTCCGTCACCCAGTGGTCGATCTTGTGCGACGTCGGCAGCAAGTCGGCATAGTCTTCCAGGTCCTTGAGAACCACTGCTGCGTTGTCGCGGAACACTCTCGATGGACCAAAGTAGTTCGTTGGAGCATCCAGGCTCACGATGAAGTCGCGGGGGAACAGGTCGTGTCCCCACATCTGATCGTCCGTGTCGGGGTCGATGAAGATGTTCGCGAATGGCGTGGCCGTGTAGCCGACGTAGCAGCTTCGATCGAACAGCTTCAGGAGTTCCCTGATCTGCCCGTTGGTCCTTGACACTTGGTCCGCGCGGTGCTGGATATTGATGGACGCATTGTCCGCTTCGTCGTCGATCAGGAGCATTGGGTCGCCGATCGTCTCGGTCCCCAGTGCAGCGTTGTGCGTCCTCAGCCAGTCGATGAGGTTCCGTAACGTGCTCGTGTTCTTCTTGATGACGAACACCGCAGGCTCCTGCAGATTCTGCAACCTGAGATTCAGGCTTTGCGCGATGACCTTGTGGAATTCCTTGTAGGACGTCGTGAACGCCACGGGCTGACGGAGGAAGTTGTGCCGGCCAACTCCCGTCACGTTGCGCCTCGGCAGAGTGCTGCCACCCGCCGACATGCTGCTGAACCCGATGAAGCCCTCGTCCACTCGCTGTTGCGTCTGGTTGCGCAGCTTGTTCTGCAACCCGGCGACGATGATGATCACGCGGTACCCGGCGTCGGCCGCCTTCGACACCACCCCAATGTAGTTGGCCGTCTTCCCTGACTGCACGTGGCCATGACCATGCCGCGCCGGTCCCATTGTCCGGGCTTGTTCGGGTTCTCCAGCAGCCCCAAGATTCGGTCGGTGACATTGCCGAGCCCGCCCAGCACCTGCCCGGAGAGTCCTTTTTCCGCCATGAGCAGCCGATATCGGTCCCAGTAGTAGAAATCGATGCCAGAGCGAGCGGCGTCGAGCCACGGTTCAAAGCCGGGAGCCTGGAGCGCTGCACCATCGGCCATGCGCACGCCGTGTATTTGCTCGAACTCGATGGCCAACGCCTCCGCTTCCGCATCCGTCACTCCAGGACACGCGGGCCGGACCTCCTCGATCACCTCCCGTATCCGTTCCTGGGTCGGAAAGTCACGCGCGAGGAGCCCCTGCGCCATGACCCTCAGCCGTTCAATTTCGTTCATGCGCCATCCGTGATGTCGTGTTCCAGGTCCCCGATGACTCTCAATGTCCTTTCCCAGTCGCTCCTGAACGGTTCCGCGGAGCGCATCCAGTCCTTGATCTCTCGTCGACAACTCTCGAGCCCGCAGGATCCCCCACATCGAAGACACGATGGTCCCCAAGTCCTCGGTCGCGATCGGTGTCGAACGCACGGCCCCGGGGTTCGCGCTCACGTCCACGTGCAAAGCCTCGACCGGCAACGAGGCGGCGATGAGGCTCAGAATACGATCGTACTCATTGGCCCGCTCGGCGCCCATCTCGTCGCGGAACGCGGCAATCAGAGGGTGTTCACTGTTGATTTCGTATGAAATGCGATTCTTGCCCTGTTTCCGCTCCCACACTGGCAGCCGGCTTTCGCTGGTGAGCTTCGTGCCGCGCTCCGTGTACGTGCGCCGAGACGGCACGCCCATTCTCTCGATGATCCTGCGCAGTCGCCGCCGCACCGGGGGAGGAGGCTGAGCGGACGCCTTCTTGACGTCTATCTTCCATTCCGCGTCCAGCGTGTTCGGGATGTCGATTCCGACGCGGGCGAGCTTCGTCAGCTCGAGTTGCCGGGCCAGGCGGAACCATGTTCCATGCAGAATCAGCCTGCGATTGCGGTAGAGATAGAACCCCTGGTTGCTGACATAGCCTTCCGGGCCCGCCAGTCTTTCCCACTCCACCTTCTCGACCTTGTCGTGGTGCGGCAACGTTACCGGCCAGATGCGGATCTCCCTCCCGTCCAGGCTGATCACCTCCTCCGCGTGATGTTGCGTCGCCGGGTGGTTTGAGTTGAATGGATCGAACGCTCTCAACTCGCGACCGTTCAGGGACATGGTCACCTTCTTGCCGCCGCGGCCGCCAATGAACCGGTGGAACACGAACTCCAGGTGCGACGCCGCATCGTCGAGCTGGCGTACCAGATCGCTCCGGTCAATCTGGTCCTCTGACCCGATCAAGCGGTCAAGCTTTTCCCAAACGACCAACGTGCCGTCGCCGCTCAGGCACTCCGACCACCGAGTCCCGTTCGCGTCCTCCGAGTCACCAACTTCCACGACCCACTTGTCCCGCGCTGCCACCTTGTCGAGGTCCCACGACGCCTGCGATGCGACACCGTCCTTTCGTGTGTACACCGTCACGCGCCGGCATTGCGAAAATGATGCGGTCTTGAGTCCCAGCCCGAAGCGTCCGAGGTCGTCGGCGACTCGGACTTCCAGAGGACTTCGGCTTCCCGGCCTCATCGCGTCCAGCAGCTCCGACTGCGTCATGCCGCAACCGTCGTCAAGCACGCCGATCGCAGGCACTTGATCGTGTGTGTCTGCGAGCAGGTCGATGTTCCGGGCGCCCGCCGTGATGGAATTGTCGATGACGTCCGCAAGGGCGGTCCTCAGCGAGTACCCCATGTCCCGCAGACTCTCCGCGAGCGCGGATGCGCGTGGCGCCAACTCCAGTTCCCTGCGAGCCATATCTGCCTATCGTCCGTTGGACCCGGCACCGGCCCGACCGCGCTGGTGACGAGTGCCATTCGCCACCTGCCGTTTCCGGCGGGCAGACTGCTGCAAGGTCCGGTCGCGATGCCAGACGACCTTCACGACCTGCTTGGCGATCTGATGTGCCAGATATGGCGGGACGGCGTTGCCGACCTGGACGTATTGCTGCGTCCGTCCGCCGCGGAACAGATAGTTATCCGGAAAAGTCTGCAGGCGGGCCGCCTCCCGAACTGTGAGGCTCCTGCGTTGGCTCGGATCGGGATGTATGAAGTAGTGCCCATCCTTCGAGATGTGGCTGGTGATGGTTGTCGACGGCTTGTCGGCCAGTTGCACGCGAAACCGATCCGCAAACTTCCCGGATTTCCAGTTCGCGTGCTCCGGCGCGAGCTCACTAGGGAAGTCCTCAGCACGCGGCGATCTCCCGAAGGCCCGGGCGAACGCCGCTGCGTACAGATACCGCCCGATGTCCTCGCAAATGTGGCCCTGGTTTCGTTGTTCGGCAACCTCTTCAGATTCTCATCGCAGAGCCACTCTTGGAGGCTCTCTGGGCACGAGTCGGCTACACCCGCCGCACCAGTCACCGAGAGGTCGCGGAAGGAGAGCGGCTCGCCTATTGCCGACTTCAGCGCCAGCTTCAACGCGCTCCGGAACTTCCGTTCTTTGCTCCGCGACGTCTCGGGCAAGTGCTGTCCCACCAAGCGGTACGCGTCCTCGACCGCGCTTTGCCATGCTCCGACACCGTCTCCGCGACTGAGCCTGCTTCGCAGGTGCGGCATTTCGCCGACCACATCGCTCAAAGCGACCTGTTCTTCCCGAGACTTGAGCTTCGGGAACATCCTCTCAGGCAGTGCTGCTGCCACATCCTTCCGTATGCAGATCACGAAAACCCGGTGCCTTCGCTGTGGTACGCCGTGCTCTTCGGCCCGAACGAGGAAGTCCTTCGGCTCGAGCCCATCGGTCCACGAGCGGCTACCAGTGGCTGGTGCCAGTGCGAACAATCGGTAGCGGTTGTTCCCCCCGGCGTTCTGCAGAGCGTCCATCACGTCGTCGAACACGGACTCGTCCTCGTACTGCGCGGAGAGCATTCCCTTGACGTTTTCCATGACCGCAACCCAAGGTTTGAGCGAGTGAAGTACCGCCGCGTACTCCTTGTACAGCGACAGCCGCTCATCCTTGCTTATGTCGTATTTCGGATTGCCTGCGTTCCTTGCGCGGCCGGCAACCGAATAGGACTGGCACGGAGGTCCACCGAGGAGGACTGTCCTAGTCCCGTGCTCCTTGCGAATCGTGCGAATCCTCTGCCCCAAAAGCTCTGTTGCCTCGGTGGTCCCGAGTTCGACTCGCGGGGTCTCGTTGCCTGACTTCTCCCATTCCTCGGGATAGAGCGTCGCCCAATCCGGCTCGGTTGGCAGCAGGCCGTTCACGTACTCGTAATACTCGTCAGGAAGTGCCCGGAACTTCCGCAGGAACGCCCGCAGTCGCAACGTGCGATGGGCGACCTCATCCTTCTCGATCGACAGTTCAATCCGGTAACGGCTTCGACCGCCCTTCGTTTCGAGCTTCGCGAATCCTTCTGCCAGGCCGCCAGGGCCTGAGAACAGGTCGACTACTGGAACGGGTTTCCTCATCGTCTTCTAGCCGGGCGATTCATCGCCAGGTCGCGACTCGACAACCGTTGCCGTCCGCCTGGGCCTGTATTCGGACACGTACCGTCCACATGCTCCCACTCGCGCGCGACCGCTTCGAGAAAGGACGCGGGCTGAATGCCACGGTACGGGGCTCGCGACGCCCTTCCCTTGATCGCGCCATCGCATTGCCGGACCCAATGGGGCACCTGGATCACCTCCTTCATCCGTCCGTGGCCACTTGCTCTCTCCCGCAACCTCGCGTGAAATCGTGGCCTTGGGCAACTTGGACACGCGAACCCCCATGGATGGCGGAGAGGCAGGGATTCGAACCCTGGGTGCCCGTGAGGACACACCTGATTTCGAGTCAGGCCCATTCGACCAGCTCTGGCACCTCTCCGGGGAGCAATGGTAGCGGAAATCGACCGGGCCGGTGCTGCGGGGCTCCCCTTCACATGCCCCAGATCGTCACCTTGTGGCCATTCGCTTCCTGTTCGCGCCGGAATACCTTCTCCTGCCAAGTCCTCTCGGGGTGACGGTCGAAGAGAACCAGGTGCGCTTCGGAGGCCCGGGCGCGGTCCATGTATTCGAGGGTTTGCTGGATGCCCTTCTCGATCGTGCGCTCGACGCCGCTCTGGGCGAGCTTGCATTCGATGACCGTGCGCGCGTCCGTGCCGTCGGGTTGTTGCCAGACGATCAAGAGGTCCGTTCGCATTCGGCCAAGGCCGTACTCGCGCTCGATTCTGCCGCCGCCGTTGACGATTCGCTGCAGGAAGGCTTGGAGGAGAAGCTGTGGGCCCGCCTCCTTGTACTGAAAGCGCTCGACCCAGTGCTCGGAGTGTTGACGGAAGAAATCCTGGAAGGCCGCGAGCAGCCTGCCCACCTTGAGCTCGCCTCCGTCGATGTACCAGGCGGGGTCGTGGGTGATGGTGGCTTGGGTGGTGTAGGTCAGGTCGCGGGGGATCACTTCGCGGTAGATGGGATTGGCAATGGTGACTGGATCGGTTTGGCTGATCAGGCCGAGATCGCGCACATACTGGAGGTCGTCCGCTGGCGGGGGCTCTTGGCTCTCCGCCCCGACGAGCAGGGGCTCGATCACGCGACGCACGCGTTCCTCCTCCAGCTTGTGGGTGAGCTGGTCGAGATGGACCACTCGGCGCCCGACCAAGCGCTGGCGGGCAACGTGGATGGCGTCCAAGCCGATGGGGCGGGCTCGGTCGCGGCCGGGCTTGTTGCGGAAGCAGGCTTCGTCGGCCAGTGCATTGACGAGCCAAGGCTGGCCTTGCGTGGACCGCCAGACCTCCTCCTGCGCCTCGTCGGTCCATGCTTGGCCGGTTTCGTCGGTATGTTGCTCAAGCAGGGCAAGGGCTTCGCGGTGGCTGAAATCGCCGAGCCTCAGCGCCTCGGCGCTGACGTTGAAAGCGCTGCCGCCGAGGACGAGAGCGTCTTCGGCGGACGAGTGGATGCGGTAGTCGCGCACATCGCGCACACCGCAGAGGATCACGCTCTGGGGGAACCCTCGCGGGCGGCGGGCGTAGCCGGCGCGCAGTTGGCGCAGCACGGCCAGCAAGGTGTCGCCGATGAGGGCGTCGATCTCGTCGATCAGGACAACCAGGGGCTTGGGGCTTTGCTGCGCCCACTGCGCCAGGGAGCGGTTCAAGGCGTTGTGTGGACCAGAGTGCTCCAGTGTGGCCGGCCAGACCGTGCCGAGGAAGTCGTCCCCGGTTGCGAAGCGTGCTTCGAAGGCCAGTTCGCTGAGGATGGCCTGCATGGCCGCGCCGACATTCTCCCGCGCCGATTGGCCTACCTCGACGTTCACGTACACGCAGTGGTAGCTCCCCATGGATTCGAGCAAGTCGGCAAGTGCCTTGAGCGCTGAGGTCTTGCCCGTCTGGCGGGGAGCGTGCAGGACGAAGTAGCGGGCGTCGTCGATCAGTTCGAGGACATGATCCAGGTCGATCCGATGGAGAGGGGGGATGGCGTAATGCCTGTCCTGCAGGACGGGACCCTCGGTGTTGAATCTGCGCATCGGTTTCACCCGCTCGTGGGAACACGGCGAAGAACGCGTCAGGGCGTCTTGCCTCCCGACCTGACCCTATGGGCCTCTGATCAGGTTGGATTTGCGGCTCGGTGCGATCACCTTGAGGAGTCGCATCATGCCGCGTATTCGCGCAGCAGGGCGAGGACGCGTTCGCTGAGTTCCACCGGCACCGGCTGGCCGTCGAGATGGACCACGCTGACGACGCAGCCGTCGTTCGCCTCGTTGATGCGGATTTGCACCGGCCCCGGCCTTTGCGATCTGCCTTGCAGCAGGCGCACGACGGCGCCGCCCTCGGCCGGCATCATGGCCTCGATCAGCGCGCCCTCGCGGTCTTGCCGCATCACCTCGATTTCGGCCCGGCCCAAGGCCTGGCTCACGGTGGCCCAGGCGCGGTCGAAGTCCACGTTCAGGCGAAGGATGGGGTAGCCTGCGTCGTCCCGCTCCACCTTTGCCTTGCTCTCGGTCGCGACGTCCCGACCCACCATCGAGACGGTTTGGCTGGCGACGCCGGCAGCGTAGTAGCTGCCGAACTCGCCGAGAATGGTCTCTTCTGCGCTGGGGATGGCGGAGGTTTCGGCCCACTCCGCACTCGGCGCCATCAAGGCGTCGTTCTCGTGGCGGACGTGTATTTCCGTGGAACCTCGACGGATGCCCTGCTCGATGCGGAAGCGAATGCGGTCTCGGCCCTCGCCGAGGGACGCCTCCTCCCTTGCATCGCGCAAGGACGCGCGAATGATGTCTTCCTGATCGCTGCCGGCAATGTCGAGCCAGTCGCCGTCGATCACGCCCCGGGGCGGGTCTTCGCCGGCGATTGCGACGCCGGCATCGGTGAGGAATTGCTTCACCACTGGCCAGACGAGTTCGGGTGGATCCGCCACCACCACCCAGCGGCGTTCGCCCAGGCGCTGAATCTTGACCGCATCGCGGTCCTCGCGACCGACGAATATCTCGGGCCGCGGCGCCTCGCCCGGATAGACCCGCGCCAGCGGATGGTCTTCGATTTCGGGGATGGGCCAGGTGTCTTCGATGGTGACGCCAACGAGGTCTGACGGCACTTCCAGGGCATCGCCGGGCTGCGCGGCCAGATAGGGGTAGGGCGAGCGCTCCTCGCTGGTCCACCAGCCACAGCCAGAGGCCAGCGCAACCACGGCGCAAGCGCACAGAGCCCGGCCGGCGCGAGCCAGCGCAACATCGCATCGAGTTTCTGTCACAGGGCGCCAACTGCCTCCAATCGACATCGCACTTCGACCTGTGACGCCTCGGTGAGTTCCACCAGCGGCAGCCGGATGCCGGCGTCGATTCGTCCCATCGCCGCGAGCGCCCACTTGGTGGGGATGGGACTCGTTTCGATGAACAGCACGTCGTGGATGGGCTGCAGCTCGGCATCGAGCTCAGCGGCGAGGGCGGCATCGCCGTCGAGGTGCGCTTGGCAGAAGCGCGCCATATGCTGCGGCAGCACGTTGGCCGTGACGGTGATGGTTCCCGCCGCACCGTGGCCGAACATGGCGAGGGTCTGGGCGTCTTCGCCGGAGAGGAGAATGAAGTCGTCGCCAGCAAGGGCACGGATTTCGGCGACCCGGTCGGCATCGCCGCATGCTTCCTTGATGGCGACGATATTGGGATGCGGCGCCAGCCGGGCCACGGTTTCTGCCTGCATGTCGATGGAGGTGCGCGGCGGCACGTTGTAGAGCACCAGCGGCAACTCCACGGCATCGGCGATGGCCATGAAGTGGCGATAGAGGCCCTCCTGCGGCGGCTTGTTGTAGTAGGGCGTCACCGAGAGGCCGTAGTCGGCACCGGCTTCCTTGGCCGCACGGGTGAGTTCGATGGCTTCGGCTGTGGCATTGGCGCCGACGCCGGCAATCACCGGCGCCCGACCTGCCACCCGCTTGACGGTCGCCTCGATCACCTGATGGTGTTCGGGGACCGTCAAGGTGGCGGACTCGCCGGTCGTTCCCACCGGCACGATCCCGTGCGTGCCCGACTCGATGTGCCAGTCGATCAGACGGTCCAGTGCCCCGAAATCCACATCCCCCGACCGCGTCATGGGTGTGATCAGCGCCACGAGACTGCCGCAGAGCCCCTTCGTCATGTCATTCGGTTCCAAGGCCGGGATGAACACCGCATCTTAAGCGCACCACGGACGATGACAAGCACCGGCAGAGGGCCTCTCTTGAAAGACGGCGCTCTGCCCTCCTGCACCGTACGGTGCCCCATCTCCCTTCTCTGGAGGGAGGGTGTCTCGCCGACGCGCCCGAAGGGGGCCATGCGCGCCGCGAGGCGCGTCCCTAACGCGCGCCGGCGTCAGGCAAGAGGGTCGCGCTGCGGCGCAGCACGGAGCGTGGCAGTCCCAGTGCCTCCTTCAGCCCAACGTCGCGGTCCCATGCGTTGTCGATTCGAGACAGCGACCGGGCGCGTTCGAAGCCGATGTGGCGCAGGTGATACCAGGGCGACACCAGCGGGAAGAACTGGAGTGGCCAGTCGCTGCCGTACACCAGGCGTTCCGCAACGCCCGGGATGCCGAGCGCCCTCTTGAGGTATCCGAGGCGGTTCACTTGGGTGAGGCTCGACACGTCTGCATACAGGTTCGGGTAGCGCTCGAACATCGCCACCAAGCGGTCGAAATTCCCCGCCCCGTCGGTGCGGCCCCGGGCCGCGATGTGGGCGGCGATGACGGTGACGCCGGTCTCCAGCGGCAGCCGCAGTCGGTCCGGATCGCCAAACTCATCCCGCGCCGAGGCGAAGGAGCGTTCCTGCCCAGCGTGGCTGAGCAGCGGCAGGCCAAGTTCGGCCATGCGCCTGTAGAAAGGCGCGATCGCCTCGTCTCCCGGATCGATGTGCATGATGTTGGGAAGCCACTTCACAAGTGCGGCGCCCAGGTCGCGGGCGCGTTCCAGGCGTTCGAGCGCGTCAGGCCGATAGGGATTGACGCTCGCGCCGAACAGCAGGTTGTCGTAATGCGCAGTCTCAGCGGCCACGAAGTCGTTCGGCACATACACCTGCGTTGCCTCTCGATCCAGCTCCCCGTGCCGGTCCACCACCCCGTCCATCGCCAGCACCACCGCCCTGTCGATGCGTTCGGACCGCCCAATCCGCTCGCTGATCCGCCCGATCAGCAACGCATCCCCATGCGCTTCGATCTCCTCCAGCGAAACGCCGAACGCCGAGAGGTAGATGCCAAACCGCCAACTCTCCCGCATCTCCCGGTTGACGAACGCCCCACTGCCCCCGGCACCGATCCCAGCCGTGTGAACATGCAGATCGACGATGGTTTCGGCGGCGAAGGATGTCGTCGCGGAGAGGAGGAAGACCACGAGCAGCCGAGGGCAGCAACGTTGCCATGGGACGCGACCAACGCGGGGAACAGAGACCCACATCAACGACATACTCCGAGAAAAGGGACGTGATTGCACCGGCTGCCCAGCGCCGCTTCGCGGCGCTCTGGCAGTTTCGCTGGCGCGAAAACTGCGAAGGAAAGTACGCAACCGTTCTCCAACTCGACAGTTTTTCTACGGCGCTTACCTTGCATGGAAGCACGCCCCCGGCGATGGGGGGATTGCCGGCACTTCCCTGCGCGTCGGCGGTCGGGGATGCTTCCCCGGCTGAAGGCTCCTAGGGGGGGCCTCGCTACCGCCGGATTGCCACGCTACATTGCCGTACAGTCGAATGATGCGCCAGCGAACCTGCCATGGCACCAAGCCTGCATCTGCCCTCCCTAGTAGTCCGTTCTCGAAGATGGCGCGCACCTTCCTGCGCCACCTCCGCGTCGCTTCGGTGGACGAACTCAAGGCCCGCATCCTCCAGGGCATCGACGAGATGAACGAAGCGAGAGAGAGGGTCCCACATCGGGCTCCGCATAGGAAGCCCGCAAACCGCGAATCGGCCCCACCGCGTCTTCCCCGCGTCTCTCGCCATTCCGCCCCGCTGGTCCCACAAAGACGTCTGGCATCGCGCCAAAACCCGACCACCAGCCTCGCGCGACGGCCCAAGGCTCTGTCACCCATCCCGTCGACACTCGCCGGACCCGTGCCGGCAGAGGCCGTGCTCCGCTAGTGGACCACCTCGCGTTCCACGCCTTCGACGTCCGGCACGTCCGCCTGGCGCACCCCGCCATCTCCTGGTCCAACCAGCGCCATACGCCGCCGGCGGCGTCGACCGCGACGAACCGGAACTCGCCCCGGTCAACCGGACTTGGCAACGTGGTCGGCATCCGCGATTCGGCCACTCTCCCTCCGTGCGTTCTTTTCTTGTTGCGCGGCCCGTCCATCACGCCGCCGCCCGCGGGCCACGTCAACGGGCCATCTCCGCAATGCGTGTCGCTTCTCGCTCGGCTTCCCTCGTGAACCTGCCAGTTCGCGTTCCCGCGACCGCCTGCCTACGTTTCGTCTGACGCTAACAGCCTCTCCGTCACGGAGCCCGACAGCTTCGCGCAAGCCATCGCGGCGACTTCTGTACGCGTCGTCAACTCTTGTACCGCATCTGTCGTCTGGGCGAATCTCTGCTGCAGTTCTATCGGTGGCACGAGTATCGGGCACGACTTCACGCCGGTCGTCGTGATGGTGTTGAGCCCCGATGTCGTCTTTGCTTCCCGTAGCAGGTGCTGGCGTCCCGACGTTGAATTCAAGAACGCACATGCGAACGATGGCACGATGGACCCGAAGTTGGGACGTGCCCGAATCAGATGATTCTGGTGAACACAGTTGGCGATCGACCCATTCCAAACCGCCACACGACCGATCTGTGAAGCGTTACCGTGCCCTTCCACGAGCAACAGGTCACCTTCGTGGAGCCGCACCCGAGCCAACTCCCTATCGGTCACCCTCATGCACTTGATCTCCTCAAGAACCAGCTCGTCACGCAGTACGTTCGCGACGCGCAAATAAGGCACTTCCAAAGGGTTGGCCGCCCGCTTCTTGGTGACTTGCAATCCACCTTGGACATCACAGACATCGCCTAGGCACGCCTCAGCCCATCCCATCGGATTCCCGGCCGGGTCTCCGAACATCCTCACGAACAGCGCCGGCACGAACTCCCGCAACCTCTCCGCTGCCCGAGCCCGCAGCCGCTCTATCTTCGCCGCCCGGTTCAGGGTCGCCACGATCCGCCGCTGCTCGTCGAGGGGCGGCAGAGGAACACGCATCGACAGCAACACCTTCATGTCGGCGCGGGGCATCCTCGATCCGGTGACGGCCGCCATTACGAAATCCACGGTCTCTCGGCGTCGCAGCAGGTGCGCGAGGTAGTCGCGGTCCACACCCTCTCGTGGCAGCAGTGGGATTAACTCGGTGGAACATTTGCCTGCGAAGTCTGGAGTCGCGACCTTGTTCAGATAGGGCCGCAGTTTTCCGTAAAGAACGTGCCTCGCATCGAAGCGGAACGCCGCACTTTTCTGGCTGCCGACTCGTGAATCCGAGTCAAAGTCGATCACTCCGTTACCCGCAACGACATGCTCTACGCCCACGAACGGCAGATTCGACGCGCCTTCGTCGCCCGACCGCACGTGTCGGCGGTCCATCTGGCAGAGTTCCGCGAGTGGCACGAGGACTGTTGTCACTCGTGCGTCGCCTCCGACACGGTCGTCGCCAGCGCGTCAATCTCCGCCAGGATCTCGCTCTCGATCCCTTTGAGTTCCTCCAGAATCTCCAGCGGGTCGCGATGCTCGACGGTGGCGCGGCTCTGGGGCCGATGGCGTCCCGCGCTCATGTTGAAATCAGCCTCGCGGATTGCCTCCGTCTCCGCGAACCACCACTTCTCCGTCCAGTCTGCCTCGGGATCCCGGTCTTGCCACTCCGTCTCCCGCTCGTCCCGGGTGCGGTACGCGGCTACCAGCACCGGCAGGTCGTCCTCGTCAATCGCCCGGTCGTGGTTCGCGTCTAGCTTGAACCCGTCGTTGTCCGCGTGGAGAAACATCACGCGTTCGGTCGCGCCGCCCTTCCTGAATATCAGCACCGACGTCTTCACGCTCGAATAGGGGTTGAACACCCCCCCGGGCAGGGACAGCACCGCCTCGACAGTGTTGTTCTCCACCAGCTTCCGGCGAAGCTCCCGGTGGGCGCCGGTGGAGCCGAACAGCACGCCTTCGGGCACGACGACGCCGCAGCGCCCGCCTTCCTTCAGGTGGTTCAGCATGTACTGCAGGAACAGCAGTTCCGTCTGCGCCGTGCGCCCGACCTTCACGTCCTCGACGATCCGGTCGCGGTCCAGCCTGCCGGAGAAGGGCGGATTGGCGAGAATCGCGTCGAAGCCCTGCGGCGGCATGCCGAGTTCCGCCTTCGCCGCCCGGTCCAGCGAACGGGTCAGCGCGTCTCGTCGCAGTACGCGCACCCGGTCGAGCCCGCGCAGGGTCAGATTCATCGTCGCGAGCCGCACCATCTGCGGGTCCACGTCGGCACCGTAGAAGGTCGCCTCGTGCAGTCTGCGCACGGCAGCCCGGCTCAGTCCGTCGCCGAGCCCGCGCCGAAGCGTCTTGCCCTCCGCCTCGACCTCCTCGATGCCGTCAAGCGACGAGTTCGCCAGCCGGATGTGGTCCCAGGCGGCGACCAGGAAACCCGCTGTTCCCGCCGCGGGGTCGTACACCGTCTCGCCGATACGGGGATCGACCAGTTGCACGATCGTCGAAATGACGTGGCGCGGCGTCCGGAACTGACCCAGTTCGCCGGCCTGACGGATCTGGCGCAGCACATGCTCGAACAGGTCGCCCTTCGTGTCCGCGTCCACGCGGGCGAGATGGAGGTCGTTCAGCTGGCTCACCACCTGCGTGAGCACCGTCGGCTCGTCGATCACCAGCCGCGCGCCGTCCATGAAATCCGTGGCACCGTTCCTCGCCAGTTCGGCATGGAACGGAAACACTTCCTCCCGCACCCAGTTCACCAGCCGCTCGCCGTTCAGCGCGTGCGCCCACGAGGACCAGCGCATCAGTTCGCGCGGTACCGTCTCGTCGCCGTCCTTCGGGGCATTGCGCGGATTGCGCAGCCGCCAGTTCCCCTCGAACGCGCTCGCGTAGGCGGCAGCGCCCGGTCGCCGCGCCGCCCGCACCCGCGCCGCATCCGCCGCCTCGTACATGTAGAAGTAGATCAGGAAGCTGAGCTGCTCGGCATTCTGCGCGGGGTTGGGATAGCCGCCGCCGAACAGGTAGTCGCGGATGCGGTCCACACCCCGGCGCAGTTCAGGCGTCATCGGCACCGTCGATTCCTCAACCGGGCCCGCCGGCCGCAGGGCCCGTCGCGCTCCCTGCGCCGAGGACCCGCGCGTTGAACCCGGCGATCAGCTCCCCGAGCGCCTCGGCGCCGCCGAAGACGCGACGCGCCTGGTCATAGCCACCGAGCGCGTCGAAGGGATGCTCGTCAAGGTCGTAGTCCCCGAACGGCTCCGGGTGCATCGCATCGGCCATGATCCGCCTTCCGATCAGGCCCGCCCAGCGCGACTGCTCCGCGTTGAGTTCCTGCGTTCCGCGCCACTCCTCCACACGCAGCCCGATCTCCGCGGCCCGCGCCTCGTGCTCCGGCGCCCGCACGATCCGGCCGTCTTCGTCCAGCGTCAGCCACTCGCGGGTCGCGGGATCGATGTGATCGTTCACGTCGAGCGTCAGGAGAACGCGGGAATCGCGTTCCAGCTTGTAATCGCCTCTTGCGTCCATGACGCCTCCGGCGATGTCCTCCTCGTCGTCTCCGTGGAAATCCGCCACTCCCACGAAGTCGAACATGGTGAAGTCCATCTTGCCGATGTGTTCCGCCTTGCGGGTGCCGCGGCCGCGCATCTGCCGGTACAGGATCGCGCTTCGCGTGAACCGCGCCAGCACCAGATTCACGACTTCCGGGCAGTCGAATCCCGTGTCGAGCATGTTCACGCTGACGAGGACCTGCGGGAACTGTTCGTCCTTGAATCGCTTGATGATCGCTCCGGCGTCGGGTGCCGGCCCGCCGCCGAGGTCGCTCACGACGAAGTCCGCGAAGCGGGTCGTCGGATCGGGCTTGAGGTCCGCGAAGTGTTCGTCGAACATCGCCGCCAGCGTCTCCGCGTGACGCTTCGTCACGGCGAACACGATGGTTTTCCCCCATGTCGGCGTGCGACGCACGCCGTCCTTCCCCATGAAGCCCTTCTCGAAGCAGTCCCGGAACTCGCGCACCATGGCCCGGTTGCGCTCCGGGATGGTGAACTTCCGTTCCAGCGCACGGGGATCTACGGTGATCCGGCCCGACTGCTCGAACAGATCCTCGAACTCGGCCTTCGTCGCGTGGTCCATGGCGCTCCAGTCGAGTTCGTCCCGCCCGACCTCGAAGCCGCCGTCCGAGGCGGTCTTCACCGTCATTGCCTTGTAGATGCGGTAGGGCACGAGGTGCCCGGCATCGATGGCCTCACGCAACGTGTAGCGGAACGTCGGCGCGTCGAGGCCGAAGAAGCGCAGCGTGTCGCGCACGAAGCGTCCGTCCTCGGGGTCGGGCAGGTCGGCCGCGTCGACCATGCACGGGGTCGCGGTCAGGCCGAGCTGGATGCCGTCGAAGTGCCGCAGAACCCCGCTCCACTTGCCGTAGATCGAGCGGTGGCACTCGTCGGTGATCACCAGATCGAAGTACCCGGGCGACAGATCCCGGTACTCCGCGATCATGGTCTGAAGCGTCGCGACAGTGACCCGCTTCGCCCGGTCGAACCCGCGCCCTGGTCGCAGCACATGGCAGGGATAGTTGCGCAGGTGGTCGGTGAACGCGTCCTCGGCTTGTCCCGCCAGGGCGATCCGATCCACCAGAAACAGCACGCGCGTCACTGCTCCGGCTTCGAAGAGCCGTTTGACGAACGCCGCCGCTGTCCGTGTCTTGCCTGTCCCTGTCGCCATCTCGACCAGCAGGTTGCGGCGTCCGCTGGAGATCTCGCTGCACAGCGCCTCGATGCACTCGATCTGGTAGTCGCGGTCCACGATCCGCCGATCCGTCTCCACAGCCGAAAGGTCGCGGCGAACCCGCCGTGCGGCGATCCGACGCTCCAGGTCGTCCTGCGAATAGAAGCCTGCTATCTGGCGTGCGTGAGCGTCGGTCTCCCGGTCGAGAAACCACGCCTCCTCCCCGTTGGAGAGGAACACGAAGGGCACGCCGAGCTGTTCCGCGTAGTGGCGCCCCTGGTCCTGTGCGGAAATCGGATCCGTACTCGCCCGTTTCGCTTCCAGCGCCGCCATGGGGCGCCCCTGACGGTCGCAGAGTGCGTAGTCAGCCTGCGTCCCGTCCGCCAGCGCGTACTCGAACATCACGCTCGATCCGTCGGTCAGGTCCCACCTCGCGTCCTTCAGCAGCGCGTCGATCTTCACGCGCGCAAAAGCCTCGGTCGTGCCCCTCACTCGGCGACCCACGGATCGAACAGGTCCAGTCCCATGCCGACGAAGTCGCGGGTGTTGCGCGTTGCAACCGCCATGCCGCGGGACCGCGCGATGGCTGCGATCTGGCAGTCGGCCGGCGCGACGGGTCGACCGGACGCACGTCGCGTAGCGGCGATGTCCGCGTATTGGCGCGCGGCACGCCGGTCGAAAGGCAGCACGCGGTTCTCAAAGTCCTCCCTCAGGATCGCCTCGATCGCCTCCGCAAGCGCATCCCTGCGTCGGCCCGCCGGCAGAACCGCAACGCCGTAGCGCAACTCCGCCTCGCCAACCGCCGAGAAATGCAGCTCCGCCGCCACCCGATCCGCAACCCAGCCTTCCACCGCCGGGTTCGGCGACGGGCGCAGCAGTTCGGACACCACGTTCGTGTCCAACAGGACGGCCATCGCAGGCTTCAGTCGAACGACGGCGGCTCGCGCACCGGCATCCGCGGCGGCAGCTCGAGGTCCACGCCGCCAAGCGGTTCGATCCGGGCGCGTATCGCGGCAGCCAGATTGCGGGGTCCCGGTTTCCGTCCAACGGCATCGCGCAGGATCAGCCGCGCCTCCTCTTCCATCGAGCGACCGTTGTCCGCCGCGCGCACGCGCAGCCGGGTCTTCACGTCGTTGTCCAGATTACGAATCGTGATGCTCGCCACGGCTTCTGCCCCACACGCTGCCAAACCGCCAATCTACACGGCGATTGCGATGCAATCAAGCCTCTTGACGTCTTGCCATCTGCCGAATCGCTGGGCCCGCCATCACGTTCAGGGTCTGTCGCGCCCAACGATCGATGAACTCGTCGACCGTATTCGCATGCACCGGTTCGAACGGCTACGCCACCTGATAGCTGGCAAGTCCCGCCAAAGCGCTGCGCAGCTTCCTCGCCCGGATCCAGCGCAACGGTCGACGATCGTGCGTCGCGGAATGCCGGGCGTCACCATGAATGCCGGGCGTCACCATGAAGGCGGCCTCGAACCACTGAAACCTGTCCTCCTCCCGCGCGTCGCAATACCACAGCGAGTGGCTTCGACCTCCGTAATTCTGTCGCACGGGGATGTTGACCGACACTTGTGCGCGCGCCACCGCGTCGAATGCGGGCGCCTCCCACACCCATGGCTTCGGCGATGCCTCACCCGCAACTCCAAGCTTCAGAGTCGCCTCACCGAGCCTGATGGTCCAGCCCGACACCGACCGTGTCGCCTCCGCGCGCACCTCGATGGCGTACTCGTTGAACAGCTCGATTCGAGAGCGAGGCCCCTTGCCCGGGATCCATGGATGGTTCGGGATCAGGCAGCCGTCTTGCGCTCCTGCGCCAGATCGTACCCCGCCTGCACGCGCAGCCAGAACTCGGCGTTGGACCAACCAATCCCCTCCAGCGCGAGCGCAACCCGCGGCGAAACCGAACCACGGCCGTTCAGCAGCCGGGACATCGTCCCTCGTGAAATCCCTAGCTGACTCGCGCACTCGGCCACGGACCAGCCGACCGCTTTCATGCTCTCGCGAATGATCTCTCCGGGGTGCGCCGGATCGTGCATCGGCACGTCTGCGATGTCCGTGACGCTTGCTTGTCCCTAATGATAGTCCACCAGATCGACGTCGACCGCCTCTCCATCGACGTATCTGAACGTCACCCGCCAGTTTCCGGACACGCGTACGCTCCATTCGTCCGATCCCTTGAGCGGATGCAGCCGGAAGCCAGGCTGCCCCAGATCACTCGGCCTGTTCCCATGCTCCAGCGCCGTGAGCAGCAGCCGTACCCGAGGCAGGTGATTCTGCGAAATCGCTTCCTCCTCCCCGCGTTCGTAGAACCTGCGCAGGCCCTTGTGTCGGAACTTCATCGACAGGTCGCCACCGTCAGTTCCTCACTACATGTAGCGGAGACTTGCTCCGGACACGCGCCTTTTCTCGCAAGCTGGGCTTTCTTGCGTTCAGCGACGATTTCCTCGGCGAACGGCCGGCACCGCTTGATCAGCCCGTCGAACCCGTACTCGTTGCTCTTCTGTCCGCCCTTCGGGTGAAACCTCGGCACCCGCTCCAGCAAGCCCTCGTCGACCATCTTCGAGATGTACCGCTGCACCGTTCAAGGTCTGACGCCAATCGCCTCCGCAACCGTTTCCACGCTCGGATACGGGCGCGAGTCCCGTTCCCACCAGTGCTTGGCGATCTGCAGCACGGCCCGGGCTGCCGGCGCCCCCTGACCTCTAATCAATGGTCAACAGGCCCCACTTGCCCGGATACTCGGCGTCGTCTTTCGTCCGCCATTGGAACCAGACCTTCACGCGCACGTTAATCGCTCGAGCCACCGCCGCCGTCGCCAGCCATGCGTTGTTGGCGTTCTGCCCCTGGATCGACAACCCCAAGTCCTGATAATAGGTGTAGCCCTCGTCGTTCTTTGGCGTGCCGACCGCGTTTATCGGGCACACCCCAAGCAGTCGTCGGAGGTCGTAGCCGTCCCTATCGAGGGCGATGGCCACGACAGCCTGCCGAACCGTCGTCCAGTTCGCCTTGACCACCTGCCGCCCGTCCACCTCCGCACAGAGCACCTTCGTGTGCTTCAGGCTCGGTGGACTAAACGGATCGGCCACATCAACGTCGACTTCTCCCCCCGGGCCGAAGGTCTGCGCGCCATCCTGGTCCGCCGCGCCCACCTCATGTCGGCAGTTCACTTCGATTCCCACGCGTCCCCCGTCTCTCTCGTCGAGCAGTCTGACAATCACCGACTCGGGCGTGTCCTCGAACGGCACCGCCCTCTGTTGAAGGCGATCGTAGGTCTCCTCACTCACCTCGATTTTCCGCACGCGCCTCACGCTCACAGCCATTGCGGGTCTCCAATCCATGATGCTCATAGATTCTAATGCCCAATGCCCAATAGTCAATATCAGATATGGAATATCGGATAACTCCGGTTCGGAGTCCGCCGAGAGGAGCCGCAGCGACCGTGCATTCCACGACGCCATTGATGCATGCGGCCCAGTGATCGATCGCTACCCCCATTGGCATCCCTTGGCTTCCGCCCACCCGGATCCCCAAGCCCGGGCCACCACCCCGGGACCAGACTGCGCCGGCCTCGACCACACGCTCCATTTCGCTAATGGATTCATCACCTGCCCGTACAACAACGCCCAGGACGTCATCGACTCCATCGACCAGCTACCCGAGCATCCCTTGGCAAGCGTTGTCGCCGAGCCCGCGCCAACGCCCGCACGGAACTGTTCGACGCCCTCGTGCGGATCGAGGTTTACGCGACCACCGGCCCGCGCATGATGGTGCGCTTCTTCGGCGGCTTCGACTTCGTCCCGGACGACGCTAGGTCGCCGGACTTGGCGGCCGTCGGCTACGCGAAGGGCGTGCCCAATGGGCGGCGACATTGCCCCCCCCCGGCGTCGGCGGATGCCGCGCCCACGTTCCTCGTTGCCGCCTCACGCGCCCCTTCGATCCGAATCCTGACCGCATCCAGGTCGTCAAACTGGGGGAGATCCCGACCGGGGCGAATCGTGGAGCGCATCCACGACGTGGCGGTTTCGGACGGGCGCACCATCGACCCCGACGGACGCTACCGGACGCCAGTTGGGAACACCGTCGACGTCGATGCGGCGTCCTACGACAACACCATCGGAGCGGCCAGCCTCACGGCGGTTTGGCGCGACCCGGATTTCGATCCGCGCCACCGGCAGCCCACTACGTGCGCGTCCTCGCGATCCCCACGCCGCGATGGACCACCTACGACGCCTCGCGTTTCGGCGCTCCCGCCCCGAGTCCGTGCCGGCATCCGTGCAGGAACGCGCCTACACTTCGCCCATCTGGTATCGGCCGACGCGCGCAGGCGAATCCTGAGTCTGTCGTGGCACGAAGTCGCATGCGATTTCGGCCGCCCGGTCGGCACCGCGCATCGCGACCCCGCACCGGGCCAGACCGGGTTGCCAGCCTGTGCATCGACCCGTCTGGTCCGGGCGCCGGCGCGGGGCATGCGGAACCGGGGCGCTCCGGGCTGGCGGCACGCTGACGAGCCGCCCGCGCCGGCGGCTCGTCATGCTATTTGCCGTCGCTACGGAACCTGGAAAGGGCGCCGCGGACGAGAGCCACCAGAAGCAGGCCTATGCCCAGTATCTGATAGACGGGACCGATGTACCCCTTCACGGTCGTGAAGGCCGACGCCCACGCCACCTGCGTTGGACCAACGTCCGGATAGCCGACCAGCATCGCGGTGATCTGAACGTTCTCGAGGAGATCCCAGACCCCCGCGGCCACTGGAATGAACGCCAGCCACCAGGTTCCCTCGGTCAACCGGAAGCGGTAGATCAGTCCCGCGAAGAGCGTGACGTAGGTCAGCGGGAAGAGCGTGTCGAGCAGCATGCTCGACCACGCGTAGGTACTCCTCCCGTCCGGCCCATACCCCTCCATAGACGCCATTGCCTCGTCGAACGAGTATCCCGGCTTCAGGTCGAGCATCTCTCCGTTGATCGGCAGGTTCGGGAACACCAGGAAGAGAAACGCGACAGTGGCGCCGAAAGTCACCACAAGCGGGCCGGTACGACCCGCGAACTCGAAGTACCCTCTCATGCCCATTCTCGTCTCGCCTTCGTGACGTCCCGCCGACTGGTTCGGTGCTGTTCTGATTGCCGAACGCTACACGGGCTCGGCGCGCCTTGCAGCGGCGACGCCAGGCGCAAGGGCATATTCTAGTCGCTGGTGGTCGACTGGCTCGCACAGGAGGAGAACCAGTACCTCGCCTACCCGCCCGAAGACGCCGTCCGCCTCTCGACCCGCGCCCGACAGCTCCTGGGCTGCCGCTCAAGCAGCACCGCTGGCGCGACGCGAATCGAGAACATTGCGCGTTCTGTCAGCGGTGCCAGAATGCAGCTGGCGTGCGAGGGGCCGACGTGGTGCCTATACTCATTCGACCAGAGCTTCCGCTCCCGACCGCCGCTCAGTCCAAGTTGCCCGAAGGAGGTAATCTACATGATCGAAGTTATCGCCAGCACCTTGGCGAGCGCCGATGCTCCGCTGGCCAGGTTCTGCGATCCGCATCGCACAGCGGACGGCGAACGTCGGGCGCAGGTGGCCCTCGACCGGTTACGAACGCTTTGGTTCAACACCGGCACGCTGTGCAACCTCGGCTGCAGCAACTGCTACATCGAGTCGACACCCCGCAATGACCGACTGGTCTATCTGCGCGCCAGCGAAGTTCGGTGCTTTCTGGAAGAGGCGGAGAGCCTCGGCCTGCCTTTGCAGGAGGTCGGATTCACTGGCGGCGAGCCGTTCATGAATCCGCACATCCTTGACATGCTGGAAGAGAGCCTCGGTCGCGGCCACACGGCGCTGGTGCTCACCAACGCAATGCGGCCCATGATGAAGTGCGCCGACGGTCTCATGGCATTGCGCAGCCGCTTTGGGGTGCAGCACTTGACGTTGCGCGTCTCGATAGACCATTTTCGCCGGGAGTTGCACGAGGAGGAGCGCGGACCGCGAACCTGGGAGCCCGCCATGCAGGGGTTGCGCTGGCTCCACGACAACGATTTCGACGTTCGCGTCGCGGCTCGTCGGCGCTGGGGCGACGACGAGCAGGCGATGCGGCTCGGCTTCGAGCGGTTGCTGCGGGAACAGGGGGTCGAGCTGGATGTGGCAGATCCCGAATGCCTTGTTCTGTTCCCCGAGATGGACGAGGCCGCGGACACGCCGGAGATCACCTCGTCCTGCTGGGAACACCTGGGCGTGCGTCCCCAGGACATGATGTGCGCTTCATCTCGGATGGTCGTCAAACACCGGGGCGCAGCGCGTCCGACTGTTGCCGCGTGTACCCTGCTGCCTTACGACGAGGAATTCGATCTCGGGCCTACCCTGGCCGGTGCCCTGGGCGACATTTCCCTCAACCATCCGCACTGCTCGCGATTCTGCGTGCTCGGCGGCGGCAGCTGCTCGCCTTAGCCGAAAGCGAGGCGACGCAGCCCCATCGCTTCAGACCGCCGACTTGCATCAGCCGGCAGAGGTGGTGCAGAGAGCGCCCATCTCGCATCTACTACGCTGCGTGGTAGCGCCCCAAGATTGTGCAGTGGGCAGCCGAAGGACCTTGCACGGCGGTTCGACCTGGCGGGCAAAGGCGTGATCCCGGCACATCCAGCTGCATCGAACGCTGGCTCCCCGCTCCCCATCATGGCCGCCGCCTGCCCGGTGGTCTGTCCCAAGCCCGGCAACCCCGAACCCGAAACCGCAGCAACTCCGTGCTGGTCGCCACGAGACCGCGACCATGCGCGTTCGCCGGCCCCGCTCCGCCTGTCAGAGGCCCAGTCGCTTCATGCCTTCGTCTACGGCGGTGGATCTGTCCTGGTCCCACCACCAGGTGTCGAGGTAGGCGATGCGTTCCAGGGGGGCGTGCCTTGGGCGGCCGAATCGGTCCCAGTGGACGAGGCGGTAGCCGGGGGAGGAGAAGCGGGGGAGGAAGTAGCGGCTCCAGATGAGGACGCGGTCGAGGGCTCGGGTGGCGGCCAGGAAGTCGTCCTTGGTGCGGGCCTTGATGACGTGATCGACCAGGGAGTCCACTGCCCGGTGGCGGACGCCGCCCCAGTTGCCGCCGTATTCGGTGTCGGCGCTGGCGGACGCGAACCAGTTGCGCAGTTGCAGGCCCGGTGCGTGGGCTGGCTCGAAGCTGCGCTGGGCGGCGTCGAACTTGCGCGTTCTCATGCGGTGGAACCAGTGCGACAGCTCTGGTGCGCGGGCGGTGGCGGTGATGCCGACGCGCTTGAGGGTGGCGAGGTAGGGCTGCAGGGTGCGGACGAGGCCGGTGGAGACGACCACGAAGTCGATGTGGAAGGGCTCGCCGGTGCTGGCGCTCCGAAGCGTGCCGTCCTGGAGTTGCCAGCCGGCGGCATCGAAGAGCGCGATGGCCTCGGCGATGGCCTCGCGGTTTAGCCCCTTCCCCTCGTGCCGGCGGGGCTGGAAGGCTTCGCCGAACACCTCTTCCGGCAGCTCGGCGCGGAACGGCGCCAGGAGTTCCAGTTCGCGCTTGCTTGGCAGTCCCGCCGCCGCCATGGGCGAGTTCTGGAACACGCTTCTGCCGGGGACGTAGAAGCCGTAGGAGAGGGTGTCGTTGATGTAGGCGAAGTCGTAGAGGCGAGCGAGCGCTTTGCGGACGCGGAGATCCTGGAACCTTGGCTGGCGCAGGTTCCAGATGATGGCCCACCAGAGCCCCGCCGGCTGGGTCAGTGGCACGAGTTCCTTCTTCAGGAGCCCCGCCTGCACCGCCGGCAGCTTGTCGTACTGCATGGCCCAGTTCTTAGCCACCGACTCGAGGCCCACATCGACCACCCCTGCCGCCATGGCTTCGCGCCGCACGTGCTCGTCGCGGAAGTAGTCGAAGACGATGGTGTCGAAGTTGTAGCGGCCGCGGTTCACCGGCAGGTCGCGCCCCCAGTAGTCGGGCACGCGGTCGTACTCGATGCGGCGACCCGACGAGTGGCGTCCGATGCGGTAGGGGCCGCTGCCGAGCGGCGGCGTGGCGACGGTCTTGCTGATGTCGCGGCCGGGCTTGCGCCAATAGTGCGCGGGGAAGATCGCCATGCGGCCGAGAAAGAGCGGCACGGTGGCGGCGTCTGGGGCGTTCGGACGCAGGCGGAAGATCACCGTGCCTGGCGTTGGGGTTTCTGCTGCGAGTACGCTTGCAAGGGACGACTTGAGCTCCACGGAACCGTGGTCGTGCACGGCGTTGAAGGTGAAGGCGACGTCCTCTGCGGTGATGGGCTGACCGTCGTGCCAGCGGGCTTCGGAGCGCAGCAGGAACTCGATGCTGTCGCCCTGCACGCGCACGGAATGGGCGAGACGGCCGTATTGGCTGGCCGGTTCGTCGATGGCGGGTTCGAGCAGGGAGTCGTAGATGAACTTGGGGAAGCCGAGGAAGCTGATGCCGGCCGGAGCGACGCCGCGGTCCAGGATGGGATTGAAGCTGTCGTAGTTGCCGAAGCCGGGGGTGCGGAGGGTGCCGCCCCTGGGGGCATCGGGGTTGACGTAGTCGAAGTGGGCGAAGTCGGGAGGGTACTTGAGGCCATAGATGTAGGAATAGCCGTGGCTCGCATCTGGGGCGGCGGCAGCGGCGAGAGCGAGGATTGAGCTCGCCGCCGCCACAGCCCGTCGGATGTGCCGACGCCAGGGGCGACTACAATCACGACTCGTCACAGCGAACCCGGGTGTCGTGACCGCACTGACCGCTGTATTCAACGTGGAGCGACCCATGCACGAGGTGTGGGACGCCTGTCGCCACCAGGATGCGCGCGGCCGCAGCCGGGTGCCCGCCTTCCCATCAGCCGATGGCGCCAGCTGCGAGGTGACGGTGCTCGAGAGCCAGCCGCAACGGCTCCTGCGCGTGCGCAAGGACGACATGCCGTGCGCCGGCACCGAGATCGAGATTCGCGTGGAACCGGCGACGGCGGCCGGCTGGCCGACCCGGGTGACGCTGTGCCAAAGCGGCTTCGGCGCGATCTTCGATGCCGCACCGGAGATCTTCGAGGCACGTTTTCGCCAGATCGCCGCCAACTTCCATCTCTACCTGGAACGCGGCATTGACGTGGATTCCACGGTACCCGCCGACTTCGGCGGCAGCGTCACGCAGACGCCCGTGGGGCTCGAACTGCGCGCCGCCACGGACGGCGGCCTTGCGCACCGTTGCGGCATGGTGGCGGGGGACCTGCTGCTGACGGTGGCCGGCGTGCGCATCCACAGCATCGTCGAGCTGTGGGCCGTGCTCGGGGCGCAGTCTGGTGGGACCATCGTCGTCACCTGGGCGCGTGGCCGGGCATGCATGGAGGGTCGCTCGAGCTTGCCCTAAGGAACATCTGCGCCAATGCAACTGCGCCCGCAGCATCACGGGTAGATGTCCGCGCGGCCATCGTCGAGGCGAAAGGCGATCTCGCTCACATTGCCTTCGGCCACCACCGGCCTGCCGTTCGCTTCCGGCGGGCGAAAGCGCCAGGACAGCACGAAGTCGAGCGCCGCCTGGTCGAAGGTTTCCGGCGGATCGGCAACCACCACGTGGGCATTGACCACGGCGCCGGTGACATCGACGTCGTAGCGCACCTGCACCACGCCTTCGATACCCTCGGTGCGAGCGGCTTCCGGGTAGGCCAGGCTGCCAGCCGCCACCAGCTGCAGCGGTCGCGGCGCGCTCGCGCATCCGGCGAGCGCGAGGACCGCAGCGGCGGCGAGGAGGGAAGCGGTCTTCATGGCGACGACGATACCGCAACTGTTGGATTGCCAACGAAAGCCGGCAGAGGAGACGCGGGTGGCTTGCGCCGAGCGGGATCGTCTTCGCTTGAGGAGCTTCATGTTCGAAGCATACTGTTCAGAGAGGTCGCTCTGGATTCCGCAGGGTAGCTTATCCATACGATAAACTGCTGTATTGATTACCTTTAGGCGAAAAAACGGGACGATCCGGGCCAAGGAGGAGCGGTGTGGAACCGAAGCGTGTTGTTGTAAGATTTGTTGTAGTCAAGGGGCGAGGCGTCTCTACGGTTGGTCCGCGTGGTCGACAACACGAGGAAGGACGGGTGCAAGCTCAACGCGAAGGCGATTCCGAACCTGCCGGCGGGCCGTCACGGCGACGGCCACGGACTCTACCTGATAGTGCAGAAGCGCAGTACGCGCTCCTGGACGCAGGTGCTGCGCGTCAATGGCAGGCGCCTCGACCTGGGGGCTCGGCGCATACCCAGACGTGACGCTGAAGGAGGCGCGCCGCATTGCGACGAACAACCGTGCCCTTGCCAAGGGCGGCTTCGACCCGCGGCATCGAAACGGCGGGGCGCTGACGTTCGCGGAGGCCAACGAGGAATACCTGCGCTGGAGGCGCTTTCCGCCGCCCAGGGCGGACAACAGGCTCTCGAACCAGCGCTACCGATGGGACTACACGATGCGCAAGCATGTGCTGCCGCGGACGCGGTACTTGCGGCGTCCGACGCGATCGCGCCTCCGCGGCCGGGGATGACAGGTCGGCGACCGGTTGGCCGGCAGAGCCAGGGACGGACCGGACAGGATGTCGGATAGGGATTCAACTGGCGTCCTGGTCGATGTCGTCGACCGATTCGATCTCGAACAGCGGTCGTCGGCGATGTCGCTCTCGTGGGAGGCGATCTCGCCCTCGACGTCCGACACCGCACGGAAGCGCGCGAGGTGGAACAGGGCGTCGCCCTCGTTCACGAGCGGCAGGCGGCTCACGCAGATGACGATGCACTCGAACGGCGCCGACAGCACCGTGTCGGCCGACGAGAACGGGGCGGAGACCACCCCGAGGGTCTCGTCGGCCCGGACCTGGGCCCCGAGCCGCACGAGCGGCCGGAACAGGCCGTCTGCGGGCGACCGGTACCAACCCGTCGTGTTGGCGACATACGGTTCGGCGCGCGCGGCGCGCGAGCGTCGGGCCGGCAGCATGTCGAGGGTGCGCATGACGTTGACCACGCCGCGCACTCCCGTGACGATGGCCTTCTCATCGAGGCGGAGTCCTTCCCCGGCCTCGTAGGTGACGACCGGGATGTCGATCTTCGCGGCCTCGGCGCGGAGACTGCGGGGCAGCGGTGCGGAGTCGACGATCACCGGAATGGCGAAGCCGCGGGCCATCTCCTCCACGCCCGGCTGGTCGAGAGACGCGCGGATCTGCGGCAGGTTGTCGCGGTTGACGGCGGCCGTGTGCAGGTCGATGACGTGCGTGCAGCGGGCGACCACGTTTCGGAAGAAGAGGTTCGCCGTACGCGCCGCCACGGAGCCCTTCTCGCTGCCGGGGAAGCTGCGGTTGAGGTCGCGGCGATCCGGAAGGTAGCGCGACTGGCTCAGGAAGCCGAACAGGTTGACGACGGGCACGAGCACCAGGGTGCCGCGCAGGCGGTCAAGGGATCGGAGCGTGCGCAGGCGGCGGATGACCTCGACGCCGTTCAGCTCGTCGCCGTGGATCCCTGCGCAGACGAGCAGAACCGGGCCCTGCCAGCGTCCGCGGACGACTTCCACGGCCAGGTCCAGCGGGGCCTGGGTATAGAGCTGCGCCATCGGCAGCTCGAACTGCAGTCGTTCGCCGCCGCGGACCCGCCTGCTGGCGATCTCGAAGGGCCCCTGCAGCGTGGCGCCGCGGCGGCGCGAGGACGGAACGTCCTCCCGGTCGGCTGAAGCCGCCAGTGTGAGGTTCGGTTCGATTGCCTTATCCGGCGCCACGGGTACGCGTCCTCCCGGGTCGGGCATGTCGTTCGATGAACTTGATGACGAGCCCCCCGACGTCGACGTCCGTCGACTGTTCGATGCCTTCCAGACCGGGCGAACTGTTCACTTCGAGGACCAGCGGCCCGTGGTTCGACCGGATCAGGTCGACGCCGGCCACATTGAGGCCCATGGCGCGCGCCGCGCCGACCGCGGTGCGGCGTTCCGCCGGGGAGATGCGCGCCTTCTCCGCGGAGCCGCCCCGGTGGAGGTTGGATCGGAACTCGCCGGGCTGGGCCTGGCGGCGCATGGCCGCGACGACCCGGTCGCCGATCACGAAGCAGCGCACGTCCGCCCCGCCCGCCTCGGCGATGTACTCCTGCACCATGATGTTGACGTCGATGCCGAAGAACGCCTCGATCACGCTCTCCGCCGCCTTGCGGGTCTCGCAGAGCACCACGCCCACGCCCTGCGTTCCTTCGAGGAGCTTCACCACGAGCGGCGCGCCGCCCACCATGTTGATGAGGTCGGGTATGTCGTCCGCGGTGTGCGCGAAGCCGGTTACCGGCAGGCCGATGTCGCGGCGCGCGAGCAGCTGCATGGAGCGCAGCTTGTCGCGCGAACGGGCGATGGCGACGGATTCGTTGACGGCGTAGACGCCCATCATCTCGAACTGCCGCACCACCGCCGTGCCGTAGAAGGTGATGGAGGCGCCGATGCGCGGGATGACGGCGTCGAAGCCTTCGAGCGGCTCGCCCCGGTAGTTGATCGAGGGCTTCGCGGTGGCCATGTTCATGTAGCATCGCAGCGTGTCGATGACCCGGACTTCATGGCCGCGTTCGCGTCCTGCCTCGACCAGACGGCGGGTGGAGTAGAGCTTGGATCCGCGGGAAAGGATGGCGATCTTCACGTGGCTTTCTCCATGGGTTGTCCCGCCAGCGGGATGCCGGCGACGAAGGACCGGGCGGCGTCGACGACGAAACGGCGCCGGATGGCGGTGCGGCCGAGCAGCATGGCGAAGCCCATGCCGCCGCGGTTCGTGAGGGTGATCTCGACGGGCCAGGTCGGTGCGTGCGCGCCGATGCCGACGTCGGTCTCGATGACGAAGCGCTCCTCGGCGTGACCGCCTGAGTCCTTGACGACGCGCCGGTCCGTGACGGGAGCGGCGCAGACGACGTCGCCGGGCTGGTCCTGGTCGAGGCGAAGTGTGAAACGGACCCACCGGCGACCGTCGTCGTGGTCGAACGGTTCGATGTCCCGGGCGTTCAGGGCGGACGACCGGGCGCCGGTGTCGACCTTGGCGCGGATGGCCGCCACGCCGATGCCCGGCAGTCTGGCCCACTCGCGCCACCCGAGCATGTCCCGCGAGCGCGTGTTCCTGGGGGTGGAAGCCGACGTGGTCATGGCGTCTGGCCTTCCGAACGTTGTGCGGAGAGCGCGGCCGCTATGAGTCCCGCGGGAGCGGCGACGATGCCGAGCGAAAGGAGCAAGACGACCGAGGTGAACGCCTTCCCGCCGGCGGTCTCGGGGTACACGTTGCCGTAGCCGACGGTGGTCAGGGAGACGACGGCCCACCAGAGGCCGTCGCCGAACGTGGCGAAGTGCTCGGGCTGCGCGTCGTGTTCGAAATGGCGGATGCCGAACGCCGACAGGCACAGGACAGTGCCCGCCGTGGCCCCGAGCAGCGCGAACTCCTCGCGGACGGTCCGCAGCGCGCGGCCGAGGCGCGCGGCCACGGTGCCGTAGAGGCCCAGCTTAAGCGCGAACACGCGGAAGATCCGCAGCAGGCGGAGCGCCAGCAGGTCGCTGCCGCCGGCGAGGATGATGAGCCCGGGAAGGCCCGCGAGCAGGTCGCGGACAGCGAGTTGCGCGCGTGCGCGGTCCACCACCCGGCGCGCCCCGGTCGGCGGCGGGCCGCGCGTCCTCGGCCGGCAGCAGTTCGCGGTAGGCCTCCTGGACCGCCGCTTCGTGTCCGGGTTCGGTCATGCGTCGTTCTCCTGCACGCCAGCGGGGCTGTCGCCAACAAGGGTGGCGTGGATGTCGGCGATCATGCGGATCGTCTCGCCGGCGCCGAACAGGGCGATGCCGATGCCGAGACTGGCCAGCGTGGTCAGGAGCCAGTCCAACCAGCCGTCGACGCCGGCGCCGAAGAGCGGCCATAGCGGTGCGAACGCGGCAACCGCGAGGCCCGTGGCGCGCAATGCGGCCTGGAGCGGCCGCGTTGCGCCTGCGCCGTGCATGGACAGTGAGCGCGCCCGCTGCCACAGGCCAGCAACGATATCGCACGCGGCGCGCAACGCGACGCATCATCCGTGTCACATCGGGCGCGTCTCGTTGTCGGCACCGGCGTTCCTGTTCCGCGGAGGCAGGCGTATCCGGGTGGTGGGTGTCCTTTTGGCTGGCCATCTTCAGCTCCCGGAGGGATCAGTTGCTCGGCAGGGCGAATGAGTTGCGTCCTGTAAAGGAGATTTGCCGAAACGGCTGTCGTCACGTTTTTTTGACAGCGTACGCCGACCTTCGCCCTTGTCGCGCAGCCCACATGGGCACCCGTCGTGGAGTGGATTCGTGCAGATGGCACACGCTTTGTCTAGCGCCACAAGAACCGTTGCCTTTCGGCAACGCTTCCTGCCCCAGCCCAGGCCGTCCTGTCACCCTGTCGGCATTCGGCCAGCTTACGCCGTCCGAAGTTCGACAGGCTGCTAGCCCGGACTATTCACGAAGGTTGGCAGTGGAGGTTCAAACGCGGTCGCAGGGAGGGACATTCGTCGGAAGTGCGGTGCCTGGGAGCCAATCGGGGTGTTTTCCTGCTGGCCGATCGGCATTTTCGGCGTTCCTCGCCGGCATGGCCGGATTCGGGGCGAGCGCCGCCGCGGATCGGCGGATCCGTGGGCGAACCGGCGAAGCGGTCGGGTCGGGTCAGGTCGCGACCGCGCCGACCGAGCGCGCGATGCGGCGCCAGTCGTCGGCGAACGGGGCGCCCAGCGGCAGGTGGACGACGATGCGCCGAACCGACGTCTCGATCCAGGCGCCGAGCTTCGGCAGGCGCAGCCGCAAGGTGCCGACCTGGGCGCGCGCACAGCCCGTCCGCCGAGCCTTCAGGCGAAGTTCCTGCATCGGCACGCAGGCGGCCGCCGTCATCAGGACGCGGAACTGGCTGGCCAGGAAACGCGTGCAGCTGGTGCGGTCGATCTCCAGGCCCTGCTCGAGTTCCTTCAACCGGTTCCCGGCATCGCCCCGGGCGCAGTGCACCGTTTCGTAGACATGCTGCGGGGTCGTCTTGAGGTTGGTGACCACGAAGCGCGGGTTGTCCTTCGATGGCCGGCCGAAATGGGAGGTCACCTCGGCCTTGACGACGATCCGGCGCTCACGGGGCCAGCTCCTGGCCCGGCAGGCGAACTCGCCATGGCGGCGGGCCGATGCGTGCCCGGCCTCGAAGTCGGATCGCACCTTCTCCATCGGCGGTTCGGCAAGGCGACCCAGCGCCGGGTTCTTCGCCATGCCCACCACGCACTCCAGTCGCTCCGCCTCGAAAAACGCGAACAGCTCCGCGCCGGAATGCCCCCCGTCCAGGCGGATCCGCAGCCGCGCCTTGGGAAACGCCCGCCGCAACCGGGGCAGCAGGCGCTTCAACACACCGATGCAGCCGTGCCTGGCGGCCGCCTTGCCGGAGCGCAGGACGCAGCAGAACAGGCACTGCTCCACCTCGTCGTCGAAGGTCAGGAAACCGCCCAGCGGCAGATGGCAGGACGTGTCGTGGAAGCCGTCGAAGAACGTCAGCTGCTGGCCGCCATGGGTCGGATCGACCGTCGGGTCCAGATCGACCGTGATCCGCCGAACCCGCCTCCTGCGCCGTCTGTGGCGGGCAGTCACCGTCTCCGCCAACGCCTCGGAAAGGCGCATCAGGTCCCCCCGCCGCACCGCGTTCTCGAACCGCGACAGCGTCGGCTGCGACGCCAGCGACTCGCCGGCGACCGGATCCCGTCCCGTCGGCAGCTTCATCGCCGGATCGCGCGCCAGCCGGGCGGCGTCGTTGCCGTCGGCGCAGCCGCAGGCGATGCCGAACAGGCGCTGCCGAAACAGCTCCCGAAGGGAATGGGCGACCTTCGACGGGTCGCGGTCGTCCGACAGGCACCCCGCCAGCGTCTCGCTCAACCGAAGCCGCCCGTCGCAGGCCTCGAGCAGAATCGCGCCCCCGTCCGAACTGGAATGGTCCTGGTCGAACTGGACCGTCACCCCCTTCTTCGACAGGCCCTCGAACAACACACGCTGTTTGGTGGCATGGTCACCCATGCAAAAGCCCTTCCCTGCGTCAACCGGTTGTCTGGCAACGCCATTTTCGCAGAGCCAAGGGCTTTTGTCCCATCAGATCATGAACAATCATGAACAATCATGAATAATCCAGGCTAGGCGGTCGGTACGATACGCTCAAAGATCCACCCGAAGGATTGAGTTCGGTAGCCGTAGCGGCCGCGGTCGAAGGCATTGCTGCGGCGGTCCGCGCCGGTGTGCGGTGTTCAGGTCCGCCTGGGGTGCAGCGGCGCCGCGAAAACCAGTTCCTTGCAGCCTGCCGGCGATGGGGCAGAACCGAGCTGGCGCTAGTGTAAGGTAGCGGCGTCGGATCATGTCGAGGGCGCATGTCCGCCTACGCAATACTGGCGGCTGCCGACTTGCGAGAGGGTGGTGGCCGTGTGATCGAATACGGTGCGTCGCTCGCGCGCGGGGTAGCGTCTCACTTTGGCTTGTGCAGTGTCTGGCGCCGTCCTCCGGGGGGAGGGCGTCCCGCCCTCCATCGCGCCGCAAGGCGCGCCGCGCCCGCAAGGGCGCGCAGGGCACATCGCGGCATGTGCAGGGAGGACGCGCCTGACGGCGCGCATGGGAGGGCGGGACGCCCTCCCTCCCTGCCTATAGAGAGTGGTCCCGGCAGGCAAATCGACGCAGTCGCCGGTTGCGAACGGCCATGCGCCACGTCAGCGCCACAAGAACCGTTGCCTTTCGGCAACGCTTCCTGCCCCAGCCCAGGCCGTCCTGTCACCCTGTCGGCATTCGGCCAGCTTGCGCCGTCCGAAGTCCGACAGGCTGCCAGGCAAATTCAAAGTGAGACACTACCTGGAGTTTTTCATGGGCTCGACGTCGAACGCCGTGCTGCACGACGACGCCTTCGACGTGCTCGCCGCACGGCTCGATCGGACGGACGGCTGAATGAGGAGCCCTCCGGATGCGGTTCGCGGGCAGGAGCGCATGACGGAGTGAATGCGCCCGACTACACCCCGCCGCCTGGCGCTCGCCAGGCGCGGGACACGGATCTGAGCGGAGGGGGCAGCGCGGATGGATGAGGCATGGACGTGGCTCGGCATCGCCTTCTGCCTCAGCCAGTCGGCGATGTTCTCGGGGCTGAACCTTGCGTTCTTCAGTCTTGGCCGCCTCGACCTCGAGATCGAGGCCGAGACTGACGCACGGGCGCGCCGCGTGCTCGCGATGCGTCGCGACTCCAACCGGCTGCTGACGACGATCCTCTGGGGCAACGTCGGGATCAATGTGCTGCTCACTCTGCTCACCGACTCGGTCATGGCAGGGGCGCTGGCCTTCGTCGTGTCCACGTTCCTCATCACGTTCTTCGGGGAGATCATTCCGCAGGCGTATTTCTCGCGGAACTCGTTGCGCATGGCGTCCTTGCTGGCTCCGGTCCTGCGGGCATACCGGTTCCTGCTGTACCCGGTAGCGCAGCCGTGCGCCCGGATGCTGGACTGGTGGCTCGGCAAGGAAGCGCCGAGCTACTTCCGCGAGAGTGCGGTGCGCGAGCTGCTGCTGAGGCACATGCGCGAAGCCGGCACGGACGTGAGCCGGGTGGAAGGGCGCGGTGCCGTCAACTTCCTGGATCTCGACGACCGTCGCGTCGAGGAGATCGCGGAACCACTCGACGGGGCGAGCGTGCTCCCACTGCCGGTGGAACTCGACCTGCCGCAGTTTCCGCCGATCGGAGGCGCCGAGGACTTGTTCCTGCGCCGCCTCGGCGCCGTAGCCGGCAGGTGGGCGATCGCGACGGATCCCGATGGCATCCCGCGGCTCGCGATCGACGTCGACAGTTTCGTCCGCGGAGCGCTCTACAACGACGACTTCGATCCCTACGCGCACTGCCACCGTCCGGCCGTGCTGTCGAACGGGAGGCACTCGGTGGCCTATGCAATCCGCGCGATGGTCCGGAACACCGAGGTACCGGGCGCGGATGTGGTTGTGGTATGGGGCGAGCGTCCGGCGATCCTGACCGGGGAGAGCATCCTGCGGAATCTGCTGCGGGGAATCTAGCCCGGATTATTCATGAATGCGCGTAGCGAGGGCGACGAGACGCCGCTGTGGCTGGGCGCACGCGTGCCAGGAGGCACGGAGTGGAGGAACCCGAAGGCATGGCTGCGCACCATGTCGAGGGGGCCGGAGCGAACGTGTCCGCAGGACACGCGAGTACTTGCCCGGCCACAGCGAGTGTATCGTCGTCTGCAGTAGGGCATTCATGAACAATCTGGGCTGGCAGCCTGTCGGACTTCGGACGGCGCAAGCTGGCCGAATGCCGACAGGGTGACAGGACGGCCTGGGCTGGGGCAGGAAGCGTTGCCGAAAGGCAACGGTTCTTGTGGCGCTAGGCCGAGGTCCACGCGCTTGAGGAAGCCGGTGGCGCAGCGATTCGCGGGCAGGGGCAAGCCCGACCTGCGAGCGTTCGGTGGCCGGCGCGCCGTGCCCCGTCACTACCCGGCGGGCGCTGTAGCGTGCCGCGGGGCGGGCGTAGGCGTCGCACGGATGAGGGATTCCGGTATGACGGGGCGCAAAACCGGTCTGGAGGACAAGGAACGCCCCGTCGGCTCTGCGAGTTGCGAGCCGGGCGCGTTCGACCTGAAAACGTTCCTTGAGCCATGACGACGAAATGTTCATGGACTTCCCGGACCGACACCTCTCCGTACACGAGATGTTCGAGGCGACACTCCGCTGCGCGGATCGCTTCCGTCCTGGTCATGGATGCGCCCAGTCTGCGAGGGCCCCTGCCATCACACCAAGGCTTGATACGCCAGCGTCTTGAGTTCGCGGCGGATGGGATAGGTGGACGACGGCAGGAGCTGCGTCATGAACACCACGATCAGCTGCTCCACCGGGTCCACCCAGAAGTACGTGCTCGCCGCGCCGCCCCAGGCGAATTCCCCCGGCGAGTCGAGCACGTTCGCCGCCGCCGGGTCCACCACCACCGAGAAGCCGAGGCCGAAGCCGATGCCCTCGTACGGCGTCTCGCTGAACACGGGCTGCCCCATCGCCGCGAGGTCGCAGTTGCCGGGCAGGTGGTTGCTGGCCATGTATTCCAGGGTCTTGCGACCGAGCAGGCGGGTTCCCTCCAGCTGCCCCTTGCCGAGCAGCATCCTGGCGAAGCGGTGGTAGTCGTCGATGGTGCCAACCATGCCGCCGCCGCCGGAGAAGAAGGTGGGGCGCTCGTGGTAGCGGGACGACTCCGGATCGTCCTGCAGCCGGTAGCTGGCCGGGGCCACGTATTGATAGCAGGCAGCGAAGCGGTCCCCGGCGCCTTCGCGCACTTGGAAGCCAGAATCCGTCATCGCCAGCGGCCCGGTGATGCGCTCCGCCACGAACTCGTCGAGGGCCTGGCCGGAGAACTGCTCGACGAGATAGCCGCAGACGTCGGTGGAGACGCTGTAGTTCCACTGGGTGCCGGGGCTGAACTTGAGCGGGATGCGGGCCAGCTTCTCGATGGTGTCGTTCAGCGTGCCGCCGGAGTCGCTGCCGGTGACCCTGGCGCGGCCATACATGGCATCCACGGGGTGCTCGTTCATGAAGCCGTAGGTGAGGCCGGAGGTGTGCGTGAGCAGGTGCTTGATGGTCATGGGGGCGTCGGGCTTCCTGGTCAGGTAGCGCTCGTCGTCGCCGTCGGCGAAGACTTCCTGATCCGACCACGCCTCGATGTACTTGCTCACCGGGTCGTCGAGCTGAAAGCGGCCTTCCTCGTAGAGCATCATCAGGGCGACGCTGGTGATGGGCTTGGTCATGGAATAGAGGCGGAACACGGTGTCGCGGGTGACGGCCACCTCCCGCTCCACGTCGCGCCGGCCCGTGGCATGGAAGAACGCCTCTTCGCCGCCGCGGGAGACGAGGCACACCGCACCCGGAAACCGCCCCTCTTCCACATAGTGGTCGATGTGGCTGGCGATGCGCCGCAGCCGCTGCTCGGACATTCCGGTTGCCATGTGATTCCCCCTCGCCGTTTGCCGATGCCGTGGCGCGCCCTGACCCTGTTGCGAGCGCGCCCGGTAGCTGCTTGCGCAACCGCTGGTCTTCATGCTCGCATTCGCTCGCAGCCACGGCTAGCATAGCCGTGACCGTTCGCATTCGGGGGGGCTTGAAAGAGCGATGGTTGCGAAACCGTCTCTGGGGGTGGCGCCATGACCGAGGCGGCGACCCTGGGCGCGCGCATCGACGCCGGCGAGACCGTGTTCGCGCCGCTCGCGCTCGACGCCCTCACCGCCCGCATCGCGGCGCGGGCCGGGTTCGGCGCGGTGTATGTCAGCGGCGGCGCGCTCGGCTATGCCCACGGCGTCAGCGAGGCCTTGTTGACGCTGACGGAACTCACCGACGTGGTGCGCCACATCACCGTGCATTTCCCGCCCGAAGAACTCGCGGTGATCGTTGATGGCGGGGTCGGCTTTGGCGATGCCGTCCACATGGCGCGGACGATCCGCGAGGCGGAGGCGACAGGCGCCGCCGCCATCGAGATCGAGGATCAGGTGGCGCCGAAGCGGGTCAGCCACCACCGCGGCATCGAGCATCTGATTGCCGCCGAGGAGATGGCCGCCAAGATCGAATTCGCCGCCGGCGCGAGGCGAAGCGACAACTTCCTCATCATCGCCCGCACCGGGGCGGCGCGAAACGAGTCCTGGGAAGCCGCCGTGCAGCGCGCCAATCTGTATCGGGAAGCCGGCGCGGACCTGCTCATGCTGATGCCGGCGACACAGGCGCAATGGGCATCGGCGGCACGGGAAGTCAACGGCCCCCTCGCCACCATCACCTCCCTCGATGCCCGAAGCGCCGCCGACTGGCGCGAACTCGGCTGGTCCTTGGTGGTGGATCCCTTCACGGCGCAAGTGTTGGCCGTGCAGGCAGTCCAGCAAGCCTATGGCCGCTTCATCGCCGAAGGCAGCACCGGAGTGGACCGCGACGCCGTCTTCGCCACCTATCGCACCCTGGCAGACCTCGCCGGCCTTGCCCCCCTTTACGCCATCGAAGACGCCACCACGGAATCCTCAGCCAACCCCGCAGGGGCAACGCATGCACCGCCCTTTCAGCCATCAGAGAGAACCCAATGAACGTGGAAATCCGCCCCGCCACCGCCAGCGAGATGGGCGACATGGGCATCCTCGGCGGCTATGTCTATGGCGGCAGCTTCGGCGACGGCCCCAACAACACCGTCGCCACCGCCAACCTGCCAGACTGGACCCTGTGCGCCTTCGTGGACGGCAAGATGGCGTCGAGCTTCAGCAACATCCCGTTCACCATGCGCGCCAACGGCAACGCCATGCCGCTGGCCGGGGTTTCCACCATCGGCACCGAGCCGGAATACCGCCGCCAGGGCCTCGTGCGCCGCATCCACACCGAGGCGTTCGAACGCATGCACGAGGCCGGTCAGCCGATGGCGGCGCTCTGGGCATCGCAGGCCGCCATCTATCAACGCTATGGCTATGCGCTCACCACCATGCTGCGGCAATACTCCGTGGACACTGCCGACATCCGCTTCTTCGACGGCAACGAAGGCTCGGGCGATGTGCGCCGCATCCCGGTGGAGGATGCCTACGACACCGTCAAGCGCATCTACATCGCCTATATCGCCGACCGCATCTGCTACCTGCATCGCGCCAAGGCGCTGTGGCTGCAGAACGCCCTGGCGCCGGTGGAGGCAGAGGGGCCCATCTGGGTGGCGGTGAGCTCCGACGCCGCCGGCGCAGAGCAGGGCTATGTCATCTACACCCTGCGCGCCGGCAAGGTGGAGCATCCGGCACGCTCGCAGGAGATCGTCGTCCGCGACCTCGTGTGGCTGAACCAGGATGCCTGGCGCTCGCTGTGGAGCTTCCTCGGCCGCCACGATCTGGTGGGCCGGGTGCGCTGGAACGGCGCCCCCTTGGACGAACCGGCGCAGGAGTTCTTCTTCGAGCCAAGGATGCTGCGCGCGGTGGATCGCGAAGGTGCGTGGTATCGCGTGGTGGACGCGCCGAAGGCCCTTGCCGGGCGCGGCTACGGCCGCGAGGGCGAGATTACGCTGGCGCTGGCGGATGATGCGCTGGCGCCTTGGAACGACGGTTCCTGGAAGGTGGAGACGGGCCGCGAAGGAGCGCGCGTGACGCGCGGTTCGGGCAGCGCGGACCTCACCCTCGACGCCAAGGCGCTATGCTCGCTCTGGTGCGGTCGCCACTCCGCCACCCGCCTGCGCGGCTGGGGATTGCTGGAAGGGGACGCCGCCGCGGTGGCGCAAGCGGATGCGCTCTTCGCCACCCATCATGCGCCGCATTGCCCGGACCACTTTTGATTGGGAGTGGGGCGCAGGCAGGACTCGCCCCACGTCCAAGCGCAATCGAGACGGAAGCCATGACCACGCCGAAAGCCGTCCCCGCCATGTGTCGCCGAGCGCTGCTGGCCCTGGCGGTCGCCGCGATAGGGCTCGCGACCACCGCCGAGGAGGCTTCCGAAGCGGCAGAGGCCGCGCCACCGGGACGATTCACCATGACCATCGACCGTGCGGCGCGGGACCCGAAGGAAGTGGAGGAGAAGAAGGAGGAGAAGAACCGCCGCGGCGTAAACGAGAAGTTCGGCGGCTTCAACAAGGTGATCTTCGAGGGCAGGAGGGAAGAGACGCTGGACTTGGGCCTGGGCCGCGAACTCAAGTGGGAATACGCTACCACCTTCCAGCCCAAGACCTTCCAGCCCGAATGCCAGGCAGACCTCTCCATCTCCTACGCCCAGATGTACGACAAGGTGCGCATCGACACCACCATCCGCCACGACGGCTGCCCCGCCTCCAGCGGCGATTACCGCATCCGAATGCGAACCCGCGCCGCAGACGGCGAGATCAACACCCACGAGTTCCACGAGTCCTGGTCCCGCGAAGTCGCCGAAACCATCGAAATCCGCAAGGATTACCCCATGGGCGCCGACCCCGACCTGGTCTGGGCCCGAGTCCAAACCTCCCACGCCTCCAACTGCCGCTGCACTCCAATCGCCACCACCCCCGACCTCGCCGAACCAGTCGCCTCTCCCACAACCACCACCCCCTAGCCGAAGGCGCGAGCGAATGCGATCGCCTCGCGCCTTGATCGGAGTCCGTAGCGGCGCATGATGTCGGCACATGCCTCATCGTCGATGTTCAAGTTGGTGGGCAGTGTCTCGCCTTGAATTTGCCTGACGTGGCGCATGGCCGTCAGCAGCTGGCGGCTGGGTCGATTTTGCCTGCCGGGACCACTCTCTATAGGGAGGGAGGATAGGGAGGGAGGATAGGGAGGGAGGGCGTCCCGCCCGTCAGGCGCGTCCTCCCTGCGCATGCCGCGATGTGCCCTGCGCGCCCTTGCGGGCGCGGTGCCTGACGGCGCGCGCCTTGCGGCGCGATGGAGGGCGGGACGCCCTCCCCCCGGAGCTCTGGAGGACGGCGCCAGACACTGCCCCCTGCACGCTCCTTCGATCCTCCAACCGGTTGCTTGACCAGTTAACGTGGCGCGCCAAGCTTGGCCCCTTAGCGGTTGTTCATCGAGTCCTTCAGGGCCGTGGCAGCGTCGAGGGGTTCGGTGTCGCGGGTGCGGCGGCTTCGGCGGCGGTTTTGGGGAGTTGGCGGTGCTTCCTCCGTTGGGTGGTCGGAGGTTGCTGGGCCAGCGATCGGTTGCGTCGCCTGGGCGGTGGTGCCCGGCGGGTCGCTGCGGCGGATGTGGTCGGTCAGGTCCACCATGCGGGCGTTGCTCGTGGGGTAGTCGGTCGGGTGGCAGGTGAAGATGACGACTTGCACCTGCTCGGCGGCGGCCAGCAGGACGTCGTGCATGGCGCTCATGCGGCCCTGGTCGGATTGGGTGAGTTGGTCGTCCAGGATCACGAAGGTGCCCAGGGCCTCGGCGATGGCGAGGCGGAGGAGGAGGGCGATCTGCTCTTGGGTGCCGATGGACAGGCTGACGAAGGGGCGGTCGCCGCCGGCGAGTTCGATGCCGGTGGCGTTGAGCTGCGGACCGATGGCGATGTCGCCGTAGCGGCCGCCGGTGAGGGTGCCCATGCGCCGGCTCACCGGTTCCACGAGGGCGTTGCCGAGATGGGCGGCGCTGGCCTCGTTGGCTTCGGCCAGGGTGTCGCCGAGCAGCCGCCAGGCCTTGTAGTCGAATTCGAGTTCGCGTTCGCGGCTGTCGAGGGCCCTCACGGTCTCCTCTACCTGCTCGCGCTGCTCGTCGAGCACCTGACCGCCCATCTGTTCGAGGGCGCCTTGGGCCTTGCTGAGCTCCGACTCGAGCTCCGCCACGAGCTGCCGCATGCGTTCGGCTTGGCGTTCGGCTTCGCGGATGTCGGTCACATCTTCCGTGGCTGGCAGTTGTGCGAGGGCCCGGGTTGCCGTCTCTAGCGCCGCCCTCGCGGCGTCGAGGTCTTGCCCTTCCGCATTGGCGCGCAAAGGGCCGGTTTCGCCTTGCCGGCGGGCGAGCTCCGTTTGCGCCGCGGCGAGAGCGTCCGCTTTCTCCTGCCTTGCCTGCTGTGCCTCGGAAAGGCATCGTTCCGCTTTCTCCAGCGCTTCGCGGGCGGCCTCCACCGGGGTGGTCGCCTCGGTGCGGATGGCTTCGAGCTCGGTTTCGACCGCTTTCCGCTCGCCGGCCAGACGCGCCGCCTCCGCCTCCGCGCCTGCCAGGGTCGCTTGCCAATCCCCCGCCTGCTCCACTGCCGCCTTCAGGCGGGCTTCCCTGGCGGCAAGCTCCTCCCGCAGGCGGACGCTTTCGCGCCTGTCGCCCTGCATCTCGTTGTCCAACCGGTCGCAGAGCCTTTCGCGTTTGCGCAGTTCCTCGGTTCGCAGAGCGATCGCCTCGCTCCAGGCCGCGTCGTCCCAGTGGGCGAAAATCTCGTCGTTTTCGACTTCCTCGGCGAAACCCTCGATGGTCTCTTCGCCGTCGAGACACTCCTCGATGGCGTCGCGCAGCGTTCCCGCCGCCGCCTCCGCGCTCGCCACGCGTTGTTCGAGGCCGTCCAATCCGCCTGCGAGCTGTCGTTTGGTCTCCGCATCGCGGGCGCGATCGCGGGCCTCGGCGAGCATGGCATCCGCCCGGTCCTTGAGATCCACCAGCGCATCGAGCGAGTCGCAGCCGGTGCGACCGAAAACGGCATTCGATGCGTCCCGCCAAAGCCGCTCCGCCGCATCCGCCTCCGACCGAAGGTTCGCGCCACCGCCACGGACGCGGAAGGTGGCGATGTCGGGAATCGTCAGGGTGAGTTCCCGCTCGGCCTCGATGGCGGCCTTGCCGGCGTCGAACGTCAGCGAGCGCGGCTCGCCATCCACCTGCGCCTGGGCGTCTTGGGCGCTGGCGAAAGTCACCTCCGCGACGAAGCCGACGGAAAGCTTGGCCTGGGCCATTTGCCAGTCGGACTGCGCCTGCCGCAGGCGTTCCATCTCGCCTTCGTCGGGCGCGTTGAGCTCTGCGGCTTCCTCGCGCACGGCGGCCGCGCGACGATCCTGTTCCGCCGCCTGATCGGCAAGCGAGCGCGCCGCATCCCGGTCCCGAACGGCGGCCGCAAGGGCGCTGCTGGCGGTGAGGTGGCGCACCACGTCGCGCTTGAGTTCGAGTTCCTCAATGTCGGCAATGTCCTCGTCGTTGGCGTCTCGGGCTTGCTCGACGAGCTCGGTGTTGCCCGCAAGCTTCGCATCGAGCGCCTCGATGGCCTTGCGGCCGGTGGCGATTTCCTCTGCGACTGCAGCCAGACGCCGGGCTTCCGCAACGCGGGTTTCGTGCGCTTTCTGCCTGCCTTCGATCTCCAGGCGGCGGATTTCGGCCTCTTGTTCCCGCCCGCGCCGCTGCTGTTCCTCGGCACCCGACTCGAGCTCCCGCACCCGCTCTCTGGCAGCCTCCGCCTGGGGTGCCAACTCGTTCAAGGCAGCGTCGAGTTGAGAACGGTCAGCATCAAGTCGCCGCGCCGTGGCGCTGGCCGCCTGCACGGCTTGTTCGTTCTCCGCAAGCCGCTTGACGATGCCTTGGACATGGTCGAAGGCAGCTTGCGCGGCACCGAGCGCCCGTTCGGCTGCATCGCGCTGGCGACGATGCTTCAGGGTGTCGGCCAAGCGTTCCGCCTCGGCTCGCGCATCGAGCAACTGCGCGTTCAACCGCTCCACCCGTTCGCGGACGCCGTGGCTTTCGTCCACCTGCCGGCGGATGTCCCGTTCCCGCGCCGCGGCGTTCTCTCGCTGTTGCCGGATGTCTGCCCATGGCGAGCCCCGCCCGGTGCGCTTCCTGCCGGTGCCGGTGAACGCCTCGTCCACCTTGGTCTGCACTGCGTTCACCACCTGCTTGAAGCGAGGGTCTTCCGCCAGTGCCTGCAATGCCTCGGCAAGGCGTTCCCGGCCAGAGGCGCTCGGGTCGTCGGCCAGGCTCCGGTGGAGGATGCCCACCACATCGCTTTGCTCCCCCAGCAGCGCCGTGGTGATGAGGGACGAGGGCATGCCGCGGCGGCCGCCGCGCCCGCCCGGCGCCTCGATGCCCCAGCGCAGAATCCGCTGCAGGCTGCCTTCCACCTCCCGGCCCCGGTGTTCCGCCTGGAACTCCTTGCCGTCGCGGGAGAAGTCGAGATAGGCATGGCCGCCGCGCCCGAACTCCTTGCGCACCTTCCAGATGCGCCCCGGCTCCTGTTCCAGCACGAGGGTGGTGGTGGGCGGATCGACGCTGTTCCAGTCGAGCAGGCCCGCGGCCGCGGAGGAGGACGATTGCAGCAACAGCGCCGCCCGGATGGCGGCGACGAGGCTCGACTTGCCGAGCTCGTTGGGGCCGTGCAGCACGTTCAGCCCCGGCTCGAAGTCGATGCCGGCGGCGGCGATGCCGGCACAGTGGGTCACTTCCAGTCGGCGAATCCACATGGCGTCAGGCCGCCGGTTCTTGCGAAGCGGGCGACGAAGGCGACAAGGACGACGACGACACGGCAGGCTTGCATGGAAGTACGCCTCCGGCGACGGGGGACATGCCCGAACTTCCCTGCGCGTCAGCGGTCGAGGAAGCTTCCCCGGCTGAAGGCTCCTTGATGAGTCGATACAGATGATGCAGAGCGCGGCCGGCCACGTCCGGCTCGGTCTCCGCCCTTGCCCGGAGCCGCTCCGCAGCCTCTTTCAGCACGTCCGGCAAGCTGGGGTCGAGTTCGAGCGGTGCGTCCGCCGTCAGGCGAAGGTCCTCCCGCTGCACCTCCAGCACGCCCACCCGGGGCGTCGCCGCCATGGACCCCGCGAGTTCGGCGAGGATGCGTTCGGCCTCGTCGTATTCCGCCATCGGCAGTTCCATGTCGAGCTTCAGCCGCAGCACCGTGCGGCGCAGCCTGGGATCCGTCCGCAGCGCCCGCAAGGCGGAAAGCGACGTGCAGGTCTCCTGGCGCCAGTTCCACGTGCCCACCGGCTCCTTGCGGACGATGGCGCGGCGACGCCGATCGAGGGGGAAGAACACCAGCGCCACGTTGCCGGTGTCGCGTTCGCCGAAGTTGGTGGCCTCCGGGGCGCCGGGATAGACCGTGGGCGCGGCGGCGTCCGGTTCGACATCGCGAAAGGCGTGGGTGTCGCCGATGGCGAGATAGTCGAAGCCGTGCTCGTCGGCGGTTCCGCGGGCGATGGGGAAGTTGGTCTGGTGCCCCTCGATGTCGAACGTCTGCCCATGCACCAGGCCAATGCGGATGCGGTGGTCGTCCTGGGCCCGGTGCGGCAGCGAGGCCGCGAGGTCGGTTTGTCCGGCGTGGGAAAGGCACGGCGAGCCCACCACCACTGCGCCCTCGCCGAGCGCCAGCTCCCAGCCCTTGGCATCCACCACATGAACGTAGTCCGGCAGCCGCGAACGGAACGGATGCGACGGGTGATAGAGCGAGTTTGGCGTCAGCGGATCGTGGTTGCCCGGCAAGAGCACCACCGGGCGCTGCCAGTTGCGGCGGGTGAACTCCTGGAGCGCGCCGTCCCACCACTCCTGCGCCGGATTCGGATGGTCGAACAGGTCCCCGGCGCAGAGCACGGCATCGACGTTGCGACTCTCGGCGAGGTCGAGGATGCGTCCCACGGCATCGAGCCGGGCGCGGGTGAGGCGCAGTTCCTGCTCGCGCCCGAACGCCGGGAAGCGGCGCCCGAGGTGCCAGTCTGCGGTGTGCAGCAAGGTCAGCGCCACATCGTCCTCCTCTCGATGTTGCCCGAGGCGGGCGTTGTCGGGGGCATCTTCGGTCACGCGATCTCGAACTCCGCGGTCAACAGCCGCTCGACGGTGGGCAGGGCATAGCGGCGCTTGTGCGCCCGCTCCTTGGCACGAGCGTAGGCGGGATCGTTGCGCGCCGCGAGGGCCTCGATGGCCCGCTCCAGCCGGGCGAGTTCCCTTTCGGCGGCGAGCACGCGGTCGTTGGCCCTGGCGCGGTTGTCGGCGCCGATTGCGGCGTTGCGGGCGCGCTCGGCGCCGGCCAGGTGCTTGCGCTGCGCCTCGAAGGTCCGGCGCAGCACCAGAGTGCGGTCGGCGAGATATTGATCGAGCTGTTCCATGGCGTCTTCGAAGCCCTTCTGGTCCGCTGCGGCGGCTTCGGACTGATCCAGGAACATCTCCTCGCCCACCACCTCGTCGAGTTCGGCGGCGGTGACCGCGACCGGCGGATCGAACGGCGGCGCGTCGGTGCAGGGCTGGCGCACCAGTTCAAGCGCGGCCTCGGCGGGCTTGAGGACTTCCGAGTCCTCGAACACGGCGGTGACGCAGAGCCGTTCCTCGCGCTCGAAGCCGAGGTGGACGACCTTGGTGAGGGCGAGCCGGCCGCGTTGGCCGCGCCGGGTGGCGAGGGCTCCGGGGGCGTCGGCGCCGAGATCGAAGCGCACTCGGAATGCGCCGCTGCCAGCCTGGCGTGCTTCCGCCACGGCGGCCTTGATGAGATCGTGCGCGAGATGCAGCGTTTCGTCGCCATTCGCTGTCGAACCGTCCAGGGCCACGGAAGCGCCGCCGGCGTGGCGCGCCGGCAGCCGCCGCGATGCGCCTACGTGGAGCCTGCGCCCGGCGCGTGCATCGACCCGCCAGGGGATTCCCGCCGCGTCGAGATAGGCCGTGAGCACTCGTTCGAGTTCGGCATCGAAGGCGGCGAGGGCCTCCGGCAGTTCGTTCCGTATGTCGCGGAACATGTCGCGCACGGAGTCGTCGAGGCCCGACTCGATGAGGCCGGCGGTGCGGGAGCGGATGCGCTGCAGTTCCTGCCGCCGCTCTTCCATGGTGTCGCTGAGCCGGCGCAGCTCCTCCTCCACCTCCTCCATCGAACGGGCCCGGTCCCAGATGCGGCGCAGTTCGCCCTCGAAGTCGGGGCCGAGGGCAGAGGCAAGCTCTTCGGAGGCGCTCGAGCGGGGCGTTTGCAGCACTACGTCGGACATGTCGAGCACGTTGCCAAAGAGATCGAGCTTGCTGGCGAGGATGTCGAAGGTGAGACGCTGCGCCTCGTTGTCGGCGGCGAGAAAGTTGATGACGGTGACGTCGCGCTTCTGGCGGTAGCGATGGCAGCGGCCGATGCGCTGCTCGATGCGCTGGGGGTTCCACGGCAGGTCGTAGTTCACCACGGTGTCGCAGAACTGCAGGTTCAGCCCCTTGGCGCCGGCTTCGGAGCAGATCATCACGGTGGAGCGCTGGCGGAACTCATCGACCAGGGCGAGGCGCATGGCGGCGGAGGGGCTGAGGCGCACGCTGCCGGCCCGGCTCGCCTGCCATGCGCGCAGGGCTGCCTGGGCCCGGGGGGAGTCGTTGACGCCGCGGAAGAGGGTGATGTCTTCGTCGCGCAGTTCCGTCTGCCGGATGAGGAGGCCCCGCAGGTAGTCCTGGGTGGTGAGGGATTCGGTGAAGACCACCATCTTGCGGCGATCCGGCGGTCGATCCAGCACCATCCGCACGGCCTTGACGAGGCTGGCGGCCTTGCTGTCGTGGGGCAGGCTGCGGGCGCGCTCGACGAAGCTCTCGACCAGGGCGAGTTCGTCGCGGACGCCCTGCCGGTCGGGCACCGTTTCGACTTCGAGCTCCATCGGCTCGCTTCGAGGCGATTCGGCCGCGTCGCTGTCTTCGGCTTCGTCCTCCAAGTCGTCGGAGAAGTCGCTGGCCACGTCGGCGGCGTCGCCCCGCAGCATTCCGCGCAAGCGTTCCGCCACGCGCCCGAGGCTTGATGCGAGCGCCGCGGTAGAGGAGGCCATGCGTCGGTGAAAGCCGAGCAGCAGCAGTTGCCGGGCGCTCCCGCTGAAGGCATGCAGACGCGGCGACAGCAGATAGGCGGTCACGTCGTCGTAGAGCGCCCGTTCGGCGGCGCTCATGCGGTATTCATAGAGCCGTGCCTGGCGACTGACGAACGGCTGCTCCATGAACTCCTGCGCCTGGCGCCGCAGCGTGCGCTGCACGACGGTGCCGAGGCGCCGCTTGAGTTCCTCGGATTGCTCCACCGCCACGCCGCGCCCGTCGTCGGCGCAGAACACCTTCTCGAACACCGGCTTGTCGCCGAGCAGGGTGCCGGTGGGGTCCACGTACTGCACGAGGCCCCAAAGCTCGCTCAGGGAGTTCTGGATGGGCGTCGCCGACAGCAGCAGCACCGGCGCCGCGCCGATGATCTCCCGCACCCGATGGGCGGTGCGGGCGTAGGGGCTGTCCTGGCGGTATTGTCCGCCCTGGTCGAAGCGGCGATGGATGCCGGCGAACACCTCGTGCGCCTCGTCGATGAGACACAGGTCGAACGGCGGCGCCTCGCTGAGCCGTCGATGGCCAGCCTGGCCGCCGGCGTATTCCCGTCCCACCAGAAAGATCCCATCGGCGGCAAGATCGGCCTGGGGGGCCGCCGCCTCGACCGCTTCGATGCCGAACAGGAGCGACAGTTCGTCCTGCCATTGGCCGAGCAGGGGGCGCGGCACGACGACGAGCACCCGCGTGGCGCTCTCGGCCATCAACTGGGCAATGACGAGCCCCGCCTCGATGGTCTTGCCGAGCCCCACTTCGTCCGCAAGGATGCAGCCGCCTTGGGGAATCCGCTTGAGGGCGAACATCACGGCATCGATCTGGTGTGGATTCGGATCCACCCGCCCGCGCCGCTGCGAGGCAATGTGCCGCCGCCGCTCCCTCGCCCGCCGCAGCCGCACGAGGTCCTCGGCGTAGTAGCGTCGATGGATGGAGTGCAGGGGCATGGGCGGAAGTATAGGCGGCTTCCGATGGGAGGGCATCGTGCCTCGGCGATGGCGATGGCGATGGCGATGGCGATGGCGATGGCGATGGCGATGGCCCGCAGCTTGACGTCACGGGGCAAAAGGTGCGTCAATTGTGCAAATTGTGCATGAGCAGGTCAGGGCGGTCATGCCGTGCTTCCGGTCAATTGGGCCGGGCATGGCGAGATGCAAGTAACGTACAAGGCCGCAGCCATTTGCCGACGCAGTTCGTCGCGCAGGCGGGACACGCGCATGCTCGACTTCGCCCAATTCACAACGCAGGACTGGATCGCCACAGGGTAACTCGCGGTTTCGACGCTGATGCTGGTGTCGAACATCGTCATCGGGTCGTGAGCGCCGTGCGGACAAACAGGAAGATTGCCGACATCGAACGCTCGATGGAAGAGGGACTGGCCCAAGCCCGACAGGAGCCTTCAGCCGGGGAAGCATCCCCGACCGCTGACGCGTTAAGGAAGTACCGGAATTCCCCCATCGCTGGGGGCGTGCTTCCATGCAAGGTCCGGGATCTCAACAGGATCGTGGTTAGAACCGCGGCATACGTGGAAGGCTTCCGAGACGGCCTGCAGACCGAAGGGCGCCAGGGAACAGAGCGAGCAGAAGGAGGCGTCGATGAAGTACGTTCCTGGTGAGTACATCCGGAGGGAACTGGAATACTGGAGGCCCTTGGAAGCGCTCCGAGTCGCGCTCGATCTGGGGTACTACGACGGGGACTATGTGGTTGTGACCGATCCAGAGTGGCGCCTGCCGCCGGAGGAGCAGGTGTTGCGCCTCGCCCAGGAAAAATGGGGCGACGCGATCGTGTCGTTTGAGGACATTGTCGCTTGGGCCGGCACCGACGCGCTAGCGCCACAAGAACCGTTGCCTTTCGGCAACGCTTCCTGCCCCAGCCCAAGCCGTCCTGTCACCCTGTCGGCATTCGGCCAGCTTGCACCGTCCGAAGTCCGACAGGCTGCTAGAACCCATCACCCGGAAGAATCTGCCCAACATCCATCCTCCGGAGCCCGACCGGCTCGCAGCCAGGCTCGTCAACGACGGCCTGTTCGAAGAGGTTGCGGCGGACTGAACGCGAGACAAGAGCGATGACTCAACCCATGCCACAGCCGCGAATCGCGACCCTCGCCCTTCTGGTGCTCGCTGCGCTTGGCTTCCGCCTTGCGCCATACCTGCTGCATGCGCTCGGCATCCCCTTCGACCCCGCCAGCACGGCCTACCCGTGGAACTTCTCTCCCATCCTGCCGCTCGCCGTGTTCGGCGCCGCCTGCTATCGCCGGCGGGGCCTCTCGTTGCTCGTGCCGTTCGGCATCTATCTGACCGGCGACCTCGGCATCTGGGCACTCACCGGTCGCGCCGACTGGGCCTTCTACGGCGTGCAACCGGTGGTCTATCTGTCGCTGGCGCTGGTGGTGTCCCTCGGCTTTCTCCTGCGCCGCCAGCGCTCGTGGCTCCGCATCGCCGGAACCGGTTTCGCCTCGGCGCTGGCCTTCTTCGCCGTCTCCAACCTCGGCGTCTGGGCCTTGGGCGGCGGCACCCACTATCCCCACAACGCAGCCGGCCTGATCGACTGCTATGTCCAGGCCATCCCCTTCTTCCGCAACACCCTGATCAGCATGGCCATCTTCCTGCCCATCCTGTTCAGTCGCCTCGCCTTGCAAGACATGCCACAGCCCGCACTCGCCCGCAGCGGCAATGCCGGTGGCGGGTAGGAGTGGTGGGCCGTCTGGGGCTCGAACCCAGGACCAACGGGTTAAAAGCCCGGTGCTCTACCAGCTGAGCTAACGACCCGGCCCGTGCGGGGGCGTGCATTGTAGTCGCTCGGTTGTTGGGGCTGCAATGGTCTGTACCGGCTCAACACATATGGCACTGGGGACTAGGCAGCCTCCTGTGCGACAAGGTACTCGTTCGGGGTTCGATAGGCGAGGGCGGTGTGAGGACGTTCGTAGTTGAAGAAGAACTCGTAGCGGGAGAGCCGTGGTGCGACGCGTTCGACGGTCAGTGGCCCGTCGCAGAGGTTCCAGAACTCGGCGCGAGCCGAGCGGTTGGTGCGCTCGACGCAGCCGTTCCACTGCGGTCGTCGCGGCAGGGATCGCAGCGGGAACGGCAGCGCGCCGACGAGGTCCATCAGGAAGCGCCGGGCATTGCCGGCGGTCGCGCGCGAGCAGACCCGCGTCACCATGAACCTCGACACGGGGCAGATCGCCCGGAACTCCTTGAGCGTCTGCCCGTCGGCGGCGCAGGTCATGTGGTCCACCTGCACCAGTTCGCCGCTCTTGCGGGCCCTGGCGCCGTACTTCCAGCGCCGCGCCCATTTGGCGAAGCTGCGCCGTCGCCTGGGCTTCACGCGGCCTTCGCAGAAGGACGCGGGGCGGATCGCGCCGGTCCCGAGCGCGCGCTCGAGGATCCGCCCGACCGTGGACACGCTCAGCGCCCGGCCCTTGCGTGCCAGCATGGCCTGGATGCGCGCCTTGCCCATGAACGGGTACTTGCGGCGCACGTCCAGGACTGCCTTGACGTCCCTCGGCTTCCAGGCGCGCTGCCGCACGCGGCGGGGACGGGTCGACTTCGGCGCCAGCCCGCGCTGGCCGCCGGCGGCCAGCGCGGCCTTCCACCGGTACAGCGTGCGCCGGCTGATCCCGACATGCGCCAGCGCACCCGCCTCGTCGCAGCCGGAGTCCCGCAGACTGCGATACGCGCTCAATGTCCGATACCGCTCCGCCGCCTCCGGAGACACGTGTTCGTCAACCTTGAAGCTGCGATACGATCGGATGCGCATGGACTTCATGTTCATGGGTCGGGTCTCCATTCCAGTGGGTTTGGTTGTTCACTGGAGGCTACCCGATCCGGCGCCGCGGTCGGCGTTCAGTCGCCGCGGCGTCGCACTCCCTGGTCACCGATGCTCCGGTGCCAAATGTGTCTGAGCTAGAACAGGTCTCGAAGTGGGTAGAGCGTGTAGATTTGGCTCGTCGTTGGGGAGGGTGCCATGAGCGAAGCGAGGCCAGGCGTGCCGCTTGCGGGGGTGCGGGCGCTCGACATTTCGCAGGGCGTGGCGGGGCCCTTCTGCGCCAAGTTGCTTGGCGACCTGGGCGCGGACGTGGTGAAGGTGGAGCCACCCGGCGCCGGCGACGAAACGCGCGTCATCGGCCCGTTTCCCGCCTGGGCGCAAGACGCCGAGATGCGGCGCGAGACCAGTGCGGCGTTTTTCTTCCTCAACACCAGCAAGCGCAGTGTGGAGCTGGACCTCGACTCTGCCGATGGCCGTGCCACGCTTGCCCGGCTGGTGCAGCGCTACGACGTGGTGGTGGCGGGGCAGACGGCCGAGGCGCTCGATGCCGCCGGCATCGGCTACGAGGCACTTCGGCGATGGAATCCGGCGGTGATCCTTACCACCGTGTCCGGCTTCGGCTCCTTCGGGCCGCAGTCGCACTACGAGTCGTCGCATCTCATCTCCTGTGCGGTGGGCGGCTGGTGCCACCTGTGCGGCGTGCCGGAGCGCGAGCCGTTGCAGGTGGGCGGCAACGTCTCGGAAACCCTCGCCGGCGCTTTCGCCGCCGCTGCCACGCAACTCGCCATCGTTGGCCGCGCCCGCCACGGTCGGGGCGACCACATCGACACCAGCGTGCAGCAGGCGGTGCTGGCCGGCGCCCAGATTCCGACCATGCTGTACGAGTATCGCGGCCTCGCCCCGGAGCGCTACTCCAGCGTCGGCTCCGGCGCCGGCGCCTGCTACATGCTGCCGACGGCCGAGGGCTACATCGGCCTCAACGCGCTGACGCGGCCGCAGTGGCACATGCTGTGCGAGTTCCTCGGCCGCAAGGACATTGCCGAAGATCCGCGCTATCAGTCCCTTTCGTGGGCGAACCCGGACGACCGGCTCGAGGAGGTTCGCAGCGCCTTCCAGGCGGCGCTCGAGGATCGCACCGCGGACGAACTGTTCCACGAGGCGGAGAAGTGGCGGGTGCCGTTTGGCCTGGTGCCGGACATGGCCGGCATGTTCGCCATGCCGCCGCACCGCCATCGCGGCTTCATCGTCCCGCTCGAACATCCCGTGGCTGGCGAGGTGGAGGTGCCCGGCGTGCCATTCCGCGCCACGGCAACCGAGCCGCGACCTTCCCGCCCGCCGCTCCTGGGCGAGCACACGGAGGAGGTTCTGTCGAGCTTGCCAGCGGTGCCGGCGCATCCGCGGAAGGACCACGACGGCGACGCCAACCCCTTGCCCCTCGAAGGCGTGCGCGTGCTGGATCTGTCGATGTTCTTCGCCGGCCCCGCGTGCGCCCAGATCGCTGCGGATGCCGGCGCGGATGTCGTCAAGGTGGAGTCCATCCAGCGCATCGACGGCTGGCGCGGCAGCGCTTCGGGCGGCGACGGCGAACTGCCTTCCTGGGAGAGTTCGCCCTACTTCAACTGGGTCAACCGCAACAAGCGCGACGTGACGCTCAACCTCACGGACCCCCGCGGCGTCGAAATCGTCAAGACGATGGCGCGAGACGCCGACATCCTGATCGAGAACTACACCCCCCGCGTCATGGCCAAGTTCGGCCTCTCGTGGGAGACGCTGCACGCCATCAACCCGCGCCTGGTGATGATCTCGCTGTCCGGCTTCGGCGCCGACAGCCCTTGGCGCGACTATGTGGCCTTCGGCATGTCCACCGAACAGATGGGCGGCTTCACCCACCTCACCGGCTACCGGGACGGCGACCCGCTCTTCACCGGCACCACCGGAGGCGACCTGTTCTCCGGGGTGATGGGTGCGAATGCCCTGTTCGCAGCCTTGCGGCACCGCGACCGCACCGGCGTAGGCCAGCACATCGACTTCGGCCAGGTGGAAGCGTGCAGCCTGTATGTGGGCGATGCGATGACCGCCTGGTCCCTGGCCGGGGTCGATCCATGCCGGGTCGGCAACGACCACCAGCACTACCCGCTGCAGGGTGTCTTTCCCTGCCGAGACGACCGCTGGATCGCCATCACCTGCAAGACGGAAGACCATTGCCGCCGGCTGGCGGAACTCGTCGGCGGCGCGGCGCCGGCGGCGGAATCGAAGGGCAGCGATGCCCGGCCGAATGCCGAGTCAGCCCCCCGAGGAGCCGCCACTGCCGGCGCCAGCCCCGCGCGAGACCGCATTGCCGCCTGGACCGCAGCGCAAGACCACCTGGCCTTGATGCGGGAACTGCAAGGCGCTGGCATCCCCGCCGGCGCGGTAATGAACGGCCCGGAGCTCCTCGCCGACCCGCAACTCGCCGCCCGCCAGGGCCTGCTCCTGCAGGACCGCCCGGGCCTCGGCCCCAAGCACTACCCCGCCCAGCCCTACCACTTCCGCCGCGCCCAGCCCCCGCCAAACGAGCGTGCCCCCCTCCTTGGCGAACACGCAAGCGAGATCCTGAAGGACCACGCCGGCCTCACCGACGACGACATCGCCGAACTCATCATCGACGACGTGGTGGGCACAGTGCCAATCGCGGCCCGGTGAGGCCCTGATCCAAGTTCGTTCACGCAGCCCACCCCCTGCAGGGAAGGAGGGAGAGACGCGTTCCCTTACGTCGGAGGAATACCCAGCAAGCGCCCAAGCGACGAGGGGCGTCAGGCTGCTAGAATCCTCGTCGGAATCGGGCTTGGACACGAACATGGCTTGGAACGAACCGGGCGGCAACGGCAACGACCCGTGGAAGCGGAGGGGCGATCAGGGCCCGCCGGATCTCGACGAGGCCTTGCGCGAGTTCCAGAACAAGGTCTCGAACATGTTCGGCGGCGGCAAGGGCGGGGGCTCGGGCCGTTCGCCGCTGAAGTGGTCCACGGTGGGCATCGCCGCGGTGGTGCTCGCCATCGCCTACGGTGCCTGGGGCGTCTATCAGGTCGACCAGCAGGAGCGGGGCGTGGTGTTCCGCTTTGGCCGCGCCCTCACCGAGGTGATGCTGCCGGGGCTGCATTGGAATCCGCCGCTCATCGATGTGGTGGTGCCGGTGAACATCACCCGCGTCAACTCCCACAGCCACCAGGCGCTCATGCTCACCGAGGACGAGAACATCGTCGATGTCAGCCTCACGGTGCAGTTCGTGGTGGGCGACCCGCGTGCGTTTCTGGTCAACGTGAAGAACCCCGGCACCAGCCTCGACCACGCCACCGAAAGCGCCCTGCGGCATGTCGTCGGCAGTTCGACGATGGACTCGGTGATCACCGAAGGGCGGGAAGCCGTCGCCATCGAAGTGCAGGATCGCCTGCAGAGCTATCTCGACCGCTACGGCACCGGCATCCTCGTCAGCAAGGTCAACATCGACGGCAGCGGTCCGCCGCAGCAGGTGCAGGAAGCCTTCGACGACGTGCAGAAGGCCAAGGAAGACGAGGTGCGCGAGGTGAACACCGCCAATGCCTACGCCGAGAGCGTCGTGCCTAGGGCCCGCGGCGAGGCGCAAAGGGCCCTCGAGGAAGCGAACGCCTATCGCGAGCAGGTGATCGCCGAGGCCATCGGCGAGGCCAGTCGCTTCAGCCAGTTGCTGGTGCAGTACCAACTCGCGCCGGAAGTGACCCGCGACCGGCTCTACATCGACTCCATCGAGTCGGTGCTGAAGAACAGTTCCAAGGTGATGGTGGACGTCGAGGGCGGCAACAACATGATGGTGCTGCCGCTGGAGGCGATCACGTCTCGCGCCGCCACGGGGCAAGACGACGCCAGAGCCATAGCCGACGAAGTGCTGCGAGGGCTGGAAGAAAGGCAGTCGGGCATCTCGCGGGATAGCCGCTGACCCAAAGGGCTGATTCGCCGCACGCCAGACGCGGCACGCAAGGAGGAACCGCATGAACGTCAAGGTGCTCGTCGCCGTGCTCGTCGCCGTGCTCGGCGCCGTGCTGATCAGCAACGCGGTGTTTACCGTCCACGAAACCGAGCGCGCCCTGCTGCTGCGCTTCGGTGCCGTGAAGCGGGCCGACATCGACCCCGGAATCCACATCAAGATGCCCATCGCCGAGGAAGTGAAGAAGTTCGACGCCAGGGTACTCACCCTCGACGCCCCGGCCGCCCGCTACTACACTTTGGAGAAAAAGCCCCTCGTGGTGGACATGTTCGCCAAGTGGCGCGTCGGCGACGTGCAGCGCTACTACACGGCAAGCTCCGGCGACGAAACCCGCGCCCGCAACCTCCTGCAGGAGCGCGTCAACGAGGGCTTGCGCAACCAGGTCAGCCGCCGCGACATGCACGAGGTGATCTCCGGCCAGCGCGACCAGCTCATGCAGGAGCTCACCCGCGACCTCAACGAGGTGATGAGCCGCGAGATGGGCGTCAACGTGGTGGACGTGCGGGTGAAGAAAATCGACCTGCCGCCGGAAGTGTCCAACGCGGTGTACGAGCGCATGAACTCCGAACGCACGATCGAGGCACGGCAATACCGCGCCACCGGCCGCGAAATGGCCCTCGGCATTACCGCCGACGCCGACCGCCAGGTGGTGGTGATCGCCGCGGAGGCCTATCGCCAGGCCGAGGAACTGCGCGGCGAGGGCGATGCCCGGGCGGCGCATATCTACGCCGCAGCCTTCAACAACGACCCCGAGTTCTACAAGTTCTACCGCAGCACCAACGCCTACGCCAACGTCTTCAGCAACCGGCGCGACACCCTGGTGATCGATCCGAAGAGCGATTTTTTCCGCTATCTGGAAGAGAGCGGCGGCTGACCGTCCACTCGCATTGCGGGGCGCGCAGCCATGTCCTGGCGGCGCGGGGACCGCGCGACAAGGGGCACCCTCCACGCATGAGTACCGTCCGCAACGTCGTTGTTCTCGGCAATCAGTGGGGGGACGAGGGCAAGGGCAAGATCGTCGATCTCCTCACGGAGCGCGCCGCCGCGGTGGTGCGCTTCCAGGGCGGACACAACGCCGGCCACACCCTTGTCATCGGCGGCGAGACGACGATCCTGCACCTGATTCCGTCCGGCATCCTGCGCGAGGACGTGCAGTGTCTGGTCGGCAACGGCGTGGTCCTCGCACCGGGTGCGCTCCTCAGGGAAGTACGGCAGCTTGAGGAGCGCGGCGTGCCGGTGCGCGACCGGCTGCGCCTGAGCCCGGCCTGCCCGCTGATCCTCCCCTACCACGAAGCCACCGACCAGGCGCGGGAGGCTGCCGATCACAACCGCAAGATCGGCACCACCGGGCGCGGCATCGGCCCCGCCTATGAAGACAAGGCGGCGCGGCGCGGCGTGCGCCTGGGCGATGCGTTCTATCCCGAGCAGTTCGCAGACAAGCTGCGCGCGGCGATGGACTACCACAACTTCATGCTCACGAACTACTACCACGCCGAACCCATCGACTATGTCGTCACCCTCGCCGAGGCGAACGAGATGTTCGAGCAGATTCGCCCGATGGTGGCGGACATCGTGCCCATCCTGCACAGCCTGCGGGAGGCCGGCCGCAACATCCTGTTCGAGGGGGCGCAAGGCTCGCTCCTGGACGTGGATCTCGGCACCTATCCCTTCGTCACCTCGTCCAACACCACCGCCGGCGGCGCCGCCGTCGGCACCGGCTTCGGCCCGCGCCATCTCGACTACATCCTCGGCATCGCCAAGGCCTATTCCACCCGCGTGGGCTCGGGGCCCTTCCCCACCGAGCTCTTCGACGACATCGGCATCCGGCTCGGAAGGCGCGGCGCGGAATTCGGCGCCACCACCGGCCGCCAGCGCCGCTGCGGCTGGTTCGACGCCGTGGCCACCCGCCAGGCCATCCGCATCAACAGCATCTCCGGGCTGTGCCTGACCAAGCTCGACGTGCTCGACGGCCTCGACACCATCCGCATCTGCATCGGCTACGAGAGCGAAGGCGGCGAGGAACTCGCGCCCCGCTTCGGCAGCGAGCACTATTCGCACATTCGCCCGGTGTACGAAGACCTGCCCGGCTGGAGCGAATCCACCGCCGGTGCCAGACGGCTCGAAGACCTGCCGGCCGCAGCGCGCACCTACCTCGCCCGCATCGAGGAAGCCACTGGCGCCACCATCGACCTCATCTCCACCGGCCCCGACCGCGACGAGACCATAATCCTCAACCATCCCTTCGACGGGACCGCCTGATGATCGACTCGCGCCTGCTCGAAATTCTCGTCTGCCCCCTCTCGCATGCTCCCCTGGCGCTGCGCCCCGCCAGCGAAGGCCACGGCGACGAACTCTGGTGCGCCGCCAGCGGCCTCGCCTACCCCATCCACGACGGCATCCCGGTCATGCTCCCCGAAGAGGCCCGAGAGCTCACCCCGGAAGAAAGGGCGTCGCTGGCGAAGCGCTGATTCGGTTCCCGGCGTGGCGCGCGCCGCGGAACTCGCCCGAAACTCGGCTTACAATGCACCAATGGAGTCCCAGCCAATACCTGCAAAGCCAACCGACCGGGCAAACGGCGCCCCGGAGGGCCTAGCTGCCGCGCGCGAGATGCCCGATGTTGCCCGCCGCCGTCTGCACGGTCCGGAAGGCACCTTGGACTGGGTCGGCATGGGCGAAATCCGCCAGCCCCTGCGCGTGCGGGACGGTGCGGACGCGCGCGAGGTGCAGGCGCGGGTCCAGGTGTTCGTCAATCTGGGCGACCGGCAGGCCAAGGGCATCCACATGTCCCGGCTCTACCTGATCCTCGACGAGCACGCCGACACCCGCCCGCTGAGCTGTGCCGGCCTCAAGCTGCTGCTCGGCTCCTTCCTGGAGTCGCACCGCGACCTCTCCGGCCAAGCCTTCGTGCAGTTCGACTTCGACTACTACCTCCGCCGTCGCGCCCTGGTCTCGGAGCATTCCGGCTGGAACAGCTACCCCGTCGCCATCAGCGGTCGCCTCGTCGATGGCGAGGTGCGCCTCGAACTTGGCCTGGGGGTCTGGTATTCGAGCACCTGTCCCGCCTCGGCAGCCCTGGCGCGACAGCTCATCCAGCAGCAATTCGAGCAGGACTTCGGCAGCCAGGGCCAGGTGCCGGCGCATCAGGTGCGCGACTGGCTCGGCGCCGAGGAATCCATCGCCGGCACCCCCCACAGCCAGCGCAGCATCGCCCGCATCCGCGTCCGCCTGGACGACCGCCTCGAATCCTTCCCCATCACGCATCTGGTGGACGTGGTGGAAGACGCCCTCTCCACCCCGGTGCAAACCGCCGTCAAGCGCGAAGACGAACAGGAATTCGCCCGCCGCAACGCCGCCAACCTCATGTTCTGCGAAGACGCCGGGCGCCGCCTGAAGAGCGCCCTGAACGACGAGCCCACCCTCCTCGACTACTGGGTCCGCGTCGAACACCACGAAAGCCTCCACGCCCACGACGCCGTGAGCATCTTCGCCAAGGGGGTCCCCGGCGGCTATGAACCGAGACCGTAGCACCGAGAGCATTCGCGAGTTCCTGGCTGGCGCGCTGGCGCTCCGCAGCAAACTCCTCAAGGAGAATCACGTCGGTGTCGTCCCGCACGGCTTCCGCTCCTCTCTCCGCGACTGGGCGGTCGAGAAAACCGGGTACCACCGCGACGTTATCGAAGCCGCACTCGCCCACCAGGTCGAGGCTGCGTATTTCCGGACTGACCTCCTCGATAAGCGCCGCGAACTCATGCAGGATTGGGCTGACTACCTGGTCCCAGGGCCATGCTAGCCGGCGATTCGCAACACCCGTGCTACAACGATGCACTCGCTCGCTCTTCACGAAATGACCGCGTTAGGGTACTGTTGCATATCGCATGGACGCCGAAGGCACTCCGGCACCTATCCCCCACCTTGCTGCCATGCACTCTCGTGACGCGCCGTCGTCGCCCCCCCGTGTCTCACTTGAGCACACCATCGAATCCACGTTGCCGGCGACATCTCCCGAGCCGCTGCTACCCGTTTGAGGCGACGCCCCGCGTCACCCACAACTCATATGTCACACGTCGAACCCCGCCGGTTTCTGGACGGAGACTCGCGAGCACCCACCGCCCGATACACGGGTCAATGCGCCGCCGCACGAGCACGCTACGTTACCCTGCCACAGAGCCCCGTTCCATTCCCCTTTCGCCTGCCCCTCGACCAGCATGAAGCTCTCGCGACATCTCCGGCGCACGTACGCCCGGTGCTGCCTCCGACGGCGCAGTTGCCCTCCATCCCCGCCTGATCCCACACCCCACGGCCCCAACTCGCAATGACCGCATCCCTCGACACTTAGCTCGAACGTCTCGGTTACACCGACGAGCCGCGATTCCTTCATCGTCGCGGCGACGTTGTGCCCCCCACGCACCCGTACTCGCTGGAAATCCACGCTCTCCTCAAGGACGACGGCACGGTCCGCGCCCGCGCGGTATTCGACGTCGAAGAAGTACCGACGATCGTTTTCCTCGACAACGACCACATCACCGACCCGGAAGCGCGTACGCTCGACGAAGCGCGCAAACGAATCTGGAACCAGAACCTCGCCACAGTGGTGATCCATGTTCACGGCGAACGCGGAGTCGCCCGCCCCGTTCGACGCCTCGAGACCACGGAACACCTTCTCCTGAGCGACGTTCGCCGGGACGGACCTTTTTCGGCATCGGACGTCCTTTCGGCCAGGCTCACGAACCGCATGCCGACTTGGTTCGACCAAGATGAACGCGTCGATCACAAGTTGTTGGACAACATTTCCGCCACCGTCCTCGAACTCGAGGCCCATGGCTTCGTTGGTATCACCGAACAGCTCCGGCGGAGGCAACTTGCGGAATTCCTCATGGGAGAGATCCTTTTCGTCTCCTATCTGGAACACCGCGAAATAGTCGGCGCCACCTACCGCGAACGCCGCGACGTGGGTCAACTCCTCGACCTCGTCGCCAGCACTGACCGCCGAAGCGTTCAGAAGCTTATAGACTGCCTCCGAAAGGACTTCAACGGCGACTTCCTCGCCGAGGACAGCCACAACCCTTGGGCCGCTCTCTCTGATCGCGGCTACCAACTGCTGCACCATTTCCTCAAGCGAACGGACATGCAGACCGGCCAAGGCGAGTTCTGGAACTACGACTTCAGCTACATCCCAGTCGAGCTTCTCTCGGGCCTCTACGAGATGTTCCTCTCGCGCGAAGACCAATCAGAGTTGGGCGCTTTCTACACCCCGAGACACCTCGCCGCTCTCGCAGTCGACCAGGCTCTCCGCTGCTCATCGAACCCCTTGTCAGAGAAGGTGTTCGACGGTGCCTGCGGCTCGGGAATCCTGCTAACTACCGCCTACCGGCGACTGTTGGCCTTTGCCCACGAACGAGCAGGAGAGCCCCTCGCTTTCGCCGACCGATGCGCGCTACTACAGCGATGCATCTTCGGCGGCGACATCAACCCCATGGCCTGCCGCGTCACCGCGTTCAGCCTGTATCTCTCCATTTTCGAGGGGCTTGATCCCGCCGACATCCTAGAGACCCAAGAGCGCGACGAAGCCAACCTGCCTTCTCTCAAAGGCCCCAACCTCGCCGCTGGTCCGGATGTTGGCGACTTCTTCAGCGACACACACGCTTTCGCAGCGACCCGTTTTTCCCTCGTCATCTCGAACCCCCCTTGGCGGGAACCCAAGCGCGACGAACAGACCACCGCGGACAGATGGCTCGCACGGTACAAACAACCGTGTCCGAGACGCCAGATTGCCGGCGCCTACGCACTACGCGCGTTGGACTTCCTCGATAACGGCGGCCTCATCTCCTTGATCCTTCCCGTCAGCCTGCTACTCGGCCACACCAGCGCCGCCTTCGTGACACACCTGCTCCGCCGGTATCGACCGTTCCGCGTCACCAATTTCGGCGACCTGCAGGAACTGCTCTTCCCGACCGCCAGACACGCCTGCCATCTGTTCGTGGGCCAACGCCGAGCCGGCGACCCCGAAGCGGCCGCCGACTTCCGCGAGACGTTCGACTATTGCGTCCCCAAAGCCGACCTCACGCTCACGTTCGGTCACCTAACGATGCAGTCCGCCGACCTCCACCGCCTCCAAACCGTTTCGGTGTCCGAGGATCCGCAACAGCTCGTCTCACGCATGTGGGGAGATGCGACCGACCACGCGATCTGGACGCGCCTTGCCGCTCGTGGAAGTCTCGCCGACTTCGCTCGGTCCGCGCGGCCCCACTCTAGGCGCGCTTTCCGCAAAGGCATCCACTTGAGGGACAAAGGTCAGATCGCGGTCTCCGCGGAGCCCCTACAGCATTTGCCACATCTGCGTCCGGAAGCGTTGACCAATGGTTCGCCCGTTCTTCACCCAAACCTACTTGAGCCATGGCCCAAGGACAAAGTACCGTCGTTGGCCTCAATGACGCCGTAATCCACGTTTTCGATGGACCCAGGGTTCTCTTCCCCGACGGCGTCTCTCAGATCGAACCGAATGTCCGCGCCTACTACTACGACCGCCCTGCCACGTTCCCACAGCATCGGCGTCCTCGCCGGCAGAGACGCCGACGACGCCCCACTGCTCAAGGTCGACTTGCCCCGACACACAAACATTTCGTCCTACACGCCGTAGGACATCGCCCACAGAAACTTCCCTCCCGTACCTGCCACGCCCGGCCCCCTCCACGTCACCGAAGCGGAAGCAAGGCCGCGCCTAGCTCGATCGGCTCGGCGATGCCCTGTCGATGCCCCTGCGCGAGACCGACCGCCTCGTCCCGGCCGACCTGCTCGACGAGCACGACGCGCTGGACCGGCGCCTCGCCGACCTGCAGCGGCGCATCGACGACGATCTGGCCGAGCACGACGCGCGGCGCCGCCTGCTCGAGACCGTCCCCGGCATCGACCGCGCCTCGGCCGCCGCCATTCTCGTCGAGGCCCGGCCCGGCCGCCACCTTCGGCACGCCGCGCGCTTCGCCGCCTGGGCCGGCGTCTGCCCCGGCAGCGCCGGCAAGCGCGGGAACGCCCGCGCCAAGGCCGGCGCCAAGCACCTGCGCGCCGTGCTCGTCGGCTGCGCCCACGGCGCCGCGCGCACCAAGGGCTGCCGGTTCCATGCCCACCGCGAGGCGCTCACCATCCGCCGCGGCTGCAGGCGCGCCATCGTCGCCACCGCCCACAAGCTCGCGCGCGGTCTTCGCCGTGCTGCGCGACGGCCAGCCGCACCGCGACCCCGAGGTCGACTGCGAGGCCCTCGTCGCGCGCCGCAACGCGCCGCGATGGCTCGCCAGGCCCATCGAGTTCGGCCATCTCGAAGCGCGCCCCGACGGCGCCATGACCGTCAACCGGGCACCGGCCTGACGAACCTCGCGACGACAGCCCGCCGCAGGGCCACAAGCCGGGGCCGCCCACCGGTCGCTTCGACCGCCAGGTGGTGGTGTCGCTGCCGGACATTCGCGGTCGCGAACAGATCCTCAAGGTTCACATGCAGCGCGTGCCGCTGTCCGAGGACGTGGACGCCTCCATCATCGCCCGCGGCTCGCCGGGATTCTCCGGGGCAGACCTCGAGAACATCGTCAACGAGGCGGCGCTGTTCGCGGCCCGGGCCGGCAAGAAGCTCGTCGAGATGATCGAGTTCGAGAAGGCCAGGGACAAGATCATGATGGGCGCCGAGCGCAAGTCGATGGTCATGTCCGAGAAGGAGAAGCGCAACACTGCCTTCCACGAGGCCGGCCACGCCATCGTCGGCCGCACCGTGCCCGACTACGACAAGCTCTACAAGATCACCATCGTTCCGCGTGGACGCGCTCTAGGTCTCACCCAGTTCCTGCCGGAGGAAGACCGCTACAGCATGAGCCGGGTGTCGCTCAAGAGCCAGATCATGACCTTGTTCGGCGGCCGCATCGCCGAGGAGATGGTGAACGGCCCGGACGGCGTGACCACCGGCGCCTCCAACGACATCGAACGTGCCAGCCAGATTGCGCGGAACATGGTCACCAAATGGGGGCTTTCCGAGCGCATGGGGCCCTTGCTCTACGACGAGGAGGACCGCGAGGTGTTCCTCGGCATGTCGGCCGGCAACCAGCCCAAGGCCATCTCCTCCCGAACCGCGCGCGAGATCGACGAGGAAGTGCGCAAGATCATCGACGAGTGCTACGCCGCCGCCAAGGCCATCCTCACCGAACACGAGGACAAGCTGCACAAGATGGCCGAAGCCCTGGTGGAACTCGAAACCCTCACCCCGGAACAGGCCGACGACATCATGGCCGGTGCCAAGCCCCGAGTCGTCCTGCCCCCAGACCCGCCCCGGCAGGACAACGACCCCCAAACCGGCGGCGACGCCATCGGCGACCCAGCGGAAGAGAGCTAGGAGCCTTCAGCCGGGGAAGCATCCCCGACCGCTGACGCGCAAGGAAGTACCGGCAATTCCCCCATCGCTGGGGGCGTACTTCCATGCAAGGCAAGCGCCGTAGAGGAATTGTCGAGTCGGAGAACGGTCGCGTACTTCCCTTCGCAGTTTTCGCGCCAGCAAAAACTGCCTTAAGCGCCGCGAAGCGGCGCTAGCGCCTAGGTCGCGCCTGGCGGCGCCTTCCCTCCAGAGAGGGCGCGAACACCCGCGCTCGGGGGCCACCTCGGATCAAGCCTCGGGACGAACAGCGCCGTGACGCCTCCTCATCGCCCCCGGTAGAGTTAGAGGGGGCGATGTGTGCGGCGATGCCTCTGCCTCCTATCACTCCCCCCTTGGGGGAGGTCGATTCGCACCCTGCGGGCGCGGAGCTGCCCTCGGCCTCTTTCAGAGGGGTCGGCACACCACCAACGCCAGGACCGAAACCTACTCGCAGAGCCTCCCAGCGCGTGCGATCACCGCGCGGGTCGCATCCAATGACGTGGCTGACTCGCCCGCAAGTTCCTTGTCAACGAATGTCCCCAACGCGACCTCGTGGTCCACGAGCAGCCGAACCACCTCGCGGTCTGCCTCCGGCGCCTGTTCGAGCAGGTGCTTGAACCGGTCGATGGCTGGGTCCACCACGGCCTTCATCTGACGCAAAGCGACCGGATACGGCAGTTCGACGAAGGACGCCGCGGCACTTGCGGTCAGCGTTGAGCCTGTAGCGTTCGGGGCCTTCCGGTGCCTCGCAACAAGCGGTTCGAGACACCTGCCGGTGGCGTCCTCGAGCTTCGCCAGCACCTCCCACTTGGCGCGCAAGGCCGCATCGTCGGTTGCCTCGGCCAACTGCTCGAAGAACGCCCTGCCGCGCCGCTCGCCGAGCCAGGCGGCGCGCATGCCTTCCCGGTAGCCCACTGAATCCATGCTCATCGTCTGCTGGTCCTTGGGAGCTTGCGCCCAAGGGTGCATCTCCCCGGTGAGCGGGTCAAACGCAGTAGCTCCGTCGGCCAGGGCGTGTTGACGCTCAAGGGCCTCGCGCTCCCCCCAGGCTGATCTCACTCCAGCGCCGCAAGGCCCTTGCGCACCCGTTCCGCCTTGGCTTCATCCGACCCTATGCGTCGAGCCAGGCTGGGCGGAGCAGGAACGGGTCTTCGGTCGGCCGAACCGATACACAAGTCGGCAGCCCAGCCGCTGCATCACCACCACGCCTATTGCATTCCGGTAGTCTCACTTTGGCTTGCAGTGTCTGGCGCCGTCCCCCGGGGGGAGGGCGTCCCGCCCTCCATCGCGCCGCAAGGCGCGCCGCGCCGCAAGGCGCGCAGGGCACTCGCGGCATGTGAAGGGAGGACGCGCCTGACGGCGCGCATGGAGGGTGTCCCGCCCTCCCTCCCTATCTCCCTATGGAGAGTGGTCCCGGCAGGCAAGTCGACGCAGTCGCCAGTTGCGAACGGCCATTGGCCGCACCTTCAAGGAATCGTTGCAGAAGGCGCTCAGGAGCCTGGAGACGGGGGTGTCGGGGCTCGATCCCAAGCTCGACGCCGGCACGGACGCCGCCACCGCCGAGGCGCGTCGGGTGAAGCTTGTCCACGAGCTGAACCGACCCGGTGCCGAGCGCATCTGGTATGTGGCGGACGCCTTCCGCAACGGCCAGACGGTGGCAGACCTGAATCGTGCCACCCGGATCGATCCGTGGTTCCTGGCGCAGATCGACGAGATCGTGCAGGCCGAGCAGGCGCTGGCGGGACGCGCTCTCGACCAGATCGGGGCCGACGAGTGGCGACGCCTCAAGCGCGACGGCTTCTCCGACGCTCGCCTCGCCGTGCTGCTTGGCGCCGAGGAGGATGAAGTTCGCGCGGCCCGCCAGCGCCACTGCGTGACCCCGGTGTTCAAGCGCGTGGACACCTGCGCCGCCGAGTTCCCCTCCGCCACCGCCTACCTCTACTCCACCTACGAGGAGGAGTGCGAGGCCGCGCCCACGGATCGGCGCAAGATCATGGTGCTGGGCGGCGGCCCCAACCGCATCGGCCAGGGCATCGAGTTCGACTATTGCTGCGTCCACGCGGCCCTGGCCATGCGCGAGGACGGCTACGAGACCATCATGGTCAACTGCAACCCGGAGACCGTCTCCACCGACTACGACACCTCCGACCGCCTGTATTTCGAGCCGGTCACCCTGGAGGACGTGCTCGCCATCGTCGATGTGGAGAGGCCGGATGGCGTCATCGTCCAGTTCGGCGGCCAGACGCCGCTCAAGCTGGTCGATCGGCTCGATGCCCTGGGCGTGCCGATCATCGGCACCAGCGCCGACGCCATCGACCGCGCCGAAGACCGCGAACGCTTCCAGGCAGTCATCGACGCCGCCGGCCTCAGGCAGCCCTCGAACCGCACCGCGCTCGATGTGGAGGGCGGCGTGAAGGCGGCGCAGGAGATCGGCTACCCCATCGTCGTGCGGCCGTCCTACGTGCTCGGCGGTCGGGCCATGGAAATCGTGTACGACGAACAGGAACTTCGGCGCTATTTCGCGGACGCGGTGGATGTGTCGAACTCGGCGCCGGTGCTGCTGGACCGCTTCCTCGATCAGGCGGTGGAAGTGGACGTGGATGCGGTCTGCGACGGCAAGCGCGTGGTGGTCGGCGCCATCATGCAGCACATCGAGCAAGCCGGCGTGCATTCCGGCGACTCCGCCTGCGCGCTGCCGCCATTCACCCTCTCCGAAGCGCTGCAGGACCACATCCGCGCCCAGGTTCGGGCGATGGCCTTGGAGCTTGGCGTGGTGGGGCTCATGAACGTGCAGCTTGCGGTGCAGGGCAACGGCGGCGGCGAGGAAGGCGATGGCGCGATCTATGTGCTGGAAGTGAATCCGCGCGCTTCGCGCACGGTGCCGTTCGTGTCGAAGTGCATTGGCGTGTCGCTGGCCAAGGTGGCGGCGCGCTGCATGGCTGGCACATCGCTGGCCGAGCAGGGATTCACCAGCGAGATCGTGCCGCGCCACGTGAGCGTGAAGGAATCGGTGTTCCCGTTCGTCAAGTTTCCGGGCGTGGACCCGATTCTGGGCCCGGAGATGAAGTCCACCGGCGAGGTGATGGGGGTGGGAAGCTCCTTCGCCGAGGCATTTGCCAAGGCGTCGCTGGCGGCGGGTGTGCTTTTTCCCAGGGGAGGGACTGCCTTCGTCAGCGTCAAGCCCTCCGACCAAGCCTACGTCGCCAATGTCGGGAGGCAGCTCAAGGACTTGGGCTTCCGCATCATCGCCACGCGGGGCACGGCACGGGTGCTGGCCCGAGCCGGCATCGAGGCGGAGATGGTGAACAAGGTGACGGAAGGCCGCCCGGACATCTCGGATCGCCTCCGCAACGACGACATCGACCTCATCGTCAACACCACCGAGGGCCGCCAGGCCATCGCCGACTCCGCCATCATTCGCCGCCTGGCCCTCAGGCAGAAGGTGTGCTACACCACCACCCTCTCCGGCGGCGAAGCCTTCTGCGAAGCCATGCGCCACGGCCCCATCGACAACGTGTACCGGCTGCAGGACCTGCACTAGGAACCTGCGCCGTACAGGCACTGCTTTCCTTTTGGGGGGAGGGCACGATGCGCTCCCCAAGAGAGCACCAGCCTGTCCGCCAGAGTCAAAGTGAGACACCACCGGCTCGTGCCAGTGGGTCCAGCGGCTGACCATACACGGTGCCGCGTGGACCTCGGGCTTTGCCGCGGTGCGGGCGGTGTCGGTGTGGAAGTTGGATGTGGGGGTGGGGAGCCGTTGGGCACGCGGGAGGGCACGATGCCCTCGCCCCGAGGCGCCATTGCCGTCAGGGTGTGTGTCGCTGTGACGGGAGACGGGAAATGCGATGGATAATGTCGTGGATGGGGAGGTGGTTGAGGGGAGAGGGGTGGCTTATGTTGGGGTAGCGCCGGCTTGCAGACACAAGATGTTGGGGTGTGTGGGGGGCACGGGCGATGAGGAAAGCGGCGCTTGCTTCCGCATTCTTTCATTACTAGCCTATGTGTACACGTGCTCAACGCTGAATTTGAGGAGAATTCGCGCATGCTGGTTCCGCTTGGTCCTTCCCGGTTCCCGATGCTCGTTTGGCGTCGGGCGGCGCTCGTCGGTTTGGCGTTGCTGAAGTTCCTTCTCCCCAGGGGGGCTGATCGCGACGGGCCGTCCCTAAGGGCTTCCCTCGTTCGCCCAAACTCGGCAAGCTCGGTTCCTTCCGCGTGCCCCTCGATCCGACGGGCGTTGCCGGTCTGGGTTGGTGGGCTCCTGTGTGCGGTCGTGTCGCCGGCGATGGCGCAGCAGGTTGACACCGGCGGCTATTCCCTCATTTCCACTCCCCTTGGAGGGCCCTCTGGAAATCGTCAATCCGTGTACATCATTGGCAATACCATAGAGTTTGCGGTCACCCACATCGCGGACCTGCAGGATCCCGGCTCCCCGAGGCTTAAGTTCAGGATCGGCACGCAAACGCGAGAGACTGATCCCTGCACACTCGATAGCGACAACGCCAAGAGGCTTCTCTGCAAATATATGGTAAAGGAAGGCGATGCCAGCGGAAATGCCAACATTGTGGTGCCATCGGGCACCCCGTGGGTCGGCTCCTTCAGGGGTCGCGGCTTGGGTGAGGACACCACCCTGACGGCTACCGTTGACGGTGTACGGTTGGCACTCAACTCCATCGGCGTGACGGGACTTGTAGGGAGCGTCGGTTTCAATGCAGGCAGCACCATTGCGCTAGCGTTGACATTCGGAGATGGTCGGCCCACACCGGAGACGGCATGTCGAACACCGGCGGTCTGGGCGCAACCTTGGTCCTTGAGAACGGCGAGAAACCCGCACGCTACATTCGTACCAGTCAAGGCGTGGTTACGTTCGATTACGTAGTGGACACCGTGGACAACGGGGCATTCGGTCTCAAGGTGACGGGCGTAGATGCCCTTACGGACGAGAATGGCAACCGAGGCTTGGGCACAGGTTGGGAATCAACTGTTGCTGAAAAGCTGCTAACCCTTGGTGCCCACCAGCGGCGGGTCGACACCCGAGGTCCTCAACTAAAGCAGATATCGTATCGTGGGGTTGCTACGGCGGCAGCAACTGACCTGGATACCACGCTAACCGTTCCTTCAGCACCTGTCAGGGAAGGGTTTATCATCTTCGACTTACTGTTCGACGAGCTTGTTATAGCGTCTTCAACGACCCTCCGCGTGACGGTTGGCCAGAGCACGGTGTCAACACGAACCTTATGTGTACCACCTACCGCTAGCGAAAGGCTGCGGTGCAGTTTGGAAGTCGACCCCGGATGGCTTGACACGGATGGACTTTCCACTCCGGCGAACCCCCTCAACTACATGTCCATTAAGGACGATCTTGACAATCCGGCGACAACGGCGTTTGCGACACAGCGGTTCCCGAAAATCGAGGTCGACGCGGCAGCACCAACGGTCAGAAGCACATCCATAAGCATTCCGAGGGCGGAGGCCGGCAGTGACGTGATTGTCAAAGTTACCTTTTCAGAAGAGGTGAAGGTATCAGAAACGGTCCCTCCCGTGGCGGCGATTACCATCGATGGTGGCAACCGTCATGACGCGACGTTCTTATTGGTTTCGGGCAAGGTGGTGGAGTTCCGCTACTCCTTGCGCGCTATAGATCTGGCGCCGCGGACGGCCGGCAACACTTCTAGTCTCGCAAAGCTCGCTGCCTTGACGACAACTGGTATCACCGATATCGCCGGGAATGGCGCGGACAATGTCGTTACCGACACGGCCGCCTTCAGGACGGGTACTACGTTCGCTCGGAGGACAACGGGCGAGTATGATGACAAGATTGCGCCTACACTGGAAAGGATATCGCTCGCGGGGGATGTCAAGGAGGTTTACGGTATTGGTGACACCATCACATTCAAGATTTTCTTTAGCGAGCCTGTAGCCATGCCAACCTCCGGGGCGAATTGGCGTACAAGATTGGGGATGAAGAATTCTTTGAGCCACTCCCTCTTTCTCCTGGCGGGGGAAGGCGTTACACCGTGGAGCACGAGATCGAGGCGGAGGATCCGTCCGGGTCGGTGACAGTATCCGGAGTTGCGCTTCGGCAAGATGGTAGATGGATCACGGACCTTGCTATTGTCCAGATCATGAGAGATTACATCTTTGAGGGCCGGACCCACACATGCACTATCGCCGTTCCATGTGAGTTTGGGGCAGGGGCTGGATAAACGACGAAGATGACAATAATAGCCCTCTACCCTTCTTGACAAGGTGCCGCCCAGTACCGGGTTAATCGCTAGGACGCTGACTGGGAGTGCAAGAGTCGACACGAAATCCCCGGAAGTGAAGTCTGTCACATTGCTGACGGACCTGGCGCCCGGCGCGGTAGGCAACGACCGCCAAAGGTATTACGGAGGGGGGGAGACGATACGCGTTCGAGTCACCATGACCGAGGATGTTGCTGTCGTTGGTGACGACCCCACGCTATCGGTTAGGGTAACCGATAGCATCAACGGGACAGCAAGTTTTGGGCAGTTGAGGGGCAAGAGGGATCTGATCTTCGAGTACAAGGTAGTAGATGGCGAAAACTGTACGGCGGCGACCACGGTGGCTAGTCCGACGTGTCACATTGCGCTGAACGGGATCACGGTGAGGGGATTCGCGAGTAGTCACGCAAGCATCATGGACGTGGGTGGGAATGGATGCACTGACGCGACCTGTGGATATACATGGCCAAGAGCGCCCAGCGGGAAGCACGGGGTCGACGCGAGGCTTAGCGGTGATCAGAAACTCACGCCGCTTGAGGAGGCCACGACGCCGACGGCGCAGACGGTCAACCCTGTGGGAACCGCGGTTGTTCGCTCGACGACCCCGTCGGGCGGCTACTACACGAGCGGCGACACGATTCGCATCGAGGTTCCGCTGAGTCCCGCGGTGACGTTCACGAGTGCGCCGCAGCTCCTGCTGGATCTTGACGAGGGCGGGCGTCCTCGGCTGACGGCCGAGGGCAGCTTCTCGTCCAGCGGAACGGAGCGCACCAACTTGGTTTTCAACTACCGGGTGACGAGCGGCGACGAGGACGTGAACGGCTTCACCGGGACGCTCAGCGTGGGCGGCACGCCCACCGTCGAGGACGGTCGCCGGGTGAGCCTCGGCTCGGTCAGCGTCCCGAGCTCGATCAGGATTGACGCGCTCGCGCCGGATATCGAGCCGCTCAGGATCACCTCGAACGCGGGATCGGACGGCACCTATGTCGCGGAGGACCGCATCGAGGTGACTGCGACGTTCTCGGAGCCGGTGCGGCGAACGTCCGTGGGGGAAGAGCCGGAGCTGACGATCCGGGTCGGCGGCGAGGAAAGGACCGCGACGCTGCAGTCGCCCGCTGCCTCGGCCACGGACGACGAGTATGTCTTCCGCTACACGGTCGCCGCCGGCGACAACGGCGACGTCACGATTGCGGGGAACGCCCTGGAGTCGTCGCTGGAGGACGCGGCGGGCAACGCGGCGGACGACGGCCTCCCCGCGGTGGCGGCCAGCACATCGCACAGGGTGGACACGCAAGGGCCTGTCGTCAGCCTCTTGGCCGTGACCGGCGCAGGCGACGACAACCTGTTCCTGGAAGGCGAAACCATCACGGCAACGGTGACGTTCGACGAGGATGTGAACGTTGAGACCAGCGGTTCCAACGCCGTGCGGGTGCGGTTCGGCATCGGCACGTTGCCGCGCGCCGCCACCTACGAAGATGGCGACGGCACCAAGACGCTCACGTTTACCTACCAAGTGGTGGCGGGAGACAGTGGGAGGATTTCTTTCCCGGCCAATGCGCTGGAAGGGGAAGCGGGGGACCGCGCCGGCAACGCAGCCGAAAGCACGGGGGTCGGTTATGTGACGGATTACAGGGTGGATGCCTCTGCGCCGATGCTCGTGGGGGCGCCTTCCATTTCGTCCTCGCCGGCGAGCGGCGACACCTGCGTGGAAGGCGAGACGATCGCCGTGAAGGCGAGCTTCGACGAGCCGGTGATCGTCACCGGGGAGCCGAGGCTGCCGATGACGGTGGGCAAGAGGCTGCGGAACATCGTCCGCTACACGAGTGGCAGTGGCGGCGACACGCTCACCTTCACCTACACGGTGCTGAAGGGCGACATGGACGACGACGGCGTTTCCATCGCGGCGAACGCGCTGCGGCTGCCGTCGGGCGCGACGATCCGGGACCTGAACGGCCTCGCGGCGGGCATCGCGCACGGGGAGCTGGCGGATCAGCCGGGCCACAAGGTGGACGCGGTGGCGCCGGGCATCGAGAGCCTTGCGATCACGTCCAGCCCGGCTTCCGGCGATGCCTACCTGATCGGCGAGAGGATCGAGGTGACGGCGACGTTCAGCGAGGCCGTCTCGACGAACGGCTCGCCGACGCTGGGGATCATGATGGGCACGGGCAGTCGCGACGCCACCTGTGCCCGGGGCGGCGACCGGACAGAGCTGACGTGCAGCTACACCGTGGCTGCGAACGACTTCGACCCGAACGGCGTGAGCGTGAATGCGAACTCGCTCTCCGGCACCGTCACGGACGTGCCGGGCAACGCGGCGACCTTGACGCACAAGGCGCTGGCGGACGATCCGGATCACAAGGTGCATGCGGCGGCGCCGGAAGCGGTGCGGAGCATTGCCACCCTGAGCATGGCCGCGGGGGGCGCGACGAATTCGCTGGATCTGACCGGCATCTTCACCGGGTTCCAGCTCGCGTATTCGGCTTCGTCGTCGAACGAGAGTGTGGCGGTGGCGTCGGTTGCCGGTTCCGAGCTGACGGTTCGCTCCGGCATGGAAGGGACGGCGACGGTGACGGTGACGGCATCGAACCCGGCCGGCGAGTGTTCCGCCACGATCCGCCCGGGACGCCGCGGTGGACGCCGCGGCGACGCGCTGGCTGCCGCTGGGGTTCGAGCCGGTCGATGCCGATCGCGATGCCACGACGCAGTCGGCCACCGAGGTTCCGCCCCCGACGATGCCGAGCCGCGCGGACGACGGCAGTGCGGATCCCGAGCCCGAGACGGGCAACGGGACCACGGACGCACCGGCCGAGGCTGACGCGACCGACGCCGCGACCGCGGAGCATCCCCCGCGCACCGACGCCGACGGCAACGGCGGTCTGCCCGCGTTCCTCACCTCCTGCGGTCCTCCCCCGCGCCAGGGGACGGCGCGGGAACCTTCGGCCCGGCCGCCACGGACGGCGCGCCGGGCCGCTTTTCCTCTCCCCCGAATTCCACACCGCTCGCAACAATGCCCAGCCCACGACGAACACGACGAACACGACGAACCGGAACCTTGCGATTCGGACACTATTGTCCGATCATCCGCCGGTGTGCGGCAAGGAGTTCATCGAGCGCGTCACGGACCTCGGTCGCCGTCGCGGCGTTCCGGTTCGGGTCGATGCCAAACGCGGCAAGGGCAGCCACGTCATGCTGTATTACGGCGACCGCAAGACGGTGGTCAAGGACCGCCGCAAGAACATCGGTCCGGGGCTGTTCGCCGCGATGACCCGGCAACTCGGACTCGACGCCGGCGACCTCCGCTAGAAGAACGAGGAGACCCCATGCAATTTGTCTATCCCGCCGCGCTCACCCGCACCGGACCCCGCGAGTTCGTCGTCTCGTTCCGCGACCTGCCGGAGTGCCTCACGTCGGGCGAAGATGTCGATACGGCCCTCGCCGCAGCCGCCGACGCGCTCGCCGAGGCGCTTGCCGGGCGAATCGACGACCGCGAACCCATCCCGGAGCCCACGGACGCGGAACCCGGCGAACGTGAGGTCGCGGTGCCCCCCGGGATCGCTGCGAAGGCGGCGCTCGCCATCGCCTTCCGGGAGAGCGGCCTCACGCGCGTCGCGTTCGCCGAGTCGCTCGGCGTCGATGAGAAGGTCGTGCGACGGCTTCTCGACCCGCGCCACGGCACGTCCCCGGACCGGATCGGCAGGGCGCTCCGATCGCTCGGCAGGCGCATCGTCATCGACGTGCAGGCGGCCTGACGCCCGAACCGTCATCTCACCGGCGCGAAGTGCCGCCTCGACCGGGAGATGTTCAAGCGCGACGAGGCGTCCGTGGCGCGCGAGGAGCTGGTCACCGAACTCGGCTCGGCGTTCCTGTACGCGGACCTCGGCCTGAGTCCCGAACCGCGCGAGGACCACGCGCCCTACATCGCCTCCTGGCTCAAGGCGCTCGGCAGCGACCCGTGCGCGGTGGCCACCGCGGCGACCCAGGCGCAGCGCGCCGTTGACTTCCTGCACGGGATGCGGGACGCCGGCCACGCCGAGGCGGCGTAAGCCCAACCGCGATCGCGAAGAGGCCGATCCACCCATCGGCCTCTCTTCGCGCCACCATCTCCGATCGCCTCGAATGCCGCCCTCTACGCCGCGTGTCGAGGCCCCCGGCTTGCCGAATCCTGCATACTGCACCCTCACCCGATCGACGAACCGCTGGCGCTGACGATCGCCCCGGCCGCCCCCGTTGTCGTGGCTGATGGACCATGTGCGCTCGGGCGAAGGCGCCGCCCGGCTTGTCCATGTCCAGTTCCGGCGGAACCGCGGTACCAGACGCAGGGGCGGCATTCATCTGTATTGGGGACGCACCAGCCCGCTGGAGTTCCGGCTGCGCCGTCACGACCGCGTCAGCCTGCACGCCGCCGCGACGTACCGGAATCTGAGCGAGCAGTTGTTCTCCGAGCCCCTTGGCATCGACCGTCTCCACGCACGCAGGGACGATTTCCGTGCCCATCTCGCACGCGCCTCGAGACTGGTCGACGACTCGCCCCGCGGCGCCGGGCATTCGTGACAGGCGAGGCCGTCTACCACACCCGCATGATGCGCCGCTACGGCCACGACTGGCGCACCGGCGATCCGTTCGTTCTGATCGACTCGGAGGCGCGCATTGGATACGACAGCTGCGACCAACGTGACGCCGACGAAGCCGAAACGCGAGACCAACTACGATTCGACGACGCCGTCGAGATGCCCACCAAGCTCGATGCGCTAGGCATCCTGCCCTCGGGCGACCTCGCCCTTGTCGAGGTCAAGGACGCCGACGGCGACATCGACCGTGCCCTTGAGCAAGCGGCCGCGCACGCCGTTCGCTACGCGCGCCTGATGGACGGCCGACTGCACGAGACGCTCCAGGAGATGGTCGACCAGAAGGCCGCGACGCGTGTCCTTCCTCCCGCCTGACCCCGTCCGGGCCCAGTTCCCCGGATCGTGCCGTGCATCGCGGCGCCCGACGATTCGGTCGACTGGCCCGCGAGCTGGTGGAGCGCATTCGACGACTGCGGCAGCGAACTGCGCGCCGCGCTTTCGGACCTGGTCTTCATCCGCATCGACCGCGGCGGCCGAGTCCTCGAACTGTCGAGGCGATGAGCGGCGCATCGCCCGAGGTTCTCAGGTCCGATCGACGACGATGGCGCGACCCGATGCCTCGCGCTATTCTGCCGCCACCCTTATTCGCAGACATCCGCATGGCCACCTATCCGCAAATCAAGCAGTGGGTCAAGGACCACTACGGATGGTCTGTCCAGCACGACTGCTGGATCCCCCACTGCAAGGAACTCGCCGGACTCCAGCCACGACCGGCCTGGAACCGCCCGACACGCGGCCGCGCCGTCCCGTGCCCGCCCGAAAAGCAGGAGGCGATCATCTCGGCGTTCCGCCACTTCGGCATGCTCCCCGACGACTGACCGCCGACGTCCCGGCGACGTCCCGGCGACCGACGATCCGGTCACCGCCCCACCGTCGCCGACCGGCGTCGCAAACCTCGTTTCCCTCGGCACGCTCGCCCACCGGACCCGGGTCGTTCCGGCCCGTTGACGACCGCCCTTCGCGACGACCGCCCTTCGCGTAGTCGACACTGCGCCGGTCGCCGGCTCCGCCCAATGCGTCCCGTCACATCCGCCAGGCCCACACCAGCTCCTCGTCGATCCACCGCCAGGCGCGCCCGGCCGCGTCCACGGCCACGAACCCGAACTTCCCACGGGGCTCGGCAGGGTCGTGGGCTCCACGGCTCCATGTTCTGCGATCGTCCTCGTTGCATCCCCGACACTCCGCTCTTCCGCAAGCCCGACACGGCGACCATGACGCCACGGTGGCCCGCACCGGGTCAATCGGACATCGCCAAGGCGACCCAGCGCCACAAGAACCGTTGCCTTTCGGCAACGCTTCTTGCCCCAGCCCAGGCCGTCCTGGCAGCCTGTCGGCATTCGGCCAGCTTGCGCCATCCGAAGTCCGACAGGCTGCTAGGCGCAGCGGGCCGTCGACTTCCTGCACGGAATGCAGGACGCCAGCCATGCCCAGGCGGCCTGACGCCCGTGCCGCGCCCGGGAGACCATGCACCCGCCCCGCCTCGCCGGGCGACTCCGACCAACCCCGCGGACGCCCCGTTGTTGGCATCCGGCCCCGAAAGGCATACGGTTAGGCTGTGAGCTACGAGTTCGAATGGGATGCGAGGAAGGCGGATGCCAACGTGCGCAAGCACGACGTTTCCTTCAACGAAGCATCGACCGTCTTCGCCGATCCGCTCGCCATGCTGATGCCGGATCCGGACCACTCCGTCGGCGAAGAGCGCCATCTCGTGCTCGGCACATCCTCGGGCGGGCGGCTCCTTGTCGTGAGCCACGCCGAACGGCCGCCCCGCACCCGACTCGTCAGCGCGCGTCCGGCGACGCGAAACGAAAGGCAGCAATATGAGCAAGGCACCTGACACACCCACCGAGGACCGGGACACCCTGCGTCCGGAGTACGACTTCTCCGGCGCCGTACGCGGCGTCACCGTGCGGCGCTACGCCGAAGGCGCCAACGTCGTCGTCGTTGCGCCGGACCTGCTCGACGTCTTCCCCGACGCCGAGTCCGTCGACGAGGCGCTGCGCGCCCTCGCCCCGATCCTCCGGCGCGCCAACCCCGCCTGACCGAGGCCCGGCCCCGCCTACCGCCCCGCCCGCCGACACCGCGCGCCCGGGCCGTTGCCCGCTCGCGCGACCGACCACCACGGGCACTCCGCCGAGCGCGCGGCACGACGGCGCTTCCCCGGTCCGGCAACGTTGCCGCCCGTTGACGGCCGGCCCTCCGGTGGCCGACACTGCCCGCGTCGCCGGGGTGCCCGAAACGTCCCGTCACATCCGCCGGTTCGCGGCGCGGCGCGATGGCCGTGCCGCGTCGAACGGTCGTGATACGGCGGCCCCCGATGGAGCTGCCACTCACGGCGCGGTGGCGGCCCGGCGACACCCTTTTCGGCTTGTCCCGACGCCCGGTCGGCTCGCCGGCCCGCGCTTCCAGCTCGCCGGAACCCGGGCCCCTTTCCCGAATCCCGTCCCCGAACGCCGCCAAGCTGACGCAACGCCTCCCAATCGCCCCGGTTGACGCTCAGGCGCGGGGCGGGCGCGGTTCGGCCGTCGGGGTCCGCGGCCCGTGAACGACGTCGGGATTCCGTTCCGACCGCGAGACTGCGTCCGTCCCGTGTCGGCGCAGATCCACACCATCTCCTCGTCGATCCACCGCCAGGCGCCCCGCCGCGTCCACGGCCACGTCTGGGCCCTGGTCGGCGGCAGCTCGACCCCGGCACGGCGTGGGGAATGGCGGCCGTCATGCCCAGCGGGTCGATGTGGTAGCGTGCGCCAGCGACCAGCCGCGCACCGCCGGCGGGCGGGGACAGGATCGCGACCCACTGGTGCAGGTCGCCGTCGCGCAGGACCTGGGGTCGCGGTTCGATGCGGCACTCGAGACCGCAGTCGACGCCCGCCCAACGGCGGACGCCGGGCTCGCTCGCGGTCAGGGCCGGCGCGTTAGCGCCGCCCGCAGGGCCCGGCCTTGATCGCGTGCGGTGCCGCGCCAGCCTGCCCGCGGCCGAGCTCCGCGCGTCCCGGTGGTCGAGGGCGGTGCGACGAAGAAGTCGCACGGGGCGCCTGGGCGATGTCCGGTTGACCCGGGGCGAGCGCCCGTGGCGTCATGGCCGCGTGCGCAGACGGGGAGAACCGGGAGTGTCGGGAATGCAACGAGGAGTACCGCGGACGGTGCCGCCGAGGATACCCACCACGCTGCCGAGCCCCGCGGACCGGGCCGAGTTCCGTGGCGCCCGCCGCTGCCGCATGCGCGCCCCTGAACCCGACGGGTTGCGCCGGATCAGGTCGCAGAGATCCAGGTAGAGCCGATCGCCCTCGCCGCCGCCGCGCTTCCGTCCACCGCCAGCGCCATTCGTCCTGGATCTGTTCGCGCGTCCGCCTCCCGCCCATTGCCCTCCCGCTCTCCTTTTCCAAAATGCCGACGGCGGGCGCCCGGCTGCCGGGCGCCCGCCGTCTCCTTGTCTGCTTGCTCAACGTTACGGTTTTCGCCGCAGCCATGTCAGGCTTGCGACGCGGCACGAAGGACATCGTCGACATCCTCCTGCGGAACTTCGGGCATCCCCGAAGCAAACCAATGGAACTGCCTCTCCCAGGCCACCAGGCACGGTCCTGTCGGTCCCATCCGTGCGCCGCCATTACGCGCACGACCGCTCACCTGGCTGCATCCACGCTGCGCGTCCCCGTCGGAGACGCCCGGCTCGCCCGTCACGTTGAAGGCGCCGACCCTTGAGCGCTTTCCTTCCGCATCGTCCGGTCCGCCAGCCGGCGGCATGTGTCCGTGCCCACCGGCCGCTCCCGCGCGCTTCCCCCGCACGGCACACGTCACATCGTGCCGCCGGGACCGCACGCGCGTCCGAACGACGCGGAACGCGGCGCAGAGCCGTTCCCACGCTCCCTGCGCCACCGCGACGCTACCACACGCCGGGGCGCTCCGTCACGAGCCGGATCGCGCCTGAGGACGCGGGGCTCGACGCCGCGGCGGGACGGAGAGGGGAGGAGTGGTTCGTGGTCATGCCAGAAATCCCTTCAGCTAGCGCGCCCTGACGGGCGCGTCGGCAGTTCGCTTCGCGAACTGCTTGGCCTTCGGGCTCGCATTCGCTCGCGCTTTCGGCCAGGAGGTAAGCGCCGTTCTACTGTAGTGTCCCAAATAAACTGTCGTTTATGAGGCGTCGATGGGTCATGCTTTTGCGCATCGCGTCTGGGGGCAAGTTCGATGCGGGTTGCGGCACCAATCACACTGTCGACCGAGGACCGGGGAAGGCTGGACAAGTGGGCGTCGTCGCGCAGTGCGCCGGTGCGCCTGCGGGAACGTTCGCGGATCGTCCTGATGGCAGCCGACGGAACGACGAACAAGGACATTGCCGCGAAGCTGGGCATCGACGCGAACAAGGTGGGACGCTGGCGCACCCGCTACGCGAAGGAGGGTGCGTCGGCGATCGAGAGGGAGCGGCCGCGCGGCGCCAACCACGGCGGGAAGGACAGCCGGGCGCAGGCGGCGTTGCGCACCCGGGTGATCGAGGCGACGACGCAGACGACACCGGAGGACGCCACGCACTGGTCGTGCCGGTCGATGGCGCGGCATCTGGGCACGACCCACAGCTTCGTCCACCGGGTGTGGCGGTCGCGCGGCCTCAAGCCGCACCTGATCCGGACCTTCAGGCTGAGCAGCGATCCTCGCTTCGAGGAGAAGCTGCGGGACGTGGTGGGGCTCTACCTGGACCCGCCGGAGAACGCGGCGGTGTTCAGCTTCGACGAGAAGAGCCGGATCCAGGCGCTGGACCGGACGCAGCCGGGCCTGCCGATGAAGAGGGGCCGCGCCGGCACGATGACGCACGACTGCAAGCGCCACGGCACGACCACGCTGTTCGCCGCGCTGGAGGTGGCCAGCGGCAAGGTGATCGGCAGGACCTGCCGCAGGCACCGTCACCAGGAGGTGCTGATGTTCCTGCGCGAGGTCGACAAGGCGGTGCCCGCCGACCAGGAGATCCACATCGTGCTCGACAACTACGCGACCCACAGGCACGAGAAGGTGCAGGACTGGATCGAGCGCAGGAAACGCATCTTCCTGCACTTCACGCCGACCGGCGCCTCGTGGGCGAACCTGGTGGAGCGGTTCTTCGCGACGCTGACCGACAAGCAGATCCGGCGCGGCGTCTTCACATCGGTGCCGCATCTCGAGAAGTGCCTGCGGGAGTGCCTGGAGCGTCACAACGAGAATCCGCAGCCGCTGGTGTGGACGAAGTCCTTCGGCGAGATCATGGAGAAGGTCGAACGCGGTCGGGCCGCGCTGGCCAACGCCTCTTAATCACCTTTTTGTTAAGGACACTACACTACGGCGCTTACCTCCTGGCGGGAACTGGCACTTCCATCTACACGGATTTCACGGGGTTACAATAGCTCCCGTGGTCGGCTTTGCCGAAGAGTGCCGCGAAAAGTGCTGCGCGACCTTCAGGCTATGCCTACAATTGTTTGAAACTCAATAGGCTATGGGTCGAGTTTGGTGCCGAGGAGAGGACTTGAACCTCCACGGGGTTTCCCCCACTAGCACCTGAAGCTAGCGTGTATACCAATTTCACCACCTCGGCGGCAGCCTCGCCATCGTGGCGAGGGGAGCAACTTTACCAAAGCGATGTCCACTTGAATAGACGAAACAAGCGCCGCGAGACGTCACGGGGGAATCGGCCGGGAGCGGACGCGGCGCGGCTGCCGACGCGTGGCGAGCTGGTAGATGCGCTGGCCGAACGCGGATCGATGCGCTGGTCTGGCTTGCTGCGGCACTTCGATGCGCGCGGTACCGAGTCCAAGACGCTGCGGAAGCTGCTCGATGGCCTCTTGGCGTCCGGTGAGGTGCGGCTTGGCCAGCGCGGGCGCTATGAGCTGACGCAGCCGCCGGAAAGGGTTGTGGGCCAGGTGGTCGAGCACGGGGCGGCATTGGCTGTGGAAACTTCCGAAGGGCTCGCAACGCTGTCGCGGGGGCATCGGGTTCGCGGCGTGCGGCCGGGGGATCGCATCGAGGGTTCGCGAACGAAGGAAGGGGTAGCGGTGCGGCGGGTGCTGTCGCCGTCTTCGGAATCGTTGATCGGCGTCTTGAATGCGCCTCTGGCTTCGCCCCAAGGCGCTGGGTCGGAACGTGAGCGCAGCGGCGGCTCGTTCGCGGCGCCGTCGGTGGAATCCCTCGATCCGGGATTGCGCGGGCGGATCGATCTGACCGTGCCGCCTTCTGGCGCCCGCGACGGCGCCATCGTCGAGGTGGAAGTGCTGGAGGTGGGGGCGCGGCGCGTTTCCGGACGCGTCGTCGGCGTGCGGGATTCCGGCAACGAAGCGGCACGTGCCTCAGACGCGGCTCTGGCGGCCTATCGGATCCCGCGCGTCTGGCCGCCTGCGTTGCAAGGAACCAGCGCTGCGGCGAACCGGTTCGACGCCACGGACGCGCCTGCCGCGCGAGATGCCCGCCCCCCCAATGGCGACTCCGCCAGGCTAGCGCCACAAGAACCGTTGCCATCGGACAACGCTTCCTGCCCCAGCCCGAGCCGTTCTGTCACCCTGTCGAACTTCACCGAGACAGCGAAGTCCGACAGGCTGCTAGACCTTCGCAACCTGCCCCTGGTCACCATCGACGGCGAGGATGCACGCGACTTCGACGATGCGGTGTTCGCCGAGCGCCGGCGAGGCGGCGGCTGGCGGTTGGTGGTCGCCATCGCCGATGTCTCGCATTACGTCGCCGTCGGCTCGCCGCTCGATCACGAAGCCCGCCGCCGGGGCAACTCGGTGTATCTGCCCGATCGGGTGGTGCCGATGCTGCCGGAGGCGCTCAGCAACGGGCTCTGCTCGCTGAGGCCAGGGGAAGACCGCCTCGCGGTGGTGTGCGACATGTTGGTATCGACGCGCGGCCGGGTGTCCTGCCACAGCTTTGCCCGCGCCACCATTCGCTCCCAGGCCCGGCTCACCTACACCGAGGTGGCCGAGTTCCTGGAAGGTCGGGGCAGGATGGCGGGCCGTGCGATGGCCACCTCCCTCAAGGCGCTGGACGGCGTGCGCAAGGCATTGACCGCCCAGCGAGACGAGCGCGGCGCCCTGGACCTCGAAAGCCACGAATCCCGCGTGCTGTTGCAGGACGGTCGCCCAGAGAGCGTCGCCCCGGTGGCGCGCAACGATGCCCATCGCCTCATCGAAGAGGCCATGATCGCCGCCAACGTCGCCGCCGCACGCGAGCTGGAACGGCGCCTCAAGCCGCAAGGAGAGACGCCGGCGAGCGGCACACGCCCCGTGTACCGCGTCCACGAACCGCCGCCGAGCGACCGCCTGGACGCCTTGGAACCCGCATTACGCCTCGTCGGCGTGTCGCTGCCCCCAGCTCCCATCACCCCGATCGCCTTGAGCGAAGCACTCGCCCGCGCCAAGGCGAAGTCGAGCCTGCCGGACTGGATCTGGGACGTCCTCACCCTGCGCAGCCTCGCCCAGGCCCGCTACGAAACCCGCCGCCTCGGCCACTTCGGTCTGGCGCTTGCCACCTACGTCCACTTCACCTCGCCCATCCGCCGCTATTCGGACCTGCTCGTCCACCGCATCCTGCTCGGCTGGCGCCCGAACGCGGACGAGCTCGACGAAATCTGCGCCCACATTTCCACCACCGAACGCCGCGCCGAAAGCGCCGAGCGCATGGTGGACAACTGGCTCAAGTGTGCCCTGATCGAGCATCGGGTCGGCGAGACCTTCTCGGGCCGGGTCGCCGGCGTGACCGGATTCGGCCTCTTCGTCGAACTCGACGGCACCGGCGTGCAGGGGCTGCTGCACATCGGCGCCCTTGGCGCCGACTATTTCCACCATGTCCCCGCGGCCATGGCGCTGGTGGGCGAGCGTTCTGGGCGACGCTTCGCCCTTGGCGACGCCATCGAGGTGGTCCTGCAGGATGTCTCTCCCCCCACCGGACGGGTGGACCTGCGCCTGACCGAGCGTCCCGCCGACCACCGAATGCCCCGGCAACGGCGCGGACAGGGCCGCGGGCGGCGATGAACGGCCGCATCTACGGCACCCACGCCGTGCGCGAACTGGTGGGAACCGACCCCGGCCGCATTCGCAGCCTGAAGGTAGCGGCCGGTCGCCGCACGCGGGAAGTCGCCGCCATCGTGACGCAAGCGCGCAACGCCAGCATTCGCGTGGACACCGTGGAACGCGCGGCCTTGAGCCGCCTCGCCGGCGTCGGCAGCCACCAAGGCATCCTCGCCGAATGCCATGCGGTGCGGCCGGCGAGCGAAGCCGTCTTCGAGCGGCGCTTCGAGAGCTTCTCGCAGCCGCTCCTGCTGGCCCTCGACCACATCGAAGACCCGCGCAATCTCGGTGCCTGCCTGCGCAGCGCCGAGGCCGCCGGCGTCGATGCCGTGCTGGTGCCGCGTCGCCGCAGCGCACCCTTGTCCGGCGTCGCCGCCAAGGCCGCAAGCGGCGCCATGGAGCACCTCTTCATCGTCGAGGTGGCCAACCTTGCCCGCCGCCTGGACTGGCTCCGCGAACGCGGCGTCTGGATCGTCGGCGGCACCGCAGAAGGCGACGTCAAATACACAGACGTCCCCTTCGAAGGCGCCATAGCCATAGTGGTAGGCAGCGAAGCCAAGGGCCTGCGCCACCTAACCCAACAGCGCTGCGACTACCTGGCCCAAATCCCCCTGGCCGGCAAGGTATCCAGCCTAAACGTCGCCGCCGCCACCAGCATCCTGCTCTTCGAAGCCCTCCGCCAACGCCAATGACCCCAACGTCTCCGCAGGGTAGTGTCTCACCTTGAATTTGCCTGGCAGCCTGTCGGACTTCGGACGGCGTGAGCTGGCCGAATGCCGACAGGGTGACAGGATGGCCTGGGCTGGGGCAGGAACCGTTGCCGAACAGGCAACGGTTCTTGTGGCGCTGACGTGGCGCATGGCCGTTCGCGGCTGGCGACTGCGTCGACTTGCCTGCCGGGACCACTCTTATCGGGAGGGAGAGGGAGAGGGAGAGGGAGGGAGGGAGAAGGGAGGGAGGGCGTCCGGCCCCCCATGCGCGCCGTCAGGCGCGTCCTCCCTGCGCATGCCGCGATGTGCCCTGCGCGCCCTTGCGGGCGCGGCGCCTGACGGCGCGGCGCGCCTTGCGGCGCGATGGAGGGCGGGACGCCCTCCCCCCGGAGGACTCCCCGCAACCTGGCGAAATCCGTGACGGTGGAGTGCGCGAGCCAGGGCTTCAATGCCCTCGCCCCCAGAAGGCCCTCGTAAGGACCGGCGAAGCGGCGCTAGGGAGGCAAAGCGCCGTAGAAAACTGTCGAGTTGGAGAACGGTCGCGTACTTCCCTTCGCAGTTTTCGTGCTAGCGAAAACTGCCTTAAGCGCCGCCAAGCGGCGGTAGTGTGATGCGTCTTAAATAGACAGAAATAACGTGGATTCCGTGTCATGGCAGCACCGGTGTGTGTTGGCGGTGTCTGCGATGGCGCGTCCGGTGTCGGTTCTGGAACTCGCGGCGGAAGAGGAAGGCGAACTCCAGCGCCGTGTTCGCGCGACCACGACACCGGCACGCGACCTGGTGCGCGCACGCATCGCGCTGCTGCGCGCGAAGGGCGTGAAGCAGACGGCCGTGGCGCGCGGGCTGGGGATCGCGACGTCCTCGGTGAACAAGTGGTCGCAGCGATTCGAGCGGCAGGGGCTGGAGGGTCTGGTGGATCGTCCGGGTCGGGGGGTCAAGCCGAGCATTTCGCCTGCGGTGGTCGAGGAAGTCGTTGCCAAGGCGGGTCAGGGCGCGCCGGGCATGCGGCGGCGCAGCACGCGCACGACGGCGTCGGAAGTGGGCATCTCGGCGTCCAGCGTCGGTCGCATCTGGCGCGAACACGGTCTCAAGCCGCACCTCGAGCGCGCGTTCAAGCTGTCCAGCGACCCGCGGTTCGAGGCCAGGTTCCGGGACGTGGCGGGGCTGTGCCTGGATCCGCTGGAGAAGTCGATGGCGCTGCGACGAGAAGACGCGGATCCAGGCGCTGGAACGCACGCAGCCGGGGCTGCCGCTGGGCGTCGGCCACATTCGCACCGAAACGCACGACTGCCACCGGCACGGCACGATCACGCTGTTTGCGGCGATGAACTGCCTCGACGGCAAGCTGATCAAGCGTCTCGAAGCCCAGCACACGCACGTACAGTGGCTGCGCTTCCTCAGGCAGATCGACCGCGAGACGCCGGCCGACCTGACGCTCCACGTCGTCGCCGACAACTGCGCCACGCACAGGCACGAGAAGGTCAGGGCGTGGCTGGCGCGCCATCCACGCTTCGAGATGCACTTCACCCCGACGTCGAGTTCCTGGCTCAACCTCGTCGAACGGTTCTTCGGCGACCTCGCCGCCGTGATCCGCGACGGCAGCTTCGCCAGCGTCGGCCAGCTGCGCCGCGAGATCGTCCGCCACCTGGCCGAACACAACGCCGACCCCAAACCGTACCGGTGGACCGCCAAGGGCGAAGACATCCTGGCCAAGATCAAGCGCGCCAGAGAGCGATTGGCCGCCGTCCAGGCATCGTCGCGTTAATTCTATCTATTTAGGGCACAGGACTATTTAGGGCACAGGACTATTTAGGGCACAGGACTATTTAGGGCACAGGACTATTTAGGGCACAGGACTATTTAGGGCACAGGACACTAGCCCCCGTCCCCGTCAAATCCCGTGAAGTACGCCGACACAATCACGTCGATCCGCCGCGGGTTCGTGGTGATCGCGAACCGCTCCACCGCCAGCCGCCTCGGATGCGTCGCAATCGCATGCAATGCCGCCAGTTCCGCCCCGCTGCGATACTCCGCGTTCACGTTCGCCTGCACCTGCCACACCCCCGGCAAGTCCGGCGCCGGCTGGCTCACCCCCATGCGAATGCGTCGGCGGCCAAGGTCCAACGGCTCGAAGATGCTCGTCAGCGCCTCCTCCAGCTCCGCCTGGGCGTGTCCCTCGAAGTCCGCCTGCCACAGCATCCCTTCAAGCTGCCCGCCCACAACCCGTTCCCGTTCCAGCCGCGAAGCCCAGTCGCCGCCGTCCAGGGCTCCGGTGGCCGCACTCAGACGCCTTGCCTCCGACACATAGTCCGCGTGCGCCAACGCCACCGCGTCCCCCCGCGCCAAGGCGAACCAAAGCAGCAGCACCGCGGCAATGCCCCAGGCGCCAAGCCGCACCACCGTGCTCTTCTCAAGCTCTGTCCGAACCCGCGCCAGCAAGGCTTCCAAACGCCCCTTCATCGCGCCGAGACCTCCATGCGGAACCGCACCTCGCCCTGACGCCGGCCCTGCTCCGCCCGCACCCCGGAAAGCCAGGGATGCGCCTCCAATGCCCGCACGAAAGCCACCCGATCCATCGCCTCCTCGGCCTCCTCCACCAGCACCACCGCCAGTTCCCCTTCGGAGAAGCGCCACTCCCGAAACACCGCCGTGTCGCTCGGCAGAATCTCGTCCACCACCCCCATCAGCCGCGCCTGCGAAGGCTGGCCGAAGAGCTCCGCCAGCCGCTCGTTGCGCCGCCGCAGGCTCACGAAATCCCCCCGCGCCGAAAGCTGCGGCAGCACATCCCCCTCCACCACGCTCAGCTCCGCCGCCGCGCCGCCGGTGGCAAGGCGCATCTTCCAATAGCGCGCCTCCTGCCAAACGCCGGCCAGCGCGAGAACCGCAAGGCATGTGACGCCGATGGCCGTCTCCCGCGCCCGCAGCCACTCCACCGGCGAAGTGGTGCGCGACCAGGGCTCCGGCGCCATCTCGGCCTCGACCACTTCGGCCTCGGCAGTCGTCTCCCCAAGCCGTTCCAGGAACCAGGCGAGGCGTTGCCCATCCGGCTCCTGCCGAGTCCAGAGCGAGTCGAGCAGCACCCCGCCCTGCCAGAATTGCAGGTCGTGGCCGTCGTGGCACTTCACCAGCCGCGCCCCGTCCTGCCCGCGCGGCAGGAACAAGGGCTCCGGCACTTGCTGCACCGTGGCCGGCCGTTCCCTCGCCGCCTTGTCGAGCAGCTCCCCCTGCACCCGCACGTCGGCGGCATCCCAGAACCACACCATCGCCTTGCCGCCAGCCCACACGCAGCGCCAGCCGGTGTTCGCAAACGGGCTCCATACGGACACCTGCAACGCCACCGCCGCCTGGCGTCTGGTGCGGGGCACGCGGCTGAAGTCCTGACAGCGATACATGGCGAGGCCGCGACCGACGATCCAATGCGCCTGCAACGAGCGCATGGCCAGCGCCTCGGCGCCGGCCTCAGTCTGGATCGCGCAAGGTCGCGCCGAAAAGCGGCGTAGCAGGCGTCGGAGCCTCTGTTGCAGGTCTTGCAGCGTCTCTTGCAGCGTCATCTGCGGCGTCTTCGGTTTCGCCCAGGGGCGCTTCCGTCTCCCAAGTCGTGTGCCTCTTGGCTTCCGTTGGCGTCAGCGTCTCGGTGTAGAAATAGCCGGTGCGCCAAGGCGCCACATCGCCCTGCAGGGTGAGGTGAATGCCCGCCACCGTGCGCGCCCCGCCTCCCTTCGGCCACACCGCCACGCGCAGGAAAGCCGATGGCGCGGCGAGGATGTCCTCATCGCTGATGTCGAGATGCCGGCCCGTGAGCGACGCCACCTGAGCGACGCGGTTGATCGGCCCTTCCGCTCGCGCCTTCAGCACCGCGTCCACCCGTTCCGTGGGCAAGCGTAGCAGCCCGGCGAGCACATCGGGATGCATGGTGTTGAAGTTGTAGCCCACCGAGCGGGTGGAGACCAGCCCTCGCAGCGACTCCCACTGCTCCGGCGCGATGGCCTCCGGGGCGCCGAACACCCGCTTGAGCTCCAACGGCGCCAGCATGATCCAGTTCGGCGGCGGCGGCAGGTCGCGCCGGCGATAGCTCAGGCTCTCCGCCCCGCCGACGGTGAGATCCCCGTCGAGATCGATGTAGTCCTGCACCCGCGCCGCCAGCCGCCGAATGCCGAGCGGCGTCACCCCCAGATGCTGCAACGCCGCCCCGAACATCGGTGCCTGGGGCAGGTTCAACGCCCCCAGCCCGGTCTCGTCCTGAATCGAGAAGTGCATGTCGCCGAGTCCGGCATAGGTCTGCCCGGTGAGCAACAGCTCGCCGTTCCCAGGCGGCAGAAACTCGTTCTCGGCGATGTTGTCGGTGAAGCGCTGCTGCTGTTCCAGCACGATGGCACGATGATTCGTGCGCCCGGCAACGGCGAGATAGACAATCGTGTTGTGCGTGCCAATCCGATCCAGCCGCCGCGCCACAGCCTCCCGCGAAGCCATGGCCCGATCTACCCGCGATCCCACCAGCCCATCGACGTAAACCGCCACCAACCCAAGCCCAGCCAACACCCAAAGCACCGCCACCAACGCAAACCCCGCCACGTTGGCCATTCGACGGGCCTTTGGGAGGGCATCCTTTTTCTCCCTCGTGCGCCTCCAGGCCTGCCCCGTGCGCCAGGGCAACGGCAGTCCGACGGCCCCCCCCGGAGGGAGGGCGTCCTGCCCTCCCTCGCGCGCCTCCAGGCGTGCCCTGTGCCCCATCTCGCTTCGGAGCGAAGGATCCCCTCGTCCCCCCGAAGCCTTCACTGGCAGGGCCCCGTGCCAGGTACCAGCCGGCGGTCGGAATGCCCCATGCGTTCGTTCACGAGAAGTCCTCCGGGTGCGGGATCGCCTCCGGATACGCCGCCAGCCGCGCCAGCCAAAGGGTCTCGCCCTCAATCGTCACCAATCGCACGAGCGTGGGAATGTGCTCGAACGGCAACTCCGCCACCGGCCAGGCATTGCGCCAGACGAGCGAGGCGTCGGCGTATTGAAACGCCGCCGGCGCGTCGATGACGAGCACCTGCCACGTCAGCCCGCCCTCCTCGTGATACGACACCACCGAACCCCCGCCGTCCTGCTCGATGCGCCAGCTCGCGGCCACCGGCAGCCCCGGCTCGCTGCCGAGGGACTCCGTGGTGAAGCCTTGAAACGCGCCGGTGTCGCCAATGAAACGCCGCGCGTCGATCCGGTATGGCAGGAACCCGCGCACGGTGGCGGCAAACCAGTTGCGCGGCAGCGCCTGCTGTGCGGTCTTCGCCTCCAGGCGTCGCAGCGACTCGTACCTCGCCCCGAAGAGTCCCAATGCCTGTGCCACCAGCGCGGCGAGGAGGGCGGTGATGGTCAGGACCACCATCACTTCCACCAGCGAGAAGCCGGCCCGGCGCGCCGGCAGTCTCGAACACGGGCTTCGTGCCGAGGGAAAACCGATCATGACGCCGCCGCCGAGCGAGCCATCCCCCGACCCTCACCCGTCGCCCCAGCCGCGAAGCCGGTCCCCAGCCCCCGCACCTTCTCAAACCCCACCAGCCGCAGCCGATACACCCCAAGCGAGGTCGCTCTCGGCGCAAGCCCGGCGCCGCCTCCCTCCAGAACCCGAACCTCGAACGCCACCTCGTACAGCCCGACCTCGAAGTTCCCCATGAACCCGTTGCCGTTCTGACTCTGCCGCACCGGCTCGACGAGGGTCGCGGTCCAGGTCAGGTCGAAGCCGCCCAGGTCCACCTGCCCCTCCGGCTGCAAGCGCGGATTCACGGCCGAGAGATAGTCGATGGCGTAATCCACATACGGCGCCTGATCCATCGTCTCGTGCGCCCGCGAAAGCGAGATCAGATTGGTGTTGAACAGCCCGTACAGCGCCATCGCCCCAGCAGAAAAAACCGCCAGCGCCACCACCGCCTCGAGCAACGTGAACCCCCGGGGCCAAGCCCCCCGAGCGCTCCTCGCCGAACCTCCCAAAGCCGAGCTCCTTTCACCGCCAAGAAGGGGACATGCCTCGAAGTCAACGGCGCCGCGACTCGACTCAAGCGTTCCGTCACTCTCGCAGCCAGGGTGGCGAGGCCCTCCTGTCACCCGTCAGGAGGGCTGTTGGCGTAGCGCAGGCCCCTCATGGCACTCCCCTTCCGAAGAAGGCGTTAGCCTTCTTCGGAAGGGGCAGGCCGCGCCACAACCCAACCGAAGCCCCCTCACCTAACGCCCACCAAACCCGGCCCCCTTCAAGCCTCGTCACCGCCCCGCAACCCGACAATGCGGCGCATCCAACGCAACGACCTCCATCCCCGGCGCCTGCGCTTCCCCTTCCCCCAGCTCCACAACCCCGCCCAGACAGACCCCGTTCGCATGGACCACCAGCGGCGGCGAAATCGCAATCCACCACCCCTCCGGCACCTCCGGCCGCAGCCGCCGATAGTGCGAAAACCTGCCGGGCACATCCCCGTCCGCACTCGGATCGCTGCCGAGCAGCACAAGCCCAGCCCCCTCAAGCATCGCCCGCTCGCCAAGCCCCGCCACCTGATCCAGAATCCGCGCGCGTTCCGTGGCGCGCCCAAAGCCCTCAAACAGCCGCAACAGATTCGGTGCCGCCAAGCCCGCCAGCAACGCCAGCAGCGCCAGCACCACCATCACCTCAACCAAGGTGAAGCCCCTCGACACAGACTCTTGAACCGGAGCAACCGCCGGCGCCACCTGATCCGTCTCCCGTTAGCCAGCGCCGTCGCCAAGCCCGTCAAGCCTCCGAAGCAGTTCGGACGCGGCGCTGCACTCCAGGATCCACCTGCCCACTTCCACGAAGTCGTTTGGGTCCTCGACCTGCTCCAGCCGCCGAACGAGCGTCGCCGCGGCCGCATCGCCAAACTTTCCGACCGCCTGTGCCCGCAACAGCTCCACCTGCCCAACCCGGCGCCCTTCTACCCGTCCTTCTACCCGGCCTTCTACCCGTCCTTCTCTCCGACCTTCTTCCCGGCCCGCTACTCGCCCCTCTTCCCGCCAAGCCCTCGGCCACTCCCGGGCCGACCGCGCCAAACCCATCATCTCTTCCTGCCTCCCTTGCACCAGCGCTGCGCCCTTCTTTAGCCAGCGCCGTCGCCAAGCCCGTCAAGCCTCCGAAGCAGTTCGGACGCGGCGCTGCACTCCAGGATCCACCTGCCCACTTCCACGAAGTCGTTTGGGTCCTCGACCTGCTCCAGCCGCCGAACGAGCGTCGCCGCGGCCGCATCGCCAAACTTTCCGACCGCCTGTGCCCGCAACAGCTCCACCTGCCCAACCCGGCGCCCTTCTACCCGTCCTTCTACCCGTCCTTCTACCCGGCCTTCTCTCCGACCTTCTTCCCGGCCCGCTACTCGCCCCTCTTCCCGCCAAGCCCTCGGCCACTCCCGGGCCGACCGCGCCAAACCCATCATCTCTTCCTGCCTCCCTTGCGCCAACGCCTGCCGCACCTGTTCCACTTGCTCTGGGGTCACCGCTTGCTTCGAGCAAACCGCCCACCAATCCACCAACTCGTGGATGACCACGGCAGCGCGCTCCGGCGGCAGTTCCGCGCGCAGCCGTCGCGCCATCGCAGCGAGCAGAGCCACCGTCTCCTCCAGCGTGGTCGGCGCATTCATCCGCAGCAGCTCGGCAACCAGGTTGCCTCGCTGCCCGAAATCGTCGCGCCCGCACGAGTCCGCGTCAAGCAAAACGCACGACGCCCGAGCCTGCAGCCACGGCTCGCCCTTGGCAGTCACGTTGGCCCTCGGCTGCGCCCACCCCGGATACGACGTCGCCCACCGTGCGCCGCCCGAATAGATCACCACCGGCACCACCCGAACCGACCCATCCCGATCCGGCCGGCGCCGCTTCTGTGCCTGATAGCCGAGCAGGCCATACTCCCGGCTGCGCACATCCATGTTGGTATCCGTGTCGGACTGGAACTCCGTCGGCATCAGCAGAGATCGCCCGGAGTCGTCGCCGTAGCCCACGCGCCACGCCCGGTCCCCGGTGCGCGACGAATACGCGCCGGCGGTGCGCAACCTCGCCCCGCCGAACGCTCCCCCGAGCGCCCACCGCGTCGGCGTCTCTTCCAACGTCGACCAATCCAGCCAACGCGCCAACCCCGGCAGCGCCAGACGCATCAAATGTCGGACGAAGACCGGCTGCCCGAACAGCCGCGTCCATGCGGCGTCTTGATCCATGCCACAAAGATGGCGCAAACATGAGGACGCAAAACGCCGCCGGGCGAATGTCGCACAGAGTTTCCGAAATCTCGCACGGAACCTGGCTCAGGAGCTCGATGGCCCCCTCTCCCTCGAGATAAAGCGAGCCGCAGCCGGTCGCCGTGCAATCCTCGGATCGAAGCCAGCCTCTGGGGGAGGGCATCCTGCCCCGCCACGCCCGGCAAGAGCGCCCCCTTGCCGCGTGTCAGCCCCGCCCAACCCCAACCCATCGCGTAGAATCGCCCCATGCCGCTCCGACTCACCCCCGCCCCCGCGCTCGCCCCCGCGCTTCGCCGCGGAATGCCCGGTCGTGCCCGGCCCCTCGCAACCTTCCTGTGGTCCGCCGCAGTGGCAGCCCTCCTGGCCCTAACCTGGCCCATCGACACCACCTCCACCGGTCGCGCCGCCGCAAGCCACCCCGTCGATCCCGATGCGCTCCCCACCATCCCCGGCAGCGAAGACCTCACCGCCTTCCGCCAAAGCAAGCGCTGGGGCGGCCCGTCCTTCAACCAGGTCGCCGCAGAAGCCGCCGAAGCCGTCGCCGGCAGCGAAGACCCAAGCCGCGACAACGTGGGCCTCGTGGGACTGGTCGCCAGCTCCACCAGTCGCGTCGCCCTCTTGGTCGAAGGCGAAGGCACCGTCACCCGCCGCACCCCAGGCGATGCGCTCCCGGACGGCCGAGTCCTCACCGAGGTTGCCGCCAACACGGCCACGCTCGCCGCCAATGCCGCGAGCGATGCATCCACGGAGGAACCATCACCCACCGAAGATGTCCTAATCCTGTTCCCGCCGGTGAACCCGGCACCAATAGATGCAACCGCGCCTCCCGACTCCACCGCGCAATCCCCAACCTCCAACCCCAATCGCTAACGCCGGCCATCGAAGCGAACCGAAGCAAAGGGCAACGCCGCCATGTCCGCACCACCCGACACCCAAGCGCGAGCCTTCCGTCCGGCGCCCGTCTTCGGCCTGCTCGCCCTGGCGCTGGCCAGCGTCCTAAGCGCCTGCGCGACGCTCAAGGTGTCGCCCCTGCCGGAACCCATCCGCCCGGCCAAGGCCGACACGGGAGACGAGGCCCAAGCCCCGGAAGTCGCCGAGGAGGCCGCCCCCGAATTCCGCGTCTCCCGACCACCCGGCGTGGTCGTCCAGGAAGCCGTCGCCGAAGGCATCGCCGACCGTCTCGGCCAGGGCCTCACCGGCGATCCCATTGCCCTCAGCTTCCACGACATCCCCTTGGTCGCGTTCGTCAACGAAGTTTTCGGCCACCAACTCGGCATGTCTTTCGCCATCGATCCGGCACTCCAGGGCAAGACCGACCTCGTCACCCTGCGGCTGATGGAACCCATCCCGCCGTCGCAGCTCTTCTCCACCGCCCGCCGCGTGCTGCAAAGCTACGGCGTCGACATCCAAGAAGAGGACGGCATCCTCAACTTCGTCGCCCGCGACGACATCGCCAGCCGCGAAATCCCGCTGCTCGTCAGCGGCGCCACCCTGCCGGAAGTGCCAGCCAGCCACCGCACCATCTTCCAGCTCGTCCCCTTGCGCGTCGCCGGCGGCAACTTCATCCAGGACTGGCTGCGCCAGACCTTCGACGGCGACGACCTTGAAGCCCGCGTCGAAACCCGCCAGAACGCCATCATCCTGCGCGGCCGCCGCGAGATGCTCGAACGCGCCCTGGCGCTCATCGAAGTCTTCGACCAGCCTTACCTCCGCGGTCGCCACGGCGCCATCTTCGAGCCGGTCTTCACCCCCGTCGGCGAACTCGCCTCGTCCCTGCGCGACGTGCTCGCCGCCGAAGGCTATGCCGCCAGCGTCGGCGGCACCGGCGGCGCCATCACCCTCGTCCCCCTCGAAGGCGTCAACAAGATTCTCGTCTTCGCAGCCGACGACGAGGCGCTGGCCCACGTGGAGGAATGGGCCCGCACCCTGGACGACCGCCGCCAGGAAGCCATCGAAGAGGCCACCTTTACCTACCAGGTGCGCAACACCGACGCCGAAAGCCTCACGGAAACCCTGAACGCTGTCCTGGCATTGCAATCCGGTGCCGGCACCGGCGTCACCCAAACCGCCAACGAATCCATCAGCGACGCCTTCGACGCCCAGGGCGGCAGCCGCCGCAATCCCGGCGGCCGCATCGTTTCCGACCCCAACCGCAACATCCTCCTCTTCCACGGCTCCGGCAGGGAATGGGCGGCGATCCTCGATGTCATCAAGGAGCTCGACAAGCCCGTGCCGTCCGTCCTCATCGAGGTGCTGATCGCCGAGATCACGCTCACCAACGACGAAGGCGCCGGCTTCGAGTTCTCCTTCCAGGGCATGCTCGACAAATACGGCATCTCCGGCGGCACCGTCGGCGCCCTCGGCCTCAAGGCCAAGGGCCTGTCCCTGCGCGCCTACAACAACCTCGGCGAAACCCGCGCCGCACTCAACTTCTTCTTCGAGGAAAGCCGCGTCGCCATCCGCTCCCGCCCCCGACTGATGGTGAAGAGCGGCGAATCCGCCAACATCGACGTCGGCAACGAGATTCCGGTCATCAGCGCCATCGCCGACACCGGCGTCCAGGTGGGCGGCACCAGCAACGTCCTGCAGCAGGTCACCTACCGCAAGACCGGCGTGCAACTGGAGATCACGCCCATCGTCCAAGCCAACGGCCTCGTCGATCTGGAAATCTCCCAGCAGTTCAGCGAAGCCCGCCCCGGCGCCGGCACCAGCATCGACGGCAGCCCCACCATCTTGAACCGCCAGCTCAGCACTGCGCTAACCCTCAAGGACGGGGGTTCCGTCCTCATGGGCGGCCTGATCTCCAACAACCAGAACGACGGCCGCGGCGGCATCCCGGTCATCGGCCGACTCCCCTGGATAGGCCGCCTGTTCAGCGCCCAAAACCTCCTCACCGACCGCACCGAACTCGCCGTCCTGGTAATCCCCTACGTGGTAGCCGACCACCAGGAAGGCCAAGACCTGACCGAAGCCATCCGCAACGACCTCGAACTCCACCAGCAATTCGGCCAGCCCACCCGAACCCCGTAGCCGGCGCTCTGGCGGCTTGTTCCGACTTCCGCCTTTAGGTCAGAACGTGCCCCCGCCTCCACGCTCCACACAACAGCCGTTGGCGCGACGCACGCGTGCCCAGCCTGCAACGCAACGTGTCGCCCCGCCGTCTGTGCGCCTTCTCGCAATCGAGAAAGGGTCGATGTCGGACGCCACCTTCAGCAATCCCCTACATACCCCCGCCCTGGCGCCTCGCTACGGTTCTGCGCCATGCACGATGGCCACTACAAGCGCCTGTTCTCCTTCCCCCGCACGGTGGCAGACCTGCTACGCGCCGTCGCCGACGGAGGCCTAGTCGCCGAGCTCGATTTCACGGGGCTCGAGAAGCTCCCGGCCGAGTACATCGGCAAGCGCGGCCAAAGGCGCCTCGGCGACTGCGTGTGGCGCCTCCCGTTCCTCGACGGCTGGCTCTATCTCCTCGTCCTGCTCGAGTTCCAATCCAGCAGGGACTCGCTGATGGCACTGCGCAACCTGGAATACACCGCCCTGCTCTATACAGAGCTCGAACGCACCGGCAAGCTCGGCACTCCGGGCGACTGGCCCCCGGTCCTTCCCCTCGTGCTCTACAACGGCGACGCTCCATGGACCCAAGAGGTGCAGATACGCCACCTGATCGGCCGCACCTCCCCCCTGCTCGAACCGTGCCAGCCCTCGCAGCGCTCGCTCGTGCTTGACGAGCGCCACATCACGTTGGACGATCTTCCCCTCGGCAACCTGATGCGCGCGGTCCTTGGAGCCCCACCCCGCAGCAACTTGCCCAGTGGGCGGTAGCGCTGCGCGACTGGCTCGATTCCCCGTCCGACACCGAGCTGGGCGCGGCGTTCGTCGCATGGATCCAAGACATGGCCAACCGAGTCGAACCCGGCGCACCCTGGACCTGGGCAACACCTTGGAGGAAGCAAGCATGAGCCTAGTAGACCGCGTGGCCCAATGGCCCGCAATGGCGCCGCGAGGGCCGTAGCGAGGGCCGCCGCGAGGGCCGTAGCGAGGGCCGCCGCGAGGGCCGTAGCGAGGGCCGCCGCGAGGGCCGTAGCGAGGGCCGTCTTGAGGGCCAAGGCGAAGGCATGGCGAAAGCGCTGCACGCAATAGCGGAACAGCGCTTCGGCGCCGAGACAGGCGCACGGCTTGCCGCCCTCCTTCCTGATCGGCCGCACCTCCCCCCGAGCCGCACGGGCGACGAACTGCTCGAACCATGTGCCAGCCCTCGCAGCGCTCGCTCGTGCTTGACGAGCGCCACATCACGTTGGACGATCTTCCCCTCGGCAACCTGATGCGCGCGGTGGCCGGGTTGGAGCAGAGCCGCACCCCGCAGCAACTTGCCCAGTGGGCGGTAGCGCTGCGCGACTGGCTCGATTCCCCGTCCGACACCGAGCTGGGCGCGGCGTTCGTCGCATGGATCCAAGACATGGCCAACCGAGTCGAACCCGGCGCATCCCCCAAGAGGTGGACCTGGGCAACACCTTGGAGGAAGCAAGCATGAGCCTAGTAGACCGCGTGGCCCAATGGCCCGAGCAATGGCGCCGCGAGGGTAGACCGCGTGGCCCAATGGCCCGAGCAATGGCGCCGCGAGGGCCGTAGCGAGGGCCGCCGCGAGGGCCGTAGCGAGGGCCGCCGCGAGGGCCGTAGCGAGGGCCGTCTTGAGGGCCAAGGCGAAGGCATGGCGAAAGCGCTGCACGCAATAGCGGAACAGCGCTTCGGCGCCGAGACAGGCGCACGGCTCGCCGCCCTCCTTCCGTCGATCGACGACGCCGACCGCGTGACCGAGGTACACCAGTGGATCGCGTCGAGCCGCACGGGCGACGAACTGATCGAGCGCGTCACGGGGAAGCGGTCATGACGCGGGCACCAGCGCTTCCCTGGAGGAAGCAAGCATGAGCCTGGTAGACCGCGTAGCCCAATGGCCCGAGCAATGGCGCAGCGAGGGCCGCCGCGAGGGCCGTCTTGAGGGCCGTAGCGAGGGCCGTCTTGAGGGCCAAGGCGAAGGCATGGCGAAAGCGCTGCACGCAATAGCGGAACAGCGCTTCGGTGTCGAGACAGGCGCACGGCTCGCCGCCCTCCTTCCGTCGATCGACGACGCCGACCGCGTGACGGAGGTACACCAGTGGATCGCATCGAGCCGCACGGGCGACGAACTGATCGAGCGCGTCACGGGGAAGCAGGCATGACGCGGGCACCGGCGCTTCCCCGGATCACGCCTCGCGTACGTCGGTGGCGTAGATGGAGTGGATCGCCGCGAAATCATGGCCCCCATCGCCGATCGCCAGCTTGCCGACGATGCGGCGTGGTTTGCCGTCTCCGACGGCATCTTTGAGCGCGTCAGCAAGATCGCCCAAGGCGTGGGTCGTCACCGGCACGCCGTAGTCGACCGGCACGACTGCGGCCCTGGTGACGGTTTCGCCCCAAGTGTCGTCGTCGATGGCCGCCTCGACAGTCGCGTGCATCGAAACGTCGTGCTCGATCTCAACGACGTTCTGCCTTATGGCCGCAGCGCTCACCGCCCCACCGTCGTCCCGCAGAGATGATTCCCAAATGCGGCGCGTCCTTTCTTGATATTCATCGACCATTGCTCGCCGCTCCGGCGTTGCTCGAGGCGATTGTAGCCAGACGCGACGGCACCTGCCCCAACGTTCAGCGATTTCCTGATGAGCCTTGATCATGTCAGTCGTGCCCATTGTTTGGTCCGAGACGGGCCTTGCGGGCCAGGGCATCCTGTCCTCGCACGCGCCCACCTGGGCGCGCCCTTCCTTCATTGTGCCCCCCCCCCCACAAAACGTCGATTTCGTACAAGCCGTGGCGGCACCGTCCTACAGATTTTTCCTGCCCCCCGTGCCACGGTTCCCCCACCGAACGCGTGCCAGCGCGCCCCCGACGGGCGCGTCGGCAGCTGCTTCGCAACGGTTGGTCGGTCCATGCCCGTGCCGCAAACCCGCAGCCCAGGCCCCGCGCCAGGCCCAGGCCGGCGGCGCTGTGCTAACGTCCCCGCGTCCGGCTGGCCCCGCGCCCAAGGAGAACGCCATGCCCACCGCGCCGCAGCCCCTCCGCGCCCACAAGCCCCGCGGCCCCGCCGCGTCGCCGCCGCCGGCGGTCGAGTACCCGGACTGGGGCGCTGAGCCGATGACCCCCATTCACCGCCGGACCATGAACGACATCATCACGCGGCTGGAGGATCGCTACCGCGACCGGGCCGACGTGTGCGTCGGCGGCGACATGACGATGTACTACCGCGAGGGGGACAACAGGAGGGCCGTCATGCCGGACGTGTTCGTGGCGTTCGGCCCGTCCCGGGACCAGGAGCGCGATGTGTGGAAGGTCTGGGAGGAGGGCGGGCTCGCGGACTTCGTGCTGGAGGTGGCGTCGAGGAGCACGCACCCGGTCGACCAGACGAAAAAGGTTGCCATCTACCGGAGCCTGGGGGTGGCGGAATACTGGCAGCACGACCCCACGGGCAAGTTCCTGCCGGCAAGCCTGATCGGCCGCCGGCTGGCCGCCGGCGCCTACGCGCCGGTGCCTCTGGAGACGAAGCCCGACGGCACGCTCTGCGGCGAGTCCAAGGTCCTCGCCCTCCACCTCTGCCTCGACGCCGGCCGCCTGCGCCTCTTCGACCCGGCCACCGGCGGGTTCCTCCGCACGGGCAACGACAAGAACCGCGCCATTGCGGAGAAGGACCGCCTCCTTGCCGAAGAGCGCCGTCGCCACGCCGAAGAGCGCCGCGCCCTCCTTGCCGAGATCGAAGCGCTGAAGCGCCGCCAGGCCCACCCGTAAGCGCGCTTCCTTATCTTGTCCCGTCACTCCCCCTCGTGGGAGTCGGGAAAGGCGTCCTCGCTTTTCTCGGAGGGGGCGCCGCCCGACGCCGCCGATACGAAAATCCCCCCAACCCCTTGACGAATCCCCCCGAACTTGCTGTGCTTACCCCACCCAAGCCAGTTTGCAGGCCATCGGGACGGCAAGGGCTTGACAAAGCCCGCCTAACGTGATCCGCGATGGCTTGGGAATGGAGCGGAGGGCGCTTGGCCAGTCCGCCACCGCATCCCGCAGCGTGGGCGCGAAGGCGACAAAGGCAGGCGGAAAGCCGGAAAACGCGGAAAAGGCGAAAATCGGTGTTGGAATCCACTCGGACATGCTGTACGATGCGCCGCCATCGGCCGCAGTAGCCGATGTTCGGGTGGGGGTTCCTCTCGCTTCGCGTTGCGTGCATGTCGCGCGGAACGCTGGATCGGAAGGGTGCTCCCTTAGAGTGCAGAACCTCGGGTGGTGTACGGAGGACAGGGTTGCATCATTCAAGAACAACGGTAGGATCCCGTGCGCCTCTTCGGGGCGCTTCCCCGCAATGGGACGGGAATGGAATCAACGAACGGAGATCATCAATGATCAAATTCATGAGAAGCGCGGTCGTGGTGGTCGCGTGCCTCTTTGCGGGGGTTGGGGCTTGGGGGGCGATGGTGACCGTCGGGCCTGTACCCGTCTATGCATCCGAGCTGTTCGGACCAGGCCACGGCTCGCCCGAGTATCCGGCTGACATCAACGCTGAGATGGAAGGCAATCAGGACGGGACGCCCGTGGTCACGTTGACGATTCCGAAGAATCTCGACGCGCGGCCAGCAAGCACCTCTCCTGTCCATGACGCTTGCCCCGCCGTCGACCACAGCGGTGCTGCGGAAGTCACCTTCACGCTGGTTTCCGGCACGTTCGACGCCAACGTCAGCGGTTTGATGTGGGACCCCGTTGTCGAGGCCCCCGCTGTCGGCGATGGCCTCCGGACTGCTCCCGCGTCGGTTGCCAGCATCACGAGCGGGGGCCGCAAGGGCGACAACTCGATCACGATCAAGATCGAGGAAGCGACCGAATCTGCGGCAGGAACGGATGCCCACACTGAGCGCTCTTCTGACTCCGTGGCTCCTGATACCGCCTCCAGGGCTTGCAGGGCACCTGCCTCGGCGACGAACCAGACGATCTCCTTCGAAATGCCGAGGCTCGCTGGCCTTGACGCGCTGGCTGGCGCGACCGCGGATTCGGGCAAGAGCATCTCTCTGACGGCAAGCTCCAGGCTCGTCAGCGGTGCGTTCACCAGCGGCTCCCTGACTGGCACGGAGCCGGTTCCCGTTATCTCTGCGCTCGACTCCCTTACCGTGGCGATCAGCGACGACAACACGAAGACCGTCGCCATTGACGACGATGCCGACAAGGACTTGGTGGCGTTCAAGAGCGTGAAGGAGAAGAACAAGGACGGCTACGTCGAGCTGGCCACCGTCACGATCAGAACCAGGCAGGAAGCCAGTGCCGCGACGGCGGCCATTCGTAGGGAGATAGTGGGCCAGGTGCAAGCAACCGCTGGGACGGATGCCACCACCGACGCTTATGTATACAAACCTATGGTGGCTGCAGTTTCTGCCCGCTACCACGAGCTGTTCGATCTCGACGGCGACGTGATCGACGAGGGCCTGCGCGGAGCATTTTCGGTCAGCGCCGCGGGCACGCGGGGGCTTTTCAACGACGACGACATGCTGTTCGTGGACTACGACAAAAACGGCAAGCCGGGTGCTGGCGAGGCCATCGCCATTGACGGCAACATGGCCACGGGCGGCTCGCTCTCCATCGACGCGGAGCGATCCGAGTCCTTCGACATGAGCGGCACGGGGATGTTCAAGGTGTACTACATGCCGGGCGGCAAGATGGACATCAACCACGGCACGATGATCAACCTCACCGCCACGGTGGACTACAGCGACCCGTCGGCGATCGACGAGACCCTGGCCAAGTCCTCGACGACGCTGAACTTCGACGGCGTTGGCAATCCGGCCAGGGTATATGCCATTCCGCACTCGACCAACGGCACGGGTGACAAGGGCAACGTTCGCGTCCGCTGCGAGGAGCCCGCGTCCGACGCAGCTGCGTGCCGTGTCTTCCTGGAGTGCTGGGACGACATGGGCAACCGCGGCTTCGGCGAGGCGCCCATGATCGCCGCCGATAGCCTGGCGAGGTGGGACGGCGCCGCCATCGAGGGCGTCACCGGCATGGAGCCGACCAGCCGCCATTCCTGCCGCGTTCTATCGAGGGGCATGGTCACGGTGCAGCAGCTGACCCGCGACGGCAACTCCGGCACGCTGGTGAACAACACCTACGTCGGCGGAGGCATGTGACCGCAACCCTCCGGGCCTGACCGTCCACCCGGTCAGCCCGGTCCTCCGACAGGCCCGGCTCCGCAAGGAGCCGGGCTTTTTCTTTTTTCCTTTCCCGACACACAAACATTTCGTCCCACACGACAATGGGCAATGGGCTTACGCTGGCCCAGCGCTCCAAGCCTTCATCATTCGGGCATGGCGACCCAAGTTGCAGAAGCCGTCCTGTAAGCCCCTTTTTCCCTGGCCCTCCTTTTCCCGACACACAAACATTTCGTCCCACACGACAATGAGCAATGGGCTTACGCTGGCCCAGCGCTCCAAGCCTTCATCATTCGGGCATGGCGACCCAAGTTGCAGAAGCCGTCTGTGGCTTCCCCGGAGGGGCACGCCGCATCCCGGCACTCGATAGGCCCTCCTTTCCCGCATTCCCGCACAAACATTTCGTCCCACAAGCCCTTTTTTCCCGACACACAAACATTTCGTCCCACACAGCGATGGGCGAATGTCTCACACTGGCCCAGCGCTCCACGCCTGTATGATTCGGCCATGGCGACCCACGCTTGAGCCCTTTTTTCCCGACACAGAGCCCTTTTTTCCCGACACACAAACATTTCGTCCCACACAGCGATGGGCGAATGTCTCACACTGGCCCAGCGCTCCACGCCTGTATGATTCGGCCATGGCGACCCACGCTCGACATCGGCTGGTGGACGTGGAACGGCCGCTTGTGCATCACGTGGTCTCGCGCTGCGTCCGGCGCGAATGGCTGCTGGGGCGAGACCGGCGCACCGGACAGGACCACTCCCATCGCAAGCCCTGGGTGTCGGGAAGCATTGCCTTTAGTGTCGGGCCATCAGGCGTCGACGAACGCATTCGGTTGATGCGGACGTTCGAATGGCGTAGGTTGCATACATGATCGCCGATGCCGCCAGAATCCGCAGCGAACTCGAGAAGCTCGGGGACCTGCCCACGCCGGTGAGGTCTTGGATCGTCGAGGAAGGCTTGGACGCAACGGACGACGAGGCCGTATGGGTGTGGGCCTTGCTTGAGGACCGGGACGTTGACCCGGACACGCGGCTCCGGCTCAAGTCTATGGCCCGCAAGGTGGTGCGCGACCAGACGGGAGGTCGTCTCTGGCCGTACGTCCGGATTCGCGGTGCGTTCGAGGAAGACGAAACGGCGTGAGTCTGGCGGTCGACCTGCTGGACCAGGCGAAGCGCTTGGCGCGGCACGAGCCTCGTCGGCCGAAGCAGGCAAGCTTGCGGCGAAGTGTGTCGACGGCGTACTACGCGTTCTTTCACCTCTTGGTGGACGACGCGGCAAGGCGCTTGGTTGCTGGCGGCGACCGGGAGGCGCTGCGGCGATGTTTGGGTCGGGCATTTGCGCACGGCACCATGAAGAAGGTGGCAAGCCAATTTGCCGCGGGTCACGATGGCGTGTCACCGAGGCTGCGCCCCGGCCTTAACGGGGAAGAGCTTCAAGACGCACTGGTGCGTCTTGCGGACGTTCGTCGATCTGCAGCAGGCACGACATGAAGCGGACTACGATTTGGTGCGTCGCTTTGGCCGAGTGGAGGTGCTAGACCTGCTTGATGAGGTGGAACGCGCCTTCGCTGACTGGAGGCTTGTCCGTGGGTCGGTCCAAGCCGACGCGTTTCTTGTGGGACTCCTTGCCTTCGACCAGATCAAGGTCTAGCCAGTTTCGGCCTCTCCCGAAGTCGGAGGTGGTCGCGACAGAGCGTTTTCCCGACACACAAACATCTCGTCCCACACGGCGTAGGAATCTCCCACGCGGGTGCCGTTCGGGAGGGGAACGGCCTTTCCTTTCATGCCCTCCCGCGCCCGCCTGTCTCCTGTGGGGACAAATGGGGGAACAAACGCCGATTTTCGCCATTTCCGACGTTTCGGGCTCGTGTTCTGCAGTCTCGCCGGAGGCGAAAACCGCTGGCTCCAGCCATGCGCTTCGGGGTGTCTGCAGGGCAGCAGGAAGGCATTATCGAGGCTGTCGACCGAGACGCCGATATACCTCCTTCCGGTCGCCGATGCGCACGACCAATACGGTCAGTTCTTGGTGGAGGGCCTCGTAGATGACCCGGTATCGGCCAACGCGGAGTCTGCGCAGGCCACCAAACTCGCCCTTGAGCACGGAACCGGACGACGGTTCGTGCGCGAGGCGGTCGATGGCCTCGACCAGGCGCTGACGCTCCGCCGGCTGGATCCTCCGGAGTGCCCTGGCCGCGCTAGCCTTGATCCGAACCGAGTAGATCGCCTCGGACATCCTGCCAGTCCAGCACGGGGTCGGCAGGGTCGTTCAACCGATCCAGGGCAAGGCGGAGGTCCTCGAAGTCCTCCAGGTAGTATTCAAGCGCCTGCCGAAGCAGTTGTGCCCGCGATCGATTGAGCTGGCTTGCCGCCCGATCCGCCTTCGCCACCAATTCGTCCGGCAACCTAGCCGTAACCTGCACCATCACCGATCACCTCCGACCCCAAACAATGTTCCACGCTTCGGATGGAGTCAAGCAGGCATTCCGACACACAAACATTTCGTCCCACAAGTCAAGCAACAAGTCAAGCAGGCATTCCGACACACAAACATTTCGTCCCACACGACAATGGGCAATGGGCTTACACTGGCCCAGCGCTCCAAGCCTCTATCATTCGGGCATGGCGACCCATGCTCGACATCGGCTGGTGAACGCGGAACGGCCGCGTGCGTACCACCTGGTCTCGCGCTGCGTCCGGCGCGAATGGCTGCTGGGGCGAGACCGGCGCACCGGACAGGACCACTCCCATCGCAGGACCTGGGTGGCGGAGCGGGCGCTCGGCCTGTCGTCGCTGTTTGCCGTCGCGCTGGACGCCTTCGCCGTGATGAGCAACCACTTCCACCTCGCCTTGCTGCACGACCCCAAGGCCAGCGAGCGCTGGCAGCCGGAAACGGTGGCGCGCCGCTACGCGGAGGCGTTTCCGCCCCGAGGCGTGGACGGCGCCGTGGAGCGGGAGCGTCTGGCGGAGGTGGCGGAGATGCTCCTTGACGACGAGCGCCGGCTGGCACGGGCACGCAGGATTCTTGGATCGCTGTCGTGGTTCATGCGCCACCTGAAGCAGCCGATCGCCCGGCGCGCGAACCGGGAGGAGGGCTGCACGGGGCACTTCTTCGAGCAGCGCTTTTTCTCGGGACCGTTGCTGACCGCGGAGGAGGTGGTCGCGACGATGTGCTACGTGGACCTGAACCCGGTGCGGGCCGGGATCGCGCAACGCCTGGAGGACTGCGAGCACACGTCGCTGGCGCTGCGGCTGCAACGCGGCACGAACCCGGCGGAGCCGCTTCGGCCACTGGTGTCGGGGCTCCCGGACGACGGCGAGCCCGAGCCGCGCCTGGGAATCTCTTTCGGCGATTACACGAACCGCGCCGGCGCACTGCTGATCGAACACCTCGAAGGGGGGCGTCGCCTCCGGCGAGCGGTTCCTGAGTCCGGCCCGCACCTGCCCTGAGTCGTCTCACCCGAGGACGCTCGTGACGCGGCCATCGACAATCTCCGCGTCGTGCGTGCCGGCGATCCCCTGGCGCTCGGAGGGGGGCGTGCCCACGTTCGCCCAGGCTCTCGATGCGGTGATCGGGATGTACGAGCCGACATGGAAGGGGGGGAGGGGTCGCACGGCCGACCAGTGGCGCGCATCGCTGCGCGAGTGTGCTTTCCGAGAATCGGTCGAAAGGCCGTCCACTCTGTGTCTGGCACGGATGTGATGGCGATCCTCCTCCCGTCCGGACGGAGAAGCACAAGACTGCCCGGCGCGTTCGCCGACGCATCTCGACAGATGAAATGGACTGTTGCGCAAGGGCTTAGGGCTTAGGACGGACACCCGGCCGACGTTACCGTCAGCGAGGTCTCCCCCGGGTGGATCGCCGGCGCACCCACCAACGCGCCCTACAAGATTCGCACGCGGATTGCAGTGCCGGCGTGCGGCTGGTGCTGGAATTCATGGTGCTGTGCGCGGTGCGCCCGAGCGAGGCTCGTCTGGCAAGGTGGAAGGAGATGGATCTCAAGTCCGCCAGGTGATCCCGCCGGATCGGATGAAGGCGAAGCGCGAGCACCGGGCGCCGCTCTCGGACCGCGCGCTCATGACGTTGAACGAGGCGCAGTCCATTCGCGGGGGCCGCGAGTTCGTGTTTCGTCCCGGGTGCGCGGTCGGGCCGTGGACAGCGGCACCCCGGCGAGACTGACGAAGGACCTGAACGTCGACGCGGTGCCGCGGCTTCCGCTCGCCCTTCCGCGACTGGGCGGCCGAGCAGACCGAAACCGTCCCACGCCGTGATGGAGGCCGCCCTCGCCCACGCGATCCACAGCAGGGTCGAGGCCGGTGTACGCCCGCTCGGATCTGCTGGACCGCCGGCGGATCCTCATGCCGCAATGGTCGGACTACCTGACGCGCACCGCGAACGGCACCTGAACATGGTGACGGCCGGAAGCGTGGGAGATTTCCTGCGGGCATGTAGGACGGAATGTTTGTGTGTCTGGGACGGTTTGGCGTGCCTGCCGGGACCACTCTGGGGGGGAGGGCGTCCCGCCCTCCATGCGCGCCGTCAGGCGCGTCCTCCCTGCGCGCGAAGTGCCCTGCGCGCCTGACGGCGCGGCGCGCCTTGCGGCGCGATGGAGGGCGGGACGCCCTCCCCCCGGGGACACTGCCAGACACTGCACAAGCCAAAGTGAGACGCTACCCAGCGCACCGGTTCGTTGAACGCCGGCACCCCCAAGCGCATCCTCTCCATCTTGGTTCGCAGCGCACAGAACGGCTACGCCCATGAAGACGTTTGCCAGAACAGACCCTGATCGTCCCATGCAGCTTGAGGAAGCCGTTTGGGTCGATCCCGCGCGCATGAGCGGCGTGCCCTGTTTCCGCGGGACGCGCCTTCCTGTCCAACAGCTTTTCGACTGGATCGAGGATGGCGTTCCGTTGGACGAGTTCCTGCAGGACTTCCAGGTCGATCGCAGGGCAGCCACTGCCGTCCTTCGTGCCGGGGCGTCGGCCGTCTGTGCCGCCGCAACCCGCAATCCCGACTGCGCCGCCCGCTCCTGAACCCCACGCGTGAACAGCAGTTCTCATCTTGGCGTCTGGCTTCACCGTCAGGCGCATTGCACCCCGCGTTTCGGACCCAATCCGGGCCAAATCGACCGGCAGATCCGTCCAGTTGAGGGGGCTGAAGGCCAAAACGAGAATTGCTGACGCGTGAAGGTCCTCCTTGACGTCGGCGTGTCGCCGCGCCTACGCCAGCCACTCCACCAGTTGCTCGGCGGCGTCGCGGTGGAGTCCGCCGTTTTCCACGACTGGCTCGCTCCCGGACAACGAGCTACTGGCCGTAGCGGAACGCAGCGGATTCACCACACTGGTTGCCACGGACAAGCGCATCGCGAAGGAGCAGCCGCAGGCACCCATCGCCATCGTGGCGGTCGACGACAACAGCGTCGGCGGTCTCGTGGCCTCTGCCGCCACCATTGCCAACGCCATTCGATCAACGCTTCCCGGCGAGAGCCGGCTCGTCCCGGTTGCTCGGGTGCGTCGATGACCGATACCAGCCCGACTGGCGCCCTCGATACAGCCCGACTGGTGCCCTAGCCACGCGATCCACAGCAGGGTCGAGGCCGCGTACGCCCGGAAGCGTGGGAGATTTCCTACGGGCATGTAGGACGAAATGTTTGTGTGTCGCATCGCTCACTTCCCCACGCCACAAGCCCAATCCGCCCCATGCCAAGTTGAAAGGGACCTCCTCTCTCAATAGACTCCGAGCATGGCTACTCAACCAGCCCCGAAAACCGGGCCTACGGAGCAGGCACTGCGCGATCGCATCCATCGGCTCTTCTGCGGCGACGCTCCGCCTTCCGAGTCCGCGGGTGACCCGCCCGACTTCTGGGTCGAGCCAACCGACGAGCAGAAGGGCAACGTCGTCTTGGATCTCCACGATTCCATCGTTGTGACCGAAGAGTTTCATGTGACGACCGACCAAGTGGACCTCGCGTCCGATGAGCAACGCTGGCTCCACGCGCGCCATCTCGATCTCGACGGAAATTCTCCCGAGGAGATGCTCACCGGCGGCGAGCGTTCGCGCGAACGCCTTGAGGCTGTCGTCACCGCCGCCGAGACGGCCATTCGGGGTTCGTTTAGTTGAACCATGCTCGCGCTGGCGAGCTACCCGCCGTCCACCTCGACGAAGTCGCCTGGTTCCGTTCCGTCGACGAACGATACCAATACGAGCCGCCGCTCTTCCGGCCCAGCCCGAGCCGGTTCAACCCCGGCCACCTCCAGATCATGTACTTCGCGCCCGACGGGCTCCTCGCGCGATTCGAGGCCCGCGATGTGCTCGGCCACTGGTTCGGCGATGCGATCCCGTCGCTTGGCAACCGGCACGTCGTGGTCGAGTACCGGATCGAACTCGGTCCCGTCGCCTCGATCGTAGATGCCCGCTCCGCACGCCTCGACGCCGTGGAGACGACCGTTCAGGAAATGACCGGCGACTGGCATTACTATGGCCTACGGGGGACGCTGGCGCCGACCCAGAACTTGGCGAGCGCCGTTTTCAACCGTCCGGACAGCCCGATGGGCTTGATGGCGCCTTCGGCCCGCAACCCCTTGAGGGACAACCTCGTCCTCTTCGCCGAGAGGCTGCCGCCGCGGTCCATTTCCTACCATGCCCGGCATGTTTGGCACGAAAGTCAACTGTCGGCTCGCCCGTAGAGCTTTAAGATACCCGAGGCATCGCCTCCCATCGACTCCGGGATAACTGGCGTGATGAAGTGAGCCGTTGCACAAGGGCTTAGGATGGACACCCGGCCGACGTTACCGTCAGCGAGGTCTCCCCCGGGTGGATCGCCGGCGCACCCACCAACGCGCCCTACAAGATTCGCACGCGGATTGCAGTGCCGGCGTGCGGCTGGTGCTGGAATTCATGGTGCTGTGCGCGGTGCGCCCGAGCGAGGCTCGTCTGGCAAGGTGGAAGGAGATGGATCTCAAGTCCGCCAGGTGATCCCGCCGGATCGGATGAAGGCGAAGCGCGAGCACCGGGCGCCGCTCTCGGACCGCGCGCTCATGACGTTGAACGAGGCGCAGTCCATTCGCGGGGGCCGCGAGTTCGTGTTTTCGTCCCGGGTGCGCGGTCGGGCCGTGGACAGCGGCACCCCGGCGAGACTGACGAAGGACCTGAACGTCGACGCGGTGCCGCGGCTTCCGCTCGCCCTTCCGCGACTGGGCGGCCGAGCAGACCGAAACCGTCCCACGCCGTGATGGAGGCCGCCCTCGCCCACGCGATCCACAGCAGGGTCGAGGCCGGTGTACGCCCGCTCGGATCTGCTGGACCGCCGGCGGATCCTCATGCCGCAATGGTCGGACTACCTGACGCGCACCGCGAACGGCACCTGAACATGGTGACGGCCGGAAGCGTGGGAGATTTCCTGCGGGCATGTAGGACGGAATGTTTGTGTGTCTGGGACGGTTTGGCCCTCCATGCGCGCCGTCAGGCGCGTCCTCCCTGCGCATGCCGCGAAGTGCCCTGCGCGCCTGACGGCGCGGCGCGCCTGACGGCGCGATGGAGGGCGGGACGCCCTCCCCCCCGGGGGACACTGCCAGACACTGCACAAGCCAAAGTGAGACGCTACCCAGCGCACCGGTTTCGTTGAACGCCGGCACCCCCCAAGCGCATCCTCTCCATCTTGGTTCGCAGCGCACAGAACGGCTACGCCCATGAAGACGTTTGCCAGAACAGACCCTGATCGTCCCATGCAGCTTGAGGAAGCCGTTTGGGTCGATCCCGCGCGCATGAGCGGCGTGCCCTGTTTCCGCGGGACGCGCCTTCCTGTCCAACAGCTTTTCGACTGGATCGAGGACGGCGTTCCGTTGGACGAGTTCCTGCAGGACTTCCAGGTCGATCGCAGGGCAGCCACTGCCGTCCTTCGTGCCGGGGCGTCGGCCGTCTGTGCCGCCGCAACCCGCAATCCCGACTGCGCCGCCCGCTCCTGAACCCCACGCGTGAACAGCAGTTCTCATCTTGGCGTCTGGCTTCACCGTCAGGTGCATTGCACCCCGCGTTTCGGACCCAATCCGGGCCAAATCGACCGGCAGATCCGTCCAGTTGAGGGGGCTGAAGGCCAAAACGAGAATTGCTGACGCGTGAAGGTCCTCCTTGACGTCGGCGTGTCGCCGCGCCTACGCCAGCCACTCCACCAGTTGCTCGGCGGCGTCGCGGTGGAGTCCGCCGTTTTCCACGACTGGCGCTCGCTCCCGGACAACGAGCTACTGGCCGTAGCGGAACGCAGCGGATTCACCACACTGGTTGCCACGGACAAGCGCATCGCGAAGGAGCAGCCGCAGGCACCCATCGCCATCGTGGCGGTCGACGACAACAGCGTCGGCGGTCTCGTGGCCTCTGCCGCCACCATTGCCAACGCCATTCGATCAACGCTTCCCGGCGAGAGCCGGCTCGTCCCGGTTGCTCGGGTGCGTCGATGACCGATACCAGCCCGACTGGCGCCCTCGATACAGCCCGACTGGTGCCCTAGCCACGCGATCCACAGCAGGGTCGAGGCCGCGTACGCCCGGAAGCGTGGGAGATTTCCTACGGGCATGTAGGACGAAATGTTTGTGTGTCGCATCGCTCACACCGATGCCTCCGAAGGCTTCCGTCGCGGACGCAATCAGACGCTCGACCTCTTCGCGTCTCGTCACGTCCGTCGGCACGGCCAGTGCCCGGCGCCCAAGGGCGCGGATCTCGCCGGCGGTTTCGTTCAGCACACCGGGCCTGCGACCCGCGATGGCGACCTCGGCGCCGGCCCTCGCGAACTCGAGGGCAATGCCCTTGCCAATCCCGGTGCCGCCACCCGTGACGACGGCAGTCTTCCCTGCAAGCGAAAGGCTCGCCGTGCTGGCCGCTATGGTCATCTCGCCGCAGCCCCTCCCCCCAACAGCGTGCGACGCACGCTATCAGCGGTGTCACCGCGCCACAACCGCAGCGCTCGATCGTCCGGAAAGAGCGGCATCCAAACCGGGCCCGAAGCTCGACTCGACGAACGAGATCGCCTTGCTTGGGGGCAGGCGCAAGCCCTTCAGAGTCACCGACTTTCCGTATGATGGGATGCACCCGCCGACCTTGGAGGCAAGCTTGGAACTCAACCACACCATCATTCCGGCACGGGACAAGGAAGCGTCGGCACGGTTCTTTGCCAAGATCATGGGGCTCTGCTACGACGGCCCGCAGGGCCATTTCGCGCCTGTCGTCGTAAACGACGCTCTGACCATGGACTTCGACAACGCGAGCGACATTCGCAGCCACCACTATGCGTTCAAGGTGACAGACGACGAGTTCGACGGCATCTTTGCGCGCATCAAGGCCCACGGCGTCACGTATGGCGCCGCGCCGTTCTCGCCGGACAACGGCGAGATCAACACGCGCCACGGCGGTCGCGGCTTCTACTGGCGCGACATCGACGGGCACCTGATGGAAGTGCTCACCCGCGACTGATGGCGCCCTTTCGTCTCTACAGTCAGGAGATTGGGTTCCATACGCCGTATCTGGCGATGCTGGCGCGGGAGGCGGCCGATGGTTTCGCGGAGGCGCGCTCGCGGTTTGAGCGGGTGCCGCGGTTTGCAGGCCTTGACCCTTCGCAAGCCACCCTCGTCGAGGCACTCGAGGTCAGTGCCGTGGAGCATGGGTTTGCCCACTGGCGGGCGATGGAACTTCGCTTGCGGGAGATTGTTGCCGGGCGGGCGGAGGAACGCTCCGTCGATTTCTTCCACAAGGTGGAGGCGGCGGATGTCGATGCCGTCGCTCGTCACCTGGATGCGGAGCCCGAACTCGTCAACGCCGTGGCTTCGACCCAGAAGTCGGCGCTGCACAGCGTGGGTTCGGCGGCAATGGCGGAGCTCTTGCTTGCGCGAGGTGCGAATCCGCGCATGGAGACGATGCTGCCGGGCGGGACGGCGCTGATACACGCAATCATCTGGGGCTGGCCGGATGTGGCGCGCGTGATTGCCGCCGAAGACCGAGCGCCCGACAACCTGCGCGTGGCGGCCGGGCTGGGCGACGTGGAAGCCATCGGTGCGGCCTTCGACGCATCGGGTGCGTTGAAGCCGTCGGCGAAGGCGCATCGTGCGTACTACCGCCCCAACTACGGCTGGTTTCCATGGGAGACGAGCGACGACGATCAGGAAGTGCTCGACGAGGCACTGATTCTTGCCGCCACCAACGGCCACATCGAAGCCGCGAAAGCCCTGGTTGGCAGAGGGGCCAGGATCGATGGTCGCGCCTACGAAACGACGCCCTTGCTCCGGGCGACGTTCCGCAACCGCACCGAGATGGTGGACTGGTTGCTCGAACAGGGCGCGGACCCGAACGGCACCGGCTGGCTCGGCGGCCATGCCAAGGGCGTCACCGCCTTCCATCTCGCGGCAGCGGATGGCCTCGTGGAGATCATCGAGCGGCTGCAGAAGGCCGGCGCGAACCCACGTGCCAGAGACGATCTATACGGCGGCACGCCGTCGAGCTGGGCACGATTCCACGGCCATCCGGAGGTGGCCGAGCGATTGCGGGTGGGCTCATAGCCGGAGTGGTGAGCGCAAGCGAAGGAAGTAGGTCGGCAGTTGCTCATCCAGCCGAACCTGCCATGTCCAGTCGATAGACGCGGGCCGCCGTGCCGCTGAACAGCTCCGTCTTCTCCGCTTCGCTGAGGCCCATCTTGGCGGCGATTCGCTTCATCAGGTTCCACAGCGTGCGGTACGAGACCGACTCCTTGTCCACCGGAAAGTTGCTCTCGAACATGCAACGCGCCGGGCCGAACGCCTCGATGGCATAGCGATAGAACGGGTAGAGCAGGTCGCAAAGCTCTTCCGAACCCAGCGGACCCTGCGCACGGTGGTCCATGTGGAAGGGCGGCTGCCAGTCACGACCCGCGCGCTGCTGGGCGCCGCCGCACTTCATGACGATGTTGGGGCAACCGGCGACGGAGTCGATGCACTCCTGCCAGCGGGCCACGGTTGCGGGCGAGGCGTCCGGATCGATCTTGCCGCCCAGGTGATTGACGATGATCGGCACGTCGGGCTGGGCCTCGGCCAGCCTCGCGAGAATGGGCAGCCGCTCGCAATCCGGCGAGTAGTGGTCGAAGGAGAGGCCAAGCTTGGCCAGGGTTGCGTAGCCATCCATGAACTGCGGGTCGAGGTCGGAAGGAAACGCCGTGCGGATGCCGCGGAAGTTGGGCGAGGCGTCGAGGTGGGCTTGAAGGACCGGTTCGACGGCTTTGCCCGGCCGCAGGTCGGCGCCGCTGAATATGCCCGTGCAGAGCCGCGCGGGGCCGTACTTCCCGGAGCGACTCATCGCCGCCACGCCGTGGACGAACTCCGTCTCGCCGACGCAGCGCATCTCTTCCGGCCCGTCCGCCCGGTAGAAGGCATTGCACTGGGCGAACACCGTCTGTACGACGTTGTGGCCGGAGGCACGGATTTCCTCCGCCATCTCGTCGCAGAGATAGACCTTCTGTGCCCAAGGCGCCGGCGTGTCGCGCAGATCCCACAGGTGGTGGTGCGGGTCGATGATCGGCAGGTCTGGTTCCAGGACATCTTCCGGCGGCGTCTGCGCCAGCCACTGCTCGATCGCGGCGTTTTCAGCATAGGGCATGAATGGCACTCCAGGCGAGGGACGCTCGATCATACAGCGGCGTCTGCCATGCTCTCGTGCCGGCACATGGGCTTGGGCTCCGCATGACTCGGCGCGGCCACCTGACTCCTTCACCACCCGCCCACGGCGCCCAAGGTGCCGTGTGACAGGCGCACTGAGAACCAAGCTGCCACCTACGGGGTTCCTTGCGGCGCGACGTGGTGGGACAATCCATCGATTGCCTGCACGGGCCCGATGTCCCGAATCCAACTCTCTCGCTGTCAGCCACCCGAGAACAAGATCCATGCGCCGCCTGCTTGCCCACATTCTGCCCGCCCTGGTGCTTGGCCTTGGCCTTGGATCAGGCGTTGCGTCCGCACAAGAGCCCGGTTCGGCATCCGGCGCCGGCGACGAAGCCGATCCGCCGGTGCTTGGTGCCGCGCCACGACCGGCGCCGAACGAGGCGCCTTCGCCGGCATTCATGGCCGAGATCTACGCCGCCGCGCGTCACGGTGGACGCCTCTACGACGAGCGACGCTACGCCGAGGCGCTTCCCTACCTCCTCGCCGCCGCGGAGCGCGGCTTCAAGCTGGCGCAGGCTTCGGCGGGCGACATCTATCTGCACGGTCGCGGCGGCGTCGAACGCAATGTGCTGGTGGGCATCGGCTGGCTCGGCGTCGCTGCGGCGCCGGCGACCTCGCGTCGCATCGCCGGCTACTTCGAGAGTGTCCGGGCGCAATTGCCGGACGCGCACGAAGGCAACGCCGAGCGGGTCGTGGAAGAGTTCCGGGCACGCTATGGCCATGCCCAGCACAGAGTTGAATGCCGCGTGTTCGGGAACGTGGTGCAGGACGTCGGCTGCCGCTTTCGCGACGATCCCGAACCGGATCCTCTCTTCGAGCAGCGGCAGAGGCCCCACAGCGATGTCGAGGAGGTGGTGGTAACCGCGCCCATCATCGACACGCCAGCGCCTGAGATTGGGGAGGTGCCGTCCGGACAGTTCATTGCCGAAATCTATGACGCCGCAAACCGCGGCTCGGCGCTATACAACGAAGGCAGGTACAAGGAAGCCCTGCCGTTTCTCGTTGCAGCCGCCCGACGTGGCTTCAAGTGGGCGCAGGCGTCGGCGGCGGATATCTACCTGAACGGCCGCGGTGGTGTGGCACCGGACCTCGAAGCGGGCATCGGCTGGCTCGGGGTGGCGGCAGAGCCTCGAACCGCCGGCTCCATCAGCCGCTACTTCAAGGACTCGATGGCGCGACTGCCGGATCGCTACACGCCGGATGTGGTGCAGGCCATCGTCGCCGACTACAGCGCCCGATACGGCAACGACCAACATCGGGTCGCCTGCCGCCTTGAGTCTGACGAGGGCAGTACCTGGAGCTTCTATTTCAAGAGCCTGCAATGCCGCTTCATCGACGAAGCCACCCAGTGCCGCAACTTGGTCTTTGACGGCACGGAGGTCAACTCGCAATGGACCTGCGAGCCGCTGCGCGGCAGTCGCACGTTGGACGCGAGACCTTACTGACGGCAAAGTCCACCCTCTGGGCAGCCGATCGCCGGTTGGCTTTCCTTTTGGGAGGGGCCCTCGAAGGAACCGCTCGTCGGAAGGGCTTGGATGCGGGCCTTAAGCGACCGTCCTCAGCAGGTTGCCGACCACCCGTTCGAGGTGCATCAGGGAGTTGCATTCCTCCGCCTGGTGCACGTAGGCCGTGTACTTGCGCATTTCGGCATCGCCCATGTTCCAGGTGGCGCGGGGTTCGGGGTTTAGCCAGAGCACGCGCTTGGAGCGGTCGTACATCTCCTTGAGGATGTCGGTGCGGGGGTCGCCGTAGTTGTTGCGGGCATCGCCCAGGATGATGATGGTGGTGCGGCCGTCCACGTCGTCCATGCAGTGCTTGCGGAAGTCGGCAAAGGCTTGGCCGTAGTCGGTGGAGCCGCCGCTGTAGTCGCGCAGGGTCTTGGCGATGGCGTCCTCGATGTGGTTGCGCTCGAACAGGTCCGTCACCTCGGCAAGGTCCGAGGAGAAGGCGAACGAGCGCACCTTCGGCATCACCTCGTCGAGGCTATAGAGGAACATCAGCATGAAGCGGGCGTAGTTGGCGACGGAGCCCGAAACGTCGCAGATGGCGAACACCTTGGGCCGATCCACCTTCACCGACTTCCAGTGCAGGTCGAAGATGGCGCCGTCGTAGCTCATGTTGTGGCGCAGGGTGCGCGGCACGTTGAGCTGGCCGCGCCGGAACACCTTGCGTCGCCTCGAATGCATCGCGACGAGCTTCTTCGCCATGCGGAACACCACTTCCTGAATCAGTCGGAAGTTGCGGTGCTCCACGTTGGAGAGCTTCACCTTGCGCAGGAGTTCCTCGCGCAGGCGCCGCCCGGTGGCATCGGCGTGGAGCAGGAACTGGCGCTCCACATAGTCGCGCACCTGTTCTCGCAGGGCGTCGCGGCGCTTGCCGAGCTCTTGCGCCATGCGGCGATCCGGCACGCGGCGGCTCTGCTTGGCGGCACCGATCTCCTGCTGCAGCTCCGTGAGGCCCATCTCCTCCATGATCTTGCGGGTGTAGAGGCCCTTCTGGGTGAAGACCTGAATCTCTTCGAGCGCCACCGCCTTGGCCGCATCGGCCATGCGCATGGTGAGCTCCACGGTGCTGTCCTGCATGAGGAGCCTGCCGAGCACCGACTGCGGATCACTGGTCTCGCCGTGGCCGAGGTCCTCCTCCTCTTCCTCCTCGGCGGCGAACTTGCCCTTCTTCTTGCGTCCCTTGCCGCCACCGCCGCCGGCGCTGCCCTCGCCCTGGCCTTCGCCACCTTCACCGGAACCGCCACCGCCTTCGCCTTCCTCTGTGGCTTCCGCCGGCACCGCGGTGCCGCTCACGTCGTCGAAGGAGAAGAACGAGTCGAATGTCTCGCTGAAGGTTTCCTTCTCGTCCGGCGTCTTGGGCAGAACCAGAGCGAGGGTGTTCTTGAGGAATTCGCGGTCCCGGTAGCCCACCAGCTCAAGGGCGCTCATGGCGTCGAGCGTCTCGGCGGGCGAGATGCGCACCTCCGCGTTGCGCAGCGCCGCGATGAAGCTGGTGAGCGTTCGATCCATCCCTTGCCGGCCGTCCCTCGGCCTCGCCTTACGCCTTCACGGCCTTGCTGGTGAGGGCGGTGATCTCTGCGTCCACGTTCTCGATGTCTTCCTGGAACTTGAGGATGACGTTCAGGGTCTCCCGCACGAGCTCCGGATCCAGCGTCTCGGTGTGCAGCAGCAGGAGCGTGCGTGCCCAGTCGATGGTCTCGGAGATGGCGGGCACCTTCTTCAGATCCAGCTCGCGCAAATCCTGGATGAAGGTGACGAGCTGGCGCCTGAGTTCCGGTGGAATCTCCGGCACGCGGGCGTGGATGATGCGCTGCTCGAGGTCGGCATCCGGGAACGGGATGTACAGGTGCAGGCAGCGACGCTTCAGGGCGTCGGAAATCTCGCGGGTGTTGTTGCTGGTGAGGAAGACGATGGGCGGGTCGCGGTGTGCCTTGACGGTGCCGATCTCGGGGATCGAGACCTGGAAATCGGAGAGGATCTCCAGCAGGAGCGACTCGAACTCGTGGTCGGACTTGTCCACCTCGTCGATGAGCAGCACGCAGCCTTCCTCTTGCTGCAGCGCCTTCAGGAGCGGGCGAGGTTCAAGGAATTCCTCGGAGAAGAAGATGTCGCCGAACTCGTGCAGTCGGGTGACGGATTCGGCGAAGCCCTGGGCGCCCTGCAGCACCTCGTCGAGGGTTTCCTTCAGCACCTGCGTGTAGAGGAGCTGCTTGCCGTACTTCCACTCGTAGATCGCCTTGGCCTCGTCGAGGCCCTCGTAGCATTGCAGGCGGATGAGCGGCAGCGCGAAGAGTTCCGAGGTGGTCTTGGCGAGTTCTGTCTTGCCGACGCCGGGCGGGCCTTCGATCAAGACGGGCTTGCGGAGGTGAAAGGCGAGATAAACCGCCGTGGCGATCTGGTTGCTGCAAATGTAGCGGTGATCCTCGAAGCTGACCTTGAGGGTTTCCACCGACTCGGTAAGTTGCGCGATGTCTGTCACTCGTCCTCCGCTTAAGACCCTGTTCCGCCCGGCGCACCGCTTAAGGCGCACACGATGCGCAAACGAGCCATTATCCCGCCCTCGCCGGTGGATGTATATGGCGGATTCCTACCCCGATCCCCTGTTAACGGTGCGGCGGTAGAGGATTGGCCGGGTTGAGGGGTCTTTGCCTCCGGAAGAGACGCTCCCGGCACCGCGCCGACGCCGTCGTCGCGGCAGGAACGGCTGTGGACAGGCCTGCATGCGGGCTTCCCAGCGCCGGTTGCCGGCTCGCGGGCGAGCGCGTCTCCGCCGGGGCGGCGTCGAACCAGCGGGGATCGGTCAGGCCGCCAGCGCGGTCGGCGGGGCGCGGGCCTCCAGGCTCGCCATCGCCTCGTACAGCCAGTCGAGGTGGAAGTTGGTCCTGGCGAAGCGCACGCCCAGGCGGCGTACCGTGCGCACCATGTACGCCGCGGTGCGCATCACGTGCCGGATCACCGGCCGCAGGCCGTGCCTGCGCGCCCGCTTCGGCAGCGCCGTGAACTGCACCGCCCGCAGCAGCGCCTGGGCAATCCAGCCGAGCGCGTGGAACGCCTGGTTGGCACGGCAGCCGCGGCACGGCGGGTGGTGCAGGCCCAGGTCGGTGAGCGGCCCCTTGAAGGCGTTCTCCAACCTGCCCGCCAGGGCAGACCCCTGCTTGCCGCGGTGCCGCCGCACCAGCTCGTCGAGCGGCAGGTCGTCGCGCGACACCAGGATCACCGTGTGGTGCGGAACCAGAAGGCCCTGGCCGTTCTCCGCGCGCCGCCGCACCACCACGCAGTGCTGCTCCGCGTCCCACCCGGCCGGGCGGTGCGTCGCGAAGACCGCCTCCTCCATGCCGATGTCCGTCCAGACGCCGTCGGGCAGCCCTTCGAGCTGCTCCAGCGCCGGCGCCCGCCACCGGTCGTTCGTCACGCTGATCGAGCAGTCCCAGCCGTTCTTGGCGCAGAGCCGAACCAGGTCCCCCTTGCAGCAGGCGTTGTCCGCGCGCAGCCAGGCCGGCGTCCCCGCCGGCACCATCCCGGCCGTCCACTCCAGCAGTGTCCGCCAGTTCAGCGTCACCCGCCCGCCGCCGGGACACAGCTGCCCCGCCGACCACAGCCCGCCCAGGAACACCGCGTGCAGCCAGTGGCCGCGCCGGCCCTCCCAGTCCCTGCGCGCCCGCTCGAACAGCGCACCGTCCACCTCGATCCCGGTGGCGTCGAGGAACACCGGAACGCAGCCCCTCGTCTCCACCTCGCGCGCCACGACCAGCGGAGCCACCCGCTCGGCGAACCGCCGCGCCGCCTCCCACAGACCCTTGACGTCGACCGGGCGCAGCCGCGCCAGCCACTCGCCGGCACGCCGCGACTCCGGAACGTTGCGCAGCCCGAGCAGCGTCCGCGCGCAGCGCGTCGAGATCCGACAGCGCGCCGTCGCCCCGCGCCAGGCTGGCGATCATCGCCCACAGCGTCTCCGCGTCCGTCGCGCCGCGGTTGCGCACCTTTACCCGCACCGCTTTGTCGAGCAGCTCGAACAGACCGTGCCGCCGGGCCGTCTGGGCGAGAATCGAGGAACCGCCGCAGGCGGTCAGGTTCAGGTCCGTGAAGTCCATCTCGACCTTCGGAGGACGGATCTTCCGCTTGCGCAAGCTTCACCTCGCAGGTGCTCTCCGGCTACCCCGCCATTTTCCCATACCCGCCTTGTGCGCCGGGATTCTCCGACAAACCCACAAAATCCTTATCCGGGGATCAGGGATTCCTAGCCTTCGCCACACGAGGAGCGCGCCGCCATGCGTTTCTCCGCAGCAGGCACTCCCAAGTGCGACAAATGCGACAAATGCGACAAATGCGTCGCCCGCCTTGGAACGACCCTGCCCTTTACAATCCGCGCCTTTGCCCAAGGGAGCCCGCATATGCCGCGCCCTTTAGACGGAGTGCTGGTGGTCGCCCTCGAGCAGGCGGTGGCGGCGCCGCTCGCCACGTGTCGCCTTGCCGATGCCGGCGCCCGCATCATCAAGCTCGAGCGCCCGGAAGGGGACTTCGCCCGGGACTACGACACCGCCGCCAACGGCCAGTCCACCTATTTCGCTTGGGCCAACCGGGGCAAGGAATCCCTCACTGTGAACATCAAGGACGCCGCGGACCGCGACCTTTTGCTGCGCATTCTTGGCAAGGCCGATGTCTTCGTGCAGAACCTTGCCGTGGGCGCGGCGGCGAGGGCTGGCCTTGGCAGCGATCAACTTCGCGAGCGTTTCCCGCGCCTGGTCACCTGCGACATCTCCGGCTATGGCGAGAATGGCACCTATGCCGACATGAAGGCATACGACCTGCTGGTGCAGGCGGAATCCGGCCTCGTCTCCATCTCCGGCGCACCGGGGGAGTTCGGCCGCGTGGGTGTTTCCGTTTGCGACTTCGCCTCCGGCATGGCGGCGGCCCTCGCCATCAACGAAGCGCTCGCGCTGCGGGAACGTACCGGCAAGGGCTCCGCCATCAAGCTATCGCTGTTCGACGTGATGGCGGAAATGATGACCGTGCCGCTGCTGCACTACGACTACGCCGACAACGCGCCGCAGCGGGTGGGCCTCGCGCATCCCAACATCACCCCTTACGGCGGCTTCCAGACCTCCGACGGTGCCACACTCGTCATCTCCATCCAAAACGAACGCGAATGGGTGGCGCTCGCGGGCGAAGTGATGGAAAGGCCAGACGTTGCCAGCGACCTCCGCTATGCCGGCAACAGCGCCCGCACCGAGCGTCGAGCCGAGGTGGACGGCATGGTGCAGTCCTGCTTCTCGCGCTTCACCCGCAAGGAAATGGAGGCGCGGCTGCGCGCGGCCCGCATTGCCTACGGCACGGTGAACGACGTGGCGGGGCTTTCGGAGCATGCCGCCTTGCGACGCTGGACCATCGACAGCGAGACGGGCCCGGTGCGGCTGCCGGCACACCCCGATGCCGCAAGGGACGAACCGCGCACCCGCCTCCCAACCCTGGGCGAGCACGACAAGGCCATCCGAGCAGAATTCTCCCCATGGGCTGTACAAGGCGCGACGCAGCGGTGCTGAGCGACGCCAACGAACCCTCCGTTCGCGCGTTCGCTTGCAACGGGCCGTGCGGCCCTTTCAAAATCAGCCGCTTGCAGGTATTTTGCCCGGCTTTGTCGAAGCCGCAAGGACGAGCGCGATGCCCTCCCGCCGCAAGCTGATCGAACTCGATGCCGACGAGGTGCGCGACTACCTCAACACCGAGAAGACCCTCATCATCGTCTCCAACGGGCGGCGCGGCTATCCGCACGCGATGCCCATGTGGTTCGCCGTGCTGGACGATGGTTCCATCGTCTGCACCACGTTCCGCAAGAGCCAGAAGGTGTTGAATTGGCAAAGGGATCCCAAGGCGACGCTGCTGGTGGAGACCGGCGAGGAATACGCCGAACTCAAGGGCGTGATGATCCACGCCACCTGCGAAATCGTGGACGAGCTGGAAGAGGTGAAGGACACGCTCGCGGCCATCAACGCCAAGGGGCGGGAACTGGCCGAAGGCGAGTGGGACAAGCTGCGCGAGGCCGTGTCGGGCACCGCGCCCAAGCGGGTGGTGCTGCGGTTCCGACCGGAGCGGTATATCACTTGGGATCATTCGAGGCTTGGTGGGCGGTATTGAGCCGCGAAATCGCCCCGATCGGCGGGATTTTCAGCGCAAGGCGGCCCGTGCAGGTGATTTTCAGCCTTTTCCTACGACAGTCGGGCAAAAGTCCGACTTTTTTATCTTCCGGCTCCAGCCACAATGCCCGCGCTGATTCATTCAAGCGAAAGCAAGGAGGAAAGCATGAAGAAGCGCATTGCAGCAGGAGCTCTGGTGGTGGCTGGGCTGGCAACGTCCGCAGGGGCGTTCGCGCCCGAGGACGGTTCGGTTCCGGCCGCCGAACTCGGGTATGGGATAGCCGCGGCGTTCACGGACAACGGCTACGTCCAGAATGCCCTTGCCGCTGCCGGGGCAACCGGTGGCAGCTTGGCAGCCGCGTGGCTGGGAGCCAAGATCGGCGGCAAGATCGGTGCCGTTCTCGGTGGGCCCGTCGGGGCGATGGGAGGCGCGGCCATCGGCGGCCTGTGATCGCACTTCGGAGGTAGAGGGAGCAGCACTGTCGTGGTGTACTCGATTGCAGGTGTCGCGATTGCGGTCCTCTCCGCCGGCGCGCTGGCGGCGTTGCGGCGAAGGGCGGCGCGCACCCGGTCGGACTCCCTCGACATCGCCGCGGCCATGGGCGGGCTCGTGTTCCTTGCCTCGCTCTTGGCCGCGGCAACCCCACCGTTTCTTGCCGCCTTGGATGTCATCGTCTCCATCCTCCCACCTGTGGGATGGCAACGGGGCGCCGTCCTGGGCGCATTGTCCGGGGTGCTTGTGTACTTGGCGACCCGAGTCCTGCTCGTGGATGTGCTGGCGTCTCTCTTTCTTTGGACGACGCGCAGGGACAACGACGATCGCCAACCTGTCCCCATCGTCGTCGGGAACCATCTCATCCATGGCGTGGCGACCGCCATCATGTTCGCGGGCTTTTGGGTCCTTCTCGGCCTGAACCTCTTCGCATGGTGGCCCATGCTCGTCGTCCTGCTGCCCGTCGTGGGGCTGCCGATCTACCAGGGCCAGATCGGGCCCTGGATCGAGTATCGGAAGGCAAGGGAAATCAGGGGCGACGAGCTGTCGGAAGTCAGGACGTGGCTGCGCGAAGCCCGCAGGGACGGTCGAATCCCGCGCTTCAGGATCCGCGTGCGCGACACCAACCTGAACAACGCCATGGCGACCGCCGGCATGTTCGGCCACCTGATCGTGGTCGGGGGAGGACTGCTCAGGAACCTGGAACCGCACGAACTGAAGGCCGTCATAGCGCACGAGGTCGCCCATGTCGTGAACCGCGACATGGCATGGCTGACGCTCATCGGCATCGCCGGATCGGCCTGCCTCGCGGCATGGATCATCCTCGTCTCGGGCCCGCTCATGAACGCCGGCGGCGCGCGCATGGCGGCGGGCTTCGGCCTGCTGCTCGTCGGCGCAGCCGTCTCCCTTCTCCCGCTGCAGGCGATCCTCTCGCCACGCCTCGAGTATCGAGCCGACCGGGTCGCCGCCACCATGATGGGCGACACCCGCCCGCTTGCCCAGGCATTGGCAAGAATGGCCGAACTGACCGAAATGCCCATGGGCCAGCGCACTCTCACCCACCCGAGCTACAAGGCGCGAATCGAGGCCCTGGCGCGACTCCAGGAGCGCCTGGACTAGCCCGACTTCGACAACTCAACCGTTTCACGCGTGTAAGTCGTTGATTCATTGTCCACGGGCACGAAAGGTCGGCACTACAAGGTGCCGGGCGGTTGGCGCGGGCGGCGGGTCAGGCGGAGATTCGAGGGGGCGGCTGTTCCGGCAGTTCCAGACCGAGTTGATGAAGCAGCAGTGGCTGATCGCGGGTCGGGTCGGTACGGCGGGGCAGCACGAGGTGCCGCCCGTCGGTGGTCGGCAGATGGACATCCACCATCTGCATGGTGGAGCACTTCTCGAGAATGGCGCTGGGCGCAAGGCCCGGCGCGCGCGGCCGCGCCAGGTTCTTCAGGGTGACGTGCAGGCAGTGGGCGACGAAGGCGACGAAGATGTGCGCCTCGATCCGGTCCTCGCGCTGGTGGAAGACCGGACGGACGGCGAGGTCGTGCCTGAGTTCCTTGAAGGCCTGCTCGATCTCGGTGAGCCGCGTGTGGTACCGCCACAGCGTGGCGGGGTCCTCGCCGGTGAGATTGGAGCGCAGCAGATAGCGCCCCTCGCGGCGTCTCGCCCGGCGCAGCCGGTCGCGGCGCAGCGCGAAGGCGAAGGTCTCCGGGGTCACGGACTCGTCCGCCGCAGGCAGGCGGATCTCGACCAGATGGCACGCGCGCCCCGCCTCCTTCTTCGCGGCGCCGAGCCCGAGCGGCAGCTCGTCGCGCTTCAACGACTGCCCGCGCAGCTCGTGCAGACGCCGCCAGAGCTTCTTCAGGCGCCGCCGCCGCATGCCGCGCTCCTTGGCGATGCGCGCCCGGCTCTGGGCCAGGATGTACGGTTCGCCGTCCTCGGCCAGAGGCTTCACCTCGACGGACTCGCGGACCTCGCGCCGGGGCAGCCCCGCGAACGACTTCTCCAGCCGCGTCAGACGGCCCTTGGGCGTGCCGACCAGATGGCGCACCGGGGGATCGCCGGCCCGCATCGCCGCCAACGCCTCCTCGGTCGGGATCCCCCGGCCCATGATCCAGACCCGGTCGGACCGGCCGTGCCGGTCTTCGATCCTCTCCAGGAAGTCCGCCAGCGTGGTCTTGTCGCTGGTGTTGCCCGGCATCACCTCGCAGGCCAGCGGAAAGCCCTGCGGGGTGACGACCAGCGCGATCACCGCCTGCACGCAGTCCGGGCGCTTGTCGCGGCTGCAGCCGAACCGGCGCTTGTCGTCGAACGGCGGGTCGCTCTCGAAGCAGGTGGACGTCAGGTCGTAGAGCAGGACGTCGAAGCGGGCGTCGAACAGCGTCTCCCAGCGCTCCCGCAGGAACGAGAAGAACGCGCGCTTGTGGACCAGCAGCCTGTCCAGGCAGCGGCACAGCGTGTGGCCGCCCACCACCTGCGCCGGCCGGCCCAGCAGATCCCCCATGGCGCTGTGCTCGTGCCAGTGCCGGTGCAGCCGCCACTCGCTGCCCGGATCGATCAGCTGGCAGCACGCCAGCGTCTTCAGCACGTCCAGCCAGCGCGTGCCCTGCCGGCTCGGCGGCAGCCGCGGGCGCCAGAACCGGTCCAGCTCCAGGCGCTCCCAGAGCACCAGCGCCAGCCAGCACGCCCCCCACTGCCGCGCCCGCCGCAGCCGCAGACCTCCGAGTTCGATGCGCACCACCTCGCAGTCCAGCTCCGGCGCCTCCCGGTCCGCCGGGAACAGCGCCCCCGGCCTGGAACCCGACGCGCCGCACGGAATCTCGATCGACCGGCACCACGCCGCCCGCTGGCTGTCGTCGATCTCGCCCAGATACAGCACTTGGCGCTGCACCGCCCGGCCGTCGGGGTTGCGGCAGTTCTCCACGACGCTCCAGTAGCGGTGCTCCTTGCCGTCCTTGAAGCGTCTCCTGGCGCGCACGAACATGGTCCGACAGCCTGCCCGAACGCGCGGCCCCGTCAAGGACCAAGGTCGGCACTACAGCCCGTTCCACGAATCGCCGGTCAACGAAAACAGGCACTTGCAACGCAACATCCGTCGATATCACGCCGAATCAGCCTGGAAACACCCTGAGTTGTCGAAGTCGGGCTAGCGCCACAAGAACCGTTGCCTTCCGGCAACGTCTTGCCCCAGCCCGAGCCGTCCTGTCCTGCCAGATGCGCGTTGCGGCGCGATGGGGGCAAGATGCTCTCCTTCTCCTGGAGAGTGACCGTCTCCAACGTCTCCGTTCGGGGATGAACTTTCCATACTTTAGAAGTACATAGGAATTTATATCCATAAAGTAAGCCAAAGGTAGGTAATTTCCTACATGAAATGGCAAAAGTCTGGCTTTTTTATCTTTTGGAATGGTGCAGGATGGACGAGCGATTCATCACTCAGGGAGAAGCAAATGAAGACTCGCATGAAAACCACCTTCGCAGCCTTCGCAGCCTTCGCTGTTGCCGCGTTGGCGTCGGCACTGGCACTGTCGTCGGAGGCTCATGCACGCCTGCTTCGACGCGGTCTGGTCCGGTGTGTACGACACGGGCGCGGCGCTCGCTGGCTACACGTGGGCTGGATCGTGACCGCCTGATGGGCCAGCGGCGGCCCCATTCGGGGCACGCCGTGACCCGTTCCAACATTGCCCGGCACCGAGCAGCCTGGCCCGGTGCCTTCACACCCCAATCGCCCAGCGAGAAGACTCATGGACCACAAATCCTGGATCCGAAATCTGGCCATCGCCCTCGCGCTGTGGGCCGGCGGCGCAATGCTTGGGTTCGGCTTCACCACCCAAGTTGCCCCAACATCCCACGAAGCCCTGCCGAAGGCAGCAGCCGCCGATGCCGCGACCACCTCCGGCCCCGTCGGCGGAAAGCTCTACTTCGGCATCCTCGGCAGAAACCTCGCCGTCTATGGCTGGCTACTGTGCGGCCTGGTGTCGCTCGGCATCAGCACGGTTGTCGTCACCCTCTTCAATGGCGTCCACCTTGGCCAGACCATCGCTCTCGCCGCCACGGCAGGCGCCCCTGCCACGTCCATCGCGCGGCTCCTTCTTCCCCACGGCGTACTCGAAGTGTCCGCCTTTCTCGTCGCCGCTGCGGTCGGCATCCTTGGTCTTCGGCTCGGCCGTGCATGGCTGTCGAACGAAGTGCGCCTCGGTGCGCAGTGCCGTCAGCTAGCCCGCCTTTGGCCGGTCGCAAGCCTTGGCGCGGTCGCGCTCGCATTCGCAGCCGGCATCGAGACATACGTCACGGTGCCGCTCGCGGAAAGCCGGGGGCTGGGCCGATGAGCCCGGTCATGGGCCCAGCCAGCCACTCCAGACTGGCGCACGGATTTCACCTCGCGCCGTGGATCGCGACAGGCGCGCCGTGGGCGTTGTGGTTGATCGGGTTCGCGATGATGACGGTGGTCGCCACCGAAAGCCTGTTCCGGGATGTGCCGCCGGACGTGGCCGCCATCGCCCTTTTCGCTGCCTATGTGACCGCCGCCACGGTGGCGCTCCTGCTGCTCGGCTTCATGTTCCTGTTCGCCCTTAGCTGCTCGCTCATGCTGTTGTGGCTGCAGGAATCGCTGCGCCCCGCGCTGGTGGCCCGTGCCGTGAGCCTCGCGTTCTGGGCCATGACTGCCAACGCCTGGATCGGAGCGCTCCTGGTGGCCATTGACCCACCGGCGAGCATCGACATGGATGTCTTTCTGCTTCCGTCCGCTGAGGAGGATGCCGAAGGCGTGCTTGGCATGCCTTGGCTCAACGAGCTGCGCTACGCCTGCAGCGTCGCCTTTGCCGTGACCTGCTTCGCCCTGCTCGCCCGTTCGGTCAAGCCGCTGCACGCCCTCCTGGCCGTGCTGTTCGCATCCGCCACCGTGGCATTCATCACCTCCGCCATCGACTGGCTGGGCGACACTGGACTCTGACGCTTGCCGGATGCGAGCGCGTTGCGCGCGGCCGCCAGCGGGCGTAGGCTCGCCACGAATCGCCACCACAAACCCAAGGAGGCACAACCGTGGACATTTCCATCAAGTTCTGCATGTCCTGAAACTACAAACCCAAAGCGGTCAGTCTGGCTGCCAAGCTGCGCGAAGCCTTCGATGCGGAGCCCGTGCTCATCGAAGGATCGGGCGGCATCTTCGACGTCCACGTGGACGGCACTCTCGTGTATTCGAAGCACGAAACCGGCGAGTTCCCCGACGAGGAAGCGCTGCTCGCAGAACTGCAAGCGGCGTAAGGGCCCGGGGGCCTTGGGGGGGCGAGGGCATCCTGCCCTCGCTCGCGCCGAGAGGCGCAGCAGGGTGTCGCGTATTGGGCAGGTGCAACAGCGCCGGTTCAGATGGCGTTGCCTTCCTCAACGGACGCACCTTTTGGGCGTGCAGCAGAGGGCAGGATGCCCTCGCCCCCAAGGCATCACCCACCATCCGCTCGCCATTCGCGTCATGGCCGAGGTGGGGATCAGTCGCCGAACCGTGCCTCTTAGTGGCGTGTAGTGGCGTGAACACCCATCGCCCGCGGGTCCGCCGAGCCGGGGTCGCAGCTGCCGGCGATGTTGACGTAGGGTGGTTCCGTACCGCCCAGGTTCACGACACCGAATGTCGCGGTGGTGCCGGGACCGTCGCCAAGCCGCTCGGCAAGACCGAGCCGCGCGTTGGCGTCTGGCCTTGAACGCCTGATTCGGCACACCCACGTTGGCGGTTGAGGCGGCCGAGGCCGTCGTTCTCCAACTCGACAGTTCTACGGCGCTGGCCCCGCTTCGGGTGCTACGCTGCCTTGATGGTGACGGAACTCATCGTCGCGCGCCACGGCGAGACCATCTACAACACGCGCAATCTCTGTCAGGGGCACAGCGACAGTCCCCTAACCGCCGATGGCGAAGCACAAGCGCGGGCCTTGGCCCCTCGCATTCGCGCGCTTTGCACCGCATCGGCACTGTATTGCTCAGACCTGAAGCGAGCGCAACGCACCGCCGAGCTGATCGCCGTGCCGGGACACCACCACATTGCCAGCGAGCCACGGCTGCGCGAGCTCGGCTATGGCATATACGAAGGCCGCAGTCACGACGAGGTGCGGCAAGCGATCCCTGCTGACGACATCGACTTCGCCCCATCGGGCGGGGAGAGCAAGCGCCAGTTGCTTCACCGCGTGGTGACGGCGTTCGACGCCATCGCAGCGCGCCATCCCGGCGAGCGTGTCGTGGCCGTGAGCCACGGCGGCGTCCTGATCGCCTTCGCCAAGCATGTTCTGGGCCTGCCGCAGGAGGTCCCGCCCCGCTTTCATATTCACAACACGAGCATCAGCGTCTTCGAGCGCGGCCATGCGCGCGGCCATGCGCGCGGCCATGCGGAAGAGTGGAGCGTGCGCACGCTTGGGGATGTTGGGCATCTTGAGGGTTGGTAGGTTGGTAGCGGGACTTTGTCGAGGGTGGTTGGTGCGGCGTGCCCCTCCGAAGGAAGTCAGGCGGCTCCTCGACTCCCCAAGGGGAGAGTCAAAGGACCGCGGGTTTTCGGGGGGCTTGCGGCAGCCTACGCTCCAGCCCTGTACGCCCTGCTACGGATCCTGCCGCATCGCCCACAGGCATCCGCGTCGCATGATTTCCTTTGCCTCCGGCACGTCGAAATCGCTGGCCACGTGGCCTAGGGAGCTGTAGAAGACGCGCCCCTTGCCGTAGCGCTTCTTCCACGCCACGGGCATGACGACGTCCTTCACCCAGTCAACGCCCCAGTGCTGGCCGCTGAAGGTGGTGGTGGCCAGCACCTCGTTGGAGGGATCCACGTGCATGAAGTACTGCTCGGACTTCATCGCGAAGTCCTCCATGCCGGCGACGATCGGATCGTCGCTCGCGATGTTGACGCGGTAGTCGATGATGCCGCCCGGATGGCAGATGAACTGGCCGCCCACCATGAACTGGTACTCGACGTTGTTGCGGAACGAGTCGCCCATGCCCCCGTGCCAGCCGGCGCAGCCGGTGCCTTTGCGGACGGCTTGCAGGAGCCCGGCTTCCTGCTCGCGGGCAATAGTGGACATGGTCCAAACCGGAACCACCAGGTCCTGCTTCGCCATCAAGTCCTCGTCCGCCAGCGGCGCCAAGTCGTCGGATACGGTGACGTGGTGTCCTTCCGCACCCAGCACGTCGGCGCAGATCGCGGCGGTCTGTTCCGGCTCGTGGCCGTTCCAGCCTCCCCAGGTGATGAAGACATTGGCCATGTCGAGGCTCCTTTGCTTGGCTGGCGAATGATGCCACGCCGGCAGGGGCCGCGCCTTCAGGAGGGAAGGCGTCTCCCCCGGAGGAGGACTTCGTCTCTGGCAGGGGGCATCCTGTCCTCCAGCCGTTGATAGCCATCGGATGGTCTTCGCAAGGACGCGGGGAAACCGAACCCAGGGTTTTTGGACGTTTCAGGACATGTCCCAAGGTTCATTTAACCGGTTGATAAAAAAAAATTTTTGAATCTACGCGTCTCATTTCGGCACACTGCATCGACGCAAAATTACATCGTGACAGGAGTACCGAAACATGAAGAAACGACCCACCATGCTGACCGCCACCTTCGTCAGAACCGTCAACGTCCCCGGACGCTACGGCGACGGGCGCGGCGGTCTCGGCCTTACCCTGCTCGTGCAGCCCTCGTCCCGCCACGGCCTGTGCAAGTCGTGGGGTCAGAGCGTGCGCATCGGCGGCAGGCGCACCACCATCGGCCTCGGCCGCTATCCCGTGGTCACGCTGGCCAAAGCCCGCGAACGGGCGCTCGAGAACGCCCGCGCGATCGATGAGGGGCGCGACCCGCGCCAGACATCGACCACCGTTCCGACCTTCGCGAAAGCGCTTGAGACCGTAATCGCGATTCACGCGGGGAACTGGAAGGACCGCGCCCGGTCCGAACAGCAGTGGCGGGCGAGCCTGCGCGACTACGCGATGCCGCGCCTGGCCGACAAGCCCGTCGACGAGATCGACACCGCCGACGTGATGGCGGTCCTGCTCCCCATCTGGTCCACCAAGCGGGTGACCGCCAAGCGTGTCCGGCAGCGCATCGCCGCGGTGATGAAGTGGGCGGTCGCACAAGGCTTCCGGCAGGACGACCCGGCGGGCGACGCCATCTCGGCCGCGCTGCCGAAGAACACGGTCCCGCAACAGCACCAGCGCGCGCTGCCGCACGGCGAGGTCGGGGCGGCGCTCGACCGGGTACGCCGCTCGCGGGCGTACCGCGGCACCGTGCTCGCCTTCGAGTTCCTCGTGCTCACCGCCTGCCGCAACGGCGAGGTTCGCGGAACCCGGTGGGACGAGATCGACACCGCCGGGGCGGTCTGGACGATTCCCGCCGCGCGAATGAAGGCGGCCAGGGAGCACCGCGTTCCGCTGGCGCCCCGTGCGCTCGAAGTCCTCGAAGACGCGCGGCAGCTCGCCGATCAGCGCGGGCTCGCGTTCCCGTCGCCGACCGGGAGGACGCTGAGCCAGTCCACCATGCCGTCGCTGCTGCGCGACCTGGAGATCGGCGCGGTGCCGCACGGCTTCCGCTCCAGCTTCCGGGACTGGGCCGCGGAGTGCACGGACGCCCCGCGCGAGGTGTGCGAGCTGGCCCTGGCGCATGTCAACAGCGACCGCGTCGAGGCCGCGTACCGTCGCACGGACCTGTTCGAGAAACGCCGGGAACTGATGAGCGCCTGGGCGGACTACATCGCCTAGGTGTCGCGCACCTCAAGAATGGGGAACTCCCAGGACGGCACGGCGATCCGCTCCCGGTACTCGCGGGCCTGCTCGTCCTCCGCGACGCGGGCCACCAGGCACAGCACGCGCACGGTCCCGATCGTCTCCAGCCGCGGCAGCCAACGGCGGGCGGCGGCCTTCGACAGCATGCCGACCCGAGTGCCGCCGCCGTCCACGATTCCGACCCCGTCCTGCCCGATCGGCCTGAGCTCGACCTCGTCCCCGGCGCGCAACGCGGACAGCGCCCGGTGCGCGGGATCCCCGGCCCGGTTTCCCGCCGCGAAGTCGATGTACACGTCGCGCTTGCCGAGGATCTCGTAGCGCACTTCGGACACGCGCTCCGGTCCGGACACGCCGACCTTCCGGCGTTGGACGGGCCGCCCGCCGATCTCGCGCACGAACGGTGCCGGATCGTCCAGTCGGTAGAGTGAGCGTCCCGCCCGCCCGCGTCATCGCCACGTAGTAGACGCGGCGTTCCTCCTCCCTCGCCGGGGCCGATCTCGCGTGCGCCTCTTCTCCGGGATTGGCGCGCCAGCCGCCGCCGAGCGCCGAAACGTGGCGGAACTGCAGTCCCTTCGCCGCATGCACCGTCCCGACAAGCACCCCGTCTCCGACGATGTGGGAGTGCCGGTGGTCGGCGAGCGCGCGGTGCACCGATTCCGCCACGTCCGCCGCCGGCGCGCGGCCGCCCAGCTCCGCTCCGACGCCGTCCAGGATCCGGTCCGCCATGGCCGTCCAGAGCGTCTCCCCGCCGCAGATCTCGGCGACGCGGCTACGCACGTCCTCCACGGCCGCATCCTCCATCCCCATCGCCCCGAGCCACGACAGAAGCCGATGGAACTCGCGCACCCGCGTGAGCGGCGGCAGCTGCTTTCGCGGCAGCGCCCAGCGGGTCGGTACCCCGCTCGCCTCCAGGAAGGCACGGGCGACAATTCGCTGCGCCAGCGGCCAAGCACGGCGAACGCCTGCCAGTCCGGGTCCGGGTCGAGGCCCCGGAGCCGCTCGATCTCCGCGAGCAGGGCCCTCGCCTGCGACGCCGCACCCGCCACCTCGAGCACCGAGACCCGTCCGCGCGCGATCCCGTCTCGCTTCTCCCATCCGCCGCCCGGCGGGTCGTCCGCCCGGGCCCGGTCCACCCGGATGGGCTGTCCCGTCTTCATCCGGTCGCGGTTGTGTCCGATCAGCGCGTTGGCCGCCTCGACGATGTTGCCGGTCGAGCGGTAGTTCTCCGCCAGGTAGCATCGCTCCGCTCCGTAGTCCGCCTCGAAGCGCCGCAGGAACTCCACGTTCGCCGCGCGCCACTCGTAGATCGTCTGGTCGTCGTCGCCGACAGCCAGGATGGTCGCCCGCTCGTCGCCGTCCTGCCCGGGGCGGCGCGCCACGTGCGTGACCAGTTCGTACTGACGCTCGTCGATGTCCTGGTACTCATCCACCAGCACGTACTCGAACCCCGCCAGCAGGCGGTCCCGCAGTTCCTCCGTTTCGACGCCGACGATCTCGTCGTCGCCGCGGAGCCGCCGGTTCGCCTCGTCGATCACCCCATCGAAATCCACCTCGGCTTCCCCCGCGGCCGCGGACCGGACCGCCATCGAGCGTTCCGTCAACGCCAGCGCGAGCGAATGGTAGGTGTGCACGGCGACGCGACGCGCCGTGTCGCCGCCGAAAATCGACCGATTCGGCCGAAAAACGGCGTCAAATTGGTAAAGTTGGGCTAGAAGATGTCCTCTGGCCTTACCGTCGTGGTGTCGGTGCTGTTGCGGCGGGCGGTGGGTTCGGTTTGGGGAGCGTTGTCGGCCAGGAAATACTCGAACATGGCGCGGCGGTTGTCCGGGCTGGCGGCTTGGCCGGTGGCGGCGTCGACCCGGGCGCGGACCACGCCGTTTGGAGCTATGCGCTGCACCACGGGTTCCTCCGCCAGGGCTTCGCGCATGAAGTCCACCCAGATGGCGAGGGGCGTGGTGGAGCCGTATTCACGGGCACCCAGGGGGCGGGCTCGGGAGAAGCCAACCCAGGCGGTGGCGGCCAGGTTCGGGTGATAGCCGTTGAACCAGGTGTCCACGGCTTCGTCGGTGGTGCCTGTCTTGCCGGCAATGTCGGATCGCTCCAGCACCAGCGCCCGGCGACCGGTGCCGCGACGCACCACGTCGCGCAGCATCGAGTCCATGATGAAGGCGTTCTGCGCCGAGATGGCGCGGGGGGCTGGGGATGGCGGCGGTTCGCCATCCTCGCCGGCTGCACATGGATCGCAGGCCGCGGTGCGCGGCGGCTCGAACACCGTTTCGCCGTCGATGGTGCGCACACGCTCGATGATGTGCGGCTCCACGGCGAAGCCGCCATTGGCGATCGCGGCATATGCCGTCGCCATTTGCAGCGGCGTCACGCCCATCGTGCCGCCGCCGATTGCAAGCTGGGTGTTGTCGGGGAAGGTCCCGGTGGGGAAGCCGAAGGCGCCGGCATGGCGCAGGATGTTGTCGGCGCCGATGCGCAGCATCACCCGAATCGACACCAGATTGATGGAGCGGTAGAGCGCCTCGCGCAGGCGTGTGGGGCCGTTGTAGCGGCCGCTGTCGTTGCGTGGCCGATAGGTGCGGCCGGTGCTTGGATCGCGGAACACCAACGGCGCGTCGAGGAAGACGCTTGCCGGGGTGAGGCCGTTCTCCAAGGCCGCCGAATAGACGAACGGCTTGAAGCCTGAGCCGGGCTGTCGCCGCGCCTGCAGGGCGTGGTTGAACTGGTTGCCGACGAAGTCGTAGCCGCCGACGATCGCGCGCACGGCACCGCTCTTCGTGTCGAGTGCCACCAACGCGCCAGCGACATCGGGCACCTGCGCCAGCCGCCAGCCGCCCTCGCCCGGTTCGATGTACACGACATCGCCAACCTCGGCGACATCCGCCGCCGTTTGCGGACGCGCACTCATGGCATCGACGTCGAGATAGCGCCGCGCCCAGCGCAGTCCATCCCACGGCAGCACCAGCGTGGTCGCATCCACCCGCGCCACCATCATCCGACGGGTGGCGAGGACGAGCACCAGCGCCGGCTCCTTGTAGTGTACCACCGGATGGTCGCCCAAGGCGGATGCGACGAAGGCACGGAACGCCGCGCTGCTCTCGAACGGCGGCGGAGAACCCTCCGATGCCGCAGCCTCAACGCCTTCCACGGCTCGCCGGCCCGTTGCCTCCGCCCGCGGATCCCCTTCGGCGCGCGCTTCCTCCGGCGCCGGCACGGTCACCGCTCCCCAGTGGGGCAACGCGAACTCCGGCGGCAACGCAACGCGACCTGCTGCGCCGCGGTAGCCATGCCGTCGGTCATAGGCTTCGAGGCCCCTTCGCACCGCCTGCTGCGCCGCAAGCTGCATTCCGGAGTCCAAGGTAGTCACGGCCTCGTAGCCGGCATAGATTTCGGTGCCGTAGCGCTCCACCAACTGCTGTCGCACCCATTCCGCAGGGAACGGCGCCACGAGGTCCAACTCGCGCCGATGCACCACCGCGGTGATGGGCGCGGCCACCGCCTCCTCGTACTCTTCTCGACTGATGGATGTCTGGTCGAGCATCCGTCGCAGCACCAGATTGCGACGCCGGACGGCGTACTCCGGACCGTTGATGGGATTGCCCGCCCCCGGACGCTTCGATATCGCCGCCAGCATGGCCACCTGCGCCAGATTCAGTTCCGAGACCGGCTTGCCGTAGTAGGTGTGGGCACCGGCCTGGACGCCGTAGGCGTGCTTCCCGAGCGGCGCGATGTTGATGTAGAGCTCGAGGATCTGCTCCTTCGTGAGCGCGTGCTCGATCTTCAACGCCAGCAGCATCTCCTTGAATTTGCGGATGAAGGTCTGCTCCGGCGAGAAGGAGATGATCTTCGCGAGCTGCATCGTGATGGTGCTCGCGCCGGTGCGCACATCGGAGAAGAACAGCCCCGCCACGTCGTTGGCCAGCGAGATCATGTCCACCCCCCGATGCTCGAAGAAGCGCTTGTCCTCGGTGTTGAGGAGGGCGTCGATGTAAGCCTTTGGCGTGTCCTCGAACGCGATGGGGATCGTGCGGCGGTTGCCAAACTCCCCTATCAGCTTGTTATCTCTTGTGAAAACCCTGAGCGGCGTTTCGAATCGGTATTTGCTGTAGGTCTCAGTGGTCGGAATCTGCGGGTCCAAATAGAGAAAGACTGACGCAGCCATCAGAGATGTCGCACAGACCCCGACCCCCGCGAGCCAGAGAATTCGCTTTGCTATGGAACGAACGAGGCTTCGCATGTGGCGCTCCGGGAACCTCTCACCACGCCGGCTCTTTGCCAGCAGGAACCTCACCGGCCGCAAACTCATGGGCGGCAAGCACCAGCCGGGCCTCGTCGGCATCGACATCGGCGCCACCCGCGTTGCCCTCGTCGAGCTCGAGGCGGACGGCGAAGGCCGCCGCGTGCGCGCATTCGGCGTCGAGCCCTATGCCGAGACGCCTGAGGCGAAGGATAGCAACGAAGCATCGGTTGCCGACGCGGAGGCGGTCGGCAGCGCCATCGCCAGGCTCGCAAAGCGAGCCCGCCCCCGAGCACGACGAGCGGCCGCGGGGGTAGGGGGTGCATCGGTGGTGACCCAGGTGATCGAGTTCGACTCGTCCTTCACCGATGCGGAGGTCGCGAGCCAGATCGAGGTGGATGCAGACCGCCATCTGCCGTTTCCCTTCGCCGACGCCGCTATCGACTTCGCCGTTGGCGACCTGTCGCCAAACGACCCGGCCATGGCCGAAGTGCTGCTCGCGGCCTGTCCGCAAGCGGAAGTCAAGCGCTGCAGCACGGCCCTCGCGCTTGGCGGCTTCCGCCCCGCCATCGTCGATGTTCGGATGCTCGCCATGCGCCGGGCCTTGGCCAGCGCATGGACCACGGACGCCGAATGCATGGCTCTGCTGGAGTTGCGCTCCGATGCCGTGGCGATGGCGCTGTTTGCAGGCACCGCCGAGGTGCCGCTGCAATGCCGAGAGGACGCGACGGACACCGGCTGGGGATTCGCCGACGACACGCCCGTGGAGAGCGTCCGGCAACGACTCACTCGGCTCCTGCACTTGCACTTCACCGCAGGCGGCGAGTCGTCGTCGCGGTTCCTGATCGCGGGGGAGTCCGCGCTCGAAGACGGAATGCTGGACATGGTTCGGCAAGAGACCGGCGCGGAGGTGGCGGTCGTGCGGCCGTTCGCCAACATGACGGTGGCCCATCGCCTCGATGCGAAGGCACTCGATGCCGCGGCGCCGGAACTGCTCGCCGCCTGCGGCCTGGCCTTGAGGAGGTTCGACGCGTGAACATCAATCTGCTGCCCTGGCGAGAGTGGGAGCGCGCCCGCCGGAACCGTGCCTTCCTGGTTCAGGCGGGAGCCACGACGGCGGCAGCCGTGGCGCTGGTGCTCGTGACCGGCGCCCAGGTCAATGCGGCCACGGAGCGGCAACAGGCCCGCAACGCGGTGATCCGGCAGGCGCTGACCACGCTCGAAGCCGAGGTTGCCACGGCCGCGACGTTGCTTGGCGAACGAGGCGTCCTGCTCGCCGAGGGCGATGCCATCGAGCGGATGCACGGCACGCGGTTCCTCGCCGTGCAGACCTTCTCCGAGCTCGCGGCAACCATGCCGGCGCGGGTGCGCTACACGACTCTGACACTGACGGACGGGCTGTTCGAGGCGACCGGCGCTGCGGAATCGAACGAAGGCGTATCCGCCCTGATGCGCAACCTTGACGGTTCACCTTGGTTCGAGCGCCTGACGCTGAAGGGCATCGAGGAGGACGGCAACGATGGCGCGGTGACGTTCTCGCTTGGCTTTCGGCGGGTGGCAGACGGTGCCGGGCGGTCAATGGGTGCTGGCCTCACGCGTGCTGCCGAGTAGAGCCCATGCAGCCGCAGGACTTGCTCAGGCGTTTGCAGGAGGTCGATCTTGATGTCGGCAACGTCGGCGCGTGGCCGCCTGCGCTGCGGCTGGCGCTGCTCGCTGTCATCGGTATCGGGCTATTGGCGGCCGGCGGTGTTCTGCATGTGGGGCAACGCGCGAGCGATCTTGCGGCGGCGGAGCGCAGCGAGGCCCAACTCTTGGCGGACTATCGGCGCGTCCACGCCTCCACGGTGGACGTGGCCCTGGCTCGGGCCGAACGGCACCGCGCCGCCGAACGCTTCGCGTCGCTGCTCGCGCAGTTGCCAAGGGATGCGGAAGTTCCCGCCCTGATCGACGACATCAGCCAGGCGGCGCTTGCACAGGAGCTTGCAATCGAGCGCATCACGCTCGGCAAGGAACGCGCCACCACAAGCTATGTGGAACTGCCCATCGACATCGCCGTGGTGGGCGCTTATCACGAAATCGGCGCCTTTCTCGAGGCCCTCGCCCGACTCCCGCGCATCCTTGCGCCGCAGGATTTCCGCCTGCAACCCCGCGACGCCAACGAGCGGCTGGAACTGACCATTCGCGCTCGCACATGGCGACGCCGCGAAGCGGCGGGGGGCGCGACATGAAAGCCTTCAGGGCTCGCACTGGAGCAGCGCTGGAACCATGTCTTTCGGAGAGAGGGCATCCTGTCGCCCTCGCCTGCCGGCAGGCCTGCCCAGTGGAGGGCGAGACGCCCTCCCTCCAGAGGTCCCAGCGCTGGCGAGACGCGCAAAGGGCCCGCGTTGGCCTTCAGGCATTCGTTCGTGGCTTGGCCATCCTCCTGCTTGCGGCTTGCAGCGACGATCGCCCAGACCCGCAAGCGCTCCTGCGAGACATCGATGCCATGCCGCGCAAGGGGGCTCCGACGGCTCGCCAACCACCGCCACCGGCCCCCGCCGCCTACTCCGGGGCGGACTTTCGCAGCCCCTTCTCGCTGCCAGCGCCGATGCCGAAAAAGCGCGTGGGGCCACCCTCGAATGTGCGTCCGAACTTGGCCCGCGAACGCGAGCCGCTGGAGAGATTCGCGCTCGGCACACTCCGTTTGGTGGGGTTCGTGAAGCAGGGCGGCGAACTCTTTGCCCTGGTGCAGTCGCCGGACGGAGGCATCGCCCGGGTCGTGGTGGGCAGCCATCTCGGCAGGAACCACGGTCGGGTGGTGCGCCTCAGTGAAGGCGGTCTCGACATCGTCGAGATCGTGCCGGACGGCGCCGGGGCTTGGATGGAACGGCGGCGGCACATGCAACCGGTGGGGGGTAGCGCTCCATAGCGAACGCGTCGGCTGTTCGCTTCCAGAACTGCTGGCCCCCTCGGACCCACTCCCTGGTTTTGACGACCAAGATGGATAAAGGACTCTTCGATGACGCAACGGCAAACGACCCAGACGATCGGAACGGGCACGCCGGGATCTGTGGCGAGGCGTTGGGAGACGGGCAACGCATGCGTCGTCCCGGAGGTGCGGCGGCCTTGGCTGCGCCTCGGGCCCTCCTTTGTCGTGCGGGCGGCCTTGGTGCTTGCGAGCATTGGCCTGGCGCCTTCGGGCAACGGCGCAGACCCACCGGAAGCGACGGAGGAGGCACCTGCGATTCCCCCTCCATCAGCGCCACGGGACGCTTCCCCGGCTGAAGGCTCTTCACAGCGCGCGCTCCCGGCAACCGCCAGTGCTCCGACGTTGCCCGCCGCGGCAGCGCCACGGGACGCTTCCCCGGCTGAGGGCTCTTCACAGCGCGCGCCGCGTGCGGCTTCGGGAACGCCAGCGCCGGCCCCCGCAGCCCCCACAACGGACGCTTCCCCGGCTGAGGGCTCTTCACAGCGCGCGCTCCCGGCAACCGCCAGTGCGCCGACGTTGCCCGCCGCGGCAGCGCCACGGGACGCTTCCCCGGCTGAGGGCTCTTCACAGCGCGCGCCGCGTGCGGCTTCGGGAACGCCAGCGCCGGCCCCCGCAGCCCCCACAACGGACGCTTCCCCGGCTGAAGGCTCTTCACAGCGCGCGCTCCCGGCAACCGCCAGTGCGCCGACGTTGCCCGCCGCGGCAGCGCCACGGGACGCTTCCCCGGCTGAGGGCTCTTCACAGCGCGCGCCGCGTGCGGCTTCGGGAACGCCAGCGCCGGCCCCCGCAGCCCCCACAACGGACGCTTCCCCGGCTGAGGGCTCTTCACAGCGCGCGCCGCGTGCGGCTTCGGGAACGCCAGCGCCGGCCCCCGCAGCCCCCACAACGGACGCTTCCCCGGCTGAAGGCTCCTACGCTGGCGAACTCCTCTCCCTCAACTTCCAGGAAGTGGAGGTGCGCAGTGTCCTGCAGCTCATTGCCGACTTCATCGGCGCCAATCTCATCACCAGCGATTCGGTTACGGGAACCATGACGCTGCGGCTCGAAGACGTGCCGTGGGATCAGGCGCTGGACCTCATCCTCCGCACCGAAGGGTTGTCCAAGCGCGAATACGGCAATGTACTGCTGATCGGCCCCGCCGACGAGTTGGCCTCGCAAGAGCGAACCGAGCTAGAGAACCTGCGCGAACTGTCGGAACTCGCGCCGTTGACGACGGAATACGTCCGGGTGCGGTATGCCAATGCGGCGCAGATGGTCGCGCTGCTCGGCAGCGGTGCGGGCTCCGTGCTGTCCGAACGGGGCGCGGCCCTGGTGGACGAGCGCACCAATACCGTCGTCCTGACGGACACCGTCGAGCGGTTGGCGGGATTCCGCGCGGCCCTCGCCAACCTCGACATTCCGGTGCGCCAGGTGGCGATCGAAGGGCGCATCGTCAACGTCAACCGCGACCACTCGGAGCGTCTGGGCATTCGCTGGGGCGGCGTCGGTCGTGATGTGCTGGACGATGGAAGCGAACTGCAATACGGCGGCGCCGGCGCGGTGACAGGCTCCGCCGGAGAAGGTGGCGAAAGTGGCAATTGGGTGGTGGGCCTGGCCGACACCTTGCCGAGCGCCACGCGAGTGCGGGTGGGGCTCACCGCCGTGGACTACCATCTGGATCTCGAGCTGTCTGCCTTGGCGTCGGAAGGCCACGCCGAGATCATCGCCCGACCCCAGGTGGTGACCACCGACAAGCAGCAGGCGACCATCGAATCGGGCGTGGAGATTCCGTATCAAGAGGCATCGAGTTCGGGTGCGACCTCCACTTCCTTCAAGGAGGCGGTGATGCAGTTGGAGGTGGTCCCGCACGTCACGCCGAACGAGCGCATCATCATGGACTTGGTCGTGAAGCAAGACACGGTAGGCACCCTCTACAACGGCGTGCCGAGCATCAACACCACCAAGATCATCACCCAGGTGTTCGTCGGCAACGGCGAAACGGTGGTGCTCGGCGGCATCACCCGCACGGACCGCAACGCCTCCATCACGAAGACGCCGTTCTTTGGCGACCTGCCGTTCCTGGGCCGCCTCTTTCGCCGTTCCATCGAACGCGACGACCAGCATGAGATGCTCATCTTCATCACCCCGACGGTCCTGGACCAGCCACCGGCCGCACCGGCGGCGGGCGAGATCGCCGCCACTTCGCCTGCATCAGGCTAGCCATGTCGCGGCAAAGCGTGTTCATCGTCGGCATGATGGGTTCCGGGAAATCCACCGTCGGCCGGCGGCTTGCGGATGTCATGGGGCTCACCTTCGTCGATGTTGATCGCGTGATCGAGGAACGCGCCGGCGCCGACATCGGCTGGATTTTCGACGTCGAGGAGGAGGACGGATTCCGCGAGCGCGAAGAACAGGTGCTCGATGCGCTCAGCCGCCGCCAAGGCATCGTCCTCGCCACCGGCGGCGGCGCGGTGCTGCGGCAAGCGAACCGGCAGCGCCTGCACGAGCGGGGCGTGGTGGTGTATCTGCGCGGCACGGTGGACACCATCGTCACGCGAACGCGACACGATCGCCGGCGTCCGCTGCTGCAAGGGGTGGATGCGCGTCAACGCCTCACAGACTTGCTAGAGCAGCGGACGCCCCTGTATGAAGAGGTCGCGCACGTGATGGTGGATACCGACGAGGGCAGCGCCCAAAGCGTGGCGGAGCGGGTGCATGAAGCCTTGCTGGCGTACAGTGGGGCACGGCGCAAGCCATCTTGAGGCGACGCAAAATGTCGTGACTGGGGGAGCCAGATGATCGAACGCCTGAACGTGCCGCTCGGCGATGGCCGCGACTATCCGGTGATCCTCGGCGAGGGATGCCTCGAGGACCCAGCCCACTTCGATCCGTTCATCCGCACACAGGCGATGGTGGTGACCAATCCGGCGGTAAGTGGACATTGTCTCGACCGTCTGCGCCAGGGCCTCGCCAACGTGGCACAGCTCGACATCTTCGAGATCGGCGACGGCGAACGCTTCAAGACGTTGGCGACGTGGTCCGCCGTGCTCGACCGCCTGGTCGAACTCCGACACAACCGGACGACGACCCTGATCGGCCTCGGCGGCGGAGTGGTGGGCGATGTGGCCGGCTTCGCTGCGGCGAGCTATCAGCGCGGCGTGGGTCTCGTCCAGGTGCCGACCACGTTGCTCGCGCAGGTGGATTCCTCCGTCGGCGGCAAGACCGCGGTGAATCATCCGGCCGGCAAGAACCTGATCGGCGCCTTCTACCAGCCGAGCGCCGTGGTGGCGGACATGGGCGTGCTGCGAACCCTGCCCGAGCGAGAGTTCCGCGCCGGTCTTGCCGAGGTCATCAAGTATGGCGTGATCGCCGACACCAGCTTCTTCGCATGGCTAGAGCAACACATGGACGATCTCGTGGCGCGTCACCCTGACACCCTCATCCACGCCGTGCGACGTTCCTGTGAGATCAAGGCCCAAGTGGTCGCCGGCGACGAGCGCGAGCAGGGCAACCGCGCCATCCTCAACTTCGGCCACACCTACGGTCACGCCATCGAGGCCCTGACGAACTACGATGCCTGGCTGCACGGCGAAGCCGTCGCCATCGGCATGGTCATGGCCATGGACCTGTCGGAACGATCGCGCCGGGCCCCGGCTGGCGAAGCAGAGCGAGTCCGCGCCCTGCTGACCCAGGCCGGTCTCCCCATCGCCCCAAACGAACTGGACCCCGACGCCATGCTGCAGGCAATGGGCATGGACAAGAAGGTCGTGGACGGTCGCATCCGCCTGGTCCTCTGCCACGGCATCGGCCAAGTCTCGGTCACCGCCGACATCCCTCCGGCCAAGATCCGCTCCAGCCTTTTGCGTGGCCCTTGACCGAGGCGGGCGGTCACGCCGAGCCTCGCCGGAGCGGCGCGCCTGACGGCGCGAGGGAGGGGCGAGACGCCTCCTCCGAAGAAGCATCGGCCCGACCGGAGCTCTCCTATACGGTCACCGCGTCCCCGACCCGGATCCACCCGCCGTCCCGAACCGTGGCTCGCAACCCGGCCCGGTGCGTGAATCGCCGCACCACGTCGGCGGCACTGACTTCATCCGTAGAGAGCAGGCCCCCCAACGTGGCACACGGTTCGCACAGTTCGAAGCCCTCGAGTTCCACGCCGGCAACCCGGAAGCGCTTGGCAACCAGCGCGTTCAGGTCCACCCCGCGAGTGACGATGTTGCGCCCCGTCTCGGCTGGCGTGATGTCGAGCCCGGTGGCCTCGTTGAAAGCCTCCACCTCCTCGGCGGAGATGAGCGACACCACGGCCCGACGGTTCGAGTGCCGATCGCCGACGAGCCCTGCCGCCACCGTCAACCGCGCGGCATCGACAGGCGCCTGCGGCTGACCGTGTGCCGGCGAGACGTTGATCGCTTCAATCACGGACATCGGTCACCTCCTCCTTCCCCTTTGCATGCCAATCCAGCGACGGACGACCTACTCGCGCCCCGCGCTCTCCGGAGCGCGCGCATCGTGCCCTCCACCCTCTCTGGAACCCAAGGCATCGTGCCCTCCATCGTGCCGTCAGGCGGATAGTGTCTCACCTTGAATTCGCCTGACGTGGCGCATGGCCGTCCACAGCTGGCGACTGCGTCAGACTTGCCTGCCGGGACCACTCTGGGGGAGGGCGCCAGACACTGCACAAGCCAAAGCGAGACACTACCGTCAGGCGCGCACGCGTCACGCCACCACCTTCGAATGTGTAGCATCGGCGCAAGAGCATACCCGCCAGGATGGAGGCGCCGATGGACACGGCAGACTACCGCGACTACGCCAATGCCGATGCCGGCGTGCGGCGCTTCTACCAGGCCAACCACCAGCACCAGACCCTCGCCTTCGCCCGCACCAAGCGCGACGAGTACGGGCGGCTGGCGAAACGGCGCATGGGCGTGTGGGAGTGCTGCGAACATCTCGACACCCTGATCGACGAGAGCGACCCGGACACGAGCCTGTCGCAGATCGAGCATTGCCTCCAGACCGCCGAAGGCATCCGCGCCGACGGCCAGCCCGACTGGTTCGTGCTCGCGGGGCTCGTGCATGACCTCGGCAAGATCCTCTGCCTCTACGGCGAGCCGCAATGGGCCGTGACCGGCGACACCTTTCCCCTCGGCTGCGCCTTCTCCGACGCCATCGTCCATTCCGAGTACTTCGCCGCCAATCCCGACGCCTCGAATCCCGAACTCTCTACCGCAGTCGGCATCTACGAGCCGGGCTGCGGCCTCGACAACGTCACCCTCTCCTGGGGACACGACGAGTACATGTACCTCGTTGCCAGGGACTACCTCCCGGCCGAAGCCCTCTACATGATCCGCTACCACAGCTTCTACCCCGGCCATTCAACCCCGGCCTACGACCACCTCAAGGACGAACGCGACATCCGCATGTTCGAGTGGGTGCGCGAGTTCAGCCGCTACGACCTCTACACCAAGCACGACGCCCCACCCGACAAGAAGGCCCTGCGCCCCTACTACGAGGACCTCATCGCCCGCTACTTCCCCGACGAAATCCCCTGGTAGGCACGCGACAACCCGCCAACCCGGCCTGGGGGCGAATCCACAACCGATGACGGACTTCACCCCCATCCGCCGCTTGCACGTCTCGCGTTGCCTCTCCACCGGCGTGACGGCGCCAGTCGGCGAACTGGCCCAGAGCTGTCGGGGCGTCTCCTTCCGATACCACCCGGACTATCTGCGCGACCAGCCGAGCCTCTCCCCCTTCCTGCTGCCGTTCGATGGCTCATCGCATCGCGCCCCTGCCGCCCCCCACGAAGGTCTGCACGGCGTGTTCGACGACTCGCTGCCGGATGGCTGGGGGCGGCTCTTGATGGATCGCCTGTTCCGGCAGCAGGGCATCGCCCCGAGCCAGTTGACCGCGATGGACCGGCTTTCCTTCGTCGGCGAGCGGGGAGTCGGCGCGCTCCGCTACACGCCTGCGTCTCCCCTGGCGCCCGCACTTGCCGAGGCGGCCGAGGTCTGGGAGTTCGGCACCCACGCCGAGAAGCTGTTCGACGGCGAGGGCGACCAGCTCCTGGCGCTCCTCGCCGCGGCTGGCAGTTCCGGCGGCGCCCGTCCCAAGGCGCTCGTGTACTTCCCGGTGGAGGGCGCCCCCGGCAGTCGAGCGCGCATCAGCCCCGCACCCGGCCTCGCACCTTGGCTCGTCAAGTTCACGTCAACGTCGTTGCCGCTCGGACACGAGGAAGGCCTCTGCGAGGCCGCCTACCTCACAATGGCAGCAGACGCCGGCATCGAAACGCCCGAGTGGCGGTTGTTGCCCGTACCCACCGATGCTCGGACCCAGGCCACCGCATGGCTCGCGCAAGGGAGATTCGACTGCACGCCACCGGCTGGCCGCCTGCACATGCACAGCCTCTGCGGCCTGCTCGACGCCGACTTCCGCGCACCGTCGATGGATTACGAAGACCTGATCCGCGCCAGCCAAGCCCTGTGCGAGAACCGGGCGGTCGGCCAGGCGCAGTTCATCCGGGCCGCATTCAACCTCTTCGCCGTCAACCAAGACGACCACACCCGCAACTGGTCGTTCCTGCAGGACGACGCCGGCCACTGGCGACCTTCGCCCTGCTACGACATCACCTTCAGCCCCACCCCCCACGACCAACACGCCACCGCCTTCCTCGGCCACGGCAGCGCACCCCCGCTCAAGGCCATGCAGCAACTCGCCGCCCAAGCGAGTTTCGCCAGCTGGCCAGACGCCCGGCAAGCAATCGAGCGAGTCGTGGACGCCATCCACAACTGGCCAGAAGTCGCCACACAGCTCGGCATCCGCCCGGACACCCGCGCCCTGATCGGCAATCGACTCGAACGCACGCGAAACGCCAACAGGGCGTTGCTCGCTTAGCGGCGCCGAAGCCGCGGCGGCGTTCGTTGTTGTATGGTTGCGGCAACGCAAGGCGAGCGCAGCGAGGCGCGGGGGCGGGAGATGTTCAATACACGCGAGGGGCAGTTTGTGGCCGGCGACATCCGCACGGAGTACCGCACCTTTGAGGTGAATTCGCTCACGCCGCACATCGGGGCGGAGGTGGAGGGGGTGGATCTGGCGCAGCCGCTCTCGAACGAGCAGGCGCAGGACATCCACGATGCCTGGATGGACTGGAAGGTGCTGGTGTTCCGCGATCAGCACATCAATCGCGACCAGCACAAGGCGTTTGGTCGTCGTTTCGGGCGGCTGCATGTGCATCCGATGCAGCACAAGTACGGCGGCGACCCCGAGATTCTGACAGTGAAGACCAATGCCGACTCCGCCTACACCTCCGGCGACGGCTGGCACACGGACGTGACCTGCGACGAGGTTCCGCCGCTCGGCTCGATGCTCTACGTCACCGAGACGCCGGAGAAGGGCGGCGGCGACACCCTGTTCGCGGACATGTACCTCGCCTATCAGATGCTCTCGCCGTCGATTCGCGAGTTCTTGGACGACCTGACGGCGGTTCACGACGGCGCCGGCCCCTATGTCGGCGCCTACAAGTCCACGCCTCCACCTGGCGGCTATCCGAAGAACGAGCATCCCGTTGTGATTCGCCATCCGGTTACCCGCGAGAAGATTCTCTACGTCAACCCCGGCTTCACCTCCCACATCGTCGGCCTGAGCCGCACCGAGAGCCGCGCCGTGCTCGACATGCTCTACCAGCACGTCGCCGCCACGCCGCGGCTTTGGTGTCGGGTGGACTGGCGGCCGAACACGCTCACGTTCTGGGACAACCGCTGCACCCAGCACCACGCCGTCTGGGACTACTTCCCCCACTCCCGCTACGGCGAACGCGTCTCCATAGTTGGGGACCAGAGGCCAGCAGCATGATTGCGCGAAGGAATCTGATTGCCGGCGCCGCCCTCACCCCGCTGCTGCCGCTCGTCGGTCGCACGGCGCAGGCCGACACGACCCCGTTCACCGCATCGAAGCTCGTGTACATCACGCCCCTCAAGAGCAACGGCGAGGAGAGCCGCTGCAAGGCGGAGGTGTGGTTCGGCTGGCACGAAGGCTCCTGCTACGTCGTCACCCAACACGACGCCTGGCGGGCCCAAGCCGTCCGCAAGGACCTCACCCGAGCCCGGCTCTGGGTCGGCGAATTCGGCGTATGGACGGACTCGGACGACGCCTTCCGCACCGCCCCCGAACACATGGCTACCGCATCGCTGGAAACGGATGCCGAGGTGCAGGGCGCGATGCTCGAAGCGATGGGTCCGAAGTACGCAGAGGAAGGTTGGGACACTTGGGGCGACCGCTTCCGAACCGGCCTTGCGAACGGCGAACGTGTAATGCTCCGGTATGCGGTGGGCGCCTAAGGAGGCTCTGCACATATCCCTTTCGCGCACGTCGACCTCTGGCGGGAGGGCGTCTTGCGCCCATGACTTGCCCTGCGACAAGCGATCAGGCAATTTGCTGCCGATCCGGCTCGCCCAAAAAAACGCGCGCCTTGCGGCGCTAGCGCCATAGGAAGCGTTGCCTTTCGGCAACGCTTCCTGCCCCAGCCCCAGCCGTCCTGTCACCCTGTCGGCATTCGGCCAGCTTGCGCCGTCCGAAGTCCGACAGGCTGCTAGGCGCCATCTCCGTCCGGAAGGATGCCCTCCGGAGGGAGGGCATCCCGCTCCACCCCAATCGACCGGCGCGGCCCTCCCCGCGGGGAGGGCGCCTCGCCGACGTGCCCGAAGGGCGCGCCCATACGCGCCGCCGGCACTTCCCGGGAGCGGACTGGCGGCGGTTGGCGCTCCGCGAAGCGGGTTAGGGATTCGATGGCTTTCGCGGCCGAAAGGAGGAACGCGTCCGCCCGCAGGGGAGCGACCAGCTGGGCGCCGACCGCGAGGCCCTCCGCGAAGCCGACCGGCAGGGACAGCGCCGGACAGCCGGTTACCGTGATCAGGCTGCAGCTTTCCATCCATTGGATGTAGGTTTCCATCGGCACACCTTCCACTTCGCGCAGCCAGTCGGTGCCGAGGGCGAACGGCAGCACTTGCGTGGTGGGGCCGATCAAGAGGTCGAAGCGGGAGAAGAACTCGCCGATGCGGCCGATCAGCGCGGCGCGGGCGGGGTCCACCCAGTCGTAGTCGGCGACGGTGAGTTTCTCGCCAGCGGCAAGGTTCCAGCGGATGGTGTCCTTGAGCTCGGCCTGCTCCTCCGCCGTCATGGCGCCGAATCTTCGCCGGAAGCCGGTGGCGCGCAGGATATGGAAGATGCGGCGGGCGTCTGTTAGATCGGGCTTCGCCACCTCGACGACGGCGCCGGCGTTGCTGAGGACATCCGCCAAGGCCCGAATGCGTTCACGCACCGCGGCTTCCACGGGCAAGCCGAAGTCTTCCGTGACGGCGATGCGCATTCCGGCGAGGGGAGCTTCGGCTACGCGCGCGAACGAGGCGCCGGATTCTGGCTGCATGTGCGGGATTCGGGGGTCGGGCCCGGCGAGCACGGAGAAGAGCAGAGCCACGTCGTCGATGGTTCGCGCCATTGGGCCGGCGGTGGAGATGTCTGTCCAAGGCATTCCCGGCGAGCCAGGCACGCGCCCCGGCGACGGGCGAAAGCCGATGACGTTGCAGAAGGCAGCGGGGTTGCGCAGAGAGCCGCCTGTATCGCTGCCGTCCGCCACCGGGATCATGCGCGCCGCCAGCGCCGCCGCAGCCCCGCCGCTGCTGCCGCCGCAGGTCTTGTTCGTGTCCCAAGGATTCGCGGTGGCGCCGAAGACGCGGTTGAACGTCTGCGACCCGGCACCGAACTCTGGGGTGTTGGTCTTGCCGATGGTGGCGCCGCCGGCGGCCTGCATCCGCTGCACGATGAGGGCGTCCTGCTCCGGCACATGATCGGCGAAGAGCGGCGAGCCGTAGGTGGTGCGGATGCCCTTGGTGGGCACGAGATCCTTGTGAGCGATGGGGAGGCCCTTGAGGGCGCCACCGCTGCCTCGATCGCCGTCGAGCGCATGAGCCACCTCTCGCGCTCGCTCGAAGGTGGTGGTGACGATGGCGTTGACCGCCGGATTCACCGCCTCAATGCGGTCGATGTGCGCATCGAGCACTTCGACGCAACTGGCCTCGCGGCGGTCGATCAACCCCCGGATCGTCGTTGCGTCTTCTTCCCACAAATCGCTCACGCTTCTTCCTCGCTTCGTCAAACGCCACGCGCACGTGCAGCCGAACGCTTCCTCCTGTCACCCCTGCGAGGAAGCTCCCCCTCCTGTCTCCCCCTGGGGGGAATCGAAGAAGCCGTCCGCGGCTTTTCGAGGGGGGCAATCCGCCCTCCCAGTCAACACCCCTCAACCGTTCAAAAACCCCACCAACAACCGAGCCGTCTCCTCCGCCCGCTCCTGCTGCACCCAATGCCCCGCACCGAGCACCAGATGAACGCCGCGCATGTCGGTGCAGGTCTCGTCGCGCATCCGCTCGAGCGCACCGGGGCTTTGCCATGTGCCCCAGTCGCTCGCGCCGGAGATGAACATGGTGGGCTGGTCCAGCGTGCGGCCGGCGAAGAGCTCCTGCTCCTCCCTCCCCACAGCGCCGGAGCGATAGTGATTGAGGCCGCCCTGAAAGCCGGTGCGCTCGAACTCGGCGGCATAAACGGCCAGCGCCTCATCCGGCAGCCAGCGGTTGGCGGCGATTTCCTCCGCGCTCGGCATGCGCTTCGCCACGGTCTCGGCCATGCCGTCGGCCGCGTCCATGATGTAGTAGATGGGCATCTTCGCCATCTCTTCCGCGCTGCGGTCGGCGAGTCGGTGCGGTTGGTTGCCGGGCCAGTCGGCGCTCTTGTGGTGGTAATAGGCGCGCAGGAAGGCGTGGACTCCCTGCGGCGCCTGGCTGAGGTTGGCGTTCGCCTTGCGGGTTTGGTAGTAGTGCTGGTAGTGCTTGCGCGGGCGCGGCAGGGCAGCCAAGTCGCGGGCCAAGGTCGCGCCGGTGGACGGCACCGGCGGGGCGGCACCGAGAGGCAACGAAGCGGGCGCCACAAAGGGCGCGCTCATCATGACCGTGCGGGTGAAGACGTCGGGCCGCACCAGCGCACACCAGCCGGCGATGGGCGAGCCAAAGTCATGGCCGATCACCGCTACGGAGCGATGGCCCAAGGCCGCCACCAATCCCAACGCATCCCGCACGACATTCAGGCGGCGGAACGGGCCAAGATCATCGTCGTAGTCGGCCTGCCAGCCGGTGGTGCGCCCGTAGCCACGAACATCCGGCGCGAAGGCATGGAACCCGGCCTCCGCCAACGGCCCCAGCACCCGCCGCCAGCTATAGGCAAGCTCCGGAAACCCATGCAGAAGCAGCACCCCAGGCCGCCCCGGCGAGTCGAAGCCAGCCTCGAGCACATGCACCCGCAGCCCGTTGATTCCATCAACGAAGCGCGACCTCACCCCATCCGGCAGCACGTCTCTCGCCAGCGGCTCCATCCGCGGTTCCCCTGCTCCCTGCGAAAGCCAACACCCGCACCATAGGGAACCGCCGAACAAGGTCAAGGCACACGGCGACACGAGGGAGGACGTCTCGCCGACGCGCGCCCGGGCGCGCCCATGCGCGCCGCCAGACGCGTCCCAGTGGACCAACATCCAGCTCTGCGGCAAAATGGTGCATTCACCATCGGGCGTTGCGGGCGGTTGCGGAAGTATTGGAGTTTCTATTGGCCGCTGGCGCTCACCGGAGTGGCGATGGTGTTGGCGGTGCAGTTCCAGAACGGGGCGCTGGCGCGCTATCCGAATGCGGTGCAGGAGATTGCCGTCTTCGCGCTGGCTGCCAGCACCTTCGGTTTCTTCAACACAGGCATGAACTTCACGGCGCAACTCTCGAACGTCTTCGCCCGCAGTCCCGGCGGGCGACGGGCGAGCCAGCGCTTCGTGGCGGCTTGGAGCCTCATGCTCACGGTGCCTCTTGCGGTGGTGGCGCTGACACCGCCGGGAGCGTTGCTGGTGAGCACGGTGTACGGCATCGACGAGGCACTCACGGATCGAGTGCTGCACTATCTGGCGCTGATGCTGCCGCTACTGCTCGTCACCGGCCAGCGGATGTTCTTCGTGGGAATGCTGGTGCAGGCGCATCTCACCGGCTGGGTCACGGCGCTCAACGTGGTCTTCCTCGTCGTCACCATCGCCGTGCTGGTGGCGGGCTTCAGCGCTGGCCTCGATGCCGTGTACACCTTGGTCGGCGCGCAGGCCGCCGCCGCGCTGCTGCACTGGGGCCTCGTCCTCCTCGCCGTGGCGAAGCGCTACCGCAACCCAGAGAAGCCGGAACACGAGCACGTCACCTGGCTGGAGTTGGCGCGCTTCTTCCTGCCGGTGACCACCACGGGCTTCATGTTCGCCATCAGCCGCCCGGTGCTCTACGCCTTCGTCAGCCGGGCGCCGGAGGGGCTGGCCAGCATCGCCGCCATGCGCATCGCCTTCGACCTCTCGTCCATCTTCCAGCAGGCAGCCAACCAGTTCCGTCACTTCTTCGTCACCTTTGGCCTGTCCGACCTCGCCGCCAAGCGGCGCTTCATGGCGCTGGTGAGCGTCGGCATCACCGCCGTGATGCTGCTGATCGCCCTCACTCCCGTCTCCGGCTGGCTGCTCGGCACCGCGCTCGGCATCGGCGGAATCACGCTTGAGCGCGCCCTGGATGTCCTCCTGGTGCTCTGCCTGATGCCGGGCGTCATCATCGTGCGCAACTATTTCCACGGCGTGCTGATGGTGCGGCGCAGAACCGGCGGCATGGCGCTTGGCGGCGTGCTCCGAGTCGGGGCGATCGTCGCGGCAGCGCAGGGGCTGTTCCTGCTCGGCGTGCTCGACCACATCGCCGCCACCTTCGTGCTGCTGCTCGGCTTCGTGGCGGAGACAGTCGTCGTCGCCAACACGGCCCGACGACTGAACCGCCCACAGTGAAACGCCGCGGAGCGGCGCCAGCGCGCCTGCGCCGTAGAAAACTGTCGAGTTGGAGAACGGTCGCGTACTTCCCTTCGCAGTTTTCGCGCTAGCGAAAACTGCCTTAAGCGCCGCGAAGCGGCGCTAGCGCCACAAGAACCGTTGCCTTCGGCGCGCATGAGGGCTAGAGGCCCTGCCTCCAGAGAGGGTCGCTGCGAACAGGTCTCCCCTTGGCGAATCGTGGGCCCTTCCCGGCAGTCCCCTCTTGATGGGAGTCAAAGAAGCCTCCTGGCTTCGGAGGGGGGCAGGCCATGCCCATGGGATTTGGGCCGTTCCACGACGCTTGCCTCCCTGTGCCCCGCTATACTTCCGTCATGCTCAAGGGCGGCCCCACATCGCACATCTACTTCTCCCAGCGACTGCGCCTGCATTACGTCGATTGGGGAAATCATGACGCGCCGCCGCTGCTGCTCGTCCACGGCGGTCGCGACCACTGCCGCAACTGGGACTGGGTGGCCAACGCCCTCAAGTCGGACTACCACATCATCGCCCCGGACCTGCGCGGCCACGGCGACTCGCAATGGCTCGTGGGCGGGGCATACACAACGCTCGACTACGTGTACGACATCGCCCAGCTTCTGCGCCAAACCGGGCTCGACGAGGTCACGGTGATCGGCCATTCCATGGGCGGCTCGGTTTCGCTGGCGTACACCGGCCTCTTTCCGCACACCGTGCGCAAGCTGGTGAGCATCGAGGGCATGGGCGCATCCCCGCTCGGAGACGACTCGATTCCGGGGCACGAGCGGCTGCACGAATGGGTGAAAAGCCTGCGCGATCTTTCCGGCCGCACACCGCGCCGCTATCCGAGCTTGGAGGAAGCGTTCCAGCGCATGCAGCGTGCCAACCCGCACCTGTCCGAGGAGCAGGCGCGGCATCTGACCATCCATGGCAGCAACCAAAACGAAGACGGCACCTACAGCTGGAAGTTCGACAACTACATGCGGGCGTGGTCGCCCATCGGCATCTCGCCGCGGCAGACGGTCGGCCTCTATCGTCGCATCACTTGCCCGGTGCTGCTGTTGCACGGAGTCGAGTCCTGGGCTTCGGATCCGCAGGAGGACGGACGCTTGGACCACTTCCGGAACGCCCGCTCCGTCGGCATCGACAATGCTGGGCATTGGGTGCATCACGACCAACTCGACCGGTTTCTTGAAGTCTTGACCGAGTTTCTGGTAGAGCCTTCAGCTAGGGAAGCGTCCGCCACTGCCGGCGGAGGAGCCGCCTGATGCATTCGGCCGCCGCCGCCGACCCGGCTTGTGGAGAGCCTTCAGCTAGGGAAGTGTCCGCCACTGCCGGCGGAGGAGCCGCCTGATGCATTCGGCCGCCGCCGCCGACCCGGCTTGTGGAGAGCCTTCAGCTAGGGAAGTGTCCGCCACTGCCGGCGGAGGAGCCGCCTGATGCATTCGGCCGCCGCCGCCGACCCGGCTTGTGGAGAGCCTTCAGCTAGGGAAGCGTCCGCCACTGCCGGCGGAGGAGCCGCCTGATGCATTCGGCCGCCGCCGACCCGGCTTGTGGAGAGCCTTCAGCTAGGGAAGCGTCCGCCACTGCCGGCGGAGGAGCCGCCTGATGCATTCGGCCGCCGCCGACCCGGCTTGTGGAGAGCCTTCAGCTAGGGAAGCGTCCGCCACTGCCGGCGGAGGAGCCGCCTGATGCGCTCGGCCGCCGCCGACCCGGCTTGTGGAGAGCCTTCAGCTAGGGAAGCGTCCGCCACTGCCGGCGGAGGAGCCGCCTGATGCGCTCGGCCGCCGCCGGCACGGCCCGCAGAGAGCAGTAAGTCCTGGCCAACGCGCCGATGCATGACCGGCCAGGCGAATTCGGAGACATCGCCCGCGCCATCCATGCCGCATCAGGTCAAGGCGTGCTCTACGTCACCGGCGGCGGCACCGGAGTGCTGGCTGCACTGCTGGGCGAACCCGGCGCCTCGGCCACCGTTCTGGAAGCCGGCATTCCCTATGCGGAGCAAGCGCTCAAGGAGCTCATCGGCACAGCCCCCGACCAGTCGTGCAGCGCAGCCACCGCCCGCGACCTCGCCATGCGCGCCTTCCTGCGAGCACGACATCTTGGCGGTGAGTTCGGCTTCGCCGTCACCGCCAGCCTCGCCACCACCGCACCGAAACGCGGCCCGCACCGCGCCCACCTGGCGTTTCAAGACTCCCGCCGCACGCGAACCTGGAGCGTAGAGTTCGCCAAGGAAGGGGCGGTTCGGGCACGGGAGGAGGCGGCGTTGGCCAGCCTCGCGCTTCGCTCCCTGGCAGCGTCGCTGGACATTGGCGACCCGCCGCAAGACGGCTACCAAGAGGCCACCGGCACCGCGGAGCAGACGGCGCTGATCCTCGGCGAACAGACGCACCTGGGCACTTCGGCGCCCGGCATTCTCCCCGGTGCCTTCAACCCCCTGCACGACGGCCACCGCGCCATGCGTGAGGACGCCGAGACGCGGCTAGGCCAACGCGTAGCCTACGAGCTATGCGTAGCCAACGTGGACAAGCCGCCCCTAAACCACCACGACATCGCAACGCGATTGCGGCAGTTCAGCTCCGGTGAAGTGGTGCTCACCAGCACGCCCACGTTTCTCGCCAAGGCACGCGCCCTGGGCGCCGTCACCTTCGTGGTCGGTACCGACACCATCACCCGCATCGCCGACCCACGTTACTACGACACAGGCATCACCGCCGCCCGCGACGCCGCAGTGGCGGAGCTCGCCGCCATCGGCTGCCGCTTCCTGGTCTATGGACGCAACACAGACCACGGGTTTGCCGCCCTGCCAGACATCCCCCTCCCCAACGCGCTGCGAAGGCTTTGCAGAGGCATCGCCGAGGAGGACTTCCGCGTCGACATCTCGTCAACCCAACTTCGCAACTCCGAGCGCCGCCACGCACCGTCCTAGCGCTGCCGAGTCACATATTGACGCAGCAACGGGTTGGGTTTTCTGCCTCAGCGCGTGTTTGCGGCCTTCCTTGAACCCGGTTTCGAAGCCGGTCTGGAGCCCGAACTGAGCCGCGCGCCGCCGATCCTGCCCGGCAAGTTCCGGTTCTCCCGACCCCGGATCACCCACGTCGTCCCGCGCGGTCCTGCCGCCGCTCAGTCGCTCGACCGCCCGGACGAGAGCGCGGCCTCGACGTCCCGCGCCAGGTTGTACACGCTGGCGAAGTCGTACTGGCGGCCGAGCCTGGCGACGTAGTAACGGCCGTGGGCCAGCCAGTGCCGGTAGCCGAACGCGCGGCGGATATCCTCCACGAGCCTCGCCGCCATGTCGCCGTGGATCTTCCACGCTTCGAGCAGATCCTCCGATAGCCGAACTCTTGCCCCCTTGTCCCGGTAGAGTTCCCGGAACGTCCGCGATAGCCCGTCCCTGTACCTCGCGTAGCAGCGCCGCAGATAGTCGACCCGGAACGCCGCCTCGATCGAGGCCAGCACCATCATGGCTGACGCCGCGCCTGCCTCGTACAGCCGCTCGTCGCGCTCCGCCAAGACTTCCTCCTCGGTGTACAACGCGAATCTCATCTCGAAACCGGGGCTCGCCTCCATGTAGTAGAAGTGGATCGCCTCTTCGACCACTGCGTGATGTTCGGCCACCTGGTTCGCTGCGAGATGCGTTCCCGACAACGATACCCGTCTAGCCATCCGAAACTTCCATGATTGCGTCCCGGAACGAGTCCTCGCCGAACGCGACGACGACGCTCTCCGGGGGCGGGGTCTCGATGTACCAGCCCGCTTCCTCGACATCGCCCCGCACCATCGAGCGGCTCGACTCTTCACTGACGCCGCCGTGTTCGATTTTGGTGGTGAGAACCGGCCCGCCCTTGGCGAGCAGCACGATCTTGAGGGTTCCGCGCGGCCCCGACAGGTCCACCCGGCCGCTGGCGCCGATGAGCAGTGTGCCGACGGGCTTCGCCACGATCTTTTCGCGACCGATCTTGAAGGTGAGCTTGTCGGCCTCGTAGCTCCCGAGATGGTCCTCTCTCAGTTGTATTCGCGCGCGTTCGATCTTGATCTCGCCCGGCTGCGTATAGGGCTTGAGATGATCTTCCATCCTCGCGTACAACGCATCAAGCTCTCGGAGCCAGTCCACTCGGCGCTTCGTCCAGTCGATGACCTTTCCGGACTCGGACTGATCCGGCGCGGTCTTTCGCCTTATGAACTCGCTGAAATCCTGTTCGGCCATAGCCTCGCCTCATTGCCGCCGCTCTGATTGCCCATTATCCCACGCAACGGCGCGACGCAAAGCCGTTCGCCGCTCCCGTCGCCCGGCGGAACTCGGCGACCGCCGAGCGCCTTTACACGATTCGTCCGCCCGCAATCCCTGCAGTCCTTGCTCCGAAGGCGACCTCGCGGACGGCGTTGAACCCGTTGGGCACCGTCTCGCCACCACAACAACGGACACGGTTCCCTGCTAGCCCCTGACGAACAGGCAGTTGGCCGAGTCCCATCTTAGTGGACTGGCTTGATCATCCCTAGCCCTGCCGAGTAGTCACGTATTGACGCAGCAACGGGTTGGGTTTTCTGCCCCAGCGCGTGTTTGCGGCCTTCCTTGAACCCGGTTTCGAAGCCGGTCTGGAGGCCGATCCGGTGGCCCAGCGAGGCACTGGCGAGTCGGGTCTGCCCATGCCACATGACCTGATGGCCGGGGTCGGGATCGTGCTTGCGGTTGCGATGGCCGCCGAGGTGGGCCACCAGGCGTACGGCATCGCCGAGTCTTTCCGGTGCCGACAGGCCGCGCTGGTGGGCATGGTCGCGCAGGAAGGCGAGTTCGCGGTCGGTGAACATCAGTTGCGGTTCGCAGTCGGGCACCTGGCGTCCGAGCAGCGTCATGACCATGATGCGCCAGGCGATGACGGCATTGATGGCGATGGCCCGCTGCAATCTGTCTGCGGTGCGGAACAGCAGGTGCTCCACCCTGCAGCCTGACTCGAGCACCCGGAAGAAGTCCTCGATGCGCCATCTCTGGAGGTAGAAGCCGACGATGTCGGCGGCCTGTGACGGTGTCGTGACCTGACACGTGGTCCGCAGGAACCACTGGACGGGGTCCTCGTCTTCGGGCGGGTGGCGTTCCACGATGTGGACCGCCCAGACCGCCATCGGTGCGCTCCCTTTCATGGTCTGTGTCGCCGGCAGGGTGACGCGGCGGAACCGCAGGTCACAGGTGGCCACGCGCTTGCGGCGTGCCGGACGCGCCTTCTTCCTGGAGGACTTGGGCCGTGCCGTGAGTCCGTCGATCTCGACATCGATCAGGCCATCGGGCTCGCCACCGCTCATGACGGCAAAGAGCTTCGATGGTCCCAGAGCCCGGTCGCGCGTGGCACGGACCAGCAACTCCACCCGTGGATGGCGGCGCTGCCGATCGAACAGCTCGAAGCGGTCCGCCTCCCGGTCGCAGACATGGATGATCCTGGTCTTGCCCGCGACCTCCCGTGCCGCCCGCGCCACATCGCTGAACCCGTCAAGCCAGCGCCGTGTCTGACGCCGTGTCCCCTCCCGGGACACCGCCTGATCGAAGTTCAGGTCCAGCACCCCAAGCGGCAGACCGGCCCCGGTCACGGCCAGGGTCGCATGCAGCGACAACCCCAGGCTCTTCGCGCCGGTCTGGTTCCTGCCGATGACCTCCAGGCCATCGCAGCCGGGGCGCGTCGAGAAGCTCAGATCGGTGCCGTCCCGCAGCGCCAGCACCGTGGTCTGACCACGGATCCGCCGCACGCTGCGCTCCCGGTGCGGCGCAAGAATCGCCGCAACCGCGACGTCCGACTCCTCGGGCGCCTCGATCAGACGGTAGAACCCGGTGATCTCCTTGCCGCCACTGGCGCTGCTGGCGTTGGTCTTCCCTCCCGGGCAGGACGCCGGAATGCCCGCGCTCTTCGCCAGACGTGCCGACAGTCGCTTGTCGCCCAACGGCGCTCCTCCAAACTCGTTGGCGGCCCACGCGGCCGCGTTCAGGCCCTCTCCCGGCTCCAGCACCGGGGCATGATCAACCCACTCGACCCCGAGCCGGCGACGCCAGTCCGCTGCCAGGGCGTACATGAACACCAGTCCCAGGCGTCGTCGCGCATGAGCTGGGAGTCGGGGCGACGCCAGTCCGCTGCCAGGGCGTACATGAACGCCGTCTTGACCGTCTGCCCACGCCGCTTCTTCGCATCCTGACGGCCCCGCCCCGCGGTGCGGCCAACCATGAGGAAGTTGGCCGCCCTCAGACAGGTTCCCGCCACACCGGCATCGGCAAAGCTCTCCACCAGCCAGGGACGATAGCCGCAGCGGGCCTCGAAGTCCCGCGGCAGACGCCGCAGCGCCCGCCCCAGCACATGGCTCGCCAGGTGCGGACAGAAGACCGAGGGACGGATCAGGAAGCGGCTCAGGCAGACAACCCGGTGCAGGTGGTCACGGCGCGCGGAATCGCTCCACGCCATCCAGCGACCACGCGCCGACACCCGCAGGGCCGCGGCAGAGAACCCGACGCAACCCAGCCAGCCATGGGCCGAGCCCACAAGGTGGCGCACCTGACAACCGGCAAAGGTCGTCATGCCATGGGGATGTTCGCGCGCCATCAGCGTGTTCCACACTTCACGCCCACAGCGCTGCGTCACCATCAGGACATCGAGATCCCGGATCCGGGCCGGGTGTCGTGGAACATCGACCGGCTCGTCAACCGCGGCCTCGAGCTGGCGCGGCCTGTTCGCCACCGCTGCCTGCGGCGCCGGCAGGACAATCTCCGACGCCCGAGCCAGCGTCGCCAGCGCCTTCATGCAGCCCGCAAGCTGCAGACGGCCGCGGCTGTCGACGAAGGAGAACTCCCCGCAGATCCTGCGGGCAAAGGCCCGCCGGCTGTCGAACCGCTCCTGCGACAGGATGGCGACGATCCGCAAACGTGCCGCCTCGTCGCGCAGCGTGCGGCTGATCTGGGACTGGGCCATGGTGGCGCAGGCATGCAGGGCGACATGCGCATTGTCCAGCCCTTTTTGTGATTACTCGGTAGGCCTAGCTAGCAGTTCGTTTTTTATAAACATTTACATCGTGGCTCAGTTCCAGGTCGAAGGCGCGCCAGCGGAACTGCACGGGCGCTTCGTTCATCTCGTCGATGCCCTGGAGGATGCGCGCCTTGAGTTCGTCGACCGAAGCGACGCGGATGTGGCGCAGGAAGGTGCGCGCCATCTTCGAGAAGGCGCACTCGATCAGGTTGAGCCAGGAGCCGTGCCTGGGGGTGTGGACGCATTCGAAGCGCCCCGGCCGCGTCGCCGGACAGGCCATGGTCTCGCGGGAGACGCGCGCCGAGTGGTTGTCGAGAACGACGCGAATGACGGCGTCCTGCGGGCAGTGCGCGCGCAGCCGTTCGAGCAGGGCGACGAACTCGCGGCTGCGGTGGCGGGACTCGACGTTGGCCAGGACATGCCCGGCGTGCAGGTCCAGGGCGGCGAGGACGGACACCGTTCCGTGGCGCGCGCACTCGTGATCCCGGGACCACGCCGGCCGCTCGCCCGGCGCCGGGGGCAGGTCCGGGGCGGCGTTGCCGAGCGCCTGCACCCCCGGCCTCTCGTCCACCGACACCGTGAACATCGGACGCGCCGCCGTCGCCCCGTCCTCGGGCGACGCAAGGCACGCGTCGCGGCAGACCATCGGCACGTCGCGCATCTTGCGCTCGAAGTCGGGGTCGCGCCGCTCCAGGCAGTGGCGCACCCGGTGCGGCTTGAGTTCCTCCTCCTGCAGCAGCTTCCAGACCGAGCTTCGGCTGACGCGCGCAAGACGCGGGCAGCCGGCCGCTTCGGCGGCGCCCTGCAGGTGCCCGGTCAAGGCCGACAGCGTCCACAGCTCGGCCGCGAACCCCAGCGCCTTCGGCGGCTGGCAGGCCACGCCGATCGCCCACGCCTTGGCGTCGGGCAGGATCTCGGGCGCTCGCGGTCGATGGTGGCGATCCTTCAGCCCCGCCCGTGCACCCGCCGCCAGCGCCTTGTCGATGCACTTGCGGATCGTCGGCCGCGACACCCCGCCCTCGCGTTGGATCCGTGCGATCGACATCCCGCCCGCGCACTTCGGCAGCACCTTGGCGCGGGTCGCCTCGCGCACCGGCGCGGTCGCCGAACGGCTCGGCTTGCCGAGATGCCCCTCGTCCTCTTCCGAGAGCGCCAGCGGCGCCCGGTTCGTTTGCCTGCCCACACCCCGACTCCCCGCCAATGCATCGGGCCGGCATCATGAACTGGCATCGCTCGAATATAAACTAATTGAGAAAACGTACTACTAGTAGCCTTGTCCAATGAGAAGTGAGCCTGAAGCGAGGGGCTGATTCCAACGAGAAGTGAGCCTGAAGGTGCGGGTGCGGGATCATCGGAGGATGATTTTGAGCCTGGGCATCGAACGGCTCCGCACGCTGGAGCAGGTTGGCGCGTTTCTCGACGGGAACGAGCCGGTGGATTTCAGGCCGGGCACGCGCAGGGAGGCGTACGCGTTCGTGCAGAAGGCGCTTGTGCGCTTCGACTACGGGAGTCTCGGCAAGGCCGACAGGGGTCTGGCGAAGCGGTTTCTGGAGAAGGTGACGGGGCTGTCGCGGGCGCAGCTGACGCGGCTGGTGCGCCAGCATGCCGAGACGGGTCGGGTCGTGGATCGGCGCGGCCGGCCGCCGTCGCGTCGCTTCGAGCGGCGGTACACGGCGGCGGACATCCGGCTGCTGGCGGAGGTGGACGCGACGCTGGGGCAGATGGCCGGGCCGGCGACGCGGGAGGTGATGCGGCGCGAGCGCGAGGTGTTCGGCGACGCCCGCTTCGAGCGCCTGGCGCACATCTCGGTGAGCCACCTGTACAACCTGCGCCGCTCGGACGCCTACCGCCGGCGGCGGACGACGCCGCAACTCACCAAGGCGGTGCAGTCGGCGATCGGCGAGCGCCGCCGGCCGCAGCCGGACGGACGACCCGGCTTCCTGCGCGTGGACACGGTGCACCAGGGCGACCTCGACGGGCGCAAGGGCATCTACCTGGTCAACGCCGTCGACGAGGTCACCCAGTACGAGTACGTTGGCGCGGTGGAGGCGATCTCCGAGCGCTTCCTGATCCCCGTGCTGCAGGGGCTGCTGGACCTGTTCCCCTTCGAGATCATGGGCTTCCATGCCGACAACGGCTCCGAGTACGTCAACCACCGCGTTGCCGCCCTGCTCGAGAAGCTGCGCGTCGAGTTCACCAAGTCGCGCGCCCGGCACTCGAACGACAACGCCCTCGTCGAGAGCAAGAACGCCAGCGTCGTGCGCCGCTGGCTGGGTCACGTCCACATCCCGAAGCGGTTCGCGCCGCTGGTGGACGAGTTCACCCGGCTCACCCTCTCGCCGGCCGTCAACTTCCACCGGCCGTGCATGTTCGCCGTCGAGCGCACCGACGAGGAGGGCCGGGTCCGGCGCACCTACCCGCACGATCGGGTGCAGACGCCCTACGAGCGCCTGCGCGGCCTCGACGGCGCCGAACGCTTCCTCAAGGAAGGCGTCTCCTTCGAGCAACTCGACCTCGCCGCCCGCAGCGCCAGCGACCTCGCCGCCATGCGCGAGGTGAACCGTGCCCGAGCCGAGCTCTTCCGCAGGATCGGCCTCGACGACCAAGCCGACGCCGCCTGATGGGGCGCCATGTCAGCGGGCGCGCGCGGGAACGCTGCGCGGGTCGCCGTGTCAAGCCGCTTCGCGGCTGCTCCGCTTCGCTGCGCCCCTTCGGGTGACACGGCGACCCGCGCAGCGAAGAGTGTGCCGGTGGCCGGAAGCAGGCTTCCGGCCACCAGCGACCCGCAATCCACACCCCGCATTGACGCCTGCGCAGACTCAAACTACCGTCACCAACTTCACGGCATTCCCGACCCGGAACCCAAGCTCAGAAGCCTGCGCTTTCAGGCTCATTTCCTTATTGGAATGGACTCTAGTTGGCCGTCAGCCTCGGTTCGTTGTGCGTCACGCCCTCGCCCGTCGTGCGTGAGACCGGATGTTCGTGCGTCGAAGGAGGCCTTGTCCCACCCGCGCCACGCGCTGAACGGCGTCACGCTCCCGAACGGCACCCGCGTGGGAGATTTCCTACGCTGTGTAGGACGAAGTGTTTGTGTGTCGGGAAACGGCGTCCAAGTGTTTGCAGCGCCTGCGGCGGCGTGAGGCTGCGTGTGCCGCCGGGCGACAGCCGCGAACGGTTTGTTTGCGACGAATGCGGGACGGTGCACTACGTCAACCCCAAGGTCGTCACCGGCACGCTGCCGGTTCGCAACGGCGCCGTGCTCCTGTGCCGCCGCGCCATCGAGCCGCGCAAGGGTCGCTGGACCTTGCCGGCCGGCTTTCTCGAGCTCGGCGAAACGGCCCCTGCCGGCGCCGCGCGGGAGACCTTGGAGGAAGCCCACGCCGAGGTCGCCGTCGACGGCCTCTACACCATCTTCAACCTGCCGCACATCTCGCAGATATACCTCTTCTTCCGCGCCCGCCTGCTGGGCGACTTCGCCGCCGGAGACGAGACGCTGGAAGCCCGCCTGTTCGAGCACGACGAAGTGCCCTGGGACGAACTGGCCTTCCCGGTGGTGACGCAAACCCTGCGCCACTACTTCGAGGACCGAACCACGGGCCACTTCCCGGTTCGCATGGAGGACATCGTCGTCAGCCGACCGCGGACCGCAAGCTAGGCGACCGCGCACGGCGCTCTGCACACTCCGCAACTTCCGACGCAAGCCTATCGCCAAGCGACAGGTGCGCCTCCTCAAGATCGTAGTCGGTTTGGAGCCCCAACCAAAACCGTTCGGACGTGCCGAAGTACCGCGCCAACCGCACGGCCGTGTCTGCCGTAATTCCGCGCTTCCCAAGGACGATCTCGTTGATGCGCCGGGGCGGGACGCTCATGTCGCGTGCCGCTCTGTTCTGGCTGAGCCCCAGGGGCTTAAGGAACTCCTCGAGCAGCACCTCGCCAGGATGGATGTTGGGCAATCGGGTAGTCACTTGCTAGCCTCCAAAAACAGCGGGTGCCCTACCTCAGAAACATGAGGCAGGCGCCCGCGGTGGCGCATGACGCAACGCCTAGTGGTAGTCGACAACTTCTGCCTCCCATGCGTCGGAGTCACGCCATTCAAAACAGATGCGCCATCGATTGTTGACGCGTATGCTGCGTTGGCCTTCTCTGTCTCCGTGAAGCACCTCCAGCCGATTGCCCGGCGGCGCCAGAAGGTCACCGAGCGAGTTCGCGTTTTCCAACATCCTCAACTTCCGCCTCGCGATTCGTTGGATGTCTTGTGGCAGGTTCCGGGACCATCGACCATCCCAGACTGCCTTGGTTGCTTTGTCACGAAAACTTCTAATCATGAATATCTCTCCCTTTCTTCTCAGTCGGGTCCCGCGAGCAAACGCACTGACCATGGGGGTCCTCCTTCCTTCAGCCTTGCATGGGACAACGCCATGACGGAATCCGTCATAGCCCAAATTCGTCTGCGGCGCAAGTTTGCGGACTCGTCTAGATGGCAAGGCGGGCGTTGCGGAAGAGGCGGAGCCAAGGGCCGTCTTCGCCCCACGAGTCGTGCATCCAGGAGTTCTGCACGGCGCGGAAGGCGCGCTCCGGGTGGGGCATGAGAATCAAGGCGTTGCCGGACCGCGAGACCACGCCGGCGAGGCCGGCGTCCGAGCCGTTGGGGTTGGCGGGATAGGTCGCGGTCGGCTTGCCGCCGGCGTCAGCGAACTGAAGGGCGGCCAAGCCTTGCTCGAAGGTCGCATCCGCGTCCGCTTGCGTCGCGAATTCGGTGCGTCCTTCGCCGTGTGCGAGAGGCACGGGCAGCAAGGCACCGGCCATGCCGGTGAGCCAGGGGGAGCGCACTTCGTTGACGCGAACGGTGACGGTGCGTGCCTCGAAGCGCTCGGAACGATTGGCGACGAACGCCGGCCAGTGCTCTGCGCCCGGGATGAGCGTCTTGAGCTGCGCCATCATCTGGCAGCCGTTGCAGACGCCAAGGCTTAGGGTGTCGCGGGCGAAAAAGCCTGCAAAAGCGTCGCGCACCTCGGCGCGGAACAGGATGGACTTGGCCCAGCCGCCGCCGGCGCCAAGCACGTCGCCATAGGAGAAGCCGCCACACACGGCCAGCACCTGGCCACTCTCGAGCACCCGTGGACTGGCGAACACGTCGCTCATGTGGACATCGACCGCCTCGAACCCGGCGCGGTGAAACGCGGCGGCCATCTCGATCTGGCCGTTCACCCCCTGTTCGCGCAGGATCAGCGTGCGCGGGCGAATGCCTGTGGCGACGTATGGCGCCGCGATGTCCCGTTCCGGATCGAACGGGGCATGGAACCGGAGACTGGCGACGTCCGAGTCGATGGCGCCGAGTTCCTCGTTGGCACACGTGGCGTCGTCGCGGAGGCGCTGCATGTGGTGGCTGACCGATGCCCAGCGGCGTTCCAGCTCGGCGCGTGTGGAAGCGAACGCGCACGCGTCGCCGCTGCGGATGCAGATGCGTTCGTCGTCGCGCCGCCGCGCCACGGGTACACAGGCCATGCCTGCCTCCCGCAGCCGCTCCTGCACGCGAGGCGCCTCCTCGTCGCGCAATCCGAGCACCACGCCCACTTCCTCGGCGAAGAGTTCTGCCATGAGGTCGTCCGCTCCCACGCGGATGTCCAGCCCACAGCGCGTGGCGAAGGACATCTCCAACAGCGCCACAAGCAAGCCGCCGTCGGAACGATCGTGCCACGCCGCCACCACACCGTCCGCACAGAGAGCCTGCAGTGCTTTCAGCATCCGCTTGAGCTGACCGGCGTCATCCACATCCGGCGGCGCGGCGCCGGTGCCTTCCACGCATTCCGGAAAGCACTGCTCCAGGGCGCTGGCGCCGAGTCGGCGATGTTGCCCCGGCGAAACCAGGAACAGTCCAAGCGCATCCTGCGGCAGGAAAGGCGTCAATGTACGTCGCGCATCGCTGACTGGCGCGAACGCCGTCACGTTGAGCGTCACCGGGGAAACCACGCGCTGGTCAACGCCGTCCTCCGAACGCCAGCGACTCTGCATCGACAGGCTGTCCTTGCCCACCGGCACCGCGATGCCCAGCGCCGGACAGAGTTCCTCCCCGACGGCGGTCACGGCCTCGCGCAACGCCTGATCCTGGCCTTCGTGGCCAGCAGCCGCCATCCAGTTGGCCGAGAGCACCACGCGGCTCAAGTCTGTCACCGACGCCGCAAGGAGATTGGTCAGCGCCTCGGCAACCGCAAGCCGCGCCGCCGCTCGCGCATCCCGCACCGCCACGGGTGAGCGCTCCCCCATCGCCATCGCCTCGCCGCGATTGCTGTCGAATCCCGCCAGCGTCACGCCTACGTCGGCCACCGGCACCTGAAACGGGCCCACCATCTGATCCCGCGCAACCAACCCCGTGACGCTGCGGTCGCCGATGGTGACGAGGAACTTCTTCGACGCCACCGCCGGGAATCGCAATACGCGCGCCACCGCCTCCGTGAGATCGATGTCACGGTGCAGGAACCTGCCCAAGGGGCGTGACTCGGTCGCATAGCTGCGCGTCACCCGCGGTGGGCCGAACAACGCAGCGGTGCTCATGCACACCGGCTGGCCCCGGAGAAGGGAGTCCTCCACGACGATATCCGTCGTGGCCGTTGCCTCGCCGACCACTGCAAATGGACAGCGCTCGCGGCGGCAGATGGCCTCGAACGCCCGCATGTCCGGGGGCGCTACCGCCAGCACATAGCGCTCCTGCGATTCGTTGCACCAGATCTCCATCGGCGACATGCCGCCATCCGCGCTCGGCACGGCGCGGATGTCGAAGCGGCCACCCAAGCCCGCCTCCCGCACCAGTTCCGGGAGCGCGTTGGCGAGGCCGCCCGCGCCCACGTCGTGGATCAGACGGATGGGATTGCGTTCGCCAAGGTCCGTGCAGTGGTCGATCACTTCCTGACAGCGACGCTGCATCTCGGCGTTGTCCCGCTGCACGGAGGCGAAGTCGAGCTCCACCAGGCTCTGGCCCGACGCCATGCTCGAAGCCGCACCGCCGCCCAAGCCGATCAGCATGGCGGGACCGCCGAGCACCACGAGGCGCGCGCTCCGCGGCACGTCTGCGGCGTGGATGTTGCGCTCCACCACGCTCCCCACGCCGCCGGCGATCATCACCGGCTTGTGGTAGCCCCATGTCGTCTCCGGCGAATGGCTCCTTGCCTCGAAGGTACGGAAGTAGCCGGTGAGGCAGGGGCGACCGTATTCGTTGGCGAAGGCAGCCGCGCCCAGCGGCCCGTCCAGCATGATCTCGCGTGCAGAAGCGACGTTCGCCGGGCGGCCACGCCCCAACTCCCAGGGCTCTCGCATCGCGCCCAGTTCCAGATGGCTGGTGGTGAATCCCGCCAGCCCGGCCTTGGGCTTGGAACCGCGCCCAACGCTGCCCTCGTCGCGAATCTCTCCGCCGGCGCCCGTCGCGGCGCCCGGATACGGCGCGATGGCGGTCGGATGGTTGTGGGTCTCCGCCTTCATCAGGATGTGGGTGGGCTCGAGGCGAGGGCGATAGATTGCGTCGTCGTCCGGGCGGAAGCGTTCCGCGCGGTGGCCCTCGATGACGGCGGCATTGTCGGAGTAGGCGGAGAGGATGCCCGCGCCGTTGATGGCGCGGTGGGTGTTGCGGATCATGCCGAACAGGGTTGTCGGCGCCTCCTTGCCGTCCACCACCCAAGCGGCGTTGAAGATCTTGTGGCGGCAATGCTCGGAGTTCGCCTGTGCGAACATCATCAGCTCGACGTCGGTGGGGTCGCGACCGAGTCCGGCGAACGTCGCGGCAAGGTACTCCACCTCGTCGTCCGACAGCGCAAGGCCCATCGTTCGATTGGCGACGCGCAACGCCGCAATGGAATCGCTGTCGAGAGCGACGGTTTCAAGCGGGCGCGGCGTCTCGACGGCAGTGAGAAAGGCGAAGTCGTCGTCGAACTCCGGACGCTCGGTCATGCGGTCGTGCAGCAACGCAGCGAGTTCCCGTCGCCGCGACCCGGCAACGTACCAGCGCACGCCCCGCTCCACCCGTTCCACCGCATCCACGCCACAGCGAACGACGATATCCGTCGCCTTGCTCGACCACGGCGAAATGGTGCCGGGCCGAGGTGTGACAACGCACAACGGTTCACCGACACGTGCCGGCAAGGCGTGACGCGGCCCGTAGGCAAGAAGGCCCTCCAGAACGCGCCTCTCGGCGAAGTTGAGCGGACGACGCAGGAACAGGAAGTGAACGAACTCCGCAAACAGGCCCGAGGCCACCGGGTCCACCCGACGCAACACGGCAAGCCTTGCCGAAAGCCGGGCCGACGTGAGGGCGGGCGGTCCGGGAAGAAGCGCAAGTTCGGTGGTCACGTGATGGCTGGGGCGTCCCGCGATGCCAATGAGCATTGTAGTTCCCACGGCTCGGAGCGGGTTGGCGCGCACCCTCGCCCCGCCCTCGCCCCCCCCAACGCTAACCGGCCACCCACCGTTTCCAGGGAAACTGAGGTGGACTCGTCCGCAGGGGCGACGCATGGGTCGCCCCTGCTCGACCGTCGCCTCGTTGGGGGTCCGCCGTGGCTCATGCGCTGCACTCGCGCCATGCACGCGCTATGCACTGCCGTCAGCCCGCCCCATCCCATTCCGACGGCGGACAAAGAACTCGCGGATCAACTTGCCGCACTCCTCCGCCAGCACCCCTTCCACCACCTCCACGCGGTGATTGAGGTGCTCGCCATCGAGCACCCTCGCGGCGCTTCGCACGGCGCCTGCCTTGGGTTCGCGAGCCCCGAACACCAGCCGCTCGGCGCGGGCGTGGACCAGCGCCCCTGCACACATGGTGCAAGGCTCCACCGTGACATACAGCGTCGCGCCGGGCAGGCGGTAGTTGCCCATCTGTCCCGCTGCGTCGCGCAAGGCCTCGATCTCCGCATGGGAGGTGGGATCATGCGCCGACACCGGCCGATTGTGCCCGCGCCCAACCTCCCGACCGTCGGTCACCACCACCGCCCCAACCGGCACCTCCCCCGCCGCGGCAGCCAGCCGAGCCTCGGCGAGTGCCACCTGCATCCAGCGTTCATGGTCGGTTCGCGCGTTCACATCCATCACCCTGCCTGAGTTCTCCTGGCCGTATGATCCCCTGATGCTGGACTCCCGCATCAAGGCCATTGCCGAAGCCATCGCGGCGGCGGGCGGGCGCCCCATTGCCGTGGGCGGATTCGTGCGCGACCTGTGCCTCGGCATCGATGCCAAGGATATGGACATCGAGGTCTTCGGACTCGCGCTCGAAAACCTGGAAGCGGTGCTTGCGCGGTTCGGGCGCGTGCGCCGTGTTGGGCGGGCGTTCGGCGTGCTGCGGCTCGACGGCAGGGGCGTTCATGCCGAATTCTCGCTGCCGCGCCGGGACAGCAAGCGTGGCCCCGGCCACCGCGGATTCGATGTGCAGGTCGATCCGCACCTGGATTTCGCCGAGGCCGCCCGAAGACGCGACCTCACCATCAACAGCATGGGCATGGAACTGCCTGGGGGCGCGATCCTCGATCCACATGGTGGCCGACGCGACCTCCAACGTCGCGTTCTGCGGGCAACCGACGCCGACACATTCTCCGAAGATCCGCTGCGCGGGCTGCGCGTAGCGCAGTTTTGCGCCCGCTTGGACATGGCGCCGGACAAGGAGCTGGTGCGGCTGTGCGGCGAACTGGACCTCACGGAGATTTCGGCTGAACGGAAGCGGGAAGAGTTCCACAAGCTGCTCTTGCGCGGAGTGCGTCCGTCCCAGGGCCTCGCCTTCCTGCATCGATCGGCGCTCGTGCGCCATTTTCCGGAACTCGCTGCCTTGGCGGGCGTGCCGCAGGATCCACGTTGGCATCCGGAGGGTGACGTCTGGACCCATACCTTGATGGTGGTGGACGAGGCGGCAAAGCTCCGCACAGGCGAACACGACGACGACACCGCGCTCATGTTTGGCGCCTTGTGCCATGACTTCGGCAAGGCCCACGCCACCGTTGTTCGCGACGACGGGACAGTTCGCTCGCCCGGCCACTCCGAGGCAGGCGTGGCGCCAACCCGCACCTTCCTCGACAACCTCCGCACTTCGCACGCTCTGGTCAAGCGCGTCTGTGCGCTGGTGCGGCACCACCTGGCGCCGGCGCAATTCGTGGCGCAGGGCGCCGGCGATCGAGCCTATCGCCGCCTCGCGCGGCGACTCGCCACCCACGGCGTCACGATGGAGCTCTTGGCGCGCACCGCCCGCGCCGACCACTTCGGACGCACCACGAAGGAAGCACTGGCGCGGTCATTTGCCGAAGGGGATCGTTTCCTGGCCCGCGCCCGCGCCCTGGCCGTCGCCGACCGCTCGCCCCCCAACGCCGTACTCGGTCGCCACCTGATCGCCCGAGGCCTCAAGCCGGGCCCAAACTTCAGCGACGTTCTGCGTCGCTGTCGCGCCGTGCAGGATGCGGAGGGCTGGAATGACCCAGACCGCATTCTCGATGCGGTACTCAAGGATCCGTCCGCCCCCTGAAGGGAAGCGCCGCAAGCGTATCGGCACGGCCGCATGGCCTGCGTCCTTCGAGGAAGCCGCGCACGCCTCCGCGCCGAAGCACATCGACCTCTCCAAGGGAGGAGTGATGGGAAGGGAGCACGCTTCCGGGAAGGGAGGGTGTCCGCATACCTCCCCGAAGGGAGGCTGTCTCGCCGGGGTCTCGCTCCCCACCGCCGCAACGCGCAATAGCTCTCGGTTCTAAAGGAGCGCCTGCTTATCGCTTTTCGATCTTTCCGGGTGGGCGCTTTGGGCGTTACGTTCGCCTTGTCGGCGACGATGCCGGGGTCCACAAGGAGAGCAGCGATGAGTGCATTCGAGCAAGTGGTGGTTGGCTTGGACATGCATCAGGACAACGCGGCGCTCGTGCTTGGGCGTGCGTGCGAGCTGACCGCGCCGGCGCGCATCGAGGCGGTCCACGCCTGCACCCAGCTTCACCACCAACACTTCGAGTATCCGGTGGGCTCGTTCCAGAACTCCGAGGAACTCGACGACGCCATCCGCCAGCAGGCGCTTGGCTTCCTCGATCGGATCTGCACGCCGCGGGGTGTGGCACGGCAGCAGATTCTCGATGGCCGCCCGGCCCACGCCCTGCACGACTACGCCAAGAACCGCGCCGACCTGGTGGTGGTCGGATCGCACGGCCGCACCGGAGCGCGCGCGATGTTCGGCTCCACCTCGAACTCTGTGCTGCACGGCACGCCCTGCGACGTACTGGCCGTTCACCTCGGCGGCCGCGGCCCGGAACCCGGCAACTACGAGCGCATCCTGGTTGCCGTGGACCTCTCGGACGAGTCGTTCGAGGTGCTCGAACATGGCGGTCGCGTGGCCGCCCACTGTGGCGCCGATGTGACGCTGTGTACCGTCACCCACGACGCCATCGGCGAACCGACGGCGCAGAGGCTCGCCCATCTTGCCGACGCCTTCGGGGTGGACGAGGACGCGATCTACGCGCTGTCCGGCAATCCCGTTACCGAGATTCACACGCTGGCGGCCGACATCAACACCGACCTCGTGGTGGTCGGTACCCACGGCAAGCACGGCCTGCAACTGCTCGCCGGCTCCACCGCCAACGCCATCCTGCATGGTGCGACCTGTGACGTCCTGGCGGTGCGACTTCGGCAGCATTGATGGGGGGGGTCGCTACTCCCACTCAATCGTGCCGGGCGGCTTGCCGGTCACGTCATAGACGACGCGAGACACGCCGGGCAGTTCGTTGACGATGCGGTTGCTGACAGTGGCGATCAGCTCGTGGGGCAGTTCGGCCCAGTTGGCGGTCATGAAGTCGGTGGTCACCACGGCGCGCAGGGCGATGACGTGTTCGTGGCGGCGGGCATCGCCCGCCACGCCCACCGACTTCACCGGCAGATAGACCGCGAACGCTTGAGCCACGCGGTCGTACCAGCCGGTGCGGCGCAGCTCTTCGATGAAGATGGCGTCGGCTTCGCGCAACACGCTGAGGTATTCGCGACGCACTTCGCCCAGCACCCGCACGCCTAGGCCCGGGCCGGGGAACGGATGCCGGAACACAAGCCTCTCCGGCAGCCCGAGCGCCAGCCCCACCTTGCGCACCTCGTCCTTGAAGAGGTCTCGCAGCGGCTCCACCAGCCCCAGTTTCATCCGCTCCGGCAAGCCGCCGACGTTGTGATGCGACTTGATGACATGCGCCTTGCCGGTGCAGGCGGCGGCGGACTCGATCACGTCCGGGTAGATCGTGCCCTGGGCCAGCCATTTCGCGCCTTCGATCCGCTGCGCCTCGCGCTCGAACACCTCGACGAAGGTGCGGCCGATGACGCGACGTTTCTGTTCGGGGTCGTCGATGCCCACCAGCGCATCGAGAAACTCGTCGGCGGCGTCCACCGTCGCGAGGTTCAACGAAAGGGCGTTGGAGGGCTCGAACGCGGCTCGCACTTCGCGCACCTCGTCCTTGCGCAGGAGGCCGTTGTCCACAAAGACGCAAGTGAGGCGGTCGCCGATGGCGCGGGACAGCAGCGCAGCGACGACGCTCGAGTCCACACCGCCGGACAGCCCCAGCAGCACTTTCCCATCGCCCACCTGACGCCGCACGGCGTCCACCGCCCGTTCGACGATGCTCGAAGGTGTCCATGTCGCCTCGCAGCCGGCGATGTCCAGCACAAAGCGACGCAGAATGTCGTCGCCTGCCTGGGTGTGGGTCACTTCCGGATGGAACTGCAGGCCATACCAGCGGCGCTTCACATCCGCCATCGCCGCAATTGGCGCGTTGTCGGTGGTGGCGGCAACCACGAATCCGGGCGGCACGGCGGTGACCCGATCACCGTGGCTCATCCACACGTCGAGCTCGGAGTCGAGCCGGTCAAACAGGTCAATGTCCTCGCGGATGCGCACTCGCGCATGGCCAAACTCGCGCTGCATGGAGGGCGCCACCGCGCCGCCCTGCTGTGCCGCCATGGCCTGCATTCCGTAACAGATGCCGAGCACCGGCATGCCGCTCCTGAGCACGGCATCGGGCACGCGGGGCGTTGCGCCGACCGTGATGGACTCCGGGCCACCGGAGAGGATTACGGCTTTGGGGGCCAACGCCTGCAGCGAGCCCGCATCGGCATCGAACGGGTGGATCTCGCAATAGACGCCACACTCGCGCACCCGGCGGGCGATCAGTTGCGTGTATTGAGAGCCAAAGTCGAGGACCAGAACGCCTGCCCCGTCGGGCGCGTCCAATGCAGCGCTTGCCGTGGGCACGCTATTCCCCCGCAGGGGAGGCATCCTGCCCTCCATCGCACCGACAGGAACGCAATGGAGGGCAGCAGGATTGCCGCGACGGGGATGGGGGGGTGTGCATCATCTATTGAGCAGCTATGTCAGCCTCGCTTGGACGCGCCTGTGGACGGCGGGATACCCTCCCTCCGGAGGGGTGCATGGCATGCTCCGCGAAGGCTGGATCAGAGCCTTCCCTAGCGCCACAAGAACCGTTGCCTTTCGGCAACGCTCCTGCCCCAGCCCAATCCGCCCTGTCACCCTGTCGGCATTCGGCCAGCTTGCGCCGTCCGAAGTCCGACAGGCTGCTAGCCCGGATAGTTCGGGGGCTCCTTGGTGATCGCCACGTCGTGGACGTGGTTCTCGGCAAGGCTCGCCGAGGAGATGCGGGTGAAGACGCCTTCGCGACGCATTTTGCCGACGTCGGCGCAGCCAGTGTAGCCCATCGCCGCGCGCAGGCCGCCCATGAGCTGCTGCACGATGGGGCTGACCGGGCCGCGATACGGCACCCGGCCCTCGATCCCTTCCGGCACCAGCTTGCCGCCTTCGCTCTGCGGCTCCTGAAAGTAGCGGTCACTCGAACCGTGCGCCTGATCCATTGCACCGAGGGACCCCATGCCGCGATAGGACTTGTAGGTGCGGCCCTGATAGAGCTCCGTCTCGCCCGGCGCTTCCTCGGTGCCGGCGAGGAGCGATCCCACCATCACCGCCGATGCACCGGCGCTGATGGCCTTGGCGATGTCGCCGGAGAAGCGCACGCCGCCGTCCGCGATCACCGGGATATCTTCCTCGTCCGCTTGCCCCACCGCCTCCGCGACTGCGGTGATTTGCGGCACGCCCACGCCGGTGACCACCCGCGTGGTGCAGATGCTGGCGGGGCCAATGCCCACCTTGATGGAGTCGGCGCCGGCGTCGATGAGTGCCCGTGCGCCCTCGGCGGTGGCAATGTTGCCGCCCATCACCGGCACGCGCGGATACTTCTGCTTGATCCAGCGGATGCGGTCCAGCACGCGTTCGGAATGGCCGTGCGCTGTGTCCACCACGATCACGTCGGCGCCCGCATCCACCAGCGCCTCGACGCGCTCGTCGGTGTCTGCGCCGGTACCGACGCTGGCGCCTACGCGAAGCTGCCCCAGGCCATCCTTGCAGGCATTCGGATAGGCTTGCGCCTTGGTGATGTCCTTCACCGTCACCATGCCGCGCAGGCGAAAGTCGCTGTCCACGAGCAGCACCTTTTCGATGCGATGCCGGTGCAGGAGGCCGGTGATGTCGTCGAGCGGCGCGTCCTCGGCCGCGGTTATGAGCCGCGCCTTGGGCGTCATCACGTCCGCGACCCGGGCCTCGAGGCGGGTCTCGAAGCGAATGTCGCGGGCCGTGACGATGCCTACCAGTTCGCCGGAATCCGAGCCGTTGCCCTGTGCCGCCACCACCGGCACGCCGGAAATGCGGTGTTCGTGGGTTAGTTCGATGAGCTCGCGCACGGTGGCGTCGGGGCGGATGGTGATGGGGTCGCGGATCACTCCCGACTCGAACTTCTTCACCGCCCGCACTTCCCGCGCCTGGGTTTCGAGGGGCATGTTCTTGTGGACGATGCCGATTCCCCCTTCCTGGGCGAGGGCAATGGCAAGGCGCGATTCGGTGACCGTGTCCATGGCGGCAGACACGAGCGGAACGTTGAGGGGGATGTCGCGGGTCAGTCGGGTGCTGATATCGACCTCGGAAGGAAGCACCCGCGAATAGGCCGGGAGCAGGAGCACGTCGTCGAAGGTCAAGGACTCGTGGGCGAACCTCAGCATGCGCGACCCCCAGCAAATCCGCGCATTATGGGCGTGTGCTGGTGGGGTGTAAAACCCTTGGGTGTATCGTGTATCGGCAGTGTCTCACTTTGGCTTGTGCAGTGTCTGGGACGTCCTCCGGGGGGGAGGGCGTCCCGCCCTCCATCGCGCCGCGCCGTCAGGCGCCGCGCCCGCAAGGGCGCGTCCCGTCCTTCCTGCGCGCCGTTAGGCGCGTTCTCCCTGCGCGTGTCGCGATGTGCCCTGGCGCCACAAGCCGTTGCCTTTCGGCAACGCTTCTTGCCCCAGCCCAAGCCGTCCTGTCACCCTGTCGGCATTTTTTGTCGTACGCCCAGGGCATCACTCCGCCCCCGGGGCAGGCACGCCGAACCCCTTGCCTCAAGCCCCCATAACAAATAACAAAGTGACCAACAGCGACACCAGCCACTACACTCCGCCAATGAACCGCCCTCAGCAATCCCTCCTTGCCCGCGCCCGGCCGGAGCGACGCATTCGCACCGTGTCCGAGGTCAACAGCGCGGCGCGGCTCTTGATCGAAGAGAAACTGGGCCGGGTGTGGATCGAGGGAGAGGTGTCGAACTTCAGCCGGCCCGGCTCGGGCCACTGGTACTTCAGCCTGCGCGATGCAGACGCACAGATCCGCTGCGCGATGTTCGCAAGTCGCAACCGCTTCGTCCGCGCGCCGGTCGGCAACGGCATCACGGTGATCGTGCGGGCAAGGCTGTCGGTGTACGAGGCTCGTGGCGAATTCCAGGCCATCGTCGAGCATGTGGAACCGGCCGGTGAAGGTGCCCTGCGCGCTGCCTATGAACGGCTCAGGGCGGACCTCCATGCCGAAGGACTGTTCGACGGCGACCGCAAGCAGCCGCTGCCGGCCTTCCCAGGACACCTGGCGCTGATTTCGTCGCCGTCCGGGGCCGCGCCGCGCGACGTGCTGGCGGTGCTGCGGCGTCGCTTTCCGTGCCTGCGGGTGACTTGGTTCCACGTCGCGGTACAGGGCGACGAAGCGCCGGGGCAGATCGTCACGGCGCTCGACCGTGCCGAACGGATGCGCAGTCGGCCAGACGCGATCATCCTCACCCGCGGCGGTGGCTCGCTCGAGGATCTGTGGGCATTCAACACCGAAGTCGTCGTGCGACGCGTCGCCAACGCGACGATCCCCGTCGTATCGGCGGTCGGTCACGAGACCGATGTGACGCTTTGCGACTTCGCCGCCGACCAGCGCGCCGCCACACCGTCCGCAGCAGCAGAACTCGCCACGCCAGACCGCGACGACCTCCGTCGTCGAATCGACCGACTGCAACGAACGCTGCGTCTTCAGGCAACCGCACGCCTGCAAGGCCACCAGCAGGCATTGGCGACAACGGCGCGGCGGCTGGTGCATCCGGGCCGAGCGGTGGAGCAGTGGATGCAACGCACGGACGAGCTGACGCTGCGTCTGCAACGGGAAATGGCGGCACGCCTGACTACGGCAAGCACGGCGCTCGAACACCGGACGCGACTGTTGCACCGCGCAAGCCCAGCGCAACGCATCGCACGTCTCTCGCCACAGTTGCTGCAACTCGGGCGACGCCTGCGCGTCGCCGTGGCGCGGCGGCTGGCGGATGCAACGGCGCGCACCGAGTCCACCGCTCGCGGTCTGCACGCCGTCAGCCCTCTGCAGACGCTCGGTCGCGGCTACGCCATCGTTGCCAAGGGGGAAGGCAAGTGGGGAACGCCGGTTCCCAGCGTCGATCATGTGATGGCGGGCGAACACATCCGGGCGCATGTCGCGGACGGCGCCATCGAAGCGACAGTGACCGGTACAGAGCAACGAGAAGGCACGCGCGAGGGGGAAGAGGAATGACGCGTTTGCGGCTGCCGTGCTTCGCAGGCAACTGCTGCCTTTGGCTGCTGGCACTCGCCTGCACGCCGGCGCTCGCTGCCACCATCGAGGTGGAGCTCGGCAGCGTCGCCGCCGTGCCACTTCCCATCGACGCGGTCGCGGCGCGTGTGGACGGCAAGCAGGTGCTGGTGCTGCAGGGCCACGCCATCGTCGGCGCCGCCCTCGATGCCGTTCCGGGTCCACGCACGCTGGAGGTGGAGACCGCGACCGACACGGCCAAGCTCGCCTACGAGGTGGTGCATCGCGACTATCCGGAGCAGCGGCTTCGCACCAGCAACCGCCGCATGGTGGATCCGAATCCGGCGGACCTTGAGAGGATCAACCGCGAAACCGCGACCATGCGCGCCGCATACGCGCTGCAAACTCCCGTGACGGAGAGCCCGGTGCCGTTCCTGAAGCCGGTGCAGGGACGACATTCGAGTCCGTTTGGCCTGCGCCGGTTCTGGAACGACCAGCCACGCAGCCCACACTCGGGCCTCGATATCACCGCCGACACCGGCACTCCCATCCAATCCCCCGCTGCCGGCATCGTTGCCGCAACCGGCGACTACTTCTTCAACGGCAACACGGTGCTGGTGGACCACGGCGGCGGCTTGGTCACCATGTACTGCCACCTGTATGCGATCGCGGTGGAGGAAGGTCAGACGGTTGCCCGGGGCGACGTTCTCGGCCAGGTGGGCGCCACCGGGCGTGTCACGGGGCCACATTTGCATTGGAGCGTCAGTCTTGCGGGCGTGCGGGTCGACCCGGAGCGGATGATGGCGGTGCTCAACGGATTGGAGGATGCGGGACCTGGCAATTGACGCGCCTCGACGCGCAGCGGGAGGGTCGGCGCCCTAGCAGCCTGTCGGACTTCGGACGGCGCAAGCTGGCCGAATGCCGACAGGGTGACAGGACGGCTTGAGCTGGGGCAGGAAGCGTTGCCGAAAGGCAACGGTTCTTGTGGCGCTGGCCCGGATTGTTCATGAATGCCCTGCTGCGGACGACGATACACTCGCTGTGGCTCGGCAAGCACTCGTACGTCCTTCGGTAATGCCTCACTTTGGCTTGTGCAGTGCCTGGCACCGCCCCCCGGGGTGTTCCCGGCAGGCACATCGCGGCGTCTCATCGCCCTGGCTTGGGTCAGAGCTTGCCCAGGCGGTGGCGGATCAGGCGGCGGCGTTGGCGTAGTTGGCGGGGGGTGAGTTTGTTGCGGCGGTCGCCCCAGGGGTTCTCTCCCGTGCGCGTTTCAATGCGGAGGGGGGTTCCGGCGAGGTTCAGGGTGGCGCGGAAGCGGTTCTCCAGGTAGCGCACATAGGACGTCGGCAGGGCGTCGGTGCGGTTGCCGTGCAGGATCAGGGTTGGGGGGTGCGCGCCGGCCTTGTGAGCGTAGCGCAGCTTGATGGCGCGACCGCGCACCATCGGCGGCGGGTGCGCGCGCACGGCATCGGCAAGGATGCGGTTGAGCTGCGGAGTGCTCACCTCGAAAGCCGCGGCGCGGTGGATTTCGTCCACCAAGGCCATGAGCTTGCCGACGCCAGCGCCGGTGCGGGCGGAGATGCAGCGAATCGACACCCACGGCGCGAAGTCCATGCGCCGGTCGAGCTCCGAGCGAACGGCGGTGCGCCGCTCAGGCGACAGCCCGTCCCACTTGTTCACCGCCAGCAGGAGGCCCGTGCCAGCGTCGATGGCGTGGCGCATCAGATGCAGGTCCTGATCCACGAGTCCTTCCTCGGCGTCAACGAGCGACACCGCAACATGTGCCCGTTCGAGTGCTTCCAGCGACTTGATGACCGAGAACTTCTCGATTGCCTCCGACACCCGCGCCCGCCGACGCAAGCCTGCCGTGTCGATGAGGATGTGATTGCCGACGCGAATGTCGATGGCGTCGCGGGTGGTGCCCGGACGGTCGAGCACCACTTGCCGTTCGCTGCCGGCGAGCCGATTCACCAGGGTGGATTTGCCGACGTTGGGGCGACCGACGATGGCGACGCGAATGCCGTCCTCGGCCCCCTCCTCGCCATCTTCCTCTTCGGCCGGCAACGCCTCCGCCAGCACGGAGCGCAACCGAGCCATGCCTCGCCCCCGCAGGGCGGAAAGCGGCAGCGCCTCGCCGAGACCCAAGCCCCAGAAGTCATGCGCCACCGCCGGATCGGTGCCATCCGCCTTGTTCGCCACCAACAGCACAGCCTTGCCCCGGCGGCGCAGGTCCGCGGCGAGTTCCTCATCCGACGCCGAAGCGCCCGTGTGGGCATCCACCAGCATGACCGCCACATCCGCCTCGTCGATGGCTTGCCATACCTGCGCCGCCACCGCATCCGCCATTTCCGGATCGGCCACCGCCACATCGCCGAGGCCGCCGGTGTCCACCACGGAGATGACGCGCCCTTCCACTTCGGCACGACCGTAGCGGCGGTCCCGGGTGAGGCCGGGGAAGTCGGCCACCAAGGCGTCGCGACCGCCGCAGAGGCGGTTGAAGAGGGTGGATTTGCCGACGTTGGGCCGCCCCACCAGCGCTACTGTTGATGTCGGCATGGAGGTTTGCCCTTCAAGGACTCTTGATCAAGTTGGGGGCGCGGCCTGTCCCCTCCGAGAACCCTGGCGGTCGCGCCTGCAAGGGCCTCCCCCAAGGGGTGAGTGATGGGAAGGGCCGGCGCGGCCACTCGCCCCATCGGGGGAGTCGAAGAAGCCTCTGGCCTCTTCGGAGGGGGCAAGGCGGCGCCACCGCACCGCTCCCCTCTAACTCCTCGCCTCCGTCGCCAAGCGAGTGATCTTCAGCGCCTCTATCGTCCCGTCGTTAGCTACCACATACACCAAGTCGTCCTCCTCGATCATCGGCGAGCGCAGGTCGCCGCTCAACTTGCGGCGGCCCATGAAGCGGCCGTCGCTCTGCGCCAGCACGTGCAGGTAGCCGTCGATGTCCCCTACCAGCACATAGTTGCCGAATGCCACGGGGCTCGTCAGTTGCCGGTGCTTGAGCCCTTCCTGCTCCCACACCACCGCCGACGTGAGTTGATTCACCGCCATGATGGCGTCGTCCTCGGTGACCACATAGACGTTGCCGTAGCCTTGCGCGAGGTCGAGGAAGCTCGACGCGTCCCGCTCCCACAGCACCGCGCCGTTCTGTTGGCGGATGGCCTTGAGCCGACCCTGATAGCCGACGCAGAACAACAGCCCCCGCTCCGTCACCGGCGTCGAGTCCACGTCCACCACGCGATCGAGTTCCGAGCGTCCCTGCGGCAACATGATGCGCTGCTCCCAGATGGGCGCCCCGGTGTCGAGGTCCACCGCACCCACCTTGCCGGTGGCAAAGCCGGCGAAAACCGCGCCGGAATCCACGATTGGCGTCGCCGTGCCGCGCAGCGACAGGATGGGCACCTGGGTGTCGAAGGACCACCGCGCCGCCCCATCCTCGGCTTCGAGGGCAAGCAGGCGCCCGTTGCCGGTTTGCGCGATCACCACATCGCCAGCCGCCACCGGCGGCGCGAGCACCTCGCTTGTGACGGTGCTGCGCCACAGTTCGTCGCCGTCCCCGGCATTGAGCGCCACCACCTCGCCATGCGTGGTGCCCACCAGCACGCGTCCCTCGCCGGCGCCGACCCCGCCGGTGACGAAGGCCGGATCGCGACGATCCCAGACGCGGTAGATGGGCCCGCGATCCGGCTGCCCGATCCGCGCCGTCCAGACCCGAGCTCCCGTGAAGCGGTCCCGCGCCTCCACCAAGCCGTACGCATCGGCAAGATAGATGCGGTCTGCCAGCACCGCCGGCTTCATGCGCAGATACTTGCGGCCGAGGCCCGCGCCTACCTTGGCACGCCACACTCTCTCCACCACCACTTCGGGGGCAAAGTCGGCGAGCGGTTGCGGCTTGCCCTCGGTGGTGTCCTTGCCGGAAACGATCTGCCCCAGCGTGGCGGCGCCCGGCACCTGCCGCAAGGCCTCGCAACCGGCAACAGCCAGCGCCAACAGCAGCGCCGCGCCACAGCGGCGATGGCGTGCGCTCACGACGACTCTTCCTCATCCGCGCCAACGCCGTCCTCGCCCGGAACGCTGGCCAGCTTGAGTTCGAGAATGCCGAGCCCCGGCGCCGCCCTGCCGCCTTCCGTCGCTGCCTCGACGCCGGCCCGATAGGCATCCCGGGCGCCGGCAATGTCGCCCTTGGCCACCAGCACGTCACCGGACAGTTCTGCCGCCGCCACCTCGAAGCCGCTGCTGCGGATTCGCGCCAGCGTGGCGAGGCAGTCGTCGAGTCGGTCCAGTTGGTACAGCACCCGGGCCGCGTTCAGGCGCGCCAGGTCCGCCAGCACCGGCAGATCTGCGGCGTCGATGGCCTCTTGCAGGTGGGCGAGCGCCTGCTCGAAGTTCTCCTCGTTCACCTCGTCGCTGGCGCGGTAGAGCAATGCGAACACCTGGTAGGCGGTGCCGTCGTGCTCCTCGTCGATGGTTGCGAGGAGCTCGTCCACCGGCTCGCCGGCCGAACGCGCTTCGAGATAGCCGCGGAAGGCGTCGGATGCCTCCTCGCCACGGTCGGCGCTCCAGCTCTGGTAGTAGCGCCAGCCGACGACTGCTCCCACGGCCAGCACCAGCGTGGCGATCAGGGATAGGCCGTTGGCGTCCCACCATCTCTTCAGGCGTTCCGCCTGTTCCTCGTCGGTCAGGAAGTCCGACACGTCGCCTCCTTTCGCTCCACAGCCGGCGCACCGGCATCAGATTCCAACCCTGGTGTCGCGTCACCCGCGCCCGTCGGGGCGACGCCCTCTCTTCGGGCATTGGCCAGAACCGCCACCGCCTCGTCCACCGACAGCGCCTGCTGCTCCCTCTCTTCCCGCAGCCACTTAAGCGAGATGCGCCCGCGCTCGACTTCGTCGCCGCCGACGATCACGGCCCAGCCGGCGCCGCTGCGGTCCGCGCGCCGAAGCTGGCTTCCCACGCCCGTGCCCGCCGCGGGTGGCAACACCCGCAGTCCCAGGCGCCGCCGCAGGTCGTCCGCCACGGCGATGGCACGCGGCAGATGCTCCTCGCCCACCACCACGCAATGCACATCCGCCTCGGCATAGGCGCGCGCAACGCACTGTTCGTGCAGCAGCACTACCCGATCGAGACCGATGCCGAAGCCAGCGGCCGGGGTTGCCGAGCCGCCAAGCAGAGCCACCAGGCCGTCGTAGCGACCGCCGCCGCAAACCTGCGCCTGGGCGCCGAGTTCGTCCGTGACCCATTCGAACACTGTGTCGTTGTAGTAGTCGAGCCCGCGCACGAGGCGGCGATTGACGCGGTATTCAATGCCGGCGGCGTCCAGCATCCCGCTCACGGTGGCGAAACGACCTTGCGCCGCTGGACTCAGGAACTCCTCCAGTCGGGGCGCCTGAGCCAACGCCGCCTGCGTGGATTCCGCCTTGCTGTCGAGGATGCGCAACGGATTGGTGTCGAGCCGGCGGCGGCTGTCGGCATCGACTTCGTCGGCGCGCGGCCTCAGGTAGTCCACCAAGGCCGAGCGGAAGCGCTCACGATCCCCGGCGGAACCGATGGTGTTGATCTCCAGGCGCACGAACGGCCCTAGCCCAAGCTCGCCAAACGCCCGCGCCAGCACCGCAACCAGTTCAAAGTCGAGCTCTGGCCCCGGCAGGCCGAACGCCTCGGCACCGATCTGCGAGAACTCCCTGCTACGGCCTTTCTGGGGCCGCTCGTAGCGGAACATGGAGCCCTGATACCACAGCCGGGGCGTGCGTCCGCGCAGCAGTCCGCCGTCGATGCAGGCGCGCACGCAGCCGGCGGTGCCCTCCGGTCGCAGGGACAGATCCTTGCCCTTGCGATCCTTGAGGGTGTACATCTCCTTTTCGACGAGGTCCGTGGCTGCGCCGACGCCACGCTGAAAGAGCTCCGTGCCCTCGATCAGAGGCAGGCGAATCTCCTGATACCCGTAGCCCGCCAGCACGGCCAAGATGGTCTCCTCCACCTCCCGCCAGCGTGCGCTCGCCGGCGGCAGGATGTCGCGCATCCCGCGCACGAGTGAATGGCGCATCAGCTTCCGATCACCAGCCGGGCGACGTTGCCGGAGCGCTGTTCATCGAACACCACGATGTCGCCGTCGTAGGCGAGCTCGGTGCCGGTGGCATTGCCCAGCACCACATGGAATGGGGCGACCCCCTGCAGCGCCAGCGAGCTGCCAGCGGCTTCAAGGCCAAGATGAATGGCGCGGCCATTGCCGTCCCGCACCTCCACCCAGCAGTTCTCGCTAAAGCGCAGGTCCAGCCGGTGGAGGTTGGCGTCGCCGTCCGCCGCAAGGGACTCGATGGGCGCCTCGGACACATCCGGGTTGCCGGGCCTGGCGTTGGCGGATGGGGTCGTGCTCGCCAGATCGGCGCGCGCCGGGCTGGCGGCTGGCCCATTGCCCTGCCACGCTTCCCAGGGAGAGCCGCCTGGCCAGTACGCCACCAGTACGGCGGCGGCAGTGAGGACGATCAGAACCGCCACGCCGCCGAAAACGACTGCCGGGCGTCGCACCGGAATCTCGCGCAGCGATGGAGTGGTGGTGGGGATCGGCGGTCGCACGGGGGCAACCTCGACTGCGGCCACCTGCTCGAATCCCGCGACGGCCTCGCTGGCGTTCACGCCCATGAGGTTGGCGTAGGAGCGAACGTAGCCGCGCGCGAACGTCCGTACCGGCAAGTCGTCGAAGCGATCCTCTTCGATCGCCTGCACCACGCCCTCGCGCAGGTTGAGCATATCCGCCACGTCGGCGACTTCGAGGCCGGCCGCGCGCCGCGCCTGGCGCAATGTCGCGCCCGGTCCGCACAGTGGTTCTGGGGCTTGTTCCTCTGCCGCAGGGTCTCGCTCGGCACGTGTCCTGGCGGGCCGCTTGCGCGGGGTTGGCTTGGCGGGGGTGTCGCTCATGGCGCCGCCGGGCGGAATGCCCGCTGACCGGGTTCGTTGCCGGAAGGAATGGGCCGGCGTGCCTGGTGCCGCGCCTTGCGCCGGGTTCGATCGCGGACCTGACCGACGAGCTGTCCGCACGCTGCGGTGATGTCGTCGCCCCGGGTCGCGCGCAGCATGGCCGGGATGCCCGCGTTCAACAGGTGGGTCTGGAACGCCCGCACACGCCCCATGGACGGGCGCGCGAAGCCAGAGTTCGGGAATGAATTGAACGGGATCAGGTTCACCTTGCAGCGCAGGTCGCGCAGCAGTCCGGCGAGCTTCACGGCGTCCCCGAGGGCGTCGTTGACGCCTTCGATGAGGGTGTATTCGATGGTGACGGAGCGGCGGTCGCCGAGTTGCCCGAGCCAGTGGCGGCAGGCGGCCAGCAGCTCGGCGATGGGGTATTTGCGGTTGAGCGGCACCAGGCGGCTGCGCAGTTCGTCCTCGGCGGCATGCAGGGACACCGCCAGAGAGACCTCCGAACGATCCGCCAGTTCGCGGATTCGCGGCACCACCCCGGCGGTGCTGATGGTGACGCGGCGACGCGAGATGCCGAAGCCCAGGTCGTCGGCAAACACCGATGCCGCGTCCATCACGGCATCGAAGTTGTAGAGCGGCTCTCCCATGCCCATGAAGACGATGTTGGTGATGCCCCGGCGCGCATCTTCGGTAGTGAGTTGGTGCGTCGCCGCCCACGCCTGGCCGACGATCTCGGCGCGGCTGAGATTGCCGTTGAAGCCTTGTTTGCCGGTGGCGCAGAAGGCGCAGTCGAGGATGCAGCCTACTTGGGAAGAGATGCAAAGCGTGCTGCGCCCAGGCTTCTCTAGCGAGGGGCGGCCCCTCGCGCTCCCCCGCGCTGAGGGCTCCTCTGGCGAGGGGCGGCCCCTCGCGCTCCCCCGCGCTGAGGGCTCCGGAATGAGAACTGCCTCCACGTGTTCGCGGCCATCGCCCACCGCGACGCTCCATTTGCGGGTACCGTCGGCGGCGGCAGGACAGGGCGTCAGCACCGGCGCTTCGATGCAGGCGATTCCCGAGAGGCGGGCGCGGAGGGCCCGGGAGATGTCGGTCATGTCCCCAAAGTCGCTGACGCCGGCGTGGTACATCCACTTCATCACCTGCTTGGCGCGCCACGGCCTTTCGCCCAAGTCCACGAAGAACCGCTCGAGTTCGGTGCGGGGCATTCCGAGCAGATTGATGCGGGGGTCCGCGTCGGTCGCCGCCGCAGGGGGCTCTGCACCGACGCGCTCGGGGAAGCCCGGCGGCAGCTCGGCTCGCGAACTGCTGGCGATGAGGGATGGCTTGCTCACGTCATCCTTCGCCTGGCTTCAGCGCAGACAGATTTCGTCGGCACGGAAGAAGTGGTCGATCTCGCGTCGCGCCGATTCCGGCGAGTCGGAGCCGTGTACCGCGTTGGCGTCGATGGATTGCGCGAAGTCGGCGCGGATGGTGCCTGGCGCCGCTTCCTTGGGATTGGTGGCGCCCATGAGATCGCGGTTTACCTGGATGGCGTTGTCGCCTTCGAGCACCTGCGCCACGATGGGGCCGGAGCACATGTATTGCACCAGATCAGCGAAGAAGGGCTTGCCCCGATGCTCGGCATAGAAGCCCTCGGCACGCTCGGCGGTCAGGCGCAGCATCTTCGCCGCCACAATGGTCAGCCCGCCGTGCTCGAAGCGAGAGTAGATTTCGCCAATCAGGTTGCGCGCCACGGCATCGGGCTTGACGATGGAAAGCGTCCGCTCCAAATCGAATCTCCTTTACTTAAGCCTGCATTAACGGCTCACCATGCGTCGCTGCCGCCGGCAGCCAGCCACCCGGCAACTCCCCGAATTGGCACGAAGGCACGAAACCTTCGAGAAACCAATGTATTGCCGCCGCCTACGATGGCGGAGAATGATACACGCATTTGCCGCGAGAGGAACCGGCTGCGGGGTTGCGGCGTGGAGTCTCCGATGCGGGAGCGCGCAGGCGGCCAACCGACTCGATCAGAGCCCTCAGCGGGGGGAGCGCGAGGGGCCCCTCGCTAGAGGAGCCCCTATCCACCCGCAAGCGCCTGTACCACCTCTGCGACCCGGGTGCCGGCGTAGTCCACCTCTTCTTCCGTGGTAAAGCGCCCCACGGTGAAGCGCAGGGAGCTGCCGGCCAAGTCGTCCGGCACCCCCATGGCGCGCAGCACGTGGGAGGGCTCCACCGTCGCCGACGTGCAGGCCGAGCCGCTCGACACCGCCACGTCGTCGAGGGCCATCAGCAGCGTTTCGCCATCGGCACCCGCGAATGCGACATTGAGATTGCCCGGAAGGCGGCGTTCCAGCGTGCCGTTGAGGCTCGATCCGGCGACTTGCCTAAGGTGTGACCAAAGCCGGTCACGCAAGCGCCCCACACGGTCGCTTTCTCTTTCGAGGTCCGCGGCGCAGATGCGAGCGGCCTCGCCCATCCCCACCAGCTGATGCGTCGCCAGCGTGCCGGAGCGCATCCCGCGCTCGTGGCCGCCGCCGTGCATCTGGGCCGCGATGCGCAGCGGCGGCGACCGCCGCACGTACAGCGCACCGACCCCCTTGGGGCCATACATCTTGTGGGCGGAGAGGCTGACGAGATCCACCTCATCCGCCACCACGTCGATGGGAATCTTGCCGGCGCTTTGCGCGGCGTCGGTGTGGAAGACGATGCCGCGCTCGCGACAGAGCGCACCGATGGCGGCGATGTCGTTGACGACCCCCACCTCATTGTTGACATGCATGACGGAGACGATGCGGGTGTCTGGGCGGAGAGCCTCGGCCACCGATTGCGGCGAGACGACCCCTTCCGCGTCGGGCACCACCCGCGTCACGGCCGCGCCGTTGCCTTCGAGCCAGGCGACGGTGTCGAGCACCGCCTTGTGCTCATAGCTCGACGTGACGATGTGCCCCTCGCCACCGGCGGCCTCCATCACCCCCTTGAGCGCCAGGTTGTCGGACTCCGTGGCGCCGGAAGTCCAGACGATCTCGCGGGGGTCCGCCCCGATGAGCGCCGCCACCTGCGTGCGCGCCTCTTCCACCAACTCGGCGGCGTTCCAGCCATAGACATGCGACGTGGACGCGGGATTGCCGAAATCGCCGTCCGTCAGCAGGCACCGGCTCATCTTCTGCGCCACGCGGGGATCCACCGGCGCCGTGGCCGAGTAGTCGAGATACACGGGTCTCGATCGTGGGGACATTCGTTCGCTCGCCATTCGGAACGCGGCGCCAGGCGCCGGCACGGTCAGGTCGGAGCGTTCCGCCTGACGGCGCGCTCCACATGCGTAAGGATACCGCGCAACATGGCCACTTCCGTCTCGTCCATGTCCACGCGAGCGAACAGGCGCCGGAGGCGGGTCAGCGACTGGCGCGGCGCGGCGGAATCATGGAAGTCGATCAACCGCAGCACGGCTTCCAAGTGTTCGTGAAAGCCCTCCACCTCGGCGGCGCTCGCGAGCTCCCGATCCCAGGCCTGGCCGGACGCGTCGGCATCCGTGCCGACGAACGCCTTGCGCAGTTCATAGCACACCACCTGCACCGACATGGCCAGGTTCAGCGACGGATAGTCCGCGTCCGACGGAATCACCACATGGACTCGGCAGCGCTGCAGCTCTTCGTTGGTGAGGCCGCTCGCCTCGCGCCCGAACAGCACCGCCACAGGCCGTTTGCCGCCGTGCTTTCTCACCCGCTCGGCGAACTCCGCCGCCGTGTCGGTAGGCCACGGCACCCGCCGCGCCCGGGCGCTGGTGCCGGCCACAAGTCCGCAGTCTGCCACCGCGTCGTCGAGCGAGTCGAACACCCGCGCCGCCTCCAGCACGTCTGCCGCCTGCGCCGCGCGCCACTGCGCCTGCGGGTCCGGATAGCGCTGCGGTCGCACCAAGGCGAGATCCACCAGCCCCATGTTCTTCATCGCCCGCGCGGCGCCGCCGATGTTGCCCGGATGGTCCGGCTCCACAAGGACGATGCGCAGCGATGGCGTCAAGGCCGCACCGCCCGCTTCGGCCTTTGCGCCAGCTTCGCCAGCATGGGCTGCGCCAGCTTGACGAAGCGACAGGCAATGGCGCGGGTGTCGCGGGGGTCGATGAGGTCCACCACATCCCCTTTGTGAGCCGCCCGGAACGGCGAGCGCAGGCGCAGCAGGCGTTCCTCGATGGCTTCGCGATGCGCGTCCGGGTCCGGCGCGGCTTCGATCTCGCGCCGGTACGCCGCCGCAACTCCCCCTTCGATGGGAATGCCGCCCCACTCTCCGGCCGGCCAGCCGAAACGCAGGTTGAGGCCATGTGGGTGCCCTAGCAGCCTGTCGGACTTCGGACGGCGCAAGCCGGCCGAATGCCGACAGGGTGACAGGCGGCTTGGGCTGGGGCAGGAAGCGTTGCCGAAAGGCAACGGTTCTTGTGGCGCTAGGCTGTGCGGCGCATCCGCCGCCACGCCATAGGCCTTGCGGATATTGAACTCCACCTTGGGCACCTGCGCCTCGGCGCTGGCGATGAGCGCCCGGATGCCGCGCCGCATGGTGGCCTTGCGCTCGGCGTGGGAACCGAGCATGAACCCCGGCATGTCGAGAAAGACCACCACCGGCAGGTTGAAGGCGTCGCAGAGGTCCACGAAATGGGCGTACTTGTCGGCGGCGGGGCCGTCCGTGGCCCCGGCCATCTTCAACGGATCGCTGCCGATGATGCCGACACTGTAGCCGTCGAGGCGAGCGAATCCCGTGATGAGCGCCCCGGCCCAATACCGCCGCATCTCGAAGAACTCGCCGTTGTCCACCACCAGCTCGATCAAGCGCCGCGGGTTGTAGCCCTGACGGCGGTTGGGCGGGATGATGTTGAGCAGCTCCTCCGGACGCCGATCCGGCGGATCGGCAGTCTCCACCCGCGGCGCAACGTCGCCGGTGGTGTTGGGCAGAAACGAAATGAAGCGGCGGATCTGGTCGAGTGCCTCCTCTTCCGAATCCGCCTCGTTGTCCACCTGGCCGCTCTCGTGAACGTGCATGGCGGCGCCGCCCAGGGCTTCCTTGTCCAGCTTCTCGCCGATGGCGCGACGCACCACCGGCGGCCCGGACGGGAAGATCTGCGAGCGCCCCTTCACCATCACCGTGAAGTGGGACATCAGCGCAAACGCCGCCGGCGCGCCAGCGACGGAACCGAGGATGCCGGCGGCCACAGGACCTTGGTCAGGAGTTCCACCCCGCGCCACCAGAGCTCGCCGGAAGGAAGCCCCATGTGGCCAGCCGCCTCGTCGGACTTCGAGCTATGCCCCACCCCTTCCACGAGTTGGATGTACGGAATGCCGTACTGCACGGCAAGGGGCTGGGTGAACTGCCGCTGATGCTTGTGGACGTTGTGCGGGCTGCCGCCGGAGATGGTGAAGTCGTCACCGCCCACCGCCACCGGGCGGCCGTCGATCTCGCCCAGCCCCATGACGTAGGCGCCGGGCGTGAACTCCCTCAGGTTGCCGTCTTCATCGAACTCCGCCGCGCCCACCAGCGCGCCAGCCTCCATGAAGCTGCCGGCGTCGAGCAGCTTGTCAATGCGCTCGCGAATGGTGTAGCGCCCCCCGGCATGTTGCCGCGCAACCCGCTCGGCACCGCCCATCTCGGCAGCCAGTTCCTTGATGTAGTCAATGTCCTCAATCGCCTTCTCCCAGGGCATTCCGGGCTTCCAGCTCTCGCGGTTGGGGTCGATGGGCATGGGGCTTGCTCCTTGGCCGGGGATTTCTGGAGGGAGGGCATCTTGCCCTGCATGTGTGCCGCAAGGGCACACAGTGGTCGGTGATGGCGATGCCCTTTTACCCAAGAACTGCCTTGAAGAGCTTCCTATGCACTGAGGAATACGCAGGTGGGGCAGGCGGGGTCGGCGGCGATGGCGTCGGCGGGCGTTTGGTATTGGGGTTGGTCGTGCCGAGGCTGGCGTTGGTCGGAGCGCATGGCACTCGCCTTCCAGTCGTCGTTGTCGGCCCAGCGGTAGGGCAGCGTCAGCACTTCGCCTGGCGTCTGTGCATCTTCGATGTGGCGCAGAGCGCGCAAGGCGATGTCTTGCTGCATTGCGGTGTCGTGGGGGTAGCCGGCGGTTCGGCCCAGGGGGAAGTCCAGGAAGGCGATGCGTGGTGCCCCGGCGCGCGCCGATATCGACAGCGCGCTCGACAGGCTCACGGTCGGTATGCCGCGGGCCTCGGTCTCTCTGGCGATCAGTCCGACGGACTGGTGGCAGACGGGTCAGACCGGCACCATCAGCGCCACGTCCACCTCATCCGCCACGAGGCGGTCCGCAAGCGCTGGCGCCAGCGTGTCTCGCACCTTGCGCGCGGAGTAGATGCCGCCCATGAAGGTGTAGGCCCGCTCCGATGCCTCGCCGATGACTCCCTCGCCGGCAAGGTGGCACAGTGCCGCAAGTGGCAACACCGCGCTGGGGTCGCGCCTCGCATCCGCATGGTCATACGCGAAGTGGGCGATGCGCAGCTCGTCCACCGGCGTGTCTCGATCGATCTCGCGATAGCTCACGTCGTCGCGATAGTGGAACGCCACCTGGCCGCGCGCATAGATGCCCCCGGACGCCACAACGCCCACCCGCCACTCCGACATGGGACGGCGCGGGTGCGTCAGTGGCATGGGCCCGTTCTGCACCCATTGGTACGGCGCATAGCCCTTCGAGGAATACACCGACCGGGTGCGTTCGATGTAGTCCACGGGCGGCTGCCTCCGTTCCGCGACGGCCCCGTCGGTCATGTCGATGCTCCTTCGGCCGGCGTCTCCTGTCCCCAAGACTCTCTTCGCGTTCGATCCCCAGCGGTGGACTCGATCCACGCATCGCCGTCCTCGCGCAGTTCCTTCTTCCAGAACACCGCGTCGGTCTTGAGGTAGTCCATGATGAACTCGCACGCGGCGAAGGCATCGGGACGGTGCCCCGAGGCGGCCAGCACCAGCACGATCTGCTCCGGCGGCGCCAGGTACCCCACGCGATGGACAACCACCACATCCAACAGGCGCCAGCGCTCGGCAGCCTGATCGACGATGCGGCGGATGCTGTCCTCGGTCATGCCGGGATAGTGTTCCAGGTGCAGGCCCTGCACCGCGCTGTCGCCAAAGCGGTCCCGCACCAGCCCGCCGAAGGCGACGATGGCGCCGCATTCGCCGCCGCAGCGCTGCCGACATGCCGCCCACTCGGCGGCGATGTCGAAGTCCTCCAACTGCACGCGGATGTCGGCGCGCATGTCAGCCCCCGGTCACCCGAGGCAGGAAGGCCACCTCGTCGCCAGCTCGCAGCGGCGTATCCCGCTGGGCGATTGCCTGATTGACCGCGATGCACACCTCGGCCATGTCGATGGCGTGAAACTGCTCAGGCGTCAGGCGCGTTGCCAGCGCCGAACGCAGGCCAACGAGCGTTGGCGGATCGACTTCGATGTCGAGGTCGCCCACCCCCACCGCCTCGCGCAGGGAGGCAAAGAAGCGCACCGTGAGCGCCGTCATGCCGCTCCGTCCCGATTCCAGCTGCCTGACTTGCCACCGGATTTCTCCAAGAGCGCCAGCGACTCGATGACGATCCCCTTCTCCAGCCCCTTGCACATGTCATACACTGTCAGCGCCGCCACGCTCGCGGCCGTCATCGCTTCCATCTCGACGCCGGTGCGCCCCGAAACCTTGCACAGCGTCGTGATCGCCAACGCATCGTCGCCAACGGTCTCGAAGTCCACCGCCACCTTCGACAAGGGCAGCGGATGGCACAGTGGAATCAGCTCGCTGGTGCGCTTGGCGGCTTGAATGCCAGCCACCCGAGCCACCGCCAGTACATCTCCCTTGGGAGCATTGCCTTCGACAACCTCGCGCAGCGTCGCCGGCAGCATCCGCACCACCGCCCGTGCCCGCGCCACCCGCTCCGTGAGCGCCTTGGCGCCAACATCCACCATGGACGCCTCGCCGGCCTCGTTGATGTGAGTCAGGCCCATACGCCGCAAGTCCTCAGTGCCGACCGGCAACCACACGCACAACGCAAAGCCTAGCAGCTTACGATGTGGGCGTCCCAAGACAGCGCGTCGCCCCCACGGCTAATTTGTTCTTTGCGCCGGGTCCAAGTAAATCAACGAGTTACATGGATTGAGGCACCCCTTCGCCCAGGTTTTCCGTTAACCAGAAAATGCGGCTCAATATCAGGGCTTTACGTTATTCGGCCACTATCAGGGATGTCCGAGAACAAATTCGCCCTGGCGTCGCCCCGAATTGGGGGGCCACAAAGCAGCGCGGCCCGGTGCGTGACCTGCGCGTTGTTGTTCGGCAACGCGGCGGAGATCGCGCAGACGCGTCCTCTTGTAGGGGCGACGCACGCGTCGGCCTTGCTGCATTGCGGTGGCAGGCGGACACACCCTGACTCGCCCCAAGGTGTGCGTTTCCGCCGCCACGACCCATGCCGCGTAGTATTCTGCCCGCCCCGCAACCGCCACCCGCCAAGGCCATGACGCAGCACGCTTGCATGGAAGTACGCCCCCAGCGATGGGGGAATTGCCGGCACTTCCTTACGCGTCAGCGGTCGGGGATGCTTCCCCGGCTGAAGGCTCCTGGCGAAGGAGACACCCCCCACCGGGTGATGGTGGGCATGTCGGGCGGGGTCGATTCCGCTGTTGCCGCCCTGACGCTGCTCGAAGAGGGCCACCGTGTCGCTGGGCTTTTCATGAAGAACTGGGACGAGGACGACGGCACCGAATACTGCACCGCCGAAGCCGACTATGCCGACGCCGCAGAGGTTTGCGAGCGGCTCGGTATCGAGCTCTTCGCCGCCAACTTCGCCGCCGAGTACTGGGACAACGTGTTCGCCGCGTTCCTCGCCGACTGCCGCGCCGGGCGCACGCCAAACCCGGATGTGCTGTGCAATCGAGAGATCAAGTTCCGCCTGTTCGTGGACTACGCTGCGGAACTTGGCTATCCGGTGGTCGCCACCGGGCACTATGCCCGCCGCAGCCCTCCGGGCGAACCCTTCCGGCTATGCCGAGGCGTCGACCGGAACAAGGATCAGACCTATTTCCTGCAAGCGGTGCCGACGGAGCAACTCGAGGCCTGCATCTATCCCATCGGCCACATGAAGAAACCCGCCTTGCGGCAGCGCGCCGAGGCTGCGGGCCTGCCGGTGCATGACAAGAAGGACAGCACCGGCATCTGCTTCATCGGCGAGCGGCGCTTTGCCGACTTCCTCGCCCGCTATCTGCCAAAGGACCCCGGCCCCATCCTGGACATGGCAGGCACCCCTCTCGGCGAACACCGGGGCCTTGCCTGGTTCACCATCGGCCAGCGTCAGGGCATCGGCATCGGCGGCCAGGCCGGCCGCGCCGAGAAGCCCTGGTATGTCGCCGCCAAGGACCAGGGGAACAACGCCCTCTACGTCACCCAGAACGAGCGCGACCTGCTCTCGCGGCAACTTCACGCCAGCGGACTCAACCGCATCGCCGGCGAGCTGCCGGAACGATGCATGGCGAAGACCCGCTACCGCCAGCCGGACCAACCCTGCCGCGTGGCTGTCCACGGAGATTCGGTGACGGTAACCTTCGACCAACCCCAGCGCGCCGTCACGCCCGGCCAATACGTCGCCTTCTACTCCGGCGAGGAATGCCTCGGCGGCGCCCGCATCGACCGAACCGACAGGGACTGCCCGTGAATCTCGAACCGCTCACCGCCGTTTCCCCTCTCGACGGACGCTACCGCTCCCGCGTCGCCCATCTGGCGGAACATGCGAGCGAGTTCGGCCTCATTCGCTATCGGGTGCGGGTGGAGGTGGAGTGGTTCGTCTTCCTGGCAGGCCAGGCAGAGGTGACCGAACTGCCGCCCCTGGACTCCGCCAGGGAGGCGCAACTGCACGCCATCTGGCGGGATTTCTCGCCGGAGGATGCGGCCAAGGTGCGAGCCATCGAAGCGCGCACCAACCACGACGTAAAGGCGGTGGAGTATTTCGTCAAGGACGCGGTAGCCGCCGTTCCGGGCCTCGCACCGCACATCGAGTTCGTCCACTTCGCCTGCACGTCCGAGGACATCAACAACCTCGCCTATGCCCTGATGCTTCACGACGTGCGCGCACAAGCCCTCACCCGCCCCATGCGGGAGCTTGCCAAGGCCATCGGCGAACTCGCCGCGCCACTGGCAAGCGTCCCCATGCTGGCGCGCACCCACGGCCAGGCGGCCTCCCCCACCACCGTCGGCAAGGAACTGGCCAACGTCGCTGCCCGTCTGCGCCGCCACATTCGCAAGGTCGAAGACGTTGGCATTTGCGGCAAGATGAACGGTGCCGTTGGCAACTACAACGCCCATCTCGTGGCCTATCCCGCTGTGGATTGGCCGGCAAGGGCGCGCGAGTTCGTCGAGGGCCTGGGTCTTGCCTTCAACCCCTTCACGACCCAGATCGAGCCGCACGACTACATCGCCGAGCTCTGCCACGCCGTCATGCGCTTCAACCAGACCCTGCTCGACTTCGACCGCGACATTTGGAGCTACGTCGCCCTCGGTTACTTCCGCCAGCGCAAGGTGGAGGGCGAGACCGGCTCCTCCACCATGCCGCACAAGGTCAACCCCATCGACTTCGAGAACTCGGAAGGCAACCTCGGCATCGCCAACGCGTTGCTGGGCCATCTCGCAGACAAGCTGCCGGTGTCGCGCTGGCAGCGGGATCTCTCGGATTCCACCGCCCTGCGCAGCCTTGGCCCTGCGTTCGGGCATTGCGTCGTCGCCTACAGCAGCGCCGAGCGCGGCATCGGCAAGCTGGAAGTCGACACCGAACGGCTGGCGGCAGACCTCGACCAATCATGGGAAGTGCTGGCGGAAGCGGTGCAGACCGTGCTGCGCGCGGCCGGCAGGAGCGAGCCCTACGAAACCCTGAAGGCACTGACGCGGGGACGGCGCCTGGACCGCGATGTGTACCTGCGCCTCCTGGCCGACCTCGACCTCAGCGAGCAACAGCGCCAACGGCTGGCCTCGCTCACGCCTGCCGCCTACATCGGTGCGGCGGAGCGCCTCGCCAAGGCCGCAACAGCCCCGGACGTTGCCGTGCGCGAAGTCCAATGGACGGACCGCGCCGACACCCTGCGCGCCATCCGCGAGAAAGTGTTCATCGACGAACAGAACGTGCCCATCGAAGAGGAATGGGATGGCCGCGACGAAGGCAGCCGCCACTTCCTCGCCGAAGCGGACGGCAAGCCCATAGGAACCGTGCGACTCCTCGCCACCGGACAAATCGGCCGCATGGCCGTGCTGCCGCAGGGGCGCGGCCTCGGCATTGGCCACCGCCTGCTGGACGCCGCCGTCGCCGCCGCCCGCCGAGGCGACTACCCACAGATATTCCTGGAGGCACAAACCCACGCCCTGGACTTCTACCGCAAGGCCGGCTTTCGCCCCGAAGGCCCCAACTTCATGGAAGCCGGCATCCCCCACCAACGCATGACCCTGGGCTGACGGGGGAGTTGTGGAGGAGAGATTCCGACTGAACGGCGCCACGCCGCGCGACCGAGCCGTGGAAGCATGGTTCGCCGCCCGCAACGACGCCCTCGGCGCCATCGCCCACACCTGGTTCGAGCAAATGCGCCAATGCGGCCCGGAAGTGCTGGAACTCGTCCACGACGGCGGCCCCGTCGCCTGCGTGCAAGACCTGCCGTTCGCCTACGTCAACGCCTTCACCAAGCACGTCAACGTCGGCTTCTTCGCCGGCTCCACCCTGCCAGACCCGGCAAACCTGCTCCAAGGCGCCGGCAAGCGAATGCGCCACGTCAAGCTGCGCCCTGCCGAGCAAGTCAACGCCGAAGCTCTGAAAGCCCTCATCGAAACCGCCTACGAGGACGCCCGCGACTTCGCCCGCTTCGACACCTAAGCGCGGTGGTAGAGTGTCCCTGTGCAATGCCTGAAGCTGCCGGTCGGCATCCAGAACCTCCGCGAGATCCGGGAGGAGGGCCACTACTACGTGGACAAGAGTGGACAAGACGCCGCACATCCTGCGGCTGGCGGAGGGCGGCAAGCACTGCTTCCTGTCGCGCCCGCGCCGCTTCGGCAAGAGCCTGCTGCTCGACACCGCGAAGGAGCTGTTCGAGGGCAGCCGGGGACTCTTCGCCGGGCTGCACGCCGAGAGCCGCTGGAACCGGGAGGTCCGGCATCCGGTGCTCCGGATCAGCTTCGGCAGCGGCCTGTTCACCGAGCCGGACGGCGCGCGCCGGAGCTTCGAGGCGCAGATGGACCGGCTCGCGCAGCGGCTCGACCTGGATGTCGGCAGGCACGAGGGCCCGGAGCGCCTTGCGTCCTATGTCGAGACGATGTGTCGCCGCGCCGGCGAGCGGGTCGTGGTGCTGGTGGACGAGTACGACAAGCCGATTCTGGATGCGCTGGAGGATCCCGACCTGGCGCGCGCCAACCGGGACTGCCTGCGCGGACTCTACTCGGTCGTCAAGGACAGCGACGCGCACATCCGCTTCTCGCTGATCGCCGGGGTGAGCAAGTTCTCGAAGGCGAGCCTGTTCTCGGGGCTGAACAACCTCCGGGACATCACGCTGGCCCCCCGCCACTCCAGCATCTGCGGCTACACGGAGTCGGACCTGACAGCCGCCAGTTCGGGGCGCACTGGTTCGAGACCGGCACGCCCGGCTTCCTGCTGCGGACGCTGCTGAAGCGGGTGGGGCCGGTGGAGCTGGAGCGCATGGTGGCGACCGACGAGCTGGTGTCGCGCTTCGACGTGGACGACATCGCCACCGAGGCGCTGCTGTTCCAGACCGGATACCTCACCGTCGCCGGCGAGCGCGAGCGGCGAGGCCGCACCGTCTTCGACCTCGCCTATCCGAACCCGCGAGGCGCGAGGGGTTGAACGACAGCCTGCTGCGCCACCTCACCCGGGACGGGAATCAGGTACGCAACGGGGACCGACTTTTTGCGACCTGCTGGAGAACAGGGACTTCGAGGGTCTCAAGGAGCTGTTCCACGCCTTCTACGCCGGCATCCCGCACGAGTGGTACACGAACAACGCCATCGCCAGCTACGAGGGCTACTGTGCGGCGGTGTTCCACGCCTGCTTCGCGCCCTGGGGCTCGACGTGTCCGCGGAGGACAGCACCAACCGCGGCCGCCTGGACATGGCGCTGCGCTTCGAGGGCGACGCGTGCCTGTTCGAGTTCAAGGTGGCGGAGCAGGCGGGGCCGGGGTCGGCGATGGCGCAGCTGAAGGCGAGGGGCCACGCCGAGAAGCACCGGGCCAGCGCCGCCCGCATCCACCCGGTCGGCGTCGAGTTCAGCAGCGAGACGCGCAACATCGCCGCCTTCGACGTCGAGACTTCGTGACAACGTGGAGCAAGCCGTCCGCTTCAACGCAGCCGCCGCCAGGGTCGCGCCAGCGGCGCGCATGGAGGGCGAGACGCCCTCCACCGAGAGAGTACGGCCTCCTCCCACGCGAGACCGAACGGGTGCATGTCAGGTCGACGCATTGCCTCCGCCCCTACCCGGCTTCGTTGCATCTCCTCCTGTCGCCTCCCCCTCGAACGGGGGCAGGCCGTCCGATGGCACTTGTGCAGCGGTCCCCTGCGCCACCGAAGTGCGCAATTTCAGTCGCCAAGAATCGCAGTTTCCCTAGCCCCCAACACCGTCGAACTCTGGCACGAGGGCACGCCAGCGCAGGCTATAGCCGTCCCTTTACCCCTGCCGGCGCTCATGTCAGAACCGCCGGCACGCAACTCACCATGTACCCATGTCCTTCGTGGCCATGATTAGGTCGCGCACTTCAAGATCACACCCGGCAAGCATCGGAACCGAGTGGCCGCGCAGCCACCTCAGGGAACCACGGCACGAACCACCTCCATCGGGCGGTGCCGTCAGACAAGCTGCGCTCGCATCGTATTCCAGCGCGTCACCATCAGAGAGCAGCAAGCTCACGGTAGCGTCTGACGTGGCCCAAGTGCCGTAATGGTTGGTGCCGGCAATCGCTCCCCCTTCCCAAATGTACGTCTGTATCTCCATCTCGAAGTTATCGAAAAGCAGCACCAGTGCCTCCCCTTGCTCTTGCGAGCACAGTAGCTGATGCACTTCCGAAACTGTCTCCGCGTATGTGCGACCAAGATCGTCCGCGGTCGTGTCGAGAAAGACCGCGATGTGACCCCGCGTTACCACGTGGTTTCGCAAATGTGCCTCAACCAGGCGCACATCGCGCCCCATTTCGCGAAGCAGCTGCTCAAGGCCCCTCCCAGCCGCATAGGTCTCCCATCCTCGACCGTATATGACCACCGCTTTGTCCGCGTGAATTGGGGCGGCTTCCGGCCTCTCAAGCACAAGGCCCTGTCCCGCGGCGAACTCCGCCAAAGCGACACTGGTTTGAGCATTGCCGCCGTAAACTTGAAGCACCGTGCGGTGGTGGTTGCACGATATTACTCCGAGGATCAGGAGCGCCCACATTGCGCACGCTCCCGCCGGAAACACCGATTTTCCATGTCGCTCGCCCAGAGAAAGCACTGCCGTTCCCCGCATCACCAACAAACGCCGCACCTCCACGGCGCGAGTATAGCATCGGACCATGGACCCGTGCAGCCACATTGGCGCGACCAACGCTTTGCGCTCACGGGTGCGCGGTGCATAAGCTCGATCACCATCGAGGCACGGCGCAGCATGCCGTCTGGGCACATCCGCAGACAACAGTCCTGCAGGCATCTGCGGCAACCAAATAGATCTTGGTGATCCGTCGGGCTTGGCACGAGCCGATGGACTGCGCGTTCGCGTATCCGTCCCGCCAGCAACGCGCCGCTGTTAAGCAACGTCCGCGCATCAACGCCGCCGAACGATCCATGGACAGTACATCATCATTCCTCGAAAACTAGCTCCTTCACCGACAAATCGCACCCCTGAAGCATTTCAACGGAGTCACCAACTTGCCATTGAAGTGTACCGCTGCAAGACTGATCTGGCCCAGGAGCAATGTTCAGGCACGGAACCGATGGCCGGTAATGCAGCTCGCTCCGCAACGACGGCGAAAGCACCACAGTGCCCTTTCGTGCTTGCCAGATGCCATAATGCGTTTCCCCCGACACCTCCTCACCATTAAAATGATAGGTCTGGATTTCCAGATCTTGATTGGCAAACAGCATCACCACCGCCTGCTGGTCTTCCCGCACGCAAAGCAACCCTCGCGCCGCGCCCCTATCCGAGAGCTCATTCCCACGAACTTCATTGCGGTCTCCGCCAAGAAAAACCGCAAGGCTGTCAGGAGGAAGCAAGTATTCTCCTAGCCTCCCTTCAACCGATCCGGCGCATCGTGCAGGCCCGCTCGAAGGCGGCGGGCATCCATGGCCGCGTGTCGGGCCACTCGCTGCGGGTTGGATCGACGCAGTCCCTTGCGGAACGCAACGCGAGCCTGGTGGCGATGCAGCTCGCGGGAAGGTGGTCGTCGCCGTCGATGCCGGCCTGCTACGCGAGAGAGCAGGAGGCCGTCCGCGGCCCCGTGGCCTGCCTGCGCTACGGCGTCAAATCTCCAGGCGAGGGACTCACCCGCGAAAAAAGTTCGAAAATGGGGTTGCATCCGCATTTTTCGCCGTGCTAATGTCCGCAAACGCGAATTTTCAGACTCGAACTTTGTAAGTAGAACAAAAATCGTTGTCCTGTCAGTGTCTTTTTGGGGCGTTGTCGATATCGGGGTTGTTCGTCGCCAGTCGATGCGTCCAATGTGCGGGTCACGTATCCCCCAACAGCCGAGATAGCCGATCGGCGAGCCGCCGGCCGTAGTGGTAGTTCACGTTGCGCCTGACACGCCTCGCAATTCCCGGGCGTTGCGCCGGCCCTGTCCAGGTCTGGGGAGGGTTGCGGGGGGGTGGGGCCAGATTGGGGCGCGATCCGGCATGGAGTTGGGCGAAATGGCATTGCCGTCGTGGGCGGTGGGTTGGCCGGTGGGGCATCTGGCCACGAGCGCCGGGGATGTGCCGCATGTTGTGGCGGTGGTGTTCTGCGAATTCGGCGAGGCGATCTGGATTCCGATCGACGGCAAGCCGAAGAGCGGTGCGAAGCTCAAGCGCGTCCGCAACGTCGAAGCCAACGGGCAAGCATCGCTCCTCGTGGATCAATACGACGAGGATTGGTCCAGGCTCCGCTGGGTGCGGGTCGATGGCGATGCCGACGTGGCGGCGATGCCGGCCGACGTTGCCGCCACACTCCGGGTCAAGTATCCGCAATACCGGAGCACACCCCTCGGCGACACCTGCATACGCATCACCGTGCGGCGTTCGCGGGAGTGGTCCGGACGACAGAGGGCCCCGGCGGTTCACTCGCCTTTTTGACGACAGCTTCCGGGCGCCCGATGGAAGGAGGGGGTTGCTGCTGAAGGTCCGCTATCGATTCGGGGAATGTGTGCGGGACCGAAATCTGGACCAAGGACCGTGCCAGGGCGGCCGCAACCACGGCGCGAAGCGTGCGCCCGTCGGGTCGGGGGATCGGCGGTCAGGAAGGTGCAAGCAGGAACTCGAGCAGCGCCTTCTGGGAATGCAGGCGGTTGCCGGCCTCCACCCATGCCACCGAGCGCGGGTCGTCGAGCAGGTGCTCGCTGATCTCCTCGCCGCGATGCGCGGGCAGGCAGTGCATGAACAACGCCCGCTTGTCCGCGTAGTCGAGCAGCGCCGGCGTCACCCGATAGCCGGCAAACGCCTGGCGCCGGGCCTCGGCCTCGTCGTCGTGGCCGAGCGAAGACCACACGTCGGTCACGACCAGGTCGGCGCCGGCAACCGCATCGCGCGGCGCCGGCGCGAGTTCCGCCGCATCGGACTCCGCGAGCAGCGCCGCATCCGGCTCGTGCCCCTTGGGCGCGGCGATGCGCAGCCGAAAGTCGAACAGCCTTGATGCGCGAATGTACGAGTTGCACATGTTGTAGCCGTCGCCCACGAAGGCCACGGTGGCGCCCTGAATCGAGCCGCGAAACTCGACGAAGGTCTGCACATCCGCCAGCAGTTGGCAGGGATGGAACCGGTTCGTCATGCCGTTGATGACCGGCACGCCGGAAGCCGCTGCGAAGCGCTCCACCTCTTCGTGTGCGAGCGTGCGCACCATCACCCCGTCCACCATCTGCGACAGCACCCGCGCCGCGTCTTCCACCGGCTCGCCGCGCCCGAGCTGCGTGTCTGCCCGCCCAAGGAACAAGGCGTGCCCGCCGAGCTGGTGCATTCCGGTCTCGAACGCCACCCGCGTGCGCGTGGAGTTGAGCTGGAACACCATGGCCAGGGTCTTGCCGGCGAGGGGCCGGTGAGCCACCCCCTCGTGGGTCATGCACTTGAGTTCCGCCGCCCGCGCCACGAGCCCCACCAGTTCCTGGGCGGTGCAGTCCGGCAGCGTGAGGAAGTGGCGCACCGACATGACGTGAAGCCCCGCCCTAGTCGAGGGCGTCGATGAGGTCCGCCACCATCGCCACCATGCGGTCCGCTTCGGCGTCGGTCATGTTGAGCGGCGGCAGGAGCCGGACGACGTTGTCCACCGCCACATTGATGAGCAGGCCGGCTTCCAACGCATCCGCCACCAGCGTCGGGCACGGCTCGTTCAGCTCGACTCCGAGCATCAGGCCCTTGCCGCGGACTTCGCGCACCCGGTTGTTGCCGGCCAGGCGCGTGCGGAAACCATCGACCATGCGCTCGCCGAGCCCTGCGGCACGCTCGATCACGCCGCCTTCGGTGAGCTCGTCGAGCACGGCGGTGGCGGCGGCGCAGGCGAGGAAGTTGCCGCCGAAGGTGGAACCGTGGGTGCCCGCCACCAACACCTCGGCAGCCGCGCCGCGGGCGATGCAGGCGCCGATGGGCATGCCGTTGCCGAGCCCCTTGGCGGTGGTGATGACATCCGGCACGAGATTGCCGTGCTGGAAGGCGAACAGCTTGCCGGTGCGGCCGTTGCCGGTCTGCACCTCGTCGAGCATGAGCAGCCAGTCGTTGGCGTCGCACACCTCGCGCAGGGAGTCGAGATAGTCGTCGGCGGGAATCTGGATGCCGCCCTCGCCGAGCACCGGCTCGACGAACACCGCCACCACGTTCTTGTTGTTGGCGGCGATCTGGCGCACGGACTCCACGTCGTTGAAAGGCGCCCGCACGAATCCGGAAAGCAGCGGCTCGAAGCCGGCCTGCACCTTGCGGTTGCCGGTGGCGGTGAGGGTGGCCATGGTGCGGCCGTGGAAGCTGCCGTTCATGACGATCACGTCCGGGGCTTCGATGCCGCGATTGTGGCCATGCAGGCGGGCGATCTTCAGCGCCGCCTCGTTCGCCTCGGCGCCGGAGTTGCAGAAGAACACGTTGTCCATGCCAGAGAGTTCGCACAGGCGCTCCGCGAGCCGCTCCTGCGGGCCTATGCGATAGAGGTTGGAGGTGTGCAGCAGCGTGCCGGCCTGTTCGCGCAACGCCTCCGCCACCGCCGGGTGGGCGTGGCCGAGGCCGCAGACGGCGATGCCGGTGAGGCCGTCGAGATAGGCCTTGCCGGCCTCGTCGTACACGTGGCTACCCTCGCCGCGCACGAAGGACACGGGCAGTCGCCCGTAGGTTGGCATGATGGCCGTCATGTCGCTTCCTTTCCCTTACCCCGCTGCGGTGTCGTGCAGCACGGAATTGGCCTGCAAAAAACAAAGCCGGGCAGCGACGGAAGGCTGCCCGGCAAAGCCCGTGAGCATAGCACCTTTCGGTTTTGGGCAAGCTTCGGTCGAGTTCAGGGTACAGGGTACAGGGTAGTGTCTCACTTTGGCTTGTGCAGTGTCTGGCGCCCTCCCCCCGGGGTGGTCCCGGCAGGCAAATCGACGCAATCGCCGGCTGCGAACGGCCACGTCAGGCAAATTCAAGGTGAGACACTACCGAGTTCAGGCCCTGATTCCTGCCCGCTCCGCCGACGGGCACGCAAGGGTGTCGTACGGCAGGGTTAGTCCACCAGGCGGAAGCGAACGCCGCAGACGTGTATCTTGTCGTCCGTGACGCAGGCGTTGCGTGCTCGGGCGGCGGCGAGGATGCGGTCGCGGTCTGCCACGCGCAGGTCCAGGCCGCCGAGACCGGGGCCGCGGCCGTCGGTGGCTTCGACGAAGCGGATGTCCACGTTATTGAGCCCCATGTGCAGGGTTGCTCCCTCGCGGCGTACCGGCAGGCCGGCCACCCTGCCCCAGAGTTCGGCCAGATCCACGGGGTCCGGCGCCTGCAGTTCGACGGCGGCGTAGTCGATGGTTGTGGTTTGGTCCACCTTGTCTTCCCATTGCAGGCCGCCGGCGGGCTCCCAGTTCCCCTCGAAAGGTGCGTGCTCCTGCTGCGGCGAGCCGTCCCAGTCGACTTCGAAGAACGCCGCCTTCATGTCGCCGGGGTGGATCTGGCAGATGTTCCACGCCTCCCGCTCCACCTCCCAGGCGATGCGGATGCCGTCGTCGAGCGCTCGCCCACGCACAGCCTGCTGGTTTTCCTTCGAGTCCGCCTGGCAGATGACCATGTAGCCGCCGTCGCCGCCGCGGCGGTCCAGATAGCGTCCGGCAGCGGTGTTCTCTTCCACCGGCGCCACCACTTCGAGGAAGTTCCTGCCGATGGGCAGCAGGGTGTTGACGAGACCGAACTTGCCGACGCCATCGTCCACGTAGCAGCGATGGATGCCGAAGATCGCTTCGAGGTCGTCGATGGCGGGGTCGAGTTCGCGGGCCACCAGGCAGATTTGGCGGAGCTGGATGGTCATGGAGTGGAGCCTCGGTGGGTTGGGGGTGGGATTCTAGCAGCCTGTCGGACTTCGGACGGCGCAAGCTGGCCGAAGGCCGACAGGGTGACAGGACGGCTGGGGCTGGGGCAGGAAGCGTTGCCGAAAGGCAACGGTTCTTGTGGCGCTAGTGTGGATTGGGTGGGAGCGGAGAGTCGATCGAGGGTGGGCGTGCCTGCCCCCTTGCGAAGAAGCCGTGCGATGGCCTCTTCGACTCTCCACGAAGGGGGAGTGACGGGACAAGGCCCGTGCAGATTTGGGAGGCCTGGGTGCGGGCCTTGCGGGGCGACCAGGAGATTCCCCGAGGGGGCTGCCCGTCAGGGTTGCTTGCGGCGGTCGTCCCGAATCAGGATCGCGACTGCCCAGGAGGCGAGGCTCACCACGATTGAGCCGAGCAGGGCCGAGCCGAAGCCGGTCACTTCGAAACCCTCGAACAGCCATGCCGCGAGGGCAAATGTTGCGGCGTTCAGGACGAACAGGAAGAGCCCCAGCGTCACCAGGATGAACGGCAGCGACAGCAGCACCAGGATCGGCTTGACGATGGCGTTGAGGAAGCCGAGCACCGCCGCCGCCATGACGAGGGTCGGGAGGCCGGCGATGGTGACGCCGGGCACGATCTCGCCGGCGATCCACAGGCCCAGCCCCACCACGGCGATGCGCACCACGATGTCGCGCACGCTGGTGGTGTTCATCGGCGTACCCTATCCGGCGGCCTCATGCGGCGAGATAGCCGCGGCAGCCGGTGGCTTCGAGCAGTTCGTCGAGTGCAGCATCGCCTCGCGCGGCGGCGTGCCTGGCACGCAGCGCCGCCAGGCTGCGGGCGTGGTACTTCTGCGGCTTCTGCACCCAGCGCTGGCCCTTGAGCGTCACCTCGAACTCCTCGTCCCCGGCGGCGATGGCGGCGGCGTTGGCGACGCTCCAGGGCAGGAATACGTCAGCCACCTGATTGCTGAGCAGGGGAGTCAGGGTTGGCGCGAGCGAGGCCCAGGGCTCGAAGTCGCCTGCCGCCGCCGGCGTCAGCATGCGCTCGATCCAGCCGACGACGTTGCCGTGTCGCTGCACCCAGCCGCCGCCGGTGGGGTCGCGGCCGGCGTTGTAGATCTGCCCCCAGAGAGCGAAGTCGGCGAAAGCGGGACGGCCGCCGAAGAGGTGTGTGCGGCTGGCGAGATGTGCATCGAGCAGCGCCAGGGTGTCCTGGAAGGAGCGCTCGATCTGCGGCGCCGTGACTTCGTTCGCGCCCACGAACCACACCCTCGGCACCATGCGCTCGCGGATGGCCTTGGCCGTCTCCTCCACCTTCTCCGGCGACGCGCTGCGGGAGGCAAAGCGACGGGACACCGTCATCTGGTCGATTTCCCGCGCCCAGCGAAGGTGGAACATCCACTTGTTGCCCCACTCGTCGCCGAACTCCTCCAAGAGCGCGGAGACGAAGGCGGCGACGGGTTCGTCGGGGTGGATGGAAGGCTCCGGGAAGCGCTCTTCCATGGCCTCGATAATGGGAGTGGAGTCCTGAATGCCGGTGTCGTCCGGCGTCACCACCAGCGGCACGAGGGGCAGGCGGGCGTGGCGGGCGAAGAGGTCGCCGGCGGCGCCGCGCTCCAGCCACTCGTGGTCGATGTTCTTGTAGCGGAAGTACGACCGCACCTTGACCGAATAGGGCGACTCCTCCGAACCGATCACCCGGTAGCCGTCTGCCATGCCTTCGTTCCTCGCCTGGCGCCAAAAGCGTGCGAGTATGGGCAATCGCGGCTGCAATGGACAGCGGCCAGAGGCGGGGATAGTGTCTCACTTTGGCTTGTGCAGTGTCTGGCGCCGTCCTCCGGAGGAAGGGCGTCCCGTCCTCCATCGCGCCGCAAGCGCGCCGCGCCGCAAGGCGCGCAGGCACTCGCGGCATGTGCAGGGAGGACGCGCCTGACGGCGCGCATGGAGGGCGTCCCTCCCTCTTCCCTCCTCCCTCCTATAGATGAATACAGCGTCTCCTACCACGGCTTCGCCCACTCGCACATGGATGGCCTGCCGCACTTCGCCCACAACGGCATGCTCTACAACGGCGTGCCGTTCGACGCCATCACGCCGGAGAGTGCGGGAGTGCTGGGCATCCACAACGCCAAGCTGGGGCTCTTCACCCGCGGCGTGCTGGTGGACTTGCCGCGGATGCGGGGGGTGGACTACCTGGAACCCGGCACGGCCATCATGGCTGACGAGCTCGAGGCTTGGGAGGTCGAGACGGGCGTCACCGTGGGCAGCGGCGACGTGCTTCTCGTTCGCACCGGGCGCTGGGAGCGGGTGCGTCAGGAGGGGCAGTGGAACTTCGTCGAGTCGGCGGCGGGGATGCACGCCTCGGTGGCGAGGTGGCTGAAGGCGCGGGACATGGCGGTGATCGGCTGCGACGGGGTGAGCGACGTGATGCCCGTCCGGGGTCGAGGGGCTGGCGAATCCTCTGCACCAGCTCGTGCTGGTGGGGCTTGGAATGCCGATTCCGGACAACCTGAACCTCGACGACGTGGCGGAGGAGGCGGCGAAGCGGGGGCGTTGGACCTTCCTGCTCTCCGCGGCGCCGTTGCGGGTACCGGGGGGAACGGGGTCGCCGTTGAATCCGCTGGCGGTGTTTTGACGGCGGACCATGTTGCGTGGGTTGGGCGAAGCACCCCTCCGGGAAAGCCTGCGGTTTCTCCACGCCATCAAGGGGAAGTGACAGCAGGCCCCGCCGCAGAACCCCGTCAGGCGCGGGCGCCCTCGAACGCGGCGTTGCCGAATGCGCCGAGTTTGACGTTGCCGCTGATGCTGTCGTCGTCAACCGTGCCGCTGAACTCCAGGGTCATGGGCATTGGGGAGGTGATGTCGATCTTCCAGGACACGTCGTTGCCGTTCACGGCGCCGCTCTGGATGTCGGTGGTGCCTTGGGCGCCGGACATGGTGCCGGTGAGCTTGTCGCCGTCGGCGACCAGTGTCAGGGTGCCTTTTTGGGCGCCCATGGGGGTATTGGTGGTGACGTTCCAGGTGCCGTCGACGTTGCTCATGCGTTGGGTCCTCGCGGTGGATGGGGGTTGGGGAGCTTGAGGCGGCAAGTATGACAGACGCAGGCGAGTCGGGCAGCACGCCGGTGGCGCCTCCGCAGGCGATCATCGGCACGCTGAACGAGGGATCGGTTCACGAGGCGCTCAAGCAGCGCTATGCCACCGGCGGCAGCGGCGAAGGGGCGGAGCTGGAGGTGCCGATCGACGGCTTCGTGGCCGATGTGGCGCGCGACGGCCGCCTGTTCGAGATTCAGACTTCGGGCTTCTCCCGCCTCAGGCGCAAGCTGCCGCCGCTGCTCGACAGGCACCTCGTGACCTTGGTGCATCCGATTGCCCAGGTGCGGCATATCGTCAAGCTGCCACAGGACGAGGACGGCGAGACCACGAGGCGGCGTTCGCCGCGCAGGGGCGCGGTCTTCGATGCCTTTGCCGAGCTCGTGTACATGCCGACGCTGCTGGAGCATCCCCGCCTTTCGCTCGACGTGGTGCTCACCGAAGAGGACGAGTACCGCGTGTTCGACGGTCGCCGGGGGCGTCGCCGCAAGGGTTGGGTGATCGTGGGGCGGCGGCTGGTGGACGTGCGCGAGACCGTGTCTGTCGGCGCGATGGCAGACCTCTTTGCCCTGGTCTCGCCGAAGCTGCCGGAGCGGTTCACCACCGCTGACCTCGCCGCCGCCATTCGCCGCCCACGCCGGCTGGGGCAGCAGGCGGCGTACTGCCTGCACGCTTGCGGCGTGGTGCGGATCGTCGGCAAGGAGGGCAATGCCATCGTCTATGCGGGCAATGCCGCCTGAAGCCCTGCGGCGGAGGTTGCCGGGCGGTAAGCTCTGTCGCGGCTGCTCGCAAGGGGTACCTCGTGGACTCGTCGAAACCGACAAGGGTTTTGCTGGCGCTCTGGGCGCTCGGTTGGCTCGCCGCCTGCACCTCGCTGTCCGAGGCGCCGCCGCCGGGACTGGACCTCTCCGGCGAGTGGGTGCTCGACGAGGCGGCCAGCGACCCGCCTCCGAACATCGACGCCATTCGCCGCCGGGAGGATCGCCGCATCGCCCGCGGGCGGCAGAAGGATCCCACAGCTTCCGGCGCCTTCGTTGCGCAGGACTTCCCCGTGCTGGCGGCGACACGGCTGGTGATCGAGCAGGACCGGCAGTCGATGGGGGTGTACTACTACCGCGGCGAAGACTCGAACTATCTCGACTTCACCTGGGGCGAACGGGAGCGCGACTTCTGGCGCGTCCGCACGGGCTGGCAGGAAGGCGAACTCGTCATCCTCTCCGAACGCGGCGGCGTTGGCGGCTCGGAGCGACTGATACTCGAAGCTGGCGGCCAACGTCTGCGCGTGAGCGTCTCGGTGGACACGGGGGACGAGAGGGTCCACAGCGAGCGCGTATTCGATCGACGGTAGCGGCCGCGTGCGGCGCCCGAGGCAGAGGGACTGCCAACCACCCCGCCCCAGGAAAGCCAGGATGCTACGGGCTTGACATAACCGGGCATTTTCTGAAACATCCCTCTGTCGCCCGCGCGAGGGCGTCCTCGCCTGTCCGAGGCGCCGCATCGCACAGGGACCGTGGCCGGGCTTGGCCACCCGAAAGCAGGCTGGCCGCCAGGGCCAAGCAACAACCTAGCCGAGCGGTCGTTTTCAATCGAACGAGAGGGACACTCCATGACGAAGAAAGGTACTGCACAAGGGCCGGGGGCGCGGCGAGGACGGCGCAGGGCGCTGTTCCGCGGCGTTTCGTGGAGCGCGGCCATCGGCCTTGTCGCCTCCGCCATGTTTGCGCAGGCGCAGGAAAGGGACGAAGACCAGATGATCGAGGAGGTCGTCGTCACCGGTTCGCTCATCAAGAAGGACAACTTCGACTCGGCCTCGCCGCTCAAGGTGCTCGATGCCGTGGACATCGAAGCGGAATCGACCCCGGCGATGGGCGAGATCATCTACAACCAGACCTTCAACTACGGCTCCGACGCCTTCGCCTCGCACTATTCGGTGACCAACCCCGAAGGCAACCGCACCGGGGCGAACCTGCGCGGTCTCGGCGGCGGCGCCACGCTCACCCTGCTGAACGGCAAGCGGGTGCTCGACGCCAACCTCAACAACCTCCTGCCGCAGATCGCGGTGCGACGGATCGACATCCTCAAGGACGGCGCCTCCGCCCTCTACGGCTCCGATGCCGTGGCCGGCGTGCTGAACATCGTGCCGAAGACGGGCTACCAAGGCGCCGAAGCCGGCTTCCAGCACCAGATGGACAGCCGCGGCGACCACAGCGAGCAGGTGGCGAACTTCATCCTCGGCGACCTCACCGACAACGGCTACTTCACCGTTGCCTTGGAGTATCGCCAGCGCACGGCGCTATACCAGACGGAACGCCCGAACCTGCTCGGCAACAGCTTCTCGAGCTCCGGCACCGGCAACCCCGGAACCTACAACGTGCCCGTCCGGGGCGAGGACGGCTCGTTTCAGCGCAATGACGACGGCTCGATCAGGCGGGAGCGGACCCCGGACCCGGGCTGCGGGGTCGCCCAGAGCCCCGGCGGCAACGGCCTCGGCACGGAGATCGGCAACTACCGCAACAACATCTCCGGCAATCTGGTCGGCACCACCTGCCGCTTCCAGTTCGGCGAGTTCTTCAACTTCGTGACGCCGAACAAGGTGCTCAACACCTTCGTCAACTTCGAGCGGCAGGTGACCGACAACCTCGCCTACAACGCCGACCTCATCTACTCCCGCCAGCGCACCCGCAGCCGCGGCTCCCCCACCAACCCCGGCGGGCGAATCCGCGACATCAACCTGGCCCTCGGCGGCATCGCCGGCGACCATCCCGGCAACCCGTTCACGGCCTACTACGACCGCAACAGCAACGGCATGATCGACCTTGGCAGCCGCGAGCTCCTGCATGCCCAGGACATGGACGGCAACGGCGTGCCGGACCGCGATGCCGACAACAACGTCATCCTCGCCGAGGATCCGTTCGACCCAAGCATGGGCATCGAATTCAACGAGGACGTGCAGATCGCCGCGCTGCGCCTGTTCGGCAAGCTCGGCAACCTGCCTTCGAACCTCGACGCCTCCGGCGCCAACCTCGGCTACGCCACCTACGACATCAACACCTACCGCATGGGCCACAACCTGACCTACACCTTCACCGAGGGCTGGCTTGGCGACAGGGGCTGGGAGGCCACGGCGTCCGTGCAGCTGCAGCAGAACGTGGACTTGCGCTTCCGCAAGAACGGCAGCTACCGCGCCGTGCTCCTGGGGCTGCAAGGGGAACTGGGGCCGGCGCCGGGCGTGCCGGACGGCCATCTGGATCAGTACCGCTACTACAACCCGTTCTCCACCAATGCGCTCAACTGCCGCTACCGCAACTGCACCGATCCGGGTGCGGCCGGCAACCCCAACCTGGGCGACTATCCCAACCATCAGTTCGTGGCCGATGCCATCGACATCAACGCCATTCGGCTGCAGAAGACCACGCTCACGTCGTATGACGTGATCGCCACCGGCGACCTGCACGACGGCTGGGCTGGCACCATCGCTGGTGCCGTCGGCCTCGAGCGACGTTCGGTGCGGCTGATCTGGGACGCCCGCAGCGACGAGAACCAGTGCAACAACTGGTACGACGCCTGCTCGTTCGACTACGCGGCGCAAGACGTGATCGAATCCGTCTTCTTCGAGGTGGCGGTGCCGTTCGTCAGCGACGACACGTTCGGCGAGGGCGAGGTGCAGATCGCCGGGCGCTACACCTCCTATGAGGACGTCGGCGAGACCTTCGATCCGAAGATCGCCGTGCTGTACCAGCCGCTCGACTGGATATCCCTGCGCGGCTCCTACTCGACCGCCTTCCGGGCACCGAGCATCGGCCAGCGCTTCGCGCCGGAGTTCTCGTTCCTGCAATCGACCAACGATCCCTTCTTCGGCGACTTCGAGGGCACCTACCGCACCAACATCGGCGGCGGCGATCCGACGCTGCAGCCGGAGGAAGCGGAGGTTTTCAACGTCGGCTTCTCGCTCGCGCTGCTCGACGGCGATCTCAACGTCGGGGTGGACTACGCCAACTACTACTTCACGGACCGCATCACCTTCCTGCGCGGGCCGCGGGTGGTGGAGACGGACCTCAGGAACTTCCTCGAGATGTTCCCGCAGCCCGGCTGCACCGGCGCTTCGGCCGGTGCCTGCCCTCCGGGCAGCGTCAACCGCGACGATGCCGTCAACTGGGTGGAGAACTTCCAGGATCCGAACATCGTGCGCGGCGGACCGCCGTCCTACACGATCGTTTCGGTGCGGGGGAAGTACGTCAACGCCGACGTGATGGATCAGACCTCGGTTGACGCCTACGCCAACTACACGTGGCGCCTGGAGTCGCTCGGCGCGCTGCGCTTCGACCTGCAGGCGACGCAGATCCTCGAGTACGTGTACGACTTCGGCGGCGGCAACTCCGGCGACGCCGTGGGCTTGCAGAACCTCGGCATCGACGTGATCCCGACGCTGCCGGAGTTCCGGGTGATCGGCTCGGTGAACTGGAACCTCGACCGCCACAACGCCCTCATGCGCGCGCGCTGGAACTCCGCCATCGACGCCAACTGGACGGCGGTGGACATCGAGGGCATCACCTACGTGGACTTGACGTATTCGTACCGCTTCGATGGCCTGATCGGCGACAGCAGCACGGTCATGGAAGTGGGGGCGCGCAACCTGTTCGACACCTATCCGGACCCGCTGAGCGGCGCCTTCGGCGCCAACATCGAACTCGCCATCCACGACCCGCGCGGACGCATGGTGTTCGCCCGGTTCCGGCACGAGTTCTGACACAGGGCCTTCGGGCCTGCTCACCATGCAAGCGGCGCGGGGGCTTCCTCGCGCCGCTTTTTCTTTTCGCCCCGGGCCTGCAGGGCGGGAACCCCTCGCTGGAGAGGGCGTCTCGCTCTCCTGCGCGCCGTGAGGCGCGTCATCTGGCAACATGGGATACACGCCACGCGGGAGGAGGAATGCATGATCGACAGGCGGCGGATCGGCAGCACGCAAGCGCAGGTCACCAAGCTCGGCTTTGGTGGGGCGCCGCTTGGTGCGGTGGGGGATCGGATTCGAGAGGAGGATGCCTCCGCCATCGTCCGCCGCGCCTGGGAAGGGGGCATTCGCTACTTCGACACCGCGCCGCTCTATGGCCACGGCCTCAGCGAACGGCGGCTTGGGGCGGCGCTTGCGACGCTGCCGCGGGACGAATTCGCGCTTTCATCCAAGGTGGGGCGGCTGCTGGTGCCGGCGGCGGAAGGCGAGCGCTATGCCGGGATGCGGGACAACGAACCCTTCGCCATCCGCTACGACTACAGCTACGACGGCGTGCGCCGATCCCTCGATGCGAGCCTGACCCGACTCGGACTCGATCGCATCGACATTGCGCTCTGCCACGACATTGACGCATGGACCCACAGCGATGCCCAACCCGGCATCTTCAAGGCTGCCGTGCAAGGTGCGCTGCCGGCCTTGTGCGAGCTGCGCGATCAAGGCGTGGTGCGGGCCGTGGGCCTCGGTGTCAACGAGTGGCAGGTGTGCAGCGAGGTCATGGACCGCTTCGAGGTGGACTGCTTCCTCCTGGCCGGCCGCTTCACCCTGCTGGAGCAGGAACCGCTGGACTCGTTCCTGCCAAAGTGCGTCGAGCGGGGCGTGTCCATCGTCATCGGCGGGCCCTACAACTCAGGCATCCTCGCCATCGACGACCGTCGCCGCGCCACCTACGACTACAAGCCCTCCTCGGACGAACTCTACGAAAAGGCGCAGGCGATACGTCGCACCGCGGAGCGCCACGGCGTCGATCCACGCGCTGCGGCGCTGCAATACCCGTTGCGCCATCCGGCGGTGGCGGCGGTGATTCCCGGCATGTGGGCGACCGACGAAGTGGAGCAGAACCTCGGCTTCATCGCCGAGCCGATTCCGGACGCGCTCTGGGAGGAACTGGCGGAGAGCGGGCTCGCGCGGAGCTGGTGAGAACCTCTGGAGGGAGGACATCCTGGCGACGCGCCCGAAGGGCGCCCCTGCGCGCCGCAAGGCGCGCCCGCCGGCCTGTAGCACAGGCATTCGATTGCGCACGGTCTTTGGCTCGGCATTGGGGCCCTGTGTCGATTTGCCTGCCGGGACCACTCTCCATAGGAGCCTTCAGCCGGGGAAGCTTCCTCGACCGCTGACGCGCAAGGAAGTGCCGGCATTCCCCCATCGCTGGGGGCGTGCTTTCATGCAAGCCTTCAGCCGGGGAAGCTTCCTCGACCGCTGACGCGCAAGGAAGTGCCGGCATTCCCCCATCGCTGGGGGCGTGCTTTCATGCAAGCCTTCAGCCGGGGAAGCTTCCTCGACCGCTGACGCGCAAGGAAGTGCCGGCATTCCCCCATCGCTGGGGGCGTGCTTTCATGCAAGCCTTCAGCCGGGGAAGCATCCCCGACCGCTGACGCGCAAGGAAGTGCCGGCATTCCCCCATCGCTGGGGGCGTGCTTTCATGCCAAGATAGGGAGGGAGGGCGTCCCGCCGTCAGGCGCGTCCTCCCTGCACATGCCGCGATGTGCCCTGCGCGCCCTTGCGGGCGCGGCGCCTGACGGCGCGATGGAGGGCGGGCCGCCCTCCCCCCGGAGGACGGCCGGCGCCAGACACTGCACAAGCCAAAGCGAGACACTACCCGCGCCCGCGATCCCTTGCGCACTTGGCGGCGGTGGAGGGCCAGACGCCCTCCCTGCAGAGAGCGTGTCGGCAGCATCCTTGGAGAGACGGCATCTTTGCCGGCGAGTGCCGGTGAACGATTGCTGACGCCGCGAAGGGTCGATTTCCTACAAGGAGTGGCGGCGGCTTCCTACATACGCCGGCGCGTGAACCATCCACAATCCCTCGCTCCGAATGACCTTGGAGCGTGCCATGACGGAACTCGAGAATCTGCTCCGGCAGCGGCTCGATGAGCGCCGGCGGAACCATGCCAGCCACGCGGGGGTGCGCGAGCGGTGGATTCTGGAATGCGAGACGGTTGCCCGGCGCATTGCCGACTGGCTGCGTCCGCTGGAGGCGAAGGGGTATGTGGATGTGAGCTTCGTGCCGACGCCCATCCACGAGGAGCTGCTCGGCGACTACGAAGCGCAAGGGGTGCGGCTGGTCTTCGTCGATGATCGGGTGTTGCGGCTCGTGCCGATGGCGCGCCACGTGCTCGGCGCCGACGGCCGCATCGACGTCATGTCCATCAACGTGTGCCTCGCCATGCTGATTCGTCGCGACGGCGAATGGTGCTTCGCCCGCCGGGAGGAGCGCACGGGGCCGCCGCTGACGTGGCGGTTCAACCGCGACACCTTCCACGACTTCCTGCTTGAGTTCGTCCGTTAGGAGGCGCCATGCACGAAATCACCATCGAATCGCTCATGGGCGACTACCGCTTCGCCTTGCGCTGCATTCGCAGCATGGACGACAACCACTTCCTCTACCTGACGCCGACAGAGCGCGAGAAGATGCGCGGCCGGCTCGTGGAAGAGACGCGCCAAGACCATGCTTTCAAACTGCTGGCCTTGCTCGACGCGGCCTTGCGCAACGACTTCTACCAGAGCCGGGCGTGTCGGCGCGGCGATCCCGTGTCGATGCTGCAGCGGCGATTGCACACGGAGTTCCGCAACGAACGCCGAGGCAACCTGCGCTCGATGGACGTTGCCCGCCGCATCGCCGTGGACCGCATCCTGCTCGCCGTCGAAGGCCACGCCTCGCCGCTGGCCGGTGCGGTCAAGCGCGACTGCCGCATCGCCCGCAACTACCTCCCCTTCCTGCGCTGGTACCCAAGCCGCCACTCCCCGCCCGGCCCAATGCCGCTCGTGCCCGACCCGGAAGACCTGGCCGACCTGCACCAGCGTCTGGAGGAACAAGTCTTCGACCACGACGGGCGGACGGTGTGACGACATCGGCGGCGGTAGGGCATGGCCCCCTGAGGGGAGTCGAAGAGTCCCTGGCTTCTTCGGAGGGACCAAGCCGCCCCACAGAGGCAAGCCTGCGGCGCAGGGGCTATAGTGCGTGCCCCGAAACGAACCGGCCCGCCCGGGCCCGCCGCCATGCGTCGAATCCTCGTCACCAGTGCGCTGCCGTATGCCAACGGCGCCATCCATCTCGGACATCTGTTCGAGCACGTCCAGACGGACATTTGGGTGCGGTTTCAGCGCATGATGGGCAACGAGTGCATCTATGTTTGCGCCGACGATGCCCACGGCACGGCGACCATGCTGCTTGCCGAGCGCGAGGGCGTGACGCCGGAAGCGCTGATCGAGCGGCTGCGCGGCGAGCACGAAGCGGACTTCAGGCGCTTCCACATCAGCCACGACAACTACCACTCGACACATTCGCCGGAGAACGAGCGCTATTCGAGCCTCATCTACACGCGGCTCGCCGAGCGAGGCTACACCTTCACGAGAGAGGTCGAGCAGCTCTACGATCCGGAACGGGGGCTTTTCCTCGCCGACCGGCACGTGCGCGGCACCTGCCCGCGCTGCGGCGCGGCGGACCAGCCGGGCGACAACTGCGACGAGTGCGGCGCCACCTACGATGCGGTGGATCTCGGCGATCCCCGCTCGGTGCTTTCCGACGCCAGGCCAGAGCTTCGCCGCTCGGAGCACCACTTCGTGGACCTCGGCAGATTTGCCGACTTCCTGCGCGAATGGACCGCCGGCGAAGCCATGCAACCGGAAGTGACGAACAAGCTGGCCGAGTGGCTCGACGGCGGCCTCAGGGCCTGGGACATCAGCCGCGACGAACCCTACTTCGGCTTCCCCATTCCTGGCGCCCCTGGCAAGTTCTTCTACGTCTGGATGGACGCGCCGGTGGGCTACATGGCGAGCTTCGCCAACCTCTGCGATCGCACCGAAGGGCTCGACTTCGACGACTTCTGGCGCCCGGACAGCGCCGCCGAGGTGCATCACTTCATCGGCAAGGACATCGTCAACTTCCACTGCCTGTTCTGGCCGGCGGTGCTGTCGCAGTCGGACTTCCGCACCCCCACCCGCGTCCACGTCCACGGCTTCATCACCGTGGACGGCGCCCGGATGTCGAAGTCGCGGGGCACCTTCATCAACGCTGCCACCTATCTCGAACATCTCGATCCCGAGTACCTGCGCTACTACTTCGCCACCAAGATGGCGGCGAATACGGACGACATGGACATCAGCCTCGACGACTTCGTGCAGCGGGTGAACTCGGACCTGGTCGGCAAGGTGGTCAACATCGCCTCCCGCTGCGCCGGCTTCATCGGCAAGACCTTCGGCGGCACCCTCGCCGAGGGGATTCACGACGAAGCCCTCTGGCGCGAGGTGGCGGATGCCCGCCAGGGCCTGGCGGAACTCTTCGAGCGCGGCGACGTGGGCCGGGCGGTGCGGGAGATCACGGCGCTGGCGGATCGCGCCAACCGCTACATCGCGGCGCACGAGCCGTGGAAGGCGGTGCGGGACCCGGATCGGCGCGACGAGGCGCACGCGGTGTGCTCCCTCGGCATCAACGCATTCCGGGCGCTGGCGGTGTACCTGAAGCCGATCCTGCCGGCGATGGCGGAGCGGGCGGAGTCGTTCCTGGGCGTCGAGCCCTTGACTTGGGAGGATGCCGCCGAGCCGCTGCGCTCACGGCGCATCAACGCCTTCGAGCCGCTGTTTCAGCGCATGGATCGCAAGGCGCTGAACCGGGTTGTGGAGGCCACTCGCGCCGAAGTGCAGGAGAAGGAGGAGGAAGCGACAGCGAGCGACAGCGACGAGGAGGCCAGCGAGGGTGGCACGATCTCGATCGACGAGTTCCTCAAGATCGATCTGCGCGTCGCCAGGATCGCCGCCGCGGCGCCGGTGGAAGGCGCCGACAAGCTGCTCGAACTCACCCTCGACGTCGGCGACCATCAACGTCGCGTTTTTTCCGGCATCAAGTCGGCCTACGACGCCGCAGATCTGGTGGGTCGACACACCGTGGTGGTCGCCAACCTCGCTCCGCGCAAGATGCGCTTCGGCACCTCCGAGGGCATGGTGCTCGCGGCCGGCGAGGGCGACAGGGAGATCTTCCTGCTGGCGCCGGACCCGGGTGCGAAACCCGGCATGGTCGTCCGTTAGCGAGCGACCCTTGGCTGCGCAGGCCGCATGTTCTGGAGCTTGGGGCACCTTGGGCCTCCCTGCGCTCTCTGGAAAGGAGGGCATCCTGCGCGCCGTCAGGCGCGTCCTCCCCGCACATGCCGCGATGTGCCCTGCGCGCCCTTGCGGGCGCGGCGGAGGGCGGGACGCCCTCCCCCCGAGGGACGCCCTCCCCGGAGGACGGCGCCCGACACTGTGCAGGCCAAAGTGAGACACTGCCCGAATGCACATAGCCACATGAACCGAGTTCGACATCGCACCGCATTGGCGCCGCCTCGCGCGCCTGACGGCAAGATGGAGGACGGGATGCCCTCCGTCCGGATGGACCGGCTTCCTGGGTTCCCCAGCAGCGCGCCCCCATGACCGACCTGCTCCTGCTCCTGCTCTCGGCGGCGCTGGTGAACAATTTCGTGCTGGTGCAGTTCTTGGGCCTGTGCCCCTTCGTCGGCATGTCGGCGCGGCTGCAAACCGCCGTGCCGATGACGCTGGCAACGACCTTCGTGCTCTGCGTCGCCGCCATCGGCACCTGGAGCCTCCACACCTGGCTCCTGGCGCCGCTCGGTCTCGAATACCTTCGCGTCATCGCCTTCATCGTCGTGATCGCGGCGGCGGTGCAGCTGACCGAAGCCTTCGTGCGTGCCGCAAGCCCGGTGCTGCACAGGATGCTGGGCATCTACCTGCCGCTCATCACGACGAATTGCGCTGTCCTGGGCGTGGCCTTGATCGCCGTGGAGCGCGACTATGGACTGATGCATGCGCTCACGCTCGCCATCGGCGCGGGCCTCGGCTTTGGTCTCGCCATCGTCGCCTTCGCCGCCTTGCGCGAGCGCATCATCGACGCTGCGGTGCCGCGCCCGTTCCGCGGCCCGCCGCTGGCGTTGGTGACGGTGGGGTTCATGTCGCTCGCCTTCTTTGGCTTCAAGGGGATCGGTTCGTGAGCGCCGCGCTGGCCCTTGGCGGCATCGGCGTCGTGGTGGCGCTCTTGCTCTGGCTGGCGCGGCGCCTGCTTGCGCCGGTGGCTGCGGATCATGCCGACACGTTGGCGGACGCGGTGGACGCCCTGTTGCCGCAGACCCAGTGCGGCCAATGCGGCCATCCGGGCTGCCGCCCGTACGCGGAGGCGGTGGCGGCAGGTGCGCCGCTCGATCTCTGCCCGCCGGGAGGGCCGGACACGGCGGCGGCCTTGCGGGAACTGCTCGGCCGCGACGAGGAACGGGCTGCGCTGGCTGCGCCGGAGGCGATGGTGGCGCGCATCGATCCTTCCCGCTGCATCGGCTGCGCGCTCTGCCTCGATGCCTGCCCGGTGGACGCCATCGCCGGCGCCGCCAAGTACCTGCACGCGATCCTCCCGGAGCACTGCACGGGCTGCGAACTGTGCGTGCCGGCATGTCCGGTGGACTGCATCGACCTGGCACGGGCAGCAACCGTTTCGGAAGGACAGGCGGCCGATGCCTGACCTCGCCTACGGCCGCTCCGACGCGCTCCCGTGCATCCGCTGCGGCCGCTGCGCGCCGGCGTGTCCCGTGGCGCTGGCGCCGGATCGCCTGCACGAGGCCATCGAAGCCGGTCGGGAAGACGCGTCGCTGGCCCGCTGCATCGAGTGCCGTGCCTGCACCAGCGTTTGCCCAAGCCGCATCGACCTGCTGGGCGCATTCCGCCTGGCGCGACGGGAGATGTTTGCCGCCCAGGCACGAACCGCGGCCGCGGACAAGGCCCGGCAACGCTCGGATGCCCGCACGGAACGCCTGGCACGACGCGCCGCGATTGCCGCAGAACGCCGCCAGCAACGCCTGGGTCGCCGGCGGCGGTGGGGCGAATGACAGGGGACAGGCTCCGTCTCGCGGAGAGGGGCTGGTTGCATGCCTTCAGCCGGGGAAGCATCCCCCGACCGCTGACGCGACAGGCTCCATCTCGCGGAGAGGGGCTGGTTGCATGGGGAGCATTGGTCTTTTCGCCTTCGGCGGGAGGAGCGTGGACGGGCCCGCACCATTGGGTCGGTACGTTGGCGTTGAATCGACTTCGAGCTGCCCTTCCTCGAGGGGCGTCTTGAAGGACCGTTCGGTGCAGGCGCGGACGCAAGGCCCCTCCTCCCTGGGCCCTCCGGCATCCACCGAAGCGATCATGTTCCGTGTCGTGGGGGCGTTGGTGCCGTGCATCGTCGCCGCTACGGTCGCCTTCGGCCCCCTCGTCCTCGCGCAGTGTGCGCTGGCGTTGGCGATGGGCGCCGTGGTGGAAGGATGCGCGCGCGCGGTGCGGCGGCTGCCGCTCAGTGTGTTTGCGGACGGGGCGGCGCCGGTGACGTGCCTGCTCATTGCGCTCGCGATCCCGCCTTCGGCACCGCTGTGGATTGCGCCAGTGGCGGTGGTTGTGGGACTGGGCCTGGCGCGGGAGGCGTATGGGGGTCTCGGCCGCAACGTCTTCAATCCGGCGATGGCTGGCTATGCGGCGGTGCTGGTGGCCTGGCCTCACGCGCTCACCTGGTTCGATGGCGCCACAGGCGCCACGGCCCTCGACGCGTTGCGCTTCCGCGGTTCGAGCACCGTGGAGGAGGCGTTCCGCACCACGACATTCGGCGTCGTTGGCGGCAGGGGGTTCGAGTGGGTGAACGCGGCGGCGCTCGTTGGCGGGCTGTATCTCGTGGCAACGCGCGTCATTCACTGGCGCGTTCCGGCGGCCGTGCTGTTGGGGATGGGGCTGCCGGCGCTGGCGCTGCACGACGGCGGCAGTTCGGAGAGCCTGGGTTCGCCGCTCTTCCATTGGTTCAGCGGCGCCACCATGCTGGGCGCCTTCTTCATCGCCACGGATCCCGTCACTGCGCCGCGGGCTGCGGCACACCAGTGGCTGTTCGGGCTCGGCATCGGCGCGGTGACGTTCCTCATCCGCGCCACGGGCGCCTATCCCGATGGCCTGGCGTTCGCCGTTCTGCTTGGCAATCTGGCAGCGCCAGCGCTGGACTCGCTGCACTGGGCGGACAGCGATGGCACGTGACCGCCCGCTCAAGGGCGTGTTGGTGACGGGCGCCCTCATGGCTGCGGCAGGTGCGATCCTTGCCGGCATGCAGCGGCTCACCGACGAGCGGGTGCGCGCCAACGTTGCGGCCTCGCAGCGGCAGGTGGTTCGGGAGCTCGCTGGCGTCGCGGCGCCGGTGCCGAATGACTCGCTGGCGCTGTGCGGGGAGGGGCTGGTGTTGCGGCGCGACAGGACTCGAGGCTACGGGGGGGAGGTGGACTACATTGTCGCGTTCGACACCGATGGCGAGATCGCTGGCGTGCGCGTTCTGCGCCACGCGGAAACGCCGGGCTTTGCCGACATCCTCATGCCGGATTCGGACTGGCTGGCCGGCTTCCGGGCGGGGGCCGATGAGGTACATGCGGTGACGGGGGCCACCATCACGTCCCGCGCCGTGGCGGATGGCGTGATCGGCACGACGCGGCGGCACGCGGAGTCGAGCGGCGCATGTCCGCCCATGCCGAGCGAGACGAAGCAATGACACAGGCCGCTCGCCCGACGCCGCTGCGCTCCTTCGCGGAAGCGGCGATCGAGCGCAATCCGGCTGCGGTGCAGCTTCTGGGGCTGTGTCCGTTGCTGGCGGTGTCGAACAGCGTCGCCAACGCGGCAGGTCTTGCCGTGGCGAGCGCTGGCGTGCTGATCAGTTCCTCGCTGCTGGCGGCGGTGCTGCGCCGCGTCATCCCGCCGGAAGTGCGTCTGCCCTGCTATGTGCTGCTCATCGCCACGTTCACCACCGTGGCGATGCTGCTGATGCAGGCGTATGCGTTCGAGCTCTATCAGCGCATCGCCCTGTTCGTGCAGATCATCGTCACCAACTGCATGATCCTGGCGCATATCGAGCGCGCCTCGACCGATAGCGGCGCGGCGCCGTCGTCGGCTGGGGGTAGCATTCGCAAGGCGCTGGTGTCTTCATCCGGCGCGGCGGCGGGTTTCTCGGCAGCGTTGCTGGTGGTGGGGGCGGTGCGCGAGTTCCTCGCTCTCGGCTTTCCGCTGGCGGCGATGGCGCCAGGCGCCTTCATGGTGGCGGGGGTGTTGCTGGCGCTGACGCGGCTGCGGGCGCGGCCCGGCGGCGCCGCCGAGGCACGGAGCAGGGGAGGGAATGATCGGCGATGAATCGGCAAAGGCGGGGCGAGATCTTCGAGCGGCTGCGGGCCGAGAATCCGAAACCCACCACCGAGCTCAACTTCGGCACGCCGTTCGAGCTCTTGGTGAGCGTGATCCTGTCGGCGCAGGCGACGGACGTGGGGGTCAACCGCGCCACCGGCCCGCTGTTCGCGGTGGCCAACACGCCCGAGGCCATGGTCGCGCTGGGCGTCGAGGGGCTCAAGGGCTACATCCGCTCCATTGGCCTGTTCAACACCAAGGCCGAGAACGTCGTGCGCATGAGCGAAATCCTGCTCGCAGAGCACGACGGCGAGGTGCCGCGTTCCCGCGAGGCGCTCGAAGCGTTGCCGGGGGTGGGGCGCAAGACCGCCAACGTGGTGCTCAACACGGCTTTTGGCGAGCCCACCATCGCCGTGGACACGCACATCTTTCGGGTTGCGAACCGCACCCGAATCGCCCCCGGCAAGACCGTGCGGCAGGTGGAGGACAAGCTCATGCGCTTCGTGCCGCCGGAATACCGCGTGGACGCCCACCACTGGCTGATCCTGCACGGTCGCTACGTCTGCGTCGCTCGCCGGCCACGCTGCGGCTCCTGCGTGATCGAGGACCTTTGCGAGTATCGCGACAAGGTGGAGACGGGGTGACGGAGGGGGGCAGGCGGTGTGGAGCGACTGATTTGGTCGCGACGGCGCCGCCTACCCCCTCCGAAGGGGGGCGATGGGGGATGGCCGACGCTTTTCCAATGGGCGAAGGGCTTGTTCGCGGCTCTCGGACGGAGGCGTCTCGCCCTCCCTGGTCCGAAGCACTTGATGGCGAATCGGGAAGTCCAACTTCGCATTCCCTGCTCCGCGCCCCGCCGCGCCCGCCCGTTGCCGTTTCATTGGCCAGGCAAACCGCTATAATGCGCCAGCCCTCCCCGCGAGGGATTGGGTACATGTTGCGGCACACGCCGTCAGGATGTCTGGCAAGGGTGTGGGTCGCGTTTGCATTTTGCCTGGCAAGGATCCCCGAATGGACATCTCCACCGAGCGAAACGGAACAACCCTGGTCGCAATGCCGGAAGGGCGCATCGACGGCCGCAACGCCACCGACTTTCAGGACTCCCTCATCGGTGCGATCCAAGACTCGGATGAGCGCGTCGTCATCGACCTCGCCGACCTCATCTACATCAGCAGTGCCGGGCTGCGTGCCGTGCTCCTGATCGCCAAATCTCTTGACCAGCGCAAGGCCAAGTTCAGCCTCTGCTCGCTCTCGGTCCCCATCCGGGAAGTGTTCGAGATCAGCGGTTTCGATCAGATCATCAAGATCCACGACACCCGCGACGACGCCGTCTCCGGCTGACGCCCCCCAAGCCCTCCCTCGCGCCGGCGCGGCCTTCGGGCGACCGGGGGGGGGGGGCCGGGGCGTCTCGGAGGGAGGGCGAGACACGCTCCCTACGGCGCGAACGAACGGCGAATCGCCTCGATCAGAAGTCCTTGCGCGGCCTATAGCGCTGTCGAATCCACCTCGGCGCCGTCGAAGGAGTCGAGCACCGTCTTCATCCGCGCGCGGATGCCGTCGGCCAGGGCGGAGTGGGTGAAGATGAAGGGCTTGTTGCGCCGGATTCCCTCCACCACCTGCTCGCCGACCACGTTTGGGTCCAACCCTTCGGTGGCGAAGCGCCGCTCGATCTCCTCGCGGCCGTCGAACATGCTCGACGACGTGTGCGACAGCGCCGCCGGGCGGTTGCGTTCCGAGCGCAGGATGCGGGTGTCGACCATGCCGGGACACAGCGCCGAAACGCCGATGCCGAAGGGGGCGAGATCTTCCCGCGACGATTCGGAGATGGCGACGACGGCGTATTTCGAGGCGGCATAGATGGACTGCCGGGGCCCGGTGAAGTGGCCCAGGATGGACGCCGTGTTGACGATGTGTCCGCCTTCGCCGCCGGCCTTGATGATCGGCGTGTAGGTGCGCATGCCGTTGACGACGCCATATAGGTTGACGCCAAGCACCCAGTCCCAGTCGTCTTCGGAGGTCTCGTCGATGGGACCGCCGGCCGCCACCCCAGCGTTGTTGCAGACGATGTCCACGCGCCCGTAGTGGCTTCGCACCGACTCGGCAACGTCGCGCACCTGCTGGCGGTGACTCACGTCGCAGACGAAGCGCTGGACGTCCACGTTGGCCGTGTCGAACTCGGCATGGGCGGATGCGAGAGCGCCTTCCTCCACGTCGAGCATGGCCACGTGCGCGCCGGCGCCCGCGAGCGCGCGAACCATGCCGAGGCCAATGCCGGACGCTGCGCCGGTGACGACAGCGACCTTGTTCTGCACGTTCTCCATGGCGTCCTCAGTCCGGCAGGCCAAGCACGCGCTTGGCAATGATGTTGCGCTGGATTTCGTTGCTGCCGCTGTAGATGGAGGCGGCGCGACCGGCCAGGAAGCCGCGCGTCTCGCCGATCTCTCGGGGCGAGAAGCCGTCGCCAGACCAGCCGACGCCGAGACTGCCGCGCATCTCCACCAGAAGCTGGGCGCGGTCCTGTTCGAGTTCGGTGCCGTACATCTTGAAGATGGAGGTGGCGGGGCCCGGAGTCTTGCCGTCGGCGGCTTCCTGCGCCGCGCGACGCTGGGTGAGGCGGAAGGCGCGGTCGTTGATCTCGTGGGTGGCGATGCGCTGGCGCAGGGATGGGTCGGCGATGCGGCCGTCGTCTTCGCCGGCGTACTCCTTCGCTTCGCCAGCCAAGGTGGGGCCGGTGTCTGCCGCGGCCGCGCCGCCGACGAGGGTGGCCATGCTGCCGCGCTCGAATTGCAGCAGACGCTTGCCGACGGTCCAGCCCTGGTTCAACTCGCCCACGAGGTCTGCCTTCTGGGCGATGGCGTTGTCGAAGAAGGTCTCGCAGAAGGGGGATTCGCCGCTGATGAGGCGGATGGGCTTCACGGTGACGCCGGGCTGATGCATGGTCAGCAGCACGAAGCTGATGCCGACGTGCTTGGGCACGTCGGGGTCGGTTCTGACCAGGGCGAACATCCAGTCGGCGTACTGCGCGCCGGAGGTCCAGATCTTCTGGCCGTTGATGACGAAATGGTCGCCGGCATCCTCGGCGCGGGTGCGCAGGCTGGCGAGGTCCGAACCGGAACTCGGTTCGCTGTAGCCCTGACACCAGGCCACCTCGCCGCGCACGATGCGGGGAATGTGCCGTGCCTTCTGATCCTCGGTGCCCAGCTCGATCAGCGTCGGGCCGATCAGCGACAGACCCATGCCACCGAGCGGAGAGCGGGCGCGAATGGCGCGCATCTCGGTGACGAGCACCATGTACTCCTCATGCGAAAGGCCGCCGCCGCCATATTCGACGGGCCAAGTGGGCGCAGTCCAGCCCTTCTCCACCATCCGCTCCTTCCACAGGATGGTGTCGGGGTCGGTGAGCGGAAGCTTGGTGCTGCCGCTGTGGATCGGACCGGCACCGCGGGCGCCGGGTGGACAGTTCTGCTCGAGCCACGCACGGGTCTCGGCGCGGAATTCCTGGATGGTGGACAAAGGCATCTCTCCCTGGAAATCGCCGGCCAGCGCCACAAGAACCGTTGCCTTTCGGCAACGCTTCCTGCCCCAGCCCAAGCCGTCCTGTCACCCTGTCGGCATTCGGCCAGCTTGCGCCGTCCGAAGTCTGACAGGCTGCTAGAGCATCGTGCAAGCGGCAGCGAACTGCAAGGCCAAACACCAGGCCCGATGCGAGCGAGGCCGGCGAGCCGCCATGTCCGTGCAGGAAATCTCCACATGCAGATTCGGCCGAGGACGGTGCTGGAGTGCCGCTTTGCGGTCGGGCTCGATGGGGTTTCGGTGCAGGACGCGGCCCGCAGCAGCGCAGGACGGAAAGCTGGCCTGTCCGGGCAGGGAGGGGTAGGAGGGGTGGCGGGTGGGGTACGATTCTGCATCCGTCGCGCGGCGCGGCGGCTGGCGTCACTCATGCGGAGATGCAACGAATGCAGGTTCCTCTTCTGGTCGATGATTTCTTGCGGCGGGCCGTGCTGCTCTATCCCAGCAAGACCGCTGTGGTGGACGGCGGATTGCGCTTTACCTATGCCGAGTTGCAGGCGCGGGTGCATCGGCTTTCGCACGCGCTGCAGTCGCTGGGCGTGGCGCAGGGCGATCGGGTCTGCATTCTCAGCCCCAACTCGCATTTCTTCCTGGAGAGCTTCTACGCCACCAGCCAGATCGGGGCCGTGCTCGTGCCGCTGAACTACCGCCTGGTGGCGGCCGACCACGAGTACATCCTCAATCACGCGGGCGTCACGGTGGTGCTGGTGGACTACGAATACACCGACGTGGTGGACGGCATCCGCCCCGGCCTCACCAGCGTGCGCGACTTCGTCGTCGCCCAGAACGCCGGCGGCGCCCCGGAAGGCTGGCAGGACTGGGAGACCCTCATCGCCAAAGAGCCGGACACCCCGCCGGCACCGGTGGAGCGCGACGAGAACGACCTCGTGTCGATCAACTACACGTCCGGCACCACCGCCCGCCCCAAGGGCGTGATGATGACCCACCGCAACTGCTACGTGAACGCCTACAGCCTGATCGCCCACCTGCGCGTCGCCCACGACGACGTGGAGCTGTGGACGCTGCCGATGTTCCACTGCAACGGCTGGGGCGGCGTCTATGCCGTCACCGGCATGGGCGGCACCCATGTCGTCCTGCGCGCCGTGGACGGCGCCGAGATATTCCGCCTCATCGAGCAGGAGAAGGTCACCTTCGCCTGCATGGCACCCACCGTGTTGCGGACCATCCTCGACTACCCGGACAGGGATCGGCACAACATCACCACCCGTCCCCGCTTCACCGTCGCCGGCGCCCCGCCGCCGGCCGCCTTCATCGAGCGCCTCGAAGCAGAGCTCGGCTGGGAGTTCCTGCAGATCTACGGCCTCACCGAAACCGCGCCGCTGCTCACCGTGTCCCACCCCGACCACCACACCGAGACGCAGGACTACCAACGCCGTTCCCGCGCCGGCGTGCCCGGCATCGGCGTGGACCTCAAGGTGCTCGACGATGACGGCAACCCGGTGCCGCAGGACGGCGAGAGCGTCGGCGAGGTCTGCGCCCGCTCCAACGTCGTCTTCAAGGGCTATTGGGAGCAGCCGGGAGAGACCGCCAGGGCGATCCCCGACGGCTATTTCCACACCGGCGATCTCGCCGTCTGGGACGAGTTCAACAACATCCACATCGTCGATCGCAAGAAGGACGTAATCATCTCCGGCGGCGAGAACATCAGCTCGCCGGACATCGAGGACGTGCTCTACAAGCATCCCGCCGTGCTCGAATGCGCCGTCATCGGCGTGCCGCACGAGCGCTGGGGCGAAACCCCGAAGGCGCTGGTGGTGCAACGCGACGGCGTCGCCGCCACGGAAGCCGAGCTCATCGCCTTCTGCCGCGACAACATGGCGCACTTCAAGTGCCCCACCTCGGTGGAGTTCCGCCCCGAACTGCCGCGCACGGCAACCGGCAAGCTGCAGAAATTCAGGCTCCGGGAACCGTACTGGCAGGGAGACCGGCGCGTCGGATAGACGAGGCCGAATCGGCAGGCAAGCTGGCTCCAGGAACGCGCCTGGGGTGCCCACGGAGGGCGAGACGCCCCTCCCTTCCGAGAGTGTGGCCGCGGACGAACTCTGGCCCGTGTCGCGGGGTGGCGGCTGGTTGCCTGGCGAGGCTTGTTTCTTCGCCCTTGGCCGGAGGAGCGCGGGGGAGGCCCTCGCTTCGAGTCGCTTTGGGGACCGCGCCGTCCGGCCGGCACGGCAGTGTCTCACTTTGAATTTGCCTGACAGCCTGTCGGACTTCGGACGGCGCAAGCTGGCCGAATGCCGACAGGACGGCTGGGGCTGGGGCAGGAAGCGTTGCCGAAAAGGCAACGGTTCTTGTGGCGCTGACGTGGCGCATGGCCGTTCGCAACCGGCGACTGCGTCGATTTGCCTGCCGGGACCGCTCTCTATGGGAGGGGGGTGGGCCTCGGGGGGAGGGCGTCCCGCCCTCCATGTGCGCCGTCAGGCGCGTCCTCCCTGCACGTGCCGCGAGGTGCCCTGCGCGCCTTGCGGCGCGATGGAGGGCGGGACGCCCTCCCCCCCGGAGGACCGTGCCAGACACTGCACAAGCCAAAGTGAGAACACTACCGCCGGCACGTCGGGGTTGACTCGACCTCGATTCACGGTGGCGTTGGGTCGTGGCGTCTCCGGAGGGAAGACTCCTTGCCCTCCATCTAGCCAACCCCGCTGGAGGGAATCGGCATGTTCCGGCTCTGCCCTGCTACAATCCGGTTCCGCCTGGGCGATGGCGGGCGGCCAGCGTGGCCGCGGCCGCAACCGGCAAACTCCGAGCCAATCCATGTCCGACACATCCGAGCGCAGCGACGATGCCATCGACACGCTGGTTTCCAGCGAGTACGCGGCGGGATTCGTCACCGACATCGATACCGAGACCTTTCCGCCTGGTCTCGACGAGGATGTCGTGTGCGCCATTTCCGCCAAGAAGGAGGAGCCAGCGTGGATGACGGACTGGCGCCTCGAGGCCTATAGAGGCTGGCGTGCCATGACGCCGCCACGCTGGGCGCACGTGGACTTCCCCGAGATCGACTTCGAGAGCATCTCCTATTTCGCGGCGCCCAAGGGCGAGAGGCCAGCGAGCCTCGACGAGGTGGACCCGGAACTGCTCAGAACCTATGACCGCCTCGGCATCCCCCTGCACGAACAGGCGATGCTGGCCGGGGTGGAGAACCCCGGCGGGCGCACCCCCGTGGCGGTGGATGCCGTGTTCGACAGCGTCTCCATCGCCACCACCTTCAAGGAGCAACTGCGCGAGGCCGGGGTGGTGTTCTGCTCGATGGCGGAGGCGGTGCGCGAGCATCCAGACCTCGTGCGGCGCTATCTCGGCACCGTCGTGCCCCGTTCGGACAACTTCTACGCCGCCCTCAACTCGGCGGTGTTCAGCGACGGTTCCTTCGTCTACGTGCCCAAGGGCACCCGCTGCCCGATGGAGCTATCGACCTACTTCCGCATCAATGCCGAGAACACCGGCCAGTTCGAGCGCACCCTCATCATCGCCGACGAGAGGGCTTCGGTCAGCTATCTCGAAGGCTGCACGGCGCCGATGCGGGACGAGAACCAACTCCACGCCGCCGTGGTGGAACTCGTCGCCCTGGACGATGCCGACATCAAGTATTCCACAGTGCAGAACTGGTATCCCGGCGACGAAGAGGGTCGCGGCGGCATCTACAACTTCGTCACCAAGCGCGGCGCTTGCCTGGGTGCCCGCTCGAAGATCAGCTGGACCCAGGTGGAAACCGGCTCCGCCATCACCTGGAAATACCCCAGCGTGGTGCTGCGCGGCGAAGGCTCGGTGGGCGAGTTCTACTCCGTGGCGCTCACCAACCATCGCCAGCAGGCGGACACCGGCACCAAGATGATCCACATGGCGCCGGACACCAAGAGCACCATCATCTCCAAGGGCATCAGCGCAGGGCGCAGCCAGAACACCTATCGGGGCCTCGTCCGCACCACGCCGAACGCCGTCCGGGCGCGCAACTACACCCAATGCGACTCGCTCCTGATCGGCGACGAGTGCGGCGCCCACACCTTCCCCTACATCGAATCGCGGCAGCCTTCGGCGGTGGTGGAGCACGAGGCCACCACCTCCAAGGTGAGCGACGACCAGCTCTTCCTCTGCCGCCAGCGCGGCATCGATGCCGAGAAGGCGGTGGCGATGATCGTGGGCGGCTTCTGCAGGGACGTGTTCCGCGAACTGCCGATGGAGTTTGCGGTGGAGGCCGGCAAGCTGCTCGAAGTGAGCCTCGAAGGCGCTGTGGGTTGATGCCATTGCTGGACATCGAAGACCTCCACGTGCAGGTGGAGGATCAGGTCATCCTGGGCGGCGTGCATCTCAGGGTGAAGCCGGGGGAGGTTCATGCCGTGATGGGGCCGAACGGCTCCGGCAAGAGCACGCTGGCGAACGTGGTTGCCGGGCGGCCCGGCTACGAGGTGCTGCGCGGCAGCGTCCGGCTCGCCGGCAAGGACATCACCCACGCCAGCGCCGAGGAACGCGCCCTGCTCGGGCTCTTCCTCGCCTTCCAGTACCCCATCGAGATTCCCGGGGTCAGCAACATGGAGTTCCTCAAGGCCGCCATCGACAGCCACGCCCTGCGCCGGGGCGAGGGCGCACCTTCGGCCGCCGCCTTCATCCGCCGCGCCAGAGCCACCGCCGAACGACTGGACCTCGACGCCGGCTTTCTCAAGCGCGGCGTCAACGAGGGCTTCTCCGGCGGCGAGAAGAAGCGCAACGAGATCCTGCAAATGCTGCTGCTCGAACCGCGCATCGCCATTCTCGACGAGACCGACTCGGGCCTCGACGTGGACGCCATGCAGGTGGTGGCGGCCGGGGTGAACGACTATCGCGACACCGGCAACGCCGTGGTGCTCGTGACCCACTACCAACGCCTGCTCGACTACATCGTGCCGGATCACGTGCACGTGCTGGCCGGCGGCAGCATCATCCGCTCCGGCGACCGGTCGCTGGCGCAGGCGCTCGATCGCGACGGCTATGGCTGGATCGAGGATGCCTGCTGAAGTCGTCCTCTGGAGGGAGGGGCGTCCCGCCCTCCCTCCAGCCGTTGGGCGCGCGAGAAGCACGAAGCGGGCGCGCTGTCGCGATGTGGAAAACGACTGGCTTTCAAGTCCCTGTGTGCAGCCGTGCAAACCCGCCCTGCCGCCGGCATGGAGGACAGGATGACCTCCCGCCAGAGAGGAACCGACTTGACCACGCTCCCTAAGGCTCTCGCGTCGGGTGCGGAAGCGGCGGAGCAACTCACGGCCCGGCTGCTTGGCGAGGCCGCAGTCACCTATGCGCCCGAGATCGACCGGCAAGCTGCGCGTCGGCGGATAGCGGACGGCGGCTTGCCGGCGCCGCGGGCGGAAGCGTGGAAGTACAGCAACGTTCGCAAGTGGTACCAGGCGGCACTGACGCCAGCGAAGCCGGCAGGGGGCGAGATTCGCGTTCCGGACGGCGTGGAGCTGCACCCATTCGACGAGCCCGCCGCCGCGCCGTTTCTCGCCGCGCACCTCGGCACAGCCATCGACCTCGAACGGCATCCCCTCGCCGCCGCCAATCGCATCCTGCTCGGCAGCGGCGTCCTGCTGCTCGTGCCGGCAGGGCTCCGGGTCGAAACGCCCGTGCGTGTCGGCGACATCGGTGCGGCGCACGAACACATCCTCATCGTTTTGGAACCCGGCGCGGAACTGACCCTGGCCGAGACCCCAACCGCCGCCACCCACCGCATCGTCGAATGCATCGTCGCGGCGGGGGCAACGCTGACGCACCATCGCATTCAGCCGCCGGGGCAGGCCCCACAGTGCGGGTTGATCGCGACCAAGGTCGAAGCCGAGGCGCGCTACTCGCTTTGGCTCGCCGCCCGCGGCGCGGAGCTTCGCCGCAACGACATCCACGTGGCGCTCACCGGCCGCGGCGCCGAGGCACACCTGCACGGCGCCTGGCGCCTGAACGAGCGCGAGCATCTCGACAATCAGGTGACGGTGGATCACCTCGTCCCGGGGTGCCTGAGCCGCCAGACCTTTCGCGGGGTCGTCGGCGGTCGTGCCCGGGGCGTGCTGAACGGGCGCATCCACATTGCCGCCGGGGCGCAGGCGAGCGATGCCTCCCTCACCACCCGCAACCTGCTCGAAAGCGCCGATGCCGAGGTCTATGCCAAGCCGGAACTGGAAATCTACGCCAACGACGTGCGCTGCTCCCACGGCGCCACGGTGGGCGCGCTGGACGAGGCCATGCTGTTCTACTGCGAATCCCGCGGCATCGATCGCGACGCCGCTCGCGACCTGCTGCTGCGCGGCTTCCTGCGCGAGGCCGTCTCCGGGGAGGAGGCGGAACGGGTGCTCGACGTGGGGTTCGGGGACGTGCCAGACGCCTTCGCGGCTGCCGAACCCGCCGTGACCGCAGTTGGCGATGCGCAATGACGCCAAGGACGGACATCGCCGCCCTGCGCTACGACTTCCCGCTCATCGAGGGTCGGACGGAGGATCTCGTCTATCTCGACAACGCCGCCACGACGCAGAAGCCCACTGCGGTGCTCGAAGCCATCGCCGCGCACTACCGCACCGCCAACGCCAACGTCCATCGCGCCGCCCATGCCCTGAGCGGCGCCGCCACCGAGGCGTTCGAGGCCGCCCGCCAGGCCGTGGCGACGCGCATTCGCGCCCGATCCGCGAACGAGGTGGTGTGGACCAAGGGCACCACCGAGGCGATCAATCTGGTGGCGGCGTCCTACGCGCCCACGGTGCTCGGAGCGGGCGACAACGTGGTCATCACCCGCATGGAACACCACTCCAACATCGTTCCGTGGCAGGTGGCCTGCGAGCGCGCCGGCGCTGAACTGCGGGCGGCGGAGGTGTCCATGCACGGCATCGACGAGAACGATCTTGCCGCCAAGATCGACGAGCGCACCCGCATCGTTGCGACGGTGCATGTCTCCAACGTCTTGGGCGCTGTCAACGATATCCCCACCATCGCCCGGCTGGCACGCAAGGTCGGCGCCGCCGTGGTGGTGGACGGCGCCCAGGCCATGGCGCATCTCGATGTGGACGTGACGGCACTCGGCTGCGACTTCTATGCCTTCTCGGCGCACAAGATGTACGGCCCGACCGGCATCGGCGCCCTGTGGGGGCGGGAGGAACTGCTCGAACGGATGCCGCCCTGGCAGACCGGCGGCGAGATGATCGAGGAGGTGCGGATCGAACGCACCACCTATGCGGGCCTGCCGTTTCGCTTCGAAGCCGGCACGCCCAACATCGCCGGCGCCGTCGGCATGGCGGCTGCGGTGGATTACCTGGGCGGCCTCGACGGCGCCGTCGTGCGCGGCCACGAGGCGGAGCTCGTGCAATTGGCCGAGTCGGGGCTGCGCCAGGTGGAGGGTCTCGACATCATCGGCCCCGACGGCGCGAAGGGGCCCGTGGTGTCCTTCACCATCAAGGGCGCGCATCCGCAGGACATCGGCACCCTGCTCGACCAGCAGGGCATTGCCGTGCGCACGGGCCATCACTGTGCCATGCCGCTCATGCAGCGGCTGGGACTCCCCGGCACGGTGCGTGCGTCGTTCGCTCTGTATAATTCGGCGAGCGACGTGGAACGACTCGTGCAGGCCGTGCGCAAGGCAAGGGCGTTTCTCTAGCAGACGCGGCGGCGCCGAGCGCGGTGCGCGCCGAGCGGTGCAAAGTCAGGAGGCTCCAATGGGCGCCGAGGTTTACGACCCCGAAACCATCTCCATCACGCCAGCGGCCGCGGCGCATGTCCGTCGCCAGCTGGTTCGGCACGGTGCCGACGCCCTGATCCTCGGCATCAGCGAGAGCGGCTGCAACGGCTACATGTACGAACTCGAATGGCTCGGCGGGCGTGGGGATGACGCCGCGGGGCTCAAGCGCTTCGACTTCGGTGGCGTGACGATTTGCGTCGCGGACGAGCATTGGTCGCTGGTGCGCGGCACCGAGATCGACTACGTCACCGAAGGGCTGAATTCGGCGTTGCGCTTCAACAATCCCAACGCGGTGAGCGAATGCGGCTGCGGCGAAAGCTTCGCCATCAGGTGACCGCGCGCTGCGAGGCAGTCGGTTCCGGAGGGAGCGCATCTTTGCCCTCCATGCGGGCCCCGAATGATCAGAGCTTCCTGACCGGCGGTGGCGCGAATGTCCAGTGATTCGGTGACGACAAGCGGACTGCCCTTGGACGGGCTGCACATGGAACGGCGCGTGGTGCCCCTGAGCCGCACCACCGAGGCGCGGCTGGTGCCCACCGGCACGCCGGTGACCATTCCGGGCGGCGCCTTCGTCACCCTCACGCAGTCCCTCGGCAACTCCTTCACGGTGGCATGGGGCGGCAACATGGCGCGCATCGACGGCGAGAACGCCGACGCGCTGGGTTTCGAGCCGGTGACTCCCAAGTGGACCCCGCCCGTGGACGGCAGCGTGAGCGAGGCGCAGGTGCGGGAGGCGCTGGCCACCGTCCACGATCCCGAAATCCCGGTCAACATCGTCGATCTCGGCCTCGTCTATCGCTGCGACATCAAAGGTGGCCGGGTTCATATCGACATGACCCTCACCGCGCCAGGCTGCGGCATGGGGCCGGTGCTGGTGCAGGATGTGGAACGAATGGTGGCGAGGGTGCCGTTCGTCACCGACGTGACCGTGGATCTCGTCTTCGATCCGCCCTGGAGCCGGGACATGATGACCGAGGAGGCGCAGCTTGAACTCGGCCTCTACTGACCAGATGGCCGCTTCCGTGCCAGGCACCGCCCTCGACGACATCCGCATGGCGTTCGAGCTGTTCGACGCCTGGGAGGACACCTACCGCTTCATCATCGACCTGGGGCAGGAGGTGGCCGAGATGCCGGCGGCGGTGCGCACGCCGGAGGCGCTGGTGCGGGGCTGTCAGAGTCAGGTCTGGCTGGTTGCCCACCTCGACTCGGCTTCCGGCCATCTGCGCTTCGAGATCGACAGCGATGCCCACATCGTGCGCGGCCTCATTGCCATCCTGCTGGCCGTGTACGACGACCACTCCCCCGGCGACATCGTCGCATTCGACATCGAGGGTCTGTTCGACGAGTTGGGTCTTCTCAGCCACTTGAGCCCCACCCGGGGCAACGGCTTGCGGGTGATCGTGCAGCGAATCCGTGCGCTCGCGCGAGCGACGACCGAAAACGCAGGGCCGGTTGCATAAACGACCAAAACGGCAACTGCACGCAACTCGTCCGACGGCAAAACCCCCTTTTCACTTTTTCACACCCGGGCGATGCGTTTCGGCAGCGACTCTGCTAGGATGCGCATCGGTTCGGGATAGGCTTTGGGCCGCGCCAGCATAAGCGCAAACAGCGCGAAATCTCCAATTGGCGTGCATCGTGCGGCCGCTGCAAGGCGGCTGCGCCGGGGGAGGCAAGTCGAGTATCCGATGGACGCGGCAGTGCGTTGCGGGCGTCCATTGCAGGAGGGAGGACGACCATGAGTCGTGCACAGAAGAACCGTGTTACGCAATCCAACATCGAAATTCGCAAGGGGCTAGAGCGAGACCTCGCCGCCTTCCTCGCCTCCGGCAAGAAAATCGAGCACGTACCCATGGGCGTCAGCGGCCAGGACAAGCTGGGCCGCAGCAAGAACATCGTCATCTCCCGGCGCAGAAAGACCACCGCCAAGGCGAATTAGCTGGAGGCTGCCTCCGGCCCGATTCGGGGGAGGTTGCTGCCGGGGTCGTGTGGCGGGTGACCTCGACAAGCTGTCGCGCCTTCGGAGGGCGCTAGGCCGCAAGGCGCGGCGTTTGCCATTGCGCGGCTTGCGGCCTGCGGACCGCGTCATGCCTCCCTCCAAGGACGTGAGGCCACCAGCGAATGGGACGGATCAGGAGTTCCGCAAGGCCATCCAGCGTCGGTAGTCCTTGGCGGTGTCCACGTCCCACAGGGCCCCGATCAGTGCGACGCGCCGCCCACCCGTGCGCGCGAGGGTTTCCTCCATGACCCTCGATGTGCCCCAGGGGATGGCGCGGAAGATCTCCGGCGAGGGCGCTTTCATGCCGACCAGGCAGTAACCCCCGTCTTCGGCTGGGGTGAACACCACATCCGCCCGTGCGAGCCGCGCCAAGGCTTCATCGACATGGGCGGCCGCGAGGCTGGGAATGTCGCTGCCCACCAGCACCGTTACCCCATCCTCGAACGCCGCCAGCATCCTTGCGCCAAGATGGCCGGCCGGCTGTTGGCGTTGGGGCAGGGCCGATGCACAGGCAGGCAGGTCACCCTCGCCCTCCACCCAAAGCTCCGGATCGAACCGCCCGGTGCCGGGCGCGAGCGCCGTCAGGGTGTCCTGCAGCAGCTTCCGGTACGCATCGAGTGCCGCATCGTCGCCGATTTCCCTCGCCAATCGCCGCTTGACGGCACCGCGCCGCGCCGCGCGGGCGAAAATGGCGAGGCGCGGCCGAACTCCGATCAAGTCGCCTCCGCCTGGTCGTGTCTCGTGCCACGGCTCGCGGGACGCTCCCGCCTCTGGAGGGAGGGCATCCTGGCCTTCATGCGCGTCGCCAAGGCGCGTCTCTTGCGCAGGGTGGCGGGCAGGCATGCTCTCCGGAAGCGCGGCAACTCAAGCACCGTAGTATTCCCTTGCCAGCGTCTCGGCGGATTCGCCCAGATGGTAGCGGGCGCGCAGGCACCACATCGTCAGCACCGTGGCGAGCACGCCGCGCTGCTGCCAGCGTCGCGCCGATGTCACCAGCGGCGTCCGCACGCGGATGGGCCGGCCCACCCTTCGCAGTCGTTTCGACAGTTGGATGTCTTCCATCAAGGGCTCCTCCGGCACGCCGCCAACGGCTTCGAGCAAGCGGCGGTGGACGAACATGCCTTGATCGCCGGTGCATATGTGGCTGGCGGCGGAGCGCAGGTTCATGGCTGCCGCCACCATGCGCATTCGCGGATCGCCCGTGTCGAAGTGTACGTCGCAGCGGCCCCAGGCAGGTCGGTCGGGGATGCGTTCGAGCGCCTGCACGAGTGGTCGGCCAACGCGGCTGTCGGCGTGCAGGAACCACAGCCAGTCATGGCCGCGCTCGATGGCGCGCTGGGCGCCGAGCCGCAGCTGGCGTCCTCGGCCCGGCTTCGACAGCAGCAACTCGCCGGCGCGTCTCGATGTCAACTCCCGCGCCAATCTGACGCCACCGTCGCTGCTGCCGCCGTCCACCACCAGCACGGGCCAGTCGATGGCATGTTCGCCAAGGTCCGCGGCCAGGCGCCGCAAGGCGGCGGCATCGTTGCGCAGCGGAATGACGACGCAAGGCGTCATGCAGTGCTGGAGGCTGGCAAGTCCGCGGGCTCGTTGGCGGCAATGTCGTAGCGCTGCAGGCTGTTCGCCAGCACCAGCTCGACGTCTTCGGGCAGAAGGTAGCGCTGCCGGGCGAGCCGCTCGGCCACCTCGCGCACCCGAGCCTCGTAGCGGGCTCGGCTGCGCTCGATGGGGCGAAAGAGCGAGAAGCCCACGAACATGGCCGCCTGCAACGGCGCGCCGTGATCCGGATGCCGTGGATTCCAGCCGGTGTGGCAACCGAGCGGCACCTCGATGTCCGGCAGGCGGATGCCGGCCACCTCGTTGAGGCTGTCGTCCACATCCGAGACGAGCCGTGCGTAGGCGCCCGACTCCACCGCCGGAAAGGCGCAAATGCCTTGCCCTGCCGAGTCGCCGAGGTGCAGGTGCGCGAGACCGCCGAGCTCTTCGGCGCCGAGCGTGACCAGATCTGCCTGCCGCACAAACTTCGCAAGCACGGCGCCCCGTTCCACCAATGCACCGGCAGCCAGGGTGGGCACCCGAGACTCCGGCGGCGCGACGCCGCGGGTCCAGCGTTCGAGGTTGATGAGGGCCGCGCGCACGAGCGGGCCGTGGTCCACGACATTGAACGGATACCGCGCCCGCTCGCCGCTGACGGCGAAGGTCTGGGTGCGTGGCAAGGCGCCGCCCGTGTGCTGGGTCCCCGCAAACAGGTAGTTGCGCTCCGCCGGGTGGCTTTCGAGGTCGCGCTTGCCGTCCGGCGAGACGTGGGTGAGGGCCGCATCGCCGCGCCAGTATTCCCACGAGGTGTTGGTGAGCATCACCTTGGGCATGTGCTCCAGATGCTCGTAGAGGCCGTCTGTGGCGCCGCCGATGGGATCGGTTTGGTGGACTCCGGCGAAGGGGAATCGCTGTCCGGGGCCGGCCACGCCAGCGGCCGAGGGTTGGGCGAAGCGGTGGTTGAAGTCGCCCCGCTGGCCGCCGGCGATGTGCGCATGCACGCCGTCGAACGCCGCTGCGCCGTCTTCGCCGGTGTTGAGGCCGGCGTGCAGCAGATGGCGCAGAACCCGTCCTGTCTGCGAGGCGCCGAACGCCAGAACGCGGTCGAAGCCCTCGTCAGCCGGGCCGTGGCCTTCGCGAAGCGCAAGTGCGGCATCGCGCAGCGCCAGCAGGCCACAACCCACCACCGGTGCTCCCCGCGCCCGATAGACCAAGGTGTAGATGCGGCCGGCGCGAAAGCCGTCGTCGAGGTGGATGTGCTTGTCGCTCGGCGCCAACTCGCCCTTGCGGACGCGGGCAAAGCGCCAGGCGTCGCGCGGCAGTTGCCTGAGCGGCGCATTGTCGTGGTCGCGCTCGAACAGGCGGTCGCCCACATCGTCGAGGCTTGCTGGCGGATAGGCCACCTCGCCAAGCTGGCCGAAGGACACGAACGGCCGATTCGATCCCGGCTGCACGCGACAGATCACCTCGCCCTCTGCCGGGGCGCCGTTCACCAGCGCCTCTGGGGGCTCGAGCCCAAGTCCGACGGCAACGCCCCACTGCCAGCCGATGGAGGCGAGGGCGAATCCGCGCTCGAACAGGAAGCCGTCGCCGGCGGCGCAGGGGTCGGTGAGCAGCTCCTCGGGTTTCGCCCGATTGAACATTGAAAACGACAGCCGTCGGCCCCGATTCGGGACGTCGATCAGGAGCGCGCGAGGGGGCTTGCCGTCGCTTCCAGCGGCAGCGTGAATGAATGTGAAGTCGCCGCAGAAGCGAACTTTCCCGTCGTCGTCTCTGGGCGCATTTGCGAGATCCGCCACGGCGGCGTTGCGGCGGGATTCCGGATCCACGGCGTAGTGAATGCGACCCTGGCTGATCTCGAAGGGGCCGTAGTCGCCGAACCGCCGGCCACCGGCATAGGGCCCGCGTTCGGTGACCTCGAACGACTCCGCCGTCACGGTGCCCGGCCGGTGAGGACTTGCTGTCCCTGCACAAACGCGTCGGCGGCGCGAACGCGGATTTCCGGCGGCGTTCGGCTGCCGATGGGATGGTCCACCATGGCGAACGCATAGTCCGCCACGCCGAGGGTGCGGGCGATGTTGCGCCCGGTGAGTTCGAACGGGTGGGTGCAGATCACCAGCGCCGGCTTGCCGAGCTGTTCGAAGGAGATGCCGTCATGCACACTGCACGTTGAGCAGCTCCCTCAATCCCCCACCGCGGTGATGAGGAAGTCCGACTCGGCGGCGAGTTCGGCAAGGAAGTCCGGCGGCGCCGGGCGACTGGCGTTGCGTTTGTCGAGCAGCTTTGTCACCGAGCAGCCGAGCTCCCGCTCGAAGTGCGCCGCGGTCTCGTGCAGAAGCGCGTCGGCATTGGCCTTGCCGTTGGACAAGAGGCCAAGCTTCAACCCCGACAAGTCGGCAAGCCGGGGCGCCATGCTGCGCTTCTGGCCGCCGCCGATGCCGGCAGGGTCTATCATCTGGATCATCGCCTTCTCCTCGTGATTTCGATTCGGTTTCGTGTCTGCCTGAGCCGCCTGGCGCGGGTTCGCCGTCAACAGTCGATGCAGACGCCGATGGACTTGGTCTGCATCACCGAGCCGCGTCCCCGGCTCCAGGACGGGATGAAGGCGGAGTGGCCGCCGGCATCGCCGCCGGCGACGGTGACCAGAATGTCGTCGGCACTGTAGCCGCGGTGCATGTCGTCCCGCCCTTGGCGCTCGTGCTCGCGGGGCACGAACTTCATCACTCGCTTCATGTCGGCCACGGGCTGGCGCGCCTGCTCGAACAGGTATGCGCGCACATCGGCCTTGCTCCAGCCGGTGCTGGCGACGATTTCGGCATGTTCTGGCGACAGCACCACCACGGACTGGCCGGTGGTGATGCAGCCGAGATTGGCCATGGAGTCTGCCACCGAGTCGAGGACGGATTCCGGCGTGTTGCCGCCGTGGTTCTCTACGTTGCAGAAGCCGGCGCCGGCATAGACGGTGACGCTGGAGATATCGGGGCCGTAGCCGAACTCCTCGTGCAGCGGCGGCCACGGACTGCGCTCTGCCCGTTCGGCGATGCACATGGTGTACTTGCCGGGGTGGCCCTGGGTGGATTGGTCGGCGATGCCGGGGGTCATGCGGAAGACGTTCAGGAGAATCAGGCGCATGGCGCGGCCGATGGTGGCGTTTGCGCGGTTGCCGGGGCCGAAGACGTTGCCGGCCGCGTTCATGCCGATGTCCTGCACCACGGGCCCGCTGACAATCAACATCTGGCAGGAGCCGCCGGTGCTGGCAGCGGAGCCGTGGTATTGGTAGGGAGTCTCGTTGGCGGCTTCAAGCGCCGCGACCACCACGGGGAAGTACTCCGGCAAACACCCCGCCATCACGGCATTCGCCGCAGCCGCCAGGATCGAGCATTCGTGCCCGGTTGTCGGATGAGTCGCAATCACCGCCTCCGCTGGCCGCCCCTCCATCGCCAGCATCGCTTCCACCCGCGACCGCTCCGGCGGCACCACCGGCAAGCCATCAGTCCAGCCATTGTCGTAACACGCATCAATGGCCGCCAGCGCATCATCGGGCGCCCGCACCAACTCCGCCGCGTCCGTACTCCCCATGCAACTCCCCACCCACCACGACAGGTGCCGCAGTTTGCGACGAAGCCCGCCCCGGAGCAAGGCACCCTCCGCACCTGCGCGAGCAAGGCGTCTGCCACGGGCAACGGTCCGCCGACCGTCACCGCCCGGCGGCGATGTCGCGGTAGGCCTTGAGCATGGCGCGGGCGTTGGCGAGGCGGCGCTGACGCGGCCATAGGCAGTCCCTACGGGCTCAGCCAGAGCGTCACGCTGGGCATCGTCAGTGCGACCGGCCGCGGTATCGGACTGACCATCTTCGAGAACTTCATCCAGACGGATGCGGCCATCAACGTCGGCAATTCGGGTGGCGCCCTGGTCAACACGCGCGGCGAACTGATCGGCATCAACACGGCGCAGTTTGCAACCCTGAACCGCAGCCCGCCGGAAGGCATTGGATTCGCCATTCCGGTGAACCTGGTTCGCGGCGTGATAGATGAGCTGATCGAGCATGGCCGCGTCATCCGGGGTTGGCTGGGAGTCGACGCGTGGGATCTTCCAAGCATGAATGCAGCCTCCCTGGGGATTTCAGGACCTGCGGTGGAACTGGACAAGGTCGCGGGGCCGGCGGCTGAGGCCGGATTGCTGCCCGGCGACATCATCACCCACATCAACGGCGAACGAGTGCTCGGCAGCGATCAGGCCATGAACCGGGTCGCGGGACACCGTCCCGGCGATACCGTCCACATCCGGGGGCACAGGATTGGCGTAGGCGAATTCGAAACGGCCGCGGTGCTGGAGGAACGGCCGACAGCGGGGCGGTAGTATGCGCCCATTTCCTGGACGCCTCTGAGAGCCTGCTATCGCGGACGCGCTATTGGATTCCCGTACCCCTGTGCAACCTTGGCCCGCTGGCGTCAGTCGACGGCCATCACCAGATACGGCGGGCCCAACCCGGCGTCCCAACGAGCGCATCGAACTCTTCATCCTTGGAAACGAGCGGATGGCCAAGTTCGATGGCGGTTGCGGCGATGAGGCGGTCGAACGGGTCCCGATGCCTCCAATCAATGACTCCGGCCAAGGCCGCAACCACGCGGGTCAAGGGAGCCGAGACTGTCTGCCCCTCCGCGATCAGATCGCCGATGTGCGGAACGATTTGCGGCCATTTGCCCAAGTGGGCCTTGCGCGTCACCTCATAAACGCTGATCGGACTGACGAAGACAGCGTCCGCACCGGTGATGGCCTCCTTTGCGCCTTGGCCGAGGCGGGCCGGCACCATGAGGCTCCAAATCCATGCATGCGTGTCGAGCAGGACCGCGCTCAACGCCCGCCCTCCCAGAGCGCCAGCTCATCCGCGTCCATCGGTTCGTCAAAGTCCGGCACGGTGTCGGCAAGATGCGCCAGCGTTCCCAAGCGGAACCTGCCGCCCCGAATGGGCACCAGCCTGACCGCGGGCTTGCCCTTGCGCGCAATGACCACATCGTCTCCCGCTTCGGCGGCGACGATGAGTTTGGAAAGCTGAGACTTCGCCTCGTGCATGTTGACCTGCATGATTCGACCTCCGGGGATTGAATTTAGCTATGCTAGCTAGATTAAGGGGCGGGGACTGACAGGTCAAATACTTTGGACGCGACCGGTCGCCTTGGGGATCTCGATGCCCGACTCTCGAACCGGTGCCGGTCGCAAGCCGCGCCGTGATCGCCCGATTGCTGCCCCGCGACACATTCACCCGCGTCAAAGGCGATCAATTGCTGAGCGCCGACCAAGCCCAAGCCATGAGCCGCGTGCTTGCCACCCGCACCCGTGCCTACCGCCGTGACGCGGGCACCTTTGAGACCGTTGCGTTGATAGAGGAACGACCGGCGGTTGGGGATTAGTATTGTTCCCATCTCTTCTCGTGGACGCCTCGGAACCACGTATGGCAGACTGGCTATCGAAGGTCGAATATAGGTATCGATAATGCGTCAAATATGAAACTTGGCACATGGATGGTTTTGGTTCCCGGGGCTGTCGTTTATCTGCGATGCACGGGGCGGTAGTCGCCCTCGCCCTCGCTCCGCGCGAGCGCCAGGCCGACCAGCCACTTGCCCCGGGCATGGTCCGCGCCGAGCATGCCGGTGGTGACCGCCGTCGAGCGAGAGGGTCCCCTCGCGGCCGTCGAAGCCGCCGCGCGCCGTCCGGCCCCAGAGCGCCACGCTGCCGCCCGAGCCGTCCGTCGCGCCGGTCAGCGAGAAGCTGCTGCCCAGCAGCGCCTCGCGCGCCGTCATGGAACGCGACTGCGCTTCGCTGCCGAAGCCCGCCGCGCCATGGCCGACATGGCCGAGGCCGCCCGCGCCGTGCCGGCCGGAACGGCCGCCGAACGCCTGCGCGACCTCGGCCAGCGCCGGAGACCCGGTTCCCTCGAAGGCCGCATGGCCGGGGCCGGCGCCTGCCCCCCGGCCCGGAGGCCGGGGCCGCCTCCCCGCGACCCGGGATTGCCGCTGGCGGCCGGATCGAACGAGAGCGCCTGCCCGGCGACCGCGCCCCGCATGCCCGGCGCGCGGTCCGCCGACATCCGCCACCGCGCGCCCGAACCGCGCCAGCCACGCCGCCGGCATCGGGTCGTCGTTCTCGATGGTTCCCACCGCAACCCCGTCGCCGACCGGCGCGCCCTGCGCCCTCGACAGCACGACCTCGAACGTCTCCGGCTCCTCGTCGTGGCTGTCGTCGTGGATCATGACCCACACCTGCCTCTCGGTCTCGCCCGCCCGGAACAGCAGGTGGTAGCTGCCCGGCTCGTAGTCGACCTTCGGGGTCGCCGACTCCGGCGTCGAGGGCCGCGTCGACACGTGGACCCGCACCGCATCCCGCGCCGGCGCCGACAGCCGCACCGTGAACGGCATCGCCGGAAGGCGGCCGTTCTCCTGGCCCGTCGCGTCGTCCACCGAGAGCGCCGGAACCGCCGCCGCGTCGTCGTCGGAGACCGTCACCGCGGCCGCATTGCCCGGCGACGGCGAGACCGCGTAGCCCCCGCCGTCCCTCAGCGTCACCGTCACCGAGCCGTCCGGCTCGTCGGCGTCGTCGTCCACCGTGGCCACGGAGAACACGGCCTCCGTTGCGCCCTTCGCGATGACCGCCGTGGCCGGACCCTCGGCCGCCACGTGGTCGCCGTCTCCGGTCTCCGCGACCGAAAGCGTCACCGTCAGGTCCGCGTCCGGCGCGCGGTCGGCGGTCAGCGCGAAGGCGGCCGCGCCGCCCTCCGTCACCGAGGCCGCCTTCGCCGCGATCGAAACCACCGGCGGCGGCAGGTCGTCGTCCGCTATGGACACGCTGCCCGACGCGGGGAAACCCACCGTGTAGCCGTCGCCCACCGCCACCGTCACGCTCGCCGAGCCGTCCGGCTCGTCGGCGTCGTCGTTCGCCGTCGCCAGCGTCAGCGTGGCGCTGCCCGTGGCCGGGATGCTGACGGTCTGCTCGCCCGCGGCTATGCCGTAGTCGCCCTCGACCGCAACGGTCACCGTCACCGCCAGCGGCGAGGCCGGGGCCGGGCTCGCCGTGACCGTGAAGGTCGCGGCGCCGCCCTCCGTCACCGCGTCCCCCGCCGAGACCGCGATCGCCGGCGGCGCGTCGTCGTCGGCAATGGCCACGGTCCCCGACGCCGGGTCGCCGACCGTGTAGCCGTCGCCCGCCGCCACCGTCACGCTCGCCGAGCCGTCCGGCTCGTCGGCCTTGTCATCGGCCGTCGCCAGCGTCAGCGTGAAGCTGCCCGTCGTCGGGATGGTCACCGATCGGCTGCCCGCGGCGATGCCGTAGTCGCCTTCGGCCGCCACGGTCACCGTCACCGACAGCTCCGCCGCGGGCGCCGGGCTCGCCGTGACCGTGAACGCCGCGTCCCCGCCTTCCGTGACGTCCGCACTCGCCGAGACGCTTACCGCCGGCAGGGTCAGGGGCTGCGGCGGTTCGGTCGGCGCCTCCAGCGCCGCGAGCGCAGCGGTCACCGGAACCCACCGTTGCCAGCCCCGGTCGGCAAGGGCCTGCGCCTCCGCCGCCGTCATCGGCGTGTGGCCGTTGGCGTCGCCGAACGCGGCCAGCACCCGCTTCCAGCGGTCCACATAGCAGGTTGCCGCTGCGGCAAGGCCACGTCGGCGGGGCCTTGCGCGGGCCGTTCGGGGACTGGCAGCCTGTCGGACTTCGGACGGCGCAAGCTGGCCGAATGCCGACAGGGTGACAGGACCGCTTGGGCTGGGGCAGGAAGCGTTGCCGAAAGGCAACGGTTCTTGTGGCGCTAGGTGGCGGCAATCCTTGTCGTCAATCCCTGCCCTCCCGGATGCTTCGCCCGTGGGAGATGTCCTGCGCCGTGCAGGACGGAATGTTCGCGTGTCTGGTCACGACCGACCTTGCGGCGTTTTATGTACGCGGCCCGCCGCGCGGCGCAGGATGTCGCGCCGGTGACCTTCCACTTGAACGGACGGGCGACTTGCTCGCAGTGGCTCGAACTCGGGCAAGCGTCATCCGACGCCGTCGAGGAAGTCGCTGGGGCGAGGACCTTGCGAAGTAGGTGTAGGCTGGTGGGATCGGGGGTGATCCCAACGCAGCCTACGGGGGAGGGGTTCCTTCGCCGCGCTGCTTCTTGAAGTGTCCTTGGCGTTCTCACCGAGGCACTTCAGTGGGCAGCGACAGCCACTGCTTGATCCAGCACGTTACTTTCGGTAACGCCTGTGGTCAAGCGTAACAATGCAACACGTTGTTGCGTTATTGAACGCAACCGGCCGGAGCGCACGCTCCGCCACGGACGGACTCGACTGGGACGACCTGCCCCTTCGCCGCGCTGGCGCGCGCTGGCTCGGTGCGTTGGGCGCCGGCGAGCAGCTTGGCATCCACGCCTCCAAACGGTCACCGGTCGCTTGGAGCATTTCGAGCGCCGCCTGGACACGCCTCTTCAATCGCACCTCTGGGGGCCTCCGCATCACCGAGTGCATCGACCGCTGCCGGACCAAAACCTCGCCACGCTTCCAGGCTCCCGCGCCGGCGGTTGCGGAACCGACGGACATTGTCCTCCGGCAGTCGCTGCCGGCCATTGGGGCAGCAGCACGAACCCCAGAAAGGGCAGGCATCGATGTGGCCTGCATGGCCGTCTTGCGGGGATGCAGGAGCCGGCGACCGATGAGGAACGCGGCGATCCGCTCCCGCCACGCTTCGAGCTGCATCGGATCGTCGTGGAACGGCGCGAAGTCGTCCATGTAGCGCGGACCCCCCTTGGCGCGCAGCACCTCTTTGCAGAAGTGATCGAGGCCGTCGAGAAAGACGTTGGCGAAGAACTGGCTGGTCAGGTTGCCGATGGGCAGACCGCTGATGCCGGTCCGCCGTCAGGCACCGAACGCAAGGATGCCGGCGCGTCGCCCACCCGATCCGGCGCCACCCGAACATCCCGTTCGCGTGGCAATGCACCGGCGGCAGGCATCGTCCGCGGTGGTGGCGCGCCAACCCGCGCTGCGCTCGTTCACCGAGAACCGCGACATCGGAGCCCGCTCCACCGCCCCCGGAACGAAATGCACCGGATCGTGCGCAGGAACCCGCTCCCGCATGTTCCGGGCAGCAGGTGCGGCGCTGGTTCCGTCGACGCGAACTTCGACATCCACGCCCCAACCCTCGACGGCCTGCCTTGCATGCGCCATATGCGCAAAGTCCGACACGCTGCCAGGAGGTAAGCGCCGTAGAACGGTGCCGGCTCCTAGCCGAAGTGGTGAGCGGAAGCGAAGGAAGAAGGCCAGCAGTTGCGCAGCAACTGCCGACGCGCCCGTTAGGGTGCGCTAGGAGTCTGCGCCGTAGAAACTTTTCCGGGGACATGCACCCTAATACGGCGAGAAAAATCCATCTTCTGGGAGGTCCTGTCCCTCGTCAGGAACGTTTCGGGGCGAGCAATGGGGGATCACACCACATTTTCGGCGCGAGATCGTCCTACGGCGCAGACTCCTAGGAGCCTTCGGCCGGGGAGCATCCCGACCGCTGACGCGCAAGGACGGCAGGTCGTTCCCGTCAACCGCACTCCCACAACAGCAAACACCATTGTCCCATCGCGCCGGCCACGCCGCCAGGCCAGTTCCTGCGGCGCAGGCTTGCGTGGAAGCACGCCCCCGGCGATGGGGGAGTTGCCGGCACTTCCCTGCGCGTCAGCGGTCGGGGATGCTTCCCCGGCTGAAGGCTCCTTGCATGGAAGCACGCCCCGGCGATGGGGGAATGCCGGCACTTCCCTGCGCGTCAGCGGTCGGGGATGCTTCCCCGGCTGAAGGCTCTTGCATGGAAGCACGCCCCGGCGATGGGGGAATGCCGGCACTTCCCTGCGCGTCAGCGGTCGGGGATGCTTCCCCGGCTGAAGGCTCCTAGATTCCTTGAGCGGAGCTTTGGTTTACGGGCAGGTTGCGTTCAGGCTGTGAGTTTTTGCCCGTGCCAGAGGTGACGGACTTCGTCGTCGACGGCGTCGAGTGCTCGGCCGAGTCGCGAGGCTTGCCGGTGGGGCTGGTCGAAGGCGACGGCCATCGTTGGTCTCATGACGCGGGCGTAGGCGCGGTGGCAGCACAAGGCGGTTCGGAAGCCCCTGTCGGTGACGTGGCAGCGACGGGTGTGGAGGATGCGCTTGACGAGGCCGCGCAGCCGCAGCCGCCGGAGGTCGTGGGTGGTGCGATTGCGGTGGCAGTCGTCGACGGACAGTCCCGTCAAGGGCGCCACGCGTTCGCGCAGGTCCCGGTTGGCGAAGCCCTGGGGCAGCAGCCGGAAGGCGACGAGGGCGGCGAACAGCGCCTGGACGCGGGGGTCGCCGAAGCGCAGCGACGAGGCGCGCTGGCCGTCGACGAGGCGCGAGGCGTGGAGGTCGTCGAACCGTTCGATTCCGATGCGGCAGTCGTGGCTGATGCGTTGGACGCCGAGCAGGCGTCGGTTGGCGGCAAGGCCGATGGCCTTGAGGGCCTCGAGGTTCTTCAGCCGTCTGCCGACATCGAAGTCGCAGGTGTCGTTGACCACCGTCTCCGTGCGCAGGGCGCGCCCTTCCTTGTGGTCGCGTCGCTTGCGACGCGCCTGCTTCTGATGCGCGAGTGCCTGCAGTCCACGTGCAGCGACGGGATGACCCCGTCGGTGATGACGCGGGTTCGATGCCGCGTGGGGGTGCGCTTGGTGACGCGCCTGTCGAAGATCAACTGCACGTGGTCGGGACGACCCAGGTCGAGGTTCTCGCGCATCGCCTCCTCGAAGAAGACGCGTCCCTGCACGGGACGGTCGAAGACCTGCGTCAGGGCGAACTCGGCCTGCAGCATCGAGACGTCGTAACGGATCCCCCTGGCGCGGTCGTCGGTCGTGAACGGGTGCGGCAGCCGCGCCAGCCACTTGTGGTTGACCATGGCGGTCGAGGGCACCAGCCACGGATACGGGCCGCGCAGCGGGTCGTTGCCGCGCACCTCGCGGAAGAACCAGGCCGTTCCGCCGCCGTCTGAAGCAGCGGCACGTACACGTTCAGGTACATCCGGTCGATGCACTCCAGTTCCAGCGTCGTGTGCTCCGCCAGCGCCTCGCCCGCGCTGCGTGCTGCCTTCATGGCTCGGACTCCGGTCGATGGGCTCCTCACCGGCCAGATTGCGGCCAACGTCGCCTCGGCGACCATGAAGGCGGCTTCATGCCGCGGAGTGGAGCAGCGCCCGGGGTCCGTCCACTCCATCGCAGACGACACACGACTCGTCGGTCAGAGGCGGAGCCTCGCTAGCTAAGGATCAAGGATCCAAGGATCGCGCTCAAGCGCTCAATGCCCGTAGTTTCGGTAAAGTCGGGCCGTCCTGCAACGCCCCGAACGGGCCAGGATGATTTCGCACTGATGGCTGGCGGGTGATCGGACCGGTCGGCCCTGCACGTGCTGTCAATGGCAGCCATTGCCTACAGGTCTGCAGGACGGGAATCCGGCCTGTCCGGCTCGGCGGCGGGCCTGCTGGGCCGCGATGGCCCCGTTTCGGGGGCCTACGGCAGTCCTATCGCCGATGTCACCCTGTGCCAGGGAATGAGCTTGAAGTTCTGGTGCAGGGCCTCGCCGGTGGGGCCGCGGTTGTCGCCGTCCTGCACCACGAGGAGGCCGTGGGGGAATCGGGGCCCCAAGGCTGTCGATGCGATGGCGATGCCGTCGGTGTCCGTTACCGCGTCGATGCCGGACGCGCCGATGAGGAACGAGCCCCGGTAGGCGTGGGGCGGCGATCGGTCGTAGAGCACGAAGGAGCTGTTGCCCTGGCTGGAGGCGACGAGATAGCCCGACTCGGGAGTGCCGCTCGATGCATGGAGGGCCAGGCCCTCCACGTCGGCGGCCAGGTGGCCGCCGCTGCGCCGCATCCCGTCCACGAGGATCGGATCCGTGGCGCCGTCCGGCGCCGCATCGAAGCGCCAGATGCCTGCGTCCTCCTCGCCGATGAAAAGGGCGTTCGCCGCATCGTCCGCCACGCAACCCTCCGCTTGCGACCCAACGCCCAGCGCGCGGACGAGACGGTCCGCTCCGCCGTCCCCGGCGAGCCGCCATTGGCGAATGGCGCCGTCCTTGTATGTCGCGAAGGCGTACAGATGCGCTTCGCCTCGATACAGGCAAAGGCCGTACGGCGACTCGCCGTCGTAGGCGGCCGGAATCGCCCGCTGCGGGACGAGGTTTCCGCCGGCGAAGAGGTGGAGGATGTCCAACGTGTCGCCACTGCGATTGCTCGCGGCAACCAGCGCCACGGGCGCCCCGGCGACCGCCCCGCGGCCTGACGAGGTTTGCAGCGAACGCAAGTCCACGTTGTTCGTCAGCCCCACATCGAGTTGCGACACGAGGCGCCCGTCGAGGTCGTACACAACCAAGCCGCGCCGCTTGTTGGTCGCTACCACGAGGCTGGCGCCGGGAGCGGTGGGGTTGACCCACACGGCGGGGTCGTCGGCCGCGTCGCACGGGTCCGCCACCGGCTCCGTCTCCGTCTGAGCGACCACCGTGACGGCATCGGGCAGCGCCGGCGCGGAAGACGAACCAGCCCGGTACACTGCCTCCACCGAGCACACCAATGCATCCGTCGCGGCATCGCACCCGCCGAGCAACGCCGAAAGCGATGCGGCGACGAGGCCTTGCAGCCATGCGCCGGCGCAGCCCGCCGTGCCTCGGTCGTGTCCCGCAGGACGCGACGGTTCGCCTGCAAGCCCCGCGCCTCGAGACGCCGTTCGCGCGCCCTCTCCCACACCACCCATGTCCGATCCCACCCAAGACCACTGCCGGCATTTCCTGCACCATAATCCACGGCTCGCAGGCCGGCGGAATCCGCATGAACACTCGTTGGGGCATCTTGGCTACGGGCCGAATCGCACACACCTTCGCCGATGCCGTGTCAGCGTCGGACACTGCCACGCTGACCGCGGTGGGCAGTCGCGCGGCCGACTCGGCACGAGCGTTCGCCGAGGCACGGCAAGGCGTCACACCGCACGCAAGCTACCAGGCGCTGCTTGACGACACCGAGGTCGATGCCATCTACATCGCCTCTCCGCACCCGCAGCACGCCGAGTGGACCATCAAGGCGCTCGAAGCCGGCAAGGCGGTTCTGTGCGAGAAGCCCATGGGGCTGCACCACCCGCAGGTGATGGCGATGGTGGACGCGGCCGAGGCCCACGATGGCTTCCTCATGGAGGCGTTCATGTACCGCACTCACCCGATGACGGGGCGGGTGGTGGAGCTGATGCGGGGCGGCGCCATCGGCGAGGTGCATCACATCGAGGCGAGTTTCGGCTTCCGGGCGCCATACCGGCCGGAGAGCCGCCTGTACGCCAACGAACTCGCTGGCGGCGGCATCATGGACGTCGGCTGCTATCCGGTATCGATGAGCCGCCTGATTGCCGCGGCGGCGGTGGGCGCGCAGCCGGGCGAGGAAGAACCGGTCGAGGTGAAGGGCAGCGCCACGTTTGCGGACACGGGCGTCGATGCCCGTGCGGCGGCGGTGTTGCGGTTTCCGTCCGGCATCATCGCCCAGGTGGCGACGGCGGTTTCCGTCGCCTTGTCGAACTGCGTGGTGGTGTCCGGCTCGCAAGGCTCGATCCGCATTGCCCAGCCGTGGCGCTGTGCCGACGAAGACGGTGGCTGGAGTTTCGAGGTGCTGCGCGGCGCCGAGCGCGAGCTGGTGGCGGGCCGCTCCGGGCCGCTGTATGTGTATGAGGTGGATGCGGTTTCCGACGCCCTCGGAAGTGGCGCCAAGGAGTCGCGGTGCATGACCTGGGCCGACAGCCTCGGCAACGCTCGGGCGCTCGATGCGTGGCGCCGCAGCATTGGCCTGGTGTTCGATCAGGAACGCCCCGAACGCCAGACGACGCCGGTGCATGGACGCCCGCTTCGGGTGGTGCAGCCGACCATGCGGCATGGCACCGTGCGCGGCATCGACAAGCCCGTCTCGCATCTGGTGATGGGTTGCGACAACCAGCCGGACATCGCCCATGCGGCGGTGATGTTCGACCACTATTTCGAACACGGCGGCAACACCTTCGACACGGCGCACATCTACGGCGGCGGAACGATGGAGTCGCTCCTGGGTGCGTGGATGGCGAGCCGGGGCGTGCGCGACGAGGTGGTGGTGATCGGCAAGGGCGCGCATACGCCGGCCAACTTTCCCGACCGTGTGGCACCGCAGCTCGACGTGTCACTGGACCGACTTGGCAGCGGACACGTCGATCTTTACTTCCTGCACCGAGACAACACGGAGGTGGATGTGTCGGAGTGGATGGATGTGCTCAACCGGGAATGCGATGCTGGCCGCATCACGGCGTTCGGCGCATCGAACTGGTCGCTCGCGCGGGTGCAGGAGGCGAATGCCTATGCAGAGCGCAATGGCCTGCGGCCGTTCGTGGCGGCGTCCAACAACTTCAGCCTGGCGCGGATGGTGGACCCCGTGTGGCCGGGGTGCATCGCCGCTTCGACCCCGGAGTGGCGGGCCTGGCTGGAGGCGGAGGGGATGGCGCTGCTCCCCTGGTCGAGTCAGGCGCGGGGATTCTTCACGCCGCGTTTCGATGCGGTGCGGGCGGAGGCGCCGTCGGCGGCGATCTTGACCGGCAACCAGCCATCGGATGCGGAAATGCGACGCTGCTGGTTTGCCGAGGACAACTTCGCTCGGCGCGAACGTGCCGTGGCGTTGGCGGCGGAGCGAGGTGTCGAGCCCATCGCCATAGCGCTGGCCTGGGTGCTCTGCCAGCCGTTCCCGTGCTTCCCGCTGGTGGGGCCGCGACAACTGTCGGAGACGCGCAGTTCGCTGAAGGCGCTGGACATCAGCCTGGGGGCGGCCGAGATGCGCTGGTTGTACGGAGAGGTTTGACGGGTCGATTGATCGTCGCGGAGGCGGCCTTTGCCGGTTTGGCGCGGCGAGGGCGTTCGTGTACGCCGCCGGCGTTCGGGCGACGGATATCGGCAGTCAGGGCGCCGGGCGGGGCGCCTCCTCGACGACAGTGCCGCAGAGGTAGTCGTGTACGCAGCGGCGGGCATCGCCGAAGATGAACAGGGCATCGGCCAACATCATCAGGGGCCCTACCGTGGGAAGCGCGAAAATCGCCTTCGGCAGCAGCTCGCGCACACCGTAGAGCTTCGGCAGGGGCACGAGCGCGCCACTGTTCGCGTCAACGATGCGAATGCCGACGAGCATCTTGCCGATGGTCTGTCCACGAGAGCCGAGCAGGTAGCCGTTGAGCGCCAGATGCACGCCAATCTGGACGATGAAAATGCGCACGAGCAAGGACCCGGGCGGAGGCTCCTCGCCAGTCACGACGCGCATCAGCTCCTCGTCCATGCCGAGCACGAACACGAGCAGGGCCGCGGAAAAGCCGACGATTAGCTGATCGAGAAGGAACGCGCCAAGGCGGACCCCGCGGCTGGCAAGCACCCGTCCCCGACCCGGCAGGGCGCGCCCCACCTGCGTTTCATCGCCACCCGTTGCGTCCGTGGGTTCGGAAGGTTCAGACACGGTCGGCTCCCCGTTCGCATGTTCCGCCGCCATTATCGACTCATCCACCGCCTCGGAACAGCACCTCTCGCGAATCCTTGCGAATCCTCCCGATGCATGAAGCCCCGTGCATGGTCGGCGGGCTCGGGATGCCGTCGGCGCCATGCAAGGACATCGCCGATGACCATGTGCGCCCGAAATCTGGCCTGTCCAATATCTGCTCCGGGCGCGTCCGATCGTCTGCCTGCACTTGCCCTGGGTAGCGTTGTGCGCGTCGCCACAGCTTCCCCGGCGTCATCCGCCATCGATGTGGGAGAATGCCCGGTGTGCCTGTGCGCTCGAAATCTGGCCTGTCCAGGCATCGGGGAGTGTCCGCGCCTCGGGGCGTGTCCGGGTTCCGTGCGAGGGTGATCCTGTGGAGAGTCCGGAGGGGGACGAGCGACCTGTCCAATCGACGATGCAGAATGTGTGGCCCACTGGGCGACTCCGGTGTTGGCGCCATGCCCTCGTCACGGTGTGGCTGCTCTCGGTCGCGGCTTGCGGCGACCCGCCAGACGCATCCCAAAACCGGATTTCGGAGGCGCATATCGCCACCAGACCGTCACTCCCCGCTCCGCCCAAGGCGAAGACCGCGCCCCACGCGTTCACCCACCACGGCGTCACGGTGGAGGATCCGTGGCACTGGTTGCGCGACGACAGCTACCCGACCGTTGACGACGAAGACGTCATCGCCTATCTCGAGGCGGAGAATCGATACTTCGAGGCCGCCATGGCGCCGCACGAGTCCCTGGTGGACACGCTCTTCAGCGAACTGCGTGGCCGCCAGCAGGAGGACGAGGCGAGCGTGCCGCTGAAAGACGGCGACTGGATGTACCAGTGGCGCTATCCCGAGGGTGGCCAATACCGGGTTTGGAGTCGCTGGCCCGCCGCCGACCGCGACGGCCGCGGGGGGCCTACCACGGCCGCGCAGGTTGTACTCGACGAACCCGCACTGGCGGCTGGCCTCGAGTACTTCCGTCTCGGTGCGTTCGCCCCCGACAGTCGTGGCCGCCACCTTGCCTACAGCACCGACACCGATGGTTCCGAACGCTTCCGGCTCGTAGTCCGTGATCTCGACACGGACGCGCTCCTGCCGATCCAGATCGAGGACACGATCGGTGCGCCGGTTTGGGCGGCCGACGGCTCGGCCCTCTTCTACACGGTGGTTGACGCGAACTGGCGGCCCTGGCAGGTGCGCCTGCACCGCCTCGGCGAACCCGTCGCATCCGACACAGTGGTGTATGAGGAATCGGATGCCGGCTTCTTTGTCGACGTCAGCGCGTCGGCGTCGCGCCGCTACATCGTCATCGATGCATCGGATCACGTCACGTCGGAAACGTGGCTGGTTCCTGCCGACGAGCCGGGCGCCAGACCCACGGTAGTCGTGCCTCGGCGCGAGGGTCACGAATACCGAGTCGATCATCAGGGCGACCGCTTCGTCATTCGCACCAACGACCGGCATCCCAACACCCGGATTGTCACTGCGCCGCACCACGACCCCGGCGAACGGGCGTGGGAGTCGCTGCTCGACGGCACAGACGACCTCTACATTCTCGGATTCGCGGTCTTCGAGGATTTGGTTGCGGTGCACGAGCGCATGGCCGGGCTCGATCAGCTCCGCGTGATCGAGCGAGACGGCAAGACGCGGCATGTCGCGTTCCCGGAGTCGGCGTACTCCCTGGGGCTTTCGGACAACCTGGAATTCCACACCCGAACCTTGCGTCTGTCCTATACGTCGATGGTGACGCCGAACACCGTGTACGACTTCCATCTGGACGGAGATGTCCTTGAAGAGCGCAAGGTGCGCAAGATTCCTTCGGGCTACGACAAGTCCCTGTATGTCACCGAGCGCCTGTTTGCCCCGGCAAGGGACGGCGTCCGCATTCCGGTCTCCCTCGTGCGACGCCGCGACACCCCGGTGGACGGCAGCGCGCCGGTGTACCTGTATGGATACGGTGCCTACGGACACGCCATGTCGCCCTCGTTCTCGACTGCCAGGCTGTCGCTTCTGGACCGGGGCTTCATCTATGCCATCGCCCATGTTCGCGGCGGCGACGAACTCGGCTACCACTGGTACGAAGCCGGCAAGCTGGAGCGCCGCGCCAACACGTTCAACGACTTCGTGGATGTCGCGCGCGACCTGGCACGGCGGAAGGTGACGACGGCTGGACGCATCGCCATCGCCGGCGCGAGCGCCGGTGGCGAGCTCGTGGGCGCCGCGGTCAATCTGGCGCCGGAACTCTGGGGTGCCATTGCGGCTCATGTGCCGTTTGTGGACGTGCTCAACACGATGCTGGACGCGTCGCTGCCACTGACCCCGATCGAGTGGCCCGAGTGGGGCAATCCGATCGAGGATCCAGCCGCGTTCCGGACGATTCGATCTTATTCCCCGTACGACCAGCTGAAGAGCGGCGATTACCCACCGCTGCTGGTCACCGCCGGCCTCAGCGACCCAAGGGTGACGTACTGGGAACCGGCCAAGTACGTCGCCAAGCTGCGCACCCTCAAGACCGATGACAACCTGCTGCTGTTGAAGACCAACATGGGTGCGGGACACGGTGGCAAGTCGGGGCGGTACGACTCCCTGCGGGAGGTGGCGCAGGAGTATGCGTTCGTGCTCATCGCCTTGGGCGTTGACTAGATGTCTTGAGCGGTGCCAATGTTGACGGTCAGGTTGCATTCAGGCAGCAAGGCCTCGGCCCTCCCAAAGTCGCTGTGTTTCGCGGTCGAACGAGTCGATGGCACGGTTGAGCCGGGTGGCGACGCGGGGCGGTGCTTGAAAGGCCACGGACATCGCGGGACGCAGCACGCGGGCGTGGGTTCGGTGGCAGCACATCGCCGCGCGCAGGCCCTCGTCGGTGACCCGGCAGCGACGGGTGAAGGGGATGCGCTCGATCAGCCCGCGCAGCCGCAGGCGGCGCAGGTCGCAGGTCATCCGGCCGCGGCCGTGGTCGTCGACGGACAGCCCGAGCAGCGACGCCACGGTTTCGCGCAGGTCGCGGTTCTGGAAGCCGTCGGGCAGGACATGGAAGGCGAGCGGCGCCGCGAGCAGGGCCTGTGCGCGGGGGTCGCCGAAGCGCAGCGCCGAGGCGCGCTGGCCGTCGACGATGCGCGACCGGTGGAGGTCGTCGAACCGTTCGGCTCCGATGTCGCAGTCGTGGCTGATGCGTTGGACGCGCAGCAGGCGCCGGTTGGCGGCAAGGCCGATGGACTTGAGGTCCCCGAGATTCTTCAGCCGCCTGCCGACATCGAAGTCGCAGGTGTCGTTGACCACCGTCTCGGTCCGCAGTGCGCGGCCCTCCTTGTGGTCGCGTCGCTTGCGACGCGCCTGCTTCTGATGCGCGAGTGCTTGCAGTCGACGTGCAGCGAGGACGAGACGCCCTCGGTGACGACGCGGGTTCGATGCCGCGAGGGTGTGCGTCGGGTGACGCGTCTGTCGAAGACCAACTGCACGCGGTCGGGACGTCCCGGGTCGAGGTTCTCGCGAATCGCCTCTTCGAAGAAGACGCGTCCCTGCGCAGGACGGTCGAAGACCTGCGTCAGGGCGAACTCCGCCTGCAGGATCGACACGTCGCAGCGGATGCCCGCCGCCCGGTCGGCGGCGGTGAACGGGTGCGGCAGGCGCGCCAGCCACTTGCGCAGCAGGGCGTCGACCTTCGCCGCGTCGAGCTCGTCGGCCAGACGCTGCATCAGGACCGGGTCGGCGCAGCCCAGGATGCCGTTGTCCAGCGCCTCGAACGCCACGCCGCGCTTCGCCAGCTGGCGCTTGAGGTGCTCGTGGCCGTTGACGCAGAGCTTCGCGTTGTACGGGAAGTGCGAGCAGAACTTCAGGAAGAACGGCCCGAAGTCGTCGTCCACCGCGTACACGCAGCAGTGGTTGACCATCGCCGTCGACGGCGCCAGCCACGGGTGCGGCCCGCGCACCGGGTCGTGCCGACGCTCGGTGCGCAGGACCCGGGCCTTCTCCTGCGCGACGCCGACGTGGAGCACGCCCTCGCCGCCGCCGGACCGCCGCAGGCAGTCTTGCGTCCGGGTCGTCCTTGCGCTCGTGGCGTTCGAACCGGACCAGGTCGACGTCGTTGTCGCGCGCGAAGCGGCGCATCGCCGCCGTGAAGCGGCGCGTCATGGGCTCCATCAGCGCCGACGACGGCGCCGGGTTCCCGCGCACCTTGCGGAAGAAGTGCGCCGTTCCCGCTCCGGACTGCAGCATCGGCACGTGCACGTTCAGGTACATCCGGTCGATGCATTCGAGCTCCAGCGTCGTGTGCTCCGCCAGCACTTCGCCGGCGCTGCGTGCCACCTTCATCGTTCGGGCTCCGGTCGATGGTCTCCCCACCGGCCAATATGCGGCCACCATCGCCTGGTGCGATCCATGAAGGCGGCTTCGTGCCGCGGCGCGGAGCAGCGGCCGGAGTCCGTCTCAACCGTCCGCGAAGAATGCCGCATGTCTCGTCGGGCTGGGGCGGAGCCCCGCTAGCGTCAGAAAGGACATCCTCGCGATGACGCGGGTGGACAAACCGGCTCTCCTGACCCAGCTCTTCGAGCTCGGAGCGGAGTACTCTGGACAGATCCTCCCGTACAACAAGTTGCTTGGTTCGCTTCAGGACGCGGGCAACGCCACTACGCTCGCCCGGTATCTTGACCTTCTCTCCACAGCCGATCTTCTTGCCGGTGTCCCGAAGTATTCGGGGTCTGCACAGCGTGTTCGTAGATCGAGCCCGAAGCTCAACGTTCTGAATACCGCCCTGATGACCGCGGGATCGACCTACTCGTTCGAGGAAGCCCAGGCCGATCGCACGTTCCGGGGGCGTCTAGCAGCCTGTCGGACTTTGCCGTCTCGGCGAAGTTCGACAGGGTGATAGGACGGCTTGGGCTGGGGCAAGAAGCGTTGCCCGAAGGCAACGGTTCTTGTGGCGCTAGGGCGTGTTCACACTGTCGCAGTGCATCGACGATGAGGACGAAGACGATGAAGCCGAGGAAGATGATGTCGAGTTTCTCGAAGCGCGAGAAGATTCGGCGGAAGCCCTTGAGTCGCCGGAAGAGGCGCTCGACCTCGTTGCGCCGCTTGTACAGCTCCTTGTCGTACTCCCAAGGGTCGAGGCGGTTGCTTTTCGGCGGGACCACGGGCACGAAGCCGAGCTCCAGGACCAGTTGACGGGTGGCGTTGTCCTCGCATGCCCGATCCATGATCATCGCCGGGTTGTTCGCGGGCTTTTCCAGTTGGTTCAGGAGCTTGCGGCCTTCCGGGGCGTCATGGGCGTTGCCGGGGGAGAGTGTGAAGGCAACTGCCGTTCGAGCATCCGCGGCAACCACGTGAATCTTGGTGTTCCATCCGCCACGGGACTTGCCGATGGATTGCGGACCGTTTTTCTTCGCGCGCCGGTGCCGTCCGGATGCACTTTGACGCTGGTGCTGTCGAGCCCGAGCGCCTCGACCCCGATGCGGACGATCTGGTCTCTTTGCAGTTGTTCGAACACGCGATCGAGCACGCCCTTCTTCGACCAGCGATTCATTCGTGTGCAGATCGTGTGCCAGTTGCCGAACCGCGCCGGCAGGCCGCGCCACTTGCAGCCGTGTTCGGCCACGTGGAGGATCGCGTTCAGCACTTGCAGATTCGACAGGCTGACGTTTCCCCGCTGTTTCGGGAACAGCGGCGCGATGCGCTCGTATTGGCCCTCTGTGAGTTCCACCTGTTTGATTCTCCTACCTTTTCCCGCGTGGGACGACGGGGTCGGAGAATGGCACATTCGGGGGTATTTGTGTGAACACGCGCTAGATCGACTCTGCGAGTCGCCTTCACTCAAGCCGTGGCGTAGTCGGTTGGTCCACGCTCGAACGCAGCAGCGCGCGCTGCGTCGCGAGGCCGAGTTTCGTCACGCCACGACAGAGCAGGTTCTTGAGACGCTCTGTGGTGCAAGCCCGGCCAACCCGGCCGATCTCGCAGCGCTGACGGTGGAGGTTCTTGAGAGCCTCGCGAGGGAAGTCCGAGACGGCGACACCTCCGATTGGCGCCAATACTGGCGGGACTGGCGGAACGACCGGCCCGAAGTCGAGACGGAGTGCCGCAACCGGCTCCTCTCCGACCTCAGGCCCCGCCTTCGTCCCTTGGGCGCAGAGGCGTTCCCCGAAGCGCAGCACTCGGACGATGCCCGTTCCGACGTTCGCGTCGTGCACGGCAAGCTGCATGTGCCCATCAAGGTCAAGATGAGCACGAGCCCGGACGTATGGACTGCCATTTCCGATCAGCTAATCCCCAGGTACACGCGGGATCCGAACGCAGCAGGATGCGGAATCTTCCTGGTTTTCTGGTTTGGGACGGATAGGGTCAAGAGGTCGCCAGCGGAGAAAGCTCCGCACAGCGCCGAAGATCTGCGCCAGCGCCTGAACGAATCGCTCACGCCGGAACAAGCCCGCCAGATCTCGGTTTGCGTCGTGGATGTGTCACCTTCTCCGCGGCGGTCGTGACGTCCCACGTCAACGCGCACCGAAGACCCCCCACTTCCTCCAGCGCATCGGGCCGCATTGACGCCAAAGGCACCATGGCTGATTCCATTCGTCGTCGCATGCGGCGTTGGAAGGCTCCGCTTGCCCGAAGAATCTCCATGCCGGGTGTCGCATTCGCGTCCTGTCACTTCCCGCTCGAGCGACGCACGCGTCGTCCATGTATGCGGGAGCAGCGACTTTGGTTCCACTCTACCGCGCAAGCAACTCCAGCAGGCGTTCCTGGGCGCATACGCGTTCGCCTTCGCTGGCGGCGCGTTGGTAGCTGCCGTCGGGTCTTAGGTCCCAGGCGCTGGCGTTGTCGGCCAGGTAGAGGTCCAGGCCCTCTTCGAGGATGCAGCGGCGGGTGCTTTCGTCTTCGATGGGGAAGCACACTTCCACGCGGGAGAAGAAGTTGCGGCCCATCCAGTCGGCGCTGGAGAGATAGATGCGCGGCGCGCTCTCGCTCTCGGCGCCGTGGTTCTCGAAATAGAAGATGCGGGTGTGTTCGAGGAACCGGCCCACCAGCGAGCGCACGCGGATGTTGTCGGAGACGCCCGGAATCCCTGGCCGCAGCGAGCAGATGCCGCGCACGATGAGGTCGATGGCCACGCCCGCCTGGGAGGCGCGGTAGAGGGCCTGGATCACCTGCGGCTCGATCAGGGAGTTCATCTTGGCGATCACCCGCGCGGGCTTGCCGGCGCGGGCGTTCTCGATCTCGGTGTCGATGTGCGCGAGGATCGTGGGATGCAGGGTGAAAGGCGCTTGCAGCACCTTGTTGAGACGGTCCACCCGTCCCATCGTGGTGAGTTGGTGGAACACCTGCTGCACGTCGTGGGCGATGTCCGGATCGGCCGTCAGCAAACCGTAGTCGGTGTAGAGCCTTGCCGTGCGGGCGTGGTAGTTGCCGGTGCCGAGATGCACGTAATGGCGCAGCCGATTGCCCTCGCGCCGCAGCACCATGAGCATCTTGGCGTGGGTCTTGTACCCCACCACGCCATACACCACCTGCGCGCCGGCCTCTTGCAGGTGGTTGGCAAGCTCGATGTTGGCGGCTTCGTCGAACCGCGCCCGCAGCTCGATCACCACCAGCACTTCCTTGCCGTTGCGGGCGGCGTCCACCAGCGCTTCCACCACGTTGGAGTCGGTGCCGGTGCGGTAGAGCGTCTGGCGGATGGCAACGACGCCGGGATCGTTGGCCGCTTGCCGCAGGAAGTCGAGCACTGGCACGAAGGACTGGAACGGATGGTGCAGCAGCACATCGCCGCCCTGGATGGCGGAGAAGATATCGGGGGCGCGTTGCAGGCGGAGCGGCACGCTGGGCGTGAAGCCGGGGTACTTGAGGTCTGGCCGGTCCACGAGATCCGGGATCCGATTCAGGCGCATCAGGTTGACGGGGCCGTTGCAGCGATAGACGTCGGCATCGTCGAGGCCGAACTCCTTGGCCAGGAAGGCGCTCACTCCCTTGGGGCAGTCGTCCGCCATTTCGAGCCGCACCGCCTGGCCGAAGCGGCGCGAGGAAAGCTCGCCTTCCACCGCCATCAAGAGGTCGTCCACCGCTTCCTCGTCCACCAGCAGGTCGCTGTCGCGGGTGACGCGGAACTGATAGCAGTCCACTTGCCTCATGCCGGGAAAGAGCTCGTCGATGTGGGCATGGATGATCGACGAGAGGAAGACGAAGGCATAGGGGCTGCCGCCATAGCTGGCCGGGACGCGCACCACTCGGGGCAGCGCACGCGGCGCCTGCACCACCGCCATCGTGCGGTTGCGACCGAATGCGTCCTTGCCTTCGAGGGTGACGATGAAGGTGAGGTTCTTGTTGATGATGCGCGGGAACGGATGCGCCGGGTCGAGGCCGATGGGGGTGAGGATGGGCGCGAGTTCCTGATTGAAATAGGTGCGCAGCCAGCGCTCCTGGCGTCCGTTCCATTCGCCTCGCTTGAGGAAGCGGATGCCCTCCGCCTCCAAGAGCGGGAACAGCACGTCGTTCAGCACGCGGTATTGTTCGTCCACGATCTCGTGCGCGAGGTGGGAGATGCGCTCTAGCTGCTCGGCCGGGGAGAAGTTGTCCGGGCCACGCTGGGTCGCGCCCACCGCCTGCATCTGCTTGAGGCCGGAAACCCGGATTTCGAAGAACTCGTCGAGGTTCGAGCCGGCAATGCACAGGAACCGCAGCCGCTCCAACAGCGGAATGCGCTCGTCCTTCGCCTGCTCGAGCACGCGGCGGTTGAATTCGAGCACGGAGAGCTCGCGGTTGATGTAGAGGTCCGGGCTTTGCAGGTTCAATGCGTCCATGTCGGCCAATAGAATGTGTCAGCCAAGTCTGCGAAAACTACCACCTTTGAGGGCTTTCCACATCGAACCATGAGGATCCACGACCATCGCGCCGGCAATCCGCCGCTGGACGAGGTGTATCGCCGGCCCCGCGAGCAAATCATCGACTTTGCCTTCGACGAGAGCGTGGCCGAGGTGTTTCAGGACATGATCCGCCGCTCCGTGCCGGGCTACGAGACGGTGGTGGCTTGCACGGGCCTCATCGCAGCGCGGCATCTGCCGGCTGGCGGCACCTGCTATGACCTTGGCTGTTCCCTGGGGGCGAGCAGCCATGCGGTGCTGCGGGCGAGGGGGGAGTGCGATTGCCGCGTCGTCGCCATCGACGGTTCGGCGGCGATGATCGAGCGGGCAAGGGCGCTGGCTTCGGGGGAGAGCCGCATCGAGTGGTTGGTGGCGGACATCCGCAAGGTGGAAATCCGCTCGGCGAACGTGGCGATGCTGAACTTCGTGCTGCAATTCCTGCCGCCGGCGGATCGGCTGCCCCTCCTGACGCGCATCCGCGCGGCGCTGGCGCCGGGCGGGGTGCTGCTTCTTGCCGAAAAACTCGCGGCATCGCCGGAGGTGGAGGAGGTGCATCTCGATTTCAAGCGTGCCAACGGCTACAGCGAACTGGAAATCGCCCAGAAGCGCGCGGCCTTGGAGAACGTCATGCGCATCGACAGTCCGGACGCCCACCACGAACGCCTGGCGGCGGCGGGCTTCGGCGAAGTGGAGACATGGTTTCGGTGCCTCAATTGGGGCGCCATGATCGCGCGGCCGTGAGACTTCCCCTTGCCCTTGCGCGGCTGTTCGACACTTGGCAGGCCGCGGATCCTCCTGCCGCGGCCTGCGTCAAGCGCCTGCGAGGGGCCAAGCATGGGGATTTGCGCAAATGGCAGGGCGCGCTCGATGGCCTGCCGGCCGGCATCAGCCCCTTGGTGCCGGGCGATGTGATCCGAGTCGGTTCGGCCGGCGACCTGCCTTGCGCGGATCGCGAAACGTTGCGGAACGCCCTGCGTGGACTCGTGCCGTGGCGCAAGGGGCCGTTCGAGCTTTTCGGCATCCGCGTCGATGCGGAGTGGCGCTCCGATCACAAGTGGCGGCGCGTGCGGCCGCACGTGGACCTCGCCGGCAAGCGCGTCCTCGACGTTGGCTGCGGCAATGGCTATTTCGGCTGGCGAATGCTGGAGGCTGGCGCCGACTCGGTTCTCGGCATCGATCCATCGCTGCTGTTCGTGCTGCAACACGCCGCTGTGGCCTGCTGTGCGGAGGAAGGGAGCACGCGCAATCTCGTGCTTCCGCTGCGCCTTGCGGACCTGGCGCAGCCGGCGCTGGCGCCGCACGCACAGTTTGACGCGGTGTTTTCGATGGGCGTCGTGTATCACCGTCGCAACCCAGAGGCGCATTTGGCGCAGCTGGCCAGCCACACCGCCCAAGGCGGCTTGTTGGCGCTGGAGACGCTGATTGCCACCCGCGCCTTTGTGCCGGAAGCCAGATACGCGAGGATGCGCAATGTCTGGTGCGTGCCGGACATCGACACCATGGATCGCTGGCTCACCGTGGCCGGCTTCACGCCCGGAGATGTGGTGGACATCACGGCCACCACATCCGTCGAGCAGCGGGCCACGGATTGGATGCCGCATCAGTCGCTGGCGGATGCCTTGGACCCGGAAGATCCGACCCGCACCGTCGAAGGCCATCCGGCGCCAACGCGAGCGGTGATCCTGGCCCGTCGCGTTGGCGGATAGGTGTTGCTCATCCGTCTTGGGATGTGCGACCTTGGCCTTCCAATTGCTGATTCAGGTGTGCCGAACATGGCCGACTCCGACTTGAACCCTGTCGTTCGCCTTGCTTCCCTGCCGTTGGAACAGGGCGTGCCCCGAGGCGACTTCGCCGGCGCATTCCACCAGATCGGCGAGCGTCTCGCCCTCACCAGACTCGGCGCGAGCTATCTCGAAGTGCCGCCGGGCAAGGCCGCCTGCCCTTGCCACGTCCACCATGCCATCGACGAGATGTTCGTCATCCTCGCCGGCGAAGGCGAGTATCGATTCGGCGACCGCCGCCATGCCATCGCCGCCGGCGATGTCCTTGGGGCGCCGCTGGGCCAAATCGACTACGCCCACAAGCTCACCAACACCGGCACCACAACGCTGAAGTACCTCGCCGTATCGAGCGTTGCCGACACAGACATCTGCGAATACCCGGACAGCGGCAAGTTCGCCGCCGGCAGCGAGATCGGCTTCCACTTCATCGGCCGCGCCGAGGAAACCCGCAGCTATTGGGAGGGCGAAATCGACGACTCCCCGTAGCGGGGGAGTGACCCAATGGGGCGTTTGGCGGGAGTTCCTGTCACTCCCCCCTCGCCGGGGAGTCGGAAAACGCGTCCTCGCCCTTGCCGGTGGGGGGGCCGCCTCCGAGTTCCCCGCCCGAAAGTGCCCCCCGGATCGTCGCAAGCACGGCTTCCGCCCCAAGCCCCGTCACGGCGGAGAAGAGCTCCGCATCCGACCCCCCCGGCTCTGCCTGCACCTCCAGCAGCATCCGCTTCCTTGCCCCGGCCTTGAGCTTGTCCGCCTTGTTCAGCAGCGCCAGCACCGGCAGGTCCCGGTCCATGCACCACTCGATCATGGCGCGGTCCATCGGCTGCAGCGGCCGCCGAGCGTCCATCACCACCACCACCAGTCGAAGGCCGCGGCGTTCACGCAGGTAGTCGTCGATGGCGCGGTTCCACGCGTCCCGCTCGGCCTTGCTGGCGCTGGCGAAGCCGTAGCCGGGCAGGTCCACGAGCCGCCCGCCGCCCTCCACAGAGAAGAAGTTGATGAGCCGCGTGCGCCCCGGCGTCTTGCTCACCCGCGCCAGTGCCCGCTTGCCGCCGGCGCGTCCGCACAGGCGGTTCAGCGTGCTCGACTTGCCGGCGTTGGAGCGTCCCGCGAACGCCACTTCCGGCTCGTCGTCCGCAGGGCAGCGCGCCAGCCGGTCGGCGCTGCCGAGGAACGTGCAGGTGAGGGCCCGCGCCCGTGGCCGAGCCGGTAGCGTTTCGGACACCGTGTTCTATAATCCGCGCCGCCTTGCAAGCAAGGTCCAGTTTACGGCGCATTTCGTTCGCGCGGTGTGATCCTTCGGCCCTTGCGATGCGCGACCAGAATTGCTTCTTCCTTGAGGGAACAACGCGAACATGCCCATGCGCTCCAGCCTCGCAGCCATCGCCATCGTCGTCGCGCTGGCAGCAGCCCCGAGCCTCGCAAGCGACCTCGCCGGCCCTTGCGTTGCCTGCCACGCCGAAGACGGCAACAGCCTCTCGCCCATCTATCCGAACCTGGGTGGCCAGAACGTGGCCTATCTGGAGCGCCAGATGATCCTGATGCGCGATGGCGACCGCCCGGCGCCGCTCATGGCCGGCCAGCTCGACAACATGAGCGACGAGGACATCCGCGAACTTGCCGAGCATTACGCCGCGCAACCAGCGGCGGCAGGGCAGGCCAAGGATGTCGATCTCGCCTTGGGCGAAGCCATCTACCGCGGCGGCATTCTGGACAAGGGCGTTGCCGCCTGCACCGCGTGTCATTCCCCGGATGGCGCCGGCAATGCGCTGGCCGGCTTTCCGCGCCTCGCCGGCCAGCATCCGGATTACACCATCGCCCAGATGACCGCCTACCGCGAGGGCGACCGCGCCACCGACGAGAACAACGGCGGCGTGATGCGCGACGTGGCGGCGAACATGACCGACGGCGAAATCAAGGCCGTGGCGAACTACATCCTGGGCCTGTACTGATGGACATGCCCAAGGTGCTTGGGTGGGCGATCCGCACCCGCGGCCTTGCCCTTGTGCTTGCGGCAACGGTGCTGGCGGCGCCGTCGCTGGCCGAGGAAGCCGCCGCCAAGTATCAGGAAGGGCGGCACTATGTCCGGCTGCCGACGCCGGTGGAAACCCGCGACCCCGAACGCATCGAGGTGGTGGAGCTGTTCTCCTATGGCTGCATTCACTGCTTCAACTTCGATCCGGCGGTGGAGCGTTGGCTCGAAACGGTGCCGGACGACGTGGATTTCCACCGCATCCCGGCCGTGTTCAACGCCTATTGGGCGGCCTTGGCGCAGGCGTTCTACACCGCCGAACTGCTCGATGTGCTGGGCGAAGTCCACACCCCCATCTTCGAGGGCGTGCATGTCTATCGGCTGGAGATGAACCGCGCCGAGTTGCTGGCTCGCCTGTTCGAGCGCGAAGCGGAGGTGGAGCGCGAGGAATTCCTGCGCGTGTTCGACTCGTTCGGCGTGCAGAGCCGCGTGCGCAAGGCCGATGCCAGCACCCGCATGTACCGTGCCACCGGCGTGCCGACGATGATTGTGGGTGGCATCTATCGCATCGAAACCGACATGGCCGGCGGCCAGGAGCAGATGCTCGACGTGGTGGATCATCTGGTGGCAACCATCCGCGCCGCCGACTGAGGGCCCTGCCGCAGTAGCGCCACAAGAACCGTTGCCTTCGGACAACGCTTCTTGCCCCAGCCCAAGCCGTCCCATCACGTAAGTCGAACTTCGCCGAGACGGCGAAGTCCGATAGGCTGCTAGGGCATTCATGAACAATCCGGGCTAGGCACATGCAGCTTGGCATCGATCTCGGCACTTCCTCGGTAAAGGCGGTGGTGACCGACGTTTCCGGTTCCGCCGAGACTGCCACGCAGGAAGTCGTGGCCGAGGCGACGGTGCCGCTCGAAATCTCCCGTCCCGGCCCAAGGATGAGCGAGCAGACACCGGAGCATTGGTGGCTGGCGCTCGAAGGAGCCATGGGGCAGCTTCGTCGGCACCTGCCAAAGGTGGATGCCATTGGCCTGTCCGGCCAGATGCATGGTGCGGTGCTCTTGGGTGACGGCGATGAAGTGCTGCGCCCCGCCATCCTGTGGAACGACGGGCGCGCAGATGCCGAATGCGAGTGGCTGGAGGAACACACCGAAGTCCTCTCGCGCACGGGCAACCGTGCCATGCCCGGCTTCACGGCGCCGAAGCTCATCTGGGTGCGCTGCCACGAACCGGCACTGTTCGCTGCCACGCGCAAGGTGCTGCTGCCGAAGGACTGGCTCCGGCACCGCCTCACGGGCGAGTTTGTGAGCGAGATGTCGGACGCCTCCGGCACGCTTTGGCTCGATGTGTCGAAGCGGGCCTGGTCGGACGAGATGCTGGCCGCCACGGAGCTTGGCGCCACGCATATGCCGCGGCTGGTGGAAGGGTCGGAAGTGTCCGGCACATTGCGCCCTGCGCTCGCCAAGGCGTGGGGGATGTGCGAAGTGCCGGTGGTTGGGGGCGCGGGTGACCAAGCCGCAGGCGCCGTCGGCGTGGGCGCCATCGTGCCGGGTGCCAGCTTTGTTTCGCTCGGCACCTCCGGCGTCTATTTCGCACCGGACACGATCTACCGGCCCAATCCCGACGGCGGCGTGCATGCCTTCTGCCATGCCTTGCCGGGCCTATGGCATCAGATGTCGGTGATCCTCTCCGCGGCCAGCGCCCTCACGTGGGCGACTGCACTGACTCGTGCGGATTCGGAAGCCGCCCTCATCGCCGAAATCGAGGCAAAAGGGGTCGAACCTGGAGCCCTGTTCTTCCTGCCGTACCTGTCTGGCGAACGCACGCCCCACAACGACGCCAACGCCCTCGGCGCATTCGTCGGCTTGAGCCACGAAACCGATCGGGCACAACTCGGCCAGGCTGTGCTCGAAGGCGTGGCATTTGCCTTGGCCGACGGCCAGCGCGCCCTCACCGATGCCGGCGCGAACCTGGGCGAAGTCAGCGTCATTGGCGGCGGCGCGCAAAGCCTCTTCTGGGGAAAGACCTTGGCCGCCGCCTTGGGCCGCCCGCTCACCTATCGCCGCGATGCAGCGGTGGGCCCAGCCCTCGGCGCGGCCCGCCTCGCCGCCATCGCCACCACCGATCGAGACGCCAAGGACATCTGCCCACCAGCCCCCATCGAAGCCGTAGTCGAACCAGATTCGGAAGCCGTGGGCCGCGCCAAGGAACGCCTCGCGGTGTTCCGCAACCTATACCAAGACCTAAAGCCCCGCTTCCCCACCCTCCACCACGCCTGACCGGCTGACCACCGTCTCCTATCACTGCCGCCTTTGGGGAGTGGAGAATGCGCCCTCGCTCGTGCCGACAGGCGCGCAGGCGCGAACGCCTCATTGGAGGACGCGGGGAACGTGACCGCGCCGAAGAAGGACCCGCCCGGCGTCACAACGAAGCCCCTCCGGGCGCGCTACCATCGTTTGCGAACACCCACGCGAGGCAGCCCATGAGCTTTTTCCCCAACGTCGAGACCATTCGCTTCGAAGGCGCGGAATCCACCAATCCATTCGCCTTCCGTCACTACGACGCGGATGCCGTGGTGCTTGGCAAGACCATGGCCGAACACCTGCGCTTCGCCGTCTGCTACTGGCACTCGTTCGACGCTCCGGGCGATGACGTTTTCGGCGACGGCACCTGGGACCGGCCTTGGCGGGGCCGCAACGACGCAATGGTTGCCGCTCGCGACAAGCTGGCCGCGGCGTTCGAGTTCTTCGGGAAGCTCACCGTGCCCTACTTCTGCTTCCACGACCGCGACGTGGCGCCGGAAGGCGACTCCTATGCCGAATCCGAAGCCAACCTCAAGGCCATCGGCGAAGATCTCGCGACCGCAATGGAGCGCACCGGCGTGAAGCTCCTCTGGGGCACGGCAAACCTCTTCGGCCATCCGCGCTACGCCGCCGGCGCCGCCACCAATCCAAACCCGGAAGTCTTCGCCCACGCCGCGGCGCAAGTGCGCTGCGTGCTCGACCTCACGCACCAGCTTGGCGGCGAGAACTACGTCCTCTGGGGTGGCCGCGAGGGCTACGACACCCTGCTGAACACCGACCTCAGGCGCGAATCCGACCAGCTCGGCCGCTTCATGAACATGGTGGCGGAGCACAAGCACCGAATCGGCTTCCACGGCACCCTTTTGATCGAACCCAAGCCGTGCGAACCCACCAAGCACCAATACGACTATGACGCCGCCGCCTGCTACGCCTTCCTGCAGAAATACGGCATCGCCGACGAGTTCAAGCTCAACATCGAGTGCAACCACGCCACCCTCGCCGGCCACACCTTCCAGCACGAGGTCGCCTACGCCATCGCCCACGGAATCTTCGGCAGCGTGGACGCCAACCGAGGCGATGCCCAGAACGGCTGGGACACCGACCAGTTCCCCAACGGCATCGAGGAAGCAACCCTCGTGCTGCGCGAAATCCTCAACGCCGGCGGCCTCGGCACCGGCGGCTTCAACTTCGACGCGAAGCTGCGCCGCCAAAGCATGGCCCGCGAAGACCTCTTCCACGGCCACATCGGCGGCATGGACACCCTCGCAAGGGGCCTCGTCAACGCCGCGGCCCTGATCGAAGGCGGTGAACTCGAAGACAACGTGAGCAAGCGCTACGCCGGCTGGGACGGCGCCTTGGGCCAGAGCATCCTTGGCGGCCGGGAGTCACTGACCTCGCTCTCCGAGCGTGCAAGAGAGAGCAGTGCAAACTTGACGCCCGTAAGCGGCCGTCAGGAGCTCCTGGAGAACGTGGTGTTGCGTTACATCCGATAGCCTGCCCCTGTGTATGATCCCGTGCCAAAGTTGGAGACGCAAAGCCGGTGCGGATCAAGGTAGAGGCCTTCGGCCCGATCGTGGACGCGGACATCACGTTCGGCGATTTGACGGTCTTGGTGGGACCGCAGGCGACGGGAAAGAGCATCCTCCTTCAGTTGCTCAAGCTTCTGCTCGACCGGCGGTCGATTCATGCCGAAATGCAAAGATTCGGCCTTGAGTGGGGGGACGCTAGCGAATTCTCTCAGCTTTACTTCGGCGAGGGATCCGCCCTCCTCGCGTCCGAATCCTCGTTGCTCCGTCGTGACGGCAAGAAAGTCGAACTGACATCCCTGACCGGCAGTCGCAGGAGCAGGCACGAAGCCAGTGAATCACTCTTCTACATTCCCGCCCAGCGCGTCATGGGTGTTCGAGATGGCCTAACCCGCCCTTTCTCCGACTACCGCGCAGGCGACCCTTTCGTGTTGCGTGCGTTTAGCGAGAAGCTGCACGAGCTTGTTCAGACGGACTTCTCTACCCCTGCCGGCCTGTTTCCGAGGCGCAACAGGCTGAAGCAAGCTCTGCGGGCTCCACTCGCGGACCGGATCTTCGCAGGGTTCGAACTCCGAACCGAGGTGTCGCAAATGCAGCGCCGCATCGTGCTGCAAAACGAAGAAGGCACCGTCCTCCCCTTTCTCGTCTGGTCTGCTGGCCAGCGGGAGTTCATGCCTTTGCTATTGGGCTTTTATCACCTCCTGCCGCCGGCGAAGATAGCCCGTCGCGACCAACTCGAGTGGGTTGTCATCGAAGAGCTCGAAATGGGGCTCCACCCCCATGCCATCACGGCGGTTTTGGCGGTCGTAATCGAGCTTCTTTGGCGGGGCTATCGAGTTTGCCTTTCAACGCATTCCCCCCATGTGCTGGACCTGATATGGGCACTTCGCTTTCTGCAGGACAACGATGGCGGTGTCCCGGACGTACTGAGGCTCCTTGGGCTTGAGCGCCGCAATCCCACGGCAGCGCTGGCAGAAACAGCACTTCATGGAGATTTCCGCGTGTATTACTTCTCCCGTGGGGCCGATGTCCACGACATCTCTCGGCTTGACCCCGGTGCCGACGATGACGCAGAACGCGGGTGGGGAGGCTTGACGGAGTTTTCCGGCACGGCCGCTGAGGTCGTTGCCGAGGTGGCGAACCGACGTGGCTAGGCGACCTCGTCGAACCGCCTTTCAGGAGGCAGTCGAGTCTGTGCCTTCCGTTGCGCCCGCGTACCGTCACGGCCTCCAAGCGCTGCAGAATGCACATCGCCAACTCGTCACATGCGCTGATCCAAGCCGCCTGACCGGCAGCATCGACCTTGACACCGCTCTCACCGCGGCGAAACCCAACGATCCGCGCTGGGATTACGGCATCGACTTGCGCGGGGGCCGACACAACGAACGTGCGATCTGGATTGAGATGCACAGTGCCCAAACCAGCGAAGTTCGGGCGATGCTCAACAAACTCCGATGGCTCAAGGACTGGCTCGCCGGTGAAGGGGAGCCGCTCGGTCGGCTAACCGACAAGGGTGCTTTCGTCTGGCTCGCAAGTGGCGCAATCAGGCTGCCACGAACGACGCCCCAATACAGGCTTGTGGCCAGGGAGGGCATCTTGCCTCGCAAGCGCCTGGACCTGCTTTAGGGGTGCTTTAGGGGAGGGCGCTGATCAGTTCCGATGTGCTTGCTCGTACGATGTTGCCTGATGTGCCTCCCTCGGAGTAAGTCTCGGGCGCGGGCATCTTTGCGTCGCAAGCACCTGAACCTTCCCTGAGCGAAGGCCCTCGTCGATCGGCTACCGCGGCACAGGCGGGAGTGTGATTGCAGAGCCCGATTCGAGCTGCAACGCATGACCCCCGCATTGTTGGTTGGCGAGGTAGGTGCGGACGGCCTGCAGCTCATCGCCGAAGCGGGCGGTGATGGGCCAGTTGAGGTAGAGGTTGGAGCCGTCGAGGGTTGTGTCGAGGCGGGACGGGGCGAAGCCTGCGTTGGCTAGCGCGGTTGGCAGTTCCTTGGCTAGTTGCTCGGCGGTCTCTGAGCTTGCTGTATTGCAGGTGACAGTTGCCGAAGGGGGAGGCCCTGGGGCTTGTTGGCGAAGGGCAGGGCATCTGGGGTTACCACCACTTCCGTCGTCAGCTTTAGGGGTACGGCCGCGCCTACGTCCCAGTCGAACTCCATGAAGTAGGCGCTCCAGCCTTGTTCTGGTGAGGGCACCGGTGCGGTGTATGTGCCGTCCCGGTCTGGTTCGAGTGGAGTGGAGACGTACTTGCGGCCCAGAGTTTCGACGCGGAAGTCCCGGGCACGGGGATTGGTTGCCTGCCACAGTCGCGCCGCTTGCGGCTTGGGCGTCGCGAGCGCTGTTAGCGTGCCGTGTTCGCCGCGGGTCCACCTTAGCTGCGGAGGCTTGTTGCCCCGCACCATCAGCGAATGGAAAGCCGTCAGCGTGGCGAGGGCGTCGCTGTCGTCCATGCCGTGGTCGGCGTTGGCGACGTAACGCAGGTAGCTTTCGCCGCGCAGGTCGTCGAAGTAGAACTGCGAGGAATCCGGCAGGAAGAACTGATCGCCGGCGGCGTTCAGCACGAGCTTTGGCATCGTCAGGCGGTGCAGGTAGGCGTAAGGGTCCACGAGGGAGTAGATTTCGGCGAGGCGGGGATGATCCATGCGCTGCATGATTCCGTGGGCGACGTAGTTGCCAATGGCCGGGGCCCAGAAGCCGTAGGCGGCGAAGTGGTGGCGCATGGAGGCATCGACGTTGAGGACGTCGATGACGATGGGAGCGATGGCGATCACTCGCGAATCCACGGCACCGGTAAGCCAGGTGGTCCAGCCGCGTTTCGAACCTCCCGCGACGACGAAACGAGCGATGTTCGTTACATCCTCGCGCCCAGCGGAGAACTCCTCAAGCGCATCCATTGCCCGCACGGCGCTCTTCACCATGGGGCCGCGCGGCAGCCACTGGGCGTTCCCGGTATCGAGGTAGTGCGCCCAGGCGTAGCCGGTGAGGTCGTCCTCCCAGCGCGGCTGGCCGTCCCCATGGAAGGTGAGCGGCTGGTTCGGAACCATGCGTAGTTCCGCCGCCGCTGTTCCGGTGGCCGCAGCGACCTGGATCATGCGCTCGTTGGGGCCGGGCGGTTCCGCCTCATCCGGGGGCCGGTTGCTGCCTCCGCCGATGAACAGGAGTGCTGCGTCGGAGTTCGTCTCCTTGGGAATCGCCACCACCAGCCAATGCCGCCACTCGGTTCGACCCACCTGCTCTGGCGTGAGCCAGTGCTGCGAGACGAGGTCGATGACGACGGTGTCGACATGCTCGCCCGGGTGGGTCGCGGCGACTTGCCAGGCATAGCTGTCGTCGGGGGCGTTGACGTACTCGTCGAGGAACGTTGCGGCAGGCCGTTCAGCCGCGACCGGCATCGTCGCCAGCACAGCCAGAGGGAACTCGATCACCCGCTTCAGCCACATGTATCGCTTTTCCTTCCCATCCGATCCAACCGGACGCCTCCTCCAAAAAGAGACCAACGCCGCCCGCCGGAGCTCAAACCCAGTTGACCACCTCGAGGCCAGGCACGCGAGAGAACTCCCGGACGTTGTTGGTGACCAAGGTTGCCTTCATGCTCCGGGCATGGGCGGCGATGAGCAAGTCGTTCGACCCGATGGGGGTGCCGCGCCGATTCAGCTGCTCGCGGATGTCCCCAGTGTCTGCCGGCCTCCGGACCAAACGCCTGAACGTCCAACCTCTCGAGGAAGTGCTCGAGTCCCGCTCGGTTGCGGTCCGCGTGAACGGAGTGCTCGACGCCATGCCAAAGCTCCGCGTGGCACGGCGCGGCGGTCGAGAGCGCAGCCAGATGCCCGCCTCGCCGCCACTGACGCCGTTGGCCGGTGGTGACGCACTTTGCACACCGGCGGACAGGCTGGTGCCGCGTTGGGGGGAGGGCATCCTGCCCTCCATCGCGCCGCAAGGCGCGTGCTTGCAAGGCCGGCGCGGTCCGAGATGGCTGGATCGACCGGAAAGGCGTGTTCCCTGCGCGCCCTCGCGGGCGCGACGGAGGGCAGGATACCCTCCCCCCGAGGAACGGCGAGAAGGTCGATGCGGTCGCAAAGCACCGTTCCCGACACACAAACATTTCGTCCCCGCCGGCTACCGCGCCGGCGCCTGGGCCGGTCCCGGCCACACCCAGCGCAGGCGCGTCAGGCGGATGAGCGCCCCCTCCGCCGCGGCGCGGCCGCCGGGCAGCGCCAGCCACTCCAGCGAGGCCACGTCGCCGAGCGGCGACAGGTCCGCCACCGGGTTGCCGCCGAGGTCCAGGCGGCGCAGCCGCGGCAGGTCCTGCAGCGGCGTCACGTCCGCCACCGCGTTGTCCGCGAGGCCCAGCTGCCCGAGCCGGGCGTGGTGGGTCAGCGGGCCCAGGTCCGAGACCGCGTTGCCGTCCAGCACCAGCACCCGCAGCGCCGGGAGCCCCGCCAGCGGCGCGAGGTCCGCCACGCGGTTGCCGGTGAGGTCCAGGCGCTCCAGCCCCGACAGCGCCGCCAGCGGGCCGAGGTCCGCGATCCGGTTGCCGGACAGGTCCAGCTCGCGCAGACCCGCGTGCGCCTCGATGCCCGCCAGACCGGCCAGCGCGTTGTCCGAGAGGTCCACCCGCGCCAGCGCCGAGAACCGGCCCAGCGCCGAGAGGTCCGCGAGGCCGAGCCCCGAGGCGTCCAGCCGCGCCGCGCCGGCCGGGACGGCGGCGAGCGCCGCCGGCGGCCGGGCGACGTCCGCCCCCGCCGGCCGCACAGCGTCCACCTTCGCCCCAAGCGCTTCCGGGGCGAGCCCCGCGCCTCCCGGCGAGGGCGCGCGCGTGACGTTGACCGCCGGCAGGCCGTCCCACGCCGCCGAGCGCCGCCCCGCGGCGTCGGCCAGCGGATGCATGGCCGAGCCCACGTAGCCCACCGTCACCGCCTCGCCGGGAGCCACCGGAGCGGCCAGCGTCAGCACCGCCCGGCGCCCCGACACCGTCGCCGACGCCACCGCCCGCGGCGCGCCGTCCACCGCAACCGCCCAGTCCGTGCCCGCCGGCGTGCCGAACCCGTCGCGGGGCTCCGGCCACGTCAGGGTCAGCCTGGCGCGGTCGACGCTCGCGCCAGTCGGCGCGGGCTCGATGGTTCCCACCGCGACCCCGTCGCCGATCGCCGCGCCTTGCGCATCCGACAGCACCACCTCGAACGTCTCCGGCTCCTCGTCATGGCCGTCGTCGTAGGTGATGACCCCGACGGACCGCCCGGTCTCGCCCGCGCGGAAGCTCACCGTCCGTCCGGAGAGCGGCCAGTAGTCCTCCCCCGCCGTCGCCGAGACCGGCGTCGAATCCCGCGTCGACACCTTCACCGAGACGCCCCCCGCCGATGGCGCCGACAGGCGCACCGTGAACTCCAGGTACGCGCCCTCCTTCACCGTCACGTCGTCCACCGACAGCGACGGAAGCGCCGCCGCGTCGTCGTCGGCAATGGCCACGGTCCCCGACGCGGGGGAACCCACCGTGTAGCCGTCGCCCGCCGTCACCGTCACGCTCGCCGAGCCGTCCGGCTCGTCGGCATCGTCGCCGGTCGTCGCCAGCGTCAGCGTGGCGCTGCCCGTCGCCGGGATCGTCACCGTCCGCCCGCCGGCGGCCACGCCGTAGTCGCCCTCGGCCACAACCGCCACCGTCACCGCCAGCTCCGATGCCGGCGCCGGGTTCGCCGTCACCGTGAAGGTCGCGTCCCCGCCTTCCGTCACCGCGCCGCCCGCCGAGACCGTGATCTCCGGAAGCGCCGCCGCGTCGTCGTCGTCGGCAATGGCCACGGTCCCCGACGCGGGGGAACCCACCGTGTAGCCCTCGCCCGCGTTCACCGTCGCAGTCACCGAGCCGTCCGCCTCGTCGGCGTCGTCATTGGCCGTTGTCAGCGTCAGGGTGGCGCTGCCCGTCGTCGGGACGGTCACCGTGCGGCTGCCCGCGGTTACGCCGTAATCGCCCGCGGCCGCCACGGTCACGCTCACCGCAAGCGGCGATGCGGGGGCCGGGCTCGCCGTCACCGTGAACACCGCGTCCCCGCCTTCCGTGACGCCCGCCCCGGCCGAGACCGTCACCGCCGGAAGCGGCGCATCGTCGTCGTCGGCAATGGCCACGGTGCCCGACGCGGGGGAACCCACCGTGTAGCCCTCGCCCGCGTTCACCGTCACGCTCGCCGAGCCGTCCGCCTCGTCGGCGTCGTCATTGGCCGTCGCCAGCGTCAGCGTCGCGCTGCCGCCGGTCGGGATGGTCACCGTCCGCCCGCCGGCGGCAACGCCGTAGTCGCCGTCGGCCGCCACCGTCACGCTCACCGCCAGCGGCGATGCGGGGGCCGGGCTCGCCGTCAGCGTGAACGCCGCGTCCCCGCCTTCCGTGACGCCCGCCCCCGCCGAGACCGTCACCGCCGGAAGCGGCGCGTCGTCGTCGTCGGCAATGGCCACGGTGCCCGACGCGGGGGAACCCACCGTGTAGCCCTCGCCGGCGTCAACCGTCACGCTCGCCGAGCCGTCGGGCTCGTCGGCGTCGTCATTCACCGTCGCCAGCGTCAGCGTGGCGCTGCCCGTGGCCGGGATGCTGACGGTCTGCGTGCCCGAGGCAATGCCGTAATCGCCATCGGCCGCCACCGTCACGCTCACCGCCAGCGGCGATGCAGGGGCCGGGCTCGCCGTCACCGTGAAGGTCGCGTCCCCGCCTTCCGTGACGTCCACCCCCGCCGAGACCGTGATCGCCGGCAGGGTTTCGGGCTCCGGCGGTTCGGGCGCCGCTTCCAGCGCCGCGAGCGCAGCGGCCACCGGAACCCACCGTTGCCAGCCCCCGTCGGCAAATGCCCGCGCCTCCGCCGCCGTCATCGCCGTGTAGCCGTTGTCGTCGCCGAACGCGGCCAGCACCCGCTTCCAGCGGTCCACATGCGCCTGGCCTTCATGCGTCTCAGCCGCATAGCCACGCACCTGCGCAACCAGAGCCGGGTCCACCGTCGCGACCGCCGCCGCCGGGTCGTCGTCGGCAATGGCCACGGTCCCCGACGCCGGATCGCCGACCGTGTAGCCGTCGCCCGCCGCCACCGTCACGCTCGTCGAGCCGTCCGGCTCGTCAACCTCGTCATTGGTTGTCGCCAGCGTCAGCGTGGCGCTGCCCGTGGTCGGAATCGTCACCGATCGGCTGCCCGCGGTGATGCCGAAGTCGCCTTCGGCCGCCACGGTCACCGTCACCGCCAACTCCGCCGCAGGCGCCGGGCTCGCCGTCACCGTGAACACCGCATCCCCGCCTTCCGTGACGTCCGCACCCGCCGAGACGCTCACCGCCGGCAGGGTCAGGGGCTGCTCCGGTTCGGTCGCCGCCGCCAGCGCCGCGAGCGCAGCGGCCACCGGAACCCAGCGTTGCCAGCCCTGGTCGGCAAATGCCTGCGCCTCCGCCGCCGTCATCGCCGTGTAGCCGTTGTCGTCGCCGAACGCGGCCAGAACCCGCTTCCAGCGGTCCACGTGCGTCTGGCCCTCATGCGTCTCCGCCGCATGGCCCCGCACCTGCGCCACCAGCGCCGGGTCCACGCCCGGGGTCGCGGGATCGGTCCCGTCAGAGACGCCGCAAGAGGCCGCCGGCCCATGTCGAAAGACACGCCGCGGTCGCCGCACGCGACGGCACGGCAACTGCATCTTTGGGGCTACACGCAGCAATGCGGGTTCGCATCGTCCTCGTCGAAGGGCGGCGGATCGCCCAGCAAAACTAAACCGGACGCCGGCCCGGGCCGCTGACGCGGCGCCGGGCGCGGTAGATTGCCTTCCGATCCCACCGAAAGAACTTCCAGAGGCGCATCCGGCGTCGCCCCGGCGCACGGCGTTTCACGCATTCTCCGGCTTACCGAACTGATACGCACGCGGTCTTTGACGGAGCTGCGGGCATCGGCTATTGCGTTCCGGAAAGGGGAGGACGTTGCCCGGCCGTTTACCGGGGACCACGAGGCCGGCAGGCAAGCGGCGCAGCCGGGCGCCCTGGCGGCCCGAACAGCGATATCGGGCAGGGCGCTCAGCAGTAGCCGGACGTGGGCCAGATAACGGTCAAGCGTCGCTGTCCGTGGCTCGGGAATCCGCAGGCATCACGGTTGCGGGCACGGAGACGTGGTCAATCCGGGGAAACAACGCTGGATTTCTTTCAGTCAATGCGGGAATCAACAGCGGTGCGTTCGGGTTCGAGCCAAGTGGCGGCGTCCCGCTCGATGACGACATCGAGCAAATCGTTGACCGTCGGAGCATTGCCGGGATCGCGCCTCGGATCCTGGCCGGCGCGAACAAGGCGCGCGTTGGAGAGAGCCTTGCGTCGCGCGTCCGCGAGGGCGCGCCTGAGCGACAACACGCTCTCGAAGCTGCTTCGGCTCTCAAATTGACGCTGTTCTCGACGGATCTCAGTCGAGCTTCCGCGGCGGCGGGATGGAGAAGCGGAGCGTCCATTCTGGCGGAGAGGGCCTGGCGGGATGGCGATGGACGGCGCGCAGCCTTCGTCAGGGCCGACACTTCTCACCGAGCGTAAGGGCAAGCACCACGAGGCGGACCACTAATCTGCGATCAAGACATCCGCAGGATCGTCGTCGGGGTGGCGATTCTCCGCAACATCCGGACCTCTTGACGAGACTGCACCGGCATTGAGCAACATTCTCTCGATCTCGGGGTGGCCAGCAGCGACCGCGAATTGGACAGGAGTCCACCCGACCATCTCCTCCATGTCCGTGTTGCCGAGGGCCGTCAGACCAAACGTTAGAATGGCCATAGCGGATTCGAACAGTCCAGGCTTAACGTAACGGGCATCGGCGTTAACGTCTCCCCCAGCCTCGATCAACACGCTCGCTACTTTCGGATCCCCAGTCGTTGCGGCGCTGTGCAGTGGTGTCACTGACAAGCTTCCATAATGCCAACGTGCATTGACATTGGCCCCGGCTTCGAGGAGGGATTCGACGATTTCGGGGTGGCCTGCGTGCGCTGCGGGTCCCAGCCCGCCTGACGGGTCGGCACCGTCAGCGAGCAACATCGCCACGAGCTGCATGTGGCCATTCCCCGCCGCCTCCTCCAGTCCTTGGCGCATGTGGTACCCGTCGTCGTCGACGCCAGCTTTGAGCAGCATCCCCACGATGTCGACGTGGCCACTCTCTACGGCGGCCACCAGCCCATTTGACGGGTTGGCGCCGGCAGCGAGCAACATCGCCACGATTTCCGCGTGGCCTCTCTCGGCAGCGTCCTCCAATTCGTTGTGGATGTGGTACCGATCGACGCCGGCAGCGAGCAACATCCGCACGACCTCCTCGTGGCCCCACCACACAGCGGACGACAGCCCGTCTGATGCCTCAGCACCCGCATCGAGCAACATCCGCACCACCTCCGCGTGCCCCTCCCCAGCGGCGGACCGCAGCCCGTCTGATGGGTCGGCACCCGCATCGAGCAACATCCGCACCACCTCCGCGTGCCCCTCCCCAGCGGCGGACCGCAGCCCGTCTGATGGGTCGGCACCCGCATCGAGCAACATCCGCACCACCTCCGCGTGCCCCTCCCCAGCGGCGGACCGCAGCCCGTCTGATGGGTCGGCACCCGCATCGAGCAACATCTGGACAATTGCCGAGTGCCCTTCACTCGCAGCGGGGAAAAGCCCATCCGACGGGCTGGCGCCCGCATCGAGGAGCATCCGCACGATCTCGGCGTGGCCCGCCCCGGTGGCCATCCGCACGATCTGGGCGTGGCCCGCCCGGGCGACCATCCGCACGATCGTGTCGTGGCCCCCCCGGTCGGCGGTGTACAATCCTTCGTTTGAGCTGGAGTAGGAGGTAGTACCGTGGCCAGCTTCAAGCAACATCCCAACGGTCTCCGCGTAGCCGCGTTCGACTGCTCCATGCATCATTGCTCCATGCATCATTCTGACATTGGGGAGGCGGCGGCCGTGGCGAACGGCGTTGATTCCTACAGTCGGGTCGGCGCCCGCTTCAAGCAAGAACTGCACGATCTCCAGATGCCCATACTCTACGGCCGCGACCAGTCCTTCCGTGGGGTCCGCGCCGGCTTCGATGAGCCCATGCACCGCTGGAACTTCGCCGATCGCGGCAGCAACGCTCAGATCCGACCTGCGTGCCGATGGCGCCGAGACGGTCACCAACAGCGCTATCGAGATCGTCAACGCTAGCGGAAGCACCGCCATGCGAATCGAGCTAGAGTCCATCATCGTGTGTCATTTCCCGTCCGACGAAATGCGAGTCTATCGAGCGCTCGCTGCTTGCGCCATCGGTGTCGTCGTCCGAGGCTCCGGCGACCGTGCCGAGCATATGTGCTGCGAAATGCTGCATGGCGACGATGTGCCGACTTTTCCGGATGCGCTCATGGGTCACACCGTCGGTACGGCGAAGTCGGTTGAAGCTGAAAGTGAATGAGCCGTACGCACCCGACTTAAAAACGTCGTTCCCGACACACAAACATTTGAAAAACGTCGTTCCCGACACACAAACATTTCGTCCCACAGGAAATTGGGCAATGTCCTACGCTGGCCCGGCGCTCCGCGCCTGTCCGTCGGCCATGGCGTTCGGACGAAGAACGGCCGTTGGCGTGCCAGGTGGTCTCGGGGCTGCGGGTGTCGTTCGGAGACTGCGCGAACCGTGCCGGCGCGCCGTTGCGGAACGCCCCGAAGGGCTGCACGGCGACGGATTCGCGAAGGCCGGCGCGAGACAGGCGCCCAACCCACGCCGCCCCCACCCCACGCCGCCCCCACCCCACGCCGCCCCCACCCCACGCCGCCCCCACCCCACGCCGCCCCCACCCCACGCCGCTCCACCCCAACGTGCGCTGAAACCGCGTCACGCTCCGCGACGGCGATGTGCGAAATCCTCCTGTCGCGTGTGATCCATTGCGCATGGTCGTGTGGGACGAATTGTTTGTGTGTCGGGCAACGGCATGCGGGGGAAGGCACCTATCATTGGCAGATGCTGACACGGGAGACCCATGGCGAATCGATCCGAAGCGCTCGCCCTGCTGCGGCGTCTGCTCGCCGACAACGAGGCGGATTTCCGTGGCGGGCAGTGGGAGGCCATCGATGCGCTGGTCACCCGCCGCGAGCGCGTGCTCCTGGTGCAGCGCACGGGCTGGGGCAAGAGCGCCGTCTATTTCGTGGCGACGCGGATGCTGCGCGACCGGGGCCTTGGCGCGACGCTGATTGTCTCGCCGTTGCTGGCCTTGATGCGCAATCAAGTCGCCGCGGCCGAACGGATGGGCGTCCGCGCCATCAGCATCAACTCCACCAATCGCTCGGAATGGCCACAACTGCGCCGCACGGCCCTCTCCGATGAAGCCGACGCCCTGCTGATCTCGCCAGAGCGCTTGGCGAACGAGAGCTTCGTGGAGCAGCTCCTGCTGCCGCTGGCAGAGCGAATTGGCCTCTTGGTCGTGGACGAGGCGCACTGCATCCCGGACTGGGGCCACGACTTCCGCCCCGACTATCGACGCCTCGCCAGCGTGCTGAGGCGCATGCCGGCGAACTTGCCCATCGTCGGCACCACCGCCACGGCCAACGACCGCCTCGTCGACGACGTGCAGCGCCAGCTCGGCCAGCTCAACGTCCAGCGCGGGCGATTGATGCGCGAAAGCCTGCACCTGCAGACGCTGCGCCTGCCGACCCAGGCGGAACGCCTCGCCTGGCTCGCCGAACACATCGACGAACTCCCCGGCACAGGCATCATCTACACCCTGACGACGCGGGACGCCGAGCAGGTTTCGACCTGGCTGAACCAGCGCGGCATCCTCGTTCGCCCCTACCACGCAAACATCGAACACGAGCGCTTCGAGGACTCGAACGCCTACCGCAAGCGCCTCGAACTCGCGCTCGACCGCAACGAGGTGAAGGCGCTGGTCGCAACGACGGCTCTCGGCATGGGCTACGACAAGCCGGATCTCGGCTTCGTGGTGCATTACCAAGCGCCGGGGTCGATCATTGCCTACTACCAACAGGTGGGACGCGCGGGACGCGGCGTTCCTCGAGCCGTTGGCCTCTTGATGGCGGGCGTTGAGGATGCCGAAATCCACGAGTATTTCCGCCGCACCGCCTTCCCGGAGGAACGGTGGGTGACGGCGGTTCTCGATGCCTTGGAGGGGAGCGAAGAGGGCTTGACGATTCGCGATCTGGAGCGATCGCTCAACCTGCGCTACGGCCAGATCGACAAGGTCCTCAAGGTGCTTTCCGTGGACAATCCCGCACCCATCTTCCGCGACAGTGGCAGGTGGCGTCGAACCCCGGTTCCCTACCAACTCGAGGCCGAGCGGATCGCCCGCTGACGGCGCAGAGGGAGTCGGAATGGCAGGAAGTGCAGGCATACATCGACGAACCCGGCTGCCTCATGCGATTCCTCGCCCAAGCACTGGACGACCCGGAACCCAGGCCCTGCGGAAGATGCGCCGGCTGCGTCGGAAGCCCCGTCGTCAGCACGACGATTCCCCGGGCAACGGCAGCCGCAGCCGCCCGCTTCCTCCGCCAAGCCGAGATTCCGTTGTTGCGCAACAAGCAGGTCGCGAAGGACGCTTTTCCGGAATACGGCTGGTCCGGCAACGTCCGCAGCGAACTCCAAGCCGAGACAGGCCGGATGCTGTCACGCTGGGGCGACGCTGGGTGGGGAACGGTGGTGGCCCGCGACAAACACAACGGGCATTTCACCGACGCTCTCGTGGACGCTGCCGCAGAGATGATCATCGAGCGGTGGCAACCAGACCCAAGGCCCCACATGGGTTACCTGCGTCCCGTCGAACCGCCACCCCACGCTAGTGCCCGATTTCGCAAGGCGCCTCGCCGGGGCGCTACAACTGCCCTTTGTTGCGGCGGTGACCAAGGTGAAGGACAACGCCCCACAGAAGGAACAGGAGAACCGATTCCATCAGTGCCATAATCTCGGCGGTGTTTTCGCGGTGGAAAGCGCGGTGGAAGGCACAGCGGAGGGGGCAGTCCTACTGGTGGACGACATCGTGGACTCGAACTGGACGTTGACGGTGGTCGCGGCGCTGCTCCGCCAGGCCGGATGCCCCGTGGTGTGGCCGTTCGCCCTCGCAACCGCAAGTGCGGGAGGCTGACGTGGACGTGAGCCCCCAGGCCGAGGCGGTGATGCTCCTCACCGTGTCCTTCGGCAAGCCCGACAGCGACGCGGCACGTCCGCTGACGCCCAGCGAGTGGGGCGCTTTCGCGAGTTGGCTCAAGGACAACGCCCTCACCCCAGAAGACCTGCTGCAAGGTGCCCCAGCAGCCATGCTCGAAGGCTGGCAACACCCTAAACACCCCAATAGCCTTCCTGGCCATTCCAGGCGCTCCAGCCATCGAGATCGCCCACCATGAGGTGACGCCGATGCGTCTTCAGGCGTTGCTGAACCGCGGCGCGGCGCTCGGTTTCGCCCTGGAGAAGTGGCAGCGGGCGGGCCTGTGGGTGCTGACGCGATCAGACACCGCCTACCCCAAGCTCCTGAAACAACGCCTCGGCCGAACCACCCCGGCCGTCTTGTTCGGCTGCGGCAACAAGGACCTCCTGAACGGCAACGGCATCGCGGTAGTGGGCTCCAGACACGCAAGCGACGCCGACATCGCCTTCGCCGAGCAAGTGGGCCAACGCGCCGCTGCGCGTGGACAGCAGATTGTCTCCGGCGGAGCCGCCGGCGTGGACCGCTCCGTCATGTTGGCCGCCCTCAATGCCGAAGGCACAGCCCTGGGCGTGCTGGCAGACAACCTCCTGCGCTCCGCAACCTCCGCAACATATCGCAAGCACCTAATGTCCGGCCATCTGGCACTCATCTCGCCTTTCAATCCCGAAGCTCGCTTCCTGGTGGGCAACGCAATGGCACGCAACAAATACATCTATTGCCTATCACACAACGCCATCGTCATAAGCAGCACCCCCGACAGCGGCGGAACCTGGAGCGGCGCCATCGAAAACCTGAAAAAAGGATGGGTCCCTCTATGGGTCAAACCAACAGACGCCCCAGACTCCGGCAACCCCAAACTCGTCGAACAGGGCGCCCAATGGCTCACGAACCTTGACGACTCGGCATTCGACGTAGGGACTGACGACTCGCCTCGGGAGCAAGATTCAGCTACACGCCAAGATGCCATTGAGCCGAAACCCGTCACCCGTCAGCTCGACCTGCTGGTACGGCAGTGACGCAACGCCACCGTTCCTCGGAGGGAGGGCGCTCCGCAATCCGTCGCGGACTGTCGACCGGCGAGAAGCCTGCTAATGCGAGAACGGTTCCACGTCCCGTCCGAGCCAAGGGGCTTCTTGCCTAGTGTCGATCCACTGAAGCTCAACCAACTCGTCGAGGAGTTGGAGGTGGACGGATTCCTCGCACGCCCGCACGGCGCGCCCCATGCCACGGGCGGACCTTCGGAGGGAAGGCATTCTGCCTTCCCTGCGCGCCGTTAGGCGCGCTTCTCCGGGTCCGCAACGAGTTCGGCGCGCTAGGAGGCTGCGCCGTAGCAACCTAGCACTGGACGGGCCCTCGGGGGGAGGGCGTCTCGCCCTCCATAGCGCCGTCAGGCGCTTTTCTTAGATGCCTTTGCGCGCCCTTGCGGGGCGCGATGGAGGGCGGGACGCCCTCCCCCCGAAGGCCCGTCGCGGTGCCGGTGCACTTGGGCGACGGCGACACGATCCACGTGTGCAACGCCGACCGAAGCATAGCCCGCGACATGGCTCCATACCTGTTTGGTCCGACCCTGCGCGTCATTGGCAACGGGCGTTGGCTCCGCGAGGCGGACGGCCATTGGGAACTCACATGCGCTTCGACATCCGGGATGACGCGCCACTCACCGAGGTCGTCGAGTGCCTGCGAGCGGTCGAGGGGGCGGCGGCGAGAAATTTCTTATTGGTTAGGCACTTAAACGCCGTCTAGTCGCGCCGTTCCACCACCCACCGCAGCCAACCGCTCAAAGTCCGCGTCGGCCGACTCCAGACGCGCACCGTGACGGCGTGCGCAGGCCGCAATCGCTACATCGGTTGCCGGAACGGTCACACCTCGCGAACGTGCCCGCCGTGCAAGTTCGTAGGCGGCTGACCACACATCGTCGTCCATTGGCAAGAGCGGAAGCACTTGGCCGAATCGCTCCAGAACCTCCCGCTCGCGGCCACCCCGAGCGCCGTTCCACAACTCCAGTTGCACGATCGGGCACCAACAGGCGTCCCCTGCTGCCAGAGCCGCTTCGACGCGTTGCCTCACCTCTGCGTCTCCATCGGGCCGGAGCAGGTGAATCCAAGACGATGAGTCTACGAGGATCAACGAGCGGTTTTGCATGAACCTAAGGCCCTCAGGGCCAGCGGGAATGGGCTCGATTAGGTTCCTTCCGTCAGCGGCCAGCTTTTGTGTTCCGCGACAGGTCACCTAGCGGCGGCGTTGCTCCCGGAGTTCGTCCACGGTGATTAGATCCGGGCATGTACCTGCGTCCACGGCCAACTCGCGGATCCGCTGCCGTCGGTTGAAGTCCACAATCGCCACCTTCACGGCTTCGCTGGCAGTCTTCGCTTGCGTGAAGCGCACCGCGTCCGAGAGTTCGGCGTCTGGAATGTCGACCATCGTTTTCATGCGGCAGATTCTATCAGGCCCAAGACTTCGGATGGGCGCCGCGTCGCTCAATGAGGAACCCGGTCCACGGACCGTCAGACTTCAACACCGACAAAGGCGATCAAGTCCGCTTCAAGTGATCGGCAGTTCGTCCCAAGATTCCCCATCGAGCAGGCGTCCAGAGGCTTTCTTGCCGACCGGCCCATGGCTGTCGAGTAAGTCCCGCCATTTGCCACGGTCTTGGGCACCACGCCGGGCACGGCGTCGAGTGGTGCCCAGTCCCCCCACTGCTTGAAGTGGAAGGGTGTGTCGTGGGTGACGCATTGCGTTCGGATGTCTTGGAACCATTGGGGGTCGCTAGGCCTTGCGCGCGGGCCACTCTCGCCCCCTGCGATCACCCAGTGGACGGCGCCGCTCTCCAGCCAATGGGCAAGATCGACCTTGCCGAGGAGCGGTTCGCACGACAGGAAACGAACGCTCGCGTCCGTGTCGGCAAGGTGCGGCAGCCGCTTATTCGCCCAACGCTAAAACGTCGTTCCCGACATAATAAAACGTCGTTCCCGACACACAAACATTTCGTCCCACAGGAAATTGGGCAATGTCCTACGCTGGCCCGGCGCTCCGCGCCTGTCCGTCGGCCATGGCGTTCGGACGAAGAACGGCCGTTGGCGTGCCAGGTGGTCTCGGGGCTGCGGGTGTCGTTCGGAGACTGCGCGAACCGTGCCGGCGCGCCGTTGCGGAACGCCCCGAAGGGCTGCACGGCGACGGATTCGTGAAGGCCGGCGCGAGACAGGCGCCCAACCCACGCCGCCCCCACCCCACGCCGCTCCACCCCAACGTGCGCTGAAACCGCGTCACGCTCCGCGACGGCGATGTGCGAAATCCTCCTGTCGCGTGTGATCCATTGCGCATGGTCGTGTGGGACGAATTGTTTGTGTGTCGGGCAACGGCATGCCAGCGATGTGCGAAATCCTCCTGTCGCGTGTGATCCATTGCGCATGGTCGTGTGGGACGAATTGTTTGTGTGTCGGGCAACGGCATGCCATGTGCTGGACCTGATATGGGCACTTCGCTTTCTGCAGGACAACGATGGCGGTGTCCCGGACGTACTGAGGCTCCTTGGGCTTGAGCGCCGCAATCCCACGGCAGCGCTGGCAGAAACAGCACTTCATGGAGATTTCCGCGTGTATTACTTCTCCCGTGGGGCCGATGTCCACGACATCTCTCGGCTTGACCCCGGTGCCGACGATGACGCAGAACGCGGGTGGGGAGGCTTGACGGAGTTTTCCGGCACGGCCGCTGAGGTCGTTGCCGAGGTGGCGAACCGACGTGGCTAGGCGACCTCGTCGAACCGCCTTTCAGGAGGCAGTCGAGTCTGTGCCTTCCGTTGCGCCCGCGTACCGTCACGGCCTCCAAGCGCTGCAGAATGCACATCGCCAACTCGTCACATGCGCTGATCCAAGCCGCCTGACCGGCAGCATCGACCTTGACACCGCTCTCACCGCGGCGAAACCCAACGATCCGCGCTGGGATTACGGCATCGGCTTGCGCGGGGGCCGACACAACGAACGTGCGATCTGGATTGAGATGCACAGTGCCCAAACCAGCGAAGTTCGGGCGATGCTCAACAAACTCCGATGGCTCAAGGACTGGCTCGCCGGTGAAGGGGAGCCGCTCGGTCGGCTAACCGACAAGGGTGCTTTCGTCTGGCTCGCAAGTGGCGCAAACAGGCTGCCGCGGACGACGCCCCAATACAGGCTTGTGGCCAGGGAGGGCATCTTGCCTCGCAAGCGCCTGGACCTGCTTTAGGGGTGCTTTAGGGGAGGGCGCTGATCAGTTCCGATGTGCTTGCTCGTACGATGTTGCCTGATGTGCCTCCCTCGGAGTAAGTCTCGGGCGCGGGCATCTTTGCGTCGCAAGCACCTGAACCTTCCCTGAGCGAAGGCCCTCGTCCATCGGCTACCGCGGCACAGGCGGGAGTGTGATTGCAGAGCCCGATTCGAGCTGCAACGCATGACCCCCGCATTGTTGGTTGGCGAGGTAGGTGCGGACGGCCTGCAGCTCATCGCCGAAGCGGGCGGTGATGGGCCAGTTGAGGTAGAGGTTGGAGCCGTCGAGGGTTGTGTCGAGGCGGGGCGGGGCGAAGCCTGCGTTGGCTAGCGCGGTTGGCAGTTCCTTGGCTAGTTGTGCGGCCGTCTCTGGGCTTCCTGTGTTGCAGGTGACAGTTGCCGAAGGTGGGAGGCCCTGGGGCTTGTCGGCGAAGGGCAGGGCATCTGGGGTTACCACCACTTCCGTCGTCAGCTTTAGGGGTACGGCCGCGCCTACGTCCCAGTCGAACTCCATGAAGTAGGCGCTCCAGCCTTGTTCTGGTGAGGGCACCGGTGCGGTGTATGTGCCGTCCCGGTCTGGTTCGAGTGGAGTGGAGACGTACTTGCGGCCCAGAGTTTCGACGCGGAAGTCCCGGGCACGGGGATTGGTTGCCTGCCACAGTCGCGCCGCTTGCGGCTTGGGCGTCGCGAGCGCGGTCAGTGTGCCGTGTTCGCCGCGGGTCCACGTTAGCTGCGGAGGCTTCTCGCCCCGCACCATCAGCGAATGGAAAGCCGTCAGCGTGGCGAGGGCGTCGCTGTCGTCCATGCCGTGGTCGGCGTTGGCGACGTAGCGCAGGTAGCTTTCGCCCCGCAGATCGTCCCAATAGAACTGTGAGGAGTCTGGCAGGAAGAACTGATCGCCAGCGGCGTTGAGCATGAGCTTTGGCAACGTCAGGCGGTGCAGGTAGGCGTAGGGGTCCACCAGGCGGTAGATTTCGGCGAGTCGCGGGTGATCCATGCGCTGCATGATTCCATGGGCGACGTAGTTGCCGATGGCCGGCGCCCAGAAGCCGTAGGCGGCGAAGTGGTGGCGCATCGAGGCATCGACGTTGAGCACGTCAATGACGATGGGGGCGATGGCGATCACTCGCGAATCCATGGCGCCGGTGAGCCAGGTGGTCCAGCCCCGCTTGGAACCGCCGGCGACGACGAAGCGTGCGACATTCGCCATGTCTTCACGTCCGGCGGAGAATTCTTCGAGTGCGTCCATTGCCCGGACGGCGCTCTTCACCATGGGGCCGCGCGGCAGCCATTGGGCGTTCCCGGTTTCCAGGTAGTGCGCCCAGGCGTAGCCGATGAGGTCGTCCTCCCAGCGCGGCTGGCCGTCCCCATGGAAGGTGAGCGGCTGGTTCGGAACCATGCGTAGTTCCGCCGCCACGGTCCCGGTGGCCGCAGCGATCTGAATCATTTGCTCGTTGGGGCCGGGTGGTTCCGCCTCATCCGGAGGCCGGTTGCTGCCTCCGCCGATGAACAGAAGTGCTGCGTCGGAGTTCGTCTCCTTGGGAATCGCCACCACCAGCCAATGCCGCCACTCGGTTCGATCCACTTGCTCTGGCGTGAGCCAGTGCTGCGAGACGAGGTCGATGACGACGGTGTCGACATGCTCGCCCGGATGGGTTGCGGCGACTTGCCAGGCATAGCTGTCGTCGGGGGCGTTGACGTAGTCGTCGAGGAACGTTGCGGCAGGCCGTTCAGCCGTGACCGGAATCGTCGCCAGCACAGCCAGAGAGCACTCGATCACCCGCTTGCGCCACATGTATCGCTTTTCCTTCCCATCCGACCTAACCGGACGCCTCCTCCAAAGAGAGACCAACGACGCCGGCAGGAGCTCAAACCCAGTTGACCACCTCGAGGCCAGGCACGCGTGAGAACTCCCGGACGTTGTTGGTGACCAAGGTTGCCTCCATGCTCCGGGCATGGGCGGCAATGAGCAAGTCGTTTGACCCAATGGGCGTGCCGCGCCGGTTCAGCTGCTCGCGGATGTCCCCATAGTGTCTGCCGGCCTCCGGACCAAACGCCTGAACGTCCAACCTGTCGAGGAAGTGCTCGAGTCCCGCTCGGTTGCGGTCCGCGTGAACGAAGTGCTCGACGCCATACCAAAGCTCCGCGTGGCAGATCGCGGAAATGCAGATCTCGCGAGCGTGTCCCGCCAAGGTCGCTTCCAATGCCTCGTTGTTCGCCTCGAGGACATACACGCAGATGTCCGTGTCCAGCATGTACATCAATCCCAGCCTTCACGCTCTTGAAGCGGGGGTTGCTCGCGCGGCGGCAGACTGACAAGCTCACGCGACTCGAAGTAGTTGGCCCAGTCCTTTCCCGGTGGTCGCAAGGTCACCGTATCGCCGTTCTTGACAGCCTCCACCTCGGCCACGTGGAAGCGACACGGCTCGGGCAGCCGAACGGCCTGGCTGCGACCGCTCCAGAACACCTTGGCTTTTCCAATGTAATCCGTTGCCTTGTCCATGCCTTCCTCACAACGGGCTGACGATTGGCAGCCAGCGTAACGCTGTAACCTGGTGTATATCAAGAGATATATCGCTGGCGAGAGCGCTTGCGTCGAGGTTCCGCAAGTTACGAGTACAGCGCCGTTGGCAGCCACGTTGCCAGTTGGGGCCAGGCGAACAGGAGCGCGAGCAGTGCCAGTTGCAGGACGATGAAGGGGACGGTGCCGCGGTAGATGTCGGTGGTGCGAATGGACTCTGGCGTGACGCCGCGCAGGTAAAACAGGGCGAAGCCGAAGGGTGGGGTCAGGAACGACGTCTGCAGGTTCACCGCGATCAGGATGCCAAGCCACACCGGGTCGATGCCCATTGCCAACAGCGCCGGCCCCACCACCGGCACCACCACATAGGTGATCTCGATGAAGTCGAGCACGAAGCCGAGCAGGAAGATCACCAGCATCACCGGCAGCAAGGCGCCGTAAATGCCACCGGGCAGGCTGTCGAACGTCGACGCCACCAGATCGTCGCCGCCGTAGCCGCGGAAGACCAGGGAAAACAAGGATGCGCCGACCAGGATGAAGAACACCATCGACGTGGTGGTGAGCGTGGCGCGCATGATCTCGCGCAGGTTGTCGAGGTTGAGGGCGCGGTTGGCGGCGGCGAGACCCAAGGCTCCGAGCGCCCCCACGGCGGCCGCTTCGGTGGGCGTTGCAAGTCCTGCCAGAATCGACCCGAGCACGGCGGCGATCAGGGCGAGCGGCGCCAGCAAGCCCCGCAGGAGGTTGGCGCCGCCGCGTTCGTCAGCGCTCTCGGCCTGGGCCCGAGGCGCTCGCTTGGGCGAAGCCAGCGACACGCACAGCACATAGCCGGCGTAAAGCGCTACCAAGAGCAGCCCAGGCAGCAAGGCGCCGGCGAAGAGATCGCCCACGGACACCGTCTTCGGGGCGAACACGCCCTGGCCAAGCTGCGCCTGTTGGTAGGCGTTCGACAGCACGTCCCCAAGCAGCACCAAGGCGATGGACGGCGGGATGATCTGTCCGAGCGTGCCGGTGGCGCAGATGGTTCCGGTGGCCAGGCGCGGGTCGTAGCCGGAGCGCTGCATCGACGGCAAGGCCAACAGACCCAAGGTAACAACGGTTGCGCCCACAATGCCGGTGCTGGCGGCCATGAGCATCCCGACCAGGGTCACGGCTATGGCAAGCCCTCCGGGCAGCCTTGCCATGAGCGAGGAGAGACTCTCGAGCAGCGTCTCGGCGATGTTGGTGCGCTCCAACGTCACGCCCATCAACACGAACAGGGGTACGGCAAGCAACGTCTGATTCGTGAAGACGCCAAAAAGACGACCGGCAAGGAAACCGAGGTCGCTGCCGTCGAAGACGCCGGCCGCCATGCCCAGCAACGCGAACAGCAAAGCCACGCCGCCAAGGGTCGCGGCCACCCCATAGCCCGCCAACAAGACGACGAAAACCGTCGCAAACATGACGAGTGGGACAAGTTCGCCCATCGGTGGCGCCTGCCTGCCTACTGATCCGGAGCCTTGGAAGGGGTTCTGAGGGCGCGCGCTTCCCGCCACGCCAGCGCCAGCCCTTGCAGCGCCAGCAACAGCGCCGAGGCAGGCAGCAGCGACTTCAGCAGGAACACCGCCGGCACGCCACCGACTTCGGGCGAGCCCTCGAGGATCGACCACGACCGCACCGCGTAGGGCAGGCTCGCCACGGCGATGCAAATGCAGGTGGGCACGAGCAGGAAGAGGTGTCCACAGAGGTTCACCCACGATTTGCCGCGCGCACCCATGCGGGCATAGAGGAGGTCCACGCGCACGTGCTGGTCGCGTTGAAGGGTGTACGCGAGCCCGGCCGAAAGGGCGGTGGCATGCATGTAGATCACGGCCTCCTGCAAGGCGATGGCGCCAGCGCCCAGGGCATAGCGCAGCGCCACGACGATGCAGGTGGCGACCACCATGCCGAGATTGAGCCATGCTGCGGCGCGCCCGAGTTGGTTGATGCCTTGGTCGATCAACTGTGGCTCCGGCTAGAACATCATGGCGCGGCGAGCGAAACCGGCAGGCCATCCCATGTCTGGTCGCCCAAGACGCGACCGGCGGCCTTCTTGCCGAATCTGCCCATCGCCGTGGAGTACGCGTTTCCATTGGCGATGGACTTCGGCACCGCACCCGGCACGGCATCAACCGGGGCCCAGTCCCCCCACTGCTTGAAATGGAAGGGGGTGTCGTGTGCAAGGCACTGGTCGCGGATGCCGTAGAACCAACCAGGGTCGCTCGGCCTCGCGCGGGGGCCGCTCTCGCCGCCGGCGATGACCCAATGGACGGCGTCCTCCTGCAGCCAATGTTCGAGATCAACTTCGCCCAAGAGCGGCTCGCAGGACAGGAAGCGAATGCGCGCGGGAGCCTCCGCAAGGTGGGGGCGCTTGGTGAGGAGAAGCCAGTCCAGGTTCGGCGTCTGCTCGATCAACTCCCACAGGCGATGCCGCCAAGGCGACAGGCCCTTCTTCCACTCGAAGACATCAGCCATTGACGCGCAAAAGACGCGCGCCCGCTCACCGGTCCTCGCCGCCTCCGAGTCCCACCGATGCGGTTGCCGCCAATACGCTTCGCTGAGGAACCGACGCGGCTTCCCGGCGCTCCAGACGTCCATCCCCAGCCGGCGTGCCCACGCTTCGGCGTAGCAGTGGTCGCATGCGGGCGATACCTTGGTGCATCCCCACCATGGATTGAACGTGTGATCTGTCCACTCGATCCTTGAGTAGCGGGCCATCTGTGCCTTCATCCACAAGTTATCCACAGCTTATCCACCTTCTTTTCCACGGTCAATCCCTTGCACTGGCCGCTTGGTGCAGACAGGCTAGGCCACCGGATCGAAGAAGGACTGCGACGACTTCATGGCAGCCACGCAACGACAGTTCCCCGGCTTTGGTGCCGGCCGCCAGCAGGTCCCGACCAAGCATGCCAAGGCACCGATGTCTGCTCTCTGGACGACGGACAAGGCCGCACTGGTGGCCTCTTACATCCACCACTTCCTGTTCGTAACGAAGCACGGCGTGTACGTCGACCTCTTCGCAGCTCCGCAGGACAACGAAGAGGACTGGTGCATCCGACGGGTGCTGGAAGGACGTACGCGCGGACCGGCCATCTCGTACTATGCTGCGTGCGACATCGATCCCCAAGGGATCAGGGCACTCCAAGACTTGGCCCAACGCTCTGAGGCACCGTTCCGCGTCTACCGGGGCAACGCAAACGATCAGGTTCGCCAGATGCTAGACGATGCACAAATTCGCGACAACACGCCATGCTTTTGCCTCATCGACCAGCGTACCTTCGAGTGCAACTGGTCAACTGTCGAGACCATCGCCAAATACAAGCGAGCGGGCCACAAGATCGAGGTGTTCTACTTCCTCGCAGAACGATGGCTTGACCGGGCTGTCGCCGCCCTAAACGATAGGTCCACGCTCGTTGATTGGTGGGGCAGAGCCGATGTGGACGAGTTTTTGGCTCTACGCAACGTCCATCGGGCCACGCGGATGTGCGAGAGATTCAAGCAACTCGGCTACCGATTCGTTAAGCCGTTCTCCATCCATGAACGCGGCCAAGGCTCGAGAACAGTCTATTATATGATCCTCGCCTCCGACCACGAGGAGGCCATCCAACTCGTGGGGCGTGCGTATAATCGGGTCCCAACCGCTGAGGCAACAGGACAACCGGAATTGCCGAACATATCCGTGCGTGCTGCGTCAGACAAGGATTGGGCGCGAAGTGCGACCATCGACCACGATGTTGCCGAATCCGTCGCGTCGCCCAAGTGCTTGTGAGATCTCGCTGGCATGTCGGCCCGGGTACGATTTCTGCTACGCCACCGTAGGACGCGAACGGCGTGTGTCCAATTGGGCCATTTCAAGCTTGCGCGCCACCAGCGGCCGGGCCGCGACAACTCTGCCTTGTTTCACCCCGAGATCGAGGTAATGCTTCAACCGCATCCGTATCTCCCGGCCATGCATCTCGCATCACCTCGCGGTTGGCTTCGCCAACCGCGACAGTACCAGCAACATGAAGTGCACAACTTTCGCTTGTCACGAATGCGCAAATTTTACGGGTGTCACCCAACAACGGGCTTCGGCGGTGTGTGAGATCGTCCCCCTCGCATGTGGGGCGAGATGTTTGTGTATCGGGACCACCACCTCCACACGTGCGGCGTGGTAAACGAGGGACGGGGCTTGCCGAACGTGTGCGAGATCGCCCCCTCGCACGTGGGACGAGATTGTTGTGTGTCGGGACCTCGACCTTCCTTGGAGAGCTTCAGGACGTGCTTCGTCCCCATGCGATCCTCCTTGACCGACCGGAACTGAATCGCGCCATCCTCGCACGAAATCCACAGCGTGATGGAACACTAGAAGCCTCTCTCCATGCATTGGCGGTTTATCTCGTCGATGATTTCGCACACTCGGAGGGATTCGGCGCGGGTGAACTGGGGCATTTCCTTGAGGCCGGCGGCCATGCAGCGGTGGACGGCTTGGGCCTGGTAGGTGAAGCCGTGCTGGTTGCCGCCGCTCCAGGTCCAGCCCTTGTAGCGGATGAGTTTCTCGCCGGTCCAGCGTGAGCCTGCGGGCTGGCCGCGGGTGATGGGGGCTGGGGCTGGCAGCGGGTACTCGAACCGTTCCACCTGGTTGAAAGGGCCGTTGCTGGGGTTGCGGTCCTGGTTCCAGTGGGTTTCGTCCCAGTCGCCGATCCAGCCGTGGGAGGGATCGAGTTCCATTGGCGGCTTGCCTTCCTCCTTGCGGGCGCCTCGGCGGGGCGGGCGGCCGGTGCGGATGGTGAGGGCGGAGGGATGGTGTGAGGGCGTTTCGATGGTGATGCGGCCCTTGGCGCCGATGTACTGGGTTTCCTCCGGGAAGCGGCCGGAGGGGAAGGTGATGACGGCGATGCCCTGTTGTTCCGTGTATTGCAGCACGGCGGCGCTCGGCGGGCCGCCGTGGGCGGAGGGGATGCCGCCGGCGTGGGGCTGCGGGCGGGGTGCTCGGCCGGCTGCTGCGATGAGGGGCATCTCGTCGGCGCCGAAGCCGGTGATGGCCGGGTTCAGGGCATAGACCCGGTCGGGATAGTCCGCCTGCACCACCTGCAAGTCGCCAATGTCGCCTCGCTCCATGGCCGCGCGGGCGTGTTCGATCGCCGGGAAGAAGCGCGTCCACATCGCCTCCTGGCAGACGACGCCAGCCTCGTCGGCGGCGGCATAGACCTCGCGCGCCTGCTCGGCGGTGTCGGTGAAGGGCTTTTCGCACAGGACGTGCTTGCCGGCGGCGATGGCGGTGAGGAGGTCGCGGTGGTGGTCCCAGGTCTTGGAGGCGATGTACACGATGTCCACGTTGGGGTCGTTGCACAGGTCTTCATAGGAGTCGTAGGCGGTGGGCACACCGTGCGCCTCGGCATAGGCAGTGGCGCGATCCATGTCCCGTGCCGCAACCGCCGTCACCGACGCACCGGGCACGTCCTGCAACGACTTGATCCAGTCCGAGGCGATGGCCGAGGCGCTGATGATCCCCCAGCGCAACGGGAACGACACATCCTCCTCGCGCGTCAGGCCGCGGCGGATGTCGAGGGGGGTGGACATGGGCCAGCCCTCGTGGAAGGTGGGGTCGTCGGACCAAGGATCGGGGGTGTCTTCGCTCATGCGGCTGGCCTCGGCTTAGCCCAAGTTTACCAACGAAAAAAATAAACTGTTGTATCTCAACAATTTAGGTTGACCGAATCGCGCGCATGGCACTACATTCGTGCCCGACGTGATGGTTTCCCCTCAGACGACCGCCTGGTGTGTCCCCCCGGCTGAGGAGGGGATCCCCAAGGCATCGAGGATGGCCTTCTGCTGCGGTTCCGGGCGCGTCGCCTTGCGCACATGCAGCGTGCGTCCGTCGGCGCGCTTGAACGTCGCGGTCACCCGCTGACGGCCGCCGAGAATCCGTTTGAGCGTCGTCCAGTTCGCCGTGCGCATCGGCCCGTCGCCGCGCTCGGCCAGACGGGTGCGAATCACCTGGACCCGTTGGTAGGCGATCACCGTGATGAACAGATGGCCCTCGGCACGGCGCGGCTTGCGGTGATGGATGGGGCGCAGGCCCAGTTCGGATTTCAGGGAACGGAACGCCGCCTCGACATCCGTGAGCAGGGTGAAGGTGCGCCACAGGCGCTCCTCGCTGAAGTCGGTCTCGTTGCTGCGCAGGCAATAGACGCCCGGATGGGTGAGCATCGTCCCGGCCACCGGCGTGCGGAGGAAGGTCACCGCCACGGCCCGTTTGCCGCTCTCGTCGGTTGCCACCGCGATGTCGTAGTGTTGGCCGACACCGCGGCTCTTCTCCACCAGCCGGCCGATGCGTTGCCAGATCTTTTCCGGCTTCTTCTGCGTGCGCGGCCGCGACAGCCCCTCGTTGATCGCATCGAGATCCCGCTCCAGGCGTTGCGCAAACCGCTCGGCCATGCCGCGCTCCTTCTCGGCACGCTGCTCGGAGCAGCAGTACAGGCGCACCTCGCCCGCCTCGGCGTCGTCCACCTTCTCCAGATGCACCACCCCGCCGCTGCGGGTGCGGTGGGCGAGTGCCGCCTCGGGCTCGAAGCGGCGCTTGCGCTCGCGCGAGACCACGATGTAGCGGTACCCGTTCGCCTTCAGCCAGTCGACCTGTCGCTCGGTGGCGATGCCCCGGTCGAGCACCACCCGCGACCCCGGCGGTGCCCCGAGCGCGTCCAGCATGCCGGAAAGCGTCCGGTCTTCCTTGACGTTGCCCGCGAACACCCGCGAACGCCGCACGAAACCACCCCCGTCCAGCACCAGCCCCAGGGTGAGCAGCTTGCAGTCGCTGCGCTTCTCCTTCGAATGCCCCCGCCGCGCCTCGGGCTGATCCGCCACATCGCCCTCGTAATAGGTGTTGGTCAGATCGTAGAGCGTCACCGTCGGCGCCAGGTCGAACAGGTCCATGGCGCTCTCGAACAGATGCGCCTCGATCGCTTCGCGGTGGGCAACCAAGGCATCCGAGGCCCGGTACAACTGCATCGCCCCCATGGTCTCGAAGTCCACACCCAGCAACTCCCCCAAGGCACTGCGCTCGCGCAGCCAGGCGTGCGTGGCCCGCTCCGAGGCCGGGTACGCAAGCCGCGCCACGATCGAGGCCACCGCGGCCGTGCACGGCGACGCGTTGATGCCCAGGGTCGACAGCAACTCCATCAGGCCCAACCGCTCGACCGCCCACAGTCCCGCCTGCTCGACGCCCACGCTGCGCGGGCGCGTCAACTCGAGCGACGCCACGTCCACACGGACCGGATCACGCACCGCTTCGGCGTCCCCCGCCCGGCCGCGGGCCAGCAGTTGCGCCCCGATCCGTTGCGCTTCTTCCTCGACGGCAGCCGGCGCATCGTCGGTGAGCGGCGCCTGGCCGTTCAAGATCTCGTCGATGCGCCGGCACAGTTCCGGCCACTCCTCCACAGGCAGGTCGAAATCGCTGCCGAGGTTCAACAACGTGCGCTGGCGGACCTTGGCGCCGTCGCGCCGACTGTGCACGAGGCGGTGGGAGTGGTAGTCCTGGCCGCCGGTGCGGCGGGTGAGGGTACGGCGGATGAACATGGCGGGTGACGGTAGCGGCGCCCGCCACCCATGTCAACCGACACCACCCTATTATGGCACTACATCGGTCGATCCACCCCACCAGGAACCGGAAAACAACGAGTTGCCGACCCCAAAACCGTCAATCACCGCAAGATCGGGCGAAAATCACGGGGTTGTTGGTAAAGATGGGTTAGGCAAACGCCGGGCAACCTAAGTTGGCCGATGCCGGTCCGTCAAGCCGGCGCGCCTCGGAGCGGCAATTCTCATTTTGGCCTTCAGTCCACTCAACGGCACCGGTCTGCGGGTTGATTTGACCCGAATCGAGTCCGAAACCGGGGGTGCAATGCGCCTGACAGCGAAGCCAGACGCCAAAATGAGAATTGCTGGCCTCGGAGGGAGGGCGTCCCGCCCTCCAGCGCGCCGCAAGGCGCGTCCTTCGAGAAGCCAACGTGGTGGCGATTGGTTGATCGGGCGACCATTCGTCGCAGGGAGGCGCGGGAATTCGCGCGCCCTTGCGGGCGCGTTGGAGGGCGGGACCCCTCCCTCCAGAGGCGCGCAGCCTTGCCGGCGGTGGCCTAGAGCTCTCCCATCGCCCCGTCCACCGCCTCGACGGTGCGGTCGATGTCGTCCTCCGTGTGTGCCAGCGACAGGAACATGTTGTGCCATGGGTGAAAGTACACGCCGCGTTCGATCAGGCGGGAGCACAGCGCCAGGCCGCGCTCGCAGCCTGGATCGTCCTCGAACATCACCGCTGGCATCTGCGGTGGCCCGCTTTGGCGAATGCGTTCCTGGTGCAGACGCGCCACGTCGTCGATGCCGTCGCGCAGGCGTTGGCCCAGTGCTTCGAGACGCGCTGGCGCATTCTCCTCGTGCAGCACGTCGAGGGTCTCCAAGGCTGCCGCCATTGGCGCGGCCTGGCACCAAAATGAGCCAGTGACGAACACCGACTTCATGGCGTCCCTGAAGCGCTCGCTGCCGAGCGTTGCAGCCAGTGGCTCGCCGTTGGCGATGGCCTTGCCCCAGGCGGAAAGATCGGGGCGAATGCCCAGCGGCGACCACGATGCATCGAGGCTGAGGCGAAAGCCGGCGCGCACGTCGTCCAGGATGAGCGCCGCGTCCTCCTGATCGCACAGGCGCCGAACCGCAGCCGCGAAGTTCGGATCCACCAGTTCCTGATGCGAACCGGCGTCGTGGCGGAATGCCGACACCATGATGCCGGCGATGTCGCCGGAATGCTCCCGCACCGCCGCCTCCACGCTCGCCACATCGTTGAAGCCGTACACGGGAAAGGCATCGTGCTCGGTGCCGGGCGCACCGGGGGCACGCCGGTTGGCCCAGGGCTGCGAGCCGTGATAGGCGCCCTGCGCCACCAGCACCTTGCTGCGCCCGCGATGCGCCCTCGCCGCCATGACGCAGGTGGTGGTGGCGTCGTTGCCGTTCTTGGAGAAGACCGCCCAATCCGCGTGTGCCACCGTGACGACAAGGCGCTCCGCGAGTTCCACCACGTTCGCCGCCGGGCCGTTGCCGATGTCGATGCTGCCCCGCTGCGCCTCGGCCCTCGCCGCGATGCGCTCGTTGCCGTAGCCGGCGATCATCGGCCCGTAGGAGCAGATGTAGTCGATGTACTCGTTGCCGTCCACGTCCCACAGCCGCGCGCCCTTGGCGCGGGCGAAGAACTGCGGATAGCTGGCCGGCATTCGCGCGCCCATCGCCATGTGGCCGTACATCCCGCCCGGAATCACGTTCGCGGCCCGCTCGCGCAGTGCCGCGTCCTTCGCGCCGTTGTCCATGCCGGCTTGCTCCGTTGTCGCGCGACCCATGCGGGACGACGCGGAGAGTGTAAAGCGTGCGCGTATGCTTCGCGCCCACTGCAGCCGACCAGCGCGCCTGCTCGCTCGAATGACGCCACGACTGATACTTGCCTCCTCGTCCCGCTATCGGCGCGAGCTTCTCGCTCGCCTCGGCATCGAATTCCACAGCGCTTCGCCCGATGTGGACGAGACGCCGTTGTCGGGTGAAGTGCCGGCGGCCTTGGTGCTGCGCCTCGCCGAGGCGAAGGCAGCCAAGGTGGGCGAAGGGGAAGCGCATGCGGTGGTGATCGGCTCCGATCAGGTAGCCGTGCATGACGGCAAGGCGCTCGGCAAGCCCGGCACCGTGGCCAACGCCGAGCGGCAACTCGCCAGGCTGTCTGGCCAGAGCGTCGATTTCCTCACCGGAGTTGCGGTGCTGAACACCGCCACGGGGCGATTGCAGACGCACATCGACCGCACCACCACGACGTTCCGCCGCCTCTCCGAGGCCGAAATCCGCCGCTATGCAGAACTCGATCAACCCTTGGACTGTGCCGGCGCCATCAAGTCCGAAAGCCGTGGCGTGATGCTGTTCGAACGCGTCGAAACCGAGGACCCCACCGCCGCCATCGGCTTGCCGCTCATCCGGCTTGCGGCGCTGCTCCGAAACGAAGGGATCAACCCGCTTGGCGACTGAGTGCGACATGGGAAGCAAGGCGACTCCCGTGGCCATCGCTCGGGTGCTGGCACGGGAGGCTGGGAGTTGCGGATTCAGGGCACCCGTCGCGCACGTCTACAACCCGCTCGACTGCGCCTTCGACGCGCACCGGCAATATCTGGAGCGGCACTGCCGGCGCGAAGCGGACATCTTGCTGGTGGGCATGAATCCAGGCCCGTGGGGGCCCCAGCCCGAGCCGACCTATCACCCTGTCGAACCTCCAGAGGGCAGACGCCTGGCGGGACGCCTCTCTAGATGCCATACCCCTTCCCGCAACTCCAAGTTCAAGTGAGGAAGGGGCTGGGGTTACCAAAGCTGAGGATGGTCAGCTCCTTTTTGGCGCGGGTGGCGGCAACGTAGAGGAGAGAGCGTTCGGCGGTTTCTGCGGCTGTGCGTTCCGGGCCATCGGTGGTGGGGATTGCGGCGAGGAGGGGGACGAGGCCCCTGTTCGCGCTGGCGATCAAGACGCGGTCGAACTCGAGGCCCTTGACGCGGTGCATGGTCGCGAGCCGGACGCCGGGCGAAGAGTCGTCAGCGGCTTCGGTTTCGAGCACTTCGAGCCGGATATCGGCAGCCTCGAGTTTGCGGGCGAGCAAGTCGCGCTCCTTGCGGGTGCGGGCGACGATGCAAGTGCTGCGAAGGTCCGCTTCCGCCGAAAGATCCTTCAGGTAGGCGATGATCCAAGCCGCTTGCGCTTCCTCCCCTGCCAGTCGCTCGATTCGCGGCTCGGGGCCGCTGGTGCTGGAACGAACGCCGCTGTTGTCGTCTGTTCCACCGTCCAAGTCGTCAACGGCTTGGCCTTCGAGCAGCCCTTCCGCCCAGCGTCTGGTTTCTTCGGTGGTGCGGTAGTTGAGACGGAGCTTGCGGGCGCGGCCGCGGATGTCGATGGCGCAGCGGCTGAGCACCACCGGCTGGCGGGAATAGATGCGCTGATGGCCGTCTCCGGCGATGAAGAGGTCGTCCTTCCCTGGCGCCGTCAGCCTTCGGACAAGACGCCATGCCGGCGCCCCGAAATCCTGTGCCTCGTCAACGATCACACAGCGATAGGGCACCTCCGCCTCCTCCCCTTCGAGCAATGCGACCGCGGCTCGATAGCAGTCGGCGAACTCCATCGCACCCCGTTCCAGAAGGCCAGCGCGGTACTCCTCGAACACCGGCCAGATGCTGGCGCGAATGGCTCGATTCAGCCTCACTCCACGGCCGGTGCGCGGCACACGGAGATATTCGTCACGGCTGGTGATCCCCTGCTCTTGGATCACCTGGCTCCACTCGTCATCGAAGAAGCGGTCGGACAGGTCGGTCGCGGCTGGCTTCCTGGCGAGCGCTGCAGCCCACGCTTCCCGGTCTCGACTCGGCAACAGCCGGAAGCGCACCCCTCGCCGGCGCAGGAACCGTGCCACCCAACTATCGAGATTGGCGACCTCGATGCGCTCCATCTCCTCCGGGGTGCAGATGGCGCCCAAGTTAGCCTTGATGTCGGCGGCCAGATTGCGGTTGAAGGTGGTGAAGAGGATGGACTCCCCGTCCGCCAACTGTTGCGCCAGCCAGCGCGCCCGATGCATGGCGACCACCGTCTTGCCGGTGCCGGCGCCGCCGAGCACACGCACCGGGCCGTTCCAATGGCGTTCCACTAGCCGTCGCTGGGAGGAGTGCAGGAACACGCGCCAGCGCTCCAGAGGCGCATGGAGCATCGCGTCGAGCTCGATGTCGTCATCGATCAACACGAACCGTGCGCGCGACTCGTCCCGGTGCAGCGCAGCAGCGAAGTCGGCGGTGTCCACAGACTCGGCTGCGCTTTCACGGTCCCGAAGGATCTGTTCGTAGGTCTCGCCCGCCATGTGCAGGAAGAGACCCTCGTATGCTTCCTGTGGCAGCCTCTCCTGCATGGCGTCCAGTTCTGCCTCGACACCGATGGCACGCACCTCGGCGATCATTGCCTCCGGCACACCCAGTCGGACCAGTTCTCGGTTCTTGAGCCCAACGAAGGCTGGCGCGCTTTCCTGCGCCAGCGGCGTGACCTTGGTCTCGGCGACATGACGCTCCGGCGCATACACTTGCAACGCACCGGTCTCGGCGTTCACCCGGCACTCATGCCGCGCAGCCCAGGCGTAGGCTTCGTCGTGCTTGTCCGCCCACAACAGCAGGTGAACGTTGCCAGAATCGGGCTTCAGGACGATGGCGCGGTAGCCGCCATCGATCCGCAGCGAACGCATGTTGGCGTCCTTGGCGCCAGCGATCTTTTCGTAGTTGAGGCCGGATGCGGTGGAGACGCGCTCGAAGAGCGAGATCATCCTGCGAACGCCGCGCTGCTGCTGCGAGGGCAGCTTGGCGAAGGCGGCCAGGAAGTCTGCCGAAAGCGCCATGCGGGAGTTGGTCATGCCTGCTCTTCCGCAGCCAGCGCGGCAGCCAGGGTCGCCACCAGATCAGGAGAACCAGCCGCGACCACCTGCCAGCCCGCTTCCTGGAACCGCTCGGTGTCCTCTGCCCCCAGAAGCACGGCAAGGCGCGGCTCCGGCCAAGCCAACTCCGCCTCCGCTACCACGCGACCCGCCGAGTCCGCGAGCTCGAATCCCACCTCCGGCACCGGCATCCCCATCTCCGCCATTTGCAGCAACATCTCCCGAAGCTCGGAGCTGGCGAGCGACGCCACTTCGACCCACTCAGAGTCGTGCAGCTCCTCTTGCGCTCCGACCGTTGCTCCAAACGAAGCATAGTTGCCTCGATCGACTCCCAAAGCCGTCGTCCACCAAGCGCCAGGTACGAATTGCAGCAGGTTGTACAGCCGCAGTATTCCATTCCATAGCGCACGTGCATCCACCTCCGCCAACGACGCATCGTTGACATGCAGCGCCACCAGCAACGCATCCGGCTCCGCGGCCTTCACCGCCGCCAAGGGCAGAGCAAGCGCGAGTTCCGCGAGGTCGTCCGGGGCATCCTGGCGTTCCCCGCTCAATGCAAAGACAGCGGGAACAGGCAATTCCGAGAACGCATCCTGGAATCCATCCGGCAACCGTTGCACCAAGCCCCGAACCCGATCTGCCAACGCGCTGTCTTGCATGGTCGCTGGCTCGAACAGCGGCAACAACCGCGTGAAGACGGCCCGCTTCCACGCAACAGCGTCCGGGGCAGCCAAGTAGTGGATCAACAGCGCCAGAGACGGCTCATCGAGGCGCGAACGAACGGCCTCCGTGCTCCAGCGCTCATCCAAGGCGCGCTGCAACTCGCGCATGTGGCCATCGTCCTCGGCAAGGAGGTTGGGGCAGTCGTCCTCGCCCCCAAACGCTGGTGCCAAGTCGTGCCAGGTAAGCGACCAAACCAAGTAGCCGGCCCGCACCAAGGCCATGCGCTTAGCGGCATCCTCATCCAACGTGTCGCGATGGAACTCGAACCCGTCCATGAACACCGCCACCGGAGGCCGGTTGGGCGCTTCGCGTGTGGCTCGCAGCACGAAGTCCGGGCGGCTGGCGATGGCCACGCCCTCGGACTCTCCACACTGCGCCTGCGCTTCCATCGTGTAGGTCATCTCGCCAACGCTGAGCACATAGCCAAGCTTGCCGGCCACCACATCCTCGCGGACCTGGACACGCGGCCCGCCAAGTTCCCAATGCCGGAGTGCCTGCACGAAGCGGGCCTCCAGCTCGCTCTCTAGCACCGGATTCACCTTGACCGAACGCAGCCCTTCCACCTCCTCCAAGGTGTTCGCCTGCTCCAGGATGGTGTCGAGCATTCCAAGCGCCACCTTGCGTGAGATGTTGGCCATCTCATGGCTGCGTCGGTAGACATAGAGACAGCGATAGCAGCCATCCTTCTCCGGATCTTCTTGACAAACGCAACCGGCAAGCGCTTCCCGCGCGTGCCGAAGCACTTCCAGCATCTGCTCCGGCTGGTTCATGATCTGCTTGAGATAGCCGGTGCCGCTCGGCACGGTGTCGTAGAGCATGAGGAACTTGACGTTGCCGTTCGCCTCCTCGGCCGGCTGCAGCGAAATGGTCGCCCGCAGATGATCCACGGCCCCCGCAAAGCGCCGCTTGAGTCCGAGTTCCAACGCCGCGATGAAGGAGTGCAGCCGCACGTCCTCGTCGGCACTGCCGATCGGCGGCAACAGAATGCGTATCCCTTCGGAGTCGAACTGCCGATAGAGATACAGGCAGTCCACCACCTGCGAGTCGTCCTGATAGCGACAGGTGTGCGTATGCTGCACCGTGCCATCTCGGCCTTGGACGCCACCGCAGCGCCGGCACACCGAGAATCCCTTGCGCGGGCGCGCCTCGCCAGCGAACTTGACCGGCGCTTCCTGCTCGTCGATACGGCCGAAATTCATGTCACGGAAGGTGGCGCTGGCGATGTACTCGAAGCCGAACGGTCGCTCGGCGTCGCCGCAGACGAAAGCGCGCTTAACTGCGGAGTTCCGAAACGTGACGCCCAACTCCCGCACATAGAAAAGCGGCTCGCGGTCGTCGCGTTCGTCCATGATGCGGCTTGATCGATCAGGCGTCGCTGCATGAACCACCTTCAGCGGCAGCATCTCGCGCCGCTGCCCGGCATCGGCCCACTGCGGGTCGCCGCAAACGGGACAGGTGCCGCTCAGGTCGCCCGTGCCGACATTCTCGGCGTAGTCGCAGGAAGGACAAAGCCGCCATGTCTCGACGGGTGACACCCTCGTGTCCACCCGCTTGATGACCACGCGGCGACCGCCCGCATAGAACTCGTTCTCTGGCGCGAACTCGCCCAATGCCGAAACCGCAGGCCTGACATATTCGTACACCACCGCATCGTCATCGTCGTCGTTACCTTCCTTGAAGATGACTGAACGCAACGTGACAGGCGCTTCGGGAAAGGCATAGTTCGGCAACAGCCCCTCGTCCGTCAGGAAGCCGAATGTATCTCGCCCGTTGATCTTGGCCACAAGCTCCCTGAGCGCGGCCCGCTCCCGCGTCATGCGCTTGATCTCACCCGCCGTCGCCTGGTCCGGCGCTCCTCGCTGAAGGCTGCGGATGCGCCGCGTCAGCGCCTCTGCATCGTTCCGCAACGACTGCCGTTCCTTGTCCGCGTCCGTCAGCCGCGAGAGGATGCGGTGGCGCAGCGAGTTTTGCTCGTCTGTGCCGAACAGGAAGCCGTGGAGATAGTGGCGCGATGCCTCATCGAGCCCTTGGTCCGTCTTGGAGCGAGCCTCGAAGGCGACCAGAAACCGATCGAGCAGCTCTTCTGCGCTCCCCCGAATGAAGTCGAGAAGGGGGTACGGGAAGCGCTCCAGGGTCACCGCTGCCACATGGTTCAGCACCGTGCCAATGGCCCGCGGCACTGCCCCTGCACCCACATTCCCTGCCACCCAGCAGTCGAAGCAAAACGCCGTGAGCTGTCGCTCCAGCACCGCCGGTGCATTCAGGAAGATGCCCGGCGGATCCACCGAGCTTCCCAGCATCTGCATGGGTTCTTCGTAATGGTAGAGATCGTGCGGCCGGCCGGTGGCCACGGTGAGCGCGAGCGCATTGCCATCACGCCGCCCTGCCCGGCCCATCCGCTGCTGATAGTTGACCGGCGCCGGCGGCACGGAACACATCACCACGGTGGAGAGGTCGCCAATGTCCACGCCGAGTTCCAGCGTTGGCGTGGCGGAGAGCAGGTTCGGCTCCCAAGGCATGGCGTCTGCGGCTGCGAAGCGCGTTTGCAGTCGGTCGCGATCCTCGCGGGAGACGAGGGCCGTGTGCTCGGCCGAGACGATGCGGTGGATGTCCGCTTCTCGGTAGAGACGGCCAGCCCAAGACGGGGTGCCTGGCTGGTGCCCCTCGTAGCATCCGAACGATGCGACTTCCAAGCTCGGCACGTCTTGCCACGAGGACGCCTCGCGGGCTGGCACGATCAGCGGCCGCCTTGCTTGCGGCCCCTTCATCGCGACGGCGTCCGGTGTGACGTAGAGGCGCGCCGGATCGAGCGCCCACACCTCCGATTTGCGCGCGGGAAGGTGTCGCACCAGCCCGGCGTTCTCCAGGGCGGCCATCACCGCACGCAGGATGTCACCAGCACTGTTCGTGGCCGCCAACAGATGCACCGGCGACAGAACCTTCTCCACCCATGTTTGATACCAGCTCTTGCGTCTGCTGGTGATGCCCTCCACTCCGCGGTCGTCGCCGATGGGCGCGGGGAACACGGGCAGCCCGGAGCGGGGACCATAGCTTTGCAGGGCGCGGTCCCGAATGGCAAAGGGATTGCCGCCACTTCGCAGATAGCCACCGAGCGTCGGGCTATCGACCGCCCCTCGATCCTTCATGCGCCGCAGCACACCCATCACCAAGCTGCGCACGTGCACCTCTTGCACCTCGCGCAACTCGCCGAACTCCTCTGGAATCTGCGTCAGCAATGAGTCGCAAGCATGGCTGACTGCGGCCGGATCGAACCCCACTGCCGCCGTCTGGGTGCGCTCCAGGGTGCGGCCGATGGAACCGGCGAAGGTGAACTCCGCGTGGGTGTCCCAGCGCAGGCGCCGCTTGACCAACTCGAGCAGCTCGGAGCCCCCCGCAACGCTGCCGTTCTCACGCAACGCCTCGAACTCCCGCCACCACATCTTGTCTGGCGCAATGAACTCGCTGATGAAGCGCTTCTCGTCGAACGCCTTGGGACTGCCGGCGGTGTCGCTCCAACAGTCCACGACCTTCTGCGGCAGGTCCGCCAACGAGATGCCACCGTGCTCCTGCACAACTTGGGCGATCGCCATGCGCACGCTGTTGCGCCATGTGCGGGCGGCAAAGAACGAACCGCGATGGGCGGCGTCCTGCACGTTGTCGGAGAAGGCGATCACCTTGCGATCGTCGTTGTGATGCGAGGCGAACAGCTGGGCGAGGCCCGTGCTCAAGAGGCTCGACGCCCGGGCTCCCAAGATGATGAGCGCTTCGCGGGCCTGGCAATGGGGGCAGTCCCGGCTAAGTTCCGGTCCCTTCCCGGTGCCTTTGGCGACCACCGAATGGGATGCGAAAACCGCGACGATGGCGGTGCTGCCGCACGCCCTGCACACGCCGTTCGGTGCCTCCCCAAGGGTGCCGCACGCGCCGCAGATGGATGTCTCTTCGCCGCGTACGCCCCGGGGCGGCGCTTCGCCCTCGGCCAACGGAAAGAGAAACTGCACTTCCGGGTCTCGCAGGAAGAAGCGGTTGTAGAAGACGCGCAAGTCTTGTCCCACCTTGGTCTCGCCGGGCCGCTTGACCGCGGCCCAGGCGGTGACGTGGCATTCGCGACATTGCACCAAGGGGAGATGCACGAAGCCTCCCTCTGGCTTCACGTCGTCGGAGTAGCGCAAGCGGTGGCGGTTAGGACGCGCTACTGTTGACTGTGCATCGGCCTCGCCGGCATCTGCATCAAGCGGGGTGTCGGGTTCGTCTGCATCAAGGGGGGTGTCGGGTTCGTCCCAAACACTGCACACCATGCGGCGCAGTTCGCGCACCCATAGATGCAGCTTCACGGTCAGGAACGGTGGCAGGGATGCCCCGTCGGCCTTCTCGGCGCCATCCTCCGCGCTTCCGCCCATCCCGCGCGCCGTGGAGATGAGCGCACACAGGGCATTGAGCACGTTCATCGCATCGCCGACGCTCGACACCTGCAAGCTGCGTTGCAGGCGCACCAGCACGTCTGCGACCGGAGTGGGATGCGCCGCGTGAAGCGCCCGCAGCAAGTTCACGAACGATGCGTGTTCGCGCAACCGGTCGCCGAGCGCGATCCTTCCTGCCGGCGTGTCGAAGTTCTCCGGCGCGCTCTCCCCGAGGAACACTTCGTGCTGCGCGCGCACATAGGCATCGGTGCCCGAATAGCGACTCGGGTCCACCCGCTCGGCAAGGTCTGGCCGAGGCGTGAGGTGCTCGTTGATGAGGGCATCGCCCAGAAACTCGTCGATCCCCTGCCGCGTCTCGCCAACGACGGCATCCGCCGCGAAGGGCTCGTGAAAGAGGGACGATGCATAGGCAAGGACCTGCCCCTGAGACTCATCTAGCGAGGGGAGGCCCCTCGCGCTCCCCCAAGCTGAAGGCTCCTGACCACCCAGCGTCGCAGAGGTGCCCACGCAGACCAGATTCTCCCGCGCCTGCAGGCGCGAGCGCAGCCGTCGCACGAGGCAGGCGAGGTCTGTGCCTTGCGCGCCGTCGAAGGTGTGCAGTTCATCAACCACCAGGAAGCGCAACGTTCCGGCCTTGTTGTGCCGCCAAAGCGGAAAGTCCAACGGCCGCGTGAGCAGCAGATCGAGCATCTTGTAGTTGGTGAGCAGGATGTCCGGCGGCCGCTCCCGCAACGCATCCCGATTTTCGACCAGATGCGCGTCGGTCATGCGATCTCTGGGCGAGGGGCCGGTTTCGCCCACGTACAGCCCCGCGCTCACCTTGCCGCGCAATGCCTCGGTGCGATGGACGAGCCGAGCGATCCGCCCTGCCTGATCCGTCGCCAGCGCGTTCATCGGATAGACAAGGATGGCCTTCACGCCAGGCGTGCCAGCCCGCGCCAAGCAATGCTCGAGAATCGGATATAGAAAGCACTCCGTCTTCCCGGACCCGGTTCCCGTGGCAACGATGGTGGACTTGCCAGCCTGCAACCGCTCAAACGCAACGCGCTGATGCCGCCAAGGCGTGAAGCCAAGCGGCAGCGCCGGAAACGGTTCCCCGCCTTCCACTGCCCGCTGAAACGGCAAATCCATGGAGAGATACGGCCCCTTGACGAGATTGCCAGCCTCGTCAAGGAAGTCATCCATCACCGACTCAAACGCCGGATTCGACGGCCCGAATCCCGTCGCGAGGAAGTCCTCAAGCGCCCGCGGTATTTCCGCAGCCAACGTGGAAGGAATCATGGCCGCCCAGTGTAGCGGCCAACGCGGGAGGGCTGGCCACCTTTCCGCATTGCTCACGCAGCTTCGTCCACGGTCACCACTCCACCATGTGCCGGCACAACTCGCCAGATCGGACGAATCTGGCGCATAACCTGATGGGAAGCCGAAGCGAGACAGATTACGTCGAAAGGCGCTTGACGACCGCGAAGATGGCGTCCAGAACACGCCCAGGAAGTCAGATTATCCACGTACAGATGTCGGAAAACAGGGAGCGGGAGATGGATTCGGAAAATACGTCCGCGCAAGCGTTGGTCGACCATTGGTCATGGGCGGCATCGAAGGGCCTGATCAACGCCGGTACGGCTACGGCTCTCGCGATCGCCTGTCGGCGCGTCTTGGAAACCCAAGACAACTGGCGCAGCATCGACGTTAAGTCGTTGGATGCTGACCATGTCGTGCGAGTTTTCGGCAATTTGAAGGCACGCGAACTGAAGCCAAGCAGCTTGAGGGATTGCCAGCAAAAGTTCCGACGAGCACTCGCTGCATATCTAAAGTTTCTTGACGACCCGACGTCGTGGAAGTATCCCACCCGTTCGTCCGCCAAGCCGACATCAACGACATCGAACCGCCGCATGAGCACGTCAGAATCTGTCCACGAAGATTCCGGACGCCCCCAAGACCACCAGATCGCGCAAGAATACAGCTACCCGTTTCGGCCCGATTTCCTCGCCAAACTAGTGGTGCCACGCGACGCTACCACCGAGGAGATGAATCGCCTAGTTGCGTGGGTGCGTACCCTCGCGGTCGACTATCGGGCTGCTCAGTGAAGCGCCGCGCCCTTCGCAAGCACCTGAATGCTCAAGGCTGCCGCCTTCTGCGACAGGGCAGCAATCACGAGTGGTGGGTGAACGACGCCACCAATGAGCGTTCCTCTGTCCCTCGACATCAAGAGATCCCGAAGCTGCTCGCAAACAAAATCTGCTGTGACCTTGGCGTTTCCGAGGTCGTGCCCCGCAAGTCGGGTTAGACCGCCAAGGTGACTCGCTCGCAACTGTGGTGCGCAACCGCAAAGGCATCATTCCGGTTCATTTCAAGTGCCTCTTGGAGGACCTCGGTCAGGGACTCCAGCAATGCTGCACGGGTGCGCTCTTGGGCATTGATGCCCGGCACCTCTGCAATCCAACCGACCCACCAGCCCTCGTCTTGGGAGATGATCGCTGTCCATTGAGAACGACCCATGCGTTCAGCCAGCCACGCAAATGGTCTTGCGAGCGTAGCACAGGACAACCAGGAGGGGACGGCCCATCGCGGTCACTGAAATCCGCCCAACGCTCGACCAGACCAGGACGGGACGAACGAAGCCGCCCGTAGCCGTGAGCGTGTGGCACGAGGGATCTGTGCGTCATTGTCGTCACCGTGAAAGGCCAAGACACCCCCTCCCGCAGGGAGCATGCCAACGTCGCGGGCAGACCTAGTGTCCCGTCCTGCAACTAACTTCCCGAAATGGGCCTCAACTGGACCGCGGAAGTCGCGAGGAAAATGGAGGATGTGCCGCCTCGAACACACCTCCACTCGGGCGTTCGCCGCGAAACTCGGGTCGCAATAATGCACTTTGTTTACGGGACGGCACACTAGCTTGGAGCGAGGTCGGCAATGCCATGTTGGAGTGGGCCGAAACGCGCAAGGGCAAGCGCCAGCGGCCTATCCGTGGCTGACCAAACGTGCAAGACGTGGAGACGAAACGTCTGTATGGCGAGCACCGGTGTCGGAGATCACCCTTCGTGCGCGGGACGAAGTGTTTGTGTGTCGGGAGGTTTGGCACTTCTCGCCTTTCTCGGTGGGGGGTACGCCACACCGAGGGACTTGGTCAGTGCCCCCGGGCGTGCTACGGAGGCAGAAATGCCCTTTCCGAAGGCAAAGTCGCACGATCGGCTGCGGCCTTGACAAATGCTGTATGGAAACCCATATTTCGAGCGATCCGGGCGAGATGACGGCGGGAGGCATCGTTGACGCGTGCGCGCACACGTCCTAGGGTTGCCAGCGCTTCGCTGGGCGGGTGATGTGCGGGGGCCAGCCGAATGGACGGTGCAGAAATTGTGGTTGCCCGCCAAGGTGCGCCCACGAGCGCCAGCACGCGTTTGCGGAATGCCTTGGTTAGAATCCGGCGTGGCTGGGCATGGATCGGTCGTCTCGACTCGGCCAACGTGTTTTCGTGGGGATGCCCAGCATGATCGAACCGCAACGCCGGCCGCTGAGCGCCCAGTGGAAGGCCCGGCTCGACCTATCTTCGCGCACCGCGCCAGAACTCTACGAGGACGCTGAAGACGTGGGCCTAGGCGCCCATGCCGGCGCGATCCGGACAACGCTCCGCGACTTGGGCGCGTCCGGAGTGTTCTGCATCCAAGACGTGCCGACTGTCGTGATCGTGGAGCTCGACGAATACGACAGGAATCAGGTACTCGATCTGCATGGCGCGTTGTGGAACCAAGGGCTGGCCACACTCCTCCTCGTGCTGACGGCCAACACCGTCAGGGCATTCTCGCTGGCGCGCAAGCCCTTCGAGGACGAGCACATTTGGGAAACCGAATGCCTCGTCCAGAAAATGCACGTGATCGCGAACGCACTCGACCTCAGGAACCTCCTATACGCGGCCGAGTCCGGTCGGCTGCTGGAGGAGCAGGCCGACTACTTCCGGCCAGACGAGCGGATCGACCAAGTTCTGCTCGACAACCTGACGGCGGCGCACGCAACTCTTCAGTGCGATCTTGAGTGCGACGGGCTGAGCGCAGACGGCGCGCAAGCGCTGCTCATGCAGACCATGTTCATCGCCTATCTGGAAGACCGCGACATCGTACTACCTGAGTATCTGCTGGAGGCGACGGATGGAGTTGCGGACTCGTTCGATGCTGTTCTGAATGCAGAGGACGAGACCTTGCTCCTCGGCCTCTTCGAGCGCCTGCGCAAAGACTTCAACGGCAACCTTTTCGTTGCGCCGTGTGCCTTCGACGCGGCAGCACCGACCGAGCCCGTGCTGCCTGCGCATCTGGCGACACTGGCACGATTCCGCAGCGGTCGTGAAGAGATGCACGAAGGGGCTGGCGGCCAGCTACGGCTGTGGGGTTACGACTTCAGGTACATGCCCATAGAGCTGATCAGCGCCGTTTACGACCGCTTCCTCGGTGCCCGAAAGGACGAGCGCAGAAAGAAGGGCGCCTACTACACGCCGATGTTCCTGGCAGACACGGCGATATCCGCGCTGTGGGACACCTTGCCCGAGAAGACGAGGACGCAGGGCGACTTCCTGGATCCGGCATGTGGGTCTGGGATTTTCCTGGTCCGGCTGTTCCAGCGCCTTTGCGAAAGCTGGCGCCGGAGTCATCGGTCGAGAACCATCCGCTGGGACAGCCTGCTTACCATGCTGTCGAGACTGCACGGGTGCCACATCGAAGCCAGCGCGGTGCGGGTGACGGTGTTCTCGCTCTACGTGGCGCTGTTACAGGAGGTGGAGCCACCCGACATCCGCCGGCTCATGAAGCGAGGTCGGCTGCTTCCGTCACTCTGGGGACGCACGCTTCGAGCGGAGGACTTCTTTGACGTGTCGGAGGAACGTCTGAAGGCGGATGTGGTGGTGGGCAATCCGCCCTGGGCTAGTCGGCGCGCCCCCGACCGGCGCTCAATCACGTGGTGCGAAGAGCGAAACTTGCCGGTGCCCGAAAAGGAAGGGGCGTGGGGGTTCGTGTGGAAGTCCTTGGGGCATCTGCGCGACGGCGGCATGGTGGGATTCCTGCTCCCGGCCATGGGATTTCTGCACAACCACAGCGACACATCGGTAAAGGCTCGACGCAAACTCGCGGAAATCGCACGACTGTTACACGTCGTGAACTTCGCGGATCTTCGCTTCCAGCTATTCGAGGGCGCGGTTAGGCCAACGGCGCTGATGATCTTCGGCTGCGGCAACGAGGATGCACCCGGATACCGTTTCGACTACTGGATGCCAAAAGCGGACCTCAACCTGCGCATGGGGCGTGTAATCACGCTGAGCAGCGCGGACAAGGGCTGGGTCTCGTCCCGCCAGCTCGCTGAGGATCCGTTCGTGTTCAAGCGGCGCCTTTGGATGAACGACCCTGAGGCCAAGCTCTTCGCATATCTGGCGGCGCTGCCGTCGCTCGGCGACTTGGTGCTTGAGTACAGGAAGGTACATCGCAGGATCGACTCGTTTGCCGACCGCTGGGTGATTGGCAACGGCTTTCAGCCCGTCAAGAAGGAACGGCTTGGCGAGCCGGGCTACCTTACGGAGCATAGCGAGCTGATCCCCCATGTGCCGTTCATGCCGATCAAGGGATTCCGCCCTCTCGGACAGAATCCGGTGGGCCTCCAACCGTTCAAGGACGAGTTCGGCGGCTTGGTGAGGCGCAAAGGATTCGAACGTGGCTTCGCCGGCCCCCGCGTGCTCGTGCCGCGCGGGATAACCGGCGGCCAACGACTGAGAGCGACATACTTGGAAGAACCCCTGACGTTTAGGGATACGGTACTGGCGATTTCGGTGCCGCCTCAAGATGCCTACACGGCTAGGCTTCTTGCGGCGCTCGTGAGCAGCAAGCTACTGATGTGGTTCGTATTCCATGGTACGGCCTCATTTGGTTCCGAAAGACCGGAAGTCAAGCAGCAGGAGTTGCTCCGCCTGCCGTTTCCACTGCCAGGAAAAATGGACTCAAACAGCCAGTCGGCGGCGGACGAACTCGTCAGCTTGATTGATGGGGCGCGGGAACGAGCGCAGGAGAACTTGGTCGTGTCGCCAACCGACAAGGACGTACTCAGTCGGCTCGACGAGCTTTGCTACCGCTACTTCGGTCTAGGCCAGGAAGAGATTGCCTTGGTCGAGGACGGGGTGAACGAGGTTATTCCCAGCGTGCAGCCGCCGAAGGGTGCTTCCATCAGCCTGTGGCGCACACCCGACCAATCAGACCGAGAAGCGTACGGTCACAGCTTGGCCGAAAGCCTTGCGCCATGGTTCGACGGCAACGCCGCCGTCAACGTAGTCCTTGAAGCTCACAACGACGACGTGGCACTCGTGCGGCTGCGCTTGGTGGATCGCGAAAGCCAGCAGCCATACCACGAACGAGGAAACTGGGCGGTCGGCGAGGCGTTGCGCCGGCTCTCACGGCGGCTAAACGTGCCGCTGCCGGGGAACTTCCAGCTTGTGCCGGACTTCCGCCTGTTCGACGGCGACAGTCTCTACATGATCAAGCCCCTGCAACGGAGGTTCTGGCTACGCTCGGCGGCAATCGCCGACGCCGACGCACTGGCGACGGAACTGCACGACGCCGATCGGGTCGGGAAGGTCAGCGAACCAAGCTGATGGCGGAGGGCGAAGGGGCTCCGCCGGGAACCGCGAGAACAATCAGGCCGCTTCGACCATTTGCTCAAAGGTCTCCCGGCCCATTACGTTGTGGTTGACGAGAGTGGTTTGGATGAGGCGCTCGGAGACGTGAAAGTGGCGGGCCGCCGCGTGGATGTCATCGTCGGCCGGTGCGTCGTTGGGAATGTATGCTCGGAGGTCGTTGAAGGGGCATAGGAACTCCTGCGCGAAGGCGCGCTGGAACTTCTGGCGGGCGGACTTGGCCGCAGTGAGGGGGCCGAGGGCGTCGTTACCGGACCAGATCATATCGCCGAGGCTGCGGCAAAGCTCGAAGCGCCGGCTGTGCGACCAGCGCGACCTGAGCGCGAGTCTGTTGCCGTTCCCGGACGCGTCGCGCAGGCGGAGTCCGTAGGGTATTGAGCCTGGCCAACTGCGCTGCTTGGCGACGTGGTTTACGTTGATGCCTAGAACCTCGCTGAGACGTGGGTTCCGGATCGGCCCGGCTGGCACCCGCAGGCGCCGCCGCAGTTCGCGCGCAGCGCCAACGGCCAATCTCCACGGCGGGTGGACTGGGGAATGGCCGAGCTCAATGTCACCAATGCTGAGTGGGATGCGGAGGATCACTCTGGAGGTCTCGGCGGCGCGGAGAGTGCTCTGAAGCCCGTTGTTGGACTGCGCCCCTCGCTCCGCGAGCGCGGCTTCCTCGATGCCCTGCGCGCCGTATCGTCCAATCATGGCTTCAAAGTCAGAAACCAACCCTTCCGGGGCGGCGTCGGGGTCGAAGCCGAGGAGGGCCTCGAGCCGGCGCCAGCGAGTGACGCCCGGGTCAGCGCGCTCCGCAAGCAGGTCTTGGTATTCTTGATCGAGGCCGTCGCAGTCGGAACCGGCTTCCTGTAGCACGCAGTTGATGAAGGCGTCAATCGCGTTCTCCACGGTCGTGGCAGCAACGTACTCAAGCGCGGGTTCCGCAACAAAGCGGAGGGAGCGCTGGAAGTTGCTCGCATCCGCATGGACCATGACAGCGCATCGAGAGCCCTCCCCCCAGAGCGAAACGTTGGGCCACGGATAGCCTGCACCGACAGACGCCAAGTGATGCGCCATGCGCCAATGGGCGGGAAAGTCGCGCTGAGGTGGCGGCGGCTCGCAACGAATGCGCCACCAGTTGTCCAGAAACCAGAACGCTAGTGGCAGGGGAGGTGCTTCGAGGAAGTGATCGGGCCTCTCGCTTCGGCGGCGAACCAGTTGGGTGAGCCAAGCGTCGCCGAGGCGGATCGCCAATCGACGCACCGTCGGGTCGCCGTCGCCCGACCGGGGCTCAACGAGAATCTGGAATTGGTTGGTCACGGGAACCCGTACCGGAGTCGACATGCATCGGCCGCAGCACGGTCGGCGGGCGTGCCCCCATCATCCGCCCAATGCGCGAAGCGGTCGAACACGAGGCGTGCGACGGACTCTTCGGGAAGCACAGGATAGCCGTGGAACTCGGCGGTCTCGCGGTTCGTTTCGCGAGCCTCGAAGATCCATCCATCGTCGGCCACGGTCCAAAGGAGACGCCCCGTGTGGCCGATCAGGCCGGAGCGGATGCCTCGTCGGATCAAGACCGGAATGTCAGCGACTTGCTCGGGCCCAAAGTCGGCGTCGTCGCAAGGGGTGGCGTCGTCCCTCGTGCCATTGAAAGGATCGAGACCGAACAAATGGGGGCGCCGCTTGTGCTTGGGACTGCCCTCGTATCGGACGGCTGCCAGCAACCGCCCGATGAGGTCGTCGCCTGGCTCGGGGATAAGACGCCGCTTCTCGTTGTGGGAGCGACGGCGACGCGAGCGGCGGCGGTCGGGCGGCGGCAACGTGGCGTCCTGTGTCGTCGCGCGGTTGGCGGCACCGCAGTTGAGGACGATCCATGCGTTCAGCCAGCCACGCGAACGGTGTTGCGAGCGTAGCACAGGACAACTAGGAGGGGCGGCCCATCGCGGCCACTGAAATCCACTCAACGCTCGACTAGGACGAACGAAGCCGCCCGTAGCCGTGAGAGTGTGGCACGAGGGGGTCTGTGCGTCATTGTGGGCACCGTGAAAGGCCAAGACACGCCCTCCCGCAGGGGAGCATGCCAACGTCGCGGGCAGACCTAGCTTGGAGCGAGGTCGGCAATGCCATGTTGGAGTGGGCCGAAACGCGCGAGGGCAAGCGCCAGCGGCCTATCCGCGGCTGACCTAACGTGCAAGACGTGGAGACGAAACGTCTGCATGGCATGCACCGGTGTGGGAGATCACCCTTCGTGCGCGGGACGAAGTGTTTGTGTGTCGGGAGGTTTGGCATAGCTGCGCTATAGTCCGACACAGGGCGACTTGGGCGAGTCCGCCGAGCAGCTTCGGTGGCAATGAAGAGCAGGGACGGGCTGGATCAGACGTGCGCTCGGAGGACATGGCGGCTACGGTCCAAGGGTTCGGAGCGGATCCTGAAACCCTGTATTTCTTCGAACAAGACGGCCCCGAGCTCCTGCCGTACGCAACGCTACAGACCGCTCGCCGCAACGGCGACGCGGCGTGTCGCACCGTGGATGCGGTGTACGAGTGGCAGGGCGCCCCGTTGGCGTTCCTGATCGACGCGGACTCAGTGGACGACGCCAAACTGCAGCAAATCCGCCGTTTGCTTGCCATGCGTGGCGACGCGCCGTATCTCGGTGTGGTGGCTCCGGGCAGCTTGCGGGTTTTCCGCATTGCGCTCGACGGGAGGCTGCTACGACAGGCCAGAGTCGATTTGCCGAACGGACCCGTCAAGGGCGCGGCCTTCTCGCAGCTAGCCAACCTGCGGCCCGGGCAGGCCATCGCCCAGCGCAAATGGATATCCAGCGTGGTGCTGAGGCTGCTGACGGGATCGATGAAAGAGCTGAGAAAGCTGGAAATCTCTGATGAGGACGCAATCTCACTGGTTGGCCGTGCCCTCTTCACCCGCTTCCTAGCGGATCGCGACCTGCTGCCGGAGGGCATGTCAGGACCGAGCACGTCAGCGCACCTGTTCGACACGCCGCGTCTGGCGCAAGCCACCTCCGATTGGCTTGACGCGACGTTCAACGGCGACTTGCTGCCCTTGTCGAAGGGGACATTCGACCGACTGCCCCCAAGCGGGCTCCGCGTTCTGGGCCATGTACTCAGACGGGCGCTGGACGGCGGCCAGCTCTCTCTCGGTTGGCAGGAGAAGTGGGACAACCTCGACTTCGCCCACATCCCCGTGGGCGTGCTAAGTCAAGCCTACGAGCTCTACATGCGAGACCATGCCCGCCGCAAGCAGCGGCGCGAAGGGGGCTATTTCACGCCGCGGCCCATCGCCGAGTTGATGGTGCAAGCGTCTTTCCGAGCATTGCAGCGACAAGGCAATGCCAAGACGGCCAAAATCCTGGATCCTGCCGCCGGCGCCGGCATGTTCCTGCTGACGGCATTCCGGGAACTGGTTGCCGAGCATTGGCGATCTGACGGCAGCCGACCGGACACCGACACCCTACGGCAAATCCTCTATGAGCAACTCGTTGGCTTCGATATCAACGAGGGCGCCCTGCGGTTTGCCGCACTGGGGTTGTATCTCCTGTCGATCGAACTCGATCCCGAGCCGAGGCCGGTGGACAAGCTAGCGTTCGACGACCTGCGCGATACGGTGCTGCACCGCGTCACGGAACCGGGCGAAGCGAAGGGGAAGGAACTCGGGAGTCTCGGCCCCGCTGTCGGCGCAAAGCACGCAAACCGATACGACCTCGTAATCGGCAACCCACCTTGGGCCAGCAGCACGAAGCTGCCGGGATGGGAGCATGTCCGGGAAAAGGTTGCCCACATCGCAGCCCAGCGGGGGATCGACTCCCCACCGCGGTTGCCAAACGAGGGACTCGACCTGCCCTTCGTGTGGCGCGCGATGGAGTGGGCAAAACCAAGCGGCCAGATCGCTTTCGCACTGCATGCCCGCCTGCTCTTTCAGCAAGGCGACGGAATGCCGGACGCTCGCCAAGCCCTGTTCGAGGCCCTGGATGTCACCTCTGTCATCAACGGCGCGGAGTTGCGACGGACGCAGGTCTGGCCACAGATTTCGGCACCGTTCTGCATCCTGTTCGCCACCAACAGAACGCCGGGTGTCGAGGCGGGATTCCGATTCGTGAGTCCCCGGCTTGAGGGCTCCTTGAATGGCGCGGGCAACATGCGCATAGACGCGATCAGCGCCGAAGTGGTGGCATCAAGGCAGCTTTGCGAGACACCGGATACCCTCAAAATCCTCTTCCGTGGTTCGAAGGTCGACCTCGGGATCGTGGAGCGGATCCGGGCGCAAGGGCTCCCAACGCTCGAGGAGTTTTGGCGCGAGAGGCTCTGCGTTAGGCGTGGGCGGATGCGAGGCAGCGGCAACGGCTATCAGAAGCTCAGGGCAACTAGCCGGATGCAAGCGGACGGGTCTCGCGGGGACGACGCGAGCGAACTACAAGGGCTGCCGGAGATTACGCCTGAATCCTTCTCGGGTTTGTACATAGATAGACAAGCATTGAGCCGCTTCACGCTGGATCGCGTCCATCGCAAACGCTCGGCCGACATATTCTCCGGACCGTTGCTGGTGATTCACGAATCAGCATCCGCGCGGACTGGTCGAGTCCGCGTCGGAGTCTCGGACCAAAACGTCGTTTACAGCCAAAGCTACCACGGTTACAGCACCCAGCGGCACGCGAATGCAGGCTTGCTCGCTCGATACCTTGGCCTAGTCCTCGGAAGCAGGATCATAGTTTGGTTCGCCTTGGTCACCAGCGGCAAGTTCGGTGTCGAAAGGGACGTGGTCGAGAAAGTGACGCTGGATCGAATCCCCATTCTGGACTTCGACACGCTCAATCCATCGCACCATGTCGAGGTCGCAACGTTGACAGAAGGACTGACGTCAGGCGACGTAGCCTGGGACGATGTGGACGAGTGGGTCGCAGACCTCTACGGCCTAAGCGAACGCGACCTGCAAACCATCTCCGACACGTTAGAATTCAACCTGCCGTTCGCGGCGAACAAGCGGAATGCGCAAGCCGTGCCTACCGACGCAGACAAAGCGCGATTCTGTCGAGTGCTCGAAGAAGAACTCGCACCCTGGAGCAAGCGCTTCGGGTCAACGCTCGCCGTAGAACAGCTTCCTCCCATGGAAACGTCGCCATGGCACGCCATCTCCGTGCGCGCAGCACGCCGCGGTCCAGTGCCAATACCCGCGACGACCGATTGGGCGGGACTCATCAGCGCCGCCGATGCCACAGCCGCGTCCGAGATCATCCTTGAGAACGACCCCAACCAACTCCTTGTCGGACGTCTGGCACAACGCCGGTATTGGAGCACGACACAGGCGCGCCTTCTCGCGCAGCGCATCGCCTGGTCGCATATCGGCACGCTAAAGGGGCATGACACCGCGTGAGAGGTCGAGCTGTGCGACCTCGACCCGAACAGGTCGCGGAGCTTACTCGTGGCGCGATTCTGCCGTTGCCCGCGATGCAAGATGAACACCTTCTGGCCATCGCCGAAGTGTTGCAGAGGGCGTTCGATCAAATCCGGCGAGACCACCCAAGCGAGGTGGCGATAGGCGAAGAACCCGCAGTCACCGCATTGCTGCAGGCGCGGCTGAATGGATTGATCAACCAAGATGCGATTTGGCGCCAGCTTGTCGTATCGGTCGGACGGGGAACGGAGAGCATCAGCTTCGACGGTTCGCACATCGAAAGGCGGCCGGACCTCTCCATCGTCCTCTCGGATGACCGGCGCTTCCCCTTGGTCGCCGAGGCAAAGATCCTCAACGCCGCCGCAGGACAGACACTCAAGCGCTATTGCGACAATGGGCTTCGCCGCTTCCTCGACGGCGAGTACGCCTGGGCCAGACGGGAGGCCTTCATGCTTGCCTACGTCCGGGACGGCTCGACAATCAGCCCTCTGCTGACCACCGCCCTGTCGAAAGCCCACGGGTCGAAGCCCGACCCTTACAAGGTGGAAGAGTTCCCGGTGCAAGTTGGCCCGGCCACCCCACCCGACCTTGCCCGCAGCCGACACGGGCGATCCTTCGCCTACCCCAAGTCGCAGTCCCACAACCCCGGGCCGGTCTCAATCTGGCATCTATGGCTGCCAGCCACCCACCGACACTCGGCAACAGCGCACCCCACACCGCCGGTGAGCTGACGATCCAGTTCCGTCGAGTCGGACTGAGGGGCTTACCAAGCCGCCGGCGCACGACGAAATGTTTCGCGGCGGGCTTCTCCTACGTCGCCGATGATGTGGGGTGCGCACCGATGTGCGAGATCAGCCCCTTCGTGCGCGGGACGAAATGTTTGTGTGTCGGGAGGGACTACGAAGGGCGTGTGCCCAACTTGGACCACCGGCGTGCTACGCTTGCAGTCCTCACGCGTTGGCGACCGAAGGTGGTCGATGGCCCTTGGCGCGGCGGCAGCCCCCAAAGCGAACGAGCTTCTGACGCAAGTCGAAACGACCGCGCGATCGGCCGTGCTTGACGAGCTCGCCCTGCGACGAATCGCCGCAGAGGCACGCCAACTGATGCCCTCCGATGCGCCGTGGGCGCACCTCTTGCTGGGGACAATTGGCGCAGTGCGCGGCGATCTAGCCGCCACGCGGGATCACTATCGCATTGCCCTCGATCTAGGCTCCGAGGTGGCGATCTGGGTCAATTACACAACCTCGCTTACGCTGTTGGACGAAAACCAAGCAGCGTTGAATGTTGCGCGTCAGGGACTGCGCGTCCATCCCAACGACCCGGCACTGCTTAGGCAAACCGTCCAAGCGGCACTCATGTCCGGGTGCATCGAAGAAGCGGTGGAAGTTTGCAGGCGGCATGACAAGCTCCTGCCCGATCATCCCCACAGAATGGGCAACGTCACACGCAGACTGTCAGCGGCGGTCGCGGCTGGACCGATGAGCGAAGCGGGTGTCCAGAAGCTGATCGAACAGATGACGGCAATCCAACGAGAGGAAGGAGTGCGCACCCTGTCGGCCGGCATCGGGTTCCGCGACGACACGTTCCTTTGCGACCGAGGTGTGCGATGCACTCCGGCTATTGCGTCGTCGATGAACTGGCGCCTGGCCGGAGCCGTGGTCGAACGGGCCGACCTGTCTGCCGATCCAGGGCGGCTGATGGTTGGTGGATTCGTGGGGGTTGTGGATGGCGGTAACGCCTGAAGAGTTGCTCGAAGCAGCGATCGAACTGGAACGCGGCAACTTGGAGGTCGACTGGCGAAATGCCGCAAGCCGGGCCTACTACGCCGCCTACCATCGGTGCCGGTGCACAGCACGGGATGAACGGATGTCCATCCCGGAGGGTGGCTCCCAGCACCTGGCGCTCGCAAGAGCATTCGAGGGGGGAGCCAATGCTCCTATCCGGCAGATCGGCCGTATGCTGGACTTATGCAGAATGCGCCGTGCGCAGGCTGACTACGACATCGACGAGTCGTTTTCGCGCCAACTGGGGAGGACCGTCGTCGAGGACTGCCGCCGCATCTTGGCCGAAGCGGACTCGCTATAGCCGACCCCGCCCAGTCCGCGTGTGGAGTGCCCACGAGGGACAGGGCTTGCTCGCGTGCGAGCTCACCCCCCGCGCAAGTGGGACGAAATGTTTGTGTGTCGGGACCTCGTTATCCACGGACCTGAAGCCCTCGTCTCGGTAAAGCCAGGACACGTCATCTAGCCGGGCTTCCCTGTTCGCGAACATGCCGGCCACTCACTCGGAGTGGCGCTGGGCTCGGTGACGGCCCAGCACCGGTCGCCACACGCGGAACTCCCACTCCAGACTGTTGGGGCGCTAGTTCGCTCGCGCCTGATTTCGTGTTGAACCAAGTCCGCGTGCTTGTCCGGCTTGAAGTCGCGGGGCCTCGCTGAGCGAGGGCGGGCTCGCGGCGAGCAAGATCCCCGTCGGCGGCTGCGGGCTTCAGGCCCTTTGGCTAGGGCCCATCGCCAGGGGCCGGTTTATCATCCTAGGGCGAGGATTTCCTTCGACGCGGGCCAGCGAAGATGGAAAGGCCCCCCAGAGTTCGTCCAAGGCTAGCCCAAGTTTACCAACGAAAAAAATAAACTGTTGTATCTCAACAATTTAGGTTGACCGAATCGCGCGCATGGCACTACATTCGTGCCCGACGTGATGGTTTCCCCTCAGACGACCGCCTGGTGTGTCCCCCCGGCTGAGGAGGGGATCCCCAAGGCATCGAGGATGGCCTTCTGCTGCGGTTCCGGGCGCGTCGCCTTGCGCACATGCAGCGTGCGTCCGTCGGCGCGCTTGAACGTCGCGGTCACCCGCTGACGGCCGCCGAGAATCCGTTTGAGCGTCGTCCAGTTCGCCGTGCGCATCGGCCCGTCGCCGCGCTCGGCCAGACGGGTGCGAATCACCTGGACCCGTTGGTAGGCGATCACCGTGATGAACAGATGGCCCTCGGCACGGCGCGGCTTGCGGTGATGGATGGGGCGCAGGCCCAGTTCGGATTTCAGGGAACGGAACGCCGCCTCGACATCCGTGAGCAGGGTGAAGGTGCGCCACAGGCGCTCCTCGCTGAAGTCGGTCTCGTTGCTGCGCAGGCAATAGACGCCCGGATGGGTGAGCATCGTCCCGGCCACCGGCGTGCGGAGGAAGGTCACCGCCACGGCCCGTTTGCCGCTCTCGTCGGTTGCCACCGCGATGTCGTAGTGTTGGCCGACACCGCGGCTCTTCTCCACCAGCCGGCCGATGCGTTGCCAGATCTTTTCCGGCTTCTTCTGCGTGCGCGGCCGCGACAGCCCCTCGTTGATCGCATCGAGATCCCGCTCCAGGCGTTGCGCAAACCGCTCGGCCATGCCGCGCTCCTTCTCGGCACGCTGCTCGGAGCAGCAGTACAGGCGCACCTCGCCCGCCTCGGCGTCGTCCACCTTCTCCAGATGCACCACCCCGCCGCTGCGGGTGCGGTGGGCGAGTGCCGCCTCGGGCTCGAAGCGGCGCTTGCGCTCGCGCGAGACCACGATGTAGCGGTACCCGTTCGCCTTCAGCCAGTCGACCTGTCGCTCGGTGGCGATGCCCCGGTCGAGCACCACCCGCGACCCCGGCGGTGCCCCGAGCGCGTCCAGCATGCCGGAAAGCGTCCGGTCTTCCTTGACGTTGCCCGCGAACACCCGCGAACGCCGCACGAAACCACCCCCGTCCAGCACCAGCCCCAGGGTGAGCAGCTTGCAGTCGCTGCGCTTCTCCTTCGAATGCCCCCGCCGCGCCTCGGGCTGATCCGCCACATCGCCCTCGTAATAGGTGTTGGTCAGATCGTAGAGCGTCACCGTCGGCGCCAGGTCGAACAGGTCCATGGCGCTCTCGAACAGATGCGCCTCGATCGCTTCGCGGTGGGCAACCAAGGCATCCGAGGCCCGGTACAACTGCATCGCCCCCATGGTCTCGAAGTCCACACCCAGCAACTCCCCCAAGGCACTGCGCTCGCGCAGCCAGGCGTGCGTGGCCCGCTCCGAGGCCGGGTACGCAAGCCGCGCCACGATCGAGGCCACCGCGGCCGTGCACGGCGACGCGTTGATGCCCAGGGTCGACAGCAACTCCATCAGGCCCAACCGCTCGACCGCCCACAGTCCCGCCTGCTCGACCGCCCACAGTCCCGCCTGCTCGACGCCCACGCTGCGCGGGCGCGTCAACTCGAGCGACGCCACGTCCACACGGACCGGATCACGCACCGCTTCGGCGTCCCCCGCCCGGCCGCGGGCCAGCAGTTGCGCCCCGATCCGTTGCGCTTCTTCCTCGACGGCAGCCGGCGCATCGTCGGTGAGCGGCGCCTGGCCGTTCAAGATCTCGTCGATGCGCCGGCACAGTTCCGGCCACTCCTCCACAGGCAGGTCGAAATCGCTGCCGAGGTTCAACAACGTGCGCTGGCGGACCTTGGCGCCGTCGCGCCGACTGTGCACGAGGCGGTGGGAGTGGTAGTCCTGGCCGCCGGTGCGGCGGGTGAGGGTACGGCGGATGAACATGGCGGGTGGCGGTAGCGGCGCCGGCCACCCATGTCAACCGACACCACCCTATTATGGCACTACATCGGTCGATCCACCCCACCAGGAACCGGAAAACAACGAGTTGCCGACCCCAAAACCGTCAATCACCGCAAGATCGGGCGAAAATCACGGGGTTGTTGGTAAAGATGGGCTAGGCCGACTCTTTTGCGGTAAGTACGTCGACTTCCAAGAGGGCTTACCCCCGCCGGTCTCCGCGGCAGGTTCCCGAGCCCCAGGCGCACAATGGCGAGCAACGGTGTAGGAAATCACGCCCTTCGTGCGCGGGACGAAATGTTTGTGTGTCGGGACCTCAGGTTCTCCCTGCTGACCACCGCGCTGTCGAAGGTCCATAGATCGCAGCCCGACCCCCACAAGGTTGAAGAGCTCCCGGTGCAAGTTGGCCCGACCACCCCAACAGACCTCGCACGCACCCGACACGGGCGATCCTTCACCTACCCCAAGTCGCAGTCCCACAATCCCGGGCCGGTCACAATCTGGCATCTTTGGCTGCCAGTCGCCCGCCGACCGCGGCAAACAGCACACCCCACGCCGCCGGTGAGCTGACGATCCGGTACTTGTCGAACCCGACTCGGACTAAGGCGCTTACCAAGCCACTTGCATGACGAAACACTTCATGGCGATCCTGTCCTTTGTCGCCGATGATGTAGAGCGAGCACCAATGTGCGAGAGCAGTCCCCTTCGTGCATCGGACGAAATGTTTGTGTGTCGGGAGGCGTCCACTGGCGAACCCTTGGCAACGGTGCGCCCTTATTGTTTCCAGCCCGTTCGTGTTCGTACCGTCCCGCGCCAACCAGAGGTGCATTTACGAAGACGAGGTCGCCAACCGAACCCAAGCCGGCTAAAGTGCTGACCACGCACCGTAATGCCGGAGGACGACAAAGTATGCGAAGGCGCATCAACGCATGGGGAGACTCCAATCGATACTACGCCAGTTATCACGCCGACAACCCGCCTGTTCTCGGCGAACCATGGGAACAATCCCTCGCACAAGTGCTGCCCGAGTGCCGGGCCAAGGTCGAACGGACTGTCGGGCTATGGAACCAGAAAGTACGACACCAACTAACCACCGAAATCGGGTTCCAACTTCTCGGGCGCCAAGTCCCGATTCGCGTCACCGACGGACTGCCGACACCGCTGTACGACGTGCTCCATCGCGCATCCGGCCTAGAAGTCCTCCTGTTCCATCGATCGCTCCTGCATGCGGTCGAAGAAGGCACCCGTTTCATGGAATCCGTTCGCGATCGAGTGAGGGACGACGATGGCAAAATCGTGGGTCCTGCCCGTCCACGCGAGTTCCGGATGGTTCACGACACCGCCAAAGCATGGATCGAGCTACTGAAGAACCATGACCTAGGCAAAGCCGTTCGCCACATAGACGAGGACGTACTAGGTGCCTACTTCCTTCATCGGCACGAAGTAAATGTCTATTGGTTGGCCATCGGGATATTCTCTGTACTGTACTCGATTCCCCTAGAGGGCCTTACCGTCGTCGTTCTAGCACATGAGTTAGCACACGCTTACACACACATCGGATATGATATTGACGGATACGATTGGCCGACCAACCAGTTTGCATCGACGGATATCGCAATCATCGAAGGCCTGGCACAGTTTTACGCTCAGGTTGTATGTGAGAATCTAGAGTCGCAGATACCGGACGCGATTGCCGCTTTCCATCAATTGCTAAAGCACCAAGGTGAGATCTATAGAACATATACGAAATGGGTCAGAACCGACGAACGAGACAGTGGCGAGATCGTTCGAGTTAGTCTAGTCGAGTGTCGCCGCTCAGGAAAGGACATGCACCGCGACGATTTCTACGAAACCGTAGAAAGGCGACGCCACGAGATTACGGGACGCTAGCTAGCAGCCTGTCGGACTTGGGGCGCAGATTTTACAATGGCGTCTTCCGAGTCGACGGGGTTTGCGGGTAGATGCCGAAGTTCTTGCAGCGGGACCGATCGCAGCCTTTTCTGCTGCCGCCGGACATGCGGGATTGGCTGCCGGAAGACGACCTTGCGCACTTCGTGGTCGAGGCGGTGGAGCGGGTTCCGATGGGCAGGTTCCGGGTGAACGAGCGCGGCACGGGCTCTGCGCAGTACCACCCTCGGACGATGCTGGCGCTGCTGATTTACTGCTATGCCAACGGCATCTTCGGTTCGCGGCGGATCGAGCGCGCGACCTACCGGGACATCGGGGTTCGGTACGTGGCGGCGAACTGCCACCCGGATCACGACACGATCTGCACGTTTCGGCGCAACAACTTCGACGCGGTCACGGCGGCGTTCCTGGAGGTGCTGCTGCTGGCGAAGGAACTGAAGCTGCTGCGTGTCGGGACGGTGAGCGTTGACGGCACGAAGGTGGACGCGAACGCGAACAAGCGCAACAGCATCCGCCATGACCGTGCGGGGGAGTTGCGCGAGCAGTTGCGGGTTGAGATCAAGGGCTTGCTGGATCGTGCGGAGCGGGACGACGCGGACGTCGGGTCGGAGCCGCAGGGTCTGCCGGAGGAGCTGTCGCGCCGGGAGACGCTGAAGGCGAAGCTGGACAAGGCCTGTGCGGAGCTGGAGCGTCGGGCGAAGGCGCGTGCGGACTCGGAGCGTGAGGAGTACGAGCGCAAGGTGGAGGCGCGGGAGCAGCGCGAGGGTTCGCGCAAGGGGAAGCCGATCAAGGCGCCTGCAGAGGAGCCGCGGGACGAGGAGCAGGTCAACCTGACGGATGCCGACAGTTCGCTGATGTGCAAGAGCCGGCGCCATGAGTACCGTCAGGCGTACAACGCCCAGGCGGCGGTGGACGCGGACGGCAGTCAGCTGGTGCTGGGTTCTCGTGTGAGCGTGAGCGCGAGCGACCGCAACGAGCTGGTGGCGGACGTGGATTCGATGCCCGGCGCACTCGGTTCGCCGGGATCGGGTGCTGGCGGACGACGCCTGCACAGGCCTGACGGGGTCACAGGGACGGTGAACTCGGTGCGCCGGCGGCCACTGCAGGGGCCAAAAAAAATGCCTCCGGACGCCATCGGCGGCCGATGGCGGGATGCGACCCCATTTCAGCCGAAACGGCCCCGTCTGAACAGCCACAAAGGGCATCGTTCAAATGGGCACCAAGTCCCTTCCATGCACGCTTGCCGCTCAAGTCCGACAGGCTGCTAGCCTGCCAAGGGTGGAAATGGATGGTAGCCGCTAATCAGCCACCGAAAGTAACGAACGAGGACATGCGCAAAGCCGACGATCCCGACACACACACATTTCGTCCTACACACCGTGGGACATCTTCCACAGAAGCCCGCTTCCATTCCCGCCGCCTTGGAAGCGTGGGCCCATGTGGATTCCGCACCTGGCCAAGGCTCGTTCCGAGTCCCTTGGAACCCATCGGGCTGATCGATCCAGCCGGGGGACAACGACAGCACACGAGCCTCGCGTGCGGAGGCCGCGAAAGGAGACGCTTGCGCGGAAGGAATGCCTTCGGGAGATGTCCCACCGAAAACGTAGGACGCACTGTTTGTCCCGTGGGACGCTCGTCCCTGGTCTCCGCGGCAGGCTCCAAGACCTAGGCGTACGGTACAAGCAACGGTGTAGGACATCATGCCCTTCATGCGAGGGACGAAACGTTTGTGTGTCCGAAGGCGCTCGTCGCATTTCCTTGCCGCGGAAAAACGGTGCCGCTCGTGACACAATGATCACCCGGCTTTGCCCCAGGGTCGTCTCGGCCCATCGAACCATGCACACCATAGGCCCCCCTGACCATCACCAACGCGATGGAGCTTACGCCGCGGTGCCTATCGTTTCGTATAATGGTTGTCGAACTCGGTAAGGATTCCGGGGTGATATAGGGCCTTTCGGGTACCAACCTTCTTCCTTGGGTCAAGGTACCGTACGCGATGGTGCTTTCCGCTTTTCTCGATCTGCTTGCGAATGTCGTGGTAACGCTGGTTCTGAACGAAATCCGAATATCGCGCCCTAAGCTCGTCCGTAAGCACTTTATAATCCCAAGAATACTGCTGCCAAACGTCGTCCTCCTTGATCGCTACGGGCACGGCTCGGTCATTGTCGGTCACGACACGGACCGGCACGGCGTCCCTAGCACGTGACCGAACAAAACGTAACTCTACGGGCACCGTCACCTCATACATACCGCCTTGAAACGACGGGCTACGCTCCTGTGACGCGATGTGCTCCAATAGCCCTTTTACCGCTACTTGGCGCGATCTACCCAGAAGATTGGCGGTATCTGGGGGCTGGAAGGCCACCGGGAGAATGTGGAAGCTGTAGTCAGTGACATCCTTGTCGAACCACTCGTTCGCGGCAGTCGCGAAGTTCATCAAGGACGCAGTGCCCACAGCATGGATGCGCTTCGCGAATTCGAATTCAACATTGTAAAAATGTATCGCATTATCGCGTATCTCTGTCAACAATTCGAGGTTGGCAACGCACGCATCGTCGATGGACGACCGCGAATCGTAATTGCGCGTCAAATTGATGGCATGTTGCAACCCGATTGTGATAGGACTTCCTGAGCGGCTCAGCTTGCGGCGCTTTCGCTTACCCTGGGTGCCATCCTTTTTTCTCACGAACTCGGTGACTTCGATCGATCGATGGTCACCGTGGTTTCGCTGTACCACATGGGCCTTTAGTAGCAATTCCCACGCGTTGAGCATGAGGATAGCAAAGGTTTCCTCGCGGTACGCGATACGAGGCTTGTTGTAGATCTCCACTGCCGCGAGGCATGCATTCATGGCCTTGTCTAGGAGAATCAGATGTCGGGCCTTTGCCATGCTAGCTGGTGCCCGCCCCGCCAGCATCTGCGGAGTCCCAGCGCTTCCACGCTGCGCGGTAATCGTCTTCGCGGTTGGGGAGGGTAAAGGGGGCTTTGTAGGTGATGGTGCGGGTTTTGGGGCCGGTGGGTAGGGTGTTGTCTTGGATTTGGCGGTGGATGGTGCCGGATTGCATGGCGCGTACGTCTTCCCAGCCGAGTGCGGTTTTGTTGGCCTTTTGGGTGGGGGAGTCTATGGAGTAGGAGGTGTCGTGTTTGATGGGTTTTCGGGGGAGGCCGATGCCTGGGAGGCCCTTGGAAGGGGTGAAGACGATTCGGCCGTTGGCGTCGTACCAAGTGTCGGCTTCGTATTGGCGCATGATGGGGAACTGCACTCGGTAGATGGTTAGAAGTTCGTCCAAGGTTAGGCCGAGGGCTTTGGCGGCAAGTACGTCGATTTCAAGGAGGGCTTGGCGACGAGCGTAGTCGGTTCGGAGGGCGACGTTGCGGGTCCAATTAGGGGTCAGGTCGGCGAAGAATGTCCTTGGGAGGCATGGGCTATTGCTTGTCCATGCGTCGCGCTTGAAGTTGCCAATGAGTTGGTCGCCCGATTCCGATCCAGAGGGCTCGCCGCAAAGTTCCTCCCAAAGTTCGGCGTAGTGGACGGTCAGACAACATAGGCTAAGGGCTCGCACACGCAAAGCGCTGCGGACTTCCGGCGGACAATCGTCCGCAAGCACAGGAAGCCTGTTGAGCCAAGAACTGCGCACATGGTCCGCTCCGGTGCTCTTGATAAGAAAGTCGAGAGCGATCGACAACGAGACGGCGGCAAAGTCAACGCAGTCGGACATACGGCGGAACGCTGTCGCAACAACCGATGCCACTGCCACGTTCCTTGGGACGATAGCGGTGGATAGGGTCCGTTCGGCACTTGGCCCGACCATCTCCCGGTTGGCGACGCGATAGTACCCGGTGACCTTGCCAGGTTCGTCCGTATCCGCCTCGCTCCATGGTACGTTTGGTGTTCGGGAGGAATACTGGCCCCAGTCGCAAGCTGGAACATAATTGGTTCGTGGCAGATAGTTTGACGGCAAACCCAGCAAGTCCAAACAGTCGTAGTCGCTGCTCTTCTCACATCGCTCCCGAGGCGTTTTGCTAAATGGGTTCCCGATCCAGAAATGCGGACCGGAAACGACCATTTCCCTTGGTTTGATCGGGAAGCTGGTATCGCGACGGATAGTGCCGTTTCGCTGTGACATGGTCTCGTGCCAATGGCCGGTCACATAGTACGCACCTTCAAGGTCGACGAGTCTTATGGGGTGTGCCGCAAGTTTCGATACCACGGCTAGCAATTCACGCGAGTGCAGTGCTGGTAGCCGAGCTGCTTCCGGAGGCGTCCCCTCGCCATCGTAGAGTTTCGCGAAAGTGGCCAAGGCTCCTTGGTCTACTTCGAGCGCTCGCGACCGGTGTCCGTTGAGATTCCACTGCCCGTGCTCGTCCTTCAGACCTGGCACGGCACCATCGCTAGAGTGCGCGAACGTTGCCGCGATCGTTGCCGGCGCGTACAGATTCGCGATGTTGTCGAACTCCGGCTCCGACCGCGGCGTTCCGTAGACGTTGACGCTGAACGCCGTGTTGTGATGGACCTCCGCAAACAGCTTCTTCTCGTTCGCAAACTGGAAGTGCGCCCTGAGCCGTGAGTACACCTGCCGCCGAAACTCGCCGCCCTTCGGATCATCGTAAATGCCCTCGGGGTGGAGGGTGCCCGCTACGCCATCCTCGCTGCGGATCATCCAAGCCTGCGGCAAGAAACACTTGTAGAGGTTCGTCTGCTGATGCGCCAGCGCCGGATAGTTCTGCGCCGCATTCAGGAACGCGTGGGTGGCCTCCGCCTCCTCCACATCGGCAATCCACGCCTCTGCAAGCCCATCATGCTTCTCGAACGCCTCCTCCCGGCCCTCAGTCAGTTCAACCGCCGAGAGCTTCCGCAACACCAGCGACGGATCGAAGTCCCCCAGCACGCCGGCTTCCTTCCACTCCACCTTCACCCAAGGCGGATTCCCCAACACGAGGTCGAAGCCACCCCGAAGCTCGCCGTCCTTGCGTGCCGTGTAGAACACATCCGCGAAGGCAAGTTCCCAATGGTGAAATCGTCGCTTCGTGGCCAGTTCGTCCACAAACTTCAGCCTCGGGAACTGCTCGAAGAGCTTGTCCAAGTCCAACATGCCGATTTCGTTGGCGATTCGCTTGGCGATGTCGCCGGCGTGTGCGGCGTATTCCTTGCCGAAGAGGTCGGCGGTCTGGTTCGGGCCAACGCCGGGTTGGAACACGGAACCCTTCAGCACCAAGCTGACTTCGGTCAGGAACTCGTCGCGGGTGGGCAGGCTCTCTGCCTTGGCGATGGGCCAGAACCACAGGGCGCACCAGTAATCCATCACCAGCTTCAGGCGGCGGTAGGGGCTCACGGAGCGGGTGTCTGGGGCGGTGCTGAACACGCCCTGGTCGTGGATGTCGTCCTTCCATGAGTTGCTGGTCTGGCGGCGGCTCTTTGGGGCGGGCATCCCCCAGACGGGGAGGGTGTCTTCGGTTTTGCGGCGGTCTTGGGCGAGCTGCTCGGTGTGGAGCGTCCACAGGTCGTCAACTCGGGCGGAAAGTTGCTCCAGTTCGGCAATGTCTTCCGGGGCGAACGGTTGGCAGAAGTCCTTCTGCCATTGGCGGATGCGGCTGAAGTTCTCCTCTTCGTATTGCTTGGCAGCCTTGTTGCGGTAGTCGGCCATGCAGCGGTCGGGGAGAAGGAAATGATAGACGGTGCCGGGTTTGGATTTGGCGACTCGTTCGGGGGCGAACTGGTGCCAGCGTTCCTTGGCCCGCCTGGCCTTTGTGAGTAGCTTGCTGGCATACACCTGCCTTCGCGCGCCCACCAGCGAGTTGCCACACACGAGCTGGAAGCCGAACCAGGGCACGTGGCCGTCCTTGTGGATGCAGTTGAGCCACAGGGAAACTTCGGCTAGTTCTTGGGCCACTGGGTTGAGGTCCACGCCAAAGACGTTGCGGTCGGCGATGTAGTGCTTGGCTTTCTGGAGTTCGTCGGCGTAGTCGGCCTGTTGGATGCGCTGGTTCAGTTCGCGCTGGCGGCGGTGGAGGTATCTCTCCGCGAGTTGGTTCACGGCTTCGTTGAGGAAGGCGGCGCTGCCCATGGCCGGTTCGCACACGGTTAGGTCCAGGATTCGCTCGGCCGGCATGTCGTCGGGAATGAGTTCCTTGAGGGCGTATTTGACGACGCATTGGGTGAGGCTTTCCGGGGTGTAGTAGCTGGCGGTCTTCTCGCGGTCACGGCCGGCCAGGCGGTAGATGAAGCGCCCCTTCTCGTGCTTCTTGAGCTTCTGGGGGATGGAGCCGGGGATGAAGACGCGCTCCTCCTGGGTGTACTTGTGCAGTTCGTGCAGGGGGACGAACCAGGCGTTGGCGAGTTCGTCTGGGTCTTCGCCGGCACGCTTCACTTCGTATAGGTCTTCTTCGGCGAAGAAGCCGCGGTAGGAGAGCAGGGCTTCGTACACGGCGCCGAGCTGGTTGATGCCGAGCTGGGCGTAGGAGATGCGGCCGCGGCGCTTGTTCCTGCCCTTGGGGGGGCGGGTTAGGGACATCAGGCGGATGACCTGCTGGAGCACTTCGTCGCGTAGTCGCACAGTGTCTAGCAAGGGCGTTGCGCCCGCACGGAAGAGGGCGCTGTCCAGACGGCGCATCTCGAAGGTGTGGTGTTGGGCGGCGGTGAGTTCCCGTTCGGGCGCGGTGCCGAAGCCGTCGCGGATGAGGCGGAAGAGCTGCTGGATGGTGTGGTGGATGTAGTAGCCGTTCAGGGCGTCTGGGGCGGTGATGCGCACGAGTTCGAGGTCGCGCAGGTGTTCCAGGCTGTAGCCCTTGCGGTATGCCTCGGATTGCAGGGGCGCGTAGCCGAGTTCCGGGCGGGCCTCGATGTAGAACAGGAACAGCAGACGATACATGTAGCGGAGGGCCTCGAGGCCGAGGTCTTGGGCGAGCCTGTCGTCGAGCCGGAAGACGCGCTCCTTGCGCACTTCGCGGCGATACCAGATGGCCTCGTTGCCGATGAGTTCAATGCATTCGCGCAGGGCGTACTTGAGGTCGCCGGTGACGGCGAAGGCGTGCTTGTGGCTGTTGTCGTCCAGGCTGTCGTGCAGGCTCATGCCCTCGGCGGGGAGCAGGCAGTCGCGGTGCAGGAGGGCGGCGGTGGCTTGCAGGGTGGCGTCTTCGCGGCGGCCCAGGATGTCTTCAAGAACGAAGCGGAGCAGGCGCTGGTGGGTCCATTTGCCGCGTTCCAGAAGGAGGGCTTGGCCGGGCGAGAGAAGCAGGACCCAGCGTGGGGGATGGTCGCTGCCGAAGATGCGGCGGGTGATGATGTCTTCCCAGGTCTCGGCCCGCACGGCTTCGGGTGGCGGGACCTCGCCGTGGTACTGGTCGGGGTGGGGACGGAGAGAGAGCGGGTCTTCGTCTTCGCCTTCGGGGTCGTAGGCACCGAGGATGAGCAGGTTTGGCGTTCCTTGGCGGATGCCGGCGGCGTGGAGGACGGGGATTTCGTCTTCGTCGTTGCCCGTGGGGGTGTGGTTGGCTGGCTCGTAGGAGTAGCCGAGGGCGGTGAGGAACTGGCGGAACCAGTCGCGCTGGAGTTCGATGCGGCTGGCGTGGCGGCGCTCGCGAGTGAATTGCTGGCGGAAGGTCAGGTAGGGGCGGGCCAAGGAGCGGAGGGCACGATCTGGAGTTGGGGTTGCGTTGGCTTCGGCGGCCTCCTTGCGCCAGCGGGCCAGGGTGTCCTTGATGTCGCCGGCGAAAACCTCGGCTAGGTAATGGTGGCTGTAGAACTCGTTCTCGTTCTGAATGCCGGTGAAGGTGTTTGGCATGGCTCAGGCGAGTTGGGCGTTCAGCATCTCGAGCAGGTCGCCGCGGCGGAAGGTGGCGGCGAGTTGCTGGAGGGAGATGGGGCGGTCGCCGTAGCAGGCGCGCAGGGCGGCAGTGATGGACTCTTGGGCCAAGGCGTAGTAGCGATCGGTGTCGTCGGCCAGCGCCTTCCGCAGGACGTGGAAGTGGCGATGCGAGATGTCGCCCGAGTCAATCTGGCTTTCGTTGCAAAGCGCACGGCCGATGAGCATGGCGATGTGGTGTGACGCGTACGGTGTGAAGAAGAGCTCACCTGGCGATTCGGGTGGTTGAGCCACGCGACGTCTCTGCTCCACTTCCCGAAAGATCATTGCCGCCATCAGCGCTTGGGCCGCGTTGAGGCCGTCGAAGATCAAGCCGTAAAGCTTGCCGAAATGGTCACGCCGCCGATACTTCGCCTGCTGCGGGAGTCCCCGCCAGACGGCCAGCACAGACTCTGCAATCGTCGCGCTCGTGAAGTCGTCCCTTCCCGGCCGATCTTGGCGAGCATGGCGCCAGTATCCGTAGCCAAGCTGTTCCATGCCCAGGGCAAGGGCCTTTTGCACTTCGTCGTTGGAGCGCAGGTCTCTGAGATCCACCGGAGTCTGGCTGTTCGTGGTCCTCGTGATCTCGCGGACGACATCCTTCGAGTCTGGTGGCAATTCGTGCAACCGGAAGAGGACATAGGCGTCCTCGGCGCGCAAGGAACTCTCTGCCAAGGTCTCGTGAATGGTCTGGCACGTCTGGCCACCGTTGACGATTTGCAGGCCTTCCACCTGCACGCGGTGATCGGCCCGCTGCAACGTGCTGTAGGCAAGACGGTCGCAAATCGCCGTGATTCCGTTGTTGTAGAGGTAGAAGTTGGCGGCTCGCTCCGGGTCCCGCAAAGTCTCGCGGATGTCGGCGTTCACTCGGTTCCCTGTGCCGAGGTAGCGGCGAATGTTGCGCTCCAGCAGCTGGTCACCATGCTCCCCGAAAAGTCGATGCACCTCGTGGACGGAGAGCCTGCCGACGATCGTTCGCGTGAAGTTCAGGTTTTCGGTAGCCATGTCGCCGGTCAGCGTCAGCACGGTGTCGACGCGTGGCCCTTGGCTCAGGGTTTGGACGATATTGGCGTGGTTGTAGTGGATGAGCCTGAGCTGGTCGCCAAAGTCGCTCTCCGCTTGCTGAACCCATTGATCGGCTTGAGCAGGCCACTTCACCCCGTTGTTGCACAAGACGAAGCGCACGTTGGGTATGTGTCCGTCGTTGATAAGCGATCGGATTTCCTCAATGCGGGGGGCGAGCCGGGGGTTCATCTCTACATGGCGCTGGGGGTCGAACAGGATTTCCGCTGATTGGATTGCCGCCTTGAGGCCGTTTTCCGGAAAGTTGGCCTTGCCGCTCAGGTCTTGGACCTTGTACTTGCCTTGGAAGAGGGTGACGGTGAAATCTCGGCTATGGACGTCGCGCATGTGCAGGCCATCGACGCCGGCATCGTTGCCGCCTTCCGTCAGCAGGTCCACGCATTCATCGAGGGGCAGGTCGAGCGACGTGGACATGCAGAGCAGCACGAACGCGGCAGAGCGGCGCTTGTTCTCGTCGCGCCACGGGAACCAATCAGGATTCTGCTCCAAAATGCCCGTGAGGCGTTGGTCAACGATGGCTGCATGGACGTTCACGGCTTTGAAGCACTGGCTGCGAGTTGCTGGCGGACTTTACCCGTTTTCGTGCGCTTTCGCGGCTTTCGGCGCGGTGGACGGTGGAGGGCGGAAGCGCCCTCCACCCGAGGCCCTCGCCTGGATCCGACATTCTGCGAAGCACACCTTGGCGGCGTAGAGATGGCAGGATGCCTTCCCTCCAGAGGCCCTCGCCTCGAGGGAGGCGCCTTGGCGGTGCGAATGGGGCGAGACGCCCGCCTTCCGGTCTGGCCAGTCCCTCTTCGGTGGGCGTCCTCCGAAAGGAGGGCGTCTCGGCCATTCGCCGTTAGGTGCCCGGCTTCGGGGCTACCCGAGGGGGGTTAGGGCGCAGACGACTTTGATGGAGGGGTCGCGCTCGGTGCTCATGGTTTCTTGAATCCAGGACAAGTACTCATCAAGGATGTCGTCCACTTCCCGACGGGTTTGGGCCGCTCGGCTGCGGAGGAGCTGGCCAGCTTGTCGGGAAGTGGCGAGTTCGGCCTCCAACTGGGCGAGGCGGCGCTCCTTGAAGGCATCGAGCCCTGCGACCTCCTCGTTGAGTTGGTCGTTGAGTGCGGATTCGAATGCGTCGCGGCGCTCGATGAAATGGCTACGGGCGCGCTCGACGGCTTCGGGGAGGAGGTTGGAGAGGGCTTCGGCATCGACGGGTTGTTCGCGGTTGATGAGGGTTTTGCCGGTGAGGCCGGTGCGGCGAGCGAGTTGCCGGAAGTCGATTACGGTCGCGAAGTCGCCGTCGCAGAAGCTGATACCGACCCATTCGTAAAGCAAGGGATGGCTCTTGCGGTTGGGAACCAGGCCCGAGCAGACAAAGACTGCTTCGTCGGACGCCAGGCCCGGCACGCCTGCGAGGATAGGGGCTTGGAAGCGGCCGAAGGCGGCCAGCATTCGGTCGTTCAGCCAATCGACGACGGGGCTTAGGCGCCAGAGATAGTGGAGGTTCGGCCAGTTGGATTCGGAGCGGCGGCTCTCGGCGATGGCTTCCTCCATGCGGGCGCGGCTGATAGTGAGATGCAGGCGCTGGCTGGCGGGGAGGACTTCTGCGGCCAGGCGACCGTAGCGGGCGACGAGGTCGTCTGGGGCATCGACGGTGAGTGTTTCCGCGGTTGCATCGACCGCGAAGCGCAGGGGCCGCCGGCCGGCATCTTCTCGTTGCAGGCGGTGGAGGGCAGTTTCGCAGTAATGGAGGTCGTTCTCGAACAGGGAGAACGGTTGTGGCGGCGTCGCTGGCGGTGCCGGCGCGCTCGGTCCGCTTCCTTGCAGGAACATGGTGAGCAGGTCTTCGCCGTCGCTTGCCTTTGGGGTCACGCGCTTGTCGAATGCAGCCGCAGATTCGCCACTCGCCACGGCGTGGCTGGTGATGCGCTCTTCCTCCTGCACGTCGTGGACATCCATGAAGACGGAAGGGTCGCCGATGTTGCGGTATGCCTGTTCGTCCTTCTCGATCAGCACTTCGAGGATGCGGGTGTCGCCTCGGATGGTGGAATTGGCGCTTTCGGTGACGAGATAGACGATCTGCGGGGCATCGGTTTGGCCGTAGCGGTCCACCCGGCCGTTGCGCTGCGCGAAGACCATGAGCGACCAGGGGATGTCGAAGTGGATCAAGCGGTGGCACTTGTAGTGCAGGTTGATGCCTTCCGACGCCACGTCGGAACAGATGAGCAGGCGCACGGGGCGCAGGGTGTTGCCGAACTCCTCAACCACTCGCTGCTGTTCGACATCGCTCATGCCGCCGTGGAGGGTTTCGATCTGGCCGGGGCGGAGTGAGAGGTCTTCTGCGAGGCTCGCCTTGAGCCAGTTTAAGGTGGCGATGCGTTCGGTGAAGATGACGAGGCGGTCTTCCGGGTCGTTGGCCTGCCAACGGAAGGGTTTGCCTTGGGTGATGGCAGCGAGGAGGGATTGGTAACTCGCGCAATGGCCCGGCGTGATCTGTTCCAGCGTGGATTGAAGGCGTTCAAGGGCTTCGACTTCCGTGGCCTGCGTCTCCGGGCTGCGCCGGCGGAGGCGTTCGCGGATCGTCTCGATGCAGGCGGCGGGGCTGGAAAACAGGGACTTCTCCAAGGTGACGACGAAGAGGTCTCGGGCGGACTGCCGGTCGCTTCCGAGGGCGTTCTGCACTTCGAGTAGCGCATCGAAGGCGGCTTCTTCCGCGCGTGATGCCGGGAATCTCAGAGCGTGGACATCGCGGTTCTGGAACGCTTCGCGAACTTGGTCCTGGATGTCCTTCTTGAAGCGACGGATGACGAGGCCGGGGCGGAAGTCTTGGGTGGTGTAGTTGTCTGGGTCGGCGATGGCGGTGGCGTCCAGCATTTGCACGAGGCTCGCGAAACTCCTCGCCCGGCCATCGTGCGGGGTGGCGGAGAGCATGATGAGGGTGTCGGAGCGGCGGGCGAGGAGCTTGGCGAGGCGGCTGCGGAGGGAGGAGGTGCCGCGGTCGGCCACGTTGTGCGCTTCGTCGATGACGATGATGTCCCACGACGCCTGTTCGAGATAGGTGCGGTATTCAGCGTCGGACTTCAGGGTGTCTATGGAGATGATGGTCTTGTCGTAGTAGTAGAACGGGTTGTGGTTGGTGGGGATGCGGCTGCACACGCGCTGGATGCCCACGGAGTCGAGCCGGGTGAGAGGGATGGCGAATCGGTTCCAGAACTCCTTCTGGAATTGGCTGAGCATGCTCTTGACGGCCAGCACAAGGATCCGGCGGCCACGACCTCTGGCGATGAGCTCGCTCACGAGGATGCCAGCTTCGAGGGTTTTGCCGAGGCCGACGGCGTCGGCAATGAGGATGCGTTGCCTAGGCCGCGAAAGGGCAAGGCGCGCGGGTTCGAGCTGGTAGGGCACGTGGTTCATGGCGGCGGTGTGGCCGATGTGGATGTCGCCGTCGTTCGGAACCGCCTGGCGAAGGAGGGCTTCCATGTAAAGGCGCGAGTCCGTGAACTGGGGCGATGTGTCGGGAACGAGGCGCGTTTGGGCGGGGTCGAGGGCCTCGATTTGGTCGAGTGCGCTCAAGAAGACCATTTCGCGGCCGCGCACGAGTTCGGAGACGCCATCGCAGGTGACCTGATAGCCGCCGGCGGCGTGATCGACGCGCCGCACGATCCACTCGGCGGTACGGACGAGGACCCGAGCGCCGGGCGTGGGAATGGGCGGATTGGCGGGGGCGGGAGACATGATTGGGAGCGGATGATAGGTCACACCCAGCAGGCAAGTCGGACTTCGCCGTCTCGGCGAGGTTCGACTTAGGTGATGGGACGGCTTGGGCTGGGGCAAGAAGCGTTGTCCGAAGGCAACGGTTCTTGTGGCGCTAGCGCGCCTGTCGGCGCGAGCGAGGGGCAAGACGCCCTCGCCCCAACGGGACACCCTCGTACACGACAGGACTCCGGATGGAGCGCATCCCGCCCTCCGTCGCGCCGACAGGCACGCTAGCGGCAGGCTCGCCCCGTCGCAGGTGTCTACAAAAAGCCTCTCTCAACACGTTGACGGTTGATTTCGTCGATGATTTCGCACACGCGGAGGGATTCGGCGCGAGTGAACTGGGGCATTTCCTTGAGGCCCGCGGCCATGCAGAGGTGCATGGCTTGGGCCTGGTAGGTGAAGCCGTGCTGGTTGCCGCCGCTCCAGGTCCAGCCCTTGTAGCGGATGAGCTTCTCGCCGGTCCAGCGTGAGCCTGCTGGCTGACCGCGGGTGATGGGGGCTGGGGTCGGGAGGGGGTACTCGAACCGTTCCACTTGGTTGAAGGGGCCGTTGCTGGGGTTGCGGTCCTGGTTCCAGTGGGTTTCGTCCCAGTCGCCGACCCAGCCGCGGGACGGGTCGAGTTCCATGGGTGGCTTGCCTTCCTCCTTGCGGGTGCCTCGGCGCGGCGGGCGACCGGTGCGGATGGTGAGGGCGGAGGGAATGCCGCCGGCGTGGGGCTGCGGGCGGGGTGCTCGGCCGGCTGCCGCGATGAGGGGTATCTTGGCGATCCCGCCCAGACACACAAACATTTCGTCCTACGCACGCTTGCGAAATCTCGCACGCGACAGCCTGTCCTGCGAGCGGGCGTTCTGTCGGTCAGCCTCCCTCCACCCACGCCGCAACGCACACCTGTCGGGCAATCCGGCGCATTTCCGCGTGCCAGGATTGACAGGCACGAAGGGACAAGCCGACCATGCCCCCACAAGCCGGCGCAGCCGCAGCGGTCCTCGCCGGGCAAATCGAGGAAAAGACGGAATGCCTGTGTGTCTGACGCCGGTGCAACGATAAGGGAAGGGGCGAGGATGGGGAAGCGACCATGAAGGCGAGGGAAGTGATCTTCGACGTGACGGAGTCCCCGGAAGGGGGCTACGAGGCGCGTGCGCTGGGCTACAGCATCTTCACCGAAGGGGACGACTGGGACGACCTGAAGACGATGGCGAAGCGCCGGCTGTCATTCGACTGCACCTGGTTCGAGAGGAGGCCATCGCGGTATGAAGCTGCCACGCGATCTCTCGGGCGGAGAGGTTGCGAGGCTGCTCGGACGGCACTACCGCTAACGGCTCAGTCGAAACCGGGGAAGTCACATGACCGTCGTCGCGGAGACGCCGGAGGGGCGGCGGCATGGCGTGACGGTGCCTCGACACAGAAGCATCAGCGTCGGCACGCTCGATGCGATCGTTGGGGATGTTGCCAAGGCGTTCGGCCTGGCGAAGGTGGAAGTGCTCGATACGCTCTTCGGTTGACTCGACTTCGCAGTAGGTTGCGTTCCTCCCAGACACACGAGTATTCCGTCCTGCACGCTGCGGGGCCCCTCCGACGGGGTAGCCTTCCCCGGGGCTGTCGAGCTACCAACGGCCACTTTGTTCCGGATCGCGTGGGCACGCGCGCCTTCCATCACGAGGTTGGATCGGGCGAACTCGAGGGCGCACCTTGCGGCGCTTGGGAGGGAGCGCACTGCCAGTCGCATCCGCCTCGCAGACTCTCGCACGGTCCTGTAGGGGCGACGCATGCGCCGCCCCTACAGAGCCTGTCGCTGGCAAACGCAATCTGCAGGCCGAGCTGCGGGTTTGGCCGCCGTGCCAAGGCCTGAGCGTGTGAGGGCTGTTCTAGCTCAGACACATCTGGCACCGGAGCGGCGGTGACCAGGCGGTGCGACGCCGCGGCGGCTGAACGCCGACCGCGGCGCCGGATCGGGTAGCCTCCGGTGAACAACCAAACCCACTGGAATGGAGACCCGACCCACGAACATGGAGTCCATGCGCATCCGATCGTATCGCAGCTTCAAGGTTGACGAACACGTGCCTTCGGAGGCGGCGGAACGGTATCGGACATTGAAGGCGTATCGCAGTCTGCGAGACTCCGGCTGCGACGAGGCCGGCGCGCTGGCGCATGTCGGGATCAGCCAGCGCGGGCTGGCGCCGAAGTCGACGCGCCCCCGCCGCGTGCGGCAACGCGCCTGGAAGCCGAGGGACGTCAGGCAGTCCTGGACGTGCGCCGCAAGTACCCGTTCATGGGCAAGGCGCGCATCCAGGCCATGCTGGCGCGCAAGGGCCGGGAGCTGAGCGTGTCCACGGTCGGGCGGATCATCGAGCGCGCGCTCGAGACCGGCGCGATCCGCCCCGCGTCCTTCTGCGAAGGCCGCGTGAAGCCCAGGCGGCGGCGCAGCTTCGCCAAATGGGCGCGCCGCTGGAAGTACGGCGCCAAGGCTCGCAAGAGCGGCGAACTGGTACAGGTGGACCACATGACGTACGCCGCTGGCGGGCAGACGCTCAAGGAGTTCCGTGCGATCTGCCCCGTGTCGAGGTTCATGGTGACGCGGGTCTGCTCGCGAGCCACCGCCGGCAATGCCAGGCGCTTCCTGATGGACCTCGTCGGCGCGCTGCCGTTCCCGCTGCTGTCCATCCAGGTCGACGGCGGCAGCGAGTTCATGGCCGACTTCGAGGACGCCTGCGAGGAGCTGGACATCCCGCTGCACGTCCTGCCCCCGCGACGGCCCCAGTGGAACGGTTGCGTCGAGCGCACCAACCGCTCGGCTCGTGCCGAGTTCTGGAGCCTCTGCGACGGGCCACTGACCGTCGAGCACGTCGCTCCACGGCTCTCCCACTACGAGTTCTTCTTCAACTACGAACGTCCTCACGCGGCGCTCGCCTATCGAACCCCGAACGAGTACCTTGTCGCGCAGGAGGCTGCCTAGTCCCCAGTGCCAAATGTATTGAGCCGGTACAGTTTGACGTGTGGGCCGGGACGGCACTTTAGACCAATCTCGGAGTGTGCCGACTCGGGACCTTGGTCACGCCTGTTTTGCCCCCGGCGCCCGTATCCGTATAGAGTGCGGTCATTCGTTGAAGTCGCGGCAACCAAGCCGCCGGGTTCCGTATGAAAGTCACAGTGCGCGTGGACGTCGAACAAGACGTGAGGGACGAAGCCGCGCGGCACCTCGCTAAGCAGGGCCTCACCATCGGCGAGACCGTGTGCATCGTTCTTGAGCAGGCGGCAGCCGGTTGCGGGCCCGATTTCGGTGCGTTGGTGCCCAACGCCACCACCGTCGACGCAATCGAGGCAGCGCGGTGCGGCGAGGTCGTCGAACTCGGAACGCCCGCCGAAGTGCTGGCCGAACTCAACCGCGACGACTGAGGACCCCGCGGATTCCCTTGGTGCGCACGGTCAGGCGGACCGCGCAGTTCCGGCGCGATTTCAAACGGGTCAAGCGGGCGTGCATGGCGGACATCTCAGCGCAACCCTGCTTGAGGCGCTCGAACTTCTCGCCGCCGATGCGCCGCTGCCTCCACGTTTCGTGGACCATCCGATGAAAGGGCAATACAACGACTGCCGCGACTGCCATCTGCGCCCCGATCTGGTCCTTGTCTATCGCAAGCGGGATGCCGACGTGCTGGAGTTGATCCGCATCGGCACCCACACGCAGCTCGCCATCTGAGGAAGAAGACCCCGATGCGTCACTTGAGGAGGGCGATCCCCTATCCAATGGCCGTCTCTAAAACCCCTTCTCCATGCATTGGCGGTTTATCTCGTCGATGATTTCGCACACTCGGAGGGATTCGGCGCGGGTGAACTGGGGCATTTCCTTGAGGCCGGCGGCCATGCAGCGGTGGACGGCTTGGGCCTGGTAGGTGAAGCCGTGCTGGTTGCCGCCGCTCCAGGTCCAGCCCTTGTAGCGGATGAGTTTCTCGCCGGTCCAGCGTGAGCCTGCGGGCTGGCCGCGGGTGATGGGGGCTGGGGCTGGCAGCGGGTATTCGAACCGTTCCACCTGGTTGAAAGGGCCGTTGCTGGGGTTGCGGTCCTGGTTCCAGTGGGTTTCGTCCCAGTCGCCGATCCAGCCGTGGGAGGGATCGAGTTCCATTGGTGGCTTGCCTTCCTCCTTGCGGGCGCCTCGGCGGGGCGGGCGGCCGGTGCGGATGGTGAGGGCGGAGGGATGGTGTGAGGGCGTTTCGATGGTGATGCGGCCCTTGGCGCCGATGTACTGGGTTTCCTCCGGGAAGCGGCCGGAGGGGAAGGTGATGACGGCGATGCCCTGTTGTTCCGTGTATTGCAGCACGGCGGCGCTCGGCGGGCCGCCGTGGGCGGAGGGGATGCCGCCGGCGTGGGGCTGCGGGCGGGGTGCTCGGCCGGCTGCTGCGATGAGGGGCATCTCGTCGGCGCCGAAGCCGGTGATGGCCGGGTTCAGGGCATAGACCCGGTCGGGATAGTCCGCCTGCACCACCTGCAAGTCGCCAATGTCGCCTCGCTCCATGGCCGCGCGGGCGTGTTCGATCGCCGGGAAGAAGCGCGTCCACATCGCCTCCTGGCAGACGACGCCAGCCTCGTCGGCGGCGGCATAGACCTCGCGCGCCTGCTCGGCGGTGTCGGTGAAGGGCTTTTCGCACAGGACGTGCTTGCCGGCGGCGATGGCGGTGAGGAGGTCGCGGTGGTGGTCCCAGGTCTTGGAGGCGATGTACACGATGTCCACGTTGGGGTCGTTGCACAGGTCTTCATAGGAGTCGTAGGCGGTGGGCACACCGTGCGCCTCGGCATAGGCAGTGGCGCGATCCATGTCCCGTGCCGCAACCGCCGTCACCGACGCACCGGGCACGTCCTGCAACGACTTGATCCAGTCCGAGGCGATGGCCGAGGCGCTGATGATCCCCCAGCGCAACGGGAACGACACATCCTCCTCGCGCGTCAGGCCGCGGCGGATGTCGAGGGGGGTGGACATGGGCCAGCCCTCGTGGAAGGTGGGGTCGTCGGACCAAGGATCGGGGGTGTCTTCGCTCATGCGGCTGGCCTCGGCTTAGGCAAACGCCGGGCAACCTAAGTTGGCCGATGCCGGTCCGTCAAGCCGGCGCGCCTCGGAGCGGCAATTCTCATTTTGGCCTTCAGTCCACTCAACAGCACCGGTCTGCGGGTTGATTTGACCCGAATCGAGTCCGAAACCGGGGGTGCAATGCGCCTGACAGCGAAGCCAGACGCCAAAATGAGAATTGCTGGCCTCTGGAGGGAGGGCGTCCCGCCCTCCAGCGCGCCGCAAGGCGCGTCCTTCGAGAAGCCAACGTGGTGGCGATTGGTTGATCGGGCGACCATTCGTCGCAGGGAGGCGCGGGAATTCGCGCGCCCTTGCGGGCGCGTTGGAGGGCGGGACGCCCTCCCTCCAGAGGCGCGCAGCCTTGCCGGCGGTGGCCTAGAGCTCTCCCATCGCCCCGTCCACCGCCTCGACGGTGCGGTCGATGTCGTCCTCCGTGTGTGCCAGCGACAGGAACATGTTGTGCCATGGGTGAAAGTACACGCCGCGTTCGATCAGGCGGGAGCACAGCGCCAGGCCGCGCTCGCAGCCTGGATCGTCCTCGAACATCACCGCTGGCATCTGCGGTGGCCCGCTTTGGCGAATGCGTTCCTGGTGCAGACGCGCCACGTCGTCGATGCCGTCGCGCAGGCGTTGGCCCAGTGCTTCGAGACGCGCTGGCGCATTCTCCTCGTGCAGCACGTCGAGGGTCTCCAAGGCTGCCGCCATTGGCGCGGCCTGGCACCAAAATGAGCCAGTGACGAACACCGACTTCATGGCGTCCCTGAAGCGCTCGCTGCCGAGCGTTGCAGCCAGTGGCTCGCCGTTGGCGATGGCCTTGCCCCAGGCGGAAAGATCGGGGCGAATGCCCAGCGGCGACCACGATGCATCGAGGCTGAGGCGAAAGCCGGCGCGCACGTCGTCCAGGATGAGCGCCGCGTCCTCCTGATCGCACAGGCGCCGAACCGCAGCCGCGAAGTTCGGATCCACCAGTTCCTGATGCGAACCGGCGTCGTGGCGGAATGCCGACACCATGATGCCGGCGATGTCGCCGGAATGCTCCCGCACCGCCGCCTCCACGCTCGCCACATCGTTGAAGCCGTACACGGGAAAGGCATCGTGCTCGGTGCCGGGCGCACCGGGGGCACGCCGGTTGGCCCAGGGCTGCGAGCCGTGATAGGCGCCCTGCGCCACCAGCACCTTGCTGCGCCCGCGATGCGCCCTCGCCGCCATGACGCAGGTGGTGGTGGCGTCGTTGCCGTTCTTGGAGAAGACCGCCCAATCCGCGTGTGCCACCGTGACGACAAGGCGCTCCGCGAGTTCCACCACGTTCGCCGCCGGGCCGTTGCCGATGTCGATGCTGCCCCGCTGCGCCTCGGCCCTCGCCGCGATGCGCTCGTTGCCGTAGCCGGCGATCATCGGCCCGTAGGAGCAGATGTAGTCGATGTACTCGTTGCCGTCCACGTCCCACAGCCGCGCGCCCTTGGCGCGGGCGAAGAACTGCGGATAGCTGGCCGGCATTCGCGCGCCCATCGCCATGTGGCCGTACATCCCGCCCGGAATCACGTTCGCGGCCCGCTCGCGCAGTGCCGCGTCCTTCGCGCCGTTGTCCATGCCGGCTTGCTCCGTTGTCGCGCGACCCATGCGGGACGACGCGGAGAGTGTAAAGCGTGCGCGTATGCTTCGCGCCCACTGCAGCCGACCAGCGCGCCTGCTCGCTCGAATGACGCCACGACTGATACTTGCCTCCTCGTCCCGCTATCGGCGCGAGCTTCTCGCTCGCCTCGGCATCGAGTTCCACAGCGCTTCGCCCGATGTGGACGAGACGCCGTTGTCGGGTGAAGTGCCGGCGGCCTTGGTGCTGCGCCTCGCCGAGGCGAAGGCAGCCAAGGTGGGCGAAGGGGAAGCGCATGCGGTGGTGATCGGCTCCGATCAGGTAGCCGTGCATGACGGCAAGGCGCTCGGCAAGCCCGGCACCGTGGCCAACGCCGAGCGGCAACTCGCCAGGCTGTCTGGCCAGAGCGTCGATTTCCTCACCGGAGTTGCGGTGCTGAACACCGCCACGGGGCGATTGCAGACGCACATCGACCGCACCACCACGACGTTCCGCCGCCTCTCCGAGGCCGAAATCCGCCGCTATGCAGAACTCGATCAACCCTTGGACTGTGCCGGCGCCATCAAGTCCGAAAGCCGTGGCGTGATGCTGTTCGAACGCGTCGAAACCGAGGACCCCACCGCCGCCATCGGCTTGCCGCTCATCCGGCTTGCGGCGCTGCTCCGAAACGAAGGGATCAACCCGCTTGGCGACTGAGTGCGACATGGGAAGCAAGGCGACTCCCGTGGCCATCGCTCGGGTGCTGGCACGGGAGGCTGGGAGTTGCGGATTCAGGGCACCCGTCGCGCACGTCTACAACCCGCTCGACTGCGCCTTCGACGCGCACCGGCAATATCTGGAGCGGCACTGCCGGCGCGAAGCGGACATCTTGCTGGTGGGCATGAATCCAGGCCCGTGGGGCATGGTGCAAACGGGCGTTCCATTCGGTGAGGTCTCCTTCGTGCGCGACTGGCTCGGCATCTCTACCGGCGTGACGGCACCGGACGCGCAACATCCCAGGCGCCCCATCCAAGGCTTCGAGTGCTCGCGCAGCGAAGCGAGTGGCCAGCGTGTGTGGGGCTGGGCAAAGCACCGCTTCGGCACGCCGGACGCCTTCTTCCGTCGCTTCTTCGTCTGGAACCACTGCCCCTTGGCGTTCCTGGAGGAATCGGGACGCAACCGCACACCGAACCACCTGCCGGCGGCCGAGCGCAAGCCGCTGTACCGCGTCTGCGACCATGCACTGGCCCAGATCGTGGACCACATCGAACCTTCGCTCGTGCTCGGCATCGGCAGATACGCCGAACAACGCTGCCACGCCGCGCTGCCTGCAAGCATCCGCATCGACTCCATCCTGCACCCAAGCCCAGCCAACCCCGCCGCCAACCGCGGCTGGGCCGAGCAGGCGGAACGGGAACTGGCGAGGCTGGGGGTGGTGGTTCCTTAGCGCCACAAGAACCGTTGCCTTTCGGCAACGCTTCCTGCCCAGCCCAGGCCGTCCTGTCACCCTGTCGGCATTCGGCCAGCTTGCGTTGTCCGAAGTCCGACAGGCTGCTAGCCGGGAAGCCACGATCAGGCAGGTCCGGAGGGAGGGCTGTCTCGCCCTCCCTCGCGCCGTCAGGCGCGCAAGGGCGCTTACCTGCAGCGTGGGACGCGCCTTGCGGCGCGTATGGGCGCCCCCCTCGGACGCGTCGGCGAGACGCCGTCCCTCCAGATGCGCATGTCCTGCCAGTTTTGGAGGGGGTCGGCTGCGCGCCACAGCAGCTTGATTGGGGCTCCGACGCCCCCATGACTCCGGGTTACCATCTGCCGCATGACCAATCTACGCATCGACATGGCGGCGGCGGGGCGCACGCTGCCGGAGAACATCGACCTCGCCCTCAGCGCCCGCGACGCCGGCTGGGCCGGGTTTTGGGCCGCGGAAGTGAACGGACTGGAAGCGGCGTCGCTCGTTGGCGCTGTGGCGGGCCAGCTTGGACAGGGCCGCGTGGGCACCGCCATCGTGCCCATGCAGACTCGGGACCCGCTGCTGCTGGCCATGACTGCCGCATCCCTGGACCAGCTTGTGCCGGAGGGATTCGTGCTCGGTCTTGGCACCAGCACGCCCATCATTGTCGAAGACTGGCACGCCACCGGCTGGGGCACGTCCCCTCTCGCCTTGACGCGGGAGTGCGTTGACATCACCCGAAGGCTGCTCGACGGCGAGCGCGTCACCACCGAAGCCGGACGCTGGCGCTACCGCCGGGCGCAGCTGGCTCGGCCGCCCGAACGCCGCGTGCCCATCTATCTCGCGGCTCTCAACGATCGGATGCTCGAACTTGCCGGGGAGGTCGCCGATGGCGTCATCCTCAACTTCGTCACCACGCAAGACGTGGCCCATGCCAGGGAACGCCTGGCCGTCGGCGCCGCACGGGCGCGCCGCTCTCTCGATGACTTCGAGATCGTCGTCTTCTTTCGCGCTACCGCGACAGACCGCTACGAGGACGTGCAGGATCGCTACCGCAGCGAGCTCTTCACCTATGCCATGGCACCGGTGTACCGCCGCATGTTCGCCCGTGCCGGCCTCGAAGAGGATTGCCTTGAAGTTGCCCGCCTTTGGCAAGGCCGGCAACGGCAGGAGGCACTCGAAGCGGTACCCGAACGCCTGATTCGGGAGCGAACCCTCATCGGCACCGCCACCGAAATGCAGCAGCGACTCACCGACTATGCCGCCGCCGGGGTCGCCACGGCATTGGTGACGCCCGTCGCCGCACCAGGGCGCGACGAGTACCTGGCCGACTGCAGGCGAACCATTGCCGCGCTCCGGAACTAGTGTGCTGCACCACAATTCCGTTGCCGCTTGCGAACGAGGCTTGGCTCGGAAAACCTGCTTCCCAGGGGCATTTCGGGCAGCACATCCTCGCTCCTTCCGTTGTCGAACTCCGATTCGACACCCTTGATTGATGCAACGCATTTCTGGCGCAGGACACTAGCAGCCTGTCGGACTTCGGACGGCGCAAGCTGGCCGAATGCCGACAGGGTGATGGACGGCTTGGGCTGGGGCAGGAAGCGTTGCCGAAAGGCAACGGTTCTTGTGGCGCTAGCGCCTCTCCTGAGAGGCCCCCCTGCGGCGCGCATGGGGGGCGTCTTCGACCTCTTCGGAGGGGGCAGGCAGTCCCGACGAACTGCGTGGTTCCACAGCACGAAAAGACGCCCTTTCACCGCACGAAAGTAACGCGCACAACCCCCGCACTTGCAGCCCCAATTGGTACAATGGTCGTTGCTGGTCCGATTGAGCGACATTTGCCGTGCGCGTCCCCCGCCTCTCCTTGGCCTTGCTTGCGCTGGGCCTTTCCCTGCCCCTCCATGCCCGTGAAAATCCCGAAGCGGGTCAATGGTTTATCTCGCCGGTAGTGGCCATGAAGGAGGCTCCGCGCAGCCACGACGTGGGTGCATCCACGGATCTTGCCATCGGCGTCGGCTTTGGCATCACCGACAATTGGGCGGCGGAGGTGGCCTATCTGTCCTGGGCCGCAGGCCGGGGCGATGCCGACTCGACCTGGCTCTCCGGGCTGTGGTCGCTGCCGAAGGCAAGACGCGCCCTGCAACCCTATGTCGTCGTCGGCGCCGGGCGCACGTCCTTTGCCGTGGACGGTGGCTCCGACGACAGCGCAAGCCAGGTGTTCGGCGGCTTCGGCGCCTTTGGCGACCTCGGCACGCGAGTGTCCTGGCGGGCCGACGTGCGCGCCGTGAAGACCTCCGGCGCCAACGCACTCGATCCCTTCGCCCAAGTGGGCGTCGCCCTGTTCCTTGGCGATGTCTCCCCCTACCCCTCACCCGATCGCGACGGCGACGGCGTGCCGGATCCCGACGACAGGTGCCCCGGCACGCCGCCGGGCGTCCCGGTGGATGAAGACGGCTGTCCATTCCCCGCGGACAGCGACGGCGTGGTGGATGCCGATGATGCCTGCCCGAACACGCCCGAGGGCGTTGAGGTGGACGAGCGCGGCTGCCCCCTGGATCGGGATGGCGACGGGGTGCCGGATTACCTCGACAAGTGCCCCGACACGCCCGGCAAGGGCGAGGACGGCTGCCCGCTGGCGCCGGACGAACCCATCGAGTTCACGGTGGTGTTTGACGTCGATCGCTCCGACATCCGCGCAGACCAATGGCAAACGCTGCGCGACGGCGCCGACCTGCTGCTCGAGTACAGCGAGGCGGAGGTGTCGATCGAGGGGCACACGGACAGCACCGGCCGCGCCAGCTACAACCAAGGTCTGTCGGAACGGCGGGCCGCCACGGTGCGCGACTATCTCGTGGCGGTTGGTGTCGATGCCTCCCGCATTGCCACCGCCGGCTACGGCGAGGAGAAACCCATTGCCGACAACGCCACAGCAGCCGGACGGCAGGAGAATCGACGGGTCACCACCGTAACGCTGCACGCACCGGGCGAACGATGACAACCACGATGAATTTCGCCGGGCGCGCGAATTACCCGAGCAGGCAAGGAGGCTCCTCCGTGTTGATCGCACACCCCGCCCCGGGCCACGCCCGCAGCACGTCTCGATGGCTGTTCGGGCGGTTGGCCATGCTGGCCATCCTGCCGTTCGTGGCCTTGGGGAGCCTTGTCGCCAACGCCGCAGAGGCGCCGGTGGCGGTGGGCACCATTGACGACGTGACGATGTTCGCGGACGAGCCGCGCCTTGCGATCAACTTCTATGGCGTCTTCTCGAATCGTCCCTCCGACTGTAGCGCCGAATCGTCCGACGAGAGCGTCGTGCGCCTCGAGCACGAAGGCTACGACATCACCTTGATTCCGGTCGGCCCTGGCACCGCCACGGTCACTGTCGTGGCGTGGAACGACGCGGGACAGGACCAGACCGTCTTCACGGTCACGGTGCTGGACCGCGAGCCGCAGGCGGTGGGAGAGCTCGGCGACATCACCTTGGTCGTCGGCGAGTCCGAGTCGATGGACTTTGCCGACGGGTTCACCGGCACCAACCTCGTGTATTCGGTGGCCTCCGCCGCCGACAGCGTAGCGACGGCGACTGCGGATGGGACGATGGCCGTCGTGCAAGCCCTCGCCGCCGGCAGCGCGGAAGTGACGGTCACTGCCAGCAACACGGCCGGCAGCGCCACGCTTGCTTTCCGGGCAGTCGTGCAGGACAGCCTTCCGGCGGTGGTCACGGCGCTCGACGATGTCGAGCTCATCGTCGGCAAAACCGCGTCGGTGGATTTCGGCGGGACATTCTCAGGCACCGCCCTCAGCTATTCGTTGACAACCGATGCCTCGGCGGCAGCAACCGCAACACTCGCAGGTGGCGAAGGGAGTACCGTCATCGACGTCGAAGCGGTGTCGCACGGCGACACGACGGTGACGGTGACCGCCAGCAACACGGCCGGCAGCGCGAGCGAGACCTTCACGGTGAAGGTCAGCGACCAGGTGCCGATGACTGTGGGGGAACTGGCCGGGGTCACGCTCACCGTGGGCGACACGGCGGAGGTGGACATCGAAGGCGCCTTCACCGGCAATGCGCTGAGCTATTCCGTCGCCTCGTCCGCCGAGGCGAACGCCACCGCCACGCTCTCCGGCCAGATGGTGACGCTAACCGCGCTCGTCGCCGGCAACTCCACCGTGACCGTAAGCGCGAACAATGCATCCGGCAGCGCCATGCATGAATTCACGGTGACCGTGCAGGATCAGGTCCCGGCCACGGTGGGCTCGCTGCCCAACCTCGCGCTCACCACGGGCGGCGACTCAGAAACCGTCGAGACCTCCGGCGCGTTCAGCGGCACGGCGCTTGACTACAGCGTCAGCAGCGACAGCGACGCCGTCTCTGTCTCCCGGAGCGGCAGTCAGGTGACCGTCTCGCCCTTGGTGGAGGGCGAAGGAACGGTGACCGTCACCGCCACCAACACCTCCGGCGCGGCGTCGCAGACATTCCGCGTCACCGTAAGCACGGACGCGGCAGAGAGCAGCGCCATGGAGCGCAGCCTCGCCGCCATTGGCGCCAGCACGTTGTCGAGCGTGCAGTCCGCCATCGGGGCACGATTCCGCGCCGCACGGAGCGGGACGACGCAGCCCGCGACAAGCAAGGCTCGTGGCAGGGCCAACCGTTTGGCTTTGCCGGCCGGTCCGGCTTCTCGCCACATGCCAAGCGGCCCCGGCAGTGCATTCGGCGGCTCGTCGGCCGCGGGAGCTTGGGGCAAGCCCGGCTTCCTCGCGGGAGTCGGCGGCCATCAAGCCGCCGCATCCGACGTGCAGTGGGAGCCGCCAGCCGAGTGGACCTTCTGGGGCCATGCAGACCGGCAGTCGTTCGAGGCCGGCGCCTACGACGGCGGCGTGAGCAGCGTCTATTTCGGCGCCGACGCCGACTTTGGCGAACGCTGGATGGCCGGATTCGCGGTGTCGTCGAGTTCCGGCGAAGCCGACTACGAATTCGCCGGCCGCGGCGCCAGCGGCACAGGCAGCCTCGACACGGAACTCACCAGCGTCTTCCCCTACGTGCATGTCACGCCCAGCGAAGGTGCGGAAGTGTGGGCCATCGTCGGCGCCGGCTGGGGCGATGTCACGCAGAGCCGCAGCACCACCGCGCAGCGCGGCTCGGCGGATCTGTCCATGTGGATGGCAAGCTTGGGCGGTCGCCGCACCATCGCCTCCGCCAGCAATTGGGACGTTTCGCTCTTGGGCGACAGCAGCGTTCTGGAAATGCAGACCGACGGCGGCATCGGCATCGTCAACGGCCTTGAAGTGGGCGTTGCCCGCCAGCGCGCAGGCCTGGAGGCGGCGCGGCTGGTGGCGCTGGACGGCGGCAGTAGCCTGTCGTGGTTCGGCGAAGTGGCGGCGCGGCACGACGGCGGCGATGGCGAAACCGGTGCCGGCGGCGAGTTGATCGGCGGTGTGCGGTTCGACTCCCGTGGGCGTCTGAGCGTCGAGGCAAAGGCGCGACTCCTCGCGATGCACGCCGCCGACGACTACGAGGAAAACGGCTTCAGCATCTCCGCCACGGTACGCCCTGGCGCCGACGGCGCAGGCATGTCGCTCTCCGTGTCGGCGCACACGGGTGCGGGGATGGAAGCGTTCGGCGGTTCGAGCCTGTTGGACTCCGGCACGCCGGACTTCCGCGCGCTGCGAGGGGGAAAGGACTGGGGCATGGCGGCGCGTCTGGATCGTGCCTTGCCCGGCATCCGCCAACCGGCAACGGTGACCCCGTTCGCGGAGATGAACATCTCCTCCGAACGCCGCCGAACGATGCTGGGAGTGCGCTACGACCTGCTCATCCCCAACGCCGCGGAACGACTCAGCCTCGAATTCGCCACCGGCCACGGCTACGACCGCTTCCGCGGCACCGGCAACATCGTGGAACTGCGCGGCGCCTTGCGTTTCTGAAGGAGATGGTGGCCTCCCTGGGGGCGAGGGCAGTCTGCCCTCGCTACGCCGCTCGACATGCCCGAGGAAGTGCGCCGTCTGACACGTCGGGACCGCGGTCTGGTGTTCCCCGGGCTGCGCGGCGGGATGCTGGGGGCGAGCGCGGTATCCGTGGCGCTGGCGACGGCGGACATCAACGCGACGGGTCACGGGTTTCGGTCGAGCTTCAAGGACTGGACGCGTCACGAGAGCGTGGAGGAGCTGCTCTCCGAGGTCTCGCTGGCGCACGTCGAGGGCTCGCAGACAGTGGCCGCGTGCGCACGCGGCGACCTGCTGGAAAGGCGGCGGCCCGTAATGCGGCGGTGGTACGAGGCCATCGCGGATTCAGACGCTTGGCAAACGCTGGATGTCAGGATGTCATGTGTTGCGTGAGCGGACGCGCGTGTTGGGTGCCACCAGATTGTCGGGTCGGTGTTGGACATACAATCTCAGGGTTGGTCACGCCCGCCGCGATGAGAGGGTGCGATGGTGCAGCAAGAGCTTATACAGGTAACGGAATCAGGTGCGTTTGTTTGGCCGTGGCCAACGGCGCGTGGCCTCGTCCTCACGGGCGGCTTTGGTGGGGGCGGCGGGAGCGGAAGCGGGGTCACAGGAACAGTTGATGGGCAAGGCGGCGAAGGCGGGGTAGGCGCAGGAGCGTGGTTCGTTTTCGGGGACGAAATGTCCACGGAAGTGGGGCCACCTCAGCGGTGCGCGATGGCCGCGGGTCGTTGGTGAGAGTTTCGCATCAGGGAAGGATGAGAAGCCACTGTTGAACACAGATAGCTTGGACATTTTGGGTTTTGGGTTTCCCCGACACACAGGTTTTGGGTTTCCCCGACACACAAACATTTCGTCCCACACAAACAATGGGCAATCTCTCACCTTGTCCCAGCGCTCCACGCCTGCACGGCGATGGGGTCGCGAGTCCCGGCAGCCGCCGAACGCCCAGCCCCTCCAACCCCACGCTGAAACCGCGTCGCCCTCCCGAACGGCGATGTGGGAAATCGCCCATCGTGCGTGAGATCGAATGTTCGTGCGTCGGGAAGGAGGCCTCATCCCACCCGCGACACGCGCTGAACGGCGTCACGCTCCCGAACGGCACCCGCGTGGGAGATTTCCTACGCCGTGTAGGACGAAATGTTTGTGTGTCGGGAAAAGCTGTCACCACCCGGAACTGCTTGAGCAGCGGGCACGCGGGCTCATCGGCGCGGGCGACGAAGCCTCGGCGGTTCCGGTACTGCTTGCTCTCATGGAGACCGGACGACAGGCAGTGGCCGCCGCGCTCGCAAGTAGGTCGTCAGGATCAGCTTCCGAAAGGCGCCGTTCTCCGACGATGGTCCACGAAGCCGGGCAGCGCACCGGGGTTTCGCTGCGGACGGCCGTGTCGGCTGGGCGAGAAGCGTTGTGGGGCACAGGATATTGAAGAGAGACGGCCTCGCGACTTGATTGTCCCAAGTCGGTGTGGTTTCCTTTTGGGCCTCAAGAGCTCCGAGAAGAACGACCACATGAAGGCCAATCCACAGCATCCGCAACGCCTTTTCGGGCACCCGGTCCACTACGAGATTCCCGCATTCCAGCGGCGGTACGTTTGGAAGCAGGACGATCAATGGGAGCCGCTCTGGGAGGACATTGAAGACTTGGCGCAGACGGCTATCCGCGAAGGATCCACTGAGCCCCATTTCATGGGTGCGGTAGTGCTTCAGCAGACGGACTTCGCGACTGCAACGATCGAGCGCCGGATCGTGGTCGACGGCCAACAGCGCCTGACCACGCTGCAGCTTGTCATGGATGCGATTCAGAGGGTGCTTGAGGATCGAGGGCATTCGACTCCTGCGAGGCGCCTGTTACGGCTGGTGGTCAATGAGGAGGAATACCGCGACGGGAACGCTGATCGTGCATTCAAGGTGTGGCCGACAACGGTGGACAGAGACGCATATCGACACGCGATGAGCAATGATCTGACGGCTACCAGCTTTGCGGGATCGCGTGTCGTGCAGGCACACGAGTACTTCAGGGCGCGCGCTGAGCAGTGGCTTGACCAGTTCGCTCAAGGATCGGGAGAACGCGAAGTTGCGGCTGATGCGCTGGAGGAAGCTGTAAGCCGCAGCTTGGAGATCGTGGTCATCGACCTGGGGGAGTCTGACGATCCACACGTGATCTTTGAGACGCTGAACGCGCGGGGTACGCCCCTCCTGCAATCCGACATGGTCAAGAACAAGCTGCTGCACGAGGCCGGCATCGTTAGCGAGGACGACGGAGAGACAACGGCCGAGGAGCAAGAAATCTGGCCGTTCGACCAAGGCGACTGGTGGGCGAAGGAAGTCGGCCGGGGGCTTCAACGGAGACCACGGATCGATGTGTACCTGAACCATTGGCTGACGCTTCGGAACCGAGAGGAGATGAAGCCATACGACGAGTTCAGGGCGTTCGACAGATACGCCAAGAGTCGGGAGGAAGCTGGCGAGACCCCACGGGATATCGCTCGCGACTTGGGCGAAGTTGGTGCGATCTTCAGGGACGTGGAGGACGTCCGTATTCCGGCCATCGAGACATTCCTCGAGCGACGCAATGTGATGAACGTGGGAGTTTTGACCCCCTTGCTGCTTTGGCTTTTGGATGCAGACCTGACGCCTGTTTGCCTCGCAAACTGCCTTACGGCCCTAGAGAGTTTCTTGGTTCGTCGGGTCGTATGCGGATACAGCGCCAGGAGCTATGGGGATCTCTTCGTCGGCTTGATTCGGAGATTGTCGGAGTCCGGAAGCACGGACGCCGACCAAGTGATCGTCACCTATCTTGCCGGACAAACTGCACAGAGTGGTGTGTGGCCCGGAGACGAAGAGTTGCGCGAGAAACTCGTTACTGCACCGCTGTACTCGTACCTGACGCGTGGACGCCTAAGGATGGTTCTGGAAGGGATCGAGGGGGCGCTGCGGACGAGTAGAGCAGAGAGCGGGGAAGTGCCGCGGAACCTGCAAATCGAGCACGTCATGCCGCAGAAATGGCATCCGCACTGGCCGCTTCCGGACGACTTGGCCGACGATTCAGAAGCGATTAGCGCGCGTGATCGCATGATTCACACGATCGGGAATCTGACGCTGGTCAATGGGCGCTTGAATCCGTCGCTGTCGAACGCGCCCTGGGACAACAAGCGGGAGACCTTGGGTGATCACAGCGTCCTGTTTCTCAACAAGCGGCTGGTGAGAAAGGGGCCGGACGTTTGGGACGAAGCGGCGATAAAAGCTCGCGGAAAGTGGCTGCACAAGCGAGCGGTGGAAGTGTGGCCGCATGCCGACAACGTCCCGGGCGAGCTGTCAGACCTCACTGGTGAAAAGGTATCGTGGAACCCCGCATGATGCGTCGATCAGGTCGTCCGGTGTGCAGCGAGATCCACAGACATGAGAGCGATCACAGCAGGAGACGGTGGCAACGTGCGATACCCACGTCACAACACGAGAGGACAGCGTCAGCACACGAATCCTAAGGCTCGACTGAGACTCTGGGAGGCGTCGGGGTTCGCTGGCGATATTTGGTGCTACCGCAAGGAGCCCGGCCCCGGCGACCCCATCTACCGGCAGAAAGTCGCTACGGCGACCGTGTTGTATGGCATCTGGAGCGAGGACGATGAGGAGCGGCTGAATCGCGAAGTCGAGCAACCGGCCGAGGCGGGACTTGCGCAGCTTGTCGGCGCGGAAGCACCCGAGCTGTCGGCTAGTCAACGTCAGGCGGTCGCGAGGTATTTGTTATCGTTGTTTCGGAGGGGTTGGCAGGAGATTGCAGCGCAGCCGCAACGCGTGCAGCCCGAGGTGAGGCGCATGGTGGAGATGGTTGGCGCTTCCCGTCTCACTGCGAAGGCACAGCATGTTATCGAAGAGGAACTCGAGGATGTGGCCAAGCACCCTCCTGGCAGGCCATTCCCGGTCGATCAGGTCAGTGAGGTGCTGTCGGCCATGAGATGGACGGTCCTGCGATGCGCCAATCCGTCGTTCGTCACGGGCGACAGTCCGGCGCAGATCGTGCCGCATGTGGTAGTGGACCGTCGATGTGAGGTGACTCTGGCGCTTTCGCCGACCCGTGCGTTGGTCTGTGATTGGGGGATTCCGCAACCTTGGACCAGTGGCCGGACGGCCACCGCTGAGGAGATCCTGGAGGTGAATCGCCGCACCGCCTTGGGTGCGGATTCGTTCGTCTACTTCGCGAGTCGGCCGAGTGAGACGTATGTGCAGCAGCTATTGGCGCAGAAACCACAAACGCGGATCAGCAAAGAAGGTAGTAGACGGTGCGTTCCTTGGAAGCACCGGCAGACGATGGAGGTCAGTGCGCGGCGGATCATGCGCGACGAGATGCCGGCCGGGAACATCGCGCTGATCAAACAACTGGAGGAACTGGAAGCGCGTTACCAATTGGCGATTAACGATGGTGATTCCACCTGATCTGGGCGCCGTGAGACTGTGAGAAGGCCAGCGCGCCGCTTGTCCGGAGAATTCCGGTGCGCCGAACGCTCCCGACATGGGTTGGCGGCGGTATCGGATATCCGGAGTCGGTGTCGAAGGGTGGATCAGGGGCGCGCCGCGAGCGGTTCGGCAGGGCTCCCAGGTTCGCGGATCGAAGTGAGGACGGTCGAAGCCGGCGGACTGGGCGCCCCCGCGGTCCCCGCCTCGCTACAGATCGGACACGGGTGTTGCCGTGTATTCGTCGCCCGGCGCGGTCGATCAGGACCGGGCGCAACGAGTTGAAGTCAGCCTTGAGGACGTGCTGGAGGCCGAGGACAAGGCTGCGGACGTTCGAGGAAAAGGTTGCACGAGGTTGGGAGGCGATCAGCAGCGGGTACCACTCGACGATGGTGTCTACCACACCCACCGCCTGGTCCGCTCCGAACGCGACGGCGGCCGCGTCCGCCAGCGAACGCTGCTCAACCTCGGCCGCCACTTCGACGTCGGCCGCGAACCCTGGCCGCTGCTGTGCCGGCGCGTCGAACAGATCCTCGACGGCGGCGTCGAGCTCTTCGCGGGCGCCTCGGAGGCCGTGGAGACGGAGGCGCAGTGCCGCCGGCGAGCTGCTCGGCGTCGACTTCGAGACCATGGGCGCCATGCAGCTCTACCGGGCGGTGGCGGTGAACTGGACCCGGCGTCCCGCCGAGGCCTCCATGGCCACCCACCCCGGCGTCTGTTGCCTGCGCACCAACGTCGCCGACTGGGACGACGCGGCGCTGTGGCGCACCTGCACCACCCTGACCGACCTCGAGGCCGTGTTTCGGTCCCTGAAGTCCGAACGCGGCCTGCGGCCCATCCACCACCGCAAGCCGGTCCGCGCCGAGGGCCACCTGTTCATCACCGTGATCGCCTGCCAGGCCGTGCAGGTGATCCGCCGCCGGCGAGCGCGCCAGCTGGACCACGCTGCGCGACGTCCTCGGCGGCCAGCAGCGCGTCACCGCCACCTTCCGCCGCGCCGACGGGCGCGCGCTGTACGCGCGCACCGCACCGTCGCCGAGGCCGCCCAGAAGGCCATCCACGACGCGCTCGGCATCGATCCCCATCCCGGCGGCACGCACCGAACCGTCGTCTGACACCGCATCGCCGTCGACGCCCGGCGCACGTGTAGTGCCCTAACGCCCTCCGTACGCACGTAAACTGCTCACCTGGAACGACTTTTCCAGTCCTTGGTAGACTTGGGTTAACGAGACGCATCCAGTGTCGATACATGACCTCCGGAGGCGTACTCCAGTATCGCACCGTCGGCCGTAACGAGCATCGCGGACCAATATCTCGCGGTGGCAATCAGGAATCGATCCGCCGGATCAGCATGGAAGTCCCCGGGCAACCGAACGCTGTCCAACGCGATGGCCGGCTCAATTGGGCACAGGTCGATGCCTGGCGAACGGAGAGCCCTCTCCAGCCAGACACCGACGTCCATCGCCAACTGCAACCGACCCTTGGCGACAAGGAGCGCGATTTCCCAGGGCGTGATCGCCGAGATGCCGACGCGGTCCGTCCGCCGTTCATCATCGATCCTGGCCCTGGCGCGCGACCCGAGTCGCGGCGAACCCTCTGCAGCCCACACCAACACATGCGTATCGAGAACGATCACCTCAGCGCGGACCAGTCCGAAGGCGGAGCCGCCGGCTCAAGCGGGTCATCGAACCTGACCACGCTACCGCGCATGCACCCAATGAAGGACTGTTGAATCGGCTCCGTCGAAACCGGCAACGACACCACGGCAACCGGGCGCCCGCGCCTCGTCACGGTGACGGACTCCCCCGTGTCCTGCATCTCCCTGATGATGCGCAGACACTTCGCCTTGAATTCCCCCGCCGAGACCTGCCTTCCGCTCACACGTCCTCCAAGTATTCTTGTACAAGTCCAGTTATACATAATAGTGCTTGGTCGCCTCGCTGCAAAGGCCGACTCGTAAGGTACTGATCGGTCTTACGGGCTTGGTCGACCGGACCCTAGCCCGGACTATTCATTGGCCTGTCCCTTCGGCTTTGCGGCCAGCAACGGCTGTGATGCGAGGGTACGGTGGATCAGATGACCATCAGATCCAGGAACTCATGCACCGGTGTGGCCTCTAGCGCTTCGCGGTCGAGGCAGAGGGCCTCGATGGCGTTGGCCTGGCCGGCGGGGAAGCGGACGGCCAGGTTGCGGCGGAACTTGGTCACGAGGATGGGGATGCCCTCTTCGCGGCGGCGACGGTGGCCGATGGGGTATTCGACTTCCACCTTTCGGGTCTTGGTTCCACCCGTGAAGAACACCTGCACGACGTTGGCGATGCTGCGTTTGTCGGCTTCGTGGTATTCGCGGCTGTAGCGTTCGTCTTCCTGCACCACCATGAGGTCGCGCAGCTGATCGACGCGAGGGTCGGCAGCCGCCGCGTCCTCGTAGTCATCGGCGGTGAGGTCGCCCTTCAGAAGGCCGATCGCCGTCATGTATTGCAGGCAGTGGTCGCGGTCGGCGGGATTGTTGAGCTGGCCCGTCTTGCTGATGATGCGGATGGCGGATTCGTGGGTGGTGAGTTCGATGCGGTCGATGTCGTCCAGGCGATCCTTCACCTCCGGGTGCAGCTCCACCGCCGCCTCCACCGCCGTCTGGGCGTGGAACTCCGCCGGGAAGGAAATCTTGAACAGCACGTTCTCCATCACGTAGGAGCCGTACGGGCGCTGGAAGGAGAACGGCTTGCCGCCGAAGGACACGTCATAGAAGCCCCAGGTGGGCGCACTCAGGGCGCTCGGATAGCCGATCTCCCCCCTCAGCACCAGCATCGCCAGGCGCACGGCCCGGCTGGTGGCATCGCCAGCCGCCCACGACTTGCGCGGCCCCGCATTCGGCGCATGGCGATAGGTGCGAAGGCTGGAGCCGTCGATCCACGCGTGCGAGAGCGCATCGACGATCTGCTCCCGGCGACCGCCCAGCAGGCGCGTCACAACAGCGGTAGAAGCCACTCGCACCAGCAGGACATGATCCAGCCCCACCCGGTTGAAGCTGTTCTCCAGCGCAAGGCAGCCCTGGATCTCGTGCGCCTGGATCATGGCTTCGAGCACGTCGCGCATGGTGAGCGGGGCGCGGCCGGCCGCCGCCGCGGAGCGACTCACATGGTCCGCCACCGCCAGAATGCCGCCGAGATTGTCGGACGGATGCCCCCACTCCGCCGCCAGCCAGGTGTCGTTGAAATCCAGCCAGCGGATCATGCAGCCGATGTCCCACGCCGCCTTCACCGGGTCCAGCTCGAACTGCGTGCCAGGCACCCGCGCCCCGTTCGGCACCACGGTGCCCGGAACGATGGGCCCCAGATGCTTGGCGCATTCCGGAAACCGCTGCGCGAGGAAGCCGCACCCCAGGGTGTCCATCAGGCAATGCCGGGCGGTGTCGAAGGCCTCGTCGCTCGTCACCGACCCCAGCACGTAGTCCGCGATATCGACCAGCTCCGAGTCCGGCGCCGGCCGCACGTTGGTCTCGACGTTCGCGCTCACGGCTAGCGCTCCGCCAGCGGCACGAAGGAGCGGGGCTCGGGACCGATGTAGTCCGCGCTCGGCCGGATGATGCGGTTGTTCGAGCGCTGCTCCATCACGTGGGCGCTCCAGCCGGACACCCGCGAGCAGACGAAGATGGGCGTGAAGAGCTTGGTGGGGATGCCCATGAAGTGATAGGCCGCGGCGTGGAAGAAGTCGGCATTGGCGAACAGCTTCTTCTCGTCCCACAGGAGCTGTTCGATGGCGCAGGAGATGGGGTAGAAGCGCTCGTCGCCCACCTCGCCGGCAAGCTTCTCGGCCCAGCCCTTGATGATGGCATTGCGGGGGTCGGAGGTGCGGTAGATGGCGTGGCCGAAGCCCATGATGACTTCCTTGGCCGCCAACATGCCGCGCACCGCCCGGACAGCCTCTTCGGCATTCTGGAAGCGCTCGATCAATGCCATCGCCGCCTCGTTGGCGCCGCCGTGCAGAGGCCCACGCAGGGAACCGATGGCGCCGGTGATGCAGGAGTGCATGTCGGACAGCGTCGAGGCGCAGACGCGTGCCGTGAAGGTGGAGGCGTTGAACTCGTGCTCGGCATAGAGGATGAGCGACACGTCCACCACCCGGCGGAAGAGCTCGCTCGGCGCGCCGCCGTGCAGGGTTTCGAGAAAGTGGCCGGCGATGGAGTCGGCGTCGGTTTCGAGTTCCACCCGCACGCCGTCATGGCTGAACCGGTACCAGTAGTTGACGATGGAGGGCAGCGCGCCAAGCAGTCGGTCCGCCACCTCCTGCTGGCTGTCGAAACCCCCTTCCGGTTCGACGTTGCCCAGCATCGAGCAGCCGGTGCGCATCACGTCCATGGGATGGGCATCCGCCGGGATGCGTTCGAGAACCTCCTTCACCGCGTCCGGCAACCCACGCAGCGCCTTCAGCCTGGCGCGATAGGCGTCCAGCTGCGCCACGTTCGGCAATTCGCCGTGGAGGATGAGATAGGCCACCTCCTCGAACGTGGCGCCCTCCGCAAGTTCCGAGATGTCGTAGCCCCGATAGGTGAGGCCCGTGCCGGTCTTGCCCACCGTGCAAAGCGAGGTCTCGCCAGCGCTCTGGCCGCGCAGGCCCGCGCCGCCGAGTTTCTTGTCCACCATGCCCCTTCCTCTCGTCAGGTCTTGTCGTTTGGCTCTTGTGCCGACCGCCCCTGCAGCTTCGGGGCGTTGCGGCGTCCGTCAGCCGCCCTTGCCGTCGGCGAAGAGCCGATCGAGCTGGTCTTCGTAGTCGTGGTAGCCGAGGAAATCGTAGAGGTCTGCACGCGTCTGCATGGCGCCTAGCTCCGCCTTCTGCGTTCCGTCCCGGCGAATCGCCCCATAGACGTTCAGCGCCGCCAGGCTCATGGCGCGGAACGCGGAAAGAGGATAGAGCGCCATCCTAACACCCACGCTCCTGAGGTCATCGAGCGTGTAGAGCGGCGTTTCGCCGAACTCGGTGAGATTGGCCAGAACCGGGACGCTCACCGCTTCGGTCACCCGCCCGTACATGGCAAGGTCGGTCATGGCCTCGGCGAAGATGGCGTCGGCGCCGGCCTCCTCGAACCGAGCCACCCGCTCCACCACCGCATCGGGCCCCTCCACCGCCAGCGCGTCCGTGCGCGCCATGACCACGAAGTCGCCGTCCGGCTTGGCATCGGCGGCCGCCTTGAGGCGATCGCACATCTCCTCGGCGGAGACGATCTCCTTGTTCGGGCGATGGCCGCAGCGCTTCGCGGCCACCTGATCCTCGATATGCACCGCCGCCGCGCCAGCCTTGCCCACCTCGCGGATGGTGCGGGCGATGTTGAAGGCGCCGCCCCAGCCGGTGTCCACATCCACGAGCAGCGGCAGCGAGGTCGCGGCGGTGATGCGGCGCACGTCCGCGAGCACGTCATCCATGGAAGTGATGCCGAGGTCCGGCAGGCCATAGGAAGCCGCCGCCACTCCGCCCCCGGAGAGATAGACGGCGGAAAAGCCCACGCGCTCGGCCATGATGGCGGCGTAGGCATTGATGGCACCGACGATCTGCAGCGGATTCTCGGCATCGAGCGCGGCGCGAAAGCGTTCTCCTGGCGTGCTCACCCTTATCCTCCTTGGTTCTCTCGCGGCGAAGTGTACGCACGCGGGCGGCGCCTCTCACCACGTCAAACGAGCCGTTCAGCCCCGCGGGCCGAAGGCTCCCCCTCGAGTCGTTCGAGACGGTCGGCCAAGGCGTCGTAGGAGTCCACCGCATCGAACTGCGGGAACTCGGCCACCACATTGGCCGGAGCGTTGAAGAAGACCCCGGCATCGGCCTCGTCGAGCATTCCGGTGTCGTTGAAGGAGTCGCCCGCCGCCAGCACCCGATAGTTGAGCGAGTGGAAGGCCCGCACCGCCCGGCGCTTCGGGTCTTCCTGACGCAGCCGATAGCCGACGATGCGGTCGTTCTGCACCGTCAAGCGGTGGCACAGCAGCATGGGATGGTCGAGCTTGGCCATGAGCGTCATGCCGAACTCGTAGAAGGTGTCGGACAGGATGGCCACTTGAAAGCGCTGCCGTGCCCAGCGCAGGAAGTCTGCGGCGCCGGGCAACGGATCGAGGCCGCCGATCACCTCCCGAATCGTGCTGAGCTTCAAGTCGTTGCGTTCCAGCACGTCCATGCGATGGCGCATGAGATCATCATACACCGGAACGTCTCGGGTGGTGCGCTTGAGTTCGGCGATGCCAGTGCGCTCGGCCACGGAAAGCCAGATTTCCGGCACTAGCACGCCTTCAAGATCAAGACAGAGAATATCCAAACCGCGTCCCCGAACCACCACGAGCAAGCGGCGGAGGATTCTAGCAGCCTGTCGGACTTCGGACGGCGCAAGCTGGCCGAATGCCGACAGGGTGATGGGACGGCCTGGGTTGGGGCAGGAAGCGTTGCCGAAAGGCAACGCTTCCTGTGGCGCTAGCCCGGATTGTTCATGGATGCGCGTAGCGAGGGCGACGAGACGCCGCTGTGGGTGGGCGCACGGAACGGAGGACCCCGAAGGCATGGCTGCGCACCATGTCGAGGGGCCGGAGCGAACGTGTCCGCAGGACACGCGAGTACTTGCCCAGCCACAGCGAGTGTAATCGTCGTCCGCCACGGAGGCGGCACAGCGCTCGCCGAACAAGGATAAGCATAGAACCAGAAATCATTTTCGGCGGCGGATGGTCGCTGCTAGGCTGCGCCGCTCTTGGCTTTCCGCAGGGTAAGAGGCGAATGGCGCAGGTTTCTGCACAGGTGCTGCCGAACCCGGAGCAACTGGCGCGCGACGTGCTGGTCGAGGCGTTCGAGAGCTTCGAGCGGGACCGCATCGCCATCTCCTTCAGCGGTGCGGAAGACGTGGTGCTGATCGACCTCGCCACCGCCATCCTCGGCAGCGACGTGCCGGTGTTCAGCCTTGACACGGGGCGGCTGCATCCAGAGACCCACCGCTATCTGGAAACCGTGCGCGACCACTATGGCATCCGCCTTGACGTGGTTTCGCCGGATGGGGCGGAAGTGGCGCGTCTCGTGCGGGAGAAGGGGCTCTTCAGCTTCTATCGCGACGGCCACGGCGAATGCTGCGCGGTGCGCAAGATCGAGCCGCTCCGGCGCAAGCTCGGCGGATTGGATGCCTGGATCACCGGTCAGCGCGCCGACCAGAGCGTCACCCGCGCCGATCTGCCGACGGCGCAGGAAGATGCCGCCTTCTCCACCGACGACTATCCCATCTTCAAGTTCAACCCGCTGGCGAACTGGAGCAGCGCCGACGTCTGGCAGTACATCCGCGCCAACGACGTGCCCTACAACCCCCTGCACGATGCCGGCTTCCTCTCCATCGGCTGCGAACCCTGCACTCGCCCGGTCGGTCCCCATGAACACGAGCGCAACGGACGCTGGTGGTGGGAGAACGCGGCAGACAAGGAATGCGGCTTGCACGCCCAGAACCTGAAGCCACGGCCCATCCGCATCGTCGCCTGACGGGCCTTCCGCCGGGAGCGTCCCGTGCCTTCTGCCAACGCCTCCAAGCGCCGCATCACCTTCGTCAAGAAGGTGCTGGCGGACGGCCAGCCCTGCGCCAAGTGTGCCGACGTGGAACAGCGGCTTGGAGCTTCCGGCCACATGGCCGCCATCGACCGCACGGTGGTGGCCGACGAACGGGACCCGGAGTCCGAAGGCATGCGCATCGCCGCCGCACACGACGTGAAACTAGCTCCGTTCTTCGTCGTGGAGGAAGGCGGGGAGACCCGCATCCACACCATCTATTTCCGCTTCGCCCGCGAAGTCCTCGGCACGGGAGGCGCGGCCAAGCGGAAGGAAGAGGCCGAGGAAATCCTGCGCGCCAATCCGCACCTCGATCTGGTCTGAGGGCGAAGAAGGCCCGCCCAGTCCGGCTGGCCCCTGACACGTCTGGCGGCACAGCGGATCGGCCCAAACTACCCAACATGGCCCCGTACCCCATCCCCCGCCACGACCCACCCGCGTACACTTGCAGCCCGAAGCCCGCCTCGAGGAACAGGCAAATGCGCGCCATCATGGTGATGTACGACTCGCTCAACCGGCACATGCTGCCCAACTACGGCTGCGACTGGACGCTGGCACCCAACTTCCAGCGCCTGGGCGAACGGGCGGTGACGTTCGACAACCACTACGTCGGATCCATGCCCTGCATGCCGGCGCGGCGCGAGCTGCACACCGGGCGGCACAACTTCCTGCACCGCTCGTGGGGGCCGTTCGAGCCGTTCGACGACTCCACCTTCGCCATCCTCAAGGAGTGCGGTATCTACACCCACCTCGTCTCCGACCACTACCACTACTGGGAGGACGGCGGCGCCACCTACCACCACCGCTATTCGAGCTGGGTGAACGTGCGCGGCCAGGAGGGAGACGCATGGAAGGGCGAGGTGGCGGAGCCGGAGATTCCCGAACACCTGGGGCGCATCGCCCGCCAGGACTGGGTGAACCGCAAGTACATGCAGGAGGAGCGCCTGACGCCGCAGGCGCAGACCTTCGCCGCCGGCCTCGAGTTCCTCGAAACCAACCACGAACAGGACAACTGGTATCTGCAAATCGAGACCTTCGACCCGCACGAGCCCTTCTTCACGCTGAAGCAGTGGAAGGACCGTTACAACTTTTTCCGAGCTGACGGCGCCGACTGGGACGGTCCCCACTTCGACTGGCCCAAATACGAGCGCGTAACCGAAGACCCGGACGCCGTGGAATACCTGCGCTACCAATACGCCGCCCTGCTCACCCAATGCGACCACTACCTCGGCCGCGTGATCGACTTCATGGACGCCCACGACATGTGGCACGACACCATGCTGCTGGTGGTGACCGACCACGGCTTCCTGCTCGGCGAGCACGACTGGTGGGGCAAGGCGCGCATGCCTTGGTACAACGAGACGGCGCACATCCCCTTCTTCGTCTGGGACCCTCGCGCCGGCAAGGCCAACACCCATCGCGCCAGCCTCACCACCACCATCGATGTCGGCCCCACCCTGCTCGACTTCTTCGGCCACGAGCCGCCCCCGGACATGGACGGCCATCCCTTGCTCGCCACGGTGCGGGACGACACGCCGGTGCGCGACGCCGCCATCTACGGAATGTTCGGCGCCCACGTGAACATCACCGACGGTCGCCACGTGTACATGCGCGGCCCGGTGGCCGACAACGCCCCCCTCAACCACTACACCCTGATGCCCACCCACATGCGCAGCCCTTTCTCCACCCGCGAACTCGCCAACATGCGCTGGCACGAGCCCCTAGGCTTCACCAAGGGCTGCCCGGTGATGCAGATTCCGTCAACGGGCCTCGGCCGCTTCGCCGAGACCTTCAAGACGCAACTGTTCGACTTGACGACGGACCCAGGCCAGACGAGCCCCGTCGAAGACGCAGAGGTGGAGGCGCGCATGGTGGCGAGGCTGGAGCGGACGTTGCAGAAAAACCTGGCACCGGCGGAGCAGTATGAGCGATTGGGGCTGATGGTGCCCTGATCGCTGGGGATGGCCCTGCGTATTCAAAATCGAGAGCATCGGCGCTAGCGCTACCCATGCCCCACAAGTAGCACTGAACTTTTGACTTCCGAGAAGACGAGGGGCGCGCCTGAGCCCGCACGGCAAGGCGAGGAGAGGATTGAAGTTGTCGATGCTCCCAAGACGCCAATGGTGGACAATGACGTGGCAGTTAGAGGCACAAGAGTCGGATCGACCGGCAACGAGTCGCCCCGACTTGGAGAAGTGGCAAGTCGTCGAAAGGGACCACACCTAGCTACGGGGACGTACTACGAGGCCCCGGACGTCGTCGAGATGTTTCGACTGCGCGGGCTGAATTTCCGCCCCCACTGGACGTTGATGCAAAGTGGGGAGCCAGAATCGCTGGGAACTGAGATAGACGACCTTCTACGGTACTCCGGTATCGCCTACTGTCGAGTCAAGCGACATCTCCTCGATAAGGCGAGCCAAAACGGAGTGTCGACTTGGGCAACTGAGGCATTCTTGCAGCAAAGGTTGCTCGGGATCCGAGAGGATCGGCTGGACGTGCAAGCGCGAAGACTGATCGTGCGCGGCGAGTCAGCGGTGACCGGGCGCCGTACGCGGTTGGACGGGCTGCGGGACCGAAACAGAGCAAGTGTTCTCGCAAACCTCAAACATAGGCGAAGTCAACTTGACGCTCTGGAGCGACGCATTTTGGAGGCTTGGCGCGCCATGCCATGCCGGTTCGTCGACAGGCTCCACGACGCGACGCCCGACGTGAGATTCCATTGCGAGCTTGACGCCGACGATCTAAGGCTCGTGTCGTGTTGGCGTCGGAGTGCAAGCATCACAAAGGATGAAGAGACCAAGAGGCTTGAGTCGGCAAGGCTCGGTGAGAAGGCTGCAATCTCGTACTACAGAGTTCTAGGCCAGCAAGTTGAGGACGCTTCAATCCAGCAGTTGCAGGAGGAAGGCCCGCGGGATTGGGAGACCCACGACCTCAGGGTGAATAATAAACCGCTCGACGTGAAGAACAGCCGATGTCAGCGAGCCGACCGATTCACGGAGCACTACTGGAAGGGGGCGAAGCATTGGAGGAATTCAACGCGCGCGCAGCCCGAGGAGGTTCCGATTGTCGGCGTCGTGGCAGTCGAGGACGCGCAAGCAATCGTGCTAGGCGAACTGAAGCACTCGCAGTTGCGTCACTTCGCAGGAGAGGTCGAGAAGTATGCAGAAGGACCGCGAATTGGGATGGACGTCAGGCGCGGCGACTGGTTCGTGCCTGGATGGCTTTTCGAGTACTCCGGACGCCACTATTCGTCGATGCCGGACTGGGACAACGTACTGCGCCGTTGGCTGGCAATATCTGAGGCGCTGAGCGTTGAAGAGCCGCGGTGGATTCTGGCTCTCGCGTTGTCGAGAACAAAGCTCATGCCGAAGAGGTTTGAGAGAGCCGAAGTCACCAGTGCCATGCTGGCATTCTTTAGGCATGTCGAGGCGTCTCGACGCACCGTATTCTGGTTCGTACTCCACTACCTGCTATCGCACACACAGGACGCACGCGCTCAAGACGATCTTGTGGGCCACCTGTTCCCTGATCGCGCGGATGGCAGGGCAGGTGAGTCCGGGGGCAAGGAAATCGAGTTCCCACTAGGATTGTTCGATCCTCGCCGATACATCTGGAACATGATCCACACCCTGAGCCAGATGATTGAGTCGAACGCTCAACTCCTCGGCGCAGTTTCGGAGTATCGGCTCCGTGGTCCCGGTATCCTGCAGGCATGCGTTGAGGGTGCCGAAGGTAAGGCAGGGACTGCGGCGAAGCGGTGGGTGACCATCCTTGCCTACTGCGGTAACTGCGGGAAGTGGCCGATCTATCTGGCAGCGAATACAGGCGAAAATGTAGGACAGCATCCGGTCGGTGACGGTGCCTGCAGCCATTGCCCTTGCGGACGGGGCCGACTGGTCTGTGACGAGTACGAGTGCGGGGCTTGTTCGGGATGGGAATGTAAGGGCGCAACCTTCCCAACAGTCGCGGAGGCGCAACGGGTAGCTCGAGACTTTCCAGGGTGGGTTCAGACGGGGCGTAAGGTGGTACCGCCCAAGCGCACGCGGAAGCGGTTGACCGCATTTTGAACTGCTGGGTCGCTGCAAGCCAGGCCGGGGGACGCCGTTCGTCGTCGCCAGTCGTCAGTCGGTGCGACCCTTCGAAAACGGCCGGGATCGCGCCGCTATCGACTACATCGCGCTCCAGAACGCGCACGAGCAGCCCTGCCTTGCGCCAGGCAGGGCAACGGGGCGAAGCACGCCCCGCTCGTTGACTGCACTGCGCCGATCGCAGCCAGCGACCTCAGCTGCATGGCCGTCCGACCCGCAACCGGCTCGCCGAACGCCTCGTCGAGGAGGCCGGCGTCTCGCACCGCGAGGCCACGGAACTCGTGAACCTGTTCTTCGATACCGTGGCGGACACGCTCGAGGCAGGCGAGGAAGTCCTCCTGTCCGGCTTCGGCCGCTTCCGCCTGCTCGACAAGGTCGCACGCCCAGGCCGGAACCCGCGCACGGGAGGCCGCCCGCGTCGACGCGCGCCGCGTCGTCTCGTTCAGGGCGAGTACCGGGCTCGACGCCCGCACGCGGCTGGGACCGCCGGCGCCTGCCAGCGGCGCCGAAGGAGCCGCTCGGGCCAACCCGGAACAGCCCGGCGCCTCAGCCTCAAGCAACGCCCCGAATGATCCCGACTCCCCGCGGCCGACCCGACCGACGCGACGCGCCGATCGAGTCACCACCAGCGCCCGGCCGCCGGTAAACTCCCGGGGGCCTGCACCCTAGGCCGTCAGATAGCGGCGATCGCGTCTGCCCAGTGCTGCATGACCGGCCGCCGCTTCGCCAGCAGGTCGTCGCGTGCGTACGCCGCCACCGTCGCCGATCCTTCCACGTGCGCCAGCGCAAACTCCGACAGCAGTTCGTCCACCTCGTGCTCGCGCGCCCAGTCCTTGAAGCTCGGCCGGGATCCGACGCAAGATTCCAACTAGCTGATATAAAAACATTATTTCACCTGCATCGGAGCCTTTCCCCACGAAACTCACCAACCTGGACTGACCGGCGACTGTGAGCGAATCGGCGCCGCCACCGCGCGACCGAGCATGGCTACCCCCAATGGTGCGCTGCTGATCAGCGAACATGCCCCAATTTACAGATTGGCCTATCGGGTGGCTACGCCTGACTACCGACGGACCGCGGCCAGTGACGTTCCTCCGGATGTCCAAAGACTTGGTAGTTTCCTTGCGATCCACCCGTGTGGGCGACGCAACATCGATAAACGACATCCACCCCGCGTTGCTCAAGGTCACGGTTGAAGGGATGGGAAACCAGGGAACGTAACGTGGCCAACGAAATCGGCTCTCGCCAGATGGGCCATGAGAACCAGTCATCGTTGTCTTCACGTTGGAATCCAGTCGTTTGCAATCCGCCGGCGACCGTGAAACAAGGAAACATCGGAAGTGCCAAGCTGGCGAGGAACACCGCCGCGCGCACGGAGCGGTTTTCGTTGTCCTGCCCCGGCATTATCCCACGCAGAGCGTGAAGCCGTTGCGTTTGCGGATCCCAACCGAGTGAGTGATCCCCATCCTGGTATCTCCAAGGACCTTTCAGTGTTTCTTCACACTGGTGTTCCGCATTCTGTTCGACGCCTTTCGCAGTATTGACCAAACTCTTGAGCAGCCGCTGATTCCCGGACGTGAGATCGAATGCGGTCTTCCGCAATTTGTTCTTCTCCGCAATCAGATCCGAAGCGAGTGCAACGAGCATGTCGGCGTCACTTCGTGTTGCAACACGGTCGAGCAGTTTCTTCACAGCGGCCTGCGATGTTTGCTGGTACTTCGTTCTGTCGTCGATCTTGACCGACCAAGTCCATGCGGGAGAGCACCGCTGCTTCGCGGCCGTACATGGCACCTCCTGAGCGATGGCAGGGATGTCAATCGGATGTTCGCTGTGGATGACTGCAACCCTTTCCTTCCCATCGTCAATGCGCCAACCGAGCTTGACTTGACCAAGGTCCTGGGACTTTCGGCGCGCGGACGCAACCTGGGCGGGTTGGGCCAGACACCGGAGAAGTCCGCACGCTGCCAGGAATCCGAGGGGATGGCGCGCCTTGAGACCTGTAAGGTCGAGCACGTTCATGCCGCAGCCTCCTTCATTGTCTCCGCTGTCGCGTTTGTCGATCGCTCCCGTGCGGAGACAGTTCGATCCGCAGTCACGAGTAACGCCTCCAGATACGCCAGCCCCCACCAACCGAAGCGGCGGACCATGCACCAGAAGAGATCGACCCAGCCACTGCCGAGGAGATGGAGCCGATGATCGCTGGAGACGACGAGTTCTCTGCCGTCCCGCATCAGCTTCACGTCGATAGGGGTGGTGTCGTGGTCAACCGGTGGAAATGGACGTCCGAAGCCGTGATGAGTCCCGATGACGAACTTCGCCAAGTCGAAGAGGCTGTGATCAACACCTTCGAGCCCGACCTGTTCAAACAGGCGGACAGAGACGAATTCGTGCCGCGCGCCGCGTGGGTATCCAAAGAGCGTCGATGGTTTCCACTGAGTGACGTCACGTCCTGACTTTGCGATGGGTTCGCCTGCGGCCAACGCCTTCAACTCACTACCATGAAGCCATGCTTGAAACCTCATGTCTCGCTTGCCCTCGTCGTGCCAGCGCCCCGCCAGCCCGAGTGCTCTGACCAGCTTGTCGTCCAGACCGACGGCGCTCGCGAACCGCGCCGCGACAGAGCCAACGTTGTCGAGATGTTCGGTCAGCAGCACTTTCCGGCCGGTGAATGAGGCTTCATCGCCCTCGGGTTCATCCTCGCCTCGATCATCCTCAGGCAAGGGCGACGCCACGTCTAGGACAAGGGATTTGACGATCACGACACCATCGCTGCCGTCCGGATACGCTGCTACAGAACACTCCTGGTTCTGCAAAGCCTTGAGCGCGGACGTGAGATACCGATCCGCCGTATTCGGCTCGACGGCATCGACCAGGCGGCGGGCCGCAGGCCAAGCATCGTTGCCTTCCGATCTCGCGGCCATAACGGCCGCAGATAGCAATGTACGAAGACGTTGGCGCGTCGCCTCATCGGTTGGCGGCAGCAGTTCGGGATGCAGCCGGAGTCGGAGCTTCGGCCGAAGGAAGGCATCAGTCGGGTAGGACGCGATGAGCTGCGCAAGACACCGGTCCGCTACGTCGGTTACCGGGTCGGCGCACAGTGGAGTCCATCCGAACTTGTCGCAGCCGCCGTACTTTGCGGGAACGACAATCGTATCGCCGGGCCGCACATCCTTCGGGCCGATGATTCTGGCGTCGCCCCTTCCCCTCCATCGCAGTACCACCTCCTTCGCGTGCCTGTCGTCCCCCAGCGCTTCAAACCGCGCGCTCTCGACGTCAGCGATATGTTCGCCAGCAACTCCCACCAACCAAGCTCGCACCTCACAGACAGGAACTGGCAGCGCCTCCCGCGTGAGAGGCGGCATCAGCGATACGATCTCCGGCCATTTCGAACTTCGTTCCGGGTCGAGATCCGCTCTCCATACGACCTGAACGTCGGCGGGAGTATCCGCGCGTCCATGCAGAAACGGCGCGACATCGGGGTCGGGTTCCGGACGTGGATTGGTCTGCACCCATGCGTCAAGATGCGCAGGAAAGAGCAGTGGGCATTCTCCAGTTTGGGCCAACACTTTCGCCATGTCCTCCGGTGGATGCCGGGACATCTTCTCGTCGAACTGGTTGATCCCGAAATCGACGGTTATCCGTTTCGCAGCACCCGTGCCGACCGAAGAAGCGATGCTCTTGAGCCACTTCCATGTCTCGGCGATCGCCGTGCCATACACCGGGTCATCCTCGCTTTTCTTGGCTTGATCGGTGCGGACGACGATGCTGGCAGGTGTCGGCGCGCCTCGTTCGTGTCGCCTTCCCAATCGATCAAGACGCCCGAAGCGCTGCCGAAGCGCATCGAGAGGGCCTGCCTCGGTGATCAGAGCATCGAAATCGAGATTCGCGCCGACCTCAACTGTCTGCGTGGCGACTACGAAGAGAATCGTCCCAGGTTCCTGGTCTCGCCCCGCCCGAATCTTTGGGAGCCAACTCTCGAGCAGACAATCCCGGTCGAAGGGACGTGGATTTGCCGGGCGGTGGCGACACGATTGACAACCACGCCGATGACGCGAGGCCGCTCCTCGCCCAACTGCTCGTTACCGATGCCCGCGAGGCGTCGCGCTTCGCGGACGATCTTCTGCGCCAGTTCGTCGCGATTCCGTCTCTCCTGTTCGCGCGCCTTGCCGGGCTGCTCTTGGCGCATCTTCTTGGTTACAGCATTGACCTTGACCTCGATAAGGTCGGTTTCCTTGGGGGCCTCAAGACGTGGTCGCAGATTGGGGTCTTCGCGCTCCTCGGGTAACAGTACGAAGGACCGTTCGCCTTCGTTTTCGCACACAGTGGCCGACATGCGGACGATACTGAGCCGGCGTTCCGCCGGTAAGGGTGATTCCTTGGCGAGACTCTGGTAGCGGCGAACATAATCGAGCGTATCGGTGAACACCGTGGAGAGATGAGCTTCATCGACAATGATCCTCGTGTCGAACGCAAGCAACCCGGCATGCACGGGCAGGTTACGCTGGCTGACGCCGTAACCGCGAAACAGCAGGCGTGAGCCGATCTGGTCCACGGTGGACACAAGAATCGTCGGTGTGAGCGGATCGCCTGCCCAACCGTCGTCACGATAGACACCACCGCGGAGTCGCACGACCCTGAGCGGCTCCCCGCCCTCGGGAGCAAGCGCGCGAAGCCGGTCCGCAACGGCCTTCAGCACCGGTGCGGCATGCGGATTCCGGGTCGCGTCTCGGATGGCGCGAAGAATCCGCCGCGCGTGATCCGTCGCCTCGTCCACGACCAGCCGCCGATCGACCACGAGGCAGACTCGTCGCGGCGCGGTGCGCTCACTGGGCGTGTTGCCCGCCTGCAGCGCCAGCTCGAACACCGCCAAATCGAAGACGCTGGTCTTGCCACAACTGGTCGGGACGCGGATAACATCGCGCCAGCCCTCATTCCCGATGACCTCCTCGGCGAGTCGCATCTGCCATTTGAATGGCCGTTTTGTCTCAGCGTCCGTGCTGTGGACGGCTTGAAAGAAATCGGGAAACTGCGCAGGTGTCAGATCATGCACTGTTCGACTCCAGTGGCCGCATGAGGCCCAGACCGAAATACCGCAGCGACCCGATGGCGAGAGGCCCGGAGACCGGCCGATCAAACTGGAGAGTCACATGTCGTAGCCAACGACGCGGTTCCGCTGTCTGTGCCTGACCACGGTGCGTCTTGAAGCACCAACTCGGCGGCGCGCCGTGAAGCGAAGCGTGCCTATCGATGGCGATTTCGACCACGCTCGATGCATCAACACCGGCGAGTCGGAGGGAGTCGAGCACTACCCGTGCTTCCCCACCGTTATTGGATTTCGGAAAGTGCCCAAAGACCATCGGGGTCGCCGTTGTCCAGCTACGCGACGGTTCTGTCCAGGTCCTGCGATCAAGTGTCAGGAGCGGCGGGTTGTCCGCCGGCACCTCCCTCAGCCACCACATACCGACCTTGGCAATTGGCAAGCCGTCCGCCTCAAGCCGCTCCAGCGCTTTCGCGAGCATCTTCAGGACGGAGTTGTCGCCGTCCAGATTCCGTGGAATCAGAACCGCAAGCCCTTTGATGGCACCGTCGGCGTGGCGCAGCACAGGGTGCACGAAGGGCAGCGAAACGAACGCCAGATGGACCGCCTTGAGTGGCCCACAATCCGGGGCGTAACCGCTCAGGGCACCCGGGATTTTCGCGTAGCAGTCCGGTGCCTCTCGGCAGGACGGAACCTTCTCCTCCCAGCGAGTGCAGCCACAGGTCACTTCGTGGAGCTGCTTCAACACGGACCTGCGCAACGCTCGTGTCACATTCAGGCTCGCCTCAATCGGCAACGCAGGGTCGCCCGGTGTCGGCTGGAAGATCCAGAATCGATTGAAGACGGAGTCGGGGCGGCGTCCTTCGGACCGGGGCGGAGAAGCGTCAATCTGTCGGTATCGAAGCAACGGACTCGGTTCCGGCTTGCCGCCGTCGCACGCGTGCTTTTCGATCAAATAGGAGAGGCGTCCTTCCAACGGAACGCGGAGTTGGACATCGCCGGCTGGATCGGGGACATGCGTCGCAACGGGCGACCAGTCTTCGACGGTGACCCGAACGAGAGACCGCGAGCGACCGAGACACGTGACGCGATCGCAGATCGACCGGAGCGTCTCCCGATGTCCATTCGGATCAGCGCGCGGCCAAACGAAGTAAACGACCGGATCTTCGGGAACCACGGCCGGGATGGGCAGCAGCGCCTTCGTGCGATACACCGGCAGCATGTTAACCGAGCGGGGATTGCGCTTCGGGGTCCTCCAGATCTCCTTCTCGTGAGGGTTGGATGGCATGGGCACGGCAGGCGTCGTGCGAGGATGCGCGCGCGATGCGTGAATCAAGGGAGCCCCTTGCTTCGCAAGCCACTTGAGTGCCTGCTTCGCCGTGTCAGGGCGTGCTCCCGATGGTTCCGGATCGGCGGCGGCGACTAGCGCGGAGTACAGCCTGTCAGGGTGGGGCGGCCATTCTGCCGTCGAGCGCGTCGGGTCGTCATGCCTTGTCGCCATGCATACGCCGATCAGGTATTCAACCCGCAGCACCAGCATTGACCGTATCCTCTTCCTCGTCGGACTGCGGACCCAGTTCGTCGCTGAGCCGGACCAGTTCTTGCAATTTCTCGGTGGGCGTGAGGACGGTGACACGCTTGGACCATCCAAGACCGAGCTGCTCTGCCTCCTTAATCGCGTGATCCAGGATCGTGCGCGTCTCCCCGGCACTCCCGAGCGAGAACATCCCGCCCGGGCCGCCAATCTGCTCCAGCGTGAGCGAACCTTTCGGCACCAGTTCGCAGCGCGAGCGGAGCCAGTATCCTTCTTCCTGCTGGCGCGCGAGCGCATGGAGAGCAAGAGCGGCGAGTACCGTTCTCGCGGCTTCATTGCGTGCGTCCGGCGAGGTGCTCTTTCGGTTGCTGTCCTCGCCTGCGGGCGCGGCCTGCTCTTCGGCATTCTTGTTGACCGGAAACCGCAGGCGACGGAGTTGCGTCAGGGAAAGCGCCCATGTGTGGAGCGCATACGCCATCGTGACACCGCCCGGCTTTACCGCGCCGGAACGGATCCGAATGTCGTCGCTGCGCAAAAAAGTGTGGTTTCGTATGCGTCCCTCGCCAGAGTTGATCTCGTGGCGAAGCTCCAGAGGCCTCGTCTCAAGAATGTCCGCGAGCCGACCAAGATTCTGCCGCGAGATCTCCTGCTGGTCGAAGCGTGGCAGGTCGGGCGTCACGTTGCCGTGATTGATGTCCGAAGGCCTGCCCTTGCCGAACTTTCTCTTCTCAGACCTGTCGCTCAAGGCGGCATCGTCCTCATTGAGCGTCCAGTCGTCCTCACGATCTTTCAGTCGATAAATGGTCGCGGATTGAGCCCGTATACCCAGAGGGTCGATCCGCGACCCGGTGCGAACGCCGGGTGTGATGTCGACGCCGATGATCTCGGAGACGACTGCTCGGGGCACCTTGGCCGAGTTCAGCCCTTCGCCTGCGGTGGAATCCCAAGTGCCGAAAATGAGCGCGGTCGGGCAGTGCCTATAGAAGGCCGTCGCGTTGTGCGCCCGGGCGGCGACAATCTCCTTCCCGATAGTAGACTCGCGGAACCGAACTTCTTGTCTCTTGCCGTTGGACGCTTCCTCGATGTTGCTGTCGCGGATGATCGCATCGTGAACGCGGTGGGGTGCGGTGAGCGACGTCACCCAGCCGTGGTTTTCGACGTAGACCGCCAGAACGGGCAGGTCCGAAGGAACTGCCTTGTCGATTTTCGGATCGAGCTCTCGCCATGACGGCAGGAAGGCATCAAGGAGCGCGTCTTCCATCCGGTTAGCCTGGGATTGAACGCTGTCGAGGAGAGCACAACGAACCACCTTACCGTCGATTCTGCGATCCTCGACCGCGTAGACCCCCCCGGCATAGGTCGGCGGAAAGACCTTGTCGCCGTCCCCGCCCATGCCGTTGAGCTTGACACGGAGGCGAAGTGCCGCAGCCGTTCGTACGGCGGCTCTGAGGTTCTCCAAGCAGAGTTTCTCGGGTTGTTGTTCGGTCATGGTTCATCTGCTCCTTGCATGAGCATGAGGTTGGCCGTCGAACGGCGACCATCATAAACATCATCAATAATCGTTGCCACCCCATCCCGCCGGCCGCAGTCTACATCGGTAGACTCGACCGTTGGGGCAGTTCCTTCGTCATCAGACGTGACAGCAGCGATTGTGTCGTCAATGAACACCCGACGCACCGATGGTGCTCTTCCCGCTTCCCGCTAGCACCCGCCTTCGCGTGAACAGGCGGAAACTGCCGTAGCGACAGAGCCTTACGGCTCGCCGCGTCCCGCCCTACCTCGCGGCTTCCTCGGCGAACCGCCGCCGCGACCGCTTCCCATTCCGGCCACCCGGTCGGGCCCTCAATGCCCCACCGGCGTGTCAATCTCCTCCTGTGAAGCGAGCCGGACGCTGTAGTGCCTCTCGCCCTGCTCGTCCTGCCAGAACGGGATTTCGTCCTCCGGCGAGGGATCCACCAGCGTCACCCGCTCCATGCGGCGTTCGTGGGGCCAGAAGTCCGACACCGCGTAGTGTTGGGCGCTGCGGTTGTCCCACATGGCCACGGAACCGTCGCGCCAGCGGAAGCGGCAGGTATGTTCCGGGGTCGAGTACATCTTCGCGTAGAGCTGCGCCAGCAGCCGTGCCGAGTCCGCCGGTTCCATGCCGCAGATGGAGTTCGTGAACGTCGGGTTGACGTAGAGCGCGGTCTTGCCGCTGACCGGATGGGTGCGGCTGATCGGATGCTGCGCCTCGTCCCTGCCACCGCGCCCGTGGATGGCGAACCGCCCCTCGAGGAAATCCTGAAGCACGGGATTCAGGCTGTCCCACAGCGCAAGGGCGTCGGCGAACACGGTGTCGCCCCCAACCGGCGGCGACTTGCGCGACAGCAGGATCGAACCGAGCGGCGGGCGATCGGACCAGGTGACATCCGAATGCCAGTTGGCGGCGACAAAGGGGCGCGCCTCGTTGGCATGGAGGCGCAGGATTCCGGGGCATTCCTCCGGCAGCTTGCCGACCCCCAGCGCCCGCTGGCGGCCATAGGCCATGCCGACATCGGCAAAGCGCTTGCCGAAGGCGACATGCTGCTCGTGCGTGATGTGCCCCTGATCGCGGAAGAACACCACCTTGCGTTCCATCAGCAGGCGCCAAATCTGCCGCACCTGCGCCTCGGTGGGCTGCGCCAGATCAACGTTGTGGATGACGGCGCCAATGCCGGGCGAGAGGGGTTCCACGGCGAGCTCGGCATCGGCCGCGGCGCCGTTGGCCGTCGCTTCGTCCTTGCCGCGCAGCGCCTCGGCCACCTTGGCGGCATAGTCCCCATCCTCCGCCATGCGGCGAACGTCCGCCCCGGCACGGCTGGCAGGATTCTCCCGGTAGTGCCCGGCCCACGTATCTGCCCTTCCGCCCACCCAGCCGTCGGTGCGCGCCTGGCGGCCACGGGGGACGTTGAGGCCCCGTGGCTTGAAGAGTTCCTCAACGGTCGTGGTCGCATCGCTCCTCATGCCAGAACATCCTCAGTTGTGTCCTCTGGAGGAAGGGTGTCCTGCCTCCCTCCAGAGGTTAGCAGCGAACAGACCCCTTCCGTTTTTGGGAAGTGTGGGTCCTTCCCATCACTCCCCCTTCGGGGGAGTCGATGCGCGCCCTTCGGACGCGGAGCCGTCCTCGGCCTCTTCGGAGGGCAGGCCGCGCCACCACCTCAGACACTGCCAGCCTCCTCCCCCACCCGATGCCGCCGCAGCCCCGCAATCCCATCGATGACCTCGCTCACGGCATCGCCCTCATCGTCGAGCAGGAAGGCGAACTGCACTCCCCGCAAGGCTGCCGGCCGGTAGTCCACCACCGTGTGGAAGCGCCGCTTCACCGAAGGATGCACGATGGGCGGATGCTCCGACTTGCGATCATCCACATTCACCTGAACGCTGCGCGGCCCGAGTCCTCCGGCGGCGCCGGCAAGCGACTCGTGGCGATGAATGACGGAATCGATGCGCGGGTGGATTTCAAAGTCGTCCTCCAGCAACAGGCGCGACGGCTGGCGAGCAATGACGCTGGCGATGGCCTCGCGGCGGAAGGCGATGTCGTCGCCCATGGCCTTGCGGCATCGCGTCACCATGAACTCGAGGGCGAGGTCGGAAAGGCCGTCGAGCCAATACCCCCCGCCGACATCGCTGTGAACTCCCGGGAACCAGATTTCCAGAATGCGCCCCGGTTCCTCTTCGTCCCGGTTGATGAGCGTGGGGGCGAAGGGAACGCGGTTCTCGTCCAGCGAGACGACGTGAACCGCGTTGCGGATGCGGCCATCGAGGGTGCCGTTCTCCAGCACCACGTCGCTGTCGGTCACCTCGCCCCGGCGCCGGATGCCGTCCATGGCCGCCACCGTATCGAACACGACCAGGAACGCGACCTCGCACTCCTCACGCCGCGCGAGGGCTTGCGCGGCGAAGATGCGCGCCAGCGCAGCGCCGCGACTGAACCCAAACGCCACCACGCGGTCGCCTGGCCGATAGCAGGAGTCGAAGTCGCCAAGCGCCTCCTCGAGGATTCTGCTCACATCCCCCCACTTCGGCGCGAACATCATGTTGACGGCGCTGCTGACCGTGGAGACGAGCCGCCCGAGCAGCGGGATGGACGAGCCGTTCTGCCGGGTGCCGACGCCGTTGTAGTAGAACGCGCGTTGCTCGTCGCCCCTCTCGGTGGTGGCGCTTCCGGCATCGCCAACGCCGCCGCCCAGGAGTACGTGCAGCTTGAGCACGTTGCTGATGCTCTCGTCGGAGGCGAAGCCGCCGGCATCGCTCGGCTCGTCGCCGGTGCCGTCGAAGCTGAAGATGATGGTCTTGGCGTTCATGGCCTCATGGTAGTACGCTGGCGCCGAGGCGGCAGGCCGTCGGAGGTGATTGGCGCGCTCGTTCAGGTTCGGTTCACTTTGGCGGCTGCAAGATGCGTTGGCGATTGTTGCAGGGAGTGCGAGAGATGAAGCACGGGGACATGCGAAACCGACAGGCCGCGCTGCCCTGCCGAACCAGTGTCGCCGTCGCCACGATTCTCCTGCTGGCGCTCGGCGGTTTGCCTGCGCACGCGGATCACCGTGGCGGCGGCTACTACGTCAGCGTCGAAATCCCCATCGAGGAGCACGTCTATCCCGACGGCGCCTCGCTCCGGCTCGATCGCCTGGTGGATCGCCGCACCGGATTCGACTCCGACCACTTCCACCTGCGCGAACTCGTGCTGATTGCCCGTTCCACCGGGGCGGCACAGGCGGAACTGCGCGTGCATGGGGAGGCGTCTGAAGCCATCGACATCCCGGAAGGGAACGAGGACGAGTGGTGGGAAGTGCGCATCCCGGCGCCAACCGAACGTCACGGCGGTGTGTGGCGGCTTTATCTGACGGGCGACGTGGCAGTCGATCAGGTCGTGGCGGTGATGGAGCCTCGCGAACGCTACGCGGCGCGCTACCAATCGCCGAAGAAGGTGGCGAGTCGTAACGCGGCAAGGCCGTATCGGTCGCCGCGCCACTACACCTACTACCCGACCTACTACCCGCCGAGCCGCTACGACGGCGTGACGGTGCATCACGTGTACGACCACCATTATCGCGACTACGGGTACAGCTACCGGACGTGGTATCCCCGCTACGCCTCGCCGTGGGTTCGGCGCTACGACCCGCTGGTCTCCTTCCACTACTACACCGTGCTGCCGGGCTGGCGCCACGACTACGGCGTGCATCGCCATGTGCTGGGCGGCCACCGGCATCACGCATACCGCCAGCGACCGCTGCGGCGCCAAGACCTCTCCCGCAGTCAACCGCCCCGCCTTGCCACCCGCTCGGGACGTCCCGCTCCCCGCTCGCAGGCGACCGGGCGCACCCCGGCGCCGCTCGACGCTACGCTCCGCACCTTTTCCCGCGGCCCAGACTCCCGCGCACCGGCAAGACGCCGGGAAGCGAATGAACCCCGCGTGCAACCGCAGCGCATGGCCGCAGCCAGGGACCGACTCGAGTCGCACGCGCACAGGCTGACCAGGCCCGCGCCTTCCCGAACCACCGCCTCGGCGACAGGACAGCGCACCGCTCTCAGCCAGCGCCCCGCTGCCCGCCAACAACGCGTCATCAGGCAGCCTGCGGCGCCGCAAACCCGCCCTTCCAGGCGCGCGGAGACCTGGCACGGCGCCCCACGCAACCGCACCGTGACCAACTCACGCACCCCGCGCAGCGCCGAACGCATGCGCACCGCGCGGCAACAGCCCAGCATGAGACGCGAGGCCCTCCCGCAACGCCAGGCTGCTCCAAGACGCCAGAGCACTCCCCAACGTCAGACCGCCCCAAGGCCATCCCGCCCCCAGCCGCAGATGCGCTCCTTCGAGCCCCGCCCGCAGGTGAATCGCTCGGCACCGAGGAACCGCCCCGCACCGACAATGTCGGCGTCACGCAGGTCTTCGCCACCCGCGAACCTCGCCAGCCAAGGCCAAGGCCGCCTGAGAGCCGCCAGCCAACGCTTGCGCGAGTCGAGGCGCTGACGAGGCGCTCGCTTGACGCAACGACGCCCTTTCCCCTCCGAAGAGGCCGAGGACGGCTCCGCGCCCGAGGGTGCGATCGCAAGGTTTCTCGGAGGAGGGGCGGAGGAGGGGTACGCCCACGGCGAGCTCCCGCTCACACTTGGGGCCTCCGGCAAAATCCCCGAAGCCATCACCCTCCACCTTGTATGATCGCGCCGTCTCAAGGAGCAGGCTGACTTTCAACATGGCGGGACCCCTCGACGGCGTGCGCGTGCTCGATCTCACCACGATCTACTCCGGCCCCATCGCCGCCTCCATCCTCGGCGACCAGGGCGCTGACGTAATCAAGGTGGAGGCGCCGGACGGGGACCTCATGCGCTCGCCAATGACCTTCCAGCGCAACGGCGTCTCCGGCGCCTTCGCCATGATGAACCGCAACAAGCGCTCTGTGGTCGTCAACCTGCGCCAGGACGAAGGTAAGGCCGCGCTCAAGCGCATGGTGGCGGGCGCCGACGTGCTGATGGAAAACTACCGCCCCGGCGTGATGGAACGCTTGGACCTCTCCTACGAAACCCTGCGCGAAGTGAACCCGCGCCTCATCTTCGCCTCCATCAACGGCGTCGGCCACGAAGGCCCCTACGTCAACCGCCGCGTCTATGACGCCGTGATCCAGGCCATCTCCGGCATCGGCTCGCTGCAAGCCGACCCCGCCAGCGAGAAGCCGCTGCTCGTCAACACCCTCATGTGCGACAAGATCACCTCCATGACCGCGGCACAGTCCATCGTCGCGGCCCTCTTCGCCCGCGAGCGCACCGGCGTCGGCCAGCGCGTGGACATCTCCATGCTCGACTCCGCCCTCTTCTTCATGTGGCCCGACAGCATGCTTGGCTACACCTTCCCCGGCGACGAGACCACCGAGAAACCCCGCCGCACCCACGAACGCATGGTGCGCAAGACCCGCGACGGCTACATCTGCACCATGCCGGTGAAGCGCGCCGAGTGGGAAGGCGTGTTCCGGGCACTCGAGCTGCCGAACCTCCTTGAGGACGAACGCTTCCAGTCCCAGCGGGCCCTCGACGCCGACCTGCAAGCCCTGCTGGACGAGGCCTACGCCCGCTTCGACACCGCGGAACTCGCCGGACGCCTCGACGAGGAGCAGGTTCCCTGGGCGCACATCAACGCCCGCGGCGAGGTCATCCACGACGCGCAGGTGAAGGCAATGGGCGCCCTGCTCGAGTTCGACCACCCCGTCGCCGGCCCGATGCGCCAGCCCCGTCCGCCCGGTCGCTTCCACGAAACCCCTGCCGACATCTTCCGCTGTTCCCCAGAACTCGGCGAACAGACCCGCGAAGTGCTCGCCGAATGCGGGTACACCCAGGAGGAAATCACCCAGCTGCGCGCCGACGGGGTAGTTCGTTAACCTCCAGAGGAAACCGTGGACGCCACCGCAGAGCAGCCGTTTCGGATGCTGGTAATCTGCACCGGCAACCGAGCCCGTTCGCAGATGGCACACGGCTGGCTCCGCCACTTGGGCGGCGACCGCGTGGCCGTCGAAAGCGCCGGCACCGAACCCAAGGGCGTCCACCCGCTGGCCATCCGCGTCATGGATGAAGTGGGCATCGACATCTCGGGTCATACCTCGGACTCGGTCGATCGCTACGTGAGCGAGGACTTCGATCTCGTCATCACCGTTTGCGACACGGTCCGCGAGCAATGCCCCGTGTTCCCCGGTGCCAGGCGCGCCCTCCACCAAGCCTTCGAAGACCCCGACTACCCCGAACTCACCGAAGCCGAACTGACCGACGTCTTCCGCCGCATCCGCGACCAAATCGCCGCCTTCAGCCGCAACCTGCTCGAAACGCTCACATGACGCGCCCGCTCGCCACCTCTGAGCGGATCGCCCTGCTCATGGAGGGCATAGGCAGCCGCGCCGAGGGCCCCGGCCGCGTGTACCTTGTGGGCGGCGCCACGGCAGCGATGATCGGCTGGCGCGACGCCACGGTGGATGCAGACCTGAAACTCGACCCGGAGCCCGCGGCCGTGTTCGAGGCCATTGCCGCACTCAAGGAGGAGCTCGACATCAACGTCGAACTCGCGGCGCCCGATCAATTCGTGCCGGCGCTGCCGGGCTGGCGCGAACGCAGTCGGTTCATCGTCCGGCATGGCCAGGTCGACTTCTTCCACTATGACTTCTACGGCCAGGCGCTTGCCAAGATAGAACGCGGGCACGACACGGACCTGACGGATGTCCGCGCCCTGACGGAGCGAGGGCTGGTCGATGTGGACGAGCTCGCGCGGCTTTTTGAGCGAGTCGTGCCCGAGCTCGTGCGCTATCCCGCCGTCGACGAACCGGCCCTCCGCAGCAAGTTGGCCGCGACCCTTGAAGAACTCCGAGGCGATGTCGATGCCAAGTGAAGTCCCCGGCCAGGAGTTGGTCGAGGCCGGTCTTGCGGCGCTGGAACGAGGCGAGTGGACGGTGGAAGCCCTCCTGGTCGCCGTCGGCGCACCGCGCCTGAGATTCATCGGACTGCGCGTGCCAGACCTTCGGGACGCGCCCGACCGCCCGGAACTCGCCCTGTACCACGCCCTCGGCCGCATCTACCCCGACGACACCCACTCCCGCTACAACGCCCTGATCCGCCGCCTGGTCAGCTACGAGCAGGAGATGGAGCGCCGCAAATACGCCAGCCCAGCACCCTCCAGACAAGACAGATAAGACACCTTCCCACGAGGACCTCTCTCCGGGAGCTATCCTGCCCTCCATCGCCGTCGGGCGCGCGACTACGCTCCGCAGACCTTCAGCGACCGTAAGTTAGCATCGCACCGAATCCCCGGACCAACCAGCCACCATCCCACCCCTGCGCGCAACATCCATCGTCGCGGTTCTCTTCTGCTCCACCGCCGTCGCGGTGGGAGCGTCGCAGTACGCCTTTGGCCTGTTCATCCTGCCCATCGAAGAGAACTTCGGCTGGACACGAACCGAAATCAGCGCCTCCCTCTCGTTCGCTGCGATAGGCGGCCTCACCGCACCGCTCCTGGGCCGAGCGATGGATCGGTTCGGCGCTCGCCCCATCCTCGTCCTCTCGCTGGCGGTGTTCGGCGCGAGCTTCTGCCTGCGCCCGCTCATGACCGAGCTGTGGCATTGGTATGCCCTCAGCTTTCTCCAATTCGCCACCTTCTCCGGCATGACCGTGCTGCCGGCAGGTCGCCTCATCGCCACCTGGTTCCCGCGCACCCGCGGACGCATGACCGGGCTCGCCGCCGCCGGCAACAACGTCGGCGGCTTGGTCATTCCGCTCGCTGTCGCCGCCCTGCTGGCAGCCATGTCGTGGAGCGAGGCATCGCTGGCCATCGGCATCGCGACTTTCGCCATCGCCACCGCAGCAATGCTCGCCATCCGGGAGTCGCCCTCCCCAAACGTGCCCGGACACCCCACCTCATCGCATGAGCAAGCCGCCCCACCTTCCGTGACCACCGAGGCACTGCGCAACATCGTGCACAGCCGCACCTTCTACGCCGTGCTCGCCGCCATCACCCTCGGCACCTTCACCTACAGCGCAATACTCCCGCACGCACTCGCCCACATGGTCAACCGAGGCATGGCGGACGCCACGGCCCTATCCGCTCTCGGCAGCATCGCCGCCGCCGGCATCGGCGGCAAGCTCCTGTTCGGCTGGCTCTCGGACCGCTTCACCGCCCGCCAGGTAATGATCGCCAACCTCGTCGGCCAGGCCGTATTCGCCGCCCTCCTCGCCGCCGCCAATAGCCCGGCCCTGCTAGCCATCGCAGCCCCCCTGTACGGCCTCTTCATGGGCGGCTTCGGCGCCCTCTACATCCTGGTGGTGCAGGAATCCTTCGACATGCGCCACTTCGGCAGCCTTATGGGCCTCATGAACCTCGGCACCGTCATCTCCTTCGGCGTAGGCCCCCTCATCGCCGGCGCCTCCTACGACATCTCGGGCACCTACAGCACCGCATTCCTCATCGTCTGCGGCCTGTTCGTCGCCGGCGCGGCTGCTCTGCTGTTCGGCGAGCCAACCTCCGGAGCTCAACGCGAGACACCACCGCTGGCGCGGTAGGCTTCACCGCCTTTGCGGGTGACAGGACGGCCTGGGCTGGGGCAAGAAGCGTTGCCGAAAGGCAACGGTTCTTGTGGCGCTAGAACCGGCGAAGTTCGGCGTACCCAAGGAGCCTTCAGCCGGGGAAGCGTCCCCGACCGCCGACGCGCAGGGAAGTGCCGGCAACATCCCCGTCGCCGGGGGCGTGCTTCCATGCAGGGAGCCTTCAGCCGGGGAAGCGTCCCCGACCGCCGACGCGCAGGGAAGTGCCGGCAACATCCCCGTCGCCGGGGGCGTGCTTCCATGCAGGGAGCCTTCAGCCGGGGAAGCGTCCCCGACCGCCGACGCGCAGGGAAGTGCCGGCAACATCCCCGTCGCCGGGGGCGTGCTTCCATGCAGGGAGCCTTCAGCCGGGGAAGCGTCCCCGACCGCCGACGCGCAGGGAAGTGCCGGCAACATCCCCGTCGCCGGGGGCGTGCTTCCATGCAGGGAGCCTTCAGCCGGGGAAGCGTCCCCGACCGCCGACGCGCAGGGAAGTGCCGGCAACATCCCCGTCGCCGGGGGCGTGCTTCCATGCAAGTCTTCATGGAACACAACGTGACTGACCAGACGCGGATTTGATCCGGCCCCGCGGGTAGCGTCCTGCGATCACGTAAACGTCGCGCCGAACCCCGCTGCCGCAGCTAGAACCTCATCGAGGTGCCCGGCGTACAATCGTTCGAGAGGCAGCGCCACCCCGTCCTCGAAGGGCCATTCCTGATCGAGGAATGCCCAGGCAAGCTGCGGACTCCCAACAACGTCGACAACCTCGGCCAGACCGGGCACGATCTTCTTGTCAACGATCTGCGTTGCAGGGATTTCGAGGCCCCGCTGCCCTGAACGCCAAGCAATCAACGTGTTTTTCGTAGCCCAATCGTAAATGGTCGCCCGAGAGACGCCGAGTCGAGATGCGGCTTCTGCAATGCCAACCATATCCGCACCACTTCGATTCACGACGAACCTCTGGAGCTGCTCGGGCAGCTCGTCGGAGTGCTCGGCCACCGTGCCACCGGGAAGGTAGGGTGCCACTGGGTCGCCATAGCGAGTGGCCAGCGGCATAACGCGCCCTCCCCTGAACTTCACTGGTCGGTACAGGCGTCGGTCACGCTCCGCCATGGGAACGCCCTTGAAAAGCCAATATCGGGGCGAAATCACACTCCTGTACTTCAGGGAGCCACCTGTCGCCCCAATCGGCAGCCGCCTGAAACCGCTCCGAGAAGTCAAGGTACCCCGGCGGTTTTGTTGGAGTTCTTGGGTGGTTTCTCGGGACCGCCAAAGGCGATGAGAGAATACGCGACGACCCATCGGACCAACATGCATGGAATCACTCAGCGACCGATGGAGCGCATAGAGCAGCCCAGCGAGATAGGACTTCCCCGTGTTGCTGGTGCCGACAAAGACCGTCAACGGTCGAAGTTCGACCTCCGCATCGCGGATCGGCCCGAAGTTCCTTGCGCGCAGCCGATATCGAGTGGCCATCGGCGCCTGCCCAACCGAAGAGCCAAGGATACTAGTGTAGTGTCCCAAATAAACTGTTGTTTATGAGGCGTCGATGGGTCATGCTTTTGCGCATCGCGTCTGGGGGCAAGTTCGATGCGGGTTGCGGCACCAATCACACTGTCGACCGAGGACCGGGGAAGGCTGGACAAGTGGGCGTCGTCGCGCAGTGCGCCGGTGCGCCTGCGGGAACGTTCGCGGATCGTCCTGATGGCAGCCGACGGAACGACGAACAAGGACATTGCCGCGAAGCTGGGCATCGACGCGAACAAGGTGGGACGCTGGCGCACCCGCTACGCGAAGGAGGGTGCGTCGGCGATCGAGAGGGAGCGGCCGCGCGGCGCCAACCACGGCGGGAAGGACAGCCGGGCGCAGGCGGCGTTGCGCACCCGGGTGATCGAGGCGACGACGCAGACGACACCGGAGGACGCCACGCACTGGTCGTGCCGGTCGATGGCGCGGCATCTGGGCACGACCCACAGCTTCGTCCACCGGGTGTGGCGGTCGCGCGGCCTCAAGCCGCACCTGATCCGGACCTTCAGGCTGAGCAGCGATCCTCGCTTCGAGGAGAAGCTGCAGGACGTGGTGGGGCTCTACCTGGACCCGCCGGAGAACGCGGCGGTGTTCAGCTTCGACGAGAAGAGCCGGATCCAGGCGCTGGACCGGACGCAGCCGGGCCTGCCGATGAAGAGGGGCCGCGCCGGCACGATGACGCACGACTGCAAGCGCCACGGCACGACCACGCTGTTCGCCGCGCTGGAGGTGGCCAGCGGCAAGGTGATCGGCAGGACCTGCCGCAGGCACCGTCACCAGGAGGTGCTGATGTTCCTGCGCGAGGTCGACAAGGCGGTGCCCGCCGACCAGGAGATCCACATCGTGCTCGACAACTACGCGACCCACAGGCACGAGAAGGTGCAGGACTGGATCGAGCGCAGGAAACGCATCTTCCTGCACTTCACGCCGACCGGCGCCTCGTGGGCGAACCTGGTGGAGCGGTTCTTCGCGACGCTGACCGACAAGCAGATCCGGCGCGGCGTCTTCACATCGGTGCCGCATCTCGAGAAGTGCCTGCGGGAGTGCCTGGAGCGTCACAACGAGAATCCGCAGCCGCTGGTGTGGACGAAGTCCTTCGGCGAGATCATGGAGAAGGTCGAACGCGGTCGGGCCGCGCTGGCCAACGCCTCTTAATCACCTTTTTGTTAAGGACACTACACTAGCACCGCATGGCGCGACCTTCGCCATCGCTGGCCAGGGGCTCTCGGAGGGCGCCTTGTGCAATCGCCTCGGCTTGCGATCATCCTTCGGCAGGAAACGCATCAGGTCGCGGCGCACGGCGTCCGGCACGTCCAAGACAATCCAGCGCCCGCGAACGCTCGACCACACGCGCAGGAAGTTGTCTTCCTCCACCTTTACGCGCTTCGGGTCTTCCCAACTGGTGGCAACGTTGATGGTCTCCCAGTTCTCTCGCCACCCGGCACCGGTCTCGTTCAGGCGCCGGTTGGAGCAACGCCGAGCAGTGGATGCGCCTGCCCGTCCAGGCGATCTTCTCGCCGGTGCGGTCTTCAATGACGCCAGATTTCTCGTGGAACAGCGCGGTTTCGGGCACCGGATTGCGCTGTCCGTCGCATGGCACGGCAACCTTCACGTCAAGGTGACGGTGCGCCACCATCCACGCCAGCAGTTCCAACGCTTCCTTGTAGTCGACCTCGGTTGCCACGAGAAGGAACTGGCCGAGGTGCCGCTCCACTTGCGCCCTGAGCGCTTCGCCTTCCTCGATTGCCTGAATCTCGGGCTCGTTGAGTGTGCAACCCACCACCAAGCGCATCACGCCGCCATTGCGGACCAAGCCTTCAATGCCTCGAGCCGCCAACGCGAGGGCGCGAGCGTTGAAGTAACCGGTCAGGCGATCGTAGCGCTCGGCATCCTCAAGGGCCGGAATGTAGAACTCGGCGACGAGATCCGTGTGGTCGTCCGACGTGTATTTCAGCTTCCATTGGTGGTCGCGGAGCATGGTTGCGGTGCAGCGAGGGCCTACTCGTTGAGCAAACGCCAGAAGGATAGCTGCTCGGGCTCGTCGATCTGCTTGGTGAAGGCGAGCCGATAGAGGTCGTAGAGCGTCTCGAAATCGCTTGCGGCACCGGCCACTTCGCCCTTGCGCTCCATGCCGGTGAACTTGGTGGATGGCGGGAGCACTTCCAGCAACGCTTCCAAAGCTGCGAGGAATCCTGGCTCCTGCTCCAAGCCCGAATCCAACAGCAGGTCGCGGGCATCGGCCAAGGATCGCCTCCGGGCAAGGTTCGCGGCGTGGTGGATAGCGTCGATCATGCCGCCGGAGCCGTCTGGGCTTCCGAGCGTGCCTTTGGCGGCGCGGTGGGCGCTGTCCCACAGGAGGATGTTGCTGGCCTTCTTCTCGGCAAGACGCCCGATGACGTCGCGGTCGAGGTCGATGCCGACGCTGCGAGCCAAAGTGCAGGGCTTCGTCGTAGGCGAAAACCGGCGCCTTGAAAGCGTCCCAAGCGAACACTACGAATGCGGTGGCCGGATCGAGGGAGGCGTCGTTGTTGAGGTTTGCGAGCTTTTCGAGGCGGTAACGCTGCACCTCTCGGCGGGCGGCGTCGAGTGCGTCCTCCGGAGTCGCCGCATACGGATCCCATTCCTCCTCGAACATCGCTTGCTGGCGTCGTCGGCGCAGTTCCACAGGCTTCTCGCGCGGCGTGCCCCGTTGCAGCGGCCAATTCTGCGAGAATTCGCTCAACGCAGGACCGAATGCGGCAAGGAACAGGTCCACGCCGGAGATGCCCGCTTCCTCGAACTCGGCCATCCGTTCGCGGACAGTCCGGGCCACGCGAGGCTCCACGTCCTCCCAATAGACGGCCGGTGCGTCACGGACTTCGGTGTCGGACGCAAGCTCGCGAGGCCGACAAACGAGGAAGATCGTGCTGTTCGCGGCCGCCTTATCCTTGATGTGCAGACTGCCGGACGCCTCTGTGTTGATCGGCCACGACGCCTTGATCGTGAAGCTCGCCTGGATCAGCCCTGTAGTCAGGGCATCCCATGCTCCAGTGGCTTTGTGCGTAAACATCAACGTCATGATGCCGTTCGGCTTGAGCATGCGCCGGCACTCCGCGAAGATCGCCCCCATGCGTTCTTGGTAGTCCCGACCTGCGAGCGCTCGCGCTCCCTTCACGCCCCCGAACTTCGACGGATTTGCGACCGCTTCATTCTCCTTGTCGGTGAGTTGCTGACGAAACAGCCCCGGAAAGACTTGGCCTGCCGTCCGTTTCAGCCACACATAGAAGAAGTCGGACAGCTCCGCATACATGACGTTGTCGTAATACGGAGGATCCATGACCACGACGTCAACGGCCCCATCGGCGACGTGATCTAGGGCGTCCCCTGGTTTGCAGGTGACGGTGGATACCGGCGGTGGTAGCGGCCGGCTTATTAGATCAGCAGTTAGGCTACCCGCCCGGGCCATGTCAACCAACTCGTCGACGCACTTGGCAGTCTGATCGATGGCCCAGTCCCGGCCGAGCCCCGCGATCAGCGGCGCCATCTCCGCATAGGACCATTTGAAGGCGAAGTCGTGCCGGTCAAAGGTGCCTGCGAGCACGCCGCGGTTGGCGTGCCAACGAGTCATTCGTGCGTTGTAGTTGAGTAGTTTGTCCAGCGCTAGAGCAAGGTATCCGTATGCCGCGTCTCTGAGACCGTCGAGGCTGCCTGCGGCCCGATCCGCATCCAGCATCTCCCGAAACACCTCAACGCTCGTCCCGTGGCAAAGAAGCTGGCGAGGAGAGAACAAGTCGCGCCAGACGCCCATCCCATAGCGCCTAGGCTCTTCGGTCTTCGCGCCCTCTGGGATGCGCTCTGTTGGCACATGGTCGAACGCCTCCCATTCCACCAGTTTCTCTGCCAGCCGCGCCTCAATCTCATCGGCATTGTTGTCTTCCTGCCTCGGAGCTCTGAAGCCACGGACCCACTTCCATCGCTTCTTGCCTGCCTTGGTCGTATATTCCACACGTTCCTTGAAGACGACTGCATAGAGTTGGTCTCCCATGCCCCCACTTTGCGCCTGTGCCTTGATCCTGTCGCCGTCAATGACTTGGCCGCAATCGCCATACGGACACAGGCCATCCCCGCGAGCTGCGGTGCCGTTCGATTGTTCAGTGGCCGATTGGACGATCTCGAAGGAGCAAATCCGGCCCGGAGTTCCGGGGCCGTCCCCGAGCTTGGGTACCAAACGAACGCCCTTCCCGTCTGGCGCCAACCGCCAGTTTGGGGAGAGCGGGACCAAGCCGTCGCATGATGGGCAGGTGATGGTCCTTGCCCAAAGCCAGTTTGTTGCGACCGCGTTGTCCAACGGCTCAGCCGGGTAGGCCGACGACAATCTCTGTTCCCGTTCGCCAAGGTATCTCTTCGCCAAGTCGCCGTACGCAGCCTTCAGCCTCGTGCCGAATCGGGCTGGCCATTCGATGGTCGCCGCCATGAGCAAGGCGGCGACCGGATTCAGGTCGTTGGCAACGCCTTCCAAGCCCAAGCGAGCAACTTCGAGCGGAATGCTCCCTCCCCCCGCAGTCGGGTCAAGTACCTTGAGTTCACTCCAGTCGCCAGCACTTACGCTTGCCAACCATTCTTGGTCCTGGCGGTTCGGGGAGTACTTGAAGGCGCGTTGGTATGAGTAGGCTTCACCCTCGAAGCGCTCACCTTTCGCTCGAGCTGCGTCGATTCGACGACGGCTCTCAACCGGATCCCCATGAATCCCAATGGCGTGAAGAAAGCCAGCGTGGTCCGCGTCTTCAGTCAGAATCGAAGCAAGCACGGCAGCCCGAGAGGCCACCAAAGGGCGTCGTGCCCACCAAACGTGCAGTCGGTTGGGCGCTGGGAAGGGCGTCATCGGCGTCCGCTCCCGAACGCTCTCAATGCCGAGTTCCTTGATCGGCAACCAGCGCTCGATCAGCCGCGTGTCAGCCACAGTAGATCAAACCCACGGAAGGCCCGGCTCGTCTAGGACATCCTCGGCCACCTCGCGAAAGAAGCTGCGCGTCGTGGTGAAATACGGAGGCAGCCTCCCGGATTCGTCTGGAAGGAGCTCACGCTTTGCGGCAGCCCGGACCAGCGACTTATCGCCGCCGTAGCCAATCAGGTCTTCTTGCAAGGCCCGCAACTGGTCAGCACGGGCACTCCTCAAGCGGGCGATGTTTAGGCGCAGAATCTCGATCGTTCGCTGCACACGCGTCGGATCAAGCCCAGTCTGCTGGCAAGCCGCGTGATTTGGGGAAAGCTCGCCATCGTCGGAAACGCGCACGACTGACGGCAGAGCCGGAAGTTGCCTCGGGTCCAAAAACTGGGGGTCAGGATTGTCGTCCTTCGCTTGACCGCAACTCACGCCACCCTTGGTGCCCTTGCTCAAGCCCGGTTGGAGCGACGTGTTGCCGAGACAGCACGCGATCATGTTGGAGTGATCGAGTGACCGCGCCGGGCCATCGCGACCGCGGTCTGACCTTGCAACCACATGTTCGATTTGCCGATTTCGCGGATCGAGAGACGCTTCGCAATAGCCGCACAACCCGTGCTGCACCGTCTCCAACGCCCCAGCAAGCTCTCGCTTTGCATCGGACGTGCCTGCGTGGGAGCCAAACCCATCCCAGGTCGCCGCGTCGCCTTCAACCTCCTTGTATTCGACTAGGCCCGGTGTTGGCTCATCCAAGGCCGCAATGCGCTTCACGACCTCCCCATCTCCCGAAGCATCTTGCGGCGCCTGATATCCATGTCGGCACGGCTCAGGCCATAGTCGTATGGAGACAATTCGTCAAGCTTGCGCCTAATCGCCAACGCTTCTTCGCCCTCCCCCATGTCGTCTTCGATGAGTCGCGTGTACTCGCGTAGCAACTTGCGGAATTTGTTGTCAGGACGTTCTTCAACGCCCATCACCGCCGCGAGGACGTTGCCAGCCTCGGCTCCGTATGTGGGGGCGCATGGTGGTCCGGCGACGATTCGCCCATCCTCGATGGCCAATTCGACGATGTGCTTGGGATGCACCGTCGAGAGAATCTGTGGGCTGTGCGTTGAAACGACGAACTGGACGTTCGGGAACGTGCGCATGAGATCGGGGAGAATCCGCTGCTGCCATTCCGGGTGCAGGTGGAGTTCGATCTCATCGATCAGGACTGTGATGTGGCGATTGAGCCCGTCTCCTGCGTCAAGGGCTGGGTACATTTCCACCATGCGGCGAGCAATATCGGCTGCGATCCCAAGGACACCTTGGTATCCGGCGCTCAATTGCTCGAACGCATAGTCTCGGCTAACTCCGCTCTCCTGGCGCGAGACAACCAAACGCGGTGGATCCTTCATCCCCACCCGCGGGCGCTCGAACTCCGGCAGCATTTCGCAAATCGCCTTCCTAACGGGCCATAGCGCTTCAAGCTTCGCGTCAAGGTCTTGTTCTTCGCGCTGCTTTCGAAGCTCTTCGTATTCCTTGGTGTAGAGCCAATCAAACCAACGACGAAAATCGGGGTTGAGGCCAACTTCTCGCCCCGTGAAGCCGGACAGCACGGAACGGTCCGTTTCGTAGAAGACCCAACCAGGCAGAGCCCGTGCGGGCGGGACAAGAGAGCCAGGACGGTTGGTGTAAACCCACCGCCTTTGTTCCCCCATCAGGGCCGCAACCAGAGCCCCAACTCCCTGTACACGAATCGGGTCATCGCCCCATTCGCCAAGAAGTGCAACCGTGGGTTCCCCCGACGTGCCCTGACGGCAATCCAGTGCCACGGGACGATCAGGGTCTGCACTATCTGGATCCAACGCCAATGCAATAGCTGTAAGCACGCTAGTCTTGCCGCAGCCATTCGACCCGAACAGCACCGTCATCTGCGGATCAAGCGGCAGCGCAAGCGACTCGATTCCACGATAGTTCTCGATTTCGACCGAAGTAAGCTTCATCTCTTCCGCCTCGGCTCGGTGAGCAGCGTCCGCAGGGCCGTCAGCACCCGGCGCGGGTTCTTCCGGTGCATCGCCATGCCCAGCCAGTACGCTGCCTCTTCGCGCCCCATTGCTTCCACGTCTTCTGCCACATCGCGCATTCTGTCGCGGCTGCGCATGGGTGCCAAGACGCGGAACAGGAGGCCGAGGTTGAGGGCGAGGTCTTCGGTCATCCTGTGTCCGCGAGCCTTTCCGTCTCGGCGCTTGCCCGGGACGATGCCGGCAGCGGCCAGTCGCTTCAGCACCCGGTGTTCCACAAGCTGCAAGTTGCGCCCCTTCAAGCCCGCGATGCGCGTGGGCTTGGCGATGTGCGGTGTTGCCGGGCTTGGCAACTGCCAGATGTCCAACTCCATCCCTACGAGGCCGTGTTGGCGCACGCGCAGTTCGAACTCGGGCGCTGATGCCGCGGTGTCGATATCCGCCACTCGCTCTGGGCGGGCCATCAGTGCTTGGCCTCCGCCGTTACATGCACTGCTTCGCTGACGAAGCGGGCCAGACGCTGGTTGAGCCTCTGCAGCTCTTCGTCCGTCACCGGCAGGCCGGATTCGAACTGTAGCCCGATCCCGGCCTCCAGGGTGCCTTTCGAGGCGGCGAGAAACTGTGGTTCAAGGAACTCGCGAACGGGTTGGGCGTCCGAGATTGGGCCCTCGAATTCGAGCCCGAATGAGCCTCCTTCCGGCGTCTCGTAGCCGCCGGTGAAGGTGACGGTCTTGGTGGCGCCCGACACGGCCCGCACGGCACCGAGCAGGCGGAATGCGTCGCGGGCAACGAACAGGCGAATGTACAAGCGACCGATGGCCTCGACGCCGCTAGACCTTGCTTGCTCCCAGAGCTTCGTCAGTGCTTCGGTGAGGACGCCCTCCGCCTCGAACTCGGCGCCAGTCGCCGGCGGAACCCTTCGTTCTTGGTCCCGACTGTCGTCACCAGTGTCGCCTCCGCCCGGTGGCTCTTCTTCATCCCGAACTTCCGGTGGTCGCGGCCAGATGCCGTTGTTGCGGGCGAACGGCATCGTCAGGACGAACGCCTGCGCATCAATCTCGATGGACGCCGCAGGGTCGCCTGGCCCGTAGAGCAGCTTTCCTCGCTGATACACGTAGGCGCCAGTCTCCACGCCCTTGCGGATGCCCTTGATGAACACGTCGTCGCCGACCAGCATCGGCAAGGCCGGGTCGCGGCGGAACTCGCCTCGGAGGTCCAGCGTGGTCATCTGGCCCTTGCGCAGCGGCGTGCGGTCGCGCACATAGGCTGGCGAATCGGGCTCATCCTCCGCCAGCCGCATCTTGTTCAGATCGCGGAGCACGCGGACCACCTGCTGCTGGCCGGCGCCTGGCTTTTCCGAGGCCGACGGCACGTCGATGGCGGTGTACGCGAGTGGTGCGGGCGAGGTAGCCGGTGTAAGGCGGCAATCCCTTGTGCCGCTCCGCGTCGATTCGCTCAGCGAGTGCCGGGTTGCCCGTGGCGCCAACGATATCGTTGGAGATCGCCGGAACGTAGGCAGCTTGGCCCAGGCGCGTTACGACTTCCTGCAAGATCGGCTCGTGGCCCAAGTCGATGTGGTGCAGGTGGATGGCGGAAGCGTCGGCAGGCCGCTTGGCCCAAAGGTGGGCGACGGTGTGGCCGAGCACCCGCAACATGCCGCGAATGCGCTGGAAGCCGCCGAGCGTGAAGGTTTTCTCCGTGAGGGTGTCCAAGACTTCGGGGTGGAACGGATAGCTGGCGCGGAAGCGGGTGATCGTTCCTGCACGTTGGGCGTCCGTGCCGATGGCCTGGGCGTTCGTTTGCCAGACGCTGCGATAGGCATCCACCACGTCACGCGCCGCTTGCTCGCTGATGGTCCCGAACAGACGGCGGCGCAGCACCTGCGGGTATTCGTCCTCATCCGTCGGATTGAGCAAGGTGGCCTTGCGCGCCGAGACGCTCTCCGCTTCCGCCATGCGCCCGGCGATGGTTTGATTCTCTTCGGAGTAGGCGTCGGTGGCACGGCCATCGCGGCCGATGGCCAGGGTGTACACGAGTGCCGCGTTTGGGGTGCTTTCGACGGCCTTGAACAGCGTGGTCAGAAACGCGGTGAGTTCCTCGCCAGCGCCCTCCATGCGGCGAACCTTACGCAGGTATACCGACAGCTCGTCGAGCAGGATCAGCGTGGGTTCGCCGCCGAAGAGCTCCCGCAGGGTCTCGGCGCCGGGGGCAATTCGGCGTTCGTCGCTGGAGCGGACACGCTCGTAGCCGGCGCGTCCTGCAAGGGCGTATGCAATCTCTCCCCACGGAGTGTAGGCGAGGACTCCGTCCGTGCCCTTGCCCATGGCGCGGCCGTTGGCGGGGTCGGCATTCTCCCCATCGAAAGCGGCCACTCGCACCGGGCCTCGGGGAAGCAAGGCGGGGTCGATGAACTCGGAGGCATTCGGCACCTTGGACATGCCCCTGGCGGCATGCGCCAAGGCAATCAGGCCGTGCGTCTTGCCGCCACCGTAGGACGTGTCCAGCCGGAAGACGGCTGCCGCTTCACCACCGGCGCCGCTTAGCCTGCGCGACACATTGGCGAGGAGATTCCTGATGCCCTGCGTTGGGTAGGTGTTGGCGAAGAAGCGTACCGGGTCTGAGTATTCCGGGCTCGCCTCGCCTTGAATGACCTGAGCCAAGTCCGCAGCGAAGTCCGCTTCGGCAATCGAACCGGCTAGAACGTCCGCACGAGGGCGGCAAATGTCGTAGATCGTGGCAGCAGTCATGGCGCTAGTCACCAAGGTCGCTGCGGATCATACCGGACGGCGAATGCTGGATCGCTGTTCGTGCGCTAGGAGTCTGCGCCGTAGAAACTTTTCCGGGGACATGCACCCTAATACGGCGAGAAAAATCCATCTTCTGGGAGGTCCTGTCCCTCGTCAGGAACGTTTCGGGGCGAGCAATGGGGGATCACACCACATTTTCGGCGCGAGATCGTCCTACGGCGCAGACTCCTAGCGGGCAGTGTCTCACCTTGAATTTGCCTGACAGCCTGTCGGACTTCGGACGGCGCAAGCTGGCCGAATGCCGACAGGCTGTCAGGACGGCTTGGGCTGGGGCAGGAAGCGTTGCCGAAAAGGCAACGGTTCTTGTGGCGCTGACGTGGCGCATGGCCGTTCGCAACCGGCGACTGCGTCGACTTGCCTGCCGGACCACTCTCCATAGGGGGATAGGGAGAGGGAGGGCGTCCCGCCCTCCATGCGCGCCGTCAGGCGCGTCCTCCCTGCGCATGCCGCGATGTGCCCTGCGCGCCCTTGCGGGCGCGGCGCGCCTTGCGGCGCGATGGAGGGCGGGACGCCCTCCCCCCGGAGGACACTGCCAGACACTGCGCAAGCCAAAGTGAGACGCTGCCCGCTAGCGCCTCCCCAGAGAGGTCGACCTCGAATTGCCAAACCACCCTGATTCCATCAGACTGCCAGCCTGGCAGCGAACGAGATCCATCAGCAAAGATGAACACAAGCGACCCCACCCTGGCGACCGTGCTCGAGGAACTACCTGAACTGATAGTCCGGTTCCATGCAACCCAACCGAAGGATACCTCCCGGATCACGGACAGGCAGATTGACCAATTGCGTGACGCAAGGAGCGAACTGCAAATCCACCTGGCCAGTGCAAGCGGGTCACTGCAGCCGCTGCTCGAAGCGCTCGATCGGCTTAGCACCGCGCTGCTACGACCTGAACCCGTCGCACTTGTCGAGGCGATGGTGGCGGCAATGGATGCGTTGCGGTCATCCGGCTTTGGTACCGACGATTGAACTGGCTACGCGAACAGGACGGCCATCATGGTCCAGCCGATGGCGGCCAATCCTGCGGCCACCGAGGCTTGCGGAATCTGCGTGCGGACGTGGTCCATCAGGTCGCAGCCGGTGCACATGGAGCTGAGGACGGTGGTGTCGGAGATGGGGGAGCATTGGTCGCCGTACACGCTGCCGTCCATGACGGCGGCGAAGCATAGGGTCATGAAGAATTGGGGGTGGGCCAGGTCGTTGGCGCCGGCTACGGCCCACGCGAGGGGCATTGCCAAGGGGAACGCCACCGCATAAGTGCCCCAGCTTGTGCCGGTGGAGAAGGCGACGACCATCGTCAGCAATTGCAGGAGCACGGGGAGCAGGTAGTAGGGGATGCTGGCGCCGAGCAGTTCCACCAGATAGACGGCGCCGCCGGTCTGGGTGCTGATGCCGCCGATGGTGATGGCGAGGAGCAGGATCACGGAGCCCAAGACCACGCCCTTGATACCGTCGTGGAAGCCGCCGATGAGGTCCTTGAGGGACATCCCGCGCCCCAGCGCCATGCCGGCGGCCAGCAGCAAGGCGATGCCGAAGGCCCAGAGCACGTTGGGGGTGCCGGTGGCGACGAAGGTGCCGATGGAGACGCCGATCAGCGTGCCGAGGGGCAGGAAAAACTCCAACACGTGGGGGCCGTAGCCTTCCGGAACGTGGCTGGCATGCAGTTCCCTGGCGCTCAAGGGTTCGGCACCCTCCGCATCAAGGGCGCCGGTCGTTCGGGAGCGCTCCATCGCCGCCGCCATCTGCGGGCCCAGGAAGGGCGTTTTCTCCACGCTCAGCAGGAAGGTTCCGGTGACGGCGAAGATGGCGTAGAGGCAGAACGGCACGCTCATGAAGAAGAATTGGACTCGATCGGCCTCGGTGGCAAGGAAGCTCACGCCCGCAACGAAGATGAACGCCTGCACATAGCCGGGCCAGGCGTTGAAGGCGAGCTGCGAAGCGATGGGCGAGGAGGTGGAATCGACGATGTAGGAGAGTTCCTCGTGGCTCACCTTCTCCCGGTCGGCGATGGGCTTGACGGTGGTCCCCACCAACACCGTGCTCATGGTGCCGCCCTGGAAGAAGATCACCCCCAGCATCCATGCGGTCAGCTTGGCGGTGCGGGGGCCGCGCACCACGTGGCGGGTCATGAACTCCGCGAACGCCTGCGCCGCACCGGTGCGGGACCAAACGCCCATGAGGCCGCCGAGCAGCCATAGGTAGAGCACGAAGATGCTGGCGGCGTTGGTGGTGGCAAGGGACGGGATCAGCACGGCGCCCGTGAGGTCGTATTGGCCGAGCACGAGGGCGCCGGAGACGATGCCGCCGAGCAGCGACGTGACGGGCTCGCGGGTCAGCCAGCACAGCATCACCGCCACCACGGCCGGCAAGAGCGACCAGAATCCCCAGTGCAACTGAGCGTCGAGCTTCTGGTAAGTCGGCTCGGCCCCGCTGTCGACGACGACGTATTCCTCGGTGATGCCCGGCGGCTCGCCGCTCGCCGCTGCGGCCGCCAGACGGCTGTCGGCAATGGGCACGGCATCGAAGTAGGTGCGCTCGCCCCGGGCGATGTAGTAGGGCTGCCCCGACTCGGCCATTTGGGCATCGAGCGTCGTTTCGGTGACGCTGAACGTGGGCGAGACGAACGCGCCGACATACCAAGACGCCGCCATCGCGACGGCGAAGAGGAGGAAGGTCCGCAGTCGCGCCTTCATGCGATGCCCCTTGGGTGGCTTGAGGGTGTGATTGTAGTGGCAGGCGGGTGGTGCATTGGCGGCCCTTTGCCGGATCTTTCCCGCCGCGCGAAAGACAAGGACGCTTCGGCGGGCAGCGTTCGCGAGCTCGCTCGAAAGGCCAATGACGTGCGCAGCATGCAAGCCATGTATCGTTCGCAGCTCGGCAATGCAGGAAGCCCTATGAAAGTCCAAAGCATCGAGACGCGTCACTGTGATTCTGGCTGGCGCAACTATCACTTCGTCAAGCTGACCACCGAGGACGGCGTGGTGGGCTGGTCGGAGTACGACGAGCACCAGGGCGCCATCGGCGTCACCACGGTGGTGGAGAAGCTGACGCCCATGGTGCTCGGCGAGCGGGTGCATGATGTGGAGCGCGTGTTTGCGCGCCTGCACGGGCGGGCGCGGCAGTCCATGAGCGGGGTCATGGCGATGGGCATCGGCGCCATCGAGAACGCCCTGCTCGATGCCAAGGCAAGGACGCTGGGCGTGCCCTGCTGCGACCTGCTCGGCGGCAAGGTGCGCGATGCGGTGCGGGTGTATTGGTCGCATTGCGCCACGTGGCGGATTGGCCGGGGCGACTTCTATCCGCCGCCGGTGAAGACGCTGGACGATGTGCGGGCGCTGGGGCAGGAAGTTCGCGAGAAGGGCTTCACGGGCCTCAAGACCAACATCTTCGACTTCAGCGAGGTCGAGAGCGGCGGCCGGGTGAAGGGCTGGGCGCCGGGCTTCGGCTCCCCCTATGCGCCGGACCGCAATGCCGAGAAGCACATGATCCGGGAACTGCGGCGGCATCTCGGAGCGTTCCGGGAGGGCGCCGGGGAGGACATGGACATCCTCCTGGACCTCAACTACAACGCCAACTCCGAGGGCTATCGCCGCATCCTGCGCGAGCTCGAGGATTTCGACTTCTTCTGGGTGGAGATCGACACGGAATACCCGGAAGCGCTGGCCGACGTGCGCGCCGTGAGCCCACACACCATCGCCTCGTGCGAGTCCTTGCTGACGCTGCCGGCATTCCTGCCGTACTTCCGCCTGCGGGCGATGGACGTGGCCATCATCGACGTGGTGTGGAACGGCGCCTGGCAGTCGATGAAGATCGCCGCCACCGCCGCCGCGCATCAGGTGAACGTCGCGCCGCACAACTACTACGGCCATCTCTCCACCATGATGAGCGCCCACTTCAGCGCCGCGACACCTAACCTGCGCATCATGGAGACGGACATCGACCGGGTGCCGAGGGATGCGGAGCTGTTCACCGTGGCGCCGGACATTCGCGACAGTCACCTGCACTTGCCGGACACACCAGGGTGGGGCACGGAGCCCAATGAGGAAGTGGTGGCTCGGTATCCGGCGCGGTAGGCGGGTTTGATGCGGAGAAGGGAGGCTGATCGAGTGGCCGCGGCGCGGGGCGCCTCCCTCCGAAGAAGCCTGGCGGCGACGCGCCCGAAGGGCGCGCATCGACATCCCCCCGAAGGGGGGAGTGATACAGGGCGTGTCCGCGGGCTTTCTTCGATTCCTGCTCGAGGGAGGAGTGCAGGAGGGTCGCTCGCCACGCAGGATATCTCCGGAGAGAGGGCATCCTGCCCTCCGTCGCGCCGACCGCCGCGCCAAGGGGGAGCAGTTGGCGCATTGGCGAGCTTTGTCGGTCTCGGCAGCAGGGGGAAGTGGCCCGTGCTGTTGGCGGCCACCCTGCTCGCCGGGTGCCAGTTAGCTGCCCCGCCGGTGGTCGAGTCCCCTCCCCACGCCGTGCCGCCGGCTCCCCCCGAAACTGCACGGTCGCCCGAACGGCCAGCGCCCCAACCCGAACCCGTCGTTGCCGAGGAGGAACCGAAATCCACCGTGTCCGTAGCGCTCCTGGACACCGCAGGGCAACAGGCCGCAGCCGGGCACATGGAGGAGGCCGTGGAGACCCTGGAACGCGCCATTCGCATCGAACCCCGCCGCGGTGACCTCTGGCTCCGCCTCGCCCGCACACAGTTAAGCTCCGGCGAATACACCCTCGCCGAGCAGAACGCACGCAAGGGGCTGCTGTTTCTTGCGCCTGGGAGCGACGATGCCCGCGACGCCTGGTTGCTGATCGCCACGGTCCGGGAGGCGGCGGGGGACGTGGAAGAGGCGCGGAGAATCCGAGACCGCTGGGGCGTGTTTCGGGGCTGAGCCAGCCGCGCGGGACAACTCGTCGGGGTGACGCGTGGGTCGTCAGCCGTGGCCAGCGGCAGTCCTGCCCACCCCTCCGAGGAAACCGTCCTCGGCATCTTCGGAGGGGGACGCGCCACCGCCGCTTGATCGGACCGCCCCGGCTTCAAGCCGACCCATCGGCTGCAATCGTGGACCAATGTCGCTATGGTGCGCCGATTGTCCGTTGAGAGGAGCGGGGATGGCGGCCACGGCTTGGTTCGGCGCGGGGGGCTAGGCCGCATGGGTTTGCGCGCGTTCATTCGCCGCTCCATCGAGGGCATCCGGGTCGAGTCCGAACGGCTGCGGGAGATCGACCCGACGCGCACCCATTTCCTCGACGTGGTAGGCGTGCTGGTTCGCATCTGGCCCTACCTCAGGCCCATGTTCGGGCACAGCCTCACCTACATCGCCCTCGCCATCTTCGCCGCCGGCATCGGCGTCTTCTTCGCCGCCGTCAACTTCGGCTTGATGTACAACAACATCATCCTCAACGAACCGATGGCGCCGCTGGCCGCCTCGCTGCTGTTCCTCGATCCCGCCGAGTGGGTGGCGGTGGAGTCGCTCACCAAGGAGCAGCAATATCAGGTGATCCTCGGCGTCTTGATCCTCGCCACCGTGTCCACCTCCCTCGGCGAGCTGATCGGCCACGGCATCCACTACTACCAAGTGTGGATTCTGCAAGGCATCAACCAGAACCTGCGCCTGCACCTGATGGGGCAGTTCCAGTCGCTGTCGCTGAAGTTCCATGCCGATTCCCGCACCGGCGATTCCATCTATCGGCTGTTTCAGGACAGCGCCATGGTGACGCAGATCCTGCAAGTCATCATGGACACGTTCATGGCCGGCGTGCGCTTCTTCATGGGCCTCGCCGTGGTGACGGCGTTCAGTCCCATGCTGGGCCTCGTGCTCCTGTTCTCGTGGGTGCCCCTGCTGTGGCTCGGCCGGCGCATGTCCGCCCCCTTGCGCGCCGGCTTCAAGGTGGCGCGGGAACGCAACGCCGCCCTCACCTCCACCATTCAGGAGTCCATCGAGGGCATTCGCACCATCAAGGTGAACGGCCTCGAAGGCGAGCGCCAGCGGTTGTTCGACACCGATTCCGTGGACGCCTTCGCCGCCGCCCACGATGCTCGCGTGCGCCTGATGCTGTTCGGCTTCTTCGTCTTCCTGTTCGGCGTTGCGCCGCTGGCCTTCATTGAGTTGAGGGCGGCCCTTTTCGCCTACGACGGCGCCGAGACCTTCTTGCGCGACTTCCTGCTGGCGTTCGGCTTCGGCCTGTGGAACCTGGGCGGACAGGATCAGGCGCGTTCCAATGCCAAGCAGTCGATGGCTGCCACCGACGGTCTCGTCAAGCTGTGGGGGCGCTTGCAGGACGTGGCCATTGGCCTGGGCCGGGTCTATCAGATCCTGGATCTGACGCCGGATGTCCACAATCGCCCCGACGCCCGCGCCTTGCCTGCGCCGCGAGAGAGCATTCGCTTCAACGAGGTGCGCTTCGGCTATCCGAGCCGCACGGTGTTCACAGGCATCTCCTTCGAGGCGAGGGTCGGCGAGGTGACCGCCATTCTCGGCCCCACCGGCGCCGGCAAGACGACGCTCATGCTGCTGTTGCTGCGGATGCTGGAGTTCCACGGCGGCCGCATCACGCTCGACAGCGAGGACATCCGCGACTACACCTTCGAGTCCGTGCGCGACAACATCGCCCTGGCAACCCAGGAGAACATCCTCTTTTCCAAGTCGCTCCTGGAGAACATCCGCTATGCCCGCCCGGACGCCACCGACGACGAAGTGCGCGCCGCCGCCCGCGTCGCCTGCGTGGACGAATACGTCGATCGCCTCGCCGAGGGCTACGACACCTTCCTGGGCGAGCGCGCCTCCAAGCTCTCCACCGGCCAGCGCCAGCGCCTGGTGATTGCCCGCGCGGTGCTCAAGGACACGCCTATCCTGATCCTCGACGAACCCACGGCATCGCTGGACGCCGTGCATGAACTGCGCATCATGAACCGCATCAAGGAGTGGGCGCAGGAGCGAACGGTGTTCCTCATCACCCATCGCCTCTCCACCGTGCGGCAGGCGGACCGCATCGTCTTCCTGGGCGACGGCGTGGTGGCAGACACCGGCAGCCACGACGAGCTGATGTCCCGCCCCACGGCCTATCGCGACTTCGTGAACGCGGAACTCGAAGCGGTGGGCGCCGCGGCGGGAGGCTGACGGTGGCTGAGGCAGCAATCCCCGGCCAGGCGCCCCCGGCCAGAGATGCGGGCGCCGGCGCCCCCATCACGAGTGGTGAGGCGCTCCGCATCATCGGCCGCGCCATGCGCTACACGTTCGTGTATCGCTTCGACCTCGCCGTGAAGGCGGCGGCGCAGATGACCAGCATCTTCTGGATCCTCGTGCTGCCGTGGCCGGCCAAGGTGGTGATCGACTACATCGTCCTGCGGGACGCCGACCCAAGCGCCACCGTCGAGAGCATCCCGCCGTTTTTCTTCAAGCCCCTGCTGGCGATGGTGGAGCCCCTCTCCGCCTACCAGACCGTCTTTCTCATGGGCGGCCTGTTCCTGCTCATGGTGATCCTCGCCGGCGCCTACGGCACCGACGGCGCCCAGCGCAGCAACACCGTGACGGAACTGGCGCAGGGGCAAGACACCGCCACCAAGTCGGAGAACGACGCCAACAACATGCATTCCCTCGTCGGCGGCTTGTTTGGCCTGTTCGAGGCGCTCTGGCACATCCGCATCACGCACCGGCTGAACCATCGCCTGCGCAGCGAGCTGTTCGGCCGCTTCAACGCCCACCGGGTCACCGACTTCAACGACCGCTCCATTGGCGACGTGGTGTATCGCGGCATGTACGACACGCCCTCGATTTCCAACATCATCTTTAACCTGTGGGTGGGGCCAGCCACCTCGGCGGTCAACCTGGCCACTACCATCCTGATGATGTTCCTCGTGTTTCGGAACATCCCCGTGGTGGTGTGGTGCGCCCTTGCCGTGGCGCCGCTGTCGTTCCTGGGGGTGCTCTACTTCGCCAGCCTGATGCGCCGCAAGGGCACGCTGGCGCGGGAGGCGGGCTCGGTGACCACCGCCACCATCGAGGAGGAGATGGCCAACGTGATGGTGGTGCAGGGCATGGGCAGCGGCAAGGAAGACCGTGCCCGCTTCGCCACCGCCAGCGCCGATTCCTTCAAGCGGTTTCGCGGCGTGGTGCTGGTGAGTGTCCTCAGCGACTTCACCACGACCGTCATCGTCACCTGCATGGTCTTCCTCGTGTTCTACTTCCTCGCGCCGGAATTCATCGAAGGCCGGCTGGCGCCGGGCGACTGGTGGGTGATCTGGGGCTACTTCGGCGCCATCGGCGCTTCCGCTGGCTATCTCGGCAGGCTCTGGTTCAGCCTGCAGGAGAACGTCACCGGGATGCGGCGGGTGTTCGCCATTCTCGACGCGCCGGTGGAAGCCCTTGAAGGCGACCGCGAGCGCCAGGAGTTCGACGACGCCTTCGCCCTCAACGAGGGCGTGCGGCTCGAAGGGGTGGACTACGACTACCCGGACGGCACCCGGGCACTCACCGGCATCGATTTCGAGGGCAGCATCGGCCAGATGGTGGCATTGGCGGGCCCCACGGGGGCCGGTAAATCCACCCTTGCCTACCTGATCCCGGCGCTGCTGACGCCCACTTCAGGGCGCTACTACCTCGATGGCAGGCAACTCACCCCGTTCGACCTCGCCGCCGTGCGTCGGCAGGTGGCGTTCGTGTTTCAGGAGACCAGCATCTTCAACGACACCATCGAGGGCAACATCCGCATGGGGCGGCGCGGGGCCACGGACGAGGAAGTGCGGGATGCCGCCCGCACGGCCGGCGTCGACGACTTCATCGACTCTCTGGAGGAGGGCTACGACACCCATCTCGGCCGTGCCGGGGCCAAGCTCTCCGTCGGCCAGAAGCAGCGCATCGCCATCGCCCGGGCACTCGTCTCGAACAAGCCCATCCTGATCCTCGACGAGCCCACCGCGGCGCTGGATCCGCAAACCGAGAACCGCCTGATGGCCAACTTGCGCGAGGCCCGCGCAGGGCGGCTCGTGATCGTCATCGCCCACCGCCTCTCCACCATTCGCTCCGCCGACCACATCTATTTCCTGGAGGACGGCGAGGTGGTCGAATCCGGCACCCACGCCGAACTCGTGGCCGGTGGCGGCACCTACGCGACCTTCGTCGAACTCCAGTCTGGGAGAACCGCATGAGCGAAGCACCATCCACACCGGCGACCGCACACGAAGCCCCCGAACCACCCCGCGAACCGACCGGCATGAAGATCGTCGGCGCCGGCGTGATCGCCTCTTGCATCACCTTGAGCATCCTGTTCGGCTGGGGCGTGTATCTGCAGTTCGCCGAGCCCTGCGAATGCACCTGTGCCGAGGCAACCGAAGCCGATTGAACGAGCAACGCTCGGCAGCCGGCACTGTTTCAGGGCGCATAGTATGCTCTTCCACACGGCCGCAGCGGGCTGCCCAACCGGTGCAGACCAAAGTGGCGACGGGGTGAAGGCGCATCATGTCCGATCCAGCCCAACTCTACGAGGCTGATTTCTATCGCTGGACCCAGGAACAGGCGTCACTTCTTCGACAGGTTCCGAGCGAGCGCATCAACTTGCCTATCGACTGGCGCAACGCCGCCGACGAGATCGAGGACATGGGGCGCAAAGACCTTCGATCGGTCAATCGCTTGATCGGCGTGATTTTCGAGCACCTCCTGAAGCTCGAGCATTCTCCAGCGGCGGACCCGCGCGACGGTTGGATCGAGACAGTCAGCCGATCCCGTGATGAAATCCAGCGTATTCTGGATGACAGCCCCAGCATGCAATCCAAGTTGTCCGGTCGCTCCCAGAGGGAGTATGGCCGTGCTCGTGAGCATGCGCTGAGAAGCCTGGCGGGACGGCGCCGGCCCGCAGAGCATCCCGACCAAGCCGCCGTACTCGCTGCAACAGGTCATGGACCGTGCCTGGTGGCCAGTGAGTCGCCACGGCCATACTTGCTGAGGGAGCCCGCTGACTGCCCCTCGCTCACGCTCGGCGTCTGGCCCCAGCCCCCACCTCCCTAGGACCTTGCGCCGTAGAATGACGCTATCGCGCCATTTCTACGGCGGCAGCAGAACTTTTTTCGTAAACCGTTTATTTATCAGTACTTTATAGACGGTTTTCTTTTGCCTGGCCAACAACGCGACACCTTCCCCGGCCGCGCACCAGCGCCGCCCTCTGAGACGCCTTGACGCCTTGGGCGCCTGGACCCCTTGACGCCGGATCTCTGCTCCGGGCCTTCCGGCCAGGCAACCCGAGCGGCATCCTACCCAGCGCCGCCGGCCCTCGCCCCCTGAACCGTCGTTCCACCCCGACGCATGTGCATGATGCGCGTCGACGCAACTCGGGGCAATTTCATCCGTCGTGCCGCTGCCGTTCGCGTAGTCCTCCGCCGCAACCGGGTCAAGGGTCGCCAGGGCGCCCGGCTTCGCCGGGCGCGACCCCTTGGCTCGGTGGAGGCGGTCCCACGCTGCCAGCAGGGAACGGGCGGAGCGGCCACCGCCCGCCGCATCCCGCGCCTGCGTCGCGGCATCCCCAGCGTCCTCGCAACCCGCCCGTTCCCTGCCTGCGCGGCGAGCGACTCCCGGTTGTGGATCAATGCGGGTCCGACGTTCCCGTTCGAGGTTTTCGCGAATTGGGACTGGCCGGTTCACGCGCAGTCTCTTCGGGGCGCATGCCTTGTCGGCACCGCGCTCTATTCGCCGCTTCCGACCGGCGCCGGACGGTTCTCCACCAAGTCTCCCCTGCGGCGAACCAAGCCCGCTGGCGCGGTCTTGGCCCATACGGGTGACGATCGCTTGCGCTTCCGCCCTCCGGGCGGTGATGCGCTCCAGGTTCCAGAATTCGGCATCCCGGTGCGCGGGAGCTACCATGTCCCCATGGATCGGGACAAAGTCGACGAAGCGGGGCTCGCGCTCCTGTATCTGGGGATACACGAACGCTACCGGGCGATACCGGGAGCCCGCGCCTGGAAATCGCTCGACTGGGACGCGATGGAGCGTCTGCATGGCAAGGGCCTGATTTCCGAGCCGGCGACCAAGGCCAGATCGGTCATGTTGACCGAAGCCGGCCTGCACGAGGCGGAAGCCGCTTGCCGCCGGCTGTTCGATGCGGAAGACGACGACGTCAGGTAGCGCGGCTACCAGAAGGATGAGCTTGCTACCCTGACTGTCGCTGGACGGCAGGCGACGCCTCGGCACGCAACTTCAGCCCCAGCGCACCGACCACCCTGAGAACCGTGTCGAACGTCGGCACGCGTTCGCCGGACAACGCCTTGTAGAGGCTCTCGCGTGACAGCCCCGCGTCGTTCGCCACCTGCGCCATGCCCCGCGCACGGGCGATGTCGCCGAGCGCCTTGGCCACGAACGCTGCGTCGCCGTCCGCCTCCTCGATGGACGCCTCCAGGTACGCCGCCATGTCTTCGCGGGTGCGTAGGTGCTCGGCAACGTCGTAGAGCGATGTAGCGGTTTTGGTCATCATGTTCACCTACAGTTTACGCGCGAGGCGCAGGGCCGTCTCGATGTCGGAGCCTTGGGTGCGCTTGTCGCCGCCGGCCAGCAACACGACAACCGTCTGGCCCTGCCGCTTGAAATACACCCGGTAGCCCGGCCCGTAGTCGATCCGCAGTTCCGAGACGCCTTCGCCCACGGGCCTCACGTCTCCCGGGTTGCCCGCGACGAGCCGTTCGACCCGGACAAGCACGCGGGCGCGGGCGCGAACATCCCTCAATCCGTCGAGCCACCGGGCGTAGGTCTCCGTCCTGCGGACTTCCAGCATGCCCGAAAAGTAGCCAACAGGCTACACGTCTGTCAACCCCGCCGGCCCATGAACGGCGCACCACCTATCCGCCGCCGCAACCTCGATCCAACCACCCCGCGTCCGTCGTTTGCCCGCCAGCGTGTCACGCGTGCTCGCGCGGTCAACCGGCACGGTCCTGCGCTGGCGCTCCGGCCTCGCTGGCGCGAGGTGACCGCCCTGCGCGCGCGTGCCGCCCGTTCAGGCACCGACGCACTCCGCGTCGCAACCCTGAAACGGAGAACACCATGGACCTTTCAACCCTCATCGCCCAGTGGAGCGGCAAGACCCCACCGGGCTTCGTCCCGCCCGCCATCCTGTCCGCGAAACCACCACGATGTTGCCAGCGGCGCTGCACGCGGCCATGCGCGGTCAAGGCCAACGGGGAGTGGGCGCGCTCCTGTCAAAAATGTCTGGATCGTCGAGCGGCCAGTTGCCGAAGAAGACGCGCCGCGAAGACCGCACAAGGCGGATGCAGAAGATGCGCGTATCGCCAGCGGCTGCCGGGCGATTTCCTATGCCAGCGGTGCCGGGAAGACCGGGACATCGAGCGCGCTCAGAAACGGCAGGACGCCATCGACGCGGCCGCCATCGACGAGTTCGCAGCCAAGCCGGACAAGGCGCACCGCGCGAGTAATCTCGACATTGGCGTCTCGGCGTGGAACGCGGTGCGCCCGAAGCCGGAACCTTCCGCAGGCTACTGGAGTCCGCTCCCGGACCCCGATCCCGCGGAACAGGGATGGCGCTGGTCGCTGATGAACGGGAGGCTGCATCACCGCTACTGATCCCGCCTTGCGCGGTCGAGGGCGCGGCGGCTCGGGTCGTCGCGTCCTTCAACACGGACCTCGGCATCGCGCAGATTTTGCCCGTTGGTTACCTGGGTGCACGCCGGTCAGCGAGGCGGACCGGCCCGATTCGACAATCAGTTTTGCGTCGCGGGAAAGTAACGGTAGGGGTCCTTCCCGCCTCCCGCGCCTTCGCGGCGTATTGTCCCATCCCTGATCAGCCGGCGGATCTGAACGCTTAGGCGTGAGTGAAGCGCGTCCGGGCCGTAGATTGCGCGGGTCAACTCCAATTGGGTTTGGCCAGGCTGGTTCGCGATCAGCTGGGGTAAGCGGTGGAGCACCGAGCCACGGCCTTGCCGTTCTTTCATGTTGGGCGAGGCTACCACACAATCGCGTCGACTCCCCTGATTTCCAACGCCTCGTTTCGCAGGCTGTTGCCCCGGGTGGCGAGCATTCCGGCCCCTTCACGCACCACAATAAACCGATGAGATTACGGCTCTACCATGGCCGAGTTCCCGGGCTATGGTCCGCCGTGCCTCGCCGTCGATCCGCCGCCTGGCACCCGTCAGCGAACGTTGCCGCGGCCCGCCCGCCGCCGGTGCCTTCCACCCCGTGATCGCCTCGTAGCGCAAAACCGCATATTGGTGGCGAAGCCCATGCATGCGGTACAGCCCCGCCGCCCGGGTCTGGGTCTCGTACACCTTGAGCTGCTGTTTGTAGTTCCGATCCGGCGGGATCAACGCGCCGCTTCCGACCAGCTTGCGCGCCTCGTCGAGCAGCTTGCGCTGACTATCCTTCAGAATCGGCACCTCGCGCGGCCGACCGCCCTTGGTGTTCGAGCCCTTCAGCCGGATACGATCGCCCCGGTCGTCGCGTGCCGGCGTGAACTTGATCGCCTCCTCGCGGCGTAAGCCAAAGGCTTCCTCCAGGCGCAGCGCCATGGCGACGTGCGCGTCCTTGACCAGGGCGAGCTTCTCCGGGTCGAGGACGACGCGCTTGTCCTTATTGGTCACGTACTCGCGGTTGGCGATGCCGAGCGCCCCGTTGGACGGCACCACCCCCGGCCTGCCGATCCGGTTCGCCCACCAGCGCACATGCGCCATCCTGTTCTTCATTGTGCCGACGGAGCGGCCCTGGTGCTTCCACTCCCTGACCAGCGCCACGGAGTGCTTTCGCTTCAGGCCGGTCGCCCGGCCCTTGAAGCCGAGTTCGTGCAGGGTGTCGGCGATCTGCACGAGCGCATAAGAGCGCGCCGTGCGCGTGCCGTGGGAGCCGTCGTCGTGCGCCGCCTGCAGGCGCTTCAGGTCGTAGTTCAGGTCGCGCACCGCAACCTCCTTCCAGCTTGCCGACCTCGCCATCCCCGGCAAACGGCCGAGCAATGTCCTCCCTTGGTCGACACGCTATAGCCGGTGTCCGCGGACCCGTCAAAGGCCGCGTGTTGAGCATTTCGGTAAGCGGGAGACCGCTTGACGCGCCGTGCGCCGCGGCGGTACCGCGTGCGCCTCTGGAAGTTTTTTTCAGAAGGAACGGAAGGGAATCTACCGCGCCCGGCGCCGCGTCAGCGGCCCGGGCCGGCGTACGGATTAGTTTTGCTGGGCGATCCGCCGTCCCTCGACGAGGACGATGCGAACCCGCATTGCTGCGTTGAGCCCCAAAGATGCAGTTGCCGTGCCGTCGCTTGCGGCGACCGCGGCGTGTCTTGCGACAGGGGCCGGCGGCCTTTTGTTCGGCGGCGATGGCGTCACGGGTCTCCGTTTCCGGCGTGCCAGGGGATGCCTCCCCCGACCCCGCGACCACCTCGGTCGCCACGACAGTTTCGGCTTCGATCAAGGACTCCTGTTGTCCCGTCGTGCCCCGTGAACGTTCCGAAGGTTTCACGAGGCTGCCGCGCTGCCGTGTTCGATGCCCATGCCGCCGGTGCTTACGGGCCGGCCCATGGCGCATCCGTCGATTCGCCCCCGTCGCCTGGAGAATACGGCGACGTAGCCAATCCGTGCCTGATACCGGTGCATCTCCCCGGCGACTCCAGAATGCATTACCATTCCGGAAGCGGCACCTGGACATCGACAGCCGCGAGCTACGGCTGCCGCGCCCGTGCCGGATTCCCGCCGACTGTCCGGTTGCCCGGTCTGGCCGAGATGGCTCCCGACCCACCGCCCCAGGGCGGCCCCAAACGGCGTCAGTGTACCGCTGGCACCAAGGCAGCACCAGAACAGAATGTTTAGCAGCCTTGCCGCCAAAGGGTCCGCGGTGCGTTTAGCGCCCCGTCACTACCGGATTGCCGCGACCGCTTCTCACGCCGCGCAGCAGCGCTGCGACGTTGTGCGACACCCCTGGTAGTGACGGGGCGCGGCGGCTTGCGCCATAGGCCTACAGTCGACGTGAGCCCGCCCGGCATGTGGCGTACAATGCCGGACCATGGCCACCGGCGAACACGAAACGGTCCCGAAGGGTGCTCCAGCCGCTCGGGCGCCGTGCGTTCTCACCGACTACATCGACCACGCCATGGCCGGGGCCGCCTTCGACAAGCTCGACGACGGCACGTTCGCGGGGCGCGTCCGCGCGTGCCGCGGGGTGGTCGCGTTCGACCCGACGCTGACCGGCTGCCAGCGGCTGCTGCGTTCGACCTTCGAGGACTGGCTGGTGCTTGGCCTGAAGCTGGGCCACGACATCCCCGTGCTCGCTGGCATCGATCTGAATGCCGAGCCCGCCCGTGAACCGTTGGACGCCATGTAGCCGCCGCGTCTTCGTCCGCCGCCTGCGCGCGCTCGGCTTCGACGGTCCCTGGTCCGGCTCCCGGCACCAGTTCATGGTGCTCGACGGCCACCGCTTGGCGCTGCCGTCGAACGATGAGTACTCCGTGCCGCAGCTACGCATGATGCTGCGCGAGGTCGAGGCCATCCTGGGACGCCGCCTCCGCGCCGCCGACTGGGCCCGGCTGTAGCCGTACGTGTTGGGTCGCCACGCCTCCTGGCCTTTTTTGAGCCACGCTTCACAGCCGTGCTCTTCGCTAGTGTCTCGGCGGCGCGGCGCGTGCACCGCCGGTCCCACGCCGCCCTCATCGGGACATGCCGACCAGTCACGTTCCTGCTAGGATGCTTCCGATGCCGCTAATGTACCGACTCTCAAATACGTTGACCTAAATCACATGCTCACATGGCCCCCCAACCAAGAGAACCGGAGGCGTTCGTAAATGTTTGTCTCCACGGAAAATTACACTCTTTAGTTGCCGAGCATCGCGCCAGGTGCCTGCACCGCACAATATGTACAGGCATTTCAGAGACAGTACACTAAGTACAGCCTGGTCGCACGACAAGCTAACGGCTCGCAGTCCCGGCTCGGTGAAGGAACACCAGTCTTGAACAAGGCAGCGAAGCAGAAGGACGACAACCTACAGTCACTCACGCCCGGAGGGCGCATGGCGTTCCGCCCCGGAACCGTCGCGTTCGGCCGACACGAATCCTTCCCGCTGCGCTTCGGCTGGATCGCCAAGGGCCTCCACGCCCTGCGCGACGATCCGACCGTCTTCACCCGCGAGGACGCCACGGTGATCCTCGGCGTAGGGAAAAACATGGTGTCGTCAATCCGCCACTGGCCGCACGCCGCGTCGCTCGTGCGGCCACGACCCGACGGTAAAGGGTACGAGGAGACCGAAATCGCCCGCGCCGCCTTCAACGGCGACGGCGACCCGTATCTCGAGGACGACGGCACGATCTGGCTGCTCCACTGGCTGCTTGCCACAAATCCCGCAGCGGCGACAGCCGTCTACTGGTTTTTCAATCACTTCCACAGACCCGTTTTCTCAAACGACGAGGCCGCCGCAGGTCTGCGCGCATTCGCCGACAGCGAGGTCGCGACGCGGACCTCCCCAGCCACCCTCAGCCGCGACGCCGCCACGCTCCTACGCATGTATACCCGGACCGCGGCAGGCACGCGCCTCGCCCTTGAGGACGCCTTGGACTCGCCGCTCTCGCTGCTCGACTTGGTAGACCGCGTCGACGCGCAGCACCGACGTTCCGTCCCGGCGCCGCGTCCCGGCCTACCTCCTGACATCTTCGCGTTCGCCGTGGCCGAGGTGTTCGATCACCTCGACGCACCGTACGTCGCTGTCCAAGACCTCATGTACAGTGACCGGACGCACTGCGCGCCCGGCGCCGTGTTTCGGATGACTGAGGAGGGTCTGGTGCACAAGATCGAGGAACTGCACGGGTTCGCCCCCGGCGAGTTCCGCCTTGACCGCACCGCTGGCATTTACCAACTCTACAGGCTCCGCAGGACGGCACCGCTGCGAGTCCTTGACGAGCGCTTCTCCGGGCGCGCTAGGACGGCTGCGTGAGCCTCGCCGACCGGATCACGGTCAACACCCGCTATACTCGTTCGACCAACGTCGAGCGCGACCGCGGTTCGCCCGCGATCATCGAGGCGTACCTCCCGAGCGCCGGTGGCGTCGAACTGCTTGGCGGAATCACCGACGCCCTCGGCCGCGCCGACCAGCCGCGCGCCTGGAGCTTGGTAGGCCCTTACGGGTCGGGCAAGTCCTCCTTCGCGCTGTTTCTCCACGAACTGCTCGGCACCGGCCCTTCGAAGACGGCTGCTCGAAAAATCCTAGCGGCCGAGAACCCCTCTATCGCACGCAAGTTCGCCAAGTCGGGCCGGTGGTGCCGCATCGTCCTGTCAGGCAGTGACGAACCCTTGCCTGCGCGCCTCCTGGCTGCGCTCGATGACGCCGCCCGCGAGCATTGGGCCGGTCGCTCAGGCCGCCGCCCAGCGGTCCTCGAACGCATCCGCCTTTGCTCGGCAACAGCGCACCGTCCCGGACAGCACCCTGCTGCAACTGGTGGACGATTTGCAGGAGGCCCTTGAAAGCGCCGGCGGCGGCTTGCTGCTGCTAATCGACGAACTCGGCAAGTTCCTGGAGCACGAGGCGCGACACGGCGGGGCCGGGATCTTTCTCCTTCAACAACTCGCGGAACACGCGTTCCGTGGACGTAAGGCCAACCTCCTCCTCATCGTACTCCTTCACCAAGGCTTCGACCTGTACGAGCCTTGTCCAATGAGAAGTGAGCCTGAAGCGAGGGGCTGATTCCAACGAGAAGTGAGCCTGAAGGTGCGGGTGCGGGATCATCGGAGGATGATTTTGAGCCTGGGCATCGAACGGCTCCGCACGCTGGAGCAGGTTGGCGCGTTTCTCGACGGGAACGAGCCGGTGGATTTCAGGCCGGGCACGCGCAGGGAGGCGTACGCGTTCGTGCAGAAGGCGCTTGTGCGCTTCGACTACGGGAGTCTCGGCAAGGCCGACAGGGGTCTGGCGAAGCGGTTTCTGGAGAAGGTGACGGGGCTGTCGCGGGCGCAGCTGACGCGGCTGGTGCGCCAGCATGCCGAGACGGGTCGGGTCGTGGATCGGCGCGGCCGGCCGCCGTCGCGTCGCTTCGAGCGGCGGTACACGGCGGCGGACATCCGGCTGCTGGCGGAGGTGGACGCGACGCTGGGGCAGATGGCCGGGCCGGCGACGCGGGAGGTGATGCGGCGCGAGCGCGAGGTGTTCGGCGACGCCCGCTTCGAGCGCCTGGCGCACATCTCGGTGAGCCACCTGTACAACCTGCGCCGCTCGGACGCCTACCGCCGGCGGCGGACGACGCCGCAACTCACCAAGGCGGTGCAGTCGGCGATCGGCGAGCGCCGCCGGCCGCAGCCGGACGGACGACCCGGCTTCCTGCGCGTGGACACGGTGCACCAGGGCGACCTCGACGGGCGCAAGGGCATCTACCTGGTCAACGCCGTCGACGAGGTCACCCAGTACGAGTACGTTGGCGCGGTGGAGGCGATCTCCGAGCGCTTCCTGATCCCCGTGCTGCAGGGGCTGCTGGACCTGTTCCCCTTCGAGATCATGGGCTTCCATGCCGACAACGGCTCCGAGTACGTCAACCACCGCGTTGCCGCCCTGCTCGAGAAGCTGCGCGTCGAGTTCACCAAGTCGCGCGCCCGGCACTCGAACGACAACGCCCTCGTCGAGAGCAAGAACGCCAGCGTCGTGCGCCGCTGGCTGGGTCACGTCCACATCCCGAAGCGGTTCGCGCCGCTGGTGGACGAGTTCACCCGGCTCACCCTCTCGCCGGCCGTCAACTTCCACCGGCCGTGCATGTTCGCCGTCGAGCGCACCGACGAGGAGGGCCGGGTCCGGCGCACCTACCCGCACGATCGGGTGCAGACGCCCTACGAGCGCCTGCGCGGCCTCGACGGCGCCGAACGCTTCCTCAAGGAAGGCGTCTCCTTCGAGCAACTCGACCTCGCCGCCCGCAGCGCCAGCGACCTCGCCGCCATGCGCGAGGTGAACCGTGCCCGAGCCGAGCTCTTCCGCAGGATCGGCCTCGACGACCAAGCCGACGCCGCCTGATGGGGCGCCATGTCAGCGGGCGCGCGCGGGAACGCTGCGCGGGTCGCCGTGTCAAGCCGCTTCGCGGCTGCTCCGCTTCGCTGCGCCCCTTCGGGTGACACGGCGACCCGCGCAGCGAAGAGTGTGCCGGTGGCCGGAAGCAGGCTTCCGGCCACCAGCGACCCGCAATCCACACCCCGCATTGACGCCTGCGCAGACTCAAACTACCGTCACCAACTTCACGGCATTCCCGACCCGGAACCCAAGCTCAGAAGCCTGCGCTTTCAGGCTCATTTCCTTATTGGAATGGACTGTACGCACGAGGCCTCGGCGAAAAGCTGAGGAACGATTGGGCCAAGGTCCAAGGGCGCTTCCAGACAGTCTCTTTCGTAGAGCCAGCAGAGCAGGTTCTGCGCATCGTCGCGGCGGCCTTCTCGAACACCCTGACGGCCTCGCAGCGCAACCGCCTGCGCGGCCAAGCAGAGCGGTTCGCCAAGGCACTCGCGGCCGCCAACGCCCTGCCGCCGGCTCTCGACCCCGACGCTGCCCGCACAATCTTTGCGCAGTGCTATCCGATCCATCCCGTCACGTTGCTCCTCCTGCCCGACCTCTGTCAGCGCTTCGCGCAGAATGAGCGGACCCTTTTCAGCTACCTCGGCAGCCGCGAGCCGCACGGCTTCCGCGACGCGCTCGCATCGCTCCGCCGGGCGGGGGACTGGCTGTATCCCGCAACCGTCTACGACTACTTCGTGCGCAACCAGCCCGCGGTTCTATCGGACCCGCTGACCCACCGTCGTTGGGCAGAGGTGGTCACTGCCGTCGAACGTGCCGGGCACGTCGACGCCGAGGACGACGCCGCGCATCCGGTCCGCGCACCGTCCAGCCTCGCGAAGACAATCGGCTTGCTCAACCTCGTCTCTCGCACCGACGGACTCAAGGCGTCCGAGGACGTATTGCGCCTCCTCTACCCGAGCCGTCCGGCGTTCCAGACGTCGGTCGACCGCCTGCACGACGCCTCGGTAGTCCAGTACCGTCGGTTCAGCGGCGAGTACCGCGTGTGGCAGGGCACCGACTTCGACATCGACGAGCGAACTGCGGCGGAAGCGCAGAAGCTCGGTCGCTTCGACTTGGCGGAGACCCTCACCGAGCGCACGGGCGGCGCGCCGGTCGTCGCGCGACGACATTCGGCCGAAACAGGCACGCTCCGCTACTTCGAGGTCATCTTCGCAGACCCGGAGTCTCGCCGCTTTGTCGAAACCAACCCCAAGAACGCTCCACGCATCGTCTTCGTCCTTGCCGAGGGCCGCAGCCACCACGCCGCCTTCCACGCCATGCTCGCGCAGCATGGATCGACAGACGTGTGGGCGCTGCACCCCGACGGAACGGCACTCCGCGCCGCGCTGGCCGACGTCCTCGCTCTCGAAGGCGTCCAGCGTGCTGCGCAGGAGCTGGCTTCCGACCCCGTGGCGGCGCGCGAGATCCGCGAGCGCCTAGAAGCCGCCCGCGCCGCCGAGAGGGAGGCTGTCGGCCGGCTGCTGGGCGAGCCGGGCCGTTCGCAATGGTTTCTCGGTAGCCGCCGACTTGACGTCAACGACCGTCGAGACCTCCAGCGCGAGCTTTCCGCCCTGATGGACTGCGTCTACGCGCATGGCCCCCGCGTCCGCAACGAACTCGTCAACCGCAACCGCCTGTCGTCGCAGGCGGCCGCAGCTCGCAACAAACTATTCCGCCACATGCTCGAAGGCGAGAGCCTGCCGGAGCTCGGCATTCAGAAGTACCCACCGGAGCGCGCCGTATACCGCTCCGTCCTCCGGGCCGGTCGTCTCCACGTCGAGAAGCCCGAAGGCTGGGCGTTCGTGCCGCCCGGCGGGTGCGATCCCCTCAACCTCGTGCCCGCTTGGAAGCGCCTGCACGCGCTAATGGCCGCAACAGAGGATGCACCCGTTGCATTCAACGCCCTCGCAGAACCGCCGGTTGGAATGCGTCGCGGCATCTTCCCAGTCGTATTCCTGCACTATTACTTGCTGCACCGCTACGAGATCGCGTTCTACGACGAAGGCGTCTACACGCCGACGCTCACGTACGAGCATCTCGAACGCATAGTCCGCCGTCCTGACCTGTTCACGTTCCAGCGCTTCCGCATTGAGGGCGTGCGCGCAGAACTCTTCGACGAGTACGGGCAGGCGCTGCTCGACCGCAAGCCCGACACCGACGATCCCCTGCCGCTAGCTCGGGCCCTCGTGCAGTTCGCCGAGGGGCTCGACGATCACGCCAGGCGAACACGCCGGCTGTCGCCCGAGGCGCTACGAGTTCGCGACGCGATCTATTTCTCGAAGTCTCCGCAGAAGCTCCTCTTCGAAGCGCTGCCTACGGCCTGCGGTCACGACCCGGAAGGAGATCTGTCGGGATTCGCGGCGAAGTTGAAGGGCGCTTTGCGCGAGCTCAAGCATGCGCAGGCAGAACTGGCCGACTACATGCGTGCGGCCTTCTGTCGGGCCTTCGGCCTCGACCACACGACAGCGCTTGGCGAAATGCGCGAGGTCCTCCGCGGGCGCTCGCGCGGTCTCGACCGGTACACCATCGATGCGGAAGGCCTGCTGACCTTCATCCGGCGTCTCGGCGACCGCGCTTCGGACGACGCCAGCTGGTTCGGCGCGATCCTCCTCTTTCTCGGTCGCAAGCCTCCCGCGAAATGGACGGATCAGGACCGTGATACTGCCGAATACCGCCTAGCGCAGCTTTCGCTGCGCAAGCTCCTAGAGTGGACGATGGCCGACCCAGCCCAACTCTACGAGGCTGACTTCTTCCGCTGGACCCAGGAACAGGCGTCACTTCTTCGACAGGTTCCGAGCGAGCGCATCAACTTGCCTATCGACTGGCGCAACGCCGCCGACGAGATCGAGGACATGGGGCGCAGAGACTTCCGATCGATCAGCAGCTTCATCCGCGTGATCCTCGAGCACCTCATCAAGCTCACGCACTCACCGGCCAAGGACCCACGCGCCGGCTGGCGCACCACCATTGCCCGCAGCCGCGCGGAAATGGACTGCATCTTGGAGGACAGTCCGAGCTTGCGCCGGCGTCTGTCGGAGCGCTTGCTCAAGGACTACGCGCTCGCGAGGGAGACAGCATTGGTGAGCCTCGTCGAGGACCGCGTGGAGCCAGAGAACGTCCCCCTTGCGCCGCCGTATTCCATCGAGCAGGTGATCGCCCACGCCTGGTGGCCGGCGAGTCGCCACGGCCACACTCCCTGAGGGAACTGCACCGCACTCGCGCCGCGGCCTTCCGAGCGCCTGTATCATGGCGGGCACGCAAGGCGGGGGTGGGGCGATGACCGATCCAGCCCAACTCTACGAAGCAGATTTCTATCGCTGGACGCAGGAACAGGCGGCGCTGCTGCGGCAGGTGCCCCGCGAACGCGTCAATCTGCCCGTGGACTGGCTGCACGCCGCCGAAGAGATCGAGGACATGGGGCGCAGGGATCTTCGAGCCGTGCACAGTCGCGTGCGCCTGATTCTGGAGCACCTTCTCAAGCTGGAACATTCCCCGGCCGAACAGCCGCGCGATGGCTGGATCGACACCATCGATCGGTATCGCGATGAAATCGCCGAAATACTGGATGACAGCCCGAGCATCAGGGGCAAGCTTGCACAAGGCTGGGACAGGGACTACGAGCGCGCGCAACGCAAGGCGCTGAAGAGCCTTTCGCGGGACGGAGTCAGTCCCGAGGAGGTGCCGATTGCCCCCGCTTGCACCATCGACGAGGCGCTTGATCCGCAATGGTGGCCGGCGAGTCGCCACGGTCACCCGACTTGAATGGTCCGCAAGCCCTGATTCAGGCAAGCCTGCAGGAGCCGCCGCTCGCCGAATCGTCCTGCCGCCGGCCCCATGCAAGCCCCGTTTCATTCACGAAGGGATGACCGCATGAAGTTCCGAGAGATCCCCGACCTGCAGGGCGCCGACCTCCCCGTCCGCGAGAAGAGCTTCTGGAGAATGACGGGGCCCGGCGCCGTGATGATCGGCATGGCCATCGGCTCCGGCGAGCTCATTCTCTGGCCCTGGATCACTGCCCGCTTCGGCCCCGAAATGATGTGGGCCGCGGCGCTCGGCGTTTTCCTGCAAATGTGGATCAACATCGAGATCGGTCGCTGGGCCGTCGCCACCGGCGAGAGCGCCTTCACCGGGTTCGCCCGGCTCTCCCGCTTCTGGCCCGTCTTCTTCCTCTCCCTCATGTTCATTGGCGTGTTCCTGCCCGGCTGGGGACGCGCCGCCGGGGTCGCCATCAAGAACCTCTTCTTCGGGGAGAACGGGCCTGGGCCCGACTGGTTCTGGACCGCCGTGGTGGCGCTCATTGCGCTGGCCATCGTGTTCGGCCCGAAGCGCATCTACGCCTCGGTGGAAAGGTCCATCGTCTTCATGGTGCTGGTGATCGTCATCGGCCTGCTGGTAGTGGCCTTCAGCGTCGGCACGCTGGCCGACGTGGGCGACATGATCGGCGGCATCCTCAACTTCGGCCACATCGAACTCGACGAGGAATTCACCTTCAACCGCTTCTTCGGCGCGTTCGTGTTCGCCGGCGCCGGTGGCCTCGGCAACCTCTTCTATGCCTATTACCTCCGCGACAAGAACATCGGCATGGGCGGACGCATACCCGTGCTCATCAATCCGCTCAGGGAGGCGCAGCGCGGCGACAGCGAGATCGGCTATCGCTTCCCGGCCACCGCCGAGAACCTGCGCCGCTTCCGCGACTGGCATCGCTTCGTGGTGCTCGACAGCGCCATCTTCTTCTGGATCGCCAACACCTTCACCATGTTCCTGTTCATGTTCGGGGCGCTGGTGGTGCTCTATCCGCAAGGCATCGTGCCAGCCGAAGGGCAACTGGTGTGGGACCTGGCCCTGATCCTGGAAGGCACGATGGGCACAGGCGGGCGCTATCTTTTCCTAATCATCGGCATTGCGGCACTCTTCTCGAGCGTGCTCGCCGGCCTCGACGGCGGCACCCGGCAGTGGGTGGACCTGTTGCACACCAACTTCAATGCCATGCACCGATTCGCCGCCAACCAGCTCTACTTCGGCCTCGCCGTAGGCCTCAGCGCATTGGGCGTGATCGCCACCTGGTTCTTCGAGACCTTCGAGGTGACTGCTCTCGACTTCTTCTTCATCAGCGCCATGCTCGGCGGCTTCGCCATGGCCGCCTACGTGCCAATGGTGCTCTACATCAACCTGCGCCATTGCCACAGGGCGCGACTCCCAGGAAGAAGCACGCGACCATGTTCTGCGGGAGTGTCGTGCAAGTGCAGATGGCGCGTACGACTGCCAGGTGACGACATTCACGGAGTGCGCCGCCATTGCGTACGGCGAAGATGACCGTTTGCTGTTTCAGCGCGAGTGTGCTGTCGCCGTGGCGACCGGCGCTCGGAAATTCGACGCCGAGAACGCCGCGACAAGAAAGTGTCGCATGTCGGTCTCGCGCTGTGACGTTCTCGCATCGGCGTGCGTCGGCGGTTAGCAGCCAGAGACGACAGGCGAGTCACCTCTCCTTGCGGCTGCTGCTGCCGCCTCCATGGCGGGTACCGCTTCCTTGCAGTCCAAAGGGCCTGTGCAGCTGGCTCCTTGTATCGACCCGTCACCGCCGGTCCTGACCGGCACGTCTTCAGAGCCGTCGTGAGCGCTGCAACTCGACAGCTAGGGGTAAACGCATCGAACCTGCATATATGGACGTCTTGGTGTCCGACGCATGCTGGCGCGGCGAGTCGAACCGACTGACGTCGCCCAACTCCGCCAGCAACGTCATCGCGGTGATCCGATCGACGCCCCGAAGCGCGACCAGCGAGTGCACCACCGGCGCCAGCGACCACCCCGCCAACGCCTCATCCATCTGTGCGGTGACCGCCGTCACGCGCTCGCCCGTGGCACGCACCGCGTCGAGGTACTCCCGGTACGCCCACTCGTGCGCGTTGCGATCGAACCGTTGACCGTCCAGCCACGCCCAGTGCCTCTTTGTCCAGCGACCGCCGGACCAGTGCCGGCCGTGGCGCAGCACAAACGCACACAGCTGCTGGCGCACCCGCAGTTCGGCACGCTTGAAGTCCGACCGTGTCCGTACCCAGATCCCGTATCGCTTCGTGCTCTTCGTCGGGAACCCACACCGCGGTCAGATCGCCGCTGCGTGCCAGTCGCGCCAGCTTGCGGGCATCACGGCGGTCTGTCTTGGTCCGTTCGGCCGCGGCCGTTGGAATCCGCGACGGGCACCACCACCTAAGGAATCTGTCAAGCCCTTTTTTCGCCAACGGTACACCGGCGAGGGTGATGAGGCGTCACTGCGGCTGACCGGCTGGGGTCGTGGCGCCTCGACGCGCTTCGACGGCCGCGACGGCGAGGTGGCGCTGGACGGCGACGTGGCGACCTTCCTAGTCGGCGGCGTCTCGGTGGCGCACAGCGCCGGCGATCTCGACAGCACGACGGCCGTGCGGGCGTGCACCCGTACCTGCGCTGCGAGGTCACGGGCGGCCTGTCGGCCTGGGGCGTCGCGGGGCTTGGCACCGGCCACCTGACGCTGGCGACGGCGGGCTCGACGTGGCGCACGGACACCGCGATGCGGATGGCGGCGACAGGGATGCGCGGCGTGCTGCTGCGCGGTGGGGCGGTCTTGAGCTGGCGGCGAAGGCCGACGCCCGGCTGACCCGAATCACGTCCGATGCGGCCACGGGCGCAACGAGGGTGCGAGCGAGATTCCTGTTGAAGTGCACGGTAAGGACCTCGGCACCGGCTCGCGCCATACGCCGGGCGACGGACTAACTAAATCGGCCGCTGCGACTTGACGAAATCGAGCGCGGAAAGCGCGAAACATAGTCGCCTACGCCGTAGATTCGAGTGTCAGGGGAAAAGCTCGTCTTGGCGAGGCACGGATGCTACAGGGAACGGGACGTGTTCTCTGTGTCGTGAAGTGTAAGATTCATGGTCGATACACTCATTTTGTCGACAGTCCGCCGCCTTCGAGCAATTCCAGCGGTCCTTTCCGCTGGGGCGGTCCCACTTCCTCAGAAGTCCGCTTCCGCTGAGTTCGCCGCGACGAGATACGCTCTTCCATCAGCCGGCCTGACCTCCACTGTTGCGAACCAGCTCAGATTTGTACCGTTGTGGCCAAGAATCCGGCCGCGACCGTATCCCCCGATACCCCAGCCGGCAGCGTAGCGCCCGATGTCGGTTGGACCAGCTTGTCGAGGGCGCGTCGATCCAAAATGGCGGGCGGACTCTCCGGCAGCCACAGTGCAACAAATTTCGCCCAATCCTCCAACGACACATGCACGGTGCCTGCAGGGCCGAAGTACGGCAGGTTGTCAACTTGGTTGGGCGCCCATTCACCTTCGCTGTCGCGCCTGTGGCCCCACGGCTGATCGACTTCGGCAAGCGTACCTGGTGCGCCGAACCCGACACTCGACATGGCCAATGGCGTGAACAACCGCTCTCGCATTAGGTCCTCCCAACTCACACCAGATGCTCTCTCCGCCATCGCGCCAGCCACTATGTAGCCGACATTGGAATAGTGATACGCCCCAACCGCGGCTGCTGGCGGCGATGCCAGATTTGCTCTAACTATCGCGTAACGCCGTTCAATGATCGACGATCCTGTTGATCGACTCCACTCGGGTTGCATCTTCAGCCCACTCGCCATGCTCACAAGCTGCCACAACGTCACGTTCACGTACTGTCGCTCAATCTCGTCTGTCAATTCCGGGAACACGTCACCGATGGTGGTGTCCCACCCACCCTCGAAAGTTCCGTCCGCAACCAGCGTGGCGAGCATCACGGACGTCATGGCCTTGGTGTTCTACCCCATGTGGACATGGTCCGTCACCAGCATTGGCTCTGGGCTGCCCTCCCGTCGGATGCCGTCCGCCGCGATGGCCCGGATGCCGTAGGCATCGACGATCGCCGCGATCAAGCCCGGCGACCTTCCTTGGTCGATCGGTTCGGTCAGGTATCGAATGATCGACCGGTCCACGCCCGGAAGGCCCGGATCGCACTTGCACGGTTCCCCCGATTCCCACGCCAACAGCCGGTACGCCCCTGCCTCATGGGCGCCCACCTCCACGTAGTACGTGCCGGCGTCAAGCCGCACTTCAATGCGGAAGCTGCGGTCCCCGTCGTCCATCGCCAATTCGTTCAGGGCCCCGTCCTGCACTCGGCCGAACGTGTCTGTTGTTCCCGCCGTGCGGATCGTCACCTCCGACGCGTCGCGGGGAACGTCGAGGCGGAACACGTCGAGGTCGCTCCGCGAGGGCCAGATCCGCCCCGAGGTCGCCAGCAAGGCACTCGGCGACACGCGGCCTCGACAAGCCAGCGCGGCATCCGGCAGGTACGCCAGGCCCTGTTCTGCATGTTCCCGGCAGTCCGCGTTCAGTCCGCCGTCAGCGCAGCAGCTGCGGCGCGTCTCGGTCGTGGCCCGGCAGGTCAACCGCAACGTCGAGCAGGAGACCGCCACCGGAGTCGCGGATGCGCGCGGCATGCACGGCCCGTGTCTGGATCGGCACGCGAACCGCCCACACCCGGGTCGTTCCGTGGCTCACGTCTTCCGCAGTCAGGCTCTGGCGGTAGAGTTCCACGCCGGAATCGTCGTGGAGCGTGAGCGTGAACTCGCCGGGGACATCGTTCCGCGCCGGTTGCGTGCTCGGCGCGGATGAATACAGCGACCAGACACCGTGCTGGTCCACCGAGCCCGACAGCGCCAGGCTGCGCGGCTCCGAGGGGGCCAACGTCAGCGGCGCCTGTGCGTCGTCCGCCACACTCGCTCTTGATACCGCGGGCCGGTTTCGTGCCATGACTTCCCGCACGCGATCGCCCCACGCCACTGCCTTTCGATAGTGGTACCCCGGACCGGGTTCAGCCTTCCTTCTTCGACATCTCCTCGACGTACGCGTAGAGCGTCGACTTCGATATCCCCACCAGCTCGCAGATCTCCTTGACCGTGTGCTCCCGCGATCGGTACAGCGCCACCGCGCGGCGGCGCTGTTCTTCGTCCAGCGCCTTGCGGCGACCGCCCATCCGGCCGCGGCGCGCGCCGAGGCCAGGCCCGCCTTCGTCCGCTCCCGGATCACCGCGCGCTCGAACTCCGCCAGCGCCCCGAAGATGTGAAACACCAGCTGACCGGTGCTTGAGTCCGTGTCGATCGCCTCCTTGAGGCTCTTCAGCCCAATCCCCCACCGCAGCGTGTCCGCCTTCGCGATCAGATCCTTCAGCGACCGGCCGAGGCGGTCCAGACGCCACACCACCAGCGTGTCGCCGGCGCGCAGGTGATCCATGGCGTCGCGCAGGGCAGGGCGTTCGCCGGCGCCACCGGCGGTGTCCTCGAAGATGCGTTCGCAGCCCACCTCGCCGAGCGCGTCACGCTCCAGGTCCAGGCTCTGGTCGTCGGTCGAGACGCGGGCATAGCCGATGAGCAAGGGTCGCCTTCCTGATTGCCTGGAAAACCTGCCCGAGCATACGCTGATTACCGGGCTTCGTTTCCATACCCTCGGGTTCGACCCTCATAATTCCATAGCGTCTCAACGCCAGGATGCGCCCGAGAGCCCGAAAAACGTCCCCAATCTAGACCGTACGACGCTCGGATGTTTCGCCCTTCAGCGATAGATGGACAAGCGTTCGTCACCGGCCTTCTGGTGTAATGGGTTGGAGATCGTGTAGGCAAATCCCCGCGCGCTGATCGATGGCCCAAGATGTCCATCTGACATGGCGATCAGCTGCTCAGCCACATCCGGCGGTGCTGTGTAGACGACGGAGTGTATGTGCGGCCTGCGCTTGAACAACGCCGCCGTCATCAACTCTAGGCCGGTGACATCCCGATCCTGCCGACCCAAGCTCGCCAGCTGATCTCCCCTGACGTCAACAAGGTGACAGGAGAGAATCCCAGGCCGGTCCCCGCTCAACTGACCTTTGGCCGAGCCCAGCAATTCAGCCTGGATTGCGCCGAGAACGTCGTCCGGCTCGTCACTATCGACTACCACCACGATGACCCCTTGGCCCCGGACAAACACGCCCATGTTCTTGTTGGCGAGCCCCAGCCTGCCGGCAAGGGTCCGTGCCATGCCGTCTCGATCCAGCTCGCCGGCGACAACCCACTCCGCGGCAAGCGTAGAGTCGAACTCGCTAACCGAAATGTGAGCGGCGTCCGTTTTGAGGAACTTCCGACCCAGGAAAAGCGCTTCCCAAATTAACGAACTCAAGGCTTGCTGCTGTTCCTGCCTCCTCGCTAATCGCCCACGTACCACAAGGCGGACGAGCAGCCCCTTCCTTAACCGGCCCACGAACTGCGGAATCGCCGTTCCCCGCAGAGAATCAATCAACCGGTAGCCCAAAGGGCGATGGACCTTCCTCCCGATATCGCCTGTAATGAGTTTGCATTCGACCTCGACCGACAGGCGGTCTCTCGTCGCCAGGAAGTCGAAGCCCGGGCGTTGCCCTTCCATGTCATTGAAGTCGACATCGAAGTGCTCGTGCATTAGATGACAGGCCACTCCCATCTCGTGCCCCAGGGAGGCCAGGCCGAACTCCTTGTTCAGCGCATCTCGCAACATCCCGCAAAGCCGCCGCTGTCCAGTCTCCGTCAGACGTTCGTAACTGAACACCACCATCGCCGCCAACTGGATGAACGGCACTGATTCGTCTCCAACCTCGATTGGCATTCCGATCGTCCACGGTTGCACTTCGCGAAAGGCTGCCCAAGAGGTTTCTAGAGCGCACCGGCGTGCGGCCAGTGCGCCCTCGCCAGACTCAAGTCGGCCCGCTTGCAGCCTATCCATGCGCCGAGACCAGGCGGTGTCATTCGCGACTCCCGCGATTTCCTCGAACCTCACAAGCAATTCCGCAATGTCGCGTTCATCAATGGCAGTCTCGAACCGCATTTACTCACCTCCAGTCAGGCTCAGTTTCTTGGAGCCCGGCCAAATCCTCGGCAAACACGGCGCCAGGTCCACAAGTCCGGTGCGTCGCCGGGCCGCTTCATCAAGCGGCGTGGACTGATTCGATCACGCAGAAGTCTTCGCTTCCGCCACGGCTCTGTGAGCCAGCTCGAATACCGCGAACTTTACCCGCATCATCGCAGCGTCACAACAGGCATTCGCTTGCCAGCCCTTGCCTCGACTGCGCTTTGTGCCGCTGTTGCGCCCCGTCACTACAGGGCTTTCGCCGCCGCCTGACGGCGTCGGCGGCCGTAGTGACCGGGCGCAGGACAGGCTGCGCCAGCGGCCTTAGCCCATCTTTACCAACAACCCCGTGATTTTCGCCCGATCTTGCGGTGATTGACGGTTTTGGGGTCGGCAACTCGTTGTTTTCCGGTTCCTGGTGGGGTGGATCGACCGATGTAGTGCCATAATAGGGTGGTGTCGGTTGACATGGGTGGCGGGCGCCGCTACCGTCACCCGCCATGTTCATCCGCCGTACCCTCACCCGCCGCACCGGCGGCCAGGACTACCACTCCCACCGCCTCGTGCACAGTCGGCGCGACGGCGCCAAGGTCCGCCAGCGCACGTTGTTGAACCTCGGCAGCGATTTCGACCTGCCTGTGGAGGAGTGGCCGGAACTGTGCCGGCGCATCGACGAGATCTTGAACGGCCAGGCGCCGCTCACCGACGATGCGCCGGCTGCCGTCGAGGAAGAAGCGCAACGGATCGGGGCGCAACTGCTGGCCCGCGGCCGGGCGGGGGACGCCGAAGCGGTGCGTGATCCGGTCCGTGTGGACGTGGCGTCGCTCGAGTTGACGCGCCCGCGCAGCGTGGGCGGTCGAGCAGGCGGGACTGTGGGCGGTCGAGCGGTTGGGCCTGATGGAGTTGCTGTCGACCCTGGGCATCAACGCGTCGCCGTGCACGGCCGCGGTGGCCTCGATCGTGGCGCGGCTTGCGTACCCGGCCTCGGAGCGGGCCACGCACGCCTGGCTGCGCGAGCGCAGTGCCTTGGGGGAGTTGCTGGGTGTGGACTTCGAGACCATGGGGGCGATGCAGTTGTACCGGGCCTCGGATGCCTTGGTTGCCCACCGCGAAGCGATCGAGGCGCATCTGTTCGAGAGCGCCATGGACCTGTTCGACCTGGCGCCGACGGTGACGCTCTACGATCTGACCAACACCTATTACGAGGGCGATGTGGCGGATCAGCCCGAGGCGCGGCGGGGGCATTCGAAGGAGAAGCGCAGCGACTGCAAGCTGCTCACCCTGGGGCTGGTGCTGGACGGGGGTGGTTTCGTGCGGCGTTCGCGGGTGTTCGCGGGCAACGTCAAGGAAGACCGGACGCTTTCCGGCATGCTGGACGCGCTCGGGGCACCGCCGGGGTCGCGGGTGGTGCTCGACCGGGGCATCGCCACCGAGCGACAGGTCGACTGGCTGAAGGCGAACGGGTACCGCTACATCGTGGTCTCGCGCGAGCGCAAGCGCCGCTTCGAGCCCGAGGCGGCACTCGCCCACCGCACCCGCAGCGGCGGGGTGGTGCATCTGGAGAAGGTGGACGACGCCGAGGCGGGCGAGGTGCGCCTGTACTGCTGCTCCGAGCAGCGTGCCGAGAAGGAGCGCGGCATGGCCGAGCGGTTTGCGCAACGCCTGGAGCGGGATCTCGATGCGATCAACGAGGGGCTGTCGCGGCCGCGCACGCAGAAGAAGCCGGAAAAGATCTGGCAACGCATCGGCCGGCTGGTGGAGAAGAGCCGCGGTGTCGGCCAACACTACGACATCGCGGTGGCAACCGACGAGAGCGGCAAACGGGCCGTGGCGGTGACCTTCCTCCGCACGCCGGTGGCCGGGACGATGCTCACCCATCCGGGCGTCTATTGCCTGCGCAGCAACGAGACCGACTTCAGCGAGGAGCGCCTGTGGCGCACCTTCACCCTGCTCACGGATGTCGAGGCGGCGTTCCGTTCCCTGAAATCCGAACTGGGCCTGCGCCCCATCCATCACCGCAAGCCGCGCCGTGCCGAGGGCCATCTGTTCATCACGGTGATCGCCTACCAACGGGTCCAGGTGATTCGCACCCGTCTGGCCGAGCGCGGCGACGGGCCGATGCGCACGGCGAACTGGACGACGCTCAAACGGATTCTCGGCGGCCGTCAGCGGGTGACCGCGACGTTCAAGCGCGCCGACGGACGCACGCTGCATGTGCGCAAGGCGACGCGCCCGGAACCGCAGCAGAAGGCCATCCTCGATGCCTTGGGGATCCCCTCCTCAGCCGGGGGGACACACCAGGCGGTCGTCTGAGGGGAAACCATCACGTCGGGCACGAATGTAGTGCCATGCGCGCGATTCGGTCAACCTAAATTGTTGAGATACAACAGTTTATTTTTTTCGTTGGTAAACTTGGGCTAAGTCGCACGGCGTCTCGCCTTTCGGCGAAGACGCCGCGCCTGCGGCGGCGCAAGCCGGCCGTTCCGGCCGTCTTCCGCCACCGATTCGCCACAACCGATTCGCCATCGGTTGGTTCGGTTGTCGCCGTCGGGACCGCGGTCAGTCCGCGCGATGCACGAAGACGGTCGCGATCGATCCGTCATCGACGACATCGCGCGCCAGAACGCGCACGAGAAGCCGCTGCTGTGCGCCAGGCAGGGCAACGGGACGAAGCACGCGACGCTCGTGTACACCAGCGCCGACGCAGGGCCGCATCGCACGGCGCTCGCCGGCCCGCGTCCGTCGACGGGGCGACCGTTCGCGCGTTCGCGATGCGCGATACGGCCGCCATCGGGCCATCGGTCGCACGCTGCACGCTGTCCCGTCTGAGTCCGCCACGTTCCCGTTCCCCTCGGGCGGTCGCGCTCGCGAAAACATGCACCGGCCGCCACGAGCCCGCACCAGCGCAAGGCCAGGAAGGCCGAGCCGATCGCCGAGGGCGGTTGCCGGATCTGCTTCTATCAGCCGCGCATCGAGGGCGACACCGTCTGTGAACGCTGCCTGCGCAGAAGCGCGATGCCCGCCGCCGCGTGCGCGAGGCCGGGAAGCGCGAACGGCCCAAGGCCCGCGAGGCGAAAACGTGTCGAACGCCAGGCGGCGCGCGACGCCGAGCGGCGGGAGAGCATCGCGCGGCTGGCCGAACAGGCCGCGAAGCGTGCCTGGGCCGCCGAGGCGAATGCGCTGCGCTAGCAGCCTGTCGGACTTTGGGCGGCGAAGGCGGATGTTGGCGGCTTGTGGACGGGGGTGCGCCCCCGGGGCTCTCGGACTGCCGCATCCGGGCGGGCGATTGCGGCGTGTCCGGCGCGGCAGGTCTGGGATGTCGTCGCCGATGTGGCTCCGGTGGGCTGGAGAAGGCCCGGATCCGGGGTTCCGGGGCGGCTTCCAGCCCCGATTCACGCCGCCGTGAGGTTGTGCAGCCGCTTGCAGTTGTACGCCAGCATCGCCAGGCACCACTCGCCCTCCACCTTCTCGATGCCGCGCAGCAGGAACTGACGGAACCCCATCGCCTGCTTCACCACCCCGAACACCGGCTCCACCGTGTGCTTGCGAACCCGGTAGCGCTGCCGGTTCCCCTCCTCGTCCAGCTTCGCCCGCATCGCCTTGATCCACTCCGCCTTCGGCTCCTTCGCCGGACGCTCCTCCGCCGGCTCCGGGCGGAAGTCGTGCTGCCGCCGGCCGCCCTCCGCGCCCGTCGCCACCAGCAGGTCCATGCCGCGGCCCTCCAGCTCCGCCACCTCGCTTCCCGACGCGTAGCCGTTGTCCGCCAGAACCCGATCCGGCACCCCAACCGCCGCCGGCACCGCGTCCACGTCCGCGACCAGCTCCCGGCGGTCGGTCGCGCTCCGGCTCACCCGACAGCCCAGCACCAGCTGGCTGCCGTCCGCGTCCACCACCGCCTGCGCGTTGTACGCCTGCCGGCACTCGTGACGCTCGCTCTTCTTCATCACCCCGCTGTCCGCGTCCGTCAGGTTGACCTGCTCGTCCGGCCTCGGCTTCCCGTCTGGCGGCTTCGGATGCCGACCCTTCGCAGAGCCCTTGCGCGCATCACGCGCCGCCACCTTGCGCTCGTACTCCTCGCGCTCCGACTCCGCACGGCGCTCCGCCCGCTCCTTCAGCTCCGCGCACGCCCGGTCCAGCTTCGCCTTCAGCGCCTCCCGCCGCGACAGCTCCGCAGGAAGACGCTGCGGATCGACCTCGTCCGACGCGTCCGTCCGCTCCGCCTCCGCCAGAAGACCGTCGATCTCCTGCTGAAGCTGCGCCCGCAGCTCCTCCGCACGGTCGTGCCGGATGCCGTTGCGAAGGCTCGCGTTCGCGTCCACCTTCGTCCCGTCCACGCTCACCGTCCCCACCCGAAGAAGCCGCAGTTCCCGCGCCAGAAGCAGAACCTGCAGGAACGCCTCCCCAACCGCCTCGAAGTTCTCCCGACGGAAACGGCAGATCGTGTCGTGGTCCGGGTGGCTGTCCGCCGTCAGGTACCGGACGCACAGATCCCGGTGCGTCGCCCGCTCGATCCGCCGCGAGCCGAACGTCCCGGTCGCGTAGCAGTACACCAGCAGCGCAAGCATCATCCGCGGGTGGCACTGCGCAGAACCCGTGCCGCGCTCGTTCACCCGGAACCGCGACATCGAAACCCGCTCCACCGCCTCCAGCACGAAGTGCACCAGGTCGTCCTCGGGAACCCACTCCCGCATGTCCGGCGGCAACAGGTACGGCTGGCTCCGATCCGACGGCACGAACTTCGGCATCTCGAAATGGCCTCCCCAAACGGCGGGCGCCATTGTAGTGACGCAGGCACCAAAGTCCGACAGACTGCCAGGCCGCCAGAAAGGCCGACCGGCTTCCCGACATCCGCGGGTTCTTCGATGCGATCTCGCGGGAGCGAGTTGCGGTGCATCGAGAAGCGCTGCGTACGGCCACGCGGCGTCAAGGCCGACGGCACCCTGTACGCCATCTGCGATCCCTGCCGGGTGTGCCATAACCGGAACCAACGCCGCCGATCGGCTCGACCCCGGTGGGATACCTATCGGCGCTTCCGTCGCTGCTGACCACGACAGCCAGCGACATCGAACCCGCCGGGCCGCCCAAGACCCGGCGGGTCCCCGCCTACCGTTGGTTTAGGCAACACATATGCGGCTTTTGAATCCGTGGATTTACGGAGTCTGGCCCACGGCCTCACAAGCCGCCCCGAGGGACCTCTCGGGGGAGGGAACCGCGATGACGCTCGATTGTTGCGATAACTGAACGGAAGTTGGTCTAGAAGGTGCCTAAGGAAGGAATCGTGCCACATGAGCACATTCCCCCGCTGCACAACTTTGCGTGGTCGTTCGTATGGGCGACGCGACCGTTGCCGCAACGCCCCAGCTTTGATGAGCACATCATACCCCCGCACGCCAGCAGCGCGAGACATTAGCACAAAGTTGGCGTGATGCAGGGATGCGTGTGCATTTGGTGCATTCGGTGCTCGGGCGTCAGGGGCCTCGTTGAGAGGCCTGAAGTGTCTTTTGCGCGCCTTTATGCGCTATTGAGCCCATTTCTGGACATTAGGCAGTTTCTCGTTTCAGCGCAGCGACGTGGAAGTCTCACACGCGTTTGAGCGGCGGCACACGCCGTTAGGATTCCCTGGCTGCTCGCGCACTTGCCAGCCCGAGCGAGGCCCTTTGTTTGACATTCACCTTAACCGGAATCGGATTCCGCCATGGCCGTGCGGATGGCGTTTAGGGTGTCGATGGCCTCCTTGCGGAAGCCCTCTCCCGTCTTCACCTCGTCTCCAAGCTCCAGATGCCGGTCGGTCGTGGCGTCGTACGCCGGCCATTCCGGCAGCCCTTCCGCGTTGGGGTTGCCCGTGGCGGCGAACTGCACCCAGTAGCGGATCATGGCGGCGGCGAGGGCTTGATCGACCTCTTGGTCCGCCGCCGGGGGCGTCAGGTTGTTGAAAGCGTAGGCGATTTCCGCCGCATGGGCGGCGCCCATGATCGGCATGGCGGTGGAGCGGCGGCTGAAGTGGTAGCGGAACGCCGGCGATGGCACCTGCGACCACGCCGCGAGCATGTTGCGGGCGGCTTGGGCGAACCAGGTGTCGGCGATGATCTGGTTCTTGACCTGAAACAGCGCCGTGTCGTTCGCCGCGGGATAGAGCTCGAGAATCGTCTCCGCGTGGGCCGGGAACATGCCGGTGATCGCCGCCTTGTAGGCATCCACCGTCTCGAACGGCAGCGCCCCGACGAACATCGTGCCCTCGTCGGTGTTGGTGCCCGCCACTAGCGGCACGTTCATCTGCTCGCCGGCCTCGAAGATCGCCTGCGGGTGTTCGGGCATGAAGTCGCCCTCAATGGTCACGGCGAGGTTGAAGCCCTGCTCCTGCGCCGCAACCAATGCGTCCGCGTCGATGGCGCGCAGCGCCGCAAGAGAATCCGCCTCGGCAAAGTGCTGCGCCAGCCACGCCTTGCCACGCGCCTCGGCGCTGTCGCTGTCTCCGTCTGGCCGCGACAACGCCGCGAAGTTGCCATCCGTCACCCAGGCGCTTTGGGAGATGGCCTGATGGAACAGGCCCTTCGAGTGCGGCGACGCCAACAGTGCATAGACGCTCGTGCCGCCAGCCGACTCGCCAAAGATGGTGACATTGGCTGGATCGCCGCCAAAGGCCGCGATGTTGCGCTGCACCCATTCCAGCGCGGCAATCTGATCCATGAGGCCGTAGTTGCCGGAAACGCCGCCTTCCTCGGTGAGTCGCGAATCTGCGAGAAAGCCGAGCGCGCCCAGGCGATAGTTGATCGCCACCAGCACCACGCCCTTCTGCGCAAACTGCAGCCCATCGTACAGCGCTTGGTGGCCCCAGCCGAGGGACAGGCCACCACCGTGGATCCACACCATTACCGGCAGCTTGGCATCCTCTCCGACCGCACCGGACCAGACGTTCAGATACAGGCAATCCTCGCTCGGATCCGGCAGCGGGACGCCCATCATGCGCGCGAGCGCGGGCCCTTGCGGACAGGCGCCGCTGAACTCCGTGGCCGGCCGCACGCCTTCCCAGGCCGACGCCGGCAGCGGCGGCTTCCACCGCAACTCTCCGACCGGCGGCGCCGCATAAGGGATCCCCCGGAACACCTGGACGGCCCCAGACTCGACCGCCACACCCTCAACAGCACCGCTGTCGAGCTGTACGGGCGCGGCAAGCGCCGATGAAGCGACAAGAACCAACGCCGCGGCGAGAATCGTGGTGCGGTCAGACATGAAGGCCCCTCATTGCCTCTTGCATGCAGCTAGCCTACCTGCGTTTGCGCCGACGCGCACCGACGCAAGCCCCTCTGGGGCGGGAACGGGCTTGGTAACAGGAAGCTCGCGCCAGAGGGGCCACCGAAAGCGCAGCTCCGGCTCAGCGGCACAGTCAACGATGCGCGAGCCGCTCCGCCATCTCCCGAAGGCCAATGGCGTGGACATCGCGGGAAATGGGGTAGCGGTCCTCACCGGAATACACGATGAATGCCCGGCTCGGCTGCACATCCTCAAGTGCATTGTAGAAGCCGCGTGTCGGCTTTGGCACAAGGCCCAGCTTGATCTCGACCGCCCAAGGCGCACTTTCTCCCGGAATCTCCAGGATCAGGTCAATCTCCGCCCCCGCACGCGTGCCGTAGAAGCTTGCGACGGTGCCGAGCGGGGCGACGTTGACGAGGCTCTCCATCACGAACCCTTCCCAACTCGCTCCCGCCACGGGATGGCCCAACAGGGCGTTGTGGTCGGCGATGCCGAGCAAGGCATGCACGAGGCCGGCATCTCGCACGTACACCTTGGGCGCTTTCACCAACCGCTTGCGGACGTTGGCGAAATACGGCGGCAGTCGGCGCACGAGCAGCAAATCCACCAGCAGGTCCGTGTAGCGTTTCACCGTGGGCGCACTGACATCGAGGCTCGCAGCCAGTTTCGACGCATTGAGGATCGTCCCCTGACCGTGGGCAAGCATGGTCCAAAGGCGGCTCAGGGTCTGTGCCGGGAGCACTTGACCCGTGAACTCCGCAATGTCGCGGTCGAGGTAGGTCCGTATCAGATTGCTGCGAAAGGCAAGGCTGTCCTCGTCGCTGGCCGCCAGCAGGCTGTCGGGGAACCCGCCCCGTAGCCAGTGCCGAGTGCGAGAGGCGACTTCCGAGGACACGTCAAGCACATCGAGCGTGCCGAGCGGTACGTATTCGATCCGCCCTGCCAGACTCTCCCCCGCCTGCTTGAGCAGGTCCAACGATGCGGAGCCGAGAATCAGGAACCGCCCAGTGCGACGGCCGGCGCGCCGGCCGGCATCGATGATCCCGCGAAGCTCGGGGAAGAGCCCCGGAAACCGATGGACTTCGTCCAGCACGACAAGGCAACGCTCGTACTCCTTGAGGAACATCGTCGGCGACGCAAGGCGCGCTCGATCCGCTGGCGACTCGAGGTCCAGATAGATCGAGTCCACCTTGTCGGCGACGGCAATCGCAAGGGTGGTCTTCCCCACCTGCCGAGGCCCGACAAGCGCCACAGCGGCCTGCCGTCCCAGCGCAACCTCCACCTGCTGCTGTGCGTGACGCGGAATCATTCCTTGCTAATCTAACGTCCCATGTTGAAAAAGCAAGGAACAGGCATTGGGCACGCATTTGGTCCTGGTTCCACAAGAACCGTTGCCTTCGGACAACGCTTCTTGCCCCAGCCCCAGCCGTCCTATCGCCCTGTCGAACTTTGCCGAGACGGCAAAGTCCGGCAGGCCGCTAGGTTGAACAATCCGGGCTGGGCAACTCGCCCGTCGGTGCTTCGTCGTTCACCGTGATGCCCATCATCTGCTTCAGTCGCGGCGAGAGAAGCTCCCAAGTCTCTGTGGGCACGTGCAGATTGGCCTTGGATTGTTCGTGCAGGGCGCGGATGTAGTGGCGGTTGTAGTGGCAGCGCATGGCGTAGCGGGTGCCGGGGGCGGTGCGGCGGCCGCCGCAGTGGAGGACGCGGGTGTCGGTGAGGATGCAGGTGCCGGGTGGGGCGCAGATGGCGACCAGGCCGGGTTCGCCGTCCACGAGTTGCACGAGATTTGCGCCGTCGCGGAACAGGGTGGCGCCGCTGGCGGTGCGGTGGGAGCCGGGGACGATGTAGGTGGCGCCGCTGGCGAGGTCGAACTGGGTATGGACCCAGATGATGAGGGCGCCGAACGGGAACGGCGGATAGGGCATGGGCATTCCGCCCTGGTCGATGTGCAGTTCCTGCAAGCCGCCGCCTTCGTGGACGACGGAGCCGTGGGCGCAGCCGAGGCCGAAGCCCTCGCCCATGACCTTGGCAAGGAGCTTGTCCACCAAGGGGCCGCGCTGGGCGGCGGATTCCTTGAACTCCACCGCGTCGCGGAACACCTGGCCCTTGAGCACCAGATTGTTGACGAGTTGGGCACGCTCGTTGCGGCTGGTCATGATGGCGGAGTCTCGGCGCCTCTCGGCTTCGGCTTGCTCCACCAGCCGCTCCACCTGCGCCCGCACCTGGCCCGGCGACATGGCGTCTTCGACGAGGCAATAGCCCCAGCGCACGAAATCGGCTTCGAGCTGCGCCTCATCTGCGCTCGGTCGCGGCAGGTAGTCGAAGTCGCTGCTGTTGCGGATTTGACCTGCCTCCATGCGTTCCTTGGAGAGACCGTAGAGCTGCGCCAGCAGCCGGCCAGCGGACATGGCACTCGTGCGCGAGCGGTCGTCGGCGTAGGCAATGCCGTGACGCATGGCCGGTTCCCAGGCACTCTCTTCGCTCGTAAGCGCATTGATCCCGCCGGTGGCGGCCTCGGTTCGCGCTTTGGCGAGTTCCGCTCGCAGTTTCGCGTTCTCCGCACGCAGCCGGGCAACCACGGCATCCTCATCGGCCACCTTCGGCAGGCTGCCGGATGTGGAGGAAGTCTCGTCTCCTTGCGTTTCCATCGTCTGTGCCGTCCTCCCTTTCACTGTCGCGCTGCACTGACTGCTTGACCAAGTCGGCGAGCGGGAGGCCGTAGCGTACAAGGTTGCTCAGGTGCAGGCCTGGCGCCACAAGAACCGTTGCCTTCCGGCAACGCTTCCTGCCCCAGCCCAAGCCGTCCTGTCACCCTGGCCTTCGGGCTCGCATTCGCTCGCGCCTTCCAGATCCCGCCGCCTTCCAGATCCCGCCACACAAACATTTCGTCCCACGCACGAAGGGGACGATATCCCACGCCAATGCCAACCGCATGCCCTCGACAGGGGGCGTCCTGATGGTTGGGCTTGGTGGGGGCGGTTTGGTAGCGTAGGCGTATTGGCGCGAGGAGCGAGAAGGGCGGCAGGAATGGCGTGGGTGGACGAGGTGGACTATCGGGTGGATGCAGGTGGGCTTGAGTGTCCCGAGCCGTTGATGATTGTGCGCAATCGGGTGCGGGGGATGGCGGTGGGGGAGACGGTTGCGATCGAGGCGACCGATCCCTCGACCGTGCGTGACTTCACCAACTTCTGTCGCTTCATGGGGCATGTGCTGGAGCGGGACGAGCGAATTGGCGACCGCTTTCATTTCGTGATCCGCAAGGGCGGTCGCAAGGGTGGTGCTGGGGCGTCGTGACACCTCGGCACTATTTCGCCTACGGCAGCAACATGAACCCCGAACGGGTGCGGGAACGGGGGATAGGCTTCGACGAGGTTCTTGCCGGCATCTTGCCGGACATGCGGCTGACATTCGACAAGCGCTCCCGCCACCAGGTGGGCGCAGGGCACGCCAACATCCGGTTCGCACGCGGGGAGTTTGTCGCCGGGGTGCTCTATCGGTTGACGTCACCAGAGGAAATCCTGTGCATGGACCCGTTCGAGGTGGCGCCCAGGCACTACGGCCGCGACGCCGTGTGGGTGCAGACGGAAGCTGGCAACGTCGCGGCCTGGACCTATTTCGCCAACACCGCGGTGATCGACCCAACGCTGAAACCGCCACGCTGGTATCTGCAGCACCTCTTGGCCGGCAAGGAATACCTGCCCGCCGACTATGCGCATCGCTTGGAAGCGGTGGCCTGTCTTGAAGTGGAGGCTCCGGAAGCGGACTGAAGGGCGACACCGTGCATCAGTTGCTCGGCCGCCGGCTCGGGAGTGGATGCTCGCTTCGAACCGACGTGGTTCAGACGGTGCTGCGGCCTGGTCCGGTAACGGCTTGGGTTGCCAGCGGGACCGCTGCCTCCGGGGCCGATTGGGGCTCGCGAGTGGTGGGGCGCAATGCTTCGCCGGCGTGTCCCTTGTCGATGCGGAGAAGTTCCGGGAACAGGCGGCCGGTGGCGAGCATCGTTGCCGCGAGCAATAGGCCGCTGACGAAGAGGGCCGTGGCGATGCCGAGCCATTCGGCCAGGGCGCTGATGGGCAGGAAGAAGAACGGCATGAGACCGTGGGTCATCATGTTGATGGCCATCACGCGACCGCGGATTTCCGGGCGGACGGCGAGTTGCACGACGCTCATGTTGAGCGAGCCCATCACCGAGCTGAACGCGCCGGTGAAGAGGCCAAACAGCATGGCGACCGCCAGCACGCCGGAGAGCGCGAAGCCGATGATGGCGACGGCCCACAGATAGGCGGCGACGAAGAGCACGCGGCCCTTGTGGCCGATGTCGCCGAGCCGGGCCAGCGTCAGCGAGCCGGCCAGCGCCCCGACGCCCATGGCCGTCATCAGGTAGCCGAGGGTTTGGGCGTCGCCGCCGATCACGTCCTGATTGAACGCCGGCATCAACATGCTCGGCGCCCAGCCGAAGGTCATCGGCACCAGCCCCATGATGACGAGGCCCAGAATTACCCGCTCGCGGCGCATGTAGGCGAAGCCCTCGCCCAGGTCGTGCAGCACGCGGGTCTCGGTCTGGCGCAGGGGGGCGCCGTCGTAGTGCAGCATGGCGGTGCCGCTGACGGCGACGATGTAGAGCCCGGCAATCGCATAGAAGACGATGCCGACACCGCTGTGCGAGGTGGTGTCGCCGCCCGCGAACCAGGCGATGAGGAAGCCCGCCACCGCCGGGCCGGCGATGCGGGAGAGATTGAAGGTGGCGCTCTGCAGGGCCATCGCGTTGACCACCACGTGGCGAGGCACGATCTCGGGAATCACCGAAGCCCGCGCCGGCATCGAGAAGGACAGCACCGTGCCGTTGAACAAGCCAAACCAGATGAAGTGCCAGAAGGTCACGTCGCCGCGGAAGACGATGGTGGCCAGCAGCAAGGTCGCAGCGGTGTTGAGAAGCTGCGAAGCGACCATGATCGCCTTCTTGCGCATGCGGTCGGCCACCACGCCGCCGGCGAGGGAGAAGACGAACGACGGCAGCATGAAGGACAGCATCACCCAGGTGAGCGCCAGGGGCGAACTGGTCATGTCGTAGATCAGCCAGCCCCGCGCCACCATCTGCATCTGCATGGCGAACGAGGCGGCCAGGTTGGACACCCAAAGGCAGCGAAAGTCGCGCACCGAGAGGGCTTGAAACGTCCGCGCACCCGCAAGGCGCGATGGGGAGAGACGGCCGGGAGTGCGGACTTCGGGACTGCTCACGTGGGGGCGAAGGCGCCGAACGGCGAAGCGACGATTATACGCCGGCTGCTCGGAGGGAGGGTTCCCTGGGGGGCGAGGGGACGGTGGCGGGCGCGCGCTGGATGCGGCGCTGTTTCCGCGCCTCACGGCCCGAGGTGTTCAGGTAGCGACAGCGACGATGGCAGCCCGCGCTACCAAGTGCTGGTCGATGTCGGCAACAGACGGCCTGCCCGGCACGGGGACGGGTGCGAGTCCTGAAACCATCCGTCCAGGCACCTGGCAGCGAGACGCGCGCACTTTATTCCGCTCGGAGGGAGGCACAAGATCATTCGCGAAACGTGCTGCATCCGCTGCCTGATGGCGAACGTCTGGAGAGGAGGCGTCAGGAGGTGCCCGTGAACTGTTCGATGACCGCGTTCTGGTGATTGACATGAGAGTCGGTTTCATTGGTCTCGGCGGCATCGGCAAGCCCATGGCCATCAATGTCGCCAAGGCGGGCTTCGGGCTGACGGTCCACGACCTGCGTGAGCAGCCCCTCGAGGAACTCCGCCGGCTTGGGGCCCGGGTGGCGACCAGCGCGCGCGAGGTGGCCGAGGCGTCCGACATCGTGCTGGCTTCGCTGCCGTCCAACGAGGCCAGCAAGGTCGTGGCCTTGGGCCCGGACGGTGTCCTGGCCGGCGCCAAGGCCGGCGACATCTACATCGAACTCAGCACCATCAGCCCAGAGGTCGTTCATACGATCGCGGCGCAGGCTGCTCAGATGGAGATCATCGTACTGGACGCCCCGGTGAGCGGCAGCGTCGCCCAGCGGCGCGAAGGGACGTTGTCGGTCATGGTCGGAGGCGATGCCGCCGCCTTGAACCGCGCCATGCCGGTGCTTCAGGCATTGGGCGAGAAGGTCTTCCACGTCGGCGAGAGCGGTGCCGGGGCGACTGTCAAGCTGGTCAACAACCTGCTCGCGGGCATCGGCATGGTGGCGACCATGGAAGCCCTGGCCTTGGGCGTCAAGGCGGGCTTGAGCATGGAGACGTTGACGGACGTGATCAGCGCGAGCAGTGGCGGCAGCCCGATGTTCCGCTCGATGGTCGAGCGGATCACCACGCGCAGCCCGGAACCGCCACCCGGGCAGACGGCGGACATGGGCCTTCACACCATTGCCAAGGACATGAAGCTGGCCGTGGAACTGGCGCAGAAGGTCGACGTGCCGCTGTCTTTGGGGACGGCGGCCACGCAGCCGTTCGTCGCTAGCCTGGCCCGTGGCTGGGCGGACAAGGAACTCTGGGCGATCATGGAGATCTTCGAGGAGGCGGCGGCGGTTCGCGTGCGACCGCCGGACTTGTAGGGGCTCGGGCGACGCCACTGCTCAACTGGATGTGGGTCAGCATAGCTATTGAGCTAGTTATTACGCTAGTGGTAGAGTGCCTTGGATGAAAACCATCCAGATGACCATGGAGACCGAGCTCGTGGCGCGTGTCGATGCGCGCGTGAAAGCTCTTGGGACGACGCGCTCGGCTTTTGCCAGAGACGCCTTGCGGGACGCCCTCAAGCGCATGGACGAGAAGGAACTCGAGGAAAGGCATGTTGCCGGCTACAAGCGTGATCCGGTCAAGCCGGGTGAGTTTGACATCCCGGAAGGTGATCACGCGTGGGGCGATGAGGGATGGAGTGCTGACTGATGCTGCGCGGCGAGGTGCGCTGGTATCGGTTTGCCCCGCCGGACAAACGTCGCCCCGTCGTGATCCTGACCCGGGACTCGATCATTCCTAGTCTGGGCGAAGTCACCGTCGCGCCTGTGACGACTCGCATCCGGGAGATCCCAAGCGAGGTCTTGCTGTCTCGAGACGACGGGCTGCCACGCGAGTGCGCGGTGAATTGCGACCACCTGCAGACGGTGCCGCGCGGTGGTTTGGGCTCGACGATCTCGCGGCTCTCCGAAGAGAAAATGGCGAGGATTGCGGCGGCGATTCGGTTTGCCCTCAACTTGGACTGACGAAACGAGCGCAAGTGCAAGGGGCGGACTGTCGCCCGAAGCGCCGTCGCGTTACATTGCACGACTGAACGGAGGGGAGTGCGTATGGCCGACCTGAACGGACCGGCATTGGATGGACTGCGGATCCTCGACATGACCCAGTACGAGGCGGGGACCTCATGCACGCAGGCGCTGGCCTGGCTCGGCGCGGACGTCGTCAAGGTCGAGGCGCCGGAGCACGGGGACCCGGGCCGGGCGGTGGGCCGCAGCGAGAACATGGAGTATTCCGCCTACTTCTGCAACTGGAACGCCAACAAGCGGAGCGTCGCGATCAACCTTCGCGAGCCCGAGGGCCATGCGCTATTCGTGCGTCTGCTGCCGCGCTTCGACGTCTTCGTCGAGAACTACGGTCCCGGCGTGATCGAGCGGCTGGGCCTCGACTACGCAACGCTGAAGGCCGCGCATCCGCCACTCATTCACGCCCGCCTGAAGGGCTTCGGCACATCGGGCCCGTACTCGGGATTCAGGAGCTACGACATGATCGCGCAAGCGGCCGCGGGCGCCTTCTCCGTGACCGGCGAGGCCGACCGGCCGCCGGTCATCCCGGGGCCGACCACGGGCGACTCGGGCACGGGCGTGCAACTGGCCATGGCGATCCTGGCCGCCTACGTGCAGCGGCTGCGCACCGGGAGGGGCCAGCAGATCGAGATCTCCATGCAGGAGGCCATGACGTACTTCATGCGCACGCGTGTCTCCGGTTCGAAATGGGGCGAACGGGTGGCGCCTCGCAACGGGGGGGCGGGCGGGCTACCGCCGGTGGACCTGTACCCGTGCAAGCCGTTCGGGCCCAACGACTGGGTGTACCTGATGCCGATCACCGCCGGCCACTGGGACGATCTCTGCGTCGCGCTCGAACGTCCGGACCTGCTGGTGGACGACCGCTTCACGGACATGCAGGCGCGCATCGCAAACAGCGCCACGTTGTACGAGGAAGTGGCCAAGTGGACGCGCGAACGCACCAAGCAGGAGGTCATGGAAACCCTGGGCGCTGCCGGCGTGCCGTGTTCCGCCTGCCTGGACACCCGCGAACTGCACGCGGATCCGCACCTGCTCGCGCGGGGCTTCGTACACACCGTCGACCACCCCATGCATGGGCCTGTGCGGCTGCTCGGATTCGCACCGCGGATGTCCGAGTCCGACGTGCCGATCGCGCCGGCGCCGCTGCTCGGCGAGCACACGGCAGAGGTGCTCGGCGGTGAACTGGGGCTCGGAACCGACGACTTGGATGGCCTTCGCGAGACGGGGGTGATCCGATGAGCGCGCGGAAACCAGTCTGCCTCGTCATCGGTGCGGGCGCGGGCATCGGCGGCACCGTGGGCAAGAGGTTCGCCCGCGAGGGCTATCACGCCGTTCTCTGCCGCCGCAGCGACGGCGCGGGTCTCGCCAAGCTCGTCGAGGCGATCGAAGGCGAGGGCGGCCAAGCGTCCGGCTTCCTCATGAACGCCATTGAAGACAACGCGATCGAAGATCGCGTCGCCAATGTGGAGGCCGAAATCGGCCCGATCGAGGTGATGATCTACAACCTCGGCGCGCAGATCGGCAACCGGGCGCTGACCGACACGAGCGACAAGGCGTTCGAAATGGGCTGGCGCCTCGCCACGTTCGGCTTGTTCCGCCTCGCGAAGGCCGTCTGCCCCTTGATGGCCGATCGAGGCCACGGCACCTTGATCGTGACCTCGGCGACCGCGGCCGTTCGCGGCAACGCGGGCCAGCACTCCCATGCCGCCGCCATGGGTGGAAGACGCCTGCTCTGTCAGACCTTGAACGCCGAGCTTTCGCCGAAGAACATCCACGTCGCCCACGTCGTCGTCGACGGCTCGGTGGACGCGCCGGACACCCTGGGCAAGATGCTCGGCCCCGCACGGTTCCAGCATCTTCGGGAGACCAAGGGCGCGGAAGACGGCCTCATGCTGCCGGAACACATCGCCGATACGTACTGGCACATCGCGCAACAGCATCGCTCGGTGTGGACCCACGAACTGGACGTCAGGTCGTTCTCGGATCTGCCGTGGTGGAACCACTGAACGCCCGGGATGCCTCCGGCGCGGTGGGTCAAGTCGGCGGTTAGAACTGCATCACCGGCGCTACGCTCGACTTTTCGGGCTCCGGCACCGTTTCAATTCGTGATAATCGGAACCGCCACTTCCGATTATCATGATAATCTGCTTCGCATGTTCACGCGCAAGCTCCAGCTCCCAGCACCAGCGACCGAGACGTTTTTCCTTTGGGGACCGCGCCAAGCCGGGAAAACCACGCTCCTGAAGAAGCACTACGGCGACTGTCGTTGGGTCGATCTGTTGCAGGCCGACCAGTTCCGACGCTACGTCGTCAATCCAGAGTTCCTGCGCCAGGAGATCGAGGCGGAACGCGGGGGCGGTGGCCCCACGCAGGTCGTCATAGACGAAATCCAGAAGGTCCCGGCGTTGCTGGATGAGGTCCACTGGTTGATGGAAAACCGCAACATTCGGTTCGCCCTGTGCGGATCGAGCGCGCGGAAGGTCCGCCGCGGCGCCGCAAACTTGCTCGGGGGCCGAGCTGTCCGCTATCAACTGCACGGCTTGACCGCTGCCGAGATCGGGCCGGGTTTCGATCTGGATCGATTGCTGAATCACGGCTATCTGCCCCGGATATTCGATGCCGATCGACCCGGGAGGCTGCTTGACGCGTATGTCGCGGACTACCTGAAGGAGGAAGTCGCCGCCGAGGGTCTGGTCCGCAATCTGCCCGCCTTCTCGGGCTTCTTGGACGCGGCGGCGCTTTCGGACGGCGAACTGATCAACTTCTCCAACATTGGGACGGACTGCGGCGTATCGGGGCACGCCGCGAAGTCTTATTTCGAGATCCTTGAAGACACGTTGCTCGGCCGCTGGCTCCCGGCCTACCGCAAGCGTCCGAAGCGTCGCGTGGTTGGAGCGCCCAAGTTCTACCTGTCCGACGTCGGCGTCGTGAATCGGCTGGCACGGCGCGGCACGTTGTCCCGCGGGTCGGATGCCTACGGGCGGGCCTTCGAGAACTGGATTTCCCACGAGCTTTCCGCCTATCTGGACTATGCCGAGGATGGCGACGATCTCTCGTACTGGCGGCTCGCGGGTGGCACCGAGGTGGATTTCATCGTTGGCGACATGCGCTTTGCGGTGGAAGCCAAGGCAACTGGCCGGATTGTCGGGCGACATCTCAAGGGCCTGCGCAGCCTCGTGACGGACCATCCGAATGTCGGTGGGCGGGTGGTCGTGTGCCTCGAAGACCGGCCACGCCGCACCGAGGATGGCATCGACATCCTCCCCGTGGGCGTCTTCGTCACCCGGCTATGGGACGGCAACCTGGGCTGACGTTGTCCGCCAGCGTTCCAGAGCAAGTCCGAACGCCTGAACAGAGTTTCACGCACACGGTGCGCGGACGTCCTCGTCCGCATTCCGGCTTGCTCAAGACACGGAAGTCCACGGGTTCACGAGCGGCACGCCCGCTGGACTGAAACCACCTTTGTCCCGGGTCGCGATGGTCATTCGGTTGGCGCGCGCGATTGCGGCGATCTGGGCGTCGGGTACGCTGATGCGTCGCCCGGCGCGCTCCGCCGTTGCCGCTAGTTCGCCGAACGCCTCCGCCGCCTGTTCGTCGAAGGAGTAGATTCGGCCGGCGAAGCGGTCGCGCAACTCCCGCCAAAACTTGAGGAGGCTGGTTTTGCGCCGGCCGTCGGCCAGCCTCTCGATGCCGTAGCGCAACTCCGCGAGAGCAATCGACGGCAGAGCCAACATGGGTTCGTTTGTCTCCAGCCAACGGACGACTGAAGTTTCCGGCCTTGGACGCGCCAGTTCGGACAGGACGTTGGTATCGAGCAGGATCACAGCTCGATCTTGGATTGCGGCTGATCGAGTTCCTTGAGAAACGGCTCGATGTCGTCGCCCGATTCCACGAGGGCAATCAGGTCATGGGGAAACCGAGACCGGGGCACCGGACTGCGGGCCGCCTGGTTGAGTATGTTCCGAACCAGTGCCTCCAGGCTGCAACCGCTCAACTTGGCGCGTTGGCGCAGACGCTCCTTCGACTCTTCGGACAGGTTGCGGATCGTTATGCTTGCCATCAGGCTCTCCGGTGGAGACGCCCGAACGATTGCATGCAATCATTCGGGGCGCAAGCCGACGCGGATGGCGGTCGGTCACGGTGCGAGGCGCAGCCCCGTTGGAACCCCGGAACATCACGGGTGTCCATCGGTCGGTGGTGGCGCGAGTCGACGGGTTGGTCGTCGACGGTGGCCGGGATTCCACTTGCTCCGGTCCGGGTGCCAGGGCTACAGCGAGCCCGGGTCCGGTTCCGACCTCGCAAGCCTGCCGTGGGGGGCGAGGGCATTCTGCCCTGCTGCACGCCGCAAGGCGCGTCGATGGTTGGCAATGGAGAATCCTGAACCAGGAGCCTTCAGCCGGGGAAGCATCCCCGACCGCTGACGCGTAACGAAGTACCGGCATTTCCCCGTCGCCGGAGGCGTGCTTCCATGCAAGGAGCCTTCAGCCGGGGAAGCATCCCCGACCGCTGACGCGTAACGAAGTACCGGCATTTCCCCGTCGCCGGAGGCGTGCTTCCCTGCAAGGAGCCTTCAGCCGGGGAAGCATCCCCGACCGCTGACGCGCGGGGAGGTTCGGGCATGTCCCCGTCGCCGGAGGCGTGCTTCCCTGCAAGGAGCCTTCAGCCGGGGAAGCATCCCCGACCGCTGACGCGCGGGGAGGTTCGGGCATGTCCCCGTCGCCGGAGGCGTGCTTCCATGCAAGCTTGCGCGCCAAGACGGTGCGGTCATCGGCCGGCGCCTCCGAAGAAGCCGAGGCTGGCTTCTTCGACTCCCCCAAGGGGGAGTGATGGGAAGGACCACGCTTCGCCCAGCTTCGCCAAGAGGGGGCGCGAACTCTCTGGCGGGAGGGGCGTATCGCCCTCCATGCGCGCGCCAGCGCCCCTGGAGTGTCATGGGACCGACCTTGCGCTCCGAAGGCGTTACGTCTTTGCGCGCCTCGGAGCGCGAGTGCAGAATGCGCTTGTCTTGGGGGCCCCCGTTTCGCGAGGGGCGGGGTGCCCCGCATGAGGACACCCGATTCGAGACTCGCTATGCGAAGTGGACGGCCACCTCTTCGGCGAAGAGCTGGGCCGGTTCGATGGTGTCCTTGCCGAAGAACTCCATCACGAACATGGTGCAGCCTAGGTCGATGTGCTTCTGGATCTGCTCGGCGCAGCGTTCTGGGGTGCCGGTGATGGCGAGGGGGCCCTTGGGGTCGCCCATGTGGCCGCCGAAGATCTTCTGCGCCCGATCCGCCATCGGAGCCAGCGTCTCCTCGTTCGGGGCGATGGTGACGAGACATTGCTGGCTCACCACGATCTCGTCGAAGTCGCGGCCCACGTCGTCGCAGTGGCGCTTCAGCACGTCCACCTTGTGTGCGAGGGCTGGTTGGTGGCCGGCGAGGTTGTTCCAGATGTCGGCCTCGCGGGCAGTGATGGCTAGCGTCACCCTTTCACCTGCGCCGCCGATCAGGACGGGCACCCGGCGCGGGGGCTTCGGCTGGCAGACGACGTTGTCGGCCTGCACGAACTCGCCCTCGAAGGAGACTTCGTCCTCGTCTTCGGCCCACATGCGGCGCAGCAGCGTCACGGTTTCGGAAAGCTGCTTCAGGCGGTCGCCGGTGCCGAGGAACGGCATGCCGAAGTCGGTGAATTCGCGCGGCATCCAGCCACCGCCCAGGCCGGCGATGACGCGCCCGCCAGCGATGTTGTCGGCGGTGGCGATGGTCTTGCCGAGCTGTGCCGGGTTGCGCATCCCCGCCGGCGTCACCAGCGTGCCGAGTTCCACCTTCTCGGTAATCGCCGCCAGCGCCGAGATCATCGACCAGGCTTCCAGGATGGGCAGTTGCGGCGACTGCGGCCCGTAGAGGTGATCGCAGACCCAGAGCGAGTCGTAGCCCTGTGCCTCGAAGGCCCGCGCCGCCTCGGCGGCAGCGACCCACGGGCGCTTGATCTGAGGAATGGTCGCGCCGAAATGGGCCCTTCGCGTCATGGCTTGATCCTTCGCGTTCGTTGCCGCATGCTACCTTGTGAACCGGCAAGCGTAACAGGGTGGGGCAGGCATGGCGCAGATCGAGTTTGAGGTGATCGAAGGCTGGGAGAAGCTGCCGGAGGGGTGGAGCTTCGTCGAGGTGGCCGGGGTCGCCACCGATTCGCGGGATCGGGTCTATGCGTTCAACCGCGGCGAACATCCCATGATCGTCTTCGATGCCGACGGCAGCTTTCTGGGCGCCTGGGGCGAGGGCGTATTCACCAATCCACATGGCCTCTACATCGGCCCGGACGATCGCATCTACGCCGCCGACAACTTCGACCACACCGTGCGCATCTTCAACACGGACGGCGAGCTCCTGCAGACCTTGGGCGAGAAGGACAAGCCGGCCGACACCGGCTTCGTGCCGGGGCGGACGCCGGTGCAGTACGGCGGCGGGCCATTCAACCGGGTGACCAACCTGGCGCTCGACAGCGCGGGGGAGATGTTCGTCGCCGACGGCTACGGCAACGCCCGCGTGCATCGCTTCTCGGCGGCCGGCGAGCATCTCCTCTCGTGGGGCGAGCCGGGCGGCGGCCCCGGCGAGTTTCGCCTGCCGCACGCCATCGCCGTGGACGCGGACGACCGCATATTGGTGGCGGATCGCGAGAACTCGCGCATTCAGGTATTCAGCCACGCTGGCGAATACCTGACGGAATGGGATCACGTCACCCGACCGGACGACCTCTTCATCGACGGCGACGGGGTGCTCTACGTGGCGGAACTCGGCGAAATCGCCGGCAAGAGCCCAGACGTGGAAATCCTGCCCCACACCCCTCACGCCAGCGTGGCCGTACTGGACTTGGATGGCGCCCTGATCCACCGCTTCGGCGGCAAGGATCCCGTGCGCCCCGGCAACTTCTTCGCTCCACACGGCATCTGGGCAGACTCGAAGGGCGACCTCTACGTGGCGGAAGTGGTGTACAGCGGCGGCGGCAACCGCGGCCTCGTCCCCCTCGACTGCCACTCGCTGCAGAAATTCCGCCGCATCCGAGCGGCATAGGAGCCTTCAGCCGGGGAAGCGTCCCGACCGCCGACGCGCAGGGAAGTGCCGGCAATTCCCCCGTCGCCGGGGGCGTGCTTCCATGCAGGGAGCCTTCAGCCGGGGAAGCGTCCCCGACCGCCGACGCGCAGGGAAGTGCCGGCAATTCCCCCGTCGCCGGGGGCGTGCTTCCATGCAGGGAGCCTTCAGCCGGGGAAGCGTCCCGACCGCCGACGCGCAGGGAAGTGCCGGCAATTCCCCCGTCGCCGGGGGCGTGCTTCCATGCAGGGAGCCTTCAGCCGGGGAAGCGTCCCGACCGCCGACGCGCAGGGAAGTGCCGGCAATTCCCCCGTCGCCGGGGGCGTGCTTCCATGCAGGGAGCCTTCAGCCGGGGAAGCGTCCCCGACCGCCGACGCGCAGGGAAGTGCCGGCAATTCCCCCGTCGCCGGGGGCGTGCTTCCATGCAGGGAGCCTTCAGCCGGGGAAGCGTCCCGACCGCCGACGCGCAGGGAAGTGCCGGCAACTCCCCCGTCGCCGGGGCGTGCTTCCATGCAGGGAGCCTTCAGCCGGGGAAGCGTCCCCGACCGCCGACGCGCAGGGAAGTGCCGGCAATTCCCCCGTCGCCGGGGGCGTGCTTCCATGCAGAGCCTTCAGCCGGGGAAGCGTCCCCGACCGCCGACGGGCAGTGTCTCACTTTGGCTTGTGCAGTGTCTGGCAGTGTCCTCCGGGGGGAGGGCGTCCCGCCCTCCATCGCGCCGCAAGGCGCGCCGCGCCCGCAAGGGCGCGCAGGCACATCGCGGCATGCGCAGGGAGGACGCGCCTGACGGTGCATGGAGGGCGGGACGCCCTCCCCCCTCCCTATAGAGTGGTCCCGGCAGGCAAATCGACGCAGTCGCCAGCTGCGAACGGCCATGCGCCACGTCAGGCAAATTCAAAAGTGAGACACTACCCGCTGACGCGTAAGGAAGTACCGGCAATTCCTCCATCGCTGGGGGCGTACTTCCATGCAAAGCCTGCCTTCAGGCCCTGCACCATTTGCGTGCCTGTCGGCGCGATGGCGGGCAAGATGCCCTCCCTCCAGAGAGGTCCCCGCTCGTGGTGGAGGCGGTTCTTCTGGATGGAGGGCGGGATGCTGCCCCCTCCGGAGCGCCTCGTGGGGTCACACCAGCACTCGGTCCTCGATCAGCAGTCGGGCGGCGCGTTCGGCGATGGGTTGTACCTCGGCGGTGGGTCGGTCGTGCTCTGCGGCGATGTGGGTGGCGATTTGGGCGATGGTGCGTTGGCCGTCGGCGTTGCTTGCGAGGTGCGCCACCAGGGCGCTGACGGGGAGGTCGTCGCGGTCCTTGCCCCGAACCGCGTAGCCCCACTCGAAGCGGTGCTCGCCGAGGACGGCCGTGCGGACGAGGTGCAGACCTGGGGCCAGGCGTGGTGTTTCGTTGGCAATGTCGCTGGCAACGCTTGGACGGCGTTGCATCTCGGCCAAGGCGGTCTCGAAGGAGGTCGGCAGTTCTGCCCGGCTCAACACGGAACGCTCGTAGCCGGCGGCCGTCTGTCCCGACACGGCTCGGACGAACGCTTCGCGCGGGGAGCGTTCGTCTTCGGCGGTGATGCGGCGGGTGGCCCAGAAGTAGGAATCGACGCTGCGGTTGCCGGCGTAGAACAGGCGCGCAAGTTGGTGGAAGTGTTCGTACTGCGTGCGGTAGAGGCGCTCGTAGGCGACGGCCGCTTCTCCGGCGATGGTGGCATCCGTCAGTGCCGACACGACTTGCGCCGCAGCGAGGTGGGCGCCGGACACAGCCAGATGCACTCCCGTGGAGAACAGCGGATCGACGAAACAGGCGGCGTCGCCCACGAGCGTCAGTCCGGGAGCGGTCATTCTTGATGCCGCGTAGGACCAGTCTCGCACCACCGTCACCGGGCCGTTGGGGCGTCGGTCACCGATCATCGCCGCCGTGCGCGACGCCGCGGCTATCTGTTCCGCGAAGTAGGCATCGCTGCCGGCCTCGCGAATGCGCCGAACGCCGACATCCCGGTCCACCACCGTGCCGACGCTCGAAACACCGTCTGCCAGCGGAATCTTCCAGCTCCAGCCGCCTTTGGCAGACTCGATGAAGATGTTGCCGTCGTCGGGCGTCGGCAGGTGTGGGCAGTCGTTGAAGTAGGCATAGAGCGCGAGGTTGCGGAAGAAGCCGTCCCATTGCTTCAGGCCAAGCTGTCGAGCGGCGAGGGATCGCTGGCCACTGGCATCCACCACCATGCGGGCGCGAACCGCCGTTCCGTCGTCAAGGCGAACGCCGGTGGCCCGTTCGCCCTCGAACAGCACCTCGCGCACACCCATCCCTTCCTTCACGTCAGCGCCAACGGCGCGGCTGTGTTCGAGCAGGATCTGGTCGAAGCGAGGCCGCCAGACCTGAAAGCTGGTGGGATAGCGGCGATTGGTCTCGCGGAAATACCAACTCCATGGTTCGCTCGTCCTCCCCCACGACATCGTGGCCCCGGCCTTGCGCGCGAAGCCCTCGGCCTCGATGAGCGGCAACACGCCGATGTCGTCGAGAATCGCCAGCGTCGCTGGCAGCAGCGACTCGCCCACGTGCGGGCGGGGGAAGGTCTCCCGCTCGTAAACGCTGACGTTGAAGCCAGCCCGCGACAGAAGCGTGGCGACCGTGCTGCCGGCGGGACCTCCGCCGATGACCACTACATCAGTCATGTATCCGACACAAGTGGAGGCGGCTACCACACCTCGCCTAGCAGCAACTCGAAGCCGGGCAACACGTCCTCGCCTGACACACTGGCCGGCGCCCGCAGGCGTTCGACTGCAGCGCCGGAGCGGTAGATGTACACGGTGCGGTCGGAAGGGTCGATCAGCCAGCCGAGTCGAGCGCCGTTCGCCATGTATTCGTCCATCTTGACTTGCAAGGTGGCGAGACGATCCGTGCGGGAGCGCAGTTCGATCACGAAGTCGGGGCATAGAGGCAGGAAGCTCTCCGTCGCCTCGGGCAGCACGGTTGCCAAGCGCTCCCTGCGAATCCACGAGGCATCCGGCGAGCGAATGGCTCCGTTTGGCAGGCGATAGCCGCTCGAAGATTCCAGTGCCATGCCCGAGTTGTCGTCAATCGCCCAGTTCGCCAGTTGGCGCGTAATCTCGGTGTTCCGCCCGCCTGTTACGAATCCCGTAGGTGGCATGATCGACAGCCTCCCTTCTGCCGTTCGCTCGATTCGCAAGTCCCGGTTTAGTTGGCAGAACTCAAGGAACTCGTCGTCCGAGAGCCTCTGCACCTTCGGGAGATCGACGAGCACGGGCAAGCCGGTGGATGGCTCTGCCCATACCGTCTCACGTTCCGCTGCGCTCGCGCTCATCGCTTTCTCCAAGCCACCGTTCGCTCAATCATAACGCCAGCATTTGGAACGACGACGAGCCCGAAGGGAAAGGGAAGACATCCGGCCGTCCCTCCGGGCCCGTCGCTATGATGGCGCTACCCAATCGCATGGTTGCCTTCCTTGAAAGACCCCATCGTTCGCGCTGCGCCGGGCGACATCGTTCGCGCGGTGCAGGCGATTCACAAGCACGGCTTCGTCATCCTGGAGGGGGCCGTTCCGCCCGAGCCCCTTGCGCTTCTGCGCCGGCGCATGGACGAGGACACCAAGGAACTGCTGCGCTATTGCGCCAGCATCGGCGGCAATCCGCGTGCTCGTGGGCACCTGCAGCAGGGGCCACCTCTGTCGCCGGACTTGGTCTTCGCCGATGTGGCGATGAACGCGGCCGTGAACGACGTCTGTCGCGCTCTTTATGGCGCACGGGATGGCGTGCAGAACGCCGAGGCCGACCAGCGTCCGCTCCTCACCTTCTACAACGGCAACACCAACTGTCCCGGCAGCGTGGAACAGCATCTGCACATGGACGGGCGGCATTGCACGCGGCCCGCGGAACCCGTTGCGCCAACCGCATCCGTGGTGGTCAACGTCCCCCCTGGCCCCACCAGCCTTGGCAACGGCGCCATCGAACTGTGGCCCGGCTCGCACCGGATCCACTGCGTGAATGACGCCGGCGTCAGCGCCAGCGAGGACGACGGAGCGTCGATGGCTTCTCTGTCGGCGGAGCGACGGCAGGCAGTGGCGCCGGTGCGTCCCGAAACCGAAGTCGGCGACGTGCTCATCCGCGACGTTCGCCTCTGGCACCGCGGCGTTCCCAACCGCTCGGACCGACCGCGCTACATGATCGCGCTGATCGTCAGCAAGCGGTCTCCCGGCGCAGCCGTCCAGCGCCTGCGCTTCGAGCGTGGCTGTGAAGCGGCGCTGGAGGGCCACGGCGTGGATGCGAACGCGGACTATGTGCAGGGACCCATCGAGTACCTGATCGGCCCCACGCGCCGCATCCACGAACGCCGCTGCCGGGAACCGTCGCGTCAGACCAGCGCTTGATACGCCAGGCGCTGGAAGGTCTCCTGATAGTTGTTGTTGGGCATGGTGCCGTGGGTGAGCACCTGGGTGAGGCACACGCCCAGGAGTCCTTCGGCGGGATCGGCGAAGTAGGTGGTGCCGGCGGCGCCGCCCCAGCCATAGGTGCCGCGGGAGCGAATGAGGGGGAAGCGGTCGCGGCCGTGGTAGGTGGCGACGCCCAGGCCCCAGTGGAAGCCCGGCCCGGTCATGGGGATCAGCATGTCGCCGGTGTGGTTGCCGATCATCAGGTCCACCGTCTTGCGGCCCAGGATGCGCGCGTCGTCGAGTTCGCCGCCGTTCAGCAGCATCTGGCCGAAGCGCGCGTAGTCGCCCACCGTGGTGAGAATGCCGCCAGCGTCACCGCCGACGCCGAACTCCGTTCTGGGGCCCACGTGCTTCTCGCTCGCCTCGGCCTTCTCCACCGCCACCAGCCGCACCGTGCCCGTGCCGTCGTCGTCCGCCTGCGGCGCGTAGTTGACGCCGAAGCGGGGCAGGGTGCCTTCCTTGAGGTAGAAGTCGGTGTCGTTCATGCCGAGGGGCTCGAAGATGTTGGCGCGGAAGAAGGCGTCGAGCGGCTCGTCCACGGCCTCTTCGAGCACCGCGCCGAGCACGGGATAGCCGAGGTGATAGACGAACCGTTCGCCCGGCTGGGCAGCCAGCGGCAGGCCGGCGATCATGCGCACGCGCTCCCGGTTGCCGATGGGCTCGGGCATCGAACCGTCCGCCGGTCGCACCCAGCCGAGCGCCTCGAGCTCCGAGCGAAACTGCTGGCGCCAGAAGTTGGGCATCATTGCCGGACTCATCAGCGACGTCGTGTTGGCCAGGCAGTCGCGCACGGTCATGGGACGCTTCGCCGGCTCGGTCATCACGGGTTCATCGGCGCGCATGACGCGCTGATCGGCGAACTCCGGCAGGAACTTCGACACCGGATCGTCCGGCGACAGCGCGCCGCGTTCGGTGAGGATGAGGGTTGCGACGCCAGCGACCGGCTTGGTGTTCGAGTACATCCGGAACAGGCTGTCGAGACCCACCGGGCGACCCGTGTCGAGGTCGAGCACGCCCCGCGCCTCCATGTGAACGATCTGGCCGTGACGGGCGAGGAGCGTGACGAGATTCGGCACGCGGCGGTCATCGACGAACGCCTGCATGGCGGGGCCGATGAGGGCGAGTCGTTCGGGATCGAAGCCGAGCCTTGCGGCGTCGCCTTGCGGCAGCGGATAGTCGGTCATTTCGGTTTCCTTGTTGCGAATTGCTCAGTGGATCCTGCCCCCGTACATCACTCCCTCCTTTGGGGGACGAAGAAGGCGCCAGCTTGTCGGTGGGGTAGGCCAACCCCGGCAGACTTGGTGAGGCGTAGCTGGGAGCCTTCAGCCGGGGAAGCTTCCTCGACCGCTGACGCGCAGGGAAGTGCCGGCAATTCCCCCATCGCCGGGGGCGTGCTTCCATGCAAGGAGCCTTCAGCCGGGGAAGCTTCCTCGACCGCTGACGCGCAGGGAAGTGCCGGCAATTCCCCCATCGCCGGGGGCGTGCTTCCATGCAAGGAGCCTTCAGCCGGGGAAGCTTCCTCGACCGCTGACGCGCAGGGAAGTGCCGGCAATTCCCCCATCGCCGGGGGCGTGCTTCCATGCAAGGAGCCTTCAGCCGGGGAAGCTTCCTCGACCGCTGACGCGCAGGGAAGTGCCGGCAATTCCCCCATCGCCGGGGGCGTGCTTCCATGCAAGGAGCCTTCAGCCGGGGAAGCTTCCTCGACCGCTGACGCGCAGGGAAGTGCCGGCAATTCCCCCATCGCCGGGGGCGTGCTTCCATGCAAGGAGCCTTCAGCCGGGGAAGCTTCCTCGACCGCTGACGCGCAGGGAAGTGCCGGCAATTCCCCCATCGCCGGGGGCGTGCTTCCATGCAAGGAGCCTTCAGCCGGGGAAGCTTCCTCGACCGCTGACGCGCAGGGAAGTGCCGGCAATTCCCCCATCGCCGGGGGCGTGCTTCCATGCAAGGAGCCTTCAGCCGGGGAAGCTTCCTCGACCGCTGACGCGCAGGGAAGTTCGGGCATGTCCCCGTCGCCGGAGGCGTGCTTCCATGCAAGGAGCCTTCAGCCAGGGAAGCTTCCTCGACCGCTGACGCGCAGGGAAGTGCCGGCAATTCCCCCATCGCCGGGGGCGTGCTTCCATGCAAGGAGCCTTCAGCCGGGGAAGCTTCCTCGACCGCTGACGCGCAGGGAAGTTCGGGCATGTCCCCGTCGCCGGAGGCGTGCTTCCATGCAAGCGTGCCGCTGGTCAGATCGCCCAGCCGTGGAAGATGTTGTCAGGCATGGTGGGCTCGTCCTCCGCGAAGTTGCGCGTGTCCACCCACCACTGCACGTTGGGCCCGGGGCCGAATTCCATGTCGTCCACGTAGGTTTGGCCGGCGATCTGGTAGTCGCAAGGCACGATCAAGCGGACCATGGGGTTCGCCGTCTCGGCAGAGTGGTTGATGCCGGCCGAGTGCAGCATGCGACCGTGCCAGAAGATCACGTCTCCGGCCTTGCCGCTGAACTCCACCGGCGTGATGTCGCGCAGCACCGCATCGCGAGCGTCGGCGAATCCGGCGCGCTTCTCCTCGGCAATCTGGGCGCCATGCACCGTGTCCCAATGCGGGTGCAGGATCTTGTGCGAGCCGGGCCAGATAGTGAAGCCGCCGCAGCGAGGCGGGGTGTCGTGGACCAGCACCATCGTCGAGATTTGCGCCGCGTGATAGTCCGCGTGCGGGCCCAGCTTCGGCGGGGCGTCGGGCCGCTTCGGAAACACCGCATAAATGCCCCGCACCCGCGTCACCGGCTTGATCGGCTGGCCGAGAAAGGCGCGCACCACCGCGATGACGTTGGGGTGGTTGGCGATGCGCTCGACCAGGAACGGCTCCGTGCCGATGCCGCCATCGCCGCGCGAGCGCATCTTCCAGCCGCCGTGCGACAGCATCCCGACACGGCGGGCGTCCTCGTCCGTCCAGGCTTTGCCTGGGTCCGAGAGCCATGTTGACGGATCGTTGCGGTCCAAGAGGTCGTGTGGAACGTGCCTCCAAAGGTGATCGGTGGCTTGCCGGAACGTCTCCGGCTCGTCGATCAGGCCGCGCTTGACGAGATAGCCCTGCTCACGGAAATGGGCGATCTCGTCGACGTTCAGGTCGGTGTTGGAGTTCGTCCAGCCGTGGTCCTGGATCGCCACAGGGGTTCGCGGCGTCACGGGCTTGCGCGGCGGCGTGGCGGTGGCGTGGCCGGCGTGGTAGTCGCCGGGAGTGGTACGCGGCCGACCGGAAGGACGCTCCTTCGCCTCGGCTTTCGGTGCTGCGGTCACTTCAGCCACCGCATCAATCCCTCTTGCACGCATGTGGCGATCAGTTTGCCACTTCGGTCGAAGAAACGCCCGCTTGCGAGACCCCGGCCGCCGCCGGTGGCTTCCACGTTCTGCTCGAACAGCAGCCAGTCGTCGGCGCGGGCGAAACGGTGGAACCACATCGCGTGATCGAGGCTGGCGCCGAGAAAGCCCTCGTCCTGCCAGCGCCGCCCGAGCGGCAGCATCACATGGTCCACGAGCGTGCTGTCGGACAGATAGGCGAGGCCGGCGTGGTGGATGCGCGGGTCGTCCGGCAGCGGCGCGTCGATGCGCATCCACATGCACTGCGGCTCCGTCACCGGCTCGCCGCGCTCACCGGGTGGGTTGATGTAGCGGATGTCCATCGGCCGGTCGGCGCCGTACCATGAACTCTCGCCGGTCTGCTGCAGGGTGAAGTCGTCGTAGGTGAAGGAAACGTGCTCCGGCGGCGGCACCGCAGGCATCCGTGCATCGGTGTATTCGGGGCTCTGGTCCGGTACCTGGAACGAAGCCATCATCCGAAAGAGCTCCCTGCCGCGCTGCCGGGCCACCGCCTGCCGCGAGGAAAACGACCGCCCGTCCCGCACCGCCTCCACCTCGATGTGGGTCGCAAGGTCCACGTCGCCAGGCCGCAGGAAATACGCGTGCAGGGAATGCACGGTGCGATCGACATCCAGCGTTGCGTGCGTGGCGGCAAGGCACTGCGCCAGGAACTGCCCGCCAAACGCGCTGTCGCCCTTGTCCGGCGCCGCCGGCGCCGTCCAGCCACCCTCACCCTCGGCAGGGGTCAGCTCCAGCAGGGAGAGAAAGGCGTTGGATCGAGATTCGTCCATGGGGCGCGTAGTCTGGTGCCGAGCGACCACCGGCTCAAGCTCAGGTCGAAGAGGCCTACACGACACACAAACATCTCGTCCTACGGTCGTGTGCGCCATTTCCTACGCTGGCGCCGCCGGGCCGGGCGGACCGGACGCACCTCCACCTCCCCGACCACCACCGCCGAGTTGTCGAATCCCGCCGACATGCGGCCCGTTGTACACCAGCTCGCGTTCCTCACGTTATGCGCGCGGCCGATTTGAGTTGGAAAGTCGTACAATCCCGCTGTCACCGCCGTGGCAGTCAACCCATGTCCCTGGTTACCGTCAAGCCCAAGTTCCAAGTCACCATTCCGGCGAAGCTGCGTCGGGGGTTGGACCTGCGCGAGGGCGACGTCATGGAAGCCACCGTCCTCGGCGACGGCATCCTGCTGCGTCCCAAGGACGTCGTCGACCGGGGTGCCGCCGCGGCCCGGGTCGCCGCTGCTCTCGACGCCATCGAGCGCGCGCCCGAGGACGCTCGCCGCTCGGAGGACGAGATCATGGCCGACACCATCGCGGACATCGCTGCGGCGCGCAGGGCCCGTCGCGCCGCTGACGGGTGAGGGTCGTCATCGACTGCAACGTGCTCGTGTCGGCGGCTCGCACCCGCGGCGTCTGCGGTCGCGTGGTCATAGATGCGCTGCGCCGTCACGAGGTGGTGCTCGCCGACGACATCGTTCGGGAGTACCTCGACGTCGCCGTCCGCGCCCGCCACGCCCCCTACCGCGAGGGACTCCTCCGGATCGTCGCCGAATTGTGGAGCGTGCCGCCGTCTTCGTCGAGCCGGCCCACACCGTGTTCGGATTGCGGGATCCCGATGACGAGGTCTACCTCCAGACCGCCGCGGCCGCCGATGCCGCGCTGGTCACGGGCAACCGGCGCGACTTCGCCGCGCCTCGGTACGGCGCGGTCGACGTGTTCTCCCCGCGCCAGTTTCTCGAACTCGACGAGTGACCCGCGCCTGCTGCTCGGGCGAACAGGGCGAACGGACCCGAGTACCTGCGCGGCGGCGATCGTCACACGCGGCGCGGATCGCGGGCCACGAGTCGACGCGTACGACCCGGCTCTACGACCGCCGCGACGACGAGGTGACGCTCGACGAATTCGAGCGGATTCGCATATCGGTCCTAACCCGGATTGTTCATGAATGCGCGTAGCGAGGGCGACGAGACGCCGCTGTGGCTGGACCCGCACGCGTGCCGGGAGGCACGGAGTGGAGGACGCAACGCGCCCGAAGGGCACGCAGGCATGGCTGCGCACTATGTGGAGGGCCGAAGCGAACGCGCGAATACTTGCCTGGCCACAGCGAGCGTATCGTCGTCCGCAGTACGGCATTCATGAGCAATCCGGGCTAGGCCTGTGGCCGCACCTGGGCCGGCTGCCGGGGCGTTTCGGCAGCCGGTCCACCATCGCCCGGATGTGATGAATGGTGGTGCCGCAGCAACCGCCGACGATCTGAACACCCTGTTCCACCCAAGACCGACAATAGCCGGCGAAATCGTCCGGCGCGACGGGCATCGGGCCTCTGGTGACGGCATCGAAGCCAATCGCCTCCGGATAGGCCATCACCGGGCCACCCCAGCGCTCGAACAACACCTCGAGTCCCGGCGTGGTGGAGCGGAAGGAACTGTGCATGATGCCGACCGCCTGTGGCCCCATCGCGCAGAGCGCGTCGATGACGGTTTCCAGAGGCTCGGTCGCCCGTTGCTCGAAATCATCGGGAAGGTTCGGGCGCTCCTCGGCGGACATGTCCCAGCCGACCATCTTGCCGTCCGGCGTGCGGCTGGTGCTGATGCCCGTCCACACCGGCAACCCGGTGGCGACTGCCGCCTCCATGAGCCGCGTCGCGTGATCGACATCCTGCATCATCTCCAAGAGCAGGAGGTCACATCCAGCCTCCGCGAGGGCATCCGCCATCTCGCGGTAATTCGCGGCTTCCTGCTCTGGCGACGGCAGATACGCAGGGTCGGCAATGAGGGTGCCCGGCAGCCAGGCAACGGTGTTCGACAGGGAGCCGGCAATCGCAACGGGCCGCTCCGGCGCAACCCGATCGAGCGCTTCCCGAGCAAGCTCCACGCCTCGGCGGGTGATGGCCGCGGCTTCGTCGCCATGGCCCACGGCGTCGAGCACGTGCCGGCATGTGGCAAAGGTGTTGGCGGTGATCACGTCCGCCCCGGCCCCGAGGTACGACTCGTGAACCTGTCGCACGATGTCGGGATGCGTCCGATTCGCCATCCCACACCACGCCGCAGTGTCCATCTCCCCACCACACCGCTCAATCTCCGAACCAACGGCGCCATCGAGCACAACGAGATCACCATCAGCAAGCTTCTGATCGAGAATCATCGGCCATCCCCCGCCTTCGCACGCCGCAATCTTACGCCTCTGCGCCAGGAGGGACGGTGCCCTGCCCTGCATCGCGGCAAGCGCGCAGGGCTCCCACGAAGCGGGCCCTTGATGACGGGAACCCAGGCCTCGCCAATGTGCGTTCGTTGGACGCGCCTGCGGAGGGTCAGGCGTCCTGAGCTGCCATCTTTCGGCGGTACCAGTTGAGGTAGGTGGCCATGTGCTTGGCGAAGGCGTCGGTTTCGCTTAGGCGGAGCATGTGCGCGTACGCTTTCGGATGCTCGGCAGCTCCCGCATGGCTCACCAGCGGTAGCCCGGCCTTGTCGAGCTGCTCCTCGTAGTGGCCTTCGCGCAGGAACTGGGCGACGTCGCACACGAAGGAGATGTCGGCGATGCTGAGGTGGTCTCCGGCAATGTGCCCGGCGTTGCCGAGCGCGCTCTCGATGCCGGCAAGATAGAACTCGTAGGCGGCAGCCATGCGGTCGTGGGTTGCCGGGTCCGGGTTTCGCATCGACAGCAGATACACCTGCGCTTCCCTTGCGAACACCAGATTGGCGTCGAGAAAGCTGTCGATTCTGGAAGCCTCGTAGTCGTCGCGCCCGTAGAGCGGGCAGGTGGCCGCTCCCTTCCGGGCGACGGCTCGCAGGATGCTGTTCGACTCGAAGACACCCACGTCGCCAGCGGGGCTGAACGCCGCCGGCACCGTACCGAACGGATGTGCCGCGAGAAAGGCGTCGGTCTTGTAGAGCGTGCCGGAGAAGCCTCGGCGGCCCACACGCGCATGGGGGCTGTCGGCCGTGCGTTCCTGTGCGTCGAGTGGCCGCGCCTCGTAGTCCCATAGCCAGGTGCCGAGGTTCGCCCCCTCGTCGCCACTCACCTCTACCTCGATGCCGCAGAGTTCCGCGGCGATGAGCGCCTTCCACACCCGCGGATTCGGCAAGTACGAGAAGACCCTCAAGATTGGTGCTGACATCGGCCTTCGCCTCCGCTTGATTTGCTGGCCCGCCTCAGGGAGCGAGTGTACGGTCTCCCTGGCGGGAGGACATGTCGGTCGCCGGGCCTTGGGGGGCGACGGCATTTTGCCCCTCGCTTGTGCCTGACATCATTTGCCTGCGGGAAATGCGCGTGGCGTTAGGTTTTCGTGGAGAGGCCGCCTGGGGAGGTGGATGCCTAGTTGTGCCAGTGTCTCTGCAAGGGTGGGCTTGCCCAGGCGGATGCGTTCGTCGTTCAGGAGATATGTGAAGACGAAGCCCAGGCTCAGCAGGAATACGCCGACGAGGAAGCAGTAGATGACGGCTCGGTCGGGGTGTCGGTCCTTGATGTAGCCGACGTAGAGCGGGCCGAACACGCCCGCTGCCGCCCACGCCGTGAGCAGGGCGCCGTAGATGACGGACATGCGGCGGCTGCCGAACACGTCCATCACGAACGAAGGCATGGTGGCGAAGCCGCCGCCGAAGCAGAGCAGCACGTAGCAGACGAGGGCCGAGAACACCCAGGGATTGGTCTCCGTCATGAGCACGCCGAACACCACCATCTGGCTGGCGAGCAGCACGCGGAAGATGCGCACGCGGCCGATGCGGTCCGAGAGATACCCCCACCCCAGCCGACCGACGCCGTTGCAGAGGGAACTCACCGCGATCAGCGTCGCGCCGTATTCGGCGAGCACCTCCGGCTCCAGTGTGGAGTCCGCCAGGCCCCACACGTCTTGCAGAAGTACGGACTGGAAGCTGATGACCGAGATGCCGGCGGCGATGTTGAAGAAGAACACCAGCCACATGAAGGCGAACTCCGGCGAGCGCAGGCATTCGCTCACCGAGGCGCGGCCCAGAGCCTCGGTGGCTGGCGAGGTTTGCCCCGGCGCATCGGACTCGGGCGGGTCCACCAGGATGGCGGCAGAGGGGATGAGCACCGCTGCAAACAACACACCGAGGGAGAGGAAGACCATCGCCAGGTCGCCATCGGTGCGCACCACCAACAGCGGCGCGAGCACCTTGCTGAGCAGGAATGCGCCGACGCCAAAGCCCATCACGACGATTCCTGTCGCGAGCCCCTTGTGGTCGGGGAACCACTTCGCCGTGGTCGCCACCGGCGTCACGTAGCCGAAGCCGATGCCAAGACCGCCGATGACGCCGTAGCCGATGAAGAACACCAGCAGGTTGTCCACCTGCAAGGCGAAGCTGCCGATCAGGTAGCCGGCGGAGAACATCACTGCGCCGGCCAGCGCCAGCTTGCGCGGGCCCAGCTTCGGCAGCAGCGCGCCGCCGACCGCGGCGGCGATGCCGAGAGTGAAGATGGTGATGGAGAAGGCCCAGGCCGTGTCGGTGAACGACCAGCCGAGTTCGCGCACGAGCAGGGTCTGGAAGTAGCTCCACGCATACACGGTGCCGAGACAGATCTGCATCGTCGTGCTGGCCACCAGGATGGCGCCGCGTTGCACGGGGAGGGGCAGGGCCGCCATGTGGGTCAGTCCTTGCGGCCGGCGACGTAGCGGAACAGGCGAGCGAGCTGTCCGGCTTCGTCCTGCCGCTCGAGCACCCGCGCTTCGGCCGCGTCCTCACCTCGTTCGACCAGATTGGCGGCGTAGGTCAGGAGTTCGCCGATGGGGCGGGCCGCGAGATTCACGAACCAGAGCGCGGCGAAGACGCCCACCACGAAGACGACGCAGATGAGATAGAGCTGGTGGCCGATGGCGCGCTGGATCTTGAGGGCGATGAGGCCCGTGTCCATGCCCACATGCACCGTGCCGGCGAATCCAGCGAGGATGGGGCTTGCGACCTCCACGAAATCGCCCATGCCCGGCAGGCTGCGCTCGACGGTATCCGTGTCGGTGGTGTTGCCGGCGAGAATCTCTTCCGGGATGCCGGGCACGAAGGTGTGGGCGAGAAACTCGCCGGTTTCGTCGGCGATGTAGATGTAGCGGATGCCCTGAATCTCGACGAATTGATCCACCAGCGACTGCAGCGCAGCGAGGTCGCGGTTCAGGAGGATGTCGACGCTGGAGTCGGCGATGGTCTTGGCGATGTCGCGGCTGTTGCTGACGTATTCCTGGCGCAGGTGGGTGTCCACCGTGTACACGGCGAGCGAGGCCGTGGCGACGCCGATGAAGCCGAATAGCGCAAACACGCCGAACAGGGTCTTCTGGAACAGGCGGTGGATCTGGAACGGGCCGAGGGTTCGGCCGGTCACGTTGGCATCTGCTTCGTCGGTCATGCCTTGGCGAACCTTCCGTGCCAGTCGGTCAGGGTCACGAAGCGATTGTCCCGCACCACGGTGTAGTACACCCGCTGGAGGCCCTGGCGCTGCTCCGGCGAGAAGGAGACGCTCTCGCCGATGCCGAGGTCGAAATCCCGCACCGAGAACATGGTGGCTTCAAGCGCATCGCGGGAAGGTTCGGGACCGAGCCGGCGCAACACCTCCACCATCAGCTTCGCGTTGAGGAATCCTTCGAGGCTGACGAAGCTCTGGGGAAAGGCCGCGTAGGACTCGGTGACGAGTTCCGCCGGCGGCGACGGGTCGTGGCGCTGCATCAGTTCTCGGTACTCGCGCACCGCCGGGATCGTGGTCTCCTCATAGCTCGGCACCACTTGCGAATTGACCAGCAGGTCGGTGTATCGGCTGCTGTCCTCGCCGATGCCGGCGAGCAGCTTGAGCAGGTTCTCGCTGCCGACGAAGGAGAGGTTGGCGATGGGCACGGTGAGCCCGAGGTCCACCGCGTCACGGGCGAATGCGGCACAGGCGGCGTAGGCGCCGATGCACACCACCGCGTCAGGACTTGCCGCCTTGAGGATCTCCACCTGCCGCCGCATCGTGCTGGTGAACTGGCTGCCGCGTCGATACGTGGCCTCCCCGGCGAGGCGCTCGCTGTGCTGGGCCAGCGCCGTTCGCACGCCGGCCCAGCCGCTGCGGCCATAGGCGTCGGCTTGGTAGAAGACGGCAATGCGACGCCTTCCGACGCGAACGAAATTGTCCACGAGCCCGCCAGTCTCCTGGCGGTAGGAGGCGCGCAGGTTGAAGGCGAACTCGCCGTAGGGAGGTTCGCGCTGGGGCTGGGCGCCGGTGAAGGGAAAGAACAAGAGGATGTTGCGATCCTGGAACTTCTTCAGCATCGGCAGCACCCGCGTCACGGTGGGCGTGCCGACATAGCCGAACAGGCCAAAGACGTCGTCTTCGAGCATCAGCGTCATTGTGTTCTTCACCGACGGGTCCGGCTGATAGCCATCGTCGTAGGTGCGGAGCCGAACACTGCGACCAAATACGCCGCCTTCGCGGTTGACCTCCTCGAAACACGCTTGCGCGCCGCGATAGAGCTCGATGCCGAGGCCACGCGACGGCCCGGAGAACGCAGCCGACATGCCAAGCAGGATTTCGCTGTCCGACACCGGAGCGCCGCGCGCGCCTGGCCCGAACAGGGCGCCGAACAAGCCATAGCCGGCGAACGACCGTCGCGTAATCACAGTGGCTGTGCTTCCCAGGCTGGGTCTGCGCGTACTTTAGCGCGCGAGCGGCGGTGCCCAATGGGCGTGGCGGGTGGCGTGTCGGACAGCGGCGTGCTCCACCGGGGGCACGTCATCATGCGGCGGTGCCCAATGGGCGTGGCGAGTGGCGTGTCGGACTTGAGGCAGTGTCTCACTTTGAATTTGCCTGACGTGGCGCATGGCCGTTCGCAACTGGCGACTGCGTCGATTTGCCTGCCGGGACCACTCTCCATAAGGGGATAGGGAGGGCGTCCCGCCCTCCATGCGCCATAAGGGGATAGGGAGGGCGTCCCGCCCTCCATGCGCGCCGTCAGGCGCGTCCTCCCTGCGCATGCCGCGAGTGCCTTGCGCGCCTTGGCGGCGCGGCGCGCCTTGCGGCGCGATGGAGGCGGGACGCCCTCCCCCCGGGGGACGGTGCCAGACACTGCACAAGTCAAAGTGAGACACTACCGGACTTGACGGGTGCTTGATCGCGAGAGCTTGTCTTGGGCAGCCGGCTTCGGATTAGACTCGTCCGAGCGGGGAAGGGAGCATCGAGGCATGGCAATCGCGCTCAGGAACGCCGTCATCGTCAACGAGGGCAGCGCCGTGGAAGGCGACGTGCGGATTGCGGCGGGGCGCATCGATGCTGTGGGCGGCAGGGTGGCTGCCAGCGCTGGCGACACGGAGATCGACCTCGCCGGGGCCTGGCTGCTGCCGGGGATGATCGACGATCAGGTGCATTTCCGCGAACCCGGCTTCGAACACAAGGCGGACATCGCCACCGAGTCGCGTGCGGCTGTGGCCGGCGGCATCACCAGCTACATGGAGATGCCCAATTGCGATCCGCAGACGGTGACGGGAGCGGCGCTCAAGGACAAGCACACCCGCGCCGCGTCCAGGTCGGTCGCGAACTACGCCTTCTACCTTGGCGCGACGAACGACAATCTGGACGAGATCCGCGGCGTGGACCGGCACCTCGCTTGCGGCGTCAAGATATTCATGGGCGCCTCCACCGGCAACATGCTGGTGGACGACGAACGCACGCTCGAAGGCATCTTCGCCGAGTGTCCGCTGCTCATCGCCACCCACTGCGAGGACACGCCGATGATCCTCGCCAACGAGGCCGCGGCGCAGGCGCGCTATGGCGACGACATTCCCATCGCCGAGCACGCCAACATTCGCTCCGCCGAAGCCTGCCATCGCTCGTCGTCGCTGGCCGTGCGGCTGGCGCGAAAGCACGGCAGCCGCCTGCATGTGCTGCACATCACGACGGCGCGAGAGCTGGCCCTGTTCGAAGCCGGCCCCGTCGACAGCAAGCGCATCACGGCGGAAGCCTGCGTGCATCACCTCTACTTCAACGAGACCCACTACGGCGCCCTTGGCGCCGACATCAAGTGCAACCCCGCCATCAAGACCCGCGCCGACCAGCTCGCCATCCGCCAGGCCGTGAACGACGACGTGATCGACGTCGTGGCGACGGACCATGCCCCGCACACGACGGAAGAGAAGGCGGGGCCCTACCTGCAGGCGCCGTCCGGCCTGCCGCTGGTGCAGCACGCCCTGCTCTCGCTGGTGGAACAGGTGCGCCGTGGCGAGATGACCATCGAGCGGGTGGCGCAAAAGACCGCACATGCACCCGCAACCCTGTTCGACGTGGCCGAACGCGGCTTCATTCGCGAGGGCTACCTCGCCGACCTGACGGTGATCGATCCAAGCCGCCGCACGGTGGTGGACGAAGAGCCGGTTCATGCCAAGTGCGGCTGGACGCCCTTCCGCGGCACCACCTTTCACTCCCGGGTGACCCACACCTTCGTCGGCGGCCGGTTGATGTTTGCCGAAGGGGAGTTCCTGGACGACACGCCCGGCGAGGCGCTGCGGTTCGATCGCTGAGGCTCGACGGGGGAGGGCGGTGCGACCGTTCGGCCACGGCCTCGAGGTCCCAAGGGCTATGATCTGCGCTTTTGGCCAGCAGTCGATTCGCGACCGTGGGCGTCATCGGAAGGAGAAAGCATGAAGACACGAGTCGTTGCCCTTGCCAAGCGGCCGGTGGGGATGCCCATGGCGGCGGACTTTGCCGTGAGCGAGGTCGAGCTGCCGGAGCCCGGCGAAGGCGAGGTGCTGGTCGAGAACCTTTGCATGTCGGTGGATCCCTACATGCGCGGGCGGATGGTGGATCGGAAGTCCTACGTCGGGCCGTTCGAGGTGGGCGAAGCGCTCACCGGCGGCGCCATCGGCCGGGTGGTGAAGTCCAACGTCGCCGCGCTGCCCGAAGGCGAACACGTGGAATCGCACTTCGGCTGGCGGGAGGCGTTCGTGTCGCCGGCGCGGGGGCTCCGCAAGCTGGGCAATCTCGGAGCGCCGCCGTCGGCCTATCTGGGCGTGCTCGGAATGCCGGGCATGACGGCCTACGTGGGGCTGCTCGACGTGGGCGAGCTCAAGGACGGCGAGACGGTGTTCGTGTCCGGCGCCGCTGGCGCAGTTGGCAGCGCGGTCGGGCAGATTGCGAAGATTCGGGGCTGCCGTGTGGTCGGCAGTGCCGGCAGCGCCGACAAGGTGCGCCATCTCACTGATGACCTTGGCTTCGATCACGCGTTCGACTACCGCGACGGCCACCTCGAACGCCAGATCGCCGAGGGTGCGCCGGACGGCATCGATGTCTATTTCGACAATGTGGGTGGCGAACACCTGCAAGCGGCACTCAGCTGCATGAGGCCCGGCGGGCGGATTCCCCTCTGCGGCGCCATCTCCCAATACAACGCCACGGCACCCGTGCCGGGGCCCGACAATCTCGCCGTCGCCATCGGCTTGGGGCTGACCCTGCGCGGCTTCATCGTCTCGAACTTCAACCACCTGCGCGAGGACTTCGTGCGCGACATGACGGCCTGGGTGAACTCGGGGCAGTTGCAGTACCGTGAAACCGTCTTCGACGGCATCGAGCACGCCCCAGAAGCCTTCATTGGCCTGTTTACAGGGGCGAACACCGGCAAGATGGTCGTCAATCTGGGCTCGTGACTCCGCTTGGCGGGAGGGCATCCTTGCCCTCCATGCGGCCAGGGCGCGTCCAGTGTGGCTTGATGCACTGACCTGCGCGCCCCTCACGGGTCGGGCACGGGGCCGGGGGGAGGGCGTCCCGCCCTCCATCGCGCCGCAAGGCGCCGCGCCCGCAAGGGCGCGCAGGGCACATCGCGGCATGTGCAGGGAGGACGCGCCTTGCGGCGCGCATGGAGGGCGGGACGCCCTCCCTCCTCCCTCCCTATGGAGAGTGATCCCAGCAGGCAAATCGACGCAGTCGCCAGCTGCGAACGGCCATGCGCCACGTCAGGCAGATTCAAAGTGAGACACTGCCGACGAAATCCACCTCTTGCCCGATCTTGTTCAGGTCTGTACGGTCCACCACCCCTTCGCGTCGGGTCTTGTCCATGACAACGCTCCCGGAACAGTCCGCCGGTCTCTCTCCCGAGCTTTGTTCCACCGCCGGCGAGGGCGGTTCTTCGGGGGGGGACCTCTACAAGATCGGCGTCGTCGCCAGCCGCACCGGAATCGCGGTGGAGCGATTGCGCGCCTGGGAGCGTCGCTACGGCCTCACGCCGGCCCATCGCGACGGCCAGACGCGGTTCTACAGCGAAGCGCAGGTGGAACGCCTGCTTGCCATCAAGGCATTGTTGGATCGGGGCGAAGCCATCCGTCGGGTGATCCACCTTGACGCTGATGAGTTGGCGCGGCGCCGAGCGGCGGTTCCCGATTCGTCGGCAGGCGAGGAATCCGGCTTGCGCGTGGGCCTCGTGGGCGCGCCGCTGGCGTTGTTGCATCGACAGGCGGCCATGCGAGAGGCGGAGGAAGGCGCGCCGGGGTCTGGCGTCGTGGTGGTGGGATCTTGGCCGTCGGTGGAGTCGTTCCTTGCCGCCCGCGCCCGGGACGCACTGCCGCAGATGCACCGCCTCGTGCTCTTCCAAGCGTCCCTCGATGACCCGTTGGCCGACGAGATCGGCGAGCGAGCCCCGGCTGTCGGCGTCGTCACCGCCTATCGCTATGCCAGTCGCGGTGCGTTGGACCGGTTCGAGAGCGAAGGGCGGGTGGTCTTGGCACTGGACCGCGGCGTCTCATGGCCGGATGTCGAAGATGCGTGCTTGGTGTGGAAGGGTCCTGTACAGGACGCCAGGTCGTCATTCAGCGAGGAGATGCTCCTGCAGGTCATCACCGCAGCATCGACATCGGCCTCTGCGATTGCTGGCCCCCTTGCAGAAATGCTCTTGGAAATCAACCATCTTGTGCAACATGCCGAACACTGCGAAGAGGCTGGGGCAGAGGAGGTCGGCGAGTCCCTCGCGTCGGCGCGGAGTTCCCTGGAGGCGGCGCTAAAGCAGCTTGTGCATCGCAACCGGCTGCTGGACAGCGTGAATTGACCATTCCCGACAGCCAATTCTGACGAAAGAGCGAAAAGGTGGACAAAACGCTTGCAAAGCAGAGTTGTCCAGTACAAGATGGCGCCCGTCGGAGCAATCCTCCAAGCGCGTGTACAGCTCTTGAACCTCCCTCCTCTCGTGGTTCTTTCCCCTTCAAGAGTTGTCCCGGCGGCCTGAACCGCCGCCGGCGCGCCCCTTTTCTTCCTCGTTCCTCACCAACCCCGTGCAGGGATTTCAGTCCGTCGCCCGCGAGTCGGCTTGGGCGGCCGGCGCATCCAATCCCTTGATCTCCGAATCAAGCTGGTAGCGCGCGTCGGTGACGATGGCTTCGAGAGTCCGCACCCGCTCTTCGAGAGAGCCGTCTCCTTCCAGCGCAGCGAGTCGCGCTTCCATGTCCGAAAGGTCGGCCCCCTTGACCTTCTTTCCCTTGACATGAACGCGGTACGCCTCGAGGGCGAGGCCGGCGAGAACGACGACGGTGACGGCGGTCCAGAACTCCATGCGTGCGGTTCCTGTGGGCGCCTTGCGCCGAGAAGTGGGGGGGAGGAATTAGGGCCACACTTGTAGGCGGCGTCAAGCCAGGAAGCAAGCGGGCAGCAATTCTCATTTTGGCGTCTGGCTTCGCTGTCAGGCGCATTGCACCCCCGGTTTCGGACTCAATTCGGGTCAAATCAACCCGCAGACCGGTGCTGTTGAGTGGACTGAAGGCCAAAATGAGAATTGCTGGCAAGCGGGCACAAGCGGGCAGTGTCTCACTTTGAACTTGCCTGACGTGGCGCATGGCCGTTCGCAACCGGCGACTGCGTCGATTGGCCTGCCGGGACCACTCTCTATAGGGAGAGGGGGAGGGCGTCCCGCCCTCCATGCGCGCCGTCAGGCGCGTCCTCCCTGCACATGCCGCGAGGCGCCCTGCGCGCCTTGCGGCGCGCGACGGAGGGCGGGACGCCCTCCCCCCGAGGGACGCCCTCCTCCGGGGGACGGCGCCAGACACAGGAGCATCGGAGTGGTGCGGGTTGCCGCCACGACGCTCAGCGTCAGGTGCGGCCTCAACGCCTGGCTCTCAAGAACCGGGCCGCGCTTCCCCGGGATGGCCGCATTCGATACGACAAATTACGTCGTCAACAGCTTGAGTGCGGACTCGGCGCGAGCATGGATGCCGAGCTTGTATTTCTCAAGATCGAAGTCGCGGTTCTTGCCCATCGCACCGACCAGGTAGCGCTTGTACACGCCCTGGGTGATGGCGCCGAGGCGCCAGTGCGAGAAGGCACGGTAGTAGTTGATGCGAGAGAGATCACGCCTGGTGTGACGTTCGTATGCAGCGCAGATCTCGTCGCGGCTCGGAAAGCCCCCTACTGCGGTGGGGCTCGCGGTATCGGAGGTGCTCTCGCCCGGCTGGCCCCAGTTGTTGAGCAGATAGCCGACGTCCGCCAGCGGATCGCCCAGCGTACACAGTTCCCAGTCGAGCAGCGCGGCCATGCGGCCCTCGCGCAGGATCATGTTGCCGATCCGATAGTCGCCGTGGACGATGGCCGAGCCCACCTGCTCCGGCACGTCGTCGTGGAGCAGGCGTTCACTTTCGTCCATCTCCGGGATTTCGTGCGTCTTGGTGGCCTGATACTGCGCCGACCAGCGCTTTAGCTGGCGCTCGATATAGCCGGTCCTGCGGGCGAGGTTGCCGAGCCCCACGTCGCCCGGCTCCGTCAGATGCAGGGTGCCGAGCACGTTGATGATGTGTTCGCCGGCGCTGCGTCGCTCCGCCACTGGCAGGTCTTCGGCAACCTCGGCATCGTGCGGCACCACGCCCTCGACGAAGCTCATCAAATAGAATGGCGCCCCGTTGACGTCGCGGTCCTCGCACAGGCCCCAGGTCTTCGGCACCGGCACGTCGGTGTCCCAAAGCGCCGAGATGATGCGGTGCTCGCGCCCCATGTCGTGCGCGCTCTCGAGCACATGGCCTAGCGGTGGGCGGCGCAGCACATAGGCGGCGCCGGCGCTGTCGGTGAACTTGTAGGTGAGGTTGGAATGGCCGCCGGCGACAAGCTCGAAGGTCAGTGGCGGCGCCAGCTTCGGGATGCGCTCCGCGACCCACTCGGTGACATTGTCGGCATCGATTCCTTCCACTTGCTCGGGCATGGTTGCTCCTGGTCCGCATGGCGCGTGCGCGTATGATTCCGCACGTCATACCTGTTTGCGCGGCAGTGCGTCAAATGCGCCAGCAATGCAGCCGCCTGCGGGCGAACGGCAATCGGTGGCTTCGGGAGGATCGATGGACACGGGTGGCGAGAGTGGCGCGGTGCGCTGGCCCTTCAACGGCAATGGCGGCAGCATCGAAATCGTGCGCGCCGAGGGCGCCTGGCTGCACAGGGCCGACGGTGCCCGCATTCTCGATGCGGCCGGCGGCGCCATCGTCACCAACATCGGTCACGGCCGGGAGGAAGTGGCAGACGCGGTGCGCGAGGCGACGTTGAACAGCACCTATGTGGTGCCGGTGTGGCTGACGCCCGAACGGCGCCGCCTTTCCGAGCGTCTCACCGCCGAGTGGCTGCCGCCCACCCTGACGCGCCAGCATTTCACCTGCGGCGGCTCGGAGGGGAACGAGACCGCGATGAAGCTGGCGATCCAGTATCAGGCCGCCGTCGGAAGACCCGAGAAATGCAAGATCATCGGGCGTTCGGTGTCGTATCACGGCACGACGCTCGCCACCACCGCGGTGGGCGGCCACGAGGCGCGCAAGTCAGGGCTCAAGCACGCGCTGGCGGTGCATCCGAGAGTGCCGACGCCCTATCCCCTGCATGATGCCGGTGACGGTGCGGCACACGGTGCCGACCACTACCTGCGGGAACTCGAACAGACGATCGCGGAGGAAGGCGCCGCCACCATCGCCGCCATCATGGCCGAGCCCATCACCGGCGCGAGCGGCGGCGCAATCGTGCCTCCGGTCGGCTATTGGGAGGGGGTGCGCGAGATCTGCGACCGGCACGACATCCTCATCCTGCAAGACGAGGTGATGACTGGCTTCGGGCGCACGGGCGCCAAGTTCGGCTTCCAGCATTGGGACTTCGTGCCCGACGTGGTTGTGGGCGGCAAGGGCCTCGGCGGCGGCTACGCGCCGATCACGGGCGTGTTCGCTACCGAGCGCATTGGCGAGGCGCTCGACGATGCCGGCATGACGGTGATGTTCCACACCTTCGGCGCCCATGCCGGTGCCTGCGCCGCCGCCGCCCAGGTGCTCGACATCCTCCTGCGCGAAAACCTCGTGCAGCGAGCGGCCACGGTGGGTGCGGAGCTCGGCAAGCGCCTGGCCACCGCCTTCTCGAACCACCCTCACGTCGCCGAGGTGCGCGGACGCGGCATGCTGCAAGCCATCGAAGTGGTGCAGGACCGCGACACGCTCACGCCCTTTCCCGCCGAGCGCCACGTCGCCTCGCGCATCATGGCGGCGGGCCTCGAGCGCGGCGTTTTCTTCTATGCCGGCGGCACCGGCGTGGTTCGCGACATCGTCGTGCTCGGGCCACCGCTCATCCTCGACGAGGAGGAGATGGGCCTCATCGTCGAGACGCTGGTGGCGTCGGTGGATGAGGCAACGCTGGGGAAGGCGTAGATGGGCCAGGAGGCAAGCGCCATTCTACGGCGCTTGCCTCCTGGCGCCGCTTCGCGGCGCTTTAGGCAGTTTCGCTGGCGCGAAAACTGTGAAGGGAAGCACGCCACCGCTCCTCGATTCGACACCTTCTACGGCGCAGGCTTGCATGGAAGCACGCCCCCAGCGATGGGGGAATTGCCGGCACTTCCTTGCGCGTCAGCGGTCGGGGATGCTTCCCCGGCTGAAGGCTCCCTGCATGGAAGCACGCCCCGGCGATGGGGGAATTGCCGGCACTTCCTTGCGCGTCAGCGGTCGGGGATGCTTCCCCGGCTGAAGGCTCCCTGCATGGAAGCACGCCCCCGGCGATGGGGGAATTGCCGGCACTTCCTTGCGCGTCAGCGTTCGGGGATGCTTCCCCGGCTGAAGGCTCCTGGCGCCCATACTTCTCGGAGGGAGGGCGTCTCGCCCTTCACCGCGCCGGAGGCAGGATCCCTACCCAGGCCCGCCGCCGTCGCAGTAGATCCTTTGGCCGGTCACGTAGGTGTTCTGGTCCGAGACCAGGAAGCGCACGACGTTGGCGACGTCTTCCGGTTGGCAGACGCGCCCGAACGGGCTGGCGGGGTCCAGTGTGCGCATGTCGGTGACGCCGGCCGTGGCCTTCATCAGGCGGCGGCCCATCTCTGTTTCCACGAGGCCCGGGGCGACGATGTTGACGCGGATGCCGTTGCCACGTTCCTCCCGCGACAAGGTCACGGCGAGCGCTTCCAGGGCCGTCTTGCCCATGTTGTAGGGGGCGCCGTTGGCGGACAGGCCGCGTGTGGCGACGCTGGAGATCATCACCACGTCGCCTCGGGCCAGAGTGCGCATGCGTGGGATGGCAAGTCTGGAGAGGTAGTGGGGGCCGAGTGCATGCGTTGCCATGACGCGACGCAGTTCGTCGGGTTCGGTATCCACCACCGACATGCCGCGACTGGCAATGCCGGCGTTGTGAACGAGGATGCCGATGGCGCCGAAGTCCGCCTCTATCTCGGCAACCATATCGGCGTTCTGGTCGTAGTCGTCCACGGACGCGTGGTATGCGTCCGCCTTGCCGCCGCCATCGCGGATCTGCGCTACCGTGTCTTCGGCCGCGGCCCTGTCGCGACGATAGTTGACGGCAACCGCGGCGCCATCGGCGGCCAGCGCCAACGAGATGGCGCGACCGACGCCACGTCCACCGCCGGTAACCAGCGCAACTCGACCTTGCATGGACATCCCTCCCGTCGCCTCTATGCGCCCTTGAACTGGGCGTCTCGCTTCTGCAGGAAGGCGGAAACGCCCTCCGCGTAGTCTTTCGTGCGCCCGGCGCGCGCCTGCAAGCGGGCTTCGAGGTCAAGCTGCTGCTCGTAGGTGTTGTCCCAGCTTGCCCAGTAGGCTTGCCGGATCATGGCGAGGGACGATGGGCCACCCGCAAGCTGCGCCGCGATGGCGGTGGCGCCTTCCATGAGGGCGTCGTTGTCGTCATAGAGCCGGTTCACCAAGCCCCACTCGTAGGCGCGCTCCGCCGGCAGGCGCTCGGCCAGGAGGGACAGCTCCATCGCCCTGCCCCAGCCGACCATGCGTGGCAGGAAGAACGTGGCGCCGCCATCGGGCACAAGGCCGATGCGGGCAAACGCCTGCAGGAAAAACGCGCCCTTCGACGCGCAGACGATGTCGCCGAACAGGGCGAAGCTCATGCCGACACCTGCTGCGGCGCCATTGACCGCTGTGACGATCGGCATGTCGAGCTCTCTCATGCGGAAGAACAAAGGGTGGTACGAGGTGCGCAAGGTGGCGCCTGCGCCGCCCTTGCCGTCGCCGCGCCCCGACAGGTTGGCGCCGGCACAGAATCCGCGTCCGGCCCCGGTGATGAGCAGGCAGCGGATGCCGTTGTTGGGGTCCTCCACCTCGCTCAAGGCCGCATCGAGGCCCTGCATCATGTCGGAACCGATGGCGTTCAGCACCTCAGGGTGGTTGAATCGCAGCGTCGCTGCGTTGTGCTCGAAATCCAGCGTGACCTTGTCGAAGTCCAAACCTTGCTCCTTGTGTGTACGACGCGCTGTGTCGCAATTGGCCCGCCGCACGGCGGCATGGCTGCCACGAGCCACATCGCGGGGCTCGCGAAAGCGGCTCGTCGCGCCTCGGACGATTGCCCTCCCCGGCCAGCGGTGCGACGCAAGCTGACGCACTGAACCATACAATGGAAACGCGATTCACCGCCATCGAACTTGCCGCCATGCGCGATGCGGGCGACATCGCCCGCATGTCACGCGACGAGATCGAGCGCGGCCTGCAATGGCGCTGGCGACCCGAAGCGATCCGCGCCATGATTCGCGACGTCGAGTCCTCCGTAATCGTCTCGCGGCTGCAAACGCCGCTGCCAGACGCCGCCCCAGGCACACTGATGGGCTTCGCGGCGATGCGGCTTGGTTACGAGACCGGGCACCTCAACCTGCTTGCCGTGGATCCCCGCTGCCGCCGCCAGGGGCTGGGGCGGGAGCTGCTCGATTGGCTGACCTTGACGGCGCACACGGCCGGCCTTGCCCGCATCGACCTCGAAGTCCGCGCGCGCAACCGCGGCGCCCAGCGCTTCTATCGCGATGCCGGATTCGCGCCCGGCAAGACCATCCCCGGCTATTACCAGGGTCAGGAGGCGGCGGTGCGGATGCACAAGTGGCTGGACTCTGCGGCTTGAGCCTGGCCTTGGACGCAGTTCTTGCAAGGCTTCGGAGGGGGCTCTCCTGACTCGCGCGGCCAGGGGATCCTGCACCCGTCGGTGATCTCAAGGGCGCCGCGTCCCCGGAGGGAGGGCGAGACGGCCCCTCCCTCCCGGAGACATCCCAGCGCCACAAGAACCGTTGCCATTCGGCAACGCCTCCTGCCCCAGCCCAAGCCGTCCTGTCACCCTGCCGGCATTCGGCCAGCTTGCGCCGTCCGAAGTCCGACAGGCTGCTAGTCTGTCGAGTCAGCGACGCATCGCCGGTGGTCGTGGGTGCGAGACGAAGCGGCTTTGTGTGTCGCAAAAGCGCCACGGCCTGTCTCTGGCTGCGGTGATGCCGATTCGCGGACCGGCCACCACACAGGCCCTTGGCCCAGTCCCCGGCAACAAGCGAAGCCCTCTCCCGTCGCAGAGATCGTCCCCGTAACAGCGCATGTCCACGTCCAACGCCTGACACAACTTTGCCGGACCGTTCGTCAGGCGGCCATCATCCACCTTGCCCCGCCTTGCTCGCATCACTTCGACTCCGGCCACCGGCTCCAAGGCGCGGATCAGCACGCAGCCGGGTACGCCGCACTCCTGCACGGCGACGTTCAGGCAGTGGTGCTGGCGGGTGCGGAACACATACGCCCGACCTGCGGGCCCGAACAGCACTTCGGTGCGCGCCGTTCGGCCACGGAACGCGTGCGCCGCCGGATCGTCGCTGGCGGCATAGGCTTCGGTTTCCACAATGCGACCGACAACGTCGTCATGGGCAAGCAGCGCACCGACCAGCGCCGGTGCCACCTCTTCCGGCGCGCGGTCGAAAAGCGACCGAGCAATGCTCTGTGCCGGCGCGGAGAGCACCGGTGCTCCGCCGCGACTCGCCGACACGATTGTCAGGAGCCTCCGTGTCCGGCCACCAGCGTCCGCAACGCCTCGAAGAAGCGCTTTCGCAACGCTTCCTCAGCCGTCGCCGGTGCTGCGCACCAGCGCAGCGCAAGGGAACGATGGTCGGCGGATGCGTTGCGCTCGCCGCTGAGGTCGCCGTTCAGACGCTCGATGGAGAGCGCGAGGCGCAGGTTCTGGTCTGCCTCCGGCGAGGCCGTCTCCGCCTCGATTTCGCTGACGACGGCGAGTTGGTGCGGATCCTCATCCTCTTCATCGTCCTCGTCCTCGAAGCGGGCGGCAAAGAGCGATGCGTATTCGCCGGCGGCTTCACGCCAGGCCTCGAGCTGGTCGTTCGCCGCAGCCTCGGCGAAGGCGCGGTCCACTTCCTCCACCCTGGCAAGCCAGGCAAGCTCCGACTCGCGCTTGCTGGCGGCACGCTGCGCGGAGAGGGCGTGTTCCACATCGGCGACGGCCTCGTCGAGACGTCGCAGCAAGCGCCTCGGCAAGTTGCCGGTCGCGGCCGTTCGCGCCCGCAAGTCAGCCACCTCGCGCTCGTCCAACGGCGAAGTGCTGTCCACCAAGGCGCGCAGCTCGTCGATCAGCGCCTCGGCTTCGCCCGTGGTTTTGCGGAACTGCTCCGCCCGATCCTCACGCGCCGCCTCCCGCTCCGCGAAAACCGGGTCGCATTCGTCGCGGAACTGGCGCCAAAGGCGCTGCGAGACACGGCGCGGCACGGGCCCTGCCTCCTTCCACTGCTGCTGCAGCGACTTCAACACCTCGATGCGTTCCGGCAGCGGCGCTTCCGACGCCCGAGCTGCGGCCGCCTGGGCGACGATGGATTCGAGCTGCGCCGAATTGGCGTCCCATTGCGACTTCAGGTGATCGTGAATGGTGGCGGTGAGTTCGTTGAAGCGCGCCTCCACCTTGCGGCCCGCCCGACGATCCACCGGGTAGTAGCCGCGCCACTCGGAACGCGCCGTGCGCAGCACCCGCTCGACGCCGGTCCAGTCGCTGCTCCGCCACTGCTCGCTTGCAACGTAGTCCTCGAGCACATCGACGATTGTCCGACGTTGCTCCAGGTTGTAGGCACGGCGTTCGAACAGTTCCGCGAAATGCGCGCGGCAAGGCTCGAAGGCGCGTTCGGCCGCCTCGTCGAAGCGTCGCTGCAATTCCTGATCGCGACGCGATGCGACGCGACCAAGCTCGTTCCACTGCGCCCGCAGAGACTTCACTTCATCGGCTTGCGGTTGCGGCGCCAAGGGCTTGCCGGCCAGTTCCTCCATGCGTTCGCACAAGCCCTCGCGCTTGGGGCTCTCGGCGAAGGTGCGCCAGTCGCGCAGTTCCCGCAGCCGGGTGGAAAGGCTGCCGAGCTGCGCCTGCAGCGAACGGGCGCGATCCCGCGGCACGAAGGGAACGAGATCCCGCGCCGTGCGCTCGTGGTCAATGGCCTCGCGCACCGCCCCCTCGCCGATGGCGGTCTCGAACTTGCCGAGGATGTCCGCAACTTCCTTCGCCAACGCCTGCAGGCGCTGCCCGGCAATCTCGATTGCGGTGTTGGCTTGGGCGAGGACCGTGGCCAGGCCATCAAGCGGCGCCGGCTTCGGCATGTCCTTGGGCCAGCCATAGCGTCGCTGCAACGCGCGCGCGTCCCGCCTGAGGTCACGGGCAGCGCCGAGCCATTCGGAGATTGACTGCCACGTCTCGTCCTGTGCCTGCTCCGGGAACGACTGCGCTGCAAGCTCGACGGCGCTCGGCTGCAGTTCCAAGGCGCGTTGCAGAGCTGCAATCCGTTGGCCGGCCTTGCGTGTCAGAGCGGCGACTTCCGGGGATTCGGCATCGGCCACTGCCACCGCTTCCTCCACGCCAGCTTCGGTCGGCGGCTCGGTTGCGTCGGGCGCCGGTTCCGCCTCCGGCCCGGTCCGAGCGTCCCGCAGCGCCTCGAGCTCCTCGGCCAGCGATGCGACGGCATCCGTCGTCAACGCGTCATGGACCACGATCTGATCCGCACGTGCGATGAGTGCCTGCACACGTTCGGCGGGCGTCGGTTCGGGCGTCTCCGTGTCTGCGGGGGCTTCGGGTTCCGCCTCTCGCATGGGCGGAGGCTCTTCGGGAGCTTGCGCCCGGCGCTCGGGAAGCCCCCCTTGCAGCGACTCGAGGTCGCGAGTGGCGGTGCCGAACCGCGCCAGGTTCGCATCGGTGCTCTTCACCGCTTGCAGCAGTTGCTGCCATTCGTGCTCGATGGCGTCGCGCTTGGCGTCGTAGTGCGGGTCGTCGTTCGCCACCTGCTCCGCCGCAGCACACAGACGCTGCAATTCCGCCTGCTCGTCCTGGCGCTTCGCCTGCCCCTTGCGTTGCTCGGCGATGCGTTCCCGCGCCAGGCGGTACAGCCCCTTGTCGCGGCCTCGCGAGGCGCGCTCGACCACGGCAAGGAGATCCACATCCCACACGTCGTCCACCACCGAGGCGCGAATGCGGGTGCTCGGATTCTTCAGCAGGGCAGCCAGGCGCTGTTCGGGATCGTCGATGCGGGCGGCGGCCGCAGCAGCAACGCTCTCGTCCTGTGCCTCGCTCAATTCGATTCGAGCCACCGCCACGTGGGCACGCAGGTCGCTGGGCAGATCGTCGGTCAAGGCAAGGAGGCGACGCGCGGCATCGGCTTGCGTGGAGGGGTCGTCGAGTCCGGCGGCGATGGCGCTGGCGTCTGTGAGCCGCGCCAGAGCTGCCAGGCGAACCTCTCTCGAGTCGTCGTCTCGGAACATCCGGCCGAGAACGGCCTGGTCGTCGCCGAGCGCCTCCACCGCAGCAAGACGGACGGACGCCTCGGCGTGGTCGAGCCGAGGCTTCCGCTTGAACAGGTTTCTCAGGATGGAGGCGCGCATATTCATTGGCTCGCCGGCGACAGGGCCACCGACTGTCCGTGTGCTAGTTCGATTCCCCTAATCCGATTCGACGCCTGTCGGCCGAGTTCCACCATTGCCCCGCCGGCGGACGCACATTGCCTGACGTCGCCGAGCCCGCGTGGATGTCAGGGCGCCGGGGCTTACAGGTCGTTGTGCGTACCGTCGCACAAAGGCACATTGCCCGTGTGCTTGCAGCCGCAGAAGAACAACGTGGCATCCTCCGTGGCGTCGTAGCGCACCGGGGTGAATTCGCTGCCTTGATGCGAGCCATCGCAGAACGGCTGATCCGCGCTCTTGCCGCAGGCACACCAGAAGTACCTGCCTCCCGCCTCCACATCGATGCGATAGGGCGCTTTCTGCGCAATATTCGGTTCCGCCAATCCAGATCTCCTGCAACCAAGACAACGCTTGTTCGGTGCGAGTGTAATCCAAGTGTGTTCCGCGCCCCTTGGTGGCGTCTGAATGGCTGTGCTCGGTTCGTGGGTGGCGGACGGTTTTCCGCAACGCCTTGCCGATGCGGCGTTGACGTGATTGGCTTGGCGACTCAGGCAGACGACAGGCGGAGCGCGATGGCGCGTTGGGACAGGGAACGCACGGAGACCACGGTGCCGGACTGGTTCTGGCAGGCGGTGGAGACGCCGTCCGAGGCGCATTCCGTGGAAGTGGACGAGTGCGACGTCGTGTATCAGACGTGGCATGACGACGCCAGCAAGCCCGGCATGCTGCTGATCCACGGCATGAACGCGCACCGGCGTTGGTGGGACTTCATCGCCCCGCAACTGGCGAACGACTACCGCGTCGCCGCCATGGACCTCACCGGCATGGGCGACTCCGACTATCGCTATGGCTACGACGCCGAGACCTACGCCGCCGAAATCGTCGCCGTCTGCGACGACGCGGGGCTCGACAACGACGTGATCGCGGTGGGTCACAGCTTCGGCGGCATGATGGCGGCGAAGGCAGCGAACCTCTTCCCGCACCGCTTCGGCGCGCTCATCCTGGTGGATTCAGGCATTCGCGCGCCGGACGAGCCAGCCCGGGACTACCCGATGATGGGCGGCGGTCGCGCCAAGGCCTATCCGGACCGCGAAACCGCCCAGGCGCGCTTCCGCCTGTTCCCGCCGCAGCCATGCGAGAACGACTACGTGATGGAGTACATCGCCCGCAACTCCCTCATGCGCGTCGATGGCGGCGGCTGGGCATGGAAGTTCGACGAGGAACTGCCCATGACCCTGAAGGGCGGCGAGCGGCAGCCGGAGGATTACACGGATCTGGCGATGCCGGTTGGCATCATCTACGGCGAGAACAGCGACTCCTTCACCGCCCGCACCCTCGAACACATGCTCGAACTCCTGCCCGGCGAGCCCAAGGTGGCGATGATCCGGGATGCCCAGCACCACGTCTTCCTCGACCAGCCGCAGGCGTTCGTGGAGGAACTGCGGAAGATGGCCGGGGGGATCCGCGACTAGCAGCCTGTCGGACTTCGGACGGCGCAAGCTGCCGAATGCCGACAGGGTGACAGGACGGCCTGGGCTGGGGCAGGAAGCGTTGCCGAAAGGCAACGGTTTCCTGTGGCGCTAGCCCGGAGTATTCATGAGTGCGCGTAGCGAGGGCGACGAGACGCCTTTCCGAGGGGGAGGCCGCGCCAATGCGGTCGATCAGAGCCTCGCCAAAGGCTGGAAGCTAGCTGCCGAACGCCACGCAGGCATCCTCTCGGCTGACCCGAAGCGTCCCATCAACGCCCCGTTACGCGACGTGTTGCGTCGCGGAAGCGCCGAGACTGTTCCGGGCTCCCGCGCAGCTTGCGGTTGTAGTCGAGCTCCAGCGCATCCGCTTCCTCGGACAGCGTGGCGGCGTCGATCACCGCCTTGGACGCCTGCACCGCGGCTGGCGAGTTGGCCGCTACCTGCGCCGCCATGTCGAGGGTTGCCGGCATCAGGTCTTCCGGTTTGTGTACCGTGCTGACGAGGCCCCATCGGTGCGCTTCGGCGGCGTCGAAGCGACGGGTGGTGTAGATGAGTTCCTTGGCCTTGGCTGCCCCTACCAAGCGCGGCAGGGTTGCGGCGGCCACCACGAGGCCGTATTCGGCGCCGGGCAGTCGGAAGGTCGCGGTGGTGGAGGCGAGGCGGATGTCGCAGCCGATGGCGAGGTGGGCGCCGCCGCCGTAGCAATAGCCGTTCACGGCTGCGATCACGGGGCAGGACATGGCCGCCAGTGCGGCGTAGGCATTGCCGGCCGCGCCGGTGGGCTGCTCGCCGCTCGGCGGCGTGGAAGTTGGCCCGACGCCCGACACCTCCAGCATGTCGGCGCCGGCGCAGAACGCCTTGCTGCCGCTGCCGGTCAGTACCACAACCCGCACCTCCTCGTCCGCCTCGGCGGCCTGCAACGCCTGCGCAAGACTCCCTGCGAGGGCGCGATTGAGGGCGTGGTGGCGTCGGGGCCGATTGAGGGCAAGCACCAGCACATGGCCGCGGCGCTCTTTGAGCACGAGTTCGGCGGGGTCTTCGGGTGCGGCGTCTGTCATGGTTCCTCCCTTGTGGGGCGTCAGCCTTTCTTGTCGGGCATGGGCATTGGGAAGGGCGTGATGTTGCTGCCCTTGCTGTCGGTGATCTTCGCCGTGCCTTCCTTCTCCACCTCGTCGATGCGGATCACCGCATGCATCGGGATGTAGCTGCGCTGCACGCTCTCGAACTCGGTGCGCAGCTTGTCCTCGCTCGGATCGATCACCATCTTCGACTTCTTGCCGAAGATGTAGTCCTCGATCTCCACGAAGCCGTAGAGGTCGCTCTGGTAGATCGAGTGTGCGTACACCTCGTAGATCTGCCCGTGGCTGTGGAAATAGATGCGATAGATGTGGCTCTTGTCGTCGCTCATGGTCGCAGCGGCCTTGGCTTGGCTTGGCGCCATTTACCGGCAATGCCCGACATTTTTCAAGCGACCGGCGCCGCTTCGCGGCGGCTTGGCAGTTTCGCTGGCGCGGAAACTGCGAAAAAGACGTACGCTTCCCTCTCCGACACGACAGTCTCTTTCGGCGCAGGCTCTCTTGCAGCGCAAGCTCCCAGGACCGAAGCATGAAGCTCTACGTCAAGACCCACGGCTGCCAGATGAACGAGTACGACTCGGCGCGCATGGCGGATCTCTTGCGCGAGAACGACTCGGCAGCGCTGGTGGACGCGCCGGACCAGGCGGATGTGCTCCTGCTCAATACCTGCTCCATCCGCGAGAAGGCGCAGGAGAAGGTGTTTCACGAACTCGGCCGCTGGAAGGCGCTCAAGCGCGCCCGGCCGGGAGTCGTCATCGGCGTCGGCGGCTGCGTGGCGAGCCAGGAGGGCGAGGCCATCGCCCGGCGGGCACCCTATGTGGACGTGGTGTTCGGGCCGCAGACACTGCATCGGCTGCCGGAACTGATCGAGGACGCCCGCGCCTCCAAGGCACCCGTGGTGGACGTGAGCTTCCCCGAAATCGAGAAGTTCGACCGACTGCCGGCGCCGCGTGCCGAAGGGCCGTCCGCGTACGTCTCGGTGATGGAGGGCTGCAGCAAGTACTGCAGCTTCTGCGTCGTGCCCTACACCCGCGGCGAGGAGGTGAGCCGCCCGGTGGCGGACGTGATGCGCGAGGTGACGACGCTGACTCGGCAGGGCGCGCGGGAGATCAACTTCCTCGGCCAGAACGTGAACGCCTATCGCGGTTCCATCGACGGCGACCAGGCGGACCTCGCCGAACTCATCGCCTATGCCGCAGACGTGCCGGGCATCGACCGTATTCGCTTCACCACGTCGCACCCGGTGGAGTTCACCGACACGTTGGTGGAGGCGTATCGCGACATTCCGGAGCTCGTCAGCCACCTGCATCTGCCGATCCAGTCCGGTTCCGACCGGGTGCTGGCGATGATGAAGCGTGGCCACACGGCGCTCGAGTACAAGTCGAAGATCCGTCGCATCCGGGCGGCGAGGCCGGACATCCATCTCTCCACAGACCTCATCGTCGGCTTTCCCGGCGAGACGGACCGGGACTTCGATGCGACCCTCGATCTCGTGCGCGAAGTGGACTACGACATCTCGTTCAGCTTCATCTACAGCCCGCGCCCAGGCACGCCGGCCGCGACGCTGCCGGACCCGACGCCGATGGAAGTGAAGAAGCGTCGGCTGGCGATCTTGCAGGATCAGCTTCGGCGCCAGGCTGCGGCACACGCGGAGGCGTTGGTGGGAACGACCTGCACGGTGCTCGTGACCGGACCATCGAAGCTCGATCCGGGGCAGCTGCAGGGCCGCGCGGAGGACAATCGGGTGGTCAACTTCCGCGCCGGGAAGGATCTCGTGGGCGAGTTGGTTCCGGTGATGATCACCGAGGCCTTGCCGAACTCGCTGCGGGGGGAGGTGACGGAGGCTTGAGGTTGGGTTCGGCGTGGGTTGCGGGGAGATAAGGACGAAGCACCCCGAATCGACGTTGCGGGAGTGCCCACCCTCTCGGAAGAGAGCCAGCCAGGCTTTTCGACTCCCCCAAGGGGGAATGACGGGTGGCGCAGCCGACGACGCATGCCGCTTGCGGCACGGTCGTCTAGCCGTCAACGCATCGCCGCCTTCATGCGCGGCATCGGCAGTGTCTCACCTTGAATTTGCCTGACAGCCTGTCGGACTTCGGACGGCGAGCTGGCCGAATGCCGACAGGGTGACAGGACGGCCTGGGCTGGGGCAGGAAGCGTTGCCGAAAGGCAACGGTTCTTGTGGCGCTGGCAGCGGACTTCGGACGGCGCGAGCTGGCCGAATGCCGACAGGGTGACAGGACGGCCTGGGCTGGGGCAGGAAGCGTTGCCGAAAGGCAACGGTTCTTGTGGCGCTGGCAGCGGACTTCGGACGGCGCGAGCTGGCCGAATGCCGACAGGGTGACAGGACGGCCTGGGCTGGGGCAGGAAGCGTTGCCGAAAGGCAACGGTTCTTGTGGCGCTGACGTGGCGCATGGCCGTTCGCAACCGGCGACTGCGTCGACTTGCCTGCCGGGACCACTCCCCATAGGGAGGAGGGACGCCCTCCCCCCGAGGGACGCCCTCCTCCGGAGGACGGCGCCAGACACTGCACAAGCCAAAGCGAGACACAAAGGAGCCTTCAGCCGGGGAAGCTTCCTCGACCGCTGACGCGCAGGGAAGTTCGGGCGTGTCCCCGTCGCCGGAGGCGTACTTCCATGCAAGGTAAGCGCCGCAGAAACTGTCGAGTTGGAGAACGGTCGCTTACCTCCCAGCTGAAGGCGCGAGCGAATGCGAGCCCGAAGGCCAAGCAGTTCGCGAAGCGAACTGCCGACGCGCCCGCAAGGGCGCGCTAGTGCGGCATCAGCAATTCTCATTTTGGCCTTCAGCCCCCTCAACTGGACGGGTCTGCCGGTCGATTTGGCCCGGATTGGGTCCGAAACGCGGGGTGCAATGCGCCTGACAGCGAAGCCAGACGCCAAAATGAGAACTGCTGGTGCGGCATCACCGGCGTTGACACGCCGGGGAACACCGCTATTCTCTGACGGTCCAAGGGGGAAGCAAAGCGAAGTACTTGGCCGACGACTCGCCCGCCGTCGTGGCGCACACCACGAACGTCAATCTGGAACCCGCCGATTCCCGCCGTCTGGCAGCCCTGTGCGGGCCGTTCGACCAGAACCTGAGGCAACTCGAACGACGGCTCGGCATCCGCATCCGAGGCCGCGGCAACGCCTTTCGCATATCCGGCCCGGCACGACCGGTGCAGGCTGGCGGTGCGCTGCTGTCGCAGCTGTATGTCGAAACCCAGGAGCGGGATGCCCTCGACGCCAGCATGGTGCATCTGTTCCTGCAAGAGGCCGGTGTGGACGAACTGTTGGGTGGCGATGTGGCTGACGAGCTCGTCGTCCGCACGCGCAGGAAACCGGTCAAGCCTCGCGGCGGCAACCAGCGGCGCTATGTCGAACTCATCCGCGCCAACGACGTCAACTTCGGCGTCGGCCCCGCCGGCACCGGCAAGACCTACCTCGCCGTTGCCTGTGCCGTGGAGGCGTTGGAGAACAATGCCGTCTCGCGCATCTTGCTGGTGCGGCCAGCGGTGGAGGCCGGCGAGAAGCTCGGCTTCCTGCCCGGCGACCTGGCACAGAAGATCGACCCCTACCTGCGCCCCCTGTACGACGCCCTTTACGAGATGCTCGGCGTCGAGCGCGTCAACAAGCTCATCGACCGCAACGTCATCGAGGTCGCGCCGCTCGCCTTCATGCGCGGGCGCACGCTCAACGGCGCCTTCATCATCCTCGACGAGAGCCAGAACACGACGATGGAACAGATGAAGATGTTCCTGACCCGCATCGGCTTCGGCTCCACCGCCGTCATCACCGGCGACATCACCCAAATCGATCTGCCGCAGGGGCAACGTTCGGGGCTGGTTCACGTCCTGCACGCGCTCAAGGATGTCGAGGGCCTGAGCTTCACCCGCTTCGGTTCCAAGGACGTGGTTCGGCATCCCCTCGTCAAGCGCATCGTCGAGGCCTACGCACGCGACGATGCACGTCGCAGTCAAACCGATGGCGACGCCCGGGCGGCGAGACACAGCGAGGCAGCCGATGAGCGTTGACGTGCAGCTTGCCTGCGACGCGCAGACGCCGGCACCGGCATTGCTGCGGCATTGGACCGAGTGCGCCTTGAACGGCGAGCAAAGCGACGTTTGCGTTCGCATCGTCGATCGCGGCGAGGGCACAGACCTGAACCGCCGCTTCCGCCAGCGCACCGCCGCCACCAACGTGCTGGCATTCCCGGCTGGCGAGGAGGCTGGCGTCCTCGGTGACATCGCCATCTGTGCGCCGGTCGTGGCGGAGGAAGCGCGCGCCCAGGGCAAGCCGCTGGCGCATCACTACGCGCATCTCGTGGTGCATGGCGTGCTCCACCTCCTTGGCATGGACCATGCTTCGCCCGACGAGGCGCGCGCCATGGAGGCGCAGGAAGTGACGCTGCTGGCGCGACTCGGCATCGACAACCCGTACGGACCCCATCAATGAGCGGCCAAGACGACAACGGCAAGACCTGGCGGAACTGGGTCGCGGACCTCTTCTCGGGGGAACCGGCAGACCGTCGCGAACTCCTCGAAATGCTCAAGGACGCCAGCGAGCGCCAGCTTCTGGACCTTGAAGCCCTGAACATCATCCACGGCGCCATCGGCGTCGCCGACATGCGTGCGCGCGACATCATGATTCCGCGCTCGCAACTCGTCACCGTCTCCATCGACAGCCGGGTGGAGGACTTCCTGCCCACCATCGTCGAGTCCACCCACTCGCGCTTCCCGGTGACCGGCGAGGACATGGATGACATGCGCGGCATCCTCCACGCCAAGGACATGCTGCCGCTGGCGCTTGCCCGAGACACCGACGAGTTCGACATCAAGGACCACATCCGCCCCGTGACGATGGTGCCGGAGAGCAAGCGCCTGAACGTGCTGCTGCAGGACTTCCGCGCCACCCGCAACCACATGGCGGTGGTGATCGACGAATACGGCAACGTCGCCGGCGCGGTTACCATCGAGGATGTGCTGGAGCAGATCGTCGGCGACATCGAGGACGAACACGACACCGACGACGACAGTTTCATCCGTCCCCAGGGCGGCGGCTGCTACACCGTCAAGGCGACGACGCCCATCGAGGACTTCAACGAGTACTTCGCCTGCACCTTCGCCGCCGACGAATTCGACACCATCGGCGGCCTCGTGCTGCGCAAGTTCGGCCATCTGCCGACGCGGGAGGAGGCGGTCACCTTCGACGGCTTTGAGTTCCGGGTGCTGAACGCCGACAGCCGCCGCATCAACCTCCTGTATCTGACGCGCGAGGCTTGACGGCACGGCTCGCGAGGGTTCGTCCGACGCTTCGTCGGCTGGCGACCCCATTCCTTGCCCTGGCCGCTGGCGGCTTGCTGCCGCTGGCGCTGGCGCCGTTTGACGTTTGGCCGCTGCTCGCCGTCTCCGTCGGCGGCTTGTTCCTGCTGCTGAGGCGCGCGACGGGAAGCGTCGCGGTTCTGTTTCTCGGCTGGCTTTACGGCGTCGGCAAGTATGCGGCTGGCGGGTCGTGGATCTACGTCAGCATCCACGTGTACGGCGCTGCGCCGCTGGCGCTGGCGACGTTTCTGGTGGCGCTGTTCGTGGCTGGCATGGCAGTGTTTCCGGCGCTTACGGCGTGGATGTTCTGGGCGCTGCGGAAACGCATGGGAGGCGATGCCAAACCCTGTGTGGACGCAGCGCTCTTCGCCTCCGTGTGGGTGCTCTTCGAATGGCTCCTGACTTGGGTGCTCACCGGCTTTCCGTGGCTCTTCGCCGGTTACGCGATGCTCGACACGCCGCTGCTGGCGCTGGCGCCCGTGGGGGGCGTGCTGCTGGTGTCGCTGGCGGCGGTGTTGTCGACCGCGAACCTGGCTGTCGCGTTCCGGTCGCGCATGGCGCTGGTGTGGGCAGGGTTGCCGTGGCTGCTCGCCGCCGCACTTGCCGGCGTGTCTTGGACCGAACGAGGCGAATCCCGCACCGTTGCGATGGTGCAGGGCAATGTGCCGCAGGAGATGAAGTGGCTGCCGGAGTCTCGGCAGATGATCCTCGAGCGCTATCGCCACCTCACAGGGCCGGTGGCGGATCGCGACATCGTGATTTGGCCCGAGGCGGCGATTCCCGTCTATCTGCACATGGCCGGCGCCTACCTCGACGCGGCGGAGGAGGAAGGCGATGCCGACCTCGTGCTCGGAATCCCGGTTGCACATGCCACAGGGGATGGATATGCGCTCCACAACGGCGCGGTCTCGACCGGCGGTGGCACCTATCTCAAGCGGCGGCTGGTGCCGTTCGGCGAATACGTGCCACTCGAAGGCTTGCTGCGCGGCCTCATCGGCTTCTTCGACCTGCCCATGTCTCGCTCTCGTCCGGGGGGGGCAGAGCAGCCGCTCCTGCTCGCAGGCGGCGTGCCCCTCGCTATGGCCATCTGCTACGAGATCGCCTATCCCGACATGGTGCGTCGCGATGCTGCCGAAGCCGCTGCGCTGGTCACGGTGAGCAACGACACGTGGTTTGGCGCCTCCACCGGCCCGCACCAGCACATGCAGATCGCCCGGATGCGCGCCGTCGAGACGGGGCGCTATCTGCTTCGCGCCACCAACAACGGCATCACCGCAATCGTTGACGAGCGCGGACAGGCCGTACCGGCACGAGCGTTGGTGGCCGGCAAGACGACGAACGATGTCCCGGCGTTGCCCCAGTTCCGGGCCGGCGTTCTCGACGGCGCCTTCCACATTGTCCACGGCCAGACCCCATTCGTCCGCTTCGGCCACACCTGGCTGCTGGCATTGGTAGTCACCTTGGCCGTCGCATTCGCTTGCGCCCGCTCGAGGAACCACTAGCGCCACAAGAACCGTTGCCTTTCGGCAACGCTTCCTGCCCCAGCCCAAGCCGTCCTGTCACCCTGTCGGCATTCGGCCAGCTTGCGCCGTCCGAAGTCCGACAAGCTGCTAGCCCATGTGCGCCGGCCGCATTTCGGAGCGGATGGCATCCTGCGCGCCCTTGCATGGAAGTACGCCCCCAGCGATGGGGGAATTGCCGGTACTTCCCTGCGCGTCAGCGGTCGGGGGTGCTTCCCCGGCTGAGGGCTCCTTGCATGGAAGCACGCCCCCGGCGATGGGGGAATTGCCGGCACTTCCCTGCGCGTCAGCGGTCGGGGATGCTTCCCCGGCTGAGGGCTCCTTGCATGGAAGCACGCCCCCGGCGATGGGGGAATTGCCGGCACTTCCCTGCGCGTCAGCGGTCGGGGATGCTTCCCCGGCTGAGGGCTCCTTGCATGGAAGCACGCCCCCGGCGATGGGGGAATTGCCGGCACTTCCCTGCGCGTCGGCGGTCGGGGATGCTTCCCCGGCTGAGGGCTCCTGGCTTCTCGGAAGGCAGGCAGGCCGTGCCGACAGTTGCTGCCGCGTTCTACGGCGCCGGCACCTTGGGCGTTAGCTGCGATAACATCCCGCCCTGGCCGCGCACATCACCGGACCCGGAGACTTTCCGTGACTGCCGAGAGCATGGATGAGCTTGTCGCACTCGCCAAGCGACGAGGGTTTCTGTATCAGGCCAGCGAGCTTTACGGGGGGCTGCAGGGCATCTACGACTATGGACCCCTCGGGGTGGAGCTGAAGAACAACCTCAAGTCGGCGTGGTGGCGCGCCATGGTCCATGAGCGGGACGATGTGGAAGGGCTCGACTCCTCCATCCTCACCAATCCCAAGGTGCTGCGCTATTCCGGGCACGAAGACACCTTCGCCGATCCGTTGCAGGACTGCCGCACCTGCAAGAATCGCTGGCGCGCGGATCATGTCGAAGGCGGCCGCTGCCCCCGCTGCGGCTCCGACGACCTCACCGAACCGCGCCCCTTCAACCTGATGTTCCGCACCTCCGTGGGCCCCATCGACGACGGCTCCTCGTTCGCGTATCTGCGCCCCGAGACCGCGCAGTCGATCTTCACCAACTTCCGCAACGTGCTCGACTCCACCTCCCGCAAGCCGCCGTTCGGCATCGCCCAGATCGGCAAGGCGTTCCGCAACGAGATCACGCCGCGCAACTTCATCTTCCGCGTGCGCGAATTCGAGCAGATGGAGCTCGAGTTCTTCGTCGAGGCGGGAACCGACGAGGAGTGGCACGAGCGCTGGGTGCAGGAGCGCACGGACTGGTGGGTGCAGCAGGGCGTCGCGCGCGCGCATCTCGCCCTTCACCACGTTCCGGCCGAGGAAACGGCGCATTACTCCAAGGCCACCGTGGACATCATGTATCGCTTCCCCCACGGCGTGGAGGAGCTCGAAGGCATTGCCAACCGCACCGACTTCGATCTCGGTTCCCACACCCGCAACCAAGACGGCCTTGACATTCATGCCGAGGTGATGCCCAACCCCGATTCCAGCGTCCGCCTCGCGGTTCACGACCAGCAGGCGAAGCGCTGGAGCGTGCCTTGGGTGATCGAGCCGTCTGCCGGGGTTGACCGCGGCGTGCTGGCGGTGCTGAACGAAGGCTACCGCGTCGAGCAGCTCGACAACGGCGGCCAGCGCACGGTGCTCTCGCTCAAGCCGCATCTGGCGCCCATCAAGGCCGCCGTCATCCCGCTCAAGCGCAACCACGACGGGCTGGTGGCGCGGGCGCGCGCCATCAAGGGCGAACTGCAGCGGCTGGGTCTCGGCCGCATCCTGTTCGAGAACATCGGCAACATCGGCAAGGCATACCGCCGCCACGACGAGGTGGGCACGCCCATGTGCATTACGATCGACTTCCGCACCCTCGAGGAGGACGACACCGTAACCATTCGCGACCGCGACACCATGACCCAACAGCGCGTTCCGGCCGCCGAACTCGGCGCGCGCCTGCGCGCCGCGCTGGTGGCAAGCGCTGGCGCAACCGGAAGGCCCGCTGCGGAGGATGGCCAATGAGAAGGGCATCGACCATCGGCAACGCCTCCACCATCAGCCGCGCGGTGATCTCCACCATCGGCCAGGACCGCCCGGGCGTCGTCAACGAGGTCGCCAAGGTGGTGCATGACCTCAACCTCTCCATCGAGGACAGTCGCATGACCGTGCTCGGCGGCGAGTTCGCGGTCTTGATGTCGGTCACCGGCGGCGCGCTGCACCTGCAGCGGCTGGAGACGCGTCTCGTCAAGCTCGCCAAGGAGATGGACCTCGCCTTCCTCTTCCGTCTCACCGGCGAGCGCGGCGACGTGCAGGGACGCATCCCCTACACCGTCAGCGTCACCGCCATGGACCACCCCGGCATCGTTCACCTCGTGGCGGGATTCTTCTCCTCCCGCAACATCAACATCTACAACCTGGACACGGTGACCGAGCGAGCCGCCCATACGGGCACCCCCATCTTCTCGCTGGTGATGGAGATCGAGGTGCCGCCGGACGCTCGCATCGCGGAGCTGCGCGACAACTTCTTCTACTTCTGCGACGACCACGACCTGGACGCGGAACTGCGGCCGGCCTGAGGGGAGGTGCCGGGTGGGGAGCTCGTCATTTGCGCCTCTTCGTCCCGCCTCCGGAGAGCCGGACAACGGCAGCGCATGCGTCGCCGCGGCGGAGGGAGTGGGCGACCGCCGCAGCGTTGCGGACCCCGCAGAGGGCTCTCGTCGCGTGGCATCGGGGCCTGCATGAAGCGCTTGCGAATCGGTGTGGACGGGCGGCCGCTCCGCAATCCCTTCACTGGCATCGGCATCTACACGCAGGAAATTCTGGCGCGGCTCGCCGAGCACCACGACCTCTTCGTCTATCTGGACGATTTCCGCGACTGCGCCTTGAACGAGGAACCGCCCTTTGCTGCGACGTTTCGGTCGGGATCCGGGCACGGAATCCCCGCCCCCTTCGTGGTCCACGCGCTGTTTCCGCGGTGGGCTCGGCGCGACCAGGTGGATGTGTTCTTCTCGCCTCGCCACCACCTCCCTGCCCTGCTGGCCTACGTTCCGACCGTCGTAACCATTCATGATCTGGTCTGGCGGGTGGCCCCGGAAACCATGCGACGGGCCAATCGACTGCTGGAAGCCGCACTGATGCCGGCGGCGCTCAAGCGCGCCGACCACGTCATCGCGGTGTCCGAAGACACGGCCACTCGTCTCGCGCCTTACCGCTCCCGCAACGTCCACGTGATTCACGAAGGCGCCCGCTGCCTGCCGCAGGCATTGCCGTTCGCCCATCCGCGTCCCTTCTTCCTGTTCGTTGGCACCAAGGAGCCGCGCAAGAACCTGCACGGCGTCATCGACGGATTCGCCCGCGCCTGCGAGCGCGGCCTGCCATCGGTCGATCTGATTCTTGCCGGCAGCGACGGCTGGCGCGAACCAACGCTCGACGCCGTCATCGACGCCGACGACCGCATCGTCGATCTCGGCGCGGTGAGCGAGCAAGTGCTGGCAAGTCTCTACGCCGGCTGCCTGGGCGTGGTGATGGCCTCCCACTACGAGGGCTTCGGCCTGCCTCTGGTGGAAGCCATGCAGCGCGGCAAGCCGGCAATCGCCGCCAATGCCGGCGCCCTGGCCGAAATCGCCGGCGACGCCGCCGTGCTCGTCAACCCAGCCGACACCCGCGACATAGCCCGCGGCTTCCTCACCCTCGGCGCCGACAACGAGGCATACGGCCAGCACGCCATGGCAGCCGAACGCCGCGCCTCCCGCTTCTCCTGGGATCGGGCCGCCCAGGAAACCGCCCACATATTGCGCATGGCGGCGAGAACGTAGCGTGAGGAATCGCTCGGCGTGGGAGTGGGACAGGGCTCTTGCATGGAAGCACGCCCCAGCGATGGGGAGTTGCCGGTGCTTCCTTGCGCGTCAGCGGTCGGGACGCTTCCCCGGCTGAAGGCTCCTTGCATGGAAGCACGCCCCAGCGATGGGGAGTTGCCGGTGCTTCCTTGCGCGTCAGCGGTCGGGACGCTTCCCCGGCTGAAGGCTCCTTGCATGGAAGCACGCCCCAGCGATGGGGAGTTGCCGGTGCTTCCTTGCGCGTCAGCGGTCGGGACGCTTCCCCGGCTGAAGGCTCCTATCGGGTTCGCGGTATGGCGGGAATTGACGAGGAATGGCGGTGGCGCGTGGTTGGCGACATGAACGGCGCATCGCTGACGTTTATGCCGTAGGCAGGGTGTCTAATCGGCGCGGGTGGCCGCGCATCGGGAGCCGTCTCACATGTTCCCGCAGCGCAGCGCCGAGCCTTGCGCACGTTACCTCCGCCTCCGCGCATCCGCCTCCGCGCATCGTCATCGGCGGTCTTGACGGCACCAGGACGAATTTGTTCTCGGACATCCCTGATAGTGGCCGAATAACGTAAAGCCCTGATATTGAGCCGCATTTTCTGGTTAACCCAAGTTTACCAACGAAAAGAATAAACTGTTGTATCTCAACAATTTAGGTTGACCGAATCGCGCGCATGGCACTACATTCGTGCCCGACGTGATGGTTTCCCCTCAGACGACCGCCTGGTGTGTCCCCCCGGCTGAGGAGGGGATCCCCAAGGCATCGAGGATGGCCTTCTGCTGCGGTTCCGGGCGCGTCGCCTTGCGCACATGCAGCGTGCGTCCGTCGGCGCGCTTGAACGTCGCGGTCACCCGCTGACGGCCGCCGAGAATCCGTTTGAGCGTCGTCCAGTTCGCCGTGCGCATCGGCCCGTCGCCGCGCTCGGCCAGACGGGTGCGAATCACCTGGACCCGTTGGTAGGCGATCACCGTGATGAACAGATGGCCCTCGGCACGGCGCGGCTTGCGGTGATGGATGGGGCGCAGGCCCAGTTCGGATTTCAGGGAACGGAACGCCGCCTCGACATCCGTGAGCAGGGTGAAGGTGCGCCACAGGCGCTCCTCGCTGAAGTCGGTCTCGTTGCTGCGCAGGCAATAGACGCCCGGATGGGTGAGCATCGTCCCGGCCACCGGCGTGCGGAGGAAGGTCACCGCCACGGCCCGTTTGCCGCTCTCGTCGGTTGCCACCGCGATGTCGTAGTGTTGGCCGACACCGCGGCTCTTCTCCACCAGCCGGCCGATGCGTTGCCAGATCTTTTCCGGCTTCTTCTGCGTGCGCGGCCGCGACAGCCCCTCGTTGATCGCATCGAGATCCCGCTCCAGGCGTTGCGCAAACCGCTCGGCCATGCCGCGCTCCTTCTCGGCACGCTGCTCGGAGCAGCAGTACAGGCGCACCTCGCCCGCCTCGGCGTCGTCCACCTTCTCCAGATGCACCACCCCGCCGCTGCGGGTGCGGTGGGCGAGTGCCGCCTCGGGCTCGAAGCGGCGCTTGCGCTCGCGCGAGACCACGATGTAGCGGTACCCGTTCGCCTTCAGCCAGTCGACCTGTCGCTCGGTGGCGATGCCCCGGTCGAGCACCACCCGCGACCCCGGCGGTGCCCCGAGCGCGTCCAGCATGCCGGAAAGCGTCCGGTCTTCCTTGACGTTGCCCGCGAACACCCGCGAACGCCGCACGAAACCACCCCCGTCCAGCACCAGCCCCAGGGTGAGCAGCTTGCAGTCGCTGCGCTTCTCCTTCGAATGCCCCCGCCGCGCCTCGGGCTGATCCGCCACATCGCCCTCGTAATAGGTGTTGGTCAGATCGTAGAGCGTCACCGTCGGCGCCAGGTCGAACAGGTCCATGGCGCTCTCGAACAGATGCGCCTCGATCGCTTCGCGGTGGGCAACCAAGGCATCCGAGGCCCGGTACAACTGCATCGCCCCCATGGTCTCGAAGTCCACACCCAGCAACTCCCCCAAGGCACTGCGCTCGCGCAGCCAGGCGTGCGTGGCCCGCTCCGAGGCCGGGTACGCAAGCCGCGCCACGATCGAGGCCACCGCGGCCGTGCACGGCGACGCGTTGATGCCCAGGGTCGACAGCAACTCCATCAGGCCCAACCGCTCGACCGCCCACAGTCCCGCCTGCTCGACGCCCACGCTGCGCGGGCGCGTCAACTCGAGCGACGCCACGTCCACACGGACCGGATCACGCACCGCTTCGGCGTCCCCCGCCCGGCCGCGGGCCAGCAGTTGCGCCCCGATCCGTTGCGCTTCTTCCTCGACGGCAGCCGGCGCATCGTCGGTGAGCGGCGCCTGGCCGTTCAAGATCTCGTCGATGCGCCGGCACAGTTCCGGCCACTCCTCCACAGGCAGGTCGAAATCGCTGCCGAGGTTCAACAACGTGCGCTGGCGGACCTTGGCGCCGTCGCGCCGACTGTGCACGAGGCGGTGGGAGTGGTAGTCCTGGCCGCCGGTGCGGCGGGTGAGGGTACGGCGGATGAACATGGCGGGTGACGGTAGCGGCGCCCGCCACCCATGTCAACCGACACCACCCTATTATGGCACTACATCGGTCGATCCACCCCACCAGGAACCGGAAAACAACGAGTTGCCGACCCCAAAACCGTCAATCACCGCAAGATCGGGCGAAAATCACGGGGTTGTTGGTAAAGATGGGTTAACGGAAAACCTGGGCGAAGGGGTGCCTCAATCCATGTAACTCGTTGATTTACTTGGACCCGTCGCAAAGAACAAATTAGCCGTGTTGACGGCACAGCGGACGCTTGCGGCGTGTGGCGTGGCGCGTTACAGTGCGGCATGAGGGTCAGGCGCTAGTGCGCCTCGTCCCAGTTGCGACCCACCCCGGCCTCCACCAGCAACGGGACGGACAGGTTCGCGGCCGCCTCCATGCGGGAGATGACGCCAGCCCTTACCTCGTCCACCGAGCCCTCGTCCACCTCCAGCACCAGTTCGTCATGCACCTGCATGATCATGCGTGCCTCGATGCCGCCCTCGCGCACCCCGGCCAGATAGCCATCCACCTCGATCATCGCCCGCTTGATGACGTCCGCCGCCGTGCCCTGCATGGGCGCGTTGATGGCGGTGCGTTCGGCGGCCTGGCGCCGGGGCGCCTGGCGGGCGCGGATGTCGGGCAGGTAAAGCCGCCGCCCGAACACCGTCTCCACAAAGCCGGCGTCCCGCGCCTCCTTGCGCACCTTGTCCATGTAGCCAGCCACCCCCGGATAACGGGTGAAGTAGCGCTCGATGTATTCCTGCGCCACGCGCCGGGTCACGTCGAGTTGCTTGGCAAGGCCGAATGCCGACATGCCGTAGATGAGGCCGAAGTTGATGGCCTTGGCGCTGCGGCGCTGGTCGTCCGATACCTCATCGAGCGGCTGCTCGAACACCTCGGCGGCGGTGGCGCGGTGGATGTCCTGACCGGTTTCGAAGGCGCGCAGCAGCCCTTGGTCGCCGGAAAGATGCGCCATGATGCGCAGCTCGATCTGCGAGTAGTCGGCGGCGATCAGGCAACGGCCCGGCGGCGCCACGAATGCCTGGCGGATGCGGCGGCCGTCGGCAGTTCGGATGGGGATGTTCTGAAGGTTGGGGTCGGCAGAGGAAAGGCGCCCGGTGGCGGCGACCGCCTGGTTGTAGGAGGTGTGGATTCGCCCCGTGCGCTGGTTGATCTCGTGCGGCAGGGAGTCGGTGTAGGTGGACTTCAGCTTGGTGGCGGCGCGGTGATCGAGGATGAGCTGCGGCAGCGCGTGACCATGGGAGGCAAGCTGCGCCAGCACATCCTCGGCGGTGGAGCGCTGCCCCTTGCGGGTCTTGCCGAGAGCCGGCAGGCCCATCTCGTCGTAGAGGACTTCCTGCAGCTGCTTGGGCGAGCCCAGGTTGAACTCCCGGCCGGCTTCGCCATAGGCATCTCGCGCGAGGGCCTCCATGCGTTCGCTGAGGCCGTGGCTTTGCTCGCGCAAGAGCCCCGCATCCACCAACGCGCCCGCGCATTCCATCCGCGACAGCACATCCACGAGCGGCAGTTCGATGGTCTCGTACACCTGGGCCAACCGTCCAGCCGCCTCGAGCTTCGGGCGCAGCACTTCGTGCAGCCGGCAGGCCGCATCCAAGCCGCCGCCGGCGAAGCCGGCCGCTTCGGCGACCCCGACCTGATGCAAGCCCAACCGCCTTGCGCCCTTGCCGGCGATGTCCTCGAACGAAACCGGCCGGGCGCCGAGGTACTTCTGCGCCAGGTCCTGCAGCTGATGCCGCCTGGCCCCGACGCTGTCGAGCACGTAGGACTCGAGCATCGTGTCGTTCGCCATGCCGGCAAGGGTGACGCCAAGCCCCTGCAGGATGTTGCGGGAGTGCTTGAGATCCTGGCCGGTCTTGGCGATGTTCGGGTCTTCGAGCACGGGCCTTGCCGCGTCAATCACCTCGCCGAGGGGGAGTTGGCTTTTGGCCACCACAAGGTCGTGCCCGACCGGCACATAGGTCACGTCGTCGCCATCGACGCCGAAAGCGAAGCCTACCGGCCGGGCGTCCATGAACCGTCCGGGGCCCGTCTCCACCCCTATTGCAAGGCGGCCTGCGGAGCGTGCCTTGGCGAGGAGCTCGGTCAGGGCATCCAAGGTGTCCAGCACCGGGTACTCCCGCGCGAGCTCCGCCGCGCGCCCGCCGCCGAGTTCCTCCGCCCACGCCTGGAAGTCGTAGCGTTCGAAGAGCGCAACGAGGCGCTCCGTGTCTGGCGCGCCGGATTCGAGATCGGCGATGCCGAAGTCGAGCTCGAGGTCACAGCGAATCGTCGCCAGTTCGCGTGACATGGGCAGGGTGTCCAGCGCGCCGCGCAGGTTTTCCCCCACCTTGCCCTTCACCTCGTCGGCGCGGGCCATCACGTCGTCCAAGGTTCCGAACTGCGCCAGCCACTTGGCGGCAGTCTTGGGGCCCACCTTGGGCACGCCGGGGATGTTGTCCACGGAATCGCCCATGAGCGCCAGGCAGTCGACGATGCGGGCTGGGGGGACGCCGTACTTCTCCGCCACCCCGGCCTCGTCGAGAGCGGTGTCGGTCATGGTGTTCACCAGCGTCACGTGCTCGGAGACAAGCTGCGCCATGTCCTTGTCGCCGGTGGAAATGACGGTCTTGCGGGAGCTTTGGGTGGCTTCGGCGGCGAGGGTGCCGATCACGTCGTCCGCCTCCACGCCGGCCACGTGCAGGAGCGGCAACCCCATGGCGCGAATGATGTCGTGAATGGGCTCGATCTGCACTCGCAAGTCGTCGCTCATGGGGGGGCGGTTGGCCTTGTATTCGGGATAGATGTCGTCGCGGAAGGTGCGTCCGCCAGCGTCGAACACCACCGCCACCGGCGAGCCGGCGAAGTCGTCCATGAGCTTGCGCAGCATGGCGATCACGCCGCGCACGGCGCCGGTGGGGAAGCCGTCGAGCGTGCGCAGGTCCGGCAGGGCATGGAAGGCGCGGAAGAGATACGAGGAGCCGTCAACCAGTAGCAGCGGCGGTGCCCCCTCGCCGCTTGCAGGCGATTGCGTATCGTCGGTCATGCTACATTTCCCTCAAGGCCCGAATTGCCCCGCACGGCCACCCGAATGGCGCTTCAACCGACACTACCACACGCCCCCAAGCCGCCTCGCCGCAGTGCCCGCGCGCTGCTGGCGGCGAGCTTTCTTGCGTGCTGCGCACTTGCCGCCGCGACCGCCACAGCGCGCCCAGCGGAGGACCCGCCGCCGTTCCGCGGCCCCGATGTGACCCTGATCGAAACCGAAGAACGATCCATTCAGGAATTCCGCCAAAACGGCGTCCTGGTGTTCGTGAAGATCACGCCAAAGAACGGCAAGCCCTACTACCTGGCCCCGAGAGACCCCACCAAGGGCTGGGACGACCTCCAACGCGCCGAAGCGCTTGTGCCGAGGTGGGTGATCCTGCGGTTCTAGCAGCCTGCGCCGTAGAAAACTGTCGAGTTGGAGACGGTCGCGTAGGTAGTGGCTCACTTTGAATTTGCCTGGCAGCCTGTCGGACTTCGGACGGCGTGAGCTGGCCGAATGCCGACAGGGTGCCAGGACGGCTTGGGCTGGGGCAGGAAGCGTTGCCGAATAGGCAACGGTTCTTGTGGCGCTGACGTGGCGCATGGCCGTTCGCAACCGGCGACTGCGTCGATTTGCCTGCCGGGACCACTCCCTATAGGGAGGTAGGGAGGGAGTGGCGTCCCGCCCTCCATGCGCGCCGTCAGGCGCGTCCTCCCTGCACGTGCCGCGAGTGCCCGCGTGCCTTGCGGCACGGCGGAGGGCGGGACGCCCTCCCCCCGGAGGACGGTGCCAGACACTGCACAAGCCAAAGTGAGACGCTACCGTCGCGTACTTCCCTTCGCAGTTTTCGCGCCAGCGAAAAACTGCCTTAAGCGCCGCGAAGCGGCGCTCGCTAGTGCGCCCTATCGGGCCTTTAGCGCCAGCACCATGAAATGGCGGTTTGGGTCCTGCCAGAGGTGGATGCAGTCGAAGCCGGCGTCGTCGGCCTTGGCGACGAATTGGTCGGGCTCGTATTTGTAGGAGTTTTCCGTGTGCAGGCGTTCGCCCTGGCGGAAATCGATGGGCGTACCCGCCACCGTCACGGTGTGTTCCCGTTCTGCGACCAGGTACATCTCGATGCGGCCGGCGGCTTCGTTGTAGATGGCCTCGTGGGTGAAGGCGTCTGGGTCGAAGTCGGCGCTCACGGTCTCGTTGATGTGGCACAGCACGTTGCGGTTGAAGTCCGCCGTGACGCCAGCGGAGTCGTTGTAGGCGCGGTGGAGCACGCCGGGGTCCTTCTTCGTGTCCACGCCGATGGCGAGCCAGCCGCCGCTGCCCACCACCTCGGCGATGCCGCGCAGGAACGCGTCTGCCTCTGCCCGGTTGAAGTTGCCGATGCTCGAACCCGGAAAGAACGCCACCCGGCGCAGTTTCTGCACGGGTTCCGGCAACTCGAAAAGGGCGGAGTAGTCGGCGCAGGTGGGATAGACCGGCAGGTCGTAGTCGTCGTGGATGGCACGGGCCGCCTGCATGAGATGCTCGCGGGAGATATCGACCGGCACATAGGCGGCAGGTCGGCAGGCGTCGAGCAGGAGGCGCACCTTGACGCTGGCGCCGCTGCCGTATTCGATCAGGCAGCGGCCGTCGCCCACGGCCCTGGCGAGGGCCGCGCGGTTGGCGCGCAGGATGCCGATTTCCGTGCGGGTGAGGTAATACTCCGGCAGCGCGGTGATGCGCTCGAACAACTGCGAGCCGCGTTCGTCGTAGAAGTACTTCGGCGGAATCGACTTGGCCGCGAGGCCGAGGCCCCGAAGCACATCCCGCGCCATGTCCGGCAGGGGCGGCTTGCGATCGAAGATGCGGAACTGGCTGCTGGCGGGAAATCCTGGGGTGTCGATGGGTGGCTCCGCCCTGGGTCAGGTGAAGCAGTGCTCGGGGCCAGGAAACTGGCCCGACTTGACCGCCTCGGCATAGGCCTCGAACGCTCCCTTGAGGCCGTTCGCGCTCTCGGGCAGGAAGTTCTTGACGAACTTCGGCACCCGGATGCCGGCGGGAGTGACGCCGAGCATGTCGTGCATCACCATGATCTGGCCGTCGGTGTGCGGCCCCGCGCCGATGCCGATAACCGGCACTTCGAGCCGTTCGGAGATCTCTCGGCCCAGCGCCACCGGCACGCATTCGAGCAGGATCAGCGAGGCGCCGGAGTCCTGCAGGATGGTGGCTTCCTCCACCATGCCATGCGCCTGACTCGGGTCCCGCCCCTGCACGCGATAGCCGCCGATGCGGTTGATGGACTGCGGCGTCAGCCCCATGTGGGCGCACACCGGAATGCCACGCTCGGCGAGCAGGCGCGTGGATTCCTTCAGCCAGGCACCGCCTTCGAGCTTCACCATGTGAGCGCCGGCCCGCATCAGTTCCGCCGCGCTTTCGAGGGACTGGCCCTCGGAGGCATAGCTCATGAACGGCAGGTCGGCCATGATGAGCGCGCCCTGATTGCCGCGCCGCACGCAACGCATGTGATAGACCATGTCGTCGAGGGTCACCGGCAGGGTGCTGTCGTGCCCTTGCAGCACCATGCCGAGGGAATCGCCCACGAGCAGCACGTCCACACCGGCGCCGGAGATGAGCTCGGCGAAGAGCGCGTCGTAGGCGGTGAGTGCCGCGAACTTGCGCCCCCGCGCCTTCATGCGGTTCAGGGTGTTGATGGACACAGGGTTCTTGCGCGCTTGGGAACTCATGGCAGGCTCACAGCAACGTCGGGTTGGGGTTGAAGTAGGTGCGCCGGCCAGAGACGTGCAAGGCCTCGTCGGCGAGGGCGTGGAAGTGCGCGGCATTGCCGGCGAAGTCGATCTCGGCGGCGTTGACGATGAGCAGCGGCGCGGCGTCGTAGCGGTGGAAGAAGCACGCATAGGCCTCGCTCAGGCGGCCGACATAGCCGCTGTCGATCCGCGTCTCGCGAGGATCGCCCCGACGCGAGATGCGCTCGAGCAGCACCGACACCGGCGCCTGCAAGTAGATCACGAGGTCCGGCCTCGGCGGCTCGATGTCGAGGCTGGCGTTGATGCGGTCATACAGCCCCATCTCGTTGTCGTCGAGGGTCATGCGGGCGAAGAGCCGATCCTTCTCCATCAGGAAGTCGCTCACCACATCGGCGCCCAGCAGCGGACCGGCAAGCTCGCCCACCCGACCGGCGCGATGCAGCAGGAAGAAAAGCTGCGTCGGCAGGGCGTAGCGGCGCGGGTTCCTGTAGTAGCGGGCGAGGAAGGGATTGTCGTCCGGCTCGAGCAGCAGCGGCCGGCCAAGATGCGCCGCAAGCCGCCGCGCCAGCGTCGTCTTGCCAACGCCGATGGGTCCCTCCACAGCGATGTGGCGCGGTGGGGACTGACCGACCGAGGGCGACTTAGCAACGGTTCCAGGCGGCATCGGCCATTGCGTTTCAGGCGCGCTTGCCGCGCACTGACGCCTCCGATCCTCGGAGAGAGGGCATCCTGACCTCCAGCCTGCCCGCAGGGCCGGCGGCGTCAGCCCGCGGCCTCGCGGCGCTGGTGCGCCAGAATCGAAAAGACATCAGGCAGTTGGCTATCGCAGAGACACGCCTTGCGGCGCGCATGGAGGGCAGGATGACCGCCCTCGGAAGAGGCGTCCCGAGCCCGCTCACGGAGCGGTGCCCTCTTGCCGGCGGGCCAGCGAGGACGGCCCCCGGCCGTGCCGCCGCCGGCGCCGGCGGCGTCGGCGTGAACCGTTCGGCGACTCCGGCGTCGCTTCGCCGTTTTGCCTTTCGGCGCCGGCCCCGGTTTGCTCGCCAAGGCGACTTTGCCTTTCGGTCCACCATTCACCGAGTTCCGCCGGCGCGTCGTGGGTGTCCACCCGCAGCATCAGGAAGTCGTACGCGGCGCGGAAGCGGGGATGTTCGAGCAACGACTGCACATGCTTCGGCGCGCGCTTCTCGAGCTTCGGTTGCAGGTTCCAGACGTCGCGCACGAACAGCGCATGGCGCTTGGGAATGGCGATGGTGAACTGCTGCTCGGCGATCACCGCATTGGCGACACGGGCGTTGTCCTGGCCGTTGCCGACGGCTCCGGTATGGTCGCAACGGTCGAGGTATTCGTGCCAGAGGAAGGCGGCGAGCAGGAAGCCTGCGGTGACCGGCTTGTCCTCGGCCAGGCGCGAGTCTGTGCTCTTGAGTGCCGCCTCGGCGATGGGCTCGGCATGAGGCGGCAGCGGCAGCAGGATTTCGATGAGGTCGCGCTCGCGCATGCGCTCGAAGGCGGCGAGAGCGTGTCCGCTGAGGAAGAGCTTGCCGAATTCGTCGAACAGCCGCGCCGGCGCTATGGCTGTGAGGAGTTCGCTCATCGGCGCTATGGCCGCCTCGGTTTCGGCGTCGAGGGCAAAGCCGAGCTTGGCCTCGAACCGCACCGCGCGCAGGATGCGCACCGGATCTTCGCGATAGCGCGTCTCGGCATCGCCGATGAGGCGCAACTTGCGCGCGGCGATGTCCGCCATGCCGTCGCAGTAGTCGAGCAGAGTGTCTTCGATGGGGTCGTAGTAGAGCGCGTTGACGGTGAAGTCGCGACGAAAAGCGTCGTCGTCAATGGTGCCGTAGAGGTTGTCGCGAAGCAGCACGCCCTGATCCGAAAGCTCCTGCTCCTCGCGACCACGCGACGGCGGCGTTCGTTCGTCCGGCTCGTCGGCGTCATCGTAGGCGGCGGGGTCGTCTTCCTCGCCGAGGCCGTTGTCGACCAGGTCCACGGGGAACTCGTCCTCGTCGGTGTCCTGGGCGCGGCGGAACGTGGACACCTCGATCACCTCTCGCCCCACGCGCACATGAGCGATGCGGAACCGGCGCCCCACCAGCCGCACGCGACGAAAGACGCCGCGCACCGCGTCGGGGGTCGCGCTGGTGGCGACGTCGAAGTCCTTCGGGGTGAGGCCGATGAGCAGATCGCGCACACAGCCCCCGACCAGATACGCCTCGAACCCGGCGGTTCGCAGCTGCTCCACCACCGTCACGGCGCCGGCGGAGATGCACGATCGATCTATGTCGTGTTCGGTGATTCGATTGGGCAAGGAGTTCGGTGCCGGGTGGCTCTTGAGCAAGTGGAAGGGGGCCATCTTACGGTGTAGCGACGAAAAAGGGAAAGCGTCCAAATCGCGGTAGTGTCTCACTTTGAATTTGCCTGACGTGGCGCATGGCCGTTCGCAACCGGCGACTGCGTCGACTTGCCTGCCGGGACCACTCCGGGGGGAGGGCGTCCCGCCCTCCATCGCGCCGCAAGGCGCGCCGCGCCGTCAGGCGCGCGGGCACTCGCGGCATGTGCAGGGAGGACGCGCCTGACGGCGCGCATTGAGGGCGGGACGCCCTCCCCCCGGGGGACGGCGCCAGACACTGCACAAGCCAAAGTGAGACACTACCAAAATCGCGGTGGCCACGTGGAGGAACGAAAGGCAACGGTTCTTGTGGCGCCGGGGGAAGCTCTGCACAGGCACTGTCGGCACGGCCTGCCCCCTTTCGAAGGGAGGAGTGATGGGAATGCCCCACTTCGCTGAACCGGGAGAAGTCCGCTCGCCGCCGCTCACTGCAGGGAGGGCGGTTCGCACTCTGGAGGGAGGGCCTCTCGCCCTCCGTAGGGTCTCACCGAGGTCGTGGGCCTCGCTTGCGGGTGCGTCGGCGTGGGATGTTCAGGCGTTGGCGGCGTTCCCAGAGGCTCTTGCGGCTGATGCCGAGGCGGCCCGCGAGTTCGGTCTCCGTGTAGTGGTCCTGATTCTCCAGCACGAAGCGCATGAAGTAGTCGGTGAGGGAGTCGGCGCCGTTGGCGGCTTCTGCGTTTGCGGCCAGGTCGGTGGCGGCGTCGATGGCCAGCAGTTCGGCTTCGATGACGCTGTCGTCGCAGAGGATCACCGCGCGTTCCACCGCGTTCCCGAGTTCGCGCACATTGCCGGGCCAGCGATAGTGGCGGATGGCATGGCAGGCGGCATCGGAGAGCACAAGGCCCGGCTTGTTCGTCCGCCGGCACGCCGATGCCAGCGCCGCCTGCGCCAGCAGGATCACGTCGTCGCCGCGGTCGCGCAGGGGTGGCAACCTGAGCGATACCACATCGAGCCGGTAGTAGAGATCCTCGCGGAAGCCGCCCTCGCGGGTGAGCGCTTCGAGGTCGCGGTGGGTGGCGGCGATCAGACGCACGTCCACGAGTCGCGTGCTCGTGCCGCCGAGACGCCGCAGTTCCCCGTCCTGCAGCACGCGCAAGAGCCGCGCTTGGGCGTTGCGGGGCAATTCGCCAATCTCGTCGAGGAACAGGGTGCCGCCATCGGCGGCCTCGATCAGTCCGCCGCGCCCGCCGAGGTCGCTGGCCAGCGCTCCTGGTGCGTGGCCAAAGAGTTCCGGCTCGATGAGCACATCCGGGATGGCGGCGCAGTTGAGCGACACCATGCTGGCCTCGCGGCGCAGGCTGAGGGAATGCAGCGCCCGGGCGACCAGCTCCTTGCCGGTGCCCGACTCGCCCTGAACGAGAACGGTGGAGTCGGTGGGCGCCACCTTGCCGATGCGGTCGAATACCTCGCGCATGGCCTCGCTGGCGCCGATCATGTCGGGGGTCGAAGCGCCGGCTGCAGACTTCGCGATGGCGTGTGCCGGCCTTTGGCGTCGGGCGCGGGGATGCGATTTCAGCGCCGCGCACACCGTGTCCAGAAGGGCGGCGGCAACGTAGGGGCGCGGGATGTAGTCGGCCGCGCCAGCACGAACGCTGGCGACCGCGCCGGCGATGGTGGCATCGTCGGCAACCACCACCACCGGCACATCCGCAGCACGGTCGATTGCTTCGGGCTCGGGTCCCAAGGACGTTGCGGTACCGGCCACCACCGCATCGGCTTCGCGCAAGCTCTCCGCTGCCGCAGCGTCGAAGGACGTTGCCTCCACGACGCCGAACCCGCCGTCGATCAGGAACCGGCACAACTGACGGCGATGCTCGGCGTCGCCCTCGACCACCAGAATCCGGTTCATCGGCACATGATAGCAGCCTCTTGCGGTTCAACGCCTTGGGGGAGTGGCGGTGCCTCCATTCTTTCCCCGAGGCGCTGGGCTGGCAACTGTCCTATGATGCGCGCCCTTCGCGGCGTCCGCCATGTGCCGCCCTGCCACAAGCAACAAGGGTTTGGGATGACCATCGTCGTCTATCCGGGAAGCTTCAATCCCATCACCTACGGCCACCGCGACATCGTGGAGCGCGCCTTGCGCCTGTTCGACCGGGTTGTTGTCGCCATCGGCACGTCCGCCGACAAGGACCCTGCCTCGTTCCTGTCCGGGCGCATTTCGCTGTGCCGGCAGGCGCTCGAGGAGTTTGGCGACCGGGTGGAGGTGGAGGGGTTCAACAATCTCCTGGTGGATTACGTGCGCTCGAAGGGGACGCGCTTCGTGGTGCGGGGCCTGCGCACCATGTCGGACTTCGACTACGAGTTCCAGATGATCGAGATGAACCAGACCCTCGACAGCGACATGGAATACGTGCTGCTGCCGACGTCACGCCAATGGTCGTTCCTGTCGTCCTCCCGAGTGCGCGAGATCGCGGGGCTCGGTGGCGACATCTCGGAATTCGTCCATCCTGCGGTGGTGGAGCACTACCGGAGCCTTGGATAGGACTGTCGTCCGCCCTCCATCGGTCCCGCCCTGAAGGGAGTCAGGAAACCGCACGGGATTTCGGTGGGGCGCTGCGCTTGCGGCGCCGCCGACCGCATCCAAGGCCCCGACGACCCAAGTGCCCCTCAGCGTTGGCAGGCCGCGCAGTACACCGTCGCTCTGCCGCCGTGCCGCACCTCCGTCAGCGCCTTCCCGCATTGCCTGCACGGCTCGCCGCCGCGGCCATATACATGCAGCTCCTGCGCGAAGTAGCCTGGCTTGCCGTCGGTTCCGGCGAAATCCCGCAGCGTCGTGCCGCCGGTGTCGATGGCTCGTTGCAGCGTCGCCTTGATGGCCGCCACGAGCAGGGCAAGGCGTGGCCTGGAGACTCGGCCGGCGGCGCGGCGCGGACGGATTCCCGCGAGGAACAGCGTCTCGTTGGCGTAGATGTTGCCCACTCCCACCACCACCCGCGCATCCATCAAGAGCGACTTGACGGCGGTGCGGCGTCCCCGCGCCTGGGCCGCCAGATAGGCCGCATCGAAATCCTCGGACATGGGTTCGGGGCCGAGGCGCGCGAGCAGCGGATGCGCCAGCAGCGGGAAGGCCTGCCAGTGCAGGCTGCCGAAGCGGCGCGGATCGGTGAAGCGCACGGCGCGGCCATCGTCCAGCACGAGGTCGATGTGATCGTGCCTGCCGGCCGGACGATCCGCGCCGACGACCGCCAGGTGCCCGGACATGCCGAGGTGGAGAATGAGACCGCCGCTCTGAAGCGGCAGCAGCAGATACTTGCCGCGCCGGCCGATGCTGCCGAAACGCTCGCCGCCGATGCCCGCTGGCAGGCGCACCGGCCAGCGCAGTGCCGGATTGCGCACGACGATGCGGTTCAGACGTTGCCCGGGAACCGCGCGGGAAAGGCCGCGGCGGGTAGTCTCGACCTCGGGAAGTTCAGGCACCCGGCGTGCTTGATCTGGCCAGACGCACAGCGGTTTTGCGCCGGCGAAACCGCCAACGCCCGTGCAGCGGGCGCGCTCTACTTGATCTTCGCTTCCCGGTAGGCCACGTGCCGCCGCACCACCGGATCGAACTTGCGAAATTCGAGCTTGTCCGGGGTCGAGGTCTTGTTCTTCGTGGTGGTGTAGTAGTGGCCCGTGTCGGCACTCGACACCAGCTTGATCTTCTCGCGCTTGCCCTTCTTGGCCATCTGCTATTCCCCCTTGGCGGCGCCTTGCGCTTGCGCCGGCCGGCGCAGCTTGCCCAAGTCCTGAAGCACGGCCTCGATGCCGCGCTTGTCGATGATTCGCATTCCGGCAGCCGACACCCGCAGCCGCACGAAGCGATCCTCCGACGGCACGTAGAAGCGGTGATAGTGCAGGTTGGGCTGGAACCGCCGCTTGGTGTGGTTGTTCGCGTGCGAGACGTTGTTTCCCGCCATCGGCCGCTTGCCGGTGACTTCGCAAACCTGGGACATCGGTTGGCTCTGCCGTCAAAGGGGCGGCGTTTATACCTTAAGCGTGGCTGCGAGGCAAAGGGCGTGTGCGGACTGCAGCGGACTGCAGCAGTTCTCATTTTGGCGTCTGGCTTCACCGTCAGGCGCATTGCACCCCGCGTTTCGTACCCAATCCGGGCCAAATCGACCGGTGGACCCGTTCAGTTGAGGGGGCTGAAGGCCAAAATGAGAATTGCTGTGCGGACTGGCAGTGTCTCACTTTGGCTTGTGCAGTGTCTGGCACCGTCCTTCGGGGGGAGGGCGGGACGCCCTCCCCCCGAAGGACGCCTTCCCCCCAGAGTGGTCCCGGCAGGCAAATCGACGCAGTCGCCGGTTGTGAACGGCCATGCGCCACGTCAGCGCCACAAGAACCGTTGCCTATTCGGCAACGCTTCCTGCCCCAGCCCAAGCCGTCCTGGCACCCTGTCGGCATTCGGCCAGCTCACGCCGTCCGAAGTCCGACAGGCTGCCAGGCAAATTCAAAGTGAGACACTACCTGCGGACATGCCGGGGGCGTGTCCCGACACACAAACATTTTGGGGGCGTGTCCTGACACACAAACATTTCGTCCTGCATGCTGTAGGACATCTCCCACATCCCCAGCCGAAGAGCCGGAGGGGCGCGAATCTCCGCCCAAACCCTCCCGACCCCACCCCCACCACGACATTCCCCGTCGCCTTTCCCGGAACACCCCAACCCCCAGCGAGGCAGGCCGTCTTGCCGCCAAGAACGAACCCCCCAACCCTCCTCTACTCCAGAGCGAGGCCGCACCCTCCCACACGCCCCCAAGCCGCACGCCCCACCAACCCCCCGGAGCCGGGGGCATCCCAGTGTCCCCTGGGGCAAGGGCATCCTGCCCGCGCAATGCGCCCCCGGCGCGTTCCTCCCAATCCCAGGCAGCCGCCGCCATGCCCTTCGCACCCCTTGCGGGCCTCTCCTGGAGAGAGGCCCTCGGGAGGAAGGCATCCCGCCGCCACGCCCGAAGGCGCGCCTCTCCGCCAGCGACCCGCCCCGCCGTCGCCGCGCGAGCCATGTCTCACGCCGCCAAGGACAGTCTCCGCACCCGAACTCCCGTCCCCGCCCGCTAAAGTGATACGCTCCAGCCCAACGGAAGACAGCCATGAACGCCGCCGTGCTCGACACCCTGCGCTGCGCCAGAACCCTCCAGACCGCCGGCTTCCCGCCCGCCCAGGCCGAGGCCATGGCCCAGGTCCTCGCCGACGCCCTGTCCGACGTCGCCACCAAGGCCGACCTGGACAACGCCGTCGGCAGCCTGAAGTCCAGCATCGCCCACCTCGACAGCAAGTTCGAGACGAAGCTCGAAAGCGCCGTCGGCAGCCTGGAGTCCAGCATCGCCCAACTCGACAGCAAGTTCGAGACGAAGCTCGAAAGCGCCGTCGGCAGCCTGGAGTCCAGCATCGCCCACCTCGACAGCAAGTTCGAGACGAAGCTCGAAAGCGCCGTCGGCGGCCTGGAGTCCAGGATCGCCCAACTCGACGACAAGCTCGAAAGCGCCGTCGCCCACCTCGACCAGAAGTTCGACTTCCTGCGCGACGAGATCAAGAACCAGGCCCGACTCACCCTCATCATCCTGTCCGCGATCGTCACCCTCTTCCTCGGAGCCATCGTGGCACTGAGCTTCCCGTGGGGCGCGCCGGCAACCGCGCCACCCCAGGCCGCCGAGTTCACGATCCCCACTCCGGACGCCCAGGCCGCCCCGCAACCCAAGCCTCCGGGTGCCCCGCCCCCGTCATCCCAGCCAGCCAGCACCTGACGCGCCCGTCCCGACACACAAACATTTCGTTCTACACGCCGTAGGATATCGCCCACAGAACCTCCCTCCCGTACCGGCCTTCCCGCTACGCAGACGCCTGGCCCCCGCCACGTCACCGAAGCGGAAGCAAGGCCCCGCACCGGGGGGGCAACCCAGGATCATTGCACCCTAGCCTAGCGGTCGGGACGCGTCGGAGAGGGTCGGCCGCGGGGTGACTTGGAGGATGCTGTGGAGAAGACGCTGCGGGGCGCCGTCCGGTGGCGTCCGGCGGCGCGGAACCCGGGCGTTCCGGGCCGGACACGCCGGCAGGGCGCCCGTCGGGCGCCGCGCTGCAGGCGCGGACGGCGGAGGACCGGTTCGGGATGTCCGGGAATGCGCGCCGGGCGGTCAGCGCGGCGCGAGGATGGCGTCGAAGGCGTCGTCGCGGCGCATCATGCAGTGGCGGTTGGCTTCGGGCAGGTGGCGGAAGCCGTTGTGGAACACGACGGCGAGCGCGATGTTGTTCAGGGTGGCGTGGTTGGTGGGGGCGTGGCGGGCGCGGAAGCGCGCGGCGTCCTCGCCCATGCTGGCGTCGCGGCGGAAGTGGTTGCCGTTCTCGACCTGCCAGTGGCCGCGGTTCCAGGCCAGCAGGCGCTCGGGGTCGGCGCGTTCGGCGGGCACGGACGTGATGCCGCAGGCGGTCTCGGCCGAGGTGGCACCGGTCCTGGCGTCGGTGCGCTCGCGCACGACGCGGAACGCCTGGCGCGCGCCGGGGAAGGGCCCGAGCGTCTTCGGCGGCAGGTCGCGCACGGCGACGCGGCGCGCCTCGATGCGGCCGTGCGCCTTCGCGGGCTCGTCTCCTTCGGCGAACCGTGCGGGTCCGTGTACGACCCGCTGTGCCGCGCGAAGCCCTTCGTGCGCCCCACGCACGTCCAGTTCGACGCCGCGTAGCAGGTGCCCTCGAACCGCGACGGGTCCACGAAGGTCTCCGCGAGCTCCAGCGGATGGCCGCGCGCCGCCTCCCAGTCCGCGCTCAGCCGCCGTTTACCTGCGCGACAGCGCACGCGACGCCAGGTTCGCGGTCCCCGACGCCTCGTCCACGAGCGCGTCCCAGCGCCGGCGCTCGTCCGGGCGCGTCGGTCGCACCTCGACCTCCCCGACCACCACGTCCCGTCTGTCGAAAGACGCCGCCATGCACGCGTGTACAGCATGGCGCACGCACACGCAAAAGCCAGTGCTTTTCGCCACTTCGCCTCGATCAGCCGGTTGTGTCTAGCGTGCAATAGTCCTGGCGGACGGATTGGGTCCGAAACGCGGGGTGCATGCGCCTGACGGCGAAGCCAGCGCCACAAAAAACCGTTGCCTTTCGGATTGGGCGCGAGTATGTTTCGTATGTACCGATGACAAGTTTCGTGGAGGTGAGACATGTCGGCTACTTTCGCAATGTTCAAACTCTTCGCCGTATCGGCCTTCGCCGCCGCCGTCCGCTTTCTGCGCGACAGGCGCGGCGTGTCCACCGTGGAATACGCGTTGATCGTCGTTGCAGTCATTGCCGTCGTTGGCCTGGTGGCAGGCACGATGGCCGACGCTTTCCAAAATCTGTTCAGCGATTTGGCAAACGAAATGGACACAGGCATCGCAAATGTCCAGGCTAACGTGGCAGGCTAACGTGAACTGATCGCACGCTCATGCCAGTCCCTGCCGGGCCATGCTCGCCGCGGCCATGCTCGCCGCGGCCATGCTCGGCGGCGGCGGCGCCATGTGGACAGACTGGCGACGCCGTGAAGTGCCGCATGGACTGGTGCTCGGCTTGGCGGGGCTGTGGTGCGCGGCTGCCGTCTCGGCGCCGACGGCGCTCGGCGGCGAGCCGGGCGCCGCCCTGGCGTGCGGCGGCGCGGCGCTCGCCGTGGGGTTCCTGCTGTTTCAGCTCGGCTGGCTCGGTGGCGGCGACGGCAAGCTCGTCGGCGTTCTGGCACTTTGGCTTGGCCCTCAGGATCTGGCGATCGCCCTGGTCGCATCTGCCATGCTGATGCTGCTGATGCTGCTGATGTCGCGGGTGCCCGGCGGCATCGGCCTGGGCTTCCGCAGCCGTGGAATCCCGTTCGCCTGCGCCGTCGTTCCGCCTGCCGCCGCCCTGCTTGCGGCGCGGGCGCTCGACGCGTCGGCGGCCTGACCGGCGCCGCCGCCGATGGTGCGCCGAATGGCCCTCCCCGCGCTGGTGGCGGTGCTGCTCGGCGCCGCCCTCTGGTTCGGCATTGGCCCCACCATCTTCAGCGAGTCGCCGCCGGTTGCGCCGATCCAGGTCCAGCCCGAACCGGTCCAGCCCGAACCGGTCCAGCCCGAACCGGCTCGACCGTTCATACTGACGGCCAAGGAGACCATTTCGGTCGGCACATTGCTGTTGGACACGCACCTCGAGTGGCGCGAGGCAAGGGAGCTTTCGCCGACCGCCACCGGCACCCTGATTCAGGGGGCGGTGCCCCTGCGGGCGGTTATCGGCGCCATTGCCACACGCTCCCTGGAACCCGGCGACCCCATCCTCTGGAGCGGCCTGCGCCTGCGCGAGCATCCGGGCTACATCGGCGCCTCGCTGCGTCCGGACATGGTCGCCATGACGATCCGGGTGCAGGACACCGCCAACGTCGTTCATCCAGGGGATCGCGTCGACGTCATCCTCGTGGGGCCAAGCGGCACGGAAGCCACCGTGGCGCACACCATCCTCCACGACGCGCGGGTGCTCGCAGTCGGTTCGTCGGTGGTCTCCTTCGCCCACTACGGGGTGCTCGATGGCATAAGCGAATTCGTTTCCGAACCGCCGCAGCTAACGCCCGGTGGCGGCTACACGCTGGAGGTGACGCCCCAGGATGCGGAGCGCATGGCCATGGCGGCCCGCATCGGCAGCCTGACGCTTGCCATCAGGTCTCCCTACACCGGCAAACGCTTCCCCCTTCGTGCCCCGATGACACTCGACCAGGTGGTGCCGCTGGTGCCCACGGTGCAGATCGGGCGCGTGATTCGCGGCGTGAACGAGACGCCAGGACGCGTGAAGGGCCTGTGAAGCATCGGTCCCCACTGGCCTGGCGGAGAGCGCCGCAATGGTTCGCGCTGACGATGGCGTTCGCGTTTGCCGGCGAGTCGATGCCGGCGGCCGACCGCGGCGGCGAGCCGGACACGCTTCATCTCGCGCCGGGCGTCTCGACCACGATCGTGGTCGAGCAGGTCATCGGCACGGCACTTATCGCGGACCCGGCGATAGCGGATGTGGTCGTCGTTGACGACCGGACGCTGTCGGTCGTGGGCCGAGCGGCCGGCATCACCACGTTGCGGATTCACGACACGACGAGCCGCCTGCTTGTCCACTATTCCGTCCATGTCCAGCTGCAGACCGGATTCGCCAGCGTCGCCGTCGAGCGGATTGCCGGCAGGGCGTCAGGCATCGACGTGGTCTCCGTGGGGAATGCGCTTCTCGTCAGCGGCGAGGCCAAGGACCCGGGGCAGGCGGAGCGGCTCCTGCGCGCCGTTGGCGCGGTCGCCGGCGATGCACCGGTGATCGACGCGCTTACCCTGCGCCAGGCGGCGCAGGTCAACCTCGACGTCCTCATCTCGGAAGTGGCGCGCAATGTCACCCGGGAGCTGGGCATCGACTGGTCGCTGGACATCAACCCCTTTCTGCATCCGCTGCGCACCTGGGCCAGCGGCACCGGCGTGCGCCTGGCCACGGGGGCGGTTCAGCTGGCCAACGTGTACGAACAGGTGGTCGAGTTCGCCGGCGGCGTCACCGCAGACGCGCCGGACGGTGCGCCGCCCGCATCGAACGAGATCTCGGAGGTCGGCGTGCTGCAACCCACGCGGGCCGCCGGGGGTGGGGTGGTGCTCGCCCAGGCCAGGGAGGTGAACAGCGGCAAGTACCGCGTCACCGCCTTTCTGGAAGCGCTTGCCGAAAACGGACTCGCCGTCACGCATGCCCGGCCGACACTGACCACCGTCAGCGGCAAGCCGGCGGAGTTCTTTTCCGGCCTGGAGATTCCGGTGCCGGTCATCTCCGACCGCGCCGTCGCCACGGCATACCGGCAGACGGGCGTGAGCCTTTCCTTCACGCCCACCGTGCTCTCGGACAGCCAGATTTCGCTCTCGGTGCAGCCTCGCATCCGCGAGATTGCAGCCGGAAGCGCCACCATTGCCGGAACCATCGTTCCCAACATCAACGAGCGCTCGGCCTCGACCACGGTCGAGCTCGGCGACGGCGAGTCCATCGCCATCGCAGGGCTCTATCGGCGCAATTCGACATACACCAAGGGCGGCATCCCGCTGCTGCAGGACATCCCGGTGTGGGGCGCACTGTTCCGCACCGAGCGGGACACCGACCGCTCCGTGGAACTGGTCATCGTGGTTACGGCGCGCATTGTCGCGGCGTTGCCGGCAACCGCCTCGGCGTCCCGGCCAGCGCAGTCGCCGCCTCTGGTGCGGGAACAGTTCCGCTTCTAGCGCCACAAGAAGCGTTGACTGCGAGGGCCTGCGGAGGGGCGAGGGCCATCGCCCCCCCAAGGTGCGCGATGGTCGCCTGCCGGGAGGAGGGGCCGGTGATCGGGCCGCGCGACGCTGCCGCGGCCCCGACCCCTTCAAGTTCTCCCACGCCGCACCCTCGACAGAAAAGTCGAGGGCCGCCTCGGCTGCCGCCCAATGACACCCTGTACGCGGTATGATTCGATCCGATCCGGGGGCCATAGGCAGGTTCCCACCCGGCACTTGGCGTGGACGAACGACATCGGGCGGAGGCCGTCCCGGAGCGAAGAGCCGTCCCAGGATGCAACCGGACGTGCCCGTTCCCCGCAATTGAACGAACTGGCGACTGGCAATTGGAAACCGGCAACTCACACACGCTTCCGGCGGGGCATCGGCTTCTCGACGCCTACTCCATCATCGAGACCGCGCACCTGGGCGTGGCAAGCATCCAGTACACGGCGTGGGCCGGCGATGCGTGCGTGCTCGTGGAGGAGTACTTCCCGGCGCGACTGGCGGTGCGGGAGGGCGAAAAGGTAGCGGCCGCCAGCCCGGAGGCGAGTCACGAGTTCATGGCCGGCCTCGCCGCCTTTCTGACGGCGGCGCGGAAGCTGGCAGGCGTCGAGCACGCCCACATCGTCGATGTGCGCGAATGCGTGGCCGCCAACGGCACGGGCTACGTCGTCACCGATGATGTCCCCGGCGAGTCTCTCGACGAGTTGGTGGCACGAAGGGGCGCGCTCCCGCCGACGGAAGTGGTGGACATGATGGTGCCCCTGGTGCAGGGGCTGGGGGTCGCACACGAGCACGGCGTCATGCATCGCCAGATCAACCCGGAAGCCATAGTCATCCGGCCCGACGGCGGGGCGGTGCTGCGCGGCTTCGGACACGGGACGAAGGTGGCAGGCGGTGCGCGGCAGGTATTCGACAGGCGCGGCATCCGGCTCGCCAACATCATGCCGGGCTACACGGCACTTGAACAGTATTCGACCGGCGGTCGGGAGGGCCCCTGGACCGACATCTATGCCCTCGCCGCCACCATGTACCACTGCGTGACGGGCGAAAGTCCAGCGGATGCGCCGCATCGGGCCGTGCGCGATCATCTCGCCCCGGTTCTGCTATCGGACCAGAACGCCGACGACGCGCGAATGCTGAAGGCAATCCGGTCCGCCATGGCCGTTCCCATTTCCTCGCGGCCGCAGAGCGTGCCGGTCTGGCGCGCGCTGCTGTTCGGCGACACCGAACACAGGCTGCTGCCGCACCGGGCGGGGCGGACATCGGCGCGTGGATTCAATCGCCCCGCCGCGTCGTCGGGCGGCGGTGCGCAGCCAGCCTTGCCGAGCGGCGGGCGGGCTGCCGGCCACCCGCTGCGCCGCGCCATGCAATGGTCCGTGCCGGCGTTGGCGGCGACCGGACTGATGGTTGCGATCACGTGGGTGGACACGGGCATTCTGCGCAGCGCGCAAACGGCCGCGACAGGCCTGGCTGTGGATGGGAGCGTGTCGGGCGCGCCGCTGGGCGACGACGAGTTTGCCGATGCGCTCCGGTCCGGCGGCATGGGGCCGACGATGATCCTCGTGCCCGAGGGCAGCATGCAGGTGCCGTGCTGGCCTCCCGGCTGCCGGGCGCCCGAGGCGAGCGCGGAAGGCGTCGGGGAGGAAGTCGTCTTCGAGCGACCATTCGGACTGTCGAAGTACGAAATCACCGAAGCCGAGTTTGCGCGCTTCGTCGAGAGCGCCGGCTATGGCTGGACGCAGGCGGTGGAGGGCGATGGCCGGCTTCCGGTGGTCGGCGTTTCGTGGCGGGACGCCGTGGCCTACACCGAATGGCTGTCGGAGCAGACAGACCGGGTGTATCGGCTTGCCCGAGAGGCGGAATGGGAGTACTCGGCACGGGCCGGCGCCGGGGCGCTCGGCGAACGGTTCGATGGCGCGCCCGGATCGGATCTCGCGCGCGGCGTCGCAACAGTGGGCTCTGCGCCTCCGAATGCCTGGGGATTCCACGACATGCACGACAACGTCTCGGAGTGGGTGATGGACTGCGAACGCGCTGTCGGCGAAGCCGGCGACAACGGTGCGGCGGGATGCACGAGGCACGTGCAGCGGGGCGGGTCGTGGGTGCATTCGCAGCCCCACGCCGCAGCCCGAGCGTTGACGGATGCGAACTTTCGCGCCCGCCACCTCGGCTTCCGCGTCGCCGCGCTGCTGGAATGAGCACGCACGGCAACGCCTGCTTGACCGTGGTCCTTGCGGCGCGCAGACTGGGTTTGACGTGCGGGTTGCGTGGGCCGTATTGTGTCTGGCAGGCCCGCATGCCTAGACCACGGCAAGGAGCACGGTAACTGTGTTGGAGCAACTGCAGTCTGCCTGTCAAGCAATCGTTGACGAGACCGACGGCGTCCTGGCATGTGTACTCGTCGATCTGGACACCGGCCTGACGCTCGTCGATGGGCGTCGCGCCGGCCCCAGCCTGGATGTCGAGGCGGTGGCTCGGACTGCCAGCGTCCTGTTTCGCGGCCCGTTCATGAACCGGGTCGCGTCGGCCTTGTCGCCACGACGTTCGCCGGCGGAATACATGAAGCAAGCGCAGGTCACGACGGCTGGCAATCACCAGTTCCTGTCCGTCCTGCCTGGTCGTCCCGGCACGGTTGTCGTGCTGGTGACGAAACGGTCGATGAGCATCGGGCTTGGCTGGATGGCGATGCGCCTGTCGATGGATCGATTCGAGGATCCCGTCGCCGCGCCGCAGGACCACGAGGCCGCGCCGGAGGCTCGGGCGGCCGGCGTCTTGCGGGCCCGGGCCGACGGGTCGCCGGAACTGCCGGCCCCGGCGACGCCACAGCGCACTCCGTCGAGGGACGAGCCTGGCGCGGTGGTGCCCGCCGCTGCCAGCCCGGGTGTAGCGAACGCGACAGGTGGCGGGCGCGGTCTTCGCCCCGTGACGCGCCCCGACGCAGGGCGGGACATCCCGAAGGGGCCGGCAGAGGCTGGCAGACAGGCAGCCAAAAGCAAGGGCGGTGCCCGGGCATCCTTCAGAAAGACCTGACAACATTCGTGGGTGGCCGCTAGGGTCGGCAAATGAAAACAAGCATGAGGGGATACCCGGGAATGAACGCAAGCCACTGCGCCTTGGCGGCAGTCGCGACGACGTGGCTCGCCGCCCCCGCCCTTGGGACGGAGTCGGTGACGGCACTGGACAGCGGCAACACAGGATGGATGCTCACGGCAACCGTGCTGGGGCTGATGATGACGGTGCCGGGGATCGCCATGTTCTATGGCGGCATGGTGCGACGCAAGAACATGCTCTCGATGGCGGGCCAGTGCTTCGCCATCTGCTGCCTGGTGTCGGTCACCTGGATTTTCCTAGGCTACAGTCTCGGGTTTTCCGGCGACAATGAATACATTGGCGACTTTGGGATGCTGTTCCTCGCGAACCTGGAGATGGACAGCCTGCACGGCAGCTTCCCGCAGTCTCTCTATGTCGTCTTCCAGCTCGCCTTCGCCGTCGTCGCGGCGGCCCTCATCGCCGGCGCCGTTGCCGACCGCATGAAGTTTGCGGCGATGCTCGTGTTCGTGGGCATATGGTCGCTGGTGGTCTATGCCCCCGTCGTGCATTGGATCTGGGGAGGCGGCTTCCTGAAGGAGGAAGGCGTGCTCGACTACGCCGGCGGCACCATCGTACACATCAATGCCGGCGTCGCTGGCCTCGTGGCGTGCATCGTGGTCGGCAAGCGCACTGGCTACGGCGCGGAGAACATGGCGCCGCACAACCCGCTGTTCAGCGTCATCGGCGTGTCGCTGCTCTGGATTGGCTGGTTTGGCTTCAGTGCCGGATCGTCACTCGGCGCCAGCGGCGATGCGGCCTATGCCATGCTCGTAACACAGACCGCGGCGGCGGCGGGCGCACTCACGTGGATGTTCTACGAGTGGGCGGTGTTGAAGAAGCCGAGCGTGCTGGGGCTTGTGTCGGGTGCAGTTGCCGGCCTGGTGGCGATCACCCCGGCAGCCGGGTTCGTGTCGCCTGCCGGTGGCGTGTCAATCGGCGTCATCGCCGGGTTCTCCTGTTGCTGGGCCTGTGCGTGGCTCAAGTACACGCTGGGCTATGACGATGCACTGGACGTCTTCGGCATTCATGGCATCGGTGGACTCCTCGGTGCATTGCTCACTGGCGTGTTCGCGCTCGAAGAGATTGGCAACGCGTCTGGCGCCGTCGAAGGCAACTATTGGCAGATATGGGTGCAGTTCGAAGGCGTGCTGGCGGTGTCCGCCTGGAGCGCATTGGGCACCCTGCTGATTCTCTACCCGCTCAAGTGGGTCATGGGACTGCGGGTGACCGCCGAGGAAGAGGCCGAGGGCCTCGACTACAGCCAGCATGGCGAGGCCGTCGGCGCCGACTTGTAGCTCGGCAAGCGCGAGCCCGGCCAAACACAGTTGCGACGATGTGCATTGCAGGGTGTGGCGAGCACCCACACGAAGTCGGCGTGGCCCGGACCGGCCGGGAACTCCCCGCAGGATGACGGGTTGTCTCACTTTGGCTTGTGCAGTGTCTGGCACCGTCCCCGGAGGGAGGGCGGCCCTCCCTCCAGTGGTCCCGGCAGGCAAATCGACGCAGTCGCCAGTTGCGAACGGCCATGCGGCCATGCGCCACGGTAGGCAAATTCAAAGAGTGAGACACTACCGGAGGGACGGGGGATTTGACGACCCGGCAGCCAGCCTGACACGATTCCCACGATTCCCGCCTGCCGCGCGGGACGTTGTGCGTTCGCTTCCGCGTGGGCCAGCCCGGGCCGGCGGTCGCGCTTTGTGCATTCGGCGTGGCGGAAGGTGACGATGGCGACCGAGCAGGCGCTTCCAGCCGGGTTTCGGATCGGCGCATACGAGGTCGTGCGGCTTCTCGGCGCCGGCACCTTCGGCAATGTGTACCTGTGCCGGCGCGGCAAGACCGGCGACCTCGTGGCGGTTCGCGAGTACATGCCGTTGGACACGGCCACGCGCGGCGACGACATGGTGGTGCGCGCAAGCTTGCCGGCGACCCAGACCGCCTTTCGGGAAGGTCTTGCGGTTTTCCGCGATCGGGCCCGCCGGATGGAAAGTCTGGACCATCCGAATCTTGTGCGGGTGCGCGAACAGCTGGAACGCAACGGCACCGTCTATGTGGTCATGGACTACGCCCAAGGCAGCCGGCTTTCGCAGTTGCTGGCGAAAACCGGCACCCTTGGGCAAGACGAGCTCGCGGCATATGTACGCCCCGTAGCCGAAAGTCTAATGGCCATGCACGACGCCGGCGTTGTTCACGGCGGCCTCGGCGTCGACAGCATCGTGGTGACGGACGAAGGTGTGCCTCGGCTGCTTGGACTTGCCGTTCCGGTCCGCGATGCGTTCGGGACGGTTGCCAAGCCGGGATTCGCGGCGATCGAACAGTATTCCGCCACTGCCGACCTTGCCAGCCCAAGCACCGATGTCTATTCGCTGGGGGCGGTGCTGTACCGGTGCGTGACGGGGCTTACGCCGCCCGAGGCGCCGATCCGCGCGGAGCGGGACACACTCGCGCCGGCCGCGCGCGCCCGACGCGGCCGCGGCAAGTACTCCGCTAGGCTGCTGGCGACGATCGACGCGGCACTCGCCGTGGATCCCGAAGCACGGCCGGAACGCGTCGATGCGCTGCGCGACGTCCTGCCGGCCATAAGGCCACCGGCGCAGGAGCGGCAACACGGGCCGGGAGAGCACCCGTCAGGCGCCCCGCGGGCGGATGGCGAGGTCCCTTCGGCGTCGGCCCGGTCGCCCAAGGTGTTGCTGGGCGTGGCGGCGGCCGCGGCCGTCGTCGTGGGTGTCGGTCTTGCTGCGCTCTTGGGCGGGGGCGATGGCGGAGCACCTTCGGAGGGGCGAGCCCCCGACGCGCCGCAGGAAGTGGCGGCGGATCCCACCCCGGCCTCGGCGCCGGCACTGCCGCAGGAAGTGCCGATTGCGGCCGAGGAGCCGCCAGTTGCGGCGGAGACGGCGCCGGCATCCGGGCCGGAGGCGGCCGCCGCTGCCTCGCTCTCGGTCGTGACGACCCCGCCGGGGGCGGAGGTGCAGCTCGACGGAGTGACGCTGGGGGAGACTCCGCTCGAACTGGACGATCTTGCCCCGGGAACCCGCTTCCTGTCGCTGCGACATCCGCTGTACGAGACGATGGACCTTGCGGTCGCGCTCGGCGCCGGCACGGCGGAACGGGTCGAGCAGGACCTGACTCGCGCCACGGGCGCGCTGCAGCTCCAGGTGTCGCCCGAAGGCGCATGGGTGGAGCGCGGTGGCCAACGCCTGGCGGAAGGGATGCCGACGACGCTGGCGGACCTGCCGGCGGGGCCCGTGACGTTGACGATCGGCGCATCGGGCCACAGTGCCGTCGAGGTGACTGCGGTCGTGCCCAAGGGCGGCGTGGAGTCGATGGACATCACCCTCGAACGCGCCTTCGGCACGTTGCTCCTCGCGCTGGCGCCGGCGGATGCGGAGGTCGAGCTGCTGGACCACGACGAACCCTATTCGCCTGGCATGTCCCTCGCCGAGGGGCGGCATCGGCTGGCCGTGTCCCGGCAAGGGTACGCGCCGGCGACGCACACGGTGGAGGTGTCCGGCGCCACCATGCACGAGATCACGCTCGAACGCCTGACCTGGCCGTTCACGCTCGCAGCGAGCCCTCCAGTCGCTGCGGTTTCGTTCCAGGACGGGGAGACGGCCTACACGCCAGGCATGGAGCTCGCGCCCGGCGAATACGAGCTCGAGGTGCGACTGCTTGGCTACGAGTCGTGGTTCGGCACGGTGCGCCACGGCGCCGGACCCACCATCCATCCGCTTTCGCTGACGTTCGCGTCGCACGAGTACACCGACGAGTTGCCATCGGGTGGGGTCGGCCCTTTGATGGCGGTGATGCCCGCCGGCAGCTTTGCCATGGGCTGCGCGACGCTTTCGGCCTGCCCGCAGTCCGAGTTGCCCGTTCACGACGTGTACATCGAAAACCCGTTCGCCATGTCCAAGCACGAAATCACCTTCGACGATTTCGACCTCTTCGCTCGGGCAACGGACCGAACCCCGCCGGATGATCAGGGCTGGGGCCGAGGCGACCGGCCCGTGATCAATGTCTCCTGGGAGGACGCAACCGTCTATGCCGAGTGGCTGTCTTCGGAAACGGGCCGGCGCTACCGCCTGCCGAGCGAAGCCGAATGGGAGTACGCCGCGCGCGCCGGCAGCGAAACCGCATTCGCCTTTGGCGATGCGATCGAGGGCAATGCCACCTGCAACGGCTGCGCAGCACGCCCCGCGGAACGCACGGCCCCCGTGGGCAGGCATCGTGCCAACGCCTGGGGATTGCGCGACATGCACGGCAACGTATGGGAATGGACGCTGGATTGTTCGACACCCTCTTACGCGGGAGCGCCCGCCGACGGATCCGCCGTGTCGGGCGGGGACTGTTCGCGTCGGGTCCTGCGCGGCGGCGCATGGGCCAACACGCCGGAACTCCTGCGCTCGGCAACCCGCCTGACCGGCGCCTCCACCGTGCGCGGGCCCATCGCGGGATTTCGACTGGTGGTGGAGATCGAGTGACGTCGCGGTGCCGCCCGACGCCCCCTTGGCACGGACGGTTCGGCAAGGCCGGGCACCCGCTCGCAGGACGAGCCGGAGGCGGGAGATGACGGCCGCGGCGGCGAGAGGGCGGCGATGGCTGCTGCCTTGGCCCGCAACGCGGCGGGTCACTCTCGTCCTGGCGTCCTTCTACCTGCTCAGCACGGCCCCTGCGGCGGTCGCCGGCGATCCCGCCCTGGTGCAGGCCTATTGGCTGGCGTCCAGCCTTGCCACGGCCACGTGCGTCCTGTGGCTGCACGCACGCGGTGGCCCGGCGCGTGCGGCGGCGTTCGCCCTCAACGCGGTCAGTGTAGCCGGCAACCTCCTGCTCGCCGTTTCCCTGGGCATCCAGGGCACGGGCTTCAACGCGCAGTTCTTCTACCACATGGGCGTCCAGACCTTGCTTGCCGTCGGAGACACGTATGCGTCCTTCGGCGTTGCTTGCCTGGCGTACGGACTGCTTGTGTGCATGTGGCCGGCACTCCTGTCCGATGCGCGGCAGCACCTCGACGGCCCCCCGCCCGGATGGGTTCGGGCCGCGGCCGCCGTGCTCGTGCTGGCAGCGACGCTCAATGCCGCGCTCCTGTCGCTTGCGTGGCATGTCGGGGGGGAGCTGGTCCGCCGGCACTCGATCGTGCTGGTTCCGAAACCCCGCGCCGAGTCGTTTGCGGCGGGGCCCGCGGCACGGGACCTTGTTGTGGTGGTGGCGGAGTCGCTCGAACTCAGCTATTCGAGAGCCGACCTCGTCGGCGCCAACCTCACGCCCGGACTCACGGTACTCTCGGCAGATGCCATCCGCTTCGCCGACATGCGTCAGGTCTCGCACACCGGCTGGACGACCGCGGGAATCGTCGCTGCCTTCTGCGCGGAGCCGCTGGCGCCCGGCAGCTACTTCACGCAGCGCACGCCCGGCGCCGACTCCGGGATGCCAGGCGCCGTCTGCCTTGGCGACGTGCTTGCGGCGCGCGGCTACCGCACCGTGTTCATGCAGGGAGGCGCCCTTTCGTTCGGCGGCCAAGGGACTTTCCTCGCCGCGCATGGATTTGCCGAGCGACTGGGGCTCGCCGCCCTTGGCCCCCTCGTGCCAGCGTCCTATCGCAACGGCTGGGGACTGTTTGACGACTCGCTGCTTGCGCTCGCCCGCGAGAGGCTCCGGCAGCTCACTGCCGGCAAAGAGCCGTTCGCGCTGGTCGTGGCCACCATTGACACGCACTTTCCCCCAGGCTCGCCGTCGGCAACCTGCGGCGCTCACGACGATCCGGGCGATCGCGCCTTTGTGATCCGCTGCGCCGATCGGCTGCTCGCCTCGTTCATTGCCGATGCACGTGCCGAGGCGCCCGATGCCGTCATCGTGCTGTTCTCGGACCATCTGTCACAGGAAAGTCCCCGCCGCCAGGGGTTCGTGTCAGCCGGCAATCCGCTCGACATCGGTGGTGGCGAGATACTTGGCTGGCGGGACCTGCATCGCGCTCCCCATGCGCGTCGCCTGCGGTTCGCGATCTGGGACCCCACCCGGCCGGCCGAGGTCGTGGACCGTGCCGGAACACACTTCGACATCATGCCGACGGTTCTGGACGTGCTCGGCATGGGCGAATGGCGCGAGCACAGGTTCGGCGCCTCCCTGCTCCGGGCCTCGAGCCCCTGGCTTGCCCACCCGGCCCCGGATGCCTTGCAGATCGTCAACGACCTGCCGGCGCTGCGGCTCGATCCCGGGGCGGAGGTGTCGTTCCACGGGCAAGGCCCCACCATCGAGATCGACGGGGAGCGCATCCTCGCGACCGGTCGAGGACTCGCGCTCGACGACGCGCTGTTCGCCCTGGCATTCGCCGAAGATGGAACGGTGGCGCAGGTGATTCATGGCGACGGGTTCGCCAAGGTCGCCGGCGCCGAGGTGGCGCCGGTGGTCGTTGGCATCTCGTCTCACCAGGACACGAGCCACCGCCTGCTGCTGGCGGCCGGCCAGCCCCACCGCCTTGTGCCAGGGCTCGTCTTCTTCGCGGGCCGTCCGGGGGGGCCGGACTTCGTGGCTGGGCCGTTGCCGCCGTCCGGGATGCGAACGGTGCAGATGCACTACGCTCCCTGACGCTCGCCCACACCTTGGAACCGTCCGGCTCGCCGATGTCGCGACCGCGCGCGCGAGGGCGTTGCACGGCCGCTAGCTAGTTCCTGTCCGGAAACGTCTAACGGGTTGAATTGAGGAAATAAAAGCCGCGCTGGAGCGGCTTTGAACCGGCGTTTCGGCTGCCATTGTCTTGTTCCCCAACAACCCAATGGCACCGAGACGCCGGAGGTGCAATGCGCGCGAGACGCACTGCGCAGCGAAAGCCTGTTCGATCCCACACCCGTTGACCATCCGTTGGCCGACGAGCTCGAACGCGTGTCGGCGCTGCTCGACGAGTGTCCGGAACTGCTCGATGGCGTCGTTGCCGACCTCGGCGTCGGCGAAGCGGGTGGGCGTGGTCGGCACGGGCTGACGCGCGAGTCGGTTCTGCGCTGCGCGATTGTGCTGCATCTGCGCCAGGCGACGTGTCGGGGGCTTGAGTTCCTGCTGCGCGACTCGCTCACGGCACAGCGCTTCGCACGCGTGGAACAGCCAGTCCCGGCGCATGCAGCACGAGGCGAACAGCAGGCTGCGCCGCCGCCCGCTGGTCACGAGGCGGGCGACGGTGCGCACCATGTGGCGCACCAGCGGCCGGATGCCGTGCCGTCGCGCGGCCTTCGGCAGCAGGCGGCACTGCACCGCGCGAAGCAGCATGTGGGCCATCCGGCCGCAGGCGTGGAACGCCTGGTTGGCCCGGTAGCCGCGGCACGGCGGATGGTGAAGGTCCATGTCGACCAGCGGACCTTTGAAGGCGTTCTCGTGGCCCTGCTTGCTGCGGTGCCGGCGCACAACCTCCGCCAGCGGCAGGTCGCCCCGGTTGGCCAAGATCACCGCGTACCGCGGGATCAGTTCGCCCTGGCGCTCCGCCGTCCCGCGCACCACCGCGTAGCTCTGCTCCGCCTTCCACTTCGCCGGACGGCAGCGCACCCACGTCGCCGACTCGCCCATGCCGATGTCCGTCCAGCCGTGCGCCGGCAGGTCCGCCACCACGTCCAGCACCGGACGGCACTTGTTCGCGTCCGTCACGCTCACCGAGTGGTCCCAGCCCTGCGACGACACGCACTCCACGAACTCCCCGCGGCAGCAGGCGCTGTCGCAATGCGCACCCAGACCGGCGTCCCCGGTGGCAGCAGCGGCGCCAGGTCGCGCTTCATCTGCCCCTTCCAGCCGCACGCCACGTCGCCGCCGGGGCGCAGCCGCCCGCTGACCCACAGGCCGCCCACGAAGATGCCGTGCAGCCAGTGGCCGCGCTCCTCCGTGTACAGCCGCGCGGCGTGTTCGAACAGCCGCCCGTCCACCTCGATCCCGGTGCCGTCCACGAACACCGGCACGCAGCCCCTCTCCGCGGTCTCGTGCTCGACGACCGCCGGCGCCAGCGACGCCGACAGGTGCCGCAGCACCTCCTCCAGACGCTCCACGTCCCGCTTCGTCAGGCGCCGCAGGAACTCGCCCAGACGCCGGCTCGACGGGCGCCTCGCGCAGGCCGAGCAGCTCCCGCTGGGCACCGTCCCCGTGCAGGGCGTCCACGTCCGACAGCGAGCCGTTGCCCGCCGTCAGCGACGCCACCAGGCTCCACTGCGTCTCCGCGTCCGACGCTCCGTGCGCCCGCCTCTTCACCGAAACCGCCTCCGCCAGGCGCGGCAGCAGGCCCAGGCGGTTCGCCTCCGCCGCCAGGAACGCCGCGCCGCCGGTGCCCGTCAGGCGTCCGTGAATCCGATCTCGACTTTCCCGGGACGGGGAACCACGCTCTCCATGCGATGCACCTGCAGGGTGGTTTGGTGGCAGCCGGCATTCTACCGGTCAAATCCCCCACAGCGTGCGTCGTTTCAACCACTTGCGCCGTCCCCGACGCCGGTCCATCGTCCGCTTATCCGGGGCTCAGGGGTAGAGTTGTCCGACGCCACGAGAGCCTGAAGGGTACCGGGCTTCCAACGCCAAGTGAGCCTGAAGCATTCGGTTTGGGCAGCCGGGCAAGGTCCAGGCGGCGGTCGAGAGCTGGCGGGGGAGCAACGGAGAGGTAGGAAGCGAGGTGCAGGCGCGGCTTGGAGGGCGCAGACACAAACGGCAACCGCGGCCGACTAGCCCGGATTATTCATGATTGTTCATGAGCGGATGAGACAAAAGCCCTTGGCTCTGCGAAAATGGCGTTGCCAGACAACCGGTTGACGCAGGGAAGGGCTTTTGCATGGGTGACCATGCCACCAAACAGCGTGTGTTGTTCGAGGGCCTGTCGAAGAAGGGGGTGACGGTCCAGTTCGACCAGGAACATTCCAGTTCGGACGGGGGCGCGATTCTGCTCGAGGCCTGCGACGAGCGGCTTCGGTTGAGCGAGACGCTGGCGGGGTGCCTGTCGGACGACCGCGACCCGTCGAAGGTCGCCCATTCCCTTCGGGAGCTGTTTCGGCAGCGCCTGTTCGGCATCGCCTGCGGCCACGCCGACGGCAACGACGCCGCCCGGCTGGCGCGCGATCCGGCGATGAAGCTGCCGACGGGACGGGATCCGGTCGCCGGCGAGTCGCTGGCGTCGCAGCCGACGCTGTCGCGGTTCGAGAACGCGGTGCGGCGGGGGGACCTGATGCGCCTGTCCGAGGCGTTGGCGGAGACGGTGACTGCCCGCCACAGACGGCGCAGGAGGCGGGTTCGGCGGATCACGGTCGATCTGGATCCGACGGTCGATCCGACCCATGGCGGCCAGCAGCTGACGTTCTTCGACGGCTTCCACGACACGTCCTGCCATCTGCCGCTGGGCGGTTTCCTGACCTTCGACGACGAGGTGGAGCAGTGCCTGTTCTGCTGCGTCCTGCGCTCCGGCAAGGCGGCCGCGAAGCACGGCTGCATCGGTGTGCTGAAGCGCCTGCTGCCCCGGTTGCGGCGGGCGTTTCCCCAGGCGCGGCTGCGGATCCGCCTGGACGGGGGGCATTCCGGCGCCGAGCTGTTCGCGTTTTTCGAGGCGGAGCGACTGGAGTGCGTGGTGGGCATGGCGAAGAACCCGGCGCTGGGTCGTCTTGCCGAACCGCCGATGGAGGAGGTGCGATCCGATTTCGAGGCCGGGCACACGTCGGCTCGCCGCCATGGCGAGTTCGCCTGCCGGGCCAGGAGCTGGCCCCATGAGCGCCGGATCGTCGTCAAGGCCGAGGTGACCTCCCATTTCGGCCGGCCATCGAAGGACAACCCGCGGTTCGTGGTCACCAACCTCAAGACGACCCCCCAGCACGTCTACGAAACGGTGCACTGCGCCCGGGGCGATGCCGAGAACCGGTTGAAGGAACTCGAGCAGGGCCTGGAGATCGACCGCACCAGCTGCACGCGCTTCCTGGCCAGCCAGTTCCGCGTCCTGATGACGGCGGCCGCCTGCGTGCCGATGCAGGAACTTCGCCTGAAGGCTCGGCGGACGGGCTGTGCGCGCGCCCAGGTCGGCACCTTGCGGCTGCGCCTGCCGAAGCTCGGCGCCTGGATCGAGACGTCGGTTCGGCGCATCGTCGTTCACCTGCCGCTGGGCGCCCCGTTCGCCGACGACTGGCGCCGCATCGCGCGCTCGGTCGGCGCGGTCGCGACCTGACCCGACCCGACCGCTTCGCCGGTTCGCCCACGGATCCGCCGATCCGCGGCGGCGCTCGCCCCGAATCCGGCCATGCCGGCGAGGAGCGCCGAAAATGCCGATCGGCCAGCAGGGAAACACCCCGATTCGCTCCCAGGCACCGCACTTCCCACGAAGGTCCCTCCCTGCGACCGCGTTTGAACCTCCACTGCCAACCTTCGTGAATAGTCCGGGCTAGTAGGGTGGCCCGCTACTGCGCCCTTGCGACTTCGGTGGCGCGGTGGTGGTCAGCCCACGCCCGCATGAGTCTCCGCCGCCGCTCGAACAGGTCCGGGCGGGGCGTCGGCGGCCTCGACCGGGTTGCACACGGCGTGGGCCAGCGCGGCCCCCATGACGGCGTGCGGCGTGTCCGTCGCCTCCGCTGCCCAATCGTGGAAGCTCGGCAGAACCCGTGCGGCGCCGCGTCGATGCCCAGATCCTTCAGAAGCCTGCCGAGAGTGGCTGGGGGCCGGCGGCCGGTCGCCGCGTGGCGACGGGAACACCTGCGCGCCAAGGCGGAGCGCCGCGGCCTCGTCAAGGACGGAGGCGCGGATCCGACAGTGGCATCGGGCGCTCGAGGCCCGCCTTCATGCGCCGCGTCGGGATGGCCCACGTCGCTGCCCGGCAGTCCATCTCGTCCTACCCAGCGCCCCGCGCCTCGCCCGAGCGAACGGCGCACAGCACCAGAACCTCAAGGGCAAGCGGAAGCACGGCCCGATGAACTCGGCAGTCCCATGGTCGGTCTCAAGAACGACGGACAGTATCTCGGCGGGTACTCCGACCTCACCCGTACCGTTGTCGGATGAGGAACCTCTGCACCGGTTTCCACCTGAAACCGAGTGATAGCAGGAGAACGGAGAACCTCGATTTTGTTGTGCATCAGGGGAGCGTCGGATGCACCCAAAACCGACAGAATCCGCGTACTGCCAACCACCCCGCACCCGCTGTGGGACAACCTCCGGTCGCGCCCAATCGCCTCACGGCGCGCCAACCCGTCATTCCCGGACAAGAACTAGCTAGGGCCCGGGTGCGCCCGTGCCGTTGCCCAGGGGGCTGTCGTCGCCATGCCCGATTGCCGAGGAAGCCGATGCATGGTGGAGTTCCACCATGTATAGCTGCGTGGCGACGCCATCGCCGGCCACGGGCGCCAGCCAGTTCGGAGGATGGGCGTCGCGAAGTCGCTGGCCCAGGAACCCCTGCCGGTCGGGATAGGCCAGCGTGTCGGCATGGCGGGAACAGAAGACGATCGCGTCCAGGCTGCGCTCGGCGGCCGTTGCCCGGACTTCGGCCTCGGTGCCAGCGAATATCCGGCGGATGTCCGCGAAGCCCCGGACGTTGCGATGGTACGGTGCGGCAAGCACCGCGTGGGGGGTGCGAAGCAGGATTTCCGGCCCTGCGCCAATGGGTGCGGCGATGGTCAAGGCACCGCCTCCATGGCCGCGCCGATCCTGGAGTGTGTGCAGGATGTCGTCGAGCTCGCATGACGGCCGGGCGTCCTCGCCGGGGGGACGGACGATCACCTGGACGATGATCGGCAGCATCGTGGTGGCGATGTAGGCAATGGGCACGCACAGCCGCAGCGCCAACCTTGTCGCCGGTCGCGGAACCCGTTCCAAGCGTGCAGTCAAGGCCGCCGTGAGGGGCAGCAATGCGATGGCGGCCACGAGTGCGGCGTAAGGCAGGCCCCGGATCTGCCACCATCCGACCGCCACGCCCGACAGCGCAAGGGCGAAGGCTGCAAGCCGGTCGGGCGCGGTCCAGCCGCCGCGCCGAAGCCTTGCCGCCGCCACAGACATTGCCAGCCACGGCAGCGCCGCCAATGCGGTGGCGGTTCCCGGCCTGTCGGCGAAGTATTGCGGAAGCGACCGGGCCTCGGAGACCAGACCGAGGAAGTGCTGCGCCTCGGGGGCCAGTTCCGCATACGGGCTGCCGACGCACTGCGGGAAGAGCGCGACCACGACCCCCGCTGCAGCCAGCGCGGCGCCGCCGATCACGCCCAGACGGAGGCCCCATCCGCGGTCGAGCCCCCGCCCGGAAGCCAATTCGGAGACCGCCAGGCTTGCGGCCGCCGAGGCAGCGTCCTGCGCATGCCGGTGCGCCGGAGGGGGGCACGCGCTCGTCGGGCGGGCGTTCCGCAGGGCGACGGCGATGCCCCCGACGGCGGCGCAGGCGGCGGCGGCGGTCAGGTGCGGGAACGACATGCGATCGCAAGCTGCGGTGGCCCAGTCCTGTGGTGACGCGGTCAGAAAGAGCAGCGCCGGCGCAGTCGCGGCCAGCGCACCGCCGAACGCGGCCATGGACGGCGCGGCATCGGCACGCACGATCGCTGCGAGCAGGAGCACGAAGCCCGTCGTCGCAACGAATGGCAGCGTCTCCAGCCCCACCACAAGCGAAATCGCCGCGACCACGCCGGCGGCGGCAGCCAGGCGGCCGCCGCCGGCATGCAGCGAACGGAACACGAGCCCGGCGGCCAGGGCGACCAGCACCAGTTGCAGACCGTGGTGGTCCACCCGGCCCGGCCGCAGGGTTGCCGCCAGCGGCACGCACAGAGCCGGAAGCGTCAGGAGCGCCGCAATTGCGCGTTCCCTGGCGGGCACGAGCGGGGTGGCGATCCAGAAGAGCAGCGCGATCAACGCGCCGCCGAGCAGCGCCGGCACCGCGATCACGGCGGTCCGGATCGCCCACTCGCGGCCGCCGATCGGGGTGAGAAGCGCCACCGTGACGCCCAGCGGCAGGTCGGCGATCCGGGACCAATGCATGGCGCCGCCGTCGGGCGGATCGAGCCGGCGTTGCCGGGTGTCTCGCCAGCCCTGTCCATCGAGCCAGTCCAGAACCTGCACGAGGCGCATGAAATCGTCGGGACCGTGCAGCAGCTCTGCGGTCCGTTCGTCCCCCGACAACGCCGGCCACGACAGCGCCGCAGCGATTGCAAGCGCCACGGCAACGGGGTGCATGATGCCCGCGGCGCGCTGCAGCCTTCCTGCCCACGGGCGGGCCCCGCTCACGGACTGCGGTCGCTCCGGCCCGCGCCGCCGGCGGGAGCGCGGAAGGAGAGATAGTGCAGCCGCCGGGCTTCCAGGCGGGCGCGGGCGATGGCATTGAGCAGCATGCCGCCGCCAAGGCACAGCATGCCAAGCAGCGCGGCGCCCGTGGCGAGAACCGCCGCTGGCAGGCGAGGGACGGCGCCGCCGGTCGCCACGCACCCGGCATTCGCGAAGGTGACTGCCAGCGGTTCCGCCAGCAATGGCCAGGCGACGATCGCAGCTGCTGCCTCCAGGATGCCGAACATGGGGACAAGGAGCGTCAGGGGCCGTTCCGCCCAGTGCAGTGCCGCGATGGTGCCGGTGATGGCGAGTCCATCATGCACCGTTCGCAGCTTGCTCCGGGAGCCCGGCGCGCGCTCGACATAGGGTATGTCCACCTCGGCCGTGGGCATGCGCATCTGCAACGCATGCACCGCCATTTCCGTCTCGACCTCGAACCCGGCCGACCGCGCCGGGAACGACTTCACGAAGCGCCGCGACAGGACGCGGTAGCCGGTGAGAACATCGTCGAAGCGCCGCCCGAACAGGAGCCCCACTGCCGCCGTGATCAGGACATTGCCGAACCGGTGTCCGGCCGGGTATGCCGACGCCCGCACTGCGATGCGCGCGCCGCACACCATGTCGAGTTGATCCTCGGCGAGGGTCCTGACCATGCCGACGACTGCACCTGCAGGATAGGTGCCGTCGCCGTCCACCAGCACCAGCACGTCGGCGTCGATGTCGTCGAAGATGCGACGAACGACGTTGCCCTTGCCGCGCCTCGGCTCCGAGCGCACGACCGCGCCCGCCGCCTGCGCCTGCGCCGCGGTGCCGTCGGTGGAGCCATTGTCGTACACGCAGATTCGGGCGTCCGGCAGGGCGTCGCGGAAGCCCGCCACCACATCGGATATGGTGGCTTCCTCGTTCAGGCAGGGGATGGCGACGGCGACGGACGGAGGCATGTCAGGGCCGGGTCCCGCAAGCGCGAGTTTCCATGCATGCACAGAAATGCCCGGCTGGCGGCGAGCTTCTTGCCGTCGATACCGCGAGTTTCCATGCATGCACAGAAATGCCCCTCCCGCGGACAATTGCTGGCTGGCGAATCGCCCTTGCCGCAGGGATGCCCTATCTCATGGGTCGGTAGCGCAGCTGCAGGCCCAACTCCCGGGGATTGGTGGGGTAGCCGAGCGCAGGATTGTTGCCGAGGCCACTGATCGGCAGGAACTCGACCAGGCCGATCTCGTCGGTGACATTCTGCACGAAGAGCATGACGCTCCACTTCCGGCCCGGCGAGTTCCACGTGGCGCTGGCATCGAGGCGCGAATAGGAAGGAATCTCGTAGAAGGAGAGGTTGGCGATGTTGGGATGCTGTGAATCGGTGAAGGCGTAGGTTCCTCGAAGGTACAGCTCGCCAAGGTTCCCGAGCGGGCGTCGATGCGCCAGGGTCAACGCCGCCTTGTGCGCCGGCTGCATGGGCAGCTTGTTGCCCGTCATGTCCACCGGCAGCGGATAGGCTGCCGTAACGGAGTTGCCGGTTTCGAAGTCGGTGTATTCGTGCTGGCCGTACTCTGCGTGGGGATTGCCCCAAACCACCGAGGAGTGGGGGCCGATTTCCGAGTCCTGGTAGGCATAGAAGCCGCTGAGCCTCCACTGCTCGCCGAGGTAGTAGCTGAACTCGAAATCGAGGCCCCAGATCCTGGTGTCGTCGATGTTGGATGTGTATTCGGCAAGGGGGGTGTTTGTGAACTGCGGAAGCTGCAGCCCCGGAGGCGGCGGCTGTTCGCCGTTGAGCTGGTAGCCCTGGAAGTCGTTGAGCCAGACCCCGCCGGCCACCTCCAGCCTCGAGTCGAGAAACAGGCCCTTCAAGCCGACCTCGTAGTTGACCAGCGTCTCTTCGTCCACCAGCGGCGCCTCCACGCCGGGCAGCGGCGAGTTGAACCCACCGGAGCGGTAGCCGGTGGAGACCCGGCCATAGAGCAGCCGGTCGCTTGCCGTGCGGTATTCGATGCTGACATGGCCAATGGTCCGGTCCCAGGTATGGGTGTCGTCAACGCCCCCGTTGGGGAAGAAGACGCTCGTGAGCGCGCCGCCGAGCGGGATGATGGCGAATCCGCCGCCGGCTTCCGGCCGCTGCGACTTTTCGTCGGCAGTGTGTCGCAGTCCTCCGGAAACCGTCAGCCTCTCGTTGAGGTCGTACGTGCCGGTGAGGAACATTGCCTGGGTTTCCGATGCGGCGCCGGTGTAGAAGCGAACGGTCTCGGTGTGTTCGTCGCCTTCCGGGCAGTACCAGTACAGGCCGTCCCAGTCGCCGGCCTGCGCGGGGTCGCCGGTGCCGATGTTCAAGGCCTCGACCACGCCGACGAGCACGTCCTGGCAGCTTTCGACGGGCACGAGCAAATATATGGGCGATGCGGCCCGCGCCTGTTCGTCGGCCGTGCCAAAGCGATAGGGCCGCGTCAGGTCCACGCGGACAAGATCCCAAAAAAGCGAGTTCTCGTAGGCGAACACCCCGGCAATGAAGTTGAAGGCGCCGTCAAAGCTGGAGGACAGCAGCAGTTCGTGCGCCTGCTCGTCGTAGATGTAGGGGAGGACATAGTGCGTGTCGTCGAATGGAGACACCAATCCGTCCAGCGCCCGCGTGTGATCTTCCGGGGTTGAAACGCGATTCGCGTAGTCTGCATCCTTGATGTTGATCATGCTCACGTCGCTGTCGCTCATGCTGTAGCGCAGGCGCAGGCTGTCGGTGAGGTCCCACTGGGCGTACACGGTGACGAGGTCGCTCTGGCTGTCCTGCGAGCCGGTGAAGTTGAGCGCCACCTTGTTCTCGATGTCTCCGCAGCGGAACCCTGGCCTGCCGATGGGGCAGGTAGGGTCGATTGCGGGGTTCGGGGTTGCGTAGAGGTAGCGCTCGTTGTCGGTGGGCTCGGCAAGGGGTCTCGACGGCGCCGCCTGGCCGCCGTGGGCGCCAAGGATGATCCTTGGATCCGTCCGGTTCAGGTTGCTGAGCTCGACCAGGGACCTCGGCGCGCCCGTGTCTTCCAGGCGCGCCCAGCGCACGTTCATGTCGAATCGGCTCGACGTCAAGCGAATCTGTGGCGCAAGGAAGATCTGGTCCGGCCGGTCGTAGTCGTCGCCGATGCCGATGTTCTCCTGGCGGCCATCGCCGGAATGAACGCCGCCGGTCAGGCGGAAGCTGAGGGAGTCGCCGAGGGGACCGCCAAAGGCCACGTTGAAGCGTTGCTGCGTCACGTCCGTGACCTCGGTCATCAGTTCTGCATCCCACTCCCGCGTGGGTTGCTTGTACACGATGTTGATGGCGCCGGCGATGGAGTTGCGACCGTTCAGGGTGCCCTGCGGGCCGCGGGCCACTTCGATGCGCTCCAGGTCGAAGCCGCCGCTCGGCAGCCTGCCGTACACGCCCACCGTGTAGGCGCCGTCGATGTAGGTGGCAACCGCGCGGTCGGTGTGGGTCTGGCCCGCAAGTCGCGTTCCGATGCCGCGGATGACCGTTCCCTGCCCCTCTTGGTCCATTTCGTCGCCGAACTGCAAGCCCGGCACCAGATTTTGCAGGTCCACCTTGTCCTGAATCACGAGCTCTTCGAGCACCGTGGCGTCGAACGCGGTAATGGTCATCGGCACATCGAGGACATCCTCCTCGATCCGCTCGGCGGTCACCGTGACCTCCAGGAAACTCTCGAGGGTGGGCATCTCGCCCCCCTCATCCCCCTCTTGCGCCAGCATCCCTGCGGCCAGGCCTGCGCAGAAAGTCGCCAGCGCGAGTCGCGCACCTACGATTGCTGATTTCTTTTGCATCTTCCGCATCTTCCTTGCCCCCTTGTTGACTTCTCGGCACGATGCCGTCTTCGACAACAATATACAGAAAAGAAGAAAACACGCACGGAGCACGGAGGCAGTGTCTCACCCTGGCTTGTGCAGTGTCCGGCGCCGTCCCTCGGGGGGAGGGCGTCCCGGCCTCCATCGCGCCGCAAGGCGCCGCGCCCGCCAAGGGCGCGCAGGGCACATCGCGGCATGTGCAGGGAGGACGCGCCTGACGGCGCGCAGGGAGGGCGGGACGGCCCTCCCGGACCTGCACCGGCGCTTGCGCAGGGGCACGTGCATGGCGCTCGGCGCGTTCCTGGGCGATGCGGGGGCGTTGGCTGGCAGTGTCTCGCCCTGGCCTGCGCAGTGTCCGGCGCCGTCCCCTAGGGCGTCCCGGCCTCCATCGCGCCGCAAGGCGCCGCGCCCGCCAAGGGCGCGCAGGGCACATCGCGGCATGTGCAGGGAGGACGCGCCTGACGGCGCGCAGGGAGGGCGGGACGGCCCTCCCCGGACCTGCACCGGCGCTTGCGCAGGGGCGTAGTGTCCGGCGCCGTCCCCGGGGGAGGCGTCCCGCCCTCCATTACCCACTCCCACTTGCCCACTACGAAACGCGACATGGTAGGCTCAAGCTTGGTTCGTGGGCGTGGGAGTTGCATCGTGCGAAGGGAGAGCCTGCACAGGGCGTGCGAGAGTATTGCGGCCGATGTGGACGAAATGAGTGCGTGCGTGCTGCTGGACCTGGAAACGGGCCTGCCCCTTGTGATGCACGGGGACACCGCGCGGGTCAGCGCGGATGCCATGGAGGCGCTTGCTCTTGCCGGGGCTTCCTGCTTCAACGAATGCGGTTCGGCGGACGGGGCGAATCATGCGACGCATGACGTGGAGGAAGTGCAGATCACCACCGACGACTCCTACTTCTTCATGTCGCGGGTTCCGGGACATGCGAACGAAATCCTGATCGTCGTGATCGAGCGAGCGAAGACGACCTTGGGCCTCGGATGGGAGTCGATGCATCAGGCACTGGCCGAAATACGGGATGCCGGCCTCTATGAGGACGACATGACGCCAGCTGCGCGCAGGCCGGATGCCGACCGCTCCCCCGTGGATCCGGGCGCAGTGTTCAACCAGCGATCCGGCAACGTGCGTCGCAGCATCTGGGACTAGCGCGCCCTTGCGGGCGCGTCGGCAGTTCGCTTCGCGAACTGCCTGGCCTTCGGGCTCGCATTCGCTCGCGCCTCCTGGCCGAGGCCGGAAGAGGACGCGCGCGCTTTTGGCGCTCCCATCAAATCGCTAGCTGCGGCGCCCGTGAGCCGGTGAAAGGTGCAGGCGTCGCTCCGCTCAGGAGCCGCCGACGGACAGCGATTCGGTCAACTTCACCATCGCCGGCCCTCCCAGGATCACCATCATGCCCGGCAGCACGAAGACGATTGTCGGCAATATGAGCAGGATCGGCAGGCGCGCCGTTTTCGCCTGTATGGCGGAGATGGTTTCGACGCGATGCGACGCGGCGAGGTTGCGCAGGGCTTCGGCAACGGGCGTGCCTTGTTGTTCGTTGCCGACGATTGCCGACGATAGATCCCGAAACTCCTGGCTGTCGAGCCGCTCCACCAGGCGGCCAATGGCGGCTTCACGCGTGCGTCCGTGCAGATTCAGGTCCAGGCTCACCTGGCGGAGTTCGGCCGCCAGGTCCGGCCGAAAGACGCGCAAGTCTGCGACCGTGCGTTGCAGGGCGCGTTCGAACGTGTTGCCCGATTCAAGGCACACGATGAGCAGGTCGAAGGCGTCCGCCAGGCCGCTGCGGATGCGCCGCATGCGGAGGGCTGCGAGGCGCGAAACCACAAGCTCCGGGAGGAGGTTGAGCGCGACCCCGAAGCACACGCCGCCAGCCAGCCCGGACGCCAGTCCCAGAGCGCCCGGCAACGCCGGCAGGAGCAGGACGAAGCCGCCGACGAGGCCCGCCGCCAGGGCGACCAGCTTTGCGCCCAGGACGGTCAGCAGCGCGTTCTCGGAGCGGAAGCCGGCGCGCTGAAGCCCCCTTGCGATCTTGCCGCGATCGGCGTCCCCAAGCGGCAGCAGGTTGCCGAGAAAGCCCATGAACCCGAGGAATCTGACGCGCAGCTCGGTCGCTCCCGGGGTCGAGGACCGACCCTGGTGCTGTCCGCCCATGGCCAGCCGCAGGCGACGCCCCATCCGCCGCCTCGCAAGCACCGTCACAACCAGTGCGTAAATCAATATCGCCAACGTGGCGAACCCGGCGATGGAGATGTCGGTGTTGGTCATCGGCTTGCCGCTCGAACGATGAAGAACGACACAACCATGCCCAGCAGGATCATGCCGACGCCAATGCCCAGCAGGTGTCGCGCCGAGCTGAGGAGCGTCTCGAACAGTTCCGGCTGCGTCGCCGCCTGGAGGCCCACTCCGGCGAACGGAAGGGCGCAAAGGACAAGCAGGCTGATCTTGGGCTCGGAGGTGGCGGCACGCATGCGATGGCGGTTGTCGATGCGTTCGCGCAACATCCCGGTCAGCTGGCGCACGGCTTCGGCGAGCCGGCCTCCCACCTGTGTCTGGACGGATATGACGGCAGACAGCATCGCCATTTCGCCGGATCGTATCCGTCGCGCCTCGCGGCCGATGGCTTCGCCGAGCGAGTCGCCGAGGGAGACGTCCAACGCAACCTTGCGGAGCACCTCGCCGGCCGTGCCCGTTGCGCTGGAGGCCATGGAATCGAACGCTCGCGACGCCATGACGCCGAAGCGCACCTGGCGCTCGAAGTCCTCGATGGCAACCAGAAAGGCACTCTGAAAACGCTCGCGATTGCGCGCTTCGATGGTGTCGCCGATGGCCCAGCCGGCGGCGAACGCGACGAGAAGCGCAAGCGGCAGACCGGCGAGCACCGGCACGCCGAAGAAGGTCAGCGCCGCCAGCACGCAAGCGGCGGTGAGAACGCCGGCGGCCAGGGCGATGAGGGAGGTGCGTGCCCAGCCGGACAGCGGATAGCGCCGATCCAGCATGGCGACATAGGGCGCCGGCCTGCTGCCCTGTTGCCCGCCGCTGCTCTTGGGGGCGACCTCCGGCACGTCCTCGGCGTAGAGAATGCCGACAACGGCTTCGAGTCGCTTGCCCACCCGGGCACGCCGGCGCAGCGATTCGGAGACCACGCCCACGAAAAGGGCCAGTGCAGCCAGCACAAAGACTCCGGCCATGATGGACGAAAGCTCCATGTCATCTGCCGTGCGACCGCAGGCGCACGGGATGGCTCGCGCGCCCGAGGGCCGCATTCAGGTCGCTGCCGCGTCCGAGCGCCTCGATCCTGTCGGCGAACGAGGGCCTCTGTCCGCTGCTTCGGAAGCTGCCTTCGGCCTGGTCGAAGCTCCAAAGGTCTTCGGTGACGGCGATGTTCCCTTCGAGCCCGCAGACGTCGGTAATGGCCGTGACGCGCCGGGTGCCGTCCTGGAACCGCGCCGACTGGACGATGAGGTCCACGGCGGAAATGATCTGGTTGCGGATGGCCGAGAGCGGCATTTCCCCGGACGCCATCATCAGCATGTACTCGAGCCTCGCCAGCGTGTCGCGCGAGCTGTTGGCGTGGATGGTGAACATCGAGCCGGGGTGTCCGGTGTTCATGGCTTGTAGGGCAATGAACGCCTCGGAACCCCGCACTTCGCCGACAATGATGCGATCCGGCCGCATTCGCAGGGCATTCTTGAGGAGGTCCTCCATGAGGATCTCGCCCCCGCCCTCGGCCGAAGGCGGGCGCGTCTCGAGTCGAACCACGTGGGGCTGGCGCAGGCGCAGTTCCGCCGCGTCCTCGAGCGTGACGATCCGTTCATCGGCGCTGATGAAGCCCGACAGGGCGTTGAGGAGCGTGGTCTTGCCTGACCCGGTTCCGCCGGAGATGACGATGTTGAGCCTCGCCTCCGCCGCGAGCTCGAGCAGGGCCCCCATGCCCTCGCTCATGGCGCCGTTTCGCATGAGGGCATCAACGTCGAAGCCGCCCTCGCGGAAGCGACGGATGGAGATGGCGGCGCCGTCAATGGCAAGAGGGGGGCCAATGATGTTCACGCGCGAACCATCCCGGAGACGGGCATCGCACATGGGACTGAGTTCGTCCACACGCCGACCGGCGGTTACGGCAATGCGCTGCGCGATGTGTGTCAGATGGTCCGCGTCCCGAAACCGGACGTTTGCCTTCTGCAGCTTCCCGAAACGCTCTATATAGACGGAGTGCAGGCCATTGACCATGATGTCGGTGATGTCGTCGTCGCGCAGCAGGGGGCCAAGCGGCCCGAGCCCCCGCATCTCGTCCACAAGGCGTTCGGCGAGAGCCTTGTGCATGCCCCCGATGGCAGGCGCGCCGGCTTCGGTCTCGATGCGTCGCAGCATGGGTGACAGCAGCTCGCGCAGGTCTTTTTCGTCGAGCGTGGAGGCTTCCTCCCTGTCGAGCTCTTCGAGCAGCCGGCTGTGGTACCACGGCACGATGGACTCGAAGCGGTCGTTCTCGCTCGTCGGCGTCGCCACCGCACGGGTCGTGGCCTCGCGGTCAGAGCGAGACTCTCGGTGACGCTTGCGGAACGACTGGGCCATGAGCCAACTCTACGCGAGTTTGGGCGCAGACGGAAGTGCCGGCGCCGGTTTTCAGCAATTCTCATTTTGGCGTCTGGCTTCGCTGTCAGGCGCATTGCGCTCCGCGTTTTCGAACCCAATCCGGGCCAAATCGACCGGCAGACCCGTCCAGTTGAGGGGGCTGAAGGCCAAAATGGGAATTGCTGCCTCGGTGGAGAATTGCTGCCTCGGTGGACAGTGTCTCACCTTGAACTTGCCTGACAGCCTGTCGGACTTCGGACGGCGCAAGCTGGCCGAATGCCGACAGGGTGACAGGACGGCTTGGGCTGGGGCAGGAAGCGTTGCCGAAAAGGCAACGGTTCTTGTGGCGCTGACGTGGCGCATGGCCGTTCGCAACCGGCGACTGCGTCGACTTGCCTGCCGGGACCGCTCTCTATGGGAGGGGGAGGGCCTCGGGGGGAGGGGGGAGGGCCTCGGGGGGAGGGGGGAGGGCCTCGGGGGGAGGGCGTCCCGCCCTCCATGCGCGCCGTCAGGCGCGTCCTCCCTGCGCCTGCCGCGATGTGCCCTGCGCGCCCTTGCGGGCGCGGCGCCTGACGGCGCGGCGCGCCTTGCGGCGCGATGGAGGGCGGGACGCCCTCCCCCCGGAGGACGGCGCCAGACACTGCACAAGCCAAAATGAGAACTGCTGGCCGGTTTTGTCCATGCGCGGGCGGCGGGCCTCTAGCCAGCCGAAGGCAACGGTTCTTGTGGCGCTGGTCCCGCCGGCAGGAAGCCAGCCATCCGGCCTTTCGGTTTTGCGCGCGCCATGCCCTCAGAAGGGGAGCGCTGGGCTCTGCCAACCGTTCCCGCGCTGTGGATACGAGAACTCGAAGGTAGTGGCCTGCTCCACCGGAAAGACGCAGGCATCGGCGCCGGCAATCTCGAACGACCATTGCTGCACGGCCGCCACTGCGGACTCGACGAACAGGTCGAGATGGCGCTCGATGGCCGCACTGGAGCGCTCCGCGATCGGCCGGACCTCGTCGTCAGGCGTTTCGCCCTCGTCGTCCACGACGTATCGGATCGCGACCGATGCCGTGCCGAGGTCCGTGCGGCCGCGTTGCGGATATGCGGGCGCCAGACCTGCGCTGGCGGGCGTCGGCGAGAGTTCGCATGGCCCCCCGACGGGCGGAGGCGCAGGCGTTTCAGCGGGGCCCGCTGCCGCAGTGCGTCGGGACGTCGCTCCGCCGACATCGCCGCCTGCTCCGTCCGCGCCGTCCGATGTCACCGGCGAGCCACGCTGGACCTCGCTTGCCCGTGGCGCCGGCTGCGCCACGGGCAGCTCGGCGGCATCGGCCGCGAGTTCGCCGCGCTGGGCCTTGCCTTCCCGTCCTTCCCGTGACGCGGGTTGCACCTGCTCCACGCGGTCGAGTGCCTGCACAAGCCTCTCCCTCGCTGCCTCGAGCCGTCGCCGTTCCTGTTGCATCTGCGACAGCAGGTCCTCGGCGTCACGCCATGCGCCAGCGGCCAGTTCCGCCACCCTCAGATCGTCCATCAGGGCCGTGGCGTCGTACCCGCTCATCGGCGCCTGGTCGTGGTACCTCACGGGCACATCGCCGAAATACTCCTGCCAGAATCGCTGATGTTCGCGGCGGATGCGCGGTTGGTCCGTCGAACCGATCCTTGGCACGTAGAACAGCTCGACGCGCATGGCGCCGGTGGACGGCACCTGCACCCACGGCTGCACCAGATAGACCAGCGCGCCGTGATGCCACTGCTGCCAGGGAACCTCCAGATGGGAGAACCAGGGCGCACGCTGCATCATGTCCGAGAACATGTAGAGCGTCTGCGGCGCCGCCCGCTCCGCCATTTCGACCAGGAGGTCGGTCAGGGCTTCGACCAGTGGCGAGCCGTCCGTCGCGATCCGCGCTGCGGCATCCTCCGCCGCCCGCGCCAGACGGGTTTCCATTTCCGCCTGGAGCGCGCAGAACCGCCGCGCAAGTTCGCGCACCCGGGGCGTTAGCTGCGCGGGGATGTCTTCGCAGCCATGCATCGCGCCGCCACCGTAGTCCTTGGACATCACATCGAGGTCCGCATCCCCAAACGGCTTGCACAGCCTCCCGAATTCCGTGCGGGGCGTGTCCTCGGCACTGTTTACGAGATACAGCCGCAGTTCGTCGCCGCGCTCGAGTTCTCCGACGACACGCTTCAGCAGCGCCGGTGGCAACGAACCGGAGTCGATGGGCTTCGTGAGATCGACGAGAAACGCCTTGCTGGCGCTCGCCTCGCCCCCGATCGGGCAAAGATGCTCGTCCAAGGCGAGTTCCACCGCGGCATCGTCGTTGCTGTACAGCCAGGCGATGGCCGCAGCCAACAGGACCACCGGCAGCGCCAGAATGACCCATGTCTTCCCGCTGACCGGCGCTCGCGCACGCGGTGGCGTCATCAGCTCCGCATCACCGCGTCCATGCCCGCCGCGCTGTCACGCACGCGACGCCACACCGCGTTCGCGCGTGCATATTGGTGCCGCGATGCATGGTGACAGGCCGTTAGCGAGCGCAGGAACATCGCCAGCCGTCATCCTGGGCTCGACCGCCAACTCCGCTGGCGCGCCCGTCTTGTGGAACTGGTGGAACTGTGATCGGCTAGCCATATGGACTGTTCTTGTGTTGACTGTTCCAATCCACTTGGGTGCGGCAGCCTACCACGAGGCGCCCAGAGAGGGGCGCATCCTGCTGGGGGCAGTGTCTCACTTTGGCTTGTGCAGTGTCTGGCGCCGTCCCCCGGAGGAAGGGCGTCCCCCGGAGGAAGGGCGTCCCGCCCTCCATCGCGCCGTCAGGCGCGCCGCGCCCGCAAGGGCGCGCAGGGCACATCGCGGCATGTTGCAGGGAGGACGCGCCGTCAGGCGCGCATGGAGGACGGGACGCCCTCCCAGGACTATTGCACGCTAGGCGCAACAGGCTGATTGGGGCGATGTAGGGAAAGGTACTGGCTTTTTGGTGGCCGATGCTGTACAACGGGTGCATGGCGGAGGTTTTCGACAGGCGGGAGGTGGTGGTCGGCGAGGTCGAGGTTCGACCGGTTCGGGCGGACGAGCGTCGGCGGTGGGACGCGCTGGTGGACGAGCACCACCATCTGGGGTTCCGCCAGTTCGCGGGTCGCGGCGTGCGCCACGTTGCGGTCTGGCGCGGTCACTGGCTGGCGCTTCTCGGCTGGCAGTCGGGAGCGTTCAGGTGCGCGCCGCGGGACCGCTGGCTGGGCTGGCACCGGTCGGTGCAGTTCCGGCGCCTGCACCTGATCGGCAACAACACGCGTTTTCTGGTGCTGCCGGAGGCGTCGGGGATCGCGAACCTGGCGTCGCGGTCGCTGTCGCGCAGCCTGCGGCGGCTGAGCGCGGACTGGGAGGCGGCGCGCGGCCATCCGCTGGAGCTCGCGGAGACGTTCGTGGACCCGTCGCGGTTCGCGGGCACCTGCTACGCGGCGTCGAACTGGACGCGGGTGGGGCGCGCGAAGGGCTTCGCGCGGCACAGCGGGTCGTACACGGACCCGCGCGGTTCGCCGAAGGAGATGTTCGTGCGGGCGCTGCGCCCGGACGCCCGCGAGCGGCTGGCGGACCCGGCGGACCGTCCGGAGTGGACGTGCCGGGCGGTGCCGGTTCGCTACGCGCCGTCCGAGCTGCGCTCGCTGCGCGACGTGTTCGCGGGGCTGCCGGACTGCCGCCGCGGCCAGGGCCGCAAGCACCGTCTGGAGACGGTGCTGTCCATCTGCGCGCTCGCGAAGCTGTCGGGGCTGTCGGGGCCGGTGGCGGCGGCGCAGTTCGCGGCCGGCCTGGAGGCGCGGGAGTTGCGCGCGCTGGGCGGGTGGCGCAGCGCCGCCGGCGAGTGGAAGGCGCCGTCGGCGGCGACCATCTGCCGGGTGATGGCCGGCACCGACCCGGATGGCCTGGAAGAGGCGCTGCGGGCCTGGGCGGCACCGCGTCTCGCCGATGACGCCGAACAGCCGGCGCTGGCCGCCGACGGCAAGCGCATCCGCGGCGCCAACCGGCACACCGACGAGAACACGCACTTCGAGACCGTCACGCTGGTCACCCACGCAGGCCGGCCGCTGGCCGGGCGCTGCTGCCGCGACGAGGGCGGCGAAGCGGCGGCGCTGCGTGCGCTGCTCGAGGACGTCGACCTGCGCGGCTGCGTGCTCACCCTCGACGCCCTGCACGCCGCCCGCGACACCGCGCGCAGCATCGTCGAGGCGCACGGCGCCGACTGCGTGCTGTCGGTCAAGGCGAACTGCCCCGACACCTTCACCCCGCTCGCGGCCATCGACTGGGACGGCGACGCCGTGCGCCGCCACGCCGACGAGCCCGTCAAGGCGCACGGCCGCATCGAAGCGCGGCGGGTGGCCGCCCGCGACCTGCTGCCGAACACGTTCGCGCCGTTCCCCGAGGCCCGCCAGGCGTTCCGCGTCGTGCGCGAACGCACCAACGCGAAGACCGGCGAGACTTCCGCCGAAACCGCCTGCGGCATCACCTCCGTGCCCGCCGGCCGCGCCGGGGCCGAACGGCTGCTGGCCTGGAACCGCGGCCACTGGCAGGTCGAGAACGGCAACCACTTCCGCCGCGACGCCAGCATGGGAGAGGACGCCGCGCGCTTCCGCGCCGGCCATGCCCCTGCCAACCACGCCACGCTCAACAACATCGCCCTCGCCGTCGTCTTCCACAACGGCTTCCGCTACCTGCCCGAGGCCAACCGCCACTGCATGATGCGCCGCGGCGACGCCCTCGACGCCATTCTCTCGCCCGACTAGCCCTACCCAAGCACCGAACCTGGCCGGCCGACCTCCGCACCGCCAAGCACCTCCCGCGGGCGTCCCCCCGTTCGGCGAATCGTCGAAAAGCCGCCGTCCGGCAAGCCGAACCGCCATGACGAAGGCCGCCCACCCTCCGCTGCCAAGCAACCGACAACGTCGTCGGCACCGTGAACACCGCCGGAGCCAAAGCGTGCAATCACCCTAGACGCCCTCCCTCCTCCCTATGACGCCCCTCCCTCCCCATAGTAGAGTGGTCCCGGCAGGCAAATCGACGCAGTCGCCGGTTGTGGACGGCCGTGCGCCACGTCAGGCAAACTCAAGGTGAGACACTACCTGCCGGGGGGGCCGTGCCGCGGCGTCGCAGCCGGGCGGGGAGCGCGGGGGGGGGCGCCGTGCCGGCGATGCATCGGCGACCGCATCGAGCATCGAGTCGCATCAGCCAGGGGCAGGAGAATGAGCTATGATCCTCGTCGGCGGACGCGCCAGCGGGCGCGACCCGAGCTTCACGGAACGGACCGGGAGTGCCCGGGCGGAAGACGGACGGGAAGGATGAAGACGAAACGGCGAAGACTTGGCTGGATCCTTGCGGGCTGCAGCCTCGCGGCGATGGCCTCGTGCATGTCGGTCGAGCCGGCGCGCGGCGTTGTGGCGCTGACGCAGGAAGCCATGGCGGCGTCGGCCAGGCTGGCGGAGTCGGATCAGGCGCGCTCCGGGCAGGGCCCCCGCGCCGAGCAGGCAGTCGAGGCCGTGGCCACGTGGCGAGGCGCCGGCGAGGGCGGGGACACCCAGGGTTCGCCGCCGGCGCAGACCCCGTGAATGCGGCCGTGGCCGGCGAACCCCACGCCAGGCCACGACATCCGGCCCTGTCCTCCACCTGGCGCGCCGTTCATTAGGTCACCATGGCAAGCAACGAATTCACGGCCTACATGCAGGATGCCGAGTCGCGGCGCGCTGTCCGTCAATTCAGCGAGCGCGCCGTCATCCACCGCGGCACCGTCCGCAACGCGGAACGGGCATTTCGGTCGGAAACGTCGCCCGATGTCCTGCTCGTGGACCTGGACGGTGAACAGAACCCGCTCGCCCACATGGCGGCGCTGCTGCAGGTCTGCCGACCGACCACGACCATCCTCGCCACGGGGTCCGAGAACAACGTCACGCTGGCCAACGACCTCTACCGAGGCGGCGTGTTTCTCTACATGCCGAAGCCCCTGTCCGGCGGCGATCTGGCGCGCGTCCTCAGAGAAGTGGAAGCTGCGGGCGACGACGAGGTGCGCGAGGAAATCCGGACATCGCGGCTCGTGCTGATGCTGGGCAAGGGCATGGGGGTCAACACCGTCACCACGCTGGTGGCCCGGATGGCCGCCGAACGCGGCCGCTACGTCGTCTGCCTCGACCTGGACCAGCACTTCGGCACCCTCGCGCTGGCGTTCGACACGGAACCCCAGCGCGGGCTGACGCAGGCGCTGCAGGACGGCGATGCGCTTGCCGCCGAACGGCTGCTGGCCCGAGTGTCGGCGCGAATCGGGCTGATCGCGCATCCGTTCGATCAGGCCGGGCCCGGCGAAGCGGAAGACGACTCGGGCCTTGCCGAGCTGGTCAGGGGCCTCGCCACCCATGCCCACATCCTGCTCGCCTGCGGCGCCAGCGTGGCGCACGTGCAGTCCCTGCGCCACCTGACGACCGACCACTGCATCGTGTTCGAACCAACCCCCGCCGGCCTCTCGATCGCCGCCCGCTGGCTGCGCATTCTCCAAGGCACCAGCACCACCTTGGTGTTGAACCACGCGCGCCCCCTGCCGCAGGTCGTCAGTGCCGATCAGATCCGCTCCAGCTTCGGCGACCGGGACCCCGACGTGACCTTGCGCTACGTCAAGCAGATGGCTCGTGAAATGGCTCTCGGAGAGCCGGAGCGCGCCATCGGGCGCCGCGAACGGGAAGCCCTGGAGAAGCTCGTGTCGGCGCTAGCCGGCACGGGAGCGCAAGTGCAGTAGCCCGCAGCGGCTGGCCTTCCTTCCTGTGCATGGCGCCGGTGCCGAGGGCAGCCAACGGCCCCGATCCCGCGTCAGGTTCCGGCGTCGCTCTCGTCTCCGCCGACGGTGCCGCTGCCGCTGCCGTCTCCGTCCGCATCGGCTCGCCGGTCCGCATCGGCCTCGCCGGCTCGCGTCTCCGCCGCTCCGACGGGCGGCCGTCCATTCCCGCCGGCGCCCGGATACCCTCCCTCCTCCAGCTGCTCCACGAACCGCGCAAGTTCCGCCCGCCCGTCCAGCGGACCGGCGCGGACGCGCCAGACGCCGCCCCCAACGTCGCCCGCCTCGACGGCAAACACGTCGAAGTCGGTCATCTCGCGCACGCGCTCCACCAGCGCGAGGGCGGCATCTCGCGTCGAGAGGGCGGCAAGCTGGGCATACTCGCCGTGCCCGGCGGAGAAGACGAAAGCGCCGAGATTGCGGACCCTTTCCTCCAGGTCCATGGCGCCGAAGGCGTCCGGCGCCGCCGCCGGCGGCAGGTCCTCGTCGGCAATGGTCAGGGTGTGCGTGCCGGGACTGCCCACCTCCGCCTTCGCCGCCGGCGCCGGTTCCTCCAGTGCCGCCGGCGCCGGTTTGACGTTGCTCCCCGGCGGCGCCTGTTCCATGGGGTCCATGGGGGCAGGTTGCCCGTTCTCGGCCGCCGCGGGAATGCTCTCCATTGCGGCAGCCTCCGCCGTTCCCCGTTCGGCGGACTCTGCGCCGCGGTCCGAAACCGTCTGCGTCCCGCCGACCGCCGACCGCCAGCGCGGGTAGAACCTCAGCGCGACGGCGAAGGCGTCCTCGTCGTCGTCATTCCGGCGCCACCCCAGGCGCCATTTCCAGTTCCCCGCCAGCGGCCCCTCGGCCTCGATCCTGAAGCTGGCGCCGTCGCCGGCCTCGCCGAAGTCCACGAACGTGAATGCGGCAGACAGTTCAAGCGGCGCCGCGACGAACGCCCGGACGCCACCCTCGACGAGCGCGCCGTCGTTTTGGGTGGAGGCCGGTGGGCAGGGTACGGTGACGGTGGGGCACACCACCTCCCAGTCTATGTCTATGTCGACTTCGCTGAAGAGATAGCCGGCACGGCCATACAGCAGCGCCTTGCCGGCCTCGACGTGGAATCCCGCGCCGCCGGCGACATTCGTGAAATCGAGGCGGGACGAGACGACATTCGTGGAATCGAGGCGGGACGAGACCACCTCGTCGTCCAAGAGGAGCGGCACGTCGTCCACCCATCCCCGATCCACGCCGCCCCAAAGGTGGAACGAGTCGCCGAGCTCGACCGACGCGGCGAGCCCGGCCTGGCCTTCGTCTTCCAGGGACGAGAGGTCCAGGGACGAGAAGAAGTCCAGGGACGAGAAGACGTAGCTTCCCTGAACGTAGGTGAACGACGGCCTGGCAAGCGCAGAGGCTGCGGCCGTCTTCAGGTCAAGCGCATCAGGCGCAGCCGCCTCCTCGCCTTCGCCTGCAGCCGCAGTCGCGCCGTTGGCCGGCACGTCCGCCTCGAACGTCGGCGACGCATCCGCGGCCGGTGGCGACATGGCCGTCGCCATGTCCTCGCCGCCAGGCGGCTGCGCCGCGTCGCCGCCGCTCCGGGGCGCCCTGTCGATGGCCGCCGGCCGGGTCGTCGCAAGGTCGGAGTCGGCGCGATCCGCCGCATCGACAGGTGCATCGTCCGCATCCGAATCTTCGCCCGCTGCCACGCCGTCTGCCAACTCCGTGTCCGCAGCCGCCTGCGCGGCCCTCGGCGCGGCGGCCGGCCGCGCCGACGCGGCGGCTTCGCCCTCGTCCACGGGAGGCGCCTCGCAGGGCCACGTGAACAGCCACCAGCGACAGCGCGTGGCTGCGGGAGACGCGGTGGCCGGAGACGCTGCTGCCATCCCGTCGTCCGGCGCCGGCGGCGTGGCCCCGGCAGGGACGGGAGCGGTCACGATCGGCTGCCGAGCCGTCGGCGCCGTCGTCAGCATGTCGGGCGCCAGCGCTGCCGCCCGAGCTGGATCCGGCGCGCTGCCGAGGTCCAGCGTTGCCAGCATCTCCACGGCGGCCGCCATGTTGCCGCGAAAGGCAGGTTCGTCGGGGTCGCGCAGGACGGCCTGCTCCATGGCGTCCACAGCGCCTTGCGGATCCCCTTCCATCCACCGCACCACGCCAACGCCGTTGAGTCCCCACGCGACCAGGCGGGCCGGCGCCTTCTCATCCGGATGCGCCAGACGGGCAAAGCTGCGCAGCGCCTCCGCATGCTGCCCCGCCGCCAGGGCGGCGCGGCCGTGCGCCAGCAGCGCCGCGTGGCGCTCCTCCGGCGCATCCGCGTGGGACAGCGCCGACAGGTGCCATGAAGCCGCCTGCCCCGGGTTGCGCTCCGCCATGGCAACCCGGCCAAGGCCCATGCGCGCCTCCACCGACTGCGGCGCCGCCTCCAGCAGGCGGGCGTACAGCCGCCGTGCCATCTCGATCTGGTTCGCGTCGAGCGCCGCCTGCGCCATGGGCAGCACCGTCTCCGCGAGCCGATCGATCTGGTGCGGATCGCCCGGAGGGCTCATGCACGATGTCCCGCCGATGCCGAGCAGGACCAGCGCTCCGAGCGCGCTGCGCGCCCGCAGCCCCCGGTTTCGGTTGGCACGACGGGTCAGGCGTTGCAGAATAGGGGTGTGGTGCATGTCGTCTTGAGGTTGGGCATGACTGTGACGAGAGCATACAAGGTGCGCAAGGGCTGCGTTGGCGTCATCGCGGTCGAATTTGCGATGGTGCTGCTCGTGTTCTTCACTTTCATGCTCATCGTCAGCGAGCTGTATCGCGTCTCCCTCATCGATCAGACGCTGGCGCGAGCCACGCACCGCGGCGCCTTGGCCGCTGGCCGCAATCCGGCTGACTGCGAGACCGCCGCGCAGGAGGCGCTCGCGGAAGACCGTGTGGCGCTCTGGCTGTTCGACGCCAACGGCGACGACGTGATCGGGTTTCACGCCGGCACAAACCCGGATGGCACTCCCAATCAGGAGGTCGGGCTCGAGATCGCCTCGTACGACGGCGAGTTAGCCGACGGAGTCGTTTTCAATATGCCCGGGTGTGTCGGCAGCTGGATCGAGGTGCATGCCGCCGTCCCGGTGCGGCCCTTGTTCCGCCGGGGCCGCACGCTGATGCGCGAGTATCGCGGCTGGTCCGTGCGTCAGTGATGAGGATCCGTGTGCGGCCGCGGCGATCGAGCGGAAACGCATTGTTCGAGTTCCTTGTGCTGGTGCCCTTCGTCATCGCTCTCGGCCTGTTGGTGTGGAACGTCCGTTCTTTCGTCGCGCAGCGAACCGAACTTGCACGCGAAGTTTACGTAATCGCCGAGGTGATCGCGAACCACCACGATGACCTCGCCGCACCTTTCCAGAATGCCCTCGGCCGTCTCAGGGCGCGCCTCGAACGGGACGGCAGCTCCGGAGCACTGGTAGCCGCCGTGGTCGGGCGGGGAAGACAGCGCCACGACGGCACCGCCTGTCCAGAGACGGGTTGGTGTCCGCCCATGGTGTTGCAGACCTGGCCCACCAACCCGAACGACGCCACCTGGCCGACCGACGGAACCTGCAGGGGAGGGGCAAGCCTGCCCGCGGTCAACGGTCACTTCGGGCCAGGCGTGCCCCTGCTCTTCAACGAGAACGCGGATCCGGACGGCGACGGTCCCGAGCCTCCGCCTCCGGAAGCAGATTGGCTCAGCCGCGACCTGACGGCTACGGAGTGGTGGGTGGTCATCGACATCTGCTTTGATCCCGAGCCCGACGAAGTGGACATTTTCCGCTGGGTCCTGGACCTGCCGCAGTTTCGCCAGCGAGTCGCCTGGCCGTCCTTCCACCCCCTCGACAACTGCTCATGGTGCAGGTAGTGTGCAACTCTTCTACGGTCGTTGGTCTGGCAAAGTGAGCAACACCTCCACCGCGCTGCGCGATTCCGCCCGGTGCATAGCCGCGCCGTTGGTGGCATTCATCCGGTCGCGCCAGGCTGGCGCAATGATGTTCACGGGTGGAGTCGTGCTCCTTTTCATGGCCAGTTCTGGCGCCGCCTTGTCCAACTACGCCTGGCGGGAGGCGCAGTGGCAAGAGCTGCGATCTGCCACCAGCGCCGCCATACTCGCGGCCGCAGCCGGGCCGGGGCTGGCCGATGCCGGGACGCCAGCCGGGGATCAGCAGATCGCCGAGCGGGTTGCCGCGTTCCTTGCCGGCGCCACGGGCATGTCCGTTGATGCCAGCGACATCGGCATCGAGCGCGATCCCAACAACGATAACGACAATGATGTCATCAGGATCTCCGCCACAGGAGACTATCTTTTCGACAGCATCTGGGCGGCATCTGACGACTTGGAGGAGGTGTTCACCGCAGCTACTGTCAGGCATGCAACCGACGCTTTCATCGCGGATCGCCAAGAGTGGGCAGTGGCGGTGGAGGCCTCCTTGGGAGGGTCGCAACGTTTCCAAGCAGGCGGTGCGGACCGTATGACAGTCTTTCGCCGAACCATGTCGACCCTCCTGGCCGAGCTGGCGGCAGCGCACAGAACGACCCCGGGAAGCGTCATGATGTCCCTTGTGCCGTTCGACGGCATGGTGAATGTCGCCGATACCTGTGCCGCCGACAACAACGGAGCCTGCACGGGCAGGCGCACGGCCGCCAAGGAACGCTACGTCCGCATGCTCGCTGGCGCCCGGTCGGGGATGGCGAGAACACTGGCCGACGCGAGGGCCGCCGTCGCCGTAGGCAAGCGCACGCATTGGGTCGATACCTTCCGCCAATACGGCATTTCCCGCGCCTCCCCCTTGAACCATCGCCACCTGCCGATGGACCTGCTCAACAACAGAGACTGGAATCTGCGCCGGACTGGCATCGCCGTGGACGTGTCGGCCGACGTGCCGAGCATGCCCACTTGGACCGTGGACGACGAGGACTTCTGGCATGGATGCGTGATGGCGCGCTGGGGAGCGTACTGGGATGCGGACGCACGGCCCGCGAACTGGGACGTCACCAGATCCAGGAACTGGCCCGCGAGGAAGGCCGTCAGGCGATGGAGCCGCAGGGGGCGTTCGCTGGGGTCGTCCATGCCGCTGCACCTTTCCGATGCCCCGCCCGTGGCGACCGATCCTAACTCTTTGTTCACGGCGTATTCATGGCCCGATGCGAGGATCGGTAACGGCGCCAACGGGAAGCTTCACCTGGGGATGCTTTGGACGATCTCGCCGCAAGTCGCCTATCCTCCTTTAGCGACCCCTCACTTTCGCGCTTTAATCGGTATATCCTCAATGAATGGCGACATGGCCTGGTCGGAGCGGCCGTTGGACGGCGGCCGCGGCCCCTGTCCGATCTCGCCACTTGTGCCCCTGACGGCAGATATCGATGCGTTTGCCGACAAAGTGAGAGCGATGCAGCTACCCCCAGTGGAAGTCAGAAATGCAGCCCCCCCCCATTGGTGGGATGGTTTTGACGGGCCTGCGCCTGCGAGGGGTGTGGTCTGGGCTTTGCGCTCGCTGTCGCCGCTGTGGCAGAAGGTGTGGGACGTGCGCGATCCGGGCAATGCGGCCCGCCCGGGCGTGACATGCGCGCAGGGCGAGACCCGGGGCTGCGATGCCGAACTGCGCAAGGGGATCATTCTCTACCTTTACGGGCACGGTGTTGGCAAGGCAGGTCAGTCACGCTTGTCGCCCCTACCGCTGCCACCGGCTACTAGCATCGTATGGAACACCGAATGGCCGTGCTTTCATTCTCTCGGTCAAACATCCATAGGGTCCTTCAGGCCGCCGTACGAAGATGGACCCTACCAAAGGGCGGCCCTCGCAAGCACCGAGGCAGAATTCAACGCCCGCTTCCAGGCGGCAGATGCGGGCGTCGATCTGGTAGACGCGAACGGCAAGCTGAATGTGGCCGGGGCCCAGCGCGTCGCGGAATCGTTTTTGCGAGTGGAGGGAACGGATTGCGCGACCGAAGCGGCGCGTTGCGCGGCCATGGCGAATGAACTTCTTGCAAATCCGCCCACCCCGTGGCAGCTTTTCCACACGCTTGACGACGGTGTGGTGGACATGTTGGTGGGAAGCACCAGCTTCAACTTCACCGGCCGCCCGACGCTGCTCGGCCATATGTGTCGGCCGCACTATGGGTTCACCGTTTACGGACGTGTTGGAGACGTGATCGAAGCGGGCGACGGGAGCTGGGTTGCAGGCGAGGCGCCCTTCCCGATCCCGGACGTGTTTGCCAACCGGAGGTACATGGCGCTCAGCGTAAGTGGACTATACGGATCAGATCCCAAAGACGCTGACCAGCGGGCTTTGCGTCAGGAAATCCTTGCCCGCAAGTGGAACTGGCTGCTCCATGCGTGCAGGATCGCAGGCCGTCGAGGAGTCCGCATCCACGTCATATACGGGGCGAACCGTGTGAATCGGGTCTTCCAACACATCCAACGACGCCAGCTGGCGGAAATCAGACACTTGGAACGTTGCGTGGACGCCGCAGGGGGCGACCCCAACAAGGACGAAGTGCATCAGGTGGCGTCTCCGGATGAATTGCTGGACGCGCTCAATAGCGTGTTCAAGACGCGCCATAGCTTGCGGTTCCTCGAAAACGAGAGTCGCTTGGCCTAGGCCGTAACCGGGAGTATGCGGGCACGGCGGCGCAAGGCTTAGGCATCTAGGGGGCCAGCGTACACTTGGGCGAGGGGCTTGACGTCCTCGCAACCGAAGTTTTCAAACGCCTCTAGAGCCGAGCGCGCCATCGGATCAGCGTTCGCATTTCGGGCGCTTCGCGGCGACTGCCGCTCAGGCGCTCGCTCGACACCTCGAACTGCGTCGATCTTCGCGACCCCTGGGAGTCGAAGCGAATGCCGAGGCGGATGCGGCGGTCGTCTCCGGACACGTCCACCTCGCTGAACGGCGTGACGAGGCCCGGCATCAAGCGCAGGCCGAAGCCGTAGCCGAACGCCGCGTCCCACGGCCCAGGCGCGGTTTCGGCGCCAGCCGCCGGCGTTGCCGTGGACGCCGCCGGCCCGGTCCCAGAAGAGGTCCGTCGCCGCGGTCGCACCGCCCCATCGGGGCGACAGGTGGAAGGCGATGCCGCGTCCCGCCCTGCCGGGTTCGAACCTTGCCGTTACGCTCACGCCGCTGTCGGCGTGGCTGTGCGAGCGCCGCGTCGCGGCGGCGGCGATGGAGGCGACCGGCGTGTGCTGGGAAGCCCCCCCGGGACGCGTTGAGCGCGGCCGGGATCGAGGCGCAGTTGCTGCACGCGCAGCAGGTCAGGCAGCTGCGCGGCCGCAAGACCGACGTCGAGGACAGCCGCTGGCTGGCGCGGGTGTGCCAGTTCGGCCTCGGCGCGCCGAGCTTCGTGCCGGAACGCCGGTTCCGCGAACTGCGCGCGTTGAGCCGCTGCCGGCAGACGCTGACCGCGCAGCGCAGCCGGTGCGCAACCGCGCCGGCGCAAGGTGATCGACCGCAGCGGCGCGCGCATCGGCGGCGTGATCGGCGACATCTTCGGCATGAGCGGCCGCTGCATCCTCGACGGACTGGTCGACGGCATCGGCCGCGAGGCCATCCTCGACGCGTTGAGCGCGCACGCGCGCAGCAAGCCCGGGCGGCCCGGCGACGCGCTGTCGATGACCCTGCGCGCGGCGCGGTTCATGCCGACCACAACCCACCGCACGGCGGTGCCCGCACCCCTGTGCCCAACCTCCTCGGAGGCAGGCAGACGTTTCACGGCAAAAGTCCGGCGCGTTTCGAAGCGGAAGCCCGGCGGCCAGTCGCAGGTCCGGGCGGACATCGCCTCTAGATCCGAGCGCGCCATCGGATCAGCGTTCGCATTTCGGGCGCTTCGCGGCGACTGCCGCTCAGGCGCTCGCTCGACACCTCGAACTGCGTCGATCTTCGCGACCCCTGGGAGTCGAAGCGAATGCCGAGGCGGATGCGGCGGTCGTCTCCGGACACGTCCGCCTCGCCGAACGGCGTGACGAGGCCCGGCATCGAGCGCAGGCCGAAGCCGTAGCCGAATGCTGCGTCCACGGCCCAGGTGCGGTTCCTGCGCCAGCTGCCGGCGTTGCCGTGGACGCCGCCGGCCCGGTCCCAGAAGAGGTCCGTCGCCGCGGTCGCACCGCCCCATCGGGGCGACAGGTGGAAGGCGATGCCGCGTCCCGCCCTGCCGGGTTCGAACCTTGCCGTCACGCTCACGCCGCCGTCCCGGTAGCCGTCGCCGGAGCGCAGCGCCAGCACCCGGCCCCTGGCCTCGAGGCCAAGGCCGGATGCGGCGCCCCCGAGGCGCATGCCGCCAGCGAGCTCTAGGCCGCTTCCCGACTGTCCGTCGCCGCCGTCGAAGCGGCCGCTCATCTCCACGAACGGCGCAAGGGGGCCGCCGTCCCAGGCCGCTTCCAGACCCATGCGGAGGCGAGACACCCTGGCGGAGAGCCCGTCGGTGGCGTGGTTGCCGGAGTCGGTCTCCATGCCAAGGAAGCCGGCGTCAACGCGCGCGGCGAGGCGGCTGCCGGCGAACTCCAGCGCCAGCGCCCGCTTCAGGCCGCCGATGGCCATGCCCACCACGAGGTCGCTCGATGGCGAAGGCGCGGCCACGTGGCTTCGCGCGAGGGCCGCATCGCCAGCGCCGAAGCCGCCGATCGCCCAGATGCGCCCATCGGCGCCGAGGTCCAGCCTGGCGTATGGGTGGAATCCGGTTACCGTGGTCTCCAGCGTGCCACTGCCCGGCACTTCTCCCTCGAAGTCGTAGTCGGCTTCCGCCACGCTGCGCGAGACCGCAACGCCGGCCAGCCAGTCGCCACCGCGCGCGTCCACGCCAAGGTAGCCGGCCGAGGCGGAACCGTCTCGAACCTGGCCAGCCGAGTCGCCTTCGAACGCCGACAGATCCCCGGCGCCCCACAGCGCCAATGCCCTCGCGCCGCCGGCGCCGTTCAGTGGCATGTGGAAGGCGCTGCCGCCAAGCATGCGGTGCGCCGCGATGCCGCTCGACGCCGGCCGCGCCGCCGCTCGACGCTCTCGCAAGGGAGCGCGCCGCGCAAGGGCGGCGGCACGGAGACGCCCGCTCGGGAGCTGCTCGATGCGGCGGATGCCGTCGAGCCGGCGCCCGCCCAGGGTCACCCGGGCGCCGTCATGCGCGAGGTCGATGCGCGAGCCGATCACGCCGGCCGCGCTCGCCAGCATGCTCCGCCCGACCGCGGCAAGGGTGTCGTTCAGCGCCGCCTTTTCCGCGGCATCCGTGGTCACGGTCACGAGAAAGCTCGCGTTGGCCCGGCCGGCGGAATTGGTGGCCGTCACCGTGATCTCGGCCGTGCCCTCGACTCCCGCCGTCACGGCGAGGGTGGCGCCGGACACCGATGCCGTCGCCACGGCGTCGTCGGACGAGACCGCCGAATAGCGAAGCCCGAAGCCGGCGAACGCGGCGGCGAGATCCTCCGTCCTCGAGCCGCCGCCGGCGGCGAGACGCAGGGCAGGAATGGCGCGCACCGACTCCGGCGGCGCGCCATGCACCTTGTGGCTCGGATCGTCGGCAAGGGCCGGATGCGCCAGGCTGGCGGCGTTGCCCGGCACGTCGCGAATCGTGCCGCCGGAAAGGGACTCGGCGACAACGCCGACGCCGTCGTTGTCGAAGTCGCCGACTGCCACCGTGTAGCTGCACTCCAGGGCGGTCGGGTCGCGTCCTCGGGCGCAGGCGGCCCGCGGCGCCCGCCCGCCGACCGCAAACGTCAGCGTCGGCCTGCCGGCGACGGCGATGCGCTCGTCGAACGTCAGCGTTGCCGCAACCGTCTCGCCGACGAGATATGCATCGCCCGCTGCGGGCTTCGAGGTGATCTCGATGCCGGTGACGGCCGGCGCCACGCCATCCACCTTGTGGCGGGGCTGATGCGGCAGCGGCATGTTCCGGAGTGCCGCGGCCAGGCCGTTCGCGCCCTCTATGGCGCCACTGCCCGTGTGGATCGAGCTCGCCGCCACCGAGACCCCGTCCTCGTCCTCGTCGTCCGTCGCGACACGGTAGGCGAACCGCACCTCGCGGCTGCCGCTTCCTGCGGCATACGTCGCAAGGCGCGTGGCGTCGCCGACGGTCAGCGCAAGGGTGGGGCCATTCGCTGCCGCCGTCACGGTGACGGTGTCGTCGAAGGTCACCGCGGCGGTGATGACATCGCCGACGATGTAGGTTCCGTCGGCGCCGGCGTCGGAGATCAGGGCAACCGCGCCCGCGGACGCCGCGGCGGCGGTCACGGTGTGCGGGAAGTCCATCGCCTCGACGCCGCCGGCGACGTTGCCGGCCAGGTCCCGGATGGCGCCCCGGAACGCGTCCTCGGCGATGTACACACGGCCGCCGTCGCCAGCCTGCACCGTGTAGGCGAAGACGATCTCGCCTGAGCGATTGCCCGACGCATAGGACGCGATTCGGGTCTGGTCGCCGATGGTCAGTTCCAGCCCTGCGGCGCCGGCGCCGCGGCCGACATCCACGGCCTCGCTGAATGTCACCGTCGCCGTGATCCGCTCGCCGGGGACATACACGCTGTCGCCGTCCGCCGATCCGAGCGCGATGCCGACGACGGCCGGCGCCGTGGTGTCCACCCTGTGGCGGCGATCGGGCGGAAGAGCGGCGTGGGCGGTGTTTGCCTCGTTGCCGGCGGCGTCCTCGAGCATCGCCCGGACGCTGTTCGCGGCGATGGCGATGCCGTCGGCGTCGGCGTCGCCGGCAGCCACCCGGTAGGCGAAGACGAACTCTCGACTGAGGGCGGCCACGGCACGCGGAGACTCGAGCTCGGCGATTCGCGGCCGGCCGCCGACGTCGATCGTCAGCGTCGGCGCCTCCGTGCCGCTCCTGCGCCGCACCGGCTCCGAAAAGACCGCGGTGATCCGGATGACATTGCCCTCGATGTAGGCGTCGTCCGCGCCGGCGTCGGAAGTGATTCTGACGGGCTCGACGAGCTCGCCGCCCCTTGCGTCCACCCGGATCGAGTTGCGCAAGGGCACTGCGCCGCCGCTCCACGCGGCGCCGGTCGCCAGCGTGAACGCGCCGCTCAGGCGCGCGTCGATGCCGTTGAGGTCCTCGTCCCCGTCCCGAACGCGATAGTCGAAGGTCAGCCGGCGCCGGCCAGGGCCGGCGCGCTCGTTGGCGGGGACCCGCCGGGTTTCGCCGGCGTCCAGCGTCAGGATCAGTTCGGGCGTCGCGGTGTAGGAAACCGCCGGATCGAGCTGCACCTCCACCGCAAGCGTGTCGCCTGCCCGGAAGTAGCCCGATCCCGGCTCGGGCACATCGACGCTGCGCACCACCGGACTGCCGGCCGGCGGCGGATTCCCCTCGCCGGCGGGAGGCTGCTCCGCGCCCGGCTCGATGCCCTGGCGGCCCCTGAGGGCGCCATCCACCAGATGCGTCGGGCTGTAGGTCCCGGCCCAGTCGGAAAAGCCGCAGCGGTCGCTGGGGACGTCCGGGTCGTTCATGCAGGCATTGCCGGCCATGTCGGTCACCGAGTCGAAGGCATCGTCGGGCGCGTTCACGGCGATTCCGTCGCGATCGACGTCCGTCTGCTCCACGACATAATCGAAGACGAGCGCCCTCCTGCCCTCCATGCCCTTGTACCGCGCCGTCACCGGCGTCGATCCGAGCGCCAGCGGCAGGCTCGGATGGGGGAGGCTGACGCGAACGTCCTCGCTCATGGTCACCCTGATCCGGATCCTGTCGCCGCTGCCGTAGTAGGGCCTTCCGTCGGCCGAGGCACCTGGCGCGGGCGCCTCCAGCAGCTGCACGTCCTTGACGGTCGGGCGTTCCGTGTCCACGACGGCGCTCCCGCGCGGGGACAGGGAGATGCGCGTCGCACGCGACTGACCGGGCTCGATTTCGCCTTCGGGCTGGTTGATCCAGCCGCGATCCCCGGCGTCCAGGATGGAGCCGCCGCCCGATCCGCCGACGGGCGCCTCAAGGACGATCGCCAGCGCGCGCACCCCGCCGCGCAGGGGGCCGCTGGCCGGCAGTTCGGCCTTGACCGCTGCTTCGAGCGCCTCCAGCGACCGCTCGAACCTGTGGGCGGCGCTCGTGGTCGGGGAGGTCGGGGCCAGCGACAGATGCTCCGTCTGCGAGCCAATTGTCAGTGCCACCGTTGCCCCGGACAGCGACACGGGCTTGCTGAAGAGCACTTCCACGGCGATCGTGGCGTCGATGCCGAGGCGACCGCCGGGCGCCAGCAGCGCCGCGCCAATGACTGTAGGGCGAGCCGTGTCGTCCCAGGGCGCCGTGTCGTCATCCGGGTCCGGGTCCCGCAGATATCGCAGGCTGGACTCGGGGCGTGCCTCGGGCAGCTTGGCTTCAGCGCCGTTTCCTGCCTCGTCGGTGATGCCGGCAACCATTTCGACGGCGTCGTCGCCGAGCCCGACGGAGGGACTGTTGTCGGCGCCCTCGGCATCCGAATGGTCGTCCACGTCATCGATGCTCAGCAGATGGCGGAACTCCACCACGCGACCGGACGAACGGGCATACGTCGCGGTCCACTCCTGCGGCGCCTCGTTATCGCGCTCGATCGTCAACGTCACCTCCGGCATCCCGGTCACGCGCACGTTCTCGGAGAACCTCAGTTCGACCACGATGCTTGCCCCGGCCCGGGCGCGGGGAACGCGGATGGACGCGCCCGTGATCGTCGGTGCCACGGCATCGATCCGGTGGTGGGGGAAGGACTGCGACGGGAACGATAGCGCGAGATCGTTGCCGAACTCGTCCTCGATGATGTCGAAGCGCAGTGGATTCGCCGCCGTGGCGACGCCGTCGGTGTCCAGCATGCCGTCGACGACCCGGAGCGTGCAGATCAGCTCGTCGTCCGGAGCGGGGTCGGCGGTTCCGTCCCGGTCGGCATCCGCCCTGCATGGCGCGAGGCGCTCCCGACCTCCCACGTCCACGGCCAGCGAAGCGCCGGCGACCGGGGCCAGCCCTCCGTCCAGCGCCGCGACGGCCAGCGATCCGACCACGCCGCTGAACTCCACCTCGAAGTCGATTTCGTTCGCCGGTGCGGTGGCGGTGTAGGTGGCCTCGTCGCTGACGATGCGGATCCGCGTGATCTCCGGGCGCAGCGAATCGTCCGTCTGCGCGGCAGCCGGGGCCAGCACGGCGCCGAAGAGCACCGCAAGCAGCGCCGGCAACCCGCGGCGGGCGGCGACGGCGCGTCGCCAGGAGCCTTCAGCCGGGGAAGCGTCCCCGACCGCTGACGCGCGGGGAAGTGCCGGCAACTCCCCCGTCGCCGGGGGCGTGCTTCCATGCAGGGAGCCTTCAGCCGGGGAAGCGTCCCCGACCGCTGACGCGCGGGGAAGTGCCGGCAACTCCCCCGTCGCCGGGGGCGTGCTTCCATGCAGGCGCGGGCGGATGTTCACGGCCGGCAACAACGGACCCCATCGCGAATGCACCTGGCAGATACTCCCCCGGGCCAATGGCCGCTCGCCCATAGCGTAGCCGACGCGTGCAGGCTTGGGAAGCGGACGGCTGGCCGGGTCAGGCCTGGGGCGTGTCAACACTCTGGTTGCGACGGGCCTGCTGGGGCGAGGGCATCGAAGCCCTCGCTTGCGCCGCAATGGTTCGACACCTTACTTGCCGAAGGCGTTGGTCAGCCGCGTGAACCGATGCATCGGCATCCGCATCGTCAGGTTCTGGCGCCAGGTCGGCAACCATCGTCGCTCGCTGGTTGAAGTCGGCTGGGCGCTCATGCTGGCGACTCTCCCTGTGGCTGTCTGGTGAAGCCCTCGAAAAGCCCCTCCAGGCGCGCCATGCGCTCGCGAAGGTCGGCAACGTCATGGCGGATGTCGGCCACGTCTCGACGAAGTTCACGGTGGAGGTTCCACAGAAAGCCGAGGATCGCGATGCCCACGGCCAAGGTCCCGATGAGTTCTGGCGTCATGCGGTCATCGCCAATTGCGCTGCTTGGTGCAACTTAACGGTGCGTTGAGCAGCCTGCAAGCCGGGCAGTGTCTCGCCTTGAATTTGCCTGACGTGGCCGCATGGCCGTTCGCAGCCGGCGACTGCGTCGACTTGCCTGCCGGGACCACTCTCTATGGAGAGGGGGAGGGCGCCAGACACTGCACAGGCCCAAAGCGAGACACTGCCGCACGGTGCGTCAAGCAGCCTGCAAGCCGCAAGACTGCGCCAAACTGTGACTTCTTGTGCAATGGATCGTTCCAACGACCCGGCGGATGCGGGCAAAGGGATAACCCTGTGTCCGGAACGATTCCCACCCAGGGACGAGCCAGGTTCAGAGGGTTCGGCTACTGCTGGATGAACGCACGGGCATTGACCTTGAGCAAGGGTTGGAAAAGGGCCCTCGAACGCAAGTATCCATCTTCCTCTCCAGATTCAAACCAGGCCACTATCGCTGGCCGGCACTGGCTGGCGCATGGGGCGCGGCCGCTATTGACAGGGCGAGCGTCGCTTGGGACAGTGCGCCAGGGTTCGGCTGGTTCCGCTGTCGGTGGGGAAGGGGGTCTTGTCGCGTGACATGGGTCTGTGCAGTGGGCGATGCGGCGGCCGTGGCCGGGACCGCTGCCTTGGGAACGCGGCGCCGGCGCGGAGCGGCAGCGAGCGGGCGCCGATGAAGCCTCTTCCGCAAGGCGAACGAGCGCGGTGGCGGCCGTGGCCGGGACCGCTTTGGGGTCTCGTCCTGGCGGCGCTTGCCTGCGGCCCGGCGGAACAGCTCGCGTGGGCGCAGGAGGATCTGATGGCGATGGCGACCGTCACTTCCATGCCGTCCGGCGAAGCCTATGCGGAGGGCGAGACGATCACCATCGATGTGGAGTTCATAGACGTCGTCCACGTCCGGGGACGGGTGCATCTGGAACTCTCCATCGGCCAGGAAAATCGCGACGCCGACTTCGTCTCCGGCAGCGGCACGACCACGCTCACCTTCGCCTACGTGGTTGCACCGGGGGATTTCGACATCGACGGCATATCCGTCGCAGGCGTGATTCTTGGGGAGGGAACCATCGAGAACGCCGACGGCGAGGCAGTGAATCAGATGTTTGCATCGCTGCCTGCGAATCCGGCCCACAGGGTGGATGCGCTGGCGCCGGAGGTGGCAGTGGATGCCGTCCAGGTCACTTCCCTGCCGTCCGGCGAAGCCTATGCGGACGGCGAGACGATCACCGTTCAGGTGCGCTTCACGGGCGTCGTCCACGTCCGGGGACAGGTGCTGCTGGAACTCGCCATCGGCTCGGACCTGCGCTACGCCGACTTCGTCTCCGGCAGCGGCACGCGCGCGCTCACCTTCGCCTACGTGGTTGCACTGGGGGATTTCGACAGCGAGGGCATATCCGTCACGGGCGGTATCCGTGCGGGGCTGAACGGCATCGTGGATGCCTTCGGTGCGCCGGCGGGCAGGGGGTTTGCGGCGCTGGCTGCGGATCGGAACCATAGGGTGGATGCGAGCACCGGAGAGACGCCAGCCGTCCTGCAGGTCGCGGTCGCCTCTTCGCCGGCGCAGGGCGGCGCCTACCGGGTCGGGGAGTTCATCGACCTGCGCGTCGTGTTTGACAGACCCGTGTTTGTCCTTCGCTGTGAGGGAGACCTGCCGGTGCTGCAGCTGGCGATCAGCGAGAGTTCGCCGGAGGCGGAGCTCTTTGCCGGCAGCGGCACGGACACGCTGCGGTTCCGCTACCAGGTGCAGCCGGGCGACTTCGACGAAGACGGAATCAGCGTCAGCGCAGGAGATGATCCGGACAATGGCGCCCTGACCGGTGGCTGCATCGAGGATGCCGATGGCCTGCCCGTATCGAGACGGTTTCGCGCCATCCCTGCCCAGGCGGGCCATCGGGTGGACGGCCTGGCGCCGTCGGCGTTGACCGCAAGGGTGGTGTCGCGCCCGGCGGGAACGCGCTACGGCATCGGCGAAGCGATCGAGATAGAGGCGACGTTCTCGGAGGCGGTCTATGTCGCGGAGAGCAACGACCTCGCCCTGCTGCTCGGCGTCGGCGCCAGCGTCCGGCGCGCGGCCTACACCGAGGGCAGCGGCACCGACACGCTGTCGTTCGTCTATGTCGTCGAGCGCGGGGACCGGGACGAGGACGGCATCGACATTGGCCCGGATGCCCTTGTTGGCGGCACGATACAGGACGTTGCCGGCAACCTGCTGGAGCTGGAAGGCCGACGGCGCCTGCCGCCGGTGCCGGCGCAGGCCGCGCATCGGGTGGATGCGTCCATCGACGTCGCCGCGCCGCGGGTCGAATCGGTCGCGATCACGTCCACGCCCAGAGGCCGCGCCTACGTGAGCCGGGAGACGGTGGTCCTGGAAATGCGCTTCAGCGAGGTGGTACACGTTGCCGGCGTTCCGCAGCTCGCGCTCTCGCTCGGAGGCGAGACAAGGCTGGCCACGCTCCGGTCAGGCGGCGGCACGGACACCCTGACGTTCGCGTACGTGGTTGCAGATGGCGACTTCGATGGCGACGGAATCGCGGTTGGCCCCGGCGCGCAGGCGCTGGCGGGCGGGCGGATCGAGGACGCCGCAGGGAATGCCGCCGATCGCTACTTCGAGGGATTGCCGGCCAATGCCGGCCATTTGGTGGATGCACGCTTCGGAGTGAGGGTCGAGGCTGTCAGCATCGTGCCGGCGCCGCATCCGGCGCGTCGCGCCGGCGATGCGATCGACGTGGACGTGCATTTCAGCGACGTGGTCCACGTCAGCGGCGCGCCGATGCTGACGCTGCTCGTCGGCGGCGGGGAACGGCAGGCCCGACTCCTGCGCGGAAGCGGCACCCGCACGCTCGTGTTCCGCTACGTCGTCGAGAGCGGGGATGTCGACGACGATGGCGTCAGCATCGGCGCCAGCGCCCTGTTCGGCGGCGCCATCGCCGATCGGCAGGGACGTGCGGTCGAGACGGGCTTCTTCGCGCTCCCGGCGCAGCCGCAGCATCGGGTCGATGCGATGCCGGCCGAGGTGGCGGGGACCGTGATCGACTCGGATCCGGGGCCGGACCGCACCTATCGCGCCGGCGACCGGATCACCATCCGCGTTTCGTTCACGGAGGCGGTGCTCGTGACCGGCGACGTGGCGCTGCTGCTGTCGGTGGGGCCGCAGACCCGGTCCGCACCTCTCGCCGAGGGCGGCGGCACGGACACCCTGACCTTCGCCTACGCGGTGCAGGCCGGCGACCGTTCGGCCGGCGTCAGCGTCCCCGCCGGCGCCGTGACGGGCGGCCGGATAACCGACCTTGCCGGCAACGAAGCGGTGCGCGCCTGGCCGGGGCTGCCGGCCGACGGCCGCCACCGGGTCAACGGTGCGGTGCCGTCCGTGGTGGCGGTGCGCGTCACCTCCGATCCCGGTGCAGACCGCATCTATGCGCCGGGAGACACCATCATCGTGGCGGTGCGATTCGACACCGTGGTACACGTGGACGCCGCGCCGGCGCTGACGCTTCTCGTCGGCGGCCGCTCACGGCAGGCGGCGCTGCTCGACGGCAGCGGCACGAACACGCTCCAGTTCGGCTATGTCGTGCAGGAAGGCGAATACGACGGCGACGGCATCAGCGTCAACGGCCTCGCGGGAGGGACCATCGCCGACGGGCACGGAAATGCCGCCGACCGCCAGTTCGTCAGCAGGCAGGAACCGGATCATCGGGTGGGCCAGGAGCTCGTGCATGTCCTCACCGAGGTGACCGTGGAGGTCGGTTCGCAGACAAGGATCGACCTCGAGGCGGAGCTGCTCGAATCCGGGGTGCGCTTCGTCGGGCCGTTCGAGCGACCCGTCACGGCAGACGAATCCGTAGCCCGCGCCCGCGTGACCGGCCGCATCGCGGTCGTCGTGGCGGTGTCGGAGGGAATCACGGTGGTTGGCGCGTCGGCCATCGGCGTTCCGATCATCGTGGCGATTCCGGTGCGCGTCGAAACCAGCGCGGCGGAGCGGGCGGTCATCGGGGACGGGCTTGCCGCGATTGGCCGCGGACTTCTGGCGAGCCAGACCGACACGCTGGCGAGGCGGCTGCAGCTCGCCCGTCACGGCGGGGTTGGCGGAGGGCATGGGGCAGGCGCGTCGGGGCATCGCGTGCCATGGCATGGCGATGGCCGGGGGCCCGAGGAGCGGTTCGAACGCGTGCCGGGTGCGTGGGGCGCGGGTGGGACCGGCCGCGGCTTGCACGGGAGCGATGGCTGGCACCGGCACGAGCGCCGGGGCGAGACCGGCGCCACGGGCATTCCGCGCGGCCGGATCTTCTCGATGGAGCTGACGGGTTCGGGCGCCGGCGCCGTGTCGTGGGGCGTCTGGACGGGAGGGGACTCGCAGACCTTCGAGGGCGGGCTCGCCGCCGGCGACTACGACGGCAGCGTGCAGTCCGTGCATCTGGGCTTCGACGCCAGGGCCCGGGACTGGGTGGCCGGCGCCGCCGTGTCGCGGGTTCGCGCGGACGCGTCCTACGAGTTCGGCAACGATGGCGCCGGCGTGATGGAGACGCAGCTGAACACGGTGTCGCCCTATGTGCAGTGGACGCCGAACGAGGGCACGGTGCTTTGGACCGTGCTCGGCCTGGGCACCGGCGAAGCGTCCGCGCGCCGCGACGGGCAGGAGGGGTCCATCGCGCCGGTCAGCATCTCCTCCCGCCTGGGTCTGTTGGGCGGGCGGCACCATGTCGGCGGCGCCCTTGGCCTGGAGCTTGCCCTGCGCGCAGATGCCGGCATGGTGCAGCTGAAGACGGACGAGGGCCTGCGGGCCATCGAGGGGCTCGTGGTGAATGTGCAGCGGCTCCGCGCCGGTGTCGAGGCCGCCTGGCCCCTGAGGCTTGGATCGGGCGAGCTCGTGCCGTTCGTGGATTTCGGCGGACGATGGGACGGCGGCGACGGCGCCACGGGCGCGGGTGCGGAGGTGGCCGGCGGACTGCGCTATCGCGGTGCGGTGGCGGGCCTCGAACTCAGGGCACGGTCGTTGGTGCATCACGGGATGGCCGCAACCGAGGAAAGGGGCTTCGCCGCCACCTTCTTCGTCGAGCCTGATGCGCAGGGCAGGGGCTGGCGGCTGTCCCTCTCCCCCCGGCGCGGCGATGCGGAGTGGACGGACCGCTTCAGCCGGTCCCCCAGCGCACTCGCGGCCGGCGTGGCGCGCCGGGCGCAGCCCGGGTGGCAGTGGCAGGCACGCGTCGGCTACGGGCTCTCGATGCGGGGTCGGCCGGGGACGCTGACTCCTTTCGCGGAGGTGGACACGAACAGGCCGGGCGGCGCCCGGACTCGGCTCGGCGCCGCCTGCGAGATGACGGGCGGCGCCCGCCGCATCCGGCTCGAAGCGCTCCTGGAACGGGCGGGAGGCGGGCGTGGCGGCGGGGACGGGCGTCGCGTCCTGGTAACCGCAGAAGCGAGGTTCTGATGCTGGGCTGCGCCTCCCGGCCATCCCGTGCAGCGGCCCATGGCGGCGGTCGCGCTGGCCTTGGAGCGTTCGGCTCGGGGCACGGCTTGGGGCACAATGGGGCGGTGGACGACATGGATGCACGGGAACGACAGGAGCCGAATGTGGAATCTCTTCCTGCGACGGACGGACGCCGGCGACGGCGCCATCGGGTGGATGACCGCGCCGAGGGCCGAGCGCCAGCAGGGCGCATCGCCGCGATCCACGCTGCGTCGGTGCTGGTCGCGTGCGTTTCCTTGCTGGCGGCGCCTGTCGGCGGGGAGGAGGGCGAGGCGGCCAGTGCCGCCGGGCTGGAGGAAACGCCCATCGCCGGGACGCCGGAGCGGCGAGGGCGCGAGTACATGGCAGCCAACGGTCGGCGCGAAGGCGTGACGACCACGGCATCGGGCCTTCAGTACGAAGTGCTCGAGAGCGGCCAGGGCACAAGCCCCGGTCGGCGCGATTCGGTGAGCGTTCACTATCGCGGGCTGTTCATCGACGGTCGCACGTTCGACAGTTCCATCGCGCGCGGGCAGCCGGCGCAGTTTCGGGTGGATGGCGTGATTGCCGGCTGGACGGAGGCGCTGCAGATGATGCGGGTCGGCGACCGCTGGCGACTGGTGATCCCGCCGCAGCTCGCCTATGGGGAGGCGGGGGCAGGCGATGTCATTGGCCCCAACGAGACGCTGGTGTTCGAGGTGGAACTGCTGGCCGTGCTCTGATTGCCTTAGGGCATGGGGATGGCGTCTCGCCTCCATCCGCGCGGCAGGGCCCGTCTTCGTCTGCAGGGGATCGCCACCTCTCCGGAGGGAGGCATCCTGCCCTTCGCTTGCACCGCAAGGCGCGTCCTCGTGGATGCAGGTAGTGTCTCACCTTGGCCTGTGCAGTGTCTGGCGCCGTCCTCCGGGGGGAGGGCGTCCCTCGGGGGGAGGGCGTCCCTCGGGGGGAGGGCGTCCCTCGGGGGGAGGGCGTCCCGCCCTCCATCGCGCCGCAAGGCGCCGCGCCCGCAAGGGCGCGCAGGGCACATCGCGGCATGTGCAGGGAGGACGCGCCTGACGGCGCATGGAGGGCGGGACGCCCTCCCTCCTCCCTCCCTATGGAGAGTGGTCCCGGCAGGCAAGTCGACGCAGTCGCCGGTTGCGAACGGCCATGCGCCACGTCAGGCAAATTCAAAGTGAGACACTACTTGGATGCATGTAGGGGCCGGAACGCAGTTCGTCTGTTTGCGCCCGGTTGCGGCGCACTTGCAGGCACCGCTCCACTTCCTACGTCGGCCCCCCACGTCAGGCCCCCATGTCAGGGCAGCTGCGTGAAGAACCGGCTCAGCCGGGGCGCATAGCTGCGCTCGTAGTCCACGGAGAAGGCGATGCCGTGGGCGCGTCCGTAGATTGCCTCCCGGTCGATGGCGCCGATGACGCGGGAGTCGCTGGAGTTGTCGCGGTTGTCGCCCATCATCCAGTAGGCGCCGGCGGGAACGCGAACCGCCGGCAGCCGGCCGTGTCCGCCGGGCGCGCCACGCCGCACCATCACCACGCGGGTGTCGCCGAGCAGGCTCTCGCGAAAGAAGCGGTAGCGTTCCGGCGACTCGATGGTCAGTTCGCCGATCTCGGCGGCTGTCAGGGGGGTGTACTTGGCCGGCTCGCCGTTGACGATGAGACGGTTGCGCCGGAGCTCCACGGTGTCGCCCGGCACCGCCACCACTCGCTTGACGAAAAGGCGGCCGTCTTGCGGATTGTCGAAGATCACCACGTCGCCTCGCCTGGGCGACGACCAGCGGAGGATGCGCAAGTCCGTGAACGGCAGCCGCAGGTCGTAGGCAAGCTTGTCCACGACGATGCGGTCGCCGGCCAGGATCGAGGGCTTCATGCTCCCGGACGGCACCTGATTCCAGTCGGCGATGGTGGAGCGGAACGGCAGCATCACGGCAATGAACAGAAAGAACCAGCGCCACTCCAGCCAGAATCCGCGAACCCTCTCCTTCATCGTGTGTCCCGTGACCCCGCAGTGCCTCGACAGGCGGGCATTGTAGCGAGACGGCGACAGCTCGCCAGCGCCGCCTCAGGGTGCGCTGCCCCGCAGCAACGACGGGAGCTGACGCAGGGACGGCGGCTTGCCGGTGCGCAGGATGCCGTTCTCGAAAATGCGCCCGCCGAGTCGAAGCATGTACCACGTCGCTGCCGCCATGAGCGCCGTGGTGCCGATCAGGGTCAGGATGCCGGGCGGGTCTGCCATGCGGTTCAGCATCACCCCCGGCGTCAGCGGCGGAATCCAGGAAGTCACCACGGCAACGAGGCCGTTCGGGTCGTTGGTCACCGGAATCACCAGCAGGAATGGCAGCATGGGGACGAGCACGAGCGGCAGGGCCAGCGACTGGGCTTCCTGGACGGTGCTGCAAAGCGAACCCACGGCACAGTACATGGCTGCATAGAACAGGTAGCCGAGCGGGAAGTACACGAGAAAGCCGGCGAGGAGGGACGGCTTCAGCACGGCGGCGAAGGTGAGGCTGTCGCCGACGGCGCCGGCGCCCAGCCCGACCAGCGCCACCCACACGCCGACGATGGCAAGCCCCGCCCCGCCGATGCCGAGTACCTTGCCGGCCATGAGATCCGCCGGCGCCATGGACGCCAGCAGCAGTTCCGCCAGCTTGCCGGACTTCTCGTCAATCGTGCTCGTCAGGAGCATCTGATTGACGGTGAAGATCGACAGCCAGAGCAGGATGACGAAGCCGGCCGGCGCCCACTGGGCGATGAAGTCGGCGTCGCTGGCCGATTCCGAGCCGCCGCCGGCGGGCTTTGCGGCGGGAAGGGAAATCGCTTCGTTCAGCCAGGCCGCGACCGCCGGATCGATGTCGCGCTCGCGCATCCGCTGTGCCTGCACCACCTTCGTTGCCTGAAGTCCGTACCAGCGCCTCAGGCCCTGATCGGTCAGGTTGTCGGTCACGAAGCGGGCGCCGTCGCCCGAGCGGACCGGGTCGTCCGGAATCACGAAGTAGCCGCGGATGCGCCTCTGCTCCACCAGGGCGTTGAGGTGCGCGACGTCGAGGCGCGCCGGCGACACTTCGCGGTAGCGTGCAAGCGACACCCCTCCAAATGCGTCAACCACCGCACTCGGGTTGTCCACCCACCAGTTCGCGAATCGTTCCACCGGCAGCGATGGGTTCGCGATGCGGCCCGACTCGGCGCTGAGCGTGAAGACCAGCTCGGCGGCGCGGCGGTGGAATGCCGTCCGTCCTTCCTCGCTGGCGATGGCCGCGCGCGCGTCGGCCAGAAGGGCGTCGCGGTCGGTGCCGGAGGGGGCGACGCCGGCCTCGCTCGCAAGGGCATCGAGCGCCAGCTCGATGTCGGCGGCAACGATGTGCCGCCGGATGGCGTCGTGCAGCCATCCCGACTGATCCAGCACGGCATAGCGATCCACCGAGTCGATGCTGGCGACCAGGGCGCCGAGCGTCCCGAAACCCGCCCCCAGCAGCGGCAGGCTGAGGGCGCCGATCCAGAATGCCTTGGTCCGCACCTGCTCCAGGAATTCGCGCCTGGCGACGAGACCCACGCTGCGCCGATTCACGGCACCGGTGGCTCGGGACGGCGCCCAACGGCGCGCACGAAGACCTCGTGCAGGGAGGTCCTGGTCCGGTCGAAGCGACGCACGGTGACGCGATCCAGCAGTGCCCGGAGAGTGGCCTGGGCATCGGCATCCGGCGCCAGCGAAAGTTCGGCGACATTGCCGGCGTCGTTGACGCGCCCGACGCCGGGCAAGCCGGCGAAGTCCGCACCCGGGCCCTCGTATTCCACCGTCAGCGTGTCGTCGCTGCCGGTCAGTTCCGCCACCGTGCCGTCGAGCACCACCCGGCCGCGGTCAACGAGCGCCAGTGCGTCGCAGATCTGCTCCGCCTGCTCCATGATGTGCGTGGAAAGGACCACCGTCCTGCCCCGCGCCTTCAACGCCAGCATCGCGTCGCGCACCATCTCGACGTTGATGGGATCGAGACCGGAGAACGGCTCGTCAAGCACCACGAGGTCAGGATCGTGCACCAGCGTCGCCGCGATCTGCACCTTCTGCGCCATGCCCTTGGAGAGCGAGTCGCATTTGTCGCGCCAGCGTTCTTCGAGGTCGAATTCGGCGAGGAGCCGGCGGGCGGCATCGGTGGCGTCCTTGCGCGCCATGCCCTTGAGCTGGCCGAACCAGCCCACCAGCTCGCCCACCTGCATCTTCTTGTAGAGGCCCTTCTCCTCCGGCAGATAGCCGAGGCGAGACTTGATGCGGCGCGGGTCGCTCTCGCCGAGCACGTTGATGGCGCCGGCGTCGGCGGCGAGGATGCCCATGAGGATGCGCATGGCAGTGGTCTTGCCGGCGCCGTTCGGGCCGATGAGGCCGAAGATGCTGCCCTGGGGAACGGCCAGGGAGAGGTCTCGAACCGCCTGCACGTCGCCAAAGCTGCGCGACACGCCGGCCATTTGCGCCGCCTCGGCGGCGCCGGCCGAAAGGCTCAGGACCGGGGCTCCTGCCGCGCCGCGAACGCCGCCTGCTGCCCGGCACTGGCCTCGCCCTGGAACTGCGCCTTCCACTCGGCATAGGGCATGCCATAGACCCGCTCGCGGGCAGCCTCGTAGTCCACGCTCTCGCCCTGCTCTTCCGCCGCCGCCACGTACCACTTGGAGAGGCAGTTGCGGCAGAAGCCGGCGAGATTCATCAGATCAATGTTCTGCACATCCCGATTTTCGTCGAGATGCTGCACCAGGCGGCGAAACACCGCCGCTTCGATGGCTTCGCTCGATTCGCTCATGACGCTTGGGATCACTCCAACTGTCTTGCGTCGGCGCATCGTAACGGAAGCCGACGCGACGGCCAAACTGTGGCGGACCGGGCAGTGTCTCACTTTGAATTTGCCTGGCAGCCTGTCGGACTTCGGACGGCGTGAGCTGGCCGAATGCCGACAGGCTGCCAGGACGGCTTGGGCTGGGGCAGGAAGCGTTGCTGAATTAGGCAACGGTTCTTGTGGCGCTGACGTGGCGCATGGCCGTTCGCAACCGGCGACTGCGTCGATCTGCCTGTCGGGACCAGTCCGGAGGGAGGACGTCCCGCCCGTCAGGCGCGTCCTCCCTGCACATGCCGCGATGTGCCCTGCGCGCCCTTGCGGGCGCGGCGCCTTCCGGCGCGATGGAGGGCGGGACGCCCTCCCCCCGGAGGCCCCCCCCCCCCCCCCCCCCGCAACCTGACGAAATCCGTGACGGTGGAGTGCGCGATGGTGGGCGGGACGCCCTCCCTCCGGGGGACGGCGCCAGACACTGCACAAGCCAAAGCGAGACACTGCCGCGGACCCGCGGACCGCGTCACGTTTGACAGGGCCATCGAACGACTTGACAATTCGCCTACCTGTCCATCGGCGCGCACCCATGAAGACGATCGAAACGCCTCCAGCCGAGGGCCTCTGCATCGTCGCCACCGACGGCTGCACCATTGCCGAAGCCGACGCCCTGCAAGGGCTGTGGACGCAGGACCAGTACCTCGCGATATCAGAGGTGACCAATCACCTGATCGAGTTCACGGATGGCTGCATCGAGGTCCTGCCCATGCCGACAAAGCGTCACCAAGCTGTCTCCGCGTGCCTTTTCTTGGCGCTAGTGGACGCCATGCGCGCCATCGGCGGCGCCGTCTTCTATTCGCCCCTTCGCCTTCAGGTGCGCGAAGGGAAGTTCCGCGAGCCCGACCTTCTGCTCGTCCTGGACGCCGCCGACCCACGTGCCCAGAACGCCTACTGGCTGGGCGCTGACCTCGTGATGGAGATCGTCAGCCCCGACAACCCCGCGCGCGACATCCACGTCAAGCGCGCCGACTACGCCGAGGCGCACATCCCTGAATACTGGATCGTGAATCCACTCAACGAAACCATCACCGTGCTCGCCTTGCAGGGCGCCGAGTACGTGGAGCACGGCGTGTTCGAGCGTGGCGGTCACGCCCGGAGTGCCACTCTCTCGGGCTTTGGCGTCGACGTGACCGAGGTTTTCGACGCCGGCTAGTCGGGCACGCAGGCAATTCGCGCGCGAACCTGCGACCATCCCGCACTCCCAAACGCGACTGAACCAAGCCATGCTCGAATATCTCGCGAGTCCCGAGATCTGGATGGCGTTTGTCACCCTGGCGACGCTGGAGATCGTGCTCGGGATCGACAACATCATCTTCATCGGCATCATCTGCGGCCACCTGCCGGAGCACCAGCGGGCGCGGGCGAGGTTTCTCGGGCTTGGGCTGGCGATGGGCTTGCGCATTCTGCTCCTGCTCTCGCTGTCGTGGATCATGGGGCTCACGGAGAACCTCTTCACGGTGGCCGGCCACGGCATCTCCGGGCGCGACCTGATCCTGCTCCTCGGCGGCGCATTCCTGATCGCCAAGGCGACGCGGGAGGTTCACAACTCGCTGGAGCTGGACGAAAGCGAGCATCACGGCGTTCGGCTTGCCGGCGGCTTCGGCATGGTGCTGGCGCAGATTGGCCTCATCGACCTCGTGTTCTCGCTCGATTCGGTGATCACCGCCGTCGGGCTGGTGGACGAGGTGCCGGTGATGGTCGCCGCCATCGTCGTCGCCGTGCTGGTGATGATGGTGGCGGTCGGGCCGGTGAGTCGCTTCATCGAGGAGAACCCCAGCATCAAGATGTTGGCGCTGTCCTTCCTGATCCTGATCGGCCTAGCCCTGGTGGCGGAGGGGTGGGATCTGCACGTGCCGAAGGGCTACATCTACGTGGCGATGGCGTTCTCCTTCTCCGTGCAGCTGCTCAACATCGCGGCGAGTCGGCGCCGCACGCTGAAGCTGCGCAAGGCGCAGCTCGGCGACCTGGTGCTAGGTGGCGGCGCCCGCCGCACCGCCCGCCGCACCGCCCGCCGAGCGCCTTGATCGCGTGGCTGCAAGCGTCCGAGGGCCGTCCTGCCAAACACTGCCAAGGCCGTTACGGTGATCCCGTGAGCACGATGAACATCTCGCTCCCGAGTCCCTCAGGGACTTCGTCGACAGGCGAGTTGACTCAGGCGACTACGGCAGCTCGAGTGAGCATGTTCGCGAGTTGATCCGCGAGGACCGGGGCCGCCAGCGGTTGCGCGGGCTGCTCCCCGAAGGCGCGACCTCACCGCAAGCCGCCGCAATCGGGGCAGGCTATTTCGATCGACTTCGTGGTCGCATCCAAAGCTCCGGCGGACGGTGAACGGCAAGGTCAGTCCTTCGCGAACGGGCACAGCAGGACATCGACGATGCGATGGGGCACCCGGGCCAAGGTTAAAAGGGCAACTGGAAAGGGCAGGCGTCAACCGCCAACAGCGGCCTCCAGGTGGCGTCGCGCTGCGTGAAGATCGGGCAGCACGCGGATGCGGTGGCGTCATAGCAAGGCTTCGTTCGGGGGGACGAGGTCGGGGATCTGGAACACGTTCATTCCCGCTGCTGCCGCTGCCCGCACGCCGTTGGTCGAGTCCTCGAATGCCCAGCAGCGTTCCGGGGCGATGCCTAGCCCCACCGCGGCTTGCAGGAACGGTTCGGGATGGGGCTTGGGGTTCGTTACCTTGTCGCCGGTGATGCGCACGGCGAAATGATGCAGGAGGTTGACGCGAAGCAGCCGCTCGCCCGCGCCTGGGTCGCTGGATGATGTGACGAGGGCGCAGGGCAGTTCGAGTCGCACGGCTGCTTCGAGGATGGCTGCGGCTCCGGGCTTCACTGGCAGGGGATTGCCCTTCGCCTCATGTTGGCGGAACTGTTCGTTCCACGCCTCGACCACCGCGTCTATCGGGAAGCCATCGCCGTGGCCCTCCATGAGGATGCGGCGCGTGTTGGGGCTCTTGGTGCCGATGGTGCGCAGGTACACGCCGGGGTCGGGCTCTACGCCCACGGATCGGCAAGCCGCCATGAATCCATCGCGGGCGATTTGCTCGGTGTCGAGCAGGAGGCCGTCCATGTCGAACACGAGGGCCTTGGGTATGGGGAAGTCTTTGCTCATGGGTCAAGTGTCGGCTGCCACCCCCCACCGGTGCCTTCGATGGGCTTGCGCATTCTGCTCCTGCTCTCGCTGTCGTGGATCATGGGGGCTCACGGAGAACCCCTTCACGGTGGCCGGCCACGGCATCTCCGGGCGCGACCTGATGGGGTTCTCGGTCATCTCAACGTCTCAAACCTTGATGTCGTCGGCTCCGCCGCCCTGAAACTTCACGTGGCTTCGATCTCGTGGCGTGCCGCAGTCGCAAGGAACGCGGAACGGGTCATCCGGCGCTGTCTGGCCTCGTCGTCGATGGCTTCGAGCAGGCCGCGGTCCAGGGAGATGTTGACCCGGCGCGAGGATCCCTGGTCACGAAGGAGCGGGATCAAGACCAGGTCAGCCTCGCGCCGCCATGCCGCCAGTTCCGGGTCTGCCTTGATGGCGTCGATCGTGCGTGGAGCCGGAATCGCCTCGCCGTCCTCTGCAAGGCCCTCGACGTGGAAGGCCAGGGCTTCGCCGCCGTGGCGAACGGCGTCATCGACGGTGTCGCCGACGGACACGCAGCCGGGGAAGTCGGGAAAGCTGACACCGTAGCCGCTCTCGTCCCGGTGGATGAAGGATACGTAGCGCATCGTCTCGTCCTCCTTACGCTTTCCGTCCCGCCTGCCGGTAGATCGACGCCACCGTTCCGTGCGGGATGTCCTTGTTCGGGTGCGGTATGGTGACCCGCCCCGCCTTGTTGGGGTGCGAGAACTGCCAGTGGCTGCCCTTGGTGGCCACGTGCTCCCAGCCGTCCTGCCGGAGCATGCGAATGAGCCTCGCGCTGTTGCGTTCCAACACCTGCTCCTTTGTTGTGTATCAATATACACAACTCGACAGTCTGTTCAACGACTTCCACGGACCGACCGCGCGCGGGCGCACATTGGGATTTGAGTCCACCGCCGATTCGCGTCGGGCCGGTAGTCGAATTCACAGAGAGGGGTGCGGATTTGGGCGACCCCCTACGGGGCCGGGCTGTCGTGCTGCGCACCGAGCCCCGGAGTACCGGGTTTCCGCCGCGCCAGGCTTCACCGGCAGTGGCTCGCCCCCTTGCTCGCGCTCGCGGAACCGGGCGTTCCAGACTTCGATCACCGCATCGACCGGGAAGCCGTCGCCGTGGCCTTCGGCGAGGATGCGCCGCGCATTGCCGCTGGTGGTGCCGTTGGCACGCAGATAGCAGTCGAGGTTCGGCGTCACGCCGACGATTCGGCAAGCGGCGATGAAGCCCTCGCGGGCGATCCACTCGGTGTCGAGCAGCAGCCCGTCCATGTCGAACGCCAACGCCTCCGGCGCCGGGAAATCCTTGCTCATGGCATGGCCCCGAGGGAGGGCGTCTCGCCCTCCCTCCAGAGTCAGTCCGCGACGAGTTTGCCCAGGACGTATTGCAGGATGCCGCCGCTCTTGAAGTACTCGATTTCGTTGTCGGTGTCGAGGCGGGAGCGCAGTGTGATTGCGGTCGCGCTGCCGTCGGTCCGGTTCACGCGCAGTTGCAGTTGCTGGCGCGGGGTGATGGCGGCGACGCCAGCTGGCAGTTCGATGTCCACGGTTTCGTCGCCGGTCAGGCCGAGGCTCGCGCGGTTGTCGCCATCCAGAAACTCCAGCGGCAGCACCCCCATGCCGATCAGGTTGGAGCGGTGGATGCGCTCGAAGCTCTCCGCCACCACCGCCTTCACGCCGAGCAGACGCGTGCCCTTGGCGGCCCAGTCGCGGCTCGAGCCAGTGCCGTATTCCCTGCCGGCGAACACCACCAGCGGCGTGCCCTCGCCCTGATAGCGCACCGCGGCGTCGTAGATGGCGAGCTGATCGCCCGTGGGGATGTGACGGGTGTAGCCGCCTTCCACCCCCGGCGTCATTTCGTTCTTGATGCGGATGTTGGCGAAGGTGCCGCGCATCATCACCTCGTGGTTGCCGCGCCGCGAGCCGTAGGAGTTGAACTCGGCCACGTCCACGGCGTGCTGCTGCAGGTATTCGCCGGCGGGGCTGGCCGGCTGGATCGCGCCGGCCGGCGAGATGTGGTCGGTGGTGACGGAATCGCCAAGCAGGGCAAGGATGCGGGCACCTTCCAACTCCACGGTCTGGTCCGGGTTGTCGCCGACGGAGAAGAACGGCGGCTCCTTGATGTAGGTGGAGTTCTCCCAGCCGTACGTCGCGCCCTCGTCCACCCGGATGGCCTGCCAGGCGTCGGGGCCGCTGAAGACGTCCGCGTATTGCCGCTCGAACATCTGTGCCGAGACCTGCTCCACCGCCTCCTGCACCTCTTCGTTGCTGGGCCAGATGTCGCGCAGATACACGGGTTTGCCGTCCGCGTCGCGCGCCAGCGGGGCGGTCGAAAGATCGATGCGGGTGGTGCCGGCGATGGCGTAGGCCACCACCAGGGGCGGCGAGGCCAGCCAGTTGGCGCGCACCTCCTGATGCACGCGGCCCTCGAAGTTGCGATTGCCGGAGAGCACGGAGCACACCAGCAGATCGCCTTCCTCGATCGCCGCGGAGATGGCTTCCGGCAACGGCCCGGAGTTGCCGATGCAGGTGGTGCAGCCATAGCCGACGAGGTTGAACCCAATGGCATCGAGACTGTCCTGCAAGCCGGTGGCGGCCAGGTATTCCGTGACCACCTTCGAGCCCGGCGCGAGAGAGGTCTTCACCCAGGGCTTGACGCTCACGCCGCGTTCCACCGCCTTGCGGGCGACGATGCCAGCGCCCAGCATGACCGCGGGGTTGGAGGTATTGGTGCAGGAGGTGATGGCGGCGATCACCACGTCGCCATCGCCCAGGTCATGGTCGGTTCCCGGCACCGGCACGCGGGCCGAAGAACCCCCACCGGCGAGTTCGAGCACTTCGTCGAAGGCCCGCCCCATGTCGGGGAGTTCCACCCGATCCTGCGGCCGCTTCGGCCCGGCGAGGGAGGGCCGGATGGCATCAAGGTCCAGTTCCAGCGTCGCGGAATACACGGCTTCCACACTCGGATCCCGCCACATGCCCTGCGCCTTGGCGTACGCCTCGACCAGCGCCACCGTTTCCGCCGGCCGACCGGAAAGTTCGAGATAGCGCACCGTCTCGGCATCCACCGGGAAGAAGCCGCAGGTTGCGCCGTATTCGGGCGCCATGTTGGCGATGGTGGCACGGTCGGCGAGGGGAAGATGATCCAGGCCGTCGCCGAAGAACTCGACGAATTTCCCCACCACGCCGTGTTCGCGCAGCATCTCGACCACGCGCAGCACGAGGTCGGTGGCGGTGATGCCTTCGCCCAGCTCGCCGGTGAGCCGGAAGCCGACCACGTCCGGGATCAGCATGGAGATGGGTTGCCCCAGCATCGCGGCCTCCGCCTCGATGCCGCCGACGCCCCAGCCAAGCACGCCCAGACCGTTCACCATGGTCGTGTGGCTGTCGGTGCCCACCAGGGTGTCGGGGAAGGCGACCGCGCGGCCGTTCTCTTCCTTGGTCCAAACGGTGCGTGCCAGATACTCCAGATTGACCTGATGGCAGATGCCGGTGCCAGGCGGCACGACGCGGAAGTTGTCGAACGCCTTCTGCCCCCAGCGCAGGAAGCGATAGCGCTCGCGGTTGCGCTCCATCTCCACCTCGACGTTGGCGGCAAAGGCGTCGCCGGAGCCGAAGTGATCCACCATCACGGAGTGGTCGATGACGAGATCAACCGGCGAAAGGGGGTTGATGAGGGACGGATCCTTGCCGGCGGCCACCACCGCCGCCCGCATGGCCGCGAGGTCCGCAACGCCTGGGACGCCGGTGAAGTCCTGCATCAGCACGCGCGCCGGACGATAGGCGATCTCTCGCGCCTCGGGCGGGTTCCGCGCCCAGTTGGCAAGCGCCTCGATGTCGGCGCGCCGAACCGTGTTGCCGTCTTCGAACCGCAGCAGGTTCTCGAGCAAGACCTTGAGGGAGGTGGGCAGGCGGGCAACGTCGCCAGCACCCGCCGCAGCGGCGCCCGGAAGGCTGAAATAGTCGTACTCGGCGCCGCCGAAAGCGCTCGGCAAGGAAAGCGTGGCACGGGCGGCGAAACTGTCTTGACTCATGTGGATTCCTGACACGTGGACCCAGCCGCAAAGCGCCGGCCGGCGAAGGGCGCGCATTCTACATCGGCGCGCAAACCCGTCCGCTGCCCTGAACGGGCAGTGTCTCGCTTTGAACTTGCCTGACGTGGCGCAGGGCCATCGCAACCGGCGACTGCATCGATTTGCCTGCCGGGACCACTCTCTATTGGGACCACTCTCTATTGGGACCACTCCTATTGGGACCATTCCTATTGGGACCATTCCTATTGGGACCACTCTCTATAGGGAGGAGGGCGTCCCGCGGGGGGGAGGGCGTCCCGCCCTCCATGCGCCGTCAGGCGCGTCCTCCCTGCACATGCCGCGATGTGCCCTGCGCGCCCTTGCGGGCACGGCGCCTGACGGCGCGGCGCGCCTTGCGGCGCGATGGAGGGCGTCCCGCCCTCCCCCCGCGGGACGGCGCCAGGCACGGCCCCCCGGAGACGGCCCGGCCCTCGTGTCGAGCGGCGGAACGCCCTCCCCCCGGAGGACGGCGCGCCAGACACTGCACAAGCCAAGTGAGGCACCACCCCTGAACGGGAAGCCGAAGACCGTTTCCCGCGACGCAGCCAGCAACCTTGGGAGGGCATTGTGGGAGGCGCATCGGGGTTTCCCTGGGCGGTGACTGGGGCGCGGGAGGCACGGGGGCGCATTGGGAGAGGCCTGGGGGAGGGGCATTTCGGGGAGGGTTGGGACGAGGTCTTGGGAGGGAGGAGGCACGGGAGGTGGCATCGGCAGAATGCCCTCCTCCAGCATCGCCGCTTCGATGCACCAGACAGACAGAGCCTGCGCCACGATGTCGCGGCGCAGGCTTGCATGGCAGCACGCCCCCAGCGATGGGGGAATTGCCGGTGCTTCCCTGCGCGTCAGCGGTCGGGATGCTTCCCCGGCTGAAGGCTCCCTGCATGGCAGCACGCCCCCAGCGATGGGGGAATTGCCGGTGCTTCCCTGCGCGTCAGCGGTCGGGATGCTTCCCCGGCTGAAGGCTCCCTGCATGGCAGCACGCCCCCAGCGATGGGGGAATTGCCGGTGCTTCCCTGCGCGTCAGCGGTCGGGGATGCTTCCCCGGCTGAAGGCTCCCTGCATGGCAGCACGCCCCCAGCGATGGGGGAATTGCCGGTGCTTCCCTGCGCGTCAGCGGTCGGGATGCTTCCCCGGCTGAAGGCTCCCTGCATGGCAGCACGCCCCCAGCGATGGGGGAATTGCCGGTGCTTCCCTGCGCGTCAGCGGTCGGGATGCTTCCCCGGCTGAAGGCTCCCTGCATGGCAGCACGCCCCCAGCGATGGGGGAATTGCCGGTGCTTCCCTGCGCGTCAGCGGTCGGGATGCTTCCCCGGCTGAAGGCTCCCTGCATGGCAGCACGCCCCCAGCGATGGGGGAATTGCCGGTGCTTCCTTGCGCGTCAGCGGTCGGGATGCTTCCCCGGCTGAAGGCTCCCTGCATGGCAGCACGCCCCCAGCGATGGGGGAATTGCCGGTGCTTCCTTGCGCGTCAGCGGTCGGGATGCTTCCCCGGCTGAAGGCTCCCTGCATGGCAGCACGCCCCCAGCGATGGGGGAATTGCCGGTGCTTCCTTGCGCGTCAGCGGTCGGGATGCTTCCCCGGCTGAAGGCTCCCTGCATGGCAGCACGCCCCCAGCGATGGGGGAATTGCCGGTGCTTCCCTGCGCGTCAGCGGTCGGGATGCTTCCCCGGCTGAAGGCTCCCTGGGCGTCGCCCTGCTGGCTTGTCCGCTCAGGCGGCGCGCACTTCGATGGCGCGGGGCTTGGCCTTGCTGCGCTTGCCCACGGCGATGGTGATCACGCCGTCCTTGGCGGATGCGCTGATCGCCTCGTCGTCGGCGTCCGTCGGCAGGCGGAAGCTGCGCGTGAACTTGCCGTGCAGCCGCTCCTGGCGATGCACCTGACCGTCACCGGCCTCGAAGCCACGCTCGCCGGCGACGCTCAAGACCCCGGCACGCAGCGTCACGTCCACGTCCTTGGGGTCCATGGCCGGCAGTTCCACCTCGAAGAGGTAGCTCTCATCCGTCTCGCGGATGTCCACCGCCGGGCGCCAGCCCTGCCCATCGACCCACCCATTGCCGGCCTGCCGGCGACCGAAGAACTCGTCGAGTTCGGCGAAGGGATTCCATCGTACGACGTTCATTTCGTTTCTCCTTAACAACCTTGAGTCGTCTGACGGGCACTGATATGGAGCCGGCAAACGAGGTTCCAAGACCTTGAAAAACATGAACAAGACCCCAATGGGCACCGGATCGGACGGAACGCGCCGCAGCCGATCCTCACCCAGGAGAGAGGGTGTCTCGCCGACGCGCCCGAAGGGCTAGCCAGGAGGTAAGCGCCGTGGGAAACTGTCGAGTCGGAGAACGGTCGCGTGCGTCCTCTCGCGGTTTTCGCGACAGCGAAACTGCCTTGAGCGCCGCTAGCCCTGCCCGTGCCCCACAAGTGGCCGCTGGGCTCTGTCATGCTGGTGAAATCATCCGAGTTGAGTTCGTGCAGACACACCGCCTTGGGCGTCTCGCGGGCGGCATGGGCACGGTCCTGGCGCCCGCGCCCGCGCGTCGAGCCGAGCCGCACCCAGTTCGCCGCGCGGAAGCTCGCCCCCGCGTGCTCGCGCTCGACGTGCTCCAGCGGGTCAGCGAGCACCCCGCCTCCCGCGTCATCGAGCTGACGCCACGGCTGTGGAAGACCCGGTTCGCCGACAACCCGCTGCGGTCCGACCTCGAGCACGACCCACCAGCTCACTAACTCTCCGCCCCGACCGACAGACCTGACTCACCCCGCCGGAGCCCTGCCGTGTCCGCGCTGGCGCATCGCCGTCAACAACGGCCTACCCTGACCGCTTACCGGGGAAGCATCCCCGACCGCTGACGCGTAAGGAAGTACCGGCAATTCCCCCATCGCTGGGGGCGTACTTCCATGCAAGCCGGCACCGTTCTACGGCGCAGACTCCTGGCCCGCAGTTAGGTGAAGCCACCGACTCCGTTGACCACGGCCTTGATGAACGTAGCGAAACTCGGGCTTTGTCGCGCGACCCGGTCTGCATCGAGTACCCGCGCGATCGCCTCGGACACGCGCGCTGTACAGACGCGGCTACCGAGTAGATGCTTGAGGTGCAGCTTCGGATTCTTGATTTCGTCGGGCCTTGCCAAGTCCACCGATCCGAGAGAGCGGGCCAGGTAGGTTCCGAGCCCATGAGAGTCGGCGAAGTACCACGCCTCCAAGTGCCGGTGCGCGCAAGCGTAGAGCACGTCCGCTGAGATGTTGCCGAGGCGTCCACTGGAAGCGGTCGCCGTCATTCGTCATCTCCACAACGAGTTCCGTTTCTTCTGCCGCTTCGCCCTTCCACGCAGGTGGACGATACCGCCCCCGTCCGCGCACGGCGCCCGCGAAGTCCATTTCGCTCGCACCTTCGTGCAGGAACCGCAGTGCGTCGAGCACGGTGCTCTTTCCCGCAGCATTCGCGCCGATGAACAGGTTGAGCTCGTTAAACTCAACCGTCACATCCCGCAGACTTCTGTATTGCCTTGCTTGGAGCTTCGCGACTCTCATGGACCCTGCCGTTGGCTGCCTGACATTGTGCAGTCTACTCTGCGAGACGCGAGGCCGTCTGGCACGCCAAAACCGTCGCCGCTGGATGCGCGGCCCGGGAGGCTCGGCTGCCGTGGCGGCATTTGACGCTTAGCCCCAAGTTCACCAAGGGGTTTGAGAAGGCGTTGAAGGTCAATACTTTACGGGCGGTCGGCGGGCGTTAGCCCATCTTTACCAACAACCCCGTGATTTTCGCCCGATCTTGCGGTGATTGACGGTTTTGGGGTCGGCAACTCGTTGTTTTCCGGTTCCTGGTGGGGTGGATCGACCGATGTAGTGCCATAATAGGGTGGTGTCGGTTGACATGGGTGGCGGGCGCCGCTACCGTCACCCGCCATGTTCATCCGCCGTACCCTCACCCGCCGCACCGGCGGCCAGGACTACCACTCCCACCGCCTCGTGCACAGTCGGCGCGACGGCGCCAAGGTCCGCCAGCGCACGTTGTTGAACCTCGGCAGCGATTTCGACCTGCCTGTGGAGGAGTGGCCGGAACTGTGCCGGCGCATCGACGAGATCTTGAACGGCCAGGCGCCGCTCACCGACGATGCGCCGGCTGCCGTCGAGGAAGAAGCGCAACGGATCGGGGCGCAACTGCTGGCCCGCGGCCGGGCGGGGGACGCCGAAGCGGTGCGTGATCCGGTCCGTGTGGACGTGGCGTCGCTCGAGTTGACGCGCCCGCGCAGCGTGGGCGTCGAGCAGGCGGGACTGTGGGCGGTCGAGCGGTTGGGCCTGATGGAGTTGCTGTCGACCCTGGGCATCAACGCGTCGCCGTGCACGGCCGCGGTGGCCTCGATCGTGGCGCGGCTTGCGTACCCGGCCTCGGAGCGGGCCACGCACGCCTGGCTGCGCGAGCGCAGTGCCTTGGGGGAGTTGCTGGGTGTGGACTTCGAGACCATGGGGGCGATGCAGTTGTACCGGGCCTCGGATGCCTTGGCTGCCCACCGCGAAGCGATCGAGGCGCATCTGTTCGAGAGCGCCATGGACCTGTTCGACCTGGCGCCGACGGTGACGCTCTACGATCTGACCAACACCTATTACGAGGGCGATGTGGCGGATCAGCCCGAGGCGCGGCGGGGGCATTCGAAGGAGAAGCGCAGCGACTGCAAGCTGCTCACCCTGGGGCTGGTGCTGGACGGGGGTGGTTTCGTGCGGCGTTCGCGGGTGTTCGCGGGCAACGTCAAGGAAGACCGGACGCTTTCCGGCATGCTGGACGCGCTCGGGGCACCGCCGGGGTCGCGGGTGGTGCTCGACCGGGGCATCGCCACCGAGCGACAGGTCGACTGGCTGAAGGCGAACGGGTACCGCTACATCGTGGTCTCGCGCGAGCGCAAGCGCCGCTTCGAGCCCGAGGCGGCACTCGCCCACCGCACCCGCAGCGGCGGGGTGGTGCATCTGGAGAAGGTGGACGACGCCGAGGCGGGCGAGGTGCGCCTGTACTGCTGCTCCGAGCAGCGTGCCGAGAAGGAGCGCGGCATGGCCGAGCGGTTTGCGCAACGCCTGGAGCGGGATCTCGATGCGATCAACGAGGGGCTGTCGCGGCCGCGCACGCAGAAGAAGCCGGAAAAGATCTGGCAACGCATCGGCCGGCTGGTGGAGAAGAGCCGCGGTGTCGGCCAACACTACGACATCGCGGTGGCAACCGACGAGAGCGGCAAACGGGCCGTGGCGGTGACCTTCCTCCGCACGCCGGTGGCCGGGACGATGCTCACCCATCCGGGCGTCTATTGCCTGCGCAGCAACGAGACCGACTTCAGCGAGGAGCGCCTGTGGCGCACCTTCACCCTGCTCACGGATGTCGAGGCGGCGTTCCGTTCCCTGAAATCCGAACTGGGCCTGCGCCCCATCCATCACCGCAAGCCGCGCCGTGCCGAGGGCCATCTGTTCATCACGGTGATCGCCTACCAACGGGTCCAGGTGATTCGCACCCGTCTGGCCGAGCGCGGCGACGGGCCGATGCGCACGGCGAACTGGACGACGCTCAAACGGATTCTCGGCGGCCGTCAGCGGGTGACCGCGACGTTCAAGCGCGCCGACGGACGCACGCTGCATGTGCGCAAGGCGACGCGCCCGGAACCGCAGCAGAAGGCCATCCTCGATGCCTTGGGGATCCCCTCCTCAGCCGGGGGGACACACCAGGCGGTCGTCTGAGGGGAAACCATCACGTCGGGCACGAATGTAGTGCCATGCGCGCGATTCGGTCAACCTAAATTGTTGAGATACAACAGTTTATTCTTTTCGTTGGTAAACTTGGGTTAGGGCACTACAGGTGGGCACCCAAGGTCGAGGGTGATGCGGCCTCAGACGACGGTTCGGCGGGTGCCGCCGGGGCTGGGATCGATGCCGAGCGCGTCGTAAATGGCCTTCTGGGCGGGTTCGGCGACGGTGGCCGTGCGCACGTGCAGGGTGCGGCCGTCGTCGCGCCGGAAGGTGGCGGTGGTGACGCGCTGCTGACCTTGCATGGAAGCACGCCCCCAGCGATGGGGAAATTGCCGGCACTTCCTTGCGCGTCAGCGGTCGGGGATGCTTCCCCGGCTGGAAGGCTCCTAGTGCCCGGCGGCGCCCCCAGCGTTCCTGGGGTCGGCGACGGCGGCGAGGCCGTCCGGGGTTCGCATGACCGAGTTGGCGTCGCCAATGCCGCGGCCCCAGCGCATCTGCATCAGCTCTTGGTGGCCCATGGCTTCGAGCAGGCCGAGAGTGTCTGGCGAGATGCCGTGGGGTTCGACGATCACGCGGTCGGGCTGCCATTGGTGGTGGAAGCGAGGTGCGGCCACGGCGTCGCCCAGATCCATGCCGTGGTCGATGGCGTTGACGATCACCTGCAGCACCGTGGTGATGATGGTGCTGCCGCCGGGGGAGCCGGTGACCAGCCACGGCTCGCCTTCCTTCATCACGATGGTGGGCGTCATCGAACTCAGCATTCGCTTGCCGGGCGCGATGGCGTTGGCCTTGCCGCCGATCAGGCCATAGGCATTCGGCGTGAACGGCCGGGCGGAGAAATCGTCCATCTCGTTGTTGAGCAGGAAGCCGGCGCCGGTGACGACCATCCGGGCGCCGAAGGAGAAATTGAGGGTGGTGGTGTAGGCGACGGCGTTGCCGGCCGCGTCCATCACGGAAACATGGGTGGTCTCGGCACTCTCCGCCGGAACCTCCCCGGCGCTGATGTCGTCCGAACGGGAGGCCGCCTCCCGGTCGAAGTCGGCGAAGCGCCCCAGCGCATAGGCCTTGCCTGTCAGCAACCCGGTCGGCACGTCGTGGAAGTCGGGATCGCCCAGGTGGACCGCCCGGTCGGCGTATGCGCGCCGCTCCGCCTCGATCATCCGGTGAATCGTCGCCGCGCTGCCGAAGCCGAGGCCGCCGAGGTCGGCGGGCTCCAGCATGTTCAGCATCTGCACCAGCAGCACGCCACCGGAGGACGGCGGCGGCATGGAGACGATCTCGTGCCCCCGATACGTCCCCCGCACCGGCTCACGCCAAACGGAGCGATAGGCGGCGAGATCCCCGCGCGTGACCAGACCGCCGCTTGCCTCCATCTCCTGCACCAGGAGACGCGCGGTCTCGCCGCCATAGAAGCCGTCCCTGCCGTCCTCTGCGATGCGTTCCAGCGTGGCGGCGAGCTCCGGCTGCTTGAAGAGGTCACCCGCGACCAACGGCTCGCCATCGGGCTTCGAGAACGCAGCCAGCGTGGCCGGGTGCTGCGCGAATGCATCCCGGCGGCTGCCCAGCTGCCGGGCAAGGTCGTGCGGCAGAGAAAAGCCGTCCCTTGCCAGACGCAAGGCCGGCGCAATCGCCTCGCGCCGCGAAATCGTCCCGTATCGCGCCAGCGCCTCGAGCAGCCCGTCCACCGTTCCGGGAACGCCCACGGCCAGGGGCGAAGCGGTGGAAAGCCCCTGCACCACCTCGCCTTCATCGTCGAGATACATGTCGTGGGTGGCGGCAAGGGGCGCCTTCTCGCGATGGTCGTTCGCCACCACCTCGCCATCGGCGGTGCGGATCAGCAGAAAGCCGCCGCCGCCAAGATTGCCCGCCGCCGGATAGGTGACCGCCAAGGCAAACCCCGTCGCCACCGCTGCATCAATGGCATTGCCCCCAGCGCGCATCACTTCCGCCCCCGCTTCCGAAGCGATGGGCGAGCGCGAAGCCACCACGCCACCTTGCGCCACAAGCGGCGTGGGGCCGGCGGCATGGTATGCACTCGCCGCGAGACAAAGCGCGAGAATGCCGGATTGGCGAACGGTGTTCACGAAGGACCCCACGGAATCACGTTGAGTCAACGTCGCATCCGGTCGGATGCACAAGACTGCATCCGCAGGATCGGACGCCTATCTGTCCGCTTTTGAACGTGGCGCAACGAATGCACGCTTCGCTGTCCTTGGCGCCGGACGACGCCGATTCAGCGAGCTGACTTCGAGATGCCCTGCCCGCGGTTGGCTGGGCTTGTTGGCCATTGCTGGACTACCTCTCACGCGACGCGAACCCGGACCCTGCTTTGAGGAACTCTACCATCTCCACATCCTTGACTGGAACGAGAATCGCGTGACCAGCAGCGCGGTCATCACCATGCAGCCACTCGCCCTCCGTGATCCGGAAGTGGCCTCGGTCAGGCGAGCCTGGCCATGGGCGCGAAGCGCAGCGCCTTCGTCTCGCTGCGCAGGCGCTCCGGGGTCGTTGTTACACTCGACTTTGGTTCAAGCAGCAGGCACCCCCATGACCAAGTCCAGGTTTGCATTCGGGTTCCTTCCTGCCGTGCTTGCCGTGGGCAATGCCGGCGGGGCCGCGGGGGAGGAGGATCCGCATCTGTGGCTCGAGGACGTCACAGGCGAAGCCGCGCTTGCCTGGGTGAAGGAGCGGAGCGGGCGGACGACCGAGAGCTTTGCGAACGATGGCTTCTTCGTCGAGAGCCGGGATCGGTTCAAGGCCATTCTCGATTCCGACGAGCGCATTCCCTACGTCAGCCGGATTGGCGATGCCTTCTATAACTTCTGGCGCGATGCCGAGCATCCGCGCGGACTGTGGCGGCGGACGACGATGGCCGAATACCGCACCGACGCGCCCGAATGGGAGACGGTGCTGGACGTGGATGCGCTGGCCGAAGAGGAGGGCGAGAACTGGGTGTATCAGTATTCGCTCTGCCGCGAGCCGGATTGCCGGCGCTGCCTGATCTCCCTCTCCAGGGGCGGCGCGGACGCCAATGTCGTGCGCGAGTTCGATCTCGTGGACAAGACCTTTGTGGAAGACGGCTTCTCCCTGCCCGAGGCGAAGAGCGTTGTGGCGTGGGGCGGCGAGGATCGGCTTTTGGTGGCGACGGATTACGGCCCCGGCAGCCTCACGGAGTCCGGCTATCCGCGCATCGTCAAGGAATGGCGGCGCGGCATCCCGCTGGCCGATGCGCAGGTGGTGTTCGAGGCCAGGGTGGAGGATGTCGGCGTCGGCGTCAGCGTGGATCTCGGCAACGAACACCGCCACGAGGTCGTCACTCGCGCCATCGACTTCTGGAACACGGAGCGCTTCCTGCGCCGGGACGGCGAACTGACCCGCATCGATGCGCCGAGCAGCGCCAACGTGGGCCTCTTCCGGGACCGCATCTACATCCGCCTCACCGAGGATTGGACAGCCGGCGGCGAAACCCATCCCGCCGGGGCATTCCTCACCGCCTCCCTCGACGCCTTCCTCGCCGGCAAGCGCGAACTGGAAACGCTGTTCTCGCCCACCGCCACGAGTTCGCTGGAGAGCTACACCCTCACCCGCAACCACGTCGTTCTCAACATTCTCGACGACGTGCGCAATCGCATCGAGGTGCTGACGCCGAGCGAGGAAGGCTGGCAGCGCGATCCCATGCCTGGCGTCGGCGCCTTCGACAGTCTTGGCGTCGGCGCCGTGGACCGCGATCGGGGCGACGAGTTCTTCCTCTATGTCGATGGCTATCTGGCGCCGCCAAGCCTTGCCTACGGTGCCATCGGCAGCGCCCCGGAGACCCTCAAGGCCGCCCCAGCCTTCTTCGATGCCGAAGGACTCGAGGTGAGCCAGCACTTCGCCGAGTCTGCCGACGGCACCCGCGTGCCCTACTTCGAGATCGGGCGCGAGGACGATGTGCCCGGGCCGACCTTGCTCTACGGCTACGGCGGTTTCGAGATCTCCATGACGCCCGGCTACTCCCCCCTAAGCGGCGCGGGCTGGCTGGAACGAGGCGGCACCTTCGTGGTGGCCAACATTCGCGGCGGCGGCGAGTACGGCCCGGACTGGCATCGATCCGCCCTGCGCGAGAATCGCCCGTGCGCCTACGAAGACTTCATCGCCGTCGCCGAAGACCTCATTCGCCGCAAGGTCACCACCGCCGCGCAGCTCGGCGTGATGGGCGGCAGCAACGGCGGCCTGCTCACCGGCAACATGCTCACCATGCGACCGGACCTGTTTGGCGCCGTTGTCTCGCAGGTGCCGCTGCTCGACATGCAGCGCTACCACCTGTTGCTCGCCGGGGCGAGCTGGATGGCGGAATACGGCGACCCGGACGTGCCCGAAGACTGGGCCTTCATGCAGCGCTTCTCGCCCTACCACAACGTGCAGGAGCATGCCGACTATCCGCCGGTGCTGATGACCACCTCCACCCGCGACGACCGCGTCCATCCCGGCCACGCCCGCAAGATGACCGCGAAGATGGCGGCGCTCGGTCATGACGTGACGTACTACGAGAACACGGAAGGCGGCCACGCCGGCGCAGCCGACAATGCCCAGCAGGCGTTCATGTCGGCGCTCGCCTATGCATTCCTGTGGCGGCATCTGGCGCCAGAGACCGAAGACGACGGAGACTCCGAGGGGTGAGCCGACCGGTCGGTGCCGCGCGACTGCGGCGACTCGGCTTGCGTGGCCAGGGGCTGGCCGGAAAGCGGCCCCTCGGCACGGGCGCCTCCGGCGTGCAGAAGGCGCTCGAACGGATCGGCTATGTGCAGATCGACACCATCTCCGTGGTGGCGCGGGCGCATCACCACGTGCTGTGGAATCGGGTGGCGCGCTACGAGGAGGACATGCTGAACCGCCTCGTCAAGCGGCGAAGAGTCTTCGAATACTGGCGGCATGCAGCCGCCTACATCCCCATGCGCGACTTCCGCTTCGTGCTGCCCATGATGCGGGCGATTGCCGGCGGCGAGATGTGGGTGCGCCGCAGCGACGGCAAGCTGCGCGGGCGGGTGCTGCAGCGAATCCGCGAGGAAGGCCCGCTGTTCGCCCGCGACTTCGACGACCCCCGCGACAGCCGCAAGGGTTGGTGGGACTGGAAGCCGGCCAAGCGTGCTCTCGAAGAGCTCTTCATGGAAGGGGTGCTCACCAGCGTCGAACGACAGGGGTTCCAGAAGCGCTACGAACTCACCGAGCGCTTCCTGCCGGCGGATGTGGACACGAGCGAGCCTTCCGCCGAGGAATACGCCGATCATGCGATTGACGTGTCGCTGCGCGCCCACGGCTTTGCGACCACTCGGACGATGGCCTACCTCTGCCGCGATGGCCGGCTGCGCAGGGTGGTGCGGGAACGGGCGGCCGAGCGCGCAGCGGAAGGAGAACTGGAGAAGCGGCCGGGGCCAGGGCGAGACGCGCTGTTCGCGCTTCCCGGCACATTCGACCGTGCCCTCGCGCCACCGCCGGCTCGGGTTCGCCTGCTTTCGCCGTTCGACAACACCGTGATCCAGCGCCAGCGCTGCGCGGATGTGTTCGGCTTCGAATACACCATCGAATGCTACGTGCCGGAGGCGAAGCGGCAATATGGCTACTATGTGCTGCCGGTGGTGTTCGGCGACCAATTCGTGGCCAGGCTCGATGCCAAGGCGCACCGGCGGGAGCGGCGCTTCGAGGTCAAGGCGCTCTTCATGCAGGAGAGTGCGGAGAGGGACCTGTCCGACGATTTCCCGCCGGCACTGGCCGCCGAGGTGCGGGACTATGCCCGCTTCACCGGCTGCGACGAACTGACCATCGGCGAGGTGACTCCGGGGCGGTGGCGGGAACCCATCGCCAGAGCGCTCGCGGCGGTCCAGGGATGAGAGACGGCCTTGCGAGCGGCCAATGCCTTTCTAGGGCAAGGCAACCTGCCCTGTCGGGAACCGTTGCCTTTCGGCACCGCTTCCTGCCCCAGCCCAAGCCTCCTGTCACCCTGTCGGCATTCGGCCAGCCTGCGCCGTCCGAAGTCCTAGACGCACTCGGCCACCAAGCGCTCGAAGTTCTCCACTCTTGGTTCCAGGGCGGCCACGGTGTCGCGCCAGAAGTCGGGGGCCGTCAGGTCTGCGTCGAGGTGCTGCCTGGCTAGTTCTTCGGCGGTCATTCGGCCTGTGTCGGCCAGGAGGGCCTTGTAGCGTTCGAAGAAGCTGGTGCCGAACTGTTGGCGGCGGGCATAGACGCCCAGGCTGAAGAGGTAGCCGAACAGATACGGGAAGTTGTAGAAGCTGAGGCCGGATATGTAGAAGTGGAGCTTGTTGGCCCAGAACAGCGGATCCGGCTCCGCCAGGGCATCGCCATGCCACTTGAGCCAGGCTTCGCGCATGAGTTCCTTCAGTTCGTCCGGGAGCAGCGGGCGTTCGGCGCGGGCGTCGTAGAAGCGGGTCTCGAACTCGAAGCGGGTGGGGATGTTGAGGAGGAAGGCGGTGGTGGCGGCCACTTCCTCCCAGGCGACGGCGAGCTCGGCGGCCGGGGATTCGGCGCGTTGCATGAGAGCGTCGCGGACGACGGTTTCGCCGAAGGTGCTGGCGGTCTCTGCCACGGACATGCCGTAGTGGCGCTGGGAGTCCGGCAGGTCGCGCATCGCCCAGTGGTGGAAGCCGTGGCCTAGTTCGTGGGCGAGGATGGTCACGTCGGTCATGGAACCGGCGTACGTCATGTACACCCGGGGCGTGCGCGATTTCGCGAACGAGGTGCAGTAGGCGCCGGGGCGCTTGTTGGCGCCTTGGGTGGCTTCGATCCAGCGGTTGTTCACCATCATGCGCACGAAGTCACCCATCTCTGGGTTGACGCTGCCGTAGGCGCCGGCAACAAGCTCCGTCGCTTCAAGGAAGCGAATGGCTTCGGGAGAGCCGGACAGTGCCGGGGCGGGGGCGCGTTGGTCCCAGGGGGCGATGTGGGTCTTGCCGTAGGCGCGGGCCATGGCGCGGGCGGCCCGGCGACCGAGGGCGTTGGCCTCCCACGCCACGTCCATGAGCGTGTCCAGGGTCTTGCGTTCGATGCGATTGGCATGCACCGGGGCGTCGAGGTAGTGAACGGCGCGGTCGGACGAGCGGCGGCGGCACATTTCGAGCCGCCAGCCGGCGATGGCATTGATGGCTGCGGCGGCGGACTCGACATGTTCGTCCCAACCGCGGTTGATGGCTCGCCAAGCGTCTTCGCGGATGGCGTCGTCGGCGGATTGCATTCGCGAGGCGGCTTCGGCGAGCCCCACTTCCTCCGGTTCGTTGCCCTCGCCACGCACCTGGCAGCGAATCGCGCCGGAGAGTTGGTCGTAGAGGCGACCCCAAGCGTGGATGCCGTCCTGGGAGAGCGCGTTGACGATGCTCTCCTCGCGCAAGGGGAGGGTTTCGTGGCGGCGCTTGCGGGAGTGCCGCACGGCGAATTCGGAGGCGCGCACGCGCTCGTCTGCGAGGTATTCGTCCACCCAGTCTTGCGGCGCGAGATCGAGGAACTGCGACAGCGGCTCCATCGCTTCGAGGTAACGCACGTGCAGGGACTGCAGCCGGCCCTGCAGCGCCAGGGCGGCAGCGTCGCGGCCGTTCACGGAAAGGCGGCACTCCGCATACACATCCGGATCGCGGAGCAGGCGGGATGCCTTCTCGTCCAGGAGATAGACGTCCTGGGCAGCGGCGATGCTCTCGGTTCGGGCGGCGGCGTCCACGTCGAAGGTCCCGGCAACCGCCAGGGAAAGCGGCTCGTTGCACTCTTCCACCTCGGCGAGCAGCCGGTCGAGCTCGGCCAGATCGGCGTCGATGGCCGGATCGTCGGGAGCGGCGTATTCGGTGGAGAGGTCCCAGGCAGGGCCTGCGGTATCGGTCATGGTGTCTCCGGCGCCTTCGTCGGCGTGCAAGTCTATGGGTTGGAGTGTGGGGTTGGAAAGGTGAGGCAAGGGTTGGTGAGCTTTGTCCAGTGCGGGGGGAGAGGTGCTCTGCCCCCCTCCGAAGAAGCCAGGAGGCTTTCGGAGGGGGGCGGTCGCGCCAACACCGCGTGATTGGGGGGCTGCTTCTGCAGGATGCCCCTTCCCAAACTCCCCCGCGGGGTGTGCGAGAATCTGTCGAATGGTGGGGGTCATCAACCTGTTCTTGAACATCTGCCTGTTGCGGCACGGGCCGGAGTCGGTGCCAACGCAGACGTGGTTCTTGCTTGCCTTGCTCGCTGCCGATGTTGCCGTCGGTGGCGCCGGGTTCGCGCTGCTTGCGGACGTGCCGCTGTCGCTGGCTCTCGGCACGCCGATACTCGGCCTCGCCGTGCTCGGTTCGCTCACCTGGTTTGGCCTCCACGTGCGCGGCAAGGATGAGCGCTTCCTGGCCACCTTCGCGGCGCTGGTGGGGTGCGAGGTGCTCATCAGTGTGCCGATGCTGCCGGCGCTGGCGGTGCTCACGGCGTGGCCCATCGTGCAGGGCACCTTTGCCCTCGCCTTCCAGATCTGGCAGATCGTGGTGAACGGCTTCATCCTCGGTCGCGCTCTCGACACGACGCTTCGCGTCGGCATCTTGGTCGCGTTCGGCATGTGGCTGATGGCCATCGTCGTGCTCCAGGCCACCCTGCCACCGCCTCCTGCGCCATCGCCATGACCAAGGCCCCCGTGAACAGGCACACCAAACCCGCCGCCAAGGCAAGAACTGCCGGCCGGCCCAAGAGACGGGCATCCGCAGCGGGCTCCCAACGCACCTTCTTCCTCGGCATCGGCGGCACGCTGATGGGAGGGCTGGCGCTGCTGGCGCGGGAGATGGGGCATCGGGTGAGCGGCAGCGACGGCCCGCTCTATCCGCCCATGAGCGACCAGCTCGCCGACGCCGGCATCACCGTGCATGAAGGGTTCGATCCCGCGCAGATGCGCCCCACTCCCGATCTCGTGGTGATCGGCAACGCCCAACTGCCGCGCGGCCATCCGGCGGTGGAGCACATGCTCGACGAGAACCTGCCGTACATGTCCGGCGCGGAATGGCTGGGGCGGGAGGTGCTGCGCGGACGCTGGGCCGTGGCCACGTCCGGCACCCACGGCAAGACCACCATCGCCAGCATGGTGGCGCACATTCTCGAATGCGCCGGGCTCAAGCCTGGCTTCCTCATCGGCGGCGTGCCGCTGGACTTCGGCGTGACATCGCGGCTTGGGGAGTCGGAGCTCTTCGTCGTCGAAGCCGATGAATACGACACGTCCTACTTCGACCGTCGGGCCAAGTTCGTCCATTACCGGCCCCGCACGCTGGTCGTCAGCAACATCGAGCTGGACCATGCCGACATCTACGACGACGTGGAGCAGATCAAGGAGCAGTTCCACCAACTCGTGCGCACCGTGCCGAGCAAGGGGCTGATCGTGGCGCCGCGTCACGACCGCCACGTGAACGAGATGCTGGCGGCGGGCGCCTGGACGCCCATATCCCGCTTCGGCGAGGCCAAGGGCGAACGCTGGAAACGCCTGCCCACGGACAATGGCGACATGTGGCAGGCAACCGCGGCCCCCGACGGCAGTTCGTTCTCGGTGCAACTCGGCGACGCAGAACTCGGCGAGGTCACCTGGCGACTGCTCGGACGCCACAACGTCCGCAACGGCATCGCCGCACTCGCCGCGGCGCAGCACGTCGGCGTCCCCCCGAAGGATGCCATCGCTGCCCTCGCATCGTTCCAAGGCGTCAAGCGACGACTGGAAGTGGTCGCCACGAGTCGCCGTCTTGTGGTGTACGACGATTTCGCGCATCACCCCACCGCCATCCGCTCTACACTCGAAGGGCTGCGGCAACACGTCGGCAAGGAGCGGATCGTGGCGGTGGTGGAGCCGCGCACGCACACGATGTCCCTTGGCACCTTGCGCGCAGACCTCGCCGCCTGCTGCGCCGCCGCCGACGAGACCATTTGGTTTCGCCCACAAGGCATCCAATGGGACCTGGGGGAACTCGCTCGCAACAGCACCCCGCCGGCGACGGTGGTGAATGACATCGAACTCCTGACGGCGCGCATCGCCGGCATGGCGGATGCACACGAGGCCTGCCACGTGGTGCTGATGAGCAACAGCGCCTTCGGTGGGATTCACGCGACGCTGCAGCAGCAACTTGGAGGCAAGGTCGCTTGACCAAGACGCCAAACCCCGCGAAACGGCTCGCCATCGCCGCCATTCCCGGCGACGGAATCGGTCGCGAGGTGGTGCCGGAAGGCATGAAGGTGCTCGAAGCCGCAGGACGCCGCTTCGGCATCGACTTCGACTGGCGTGAGTTCGACTGGTCGTGCGAGGACTACGCCCAGAGCGGCCGGTTGATGCCAGAGGACGGCATCGAGCAGCTTCGGCCCAACGACGCCATCTTCCTGGGGGCGGTGGGCTGGCCGACGGTGCCGGATCACATCTCGCTGTGGGGCCTGCTCATCCCCATCCGCCGAGAATTCGACCAGTACGTGAACCTGCGCCCGTGCCGGATGTTCCCCGGCACCACGACGCCCCTTGCCGGGCGGGGCCCGGACGACATCGACTTCCTCGTCGTGCGCGAGAACGTGGAGGGCGAATACTCCGAAATCGGCGGCCGACTCTATGCCGGCACGGATGCGGAGATGGCCGTGCAGGAGAGCGTGTTCACGCGCCGCGGCGTCGATCGCATCATCCGCTTCGCCTTCGAGCTTGCGCGCCGGGAAGGCCGGAGCAAGGTCACTTCCGCCACCAAGTCCAACGGCATCATCCACACCATGCCGTACTGGGACGAACGCTTCGCCGCGCTGGCGGCGGAGTATCCCGAAATCGAGACCGACCAGTACCACATCGACATTCTCACCGCCCACTTCGTGCAGCACCCGGATTGGTTCGACGTGGTGGTGGGCAGCAACCTGTTTGGCGACATCCTTTCGGATTTGGGCCCCGCCGTCGCCGGCTCCATCGGCATCGCGCCGTCGTCGAACATCAACCCTGCCGGCGAACACCCTTCCATGTTCGAGCCCGTCCACGGCTCGGCGCCGGACATCGCCGGCGAGGGCATTGCCAACCCCATCGGCCAGATATGGTCCGGCGCGATGATGCTGCGCCACCTGGGGCACTCGGAAGCGGCCGATGCCATCGAGAAAGCCATCGAGGTGGTGCTGACCGAGGACGGCCCTCGCACACGCGACATGGGCGGCACGGCTTCGACGGCAGCAGTGGGCGATGCGATTGCGGGTGCTGTTGGTTGAGGAATGGTGGGGGGGGCCGGAGAAGAGCGCATCTGCCCTCACACACGCAGCCATGCTTCCGCGCGCCTGTCGGCGCGTTCGAGGGCGAGACGGCTCCCTCCGGAGAGGCCGTACTAGCGCCACAAGAGCCGTTGCCTTTCGGCAACGCTTCCTGCCCCAGCCCAAGCCGTCCTGTCACCCTGTCGGCATTCGGCCAGCCTGCGCGGTAGTGTCTCACTTTGGCTGTGCAGTGTCTGGCACCGTCCCCGCATGGAGGGCGGGACGCCCTCCATCGCGCCGCAAGGCGCGCAGGGCCGCCAAGGCGCGCCGCGCCGCCAAGGCGCGCAGGGCACTCGCGGCATGTGCAGGGAGGACGCGCCTGACGGCGCGCATGGAGGGCGGGACGCCCTCCCCCCGAGCCCTCCCCCCTCCCATAGAGAGTGGTCCCGGCAGGCAAATCGACGCAGTCGCCAGTTGCGAACGGCCATGCGCCACGTCAGGCAAATTCAAAGTGAGACACTACCGCTTGCGCCGTCCGAAGTCCGACAGGCTGCCAGGAGTCTGCGCCGTAGGACGATCTCGCGCCGAAAATGTGGGTGTGATCCCCCATTGCTCGCCCCGAAACGTTCCTGACGAGGGACAGGACCTCCCAGAAGATGGATTTTTCTCGCCGTATTAGGGTGCATGTCCCCGGAAAAGTTTCTACGGCGCAGACTCCTAGCCGGTGTTTGCCACGTCGAACAATGCATCGGCAGGCACTTCGAGCCCTGGCAGCAGGCGTGACGTGGCGGTGGTGCCGCGTGGGCAAATGCCGGCCTCCGCATAGCGGCCGTCCGCCAGAACGAGGACGATGATCCGCTCCGCGCGCGGATCGACGATCCAATACTCGGGGATGCCTGCCTCGGCGTAGTCGAGGCGCTTCTCCAGCAGGTCTCGCCGAGCGCTACCGGGACTCACGACTTCCGCCACGAGATCTGCTCCGTGCCACAAGCGATTCTCGCCGCGTGGATCGGCGCTGTCGCATAGCACGACGAGGTCGGGTTCGCGGTACTTGCCAGATCGGATGCGGACCCGGAATGGGGCGAAGATCACGGCGCCGCCCACGGGCCGCAGGCAGGCGCGCAGGGCGTCGAAAAGGTATTCCACAATCTTCTGATGTCGCCAAGTTGGCATCGGCAGCATCTCGATGACCCCATCCGTCAGCTCCAGCAGCCAGTTCTCGCAGTCGGTCATCGTCAGGTAGGCCTCGTCTGTCCAACGGCCCGGCGCGGCAACCGCCGCATCGGGCAGTTCCTGACTCTCGAGAAGCACACGGAGAGCGTGGATTTCGTCCTGCATGTCCGCGCCGGTGGCGCGCGCAGTCGCCATGTGGGTCACTCCAAGGCCAAAGCCAACAAGACTATAGGCGCGTCCCGCCAAAATATGCAGACCATTAGAGGGCAGCGTGGGCTTTGCGCCCTGCGTCAAGGGCGAGGTCGCGGCGAAGGGGTGCTCCGGCGGCTCGATGGGCTACAGTGCCTGTTCCGGGCTGGCGGCGGCGCGTCCGGCTGCTCGGCCGAACACGGCGCCGGAGGTGAGGCCACTGCCGCCTGGGTAGTTGAAGTAGAAGAGTCCGCCCACCAGTTCACCGGCGGCGTAGAGGTTGGGCACGGGTTCGCCGTCCTCGCCTTGCACCCTCGCGCCGGCGTCCACGGCGAGGCCGCCGAAGGTGAAGGTGATGCCGCAGGTGATGCCGTAGGCCTCGAAGGGCGGGGTGTCGAGGCAATTGGCCCAGTTGGTCTTCGGCACCGCGAGACCCTGGGTGCCGCGGCCGTCGAGCACGGTCGGGTCGAACGGTGTGGACGTATCGACTGCGGCGTTGAAGGTCGCGATCTCCGCGACCAGTTCAGTCGCGTTCATGCCCTCCATCTTCGCCGCCAGCGCCTCGATGGTGTCAGCGCTCACCTTCGTCATCTGGCGGATGCGGTATTCGTCACGCAGCAGGTGCGTCACCTTGGCGTCGAAGATCTGCCACGCGCACTGTCCAGGCTGGTTCAGCACCTCGTGCCCGTATTTGGCATAGGTGTAGTTGCGGAAGTCGGCGCCCTCGTCCACAAAGCGCCGGCCCTCGGCGTTCACCAGCACGCCGAACGGATAGGAGTGCTTCTGGAAGCTGTCGCCCACGGCGAGGTCGCCGAACTCCGGCGCGTTCATGTCCCAGCCGACGGCATGGCAACCGGACCAGTTGCCCCGCGTCGCCGCGCCGGCGTCCACGGCCATGCGAATGCCGTCGCCGGTGTTGAAGCGGGTTCCGCGCACCTTGGCGAGGTCCCAGCCCGGGCCCAGATAGCGCGTCCGCCAGGCAGGACTGGACTCGAAGCCGCCACAGGCGAGAACCACTGCGTCTGCGTCGATCCAGTCATCTCCGACGCCGACGCGCCAGCCGTCTCCGTGCCGTTCCAGGCGCGTTGCCCGAGCGCCATAGCGCAATGCAACGCCGGCGCGTTCGGCGATGCTCGTCAGGCTGTCCACGAGGCCGGGGCCGCCGCCCCATGCCTCCACCGTCAATCCGCCCCAGAAGCGCACCTTGCCGTCCACCTCGAACGACTGCCGGCCGTACAGCGGCAGAAACCGCACGCCGTGGCCGTGCATCCACAGCAGGGCGTCGAAGCTGTCGTCGATCAGGCGTTCGGCGAGGTCTGGATCGCTGCGGTATTGCGTGACCCTGCCGAGGTCGTCGTAGAAGCGTTCCCGCGAATAGCTGCCGAAATCGGTCCGCGCCACCTCCGCATCGGTGAGCTCCGGCATGATCCGGCGCAGGTCCTCGACGCCGCCATACGCCGCGCGCATGGCGCCGGCGGTGAAGCGGGAGTTGCCGCCGCGGGCCGCGTGCGGGGCGCGTTCGAGGAGCGTCACCTCTGCACCCTGCTCCCGAGCCGCCAACGCGGCACAAAACGCCGCATTGCCGCCGCCCACCACCACGACGTGGCGCGTTTGAGTCATGTCCGTTCCGCCCTCTTCGTGGTCGCCTGCCCGCCATGCTCGCAATGGGGAATCGGGAATACAAGCGCACGGCTGCTGCGCATTGGCAACCGCGACAGGCGAAATGGCGACAGGAACCACGGCTTTTGGGGAGCTTCGACAAGTCCTTGGTGCGGATAGCGTCGCAGGGCGGCGGCCCCCTCCGAGGAACCCTTGCGGTTTCTTCGACTCCCCCTGGAGGGGAGTGATGGCAGGGTCGATCAGGCCTTAGGGTTGGGGAAGGTATCGATCTTCTCGTCTCCGGCGCGGGGTTCGAGGCAGTCGAAGTCCTTTTCGATGAGGATGGTCACGGCGCCCGCGACGCCGTGCAGGGAGACTTCCTCCGTCTCCGCCCAGCGCCGGGCGGTGGCCGCCGGCAGCGTCACCCGCATGGTGCCGCCGTCGAACGCTGCATCCACCGCCGTGGCATCCGCCAATGGCGTCAGGGAATGGGCGAAGGGGCGAGGGCCGAGGTGTGTGGTTTCCTGAACGGGCTGGCCACCACCGACGGCGGCAACCTCGCTCACGGTTAGCCGGAGTCGGATGGAATCGCCCTGAATGCGCAACTTCATGTGTGCATTATGCCGCGCGGCGGGGGCATTCGATGCAGACCACATGGCAAGTCCACGGGTGCGATCCACCCCCCTCCGAAGAATCCGCAGGTCATCAGACGCAGGTCATCAGAAGGGAGGCGCCACCGGCGCGCATGGCTGCGCCGCGAGTGGGCACGCCCGCCTGGAGCGTTGCCCTCGCCCATCGTTGGAGTAGGATCTGCGCCGTTCCCCGCGCAAGCGCCCACCGGCGGGTCGGAACCGCCTGGCGCCGGCGCAGACCCGATGAGGACACGACCCCATGGCCACCTTTGAGTCGCGTGCGCATGCACTCGGGATCGAGGCGCATCCGAATGCCGACCGGCTCGAACTCGCAGCGATCGGCGACTTCCGAAGCGGCGACCTGGCCGCCTACATCCCCGAGGGTGCCGTCTGCCCGGACTGGCCGATCGAGGAACTCGGCCTTGTACCCGTGGTGTGCGAGGAACCGTTCTCTGCCGCCAAGCTCGCCGAGTTGACAGATGGGCGCACCGGCCTCAAGGCAGACCACATCCGCGAAGGCGTGGTGGTGCGGCCACTCGAGGAACGCGAATCCGGGGAGTTCGGCCAGTCATTCTGAAGAGCCTTCAGCCGGGGAAGCTTCCCCGACCGCCGACGCGCGGGGAGGTTCGGGCATGCCCCCGTCGCCGGAGAGCGTGCTTCCCTGCAAGGAGCCTTCAGCCGGGGAAGCTTCCCCGACCGCCTTCCCTGCAAGCGTCTCCGGCGACTATCTCACGCGACGCGGCGGCACGGAGTTCGGTAGTGTCTCACTTGGCTTGTGCAGTGTCTGGCACCGTCCCCCGGGGGGGAGGGCGTCCCGCCCTCCATCGCGCCGCAAGGCGCGCCGCGCCCGCAAGGGCGCGCAGGCACATCGCGGCATGTGCAGGGAGGACGCGCATGGAGGGCGGGACGCCCTCCCCCCCCGGAGTGGTCCCGGCAGGCAAATCGACGCAGTCGCCAGTTGCGAACGGCCATGCGCCACGTCAGCGCCACAAGAACCGTTGCCTATTCGGCAACGCTTCCTGCCCCAGCCCAAGCCGTCCTGGCACCCTGTCGGCATTCGGCCAGCTCACGCCGTCCGAAGTCCGACAGGCTGCCAGGCAAATTCAAAGTGAGACACTACCCGGAGTTCAACTAGGAGCCTTCAGCCGGGGAAGCATCCCCGACCGCTGACGCGCAAGGAAGTGCCGGCAACTCCCCCATCGCTGGGGGCGTACTTCCATGCAAGGTAAGCGCCGTAGAAAACTGTCGAGCTGGAGAACGGTCGCGTACTTCCCTTGGCAGTTTTCGCGCCAGCGAAAACTGCCAGCGCGCCCTGACGGAGCGTATCGTCGTCCGCAGCAGGGCATTCACGTCAACACGCAAGTGCCGCTCTCACTTGGGAGCAAAGCACTTGGGAGCAAAGCACGATGGAGAGCCATTGATGGAGGTCGAGACCACCGCGCTGCCGGGCGTCGTCGTCATCCGCCCGCAAGTCTTCGGCGACGAGCGCGGATTCCTGCTTGAAACCTACAGCAAGGAACGCTACGACCTGCATCCCGCGCTGCGGCAGCATTTCGTGCAAGACAACCACTCCCGCTCGCGCCGCGGCGTGTTGCGTGGCCTGCACTTCCAGCAGCGGGAGCCGCAAGGCAAACTCGTGCGCGTCAGTCGCGGACGCGTATTCGACGTGGCCGTGGACATCGCTCCCGCCTCGCCTACCTTCCGCCAGCACGTCGGCGTGATTCTCGACGACGAGAGCCACACGCAACTGCTGATCCCGCCTGGCTACGCGCACGGCTTCTGCGTGCTTTCGGAAGTTGCTGACTTCGAATACAAATGCACGGCACACTACCGCCCGGACGACGGCCGCGGCGTGCTTTGGAACGACCCGACGCTGGCCATCGACTGGCCGGTTGAAAACCCGATCGTGTCCGAAGCCGACCAGCAGAATCCGACCTTGGACGAATACCTGACCACGCCATGAAGCCGTCCCAAGCCGGCGCCCCGTGGCGCCGCCTCCAGCCCAGCCAATCCGACCTCGCACGCGGCCCGCGCTGCCGGTCGATCCTGCTCCCTCTCGCGCATGACCCATGCGCGCGCTCGTAACCGGCGCCGCCGGCCAGGTCGGATCGGAACTCGTCCGTCTCGGCACGGACGAGTTCGAGCCCGTCGCCCTCGGCCGAGACGACCTCGACATCACCGATGCCGACGCGGTTGCCCGCACAATTGAACGATGGCGGCCCCAAGCGGTCGTCAACTGCGCCGCCTACACCGCCGTGGACCGCGCCGAAAGCGAAGCCAGGACCGCCCACGCCGTGAACGTCAAGGCCGTCGCACAACTCGCGGCCACCTGCGCCCGGAACGGAGCGGCACTCGTCCACGTCTCGACCGACTACGTATTCGACGGCAACGCGAACAGGCCATACCGCGAGAACGACGCCACCAATCCGCTCGGCGTCTATGGCCGCACCAAGGAACTCGGCGAACGCGCGGCGCGCGCCGGAAGCCCACGCCACATCATCCTCCGCGTGAGCTGGGTTTTCGGCGCCCTCGGCCGCAGCTTCGTGGACACCGTGCTCCGCCTGGCCCGCGAACGCCCGGAACTCACCGTGGTGGACGACCAGATCGGCGCTCCTGCCCCGGCCAAGGCGGTTGCCCGGACGCTGCGCGACATCTGCCTCGCCACAGCCGCCGAAGAAGACCTGTGGGGCACCTACCACTTCAGCACCGAGCCAACCCTCAGCTGGTGCCGCTTCGCCCGAGAGATCGTCGCACTCGCGGCAGAACTCGGCGTCATCGAGCAAGCCCCGCCCGTCCGCGCAATTGCCACGCGAGACTACCCGACTCCCGCCCAACGCCCCGAAAACTCCCGCCTCGACCCCACACGCCTGCAACGCACCTTCGGCATCCCCTCCCCTGACTGGCGTCCCTACCTGCACGCCTACCTCCAGTCCCTTCGACGCCAACAGGCTGACGTCGGGCCTGCGGCGGATTGAGTCGCGACGTCGCCGGTCGTGTCAGATGGAGGGAGGCGGTTCCCGCCCAGGATCCGCCAACGTCGAGCAGTGCATCGCTCTGGACCGGCCTCGCGCGTCGAATCTCCTGGAGTTCAGGGCGACCCGCCCGCGATGCCTCGCCAGCCGCACGAGACCCCGCCCCCGCGTGTCGAGGACCGACGACCCGCGTACAATGCCCGTCAACATCCGTCCAATCACGTGTATGCGCCACCACGTTGCCATGCCAGCCGAGACGCGACTCACAACAACAGAGGGGGACGGCGCTCCGGCAAGCTTGCATGGAAGTACGCCCCCAGCGATGGGGGAATTGCCGGCACTTCCTTGCGCGTCAGCGGTCGGGGATGCTTCCCCGGCTGAAGGCTCCTCAAGATGTGGCGTCGCTGGGCTGGAGTCCGTCCAGCGTGCCGGCGCAACGATCCACTTCCAGCCGGTCGAGACACTCTACGAGCAGTGGCCAAGCCCCATCTGCATCGTTGCCGATGGCCCCTACGGAATCAGTGGATTCCCTGGCGACTTGCACACGCCCGAAGGGCTCGTGGAGTGGTATCGCCCCCATGTCGAGGCTTGGTCTGCCCGGGCGACACCCCAGACCACCCTCTGGTTCTGGAACATCGAGCCTCCAAGCATGTGTAGGGGCAGGGCATGACCGATCCCTTTGCGGTCTGGCGCTTCCGGTTTCGCGGCAAGACGCGGGCGCTCATGGCGATTGTGCAGTGCTTTCTGGACGAGCCGGCCAAGGGGCTGCATCCCTCGCAGATCGCCAGAGGCGCCGGCATTCCGATCCATGACGTGGCGCGGCGCCTCAACAGCACGCCGGAGCTCTTCGTTCGGCTGCCGGGGCTGCGCGACGGGATCATCCGCTATCGCCTCGCTTCCTCCGTCGCCGTCCGCGGCCCCGAGGAGATCGAGGCCCTGATCGCCCGCCACGCCCGTCGCGAGACGTGGCTCCTCTACGCCTTGGTCGCCATCGTCTTCCTCGTCCTGCTCGTGCCGGTCATGGTGATGGTGCCCACGTTCCTGTAGGCCACAGCCATCCGGGCGGTTTCTCGGGGGGAGGGCATCGAAGCCCTCCGGAAGTCCGACAGGCGCGTCAAGGATTGGAACGAGCTGGCGCGCTCGCGTAACCTCTCGTCACGAGCGACTTCCCGAAGCCCCAACTGCCTCTGCCGCGAAGGAATCCCACATGCCCGAATCGTTGTCCCCCGAACTGGTTGCGTTGCGTGATCGTGTGGATGCGCTGGCGCGGGATACGCTGGCGCCCCTCGCCGAGGACGAGACGCTCGAAGCCGGGGAGCGTCGCAGGCGGGTTCGGCAGGCATCGCAAGCGGCGGGCCTCTTCCGCATGACGCAGCCGGCGGAGTTCGGCGGCACGGCGGCGGGTCCGCTGGCGATGACGGTGGTGCGGGACACCTTGGGTTCGCACAACCTGAGCCATCTCGGCGGCGTATTCGGCCCCGGGCCCGGCGTGCTTGGCGGCGTGCAAGGGCCGGCGCGAGCGCGCTATCTCGAACCGATGCTGTCCGGCGAAAAGCGCGGCGCGTTTGGCTTCACCGAGCCGGACAAGGCCGAGCGCGCCACGTGGGGACGGCTTGAGGGCGCGACGCTCGTTGTGAACGGCCAGAAGTCCTACGTCACCGGCGGCGCGGAGGCAGACTTCATCAATGCCCTGGTGGAAGTGGAGGGCCGTGGCCCCGCCATGGTCATCATCGACCGCGACGCGCCTGGGGTGGACATCACGGCCACCTTCGGCTCCATGGATGGCACCCACCATGCCTACATTGAGTTCCACGACGTGGCCGTGCCGGCGAGCAACATCATCGGGCAACCGGGCGAGGGACTTCCCCGCGCCATGCGGCAAATCGGCGACACCCGCCTCGCCTTCGCCGCCGAGAGCGTGGGCCTCGCCCGCTGGGTGATCGACTTCGTCACCGCCCACCTCGAAGCGCCGCATCGCAGCGGCGCACCGCTTGGCGCCCGCGAAGGAGTTCGACTGCGCTATTCGGAGATGCGGATTCGTGCCTTCGCCGCGCGCAGCATGGTGTATCGCACGGCGCGTCTTGCCGAGGCCGGCGAGAACGTCATCAACGAAGGTATCGCCTGCAAGGTGTTCGCCACCGAGGCCATCGGCGAGTTGGTGGACACCGCCATCCAACTCGTCGGCGGCACAGCGTTGCGGGTGGGGCACCCATTGGAGAGTCTCTATCGGCGGGTGCGGGCAATGCGTCTGGCAGAAGGCGCCAGCGACATCCTGCGGTTGAACCTGGCGCGCGGTCGGCTCGACCTCGGCAAGGGCCGGATCTAGGGGATGCCAGTGCCAAGCCAGACACGGGGCGTCCGCACCACTGCCGTTCACGGCGGCGAGGTGCCGGACCCGAACACTGGCGCCTCCGCCCCCGACATCACCATGTCGAGCACGTTCGTTCAAGACGAACCCACCGGCTTCTCCTTCGCCACCGCCGGCGACGCACTGCAGTTCATCTACACCCGCTGGGGCAACCCCACCGTGCGGATGCTGGAGCAGAAGCTCGCGGCCCTCGAGGGCGGAGAAGCCTGCGCCGCATTCGCGTCCGGCATGGCAGCCACCGCCGGCCTCCTGCTTTCGCAGCTCAAGGCCGGTGACCATCTCGTCATCAGCGAGGTGAACTATCCCGGCACTGCGGAACTGGCCCGCAGCACATTGCCGGACTTCGGCATCGAGGTGACGCCGGTGAACACGGCCGAACCCGAACGGGTGCGCGACGCCGTGCGGCCGACAACACGCCTGGTTTGGGTAGAGACCCCCGCGAACCCGGTGCTGCGCCTGACGGACCTTCGCGCCGTGGCCGAGATCGCGCACGCGGCCGGCGCCGCGCTGGCGGTGGATTCCACGTTTGCCACGCCGATCGCCACTCGCCCCTTGGAGTTCGGCGCCGACTTCGTGCTGCATTCCCTAACCAAGTACATCGGCGGGCACGGCGACGCCCTCGGCGGCGCGGTGATCGGCTCGGCGGAACGCATCGCAAGCCTTGCCGGGGAAGCGTTGGTGCATCACGGCGGCATCCTGAGCCCCTTCAACGCCTGGCTGATCGCCCGCGGCGCCGCGACCTTGCCGTTGCGCATGGCCGCCCACGAGACGGCGGCGCAGCAGGTGGCGGCATTCCTCGAGGCACATCCGAGAGTGCTGCGAACTCTGTATCCAGGGCTCCCGTCGCACCCGCAGCACGAACTGGCGCGGCGGCAGATGGAGAATTACTCCGGCATGATCTGCTTTCGCATTGCCGGCGGCGCCGAGGCGGCGCGACAGATGGTGGGAAAGCTCGAACTCATTCACCATGCGGTCTCGCTTGGCCACCACCGCAGCTTGATCTACTGGATCGACACCGAGGAACTCGCCGTCGGCACCTATCGACTGGAAGGAGAGGCCCTCGCTCACTTCCGGGATGAGGCCGGCGAAGGCGTGCTCAGGCTTTCCGTCGGGCTCGAGGATGCAGCCGACATCTGCGCGGATCTCGATCAGGCGCTGGCCGGGGTGGAATAGGACATCGCGCCGTGCCCCCACCGAGAAAAGCGTCCTCGCTTTTCTCGGTGGGGGCATTCACCGTCCACGCCAACCTCGACCAAACGCTCGTTCAAGGCGTCGCCTTGCCGCCGTACCGTTCGCGATTCTCGTCCTTCGCCGCAACGGACTTGCGCAGCATCACCAGCACGGCGCCGGTGCCGCCTTGCTGGCGTGGCGCGCTGCGGTAGCCGATCACCTGCGGCATTTGCCCAAGCCAGAACGCGACGTGGCTCTTGATCCGCGCCGGGGGATCGCTGCGTTCGCCGCGGCCGTGGGCGATGAGCACGCAGCGGCGGCCGTGTTGGTGCGCGTCGGTGAGGAATCGATACAGCGCCGAGCGCGCCTGATCGACGGTGTGGCGATGCAGGTCGAGGCTGGCTGCCACGACGTAGCGACCTGTGCCCAAGCGACGAAACACGTCTGGCTGCACGCCATCCTTCTTCCATTCGAGCACCGCGTGCGGATGCACGGCCGGCACTTCGCCAGGGTGGAGATGGTTCGGGTCTTCGGTCTCTTCGGCTTCGGCTGCCTCCCGCCGCCGTAGCTGGCCAGCCGAGGGACGCAGGCGCGCTTCCGCAGGAGGACGGGGCGCAGTCGCCCGGCTTGTGAGCGGCACGACATCGTCCATGGCGTCGAGGAAGCTCTCGTCATCGGGCGGTGGGGTGGAACCCTTGGAGCTCACGACGCCTACAACTCGATTGCCGGGTAGCGGGCGGAGCGGGTGCCAGGCAGCGGCAGGTTGTCGGCGCCGTGGTAGGTCGTCACCACCGAAAGCTTCACCTCGTCGGTCTCGTTGCGGCCGGCGGCGTGGAACAGCCGCCCCGAGAAGAACAGTGCATCGCCCGGCTGCAACCGCACCGGCTGTGCCGTGGCGATCAGGCGTTGGTTGGCCGGGAGCTCCGGGCGCAGGAAGAGTTCCTTGTCGAGCTGCGAGGGATCGAGTTCGAGCCTGTGGCTGCCTGGTATCACTTGCAGCGCCCCGTTGGCCGGGGTCTCCCTGCCGAGGGCAAGCCACAGGGACACCAGTTCCGGTCGCGTGAAGGACCAGTAGCGCACATCCTGATGCCAGAGCGTCGCCGAGGAATAGCCCGGATGCTTCGTCATGACGCAGTTGTGGTGGCATTGCGAGAGCAGGATGCGCGAATCGCCCAGCAGACAACGCACAGCCCTTGCCACCGCCGGGCTGGTGCTCCAGTCGCGGAAGGACGAGTGCCGGGCATAGGCGTGCAGCAGGCGGCGGGGCGTTGCAGCGCCAGCCTGCCCCGGCAGCGGTGCGCCCGGATAGCCAACGTCGACCTCGAACTCCGCCGGTCCGGTGAGCGGGTCGAGGGCCTCCCTGGCGGCGCTCGTCATTGCGGCCAAGGCTGCGCTGCTCGCCATCGCCGGCACAACAAGATAGCCGTCGCGAACGAAGGCTTCCGCGTCGGCGAACGGATCGCGGCGCATCGGGTCTTGCTGTATCGGGTCTTGATGTAAAGCTGCCATCAGCGCGTTTTACCCGGAATCCGCGCCGATTTCGATAGCTGCCCGCTACGGAAGCTCTGCAGAGCCGACGGGCCGACGACCGATTGGGATTCGCCGGCCGCGGACAGATCCGGATCTGACACGTTTCTTGCCCTCCGTCCGCGTGCTTGATCTCGCGCGCCGTTGGGCGACCACTCGGCGTTCTCGGGCGAATGAAGCGAACGCCCGCCATGGGCTGGCTCGACCGCGTGGATGTGAGACATCGCCGCCATCGGCGCAGGACGATGGGAATCGTCCTACGGCCTGTAGGACGAAATGTTTGTGTGTCGGGATCGATTCCCGGATCGATTCCTCCGCTGATGGCTGCCATCTGTGTTACTTTTTGGTAGCGACGACTCGTTTCGCTAGGATCGACTGCCCACTCAAGCCGACACTCCACACGGAGCCCGCCACCGAAAACCCATGCGTATCGTTCTGCGCTTTGCGCTGCCTATCCTGGTCTTGATCGCGGCAATCGCCGCGGCTTGGACCCTTGCCGTGTCGCGACCGCAGGTGGTGCAGGTGCCGGTGGCGCCGCCGGCGTTGCTGGTGGAAGTGGGAACTGCGGAACGCGTGCCGGTCACATACACGGTTCGCTCCCAGGGCACTGTCTCGCCCCGCACCAGCACCACCCTGGTTTCGGAGGTCTCGGGCACCATCGTCGATGTGGCACCGGCATTCGTCAGCGGCGGGTTCTTCCGCAAGGGCGACGTGCTCGTCCGCATCGATCCGCGCAACTACCGCACCAACGTCAAGCGCGCCTCGGCCGCGGTGGCACGGGCGCAAACCCAGGTCGCCACCGAAAATGCGCTCGCCGGTTACGCCTTTCAGGACTGGCAGCGCCTGCGCAGCCTAGACGTCGCCACCGGCCCGGCATCCGACCTCACCCTGCGCAAGCCGCAGCTCGCGGAAGCCCTCGCCGGCCTCGAATCCGCCGAGGCGGACCTCGAACAGGCGGTGGAGGATTTGCGCCGCACCATCATCCGCGCCCCTTACGACGGCATGGTGCGCAGCAAGCGCGCCGACGTCGGCCAGTTCGTCAACACCGGCACGGCGCTCGCCGACACATTTGCCACCGACTACGCCGAAGTGCGTCTGCCGCTGAACCAGAACGACCTGCAATACCTCGACCTGCCGGACTGGAACACGGGCGACCTTGAACTGCCTGCCACCCTCACCGCCCAGTTTGGTGGCACGATGCACGAGTGGGGCGCGACCGTGGTGCGCTCGGAGGGCGTGTTCGACGCAAGCCGACGTGTGCTGCACGTGGTGGCGCAGGTGGCCGATCCCTACGACACCGCGCAGAACGCCCGCGAGCCCCTGCGCATCGGTGCCTTCGTCAGCGCCGAGATCTCCGGCCGCGCCGGAGGCAACCTGGTCGTCATTCCCCGTCACGCACTGCGTCGGGGCGAGACGCTGTGGGTGGTGGGCGAAGACCTCACCATCCACCCCCGGCTGGTGGAAATCGCTCGTTCCGACGAGGACTTCGCCTATATTTCCAGCGGCGTGGAACATGGCGAGCGCTACTGCCTGACTCCGCCCGACCAACCCCTCCCCGGCATGAAGGTACGCTTCAGTGGCTGATCCATATCCCGAAGTGAAGGGCCTCATCGGCTGGTTCGCCAAGAACCACGTCGCCGCCAACCTCATGATGCTCGCCATCGTCGGCGGCGGCATCTACTCCATCTTCATCGTCCAGAAGGAGATGATGCCGGAAGCCAACTTCAACCAGATTCAGGTGCAGGTGCCGTTCCGTGGCGGGGCGCCGGAAGAGGTGGAGCGCGGCGTCGTCGTCAAGATCGAGGAAGCCATCGAAGACCTCGAAGGCGTGCGCGAGGTCACCTCCACTGCCAGCGAAGGCGCCGGCATGGTCACGGTGGAAATTCTCGACGAATACGACCTTGCCGAGATGATGGACGAGGTGAAGCTCGCGGTGGACAGCATCTCCACCTTCCCGACACAGACCGAGCGCCCCATCATCTCCCGGCGCTATTGGCGCAACTCGGCAGTGAACCTTCAGGTCGCCGGCGACCTCGACGAAGCCACCATGAAGGAACTGGCCGAGGACATCCGCGAGGAGCTGTTGGCGGAACCGGAGATTTCGCACGTGGTGGTGCAGGGAGCACGGCCGTTCGAGATCTCGGTGGAAGTGTCGGAGGACACCCTGCGCCAGTACGGCCTGACGCTGGAGGAAGTCTCCCGCACCATCGGCCGCTGGTCCCTCGATCTGCCCGGCGGCGCCATTCGCTCAGACGCCGGCGACATTCGCCTGCGCGCCACCGGCCAGGCGTACACCGGCGAGGAATTCGCCGACATCGTGCTGCTCACGCAGCCGGACGGCACGCGACTCACACTAGGCGACGTGGCCACCATTCGCGACGGCTTCTCCGAGGTCGGGTTCTATTCGTTCTTCAACGGCAAGCGCTCGATCGGCATCAGCGTGAACGCGAACGAGGACCAAAATCCCATCCACGTCAGCGACGCCGCCAAGCGCTATGTCGAGAAGCGCAAGGCGACGCTGCCGGATGGCGTCGAGCTGACGGCGTGGGCCAACTCGTCAGAGTTCCTCGAAGACCGCCTCGACCTCATGGTCAAGAACATGGCTTTGGGCGCGGCGCTGGTGCTGGTTGTGCTGGGCCTCTTCCTGCATCTGAAGGTGGCGGCCTGGGTGCTCATCGGCCTGCCGGTGGCGTTCCTCGGCGCCTTCATGTTCCTGCCGGTACCGTTCGTGGACGTCTCCATCAACATGATGAGCCTGTTCGCCTTCATTCTCGTGCTGGGCATCGTCGTGGACGACGCCATCATCATTGGCGAGAGCGCCTACACGGAGACGGAAGAGAAAGGCTATACCCTGCCCAACATCGTCGCCGGCGCCCGCAAGGTGGCGGTGCCAGCCACCTTTGGCGTGCTCACCACCATCGGCGTCTTCCTGCCGTTCCTGTTCATGAGCGGGCGCACCGCCTCGTTCACAGCCGCCATCGGCTGGGTGGTGATCCTCTGCCTCGCCTTCTCGCTGGTGGAAAGCAAACTCATCCTGCCCTCCCACCTCTCCATGATGCGCTCGTCGCACGGCACCAAGAAGGGCGTGGCGGACTGGGTGGACAAGCGCCTGAAGTGGTTCGTGGCGAACGTTTATGTGCCGCTCTTGCGCCGCGCCATCAGCTATCGCCTGCTCACGCTCTCGATTTTCGTGGGGCTGATGGTCCTGATGGTGGGCTTCATCTTCGGCGGCCAGGTGCGAATGGTCTGGTTCCCGGAGTTCGAGGCCGACTTCCTGATGGCACAGGTGGAACTTCGGGAAGGCGCGCCGGAGAGTCTGATCACCAGTGTCGTCACGCAGATGGATACCAAGCTGCGCGAGGTGAACGAGGAGCTGAAGGAGGAACGCGGGTTGCCAGTGGACGTGATCGACCACGTCTATGCCTTCACCCAAGGCGGCAACTCGGCCAACTTCCAGGTCCAGCTCAAGGATCGCGACATCCGCGGCGACATCTCGCCGAAGGAAATCGAGGACCGCTGGCGTGCCAAGGTGGGTGACATTGCCGGAACCCGCGGCCTCGAGTTCCGCTCCATGAACCGCATGGGGGGCGGCAAGCCCATCGCCTTCCGAATGCAGGCATCGGACTTCGACCAGCTAGAAGGCGCATCGGAGGAACTTGCCGACCACCTGAAGTCGTTCCAGGGCCTCTACGAGGTGGAAAGCTCGGCCACCGCCGGCCCGGAAGAGATCAAGCTCTCGATCAAGCCGGAAGCGCAGGCGCTCGGCATCACGCTGGCCGACCTCGCCGGACAGGTTCGCCAGGCTTTCTACGGCGTAGAGGCTCAGCGCATCCAGCGTGGCGACTCCGAGGTGCGGGTGATGGTGCGCTACCCCCGCGCCGAGCGGCAATCCATCGGCAATCTGGAGAGCATGTCGATTCGCACCCCGGACGGCCGGGAGGTGCCGTTCCACGCCGTGGCAGACTATGAAATCCAGCGCGGCTACAACCAGATCCGGCGCGTGGACGGGCAGCGAACGGTGTCGGTGACGGCCAGCGCCGACCTTGCCGCCGTGGAGCCCATGCGCCTGATGGGCCAGGTGCAGCGGGACTTCATTCCGGGGCTGCAGCAGCGCTACCCGAATGTGAGCTTCGGTCGCGAGGGCTCCGCCCGCGATGCGGTGAACGAGATGATCGACATGGTGACGCGCCTCTCCGCCGGGCTGCTGCTCATGTATGCGCTCATGGCGATCCCGCTCAAGAGCTACATCCAACCCCTGTTCATCATGGTCGCCGTCCCGTTCGGCTTCATCGGCGCCCTGATCGGCCACATGATCACCGACATCGCCTTCAGCTCCATCTCCTTCATCGGCATCATCGCCTTGGCCGGCGTGGTGGTGAACGACAGCCTTATCCTCGTGGACTTCATCAACAAGCGCGTGGAGGCTGGCGCGAGCATTGTCCAGGCCGCTCTCGATTCGGGCGCGGCCCGGTTCCGCGCCATCCTGCTCACCTCCCTGACCACCTTCTTCGGCCTGGTGCCAATGGTGCTCGAAACCTCCATGAGCGCCCAGATCGTGATCCCGGCGGCGGTGTCCTTGGCCTTCGGCATCGTCTTCTCCACCGCCATCACCCTAATCCTGGTGCCAACCTTCTACAGTTTTTTCCCCGCAGTTGCGCGTGTACGGCAACTGCGTCGAGGGCAAACTGCGCCGGATGCTGGCGTCGCTTAGGGACATATCGCAAATCGAAACTGCCATCTTTCGACGGCCATGTTCCACTTGGCCGATGCGCAATCATGCACTCGAAGCGACGATCGTCGAGAAGTACGCAGTGGTCGAGCCGTTTCTCGACGAGCGTGGTCGCCGGATCTGGGCGGCCACGGAGTCGCGCGCCATCGGGTACGGATGGCGACGCGCTGGTGTCGGCCGCGACGGGGCTGTCGTGGCCGACCGTCCGGGCGGGGCGCCGGGGAGTTGGAGTCGGGCGGGTGCGCGCAGGGCAGCCAGCGTGCAGGCGTGACAATTGCGCTGGGGAGTTACCGTAGGCTTGTAGTCTGAAGGATACCCATAGCGCAATTCAAGCCTGACTTCGGGCGGGGTGTATCCAGAAAGAGGAAGACGGTGTGCCGACTGGCACACCGTGCCTCCGGCAACAGTTCTTGTGGCGCTAGTGTACCGACTCTCAAATACGTTGACCTAAATCACATGCTCACATGGCCCCCCAACCAAGAGAACCGGAGGCGTTCGTAAATGTTTGTCTCCACGGAAAATTACACTCTTAGTTGCCGAGCATCGCGCCAGGCGCCTGCACCGCACAATATGTATAGGCATTTCAGAGACAGTACACTAGATTGTCACCATTTCAGAATTGACACGCTAGGCCAACTGCCGCCGCAGCGGCACTTGTTGCATTAATGATTTTTCCTCGTGTGACCGCCGCCGCTGCGGCGGCGGCGGCGGTGCGCTGGGGACTGCGGGAGCGGGGAGTGGACGTCCGATGGCGCGGGTGCGGAAGTGCATGGGGGGAGTTCGGCGCGGGGCGCGGGGCAAGGCCCCCAACAGGTTCGGGGCATCAGGTGGGAACAGGCGGACGAGGTGTGCGCGCTTGCGGAAAGTGCGGGGCATGTCGCCGGGCTGCGCGACGCTGCACTCGTCGCCGTCATGTCGGACGCCCTGCTGCGGGTGTCCGAGGCGTCGGCCATCGACTGCGCCGCCATTCGCCTCCTCGAAGACGGTTCCGGGCTGCTGCTTCGCGCGGCGCTCGAAGACGGACCAGGCTGGACGGGGTCCGAGGCGCTTCCTCGGGCCACCGACCGTGGCGAGGATCAGGTCATGGATCGAGGCGGCCGGCATTGACGAGGGGCCTCCCTTCCAGCCCATGCACCGCAGCGGGAGCGTCCAGCCCGGAGCCTTGGGCGAGCGTTCGATCCGGCGCATCGTGCAGGCCCGCTCGAAGGCGGCGGGCATCCATGGCCGCGTGTCGGGCCACTCGCTGCGGATTGGATCGGCGCAGTCCCTTGCGGAACGCAACGCGAGCCTGGTGGCGATGCAGCTCGCGGGAAGGTGGTCGTCGCCGTCGATGCCGGCCTGCTACACGCGGGAGCAGGAGGCCGTCCGCGGCCCCGTGGCCTGCCTGCGCTACGGCGCCAGACCTTCAGGTGAGGGGGCACCCGCGAAAAAAAGTCCGAAACTGGGGTTGCATCCGCATCTTTCGCCGCGCTAACGTCCGCAAACGGGAATTTATCGATACTATAGTGTTGATTGAAATCGCTATTTTTCACTTTGTCGGCGTGCTGGGCGAGCCCTTCCGCAGCAAGTCCCCCCCGTCGTTGGGCAATCGATGCTCGAACACCCTTCCATTCTCTGTTCCGGTCGCTACAATGCGCGCCCTTTGCCGCCACCAAATCAGCGGAGGAACCTCGCCCATGGCCCTGCACTTCGTGCCTCGCAAGTCCCGTGCCCTGCAAATTGCCGAGCTTGAGGATGAATGGATCACCAACGCCCGCTGGGCGGACGTGAAGCGCGGCTATTCGGCGGAGGATGTGGTGAAGCTGCGCGGCACCATCCCGCACCGCAGCATGCTGGCGGCGCACGGCGCCGACAAGCTCTGGGAGCTGCTGCAAACCGAAGACTTCGTGAACTGCCTCGGCGCCGTCACCGGCGGCCAGGCCGTGCAGCAGGTGAAGGCCGGCATCAAGGCCATCTACCTTTCCGGCTGGCAGGTTGCGGCCGACAACAACGACTCCGAGACGATGTATCCGGATCAGTCGCTCTACGCCGTGAACTCCGTGCCCACGGTGGTCAACCGCATCAACAACGCCTTCCGCCGCGCCGACGAGATTCAGTGGGCCAAGGGCATCGACCAGGGCATCGACTTCTATGCGCCCATCGTGGCCGATGCCGAGGCCGGCTTCGGTGGCGTCCTCAACGCCTTCGAGCTGATGAAGTCCATGATCGCCGCCGGTGCCGCCGGCGTGCATTTCGAGGACCAGCTCGCCTCGGTGAAGAAGTGCGGCCACATGGGCGGCAAGGTGCTCGTGCCGACAGTGGAGGCGGTGCAGAAGCTCATCGCTGCCCGGCTTGCCGCCGATGTCTGCGACGTGCCGACGGTGTTGATGGCGCGCACCGACGCCAACGCCGCCGACATGGTGACGAGCGACGTGGACGAGTGGGACAGGCCGTTCATCACCGGCGAGCGCACGCCGGAGGGCTTCTACCGCACCCGCAACGGCCTCGGGCAGGCCATCTCCCGAGCGCTTGCATACGCTCCCTACGCGGACCTCATCTGGTGCGAGACGGCAGTGCCGGACCTGAACGAGGCGCGGCAGTTCGCCGAGGCGGTGCACAAGGAGTATCCGCGCCAGATGCTGGCCTACAACTGCTCGCCGTCGTTCAACTGGAAGGCGAATCTCGACGACGCCACCATCGCCAAGTTTCAGCGCGAGCTGGCGGCGATGGGCTACAAGTTCCAGTTCATCACCCTGGCCGGCATCCACAGCATGTGGTACGGCATGTTCGACCTCGCCAAGGGCTACGTGGACAACCAGATGACCTCCTACGTCGAGCTGCAGGAGAAGGAGTTCGCGGCGGCCAACGAGGGCTACAGCTTCGTCAGCCACCAGCAGGAAGTGGGCACCGGCTACTTCGACGAGGTGGCAAACGTGATCCAGGGTGGCCAGTCGTCGGTGACGGCGCTGACGGGCTCCACGGAGGAGGCGCAGTTCGCCTGAGGATGCACGGCGGTCCTTGGGGCTTGGGGGCCAGAGTGGAACACCCTCGCCCCCGAGGCCCACGGCCGTGATTGGCTAGGTGCTTATCCGCTCCAGCAACGGGTCCTTGCAGAGCGTGTGGCGCATCGGGCGAGCGGCGCGGCAGGCCGACCATGCGTGCCTCCCGCGGCCGTCATCGGTGGCGCCGTCCGCAGCCGCAGTCCAGCTCGACTGCCCATCAGATTGGGTTCGGCGAACCCGGCCACGAAGCCCCTTGCGATCCGGATTGTCGAAATGCGACAGTTCCGGCACCGTGCCGGTGCCGAGCAGGTTGCTGTTCGACATCCCCGCCGTGAGCCGCTCCTCGCCGCCGGTGCGGGTGAAGCCGAAGCTGGGGGAAGGGACCAGACATCGCGGGTCGCCACCGTCGATCTCGTCGCCACAAGCTATGTTGGCGATGACGCGGGCATCGTGGAGGAAGGACTTGGCGCGCAGCTTCCGCTCCGACTCGGCGAGGAGCAAACTGCCTTTCGTCCCCCTCGCGGAACAGCAGAATCCCCCGCAGCACATCTTCGCGGGTATCGATATGCCAGCGATTGGCGGCTCGGAAGAGGACATTGTCCTCCGCCGGATCGGTGGTGTCGAACAGGTGCCGCGAATGGACACAAGCGAGGTGACGCGGCAGCGCGCTTCCGGCTCGGCTGCCGGGTCGAGAGCGGCGCCCACGAGCGTCTTGAACGGCTGTTCCGCGGGTGCCTGCGGCCCATGCGGCGGCTGGCAGACCTCCACCGCCGCAACCGCCATGCAAGGCGCGAGGGCAGGTGCAGAACTGACGATCCTTGGCGCCGGCATTCATCCTCCCCGTGAGCCTATGGTAGGTTCGACTCGTGGACCTGCGCTTGATTCCCGTGCTGGTGTGGCTGCTCTCCTGGAGCGGCGTGATCGTGGCCTATGTCCTCTCCGCCAGCGCCGGCCACATTCCGGAGTGCCTGCCTCACCTCAGCGGCTGCACCACCGTCAGCGCCAGCGGCCGCTACGGCGCCGGCTACTTCGTCTTCAAGGCGACGATCCTGCCGGCCGCAGCGCTCCTGGCCGGCTATTGGATGCTCTGTGGGGAATGGCTGCGGGCCGCCGGTGACAAGCGCGCGGCGTGGCGGCGGTGCATGGTTGCCGTCGGCATCGTTGGGGCGATGGCCCTCGTCGTGTACGCCACCTTCCTTGGTTCCGACGGCGACACCTACCGCGCCCTGCGCCGCTACGGCACGGTGATCTTCTTCGGCCTCACCTACCTCGCCGAAGCCATGTTGGCGCAGCGAACCGGGGCGCTGATGCCCCGTTCGACCCTCTCGCGCATCACCACCGCCCTGCTGGTGGCGATGCTGCTGGAGGGGCTGGTGCTCGGCACCCTCGTCAACCTGGCCGGCGCCCCCGCATCGCTGCGCAACGTTGCCGAGTGGCATGTCGCCTCGGCGCTGCTCTTCTATCCGGTCTTGACCTGGCTGAGCTGGAGGCAAACGGGCTTCGGGGTGAGCTTCCGGGTTGGGGCACGATCGTAGCCCGGATCATTCATGAATGCGCGTAGCGAGGGCGACGAGACGCCGCTGTGGTTGGACCCGCACGCGTGCCGCACGGAGTGGAGGACGCAACGCGCCCCGAAGGGCACGCAGGCATGGCTGTGCATTATGTCGAAGGACGCGCGAACGGGTCCGAAGGACGCGCGAACGGGTCCGAAGGACGCGCGAACGGGTCCGAAGGACACGCGAACGGGTCCGAAGGACACGCGAACGGGTCCGAAGGACACGCGAGTACTTGCCAGCCACAGCGAGTGCATCGTTGTCCGCAGTAGGGCATTCATGAATAATCCGGGTTAGGTGCCGTTCGAGCGGCGCCACTCCCTACGTGGGGCACGCGAAGCCCCCAAACGCCGCCGGCAACGGGGCATTGAAGTCCAGCGCGGCGCCGTCCATGACCACGCGCAGGCGGCTTGCATGGAGAAGGAGTCGGCCGCTTCGGGCCTTGCCGGGAGCGTACTTGTCGTCGCCCAGGATGGGGTGGCCGCTGGAGGCTGCGTGGACGCGAATCTGGTGGGTGCGCCCGGTCTTGGGGAAGGCGCGCAGGTGGGTGGTGTGCTCGCCGCGGGCGACGACCTCGAAGTCGGTCCTCGCAGACTGGCCGTCCGAGGCAACCCGCATCCGCCTCTCGCCACCGGCCAGGGTCAGGCGCTTGAGCGGCGAACGCACGGTGCGAAGGGCCGCCGGCCATTCGCCGTCAACGATGGCGTCGTAGCGCTTGCGCACGCGGCCCTTGCGAAAGGCCTCGTGCCACGCCAGCAGGGTGCGCCGGTTCTTCGCCAGCACCAGCACGCCGGAGGTGTCCCGGTCGATGCGATGGGCGAGTTCCAGCCAGCCCTTCGGCTCGCGTGCCCGCAGCGTCTCGATGAGTCCGGCACGCACCCCGCTGCCGCCATGCACGGCGATGCCACTCGGCTTGTCGACGACGATCAGGTCATCGTCCTCATGGATCAGCCCATCGAGAACGGCGGCGGCAACACGCCCTCCGTCCACCAGCGCCTCTGCCGCATCCGTGCCCTTGTATGGCGGGATGCGCACCCGATCGGTCGCCGAGAGGCGTTGGCTCGCCTTGGCGCGGCCCCCGTTCACGCGCACCTCGCCACCACGCACCATGCGGTAGATGCGGCTTCTCGGCACCCCTTTCAGTCGGCCGATGAGGAAGTTGTCGAGCCGCTGTCCGGCGGCTTCTCCCACCTCGACCACCTGCACCGGCATGACGCGCGCCCGCATTGTCTGCTTCTCCCGGCCGATCGGACCAAGCAACGGCCCAAAATGAAAGTTTGGCACCTTTTGCAAAGGGCTGCTATAGTGCGCCCCGTCGGAGGGAAGCGCCGCTTGACCAATGCGCGGCAACCGTATCGGGGGCAAGGCCTCCATCCTTTCGATGCTGAAACCGGCGAAGCACACGGCCGGAGAAGAAACATGGCAGCCCCAACCGGCTGCCGACCACATTTTCGATTGACGTCAACGACACCCGAAACCGTCAGGAAAGAACACCGTGCGCAGGCAACCTTGCAGGCGCGCTGGTTCGACATCTGCCTGTTCCTTGGGCAGCAGTCGGCACTTTGGGCCTTCACGCTCTTGTCACCAAAGGATCTCGCCACGAGTGCGCGCCCATGCGTTGCCTTTCGCACGCTGCCAAGGCGCGAGTCAAAGATGACCGAAGGGCTTGACCCCATGCCGTATCCGCTCTGACCTGACGAATTTCGCGTGTCGGCGTCCGCAAAACGGATACGCCACATGAAACGCATGCTTGTGAACGCGACGCAGCCCGAAGAGGTGCGCGTCGCCATGGTCGATGGGCAGAAGCTCTACGACCTCGATATCGACAACCATTCCCTCGAGCAAAAGAAGGGGAACATCTACAAGGGCCGCATCAACCGCGTCGAACCGAGCCTTGAAGCCGCCTTTGTGGACTTCGGCGGCGAGCGGCATGGCTTCCTTCCCTTCAAGGAGATCGCCCGCAGCTACCACCGCGGTGGCGACAGGAGGGGCGGCCAGGAGCGCGACGACGGCCGCAATGGCCGCAATGGCCGCAACTCCATCGCCGATGCGGTGAGCGTGGGCCAGGAGCTGATCGTCCAGGTGGAGAAGGAGGAACGCGGCAACAAGGGCGCGGCTCTCACCACCTTCCCGAGTCTCGCCGCCCGCTACCTCGTGCTCATGCCCAACAACCCTCGCGCCGGAGGCATCTCGCGGCGCATCGAGGGGGAGGAGCGCGAGGCCCTGCGCCAGAGCCTTTCGGGGCTCGACATTCCCCCTGACATGGGCGTGATCGTCCGCACCGCCGGCATCGGCCGCGGCGCCGAGGAGCTGCAGGCGGATCTCGACTACCTGCTGCAACTGAACGAGGCCATCGTCGAGGCTGGCAAGCGGCGCGGCCCGGCGCTTCTGTATCAGGAAAACACCGTCATCGTCCGCGCCCTGCGCGATTGCCTGCGCCAGGACGTGAGCGAAGTGCTGATCGACGACGACGACGCCTATGACCAGGCGCGGGACTTCACCGAACAGGTGATGCCGAACTTCCTGGGCCGCATCAAGCGCTACAACGATGCGGTGCCGCTGTTCAGCCGCTACCAGATCGAAAGCCAGATCGAGACGGCATTCCAGCGCGAGGTGCGGCTGCCGTCCGGCGCTTCCGTGGTGATCGATCCCACCGAGGCGCTGGTGTCCATCGACATCAACTCGGCGCGCGCCACCAGGGGCGCGGACATCGAGGAAACGGCGCTCAACATCAACCTGGAAGCCGCCGAAGAGGTGGCTCGGCAGCTCCGGCTGCGCGATGTGGGTGGCCTCATCGTCATCGACTTCATCGACATGGTGGCGCCCCGCAGCCAGCGCGCCGTGGAAACGAAGATGCGCGAGGCGCTGGAGGCGGACCGGGCGCGGGTGCAGGTGGGGCGCATCTCGCGCTTCGGCCTCATGGAGATGTCGCGCCAGCGCATCCGACCTTCGCTGGACGAACTCACCACCGAGGTCTGCCCCCGCTGCAACGGCCAGGGGCGCATTCGCGACATCCGCTCGCTGGCGCTGACCATCCTGCGCGTGGTGGAGGAGGAGTGCCTGAAGGAACGCAGTTCCATCGTCCGGGCACTGGTGCCCACCAACACCGCCGCATATCTCTTGAACGAGAAGCGCTGCGAAGTGGCGGAGATCGAAACCCGCACCGAGACCCATGTGGTGATCGTGCCGGCGGCGCATCTCGAAACCCCGCACTACGACATCCAGCGCATCCGCGAGGACAACGCCGAAGCCGAAGCCAATGTGCTCAGCTACGAGCTGGCGGAAGTGCATGTCGAGACAGACATGCCGGCGCGGGATGCACGTCCCGCGCGGGCGCTGGCGGCACCCGTGGCACCGGTCTCGCCGGTCAGCGCCAAGCCGGCAGCGCCCGCGGCCAGGGTGCAGGAGTCTGCGGCCAGGGTGCAGGAGTCTGCGGCTACAGGCGAAGGCAAGCCGGGCCTGTTTGGCATCGTGCGCAAGCTGTTCGGCGGGACGACACCGGCCGATGCGCCAACGCCGACGCCTCAGGAGACCCGTTCCGCGCAACAGCGCCAACGCCGGGATTCTGGCGATGACCGCCGCCGTCCGCGAAGGCAAGGGGGCCAGAGTGGCCAAGCCGACCGTAGGAGCGGCGAAGCGCGCAACGGGCGTGGCAATGCGGCGCGCGCGGAAGGGCAGGGCCGCAGTCGCCGCCAGCGCGACGACTCCGCGCGCAGCGGCCGTGGCGAGGGCCGCGAACCGACGCGCAGCCGAGGCGAGGGCGGGACATCCCGCGGTCGCGACGCACGCGCCGACTCGCAACCCGGCGACGTTGCGCGCGAAGCCCAGGACGACACGCGGGACTCCGGCGGCCGACGCCGCCGGGGCGGTCGCCGCCGCAACGATGATTCGCGTGGCGGCGCAAGCGCCGACGCGCAGACCGAGGCCAGCAGTGGCCGCAACGAGACGGCGGCACGCGAGCTGCGCCGCGCGGACTCGAACCGCGAAGCGCCGAACGTGGCTCAAAGTCGTCGCAAGCCGCGCCGGGATCGCTCCACCGTAGGGCAGGAGTCCGCGCCATCGGACGCGGCGGCGAAACCGGCAGGGGAGCCGAAGCAGGCTGCCGCAGCTCCGGAGCCGGATGTCGCCGCGTCACGGGCGGCCACGACTACTGCGGACGAACGAGGCCAGCCTGAGCCGGCGGCAACCCAAGTCGCCGAAGCAACGCCAGAACCGAAGCCTCCGGCCCCGGCGCGTCCTCGCACCCGCGCCAGCAACGATCCCCGCGCCAGACGGGCAAGGCCCCGAGCCGATGAAGGCAGCGAGTCCACCGCCGCGGCGACGACAGCCGCCGAAGCGAGGCCGGATGCGGAAGCGAGCATCACTGAGCCAGAGTCGAAGGCCGAAGTGGCAGCCAAGCCGCAGCTAGCCGAACCGACGGCAACGGAGGAGCAGCCGAAGCCGAGGCCCGACGAACCGGTGGCCAAGGCCGAGGTGGCGCCAGAGCAGCCGGCTGCAGCGCCGGAACCGGCGCCCAGGCAGGAGGCCGAAGCGACGGCTGCCGCGCCAGCCGGGGCAGAGCCCCCTTCCGCCGAGGAGGCCGCCCCTGCACCTCAACCCGCTCGGGGCCGAGCCCTGAACGACCCAAGGGAGATCAAGCGACGCCAGGCTGGCGCCGGCAACACGCCGTAGTCGAGGCGAGTCGGGCTTGGGTTCGGTGAGCTTGGCGCGGGCCGCCCTGTAGGAGGGCATCTCGCCGACGCGCCCGCAGGGTGTGCGCCCAAGACGGCCGAAGGCGCGTCCCTTCGGAGCCTTCGACTTCCCCCCAAGGGGGAGTGATGGGAGAGCCCTGCGCTACGCGCCTACGGCGCCACTCCCTTGCATGGGAGTACGCCCCCAGCGATGGGGGAATTGCCGGCACTGCCTTACGCGTCAGCGGTCGGGGATGCTTCCCCGGCTGAAGGCTCCTTGGGGGAAGTCGCTTCGCGACGGGTGGCGGACATCAGGCGTTCCAGCGTGCGGGCAACCGCCTGGGGGGAGCCGCTGCGGCGGGCCAGCAGCGCGTAGAAGCTCGGCACCACGAATAGCGTCAGGAAGGTGGCGAGCGAAACGCCGGAGAACACCACGATGCCGAGCACGGTTCGGCTTTCCGAGCCAGCGCCGGTGGCGAGGATCAGCGGGATCGAGCCCATGACGGTGGAGATGGTGGTCATGATGACCGGGCGCAGGCGGATGCCGGAGGCATGGACGATGGCGTCCTCGAAGTCATGGCCCTGGTCGCGCATCTGGTTGATGAACTCGACGAACAGCACGCCGTTCTTGGCGGCGATGCCGATCAGCATCACCATGCCGATCTGACTATAGATGTTGAGCGTCGAGTCGGTGAGGAACAGCCCCAGCAGCGCCCCGCTGATGGCCAGCGGCACCGTCACCAGAATCACCAGCGGATGGATGAAGCTCTCGAACTGCGCCGCCAGCACAAGGAAGACGATCAAGAGCGCAATGCCCACCGTGAACGCGAGGCTGCCGCTCGCTTCCTTGTATTCGAGCGACTCGCCCTGGTAGTCGATCTGTGCCTCGTCCGGGAACGACTCCCGCACCACCTGTTCGAGGAAGCCGAGCGCATCGCCGAGCGCGACGCCAGGCGCCAGGCTCGCCGAGAGCGTCACCGAACGCAAGCGGTTGTAGCGGTTGAGCCGGCCCGGCCCCGCGCGTTCGCGCACTTCGATCAGGTTCGCAAGCGGCACGAGTTCTCCGCTGCGTTCGGAGCGCACATAGACGTTGGTGAGGTCCTGCGCCGAGGCACGCTGATCGTCCTGCGCCTGCAGGATCACGTCGTACTCCTCGCCATCTTTTACATAGGTGGTGATGCGCTGCTCGCTCATCATGGTGGAGAGGGTGCGGCCGATGTTCTGCACCGAAATGCCGAGCTCGGCGGCGCGATTCTTGTCGATGCGAACGATGGCCTGCGGCTGCGTCTCCTTGAGATCGCTGTCGAGGCGCACGAGACCGGGGAACTCCCGCGCCCGATTCAGGATCTGGTCGCGCCACTCGGCCAGCGTCTCGTAATCCGGTCCGCCGAGCACAAACTGCACCGGTTGCCCGCCGCCGCGCCGCGACAGCCCTGAGCGCATGAAGGCGAAGGCGCGCACGCCCGGAATCGTCTGCCACTGTCTGTTGATCCGCCCCTGCGCTTCGGCGGTGGTGACGTCGCGATCCTGCCACGGCCCCATCGTCACCATGATGACGCCGCTGTTGGAGGAGCTTCCGCCCCAGCCCGGCACCGCCATCACCACCACGTCGGCAATGCCCTCGCGAACCATCTGCATGGCCGGCATCTCGAGCTTCATGGCCTCCTGCTTCATGCGCTCGATGCCCATGCCCTCGGCGCCGGAGAACATCGCCATGAATGCGCCCTGATCTTCCGCCGGTGCGTACTCCTGCGGCACCTTCTGCAGCAGGAACCACGCTGCGCCCAAGGTCCCCGCAGCCACCACCACCGCCGTCCAACTGTGCCGGATGAGCACGCGCAGCACCGCCGTGTAGCCGCGCCGCAGCGCCGCGAAGCCGCGCTCGATTCCCCGTGTGACGATGTTCTCGCCGGAGGATTTGCGCAGCAGCTTGGCGCACATGGCGGGAGTCAACGACAGCGCCAGCACGCTGGAGAACACCACTGCGGCGGCGATGGTCACCGCCAGTTCGCCGAAGATGACGCCGATGTTGTCGGTGAGGAACATGATCGGCGTGAACACCGCCACCAGCACCGCTGTGGTGGCGATGACCGCGAACGCCACCTGACGCGAGCCGTTGTAGGCGGCAAGAAGTGGCGGCTCGCCCTCCTCGATGCGCCGGTGGATGTTCTCCAGCACGACGATAGCGTCGTCCACCACGAGGCCAATGGCGAGCACCAGCGCCAGCAGCGTGATGAGGTTCACCGTGAAGCCGAACGCCGCGAGGGCAATGAAGGCGGAGACGAGGCATACCGGAATGGTCACCGCCGGGATCACCATCGTCCTCAGCGAGCCGAGAAAGGCGAGGATCACGAGGCTCACCAGGGCGATGGTGATGGCGATGGTGGCATAGACCGAGTTGATGGCCTCGCGGATGAACACCGAGTCGTCCGAGCCGGTGGAAAGCGTGATGTGTTCGGGCAAGGTCTCGTTCAGCTTGTCGAGTTCCGCCTTCACCTGCTCCAGGGTTTCGAGGGTGTTGGCCGTGGACTGCTTGATGATGCCGATGCTGACGGTGGGCAGGCCGTTGGCGCGATAGATGGCGCGGTGGTCCCGGGGCGCCACCTCTACCCGCGCCACCTCGCCCAAGCGCACCAGATGACCATCGTCGCCCCGCGTGATGACGAGGCGCTCGAAATCGCCCTGGGTCTCGAAGCCGCGAGCAACCCGGACGGTGAGCTCGCGGTTCAGCGTCTCGATGCGCCCAGCGGGAAGTTCCAGATTCTCTCGCCTGAGCGCCGCTTCAATATCGTTGACGGTGAGGTTGCGCGCCGCCAGCGCCAGCCGGTCGATCCACACTCGCATCGCTGGCCGCGCGCCGAAGACGCTGGCGTTGGCAACGCCGGGAATGACGGCAAACCGGTCGCCGATGTAGCGCTCCGTGTAGTCGGTGAGGTCCATGCGCGAGAGGTTCTCGCTCACGACGTTGATGTACATCACCGGGCGGGCGTCTGAATCCTGCTTGCGCACCTCCGGTGGGTCCACATCCTCCGGCAGCGAGCGGTTCACCCGCGCCACGCGGTCGCGCACGTCGTTGGCGGCATCGTCGATGTCGCGGTCCAGGTCGAACTCGATGTTGATGGAGGAGCGGCCGTCCTGGCTCGACGAGCGGATGGACTTGATGCCGGCGATGCCGCTGATCTGATTCTCCACCACCGTGGTGACGCGAGACTCCACCACGTCTGCCGACGCCCCCGGATAGCTCGTGGAAATGGACACCACCGGCGGGGTGATGTCCGGGTATTCCCTGAGCGGCAGCGCGGAGAAGCTGAGAATGCCAAACGCCACCAGCGTCAGGCTGATGACGGTGGCGAACACCGGACGCTTTACGGATGTGTCGGATAGCCACATGGCTCTATCCTCCTGCGGCGGCCGGCCGGCCCGGCCTTCCTCCCGGTGGCCCGCCTCGACCTGGGCCGGGGTTGTCCGCTCCGGCGACCCGCACCGGAACGCCGGGCCGCACCTTGATGACTCCCTCGGTGATGACCTCCTGACCGACCGCCAGCCCGGCGATCGCCTCGGCCCAGCCGGCGCGACGGATGCCGAGGTCGATGGCGGTCAGGGCGGCCCGGCCTTCATCGACGGTATAGACGAAGGTGTCCTCGCCGCGCTGCAACAGCGCCGTCTCCGGCACCATCAGCCCATCGTGGCTGGCGGTGGTGAGCCGCACCGTCATCAGCATTCCCGGACGCAGCAGCAGTTCCGAGTTGTCGATCAGGGCGCGCACCGGCACGGCGCGGGTGACCGGGTTGACGCGCGACGAGATGGTCTCGACGGAGGCGGTGAACTCTCGATCCGGAAAGGCGACGCTGTGTGCCGTGAGGGTCAGCCCCGGCCGCATTTCGCCGAAGTGCATTTCCGGGATGGCGAAGTCGAGCTTGATGACGGAGATGTCGTCGAGGGTGGTGATGGCGATGCCGGGGCTGATGAGGGTGCCGGCGCTCACCATGCGGAATCCCAACATGCCCGAAAACGGCGCTCGGATCAGCCGGTCGGAGAGCCGAGCGACGATGGCCTCATGGCGGGCGGTGGCGGCGGACAGTCGCGCCCGGGCCTCGTCCACGTCCGAAACCGGCACGCTGCCTTGCTGCAGGAGGTCTTCGAGGCGCGCGTGCTGGGTGCGCGCGTCGATGAGATTCGCTTCGGCTTCCGCCAGGAGCGCCGTCTGTTCCCGATTGGTGAGTTCGACGAGCACATCGCCTTCGTTCACATAGTCGCCATCGTCGAAGCGCACGCGGCGAATGGCGTCGGTGACCTTGGCCGTGACCGTGACGGATTCGCTGGCCAGCGTAGTGCCGACAGCCTCCACCACATCGGCAATGGCGCGCACCTCTGCCGGCGCCGTGACCACCAGCGCAGCAGGCCGACCGCCGCCGGCACCGGGCCAACCACCTCCCCCGCCCGACGCCGCTTCCTCCCCGCAGCCAGACACGAGCGACAGCAACGCCAAGCCGCAGAGCGGCAACCCGGCCTTGACGAGGAACGGACGGCGACGCCGCCACCAACCTTCGAGCAGAGCGGACACCAAGGAGCATCCCCTTCAGCCAAACCCGGCAACAATAGCACCCATCGCTAGACGTTGTGTCGCGGCCAACTCCCCTAGAGCTCCCCTATCCCTGCCAGAGATCGCCCGTGGGAATCGGATGCTCGGGTGGCCATCGCTCTCGCCGTTGCCCGGCAGCTCCCGCGGTGGACGACGGCGACGAACCCGCGGCCGCCGGAGCCCGACTGGCCGCACGGCATCGACTGGCCGCACGGCATCGTGGACGACGGCGACGAACCCGCGGCCGCCGGAGCCCTGTCCCGCCACGGAGCGGACGCCAGCATCGAGTCCATCGGTGTGGTGGCGCGCCCCGTCGCCATCACCGCAACGGTGTCCTTCCAACGGTGAGCCTCGCATCAACCCGAACGCTCTTCAAACTCCTTCACCAGCTTCGGCGTCGCCACCATCCGCCAGGCCCGCTCGATGATGTCCGGCAAGGCCTCCCAGCGCGCCGTATCGAGGTTGATGAGCACCATCGGGTAGCTGGCGTAATGGTCCGTGATGTAGAAGGTCTCCGGTGCCGCCTGCATCAGCATCTCGCGCTCCATCATGTCGCAATGGATGGCGAGGCCGCCCTCCGCCTCGGAGCGCAGGAACCGACGCTTCACCTTCAGCGACGGCGTGCCGTAGCTGCGGCTCTCCTCGACGCCGGGAAACTTGCATGGAAGCACGCCCCAGCGATGGGGGCATGCCGGCACTTCGTTACGCGTCAGCGTTCGGGGATGCTTCCCCGGCTGAAGGCTCCTTGCATGGCAGCACGCCCCCGGCGACGGGGGCATGCCGGCACTTCCTTGCGCGTCAGCGTTCGGGGATGCTTCCCCGGCTGAAGGCTCCTTGCATGGCAGCACGCCTCCGGCGACGGGGGCATGCCGGCACTTCCTTGCGCGTCAGCGTTCGGGGATGCTTCCCCGGCTGAAGGCTCCTTGCATGGCAGCACGCCTCCGGCGACGGGGGCATGCCGGCACTTCCTTGCGCGTCAGCGTTCGGGGATGCTTCCCCGGCTGAAGGCTCCTTGGCAATTTCGACCACGCGGGCGAACAGCGCCGCCAACTGCCCGTCTGGCGGGAACTTGATCGGCGCCGGCTCCCTGGCCATCAGTCCGCATCCATTGGGCAAGGCGCGGCGAGCAAGTCCTCGAGGGTTTCGTCGGACGGCGGGCCGGCATGGCGAGCGCAGATGCTTCCTTCGGCGTCGATGCGGAGCACATAGGCGGCATCCTCGTCGTCCACGGCGGCCAATCCGCGCCAGGACTCCGCCTCCTCGTAGGCGAGGAAGAAGCTCCCCTCGACCTCCTCCGGCATCACGCCCTTCATGATGCGCCGCAGGATGCCGCGCATCATGCGAGACACGTCGCCGATCACGGAGATGCTGAACACCGGCAGCAGGTCTTCGGTGCGTGCAGACGCCAAGGGCAGGTGCATGGCAGGCAGCGCGGCGCCGTCGCCGGCTCGCTCGGCGGCCCACTCGTCGATGTGCATCCCCCAGGCCTGCGTCTGCCCGGAGGACTCCCGCGAGAAGCCGACGATCAGCATCGCGCCAAGCACGCCATGTGGCTCGATGGTGGCGTCGTCGCCGTTGAGTGCGGTGAGCGGCAGGGCTGGGACCGACGCCCCGTCGTCTGCTGCCCACGCCAAGACCCCGCACGCCAACGCACACGCGATGACGATGCCCTTTCGTCCTTGCATCCTGCGCTCCACCCCATGCCCCTCCGTGAAGATCGCTCGTCCGTGAATTGTCGCTGCTTGTCCCGGCAGTGTCTCACTTTGGCCTGTGCAGTGTCTGACGCCGTCCCCGGATGGAGGGCGTCCCTCGGGGGGAGGGCGTCCCGCCCTCCATCGCGCCGCAAGGCGTGCAGGGCACTTCGCGGCATGTGCAGGACGCGCCTGACGGGCGGGACGCCCTCCCCCGGAGTGGTCCCGGCAGGCAAATCGACGCAGTCGCCGGTTGCGAACGGCCATGCGCCACGTCAGGCAATTCAAAGTGAGACACTACCCTCATCCCGGTTTGGCGGTCAGGACGAGGTTTGCGTGAGACATTGCCCTCAACCCTTGTGCGACATTGCCTCTTCGTGCCCCCAACCGCGCTGCAACGGTCTCCAATGCGATTCCACCCGAGCACCATTGGAGAAACACATGCTCAAGTTCATCCTCGAAGAGCCCGAACGGCCACCCATCCTCGACGAGGTCCTGACCCTCGCCGAGGCCACGCTGGCGAAGATCGACCCCGGCATGACGCGACCGGTGCGCCCCGCCGGCCGACGCCACAGGGCCGACTGGGTGATGTTCGAGTCCGCTGCCATCATGACCGTCTATGTCGAATGCGTGCAGTCGCTCGCCTACGACATCGGCGACCTCAACTTCATCCTCTACGGCACCGAGCAGGGCGAGGACACGGTTGCCACCGCCATGGGGCGCATCGACCGCCATGTCGATGCCGTACTCTGGCGTCACCGCAAGCTCCAGGCGTGGCGCTGCGACCGGCTCGGCACGGAGGGCCGCGACATTCTCGTGGCCATCCACGGCCACCTGCTCGGCGAACTGCGAACCTGGCTCGAGTCCATCGTCTCGACCCTGCGGGATCCCATCGCCGCTCTGGAGAAGCGCGGCGAAATCGTGGCGCCCGGGGTGGTGAAGCTGCCGATCCAGGCCTCGTTCATGACGCCACCGCAGTTCGACGACCTTGAGGAGTGGGCCGAACGCTGTCGGAGGGAGCGCGACAAGCCATGAGCGCCGCCAAGAAGCCGATTTGTCACCGCTCCCGCACGCCACCACAATATGCGCCCATGCAGGTCTTGCGTGGGGATGTGGCTTGGAACGGATTGCAGAGCCGGACGTCGCCGGCCGGCGGCGCATGAGGGCGCTGGCGGCCGGCGCATGTGGCGTCGTTATCTGGCTTTTTGCCGGCTGCGGCGAGAGCAGTCCCGAAGCGGAACGAGCCGCCGTGGCCGCCACGGTGCCCATCCTTGAACGGCTCGACGCCGGTGACTACGACGCCGTGCGCGACGCCGCCTCGCCGCTGCTCAAGGAGCAGGTGTCGCCGGAAGAGTGGCTGGTGCAAGTGGAGGCGCTGCGTGGGCCCCTCGGCACCCACAAGTCCCGCGCCGTCGGCGCCGTCACCTACGTCACCAATCCTTGGGGCGCTCCCCAGGGCGAATACGTGATCGTCAGCTACGACTCCCACTGGCAGAACGGCAGCATCCACGAGAACCTCTCCATGCAACGCCAGCCGAACGGGGCATGGGCCTTGGCCGGCTACCACGCGCAAGAACAATAGGGGGTGCCTAGCAGCCTGTCGGACTTCGGACGGCGCAAGCTGGCCGAATGCCGACAGGGTGGCAGGACGGCCTGGGCTGGGCAAGAAAGCGTTGCCGGAAGGCAACGGTTCTTGTGGCGCTGGCCCGGAAGGGAAGGACACCTCGCCCCCAGAAGAACCTCGCAAGCACCACGGAGCGCAAGGCGCCCCTGCCGCGTGTATGCTCCCGCCGTTCCGCCACCGGGCACTGCACAAGAACTCCTCGATGTCTTTCTCCAATGCCGTGGCCATCGCCGGAGTCGGCGAAACCGACTACTCGCGCGACAGCGGGCGGACCGAGCTGGCCCTTTCCCTGCAAGCGATCCAGGCGGCGCTCGACGACGCTGGCATCGCTGCGGCGGAGGTCGATGGCCTGATGAAGTGGTTCGTGGATACGTCCTCGGAGGCGGAGGTCGCCGTCAATCTCGGCATTCCCGACCTCGCGTGGTTCGGCGAGATCAACCAGGCCGGCAACGTCGGCGCACCGCTCGTGGCCCATGCCGCGGCCGCGATCCATGCGGGCCTTGCCAACACCATCGTCATCTATCGGGGCGTCAATGGTCGCTCCGGAAGGCGCTACGGGCGAGGCGACGTCACCGGACAAGGCGGCCGTGGCGCCGGCGCCTTCACCGAGCCGTTTGGCCTGCTTACCCCCCAGCACGGCCTGGCGATGGCGGCACGGCGGCGCATGTTCGAAACCGGCGTCACGAGCCGGCAGTTTGGCCAGCAGGCGGTGATACAGCGGAAGCACGCCAACCGCAATCCGCGCGCCACGTTCCACGACCGCGCCCTGACACTGGAAGATCACCAGCAATCGCGCCTCATCATCGACCCGTTCCACCTGTTCGACTGCTGCCTCGAAAGCGATGGCGGCGGCGCTCTCGTGCTGACGCGACCGGAACTGGTGCGAAAACGACGCCCGCACCGACCGCTGGCGCTGATTCGGGCGGCGGCGCAGTCGGGGCCCGGGCAGTCCTCACCCGTGCATCGAACCGCCGCGAGACTCTTTGCGATGGCGCGGCTAGAGCGCTCCGACATCGACGTGGTACAGATCTACGACCATTTCGGCCCATTCGTCCTCTTCGCGCTGGAAGACTACGGTTTCGTCGAGGACGCTGGCCATTTCGTGGAAGATGGCGGCACGATGTGGGATTCCGGCAAGCTTCCCGCAAACACCTCCGGCGGCCACCTTTCGGAGGTCTATCTGCAGGGCATGAACCACCTGATCGAGGGCGTGCGTCAGGCCCGGGGCGAATCCACCAGCCAGGTGCCGAACGCGGAGCTTTCCTTCGTGGACACCGGCATCGGCACCGGCGCCGTCATCCTCGAACGGAGCGACCCATGAGCGACTGGACCTTCGAGCGACCGCCCGCCCTTCCTCTGCCGCAGCCCTCGGAGGAATCGGCGCCGTTCTGGGAGGCATTGAAGGAGCGACGCCTCGTCCTGCAACGCTGCGCAGCCTGCGATGCCGTCACCCACCCGCCTCGCGCCCGATGCGGAAAGTGTGGCGGCATGGAGTTCGTCTGGCAAGAATCCGACGGGCGCGGCGAGGTGCATTCCTATGTCGTCACCCACCAAGCCGTGCATCCGGCCCTGCGCGGCTACACCCCCTTCGCCACAGTGGAAGTGGCCTTGACCGAAGGCGTCCGCATCACCTCCAACCTCATCGACACCCCACCCGACCAGGTCGCCATCGGCCAGAACGTGCAAGTGGGGTTCATGGATGTGGGAGAGAGCATCGTCCTGCCCATGTTTCGGCGCGGTTAGCGCCACAGGAACCGTTGCCTTTCGGCAACGCTTCCTGCCCCAGCCCAAGCCGTCCTGTCACCCTGTCGGCATTCGGCCAGCCTGCGCCGTCCGAAGTCCGACAGGCTGTTAGGCACGGGAGACCCTGACTACTAGCCGAAGTGGCGAGCGGAAGCGAGCCGGATGCAATGCCAGGGGACGGACTGCCAGCTGGTGGTCGCTGGTCGGATCAGCCCTTCCGACGACGCAAGTCTTCCGGCGTCGCCCTCGCCGGTGCTCGCCCGCCATTCTGATTTGGCAGGTAGTCTAGCCGCCATGGAAATGCTCATCCGCCTGCTGGTCGTGGCAGGGCTCGCCTATGTCGCCCTCTGTGCGCTGCTGTTCTTCCTGCAGGATCGGATGATCTTCTTTCCGCGACCGTTGACGGAGCGGCCGAGCGGGCCGGAGGTGATGCCGCTCGAACTCCACACCGGCGAGGTGCTGTTGCGGGGCTGGATCGTCAATCCCGACTCCACCGGCGTAGTGGCGCTGTACTTCGGCGGCAATGCGGAGGAGGTCTCGCATCTCGCGGCGCCCTTGCGGCGGCTCGACATCACCAGCGTGCTGGTGAACTACCGGGGTTTCGGCGGGAGCGAAGGCGCGCCGTCCGCAGCGGCCTTGCTGAAGGACGCGGCGTTCGTCGTGGCACGGATGCGGGAGCGGTTCGCCGGCCGCGAGATCGCCATTGTCGGGCGCAGCCTCGGCAGTGGCATAGCGGCCCGCGTCGCGGCCGAGGCTGGCGTGCAGCGGCTCGTGCTCGTGAGCCCGTATCGGAGCATCGCCCATATCGCCTCCGCGCGCTTCCCGTTCGTGCCGGTGCGCTGGCTGCTCAGGCACAACATCGATGTGGGCCAGGTGGCGGCGAAGCTGCCGGCCGGGGTGCTGGTGATCCATGCCCTGGATGATCGTGTGGTGCCAACCGCCGAGTCGCAAGCGCTGGCGGCCTTGTTGCGGCGGCCCGAGGTGGTCATCTGGAACGGTCCGCACAACGTGCAACTCGATGGGCCGGCGATCTGGCCAGCCATGAAGGCGTATCTGGAAGGGAGGCGCGCGCCTTCGACCCGCGGGGCCGAACCGGCGCTCCGACGAGAGCGGGAGGGCGCGCGAGGGCCGCCGCACGGGCGATAATGTGCGCGCTTGTCCATCGCGTTGGCCCCACAGGAAGGAACCGCCCATGAAAGTCGCGCTGCCGCAAAGCCCCTACAACCGCGTTGACCTGTACGAGGCGGCCGGCCTCGAGGTGGTCGAGGCCCCGGTTCGCAGCAAGGAGGACTTCGTCAACCTCCTGCGCGACGCCGACGGCGCCCAGGTGGGCGTGATGCCGCCGACCTCACGCGAGGTGCTCGAAGCCTGCCCGAAGCTGAAGGTGGTGAGCAGGTTGGGCGTCGGCGTCGACTCCATCGATCTCGATGCGGCGACGGAGCTTGGCGTGCTCGCCTGCAACGTTCCCGGCGTCAACACCACGGAAGTGGCGGACCACGCCGTCGCCATGTTGCTCGCCTTGACCCGCCGCATTCCCGATGCCGTGAACACGATCCGTGCCGGCGGCTGGCGCGAGACGCCGCGGAAAGCCGGGGAGTATCAGCGCAGCGTGCGGCGCATCGCCGGCCACACCGTGGGCATCGTCGGCTTCGGCAACATCGGCCGCGCCTTCGCCACCCGCATTCGCGGCTTCGGGCCTTTCGATGTGGTGGCATACGATCCCTATGTTCCGCAGACCGCCGGCGACCTCTACGGCGTGCGCATGGTCTCCTTCGAGGAACTGATCGAGTCGGCCGACTACATCACCATCCACTGCTCGGCCACGAGCGAGACGCGGCACATGTTCGACTCCAACGCCCTTGGCAAGATGAAGCGGACGGCGTTGCTGGTGAACACGGCGCGAGGCCCCATCATCGACGGCAAGGCACTCGCCAACGCGCTGGAGGCGGGGCAGATCGAAGCCGCGGCACTGGACGTGACGGAGGTCGAGCCGGTGGAATCGGACGACCCGCTGCTGAAGCTGCCGAACTGCATCGTCACGCCGCACATCGCCGGCTTCTCGCCGGTGTTCCTGGAGGAATGCCCCATCCGTCAGGCGGAGAACATCATTCGCGCGCTGAAGGGCCAGGCGCCGCACGGGCTTGCAAACCCGGAAGTCATCAAGACCATCGCCGTCATGCGCTCCACCGACCCGGGTCGCTGGGACGGCGTGCCGGACTTCTCGACCGCACTGGCGGTTTGAAGCGGCAACGGGCGAACCGAGACAAGAGAAACCCATCAGGAGGGAAGGGCAATGGGCAAGGTAGCCATCGTCACGGGGGCTGGAACCGGCATCGGCAAGCATTCGACGCTGGCGTTGCTGAACGAGGGATATTCGGTGACGCTCGCCGGGCGGCGGCAGGAGCTGCTGGACGCTGTGGCGGCGGAGGCGGGCGCCTCGGAGCGCACGCTGGTCGTGCGCGCGGACGTGCGCGATGCCGGCTCGGTGGCGAATCTCTTTGCCCAGACCAAGGAGCGGTTCGGACGGCTCGACCTGCTGTTCAACAACGCCGGCACCGGCGCTCCCGGCGTGCCGATGGAAGAGCTCTTCCTCGAGCAATGGCAGCGGGTGGTGGACATCAACCTGACCGGCACGTTCCTCTGCATCCAGCACGCCATCCGGCTGATGAAGGATCAGGATCCGAAGGGCGGCCGCATCATCAACAACGGCTCCATCTCGGCCCATGTGCCGCGGCCGAACTCCGCGCCCTACACGGCAACGAAGCACGCGCTGACGGGCCTCACGCGCTCCACCTTCCTTGACGGCCGCCAGCACAACATCGTCTGCGGCCAGATCGACATCGGCAACGCCCTCACCGACATGACCGGCCGGATGGGCGGCGGCGTCCCACAACCCGACGGCACCCGCAAGGCCGAGCCGACGATGGATGTGGAGAACGTGGCGCGAGCAGTCGTGTACATGGACAGCCTGCCCCTCGACGCCAACGTGCCCTTCATCACGGTAATGGCCTCCTCCATGCCCTTTATCGGCCGCGGCTAAAAGGGCCAGAAGCGGCGCGCCTGCGGCGCAGCAGGGAAGGCATCCTAGCGCCACAAGAACCGTTGCCTTTCGGCAACGCTTCCTGCCCCAGCCCAAGCCGTCCTGTCACCCTGTCGGCATTCGGCCAGCTTGCGCCGTCCCAAGTCCGACAGGCTGCTAGGCGGTGGAGAGGACTTCCAGCACCTTCGTCGGGTGGTCGGCGGCGCGGGAGACTCGGCGCCAGTGCTTGACGACCTTGCCGTTGGGGCCGATCAGGACGGTGGAGCGGATGACGCCCATCACCTTCTTGCCGTACATGTTCTTCTCGCCGTAGGCGCCGTACTTGGTCATCACCTTGCGCTCGGGGTCGCACAGGAGGGTGAAGGGCAGGTCGTACTTGTCGCGGAACCTGCGGTGCGACTCTTCGGTATCCGGCGACACGCCGAGCACCACGGCGCCGAGTTCCTCGATGGCGCCCCAGTTGTCGCGGAAGCCGCAGGCCTCCTTGGTGCAGCCGGGGGTGTCGTCGCGCGGGTAGAAATAGACAACCACATGCTTGCCCTTCAGGTCCTTCAGCGCGACCTTGTTGCCGTCCGAGTCGTTCAGGGTGAAGAGCGGCGCCGCCTTGCCTTCCTCAATCGCCATGCCTTTGGTTCTCGTGTGCGTTGCCGGAAAGCCGCGCAGTCTATCAGGCAGCCTCGCAGGTGGAGGACCGGCACGCTTTGCTTGGGAGGCATCGTGCCCGCCCTGAAGAGCAAGGTGCGTCCTCCTTATTCCTTGCCTTCCCCAGCCGCCGAACCCGCTTCCGCTTCCGCCTCGGCGGCCGCAAGCAGGTCCTCCTTCTTCGGCAGGCCCTTGAACCATGTCGGCAGCCAGGTGTCGTCCACCGCGTCCGGGTTCTCGCGCTCCTGTTCCCGGGCGCCGGAGAGCATCAGGTGCATGGCGACGTTGCCTTCGTGGCAGGCGTATTCATACACGTCGTCGTCCGTGCGGCGCATGTCGTGGATGACCGAGAACGGCGCCTCGAACGACTCTGGGTCGTTCACCGTGTATTCGTAGCGCAGCGTGTCCGCATCGACGCGGCTGAATCTCTCCGTCAGGTGCGTGTTCACGCCGGAGCCGCGGAAGTTGGTTTCCGGGCGGAAGTTGGTGGTCTCCACCACCAGCTTGTCGCCTTCCCAGCGCCCCACGGAGTCGCCCTGCCAGAAGCGCATGTGTTCCGGCGCCGCTTTCCCCCCTTCGGTGGGAATGACGCGGTGGTCGTTCACCATTTCGTTGAGGATGGCGACATAGCCTGGCCCCTGCACGATCTTCATCATGTTGTTGTAGGCACTCGATACCATCGGCGGGCCGGCGTTGAAGCCGATCAGGCAGCGGGTCGCCGGGGGCCTGTCTGCCGGCGTGCGTGGCGAACGGCTCCAGGTTTCCCGGTTCTCCGCCATGCGCCAGAGGGCGTCGCGGGTAAGTCCAGGCACCCGCCCGTTCGGTGGATCGACCACCAGCGACGTGCGCATGTGCGGGCTGGTCTTGGTGCCGGTGTCGATGAAGAACGAGTTGTAGCCGACATCGAGGTCGCCTTGGCTGGCGTCGGCCTCCGGGCTTGGCGTCAGATCGCGCTCGGCCTTGCTGCCCGCGGCGCGCGCCTCCCATTCCGCCACTTCCTCGGCGGTGAGGAACTCGCGATCCGCCAGTTCCTCAGGGCGCTGGAACGGCGTGATGGTGCGGAAGTCCCAGTTGCCTTGCAGGTCGGGCACTCCCCAGGAGGTCTGCATGGGCTGCGCGGCTTCGTCGTCCGAGGCCGAAACGATGGGAGCTGCAGCGGCGAGCGTGGCCGCGAGGGCCGCTCGCAGATGCGTGTTCAGGCGCATGGCGTGTCTCCTCCAGAGCGTTGCCTGGTGGCGGCATGCGCCGCCCCTTGGCGTGGTTTCAACCGTCTTCCTCGTCCCGGGCGTATAGGTGACCGTACACCGCTTCTTCGGCGAACTCGACGCACTTGAACTCGAGCAGTCGCGCGCCTTCCTCCTGGCGACGATAAAGCGGCATGGCGATGGTCCACGGGGCTGTGAAGACCTTGGGGTCTTCGATGGTGGCTTCGTAATGCATGAGATCTGGCCCCACGCGGGTGTATCGCTCGGTGACGCGCAGCTCTTCGCTGTGGAAGTTGCCGGCGCTGTCGAACCAGGTGTCCGGCACCTGTGCCGTCACGTCCACGACCAACGTGTTGCCTTCATAGTGGCCCAGGGAATAGCCCATCCACGACGGCAGCGGCGCCTCCGTGCCCGGGCGGTCGAGATGGATGATGCGGGTGGAGCTGGTGAACTCGTAGGCGACGAAGATGCTCTCCTGGCCCTGCACGATCTGGAACGGGAAGGGCATGTAGGTGGCGCGCGGGATGCCGGGCATGAAGCACTTGACGGCAGGGTCCAGCGCCACCCAGTCTGCGGCGTTGGCATCGCGCTGCTCGGCGGCCCAAGGCTGGTAGGGGATGGTGCCGCCCACAACCACGCCCAGGCCGGCGGGAATCGCGCCCAGCGCGCCGAGCGCCGGGATGGGGCCGTGGCTCGCCCCATGGGCTTCGAGATTCCAGTGCGCGGTGCCGAGCGCCTGCCAGATGCCGCCAACGTCCACGACGCCGTCTGTGGTCATGAGGAAGGCTTCCTCGGTCGCATGGCTGACCGGCGCCCACGGGGCAAGCAGCCCGAAGGCGCCGACCGCTCCCCGGAGCATTCGGTGGCATCGCGTCATGGCTCCCCCTCCGTGCGCCGCTCCCTCAATCGGTTCAGTAAACCCCATATCGCGCCTGCGCACCAGCGCATTTGCGCGAGTGACTTGGAGTGGCGCTCGTCAATCGCGAACGTCCTGAGGAGAGCCACCGAGGGCCGTCCGGGTGGAGTTTGGTGCCCAGGGAGGGATTCGAACCCTCACGCCTTTCGACACCGGAACCTAAATCCGGCCTGTCTGCCAGTTCCAGCACCTGGGCCTGCAGGGGGGATTCTCCGCCCCTGGCTGCGCGGAAACAACCGGGGAGGGCAGGCAGTTCGCGAAGCGAACTGCCGACGCCCCCCGCAAGGGCGCCAGGTTCATTGGCGCGGGCAGGCCGCTCCCGTGGCGGTGGATCAGCGCCACCACCTAAGTCTCGTTGCGCTGCGCCCAAGCCTCCTTCATGGCCCGCATCTCGTCGGTGATGCGCAGTTGGCGTTCAGGCGTGACGTCATTGTGCCAGTCGCCGGTGACGTTGTGGCGGGGAACGGCGATGCGGGCCTGCACCGGTGGGCAGGGATGCGCGGAGGTTGGCTCTCGGCGTACCAATAGGCCACGCTCGACACCTCGTTGGCGAGGTGGTTGCCGTGGCCGTGTTCGATGGTGACGCGGATTGCGCGCTCGAAGCGCACCGGATTCTCGACGTGGTGGACGTAGCTCGTCTGGTAGCCCGCCGTGTTGCGCTCGTGGATGGAAGAGCCGTTGCGCAGGAAGGCGTTGTCCTGCATTCCCCAGGCTTGGTTCAGGTAATCCTCGGAGCCGGTGCCATGCAGGTCCGGCGGCCACTTGTAGCCATCCACCCAGATCATGTCGTCGCCTTCGCCCCACCATGTGCCCTGGAAGTTCGTTACCGAGAGATTGCAGCCCAGATAGTGGCCACGGCCGGCCGTGTCGAGGATGACGTGGTTGTTGTCCCACGCCAGCCGCTCGCGGTTCGCGATGTTGGCTTCGGGCGCGTTGACGCGGACTTCGTGGCCCCAGCCGGGGAACGGATTCTCGCGCCGGAACTCCGCGTGCAGATAGCCGGCGTCCGGTGCCACCTCGCCAAGCTCGTGGTCGATGTAGAAATACTGCCGGTGGCGTTCGGCGCTTTCGTTCACGAGGGCGATCACGGCGCGTTCCCGGAACGGCATCGGCAGGTAGGCGTTGAGGGCGCAGCCTTGGTTGAAGCGGTTGTTGCTGCGGGTGGAGGCGGAGAAGAGCAGCGACTGGTACGAGTTGACGATGCCGTGACCCAGGCCGAAGAAGTCGCCCAAGGGGCAGCGGATGCTGGGTGCGTCGGCGTTGTCCCACGTGAACTCGAGCAGGCATTCGCGGTAGTGATTGGGCTGCGTCATCCAGATGTGGGTGATGGTGCCGGGGCCGCGAATGTCGGCCAGCACGCGGCGTTCGCCCGGCTCGATGCTCCAGGCGTCGTCGTTGCGCCCGCTGGTGTCCCAGGAGGAGACGCGCGCCGTGCGGCCGCGCCGGATGGTGGCGAGTTCTGCAAGGTTCATGCTGGGGTCTTCGGCGGCGGGTTTGTTGCGGAGTGTAATGGTGTCCCTCGCCACCGTCTCGAAGCCGCCGCCGTGGTAACGTGTCGCGCTTTTGCGGCATCGCCTCTGACGGTGCCGGTCTCAAGCCAAGCAAGACGAGGAAACCATGTCCGACTTCGAGAACATCCTGATCGACCGCGTGGGCACCGACGATCGCGTGGGCAGGATCACCCTGAACCGACCCGAGAAGATGAACGCGTTGTCGCAGGAGCTCCTGTTCGAGCTCAACGACGCCCTGCACGATCTGGAAGCCGACGACTCCTGCCGCGTCATCGTCCTTCGTGGCGGCGGACGCACCTTCAGTGCCGGCTACGACCTCACCCCAGCCTCCGGCAAGGGCGCCGACGCGGTGGTGCGGCGCCACAAGGCCGTGGACGACAAGGGTCGCCGCCTGCTCATGGGCATCCGCACCGGAATGCAGGCCATCACCAACATCCACATGTATTTCTGGAACATGGCGAAGATCACCATCGCCCAGGTTCACGGCTACGCCATCGCCGGCGGCTGCGAACTGGCGATGATGGCCGACCTCGTGGTGGTGGCCGCCGAAGACGCTCAGCTCGGCCATCCGGGCTTGCGCGGCCTCGGCACCTCCCGCACCGGCGTCATCTGGCCGCTGGTGATCGGCATGAGGAAAGCCAAGGAACTCTATTACACCGGCGAGAACGTCACCGGCGAGGAGGCCGAGGAAATCGGCATGGTCAACTACTCCTGGCCCAAGGACGAGCTCGAAGAGCGCACCATCGCCTTCGCCGACCGCATCGCCGTGATGAGCGCCGACCACCTCTCGATCCTGAAGCTGAACATGAACCGCTTCTACGAGAACATGGGCATCTACTCGTCGGTGCACAGCAGTACGGACCTCGACGCCGCCGGCCAGTTCACCGGCTTCTCCTACGACTGGCAAGACAAGAACCGCGAACTCGGCATGAGAGATGCGGTGCGCTGGCGCGACGGCCTGTTCCGCGACAACGACTGGTACAAGTACAAGGACCGCAAGGCGCCGCACAGGTAGCGGGAAGGCTCGAGCCGAAGCGGGCGCAGGGAGCCTTCAGCCGGGGAAGCGTCCCCGACCGCCGACGCGCGGGGAAGTGCCGGCAACTCCCCCGTCGCCGGGGGCGTGCTTCCATGCAGGGAGCCTTCAGCCGGGGAAGCGTCCCCGACCGCCGACGCGCGGGGAAGTGCCGGCAACTCCCCCGTCGCCGGGGGCGTGCTTCCATGCAGGGAGCCTTCAGCCGGGGAAGCGTCCCCGACCGCCGACGCGCGGGGAAGTGCCGGCAACTCCCCCGTCGCCGGGGGCGTGCTTCCATGCAGGGAGCCTTCAGCCGGGGAAGCGTCCCCGACCGCCGACGCGCGGGGAAGTGCCGGCAACTCCCCCGTCGCCGGGGGCGTGCTTCCATGCAGGGAGCCTTCAGCCGGGGAAGCGTCCCCGACCGCCGACGCGCAGGGAAGTGCCGGCAATTCCCCATCGCCGGGGGCGTGCTTCCATGCAAGCGTAGGTCGAAGCCGGCTCACGCCCCGAGTGCTGGATGGCGCGGCGGGAAGCGGCTCGAAGCGACGGCGTCCCACGCCCTCCCACCGAAGGCGAAGCCACCAGCCCCTCCAAACCCCAGCCGCTGCGCCGCGACATGGGCCCCTCAAGACAAGGCGCTCCCGTGTTGCCTGGCGTGGCGCATGGCTGTTCGTCGGTTTGCCTGCCGGGACCACTCTCCATAGGGAGATAGGGAGATAGGGAGGGAGGGCGTCCCGCCCTCCATGCGCGCCGTCAGGCGCGTCCTCCCTGCACGTGCCGCGATGTGCCCTGCGCGCCCTTGCGGGCGCGGCACCTGACGGCGCGGCGCGCCTTGCGGCGCAATGGAGGGCGGGACGCCCTCCCTCCGGGGGACGGCGCCAGACACTGTACAAGCCAAAGTGAGAATTGCTGTCGCCGGAGCGCTTCCGGTGCGCGTAGCGCGGTAAAACGGTAAAGTAGGCGACACCACGGAACCCGATCAGAGGACTTGATGGTCGATATCTCCCCAGCCGCTCAGGCGTACCTGCGCGACCTGCTTGCGAAGCAGGAGGAAGGCTGCGGCATCCGCATCTTCGTGTCGGAGCCGGGCACGCCGAACGCCGAGACCTGCATTGCCTACTGCCGTCCCGGCGAGGAGCAGGACGACGACACCCAGGTGCCGTACGAGGGCTTCACCGCCTATCTCGAAGATCGCAGCGAGAAATACCTCGTGGACGCGGTGGTGGAATTCCGCGAAGACCGCATGGGCGGCCAGCTCACCATCAAGGCGCCCAACGCCCGGGTGCCGAACGTGGACGCAGACTCGCCCCTGGAAGATCGCATCAACTACATCCTCTACAACGAGATCAACCCGGGCCTCGCGTCGCATGGCGGCCAGGTGACGCTGGTGGAGATCGTCGAGGAGAGCGTGGCGGTGCTGCAGTTCGGCGGTGGCTGCCAGGGTTGCGCGGCGGTGGACATCACGTTGAAGCAGGGGGTGGAGAAGTCCCTTGTCGAACGCATTCCGGAACTCACGGAAGTCCGCGACGTGACCGATCACACGGTGACGGAGAACGCTTACTACCGCTGATCTGGTTAAGCGCATTGGCGCGGCTGCCCCCCTCCGAAGAAAGTGGGGCCTTCTTCAACTCCCCCTCAGGAGGGGGAGTGATGGGAGAGGGTCTGGGGAGGCCATCCCTCCAGAGACGGCCGAAGACGCCGCTGAGGCGACTAGCGCCACAAGAACCGTTGCCTTTCGGCAACGCTTCCTGCCCCAGCCCAAGCCGTCCTGTCACCCTGTCGGCATTCGGCCAGCTTGCGCCGTCCGAAGTCCGACAGGCTGCTAGGCTGCGACGGATGTCGTCGCGGGCGCCGCCAAGCGCTCCCGCAGAGGCCCCTCCAGCGTCCGTGACAGCGATCGCAACATCGTCGCGGTTGCATCCCAATCGACGCAGGCATCCGTGATCGACACGCCGTAGGCGAGGCTTGCCGGATTGCGCAGCTTCTGGTTGCCGGCGCCGATGTTGCTCTCGACCATCAGGCCGATGATGGACGGGTTGCCGGCGGCGATCTGTTCCGCCACGGCGTCGGCCACCAGTGGCTGGCGGGTGTGATCCTTGTTCGAGTTGGCGTGTGAGCAATCCACCATGATGTTTGGCAGCAGGCCAGCAGCCGCCAGCGCCCGCTCGCAGCGTGCCACGGATGCAGCGTCGTAGTTCGGCCCGTCGCTGCCGCCGCGCAGCACGATGTGTGCGTTGGCGTTGCCGCGGGTATGCACCACCGACACCTGCCCGCGCTGGTTGATGCCGAGGAACCGATGCGGGCTCGACACCGATTGCAGCGCGTTGATGGCCACGTCGAGGGAGCCGTCGGTGCCGTTCTTGAAGCCCACGGCGCAGGAAAGGCCAGAGGCCATCTCCCGATGCGTCTGCGATTCGGTGGTTCGGGCGCCGATGGCCGACCACGCGATGAGGTCTTGCAGGTACTGCGGCATGATCGGGTCGAGGGCTTCGGTGGCGAGCGGCAAGCCCAGGTCAGCGATTTCGAGCAGCAACTGCCGCGCCACCCGGATGCCGCGTTCGACATGGAAGGTGTCGTCGAGGCTCGGATCGTTGATGAGCCCCTTCCAGCCGACCGTGGTGCGAGGCTTCTCGAAATAGGTTCGCATCACGAGCAACAGGGCATCGCTCGTCTCCCGCGCCAGTTCGCTCAGCCTCGTGGCGTAGTCGAGGGCTGCGTCCGGATCGTGAATGGAGCAAGGGCCCACCACAATCAGAAGCCGGTGGTCTCGCCGGCCGAGGATGTCGGCGATGCCCGCGCGCGCCTGCGCGACGCCATGCAGCATCTCCTCGCTCGCCGGCAGTTCGGCCTTCACCCCTTCGGGCGTTGGCAGCAGTTCGTGGGCCAGCACGTTCAGGTTCTCCGTTCTTTCAAGCACACCGTTCTCCCCGTTCCCCCATGCGCCGCCCGCGAACGCGGCCCAAAAAAGCGAAACCCCGATGGCGTCGCCAGTCGGGGTCTTCGACGGGCGACACTTGCGCCCTCGATGTCGAGTGCGCGTCAGCTCGCGAAAAACCAATACGCGCCGGCGACTGCCGTGCCCACCGGGCGCGGCGTCGTGGCCAGAAGGGTTCGTCGAGGATTCATGAGGCGGCAATTGTCCCCATGTGCGAAGCGATGTCAACTCTTCCTTGCTTGAGGTAGAGGTAAGAGGTGTGTCTCACCTTGAATCTGCCTGACGTGGCGCATGGCCGTTCGCAACCGGCGACTGCGTCGACTTGCCTGCCGGGACCACTCTCTATAGGGAGGGAGGGGGTCCCTCGGGGGGAGGGCGTCCCGCCCTCCATGCGCCGTCAGGCGCGTCCTCCCTGCAACATGCCGTGCCCTCCCTGCGCGCCCTTGCCGGCGCGGCGCCTGACGGCGCGGCGCGCCTTGCGGCGCGCAGGGAGGACGGGACGCCCTCCCCTGGAGGCAGCAATTCTCATTTTGGCCTTCAGCCCCCTCGACTGGACGGGTCTGCCGGTCGATTTGGCCCCGGATTGGGTCCGAAACGCGGGGTGCAATGCCTGACGGCGAAGCCAGACGCCAAAATGAGAACTGCTGCCCTGGAGGACGGCGCCAGGCACTGCATAGGCCAAAGTGAGACACTACCCTGCTTGACTCATTCCCGAGGGCGCGACGGGTTGCGCGTCAACCCCGATCCAGCGGGCCGTCTTGCAGACCGAACAGCCCGAGCAGTTCCTCCCGGGAGAGTCGGGCGGCCAGGTCGAGCGTCACATCGTCGATCAGTTCGTCGAACAACGCTTGCTTTTCCCCGAGAATCGTCTCGATGCGCTGCTCGATGGTGCCGGCGCAGGTGTACTTGACGACATGCACCTTGGCGGTCTGCCCGATTCGATGCACGCGATCCTCCGCCTGCCGTTCCACCGCTGGATTCCACCAACGGTCGAGATGGAAAACATAGGATGCCTCCTGGAGGTTGAGGCCGACGCCGCCAACGCCAAGGGAGGCAATCAGCGCCGGGCATTCGACCCGAGCGCGGAAAGCGTCGATCACGGCGGCTCGTTCCGGCACGGACGTGTCGCCCGTCAGTACCAGCGGCCGGAACTCGGCCAGCCGCCTCTCGATCAGCCGCACTCCCGCCGTGGTGCTGGTGTACTGGGAAAAGATCACCGCCTTGTGAGCCCGCGCCGCCACCTCGGACACGCGGCCGGCGATGTCCTCGATCTTGCTGGAGTCTCCCGTTCTCGGGTCCGCGTTGCAGATCTGCTTGAGCCGCGTGATCAGCTCCAGCACATGCACGATGGTCACTTCGGCGCCGAGCGACTTGAGATAGACGATGCCCTCGCGTTCGGCGCGGTCGTAGCTCCGCCGTTGCCGGGGCGTCAATTCGATCCGCCGGTTGCTGACGAGTTTGGCCGGCAGGTCGCGGAGCACGTCCTGCCGGCGCCGCCGAAGCTGGAGGGCGCGGTGCCGTTCGAACAGTTCGGGGCCGACGCCGAAATGCTTGAGGGGCGCCGTGCCGTCGTGGTCGACGAACTCCAGGATAGACGCAAGTTCGTTCTCCCGGTTCTCTATGGGCGTGCCCGTCAATGCCCAGGAACGGGCGCGGCGCAACCGCTTCACCGCGTCGCTGGTCTCGACCCGGTTCTTGATCCGCTGCGCCTCATCCGCCACCACCGTGTCCCAATGCCGTCCGGCGATTTCCGCGCGCCAGACGTCCTGGCGCAGGATGCCGTAGCTGGTCAGGGTGACGTCGGTGCCGGCCCGCCACTTCCACAGGCGATCCGAGGCCGAACCCCGGACGATGATCGCGGTGAGTTCCGGCGCCCACTTCGCCAGCTCCCGGCGCCACTGATCGAGGACGCTGGACGGGGCGACCACCAGAACCGGACCCAGTTCCCCGCGAGACTTGCGAATCCGCAGCGCCGCGATGGTCTGGATCGTCTTGCCGAGGCCCATGTCGTCCGCAAGAAGAACCCGGTCCATGTCGAGCAGGACGCGCACGCCTTCCCGCTGGAACGGCATCAGCGGCGCCGGCCAGGAGAGCGGGCCAAGGTCGGTTTCCGCCGGGGCGCCGCGTTCGGCCCGGGGCGTACAGAGGATCCGTCGCAGGCGACTCGCCAGGTCCGCAGAGTCGCCCGCCGTCGTGTCCGCGAGTCGAAGCGTGAACGAGACGGCAAACCCCGACAGCTCCGTGGCCGCGCGTACGACGCGATCGTCGAACGCGGTGTTCATCGCCAAGGCAACGCGGTCGAGCATTTCCTCTTGCGGGACCTGGAGTTCGCGCAGCGCCGCTTCCGCTGCGGCGGTCCGTGGGTTCGCCCAGGACGGCGCATGTCCGGTGCCGCGGACGACAGCGGAACCGCGAAGCAGCCACACCGGAACCTCGAGTGTTGCCGCGCATGGGCGGTTCAGTTCGTCGGCAATGGCGACGAGCAATGCCAAGCCGCAGCGTCCCTTGAGCAAGGAACCCACGACATCCCGCTGCTGGTCGCCGGCGTCGCTCGTCTGACCAGCGGTCGCGACAGCGAATTGCAGGGGCTCGCCGTCGACACCCGTCTCGAACAACGCGGCCCGACTGCCGCCAGCGCCCGACGTCTCGACATGCAGCCAACCTACCGAAGATGGCATCCCCTGCTCCCCAGCGGCGACCGGTCAGGGCGAACGGAAATCGACAATGGCGTCGATGCCGAACCTGAGGCCGGCGACCTCCGCCGCCGCACGCACCGCCTCGCCGTGTTCAGGCTGGCGTCCGTCACGGTTCGTCGGGGTCCGGGGTTTCGAGGTCGGGATTCTCTCCGTAGTCGGGCGAATACGCCTCGAACTCGGTGGCCGGCCGTGCTCCCGGCACCAACCGGATCAGATCCCAGGCATTGATCGCCGCACGCACCTTGTAGCGCATCCGGCCCTCGAATCCCGCGCCGCCGGCGTCCAGGTCCAAGGGTTCCGGCGACCAGTCGTGCGCCTTGGCGTAGATGGCGCGCAGACGCTCCACGGTGGCGGCGACTTCGGCGTCCGTCGGTGCGCGCAGCCCCAGGCATTCGCCTTGCAGCGCGGTCATTCCGGCTTTCGCCGCCTCGACGAGGTGCGCGTGCCGGGCGCTGTTGCGCAGCCTGGGGGCCACATTGTCGCAGTCCTGCTTTCCGTCCGGGCTGATCACCGCGGATGCGAAGTCCTCGGTGACGCTGCCGGCCGCGACAAGCCCAGGGTACGACTGGCCTCGGGCCTTGCCAAGCCAGCGCGCCACTTCGGCGTAGGCGCGACCCCGCTGCAGGGTTGAGTACGACGTCACGAGTTCGATCTCGTCGAGCAACACCACCCAACCCTTGTAGCCTGCTGCCCGGACGAGTTCCGTGGCGAAGCGAAGCTGCTGCGGAGGCAGTTCGGAAACGCGGGGCGCACGGAATTGATAGCGCTTGCTCTGGCCGATCTCCCTCAGCCCCTTGCGCACCGTGGCGGCGTAGATGCGGCCACCGGACCAAAAGGACTCGATGTCCCGGCAGATGTCCGGCTCGTCCAATTCGTTCAACACGGCAACCGTAGCCGGGAAAATCGTGGACAACGTTCCCTTGTCCGCTGTCTCTTCCGCCCAACGAAGGAACGAGGAACGTCCTGAGTTCTCGAGGGCTTCCCACAGTTCGTCCACCAACCGACCACCCCGGTCGGGCATGCGCGCAGTCTCGACGGCGGCGGTGAATACCCGCCCGAGGTCGTACAGCGGCGTCTCCTTGCTGATGGCCACCTTGCTGCACACGAAGTTCTCGGCCAGCGCCAACTCCTGAAAGCGCGCCAGCGCATGCGACTTGCCGCTGCCGAAGTCGCCCGACACCAGCATTCCGCGATTGCGCCCGGTGCCGGCCAGAAGATCGCGGAAGGCTCCTTCTACCACCTCCTGGTTGGAGCCGAGCAGCCGCACCGCCTGCGGATTTGGCACCCCGCTGCGCAACGCCTCGAGAGCCTGCCGGCAGTCGCGTTGCGAAGCGTCCGTGATCGCCCCCACCGTCACGGCACCGTCTCCGCCGCACCCAGACGAATCAGTGCCGCGACGGGATTGACGTGCTCTCGATCGCGCACGTCGTCCATCACCCGAGTGCGCAATGCATCGTAGATTCTCCATCCCCGCGGTGCCTGATTGTCGATGAACTCCGGGTTTGTGGCGACGATCAGGAGGGTGGCTTCGAGGCGATCCGTGTCGTCGATGAATCCGCGCAGCAATTCGTAGTGGTCGATAGCCATGGCGCGGGTGTAGTAGCGCCGCCCGTCGCGGGGATTTCGCGCCACCGTGACCCGGCTCGCGTCGAAGAGCATCACGGTGCCCGTGTGTCCGGCCGCGCGGAGCCAGTGCAACGTGGACTCGATAAAGTGGCGGGCGGTGGTGCGGTTGATGGGCGTCCGCAGCGAGAAGGGCCTCAAGGGACCGATGCGGTTGTTCTCGCCCGTGAGCCAATCCAGAATCGGCTGGCAGCCGTAGGCTCCGCCTTCGTCCCGGCATTCGGCCAGACACAGGTGATACATGGCCGAGCGGAAGTCGCGCCCCATGCGCAGGCTTGCGAGCACATCTTTGTCGAGCGCGCGACGCAACTCCATCAGCACGGCGTGTTCCCCGATTCCCGCGCGTTCAGCGATGGCCGGAACCAACGGCTCGACGGCGCCGATGCCGTCCACATCGAAGCCGAGCCCGGTCGCCAGGGCGAGGACGCGCCTCCGGGCCAGCTGCCGCCAGTTGATCTGGCCCGCCAAAGCGTGAAAGATGTCTTGCGGCATGTGCGCCCGACGCGTGCCGGCGTCGATCTGGACGGTGCAATAGCCTCGTTCGTCACCAAGTTGGGTGACCGCCTCGGCGAGCCGAGCCCGCTCATCCCCGTCGCCCACCGCGAACTTGACCGCGGCGCCGCCGTCGGCGACGAACGTCTGCAGGTACTCCCGGTCGAGAACGTCGAGCCAGTCCTTGACGGTGAGATTCAGGGACATCAAGCCGGATCGCTGAACTTGATGCCGTAGTACTCGTGGTTCTCGCCGTTTGGCGCAACGAACGAGAAGATGTCGCCGCTGCGCCGGCGCGTGCCGGTGGAGGCGGGGAACGACACGGCACGACCCCTCCGAGTCCGCCGCGGTCCCTCGGCGTCGAGTGTATAGATGTCACGTGCGAAGTCCGCGCGGTCGTAGTCCCTGCTGGCCCCAGGAAGCGAGGTCATCAGCTTGTAGATGCGGGCCAGAGGCACCACGGCCGCGCCGCCGAGGTCCGTCGGCGAACTGCGCACGAGTTCGTCGTACACGACGCAGAGCTGTTCCAGCAACCGCTCGGGCTTGAAGCCACTGCGCTTCTGTTGATTCTTGAGCAGGAATCGGGCGAGGAAGGACGGTCGCAGCGTGCGGTGGTTCTTGCGGTCCACGCGCACGGCGCGGTCGCCGGGCTGGATGCGCACGAGCGAAGGGTAGGCGACCAGGTAGCCGTCGCGTTCGTGAAGTGCCACGCCCGCTTCCTCGGCGGCGGCGCGCAGTTCGCCCGCGTAGTCGCCACCGAGGTATGCCACCTCCTCCTCCGGCGACCACGGCCACGCACTGCGCGCGGCGCGAACCTCCTCCGCCAACGCGGACAAGGCGGCATCGAGGTCGTCCTGCGCCTTGCGAAGGCCGCCGATGTTGCCTTCCTTCGCGGCCTTCGTCATCGCCCTGGCGCGGGTCGCCACGACGCTCGCCGCCTTGCGCGCGGACTCGGCCGCCGCTTCGGCGTCCCCGAATGCCCGTTCGATCTCTCTCATTGCGCTGTGCCCCCTCCACAGACTGGATAGAATAGCACCGTGCGAAATCGCATTCAGCCATGCGGAGTGCTAGCAGTCCAGCCGCAGTCGGGCCGGTGGCCCAGCCCGACTTGACGTTGTCGCTTCCGGCGCCAGCAAAGGTCGGACGCACGGCGTCACCTTGCCGTGGAGGTGTAGCGCCGAATGCCGAGATGGCGATGCCCAGAATGCGAGTCCCGCCCAAGGCGCAGCCGCATGGAACGACCGCGAAGTCCGACCGGGTCGTCTTGCGCCGAGAGGGCGGTGATGGGAAGTCGTTGATGCGCGGGGGCGGACGAAGGTGAGAAACGGCTGAACAGCCGGTAACAGATGCAGCGGGCAGGAAGCGGCCTCGACGCCGCAAGGCGCGTCACCGCTGAAGCGGCGATTCCTGGAAGGAGGGCAAGATGCCAGCCAGGATGCCCCTTCCCCCCGGAGAGGGGCCTCGCTTGGCAGAAGATTCCATGCTCGGCACTTGCCGGCGGGCTTCGTCTGGGGCCTTGAGCGGGTACGGGTCCTGGGGGGCAATCTGCCAGCAAGGCGCCCTCCCTTCCGAGGAACTCCTTTCGGGGAACACCTCTTTCGGGGAGCACCTCTTTCGGGGAGCACCTCTTTCGGGGAGCACCTCTTTCGGGGAACACCTCTTTCGGGGAACACCTAAACTGCAGACAAACGGCAGTCATGGCGGCGGCACATGCCAACGACCACACGCGAGCGGTTCGAGCAGGCGCTCGACGACCTCATGGAAGAGGTGCAGGAGGATCGCCACATCCTCGCCGGCATCCTCTGCGGCAGCCTTTCCCACGACGAGGTGTGGGACAAGTCCGACATCGATCTCGTGCTGGTCTGCACCGACGATCAGAAGACGAACGCCCACGGCGTCGCGCTGACGATGGACGACATCAACATCCACGCCTCCGTGGAGCCCCGCGCCGAGTTTCGCCGTCGCCTGGAGGCTTCCACGCGCAACATGTTCGGCCATTCGCTGTTCGCCAAGGGGCGCCTGCTCTTCAGCCGCGATCCCTCCATTGACCGACTGTTCGCCGAGCTGCAGGACATCGGTGCCCGCGACACCCAGATTCAGGTGATGAACAGCGTCCTGCACGCGCTCACCACACACTACAAGGCGCGCAAGTGGCATGAGGTGAAAGACGATCCTGCCTACACGGCGCTTTGGATCCTGCAAACCGCCCGGGCCTTGGCCGAGGCGGAGGTGGGGCTCGCCGGCGAGATCGTTGGCCGCGAAGCCCTTGCGGATGCGGTGCGGCTGAACCCCGCGCTCTACCGGACGATCTATCTACACCTGTTGGAACACCGAACCACCGCCGCAGCCAACGGCGCGGCACTCGACGCCATCGATGCCTGGCTCGAACCCCGTGCCCGGCAGATTTTCGCCCCGGTGCTCGAGTATCTCGAAGAGTCGGGTGGCGAACCCCGCTCCAGCACCGAGATCACCCACCACTTCGCCCGCAACCACGACGTGGAGCATGTGGTCATCGCCTGCGAATGGCTCTCCGACATCGGCGTGATCGAGAAAGCCTCCACGCCCGTGAAGCTCACCACGCGCAGCCAGATCGAGGTGGACGAACTGGCCTTCTTCGCGACCTGACCGCCGCCGCAGACGACCCCCGCGGCCCTCGCTTGAGGACCTCTACGCACTACCGGAGGCGCATTGACCGAGGGTTCCGAGCCGCTATGACCCCGTCGATGTGTAGTGCCGGACGCCCGTGCGCCAGGCGAGTAACGCGGTGCCGAAGAACGCGAACCCGGCGAGCGGCGCCGCGAACTGCATCCACGCTGTGCTTCCGAGCGGATCGGGAACTCCCATCACGCCGACGAGCGGGAAGTAGGTGACGCAGCCTAGCGGTATCACGAAGGTGAAGAAGCGGCGGAAGTCGCGGGCGTAGATCGCTAGCGGATACTGCGCGGTTTCGACGCCGCCATAGGTGAGGAGGTTGAAGATGTGCAGCGTTTCGGTGGTCCAGAAGGCCAGCGTCGCCTGCAGGATGACGAGGCCGTAGAAGAAAAGGAAGGTGCCGGCCAGCGACAGCGCGAGGAGGATCACTCGGGCGGCATTCCAGTCGATGTCGAGCGACCACAGCGCCCATACGAGTACCGCGAGGCCCGGCAGCAGGCGGCCGACCCGGAACAGCGTGAATTCGTGCCCTGCCACCTGCGGCACCAGGGGGCGCGGGCGGAGGAGGATTCGGTCGAAGTTGCCGGTCTTGATGAACTGATCGCTAAACAGGTCGAAGCCGCGCGCGAGAGCGTCGGTGAAGGCGAACGAGACGCTGACGGTGCCGTAGAGCAGGGCCACCTGCGGCAGCGTCCACACGGCGAGGCTGCCGAAGCGGTCGAACAGCGCCCAGATGGCAAACGGTTCCAGCGAATGGGCCAGCAACTGGCCGAAGGACATGACGAGGAACGTGCCGCGATACTGCATCTGCCCACGCACGCTGACGCCAATGAGCCGCAGGTACAGTCCTGCGGTTCCCGGCCTTCGTCGGCGTCGAACGCCGGCGATGGTTGTCCTGGGCGATGCCGCCTCGGACGACGGCGACGGTGTCTCATCCACCTTGGATCACCAGTCGCTCACGCCCGCGGCTCAGCACGGCATAGCCTGTCGCGACGAACACGGCCGTCCAGCCGAGCTGCAATGCGATCTCAAAGGGTGCCGCCCATGCCGCAATGTCGCCGCTGTAGATGCGGAACGGCGTGTCGCCCAGCCCCCGGAATGGCTGCCAGTACAACACTGGCTGAAGCCACTGCGGCAGCAGTGGCAACGGCACCAGAAGCCCCGAAAACAGGGAAATGAGCCCGTACATGCACGCCTGCAGGCCGCGCCCGGAAACCAGCCAGAACAGGGTTGTTTGGAACAGCATGGTCACCGCGGTGGCAAGAGCTGCCATGCCGAAGAGTGCTGCGGCAAAGGCAACGCCGCTCGCAAGGCTTGGGGGTGGCTTCAGTGCCCACGCATCGAGCCCCACCCAGGGCAGCACCCACAGCGCCACGAACAGCAGCGGCAGCATGCGGATGGTTGTGTCAGCCACCCGGTGGGCAAACGTCCTCGCGTACCAGAAGGCATATAGATTCACCGGGCGAAGCAGCTCCCAGGCGACGTTGCCTTCGAGGAACTTGCGCTGGATGTCCGGATCGAGCGAGTAGGGCAGAAGGCCGAAGAACGCCTGCCCTAGCCAGATGTAGGCCACCACCGCGGCGAAGGCCATGGGCGGGTCGGCGTTCGCCGAGGCAAAGAACGCCCCCAGCACCATCAGCCGGATGCCGCCCCAGAAAAGCTGCACGACGGAATTGGCAAGCGCGGCCGAGCGGTATTGGAGCACCTCGCGGTAGCGTGCGCCTAGCACGGCGACATACGGGCGCAGCATGTGTCAGCCGCGCGCGGAGCGGTATAGGTCGCGGACGATCTCCTCGATGGGAGGATGCTCGACGATCAGGTCCCGGATGCGATAGCGCGCGGAGAGCTCCGCCACAAACGCCGCGGCGTTCTCGGCCACCCGGAACTCGGCTCTGGCGTCGTCTCCTTCGGCCAGGGCGCGGTGCTCGGCCGACAGCGTCTCGCCCTCCTCGAACTCGACGACGACGCGCCGTTCCCGGTAGCGGGGTGAGCGCAGCGAGTCCATCGGCCCGTCAAGCAGCAGCGTTCCGTCATTGATGACCATCACCCGTTCGCACAATGCCTCGATGTCGCCCATGTCGTGGCTGGTGAGCAACACGGTGACGCCGTTTTCCTTGTTCTGCCGGCGGATGAACTGGCGCACCGCGAGTCGCGAAGGGGCGTCGAGGCCGATGGTGGGCTCGTCCAGGAACAGGATGTCGGGGCGGTGCAGCAGCGACGCCGCCAGATCGCAACGCGCCCGCTGGCCAAGGCTCAGCTGCCGCACGGGCACGTCGAACAGGGGCTCGAGGTCCAAAAGATCGGCAAGCTCTTCTTGCGTCCTCGAATGTTGCTTGGTCGGAGTGGCGTAGATGTCCCGCAGGAGGTCGAACGACTCGATCACCGGCAAGTCCCACCAAAGCTGCGAGCGTTGTCCGAACACCACACCAATCCGCGCCACATGGCGGGCTCGGTCGCGCCAGGGCGACAGTCCGGCGACCTGGCATTCGCCGCCGGACGGCGTGAGGATGCCCGAGAGAATTTTGATGGTGGTGGACTTGCCGGCGCCGTTGGGTCCGATGTAACCCACCAGTTCGCCTGGCTCGATATCGAAATCCACGCCATGCAGGGCCTTCACCTCGCGGTAGCGCCGATGCGCCAGCGAGCGCACTGCCCCCCAGAACCCAGGCTGCCGCTCCGCCACGCGAAACACCTTCTCAAGCTGGCGCACAGTGATTTGCGGCACGGCCGGCGAGCCTCGAAAGCGGCGGCGGGCGACGATAGCGCCGGATAGGCGCGGCATCAAGAAGAAGGTGCCCCAGCCTCTGGAGCTCGGCGTCGATCTACGGGCTGCTACGATGTCGAAATCGCCGAAGTTCTCGAGGGAGGTCAATGGCGAGGAAAAGGAACGGCGCGGCGCGGCCTGAATCGGCGGCGGCGAAGCGAAGGCAGCGGCCGCAGATTCGCACGACGATCGCGGTGCAGGGGTCGCGGGTTCACAACTTGAAGGACGTTTCCGTGGAGATTCCACGCGACCGTCTCGTGGTCGTGACAGGCCTTTCCGGGTCCGGGAAATCTTCGCTCGCCTTCGACACCATCTATGCCGAAGGCCAGCGGCGTTACATGGAGTCGCTGTCGAGCTTCGCCAAGCGCTACATCGCGCAAGTGGAGAAGCCGGATGTGGATTTCGTCTTTGGCCTCTCGCCCGTCGTCTCCATCGAGCAGAAGACCATCGCCCGCAACCCACGTTCCACCGTGGGCACGCTCACGGATGTCGCGAGCTATCTCAACCTGCTGTTTGCCACCATCGCCGAGGGGCACTGCCCTTACACCGACGAGCTCGTGCCCATTCGTTCGGCGGCGCAGGTCGTCGAGGCGATCCTGGCGCTGCCGAATGGGGCGGAAGTGGAGCTCTATGCGCCGATCTTCGAGGTCTATGGCGAGACGCCGGAGTTCCTGTTCACCGAAGTGCGCAAGCAAGGCTGCCGGCACGTCGAGATCGACGGAGAGCGGATGGACCTCAACGAGGATCCGCCGGATGCCCTGCCACCGAGCGCACGCATGTCGGCGCTCGTGGATCGGTTCGTGGTCGCGCCCGATGTGGAGAAGCAGCTCAAGGCCGGCGTCGAGCACGCCTTGCGCGTGGGCGATTCGCTCATGCACGTGCGGGTGGTGGGCGGCGCCACGAAGAAGCGAATCGCCACGTTTGCCAGGGAGCCTTCAGCCGGGGAAGCATCCCCGACCGCTGACGCGCAAGGAAGTGCCGGCATTTCCCCAGTCGACGGAGGCGTACTGCCATATAAGTTCGGCAGCCCGACGCACGGCCTCGTGTACGGCGACATCGTTCCCGATTTCTTCATGTTCAACAATCCGGAAAGCGCCTGCCGCACCTGCCGCGGCATCGGCACCGACAAGCGCACCCATCAAGACCTCCTGATCTCGAATCCAGAGCGCAGCATTCGGGATGGCTGCTTCCTGCGCGACGCCTTCACCTACCGCCCCGACAACCACCGGGGCTACACGCTGCATTCCCTGGCGGAGGAGCACGGCTTCAGCCTCGACACGCCTTGGCAAGACCTGACCGAGGAGGCCCGCCAGGCAGTGCTCTACGGCACCGGCGGCGAGCCATTGCAGCTGCGCATTCCGCCGGACGCCAAGGTTCGAAAGGAGAACTGGACTCGGCGGCCGTTCGCCTTTCAGGGCATCGCCGGCGGCATCGAGCGGCACTACCGCTGGTATCGGCAGCGCGATGTGCCGAGTTCCGGCATGGAGGCGTGGCTTGACCGGGTGATGGTGGAACACATCTGCCCAGACTGCGACGGCGCAAGGCTCCGCGCCACGAGGCTCAAGTTCCGCATCGCCGGGCGCACCATCGACGACTTCGGATCGATGAACTTCGACGAACTGCGACCGTTTCTCGACTCCGTGAAACCGACCGGGCCACGGGCGGATGCGGGCCGGCAGATCCTGGCCGAGATCGGCAAGCGCATCGACCTCCTGCTCGGCATCGGCCTCGACTATCTCAACTTCAGCCGCGCCTCCGGCACGCTCTCCGGCGGCGAGGCGCAGCGTATCCGCCTCTCGACGCAGATCGGCTCGGGCCTCATGGGCATGCTCTACGTGCTCGACGAGCCTTCCATCGGCCTGCACCCGAAGGACAACGTGAAGATGATCGACACGTTGCGCTCGCTTTGCGACCTCGGCAACACCGTGCTGGTGGTGGAGCACGACGAGGACACCATCCGGGCGGCGGACTTCGTGGTGGAGGTGGGGCCGGGGCCCGGCATCCACGGCGGCGAGGTGGTGGCAACGGGTTCGCTTGAGGACATCCTCGCGTGCGGTGCATCCGCCACCGGGCGCTACCTCTCCGGACGTGAATCCATCCCGATGCCGCCGACGCGCCGTGAGGCTTCGGCCAAGCGCCTCACCATTCGCGGAGCCGCCGAGAACAACCTCAAGGGCATCGACGTGGAAGTTCCCCTTGGCCAGTTCATCTGTGTCACCGGCGCGTCGGGCTCCGGCAAGTCGACGCTCGTGAACGAGATTCTCTACAAGGAGCTGTGGAAGCGGCTGGTGGACCCGCGGTCTCTCTCCGGCACTCACGACGGCATCGACGGCGTCGATCACCTCACCCGCGTCATCAACATCGACCAATCGCCCATCGGTCGCAACAGCCGTTCCAACCCCTCCACCTATGTCGGCTTCTACGACCAGATCCGCACCCTGTTCGCCGGCACGGAACTCGCCAAGGAGCGTGGCTACAAGCCCGGACGGTTCAGTTTCAACGTCAAGGGCGGGCGCTGCGAGGAATGCCAGGGCGAGGGGGTGATCGCCACCAAGCTCTACTTCATGCCGGACGTGGAAGTGGTGTGCGCCTCCTGCAAGGGCCAGCGCTTCAATGCCGCAACGCTGGAAATCACGCACAAGGACAAGACCATTGCCGATGTGCTCGACATGTCCATCGAGGAAGGCGGCGGCTTCTTCGCGGACCTTCCTGCCATCGGCCGCAAGCTCAAGGTGTTGAACGACCTCGGCCTCAGCTATCTCACCCTCGGCCAGTCCGCCACGACGCTATCCGGAGGCGAGGCGCAGCGCGTGAAGCTGGGCGCGGAACTCGCCAAGCTCCAGCGCCGAGGCCACATCCTCTACATCCTCGACGAACCCACCACGGGACTGCATCTCGCCGACATCTCCCGCCTCCTCGAATGCCTGCACCGACTGGTGGACGCCGGCCACACGGTGCTGGTGATCGAGCACCACCTGGACGTGATCAAGACCGCCGATCACATCATCGATCTGGGCCCGGAAGGGGGCCGAGGCGGCGGCGAGGTGGTTGTGACAGGCCGCCCGGAAGTGGTCGCGGCAACCGAACGATCCCACACGGGTCGCTTCCTCCGCGAACGGCTTTGAGGAACCCTCGCGTGCAGGCAGCGTCCGCGGATGCCTCGGGGTTCAGTCGAGGTTGAGGGCGAGGCGGCGCTTGAGTTGCTCGACTTCCGCCTCGGCGGCCTCGCGGGCCCGGCGTTCCTCCGCGAGGGCCGCGTCCTTTTCCTTGTTCGTCTGCAGGAAGTTGCAGGTGCGCGGGTCGAACAGGCGCAGGAGGTTGTCGTGCGCGCACAGACGCAGTGCGAGCACCTTCGACTCGCCGCAGAGCATTCCTTCGGCCGTCGTCGCCAGCGGCACAGGCTCGTAGGTGCCGCCGGCGTTCAGGCGATGGCCCTGCAGCACCGGATCGTGGTATTCCCCCGTGGGGTCGAACCGCCAGTACTCCGTGACCTCCAGGTGCTCGCAAAGCCGGCGTTTCCGCCCGCCGTCCCTCGCGCGGGTGCCCTTCGAGGTCACCTCCAGCGCGAAGTCGGCAAGCTTGCCCTCCTCCCAGGTTTTCCACACCCGGCGCGGCGGCTCCGGAGAGGGGCCGAAGGCGACGAACACGTCCGGCGAGATCGAGAGCTTCCTGTTCCCCTCCACGTAGTACATCATCAGGTCGCCGCCGACGTACACGTCCGCCCGGCTGCGGTAGCGGCTTTCGAGCGCGGTGGAGACGTCGAGGATGACGCGCCGGTGAAGGTCCGTCTCGGCCATCGGCCTACCGTCCGATTCCGGGTACTCGACCGACGTGGGCTGCGGCGACGCGGGCCGGCCGTGCGCGGGGGCGGGAAGGGGCTGCGGGGCGGTGGGCATGGCGTTCTCCTCGGGCACGACGCCGGCCGACGGAGAGGACGTTAGCACAGGCGCGCGTCGGCTGCCGGCTGCGCGAACTGCCGGCGGGCTGGTGTCGCCGGGTTGGGGCGACGGGATGCTTGAACGCTCGCGGCACTTGCCTGGCTCGGCTGTCGCTGGACCGGCCCAGCGTGCTGCGGAATCCCGCGCCGGTCTGTAGTTCATCGCCACCGCGCCCTGTGCAACATTGACGCCTTGTGCGGCCTTGGACATTGGCGACGCGGGTCAGCGCCGATCGACTTGCCGCGCGAGCGCCAAGCTACGGTTCGAGACCGGCTTGCTGCCGCATGGGGGCGATGAGCCGGCGGAACTCGGCCACCTCCTGGTCCGCGGGCGGCGGATTCCATTGGCGGCCGATGAAGTCGAGAGCGTAGCGGGTGCGTTCTTCCAGGGTCTTGCCGATGTGGTCGGCGCCGAGGATGTGGTGGTACTCGTGCTTGATGTCGTTGTCCCAGAGAACGCGGTGGACGAACTCGGTGCCTCGGTGCAGCTCGAAGCCGTCTTCGCTGCCGGCCTCGATGTAGATGGCGGTGTTGCGCAGTCTCTCGGGCGCCGTCGCGGCAATCGTCGCCGGGTTGTTGGCGGCCCAGTACTCGGTGTCGATCCGGCCGTCCTTGCCGAACTTCTCCATGTACATGTCCTGGCGATAGAAGGTGTCCACGGGCGTCAGCGATTCGTAGGCGAGGCTCGACTCGGTGGCTGGCTCCAGCGAGGCCACCGTGCCGACGAGGTGCGGGTGCTTGAAGGCGAGGCGGAGGCTGCCCATGCCGCCCATGGAGACGCCGGTCACCGCCACCTTGCCGCGCTCCGTGGCGCAATGGAACTCGTCGCGCACGGCGCTGAGGAACTCGGTGACCATGAGGGTCTCCCAGCTCTCGGTGCCGTCCCGGTAGTCCATGTAGAAGGAGCGGGCGGCCGTCATGCAGGCGGCCACGCAAGGGTCGAGGTTGCCGGCGTTCCACGCCTCTTCAAGCGCTGGAAGCACCGCGGAGAGGAAGTCGCGGCTGCCGCCTCCTCCGTGCATCACGAGCAGGAACGGGTAGGGAGACTCGCGCTCGGCTGCGTAGCCCGGCGGCAGCGCGACCCGGTATTCGCAGTCGCCAGGGACGAGGTCGGTTGCGAAGGAGCGGTCGAGGACGGTGGCGCGGGCCTTCTCTGGCATGGCAGACGACTCCCCTGCGTTTGTGGCGAACGAGCGCGATGGAGTGAGCAGCAGCGTGGCGGATGCGGCCTTGAGCAACACACGCCGACCGAGCCCGGAAGCACCGCTCATGATGCGGGGTAGAGCGTGCGGGCGTTGTCGGCGAAGAAGGCGGCCTGTCGCTCCGGCTCGGTTCCTTCCAAGGCCCTCGTGAAGCGGCCGACGGGGTCGCGTCCGCCTTCGGCGTGAGGGTAGTCGGACGAGAAGAGATACAGTTCCGGCATGGACTCGCGAATCAGTTGCCCCACATCCTCGAACGGGTAGGGCGTGAAGCGCAGTTGGTCGCGGAACTGTTCGGAGGGTTTGCGCTGGAACTCGGCTAGGTGTGGCTCGGAGCGGGCCCAGATGTCCACGGCGTGGTCGAGCCGGCGGATCGTGTCTGGCACCCAACCCGCGCCTAGCTCGATCACGCCGCCGGTGAGCTTCGGGAACCGTTCCAGCACGCCGTCGAGCACCAGCGTCGAGATGAAGCGTTGCGCGGAGTGGAAGATGACGGTGAGGTCCTTCGAGCCGATCACCTCGGCGCGGCCACGGGCGCTCATGCGTTCCGAGTGGCCGTCGTTCATCCACTCGTTCGGGATGCTGAGGCTGGAACTGCCGACATGGAGGATGAACGGGGTGCGCCTGTCCTGGAGCCGCCGCCAGATGGCGTCGTGATCCCGATGACCTGGCGAGCGTCCGCCGGGGGCGTGGGAGGGGATCCACATCGCGCCGAGACCGAGTGCCAAGGCAGCGTCGATGCTGGCGAGGGCGCGGTTCGGGTCGTCGAGCGGCGCCATGGCCACGCCGATCAGGCGGGAGTCGCCGGCGCAGAACTCGGCCATGGCGCGGTTGTGGGCGTCGGCCGCGGCGTAGCGGGCCGGCACGTCTTCGGTGCCGAAGATCTTGGTGGCGCAGAAGGAGGAGAAGATCACCTGCCGTTCGAAGCCGAGGAGGTCGAGGGCCAGGCCGCGTTCGGTGCCGCTGAAGGAGCCCAGCGCCTGATGCCACTTGGGGCCGCGGGTGAGCCTGTCGCCGAGCGCGGTGAGTTCTCGCACGACATCCGGGGCATGGCCCTCGGCGCCGTCGAAGGAGCGCATCTGGTCGCCCACGTCCGCCAGCCGAATGTCGTCGAGTGACGGGATGCGCTCGCGCATGTCGGATTCAACGTGGCGCGAGAGGAAGTCCGGCAGCTCCATGAGGTGGCTGTCGGCATCGAAGATCGTGCGTTCGCCGGCGTAGGTCATGTTGCCCTCGTCGAATGTCATGCCGTCAAGACGGGCCGCACCGGAGTAAGGCCATCATGCCCTCCATCGGGCCTCAAAGGCGCGTTGTCGGCAGCCGGACACGGGCGACGCATGCGTCGCCCCTACGGGACGCGTCCCTACAGCGCCACCACCGCGTGGCCCGGGCAGGTCGGAGCACCCGTTTGCGTGACGACGTTGATGTCGAGATACACGCGGTTCTCGCCGTCTTCGGCTTTCTTCGCCGTGACTTCGCCCGTGACCGTGAGCACATCGTCCTTCTGGTTGATGGCGCGGTACTGGCAGCCGACCTCGCGGACGATGGCGTCGTCGCCGATCCACTCGCGCAAGGCGTTGACGATGTAGGCATAGCGCAGGTTGCCCATGCCGAAGGCGCCCTGCTCGTTGCCGGCGCGACGGCCGGCCTCGTCGTCCATGTGGAAGGGGACGAACTCCTCATTCACGGCGGCGTAGCGGTTCCACTCCGCGAAGCCGGTCTTGCGGGACCAATCCGGCAGCTTGTCGCCGATCTTGATCTGTTCATAGCTGACAGTCATGGTTGTCTCCTGTGGATTGGCTCGCGCCAGGTGCTTCGATCAGTAGCGGATGCCGATGGACATTCGGGTCTTGACGAGTTCGCCGTTCTGGTTGCGCCACTCGATTTCGCTCCGAACGTAAAGCGTGTGCCCCAAGCGACCTTCGCGCTCATTCCAGTCCACCAGCCGTGTGCGGGCGCTGATGACATCACCGGGGCGCATGGGTGCGCCGTAGGTGTCGGTCTGGCCGCCGTTCATGCCGGTGAGAGGCTTGCCGTCGGGACGCTGGCCGGCGAGTGCCGGCGAACCGCCCTTGGGGCGTTCCACGGGCCAGGCGAAAGGATTGAAATCCGGCGGCGCGATGATGCCACCCCAGCGCGTGGCGGCGGCGTATTCGGCATCCCAGTAGATGCGTGGCGGAGTTTCGGGGTAATGCGTGGCCATGGCCCAGCGACGGATGTCGGTTTCCGTGATGGGCGGCGCCGTGCGCGACTCGCCCCACACCCCTTGCGCGGCGCGCATCTCGTCCGTGACGTATGTAATCGCCTCGTCGCTCACTGCCCTGCCTCTTGGTGCCGAAGCCCGGATCGTAGCAGATGCGCCTTCGGAAGAGGCGGGCCTCACGGGGGCGAATGCATGCGCGGACCGCACGGAACTCCGTCGATGCGGCCGCCGGGCTGTTTACCGGGAAAGACGTCCGCCGATGGGCGACTCGCCGCGCCATCCAAGTGACCTTGAGACGCGTCCATGGCCTCGCAACTCACCTGCTCGCTGCGTCTCTTGCCTCACCAACCACCAGTCACGCTGCTACTGGTATGCTCGTATCCATGGCGTCGCAGGGAGCCAATCCGCAGAGGCTTGACATGCGTCCTACGCTTGAGTTGGACGGATTGCGCCAGAACTCTCAGCTCAACCCCGCCGCCGATCGGTTCGACGCAAGTGTAGATCGGTCGATCCGCCCGCTGGAACGTACGTTCCTCCACCTGCCACGAATTGGGTTGCGCACCGAGCGCAAGCTCTGGGATGGGGGGATCGAGACGTGGGACGACCTCGAAGTGGCCCGTAGCGGGCAGAGGGTGCTCTTTGGCCCTCCCATGGACCCAATGCTTGAAGCCATCGAGGCTTCGCGCAGAGCCCTTGACGCCGAAGACACGGAATTCTTTGCCGAGCGGCTTCCACCTCGGGAGCACTTTCGAATCGCCACGTCGTTCGCGGCGCAGACTGTGTTCCTAGACATTGAGACGACGGGCCTGAGCCTCCACTACGACACGATCACGCTGATCGGCTGCGCCAGAGGCGACGAATACGCCTGCTACGTCATGGGAACCGGCGACGACGGTGACAACGCGGCAATCGACCTCATCGAGCGGGCCAAGTGCATCGTCACCTTCAACGGCACCCTCTTCGACCTCAAATTCCTGACGAAATACGTGCCCGGCATCCGGCTGCCAGCGGCGCACGTCGATCTCCGGTACCTCGTTCGCAGGGCGTCTTTGGCCGGCGGACAGAAGGAAGTGGAGACGGCGCTGGATGTGGAGCGGCCCGACGGCGTCGGGGACATTGACGGTGCCCAAGCGGTTCTGCTCTGGTACGAGTACATCTCCGGTAACGTGGAGGCCGGTGAAAGACTGGTTCGCTACAACCACGCCGATGTCGAGGGCATGAAGCCCATTTTGGATCACGCCGTTGGGCAGATTGCGGCGGACGAAAACGACGCGGTTGCGACGTTCGCAGGTAGCTTCGCCCGCAGTCCGGCGAGGCTGCGCCTCGATGGCTCGTCCGGGAGTGTGCGTGTACCGGCATTTTCGAGCCCGGTCGGCTCGGCGATGACGTATGACAGGCTGATACTTGCGATGCCGGCGGAAGTCTGCGTGGTTGGAATCGACCTTACCGGGTCCGAGTCAAGGCCGAGCGGTTGGTGCGAACTGCGCGGGCCGCTCGCCAAAACGCAAATGATCGGAACGGACGACGAGATCATGGCGGCCGTCGAACAGGCTCGCCCGGACCTCGTGTCAATCGACTCGCCACTTTCGCTGCCATCGGGGCGCATCCGGGTCGAAGATCATGACCCCGGGCGCGACGAGTTCGGCATCATGCGCATCTGCGAGCGGACGCTGAAGCGACGCGGCATCAACGTCTATCCGTGCCTGATCCCCAGCATGCAGCGCCTGACAGCGCGCGGGATTCGGTTGGCGACCGCATTGCGCAAGTGCGGCATTCCCGTCATCGAAAGCTATCCGGGTGCCGCGCAGGACATCATGAACATCCCGCGGAAGGGTGCCGGAGTGGAGCACCTGAAAAAGGGGCTGGAGCTGTTTGGGATCACCGGGGATTTCGTTCGGCAAAAGGTGACGCACGACGAACTCGACGCCATCACCGCGGCAATCGTGGGGCTTTACTTTTGGGCAGGGAAGTTCGAAGGGCTCGGGACGGTCGAAGAGGACTATCTGATCGTGCCAGATCTAGAGCGAACGGTGCATCCGCGGCGCGTCATCGGCATCGGCGGCCCTATCGCTGCAGGCAAGACGACGGCCGCGCGGATGTTCGAGGCAGTCGGTTTCCGCTACGGCCGCTACAGCCGGGTGCTGGCGGACCTTGCGGCGGAGCAGGGGAAGCAGGCTGATCGGGACACACTTCAGCGGCTAGGCCATGCTGTGCATCTCGATCCGGGACAACGCTGGCTGAACAGCCGCTTGCTTTGCCGGTTTGGGGAAGACGAGGCTGATTTGGTGATCGACGGGCTCCGTTGGCCGGAAGACCGGGCATTCTGGGTGGAACGGTTCGGGCCGAGGTTTCGGCACGTCCATATCTCTGCCCCAAAACGCCTGCGCCGCGAGAGATACCCGAATGGCGGCGGTTCTGCTGCGGAGTTCGACGCTGCGGCGCGACATGAGGTGGAAGGCGGGGTTCGTGACTTGGCGCGTTGGGCCGACGTGACTGTCGACAACGACAGCTCTAGAGGCGACATGCGCAACCTGCTTGGCGAGAGACTGGATGCTCGGCTGCATGAGGAGGAGGGCTAGCCAATGCCTGTGACCGTGATCGTCGGTGCGCAATTTGGTTCCGAAGGAAAGGGCAAGGTCGCGCACTTTCTGGCGAAGAGGCAGGGGGCTGGGGTTGCCGTGCGTGTAGGAGGATCCAACGCTGGGCACACTGCGTACGATGATGAAGGCCGCAAGCACACGTTTCGCCACTTGCCAACTGCGGCACTTTTGCCAGATGTTCTTTGCGTTCTGGGGCCTGGTTCCTTGATCGACGCCGATGTTCTGGCGGAAGAAATCGACCGCATTGGACTGGCACCGGAGCGGCTACGCATCGACCCGATGGCGTTTGTGATTACGCAAGAGCACAGGGAGCAGGAGGCGGCTTCCGGCCTTGCGAAGCGGATTGGCTCGACGGCGAGCGGGACGGGGGCGGCGCTTGTGGAGCGGATAGAGCGGTCGTCTGGCGACAACCTTGCTCGATGCCATCCGTTCTTGCAGCGATTCGCGACGGGGCCGGTGCGCGATGTGCTTAGGGAAGCGCTGGACGGTGACGAACGGGTGATCGTGGAAGGGACGCAAGGGTTTGGGCTGTCGAACTTGCAGGCGGCGGATTACCCGAAGGCCACAAGTCGGGACACGACGGCGGCGACGTTTGTGGCGGAGGCAGGGGTGAGTCCTTTGGACGTGGATGAAGTAGTGCTCGTAATTCGGGCGTTTCCGATTCGGGTTGCTGGAGATTCGGGGCCGCTTCCGAATGAGACGACTTGGTGGCAGGTTGGTCGGGCGGCTGGCCGGCCAGCGCTTTGCGAACGTACCACTGTTACCGAACGGATTCGGCGGGTGGGTCACTTCGACGCCGAGGTTGTGCGTGCCGCGATTGCGGCGAATGCACCCACGAAGATCGTTCTGAACCATCTGGACTACTTCGGAGCCGAGGCGTTAGAAATGATGGGCCGAGTGGAGGCTGCCGTCGGACGCAAGGTGGATTGGCTTGGACCGTCACCATGCGACATCTTACCTCGCAGTGGGTGGCTCCAAGACGTCACCGGCGAGCCGGGAGATGGGACCACGCATCAGAAAGCGAAAGGAACAAGCCATGTCCGATCATGATTGGACGAAATCCACGCACTACTCCATTGACCCATTGCCCGACGTGGCGTCGTCGATGCTCAACTCCGCGGACATCGTCCGCTATGCCAATAAAGGGTGCCTTGTGCATCCGTTCAGCAAAGATGGGAATTCCCTAAACCCGGCAACCTATACGATTCCATTCCTCGGAACTCTATACCTGTGGGAGCAGGATGGAGACTCACGTGCCCCGGACGAGATACCGATCACCGAGAGGAAGCGTGTACGGCTTCCGAAGAACTCTATAACCTACTTGGAGACCGGGGTGGAATTCCGTCTCCCGCAGTACATTGCGGTTCGGTTCAACCTCCACATCCGGCATGTCCACAGGGGAATCCTATTGGGGACTGGCCCGATCGTGGATCCGGGTTTTGTGGGCCCTTTGCTCATTCCGCTCCATAACCTCACTGCCAACGACTATGACATCATCGGGGGTGACCCGTTCCTTTGGGTCGAATTCACGAAGCTGACAAGGCACGAGTACTGGACACGGCCACCCAGCAGCATTGCGGACCCTCCACCGAAGGATTTGGTGGTGTTTCGATCTAGAAAGCAAGGCCTAAAGGCCCACCAATACCTTGACAAGGCCGGAGTCGGGACGACTGGAGTTGTCAGCGCCTTCAAGGGCGAATTGTACAGCCTGCGGAAAAGCACCTTAGCTGCGGAGGAGTCTGCGAAAGACGCCTCGACATATACGAGGAATCTGACGTTGGCAGGGGGTGTTGGTGTAATAGTTGCGGTCGCAGCGCTTGTCTTCGCGGCGTATGAACTGTTCCAAAATAACGCTGAAATGGCCACAGGCATCCACGATCGTCTGGACCGGATAGAACGCCAGATCGGCCTGCTACCGCCCAAAAAGGAGGCCGCGTCGGCCGATGCGGTTATCGAACCCACTCCAGGGGAACCGAACGCCATCACTGGCGCTCCCGCATCCCCACGGCACGACGACTCCGAAGGCGTGTTGGGCAGCCCACCCGCCGTTGAGGACGGTGACCTTCAAGAGGAATCGCCATCCGAACGGTAGATAGTCGGCCCCCAAGTATTCCACCGCAGTTCGCGCACCTGCCGAACAAATCGGACCACATTGGGGACACCGCCATCAACGCAAACCTCCGCAGCCTCCTTGCGGCGTTCCCTATACGGGTAATCGGCAATCCTCCGGAACGTATCAAAGGAGCGACAATGGCTTCCGAACATCGTCGCGCCGCTGTTCATGTGGCAGAGCCAGATGCGTTCTCGGTATGCATCCACAAATCGTCGCGTGTCGATCACGAGCACTTCGCGGGGACGGTCTCGATAGGCCTTTGCCATGCGATAGAGCCTGTCCTGCGTGGCCCAGAAAAACACCTTGCCATTGAGAAACTCGTACCAATCTCGGCACTCGATCGTTGGAGGCAACGCTTGGCGGAGCTTTTTCTCGTTGATGGGTCCTTGGTCGCGCACAACCGCAGCAGGGAGACCACGACGGTGGAGCCGTTCCGAAACAGGTCGCCGCTCCGACTCGAGCTCGATGCGTCGCTGCCCGGCAACACCATAGAGGTCCAGCAAGGCCGACGTGCTCAACAACCCATTTCGCTGAATCCCAGGCCATGCGCCGGGTTCTGCCATGTGATAGAGACGCGGGTGCTTCTCTAGGAAGTGCTCTAGCTCAGCGTCGTTCACAACTTACCTGTCAGCGGTTCGAGATGCGGCGGCATTCGATGTAGTAGCGCTTTTCATGGGCTTCGCCTAGGGAAAAGGTTTTGCGGGGGGTGGCGCCGTCGCGGGTGACGCTGGTGAAGAGTTCGTGCTTGTCCAGGGCGGGGAGGAGGAAGCCGATGCGGTCGGGGCGGCTCTGCACTAGGTCGAGCAGGGTGTCTTCGCCGTGGATGAAGTCTAGGTCGGGTGTGCCGGGGAGTGCTTGCAGGCGGTCGTCCAGGAAGCGTTGTAGGGTGGTGGCGGCTAGTTGAGCTGTGGGTGATTCGATTCGGGCTACCCCGAAGGTGGTTTCGGACGCGGTGCCCTGGACGAAAGGGATGGTGTGCCCGGCACTTGCTTGGTTCCTTGCCTCGTTCCATTGCGCCAGCGACTCCTGGCGTTCGAGGGCGAATCCAGCACCGTCGAAGTGCTCGGCCATTGCCGTGAGGAGGGCCGTTGGTTCGACTTCGGCCACCAGCCGGTGGATGGCTTCAAAGGCTAGGGCGCTGTCGTGGATGTTGACGAGTTCCACCAGGGCATACCGCGCCGGATGGTCTGCTGGCGCGCCGGCGTCGCGGAGCTCCTCCCACACCACGCGGGCGGCGGCGAAGGAATGGTTGCCGTCGCCCATCGCATAGGCCATTGGCGGCTCGCCCTGCCGCAGTGCGGCGATGCGCGCCGCAACGGCCTCGATGCGGGGTTCGTCCTGGATCGGCCAGCCGCGCACCCGGCCGCCGCCTTGCATGAGGTCGAAATCGTAGGCGGCGGTTCCGGGGGCCTCGAACAGGGGTTCGATGACGGTGCCGTCCGGGTCGTTCAGCAGCACCAGGATGTGTGGGGTTTCCAGAACGGCGCCGCGGCGGACTGCGGCGCGGGCCGGCAGCCGTCGCACGTCCGTTCCCTCGGTGCTGCGGATGAGTTCCCGGGCCTCGTCGCGATGGTCGAAGCACTCGAGGTCCAGCGCCACGATCAGCCCGCGCCGGGGATGTTCGCGCCCCACGTCGCGTTCCACCAGCATGAATCCGGGAGGCTGCTCCGTCAGAACGCCGCGCTCGAGGTGGCGATCCATGTTGCGGTGAATCGTGGCGATGGCAGCGTCGCGGTCGCCTTGTGCCAGCAGCGCTTCCGGCAGCACCAAGTCGAGAGTGGATGGTGCCTCGCCGACCAAGCGACGGGTCTCGGTCCAATAGTCCGGCTCGGAGGTGTGCTGGTCGCAGGCAATCACCGCCCACGTCTCGAGCGCGATGCCAGGAGCTGGCAGCAGCAGCGACGGAACGTGCAGTCCGATGTTCGGATAGTGCGTCTTCAAGGCGTTTGGCCTTTGCGCGTCAGGCTTCCTCGACCCAAGGCATCTCGGCGGCCTCGTGGGGCCAGAGGAACTCGAACCCCGCCTCGAGGGCCGGGCGCTTGTCCAAGTCCTCGCGGTCGCCGATGTGGTAGTACACGTCCGCTGCGAACTCGGCCTTCACGTCCGGCAGCATGTGCTTGGAGACGGTGAAGTCCACCTCGATCTCGTGGCTGGCCCAGATGGCGCGCTGGGCGCTGATGGGTCGATCCGAGCAGCTTCCCACCAGACAGCCCTGTTCCTTGACGGCGCGCACCAGTTCCACCGACAGGATGCCGGGCGGGTCGCCAACCGTGAGGGTGCCGTCGATGTCGAAGCTGATGAGAATCATGGAGTTGCGTCCTTGCTTACTTGTGGTTGCAGAACATGCCGGCGCCGCCTGGTCTAGTCCGGGGTGGCACTCCAAACCGTGAAGCGGCCGCCCAGGGGCATCGGCCCGCCGGAAACGGCGATCTCCGGCTTCACGCCGGTCACCTGACGCTCCCCGGCGCGCTGCTGGATCTGCTGGATGCAGTCGGTGTGCATCCAGAACCGGCTCCGGCCGCAGCCGATGTTGCCGCCGCTCGGCAGGATGGGATTGGGGCCGTGGATGGAGATGTCGGTTTGGTAGAAATCTAGCGCCTCGCCGAACTTCATGCCGCGATAGCCGAGCCCCTCGATGTGGAACTGGTGGAACTGGGTAAAGCCGTCGTACATGTTCTCGAAGGAGAGGTCGGCGGCGGTGATGCCGGCGCCTTCGTAGATCTTCCGCGCCGTGCGGGCGGTGTCTTCCTCCACCTCGTCGAGCGTTGGCGTCAAGCTGCGCGGACGGGTGTTGCTGGCGGCGTGGCCCAGGATGTACACGGGCTTCTGGCGCATGTTTCGGGCGCGTTCCGCGGTGGTGTAGAGATAGGCGGCGGAGACCATGATGGGCAGGTCGTTGTCGAAGAGGTTGGCCGGCTTGGCAATCCAGCGGGCGGCCTTGTAGTCCTCCGGCGTGATCTCCTCCGGGCGGTGGCTGGCCCAATAGCCCTCGGGGAACTTGAGCCCGTTCCGGCGCGAGTTCTCGATGAACGGCGCCATCATGTCGTGGTTCTTGCCGTACTTGCGGCAGTACTCGGCAAATTGCAGCGCCGTGCCGTAGCAGGCCGGCGTGCCCCAAAGGGCGTGCAAGGCCGCCGTGCCGGGCAGGTCGCGGCCGGCGTTGGCGCCGCCTTGGTAGTAGCGCCCCTCGTAGTTGTGCCAGCTCTTGAGCACGAGGCAGGTGTGCGCGAGGCCATCGCCCACGGCCTGGGCGGCGACGCAGATGGCGTTCGACATGCAGCCGGGGCCGTACATGGTGAAGTCGATGCCGGTGAGTTCCGGCATGTTCTTGAGAATCCACTCGGCGCTCAGGCCGGCGATGCCGTCGAGCGGGTTGTCGGTGGCGTTGAAGGCGTCCACCACTTCGGCCGGCACCGGCTTGTCCTTGGGCCAGTAGGCGCCGGTGGTGGTGACGGGGTCCATTACGAGGCCGTCGATTTCGGCAGGGTCCACGCCGGCGTCCTCGATGGCGCGGCGCAGGGCGATGAGGCTGATGGCGCCGACGCAGGTTTCCGGGTGGCCGTCCCAGCGCCGAGCCGTGGGAGAGTGGCCGACGCCCACCGCAGCGACCTTGCCGCGATGCTCCCAGAGGCCTGTGCCCTCTTCGGTGCGATACATGGATGCGGGGGCGTTCTCGGTCATTCCTGCTCTCCGGAAACCCGCCACTCCGGCACCATTTGGCCATTGACCGTGGCCTCGAACATCACCTCGACCTCGGCGCCGACGGGCACCTCGTCCACCGGCGTCCCGGGCAGGTGCGAATACATCTGGATGCCGGGGTCTTCCGCCAGCATCACCACGGCGACGTTGAAGGGTTGATCCTCCTGCAGCAGGCGGATGGGGCAGTCGTGAACGACGCCGTAGTTGTAGATGGTGCCGCGCCCGCTCATCTCCTTCCAATCGAGGGAAGCATCGGAGCCGCAGCCTCGGCAGACCCGCGCGGGCGGATGCTGCAGGCGATCGCATGAGATGCAGTTCTGGATCACCAAGCGCTCGTCGTTCGCCGCCTCCCAGAACGGGCGCGTCAAATCGTCGGGCACCACGCCCTGCTTCGCCATGCATCCTCCCCTTGCGCTTGGCTCGCGCATTGTACCCGCGCTGACGGGCGACTAGCGCGCCCTTGCGGGCGCGTCGGCAGTTCGCTGCGCGAACTGCTGGCCTTCGTGCTCGCATCCGCTCGCAGCTCCGGCTAGGAGCCAGCGCCGTTTCTACGGCGCAGCCTCCTAGCGCGCTCCAACGAGCGCGTCCGCAGTTGCTCACGCAACTGCTTGCCTCCGGGTTCGCTTGCGCTCACCACTCTGGCTAGAAGCCCGCGCCGTTTGCCTCCTAGCGGGCCTCTGGTTTAGTTCCGTGGCGCGGCGTACCCCCCACCGAAAAAGCCTAGCGGCTTTTTCGACTCCCCCCAAGGGGGGGAGTGATAACCGTAGCAAGCAAGCTATCGGGGCCTTCCTGCTTCGCTCCTGTTTACAGGAGGGGCGTTGAAGGCCCCGGCAACCTCGCGACACACATCACTCCTCCCCAAGGGGGGGAGTCGAAAAAGCCGCCAGGCTTTTTCGGTGGGGGGTACGCCGCGCCAGGGAACTGTGCGCAAAGGCACCAAAGGCAAACACCAGCCCTACAACAACCAAAGCCGTGGTTCAATTCGCGCCATGAAACTTCCAGCAGTCGGCAAGGCCGGGCGCGACAAGACCCGCGCGCCGGGAGCCGAGCGCATTGTGGAGCACTTGAGCTACGGGTTGTCGCTGCCGGAGCGCACCGTGCGGGGGCTTGCTGGCGTCCTTGGCGGCACCCTGCGCGAGTCTGCGGCTTTGCTGTTGCCCAAGGCGTTCCGCAACGCCAAGACCTATCGCATCTTCGTCGGCCAGATGCTGGACTTCATGGCGGAGGACATGGGTGGCGCGCCATCTTCCAGTGCGGGTTCCGATGACCGTGTCGAGAACTATGTGGCGCGCAAGACCGTCGGCAACTTCGTCGAACTCGCGAGCCTCGCCACATTCCACCTTTCGCCCATGCTCCTGCTCGCGGTGGTGAGCGATGTTGCGTACGGCTCGCGCACCTATCTCAGGGAACTCGCGGAGGAACTCGAACGGCAAGGAGTGGTGGAAGACGCGGCGTCGATTGAGCATGTGGATGATCTGCTCGACTCCGTGGCGCAGTTCAGCGACCGCACGGCGACCGCGTTCGACACGCCGCCTCTGTCGGCGGAGGGTCTGCGCGAAACGGTGGAGCAAACGCGGCGCAGGATTGCCGAAGCGCCGGAGGCGCTGAAATCGCTGCCGCCTGTGGAACTCGACCGACTCTGGCGAGGAATTCAATCGACGGCTCGCCGCGAGGGCGTGCAGCCGTTCGAGCTGTCCGGCGCCGTGACCCTCGGGGCGCTCGAGCGCATCGGCAAGGTGGGCAGTGGCGCGCTTTCGGGCGCCCGGGCGGCGAGTGTTCTTCTGGACCGGCACGTTCTCGACCACTATCGCGACGTGCTCGGCGAGATCGAGCGGGAGGGCCTCTATCGCCGCCTCGCCGCCACCGGCAACCCCTATGTGGAGGCACTGTGGCGCAACTTCGACGGCGACCAACAGACGCTGACAGAGCGTTTCGTGACCGGCGGCGGTGCCCAGCGCGCCTGGGAGAAGGGCCGCGCATGGCTCGCGGCGAGGCGCGAGCGTGGCTGAACGCTGCGACGTGGTCGTGATCGGCGCCGGTGTCGTGGGCCTCGCCGCGGCAAGAGCGCTGGCTCGCGCCGGGCGCGAGGTGGTCGTGCTCGAACGGCACGACGTGATCGGCTCGGAAACCTCCAGCCGCAACTCGGAGGTCATCCACGCCGGCATCTACTACCCCACCGGTTCCGTCAAGGCCGAAATGTGCGTGCGCGGCAAGGCCATGCTCTATGCCCACTGCGACGCCTACAAGGTGCCGCACAGGCGCATCGGCAAGATCATCGTCGCCACCTCCGAGGAGCAGTTCGGCGTGCTGCGCGATTATCAGAAGCAGGCGCGCATCAACGGCGTTGGAGAGTTGCCCTGGCTGGATCGGGACGAGGTGCTGGAGCTTGAACCGGAGGTAGAGGCACTGGCGGGGGTCTTTTCCGAATCCACCGGCATCATCGACAGCCACGCCTTCATGCTGAGCCTCGTCGGCGACATCGAGGCTGGCGGCGGCATGATCGCCTTCCTCACGGATGTTCAGGAAATCAAGGCGATTGCCGGTGGCGTGCAGGTGGCCTGCGACGGTTACGAACTCGACGCCAATCTGGTGGTGAACGCGGCGGGGCTGAACGCGCCGAACATGGCGGCGCAGGTGGGCGGAGCGCATCGCGGCTATTTCGCCAAAGGACACTACTACGCCCTCTCCGGCCGTTCGCCATTCGAGCGCCTGGTCTATCCCGTTGCCGAGCCGGGGGGCCTCGGCGTTCACGTCACTCTCGACATGGGCGGCCAGGCCAAGTTCGGCCCGGACGTGATCTGGCAGAAGGACGACGACTACAGCTTCGACTCGGCGAACTTCGAGCGCTTCATAACCGCCATCCGGCGCTACTATCCGGCCCTCGACGAATCCCGCCTGCACCCAAGCTACACCGGCATCCGCCCCAAGCTGGCCCCTGCCGGAGCCCGGGCGCCCGATTTCCTCATCGAAGGCCCGGATGATTGCGGAGTCCCCGGCCTCATCAACCTGCTCGGCATCGAATCCCCAGGCCTCACGTCATCCCTGGCAATTGCCGAACGGGTGGTCGAACTCGCAGCACGCTCGCGAACCTGACGCGCCGCGAGTCCTCGCTTTTCTCGGTGGCACCCAGGCCGTGCCGAAACCCTACTGCCTGTACCCGTCCAAGAAGCCCCCGATGCGTTCGCAGGCGTCTTCTAGTTCGTCCGCGCGGGGGAGGAAGACGACGCGGAAGTGATCCGGCGTTGGGATGTTGAAGGCGGTGCCTTGCACCAGCAGTATTTTCTCCCGGCGCAAGAGATCGAGGACGAAACGTTCGTCGTCCTGGATGTTGAAGCGGGCCGTGTCGAGCTTCGGGAAGAGGTAGAGGGCGCCGTCCGGCTTGACGCAGCTCACGCCTTCGATCGCGTTCAGCAGCCGCCAAGCCACCTCGCGCTGCTCGTGGAGACGGCCGCCGGGCTCGATCAGGGCCTCGATGCTCTGATAGCCGCCGAGTGCGGTCTGGATGGCGTGTTGGGCCGGCACATTGGCGCACAGGCGCATGGAGGCGAGGATGTTGATGCCCTCGATGTAGTCGGAGGCGCGTTCCGTCGCGCCGCTCACCACCATCCAGCCACTGCGGAAGCCGGCGGCGCGGTATGCCTTCGACAGGCCGTTGAAGGTCAGCGTGAGCACATCCGTGGACAGCGACGCCAGCGGGTGGTGCTTCACGCCGTCGTAGATCACCTTGTCGTAGATCTCGTCGGCAAACTGCACGAGGCCCCGACGCCGGCACCACTCGGTGATGCCTTCGAGCGTCTCCTTCGGATAGACCGCGCCGGTGGGGTTGTTCGGATTGATGACGACGATGCCTCTGGTGCGCCGGTTGGTTCGGGCGCGGATGTCGTCGAGGTCGGGCGCCCAGCCGTCGCTTTCGTCGCAGCGGTAGTGTACGGGAACGCCCCCGCAAAGCCGCACGACGGCTGACCAGAGCGGGTAGTCCGGTGCCGGAAGCAACACTTCGTCGCCGTCGTTGAGCAGTGCCTGCAGGGCGATGGCAATGAGTTCCGAGACCCCGTTGCCGATGCAGATGTCATCGATGTCGACGCCTTCGATGCCGATGCGCTGGCACTCCTGCATCACCGCCTTGCGTGCCGAATAGAGTCCCTTGGAGTCGCAGTAGCCTTGCGAACCCGGCAAGTTGTGGATCACGTCGCGCAGGATTTCCTCCGGCGCCTCGAAGCCGAACGGCGCCGGATTGCCGATGTTCAGCTTGAGGACGCGATGGCCCTCCTCTTCGAGTCGATGCGCCTCGGCCTGCACCGGGCCGCGAATGTCGTAGCAGACATCCGCAAGCTTGGTGGACTTGTGGATCGGCACCTGGCCGATGGGTGTCAGGTGCAGGGGCGCTTCGTCGGCGGTCGTCATGGCGTCTTCCGGCGTGGCAGGGCGGTGGGGTTGGTCGGACGCGCAATGGTAGCATCGTGGCCACGGTCCCCCGTGTCTTGAGCGGGTGCGACCGACGCGAGCGAAGGAGCACAGCGATGGGCAGAAGGGAAAACGGCGAAGCGGCACCGCCAGCGGCGAGCAAAGTGGAGAAATCCGATCAGGAATGGCGCGATCAGCTCTCGCCGCTCGAGTACGAGGTCACCCGCCACGCGGCCACCGAGCGCCCCTTCACCGGCGAGTACTGGGACACAACCACGGAAGGCGCCTACAACTGCCGCTGCTGCGGCGCACCCCTGTTCGAGTCCGACACCAAGTTCGACGCCGGCTGCGGCTGGCCCAGCTTCTACCAGCCGGTGACCAACGACGCCGTTGCGGTGCGCGAAGACCGCTCCCACTTCGTGGTCCGCATCGAAGTCCTCTGCGCCCGCTGCGACGCGCACTTGGGCCACGTCTTCCCGGATGGCCCACAGCCTACCGGCGCAAGGTTCTGCATGAACTCCGCCTCGTTGAAGCTCGAACCCGACGAGGGTGAGGGAGCGGACCATGGCAAGTGAAGCCGGAGACAAATGCCATGCTCGTGCGAAGTGCGCGATCCTGGCAGCCCTCTTGTGTTTGGTAGGCTGCGTGTCGTCGCCGCCAGGGTCGGACGGCTACTGGGACTACGCTCACTCGACCAATGGGCCGCAGGACCGCATGTCCGATTACGGAATCTGCGAGGTTGGCTGGATGCGGTCGCCGTTGGCCGCCGAGATAGCGCGTCAGCAGGCGCGACCGCTGGGCACCGACAGGACGTGGGCGGAGGTGTATCGCGATCAGCGTATGCGGAAGGAATGGGACGAAGCCCCCCGCCGGTATATCCGGCGTTGCATGGAGGCACTTGGATACAAACTCCGCTGGTTCAGCGACGCTTGCCCGCGAGGATGCGTAACGAGCCGATGATGGGCTCGCCCCTCGCCTCCTGCTGACGCCGCCCGTTCGATAGCCAGATCGCTGGGTCAAAGGACCAAGTACTGCTTGCGAGTCCCATCGAGGGGCGCTCGTCTGTGCAGGACCGGGATCTGAAGGAACGAGGCGAAGGCGTGCACCATCCGCTGGCGCGAGCGTGTCCTGCGCGCTGGCGTTGCACAAGCGTCGCGTGCTTCACCCCGTCGTACTGCATTGCGCAAAGCAGGAGCTTCTCGTGCGCGTTCTGGCGCGCGATGCCGTCGATGGCGCGGCAGGTTCGGAACTGCCATGGGGCAGCTCGGATCGTCCATTAGAACTTACCGCACAGTTACGCGGCCCGATCCTCGGGAGAACCGGTGCCCCCCCGGTGTCACCGGTACCAGCGAGTCGTTGAGCGGGATGGTAAGCACGGGATCGTTTGACGGTGGCCGACACGGCCAATCGGAAAGCGGGCGAAGATCCGACGGCCGTGTACATGCCGGAGGGTACGACGGACGTGGAGTCCAAGTCGAAGGCGCCGAGGTTCCGCAAGGCGGCTGCTTCGGTGATCGACCTGCACCGCCCCAAGTGGCGTAACCCGAAATCGGCCGCGCAGTGGTAGGTGTCGCTAAGGGACTACGCCTACCCCGTGCTCGGGGACATGCACATGGACGAGGTTGAGAGCAGCGACGTGCCGCGGGCGCTTCGGCCGATCCGGAACGCGAAGCGCGAGACCGCCCAGCGGGTCCGTCAGCGGATTTCCGCCATGATGAAGGCTGCGACCGCGGACGGTTGCCGGCTGGACAACCCCACGGGGGGTGCTTTGACGGCGGTGTTGCCGAAGGGTGGGTAGAAACAGCGGCACCAGGGAGCGCTGCCGCATCTGGAAGTGGCGGCGGGACCGGATACCGTGCGCCGGTCTAACGCGCAGACGTCGACGAAGCTCGCCTTCGAGTTCCTGGTGCTGACAGCAGCCCGGTCGGGCGAGGCGAGGCTGATGACCTAGGCCGAGGTAGACACCGATGGCAGGCTCTGGGCGGTTCCAGGGTCGCGCATGAAGGCTGGGCGGGAACATCGGGTGCCCCCATCGGCCGGGCGGCCGAGGTCTTGGCCGACGAACTGCGGCAAAACGACCTCGTCTTCCCCTCTACGACCGGGAGGCGCATGAGCGAGAACACGCTCTCGAAACTGCTTCGCGACCTCGGCATTGACGCGGTTCCGCACCGTCTCCGGAAGAGCTTTCGCGTTTGGTGCGGGAGAAAGGGAACTCGCGGGAATCGGTCGAAGCCGCCCTCGCGCACACGATTCGGAACAAGCCGGAGGCGGCCTATGCGAGGACGGACCTGCTAGAGATACGCCGGGAGCTGATGGAGGCGCGGGCCGTCTTTCGGACGCGTACGGATGCGAACAGGGAATAGCGGGGCTGGCGCGGTGATCCTGAACCCGTTAGCAGGTACCAGAGAGAGGACGCAGCGGGCGAACCGATTGGTGAGTAAGGACAGGTGCATGATTTCACCTCAAGGGCCAGAACTGTGGAGGAACCGGTACGCGATGATGTCGGCTCGCCAGAAACAGCAACGGCCAGACTCCGTGCGAGCGCGGCGAGAGAGAATCGAATGCTGATGTTGCGTCGGCCTCCGCTCCAATGAATGAGACCATGTCATCGCAACAACTGGGGATCCGGAAGCCGTTGACATTCAGTCCATGTAACGTCTCACCTTCATAAAGGTGTTCTTCGGTATCAGAGCCGGGATACAAAAGCTGAAGGGTGGAATGGCGATAGTCACCAGCAGCGAACTCCGAGAGGTGCGACATCGTGTCCGCATCGTGTGTAAACGCCGCCCAAGCAGCTAGTGTTGGCAGAAGTATGCTGGCGGCAGTAGCATCGCGGCGATATTCGTTGGTATGCTCGGGGTGGTCTAGGAGGTCGCGGTAGTCGTCGTACATGCACGGGTAGGGGCCGTTGGTTCGGAACGCAAACGTAGTGGTACGGGCTATGTTGGCAATCCACTTCTGGATGAAGTCATCGCATTGGACTCGCTGCAAGAAGTGGCAGGCGATGTCGATATCAATGGCCTGGCTGTCTTTGACCGGTGTGCAGAGAATGGGATTGTGGGTTATGGCGTCGACGATCAGAGCCGCGGTCTTGGACAGTTCTTGGCGTAGCAGGTCTTTCTCGTCTGTTTGATGTTCCTCAAGGCGCTGGTAACTGAGCAGCTGCCAGAGGCCGTGCAATCCGATGCGACCGAGGACGTCGAAGAGTCTTAGATTGACGTCGAGGGACTCCCGGCTGGGTACCGAAGACGCTAGCCCATGAAGTACGCATGCTCTGGGAGCGACGATGTTGGCGATGTAGTCAGAACCTATTGCCTGGTGGAGATCTAGCAGGCGCCCCATTGACGATTTGAGATCCCTGGCAGGCTTGGACTCTGCGGAGAGATGGTCCTTGACAAGCACCCAACAGACGAGGGCCGCGCGCTCGCTGCATAGGTAAGCGGACTCGATGTTGCCGCCATCCCTCGACCAGGCATAGAGCGTCCACAAGGCTACGTAGATACGTCGAACGGCTGTTAGGCGCGCCGGACGCGAAGGCTTGCACTGCTTGGCCACGCTGCCTACGAGGCGGCAGAAGTGCTCGAAGCTGACAAGGGGTTCATCGACCATGGCGAGACACTTGCGAAAATCGGAATGCCAAGTGTCAGGTAGCGCTCTTTCGCGAAGGAGACCGGTGAGTAGCATGCTGGCAAGTTGATCACCGTTCCACGTCTCGAATCGGACTCGGTCCGTCGTGTGGTTGTCGGTGTAGCCGACGATAGCCTGTTGCACCCCTTCGGAAACATCACCGCCGAGGCAGAGGACGACGACTACAGGACAGCTCCTGTAGGGCTTAGGAATGTGGTTCCGAATGTAAACGTCCCGAATCTCGTCGAGTGACTCCCGGAGGCTTTGGGGCCCACTGCTCCAATCTGATCGCCCGAGGTTGCCTGGTTTGATCGATAGCAGGTACACCGTGCGCGTTCCGGCGTCGTCGTCGCCGACGGCAGCGACGTCCACTCCGTACTGCCGTGTGCCGATCCCTGGTCGAGAAAGGACGTTCATTCCGAGTTCGCTGAGAAGATCGGGCATGATGACGTCGAGTTCGCCACGTTCTCGAAGTGAGCTGAGATACTCCCTGAAAATCAGCTTCATGACGGTGGGCGCTCCCCCTTGAAACGATTGATGCGGAAGTGGAGGCCGACTGGGTCGATGACGTACAGCCTTGGGAAGTCGAAGGAGTGTCGGTGCTCTGCGAAGCGCATCTCTTGGCGATGGGTATTGCCATCGGCACCTTGTATGTTGGCGACGGATGCGCTGCCGTAGAGGAGGATAGACTTGTGGACTACGAGCGAAAAGATAGACTTCTGCTCGGCCTTCTTGTGGACATCCAGCATGAAGTCGTGTTGTCGGTATGCCTGCAGGCGGCGCTCGCGCTCCGACGGCGTGAAGGAGGGACAGATTCCGATGCGGTCGAGATCGCGCTCGTAGGACTCTAGGCGCCGAGCGAGGCGGTTGACAGAGCGCTTGGCAGGGTCACCAGCGTCCACTGTCGTCTTGAAGAACTGGATGGCGTCGACGTAATTGAATAGGAAGGAATGAAGAATGTCGCTTTCAAGCTGATCTCGACATTCCTTGGTGACGGCGCGCAGACAGGAGAGCAGCAAACCGGCCGCGCACTCTTTCTTTAGCAGGCAGTAAGCCAGGACTTTGCGGGCGAGGTATGGAATCCAACTGGGGTCAGGCGTAGTGGCGCTAAGATCAATGTCGATGCCGGGACGCGCTTCCTTGTAGGGCAACAACGCGGCGGCGGCCTCGCAGAGTCGGTCGTCGCCGCTCGAAAGCAATGAGAAGACGTACCAGCCGAGGAGTTGACCCTCGGCTTCGGCCAGCCTGTGACGGAAGTTGTCGAGGTTGGACAGGGAGAGTGGGTTGTCACGGTGCGTGAGCAAGCTCTGGATCAGGGTGCATACGCGGTCCCGGTCGGCATCGACGTCCCAGTCATATAGGACTAGGTCGATGTTAGAGACGGTCTCGAGTTCGGTGAGGTCTGCGTGCCCGAGGGCAGAGAAGATCGCATCAATCATGTTGGTCGAGAGAATCGCGCGATGGCGCAAGAGGCCGAGCGCTAGCGCGCTGCGAATCGAAGGGGATAGATTGTCGGAGGCGGAGACGATGATCGGCTCGACATCGGAGGCGAGGCGATCCGGAGCCCTTTCCAAAAGGGCAAGGGTCGTCTCGACGGCGGCTGGGGTTTCGCCTTCGGGAGCTGGGGTGGTGACGGCCTGTTGGAGACGCTCGAGGGTACGGGCCAGGAGAGAGTCGTCGTCTAGTGGCACTATTCGTCCGAGGGCAAACAGGGCGGCCCGTCTCGTCGTTGGTGACGGGTCGAGAGAGAGTGTGACGGCTCGGCTGGTGAACTCGTCGGGATCTGTTTCGCCACCGGCTGTGAGCACGGCACGCAGCACGCCGTCATCTGGGGTGCTGTCGCGCATGACGAGTGAGAGGGCTTGTTTGGGGCGGGACACCTCCTTTTGCAGCCATCCATGCAATGCCTAGTGGGCTGTGGCGGCAACCCCGGCGACGGTGAGTCGTCTGTTGACCGAGTTGACGGTCGCCAAGGCATCTGAGACGTCGCAGTCGACGAGGGGGAGCGTGCGCTGGACGAGGTCTAATACCCTGTGGAACACGTGCGTCCCGTCAGCGTCCAATTCTCCGTGTTGCAGGGAGTCGAGAAGGTCGAGGTCGCCGGCGTTGTGCATATCGGCGAGCGCCTTGGAGACCGTCTCAATTGCGTCGAATCGGATGGTCGAAAGGTGCTGAAGGAGGCTGCCGTCCTCGGCGGCTGAGCGTATGAGTCGCCGGGTCGTGTCGGACGCGTCGCCAGAAGTCGGTTGGGTAGGGCAGATCATATGCGCGGGCCTCGTGGACAGTCACGGAGTTTTCGGAAGGCTACACGACCCAAGCGGCAAGATCAGTGGGTCGTAGCAGGTGGGGCTCCCATGCTCGTCACGACTCAGAGGTCACGTTGCCCCTGAGCGACAGACTGCTGAGCGCATGGGCGAGGAGGTTTCAACCGATCGGAGTGTGGCGACTTGGTACGGGTCACGGACTGGACGCAGAGGTAGTTTGGTTGGTGGGCCGGCAAGAGTCGCGGAACCAGTTTGACTTTTGTGAGGGACGAGGGGTTGGCTGCGAGGTTGTGGAGACCAACCTTGGCTACGATGACGCCCGCCTCGCGTGCGCTCCTCGATGAGGGCGCGGCGGCTCGGGGCACCGGCGCGATGGTCGCGAGCCACCGCAACTACGTCGAGCAGCGCCGAGTCTACGAAGCGCGGACGAAGGCGGCGGGTCTGGACCGCGATCACGGTCTGAGGCACGCGTATGCCCTTGACCGCACGAGGCCATCACGGGCTGGGAGCGGATCCAGATCTCGAGAGCGAACTGGGCCATGGCCGGCTCGACGTATGTCGAGCGACCTCATCGGGACCCAATTCCTGAGAGGCGAAAAGCAGCGCACGCTCGTGCGTGTTTTCGACGCGGCGAGCGTCCGAAGCCGCGTCCTGGATGCGGTTTGCGGGCAGGGCGGCGACTGACGTCTCCCGGCGGCGTCAGCCCGGAGAGCCACTAAACCGCGCAGCATCGGTACCCTCCAGAGCAGCCCGGACCCGGAGTCCGCTCGCTGCGGAGCAGGGACGGTGGCCGGGAAGCGGACCTGCAGCACGGTCGGGTTCATGGTGGATGTCCTCAAGGCAATAGTGTCGGCCACCGTCCCCGCTGCCGGCGTGGATCGCGCCGCGGCCGTCAAGGGGTTGCTGCGCCGGCCGGGACACTCTGGCGCGGGGAATGCGGGCGGTGGTCCTCGCAGAAACGGCGCAGCCTCCTAGGCGCACTTTCCCGTCACTCCCCCTGGCAGGGGAGGCGAAGGCGCCGCGCCGCTTGCGGCGCGCACGCTTCTCGGAGGGGGACTAACTTTACCGACGCACTGTCACGGGCGCGCCTTCCTCGGCTGAACGATAGGAGGCTTCGGTCAGCCGAGCCACTTGCAAGGCGAATTCCGGCGCCTCATAGCCTTTGCCCTTGGTGCGGATCCAGCGAAAGAGGGCGTTGTCCGGGGTGTCAGGGCGAATTCGCTTCGGCACAACCAGCGGTTCGTCGTTCAGCAGCATGGAGCGCACCCGCCATTGGTGCAGGTGGAGGATGAGGCAGCCTTCGCTGCCGGAGATCATCAGGCGTTCGTCGTGGCGGGAGGCGTTGCCGATGGTGGTGAGGGTGCCGACGGCGCCGCCGCTGAAGGCGATCTGCACGGCGGCGTTGATGTCCACGGGGCGTCTTGCGTTGTGGAAGGTGGCGGAAACCTTGGTTGGCTTGAGTCCCGTCATCCAGAGCATGGAGGCGAGCAGATGGCTGCCGGTGTCCATGTACATGCCGCCGCCGGACTTTGCAGGATCGAGCCGCCAGCCGCCCAGCGCGCCCCAGTTCTGGGTGACGTAGCCGACCACGCCGCGAATCTCGCCGAGGGTGCCCTTGCGGATGAGTTGCTGGGCATAGACGTATTCCGGCATCCAGTGGCGCTGATGGGCGACAACCAGCAGCCGCTCCGCCTGCTCCGCATGTTTCAGCGTGGCGCGGGCGTGGGCCGGCGTCAACACCATCGGCTTCTCCACCAGCACATGGCGGCCGGCATCGAGGCAGGCGTTGATCTGCGCGTTGTGGTCGCTGTGCGGCGTGCTGATGAAGACGGCGTCGGATTCCGTTCCGGCGAGCATCTCGCGCCAGTCCGAGAAGGCAGGCACCTCGTAGCCGGCGCGTTCGGTGAAGCGATCGATCTGCTCCGCCACGGGATCGGCTGCGCCGACTATGCGCGCGAAGCCGTCGCGTTCGATGCGGGGCACATGGGCGCCGCGCATGTTGCCGCCGGCGCCGATCACCGCCACGGTGAGTCGTTTCTTGGACATCCGGGACCCCTCCCCTTTGTTGAAACATCCTTGCGCGAGAGCCTATGCGAACCCAGGCGGATGTTCCAACAAGGGACGGCTCTGGGTAGTGTCTCATTTTGAATTTGCCTGCGGCAACGCGACCGCATCGACCTGTCGCCGCTTCGCTTGGGGGAGGGCATCCTGCCCTCCATCGCGCCCGCGAGGGCGCGCAAGGGAACACGTCTTTCGGGTCGATCAAGCCATTTCGCGCCGTGCGGGCTTCTCGAACGCGCGCCTTGCGGCGCGAATGGAGGGCAAGATGCCCTGTACCTTTCCCGGTGCCTGGGTTCGGCAGTGTCCGAGCCGAGGGGCCGCTGGCCGGGAGCGCCTCGAGATGCCCATGCGACGATGATCGCCCGGGAAGGATCCGCGCCCCGGCCAGCCTTTGATCCACGACGGAATCCCAGAAGAGAGTCAGCGCCTCGAGCGCCGGCACAGGGACGGGAGGCGTCGCGGACATGCCCACGGGCATGGCATCGGAAAGGGGAAGGTCGATGGAGCGGTTTGCGGGTCTGGACTGGGGCTTCCTCCCCCCAAGGTCCGCAGACGCTGTCCGCCACGCAGATGGCCGTTGGCAACTGGCGACTGCGTCGATTTGCCTGCCGGGACCACCCTCCGGAGGGAGCGCCCCGGGGCCGACCCGGCAGCTCGCGTCCGCTCGGCACCGGCACGCCTCAAGGCACAGCCCGCCGACCTCCACGCGCGCCGTCAGGCGCGTTTCCCTGCAAATGCCGCGAGTGTTCTGCGCGCCTTGCGGCCGATGGAGGGCCAGACGCCTTCTCTACAGAGGACGGCGCCAGACGCTGCACAAGTCGAAGTGAGGCACTGCCACGGCTCTGGGCACGTTGCGTGTCGATGCCCTTATGATGAACGCTCAAGAGCCGCATCGGCAAATGCGGCGTTTTTTCTTCCGCGCCACGTGTGCATCTTGGGACAGGGAACAAGGCATGAGAATCGGAATCTACGGCGGCAATGTGCGCCGGGGTCGTCCACTAACCAGCTTGGTGGACGAGATTGTGCAGATGGAGGAGCAGGGCTTCGCCAGCTATTGGTCGCCGCAAGTGGGCACGTTCGATGCCCTCACCATGCTGGCCCTTGCCGGCCAGGCCACCAGCCAGATCGAGCTGGGCACGGCGGTGGTGCCGAGCTACCCGCGCCATCCGAGCGCCTTGGCCCAGCAGGCGGCCACGGTGAACGCGCTTTGCGGCGGCAGGCTGGTGCTCGGTGTTGGACCTTCGCATCGCCCCGGCATCGAGGCGCTGGGCCTCGCCTACGACCGCCCGGCGCGGCACATGCGCGAATACGTCACGATCCTGAAGCAACTCGGCGCCGAGGGCCGGGTGGACTTCGAGGGCGAGATGTATCGCGTCAAGACGGGCTTTGCCTGCCCGGAAGCGTCGCCGCTGACGGTCGTGGTTTCAGCCCTCGCGCCGTTGATGCTGAAGGCGGCCGGAGAGGTCGCGGACGGCACGGTCACATGGATGGTGGGCCCCCGCACCATTGCCGAAAGCACGGTTCCGCGCATCACCGCCGCGGCCGCGGGGCGGGAAGCGCCTCGGGTGGTGGTCGGACTGCCCGTGTGCGTACACGACGACAAGGCCCAGGCCACGGCACGCGCCGTGCAGATCTTCCAAGGCTATGGAATGTTGCCGAACTATCGCCGCCAGCTCGATGCCGAGGGCATCGACCAGGCCGGCGAGATCGCCGTGGTCGGCAATGAGGACGACGTGACGGCGCAGTTGCAGGCGTTCTTCGACGCCGGTGCAACGGAAGTCATCGCCAGCGTCTATCCCGCCGGCGACGACAGCCGCGGTTCCTTCGCCCGCACCACGGAATTGCTGAAGGCGCTGGCCGCTGCATGAACGCGGACCATGACCAGATGTCCGCCAGCCGGGCGATTGCGGACGGCCGGACGGTGGAGGAACTGACGGATCTGTATCGCGCCATTCTCGAGCATGTGGGCGAGGATCCGAGCCGTGATGGCCTGCTCGGCACGCCCGGACGGGCCGCGCGAGCCATTTCGTTCCTCACCAAGGGCTATCGCCAGAACGTGGACGAGGTGGTCAACAACGCCCTTTTCGAGTCCGATCTCGACGAGATCGTCATCGTCAAGGACATCGAGCTCTACTCCCTCTGCGAGCACCACATCCTGCCGTTCCTCGGCAAGTGCCACGTGGGATACCTGCCGCAGGGCCGCGTGCTGGGCCTCTCCAAGGTGGCGCGGATCGTCGACATGTATGCCCGTCGCCTGCAAATTCAGGAGAGCCTGACGCAACAGATCGCGCACACGATGCTGGAGGTCACCGGTGCCGCCGGCGTCGGCGTGATCGTCGAGGCGCAGCACCTGTGCATGGCCATGCGCGGCGTCGCCAAGCAGCATTCGTCGATGCAGACCTCGGTGATGCTCGGCAGCTTTCGGGACAACCCGCCAACCCGCTCCGAGTTCCTGCGGCTGGTGGGGAGCTAAATGGGGAAACGTAAACTGCCATGAGCATCCTTGCGACCTACGAGAGCAACACCTCCAAGAGTGCCGCAGCGCAGCGGCGCGCCCATGCCAGCGTGGTGGGGGGCAACTCCAGGGGGGCGGCCTACCATCGGCCTTATCCGGTGACGCTGGCGCGGGCCGAGGGCTCGACGGTGGTGGATGTCGATGGCCGGGAATACCTTGACCTCATCAACAATTTCACGTCGCTGGTGCATGGCCACGCCTATCCGCCGATCCTTGAAGCGGTCTCGCGCCAGATCGCCCAAGGCACGGCTTGGGTGGCGAACAACGAGTGGCAGACGGAACTCGCCGAGACCCTGATCGACCGCGTGCCCTCGTTCGAGAGCGTCCGCTTCACCAACTCCGGCACCGAAGCGGGGATGCTGGCCTTGCAGATCGCCCGCACCGTCACCGGGCGCACGAAGGTGCTGATGGCGCGCCACGGCTACCACGGCAGCCTTGAGGAATTCGAGGTGGGATCGGCGCCCTCGCTCTATCCGGCCCGCGCCAAGGACCGCACGCTGCTCGGCACCTACAACGATGCCGAGAGCTTCGAAGCGGCGCTGGCCGAACACGGGGACGAGATCGCCGCCGTGGTGCTGGAGCCGGTCCTGGGTGCCGGAGGCGTCGTCAGCGCCACGCCGGAGTTCCTCGCCCGGGTGCGGGATGCAGCGCATGCCGCTGGAGCGCTGCTGGTGTTCGACGAGGTCATCGCCTTCCGATTGGCCACGGGCGGCACGCAGTCGCTCGTTGGCATCGAACCGGACCTGACCATGCTCGGCAAGCTGATCGGCGGCGGCTTTCCGGTCGGCGGCGTCGGTGGCAAGCGCGAGTTGCTCGAGATCTTCGATCCGGAGAACCCGCGCGGCATGCACTCCGGCACCTACAACGGCAACCCGGTGACCATGACCGCAGGACTGGTATCCGTGCGCGAACTGACGGCCGCGCGAATCCGCCGCATGGAGGAACTCGGCGAACGCCTCGCGGCATCGCTCGAACGCAGCGCCGGCCAACACGGACTGCCGCTCGCTCTCAACCGCCGCGGTTCGCTGCTTCAGGCGTTCTTCAGCGACCAAACGGATTCGATGGAGGGCGAACAGCGAGATCGCATGTCCGCCTTCCATCTCGCCGCCCTCAACCACGGCCTGATGTTCGCCTCCCGCGGCATGATCTGCCTATCGACGGTGATGGACGAATCCCTCATCGACGAAGCCGCCCAACGCGCCGACGCAGCAATGGAGGATGTCGCCCGCGAACTTGGCTGACTGAGGCGCCGTGCCTCGCGGTGCGGAAGGGAAAGGCGCGAATCAGGAACTGCAGGACAGCATGGAACACCCTGCGCGGTTGCGGGCCCAGTCGGGGCGCTTTGCCGTGTAGTCCTCATGTTCCGGCTGCTCGTCGTAGGGGTTTCGCAGCACATCGAGCAGTTCCCGCACCATGCCGAAGTCGCCGCCTTCGGCCTTGTCTATGGCGAGTTGGGCGATGTAGTTGCGCAGGACGTATTTGGGATTGGCGGCGTTCATGCGCGCTCGCCGTTCGACTTCGGGCAAGGCGTCCTGCCGCGCTCTGCTTGCGTATAGCGACAGCCACCCCTGCAGCCGCTCGCGCAAGGCCGGCGTGATTTGGGTGGGAACGTACCAAGCCTCTTCAAGCGGCAGCGCGTCGCAAGTCGCCAAGTCCACCTGCGCCAGACGACGGTAGAAGATCGTCATGTCGGTTTCCGCCGCCTGCAGCAGCGCAAACATCTCCTTCACCAGGGCCGCATCGCCAGCCGGGTCCAGCTCCACAAGTCCGAGCTTCCTCGCCAACACCTCCTGCCACTGCGCGCCGTATTCCTTCGCATATCGGGCGAGCGCGTCTTCGAGCGGCTTGGCGTCGCCTATCAGCGGATAAATCGCGTTGGCGAGCTGCACGAGGTTCCATTGGGCGATGGCCGGCTGCTGGCCGTAGCGGTAGCGCCGGGTGGCGGCATCGGTGGTGTTCGGGGTCCAGCCGGGATCGTAGTCCTCCAGCCAGCCGTAGGGGCCGTAGTCGATGGTGAGCCCTAGGATGGACATGTTGTCGGTGTTCATCACCCCATGCACGAAGCCGACCCGCATCCACTGCGCCACCATATGCGCCGTGCGCGACACCACCTGCTCGAACCAGCCGAGATAGCGCTCCGGCCCATCCTTGGGCAATTCGAGCTCGGGGAAATCGGTCTCGATGGTGAAATCCGCAAACCGACGCAGCAAGTCGGTCTCGCGACGCGCGGCAAGCATCTCGAAGTGGCCGAACCTGGTGAACGAGGGGGCAAGCCGGCACACCACCGCCCCCGGCTCCGGCGCCGGGTGGCCGTCATAGAGGATGTCGCGTACCACCTCTTCGCCAGTGAGGATGAGTGACAGCGCCCGCGTCGTCGGCACGCCCAGGTGGAACATCGCCTCGCTGCACAGGAACTCGCGCAGGGAGGAACGCAGCACGGCGAGGCCGTCGGCCGTGCGGGAGTAGGGCGTCGGGCCAGCGCCCTTGAGCTGCAGCGCCCAGCGCTGGCCCTCACGGTTGACGATCTCACCGAGGTTTATGGCGCGCCCGTCGCCAAGCTGCCCCGCCCAGTTGCCGAACTGATGGCCGCCGTAGCACGTGGCGTAGGGTTCCATGCCCGGCGCGAGCCGGTTGCCGGCGAAGATCGCTGCGAAGGCATCGGAATCGCAGACATGCTTCGGTAAGTCGAGCAGCGCGGCGGCCTCGGGCGACCACGCCACTACCTCTGGCGCCGCCACCGGTGTCGGCACCACGGCGGACCAGCAGGCCCCGGCCACCTGACGACGATAGTTCTCCTTCTCCTGATCGCCAGGCAGGGCTTCGAGAAAGCGGTTGTCGAACGGCATTTGTGCCAGCTCGGGCGGCAGGATCGAGGGCGCAACTTCGGCATTCATGCCGGGTAGTTTACGCCTGCCTGCCCACCCCCAAACGGGCGCGTCGACAGTTCGCTGCCCGAACTGCTGCCCGTCGGCTCCGCAGTTGGTGGCTCACGTTGAACACTGGCGGACACCGCTGGTGCCCCGTTGGGGGAGGGCATCTCCAACTACGCCTCCACCCGGCGGCGGCTCCTATCGCAGCTGCGTCCGAAGATGCTCGATCGTGTGAATCATGCGATCACGGGCGCTAATCGCTTCTGGATCATCGGCCAGGTCGTCCGGAAACGGTCAGTGCGGATACCATGTCTGCGGCATGATGCGCCCTGCGGACCACGCAGCAATCCGCCGCATGGAAGGTGAACCCACCCCGTTGTTTTGGTCTGTTTTTGTCGGCGATGAACCAACTTAACGTCGGTTCTTTTACTCGAAGCCGAGGGCAAAGCCCCATGAACCTTCCCGCCCCGGCAGCCGACCTTCCGGAAGTCTCGGCAGGCACCGCCGCCCTGATCGGCGCGTCGAAGTCGCCCAACACCCTCCGCGCCTACCGCGCCGCCCTCGGCGGGTTCGACGCATCGGGCCGGCCCGCCACCGACGAAGGGGTCGCCGCCCACGTCGCCGACCTCGCCGCCGCCGGGCGATCCGTCGCCACGGCCCGCACCCTCGTCGCGGCCCTCATGTTCCGCGCCGCGCCGAACCCGTGAGGGAAGCTCACGGCAGCCGCCGTCGCCGGGTTCGCCCGCGAGCACGCCGGACGGGGCCGGGGGCAGGCGCCCGCGCTCTCCGCCGACGACCTGGCCACCATCGCCGCCCTCGCAAGCCAGCCGAGGAAGCGCGGGCGCGGGCTGGAGAGCGAGGGACTGGTGGCAGAGCGGGGCAGGGAAGACACCGCGATCATTGGCCTCCTGTTCCACGGCGCGCTTCGGCGCTCCGAGGTTGCCGCGCTCGTCGCGGGCGACGTGGAGGCAGGCGAAGACGGAACGGCGCTCGTCACCGTCCGGCAGTCGAAGACGAACCAGGAAGGGGCGCGCCGCGACGTAAGGCTCGTGAAGAACGGCTACGCCGCCGCCCTACTGGCACTGTGCGCCGACCTGGACAGCGACGAGCCGGTCTTCTATGGCCTGAACGGCGCCAGCATCGGCCGGCGCTTCGCCGCAGCCGCCAGGCACGCCGGGTTCAAGGCGACGGCGCACAGCGGCTAGGTCAGCCACGCCACCGTCCTGACCCGCGCCGGCGCCACCGGCACCGAGGTGATGCGGTCGGGGGGATGGAAGTCGCCCCGCATGGTCGCCCACTACGCCGCAGCCGCCAATGCCGAACGGGGGGCCGTCGCCAAGTATCTCTAGGTGTGCGCGCGCGTGCGGGGCGAGGGGGTTGGGAATGAAGAAGCGCGTCATTCTGACAGTTGCCCTTTTGGTGACGATGGGTGTTCTGATCGGCGCCTGGGGATTGGCGCCTGGCATGCTTTCCGCCCTCGCTTGGGGGGCATGGCCCCCAAGACCCTTCTCGCTATGCAGCGCGGCCGACCTCAGCCAATCGAGCCGCGCATCGAGTACTGCCTACCTCAACAGGGCCGCCGCCAGGACCGCCGCCCTTGCCCTCGCCGCCGCGACTGAAGATGCGGTCCTCGCCGCCGCCCTACGGCGCGAGGTTGACCTTGACAACGCCCTCGAAGACGTCTGGCTTGCCTACTTCGGCGCCCGCCTTGCCGCCCCCCGAGCCGCCCCCCCGCACCGCCAGGGTGATGGGACGGCTTGGGCTGGGACAGGAAGCTTGCGTCGAGGACGCCGACTGCCGCGGGGCCCGCGCCGCCTGGAGCGACGCCAGATGGTCCACCAACTACGCCCGCGACACCACGGGCACCTACTACTACTCCCGCTCCGAGGAGGCCGCCCGCGCAGCCTTCATGGGCTACTGGCAGGCCGACGACTACTACCACTACGCAGAACAGGAGGGCGGCCTCATTTGGCGCCGCCGATTACCAGTCCTCGGCAACGGCAGCCACATCGAAGCCATCGACCGCGCCGCCAGCGCCGCTGGGGGGGTGAGGTGGGCGAGGAAACGGCCCACGGCGCGGCGCGGCGCCCCCGAAGACGTCTGGCGTTTTTCATAGCGCCACCATCAACCGGGCCCGCATCGAGCACGAAGCCGCCAGAAACGCCAATCGTCGCTGCGCCGAACTTGCCCAGTGGTGGTGGTGATCGACTGGCGCCGAGCCGTTCCGGCGCCGCGATGGTGGGGATAAGACCCCCGTCTGGCTACCCCTTACCGTCGCTCTCGACGGACTTGAGCAACCGGGCGGACGCTTGGCAGGGGCCGCCTGCCTTTAGTCTCGAAAATCCGTTCGATGGTACCTACCGAGCAAGGGGGGGTGGGGGCATCCCCTTTGCGTACCCTCTCGTGCGCAGGGTGGTCGAACCTTGGCAGTGTCTGTCATTTTGAGGGGGCCGTGACCGGGCCGGGGATCGTCGAGCGCGGGAAGTTCCGCGGACACCCGTCAGCGGGCGCGCACCACCGCCGCAGGTGCATGGCGTCGGCACTCGCCCCTGACACCATGCTTTGGGGAACGAAATCCCACCCCCAATGCGCTTCATTCCCGGACCGGCGCCAACAAGCGATCACCGCCTGCCGCCTCGTTGCAGGACGTGAAGTTGGACTCCCAAGCTTCCTCCAAGGCGGTGTCACGGGCTTCACTGGCGGCCATCACGGCGAGACGGGCCGCTTCTGCTTCGGTGTCGTCATCTGCAGCAGCACGGTAGGCGTCTTCGAGTTCGAGGACCGCTTCCCGCGCGGCTTCGTCGGCGGCTTCCAGCGCGGCGCGGGCCTCGTTGATGTTGGCGCTACGGGCACTCGAGGCGGCGTGGTAGGCGTCACTGGCGGCGTAGAAGGCGTCGAGGGCTTCGCGGCAGGCGGCGACCTCGTTGCAAACGATGCCTGCCGCAGCAGCGGCGTCGCGGGCGTCGGTCAATGCGACGCCGGCGGCTTTCTGGCCTTCCCAGGCGGCTTCAAGGGCAGCCTCGGCATCTTTTAGGGCGGCGAAGGCGGGTCGGCGGCTTCGGCGGCCAACTGGGCGTCGTGCCAAGCGGCGTCGGCGGCGTCAAGGGCAGCCGAGGCATCGTCCAGGGCGGCGTCTAGGGCGTCTTGGTAGACCTTGTCGATGGCACGTTCGAGGACGTGGCGGGCACCCATGGTCATCGACAGGGCGGCGTGGTAGGCGTCCCAGGCGGCTTCGGCGCGGGCGGCTGCCGCGGCGTGGACGTCCTCGAGCCGACGCATTTCGCGGTAGGCGGCGATGTGCGCACGGGCCCTTTGGGCCCCGCGCCACGTTGGTGGCGATAGATGGCTTCGGCGGCTTCGAAGGCTTGGGCGGCCTCCGCAACGACTTGGTCGGCGGCGCATGTGTCACGATCTGCCCCCTCCGTCGCGGCCTCCGCGATGGCAGGCAGGAAGGCCAGAAGGACGGCAATTGCCGCGAGAGCCACGGAGTGGCCGAAGGAGCGTCGTTTCCCGATCTGGCGCATATGGGTTCATGCGGCCTCGTTCCTCATTCAGGAGCCATAAAAGGGCGAGTGCTCAAATCCGAGGTGGACGGGTCGTTGCCCTTCCCATAGCGCAGAGTCCCCCCTTGCCCAGAACGTAGCGTCCCTCCCTCACCAGCGGCTTCCGACCCTTTGCCCCGGTACGGCGCGTGGAACGCCCCAAGATCGAGCGCGTCCACACGATCGCTCACGTGCTGCGCTAGCTGACACTCCGGAAGCCAGGCACGAAGGTCCGGCGGCAGAGGCAGAGCCCGACGCGGCGCGTACGGGCGGTGCGTCGTTCCCATCAGACAGCCCTAAGCAATTGCTGACTCAAAGCGGGGTGCAGGTCACAGCATGACACGCCCCCCAAGCCTCCTGCCTCTGTGCCACCTCTGTGCCTCTGTGCCTTGACTCTTCGCTTGACCCTTCGGTGGCTGGTACGATGCGCCGACTTGTGAATGGAGGAGCGGCGAGCCGTGAAATCACCCGTATGCGACATGTTCGGGATCGACTTCCCGCTGGTGGCTTTCACCCACTGCCGGGATGTGGTGGTGGAGGTGTCGAAGGCTGGCGGTCTTGGCGTGCTTGGAGCGGCGGGCTACGGCCCGGAAACGCTCGAAATCGAACTCAACTGGATCGACGAGCACATCGACGGCAAGCCCTATGGCGTGGATCTCATCGCCCCCACCAGCATGGCGGTGACGGACGACACCACGCCGGACGAGACCCTCGACATGGTGCCCGACGAGCACCGCGACTTCGCGCGCGGCATCCTCGCCCAGCACAACGTCGACACCTCGGACGTGTATCAGCACCAGCGCGGCGCCAGCGGCGGTTTCCTTACCAGGCAGCGTGCCGGCAACATCATCGATGTCGCCTTTTCGCACCCGATTCGCCTGATCGCCAACGCGCTGGGCGTGCCGCCGACCTACATGCTGCAGATGGCCAAGAGCCGCGGTGTGGTGGCAGCGGCACTGGTGGGTGCCAAGGAGCATGCCATCAAGCAGGTGGACGCCGGCGTTGAACTCCTGGTGGTGGCCGGCACCGAAGCGGGCGGTCATTGCGGCGAGGTTTCCACCATGGTGCTGGTGCCGGAAGTGATTGAAGCCATCGAGCGGCACGGCAAGCCGGCGCCGGTGTTGGCGGCCGGCGGCATCGTCACCGGAAGGCAGATGGCCGCTTGCATGGCGATGGGCGCGGCCGGCGCCTGGACCGGCTCGGTCTGGCTGACGACGGCGGAGGCGGAAACTTCGCCCGTCATCAAGGAGAAGTACGTCGCTGCGAGCTCGCGCCAGACGGTTCGCTCGCAAGCCCGCACTGGCAAGTATTCACGCCAGTTGCGCTCGCCCTGGACCGATGCGTGGGAGTCGGAGGAAGCCCCGCAGCCGCTGCCAATGCCCTTGCAGTCGCTGGTGAGCGAACCGGCCCTCGCGAAGGTGACCAAGCTCGCCGAGGGCGGCCACGAGGGCGCGCGACACCTCGCGACTTCCTTCGTTGGCCAGGGAGTGGGCCTGATGAACTCGATCCAGACCACCCGGCAGGTGGTGTATGAGTTCATGGAGGACTTCATCGCCGCCAACGATCGCCTCGCGAAGGCCGTCGGCGACGATTAGCGTCGCGACACGCGGCTCCCGCGGGCACCAAACCGGCACGACTTCCCGCCGTGGGTTAGACTTTCCCTTTCGTGCCGAAGCGGCGCGGATTCCGTGCCTTAAGGGGCTTCGTGCGCGCCTGCCGGGGGCTGGTGTGCGGATGTTCTGTGGGCTTTGCGATGTCGCCGATTCTTGAGGAAAGTTCCCCAATGCAGCAGTCCCGATCCGTAACGGTTTCCACCCTCGACTTGGCGCAAAACGCGAAGTCCAGCGAACTCGCTGTGCCCGACTACGACGCCGAGCGCGTTGCCGATGTCGGGTTTCTGACGGCAATGACCCTGACGCTGCTTGGCAACTACGCGCAGACAGGCCACTTCGGCGGGCCGCTGGCCTATACCCCCTATGTGGTGACCAGCCACCTGATCGGGCCGGAAAACGGCGGTCTGCGCTACGACTATCGCCGTCCCAAGCACCCCTACGCAGACAAGTTCATGCTTGCCGGCGGTCACAACGCCCCGGTCACCTACGCCCTGTGGATCATCATGGGCGAGGCGCTGGCGCGACGCCATGCAGCCACTGGCGACTGTCGCTACCTCGCCGACCCGGGCACTTCCATGCTGGCGGTGGACGCAATCGGCTTCCGCCGAGGCGCCGGCGCTCTCGCAACGCTGCTTGGCGAGCGCAACCTCACCGATCATCCGCTGTTCGAGCAGGCCAAGCTGCGCGGCATCCGGGCCCTCGCCGGACACTCCGAGACCACCGACCTCACCAACGACGTCAACGGCGGCCCGTCCGGCATCGGCATCGCCACGGCCGCCGGCAAGGCCGCCTTCTGGGACATGATGGGCGCGCCGCTCGAAGCCCCCAAGGTGATGGCGGTGGAGGGCGAGTTCGCCATGACCTCGGGCCATTCCCAGGAAATGAAGACGCAGGCGGTGGCACAGCGCGTGGGCAAGCGTCTGCGGGTGCTGCTTTCCTACAACAACGCCGGCATCGACGACGAACTCGTGGGCAGCGTGGTGCCGGCGGAGTTCGCCGGCTACGACATCGCCAGTCAATGGGCCTCCTACGGCTGGAACGTCTTCACCATCGACGACGGCAACGACTACGACCAGGTGGCCGCCGCCTTCAACGCCATGGAAGAGTGGGACCCGGCAGACCGTCGCCCCATGATTCTCGTCGGACGCACGGTCAAGGGCTGGTGGCCGGGCGCGGTCGATGGCCAGATTCCGGGCTACGGCGAGCAGATCGTCGATCACGCCTCGCATCCATATGCGTTCCCGCAGAATGGCGACTACTTCCAGGCCTTGGCGCGCACCTTCGAGGAACGCTTTCAGGTGCAGTTCCAGGGCATCGACGAAGGTGCCGTTGCCGACGACCGCGAGCGCCTCATCCAGTTCAAGACGAACATCGACATTGCCCTCTCGGTGCTCGACCAGCACGGCCTTGGCAAATGGGTGGCGGATCGCCTTGTCGCCATCGGCGACGGCGTGCGGGACGATCTGTCGCTGCGCGCCTCGCGCGGAGGAGATCCCTTCAACGACTCCCGCCTGAAGGTGCAGGGCCTGCCCACGGCGCCGCAGGAAGTGAACGTCAAGGATGCCTTGGGCACGGAAGCGAAGGTGGGCATCAAGCTCTTCGAGGAACCCGGCGCCGTGCGCGGCACGAGGCGCGCGATTTCGGAGATCTTCAAGTACGCCAATTACGTCACCGACAACCGCTTCATCGCCATCGCCGCCGATCTCGCCGAATCCATCAACGTCCAGAAGAGCGCCCTTTTCGGCTACTTCGACCCGGAGGCGAATCCCTCCGGCACGGCGATGAAGGCCGGCATTCAGGAAGCCGGCAACGCCTCGACGGCGGTGGGGCTGGTGGGCCAGACCATCTCCCTCGACGCCGATGTCCACAACGGCGTCTGGGCCCTCTCCGGCACCTACGGCGCATTCACGCCGCTCATGTATCTGCCGGCCCGCGTCTGGAGCCAGCAGAATCAAGACAGCCCGTTCCGCGTCGGCGTGCTGCACATCCTTGCCGGGCATTCCGGCCCGGAAACCGCCGCGGACGCGCGCACGCACTTCGGCATCTTCGCGCCGCAGGTGTGGAAGCTGTTCCCGCGCGGCCAGGCCATCACCTTGAGCTTCTGGGACTACAACGACGTTGCGCCGGGCTACTTCGCCGCCGCCGACATCGCCGCCAACGATCCCAAGGTGGGCGTCATCGTGCTGGAAGTGGCGCGACCGGACTTCCCGGTGGCAGACCGTTCCACGTTCGCCGATTCGGACCTCCTCGCCGCGGCCAAGGGCCTCTACGTCATTCGCGACTTCGAGCCCGGCCAGCCGAAGCACGGCTACGTGCTCGCGCAAGGTTCAAGCTCCACGGTGAACCTGCTCAGGGTGCTGCCGAGACTGGCCGAGCAGGGCATCAACGTAAAGGTGGTCGCCTGCATCAGCGAAGAACTTTTCGCTCGCCAGTCCGGTGACTATCAGCGCTTGGTGCTGCCACCGGGCGCACGCAACGACATGATGGTGGTGAGCACCGGCACCCAACGCGTCATGCCCATCGCCAACGTGGGCCCGCTCACGGCCGAATACTCTCTCTTCTCCGACTGGGACAACCAGTGGCTGAGCGGCGGCACGGAAGCCGACGTCATCGCCGAAGCGCACCTCGACGAAGCATCCATCGAAGCGGGCATCGCGCGCTTCGCCCAAGACCGCGACGCACGCCTTGCGCGGCAACGGGAGGAACTCGAGGCAGTGGCCTAGCCTGAGCGAGTCAGCTCCGCTTCGGGCCTCAGCCTTTTCGGGGAAGGTGGAATGCCTTCCTCGAAACAGGCATCCGCTTGGCCATGAAGGCTCCGGCACCCACTGGAGTTGCACCGTTCGAAGAACTCGCTCGAGGCTACGCGAGCGCCGGGTGCTATGCTGGTCGATGGGCGAGAAAGCAAGGGAGAGTGGCCATGGCCAGCAAGGGTCAACACGTCGTGCCGCGGGACGGAAAGTGGGCAGTCCGAAAGGGTGGGGCTGAGCGTGTGACACGCCACTATGACACACAGCGCGAAGCCATCGCAGCGGCTCGGGAGTTCGCTCGAAAGCAGGGAACCGAGGTACTCGTTCACGGTCGGGATGGTCGGATCCGTGGACGTAGCTCGTACGGGAACGACCCATTTCCACCGGAGGGCTAATCGCCGCACCGACGGGTGAGGGCGAGTTCGAGCGCAGCGCATTCGTGAATTGCCCGTTCGACGACGCCTACGAACCTATCCTGCAAGCGGTTCTGTTCTGCCTGGTCAGGTTCGGGTTGACACCCCGCATCGCCAGGGAGAGAAGCGATGCCGGGGAGGGGCGTGTCGAGAAGATCCTTGAACTGGTGGCCTCGTCGAAATACTCGGTTCACGATCTCAGTAGATGTCAGGCGGGCGAGGAGGGCGAGTACTATCGTCTGAACATGCCTTTCGAGCTCGGGCTGGACTTCGGTTGTCGCCGGTTCGGCGGCGGACAGATGGCGAGCAAGGTCATTCTGGTGTTGGAAGAGGAACAGTTTCGGCATCAGGCGGCCATATCCGATCTCGCGGGGAGTGACATCGAAGCACATCATGGCGACCATGCCGTCGCGGTCAGGAAAGTCGGAACTGGCTCGCGGGGATGGGGGGCTTCGAACGGATCGGCGGATCCCGCGTGCTTGCCGACTACGAAGACTTCCAGGGCTGGTATCTCGACCGGCAGCGGTCATCCGGATTCTCGGACGACGACATTACAGACTATTCGACGCCAGAGCTTCTTGCCGCCATGCTCGAGTGGGAGACCGAACGGCAAGCCGCGTAGCGCCGACGATCGGGCCAAGTTTCCTCGACACTCTCGATGGTATCTACGAAAATGGCTGTACCTAAATTGGGACACACGCCTTTTCCGTCCTAGGCAACGGTGTGACATCCCACGGCAGCGAGGAAACCCTTGGGCCTAACGAACGGTGCGGTAGCGGTCCAGCAAGGCGCGGATGTGCGGGAGATCGGTTCCGACTTCCGCCAGTGTTGTGAGGTGGCGGCGCGTTTCCGGGGATTGCGGATCGTCTAGGTAGATCACCAGCGTGGACAGCAGATCCGCATCCCAGGGCCAGCGTTCGATGCCGGCGCGTAGGGTTTCGAGGGCGGCATTTCGTTGGCCGAGGGAATGCTGTGCCACGGCGTGGATGTACACGAAACGGGCGGAGGCACCCGGTGTCGCGGCGGCCTTCGCCAGCGGCGCGAGCGCTTCGCGGCGGCGGCCTTCACGGACCAGGTGCAGGCCGTACGCCACGTTGGTCATGGGGCTGTCCGGCGCCGCCCCGATGGCGCGTGCGAGCAGCTCGCCGGCCTTGCGTTCTTCACCCTGTCGCTGCAGGAAGTCGGCGTAGTCCACCAGGGCTGGCACGGAAGTCGGGTCGATCTCCAGGGCGCGTTGAAAGGCGGCCCGTGCGGCCGCTGGCTTGCCGCGGCGATCCTCCAAATTGCCGAGCATTCTCTGTGTTTGCGCGAGGTCGGCCGTTGGTGCAAGCAACTGTCGCTGCTCTGCGAAGAGGTCGCGCGTCGCTGCGCGCAGGTTGGCCGGCAGCGCCGGAACGATGTCGGCGAGCGCAACCGCTATCTCGAAGCGGACGCTTGCCGCGGGGTCCCTCATGTGCGGCGCGAGCAGGTGCCATCGCGCAGCCGGCGGCTGGCCTTGGGCGCCGGCGACGGCACCCCGGCGCACCAACGGCTCCGAGTTGCCCAACCCAAGTTGCAGAAGCGCCCGCGTTCTGGGCGAAGGCAGGGTGGCCGCCTGCGCCAAGAGACCGGCCTTGACCATCGGCGGCGCGTCGCCGGCAACCAGCGCATGCAAGGCGTCCGCCGCCGCGGGGTCGCCACAGTGCAGGCGCTGGAACAGGCGCGCCCAATGGTCCTCCTCCGCGAAACCCCAATCGCGCAGCTTGTCTCGCGCCCACGCGTCCGATCGATCCTCGTGGCAGTCTGTGCAGGCGTTCGGCACGCCGAGTTCTGCCGACAGGCTCGGGCGGGGGATCGGAAAGGCATGGTCGCGGCGGGGATCGACACCCATGTAGGTGCGCGCCGGCATGTGGCAGTCGATGCAGGCGCTGCCCGGCACTCCGGCGGCGTGGTGGTGGTGTGTGGGGGCGTCGTAGGCGGTGGCGCGGTGACACTGCGCGCAGACGTCGTTGCCTTCGGCTACCAGATTGCCGCTGTGCGGATCGTGGCAGTTGCCGCAGGTGACGCCGCGGGCGTGCATCCGGCTTTGCAGGAAGGAGCCGAGCACGAAGACCTCCTCGCGAATCTGCCCGTCGGGGAAGTAGTGCACCTCGTCCACCAACTCGATGCGATAGGCGTCATGGAACGGCTTGCCCCGCGCATCGGCCACGAGTGGCATGCGCCGCGCATGGCAGCCCCCGCACTGGTTGATTTCGCGGGAGTCGCCGGCCTTGTCGGGCGTGGCGATCCGATCGTCGGGGGCGAAGCGCCACGCGATGCGCGGCGACGGTCCGTCCTGGAAGCCGGCGTAGGGCACGCCGCCGGCGGTTCCGGCGTTGGCGTGGCGGACATGCACCGCAGCCGGGCCGTGGCAGGCCTCGCAGGTGACGTTGGCGGCCTCGTAGGCCGTGTGCAAGCGGCCAGATTCGTCTGTCGATTTGGTCACGTTGGTCGAGTGGCAGGCTGCGCACTGACTCCCCCAATGCATGGTGTGTCCGGTCCAGAAGAACGGGTGTCCCGGCGTGACCGCTTCGCCCGGCTGCAGGTGGAACCACCGCTGGCCGCCCTGCGCTGCCGGCCTGTCGTCCCACGCGACGTCGAATGCCTGCAACGTGGAGCCGCCAGCGTCGAGGAGATATTGCTGCAGCGGTCGCCAGCCGAAGGTATAGCGAACCGGAAATGCGACGCGCTCGCCGCATGCACCCGCCGTCTCTACGCGGTATTCATCCCCGGCCCGGAAGAAACGGCTCTCTATGCCGTGGAATGTCACGCGCACATCCGAGAAGTCGCCAAGCACGGCGTCGTCGTCGGCAACCCGGGTGGACTGGAAGTGATCCGACCCGCGCCACGCCTTGAACTCTGCCGGGTGGCAATCGCGACACGCTTCGGGTGCCGTTGCCGCCCGGTCCGGCGAACGCCCCGGCTCTTCGGCGACCGCGACTGCCACCCCGACCAGAGCGGCAAGCCCGAACACGGCCGCGATCTGCCACTCCACTCGCATCAGCGCTCCCCGTCACCTTTTTTCGCCAAAGCGGTTACACCACTAACGTACTGATTTAAAGACTTAATTCTCTCTCGTGTGTCAAACGGCCGCGACTGCTTCTGTTACTTGATCGATGGCAAGACCTTGAGCGCCTTCGGGACGCCCGTTGGTACTGGTGACTTGCGCCCGCCGCTGAGGGTAACGGTTCCGTCGAGGGATGTGGCGCGCACTGATGAGGCGTGGTCGAATTACCTCGCCGCCTGATGGCGCGGCTATCGCTCGGACCGGGTTCCCACCACGGCTTGAAATCATCGATGGGACGCAGTACACGCAACCCGCAGTCGACGATGCCCCATGCGCGTGCAAGCTCGTCCCCCGGTGTCGAGATCGGCGCCCCATCCATGGCGCCATTCGCGGGCGCCCGCAGGGGCTCGCTCGGACGTTCTATGCCCGCGCGAGGGAGGGTCGGCGTTCCTCGGCGATATCCCACAGATTGATCGTCGCGCGGAGCTTCGGACGGCCTTCGGTCAGGGCTCCGGTCTCGGCGACCGCCGGAGTGTTGGCATTCTCCAGATGTTGCAGCGATTCGGCGTCCTGAGTCAGCGCCCCGTCGCGGGCGCCGCGGTCGACACCGGTCATTCTCTGAATTTCAATCTCAAAAGGAGGGGGATAGACCACAGCCCCGTATCGCCCGAGCAGGTCTCCGGCATCGATCAACGAGGCTGGGACCAAGGCGATCAGCGCGCCGACGGCACAAGTCGTCGCGCTCTCGCCGAAGATGCCGAGGAGCAGCGTCCCGTTGCCGAAACCGAGCGACTTCATCACCGCGAACTCGCGGCGGCGGTCGCGGAAGGACTGCGCCATCACGCCAGCGGTGCAGAACAGGATGGCGAAGAGCGAAGCGCCAACGACCCCGTTCGCCAGGAGGCGCACTTGCTGGGGATGCCGGCCGGCCATCGACACGTCGCGGGTCACGGCGGTCAACGTCGGTGCGGTGGAGTTGCTGAAATGGTCGTCGATGGCAGCGGCAACAGCGTCGGCACGTGTCGCATCTTCGATCCGCACGCCAAACGCGTGGACAAGCCCCTGCATCTCGTCCGGGAGGGGCTGATCGACGTGGGCATGCGACACGATGAGCGAGTCCGACTCCCGGGGGGATAGCTCGTGCCGCCACGTTCCGACGAGCTCGAAGGACCATCCGTCGCCGGGCACGCCCACAGGAACGCCGGCGACTCTGTCTCCCACCATCCAGTCAAAACGTTCGGCTATGTCGGCACCGGCAATCGCCGCACCCGGAGTGTCGAGAAACGCCTGCACGGTCGCCGGCTCGACGAGGAAGTCATATGTCGCGAGCAGGTACGGCTCGAGATCAACTGCCAACACGCCCACACGGTCTTGGGTCGGACCATGTTTGGTGTTGTGGTAGCCGAACGGCGTGACGTGCAAGACACCTGCTACGTCATCCAGCGAGTGCCGGCTGCCAAGCGGCAGTTGTACATGCGACGGCCCGCGACTGGTGACGTAGAGCAGGTCACCGGGTATCGAGTCGATCTGGCGCTTGAGTCCCGCGTCAACCCCCTTCGGGAGCCATAGCAACGCGAAGGCAATGGCAACGCTGCCCGCGGTCAGCCCAAACCTCAGCGGATCGCGCGCGAGACCGGTCCAAACGAGCCAAAGACACGCCATGGGAGCGTTTGGCCGGTCAAGGCGCTCGATGCGGTCGATGTAATGGCGCGTGAGTTCCACCGAACTCAATTCCTTGCGGCGCAAGAGCTCGGCGAGTTCGGTGGCGGGTCGGAACGCGAGCTGTTCGGACATGGATGAATTCCTTGGGCGACATGCGAGGGCGCTAGCCCGACTTCGACAACTCAACCGTTTCACGCGTGTAAGTCGTTGATTCATTGTCCACGGGCACGAAAGGTCGGCACTACAAGGTGCCGGGCGGTTGGCGCGGGCGGCGGGTCAGGCGGAGATTCGAGGGGGCGGCTGTTCCGGCAGTTCCAGACCGAGTTGATGAAGCAGCAGTGGCTGATCGCGGGTCGGGTCGGTACGGCGGGGCAGCACGAGGTGCCGCCCGTCGGTGGTCGGCAGATGGACATCCACCATCTGCATGGTGGAGCACTTCTCGAGAATGGCGCTGGGCGCAAGGCCCGGCGCGCGCGGCCGCGCCAGGTTCTTCAGGGTGACGTGCAGGCAGTGGGCGACGAAGGCGACGAAGATGTGCGCCTCGATCCGGTCCTCGCGCTGGTGGAAGACCGGACGGACGGCGAGGTCGTGCCTGAGTTCCTTGAAGGCCTGCTCGATCTCGGTGAGCCGCGTGTGGTACCGCCACAGCGTGGCGGGGTCCTCGCCGGTGAGATTGGAGCGCAGCAGACAGCGCCCCTCGCGGCGTCTCGCCCGGCGCAGCCGGTCGCGGCGCAGCGCGAAGGCGAAGGTCTCCGGGGTCACGGACTCGTCCGCCGCAGGCAGGCGGATCTCGACCAGATGGCACGCGCGCCCCGCCTCCTTCTTCGCGGCGCCGAGCCCGAGCGGCAGCTCGTCGCGCTTCAACGACTGCCCGCGCAGCTCGTGCAGACGCCGCCAGAGCTTCTTCAGGCGCCGCCGCCGCATGCCGCGCTCCTTGGCGATGCGCGCCCGGCTCTGGGCCAGGATGTACGGTTCGCCGTCCTCGGCCAGAGGCTTCGCCTCGACGGACTCGCGGACCTCGCGCCAGGGCAGCCCCGCGAACGACTTCTCCAGCCGCGTCAGACGGCCCTTGGGCGTGCCGACCAGATGGCGCACCGGGGGATCGCCGGCCCGCATCGCCGCCAACGCCTCCTCGGTCGGGATCCCCCGGTCCATGATCCAGACCCGGTCGGACCGGCCGTGCCGGTCTTCGATCCTCTCCAGGAAGTCCGCCAGCGTGGTCTTGTCGCTGGTGTTGCCCGGCATCACCTCGCAGGCCAGCGGAAAGCCCTGCGGGGTGACGACCAGCGCGATCACCGCCTGCACGCAGTCCGGGCGCTTGTCGCGGCTGCAGCCGAACCGGCGCTTGTCGTCGAACGGCGGGTCGCTCTCGAAGCAGGTGGACGTCAGGTCGTGGAGCAGGACGTCGAAGCGGGCGTCGAACAGCGTCTCCCAGCGCTCCCGCAGGAACGAGAAGAACGCGCGCTTGTGGACCAGCAGCCTGTCCAGGCAGCGGCACAGCGTGTGGCCGCCCACCACCTGCGCCGGCCGGCCCAGCAGATCCCCCATGGCGCTGTGCTCGTGCCAGTGCCGGTGCAGCCGCCACTCGCTGCCCGGATCGATCAGCTGGCAGCACGCCAGCGTCTTCAGCACGTCCAGCCAGCGCGTGCCCTGCCGGCTCGGCGGCAGCCGCGGGCGCCAGAACCGGTCCAGCTCCAGGCGCTCCCAGAGCACCAGCGCCAGCCAGCACGCCCCCCACTGCCGCGCCCGCCGCAGCCGCAGACCTCCGAGTTCGATGCGCACCACCTCGCAGTCCAGCTCCGGCGCCTCCCGGTCCGCCGGGAACAGCGCCCCCGGCCTGGAACCCGACGCGCCGCACGGAATCTCGATCGACCGGCACCACGCCGCCCGCTGGCTGTCGTCGATCTCGCCCAGATACAGCACTTGGCGCTGCACCGCCCGGCCGTCGGGGTTGCGGCAGTTCTCCACGACGCTCCAGTAGCGGTGCTCCTTGCCGTCCTTGAAGCGTCTCCTGGCGCGCACGAACATGGTCCGACAGCCTGCCCGAACGCGCGGCCCCGTCAAGGACCAAGGTCGGCACTACAGCCCGTTCCACGAATCGCCGGTCAACGAAAACAGGCACTTGCAACGCAACATCCGTCGATATCACGCCGAATCAGCCTGGAAACACCCTGAGTTGTCGAAGTCGGGCTAGGAGTCTGCGCCGTAGAAACTTTTCCGGGACATGCACCCTAATACGGCGAGAAAAATCCATCTTCTGGGAGGTCCTGTCCCTCGTCAGGAACGTTTCGGGGCGAGCAATGGGGGATCACACCACATTTTCGGCGCGAGATCGTCCTACGGCGCAGACTCCTAGCGCGCTCTAACGAGCGCGTCCGCAGTTGCTCACGCAACTGCTTGCCTCCGGGTTCGCTTGCGCTCACCACTCCGGCTAGAAGCCCGCGCCGTTTCTACGGCGCAGCCTCCTAGCCCGGATTATGCATGAATGCGCGTAGCGAGGGCGACGAGACGCCGCTGTGGCTGGACCCGCACGCGTGCCGGGAGGCACGGACGCGTGCCAGGAGGCACGGAGTGGAGGAACCAACGCGCCCGCAGGGCGCGCGAACGGGCCTGCAAGGCCCGCAGGCATGGCTGCGCACTATGTCGAGGGGGCCGGAGCGAACGCATCCGAAGGGCGCGCGAGTGCCGCACAGCCACAGCGAGTGTATCGTCGTCCGCAGTAGGGCATTCGTGAATAATCCGGGTTAGGAGCCGGCGCCGTTTTCTACGGCGCCGGCTCCTAGTCTACCAGCGTGCCTGTACCCCGGAACGACGGACCTCTCCGGGGGGGAGCGCCCCAGCGCCGCCCCGGCACCGGCTCGCCTCCGGCTTTGAGCCCCGCCGAGGCGTCGGACCGCCCATGTGCAAGGAACAGGGCAGCCGGTCGTGTCAGCCAAGGGGTACGCGGCGAGCCTCGAAGCTCGCGGTCTGGAGGCATGGCTCGAGGAGCGCTTCTTCCACCACCGTGGCAACGCCGGGTAGTGTCTCACTTTGATCTTCCCTGACGTGGCGGATGGCCGTTGGCAACTGGCGACTGCGTCAATTTGCCTGCCGGGACCACCCTCTGCGGAACCACCCTCTGGAGGAAGGGCGTCCCGCCCTCCACCCGCGCCGTCAGGCGCGTTTTCCTGCACATGCCGCGAGTGTTCTGCGCGCCTTGCGGCGCGGTGGAGGGCGGGACGCCCTCCCTGCGCGCGCACCTGTTCGTGGCGACGCTGGGCTGTTGGCGGCGGACCTGCGTCAAGGCGTTCGCGCACCAGTGCCAAAGGGTCGTGGTTCGCGGGCCTTGCGGGTGCGCTCCTGCACTTCGGCGGCGTGACGGACGAGGTTCTGGTGGCCAACCCGAAGCCGCTGGTGGTGCACCACGATCCGGCGACTCGGAGGTGGAGTTCAACGAGTGGTTCCTGGCGTTCGCCGCGCACTGGGGCTTCCGTCCCGCGCCGTGCCGGGCGCGGACCAAGGGCAAGGACGGGAACGGCGTGCGCTGGCAGCCTGTCGGACTTCGGTGTGGACGGGCCGATGTCGACGCGGCGGTGCCATGGAACCGGACGGGGGTCAGTTTTCGTGTCACCTGGCAGCCTGTCGGACTTTGGCGCGGCGAGCGTCCGCGGAAGGGACTTGGCGCCCGTTGGAACGATGCCCCCTGTGGCTGTTCAGTTGGGTCGTTGCGGCCGAAACGGGGGTCGCATCCCGCCATCGGCCGCCGATGGGGGTCCAGAGGCCCTTTCCGACCCTGCAGCGGCCTTCAACACGCCGCGTTCGCCCCCCATGACCCCGTCAGGCCAACATCAGCCTGTGCAGGCGTCGGCAGCTGCAGGCCAGCGTCACCAGCTTCCACTCGCCCTCCACCTTCTCGACGCCTCGCAGCAGGAACTGCCGAAAGCCCATCGCCTGCTTCACGATCCCGAACACCGGCTCCACCGCATGCCTGCGCAAGCGGCAGTGCGCCCGGTTCTCCGGCAGCTCCATCCTCTCCCGCATCGCCTTGATCCACTCCGCCCGCGGCTCCCTCGCCGGCTTCGGCGGCGGCTCCGGCCGAAAGTCGTGCCGGCGCCGTCCACCTTCCGCCCCGGTCGCCACCAGCACCTCCACGCCGCGCCCCTCCAGCTCCGAAACCTCGCTGCCCGTCGCGCAGCCGCCGTCCGCCAGCACCCGATCCGGCGAACCGAGTGCGCCGGGCATCGAATCCACGTCGCCACCAGCTCGTTGCGGTCGCTCGCGCTCACGCTCACCCGAGAACCCGGCGCCAGCTGACTGCCGTCCGCGTCCACCGCCGCCTGGGCGTTGCACGCCTGACGGCACTCATGGTGCCTGCTCTTGCGCATCAGCGAACTGTCGGCGTCCGTCAGGTTGATCCGCTCCTCGTCCCGAGGCTCCTCTGCAGGCGCCTTGATCGGCCTCCCCTTGCGCGAACCCTCGCGCTGCTCCCGCGCCTCCACCTTGCGCTCGCACTCCGCGCGCTCCGAGTCCGCGCGCGCCTTCGCCCGACGCTTCAGCTCCGCACAGGCCTTGTCCAGCTTCGCCTTCGGCGTCTCCCGTCGCTTCAACTCCTCCGGCAGACCCTGCGGCTCCGACGCGGCGTCCGCGTCGGCCCGCTCCGCGCGATCCAGCAAGCCCTTGATCTCAACCCGCAACCGCTCGCGCAACTCCCCCGCGCGGTCGTGGCGGATGCCGTTGCGCCTGTTCGCGTTCGCGTCCACCTTCGTGCCGTCCACGCTCGCCGTCCCGACACGCAGCGGCTTCGGTTCCTTCGCCAGCGGTAGCACCTCCGGGAACGCCGCCGAGACCGCCTCGAAGCTGTTGCGCCGAAACGTGCAGATCGTGTCGTGGTCCGGGTGACAGTTCGCCGCCACGCACCGAACCCCGATGTCCCGGCAGGTCGCGCGCTCGATCCGGCGCGAGCCGAAGATCCCGTTCGCGCAGCAGTGCACCAGCAGCGCCAGCATCGTCCGCGGGTGGCACTGCGCCGACCCCGTGCCGCGCTCGTTCACCTGGAACGAATCCATCGGAACCCGCTCCACCGCCTCCAGCACAAAATGCGCCAGGTCGTCGGCCGGCAGCCAGTCCCGCATGTCCGGCGGCAGCAGAAAAGGCTGCGATCGGTCCCGCTGCAGGAACTTCGGCATCTGCCCCAACCCCCATCGACTCGGAAGACGCCATTGTAAAATCTGCGCCCCAAGTCCGACAGACTGCTGGCGCCACAAGAACCGTTGCCTTCGGACAACGCTTCTTGCCCCAGCCCAAGCCGTCCCACCACCCTGCGAGCGGATGCGAGCACGAAGGCCAGCAGTTCGCGCAGCGAACTGCCGACGCGCCCGCAAGGGCGCGCTAGGGGTCAGTTCCCGGTGTCGCTCGACACTCAGCCGGCCGGTTGCCGGCTCGGGAAACCCGTTCGATCAACTCGTCGCCCGTCTGGCAGGCCATGATCCACTGCGTCATCTCGTCGAGCCAATCGGCGTCGTCCACCGGCGCGAGGAGCTCCGCAAGGCGAGCCCCCGTGCCGGCGCCGAAGCGCTGCTCCGCCATCAGGCGCAGCGCCTTCGCCAAGCCCTCGCGGCGACCCTCGGCAATGCCCTCAAGGCGACCCTTTTGCGGCCCACTGATCCGGCCACTGCGCAACTCGCTCCACCAACGTCATGCTCGCTTCCTCCAGCGTATCGCCCAGCCCAAGCGATGCCCCAGGCTCCATTCGGTTCGCCATCTCCTGCATCCACGCCACGAACGCCCGGCCGAGCTCGGTGTCCGACGGAGAGCGAAGCAGGTCCCGCAACGCAACCGCAACCCTGGCAAGCTCCGCCGGCGACCGGCTCCAAGCTCACCACCGCCCGCATCAGGTTGCCGACCCGGAAGATCGTCCAAGCCAACGTGGCGTTCGTCAAGCACCAACGACCGCTGGGACGGCTGGAACGGCTCCAGCGCCGCTGGAGTCGGCCGGATCAGACGCCGAATCTCCACCTCCGTCGGCCACGACGCATCGCCGTTGTACAGCACCACTGGCAGCACTGGCGGCCATTCACCCGGAGCACCCAACCTGTCGCTGCGGGACAACTCGGTGTAGAGCAGCGCCGTGTACTCCAGGTTCCGCAACGCCATCAGGAAATCCTTGCTCGACTGGAACTCCAGCAGCACGAGCAGGCATGGTTCGCCGTCGCGACAGGGAACACTCCACACGCAGTCCCCCAGACGCTTCTGGCCGATCTCGCCAACGTGCTCCGCCGGCAGCTTCTCGAGGCCCTCGAGATCGAGCCCTGCGACCACCTGGGTGTCGCCGACGGCGTGCAGCAGGTCCTCCACCATGCGCGGGAACGCGAACAGGCGCCTGTAGTTGCGATCGTGCATGCCGCAAAAGCTAGCGAGCGCGCAAGGCGGCGTATGCAGGAAATCGCTGAAAGTGGCGTCAGCCACCGCTCCTTTTCCGTATAGGAAAGGGCGCGCGACTGAATTGGACAGACGATTTCCGTCCAATTGGTACGTGGTCTATCGATCCACACGCGGTCGCACGGCGTAGGGCTGGAGTTCGATGTCCTCTAGCTCAACGTCGCGCATCAGCGCGACAAGGGCGGCGGCTGTCCGATAGGTTAGCGAGCCGCCAATGAAGAGATGGTCGCCCGCCGCCTCCCCGGCAATCTGGACCATTTCGCCGCCGCCTTGCGTTTGTTCGTGCAAGGCCGCCACATCGCAGGCGGTGTCCATCGTCGTGTCGATGGCCCGCACCACCTCCTCACGCGGCGCCAACTTCGCCTCCAGCATTTGTTGCAGGACTTCCGCTTCGGGTGCGTCATCCAGGTCTTGGCGGTGCAGCAGCACAACTCGATAGTCCCGGTTCTCGAACCGCCGCATGGAGTTGTCGAACGAAGCCAGCGGGAAACTCCAGCCGTCCAGCTCGCCAACCGTTGCCACATCACAAAGGTGGCGCGCCAAGTGCAGGGGGTTGAGAGATGCCCGCACCGCGTTTGCGGCCGGTTGCGGCGCTGCCGCGACAACGGCCACGCACGACTCGTCGGCCGGCCCTGCGAACGCTTCCTCCAAGCCCGTGACGCCGTCCTGGATCATGCCGTCGACCAACCCGTAGGTGGTCGTCAGCTGCATCTCCACGGCGTAAACCAGCGCGTCAAGCAACGGAACCTGCCCGTTGGGCGAACTGGCACCCGTGGCCGTTGCCTTTGGTTTCCGTCCATCGTCGGCGACCTCCGAAGAGGTGCGTCCCTGCGGTGTGGCGGGCGACACCGGTTCGGTTGGCGGCGGTGGCGGCGGAGCAAAGGCCACGAACCTCTGCACATAGACCTGATCCAGCGCCGCATCCCGGGTGTCGCGATAATGGTCGCGCCAATCGGAGAAGCTGAGGCCAATTTCGGCGACGGTGTCGCGCCACCCCGCATCACCGAGGAGCACCTGCAGCATGGCGGTGCGGAACAGGAAGTCCGCCTGGAGCTGTGCCTCCACTTGGGGGTCGAGAGCCGCATTCCGCAACTCCCGGTATCCCTCCTCGGCCGCCCGCAGGTGGCCTCGCGCGTTCTCGAACTCCGGGGCGGACTGGAGGGCGGAGATCGAGACGTTTTCCGCATCCTCCATTCCGGCAAAGGCAAGCTGCTCATGCTGCTCGGCCAGACTCGACCCCAAGTAAAGATCGTACAGTCCGTTTCTTCCACCCACACGATCGCGCAATGCCCGCAGCGCGGCCAACCGGTGAACCGGACCGGCGACTTGGTTCAGGATGTGCAGCAAATGCCCATGCGCCTGTCGAACGACGTTCACCAACTGCGCATCCGTGAGGCCGACGCGTTCGGCAAGTGTCCAAACCCGGTCCACATCCTCCGGCCCGCGCGTGCCGCGCCAGCCGGAAGTGCGAACGAGCAGCGTCAGGAACTCGCGCGCCAGCCCGAGGTTGGCATCGTCCGCTTCGAGGTGGCCGAGCACCTGTGACACCAACTCGGCCTGCCGCGACACGTCGGGGCAAAGCTCGGATTGTTCGCGGCGAAGCTCCGCCAACACATCGGCGAGGACATCGTCGGCATGGACGAGGCCCGACCACAACACAAGGCAAGGGAGAAGCGTGGCAATCAGGCGTCGCGCGCGCATCACAGCCCTCTGTGCAGGTTCACGTTGCTGTCGCAATCGACCTGAATGCGATCGAGATCGATGTGCGCCTCTACATCCATCGACTGGCCGGTCCTCGATTTGTCGTGCTCAAGCTCCAGGGAAAACACCTTGCGCGGCATCACTTGCAGCTCTCCAATGCTGGCGGAACGACCTTGCTCTGCGGGGCTGGCGAACACCGAGATGGTGTGCCCCTTGCTCAGTTCGGGAATCAGGATGTGTCCGCGATCCTGCCGGACGATCACGAAATCGGAGAGCGCCATGTAATTGTGCGGCGGAAGCAGCAGCATTTCTTCGTGGCGACTCGGGAAATGGGCCTGAAACGTGTCCGCGAGCTCTTCGTTGGAACCGTCGTAGCCCTCTATGACCGCAAACAGGTCCAGAGGCGTCACAGAGGAACATTCGAGCGAGAGCTTGAACACGCGGATGTCCGGTGGATGCGGAGGGATGTAGCGATGCGCCACCCACATGAACAGGGAGAGCGCGGCCAAGCTGCCGGCCCCGGTGAATCCAGCCACCTTGACGTTGTACCGCTCGCCGAACACAGCCGTCAATATGAACGAAACACCGAGGCCGACGATGAAGAGTCCTACGAACGTGCTGTTGCCGGTATCGGCGAAAAGGTAGGGGCGGGCAGCCAGGAACAGTCCCACGCCCGTGAACGCCACAGCGAATGCGACCGCCACGATGAACGCGCCCTTCGACACGCGGGCTTCCGTGGACGGGTCCGCCCCGGCACTCGATTCGCTCACGCTTTACGCTCCCACGGACGCACTGGCTTGCGGCCGGCGCGGCGACGGTCGCAAGGTGCCGGCGGGCACGACCGCGACCACACCGCCAGATTCATCAAGCTCGATCCAGCCACGACTATTCGACGAACCGAACTTGGGCGGGGAGATTGTCGGGCTGGTAGGCATTCGTAGCTTGGTTCATGCGTTCCTGAACGCTGTTGTGGACCTTGGCTTGCTCCGGAATCTCGCGCGGGGCACTCCCCCGCATTCGCCAAAACCCGGTGTAGGACTCGTGCGCCCTGTCGTGCGGGTTCTGGCGGTGCTGCGCGAGTTCCGTCTCGTTCAGCTCCAAGCCGCAGCGTTGCGCGTTGGCGAGCATCCAGTGCAGGGCGATGTTCGACAGCCCGCGTTCGTCGTACCAGCCGCCGACATCGGAATGAACCCCCGCGAACCAGACCTGTTCCAACGTCTGGCCCGGCTGCACCGTTTTCTCATCCCAAAGTGACGCAGGGAAATCCCGGCGCCTCTCGTCAATTGCCAGCGCATGGTAGCCGTGCGCGACTTCCGGATTGAGGGTGGCGTCGTGAAAGCGCTTGCCGGCGTTCATGACCAGCGACTCCACGGTGTCCCAAACGCCGACGAAATGAACAGGGCAATCTCGACCGAAAGCGTTGCGGAACTCCTTGGCAAGCGCGTCGTTGTCTTCGGTGTTGTACACCTTCGCCGCATACTCCACGAGATTGCCGGCATCGCGTCGAAGCAGCCCGCACTTGTGCAGCATTCCCGCCACGGATCGCGCCGTGAAGGCACCGCGGCTAAAGCCGAAGAGGAAGATCTGGTCGCCGGGCTCGTAGCACGCCATGAGGTAGCGGTAGGCATCCTCGACGTTCTTCTGCAATCCGTGGCCTGTGGCCTGGTCCCCCGTCGCGCGCAACGCGCCACCTTCTTCGTACTCCCACCCTCCCGTGCCGACGCCTGGATCGTAGTACGCAACCTGACTGTCGCCCTTCTCGACGAGCAGGTAGGTGAGCACCACATTGGTGTTGTTGCGCCCAAACTCGTTGCCGGTGCCGTCGCAACAGAGGACGATGTTTTTCACGGGGCGATCTCCGTTCGTGTACCCTCGGCGGCAATGTACACGATTTCATACATGCTGCACGAAGTGAGAGGATATGGCTGAAACCGACCCGCTTTCGCCAGCGACTCATCGGCTGATAGATCGGGAGAGCCGGACCGGGCCGTTCGTTTTCGTGGCAGCCGTTATCGCCGCCTGCCTTGTCGCGGGTGTGGTGCTCGCATCATTCGACACCGGCAATGCGCCGGCACTGGTCATTTCGGTTCTGCTGGCCTGCGCAGTGGCCACGCTGCTGTATGGCATCCTGGGCGGGGTGTCGAGCGCGGGCTTCAACCTCGGGCCGATCAAGATGGGCGGGAGCGCCGCCGTGCTGCTTGCCAGCATCTGGTTCTTCAATGGCGAGCTACACGCGCAGCTCCAGGAAATCCGGAAACCGGACAGTTTCGATCTGCGTGAGCATGCAACGCCAGCCGGCGGCTGGTTCGCCATCGACGAGCGAACCGCGGTGCCGATCGACGTGACGTTCAAGGATCCGGCAATGTCCGGAAATGACCAAGTGGTGAAGGCACCGAGCCCCGCGCGACTGCCTCTCATGCTCGTCAGGACGGGCAGGGACAACATGGCCTTCGTGGTGGGTGAGGGAGAGGCGACGAACCGCAGCATCGGCCAGGTGAGCCTCGAAAGCGTTGCTCCGCCCCAGAGGCCCAGGCGCTCCCTGTCCCCGACAATGGTGTACGGCCCGACGCGACTCCATTTGGTCAACGAGGGCAAACTGGCGGAAACGACTCCCCGGGAGTGGGGGTCGAGCGGGACTTGCCTCGGCAGGCGCCTCCCCATGCGCCTGCGCGTGCGGATCTTCGCGGAAGGCTACGCGGACTACGAGATATACCCTTGCGGTGCCAGCGAGGATAGTCCAGCGCATGTTTCCAGCTTGGCGCCGCGTCAGGCGGAGCCTGTGAATCTGACGATCAATGGCCGCCAGCGGCATTTTCTTGTCGCCGTGCTGGCCGCCGACCATCGGCAGGCGCCGTTCTGGTCGAGCTTCGTGGTGATGGAGTTGGAGGAAGCCGCCGGCCGGTAGCCCGGATGCCGCCTCGGTCAGTGCTCGTGCTCGTCGTCGATGCGCTGCCCATTCTCGTCCAGGTAGAAATAGTCGGGTTTGCTGTAGTCCACGTGCTGGTCCATGTTGGCGGTGGGCATCAGCCAGGCAAGGCGGGCGTTGCCGACGAGTTCGTACGAGCCTTGGGGGGTGCCGACGTAGCCGAAGGTTTCGTGTTCGCCGAGGGTTATGACGAACGAGTAAGGGGCATCGACGGTTAGAGTTCGGCCGACGTAGGAGCGGTTGTTGCCGATCAGGGTATCCACGTCGTCGATGACCGGTCGGAACACTTCGCCGATTTGGGGCACCGGGAGGGCGATGGTGTCGCCGGCGCTCCAGGTTCTCATGCCGTCGCCTAGGGCCACCAGCAGCGCGCCTTCGACGGTCTCGTGGTACTCGGGCACCCACTCCGGGTTGACGTCCGCAACATCCACCTCGGTCCAGGCGGTGTCCGGGGGGATCGACGGCAATGTGCTTGCCGCTTCACCTTGGGATGGGTCGGGGGCTGTCACGGCATCGGGCGGTGCATCCTCGACGGGAGCGACCACTTCGTTCGGCGGCTCGGCAGTCTCCTCGCCTTGGCCGGAGTCGAACGCGCCTTGACGGTAAAGCACGATGATCACGGCCAGCGCCAAGGCCGTCAGCAGGCCGTGCCAGAAAAACTTCCGTTGCCGATCAGCCGCCACTTGCCTACCCCGCTCCCTTGAGCAACTCCACCGCCTCGGTGGCGCCGCCGAATTCTGCCCAGCCGAGGGGCGTGCCGTCGTGGGCACCGTCGACGATGGTGGCGTCGGCGCCGCGGTCGAGCAGCAGCTTGACGCAGTTCACGGCGTTGTGTTGTGCGGCCAGGTGCATTGCGACGGCGTTGACGCCGTGGCCTGCACCGCCCCAGTCGTGGCGCAGGTCTGGATCTGCGCCGTGGTCCAAGAGCCATTCGGCCGCTTCCACCTTGTCGCTGTAGCAGGCCCACAGGAGCGGCGTGCCGCGAAACGGATTGGCGTTCACGTTTGCGCCACGCTTCACCAGTTCGGCCATCGACCCGCATTGGTTGTTGCGCGCTGCCCACGAGAGCGCTTCGTCGAGCACTTCCTGTTTCGCCAGGGTGCGTTGCCAGGTTGGGAAGAAAACGGGGGCGTAGAAGTCGAGGCCGTCGGTGGCGCCTGCCGTCAAATCGTCGCCGTCGAAGAACCGGCCGAGGTCGCGGCCGAGCGCGGCCGCGGCGCGGAGATTGTCGGGAACCACCGGTGCGAGTGCTTCGGCCATGTATGGCTTGGCGTAGAAGAGCGCGTAGGAAAGTGGCGTGCCGCCCGACTTGCCGTGGGCCCCCGCGGCCACCGAGGCGCCGGCCGCCACCAGTCGGCTGGCGAGGCTCGTGTGGCCGGCCATGCCGGCGGTGTGAAGCGGCGTCCAGCTGTCTTTGTCGGCAACGTTGGGGTCGGCGCCGGCGTGCAGTATGAGGTCCACGGCCGCGTGCTGTTCGGGCGTGCCGGGATGCAGCGGAATGGCGACATTGCCGGTGGCCGCGCGGCAGGCGAGGGCAATGAGGGTTTGTCCATCCTGGTCCTGGTCGGCGAGCACGTCCGGCGAGCGCTTGACGATGGCTGCGAGCGCTTCGAGATTGCCGTCTTGCGCCGCGGTTGCGGCAGCGGTGAAGTCTTCGGACATCAGCCGAACCTCCGTTGTTTCAGCACTTCGACGCCGGGCAACGGCTTGCCCTCGACATACTCGAGGAACGCGCCGCCGCCGGTGGAAAGATAGGAGATGCCATCGGCGACGCCGTATTTCTCCACCGCTGCCAGCGTATCGCCGCCGCCGGCGATGGAAAAGCCGGATGAGGAGGCCACCGCTTCCGCAACCACTCTGGTGCCTTCGCCGAAGTGGTCGCGTTCGAACACTCCGAGCGGGCCGTTCCAGAGGATCGTGGCTGCGTTCTTCAGGATGTCTCGGTAGCGGCGGGCGGACTCGGGGCCGATGTCGAGGACCATCTCGCCTTCGGGCACTTCGCGTGCTGGCCTCAAGAGCGCTGCCGATGCATCCGGGGATGGGGCGGTCATCACGTCCACTGGCATCGGCACATCCGCCCTCTCGGCGATTCGTCGCGCAACGTCCACGAGTTCCGGTTCGGCCAGAGAAGCACCTATTCCCTGCCCTACGGCCAGCAGGAACGTGTTGGCGATGCCGCCGCCGACGATGAGCGCGTCGGCGACTTCGGCCAAGGATTCGAGCACGGCGAGCTTGGTGGAGACCTTGCTGCCTCCGACGATGGCCACCACGGGTCGAGCCGGGGCGGTTAGGGCGTGGTCGAGCGCGTCGAGTTCCGCCGCCAGCAAGGGCCCGGCAAATGCCGCCGCCGCGAACCGCGCCACGCCGTGGGTGGAAGCCTGCGCCCGATGGGCGGTGGCGAAGGCGTCCATCACGAAAATGTCCGCGAGTGACGCATAGCGCCGCGCCAGGGCGTCGTCGTTCTCCGTCTCGCCGGCGCAGAAGCGCACGTTCTCGAGCAGCGCCAATTGCCCCGGCGCCACTTCGACGCTCTGCTCCGAGTCGGAAACGAGTGGCACAGCGAGGCCCAGCGCCTCCGATAGGGCCGTCGCCACCGGTGCCAGAGAAAGCGCTGGATCGATGGCGCCGGGATTCGGTCGGCCTAGGTGGGACATGACGATCACGGCCGCGCCGGCATCGAGGCAATGGCGCAAGGTGGGCAGCGCGGCGTCGATTCTCGCGGTGCTGGCGACCATGCCGTCTTGCACGGGCACGTTCAGGTCTTCCCGGATGAGCACTCGCTTTCCGGCGAGGTCCTGTTCCGCCATGCGAAGGAATGCGCGCTTTGGGGCCATTGCGGTGGTGCGCGGCACGCTGCCTACCACGTCTCGCCGAAGGGACGGATCATCACGTCGAAAGTCCAAGCGCTCTTCGGCTGGTGGGCGAGGTGCCACACTTCCGCGGCGATGTCGTCCGGCTTGCAGTAATAGTCGTCGGGGGCGTCGGGATTGCGGCGGCGCGTCCATTCGAGGTCGATGACCGCATCGATGGCCACATAGCCGACGTGGACGCCTTTCGGCCCCAGCGAGCGCGCCATGGACTCGGCAAGGATGCGCTGCGCCGCCTTGGTGGGCGCGAAACCGGCGAAGAAATCCTTGCCGCGATAGGCGGCGGTGTTGCCGGTGCAGACGATCGCGCCGCTGCCACGCGCGATCATGCCGGGAGCGACAAGCCTGCCTAGGTGCAAGAGCGCCATGACGTTGACGGCGAAGTTGCGTTCAAGCACGTCGGCGTCGATGCTGAGGAAGTCGCCAAAGGCACCGCCGACGGCGTTGTGGACCACAACATCCGGCAGGCCCAGTTCGTCCCGCACTTGCTCGACCGTCGCCGCCAACGCATCGGGGTCGGACACGTCGCACGGATAGGCGCGAGCGTTCGGAACGCCTTGCTCGATCTCTGCCAGCCGCTCGGCATTGCGCGCCAGCATGGCCACCTGATAGTCGTGTGCAAACCGCCGCACGATGGCGCTGCCGGTGCCGGGGCCAACGCCAGTGACCAGTGCGATGCGTGCTTCGCTCATGAGTGTCCGCCCCTTCTGTTGCCGTGCGAAACTCTAACGCAGACGATATTGGCAATGGCGGCTCGCCAACCTCGAAAGTACGACGGGCCCTCGTAGGAAAGGCATCCTGCTGCCCTACCAGCGCCATAGGCGCGCTGGCATCGCCGGCTGAGGAAACACCTATCGGCGCTCGCTAGGGAAGGCAGGATGCCTTCCTGCCAAAGGCCCACACATGCCAAGTCCGACAGGCTGCTACGATGCCGGCGACACCGGCGGGAGAGGCAGATGACGGACTTGGTTGGGGAATGGGTGAACCAGAACGGTTCGAGGCTTCGCATCGAAAGCGTCGATGGCGGCGGCGAGCTGCGCGGCACCTTCCAATCAGCCAAGGGCCGGGCGGCGCAGGACAGGTCGTATCCGGTGCTCGGCGTTGCCAATGGCCAGGTCGTCTCCTTCGCCGTCAACTTCACCGACGATGCGGCCAACCTCCACTCGATCAGCACCTTTTCGGGCCGCCTCGACGGCGCGACCCTGCACACGCTCTGGGTGCTGGCGAGGCAATACGAAGACGCCGAGCGGACCGAACCGACGCAGCCGTGGAACGCATTTCTTGTGAACGCAGATCGCTTCACCAAGGCTGGCGGCTGACAAGGTCCTCCAGAGTGTCGGTCCTATAGGGCAAGGACCTTTTCCACTTCCTGGCTGAAGGACACTCGTTCGCCGTATTCCCTCTCCCCGCCGGTGGCACCGGGCCCCGTGAGCCGCGCGTGTTGCCAGCGCTTGCCCTGCTTCATGTCTTCCGAGGCGTGGTCGAGGTTCACGAAATGGATGCCGACGCCGGCGCGGCCGGAGTCGGTGGGATTGGCGCCGGTGGCGTGGGGGGTGCCGAAGCTGAAGAAGGCGGCGCCACCGGCGGCGAGTTCGCAATGCACGGCGCTCTTCTCGTCGAGCCAGGTGCGGATGTGGTGGTCGCTCGCCGGGTCGCGGTCGTGCAGGAGTTCTCGCTCCACCATGTCCGGCATCACCTTGAGCGTGCCGTTGTCCCGGTTTGCGTCGTGGATGGCGATCCACATGGCGCACCCGCAGATGGGCTTCGGGATGTGGAAGTAGGCGTTGTCGGTGTGCCAGTTGGTGCCCATGCCGACGCGGGGCGGCTTGTAGAACATCTGATCGAGAATCTTCACCACAGGATCGCCGAGCAGGGCAGATACCGCCCCGACAACGCGAGGATGGAAGGGCAAGGCACGGAACAGCCGGCTTTGCGGGAACAGCGGAATGAGCTGCAGGTTCCGGCGCGAGTCGGGGATGGCCACGTCTCGCGGCAACCCTTGGTTGATCCAGCGCTCCACCTCGCGTTGCATCGCGGCGACCTCGCGCGGTACGAAAAAGCCCTCAACGGTGGTATGGCCGCGCGCCTTGTACTGCTTGATCTGGTCTGCGCCGATGGGCGTGGTCATGGCTTGGGCTCGGTGCCGGGAATGGGCGGGGTGAGGCGCGGCTTGGCTCGAAGCGCTTCCATGGTAGCCCGAAGGCTCGCAAATGTCGCAGTGGCGGCAGCGCGGGCAACCACGAAAACGAACGAGGGGAAGACGATGAGCGAGTTCGAAGGCAAGGTGGCGATCGTTACGGGGGCCGGCGGGGGAATCGGGCGTTGCCACGCCATCGAGTTCGCCAAGCGCGGCGCCAAGGTGGTGGTGAACGACCTTGGCGGCAGCGTGGACGGCACCGGTGCCGGCGATGCGGCGGACGCGGTGGTGGAGGAAATCCGCGGCATGGGCGGCGCCGCTGTGGCCAACAAGGCTTCCGTGGCAGACCGCGACGGCGCCAAGACCATCGCCGCCGACGCCGTCAACGCCTTCGGGCGCATCGACATCCTCGTCAACAACGCCGGCATCCTGCGCGACCGCACCTTCAAGAACATGACGCTCGACGAGTTTGATCTCGTCATGGACGTGCACCTCACCGGCACCGCCTACGTCACCCACGCAGTCTGGCCGCACATGTACGAACAGCGCTACGGCCGCATCGTCTTCACCAGCTCCGGCTCCGGCATCTTCGGAAACTTCGGCCAGGCCAACTACGGCGCCGCGAAGATGGGCATGCTGGGCCTCGCCAACGTGCTGGCCCTCGAAGGCGCAAACCGCAACGTGCGCGTGAATTGCCTGGGCCCGGGCGCCGCCACGCGCATGACCAACACGGTGCCGGGGCGCGACGAAGACCTCGACGAGGTGGATCCGCTCCGCGACCCAGCCTTGGTCAGCCCCGCCGTCCTCTACATGTGCAGCGAAGACGCCCCCAACGGCGCGGTAATCCACGCCTCCGGCGGCAACTACAGCCGCAGCGAAGTCTGGGTGAACGACCCGGTGGGACCCGGTGGAACTCGGCGCCGGCGCCGTGTACGAGGATCTCGTGCCGCACATCGACCGCCTGATGGACATGTCGGCGGCGCACCCGCGGCAACCTCGAGCCCCGAGACCGCGAGGGTAGAGGTTTTCGGGGAGCCTTGTAGCCAAGACGGGCACATGCGACACTACACGTCGTGATTGGCATTCATGCGGCGGCCTTAAAGGACATGGCGAGATACCTGCCTTTCGCGGGCGAGCATTCCATTCAGGAAGCGGCTGTCACGCTCCATTTCCAGATGCCATTGCCACCGCCCTTCGTGGACCTTGTGCGTGACGGTGTGCTCGAAGCGTATGGGGAGGTATTCCCTCGTGTGCGCGAGATACACGGGAGCGAACTCCAGTTCGACGTAGGTGGCGCGTTGAATCCACCATCGATCAAGGCAGAACTCGTGGGATTCGAGCTGTCCAGGCCTCGGGGCGACGGGGCACCCGCTAGAGTACTCAGGCTGGCGAGGGACGCGCTGCAAGTGAGCTTCCTCGAATACACCAAGTGGGACGAGGTGGTGGCGGCTAGCGTTTCCTATGTTCAGGCTGCGGTTGCGCGGATTCGGTTGTCTGACGTGCCTGTGGCGACGTTTGGGCTCCGCTATGTGGACCGATTCACCTTCGATGGCGCATTGGAGCAAGCATCGCCGGACCTGCTGTTCAGGGCAGGAGCATCGTACTTGGCCCCCAATTGCTTCGAGTCCGGGGCGCTGTGGCACTGCAATCTAGGATGGTTCGAAAACCGCAGCGAGCAGGAACGCGTCCTCAACCAGCTCAATGTTGCCAGCGCCGTGATTGACGATGTGCCCACTGTGACGATTGACCACAACGCCACTTGGCATCTGCGCGACCCCGGCAATCCCACAGCTCGTTGTTCGGAGAAGGCGATGCCGCACGAACGCCACTCAAACAGGCACTTGACGCACTTCATGAGGGGAACAAGGGCGTAATCCGAGCCATCCTATTGGACGACATGCTCAAGCGAATCGGGTTGGTGACATGACGGATCTCAATGTAGTGGAGACCGCGGTTGCAAGTTTCCAGACCAAGGGCTTGATGGACGCCTTCGCGCCATGGCCCGTGGGCACGTCGGCGATGGCGGACTGGCACGAGCCTCCCTTGGAGGCGAATGCCCCATGGGCTCGACCTTCGCCGGATGCTCGCCTGCTCCTTGCCAAACTGGACGCGATTTCGAACGATGACAGTGGTCGGCTACCGAATGATGTCCTTCCGAGTCCGCAGGCTTGGCGAGATGCTCGAACTTTCGTTTTGAATCTGCCCAAGTCATTGGGACATCTGCCGAACATCGGCTTGGCGGCGGACGGCGAGATCAATTTCCTTTGGAAGCAAGGCGGACGTCACATCGATCTTGGCCTTTACGGCTCTGGCACGTTCTCCTGTTACGCGCGGGACGAAGCTGGGCGGGAGTACTTTGAGGACGCAAGGTCCGCTGTCGATGGACTGCCATCCGAGGTGGCCGCACTAGTGTTCCATCACGCTGTGGATTTCGTGCGAGGATAAGGCGATTCGGTTTCGGTCGTTCCAGGAGGATCGCATGGTGGCGAAGCACGTCTTGAAGCTGTCCGAGGAAGAGCGCGGGCTGCTGTCGGAGGTCGCCAAGGGTACGCGGGGGAGGCGGAGGGTGGCGCAGTGGAAGGTGGTGCGTGCCAAGGCGCTGCTGGACTGCGACCAGGGCGAGCACGGGCCGTCGCGGTCGGACGCCGAGATCGCGGCGGCGGTCGGGGTGACGGAGCGGAGCCTGCAGAACTGGCGCAGGAAGGCGGTTCTGGAAGGTCCGGAGGCGGCCTTGGAGCGGCTGCCGCGGGCGCTGCCGCCGCGCAAGGTCGACGGTCGGCTGGAGGCGCACATCACGAAGCTGGCGTGCTCGGCGCCGCCGGAGGGCCGCAGCCGCTGGACGCTGAAGCTGCTGGCCGACAAGGTGGTGGAGCTCGAGCTGGTGGATTCGCTGTCGTGCGAGACGGTGCGGCGGACGCTGAAAAAAACGGTCTGAAGCCGTGGCGGAAGTCGATGTGGTGCATTCCGCCGGAACAGGACGCGGCGTTCGTGGCCCGGATGGAGCGGGTTCTGGACGTGCATTCGCGGCCCTTCGACGCCCGGTTCCCGGTGGTGTGCATGGACGAGCAGCCGTGCCAGCTGCTGTCCGAGACGCGGCCGCCGCTGCCGACGAAGCCCGGCACGGAGGAGATCGTGGACCACGAGTACTTCCGCGAAAGCCTTTCGTTGCCTTCATGTCGCCGGCGCAACGTCTGGCCCGCTGACCCAGAGAGCGGCAAGCAAAGCGGCGCGCCCGATGCCGTACCCACCACCGAGCTTTTGCAGGCGAGGGGGGCGATGCGGCGATGCTGGCGATGGTGGGCATGGGTGACGCCGGCGATGTGGGCGAATGTAAGTGTTCCGTTGACGACTGTGGGAGCTGGAACTGTAGGCTCGCGCTGAATCTAGTTTCTAACGCGTAAGCCTGGTGAGCCCTCCAAGAAGTCGCGGAATTTCAGAAGCCCGCCGGTGGCGGCAACTAGGCGATCGAATACGTCCGGGCGAAGAACGAGACCTGCGCCGGTTAGGAGTGGGCGAGGAAGATGGTAGTCGCTGGTCTCATACTCGGTACGCCAAGTAAGAAGGCGCATGGCCTTTCCCTGGGAATCCTCAAGCGAGAACGCGGGGCCCGGGCTGAGGTGAAGGAGGGCCATTAACCGGCGCGTAGGTGTGAGGAGAATGGTCGGGAGACCAAGACCCTCGCGCGCATCGCTCGCGAATGTGGGGTCAGAATCTAAACCCACAATCGGGGAAGTTCCGATCGCATGGCGATCCACTGGGTCGGGCTGGGAGGGTGAGTACCAGAGTGCGGCATCACATTCTGCGAACGGCGGTGAAATCAACGAGTGCTGGTCTCCATCAGTCCGTAGCTCAACGGATCGATAGCGCGTGGCGGAGTCATGCTCCTGATCCGGTGGGTAGCGGTCCCTTGGAATGGTGCGTTGCTCCACGGTCGCGACAAGGCGCCATCCACGGAGGGAGCCGCTGGACAGTACTGGGACGGCATCGGGGCCGGTCGCATTGAGAGTCCGGCGCAAGTGCGGAGTGTCGTGATCGTGATCTGGCCCTCTATCGCCAAGGTTGCCTTCAGCCTCGGAGGCAGACAGCTCCGACCAAGGGTAGTCTGCTCGACTTGGTGGCAGAGGAATGACCGGACGCGGCACGCGCGTCCTTTCTAAGTGGAGTGGAATCCCTGGGTCGTCGAGCAAGACACCGGCGAGTTGGCGTTCAAGTTCCTTTGGATCGGACGCCAGGTCGCCGGACCTCAGCCTGGCTAGGCGCGCTCCAGAGGAGGCCCGCTGGATTGCGTCTTCAATAATCCCGGCCCAACCGACGAATGCGTCGGGCCAGTGTCCCTGCGACCTGATAGCAAGTGCACGGAGTTGATTGCCAATGCGCTTACAGAGCGACTCACTCCGTTGCGCATCGTCGAGCCTTCGAACGACGGCATCGAAGATGCCAGGCAGAATGCGCTCGGCGTTTGCCAGTCGGAAGTGCGCTTGAAGGGCGACGAGTCTCGCAGAGCCCGAGGGTTTCCTGCGTTCAGTGGTTGCCGGGCGGACAATCGCGCCGGACGAGTGGTCGAGCAACTCAGGGTCCGGCTCGGATGGAGTACCCAAGGGGATATCATCGTCCGGGAGCAGTGATCGGGCGAGTACGCGTACAGTCAACCATTGGCTCTTGGCCAACTCCAGCAGGACGTTTCGCGACGACGACACGACGCCCGACGCTTTATTGTCGGCAAGGGCGATCACGCGCAGTAACCAAGCGACTGTTGCGGGATCCTTCGTATGGCGGAGCGCGACGCGAATTGCGGGTGCCATTACAGCGGGCCGTTCGGTGATCAGAATCCTGGCGGCGAGGAGTGAGCGGCGTTTGTTTTCCCTGCCGGGATGGGTGATGCCAGACAAGGTGGCGACGGCAAATGCAGCGTCGATGTTGCCTGGAAGTGCTTTCCCGTCGTCGGGCTTCGGAGCCATGTAGACATGGTCGGGGTCGTCGCGTGGCGAGACCCGGGGAGTCCGAGCAGAGATCACGGCGGCAGCTTCGTCCCAGATCGAAAAGCAATCGGCGCTGGAGGAGCTGAGGCAGCCGCGTGCGAAGGCCAATGTAATGGCTTGGGTCACGCCAATGGATCCGAGGCCATGTGCAACCACGCGTTCAATTTCCTCCGCCACGGTCGCCTTTGCCAGAGCGTGATCAATGCGGGTTGCGTGGGCCAAGGAGTCGATTTCTGCCTCGCCGGCAAAGGTCATCCATCCGCGGCCCCTCGTGCGCGTCCAGGCCAAGGTATACGTGGTGGCTGCTAACGCATGTTGAGAGTGCCGCTCAAGTCCGTCGGCGATGTGCTTCAGCAAGCCGTCCCTGTCGTCGAACTGCATGGCGTCTGCAAGCAAACGGATTCCCGTTTCTGCATCGCCACAGGAACCCCCGTAAGCCAATTCGACGATTCGGTAGCCCAGCAGGTTGGCGAAGCGCTGGGTTGTCGACGGGTTTCCGTGGTAGTCGAAGGGTCTATCGCGCCAGGCGCGCGCCGCGAGGGCGATACCGGTCAGTCCAGGCGGATAGGCGACGGCGAACTGGGGCGAACTTGATGCGGATGTGTACTCTCCTGAAGAAGTGCCTTTTCCGCTCGGCGGCTTTGGCTTGGGTGGCAGGGCGCTGATGGTGGGGAGCCCGGCAGCCTCAGCCACAGCATTCACGTCTCCAACGCGCTTGTCGTCATTGTTGAGTAGTTCAGGGCTGTTGCTGACGCCATAGCGAAACGGTCGCTCGTCAAGGCGCGCAAGCCATGCAACAAGTATCTGTTCGGACTCCCCTCGGCGTGGCTGTTTGGCGAGCCGTTCAAGCGCCGTCGCGTCGAGGTCGTCGAGCGGTTCCTCCAGAGTTATGCGAAGCGTACCGGACACAAGCGGATCAGCTCGGTGGTGCCATGCTCGCCAAAGCGCCGTCCTAGCCTCGTGAAGATCCGAGTTGCGGTCATTGCAGGACTCAAACAGCGACCTTGCTGTGATTTCCGCAAGGGCGCAAGGGTCCGCTGTAGCGAGCAGGCGTCGCCATTCCCGGGGGGTGTACGACGTGCCTTTCCCGTCGGTGTGTTGAGGTATTCGCTCACACAGTCCTTGGATGTTCGCGAGGGCCGTGCGGCCTCGATCAGGCGCGATTGAGATCATGGTGGGCAGCGGGTGGAGCACCTCCTCCACGGTGATGTCCTTGCGCCACCCGTACGCGGTGAGTAGCTCGCAAGCCTGTGTCCATCGCTGCCAGGCTTTCGCCAGATCGCCCGCCTGCAATGCAAGGCGGGCTGCGACTAGGCGATGGCTGGCCAGATCCTCGTAGAAGGTACCACCGCCGCCGTTATCGATCGCTTGTGCAACGAACGCCTCGGCAACGTCATGGCGGGCGGCATTCGCGGTAGCCACGATGAGATCGAGGAGCGCAGCCCGCGATAGCGGGCCATTTTGCTCGCCCCGTATCGTCGTGGATATTGCGTTGCTCACACGGTCGAGCACCTCGACGGCAGTTCGCCAATCGTCGTCGCCAAGTAGGCTGACGGCCCGCGAGATGGTTTGACGAATCAGACCGTGGATGGGGTAGAGATCGCAGGCTCGTGGGTCACCCAAGAACGGATCATGGACTTCGTCGAGTATTCGGATGGCTTGTAGGCTTGCCGCCGACTGCTCCTCAGCCGGCTTCGCCTCGGCGGTCGAAAGGGAGACGACGAAGCGCAGCCAGCATTCGTACCATCCCGGTCCTTCAATCAGTGTTGAGATGACGGGAAAGTAGAATCCGTCGAGGCGCGCGGCGACGGTGCATGCGTCGACCCATGCGGCAACTCGGTCGGTTTCGCGCCACTTCAGCCGATCCTGGACGGCATCGGCCAGCTCTCGGAGAGTTCGTCTGGCATTGGCAGGAGTAAGTCGTGGCCGAACATCGCCGACATCGCAGCCAAGGGCGAAAAACCGGTACGCATTGCCCGAAGGTACGCCAAGCTGCGCAGCGTCGGAAGCCCATTGTGCGGGGTCGCCGAGTACGCGCAGGGCTTCGTTGGCACGGATTGCCTCGGCAACGGCAAGAAAGCAGGCTCCAGATTGCACAGGTGTGGAAGTGAGTTTGATTACGCCTTCGTCGCCGAACGTGTCCAGGACGGCGTCGACAACGGCCCGTACGTCAAGTTCGGAGTCGGCGATCCACTGAGCAAACGCATCCCAATCAACCGGTGCACGCAGGCGCAGATGCCTCTCAGCTCGATCGCTATTCGCTGCAGATTTCGCTTCGTGCGCCGGATGGTCTTGCCCCTCGGACGCCAGTCGGAGTCGACCGCGCATGCATGCGAGTGCGACTGATATGTCGGATTCGTCGCCGTAGATGGTGTTGTCATCCTTGGCTTCGCGAAGGAAATCGGTCATGTATTCGGCCCAGGGTGCCACCGCACCCATGGCATCTATCTTGGCGCACATCTGGATGCCCTGTCTGGCAGCCATCGTCGGTCGACCGTCGTCCAACAACCTGTCGGCGACCTTGTTCGGGCCCAAGAGTTTGCCGGCGACGTCGGCGTATCCGACGACAGCCGGCTCAAATCTCTCCTCCTGGTAGGTTTCAGCCGATCGACTCATCTCCACGTACCGAACAATGGCTGGCCAAGCGTCGATTCGTGCAGCACTTGCGATGGCAACGGCGAGATTCTCGATGATCGCGGAGGCGGGGAAGCCCCGTGCAATGGACTCAACGACGAAGTTTCGGTCAACCGTTTCGACGACCTGTTCGTGCTTTCCGGCCAACGACTGCGTGCGTAGGAGGTGTCGGTACGCGCGACCATCATCGAAGATTCCTTGGTTCGTGAGCCACTCGATGATCCTGTGGAGTAACGCATTCTTGGCGGTGGGGTCTTTGCGATACGGCTCCTGCAGAAAGCGCGCGTAGGACTCGTGGTAAATGCGAATGCCCGACTGTGCGGTGTGCTCCGAAAGCACCGGACCGAGACGCTCGACCGCGTCATCCACGTAATGCCTCACATCCGGCCGGATTGCCTTCAGTTCTGAGCGCGTGAGCGGGAAATCAATCAAACCGAGTATGTCCGAGACCCACGCGGCTTCAGATCCGAGAGACTCCCGTATGTGAAGGTAGTAGCGCTGCAATGTTCCGTCGAAAGGTGGCAAGGTGCGTATAGCGGCGGACGGATCAGCGCGTGCAGCAGGGGATCTCAAGGCCTCGCGGCATAGGTAGGTCGCATAAAGAGCGTTGCCTTCGGACTTCTCTGCGAGAGCTCGCATGAACTCTTCGGCATCGCCGTTGTGTTGGTCCTTGTCGACCACACCGAGACGAGACGCAAGCCTGTGCAGCTCCCCATCATTTAGGCCAGGGAGAGAAACGCGAAGCGCGCCCTGGTCTTCCAAGGGCCGTAGGTGCAGGCCGGGTTGGCTCAGAAGGACCAACGTGGAACCAGCAGGCAGATTCAGCAAAGCAAGCTCCCGCACAAGCTCGAGCGATGGATCGTGCGCCGACGAACTGCCGATGACGCGCGTGACATGGTCGAGTCCATCGACGATGAGCGCCACACGACGTACCGGGTCCCGGGCACGAGCTTGAGCTACGGCCCCCTCAAGCGCGCCATGGCTCGCGGCGAACAAGGGGCGCTGGTTTGCTACAAGATCGGGATCTTGATCCGCAAGCCGTCGCAGGAGACTGCCCAGCAGAGACTCCACAAGCACGCGGGGGCGCCTTTCGGCATCTGCGTCACCGATGTAGCAGTAGTGCTCCGCGACAAGCCAGCCTTGGTCTTCTAGAGAATCGACGACTTGCTTGCAGATCCAAGACTTGCCGTGGCCAGGCGGGCCCGATAGCAAGAGCGGTATGTTCTGGTCTGCGGCTTGTACAGCCTCCCTCACGAGCCAGGAAACAGCCTCCGCTCGGGTTACCTCGATTGCGGTGTTTACGGGGTGACGTCGCGTTACCGCTCCAAAGTCGGTTCGAAGGCCTGTACGTTGCAGGATGGTGTCGCGTTCGGCAGGTACCGAGCCTCGTCGTGCGGCCCGGGCGCTGTCAATGAGGGCAGCGGCGACGTCCAACGGAGCGCGATGTTGGTTGGGGTAGGCACCTGCGCCTACCTCATCGCGGACTCGTTGGAACAGAGTGAGTTCTACTGCTCCTGGTTTGGTGAGGTCCAGGCTGGCTGTGGGCGCACAAAGTTCGACGATGAGGTGCTTGCACGCCCAGTCCAAGTCGAGGCCGTTGATTTCTGGCAGTTCGGTGCCAAGGAATGTGAAGGGGTCTTCTCCTCCCGACGGATCAGTCGCGCGCTCGTGGGACCGCCACAACGTCTCGGAGCGGAAACTCATGCGAATGGTCTGCATTCCACGCGTGAAAGGGCCGGGGTCGCGTGCCGGAGGTTCGAGGATCTCGGTAAGTCGAGGATCAGTAGGTGGCGCGTCCATGAGGACGACGCGGAAACAATGGTCGCTCGCCGCGGCCCCAGGGCCGTTCCTATCCTGCAGGATCGCTTGGACGAGTTGGTCGAGGCGAAGTCGGCGTTTTTTGGTTGTGAAAGTGGCCAAAGGGAGCGGCTCCGCCGGACGGTTCGTGTGTTTCAACTGGATTCGGTCGCGAAATCCCGCGGTGTCGATCGTGGTCAGGTCGTCAAACCTGTCGTGTGGGACGAGTTTCTTATCAACATGCACACGGGGGACGGAGCCAATCAGGACATCGACGAGCCGACACGCGACCATTAGGTCTTGGTACTCGTAACCTCGATGAGCGGACTCAAGGGAGGCCATGGCAACTAACGCTTCGCTCGGATGAACACGGGAGCGGCAACGCGACCACCGGTTCCCGGCGGGACAAAGGTGCCGAAAGCCGTCGGGATTGCATCAGATGGCTGGACCGAACGCATGGCTCACGAGAATATCAAGTGCGCAAAGCGGCGCCGGCATTCCGCGATCCGCCCTCGGCGTACGCAATGGCCCATATGGCGTTTGACGCGCGGCACGTCAGCGGTCAGTAGGTCTTGGACGCCCGGGTCATGGTGGGCAGATATTGGACGTTTTCCGGGCTCCCTGCTGCGTAGCTGGCCTTGAGACGTTCGGGGATTCGATGGAGCGAGCGCGAGGGTACGGGCGAGGCGCCGGCGATGCGCTGCGCCGAGGGCGGTCTTGTTGTTGCGGGCGGTGCTAGCCGCCATGCGCAACGCCTGGCCGAGCCGGTTGGTGCGTCTCGCTGGCGGGCCGCCGAGGCGCCTGTCGCCGCTGATGCGGGTCCCCGGCGCCAGGCCGAGCCACGAGCAGAAGTAGGCCGCGGTCGGGAAGCGCAACAGGTCCGCCCCGACTTCGGCCGCGAGCGTCAGTGCCGTCTCCACGCCGACGGTGGGCATGGCCGTCAGGTCGACGCCGAGCATCCTGCGCAGTCGTTCGCGCAGGGCGCGCTCGCGGCCCTTGCGCGTCCCCCTGTCGTCCGGCGGCTCGTCCCCGCCCTCCCGCGCCAGCTTGTCGAGTTCGGCGTCGATGCGCGCCTCGCAGGCCTCGATCTGTTCCTCCAGCATGTCGTGGCGCGCCAGCGCCTGCGCCAGCGCGAACAGGTGCTCGTCACGCCAGTTGCCGCGCAGGCTGGCCGCGACGGTCGCCGCGTCCGCCTTGCAGCGACGGTCGCGGAACTCGGCCAGCACGGCCCCGTCCCGCTTGCCCGCGACGATGGCGCGCACGATCAGCTGGCCGGTCTTGCCCATGATGTCGCTCAGCACATTGTCCAGCTGCACGTTCATCAGCGTCAGCGCCTTCTGCATCCGCTGCACCGACCGGCTGCGGTCGCGGACGAGCTGTTCGCGCTGGCGCGCGTACGAGCGCATCGGACAGGTCTCGTCGGACACGCGGAACGCGCCGCGCAGCAGCCCGTGGCTCATCAGCTGGCGGATCCACTGACAGTCCCGCACGTCGCTCTTGCGCCCGCTGACCTGCTGCGTCGCCCGCGGGTTCACCAGGTGCACCTCGAAGCCGGCACGATCGAGCACCTCGAACAGCGGTATCCAGTACACGCCCGTCGATTCCATCGCCACCTGGCGAACGCCGCGCGAAGACAGCCACTCGGCGATTGCCTCCAGGTCGCGCGTGAACGTCCCGAAGTGCCGCACCGGCCGTTCGAACCGCGCTCCGTCCACCGCCACGCAGTGCTTGCGCTTGCCCACGTCGATCCCCGCGCAGTCGGGGTGCAGCACTTCCAAAGCCGCGGCCTTGCCAGCCATCTCAAATCCTCCACCATCGTCAAAGGTCGCGCTGGACGAGACCGCGGCGGGACGTTCATTCTTGCATACGGGGTCGCAACCGACAGGCCGCGCCAGCCGCGCCGCCGCGCCACCAGCGCCAAAACGCCGATCACGGTTCGGGCCAAACTCCTAGACGGGTCCGAGCACACCAGTGCCTGCGAGGCCTCGCGTCCAGCGCGACCACCTTACATCCAACGCCGACGCAACTAGACTCGCACCCAGTTCCCTGCGCGTCGGCGCAGCCAACTGGCTGCGAGAACTCCTAGCCGGAGCCCTAGCGAACGGTGCGGTAGTCGAGCAAGGCGCGGATGTGGGGGAGGTCGGTTCCGACTTCGGCCAGTGTTGCGAGGTGGCGCCGGGTTTCCGGGGATTGCGGGTTGCCCAGGTAGATCACCAAGGTGGACAGAAGGTCCGCGTCCCAAGGCCAGCGTTCGATACCGGTGCGCAGGGTTTCGAGGGCGGCGGCGCGTTGGCCGAGGGAATGCTGCGCCACGGCGTGGATGTACAGGAAGCGGGCCGACGCATCCGGTGTCGCGGCTGCCTTCGCCAACGGTGCCAGCGCTTCGCGGCGGCGTCCGTCGCGGACCAAGTGCAGTCCGTACGCCACGTTGGCCATGGGGCTGTCCGGCGCCATGGCGACGGCGCGTGCCAGCAGTTCGCCGGCCTCGCGTTCGTCGCCCTGTCGTTGCAGGAAGTCGGCGTAGTCCACCAGGGCCGGCACGGAGGTTGGATCGATCTCCAAGGCGCGTTGAAAGGCGACCCGTGCGGATGCTGAGTTGCCGAGGCAATCCTCCAGGTTCCCGAGCGTTCTCTGCGTCTGTGCGAGGTCGGCGGTCGGCGCAAGTAGCTGTCGCTGCTCGGCGAAGAGGTCGCGTGTCGCTGCCTGCAGGTTGGCCGGCACCGCCGGGACGATGTCGGCAAGCGCCGCCGCGACCTCGAAGCGCACGCTTGCGACAGGGTCCCGCATGTGGGGCGCGAGCAGGCGCCATCGCGCAAGCGGCGGCTGACCTTGTGCGCCGGCCACGGCCCCCCGCCGCACCAACGGCTCCGAGTCACCCAGTCCAAGCTCCAGAAGCGCCCGCGTTCTGGGCGCCGGCAACGTGGCTGCCTGCGCCAAGAGACCGGCCTTGACCATCGGCGGCGCGTCGCCGCCAACCAACGCCTGCAAGGCATCCGCAGCAGCGGGATCGCCGCGGCGCAGGCGCCAGAACAGGCGCGCCCAATGGTCCCTTTCCGCGAAGCCCCAATCGCGCAGCTTGTTTTGCGCCCACGCATCCGACCGATCCTCGTGGCAACCCGTGCAGGCGTTCGGCACGCCGAACTCGGCCGAGAGGCTAGGGCGCGGGATCGGAAAGGCATGGTCGCGGCGCGGATCGACACCCATGTAGGTACGCGCCGGCATGTGGCAGTCGATGCAGGCGCTGCCCGGCGCGCCGGCCGCGTGGTGGTGGTGTGTGGGGACATCGTAGCCGGCGGCGCGATGGCACTGCAGGCAGACGTTGCCTTCCGCCACCAGATTGCCGCTGTGCGGATCGTGGCAGTTGCCGCAGGTGACGCCCCGGGCATGCATCCGGCTTTGCAGGAAGGAGCCGAGGACGAACACCTCCTCGCGAATCTGCCCGTCGGGGAAGTAATGCAGACCGTCCACCAGTTCGATGCGATAGGCGTCGTGGAACGCCTTGCCCCGGGCATCGGCCACCAGCGGCATGCGCAGCGCATGGCAGCCCCCGCACTGGTCGATTTCGCGGGAGTCGCCCGGCTTGTCGGGTGTCGCGATCCGCTCGCCGGGCGCGAGGCGCCACACGATGGGCGGCGAAGGTCCGTCCTGGAAGCCGGCGTGGGGCACGCCGCCGACGGTTCCGGCGCTGGCGTGGCGGACATGGGCCGCCGCCGTGCCGTGGCAGGCCTCGCAAGTGACGTTGACCGCCGCGTAGCCCGTGTCGACGCGGCCAGAGTCGGCCGTCGACTTGGTTACGTTGGTGGAATGGCAGGACGCGCACTGACTCCCCCAGTGCATGGCGTGTCCAGTCCAGAACAACGGGTGCCCCGGCGCGACCGCCTCGTCCGGCTGCAGGTGGAACCATCGCTGTCCGCCGTGCGCGGCGGCTCTGGCGTCCCACGCGACATCGAACGCCTGCAACCCGGAATCGCCGGCGTCAAGAAGAACCTGCTGCAGGGGTCGCCAACCGAACGTGTAGCGCATCGGAAACACGCCGGGCTCGCCGGATGCACCGACAGTCTCCACGCGGTACTCGTCTCCGGCCCGGAAGAAGCGGCTCTCGATGCCGTGGAAGGTCACGCGCACATCCGAGAAGTCGCCGAGCACGGCGTCGTAGTCCGCAACGCGCATGGATTGGAAATGATCCGACCCACGCCACGCCTTGAACTGGGCCGGGTGGCAGTCGGAACACACCTCGGCTGGAGTGGGCGGCGCGTCCGGCAAGTGGCGCGCCTGGTCGGCATAGGCGACTGCGACCCAGACCAGAGCGGCGAGCCCGAGCGCGGCAGCGATCTGCCGCTCCATCTGCATCAGTCGCTCCCCGAGGGCACAACTGAAGTTAAGGCTAACCGACGCCGCAAGCAAACCGGGCCAAGCCAGGGCGAAGGGGCGAAGCGGCGCCGGCGACTCGTTCTATTGCCGGGCCATGGCGGCACGTGCCTGGCGTTCGGCGTCGGCGCGCTTGTCCTGTTCGGTCGGTCGGCTCGCAAGCGCGAAGGTCACCTTGCCGATCTCGCCGGGGTAGGCGAAGGGTGGCTGGTAGTCGCGGTTGACCGGCGCGATTGCGCGTCCCAGGTCCATGCCGGTGCTGGACAGCATTCCGAGCAGGCGGGGGATGTTGCCTTCCGCCACGACCTCGCCGTCGATCAGCAGTCGCACGGCGGCCCGTCGCTCCGGCAGACGCTCGACTTCAACCGCCACCACATGCGCGCCGCCGCCGAGCTCCTTCGGTGCCACGACCTTCGTGTGCGCGTGGAAGCAGTTGTAGTCGAACTGCAGGCGGCCGCCCTGGATGTAAAGGGCGAATCCCGAGTTGATCGTGCCGCGGTTCACCAGCGCGCCGTCGCCGCCCGTGTCGGGGTGCACGAGTTCCACCTCGGTCCTCCAGCCGCGCGCGGCCGAGGGGCAGGCATCCGAGACGATGTGGGACACGGGTGGGTAGTACACGAACAGGTCCCGCGCCGTCGGCAGCCCCGGCCGCCGGGCGGAGCGGAACGTCTGTGCCGCGGGCCGGTCGTCGAGCGGCAGGACGCCGTGCATCTTGGCCTCTTGCCACCAAAGCTCGATCATCGCCTGCAGGCGCTCGGGCTGCTCCTCGGCGAGGTCGTTGGTTTCGGAGAAGTCCTCGTCCAGGTGATAGAGCTCCCACTGGTCGTCCTCGTCCCAGGAAGTGCCTGGCACGTGGCGCACCACCGCCTTCCAGCCGTCTTGCCAGATGCCGCGATGGCCCAGCATTTCGAAGTACTGCACGGATCGCCCCGGCTTGGCATCGGCCGAAGCCAGGGTCGGGGCCAGCGAGGCGCCATGCAGCGGCATCTGCGCGACGCCGTGGAACTCCTCGGGCGCCTCGGTGCCGGTGAGCTCGAGGATCGTCGGCATGATGTCGATGGCGTGGCAGAACGACTTGCGGATGGCGCCCCCGCCTTCGCCGTTCCCTTGCACCTCAAGGGCTTTTGGCCAATGAACGATCAGCGGGTCCCGCACGCCCCCTGCGTGGGTGTTCTGCTTGTACCACTTGAGCGGCGTGTTGCCCACCTGCGACCAACCCCACGGAATGTTGGAGTGGCTCTCCGGACCGCCGATGTCGTCGAGTCGCCTTACCGCCGCGTCCACGTCTTCCTCCATGCCGTTGAACCACCGCATTTCGTCGAAGACCCCCGTCGGCCCTCCCTCCTGGCTGGCACCGTTGTCTGACATGACGATGAGCAGCGTGTCGTCGAGTCGATCGACCTCGCTGAGGAACCCGACCAGCCGGCCGATCTGCGCGTCGGTGTGGTCGAGCTGTGCCGCGAACGCTTCCTGCAGACGGGCGGCGAACTGGCGTTCGTCGGCGGAGAGTTCGTCCCACGGCCTCACGCCCGGATTCAGGGGTGCAAGGCCCGTGCTTTCTGGGATGATGCCGAGGGCCTTCTGCCGCTCGAACCATTCGGCCCGTATCGCGTCCCACCCGGCATCGAACCGGCCTCGGTACTTGTCGCGGTAGGCCTTCGGCGACTGGTGGGGAGAGTGGGTTGCGCCGAAGGCGAGATAAAGGAAGAAGGGGCGCTCGGGCACGAGCGAAATCTGGTCGCGCAGCATGGCGATGGACCTCTCCACCACATCCTCCGACACGTGGTAGCCCGATTCCGGCAGCGCCGCGGCTTCAATGTGGTGATTGTCGCTGGTGAGTTCGGGGTAGAACTGGTCCGTCTCGCCCTGCATGAAGCCGTAGAAGCGGTCGAATCCCCGCTGCAGAGGCCAGTTGTGGAACGGCCCCGCGGCCGAGCACTCTGCCATCGGCGTCAGGTGCCACTTGCCGGCGGCGTAGGTGCCGTAGCCCGCCCCGCGCAACACGTCCGCCACCGTTGCCGCCGACCGCGGCAGGAAGCCGCGCATGTTCGGATAGCCCGTGTCCATGTTGGAGACGCCCCGCATCCCGACGGCGTGATGGTTGCGCCCGGTCAGCAGGCACGCCCGCGTCGGCGAGCAGAGCGCGGTCGTGTGGAAGTTGACGTAGCGCAGCCCATTGCCGGCCAAGGCATCGATGTTCGGCGTTTCGATCGTCGAGCCGTAGCAGCCAAAATGCGAAAAGCCGGTGTCGTCGAGCACCACCAGCACGACGTTTGGCTTGCCGCTCCCGGTTTGCGGAACCGGCCACCACGGTTCGGACTCATACACCGTCCGACCAATCCGACCCTCGAACGGCTCACCCGACGGGTGCTTGTAGATCATGGATATCCCCGATGCCTGTCAAGATGCCACGCACGCATTGTGCCGCACAGCGCTGATGTGCGGCACCGCTTCGTCAGCCGGCGCGAGCGAAATCCGAGACGATGCGAGCGGCCGCCGACGAACGGCCACAGCTCAAACCAGGACGGACCAGCCGCGGGCGAGGACGAGGGGACCGTACCCGGTGCGCTCGCCCTTCGCTGCTCGGGTCAGTCGCCCCCTCATCCTTCTCCCTCGGCGATGACTTGTGCAAAATGCATTATTTGACAGATTCGTCAAATAACGGTTATTAGACAAATATGGATCATCGGCATTCTGATTTGGTACCTCGTGCTCTGAAGCTTCTTGAGGAGCTTGTCGAGCAGTCGTGCTCCCTGGATGCCGCCGTCTTGTCCGCAGGAAGTGCATCGGATGCGTTGGTGCATGCCGGCAAGGCGACATTCATGGTCGGGTGTCGGATTGCAACACAGACCGCCCCGCTGCACTACGCGGTCCGGTCCCTGAAGGCGCGCGCCTCGGAGGTTGGGCGGGAGCTACCGAATTCCGTGGTCCCCCTGCTAGTGGTTCCGTTCATGGGACCCACCGGACGAAAGCTGTGCGCGGAGGAAGACTGCAGCTGGCTGGACCTGTCGGGCAACGCGAGCATCCGCGCGCCCGGCCTGCGGATTCACATCGAGGGCAAGCCGAACCGTTTCAGACGGCGCGGCAGGCCTGCATCGAGTTTCGCGCCGAAGGCCTCCCGGATCGTGCGGCACCTGCTGACGCACCCCGGCGAGGTTCATTCGCAGCGGATGCTTGCGAGAGTCACCGGGTTGGACGACGGGTACGTGAGCCGTCTTGTGCGCAATCTCGCCGATGGGGGACTCGTCGAGAAGGACGGCAGGGCCGTCCGCGTCACGGACCCGGACCTCCTGCTGCGAGCCTGGTGCGACGAGTACGACTTCACGCGGCATCGGCGTATCGAAGGCCACGTTCCGGCCCGGGACGGCGCCGAACTCATCCGGCGACTGGCGGACGCCCTCGAGGCCCGGCCGCACAGGCCGCCGTATGCCGCAACGGGCCTTGCGGCAGCATGGTGCATCGGGCGGTTTGCCGCGTTCCGGACCGCAAGCGTGTATGTCCACGACGAATCGGCTGTCGACGACCTTCGTGACCTGTCCTTCCGCGAGACGGCGCGGGGGGCTAATGTCTGGCTTCTCGTGCCCGACGATGCTGAAGGCGTATTCCAGGGTGTCGTGACCCGGGATGGCATCCACTGCGTAGCGCCCGTGCAGGTCTACCTCGACCTTTTCGCCCATCCGGAGCGTGCCGATGACGTGGCGGTGGAGCTGAGGAGAGGCTTGCTGGAGGAGCCTGCTGGCGATGGCTAAACCGACGACGGCGCAGGGCTACGATCCGGAGACTACGGCGCACGCGCGTGCGACCTGCCTCTATGTCGCCACGAAGCTCGGCGATCTGATGGATGATCTGGTCTTGGTAGGCGGGCTGGTGCCGTCGCTGCTGATTGGCGGATCCGGCGCGGACGACGACCGGGTGGCTGGTGCCCACGTCGGCACGACGGATGTGGATCTCGGCCTCGCGCTCGAGCTGCTTGGCACGGGACTGTACTCCACGCTGACGGAACGACTGCGCAGCGCGGGCTTCGAGTGCGACGCGAACGACAGGGGAACCCCACGCGGCAGCGGTGGCGGGCAAGCCCGGCGCACGGGGGAGTGGGCGTCGACTTTCTCGTGCAGCCGAGCCTCCCGGGCGATCGAGGCGGTCGGCTGCGGAACATCGAGCCAGACTTTGCCGCCGTCATCGTGCCGGGCCTGCACCTCGCGTTCGAGGATTCGGTGTCCGTTCCGGTGACCGGGCGCACCATCGCCGGCGAACAGGCAACGCGAAACGTGCGGGTCTGCGGGCCGGCCGCGTTCGTCGTCCTCAAGGCACTCGCCTTTCGTGAACGCGGCGCGGAGAAGGACGCCTACGATCTCTACTACGTGGTTCGGAACTACGGCGACGGTGTCGATGACGTTGCCGACCGGCTTCGGCCGTTGCTTCGTGATCGGGACACGCAATCGGCGATGCGTGTGCTGAGGGAAGATTTCTTGGCCCATGACGGGGTCGGCCCCCGGCGGGCGGCGGCCTTCCTGAATGGCGGCATGCCCGACGACGAGATCCAGGCGGACGTCGTGGGCTTCGTGGCACGGCTGGTGGAAATCCTCGACCAGCGCGGCTAGCCCGGATTATTCATGAGTGCCCTACTGCGGCCGACGATCCACTCGCTGTGGCTGTGCAGGTACTCGCGCGTCCTGCGGACACGTTCGCTCCGGCCCCCTCGACATAGTGCGCAGCTGATGCCTGCGCGCCCTACGGGCGCGTCGGTTCCTCCACTCCGTGCCTCCTGGCACGCGTGCGCGCCCAGCCACAGCGGCGTCTCGTCGCCCTCGCTACGCGCACTCACGAGTAATCCGGGCTAGTAGGCAGCGGTACGCTTGGCGGTAGCCGGAGGAGGAGTCCCAAAGTGCGGGCTTTCGCCGATGCCTGTCAAGATGCCACGCACGCATTGTGCCGCACAGCACTGATGTGCGCCACCGCTTCGTCAGCCGGCGCGAACGAAGTCCGAGACGATTTGGGCGAGGACGTCGCCGCGCCCTTCCTGGAGGAAGTGTCCGCCGCCGGCGATGGTTTGGTGCGGTTGTCCTTGGGTGCCCGGCACGCGCTCTCGGAAGAGCGCATCGGCGCCGCCGGTGACCGGATCGTTGTCGGTGAACGCGCACAGGAAGGGTTTGCGCCATTCGCGAAACACTTGCCATGCAGCCATCTGCTCGGCGACGCAGGGCGCGTCCGGCAGCAAGGGCACCTGCCTTGGCATGGCGCGGGGGCCCATCTTGTAGGAGGGATCCGGGAACGGTGCCTCGTAAGCGGCGACTTCCTCCGGCGTCAGTGGGCTGCCGCCGCCCCCGGCGACACTCATGCCGACGAGCATGCCAACGGGCAGATCCTCGGTTTCCCAGGTCCATTTCTGCCAGTAGGCGAACTTGCTCTCGCGGGCATCGGGGGCGATGGAGGCCAGGGCAGCGGCCATCTCCTGCATCGACGGCGTGGGAGTGGCTGGGCTCAGGAACTCCCTGACGGCACGCAGGCGGTCTTCCGGCATGTCGAGGGCCAGCGGCAGGCCCGTGTTGGCCGCAACGATGCGGTCGAAGCGGTCGGGGTTCTCGGCGGCCATGCGCAGCCCGATCAACCCGCCCCAGTCTTGGCCGAGGAGGGTCGCGCCGCGAACGTCGTTGGCGCGAAGCCAAGCGCTCATCCATTCCACCTGCCGGTTGTAGGTGTAGTCTTCGCGCCGCGTCGGCTTGTCGGAACGGCCGAAGCCGACGAGGTCCGGCGCCAGCACGCGCAGGCCGTCGGCTACGAGCAGCGGGATCATCTTGCGGTAGAGATAGCTCCAGGTGGGCTGCCCGTGCATGCAGAGCACGATGGGCCCTTGCTCGGGCCCCTCGTCGACGTGGTGTATGCGCAGCGTGCCCCCCTCGCCGTCGGCCACGTCCGTGTAGCTGGGTTCGAAGGGGAAGCCGGGTAGGTTGGCAAAGCGCTCGTCGGGCGTGCGCAGGGCTTGCATGGGTTACTCCTGTGGTGAGCGGGGATCTGCTTGCGTGCGCCGTCGCTGGCGGATGCGCCTGACGAGGGCCGCGATCAGGGCGATGCCGAGGCCCCCAGCCGCGACCAACCAGCCGAGGTTCGCCACGGTGCGGTCGAACAGGTAGTTTATGAGCAACTGCCGCGTGGGCGAATAGGAGTCGGGCACTTCCAGCACCCCTACGCGCGTGGCGTAGGTTTCGTAGTCGGAGAGCAGTTCCGCAAGCCGTTGCGGCTGCTCGGCGGCGAGGTCCTGGGTCTCGCCCGGATCCTCTTCGATGTTGAACAGGCGCCAGCGCCCGTCGCCCTCCGGTGCGCCCACTCGGACGAGCTTGTGCGGGCCCTTGAAGATACCGGCGTGGCCGGCGGTCTCGAACCCGATGGCCTCGTCGGCCGGGTGGGCGCTGGCGGCCGGGTCGCGCAGCGCTGGCACCAGGCTGCGCCCGCTGATGGGGCGCTTGCCCGCTGGCGGCGTGCCGCTCGTTCCGGTGAGGTCGAGCAGCGTCGGGGCGATGTCCGTCGCATCGGCGAAGGCGCTGGTGACCCCTCTGGCCTCGACGCCGGGTCCGGCCACGATCAGCGGCACGCGGATTCCGCCTTCGCCGCCGTGGAACTTGTAGTAGGCAAGCGGCGCCGCCGCAGCGCGGGCGAAGTGTGGCCCGATGATGGCGTAGCTGCCTCGCTCGCCAAGGGTTGCGAGGTCGCGGCGATAGCCGACGTCTTCGGCCCAGGAGTCGAAGGCGGCGCTCGCCGCCGGATTGCCCGCTTCCGGGCCGTTGTCAGACAGCACGACGAAGACGGTGTTCGCCCCCAGGCCCGCGCCGTCGAGATAGTCGACAAGGCGGCCGAAATGGTGATCCATCGCTTCGAGCATGCCCGCGTAGACCGCCATATTCTTGGCGGCGAAGGCCTTTTCGTCCGCCGTCAGAGCTTCCCAGTCGGCTTGCGCGGGGATGTTTGCGGGCGAGGCCGTTGCCGGGAAGACGCCGGCTGCCACGGCGCCGCGGTGGCGAGTTCTGCGCAGCGCGTCCCAGCCCTCGTCGTACGTTCCCAGGTAGCGCTCGGTGAACTCCCGCGGCGCCTGCACCGGCAGATGCACCGCCTGGAAGCCGAGATAGGCAAAAAAGGGCCTTGGTTCGGCGGCCCCCAGGTCTTGGTCGATGAAGTCGACAAGCCTGTCCACGAGGTGCTCGGACGAGTAGAAGCCGTCGGGCAGATCGGTGGGCTCGCCGTCGGCAAACCAGGGCGGCGGTTCGTTGTAGATGGGGAGGTAGGGTTTCTTTTCATAGTTGTCGGCGCCGGTGGCATCGAGGGCAAAGGTGCGGTCGAAACCCCGCGCACTCGGCAGCGACGACGCCGTGTGTCCGAGGTTCCACTTGCCGCTCAGGTAGGTGCGGTAGCCGGCCGTGCGCAGACGACTGGCGATGGTCACCACATCGGTGCGCAGCTCGCCCTCGTAGCCGGGCCGACCGCGATGGCGAAGCGGGGTGGCGACGTACAGGCTGGCAACGCCGGCGAGGTGGGAATCCACGCCGGTCAGCAGCATGGCCCGGGACGGCGAGCACATCGGCGACACATGAAAGTTGCTGAACCTAACGCCGCCCGCCGCGATGGCGTCGATGTGGGGCGTGCGGATTTCGCTGCCGTAGGCGCCGAGGTCCGAAAACCCGACATCGTCCGCCACCACCATCACGACGTTCGGCCGAGCCGCCGGCGAAGCCGCCGGTGCCACCGCCACCGCCAGTGGCGTGACCACCGCCGCAATGGCGGCCAGTGCAGCTGCGAGGAGCCTGCGCGGAGGAAAGCGGCGCGGGTCACAGGGGCGAGGACATCCTTGCACAGTCAACGCCCCTTGAGATTCCGTGACGACGCAGCTTACCCGCCCTCCGGTCGCTTCGCTTGGTTGGACGCCCTTGCGCGCCCGTGCCGAGCCGACCATTCACCACTCCGTCGCCTGCTCAGTCGAACCGGGGAAGACCCGTTGGATCAACCGGTTCGTGGCACGGTGGCGGACCTGGACGGTACGCAGGCCTCCTCGTCCGCATTCCGGCCCGGATGCGTCATTGCGGGCGAGAACGCCCGTGTACCGAACCGCTTGCGGTCCGCCTCGATTCGGCCAAAGCCGCGCTGGCAAACATGCCTCGCGACCTCATCCGAACAGTCTAGCGCCAGGCGCCAGCTCGTACGCCGGTTTGTTGCCATGCAGTAAGCTCCGCGCCCATGCGCGACGCCACGTCCTTCCACGAAAGCCCGATCCTGAACTCGCCCTACGAAGTGCCCTCCAGGCACTGGGTGCTCGACGAGGGTCGCCAGCCAACGGACACAATCGGCGAAGGTAGGCGTCCGGTGTCGTTCATCTCTCCGATTCCGAGACCGAGAAAAGCCGGGCGAGGACAACGCCGACTGGGGTTCGACGTCGCAAGCGAGGCCCTGGAAGCGGAAGACCAGCAATACGAACTGACCGCGCTGATCGACGGTCTCCGGCGAGAAATCGCACGGTGGCGCGCACTGCCCGAGGCGCAGTGGCGAGTCACGCCAGAGACGGCGCGCCTGCTCAAGCATTGGCGACACCACCCGTTCAGCGGCATCCGCCCGTTCTTCTGCCAGGTGGAAGCCGTCGAGACGGCCATCTGGCTTACCGAGGTCGCACCAGCCATCGGCAACCGCGCACGCGGGTTCCTCGAGCAGCTTGAGGCAGCCAGCGAGAACGCCAACCCAAGACTGTCCCGGCTGGCGCTCAAGCTGGCAACCGGAGCCGGCAAGACCGCCGTCATGGCGATGCTGATCGCGTGGCAGACCGTGAACGCGGTCCGCCGCCCCGCGAGCCCAAGGTTCACCCGCGGCTTCCTCGTCGTCACACCCGGCATCACGATCCGCGACCGTCTCCGCGTCCTCCAGCCGAACGACCCCGACAGCTACTACGCCAGCCGCGAACTCGTGCCCCCGGACATGCTTCGCGATATCGACAAGGCGAAGATCGTCATCACCAACTACCACGCGTTCCAGCCACGCGAGACGATGGATCTGGCCAAGGTTAGCCGTGACTTTCTCCAGGGCCGAAACGGCGAGCTTGCGACCCGCGAGACCGAGGGCCAGATGTTGGTTCGCGTCATGCCGGAACTCATGACGACGAAAGGAATCCTCGTCCTCAACGACGAGGCACATCATTGCTACCGGGAGAAGCCGCCCGACGCGGACGATGAAGGCAAGCTCACCGGCGACGCACTCACCGAGGCGAAGCAGAACCGCGAGGCCGCCCGCGTCTGGATCTCGGGCCTTGAAGCCGCAGGGCGGAAACTGGGCCTCAAACGGGTGATCGACCTCTCGGCCACCCCCTTCTTCCTGCGCGGTTCCGGCTACGCGGAAGGGACGCTTTTCCCATGGACGGTCAGCGACTTCTCGCTCATGGACGCGATCGAGTGCGGCATCGTCAAGCTCCCGCGCGTGCCCGTAGTGGACAACGTCCCCGGCGCCGAGATGCCCATGTTCCGCAACCTGTGGGATCACATCGGCAAGAAGATGCCCAAGGGAAGCCGTCGCGCCAGCTCGAACCTCGACCCGTTGTCCTTGCCGAACGAACTGCAGACGGCCCTGCAAGCACTCTACGGCCACTACGAGAAGACCTATCATCTCTGGCAGGACGCCGACATCGGCGTGCCGCCCTGCTTCATCATCGTCTGCAACAACACCGCCACCTCGAAGCTGGTGTACGACCACGTCGCGGGATTCCACCAGTCGTCCAGCAACGGTGCCAGCACATTCCAGCAAGGTCGCCTCGAACTCTTCCGCAATTTCGATGCAGCCGGCGAACCGCTTGCGAAACCCCGCACGTTGCTCATCGACAGCACGCAGCTCGAATCCGGCGAAGCCCTGGACAAGGGCTTCCGCGAAGCCGCTGCCGACGAGATCGAACGCTTCCGTCGCGAACGTAACCAACGCGCGGGCGACCGCCAAGTGGCCGAGAAGCTGACCGACCAGGAACTCCTGCGCGAGGTGATGAACACGGTCGGCAAGCCGGGCCGTCTCGGCGGCGAAATCCGCTGCGTGGTCTCCGTCGCCATGCTCACCGAGGGCTGGGATGCCAACACCGTCACCCACGTGCTGGGCCTTCGCGCCTTCGGCACGCAACTGCTGTGCGAACAGGTGATCGGCCGTTCCCTGCGCCGGCAGTCCTACGAACTGAACGAGGCGGGCCTCTTCAACGCCGAGTACGCCGACGTGTTCGGCATCCCCTTCGACTTCACCGCCAAGCCCGTCGTCGCACCGCACCAGAAGCCCGCCGAAACGGTGCAGGTGAAAGCGCTCTCCCCGGAGCGCGACGATGTGGAAATCCGCTTCCCGCGGGTGGCCGGCTACCGCGTCGAGTTGCCGGACGACGGTCTCAACGCTTCCTTCACGGAAGACTCCAAGTTCGTGCTCACCCCGGAGTCGGTGGGCCCGACCATCACGCACAACCAAGGGATCATCGGCGAGGGGCACGACCTCACGGTCGAGCATCTGGACCGCGTCCGCCAATCCACGCTGCTGTACGAATTGACCCGGCGGTTGCTCTACAACCATTGGCGCGACGCGAACGAACCCCCGAAGCTCCACCTTTTCGGGCAATTGAAGCGCATCACTCGCGCATGGCTTGAGGAGTGCCTCGAATGCAAGGGCAACACCTACCCCGCCCAACTGATGGTGTCCGAGCTGGCGGACATCGCCTGCGAGAAGATCAAATCGGCCATCAACCGCACTGAGCTCTCCCGCCAGCCCGTCAAGGCCATGCTCGATCCGTACAATCCGACCGGCTCGACGCGCCCGGTCAACTTCACCACGTCCCGCACCCAACGCTACGCCACCGGCCCCAAGTGCCACCTGAACTGGGCGATTCTCGACAGCACCTGGGAGGGCGAGTTCTGCCGCGTCCTCGATTCGCACGCCCACGTGCTTGCCTGGGTGAAGAACCACAGCCTCGGCTTCGACGTGCCCTATCGGTTCGGTGGCGCAGCGCGGAGATATGTCCCGGACTTCATCGTGCTCTTCGACTACGGATTGGGTCCTGACGACCCTTTGCATGTCGTGGTGGAGGTCAAGGGACTCCGGGGTGAAGAGGCCAAGGCGAAGAAGGAAACCATGGACAGCTACTGGGTGCCTGCCGTGAACGGGTTGGGTTGCCACGGAACGTGGGCGTTCCTCGAGCTCCGTGAGCCCTTCGGGATGGAGGACGATTTCGACGTGGCGGTCCGTGCAGCGCTCGATGCGCTTGGAAAAGGAGTGCGCGCCAGGGAGTTCGCGCGCTTCCTGGACACGGTGGGAGGATCGATGCCTGACATTGAGGACATCCCTAGACGTCGGAGCGCGGAAGCGGAATGATCCTGGTGGACACCTCGGTCTGGATCGACGACTTGCGCCGCCCGAACCGCGAACTTCGAGAGCGAGTCGAAGCCGGTCAGGTTCTGTCCCACGACATGGTGGTCGGCGAACTGGCATGCGGCACCCTGCCTGATCGAAGTGGCTTTCTCAGTCGTCTCCGTCAGCTCCCCACCATCCCGGGACTCGCAAACGACGACCTGCTGGCACTCATCGAAAGCCATAGCTGGATGGGGCGGGGCATCGGCTATGTGGATGCCAACCTGTTGGGATCCGTACTTGCCCACGACGCATCGCTCTGGACGCTCGACAAGAGACTTGAAGCAATTGCGGCGGAACTTGGCATCGCACATCGAAACCGGCGGGACGGAAAGTAATGGCTAAGAGGTCCAAGGGCGTCGAAACGCTGATCCACCGAGAAGCGACTCGACGCAACATTCCCACGGCTGAGTACCAGCCCGTGATGGGCGCCGACGACCAGAATCCCATCCGCGTCGCCTACGAGCGGCGCAACCGCGACCTGGATCCGCAACTGGTCTGGTGCGGCAAGGACATGCAGGACTGGTCCGACCTCGTGGTGCAGGCGCCACCCCTCTTCATCCAGGAGAAAGTGCATCCGAAGGTGCTTATCGACGACCTCGCCCGCATGACCCGCGAGTCTCGGGCCGAGCAGCAGGCCGCCGAGCCCGGAGCGCAGGCCGATCTGTTCGGCGATTTCAACGGCCTGCCTGACGAAGACGCCAAGACCGAGTTCTACCAGCACGACGCCAACTGGTCGAACCGCATGATCCTCGGCGACTCGCTGCAGGTGATGGCTTCGTTAGCCGAACGCGAGGGCCTGCGGGGCAAGGTGCAGTGCATCTACATGGATCCTCCCTACGGGATCAAGTTCAACTCCAACTTCCAGTGGTCGACGACCAGCCGCGACGTGAAGGACGGCAAGGCCGAGCACATCACGCGGGAGCCGGAGCAGGTGAAGGCGTTCCGGGACACTTGGCGGGACGGGATTCACTCGTATCTCACCTATCTGCGCGACCGGCTGACCGTGGCGCGGGATTTGCTGACGGAGAGCGGGAGCATCTTCGTGCAGATCGGGGATGAGAACGTGCACCGCGTACGGGCGGTGATGGACGAGGTGCTGGGCTACGGGAGCTTCGTAAGCGAAATTATAGTCACCAAGACCGGTAGTCAAACGCCTACACTAATTGGAAATGTCCACGATGTCATTTTGTGGTATGCGAAGGATAGAGCCGCCTGCAAATTTCGACGCCTTTACACCGACCGCGATTTCCGACAAGCAGACGAGTTTTCGCCCGACCCTATCAAGTCAGCCGGAAACACCGATGGCGTGAGCGAAAGTTTCCCGTTCCAAGGAGCCAACTTTGGTTCGGGATCCGGCGATCATTGGAAGACGAATATCGTCGGAATGGCACGCCTTGCGACGGCCGACAGAATCGTTCAACTAAAACAATCGCTTAGGTACAAAAGGTTCTTTGGAGACTACCCAAAAAAGGCTCGCCACAATGTGTGGACAGACTTAGGAGGGGCTACAGGTAAGACCTATGTAGTCCAAACTTCGACCAGACTACTCGAACGTTGCATTCTCATGACAACCGATTCCGGCGATCTCGTCCTCGATCCAACCTGCGGCTCTGGCACAACAGCCTACGTTGCCGAGCAGTGGGGCCGTCGCTGGATCACGATCGACACTTCGCGAGTCGCCCTCGCTCTCGCTCGATCCCGCGTCATGGGTGCTCGTTACTCCTTCTACCTCTTGGCGGACAGCCCCGAAGGGCAGCACAAGGAAGCCGAACTTTCCGGCAAAGCCCTTGCCGAAGCCCCAACCTACGGCGACGTCCGCCAGGGCTTCGTGTACAAGCGCGTTCCCCACATCACCCTCGCGTCCATCGCCAACAACGCAGAAATCGATGTCATCCATGAGCGGATGCAGCCGGACGTAGAAGCCGCGCTGGCCGATCTCAACGGAGCGTTGGTAGGCCACGATACGCCGTTCACCGTTGAAACCGGGGGGCGCAAGGGGCAAACGGTGGCCTTCGATGCGCGGGGTGATACCACTATCCTCCCCTCCGGCGAGTCGGTACCGACGAACGCACTCCTCGAATGGGAAGTACCCCGCGAAGTCCAAGAGAGCTGGCCCGATGCAGCACGAGCGGCACACCACCGCTTTTGGCAAGCCCGCATCGCCCGCCAACGAGAGATCGACGCCTGCATCGCCGCGAGCGCCGAGTACGAGCACCTCTACGACAAGCCCTACCAGGACAACAAGAAGGTCCGCGTCGCCGGTCCGTTCACCGTCGAGAGCCTGTCGCCGCACCGCTTGGCCGCGCTAGACGAGAACGACGAACTCATGGTCCAAGAGCCCCGCGTCCGCTACGACGTCGGCGCCGATTTGCCCCGGCAGGACTTCGCCCACATCATCCTCGAGAACCTACGGACCGCCGGCGTGCAGCAAGCCCACAAAGCCGGCCGCATCACGTTCTCGTCGTTGGAGCCGTGGCCCGGCGACCTCATCTGCGCCGAAGGCCGGTACCCCGAAGGCGACAACGGCAAGGAGCGCCGCGCCGGCGTCTTCATCGGCCCAGAGTTCGGTACGGTATCCCGCCCCGACCTCGTTCGCGCCACCCGCGAAGCCGCCGACGCCGATTTCGACACCCTGATCGCCTGCGCCTTCAACTTCGAAGCCCACGCCACCGAGTTCAACCAGCTCGGCCGCGTCCCCGTGCTCAAAGCGCGCATGAACGCCGACCTCCACATGGCCGACGACTTCAAGAAGACGGACACCGCCAACCTGTTCGTGATCTTCGGCGAGCCCGACATCGACATCGAATCCGCCGAGAGCGACGCCGGCGAAAAGGACTGGATACGGGTCAAGATCAATGGCGTAGACGTCTTCGACCCCTCCACCGGCGAAGTCCGCAGCGACGGCCCCGACGGCATCGCCTGCTGGTTCGTCGACACCGACTACAACGAAGAGAGCTTCTTCGTCCGCCAAGCCTACTTCCTAGGCGCCGGCGACCCCTACAAGTCCCTCAAGACCACCCTGAAAGCAGAAATCGACCCCGACGCTTGGCGCACACTACACAGCGACACCTCCCGCCCCTTCCCGAAGCCTTCTACCGGCCGCATCGCCGTAAAGGTCATCAACCATCTAGGCGACGAGGTGATGAAGGTGTTCGGCGTGTGAAAGGCGTTGCGCACTCGGGAAGTCATCTGCCCTGAATACCCCCATGTTCCAGCCCGGTATGAAGCGGGATAGCCGAACGCTCGGGCTTCCTGCAGAGCGGCTCTTCCAAGGGAAGCGAACAACCGCGGTGATGTGCCGGACCGCTTCCCTCGATCTCAGCCGTTCGAGCTCCGGCAGCCGCCGACCAGCTTCGCATAGCGTCCGTTATGTTGAGCTCACCCAGCCCGCCGTCCCGCCAACGCGACGCCAACGACCTCCGCGTCGCACTGCTCGCAGTAGTTGAGGGATGGGCCTGCAGTCTTCGGCGCGTCCTCATCCCTCCTCGCGCAGGTTCCCGACGCACCCCGACCTAGCGTCCCGAGCGTCTCGTTGAAGTCGCCGAGCGCGAGTGCCTGCATCGCACCCCGCGCCCCGACGAAACCACAGTTCACGGCCGCGACCGCCTGGGCCTCGCGGAGCGTCTTGCCAATGGTCTCATGCCGCGCAGCCAGCATCGCGGTCGCGCCGTTCCGGCCTAACCGGTGGATCAACACCGCGGTACACCAGTCGCCCGATCCCGCCGCGTCGACAACATCTGCGATGGGCACTGCATCAAACTGCCACCATCGTCCCAGCCATCGGTACCGCAGACCCGCTGCGGCCTGGGTTTCCACGACCAGAGCCGGTGCCGCAGCAAAGGGCAGGTCGGGCAGGTGCCCCAACCGTTCCTGCGAGTATTTCAGCACGTGGCAGGAGTCGACAGCCCTCTGGAACTTTGACTCGTCCGCCACTGACGACGGCTCAAACACCACCAACGCGCCGCGATCTCGTGTCTCCTCCGCCAACCGCAGCGATGCCGGGGAAACCCGGTCAAAATAGAAGACGCTCGGCGCATCGTCTGCGTAGGCCAACGACTCCGACTGTGCCAGCGTGATTGGCCTGTGCCGCGGCAGCCATCGCCCACATCCCGGACATGTCAGCGAGAACCGATGGGTCCGCGTCCCGTCCTTCGCGGTCGCGAACCGCTGTAGCACAATTGGTGACCGCACTCCGCTCTCCGCGGTCACATGAGTAAGGTCGACGCCCAGCCTTCGCAGTTCCTCCCGGATGAACCGGCCCGCGGGGTCGTCGCCCAAGCGCGCGACCATTCTCGCCCCCCAACCCAGCCATGCCAGTATCGCCATCACGTTGCCGCACGAACCCCCAGCGGCTGCGAACGGCTCCCCATCCACGTCGACTACATCCATGGCGACGAATCCCGCTCCCCAACACGACGCCACTGCTCCGAGTGGCAGCCGCTCCAGCGCCAAGGTCATTCCTCCCACTCCCCTCGGATCCACATCGAGTAGAGCTCACTTTCCACATCCCCTCCGACGTCCGGATCCATGTACGTTGCCGTCTCGACATACGGAATCCCCACCGTCAACCGGTCGCCTTCGACCTCCCCGTACCGATGGTCGTAACAGGCAAGCAGGGCGCCGACCGACAACAACTTGGACGACAGCGGCGACACGAACGCCTTGCAGCCCCCCAACTCTCTCAACGAACCGCGATACCGGTCCATCGCCAGAAACAGCTGCCGATAGGCTTCGAACGGGTTGAATTCCGATGCGCGGAGAATGTTCGACGGCTCCACGCGGAAGTCCTCGAACAACTGCTCGCCATGCTCGTCGATGATCTTGTCCCCACGCCGAGGATCGCGCGAGGGGAAGGGGACGACCGGGCAAATCTCGTCCGGATTCACACTGTCCCTGATTCGCTCCAGACGATGCCGCTGCCCCTCCCCCAGCACGGGAAACCACACTCGCGGCACGTCTACCGTCGTTTCTTCGTTCAACCGCCCCGAGAACCCCACCAAGTAACTGACCTCGTCCATCAGGCTTCCGCGGGCCTCCAGATCCGTCCGCACGCTCTCCGCCGCAACCACGTGGAGGTTGGTCTGCTTGCCGCCCTTCCTCCTCTGCTCATCCAACGCGTAAATCAGCTTCGCAATGGCGGTCAGCGCCACCACCCGTGGCATCGCGCTGATGTCGACCACCACGTCGTCCGGCATCTCCGAGCCCACCCGACCATGGATCACCGTGGTTGTGCTCCTCGACGTGGCGTTGGCCGGACCCCGCCCGATCCTAACGGGCAATTCAACGACATTGGCCACCCCCACGACTTCCACGAGCTTACGGTGGTTCTCCGCCGTCAACGCCCTCCTCTGCGTACTGTCCTCCTGGCCGTTGTCGAACGCAAGAAGCCAGACCCGGGGTAACGCGCCGAACGCACTCAGTCGCTCGAGCGCCTTCGACGCCCGAGGGTCGAACCCGCGCCCGAGCACAAACAGCACGTCGCGCTCGGCAGATCCCAGATGCTCCTTCCAGAACGCATCGAACTCTCCGCCAGCAACCAGCACGTACGGGTCCCACCGCATCGTTGCCGCGCCGGTTTCAGACAAGCCCGCCCCCGCCGCCCTCCGCGACGCCCGCCGCCCCGCGGTCGAGCCACGCGTTCAACTCCCCCAGCGACCGATGGCGCCAGCCGCCGCGCCCCAGCGGCAAGCCGAACTGCACGCACAGCAGTCGGTTCAGATAGAACACGACGACGGACCGTCCGCCCTGCTGCCGGTTCAGATCTGGGATCAGCAGATTGTGCGCCACCATCGACGTCAGCACCTCGCGAAGATCGCCCAGATGCTTAGCCTTCCCGTCCGCGTCATCGATCAGCGCTTCCCGTTCCGACATGGTGATCGCGAATCCCGTGACCCCCGGGGCATAGGGAGCCGTCGGTCGGAACGTCTGCGACCTCGCGTAGCTCTCGAACGCCGTCAGCAGCCGCCTCGCAGCCGTTCCCCTTGGCAGCGCACGTTCCAGCCCATCCCAACGCTGCCTCGCCACTCGCCGGATGATCGCATCCTGCCGATCGGTGGACAGCGGGCTTGGCTGATCACGCGGCCCGTTGAATTTCGCCGCCAGTTCCGAGAAGAGCTCTCCCGCGACCTCCAGGTACTGGTCGACGTTCGACGACGAAACCGTCGCGATCACATCGCGCCCGAAGTAGACCGGTGCCGCGACCTCCGTGCGCAGGAAGTGCTCCGCCGCTTCCATGACCCGCGGCGCGCGGTTCTCGAACTGCTCGACCGACAGTACATGGAACGGCAGCTCGGCCTGCGCACGCCTGATGTCCTGTTCGACAAGGACCTCGGTAATCCGCCAAATACGCGCTCTTTCCCACGCGGTTTCCCCCGACCGGGCTGCCCTTTCGATCCACTCCGCGTATCGGCCGCCCTTCCCCACCCGCGCCTCGATCCGCCTACGAATCTCCCCGCAAGCACGGTCATACTTCGCCCCCCAAGTCGCCACATCGTCGCTCTCTGCCATCCACGAGTAGAAGCCCCGATCCTCGAAACCTTCCGCCTTGGCAGCCCTGAGGTCCGCGATCTGCTCGACGAACCTCGCATATGTCCGGATGCGGGGCCCCGTCCACCTCCGCTCGAGTTGGATCACCTTCTCGTAGTCCCGCTGCTCGAGCGCACCAACCGAGAGTAGTTCCCGGTGGTTCAACGCCTCTAGGCGTTCGGCCACCCAGATTCCACAGTTCTCCCTAGCATTCGTCAGGTATTCGATCAAGCTTGCGCGCTGTTCCCTGGCGAGTCGCTGCATTTCGTCCAGCAACAGCACTCGCTTCCCAGTAACGGGACCGTTGACATCCTCGATCCTCGCCTTCGCGAACCACGCGAGCCCGTCCAACCTTGCATGACCGCCTTTTGCCGGACTTGGCTCGCCGAGGTCGTCCATACGCTCGTAGAACCCGTTCTCGATCTCCGACGCCCAGTCGTACAGGTCTCGCCCGTTGGCTTTCGCCGGAATCGTCGCGCCCGACTCCGGCTCCCATTCGATGCTGACCGTCTCAAGATCCCTCGGGTACACGCGCGCACTCCTCTCAAGCACCGTGCGGAGTACGGCGATGACGATTCTCGAGCTGACAAGCTCCCGAAAGAGGCTGTTCCCTCGATCGTACTCCGCCAGTTCCCGGTATTCCGTCGTGAATACCACCATGGTCCCCAGAATCCGCGGGCCTGTCGAAGAGATCGCGCCAGTCTTCACGAGCCTGTCATGCGTCGACTTCACCTGCGAGGTGTCGACCAGACGGCAGACCAGCTCAAGCGGCCTCGGTGTTAGCAAACGGAGCAGTGTCGTCTTCCCGCCCCCCGGCGCGCTGCGCAGGAAAACCAGCCCGTCCCATGGGTTTTCGATCTCCCGCATCACCTCGAACACGCCGGAGCCGAACAGCTTCACGAACTCCTCGTCGCTGATCGAGCGTTGCGCGGCCCGGATCCGAAACGGGTTGCGCATCCCTAGTCGAAGCGCCGGTGCCGGCTGACACGCGGGAAGAGGCCCACCACTTCGTCACCGTCCTCCGCCCACAGCAGGTAGATGGAGTTGTTCGGCGTGTTGTGGCTCAGTACCACAGGCAGACGTCCGTCTCCGAAGCCGAGTCGCATGCTGCTACGCCCGACCTCCGCATGTTCATCGTCCGCTCGGCCATCGAAGTACCTCTCCTGGGTCAACAGCCCGAACAGATCCGCGTCCTTGTCCTCGTCGAGCCGCGTGCCTTGGTCCAAGTTGAATACCACCCGCAACTCAACCACCCCTTTCCCGAATCCGAGGCATTCCAGCGACTCCTCGATTTGCTTGACCGCCTGCTTGGACGCCATGTAAAGCACCACAAGCACACGCACGTCGTCGTCGGCGATGCACTGCCCGAGCCCGCCGCTCCCGCTCAGTTGACCCACGATCTTCGGTATCTTCCCCTCCCACGCGCCCGACTGCTCGTTCTTCCGAATATAGCTGAGTCCGCTGGCCGTGAAGTCGTCCAACAGCACGACATAGCGGAAACGTGCTTCTTCGTGCAGCGGCTCGCATTCGAGCACCTCGGCAAGATCCTGCCGCAGTTTCCCCATCAAGTCGCTGGCCTTCGTGTCCGACACCTCGTACGCGTGAAACACCTGTTCATGGGAAATTGCACCCGCGTTGACGCGCCGAAACCGATCGGTTCTCGCCCCGTCCGATAGTCCCAAAACAAGCGTCTGACGCTGCAGACATCGGTAGACCTTCCCCTTCGCGACCTCCTTTCTGCGGTGGACAGACACATACATCGCCTTCGCCGCATCCGCCAAGAGCACTGGTCGAATCACGGTGGGAAACGCGAGATCGACCAGACCTTCCATTTCCTCGTCCGAGATGAACACCAGCCGATCACGCACGAACGTGTACGCGATCCTCCTCTCCTCGCCTTCCTCGAACTGTCCGAGCCACAGCGCCAGACTCTCCAGAAACCGTCTTCCGGGCGCGAACTGCTGATACTGGTCGTACTTGTAGGCCGCGAAGCGTTCGAGTCGCGCACGCTCCACCGCCTTTGTCGCGTCGTCCCAGTTCATCACCCGTGCGAGCAGTTTTTCCGCCAGCTCTTGCTGCATCGCCTACGCCCGTGCGGCCGGACTGAGGCGGATCCGTCCGCCGCTGCGCGTCCAGCGCAACCTCCGCAGATAGTGAATCGTCGCCTGCGTGCCCTTCGCACCAGCCGGCGCCAACGACCAACAGTGGACCGGGTGCCGGCTGACCTGATCCACACTCAATCCGTGCGCGCTGTCGAGGAGCCTCCAGTCGTTTCCGGGCGCTCGCCCGCGGTCGCCGATGCGCAGTATCGGTCCGGCTCCCAGTCCGAACCTTTCCCGCATAGCATCCACCAGATCCTCCTTCGACTGCCCGCCCGTGCACACGTCGATCGAGTGCCCCGATACAACTACATCGGCCTCGACCCCGTACGCCCGCGTCACCAGTGCGACTTCCTCGGCCCCCGCGGCCAAACGCACGCCTCGCGCCACGCTCGTCGATATCTGCACACCGTTCGACCGCACCCTCCCGCTCAACATGGGATTTTTCGCAAGCGCCGCCAGCAGAGCATCCTCGTTCGCGACGCTTGCCAGAGCTGGGTCCTCCTCGTCCTCTAGCGACCGAATCACCGCCCCGTTGTAATAGCCGACCAACACCCGGTCGTGCAGCCTTCCCGGCAGCGTCGCCCGCAACCCAGCTCCCGCCGACGCTCCGCGCCCGGTGGCAACACCGACCGCGGCACCTTCCTCCGCAATACGCGTCAACTCTTCCGCGATATCGCTGGGCAGGTTTCCTCGCCGGTCGCGCGTATCGCAGAGCGTGCCGTCGTAATCCACCACTAAGCCTTCGTACCGCGCCGCGTTGACCGTCTCGAATGCGCGTTCGTAGTGCTCGATCCACCTTCCGTCGCTCACGGGAGCGCGCTTGCGCCGCAACGCCGCGTCCCGGTTGACAAGCCCCTGTGCCGGCCGCCCCTGATTCCGTTTCAAGCGATAGAGCTTGCGTCCAAACGGCGGGACGCCCGGCCTTCCGGGGTCCACGTGCGCCACTCGCGCAACGCGCGACGCCACGACGACCGCCACGACCAAACCTGCGATCCCCTGAACGTCCTCGGCCCCCCGAAAGCGGATCAGCAACCTCGCCACCTCGTTCGGCAGCAGCGAAATCGTCCTCGTCGCCAAGTCGTCTTCCTGCTCCGGGATAAGCGCCGCAACCGCCGTCTCGCGGCCCCTTCTCGCCATCCAGAAGTGCCTGCCGTGTCCGAAACTGCGCAGATCCGCGACGTGCATTGCCCCAAGCGAGGCTTCCACAAAGCGAGACTCCAAGTCGACCGCTGCTGCCGCCAGCACGGGCCCGTAAATGACGCTGAGGTACTCCCTCCCCGCAATGAGACGATCCGTCGCTGCCACGATAGCCTCGACATCCGCGAAGGATGTTGCTCCCTCCACCAGGGCCGACACGTCTCTGGGCAACTCCCTTTCCGACCGCCCGTACGCCGCCCGGTACGACCGTGCCAACAGCACTGCCGACCCGATCAGCGACCCCACCGCTAGAAAACCGTCCCGGAACGAGGGATGCGCCATGCAAACCATATCCGCATAGCGGAAGCGTCTCACCATCGCCTCCAACGCCGATCCTTCCCTCAGCACTAAGGCGCCTAGCGGCTCGCTCTCTCGGGTGGCTGCCGCCCGGAACGCCGCCACGATGTCCTGATTCCTTCCGCTCGCGCTGAAGCAGACCAGTCCACCTGCCGGACCTTCCTTGGACATGATCTCCAGCGGCGTCGCCGCCCGAGCTAGTTGCCCCGCAACCCGTTCATGCAGGTCAGCAGCGAATTTCGCAACCGAAAACGACCCCCCCGACCCTACCATCAGCATGGGTTGCGCCGCCCAACGCTCAACACTCGCCGCTAGGCGCGACACGTCCATCGCCATCGCAGCACGGTAGGCACTATCGAGTTTGCCGAGTTCCCTCTGGTAGTGCGAAGCCATTCAGATGAGCACCCTACGATTACTGTGTACATACATACACATATAGTGCATGAGCGAGCCGCCTCCGCGGTCGCCAGGCGAACTCTCCGGATTCCTTCTGGTCACCACGGCACGGCGGCGTCCGTGTCCGGAAATCCTCGTCGCGCGTTCACTCATGGCCGCCCCAGCCTTGGACGGGACTTCACCGATTCCACGTCTGTCCGGCTTGCCTGGCGGTCGTCCGAACCCAATCGAGCAACGAGCCCTGCTCGCGTCGCGCTGGGCGGGGTAATCGAACGTAGCGTGTGCCGGGCGTCGCGCTGCGCCTGCCGGGCACCAACGAGCCGGATCGGCGCATTGAAATCGAGAGCGCCCCGCAGCTTCGAGCGACCTAACGCACGCGACCGCGAGAGGACTGCTTCGGCTGTCTTGTAACCAACCGGCAATGATCGACGGATCAAGCGGCCTGGCCCTTTCCTTCAACTCGTCGCGACGAGTCGACGACAGAATCGAAGTCGCCAGGATCGCTTCGCCCCGTAGACTGGCAAGGAATGTCCGACTGTTCGATCCGCGGATGTCGGACAGGTTCAGGACGCGTACGTGAGAAAAGCCGACGCACGCCATCACACGCATGGTCTGTATTGAACCTTGTCCGGATAGGCTTGCACCAGGCTCGACCTCGCGTCCATCCCGATACCCTCGGCCGCAACGCGGTTGCCTGCGTAGCCGCGGTGTCCCCATCTGTAGGAGGAGCCTGGATTCATTATGGAGACGACGATCTTGGGACGACGGTCCAGAAGATGGATCCCATGTTCCCGTACAGAGGCGATTTGAAACGATCTCCAGAGTCGACCGACAACGCAGGTCGTCTTCTTCGAGTCGGCGAAGGCGACAGAAATGGCCGTAGGCTTCGAATCGCCTGCGCAGTTCTCTCCGAGCTATGAACTCGCACATCCATGCACGCACCATGTCGAGGCACTTCCCGCCGCCGCAAACCTGCAGTCCGGTACCGGGGCACGCCCTTCCCGGCCGACACGATCAACTCACGCCGTCGCCGGTGCCGCTCCCCGTCGGGCTGCACAATCCGCTGCGAGCTCACCCTACCACACCGTCCACCGAACGTTTCCTTCGGTGAGTTCAGATCCGAAACTCACCCCATTTCAAGGGCACGTGACCCGTAACCGTCGTGAAGCGCCTGCGCCCCTCGTGCTGCGCCTCCCGGGTCGAGTAACTGTTCGGAACGCGCCAGGGAGTCGTCGGACAGTACGAGCCGACTCGAGTCGAAGGCCGAGCGGCAGTTTCGAGAGCCATACGGTCGCGTCGTGACTACCTCGGATTATCGGGAAGCACCCAACGTTCCGCTCTAGATTCCTTGAGCAGAGTTGTAGCTTACAGTCAGGTTGCGTTTCAGGCGGCGAGTTGGCGGCCCTCCTAGAGGCGATTGATCTCGTTGTCGAAGGCGTCGAGCACGCGGCGGAGCCGGGCGGTGGAGGGTATTGCCGGGTCGAAGCTGACGGACATGGCTGGAGTCATGACGCGGGCGTGGGTCCGGTGGTAGCACAGGGCGGTACGCACGCCCTCCTCGGTGACGCGGTAGCGCCGGGTGTGCGGGATGCGCTCGACGAGGCCGCGTAGCCGCAGCCGCCGCAGGTCGTAGGTGGTGCGATTGCGGTGATAGTCGTCGACGGACAGCCCCATCAGCGGTGCCACGGTTTCGCGCAGGTCCCGGTTGGCGAAGCCCTGGGGCAGCAGCCGGAAGGCGACGAGGGCGACGAACAGATCCTGGACGCGGGGATCGCCGAAGCGCAGCGACGAGGCACGCTGGCCGTCGACGAGGCGCGAGGCGTGGAGGTCGTCGAACCGTTCGACTCCGATGCGGCAGTCGTGGCTGATGCGTTGGACGCCGAGCAGGCGTCGGTTGGCGGCAAAGCCGATGGCCTTGAGGGCCTCGAGGTTCTTCAGCCGTCTGCCGACATCGAAGTCGTAGGTGTCGTTGATCACCGTCTCGGTACGCAGGGCGCGTCCTTCCTTGTGGTACTGCTTGATGCGCGAGTGCTTGTAGTCCACGCGAGTACCTGCACAACCATAGCGAGCGGATCGTCGGCCGCAGTAGGGCATTCATGAATAAGCCGGGCTAGACCACCCACGGCGACGATTATCATTACACTCCGAGGGAGTTCGACGGCGAACGCTGAGGGGATGTCGATGAGCCGGCGCGCGGGCGCGGTGATGGGTTGCGTGGCGGTGGTTGCGGCCTTGGCTGGCGCTGCCTGGGTGTACCGTCTTGAGCTGATGCTCGAAGTCGTCGAGATTCGGCAGAGCCGCGATGTTGCGCCGACGCAGACCATCGATTGGGACTCGGGTGCAGACCCTGCCGACCGAACCGAAGCCGAGCGACCGCCGAACATCATCGTCATCCTCGCGGACGACCTGGGCTGGAACGACCTGAGTTGGCAAGGCGGAGGCGTCGCTGGCGGCAGCGTGCCCACGCCGAACATCGACGCCCTGGCGCACGAGGGCGTGCAGTTCGCCAACGGCTATGCGGCCAACGGCACCTGCGCCCCGTCCCGCGCCGCCCTGATGACCGGCCGCTACGGCACCCGCTTCGGCTTCGAGTTCACGCCGACGCCCGCTGGCTTCAGCACGATGGTTCCACTGCTCGGCAACGCGATGCCAGATCGGCTACGCCGGTTTGTGGTTGCCGAGACGGGGCCTTCGATTCCCTACGCGGACATGGGCGTGCCTGCGTCCGAGATCACCCTGGCGGAGCTCCTGAAGCCGGCGGGCTACCACAACGTCCACATTGGCAAGTGGCATCTCGGCACCAGCGGCGGCATGGCGCCTCACGATCAGGGTTTCGACGAGAGCCTGCTCATGGGGAGCGGCCTGTACCTGCCCGAGGACGATCCGAACATCGTCAACTCGAAGCAGGACTTCGATCCCATCGACCGGTTCCTTTGGCGTGCCATGCAGTTCACGGCATCGTTCAACGGCGGCGAGGAGTTCGAGCCTGCGGGCTACCTGACGGACTACTACACCGATCAGGCTGTCAAGGTCATCGAGGCCAACCGGGACCGGCCCTTCTTTCTCTACCTCGCGCACTGGGCCGTGCATACACCGCTGCAGGCACTGAAGGACGACTACGACGCCGTCTCGCACATCGGCGAGCACCGGCTGCGCGTGTACGCCGCGATGGTGCGCTCCCTCGACCGCAGCGTGGGCCGGGTGCTGGACGCCTTGCGCGACAACGGCCTGGAGGAAAACACGCTCGTGTTCTTCACGTCGGACAACGGCGCCCCGGCCTACATCGGCCTGCCGCGCGTCAACGAGCCGTTCCGCGGCTGGAAGATCAGCTACTTCGAAGGCGGCATCCACGTGCCGTACTTCCTCAAGTGGCCGGCGCGGCTGGCGGGCGGCCAGACCTTCGAGGCACCGGTCCACGGCTTTGACATCTTCGCCACGGCGGCGGCCGCGGCTGGTGTCGAATTGCCCAGCGATCGCACCATCGATGGCGTCGACCTCGTCCCCCATGTCGCCGGAGAAACCGAGGGCGCGCCGCACGACCACCTGTTCTGGCGCTCCGGCGGCTACCAGGTCGTGCTGGCCGACGGCTACAAGCTTCAGGTCAACGACCCACCGGGCAAACCGGGCAAAGAGTGGCTCTTCCACCTGCCCACCGACCCCACCGAACAACACAACCTCGCAGACACCGAACCGGACCGCGTAGCCGCACTCCGGGAAATCCTCGCCAAGCACAACGCCGAACAGGCACCACCCCTCTGGCCATCCGCCGTCCGCACCCCCATCAACATCGACAAAACCCTGCTCGACCCCGACGCCCCGGACGACGAGTTCATCTACTGGTTCAACTGACAAGCGAAGCCCCGTTCGCGGGGACCTTCCGGAGGGAGGCGTTCCGCCTTCCATCGCGCCCCAAGGGCGCGCAGCGGCGAGAGTTGAAGGTGCCTCTGCACGGGGCAATGGCCGTGGGGTCGAGAGGAATACCTGGTAATTTGAAGGGCATGGAACGCACCGACCTGCTCAAGCACCTGCGAGCGACGCACTTCGAGTCCGGCGATCGTGGCCACGCCGTGGCGGATGCCGGGCGCATTGCCCGGTTTCTGCATACCCGCGGGGCGGAACGAGTCGTTGGCATCGGCTCCGCATTCGACTCCCGACTCCCGTTCACACATCGCTCTGACATTGATCTCGTCGCGACGGGCATCCACCCAGGGCGGTTCTTCGCCGTATCGGCGGATGCGCAAGCTCACGAGCTTCGCGCTCGATCTCAAGCCGATGGAATCGGCGACACCGGCCCTCACGCGCGTAGTCGACGAGCGGGGCGTGGAGCTTTGAAGCCCGAATAGGTGCTTGCCCGGCGGCTGCGGGCGGAAATCGAGGACGACCTTGGTGGACTGGCTGTGCTTGCAGGCGAGTTTGCGGACAGACCAAGAACAGACGACTCCTATGCAATGCGCGCCCGAGGGTCCATCCTCCACGACTTCTATAGCGCCATTGAGCGGGTTTTCACACGCATCGCACGGGAATTGAACGGCGGCATCCCGCAAGGGGAACAGTGGCACCGGCAACTGCTGGATCCACATTCTGGCGGCCTCCAGCGTCCGTTTCGTTCGCTTCTTCGACGCTGGCGACGGGTAGGGCTGCTTTGGGTGCGAAGGACCGCCGCCCAAAACGCCCTGTGGGGCGCGTCCGGATTGGCTCAGAGGCGATGGCGATGCCGTCGTGGCACCCGTGGTATAAGCGGGCGCTCCAGTTAGTTGGGGAGAAGGGCGATCCTCGCACTTCGCAAGCTTCGCATCTTCGGCTTCAAGGCGCTCCACGGTGCGACGTTCCGCGTTCCGGACCGCACGCTGCTCTTGATCGGCGGCAACGGTTCGGGTAAGTCGTCCACGCTGCAGGCGATGGCCCTCGTGCGAGAGTTTGCGCAGGGGAACGGCCAGCGGTTCTTCGATGGACGGAACTGGAGCTACGGCGAGGTCCGATCCCACGTCCCCGGGGCACGCAGTTCGGCATTCCGAGCGGACTTGGTGTTCGATGCCGAAGGTGATGGGCGGTATCTGTGGCAGTTCGAGTTCAGCCTCGTCAGTGGACGAAGCCGACGTGAACTCGTGTGGCACTTCCCGGAAGGCTCGGACGAGCCCTCGCCAAGGCTCAGTCACCATTCCAACCGGACCACGTTCTACCTCCCGGAGCCGCAAACCTTCGTCGGCTTGAGCTTGCGTCTGCCCGGCTCTGTTCTCCACTATTTCGACTTCGACGAGGATGATGACGGGGCGAGTGGTTTGTTGGACATTTCGTCTTGGGCTCGCAACCTCTCCTCGCTTGAGTTGCTCAGTCCCACGGCCATGCGCCTAGGCACGAGGGGCGAGAGCCGCAACATCGGCGCAAGAGGCGAAGGGCTTGCGAGTTTCCTTGCGAACCTCGACGCGCAGACGCGAAGCAAAGTCGTCGAGCGCCTTTCCCGCTTCTACCCCATCGCCAACATAGCGACAACGAGGAAGCGGGCTGGTTGGGTGGACATGCGAATTGCCGAGCACTTCGGCCGCCCTTCCACAATGCCAACGACGCAGGCGAGCGACGGGTTGCTGCGGTTGATGGCCTTGTGTGCGATACCGGAGTTTAGTGACGCGACGACGACCGTATTGCTCGACGAGATTGAGGATGGCATTGAGCCGCACATCCTGCCTGAGGTTGTGAAGACCGTTGTTGCCGAGTCGCAAGGCCAGTTCGTCTTCACCTCTCACTCGCCCCTCTTGGTGAATTTCTTCGCCCAGGAAGCCATCCACGTGTTAGCCAAGCGTGAGGACGGTTCGGTCGCGGTGTGCTCGTTTGGCGAGTTGGGAGATTTCGGCGGTGGGAAGGAGTACTACGGCCCCGGTGAACTCTGGAGCATGTCCGGACACAAGGATCTCGAATCTGCCGTCGTCAGGCAATCCGGGAATGGCGAGCGCGAACAGCGGGATGCACGCAGTTTCTCGAAGGAAGCCGCACGGCGCTTTGTGAACGAATAAGCGAAACCGCGAATGATCCGGGTGTTGCTTTGCGGCGAAGGCCGTCATGACGTTGGTGAATCCGCACTCGACGGAACTCCGGTGAGCGAAGGGTGGCTTCAGCCGCTTCTGCGGAGTCTGATCCCCGGCGAGGTTGAGTTCGTCGCCGTGACGCGTCAGGCACTCCCGGAGCTTGATTCAGACGACCATCGCCCGCCTTCGCCGTTCATTCTCCCCAACACGGCACCGCGCCCCAACAACACCGTCGCACCCACACATGTTTCATCCGTCGGGGTGGCCGGAGAAAGATCAGGCCATGAGCGTTTGTGCGCTATGCGCTGGTGGTTCGTGGTGGTTCGTGCCCGTGGCCTTCGTCAATGTGCGAAAATGCCGCGGAAGTCGTGGGCTTGGGCGACGGGCTGCGATGTGGCAATTGAGCGATGTAACGAGGAGGGCTGAATGGCCGAAACATTTGCGTTCGACAGGGAGCGGAAAAGCAGAAGTAGCGAGCACCCCTACCAGCGCGAGTGCAGGAAGAAGATCGTGGAGCGGCTGGACCCGGACCGGCCGGTGCTGCTTCACCTCGCAACCGGAGGCGGGAAGACGCTGGTCGCGAACAACGCCGTAAAGGAGGTCCTCGAGGAGCGCGGCGGATACGCGCTGTGGGTGACGAAGGACTGGTGGCTGCTGCATCAGGCGGCGTTGGACATGGCCAAGCGGCACGAGGGCATGGAGGATCGGCTGCGCAGGATCGGCGGGGAAGACCGGGATCTGGCCGAGCTTCCGGAGCTGTCGGTCGAGGAGGCTGCCACGGGGGTGGTCTACACGACGCTGCACACCTTCATGAGTCGTCTGAACAATGACCGTCTGCCGGTGCGCGGGCCGTCGTTGATTGTGTGGGACGAGTGTCACTGGGGCTACAGCGCGAAGACTGGCAGGGCGCTCAGGCGCTGGGGCAGGGAGGGACGCGTGCCCATGCTTGGGCTGACCGCGACCCCACCAGGCGGCGAGAGCGACTTCGAGCCCGCTTGCGTTCATACCTTTGCGGAGCTTCAGGCGCGCGGCCATCTGGCCAAGCCGGAGATTGTCGCCGTCCCGACATCGGCGAGGTGGCATCCGGTTCGAAGATGGTCGCAGGTCGACGCCGGGGACTTCACGGAAGAGTCGCTGAGGCAGCTGGCCGAGAACGGGCGGCGCAACGAGGAGATCGTCCGGCAATACCTGGGTGGTGCGGACAAGTACGGGAAGACGATCGTCTTTGCATGCGACATCACGCATGCCGATCGCCTTGCGAAGCTCTTCTGCGACGAAGGCGTGGCGGCTGCGTGCGTGCACAGCCGCCTGACGCGCGATGAGAACGAAGCGAACCTCGGGGACTTCAGGGAAGGCCGCGTGCGGGTGCTGGTGAACGTCGTGAAGATGACGCACGGCGTCGACGTGCCGGATACGAAGACGGTGTTCCTGTGTCGGCCGACGGCGAGTTGCGTGCTGCTGTCGCAGATGATCGGCCGGGGCGCGCGCGTCGATGAGCGGACGGGGAAGAAGTCCTTCTACATCGTCGAGTTCATCGACATGGCGGACCAGATGGAGAACATCCGGCATGCGAGGGACTGCCTTGGGTCTCCCGCCGGCAGGGGGTCGTCGGGGTCGTCAAGACGGGCCCCGCCTCTTCCATTCGATCGTACGGGGTCCCCGCTATGGACGGGCGACGCGGAGGATCTTCCCGACGCGGCGAAGAACCTGTGGTTCAGGGTCGGACAGGCGTTCAGCGTCGCGTTCGAGCTGACGTCTCGCGAGGACCGGCTGGCCGGTGAGGGTGTCCGCGTGGACAACGAACGGTGGGAACGCGTGGCGAACGGCTTGCGGCTGGCGCTGCGCCGAGAGTTCGGCGCCGAACGCGTTGCGGTCGGGGCGGCAAACGGTGAGACGGCGGTGAGGAAATGGGAGGTTGTGCCCGACGAGGTCGGGTGGCGAGTGGTCTCGCCGGCATTGTTCGGGCGCGAGGGAATGGTGGAACTCGACTCCGCGTGCGGTGCCCTGGCGAGGGCCATTGAAGACCTTGGCGTGTGGATCGACTACCGGACGGGGACGGAGGTTCGGCTCGGCTGGCTGCCGGCGCCGGCGGACGCGATACGCGCGGTGAAGTGGACGCACATGCTGGAACCTGTGCTGCGCAGCCTGGTGCGGCCTTCGCGGTTCGCGCGGTACGTGGCGGAGGAGGACCGTTACGAGACGGACCGTCCGAACGAGGACTGTCTGCCCGTGGCCGACGTGTACCCGCTGGATGAACTCGACGAGGAGACGTCGCTGGAGGATCTACGGTGGATGGCCGGCGATCGGACGGCGTCGCTGAGCCTGGCGCCGCTCCTCGACGACCCGGCTCATGTCGAGGTGAGGCTCCTCGGGGGAACCACGGACTCGGTGCGCCTGCTCCGGTGGCTGACGCTCTGGATGCGGATTCTGTGGGCAGCGGAGAAGGACAAGGACCGGGGTCGGTTGACGGATGACATGCTCGATGATCCGGCGGCGTACTTCCCGGCGCTGAGTGTACGTCGGGCGATCAAGCTGATTGACGTTCCGGGGGAGGCGGATGACTTCGTCGAATGGCTCGAGGAGAGGCAGCACCAGGTGTTCGAGCTCTGGCAGCAGCGGCCGGAGCTGCAGGGCTGGTTGCCGTCGGCAGAGTCCGGGCGGACGTTCGAGCGGGTGGCACCTCCGATCCGGGCGACGCTGGAAGAGCACGGCATGGAGTGGAGTGACTCGTTCGTCGAGATGTCGCTCGAGTCGCAGCGTTGCGCCATCTGGTGCGTGTTGAGCGGGGAAGGCGCGCTGGCGCGGGACGAGCGGAGTACGGTGGATCTCGTCGCCCGTCGACTCCGCGATCAGGGTCTTGCGCATTATCGCACGCTTCGTAAGGACGGGCCGCTGTATGAGGCGATCCGGGGCGTGTTCGAGGCTGCATCGCAGGCGGGAGATGGCTGGCTCGAATGGCCGAAGGGGCCGTCGAAACGTGTGCGCGGCTACCGGCCGGTGGCGGATATGGCCATGCCCGACTGGTGCGACTGCATCGTCAGGACGATGCGCGACTGGTACCCGGACGGCGCGGGGGCGAGGGAGTGGGTGGTGAGGGATGCCTTCGAAATGGCGCGTGACCGCTATGGGATCCAGACAGCGGGGGATACGCCGTGCGAGATCATCACACAAAAGATCAGGGAACGGATCGAGGCGGCGGTGGACCGTTGCCTGGCCGACGGGTACGTCGGTCGGTCCGGGTCGGAGGGGATGGTGTTGGAGTGCGACTACTCTGAGCAGGGGGCATCGCAAGGTTTGCCGTGAAATTCCCCGGCCCGGCCAGTGGGTCGGCGCGAGAGCACCCTCGTCGCCCGGGCGGCGTTCGACACGGCATGCGACCGCGCCGTGGTGCGGTGATGGCGACGATCGCCGTACCGATGGCGTAGCGGATGCGCGCGCCCTCGATGCCGGCAACGCGTGCCTTGGCGCCATCGTCGGCGAACTGGGCTTGGAGGTCGTCGGTGCTGGCATCAATTGCGTCCCATCCGGCAAGACTCTGCAACTCGTCGGCGCCTGCACGAACAGAGAGCACGCCTGTCGGCGTGCCAAGGAAGGCAGAAAGCCTTCCCTCCGAGGGCCGTCCATGCCGAAGTCCGAATGCCGTTAGGTTGACCGGGGTTGGGGAAACGGTTTTGAATGCCTGGCGGTAGGGGTGTCGCCCGGAGGAGGGTGTCAGGTCGTGTTTTCCGCGCGGGCCGTGCTGGTTGCCGTTTTGGTGGCCTTCGTGGGTGGTTTGCTCGTTTCGCTGGCGGTGCGTGCGCCGGGGGCTTCGGCTGGGCGGCTGGCGCCTGTGTTGGGGGAGGGCGGGGCGCCGGTGCGGATTCACTGGCGGATGCCGCTCAGTGCGCCGCGCAATCTGCCGGGGTCTGGCGAGACGGTCATCTGGCTTGCACAGGCGCTGAAGGACACCACCGACGGTGCCTTCGTGGTGGATCTCTACGATCCTGGGGAGATCGTGCCGGCGTTTGCGATCACCGATGCGGTGCGCGACAAGAAGGTGGCGGCGGGCTATACGTGGCTTGGCTACGATCAGGGCAAGATTCCCTCCTCGCCGTTGATCGCGGCAACCCCGTTCGGGCTTGAGCCTTGGGCCTACATCGGCTGGTGGTACTTCGCCGGTGGGCGGGAACTGGCCGAGGGCGTGTACGCCAAGCACAACATGAAGCCGATTTTCTGCGCCATCACGGGGCCGGAGACGGCGGGGTGGTTTCGCGAGCCGCTGGTGTCTGCCGAGGACATCAACGGGCTGAAGATTCGCTTTGCCGGGCTTGGTGGGCGGGCGATGCAGCGGGTTGGGGCCTCGATCACGATGCTGCCGGCGGGGGAGATATTTCAGGCGCTGGAAACCGGGGTGATTGACGCTACCGAGTTCTCCCAGCCGCTCACGGACCGGGCGCTTGGCTTCAGTCGCATCGCCAAGTTCAACTACTACCCCGGTTGGCACCAGCCGTTCAGTGCGACGCATGTGGTGGTGAATCTCGGTGTGTGGGCAGAAATGCAGAGCGCGGATCAAGCGCTTTTGGAGGGGCTTTGCACGGCGGGGGTGGCGCGCAACCTTGGCTATTCAGAGGCAATGCAAGGGCCGATCGTGCGCGGGCTTGCGGACGCGGGCGTGAGTGCTCGGGTGCTGCCGGATGACCTGCTGGCGCAGCTCAAGGTGGCCGCCAACGAAATCCTCGACGAGGAAGCCGAGGCAGACGCGGATTTCGCTGCCATCTTGGCATCGCAGCGGGAGTTTCAGGAGGTCTATGGCGAATGGCGGCGATTGGCATACCCAGCGCAGGCGACGGAGGAGCGTTGAGCGCCTTTTCTGGGGGAAGCATTGAAGGCCTCTTTAAAGGGCGGACGCCCTCGGTTCGGAGGCGTGGGCGTGAGTAGAAGGCGCGTTGGCTTGCGGGTGGCGGCGTGGAAGGGGTGACGCTGCCTGAGACTCGCGTCTCAAAGGTCATCGATGCGGTGCTCGGGCGCATTGGGCGGGCGGCGAGTTGGCTTTGGGTAGTGCTCTTGGCGGTGATCGTCAGCAATGTTGCCTTGCGCTACGTGTTCGGCGAGGGGCGGATCGAGTTCGAGGAACTGCAATGGCACCTGAACTCGGTGGCGTTTCTGGTGGCGATTGCCTATGCCTATCAGGTGGATGCCCACATTCGCATCGACCTCGTCTCGAGCCGTTTGCATCCGCGGGCGCAGGTGTGGATCGAGCTCTACGGAACGTTGCTCTTGACGCTGCCGTTCATCTTGGTGGTGCTGGTCTTTGCCCTGCCGTTCGTGGCGCATAGCTGGGCGGTGGGCGAGATTTCCCCGTCACCGGGCGGGCTGCCGGTGCGCTGGTTCCTGAAGGGCGTCCTGCCGGGTGCGTTCCTGATGCTGCTGCTGGCGACGTTGTCGCGCCTCAGCCGCCTGTGGGCCTATCTTGCGGCGCGGCGCGGCGAGGTGGGTGCGGCATGAGCGGTGCCGAGGCCCTGGCCCTGACGATGATCGGTGCGTTCATCGTGCTCGTCTTCACCGGCTTCCCCATCGCCTGGATTCTCGGCGGCTTGGCGGCCGTCTTCACGGCGCTCGCCATTGTCCTCGAGGTGGATTTCGCCATCCCGATGAACATCGATTGGTTCTACACGTCCATGACCGTGGATCGCATCTGGGACGTGATGGAGAACTGGGTGATGGTGGCGCTGCCCATGTTCATCTTCATGGGCATCCTGCTCGATCGTTCCGGCATCGCCCGCAGCCTGCTCACCGGGTTTGCGCGTCTTCTGGGCCCGGTGCGCGGCGGCCTTGCCATCACGGTGACCATCATCGGCGTGCTGCTGGCCGCTTCCACCGGCATCATCGGCGCATCCGTTGTGCTGCTGGGCCTCCTTGGGTTGCCGGCCATGCTGGAGAACGGCTACGACCGGCGACTGGCTTCCGGAACGGTGTGCGCCGTAGGCACGCTGGGCATCCTCATCCCGCCGAGCATCATGCTGGTGGTGATGGCGGATCGCATGGCCATGAGCGTCGGCGACCTCTTCCTCGGCGCGCTGTTCCCCGGCGTGTTGCTGGGAGGGCTCTACATCGTTTACCTGCTCGGAGTGGGTCTCGTGAAGCCAGCATACGCCCCGGCGACGCCGCGCGAGCCCATCGACCTCGCTGCGGTGTGGGAGCTGGTGAAGGCCATCGTTCCCGCCGCTTTCCTGATTCTCGCGGTGCTTGGCAGCATCTTCTTCGGCCTTGCAACGCCCACCGAAGCGGCCGGGGTTGGCGCGGCGGGGGCATTGGCGCTGGCGGCCCTCAAGGGCGTGCTGACGCGCAAGGTGCTCACCGAAGTGGTGGAGGAGACCACCCGCACCACCGCCTTCATCTTCGGCGCCATCATCGGCGCGGTGTGCTTCACGCTGGTGTTGCGGGGCCTCGGCGGCGACGAACTGATCGAGCGGACCCTGCTGGGGCTGCCGTTCGGCCCCACCGGCATCGTCATCTGCATCCTGATCGCCACCTTCCTGCTCGGATTCTTCCTCGACTGGCTGGAACTCACCCTCATCATCCTGCCGCTCGTGGCGCCGGTGGTGGCGAGCCTTGCGTTCGATCCGGTGTGGTTCACGGTGATGTTCGCCGTGTGCCTGCAAACGAGCTTCCTCACGCCGCCGGTGGGCGGGGCACTCTTCTACCTGCGCGGGATCGCGCCGCCCGGAGTGGACCTGCCGGTCATCTACCGCGGCGTCGCGCCATTCATCATCATCCAGCTTGTGGGGCTTGTGGTGATCTTCCAATGGGAGGCGCTTGCGACCTGGCTGCCGGCGCAGGCGTATGGGATTCGCTGAGGGCGCAGGTGCCGTCAGAGGAGTTCCCCGGCGTGCAGCAGCTCCAGGAATTCCGGGTGCGGCATGATTTCGATGCCATCCACTCGGCGGCGATCGTTCGCCGCGTTGACGACTATGGCGTGGCGGGGGGAGTGCTCCTCCACAAAGGCGCGCATGGGGCGGAGGTCCTGGCTGCGGACGCGGCTCTTCGCTTCAATGGCCACTTCGCCGCGGTTGAGCACAAAGTCCACTTCCAGGCCGCTTTTGGTGCGCCAGAACTCGATGGGGAAATCCTTCTCCTGGTAGCTGCGGGCTGCGATGATCTCGAGGGCGAGGAAGTGCTCGAATGCCTTGCCGAAGGCGGTGCCGGAAGCGTCTTGAATCCACGCGCCCTGCACGAAGGCGGCAACGCCCACGTCGAAGAGGTAGAACCGGGGCGTGGCGGAAATGGTCTGGCGGCCTTCGCGGCGGCTGAACGGATAGACGAGATGGCCCACCAAGGTGTCGCGCAGGATCTCGAAGTAGCTGCGGACGGTCTTCGCGTCCACGCCGCAGTCGCGGGCGATGGCGGCATAGTTCAGGAGCTCGCCGTGGCAGAAGCGCAGTGCCTCGAAGAATCGCGCGAAGGCGTCCGCGCTTCGGACCAGGGCTTCGTTGAACACCTCCTGCATCAGGTAGTCGCGCACGTAGGCCGCGAGCGAACGCCGGTGGCTGGTCGCAGATGCCTGGGAATAGATGCCGGGCAGGAGGCCCCGGTTCAGCGCCCGCAGCAGGTCGAAGTCCGGCACTTCCGGCCAGGTTAGCGGGAACATCTCGAGGCGCCATGACCTGCCGCCGAGCAGGTTGACGCCACCGCGGCGAAGCTTGCGCGCGCTCGAGCCGCAAAGGATGAAGGACAGTCGCCGGCCTTCGATCAAACGGTGCACTTCGTCCAGCAGGCCGGGTGCCTTCTGCACCTCGTCGATGACGATCGGGCGTGCGAGCAGTTCCGGTGGGAGAGCATCGAGGCGTTCTCCGAGACGCGAGGGACGCGCCTGCATCTCGAGCGCCGTGTCGAAGTCGAGCATGTCTATTCGATGGCTGTCGGGAAAGCGCTCGCGCAGCCAGGTGGACTTGCCTGTCTGCCGCGCGCCCCAGAGGAACGCGGACTGGCCGGGGGGCAGGTCGATGGCGAGCGTTCTTGCGTAACTCATCGGGAGCATGCTCCTGATTGGTTGAACCAATCGGGAATGTACTCCCGATTGGTTCCGCTCCGCAATGGCGCGGCGGCGGGGTTTGGGGAGGAGTGGCGATGGTGGATGAACCCCGGGAAGAGCGAGTGGCTGCCAGCCCAGGCGTATGGGATTCGTTGGCGACCGATTGACCCGAAGCCTTCAGCCGTCGGGGCGCAGGGCGGTTCTCGCTGATGCATCCATTACGACTGCGGACGGTATGTTGGGACTGGAGGGATTGACGGTGACCTTCTCCAGGCGCGGGTTGACCACCAAGTCCATGTCCTGTAGCGGTATTGCCCCGAGCAAGACTTCGTTGCCGAGCACGAACGCGCCCACGAAGCAAGAGCGGTTTTCGAAGCGCACCTGAATGGGCCCGACATAGGGCACCAAAGTGGACTTGCCGTCCGCGGTGGTGACCTCCCGGCGCTCGATCTCGTCGAGTTCAAGCTGCAATGCCACATGACCTGGGATGCAGAGGTTCACGGCACCCGTGTCCACCAGGGCGCGCACGGTCATCGGTGCCGACGCCTGCCGGCGCGGATTCGACAGCTCGAGTTCTGTGTGAATCAGGCCCATGCCGGGCTCCTGACCAGAGCAGAGACGATCGTAGCATCGACAAGGGTGCCGTGCGGAACCTGCTCGCCCTCTTGGAGGCCAGCCCGGCGATGTCTTCCGGAATGGTTTTGCAACTCGTTAGCATTTTGATAATGTGCGTGTCCTTCGCGAATGCTCCCAAGGTACTGACGGATGCCAGGCCTTCTGTGGCTTGATGCCCTGCTTGGGCCGCTGGCGTTTCCCTTGGATCCTGCCAAGCGCGTCTTTTGGGGCTGCCTTGTCTCGGCGGCCTTGCTCGCTTCTCTCGTGGTGACGGCACGGGCTGGTCAGTTCGACGTTCGGGCGCAGGCCAGGGCGCTGTTCGACCGAGACTATTGGCTCCATGCCTCGAGCGCAGCCGATGTGGCGCTGATGTTCCTCAATCACTTCCTGCGCGTGTTGCTGCTCGCGCCGCTGCTCGGCGGCCATCTGGCGGCGACGCTGGTGGTTGGGCGCTTCCTGCAACGGAATCTTGGCGATGCACCGGAGCTTGACCTGCCTTGGCTGGCCATCGCCACGATCTACAGCGTGACGATGTTCGTGGCGCAGGATCTGAGCCGCTTTCTCCTGCACCTTGCCATGCACCGATGTGGCGCGCTTTGGAGGTTTCACCGGATTCATCACAGCGCCCCGGTGCTGACGCCGCTGACGCTGTTTCGCGTTCATCCCGTCGAGCACGCTCTTTACTTCCTGCGCAGTCTTGCCGTGTTTGGCCTGGTCAGCGGCGGCGCCATCTGGCTCTTTGGCCGCAACTTCGCCGCCTTCGACATCCTGGGGGTGGGGCTGGCTGGCTTCCTGTTCAACCTCGCGGGGGCGAACCTGCGCCACTCTCACGTCTGGCTGACGTTCGGCCGCTGGGAGCGCTGGTTCGTCAGCCCTGCCCAGCACCAACTGCATCACAGCCGCGAGCATGGGCACTGCAACCTAGGCTCTGCGCTGGCGCTGTGGGACCGTGTCGCCGGAACAGCGACGCCAGCGCATGGACTCGCGCGGCGTGAACGGCAAAAGCTCAGCTTCGGCTACGCGCACTGAGGCCTGTGGCCTCTCTGGAGGCGCCTCCAGGGAGTGAATAGGGAAGGCCTGTCACGCTCCTCCTGCCGAAGGCCAAGCAAGCAAAGGCCCGAAGGTGCAACCAGCCTCCTCCCCGCGAGCCGGGCCCCGTCGGTGGCGGGGCAGGCGCCCGGTTTCCCGCCTAGGCGGCTCCGCCTCTGGGGCTCCCTGCAAGGAGAGGCCTAAGCTGCCGGTGGGCGCGTTGTGCCGCGGCAGAAGTCGGCGATGCTGCGGGCGGTTTCGCGGCTGATGTCCGGGCAGCAGATGGGGAAGATCTCGGTGCCGTGGATGGTGCCCATCACCTGGCGGCAGCTTGCCGGCACGCCGGCGGCGAGCAATCTGCGGTAGAAGGCGATGCCTTCGTCGCGCAGCGGGTCGAACTCGTTCACGCTCACCATGGTCGGCGGCAGACCGCGCATGTCGTCCGCCGTGGCGAACAGGGGCCAGGCGAGCGGATTGCCCTCATTCAGCGCCTCGATGCCGTAGGCGAGGGCGCCGCGGTTGTTGTGCAGGCTCAGCAGGATGCCGTTGTTCTCGGACGACGACGGAAGGTCGTCCCGAGGCCAGCTTCCGGCGATGTAGGGGCACAGCGCATAGAGGCCACGGATGAGGCCGATGTCGCCGTCCTGGTTCAGCTTCAGCCCCGTGGCGAGGGTGAGGTTGCCGCCGCCGCTTTCGCCGGCAACGATGATTTGCGAGCTGTCGATGCCGTGCCCCGCACCCTCCTTCGCCAACCAGCGCAAGCCCGACACGCAGTCGTTGAGGCCGGCTGGAAACGGCTCGATCTCCGGTGCCGACGAGGGCGTGAGCGCATTGCGGAAGTCCACCATCGCCACCGCCACGCCTTGCGCGGCGATGATCTTGCCCCAGGCTTGGTAGTTGCCGAGGAAGCAGGACATCGACATCATGCCGCCGCCGTGGATGTAGTACACGCACGGATGCGGGCCCTCGGATTCCGGCACGAACATGCAGACCTTGATGGTGTTGCCGTCGGGCTCCGAGGTGAACTCCACCGTCTTGGACGTGAGGCCCGCCGTCGGGGCGATTTCCTCGGTATTGCAGGCATCGAGCACGCTCTCGAACGACTTTGCCTGCGCCAGCGCCTCTTCGCTGTTGGCCGCTGCGACGAGTTGCTCTCGGGATGCTGCGTCCGGCTGCGCCACCGTGGGCATGCCGCCAAAAATCGCCTTGATGCGTGGGTCGATGCCGGGTTCGTCGGTGATGTGGCTCAATGGAACGCTCCAAAATCGGTTTGTGCAACGTGCAGTGTAGGACACTCCGACCTGCGGCGGTCGGCGCATCCCGATGGGGCGGACGCTTCATTTGCCATCTAGCAGGTAGGTCGGACTTTCCCGCCTCGGCGAAGTTCGACTTACGTGATGGGACGGCTTGGGCTGGGGCAAGAAGCGTTGTCCGAAGGCAACGGTTCTTGTGGCGATAGCGCGGTGGCGGTCTGCCTGAACCCGGCGGCTTGTGCCAGGTCTAGCGGAGTTCGCCCACGGCTGTCTCGAACGTCTCTCCTTGCCCCGGCGGCGAGCAGGACTTCGAGCAATTCCACGTTCTCCCGCCACCACGGTCTTGCCGCGAGGTGCAGGGCGGTGGCGCCGTTGCTGTCGCGGGCCTGGATGTTCGCGCCCCGCTTGACCAGAAACGCAACCGTGTCCACGCTGCCTTCACGGGCGGCGATCATGAGCGGCGTCTGCCGGTGCGCGACGGCCGCGTGTTTCGGTGCGGCGAGGCCGTGGACGGTCGGGGCAATGGGGACAGTTTCCTCGTCGATGTTGGCGCCGTTCGCCAGCAGGCACTCCATCACCGGACGCCAGCCGAAGGTGGCGGCCAGGTGCAATGCGGTTTCGCCGAGCGGACACCGAGCCGCCAGGTGCGCACCACCGCGGATGAGGGCCGCGACTATCGTGCCGGCATCGGCGTGGTAGCCGTGTGCCGACGCCATGTGCAAAGGTGCCCACGCTCCACTCCCAGCCGCCTCGAGCTCCCAGGCGAAGAAACCGATGCGCGGCAAGGCGCGGCTTGCATCGTCGCCGGCGTCGAGCAGCGCCTCCACCGAGTCGAGCCGTCCCTTGAGCAGGGCAAATCCCATCGGCGTCAGGTGTTCCGCGAGATCGCCGAATTGCATCGGGTTGCGGCCAAGATCGTCAAGCCGACCGAGCGCCGCAGCGCTGTGAACATCGCAGGGCAGGCCGTGACGGAGCAGGCGTCGCGCGGCTTCGACATCGTAGAGTGCCGCCAGTTGCAGTGCGCTGAGCTGAGAGGCGGTGCCAAGCCCCACGGCGGCACGGGATTCACGCTGCCGTTCGAGCAACACCGCACGGACGCCATCCCAGTCGCCGCGCTCGATGGCCTGGCGCACTCCTGCCTCCACTTCGGCCCCCGTAGCCCATTGCCTCCCCGTTCATCATGCCGCAACGGTCGCTGAAGGGCCCCGGAGGAAGCGCCCTGGGGCCGACCCAGCGCACCGTCCGATAGGCACTCGATACGTTTATGCAACCCCGTTTGCAAATCATTGTCATTTGCATTAGTTTGCGCGCCCAACGAAAACGTTGACTCCAAGGAGTGTGATCCATGAGCACTGGGCATCGCCCTCGTGGCACCGACCAACCCAACCAGCAGGCACCGTGCCGATCCTGGCTCGGGGCCTTCGCTGCCCTTGCCATGGCGGCGCTTGCGCTGCCGGTTGTGGCCAATGGTGGCCACGACGACCACGGCGACGGCCCTCGCACTGCCACGGTGCTGGAAATCGGCTCGGCGATGGCCGGCACGGTGTCGGCGGGCGACATCGACGTGTTCCGCTTTGATCTCGTGGGGCAGGCGGCGGTTGTGATTCGCACCAGCGGGCCGAGCGACACCCGGGGCGAGTTGACGGACAGTGCCGGCATGTCGCTGGCAACCGACGAGGACAGCGGTGCCGGTGACAACTTCAGCATCGACCAGAACCTCGCCGGCGGCATCTACTATGTGCATGTCTCCGGCAGCGGCGACTATGCCGTGGATGTCCGGGTCGGTGCCGATCGGGAAGACCTGCACGGCGACACCCTGGAGTCCGCGACGCTGCTTCCGCTCCTGAGCGAAGGGGAACTGGCTGCCGTCAAGCCGCAGGCGCTGCTGATGACGTCGGGACGGATTGCGCCGACTGCCGATGATGTCGATGTGTTCCGAGTGGACGTTCCGCACAGTGGCACCGAGGTCGTCATGCGCGGCGCTGGCGGCGCCAATGTCAACGGCAGCCTCGTTGACAGTTCCGACATGGCCGTGGCGTCGGACTCTGGCAGCGGCAACTTCCGCATTGCCGCCACCTTGGCTGCGGGCATCTACTACCTCAAGGTGACGGCGGCCGCACCGGGCAGCTACCGCGTGCTGGCGCAAGGCTCGGGGGGAGACGACGACTCGAACGCCGAGGATCGTGACGGCGACGGCGATGGCGTGATCGACTCCCGCGACGCCTTCCCGGACGACGCCTCCGAGACGGAAGACCGCGACGCGAACGGTGTCGGCGACAACTCCCATCCGATTGCCGCCACCTACATGTACGACAGCGCATTCGCCGCCGATGCAAGTTCCGTCAGCTATTCCGGCCAGACCGCGCGCCAGATGTTGATTGCGGCCATGAAGGCGGAACTCGGCAACCTCACCGAAGATGTCGGCATGGAAGACACCGTGCGTACGCGGCTGAACTTCTACATGACGGGCGATGGCGTTGACGACACACCGCACGGCTTCACGGTGGCGGGTGGCGAGCCCGTCAAGCCGGGGCCGACCTATGGCGATGTGAGCACCGGCAAGAACCTCGGCAGCAAGACCGCCGGCCAGGACAAGGCGGAGCATGTGCTCGGTGGCGAGTTCTTCGGCTGGGATGCCCTCGACGCCGGCGCCATGCCCATCGACCTCGTCAACCTCTTCATCGACCGCGTCGCCACGGAGGCGTCGGACGGCAGCTCGCCGCTGATTTCGACAGTCGGCGGCGATGTGTCCCTCGATGCGGTGTATGTTGACGCACACGGCCGCGACTACCAGCAACTGACGCAGAAGTTCCTCGGTGGCGCGGTGGCGTTTTCGCAAGGCACCGCCGACTACCTCAGCACCAACTGGCACGAATACCTCACGCAGATCGACGGCGAGGACTACACCGGCGCCGAGCACAAGTTCGACGAAGCGTTCGGCTACTACGGCGCCGCCCGCAACATGAACGGGTACACGGACGACGAGGCCGCCGCCAAGGGTGGTCGCGACGGCTGGGCCCATGGCTACCACGACACCGACGGCGACGGCGCCATCGACCTCGGTTCGGAGTTCGTCTTCGGCCACGCCCAGAACTGCGCCAAGCGCGACCGCGGCAGCAACGGCATGACCGACTTCTCGAAGGAGGCCATGGACGCGTTTCTGCTTGGTCGGCAGATCGTCGGCAATGCGGCGAGGGGTGGTTCGCTCAGCGCCGAGGCAGAGGCGGCGCTCGACGAGCAGATCCAGATCGCCGCGGTGACGTGGGAGAAGTGCATCGCCGCCACCGTCGTCCACTACATCAACGACGTCATGGGCGACATGGACAGCTACCAGGACGGCAGCTTTGCAGACCTTGCCAACTTCAAGAACGTTGCCAAGCACTGGGGCGAGATGAAGGGCTTTGCCCTGGGCCTGCAGTTCAGCCCGTTCTCGCCGTTCCGTGACGGTTCCGTGGACGGCATCACCGTGGACAGCCTGAAGGAAGTGCTTCGCCTCATGGGCGATGCGCCGGTGCTGGCGGACGGCTCGCAAGGCGGCGTGATGCCCGCCGGCAGCGCCAGCGACGCGGTGATGGAGTACACCGACGCCCTCCTGCAAGCGCGGGCCATTCTCGAGAAGGCATATGGCTTCGATCACGACGTGGTGATGAGTTGGTAGTCGCCTGCCTGAGCACGGGTGCCTCGTGCGTGGGGGGACGGCGCGCGGCAAGCTTGCTGTGCGCCGCTGTTGGCATTGCTCTGGCGGGCTGCGTGGACAGCTCGCGAGATCCGGAGCCGCCGCGTGCGCCGGCGCCACCCACCGCCGATGCCGGCCAGCAGGAGGAAGAAGAGGAACAGACGCAGGCGTTCAGCACCGAGGCCATGCTGGCGAACCTCGTCGATGCGGTGATCGTGCCGAACTACGAGACGTTGGCGGAGCGGACGGCGGATTTCGCTGCAGATGATGGCCCGCTCGCCGACTACTGCGCCGCCATCGGCACCGACGCCGACGATGCTGCGACCGCCGCCGTGCAAGACGTCTGGCGCGTGGCGATGGCTGCAGTGCAGGCCACGGAGATGCACGTCTTTGGCCCCGCTACAGACAACTCCGAGGCACTGCGCAAGCGCGTTCTTTCCTATGCCGACGCTCCCTTGAGCACCTGCGGCGTGGACATCTCGGCAGTGCTTGCCGGCGAAGGCGACTTCGACATCCGGTCGCGGGCGCTGAACCAGCGCGGCTATGGCGCCATCGAATACCTGCTCTTTAACGACGATCTTGGGCACACGTGCGCGCCGCAGGTGCCGAGCACCGCCGACTGGAACGACCTCGATGCGTCGGAGCGGCGCCTCGCGCGCTGCACCTTGGCGCAGCAAATCGCCCAGGACGCGGCCGAGGCTGCCGCGGACCTGGTGCAGGACTGGAGTGCCGACGGCGGCGACTACCGCGCCAGGTTGCTGGATCCCGAGTCGACTGGCGATGCCCTGCAGCACCTCACCGACGGCATCTTCGCCCTGGACCTGCTCGTCAAGGACCGCAAGCTCGGCATTCCCACGGGCATCCACGACGACTGTTCTGCGAGCGCGTGTCCAGAACTGGTCGAGTCGCCCTTTGCCGCCAACTCCCTTGCCAACATCCGCGCCAACGCGGCCTCCTTCAAGACGCTCTTCGAGGGCGGGGAGGGCTTTGGCTTTGACGACTTCATCGTCCATGAGGAGTTCCCGGATGTAGCGGAGCGGTTCCGGGCCAACACGCAGGCGCTGCTCGACCACATCGACGGCATCGACACGCCGCTGAACGAGCAGGTGCTGGCCATCGCTTCGCAAGATCGCGCGACCGAGTGCATGAATGCGTTTGCGAACCCCGACACGCCGGCCGAACTCTCCGCCTGCTCGCTGGTGGGCCTCGTGAAGCGCGTGACCGATGACCTCAAGATCGACTTCGTGACCATCGTCGGCGTGTCGGTGCCGGGCAACGCCCAGACCGACAACGACTAGCGTGAACTTGTTCCACGGAGGGCGTCCTGCCTTGGCCACCGCCATGTCGGGCAGTCCTTTCACTTTGGCGGTCGCCTTTGCCTTGGGCGTTGCGGTGAGCGCCGAGGAGCGTGCACCTGCCACCGAGGGCACGGAACCCGGCCAGATCGAGGAAGTGGTGGTCATCGGTGCCCGGGAGGAAGCTCGCGTCGTGGCGGGCTCGGGCACGCTGGTGGACCAGGAGACGCTGGAACGGTTCGATTACGTCGACTTGAACCAGGTGCTTTCGTCTGTGCCCGGTGTTTACGTGCGCGAGGAGGACGGTTTTGGCCTCCGTCCCAACATCGGCATTCGAGGCGCGTCGGCGGAGCGCAGCCAGAAGATCGCGCTCATGGAGGACGGCGTGTTGATCGCCCCGGCGCCGTACTCGGCACCGGCCGCCTACTACGTGCCCAACGTCAGCCGCATTCACTCCGTGGAGGTGCTGAAAGGCCCGGCCGCAATCCGTCACGGCCCCCACACCGTTGGCGGTGCCGTGAACTTCGTCACCCGGCCCGTGCCACAGGAGCACCTGGCCGAAGTCGATGTCAGCCTTGGCAACCACGGCTTTCACAAGGTGGAGGGTGCCTACGTGCAGCCCTTCGAGAGCTCCGCGATTCTGCTCGAGGGGATGCGCTACGGCAGCACGGGCTTCAAGGAACTCGACGGCGGCGGCGACACCGGCTTCGTTCGCAACGCATACGACGCAAAGTGGCGCTTCGAGCCCGCGAGCGAGCGCGAGCAAGTCCTGACGGTGAAGTTCGGCTACGCCGACGAGGATGCTGACGAGACCTATCTTGGTCTCACCGACGCGGATTTCGACCGCGCTCCGGTGCGGCGCTATCCCGCGTCCCAACTGGCGCATTTCCAGTCGTCGCACAGACTTGTGCACGTCAACTACGGCGTGGCCGTCACCGACGAGTTTCGTCTCAACGCCAAGGCGTACTGGAATCGGTTCGAACGGGAGTGGAACAAGGTGGACGGCTTCCTTGCGGGCCCCACGCTGCAATCGGTGCTGGCGCGAACGGGCGGTTCGCGGCAATACCAACTCCTCCTCGGGGCGATCGACTCGACCCCCGCCCTGACCGACACCCTCGACGTGACCAACAACGACCGCGGCTTCGATGCGCGCGGGGCGCAGCTCACGGGATCGTTCACGCGCTTGGCCCGCGGCTTTGAGCACGCCGTCACTGCGGGCGTGCGCGTGCATCGGGATGAAGTGGAGCGCGACCACCGTCAGCGTGGCTATCTGATGGCCGGCGGCGATTTGGTGTGGGACGGCATCGCGCGGGGCTCGAAAACCGTCAACGAGGCCCATACCAATGCTCTGGCCGTGTTCCTGGCCGACGAGATTGTGCGGGGGAACTGGCGCGTGAGCTTGGGCGTTCGCTACGAGGACATCGCCGGCAACTTTCACGACCGGCGAGCGGATGCGCGCACGGGCAGCAGCCAGTCCGTCGTCTCGCCCGGCGTCGGTGTGCATTGGCAGGCGACGGAGCGGATCAGCTTTCTCGCAGGCGCCTATCGCGGGTTCTCGCCGGCCGGGCCGGGCTCAGGCGGCGTGGACCCGGAGCGGAGCCTGAACCTTGAATATGGCGTCCGCTTCGGCACGCCGTCGGCGAGGCTTGAGGCGGTTGGCTTCTTCAGCGACTACGAGAACCTGCTCGGTCGATGTCGGGTCAGTGACAGCGGCTGCGAGGCTGGCGAGGAGTTCAACGGCGGACGGGTGGAAATCGCCGGCGCCGAGATCGTCGGCTGGACGGAGTTCGCGCTGACGGAAGCCGTTTCGCTGACGCTGGACTTCACCTACACCTATACGGAGTCGGCCTTCCAGACCGGCTTTCTGTCGCAGTTCACCCAGTGGGGGCTGGTGCGGCGTGGCGACGAACTGCCCTACTTGCCGGAGCACATCGGCCGAGCGGGGGCGCGGCTGGCAAGCGGTCCCTGGTCCTTCTCCGCCGCCGTGCGCGGGCAGACGCAAATGCGAGAGGAACCCGGCCACGGGGCAGTGGACGGCGGCCTCCACGCCGACGGATTCCTGGTGCTGGACCTCGCGCTCAGCCGCCTGTTCGGCAACTCCACCTTGGCGCAGTTGCTCGTCAGCAACGCAACGAACGAAGCCGCCATCGTCTCCCACCGCCCATTCGGCGCTCGCCCCAACCGCCCCCGCTCGTTTGTCCTGCGACTCAAGCGCGCATTCTGACGGCCCTTTTTTGGGCAAGGCGGGATGCCTGCCCTGCGAGGTTAGAATCGGCGCATTCACCGGGGGAGAGCGCACATGCAAACGGCGGCCACGGAAATCAGCGACGAGATCAAGCAGCTCGAACTCGAGCGCTACGTGCTGGAAATGGAGGTGGACGGACTCACCGTGGTGCCGCCGTCCGTGACCGGGGTGACGCCGGAGTTCCTGGACCGCTGCACCGAGGTGCTGCTCACCGAGTTCACCCGCATGACCGGCTCGCCCATCTCCCTTGAAAACGGGCCCGAGGCCGAACTCGTGTGGCCGGAACCGACGGGCAAGTCGCGCTCCTTCCTGCGCGACGAAGATGCGCCGCCGCCGACCCAGATGCTGATCCAGCAAATCATGCAGCTCGATCGCTGCTTCCGGGACCTGTTCGTCAACCCGGTCGTGGATGCGCTCATCGATCACGCCATCGGCCCGGTGCCCTTTGGCGGCGCCAAGGCGCGACGTTTGTCCAGCACCAACTCGTTCGTGAAGTGGCAGGGCGAGTATGGCTACGGCGAGAGCTTGGGGCTGCACCCCGATCAAGGCGCGACCCCTCGCCCGTGGGGTGCCCAGGCGCTCACGGCCAACGCCACTTGGTGCCTCACCGAATACACCAAGTCCGACGGCGCCCTCGCCTATGTCCCCGGCAGCCACCGGCCCAACTTCGTGCCCTCCTCGCAGGTGGTGCAACAGGCCCGCGCCGTGGAATGCGAGCGCGGCTCGGTGATCGTCTGGCCCGGCTCCACCCTGCACGGCGCCTTCCCGAAGCTGACGAAGGGCCTGCGCCTGAACGCCGTCGCCTACTACCGTCACCAGTCCGTGCTGCCGCAGGAAAACATGACGATCACGATGAAGGACCAACCCTGGGACGACTGCGAGAACGCACGCCTCATGCGCGAGCTCATTGGCTTCGACGACGTGTTCCCCTACCTGAAGCAAACCCAAGGGGTGCCCCGAGCGAGGGGGTAGCAACGCTCGCCTATGCCGAGTTTGGGGCTGAGTTTGGGAAGAGCATGACCGCAAACAGGGTTTGGAGATTGGCGCGAAGGCCGCTCGCCGGATGGCCGACGGATGGAGACTTCACGCTGCAGGACGAGCCTGTGCCGGCACCTGGACCGAACCAGATGCTCACGCGCACGATCTATCTGTCGCTGGACCCATACCAATGGGGTCGGCGGCGCAGCGGGATGGAGGCTGCGGGAGACGTCTGCCACGGGCGCACGGTGTCGCAAGTGGTCGCGAGCAACCTGGCCGGCTATGCACCCGGCGAGTACGTCTTCAACACCAACGGCTGGCAGGACTACGGCTTGGCGGGGGAGGGCATCGACGTCTTCGGCTACATGTTCCCGCGCCGCCTCGATCCAAACGTCGCGCACATCTCCACGGCGGTCGGCATTCTTGGCATGTTGGGACTCACCGCCTATGCCGGCGTCAAGGTGCAGTGTCAGCCGCAGCAGGGCGAGACGGTCGTGGTGTCGGCCGCATCCGGCGGCGTGGGGCAGGCAGCGGGGCAGATCGCGAAGATCCTTGGCTGCCGCGTGATCGGGGTTGCCGGCACGCCGGAGAAATGTGCCTTTCTGACGAGGGAACTCGGCTTCGACGCCGCCGTCTGCCATCGCTCGGCCGACTATGCGGCGGAGCTGAAGCGTGCCTGCGCCGACGGCATCGACATCTACTTCGAGAACGTGGGCGGCCACGTGTACGAAGGCGTGCTGCCGCTCCTAAACCGTCGTTCCCGCATCACCCTGTGCGGCGTGATCTCCCAATACGGCAACACCGATGGCCGGGACGCCGGCGAGGTCTGGCGCGAACTGGGCGCCGAGGTGTTCCGCCGGCAGGACGTGCAGGTGCATGCCTTGGCCGTGCGCAATTTCGTGGCCGACTGGCAGGACCGCTTCCTCGAAGAGATGGCCTCATGGATGGCCGACGGCTTGGTGAAGTACCGCGAGGACATCCGCCCCGGCCTCGAGAACGCCCCGGCTGCCTTCGCTGACATGCTCAGCGGCGGCAACTTCGGCAAGACGCTGATGCAGGTGAGCGAGTCGGCTTCCGTTACATGAGGGAAATGGCCACTTGGGGAGGGCCCCGCAAGCGCTCTTGCCTTGTCACTCCCCTCGCGGCGTCCGCGGCTCTCCCGCTACGAGTTCTTCTTCAACTACGAACGTCCTCACGCCGCCCTCGCCTATCGAACCCCGAACGAGTACCTTGTCGCACAGGAGGCTGCCTAGTCCCCAGTGCCAAATGTGATGAGCCGGTACATGGTGTGGACACGTGCCGACCAAACTGGGAAACTCTCCCAATGCCTTACGACATCTCGGAAGAGAAGCGCCAATGGTACCGGGAGGTCTCGCGACGTTCCCGGTGGCGCAAGGCGTTAGCAACAAACGGCGAACTTGCCCACGCGCCTGGAGAAGTCAACGTTCCGGCGTTCGAACCGGCAAACCTGATGCCAATGCGGCAATCGAACGGACTGCGCGCGCTGTCCCTGTTTTCGGGGGGTGGCGGCTTGGATCTCGGATTTGAGCGCGCTGGTTTCCGGCACGTCGCGAGTTACGACGTCCTCGATATCTGCAGCGAGACCCTGCAAGCCAACCGGCCGAACTGGCACGTTCTTTCCGGCGCGGCTGGGGATGTCACCACGGTCGACTGGCGTCGCCACGAGGGAGCTGTGGATGTCCTCCACGGTGGCCCGCCGTGCCAACCCTTCTCGATAGCCGGCAAGCGCGACGGCAATCTCGACAGCCGAGACATGTGGCCGGCATTCGTGGCTGCGGTCCTTGCCATCAGGCCGCGTGCGTTCCTGGCCGAGAACGTGCCCGGCCTTCTGGCAGCGAGGTTTCGTCAATACGTCCACGAGTCGATTCTGGCCCCCCTGTCCTCCGACTATCTGGTTCAACCGTTCACATTGGGCGCCGACGACTTTGGCGTTCCCCAAGTCCGCAAACGGGTGTTTTTCGTTGGGTTCTCCCACGGCGAAGCCGCTGGCCGATTTGCTCCTCCCGAACCAACGCACCGCGTGGACCTTCTTCGACGCGGAGGTGCCACCATGGGCGCGCGCGCCGCACTGGGCCTGTCCGACATCGGTTTCGATTGCCACTCGCCCACGTTGCGGTCCGGATTCACCGGGCCGAGAAAGACGACCAGTGTCCTCAACAGTCGGGCCAGCTTGAACGTGTGGAACAAACTCCAAATCTGGCCCAATGGCGTCCAAGGAGACCGCGACGCCGCCGCGCGGTTTCCGCCCGAAAACGGGCATTTCCGACTTTCCGTGCAGGATTGCGCGGTGCTTCAAGGATTCCCGGAAAGCTGGTCGTTCCGGGGTGCGATCTACCAGATCATCGGCCAGATCGGCAACTCCGTCTGTCCGCCCGTCGGCTACGCCGTTGCATGCGCCATTGCTGATGCTCTTCGGTCTGGAGCCTGCGGGCGGCAGGCGGCCCCGCTGGTGCAGGACGTTGTTGGGTGAAACCCAATGGCCACAGCGCGGCGTAGCTGCCTGCCACGCCGTTTGGGGCCCGACCGGTGACTGTCCAAGACGACGCCCGGGAGATCGAGGTGCGCGAACTGCTCGGGCTGCGCGCGGGCGAAGGTCGTGCAGACGTCGATGCGTTCTTCGACTTTAGCTCCAAGGGCCTTCGCTACGCCACACCAATCGAGCTCAAGTCCACCACCGTGGGGTCGGTCTCCACCGGCAGAGACATTGGCCCCGACCACCTGACCAAATGGCGAGAGCGCATCTGGGTGATTGCGTTCTATGGCGCATCGGGAGAGGACATCGAACGGCTGCTTGTCCTAGCGCCCGCGGATATGGATGATTGGATCTCGCGGATTGAGGGCTACATACGCCCCGACTTCGCAATCGCCGACCGGGCGTCTCAACGCCTCAGCTCGCTGGACATGCAGGTCGTGTGCGGCGAGAAGTCGTCATACACCTTGGAGGACGCCCGGCGGCTGTTCAAGCGCCAATGGCAAAAGCGTCGCTATCTGGCGGAGATGGACCTCCAGGACGGATACAGCACTGCGAAGATGCTGGAGATTTTCCGTTTGCGGACACAGTACCTGATAGGCCGCGGCGCCACTCTGAACAATCCCCACATCCCCAAGGGCTATCTGGCCCGATTCGGCGAGCGATTGGTGGACGCTCAAGCGTGGCCCCGAGGCGAAAGCGCTGCGCGGCGTCGCCGTGAGTTTCGAGTCCAGCTACGCAAAATAACCCTCGCCGACCCATCCTTGGCGCAGGTTGCACGACGTTTTGCCCAGGGGCGACTTGGCCGTTAGGGAAGCTCTGAATAGGCAACGAGATTGCCGGTGACCGAGCTGCTGGCGGAGCGGATTGGTCTCGGTAGCCTCCTGGAACGCCGAAAACGGGTTCGTTTCAGCACTTTGCCGTTCGCCCGGCTTTCGGGGCACACGCGGGCCTCGTCAGGTCGAGGCATACAGGCCTGCGACCAGCAGGGTTGGTAAAGCCAAGCAGAAGCGCGATGCGCTGGGTGTTCTTCACCAGATCCCCGTAGCGCACCTTGGCGTAGCCGAAGTGGCGCTTCACAGACAGAAAGGGTCTTTCCCGGCACACAAACATGTCGTCCCACAAAGCAATGCAACGTCTTACCTTGACCCAGGCCGTTTCCCGACACACAAACATTTCGTCCTACACACCCGCAGACATTTCGCACACCGACGGCGGCGGCCTCGCGGCTGGAGGATGCAGTTGCAAGCCCCCTCCCGACGAGGTCGTGCAGGTCGATCACCGTGACCGTCAGCCTCGGTTCGTCGTGCGTCATGCCCTCGCTCGTCGGCTGCCCTACGGTGCCCACGCCGCCAGCATGGGCAATTGCGCACACGACCGTAGGACGAAATGTTTGTGTGTCGGGCAGGCACGGGCCCGTCGGGCAGGCACGGGCCCCAGCCGAAGTACCGCGAGGACATCCGTCCCGGCCTCGAAAACGCCCCAGCCGCCTTTGCCGACATGCTCAGCGGCGGCAATTTCGGCAAGACGCTGGTGCAGGTGAGCGAGGAGTAGCAGCTTCCTTTGCATGAGGGAGCTGGCTGATTGGGGGGCAAGCGCTCTTGCCTTGGCACTCCCCTCGCCGGGGGAGTCGAGACAAGCCGTCCCCGGCCCTTCTCGGAGGGAGAGTGACGGGTAAAGACCCGCCGCGCCCTTGCAACTCTCCCTTTCTTGGGCCAATCAGGGCCGACGTTCCGGCACCATCTCGCCGTTCGCGTAAACGCCGCGCTTGACCCACTCGTAGGCGTTCTCGTGGCCGCCGTAGCCCTGCCACGGGCGGAAGCCAATCAGTTCGAGTAGCTCCTCCGATGCCTCTTCGAGCACTTCTGGACTCGTGCCCATGAGGAGGTTCTCTTGCTGGCGAAACTGGGGGGCGCAGAAGTTGGTGGTGAGGCCAATGCGGGGGCTGTCGGTGCGGTTCTCGCCGGTCGAGTGCCAAGTGCGGCCTTCGAAGATGACTGCCGTGCCGGCGCTGCCAAGGGCTGGGGTCCAGTTTGCCTGGGCATCGAGATCGTGGTCGGGCTGGCGGCCACTCAGGTGGCTGCCGGGCACCACCAGCGTTGCGCCGTTCTCCTCGGTGAAGTCATCGAGCATCCACATGGCATTGCACACCACCGCCGGGGAGATCGTCGCTGGCGCGACGAGGTCGTCGCCGCCCACGTGGTGGCCGCGGTTGCCGGAGCGGGTGATGGAGCCCGGCTTCACCAGCGTCTGCTTGCCCGCGTTGGTGGGCGGCGGCATCCAGAACTGGTCGGTGTGGAATGCCGTCTCGCTTCCCGGATGGGCGAAATGGGCGTGATAGGAGGACAACAGGTACCGCTCGCCGAGCACGTACCTGACGATGGCGTGCAGCCCCGGGTGCAGGATCATGTCCCGGAACACCTTCCCCTTGTTGAGGAGGAAGACCACGAGTTGCTTGCGGTCCGGCAGCATGCGACCGATGTTGCGTTCCGCCTCCGCCTCCCGCTGCTCGAACAGCCGCGCACGCAGCGCATCCACTTCCGCTGGTGCCAGGGCGTCTTCGAGCAGGCAATAGCCAAACTCGTCCATGTGCCGCTTGGCGAGCGTTAGGTCGCGGGTAGGTTCTGGAAGCGATCCTGGCATGGGGCCCCTCCTGGCTAGAGTTTCGATCACCATACCCCTCTGAGCGCAGTGTGCGGCGCTGACTTGCACGACTCTCGACTCAGCAACTTGCACCGGGAAAGCTGTGGCAGATGCAAAACCGATTTTCCGTCCGGGCAACGATAGCGACGAAGCATGGTGTTCCCCCATCCTGAGGAGGTCTCCTGATCAAGCGATGCGCCAGTGACATCCACGACAAGCTTCGCCGCTTCATGGCCTTTCCCGGCACACAAACATTTCGTCCCACACAGCAATGGGCAACGTCTCACCTCGATCCTGACGCACCACGCCTGGCGCGGCGATGGGTGGCAAGTCTCGGTAGCCGCCGACCCTCAGCCCCTCCAACCGCACGCTGAACCGCGTCATCCTCCCGAACGGCAGCCGCGTGGGAGATTTCCTACGCCGTGTAGGACGAAATGTTTGTGTGTCGGGAAAGGCTGGACTTCGGGAAAGGCTGGACTTGTTCGACGAGATGTGCCTGACGCCCGTGGAGGCTATGTCGCCGGAGGACATTCGGACGCTGCGGCTTCGGGAAAACGCGAGTCAGGCTGTGTTCGCGCGCTACCTCAACGTGACCACGGGGCTGGTGAGCCAGTGGGAGCGCGGCGAGAAGCGACCGCGGGGGGCCTCATTGAAACTTCTGACGCTGGTCGCGAAAAACGGCCTAGCCCAAGTTTACCAACGAAAAAAATAAACTGTTGTATCTCAACAATTTAGGTTGACCGAATCGCGCGCATGGCACTACATTCGTGCCCGACGTGATGGTTTCCCCTCAGACGACCGCCTGGTGTGTCCCCCCGGCTGAGGAGGGGATCCCCAAGGCATCGAGGATGGCCTTCTGCTGCGGTTCCGGGCGCGTCGCCTTGCGCACATGCAGCGTGCGTCCGTCGGCGCGCTTGAACGTCGCGGTCACCCGCTGACGGCCGCCGAGAATCCGTTTGAGCGTCGTCCAGTTCGCCGTGCGCATCGGCCCGTCGCCGCGCTCGGCCAGACGGGTGCGAATCACCTGGACCCGTTGGTAGGCGATCACCGTGATGAACAGATGGCCCTCGGCACGGCGCGGCTTGCGGTGATGGATGGGGCGCAGGCCCAGTTCGGATTTCAGGGAACGGAACGCCGCCTCGACATCCGTGAGCAGGGTGAAGGTGCGCCACAGGCGCTCCTCGCTGAAGTCGGTCTCGTTGCTGCGCAGGCAATAGACGCCCGGATGGGTGAGCATCGTCCCGGCCACCGGCGTGCGGAGGAAGGTCACCGCCACGGCCCGTTTGCCGCTCTCGTCGGTTGCCACCGCGATGTCGTAGTGTTGGCCGACACCGCGGCTCTTCTCCACCAGCCGGCCGATGCGTTGCCAGATCTTTTCCGGCTTCTTCTGCGTGCGCGGCCGCGACAGCCCCTCGTTGATCGCATCGAGATCCCGCTCCAGGCGTTGCGCAAACCGCTCGGCCATGCCGCGCTCCTTCTCGGCACGCTGCTCGGAGCAGCAGTACAGGCGCACCTCGCCCGCCTCGGCGTCGTCCACCTTCTCCAGATGCACCACCCCGCCGCTGCGGGTGCGGTGGGCGAGTGCCGCCTCGGGCTCGAAGCGGCGCTTGCGCTCGCGCGAGACCACGATGTAGCGGTACCCGTTCGCCTTCAGCCAGTCGACCTGTCGCTCGGTGGCGATGCCCCGGTCGAGCACCACCCGCGACCCCGGCGGTGCCCCGAGCGCGTCCAGCATGCCGGAAAGCGTCCGGTCTTCCTTGACGTTGCCCGCGAACACCCGCGAACGCCGCACGAAACCACCCCCGTCCAGCACCAGCCCCAGGGTGAGCAGCTTGCAGTCGCTGCGCTTCTCCTTCGAATGCCCCCGCCGCGCCTCGGGCTGATCCGCCACATCGCCCTCGTAATAGGTGTTGGTCAGATCGTAGAGCGTCACCGTCGGCGCCAGGTCGAACAGGTCCATGGCGCTCTCGAACAGATGCGCCTCGATCGCTTCGCGGTGGGCAACCAAGGCATCCGAGGCCCGGTACAACTGCATCGCCCCCATGGTCTCGAAGTCCACACCCAGCAACTCCCCCAAGGCACTGCGCTCGCGCAGCCAGGCGTGCGTGGCCCGCTCCGAGGCCGGGTACGCAAGCCGCGCCACGATCGAGGCCACCGCGGCCGTGCACGGCGACGCGTTGATGCCCAGGGTCGACAGCAACTCCATCAGGCCCAACCGCTCGACCGCCCACAGTCCCGCCTGCTCGACCGCCCACAGTCCCGCCTGCTCGACGCCCACGCTGCGCGGGCGCGTCAACTCGAGCGACGCCACGTCCACACGGACCGGATCACGCACCGCTTCGGCGTCCCCCGCCCGGCCGCGGGCCAGCAGTTGCGCCCCGATCCGTTGCGCTTCTTCCTCGACGGCAGCCGGCGCATCGTCGGTGAGCGGCGCCTGGCCGTTCAAGATCTCGTCGATGCGCCGGCACAGTTCCGGCCACTCCTCCACAGGCAGGTCGAAATCGCTGCCGAGGTTCAACAACGTGCGCTGGCGGACCTTGGCGCCGTCGCGCCGACTGTGCACGAGGCGGTGGGAGTGGTAGTCCTGGCCGCCGGTGCGGCGGGTGAGGGTACGGCGGATGAACATGGCGGGTGACGGTAGCGGCGCCGGCCACCCATGTCAACCGACACCACCCTATTATGGCACTACATCGGTCGATCCACCCCACCAGGAACCGGAAAACAACGAGTTGCCGACCCCAAAACCGTCAATCACCGCAAGATCGGGCGAAAATCACGGGGTTGTTGGTAAAGATGGGCTAGGTGCAGTTGCGTAATGGGGCAGCCAGCATGCGTGTCGGTGGACGATCCGAAGCCTACGGCTTCTCCCTTACAGCTGGTTGCGACTCCCTGCGCTAGCTAGCGGCCGTGCCGTCCGCATCAGGCGGTCAAGGGACCGATCAGAGTGGACCCGATCGTTTGTGGGCCGCCACTGCGCCAACGCTGAGGATGGCGGCCACCGCCAGGCCGCCGTACAGCCCCGACTGGCCCAGCAGAACGAGAGAGGCATCGAGCGGATCCGGCGCGGACAGTGGACCGTCGAACACCCGGTCGAGCAGCGCCCCGGTGAGCGGCGCCCGGGTGAGTGTTTCGATGGAGAGCGTGCCGAACACCGCCGACGTGCTGATGTCGACCAGCATGGTGAGACCCAGCGGGGCGAGTGCGACGAGGTTTGGCAGCCGAGGTGCCACGATAGTGGTGGGCCCTTCCCGACACACAAATATTTCGTCCCACACAGCAGTGGGCAACGTCTCACCTTGACCCAACGCTCCACGCCTGAGCGGCCATGGGGCCGCGAGTCCCGGCCGCCGAACGCTCAGCCCCTCCAACCCCACGCTGAATCGCGTCACCCTCCCGAACGGCGATGTGGGAAATCGGCCGTCGTGCGTGAGACTGAATGTTCGTGCGTCGCGAAGGAGGCCTTGTCCTACCCCCGACACGCGCTGAACGGCGTGGCGCTCCCGAACGGCACCCTGATGGGAGATTTCCTACGCCGTGTAGGACGAAGTGTTTGTGTGTCGGGAAAGGCTGACCAGTGAAACGGTGTACGTGCAGGGCGGCATCGCCGAGGGTGAGTTGATCTGCACCAACAGCCTCGAAGCCGCCGTCGAAGGCCAACTGGTGCAGCGCGCCGACGCGTAGCCGCGCCTTGCAGTTCGTGTCGCGCGCGAGGGATGCGCGACCCGTGGGCGGCGGCAGGTGCCGGCAGCCGCCTCAGTTCTCCATCAGCGCCTTGTGCCGCGTGAGGCCGTGTTGGCGGGCGAGCGCGCGTTCGTCTTCGCCGCCGTCGGCTGCGGGGCGGGGGATCATCTCGAAGTGGCCGTAGCGGTCTCTGCCGGCGACAAGGATGGCGCGGTCACCCTCCACCTTGGTCTGGCGCACGTCTGTGGCGCAGTAGCGCAGCACCATGCCGATGCGGCGGTCGCTGGTGCGGTTGGGGTCCGAACCGTGGATGGTGCGAACGTGGTGCAGCGACATCTCGCCGGCCGCCAGCGGCGCCAGCACGCCCTGGCTCTCGTCCACGTGGGTCTTGACGCGCTGGCCGCGGCTCAGGAGGTTGTTGTCTTCGAAGGTGTCGTCCTGCTCGTAGAGCGGCCCCTTGTGGCTGCCGGGGATGAAGCGCATGGGGCCCGTGGGCGGGCCGGCGTCCGAAAGCGCCACCCAGGCCGTGGCGACGTGGTGCGGCTCGAGGCCCCAGTAGGTGGCGTCCTGGTGATAGGAAACGAACGCAGGGCCTGGTTCCTTGATGAACCAGTCCATGCTCCACAGCAGCACGTCGTCGCCCAGCACATCCGAGATGGGGTGGACGATGCGCGGGTCGTGGACCAGATCCCACGCCCATGCGTGCGTCACCGGCAATCCTGCCCGGGCGGCGCGTTCCTTGCCGGGGCCGGCGGCAGCCTCGATGCTTTCTACGCGGCGGCGAAGCTCCCCGGTTTCGTCCGGCGTGAACGCCGGCAGCGGCGACAGGAAGCCGTCGCGGTGGAAACTCTCGATCTCGCGACTGGACAGATGCGGCATGTCAGCCGCCGTTGTTCCCGAGGCCCCAAGGGCGGCCCCAGGAGAGTCCTTCGAGGGTGCCTGCCTTGGGAGCGTATTCACAGCCAATCCAGCCGTCGTAGCCAAGCGAGTCCACGACATCGAACAGGAACGGCATGTTGACCTCGCCGTGCTGCGGCTCGTGGCGGCCCGGCAGGCTGGAGAACTGGATGTGGCCGACGATGTCGAAGTGCCGGCGCAGGTTTGGCGCGAGATTCCCCTCCATGACCTGCCGGTGGTAGAAGTCGTACTGCATGCGCACGTTGGGTTGGCGGGCGGCCTCGATGATGCGCCGCGTTTGGTCGCAGCGCGTGTGCAGGTAGCCGGGCATGTCGACGGTGTTGAGCGGTTCGAGCAGCAGTGAGACGCCATGCCTCGCGGCTTCGGGTGCGGCACGCTTGAGGTTGGCGACGAAAGTGGCTTCGCTCTCCTTCGGGTCTGCCCGGTCGGCTACCACCCCGGCCATGACATGAATCATGCCGGCACCCAACCCTGCGGCGTATGCGAGCGCTTGCTCGAAGTGTTCGCGGAAGTCGGCTTCGCGCCCCGGCACGGCACCGAGGCCCCTTTCGCCGGCCTCGGCGTCACCCGGCAGCGTGTTGAGCAGGATCATCTCGACGCCGGCGTCGTCGATCCAGTGCCGAACCTCGGAAACGGGATCGGCATAGGGCGCCAGATACTCCACCGCCTGGAAACCAGCCTTGCGAGCCGCGGCAAAGCGTTCCGCAACCGGAAGCTCCCCGAACATCATCGACACGTTGGCAGCGAATCTCGGCAAGGCAGACTCCGGTCAGGTGACGTGCCGGCAGTTTACCGCACCGTCCCTCCGGCCCACTTCGTGCGCCGAGCGTTGGGTGGAAGACAGCCTCGCACGGAAGCAACCGACAACCCGCCTCGCCGAGGAGGAGATCGCTTCATCCACCGCGGGAGCAGGTCGGCGGGATGCCCGGCAAAGTGCGACCGTCAGCCGGCTGCCTTGCGGGGTTGCCCGTAGATGTCGAATTCGTCGTAGCGCAGCCAGGATGGGTCGTAGGCCGGATCGCGGTCGAAGCTCTGGGCCTCGGCCCATGCCGGCTTTGTCGAGTCGTCGAAGTCGGCTGGCAGCTCTCCCGACGTGCGCTTCGAGAGTTCGTCGTGCAGCGGCATGAACACTCGCGCGAGCTCCGGCGGCATGGCGCCCTTGCCGGATGGAGAGGACTGGCTGACCGGATGCTTGCCGGTCTCCTCTTCGCGTCGGAACGCGGCCTTGCTGTAAGCCGCCTGTGCCTCCTTCTCTGGGTCCGTCATCAGGGCGTTCACCGTGCGCCCCACGGGCACCACGGGCGTGTACTTGCCCTTCGTGAGGGCGTCCGCTGGCCTCAACTCGGCAGGCAACGGTCCGGCGCCCACCATGATGTCGCCGTGGTCGCAGCGCACCCAGAAGCCGCCGTGGGCACCGTCGGGAAAGGCGTACTTCGGCGTGTGCGTGAACTCCTCGGAGAACGTGAACTCCACGTTCCGCAACCCATCGGCGTACTTTGCCGACGCCGCGCGAGCAGTGAGGACATGCCGGGCCGAACTCACCCACTCCGGCGTCATGAAGGTGAAGCGCGGCATGGTGCGAGGCGCCATCGCGTCGTGCAGCCCGCGGAGAGCGGCGCGCAGGGCAGGGTGCTCCGGCATGTTGCCTGCCATGTTCCAGCGCGAGAGCCTGGCAACACGCGCCTGGGCGGCAGCAACCACCGTGGGGTTCTTGCCGTGGTACTCGATGCGGCCCCCATTGCTCATGACCGAGTGCTCGCCTTCGATCCGGAGGTCGCACTCGGCGGCGGCCAGTTCCCCCGATTCCACAGTGACGCGCGCGCCGTCAATCCGTGCATGCCATGCCAAACGACCGCCGCAGCGAAGCCAGACCGGGGGGTTGTGGGCCACCTCGCAGAACGTGAAGGGGGCTTGGTTCGCAAGCGCGTCGGTGTGTCGCTCGACGGCGACGGCGAGTGCTTCCCTGGCCGCAGCCACCCATTCCTCGGAAGCGAAGCAGAGGTCGCCTATGCCGTCTGCCATGGCCGCGAGCAACGCGGTGGAATGTCCGAGCGGTGTGGGCGTGACCTCGGGATGCGCAGAAGGCATGGCGCTCGCTCCTTGGTTTGGGGTTGATTCAGGGCGTCGAAGCGACGGCTCCGCCGGCATTGTAGAGCAGGCTGATCCCACCAACTCCTCAGCGCGCACTTCACACGTCACGGTCGCGGGCGGCGAACCGGTGACGCAGCCTGACGGTTAGCCGCCCCGCGAGTGGATGAAGCGGGGCGAGACGCACCCATGCGATTGCCGGCAATCGGAACGCTGCGGCATTGCCGTTCTCGTCGCGCTTCCGGCAAACTCCCGCGCATGAACATCCTCTTCGTCTTTTCCGATCAGCAGCGTCACAGTTCGCTCGGTGCAACCGGCAACCCCGTGGTGCAAACACCCCATCTGGACCGCATGGCCGCCGAGGGCATGGTTTGCGAGAGCATGTTCTCCAACCATCCGCTGTGCTCGCCGTTCCGGGCGATCCTGCTGACAGGCCGCTATGGCTGGCGCAATGGCGTCATCGACAACGAGTACGAGCCCTTCCGTGACATCCCGACACTGCCGGGCGAGCTCAAGGCGGCCGGCTACCACACCGGACACATCGGCGTCTGGCACCTTGGAGTCAGTCCCTACCCCGAGCGAGATCGCTATGGCCTCGACTATCTCGCGGCCGTGGAGGGCGTGGGGGGCAACTACTTCGATCAGAGCTACTACGAGAACGAGGTGGGGCCGACACTGCACAAGGGCTGGTCGCCGGTGGCAGAGACGGACCTCGCGATCCGTTTCATGGAACGACACCTGGAGGAACGTGCCGACGACCCCTTTGCCCTGTTCGTGTCCTGGCGCCCGCCCCACTGGCCCTATCCGCAATACCCTGAGGAATATGGCGGCTACGACCCTGCCGAGGTCGACCTGCCCGGTAACGTTCCGCGGCAGATGGCCGACTTCGCCCGCCGCGAGATCGCCGACTACTACGCCTGCTGCACGGGGCTCGATGCGCAGATGGGCAGGCTGCTCGAAGCCCTCGACCGGCTCGGATTGGCCGACGACACGCTTGTCTGCTACTCCTCCGATCACGGCGACCACCTGTCCAGCCACGGCTACGGCAAGCCGATGGATGGCTGGATGCACCCGACCATGCGCGCCTCGAAGGCCACGCCCTATGACGAATCGGCGCACATTCCGCTGCTGGTGCGCTGGCCCGGCGTGACGCCGGCGGGCTCTCGAAGCGGCGCCTACATGGGTGCCATCGATCTCGTGCCAAGCCTCCTTGGCGCCTGCGGCGTGGCCTTGCCGGAGGGCTTGCAGGGACGGGACATGTCGCCGGTCTGGCGGGGCCAGTCGGCACCGCCCGAAACGGATCGCACGCCGGGCGCGTCCGACTCGGTGTATCTGATGAACATGGGCAACGGCTGGCCAGACCGCCATGCATGGGTCGGACGCTGGCGCGGCGTGCGCACCGAGCGCTACACCTATGCCCGCTGGTTCGGCCGCGAACGCGGGCCTTGGCTGTTCGACCGCCAGGAAGACCCGCTGGAGATGCGCAACATCTTCGGCACCGCCGAGGCCCGGCCCGCGGTGGAGGAGATGGAGTCGCGCATGCACCGCTGGATGGAAGCCACGAACGATCCATTCGAATACGGCCAGCGCGGTCCGCGAGGGTTTCTGGACATTGGCCAACGCTGGGCCAATCCCAAGCGCTGGAAGGACTGGGGCACGGCCTAGCAGCCTGTCGGACTTCGCCGTCTCGGCGAAGTCCGACAGGGTGATAGGGGGGCTTGGGCTGGGGCAAGAAGCGTTGTCCGAAGGGCAACGGTTCTTGTGGCGTTAGAGCACCCCCTACAGGTCAGCAGGGCGCGGCGCAGAGGTTCCCTACGGAATCCCGACCATCTCGGTGTGCGAGCGCAGCACGGCCATGCGCTCGCCGTCCACCCAGCGTTCCATGCCGTCTGGCTTGATGTGTTCGCGGTAGGCGGCCCAGCCGTCGGCGTTCGGGAAGTAGAGCTCGGCCATGCCGGCGTAGGGCTCCTCCTCCGGCGTCATGCTGTGGCTGACGACGTAGCGGAAGCCGCCCACCGCTTCCATCGTTCCCTGCACGTTTGGCACGTGGACGTCGAGCCAATGGCGGAAGAACTCGTCGTAGTCGGTGCCCTGCTTGGCGGCGACGAGGAAGCTCATCTTGAAGAAGCCGGAGCGGGTCATGGGATAGGGCGCGTTCAGGGTCAGTGGCGTGGTGTCGAGTTCGCCGTCCATCACCACGTATTCCGTGGTCGCCCAAGGCACATACGGCTCTGCCTTCTGCTGGAAGGTGTCGCTCGGCTCCCACCCATGTGGCGTCCGCGGCCGACCGAACGGTGCGTCCCACCAAAGCTGGGCCACACCGTCCCAGACGTGATCGCCGTCTGCGCCGGCGTCGAACAGCGTTGCGAAGTAGCGCCGAGCGAAGCGTCGCCCACGCACGGCCTGATCCTTCTGTGACTGGATCACCGCCGGCATGTGATTGGCAAACCAATGCACGACGAGCTCCTCCCGCGACGTGTCGGGCTTGCGCTTGATGAGAAACAGCATCTTCGCGCCGGGCGTTTTCTGCACCATGGCTTTGCTCACTTGCTCCTTGCTCCCTTGGGATCGGCGTCCAAGCGCACGATAGTGCGGTTCTGGCCCCAAGGCCACAGCCTCAGCGGAGCCGCGCCACCATGAGCGTCACCTCTTGGGTGAGCACCACGTTGTCGTCGTAGTCGGTCACGGTGTCGGCGAGGGTGATGATGCCGATGTTGGGGCGGCTGGTGGACTCGCGCCGGTCGACGCAGCGGGTGCGGTAGGTGAGGGTCGTTCCGGCGCGGGCAGGATTGGGCAGGCGCAGCTTGTCCTTGCCGAGCATGGCGACGATGCGAATCGGGTCGTTGAAGTCGAAGAAAAGGCGCGTGCAGATGGCGAAGATGTGCGCCGAGGAGGCCACGAGGCCGCCGAAAGGGGACTTGCTGGCGGCTTCCGGGTCGGTGTGGAAAGGTTGCGGGTCCCAAGCCTTGGCGAACTCGATCACGTCGGCAGCGGCGAGGGCGAAAGTGCCGACTTCGGCCTCGTAGTCGTCAGGGATGTCGTCGAAGTAGCGCATGGTCACACGTCAGGATGCGGCCGCCGGCCGCGGAGCGGGGCCAAGGCGCTCGAACATGGTCATGTCCTCGTCGAAGGTCGGGTTCGGAGTCGTCGGTGCACCGCCTGGGTGGAACAGTAGGTCGTTCATCGGTGCCTCGAACAGCGCCTCGACCTCGCCGCGTCGCCAGTCGTGCCGAACATCGGTCATGGAGTGCCTTCCTGCTTGGTGCACAGTGCCTGCCAGTGGCCGGCGGTGCGGCTGCTCGGGAATGGTGGTCAGCGCCAGAGCGCAGGTGTAGGATGCGCAGCCCTGCCGACGCGCCCCAAGCGCCGGCAGCCGTCGGAGTGTAGCTCAGTCTGGTAGAGCACCGTCTTCGGGAGGCGGGGGCCGCCGGTTCAAGTCCGGCCACTCCGACCACGCACGCTCCTGCGCCATCGCGTGAATAGCCGCCTTCGGGAGTCTCCCCGGCCGTTGCGACAGCGAGGCACCGCCACCGCAAAACCACCGGTGCCTGAGCGGGTACACTCCACGTCGTTCAATGGCGAAAAAGGCCACGGGAGAGGGATGCCTGCCGTCCATGATCGTGGGGGATTGCCCACGGACCAGCCAATCGACCGCTCCGAGCACGAGTGGGCGGATTGGGAGCATGTGGCCAACGCATTGGTCGGCGTCCTTCGCCGTCACGACATCATCAACGTGGACGAACTGCGTCGCGGCATCGAGGCGATGGCGCCGGCGGAGTACGAGTCGAGCAGCTACTACGAGCGATGGTCCGCGTCCATCGAGACCTTGCTGGTGGAGAAGGGCGTGCTCACCACCGCGGAGGTTGATGCTGCGGCCACCGAGATGGATGGGCGATGGGGTTAGTTCGCGCCGGAGATGAGGTGACGGTGCGCGCCGCCGAGGTCGCCCACCACCATCGCACGCCCTGGTTCGTCAAGGGCAAGTCCGGCATCGTCCGACGAGTGCATGGTGCATTTCCGAACCCGGAGTCGCGGGCTCACGGTGGTACCGGAAAGCCGGAGAGAAGGCTTTGCCAAGTGGAGTTCCGCCAATCCGACATCTGGGGCCGGGAGTATCGCGGCAGTGCCGATGATGTCCTGCTCGCGGACATCTTCGAGCAGTGGCTGGAACCCGAGCGGCGTGGGTAGGGGCATGTCGGGCGACGATCACCATCCACCGCTGATTCATGCCAGTCGCAGCGCGCGGGCGACGCGCATCCTTGCCGTCCGCAAACTGCTCATAGACAAGGGCGTCGTCACCGCTGCCGAGGTGGACGACGTGGTGGCACGTTCCCGGGCCCGAACCCCGGCGGACGGAGCGAAAGTCGTGGCGCGGGCATGGACGGATGGTGCATTCCGGGGCCGGCTGCTGGCCGACGCTCGCGCCGCCGTTGGCGAGCTGGACTATCGGCTGTCCCACGATGCCGAACTCGCGGTGGTTGAGAACACCGCCGAGGTCCATCATCTGGTCGTCTGCACCCTTTGCTCCTGCTATCCCACCTCGCTTTTGGGACCGCCACCGGATTGGTACAAGAGTTTTGCCTATCGGCAGCGAGCGGTGATTGAACCCCGCGCCGTGTTGCGCGAGTTCGGGCTGGAACTGCCCCCTGCCATGCGTTTGCGCGTGGTGGACAGCACGGCCGATGTGCGCTACCTGGTACTGCCGCGTCGCCCACCCGGAACGGAAGGCATGCCCCCGGATGCCCTTGCGGCGCTCGTGACCCGCGACAGCATGGTTGGCGTTGCCGAGGCTGCATTGCCTTAGCCCGGATTCATGGGTAGTGTATCCGTTTGAAACTGGGGTAGGAACAAAGTCCTACCTATAAGCTTCCGTAAATGGTGTAATTCATCGGTGTTATCCATTCCAGAGGCACCTTGCATGAATAAGCTATACCTGACGAAGAAAGAAGCGAAGAGTCTTGGAAAAGTGCTGGCAAAGGACGGTAACCGTCCCCCTAAAAAGGACCTGAAAAAGGCACTCAAGTTAATCATTAGGACCTCAAAGGAGATTCGAAGGTCGAATGACCTACTCGCAGAAATCCTAGATCCCAAGGACGTACACTGGCGGTCTGGCGACGAGATAGACCACGCCCTCACCGAGCTTGAAGAGGCTTACAACGTCTATGGAGACACGCGGCATGTAGTGGAACTCTTGATTAAGAAGAAAATCTAGGCCACAACCTGCGGTCATCGTGACGTATGGCCTGTATGTAGGACGTACACTCGTAATAATGCCGTTTTGGTTCTTTTCTCGCAGGGTCTAGTATTCGACCTTTCTTGGAATCCCATACTACCCAGTGGTATCCTGAGTCTACCCTAAGAATGGCGTCAAATGCCAACCGTCGGTAGCTCCGACCCTTCATGAGAAAATAGTCTTGCCCAACCAATTTTGCTTCGTAGTAGTTCAAGGCCTCTATTAGTTGCTTTGAACGCGTTCGCTTCACTTCTCCTGAAGGAAACATATACTCTCGTATCGTCTTGTAGGACTGACCTGTGAGCATTGCTACGCAAGCAATCCCGCACCCGCGTTCGTCTCGTTGCTGCACTCGACGCATAGAGCCTCCTGTCTATGCAGGAGACAGTGGGCTCATTATGGTTGGAAGTCAAGGTGTAAGGGGATATGAGGGGGTTTCCTGAGTCTGCACTAATAAGCCTGCTGGCCAACAGCCCGAGATCGAGGGCTATTATTGAGGGGATTCTGGTTTCTCTCCCTCCGACGGGCGACAAGGACGCCCAGTTGGTCTACGAAATTCAAATACGCGAGCTTTCGGCAATACTGGGGGAGGCGGAAGATGAATCCATTTAAACCCTCCAGGCGCAGGCACAATCATACGTCGTGGGTAAAAGCGGGGAAACTGCTCTAGCAGTTTTTCTTTGGAAAGACAATCACGTCTCCCATGTCGCACGGCTCCTGTGAGGGCTGTGCATGACCTTTACAGGGGTCAGATTAGGGAGACGGCCGTTCGGTGTGCTAGACTAGACGTTCTGAAAGCGAAAAGTGCCCACGCGGGGTTGCGTCCCCGCGTGGGCTGACCACAAACTTACCTTACAGGACAACGACTTATGGCCAAAAACCAATTACCCCGTCGGCCGGTCAAGCACCACATCAGCGGGGCACCGTCGAAGGTGGCCGTGCGGGACAGCACTCCCGCACGGCCGTGGCAGCCACACGAAGGATATGTGGAGGATACCAGCATGGCCGCCAACCAATGCTTGCAAGATGAACTGCGACGCCAGTACGACGCCGGAAGTCGCAAGCAGCGATTGAAGATACTCCGCCATGTGACGGCTAATCCACCGCTCGCGTACGAAGCGGAATCAGACAGGATGATGCGCGAACTGGTGGAAAAATGGACAGCGCGCAAAATGTCGGAAGTTTCGGATTGAGCAATCTTCTAGGCGGCATTGACATCGCCGTCATGCTTGCCTCTGGCACAGCGCAGGCGCATGAACAAATGTCCTGTCAGGCGCAACTGGCCGCCATATCGGCTGTGATGGACGCCGGTCAGCGTTTGATGCAAAGACAGGGAAACGAGTTGGCGCGTGCAAAGCTACGCGCCGAGGCGCGTACGCGCGCCTTCCGCGGCAACCCAACGAGTACGGAGTTGCTGCTGTCGCAGCTCACGGAACTCAACAATGAACTTTCTGACCAGAGCGAGCAACAAGTCGAGGTGAACGAGTGGATCCAACGCTCCGCGCTTGCATTCCAACGCTACACCGAGTGTGTAGGCGGAGGTTGAGCAGCGACGTCCAACCAAAGGATGGCCACTACGGGCGTTGCGGTGCCATGTATTCCTCGTTGAGGAACCCCATAATCTTGTTGAGCGAGATCATCACCTTGTTGGCACCCGAAGCTACCATATAGGAGTAGTTCAGCTGCCCCTCTGTCTTGGACAGAGGCACGGTAACCGAGATTGGCGTGACGGTTTCTTCTTCGTCTGGTGAGCGAGTACGAAGGTTGAACGTAACGTGAGCGTTGGCTTCGTCCGGGAAGGTTATCCCGTGCAAACGCAATCCGAGTGGGTTGTCCAAAGCAATGGCCTTGTTCGACATGAGACATCTTACCCTTGCAGGTGTAAACTGTTTCGATTGTTACACAGATAGGGAGACGAGGGAATGCCCATCATGGAACCGAATGGGGTGGAACGCTTCCGACGCGAACTCAAAAGACTCGGCGTTCGCGTGGTGGGAACGCACTTCAGTCTCAAGTGGAAGTGCGCTGTGGGCGACTTGAATCTTGGCTACACGATGGGGAGTGACCAGATTTGGACTGATTATGTAGGAAATCGGCTGCCCGAGTTGGAAGTGTATTGCGAAGCCTACAAGCAGAGGCTCGCCTCCGCATGGGGAGGGGAGGTGAAGGAAGGCCCGAGTGGTACCCGATACGTCGTCAAGGGCGACGGGAGCCGATTCCTTCTCCACGACCTCGACAAACAGCAACTGCGGGATTGGATCGTCGCCATCGAGGAGCTTCAACACGCCGTGCGCGAGTATGTTACCGGCGATTGAGTCCGAGCAGCCTACGGTTTCTCTATCCCGTATCCGATTTGGTGAGAGTGTTTCTGCAACGTGACGAAATCACTCTCCAACTTGCGAGCTGCCGTCCGGGTTATTCCCTTCATATCCGGTAGCTTTTCCTCTTCGTCCAAGTAATCCACTGCCACCACTACAGCCAATGAGATTGGCTCGTGTGAATCAGGAGTCTTTCCATAGGTCGGGAAGGAAAGTTCGAAGGTAACGTGAGCAGACACGTGATCTATCAGTTCAAGGGATTTAAATTTCAGTACCTTGGGGCCGTCGTGAAGCATGATGGTCTCTGGTGACATTGGGTATCCTCTCCTTGCAAGGAGAGGAACCCTACCCCTACTCGCTCACTGGCAACCCCAGGTCGCGAAGGATTTTGGCCTTCCGAGTCATGTTTCCCTTTAACGTCTGAATCTCTTCCAATACGCCGTCAATGTCCGAATAGGACGGCAACTGTTGGACTTGTACCCGATCTCCCCCAGGAATCGTGCTCAATGCCTCTCCGCCGAGGCGTTTGGCTTCGTTCATCAGGGCTACTCGCCACTCAAGAGCTCGATTTGTCAAGCAAGTGAGGCGTCGCTTCATTTCTGCGTATTCAAGGCCTGCTCGGCCTATTGTGGCTTCGTCGCTCATTGCATCTCCCATGTCGTACTACTCTTGTAAGGGGTGTTATTACCCTTTACAGTGGTCAGAGCTGTAGTATAACAGATAAGGACAAGACGGCCACCGAAACCGAACCTGCAAGAGAATGGTGTGGGCCCGAGGGACGTAAACAGGGGATCATGACCGGTTACGGAGTGCGGTGCACCCGCTTTCCATCAGCAGAGCCGATTCCGGTTCGGGATCTGCTTGGCATTGCCGGCCTAGTCTGTTTATTTGCTGCCCCTCGGGCCCGCCCTCATTCTAGCACTTTGGGTGGCGCAAGGTCACACGACGAAGGCGATTGCCTGGCCGTCCCGGCCGGTCGGGTTGGAGACGTGATTGGCTAGATACTGCCAAAGGGCCGCGTTGGTTCCATCCTTTGGCTCACGGTTAACTTTCTGCGTAGCACGCTTGGGATTGCCGCAACCTTCGAGGCCGACGCGGTGAAGGATCGACCGGATATGGTCATGCCGCCACTTGCGGTTCGGCCAAAACACGAGGTGGATGTGTGGACTAGGGTCGTTGGTGTACGCCCCGAATGCGGCCTGAACGCCCAACCGGCGTAGCTCGTCACACAAGCGCAGGGCGATGCCCTTGTTCATGAGCTTCGTCTCGCCCTTGCGACGAGACGGCCCAGGACGGGCGGTGATGAACCGAGCGAAACGTCGCTGACGCGGGTGGTTCAGCCAGTAGCTGGCGGCTGCTTCCTGAAGCCAGTCCGCTTGGCGCTGGCTCTCGGTGTCGAACCGCCTGAACCCACTTTCAACCTGCAAGGCTAAATTGGTCGCCACGTCATTGCCTCCTTGTTGGTGGGTAGTGTGGTGGCCAGCGCCCCCGAGAGGTGATGGTCTCGGGGGCGCATTCCTGTGCGTTGACGTCCAGCGCCCCTACCGTGGCTGGTGGTCTGGTCTGTGCGGGGCCAGTGGTAATACTACGCGCGGGCGCGCGCCCGCGCGCGTATAGATGCTTCGCTCCCGCCTGGACGCCCGTGCCCTCGGGGCGGAAAAGTCAGAAAAAGTCGCCGTAGAAGACGACGCCTTCGATCACGAGCAATCCGAGCAGGGCGGCGACATAGATTGCGGCCACGCGCCGCCTTCGGCGTCGCTCCACTGGGATGTCAGCGGGTACTTCGAGGATGAAGGGCAGGTTGTTGCCCCACTGGTGGTAGGCGTGCATCGTGCTTGTCCCCTTCCAAAGCCACAAGCCGACTTTAGCCCGCGAAGCCGATTACGCGAAGGAACGATTTGGCCTAAACAGCGGTTTCGATATTCCCGTCTGGAATTTCGCGATTTCCTCAGAATCGCCCAAAGATGGAGCTTTGAGGCTCATCTCTGGGGCTTTGCCCCATTTCTAGCTAAAACCCTCTTGACGAGTCGCGCCGCTTGTGCTTGACAGCGGCGTTTGTTCCTGTTCCTATGGCCGTTGCACATCGCGCAGGCGACCCCAAGCCGGGTTACCTGCCGAATAGAACAGCCGTACGCAAGGCGATGGGTAGCTCCCGGAACCTGCGGTGAATAGGTGGGACTCGCCTAGATAGCCTGTGCGGTGTGCAATGGCCCGGCGCCACTTCGGCAAGCCAGGTCAGGCATGGAGCCGCTGACGTGAAATCCCCGGAGAATCGGGTTCCACAAGAACAGGAACAAAAGGAACTTGCGAACGACGACCTCACCCCTCAGGGCACCTACCGATACTTCGGCATCCCTGCTCTGATCCTCATGACGTCAAGCATCTACTGGCCAGGCTTCGAGCTAACTTTAAACCTCCACGGGCAACCCACCCTCTACGATTACCATTTCATGGACGACGGTTACCACTTCCCAATAGCTGTCGTCCTGCTACTAATAATCTTCCGAGGTCTAGCACTGCACCCAACGATTCGCGGCCTGCTAGGGTTTGGGTGGCCACTGATGATATTCGTTACTGCAACCCCAGTAGTGGTGTGGGGTGGGCTGCTCGTGAACAAGGCCATGCTGGCCATCTTTTTCCTTGAGCGTGAACACACGAGCGTTCTCACCCTACTGTTCGGTAGGCGATCGAGTGATTACACGCACATACGTTGGGTTCTTGAGCAGCATCCAACTATAGCTGATCAACTTGGGAACCTGCTACACGTCACCGTAATGTGGCACTGTTTGAGTGTGGTGGGAATCGTTGCTTGTTGGGTAGCGTTCTGGTTATTGCGAGAAGATGCCCTGATAGCAAGGTCAAACACGGAGACAGAGCAATGAGCAAGTCGGAACGACCGAAGCGACGCAAACGCATCTACTGTATTGAAGGGATGTGGGATGAAGCCAGAAACCCTCAAACCTCGGTTCGACCAGTGCTCGATTACTTGTCAGCCCAAGGGTATTGGCCGGACTTCATCTACCGATACTGCACCAACTACGAGACACTACGGGAGTGCTTTGCCGAGTTCAACACGCATTGCAGTTATGGTTCGGTGCTGTACCTAGCGACTCACGGTGATGATGGATCGTTGTCGTTTTCCGAAACGCTTGAAATATGCGTGGAGCAACTAGGCTTGATGCTGTGGTACGGCAACTGTGCTAGTTGTGTGGTTCACTTCGCAAGTTGCAGAACTCTATCGCAGGATACGAGCACCTTTGATGCCTTCCTGAAAAACACTGGTGTGACTGCTGTCACAGGCTACTCTAGAGATGTGGGTTGGCTCAGTAGGTCCGCCCCAGGCATGGTGGTCGATCAAAGGTATCTCGCAGGGTTAAGCTCGGCCGACGATAATCCTGCGCCCAATCTACGTAGATGGAGAGGTTCCGACCTGGAAAACTACTCCGCCCTGTGCAACCGCATCCAGCACGAGCATGGCGAGACTGGATTCATCTACCACATGAGGGACGCTAAATCCTAGCGTTTGCCTTCCTCGACAAACGGGTTGTCCTCGATCAGGGTTTCAATGAACTCGCGTCTTTCCTGCTTGGAGAGCGATTCGACACGGTCGCTAAAGCTACGGAAGTCTTCCCGCTTCCAACCTTCACGTCGTAAGAAGTGCTTCACAGTGTTTGCTAGCGAGCGCCCAGTGCCTTTCGCGGACAACACCTTACCGAGCCGTTTTGCTTCCTTCTTGGTGAGCTTGATCTTCGGCACCGGGTATCACCACTTGGTTTATTGACAACGGTTGAAATTACCGTAATGAGTGCAAGACACTCATTAGGCGGGAGTTTGCCACGCCCGTGAAAAACGTCTTGCAAGATACACAAACGTCTCGGCATCCACCACCCCGCGGTGGGTGAGTCGCCGAGATTTCGTTCAATGGAGTCGGCGGGCAGATCCTGGGTCGCAGCCCTTCTACCGCCCTGATTGGTCAATGCCTAGTACGCAAACCACAGGCGACAAGGGATCCGACACTCTGACCCGCCGACTCCACCATTACCCCTTTACAGGGATTCAAGGAGAATGCCGTTGTGATGGTACTGCATTGGGTGGACGGCGGTAGTACCGTGAAGCCCGCAATTTTCGAGGGCTACGGTGGCCCTGAGGGTGTCTATATCGAGGCCCGCCTGCAAGTGGAAACGACTTTCGTAATCGAGGAGTCGGACAACCCCAAGGTTCTTCTGATCGGTATGCCCACACTTGGCGCTCACGCGTTGGGACGACTTCTGGCGGCGCAGCCCCTCGCGCGACGTAGACGCTTGCGGTAGATTAACGAGTACGGGAGCGCCGGTGAGTAAACTGGGTGCCGCCTGAGTCCAGCACCAAGCTCTGTCGGGTCCGGCGCCCCACTCTCCACGACACCCGTCAGAGCATCAGGCACTTGCAAGGATTTGAAGATGCACCAGCTCAACCCCAGACGTCGGGCGCGAATCCTTCACCTGTTGGTCGAGGGCATGTCCATGCGCGCCATCACCCGGCTCGAACGAGTGGGCATCAACACCGTGGCTCGTCTGCTGTCTGCCGCCGGGGAAGCCGCTCGCGAGTACCACGACGAGAATGTGTGGGGTCTGGCCGGCAGACGAGTGATCGAATGCGACGAGGTCTGGTCATTCATCTACGCCAAGCAGAAGAATCTCCACCGAATCCCACCATCCAAGCCAGCGGGAGACGTGTGGACATACTCGGCCTTGGATACCGACTCGAAGCTCGCCATTGCCTATCTAGTGGGATCGCGTACCGAATCGTGCGCCTTCGAGTTCATGCAGGACCTTTACTGGCGACTAGACGAAAGCCCGCAGATCACCACAGACGGTCTGCAAGCCTATGTCGGTGCCGTCAAGGACGCATTCGGGAACACGGTGGATTTCGCGCAGACCGTCAAGCAGTACGAGACAAACCACCGCAACTTCCGGTTTGGCGTCCGCCCGGAGCCAGCGGGTTCGTTCATTGAACGGCGTCCGGTATATGGGGAGCCAGACTTGGATCGGGTAAGCACGTCTCTGGTCGAGCGGTCGAACCTCACAATCCGCATGTCCAACCGCCGGTTCACACGCAAGACCAACGCTTTCAGCAAGAGCATGGACAAGCACAAGGCGTCGGTGCACCTTTACTTCCTGCATTACAACTTCTGCCGTGTCCACCGTTCGCTTGGCACCACGCCAGCCGTCGAGTCCGGCATGGACTGCCAGGTACGCGATCTGCGCTGGATAGTCGATCTGATCGAAGCGCGAACGCCGCCACCGAATCGGCCGAAGCACTACAAGAAGCGGGCTGCTTGAGGTAAGATGCCGTGACGTCTGATCAGAGTCTCCCTAAATCAGGGTCGTCTTCATGCACGGTGATGCCCAATCCATCCAATACCTGATTTAGGGCGCCTTCTTCGCTACTGTTATTCGGCACTAGGTGTAAGCCACCGTTCCACCAGAATGCCTTGAAAGCCAAGATGGAACGAGGAGGCTTCTTCTCACTGACAGAGATCGGGTAGGGATCGTCGTCTTCTTGCTCGTCCCTGTTGTCAGGGTCGGTGTATTCACCACCTTCCCCGAGGAGTTTGAGCAGAGACTTGATTTGCTTGCGCTTGAGTTTGAGCTTCATGCCATGAAATTAGGTCACTTTACAGGCTCGCCATCCCGCTCAAGATCATTCATTGGACTACTTGACGCGCGCGTGGTAGAATTGGAGCCGCTGACAGAGAATCCGGGTGGGGACTTGTTGACACTTCTCCCCACCCGGTAGGGCGGCAATGTCACCGTCCGTCTCTGTCAGCGCTATTCCGTGACGTGATCTCGTTTCATTCGTTTGACCCACCATCTGACGAATCCAAGTCCTGCGAATAGCGAATACCTGACGGAATCATCAGTACCATCGTCATCACCAACAAGAGGCAAATGATGATGGTTGTGCCGGAACTGGACTTCCCAGGTAGAAGTTGTTCCACGGCGATCAGTGTAATGGCCGCAATGAACGCCCCAGTTGCGAGAAGTTTCAACAAAGTGCCGTCTCCCAGCTTTGACCATTTCAACGAGCGTTCCAAGATTCTGTGGCCATCGAGCGATTGCTTCTTCACCAAATTCCCGTAATCGACTCAAACAGCGAACAGCATACTGAATCGTGAGAGGAGGTGTGAAGCCAATTATTCGCTCTTTACAAGAAGCAGCCCGCTTGAGGTAGAGTGGAAATAACGGGGCGTGACGTTCCACGCCCCGGCCGAGGTAGTGTAAATCTGCCAACACACTCGCCTTAGTAAGCGAGAGACGCGGGTTGGAAACCCGCCCTCGGCACCATCCCTTTACAGGACGTCGAGACTTGAGGCAAAAATGCCGACTCCACACAGGAAGGAGCCCCACATGGGTCAGGAAATCCCCGAAAACAGCCCTTTGCGGAAGGTCTGGCAATACGCAACGTTGATGATGGTTCGCGCTACGTCTTGCTCGCTAACCGCGAGGTCGTCTCCTCCCAAGTGGAGGAAATCGTAGAGGTACTCAATGCGTATGCCCGCGTGCTTAAGCGGGACGGGAAGTAACCCTACCGCTTCTTGCGTTTCTTCTTGCTGACGCTTATCGGGTAAGGATCGTCGTCCTGCTCGTTTCTTCGCTCGTCAAGGTCGGTGTATTCACCCTCGCTGATGAGTTTGAGTAGAGCCTTGATTTGCTTTCGCTTGAGTTTCATCGCGGTAAAACTGGCACCAGTGATGCACTTCAATTACCTTGATTTTCCAACACTGCAAGGAGAGGATACCCAATGTCACCAGAGACGATCATGTTTTCAGACGCCCCCAAGTCACTGCGCCTTCAATCCATCGAATTGACGGACAATGAGTCCGCTTTCGTTTACTTCGAGTTTTCTTTCCCGGCCGACGGGGAAACTCCTGCCCCGCAGAATCCAGTCACCCTGGCTGTCAAGGTGGACGTGGATTATCTAGACAAGGAGTTAAAGCTACCGGACCTGGAAAAGATGACTCGACGAGCAGCGGGAACACTAAGGAGGAGTTTCATTGCGCTGCAGGAGTACGCTCACAGTCTGGAGCACGCTCTCGAAAGGCCGTAACCGCCCAGGCCCCAGTTTCAAACGGATACACTACCGATTCATGAATGTGCGTAGCGAGGGCGACGAGACGCTACGCGGGCTGAACTGACGGCGACCCTCAGATGCGGCATTGCCGTGGTTGCTCGCGGCCATCTTTCTCGCGCTCTCGGCGCTCTCGGCGTCTCGGCGGGGAATGCTGGCGTGGCGCCTTGCCGTTGGCGTAATCTTGCGCCTTGCCTTTCTGTTCCAACCCAAGCCGGAGTGAGTCATGCCCCGATACGTGATCGAACGAGACATTCCCGAAATCGGCTCTGCCGAGCGCGATGCGCTGCGCGAGGCCTCGCAAAACTCGAATGGGGTTCTCGCCGCCATGAAGGCGGAGAACAAGAACATCCAGTGGGAACATTCCTACGTCGCCGGCGACAAGACGTTCTGCATCTACATCGCCGACAATACCGACCTGATCGATGAACACGCCGAGCGCAGCGGCTTTCCGGCGAGCATCGTGACGATGGTCAAGCGCATGATCGACCCGGTGACCGCCGAGGCGGAATAGCAGTTTCCATCTCGGTGGGCGCGCTCGCCTTCGCCGTCGCCTTCCAAGGAGTGGTGCCATGCTGACCGGAAGCTGCCTTTGCGGTGACATCGCCTTCGAGGTGCATGGCGAGATTAGCCGGATGGTGCATTGCCACTGTTCCATGTGCCGCAAACTCCACGGCAGCGCCTTTGCCACCTTCGGCATGGTCGAAGGTGGCGCCGTCAGATGGCGCAAGGGCGAGGAAAAAGTGGCGCGCTATCGGTCGTCGGAGGAGGGCGGGCGCAGTTTCTGTCCGCGCTGTGGCTCCGCGGTGCCCTCGCCGTCTGCGAGCGGCCCGGTCTCGTACGTGCCGTTGGGCAATATGGCCGAGGATCCGGGCGACGTCGAAGGCCTGCATTTCTTCGCCGGTTCGAAGGCACCCTGGCACACGATCGTCGATGGTCAGGAGCAGTTCGAGGACTGGGCGCCGGGATGGACCGGCCCCACGATTGACAGCGCGGCGAGGGTTCCCGACACCGCCGGCGCGATCGGCGGCAGTTGCCAATGCGGCGCGGTGCGCTACGAATACGACGGTGGGGAACGCATGGTCAATTGCCACTGCTCCCGCTGCCGGCGGCAGATGGGCGCAGGCTATGCGACTTTCGTCTTCGTTGCCGGCGATGCCTTTCGCTGGCTTGCCGGCGAGGAGCAAGTCGTCGACTTCAAGCTCCCGGAGGCGCGCGTGAAGGGCACCGCCTTCTGCCGCACCTGCGGCTCCCTCGTCCCTCGAGAACGGGAACCCGGCTCGATGCAGGTCCCGGCCGGCTCGCTCGATACCGATCCCCACATGCGCCCGGCGGCCAACATCTTCACCGGCTCCAAGGCAGCATGGACGACCCTGGACACGAGCATCCCCTGCTTCGAGGAATACCCTTCGTGAAGGAGTCGGTCCGGGCGGTTGTGGCGACCGCCGAACGACCTTAAGGGCTTGGGACAGCATCCGCGAGGTTGCGGAGGTGATGGATGCCGGACCTTGGGGAAGCATCTGGTTTGCTGACCATTACCTGCCGCCGCCGGGCCGCAAGGAAGAGGAACACCTGACGGCGCACGAGGCGTTCACGGTCGCGGCCGCCGTCGCCAGCATCACCACCACGCTGCGGATCGGTCACCTCGTGCTCGGCAACACCTACCGCAACCCCGGCCTCACCGCCAAGATGGCCGGCACCGTGGATCACATCTCGCAGGGCCGCTTCGTGCTTGGCATCGGCGCCGCCTGGTTCAAGCGCGAGCACGAGGCGTACGGCTGGGACTTCCCGAGCATGAAGGAGCGCCAGGATCGCTTCGAGGAGGCGGCGCAGATGCTGCGGGCGCTGTTCCACGACAGCAGGGCTTCCTTCGAGGGTCGCTACTACACGCTGGAGGATGCCCCGCTCGCGCCCGGCAGCTACGACGCCCCCATTCCCATTCTCGTCGGCGGCACCGGCGAGAAGCGCACCCTTCGCACCTTGGCCCGCTACGGCGACGTGATGAACCTCGACGGCTGGGCCGGCGGCCCGATGACGAAGGACTACCTCCACCACAAGGTAAGCGTGCTCAACGCCCACTGCGAGGCCGAGGGACGCGACCCAGGCGAAATCCGCCACACCGTTCTCATGCCGACGATGGTCACGGACGACAAGGCCGCCGCCGAAGCCTTCATGCGTGGCCGCCGCCTGGGCGAAGGCACCGCCGCCGGCCCGAAGAACTACGTCATTGATTGCATTGGCGAAATCGTCGAAGCCGGTGCCGACGAGATCATGATCGGCGGCATCCAGACGGACGATGTGGAGCAGTATCACCTCGTGGCAGAGGAAGTGCTGAGCCAGTTCGCGTAAGGCAACGAGTGGAGCCGTCGATGAAGCTCAAGGATCAGGTGTGCGTGGTGGTCGGCGCGGGGCAGACGCCTGGCGAGACGATCGGGAACGGCCGCGCCACGGCGATCGTCTATGCCCGTGAGGGCGCGAAGGTGCTGCTGGTGGACCGCATCGAGGAGCGCCTCTCCGAGACCGAAGCGATGATTGCGAAGGAGGGAGGCAATGCTGTCTCCTTCGTCGCCGACGTCACGACCGAAGCGGGCTGCAAGTCCATCAGCGACCACGCCGTGGAGCGATTCGGACGCATCGACGTCCTCCACTACAACGTCGGCAAGAGCCAGGGCGACGGCGAGGTGGCGGGGCTTGCCGTCGAAAACTGGTCCGCCATCATGAACCTCAACCTCACCGGCTACTACCTCACCTGCAAGCACGCGCTGCCGCCCATGCGCGCCCAGCGTTCCGGGGTCATCATCGGCATCTCGTCCATGGCCGCGCACGGCGCTCACGGCAACATGACCTACGGTGTGTCGAAATCGGGCATGAACTCGCTCACCAAGTCGATGGCCATCGACAACGCCCGCTACGGCATCCGCGTCAACGCCATCATGCCGGGCCTGATGGACACCCCATGGCCATCGAACGCCGCGCCAGCGAACAGAACCGCTCCCGCGAGGAAATCCGCGCCGAACGCGCCGGCCAAGTGCCCCTGCTGCGCCAACAAGGCACCGGCTGGGACGTGGCCCACGCCGCCGCGTTCCTCGCCTCGGACGCGGCGCAGTACATCACCGGGGTCTGCCTGCCGGTGGATGGGGGGCTTTCGGCACGGGGGTGAGCCCCCGCGGCGTTCGGAGGCAGGTAGATGAGGGCTTTGCGTGTGAGAAATCGACGCCTGCGCCTGTGGGACGACATGTTTGTGTGTCGGGAATCGCACCCTGACCGAGACCCACCCCGACACACTCGACTCCACGGGAACATTTCGCCCAAGGCCAATACTTCCAGGTTACTCCCGGTTTGGCAGTTCGCTTCCGGCGGGGATATTCAACAGACCTTGCAACGGAACTGCCCATATCCGCTCGTGCAGGCGGTAGGCGCGGTCGCCGGGATAGATGACGTCGATCCTTTCAAGCTGGAGCGATTCCAGGGCAGCGAGCATCGAGCGCGTGCGTTTTGGAGCATCGGTTCGCTTGAACTCGAAACCCCGTTTTCGAGCGCCGCGAGTCACCAGCAGATCGAGCTCGGCACCGCCCTGGGTTGCCCAGAACCAGACATCGCCGGATCGGATTTCTGGCAGCCGCAGAACCTGCTCCAGCGCAAATCCCTCGAAGCTGGCGCCCACCTTCGGATGCGCGGCAAGGTCCGCCGGTGATTCGATCCCGAGCAGGCTGTGGAGCAAGCCGGAATCGGCGATGTAGACCTTGGGAGACTTGACGATGCGTTTGCCGGGATTCCCCATCCAGGGCCGCAATTGGCGCACCATGAAGGTCGAACTCAGCAAGTCGAGGTAGCGGCGGACAGCGGTATGCGAAACCCCGAATGATCGTCCGATCTCGGAACCGTTCCAGGTTTGGCCATGATAATGGGCGAGCATCGACCAGAAGTCCGACATGGTGCGCGAGGGAACCTTGGAGCCAAACGCTGGCAAATCCCTTTCCAGGAAAGTGCGGGTGAAGTTCCTTCGCCATTCGAGGCTTTGCCGATGCGTGGGCGGCAGATAGGCCCGCGGGAATCCCCCGCGAAGCCACAGGCGGCGCCAGTTCTTCGGCCCCGCTTCCGTCATGTCGAAACCGGGTAGTTCATGAAAGGCGATGCGGCCGGCGAGCGATTCCGAACTTTGGCGCAGCAGATCCGGCGAGGCGCTGCCCAGCACCAGAAACTTCGCCGGCGAAGGAGTTCGGTCCGCCAGCACCCGCAGCACCGGAAAGAGTTCGGGACGACGTTGCACCTCATCGATGACGACAAGTCCGCGCAGGGCTTCGAGGGCGAGCATCGGCTCGTCAAGCTGACGGAGGTCGCGAGGGTCCTCAAGGTCGAACCGGGTCGCCTCTCCCTCCCATCCGCGCATCAACGCCTTGGCAAGCGTCGTCTTGCCCACTTGCCGCGCCCCAAGCAGCGCCACCACCGGATTTTCCCGCAACAGCCTGGCCAGATGCCGTTCATGCGATTCTCTGGAAATTTCACTCATCTATGAATATTGAACGATAGCCGTTCAATTTGCAAAGATAGACTCCGATTTCCGCAACTCCGGCGCACCAGAGCCATCTTCATGTCCCGAGCCCGTTCAGCCATCCGAGCTTCCGCCGCCCGTCCTCCGGATCCGGTCCGCTACGGAGACCGAGAGAGGACACTACTGGCCGGTAGCGAAAGCGCCAGGGCCACGGCGATGCCTCCCCGCCGGCCGCCCCAAGTCAGCGCCGTGACGGCGCCCCTCTCGAGTGTCCCCCAGCGATCCAGCATGGTTCGCGCCAAGGCGACGCTCAGCCAGCGTGCGGCGAGGACCACGGGGGTGGCGGCAAGGCTGGCCCACTAGAAGCCCAAGCCAGCGCTAGCCCGACTTCGACAACTCAACCGTTTCACGCGTGTAAGTCGTTGATTCATTGTCCACGGGCACGAAAGGTCGGCACTACAAGGTGCCGGGCGGTTGGCGCGGGCGGCGGGTCAGGCGGAGATTCGAGGGGGCGGCTGTTCCGGCAGTTCCAGACCGAGTTGATGAAGCAGCAGTGGCTGATCGCGGGTCGGGTCGGTACGGCGGGGCAGCACGAGGTGCCGCCCGTCGGTGGTCGGCAGATGGACATCCACCATCTGCATGGTGGAGCACTTCTCGAGAATGGCGCTGGGCGCAAGGCCCGGCGCGCGCGGCCGCGCCAGGTTCTTCAGGGTGACGTGCAGGCAGTGGGCGACGAAGGCGACGAAGATGTGCGCCTCGATCCGGTCCTCGCGCTGGTGGAAGACCGGACGGACGGCGAGGTCGTGCCTGAGTTCCTTGAAGGCCTGCTCGATCTCGGTGAGCCGCGTGTGGTACCGCCACAGCGTGGCGGGGTCCTCGCCGGTGAGATTGGAGCGCAGCAGACAGCGCCCCTCGCGGCGTCTCGCCCGGCGCAGCCGGTCGCGGCGCAGCGCGAAGGCGAAGGTCTCCGGGGTCACGGACTCGTCCGCCGCAGGCAGGCGGATCTCGACCAGATGGCACGCGCGCCCCGCCTCCTTCTTCGCGGCGCCGAGCCCGAGCAGCGGCTCGTCGCGCTTCAACGACTGCCCGCGCAGCTCGTGCAGACGCCGCCAGAGCTTCTTCAGGCGCCGCCGCCGCATGCCGCGCTCCTTGGCGATGCGCGCCCGGCTCTGGGCCAGGATGTACGGTTCGCCGTCCTCGGCCAGAGGCTTCACCTCGACGGACTCGCGGACCTCGCGCCGGGGCAGCCCCGCGAACGACTTCTCCAGCCGCGTCAGACGGCCCTTGGGCGTGCCGACCAGATGGCGCACCGGGGGATCGCCGGCCCGCATCGCCGCCAACGCCTCCTCGGTCGGGATCCCCCGGTCCATGATCCAGACCCGGTCGGACCGGCCGTGCTGGTCTTCGATCCTCTCCAGGAAGTCCGCCAGCGTGGTCTTGTCGCTGGTGTTGCCCGGCATCACCTCGCAGGCCAGCGGAAAGCCCTGCGGGGTGACGACCAGCGCGATCACCGCCTGCACGCAGTCCGGGCGCTTGTCGCGGCTGCAGCCGAACCGGCGCTTGTCGTCGAACGGCGGGTCGCTCTCGAAGTAGGTGGACGTCAGGTCGTGGAGCAGGACGTCGAAGCGGGCGTCGAACAGCGTCTCCCAGCGCTCCCGCAGGAACGAGAAGAACGCGCGCTTGTGGACCAGCAGCCTGTCCAGGCAGCGGCACAGCGTGTGGCCGCCCACCACCTGCGCCGGCCGGCCCAGCAGATCCCCCATGGCGCTGTGCTCGTGCCAGTGCCGGTGCAGCCGCCACTCGCTGCCCGGATCGATCAGCTGGCAGCACGCCAGCGTCTTCAGCACGTCCAGCCAGCGCGTGCCCTGCCGGCTCGGCGGCAGCCGCGGGCGCCAGAACCGGTCCAGCTCCAGGCGCTCCCAGAGCACCAGCGCCAGCCAGCACGCCCCCCACTGCCGCGCCCGCCGCAGCCGCAGACCTCCGAGTTCGATGCGCACCACCTCGCAGTCCAGCTCCGGCGCCTCCCGGTCCGCCGGGAACAGCGCCCCCGGCCTGGAACCCGACGCGCCGCACGGAATCTCGATCGACCGGCACCACGCCGCCCGCTGGCTGTCGTCGATCTCGCCCAGATACAGCACTTGGCGCTGCACCGCCCGGCCGTCGGGGTTGCGGCAGTTCTCCACGACGCTCCAGTAGCGGTGCTCCTTGCCGTCCTTGAAGCGTCTCCTGGCGCGCACGAACATGGTCCGACAGCCTGCCCGAACGCGCGGCCCCGTCAAGGACCAAGGTCGGCACTACAGCCCGTTCCACGAATCGCCGGTCAACGAAAACAGGCACTTGCAACGCAACATCCGTCGATATCACGCCGAAACACCCTGAGTTGTCGAAGTCGGGCTAGCGACCACCAGCACTTCCAGACCGATGAGCAGCAACAGCACGGAATTCAGGACGTTGCCCAGCAGCGACCAGAAACCTCCTGAGGTAGTCCCTCGACGCCGTGCTTACCGCAGGTCGCATGCCTCCGCTGCCGAAGAATGGGTCGATCACGACCCAATAGGTCCGAAGAGTGTGTTGTCGTTCTCGCTACCGTATCAAAAGCCGCATGACGTCATCCGGTGCTGCGGTTACTTACTCGCAACATTCGATGATCGGGGTGCACCTTCCGTCGGGTCGCGATGTGGGGCGAGGAATCGCCCACCGTTGAAGTGGATCATGTGTTCGGGGGCGCTCGCGATCCACGCTTCGGTTTCCCACCCTATCTCTTTTGAGAATCGAGAAAACCCCGCAGTGTCGGCGAACGCGCTAACAAAAACGCAACCTGCGGTAGCGTCCTTCGTCAAGCGTTGTAGCGCGAGGTGGCGCATCTCGCTGATTGGGTTTGATGAGTGGACGGCTTCGACCAGGAACAGCCAGTTCCGATTTTCTTCATAGGCGATGATGTCGGGGAGTGTCCCCCGGTCCAATTCGCGAATGCCGACATCGCGCAGCCTGTCGCCGTCCAAATGCAGGATTTTCTTGTCGGCGTCTCCGACGTAAAGAACCTCCGCGCCCTCTGAAAAGCGCGGTAGGAATTCTTCGATCACTGCCTTCTGAATCTCGTTGTGCGGGCCGGGCGAGAGCTTGTATCGGCGTCCGTCCGGTAGCGTGACCGGCACCATCTTGAATGCGCGAGCCTTGCTCAACCGATCCTTCAGAGCTCCTGCCGAGGCGCGGAAGTTCAGAAGGCAATCCTCCCATTTGGGCGTGTCGTAGCCGTGCAGAAGCTCCAGTGCCTCAAGCGGTATGGAATAACCTCTTGTTCCGTCGTTCACGTCCGCTGCGGGATCGGCCGCGCTGCTCACGACCAGCCCAGCCTCCACAAGGAGATTGAGGTCTTTGCGGCGAACGTCGTCGTAGGACGAATCGGCGATGTTTTCTCCGTAGTGTTCGTTCCAGAACTTGATGATGTCACGCGTTTTGAGGGGCTTCGCCGTCCCTTTGAAGTGACTAGTCGCGCTGGTCCATTGCATGTCTGGCTTGATGCCGGCAACCGCCAGCAACGCCTTCGCAGCGCGCTCCTTCCGCCTCTTGGTCATGTCGCGAACTGGGACACCGACGAGGCGGAGTATGTTCAGCGCTTCCTCTACCATTTCGGCAATGCGGTCGGTTGCGAGCAATTCATTATTCATCTTTTCCCTCCTGCCACAATAGGATGGCGACTCCAACGCCTTGCGGACCTGTCGCGCCACCGCAAGACCCAAGAGTGGCGGGACAGCGTTGCCGATTTGCTCACAGCGTTCGTACTCTGTGCCGGCGAAGTCGAACCAATCTGGGAAGGATTGCAGCCGTGCCCCTTCCCGAACCGTCAACATGCGCCGCTTTCCGCTGGGCATTTTCAGCCTGTGCATATCCGCGGTTGCCCCGCCTAGGTTCCGGCACGTCACCGTCCGGGCCGGTCGATCTAGATGCAGATCCCTAGGCGTCACGCAGTGGCTTTTCTCTTCGTATCGGGCAATGTACTCGTCCATGTTCGGTGTCAGGTACTTGCTGTGTTCGTCTTCGGTTGCCGCCAACGGGCCCAGTGCGGCACCGGCTGTTACCGGGGCGTCCACAGCCCTTTCCGGCCACTGCCAGCCAACTTGCGACGCTACAATGAACACGCGCTCCCGCTTTTGCGGGACGCCATACTCCACCGCCTTCAGCACTTTCGCATGGACGGTGTAGCCAAGGTGCTCCATGTCCTGTGTAGCGGTGCGGAGATAACCCTTGTTGCGAAAGAGAAGCCCGCGGACATTCTCCATTACCGCAATCTTGGGACGGAAGCGCCTCATGGCGTCTATGAAAATGGGCAGACCGTCTCGGTCATCCTGCCTGCCACGCTGATACCCGAACTGACTGAACGGTTGGCATGGCGGCCCGCCGATGATGACATCCACCCCGGAGGGTCTCTCTGGCAGTCCTATCGTAAGGAAGGACTCATGGCAGTCGCCGGCGAGATTCCGGGCATAGGTCTCAACCGCAGCCGCGTTCTTCTCGTACCCGATTGCCCGGAAGCCGCAGACCTCAAACGGAAGCGACAAACCCCCGCAGCCCGCAAACAGGTCGATTATCTCGGGGGCATCTTCAGGTAGCTCCGGTGGCGGCAGTTCCCGGTGAAGCCATTCATGCCACTCTTCATGGCGGAGAGCCAGCAGGTCACGCGGGAGAGCCATTAGGCGGGGCGTTCCGACGTCGCAGCGTCGCCTGTGGGAGCGGTAGCGGCGTTCCAACAGCCACGACTCGCGGCGACCGTGAACCCCCGCACCAGCCATGGTGTCCTGTCTGGGACTGTCTTGCACAGTGACGGCACTGTTGCCATTTGCTTGTCTGTGGGGGCCAGCATGCATTGCATCATGCACTTTCATACAGCATTAGTCAAGCGCGGACGTCGTCCTCAAGCACCATCGCCGCGCCCTTTTCGCCGATCATGATGGCGGGGGCGTTGGTGTTGCCGGAGACCAGCGTTGGCATGATGGAGGCGTCGGCTACGCGCAGGCCCTGGATGCCGTGGACGCGGAGGCGGTCGTCCACAACGGCCATGCGGTCGCTGCCCATCTTGCAGGTGCCGATGGGGTGGAAGACGGTGGCGCCGGTTCGGCGGCAGAAGTCGAGGATTTCGTCGTCGGTCCGGACGCCGTCGCCGGGGTAGAGCTCGTGGTCGGCGTAGGCGGCCAGGGATGGCGCTGCGCCCACTTGGCGGGCGATCTTCATGCCCTCGATGAGGGCGGCGCGGTCGATGGCGTCGTCGAGGAAGTTGGGGCGGATGGCGGGCTGCGCGTTGGGGTCGGCGCTTTGGATGTGGATGGAGCCGGTGCTTTCGGGACGAAGCTGGCACACCGAGCAGGTCATGCCCGGTTCCTTTTCGAGCGAGCCGCGCTTGCGGCTGCGGGCGTAGCTGGCGTGGGCGAAGTGGAACTGCACGTCGGGCGTTTCGAGTTCGGTGCGGGTGCGGACGAAGCCGTGGGCGATGCCGGCGGTGTAGGTGAAGGCGCCTTTTCTTGCAAGGCCGTACTTCAGGGCCTCGAAGACGATGCGCGCGCCCCGGGTTTGCTCGTTGAGGGTGGTGGTGCCCTTGACGCGCCAGGCGACGGAGCTTGAGTAGTGGTCGCGGTAGTTCTCGCCGACGCCGGGCAGGTTGTGCGCCACGTCGATGCCGAGGCCGCGCAGTCGTTCGGCGTCGCCGATGCCGGACAGTTCGAGAAGCTGCGGGGACTGCACGGCGCCGGCGGCGAGAATCACCTCGCGATTTGCCGTCGCCTCGATGGGTGCGCCGCCGCCCTGGAAATAGCGCACGCCGGTGGCGCGACCGTTCTCGGTGAGCACGCACTGCGCCATTGCCCGAGTGGCGATGGTGAGGTTGGAACGGCTGCGGGCGGGATCGAGGAAGGCGCGGGCGCTGGAGAAGCGGCGGCCGTTGCGCTGGGTTACCTGATAAATGCCGAAGCCCTCTTGCGAGGCACCGTTGTAGTCGGGATTGGCGGGGTAGCCGATCTCGGTGCCGGCGTCGACGAAGGCATTGAGCAGGGGATGGGTCTCCACCATGTCGGCGACGTTGAGTTCGCCGCCGCTGCCGCGGTAGTCGTCGCCGCCGCGTTCGCAGTTCTCCGAGCGCTTGAAGAAGGGCAGCACTTCTTCGTAGGACCAGCCGCGGTTGCCAAGCTGCGCCCAGGTGTCGTAGTCGAGCGCCTGGCCGCGCACGTAGAGCATGCCGTTGATGGAACTCGAGCCGCCCAGCACCTTGCCGCGGGGGATGGGAATGCGGCGGTTGTGCGTGCCTTCTTCGGGCTCGGTGTCGAAGCACCAGTTGACGCTAGGCCGCTCGATCATCTTCCAGAAACCGACCGGAATGTGGATGAGCGGGCTCCAGTCGCGCCCACCGGCTTCCAGCAGAAGCACGGAGTGGGCGGAGCCCGCACTCAGCCGGTTGGCAAGGACGCAGCCGGCGGAGCCGGCACCGACAATGATGTAGTCAAAGCTGGCCATTTTCGGCTCGCTCCAGTCCGTACCTCCTGGCACGCGTGCGCGTCAGCCACAGCGGCGTCTCGTCGCCCTCGCTGCGCGCATCCATGAATGATCCGGCTAGCAGCTTGCCGGATTGCGCAGCACGCGGCCGGCACGGGTGCCGGTGTGTTCGTCGTTCTCCAGGATCACGTCGCCGTTGCAGACAGTGGCCTGGTATCCCATTGCCTTCTGGATCAGGCGCGGCGCGCCGTCCGGGAAGTCGTGCACCAGCACCGGCTGGCGTTCGGCCACCCGGTCGATGTCGATGACGTTCACGTCCGCCTTCATGCCGGGCTTGAGCGCGCCGCGGTCGCTGAAGCCGATTACCCGCGCCGAGGCGCTGGTCATGCGGCGTACAGCCTCCTGGATCGTGAACAGATCGTTCTCGCGATGCCAGTGGGCGAGCAGGAAGCTGGTCCAGCCGGAGTCCATGATCTGGCTGACGTGGGCGCCGGCATCGCCGATGCCGGGCAGAATCCAGTCCGTGGTGAGGAACGACTTCAGCGTTTCCAGATTGTGGTTGAAGAAGCGCACGTGGAAGAGCGCCTTGCCGTCCGTCTCCAGCATCTTGTCGAGCCAGAGCTCGACCGGATGGCGGCCGGCCGCCTTTGCTTGACTGTAAAGACTCTCGCTGGCGTCGCGGGCGTACTGGGGACGCTCCTCGTCGCCGAGCCAGTAGAAGTTCTTCGCCGCCTCTTCCACCTGCGGGTGCTTCTTCGCGTCCTCGATCAGCTTGGCGCGTTCGTCTTCGTCCTGGATGAGCGCCAGGCGGCCCTCGAAGTCGAGCTTGCGCAGCTTGCCCCAGGCCGGGGTGGTGAAGGCGATGCCGGTGGTGAGGCCGGAAAGGAAGCCGCCGCTGCGCGGCAGCGTGAGTGCGTTCACGTCGAGCCCTTCGGCCTGCATGGCGGCGATGGCGCCGTCATAGCCCGTGCCGATTCCGTCCGGCCCCGGGTTGTAGGGGGCGCTGAACAGGATGCGGGTTCCGGCCGCGCGCACCTGTTTGGTGAGGATGGCCATCTCCTCGTCGAGCTTGCTGTAGTTGAGCACGCTCTGCAGGATGCCGCCGTTCTGGCCGACGGCGCGGGAGATGGCGACGAGTTCCTCCTCCCGGGCAAAGGTGCCGGGAATGGAGCGACCGTCCGGCAGCACGTGGCCGGGCAGGCGGTTGGTGGAGAAGCCCACCGCGCCCTCCTTCACGGATTGTCCGACGAGTTCGGCGATCTGGCGAATCTCGTCTTCGCTGGCGTCCTCCTCGATGGCGCGCTCGCCCATGACATAGAAGCGGGATGCGCAGTGGCCGACGAGGCCCGTGATGTTGATGGCGGGGTGCAGCTTCTCGATGGAATCGAGGTACTGCCCGTAGGATTCCCAATCCCACGGCAGGCCGGTGAGGATGGCGTTCTTGGGGATGTCCTCCACAGTCTCCATCATTCCGGCCAGGAACTCCCGGTCCGCCGGCTTGCAGGGCGCGAACGTCACGCCGCAGTTGCCGAAGAGGGCCGTCGTGACGCCGTGCCAGGAAACCGGTGTCAGCAGCGGGTCCCAGCCAGCCTGGGCATCGAAGTGGGTGTGCAGATCGACGAAGCCGGGCGTGACGGTTGCGCCAGCGGCGTCGATTTCGCGTGCCGCGCTGCCATCCACCTTGCCGACGGCTGCGATGGTGTCGCCGTCGATGGCGACGTCGCCGTGAAAGGGCTCGGCGCCGGTGCCGTCGACAATGCGTCCGCCGCGAACGATGAGATCGTGTGCCATTGGGTGTTCCTCCTCTCGATCCGCCAATCATGCGCCGATTGAACGGCGCGTGCCACTGCGACCCATGCCCCATGCCGATGCCGAGACGAGGCCACCCCCCAACCGAAAGCGAGGGTGCCTTTCTCGGTAGGAGGAGGACTTGGCAGTTCCGTCGATCTGGCACGCCCGACAGGATTCGAACCTGTGGCCTTTGGCTCCGGAGGCCAACGCTCTATCCAACTGAGCTACGGGCGCGGGCGTGACCGGGATGATGCGGCATTCGGCCACGGGACTCAAACGGCCTCAGCACTCGGAAGCACGCCCGCCGGCAAGGTCGTGATACGATGCGGCGCTTTCGCCCCGGACGCCCTCATGGAACCCAAGGCCACTCCGCTGGGGATGGCCCGACCGGTTCCTTGCGCAACCGCGGTCCATTCCCCCACGATCTAAAGGCTCCCCCTTTTGGCTGCCCGCGACATCTCCCACACGCTGCGCGCCCGCGACTTTCGCTGGCTATGGGCGGGCAACGTGGCTTCCTCGTTCGCCGTGAACATGCAGATGGTGGCGCGGGGGTGGCTGGTCTATGCGCTCACGTCCTCGGCGCTGGATCTCGCATGGGTCGCGATGTCGTTCATGGTGCCGCAGATACTTCTCTCGCTCTGGGGCGGGGTGGTGGCGGATCGGCTGCCGAAGCGGTCCATCCTCGTCGGTGCACAGATGCTGAACTGCATCGCCACCGTGCTGATGGCGATCATCATCCTTTCAGACCGGGTGGAGTTCTGGGATTTCATCTGGTTCGGCGCCTTCAACGGCGCGGTCCTGGCGCTGTCGATCCCGGCGCGCAATGCCTTCGTGCCAGACCTCGTGCCGGATCAACTCATCATCCCGGCCATGGCGCTCAACACCACGGGCATGAACTTCGCCCGCATCGTCGCGCCGGCGCTCGCCGGCATCCTGATCGCGGTGCTCGCCGCTGGCGACACCACCAGCACGTTTGGCGTTGGCATCGTCTACATCGTCATCGCGGTGCTCTATTTCGGCTCGGCCGCGACGCTGCTTGTGGTGTCGAAGCCTGGCGAGCCACACGAGGACCACCACGCTGCCGGGCATGTCTCGGAGATGGTCGCCGGGGTGCGCTACGTGATTCACAGCGGCCCGCTGCTCGCCTTGATCCTCCTCTCCATCGTGCCGTTCCTGTTCGGCATGCCGCTCAATACGCTGATGCCGGCGTTTGTGGAGGACATTCTGGGTGGCGGGCCGGATGATCTCGGGTTCCTGCTTTCCGCCATGGGGGGAGGCGCGATCCTGGGTTCGTTGATGCTGGCGGCCGCTGGGGACTTCGACCACAAGGGTGCCTGGGTGATCGGCACCTGCTTCGCCTGGGCGCTTGCCACGGTGGCGTTCGGGTTTGCCAGCGGATTCGCCTTTGCCGCCGTGGCCGCGGCGGCCTACGGCTGGCTTTCGTCGTGGAACATGTCGCTCAACCGGGGCCTGCTGCAAACCTGCACCGAGCCGCAGATGCGCGGCAGGGTGATGAGCATCGACATGATGTCCCACGGCCTGATGCCGCTCGGCGTCATTCCCATCAGCCTGGTGGCGGAGTGGCAGGGGGTGGCGGTGGCCCTGGTCGTCAGCGGCTTGATCTTCATGGTGCTGATCGGCGTGTTGCTGGCGCTGTCTCCCGCCGTGAAGACGATGAACCGAGAACTGGTGGCGGCCGGCTAGGAGGCTGCGCCGTAGAAGACGGCGTTGGCTCGTAGCCGAAGGTGCGAGCGAATGCGAGCCCGAAGGCCAAGCAGTTCGCGAAGCGAACTGCCGACGCGCCCGCAAGGGCGCGCTAGCAGTCTGTCGGACTTTGGTGCCTGCGTCACTACAATGGCGCCCGCCGTTTGGGGAGGCCATTTCGAGATGCCGAAGTTCGTGCCGTCGGATCGGAGCCAGCCGTACCTGTTGCCGCCGGACATGCGGGAGTGGGTTCCCGAGGACGACCTGGTGCACTTCGTGCTGGAGGCGGTGGAGCGGGTTTCGATGTCGCGGTTCCGGGTGAACGAGCGCGGCACGGGTTCTGCGCAGTGCCACCCGCGGATGATGCTTGCGCTGCTGGTGTACTGCTACGCGACCGGGACGTTCGGCTCGCGGCGGATCGAGCGGGCGACGCACCGGGATCTGTGCGTCCGGTACCTGACGGCGGACAGCCACCCGGACCACGACACGATCTGCCGTTTCCGTCGGGAGAACTTCGAGGCGGTTGGGGAGGCGTTCCTGCAGGTTCTGCTTCTGGCGCGGGAACTGCGGCTTCTTCGGGTGGGGACGGTGAGCGTGGACGGGACGAAGGTGGACGCGAACGCGAGCCTTCGCAACGGCATCCGGCACGACCGTGCGGAGGAGCTGCGGGCGCAGCTTCAGCAGGAGATCGACGGTCTTCTGGCGGAGGCGGAGCGGACGGACGCGTCGGACGAGGTCGATCCGCAGCGTCTTCCTGCGGAGCTGTCGCGGCGGGAGGCGCTGAAGGCGAAGCTGGACCGGGCGTGCGCGGAGCTGAAGGAGCGGGCGGAGCGCCGTGCGGAGTCGGAGCGCGAGGAGTACGAGCGCAAGGTGGCGGCGCGTGATGCGCGCAAGGGCTCTGCGAAGGGTCGGCATCCGAAGCCGCCAGACGGGAAGCCGAGGCCGGACGAGCAGGTCAACCTGACGGACGCGGACAGCGGGGTGATGAAGAAGAGCGAGCGTCACGAGTGCCGGCAGGCGTACAACGCGCAGGCGGTGGTGGACGCGGACGGCAGCCAGCTGGTGCTGGGCTGTCGGGTGAGCCGGAGCGCGACCGACCGCCGGGAGCTGGTCGCGGACGTGGACGCGGTGCCGGCGGCGGTTGGGGTGCCGGATCGGGTTCTGGCGGACAACGGCTACGCGTCGGGAAGCGAGGTGGCGGAGCTGGAGGGCCGCGGCATGGACCTGCTGGTGGCGACGGGCGCGGAGGGCGGCCGGCGGCAGCACGACTTCCGCCCGGAGCCGGCGGAGGAGCGTCCGGCGAAGGAGCCGAAGGCGGAGTGGATCAAGGCGATGCGGGCGAAGCTGGACGAGGAGGGGAACCGGCAGCGCTACCGGGTTCGCAAGCACACGGTGGAGCCGGTGTTCGGGGTGGTGAAGCAGGCGATGGGGTTCCGTCAGTTCCTGCTGCGCGGCATCGAGAAGGTGGAGGGCGAGTGGTGCCTGGCGATGCTGGCGTACAACTGCAAGCGGCTGCACAACCTCACGGCGGCGTGAATCGGGGCTGGAAGCCGCCCCGGAACCCCGGATCCGGGCCTTCTCCAGCCCACCGGAGCCACATCGGCGACGACATCCCAGACCTGCCGCGCCGGACACGCCGCAATCGCCCGCCCGGATGCGGCAGTCCGAGAGCCCCGGGGGCGCACCCCCGTCCACAAGCCGCCAACATCCGCCTTCGCCGCCCAAAGTCCGACAGGCTGCCAGCGCCACAAGAACCGTTGCCTTCGGACAACGCTTCCTGCCCCAGCCCAAGCCGTCCTATCACCGCTGTCGGACTTCGCCGAGACGGCAAAGTCCGACAGGCTGCTAGGTTGACCGACTTCGCCAAGTGGGCGGGCCTTGGTGGCGCCGCTATGCAGCCGCGCCCGTCAGGATTCGGTCCAGCACCGGGCGGATCTCCTTCAGGAACCGCTCCGGGTGCTCGCTCATGGGGAAGTGGCCGAGGCCCTCCATCGTCCGATAGCGGGCGCCGGGAATCATGGCCGCCAGCTCCTCGCCGCCGGCCGGGGTGCCGCTCCAGTCGTATTCGCCGTTGAGGATGTCCACGGAACAGACGTTCGTGTCGATGGTGGCGGCGGTGTTGCGCACGTCGTGGTCCACCGAGTAGTAGTAGAGGTCGCCGCGAAACACCGCCGGCGCGCCTTGGCTGTACACCCATGCGGTTTCGCGCCTGAGCGCCTCCGGGCTCGTCGGCGCCATCATCCCGTACATGACATGCGCCTTGAAGTCGTTGTTCACTTCCGGGTGGTAGAACTCCATGTTGAAGCCGCCTGGCGTGTAGGGCACCGTCTCGAGCCCCACCACCGCACGGAAGCTGTGCGGGTGGTAGAGGGCGAGATCGATGGCCAGATGGCCGCCGATGGAACTGCCCATGTACACCGGGCGGTCGAACCCCAACGCGCCCGAGAGCGCGAGCGGCACCGACATGAGAAACTCGCGGGTGAGGCGGTATTCCCTGCGCCACCACTCTTCGCCCTCCGGCGGCACCGACTTGCCGTGGCAGGGCAGGTCGTAGGCCACCATGCGGAACTTCGATTGCAGCTCCTCGTCCTCCAGCACATGGCGCCACTGGCGGCCATCGGCGCCGGCGGTGTGTTGCAGGAGGAGCCCCACGTCGCCTGAGCCGGTCTCCTCGAAATAGACCCGATAGTCGGTGGGCGCCGACTCGCCGTCGCTTGTCAGCGGCAGATGCACATAGCGCCCTTGAGCGGCGTCGAAGCGAACCGTGTCAGGCATTGTGCATCTCCCGCATGATTTCGATGAGGCGGCGAACGGCCGGATAGTAGGCGCAGTAGTTGGTGTGGTCGCCGACCACGGTGAAGCCGTGGTGGATGGCGGCGGGGTAGAGGTCCTGATAGAACGGTCGCGGCGTTGCCGCCAGCAAGCGTTCCCACTCGTCTTCCTCCGCCTGGATCGCAAGGTGGCTGGCCATGCCGCCAGCCCACGGCGCGGCGCCGGCCACCTGCCCGTCCCGAATGTCGAGGCGGGTGTTGCGCTGCCCGACACCGAGCCGCAGCGTGGCGTTCCAGAGCCTCGCGTGGAGGCGAAACTCGGCGTCCTCGTTGGCGCGCTCCTTCAGCGCCGGCCAGTCGAGCATGGCTTCCCCTCCTGCGAATCGCTTGTCATGGCTTCACAAGGTCGCGTAGGGTACGCGCGCCGCAACAACCTGTCGAACTTCGACCTGGAGCCGTCGCGTCGCGCAAAGCGGTTCCGGGGCCGACGAGGAACCTTCCCATGCCCATGAAGATTGGCTTGGTCGCCGACACCCACATTCCCGAGGCCCGCGCCGAGCTCTGGCCGCAGGTGTTCGATGCCTTCGCCGGCGTCGACTGCATCTTCCACGGCGGCGACGTTCACGACCTTGCCCTGCTCGACGAGTTCGAGCGCATCGCGCCCGTCTACTGCGCCCGAGGCAACGGCGAAGACGGCTCCGGGGGGCGGCCGATCCAGCCGGAAGATGAGCGGGTGAAATACGTCTGGACCTTCGACGACCTCGAGGGGCTCACGGTGGGGCTCACGCACTACATCCCGGTGGAGGCGACCAACAACCCCGACTTCGCCCTGGCGCGCTGGATCGAGCGCTTCTGGCCCGAGCGGAAACCCGGCGTGATCGTCTCCGGCGACACCCACACCGAGTTCATCGGCGAATGCGAGGGGGTCTTCTGCGTCAACCCGGGCTCGCCCATCTATCCGCACAACTACGACACCCAGTACGGCACACTCGGCTTTCTCGAACTGGACCAAGGCAACGCCTCAGCCTCGGTCTGGCTCATCAACGACGACGGCATCGAACCGTTCAACTGGGACTCCCCACCCCGCTGGCGCTGACTTCGCTTGGAGGGAGGGCGTCGCGCCTGCTAGGGGCGCTCGCCCCCCCGCCCGGGGGTGTCACTGCGACCAAGGGACCTCAATTGGCCAACTGCCGGCGTGCGTGACCCTCGAGGACGCGCCGGCGGCGCGATGGAGGGCGACACGCCCTCCCTCCATAGGCCCGCGCGCTGCAAGAGATATCCAAAGGCCCGCACGCCATAAGAGATGTCCTACAAGTGTGGGGCGAATCTCGCACAAAGCGTGGGGCGCTCGGCGTGCATACCCCAGCCCCGCGCATTTCTACCCTCCTCCTTCGACTTTCGTCCGGTTGCGGACGCGCGAAACGAAGGAGAAGCATCGTGTTGAAAAAGACGCCCTTGGGCGGCATCCCCACCCCGTTCAATCCCGACGGCTCGCCCTCTGGCGAGGACTGGCAGGAGGTTCGCGACGCCGAGACCGGCGAGCTGCTCGCCTATGGCCGACACATCGATGTCGACGAGGCGGAGCACCTGGCCGAGACCATGCAAGGGATGCCCTGTGGGGGGCGGACGGGCCCTGGTTCCGGCGCGTCGAGGGGCCCCCGCCCGTCGCGAGCGCGTCGCCGGACGGGCGCGCCGCAAAGCGCCGCGCTGCTCTTCGGCGGCAAGCCCATGCCCGCGGGCCGCTTTCACTTTGCCTTGCCACTGCCGAAGCACCCGCACGAGCCGGGTGGAAGCGGCGACAACGGCTCGCCGGGGCCCGGTTCCGACCTCGACGACGACCCATGCGACGAAGACCCGCGGGCGGAGCGCGCGAGGGCACGCCACGAACTGAAGGAACAGCGGCACCAAGACAAGATGCGAGAACGGGCGGCCAGGCTGATCCGCAACGCCCGTTCCGAACGCAAGGCGCACAAGAGAGCGGAGACCAAGCGCAAGCGCGTCCGCAGCGGCAAGCGCTCGCTCAACCGGCGGCGCTGACGAGGTCCTGCCGGCCTCCGGGTTCGCTGACGCTCACCCTCCGGCCAGGAGCCAGCGCCGTTTTCTACGGCAGGCGCCCAGGATGGCTGGGGGTTGGTCGGTAAGGACGCGCCGCGAGGCGCACAAGGACATGGGGTCAGGCAGCCCGGTCCCGTTGTTGCATGGCCCACAGCTCGGCATAGAGGCCGCCTCTGGACAGCAGTTCCGAATGCGTGCCGCGGTCCGCCACCTCGCCCTTGTCGAGCACGACGATGCGGTCGGCGTCTTGCACGGTGGACAGGCGATGGGCGATGACCACGGTGGTGCGGCTGCGCGCCACTTCGGCCAGCGCCGCGAGGATGGCCTGCTCGGTGCCGGAGTCGAGCGACGAGGTGGCCTCGTCGAACAGCATGAACGCTGGCCGCTTGAGGATGGCGCGGGCGATGGCGATGCGCTGCTTTTCGCCGCCGGAGAGCTTGAGGCCGCGTTCGCCCACCGTGGTCTCGTAGCCGGCCGGCAGCCGCTCGATGAACTCGTGCAGGTGGGCGAGCCTTGCCGCCTCGCGGATTTCCGCATCGCTCGCATCCGGGCGGCCATAGCGAAGGTTGTGCATCAGGGTGTCGTTGAACAGCACCGTGTCCTGCGGCACCATGCCGATGCTGGCGCGGAGGCTGTCCTGCTGGAGTCCGGTGATGTTGCTGCCGTTGATGCGCACCTCGCCGGCGTCCACGTCGTAGAAGCGGTAGAGCAGCCGCGCAACAGTGGACTTGCCTGCGCCGCTTGGTCCCACCAGGGCCACCTTCTCGCCGGGTGCCACGACGAAGCTCACGTCGTGCAGGATCGGCCGTTCGGGGTGATAGGCGAAGCTCACCCGGTCGAACTCGATGCTGGCATCGCCAGCGGCCAGGGGCACGGCATCCGGCGCGTCCACCACCTGGGAGCGACGTTCCAGAATGTCCACCATGCGCTCGACATCGGTAAGCGCCCGCTTCAACTGCCGGTAGACGCTGCCGAGGGCATTGAGGGGCGCGAATACCTGCATGGCGAAGGCGTTGATGAGCACGAGATCGCCCAAGGTCATGCTGCCGTCCGCCACCTGGCCGGCGGCGAGGATCATCATCGCCAGCATTCCGCTTGTGACGAACAGCGCCTGCCCGCAGTTGAGGAAGGCGAGCGAGTAGCGGTTGCGTGCCCGCCAGCGCTCCCATTCGGCGAGGTCCTGGTCGTAGGCGTCCTGCTCGAGCTCCTCGTTGCCGAAATACTTGACGGTTTCGTAGTTGATGAGGCTGTCGATGGCACGGGTGTTGGCGCGCGAGTTGGCGTCGTTCGAGCGGCGGATGAACTGCGTGCGCCACTCGGTGACCCGAACCGTGAAGGCGATGAACACGGCTGCGGCGACGGCGACGATGACGGCATAGGTGGGATCGTAGTTGGCGAGCAGAATCACGGTGATGCCGCCGATCTGCAGGAAGGTGGGGAAGATGCTGAACACCAGCACCCGCATGAGGTCCGTGATGCCGTTGACGCCGCGGTCGAGGTCGCGGGAGACGCCGCCGGTGCGACGCGAGAGGTGGTATTCGAGATCGAGGCCGTGCAAGTGCGCCAGCACCTTGAGCGACACCCTGCGCATGGCGCGCACTGTCACTGTGCCGAACAGGGCGTTGCGCAACTCGCCGAACACGGTGATGCCGAAACGGGCAAGGCCGTAGGCCACCAGCAACGCCATGGGTACGGTCAGCGTGGGCCCCACTTGGGTAGCGTCGAGGTTGTCGACGATGAGCTTAAGCAGCCACGGCACCAGCAGCGAGGTGCCGGTGGATGCCAGGAGCAGCGCTACCGAGATGGCGACGCGGAAGCGAAACTCCAGCAGGAACGGCAGCACGCTTGCCAGCACGCGCAGGTCGCGCTCGCCCAGCAGGCGCAAGGGGGACGTGGCTGTTTGGGTGGTTTCGGACATCGAGTGGCGTTGGTTGAGGCGCTGGTGGCTGCACTGCGGTGGTCGTCGGGCCAACATAGTGCCCGATTCCGCGGCCATGTGATGCATGGCGACCAGCGGGATCAGCGTGGAGAGGGGAGGCGGGCAACGCACGGACCCAGCGAGGGGAGGAACCGAATCCGTGCGCTGCCGCCGGCAGCTACCTTGCTCCGACATTAGGCAACAGCGTGCCAACCTTTGGCGGGCGCGTCGGCGCTGCCTATGCAAGGATGCGGCAGAGCGTGTTTTCGTCGCCGATGCTGCCGCCCTTGGTGACGATGCAGAGGTCATTGCCCTCGAAGCGACTCACCGGAACGCCTGTGGCGACACAGCCCTCCACCTGCAGGGAACGGCTTTCAAGGATCGCGCCGGCTGTGTCGCCGCCCAGGATGACCAGGGTGCCGACGACGCCTCGCGTGAGCAGTTCCTGGACACTGGCCGCGACTCTGCTGGCCATGGCCTCGGCGACGCTGTCCGCTATCGGGCCTGGACGGTCCGCGGTTGCGAGCACGGCGTCGTTGCCTTGGCGCAGTTCATGCTCCGCGAGGTCGATTGCCGTCGCGTCGAACTGCTTGGCGGGCAGGCGCGCGACTTGCCGTCGGCTCAACGGATGCAGACTGCCGCAGACGACAAGGGCCGGCCTTGGCAGCGCTGGGGGCCGCGCCGAGGTTCGGTTGCGGATGACTGCGGCGTAGGCGGCAAGGGCTCCCGTTGCACCCACGGGAAGCCTGGATTCCGCGTGGCAACGCATGGCCGCGGCGCGCAGCTCCGCGTTGTCGTCCGCGTCGAGCACGACCACGCCGCCGTCTCGGAGCGCGTCGTCGCACCCGGCGGCGCGCAGGTAGTCTTCCGGACGACTCGAAGGCAACGGATTGCGCGGATCGCGACCGAGCGGGCCTTCGGCCACCGGCACACCGTGCACATACACCGTGCCGTTTCGGCAGCGCCGCCCTGCATCGGGATAGCTCGCAATCACGCCCACTCGATGCCCCGCACCGAGCAGCGCTGTCGCCTCATGGGCCCAGTTGCCACGCAGGCCCGAGTCCATCTTGTGGCAGCGGTGCCGAGCCGGAAGGCTGTGCGCGGCCGCGACTCGCCGCCCCGCCTCCGCCCCTTCGACATGGCGAGAGGCGACATCCAGCAGCAGGCAATCATCCTGGCGTGTAGGCGTTCGCGCCAGCCGAACCGTGAAGCCTAGATCTGCAACCGTGCCACCGACTTCGAGCGCCCCGGTACGGTCGTCGGCTGTCACCAGCAAAGGGAATTCCACACTCGGCGGCCTCGTTGCGACCTGCCTCGGAGGGGAGGGCAGGGCGCCTTCCCCTCGACGCAGGTTGATGCAGGAACGGTGGGGCGCTACGCAGCCTCGCGAGCAAGCCGCTCCCTCACGGCTTCAATGTCCTTTGGCCCGATGCCGCAGCAGCCGCCGACGATGGTGGCGCCGGCATCGATGCAGCGCATGATCGCTGCGACGTAGAGCTCGCGGGGCAGATCCGTGCGCCCGCCCATGTCTACCTCGTTGTCCAGCGTCCAGCCCTCGGGCACGGCGTTGAGGCGGTTCGGATAGCAGCCCATGGGCTTGTCCGTGAGCGAGGCAAGCTCGGCCAGTGCCACTTCGATGGCCTCGGGGTGGGTGCAGTTGAAAAGGAAGGCATCGATGGCGAGTCCGTCGAGGCGGCGGTGCGCCTCGGCCACGCTCTCGCCGCTGCGAAGGCCCCTGCCGGGCTCCTCGTTCAGCGTCCAGGAGACATACACCGGCTTGCCGCCGCCAAGGTCAAGCGCCGCGCGGGCGGCGGTGTGTGCCTCCGCGGCCGATGCCATCGTCTCGCAGATGAACAGGTCCACGTGATCCGACATCGTCCGCACCATGTTTCGGTACACCGGAGTGGACTCCTCCGGCTTTGGCACCAGATCGGGGCGGTAGCTCTCGGACAGTGGTGGCAGCGAGCCGGCCACGAGAACCCCGCCCCCTTCGGGAGCGGCCTGCCGTGCCAGCCGCGCCGCAGTCTCGGTGAGCTCCACGTAGCGATGCGCGAGGCCGCCCTTGCCGAGATAGCTCGGAATCGTCGAGTAGGTATTGGTGATGATGATGGTTGCGCCGGCGGCGATGTACTCGCGGTGAATGTCCGTCACCAGGTCCGGGTTGTCGATCAAGACGGTCGCGGACCACAGCCCATGCGCCGCCTCCGGCACGCGCCGCTGGATTTCGCCCCCCATGCCGCCATCGAGAATCGTGACCATGGCTTTCCCCGCGCTGTCGTTCGATGACGCAAGTTTGGGCAATCGGGGCGGTGGCGGCAAGCGTCTGAACTGGCTCACCACATATGCACACCAATTGCACCAATGCGGCACGGAAAGCAAACGTTGCGGATCTTCGCTACGGTGTCGGCTCCACCCCGCCGTCGCCAAGCCATGGACACTGACATCCGCTTCCATTCCGCTGCGCCAGAACGGGCGCGGACACTCTCAGCCGAGCAGGTGAGAGGCTTCAACGAGCGCGGCTACATCGCCCCGCTGAACGCCCTCTCACCGGCGGAGGCCAATGCCAGCCGCGTCTACTTCGACGGCTTGCTTGAGCGGATGCGTGCCATGCGCGACGGCCGCAACGCCTACGCCATCATGGGCTACCAGAATCGCTGCAAGGGCATCTGGGACCTGGCCCAGCATCCGGCGATTCTCGACTATGTGGAGGACCTGATCGGCCCGGACATCATCTGCTGGTCCAGCCATTACTTCTGCAAGGTGCCCGAGGACCCGAAACGGGTGCCGTGGCATCAGGACGCCACCTACTGGCCCGTCCGCCCCACCAAGACCGTCACCGCCTGGCTTGCCATCGACGACGTGGACGAGGCAAATGCGCCGATGCAGTTCCTGCCCGGCAGCCATCGCCACGGCGCCATCGAATGGCGCGCCGCCGAGGGAGAGGTGGCCCTGCAACAGGAGATTCCGACGCCGGGACGCTTTGGAGCGCCGGTTGGCAACACGATGCGAGCCGGTCAGATCTCGCTGCACGCCAGCACCTTGGTGCATGGTTCGGCGCCGAACCGATCAAGCCGTCGCCGCTGTGGCCTCACCTTCCGCTACATCCCATCAAGCTGCGGCGTCCTTCCGAACGCCGAACGCGTGCTGCGCGACGGCATAGTCTGCCGCGGCGATCCGGGGCACTGGCGCGTCAATCCCCGCCCACCCGAAGACGATCTCACACCTATCCATCGGGTGTACATGGACGAATGAGGGCGCGTGCGCAGCGAGCCCGGAATATTCATGAATGCGCGTAGCGTCCGCAGTAGGGCATTCATGAATAGTCCGGGCTAGGCCCAGACGGTCACACGCAGACTCGGGCGCTTCGGTTATGGTTTGCCGCGTCCATCTTTCAGGTTGAAGGGGAACGGGTGATGGGAGAGGCGAACCTCTGGGTCGGGCAGCGCACGATTCGTCCCGACGGCGAAGAGAAGGTCACCGGCAAGGCGCGCTTCGGCGCGGACTTCAGCCAGCCGGGGATGCTCTGGGGCAAGGTGCTCCGCAGTCCGCACCCCCATGCCCGCATCGTCTCGATCGACACCTCGCAAGCCGAGTCCTTGCCTGGCGTCAAGGCGGTCATCACCGGGGCAGACCTGGTGGATTTCCCTGTCGACACACCGGTGCAGGTGGGGCCGGCGGACATGCGCTTCGTCAGTCGCAACGTGATGGCGCGGGACAAGGCACTCTATGCCGGTCATGCCGTGGCGGCGGTGGCGGCGACCAGCCCACACGCCGCGGCCGAGGCGCTCGATCGCATCGACGTTCACTACGAGAAGCTGCCGTGGGTGATCGATGTCGAGGATGCCATGAAGCCCGATGCCCCGGTGCTGCACGACTTCCTCCACACCGACGGCATCGAACCCCGCCCCGATCGCCCCAGCAATGTCGCGAGCCGGAGCGGTTTCACGCTCGGTGACGTGGAGGCAGGCTTTGCCGAGGCGGATGTCGTCATCGAACGCGATTTCCGCACCCAGCCCGTGCATCAGGGCTACATCGAACCCCACGCCTGCCTCGTCAGCGTCGGAGGCGACGGCAGGGCCACGATCTGGAGTTCCAGCCAAGGCCACTTCATGGTGCGCAACGCCACCGCCAAGATGACCGGCGCCCGGCTTTCCGACATCCGCGCCATTCCGGCTGAGATCGGCGGCGGCTTCGGCGGCAAGACCATCGTCTATCTCGAACCCCTGGCCCACGCGCTCAGCCGCAAGAGCGGCGCGCCGGTGAAGATGGTGATGACCCGGGAAGAGGTGTTCCGCGCCACCGGCCCCACCTCGGGCTCCTCCAACACCGTGCGCATAGGCGCCAAGCGGGACGGCACCATCGTCGCAGCCGAAGCCACCTTCCGCTTCCAGGCCGGCGCGTTCCCCGGCTCGCCGGTGCGGGCCGCGTCCAACTGTGCCTTTGCGCCCTACAACATCCCCAATGTTTCCGTGGTGGGCTACGACGTGGTGATGAACCGGCCCAAGTGCAACGCCTACCGCGCTCCCGGCTCGCCCATCGCCGCATTCGGCGTCGAGTCGGTGATCGACGAACTGGCCGAGACGCTGGGCATGGATCCGATCGCACTGCGGGAGAGGAACGCGGCGCAGGAAGGCACCCGTGCTGCCTACGGGCCAACCTTCCGTCGCATCGGCTTTCAGGAAACGCTGGAGGCCGCCAAGGCACATCCGCACTACGCTGCCCCGGTGCCGGAGGGAGGTGGCCGCGGCATCGCCTCGGGCTTCTGGTTCAACGTCGGCGGCGAGTCGAGCGCGCAGGTGGCGATCAACGAGGACGGCACCGTCGCCATCATCACCGGGCATCCGGACATCGGCGGCTCGCGCGCCTCCATGGTGAACATTGCGGCCCAAATCCTGGGCATCCACTACCGCAACGTCAGCGTGCTGGTGGGCGACACCAGCAGCATCGGCTACAGCGCCACCACCGGGGGCAGCCGCGTGACGTTCGCTTCCGGCACCGCCGTTACGGAGGCGACTCGTGCCGTGGTGCAGCACCTGCGCGAGCGGGCGGCGATCCTGTGGGACATCGATCCCGAGGCGGTGGAATGGCAGGACGGCCACGCCCATCCCGCCGGCGCCAACGCCGGCGACTTCGAGCCGCTGTCGCTGGCGGAACTGGCCGGCAAGGCATCCCAAACCGGCGGCCCCATCGTCGCGCAAGTGTCGGTGAACGCCCAGGGTGCCGCACCTGCCTTTGCCACCCACATCTGCGATGTGGCGGTGGATCGCGAGACCGGCAAGGTGGACGTGGTGCGCTACACCGCGGTGCAGGACGCCGGCCGCGCCATCCATCCCGACTACGTGGAAGGGCAAATCCAGGGCGGCGTGGCGCAAGGCATCGGCTGGGCGCTCAACGAGGAATACATCTACGACGCCAACGGCCAGCTCGAAAACCCCGGCTTCCTCGACTACCGCATCCCCGTCGCCTCAGACCTTCCCATGATCGAGACGGAGGTGGTGGAAGTCCCCAACGACGCCCACCCCTTCGGCGTGCGCGGCGTCGGCGAAGTGCCCATCGCACCGCCAATGGCAGCCGTAGCCAACGCCATCCACAACGCCCTCGGCCTGCGTCTGGCGGAGTTGCCCATGTCGCCGCCAAAAGTGCTGGCGGCCATCGCTGACGGCGACGGCGAGTGAGGCAGGTCAAGAGCTGCCTACCAAGCCAGGAGGCTGCGCCGTAGATGACGGCGCTGGCTCCTAGCCGGAGCTGCGAGCGCGAAGGCCAGCAGTTGGCGTAGCGAACTGCCGACGCGCCCGCAAGGGCGCGCTAGCTGCCAGCCCCACACAAAACCTTGGAAACCAAATAAACCCCGAGAGCAGAAGAAACTCAATGAGTTGAGGGAAGAGAACGATCAGCGGGAACGCAGAATTATCCGCCTAGTCGGCCAAGTCGTATTGGCATTGCTACTCGCAGGCTTCATGATCCAGGGGGTATCAGTGTGTCGCCCATTGCAGTTGAACGTCGGAAACGTGAGCTGCCGCGTTCTCCCCTAGTCTCCCTTGACCACCATCCTGAACCCTAACCCATCTTTACCAACAACCCCGTGATTTTCGCCCGATCTTGCGGTGATTGACGGTTTTGGGGTCGGCAACTCGTTGTTTTCCGGTTCCTGGTGGGGTGGATCGACCGATGTAGTGCCATAATAGGGTGGTGTCGGTTGACATGGGTGGCGGGCGCCGCTACCGTCACCCGCCATGTTCATCCGCCGTACCCTCACCCGCCGCACCGGCGGCCAGGACTACCACTCCCACCGCCTCGTGCACAGTCGGCGCGACGGCGCCAAGGTCCGCCAGCGCACGTTGTTGAACCTCGGCAGCGATTTCGACCTGCCTGTGGAGGAGTGGCCGGAACTGTGCCGGCGCATCGACGAGATCTTGAACGGCCAGGCGCCGCTCACCGACGATGCGCCGGCTGCCGTCGAGGAAGAAGCGCAACGGATCGGGGCGCAACTGCTGGCCCGCGGCCGGGCGGGGGACGCCGAAGCGGTGCGTGATCCGGTCCGTGTGGACGTGGCGTCGCTCGAGTTGACGCGCCCGCGCAGCGTGGGCGTCGAGCAGGCGGGACTGTGGGCGGTCGAGCGGTTGGGCCTGATGGAGTTGCTGTCGACCCTGGGCATCAACGCGTCGCCGTGCACGGCCGCGGTGGCCTCGATCGTGGCGCGGCTTGCGTACCCGGCCTCGGAGCGGGCCACGCACGCCTGGCTGCGCGAGCGCAGTGCCTTGGGGGAGTTGCTGGGTGTGGACTTCGAGACCATGGGGGCGATGCAGTTGTACCGGGCCTCGGATGCCTTGGTTGCCCACCGCGAAGCGATCGAGGCGCATCTGTTCGAGAGCGCCATGGACCTGTTCGACCTGGCGCCGACGGTGACGCTCTACGATCTGACCAACACCTATTACGAGGGCGATGTGGCGGATCAGCCCGAGGCGCGGCGGGGGCATTCGAAGGAGAAGCGCAGCGACTGCAAGCTGCTCACCCTGGGGCTGGTGCTGGACGGGGGTGGTTTCGTGCGGCGTTCGCGGGTGTTCGCGGGCAACGTCAAGGAAGACCGGACGCTTTCCGGCATGCTGGACGCGCTCGGGGCACCGCCGGGGTCGCGGGTGGTGCTCGACCGGGGCATCGCCACCGAGCGACAGGTCGACTGGCTGAAGGCGAACGGGTACCGCTACATCGTGGTCTCGCGCGAGCGCAAGCGCCGCTTCGAGCCCGAGGCGGCACTCGCCCACCGCACCCGCAGCGGCGGGGTGGTGCATCTGGAGAAGGTGGACGACGCCGAGGCGGGCGAGGTGCGCCTGTACTGCTGCTCCGAGCAGCGTGCCGAGAAGGAGCGCGGCATGGCCGAGCGGTTTGCGCAACGCCTGGAGCGGGATCTCGATGCGATCAACGAGGGGCTGTCGCGGCCGCGCACGCAGAAGAAGCCGGAAAAGATCTGGCAACGCATCGGCCGGCTGGTGGAGAAGAGCCGCGGTGTCGGCCAACACTACGACATCGCGGTGGCAACCGACGAGAGCGGCAAACGGGCCGTGGCGGTGACCTTCCTCCGCACGCCGGTGGCCGGGACGATGCTCACCCATCCGGGCGTCTATTGCCTGCGCAGCAACGAGACCGACTTCAGCGAGGAGCGCCTGTGGCGCACCTTCACCCTGCTCACGGATGTCGAGGCGGCGTTCCGTTCCCTGAAATCCGAACTGGGCCTGCGCCCCATCCATCACCGCAAGCCGCGCCGTGCCGAGGGCCATCTGTTCATCACGGTGATCGCCTACCAACGGGTCCAGGTGATTCGCACCCGTCTGGCCGAGCGCGGCGACGGGCCGATGCGCACGGCGAACTGGACGACGCTCAAACGGATTCTCGGCGGCCGTCAGCGGGTGACCGCGACGTTCAAGCGCGCCGACGGACGCACGCTGCATGTGCGCAAGGCGACGCGCCCGGAACCGCAGCAGAAGGCCATCCTCGATGCCTTGGGGATCCCCTCCTCAGCCGGGGGGACACACCAGGCGGTCGTCTGAGGGGAAACCATCACGTCGGGCACGAATGTAGTGCCATGCGCGCGATTCGGTCAACCTAAATTGTTGAGATACAACAGTTTATTTTTTTCGTTGGTAAACTTGGGCTAAGGCTTCTCCGAGGCCTTTCGTGTGTTCCGAGTTTGCCATGAAATCTCTGCAGATCCGCATGTCGTCGGCCTGAATGTCCTTGTCCCCAATCCTCTCGAGGAGGGTGCCCAGATACATCACTTCGAATGCCATGGACGCCAACCAATCCACGTCCTTCGTGTATCCGCTGACCGCCTCCACGCCGGTTCCTTCCAGAAACCCGCGCAGTTCCGATGCGGATACATCCATCGTCGAACAGGAAGCATAGTGGACCAAACAGTAGCCCCATTCCCCGGCGGCGAAATCAGCCATCTGCTCGAGTCGCACATAGTCCCAGAGCGACGGACTCCCGCTGCTTCGGACCCCTAGACCTTTGCCGAATCCGTGGAACGCCAAATAGAGGATCGGATACTCCCAGTCCGAGCGCGTTGACCACTCCTTCAAGTGCACGTCGAATTCCTCGGGCGTCCGCGCCGTGTAGTGTAGGGGCTCTTTCACGCCTTGGAAGTCCGCCACGAACGAGAGAGCCTTCTCGACCGAGACGTGCCTTCCCATCTCCCATTGCGTCTCGATGCAGAAAATGCCCGTCATCCTGTAATACGCCCTCGCACCCCAGACAGCCCGAAGTGGGCGACTCTACCACACCACTAACCGGGCGATGGGGACGAGTCTGCCTCGAGGCCCATGAAAACGCCTCTAACGGACTCCGACCATGGCTACCGATCCGAACCATGCTTCCGATGTCGTCCATGTCCACAAGCTTCCGAAAGATGACCGACTGGTCTTGAAGCTCCATCGCTTGTGGCCACACCAGCTTGTCGCCGACCCGGAGCCACATGGAGGTGTCCTCCACAACGCACGACATCATCGAAGGTCACCTCGATCAGGATGGTGTCGTTTTCGCCATACGTGCCCAATGGCGGATGCGCCGAGATCACCTTCACACCGGTAACTCGGTGCGCAATCCCGTCCACCATGTGCCCCGGCTGCTTTCGCACCCCCGCGTAGTCCGTCGCGGGCACATTGCCGCCGCCGCCAACGCGCCCACAATCAGCCATTGTCCGGTCCGCCGACCCTTCAAGCGCCGCCGAACTCGCGCCATGGATACTCCCCGACCGGAAATCATGGCCGCCAAGGATGGAGCAGGCGTCGGCACATTGTCGCAAGCGTGAGCTACGGCTCGTCTTCGTCGAAGTACCAGGTGGCGGGGTGGTAGGACAAGGTCCAGCGGTTGTCCCAGCCCCAGATGCCGGTGGAGGTGACGTTCTTCAGTCGGTTCGACACCACCACCGGATGCGGCGCCTGGCCGACGGTGCCGATGGTCCAGAGGTTCTCGGCGGCGGCTTCGAGCAGCGTCTTGGCGGCCTTGGTGCGGTGCTCCTCGGTGGTCGCCTCGCGCAGTTCGTCGCCCCAGAACTGCAGGTTCCGGATCAGCCGTGGCGGCTCTTCGCCGAGGCGACCGCCCGTTTGGTAGTAGCGCGCCCAGTGGTTCCACATGGCGATGTCCCAGCCGGAGCGGTGCGGGTAGAACCAGTCTGGAACCAGCGGGAAGAGGATGTCGGTGACCTTGTCGGCGTGCCACAGGGTCATTTGCATCTTGTTCGCCTGTGCCCGTTCGGATTGAAGCCGTCTTTCGACCGACTTGAGCCGCAGGTCGATGCCCACCTCGCGCCAGTATTCGCGCACGAGCTCCATCGTCATCGTCTTTGGCGTCTCGAAGTCGAGGTATTCGAAGGTGATGGTGAGGGCCGAGCCGTCGGGGTATTCGCGCAGGCCGTCGCCGTTGACGTCCTTGAGGCCCAGTTCGTCGAGCAGGGCGCGAGAGTAGTCGGGGTCGTAGCGCGTGTGCGCGTCGGCGAAACGCTTCTCGTACCAGCGGCTGGTGGGATGGGCCGTCACCTGGCTCGGCACGCCCTTGCTGAAGTAGATCACGTCGTTCATCTGCGGCCGGTCGATGGCATGGGAAAGTGCGCGAATGAACCGACGTTCGCCCGTGCCCCAAAGGAGTGCGCGATACTTGGGATCGTCGTAGTTGTAGTTCGGCTGGATCGACACGTCGCTGACGTGCAGGCGGGGCCAGATGTGCACCTTGTTGACGCCCTTGACCTCGCCGAGCTTGAGCAGCGGTATGTCCTCCGTCTTCAAGGCATAGGCGGCGAAGTCGAGCTGCCCGGTGGCCGCCTGGAAGGCGATCATCTTCGAGTTTTACAGCAGGATGCCCCAGCCAAGCCGTCCCATCACGCAAGTCGAACTTCGCCGAGACGGCAAAGTCCGACTTGCCTGCTAGCCGTCGCCCTCCCATTGGTTTTCGATGGTGCGACGGATTTCCTCACGCTCCTTGCCGGGCACGCGGTCCGCGATGTGGGCTGCCATGGAGGGAATGGGGATGCTGAGCGGTGAGGAGATCGAGCCGTTCGCGTAGGCGATGATGCCGGCGTAGAGCAGGCGGTCGACGCAATCGCCCGGACGCTCGAAGTGTCGGTCGTGATCCTCCCTCGCGTAGGGGCCGAGCCGCGCGCGCACGACATCGACGAGGGCCATGGCGTCGGTCCGATGAATGTGCCCCACGCGGATTGCCTCGTGGATTGCAAACACGATGCTCTCGTTGGTACACGAAGCGTCCAGCCGACGGTTGTAGTAACGCTGCATGTTGTCCTGCGCACGGGCCAGGGCGCGACGCAGGTTGTCGTCGTCGAATGCCACGCGACCGGACTCCAGCATCGCCTCGGCGGCGGCCCGCAGATGGCAGGTAACGTGCTGGGGCCAACCCTGGGTGGCGGGTGCCAGTTGCCTCGCCCATTGGTCGGGGTGACCGGCGATGCCGCCCAGGTCTTCCGCCGTGATGCGAAGCGATTCCTCGAGGCTTTGCTCCGCCTCCTCGATCGTGAGTGCGTCGATGTGCAGGATGTTCGCCTCATTCAGCCTTGACAGGCCCACGCCGGTGAGACGCATCGCCGAAGTCGAAAGCCCGCCGCAGACGAGCACCACGGGGAAAGTGGTCTGGTCGTGTAGGTGGTAGAGGAGGTCCGTCGACTCCTCGTCATCTCCCATGCGCTGGATCTCATCCACCAGCAGCAGGGTCGGCTTCGCTTGCTCGGCCTTGGGCGAAAACAGCGTGTGGAAGTCGTCCCACGAGGCCAGTGCTGGCGGTGCCGTGGTGCGGGAGCGATCGACGTGCGCGGCAGCAACAGCCCTGGCGCCAACGGATGTCTCCGTTGCCTCGGTGGTGCGGAAGGAAGCGGCCGCCTCGCCCATCATCCGGTCGGCCAGGCTCAGCAACACATTGGCAGCGCTGTGCCGGTTCCAAGGTGTGGGCCGATAGATGGACTTGGCGCCCGGCAGGCGTTCGGGCAACTCGCGAGCGATCTCGTGAAGCAGCGCGGTCTTGCCGGCGCCCGGCGCACCTTGGGCGACGACGGTGCGGCCAGAGGCACTGCCTCGCCGCCAAGTCGTGAGTTGACGAATCGCCAGCGCGATCTCCTGGGTCCGGCCGGCAAACGCCACCGGATCTTCGCGCTCACCCAAGTTCGCCCAATTCGCGAGCCTTTCGGCAACTTGCCCTTGCTTGCTTGCCATGATGGTGGTCAGTCCATGCCGCTTCAGTATAGCCACGACCATCCCGTCGCCGATGTGGCGACGCCACTCGGGTCCTTGGCCTGCCCACCTCCCTACCCGCGTCACTCCCGCCAAGGAGAGTGACGAAAGATGGCGCGCTCGCTACCCAAATCACTCCCACCAAGGAATGGCCTTCTCGCCCTTTACCGGTGGGGGCCGCCATCTACCTAGCCCATCTTTACCAACAACCCCGTGATTTTCGCCCGATCTTGCGGTGATTGACGGTTTTGGGGTCGGCAACTCGTTGTTTTCCGGTTCCTGGTGGGGTGGATCGACCGATGTAGTGCCATAATAGGGTGGTGTCGGTTGACATGGGTGGCGGGCGCCGCTACCGTCACCCGCCATGTTCATCCGCCGTACCCTCACCCGCCGCACCGGCGGCCAGGACTACCACTCCCACCGCCTCGTGCACAGTCGGCGCGACGGCGCCAAGGTCCGCCAGCGCACGTTGTTGAACCTCGGCAGCGATTTCGACCTGCCTGTGGAGGAGTGGCCGGAACTGTGCCGGCGCATCGACGAGATCTTGAACGGCCAGGCGCCGCTCACCGACGATGCGCCGGCTGCCGTCGAGGAAGAAGCGCAACGGATCGGGGCGCAACTGCTGGCCCGCGGCCGGGCGGGGGACGCCGAAGCGGTGCGTGATCCGGTCCGTGTGGACGTGGCGTCGCTCGAGTTGACGCGCCCGCGCAGCGTGGGCGTCGAGCAGGCGGGACTGTGGGCGGTCGAGCAGGCGGGACTGTGGGCGGTCGAGCGGTTGGGCCTGATGGAGTTGCTGTCGACCCTGGGCATCAACGCGTCGCCGTGCACGGCCGCGGTGGCCTCGATCGTGGCGCGGCTTGCGTACCCGGCCTCGGAGCGGGCCACGCACGCCTGGCTGCGCGAGCGCAGTGCCTTGGGGGAGTTGCTGGGTGTGGACTTCGAGACCATGGGGGCGATGCAGTTGTACCGGGCCTCGGATGCCTTGGCTGCCCACCGCGAAGCGATCGAGGCGCATCTGTTCGAGAGCGCCATGGACCTGTTCGACCTGGCGCCGACGGTGACGCTCTACGATCTGACCAACACCTATTACGAGGGCGATGTGGCGGATCAGCCCGAGGCGCGGCGGGGGCATTCGAAGGAGAAGCGCAGCGACTGCAAGCTGCTCACCCTGGGGCTGGTGCTGGACGGGGGTGGTTTCGTGCGGCGTTCGCGGGTGTTCGCGGGCAACGTCAAGGAAGACCGGACGCTTTCCGGCATGCTGGACGCGCTCGGGGCACCGCCGGGGTCGCGGGTGGTGCTCGACCGGGGCATCGCCACCGAGCGACAGGTCGACTGGCTGAAGGCGAACGGGTACCGCTACATCGTGGTCTCGCGCGAGCGCAAGCGCCGCTTCGAGCCCGAGGCGGCACTCGCCCACCGCACCCGCAGCGGCGGGGTGGTGCATCTGGAGAAGGTGGACGACGCCGAGGCGGGCGAGGTGCGCCTGTACTGCTGCTCCGAGCAGCGTGCCGAGAAGGAGCGCGGCATGGCCGAGCGGTTTGCGCAACGCCTGGAGCGGGATCTCGATGCGATCAACGAGGGGCTGTCGCGGCCGCGCACGCAGAAGAAGCCGGAAAAGATCTGGCAACGCATCGGCCGGCTGGTGGAGAAGAGCCGCGGTGTCGGCCAACACTACGACATCGCGGTGGCAACCGACGAGAGCGGCAAACGGGCCGTGGCGGTGACCTTCCTCCGCACGCCGGTGGCCGGGACGATGCTCACCCATCCGGGCGTCTATTGCCTGCGCAGCAACGAGACCGACTTCAGCGAGGAGCGCCTGTGGCGCACCTTCACCCTGCTCACGGATGTCGAGGCGGCGTTCCGTTCCCTGAAATCCGAACTGGGCCTGCGCCCCATCCATCACCGCAAGCCGCGCCGTGCCGAGGGCCATCTGTTCATCACGGTGATCGCCTACCAACGGGTCCAGGTGATTCGCACCCGTCTGGCCGAGCGCGGCGACGGGCCGATGCGCACGGCGAACTGGACGACGCTCAAACGGATTCTCGGCGGCCGTCAGCGGGTGACCGCGACGTTCAAGCGCGCCGACGGACGCACGCTGCATGTGCGCAAGGCGACGCGCCCGGAACCGCAGCAGAAGGCCATCCTCGATGCCTTGGGGATCGCCTCCTCAGCCGGGGGGACACACCAGGCGGTCGTCTGAGGGGAAACCATCACGTCGGGCACGAATGTAGTGCCATGCGCGCGATTCGGTCAACCTAAATTGTTGAGATACAACAGTTTATTCTTTTCGTTGGTAAACTTGGGTTAGCCGTGTCCGAGGGGGGCGCACGTCAGATTTGTTGGGTTTGTGGGAGGACAACGGCATCGGCGTCCAATCTGTACAGTACTTCTTTGTACAGATGGACACGGAGGTCCACCATGGCCGGTACCGACGACATCCGCGAACTCGAACGACGCTGCGACGGCCTGCTCGGCGAGCTGGCGGCGGTAGGCGACCTGCGACCCGGCTCGCTGGTGCGGGTTCGCCGCAAGTGCGGCAAGCCGAGCTGCCACTGCGCGCGGCCGGGGGATCCGGGGCACCCCGGCTGGAGGCTGGTGCGCCAGGTCGGCGGTCGGACGGTGAACCGCGGCGTGCCGCGCGACGCGCTGGAGGCCACCCGCGCGCAGGTTGCCGAGCACAAGCGGTTCAAGGAGCTGTCGCGGCGGCTGGTGGAGGCGAGCGAGGAGCTGTGCCGGGCGCGGCTCAAGGCGGGCCGGGACGCGGGGCGGGGCGCCCCAAAAGGGGGCTCCGCAGTTCGCTGACGGACGCCTTCGCGGCGGACGTCGCGGCCGAGGTCGACGCGCTGTTCGGCGACGGCGCGGCAGCCGGGATCGACCTCGAGACGCTGGAAACGGCGGTGCGGCGGCGGACGCTGGATCTGGCGGCGTGGCTGGTGGAGCGGCGGCTGAACGCCGACCACGGCGACCGACCGGGGTCGTGGCTGCCGTGCGACGGCTGCGGCGGCCGCGCGGCGTACGCGGGCCGGCGGGGCAAGGAGGTGACCACCGTGCTCGGTGCGCTGCACCTCGAGCGGGCGTACTGCCACTGCGCGCACTGCGGTGCCGGCTTCCATCCGCGCGACCAGGCGCTCGGCATCGAGGGCACGTCGCTGTCGCCCGGCGTGGTCCGGATGACCGGCCTGGCGGCGGCGCGGGCAAGCTTCGCGGAGACCGGCGCGCTGCTCCACGACCTGGCGGGGTGAACGTCGACGCCAAGCAGGCGGAGCGCACCGCGGAGGCGCTCGGGCGCGAGATCGCGGCCGACGAGCGCGACGTGGTCGAGCCCGAGCCGGGCCCGGCGCCGACGATGCATCTGGGCATGGACGGCACCGGCGTGCCGGTGCGCCGGGCGGAACTCGCGGGCCGCGCCGGCAAGCAGGCCGACGGCTCCGCGCGCACCCGGGAAGTGAAGCTGGTCGCGGTCTGGGCAGGGGCGGCGGACGCCGCGGGCCGCGAACTCCCCGAGCGCGAGCCCGGCTCGGTCAGCCACTCCGCCGCCGTCGAGAGCGCGGCGACCCGAGACGACGACGTCGACCTGTCGCCGTTCGCCCGGCGGGTCGACCGCGAGGCCCGCCGGCGTGGCTTCGACCGCGCCCGCCGCCGGGTGGTGCTCGGCGACGGCGCGCCGTGGATCTGGAACGTCGCCGACGAGCTGTTCCCCGGCGCCGTCCAGATCGTCGACCTGTTCCACGCCAGGCAGCACCTGTGGGACGTCGCCAAGGGCGGCCTGCGGGCCCGGCTCCGACATGGCCGGGCGCTGGGCCAAGCGGCGTCGCGACGAACTCGACGACGGCCGCCTCGGCGCGCTGCGACGCCACGAACGCCACGACGAGGCGCGGCGCTGCATCGGCTACATCCGACGCAACCGCGACCGCATGCGCTGTCCGGCGTTCCGCGCCATGGGCCTCTGCGTCGGCTCCGGCGTCGTCGAGGCGGGCTGCAAGAACGTCGTCGGAACCCGCTTCAAACGCCCCGGCATGCACTGGTCCGTGCCCGGCGTCGACGCCATGGCCGCCTTGCGCTGCTGCGTCCTCAACGACCGTCTCGACGACTTCTGGACCCGGCGCAAGGCTCGGAACGCAGCCTAGTCAACAAATTTGTCGTACACCCGTGCGGCGGGACTGGACATGCACGAGATGGAGATCACGGCCAAGGTGCGCTTGTGCGACGGCGGCGGTGCGCCGCGTTGCGAGACGCGCCGGTTCGATGCGCCAGCGCCGGGCCTGGCGGCGCTGTCGGCGTGGCTGCGCGGGCACCGCGTCGCGGCGGCGATGGAGGCGACCGGCGTGTACTGGAAGCTCCCTGGGAGGCGTTGAGCGCGGCCGGGATCGAGGTGCAGCTGCTGCACGCGCAGCAGGTCAGGCAGCTGCGCGGCCGCAAGACCGATGTCGAGGACAGCCGCTGGCTGGCGTGCCAGTTCGGCCTCGGCGCGCCGAGCTTCGTGCCGGAACGCCGGTTCCGCGAACTGCGCGCGTTGAGCCGCTGCCGGCAGACGCTGATCGCGCAGCGCAGCCGGGTGCACAACCGCGCCGGCAAGGCGATCGATCGCAGCGGCGTGATCAGCGACATCTTCGGCATGAACGGCCGCCGCATCTCGACGGACTGGTCGACGGCATCGGCCGCGAGGCCATTCTCGACGCGTTGAGCGCGCACGCGCGCAGCAAGCTCGTGTTTCCCCGCGCACGTTGCAATGCGGTAGCGTCGCAATCCACGACACCGACAGACTGGAGAGACCCCATGACACCCGGCAGAGCGACGAGACAGTATCCGACCTTGCCACCGTGATCGAGACCTTCGAGCGTGAGAATCCGGAGGTTGTCAGAGAGATCGACCTCCTCGGGATGGAGGTAGACCAGTACGTCCAGACACTGGCGGCATCCGCGCCCCAAACGACCACGTCCAACAGCACGACTCCCATTCCATGAGCTGGGACCGGGTACGCAAGGAGATCGCGAATACCCCCGGTCCCGCGCAACACGACAAAACTCGTCGAAGAAGATTGCTGCCGTAGAGCGGATCACGAAGATCCCGCTCATTGTCTATGCCGCCGATTTCACCGACTCAGTCCGCGCCGACGCTTGCGATCCACGACCGGCTCCGGCTGCTCCGATGCAACCCAACGAGTCTCCGCTTCCGTGAGCAATCTCATCCTCCCCTCCCGTCGCTGCGCTTCTGCCGGACAACCACGTTCTCGCTGTTCCCTCCGTTCGCGTCCGGAACGGCGACCGGGTCTGCCGGAAGGAAGTGCAGTTCCAGGGGGTTCAGCCGCCAGCCGAACGCGTCCAGTCGTCCGAGAACGTCCATGCCGATCAGAATCTGGTCCTGTCCGCTGCCCACGCCGGAGAACGCCACGTCGGGGTCGGTGACGCACTCGCCGGCGAGGGCTGCATGCTCCCCGAACCGGAATGCCGCGCTGCCGCCGTTCGCTGTCAGGAACGCCTCCGAGCAGTAGGTCTGCGTCGCACCGGTGTCCAGCGTGGCGGGCATGGCATCGCCTTCGGTCGCCGGGACCGAGACGTACAGGGAGTGGCTTCCATGCAGCCACGCCCGGTGGGGCAGCACCCCCTGCGCGCAAGGCCCCAGGCGCCCCAGGTGGAGGCGTTGGCCGCGCAGGTCGAAGCAGGCGGCTTCGTGCCGGAGCAGAACGTCCATCCCCAACGTGCTTCCGAATGACGCCGGAACCACCTCGCCGTCATCGGTCCACGTCAGCGCGGCCAGAGCCGCCGGAACATCCTGGTACACGCGTTCGTGCAATCCAAGGCGTTCCAGTCGCCCGAAGTCCATCTCGTACCTACTCCCGTCGATCCGGTCCACCCAGACCCTCTCGATTGGCGAAACGCCAAGCAGTACGTTCAGTTCGGTGATCGTCGCACCCGTGTCGACCAGCGCGTGGGCGCTCTGGCCACGCACATCCATGTCCACGTGGGGGCGCGGATCTTCCAGGTCGCGGGCCGCTCCGCGCAGCGGAACGGTGTGGGTTTCGGGTCTTCCCTCCCGCCGCTGCAGCGGCAGCATGGAGGTCGTTCGGCGCACCCACTGCTCGCAGGAACCCAGTATCTCCCCGATGAGGATGTCCTCGGCCTCGCGCGCCGCGCGTGCTTCCTCGGGATCGTCGGGCGTTCGCCACTTCGGGCAGAATGAACGGAACGGCCCGGCGTCCTCGGCGGTGCGTCCGAGGACCGAACCGAGAGCGCCCAGGGCCGGACACCGGACGTACCCGAAGCACTCGACGTAGACGTGCGGATCGACGCCGTTCTTGTGGGGGTGTTCGAAGAAGTCGCGATAGGCCCGCCATGCGCCCTCGAAGTCTCCGACCCGATAGGTGGCCATCACCCTTCTGAGATGCTCCTCGCCGTGCCCGCCGGGGCTCTCGTGCCCGGCGCCAGCCGCGGCGCCGAGCACGAGAACGGATGACACGAGCCGCGCGATGCGGTTGCGCCACATGGATTGCGCCTACTCCTCCTTCTTCTTGTCGTCGTCGTTGTCGTCGTTGCCGTTGGTCCGGCCCTGCCCGTCGCAGCGGACCACCACTTTGGAGGATCCGCCGCCGACCGTGATGCCGGTTCCGGCCACGGTGGCTTTCAACTCCCGCCCTTTTTCCGTCCTCTCGTAGTAACCCTCCGGGTTCTGCGAACAGAACGCCGCAGCCGCTTGCATGTTGTCTTGAGCACTCTGGCCTCCGACCACGGAAGTCAGCTCCATGTCCGTAAGGACTCTCATGTCGAATCTCCTCTTTTGGCTTAAGGTTGATTGCTCGCGGGCCAGCAGAACTGCTGACTGCTGTTGCCCCGCAGCGAAAAGGATGATGGGGGGGGCGTTTGTCAACCCCTTCTATTAAGTTGTTTTATAAGTATTTTCTATGAGCGGCTTCGCGCCGTCAGCGGAAACATGACCTTGCACCGTCCCGACGATGCCCGGAAACCAGTCCAACCGGACCTAAAACGCAGACCCGCCTGCCCGAGACCATCCCCGGCATCGACCGCGCCTCGGCCGCCGCCACCTTCGGCACCGCCGCGCGCTTCGCCGCCTGCCCCGGCAACCACGAGAGCGCCGGCAAGCGCAGGAACGCCCGCGCCAAGGCCGGTGCCAAGCACCTGCGCACCGCGCTCGTCGGTTGCGCCCACGGTGCCGCGCTGCGTGGCGGCCGACCGCACCGCGACCCCGAGGTCGACTGCGAGGCCCTTGTCGTGCGCCGCACCGCGCCGCGATGGCTCGCCAGGCCCGGCGCGTTCGGCCATCTCGAAGCGCGCCCCGACGGCACCATGGCCGTCAACCGGGCGCCGGCCCGACGAACCTCGCGACGACCACCCGCCGGGCCACGAACCGGGGCCGCCCACACGCGGGTCGTCGTCCGCCGCTCCCGGCGCGGTTCATGCCGACCACAACCCACCGCACGCGGTGGCCGCACCCCTGTGCCCAATCCTCCTCGGAGGCAGGCAGACGTCACGGCAAAGCCATCCAAGGTGCACTGCACCCCGCTGTCGCACAGGGAACATCCGAGGCATGCTCCACCGCTCCGAATCATATGAAATTGCGGTTCCCGTAAACCGTTGATAGATCGTTCTTTCCAGATATGTCCATCAAAGGGGGGTGATGGGAGCGGGGACCTTGCCCATGAGGGGCCTTCGGAAGGGAGAGCATCCTGCCCTCAACGCGCCTCACGCACGAGCGCGCGTCGCTCCCGCGGCGTCGCAGAATGCGCAGCTCTCCGTGGCGGCGGGGCCGCGCCGCACAGCTTGATCAGGCGCGCAACCACCCCCAAGACCCCCCTCAGGACTGCCGGCTCTTCTGATGCTGGCCGATGAACCCCACGATCACGCGGTCGTTTTCTCCGTCCCAGGCGAAGCCGATGCGGATGGTGGTTTTGGGGTCGAAGCTTGAGCCCTTGCCGACATGGCTCGTGAGGTCGTAGCGGTTGCCGGCGACGCGGGTTTCGTACCACTCGCGGAACATGCCCATGGTGCTGTCCGATTGCTTGCGGCGGAAGAACCAGCCGGGGCAGGCGTCGCCGATGGAGGCTTCGGGGTCGCGGCGGTACGCCGTGGCAAGCCATGCCAGGGCGTCGAACACCTCCTGCGGGCGCTGGAACGGGCTGCGGGTCGATGACTTGGAATTCAGCGAAATGAGCAACTCGTCGCCGAATTGCTCGCTTGCCAAGTCCACCGCGTCCTGCACCGTCCTGAGTTCCACCTCCGTGCCATCCTCTGGCGAAGACCGCTTGGCGGCGAAGAAACTCGCGCGCCAATAGTCCTCCGCCTCGCGCAGCCGCGTGACTTCGCCCTTCAGTTCGCTGATCTCGTCGTCCCGCTGCGCCTTGGCCTGACGCAACGTGGCGTTGGCCTCTTCGAGGCGTTGCGCTTCGGCGTGATATCGCTGCTTCGATTCTTCGTGGCTCTCCTTCAGCTCCAGGAACTCGGCGCGCAGAGACTCCAACTCTTTCAACTCTTTCCGCGAAGCGTCCGCGGCCGGGGCAGGTTGCTCCTCGTCCTCTTCCTCCTCCGGCAACTCCGGCTTCGGCCGCGCCAGCAACTTCCGCCACTGGCCTTCGAGGCCGAGAATCCGCTCCTCCTGCGTCGTGCGTTCCTCCACCCGGCGCGCTTCCTCGCTGCGGCTGTCGGCCTGCGGGCGCACCGCCCGGTAGCGCGCCAGCGCCTGATGCATCTCGTCAAGCAGGCACGTCGCATCCTCCATCAAGTCGAACCGATCCTTGATTTCGTCGCCCCATTTGGCCGTGTCGATCTCCAGATAGCGAAGTTCCGACTCGAAGCCCGCAAGCCCCTTGATTCCCTCCGCCACGTCCGCTTGTTCCTGCTTGGCAAGCTGCACGTCGCGGTCCAGGAGAAGGTCCATTGCGCCTTCGAGGAGCACCGGCAGGTCTTCCCACTCGTCGGCGTCGAGGGGCATGGATTCAAGATGGCTCAGCCAGCCTTGGATGAGCGCTGTATCGGCCAGCAGCGATGCCGGCGGGCTGACCTCTGGCATCGGAAAGCGGCCGGAGACGAGGCAGCACATGAAGGCGGCCTCTTCCTTCTCCACGTCCGACTCGTCCTCGGCGATCGCCTTGCCATGCTCCATGCAGTCGGAGATCGGCCACGACGCCCCCCACTTCAAGGCGCCGCCCTCATCGCGACCGTTTATGTCGGATTTTGCCAACCTCTCCGCGGCCTTGGCACGCAGTTCCGGCAGCGCCGCCTCCCAGGCAAGGAGCAGTAACGACGCCAGCTTGTCATCGCGACGCATCTCGTCGAGCACCGGTCCGGCCAGCCGCTTCGCCGGCGCCTTCGCAGGATTGCGAAATCCATCCACCCGCACAAAGCGCAAGGCCGAGCGCAGCCGCTGTCCGGCACTGCTCGTGCGCTGATTCAATGCCGTCTGCGCCAGACGCACGCGCTGGTCGTCGGAGAGCATCCACAGAGCACCCGCCACCGGTATGGCGTCGAATAGATCGCCGACGTTGGGCGAGGACTCAGCGTCTTTGCTGGCAACTTCGGTATCCACTTCCTGGTCTCCTTTCATGCGAGCCAACCCTCCTGTTCCCCGGCGGCCACTTCTTCCGCCGTCATGCCGAGCCAATCGCCCAGCGCCTCCACGTTGTCCTCCCCGATCATCCGCGCGCGACGGTATTCGTCGCATGGCGTGTGGGAGAAGCGAAGCGGCAAGCGATCCAGGCGAACCTCCCCGGCCACCGGGTGGTCTTCGGCATAGCGACCGAGAAAGTCGCTGTGGGAAAGTTGTGGATCGGCGGTGGCCATGTCGGCGCCGGTTTGCACCACGCCAGCAGGCACTCCGACAGCCTGGCACCGATGCATGACATCCACGGCATCCTGCGTTCGCGTCCATTCGCCCATGCGGCGGTCCAGTTCGTCCATGCGCGCCACCCGGCCGGCGGCTGTGGCCAGCGCAGCATCCGCAGCCCATTCCGGGTTCCCCATCACGTGGCAAAGGGCTTGCCATTGGGAGTCCGTCATGCAGGCGATGGCGACCCAACGTTCATCCTCGACGCCGCCGCCGCCATCGTCCGCGCATCGATAGCAGTCATGGGGCGCGGCGAGGTCGTAGGGCAGGCGATTGCCGCAAGGCTCGGCAGCCCGACCGTTGGCGAACCAATCGAGCAGCGCCGGGCCGAGCAGGTTCACGCCCACCTCAAACTGCGCCATGTCGATGCGCTGTCCCCGCCCGGTGCTGCGGCGCGCTTGCAGCGCGGCGAGGATCGCCACCGCCCCGTGCAGGCCGGCGCAGTGGTCGTTGTAGGAAAAGCCGATGCCGATGTCCTCTCGGCCCGGCACCCCGGTCAAGGCCGTGAGACCCGACAGAGCGTGGATCGTCGGCGCGTAGGTGACGAACCTCGACCAAGGCCCGTCCGCCCCCATGCCGGACATCTGCACATAGACGACGCCCGGATTCGCGCCTCGCATGTCCTCGTGGCCGACGCCCCAGCGGTCTAGTACCCCGACGGAGAAGTTGTCGATCACCACGTCCGCGGTTTCCGCGAGCCGCCGGCACAGCGCCCGGCTCTCGTCGCGGGTCATGTCCAGGGAGACGGCGCGCTTGTTGCGATTCCACAGCAGGTAGTAATGGCTCTCCGGCGCGTTCGGTCCGGCGCGGGTCGCCGAATTCACCTTCACCACGTCCGCCCCCATGTCGGCGAGCACGCGGGTCGCAAACGGACCGGCGAGAACATGGGTGAAATCAAGGATGCGCACACCTTCCAAAGGGCGCCCCAGCGAATTGCCCGATTGCCTCCGTCCCCTCCGGAGAGAGGGCGACTCGCCTTCCACCGCGCCCACCGGGCGCGCATTCCCCGGCGATCGTTCGTCCCATCCCAAAGCGCCCGGGCTGCCATCGCCAACAACCTTGGGCGCACGCAATCGCCAAGGCGTCTCGCTCAGCCGGAACGGAGCCCCGGGGCCATCAGTTCCCCAACCCCCATCTTCCCGCCGATACCGAGTCCACCAATCCCGCGCCCGAAGCTGCGGATTCGCCGCCACCTGCGCAACGCCCTGCACCCAGCCATAGGGCGAATGATGCTCCTGCGCCTCGAAGAACAGCTCCTCGGCATCCCGCGTCGCCACCCACTCCCGCAGCACCTCCATCATGCGCTGCACGAAGGCGCGGCGGTTCTCCAACTCTTGATACTTCGGGTCCAGAAGGTCCTGCTGCGCTTCCTTCTCGATCAGCCAGACGAGCTGATTGTCGAAGCTCGGCGTCGGCGTCACCATTACCGACCCGCCCCTGGCCGGCATCACCACATAGGCATTCGACCAGTGCAGGCTGCCGCGCCTGGGCAGCACCGGGCCGTTCGCCATCGGCAGCTTTTCGTGATGCCAGAACCACATGAACACATGCTCCAGGCACGAGGCGATGCACTCGTGAACCGGCACATCCACGCGTTGCCCGGGCCCACCTTCCTGAACCCGATACAGCCCCGCCAACGCCGCAATGGCCGTGTAGGCGCCGGATATGGCGAAGTTGAGCTCGCCGAAGGCCTTGAGCGGCGGCGTGTCCACATCACCGGTGGTGGCGACGGAACCACCCAATGCACCGGCGACCAGATCGGGGACGAGAAAGTCCTTCCACGGGCCATCGGCGCCGAAAGAGGATGGGCGCACCACCACCAAGTCGGCTCGCCGTCGCTGAAGCGCGTCGAGATCCATGCGGTCCGCAAGCCCCCCGGGGCAAGCGACCACAACGTCGGCGCACTCGGCCAGGGCCTCGAGTCGCGCCGCGCCCGACGCACCATCGGCTATGCGGCAGAACCGCCGACTCGAGGCGAAGAAGGCATGCCAGAGCGACATCCGCTCGCCCGCCACAGCGCCGCAAAACGGCCCACGCTGGCGCAACGGATCCCCGTCTTCCGGCTCTGGCCGCACCGCATCAGCGCCCAAATCGGCAAGCAGCTTGACGCCGTATATGGCACGTTCGTCGGTGAGGTCCAGAACCCGAACCCCATCAAGCGCGCCCTTGCCCTGTTCTCCGGGCGACTGTCGCTCGCCATCTCCCATGAAGAGCGGCCCCCCTGTGCGTGTTCTGTAACCGTGACTTTGACGATACCGCAAGCGCGACGCAACCAGCCAGGCAGCACGTCGATGCGGGATGTGGGCGACGCTTGGACAGTCACCGGCGCAAAGCCGTCATTTCAGCCAGCAGCCGCCTGTTCCCTGCGCAGCGTGCGCCGATTCCACCCCCTTGCCCACAGCCCGAGCGCAATGTCCGTAACGGCTATGGCGGCGAAGACGCCGGCATAGCCAAAGAAATACCGCGCTGCCAAGGCAAGCGGCACATAGAACACGGTCAAGCGCAAGATCGAGAGCAGCAGCGGCGGCCAGGGCTTCGAGAGGGCGTTGAAGGCGCCGTTGGCCACGTTCAGCATGCCCATGAAGCCAATGCTGATCGGCACGATGTAGAGAAATGCCGTGGCAGTGGCCACAACGGCCTCCTCGTCGTTCACCAGCGAGACGAAGAACGCGCCGCCCAGCCACATGATGCAGGCGGCGACGACGCTCCAGATGAGACAGTAGCGATAGCACAGCCTGAGCGCCGCCCACACCCGGTCGTAGAGGCGTGCGCCCCAGTTCTGCCCCACCAGCGGCCCAGCGCTCGAAGCGATGCCGATGACCACCATCGACACCACCGCCTCGATCCTGGAGGCGATGCCGAACCCTGCCACCACCGCCACGCCAAGCCCCGCCAGCAATCGCGTGACGATGGCGGTGGAGATCGGGCCGATGAGGTTGGTTGCCATCGCCGGGACCCCCACGTGCAGGATGGCGCGGGCAGAGTCGAGGAAGTCCGTGGCGGAAAGGCGCAGCACCCGTTCGCGAACGACGAACCAATGGAAGGCCAGCAAGAAGGAAGCGCCCCGCGCGGCCACGAACGTCCACGCCGCGCCCTCGAGCCCCATCGCCGGGAACCCGAGCCAGCCGAAGATGAGGAAGGGCCCGATGATGATCTGCAACACCGAGCCCGTCGTCATCACCACGCCGGGAAAGGCCGGATCACCCAGCGAGCGCATCAGCCCCGTGCCCACCATCGACAGCCCGAACGCCGGGAACCCCACCGCCCAGATGGCGATGTAGGAAGTCACCAGATCGAGAATCTCCCCCTCGGCCCCCAACAAGGCGAACAGCGGCCGAGAACCGGCCATCAACGCCGCCGCACAGATCAGGTTGAACGCCAGCACCAGCACCAACGCATGGCTGGTGAGCCGCGACATCCGTGCCCGATCGCCGGCCCCGGCGGCGCGAGCCAGCACGGCCCCAGCACCAACCCCAATCCCCCGCGTCGCCGCCCCAAGCGCCATCACCACGGGAAACGCGAACGCCACGGCAGCCAACTCCCGCGTCCCCACCATGCCGAGATACACCGCCTCCACAAGCTGGGCGATGGTCATGGCAAGAAACCCAAGGATCATGAACCCCGACAGCCGGAGAACATGCCGAGGCAGCCCCCCGTCCGTAAACGTCCGCCCCTGCGACGTCCGCCTGCCGGAGCCCCCGGCAGCCTTCCCACCGCCTCCCCCAACCGAGGCCTTCACTCGCTCAGCACCATCCACAAACGGAGCTTACCTTCCATGCGAGCGCGGCCCGGCGTTGCCGTCCGTGGGTGGCACATCCTCCTCCAGTCGCTTCCAGTCGCTCGCGCCCCCTACGGCGGATGTTCCATCCAAGTCTCCATCCCGGCGAGACGCCGAGCCGCCTACGCACAGGGAACTGGGAGTTTGCTCCTGCCGCCGACAGGGCCCGTCTCTCGGGGGGAAGGCTGGTTGCACCTTCGGATCCTTGTTTTCTTCGCTTTCGGCGAGGAGCGAGGACGCGCCTTCGCTTCGAGTCGCTTTGGGGACCGCGCCATCCGGCCGGCACGTTGGTGTTGACTCGACTTCGGCTGGAATCATCAACAGATCAACACCTTGGGAGATTCGCTCCACGGAGGGGCGTGCCGCCCTCCATCGCACCGCATGGCGCGCTCCGGCGAACGCAATCCTCGCCAGGCCAGTTCCTGCGGCGCTAGCAGCCTGTCGGACTTTGGGCGGCGAAGGCGGATGTTGGCGGCTTGTGGACGGGGGTGCGCCCCCGGGGCTCTCGGACTGCCGCATCCGGGCGGGCGATTGCGGCGTGTCCGGCGCGGCAGGTCTGGGATGTCGTCGCCGATGTGGCTCCGGTGGGCTGGAGAAGGCCCGGATCCGGGGTTCCGGGGCGGCTTCCAGCCCCGATTCACGCCGCCGTGAGGTTGTGCAGCCGCTTGCAGTTGTACGCCAGCATCGCCAGGCACCACTCGCCCTCCACCTTCTCGATGCCGCGCAGCAGGAACTGACGGAACCCCATCGCCTGCTTCACCACCCCGAACACCGGCTCCACCGTGTGCTTGCGAACCCGGTAGCGCTGCCGGTTCCCCTCCTCGTCCAGCTTCGCCCGCATCGCCTTGATCCACTCCGCCTTCGGCTCCTTCGCCGGACGCTCCTCCGCCGGCTCCGGGCGGAAGTCGTGCTGCCGCCGGCCGCCCTCCGCGCCCGTCGCCACCAGCAGGTCCATGCCGCGGCCCTCCAGCTCCGCCACCTCGCTTCCCGACGCGTAGCCGTTGTCCGCCAGAACCCGATCCGGCACCCCAACCGCCGCCGGCACCGCGTCCACGTCCGCGACCAGCTCCCGGCGGTCGGTCGCGCTCCGGCTCACCCGACAGCCCAGCACCAGCTGGCTGCCGTCCGCGTCCACCACCGCCTGCGCGTTGTACGCCTGCCGGCACTCGTGACGCTCGCTCTTCTTCATCACCCCGCTGTCCGCGTCCGTCAGGTTGACCTGCTCGTCCGGCCTCGGCTTCCCGTCTGGCGGCTTCGGATGCCGACCCTTCGCAGAGCCCTTGCGCGCATCACGCGCCGCCACCTTGCGCTCGTACTCCTCGCGCTCCGACTCCGCACGGCGCTCCGCCCGCTCCTTCAGCTCCGCGCACGCCCGGTCCAGCTTCGCCTTCAGCGCCTCCCGCCGCGACAGCTCCGCAGGAAGACGCTGCGGATCGACCTCGTCCGACGCGTCCGTCCGCTCCGCCTCCGCCAGAAGACCGTCGATCTCCTGCTGAAGCTGCGCCCGCAGCTCCTCCGCACGGTCGTGCCGGATGCCGTTGCGAAGGCTCGCGTTCGCGTCCACCTTCGTCCCGTCCACGCTCACCGTCCCCACCCGAAGAAGCCGCAGTTCCCGCGCCAGAAGCAGAACCTGCAGGAACGCCTCCCCAACCGCCTCGAAGTTCTCCCGACGGAAACGGCAGATCGTGTCGTGGTCCGGGTGGCTGTCCGCCGTCAGGTACCGGACGCACAGATCCCGGTGCGTCGCCCGCTCGATCCGCCGCGAGCCGAACGTCCCGGTCGCGTAGCAGTACACCAGCAGCGCAAGCATCATCCGCGGGTGGCACTGCGCAGAACCCGTGCCGCGCTCGTTCACCCGGAACCGCGACATCGAAACCCGCTCCACCGCCTCCAGCACGAAGTGCACCAGGTCGTCCTCGGGAACCCACTCCCGCATGTCCGGCGGCAACAGGTACGGCTGGCTCCGATCCGACGGCACGAACTTCGGCATCTCGAAATGGCCTCCCCAAACGGCGGGCGCCATTGTAGTGACGCAGGCACCAAAGTCCGACAGACTGCTAGCGCGCCCTAACGGGCGCGTCGGCAGTTCGCTTCGCGAACTGCTTTGCCTTCGGGCTCGCATTCGCTCGCGCCTTCGGCTAGGAGGCAAGCGCCGTTCTACGGCGCTTGCCTCCTAGCGCGAGCTGCTGGCTTTGACGGCATCCACTTCATGCGAGCGCTCGCCCGCCATCCAAGTCGCTGCAACATCAGCGCCGTCGAGGCGGAGCCGCGCCTCCTTCCAAGGCAAGCTCAGCAGGCAAAGGTCCGCGGCGCTCCCCATGCACACGGTTCTTGGCACACCTCCAGGGTCCACAGGTGGCGTAGTGAAAAGAGCCAAGGCCCGTTCCGGCGTGAGGCCCTCGTCGGCGCCGACCACCAACCCCGAGGTAGTCCGGCGCGCAACCGCCGCCCGCATCGCCGCCCAAGGGTCCGGCTCACCAAACGGCGCATCCGTCCCCGCGCCCAAGGGAATGCCAGCCTCCAGAAAACCAGCCCCCCGATACAGGAACTCCCGATCCCCAGCCTCCACATCCAGCACATAGCGGTCACCCCGCTCCGCAATGAAGTTCGGCTGGGTAACCACCGTGACGCCAGCCTCCGCCAGCAGCCGCAACCCGTCCGCATCCGCGACCGCCGCATGCTCAATCCGATCCGCCGGCAATGTCCCCGCCTCCGCAAGTGCGGCAAGCGCGAACACCAGTTCCGTGCGCGTCACGCAATGAAACGCCACAGCACGCCCGCGCCCATGCACCTGTGCGATCCGCCCCACCAGCTCGTCGATGTCCGGCAACGCGGCGTCATCCAGCATCACCTTGAGATGTCCCGACGCCAGCGTCCCATTCCCCATCGCAACCACATGCTGGTGCGGCGCAAGCTTCTCGATCCGCCGCACCGCCGCCGCATCGTTGGAAGGAGTCGCATCCGTAAACCCCGTCCCCCCCCAAGCCGCCAACTGCGCCGACACCGCGGTGGCCGCCGCCGTCAGATCCGCATCCCCAAGCCGTTCCCGCAACCACTCATCCCGCCGAAAGAGCCGCCCATCGCCGCCCGGGTCCAGTCCCACGGCCCGCAGCGCCTCCCCATTCAGGAACCACATCTTGCCGGATCGATGCTGAATGCGAACGGGCCGCTCCGCCACCAAGCAATCCAGCACCCCCCGGCCAAGCTCCCCGGCAACCGACTCGTGATAGCCAACCCCGCGAATCCAGCCTTGCGACCCACCATCCGGCGCACTCACCAGCGCGTCCCGAAGCTGATCAAGGTCGCAAACCTCCGGCGGCCCGCACCGCACGGAACTCCGCGCCGCCGCCAGCGCCAGAAAGTGCAGATGATGGTCGTGCAGCCCCGGCAGCAGCGCGCCACCCCGCGCCTCCACGACATCCTCCCCCTCCGCCGCAACCAAACGTCCAAGCTCGGCCACCAGACCGCCGCGAATGCGCACGTCCGCCCGCCGCCTGCCGTCGATTTCTGCATTGCGTATCAGAACCATCCCGATCAGCATAAGGCTTCGAGGCGATGGCGAGGGAACCCTGCCGTGCGGCTTTCCGAATTGGAGCAGCGACTGAAGGATCCGGCGCAAGCCGAGGCACTGTCCGTGTTCGGTAGTTGCCCCAGCATCATCGTCGAGGTGGACGAAGCCGAATCACCAGTTGAGATCACCCCCGCCAAGTGCCCCGTAATCGGCATCGTGTCTTCCAACGCCAGCAAGGACGACATCCCAGCCCTGCTCGACGTCGCCGTCCCGTCCCAAGAGGAAGCAGAGCGCGTGGCAGCCGCAGTAGCCGAAAGCCCCGTCGCCGCCATGACTCTCGTGGGACTCACCCGAGTCGGCGAACCCCTGGCCATCCCACAGCGCCTGATCGCAGAGTCCCTCGCCTACTCCGCCCTCCAGCACGGCGCCGAGTTCCAAGGCTGGCTAGCCGGTCGCGACCGCCGCAAGGCACCTCCGCCCGAACCCGAAGCCCCCCCCATCCTCATCGACCGCCAGGCCGATGTGCTCCACCTCCTCCTCAACCGCCCCCAAAAGCGCAACGCCTACTCCGCAGCCATGCGCGATGCCCTCTGTGAAGCCCTGTCACTCGCCACCCAAGACCCCACCATCGAACGCATCGTCCTCGCCGGCAAAGGCCCGAACTTCAGTGCCGGTGGCGACCTCGACGAATTCGGCCAAGCCACCGACGCCGGAATCGCCCACGCAGCCCGCACCACCCGCAGCGCCGCGGGCCTCATGCACCACCTCCGCGACCGAGTCGAAGTGCATCTCCACGGCGCCTGCGTAGGCGCCGGCATCGAGCTCCCGGCCTTCGCCAGCCACGTCCGCGCCACCCCCGACGCCTTCTTCATCCTCCCGGAAGTCCGCTTCGGCCTGATCCCCGGCGCGGGCGGCACCGCGAGCATCCTCTCCCGCATAGGGCGGTTGAACCTGAACTACATGGCCTTGACCGGCGACAGGGTAGAAGCCCAAACCGCCCTCGCTTGGGGCCTGATCGACACCATTGACGGCGCCTGAAACGGCAATTCTCATTTTGGCCTTCAGTCCACTCAACAGCACCGGTCTGCGGGTTGATTTGACCCGAATTGAGTCCGAAACCGGGGGGGCAATGCGCCTGACAGCGAAGCCAGACGCCAAAATGAGAATTGCTGCACCTGAAACGGCTTCGCCGCTTTGACGGCCTCCGGCCACTATACTAGCGGGACAGCGGGACATCCTATGCAGGGTGTCCGCCGCCACGACACCCCCGAGGGCACACCCAGGCATGAAACGGTGTACAAACGGAAAAGCTGGCGAACTGGGCAAGCATCGGTGACCGGGAGGCGCCGGTTGCCTTTGTCGGTCGGGAGCGCGAGATCGACATGGCGATCCGCCAGTTGGCGACATGGCGTCCTGGCGAGACGCCTAGGCGCACGATAGTCGCCCAAGGCGCGCCGGGCGCTGGCAAGACCGCCCTGTTGCGGGAAATGGGCCGGCGTCTGCCAGAGCGGGTGCCCGGCTCTGGCGCCATCTACCGCCCAACCCCTTGGAGTCGGCGCACAGTGAGCAACGTGCTGGTGGCTGTGGCGGAGCGCATGATGGGCGTCTCCGGCGATGCATTCCGCACAACGGTCGGTCGCGAAGGAACCATCGGTGTGAAAGCCGTCGCGACCGCCAGCCAGACCCACTCGTGCGTCACCGCACCAGCCACTCTCTCCACGTGGGACGACTTCGAGACGCTATTCGCTTCGCAGGCTTCGGCCGCCAAGCCGACGCTGCTGCTCGTCGACGAGATCCAGCGCATGGACGACGACGTCGAGACGAGAGAACTGCTCTATCACCTGCATGGTCAGACCACGTTCCCGTTGCTGCTGGTCTGCGGCGGCTTGTCTATCTCGGCGTCCCACCTTGAACGGCTGGGCCTGTCGCGCTTGGCCGAGAAGTGCATCCTGCATGTCGCGGCGCTGACGCTTGACGAAGCGCAACGCAGCTTGGAGGAATCACTACGCATCTTGGCTGAGGATGTAGGAGGCATCACCGGCCATTTCGACCAATGGGCACGAATGCTGGCCCCGGCCACTCACGGCTGGCCACAGCACGTTACCTGCCACTTTCAGGGGGCAGTACAAGCTCTCCTGGAATCCGATGAACTCGCGTTCGACGGTGCCAACCTGCGCCGCGCCCTGTCGCTCGCGGAAGCCGACATGCGCCGCTACTACGACCGTCGGCTGGAAGCGGCGCGGACCAGTCCCCTGATCGTGCATGCGGTGTACGAAGCAAGCAGGGCTCGCGCCCTCAATCGCGCGGACGCGATGGCGATCGTAAACGCCGCTCTCCCGGCACTTGGCCCGTACGAGAGGGAGGATCACCTGGCGGACTTCCGCCGCGGCGGTGAATGCGTGGACCAGATGCTCTACGCCGGCGTGCTCGGCTATGCCTCGGGGTCGAGCAGATCACCGCTCAGCATTCCGATTCCGTCCATGGCGAACCACGTTGCCAATCTGTTGTCGTCGGAAGAACGAACCAACGTGCGCCGCGCCGTGACGGTCGGGCCCGGATGATTCATGAATGCCCTACTGCGGACGCCGATACACTCGCTGTGGCTGGGCAAGTACTCGCGCGTCCTGCGGACGCGTTCGATCCGGCCCCTCGACATGGTGCGCAGCCATGCCTTCGGGGTCCTCCGTTCCGTGCCTCCTGCACGCGTGCGGGTCCACCCACAGCGGCGTCTCGTCGCCCTCGCAGCGCGCATCCATGAATAATCCGGGCTAGCGCCACTAGCGCCACTAGCGCCACAAGAACCGTTGCCTTTCGGCAACGCTTCCTGCCCCAGCCCAAGCCGTCCTGTCACCCTGTCGGCATTCGGCCAGCTTGCGCCGTCCGAAGTCCGACAGGCTGCTAGCCCGGATTATTCATGATTGTTCATGAGCGGATGAGACAAAAGCCCTTGGCTCTGCGAAAATGGCGTTGCCAGACAACCGGTTGACGCAGGGAAGGGCTTTTGCATGGGTGACCATGCCACCAAACGGCGTGTGTTGTTCGAGGGCCTGTCGAAGAAGGGGGTGACGGTCCAGTTCGACCAGGAACATGCCAGTTCGGACGGGGGCGCGATTCTGCTCGAGGCCTGCGACGAGCGGCTTCGGTTGAGCGAGACGCTGGCGGGGTGCCTGTCGGACGACCGCGACCCGTCGAAGGTCGCCCATTCCCTTCGGGAGCTGTTTCGGCAGCGCCTGTTCGGCATCGCCTGCGGCTGCGCCGACGGCAACGACGCCGCCCGGCTGGCGCGCGATCCGGCGATGAAGCTGCCGACGGGACGGGATCCGGTCGCCGGCGAGTCGCTGGCGTCGCAGCCGACGCTGTCGCGGTTCGAGAACGCGGTGCGGCGGGGGGACCTGATGCGCCTTTCCGAGGCGTTGGCGGAGACGGTGACTGCCCGCCACAGACGGCGCAGGAGGCGGGTTCGGCGGATCACGGTCGATCTGGACCCGACGGTCGATCCGACCCATGGCGGCCAGCAGCTGACGTTCTTCGACGGCTTCCACGACACGTCCTGCCATCTGCCGCTGGGCGGTTTCCTGACCTTCGACGACGAGGTGGAGCAGTGCCTGTTCTGCTGCGTCCTGCGCTCCGGCAAGGCGGCCGCCAGGCACGGCTGCATCGGTGTGTTGAAGCGCCTGCTGCCCCGGTTGCGGCGGGCGTTTCCCCAGGCGCGGCTGCGGATCCGCCTGGACGGGGGGCATTCCGGCCCGGAGCTGTTCGCGTTTTTCGAGGCGGAGCGACTGGAGTGCGTGGTGGGCATGGCGAAGAACCCGGCGCTGGGTCGCCTTGCCGAACCGCTGATGGAGAAGGTGCGATCCGACTTCGAGGCCGGGCACACGTCGGCTCGCCGCCATGGCGAGTTCGCCTGCCGGGCCAGGAGCTGGCCCCGTGAGCGCCGGATCGTCGTCAAGGCCGAGGTGACCTCCCATTTCGGCCGGCCATCGAAGGACAACCCGCGCTTCGTGGTCACCAACCTCAAGACGACCCCGCAGCACGTCTACGAAACGGTGCACTGCGCCCGGGGCGATGCCGGGAACCGGTTGAAGGAACTCGAGCAGGGCCTGGAGATCGACCGCACCAGCTGCACGCGCTTCCTGGCCAGCCAGTTCCGCGTCCTGATGACGGCGGCCGCCTGCGTGCCGATGCAGGAACTTCGCCTGAAGGCTCGGCGGACGGGCTGTGCGCGCGCCCAGGTCGGCACCTTGCGGCTGCGCCTGCCGAAGCTCGGCGCCTGGATCGAGACGTCGGTTCGGCGCATCGTCGTCCACCTGCCGCTGGGCGCCCCGTTCGCCGACGACTGGCGCCGCATCGCGCGCTCGGTCGGCGCGGTCGCGACCTGACCCGACCCGACCGCTTCGCCGGTTCGCCCACGGATCCGCCGATCCGCGGCGGCGCTCGCCCCGAATCCGGCCATGCCGGCGAGGAGCGCCGAAAATGCCGATCGGCCAGCAGGAAAACACCCCGATTGGCTCCCAGGCACCGCACTTCCGACGAATGTCCCTCCCTGCGACCGCGTTTTGAACCTCCACTGCCAACCTTCGTGAATAGTCCGGGCTAGGAGTTTGTCGGTTTTAGGATTTGAGGTGGCCGAAAGGCGACCGTGAACTGGATCTCGTGCCAGTGGACGGGGTTGGCGTGTATTTCGGTGTCGGCCACCTGACCGGCGTTGCACCGCCCATGCATGCCAGATCGGCGTGGAAGCGCCGCGAAGGTCCGATTCTCGAGGAAAAGACGAGGGTTGCCCCCGCTCAGCTCAAGGCGTGCATTCGCTTCAGGTTCCACGCCAGGCAGGTCAGCGTCCATTCGCCGCGAACCGCCTCCAGTCCGCGCAGATGGAAGCGCCGGAAGCCCATCGCCTCCTTGACGATCCCGAAGACGGTCTCCACCGTCGACTTGCGCCGCGCATGCAACGCCCGGCCCTCCGGGGTCTGCAGCCGATGTGCCATGCGCGTTGCCGGATCCGCGTCCTCCGGACAGGGCGGCGGCGATGCGCGCCGCTCCGCCAGCGGCACGTTGTGCGCCTTGCGCCCCGTGGCGATGTGCGGTGTGAGGCCCGCCGCCTCGCAATGCGCCACGTTGGCCCGGCTGAAGTGCCCCGTGTCGGCCAACAGCCCCACCGGCTGCCCCAGCGCCGCCGGCAACGCATCCAGCGCCTCGAGCGTCGGCGACACCTCGCGCCTGTCGTTGCAGCGATCGACCACATCGGCCGTCACCGCCAGGTGGCTTTCGATGTCCACGCCCGACTGCGCGTTGCAGGCCTGCTCGAAACCGTTCGAAGTCGGCATGATGCGCGACTCCGGGTCCGTCAGGTTCACCTGATCCGCATCCCTCGGTCCCGCCTGTGGCGCCTGGGGTGGACGACCACGGGGCTTGCGCCCCGTCTCCTTCTCCTTCTCGCGCCGCGCCTCGAGCCTCTCCTCGCGGTCCGCCTGTTCCGCCGCGTGGCGTTCCTGCGCCCGCCGTTCGATCTCCGCCTGCGCCGCCTCGATCACCGCCAGCCGCTCCGCGCGGCGCTTCAACTCCTCCGGAACATCCAGTTCAGGCTCCGAATCCTCTGCCTGCGCCGCCTGCTCCAGCAGCGCCGACACCTCGCCGCGCAACTGCTCCTCGAGGCGCTTCGCATGCCCCCAGCCGAGCGCCCTGTGCCGGCTCGCGTTCGCCTGAACCTTTGTCCCGTCCAGGCTCGCGTTGCCCAGCTTCAGCAAGCCCGCCTCTTGCGCGATCAACAGAATCCGAACGAACAGCCCCTGCAGGTCCTCGAGAAAACGCCTGCGGAAACTCGCAGTCGTGTCGTGGTCCGGATGCGAGTTCGCCGCAATGTGCCGAAACGCCACCGAATCGCAGGTCGCCCGCTCCAGCCTGCGGCTCGAAAAGACCCCCGTCGCGCAGCCGTGGAACAGCAGACCCAGCAACAGCGCCGGATGATGCGGATCCTTCCCGCCGCCACCGCATTGACGCTCCAGCGCGCTCAGGTCCAGCCGATCCACAACGTCCACCACAAACCGCGCCAGATGATCGTCCGGCAACCAGTCCTGCACCGACGGCGGCAGAAGGCAGGGCGTGTCACGATCCACTGGGCGAAACTTCGAGGACATCGGTCAGGCGTCCATCAACAACAACAACCCAATTTTACCTGGATCGCCAAATCCGACAGGCTGCTAGGGCATGTACGGTGTTGGGCTGGGGCCGAGTTGGGTCTGCAGCACGTCCTGCGCCATCTCCACGAACTCGCACAGCATGGGCCGGGTTTCCCGTGGGTCGATGATCTCCTCGATGTTGAATGCTTCGGCGGTGCGGAAGGGGGAGGCCAGGGCTTCGAGTTTGTCTTCGATTTCGAGGCGCTTGGCTTCGGGGTCTTCGGATTCGGCGATGATGCGGCGGTAGGCGGCGGAGACGCCGCCGGCGATGTGCATGGAGCCCCAGTGGCCGGAGGGCCAGGCGACGCGCTTGAACATGCCGCTCGGGCGGTCGTGGCACTGGCCGGCAACGCCGTAAAGCTGGCGGATGATGACGGAGATCCACGGCATCCGCGTGCGCAGCGTGGCGCAGAGCATCTTCGCGCCGGCGCGGACGATGCCCTGACGCTGCATTTCCGGTCCGACCATGAAGCCCGGCTCGTCGGCGAGGTACACCATCGGCAGGTGGAAGGTGTCGCAAAGCTGCAGGAAGCGAATCACCTTGACTCCGGCCGAGACGTCCATGGAGCCGCCGAGGCGCTTGGGGTTGTTGATCATCACGCCGACGGGATAGCCGTGCAGGCGCCCTAGGCCGACGATGCGGGAGCGGCCGTAGTGGGGCGTGATCTCGAAGAAGGAGTCTTGGTCGAGCACGGCGTTCAGGATCTTGCGCGGATCGTAGAGACGGCGCTTTTCGCGCGGGATGGCAGACAGGAGGGATTCGTCGCGGCGCTCCGGGTCGTCGCCGGCGTCGCCCCGGGGCGGCATCTGCCAGACGTTGGCTGGCAGGTAGGAGAGGAACTGGCGGATCATGTCGAAGGCTTCTTCCTCGCTGTTCGCGAGGTTGTCCACCACGCCGCTCTCGAACACTTGGCTCCGTTCGTCGCCGAGGTCTTCCTTGCTGATGTCGATGCCGAGTGCCGCCTTCACGACAGGCGGGCCGCCGGGGAAGATCTGGCTGATGCCCTTGACCATGACGTTGAAGTGGGCGAGGCAGGCGTCCACGGCGGGCAGGCCGGCCACGGAACCGAGCACGGCGGCGGCGACAGGCACCTGGCAGAGGAGGTCTTGCACGCCGGGGGTTACCGGATTGGTGGGAATGTAGGTGCGGCCGATTTGCTCGAAGGTCTTGACGCTGCCGCCGGTGGCGTCGAGCAGGCGGATGAACGGCAGCCGCCAGTCGAGCGCCATCTTCTGCGCGTGGCCGCCCTTGTTGCCGATGGAACCGTCGGCGGAGCCGCCGCGCACGGTGAAGTCGCCGGCGGTGACCACCGTCGGGCGGCCATCGAGGCGGGCGGTTCCGATCACCATGTTGGAGGGTCGGACATTGACGAGTTCGTTGCCTTCGTAGGAGGCGGCGCCGGCGAGGCCCCCGATTTCGGCAAAGGTGCCGGGGTCTGCAATCATCTCGACGCGCTCGCGCACAGTGCGCTTGCCGCGGCGTCGCTGCTCGGCGATGCCGGCCTCGCCGCCCATCTGCTCCTGCCGGCTCGACATAGTGCACAGCTATGCCTTCGCCGTCTTTCGGCTCCGTGCGCCCAGCCAAAGCGGCACCCCGTCGCCCCTCGCCCCGAGGGCTGGTGAGAAATACGGGCTAGTCACCCCGTCGGCATTCGCCCGGCTTTGCGCCGTCCGAAGTCCGACAGGCTGCTAGGCAAGCTGAGTAAGCCGTCGAAGCCCAGACCAGTTCAGAGGACGATGTCCCTTTGCCCGCTAAACACGACGGAACCTTGCGGAATGCGCGACACAAACAGGGCCAAATTGGCCAACTTCGGCAGCCGTGCGCTCGGCGCAACCAGACCAACTACACTCGGCGACCGATTGAAGAGCGCACTGGCTAGTCGTTGCGTTGGCGCTTGGGCAGTCTTGTGCCGCACATGCCCAATTCCACGTCTGTCCCCACGCGAGTTCCGACGCCCCTCCCAATCGCCGGTCAGTTCCTGGGTGTTGGTGCCCGCTGCGGAGCGCTCGCCCGGACTGCCTAGGTCGACCACCGGTGCACGCCCCAGGTCAATCCGGTAGCGGAAGACCCGCCATGTGCCGTGCGTAACTCCAACCGCGCTCGAGTGGGGATGTCCGAGTAGTGCCCGCGCCTCCAAGAGGGCCGTGACAGCATCGGCGGCGCAATAGAACACTGCGTAGGCGCCGGAGCCGTCGTTGAAGCGGTTCACCGCTTTTGTCCGAGGTACATGGTCCGGGCGGGCAATCGACGCCGGTGCGGCGCGGAACCAGTCCCGCACCGGCAACGATGTCGGCGTCACGTAAACGCGCCGTCTTCGATCGTATCTAGAACCCCTGACAGAAACGCGCGCCCGTCCCCGTCTCCCTCAAGGAACTCCCTCGGGCGACCGCCGCCGAACCTCTGGTTGGGTGTGTCGAGCCAACGGGCCATCGCTTCGTCCGGGGGCGTAACCTCACCTTCGTAGGGTGTCAGATCGATGCTGAAGGAAGGCAAATCCCCTTCAGGGAGAACGAGAAAGGCCGGCACCGGACCGTCGCCGGATCGGGTGGGATTGCTGGCGCCGAACAAAACCTTGATGCGCGCCAAGAGTTGAACTCGATCGTACTCCATCGCAGGCGATTTGGTCAGGCTTCCTTGCAACCCTACCACATCGTCCAACTTCGGCGGGCCCGCGTCGCCGGGCCCTACGGGTTCCCAAAGGTCGCCCTTCGGCCCGCAGACATACCCCAGGAACTCGTCGAGCGTCCAGAGAGAGCCCACCTTAGCACCGCCGACACCTTGGATTTTCTGCGCAACGTCGCGCACCCTGTGGTCACGAATCCTCGCACCCTCGACGCCTGGCAACCCAGCCCTTGGCCATCCGATGAGATGGTCGTCATCGTAGAAATTGTGCCACTCGAACCCCGTGTTGGGTGCGGTGACGAGTGTGAAGGCAGTATCTGCTCCTGCCACCTCCAGCACTGAGATGTTGTAGCCAGTGGTCAGGAAGTACCGAACCGAACGGCCACCAAGAAAGTCGATCTCTTCATCGCTCAGATTCTGTGCGCCAGCAATCTGGTTAGCGAACCGTCGCGGATCCGCCCAGATTCCCGCTGACGCTGCGCCCCCCTTACGGAAACGCTGGGCATCCAACAGGTAATTGGAGAACACCTTGGCACTGTCACCGTGCGCCACGAAGGCAACGGGTGTCTCGCTACCGCCAGCTACGTATGCGGCATGGAGCTGCTGTGCAATCGAAACCTGCATGGCCGCATAGGCACTGGCTGCGAAGTGCTGACTGACACGCGGATCTGCGGGACTGTAGAGCCCGACACCGAAACTCCAAGCGTCACGCGCATCGGGCGTCCTCCCGCCCACGTGGCTGACCTCGGATCGCAGGATCGCCCCATAGTCGATTGATCCGAAGTGCAAGCGCGCCCCTTGTCGGTGCATCAAGCGTACCGAAACCGCTTCCTTCAGCTCCTCGACCTCGGCGCCGGTCGTGGCTCCGATGCCTTGGATCGTGATCACCGCTGCGACTTTTTCGCCTTCTGGCATCTGGCTCAGCTACTTCCTTCGTTGCGAGCCGATAATACAGCGGCCCCGCCGTCTCGCAGTACGAACTCCTCTGGCCGGTTGACAACCATGACGCCAAAACCGCCGCTCCAAACGGCATGGCTCTTCCTCAAGCGGGAACCGGATCGACCACTGGGCATGGGCGCCGGCAATGCCGCACCACTCGCTGCTCGTGGTTTCGACGTGATGGCCGCTCAGGCACATTGTACCGTGGCCACGATCTTTCGCCGACGAAAGCTCTCGACGTTGAGTTCGAAGATCGTCTGGCGGTGCACGAGTCGATCGATGTCCAACAGGAGCATGTCGGCGTTGGGACGACAGCCCAACTCGGCCACGGTTGACTCGATTCAATGCCGCGACTGGCTCTGGACGCCTATGAAGGCCGCTGCAAAGCCAATGTCTCGAATCGGAAGCGCACGGAGCCCCGGCCAACCTGCTTGAACCGGTTGCGTGAATCTTCACTCATGGGATTTGGCAATTCCAACACCATCCATCGGTCTGGCGAGAAGACGAACGGGACGTAGAGAATCCGATACTGTCGGCGTCCCCGTGGCGGTAGATTCGCGGCAACGCGCATTTCGTTTGGCGTGAACTCGAACTCGCCTGAGTCTGCCAACGATGACTTGACCTCATAGAGCCAGGCCGTCTGTCGGGTCTCGACGCAGAAGTCGTACCCTGCCGAGTCGTCGCCCTCGCCACCGCCGAAAAAACGCGTGCGGTTTCGGGAAATCCAACACGTCTCGTCAAAGGCTTCGCCGTAACGCCGACGAAGATACTGGAACACCAGCCACTCGCTCGCAAGCCCCATGGCTTGGCGTTGTTCTTCTGGGGGCTGCTTCCGCCGCTGTCCCTTTCTGCTGCCAGTCCCGCCGCCCGCCTGTCGGTCGCCACCGCCCAACTGGCCAAACTCGGTCAACCTCGGCCGTCGGCTTCGCTCGAACCAACCCTCGTTGGCAGCGATGTTCTGTTCCGCCAACTCCTGGAACTCTGCCGCAAACGACGGACCGGCAGGGTCGAGTCTAGCTCCGGCAAAGTCAATGCTCCTCTCTTCAACGACTTTTCGTTCTCGTTCCTGCTGGCGACGTTTGCCTTCTGCTTCAATGGTGACCTCATCGAGTCCTAGTGATTTGACATCGAGAGTTTGCGGCATTCCCTTTGGCCAGCAACCGGCTCGCTTGCATAGCGCGGGAATCTGTTGGTCGCCGACGAGATCGAAGTCGAGCAGCCCAGGGTTTTCCATGTGGCGGGCCACCGCCTGGGGATCTTCGCTACGCCACGGGTCGGAGATGGCAGTCTCGTTACGACGACGCCAAGCACCGACGACAGCGATCCCGCGAGAGGCGAATTCGCGGATCGTCTTGCGGTTCGTATCGAGAAGCCTGCGAGCGGGCGGCAGGTCGACTTCCTCGTCTAGGCCGAGAGTTTCGTCTAGCAATCTCGCGACATGCGCCTCAACGGTTTCCCTGTCCAGCGTTTCCCTTGTCAGGATCCAGCTAACGTCGAACTCAAGGAAATCCAGCGATTTGCGGGAACGTAGAGCGACAGATCGCGCCCCTCCCGGAAATCGGTTGCATGACGGCGCCGCAGCCGTGCAAGGACCTTCGGCCTCATGCTGTTGAGGTGGGCGTCGTACATGGATCGCAGGTCGTCCTCGTTGGAAAGCGTCGGTTCGCCCAACTCCGAGAGCACGCGGTTGAAGTGCTCGTAATCCAGTTGCAGTTCCCTGCGCAATGCAGCGCGAGTTGATGCCCGCTCGCAAGCCTCGACCAGGTCAGCGGGCGTGGGCTGCGAGACTGGAAGCCGTGATGTGAGCCACCCGGACACGTCGAATTGCTCTCGGCCGCGCTCTGCCTCCTTTTTCAGTTTTCGAGCAAGCTCGACATCTCCGAAGTAGGCCACAACTGGCGTCACCAGATGCAGGACATGCCCCACATCCGTTTGCAACGCGGCCCGATGTTCTTGCAATGAGGCCACATCGCACCGCAATGCTGCGGCAAGTACCTCATCGCTCGGTGGGTACAGGAGCTCGAGATCCTGACTTTGGGCTACCCGTAGCAGCAGCGATTCGAGAAATCGGAACCGCGGATCCAAAAGGCGCTGTATCTCTCGGGCAAGATCTCTACTCAGCGTCAGCCACGAAAGCGACATGTCCTCGGACAGAATGAGCGTTGGCACCTCGGCGTGTTCGACGCTGTGGCAACTCATGGCGCCCGGCAGCGACACCCCTTTTTCGTCGACGACCAACGAGATTGAACGGCAGCGCCTTACTCTGATCGCTCGAATGCGGCTCTCGACCGTCGTGCGTTGTACGCTCTTCTCGAGCCCGTCCGCCAGGATTCCATGGCCCAGCAACACCACCTCGGGAAGCCATTCGAGTTGGAGGGATGACAGCAGCGGGTCGCTCTGGCGTGGGACAAATGGCTCGCCGTCGACCATGAGCCGTACGCCATGCCCGTCGATCCCGCGAGGGGTGAATGCTCCGGTTTCCGCCAACCGTTCAGCGACGCTTTCGGTCGAGGCGTCGCCTACGTCGAGCAGAGCATGACCGGCCGACGACAAGATCCTGGCGATAGACTCCTGCGCGTTCTGGGTGACGATCACGCTGGGCGCTTTGTCTGAATCTCCGGCGAGAGTCTCCAGCCCGCGGTCCCGGGTCACGGCCAACTCCAGCCCTTGAGGTAGCGGAGTGTTGGTTCTCGCAACGTCGAGCCAGGCGTGTCGGTATTCATTTCGGAAAGCCGTGCGTTCGTGAGTGCCCAGAGAGGGGGCGGCTATCGCAAGCGTGTGAAGACGCGCTATTGCGGTGCTCTCAGAGTGCCAATCCCTTAGCCCCAGCATGCGGCCAAAGACTAGGTCCGCAAACTCCTCACTGCCTTGAATGAGCTCCGAGACCGTATCGGAAATGCGCTCCATGAAGCGGGGCAGCCGGTCTCTCTTTGTCCGGGCAGCCCAACACTCGCTCGCCTTGCGGAATTGCGGTACCTCGTCGATGCTGACCGCGACCCACGGCTTAGATCGCAGGAAGGTCGCGAACGGCGTCGGGAGCGTTTTCCGGTTCCAGTCGCGATGTCGGCGTTCGAATCGGCCGACATCGAATGTGAGGTACTTGGTGCCGCATGCGTCAAGATGCCTGAACGCAAGTTCGTGGAAGAGTTCCTTCCCCACTTGCGAAAGTTCCGTGTGCTCAATCTGTCCCGGCAGCCTCCAAACTTCCTCTTCCCTTCGATAGGTCGTGTACGGATGTCCGACTGCTGAGCGCGATGCTTCTTCGCACCAGTCACGGTCCAGTCCTTGCTTCGAGTCGCCATTGCGTACCAGATTGTTCCAGTTCCATCCCTCACCATCTTTCTGCACGGCCGCTGCAACCGGCATTAGCCCATCCACGACGCCAAGCAGAATGAGGAAGTCGACCCACGGCCGTTTCGCGTCACCCGCGACGCGCGGCCAGTCCTCGAAGTCCGCAAGAAGTGCGCCTTGTGCCCGCCTGCAATCGGGTGATGTATCTGCCGCTTCTACCAAGTAGTTTTCGAGGATCCGACCCACTGGCGTCCAGGACGATGAGAACGCGGTGTGAGTCGCCGACTTCCAGCCGTTTCGAGTCGGAACCTGCAATCGCGCTTCGCGCAGCGCCTCTTGGATGCCGGCGCCTGCCGAACGCCAAACCCTGAATGCCCACTTCAGGGCTTCTTGCCGACGGCTGTCGTTGGCCTTTTGGCCCAATGCGGGGCCAAGCGCGGCCAGTGCTTCTACCGGATCGTATGAGCGCACTAAATCGGCATCGAAGAACGCGTTCAGCGTGTCCTGCTTGAAGTTGATCTTCTCGTCGACAAAGCGAAGGCGCCGGCTTAGTGTCGGCGGCGGCAATGGTACGCCATCCTTCGTGCGCCGGTATTTCGTGCTTTCGTCGCGCACGAAAGGGTATGTGCCCGATGCTCCATCGGACATGCTGGCTGGTCGCAGCTTTCCTGATCGATCAAGAATGATCGCCTTGCCTGCCAACGCTTGGAGTTCTTCGTCAGCCGCGTCGAAAAGACGATGCAAGTCGTCGTAGAAGCGCGACCAAGTTCGTGGTGCTGCTTTCCGGTCGGCAAGGGAGCTTGCGAAACGCTCGGACCACCCGGCAAGCTGCCCACCTGACGGCGCAAGGTTGATGCACTTCTGGCGGGCCATGGTTTGGAGGCGCTCAAGCCGTCCACCATTGACCTCCGGGGAGACGAGCCGGGCCCCGGTACGCTTGGCGACCTCCTGCGCCTTCATCAAGGAAAATGCACCCTGCGGCCAGAGCTTGGCTTCGGTGAGGCTGGCCCAACGGTCTCCGTCAACGACCGCCACAGGAACGATGGGCACTGTCGCGAGTGAACTCCCCATACCGTCGAGTGCGGCGTGTAGCCTCCCAGAATGCTCGCCGGTCCAGGCAACCAAGTCGAAAACCGTACGTTGAGGAACATCGATCTCCGCTTGCCTAGCAAGGTGCAGCGCGGCATGGACGCAGGCTTCCGCCGCAGCCGCCATCAGCGTCGCGTTGAGCGGCAGGTCGAAGTCCGCATCGCGACGATCAATGTCCGCGAAAAACGGTGCGTTCAGGTGGCCTTGCAGCGGCGCGGCGGTCGTGTCGCCCATCGGCAGAAAGTTGTAAAGACGTCCTGCGGCCAACGCGCTGGCGGACAGCCCGACCGCCACCGACACCATCGGCTGGCCCTTCCATTCGAGCCAGGGCTCGATCCGTGGCGCCCTGGGTACACTGCGCTTAACCGCGTTGAGCACGTGCGCCCTTTCGACTTCGCGCTGCACCATGAGGAAGCGTCGGTCCTCACCAACCCGGACCTCTAGCAAACAACAACCTGAAATGCCGGGTAGGCTCCCCAGGCGCGTTTGGCGACGACTTAGTATGCGCCGTTGAGTCGATCCGTCTGGCAGTCGCATCTCCACACGTAAATCGGCAATGCGTTCGAGAAAGAGCAGCAAGGGCGCATCGAGGTCCGCGAGCGCGTTTGCCTGCTGTCGCGCTAGTTCGACCGACTCGGTTGTACGCAGGGGCAATACCAGCACGCTTGCATAGCCTCGACGTGCGTACGAGACCACCTCAGCCGGCTGTTCGGCAAGCGCAAGCGGTACGACGTAGCGCGGAACCGTTCGCGCAACGATCCGAGCAACGGCCGGGTCCACGTCACCTGCGAGAAGCAGCTTCTCGATCTCGTCCGTGTAAGCGAACCTGAAGCAATAGCCGTCAAACCGGCTTGAGTCAGTTCTGCCCATCCGAGAGAAAATGCGGATGTCGTCGGTGAGGGCTTCAACACTTCGAAAGCCCAGACCCTTGTTGCCGATACTCTCCCCGATTTCCTTGGTGGTCGTAGCGAGGTTCATGATCGCTTTCACGTCTTTCCAGCGAAAGCCGTTGCCACCGTTTGCGACATAGAGGGTCGCGTCGCTCGCCGAGCGAATAGTGAGGTTTAGCTCGATCCTCCCTCGATCTTCAGCGCGGTGCGCGTCGTGCGCGTTCTGGATCAGCTCGTACAAAACCCGATCACCGTACTCGGTGCCGACTACTTCGTTTAGGTTCCGCAAACTCTCGAATATTGGCTGTTTTTTTCGGTGCGCGTCGACGGCAAGTTCCAATACGTCGCGGACCTGCTGAGCCAGGTTGTCAGCCGGAAGTGGCAGGAGGGCCTGACCTTCCTCCTCTGTGCGGTCAGGGGCTGATTGCCCCTGTGGCGTTCGTCTGTCTGACAGGACAGGGATCATGGCATGTACGGCGTCGGGCTTGGCCCCAATTGTGTCTGCAGCACGTCCTGCGCCATCTCCACGAACTCGCACAGCATGGGCCGGGTTTCCCGTGGGTCGATGATCTCCTCGATGTTGAATGCTTCGGCGGTGCGGAAGGGGGAGGCCAGGGCTTCGAGTTTGTCTTCGATTTCGAGGCGCTTGGCTTCGGGGTCTTCGGATTCGGCGATGATGCGGCGGTAGGCGGCGGAGACGCCGCCGGCGATGTGCATGGAGCCCCAGTGGCCGGAGGGCCAGGCGACGCGCTTGAACATGCCGCTCGGGCGGTCGTGGCACTGGCCGGCAACGCCGTAAAGCTGGCGGATGATGACGGAGATCCACGGCATCCGCGTGCGCAGCGTGGCGCAGAGCATCTTCGCGCCGGCGCGGACGATGCCCTGACGCTGCATTTCCGGTCCGACCATGAAGCCCGGCTCGTCGGCGAGGTACACCATCGGCAGGTGGAAGGTGTCGCAAAGCTGCAGGAAGCGAATCACCTTGACTCCGGCCGAGACGTCCATGGAGCCGCCGAGGCGCTTGGGGTTGTTGATCATCACGCCGACGGGATAGCCGTGCAGGCGCCCTAGGCCGACGATGCGGGAGCGGCCGTAGTGGGGCGTGATCTCGAAGAAGGAGTCTTGGTCGAGCACGGCGTTCAGGATCTTGCGCGGATCGTAGAGACGGCGCTTTTCGCGCGGGATGGCAGACAGGAGGGATTCGTCGCGGCGCTCCGGGTCGTCGCCGGCGTCGCCCCGGGGCGGCATCTGCCAGACGTTGGCTGGCAGGTAGGAGAGGAACTGGCGGATCATGTCGAAGGCTTCTTCCTCGCTGTTCGCGAGGTTGTCCACCACGCCGCTCTCGAACACTTGGCTCCGTTCGTCGCCGAGGTCTTCCTTGCTGATGTCGATGCCGAGTGCCGCCTTCACGACAGGCGGGCCGCCGGGGAAGATCTGGCTGATGCCCTTGACCATGACGTTGAAGTGGGCGAGGCAGGCGTCCACGGCGGGCAGGCCGGCCACGGAACCGAGCACGGCGGCGGCGACAGGCACCTGGCAGAGGAGGTCTTGCACGCCGGGGGTTACCGGATTGGTGGGAATGTAGGTGCGGCCGATTTGCTCGAAGGTCTTGACGCTGCCGCCGGTGGCGTCGAGCAGGCGGATGAACGGCAGCCGCCAGTCGAGCGCCATCTTCTGCGCGTGGCCGCCCTTGTTGCCGATGGAACCGTCGGCGGAGCCGCCGCGCACGGTGAAGTCGCCGGCGGTGACCACCGTCGGGCGGCCATCGAGGCGGGCGGTTCCGATCACCATGTTGGAGGGTCGGACATTGACGAGTTCGTTGCCTTCGTAGGAGGCGGCGCCGGCGAGGCCCCCGATTTCGGCAAAGGTGCCGGGGTCTGCAATCATCTCGACGCGCTCGCGCACAGTGCGCTTGCCGCGGCGTCGCTGCTCGGCGATGCCGGCCTCGCCGCCCATCTGCTCCGCAAATGCGCGCCGCCGCGCCAGTTCCTCGACTTCCGGTTGCCAGACCATGGAGTGCGCCTCCTGCGGTGGGATTGGATTGCATTCTACGGGGATGGCGGCACGGCGAGCGGAAGATCCTCCCCTGTCACAAGGGCTCGCCCTACGGAACGTGACCGCGCCGAGGACGACCTGTGAGCTGCGCTGAACGAGGGGGGACGCCTCCCCCGGAGAGGTACGGGGGCTTGTTCAGACGTGCCGCGGGATAGGCCGGTCCTCCAGGAATCGAGTCAGGTGAGGGGTTCGCGGATGAGGTCGAGGAGTTCCTCGGCACTCAGGCGGGCCGGGGCATCGGCGTCTTGGAGGAGGCGGTCGGCCAGGTCCTTCTTGTGATGGTGCAGTTCGACGATTTGGTCTTCGATGGTGCCCTTGGCGACGAGGCGGTAGATGGTCACGGGGCGGGTCTGGCCGATGCGGTGGGCGCGGTCGGAGGCTTGGTCCTCGACCGCCGGGTTCCACCACGGGTCCATGTGGATCACGTAGTCGGCGGCGGTGAGGTTTAGGCCCGTGCCGCCGGCCCTGAGCGAGATCAGGAAGACATCGCCTTCGCCGGCCTGGAATGCCGCCGTGCGTTGCGCGCGGGCCTTGGCCGGCGTGCTGCCGTCGAGGTACTGATACGGAATGCCGAGTTCCTGCACCACCTCCTCGATGCGCTTCAGGTGGCGCACGAACTGGGAGAAGACGAGCACCTTGTGGCGGTTTTCGCGCAGTTCCAGAAGCACTTCCCGAAACGCCGCCAGCTTGGAACTGGCCGGGGCGCCCTGCTCGCGCACCAGGCGGGCATCGCAGCAGGCCAGGCGCAGGCGGGTGAGGTGGGCGAGCACCTTGAGCCTTGCCTCCCCTGGCTGGTCGAGGGACTCGCCGGCGAGGTCCTCCATCGCCCGCTGCCTGAGCGCCTCGTAGAAGCTCGCCTCCTCCGCCGACATCTCGACGTGCAGGGTGATCTCGGTTCGCTCCGGCAGGTCGTCGAGCACGTCCGTCTTCAGGCGCCGCAGCATGAAGGGCGCGACCAGGCGGCGCAGGCGGCTGCGCGCCTCGGCGTCGTTGTCGCGTTCGATGGGAAGGGCGAAGCTCTCGCGGTAGTGCGCCAGCGATCCGAGCAGCCCCGGATTGACGAAGCCGAACAGGGAGTGGAGGTCCATCAGGTTGTTCTGGATCGGCGTGCCGGTGGTGATCAGCCGGAAGCCGGCGGGAACCGCCCGCGCCGCCCGGGCGCGCTTGGTGGCGGCGTTCTTGATGGCTTGCGCCTCGTCGAGCACCGCGGCACGCCAATCCACCTCCGCGATCCGGTCGATGTCGTTCTGCAGCAGGCCATAGGTGGTCACCACAAGATCGAAAGGCCCCACCTCCTTCAACCGCTCGCTCCGGTTCGCTGCACCGCCCACATAGGCGATGACGTTCAAGGTGGGCGCGAATCGCCGCGCCTCCGCTTGCCAGTTGGCGACCACCGATGTGGGGCAAACCACCAGTGCCGGGCCCTCCGGCGCAAGCTGCAGGAGCAGCGCCAGTGCCTGCACCGTCTTGCCGAGCCCCATGTCGTCGGCGAGGCAGGCGCCAGCGCCCCAATGGCTTAGCCGCGCCAGCCAGTCGTAGCCGTCGCGCTGATACGGGCGAAGCTCGGCCTGCAGGGTGCTCGGCAGTTCCGGCTCGAATGCCTGCGCCTCGTCCAGGCGTCGGCGCTGTTCGTTCCATGCTTCGTCCGCCTCCACGCTGGCGCCGTCGAGCAGGTCGTCGAACGCCAGCGCGGTGAGCGGGTGGAAGCGCACGTCCTTGCCGGCCGAGGCCGAAAGGCTGCGCAGGTCGTCGAGCTGGCGGCGGAACGAGTTGGTGAGGGCAAGGAAGCCCTGCTCGCCGAGCTTCAGGAAGCGCGAGCCGGGGCTTTCGTCGAGCAGGCGGAAGAGTTCCCGAAGCCCCACCGCCTCCTTGTCGTTGATGCGGAGTTCGCCGGAGGCGGTGAACCACTGTTCGGCGGACTTGACCGTGAGGTTGAGCGACGCCGCGGTGGGCCCGGCAACGATGCGAAACGCTTCGCCGTCCGGCCACAGACAGCGCGCCTCGGCGGTGCCGAGTTGCTCCACCAGTTCGAGGCAGGCGGCAGGTTCGGCGAGCTCCAAGGTCCAGTTGCCCGTCTCGCCGGCGTCGATGCCATGCAGGGAGGGACAGGCATCGATGACGCGCCGTGCCGCCTCGCGCTCGGCAGCCAAGTCCCGACGCGCCTGCACGGTCTCGCCATCCTCAATCGCGAACACGGTGCTGCCGCCCGTGCCCGGCGACAGGTACACGTCCGACTCCGGCACCGGCGCCACCAGCATGTCCACGGCGAGGCCCGCACCATTCGGCACCAGTCGCAGCCAAGGTTCGGCATCGGCCGTTACCTCCCGTGCCGCCACGGTCTCGTTGCCGGCGCTCTGGATGCGCACTTCCGAGGCCAACGCCGCGATGGCTTCCAGAAAGCGCGAGCGCACGGAAGCCGGCAGTTCCAGTCCCATTTCGGGGATGATGTCAGTGAGCTTGCGCTGGTTGTCGCTGAACCGCGTCACCTCGACGCGGGTGTCGCTCAGGACGGTGCCGGCGAAACGGTCGATGGGGCCAGGATGCGGGTTCATGCGCAGGATCGCCCCGCCGTTGCCGGCCTCTTCGACTGTCAGCTCCGGTTCGCGGGCGACGATTTGCACGGCCTTGCCGCCACACTCGACATGGGGATGGCCCACCAAGGCGTGGATGGCCGCCCAGACCGCATCTTCAACGCCGTCGTGCCAGCTGTCCAGGGCGGCGATGGCCGTTCGGTCCTGTTCGAGCAGAAAGTCCATCCTGCGGGCTTCCCCGGCGAGCCGATAGCTGTCCACCAGGCGACCCTTGCTCCACTTGCCGCTCTTGGACGCCTTTTGTTCGCGGCAGTTCAGGACCGGCGCGCTCTCGTACCAGGCGCCGTGCTCTGATCGTGGGGTTGCGGTACGCATGCCACGCGCGTCGATTTCCCACACCAGCCGCCTTTCCCCGGCAACGGCGCCAGCCCTGGATTTCGACGAGCGCGACCTGGCCGCCATGTCCTCCAGGGCCGCGAGGGAGTGTTGCCATGCCGGCAACGGCTTCGCCACATCCACCAGCGACACGGTTCCGAGTTCGCGGTGGAGCCGCTGCCCCTTGCCGAGGTCCTCGTCCGCCAAGAGGTCGTCGACGCGCTCGAGCATTTGCCGCGCTTCCGCCTCCAGCCAACGGAAGTGGTGGCGCCGCCCGACCTGGAGCAGGAGGCCCGTCTCGTCCTGCCAGTCGAGGGCCATGACAAACCCCTCGCCACGCTCCAGCGCTTGCCACAGTGAGCTCAGGCATTTGCCCATGAGTCCCATGACGGTGCGCCGGTACCAGTCGGCGCCGCGGTGAGTGGCTTTCAGGCGTTGTGCCGCCGCCATCACCAGCAGTCGGTGCAGGTCCGGATCGAGGGCGAGCTTTTGCCCGGCACGAAGGGCGCGATCCAACTCGTCCCGGGGTGCCAGTTCGTGGCTCCGCACCCAAGCGAGCAGGGCGAGGGAAATGGCCCGGTGCGGCGGATAGACGTTTTTCTTGCGGGTGCCGGCGCGTTCGGCGGCGAGGGCGACCCGTATGTGCTCGGTCGCCGCTTCGTCGTCGCCGCGCAGCATGGCGACCAGGGCCTGGGTGCTGGCCTGGGCCGTGGTCCAGAACTTGCGTCCCCCGGCGTCGGCGGGGGGATTGGCGAAAAGACCCAACGCCTCGTCCAGGTGGCCACAGAGCACGAGCAGGAAGGCTGCCTCGTCGATGTAGGGCGAGGGGTCCGGTGCATGGTCGCGCCAGGCGGTGAGCACTGCGGTTGGGTCTGCGCCGATCTCGATGCCGACTTGGAGCAGCGACCGGACTGCCGCATCGCGGTGGGACTCCGGGAAGGTGGGCAACAGGTCTGGGCCGCCGGGGTAGGCGAGAAACCGGTAATGGCTTGGCCGGATCGCCAACTGATCGACTTGCGCGAAGTCGCCGGCGATCAAGAGGTTGCGCAGGCGGCGCTCGATCTGGGCGTCGCGTTCGAGCGGGCCGATGTCGCTTTTCGTGAAGGGATGCCCGAGGAGCTTCGCCAGATTGCCGCTCGCCTTCGCCCGCAGGGTGGCGGGGATGCAGACGGATGGGTCGATCTCTGCCTGGTTCTTGTGCCGGCGCTCTGCCAGCCCCGCCAGGAGGAGCTCGTCCTTCGCCCGCTGCAAGGCGCCGCGGTTCAACTGGCGGTCCGGCTTGTCGCTGGCGAGGGCTGCGCCGCGCAAGATGCCCCACACCTGTTCCACGTTCAGCGCCTGCGGATAGGCGACCGCGAGCACCTGAAGCAGCAGCTCGGCTACCGGCGAGAGCGCATCTTGCGCCGCCGGCGCGGCAGCACCATCGGCTTGGGGCGGCTCGGGAAAGAGTGTTTGTGTCGCCATCTTCCTTTGGTCAGCAGGGGATCAGGGCGTCGTCCGAAGCGGCGCGCGCGCGTGTCCGGGTGGTTCGAACGCGCCACGCCACGCCCCCCGGCGCTGCCGTTGCGCTTCGTTCTGCGCCTCGATGAGCAGCCAGGTGGCATCGCCTTCGCCGAGTGCATAGCCGGCGGCCACCATTCGCACAGCGAGATTCCTCTCCGCAAGACCTTCCGTGAACAGACCTGTCGGGCCCCGGGAGGTCGCCATGCCTTCCTCGATCACGGCGCAGACGCCCAGGTTGGGGTAGGTGACAAAGCAGAACACAGGATCGTCGCGCACCAGCGATTGCAGGTAGATGGTGGCCTCGCGGCCGCACGGATAGACGATGCCGTCGGCGTCCAGGCAGGTCTGGTCGGGGCGCAAAGCCTCGATGCCGACCAGTGCGACGACTTCGCCGCCTTCGAGGAGGAGGGTTTCGCTGTCGATGGCGTTGGCGCGCACGGGGCCCACTGGCTGCCACTCCTCGCGCGCCAGCGTGTCGAGCAAACCGGTGTTGGAGGCGAGTACGCCAGCAAAGGCGACGAGGGCCGCCGCCACCATGCGCGCGAGACCGACGCGCAGCCGCCGGCCATGCAGGCGCTCGTGAATCTGCTTGAGCGGTGGCAGCACCCGCATCGCGCCGTAGCCCATGATGGCGAGCGTCACGGTGGCATAGGTGACGAACGTTGGCCAGGTCTGCACCGATGCGGCGGCGCCTTGGAGGAGCGTGGCGGTGAAGATCAGGCCAATGCTGCTGCCGAGGAACATGCTCCAGTTCCACAGCAGCACCGAGAAGCCGGACAGCGGCGCGAAATAGCGCAGGTTGTTCGGCGAGAAGACATCGAACACTGGCGGATCGAGGCGAAAGATGTCGCGTGCCATTGCCGCGGTGAGGTCGTCGTCGGCGAGCGCCGCATCGAGCATGTTCAGCCGGCTGGCAGTGAGCCAGAACATGAACATGGCGAATGCGAGGCAGGCGATGGGCAACACCGAGAGCGGGATGTCGAACTCGCCGACAGGCAACGCCCCTTCGCCAGCGCCGACCAGATTCACGAGGGCGGCGAGGAAGACGGTCACCACGGTGCCGGCGAGCGAAATCCAGAAGAGGTTGGAGAGAGATTCGATGGAGCGAACCAGCGCCTCGGCGGGAATGGACAGCGGGCTGATGCCGGCGTAGTCGGTCAGGCGCAATCCTGGGTCGCGCCTTGGCTCGCCTTGATCGGCGGGAGCTGGCGCGACATCGTTGCTGGCGTGCCCAGGATCGCGGGTGGGCGGCGCCGGCGCTGCCTCGGCCGGCAGCAGGATCGCCTCCGCCTCCACTTCCACCGGCGCCCCGAAGGGCAGTTCTGCCAAGCCGATGGCGGAACGCGAGTGCCGGCCCCGCTCGCCGAAGACCTCGAGCAGGAGATCGGAGAAGCCGTTGATGACGCCCGGCAAGGCATTGAAGCCCGGTGCCGCATTGACCATCCCGAACGCCTTGCGCCACTCCACCCGATCCAGCTCCACGCCAGCAGCCTCAAGACTCGCCAACATCCCAAGCGCCACCTGCCGCGCCGCCCGATAGGCCTCGTCGGAGTTCACCTCGGCGCCCACTTTTCCGAGCGGCCCCGCCAACCTGCCGTCCTCACCGAACGGCAGGTGGCCGGCGATGGTGATGCGGTTGCCGGACACCCGCACCGTCTCAAACTTCTGCCCCGGAATGCGCATCGCCGGGGGCAGTTCGAGACCCAGTTCAGCCAGGCGATCCTGAACGGAGATGGCTCGAACCTCCACGACAACGGCACGGCAAGCATACGTCGGGGAAGCGCTTGCATGGAAGTACGCCCCCAGCGATGCAGCAATTCTCATTTTGGCCTTCAGTCCACTCAACAGCACCGGTCTGCGGGTTGATTTGACCCGAATTGAGTCCGAAACCGGGGGTGCAATGCGCCTGACAGCGAAGCCAGACGCCAAAATGAGAATTGCTGCCAGCGATGGGCAGGGTCATTGCACCCTAGCGGTCGGGACGCGTCGGAGAGGGTCGGCCACGAGGTGACTTGGAGGATGCTGTCGAGAAGACGCTGCGGGGCGCCGACCGGTGGTGTCCGGCGGCGCGGAACCCGGGCGTTTGGACTGGACACGGCGGCAGGGCGCGCCGGTCGGGCGCCGCGTTGCAGGGGCGGATGGCGGAGGACCGGGTCGGGATGTCCGGGAATGCGCCGGGCGGTCAGCGTGGCGCGAGGATGGCGTCGAAGACGTCGTCGCGGTGCATCATGCAGTGGCGGTTGGCTTCGGGCAGGCAGCGGAAGCCGTTGTGGAAGACGACGGCGAGCACGATGTTGTTCAGGGTGGCGTGGTTGGCGGGGGCGTGGCGGGCGCGGAAGCGGGCGGCGTCCTCGCCCATGCTGGCGTCGCGGCGGAAGTGGTTGCCGTTCTCGACCTGCCAGTGGCCGCGGTTCCAGGCCAGGAGGCGCTCGGGGTCGGCGCGTTCGGCGGGCACTGTGGTGATGCCGCAGGCGGTTTCGCGGGAGGCCGCGCCGGTCTTGGCGTCGGTGCGCCCGCGCACGACGCGGAACGCCTGGCGCGCGCCGGGGAAGGGTCCGAGCGTGTTCGGCGAGCAGGTCACGCGCGGCGATGCGGCGCGCCTCGATGCGCCCGTGCGCCTTCGCGGGCTCGTCGGCGTGGCGGCGCGCGTCGCCGCCGTCCCAGTCGATGGCCGCGAGCTGGGCGCAGGTGTCGGGACAGTTGGCCTTGACCGACAGCACGCAGTCCGCGCCGTGGGTCTCGACGATGCTGCGCGCGGTGTCGCGGGTCGCGTGCAGGGCGTCGAGGGTGAGCACGCAGCCGGCGAGGTCGACATCCTCCAGCAGCGCGCGCAGCGCCGCGGTCTCGCCGCCCTCGTCGCGGCAGCAGCGGCTCGCGAGCGGCCGACCGGCGTGGGTGACCAGCGTCACCGTCTCGTCACCGTCTCGAAGTAGACATCGTCGCCCGTGCGCCGGTTGGCGCCGCGCAGGCGCTTGCCGTCCGCCGCCAGCGGCGGCAGGTCCGCGTCCTCGGCGAGCCGCGGCGCGGCCCATGCGCGCAGCGCCCCCTCCAGGGCGTCCGGGTTGGTGTTCGCCATCACCCGGCAGATGGTCGCCGCCGACGGCGCCCGCCACGCGCCCGCGGCGCTGCGCCACGCGCCCAGCGCGCGCAACTCCCGCGCGTCCAGGCCGGCCGCGAACTGCGCCGCCGCCACCGGCCCCGACAGCCCCGCCAGCTTCGCGAGCGCGCAGATGGACAGCACCGTCTCCAGGCGGTGCTTGCGGCCCTGGCCGCGACGGCTGTCCGGCAGCCCCGCGAACACGTCGCGCAGCGCGCGCAGCTCCGCCGGCGCGTGGCGCACCGGCACCGCCCGGCACGCCCACTCCGCGCGGTCCGCCGGGTCGGCGAGCCGTGCGCGCGCGTCCGCCCGCAGCGGCCGCACATGCATTTCCTTGGACGAACCGTGCGGGTCCGTGTACGACCCGTTGTGCCGCGCGAAGCCCTTGGTGAGCCCCACCCGCGTCCAGTTCGACGCCGCGTAGCACGTGCCCCGGAACCGCGACGGGTCCACGAACGTCTCCGCGAGCTCCAGCGGATGGCCGCGCGCCGCCTCCCAGTCCGCGCTCAGCCGCCGCAGGCTGCGCGACAGCGCACGCGACGCCAGGTTCGCGATCCCCGACGCCTCCGGCAGCACCAGGAACCGCGTGTTGTTGCCGATCAGGTGCAGGCGGCGGAACTGCACCGACCGGCGCCAGCCCAGCCAGCGGTCCCGCGGCGCGCACTTGAACGCCCCCGACTGCCAGCCGAGAAGCGCCAGCCAGTGGCCGCGCCACACCGCGACGTGGCGCAGACCGCGGCCCGCGAACTGCCGGAACCCCAGGCAGTGGTGCTGGTCCACGAGCGCGTCCCAGCGTCGGCGCTCGTCCGGCCGCGTCGGTCGCACCTCGACCTCCCCGACCACCACGTCCCGTCTGTCGAAAGATGCCGCCATGCACGCGTTTGTACAGCATGGCGAACCCAAAAGCCAGCGCTTCTCGCTACCTCGCCTCGATCAGCCGGTTGCGCCTAGCGTGCAATAGCCCTGCAGCGATGGGGGAATTGCCGGCACTTCCTTGCGCGTCAGCGGTCGGGGATGCTTCCCCGGCTGAAGGCTCCTGGCACGATGTCCCCAACTCTTGCGCGCCGATTGGCAAGATGGAGGGCAAGATGCTCGCCCTCCTCGAAGGACTGCCGAGAAGGCCGTGCCGCCGGCCGACACAACGACTTGCGACCGCTGATCAGCAATTCTCATTTTGGCCTTCAGTCCACTCAACAGCACCGGTCTGCGGGTTGATTTGACCCGAATTGAGTCCGAAACCGGGGGTGCAATGCGCCTGACAGCGAAGCCAGACGCCAAAATGAGAATTGCTGACCGCTGATGTCCGCCATTGACATTCGCAATCGGCTGCATAAGGTACGCCCTGACGGCAACGAGGCGTGGCACGGCACTCCGTTTTCGTCCTGTTGCCGCCACGGCCCGGTCACGTTCGACTGACTGCGCCGGACGCGTTCGATTTTCCGTTCGGAATCAGGGAGAGAACCTTGCAAAGACCAATGAAAGGGCTTACAGCCGAGGGACCGCTGTTGCCGCGTTTCCTCTTCGTTGCCTGCTTCGTGCTGGCCCAGGGCTGGGCACAGGCGCAGGAAGAGGGCAACGAGATTGCCGTCGGGGAGGATGTCGAAGAGGTTGTCGTCACCGGCAGCTACATCAAGCGCAAGAATCAGGCAGATCTTTCGTCGCCGCTCGACACCGTGGGCCTCGAAGACATCGAGGCGAGCGGCTGGACGGACCTCGAAGACGTCGCCGAGACCTTCACCTTCAACACCAGTTCCTGGGGTCGCTCCGGCCTCAACAGCGGCTGCTGCGGCACCGCGAGAGGCATCGAGATTCGCGCCCTCGGCTCGTCCTCGACCCTCGTGCTGCAGAACGGTAAGCGCGTCGCCTCGACGCGAACCGGCCGTCACGGCGCCGACATGACTAACATCAAGGCGCTGATGCCGGTGATCGCCATCGACCGCATCGAGACCCTGCTCGACGGCGGCGCGGCGCTGTACGGCTCCGACGCGGTGGCTGGCGTGGTGAACATCATCCCCCGCCGCAACTTCGAGGGCTTCGAGGCGCGGGTCGGCAGCAAGGCCATCGACGGCTCCGGCCAGTGGGAATCGCAGTTCATCGTCGGCACCGGCAACGACTTCATCCGCGGCATGTTCGCGGTGAGCTTCGAGCACACCGACCACCTGCTGCAGCGCGAACGCCCGTTCACGCTCATCAACAACACCTCCGGCAACGGCACGCCAGGCAGCTACAACCTGCGGGTGTTCGACGCCGACCTCGGCGCGGTCAACCCGGCCTGGCGTCCCCGGGCCGACGGCGGCGGCGACCTCATCATCGACAACGGCTTCCACGGCCCGGTGAACTATTCCTCCATCTGGGACGGCTTCGCCGCCATGGACGCGCCGCCGACCAGCTTCCGAGTGGCCGACCCGTACTGCCGCCCCGGCATCGTGCCGGACTTCCCCGGCGGTCGCGGCGCCAACGGCGAATCCAACGTCACCATTCCCGGTGGCGGCCAGTTCACGGGCGACGAATTCCCGCTCGGCACCTGCCGCTTCACCTACCAGCCGAGCAACTCCATCGCGCCGCAGGAGAACACGGCGCTGATGTACTCGCTGTGGGAGATCACCCTCTCCGACACGGCAGACCTGACGCTCGAATACAGCGGCCAGCGCCGCAACTCCTGGACCGAGTTCATCGCCACCTTCCCGATGACCCAGGGCAAGCCCGTGGTGCCAGCGGACAGCCCCTTCAACCCGTTCAACGTCGATGCCATCTGGACCGGTCGCCCCATGGGCAACGCCTATCCGCCGGTGCGCGTCAGCGGCGAAGGCATTGCCGAGCGCTATTCGGTCACCCTCGCTGGCGACTTCGCCGAATTCCTCGGCGGCAGCTGGGCGGAGAGCTGGAGCTACAGCCTCTCGGCGCAGTACTCGCACCACCACACCGACGGCGAAGCGCCCGACAGTGACCTGCGGATGGTGCAGTACGCCCTGGACGGCTTCGGCGGCCCGAACTGCAACGTCCGCTTCGACGGCCCGCATCCGAGCGAACAGGCCGGCGTTGGCAACTGCTACTATTTCAGCCCGTTCGGCGCCAACATCTATCGCAGCACATTCGACCCGAACTCCGGCTACGGCGCCGTGGGTTCCGTGGACGCGAACGGCAATCTGGTGCTCGCGAGCCCCGAGGAGACGATGTCGGTGCTGAACTACAGCATCCAGACGGAATCGAAGTCGCACTCCAACCGCTCGCTGATGATCCTCGAAGGCGTCATCACCGGCGACCTGTTCGACCTGCCGGGCGGCGCCGCTGGCCTCGCTCTTGGCCTGCAGAACCGCCGCCACTCTCGGGGCGTGTTCATCACCAACTTCCGCCAGGGCTTCTGGCAGGGCTTCCTCGACCCGTCCATCGGCGGTCGCGGCAGCCGTCAGGTAGAGGCCATGTTCGGCGAGCTCTGGCTGCCGGTGCTCGATCAGGTGGAAGTGCAGGTGGCGGTCCGCCGCGAGGCCTACACCCCTGGCCTCGCCAGCACCGATCCCAAGGTGGGCGTGCGCTATGCCATGTCGGACTGGCTGTCGCTGCGGGCATCCTACGGCACCTCGTTCCGGGCGCCGTCGCTCGGTCAGGTGGTGGGCAACGACACCGACGCCTATGTGACGGAGATCGCCGATCCCTTGGATCCGGCTGAATTCAACACCGGCACCGGCACCTTCCGCACGATTCTCGTGTCGAAGAACCCGGGTCTCGAGTCGGAGGAATCCGCCAACTACAACTTCGGCTTCTCGTTGACGCCGGAAGTGCCCTGGGGCAATGGCGACCACAGCTTCCAGCTCGACGTGGACTGGTTCTCCCTCACCTTCGAGAATCAGGTGCGGGCAGAGAACGCCAACCAGGTCGTGCGCGAAGACCCTTGCGGCCCGCAGGTGCAGCGTGACCCGACCAACGCGATCCAGAATCCACTGTTGCAGAACGTGGGCGCCAGCGCCTGCCCGAACAACGTCGGCAACGTGCTGATCGTCGAGACCGGCTTCTTCAACTCCGGCCAGACGGAAGTGTCGGGCGCCGACATCGGTGCGCAATACTCCTTTACCGTCGGCGACAACGCCTTCTCGCTGCGCAGCGAAACCAGCTACATCCACTTGTTCGAGATTCAGGTCTCCGACGGTGGTGACATCGTCGATGGCGCTGGTGCGCGCAACAAGCGCAACCCCGCGAGCGCGGTGCCCCAGGTGCGTTCCAACCTCTTCGTCAACTGGCAGAACGGCGCCCAGGCCGGCAACGTGGCGTTCCGCCACATCGCCGGCATGGACGACGACTGGTGGGGCGGCATGACCAAGGTCGCGGCGCACACCGAGATCGACGTGCAGTATTCCTACACCTTCGGCGCGGGCGATCGCTACACGGCTTCCGTGGGCGCGATCAACCTGTTCGACGAGGAGACGCCGTTTGCGCGGTTCGACGGCTGGGAGCCCACCGTCCACAACCCGTACATGCGGCAACTGTACGCCCGGCTCAACATCACGCTGTAGGGCGCGAGGGGCAAGGGGCAGTGGAGTTCCTGCCTACTAGGCGGGGCTCCATTGGCGCAATGCTTGGGAGCCTTCAGCCGGGGAAGCTTCCTCGACCGCTGCCGCGCAGGGAAGTTCGGGCATGTCCCCGTCGCCGGAGGGCGTACTTCCATGCAAGTCAAGGCCCGCTTCGGCGGGCCTTTTTCGTGGCCGTCAGTCGCCGATGCGCGCTCGGGCGGTTGCCGCGGCGTTGCCGGTGGGACTAACTTCCGTTAGCCGAAGTGGTGAGAAGTGGTGAGCGGAAGCGAAGGAAGAAAGCCAGCAGTTCTGCGGCAACTGCCGACGCGCCGGCGGGCGCGCTAGACAGGTTCTTGTTCGGAGGCGGAACATGATTCGACGATGGATGGCGGCGACGGGACTAGCGCTCATGGGCACCGGCGCGCTGGCCGCGGACTCGGGACAGGAGGCGACGCCGGAGTTCTTTGACAACAGCGTCCGGACGCAGGGCATGGATCCTCAGTACGAGGAGATCCGGCTGCTGTTCCGCGCCGAGGAACGCGGCATGGACCTCTACCGCGTGGGTGATTTCGAGGCCGCCTACAGGGAGCTCGAATCGCCGGCGGCGAACGGCCTCAAGATTGCGCAACAGATCATGGCGTTCATGTACATGCGTGGCGAGGGTGTCGAGAAGCATCCAGCCAAGGGCGTTGCGCTGTTGGGTCTGGCGGCCGAATCCGGCGACCGCTCCGTGCGCCGCCAGTACCGCAAAGCGCTAAACGCCGTCCCGGACCAGTACCGCGACGTGGTGCAGCAGCAGGTGGCCTACTACGTCAAACGCTACGGCATGGAGGCCCAGGGCATCACCTGCAAACGCGCCAACCGCCCCCAATCCCACTTCCTGTCGATGGACTGCACCAAGGAGGTAGGCGACTACCCAGACCACCCCTGGGCACCATAGGCGCGACAGGAAGCCTCTGCTCAAGCCCCATCGGCACGCCCATCCCCTTGCATGGAAGCACGCCTCCGGCGACGGGGACATGCCCGAACCTCCCCGCGCGTCAGCGGTCGAGGAAGCTTCCCCGGCTGAAGGCTCCTTGGAAAAGCCTGGCCCTTCCTTGGAGCGTGTTAGCCAGATTATTCATGAATGCGCGTAGCGAGGGCGACGAGACGCCGCTGTGGGTGGACCCGCACGCGTGCAGGAGGCACGGACGCGTGCCAGGAGGCACGGAACGGAGGACCCCGAAGGCTGGCTGCGCACCATGTCGAGGGGGCCGGAGCGAACGCGTCCTATGGATACGCGAACGTGTCTATGGACACGCGAGTACTTGCCCAGCCACAGCGAGTGTATCGTCGTCCGCAGTAGGGCATTCATGAGTAATCCGGGCTGGCACTCTGGTTGCGAGGGGCCTGCTGGGGCGAGGGCATTGAATCCCCGCTTGCGCCGCAAGGCGCGTCATCGAGGACGGAATGGCTGCATGAATTAACTTTCCGCACGCTCGAAAAAGATGCTGCGCGGAGGGCGTGGCCTGTCGGCGGGCGAGGGCAAGACGCCCTCCCTCCGGCGAGCCCGAAGGCCAAGCAGTTCGCGAAGCGAACTGCCGACGCGCCCGCGAGGGCGCGCTAGCGGTGGTTGGCGAGTTTTTCCTTGTGTTTGATGACCTGGCGGTCGAGCTTGTCGGAGAGGGCGTCGATGGCGGCGTACATGTCGTTGGACTGGGCGTCGGCGAAGATTTCGTTGCCGCCGGCGTGAACCGTGGCTTCGGCGATTTGGTGCGGCTTGTCCACGGCGAGGACGACGTGGACGTTGGTGATGTGGTCATAGTGGCGTTCGATGCGGGCAACCTTGCTGGTGACGTAGCCGCGAAGGGCATCGGTGATGTCGATGTGGCGTCCGGTGATATTCAACTGCATGGCTCTGCTCCCAGGTTTGCTGTCCAGGATGGCTCGGCAAGAGCGCTCCAAGACGGATTTTGTTGTCTGGCCAGTGACGGGCCCTTGAAAGGTCTCAAGGCATCGCCTCCGCTTTGAGGTGATCCCATCGCTCGGATCATAGACCGCGGCAGGCGATCCGGCGTCTCCGCGACCCAACTCATTGCCGCGCACCCACCCACGCCAGCTTCTTGCGCTCGTTCGAGGACGGGATGGCGAGGGACTCGCGGTACTTCGCCACCGTGCGCCGCGCCACCTTGATGTCGCGTTCGCCCAGGAGTGCGGCGATGCGGCTGTCGGACAGCGGCTGACACGGATCCTCGCGCTCGGTGAGCTTGCGGATCAGGGCGCGGATGGCGGTGCTGGAAATCTCGCCGCCGTCGGCGGTGCCAACGTGGCTGGAGAAGAAATACTTGAGCTCGAACACGCCCCGGGGCGTGCGCATGTACTTTCGCGCCGTGGCGCGGGAGACGGTGGACTCGTGCATCCCCACCGCCTCCGCCACGTCTGCAAGCACCAGGGGCCGCATCGCCTCCTCGCCGTGTTCGAGAAACTCCGCCTGCCGCTCGACGATGTTGGCGGCCACCCGCAGCAGCGTGTCGTTGCGATTCTCAATGCTCTTGAGGAAGAAGCGCGCCTCTTGCAGGCTGCTCTTGAGAAACTGGTTGTCGCGACTGTTGTCGGCGCGGCGCACGAGGCCGGCGTAGTGGTCGTTCAGCCGTACCCGTGGCGTCGCTTGGCCGTTGAGCTCGACGATCCACGTGTTGCGGAACTTGCGCACCACGACATCCGGTTCCACGTAGTCGGCTTCCGAGGCGCCTATCGTCGCACCGGGCCTCGGGTTCAGGGAGCACACCAAGGCGATGGCGGCGGCGAGGTCGTCGCCTTCGAGCCGGGTGCGGCGCGTGAGCATGCGCAGGTCGTGGGCGGCGAGGGCATCGAAATGCTGCTCGACGATGGCGAGGGCCTCGCTCCGCCAGGGCGTGTCCTCAGGCAACTGCCGCAATTGCAGGGCCAGGCATTCGCCGAGGTCTCGCGCGGCCACACCGGGCGGATCGAACTGCTGCACTTGCTTCAGCACGCGCTCGGCATCTGCCAGCGTCGCGCTGCAGCCGGCGCTGGCCGCTATGTCCTCAAGCGACTCGGTGATCATGCCGTCGTCGTTCAGGGCGTCGATTATGGCGATGCCGATGCGTTGGTCCGTCTCGGACAGGCGGGTGAGGTTGAGTTGCCAGGCGAGATGGTCGTGCAGCGTCTCGGCGGGGGCGCTGCGTTCCTCGAGAGGGGTGTCGCCTTCGCCGCGGGGGCCTGTGGCGCGGGAGTCTTGCGCGGACGACGGGGCGTCGTGGTCGAACGTGGGGGTGCCATCTTCGCGCCAATCGCTGGTCTCGTCGGCCTCGGCAGTGGCGGATGGCTCGTCGTCTGCGGGTGTTGGCTCGGCGCTTTCGCCGTCGGCGAGGGGCTCGACCGCCGCTTCGTCCGCACCAGGGCCAAGCGAGTCGTCCTCCGAAGCCATGTCCTCGAAGGAAGCGCCGTCGAGGGCGCTGTCGTCGAAGGAGGCATCTTCGTAGTCGGTGTCGTCCCAGTCGTCGTCGCTGGCCGTGATGGAGTCCTCGGCCTCGTCGGGGGAATCGTCCGCGAGGGTCTCCTCGTCATACTCCAGCATGGGATTGGACTCGATGACAGTGCGGATTTCCGTGCCGAGTTCCAGTGCCGACAGACCCACCAGGCGGATGGCCTGCTGCAAGGCCGGCGTCATCGTCAATTGCTGGCCGAGGCGCAACGACAGCGTCTGCCTCATGGCGTGGCTTCCTTGGCTCCTCTTGCGAGGGGAGGCCCCTCGCGCTCCCCCAGGCTGAAGGCTCCTCTTTCGAGGGGAGGCCCCTCGCGCTCCCCCGCGCTGAAGGCTCTCCCCTTCTCGCCGAAATGCCTGTCAAAGCTTGAACTCATTGCCCAGGTAAACGCGCCTGACGGTTTCGCTCGATAGTATGGCCCCGGAATCGCCTTCCGCAATGATGTGGCCTTCGGCGACGATGTAGGCGCGGTCGCAGATGTCGAGGGTCTCGCGGACATTGTGGTCGGTGATGAGGATGCCGATGCCGCGCTCCGCAAGGCCCCGAATCTCCTGCTTGATGGCATCCACCGAGATGGGATCGACGCCGGCGAAGGGTTCGTCGAGCAGCATGAAGGCGGGTTCGCTGGCAAGTGCCCGGGCGATTTCCAGCCGCCGCCGCTCGCCGCCCGAGAGTCGCTCGCCCAAGGTCTTGCGCGTGCCTTCCAAGCCGAATTCCGCGATCAGCCGCTCGACCAGGCGCTGCCTTTCGCCGCGATCCAGGTCGCGCCGCAGTTCGGCAATGGCGCGCAGATTCCCTTCCACGGTAAGACGGCGAAAGACGCTCGCTTCCTGCGGCAGATAGCCGACGCCGGCGCGTGCCCGCACGTGCATGGGAGCGCCGCTCAGATCGCGCTCCCCCAGGTGGATCGCACCGGCATCGAGCCGCGTGAGCCCCAGGATCATGTAGAACGTGGTGGTCTTGCCGGCGCCGTTGGGGCCGAGCAGGCCGACGATCTCGCCGGCCGCGACGCGCAGGTCAATGCCGTCCACCGCAGCCTTGCGGCGAAAGTGCTTGCGCAGCCCTTCGGCGCGCAAGACCACGGGGGCTTCGGCAGTCATTCCGTGGCCGGGTGCAGGATCAGCCTGACCTCGCCAGACTCCGGTGCCGAGGCGTCGATGCGCCCTTCGCGGATGTCCCAGCGGATGCGCTCGCCGTGGAATTCGTCGTCGTCCTGAAACAGGAACACGTCGCCCGAGAACTCCACCCACTCGTCGGCAGGGCGATAGACGATGCTGTTGGCACGCGCCGTCACCGGCGATTCGTCCGCCTTCATGCGCTGCTGGAAGGTCGCTGGGCTGCCCTCGCCGACGATCACGCGGACGCGGTTGTCGGCGTCGCGCTCGATGGTCATGCGGTCGGCCAGCACCAGCAGCGAGCCCTGTTCCAAGCGCACGGAGCCCTTGAGGACGGCGACCCCGGCGGTATTGGCCACGCCTTCCTCGGCATGCACCTCGATGGGTTGCTCGGCATCGTCGGGGAGCGCCAGGGCGACAGCGCCAAGGAATGCTGCGAGCAGGGGAAGAATGCGTTTCATCCGGCGCGCTCCGGCGATCGGGCCGGAAGCACGCGGGTCGAGTCGTCGCCTCCGTCCACGGCATCCACGCCTCCAAGCAGGCGCAACGTTCCGGCCGCCAGGTCCGCATCGAGACCGCCAGCCTCGATGCGGCTGCGCTCGGTGGTGATCGATACGGGCCGCTCCGTGGCGGCGCGCCGCTCGCCGGGATGCAGCTTCAGCGCTTCGGTCGCCACCTGCACGAAGGCGCGGCCGTCGTCGCGCCGCAACACCACCGTTCCGGCCAGGTCCACCTGCATGGAGATTCCATCCTCGGTGCCTTGCACGTCGCCCCGCTCCGCCACCACGCGCCACGGCACGCCGCGTTCATCAGGAACCGAGAGTTGCGGCGAGGTCAGCGCCATGGCACCGCCTTGGCGAAACCAAGCCGCCCTGTTGGACTGCATGGAATAGCGCAAGGCACCGTCCTCGCCGAACTCCAGGATGTCCGCTCCCTCAAGCAGCACGTCTGGCTCCTGCGCCAGGCTCGATGCCGGGGGCGGCGGCGCCAGGGGGTCGTCGGCAACGAGCCTGGCCCCGACTGCCGCAAACAGGAGCCCTAGCGAGGCAAGCCACGCTAGCCTGCCCAAGGATCCCTTCACCAAGTGCCTTCCCCGTTCTGGCGGGAGGGCATCTTCCGCTCCGCCCCTGCCCGCAAGGGCGCGCAAATCTGTCGCGGGGCAATTCCCTCTGTGAGCATGACGATCACGCTAGCGACGTCCGAAGTCCGACAGGCTCCTGGCCGAAGGCGCGAGCGAATGCGAGTCCGAAGGCCAAGCAGTTCGCGAAGCGAACTGCCGACGCGCCCGTTAGGGCGCGCTAGCGCCGCTTCGCGGCGCTCTGGCAGTTTTCGCTGGCGCGAAAACTGCGAAGGGAAGTACGCAACCGTTCTCCAACTCGACAGTTTTTCTACGGCGCAGGCCCCTAGTCGAGCCCAACCGCCACACCGAGATGCATGTTCCCAAACAAGAGCGCGCCTGGCGGCGCGCCGGAGGGCAGGATGCCCTCCCTCCGGAAAGCCCTCCACCCGTGCCTGCCGCGTCCCCTGTCGCCTTCCATCGCGCGAAGGGGCATGTCTTGCATGGGAGTACGCCCCCAGCGATAGGGGAATTGCCGGCACTTCCTTGTGCGTCAGCGGTCGGGGATGCTTCCCCGGCTGAAGGCTCCCTGCATGGAAGCACGCCCCCGGCGATGGGGGAATTGCCGGCACTTCCTTGTGCGTCAGCGGTCGGGGATGCTTCCCCGGCTGAAGGCTCCCTGCATGGAAGCACGCCCCCGGCGATGGGGGAATTGCCGGCACTTCCTTGTGCGTCAGCGGTCGGGGATGCTTCCCCGGCTGAAGGCTCCCTGCATGGAAGCACGCCCCCGGCGATGGGGGAATTGCCGGCACTTCCTTGTGCGTCAGCGGTCGGGGATGCTTCCCCGGCTGAAGGCTCCTTGCACGCATCAGATGCTCGCCTCGAGCGCAGCCTTCCACTTGTCCTGCGCGTGCAGGATCAGGTTGCACACCTCCTGCACCGCGCCGCCGCCGCCGGAGCGTTCGGTGATGCAATGCGCGGCGGCGGTCACCAGCGGGTGGCCATCTGGAACGCTGAACGACAGTCCCACCCGGTCGAACAGCGCAAGATCAGCGATGTCGTCGCCCACATGCGCCATGTGCAGCGCCTCCACGCCGCTTTCGGCGACGAGACGACCGAGCGCCTCGGCCTTGTCCGCCACTCCGTCGTAGAGCCAACGCACGCCCAGTTCCCGCGCCCGTCGCGTCACCGCCTCCGAGCGCCGCCCGGTGATGATTGCGATGGGCACGCCGGCCTGCATCAGCATCTTCATCGCGCTGCCATCCTGGGCGTGGAATGCCTTGTATTCCGCGCCGTCCGGGCCGTAGTACAGGCGCCCATCCGTGAGCACGCCGTCCACGTCGAGGATGAGCAGCCGAACCGCCCCGGCACGCATGGCCACGGACGGTCCCTTGGCAGCGCGCTCGGCCGCCGCCGCAGCCCCTTCAGGCATGGCGCTGCAGGAACAGCAGGCTGGTGTAGCCGACCCAAGCGCACACCAGCACCGCGCCCTCGAATCGGGTGATGAGCTTGCGGGAACCGGGGCCGTAGGCAAAGAGCACGAGAAGCGTGGAGAGCGCCAGCATCATGCCGAAGTCGCGCCAGAGCACGATGGGCGCGATGTCGGACGGCGGCGCCACCAGCGCCGGCACCGCCAACACGGCAAGGATGTTGATGATGTTCGAGCCGACGATGTTGCCGATGGCGATGTCCGGCTGCCCCTTGATGGCCGCCGCCAGCGTCGCGGCCAGTTCCGGCAGGCTGGTGCCGACGGCGACGATGGTGAGGCCGATGGTGAATTCGTCCACGTGCAGTAGCTCGGCCACCTCGACCGCAGCCTCGACGATCCTGTCGGCGGCGAAGAGCAGCACCGCCAGTCCCACCACCAGCCAGAAGACGCTGCGCAGCGCTCCCATCTCCGGCAGTTCCGCCAGCTCATCCTCGATGTTGCCAGGCAACTCGCCGCCAGCGCGACCGCGGGCCGCCAGACGCGCCATCACGAAGGCGAGGCCACCGAGCAAGAGCAGGCCGTCCCAAGCGCCAAGCTGACCGTTCAGCAGCACCACAAGGGCCAGCAGGGTGGCGCCGATCATCCAGCGCACTTCTCCCTTGAGCACGCTGTCCGCAAAGGGTAACGGCCGCATCATCACGGTGATGCCGAGGACGATGCCGATGTTGCAGGTGTTCGAGCCAATCGCATTGCCGATGGCGAGTTCCGGCGTTCCCACCAGCGACGCATCGAGCGCCACCAGAATCTCCGGCGCGGACGTGCCGACCGACACGGCGGTGACGCCAATGACAATCTTCGACACGCCAAGATTCCGCGCCGTGGCGGCAGCACCGGCAACAAACCGGTCCGCCCCCCACACGAGAGCGATGAAGCCGATGATGAGCGTGAGAATGGTGACCCACATAGGTATCAGGCGAAATCGCGGGACCCAAGCGCAAGAACGGCAAGGATTGCAACTTGCCCGCTTGCCGTCAAACACCTTTTGCCCCCGGCAGTGCCTCACCTTGAATTTGCCTGACGTGGCGCATGGCCGTTCGCAACCGGCGACTGCGTCGACTTGTCTGCCGGGACCACTCTCCATAGGGAGACAGGGAGGGAGGGCGTCCCGTCCTCCCCGCGCGCCGTCAGGCGCGTCCTCCCTGCGCATGCCGCGATGTGCCCTGCGCGCCCTTGCGGGGCGCGGCGCCTGACGGCGCGGCGCGCCTTGCGGCGCGATGGAGGGCGGAACGCCCTCCCCCCGGGGACGGCGCCAGGCACTGCACAAGCCAAAGTGAGACACTACCTTGCCCCCAGAGGGGTGGTAGGCGAGGCAGCATCACGACACGCCCTCTCGAGCAACCTGCCTTCGAGGAGCAGTGGGAAAGGGGACGACCCTCCCAATCATTCGAGCCTTGCGGAGGAATCGCAGCAAATCGTCAGTCTTCTGCCGAGGGGCTCGCCGCCTTGGGCGCTGTTCGCCACGGGGCTTGGCCAGAGGTCCTCCAGCAACCAGCTACAGCAAGTCCACGATGTGGCTGTATTTGAGGATTAGTTCGCGGCGGCGTTGGCCGGTGTGTTCGTCGGCTTCGTTGTACACGACGTAGAGGCCAGCGCCGGCGGATTGCAGCCAGGAGAAGCGGAAGTTGGCGGCGAGCAGGTCGGTTTGATCGTTGTGCTGGACGTAGAGCTGCGCCGAGATGTTGGGGGCGAAGGAGTAGGAGAGGCGTAGCGAGATGAGACCCACGCTGAAGGCTTCCACGTCGGGCAGGTCGATGCGGTTGCGGTTCAGGCTGAGGCCGGTGGAGAAGGTATCGCCGATGCGATAGCCAATGAAAGGCCAGACGCCCAGCCGATCGCCGTGGAAGAAGCCTCCGGCGACCACGTTGAGCCCGGCGCTGAAGGCGCTGCGGTTGTCGGTGGCGCCGCCGAGGATGAGTTCGGCGGTGTCGTATTCGCCAGCGGGGACGATGGCGTCGTCGCCCAGGGGGAAGGCCTGCTTGACGCCCTCGTGCAGGACGTTGAAGCCGGTGTAGGCCCAGGCGCCGTTCTTCCAGTTCCACGAATTGTCCACGTGCAGGAAACCGCTTTCGTGGTAGCCGTCGAAGTCCCAGTGGCCGGTGTAGGAGACGTGCGGCTTGATGTCGAGCAGGCCCATCCAGTCGTCGGGGCGCCACGTCCACTGGCCGAAAGCGCTGACGCTGCGCACGCCCTTGCGCCCCAGCCAGCCCACCTCCGGATTGAAGCCCTCGCCGATCTCGGTGATGCTGCCGTTCCACGACCAGTCCTGGCTGTCGTAGTAGCCCCGAAGCTGAAAGGCGTGGTCGTCCTGGTCGATGCCCGGCGTGCGCGTGCGCGCCCCCCAGGCGACCACGGACGCAACGTCGCCGATGCCCATCCAGCCGTCGAGTGCATAGGTCTGGTTGTCGCTGCCGGCACCGTCCCGGTTGGCGAAGAACATCCCCACGGCCGAGCGATTCGGCAACTCGCGGCTGAGGCGAAGCACGGAGAAGTCGGTGGGGCCGCCGTCCATGTCGTCGTCGGCCACGCCGGCGCGCATGTGCAGCAGGCCCACGTTGGTGGCGCGACCAAGCTTGCCCGAAACCCGCGCCCCGCCGTCGATGGGCAACTGCCGCCCCCCTTCGCCAATGCCGATGCGGCGGCTGTGGAACAGGTTCACGTTGCCCCCTCCCACCGTGAACTTGCCGGCGTTTTCCAGAAAGAACGGGCGCTTCTCCGGGAAGAACAGGCTGAAGCGGTTGAGGTTCACCTGTTGCTGGTCCGCCTCCACCTGGGCGAAATCGGTGTTGTAGGTGACATCGAGGGTAAGGCTGGGCGTGAGGGAGTGCTTCACGTCGAGCCCGGCATCGCCGTCTCGGCTCGTGCCGATGCCGTCGGCACGACCGAGCTCGCCGCGCAGGTACGGCATGACCTTGAAGTTGCGCTGCGGCGGCGGCCGGATGCCCTCCACCTTTCCCGCCAGCACCAGCCGATAGAGGCTGAACTGGCGCGGGATGGGCGCCCAATGCGCGATCTCGTTGTTGCGGCCGATGTTGCGCTGGAAGTTGACGCCCCAGGTCTGCACCTCTTCGGACGGGTAGCGCAGCGAGCGGAACGGAATCTCGAACTCCGCGCTCCAGCCGAAATCGCCGGTGACGGCCTGCACCGTCCAGGTGGTGTCCCAGTTGTTGTTGGCGTTGAAGCCACCGTGGGTGAGTTGGGTATCCACCTGCACGCCGGCGGGGTTGGTGGCGAAGGCAAAGCCGTTCTGGTGGTCGCTGAAGGTGTCGAACACCACCTCGAAGTTGTCCGACCCCCAAAGCCAGGCATCGCGACGGCTGGTGGGAACGACCAAGGCATCCGGCTCGTCGTCATGGCAGACGACACCGATGTAGAACGCCTCCTCCGTGAAGCCGAGATACACCTCGGTGCGCTGCGACGCCGGCCGATCCTCCAGCGGCTGCACCTGAATGAACCCGGTGATGGGAACCATGCCCCGCCACGCCGCATCGCCAAGCACGTCGCCATCCAACGTCGGCACCACCGCCAACGGCGCCGCTTCCCCGCTGGGCGGGCCCGCGCCATGCTCATGGTCATGCTCGGGTTCCGCAACGGCACCCAGCGCCAGCAACGCAACGAGCGCAGAGACAGGACGCAACGTCGAAGGGGCCAAGAAGTCGATTCCTCAAAGAGGCGTTTGCGGCACGCAAGGCGCCGGCGCCAAGGCACGCAACCATAGTGCCCAAGGCCATCCAAGGCCACCACCCATCCGTCGCCGTCGGACACGTTTCCGAGCACGGTCCCACGCATGGCCCTCGGAGGGAAGGCAGGATGCCTTCCCTCCGAGGGCCCGTCACACGGCAAGTCCTACCAGGCTGCCAGCAGTCGCCACTGCGCTTGATCGCAGCTGGCTGCCGGCCGGCGCAAGGATGTGCGTCTCGGTCACCGTGCTGTTGGCATCTCCTCCCAGACACACAAATATTTCGTCCTACACGCCGTAGGAAATCTCCCATGCCATAGCTGATCCGGGCGCTGTCCTGAGTCTGCGCATGCGCCCTCTCTGGCGGTCTTGGCGTTCCCGGCGTTCCCAGACACACAGACATCCACCCTACAAGCCGCCGGACATCCCCACGCCTCCAGCCGGAGCGGTTGCAGGGCAGGTGCGGGCCGGATTCAGGAACCGCTCGCCGGGCGACCCTGCCGCGAAGGCTCGAGGCGGCGCCCCCCCTTCGAGGTGTTCGATCAGCAGTGCATCGGCGCGGTTCGTGTAATCGCCGAAAGAGATTCCCAGGCGCGGCTCGGGTTCGCCGTCGTCCGGGAGCCCGACACCAGTGGCCGAAGCAGCTCCCCCGCGTCCGTGTCGCGTCGCAGGCGCAGCGCCAGCGATGTGTGCTCGCTCCGGCTGCCAGCGCGAGCTGGCCTTCGGGTCGTGCAGCAGGACGAGGTGGAAATGGTTGCTCATCACGGCGAGGGCGTCCAGCGCAACGGCGAACAGCGACGACAGGCCGAGCGCCCGCTCGGACACCCATGGCCGGCGGTGAGAGTGGTCGCGCCCCGTGCGCGGATCCCGGCCGAACAGCCACTCGCGCCGAACGCAGCGCGAAACAATGTGGTACGTGACCGGCCGTTCGGCATCCACCAACCGATGTCGAGCATGTGCGGGCATGGTCGAAGCATGCAGGCGCGGGCCCTTGTTCCAGTGTGCGACATTGCCCCTTGGTGCGTGGGACAAAGTGCCTGTGCGACCGAGAGGAAGCGTTCCCTGTCAACGTGTCGGAAACGCGTTGCTTCGGGGATGCCGGTGCAGTCAGTCGGGTTCTCCGCCTCGGTCACGGAAAGTTGGATGTGCATCGCGAGTGCCCCCGAACTTGGCGACCGCTGGAGGCGCGGGGAGATGTCCTGCGGCGAGCAGGACGAAATGCCTGCGTGTCGGCAAGGGATGCGCGGTGCAGGTGGAGGGGACCGCGCCTTGCGGCGCCTTGGAGGGCAGGATGCCCTTCCTCCGGAGAGGCACTGCAAATTGATCGAGTGCCGGGACGCGGCATGCCCCTCCGAGGAAGCCGGAGGCGTGGGAGATTTCCTACAGCGTGTAGGACGAAATGTTTGTGTGTCTGGGCGATCCGCTCCGAACTCGACGAAGGCCGATACCCGACCGGGCCGCCAGATCAGCGACGCGCAGATGAGCAGCCTCGCGATCAAGCGCGACCCCTTCCATTGCGAATGGAACTACAGCCTCTTGCCAAACCGCAGATAACGGATAGGTTAATTTGGCGAGATGCGCCTTAGCGGTTGGGAGGGTCCATGGCCGCCCGCAAATCCTCAATCTGCCGCTTGGTTATCGGGAACAGGCACCCTGCAGGGATCGGTGTGGTCGAACGCGTTGCCTCGCTGGCCCACAGGAACATCGTTCTGAGGGATGCACAGGCATCCGTTCGCGACAGGATATGCACGACGTCAAGCGCTCGCACGATCGGCGGCCCATCTCTCCTTTCGTCGAAAGCAGGGCAAAGCTCCTTGAGCCGATTCTTGGGGTGGCGGATCGACTCCACGTCGCCGGCATCGTCTTCAAGGCTCGTCTCAAGGACGCCATTCACTGCATTGGCATCGGCGAAGTAATACGCTTCCAGCATGTTGACGAGGAAATGCACGGCTGCCTTCACCGCATCCACGCCCAGCATCGCATCCAGCGCCCGCCGATACCGGTCGAAGACAGCATTCGCCTGCGGCGCGCGCGAGGCTTCCAGATCGTCCACCAGAATCACATAGTCCCCGCCTGCCCTCAGGAATTGCCTCGCGGGCCTGCCGATTTCCGCGGCGTCACGATCCGGTATGGCTTTCCCGCTGCCTACCATCTTCGCAACGTTTCGCGCCGATCGGGGCGAGCGCTGGCCCACGCGGCACAGCACGCGAAAGTGGCAATTGCCCTCGGAAGTCAGGATCCGAAACAGATCCGGCAGGCACTGCTTCTCGGTCTCTCCGGTGACGATGAGCCCCAGGCGAACGAAGGGCCATGCATTCGGCGGCTGGCCGTTCACTTCTCGTCGTCTTTGATCGTTGTTTCCGGACTCTGGCGTGCGACCAGCTCGGACATGTACAAGGCACCGGCGGCGTATTCTTCGAGCAGGTCGCGGATGTCCTTCATCTCCGACAAGCGATCGAACCTGGCCCCACCTTCGCTCATCCCTGCCACCAGCACTTCTTCCGCCTCAAACTGGCTGATGAGGACCGGCGAGTGCGTGGCCACGAACACCTGTTTGTGCCACTCCGCAGCTGCGCGCCTGACGGCCTTGGCCAGCACAGCGATGGCCCAAGGATGCAGTGAAATCTCTGGTTCGTCGAGCAGCAACACCGATTCCCGCGGCCCCTCCGAAAAGAGCGCAAGGAGAATCAGCAGCAACTGCAGGACCCCATCAGAAGCGCCGGACGCCGCAATGGGTTCCCTTCGCCCCTTCTCCAGCAAGCTCGCATAGACGGAACCGGGGCCGATCTGTTCGAGCACGATGTCGTCAAACGAGGGGAAGGCCTCGCGCATGTACCCCCTGACCGTAGCGTACCTGTCGTCCAGATTGCGCGCATCCTGCACGTTGCGCAGGACGGACCACGCATTGTTGCCGAGATCCCAAAGCCTCGTCTGGTGGCTGCTCTCAGATCCCGTTCGCTTCAGCGCAGCCAAGCGAAAGAAGCGCGAGTGGTACAGGCGCACATAATGCAGTAGGTGATCGAGCGGGCCTGCTTCATGGTCGCCACCACCGTTGAAGTCCAAGAACAACCCCAAGCTGAGCTTCTCCGGCTCTCGGAGCGGTATCGACAGTACCTTATCGACCTTTGTGTGGAACAGCGATGCGTTGTCCGAACCCGGAGCCCGCTCGATGAGCGGGAACTCGCGGTTTGTCGAGACGAGCCTTTCGCCCGGATTCGGATCGATCCTTCCCGCTGCAAGCGCGAAGGAGAGCTCATAGGAAATGGCATCACCGCAAAGCTCCACGACGATGCGGGAATCTTCGTCCGCACCGTCCCACAACATGCCGATGCCGTGGTCGCGGTTCGATGCCGCCACTTCCACGCCCCGAATCGCGCAGTCCCGGAAGAAGTACACCGTGTCGAGCAGGGTCGATTTGCCTACACCGTTTGGCCCGAACACCACGTTGAGGGGCTTCAGTTCCAAGTCTATGTCCGCCAATGCGCGGTAGTTGCGCACGCGAAGCCGCGTTAGGCCCATGCTCTGCTCTCCACGGTCTTGCTGTGTCGATCAAATGCCGCACTTTATACGCCGCCATCTCCCCTGCCGCCACCCGGGATCAACCGCGTCGTGGTGCCAGTTAGGGCGGCGCATGTGTGGCCCTGTCCGACGTCACGGCGCAGGCGATGCATGATCCGACACTGCACACAGCCTGCAAGTGATCCGCAGGACCGCAAAGCGTGAGCAAGAAAGGCAGGCTGCATATTTCGCCGCGGAGTCCTCCGGAGCGCCCTGGCCGCGCTAGCGCCGCTTCGCGGCGCTTAAGGCAGTTTTCGCTGGCGCGAAAACTGCGAAGGGAAGTACGCGACCGTTCTCCAACTCGACAGTTTTCTACGGCGCTTAGGAGGCTGTCGTAAATTAAGTTGTCATCTTGAGGTGGCCGTGGTGTACTCTTGCGATGAGGCGCAATCACGCACTCGAAGCGACGATCGTCGACAAGTACGCGGGGGTCAAGGGCCATCTGGACGAGCGCGGTCGCCGGATCTGGGCCGCGACGGAGTCGCGCGCCATCGGGCACGGCGGCGACGCGCTGGTGTCGGCCGCGACCGGGTTGTCGCGGCCGACCATCCGGGCCGGGCGGCGGGAGCTGGAGTCGGGCGGCGCGGCGGACGGCCGGACACGCCGTCCGGGGGCGGGGCGGCCCGGCATCGAGCGGTCGCAGCCGGGCATCGGGGACGCGTTGGAGAAGCTGGTCGACCCGTTGACCCGCGGCGACCCGGAGTCGCCGCTGCGGTGGACGTGCAAGAGCCGGGCGAAGCTCGCGGAGGCGCTGTCGGAAGCCGGCTGGCAGGCGGGTTCGACGACGGTGGGCCGCCTGCTGCACGAGCGCGGCTGCAGTCTGCAGTCGGTGCGCAAGAGCCGGGAGGGATCCTCGCATCCGGACCGCGACGCGCAGTTCGGGCACATCAACGCGAAGGCCGACGACTTTTTCCGGCGCGGCCAGGCGGTGGTGTCGGTGGACACCAGGAAGAAGGAGCTGGTGGGCGACTTCAGGAACGGCGGCCGGGAGTGGCAGCCGAAGGGCGACCCGGAGCGGGCGCTGGTCCACGACTTCCCGCGGGACGCGGCCGGGAAGGCGATTTCCGCACGGCGTCTGCGACATGGCGCGCAACGAGGCATGGGCGAACGTCGGCCGCGACCACGACACGCCCGCGTTCGCGGTGGCCTCGCTGCGGCGCTGGTGGAACGACATGGGCCGGCGCCGCCACCCCGGCGCGCGGGAGCTGTTCGTCACGGCCGACGCGGGCGGCAGCAACGGGTACCGCTCGCGCGTCCGGAAGCACCGGCTGCAGCAGTTCGCCGACGAGACCCGCCTGCGCGTCCACATCGGCCACTTCCCGCCGGGCACCGGCAAGTGGAACAGGATCGAGCACCGGCTGTTCTGCCACATCACGCAGAACTGGCGGGGCAAGCCGCTGCGCACCTTCGAGACCGTCGTCGACCTGATCGGCAACACGCGGACCGCGGCCGGACTCCGGGTCCAGGCCGGACTCGACGCGGGCGAATGTCCCACCGGCGAGACGGTCACCAAGGCCGAGATGGACGCCCTGTCGCTCCACCGGGACGAGTTCCACGGCGACTGGAACCACGAACTGCGTCCACGGTGAAGGTGGAAATATAAAATTGGCCTGGATCCTTACCTCCTGGCCCTGATCCGAACCGACCGGAAGCACCTGGCCGGCCAGCTATCCTCAACAGCCCTCGATGAGCCTAGCGCCCTCACCCAGCAAGCCCAACCGCAATCTCCACCATAGCCTTGGTCATGCGTTCCGCCACATCTAGGTCAATCGTGTCCGGCCAGCGGTCGCTTGGATGATGGAACCAACGGTTGGAGCCCAACCAAGACAGGTATCTCCCACCGGCATCGAAGATGTTGCGCGCCTCCCCGAAAGGCCGCTGGCCTGGGGCGCGAATTGCGTGTGGGAAAACGGCGTTGGCGGCCATCGCGCGCTCCGCCAGCCCCTGCAAACCCTCATCCGAGGTCTGCAGGCGGCGTTCGGAGCCCCTCGCGACGAAATTCGCTCCGAGGTGAATCCAAACGTGTGCCCCCTGCACCAAGTCCGGCTCCGCGCTCAGGAAGTGATCCAAGCCGGTGTGGCCGAGCTCGTGGCCGGTGTTGGCGGTGAACATCACGCTGCGCCTGGGAGGATTCGCCGCGAAGTGCCGCAGCAGTGCCAGCCAGATGGCGATGCCGCCGCCTCGTTCGGCGGTGCAAGTCCACCAAGCACTCCTGGGCGTCATCACCACCACCGGCGCCAGCGCGGCATCCGTGCCGGCGATCCGGGCGGTGACATTGCTGGCAATCGCCGGTTCAAGCGCTACATCGACGACCACGCTCGCCGTCTCGCCCCGCTCGGCCGCCGCCAAGAGCCATTCGCCTTCCTCGCTCGCCACCTGCAGCACCGGTGGCCCGAACGGCTCGACGAATCGATCCGCGTTCTGCAACGCAAGGCCGGGAACATCGGCATCCATCGCGGCAATCGCCACCATCGCCCGGCATTCGCCAGCCTTCCTCGCACGGGCAAAGCGCTGGTTCGCGTGCCGCGGCGCGGCGTTGCCGAGCGGGCCAACCGCGACGCCGGCGTCGCCATTCGTCAAGGGCGAGAGCTTGTCCTCCACCGCCTCCGCGCCGGTGATGCCGCCATCGAAAAGCGGCACGCCCTCTGCGCCCTGCTCGCCCATCCGCACGGCGCACGAGCCGAGCACCCATCGCTTGAAGGAGAACTCCTGCACCTGCGCCGGCACGCCGGCATCCCGAACGAGGCTGGCGAGCCAGTCTGTGGTGGCACGGTCCCCGTCCGTGCCGGTGCGGTGGTCGTCGATCGCATCCCATCCACGGATGTCTGAGGCGACGCTTTTGCGCTGGTCTGTCATGTGAGGAGCATATCCCAGACACACAAACATTCCGTCCTACACGTCGTAGGACCAGCAGTTCTCATTTTGGCCTTCAGCCCCCTCAACTGGACGGGTCTGCCGGTCGATTTGGCCGGATTGGGTCCGAAACGCGGGGTGCAATGCGCCTGACGGTGAAGCCAGACGCCAAAATGAGAACTGCTGTCGTAGGACATCTCCCACGCCACCAGCCGATGCGCTTGTTGGTGACGAAGAGGCCCTCCTCCATGCGCTCCCTACATGGCGGCGAAGCCGTCTTCCATGCGGTGGCCGAGATCTGTGATGCGCTGGTCGAGGCGACGTTCCAGAGACTGGAGATCCGCGCGTGGGCTTGGCGGCTGGAATGCTCCGGAGGGCGGTGGTGTGGAGATGTCCTACGGTGCGCGGGACGGAGTGTTGTGTATCTGGAAGGAGGAAGCGATGCGTTTGTCGATCCTGTACGAGAGCGCTGATCTGTTGGTGCTGGACAAGCCTGCGGGGGTTTCCGTCCTTGCGGACCGGGGCGGGGCGCCCTGCTTGCTCGATGCGATTCGGCGCGGGCATCCTGCCGCCAGGCTGGTGCACCGGATCGACAAGGGCACGAGCGGGGTGCTGGTGCTGGCGACCTCGCGGGCGGCGCAGCGGCGCATTTCGCAGGCGTTCACGCGGCGAGAGGTGGCCAAGCACTATGTGGCCCAGGTGGCGGGGCATGTGCCGCGGGGCGCGTCGCTCAAGATCGAGTTGCCACTGAAGCCGGGGCGGAAGAGCCGCTATCGGGTGGCGGGGCTTCGGGAGGAAATTCGGGCCAGTCGCGGCGGGTGGTCGATTGTGGATGCGGGGGAGGGACAAGGGGAGGGGCAAGCGGGAGCGGGGGGAAAGGCCAGCGTCACCCGGATTCGGGTGTTGGCGCATTCGCGGTCCGGTCCGGCGCGGTCGCTGTTGGCGGTGCAGCCGCTCACGGGCCGGACACACCAGATTCGCGTGCATCTCGCCTGGGTGGGCCACGCGGTGGCGGGAGACCGACTGTACGGTGCGCCGGACTCGGCGGAGCAGCAGGCCGATCGGCTCATGCTGCACGCCCACCGGCTGGTGTTGCCGAACTACGGGACGTTCGTGGCGGGCCTGCCGTGGTAAGCCGATGCTCCCCTTCGGGCGTTGGTCATGTGAGATCGTCTGGGGCGTGTTGGCGCTTTCGGTTGCGAGGGCAAGTGCGCCACCGGTCTCCGACCCGACAGCTTCAGCGGCGCTTGCCTCCTGGCCCGAATCGGGGCGATTGACGGGGAAGGGAGCGGCGAGCCAGCATCGCAGCGACGGCCGGATACTCACGGCACAAGGGCCTTTCGCCCTGCTTTCGCCAGCGAAAACAAGGCGAAGTCCGCGCTCAACGCTGGTATAGTTTGCCGCTTTGTGCCAGTGTCGTTTCATGTCCGACATCGAGGCCGGGTCCGGGGGCGATATCCCGGCTGATGGCGGTTTGCCGCCGGGTTCGGATGGTGCCTCCGGAGGCGCCCCGCCGCCTGGCCCCGAGCGCGGCATCCTTTCTCGCAGCATCGAAGACGAGCTTCGGCAGTCGTACCTCGATTACGCCATGAGCGTGATCGTGCAGCGGGCGCTGCCGGACATTCGCGATGGCCTCAAGCCCGTGCATCGGCGCGTGTTGTTCGCGATGAACGACCTCGGCAACGTCTTCAACCGGCCGCATCGGAAGTCCGCCTACATCACCGGCGAGGTGATGGCGAAGTACCACCCGCATGGCGACAGCGCCATCTACGAAACCATCGTTCGCATGGCGCAAGACTTCGCCATGCGCTACGTGCTGGTGGACGGGCAGGGCAACTTCGGCTCCATGGACGACGACCCTCCGGCGGCGCCGCGCTACACCGAAGTGCGGATGCGGCCGTTCGCCGCCGAACTGCTCGCGGACCTCGACCGCGAGACAGTGGACACCGTGCCCAACTACGACGAGACCCTGCAGATCCCGGTGGTGCTGCCGACCCGGGTGCCGAACCTGCTGGTGAACGGCTCGGTGGGCATCGCCGTCGGCATGGCCACCAACATCCCGCCGCACAACCTGACGGAGGTGGTGAACGGGCTGCTCGCGCTGCTCGACGAGCCAGGCCTCAGCGCGGACGACCTGATGGAATACATCAAGGGGCCGGACTTCCCCACCGCCGCCATCATCAACGGCCGCGCCGGCATTGTTCGTGCCTATCGCACCGGGCGTGGCCGCATCCTCATCCGCGCTCGCGCCACCGTCGAGCCCGACGGCAACAGGGATTCCATCGTCATCACGGAGATTCCGTACCCGCTGAACAAGTCGAAGGCGCGGCTCATCGCCAAGATCGCGGAGCTGGTGAAGGAGAAGCGCATCGAGGGCATCGCCGAACTGCGCGACGAATCGGACAAGGACGGCCTGCGCATCGTCATCGAGTGCCGCCGCGGCGAGTCGGGCGACGTGGTGCTGAACAACCTCTACACGCAGACGCAGTTGCAGGCGGTGTATGGCATCAACTGCGTCGCCTTGGTGGAGGGGCAGCCCCGCCTCGTCAACCTGCCGCAGATGCTGCAGGCGTTCCTCCAGCACCGCCGGGAGGTGGTGCTGCGGCGCACGGCGTTCCTACTGCGGCGGGCGCGGCGCCGCGGGCATGTGCTCGAAGGCCAGGCGGTGGCGCTCGAGAACATCGACGCGGTGGTGGAGGCGATCCGCGCCTCGCAAACGGCGGCAGATGCGCGGGCGGCGCTGATGGCGCGGGGCTGGCGTTCGGGCACGGTGGACGGCTTGCTGGAGCGCGCCAGTGCCAAGGCCTGCCGACCGGACGATCTGGGGCCGGAGTTCGGCAAGCACGACGACGGCTTGTATTACCTCTCCGAAGTGCAGACGCAGGCGATTCTCGATCTGCGCCTGCAGCGGCTCACGGCGCTCGAGAAGGATCGGGTGATCGAGGAATACGAGGGGATTCTGGTCGAGATACAGGACCTCGAAGAGATCCTGTCGTCGGAAGAGCGCCTGAAGCAGGTGATTCGGGAAGAGCTCATCGACGTGCGCGACCGCTTCGGCGACGAGCGCAAGACGGAGATCATCGACTCGCAGCTTGATCTCACGGATGAAGATCTGATCACGGCGGAAGACGTCGTGGTTACGGTGTCGCACAGCGGCTATGCGAAGACGCAGCCCCTGGACGACTACCGGGCGCAGCGCCGGGGCGGCAGGGGCCGTGCCGCCACGTCGGTGAAGGACGAGGACTTCGTCGAGCACCTCATCGTCGCCAACAGCCACGACAAGCTGCTTTGCTTCTCCAACGCCGGCAAGGTGTACTGGCTCAAGACCTGGCACATCCCGCAGGCGTCCCGGAGCGCCAAGGGACGACCGCTGGTGAATATGCTGTCGCTGGGGCCGGACGAACGCATCACCGCCATTCAGTCGATCCGCGACTTCGACGGCAGCAAGTTCGTTTTCATGGCGACGGCCAACGGCACGGTGAAGAAGACGCCGCTGGCGCAGTTTGCGCGGGAGCGGGCGGCGGGGCTCATTGCGCTGGAACTGGAGGAAGGCAACACGCTGGTGGGCGTCGCGGTCACCGACGGCACCCAAGACGTGATGCTGGTGTCGAGCGCCGGCAAGGCGGTGCGGTTCAAGGAATCGGACGTGCGCGCCATGGGGCGCACGGCGCGTGGGGTGCGCGGCATCCGCCTGGTGGGCGGGCAGCGCCTGATCGCGCTGTTGATCCCGGAGCCGGAGGGGCGGCTGCTGACGGCCAGCGAGAACGGCTACGGCAAGCGCACGCGCATGGCGGAGTTCCCGATTCGGGGCCGGGGCGCACAGGGCGTGATCGCCATGCAGACGGGCGAGCGCAACGGCGCGCTGGTGGGCGCGGTGCAGGTGTTCGACGGCGACGAGATCATGCTCATCAGCGACCAGGGCACGCTGGTGCGGACGACGGCGGATGGGGTTTCCGAGGTCGGGCGCAACACCCAGGGCGTGCGCCTGATCGCCCTGCGCGAAGGCGAGCAGTTGGTGGAGCTGGAGCGCATCGTGGAGACGGACGAGTGAGGGGGTGCCGGACGGGCCTCTCTGGAGGGAGGAAATCCTGCCCTCCATGCGCGTCGACGGCGCGTCCTTGGATGCGAATGGCTGAGTCATGCCTCTAGCAGCCTGTCGGACTTCGGACGGCGCAAGCTGGCCGAATGCCGACAGGGTGACAGGACGGCTTGGGCTGGGGCAAGAAGCGTTGCCGGAAGGCAACGGTTCTTGTGGCGCCAGGTGCAAGCACCATTCCGGCGTGGCCGGCGCCGACCTTGCGCGCCTGGCGGCGCGATGGGAGGGCAGGATGCCCTCCCTCCGGAGGCCCGCCCCGCTTGCCTCGATGGTCCACTCCAAGCGGGGCGGCGCGATGGCAGAGTGCCTTACCCTCCAGCGGGGCCTTGCCGGTTAGCCACGACTGCCCATTCCAAGCCATAGGAGACATCTGCGATTCGGATGCGAGCGTTTAACTTTTCACCCGGACCGGCGGCGTTGCCGGAGGCGGTTCTGGAGCAGGCGCGGGCGGAGCTGCTGGACTATCGGGGCACAGGGCACTCCGTGTTGGAGATGAGCCATCGGTCGGCGGAGTTCATCGACATTGCGGCGCGCGCGGAGGCGGACTTCCGCGAGCTGCTCGGCGTTGGCGACGGCTACCATGTGCTGTTCCTGCAAGGCGGTGCGACGCAACAGTTCGCGTTGGCGCCGATGAATCTTGCGGCGCCGGACGACACTGCGGACTACATTCACACCGGCTCCTGGGGCACCAAGGCGATCAAGGAGGCGGAGCGGCTGGTGCGGGTTCATGTGGCGGCTTCGTCGGAGGCGCAGAACTTCACCTGCATCCCGCCGCTGGGGGAGTGGCAGCCGACGGCCGGGGCGGCCTATTGCCACGTCACCACCAACGAGACCATTGGCGGGGTGCAGTTTCACGACTATCCCGACACCGGTGTGCCGTTGGTGGCGGACATGTCGTCGGAGATCCTTTCTCGACCGGTGGACGTTTCGCGCTTCGGCCTCATCTACGCCGGGGCGCAGAAGAACATCGGTCCCGCGGGCCTGGTGGTGGTGGTGGTGCGCAAGGACCTCGTCGGCAGGGCGCGGCCGGGCACGCCCTCGATCTTCGACTACGCGGTTCATGCGGCGCAGGGCTCGATGTTCAACACGCCGCCCACGTTCGCCTGGTATCTCGCCGGACTGGTGTTCGCCTGGGTGAAGGCGGAGGGTGGCGTCGCCGAGATGGCGCGGCGCAGCGAGCGCAAGGCTGGCAAGCTCTATGCGGCCATCGAGGCAAGCAACTTCTATCGTGCGCCGGTGGCGCTGGCGGACCGCTCGCAGATGAACGTGCCCTTCACGCTCGCCGATGCGACGTTGGACGCCGCGTTCCTGGCCGGTGCCGAAGAACGGGGCCTGAAGAACCTTAAGGGACACCGCAGCGTCGGCGGGATGCGCGCCAGCCTCTACAATGCAGTGCCCGAAGCCGCCGTGGATGCGCTCGTGAACTACATGCAGGAGTTCGAGGCAGAACGTGGCTGAGGGGCACAAATCGGCCCCCGGGCAGCCGGCCTCCGGGCAGGGAACCGCCGGGTCGGAGCAGTTGCAGGCGATTCGAGACCGCATCGACGCGATTGACGACCAAATCGCCCGCCTCCTGAGCGAGCGCGCCCAGTGCGCCATCGACACGGCGGCGATCAAGGTGTCCGAGAGTGGCAGCGGCAAGACGGTGTATTACCGGCCCGAACGCGAAGCCCAGGTGTTCGCCCGGCTGCGGGAGGGGAATGCGGGACCGCTCTCGGACCGCGACATGGAACGTCTCTTCCGCACCATCATCTCGTGCTGCCGGGCGCTCGAGCAGCCGCTCACGATTGCCTTCCTGGGGCCGCACGGCACCTACAGCGAGGCGGCGGCGCGGGAGCAATTCGGTGCCTTCGTGCGCACCCGGGCGCTGGCGTCGGTGGACGAGGTGTTCCGCGAGGTGGAGGCCGACGCCGCCCACTACGGCGTGGTGCCGGTGGAGAACAGCACCGAAGGCATGGTGAACCACACGCTCGACTGCTTCATCGGCTCGCCGCTCAGCATCTGCGCGGAGATCGAGCTGCCCATCCACCATGCGTTCATGGTGGCGCGGGGCACGGAGCCGACGGCGCTGGAGGCCATCTGCTCGCACCAGCAGTCGCTGGCGCAATGCCGTCGCTGGCTCGATGCGAACTATCCGGGCCTCGCGCGGCGGCCGGTGGCGAGCAATGCCGAAGCGGCGCGGATCGCTGCGGAAGGCTCGAACGTGGCCGCCATCGCCGGCGAGATGGCGGCGGAGCGCTATGGCCTCGACATCGTCCATGCCAACATCGAGGACGAGGCCGACAACAAGACCCGCTTTCTCGTGGTGGGCGATCAGGACGTGCCGGCCTGCGGAGCGGACCGCACCTCCATCATCGTTTCCACCCGCAACGCCCCCGGTGCGCTCTATAGCGTGCTGGAACCGTTCAACCGCCACGGCATCAGCCTCTCCAGGGTGGAGACGCGCCCGTCGCGGGGCTCCAGCTGGACGTATGTGTTCTTCATCGACTTCGAGGGGCACAAGACGGACGCCGCGGTGGCCTCGGCACTCGCCGACGTTCGGGAAGTGGCCGTGGAACTCAAGCTGCTCGGCTCCTACCCGCGAGCGCCAGCGCATTGATGGCGAGGAAGACCGCCATGGAGGGCGGGACGCCCTTCCGCCGGGGACGGACCCTTCCGGGGGGAGCGCATCCTGCCGTTCCTTCCAGGGTTGGAGGGTCTTGAGGGTGGCTGCCAACATCAACCCCGCCATTGCCGGCCTGACGCCGTATCAGCCGGGGAAGCCCCTCGACGAGCTGGCGCGGGAGCTTGGCATTGAGGATGCGGTGAAGCTCGCCAGCAACGAGAATCCGCGTGGGCCTGGGCGGGGGGTGCGGCGGGCGCTCGAGGGCGGCTTTGCCGAGCTTTCCCGGTACCCGGACGGCAGTGGCCATCGGCTCAAGAGCGCCCTCTCGGAGCACCTTGGGGTGGCGCCGGAGCGGATCACCCTCGGCAACGGCTCCAACGATGTGCTCGAGCTCGCCGCTCGGGTGGCGCTGTCGCCCGGCAGTCGCGGCATTTGCGACGAGCACGCCTTCGTCGTCTATCCGCTGGCCATCATTGCCGCCGGCGGGGAGCTGAGGCGCATCCCGGCGCAGGAATACGGCCACGACCTCGATGCCTTTGCCGCCGCCATTGATGCGATCACCCGCGTCGTCTTCATCGCCAATCCCAACAACCCGACGGGAGCCTGGGTGGATGAGCGGGCATTGGTGCGCTTCCTCGATGCGGTGCCGCCGGCCGTTTGGGTGGTGCTGGACGAGGCCTATGCGGAGTACGTGACGAACCCCGGCTATCCGGATGGCGTGCGCCTCACCGAGCGCTACGACAACCTGATGGTGACGCGCACCTTTTCCAAGGTGCATGGGCTGGCGTCGTTGCGGGTGGGCTATGGCGTCAGCTCGCCGGAGCTTGCGGACCTCCTGAACCGGGTGCGGCAACCGTTCAACGTCAACAGCCTTGCCCTGGCCGCTGCGGAGGCGGCGCTCGCCGACACCGAGTACATCGCCGAAAGTCGTCGTCTGAACGACGAAGGCATGGCGCAGATCGAGGCCGGGCTGTCTGCTCTGGGCTTGGGCTGGATTCCGTCGGTGGGCAACTTCGTCACCGTGGACGTCGGTCGGGAGGCGGGCGGCGTGTATGACGCCCTGCTGCGTCGCGGGGTCATCGTCCGCCCGGTTGCCAACTACGGGCTGCCGAACCACCTGCGGGTCACCGTGGGCCTGCCCGACGAAAACCGCCGCTTTCTCGAAGCGCTCGCCGAGGTGCTGTGAGCGGTTCGCTGCTGCTGGTCGGCACTGGCCTGATCGGTGGCTCCTTTGCCCTCGCCGCCCGAAATGCGGGGCTGTTCGACCGCGTGGTGGGGACGGATGCGTCGCCCGACGCGGTTGCGCTGGCACTGGCACATGGCGTGATCGACGCCGAGGCCACTGAAACGCCGAACGATGTTGCGGCGGTTTGCGTCGCGGTGCCGGTGGCGGCCATTGCCGGGCGCGTGGCCAGGGCATGTGCCCAGGCGCCGGATGTGCCGGTGTTCGACGTGGGCAGCGTCAAGGTGCCGGTGCTCGAAGCGCTGGCGCCGATGCCGGCGGCGTTCGTGCCCTGTCATCCCATCGCCGGTTCCGAGCGCCAAGGGGCTGCGGCGGCGGATGCGACGCTGTTTCGGGGTTGCCGCGTGGTATTGACGCCGACAACCACGACGGACTCCGCCGCCGTCGCCACCGTACGCCGGTGGTGGCAGGCCGTCGGCGCCAATACGGTGATTGAGGATGCCGCCGTCCACGACGACCTGCTCGCGGTCACGAGCCACGTTCCACATCTCCTTGCCTTCGCGCTGATGCAGGTTGCCTGCGACGCCGGCGCCCTCGGCCATGTCGGCGGCGGCTTTCGCGATTTCACCCGGATCGCTGCTGCCGACGCGGATGTCTGGAGCCAAATCCTGGATGCCAACTCGGATGCCGTGTCGCGCCACCTGGACGAGTTCTCGAAACGGCTGTCAGAACTCGCGGATGCGGCACGCCGCGACCCGGAAGCGCTTCGGGCCGTCATCGCCGAGGTGAGCCATGTCCGACGTGGCTTGGATGCAGGGGAGGCCGACGACCGCGGCGCGGGCGGGGAGGGAACATGACCGTCGGCAAGCCGATGGAGTCTGTGCCGGTGGTTGCCATCGACGGCCCAGGCGGTGCCGGCAAAGGCTCGGTGGCTGCTGCCGTGGCGGGGGAACTCGGCTGGCATCTGCTCGACAGCGGTGCCCTCTACCGCGCCGTTGGCGTCAGCGCGAGGCGGCGCGGCGTGGCGGAGAACGATGCGACGGCGCTGGTCGCCATGGTGCAGAGCCTGACGATCCACTTCACCGGCGCCGGCGTGACGGTCGATGGCGAGGAGCTGGGCGACGCCATCCGCGGCGACGAGGCTGCGGCGACGGCGTCCCATGTGGCGGCGCTTGCTCCGGTGCGGGCCGCGCTGCTTGCCGCGCAGCGGGCGCTGCGAATGCCGCCAGGCCTGGTTGCGGACGGTCGCGACATGGCCACCGTCGTCTTTCCGGACGCAATGGTGAAGATATTCCTCACCGCCAGCGTCGAGGAACGCGCCCGACGCCGCCTCGAACAGCTCAGGCGGTTGAAGCAGGCGGGGGCTAGTGTTAGTCTGCCGCGCCTTTTTGAGAGCATCCGGGAACGCGACGAACGTGACCGCACCCGGCCTGTCGCGCCTCTCGTGCAGGCGCCCGATGCCGTGACGATCGATTCGACTTCGCTGTCGATCGAGGAAGTTGCCCGCAAGGTGCTTGCGCTAGCGGCGCACCGACAGGCCACATTGACGCGCTGAAGGCGGCGCTCGCCAGACAAACACGACCACCACGAGACAACATGGCAGAAAACTTCGCGGACCTTTTTGAAGAAAGCCTGGCGACCATCGAGATGGCGCCGGGTTCCATCGTCACCGGCACGGTCGTGGACATCGACCGAGAATTCGTCACCGTCCACGCTGGGCTCAAGTCCGAGGGAGTGATCCCGCGCAGCCAGTTCGTCGGCGAGGGCGGCGAATTCGAGCTCGCCGTTGGCGATCAGGTGAAGGTGGCGATGGAGGTCGTCGACGACGGCTTCGGCGAGACCAGGCTTTCGCGCGAGAAGGCACGCCGGGTCGAGTCGTGGCTCATGCTCGAAGACGCCTTCGAGCAGGGCGAAGCGGTCAAGGGGATGCTCAACAACAAGGTGAAGGGCGGCTTCACCGTGGACATCAGCAACATCCGGGCGTTCCTGCCGGGTTCGCTGGTGGACATCCGGCCGCTGCGTGAGACGGCGCACCTCGAAGGCAAGGTGCTCGACTTCAAGGTCATCAAGCTGGACCAGAAGCGCAACAACGTCGTCGTTTCCCGGCGCGCGGTGCTCGAAGAGGAGAACAGCGTCGAGCGGGAAGCCCTGCTCGCGTCGCTGCAGGAAGGCCAGGACGTGCCCGGCATCGTCAAGAATCTCACCGACTACGGCGCGTTCGTCGATCTCGGCGGCGTCGATGGCCTCTTGCACATCACCGACATGGCGTGGCGGCGCATCCGCCATCCGAGCGAGATGGTGTCCGTGGGCGATGAGGTGAGAGTGCGCATCCTCAAGTTCGATCGAGAGAAGAACCGGGTTTCGCTGGGCATGAAGCAGCTTGGCGACGATCCTTGGATAGATCTGACGCGGCGCTACCCGGGTGGGTCTCGGGTGCCGGCCACCGTCACCAACCTCACCGACTACGGTTGCTTTGCCGAGATCGAGGAGGGCGTCGAGGGCTTGGTTCACGTCTCCGAGATGGACTGGACCAACAAGAATGTGCATCCGACGAAAGTCGTCGCGGTGGGCGATGCCGTGGAAGTCATGGTGCTCGAAATCGACGAGGAGCGGCGGCGCATCTCGCTTGGCATCAAGCAGTGCCGCCCCAATCCCTGGGACGAATTCGCGGCCTCCCATGCGCGCGGCGATCGCATTAGCGGGCGCATCAAGTCGATCACGGATTTCGGCATCTTCATCGGCCTCGAAGGTGGGATCGACGGCTTGGTGCATCTGTCCGACATCTCTTGGAGCGAGCCCGGCGAGGTGGTCATCCGGCGGCACAGCAAGGGCGAGGAGATCGAGTCGGTCATCCTTGCCATCGATCCGGAGCGGGAGCGCATCTCGCTCGGCATCAAGCAGCTCGATCAGGACGCCTTCTCCGACTACATCGCCGTTCACGAGCGCAACAGCGTGGTCAAGGGCGTCATCACCGACGTGGATCAGCGCGAGGCGGAAGTGGAGCTCGCCGAGGACGTGCGCGGCATCCTCAAGGTGTCGGAGATCTCGGTGGATCGCGTGGCGGACGCCCGCAGCGAACTCAACGTCGGCGACGAGGTGGAAGCGAAGATCATCAGCATCGACCGCAAGAACCGCACCTTGGGCCTCTCCATCAAGGCACGCCGCCTCGACGACGAGCGTCGCGCCCACCGCGACTACCAACGGGGCGATCAAAGTCGCGTTTCCCGCCCCGCCCCCACCACCCTGGGCGCACTCATCAAGGAACAGATGGGCAGGGCAGACCGAGAGGAATAGCCTCCGGCTGTCGGGCGCGGAACGTGCTTTGAAGGGAGGGAACGCGCTCCTTCGGAGGTCCCTACGGAAGCGCTTATCGAATCCAGGCGCGCTGCATCGAGGTGATGCATGCAGGTGCTCTCGCGCGAGGGGACGACAAGCGTGCATTGACTGCGAAGGGCTGGTAGTGTCGCTCGTCCGGTTGGCGGGAATGTATGCGGGATGACCCGTTCTGAGTTGATCCTCAAGATTGCGGCGAAGTACGAGTCGCTGCCGGCGCGGGATGTCCAGCTTGCCGTGAAGACCATGCTGGAGCAGATGTCCGGGACTCTTGCCGAGGGCGGTCGCATCGAGATTCGCGGCTTTGGCAGCTTCGCGCTGCGCTATCGCCCGCCCCGCATCGGCCGCAATCCGCGCACCGGCGAACAGGTCGGCTTGGGTGGACGCCAGGTGCTGCACTTCAAGCCCGGCAAGGAGATGCGCGAGCGCGTTGACCGTGCAGCCGCCGCAGACCGCGGCGACTGACAGGGAATGTCGCGGCTCAGGCGCTACCTGCTGGCCTTCGCGGGCCTCGTGACGCTGCTGCTCGCCCTGCTCCTGCACATCGACAACGCAGACCCGGTTCGGCTGCGCTTTCTCACCCTTGCTTCCCCCGCCTTGTCTCTGTTCTGGTGGCTGCTGGCCTCGTTCGCCGCCGGCGTCGGCATCGGTTTCCTTTGCGCCTTGGCGCGGCGTCGGCGCAGACCCCAAGCCGCCCCCCTACGACCTCGGACGCACGATCTAGCTGACAACCCGAGGGGGCAATGTCGCACCCCGTTTGGTGTCGCTGTCCTGCATTTTTTTCTTGCGCCTCCTTTCAAGCTGCCTGAAGCGGTTGGGCCGGCAATCGGCTCGAACGCTTTCGACAAAGCAACACGAGGAAGTGAAAGATGACCGGAATCCAGAACCATTTCCGTAGCGCGGCCCGTGCCTCGGCCAAGAGCGCTTGCCGCATCCTGCGCGTGGCGACGATGTTCGTCGCGTTTCTGTTTGCGACAAGCAGCGTCGCGGATTCCCAGGTGAACGTCAACACGGCAGACGCGGCGACCATCGCCAAGACCCTGAACGGGGTTGGCATGGCCAAGGCGCAGGCCATCGTCGAGTTCCGCGAGGCCAACGGGCGCTTCGACGACGCCTACGAGCTGACGCGGGTGAAGGGGATCGGCGAGTCCACCGTGCGCCGCAACGAGGGACGCATCGTCGTTAGCGAAGAGGGCGGCACCGCCGAGGAAGCGCCGGAGTAGCGACGTAGCCGGAGATCCAAAAGAAGGCTCGCTCTCGTCGCCGAGAGCGAGCCGACCCTGGCCCCAGTGGCGGAATTGGCAGACGCAAGGGACTGGCACTCCCGGGGCCCTGCAGTCAAAGGCTGCTTGCCGTCCGGGTTCGAGACCCGGCTGGGGGCACCAATTCCACCTATGGTTCCACCTGTTGCATCGGCGCAGTGCGCAAGAGCGGGCCAAGTTCTCGCGCTGCCTTTGCTCGTTGGCGATGGTCTCCTCTGGGAGCCTTCGCACGCCGCAATCGCACCCATTGGCGCCCATTCCCAACGGGGAAGCTACGCTTTCGGTGGGTGGAGGGCGGAAAACGGAGGATCGTAAAAAGAAAGGCTCGCTCTCGTGGCCAAGAGCGAGCCAATCCCCTGTCCGCCCGGTGCCGAAGCATCTCTCCCGCAGGCAACTGCCGCCCAACGCTCCAAATCCCAATCCTGCGCCCTTAGCCCATCTTTACCAACAACCCCGTGATTTTCGCCCGATCTTGCGGTGATTGACGGTTTTGGGGTCGGCAACTCGTTGTTTTCCGGTTCCTGGTGGGGTGGATCGACCGATGTAGTGCCATAATGGGGTGGTGTCGGTTGACATGGGTGGCCGGCGCCGCTACCGTCACCCGCCATGTTCATCCGCCGTACCCTCACCCGCCGCACCGGCGGCCAGGACTACCACTCCCACCGCCTCGTGCACAGTCGGCGCGACGGCGCCAAGGTCCGCCAGCGCACGTTGTTGAACCTCGGCAGCGATTTCGACCTGCCTGTGGAGGAGTGGCCGGAACTGTGCCGGCGCATCGACGAGATCTTGAACGGCCAGGCGCCGCTCACCGACGATGCGCCGGCTGCCGTCGAGGAAGAAGCGCAACGGATCGGGGCGCAACTGCTGGCCCGCGGCCGGGCGGGGGACGCCGAAGCGGTGCGTGATCCGGTCCGTGTGGACGTGGCGTCGCTCGAGTTGACGCGCCCGCGCAGCGTGGGCGTCGAGCAGGCGGGACTGTGGGCGGTCGAGCGGTTGGGCCTGATGGAGTTGCTGTCGACCCTGGGCATCAACGCGTCGCCGTGCACGGCCGCGGTGGCCTCGATCGTGGCGCGGCTTGCGTACCCGGCCTCGGAGCGGGCCACGCACGCCTGGCTGCGCGAGCGCAGTGCCTTGGGGGAGTTGCTGGGTGTGGACTTCGAGACCATGGGGGCGATGCAGTTGTACCGGGCCTCGGATGCCTTGGCTGCCCACCGCGAAGCGATCGAGGCGCATCTGTTCGAGAGCGCCATGGACCTGTTCGACCTGGCGCCGACGGTGACGCTCTACGATCTGACCAACACCTATTACGAGGGCGATGTGGCGGATCAGCCCGAGGCGCGGCGGGGGCATTCGAAGGAGAAGCGCAGCGACTGCAAGCTGCTCACCCTGGGGCTGGTGCTGGACGGGGGTGGTTTCGTGCGGCGTTCGCGGGTGTTCGCGGGCAACGTCAAGGAAGACCGGACGCTTTCCGGCATGCTGGACGCGCTCGGGGCACCGCCGGGGTCGCGGGTGGTGCTCGACCGGGGCATCGCCACCGAGCGACAGGTCGACTGGCTGAAGGCGAACGGGTACCGCTACATCGTGGTCTCGCGCGAGCGCAAGCGCCGCTTCGAGCCCGAGGCGGCACTCGCCCACCGCACCCGCAGCGGCGGGGTGGTGCATCTGGAGAAGGTGGACGACGCCGAGGCGGGCGAGGTGCGCCTGTACTGCTGCTCCGAGCAGCGTGCCGAGAAGGAGCGCGGCATGGCCGAGCGGTTTGCGCAACGCCTGGAGCGGGATCTCGATGCGATCAACGAGGGGCTGTCGCGGCCGCGCACGCAGAAGAAGCCGGAAAAGATCTGGCAACGCATCGGCCGGCTGGTGGAGAAGAGCCGCGGTGTCGGCCAACACTACGACATCGCGGTGGCAACCGACGAGAGCGGCAAACGGGCCGTGGCGGTGACCTTCCTCCGCACGCCGGTGGCCGGGACGATGCTCACCCATCCGGGCGTCTATTGCCTGCGCAGCAACGAGACCGACTTCAGCGAGGAGCGCCTGTGGCGCACCTTCACCCTGCTCACGGATGTCGAGGCGGCGTTCCGTTCCCTGAAATCCGAACTGGGCCTGCGCCCCATCCATCACCGCAAGCCGCGCCGTGCCGAGGGCCATCTGTTCATCACGGTGATCGCCTACCAACGGGTCCAGGTGATTCGCACCCGTCTGGCCGAGCGCGGCGACGGGCCGATGCGCACGGCGAACTGGACGACGCTCAAACGGATTCTCGGCGGCCGTCAGCGGGTGACCGCGACGTTCAAGCGCGCCGACGGACGCACGCTGCATGTGCGCAAGGCGACGCGCCCGGAACCGCAGCAGAAGGCCATCCTCGATGCCTTGGGGATCCCCTCCTCAGCCGGGGGGACACACCAGGCGGTCGTCTGAGGGGAAACCATCACGTCGGGCACGAATGTAGTGCCATGCGCGCGATTCGGTCAACCTAAATTGTTGAGATACAACAGTTTATTTTTTTCGTTGGTAAACTTGGGTTAACAGGGGATCGAGGAGTTCAAGGTGGGTGGCGGCGGATGCGAAGCTCTCGCCGAGTCTCCGGCGCACCGACGCGGCTCGGGACGCTGCGCCCGGCACGCCGCATCCGACTTGGATGTGTCTCAGTCCGCCGCGGACAGCACCGCCGTTCGCAAGCGGCGCAGGCCCTCCGCGAGCATCGCCTCGCCGCAGCCGAAGTTGAAGCGGGCGAAGCCTGGGGCACCGAAATCCTCGCCCGGTGAAAGGCCGAGGCCGTGCGCTTCGAGCCAGGTGGCCGGGGAGGCGTGGCCGAGGGCGGTCGCGTCGATCCAGGCGAGGCAGGTGGCTTCCACCGGGGTGACGGCGAGGCCATCCAAGGCCGGCACTGCATCCTCCACCTTGCGGGCGTTGGCGGCCAGGAATGCGTTGACCGTGGTCAGCCAGTCCGACTCGTCGTTCCATGCCGCCGTCGCCGCCGCGTAGGCAAGGGGCGAAACGCCGGAGACGATGCCGTGCATCGCCTGTTCGTAGCGGGCGCGCAGGTCCGGGTCGGGAATCACGGCGACGGCGATGCCAAGGCCGGGCATGTTGTATGCCTTCGTCGGCGCGTGGAGGGTGATTGACCGCCGCGCCAGTTTCGGGTCGAGGCCGGCGACTGACAGGTGGCGCCGGTCTTGATCCAGCAAGATGCCGCAGTGAATTTCGTCGCTCACCAGCAAGGCGCCGCTGGCGAGGGCAAGCTCCGCGACGCGTTCGAGCTCGCGCCGCTCGTAGATGCGCCCGGTGGGGTTGTGCGGATTGCAGAACATGAGCGCCGAGGTGCTGTCGAGCGCGGCGCTCATATGATCGAAGTCCATCTCCCAGCGGTTCTTCCGCCTTGCCAGGGGCGAGCGGGTTTCCTCAAGGCCAGCGTTGGCGGCGACGCGCAGGAACGGCGGATACACCGGCGTCGGCACCACCACCCGCGATCCGCCGAAGGCGCGGGCGGCGATGTTGAAGCCCGGCACCACACCCGGCAGCCAGACGAACCAGTCCCGATGCACCTGCCAGCCGCAGTGCCGCGCCACCCAGCCCTCGAAGGCGGCGATGGCTTCGTCTGGCGTCTTGGTATAGCCGAGCACGGGATGTTCGAGCCGAGCCTGCACGGCCTCGACGACGAACGGGGCGGTGGGGAGATCCATGTCCGCAACCCAGAACGGCAGGACGTCGCGGCCGGCGTATTTCTCCCACTTGCTGCTCGATGTGCCGTGGCGGTCAATGCCGGCCGCGAGTGCCTTGGCGATGTCGGGGATGCTTCCGTTCATCCGCGATACAATGCAAACGACACAACCCGAACGCAAGCGGATGCGGCGCACGAGGAGACGCAATGAGCAACGAGATCATCGACACGATCCGATCGCAGATTCAGGACAACCCGATCCTGCTGTACATGAAGGGCTCGCCCCAGGCGCCCCAGTGCGGCTTCTCGGCGCAGACCGTGCAGTGCCTGATGGCCTGCGGCCAGCGCTTCGCCTATGTGGACGTGCTGAGCAACCCTGCCATCCGGGCGACGCTGCCGGAATACGCGGATTGGCCCACGTTCCCCCAGCTTTACGTTGATGGCGAGCTCGTTGGCGGTTGCGACATCGTCACGGAGATGTACCAATCCGGCGAACTCCAGCCGCTGGTGGAGCAGGCGGGGGCGGCGGCAGCCAGCGAGTAGCGTTGCCTAGCGCCACAAGAACCGTTGCCTTTCGGCAACGCTTCCTGCCCCAGCCCAAGCGTCCTGTCGGCATTCGGCCAGCTTGCGCCGTCCGAAGTCCGACAGGCTGCCAGCCCGGATTGTTCATGAATGCCCTACTGCGGACGACGATACACTCGCTGTGGCCGGGCGTACTCGCTCCGGCCCCCTCGACATGGTGCGCAGCCATGCCTTCGGGGTCCTTCACTCCGTGCGCCCACCCACAGCGGCGTCTCGTCGCCCTCGCTACGCGCATTCATGAATAATCCGGGCTAGGAGTTTGTCGGTTTTAGGATTTGAGGTGGCCGAAAGGCGACCGTGAACTGGATCTCGTGCCAGTGGACGGGGTTGGCGTGTATTTCGGTGTCGGCCACCTGACCGGCGTTGCACCGCCCATGCATGCCAGATCGGCGTGGAAGCGCCGCGAAGGTCCGATTCTCGAGGAAAAGACGAGGGTTGCCCCCGCTCAGCTCAAGGCGTGCATTCGCTTCAGGTTCCACGCCAGGCAGGTCAGCGTCCATTCGCCGCGAACCGCCTCCAGTCCGCGCAGATGGAAGCGCCGAAATCCCATCGCCTCCCTGACGATCCCGAAGACGGTCTCCACCGTCGACTTGCGCCGCGCATGCAACGCCCGGCCCTCCGGGGTCTGCAGCCGATGCGCCATGCGCGTTGCCGGATCCGCGTCCTCCGGACAGGGCGGCGGCGATGCGCGCCGCTCCGCCAGCGGCACGTTGTGCGCCTTGCGCCCCGTGGCGATGTGCGGTGTGAGGCCCGCCGCCTCGCAATGCGCCACGTTGGCCCGGCTGAAGTGCCCCGCGTCGGCCAACAGCCCCACCGGCTGCCCCAGCGCCGCCGGCAACGCATCCAGCGCCTCGAGCGTCGGCGACACCTCGCGCCTGTCGTTGCAGCGATCGACCACATCGGCCGTCACCGCCAGGTGGCTTTCGATGTCCACGCCCGACTGCGCGTTGCAGGCCTGCTCGAAACCGTCCGAAGTCGGCATGATGCGCGACTCCGGGTCCGTCAGGTTCACCTGATCCGCATCCCTCGGTCCCGCCTGTGGCGCCTGGGGTGGACGACCACGGGGCTTGCGCCCCGTCTCCTTCTCCTTCTCGCGCCGCGCCTCGAGCCTCTCCTCGCGGTCCGCCTGTTCCGCCGCGTGGCGTTCCTGCGCCCGCCGTTCGATCTCCGCCTGCGCCGCCTCGATCACCGCCAGCCGCTCCGCGCGGCGCTTCAACTCCTCCAGAACATCCAGTTCAGGCTCCGAATCCTCTGCCTGCGCCGCCTGCCCGGGCAGCGCCGACACCTCGCCGCGCAACTGCTCCTCGAGGCGCTTCGCATGCCCCCAGCCGAGCGCCCTGTGCCGGCTCGCGTTCGCCTGAACCTTTGTCCCGTCCAGGCTCGCGTTGCCCAGCTTCAGCAAGCCCGCCTCTTGCGCGATCAACAGAATCCGAACGAACAGCCCCTGCAGGTCCTCGAGAAAACGCTTGCGGAAACTCGCAGTCGTGTCGTGGTCCGGATGCGAGTTCGCCGCAATGTGCCGAAACGCCACCGAATCGCAGGTCGCCCGCTCCAGCCTGCGGCTCGAAAAGACCCCCGTCGCGCAGCCGTGGAACAGCAGACCCAGCAACAGCGCCGGATGATGCGGATCCTTCCCGCCGCCACCGCATTGACGCTCCAGCGCGCTCAGGTCCAGCCGATCCACAACGTCCACCACAAACCGCGCCAGATGATCGTCCGGCAACCAGTCCTGAACCGACGGCGGCAGAAGGCAGGGCGTGTCACGATCCACTGGGCGAAACTTCGAGGACATCGGTCAGGCGTCCATCAACAACAACAACCCAATTTTACCTGGATCGCCAAATCCGACAGGCTGCTAGGATTCGACCTCCCCCTTCCTCTGGAGGGAAGACATCCCGCCTTCCCTGCGCCGCGTGGCGGGCTGGCGAAACGGGCTTGCGCTAGCCCGGCTAGGACCCGCGCCAGGACTGCGGCGGGGGCCAGCCGTTGACGATGGCGCAGAACAGCGTTGCCGTCATGTCCGCATCGTAGGCAGCGCTGTGCGCTCGCTCGGGATCGAAGGCGATGCCGGCGCGGGCACAAGCCTCTCGCAACACGGTGTGACCGCAGGCGACGCCGGCCAGTCCCACGGTGTCCATCACCGAAAACGGGTGGAAGGGATCGCGCTTGACCCCATTGCGCGTTGCCGCCGCCCGCAGGAAGGCGTGGTCGAAGTGGGCATTGTGTGCGGTCAGGATGGCACGCTGGCAGCGTGCCTGCTTGATCTCCCGCCGCACGAGCCGGAACAGTTCGCGCATCGCTTTCTCCTCCGCCACCGCCTTGCGCGCCGGATCGTCGAGGTCAATCCCGGTGACCTGTAGCGACACCGCCTCCACCTTCGTGTCGGGGTGCGGCGCAATCTCCCAGCGATGGTGTTCCTTCGCCATGAGTCGCCCACCGTCGAAGTCAAGGGTGACGGCCGCGAGCTCGAGCAAAGCGTGGCTCTTCGGATCGAAGCCCCCCGTCTCGATGTCGATCACCACCGGCAGATAGCCCCGAAAACGGGACCGCATGTCCGGGTTCGCATTTCCATTCATCACGGAAGCCTAGCAGCCTGTCGGACTTCGGACGGCGCAAGCTGGCCGAATGCCGACAGGGTGACAGGACGGCTTGGGCCGGGGCAGGAAGCGTTGCCGAAAGGCAACGCTTCCTGTGGCGCTGGCAGCCTGTCGGACTTGGGGCGCAGATTTTACAATGGCGTCTTCCGAGTCGATGGGGTTGCGGGCAGATGCCGAAGTTCCTGCAGCGGGACCGATCGCAGCAGTATCTGCTGCCGCCGGACATGCGGGACTGGCTGCCGGAAGACGACCTTGCGCATTTTGTGCTGGAGGCGGTGGAGCGGGTTCCAATGGATTCGTTCCAGGTGAACGAGCGCGGCACGGGGTCGGCGCAGTGCCACCCGCGGACGATGCTGGCGCTGCTGATTTGCTGCCATGCCAACGGCATCTTCGGCTCGCGCCGGATCGAGCGCGCGACCTGCCGGGACATCGGGGTTCGGCACGTGGCGGCGAACTGTCACCCGGACCACGACACGATCTGCACGTTTCGGCGCAACAGCTTCGAGGCGGTCTCTGCGGCGTTCCCGGAGGTGCTGCCGCTGGCGAGGGAACCGAAGCCGCTGCGTGTCGGGACGGCGAGCGTGGACGGCACGAAGGTGGACGCGAACGCGAACAGGCGCAACGGCATCCGCCACGGCCGCGCGGGGGAGTTGCGCGAGCGGTTGCGTGGCGGGATCGAGGGCTTGCTGGATCGGGCGGAGCAGGCCGACGCGGACGCCGCGTCGGAGCCGCAGGGTCTGCCGGAGGAGTTGAAGCGACGGGAGACGCCGAAGGCGAAGCTGGACAAGGCCTGCGCGGAGCTGGAGCGTCGGGCGAAGGTGCGCGCGGACTCGGAACGCGCGGAGTGCGAGCGCAAGGTGGAGGCGCGGGAGCAGCGCGAGGGCTCGCGCAAGGGGAGGCCGATCAAGGCGCCTGCAGAGGAGCCTCGGGACGAGGAGCGGATCAACCTGACGGACGCCGACAGTTCGCTGATGCGCAAGAGCAGGCACCATGAGTGCCGTCAGGCGTGCAACGCCCAGGCGGCGGTGGACGCGGACGGCAGTCGGCTGGTGCCGGGTTCTCGGGTGAGCGTGAGCGCGAGCGACCGCAACGAGCTGGTGGCGACGTGGATTCGATGCCCGGCGCACTCGGTTCGCCGGATCGGGTGCTGGCGGACGGCGGCTGCGCGACGGGCAGCGAGGTTTCGGAGCTGGAAGGGCGCGGCGTGGAGGTGCTGGTGGCGACCGGGGCGGAAGGTGGACGGCGCCGGCACGACTTTCGGCCGGAGCCGCCGCCGAAGCCGGCGAAGGAGCCTCGGGCGGAGTGGATCAAGGCGATGCGGGAGAGGATGGAGCTGCCGGAGAACCGGGCGCACTGCCGCCTGCGCAAGCATGCGGTGGAGCCGGTGTTCGGGATCGTGAAGCAGGCGATGGGCTTTCGGCAGTTCCTGCTGCGAGGCGTCGAGAAGGTGGAGGGCGAGTGGAAGCTGGTGACGCTGGCCTGCAGCTGCCGACGCCTGCACAGGCTGATGTTGGCCTGACGGGGTCATGGGGGGGCGAACTCGGCGTGTTGAAGGCCGCTGCAGGGGTCGGAAAGGCCCTCTGGACCCCCATCGGCGGCCGATGGCGGGATGCGACCCCCGCTTCAGCGGCAACGACCCATCTGAACAGCCACAGGGGGCATCGTTCAAGCGGGCGCCAAGCCCCTTCCGCGGACGCTCGCCGCGCCAAAGTCCGACAGGCTGCTAGCCCGGATTGTTCATGAATGCGCGTAGCGAGGGCGACGAGACGCCGCTGTGGGTGGACCCGCCCGCGTGCCAGGAGGCACGGAACGGAGGACCCCGAAGGCATGGCTGCGCACCATGTCGAGGGGACCGGAGCGAACGCGTCCGCAGGACGCGCGAGTACTTTGCCCAGCCACAGCGAGTGTATCGTCGCGTCGTCCGCAGTAGGGCATTCATGAACAATCCGGGCCAGGAGGCCTCCTGGCCGAAGGCGCGAGCGAATGTGAGCCCGAAGGCCAGGCAGTTCGCGAAGCGAACTGCCGACGCGCCCGCAAAGGGCGCGCTAGGAGCCCCTTGATCCTGGCCGCTTGACGGAAGGTGTATGTGTAGGACATCTCGCCCCCTCTGCAGGACGGAATCTGGCCTGTCCAGGTTGCGAGGGGGGCTTCGGGTGCCCATTGGGGCGTTGCGCGTTTACACTCGCCGGCTTGTTCCAGGAGCCGGATGTCCCATGCCTCGCAAGATTGCGCTCGCCTATTCGGGTGGGCTCGACACCTCTGTCATGTGCCGTTGGCTGCAGGAGACCCACGATGCGGAGGTGGTCACGTTCACCGCCGACATCGGTCAGGGCGCGGAGGTGGAGCCTGCGCGGGCCAAGGCGGAGGCGCTTGGGGTGCGAGAGATCTTCATTGAAGACCTTACCGAGCCGTTCGTCGCCGACTATGTGTTTCCGATGTTTCGCGCCAACGCCCTCTACGAGGGGGAGTATCTGCTTGGCACCAGCATCGCCCGGCCGCTTATTTCCAAGCGCTTGGTGGAGATCGCTGCGGCCACTGGCGCCGATGCCATTGCCCACGGCGCCACCGGCAAGGGCAACGATCAGGTGCGCTTTGAGCTCTCTGCCTATGCCCTCAATCCCGACATCGATGTCATCGCTCCGTGGCGAGAGCCGGAGTGGGACCTCAGCTCCCGCGAAGCTTGCATGGCCTATGCCGCCGAGCGCCAGATTCCGGTGGACTTCCAGCGCAGCGGCGGCTCGCCCTATTCGATGGACGCCAACCTGCTGCACATCTCCTACGAAGGCGGCGGACTTGAAGACCCCGGCAACCCACCGGACGAGGCCATGTGGCGCTGGAGCGTCTCCCCGGAGCACGCGCCGGATGCACCCCTCGACCTCGACATCGACTTCGCCGGCGGCGACCCGTGCGCCTTGGACGGCGAAGCCTTGAGCCCCGCGACGCTGCTTGCGCGCCTGAACGAGATCGGCGGCGCCCACGGCATCGGCCGCAGCGACATCGTGGAGAACCGCTACGTCGGCATGAAGTCGCGGGGCTGCTACGAGACGCCCGGTGGCGCCATCCTGCTGAAGGCGCACCGGGCCGTCGAGTCCATCACCCTGGATCGGGAGGCGGCGCACCTCAAGGACGAACTCATGCCGCGCTACGCGTCGCTCATCTACAACGGCTATTGGTTCTCGCCGGAACGCGTCGCCCTGCAGGCGCTCATCGACGAGACCCAAAAGGTGGTGCATGGGCGAGTCCGCCTGCGGCTCTACAAGGGCGCAGTGAGCGTGATCGGTCGCTGGTCCGACAGCCACAGCCTCTATGACGAGAGTGTCGTTACCTTTGAGGACGATGCTGGTGCGTATAGGCAGGAAGATGCGACTGGGTTCATCCGGTTGAATGCGCTGCGCCTTAGGCTCGCGGCGGGGCGTGAAGCAGCGTCTGTCCCCCGCTGATGCGCGTTAGCGGGCTAGAGCTTTCCACTCTTCGTCGCCGCGACGAGCTCCACCATAAGATCATGGAGTTTCATCTTGCGAGGGGACGCCCCTCGCGCTCCCCGTCCGCAATCCAGGAGCCTGCGCCGTAGAAAACTGTCGATTTGGAGAACGGTCGCGTACTTCCCTTCGCAGTTCTCGCGCCAGCGAAAACTGCCTTAAGCGCCGCGAAGCGGCGCTAGGAGCCTTCAGCCGGGGAAGCATCCCCGACCGCTGACGCGCAAGGAAGTGCCGGCAACTCCCCCATCGCCGGGGGCGTGCTTCCATGCAAGCCTGCGCCGCAGGAACTGGTCTGGCGGCGTGGCCGGCGCGATGGGACAATGGTTTTGCTGTTGTGGGAGTGCGGTTGACGGGAACGACCTGCCGTCCTTGCGCGCCGGGTCAGGCGATGCTTCTGCCGCCGGATCCTGGCGACTGGCTTCCGGAGGGTCATCTGGCGCACCACGTGAGCGACCTGGTGGACGCGCTGGATCTGGGTGCGTTCCACGCGCCGTGCCGGGGCGACGGCCGGCGCCGGCGTCCTTGCCACCCGGCGATGATGGCGAAGGTTCTGGTGTGCGGGCACGCGACGGGGGCGTTCTCTTCGCGGAAGATCGCGCGGAAGCTGGAGGAGGACGTGGCGTTCCGGGTTCTGGCGGCGGGGAACACGCCGGGTCACCGGACGGTGTGCGAGTTTCGGCGGCGGCGCCTTTCGGACTTCAGGCGCCTGTTCGCGGAGGTGGCTGGCCTTGCGCGGGAGTCGGGGGTTGCGCACTTCGGGACGCTGTCGGTGGACGGGACGAAGGTTCGCGCGAACGCGAGCAGGCGCAAGGCGACGAGCCACGGGGAGCCGAAGGAGTCGGCGCAGGACAACTTCACGGATCCGGACAGCCGGATCGTGAAGACCTCGCAGGAGGGCTGCCGGCAGTGCTTCGACGCGCAGGTGGCGGTGGAGGGGAGGAACCGGCTGGCGGTGGCCACCGAGGTGACGTCGAGCGCCAGCGACCAGGGACATCTGGTGAAGCTGCTGGATCAGGTGGAGGAAAGCCAGGGGGGCGCGGCCCGAGCGGGTGCTGGCGGACACGGGGCACTGCAGCGAGGCGGACCTGGCGGAGCTGGAGGCGCGCGGCGTGGAGGGCCACGCTGCGCTGGGGCGGACGGATCGGAAGTCGGTGCGGGAGAGCCCGCAGGTGTATCCGGCGAAGGTGCGGATGGCGGCTCGGCTGTCGACCGAGGCGGGCCGGAAGGCGCATGCGCGGCGCAAGTGGCTGTCGGAGGCGCCGAACGGCTGGATCAAGGAGGCGCTGGGCTTCCGCCGCTTCAGCGCGCGCGGGCTCGGGAAGGTGCGCGGGGAGTGGGACCTGGTCTGCCTGGCGCTGAACGTCAGGCGGCTGCGGGGGCTGCAGGCAGCCTGAGTCGAGGCATGGGAGCCGCCAGGGCCGTCCCTGGCCGCCCCTCGAACCGCCCCGGGACGTGAACGGACCTTCGCCGGCGCCGCCCAGAGCGTCGCCAGCCGAACCCCTCCGAACCATCGAAAACCGACAAGGTCGCGTCGCCGCCAACTTTCTGCGGCGCAAGCTTGCATGGAAGTACGCCCCCAGCGATGGGGGAATTGCCGGCACTTCCTTGCGCGTCAGCGGTCGGGGATGCTTCCCCGGCTGAAGGCTCCTAGCGCACAGCCAGCCGGCCTACGCGCCGGACGATGCGACGATGCATCGTCGGGACGTAACTCGCGTCCACGACACAATGCGACCCGCTCCTGACTGTTTCTGGCCCGGTATCCTTGGAAGGGAGGCAAAGTGCCCCCGCTCCGGAGGGGACTTGCGTGCGGGCGCTGGCTTGGTCGGGGCAGAGAGATTCGAACTCCCGACATCCTGCTCCCAAAGCAGGCACGCTACCAGACTGCGTCATGCCCCGAATGGCCTGCGATCATACGCCGGTAACGGCGCGGGGCAAGGATGGCTGCAGTGCTTCGCGGCGCGACGGTTGCCGCGACAGCGCGTCCGGCATCGCCGTCGAATCCGCCATAGAATCGCACGGATCAAGGCGCGACGCGTGACGTCGATGCCGCGCCAGCTTCGGGGAGCCGAAGCTTCGGGGAGCCGAAAGAGGGGAGCCAAAGAGGCGACACATGACGGCGCAGGTTCTGAATGGCAATGCCATTGCGGCGGGCATCCGCAAGCGGATCGCGGCGCGGGTGCAGGAGCGGGAGGCTGCGGGACTGCGGCCGCCAGGCTTGGCAGTGCTGCTTGTTGGCGACGATCCCGCGTCCGAAATCTACGTTCGCCTCAAGCGCAAGGATTGCCATGAGGTGGGCTTCAAGTCCGATGTTCGCCACCTCTCCGCCAACACGCCCGAAAGTCGTCTGGTGGACATGGTGCGGGCGCTCAACGACGACGCCACCATCGACGGCATCCTGGTGCAGCTTCCGCTGCCGCCACAGATCGATCCTTTGGCCGTGATCGAGCACGTCTCCTCCGACAAGGACGTGGACGGCGTGCATCCCGCCAACATGGGGAGGCTGGCGCTGCGGGCACCGAGGCTGCGTCCTTGCACGTCGCTGGCGGTGATGACCCTCATCGAGCATACCGGGGTGGCCGTGCGGGGCCTGCACGCGGCGGTGGTGGGTGCGTCGAACCACGTCGGTCGGCCGATGGGGCTGGAACTGCTCTTGGTTGGCTGCACCGTCACTACGGTGCATCGCTTCTCCCGCGACACCGCGGCGCACGTGGCCGAGGCGGACATCGTGGTCTCGGCCACCGGCAAGGCTGGCTTGGTGGGCGCCGATTGGGTCAAGCCTGGCGCCATCGTCATCGACGTCGGCATCGTCGCGCAGGCGGATGGCAAGTTGCGTGGCGACGTTCGCTTCGACGAGGTGCGGGAGCGCGCCGGCTGGATCACGCCGGTGCCGGGCGGTGTCGGGCCGGTGACGAGAGCGACGATGCTGGAGAACGCCCTGCGCTCCGCCGACGGACACGATGGCGGCGGGGAGGCCGCGTGACGGCGCTGTTTCTATCGGACCTGCACATCGACGACACGGCACCGCACGTGCAGGCGGGGTTCGAGCGCGTCCTGACGGAGGGCGTCGAGACGGCGGCCGACATCTACATTCTGGGCGACTTGGTGGAGGTGTGGGTCGGCGACGACGACGACGCACCCACCGCGAACCGACTGCGGCAGGCGCTCAAGGAGGCGTCGGAGCGCTGCCGGGTGCATGTCATGCACGGCAATCGCGACTTCCTCTTTGGCGACAGCTTTGCGGCGGAGACGGGGGTGACGCTGCTGCCGGACCCAACGTGCGTGCAGGTCGGCGGGCGGTGCGTGCTGCTGGCCCACGGCGACGCCTTCTGCACCCGCGATGCCGAATACCAAGCCATGCGCCGCATGTTCCGTTCTCCGGATTGGCAGCGCTCGGTGCTGGCCCTGCCACTCGACGAGCGCCGCCAACTCGCCACTGGCCTGCGCGCCCAGAGCATCGCCGCCGGCGCCAACAAGGCCGACGGAATCATGGACGTGACGCCAGAGGCGGTCGCCGAAGCCATGTCCGAGCACGACGCCGACCTGCTAATCCACGGCCACACCCACCGACCTGCAATCCACGAGCTGGGCAACGGCAAGCGCCGCATCGTATTGGGCGATTGGGATCGTTGCGGCTGGACCCTGCATCTCGCCGAGAGCCCCGGCCAGGACCGCTTGCTTTGCTTCAGCTTGGCGATGCCTTGGCGGACACCCACTCCCCTCTAGCGCCACAAGAACCGTTGCCTTCCGGCAACGCTTCTTGCCCCAGCCCAAGCCGTCCTGGCAGCCTGTCGGCATTTCGGCCAGCTTGCGCCGTCCGAAGTCCGACAGGCTGCCAGAGGGAATGTGCGGCACCCCTCCCAATCACTCCCCCCTTGGCGAGAGGTCGATGCGTGCCCTTCGGGCGTGGTGCCGCGCCAAAGGAAACCTTACTAGAGCCCCTTCAGCGCGCCAGCACGCGGTAGCTGCGCTCGTAGTGGGCCAAGGAGCGCTCGTGGAATTCGCGGTCGATGCGGCGGGTGGCTTCGGCCACGCTTGGCGGTGTCGCCGGGTCCGCGGACGCGAGGCCCAGCTCCGCGATCGGCGGATTCTCGTCCCGCGCGAGATGCTGACGAAGGAGGTCGAAGGCCAGCAGCTCGATCGCTGCGTCGCCCGCGACCTCCAGCCCACAGCCTTCGGCGCAGCCGCGCAGGCGCGTTTCGTCGTCAACCACGATGCAGGCCGCCACGCTTTCGCGCAGGAGTTGCCCCAGCCGTCGCCACACCAGGGCGCGTTGGGACTCCTCAAAGCCATTCCAGCCGACCACTTCATGCGCGAAGCGCTTGCAGCCCCGGCACACCAGATCGCCGTAGGTGGTGGAGCAAATGCCGATGCAGGGCGTGCGGCGCAGCGGAATGGGCCTGGCTCCTTGGATCGAGGGCCGTGCCCGCATTGTAGAGGGTGCGTGGGCGTCACGTTAGGCCGTCGGACCGCAAACGCACGCCGACAGCCCACAAATGCCGTATTATTCGCGCCCGGCCCGAAGGGCGGGTCGGGCGATGGTGGATGTAGCTCAGCAGGTAGAGCCCCGGATTGTGGATCCGGCTGTCGTGGGTTCGAGCCCCATCATCCACCCCAGCTTTTGGCAATGACCGTCGGCGACGCTCGCCGACAAGAGCGGACGAGCGCCATGCGGATATCCGTGGAGACCACTGGCGGGCTGGGGCGCAAGCTCAATGTGGCCGTGCCGGCGGAATCCTTCGAAAGCCAGGTGCAGGAGCGCCTGAAGGACACGGCAAAGCAGGTTCGGTTGCCCGGCTTTCGCCCCGGGCGCGTGCCCATGAAGGAAGTGCGGCGGCGCTTCGGCACCAAGGTGCGAGCCGACGTGGCCGGCGAAGTCATCGATCGCAGCTTCACCGACGCGGTGACCCAAGAGGACCTCGCGCCGGTGGGCCAGCCCCGCGTGGACATCATCAACTTCGCTCCCGGCGCAGACTTCGAGTATTCCGCCACCTTTGAAGTGCTGCCGACGTTCCAGGTGGCCGGCCTTGCCGAAATGGAAGTCGTGCGGCTGGAAGCGGAAGTGACCGAGGCGGACATCGACTCGATGGTGGAGAACCTGCGCGAGCGGGCGACCATCTGGGAGGAGGTGGAGCGCCCCAGCGTCGACGGCGATCGCGTGACATACCGGGCGCTGGCGCCGAAGGAGCTGCGCAAAGCCGATGACGAGGGCGACGGCTGGACTACCGAACGCGACTTCGTGCTCGGTGCAGACGCGATGCCGTTCGGCGATGCCCTGCGCGGGCTCTCGGCCGGCGAACGGATATCGCGTCCCCTCAGCGAGTTGGTGGAAGACGCCGCCATCCGCTCCGATGATGCTGAGGCCGACGACGACAGCGTCAAGAAAGCGATCTGGACCCTCGAACTCACCCGCGTGAAAGAGGGCCGACTGCCGGACATGGACGCGGAGTTCTTCACCACCTACGGCGTCGAGGACGGCACAGAGGAATCGTTCCGCGCCCATGTGCTGCAGAACATGCAGGCCCGCCTTGACGAGGCCATGCGCCAGCACTTGCGCAACTCGGTGTTCAATGCGTTGCGGGCGGCGCACGGGTTTGCGCTGCCGAAGCCCCTTGTGGACGACACGGTACGAGCCCAGCAAGACCGCTACCGAAGCATGGGGACCGACCCGGAGCGCGTCCCGCTGGAGGCCCTCACCAAGTCGGCAGAAGCCATCGTGCGCACCCAGCTCGTCGTCCGGCGCATCATTGAGGAAGAGAATCTGACGGTGGACCCGACCAGACTGCGGGAGCGCATTGACCAATACGCGAGTTCGTTCGACGATTCCGACGCCTTGGTGCAATACATCTATTCCGAGGACCGGCAGCTCGATCGCTTCGAGGCGCAGGTGCTCGAGGCGCAGGTGGTGGAGCACGTGGCGGCGCGGGCGCACTCCCGTACGGAACAGTGCAGCTACATGGAGGCGCTGCGGCGAGCGTCCGATGGCGATGCGCCGCCGACGGATGACCAGCACCATCATCACCACGACCACGCATCTGGCGAAGATCATGGCGAGGCAGAATCGGCCCCTCCCGAATCCGGGTCGGACGAGAGTCGCTGACGCGCAACCCATGCCCCAAGTCCCGTAGAGACCCGAAGGAGACCACCTTGGCGGACCCCACTTCCGACAGCTTCCCCACGCCGATGACCGGCCTTGGCCTCGTGCCCATGGTCATCGAACAGAGCGCCCGCGGGGAGCGCGCCTACGACATCTTCTCGCGCCTGTTGCGCGAGCGGATCATCTTCCTGGTGGGGCCCATCGAGGACGCCGTGGCCAATCTCGTGGTGGCGCAGCTCCTGTTCCTCGAGTCCGAGAACCCGGACAAGGACGTCCACCTCTACATCAACTCGCCAGGCGGTGCCGTCACCTCGGGCCTCTCCATCTACGACACCATGCAGCTCGTGCGCTGCGACGTGGCAACGTGGTGCATCGGCCAGGCCGCCAGCATGGGCGCTTTCCTGCTTGCCTCCGGCGCCGAAGGCAAGCGCAATGCGTTGCCCAACTCCCGCATGATGCTGCACCAGCCCTCCGGCGGCTCCCGTGGAGTCGCCGCCGACATCGAAATTCAGGCGCGGGAAATCCTCTCCATGCGCGAGCGCATGAACGAACTGCTGGCGGCGCACACGGGCCAGCCTGCGGAGCGGATCGCCGAGGACACCGACCGCGACTACTGGATGAGCCCGGAAGAGGCGGCCGAATACGGCCTCATCGACTCCGTGCAATACCCAAGGGAGCCAGCCCGCAAGGCAATCGGCGCGGTCTAGCAGCCTGTCGGACTTCGGACGGCTTGGGCTGGGGCAGGAAGCGTTGCCGAAAGGCAACGGTTCTTGTGGCGCTAGGGCCTACCTCCTCTGGGGGGTTGCAAAATCATCGACAACCCATCATGTTTGGGTTTCCGTAAGATTCTTGAGAGCCAAGGACATTCATGGCGGACAATCATAGGGGCAAGGGCGACGAAGCGAGCAAGATGCTCTACTGCTCGTTCTGCGGCAAGAGTCAGCACGAGGTTCGCAAGCTCATTGCCGGGCCGAGCGTCTTCATCTGCGACGAGTGCGTCGAGCTGTGCAACGACATCATCCGCGAGGAAGTCCAGGAAAACGCCGAAAGCAAGGAGAGCGACCGGCTGCCGGCCCCGGCGGAGATCAAGGCCACCCTCGATGAGTACGTCATCGGCCAGGAGTACGCCAAGAAGGTGCTCTCGGTGGCGGTTTACAACCACTACAAGCGCCTGAACTACAAAGGCAAGAAGGACGACGTCGAGCTCTCCAAGAGCAACATCCTGCTGATCGGCCCCACCGGCTGCGGCAAGACCCTGCTCGCGGAAACCCTGGCTCGGGTGCTAGACGTGCCGTTCACCATCGCCGATGCAACCACGCTCACCGAGGCTGGCTACGTCGGCGAGGATGTCGAGAACATCATCCAGAAGCTGCTGCAGAAGTGCGACTACGACGTCGATCGCGCCCAGGTGGGCATCGTCTATATCGACGAGATCGACAAGATCTCGCGCAAGTCCGACAACCCGTCCATCACCCGCGACGTTTCCGGCGAGGGCGTGCAGCAGGCGCTGCTCAAGCTCATCGAAGGCACTCTCGCCGCGGTGCCGCCCCAGGGCGGACGCAAACATCCGCAGCAGGAATTCCTGCAAGTGGACACCTCCAACATCCTGTTCATCTGCGGCGGTGCCTTCGCCGGCCTCGACAAGGTGATCCAGAATCGCACCGCCAAGAGCGGCATCGGCTTCTCCGCCAACATCGCCGGCGAAGCGGACCGCGCCAAGATCGGCGAAACCCTGCGCGGCGTGGAGCCGGAAGACCTCATCAAGTACGGCCTCATCCCGGAATTCGTCGGTCGCCTGCCGGTGGTGGCGACCCTCGAGGAACTCGACAGCGAAGCCCTGATGCAGATCCTCACCGAGCCGCGCAACTCCCTCACCCGACAGTACAGCAAGCTGTTCGAGATGGAGGGCGTCGAGGTGGTGTTCCGCGACGACGCGCTGCAAGCGGTGGCGCGCAAGGCCATGGAGCGCAAGACCGGCGCCAGGGGTCTGCGCTCCATCCTCGAAGGCGTCCTGCTCGACACCATGTACGAGCTGCCGACCCAGCAGTCGGTGAGCAAGGTGGTGGTGGACGAGTGCGTGATCGAAGGGCGGCGCCCGCCCATAGTCATTCCGAGCATGGACGAGAAGGTCGCAGGCGCCGAAGGCTGACCGGCGCCTTGGGCCAGGCACATGAGCAAGGAAGGCACACCGCAGCGCATCGCCGGCATCTCCGTCCTGCCGCTCAAGGAGATGGTGGTCTTCCCCCACGGCGTGCAGCCGTTGTTCGTCGGCACGGCGCGTTCGATCCGTGCCCTCGAAGCCGCCGCTGGCGGCGAAGCCGACCGCCGTGTCCTGCTCCTCGCCAAGCGCAACGGCGATGCCGCCGAACCGACCCGGGAGGACGTCTTCGACGTGGGCGTCGTCGGTCTCGTGCTGCAGATGCTCACCCTGCCGGACGGCATGGTGAAGGTGCTGGTCGAAGGCCAGAGCCGGGCCAGGCTCGAGGCATACCACGCAGACGGCGACCACACCCTGGCGGACGTGGAAGTGTGGCACGAGCCCATGCTGCCGGACGAGCAGGCAGATGCCCTCGTGCGCGAGGCCAGGTCTGTCTTCGAGCGCTATCGCAAGGCGGCGAATGTGGCGGAAGACGTGGTCGCCGCGGTCACGAGCCTCGACGACCCCGGCCGGCTGCTCGACACCCTGGCCGCCCAGTTGCCGTTCGACTTGCCGCAACGCCAGCAGGTGCTCGAGACCCTTGATCTGCCCGCGCGACTGAAATGCGTCTCGGATCTCCTCGCCACCCGCATCGAAGCCGGCGACGTCAAGCGCCACATCCGCCGCCGCGTCAAGGAACAGATGGAGAAGAGCCAGCGCGAGTACTACCTGAATGAGCAGATGAAGGCCATTCAGAAAGAGCTCGGCGGCGACGAGTCGCCAGGCAGCGACGCGGATGAAATGGTGAAGCGCATCGAGGCAGCCGGCATGACCCGCGAAGCGAAGGAGAAGGCGGAGACCGAACTCGGCAAGCTGCGCCTCATGCCGCCGATGTCCGCAGAGGCCACCGTCGTGCGCGGCTATCTCGACTGGCTCTTGGGCCTGCCGTGGCGCAAGCGCAGCAGGGTGCGCCGCGACCTGCGCGCCGCCAGCCGCATCCTCGACGAGGACCATTACGGCTTGGAAGAGGTCAAGGCCCGCATCCTTGAATACCTCGCCGTGCAGGGTCGTGTGCGCAAGGTCAAGGGGCCCGTGCTTTGCCTCGTGGGCCCGCCCGGGGTCGGCAAGACCTCTCTCGGCGAATCCATCGCCCGCGCCACCAATCGGCGCTACGTGCGCATGGCCTTGGGCGGGGTGCGCGACGAGGCCGAAATCCGTGGCCACCGTCGCACCTACATCGGCTCCCTGCCGGGCAAGGTGTTGCAAAAGCTCTCCAAGGCCGGCGTGCGCAACCCGCTGTTCCTGTTCGACGAAGTGGACAAGATGGGCCAGGACATGCGCGGCGACCCGGCCTCGGCCCTGCTCGAAGTGCTGGATCCGGAGCAGAACCACTCCTTCAACGATCACTACGTGGAGGTGGACTTCGACCTGTCGGACGTGTTCTTTGTCTGCACCTCCAACTCCATGAACATTCCCCCGGCGCTGCTCGACCGCATGGAAGTGATCCGCCTGCCCGGCTACACGGAGGAGGAGAAGCTCAAGATCGCCAGCCGCTACCTCACGCCAAAGCAGAAACGCCTGAGCGGGCTGGCGGAGGACGACTTCGAGCTGAGCGAGGACGCGGTGCGGCACTTGGTGCGCTACTACACCCGCGAAGCCGGCGTGCGTGGTCTCGAGCGAGAGATCGCCAAGATCTGCCGCAAGATCGTCACCGAGCAAGCCTTCGGCGAGCGCGAGCCGGGCCCTGCCGCAATCACCGAGGAAGACATCGAACGCTACAACGGCGTGCGCCGCTTCACCTATGGCCTCGCCGAGGAAGCCAACCAAGTGGGCGTCGCCACGGGCCTGGCCTGGACCGCCGCCGGCGGCGAACTGCTCAGCATCGAAGCCATCTCCGTCCCGGGCAAGGGCCGCCAGATCAAGACCGGCTCCTTGGGCGACGTGATGCAGGAATCCATCCAGGCCGCCATGACCTTCGTGCGCAGCCGCGCCGCAGCCCTGGGCATCCCCGCCGACCACCACGAGAACCACGACATCCACATCCACGTGCCGGAAGGCGCAACCCCGAAGGACGGCCCCAGTGCCGGCGTCGGCATGTGTACCGCCCTCGTCAGCTGCATCGCCGGCATCCCGGTCTCCGCCGACCTCGCCATGACCGGCGAAATCACCCTGCGCGGCCAGGTGCTCCGCATCGGCGGCCTGAAGGAAAAGCTCCTCGCCGCCCGCCGCGGCGGCATCCGCCGAGTCATCATCCCCAAGGAAAACGAACCCGACTTAAGGGAAATCCCCGACAACGTCCTCGAAGACCTCAAGGTGATTCCCGTAGCCTGGATGGACGAAATCATCGACCTGGCCCTGGAGCACCGCCCTACGCCCCGCGAAGACGCCACCGAACTTCCACCGGTACAGCCCGACCAGCCGCCGGCCACGACGGAGGCGACACTCAATCCACACTGACACGGCCGAGATCGTCAGGCCGTCTTGCGAGCTGATGGCCGCATGCGGTCGCCGCGACCTAGCCCATTAGCGAGGCAATTCCGGATCTGGCGCGTTGCGGGTCCGTTTCTCCAGTGTCGGCCCAGAATGCTGACCGAGCATCCTCACTACGGCAGCAGTAAATGCGGCGATGTCCGCCGTGGTGCCCTTCTGGACCACGCGTCGGAGGGTCCTGCCGACCATTCTGTCGTCGTCAATGTGCTGTTCTAGGAACGAGACGACCTCGCGGATGTCATGGGCACTGGCAGACTCATAGTGAGTCCTCACGGAGCCGAGCGCACCTGTTGGCCGATCCCGCATGCCATGAGAGTCGTTCGCTGTCACATCCTCACGGTTTCGAGGAACATCCGAGTGGCGCACGTCGGGCTTGTGTCGCTCTTGTGGGATGGCGTGAACAGGGGCCTCTGGCAAGACATCTCGACTCTTGATCAGCAACGTCTGCCCGAACTTGAGCCTCACCCACTGCCAGCGAAACCCGCCTCGACCGAGCATTGCGTCGCCGTCAAGCCTTTGGCTAGGCCCGAGCCCCAGAACCACTAGCTCGCCGTCCTTGGTCTGTGCCAATGCGTCGGCTCGTGCCTTCGGTGGTTTCCAGTGCAGCAAGTCAGGATAGGCGTGGCTCGACGGAGTCTCGCCAGTAGCGATCTGCGCCAAGCGACGTGCCTCCGACCGAAACAAATCACCATCAAGCACATCTACCGGCGGGTCGATGTCGGTGGCGGCACCGAGCATCGACCCGGCCATGGTGGCGATGGTGTCCGTATCCGTGCCGAGCGCGTTCGCAGCAATCCGCATCGCTTCCGCCGGACCTGGCTCGCAACATGCCAGTGCAACGGCGGCCAAGGCTGTAAGCATGCCGCTGCCGCGTCTTGTGGGATTGCGCAGGTTAAGCGCATCCACGACGGTCGCATAGCCATCTTCCCCGCGCAGGTTGCAGGAGTTGACTATTCCGATTGCTTCGCGCAACTCGGCCACAGCCTGCTTCCACGCCGCGTCAAACATCCCCGCCTCCTGCTCAAATGCAACCCGCCAAAAGCCCAATTCCGTGTCGGTTGCAATGACTTCCGGCAGGCACGCTGCCACCTCTGTCATCGCGACCAGTTTCGCTGGCGACGGCGGTTGGCCGACATCGATGGAGTGGGCAACGCAGAGCGCGTGCAGAACGGCGCCGAGTATCCCTGTCGGGTGGGAGTGCGTGCAGACAGCATTGCGCACGACGGCGGGTAGGAAGCTGGCGGGATCCGCGGGTGAACAGGATGCCCAGACGTGTGGCTGAATGCGCATGGCAGCGCCGTTTCCGCCGGATTGCGTCCAGCCGCGGAACTTGTTGCTCCACCAAACTGACCTCGGGCGGCCGAGTTGCCCGGCTGCTGCGCTTGTGGACTTCCCGCCGCCAAGGCCATAGCTGAGCCACACGGGCAGTTCGACCTTGGCGAATGCCTCGACATCGAAACCATCGGGACGGATGGCGCGGCTCGTCGCGAGACGCAGCTGCGAGTCGTCCGAGTAGCATCCGGCGGGGAGCAAGACGCGGACGCCGGATCGCCCACCGATCCGACGGTACCAATCGATGGGCTGGCGAAGGGTCGTGCCGTTGGTGCGCCGCATCAATCCAGCCTCGTCGATCAACTCGCTGATCCAGCCGATGGCGTCACCGTAGGCGGCCCAGAGCGACGAACGTTCGACGCGCAGGACGCGTTCTTCGCTCAGTGCGGGTAATGAGCTGTCGGGCAGTTCGCGATCACGTGCTTTCGAGAGCAGGTCGTGCATGGTCATCGGAACACCTCCGGAGCATGGCGGACAGGCATTTCCTGTTCGAGCTGTAGGGCGGCCAGCGCCCCCGCGATCGTATCTATGGTCTCTTCCTCCTGCACATCGATCCGCTGGAGGAACTTGCATGGTACTTCGCCCGGATACAGCACTTCGGCCTGCCTGTCAGTCGGCCAGTTGGACTGTTTCCCATTGCGCCGATGCACATTGCCGTAGCGCCCTTCCACTTGCTGGGTAAACAACCGATTGAAGCCGTCGACCCCTTCTCCACGCAGGCACGCTGGGTAGATGTTGTTCGTGGTCGCGAACACGACCCCAGGCTGTCCGAGCACCTCTACCGAGAAGGCGAACACAACCCAGGAGTTCTTATCCGTCACATACCAACGCACGGAGGTATCGAACATCCAGTCGTTGATGCGGGAAACGGATAGGTTCACATAGTCGAGCCAAGCCGGATCCTTGCGCACTTGGACATTAGGGCGTGTTCACACAAATACCCCTGAATGTGCCATTCTCCGACCCCGTCGTCCCACGCGGGAAAAGGTAGGAGAATCAAACAGGTGGAACTCACAGAGGGCCAATACGAGCGCATCGCGCCGCCATTCCCGAAACAGCGGGGAAACGTCAGCCTGTCGAATCTGCAAGTGCTGAACGCGATCCTCCACGTGGCCGAACACGGCTGCAAGTGGCGCGGCCTGCCGGCGCGGTTCGGCAACTGGCACACGATCTGCACACGAATGAATCGCTGGTCGAAGAAGGGCGTGCCCGATCGCGTGTTCGAACAACTGCAAAGAGACCAGATCGTCCGCATCGGGGTCGAGGCGCTCGGGCTCGACAGCACCAGCGTCAAAGTGCATCCGGACGGCACCGGCGCGCGAAGAAAAACGGTCCGCAATCCATCGGCAAGTCCCGTGGCGGATGGAACACCAAGATTCACGTGGTTGCCGCGGATGCTCGAACGGCAGTTGCCTTCACACTCTCCCCCGGCAACGCCCATGACGCCCCGGAAGGCCGCAAGCTCCTGAACCAACTGGAAAAGCCCGCGAACAACCCGGCGATGATCATGGATCGGGCATGCGAGGACAACGCCACCCGTCAACTGGTCCTGGAGCTCGGCTTCGTGCCCGTGGTCCCGCCGAAAAGCAACCGCCTCGACCCTTGGGAGTACGACAAGGAGCTGTACAAGCGGCGCAACGAGGTCGAGCGCCTCTTCCGGCGACTCAAGGGCTTCCGCCGAATCTTCTCGCGCTTCGAGAAACTCGACATCATCTTCCTCGGCTTCATCGTCTTCGTCCTCATCGTCGATGCACTGCGACAGTGTGAACACGCCCTAGAACACCGACGGCGCCACTGACCGTGGTGAAATGAAGCACGTCGTCCACGCCTCGCTGCTTGGCCGCGGCAACGACTTCTGGCTGGTGGGGGAGCTTGGCCAGCTCGTCACCCTTCCTCGGCTGTGCGCGTAACGTCGTCATCAGCTCAGCTTCACGAGGTCGTATGTCGCCGGATCCAACAGGGCGATTACGGAGGACCGGTCCTGTGGTTTGTAGCCAAGCGTGACGGTTTTGCGCGCCCGACCGATGCCCATTGCGACCAACCTCTGCAGGGACTCGAGCGTGCCGTCGCCGTCTTCGGCCCCATGTGGCGTCACCTCTTGGTTCAGCCCGGGCATGAGAACGTGGTCGAACTCGAGACCCTTGGCCGAGTGGATAGTCGAGAGGGCGATCTGCTCCGGACCGGTTGGCCAGTCGCGCTCTCGGGTCAGCTCGCAATACCCTAGGCCACGTTGCGCAAGTGCTTGGCGAGCGAAGTCAAACCACTTGTTGCCTTGCGGATGGAGGATCGCCACTGTTTCGCCGGCTGCGAGCGCTGGCCTGACGTCGTCCAGCATCCTCGCTAGCTGAGCGCGGTACAAGCCGGCGAGTACTCGGGGCCTTGCTCCCTCGGCAACGCAGGCGTCGGCGTTCGGGACGACGCCGTCTTCCTCCACAGGCAAGTCTTTGACCAACGAGGCGGCAAATCGAGCGACGGCGGCGGTGTTGCGGTGGTTCCTCCTCAATGTGAAGACTTGGCCACGCATGTCGATGCCACCTTCGGGCCACCCGAATGCTTGCGGATAAACCCGTTGCACGGCGTCGACGATGAACGTCGTTGTGTGCTCCTCGCTCAGGTGGGCCAAGATGCAGCGGACCTGATTGGCCGAAAGGTCTTGCGCTTCATCGACCACGACAATGTCGTACTGCTCGCTAGGCGCAGACGCTGCTTCCTGTGCCACATCCTGCCAGTCCATACTGCCGAGTCGCGCTTTCGCCCTTTCATAGGGTTCGACTACATCGGACAAGAGCCTTGCCCGAAGCACCCTTGGCACGGCTGGCGCGCGGCCACGACCGGTGCGCGTTGCATCTAGGTACTCGTCGCGCTGATCGCGCGGGAACCGTCCGAACAGGTACTGGACTTCGTCCTCGAAGTATCGGGTATCCGCGGGGGAGCCTGCAGCACGCAGGAGGTCTCGCAACACTCCGGGGGCAATGATGTCGGGCCAGCCTCCCGGGCAATGTCCCATTGCCCAACGGGAGAACGTCTCGACGGTCAGCTCCACACCGTCTCCTGTGGCTTGCTGGTTGGCCAGCTCCTCAACGTAGCCCCGCAGCGTTCGGTTGAAGGTGAGTACCAACCAGCACGCGAACCGGACCATCCAGCCCAAGTCGCGCAAGTCTCGCGACCCTAGCCGCACATACTCGCGACCCTAGCCGCACATAGCTGGCGCAGCCGCATCACTGCGGCCGTCGTCTTGCCGCTACCGGCAGCGCCGCGAATGAGTCGGAAGCCAGGGCCGACATCTCTTAGGATCGGTAGCTGCTCTGCCGTGGGCGTGATGTTCTGCAACACGCGCATTGCCCAAGCCTACACTTTGGCCCCCCCCACCGTGCAGCATGTCCTTGGCATTGAGGTCATCGCCGTGTCCGGCAAGGGGCGCTAGCTTCTCGCGGCTCGCCTCAGCGCCGCATTGCCAACACGGTGTCCCCCTCAAATCTCGCCATGAAGGCCACAGATCCTGCATCGCCTTGCCTTTGCCCTTGTCGTCGGCCTGTGGCAAGGGCGGGTTATTCCACGGTGAGGACGTTGCTTGCGTAGTGGTTCAGCACCCCGTTCACCTCGACGTCGCCGATGAGGCGGTATTGGCCGGATTCGGTGGGTGAGTAGGCGCAGAGTTCGAGCTCGGTTTCCGTCTCGTCGATGTTTGACCAGTCCTCCGATTCCGAAGCCCGATACTGCCAGGCGGAGCGCAGCACGGTGTAGGTGATGCCAAGAAGGTTGAATTCGTTCACCTCAACGCATGCGGTGGTTGACTCTGGCCCGAGGGTGATCCTGCCGCTTGCCACCACGATTGGGATGAAGCGTTCGTACACGGGCTCGGCTGCGCCGGCGGCGTCGTCGTCGTCGGACGAACCGCTGTCGTCGCTGTCCGCGGGCACCTCCGCCGCGCCGGAGTCCGGCACGCGCACCGGGGGATTGGCGCAGACGACAGAGCCGTCGAATTCTGCCTCCACGCTGTAGCCGCCGGTTTCGCCGTCCTTTGCCGAGACCATGAGGTAGTAGATGCCGGGCATGAGCGTGGTGTCGATGACGAAGTTGCCGCGATCGCCGCCGGTGTCCGCTTCTTCCAGCACGTTGCCGCCGCTGTCCTGCAGTTCCCCCACGGTGTCCGTGGGGCCCTTGGTGCGGAGCACGGCGCTGGTCTTCACGCCCACGTCGATGCGGAAGGCGTCGATGTCGCCCTCCGGGCGGAGGCTGCCGGCGGTTTCGATGGCAGTGATTCGTGTCGAGGCGCCGATGGTGTCGCCGTGGTCGTCGCCACCGCGCTGGATGCGGGCCAGCACGCGGTAGGGGCCGGTGGCGCCGTTGGAACCGGACACTGTGAGGTAGTACACGCCGCCTTCCAGCGTTTCGACAATGCGGAAGTTGAGGTTGGTGCCGCTGGCGTCGTCGCTGCTCGCGAGCATTCCGCCTTCGCTGTCGGAGAGCGTCGCCACGGTGTCGGTGTTGCCGCCGCTTTGCACCGCGATCTCGGCACGTCCTTGCAGTTCGATGCGGAACACGTCCACATCGTCGTTGGCGCCAAGGCTCGCCTCGGAGCGGACGCCAAAGGCGATCACGGTGGCGGTCGCGCGGGTGTTGCCGTCGTCGGGCATCGGCATGTCGGCGGCCGCGGCAAATGCGGCGAACGCCGCTAGCGTCGCGAAGAGCTCTCCGATGCGTTGCAGGATTCGGGGCAACTGTCGTTCGGCTGCGCGGCCATCGAGGACTGTCTGATTCATGCGTTCTTGCTTCCTTCGGGTCTGCGCGGCCCCGCGCGAATGTGGTTCTGGCGGCACGCGGTTCGACACGCACCTGCCACGGAAATGTACTACGAGGAGGCCCCGCACGGGTGAGGAAATCGCCTCCCCAAGGCTCGCGGATCAAAGTGGAGTTTGAAAGCGTTTGCGCGGGTGGTTTAATGCGTTTCGCACCGCATGGCCAATGGCCAGTGGCCAAGGTCGCACAGGAATGCCCAGTCTGACACGGAGCCCGATCGAATGAACAAACCCGAACTCGTTGATGCCATCGCGATGGCAGCCGACATCCCCCGCACCAAGGCAGCCAAGGCGCTCGACGGCACTCTGGATGCCATCCGCCAAAGCCTGCGGGATTCGGAGCCCGTTTCCATCGTCGGATTCGGCACCTTCGAGGTGCGCGAACGCGGCCCCCGCACGGGGCGCAACCCGCGCACCGGCGAGAGCATCGAGATCGCTGCGTCTCGCTCGCCGACGTTCCGCGCCAGTCGCACGTTGAAGGACGCCATCGGCTAGGGTTTTGCTGCGGTGAGGGCGGTCGCATTGGGGCAGTGCCTGATGATGTAGCGACGAGCGAGCGCTGATTGGACCGGCCCGGGGGTTCGGCCGCAGCAGCCGGCGATCCGGCGTGGTGCACGGCGTGTTCGGTTGCTCAGGCCGGAAACTGATCAGGGCGTTGTGTACGGGAGTTCGCCATGGTGATGCAAAAACTGCGCGATGGCGCCCAGGGCATCGCTGCCAAGGTTGTCATTGGGTTGCTGGTGTTCGTGCTGGCGGCGTTTGGCTTTGGCACGATCGACCTTTTTTCGGTTTCCGAACCGGTGGCCGCCACCGTCAACGGTGAGGAGGTCTCGCAAGGCGACCTCGAAGTGGCCATCGCCCGACAGCGCTCCATCATCCGGGCCCAGGTAGGCGAGTCCGCGAATGACGAGATGCTGGACCGGATCGTCACGCCCGACGCCGTGCTCGGCGTGCTGGTGGACGAGACCTTGCTGGCACAGGCCGCCGCCGATCTGGACCTGGCGGCTTCGGACGAACTGGTGGAGTCGCGCATTCGCTCCGACTTCGCCGGCATTTCCGACCTCGACGAGACCGGCTTCCGCAACCGCCTTGCCTCCGCCGGCTACACCCCCTTGGGCTATCAGGCGGAGATCGTCGAACTGGAACTGCGCTCGCAGCTTTCCGGAGGCTTTGGCGACACCGGCTTTGTCACCGAGCGGGAACTGCGCCGCGCCGCCGAGGTGATGACGCAGCGGCGCGACATCGCTTGGCTGGAGTTTCCGGTGGCGGCGTTCGAAGCCGCGGTGGAAGTCGAAGAGGCGGACATCGAGGCCCACTACGAGACCGCCATCGACGAATACATGATCGAAGAGACCTTCGATTTCAGCTACGTCCGCCTGCCGCTCGCGGATCTCGAAGCGGAGGTGGAAGTCACCGAGGACGAGATCGTCGAACGCTACGAGGCCGAATCGGCGGCGCTCGCCGACAAGCCACCGCGTCGCCGCGGCAGCCACATCCTGTTCGAGGCGAGCGACGACCGCGACGTCGATGCAGCCATGGGCCTCGCCGAGGAGGCCCGCGCCCGGCTGGCGGACGGCGAGGATTTCGCCGAACTCGCCAAGGAACTGTCCGACGACATCGGCTCCGCCAGCGACGGCGGAGACCTCGGCATGGCCGACCGCGAAACCTTTGTCACCCCCTTCGCCGATGCCCTCTGGGCACTCGATGTCGATGAACTGTCCGAGCCTGTCGAGAGCGAGTTCGGCGTGCATCTCATCCGCCTCGAGGAGGTGGAGAAGGTGGTGATCCCCTCCTTGGAAGAACGGCGCGAGGCCCTTGCCTCGGAACTGCGCCGCGACGCTGCCCGCGAGCTCTTCTCCGAACGACTGCGGGAAATGGACGAAGTGGCGTTCGAGAACCCGGAATCGCTTGAACCGCTTGCGGAGGAATTCGGCCTCACGGTGGAGCGGCAGGCCGGCGCCACCCGCAACTCGTGGGAAGGTCTCCTGGCAGACGCGGCAGTGCGCAGTGCCGCCTTTGGCGACGAGGTCATCATCGAGGGCTTCAACAGTCGCGCCGTGGCCTCGGCCACCGATCATGCGGTGGTGGTGCGGCTCGACGAACGGCACAGGGCGGAGGAACGACCGTTCGACGGAGTGCGGGACGAGATCCATGCCTCCCTCGTTCGAGAACGCGCCGGAGTGTTGGCCCGCGAGGCCGCCGCCGAAGCGCTCGAAGCCTTCGAGCAGGGCACCCCCACTGCCGACATCGCCGCTGAGCACGGCACGGAGTGGCAGCGCGCCGATGCGGCGCAACAGCGCGAGCCGGAAGTGCCCGGGCAAGTGCTCAATACCGCCTTTGCCTTGGTGATGCCGGGCGAGGGCCGCGCATCCGAGGTTGCCGCGCTCGCCGGCGGCGCCCATGCCGTGGTGGTGGTGTCGGCGGTCAACCTTGGCGACTTCGGCGCGATGACGGAGGACGAAAGATCGTCCGTGCGGGTGGAGCTTGCGCGGCTGGTGTCCTCGCGGGGCATGGACGCCCTGCTTGGAACGCTGCGAGGCAAGGCCGACATCGACCGGGTAGCCTTTGCCACAGACGACCTGGACGAGTAGCGCAAGGAATGGCGGCACGCAGCCGGGGCCCGGGGGCCGGGGCACCGACGCCCACCGGGCCATGCCTGCGCGTCGCCGTGTCCTCGCGAGCGCTGTTCGACCTCTCCGAAAGCGACGAGATCTATCGCACGGAAGGGCTCGAGGCCTATCGGCGCTACCAGATCGCCCGCGAAAGCAACGTCCTCTCGCCCGGCGACGGCTTCGTCTTCGTGCGCAAGCTGCTCGACATCAACAAGCGCGCCGATGCCGAGCGTGTGGACGTGATTCTGCTCTCCCGCAACACCGCCGACACGGGCCTGCGCGTCTTCAACTCCATCCGCGAGCACGAGCTCGGCATCGTTCGCGCGGCCTTCTGCGGCGGGGCGAGTCCGTATCGCTATGCCCATGCGTTCGACTGCCACCTGTTTCTTTCCGCCGACGCCGAGGACACGGAGGAAGCGCTGGCGCGGGGGGTGCCGGCGGCCCGCCTGCTAAGCGGCCGACGCGATGCCGAGGCCGAGAACGACGGCCTGCGCATCGCCTTCGACGGCGATGCGGTGCTGTTCTCCGACGAAGCCGAGCGGGTGTATCAGGAACGCGGCCTGGACGCCTTTGCCGAGTCGGAAGCGGCTGCCGCGGACATGCCGCTGGCCGGAGGCCCCTTCAAGCCGTTTCTTTCCGGCCTGCACCAGTTGCAGCAGGGGTTCGACGAGGCCGACTGCCCCATCCGCACCGCGCTGGTGACGGCCCGCGGCGCACCGGCGCATGAGCGCGTCATCAAGACCCTGCGCGCCTGGGACATCCGCCTGGACGAAAGCCTGTTCCTGGGCGGCCTCGACAAGACCGCCTTCCTGCGCGCCTATCGGGCGGATGTCTTCTTCGACGACCAGAGCGCCAACTGCCGGGCAGCCAGTGACCATCTGGCTTCCGGCCACGTTCCCCACGGCGTCGTCAACGAGGGGGGCGGCGCACAGTGAAGCTGCAGCAACTGCGCTACATCTGCGAGGTGGCCAAGCATCACCTCAACGTCTCGGCCACGGCGTCGCATCTTTATACATCCCAGCCCGGCATCAGCAAGCAGATTCGGCTCCTGGAAGACGAACTCGGCGTCGAGATCTTCGCTCGCAGCGGCAAGCACCTGGCGCGCGTTACGCCGGCCGGAGAGGTGATTCTGGCCAAGGCCGCCGAGATCCTGCGCGAGGTCGAGAGGATCAAGCGCATCGCCGAGGAGTACAGCAACCAGTCGAGCGGGCAGCTTTCCATCGCCACCACCCACACCCAGGTGCGCTATGTGCTGCCCTGTGTCCTTGGCGAACTGCGCGCCCGCTATCCCGATGTCTCGCTGCACATGCGTCAAGGCACGACGGAGGAAATCGGCGAACTGGCGACGGCGGGGGAGGTGGATTTCGCCATCACGCCGGAACGGGTGGATCGCTTTCCGGAACTGGTGATGATGCCCTGCTACCACTGGAACCGCTGCGTCGTGGTGCCGAAGGGGCATGCGCTGGCGAGCCGCGAGCGTGCCACGCGGGAGGACCTTGAAGCCCATCCCATCGTCACCTACGACTCCGGCTTCCGCGAACGCCTGCCTCTGGTGGGGGAGATGGCCGAGCGTGGGGGCGAGGAGCACCACCTCAACATCGCCATGTCGGCGGTGGACACCGATGTCATCAAGACCTACGTTCGCCAGGGCTTCGGCGTCGGCGTCATCGCCGGCATGGCCTACGATCCAGCCAGCGACACCGACTTGGTGGCCATCGATGCAAGCGACATCTTCAGCCCTAGCACCACCTACATCGGCTGCCGCAAGGGCACCTTCCTGCGTCGCTTCATGCTGGACTTCATCGAACTCTTCGCCCCCCACCTGGTCGAGCCCATAGTCCGCGACGCCTTCGCGGCCCACACCGCCACGGAACGCCGGGCCCTGTTCGAGGGCATCGACCTGCCGCACCGATAGCACCGGCCCGCCCATCCGGGCCGCGCCCACGGCCTCGATCAGGGGGCAAGGGATTTGGCTCCGCCTGCTGGGCTCGAACCAGCGACCCGCTGATTAACAGTCAGCTGCTCTACCAACTGAGCTAAGGCGGAAGAGGGCGCGTATCTTACTCGCTTTCTCGGTTGCGACAAGAGTGGCCCGTCACTGCAAGCCCAGTATGCTTGCGCCGTGGCCACGACAGGCGGATGGAGATGGTGATGGCAGGACGTCTGTGTTCGCTTCGGGGTGTTTGCGTCGTGTTCGGGGTTCTGACTTTCGGGCAGGCTGCGTTGGCCCGGACCGAGAGCGACCGCCGCGCCATCGAGGAGGTCATCGTCACCGCCCAGCGGGTGGCAGAGGGCTTGCAGGACGTCCCCATTCCGGTGACCGCGCTGACCGGCGAGATGCTCGAGGAAGAGCAGGTCATCACGCCCTCCGACTTGCAGATGAGCGCCCCCAACGTCAGCTTCACCGCCACCAACTTTGGCGGTTCGAGCTTCAGCATTCGCGGCATCGGCAACCTCGTGGTGGCGAGCAGCGGCCAGAGCGGAGTTTCCACCCACATCAACGAAGTCTCCGTGGTGTCCAACCTCAACACCATCGAGTTCTTTGACATGGAGCGGGTGGAGATCCTGCGCGGTCCCCAAGGCACGCTGTTTGGCCGCAACGCCACCGGCGGCGCCGTCAACTTCGTCACCCAGATGCCGAAGCTCGACACCTTCGAGGGCTTCGTCGATGTCGAGACCGGCGACTATGCCCATACCCGCCTCAAGGCCGCCGTCAACGTGCCGCTGGCCGACACCGCCGCCCTGCGCCTCGCCGGCTATCGCCTCACCCGCGATGGCTACATCGAAAACCTCGCCTTCGGCCAGACCGACGCCGCCGGCAACCGCCTGCCCGGCATCGACGGCGACATCGACGGCCGCGACGTCCTGGCGCTTCGGGCAACGCTGTCCTGGGAGATCACGGACCGCGCCGGTGCCTGGCTGCAGTTCCACATGCTCGACGAAGACGACGATCGGGTGCGCATCAGCAATCAGGTGTGCGCCCGCAACTCCATCCCCACCAACGGCTGCCTCGCCGACGGGTTTGGCTTCGACACGCCGCATTTCGGCGCCACCACGGCAGGCATTTTCGCCGGCGGCGTGGGCGCGCTTCCGCTCGGCGCCGACGGCGGCGAGGCGGCATACCTCGACTTCCCGCGTCCCAACATCGACAGCTTCCGGCAGATGCACACGGACATGGAACCGGTGTTTCAGGAGCGCGACGACCTCGTCGCCTGGGGCTTCGACTACGACTTCGGCAAACTGACGCTCGACCTCGTCGGCGCGGTGCAGAAGGCAGATGGCCTGTCGCGGCAGGACTACCTCATGGACGTGGGGCCGCGGCTGTTCCCAACCGAGCTCAATCCGCAGGGGCACTGGCCGGTGTCCGTGCCGGCAGGGGGCGCCGGCACGTTCTGGACGTCCGACACCTGCAACGTCGCCGCTGGCACCGCCGGCCTCTTCGGCGGCTGCGTACTGCCCGTGGATGGCACCCGCGCCTTTGTCTATGACCAGAGCGATGCGGCGCGGGACTACCGCACGGTGGAGGTCAAGGTGCGTTCGGCTTTCGAAGGCCCAGTCAACTTTCTGCTCGGCGCAAACGTCTATGCGCAGGAGGATGTCACCGACTACTACGTGTTGGGCAACACCCTCGACATGGTGTCCAACTACGGCGCAGCGCTGTTCGAGCTGCCGCCGCTCTATCCCGGCATGTTCAACAACAGCAGTTCGCCCGACAAGGGAGCAGTGTCGGAAGGCAGTTCGCTGTTCGGCGAGGTGTACTACGACATGATCGAGGACGTGAGCCTCACCCTGGGCGTGCGCTACAACGAGGATCGGCGCGAGTCGAACGAAACCAGCGTCCTGTTCAACTCCATCGACATGAACGCCGTGCTCGGCGGCTTCTTCGGCGCCGGCCCGATCTGGATTCGGCAAGAGCTCGCGGGCGATTTCGTCGGCCAGTTGCTCGCTCTTGCCGTTGATCCGACGGCGCCGCCGCCCGATGTCAGCGAGACGACTGCTCGTCTCCTTGCCTTCCACGACGCCACCGACATCTACAACGCCGGACTGACCGATGCCGCCGGGGCGGTGGGTGCGGTGTTGCTGGCGCCGCTGCTCGGGTTGCAGACGCAGTTTGGCCTGATTCCGCCGGAGCGGTTGCCAGCCTTCGTCGCGGAGCTCGGACTGCCGCCCCTGTTCCAGACGACGTTGCTGACGCTGCTGTCCCAGGACCCGGCGGCGATCGCGGCCGATCCGGGACTTGCTGCGGGATCGGCGGCGGTGCGGTCGGTGGCCGATGCGGTGGGCCCCGTGCCGGCCTTCAACGAGACCCGCCACATCACAGGAAGCCCCGTCGAAGCGGAGTGGAAGGAGATGAGCGGTCGCGCCGGCATCGACTGGCGCATCAGCGAAAACAGCCTCGCCTACGCCTTCGTCTCGCGGGGCTACAAGCCAGGCGGCTTCAACCCGCCCATCGCGCCGGCATTCCAGGATGTCTCTTCCTTCACCTTCGATGCCGAGGCGGTCAATGCGCTTGAGCTTGGCAGCAAGAACACGGTGCTCGACGGGCGAATGCGTCTCAACGGCTCGTTCTTCCTCTACGACTACACCGGCTTGCAGATCACCCGCATCCGCAACAACTCGTCGCTCAACGAGAACATCGACGCAAGCATCATGGGTTTGGAGCTTGAGGGACTGTGGCGCCCGAAGGCGTTGGCAGGGCTCCAGATCGACTTCTCCTACGGCTGGCTGACGAGCGAGGTGGATGGCGCCATGTCCATCGACCCCATCAACCGCACCGGCGGCAATCCCGAATACATCACCCTCAAAAACATCGACCCAGGCGCCGCCACCGGGATCAACTTCGTCGCCAGGGAGGCCCAGATCACGCCGATGGTGCTGAACTGCGCGCTGCAAGTCGCTTGTCCGCCAGGGGTTGGCCCGGTGGGCCCCGCAGCCTTGCCGGCGCCAGGCACGATGTATCCGGTGAACGAGGCGGGAGTCGCGATCCCGGCGTACTTCTCGCAGCAGTTCCTGAGCGCCTTCGGGGTGGAGACGGCGGAGGGGATTCCGGTTTCCCTCGACGGCAACCGGCTGCCGAACGCGCCGGAACACACGCTGACGCTGGGGATTGCCAGGACTTGGCCCATCCCGGCGCTCTCCGGCTCCTTGACCGTGCGCTGGGGCTACTATTGGCAGGGAAGCTCGTATGCGCGCGAGTTCAACACCGTCGGCGACGAGATCGAGGCATGGGGGCAGCACAGCGCTTCGCTGATCTTCGCGAGCGACGATGGCCGCTGGCTGGTGAAGGGCTGGGTGCGCAACATCGCGGACGACGAGAACGTGACGGGCAAATATCTCACCTCCGACACGTCGGGGCTCTTTCGCAACTACTTCCTCACGGAGCCGCGCCTGTTCGGCGTTTCCGTGCGGCTTGGGTTTGGTCGATAGGCTCTCGAGAAGGGAGACTGCGAACATGAACCTGTCGAGACGCCCCATCTTTCGCCCAGCATGGCCGGCGGCGTTCCTCCTCGCCTCCATCCTCGTTGGCGGCTGCGCCACCACTTCGCCCTGCGAAGACGTCGCCGACGATAGCGACGCCTACGCCGACTGCCTGGCCGCCGAACGCATCGAGTCGGAACGCAAGGCGGCGGAGCGGGAACAGACTCGCGCCGCGCGCCGGGCATGGAAGCAATGCGCCGACGGACTCGTCGAGCACTACCGCCGCAACGTGGACATCGGCACCATGTCCCGCTCCCGCGCCCAGACCGAACTCCGCCTCGCCCTCCGGCAACGTTGCGGCGAAAAGCCGATGGGCACTTCCATTCCGATGCTGTAGGGTCGGGATGCTGGAGGATGCAGTTCCAGTGAGGGCCTGCCTGCTGGGGAGAGGGCATTCTGCCCTCGCTCGCGCCGACAGGCGCACGCCTCGCGTGGCGTCCTTCGAGCGTGCGGGGAGCTGATGATTTAAGCAACCATTGCGCCGCGCGCAGACGCGCCTTGCGGCGCGAGCGAGGCCTCGCCCCCAGCAGAGGCCCTCGCAACCGAAGCGTCAACACGCTAGCCGGCTTGGGCTGGGGCAAGAAGCGTTGCCGAAAGGCAACGGTTCTTGTGGCGCTAGAGTGCGTTTTGTCGCGCAAGTGGATTTCAAGCAGGGAGAAGGGAACGCACAATGGACAACGTGCAAGGCAAGGTCGCCGTGGTTACCGGATCGTCGCGCGGGATAGGGGAGGCCATCGCCCGGCGTCTCGCCCTCGCCGGGGCCAAGGTGGTGGTCACGGCGCGCACCGTGGAGGTGCGGGACGAGCGGCTGCCTGGAACCGTCCACACCGTCGCCGGGTCGATTCGGGATGCCGGCGGGGAGGCGACAGCCATCGCCTGCAACCTGATGAAGTCCGAGGAGCGAGAGAGCCTCGTTGCGCAAACGCTGGCTGCTTACGGCGGCATCGACATCCTCGTCAACAACGGCGCGATTCTGGTGCCGGGCGAGACAATCGGATTCTCCGAGCGTTACTACGACCGCATGATGGAAATCCTCGTCAAGGCGCCGTTCCACCTCTGCCAACTGGCCCTGCCCGGCATGATCGAGGCTGGCCAGGGCGGTGCGGTCATCAACATCTCCTCCAAGGCCGCAGTGCATCCGCAGCCGGGGCGCAAGCACTTCGACGGCCCCGTGTACGGCATGGCCAAGGCGGCGGTGGAGCGCTTCACCACGGGGCTCGCCACGGAGATGTTCCAGCACAACATCTCCGTCAGTGCCCTGTCGCCGGACGTCGCCGTGGCCACGCCCGGCCAGATGTTCGGCCGCCCCTACACCCAAGAGATGATCGACCGAGCCGAACCGGTCGAAGCCATCGCCGAGGCCTGCCACGCCCTCATCACCGCCGACCCCAAGGAGGTCACGGGAGGCATCCGCTACACCAAGGAGGTGCTGGAGGCGTTCAACGTCGAGCCAATCGACATCGGCATGCCCCCGCCAACCCCCAACACGGACTGACCACCCGCCGCCCTCCCTTGGAGGGAGGGTGTCTCGCCGACGCGCCAGGAGGCAAGCGTCGCGGAGCAACAGCACAGTTCCACTGGCACGACCTGCCATCCGAAGAAGCCAGGAGCCTTCAGCCGGGGAAGCATCCCCGGCCGCTGACGCGTAAGGAAGTACCGGCAATTCCCCCATCGCTGGGGGCGTACTTCCATGGAAGGCTTCTTCGACTCTCCAGAGGGGGAGTGAGGAAGGGCCGGCGCTTCCCTAAATGCCTAGCCCAAGTTTACCAACGAAAAGAATAAACTGTTGTATCTCAACAATTTAGGTTGACCGAATCGCGCGCATGGCACTACATTCGTGCCCGACGTGATGGTTTCCCCTCAGACGACCGCCTGGTGTGTCCCCCCGGCTGAGGAGGGGATCCCCAAGGCATCGAGGATGGCCTTCTGCTGCGGTTCCGGGCGCGTCGCCTTGCGCACATGCAGCGTGCGTCCGTCGGCGCGCTTGAACGTCGCGGTCACCCGCTGACGGCCGCCGAGAATCCGTTTGAGCGTCGTCCAGTTCGCCGTGCGCATCGGCCCGTCGCCGCGCTCGGCCAGACGGGTGCGAATCACCTGGACCCGTTGGTAGGCGACCACCGTGATGAACAGATGGCCCTCGGCACGGCGCGGCTTGCGGTGATGGATGGGGCGCAGGCCCAGTTCGGATTTCAGGGAACGGAACGCCGCCTCGACATCCGTGAGCAGGGTGAAGGTGCGCCACAGGCGCTCCTCGCTGAAGTCGGTCTCGTTGCTGCGCAGGCAATAGACGCCCGGATGGGTGAGCATCGTCCCGGCCACCGGCGTGCGGAGGAAGGTCACCGCCACGGCCCGTTTGCCGCTCTCGTCGGTTGCCACCGCGATGTCGTAGTGTTGGCCGACACCGCGGCTCTTCTCCACCAGCCGGCCGATGCGTTGCCAGATCTTTTCCGGCTTCTTCTGCGTGCGCGGCCGCGACAGCCCCTCGTTGATCGCATCGAGATCCCGCTCCAGGCGTTGCGCAAACCGCTCGGCCATGCCGCGCTCCTTCTCGGCACGCTGCTCGGAGCAGCAGTACAGGCGCACCTCGCCCGCCTCGGCGTCGTCCACCTTCTCCAGATGCACCACCCCGCCGCTGCGGGTGCGGTGGGCGAGTGCCGCCTCGGGCTCGAAGCGGCGCTTGCGCTCGCGCGAGACCACGATGTAGCGGTACCCGTTCGCCTTCAGCCAGTCGACCTGTCGCTCGGTGGCGATGCCCCGGTCGAGCACCACCCGCGACCCCGGCGGTGCCCCGAGCGCGTCCAGCATGCCGGAAAGCGTCCGGTCTTCCTTGACGTTGCCCGCGAACACCCGCGAACGCCGCACGAAACCACCCCCGTCCAGCACCAGCCCCAGGGTGAGCAGCTTGCAGTCGCTGCGCTTCTCCTTCGAATGCCCCCGCCGCGCCTCGGGCTGATCCGCCACATCGCCCTCGTAATAGGTGTTGGTCAGATCGTAGAGCGTCACCGTCGGCGCCAGGTCGAACAGGTCCATGGCGCTCTCGAACAGATGCGCCTCGATCGCTTCGCGGTGGGCAGCCAAGGCATCCGAGGCCCGGTACAACTGCATCGCCCCCATGGTCTCGAAGTCCACACCCAGCAACTCCCCCAAGGCACTGCGCTCGCGCAGCCAGGCGTGCGTGGCCCGCTCCGAGGCCGGGTACGCAAGCCGCGCCACGATCGAGGCCACCGCCGCCGTGCACGGCGACGCGTTGATGCCCAGGGTCGACAGCAACTCCATCAGGCCCAACCGCTCGACCGCCCACAGTCCCGCCTGCTCGACGCCCACGCTGCGCGGGCGCGTCAACTCGAGCGACGCCACGTCCACACGGACCGGATCACGCACCGCTTCGGCGTCCCCCGCCCGGCCGCGGGCCAGCAGTTGCGCCCCGATCCGTTGCGCTTCTTCCTCGACGGCAGCCGGCGCATCGTCGGTGAGCGGCGCCTGGCCGTTCAAGATCTCGTCGATGCGCCGGCACAGTTCTGGCCACTCCTCCACAGGCAGGTCGAAATCGCTGCCGAGGTTCAACAACGTGCGCTGGCGGACCTTGGCGCCGTCGCGCTGACTGTGCACGAGGCGGTGGGAGTGGTAGTCCTGGCCGCCGGTGCGGCGGGTGAGGGTACGGCGGATGAACATGGCGGGTGACGGTAGCGGCGCCCGCCACCCATGTCAACCGACACCACCCTATTATGGCACTACATCGGTCGATCCACCCCACCAGGAACCGGAAAACAACGAGTTGCCGACCCCAAAACCGTCAATCACCGCAAGATCGGGCGAAAATCACGGGGTTGTTGGTAAAGATGGGCTAGGAGCGTGCGCCGTAGGACACTTGGCGGCCGTGCGAGGGGCGCGACCGCGGTCGCGCGAACGATCCCGGGCGGGTGCCGGCGGCTGGTGAGAGAAGGCGAACGATGCCGGCGACCTCGCGTTCATGCCAAATGGTTCCGAGGAGCCGCCTGGATATGAACGAACGGACCATGATGCCGCCGTTCAGGCCGCTTGCAGCCCTTGCAGCCGCTTCGCGTTCAGCGCCAGACAGACCAGGTCCCACTCGCCCCGCACCTTGTCCAGCCCGCGCACGCCGAACCGGCGGAAACCGAGGACCTCCTTGATCCAGCCGTTCGGCGCCTCCGACAGCCACTTGCGCTCGGCGTATTGCTCGCGCCCCGCGTCGGTCTCCAACTTCGCCGCCATGCGCGCCTTCGCCGGATGCCTGCCGGCGTCCGCCCCAACGTCGCGCCGGCCCTCCCGGCCCAACGCCACGTGACCGTCCACGCCGCGCTCCTCCAGCGTCGCGAGGTCCGCCTCGTTGCAGTACCCCGCGTCCGCCAGCACCGTCGCCGGCCGCTCCCCGTGGGTCGCCTCCACGTCGTCCAGCAGCGGCACCATCCGACCTTGGTCGCTGGCGTTCGACGACACCTCCGTCGCCACGATCAACTGGTTCCCGCCCTCCACCGCCACCTGCGCGTTGTAGCACTGCTGGAAGCCCTCCTGCGAGGTCTTCATGATCCGGCTTTCCGGGTCCGTGAAGTTGTCCTGCGCCTTCTCGTCCGGCTCGCCGTACTCCCGCTTGTAGGGCCGGCCACCCTTCGGGTTGCGCTTCATGCCCGGCCGGCGGCCGCGCGCGTCGTCCGCCTCCCGTTGCCGCGCCTCCAGGCGCTCCTTCGCCGCCCGGATCGCCGCCAACCGATCCTCGCGCCGCCGCAACTCCTCCGGCAACTCGTCGCCCCGAAAACCCGCCCCGAAACGCTCGTCCTCCGCCGCGTCCGTCTCCCGCGCACGGGCCAGCAACGCCTTGATCTCGTCCTCCAGACGCCGCTCCTCCTCCAGCATCCGACCGTAACTCATCGCCTTGCGCTTGCTCGCGTTCGCCCGCACCTTCGTGCCGTCGACCGACAGCTTGCCGAAGTTCGCGACGCCCATCTCCCGCGCCACCCGAACCACCTCCACGAACAGCCGCTTGAAGTCCTCCAGGTGACGCCGCCGAAACTCGCAAAGCGTCCGGTGGCTCGGAAAGTTACCCGCGCCAAGAACACGGAACGCCACGTCCTCCTCCAGCTTCCGCGCCAGCTTGCGCGACGAAAACACCCCCGTCGCGTAACCGTATATCAGAACCTTCACCATCATCCGCGGCTCGTACGGCGACTTGCGCCGGCCGTCGCCCTCGTAGGGCGCGTAGAACGCCGTCAGGTCCAGGCCCTCCACCAGGTCGCTCACGTGATCCGCAAGGTGGCCCTCCGGCAGCCACTCGCGCAAACTCGGCGCCAGCAACAACGATTGATCCGGTTGGTACGCGCGAAACGTCGTCGGCATCGCAACAGCCAAAAACTACAATCCGCGCATTATCCCATCCCCGTTCCTACGGCGCAGCCTCCTAGCGGGCCTCTGCACATGCTTCCAGCGCAACTCGAAGGGGCTCCAAATGCCGCTCGAACTGCTGCCACTGGTCCAACCCCTCATGGAAGATGGGCTGGCGCACCTGCTCCGAACTTGGCGTGCGCACGGCGCGTTCGGTGCGGTGGTAGTCGAGGCATGACTGCTCGAAGGGCAGTTGTAGGAAGTCCAGCATTCGCCGCACTTGGCCTTCGAGGTCCGCCACCACGTCTTCGTACCGCACGCGCAGAACCTTGCCCGGCAGCACCCGATCCCAATGCTCCATCAACGCCACGTAGCCGCGGTAGTAGGTGCCGAGGCCTTCGAGGTCATAGCTGAACTCCTGGCCGCTGGCGAAGAGTTGCTTGTAGTTGCTGAAGCAGCAGGCCATCGGCTGGCGCCGGGCGTCGATCACGCGAGCGTTGGGCAGGATCATGTGGACGAGGCCCAAGTGACGGAAGTTGTTGGGCATCTTGTCCACGAACAAGGGGGCGTCGCCGCGCTGGATGCGGGTGTCGGCAAGGTAACGCTCGCCGAGCTCGCAGGAGCCGTCGGCGGTGAGTTCGGCGAGCCGCTTGGGATAGCGGGGCGCCTGGCCGCGCCGGCGGCGACCGTCGAGGCGCTGGGCGATGGCGCCGATGTGGTGGAACTCCAGCGCGCCGTCGATGGCGGAGTGTGAGGCGAGGATCTGTTCGATGAGGGTGGAGCCGGCGCGAGGGAGCCCCACCACGAAGACCGGATCGGGGGCAGGGCAGCCCCAGCCTTGGCGTTCGGCGAAGAAGGCTTCCGTGCAAACCTCCCGTTGCAGCTTCATGCGTTCCGAGAGCCCGGCGGCCTCGTGCGGATGCTGGGCGTGGCGGAGGGCATTGCCTTGCTGATAGAAGCCGAAGGCGCGATCGGCGTCGCCATCGTCCTCGAACGCCTTGCCGAGGGCGAACAGGACATGGATGCGGTCTTCTTCCGGGGTGTCCGCGGCTTCGGCCACGGCCTGCATCTGTGCGAGTTCGTCTGCCGTGAAGCGATAGGTCTTGAGGTTGGCGAGGCTCCAGAAGGCATCGCCGAAGTTGGGGCGCAGGCGGTAGGCGCCCCGGTAGGCATCCACGGCTTGGGCGACGCGGCCGGTGGCCTTGAGGGCGTGGCCGCGGGTGAGTTGCAAGGTGGGGCCGGTGAAGGACGCACCGGGATGCCGCGCCACCACCTCGTCGTAGATTCGGATGGCATCGTCGAAGCGGCCGGCGGCGGCGGCTTGATTGGCGTAGGAGAGCTGGGCGATGGGGTCGTCCGGGTTGGCCTTCAGCAGCGTCTGCGCTTCGTGCAGCGACTGCTCGTACTTCTGCCGCCTGTGCAGCACGTCGATGTAGTCGATGCGGGCACGGCGGTTGTCCGGCTCGAATGTGAGCGCGCTCTCGAGCAGGAATTCGGCGTCGTCGAAGATGCCGTGCTCCACGCCGAACGAGGCGAGCAGCCGCATGGCCTCGACATGCTTGGGATTGCGCTTGAGGAAGTCGCGGCAGAGGCGCTCGGCCATCAGCCCCCGGCCCTCGTTGGCAAGGCTCTGCACCGCCACCAACTCTTGAGGAAGCGACTTCAGGTATTCGACGCGGGCGACGGCGCGGCGCCGAAGATCGTCATTGCCGGTTTCCTGCGCGAGTTCCGCCAGCGCCTGCCAACTTGCCGGCAGCGCATCGTTGTGCGCCACGGCGCGGCGATAGGCAGACATCGCCGGCGCCGGCTGTCGCATCGCCCGCAGCAGGTGCCCCCGTTCCTGCCAGCCCCTCGCGAAGTCCGGCGCGTGCTCGGCAAGTTGATCCAGCGTCGCAAGAGCGGCCTCGCCTTGGCCAAGGTAGCGCCGACAAACGGCAAGGAAGTAGAGGGCGTCGGGTGGCGCCTCACCCCCGCCCAGCAAGCGCTCCGCAGCGGCAGCCCCCGCCTGCATCCGTCCAGCCCGCATCTCGGCCTGGATGGCCTTGATCTGCGCGGCAACCACCTGTGCGCGATCAGCGGAAGGCGCTGTCTCGGCAGACATGGGCTGATCGATCGTCATGCCGGGCTTCACGACAGACGCCGCGCTCTGGTCAGCCCGCCGCGGAAGTGGACGCGCCGCAAGGCGCGCAATTGGCAGGGCGCTCGCGACGTGCGACGGCAGCTACCCGAAGTGCGCCTCGCCGGTGGACCCCTACAACATCTCCCAGGAAACCCGCAGCCCCACCGTGAGTGGCCGGTTGGTCGTTACCCGCTCGCGGAAGTCCTGGCGGTTGATGTGCAGTTGCGCCCGCTCGTCGGTGAGGTTGTCGATGAAGAGCTCTGCGGCCCAGCCCTCCACGCTCCTGTAGCCAGCGCTCGCATCCACGATGGCGTAGGCGTCCTGCACCTTGCGTGGGTCCGTGGCGGGAATGTCCACCAGCGAGTTGTAGCTGTCGCCGGCGTACTTGAGCGAAAGCTGCCAGTGCGCCGAGCCACCGCCCATCTCCCACTCGTAGCGGCCCCGCACGGTGTATTGCAGTTCCGGCGTCAGCGGCAGTTGGCTGCCGACATCTGCCACCACGAAGTCGAAGGTGGGATTCACCGCCACCAGCTCCGTGTCGTTGTAGGAAAGCGCTCCGTAGATCGACAGGTTGTCCGTGGGTAGCCACTCCATGTCCACCTCGAAGCCGCGAATCTCCGCGTCGCCGCCGTTGTCGACGATGGTGAAGATGGAGATGTTCTGCGAGTCGAAGTGGGACACCTGAATGTCGTCCCAGCTGATGCTGTAGATGGAGCCGTTGAAGCGCAGCAGCCGGTCCATCAGCAGCGCCTTCCAGCCGAACTCCATGTTCTGGACGCTGTCGCTGCGGTAGGTCACTGGAATGAAGTAGTCCGGGAAGCCGCCGGGGCCGTCGTTGCCCCGCGCCGCCACGCCTTGGGCCGTTGCCACGCCCGCCGCTGCGGCACGATTGAAGCCCGGCGGCCGGTACCCTTCAGAGACCGTTCCAAACAGCAACACGTCGTCGTTCGCGTGCCACGAGAGGCCGAAGCGGGTGATCACGTCGTCCACTTCGAGGGGCTGGAAGCTGCCCAGGTTGGTGGCGTAGTCACGTCCGCCGGTGACGTTGGGCATCACCGTGACGCCCTCCTCCCCGGCCAGGTTCGGCACCGGGCGATTGCCGTAGCGAAACGCCGAGAATCCCTCGAAGCCGGTTTCCAGCGTGTACTGCCTCGCGCCGATGGTGGCGGCCAGGGTGTCCGTGATGTCGAGGGAAAGCTCGCCGAAGAACGCGATCTCCTCTTCCGGGCGCACGATGTCGTTGGTGAACTGCACCTCTGGACTGCGAATGACCGTGCTGCGGGCGCGTCCGCGGCTGACCCGCGACGGGTCGATGGGATGGCCGCCCTCGATGCCGTAGGAGAAATTGCCGGTGTGCAGGGCCTCCCGCTCCTGGAAAAAGACGCCCCCGGTGAAGCCGATGCGCTCGCCGATCTCGGTTTGGATGCGGAACTCGTGGTTGATGCGGTCGAAGTCGGTGGCGCCCAGGAAGGCGCCGTCGCCCGGCGTGCATTCGATCACTCCGGGATCGCCGGATAGGGTCGGATCGTAGCTGTAGCCAACGCCGCCGCCACCGTGATAGCCGGGCGTGTTGTATTCGCAGATGTAGCCGGGAATGTAGCCGCCGACGTTGACGTACTCGGAGTAGTCGTAGGAGTGTTCGACCTCCCGTTCCAGATACGCGCCCGTGTAGATCGCATCCAGGATGCCGAGCCGCCCTTCCAAGGTCCACGAGGTTTGGCCGAAGGCATCCTCGAGCGAGTCCTCGGAGTAGCGGGTCACCTCCAGGTCGCCGACGTCCTGGTCGTAGTCGAACACCCCTTCCGCCGTGAGCGTCTGTTGGTGGTGCGAGACGTTCAGCGTCCAGTCGTCGGAGACGTCGAATGCACCGCTCAGCCGGAAGCCGCGATAGGCCGCGTCATTGAAGTCGTCCTCGACGAGATGGTCGTTGTCCGCAGGCTGGTAGCGCACCGGATAGGTGCGTCCGGGCACCGCGAACGTTCCGTCCGCGAACTCGTGACCTTCGGGATCGCCACCGGCGGGCACGAACATGATGCCGCTCGCGGAAGGAAGCCGGGGGTTCTTGGCGGGATCGGGCCAATGCTGGCTATAGACATTGTCGATGTAGCCGCCTTGGTTGTCGCTGAACATCGCCAGCCGGAACGCAGCGCGGCTGCTGACGGGGACATTGAGCACGCCTTCGAGCGCCGTGGAGGGCTCGCCTTCGAGGGTGGCGGAAGTGCTGGCGTCGAGCCGGGCCTCCACCTCGTTCATGTTCGGCTTGTTGGTGATGAGCCGGACGGTGCCAGCCTGCGAACTCGCGCCGTAGAGCGTGCCCTGGGGCCCCGGCAGCACCTCGATGCGGGCGATGTCGGTGGCATAGACATCGAGATTGCGCCCGCCAGCGGTTACCGGCTGTTCGTCGAGATAGAGGGCAACGTTGGGGGCAGAGCCTTGCGCTTCCGCCACCGAGATGTTGATGGCGTCCACGGCGGCGCCGCGAATGTAGATTTCGTTCTGCCCGGGGCCGCGTCCTCCTGCGGAGGCACTCGGCAGCAGCTTGATGTAGTCCACGAACGTGTCGATGCGCTGCTCGTCGAGCGCTTGCTCCTCCATCGCCTGTACCGGAATGGCCGTGTCCTGCATGCTCTCGGTGCGCTTCTGCGCGGTAACGATGACTTCCTCGATCTCGGCGCCTTGGGCGATCGCCGCGCCCCCTGCGAAAGAAACCGCAATCACCGACCCCACGGCACGAGAGAGCTTCGTTTCCTTGAACATGGCCGGGCTCCATTTGCCTGATGGAGGCGACCTTAACGCACTGGTGGGGGGGTTGTCACATTTGCGCCCTCTCAGCCTCTCAAGCCGTCTCGCCTTCCACCAGCCCCAGGGCGCGGCAATGTCGCTGCAAGGATTCCCGCCATGCGGTTGAAGATCGGAGGCGGTGAACTGGCCCATCTTGCCCTCCATCGCTGCAAGTCGCGTAACGCTGCCGAGGGCAGATCACGTCGGCTTGCGAACCCATCGGGCGCCTTGGGCCATTGAGCGGATAGACTCTGCGACCGAGCCGGTGTGGAGAGAGGCCATGAGCGAAGTGCGCGAGTTTCGGATCGATGTGGACGCGGAGGCGATTGCAGACCTCAAGGAGCGGCTCCGGCGCACGCGCTGGCCGGAGGCCGAGATGCCGGATGCTGCCGAGGCGCAGCCGACCTCGGTTCGGGGCGACGAAGCGAGCAAGGATTGGGGGCAGGGCCTGCCACTGCACTACGCCCGGGAACTGCGCGACTATTGGCTTGAGGAATACGACTGGTCCGCAAGACAGGACTACTACAACCGCTTTCCGCAGGGCATCACCGAGATCGATGGGCTCGATATCCATTTCATCCACCGAAGGAGCGACAACCCCGACGCGGCTGCGCTGCTCATCACCCACGGCTGGCCCGGCTCGGTGGTGGAGTTCCACAAGGTCATCGGCCCGCTCGCGGACCCGTTGGCGCATGGCGGAGACGCAACGGATGCCTTCCACGTCATCTGTCCGTCACTGCCAGGCTACGGCTTCTCCGCCAAGCCTGCCACCACAGGCTGGGGCGTCGGCAGGATCGCCGAAGCGTGGGATAAGCTCATGCAGCGCCTGGGCTACGAGCGCTACTTCGCCCAGGGCGGCGACTGGGGTGCGGCGGTGACCACGGAAATCGCCGTGCAGGACCGGGGCCGCTGCGCCGGCATCCACCTCAACATGCCGGGCGCCGGCCCCACCAAGGAAGCCCGCGAGAACCCCACCGAGCGGGACCAGCGCGCCTTCGACGGCGGCCGCCACTACAACGCCTGGGGCGCCGGCTACTCCAAGCAGCAAAGCACGCGCCCACAGACGCTCGGCTATGGGCTGGTGGATTCTCCCATGGCGCAAGCGACATGGATCATCGAGAAGTTCTGGGAGTGGACCGACTGCCACGGCCATCCCGAGAACGCCCTCAGCCGCGAGGAACTCATCGACAACGTGATGCTCTACTGGCTGAAGGGCAACGGCGCATCCTCTGGACGCCTCTATTGGGAGAGCTTCAACCGCGCCTTCGGCGGCGCCCAAGCCAAGGTGACCCTGCCCACCGGATGCAGCATCTTCCCCAAGGAGATCGTCCCAACCCCACGCAGTTGGGCCGAACAACGCTTCGGCAACATCGTCTATTGGAACGAACTCGACAAGGGCGGCCACTTCGCCGCGTTCGAGCAGCCGGAACTGTTCGTGAGGGAGCTGCGCGATTGCTTCCGAGGAATGCGATAGGAAGAACGACAGCGGTTCGGAGCAGTGACGCGCCTTGCGGCGCGCATGGGCGCGCCCTTCGGGCGCGTCGGCAAGATGCCTTCCCTCCAGCAGGCCCTCGCAACCAGGGTGACAGGACGGCTTGGGCTGGGGTTGGGGCAAGAAGCGTTGCCGAGAGGCAACGGTTCTTGTGGCGCCGGGTTAGGTAGGGCCTCGTGGCGCCGCTATCTCATCCAAGTCCGCGGTTCTCGGTCGGCTACGCGCTCCAGCACCTTCTCCGACAGCGCAATGCCGAGGCCGTTGCCGGAGGGCGGATCCAGACAGCCTTCGTGAACCGGCTCAAACGGTGCCCCAACCAGCGCATCGAACAATGGGCTTTCGTCGAATTGCATCTCCAGCATGTCGAAGGCCTCGATAGCGGTGGAGACCTGCAGGCTCATGGCGTGGCAGATGGGTCCGGTTGGGTTGTGCGGTGAGAGTTGCACATCGAGTTCCCGGCAGGCGGAGGCTGCACGCAGCACCTCGTGCAGGCCGCCCATGTACTTCACGTCCGGCATTGCCACGTCGTATGCCCCGGCCTCGCAGAACGGGCGGAAGGCGTCCCAGCCGATGCCCATCTCCAGCCCCGCCTGGCGCATGCCCAATGCATTGCACTGCCGGCGAAGGCGCGCGATTGCGGGGATGTTCGCCGCCGTCTCGGCGATCGGCGTTTCGATCCAATGCACGCTCAGCTTGGCCGCCGCCTCGTTCAACTCGCGGGCGGCAGCCTCGTCGAAGCGCCAGTGGCAATCGACCATCAGTCGTGAGTCGCTGCCGACCACTCCTCGCACGGCGGCGATTCGTTCGAGGCCGCTGCGCATCGCCCGCGTGCCGTCGCCCTGGGCGCAGACCTTGGGATTGACCTCGTCAAACGGCGCAAGCTTGAAGGCCACGTGTCCGGCAGACATCGCCGCTTCGGCACTCGCGGCGAAGCCTTCCGGCGTGCGCGGTTCGGTGCGGCGATTGATGTTGGCATAGACAGGCACCCGGTCGCGCCTCATGCCCAGAGCCTGCGCCAGGGACTGCCCGCTTGCCTGGGCATGGAGCGACCACAACGCCTGATCCAAAGCGCTGACGATGCTGGCTTCCTCGACATTGCCCGGTGCCTGTCGCTGGGCGAAAACGCTCGGGTCGTCGAGTGCCGCCTGCCGCAAGACCAGTGGCATCAACCGCTCGGCGGCGGCGAGCAGTCCGTCTTCGCGCCCCTGGGCAGTCGCCTCGCCGGCCGCTGCGCGACCATCTTCGGTCGTCAGGCGCACAAAGCTCCAGCAGGTCTTGTGCGTGATGCGGGCGAAATGCAGCGTGGCGCTCGCAAGTGCGTCCGTCATGGCGTTCCGTGACCATCGGCCATTCGATGGCGGCACAGCTTAAGGGGGGCGGGCCTCTGGAGGGAGGGCATCCTGCCGACGCGCGAATGGCGCGCCCCACGCGCCGCAAGGCGCGCATCCAGCGGAGTCGCATATGCGCGATCCGTGCGGCGGGCCCGCCCGCTCCTATGCCGCCATCGTCGAAGTCGCGACAATTTGCCGCCGAGATTCGCGTCTGGCCACGAGAAACACGCCGGAGGAACCTCTCCCGTCTTTACCACGCCACGCAGCCGAGACCACGACCCCATCGCGCCCCGCCTGCGCCGCTTCGACCCGCTCGATTGCATGAGGGCGGATCAGTGCAAGGAGCATCGACCGCAATCCGGCAGGGCTCTCATGTCGTTCCACCCGCCCAATGCCCACATCGACAAACGGCGTGGCGAGCGCCGTGCAAGCGGTATCCACATTCCCCGAGGTGACGTCCTGCAGATGCTGCCCGAACCACCGCAACCGCACCCATCGCATCGACCGTCTCGCCCTCGGTGAACGAGTCGGTGCCGAAGCGCGCCTGAATCCCCCAGGAACCCTCGACCCGAGTGACGATGTAAGTCACCCGATTGCGCAGGATGGGTTCGTCGTCGGCATTGAAGCGAGTCCAGCCACCGGCCAGATGCACTTTGTCTTCGGCTTCGTGCAACCGCGCCGGCTCAATGCCCCGCGAGCGCACCCAGCCGGTCGCCTCCCGCGCCCCCCAAGAAGCTCGCGCCGCATAGTCCTCGGCTGTCTCGTGGTAGGCGACCCTGCCAGTCGCCGATACCCGAACATGGGGATAGCTCATCGCCGCCGCCCACGCCTAGGCATCCTTCGCGCTGTCCGCCCGAAAGAACTCGAAATAGGCATCCTCGGGCGTCGCCAAACGGTTCCCAGTCATAGCGCTATCCTTCTCAAATCAGCATGTTGGCGCGGCGGAATGCCAGGAGCCTGCGCCGTAGAAACTTTTCCGGGGACATGCACCCTAATACGGCGAGAAAAATCCATCTTCTGGGAGGTCCTGTCCCTCGTCAGGAACGTTTCGGGGCGAGCAATGGGGGATCACACCACATTTTCGGCGCGAGATCGTCCTACGGCGCAGACTCCTAGCAAGCCCGCTGTGGCTTCGCGGCTCTGTCAGCGACTTGCCAACGCCTTCTCAATGCGGGCCAGAACCTCGCTGTGAAGCGCACCGACCGTGTTCAGGTTCCGTTCAGGCGACACCGACCAATATCCGCACCCGTCGCATCCCAGACGGAGCAAGGACAAGCTCATGAAAAGACCTGAACAATTCGCCTCGCATCGCCGAAAGGCACTACGAACCGGCTTCTGGACAGGCATCGGCCTCGGCACCACGATCGGCCTTGTGGCGGTGGCGGTGCTGCCGGTGCTCGCGTTGGTCGCAATGGCGGTTGGTGGTGCCTTGTGGCTCGCCGTCAAGGCACGCACCCGCGCAGACGCGAGCTACGCATTTGCTCGGGATGAAGCCCGGGCCCGCAGCTAAGCGCCTTGCAGGCCACTTGGACGAGAGTTGACGCCTGCGAATTGCGGTAGCGTTCCGCACCTCGGTCGAAGCGACCGAGGACACAGCATGAAGCACCGCCGCAACAACCACCAACCTCGTTCAAGCCCCGGCGCCCAAGTTGTAGAACCGGTCCACGTTGCCGCCGAGGATCTTGGCTTGGGACTCGGCGTCGAGGCTGGCGATGCCTTCCTTGAGTTCTGCCACCACGCCGTAGGAGGCGTCGATGTGGGGGTAGTCGGAGGCCCACGTGACGTAGTCGGCGCCGATGTGGCGGACCACTTCTGCCGTCATGCCTTCGTCTGGGTCCATCGAGATGAGGCACTGGCGGTAGAAATAGTCGCTCGGCTTCAGCTTGAAGGGGGCTGCTCGGTGCATCACCTCCGCCTTGTGGTCGAGGCGGTCCAGCCAGGCGGAGATCCAGTTGCCTCCGGCTTCGAGCACCGAGCACTTGAGGCGCGGGTAGCGCTCGAACAGGCCCGAGGCCAGCATGGCCGTGAAGGCAGCCATCACGTCGATGGCGAGGAAGGCGAAGAAGAACAGCGCCGAGCCGACGTTGGGCGCGGGCATGTGGTGGTAGGCATTGCGCTCGCGCACGACGACATGGAAGCCGATGGGCATGTCGAGGTCTTGGGCCGCGGCCCAGAAGCGGTCGTACACGGGGTCGGCCAGCTGGCGGCCGTTGCGGGCCGGGGCGTCGGGCGAGAGGTAGATGCCGACGCAGCCATCCTTGCGGGCGCGCTCGGCTTCGGCCACCGCGCCATCCGGGTCGATCAGCGAGATGTGCGCCACCGGATGCAGGCGCGAAGGGTCGTGGCTGGCAAAATCCACGATCCAGCGGTTGTAGGCGCGGGTGTAGGCGGTGGCGAGGGCAGGGTCCTCCACGTTGCCTTCCCAGCAGATGCCGATGGTCGGGTAGAGGATGGCCGCGTCGATGCCTTCGTCGTCGAGAACCTCGAGCCGCGCCGCCGGATCGTAGGACCCGGGCGGCGACCCGGCAGCATAGCTGTAGTCCTCGGTCAGGCTGCCGAGCATGCCCGAGTCGAGGTCGATGCCGCCGAGCGTGCCCAGGTTGCCGCGCAGAAGCTGCATGGGCCGGTTGTCGATCCACAGGCGCTCGAAGCCGGCAGCGTCCGGGGCGATGCGGATGGCGCGGTCTCGAAAGGCGGGATCGATGTAGCGCTCCCACGTGTCTGCCGGCTCCAGGATGTGGCCATCGGCATCTACGACTCGGCTCATTGGCTGCTTCCCAACGTTGCGATGAAACGCGCATAGCGTTGGTTACGCGTGGGCAAGTGTCAATGGCCTCCGGAAGGGCAGGGCAGGAAAGAACGGGGGGCTTGAGCCGGAGGGCAGCCGGTGCAACGGGGCGAAACAAGACGGTCCCGTGTCCATCGAGTGCGCATCCTTGGGGGCCGTGCTGAATGCCGTTGCAGAAACGCGAGCTGCACGGGACGAGGGCGATGCGGTGCTCGCCGTTCCTCTACTCCCATGTCGCCAAGCCAGTTCCAGCGCCGCTTTCGGCAGCTTGAGGTTGCAGAGATGCATTTGGTGCCACGGTGGTTCTAGCGGCCACCCGAAGCGGGTTCGTATCCTTTCAGCACTTGATCAAAGAGCATGGTCGCCTGCTCGAGAAAGTCGGTCTCCGGTTGGGCGCCGCGCGGTGCGACGAGATCGAAGAATCCGAGTGCATCGAGGTCGGCCTGCCACTCGTCGCCGTCCCCTTCATGCACTCGGCTTTCCGCTCCGTGGACGAGGACCGGGAATCCCGGGTGCCTTGCGTCCGGCAAGGGCGAACGAAAAGAGGACTGTGCTTGTGGTGCCGCTGCAGCGAACGCGAGCATGGCGTCTGAGCCGCCCCAGCGTCGTCCTACACCTTTCGCGAAGGCCCGGATCTCATCGAGTCCCTCCAAGATCCGCTCAGGTGCCGCCCAATGCTCCCAGCTTCCGCAGGCGTGCCGGAAACTACAGAGGATCGGCTCGAATGGGGTGTCGTGGGCGTGGACGGTGTCGCCGGCGTCCATGAGGGCGAACGCGACCACGCAGCGTCCATCGGCTGCATCCCCTCCAGCCAGGGGCAGAGCCGCAAGCAGGGCCAAGTGGCCGCCGCGACCTCGCCCCAGGAAGCACACGCGGTCGGGATCTGCCATCTGTCGTTCCCCGAGCCACGCAAGCGCGTCTGCCACGTCCTCTCGGAGCTGCCGCCCAAACTGCCCAAGCCCGGCGACATGCACTGTCCTGCCGAAGCCGTTCGATCCGCGGAAAACTGGCTCTGCCACCACATAGCCGCGCTTTGCGAGATAATGCGGCCAAACATCGAGGGGGGCCAATAGATCCGGCACGGCCGAATCCCGCAGCAGCATCACCAGTCCCTCCGGCGGGCCCACGCTTGGGACGGTCAAATCCATTGGCAGCGCAAGACCGTCGCGTGCGGTCCAAGTCACGGTGCGACGCTCGGTGCCAGCACCATCCAACCAAGGGTACTGCTCTCCGAGTCCGCGGATCCGGCCCGTGGATCGGTCCAGCAGATGGAAGTGCCGCTGAGAGCGGTGGTCCGTTGAGGCCAGGGTGACCAGGCGGCAGTCTGCCGACATGGACGTTACCGCCACCACTTCGTCCGGCAGGTGCTTTCCCGTCCGTTCTACATCGGCACGGAAGGCCGCGTCGAGCCAGGTAAACCGTCGTTCTGGAAGCGCGTGCATGAAGCCCACAATGCCGCAGTCGAGACCCGCGACGATCTTGGCCGAGACATCGCGCATGTCATCTCCAGCCATCTGACGCAACGGCTCGAACGTGTCGCTCGCCACTTCCCAGACTGCCGTGCGGTCCGCACCATCGACCGTGGCCTGCAGGTACACGCGGCTCGCGTCGCCGGAGAAGCCAAGCACCCGGGGGATTGTGAGATGCCGGTCCGTGACCCCCCACGAAAGCGGCGCCAACTCAATGCGGCGCCAGTTCCCGTCGCCGTCACCGAGCGTCACGCCGGTTGGTCCGATGAAGGGTTCCTTGGGGCTGCGGCCCCACATGGGGGGCAAGCCGTTGCCGTACTCGTACCACCCCGTTCCGGCGCGCACGCGGCCCTGCTGATCAGTGTGCCAGAAGACGATGCCCGGTTGCCAACCGACCAGGCGCTTCGACTTTCCAGAATGGATGTTCACGCGATACACGGTTCGATAAGGCGTTGCCTCACGGGCCGCGGCGACGAGAAAATGGTCAGGGTCGCCAGGCAGCGGATCCACCAAGTGGTGTTCAAAGTCCAGGAAGGGGCGCGGAGTCGGTTTGGAGGCGAGACCGGCAAAGACCATCAAGTCTGGCTGCGGCACCACTCCCGCACGCTTGGGCGGCCGGCGGGGCGGGCGAGAGAAAACGGCAAGCGGCTCGGAACCGTCATGCCCCACCACCACGAGGCGCCTGATCCGTTCTCGCGGCCAGGGCGGCCCAGACTCGGAATAGACGAATATCGTGCAGGCGATTCGGCTGTCAGACACCCACTCGCAGCCATCGAGCGACTGTGTTTCATGTGACGGGCGGAAGGCCGAGGTCGATTGCCCGGAAGCGATGTCCGTCACGACCAGCACTCGTTGCTGTCCGTGCATGGCAACGGCCGCCACCCGGTTGCCGGACGGCGAAATGCGCACGTGATCAAAGGCCGGCACGGTGGCCGCCGGTGTCGGGAGGGAAAGGGCGGGGGCACCTGCCCCCGCCAGCGCTGCAACCAAGGCCAGTCCTACGCGCATGCGCCCACGACCACTAGCCGAACTCGCAGTGGAAGTACTGCGTCAGGCTCGTGAAGAACGTGACCAAGGAACTCCACGCGGAGCCCCAATCGGTTGCAGCGCCGTGGTCTGCCGCAGCGTTGCTCGCCGCTGCCGCCTCCATCGAGCACGGCGCATACGCGTGCGCGTCGCCTCCCACGGTCGGAACGAGTGCGCTGCCCGGCGCGTTCGGCAAGCCGAAGAGGCAAAAGGCCAACACAGGGACAGCAAGCCTCCGCTTCAGTTTCGAGTTGACGTTCACAAAAGCATCCTCCATTGCGGTTTTCATTTCAATCCGCCGTCATCGACTGCGGTACCGGAGCGTGCCCGATTCCCCCCCCCCCCCTTTGTCAACCCCCTTCCGACCAACACGCGCCCTGGGGAGTTTGGGAAGTGGTCGAGAAGGCCCTATGCTTCCCGGTTGCGGATGGTCGGCGCCGTACCCGGCCCGCTCAGGACGCCTCGAACCCGTGTGGAGCCACGCATGACGAAGACCGACCAAGGGGCACCTAGCCGCAACCGCGACTTGCTTGCCGCCAACGATGCCGAGATTCACGCCGCGCTGGCCGGAGAGGAGCGGCGTCAGCGTCTGGGCGTCGAGCTGATTCCGTCGGAGAACTACACCTACCCTGAGGTCCTGGCGGTGCTTGGCTCGGTGTTCACGAACAAGTACTCGGAAGGCTATCCCGGGCGCAGGTACTACGGCGGCCAGGAGTTCACCGACGTGATCGAGCGCACCGCACGGAGCCGGGCGCGAAGGCTCTTCGGCGCCGAACACGCCAATGTGCAGCCGCTTTCCGGGGCGCCGATGAACGCCGCGGTGTATCTCGCCATGCTGGAGCCGGGCGACACCGTGCTCGGCATGGATCTGTCGCACGGCGGCCACCTCACGCATGGTGCGCCGGTGTCGCACATGGGCAAGCTCTACAACTGGATCCGCTACAAGTCCGACCCAAGCGCGGGCGGTCGCATCGACTTCGACGAACTGCGCCAGACCGCCATCGAACACCGCCCCAAGCTGGTGGTGTGCGGTTACTCCTCGTACCCGCGCGACTACGACTACGCCGAGTTCAAGGCCATTGCCGACGAGGTGGGGGCGATGACGATGGCGGACGTGTCGCACATCGGCGGACTCATCGCCGGGGGTGTCATGTCCAACCCCTGCGGTTGTGGGTTCGATTTCGTCACCACCACCACGCACAAGTCGCTGCGCGGCCCCCGCGGCGGAATGATCCTGACGAAGAGGGAGTTTCGCCGCAAGATCGACAGTTCCGTGTTCCCGGGCCTGCAAGGCGGCCCGCACATGAATCAGGTGGCGGGAGTCGCGGTGACCCTCGGCAAGGCCCTCGAACCGTCCTTCCATGACTACGCCCAGGCCGTGCTGGAAAACGCCCGAGCCCTGGCCGCAGCGCTCACGGCTGGCGGTGCCGAACTCGTCACCGGCGGCACCGACAACCACATGATGGTGCTCGACTGCGTGTCGAGCTTCGGCATCGACGGCCGCGTGGCGGAAGAGGCCCTCGACGAGGTCTCCATCACCTGCAACAAGCAGATCATCCCAGACGACCCCAACCCGCCCCTGCGCCCAAGCGGCATCCGCCTGGGCACCCCGGCTGCCACTACCCGCGGAATGGGCCCGGCGGAAATGGAACGCCTGGCCGGCTGGATCCTCCGCACCCTCAAGAACCGCAACGACGAAAGGGCCCTGACGCAGGTGAAGGCGGAGGTTGAGGAGCTGTGCTCAGGATTCCCGGTGCCGGGGCTACCCTAAGGGGGCGGCGCTAGCGGGCCTGCGGCGCGTAGGGGCGCGCGTCGGCGAGAGACGCTCTCCCTCCAGAGAGGGCGGCCGCGCATGGCCCTTCCCGCGTGCGGGGAAGGCGGGCCCTTCCTGTCACTCCCCTCTCTACGGGGCGGGTTCTCACCTTACACCGGTTGCGGCCGGTCCCCCTCCTGCCAGACGGTGCAGACCTCTTGCGTCGCCCTGACGATCAACAGATGCAGCGGGGGCAGGAGCGCGATCAGGACGATGTCGGCGGTGCGGGGGATGGGGCCGGGGTAGGCGCCGAGGATCGTGACCGCCATGACCACGACGATCACGCCGGCGAGGAAGCCGAATCCCTTGAGGCGCAGGGCCTTGCCGCGCATCTGCTGCATTCGCCATGTCAGAAACAGGCGTTGCCAGCGGTTGCTGCTCGGCGTCCAGATGCGGCTTGCCGAGCGGGGCCATTGCTCCAGCACGTCACGGGCATACCAAGGCCACCAGAACGCCGCCGCGACGACCAGGCCAAGGCCACCCAGGGACAGGCAAAAGGCGATGGTGGTTCCGGTGCCGGGCAACGAAAGCGGCATCACCAGCACGGTGAATGCGAGCAGGCCAAACGTCAGCAGCCAGCCGGCGACAAAGCCAGCGAAGCCCACGGCGGCGAAGAAGCGTTGCGTGCGCGAGGGCTCGTCATTGCGCCGGTTCACACCGAGCACGATGGCGGCGCCGCGCAGGAACATTGGCAGCACGAGGGTGAGGAAGGGGAAGCGATATGTGGGGTCGTGGAACAGCGTGACGACTGCGAGAGAGAGCGCCGTCGGGACGGCAAACCAACGCGCCAGCAGCAGGAGGTTGGAGGCGTTCATGGCCGGATGGCCGCGAACCGATGCCCTGCCCCCTTTGGCAAGGGCGGCCCCTCCCTGTCACCCCCCCCTCGGCGGGAAATCGATGCACACCCTTCGGGCGCGGTGCATCCTGGCCTCTTCGGAGGGGGGTAGGGTCGTGCCGCCACCATTTGCTCGAAGGTCCTGCGAGGCCCCGGCTGGCCCCTACAGGCCCAGTTCGCGCCGGTCCAGCGGCTGCAAGCGAATGTCCGGATCGGGTGAGGGAATGGCGGAGAGCAGGAGCTTGGTGTAGTTCTCCTGCGGGCTTGCGAAGATGTCGTCCACCGGGCCGCTCTCCACCACCCGGCCCCGATGCATCACCAACACCCGGTCGCAGATGTGCTGCACCACGCTGAGATCATGCGCGACGAACAGATACGTCAGCCCAAGTTCGGTCTGCAACTCTTCCAGAAGATTGATGATCTGCGCCTGCACCGACACGTCCAGAGCCGAGACGGACTCATCGCATACCACCAGATTCGGCCGCAAAATCAAGGCTCTGGCAATGCCGATGCGCTGTCTCTGGCCGCCGGAAAAGGCGTGTGGATAGCGGGTGAGCGAGTCGGAGTCGAGCTGCACCAGGTTCAGCATCTCGATCACCGTGTCGAGGCGCTTCGAGCGGTCCCCCACCTTGTGAATGATGAGCGGCTCTTCGAGGATTTCCCGCACCGTCATGCGCGGATTGAGCGACGCAAACGGGTCCTGAAAGATCATCTGCATCTCGCGGCGCAGCGGAATGAGCGACTTCGCCGCCATGTCCTGCAACTGCACCCAGCCACCGACGCTGTTGAACCAGACGACGCCGGCATCGGGATCGATGGCGCGCAGCACGCAGCGCACCAGCGTGGTCTTGCCGGATCCGGATTCGCCCACGATGCCGAGCGTTTCCGACCGGCGCACGTCGAAGGACACATCCTCCACCGCCGGCACGCCGTCGAAGTAGCGCGACAGGCCCGTGACGACGAGCATCGTGTCGTCGTCTGCCTCCGGCGGCCCGACCTCCGTCGCCGGCAGTGCTTCGCTCACGCGCGCTGCGCCTCGCCCACCTGATCCGGTGGCAGGCTCACCTGGCGGCCGTCGGCGAGTGTCCTCATGGGAAAGGGCGTGGTGATGTCCGCATCGCCCACCACGGTGGAGATGGTGGCAAGCCGCTCGCCCCTGGGTGCGAGCCCCGGAATCGCCGCCAAGAGCCCCCGCGTATAGGGGTGTACCGGCTCCTTCAGCACCTGCCGCACGGTGCCGATCTCCAGCACCCGACCCTGATACATCACCACCACCTGATCGGCGATCTGCGCCACCACCCCAAGATCGTGCGTGATGAAGATTACCGAGTTGCCAAGCTCTCGCTGCAAATCCTTGATGAGCGTGAGAATCTCCGCCTGAATCGTGACATCGAGGGCGGTCGTCGGCTCATCGCAAATGAGCACCTCCGGGTTGCAGACGAGGGCCATGGCGATCACCACCCGCTGCCGCATCCCACCGGAGAACTCGAACGGATACATCTGAATCCGGCGGTCGATGTCGTCGATGCCCACCCGCTCGAGCATTTCAGCCGCCTCCCGCCAGGCGAGCTGTCGGCTGACCTTGCGATGGCAGAGGATGGCCTCCGCCACCTGATTGCCCACCTTGTACACCGGCGACAGCGCCGTCATCGGCTCCTGAAACACCATGCTGATGAGGCCGCCGCGCAGTTCCTGCAGGCGTGGGTCCTTACTTCGCAGCGAGACGATCTCGAACGGCTCCATGCCCTTCGGCGCGAAGTCGATGGTGCCGCCGACGATCTGCCCCGGCGGCTGGATGATGCGCATGATGCAGTTGGCCGTGACCGACTTGCCGGAGCCGGATTCGCCGACGATGGCCGTCACCTTGCCCCGCGGCGCCTCGAAGCCGACGCCCATCAGCGCGTGGGTGAGGCCGGTGTCGGTCTTGAAGTCCACCGCGAGGTGCTGGACTTTCAGCACCGCATCCACGCTCGCCCCTTGCCCGGCCACAGTCACTTCATCCCGCCGGTGCTGTAGGGATCTGCCGCGTCCCGCAGCCCGTCCCCAAGCAGGTTGAACGCCATCACCGCCAGCACCACCGCCACGCCCGGCATCATCTGCCACGGCGTCATCTCGATCACCAGCGGGTTCTGCGCCTGGAACAGGAGCACGCCCCAGCTCACCACCGGCGGGCGCAGCCCGATGCCGAGGAACGAAAGCGCCGTCTCGCCCAGGATCATCGCCGGCACGGCCAGCGTTGCGGTGGCAATGATATGACTCGCAAAGCTCGGCAGCATGTGCTTGCGGATCACCCTCGGCGTGTCGGCGCCGAGCAGCCGCGCCGCCATCACGAAGTCCTCTTCCCGGAGCGCCAGGAACCGCCCCCGCACCTGCCGGGCGAGTGCCGTCCAGCCAAACAGGGAAAGGATGACGGTGACGCCGAAGTACACCAGAATCGGCGACCAATGCACCGGCAGCGCCGCCGAAAGCGCCATCCAGAGCGGCAGTGCCGGCAGGCATTGCAGCACCTCGATCACCTTGTTCACCGCCCGGTCCACGATGCCGCCGAGATAGCCGGCGAGACCGCCCAGCGTGATCCCGATGGTGATCGTCAGCACCACCCCCACAAAGCCGATGGAGAGCGATATGCGGCCGCCATAGACCACCCGCGAGAGCATGTCCCGCCCAAGCGGGTCCGTGCCGAAGAGGTGTACGTACCCGCCTGCGTCGGTGGTGAATAGATGCAGGTCGGAGTCAATGAGACCCCACATCCTGTAGGGCTCGCCGGATGCGAAGAAGCGAATCGGGAACATGCGGCTGGTGTCTTCGGCATACTCCCGCATCCACGTGTCGGGATTCACCTCCATATGATAGGCATAGACGAAGGGCCGGAGGTGAAAGTTGCCTTCCGCATCGAAGAAATGCACCGACATCGGCGGCGCATTGATGGCGTCTTGATTGCGCGTCGTGGTGCCGTAGGGCGCGACGAACTCGCAGAAGACGACGATCACGTAGAGCGCCAAGAGGAACATGCCGCTCGCGTAAGCGAGCCGGTGGCGGCGGAAGCGCAGCCACATGAGCTGGCGCGGCGAGATGGTGGTCTCTTCGGCACGCACCACCAGCCCCGGCGCCGGGGCGACTGCGCCCGTCGCCGCTGCCGCTGGCGCCGGTGCGTCACTCAAAGCGAATCCTCGGGTCCACCCAGGCCAGCAGCAGGTCCGAAAGAAGGATGCCGAACACCACCAGAATCGCCAGCCACATCAACATGCTGCCGGCCAGGAACATGTCCTGGTTCAGGAGCGACTGCAACAGCAGCGGGCCGATGGTGGGCAATCCCATCACCATGCCCACCAGCGCCTCGCCGGAAATCAGCGCCGGCAGCATCAGGCCAATGTTGCTGATGAAGGGGTTGATGGCGATGCGCACCGGATACTTCAGCACCAGCTTGGCCGGTCGCACGCCCTTGGCGCGAGCCGTCACCACATAGGGTTTGTTGAGTTCGTCGAGCAGGTTCGCCCGCAGGATGCGCATGGTGAAGGCGGCGCCGCCAGCGCCGACGATGATCATCGGCAGCCAGATGTGGGAGAGCATGTCGGCAAACTTCGCAAGGCTCCACGGCTCGTCCTCGAACTCCGGCGAAAACAGCCCGCCCGTGCTGATGCCGAACCACTCGAAGCCGATGTGCATGAAGATAAGCGCCAGCAGGAACGGCGGCGTCGCCAGCCCCACCAGGGCAAGGGTGGTCATCAGGTAGTCGCCGATGGTGTATTGGCGAAGGGCGGAGTAGATGCCCACCGGCAGCGCCACGATCCACGTGAAGACCAGCGCCGACAGGGTGATGGAAAGGGTATAGCCGAGACGCTCCCAAACCAGCTCGTTCACCGGTCGCGAAAACAGATAGGAATAGCCCATGTCGCCGGTGAGAAAGTTGCCGGCCCAATAGACATACTGCACCACCATGGGTTTGTCGAGATTGTACTGCGCCCGCAGGTTCTGGACGTATTCCTCGGTGGTGTCAACGCCTTGCGCCTGCAGGCGATCGAGCATGGACGAGACGATGTCCCCTTCCGGCAGCTGAATCACCGTGAAGATGATCACGGAGATGATTGCCAGCGTGGGGATCAGTCCCAGCACACGGGTTATGAGATAGGATCGCATCTTCCGCTAGCCTCCTACTCGCCGCCGTCTTCGTCGAAGTACCAGGTGGAAGGATGGTACGCAAGGGTCCAGCGATTGTCCCAGCCCCAGATGCCGGTGGGCGTGACGTTCTTGAGCCGGTTCGACACCACCACCGGATGCGGCGCCTGGCCCACCGTGCCGATGGTCCACAGGTTCTCTGCGGCAGCCGTGAGCAGCGACTTCGCCGCCGCCGTGCGGGTCTCCTCCGTCACCGCCTGGCGCAGCTCGTCACCCCAGGCCTGCAGCTGCTTCACCTCCGGCGGCGGCTCTTCGCCCAGGCGTCCGTCGGTTTGGTAGTAGCGCGCCCAGTGGTTCCACATGGCGATGTCCCAGCCGGTGCGGTGGGGATAGAACCAGTCCGGCACCAGGGGGAACAGCAGGTCCGTCACCTTGTCGGCATGCCACAGCGTCATCTGCATCTTGTTCGCCTGCGCCCGCTCCGACTGCAGCCGACGTTCCACCGACTTCAGGCGCAGGTCAATGCCCACCTCGCGCCAGTATTCGCGCACGAGTTCCATGGTGATGGTCTTGGGCGTCTCGAAGTCGAGATACTCGAAGGTGATCGTCAGCTTCGAGCCGTCCGGGTATTCCCGCAGGCCATCGCCGTCCACGTCTTCGAGGCCGAGTTCGTCGAGTAGCTGCCGCGAGTAGTCCGGGTCGTAGCGGGTGTGCGCGAGCTGGAAGCGCTCCTCGTGCCAGCGGCTGGTGGGATGCGCCGTGACCTGGCTCGGCGTTGCCTTGCCGAAGTAGATCACGTCGTTCATCTGCGGTCGGTTGATGGCATGGGACAGCGCCCGGATGAAGCGGCGCTCGCCCTTGCCCCACAGCAGCTCGCGGTACTTCGGGTCGTCGTAGTTGTAGTTGGGCTGGATGGACACGTCGCTGATGTGCAGGCGGGTCCACACATGCACCTTGTTCACGCCCTTGACCTCGCCGAGCTTGAGCAGCGGGATATCCTCGGTCTTGAGCGCGAAGGCGGCGAAGTCAAGCTGCCCCGTGGCGGCCTGGAAGGCGATCATCTTGGAGTTCTCGAGCAGGATGATGGCGTCCACCCGGTCGATGTAGGGAAGCTGGCGGCCTTCGGGGTCGATCTTGAAGTAGTAGGGGTTGCGCTCCAGCCGCATCTTGGTGGGAGTGCGCTCGATGACGCGGTAGGCGCGCAGCGTCGGCACCTTCACCGCATCCTCGTTGCCCCAGCCCCGCAGGGCGCCGTACATGGCCATCCAGGTGACGAAGCCCTCGTCGTCGATGAGCTCGTCGAGTTCCTCCTTGTCCCGATACGCCGGGTGGTACTGGCCGAAGAAGTGCGCCGGATCCGCCATGTGGCTGCCGTACTGGGCGAAGAAGTTGACGAACATGGGGTTGGGATCGGGGAAGACGTACTGAAAGGTGAGGTCGTCGATCTTCACCACCTTGCCGCCGCGAATCGGGCGGAAGGTGACCGGCGACATCTCCGGGTCCATGTGAACGTGGTTGAAGCGGAACATGAAGTCTTCGGCGGTCAGGGGGTGGCCGTCGGACCACTTCAGCCCCTTGCGCAGCTTGATGGTGGTGACGCGGCCGTCCTCGCTCAGGTTCCACGACTCGGCCAGGTTCGGCAGCACGTTGCGCATGTCCGCCGACAGCGTGAGGGCGTGCTCCCAATTGAAGAACTGCCAAGTGTCCCAGAGCGTGATGCGCGCGGTGCCGCCGTACTTGCCGACGCTCCGGTAGGGCTGCGTCACCACCGGATCGTCCGGCAGCCGCTCTTCCACGGGGGGCAGGTCGCGATCGTCCAGATATGGGCTCTGCGAAAACGAGGTGATGCCAAGCTCGCTCGCCGTCTGCGGCGGCGCAAACCATTCCTTCGGCCACGGCGGCGAATCCGCCGTCCCCTCCGCTCCAGGGGGCAGCTTCTCGGCCACGGCCGCAGTCGTCGCCAAGCCGGCGATCACTGCAGCCAACGCCCGGAGGCGTCTCATGCGAGCAACCTTCCACGAAGGGCCCGCGCAGCCTGACGGTCGCATTGGAGGCTTCCCACGCACGCATCAGGGCACGCTGGCCCAAAAAAGCCCACCCGATTCATGCCCGTTCGTCGCCCTGTCGGCGCCGGTTCCACGCGCCCTGGCTGTCGCCCCACGTGCCTTCCCCCGATGGCAGTCCAACCCCAACGAGCCAAGCTGCCGTTGTCTCCATCATGGCCGCACCCATACGGCGGCGTCAACGTGTTTCGCCCCCGCTTCTCCCTCGGACTTCGACCCCTCAAGCGGAGTTCCACCGAAGTGCAACGAGGTCCGCGGGCACCGGCGACGCGCGTACGCAGCGATGCCTCTCGAAGGGCGCGTATCCTCTGCACGTCCACAACGAATCGGACCCGGCCATGGCCACCGCAAGCGGCTCCGACGGCGAACGGGCGCCTCGTCCGCAGCCTATGCGGCGCGACACCTTCGTCATCGTCGTCCATGCCTTGGCATTCGACGCCACCGGCCGCCTGCTCCTCCTCCGCCGCGCCAACACAGGTGCCATGGACGGCCTCTGCGCCCCACCCGGCGGCCACCGCCAACCGAACGAGCGCCTGCTCGACGCCGCCATCCGAGAAGCCCGCGAAGAAGCCTGCATCGACATCGCCGCCGCCCACCCCATCGCCGCGCTCCCCTTCGACACTGGCGTCAACTTCCTCTTCCAGGCCACCGAGTGGCACGGCACCCCCCGCATAGGCGAACCCCACAAATGCGACCACCTGACCTTCGAGGCCTCCACAGCCCTCCCTCCAAACACCGTCCCCTGGCTACCCCGCGCCCTGGAGCTGCAAAACCAAGCCCTCTGGTACCACGACTTCACCTAACGCCCTTCGGAGGTGGTGCCGCTCCACTCTGGAGGGAGGACATCCGCTCTCCACAACCGCCGCCAGGCACTTCCCGCATTCACCAAGCAAGCAACGCCTCCACCAGATCAGCGACGGCCCTTGGGGGCGAGGTCATCCTGCTGCGAAGCGGGAGAGGTTGTAGGATTCGCTTGGCTACGCTTGGGCGTCAGCGGCCAGGTGGTGCCGTGGCCCATGAGCGCGCAGCGAGGAGGAAGACATGGCGGAAGCGGTGGTTTGGGAGTCTGACTACGGCGAGCATGAAGAGGCGATGGTGGCGTATCGGGCGGCCGGCGAGGCGCGGGCTCGGGCGCTCGGCAATCGAGGGCCGATTCGCTATGAGGCGGACGGGTCGCTGCATCGGGACATCGTCGAGTCCTATTGGGAGCATGGCTTCCATGTCTTCGAGGGGGTGATCGGCGCCGAGGAGCTGGAAGACATCGAGCGTGACGTGCAGGACATCCTCGACCGAGCACCCACGGAACCCCAAGGCAAGTTCGATAGGCATGGCCGGCCTGCGCTTGGTTCAGACGGCAAGGGCGGCGGCATGGCCTTGGTTCGGCCGCTGTCCGATCCGATTGGCGGCACGGATCGCAACAATGGTCGCCATCCGGCGAAGATGATCGAGCCGGAGCTTCCCGATGGGGCACCGGAGTGGGTGCTGCAAGTGGTGGGCGGCTCGCTGCAATTCTCCGACGCAGCGCTTCGGCTGTACGCACACCCGGATCTGCTGCGGGTGGCGGCAACCTTCAACGGCGAGGATTTCTCGCCCTTCAACGAGGTGATCTGGATCAAGCATCCGCGCCTCGGCGGCAGCGTCGCCTGGCATCAGGACGGCACCACGCACTGGGATACGCCCAGGTTCCACAAGGGCAGCCACGGCTTCAACTTCATGGCGCAGCTCTATGGCTGCAACGCCGCCAACGGCCTTTGGGTGGTGCCGGGGTCGCATCTCGCCAAGGCGGACATCAAGGGCTGGTGCGAGGCTGTTGGGTCAGACCGTCTGCCGAACGCGGTGCCGCTGCTGTGCGAGCCCGGCGATGTGGCCATCACCAATCGGCAGGCCGTGCATGGCTCGTTCGCCAACACGAGCGACAGCTGTCGGGTGACGATCAACTTCGGCTTCCATCCACGCCGGAGTGTGGTGGGTGCGCGCGGCAACGGCATCCATGCGCCCGGCAGCGACAAGCTCATCTACGACGAAGAGCGGGTGCAGAGGCGCTCGCGGGTGCTGGGCCTCGCCATCGAAGCGCGCAGGCAGCGGTTTCCGGACGAGGAGGCCTACGAGTACAAGCCCTTCATCGGCCAGACCTTCGAATGGAACGACGCGGCGCGGGAGAGCCTCAGGGGGTACAACAAGCTGGACCTCGGAATCTAGCGGCTCCAACGCCGGCATGACCATGCACAGCCACCACAGCTACACCGCCGTTGTCGAACGCTGCCCAGATACGGGGCTTTACGTGGGCTGCATCCCGGGGTTCCCGGGCGCCCGCAGCCAAGGCGAGACCCTCGAAGAGCTGAATGCCAATCTCAGGGAAGTGGTCGCCATGATCCTGGACGACGGCCCCCCGGAAATGGCGGGGGAGTTCGTCGGCACCCAGGTTGTTGTAGTGGCCTGATCGTCCGAGTGCCTTCGGTCTCCGTCCTCAAGTCGCGCGAGGTCATTGCAATCCCTGCCGCGATGCACTGGCACCGTGGTGGTCCGGCCATCGGGATGGCGGAAGCGCCTGTGGGAATAGTTCGTCCATGTGTGCGTGCGTTCGCAGCCAGCGCCGCGGCACGGTGGCAAATCTATTCGATGGCCCGAGTCACGGCCAGCGTCGAGTGGCCGAAGGTGGGGAGGATGGCCGAGTGCCTGCCAGCGCCACCCGCTACCAGCACAATCAGGTCGTTCGGTTCGGTGATGAAGCGGACTCCGCCCTCCCCCCGGGCGCCGATCAAGTGGTGCGGCAAGCGCTCCTCGAGCACGTCGATCATCGCCTCGGAGACCATCGAGCGCGGCACCACGGCGCGCTCGCTCAGGAACTCCCGCACCTTCGCCTTCGTGAAGCCTCCGGCCGCCACCACTTCCGCGTGCTCCGGCCCCAGCACCACCACTGGCTGGCCTTCGAGGTAGAAGTTGTTGGCGCCGGGCGAGGCCAGCGTGCCGGCGACGGTGAGCAGGATTTCCTCGGCATCGCGACCGTAATGGTCGTTGACGTTGTGCGGGCCCTCGACGCCCATAACCGTCACATGGCTCGCGTCCGCATCGAGCCCCAGTTCCTCGTGATGCGAAGGCCAGGGGCTGGCTTCGGTGTTCTCCGCAAAGCAGAAGGCGTACTTGGCCGGCGAGCCCATCGTCGACCGATCCAGCGCCCCTGGCGACGCGCCGCCGATGTTGACGAGGATGAGGCGCAGGGCGCGACCGATGGCGGCATTGGCGCGGTTGCCCTGACCGAAGGCGTTGTAGGCGCCGTTGAGGTCGATCTCGGCGACGATCGGGCCGCCGACCAAGCAGGCGACGGTGCAGGGATGGGTGGTGGACTGAATCGCCTTGAGGTTGAACTCCGGCGCGCACATGGCGCGCACCGCCGCCAGCACCACCGGGAAGTGGCTCGGCTCGCAGCCGGCCATCACCGCATTGGCGGCGATCTTGCCCAGAGTGGCACGGCCCAGGCGCGGTTCGACGATGGCGGCAACTTCGTTGGAGTCGCGGCCGGCCAGCATGGCCTCGCACCGTTCCGGCGTCGGTGGCAGCACGGGCAAGCCGTCGGTCCAGCCGCGCCTGGCGAAGACGCGGTTGATGGCCTCGATGCGGTTCGGGGCGCGGATGCGGTTCGGGGCGTCCGGGGCGTTGAACTCGCTGTCGAACAGCGAGTGGTAGCGCCTGCCGCCGGCGCTGATGCTCTTCTCGCGGTAGCGAACTTCGAGCGCATCGGCATCGCCGGAGAGGGCACCCGCGACCTCCTCCAGAACGCCTGCCGCCAACCCGGCACATTCGTCCGAGTCTCGCTTCGCCAAGGGATGCGGCACCACGACCATGGGCAGCCCCGGCAGCCCCCAGCCGATGGCCTCGGCCTTGGCCAGGCCGAAGAACTCGTCCGTGCAGATGGCAACGCACGGGATGTCGCGCTTTTCGAGCTCGATCAGGTCATGGATACACCACGACGTACACGAGCCTCAGTCGCAGATGGCACCCACCACGGCGTCGCAGCCGTCAATGAACTCCGGCGTGAAGGCGGCCGGCTGCGTCGCCTCCTTGAGGAACCAGCGGAAGTCGCGCACGCCGAAGGACTCCGCGAGGCCGCGCTCAAGGTGCTTCAGCAGCACGTCTGCGTTCTTCTTGTCGTTGGCGAATAGGCCCACGGTGGCATTTGCGCCAAGCTCGATGCGGGGGGTCAGGGGTGCGGACGGCACTTCAAAGGCGCCGCAGGGATTCATCAATTCCATGTTCGGTCTCCGGCCATGAGGCAGTGCGCCCTTGCTTGGGCGGCAAGTCGCTCAATCGTACCGCGACCGATCGCCAGCCGTTGGCCATCCGAAGTGCCGATGTGTCCTCATGCCGCTTGCAGCTTTGCCAGACGGCGAATCCAGATGTTGCGGAACTGCACCGGGTCGCCGTGGTCCTGCAGCACCAGCGGCCCCTCCGGGCCGTGCTCTTCGTCGTAGCTTGCGAGCGCTCTGTGCCTGGTGGGGCCTTGGACCGGCTGACGCAGGTGGGCGAGGACTCCGTTGTGGAACACCGTCAGCGTCGCCGGGGAGGCGATTGCACCGCTTTCGTACACCGGCGCTTCGAAGACGATGTCGAAGGTGTGCCAGCTTCCCGGCGGCACGCTGGCGTTGGCGAGCGGCGGATGCTGGCCGTAGATGGCGCCGGTGAGGCCGTCGGCATAGGTGGGATTGTCGTAGCCGTCGAGCACCTGCACTTCGTAGAGCCCCATCAGGAAGACCCCGGAGTTGCCCCGACCCTGGCTGTCGGCATGGATTTCCGTGGGAGCACGCCACTCGACGTGCAGTTGGCAGGTGCCGAAGGTCTGCTTGGTGCGGATGTTGCCGGTGCGGGGAGCCACTTCCACCGCATTGCCATCCACCAACGTCCACGGCGGCGCTCCGCCGTCCCGCACGCCCTCCCAGGCATCGAGACTCCTGCCGTCGAACAGAATCACCGCGTCGGACGGCGGCCGTCCCGCCACCGCCTGGCTCGATGCCGTCGCCGGCGTCACAACCGGCGGCGACGGCCGGTCGATGTCATGCACCCGCCAAGTCTGCCCCGGAAGGACGGGCGTGTCCGTGTATCCTTTCGGAAGCTCCCTGATCTCGCTTGCCATCCGGCAGCCCTCGCCCTCGTTGGTCGGCGAATACTAGCCCGGATTATTCATGTATGCCCTGCTGCGGACGACGATACGGTGCAGGCCTAGCGCGCTATCATCGCCTGCGGACACGGCAGACCGAAGCGAGCTTGAGGAGAGACTATGAGCGAGGCAGTGGATTTCCGGTACATCGGTTCTCGGCCCATTCGGCCCGATGGGGTGGAGAAGGTGACCGGGCGCGCCAACTTCGGCGCCGACGAAGCGCTGCCGGGGATGATCTACGGCAAGGTGACCCGCAGCCCCCACGCCCATGCCCGCATTCTCGGCATCGACACCACCCGTGCCGAGGCGATGCCAGGGGTGCTGGCGGTGATCACGGCGGCAGACTTCCCCGATCGTTCCGGTTTCGGCTTTCGCCTGCGCGGTTTCAGCGACAACCTGATGGCGAGCGACAAGGTGCTCTTCCAGGGCCATCCGGTGGCGGCGGTGGCGGCCACGTCGATCCGCACCGCCGAGCTCGCCGCCGAGGCCATCGAAGTCAAGTACGAGGCCCTCAAGCCCGTCACCGAGGCCCTCGAAGCCATGCAGCCCGGCGCCCCCATCCTGCACGACAAGATGATCACCCAGGGCGCAGACCAACCGAACGACGGTCCCACCAACATCTCACAGCAGAATCGCATCGCCAGGGGCGACATCGAAGCCGGCTTTGCCGAGGCCGACGAGATCGTCGAGCGCACCTTCGTGACGCCCATGGTGCATCAGGGCTACATCGAGCCGCATGCCTGCGTCGCAACCTGGAAGGAGGATGGCCAGGCGACGCTCTGGTGCAGCAGCCAAGGCCATTTCGACGTGCGCAACGCCACCGCTCGCACCCTCGGCATGGATCTCGGCGACTTGCGCGTGGTGCCGCAGGAGATCGGCGGCGGCTTCGGCGGCAAGACCACGATCTATCTCGAACCGCTGGCGCTCAAGCTGTCGCAGAAGAGCGGTCGCCCGGTGAAGATGGCCATGACCCGCGAGGAAGTCTTCCGCGCCACGGGCCCCGCCTCCGGCACCATCAACACGGTGAAGGTCGGCTGCAGGCGCGACGGCACCATCACCGCCATGCAGGCGAGCCTCATCTACGAGGCCGGCGCCTATCCCGGCAGCCCGCTCGGCGCCGGCAGCATGTGCATCTTCGCGCCGTACGACGCGGAGCATGTGCTGATCGAGGGGCAGGAAGTGGTGGTGAACCGGCCACGGGTTGCCGCCTATCGAGCGCCGGGAGCGCCGCAGTCGATGTATGCCGGCGAGTCCGTGCTCGATGAACTCGCCCAGCGCATCGGCATGGACCCCATCGACTTCCGCCTGAAGAATGCCGCCAGGGAAGGCACCCACGCCGCCTATGGCCCCACCTTCCAGGCCGTGGGGCTGGTGGAATGCCTCGAAGCCGCCAAGGCGCACCCCAACTACCAGCGCCAGCTTGGGGATGGCCAGGGGCGCGGCATCGCCGTCGGCTTCTGGTTCAACGGCGGCAATCAGTCCGCCGCCGAGGTGCACATCACCGACAGCGGCATGGTGAAGGTGGTGGAAGGCAGTCCCGACATCGGCGGCAGCCGTGCCTCCATGGCACTGATGGCGGCGGAGACGCTGGGCATCCCCTACGAGCGTATCCGCGTCAACATCTCCGACACCGACAGCACCGGCTACTGCGCCACCACCGGCGGCAGCCGCACCACGTTCGCCACCGGTCTCGCCGTGGTGCGCGCCTGCGAAGACGCCATCGTCGAACTCAAGAAGCGCGCCGCCCTCACCTGGGGCATCGACGAGGATCAGGTGGACTGGGCCGAGGGCGAGGCAAGGCCCAAGCCTGGCGTGAACGTGGAGGTGGATCCCCTCTCCATCGGCGACCTTGCCAGGAACGCAGCCCGAACCGGGGGGCCAATCTCGGGCCTCGCGACCCTCAATGCGCAAGGCCCGGGGCCAGCCTTCTCCGTCAACATGACGGATGTGGAAGTGGACGAGGAAACCGGCCGCGTCACCGTGCTCGGCTTCACCGCCATCCAGGACGCCGGCAAGGCCATCCACCCCGACTACGTGGAAGGCCAGATGCAGGGCGGCGCCGCCCAGGGCATCGGCTGGGCGCTGAACGAGGAGTACATCTACGACGCCGACGGCGCGCTGGAGAACCCGGGCTTCCTCGACTACCGCGTGCCCGTCGCCTCGGACCTGCCGATGATCGACACCGAGATCGTCGAAGTCCCCAACCCCAACCACCCCTTTGGGGTGCGCGGCTGCGGCGAAACCCCAATCGTCGCCCCGCTGGCGGCCGTAGGAAACGCCGTCAGCCGCGCCATCGGCAAGCGGATGACGGAACTGCCGCTATCGCCGCCCCGTGTGCTGGAGGCTATATCGGAGTGACCGTTCCGCGGACCGGCTCGAGAAATGAAGCGCTTGGCACAACGGCCACCAACACCTACGCTCACGGAGGAAGACCGTCGCCGCCTGGCAAACCGGGCAGCCTGCACGGGTAGCCCAGAGCACAAGGATCGCGCTGGTGGGGCGGAATGCCTGAAGGGCGACAATTCTTGGTGGCGAGGCAGGCAGACGGGGCAAGAAACAGACGACGATCTGTCCACTCACCACGCAGGAGGACCGACGCCGCGCCACGCAGCGGGCCCTATCGGAAGTTTCGCGCGTCGCTTTGGATCCGCTGCGGCCTTGACAAATGCTGTATGAAAAACCATATTTCGTGCAAGCCGGGCAAGACGACGACGGGAGGCATCGTTGACGCGTGCGCGCACACGTCCTAGGGTTGCCAGCGCTTCGCTGCGGCGTGGGGTGATGTGCGGGGGCAGCCGAATGGGCGGTGCGGACATCGTGGTTGCTCGCCAGGGTGCGCCCACGAGTGCCAGCACGCGGTTATGGAATGCCTTGGTTGGGATCCAGCGTGGCTGGGTATGGAGCGATCGTCTCGGCTGGGTCAACGTGTCGGCGTGGGGATGCGCAGCATGACCGAACTGCAAAGCCGACCGCTAAGCACCGAGTGGAAGGCGCGGCTCGACCTATCTTCGCGCACCGCGCCAGAACTGTACGAGGACGCTGGAGACGTGGGCCTAGGTGCCCATGCAGGCGCGATTCGGACAACGCTCCAGGACTTGGGCGCATCTGGAGTGTTCTGAATCCAAGACGTGCCGACTGTCGTGATTGTGGAACTCGACGTTTACGACCGGAAGCAGGTCCTCAATCTGCACGGCGCGTTGTGGAACCAAGGGTTGGCCACGCTGCTCCTCGTGCTGACGTCCGATACGGTGAGGGCATTCTCGCTGGCGCGCAAGCCTCTCGAGGACGAGCACATTTGGGAGGCGGAGTGCCTCATCCAGGCACTGGATGCGATTGCGGACGCACTTGCCCTGAAGAACCTCCTGTATGCGGCCGAGTCCGGTCGGCTGTTGGAGGAACATGCCAGCTACTTCCGTGCGGACGAGCGCATCGACCAAGTCCTGCTCGACAACCTGACGGCGGCGCACGCAGTGCTTAAGCGTGACGGGCTGAGCGCCGAAGGCGCACAGGCGCTGCTCATCCAGACGATGTTCATCGCCTATCTGGAAGACCGCGGGATCGTGCTGCGGAAATACCTGCAGGAGGCCACAGGTGGTGCTGCGAACTCGCTTGATGCCGTGCTAATGGCTAGGGACGCAACGTTGCTGCATGGCCTTTTCGAGCGTTTGCGCAGGGACTTCAACGGCGACCTTTTCGTTGCGCCGTGTGCCTTCGATGCGGAAGCACCGACCGAGTCCGTGCTGCCTGCACATCTGGCGACACTGGCACGATTCCGCAGCGGTCGTGAAGAGATGCGCGAAGGGGCTGGTTGCCAACTGCGGCTGTGGGGCTACGACTTCAAGTACATACCTATAGAGCTGGTCAGTGCCGTTTACGACCGCTTCCTCGGTGAGCGCAGCAAGGACGAGCGCAGAAAGAAGGGTGCCTACTACACGCCAATGTTCCTGGCAGACACGGCGATATCCGCGCTGTGGGACACGGTGCCCGAGAAGACGAGGACGCAGGGCGACTTCCTGGATCCGGCATGCGGGTCAGGGATTTTCCTGGTCCGGCTGTTCCAGCGCCTTTTGCGAAGGCTGGCGGCAAAGGCATGGGGCCACAACCATCCGCTGGAACAGCCTTCTTGCCATGCTGTCGCGACTGCACGCACGCGACATCGAAGCCAGCGCAGTTCGGGTGACGGTGTTCTCGCTCTATGTGGCGCTGTTGCAGGAGGTGGAGCCGCCCGACATCCGCCGGCTCATGAAGCGAGGCCGGCTGCTTCCCCAGCTCTGGAAAAACACGCTTCGAGCAGAGGATTTCTTCGACGTGTCGGAGGAACGCCTGAAGGTGGATGTGGTGGTCGGCAATCCACCCTGGGCTAGCCGCCGAGAACCCGATCGGCGGTCGATCGCGTGGTACAGCGACCACGGCTTGCCGATGCCCGAGAACGAGGAGGCATGGGCATTCGCTTGGAAGGCCCTGCGGCACTTGCGAGACGGCGGTGTGGTGGGTTTTTTGCTGCCGGCCATGGGCTTTCTCCATAACCAAAGCAAGGAGGCGGTGGCGGCTCGACGCCAGCTTGCGGAAACTGCGCGACTGCTGCGAGTCGTGAACTTCGCGGATCTGCGCTTCCAGCTATTCGATAGCGCCGTGCGTCCGGCGGCGCTGATGATCTTCGGCCCGAGTAGCGAGGACGCGCCCGGATACCGTTTCGACTACTGGATGCCAAAGGCCAACTTGAATCTGAGCATGGGACGCGTGATCACGCTGAGCAGTGCGGACAAGGGCTCGGTGTCGTCCCGCCAGCTCGCCGACGATCCGAGCGTATTCAAGCGGCGCCTGTGGATGAACGATCCCGATGCGAAGCTCTTCGGATATCTGACGGCGCTGCCATCACTCGGTGACTTCGTGCTTGAGTACAAGAAAGTGCGTTACAAGATCGACTCGTTTGCCGATCGGTGGGTGGTCGGCAACGGCTTCAAGCCGGTCAGCAAGCAGCGATTCAGCGAGAGGGGCCATTGCAGAGAACGTAGCGAAGCGATCCGCAGCGCACCGTACATGCCAATTGAGTCGCTCCGTATCCTCGCGCAGGATCGTTGGGACCTACGCCCTTTCGAGGACGAAATTCGACGGACTGGTGCATCGCAACGGTTTCGAACGCGGCTACGATGGCCCTCGCGTGCTCGTGCCACGAGGGATAACCGACGGCCAGCGGATTAGGGCTACGTACTTGGAAGAGCCTCTGACGTTCAAGGATGCAATATTGGCGATCTCGGTACCGGCTGGAGATGCCGGCTCGGCTGCTTGCTGCGCTGATGAGCAGCAAGCTGCTAATGTGGTTCGTGTTCCACGGTACCGCCTCGTTTGGTTCGGAAAGACCGGAAGTCAAGCAGCAGGAGTTGCTCCGCCTGCCGTTTTCCGCTGCCGGACCAAATGGACTCGAACAGCCGGTCTGCGGCGGCCGAGCTCGCGGGCTTGATCGATGAGGCGCGGGAACGAGTGCAGCAGAACTTGATCATGCAGCCAACCGACAAGCGCGTACCCAGTCGGCTCGATGAGCTTTGCTACCGCTACTTCGGCCTAGGCAAGGAAGATATTGCCCTAGTCGAGGACGGCGTGAACGACATCATCCCGAGCGTGCAACCGCGCAAAGGTGTTTCGATCAGCCTGTGGCGCACACCCGATCAGTCCGACCGAGAGGCGTACGGTCATGCCCTGGCCGAAAGCCTGTCCCCGTGGTTCGACGATGGTGCCGCCGTCAACGTAGTCCTAGAAGCCCGTAACGATGACATGGCGCTCGTGCGGCTACGCTTGGTGGATCGGAAAAGCCAAAGGGCATACCAAGAGCGAAGCGACCAAGCCGTGGGCGCAACATTGCGCAGGCTTTCGCAGCAGCTGAACGTGCCGCTGCCAGGGAACTTCCAACTCGTGCCGGACTTCCGTCTGTTCGACGGCGACAGTCTCTACATGGTCAAGCCCCTGCAGCGGAGGTTCTGGCTACGCTCGGCAGCAATCGCCGACGCCGACGCACTGGCGACGGAACTGCACGACGCCGACCGGATCGGGAAAGTCAGCGAACCGAGCTGATGACGGAGGGCGACGCAAGTGCGTGGACCGCACGGTTCCGCACGCTCGACGAGCGCTTTCTGGAGCGCGTCGTTGCCCTATGGCCACGCTGCACCGCAGTATTGCCCAAAAACCCGGTCGAAGACATGATTACGGAGAATCTGGTGGCAGTGGTCGGGAAGGACGCACAGGCTAGGCGACTGTTCCACCACTTGGAGTACCACTACGAGCCCTTCGGGCACACGCCTAGGGGCCTCGCCTTCAGCAAAGGCAAGACTGACATGGCGGTGCTCCTTGACCAAGAGCGCGACCGCTATCTGGTCTACGAGTGCAAGCGGCTAAACGTGCCCGGAAAGGACGGCATCCGTTCCTATGCAACCGAGTATGTGCGATGCGGCGTCCGGCGCTTCGTGACCGAAAAATATGCGGCCGATCTTCCAATTGGCTGCATGTTGGGCTATGTGCTGGACGGCAACACATCGACCGCACGTGTGAAGGTGCTTTGCGGCGCTAGAGGCACGAAAGAACAACGCCGCCCTCGTCGGCAAGCCTCGCCCCGAACCATCCATCGGATCCGTGCAAAGGTTCTCAAGCGACCACACACCAACCCAGCGGCCAACAGATCGAACTCCGACACGCACTCCTCCCACTCTAGCAGCCTGTCAGACTTCGGACGGCGCAAGCTGGCCGAATGCCGACAGGGTGACAGGATGGCCTGGGCTGGGGCAAGAAGCGTTGCCGAAAGGCAACGGTTCTTGTGGCGCTAGCAGTGCCTCACATCGTACAGGTGGGGCCCCGCGAGTGCGGTGGGGGGCCAAGGCACACCCTTCATCAGAAGGACCGGGCCAGCACCGGTAGCAAGCATGAGCGTTCCAACATCGCTTCCCTTCTCGCGAGAGCTCCTTGACAACTTGCTCGCGTTTTGTGGCAAGCGCGCTGGCGCTCGTCCGGAGGGGGCGTATCTGCGGCCTGGGGACGTGGTTTGGCGGCTGCCGCTGCATCGGTTGGCGACGCTGGGCGAGGTTCCCTGGCTGCGCCTTTGGTTCGATGCAAGCGGCGTTGCCGGGTTTGGCTGGTTCGAGCCGCCCACGGGCGTGGAAGTCGACTTGCGGGAAGATCTCGCCTGGAGTGGCGAGGTTGGCAATGCCGTGCTCGATTGGGCCGAGGCGATGCGAGGGCAAGCGCCGGCGGCCTATCCGTGGCTGGTGGACGTGGAAGACATGGAGCAATGGGCGAAAGGCGTTCGTGCGTTGCCCAATGCCCGCCACGCCGGACGCTGGCTGACGATGCTGGCGAACGAGGACGATGCTGGCCGCCTCGCTGCCCTGCGGCGGCGTGGCTACAGGCGCACGAGGCATCACGCCTTCCTCTATGCACGGAACCTTGCCCTGCCACTGCCGCCGCCACGGCTCCCTGCCCAATATCGAGTCCGACACGTCACCGCCGCCGACATCGCCGAGCGCGTGGCCGTGCATCGCGACGCCTGGGTGGGGAGCTCCTGGACCGTCGAGCGCTACGAAGCCCTGCGACGCGCGCCTGCCTACGACGAAACACTCGATCTTGTCGTCGAAGACGACACCGGACACTTCGCCGCCTGCTGCATCTGCTGGGCCGATCCCCTCTCCCGCTCCGGCAGCTTCGAACCCGTCGGCACCCGTCCCACCTTCCGCGGCAAGGGGCTCACCCGAGAACTCATCCGCGAGGGATTCCGCCGCTTGGCCGCCAAGGACATCGCCACCGCCCACACAGAAACGCCAAGCTTCAACACGCCCGCCCAAGCTCTCTACGAAGGCAGTGGTTTCGAGCGGGCAGGCACGAGATGGACCTTCCTGAAGCAGGTCATGGATGCGGACCGCGAGGAGTCGTGATTTGGAGAGGGAGGGGCAGGATGTGTTACTCTCCAGAGAAGCACGCCAGCCGCGAATGAGTTTGTGCAAGCGGCACGACCGTCTTTGTGAACGTCGCGTCGTTCCATGCCGTAGGCCGGCGCGTGTTACGGTACCCACCAGCAGCCAAGATCGGGCTAGGAATTGCGACACATACAAAGTGGTTGTTTCCGCTCTAACTCCAGAGGTTCGAAGAGCTGCAGGCCATGTCGCAGATGGCGTGACTTGGATGGCTAGTCAAGAAGCCATTCGCAATCGCACGGTGCCCCAGAGGTCATGAAAGCAGCGGAAGGTGCTGACAGGGACGCTCCCCAGAATTGTAGTGGGACTGCCTGTTTGCGTCCACGATGACGAGGAACAAGCCGTAGCGCGAGTCAACGAGGTTTACGGCTTTTGCGGTGAGCTACCGACCTATCGGCGTCAACTGGACGCACAAGGAGTCGAGAATCAGCGACATCGCTGTGGCAGGCAATGAAAGCGAGTTCGAGGCACAATTGGAGACCTTCTTCGACGCTGGCCACCGAGATTATGGAGGCGCCGCGATTGTCCAGTTCAAGCGAAAAACGAGGGTTGCACCCCTCAACGCAAGGCGTGCATTCGTTTCAGGTTCCACGCCAGGCAGGTCAGCGTCCATTCGCCGCGAACCGCCGCCAGCCGAGCGCCTTGTGCCGGCTCGCGTTCGCCTGAACCTTCGTCCCGTCCAGGCTCGCGTTGCCCAGCTTCAGCAAGCCCGTCTCCTGCGCGATCAACAGAATCCGAACGAACAGCCCCTGCAGCTCATCGAGAAAGCGCTTGCGGAAACTCGCGGTCGTGTCGTGGTCCGGATGCGAGTTCGCCGCAATGCAGCGGTACGCCACCGAATCGTGGGTCGCCCGCTCCAGCCTGCGGCTCGAAAGGACCCCCGTCGCGCAGCCGTGGAACGGCAGGCCCGGCAACAGCGACGGATGATGCGGATCCTTGCCCCCGCCACTGCATCGACGCTCCAGTGCGCTCAGGTCCAGCCGCTCCACGATGTCCACCACGAACCGCGCCGGATGGTCGTCCGGCAACCAGTCCTGGACCGACGGCGGCAGAAGGCAGAGCGTGTCTCGATCCACTTGTGCGAAACTTCGAGGACATCAGCCAGGCGTCCATCAACAACATGAACGCGATCTTGCCTGAATCGCCAAATCCGACAGGCTTGCATGGAAGTACGCCCCCAGCGATGGGGGAATTGCCGGTACTTCCTTGCGCGTCAGCGGTCGGGGATGCTTCCCCGGCTGAAGGCTCCTAGCTGGCGTGGTGGACTACTTCCGCGCCGGCGAGAAGCGCGCCTACGAGCTGGGCAATCGTGGGCCCCTCCGCTTCGCCGCCGACAGCACGCCGCATCCCGATGCGCTCGCCGCGTATCGGGAGCACGGCTTCCATGTCTTCGAAGGCGTGCTGGGCGAGGACGAACTGGGCGACCTTCGCTCCGAACTCGGGGACCTCCTGGATCGAGCCCCTACCGCACCGGACGCCGAACTCGACCGCCATGGCCGCCGCGCATTCGGCGACGCCTTCACGACGCCCGTGTTCTCGTTCGCCAAGCCCCTCTCCGACCCCTACGGCGGCACCGATGCAAACTTCGGCCGGCATCCCGCGAAGATGTCCGAGCCCACGCCGGCCGAAGATGCACCCCGGCACACGGTCTATTTCATCAACAGCATCCTCCAGGTGATGGATTCCTGCCTGCGCCTATATGGCCATCCGCAACTGCTCAAGGTGACCGAAGCCATCAACGGCGCCGACTTCGCCCCGTTCGGCGACTCCATCTGGATCAAGGAGCCCGGCCTCGGCACGTCTGTGGCGTGGCATCAGGACGGCTACACGCATTGGAACCATCCGCGGTGGGACGAAGGCATCCACGGCTTCAACTTCATGGCCCAGCTCTGCCGAACCACCCCGGAGAACGCCCTGTGGGTGGTGCCGGGCAGCCACAGGCGCGGCAAGATCGACATCAAGGCGGAAGTGAAGGCCGCAGGCAGCGACCGCCTGCCCGACGCGGTGCCCATGCTGTGCGAACCCGGCGACGTCGTCATCTGCAACCGGCAGGCGCTGCACGGCTCCTTCGCCAACACCTCGCCAGACCGCCGCGTCTCCATCGTCTTCGGCTTCCACCGCCGCGACGCGGTGCTGAATGTCGCCAAGCGCCGCCCGAGCGGTGAAACCGTGGTGTACGACGCAGCCCGCATCCACCAACGCTCCCGAGTCATCGGGCTCGCAATTGACGCCCGAGCCCAGCGCTTCCCCCAGGAAGAGCCCTACCGATACCTTCCCCTCGAAGGCGAAGAAACCCAAAACCGCTGGAATGAAGACACGCGGCAGACGGTGCTGAAGAACTACAACCTGCTGAACCTCGGGATTTGACTCGCCCTGTCGTCGTGCAGTCGCCGAGGCCGCACCGCGAGACGGTGCAGGTGATGGAGAGCATTGGCGTGGCTGCCCCTCCGAGAAAGAGGACGCTCTCTCGCCCCCGGGGAGAAGACAGGAGGGGCGTCTCTACCCGGTTCGCATGTGCCGGCCTTGGCTCAGGCGGCCTGGTGAGCCTTCGCCACTGCGCAGGGCGAGGGTTCGCGGTCGGAGTCGAAGGAAAGCGCCACCGCGCATTTCGCGCCCTCCGGCCACGTGGCCGGCTTGAGCGCGAGCGTCCAGCCCGTGCCTTCTCCACCATCCGCCGCCAGCGCTCTTCGGGCCATGCCCAAGGGGCCGCGGCGGCGGCGCGGCTCGTGGGTGACTACCCGGCTTCCAAATGGCGTTCGACCACGCGGGCGAAGAAGCTGGCGCCGCCGGACAAGGCTTTGTCGTTGAAGTCGTAGCCGGGGTTGTGGACCGGGCGTTGGTGGGTGTCGTCGCTGTTGCCGATCAGGAGGTAGCAGCCGGGGACTTCCTCGAGCATGAACGAGAAGTCCTCGGAGCCCGTGCCGGCGGAGAGGTCCCGGCGGACGTGATCGGCGCCGACCAGATCGTCGCAGACACTGCCGGCGATTTCGGCGGCGTTCTCGTCGTTCACCACCGGGTGGAAGATGGTGCGGAAGTCCACCTCCGCGGTAGCGCCGAAGCCAGCGGCCACGGTTTGGGCGAGTTCGGTCATGCGTTCCTGCACCCGCTCCATCACAGACTTGGAGAAGGTGCGCGCCGTGCCACTTAAGTGGGCGCTGCCCGGGATGACGTTGTAGGCGTCGCCAGCATGGAACTGCGTGATGGAAACCACCGCCACCTCGGTGGGGCCCACGTTGCGCGAGACGATGCTTTGGATTGCGTTCACCATCTGCGCCCCGACCACCACCGGATCCACGCCGTGCTGCGGATAGGCACCGTGGGCGCCGCGTCCCTTGATCTCGATGTCGAAGAAGGCGCCGGCGGCGGTGACCACGCCTTTCTTCACGCCGAAACTGCCGACCGGCATGCCCGGCGCATTGTGCATGGCGAACAGGATGTCGCAGGGAAAGTCGCGGAAGAGGCCGTCATCGACCATCGCCTTGGCGCCGCCAATGCCCTCTTCCGCCGGCTGGAAGATGAAATTGACCTGGCCGCGGAAGTTGCGCGTCTCGGAGAGGTACTTGGCGGCACCGAGCAGCATGACCGTGTGACCGTCGTGGCCGCAGGCGTGCATGTGGCCGTCGTGCCGGGAACGATGGTCGAAGGTGTTTTCCTCGAGGATGGGCAATGCGTCCATGTCGGCACGCAGGCCAATGGACTTGGTTTCGTTGCCCACCCGCAGCACCCCGACCACGCCGGTGCCGCCGATTCCACGATGCACCTGCACCCCGAACTCTTCGAGCTTGGCCGCGACGAATTCCGACGTGCGATGCTCCTCGAAGCCGAGTTCAGGGTGGGCATGAATGTCCCGACGCCAGCGGGCGAGCTCTTCCTGTTGCTGTTCGATCGTTTCTACGAGGGACATGTCAGGCGGCACTCCGGCACGAAGGATGTGAGCGCAGCATTGCGCGAGCGAAGCGGCGGCGCAAGCCCACTCGCGCGATGCTGTTGGCAACACATGGACTTGTCCTGTATCAGGGCGTGTCAACGCAAGTTAGCGGATGAGGGCTTCGACGGATCAGGGCGATGTGGAGGAAGCCGACGTACAGCACATCGAGCTTCTCGAAGCGTGCACAGACGCGCCGGAACCGACACCGGCGCCGCCCCGCCGTCCGGGCATGCGCGCGACTTGCCGTCGGCGCCCGCCTCCATGCCCTCCGGGCAGCTGCGCCAGGCCGGCGCGGTCGGCGATGCACGTGAGACATCGCCGGGTCGCCTGTGGGACGGAATGTTTGTGTGTCTGGTACACCGGTCCTGCTCATGGTTCCGTTAGTCAAGCAGGGCCGCGACCGAGCGGCACATCTTGTCGAAAGATGGCGCGGCGTTGCGGGCCATCGCCAGATCGAAACGGCTGGTGAGAGTGGCTTGGTGCGTCGTCTCTCGGTATCGCCCGTCCTGCATCCGCTCCCTGATCCAGTCTTTTGGACTGCCAAGCGACTCCGGATCGGCCGGCGCGATTACGTTCGCGGTCAGTACCCTTGCATCGACAAGGGAGGGCGCTGCCGCCACGAACCATGCTTCATATTCAGCCTTCGCAATCACGACGGCGATCTTCCGATCACCGCGCTCCTGTTGGGCGCGCTCCAACAATCGCGGGCCGATCTCGGCGGGACAGTCTTGGTCCGCATCCAAAAAGCACGAGAATCCGACCGTCGCATCCGCCTTTGCTTGCTGCAAGACGAATCCGCTTCTCGAATTCGCCCGGCTTGACGACAAGGTGTCGCTTTGCGCGGATTGGCCGTGCCACATTGACGTAGACATCCGGGGCCACTAGCTTAGCTGTCCTCACGACGAGGGTCCGAATGGCTTGGACTTCCCCATGGCCTTCGACAGTGGGCACGATTGTTGACACGGGCTCAGTTCCTGCGCCTCAAGTCAGCGTCTCGGAAAAAGCACACGTCTGTCGGGAGCCGAGAACCGAGGTGCTGCTTGGCCCATGCTGAGAAGCTCGCCGACGGTGAAGTCGCCTCTGTCGATTGCCTCGAGGCATGCGTTGTCCAGCGAGTCGATGTGTGACTGCCCCGCGTTGAGTTCCACCGGAAAGACGGCACGACAAGGCAGTTCCTCGTGGTCCAGCAGTTCTACGCTGTGCGTGGTCACGAACGTCTGCGTGGACTCGCTTGCTTCGAGGATGGCGTCCATCACCGCGCCAAGGGCCCCAGGGTGGAGCGCCAGCTCCGGTTCCTCAATGCCTACCAGACTCGCTCGACCGTCGCCGGCGGCTTGTAGCAGGGCCACCAGAACCGCGAGTCCCCGGAGCGTCCCGTCCGACATGTTTTGGGCGAAGAACTTGCGTTGCTTCGCCCCTTTGTCGTCGTTGCCGTCAGGCGCACCTTGCAGGAACTGCAACGTCGCCATGGGCCCTAGTCGGCATGCCTCCACGCCCACGAGCTGCGGAGCCATGGCATGCAGGTAGTTGTCGACCGCTTCCACTCCGGCGCCGTCGCGTTGAGTCGCCGCAGAACACTAGCCAGATTGCTGCCGTCTCGCTGGAGCAATCGGCCGTCATCCGGGGCCTGCAGGCTGCGGATGCGGTCCACATTGGGATTGCAGAAGGCCATTCCGGAGAGGTGCTGGAATACCGTATCGAAGGGCCCGATACGGCCCATTCTGGCGAGGTAGAGTTCCGCTGAGTCGGCGGGGGGCTTGGCCCGGGGGCCAACTTCGACCTCCCCCTCAACCACAGTGAATCCATTGGTCTTCCGTTCGGTTTCGACTTTGCAGCTTTCCCTTGCCACGACGTAGCCGTCGCCGCGTCGTTCGAGCCGGAACCCATACCAGCCCTTGCCCTCGGACAGGTCGAACCTCAATACGACGGCCAAGCTACGCGCAACCGCTTTGCCCCGATGGCGGATCTCCCGGAATCCACCGCGCTCTTCAATGACGCCGGCGAGCGACCCGCGTAGCGCGTCGGCGACAAACCGCAGGGCGTCCAGGAAGTTGCTCTTGCCGGCGCCGTTCGGCCCCACGAGGATCACGACGGATCCGACTTCGAGGTCGCATGAGGCGATGCTCTTGTAGTTCCGGAGGCGCACTTGCGTCAGGCTGTCGCTCAGATCCCTCACCCGCGTTCCTTTCCAAGGGCAGTCGCGGAGTGTAAGCGCGCCCAACCGGTTGAAGCCATCGATCCACGCAGCGAACGGACTTAGACACCGTTATCCGACACACAAACATTTCGTCCCACACGACCATGCGCAATGGATCACACGTGCGGACGATTTCGCACATCGCCGTCGCGGAGCGTGACGCGGTTTCGCCGCACGTCGCGGGTGCGGGCGGCGTGGGTTGGGCGGTCGGCTCCCGAGGGCCTTCGCGAAGCCGTCGCTGCGCAGCTGTCGAGGTGTTCCGCAACGGCGCGCCGGCGCGGTTCGCGTAGTCTCCGAACGACATCCGCAGCGCGAGACCAGGTGGTGCGCAAGCGGCCGTTCCGCGTCCGAACGCCATGGCCGATGGACACAGGGCGCGGAGCGCCGGGCCAGCGTGGGACATTGCCCCATTCCCTGTGGGACGAAATGTTTGTGTGTCGGGAATGGCGACCATGTGTGTCGGGAATGGCGACCAACAATGGCGCCATGGTTCCCCCGCCAGTGCGCTTCGGCTCGCAGCGGAAGCGACGGAGCCGCTGGCGCTTTCCGCGAAGGCTGTTGGAGGCGCGGGCTCCGTTGGGCGACTGTGCGCCGTGACGACTCTATGGTGGGGGCGCGCACCAACCCCGGCCGAGAACCTGGCGACGTTTCGGGCTTCCCCGAAGGGGGCAGCGGCAGGGGAGGCGCCCCACGCTGTGCACTCCGAGGAGTCGACTTGGGTTGGTTCGCTAGACGAGGTCGGCCGGCTCCAGGCTGAACTCCTCGATTACTTGGTCTGCGTAGTCGATGCGACCGGTGATTTCGGCGGCGTCGCCGCGGCAGAGGCGCAGGCACGCTTCGGCCATGTGCTCGACCGGGGTGACGCGGTCCTTGTTGCTGTCGTTGATGAGCTTGTGGTGGACGACGCCTGGCGTCGCGACGAGGCCGGGGGAGATTACGTTGACGCCCACGCCCTTGCCGTACAGCTCCTGCGCGAGGCCGGTGGTGAAGCGTTCCAGCGCCGCCTTGCACATGCCGTACACGGTGCCGCCGTGGCCGCCTGGTGCGGCGGCTTGTGGGTGGATCGCGGCGTGGGAGGAGATGTTGAGGATCCAGCCTCGTCCGCGCTCGATCATGCCGGGCAGCACCATCTGCGCGAGCTCGAAGGGCGCATACACCTGCACGTCCATCATGGTGCGGTAGCGCTTTTCGTTGAAGTCGGTGACCGGCAGAAACCACGTCACCGCAGCGTTGTTGACGAGGATGTCAACGGGGCCGAACGCTGCCTCGCTCTGTTCGATCAGACGCTTGCGGTCTTCCGGGTCCGCGAGGTTGCAGCGCACCGCCGCTGCCTGACCGCCGGCGGCTTCGATCTTGGCAACGCATTGCTTGATCGTGCCCGGCAGGAAGTGGTCGGATGCCTCCACGGTGCGGGCGGAGACCACCACCTTCGCCCCTTCCATCGCCATGCGCTTGGCGATGGCCTCGCCGATTCCCCGGCTGGCCCCGGTCACCACGGCAACCTGGCCCGCCAGCACTCCGTTCGGATTCACTTCCGCCATGTCTCCCCCAACAAGCAACGCTTGGCTCAAACAAAGTCACCGATCTTAAAGCACCACCGCGACGTGAACGGCAGGAAACTGCCTTGTCGAAGGAATAGGATATGCCCTTGGACGCACGCTGGAAGGAAACCCAAGAAAGGCGTGCGTCGGGCCACGCGAGCGGCCGAACCGCCAGCAGCGATCGCGAAGCAGCTGCCGGGCGCCCCCGAGACGCGCATGGATTGAGGAGAGCCGGCGATGGATGCCGTTGAACTGTTCCTGAGCAATTGGTTTCTGCGCAACCTGCACCGCCCCGACCTCACCCTTGCCGAGCAGCAGCTGGTCCGCGCGGCGATGGGCGCGAACCCTCGCCGTTGGGAGGCGGAGTCTGCCCCCGACAGGATGGTCGAGTTGATGGAGGCGCACCCGGACGTGCTTGCGCGGATAGGCAACCGCCTCCTTTCCGTGCTGGTGGGGATGCGCGGCGCCGGGACGGCGGTGCGGGTGCTGATTGGGCGCGGAGTGCGGCTGGAACTCGACGAAAGCGAATACAACGTGCTGCACGAGGCTGCCTGGGCGGGCGCCACGGACACGCTTCGGGAGGTCTTCGAGGCTGGCCTCTTCGACGCGACGCCGGTTTCGGTGCGCAAGCCGCACACGGGCTGGCCGGACAATCTCTCGCTCATGTACTGGGCCGCCTGGGGTGGCTATCCCGACCTCGCCCGGCTGCTCATCGAACACGGCGCGCGGGTGCATCACGAGCTGCCGATCAAGGGCAATGGCGAGCGCGGCGCCACGTCCCTGCACGAGGCGGTGGCGCCCGGCCCGTGGAAAGACGACAACGACTTCCGCTCCAACGCCGGCAAGCGCGAAGTGGCACGCATCCTGATCGAGGACGGCGCCAACTACGACGCCTGCTCGGCGGCTGGCCTTGACGACGCGGCACGGCTCGAGGCCCTGCTGGCCGACGACCCAAGCCTCGTCAGCGCGGAACAGCCCTATGCCGTCACGCCCTTGCACTGGGCGGCGCGCGCTGGTTCGGTGGACTGCACGAATCTCCTGCTTGATGCCGGGGCGGACGTGAACGCCCTCACGAGAGTGCATCGCGCCCCGCTGCATCTGGCCGCGGAAGCCGACGAGGCGGCGGTGGTGCGGCTCCTGGTCCGTCGCGGCGCGAACATGGACAAGCAGGACCGCAAGGGGCGCACGCCGCTGCACCGCGCCACCTATGACGGCTGCGTTGCCAGCGCCGAGGCGCTGCTGGAGCTCGGCGCCAATGCCCGCATCGTCAACCACAACGGCAAGAATGCGCTGGAAGTCGCGCGCAAGGAGGCGAAGTTCCTGCGCTCCCTCGCATGACTGGCGCTGCGTGTCGCTACAATCCGGCGTCATTCGATCGCGTGCAAGGGAGGAACCGATGGCGGATGCGTTGACGCTGGAGCAGAAGCAGACGCTCTATGGCGATGGCTATGTGGTGGTGAAGCAGGCGGTTGCGCCGAGTTTGGTGGCAGCGGCGCTCGATTGCATCCGCACGGCGAAGAAGGGGGAATACGTCGGCGGCAAGGCGGCGATGACCGACCTCGTGAACGCGTCGAGCGTGACTCCCATCCTGCACGAGGCGATGGGGCAGTTCGATCCGCCGTCGATCTGTCAGGTGGGCGTCAACAAGGCCCGCCCGCCCGGCGATCACTTCAACAATCTTGGCTATCGGGACCGCGACCAGCCCCACTACGGCGCCGAGTCGCACATGGACGGCCTTTGCACGATCCGCGTGCCGCAGGAGGTGCTCGAGGGCACGCCGGAGGAGAACTACCGCCACTACATCGGTTCGGGGCCGAAGGGCGACATCGGCCGCAGCGCGGACGTGATGGGGCACAACAGCGTGCCGCTGTTCGAAGACCCGGAAATGACCCTCGGCATGGGAAGCTTCACTGCGTTCGTGTTCGTGTGCCTGAACGACCAGACCCGGGAGGGCTGCGGCCAGACGGCGCTGCTGCGCGGCGCCCACCACGCCACCGAGCGCTTCTTCCAGTGGCAGCGCAGCGTCAATGGCCACATCGGCCCGGAAGGGCCGGGCTGGCCGAGGATCAACCACGAGGCGCCCAATCGCTGTGGCCATGTGTATCTGCCGGAGTCTGTGCGCGAGCAGTTCCTTGACGAGACCTCGGAGGCGACGCCAGACGGCAAGCGCTGGCCGCGACCGACGCAGGTCCTGATGGAGCCCGGCGACGCCTGCATCACCGTCTTCCACATGCCGCATTCGGGAACGCGCAACGAGAACGGCACGGAGTCGCGCAAGAACATCATCTTCCGCATCCGCAACAAGAAGCGGCAGCCAGACAAGGTGGCAAACGGGGTGTCCGACCACCCGGACCGGGGTCAGCGCGGCGAATGGCTCGAATACGAAGCCGGCAACAATCCCTGGGAGCGGTCGAAGGATGCGCTCTGCAACATGTGGGACGAGTGGGAAGGGATGCGCGAGGTGGTGGCCGAGCAGAAGGTGCGCGAGGCGGCCTGACGGGAACCGGGCCGACGGACGCTGTGGCATCGGCCTCGAATGCAGAGGGAGCGAACCATGTTCACGGAACCCGCAGTGGCGCTCGATGAGCGGGTGGAGTTTGGCTCCGGGGAATGGGTGGCGGAAGCGGGACGCCATCTTCCTCGCGCATCCAAGGCGGAGTGTTTCCGCTGTTCTCGATTTCCGCGCGGCTCGACAATCCACCGCCGCACCTTCTAGCCCGGATTATTCACGAAGGTTGGCAGTGGAGGTTCAAACGCGGTCGCAGGGAGGGACCTTCGTGGGAAGTGCGGTGCCTGGGAGCGAATCGGGGTGTTTCCCTGCTGGCCGATCGGCATTTTCGGCGCTCCTCGCCGGCATGGCCGGATTCGGGGCGAGCGCCGCCGCGGATCGGCGGATCCGTGGGCGAACCGGCGAAGCGGTCGGGTCGGGTCAGGTCGCGACCGCGCCGACCGAGCGCGCGATGCGGCGCCAGTCGTCGGCGAACGGGGCGCCCAGCGGCAGGTGGACGACGATGCGCCGAACCGACGTCTCGATCCAGGCGCCGAGCTTCGGCAGGCGCAGCCGCAAGGTGCCGACCTGGGCGCGCGCACAGCCCGTCCGCCGAGCCTTCAGGCGAAGTTCCTGCATCGGCACGCAGGCGGCCGCCGTCATCAGGACGCGGAACTGGCTGGCCAGGAAGCGCGTGCAGCTGGTGCGGTCGATCTCCAGGCCCTGCTCGAGTTCCTTCAACCGGTTCCCGGCATCGCCCCGGGCGCAGTGCACCGTTTCGTAGACGTGCTGGGGGGTCGTCTTGAGGTTGGTGACCACGAACCGCGGGTTGTCCTTCGATGGCCGGCCGAAATGGGAGGTCACCTCGGCCTTGACGACGATCCGGCGCTCATGGGGCCAGCTCCTGGCCCGGCAGGCGAACTCGCCATGGCGGCGAGCCGACGTGTGCCCGGCCTCGAAATCGGATCGCACCTCCTCCATCGGCGGTTCGGCAAGACGACCCGGCGCCGGGTTCTTCGCCATGCCCACCACGCACTCCAGTCGCTCCGCCTCGAAAAACGCGAACAGCTCGGCGCCGGAATGCCCCCCGTCCAGGCGGATCCGCAGCCGCGCCTGGGGAAACGCCCGCCGCAACCGGGGCAGCAGGCGCTTCAACACACCGATGCAGCCGTGCTTCGCGGCCGCCTTGCCGGAGCGCAGGACGCAGCAGAACAGGCACTGCTCCACCTCGTCGCCGAAGGTCAGGAACCCGCCCAGCGGCAGATGGCAGGACGTGTCGTGGAAGCCGTCGAAGAAGGTCAGCTGCTGGCCGCCATGGGTCGGATCGACCGTCGGATCCAGATCGACCGTGATCCGCCGAACCCGCCTCCTGCGCCGTCTGTGGCGGGCAGTCACCGTCTCCGCCAACGCCTCGGACAGGCGCATCAGGTCCCCCCGCCGCACCGCGTTCTCGAACCGCGACAGCGTCGGCTGCGACGCCAGCGACTCGCCGGCGACCGGATCCCGTCCCGTCGGCAGCTTCATCGCCGGATCGCGCGCCAGCCGGGCGGCGTCGTTGCCGTCGGCGCAGCCGCAGGCGATGCCGAACAGGCGCTGCCGAAACAGCTCCCGAAGGGAATGGGCGACCTTCGACGGGTCGCGATCGTCCGACAGGCACCCCGCCAGCGTCTCGCTCAACCGAAGCCGCTCGTCGCAGGCCTCGAGCAGAATCGCGCCCCCGTCCGAACTGGAATGTTCCTGGTCGAACTGGACCGTCACCCCCTTCTTCGACAGGCCCTCGAACAACACACGCTGTTTGGTGGCATGGTCACCCATGCAAAAGCCCTTCCCTGCGTCAACCGGTTGTCTGGCAACGCCATTTTCGCAGAGCCAAGGGCTTTTGTCCCATCAGATCATGAACAATCATGAATAATCCAGGCTAGCAGCCTGTCGGACTTCGGACGGCGCAAGCTGGCCGAATGCCGACAGGGTGACAGGACGGCCTGGGCTGGGGCAGGAAGCGTGCCGAAAGGCAACGGTTCTTGTGGCGCTGGCGCGTATGGGCATGCCCTCCGGCGCGTTGACGAGACGCCTTGCCTGCAGAAAGACGCGCCTCCAGAAAGCGCGGCTGTCGGCGCAGGCTGATGTCCTCGAAGTTTGCGCGGCTGGCGACTCGAAGCCGAGACGGCGCGGCAACTCCCCCGGCGCCAATGAGGTTGCCGTCACGGTCGGCATCGAGCTGCAACGGGCATTGGAGTTCGACAGTCCACCGGGCACGAGAACCAAGGTCGATGTCCCGACGCAAACCTGCCTCGTCCCCCGCTGGCGGTTGTGAGTCGGCATGCGGCGGCGAACTCACCCCATTCCCGCGCCCTCAGATGTCTTCCGCGGACGCGCCAGGCAGGCGAAGGCGCATCCGCCGATGCCACCCGCCACGGCCTGAAGCGCCATCCCAAGCCCCGTACGCGTAGCCGGCAGCGGATGCATCCCCAGCAACGCGAACATAAGCGAGTGCAGCGCAAACAACGCTGCCGCACCGCCGATGGCATAGGCCAGAACGCGCGGACCGGGCACGAACCGCAGCGCCAGTGCCGTCACCGGATATGCCACAACCAAGGCGACGGCGACGATGGGCAGGTAGGCGGCGGCGAGCCCCGCGAGGTCGTGCAGCGTCGCGCCGATGCGAGTGGCAAAGTCCACCGGCACGCCGAACGACGAGACCTCGTGCAGGATCATCTGCGTGGACAATGCCGACCCGGCCAGATAGGTGACCAGCACAGCGCAAACGAAAGCCCCGATGCGTCGTGTCATGTACCCTGCACCTGCAATGCCAAGTGGCCAACATAGCCGGAGTGTCGTGGCTGGGGAAGGACGCATCGCACGCGTGAGCGAAGGCAGGCTGTCACGCACGTGGCGGGCCATGGTGGCGGCGGGCCTAGCTTGCGCCAGCGTCGGCGCATCTGGCGCGGAATATCGCCTCGAAAGGGTCGCCGAAGGGCTCGATTTTCCGTGGTGTGTCGCCTTCCTGCCCGGCGGCGGCATGCTGGTGACGGAACTCGGCGGCACGCTGCGTCGGGTTTCCGCAGACGGCAGCGTGGGCGCTCCCATCGCTGGCGTGCCGCCGGTGCATCGACGCAGCCAAGGGGGTCTGTTCGACGTGCTGTTGCATCCCGACTTCGCCGCCAACGGCACGCTCTTTCTCTCCTACGCCGCCCTGCCCCAGGACGACAACGCCACCGAAGTGCTCAAGGCCCGCCTGCAAGGCGACAGGCTGATGGACGCGGAGGTGATCTTCTCGGCAATGCCGCGCAAACCCACCCCGGTCCACTACGGCGGCCGCATGGCGTTCCTGCCGGACGGCACGCTGCTCCTCACCACCGGCGACGGCTTCGACTTCCGCGAGCAGGCACAGGACCTCGGCAGCCTGCTTGGCAAGACCGTCCGCATCCACACCGACGGCAGCGTTCCCGACGACAATCCATTTGCTGGCATCGAAGAGGCGTTGCCGGAGATCTACACCTACGGCCACCGCAATCCCCAGGGACTGGCGCTGGCAGCAGACGGCACCGTCTATCTGCACGAACACGGCGCCCGCGGCGGCGACGAAACCAACGTCCTCGCACCCGGCGCAAACTACGGCTGGCCGGCCGTCACTCACGGCATCGACTACAACGGCGCCTACATCTCGCCGTTCAAGGAAGCCGCCGGCATGGCCGCCCCCATCCACCACTGGACGCCATCCATCGCCCCGTCTGGTCTCGCGGTATATGAAGGCGACCGCTTCCCGGAGTGGCAGGGCGACCTCTTCGTCGGCGCCCTCGTGGACCGCGAGGTGCGAAGGCTCGACATCCACGGCGGCGAAGTGGTGGCCGAGGAGCCGCTCTTCACGGAAATGGGCCGCCGCATCCGCGACATCCGCGCCCACGACGGCTACCTCTACATCGTCGAGGACGGCGCAGACGCCGCCATAGTGCAGGTCGTGCCAACGAACCAGTAGGGGGAGCGGGAAGGCCTCCTGGCTTCTTCGGAGGGGGGCAGGCCGCGCCAAATGAACGTGAGGAGCCCCCTGAATCAGTGCAGGTGGCAGGAGACGGCGTGGTGCGGCGAGACCGCTGCCACCTGCGGTGCTCGTTCGCTGCATATGGCCATGCAGGATGGGCAGCGGGGGTGGAAGCGACAGCCGGGGGGTGGCGTCAGGGCGCTTGCGACTTCGCCGCGGATGTCTGCGGCCCCACGCGGAGCGGAGGGGTCGGGGTGGGGCACGGCGGCGAGGAGGGTCTGCGTGTAGGGGTGCCCGGGGGCGTCGAACAGGGGCAGGGCCGGGCCGGTTTCGACGATCTCGCCCAGATACATCACGCCCACCAGGTCCGCCGCGTATTCCACCAATGCGAGGTCGTGGGCGATCAGGAGGTAGGTGAGGCCGAGCTCTTGCTGCAACTGCTCGAGCAGACTCAGGATCTGGGCGCGGATGGAGACGTCGAGGGCGGAGATGGGCTCGTCGAGCACCACCAGGTCCGGTTCCAGAATGAGCGCCCGGGCGATGGCGATGCGCTGGCGCTGGCCGCCGGAGAACTCGTGCGGATAGAGCTGTGCCGACGATGCCGGCAGCCCCACCAATGACAACACCCGCTCCACCTTCGGCCCGACTTGCCTTCGCGGCGTCCCGTGTGCGCGAAGGGGCTCGGCGAGGATGGTATGCACCTTGAGGCGCGGATTGAGGGAACTGTATGGGTCCTGGAACACCGCCTGCACCCTGGCGCGGTAGCGCTTCGCGTCGGCGCCGCGCAGCCCGGTCACATCCTCGCCATCGAAGCGGATCGTGCCGCGCACGAGCGGATGCAACCGCAGTATGGTCTTCGCGAGGGTGCTCTTGCCGCAGCCGGACTCGCCCACGAGGGCGAAGGTCTCGCCCTTCTCGACGACGAACGAGACGCCATCCACGGCCCGCACCAGACCGCCGGGCACGCGGAAGTGGCAGGCCACGTCGTCGAGCTCCAGCAAGGGCACGGCGCTCACGCCTCCAGCCAGCAAGCGACGCGACGGGAGTCACCGGCACCGGCCGTCAGCGTCACTTCCGGCGGCGCCTCGTTCCTGCACCTCTCGGTGGCGCTCGGACAACGTGGATGGAACGCACAGCCGCTGGGCAAGGCCAGCGGATTCGGCGGGTTGCCCGGAATGGAGACCAGGCGCTTGCGCCGCCCCAGCCGCGGCACCGATGCCAACAACCCCTGCGTATAGGGGTGGCGCGGGTCGCCATAAAGCGCGTCCACATCGGCCAGCTCCACGATCCGTCCCGCATACATCACGGCGATGCAGGCGATGGCCATCGCCGCCACCACGCGCTGGCGCATCCCGCCGCTGAACTGATGCGGATAGTCCCGCGCCCGGGCCCGCGCCGAAGGCACGCGCACCCGGTCGAGTTCCTGCACGGCAAGGTCCAAGGCGGCGGCGCGGGAGCGGTTCTCCGGCACATGGGCGCGAATGGGCGCGGCCACTTGCGAGCCGATAGTGAACACCGGGTTCAGCGAAGTCATGGGGTCCTGCGAGATCATCGCAATGCGGCTGCCGCGCACGCTTTCCGCCAGCGCTTCCTCCTCCATCCCGGCGAGTTCCGTGCCGCCCAGGCGAATGGAACCGGAGACGATGCGACCCGCCGGCTTCGGAGGCAGGCCAAGCAGCGACAGCCCGGTCATGGTCTTGCCGCTGCCGGACTCGCCGATGAGGCCCAGCGTTTGGCCGGCGGCAAGGTCGAAGCTCACGCCATCGACGGCACGCACCACGCCGCGCTTGAGAAAGAGGTGGGTCTTGAGTTTCCGCACCTCGAGCAGTCTCGCTCCTTCGGCGCGTCGGGAGGGCAGGATGCTCTCGCCGCCAGTGCTTGCTCCGGTCCTGTCGGAGCGGGATGCATCGGACGAAGCCTCTTCCACCGACGTTCCTAAATCTGTCGCCGGACCGGGTCGAAGGTGTCGCGCAGCCAGTCGCCGAGCAGGTTGGAGGCGAGGCAGGCCGCCATGATGGCGATGCCGGGCATGGTGATGAGCCACCACGCCACTTCGATGAAGTTCCTGCCGTCGGCCAGCATTCCGCCCCACGACACCTGCGGCGGCTGGATGCCCAGCCCAAGGAACGACAGCCCCGCCTCGAAGACGATGACGCTGCCGAATTGCAGCGTCGCCAGCACCAGCAGGATGTTCAAGAGGTTGGGCGCCAGATGGCGGATGAAGATGACCGACGTGCCCACCCCGGCGATCCTGGCCAGCGCAATGAAGTCCCGCTCGCGCAGGCTCAGCACCTCGCCCCGGACGATGCGGGCATACCACGTCCAATAGCTGAGCACGATGATGAAGATCACCATCGCCTCCCCCGGCGGCAGCACCGCCGCGAACAGCATCGCCAGGGGGATGGAGGGCACCGACATCTGAACGTCGATCAGGCGCGAGATCACGGCGTCCACCACGCCGCCGAAGTAGCCCGCTGCCATGCCCAGCACCGCGCCGATGAGGCCGGAGATGACGATGGCGTAGAGCGCCACCACCGCCGAGACCCGCGCTCCGGCGATGATCCGGCTGAGAATGTCCCGGCCAAGGTTGTCCGTGCCGAGCAGGAACTTCGCGCTGCCGCCCTCTTCCCATGCCGGGGGAGTCATCGCCTCCGCCAGGGAGATCGCCCCGGCACTGTGGGGAGCGATCCACGGGCCCAGCAAGGCGCAAGCGAGAACCGTGGCAAGAACCGAAGCCGCAAGCCACGGGAATCCGCCCTCCCGCCCCCGGATCCGCGCCGCCGCACCCCGCAGCAGCCGCCCCAGCAATGGACGTGGCAACGCGGCTTCAGTCATGGCGAATGCGCGGGTCGATGAAGCCATAGGAAAGGTCCACGAGCAGGTTCACCGCCACGAAGACCACCGCCGAAAGCACAACCCCCGCCTGCACCACCGGAAAATCGCGCGCGAACACCGCCTCCACCACCGTGCGCCCAACCCCCGGCCAGGCAAACACCACCTCGATCACGAACGCGCCGCCCAGCATGTTGGCGAAGTAGACCCCAATCATGGTGGCGAGCGGCGCCATCGCGTTGCGCAGGGCATAGCGCCAGACGATGGCGCGTTCCGGCAGGCCGATGGCGCGTTCCATGCGCACGTAGTCGCTTTCCAGAATGTCCAGCATCGACGAGCGCAGGGTGCGCGTCATCGCCGCCACGGGGTACCAACCCAGGGCAATGGCCGGCAGGATCAGGTGCGAAAGGTCGCCGCGCCCGAACGCTGGCAGCCACTTGAGCTCCACGGCGATGAAGAGGATCAGCAAAAGGCCAATCCAGAAACCTGGCACCGCCTGGCCGAGCATGGCGAAGATCTTGCCGGCGCGGTCGATGAGGCCGCCCCGGCGCACGGCGGAAAGGACTCCGAGCGGCACGGCGAGCAGGAGCGCGAACACGAGACCCGCGAGGGCGAGTTCCAGCGTCGCTGGCAGCCGTTCCAGAATGAGCTGCATGGCCGGCGCGTTCCATTGATAGGACTGGCCGAAATCCCCTTGCAGGGCGTTGCCGAGGAAGATGCCGAACTGCAGCGGCAAGGGCTTGTCGAGGCCGAGTGCAGCGCGCATGGCGGCGAAGTCCTCCTCGCCGGCATCCATCGGCAGCATCAGCGCCACCGGGTCGCCGGAGAGGCGCTGCGCCACGAAGACGATGAGCAGCGCGCCGACGATGGCGACCAGACCCTGGGCGATGCGCTTCAGGACATAGGTCTTCACCTTCCCGATGCCTCCGGCATGGTCCGCCCCAACCCCCGCATGGAGCGCCAGAAAGCGCCGGGCCAGGGCCGGAAGTCGAGGGTGTCGCGCCAGGCCAGCGTGATCATGGGGCGATAGCTCGGCAGCCCCCCGGCAACGCGCTCGTGCTTGAGGCGGGCGATGTGGCGGATGAGTTCCACCCGCCGCTCATGCCCCATCGTCGTGCGCAGTTCCTCGATGAGGGCGTCGAGTTCGGGGTCGGAGTGGTAGGAATAGTTGCCCCAGCCGTCGCCCGCCGTGTGGACGTGGCCGGACCAGGCATCGGTCGGATCGCCGGGCAGCCCCTGCCCCCACATGCCGTTCATCACGCCATCCATCTCCGGGCGGGCGAATCTTCGGCCCAGGTTGATCCAGGCGCCGTATTCGAGCTGAACGATGCGGCAGCGAATGCCAGCTTCGGTGAGATAGGCGAACACCGTCTCCCCCATCTCCTTGATGTAGGGCTCGCGGGGCGTCGTGAGGTTGTAGCAGTTGACGCTGACGCCAGCGGGAAAGCCCGCCTCGGCCAGCAGTTGCCGTGCTCGGGCAGGGTCGTAGGGCCAGGGCTTCAAGCCCGGATCGTAGCCCAGCGAGCCCGGCGCCAACTGCGCGGTGCGGATGCCCTGGCCATAGAGGATGTACTTGACGATGGCGTCGAAATCGACCGCATGGGCCGCCGCCCGGCGCACCTTCTCGAACCGGAACGGGCTCGCCGGGTCGATGGCGTTCAAGGCAATGTAGAGGTTGTTGGGCGCCGGCAGGGAGACCACGCGCACGCCCTCCATCGCCTCGAACTCGGCGATCTGTGCCGGCGGCACGGCGTCGATCCAATCCACGGCGCCGGTCTTGAAGGCGGCGACGCGGGTGGTGTCCTCGGGGATGATCTTGATGGTGAGGCGGTCGATTTCCGGCGATGGCGCGGCGTCGGGGTTCCAGTAGTCTTCGAAGCGCTCCACCACCAACTCGTCCCGAGGCTTGCGGGAGACGAAGCGCCAGGGCCCGGTGCCGATGGGATGCGCCTGCACGCCGGCGTCGCCTGCCTCCTGATAGTGGCGTTTGGGGATGGCGGTGAGGACGAGGTTCAAGGCTTCGAGCGAGCCGTCGGGGGTTGTGAGCACCATCTCCAGGCGGCGTTCGGCCAGCACGTCCACGCGTTCCACGTAGCGCAGCCGACCGGCGGTGCGGGATTCGGGATCGGTGAGGCGCTTGAAGGAGAAGGCCACATCCTCGGCGGTGAGCTCCTCGCCGTTGTGGAAGCGTACGCCGTCGCGCAGCGTGACCTCGATCACGGGCAAGCCGTGGCGCTCCAGCACACGCCAGGATTCGGCGAGCCAGTTGACGCGATCGAGGTCTGTATTGACGGTGAGGAGGCCCTCGTAGAAGAGATCGATGTAGTAGAGGTCCACCCCGGCGGAAGAGCGGGTGGGATCGACCTGCGTGGGCTCGGCGCCAAAGGCGATGGTGATGTCCTTGGCAGCCGCCGGCGCCCCAAGCAGCAGCCCCAGCCACACGCTCGCGGCCATGACGCGCCGGCGGCGTGCAGGGAGGGCGAGACGCCCTCCCTGCGGTGGGGCGATGCGCCGTTTCGGGGCGATGCGCCGTTTCGTCGACGCGCCAAAGTGGAACGACGGCCGTCTCCGGAGGGAGGGCATCCCGCCCTCCATGCACGCAGGCGCGCTTGAAGGGCCGATGTCATCCATCACGGACGGAACATCGATCAACCGGCGTGCCTACGGCGACACCTCCACCCCGTGCCAGAACGCCACGCGATCGAGAATCTCTGCCGCGGCGGCCTTTGGCGCCGGGTAGTACCACGCCGCGTCCGCGTTGGTCGCGCCGTCCACCACGATGTGCAAGTAGCGCGCCGTGCCCTTCCACGGACAGAACGTCTCGTGATCGCTCGGGGCGAGGTACTCATCCCCAACAGCCGACCTCGGGAAGTAATGGTTGCCCTCCACCACCACCGTGTCGTCACTCTCGGCGATGGTGGCCCCATTCCAGATTGCCTTCATGGCTCAAGCTCCCTTCCAGCCCTTTCAGGTGGATTCCGTGGGTGTTCAAAGGTGCGCAGTCAAGCCGCCATCGACGGTGCAGATCTGACCGGTGACGAATCCGGCGCCGCTTCCCGACAGCCAAACCGCCAGTGGCCCGATCTCGTCAGCCGTGCCCGGTCGCTTGAGGATGGTGAAGCGAACCGCCCGCCCCGCCTCCGGATCGGTCGGGTCGATGCGATCGTCCATCCAGTCCATCCAACCGAGCGCGATGCCGTTGACGGAAATCCCCTCCGGCGCGAACTCCTGCGCCGCAGCGCGGATGAAGTTGTGTACCGCGCCCTGGGCAGCCGCGTAGGCGGTACAGTTGGCAAGGCCCCGCTCGCCAAGCACGCTGGTGACGATGACGATGCGGCCAGGTTTGCGGATGCGCCCGCGCGCGGCCCGCACGGCGACGAAGACATCGCGGAAGTTGGCGGCCATCACCGCATCCAGGGTGGCGTCGTTCACATCCTCGATGGGGCTTGCCTGAAAGGCATCCTGGGCAATCGCCAGGACATCGAACGGCTCTCCGGTGGGATCGACTCGCCGCGCCGGCGCCACCTCTGCGCCCGCCTCCTGATAGGCCCGGGCAATGGCGTCGCCGGCAGGCGTCTCGGCACCGAGCAGGATCGCGGTGCGGCCCTGCATCTCGAAATGTTCCATCAGCCCGCCCCCTCCGGGTTCAGAGCCTCGGAGCCTTCAGCCGGGGAAGCTTCCTCGACCGCTGACGCGCAGGGAAAGTTCGGGCATGTCCCCGTCGCCGGAGGCGTACTTCCATGCAAGTGGCTCGGCACGAATCCGGTCGGGCCAATGCCGCCGGCAAGCCCGCCGCCATCGATGATGAACATCTGCCCGGTGACGTAACGCGACGCATCGGAGGCGAGGTACACCGCCAGCGGACCGAGTTCCCACCACTCGCCAATCCGCCGCACCGGAATCCGCGCGCCGCGCTGGGCGCGAGTCGTCGCTTCGCGTTCGTCCCGTGCCGGCCGTTGGGCCACGAAGCCAGGCACGATGACGTTCACGCGGATGCCCTGCGGCCCCAGCATGGTGGCCATGCTCTTCGTGAGGCTGATCTGGCCGCCCTTGGCGGTGGGATAGGCGAACGAGCGATTGCCGCGCAGCGCCGTCCCGGACGAGGTATTGATGATGACACCGCCGTCGCCGCGTTCCACCATGTACCGAGACGCGGCGCGACCGCAGTAGAAGTTGCTCTTGAGGTTGGTGGCGAGGACGGTCTCGAAGGCGTCGTCCGGATACTCCCAGAACGGCCAATCGCCCTGCACGCCACCGCCGCCGGCGTTGGCCACCATGATGTCGATGGCACCGAACTCGCCAACGCAGGCCGCAACCATCGCATCCACCTGCGCCGAATCCGTCACGTCTGCGGTGTGGGCGGCGGCACGCCCGCCATCGCTGCGGATTTCGGCCACCGCCTCATCCACCTGCGCCTGTGTCCGCGCCGCCACCAGCACATTGGCGCCGGCCTTGGCAAGCGCTTTCGCCATCGCCCGCCCAAGCCCGCGCCCGCCGCCGGTGACCACGGCAGAGCGACCATCGAGCCTCATATCCTCAAGCATCCACTTCCCTCCGCCCGGCCCGAACCGAGTCCGCGCAAGCCTACCCTACGCCAGACGCGTCGGCAGGAAGATCAGTCCGCCAGGTCCGCGAACACCGGGGCGTGATCCGAGGCGATGTGGCCGTCTTTCTTCTTGCGGTATTCGCGGTCGATCTCGGCGTTGGTGACGCGGCTCGCGATGTTGGCGCCGCCAAGGAGCATGTCGATGCGCAGGCCCATGCCGCGATGGAAGGCGCCACCGCGATAGTCCCACCACGAGAACGCCTGGGTGTCGGGGTGGAGGTGGCGGAAGAGGTCCGTGAAGCCGAGTGACAAGAGCGCCGAGTAGCGTCCCCTCTCCTCCTCCGTGCAGAAGATCGTGCCGTCCGCGGCCTCGCCGCGCCAGCAGTCCGCCGGCTCGGGCACGACATTGAAGTCGCCGCAAAGCACGGAATCCGCCCCGACGTTGCTGTCCAGAAACTCCTTCAGGCTCAGGAACCAGTCGAGCTTCATGGGGAAGTCGGCATGGCCCAGGTCCTTGCCGTTGGGGCAGTACACCGTGGTGAAGTCGATGCCGCGCACCTGCGCCCGCAACAGCCGCGCACCGTCCTCCTCTCGGCCCGGCAGGCCCAGCGTCTTCACCTCGGCGTCTTCGCGGCTGACGATGGCGACCCCGTTCCAGCCCTTCTGGCCGTGGTTGATCACCTTGTAGCCAAGTGCCGCGAGTTCTTCCTGCGGAAAGTCGTCGTCGGATGCCTTGGTCTCCTGCATCCCGACCACATCCGGCTGCCTCGCCCTGAGCCAGTGCAGCACGAACTCCAGCCGCGCCCGCAGGCCGTTCACGTTCCAGGTGGCGATGCGCATGGCTCAGTCGGCCTCCGGAGTCAGGTCGGGATTGAGTTCGAGGCCAAGGCCGGGGCGATCCGGGAGTCGGATGACACCGCCCTGGGGGATGACGGGTTCCGCGAACAGGTCCGCCACCGCCTCCGCGGGGCCGGTGAACTCTTCCGAGAACTCGTGCGGCCGCACCGCATTGCGCACGCCCGCGTAGGCATGGAGGCTCGCCACCAGATTCGCCCCCACGTTGGGGCTGTGCGGCATGACGACCTTGTTCGCGGCCACCGCCATCTCATAGGTGCGCAGCATCTCGGACAGGCCGCCCACGTTGAGCACATCGGGCTGGACGATGTCGGGATTGCCGAGGAGGATCATGTCGCGGATGCGCCAGGCGGAGGTCTCCTGCTCGCCGGAGGACACCGCGCAATCGAGCGCATCCACCACCTGCCTGAGCCCGGCAAGGTCGTATTGCGGCAGCGGCTCCTCGAAGTGAGCGATGCCGAGCTCCTCGAAGCGCCTGCCCTGCTCGATGGCGGTGGGCACGGAATAGCCGTTGTTGGCGTCGAAGGAGAGCGGCACGTCGTCCGGCAGCCACTCGCGGCACGCCTCGAACAGGACGAAGTCCTTGCGCGGGTTGGAGTCCTGGCGATAGTCGCGCCAGTCCATGCGAATCTTGAAGGCGCGAAAGCCGCGCTCGTAGCCCTCCTGCACTTCGGCCAGCATCTCCTCGGGAGACTTGCGCCAGCCGTTGCCGCGGCTCCAGTAGAGGGGAATCTCGGTGCGAAAGGCGCCGCCGAAGACGGCATAGAGCGGCAACCCGGCGGCCTTGCCGGTGATGTCCCACAGCGCCACGTCGATCGCGCCCACCACCTGCGACGGCAACCGCGTCGCCCGCTGGCCATCGCCCAGGGCCAGGACTTCACGAATCACCCGCGGCTGGCGTGGATCCATTCCGACGATGAGCGGCTTCACCGCCTCGTCGAGAAACACCTGCATCATCCGCCGACTCCGCCCCGCCTCGGAGATGCCGGAAATGCCCTCGTCGGTATCCACCCGCAGAAACATGCGACCGCGCGCCGGATCTTTCGGCAGCTTCAACCGCACAAGCACCACATCCGTGATCTTCATGGAACCCCTCCCTCGAGTGGGCGTGAGCCTATCAGGGTTGTCGGGGTGCGCCAGGAACACCTGAGTCAACTAACCAGCGGGGCCGCAGTCTTCTTCGCACCGGCTGGCGTCCACGATCCGCAAGTGCACGTCGGCCCAGTCCGCAAGAGTGCGGGCGAAGTCCTCGTCCGGGATCGCGAGGTGGGTGGCGTCGGCGCGGATTTGCCCCCAGGTCGGGTCGAAGGCGTGCCAGTGGCCGTCCACGGCGATCTCGTTCCAGGCGTGAGGCGCGAAGCCCTGCTGCTCGGCGCTGTAGGCAATGCCGACCACTGTGCGCGCCGGCAGGCCGGCGGCGCGGGCCATGGACGTGAGCACGTCGGCGAACTCGGAGCAGTCGCCCACTCGGTCTCGCAGCGTGTCGTGAACCGTGCGCAGGGACGCATGTTCGCGATAGGACAGGTGGTTGTGGACGAACCACGTCAAGGCATTCGCCAATTGCCGAGCGTCGCCGAGCCCCTTCGTCGCGCGTTCCGTCAGCGAGCGCACGGCGGGCGCGTCGGCCGGGAACGTGAGGGTGGCGGCGGTTGCGGCCTGCTGTTCGCGCACGCTGGCCGGACGCACGCGACCCGCGTCGCCCAGCAACAGGCTGCGCCCTTCGGCCTGCACCGAATCGCCCGGCCAGGCCGGCGCCTCCCCGGCGTCGAGCACCAGGCGCGTCAAATCATCGGGGCGTTCGATGGGGGGTTGCACAGGCAGCAGCCACCACCCTGCGGCGAACGGTGCGGCGCCGACCATCTGCGCATCGCGCCAAGCGAGCGCCCTGCCCCGGTCGGCAACGCGATCGATGGTGAACAGCGGCGGCAGCGCAAGCGTGAGCGGCGCAAGGTCCGCACCCAGGCGAATCCGCGTCTCGTCGAGCATCCCGTCTCGGGCGACAACCACCTCGCGGGGCTTGCCGGAGACACCGCCTTCGCCGCCGGTCGCGTCCACCACGCGCCAAACCGTGCGCTTCAGCGCGAGTCGGTCGAAATCCAGCGACTGCACCGCGTTCGTCTCCCCGACCCGCCTTGGCATGACCTGCAGCCATCGTTCCAGCGCCAGGTATCGTGCCAAGTCGAAGTGGAACTCCGCGGCCACCTCGCGCTTTTCCCCGCGCTCTTCGATTGCGGCAACGCCATCGGCAATGACCACACTCATCTTGGGCGCCCCATCCCAAAGCCGCGCATGGCTGGCCCGAACAAGCCCATGCGGCGGCTCGGCGTCGAAGAGCAGTTCGTCCTCCATCCGCGTCGCCGCACCATCGGCCAAGGCGAACTCCAACTCGCTGCGGAAGCGATACGCGCCGGCGCTGCGCTCGGCAACCGTGTGGTAATGCCCCACCGGACGATGCCGCAGCCGCACGGAATACCAACGCTCACCGGCCAGCTCCCGCGCCAGCCGGGCCTCCGGCGTCGCGGCCACGTCAGCAGCGGAAAGCCACCACCAGCCAACGCCTCCGACGCCAGCGGCCACCGCCAGCGCGACAAGGACGCCCACTCGCCTCCCGCTCATGGCGGCCATGCTACCCCGCGCCTGACGCGCCCGCGGCCAGCCGGCAATCGCCGGAAGGGAGGGCACTTGCACCCTCAATGCGCCGCCGCTCAACGGCACAGCCATGAGCGCCCATCCGCGCCGGCTACAATGCCGCCTTTGCCCAATCGTCGCCTGCCATGTCCGAGGACCTTCGAGATTTCATTCGCAACCGGATTCGCGCCGATGTGGCGGAGGATCGCTTGCCGCATGGGGTGGTGACGAGGTTCCCGCCGGAGCCGAATGGGTATCTGCACATTGGCCACGCGAAGTCGATTTGCCTGAACTTTGGCGTGGCGGAGGAGTTCGGCGGCCGCACCTTCCTGCGCTTCGACGACACCAACCCATTGAAGGAAGGGGAGGAATTCGTCGATGCCATTCGGCGCGACGTGGAGTGGCTCGGCTTTCGCTGGACCGACGAGCCCACCTTCGCCTCCGACTACTTCGACCAGCTCTACCACTTCGCCGAGCAGTTGATCGAGGGCGGCAAGGCGTTCGCTTGCAGCCTCAGCGCCGAGGAGATTCGCGCCAGTCGCGGCACCCTCACCGAACCCGGCAAGGCGAGCCCGTTTCGAGATCGGCCGGCGGCAGAGAGCCTGGACCTCTTCCGCCGCATGAAGGCCGGCGAGTTCCCGGACGGCGCGCACGTGCTCCGCGCCCGCATCGACCCCGCCTCGCCCAACGTCAACATGCGCGACCCGGTGCTCTACCGCATTCGCCACGCCACCCACCACCGCACCGGCGACGATTGGTGCATCTATCCCATGTATGACTTCACGCATTGCATCTGCGATGCCCTCGAAGGCATCTCCCACTCCCTCTGCACGCTGGAGTTCGAGGATCATCGGCCGCTCTATGACTGGGTGCTCGACAACATCGACATGAACTACCACCCGCCGCAGATCGAGTTCTCGCGGCTGGGGCTGCCCTATACCGTCATGTCCAAGCGCCTGTTGACGAAACTCGTCGCCGACGGCCATGTATCAGGCTGGGACGACCCTCGAATGCCCACCCTGGCGGGCCTTCGCCGCCGCGGCTGTCGCCCGCAGGCCATCCGAGAGTTCTGCCGCCGCATCGGCGTCAGCAAGGCCGACAATCTGGTGGGAGTGGAGTTCCTCGAGTTCTGCGTCCGCAACGATCTTGAAAGCACGGCACCCCGCGCCATGGCGGTGCTGGACCCGCTCCCGGTCACGCTCACCAACTACGACGGCGATGGCGAGACCGTCACCGGCCCCTGGCACCCGCAACAGCCACAGATGGGCGAACGGGAGATGACCTTCTCCCGCAACCTCTATATCGAACGGCAGGACTTCAGCGACAACCCTCCGCGCAAGTACCGACGGCTCATCCCCGGCGGCATGGTGCGCCTGCGCCATGGCTACATCATCGAGTGTGAAGAGGTGGTGCGCGACTCGGCCGGCGAGGTGACGGAGCTTCGCTGCCGCTATGTGCCCGAGTCCAGAAGCGGCAGCGACAGCAGCGGGCTGAAGCCCAAGGGCGTCATCCATTGGGTGGATGCAAACGCGGCGACACCCGCAGAGGTCCGCAACTTCGACCGCCTCTTCGACGCCCCGGCCCCGGCTGGCGACGCATTCACGAACGACCTGAACCCAAACTCGCTCGGCATCGACCAAGGCTTCGTCGAGCCCGCCATCGTCGCCTCCCCCGAAGCCCGCTTCCAGTTCGAGCGCACCGGCTATTTCGTCAAGGACAGCGAGCTCCATCGTCCCGAGCGCCCTGTCTTCAACCGCATCGTCTCCCTGCGCGATGGCTGGAAGCCGAAAGCGCAGGGGCAAGGGCAGGGGCAGGGATAGTGCAGGCCTTCACGCACGGCGTTCTTCGGGAGGGGGGCGATCTGCCCCCGCGTGCGCATCGTTGGATGCGAGCCCCCCTGCCTTCAGAGAGGGCAAGGCGCATAGCCCGACAAGTCGGCCATGTCCGAGCGGGCAGCGTCAATGGCTGAGGGCAGGGGCCCGCTTGCGGATCTGCGGGTCATCGAGCTCGGCACGTTGATTGCGGGCCCGTTCTGCGGGCAGCTTCTGGGCGACATGGGGGCCGAGGTCATCAAGGTGGAGGCGCCCGGCGTCGGAGATCCCATGCGCGCCTGGGGACGCGGCCTGCCGGTGTGGTGGCCGGTGATCGCCCGCAACAAGAAGTCCGTGACGCTGAACCTTCGCCACGAGCGCGGCCAGCACATCCTGCGCCAACTGGTGGAGCGCGCGGACGTGTTGGTGGAGAACTTCCGACCCGGCACGCTGGAGAAGTGGGGCCTCGGCTACGACGCGCTCGCGGCAGTGAATCCGCGCCTCGTGATGGCGCGGGTTTCCGGCTTCGGCCAGAGCGGCCCGTATTCGCCTCGCGCTGGCTACGGTTCCATCGGCGAGGCCATGGGCGGCATCCGCTACCTGGCTGGCGATCCGGACCGGCCGCCGAGCCGCGTGGGCCTCTCCATCGGCGACTCCCTCGCCGCCACCTTCGCCTGCGTCGGCACCCTGGCCGCGTTGCACGAGCGCGAGCGCAGCGGTCGCGGCCAGATGGTGGACTCTGCCATCTACGAAGCGGTGCTGGCGATGATGGAATCCACCATCCCGGAATACACCGAGGGTGGACTCGTCCGCGAACGCAGCGGCGCCATCCTGCCGAAGACGGCACCGTCCAACGTCTATCCGAGCGCGGACGGCGAAGACATCGTCATGGGCGCGAACCAGGATTCGGTGTTCGCGCGCCTGGCCGAAGCCATGGGCGAACCAGCGCTGGCGCAGGACCCGCGCTACGCAGACCACGTTGCCCGCGGCGAGCATCAAGCGGAACTCGACGAGCGCATCGCGGCATGGAGCCGTAGCCTTCCCGCCGAAGAACTTCTGGCGACGCTCGAAGCCCACGGCGTTCCCGCCGGGCGCATCTACCGCGCCCCGGAGATGCTCGCGGATCCACACATCCGCGCCCGTGAAGCCATCGTCGAGGTGGGGCATCGGCTGTTCCCCAACCTCAAGATGCAGAACGTCTTTCCCAAGCTCTCGCGCACTCGGGGCACGGTGCGCTGGCCGGGGCCGGAACTCGGCGAGCACAATGCCGAGGTGTATCGCGATCTGCTCGGCATGGGCGAAACCGAACTCAAGGCGCTCACCGATGCCGGCGTCGTCTGACGGCGCCGCGACCTCCCACGCCGGCGAGCCGCAGAACACGGCTTCCGTGCAGAAGCGCGACATCCTCGAAGCAGCCCGGCGCATCGCCGGTCGCGTCCACCGCACCCCCGTCCTCACCAGCCGCACCCTCGACGAGGAGTTGGGCGCCCGCCTCTTCTTCAAGTGCGAAAACCTGCAGCGCATGGGCGCGTTCAAGATCCGTGGCGCCGCCAATGCGGTTCGGCAATTGCCGAGCCATGTGAAGGCGGTGGCCACGCATTCCTCCGGCAACCACGGCGCAGCCCTTGCGCTTGCTGCGAGCGAAGCGGGCCTCGGCGCATTCATCGTCGTGCCAAGCGATTCTCGGATGGCCAAGCGCGCCGCCATCGAGCGCTACGGCGCGACGGTGGTGGAATGCGAACCCACCCTCGAAGCCCGCACGACGGTCCTCGAACGGGTACTGCGGGACACCGGTGCGCGATTCATACCGCCCTACGACCACCCGCACATCGTCGCCGGCGCCGGCACGGCGGCGTTGGAACTCCTTGAAGAGTGCGGCCCGCTCGACCAGGTGTGGGTACCGGTCGGAGGCGGCGGCCTCGCCGCCGGCACGGCTCTCGCCGCGAACGCCAGCGAAGTCCTCCTCGCCGAGCCGGAACTGGCCCGCGATGCAAGGGACTCGCTGGAAGCCGGATAATTGCGCCCGCCATTGCCGCCGCGAACCATTGCCGACGGGCTGCGCACCGGCCTCGGCAACCTCAACTTCGACATCCTGCAACGCCGGCGTTGCCGCGTCCTGCTTGCATCCGAGTCCGCCATCGAGCTTTGCACCGAACGCATCGCCCAGATCATGAAGATCGTCGTGGAACCTTCCGCCGCCACGACCCTGGCGGCAATGGCCGACAACCCCGGCACAGCATCGGGCCGCGTCGGCGTGATCCTCAGCGGTGGCAACCTGTAGGGGAAGCCCCGCGCGAGTCCCGCGGCACGGTCCACCCCGAAGGGGGAGCGACAGGAAGGGGTCCGTCCGCATGGGGGGCAACGCATCCGCTCGCCGCCACCCTCTCTGCAGGGAGTGCGTCTCGCCCTCCATGCGCGCCGCAGGCGCGTCCTCCCTGCACATGCCGCAATGTGCCCTGCGCGCCTTGCGGCGCGATGGAGGGCGGGACGCCCTCCCCCCGGAGGACGGCGCCAGGCACTGCACAGGCCAAAGTGAGACACTACCCGGTGCTTCGCTGCCGCGTCGGCCTTCGCGATTCGCGGTATGGTTGCGTTGTGCTGGCTGCGGGAGTGGGTTGGATGAACGCGACGATGGTGGATGGGCTGGTGCAGCCCCCTTGCGACACTTCGATGCTGGGAGTGGTGAAAGGGGCGATGGATCACCTGGGCATCGAATGCACGTTGGCGGAGGCGTTCTTTCTGTCTGGCCATGCTTTCGTCATCAACATCCACGACGAGCTTTGCCCGAGCGGGCCGTACGTATGGAATTGGGACGAGTTCTTTCGTCTGTTGCCCAATACCGGCATCCGCATGACACAGTTGGCTTCGCTCATGCCGGGAGCAAGCCCATCGGAGCGCGCGCCCGTGGAGGCCAAGGTGCGGGACACGATGGCAGAAGGTGCGATTTGCTCGCTGGTGAACCTCGACCATCAGCTGATTCTCGGCCATGACGATGAGGGTCTCGTGCTGGCGCAGCCTTGGCCATCGGTGGACAGCACGCCGGGCAGGCTCACCTACGGCACCTGGGCCGAATGCGCGAGCGGGCCACCCGTAACGTTCTTCCGGCTCGATGCGTGCGAACCCCCGTCGGCACAGCCGGTGCTGGATGCCCTGGCATACGCCGTCGATCTGTGGGAGCACCCGGAGCGCCACACCACGGCGCCCTATGCCGTCGGCGACGGCGCCTATGCGAAGTGGCTCGCGGCCATCGACGCTGGCCCCAAGGACGCCCACGGCAACTGGTGGAATGCGGTGGTCTGGGCCGAGTGCCGGGAACGCGCAGCCGAATATTTCGCTTCCCTCGCGAACGGCGGTGATGGTGAAGGCCCCGTCTCGCCCGAAGACGCCAGGTGGCTTGCAGACCAGTTTCGGAACCTGGAACGGCACCTGCGGCTGGCGTCGGATCGAGAGGCCCCGGCCGCCCACAAGCGCCGCCACGTTGCCGAAGCGCGGGCATTGGACGCCGCATGCATGCAGCGCATTGCCGCGCAAGGGAAGGTGGCAGTCGCATGAACGCCGCGCGCACATTCGATCCCGACTTTTCGCATCGACTGGTATCGAGCGCATCGACCGGTATCGAGCCCCATCGACAAGGCGGTGCCGGCGGAACTGATGCAGCGCAACGACCTGCACGGCTGGTTGCAGACCATCTGCCATCTCGGCCTTTCTTCGTCACCGCAGATCTCGCCACCCTCGCCTACCTCGACATCGATGCCGTCAACTGCCTTGGGCCTTGCTCGCCCTCTTCGCCCACGGCGCCATCGGCCCCTTCATGGGACTGATCGCCGTCCACGAGCTGCAGCACCGCACTGTCTTCCGCTCGCGGCGCCTCAATGCCTTCTTCGAGAAGGTGCATGCCTTCAGTGGCAGCAATCTAAACCGACATGGTGGTCTTGCCCACGCCTCCCTTGTAGTTGATGAAACTGACTATGCTTGCCATGTTCCTTCTCGCCAAATGAACGACAATGTGCTCTAAAGATGTCCAAACCATGAAGCACCGATTGGCAGTCCATATAGGTGCTAATCCTGAGCATTCCCGGCATGAAAAGTCTTGAGCAACTTGCACGGAAGTACGCCCCAGCGATGGGGGAATTGCCGGCACTTCCCTGCGCGTCAGCGGTCGGGGATGCTTCCCCGGCTGAAGGCTCCTAGCCAGCCGGAATGTCGAAAACCTGCTCCAGCAAGGTCGTGATGGACTCGGATTTCGATGTCTTGCTTCGAATGCCGATGCCGAGGCAAGTCGCCAACTCTCGTATCGCTGTAACGGTAAGGGCATCCATTGCTGCTTTGGCCTCTTCCTTGCTCATGCTCCCAATTCGGCTTGCCAGCGAGTGGGCGGATGCGATGGCATCCGCCTTCGGCGGCCTGCCCTTCCGGGAAGGCACGCCCCTCGCGCGAACAGGGGTGGGCGGCGCGCTCTCGACCGGGCCTGCGGCGGCTGCATCTGCCGCCGCCTGCGTCGTTGCCGACGCCGAATGGGCGCCCAGGGCCGTCCGCACCGGCTGGCCCTGCCCTTCTGCCATCGCTGCGGCGGCGCGTTCGTTCTCCTGAATCTTGCTCATGATGGCTTCGCCGGCACGCATCCAGGTGTCGCGAGCCTCAATCACCCACTTGTTGGATTCGCGGTAGCTGTCGAGCATGCCGTTCACTTCCGGGATGACGTAGCGCGCCACCAAGTCCCAGCTCTCCGAGGTGTCGGTACGGTTGGCCCAGTCGTGAACGAAGCCGATCACCACGCCGAAGCCGCCGGTGAGTTGCATCATCTTCTCGATGCGGTCGCACAGATCCCGCGGCGTGCCGATGGTGGCGACGCTGTCTTCGCTGAAGGCGGTGGCGTCCACGGCCTCATCCGGGGTTTTGTAGATCGTGCCGGCACCGGCGGCGAGGGTGCCGACGGTGTAGAGGTTGTTGTGAGCGAACAGTCCCTCCTTCGCCTGCGCCCGTGCCCTGTCGCGGGTTTCGGCAATGTGCCAGCTCATCACGATGCGCCACATGGAGCGATCCACGGTGCGCTCGTGCTTGGCGGCGGACTCCTCGGCGAAGCTCCATTGCAGCGGCAGCGCCTGGATGCCGGCGTTTGTCATGGAACCGATGGAGAGGACGCCGGCGCCGTGCTTGCCGGCGAGGGTCATGCCTGAAGGGCTCACCATGGACGCCACGGCGAACTCCATGTCGCGCTGGAGCGGCAGGAGCTGGAGCTTGGCATCCTTCAGCGTGAACCACTCGCTCTCGGCACTGAACCGTTCGCCGCCTTGGAACAGGCGCCGGATGATGCCCATCGCTTCGTCCTGACGATCGCGCAGCACCATCGGATCGACGCCGAGCGTGTGCGCGTCGGATGGCAAGGCGCCGGGGCCGGAACCGAAGATGAGGCGGCCGCGGGTCTGGTGGTCGAGCTGCACCAGCCGCTGCGCCACCATGAACGGGTGGTGATACGGCAGCGAAACCACCCCCGTGCCCAGCCGGATGCGATGCGTCCGTTCCGCTGCGGCGGCGAGGAAGAGCTCCGGCGAGGCAATCACCTCCCAACCGGTCGAGTGATGCTCGCCACACCAGAACTCGTCGTAGCCAAGTCGATCCAGCCAGGCAACGAACTCCAGGTCGTTCTGCAACTGCAACGTGGGATGTTCGCCAATGGGATGGTGCGGCGCGAGAAAGGCGCCGAATCGAAGGTCTGGCATGGGGGGCACCAAGGACGCTTGAAGGGGCAACGATTGTACGCCCGATCCCGCGATCGGATGGGCGGTGGCGGACCGGGCGACGTTCAAATGCCATCGTGTGCGCGATTGCTCACGCGATCAAGCCGCAGTGGGCCGGCAATCTCCGACACAACGCATGGGCGGTTGGCGTCATTGGCGACCGCACCGCCGATCGCTACGGTCCGTGCCATGGCAAGCGACGCCGCATTCAGGCAGTGCCTCACTTTGGCTTGTGCAGTGTCTGGCGCCGCCCCCGGAGGGAGGGCGTCCCTCGGGGGGAGGGCGTCCCGCCCTCCATCGCGCCGCAAGGCGCGCGGGCACTCGCGGCATGTGGCAGGCAAATCGACGCAGTCGCCGGTTACGAACGGCCATGCGCCACGCCAGGCAAATTCAAAGTGAGACACTACCCGCATTCAAGGACATAAGGACGCGCCTGACGGCGCGCATGGAGGGCGGGACGCCCTCCCCCCGGAGTCGATGAGTCAAGTTGGGTCTGCCTGGCGACAGGCCCCGGGTTGCGCGAGCTCAGCCCTGCCGCCAAGCGCGACACGCAATGCTTCCAGCGCCTCGCAAACACGAAAACGTGCCTGCTTCTCGCCACGCACACTCGCCCGTCCCGGCAGCCACCGTGCGTCATCACCCTATCACCTTCAGCGCCCATGCGAGCGGCACGTGAGCCGTGGAGCTAGCACGTCGCGGGGGGTGCTGTATGCGTTCTTTTGTGCATCGCTATGGTGCGATTTCGCAACGCCTGGGGCGCTTCCCAGGGGGAAACGGGCTGTGTCATATTCGTCGGTGAATTGCATTGGGTCGGTGGTTGAGAAGGGCTGCCGGCGTGGGGAAAGACCTAGGAAAGACTTGGCGCGGAGCGGAGCCTCCCGCCGCAGCAGGAGCGAGAACGATGAGCGCAGCCGTTACGTGTCTCCACGACGGGGCCGGGCAATGCACCACTGTGGATCAGTCCGACCGTCTTGTGCCCATCAACCTGCGGCAGACCGGGCCCACTCCGGTGCAGATGCTGATCTCGACGCGGGTGAGGAAGTCGCCGTTCTGGCACCTCTCTGTGGAAGCGGGATGCTGGCGCGCCACGGTCTATAACCGGGTGTATCACCCGCGTGGCTATGTCCGGCCCGAGGACGGCGGCGCGATGGTGGAATACCATGCGCTCGTCAATCACGTCACCATGTGGAACGTCGCCTGCGAGCGGCAGATCCGGGTGAAGGGGCCGGACGCCGAGGACTTCGTCAACTACGTCATCACCCGCAACGCGGCACGCATCGAGCCGATGAACGGCAAGTACGTGATCCTCTGCAACGAGGCCGGCGGGGTGCTGAACGACCCGGTCCTGCTGCGAGTGGCCGAGGACGAGTTCTGGTTCTCGCTCTCCGACAGCGACCTGGAGATGTGGCTGCGGGGCGTGAATCTGGGGCTGAAGCGGAACGTCTCCATCGGCGAGATCGATGTCGCGCCGGTGCAGATCCAGGGCCCCAGATCCGAGGCGCTGATGGCGGACCTTTTCGGTTCCGCCGTCCATGACGTGCCGTTCTATGGTCTGATGGAGGGCCAGGTCGCCGGCCACGACGTGATCGTCTCGCAGACCGGATTCACCGGCGAGAAGGGCTACGAGATCTACCTCAAGGACGCCACCCTCCACGCCGAAGACATGTGGTACGCCGTGCTGGAGGCCGGTCGCGCCCACAACCTGATGGTCATCGCCCCCGCCCACCACCGGCGCATCGCCGCCGGCATCCTCTCCTGGGGGCAGGACATGGATCAGGAGACCCTGCCCTTCCAGTGCAACCTCGGCTATCAGGTGCCGCGCAAGAAGCGCGCCGACTACATCGGCCGCGAGAGCCTGGAGCGGGCCCGCGCCGCCACGGAGGCCGGCAATCCGCCATTCCGCAATGTGCTGGCGGGTCTCGCCTTCGGCGGCGACCCGGTGACCGACTACGCCAACGACTTCTGGCACGTCACCGGCGACGACGGCGGCGACGCCATCGGCTATGTCACCTCGCCGTGGTTCTCGCCGGAACTCGAAACCAACATCGCCCTCGCCTACGTGCCTTGGGAGCGCCGCGCCATCGGCACCCGGCTGATGGTGCGGCTGCCCGTGGAATACGGTGCGGGTCTCGATGGCGGCCTCGCGCCGGCAGAGATTGTGGACGTGCCGTTCCGGCCATCGGTGAACCCCAATGCGCGCGAGCTGGCGCGCAGCAAGGGCAGGGACGCCGCCGAGTGAACGCCGAACGGCGCGAGTCGAACGCCGCCGACATGCTGCGTCATCTTGCGATCGGGGCGTCGGTAGAGGCCATGCCCCGGCAGTTGCCGGCCACCGATGCGCTGCGCCGGCTTCTCCCCCGCGGCGCGACCGTGTACGTGCCCTTCCCTCCGAACACCCGGCGCGACGAAACCGTGGCGGCTTGCGTTCGACTCCTGGAAGCCGGGATGCAGCCCGTGGCGCATCTGCCCGCCCGGGGGCTGGCTGGCGCGCAGGAACTCGCCGCGTGGCTCTCTGACCTGGCGGACGCAGGCGTCGATTCGCTGATGCTGGTGGCCGGGGATGGCGTGCCGAGGGGCCCCTACGCAGACACGCTCGACGTGCTGGCCTCGGGCCTGCTGCACGAGTTTGGCTTTCGGCGCCTCGGCATCACCGCCTATCCCGACGGGCATCCGACCATCGCGGACGCCGCGCTCGAACGGGCGTTGGCAGAGAAGGCAGAATATGCGGCAACGCACGGCACCGAGATGTGGATCGTCACCCAGTTCGTCTTCTCCCCGGAACCTGCGCTGCGCCTGCTCAGGAAGATGCGCGACCACGGGCCCATGCTGCCCGTGCGGATCGGGATGCCTGGCCCGACCAAGGCAAGCACGCTGCTCGCATACGCGGCGCGGTGCGGCGTCGGCGTTTCCGCCAAGGCACTGGCACGCAAGCCCAGGGTGGCCCGCATGCTGGGAGGCTGGTCGCCCAATGCACTGGCACGCGGGCTGGCGCGGGAGCGGGTGGAAGACCGGGCGACGCCGCTGGCCGGCATTCACCTGTTCGCCTTCGGTGGGCTGACGGCGGCGGCGGAGTGGCTGCGCCGGCGGCGCGTGGTGGCGGGACAGGAACCCACCGGCAGTCGCTACGGCGAGTTGCTGCCGTTTCCGGAATTGGCCGAGCGCTCAACCGATGCAGCCTGGCCGCCGCATCCCAACGCACCGACGGCAAGCGGTGATCCCGCAGGCGCCGACATGCCAGCAAGGGCGCACGGGAACGGCCAGTCATGACCGAACACGCCCGCGTCGTGGTGATCGGCGGCGGCGTGGCGGGCGTTGCCACTCTCTACCACCTGGCCCGCAAGGGGTGGAGCGACGTGGTGCTGCTGGAGCGCAAGGACCTCACCTCCGGCGCAACCTGGCACGCCGCTGGCTTGCTGCCTCTGTTCAACATGAGCTATTCCGTCGGCCAGATTCACAAATACTCCGTGAGTCTCTACCGCGCGCTGGAGGCAGAGACCGGGCAGGATGTGGGGCTGCGCACCGTCGGCAACATTCGCCTCGCCATGACGGCCGATCGCATGGACGAGTACCGGCAATACGCGAGCGTCGCCCGCACCATCGGCGTCAATGTCGAGTTCCTCACCCCCGACGAGGTGCAGGAGATTTGGCCGCTGGCGGTCACCGACGGGCTGATCGGCGCCATCCGGCATCCCGACGACGGCTACATTCAACCAGCCGACCTCACCCAGGCCCTGGCCCGCGGCGCCCGTGCCAGGGGCGCATCCATTCGCGTGCAAACCGCAGTCACGGCCATTGCGCGAACGCCGGGCGGCGAATGGCGCGTTGCGACCGACCGCGGCGACATCGTCTGCGAGCACGTGGTCACGGCCACCGGCGCTTTCGCCCGCCGCACCGGGGCGATGGCGGGGCTGGACGTTCCCGTGCTGCCGGTGGAGCACCAATACATCGTCACCGAAGCGCACGACGAGATCGTGAACCGACGCCGGCAAGGGCTGCCCGATATGGGTGTGCTGCGCGAGTCCGACGGCTCGTGGTACATGCGCGAGGAAGCCGGGGGTTTGCTGCTCGGTCCCTACGAGAAGGGGGCGCCGGCCTGCTATCTCGACGGTCCACATCCCGACGCCGAATACGAGCTCTTCAACGCCGACCTGGACCGCCTGGCGCCGCACATCGAGTCCGCCATTCGCCGGGTGCCGGCCTTCGGCGAACTCGGCATCAAGCAAACCTACAACGGCGCCATCCCCTACACGCCGGACGGCAGCCCCATCATCGGCCCGGCCTGGGACCTGCCGAACTTCTGGCTCAACGAAGGCCACAGCTTCGGCATCACTGCGGCCGGCGGCGCTGGCTGGCAGCTTGCCGAGTGGATCGTCGAGGGCGAGCCGTCCATCGACATGCTGGGGGTCGATCCACGCCGGTTCGGCGACTACGCCACCCATGCCTATCTCAAGGCGAAGACGGAGGAGGCGTACTCCAACGTCTTCACGATTCACTATCCCGACGAGGAACGTCCGGCGGGCCGGCCCCTTCGCACCGCGCCCTGTTACGGGCGGATGCGGGACTTGGGCGCCGTGTTCGGGCAGAAGTCTGGCTGGGAGCGGCCCAACTGGTTCGCGCCTAAAGGCGCCGCGCAGGAGGATCACTGGTCCTTTCGCCGCTCGCACTGGTTCGATGCGGTCGGGGCGGAGTGTCGCAATGTGCGCGACAACGTGGGGCTGCTCGACATGACGGCGTTCGCCAAGGCGCGGGTGAGCGGGCCGGGGGCGCATGATTTCCTGAACCGGCTGGTGGCGAATCGGCTGCCCCGTCCGGGCCGGGTCGCGCTTTGCCATGCGCTGAACGCTCGGGGCGGCGTGCATTCGGAATTCACCATCTTCTGCGAAGCGGTGGACTCGTTCTATCTCGTCTCCGCCGGCGCGTTTCAGCGGCTCGACCACGACTTCCTCAAGCGGCAGATGCCGAGCGACGCTTCGGTTCGGTTCGAGAACCTGACCGGGGCAATGGGTGTGCTGGTGCTGGCGGGGCCGAAGTCGCGGGAGCTGCTCGGAAGGGTTTGCGATGCACGCCTGGGCAACGATGCCTTCCCGTGGCTGAGCGGGCACTCCGCCACCATTGGCCTTGCCCCGGCGAGGCTGCTGCGGCTCAACTTCGTCGGCGAACTGGGGTGGGAGATTCACCATGACATCGAATACCAGAACACGATCTTCGATGCGCTGATGGAAGCCGGGGAAGACCTCGGCCTCGCGCCATTCGGCATCCGGGCGATGGACTCGCTGCGGATGGAGAAGTCCTACCGCATGGTCGGCACGGAGCTTTCGATCGAGTACGCCGCACTGGAATCGGGCCTCGGCCGCTTCGTGCGGCTGAACAAGGGCGACTTCCACGGCAGAGCGGGCCTGGTGGCATGGCGGCAGCGCGGCTTCGAGAACGCCTTCGTGACGCTGGAGGTGGAGGCTCCCGAGGACGCAGATGCCATCGGCAACAACCCGCTCTACATGGGCGGCGAGATGGTGGGCCGCGCCACCAGCGGCAACTTCGGCTTTCGCGTGGGCAAGTCGCTGGTGCTCGCCATGCTGCGGCCGGCTCTCGCGGAACCGGGAACGGAGTTGCAGATAGAAATCCTCGGCGAACGCTATCCGGCCAAGGCCGTGCCGGAAAGCCCCTGGGACCCGACGAACGAACGGCTGCGGGCGTGATGTGCGGGGAACCTCTGTTCGAGTTCCGGGACTCGACCGTCCCCTTCCGGAAACCTGCGTTCCTGCATTGTCTCCCGTCGGGCGACCGACTCCATCAACGGGCCTTTTCCTGTCACTCCCCCCTTCGGGGGGAGCCGGGAAACCGCCAGGTTCTTCGGCGGGGGACAGGCCGTGTCGAGGTCTAGCCGGAGGGCTGCCAGTGCCGCCTCGCGCTATTCGGCGTTCGCGCTGCTTCGCCATGCGCTGACGAGGCATCGGGATTGGCAGCCGGCGTGGCGGGAACCGACGCCGAAGCGGCACTACGACGTGGTGGTGGTTGGCGGCGGTGGTCACGGACTCGCCACGGCCTACTACCTGGCGAAGATCCACGGCGTCGCCAATGTGGCGGTCGTGGAGAAGGGCTGGCTCGGCGGCGGCAACACGGGGCGCAACACCACCATCGTCCGCTCGAACTACCTGCGCGACGAGGCGGCGCAGCTCTATGAGTTCGCGCTCAGGCTCTGGCCAGGGCTAAGCGCCGAGCTCAACTTCAACGTCATGTTCAGCGCCCGCGGCGTGCTCAATCTCGGCCACTCGCTGCAGGACATGCGCGACATCGAGCGGCGGGTGAATGCCAACCGCCTGAACGGCATCGACGGAGAGGTGCTGGATCGAGAGCAAGTGCAGGAGCGGGCGCCGGCCCTGAACTGCTCGCCCGACGCTCGCTACCCCGTGCTCGGTGCATCGTGGCAGCCTCGCGGCGGGGTGGCCCGGCACGACGCGGTGGCGTGGGGGTTCGCCCGCGCCGCCGACGCCCTCGGAGTGGACCTGCTGCAACGCACCGAGGTGACGGGCATCCGCTGTGCCGACGGTCGCGTGCAGGGGGTGGAGACGGAGCGAGGCTTCCTCGGCGCCGACAAGGTTGCCTGCGTGACGGCGGGGCATTCCGGCGTGCTGGCGGCGATGGCTGGGCTGCGGCTGCCCGTCGAGTCGCGCCCTCTGCAGGCATTGGTGTCCGAGCCGCTCAAGCCGTGCCTGCATACGGTGGTGATGTCGAATGCGGTGCATGGCTATGTGAGCCAGTCCGACAAGGGCGACCTCGTGATCGGCGCCGGCACGGACGGCTACAACGGCTACGGCCAGCGCGGGTCGCTCCATGTGCTGGAACACGCGCTGCAGGCCATGTGCGAGCTGTTTCCATCCTTCAGCCGCGTGCGCATGAACCGCCACTGGGGCGGAATCGTGGACGTCTGTCCGGACGCTTGCCCGATCATCGGCGCCACCCCCGTCACCGGGCTCTACTTCAACTGCGGCTGGGGCACCGGCGGGTTCAAGGCGACGCCGGGTTCCGGCTATGTCTTTGCCGACACGGTGGCGCACGGGCGTCCGCATCCGCTGGCGGAGCCGTTTGCGCTGGACCGGTTTGCGCGCGGAGCGCTGATTGACGAGCACGGCGCGGCGGGGGTGGCGCACTGATGCTGCTCATTCGCTGTCCCCATTGCGATGAAGAACGAAGCGAGGAAGAGTTCACCTGTGCCGGCGAGGGGGGCATCCGCCGGCCGGAGAACCCCGGCGAACTCTCGGATGAGGAATGGGCCGACTACCTGCATTTCCGCACCAATCCCAAGGGCCGGCACCGTGAAAACTGGTGCCACAGCGCCGGTTGCCGACGCCATTTCGATGTCGTGCGCGATACGGTGACCTACGTCATCCACTCCACGGCCCGAATCGGCGATGGCTGACACCGGACGACGGCTCTGGAAGGGGGCCGGATTGTCCTCCAGGGACCGCCCCAAGCCCCTTGCCCTCACCTTCAACGGCGAGCGGCTCATGGGATGCCGCGGCGACACATTGGCATCTGCCCTAATCGCAAACGGGATCGATGTGGTTGGCCACAGCTTCAAGTACGGAAGGCCGCGCGGCATCGTTGGCTATGGTGCGGAGGAGCCGAACGCCATCGTGCAGGTGGGCGAAGCCGCCCTCCGAACACCCAACCTGCCTGCGACCCAGGTGGAGCTGGAAGACGGCATGGTGGCCACTTCGGCAACGCGGGGGCCGGGCGCGGCGATGGCGGCGCTGGCAGGGACGTTTGGGCGACTGCTGCCGGCCGGCTTCCACTACAAGACGTTCATGCGGCCGCAGAGGCTGTGGGGCTTTTGGGAGAAACGCCTGCGCGAGGCGGCTGGCCTGGGCGATGTTCCCGATGGTGCTGACCCCGACATCTACGACAGGCGGCACGGCCATTGCGACGTGCTGGTGGTGGGAGGCGGGCCCGCAGGGCTTGCGGCCGCGCTGTCCGCGTCGCGGGCCGGCGCCCGGGTGATGTTGGTGGACGAGAATGCGGAGCTTGGGGGCATGTTGCGGTCCTCGTCCATTGCCATTGGTGGCGAGAGTGGGGGGGATTGGACCCGGTGCGCAGCGGCGGAGTTGGCGGACAACCCGGATGTGGAGTTGCTCACGCGCGCCACGGCGTTTGGCCTGTATGACCACAACTTCGTGGGCATCGTCGAGCGGGATGCTGGCCGCCTGCCCCCCTCCGAGACACCAGGCGGTCGCGCCCGCGAGGGTGCGCCTCGACCTCCCCCCGACGGGGGGAGTGACTGGAGGGGGCCTCGGCAGCGAATGCACCACGTCCGGGCCAGGCAGGTGGTGCTGGCGTGTGGCGCCATCGAACGGCCCATCGTCTTCGCCGGCAACGACGTGCCCGGGGTGATGATGGCCTCTGCGGTGTCTGCCTATGTCGCCCGCCATGCGGTGGCGCCCGGCGAGCGGCTCCTGCTCTTTGCCAACAACGACCCCGCCTACGACACGGCGCTCGCCTGGCACCGCATCGGCCGCGAGGTGACGGTGGTGGACGCGCGCTCCGCGGCTGACGGGTCGCGGCCCGACCGGGCGCGGGCCGCCGGCATCGATGTCCGTGCAGGTTGTGTCGTGCGGGAGGTACACGGACGCCGGCGCGTGCGCGGCGTGGGGGTGGCGCCAATCGGCGGTGGCAAGGTCGAGCGACTCGACTGCGATCTGGTGGCATCTTCCGGTGGCTGGAATCCCGTCGTGCATCTGTCGGCACAGACCGGCGCGCGGCCGCAGTGGTCCGAATCTGCCCGCGCCTTTCTGCCGGGGCCACCAGCAGGCGGTGTGCATCATGCCGGCGCCATCAACGGACATGAGTCCACCTCGGAATGCATGCGCGATGGCTTCCGCACCGGCGCCCAGGCAGCAAGGCTGGCCGGGTTCGACGGCTCTGGCGACGAACCGGAGGCGCCAGCCACGGACGAGCCCTCTTCTGCCCCAAGCGAGGCGCTCTTTCTCGTTCCCCACCCTCGCCCGGGGCGCGAGTCGAAGCAGTTCGTGGACATGCAGCTCGACGTCACCGTGGCGGATGTCGAGCTGGCGGCGCGGGAGGGCTATCGCTCCGTCGAGCACGCCAAGCGCTACACGGCGCTGGGCTTCGGCACCGATCAGGGCAAGCTCGGCAACGTCAATGGCGTGGCCATTCTGGCGAACGCGCTCGGACAAGGCATCGGCGAGACCGGAACGACGATGTTCCGCCCGCCCTATACGCCGGTGACGTTTGGCGCGATGGCGGGTCGGGACGTGGGCCGCTTCTTCGATCCGGTGCGACAAACGCCCATGCACGGGTGGCACGGAGCGCACGGCGCCGTTTGGGAGGACGTGGGTCGGTGGAAGCGGCCACGCTACTACGCCCGGATCGACGGCGAGGGGATGGACGAAGCGGTGCGGCGCGAATGCCTGGCGGCGCGAGGTGGCGTCGCCATGCTGGATGCCTCGACGCTCGGCAAGATCGACGTGCAGGGGCCGGACGCGGCGGTGTTTCTGGATCGCGTGTACACGAACGGCTTTCGGCGCCTGGCCGTCGGTCGCTGCCGCTATGGCCTCATGCTGCGCGAGGACGGCACCATCTTCGACGACGGCGTGACCGTGCGCGTGGCCGAGAACCGCTACCTCATGCACACCACCACCGGCAACGCCGAAGCGGTGCTCGCCTGGCTCGAACTGTGGCGGCAGACCGAGTGGCCAGAGCTCCGCGTGCATCTGACATCCGTGACGGATCATTGGGCCACGGCGGCGGTGGTGGGGCCGAAATCCCGAGCGGTGTTGGGCAGCATCTGCACCGACATTGACCTGTCGCCGGAAGCCTTCCGCTTCATGGACTTCCGCGCCGGCCACGTGGCGGGCGTGCCGGCACAGGTGTATCGCATCAGCTTCAGCGGCGAGCTTTCGTTCGAGGTGAACGTGTCGGCGCAGCACGGACTGCGCGTGTGGGAGGCGCTGATGGAGGCTGGCGCCGACTTCAGCATCACCCCCTACGGCACCGAAACCATGCACGTCCTGCGCGCCGAAATGGGCTTCATCATCGTCGGCCAGGACACCGACGGCTCCATGACGCCGGACGACATGGGCCTTGCAAATCTGGTGCGCTCGGGCAAGCGGTTCGGCTTTCTCGGCGACCGGTCCCTCAGCCTCCCCGAGCACCAGCGCCCAGACCGACTGCAACTGGTGGGACTCGAACCGTTGAACCCTTCTGCCGTGCTGCCGGAAGGTGTCCAACTCGTCACCGAACCGCATCCCAAGCCACCGGCGAGGATGCATGGGCACGTGACATCGAGCTACCTGAGCGCCACCCTGGGCCGCTCCTTCGCACTGGCGATGGTGAAGGGGGGACGCGAGCGCATAGGCGAGACCCTTTACGGCCCGCAGGTGGATGGCAGGGTCATTCCAGCAAGGGTGGTGCCGAGCGTGTTCCACAAACCGGCCATGGAAGTCGAGGACGCCGCCGCGCCTTCCGCCGAGCCCGCGCGTGTCGAGCCGCTGCCAGCACCGACGACCTCCGCAATGCTGAATCTGCGCGGCGACGGCACGGAAGAGTTCCGCAACGCCGCATCCGCCATCCTGGGACTTGCCCTGCCCGACGAACCATGCACCTCAGCGCGCAACTCGGGCGTCGCAATCCACTGGCTGGCGCCGGACGAATGGTTAATCGTCGCACCATGTGGCGACGAGGCCGAAGTCGAACGGCGCCTTCGGGCGGCAACATCGGGCTCCAACTTCGCCGTCACGGACGTAACCGGCGCCTACGTCCTCCTGCACCTAATCGGCCCCCACGCCCGCAACGCCCTGGCCAGCGCCACCCCCTGCGACCTGCACCCCCGCAACTTCCCTCCGGGCCGCTGCGTGCAAACCACGCTCGCCAAGACCCAGGCCGTGATCGCCGCCACCGCAGAAGGCGCCTTCGAGATCATCGTCCGCCGAAGCTACGCGCACTACGCCCAAGCGTGGCTTATCGACGCCCTAAACAACATCGGCGGCAACCCCGACGCCCTGCAACGCCTTTCGTAGCGCCGACGTCAAACGACGCACCCTGCGGCGCGCATGGGCACCCCCTTCGGGCGCGCGCGCTCCTCAAGCAGAAAGGCCCGGGAAAGCTCGACAGGCGCGACGCATGCGTCACCCTTGCCTGGCATTGCAGACTTGCATGGAAGTACGCCCCAGCGATGGGGGAGTTGCCGGCACTTCCCTGCGCGTCAGCGGTCGGGGATGCTTCCCCGGCTGAAGGCTCCTTGCATGGAAGCACGCCCCCGGCGATGGGGGAATTGCCGGCACTTCCCTGCGCGTCAGCGGTTGGGGATGCTTCCCCGGCTGAAGGCTCTTGCATGGAAGCACGCCCCCGGCGATGGGGGAATTGCCGGCACTTCCCTGCGCGTCAGCGGTCGGGGATGCTTCCCCGGCTGAAGGCTCTTGCATGGAAGCACGCCCCCGGCGATGGGGGAATTGCCGGCACTTCCCTGCGCGTCAGCGGTCGGGGATGCTTCCCCGGCTGAAGGCTCTTAGGCTTCGACCAGGCGTCGCCTCACGGTTTCGATGGGATTGCGGTAGTCCACGGTGCCGAGGCCGAAGTTGGTGAGTTTGTAGCCGATGAGAGCCTGGAGCTTCTCCGGCATCTGCACCACCACCTCATGGGGCACGCCGATGAACTGGTTCTCGCGCTGCTTGAGCCAGGCGAGGTTGAAGTTGACGTTGATGGAGCGGCGATACTCGTTCCTGGTGCTGTTGCCGCCGCCGCGGTGCCAGAGGGCGCCTTCCCAGGCGAGCAAGGCGCCTGCCGGCATCTCGACGGAAACCGTCTCGACATCTGGATCGACCCGCTTGGTCCAGAGATGGCTGCCCGGCACCACCTCCGTTGCGCCGTTGGCCTTGGTGAAGGGATCGAGCGAGATCAAGGTGTTGACGATGAGCGGCGGATGGCGGCGCGGGATCGGGTAGTGGCCGTCGTCCTGATGCATGCGCTGGCGTTCATCGCCAGGCCCCGGGCGCATGGCCGCCACGCCGGAGACTTGGTAGTCCGGCCCCAGCACCGCTTCGACGATGGACAGCATCCGGTCGTTCATGAGCAGCTCATCCACGGCTCGCGTCTTGGCCAGAAGGTTGTGCGTATGGATGGTCTGCTGACCGATCTCGGAGGTCATGCGGCTGCCGATGTCGTCGAACACCGGGGCGAGACCTTCCCGAAGCTGCTCCAACGTTTCTGCGTCGAGGAAGTCCTCGACCACGGCAAAGCCGTCCTCCTCAATTCGCCGGGCGGCCGAAGCTGTGTCCATCACTTCAAGTCCTCTCCTTCCACGAAGCGCAGCCTACGAAGCACCGCGCTTCGTCAGCGCCTTCACAAGTCCCTTGTTGCCGCTCTCCCTGGCTGCACGCAGCGGCGTCCATTCCATGAAGCCAACCCAATGGAGGTCTGCCCCTCGCTCCAGCAGGAACTCCGCGGTTGCCCGCTGGCCGCCGCGGCAAGCGTGCCAGAGCGCTGCCGTCAGTTCATCCCCGGTCGCATCTTCGGCAAGCTCCCGCACTCGTTCGCAGAGCCCGAGCGCCGCCGCCTGCCAGAGGGTCGTAGCCGCACCGCGCTCGAGGAGCCGCTCAGCAGCCCGCCACTGTGCGAACACCACCGCATCCGACATCGGCGTGCCGCCGGTGAACACCGCGCCCGCAGCTTCGATGTCCGCGCCATTGTCGAGCAGTGCGTCGATGGCTTCCACATCGTCGGCGGAGGCGGCCCAGTGCAGCGGCTTCTCGAACGCGTCAACCGGCGAGTGGGCAAGGCCAGCGTCGGGATCGGCACCGGCTTCGGCAAGCAGAGCGATGGTCTTGCCGCAGTTGGGAAAGTGGCCGGGCCAGTCGGTGACGACATGCAGGAGCGTGCGGCCGGCGCCCTTGTCGTCCACCAGCGTGCAGGTGGCGAGTTCGGGCGCGGCGGCAAGCATGGCCTGCAACCGCGCCGTGTCACCGCAGCGAATCGCCGCGGCGAGGTGTTGCGCCCGTTCGTCGGTGTGCGGGATGGCGGGCGGCTTGATTAAGGTCAGAGCAGCTCCTCGGCCATGAATTGCAGCGTCTCGGCGTTGGCCGAACCGACGTTGATCATGGTGACGGGACTGTCCTTCCACGCCTGCAGGCGCTCGCGGATGCGCTCCCTGGGGCCAACGAGGGAGATCTCGTCGCAGAGCTCGTCGGGCACCAGGGCGATGGCCTGATCGCGCCTGCCGGCGAGGAAGAGCTCCTGGATCTGGTCCGCCGCCTCGCCGAAGCCCATGCGGCTGACGTGATCCTTGTGGACGTTGAAGCTCTTCGCGCCCATGCCGCCGACATAGAAGCCCACGTTCTGCTTGATCTGCATGAGCGCCCGATCCACGTCGTCGTCGATGATGACCGGCACCGACGCCGCGATCTCGAAGTTCGGGGCACGCCGCTGCATCGCCTCGCGGTACTGATCCATCATGCGGTAGGGCGACAGGAACATCGGAATCCAGCCGTCGCAGTTCTCGACGCCAAGCAGCACGTTCTTCGGCCCCTCCGCACCGAGATAGAGCGGAATGTGCTCCCGCGTCGGATGCAGGATCAGCTTCAGCGGCTTGCCGAGGCCCGTACCTCCGGGCAGCGGCAGCTTGTAGTGCTCGCCGTCGAAAGCCACGGGGCCGTCCCGCGCCACCACCTTGCGGAAGATCTGAATCCACTCCCGCGTCCGCGCCAGCGGCTTCGGATAGGGCTGGCCATACCACCCCTCCACCACCTGCGGCCCCGACACGCCGATGCCGAGGATCAGGCGGCCGTTCGAGACGTAGTCGAGGGTCGCCGCCTGCATGGCCGCACTGGTGGGCGTGCGCGCCGAGATCTGCATGATGGAGGTGCCGAGATTGATGCGCTCGGTATGTGCGCCGATCCATGTGAGCGGCGTGAAGCAGTCGGCGCCGTAGATCTCGGGACACCAGATGGTGTCGTAGCCGAGCGACTCCGCCTCCTGCGCCAGCTTGACGATCCGCTCGCCCCCAGGCGGCCCCAACGCACCCACGCCCAAACCCAGCTTCATCCCCTTGCCTCCGTCTGGCCCAGTTCGCAAAGCGCGCCAGCTTACACGCAAAGTGGACGATTCCAAGAACGCAAGGCGGTCCCACCCCGAGAAACCTGGCGGTTGCGCCCGCAAGGGCGCACGGCGCGCTGCCGAAGATTGGCGAGACCCTGCGGTACGTCGCGCGCGGGTGGCGCTTCTCGGCGGCGGCGCTGAAGTGCAATGCGCGATCGCTGGATCGGCTGGGACTTCCGCAGCCAGTTCGACCGCCAGCACCTGCTGGCCAACAGCAGCCGCTTCCTGATCCTGCCGGGCCGGCGCGTGCCGAACCTGGGCGCCCGCGTGCTGTCGCCGTGCGCGCGGCGCCTGGCGACGGACTGGCCGGCGCGCTTCGGGCATCCGCTGCTGGAGACGTTCGTCAATCCGGCGCGCCACCGCGGCACGGTGTGCCGCGCCGCGAACTGGACGCGCGTCGGGCACACATGCGGCTTCCGCCGCGTACGCGGCGGCCACGCCGCCGCCCCAGCGGGACCCAGGCCGATGTCCGCACGCCCCTGGCTGCTCACGCCTGACGCGCTCGACCCCATCGACCAGGGCGTCACCATTCGCTGGCCATGGTACCGGCGCTACGCTGTGCGGCGCACACGGCTGCAAGGCCATGGCGGGGCGGGTCGGCGACCTGTCGCCGCCATGCAACGACTCTACCGCAACCCCCGGTGCGTCTTCGACCACCTCCGAATGACCGAAACTCCCGCGGACACCGCCAAGGCCCTCCCGCATCCCCCAACAAAGATGCCCAGGAGCCTTCAGCCGGGGAAGCATCCCCGACCGCTGACGCGTAAGGAAGTACCGGCAATTCCCCCATCGCTTGGGGCGTACTTTCATGCAAGCAATGCCGAGCACTTCATGAACAATCCGGCTTGAGCAGGGGTGGCACCTCGCCTCCCTACGCCGGAGGGCGCGCCTCTGCCTGCACAAGGAGGGAGGGGCATCTTGCCCTCCCCACGCGCCGTCAAGGCGCGTCACGGGAACGCAGGCACCGAGGCGCCGAACAGCCAACGGCTGGGCGCAACCTACGAAAATGTCTTCAGTATCAATTCCTTGCAACAGATTCCGCAAATCCGCTGTTCAGGAACCTATCACGGCTCTTTCGATGCGCGCAAGCCTTTTCTCGACTTTTTTCATCGACCGCCGAAAGCGCCACAGCTCTCTGCTCGCCTGCCTCCGTGCGGCCTTGGCGCCCTTCCCTTCGCGACGTGGGATGCGTGGGCGTCCGCGGCTTTCGCGGCCGGGCGGAACCACGCCGTACCGCAGCCGGGCCACCGGACCGAACGCCGCCTCCTGCGTCCGCACGTAGCCGGCCATCGTCTCCACCCGACTCCACCGGCCCGCGTCCATCAGGTCCGTCGTGGTGGCGCCCCTGTCCCGCAGCGACTGGGCGGAGCCCACCCGCAGCGAGTGGCCGGACACCCGTCCCTCGATCCCGGCATCCGCCGCGCGCTGCTTGACGATGTCCCGAATGCTGCGCGCCGACAGCCGGGAGCCCGCCACCCGCCCCGCCTTGTTGACCGGCCGGAACAGCGGCCCCCCGTCGGTCCCGGCCGCCGCGAGCCACTCGCGCGCCAGCCGCGCCGTGTCCGGCCCGCCGAAGAGCACGGTTCCCCTGCCTTCCTGGTCCGTCTTGCTGCGCCGCACGGCCACCAGCAGTCCCTCGCTCGGGAAGGCGAGGTCCGCGATGTCCAGCGCCTCCGCCTCGGACACCCGCAGCAGGCAGTCCGACATGATCCGGATCAGCAGTGCGTCGCGCAGCCCGCGTGCGCTGCCTCCCGCCTCCGCGAGGTCCGCCATGCGGTCGGACTCCTCCCACGAGATGCCCCTGACCTGCCCCGGCCCGCGCCCGGCGCCGTCGCGCCGGTAGGCGGACAGGGCCGCTGCGGTGCGCTCCCCGGCCGGCGGTGCCTCGCCTTGGCGCCTTGCCCGGTCCTGGACGGCGGCGACCGCGGTTGCCGCCGAAGCCGGTGCCAGCCCGCGGTCGAACAGTGCCCCGAGGTAGTCGGCCAGCAAGTCGTCCGTGAGAGGTCCGCCTTCGAGCCAGCCGTCGAGGCTGAGGAGCGCGCGGTCGTAGGTGTACCGCGTCCCCGGCGCGAGGCGCAGCTCCGCCAGCGGCGTCGGCGCCGCCGCCCTCCCGCTGTCGTCCTGGATGGTGTTGGCGTGGGCGCCGCCAGCTCTGGTTCTCGTCGCCATGTCGTCTTGCTCTCCGTCCTGTTCGTGGATTGGCCGGGGCGGGTTGGTCACCCAAACGCCACGCCTGCCAGCCGAGCACGCATCTAGCGAAACCACCGGCCAGATTCAACCCCTCGTCTCGGCATTCCGGGCCGTCGCATTCGATCCGGTGCCCTCGCCGCCACCGTTCCTTCCGCAACAGCGGATTCACGGAACCAACCGAGACGGTGGGTCGCGACTTCCGCGAAGCAAGCCGAATGTCGGCTTGCAGCGGTCCCGGCACCGTGCCGGGGAATGCTGGTAGCCGCCACCTGGATGGATGCCAGCGGACATTGATCCAGGAGTGGACGAACGTGAATGTTTTTGGCTTGCTTTGGCTTGCGCTGGCGACAGCCAGCGACGGATCGAACGTGGTGGTCTGCCCACCCTCTGCCGGGAATCCCTCGGTGGAGATCCCCGTGTTCCCCGATTTCGGACGGCATCCGGGAGGGCGGGGATGATGACAGCGAAATTTGCCGCAACGCTGCGCGCCGCCATCGTCGGCCTTGCGCTGGCGTTCTTGATTCTCCCTGCCGCACCCCTTGGCGGCATGGTGCCGATTCCGCACGTTGGTGGCTCCGTCGAGGCGTATGGCGGCCCCGGATATGGCTGTTTCCCTAGCTTTGCGTGTCAACCGGGGTCCGACCCAGACGGTGACGGCGACGGAATCCCCAACAGCCGTGACGAATGTCCTGGTGATGCGACCAATTCCTGCCGGGACTTCCCCATATGCAACACGGTAGCCCGCGCCGGGGGTGCGGCCGTGGGTGCTGTGGTCGGCGGCCCAAGCGGCGCTGCCATAGGTGTCATAGTAGGCGAGCTCTTCGGCTCAGTGCTATGCTGAACGCATTGCGTTGGCGGGACTCTATCGTGACAAAGACGGACATTTGGGAGTTCCTGAAACCACACAGGCCGCGCACTGTGCGTGAATGGGCACTGTCATTCATCGTTGGCGGCGGGGCTGGCTTGCTCGTGCTGGAGTTCCTGAGTTACCTGTAAATGGGACGGATCGTCTCGGTTGTAGGACGGATTGGACACACAGGCTTTCCGTCCTACACGCCGTGCGACATGTTCCACGCGGGCCTGCACTGGGATCCGTCGTACCGGGCGCACCAGACACACACGGAGCCGGCGCACCAGACACACAAACATTTCGTCCTGCACGGCGTAGGAAATCTCCCACGCGGTTGCCGTTCGGGAGCGTGACGCCGTTCAACGCGTGTCGCGGGTGGGACAGCGCCTCCCTCCCGACGCACGAACATTCGGTCTCGCGCACGATGGGCGATTTTCCACATCGCCGTTCGGGAGGGTGACGCGGTTCAGCGTGGGGTTGGAGGGGCTGTGAGCGTCGGCGGCTGCCGGGACTCGCGACCCCATCGCCGCGCAGGCGTGGAGCGTTGGGTCAAGGTGAGACCTTGCCCATTGCTGTGTGGGACGAAATGCTTGTGTGTCGGGAAAGGCCCCTTCGTTGGATTTTTTGAGATCCTTCGCGCTGGTGCTGGCGCTGGCGTTCCTGATCCTCCCTGCCGCCCCCTTGGGCGGCGCCGTTCCGATTCCGACCGTGGGCGGAGAGGCAAGAGCGGATCAAGCCAGTTGTCATGCGAGCGTCGGCATCGATTTGGCCGGACCACCCCAGAAACGCAAATCCGATTCCGGAGCCAAAGAGATGTGAAGCCGCATACGCTACGGTCGTCGCCGTGGCAGCTGGCATATCCAGGACTATTGCACGCTAGTCGCAACCGGCTGAACGAGGCGAAGTAGGGAAGAGCGCTGGCTTTTGGGTGCGCCATGGTGTACAAGGCGTGCATGGTTGCGTCTTTCGACAGACGGGACGTGGTGGTCGGCGAGGTCGAGGTTCGTCCGGCACGACCGGACGAGCGCCGGCGCTGGGACGCGCTGGTGGACGAGCACCACTGCCTGGGGTTCAAGCAGTTCGCGGGTCGAGGTCTGCGCCACGTCGCGGTGTGGCGCGGCCACTGGCTGGCGCTTCTCGGCTGGCAGTCTGGGGCGTTCAAGTGCGCGCCGCGGGATCGCTGGCTGGGCTGGCACCGTTCGGTGCAGTTCCGGCGCCTGCACCTGATCGGCAACAACACGCGGTTCCTGGTGCTGCCGGAGGCGTCGGGGATCGCGAACCTGGCGTCGCGGTCGCTGTCTCGCAGCCTGCGGCGGCTGAGCGCGGACTGGGCGGCGGCGCACGGCCATCCGCTGGAGCTTGCGGAGACGTTCGTGGATCCGTCGCGGTTCGCGGGCACCTGCTGCGCGGCGTCGAACTGGACGCGGGTGGGGCGCGCGAAGGGCTTCGCGCGGCACAGCGGGTCGTACACGGACCCGCGCGGTTCGCCGAAGGAGATGTTCGTGCGGGCGCTGCGCCCGGACGCCCGCGAGCGGCTGGCGGACCCGGCGGACCGTCCGGAGTGGACGTGCCGCGCGGTGCCGGTGCGCCACGCGCCGTCCGAACTGCGTTCGCTGCGCGACGTGTTCGCGGGGCTGCCGGACTGCCGCCGCGGCCAGGGCCGCAAGCACCGCGTGGAGACGGTGCTGTCGGTGTGCGCGCTGGCGCGGCTGTCGGGGCTGTCGGGGCCGGTGGCGGCGGCGCAGTGCGCGGCCGGCCTGAGCGTGCGTGAGTTGCGCGCGCTCGGCGCGTGGCGCAGCGCCGCGGGCGAGTGGAAGGCGCCGTCGGCGGCGACCCTCTGCCGGGTGATGGCGAACACCGACCCGGACGCCCTGGAGCGGGCACTGCGCGAATGGGCCGCGCCGCGTCTCGCCGAGGACGCCGACCCGCCGGCGCTGGCGGCGGACGGCAAGCGCATCCGCGGCGCCAACCGGCACACGGACGAGGACACGCACTTCGAGACCGTCACCCTGGTCACCCACGCCGGCCGCCCCGTCGCGAGCCGCTGCTGCCGCGACGAGGGCGGCGAGACCGCCGCGCTGCGCGCGCTGCTGGAGGATGTCGACCTGCACGGCTGCGTGCTCACCCTCGACGCACTGCACACGACCCGCGACACCGCGCGATCCATCGTCGAGACGCGCGGCGCGGACTGCGTGCTGGCGGTCAAGGCGAACTGCCCCGACACCTTCGCCCAGCTCGCGGCCATCGACTGGGACGGCGACGGCGTGCGCCGCCACGCCGACGAGCCGGCGAAGGCGCACGGCCGCATCGAGGCGCGCCGCATCGCCGCCCGCGACCTGCTGCCGAACACGCTCGGACCCTTCCCCGGCGTCCGCCAGGCGTTCCGCGTCGTGCGCGAGCGCACCGACGCCAAGACCGGCGCGGCATCCCGCGAAACCGCCTGCGGCATCACCACGGTGCCCGCCGACCGCGCCGACCCCGAGCGACTCCTGGCCTGGAACCGCGGCCACTGGCAGGTCGAGAACGGCAACCACTTCCGCCGCGACGCCAGCATGGGCGAGGACGCCGCCCGCTTCCGCGCCCGCCACGCCCCCGCCAACCACGCCACCCTGAACAACATCGCGCTCGCCGTCGTCTTCCACAACGGCTTCCGCTGCCTGCCCGAAGCCAACCGCCACTGCATGATGCACCGCGACGACGTCTTCGACGCCATCCTCGCGCCACGCTGACCGCCAGCCGCATTCCCGGACATCCCGACCCCGGTCCTCCGCCATCCGCGCCGGCAACGCGGCCGCCCTGCCGCCGTGTCCGGTCCAAACCCCCGGGTTCCGCGCCGCCGGACACCACCCGTCGGCACCCCCCAGCGTCTCCCCGACAGCATCCTCCAAATCACCTCGTGCCCGACCCTCCCCGACGCGTCCTCACCGCTAGCCCGACTTCGACAACTCAACCGTTTCACGCGTGTAAGTCGTTGATTCATTGTCCACGGGCACGAAAGGTCGGCACTACAAGGTGCCGGGCGGTTGGCGCGGGCGGCGGGTCAGGCGGAGATTCGAGGGGGCGGCTGTTCCGGCAGTTCCAGACCGAGTTGATGAAGCAGCAGTGGCTGATCGCGGGTCGGGTCGGTACGGCGGGGCAGCACGAGGTGCCGCCCGTCGGTGGTCGGCAGATGGACATCCACCATCTGCATGGTGGAGCACTTCTCGAGAATGGCGCTGGGCGCAAGGCCCGGCGCGCGCGGCCGCGCCAGGTTCTTCAGGGTGACGTGCAGGCAGTGGGCGACGAAGGCGACGAAGATGTGCGCCTCGATCCGGTCCTCGCGCTGGTGGAAGACCGGACGGACGGCGAGGTCGTGCCTGAGTTCCTTGAAGGCCTGCTCGATCTCGGTGAGCCGCGTGTGGTACCGCCACAGCGTGGCGGGGTCCTCGCCGGTGAGATTGGAGCGCAGCAGATAGCGCCCCTCGCGGCGTCTCGCCCGGCGCAGCCGGTCGCGGCGCAGCGCGAAGGCGAAGGTCTCCGGGGTCACGGACTCGTCCGCCGCAGGCAGGCGGATCTCGACCAGATGGCACGCGCGCCCCGCCTCCTTCTTCGCGGCGCCGAGCCCGAGCAGCGGCTCGTCGCGCTTCAACGACTGCCCGCGCAGCTCGTGCAGACGCCGCCAGAGCTTCTTCAGGCGCCGCCGCCGCATGCCGCGCTCCTTGGCGATGCGCGCCCGGCTCTGGGCCAGGATGTACGGTTCGCCGTCCTCGGCCAGAGGCTTCACCTCGACGGACTCGCGGACCTCGCGCCGGGGCAGCCCCGCGAACGACTTCTCCAGCCGCGTCAGACGGCCCTTGGGCGTGCCGACCAGATGGCGCACCGGGGGATCGCCGGCCCGCATCGCCGCCAACGCCTCCTCGGTCGGGATCCCCCGGCCCATGATCCAGACCCGGTCGGACCGGCCGTGCTGGTCTTCGATCCTCTCCAGGAAGTCCGCCAGCGTGGTCTTGTCGCTGGTGTTGCCCGGCATCACCTCGCAGGCCAGCGGAAAGCCCTGCGGGGTGACGACCAGCGCGATCACCGCCTGCACGCAGTCCGGGCGCTTGTCGCGGCTGCAGCCGAACCGGCGCTTGTCGTCGAACGGCGGGTCGCTCTCGAAGTAGGTGGACGTCAGGTCGTAGAGCAGGACGTCGAAGCGGGCGTCGAACAGCGTCTCCCAGCGCTCCCGCAGGAACGAGAAGAACGCGCGCTTGTGGACCAGCAGCCTGTCCAGGCAGCGGCACAGCGTGTGGCCGCCCACCACCTGCGCCGGCCGGCCCAGCAGATCCCCCATGGCGCTGTGCTCGTGCCAGTGCAGCCGCCACTCGCTGCCCGGATCGATCAGCTGGTGGCACGCCAGCGTCTTCAGCACGTCCAGCCAGCGCGTGCCCTGCCGGCTCGGCGGCAGCCGCGGGCGCCAGAACCGGTCCAGCTCCAGGCGCTCCCAGAGCACCAGCGCCAGCCAGCACGCCCCCCACTGCCGCGCCCGCCGCAGCCGCAGACCTCCGAGTTCGATGCGCACCACCTCGCAGTCCAGCTCCGGCGCCTCCCGGTCCGCCGGGAACAGCGCCACCGGCCTGGAACCCGACGCGCCGCACGGAATCTCGATCGACCGGCACCACGCCGCCCGCTGGCTGTCGTCGATCTCGCCCAGATACAGCACTTGGCGCTGCACCGCCCGGCCGTCGGGGTTGCGGCAGTTCTCCACGACGCTCCAGTAGCGGTGCTCCTTGCCGTCCTTGAAGCGTCTCCTGGCGCGCACGAACATGGTCCGACAGCCTGCCCGAACGCGCGGCCCCGTCAAGGACCAAGGTCGGCACTACAGCCCGTTCCGCGAATCGCCGGTCAACGAAAACAGGCACTTGCAACGCAACATCCGTCGATATCACGCCGAATCAGCCTGGAAACACCCTGAGTTGTCGAAGTCGGGCTAGCTGGGCCACCCCACGGCGTGCCTGAGTCGGCGACGGTAGCGTTGGGGATGCCACGGCGGCTATAGTGTCTTCAGAACACTTCGGTGGCGAAGGCAATGACGGAACGAAGCAAGAGCAACCAAGGGCCGGGACACCGTGTTTGCGTGGGCGAAAGGGGGCTTCGGTACGTCAAGGTCGAGAAACCCCTGCTCGGTCTGAAAGGCAAGCCAAGCGATTGAGTCGCCCAGTGGCCATCGGGACATCCGTTCGCCTTGGAGGGCAGGATGCGGGCTAGCCACACATGCCTCTGCGCGCGTCGTCAGCCATGATCAACGCCGATCAGGACGAAATCGCGCGCTTCGAGGCCCTTGCGCATCGGTGGTGGGACACCGACGGCGAGTTTCGCGCCTTGCACGACATCCAAGGCCCTCGGGTGGAATACCTGAAGTCACGCTGCGAAGTCGCTGGCCGCCGGGCGCTGGACGTAGGCTGCGGTGGTGGTCTTGTCACCGAGGTTCTGCATGACTTGGGCGCAACCGCCGCCGGCATTGATGCGGGCGAGAAGCCCTTGGCGGTGGCGCGCCTGCACGCCCTCGAACGCGGCATCGAGGACGAAATCACCTACACGGCCAGCACGCCCGAGTCCTTCCTCGCCACCGAACCCGGCCAGTTCGCCGTCGTCACGTGCCTCGAAATGCTGGAACACGTGCCCGACCCTCCATCCACCGTGCGAGCGCTGGCGAACCTCACCGAGCCCGGCGGCGATGTCGTGCTGTCCACCATCAACCGCACCCCCAAGGCGTGGGCATTTGCCATCGTCGGCGCCGAATATGTGCTGAACGTGCTGCCAAAAGGCACGCATTCGTACGAAAGGCTCATCCGCCCGTCGGAGCTCGCGCGCGCCTGCCGCGATGCCGGGCTGATCGTCGCCGATGTCTCTGGCATGGAATACAACCCCTTCACCCGCCGCTGCCGCATCACCCGCAATGTGGACGTGAACTACATTCTGCACGCGAAGAAACCGCCCGCAGATGGCGCACCGTGAGCACCTACGCGCCCCCCGCAGACCTCTTGGCCGAGCGCTGCGTGCTGGTCACCGGCGCAGGGGACGGCATCGGCCGGGCCGCCGCCCTTGCCTATGCCAACCACGGCGCAAACGTGGTGCTGCTCGGCCGCACCCGCTCCAAGCTCGAAGTCGTGTTCGATCAGATCACGCAGGAGACCGACACCCGCCCCACCATCGTCCCAGCAGACCTCCAGCACTTGGGCGAGGAATCGGCCAATGCCCTCCACGAAGGCATCGAACACGACTACGGACGCCTCGACGGCATCCTCCACAACGCCTCCCTGCTGGGCCCCCGCAACCCCATCGAGCACTACCCGGCATCCGACTGGCACGCCGCAATGCAAGTCAACGTCAACGCCGTCTTCCTCCTCACCCGCGCCCTCCTCCCCCTGCTCAACCAATCGCAGGACGCATCCATCATCCTCACCTCATCCGGCGTCGGTCGCCGCGGCCGCGCCTACTGGGGCGCCTACGCCGTGTCGAAGTTCGCCACCGAGGGCCTCATGGAAGTCCTCGCCGACGAATGCACCGCCGCCGGCCGCATCCGCGTCAACTCCCTGAACCCCGGCGGCACCCGCACCGCCATGCGCGCCGCTGCCTACCCAAGCGAAGACCCAGCAACGCTGCCCACTCCAGAATCGCACATGCCCCTCTACCTGTATCTGATGGGCCCAGACTCCAGGGCCGTCACCGGCCAACGCTTCGACGCGACCTCATGGACGGTTCCCGGCACGCCCTGACGGAGCTTTGCACGAGTCCACGACGCGCCGGGCAATCACATGGCCTCGCCAGCCTCGACGCGAGCCAACTACCAGGCGAGCCAACTACCAGGAAGGCTGCGCTGCGATCGCTGCCGGACCCTCGCACCCGTCCAGACGACCTCCAACTTCGCCCTTCTCCAACACCTTCATGAATCATCCGGGTTAGGGCAGGGTGCCGCTTCGCGGCCACCCTCTCTGGAGATAAGGGTGTCTCGCCGTCGCGCCCGAAGGGCGCGTCCCTCGGGCGCCAGCTTGGGACTAGCTTTGATCCCTGGGGCTAGGGCAAAGTGCGTGCATCGGAACACGCCGGAGACAAGCCCTTGCCATCTCGCACCACCATCGTCTGGACCTTTCTTGCGATGGCCTGTCTCGCCCCCAGCGCCGCAGCCGATGTCCGCGATGTGGAGCCCCTCGTGCTGGCGCAGGAAGGGGCCGCTATCGAGCTCGCGGAGGACATCTTCGAATACGCCGAACTCGGCTATCTCGAAACCCGCAGCAGCGAGCGCCTGTCGCGCCACCTCGAAGACGCCGGCTTCACCGTGCAGCGTGGCGTTGCGGGCATCCCGACAGCATTCGTCGCCGAGAGCGGCAGCGGTTCGCCGGTGATTGGCGTGCTGGCGGAGTTCGATGCCCTGCCCGGTCTGTCCCAGGCGCCGGTACCGACCCGCAGCCCCATTGAACCAAGCGCCCCGGGACACGCCTGCGGCCATCATCTCTTCGGCGCCGCGTCCGCGACCGCCGCCATCGCCATCGCTCGCTGGCTCGAACAGGGTGGCCATCCAGGCACCGTTCGCCTCTACGGCACGCCGGCCGAGGAAGGCGGCTCCGGCAAGGTGTACATGACCCGCGCCGGCCTCTTCGACGACGTGGACACGGTGCTGCACTGGCATCCGGGCGACCGCAACAACGCCTCTCCCGAAAGCAGCAACGGCAACAAGTCGGGCCGCTTCGAGTTCCACGGGGTCGCCGCCCACGCCGCCTCCTCGCCGGACCGGGGCCGATCGGCCCTCGACGGCGTGGAGGCCATGAATCACATGGTCAACATGATGCGCGAGCATGTGCCGTCGGACGCGCGCCTGCACTACGTCATCACCGACGGCGGCGATGCGCCGAACATCGTGCCGGACTTCGCGGAGGTGTACTACTACGTCCGCCACCCCAGGCCGGACATGGTGGTTGCGCTGTTCGAACGGGTGGTGAAGGCCGCCGAAGGCGCGGCCCTCGGCACCGGCACCGAACTGCGCTACGAGGTCATGCACGGCAACTTTCCGCTGTTGCCGAACGAGACGCTGGCGGCGGTGATCCACGAGGCGATGGTGTCGGTGGGCGGCTTTACCTACAGCGACGCCGAAAGGGAGTTCGCAGAAGCGGTGCGCACGACGTTGCTCGGCCGGCTGCGCGACATCGAATCCACGGCAGCCATCGCGCCGTCCAAGTTCCACCAGAAGATGGGCTCCACAGACGTGGGCGACGTGAGTTGGATGGTGCCCACGGCCGGCTTCACCACCGCCACCTGGGTGCCAGGCACCCCCGCCCACAGTTGGCAGGCAGTCGCCTCCGGCGGCATGAGCATCGGCCACAAGGGCATGGTGATGGCGGCAAGGGTGCTGGCCCTCACGGGCGCCCGCCTCCTGGCGGAGCCGTCGCTGATCGACAGCGCCAAGGCGGAGTTCAACCGCCGCCGCGGCCCAGACTTCGACTACAAACCCCTGCTCGGCGACCGCGACCCCCCGCTCGACTACCGCAAGTAGCTCTCGTGCGCGACCCGCAAGCGGCTCTCTCCGTGGAGGGAGGGCGTCTTGTCCGCGCTTGCCCTTCACGCCCGAAGGGCACGCATGAAACCTCCCCATGTTGGCTTGCGGCAGGCATTGCCCTCAGCCTTCTGCTCCGACAGACTTGGTCCCCATGCGAATCCTGTTGCTCCACCCCGGCCAGATGGGTGCCTCCATCGGTGCGGCCCTCGCCAGTCGAGGCTTCACGGTGACGTGGGTGTCAGACGGACGCAGCGCCGCATCCGCGCGCCGCGCCACCGACGCTGGACTTCGCGCGGCCCAAACCCTGGCGGAAGCCGCGCCCGACGCGGATGTTGCAATCTCCGTCTGCCCGCCCCACGCCGCCGTGGAACTGGCGCAAGCGGTTCGCACGGCAGGATTCGCTGGCACCTACGTGGACGCCAACGCCGTGGCGCCGGCAACCGCCCGCAAGGTTGCATCTGTCTTCCCGGGCAGCTACGTGGACGGCGGCATCATCGGCCCGCCGGCATGGCGGGAAGGCGCCACGCGGCTTTATCTTGCAGGAGCGGATGCGCCGGCCATCGCCCCGTTGTTCGACGGCACCCTCGTGGACGCCCGCACCGTGGCAGGCGGCAACGACGCCGCATCGGCACTGAAGATGTGCTACGCCGCCTACACCAAGGGCTCCTCTGCCTTGCTGCTGGCCGTGCGAGCACTGGCCGAGCGCAGCGGCGTCACGACTTGCCTCCTGCGCGAATGGGACATCTCGCAACCAGGCCTCGCCGCCCGCAGCGCCAACACCGCCGCCTCCACCAGCCCCAAGGCATGGCGCTTCGAAGGCGAAATGCGCGAAATCGCTGCCACCTTCGCCGCAGCCAACCTCCCCGACGGTTTCCACCAAGCCGCCGCCGAGGTGTACGGGCGCATGGCAGAGCTGAAGAATACAGAAGGCGCGGACATGGCCGCCGCCCTGGCCGCGATCCTCCAGGACAACGACCAAGACAACGACCAATAAGGGCCTTGAGGGAAGGCATCCTGGCCTCCCTGCGCGCTGCAGGACGCGTCAACGGAGGGGGTTGAGCCGTTGGGCCGTGCCCTGAATGCCCGCAAGGACGATGCAGGCGCTTGGCTCGCCTCGCGACGTTGCAGGCCCCTTCGCATGACCTTTCGCGCGCCTGTCGGTGCGTTGGTTAGGCAGGGCGGGCACCCGCCCTCCGGGCGCTACGGCAACGTGGCCCCGCCATCCACATCGATGCTGGCGCCTGTCATGTAGTCGTTCCGGATGACGAACACGATGGCGGAGGCCACCTCATCCGCCGTGCCGGCGCGCTTGATGAGCATGTTGCGGGTGGCGGCGGAGAGGAAGTTCTCCCGTGCCTCGCCGGTGGCGGCGAACATCGGCGTGTCGATGACGCCGGGGGAGACGACGTTGATCCGCCGCGGCGCCAGTTCCGGTGCGACGGCGCGGACGAAGCCCTCGACGGCGTTGCCCACCGTGGCGATGGCGGAGGAACCGGGGTTGGATTTCTTCGCCGGATAGCCGCTCACCAGGACGATGGCGGCGTCCTCGGCCATGTGCTCGGCGCCCAGGCGAACGCTGTTGGTGTAGCCCCAGAGCTTGCGGAAGGAGCCTTGGAAGCCGTCGAGATCCATCTGCAGGAAGGGCCGGACGCCCGCTCGCCGCCGGTGGCTGCATTCACCAAGATGTCAAAGCTGGCCTCGGCTTGGAACAGTGCCGTGAGCGCGTCGCGATCGAGCACGTCGATGGCCCGGAACGACACGCCACCGCCCAGTTGCCGCCTTGGCGGCGGCCAGATTCGACTCCGATCTGCTGCACGCCACCACCGAGGCGCCGGCAGCATCGAGTTGCCGGGTTGCCGCGAGGCCGATGCCCGATGTGCCGCCGAGCACAATGGCCCGCTTGCCTTGAATGTCCATGATTCCTCCGAATTGCCCTGTGATTGGAATGCGGTTGGGGGCATCGCCTCGGCGCTTGTGCGAGCGAAACCGGCATGGCCGCCCCGCGAAGCGGTAGCGTCGTCAAGCCCGCTTCATGTCCACCGGCTCCTCGTCGCCGTCGCGGATGAGCTCCGCCACTCGGTCCAGCACTTCATTGAGCTCGGCGGCATCCGTGCCGCGAACCACCAGCGTCGTGCCGTAGCGGCCCTCCCGACTGAACGGATAGCTGCCAATGTCCACATCCGGGTGCTGCTTTTGAAGCGTGGCCAGCCCCGTCGCGACCTGACTCTCGCCCAGGAACGCCGTCACGGAACCGGAGCGAACGACCTTGCCGCCCGCCAGACTCAGCGTTGAGAGCATGGCCTGCATGACGGCCGGGATGCCAGCCATCACGTACACGTTGCCGATGCAGAAGCCCTGTGGCCCGCCGGTGGGATTGGCGATGAGGTCAGCGCCCCTGGGAATCCGCGCCATCCGCATCCGCGACTCCATCACCTCCGCCGGCGCCGGTCGCTGGCCAATGACCGAGACGATCTCCTCGCTCACCACCAAGGGCACGCCAAACGCCAGGGCAATGCAGTCCGCCGTGATGTCGTCGTGGGTCGGGCCAATGCCGCCGGTGGTGAGCACGTAGTCGAACTTCGCCCGCACCTCGTTCACCGCAGAGACGATCTCTCCCTCCACATCCGCAATCACCCGCGCTTCCCGCACCCGAATCCCCTGCTCGCCCAGCACCTGGGCAATGTGCTGAAGATTCGTGTCCTGCGTCCGCCCCGACAAGATCTCATTGCCGATGATCAACACACACGCGGTATAGACGCGCTCCGCCATGGCCACCCCGGAAAGAAAAGACGCGCCATGCTAGCCCGGATCGTTCGTGAATGCGCGCAGCGAGGGCGCGGGAGACGTCGCCGCGCGCATTCACGAACGATCCGGGCTAGCGCCACAAGAACCGTTGCCTTTCGGCAACGCTTCTTGCCCCAGCCCAAGCCGTCCTGTCACCCTGTCGGCATTCGGCCAGCTACGCAGTCCGAAGTCCGACAGGCTGCTAGTCGGCGGTGGCGATTGCCTCGGCGCGGGCTACCAGGGCCTCGGCGCGTTGGAGGTGAGGGGCGTCCACCATTGCGCCCTCGAAGGTGAAGGCCATTCGGCCCTCTGATTGCGCCTCGGCGAATGCCTCGATGAGTTCTCGGGCTCGGGCCACTTGTGCGGGATCCGGCGTGAAGGCTTCGTTGATCGGGTCGATTTGGCTCGGGTGAATCGACAGCTTGCCGGCGAACCCGAGGGTTGCGCCTTGCCGGCATTCGCGGGCGAGGCCGGTGGTGTCGCGGAAGTCCACGTACACGGCGTCGATGGCCTGCACGTGGGCGGCCTTGGCCGTCAGTAGCGCCACGGTGCGGCAGTGCTCGAACACGGGTAGCCAGCGCCCCTTGTCGTCGCGGTTTCGCGCTGCCCCTATGGCGGCGGCCAGGTCCTCCGCCCCCCACGAAAGCCCGGTCACCCGGGGGCAGCCCGTCAAGGTGGGGATGTTGAGGGCGCCGAGTGGAGTTTCCCCGGCGATCAGGATGAGCTCGACCTTGCCCGGCGGGTGGCCGTGTCGGCGTTCCAAGCGGGCCAGCTCGTGGTCGATCAGGGCGAGGCCGCCGAGGGTTTCCGGCTTCGGCACGAGGATGGCGTCGGGCGGATTCTGCATCGTCTCCGCGAGATCGCCGTGCCCCCAGGGCGTGTCGAGGGGGTTCATGCGAACGATGCGCTCCTGGTGGCCAAAGTCCACCTCCGCCAGCCAGCGCGCCACCACCCCGCGCGCCTCTTCCTTGCGTGCTGGCGTTACCGCGTCTTCAAGGTCCAGGACCAAGGCGTCGGCCGCGGTGGCGAGGGCGCGGGCGAGCATCCGCTCATTGGCGCCGGGAACGAAGTGCAGCGATCGTCGGATGCCGGCCATCGGTCAGCCCTCCTCCGCGGTCGGTCGCCGCGCCATCATCGCCAGGCGAATGCAGGAACACACCGTTTCTCCGCGCTGGTTCACGCCGACGTGCTCGAAGGTGACGATGCCGCGATCCGGCTTGCTGCGGCTCTCCCGCCGTGCCACCACCTTCGACGATACCCGGATGGTGTCGCCGAGGAACACGGGGTTCGGGAACGTCGCGCGTTCGAAGCCGAGGTTGCCGAGGGTGGTACCCAGCGTCGTGTCGCCCACCGACAGCCCCACCACGAGCCCCAGCGTGAAGATGCTGTTGACGAGAATCCGGCCGTGGATCGAGGCGCGGGCGAATTCGGCGTCGAGATGCAACGGCTGCGGATTCAGCGTCAGGGTCGTGAACAGGAGGTTGTCCGTTTCTGTCACGGTGCGCCCCGGTTCGTGGGCGAACGTCGCTCCCACCTCGAGCTCTTCGAAGTACTTGCCAGCCACGCATCCGCCTCCCAATCCATCGGCGCGCGCGAACGAAACCACGCTTGGCACCGTTTTGCCAGGCCCTGAGGGGTGCCGTGCCGTCGCACTCCATCAGCCCCCCAGCCCGGGTTGTTCATGAATGCGCGCAACGAGAGCGACGAGACGCCGCTGTGGGTGGACTCGCACGCGTGCCAGGAGGCACGGAGTGGAGGACGCAACGCGCCCGCAGGGCGCGCAGGCATGGCTGTGCACCATGTCGAGGGGGCCGAAGGCGGACGCGTCCGCAGGACGCGCGGACGTGTCCACGGGACACGCGAGTACTTGCCCAGCCACAGCGAGTGTGCCGTCGTCCGCAGCAGGGCATTCATGGACAATCCGGGCCAACCCCGCCAACACTCTGCTACGCTCACCGCATGGAATTCGAGACGACCGAAGAGCATCAGCTCATCCGCGACGCGATTCAGAAGATCTGCGCCGACTTTCCCGACGAATACTGGTCCGCTTGCGACAGCGAGCACCGCTTTCCGTGGGATTTCTACAACGCCCTCGCCGAGGCTGGCTGGATCGGCATCGCCATTCCCGAGGAATACGGCGGCAGTGGCCGGGGCGTCACCGAAGCCTCGATCATCCTCGAGGAAATCGCCGCATCCGGCGCCGCCATGAACGGCGCGAGCGGCGTGCATCTCTCCATTTTCGGGATGCATCCGGTGGTGCTGCACGGCAGCGAGGAGATGAAGCAGAAATACCTGCCTCGGGTCGCGACCGGCGACCTGCACGTCGCCTTCGGCGTCACCGAGCCGGACGCCGGCACCGACACCACCTCCATCAAGACAGCCGCGGTCCGCGTCGGCGACCACTACGTCGTGCGTGGACGCAAGGTGTGGACCACCAAGGCGCTCGACTGCGAACGGGTGCTGCTGCTGGTGCGAACCGAATCGAAGGAAAGAGCGGCGAAGCGCACCGAGGGCATGACGCTGCTGCTCGCCGAGCTGCAGCGCCCGGAAGTGAAGATCTCCCCCATCGACAAGGTGGGCCGCAACGCCGTCGCCAGCTGCGAGGTGGTGTATGACGACCTGCCGGTTCACGTCACCGATCGGGTGGGCGAAGAGGGCAAGGGCTTCCGCTATCTGCTCGGCGGCCTCAACGCGGAACGCATCCTGGTGGCGTCCGAGGCCTTGGGCATCGGCCGCGCCGCCATCCGGCGAGCGGTGAACTATGCGAACGAACGCGTCGTGTTCGGTCGCCCCATCGGCATGAACCAGGGCGTCTCATTCCCGCTCGGCGAGGCAAGGATGCGGCTCGATGCGGCGGAATTGATGATCCGCAAGGCGTCGTGGCTGCTGGACAACGGCCGACCCTGCGCCGCCGAGGCGAACATGGCGAAGTGGCTGGCCGCAGACGCTGCCTTCCAGGCCGCCGACCAGGCCATGCAGACCCACGGCGGCTTCGGCTACGCCCGCGAATTCCACGTCGAGCGCTATTGGCGGGAGGCGCGGCTGATGCGCATCGCCCCCATCTCGCAGGAGATGATTCTCAACTACGTCACCGAACACGTGCTGGAACTGCCGCGCTCCTACTGACGCCCCCTCATGCGCCTCAAGGAGATCAGGCTTTCCGGGTTCAAGTCCTTCGTCGATCCGACGACGATTCTCTTCCCCGGTCACCGCAACGCTGTGGTGGGGCCGAACGGCTGCGGCAAGTCCAACATCGTCGATGCGGTGCGCTGGGTGATGGGCGAGCGCTCGGCGCGGCAGTTGCGCGGCGACGCCATGGTGGACGTAATCTTCAACGGCACCGAGGGCCCGCATTCCCGGCAGCGCGCCGGCATGGCCTCGGTGGAGCTCCTGTTCGACAACGAAGACGCTCGGGTCGGCGGCGAATACGCTGCCTACGGCGAAATCGCCGTGCGCCGGGAACTGGCGCGAGACGGCCAATCCACCTACTACCTGAACGGCAGCCGCTGCCGACGGCGCGACATCGGCGGCGTCTTCCTCGGCACCGGCTTCGGCCCGCGCAGCTATTCGATCATCGGCCAGGGCATGATCAGCGAACTCGCCGACGCCAAGCCGGAGGAACTGCGCGCCTTCCTCGAGGAAGCGGCCGGCGTCTCCAAGTATAGGGAGCGTCGTCGCGAGACCCACGGCCGGCTCTCCCACACCCGCGAGCATCTGGCGCGGATCGCCGACTTGCGGGAGGAACTCGGGCGGCAACTCAATCGACTGCAAAGGCAGGCGCGCAACGCCGAGCGCTATCGCGATCTCAAGGCGGAGGAACGCCGCAAGCTGGCGGAACTCTGCCTGCTCCGCCTCAACGCCGCCAACGAGAAGCTGGTCGGCTGCGACGAGTCCCTGCTCACTCTCGACGCCAAGGTGGAAGCCGCTCGCGCCGCCCGCCTCGGCGTCGAAGGCCGGATGCAGTCCGCCCAAGAGCGGCATCAGGAACGAGTCGATGCTCTCGCCGAGGTGCAAGTGCGCTATTACCGGCTCGGCGCGGACATCGCCCGGCTGGAGGAGGCGGCGCAATACGGCAAACGGCGCCGCGACGGTCTCGCCGCAGACCTCGAGGCCATCGCCCGCGAGGAAGCCGGTCGACAGGGGCAGAGAGCCCAGGACGAGGCCCGTCTGGCCGAATTGCAGGAGCAGATCCGTGCCGCGGCGCCGGCACTCGCCCAAAGCGCAAGCCAGCAGCAAAGCGCGGCTCAGGAGGTGGCAGCCTTGGAGCGCGACGCACGCGACATGCAGGCGCGCTGGGAAGACCTGGCGGAGCGAATCGGCGCCAGCCGCGGCGCGATGGAGACCAGTCGCGGTCGGGCGCAACTCGCCGAACAGACCCTCGCCAGCCTGCACGAGCGGGCAAGGCAGCTGGAAGAGGACGGCGTTGGGCTCGCGCCGGCGACGCCGGATCTCGAACCACTGATGGCCCAGGTCACGGGTGCCGCGCAGGCACTCGCGGCGGTGGATGCCGAACTCGCCACCAATGCCGACGCCATCGCCGAAGTCCAGCAAGCCACCCTGGCCCTGGAAGAGCGCCTGCGGCTCGCAACCGAACGGACACAGGAGCTGCGCGGCGAGCAGGCGGCATTGGAGACCGTGCAGCGAGAGGCGCTGGCCGACGGCTCGGCGGGTTCTGCCGCCGTCGATGCATGGCTGGCCGAACATGACCTCGCAAGCGCGCCCCGACTCGGGGCCAAGGTGCAGATCGCTTCCGGCTGGGAGACGGCATTGGAGGCCGTGCTCGGTTTCGATGCCGCCGCCATTCCCGTCACCGATTCGAGCGCATTGGCGGAGTCTTTGGCGCGGCTCGCACAAGGGCGAATCACCCTCACCGAGTCCAGTCCTGGCGCACGCGAGCCCCACGCGTTGCCGCGACTGGGCGATTTCATCGAACCGGTGCAAGGCGCACCCGCCGTTCTCGACGGCGTCTTCGCCGCAGCCTCCCTCGCCGAAGCCATGGACCATCGCTCGTCGCTCGGCCCCGGCGAGAGCGTGGTCACCCGCGAAGGCATCTGGCTCGGCCGCGGCTGGATTCGCTTGAATCGCCTCCTAGACGCCGCCGGCGGCATCGTCCGGCGTCGCGCCGCGCTTGCGCAGTTGCGCCAACGCGTCGCAGAAGCCGAGTCGAAGGCGGAGGCCGTTCGCGCCGAACTCGATGGCGCGCGGGCGACACGGCAGGCGCAGCAGGCCGAACGGGAACGCCTGCGCCTGCGCCAGAGCGATGTGCGCGAGCGGCGCTCCCGCGCCGAAGCCGAGCGTGACATGCGCCTGAAGCAGCAGCAGGAGGTTGCCGAACGGGCACGCAGAGTCGCCGCTGAGCGACAGCGAACCGCGGCGCGCATCGAGCAAGAGCGGGCGCAAGCGGAGGAGAACCGCAAGCAAGCCGAGCGCCACGAGGCAAAGTCGGCAACTTTGGCCGCAGAGCGAGAGCAGCTCGACGCCAATCGCACCGGCATGGCCGCCCGGCTTGAAGCAGCTCGCAGCGAGGCCAGCGAAGCCCGCGACGAACATCACCGTCAGCAAGGCGCGCAGCAGCGGCTCGAATCCTCGGCGCAAGCGCTGCGCGATGCCCGCGATCGCCTCGTCCATCAAGCTCGCGAACAGGGCCAGCGCCGCGCCGCCATCGAGGCGGAGATTGCCGACCTCACCGCCGAAGCGCCGCGGCGCGACCAAGAGCTCAAGGGCCTTCTCGACCAACGCGTGGCGGTGGAGAAGGAACTCGCCGACATCCGCCAGCAAACCGAAGCCACCGAAGCGTCGATCCGGCGCCTGCGCGGCGAACAGGCGGAAGCGGATCGGGCACTGGAGGCTCTGCGGGGCGAGATCGAAACGGCACGGGTCGAGCGAGGGCACGTCGCCGCGCAACGGGACGTGGCACTAGAGCGCCTGCGCGAGACCGGCCTCAACCAAAGCGCCGTCGAGAACGAGATGCCGGACGACGCCGACGAGGACGACTGGAACGCAGCCATCGAGGCGGTACGCGGCCGCATCGACCGGCTGGGGCCCATCAACCTCGCCGCCATCAACGAGCGCCGCGAGGCCGCCAGCCGCAAGGAACACTACGATCGTCAGCACGAAGACCTCAGCACCGCCGTCGAGACCTTGGAACGCGCCATCGACAACATGGATCGGGAAACCCGAAACCGCTTTCGCGCCACCTTCGACCGCGTGGGCGAACTCTTCGAGAGCCTGTTTCCGCGCATCTTCGGTGGCGGCGAAGCACATCTCGTGATGACCGAGCGGAACCTGCTTGACGCCGGGGTGACCCTCACCGCCAGACCGCCGGGCAAGCGCAATTCCACCATCCACATGCTCTCCGGCGGCGAGAAGGTCATGACCGCAGTGGCCCTGTTGTTCGCCATCTTCCAACTCAACCCCAGCCCCGTGTGCCTGCTCGACGAAGTGGATGCCCAGCTCGACGACGCCAACGTCGCCCGCTTCAAGAGCCTGATCGAGGAGATGTCCGACGGCGTCCAGTTCGTGGTGGTCACCCACAACAAGCTCACAATGGAAATGGCCGACCACATGATCGGCATCACCATGCAGGAAGCAGGTGTGTCCCGGGTTGTTTCGGTAGATGTCGAACAAGCGGTGGAACTGGCAGCAAGCGCACCCTCCTGAGGAACCCTCGATCAAGTGCCGACGCACTTGACGACCGGCCAGGAGGCAAGCGCCGTTCTACGGCTTGCCTCCCACTCACCCGCAGCGCCTCGCGTTGCGGCAGATGTTCGGCATGTTTCCGCTTGGCCGTAGAATGCACCGCATCGTGGGTGCCGCTGGAACATCGCGGCGCGTCCAGGAGAATGGGCCGAGCGTGGATCTCGACATCAAGTACATCATCGTCGCGGTGGGTACGCTGCTCATCGTCGCCATCATCGGCCACCATGTGTGGCGGGCCTGGCGAGTGCGCCAGAGTCAGGGCGACGACGGCACAGCGGCGGAGCGCACAACGTTCGGCGGGCTCTGGGACGACGACGAAGGCCGCAGCCCCGACGCGGAGTCGCCGGCAACGGTGCTGGCTGCCCCCCTTGATGCGGACGCGATCGACCAGGATCAGCAAGGCAGCACGCCCGCCCAACGCACGGAGCCGCACATCGCCGCCCCGGACGCAGGTGAGGCAGAGGATGAGCCAGCGGTCGCCCGGGAATCGCAAGAGCCGGAACCACACCTGCCGGAGGAGGTCGAGGAAACGGTGTCCAAGGCACGCTCGGTGGCGGCTACACGGGACGCCGCCGGCGAGCGCACCCGGCGCGCGGAATCTCGCGAACCGAGCACCGGCACCGTGGACGAATACGTCGCCATCTGGGTCGTCGCCAAGGACGGCGAACGCTTCTCCGGCGACGACCTCCTGCGAGCGTTGCGGGATGCCAGGCTCGAATACGGCGCCCGCAACGTGTTCCATCGCCGCGCCGGCGACGGCAGCCAGTTCATGGTGGTGAACGGCACCGAACCCGGCACCTTCGATCTCGCCGCCATGAGCGAGTTCTCGACCCCAGCGGTGGTGGCCACCATGACCCTGCCGGGGCCCGACGACCCCATCGCCGCCTTCAACGCCATGCTGACCACGGCCCGCGCCCTCGAAGCCGCCCTCGGCGGCACCCTCAAGGACGAGGAGCTGAACGCCATGAGCTATCAGACCATCGAGCACTGCCGCAGCCGCGTGGCCGAGTTCGCCCGCCGGCAGATGTCGCAGCGTCCGTAGCCTTGCACCAAGCCTCTTGCGGGTCACCGACGATGACTGACGACGCGGCCGCAGCCACCGAACTCGAACGCCTCCGCACCCAGGTGCGCTACCACCTGCATCGCTATCACGTCCTCGACGATCCGGAAATCCCGGACGCCGAATACGACCAGCTGCTCGATCGCCTCGTGCGCCTCGAACGCGAACATCCCGAGCTCGGTTCGCCGGATTCCCCCACCCAGTCGGTGGGTGCGCCGCCGGCAACGCGCTTCGACGAAGTCCGCCACGCCGTGCCCATGCTGTCCCTCGACAAGTGCAGCGACGAGGAGGAGCTGGCGCGCTGGGCCGAGCGCTGCCAAGGCCTGCTCGACGACGACGACCGCCCCACCTATGCCTGCGAACCGAAGATCGACGGCGTGGCGGTGAGCCTCATGTACGAAAGCCGCTTGCTCGTGCGCGGCGCCACCCGCGGCGATGGCGAGGCCGGCGAGGACATCACCGCCAACGTCCGCACCATCGGCGCGATTCCGGTGCGGCTGCCGGACGACGCGCCGGACCGGCTAGAGGTGCGCGGCGAGATCTATATGCCCATCGACGGCTTCCACACCTTCAACGAAGCTGCCCTTGCGGCTGGCGAACGGCCCATCATCAACCCCCGCAACGGCGCCGCGGGAAGCCTGCGCCAGCTCGATCCCGGCATCACGGCCAAGCGTCCGCTGTCGATGTTCTGCTACGGCGTCGGCATTTCCTCGCCCGGCTGGCAGCCGCAGCGTCACTCCGAGACCCTCGATGCGTTCCGGTCCTGGGGGCTGAACGTCAACCCTCGCGCCCAGACCTGCGAGGACCTCGCCGCCTGCCGCGCCTACATCCAGGAGCTCCTGCAGCAACGCGACTCGCTCGGCTACGAGATCGACGGCGCCGTGGTGAAGGTGGACGAGTTTCGCCTGCGCGACAAGCTCGGCGAGGTGACGCGCAAGCCACGCTGGGCCATCGCCTACAAATACCCGGCGGAGGAAGCGAGCACGGTGCTGCGCGACGTGGACTTCCAGGTGGGTCGCACCGGTGCCATCACCCCCGTGGCCAAGCTCGAGCCCGTGTTCGTCGGCGGCGTCACCGTCTCCAACGCGACGCTGCACAACATGGACGAGATCGAACGGCTCGACCTGCGGCTCGGAGACACCGTCATCATCCATCGCGCCGGCGACGTCATTCCACAGGTGATGCGGGTGATCGAGTCGCGCCGACCGGCAGATGCCAAGCGCGTGGCCATGCCGGAGCGGTGTCCGGTGTGCGGCGCGCCGGTGACGCGCACGGACGACGAGGTGGTGGCGCGCTGCTCCGCCGGCCTCACCTGCCCCGCCCAGCGCAAGGAGAGCCTGCGCCACTTCGCCTCCAGGCTCGCCCTCGACATCGAGGGGCTCGGCGAGAAGCTGGTAGATCAACTGGTGGAGCGGGACCTGGTCCACACGGCAGCGGATCTCTTTCGCCTGACCAAGGAAACCCTCGCCGGTCTCGAACGAATGGGCGAAAAGTCCGCCGAGAACCTGCTCGCGGCCATGCAGACGGCCAAGAACACCACCTTCCCTCGCTTCATCTATGCCCTCGGCGTGCGCGAAGTGGGTGAGACGACCGCGACGGCGCTCGCGGCCCGATTCGGCACGCTGGAAGCCCTCATGGCCGCCGACCTTGACCGGCTGCAACAGGTGGAGGACGTGGGGCCAATAGTGGCCGAACGGATCGTGACCTTCTTTGCGGACCCAGAGAACCGTCGCGTGGCCGAGGAACTGCTGGCGCTTGGAGTGCGCTGGGAGACCCCGGAGGGGAAAGCGGATGAGCCGCAGACCCCGCTCGAAGGCCAGACCTGGGTGCTCACAGGAACCCTGGAAAGACTGACGCGCAATCAGGCCAAGGCGATCCTCACGAGTCTTGGCGCCCGCGTCGCGGGATCGGTGTCGAAGCGTACCGCTTGCGTCGTGGCAGGGCCCGGCGCCGGCAGCAAGCGCACCAGGGCCGAGGAGCTCGAAATCGAGCTGATGGACGAGGAGGAGTTCCTCAGCTTCCTGCGCCAGCACGACGCGGTCCCGGACTGATGGCCCTGGAGACGCCTAGCGCCGCTTCGCGGCGCTCTCGCAGCTTTCGCTGTCGCGAAAGCTGCGAAGGGCTGCACGCTACCGTTCTCCGACTCGACGGTTTTCCTACGGCGCAGGCTGCTAGTCCGGATCCGGGCCAAGCATCGTTCGCAAACGGCAACGGAGGCAACGGAATTGTGGTGCAGCACACTGGAAGCGGACCCTCTCCGGAGGGAGGGTACCCGGCCCTCCACCATTCCGACAGGCGCGCAAGGGTCGCAGGGAAACGGGCCAGGGCGAACGCGACGGCAAGTCGATCAGACAACGTGCTTCGCGCGGACGCGCCTCGCGGCGCATACGGAGGGCAAAATGCCCTCGCTCCAGAGAGGTCGTCCCACCGCCTTCCGGCCTTGCTGGTCGTCACTCTCGGGCTCGGTCTCCTCGCCGGCTGCATCTCGACCCCGCCACGCTCGCCCGACGACCTGTGCAGCATCTTTCAGGAGCGCCCGTCGTGGTATCGGGCGGCGCGGGCCGCCGAGCGGCGCTGGGCCGCCGATCCCCCCGTGATGATGGCCGTGATGTATCAGGAGTCGAGCTATGTCGCCGACGCCCGACCGCCACGCAGGCGCCTGCTCTGGATCATTCCCTGGCGGCGGCCATCGAGCGCCTACGGCTATGCCCAGGCCACCAACGAGACCTGGGCAGACTACAAGCGCGCCACCAAGCGCCGCTTCGCCGACCGCGACGACTTTGACGATGCCGTGGACTTCATTGGCTGGTACATGGCCCGCGCCAGCCGGGAACTCGGCATCCACCGCACCGACGCCCGCCGCTTCTACCTCGCCTATCACGACGGCATCGGCGGCTACCGCCGCGGCACCTGGCAACGCAAGGGGTGGCTGCAAAGCGCCGCCGGCAACGTCGCCAACCGAGCCAGCCGCTACCGCGGCCAACTGGACAACTGCCGCCTCCGCCGCTGGCGCCTGTTCGGGTAGGAAATCCCCGACCCCATCCATTGGCTCGACGCACCCGCCTCCGAGCAAACCCTGGCGGTAGTGCATCCGTCTGAAATCCTAGCAGCCTGTCGGACTTCGGGCGGCGCAAGCTGGCCGAATGCCGACAGGGTGACAGGACGGCCTGGGCTGGGGCAAGAGGCGTTGCCGAAAGGCAACGGTTCTTGTGGCGCCAGGCTGACTTGGCGCTTCCTGTACGGCCCCGCGCTTGCCGGGCTTCGGTTCCCGCGCCTCGATCAGTCGCTCGCAGTCGAGCGCCGTCGTCTCGACCCCAGCCTCCATGTGCTTCTCCACCTCCCGCAAGATCGCCCGCAGCCAGGGCGCGATGCGGTCACCCGCGGCCGGCTCACCACCGCGCCTAGACCTCGATGCGGACGCCGTGCTCCGCCCCCGCCGCGCCGCCCTCCCGGCGCGCGGCCTCCACGCCGAGGCTCGGGCCGGGCGCGGCGGCGGCCTCGGGCGCGAGCCGCCAGCCGACGCTGAGGTCGCGGCCGTAGGCCGAGGCCGAGACGCCGACGCGCGGCGTGCCGACGAAGCGCCCGCCGAAGATGGACGAGATCATGCACATGGCGGGGCCTTCAGTGTCGCGAACACAGGATCGGTCGGAAACCGGCGCAGGTACGGGCTCGCGGTTCTCACCGATGCACAGGTTGGAGCTTGCATGGCCGGTTGTCGAAGCTGGTTGTCGAGGGACACGCCGGCGATGGGCGGGGGCAACCGCCCGGATCGGCCACTACGCCCGCCATGGAGCTTGTGTGTCCGGCGACAAGATCATCCTCGTCTGCCTGACGCATCGAGGTTGCGTACTCCGGCGCGTTGGTCAGCACACGACACAACACATGGTCTGAAGGATCATCCGCTCCATCGGCGCCGATGGGCGCGATGGCCGCTGCCGGTCGACCGCGTTTGGTGACGAACGTTGCCTTGCCTGTCTCCGCCACTTCCCGGATCACCCGGCTTGCGTGACCCGAGAGACGCCTCACCGAAACGGTCCCGGCCATTGGCCTGCACTCCGCTCGCGGATGTCGCCGGCAACTGTACACGCGCCACTACTACCACAGGCGTCGGACGCCGTAGCCGTCGAACACCCGATCCGCGGAGACGACCGGCAGGTCGCGTACCAGCGCCTGGGCGATGAGCACACGGTCGAAGGGGTCGCGATGAATGCCGGGGAGTCGTCCGGCGCGTGCCGCGTCGTCCACCGTGATCGCCAATTCCTCGAAGCCCTGGCCCGGCGATGCTGCCGGTCACATCGCGCGCCACCGCCTCGGCCTGCGCGAGCTTGCCGATGCGGTGCTTGGTGGTGGTCTCCCATGCCGATGCCGCACTGACGAAGATGGTGTTGCTCTCATCGTCGATCGTGCGGCGAGCGGCGCCGGCCAGGCGCAGGTTGCCGCCGAGCCACCAGAGAAAGGCGTGGGTGTCGAGCAGCACCCGCACGGTCAACGGCCTTCCCACGCCCTCAACTCTTCCTCCGGAAGAGGATCGAAAAAACCGTCGTCGATGACGACCTGGCCCTTCATGGCGCCGAATTGCCGCTTGCCTTTCGGTTTGCAGCGAACGAGCCGGGCGACGGGTTCGCCCCGCCGGGCGATGACGATCTCCTCGCCGGCCTCCACCTGCGCCAGCAACCGGGAGAGACGGGTCTTGGCTTCATGTACGTTGACCACGGTCATTGGCCGTGCCTCGATGAAGAGATTAGCTAGGAATGTAGCTAGATTGCAGATTGCGTCAACCACAGACCCGCCGTGGCCAGGGTCGGATGCACGTCCGATTCGTGAGATTTCTCGTTTCCGGCACCGGGAATGCCACGAATCGGACGTGCATCCGCTCGCTACGGACGAGGCCGACACTTGCTTGTCGTCGAGGTCCGACCCCCGCGCACCGAGGGCCGGCCTGCCGCGTCTTCAGGGAATCTCGCCATGTCGCCCGGACCTCGACCCCGACGGTGTGCTCGGACGCAGCGTTCGTCCAGTCGAACCGGCAGGCGTCAAGCAGCGCGGCGCGCATCCCCGCGTCGAACGAGAACGTCCGCAGATGCCCCTCGAACAGCTGCGCCAGCCACGGGCCGAGATCGGCCCCGCCGTCGCCGGTCCGCGTCTCGATGAAGTCGAGGAAGATGTCGCGCGGTTCGAACACCCCGGTGTCCGCGCTGAACTTCTGCGTGAAGATCGAGTGTGACACCCGCAGGTTCTTGCTCTTGCTGCGGCTGTCGGCAATGCAGAGGCCACCGCTATTGCGCTGGGTCAGGAAGTGCTCGAAGTACGTGCACAGGGCCTGGATCGAGGACGTGTAAACCGCTGTGCTCCTGAAGGGTCGCCCTCGCGCCTTGATCGAAATCCGCGCGACCAACCGGATCTCGTGTCGGCCCAGCAGACCCATGATGTGGTCGAGGAAACCGATCGCGTGTGCCCTCTGTCTCGCGTTGCCGCGGGTTGCGTGCCTGCGAATCTCCGCGCCCTTCATCTCGGGCAGAATGCGGTCCAGACGCCGAATTGAGGGGTAGTGCAGGTTGGGGAAGAAACGGTGCTTGAGATCGAGGTAGTCGTGGGTCAGGCTTGCGAGCCGGCCCGCGTCAACGAAGAGCCCGGCTATGGCGAGTACGGGCTGGTCGTTCGGTGCGGGCGGGTCGCGAAGCGCGCCCAGGTCCCCGGCTTCGTCGATGAAGCAAAGCTGCAAATCGCTGGTCCCAGATAAAGCTATGGCCACCAATGGTGGCCATAGGGTCCGCCGCCCACGCGGGGTCGGCTAGCACGCCGAAGCGTGATTGCTCAGGTCAACATAGCGGCGGGGGCGTCCGGTGTCAATCCGAAACGGACCGCGCCGAATGAGTTCCTGGGGAAGGGCGATCCCCCCTTCGGGGGCCGGGCTGTCGTGCTCCGCACCGAGCCTCCTGCGGAGTCTCGGCCCTTCGGGCTTCCATCCCTGTCGCGGAGGCTGCTATGCGATGCCAGATACGCTTTTCAAGTCCGACCGTCCGCTGCCGCCGTACGACTCGTGTTGACCCCGCGCGAAACCGTGGGTTAGCGCCCGCGACGTTCCAGAAAGCCCCGACCAGAGCCGCAAGAGCTCGTTACGCAATACGTAACGAAACCAGTAACCGAATTGGACAAAACTGATAGAATTCAGTACTATCAGTGAGTTGATTCAGCTTCAATGCCGTGGCGGTGGCCGAGTTCGACCACCCGGTCCGCCAGAAGACGCAGCGACCACTGCGCGTGCCCTCGGGCGGGTCCCCGCAGCCGAGCGCCACCAGACGCGCCTCGAAGTCGCCGTCGGCCTTGCGCGCGCAGGTCGGCCGGCGACCCTGGCGACCGCCGAGGGCCGCCTCCATGCCTTCTTCGACGAACCGCCTCTTCACCCGGTTCACTTTGCGCGCGCTGCCAGTGGCCGCGGTTCCAGGCCAGGAGGCGCTCGGGGCCGGCGCGGCCGGCGGGCACGGAAGTGATGCCGCAGGCGGTTTCGCGGGAGGTCTCGCCGGTCTTCGCGTCGGTGCGCTTGCGCACGACGCGGAACGCCTGGCGGACCTCCGGGAACGGCGCGAGCGTCTTCGGCAGCAGGTCGCGCGCGGCGATGCGGCGCGCCTCGATGCGCCCGTGCGCCTTCGCGGGCTCGTCGGCGTGGCGGCGCGCGTCGCCGCCGTCCCAGTCGATGGCCGCGAGCTGGGCGAAGGTGTCGGGGCAGTTCGCCTTGACCGCCAACACGCAGTCCGCGCCGCGCGTCTCGACGATGGACCGCGCGGTGTCGCGGGTCGTGCGCAGGGCGTCCAGGGTGAGCACGCAGCCGCGCAGGTCGACATCCTCCAGCAGGGCGCGCAGCGCGGCGGTCTCGCCGCCCTCGTCGCGGCAGCAGCGGCTCGCGAGCGGCCGGCCGGCGTGGGTGACCAGCGTCACGGTCTCGAAGTGCGTGTCCTCGTCCGTGTGCCGGTTGGCGCCGCGGATGCGCTTGCCGTCCGCCGCCAGCGCCGGCTGGTCGGCGTCCTCGGCGAGACGCGGCGCGGCCCATTCGCGCAGCGCCCCCTCCAGGGCGTCCGGATCGGTGTTCGCCATCACCCGGCAGATGGTCGCCGCCGACGGCGCCCGCCACTCGCCGGCGGCGCTGCGCCACGCGCCCAGCGCGCGCAACTCCCGCGGGCTCAGGCCGTCGGCGAACTGCGCCGCCGCCACCGGCCCCGACAGCCCCGCCAACTTCGCGAGCGCGCAGACGGACAGCACCGTCTCCAGGCGGTGCTTGCGGCCCTGGCCGCGGCGGCAGTCCGGCAGCCCCGCGAACACGTCGCGCAGCGAGCGCAGCTCGGCCGGCGCGTGGCGCACCGGCACCGCCCGGCACGTCCACTCCGCCCGGTCCGCCGGATCCGCGAGCCGCCGGCGCGCGTCGGGCCGCAGCGGCCGCGCGAACATCTCCTTCGGCGATCCGCGCGGGTCCGTGTACGACCCGCTGTGGCGCGCGAAGCCCCTGGTGCGCCCCACCCGCGTCCAGTTCGACGCCACGCAGCACGTGCCCTCGAACCGCGACGGGTCCACGAACGTCTCCGCGAGCTCCAGGGGATGGCCGCGCGCCGCCTCCCAGTCCGCGCTCAGCCGCCGCTTGCCTGCGCGACAGCGACCGCGACGCCAGGTTCGCGGTCCCCGACGCCTCCGGCAGCACCAGGAACCGCGTGTTGTTGCCGATCAGGTGCAGGCGGCGGAACTGCACCGAACGGCGCCAGCCCAGCCAGCGGTCCCGCGGCGCGCACTTGAACGCCCCCGACTGCCAGCCGAGCAGCGCCAGCCAGTGGCCGCGCCACACCGCGACGTGGCGGACGCCGCGGCCCGCGAACTGCCGGAACCCCAGGCAGTGGTGCTCGTCCACCAGCGCGTCCCAGCGCCGGCGCTCGTCCGGCCGCGTCGGTCGCACCTCGACCTCCCCGACCACCACCTCCCGCCTGTCCAAGGATGCCGCCATGCACGCGTTGTACAGCATGGCGAACGCAGAAGCCAGTGCTTTTCGCTACTTCGCCTCGATCAGCCGGTTGCGCCTAGCGTGCAATAGCCCTGACGCCGACCGACGCTTACACGGCAGTGGACCACTTGCCGTCCCGGTGAACGGAATCCCTCCAGCCTGACAGGCGTGCTCGCCGGGCAACCCGGCTGCGCCGGGTCCACTGCGTTGCGGCCCTGCGGGTGCCCGGCCTGCGCGCGCCCCGTCCGACTTCCCGGCATTCCATTCACTGCTGGAGTCGCAACATGACCGCATCCGCCGTCGCCGTCCCCACACCCACCTGCAACCACTGCCGCCGCCGGCCCGCCGCGCCCGACAGAAGGAGATGTCGTCCGTGCCTCGACCGGGCCGCTGCGAATTCCCGCAGGCGCTACGCCAGGCTCGCCGCCAAGGCCGCCTGCACGCGCTGCGGACGACGTCCCGCCATGCCCGGCGAGTCGCGCTGCTCCGCCTGCGCCTACCAGCCGCCGAAGGCGTGGCCGCGGCTGATCCGCGCCTGGTACATCGAGACTGTCGGCGGCTGCGAGTTCGGACCGTACGGCGACGAACTCGAAGCCCACGCCGACGCCGTCATGCGCCGCATCGAATCCCGCTTCGGCGAGTACGCCGTCTACGCCCGCACAGAACTTAACGGCACGCCGGACCTCGACGACATCCGCACCCGCCTCTCGTTCGAGATCGGCGGACCGCGCCGCTACGCGCCTGAGCGCCGGGCCGTCGCACGCCCGTCGGCGGTGACAGTCGCGCCACATGTACGAGTTGCGCGTCTGGGCGACTCCCGCGCCGTACCGCGGTCTCGCGCTGCGCGTCGAGGCGCGCGCTACAGCCCGCGCCTCCGCAACCAGACCTCGGCGACCTCAAAGGCCGCCTCAACGCGCCCCTAGCGTCTGGCGCACCGTGTCCGAAACCGCGTCTGGACCGCTTCCCGCGTCGGGGCGGGGTTTCCGCCCAACCGCGCCCGATCTCGCGTGCAGCGCCTCCGCGTACTTGGTGGAGCAGTGGGCCGACTACAAGGTGTTGCGTACCAAGCCACAAATCGGTCGGCCCAGCGGCCGCAACGCGATCCCGAGCGGCATAGTCTGCAGGGCAAATTCCGTAGTCTTTGCGAGCGGGTTCCTTAGGACATTCGGCACCGTTTGCCATAAGTTCAGGGATCGATCAAGAAACGCAGAAAGACACATGGGCGATTGGTCCGAGTACTTTGAAGACTACCCAGGGGGCTACTTTGGCGAAGCGCCCTACACGATTCCACCGGACGCAGAACACCAAGCCGAACGCCGCCCCCGCGAATTGGCCGCTCGGAACCACGCCAAGCACACGGCGGAGATCCGAAAACTGATCTCTACGCATACGCCGCCCGCAATCGACGCCATCCGCGGGTCGCTTGAGGACGCGGGTGATGTGCGCCCTGAACGGTTCGCGCCCTCGGCCAGTGGCTCAACGAGCAATTCGCCAAAAAGCTGTCCGCCACGACACTAGGTCGCTTGGCCGATCAACTCGAACGTGATGGTTTCATCAAGCATGGCGCCCATTTCGAGCTTCGGTGCGAGATGACCGCCGCCGTCGAGCGCCCTGCGATGCGGGGGGCACCCACCGTGTAGCCCTCGCCGGCCTCGAGCGTCACCGTCACTGTGCCGTCCGACTCGTCCGGGGTGTCTTCGCCGTCGCGAGCGTGAAGACGGCAGAGGTCGCCCCGTCCGGTGTCGTCACCGTCTGCGCGCCTTGTTCCGAGGCCGGCTGCCGGCTCACCACTGCGCCGAGACCTCGATGCGGACGCCGTGCTCCGCCCCCGCCGCGCCCTCCCGGCGCGCGGCCTCCACGCCGAGGCTCGGGCCGGGCGCGGCGGCGGCCTCGGGCGCCAGCCGCCAGCCGACGCTGAGGTCGCGGCCGAAGGCCGAGCCGCCAAGGCCGACATGCGGCGTGCCGACGAAGCGCCCGCCGAAGGCGGCCACGCCCCAGCCCGCCTCCATCGTCCAGCGCCCCGCGTCGGCGTCTCGGCCGCCCTCGAGCCGCCGCGCCAGCGGGTCGCCCGCGAACAGCGCGTCGAGCCCGCCGGCGGCCTGGCCGCCCCGGTGCTGGCGCAGCGACAGCGACAGGCCCCGCGCCGAGGCCGGCGTCGGGTCGTAGGCGAGCGACGCCGACAGGCCCCGCTCCGCCGCGGCGCCGTCCTCGTGCGACACCAGCGTCCGCCCCGACAGGTCCAGGGCGATCCCCAGCGACGGCTGGCGCCAGGCCAGGCCGCCGCCGAGTCCGACGCCGCCAGCCCCCGCGCCGCCGCCGACGCCGCGCGCGTCCACAGCGCATCCGAGACCACCGCCAGCGCCGGCCCCGCGCCGCCCCCGGCGCAGTCCCCGGCCGCCGCCCCGGCGGCGCGGTGCGCGCCCTCGCCCCGGCTCCGCGCCAGCGCCACCCCCGCCAGCCAGCGGCCCCGGGCGTAGTCCGCCCCCAGCAGCGCCGTCGCCGTCTCGCCGTCCAGCGCCAGCGCGCCCTCGCGGCCGTCGAAGCGCGACCGCGACGCCCGCCCCCACAGACCCAGCGTGCCGCCGCCGGCGTCCTCCGCGCCGCCCCACGAGAGGCGGCTGCCCGAAAGCGGCCGGCGCGACGCCGCCGAACTCCCCCGCACGGCGCCCGGCGCGGCTCCGAGGCCCGGATGCGCCGCATGGCGCGCCGCCCCGCCCGGAACGCCGAAGCCGAGCGGCACGCCCGCGACCGTGCCCCGCAGCCCCCGCGCGCCGCGCGGCGCGTCCAGCCGGTCCGACACGCCCTCCAGCGCCCGCTCCGCAACCCCGCGCCCGAACCGCGCCAGCCACGCCGCCGGCATCGGGTCGTCATTCACGATCGTCCCCACCGCGACCCCGTCGCCGATCGTCGCCCCGTTGCTCGCATGCCACAGCGCCAGCTCGAACGTCTCGGAACCCTCGTCGTGGTCGTCGTCGAACACCACCACGCCCACGCGCCGCTCCGTCTCGCCGGCGCGGAAGCGCAGCTCCGCGTCCACCGGCCAGTAGTCCTTGCCCGCCGTCGCCGACGCCGGCATCGAGTCCCGCGTCGCCGCCCGCACCGTCACCGTGTCCGTCGCCGGCGTCCACCGTCACGCTCACCGAGCCGTCCGCCTCGTCGACGTCGTCGTTCGCGGTTGCCAGCGTCAGCGTGGCGCTGCCCGCCGTCGGAACCGTCACGGTGCGGCTGCCGGCGGCGACGCCGAAGTCGCCCTCGGTCGCCACCGTCACCGTCACCGCCAGCTCCGCCGCCGGCGCCGGGCTCGCCGTCAGCGTGAACGCGGCGTCGCCGCCCTCCGCCACCGCGTCGCCGGCCGAGATCGTGACCGCGGGCGTCGGCTCGTCGTCGTCCGTCACGGACACGGCGGCGGTCGCCGGCGTCCACCGTCACGCTCACCGAGCCGTCCGCCTCGTCGTCGCCGTCGTTCGCGGTCGCCAGCGTCAGCGTGGCGCTGCCCGTCGTCGGGATGGCGACGGTCTGCGTGCCTGAGGCGATGCCGAAGTCGCCCTTGGCCGCCACCGTCACGCTCACCGCCAGCGGCGAGGCCGGCGCCGGGCTCGCCGTGACCGTGAAGGTCGCGTCCCCGCCTTCCGCCACCGCGTCCCCCGCCGAGACCGTGACCGCCGGCAGCGGCGCGTCGTCGTCCCGCACCGCGACCGTTCCCGACGCCGGGTCGCCGACCGTGTAGCCGTCGCCGGCATTCACCGTCACGCTCACCGAACCGTCGGCCTCGTCGGCCCCGTCATCGGCCGTCGCCAGCGTCAGCGTGGCGCTGCCCGTCGTCGGGATGGCGACGGTCTGCGTGCCTGAGGCGACGCCGAAGTCGCCCTTGCTCACCGCAAGCTCCGCCGCGGGCGCTGGGTCCGCCGTGACCGTGAAGACCGCATCCCCGCCTTCCGTGACGTCCGCACCCGCCGAGACCGTCACCGCCGGCAGGGTTGCGACCTGCTGCCGCCGCGGCACGGGCACCGCCTCCAGCGCCTCCAGAGCGGCCACCACCGGAACCCACCGCTGCCAGCCCCGGTCCGCAAAGGCCTGCGCCTCCGCCGCCGTCATCGCCGTGTGGCCGTTGTCGTCGCCGAACGCGGCCAGCACCCGCTTCCAGCGGTCCACGTGCGCCTGGCCCTCGTGCGTCTCCGCCGCATAGCCCCGCACCTGCGCCACCAGCGCCGGGTCCACGCCCCGGGTCACGGAATCGGTCCCGCCCTCCGAGCCGATCCCCTTCGGGCCGGCCTCGTTGTCGCGGACCGCCCGCGTCGCCACGGCCTTCTCCGCGCGGGGGATCCGGTAGCCGCCGCGACCCTCTCCGGTCGCCACGTCCACCGGCCCCGTCGCGGGCACCGTGCCCGCCGCGTCCTGCGCCAGCGACACCCGCACCTCGCCGTCATGCTCGTCCACATCGTCGTCCACCGTCGGCACGCGGAGCACCCGCAGGCTCCGCCCGGGCGTGAACCGCACCGTATGCACCCGCTCCTGCCTGGCCGCGAGGTAATCGCCCCGGCCGGTCTCCTCGACCTTCAGCCAGACCGTGAACGGCACCTGCGCCGCTGGTTGGGACCGGACCGAGAACTGGAGCTCGTCCCCCTCGGTCCGTTCGTCCCGCGGTTCCGTGCCGTGGCCGTAGCTCGCGTACCACGCCTCGACCGTGACGAGCGGGTAGAGGACGCCCGCCACTCCGTCCGATCCGTCCGTGACCGTGAAGTTCAGCGGCTTGAAGTTGGTGGTGTAAGTCCCCGGGACGGTCGGGGCCATCAGCATCACCGACAGCTCCACGTCGACCTCGGCCTTGGTGGAGGTCTCGGTCGGGAGCATCACCTCGACCGAGCGCTGATTCGCTGGAAGCGTCACCTGCCGGTACTGCGCCGGCTCGTCCTGGTCGGCACCGCGCAGTACCGGGACGTGGCCGCTCGCGATCTCGCCCGCCACGTGGTAGTTCACCTCAAGGTCCTGGCTATGCAGGTTCCTCGTGAGGTTGCTGAAGCGCAGCCTGATCGAGGTCCCCTCCTCCAGCGTCCAGTCGCGTCCGCTCCCTCTCACCCCCGCCGAGAAGAGCACGTCCAGGTGGATCCGCGGCCCGCCCAGGTCGAGCAGGGTCAGGGGAGGGATTTCCGCGATGGTCACCGTGGCCACCGACGGGCTACCGACGACCGGGAAGCCCGTCACCGCGGAGATGGTGACGGTGAAGGTGTCGTCATCCTCGTCCGTGTCCCGGACGGTCGGGATGGTAAAGCTGTGCGTCAGGGTATCGGGCGGAATGCTGACGGAGGGTACTTCGGTGTAGTCGCCGCTCTCCGCGGTGCCGGCCGCATAGGTGAGGGTGACCGCCGTGGCCGTGATCTGGGGCAGGTTGAGGTTCAGCGTGACCGTGACGGGACGGCCCTCCTCCGCGCTGAAGCTCTCGGCGCTGAAGCTCACCCCCACGTCGTTGTCCAGGATGAGGATGTTGAGATGCTTGTTCGCGCCGGGCCCGTACCCCGCCGGCAGCGCGCCCAGCTCGATCACCACCGTCTCCGCCGGCTCGTCCATGGCGTCACCCACCGCCGTGAAGGTCGTCGTGCCGCTCGCGGCATTGTTCGCGATACGGATCGAGCTTGCGACCGTGTAGTCGGCCGCATCCGCCGTCGTGCCGGCCGTCCGCACCCGGATCGGGATCGACAGCGCCGCGCCCGAGGTGTTCGCCGAACTCCGCGTCGCCGTGATCGTCAGGGCGCCGCTCTCCGACACCCGGCCACGCCCGGATACCGAGAGGTTCACCAACGGATCGTCATTGTCGGCGATGGTGATGGTGATTTCGTCGTCCAGCCCGGCCATGGTGCCGGCGGGTAGCGTTCCCAGCTCGATCACCACCGTCTCCGCCGGCTCGTCCACACCGTCGTCCACGACCGTGAAGGTCGTCGTGCCGCTCGCGGCGTTGTTCGCGATGTCGATCGAGCCCGCCACCCCGTAGTCGGTCGCATCCGCCGTCGTGCCGTTCATCCGCACCCGGATCGGGATCGACAGCGTCGAACCCGTGTCGTTCGCCCGACCGAGCGTCGCCGTGATCGCCAGGGCGCCGCCGCCCTCCGACGCCGCGCCGCCCCCGGATACCGAGAGGTTCACCGACGGCGTGTCGTTGTCGGCGATGGTGATGGTGATTTCGTCGTCCAGCCCGGCAATGGTGCCCGACGGCAGCGTTCCCAGCTCGATCACCACCGTCTCCGCCGGCTCGATCACGGCATCGTCCACGACCGTGAACGTCGTCGTGCCGCTCGCGGCGTTGTTCGCGATGTCGATCGAGGTTGCGACCGTGTAGTCGGCCGAGGCCGCCGTCGTGCCGAACGCCCTGACCCGGATCGGGATCGACAGCGCCGCGCCCGAGGTGTTGGTCACGCTTCGCGTCGCCGTGATCGTCAGGGCGCTCCCGCCCTCCGCCGCCGCGCCCGCCCCCGACACCGAGAGGTTCACCGACGGCGTGTCGTCGTCGTCCACCACGGTCACGGTGGCCTCGTGATGTGTGCCGCGGTCGATCTCCGCGGGCAGCCTGACCAGCAGGACGGTGAAGGTCTCGTCCCCCTCGTTCACCATGTCATCGGTGGTCTGGACCATGAAGGTGGCGGAGGCCATGCTGGCCGGGACCGTGGCGCTGGTCGGGCAGGTGTAGTCGGCGGAGTCGGTGGGGGTCCCCGTGTGGCCCAGTATGCAGTTTATGCCAATCGTCGTAGCCTCGGTCCGCATCGGCGCGATGGTCACCGTGAGTGTCTCCGCGTCGCCCTCGTCCACCTCGTAGGTCGCCGAGTCCAGGCTCGCCGCAGGGCCGTCATTGTCCCTGACCTCGAAAGACACAGAGCTGACGCCGCCGAAGCCGATTGTGTAGTCGCTGCCGGGTTGCACCTCCACCGAGACATCGCCAGACTGTTCATCGACGCTGTCATCGTCCGTGACGACCGTGAAGGAGGCGAAGATCTGGCCGGACGGGATCGTGACTGTCCTGACGCCCTCTTCGCCCGAGACCAGAACGTCACCGGAAACCTGAAAGACACCCACTTTGACGTCGATGTCCGCGGTCGGGGCCGGGCTGGCAAGGAGATCCAAGGTGAACGTGTCGCCCTCCGTACCTGAGTTCAAGTTGAGGACGATGACTTCAGGAACGGTCTGCGCCCCGGCTTCAGGGGCAAGGCCGGCCAGCAGGGGCAGGAGGAGCAGGGTTGCAAGAAGCCCGCGCCGGGAAGACTCAGGCGGCGAGGCTAAACGGCAAGAGCGGCGGCAATGCGAATGCCGTCATGGCCGATGCGCGACGCTTGGTTACGTCGGGACCGTCAATCCGCCCTGTCAAGCCCCGTTTTTGACCTCGCCTACAGCAGCAGCAATCGCGCGCCCACGCGCGCCGCACCGAAACCATGCGCCCATCCAACTTCAACGAAAAACACCGGACGCAAGGCACCCGCCAGAGCGAACCCTACCCATCTCAAGATCCGAAGACAATCCACTGTCGGGGCTCAGACGTTCCGGGACTCTCAGGAGACGTGACCGGGAGGTCTGTCGAACCGTCGGTTGCCGCTGCGGTTCCTATGGTTCCGCCATGTCAGAGGCCATCGCGTTGGATACCCACTGCTTCGTCAAGCGCCTGACCGACTGCGGCTTCACCGAGAAGCAGGCCAAGACGCTGGCCGAAGAGCATGTCGCCCTGCTCTCGGATCACCGCCTGTGGCGCCGACCACCGCGTCGGGGCTGATGCGTCACGCGAAAGATGCGGCCGCCCATGTCGTCGGAGATGAGGAGGGTGCCGTCTCGCGCCACCAGCACATCGTTGGGGCGGGCGGTGGCTTTTTCGTCCTTGAGCCAGACGTCGAGGAACGGAGCGTAGCGGGGCGTGCCGCCATCGAAGCGAATCACGCCCACCCGGTACCCCACCTTCGACGAACGGTTCCAGGAGCCGTGCTCCGCCACGAACAGCGCGTGGCGCCACTCGGCGGGGAACTGCTCGCCGGTGTAGAAGGCGAGGCCCAGCGCGGCCGAGTGGGCCTGGATGGCGACTTCAGGCGCAACATGGTCGCCGGGATCGTGGCCGGCGCCGAATTCCGGGTCGGCAATGTCGTCGCCGTGAATGTACGGATAGCCGTAGTGCGCGCCCGGCTTCCGTACCCGGTTGATCTCCTCGGGAGGCAGGTCGTCTCCAAGCCAGTCGCGGCCGTTGTCGGAAAACCACAACTCCCCCGTCTGCGGATGCCACGCCATGCCCACCGAGTTGCGCACGCCGGCGGCATAGACGGTCGCCTCCCCGGTCCTCGGATCCATCCGCAGGATGCTGGCAAAGCGGGGATCTTCCGATTCGCAAATGTTGCAGGGCGCACCCACCGGGACATAGAGATGGCCGTCCGGCCCCACCGACAGATACTTCCAGCCATGATGCGTCTCGTCCGGCAACCGATCCGTGACGACCTCCGGCGCCGGGCGATCCCGATACGTCGCCTCGATGTTGGGATAGCGCAGCACCCGGTCCAGCGCCGCCACATAGAGGTCGGCACCGAGCAACGCCACGCCGCTCGGCAGCGTCAGCCCTTCGGCGACGGTCACCACCTCCACCTCGCCACCCTCCACCGACGCCACGGCATAGACCCGCCCGGCACGGAACGACCCCACGAACAGGATGCCGGAGGGCGCCTGGGCCATCTGCCGCGCGCTTGGCGTGGCATCGGTCACCACTTCGAGGTTGAACTCGCCGCCGCTTTCGGCCAGCGTAACCACCGTGGCCACAACCGACGCGGCCACCACTATCCTTCGAAAAACTGCATTCCTTCGGAAAACTGCATTGCTCATGCGGGGTAGTGTTGGCCAACGGCGCGGTGCGAGCAAGTGGCTGCGCCGAACATGACGACCGAGGACAGCAGCGATGACTTCGCCCGACGGTCTCACCGACGCACACAAGGAAGACATCCAGGCCGCCTACCGTCGCTGGCTGGCCGGCCGCGGCTTCCGCGCCCGCAAGGGGCAGCGGCAGATGATCGCCATCGTCGCCCGACGGATGGCGAGTGCCGACAGCCGCATATGCGTCGTCGAGGCCGGCACCGGCACCGGCAAGACCCTCGCCTATTGCCTCGGCGTGATCCCGCTGGCCCTCGCCACCGAGAAGCGCGTCGTGGTGTCCACCGCCACGGTGGCGTTGCAGGAGCAGGTGGTGCTGCAGGACCTGCCCGATCTCAAGCGCCACGGCGAGCTCGACTTCACCTACGCCCTCGCCAAGGGGCGCGGACGCTACGTCTGCCCGAAGCGCCTGCAAGAGCAGCTCGCGGCGGACCCGAACCGGCAGATGACGATGTTCACCCAGCCTGGCGAGGAGGACCTGGAGCTATACCGCCGCATGTGGTCGGAGTTCGACGAACGCAGGTGGGACGGCGAACTCGACAGTTGGGACGAACCGGTGGCACCGCCGGCCTGGTCCGCAGTCACCACCGACCATCGAGGTTGCAGCAAGAGCCGCTGCGAGCATTTCCGCCAGTGTCCCTTCTTCCGCGCCCGCGCCAGGACCCGGGACGCCGACGTGGTGGTGGCGAATCACGACCTGGTGCTGGCGGACCTGGCCCTCGGCGGTGGCGTGGTATTGCCCGAACCGGACGAAGCCATCTTCATCCTCGACGAGGCGCACCACCTGCCGGAAAAGACGCAGCAGCACTTCGCCGCTCAGGCGAGGCTGCGCGCGTCCGCCGGCTGGCTCGAACAGATGTCCGCTGCCGTCGCCACCATGGCGCAGCGCTTCGCCCGGCCTCCTGAGGTCGTTGCCGCGGCCACCCGCCTCGCCGGCGAGGTGGAGACCGCCGCCGAGTTGCTCGAACAGGCCCAGCGACTCTCGGAGGGCCTGGAGTTTCGGGGCCGCGACGAGCGGGAGGGCGTCTGTCGCTTCCCTCACGGTCGCGTGCCGGAGGAGCTTGTGGAACTCGCAGAGCCCCTTGCCACCTACTTCGACAGCATGGCCAAGACCCTCGCCGAACTGCACGAGAACCTTGAAGAGGTCATGGACGGCGACCGCCCGTGGCAGAACGCCGATCAGGCCGGCGATTGGCTGCCCGTGCTCGGCACCCTGCTGCACCGTGCCGAGGCGAACCGGGCCCTCTTCGCCGACTACGCCAAGCCGCGCAGCGAGCAAGACGAACTCACCGCCCGCTGGGCCACCCGCATCGCCTTCGAGGGCTCTCGCCAAGGTCAGGGAGACACTGAACTCGCCAGCGCCCCCATCGATCCCGGTGGAATCCTGCGCAAGGAGCTGTGGGATGCCTGCCACGGCGCCGTGGCCACATCGGCAACGCTGTGCGCCCTCGGCAGCTTCGAGCGCTTCGTCGAGCGATCCGGGCTCGACGCCGAGGTCGAGCAGATGCGAATCCCGAGCCCCTTCGACTTCCCCAACGTCGCCACCTTCACCGTGCCGCGCATGGCCGCCGACCCCGGCAACGCCGAAGCGCACACCGCCGAAGTGACGGCGCGGCTGCCGGACCTCTTGGCGCAGGAACCAAGCGCCCTCGTGCTGTTCACCTCCTGGCGCCAGTTCCGCGCCGTGGTGGATGGACTGCCGAGCGCGCTGCTTCGCCGCTGCCTGCTGCAAGGCGAAGGCTCCAGGCGCCGCCTGCTCGAACGACACCGCAAGGCCATCGACAGCGGCGGCAAGAGCTACATCTTCGGCCTCGGCAGCTTCGCCGAAGGCGTGGACCTGCCCGGCGACTACTGCCGCCACGTTGTCCTCGCCAAGCTGCCGTTCCAGGCCCCGGACGATCCCCTCGACGAAGCGCTCGCCGAGTGGCTGGAGTCGAACGGCCGCAACCCCTTCTACGAGATGTCCGTGCCCGACACCTCGCTGCGGCTGGTGCAGGCCTGCGGTCGCCTGATCCGCAGCGACACCGACACCGGTCGCATCACCCTGCTGGACCGCCGCATCGTCACCCGCCGCTACGGCCGCTCGCTCCTCGACACCTTGCCGCCCTACCGAATGGAATTCGACACCCCCTGACCTGGGGGGGGCGAGGACATTCTGCCCTCGCTACGCGTCGCGAGGCGCGTCCCATGTGGAGCGCGCAGACTGTTGAAGCAAGGCGCTTCCGTGAAGCTCGATGGACGTGCCTTGCGGCCTGCGCGCCCACCGGCCGGGCGAGGGTGGAATCCGGGCGAGGGTGGAATGCTCCCGCCCGCAGGGCCGTCACCCCCAGCGACGCATTCCGTGCGTGAAAGCGCGTCCCACCCCGCAAACCGGCCCATCCCATCGGTAAACTGCGCCGCCTTGGCTCCGCAAGGGAAGGAGAACCGTTCATGGCCATGCAGCGCACGCCGCTTCTGATGTCGCGCCTGATCGATCGGGGGGCCACCGTGTCGCCCGAAACGGAGGTAGTCACCGCCACCGCGGAGGGAACGCGTCGCCAGACCATGCGCGAAACCCGCGATCGGGCACATCAACTGGCACATGCCCTGCGGGATGCGGGCATCGAGGTCGGCGACCGCGTGGGCACCTTCATGTGGAACAGCGCTCGGCATCTGGAGGCGTACCACGCCACCGCCGGCATGGGCGCCGTGTTGCACACGCTGAACATCCGGCTCTCGGCGGCGGATCTCGAATACATCGTCGGCCACGCCGAGGATCGCGTCATCATCGCCGACGCCGACACCTTGCCGCTGCTGAACCAGCTCGCGGGACGGATTCCCTCGGTGACGCAGGTGGTGGTGGCGAACGAGGACGAGTCCGGCCAGTGGACGTGCGAAGTGGCGGACGCGGTGGACTACGAGGCATTCATCGTCGGCAAGCCGACGCGGTTCGACTGGCCGGCGCTCGACGAGAACGCGCCCCTGGGCCTCTGCTACACCAGCGGCACCACGGGCAACCCCAAGGGCGTCGAATACGAGCACCGCTCGCAGTACCTGCACACCCTCACCGTCTGCATGACCGACGCCATGGGGCTCTCCGCCACGGACACCGTCTGCGGCATCGTCCCCATGTTCCATGCGATGGGCTGGGGCGTACCCTGGGCCGCGCTCATGTTGGGCTGCAAGCAGGTGATGCCGCACCGCTACATGCAGCCTGAGCGGCTCGCACGGCTCATGGCCGACGAGGGCGTGACCCTCTCCGCCGGCGTGCCCACCATCTGGCAGGGAGTGCGGGCAGTCGTCGAGGCGAGTCCCGACCGATACGACCTGTCCAAGCTCTCGCGCCTCACCTGTGGCGGCTCGGCGCCGCCGCCGTCGCTGATCCGCTGGTTCCACGACGCCTTGGGCGCAGAGATGATCCAAGGCTGGGGCATGACCGAAACCAGCCCCCTCGCCACCATCTCGCGGCGACTGATGAAGCACTCGCATCCTGGCCTCTCCCTGGACGACCAGCTCGCCAACGTCGCCAAGGCCGGCCAGCTCATGCCCGGCCTCGAACTCGACATCTTCGACGAGGACTTCAACCGTCTGCCCCACGACGGCGAGACGGTGGGCGAAGTGCTGGTGCGCGGTCCGTGGATCTGCTCGGAGTACTACCGCAATCCCCAGCCGGACCGCTTCCACGGCGACTGGCTGATCACCGGCGACGTCGCCAAGATCGACCCGGAGGAGTACCTCATCATCGCTGACCGCTCCAAGGACCTCGTCAAGAGCGGCGGCGAGTGGATCTCCAGCGTGGATCTGGAAAACCACATCGTCGCCCTGGCCGGCATCGCCGCCGCCTGCGTAGTCGCCCAACCCCACCCCAAGTGGGACGAACGCCCGGTCGCCCTCGTGATCCTGGAACCCGGCGCAGAAGTGGCTCAAGAGGCCATCCTGGACCACTGCGCCACCGCCTTCGCCAAGTGGCAGCTGCCGGACGAAGTGCTGTTTGTGGACGACATCCCCCTCACCTCCACCGGCAAAATGGACAAGAAGATCGTCCGAGCGGACCTGGAGAAGAGGGGCTATCAGTTGCCGGACTTGCGGTAGGCAAGGGGCCACGGCCTCGGAGGGAAGGCGTCCCGCCCTGCCTCCGGGCCCTTGATGATGTGTCGGATTGATAGACGAGGCAGCCGCGTCCGAGCAGGTGTTCCATGAGCGTCAGCACCCACGTGCACAGCCATGCCTTCGGGGTCCTCCGTTCCGTGCCCCCACCCACAGCGGGGTAGTGTCTCACTTTGGCTTGTGCAGTGTCTGGCGTCCTCCTCCGGGGGCACGGCTAATTTGTTCTTTGCGCCCGATCCAAAATAAATCAACGAGTTACATGGATTGAGGCACCCCTTCGCCCAGTTTCCGTTAACCCGAAAATGCGCCTCAATATCAGGGGTTTACGTTATTCGGCCACTATCAGGGATGCCCGAGAACAAATTCACCCTGCCTCCGGGGGGAGGGCGTCCCGCCCTCCATCGCGCCGCAAGGCGCGCCGCGCCGTCAGGCGCCGCGCCCGCAAGGGCGCGCAGGGCACATCGCGGCATGCGCAGGGAGGACGCCATCCCTCCAGAGTGTTCCCGGCAGGCAAATCGACGCAGTCGCCGGTTGCGAACGGCCATGCGCCACGTCAGGCAAATTCAAGGTGAGACACTGCCCACAGCGGCGTCTCGTCGCCCTCGCTACGTGCATTCATGAATAATCCGGGCCAGCGTCACAAGAACCGTTGCCTTTCGGCAACGCTTCCTGCCCCAGCCCAGGCCATCCTGTCACCCTGCCGGCATTCGGCCAGCTTGCGCCGTCCGAAGTCCGACAGGCTGCTAGCCTGGATTATTCATGATTGTTCATGATCTGATGGGACAAAAGCCCTTGGCTCTGCGAAAATGGCGTTGCCAGACAACCGGTTGACGCAGGGAAGGGCTTTTGCATGGGTGACCATGCCACCAAACAGCGTGTGTTGTTCGAGGGCCTGTCGAAGAAGGGGGTGACGGTCCAGTTCGACCAGGAACATTCCAGTTCGGACGGGGGCGCGATTCTGCTCGAGGCCTGCGACGAGCGGCTTCGGTTGAGCGAGACGCTGGCGGGGTGCCTGTCGGACGACCGCGACCCGTCGAAGGTCGCCCATTCCCTTCGGGAGCTGTTTCGGCAGCGCCTGTTCGGCATCGCCTGCGGCTGCGCCGACGGCAACGACGCCGCCCGGCTGGCGCGCGATCCGGCGATGAAGCTGCCGACGGGACGGGATCCGGTCGCCGGCGAGTCGCTGGCGTCGCAGCCGACGCTGTCGCGGTTCGAGAACGCGGTGCGGCGGGGGGACCTGATGCGCCTTTCCGAGGCGTTGGCGGAGACGGTGACTGCCCGCCACAGACGGCGCAGGAGGCGGGTTCGGCGGATCACGGTCGATCTGGATCCGACGGTCGATCCGACCCATGGCGGCCAGCAGCTGACGTTCTTCGACGGCTTCCACGACACGTCCTGCCATCTGCCGCTGGGCGGGTTCCTGACCTTCGACGACGAGGTGGAGCAGTGCCTGTTCTGCTGCGTCCTGCGCTCCGGCAAGGCGGCCGCCAGGCACGGCTGCATCGGTGTGCTGAAGCGCCTGCTGCCCCGGTTGCGGCGGGCGTTTCCCAAGGCGCGGCTGCGGATCCGCCTGGACGGGGGGCATTCCGGCGCGGAGCTGTTCGCGTTTTTCGAGGCGGAGCGACTGGAGTGCGTGGTGGGCATGGCGAAGAACCCGGCGCCGGGTCGCCTTGCCGAACCGCCGATGGAGAAGGTGCGATCCGACTTCGAGGCCGGGCACGCATCGGCCCGCCACCATGGCGAGTTCGCCTGCCGGGCCAGGAGCTGGCCCCGTGAGCGCCGGATCGTCGTCAAGGCCGAGGTGACCTCCCATTTCGGCCGGCCATCGAAGGACAACCCGCGGTTCGTGGTCACCAACCTCAAGACGACCCCGCAGCACGTCTACGAAACGGTGCACTGCGCCCGGGGCGATGCCGGGAACCGGTTGAAGGAACTCGAGCAGGGCCTGGAGATCGACCGCACCAGCTGCACGCGCTTCCTGGCCAGCCAGTTCCGCGTCCTGATGACGGCGGCCGCCTGCGTGCCGATGCAGGAACTTCGCCTGAAGGCTCGGCGGACGGGCTGTGCGCGCGCCCAGGTCGGCACCTTGCGGCTGCGCCTGCCGAAGCCCGGCGCCTGGATCGAGACGTCGGTTCGGCGCATCGTCGTTCACCTGCCGCTGGGCACCCCGTTCGCCGACGACTGGCGCCGCATCGCGCGCTCGGTCGGCGCGGTCGCGACCTGACCCGACCCGACCGCTTCGCCGGTTCGCCCACGGATCCGCCGATCCGCGGCGGCGCTCGCCCCGAATCCGGCCATGCCGGCGAGGAGCGCCGAAAATGCCGATCGGCCAGCAGGAAAACACCCCGATTGGCTCCCAGGCACCGCACTTCCGACGAATGTCCCTCCCTGCGACCGCGTTTTGAACCTCCACTGCCAACCTTCGTGAATAGTCCGGGCTAGGCGCGGGAAACAGCAGGAAGCTCCGATCGGATGCGCTGGCGCGGCGTGCCCCCCTCCGAAGAAGCCGAGGACGGCTCCGCGCCCGAAGGGCGCGCATCGACCTTTCCTCACAGGGGGAGTGATGGGAGGAGCGCGCCGCCGCGTCCCAATTTGCCTTGATTCCGTTGTACGCTGGCGGCTTGTGTCCCGGGGGTGGGTTGTTGGCTGAGTCGGTGGGGAAGACAGGGACGGAGCCGGGGGTGTTCGGGCATCCGCGCGGGCTGTATGTGCTCTTCTTCACGGAGATGTGGGAGCGGTTCAGCTTCTATGGGATGCGGGCACTGCTGGTGTTGTATCTCACCAAGCACTTTCTGTTCGATGATCGGATGTCGGCGGGCACGTTCGGGGCGTATGGCTCGATGGTGTATCTGATGCCGGTGATTGGCGGGTTCATTGCCGATCGCTACCTCGGCTTTCGTCGCGCCGTCACTTTTGGGGCGGTGCTGCTCTGCTGCGGGCACCTGCTGATGGCCTTCGAGGGCGATCCGGCGACGATGGTGGATGGCGTGGTGGTGCGCGACGACGGCGCGGTGCAGATCATGTTCCTGGCGCTGGCGTTCATCGTCGTGGGCGTAGGCTTCCTGAAGCCGAGCATCTCCACCATCGTCGGCCAGCTCTATGACGAGCACGACCCGCGTCGGGATCAGGGCTTCACCATCTTCTACATGGGCATCAACCTGGGTGCGCTTTCCGCCATGCTGCTGTGTGGGTGGCTGGGCGAAGCCTATGGCTGGCGCTACGGCTTTGGCCTGGCCGGCATCGGCATGTTGGCGGGGCTCTTCACCTTCCTGCGCGGGCAACGGCATTTCCTGGGGGCTGGCGAACCGGCGAATCGGGCGCTCCTGCGCGAGAGCCTGATGGGGGTGCCGCGGGAGGCGATCATCTACATCGGCGGCATCGTCGGAGTGGCGGTGGTCTGGTATCTGGTGCAGATGCAGGCCGTGGTGGGCGGCTTGCTGGCCGTGGTTGCCGTGGCCGCGGTAGGGGGCGTGACGATCCATGCGCTGTCGAAATGCACGCGGGAGGAGCGGCGCCGGCTGTTGGTGGTGATCCTGCTGACCGGAGTTTCGGTGGTGTTCTGGACGCTGTTCGAGCAGGCCGGCACCTCGATGACCCTCTTCACCGATCGCAACGTGGATCGGGAAGTGGCGGGAGTGTCGCTGCAGGCGTCGCAGATGGGGTTCATGAATCCCGCCTTCATCATCCTGCTGGCGCCGGCGTTCGCGGTGTTGTGGCGGCTGCTTTCCCGGCGGAATCTGGAGCCGAGCACGCCGATGAAGTTTGGCCTGGGCGTGTTGCAGGCGGGGCTTGGCTTCCTGGTGCTGGTGATCGGCGCGAGCCTTGCCGACGGGGCGGGGCAGGTGGCGCTCATCTGGCTCGCGCTTGCATATCTTCTTCATACCACCGGGGAGCTTTGCCTGTCGCCGGTTGGGCTTTCGATGGTCACCCGGCTCACCGTGAAGGAAGTGCTGGGCGTGATGATGGGGGTGTGGTTCTTGTCGAGCGCCGGGGCTTCCTACATCGCGGGGATCATTGCCGGCAGCGCTTCGGTGGAGGGAGCGCCTGGGACAGCGGTGGACCCTGCCGCTTCGCTGCCGGTGTATGCGGACGTGTTCAACACCCTGGGCTGGGCCGGCGTCGGGATCGGCGTGGCGGTGATGCTGGCGGCGCCGTGGATGCGGCGATTGATGCATGACGATTGACGTGATGGCTGACTTCCCATTCGACGCCCGCCCTTGCCTGGCGAGTCGCGCTTGACAATGCGGGCCGAAGCCGAGAGTTCCTTGGGGGCGAGGGCATTCTGCCCCCCCAACGCGTCGTCAGACGCGCTTCCGTCGCTGCGTCGTTCCGAGCCGCAGCATCATGCAATGCGCGCCTTGCGCCGCGTGGGCGGGCAGAGTGCCTTCCCCTTCGGGGCCACGCCACGGAGGCGCCGGATGCCGGCGACCCCTTCGGCCTGCGCCGTGGGCGCGCGCGGGAGGGCAGCGTAGGTGTACGCCTATCTCATGCGTCGTCTTTTGGCGCTGGTGCCGACGCTGTTTTTTGCGAGCCTCATCGTATTCATCTCGATGCGGCTCATCCCGGGCGATGTCATCGACCTCATGCTGGCGCAGAACGACATCACGACCGGGCAGGATCGTGCTCGCATCGAGGCGGCGCTGGGGTTGGATCAGCCCGTGTACGTGCAGTATTTCCGCTGGATTGGGGGCGTGCTCACGGGGGATCTGGGTTCGTCGCTTTGGCAGAACGTCCCGGTTACGGAGCAGCTCGGGGCCACCTTGCCCATCACGTTCGAGCTGGGGCTTCTCTCGCTCATCGTCGCGCTTACCGTGGCCTTGCCCATCGGCGTGTATTCGGCGATTCGGCAGGACACGGCGGGGGATTACGTGGCTCGCTCGTTCTCGCTCCTGATGCTGGCGGTGCCGGGGTTCTGGCTCGGCACGTTGGTGATGGTATTTCCCTCGGTGTGGTGGCGCTGGGCGCCGGAGCTTGAATACACGCCGTTCCTCGAGGATCCGCTTGCCAACCTCGCGCACATGATCGTGCCGGCGATCCTGCTCGGGCTTTCGATGTCTGCGGTCACCATGCGGATGACGCGGACGATGATGCTGGAGGTGCTGCGGCAGGACTACATCCGCACGGCGCGGGCGAAAGGCGTCGGCGAATGGCTGTTGATTGCGCGTCATGCCTTGCGCAACGGGTTGATTCCGGTGGTGACCTTGATCGGCCTGCAGGCGCCCCTCCTGATCGGCGGCGCGGTGATCTTCGAGCAGATCTTCGTCGTGCCCGGCGTGGGGCTGTTGCTGCTCGAAGCGGTGTTCCAGCGCGACTATCCGGTGGTTTCGGGCGTGTTCCTGGTGGTGGGCGTGGGTGTGCTGCTGATCAATCTCTTGGTGGACATCAGCTACGGCTGGCTGGATCCGAAGGTGCGGCGCCAATGACGGAAGCGGTGCTGAATCCCGTGCCGCCGGCATTGGCGCCTTCCGGCGCCGCGGGGCGCCTCTTCGCGTTCCTGCGGCGGCTCGTGCGCGAGAAGCCGCTTGGCGCCGCCGGCGGGGCCATCTTCCTCGTGTTCCTGTTCTGCGGCATCTTCGCGGACTTCCTCGCGCCCTATGGCATGAACGAGACCAATCTCGAAGACAGGCTGCAGCCGCCGTCGCTGGAATACCCTCTGGGCACGGACCACCTTGGGCGAGATGTGCTGTCGCGGATTCTCATCGGCGCGAAACTGTCGATGATCGTGAGCTTTCTCGCGGCCGGCATCGGTACGGTGGTGTCGCTTGTGATTGGCGTGCTGTCCGGCTATCTCGGCGGCAAGACCGACATGATCCTGCAGCGCGGCGTGGATGCCTGGATGACGTTCCCGGACCTCGTGCTGCTGATTGTCATCATCTCGGTGGTGGGGCCCGGCATCCCGCAAATCGTCATCGTGCTGGGGCTCCTCTACGGGATTGCCGGCTCGCGCATCGTGCGGGGTGCGGTGGTGTCGGTGAAGGAGAGCATGTACACCCACGCGGCGCAGTCCATCGGCGCCCGCACGTTGCACATTCTCGTCCGCCACATCGTGCCGAACGTGATGCCGGTGTTGATCGTGCTGTTCACCACGCGCATTGGCGCGGTGATCCTGACCGAGGCGGGGCTGTCGTTTCTGGGGCTTGGGGTGCCGCCGCCGGAGCCGACCTGGGGTGCGATGCTGAGCGGCACCGGGCGGACGTACATGTATCTTGGGCCTTGGCTGGCACTTGCCCCGGGGCTTTGCCTGACCATCGTGGTCTATGCCATCAACGTCTATGGCGATGCCCTGCGGGACTTGCTTGATCCGCGCATGAGAGGCAGTCGATGAGGACTCGAAGCGTTGCGCTTGCCGGCCTGATGACGCTCGCCACGACGGGCGCCGCCGAGACGCCGCAGTATGGCGGCACACTCGATGTCGGCACGGTGGTTGTCACTCTTTCCGCGCTTTCGTGGGACCCGCTTGACTGGACGTGGAAGAGCAATCACGACTACGGCATGGTGCGGGAGCAGCTCTTCGCCGGCAATCTCGACAAGAGCGTGCGCAAGGGCGGCCACTACTCCTTTCACGCGGAGGCATACCTTCCGAGCGAGGTGATGCGCGGCGAACTGGCGGAGCGCTGGGTGTGGGAGGACGACCGCACGCTGGCGGTCCACCTGCGTCGGGGTGTCATGTTCACCGGCAAGCCCGGAGTGATGGAACGGCGCGAACTCACCGCCCACGACGTGGTGTTCAGCTTCGAGTACGTGGATGGAAGCCCCAAGAAGGCGCAGGCTGACTACTGGGGCTACCTCGACGCGGTGGAGGCGCGGGATGACTACACAGTGGTGTTCCGATTCAATCAATACAATGCGGAGTGGCCGTATCGCTACGGCTACGGCTTCCAGTCCGCGATTTCGCCGAGGGAACTGGCAGAGGTGGATGCCAAGGACTGGCGCAATGTGGTGGGCACGGGGCCCTTCACCCTTGCAAACTACATCCAGGGCCATGTGCAGGCATATGAGCGGAATCCAGATTACTGGGACACCGAGACAGTCGGCGGGGAACGCTACCTCATACCGTTCGTGGACGAGGTGAAGTATCGCATCATCAAGGACGAGGCGACGTTCCTCACGGCGATCCGCACGGCGAAGATCGACATTCTCGAGTCCATTCGCTGGATTGCCGTGGATCATCTGAAGGAGACGACGCCAGAGTTGCAATGGGCACGCTGGCTCTCCACCACGGGCAACTTCGTCGCGCTCAGGATGGACCAGCCGCCGTTCGATGACGTTCGCGTGCGGCGGGCGCTCAACCTGGCGGTGAATCAGCGCGAGATCGTGGATCTCTTCTACGGCGGCCATGCGGAACTGATGGCGTATCCGCAGCATCCTGAATTTGGTGGCTACTTTCAGCCACTTGATGAGATGCCGGAGTCGGTGCAGGAACTGTTCGAGTACAAGCCGGCGAGGGCGCGGGAGCTGCTCGAGGAGGCCGGCGCGCCGGAAGGGTTCTCGTTCAAGGTGCAGGTGTGTACGTGCAGTCCGGCCAACATGGATCTCATCCCGTTGCTCGACTCCTACCTCGCGGAAGTCGGCGTGCGAATGGAGATCGAGCCGATGGAATATGCCTCGTTCCTGTCGCGGATGACGACGCTGACCCACGGCCCCGGCTATTTCATGAACAACGGCCACACCAATCCCACCACCTCCATTCGCAAGTTCATCCGTGGCCACAAGTGGAACCCTGCACTGTATGCCGACGCCGGCTTCGACGCCGACATCGACCGGCTCATGCAGATGCGCGACGAGAAGGACCGGATCGCTCTCACCCGAAAGCTGACGGTAAAGCTGCTGGAGGAAGCGCCGTCCATCTGGCTGCCGACTGTATATAACTACATCGCCTGGTGGCCGTGGGTGAAGAACTACGGCGGCGAGCTCCGCGCAGGGGCGGTTCGGCCGGGGCCCATCTACGCCCGGCTGTGGATCGATCAGGAAATGAAGCGCTCCATGGGGTTCGATTGAACATGGCGCAAGCCCAGGCGCCGTTGCCGCTTCTCGACGTGCAGGACCTGTCCGTGTCGTTCCGCACCGATCGCGGTCTCGTGCGCGCAGTGGACGGGGTCTCGCTGCATGTGGAGGCTGGCGAAACGCTGGCCATCGTCGGCGAGAGCGGTTCCGGCAAGAGCGTGACGGCGCTATCCATCCTGCGCCTCATCGACACGGCCGGCAGCATCGATCAGGGCCGCATCCTGTTCGATGGCGAAGATCTGCTGGAGCTCGACGAGGCATCCATGCGCGCCATTCGCGGCGACCGCATTGCCATGATCTTTCAGGAGCCGATGTCGTCGCTGAACCCGGTGCTCACCATCGGCAAGCAGGTGGCGGAGCCGATCCGCCTGCACCGCGGGTCGATCTGGAAGCAGGCGTATGAACGGGCTGCGGAACTCCTGGGCCGAGTGCGGATTGCCGATGCCAGCGGACGGCTGACCGACTATCCGCACCATTTCTCCGGCGGGATGCGACAGCGGGCGATGATCGCCATGGCCCTCGCCTGCCGCCCGAGCCTCATCATCGCCGACGAGCCGACGACGGCGCTGGACGTGACCGTGCAGGCGCAGATTCTGGCGCTGCTGAAGGAACTCACGCGAGAGGCCAACTCGGCGCTCGTCCTCATCACGCACGATCTTGGGGTGGTGGCGCGGTATGCGGACCGAGTGGCGGTGATGTATGCCGGGCGCGTGGTGGAGACCGCGACGGCGCAGGCGCTGTATGCGAATCCCAAACACCCCTACACGGCGGGGCTGATGGCCTCGATTCCGACCCTCGAAGGAGACGTGGAGGGTTCTCGCCGGCTTGCGACCATTCCGGGGCAGCCGCCGGATCTGGCGGCGTTGCCGCCGGGATGCGCCTTTGCGCCGCGATGCCCCCATGCATTCGAGCGTTGCGGGGAGGCGCCGCCCCTCGAAGAGACCGAGGCTGGTCGATTCAGCGCCTGCCATTGGAGCGGGGCATGACGGACGCGCTGCTCCGGGTGGAAGACCTCAAGGTGCATTTCCCGGTGCGCGAGGGGTTGCTGCAGCGTCAGGCCGGCTCGGTGAAAGCCGTGGACGGGGTGTCGTTCGAGCTGCGCCGCGGCGAGACCTTCGGCCTCGTGGGCGAAAGCGGCTGCGGCAAGTCGACCACCGCCTTGGCGGTGCTGCGGATGATCGAGCCGACGGCGGGGCGGATCGTCTTCGAGGGGGAGGACATCAGCGGCCACAGCGCGACGAGGATGCGCGCTGCCCGGCGCGGAATGCAGATGGTCTATCAGGACCCGTTCGGCGCCCTCAATCCGAGGATGAAGGTGCAGGACATCATCGGCGAGCCATTGGCGGTGCATGGTCTGGCGCGTGACCGGGCCGCCTGGCGGGCGCGCATCTCGGAGTTGATGGACCTGGTGGGGCTCTTGCCGGACATGGCCGATCGCTATCCGCACGAGTTCTCCGGCGGCCAGCGTCAACGCATCGGCATCGCTCGCGCCTTGGCACTGGAACCGAGCCTCGTGATCTGCGACGAACCGGTGTCGGCGCTCGACGTGTCGATTCAGGCGCAGGTGATCAACCTCCTGGTGGAGCTTCAGGAGCGGCTCGGCCTGACGTATCTCTTCATCGCCCACGACCTCTCGGTGGTGCGCCACATCAGCGACCGCATCGGCGTCATGTACCTGGGCCGGATCGTCGAAGTCGCCCCCCGCGACGCCCTGTTCCGAGACCCCCGCCACCCCTACACCCAGGCACTCCTGAATGCCGTCCCCCTCCCAGACCCGGAACTGGAGGCCCGCCGCCCCGAAAACCTGATCACCGGCGAAGTCCCGAGCGTCCGCAACCCCCCAACCGGCTGCCGCTTCCACCCAAGATGCCCTCAGGCCATGGACACCTGCAGCCAGGACGTGCCGACGCTGCACGGCGAAGCAAGCGCCGGGCAAGTGGCCTGCCACCTCTACCCACCCAACGAGTGAGACCCTCGGAGAGCGGCGTCTCGGCCTCCAGATGCGGTCCGTGCCAATGAACATGACCATCTGCGATGCCAGGCTTCGAAAACCCAGCTGCGGGCGACGAACGCCGTGTCGGCCCAGGAGCCTTCAGCCGGGGGAAGCATCCCCGACCGCTGACGCGCAGGGAAGTGCCGGCAATTCCCCGTCGCTGGGGCGTGCTTCCATGCAGGGAGCCTTCAGCCGGGGAAGCATCCCCGACCGCTGACGCGCAGGGAAGTGCCGGCAATTCCCCCATCGCTGGAAGCGTGCTTCCATGCAGGGAGCCTTCAGCCGGGGAAGCATCCCCGACCGCTGACGCGCAGGGAAGTGCCGGCAATTCCCCCATCGCTGGAAGCGTGCTTCCATGCAGGGAGCCTTCAGCCGGGGAAGCATCCCCGACCGCTGACGCGCAGGGAAGTGCCGGCAATTCCCCCATCGCTGGAAGCGTGCTTCCATGCAGGGAGCCTTCAGCCGGGGAAGCATCCCCGACCGCTGACGCGCAGGGAAGTGCCGGCAATTCCCCCATCGCTGGAAGCGTGCTTCCATGCAGGGAGCCTTCAGCCGGGGAAGCATCCCCGACCGCTGACGCGCAGGGAAGTGCCGGCAATTCCCCCATCGCTGGAAGCGTGCTTCCATGCAGGGAGCCTTCAGCCGGGGAAGCATCCCCGACCGCTGACGCGCAGGGAAGTGCCGGCAATTCCCCCATCGCTGGAAGCGTGCTTCCATGCAGGGAGCCTTCAGCCGGGGAAGCATCCCCGACCGCTGACGCGCAGGGAAGTGCCGGCAATTCCCCCATCGCTGGAAGCGTGCTTCCATGCAGGGAGCCTTCAGCCGGGGAAGCATCCCCGACCGCTGACGCGCAGGGAAGTGCCGGCAATTCCCCCATCGCTGGAGGCGTGCTTCCATGCAAGCAATGTAGCGGCAAGGGCGCATTTGGCCAGCGCCACAAGAACCGTTGCCTTTCGGCAACGCTTCCTGCCCCAGCCCCAGCCGTCCTGTCACCCTGTCGGCATTCGGCCAGCTTGCGCCGTCCGAAAGTCCGACAGGCTGCTAGGGAGGGCGAGACGCCCTCCTCCGGTGGAGTCCACTGCCGCCGAGTTTTGGGCAGGCTCAGGCGTCGAACGTGGCCGCCACCTGCACATCGAGGCCCTCCAGCAAGGGCGAGGTTGCGGTTTGGCCGCGACGAAAGACGCCATGCTCCTCGTAGGCATTGCCAGCGAGGGTTAGCACGGTGATGGTTTCGTCACGGGGATCGACGATCCAATACTCCGGAACGCCGGCTTCGGCATAGTCCAGTGGTTTCTGCACCAAGTCGCGGCGTCGGCCATCGGGGCTGACCACCTCCAGCACCAAGTCGGCGCCCAGCCAGAACCGGTCTTGGAAGCGGGGGTCGTTTCGGTCTCGCAGCAGGAGCAGGTCCGGCTCGCGGAACTTGCCTGCGCGGATGCGCACACGCAGTGCCGCGAAGAGGACGATGCCTCCCAAGGGAGCGACATGCTCCTCGAAGCGGCAAAAGAGGTGCGCCAACGCGGTTTGGTGCGCAGAGGTCGGCATGGGAAGCGCTTCCACAAAGCCATCGGTGAGTTCGACCAGACGGTTGGTTTCGTCGGTCAGCCACAGATAGTCTTCGTCGCTCCATTTGCCTTGACGGGGGAGGACGCCGCACGAGAGGGCGTCCAACGCTTCTTCTCGAGGGTAGGTCATTTTCCGCGCCATGTCCGTTGCGACCATCATAGCGTCTCCCGGAGGGAGGGCATCTTGCCTCCAAGCGCGCCGTCAGGCGTCGCGGCAAGACGTCGGCAACACCCCGTTCGATCCAGAATGGATGTCGGCCAGCAGACAGGCATGTCTTGCATGGAAGCACGCCCCAGCGATGGGGGAATTGCCGGCACTTCCTTGCGCGTCAGCGGTCGGGGATGCTTCCCCGGCTGAAGGCTCCCTGCATGGAAGCACGCCCCCGGCGATGGGGGAATTGCCGGCACTTCCTTGCGCGTCGGCGGTCGGGGACGCTTCCCCGGCTGAAGGCTCCCTGCATGGAAGCACGCCCCCGGCGATGGGGGAACTGCCGGCACTTCCCTGCGCGTCAGCGGTCGGGGATGCTTCCCCGGCTGAAGGCTCCCTGCATGGAAGCACGCCCCCGGCGATGGGGGAACTGCCGGCACTTCCCTGCGCGTCAGCGGTCGGGGATGCTTCCCCGGCTGAAGGCTCCTGTGGACGCGCCTGGCGGCCGGCACGGGCGCGTCGGCGAGGCGCCTCCCTCCTGGAACGACGGAGCCGGCGAAAGGGAGAGCTCTCTACATTCCCGCTTCGATCAAGTCCTGCAGCCGTACCACGCCCACCGGACGGGCCGCTTCCAGCACCACCAGTTCCGTGATGCGGCTTTCGCGCATTTGGCGGAGGCAGTCGATGGCCTTGGCGTCGGTGGTGGTGGCGCCGTGTACGTCGGTGGGGGCGTTGCTCTCTGTGCCGCGGCGGCTGCGATGGAAGCACTGGCCGGCGGAGAGTGCGCGCACGTCCTCGCCGCGCAGCAGCAGGCGGCGAATGTCGGCATCCGTGACTACGCCGACATGGCCGCCGTCGTCGTCCACGATGATGGCCATGCCGATGCCCTTGGAGGAGATCTCATAGACGAGATCCGCAAAGCGAATGCTGTCTTGCACGATGGGCAAGGCGTCGCCCTGGATCATCAGATCCTTCACCTCCAGCAGCAGCCGCCGACCGAGCGTGCCGCTGGGATGGAAGCGGGCGAAGTCGTGGTCGGTGAGCCCCTTCTCCTGTTGCACCAGAATGGCCAGCATGTCGCAGACGGCCATCGTCGTCAGCGTGCTGGTGGTGGGGGCGAGGTTGAACTCGTCGATCTCCGCCAGCACGGGGATGGACAGCGGGATGTCTGCGACCGACGCCAGGCGCGAGCCGGGCTCCGTCACGGAGACCACCTTGCCCTCGGTCACCAAGCGGAACTGGCGAGCGAACTCGATGGTCTCCTCGTTGCCGCCGCTCTTCGACAGCGCCAGCATCGCCGAACCCGGCCGGACTATGCCGAGGTCACCGTGCAGCGCCTCCACGGGATGCACGAAGGCGGTTTGCGTACCGGTGCTGGAAAGAGTCGCCGCCGCTTTCTGCGCCACGAGGCCGCTCTTGCCGAGGCCGGTGACGATGAGGATGGATTCGAGCCCGGCGATCACTTGCACGGCTTCGGCAAGCCGCTCGTCGAGCAGGCCCGACACCGCCTCAACGGCAGCCGCCGAATGCGCCAGCATGGCGCGTGCGCGTGGGAGCAGGTCGGTCATGCACAGCGTCGTGTTGCCAAGTGGCGGGATTATGGCGCAGGCGACGGTTGGGCGTGGGTGTAGCCTCCAGGCTGGGGTTGGAGAGCGAGGGATGGGGATGGGCGAAAGAAAGCAAGCGGCGCGGTGGTTGCTCGGGTGAAGGGGCGGATCGTTGGGTTCGCGACGAGGATGGTCGAAAGAAAGCAAGCGGCGCGGTGGTTGCCCCTGTTGTGGCCGGCATTGACCGCCATGCCCCATGCGGCGAATGCAACTCCGGTGGGGGATGCCCTGTCACGCGCCCAAGTGGGGGACGAGACCATCAGTTGGCGCGAACACCGCATCGACGATGCCGGGCAGGGCGTGCCGATCAGTGGCAGCGATGGGCTGGTGATGGCCGATCTCGACGGGGACGGGTGCGAGGACATCGTCTCGGTGCATGAGTCCGACACCAGCTATGACGGCCAGCCGGACGGGCATGTCCGCATCGCTTTCGGCAGCGCGAGTCCGCAGCAATGGCACAACGTGACGCTGGCCGAGGGCGCCCTCGCTGCCGCGCCGGAGGATGTGGCCATCGGTGACTTGAACGGCGACGGGTTGCCGGACGTGGTGGTGGCCTCGGAACTCGCGCACCTTGTGTATTTTCCAGAACCCCGGCGAGGGCGTGCGGGAAGGTGCCTGGCCGCGGCAGATCGTGCCTGGCACGCAAGCCTGCGCCGTAGAAAAACTGTCGAGTTGGAGAACGGTTGCGTACTTTTCCTTCGCAGTTTTCGCGCTAGCGAAAACTGCCAGAGCGCCGCAAAGCGGCGCTAGGAGTCTGCGCCGTAGGACGATCTCGCGCCGAAAATGTGGGTGTGATCCCCCATTGCTCGCCCCGAAACGTTCCTGCGAGGGATAGGACCTCCCAGAAGATGGATTTTTCTCGCCGTATTAGGGTGCATGTCCCCGGAAAAGTTTCTACGGCGCAGACTCCTAGGTCTCTGCCGCGAACAAGGGGGCGCAGAATCCCGGGGAGGGGGACTACGCTCGCAAGACGCCGGTGTCGGTGTTTCGGGTGGTGGGCGATCCACTCTCGGCGACGGGATGGCGGGAGATGGAACTCGGCCGCTACAGCATTCCGCAGAACGCGCGTCCCGTGGACCTTGACGGCGATGGGGACCTCGACATCGTGGTTGGCAGCCGCGGCGAGCGCCGCATGATCGTGTTCGAGAACGACACCGACGCGGACGGGCTCCGATTCGTGGAACACCCCGTTCCACTCACGGACGGCGCGGAAGCGGCCGCCTTCAACCTCGACGGCCGGCTGGACATCGTGACGGCCTTCGGCATGGCTGGCAGCCCGCCGGGCCTGGCTTGGTTCGAACAGCCGCCGATGCAAGACGGAAAGTGGCGAGGAGCGTGGCGGCTGCACCAGATCGGCACCTTCGCCCCGGACACGATGACCGGCTTCGCCTTGGCGGACATCAACGGCGATGGCGAACTCGACGTGATGGCGGGAAGCTACAGCCTGGGCCCCCGCAGCGAGGACGGCGACGTCACCCCAGCGGACTCGCTGGGCCGCCTGGGCTGGTTCGAAAACCCCGGCAGCTCGGGCGAGTTGGGCGCAGGCTGGACTCGCCACGACATCTCCCGCCGCAAGCGCGGCATGTTCGACAAGCTGATCCCCCGCGACCTTGACGGCGACGGCGACATCGACTTCATCGGCACCCGCGGCAACAGCGCCCCCTTCGACGGCGTCTTCTGGCTCGAACAGGTGCGAACAGCAACGCCCATGCCGGCCTTTCAAAGCGCTTGGCCGGGCGACAGCAAGGAGATGCCCTTGCCTGGTCTGTAGGGCGTGGGGGGCCGTGGAGCGGCTTCGGGCCCATCCGCACGGCCTGCTCCCTCCGAAGAAGCCAGGACGCTTCCTCGGGGGAAAACGGCAAGGGGGCCCATGCTTCACTGACCGGAAGGATTCGTCCGCAGCGCCTCAGGAGGGAGGGCGTATCGCCGTCCATGGCCTCGAACCATGGCCGCACTGCTCCGCGAGGCGAGCGCCAGATTTCGATGCTGTTGCGCGTCCACTCGAAGCACTCGAACGATGTTGCTGGCGGCGCTTCGCCATTCTCAGCTTCCTTCGGACTCCAGGCGTTTCGGGGCCTTCCGCTCCGGGCGCCCTTGCGCAGCAAGCTTTGCGAGCCTCGGGTCGGAGTATTCGTGGTGGCGCATCCAGTGCCCAAACTCCTCGCTGCTCATGGAGTTCATCTTCTCGCCGAGCCGGGACCGTGCCTCTCTCATGAAGGCAACGCAATCGAGCGACTCTTCCTTTGCATCCCTCTCAGCAGTTGTCATCTACGATCTCCCTCGGCGTTCGAATGTCGATAGGGCGATGGTCCCTGCCGACATTTGCCTCGCTGCCAGTTCACCATGTGCCTGAAGTTCCCGCTCGCGAGAACGTCGGCGCCACAAGCGTGGCGAGCGCAACGTGAACCGCGTCCGCTCGACTGGACGGCGCAACCGTGCCCCGCGTCGATATAGGGCCTGCGAGTGACTCGGACTCGCCCAGGTCGGCCACGGTCTCCCTGTGCTCTGTCGGCACCTGGTCGAGGACCGCCCGAACCCGTTCTGAAGCGCTTTCCAGCTCTCGCAAGGTCAGGCCCGACAGTCATGAGCGTCGCGCGGCCCATCCTGAATCGCTCCAAGAGCCGTCGCGCCCGAATATGTCCTATGTGGGAGACGACATGCCAGCTTGAACATGCTCAAGAGCACGAGGACACCTTCGAAGGCCAAGCCAGGCAGCAGCAAACGCACCTCACGACCCGTCAAAGAAGGCGTTTGGACTCAAACCAGCAGGCGGTAGGGCTGTTCGAGGTATTGGCGCACCGTGCCGAGGAACTCTGCGGTGGGGGCGCCGTCCAGGACGCGGTGGTCCCAGGTTAGGGATAGGCGGAGCATCGGGGTGCGGATGGGGGTGGTGTCTTGCCACTTCGTGCCGTCGTAGATGCGGCCGACTCCGAGGATGCCGGCTTGGGGTGGGTTCAGGATTGGGGTGAAGGTGTCCACGCCGTACATGCCGAGGGAGGTGACGGTGAAGGTGCCGCCGCTGAGGTCGTCGAGGCCCAGGGTTCCGGCGCGGGCGCGGGTGGCGAGGTCGGCGGATTCCTGTGCCACGCTGCGCAGGGGCTTGTCGTGAGCATCGCGGATGACCGGTACGATCAGGCCTTCGTCCAGGGCTACCGCCATGCCGACGTGGGCGTGATCGAAGGAGGTGATGGCGTCTCCGTCAAGGCTTGCGTTCATCTTCGGGTGGCGGGTGAGGGCGCGGGCGGCGGCCACGAGCACGAGGTCGGTGTAGGTGACGCGAATGCCGTCTTCTGCCCATTCGTCGATGAGGTTGCCGCGCAGCTTCACCAGATCCGTGGCGTCCACTTCCATGTCCATCGTGAGCTGTGCCGCTTCGCGCAGGCTGGCGTGCATTCGCTCGGCGATGGTGCGGCGCATGGCGGAGATTCGGTTGGCTGTGCCAGCGGAAGGCTGCACCGGCGCTGCCGGTGCATCGGCCGCCGCCTGCACGTCGTCGCGGGTGATGCGGCCTCGCGGGCCGCTGCCCGACACGGCGGCAAGGTCCACGCCCAGCTCGGCGGCCAGCTTGCGCGCCGCCGGTGATGCTGCCACGCGCTTGGGCGGTTCGGATGCAGGCGCCGCTTCAGGTACATCGCCTTCGACGATGCGGCCGCCGGGTCCAGTTCCCGCCACGCCTTCGAGCGAGACGCCCCGTTCCCGTGCCAGACGGCGTGCGGCAGGGGATGCTGGCACCCTCTTTCCGGGTGCCGGGGATTTCGTTTGCGGCGGTGCCGGCGCGGCAGCTTCCCCCACAACCGCGATGTCCCGCTTCGGCCTCGGCGTTGGCAGCACATCCGGAATGACCTCGTCGTCGGCGTAGATGAACCCCACGACGTCTCCGGGTTCCAGCGTGTCGCCTTCCGCTGCCAGGCGCCTGACGATGCCGGAGGTGTCCGCGTCCACGTCGAGATTCACTTTCTCGGTTTCGAGCCGGTAGAGCATGGCGCCGGCCTCCACCCGCTCGCCGTCGGCGACATACCACTCCTCGACCGTGCCTTCGTGCATGGTCATCCCCACCTTGACGAGGTAAATCTCGGTCGGCATGTCAATCTCCGCTGATGTTGCTCGGTGTATGAGGGGTGTGTTCGATGGATAGCCGGCCCGCTGCGGCGGCATGTGCGAGGGCCTGTCGCACGTTGACGACGAGGGGGCCGTCGCGCCGAATCGTGAGGGTGGCTCGCTGCCCCGGCTTCAGCACCCGCTCTCGCTCGCCGTCGAAGGCCAGCGTGGCGGGGCCCCGCAGATGCACAGGCGCGTTGAGCGCGACGCTGCGTGTCGCGGCCACCGCCACGTCCGCGAAGTGCCCGGGTGCAACGGGCGCGTGCAGGATACGGGAGGCCGGCCGTGTACCCGTGGCGAACTCCATCACCACGCCGCCATCGCACGATGCCGACAGCGGCATGGCGAACCCGGCCACGCCCGTCATGCCCACCGCCGCCGGGTCGGCTCGGGTCAGCACGGCCATCATCCAAGTGCGGGGATCGACGATGGCGCGGGCGCCGAGGAAGCGATCGGTGGTGGCCGCCGCATCGATCAGTGCAAGATCGGCCGCCTCTCCCTCGATCTCCACATGCACGACCTTGGCTTGGTGGGAGACCGCCGCTATCGGCACGTCGCCGCTGGCGATCAAGGCCGCGGCGGCGCCGGCGGCGGTCGCCTCCTGCAGGTGCGGAAAGGCGTTGTTGGTGCCTGTCGAAAGGGGGATCAACGGGGCGTCGAGCCAGCCTTGCACGAACGCCCGGTTGGTGCCGTCGCCGCCGAGGGTGATCACCGCGGCAGCGCCCTTGAGCGCTTCGGCAGCGGCGCGGGTGTCGGCAGCGGTGCCCGCGGCCTCGATGTCGAGAGGAGTCGCCGGGACGCCGGTCTCCCCGGCGGCGCTGGCGACGATGTTGTGCGAGTCGGCCAGGTAGCGGACGAGCGTCGCATCGCGGCGCCCTGGCGGTTTTCGCTGGCGCGAGAACTGCCGATGGCTGGCGCCGCCACGACTTGCGGTGTCGTGTTGGCGACGGTCTCCTCCGTAGGGACGCATGCGTCGGCCTTCGTCTTCTGCGACGTCCTGGCTCCAGCCTGAACCGCCGCACCTTGCAAGCGCCGCGATGCCAGCCAGGCAGCGACGGACGATGGCCGCTTTCTCCTGATTGTCGAAGACCGACGCCCTTGCGGTCAGGCGCCGCACGTCCTTGCCGGATGCGGGATTGGCGACGATGCCGACGATTTGCGTCGCGGCCTTGCCGACGGGCTGGCTCGTGCCAAGGGCCACTGCGCTGCCGCGACCTGACCGCGCCCGGGCTATTCGCGACCGAGCAGTTCCCTTGCCGCCGCGACGATTTTCGGCGCGTTCGGCAGCCACGCCTGCTCCAGATTGGCGGCGAACGGCACCGGCGAGAACGGTGCGCCGATGCGTGCCACCGGAGCGTCCAGCCAATCGAAGGCGAGCTCCTGAATTTGCGAGGCGATCTCGCCGCCGAGCCCGCCGAAGCGCACGGCCTCGTGGACGACGATGGCGCGATGGGTCTTCTGCACGGAGGCCACCATCGCCTCGGTGTCCATGGGTTGCAGGGAGCGCAGGTCGATCACTTCCGCGTCGATGCCTTCCTCGGCCAGCGCCTCGGCGGCGGTGGTGGCCTCATGCACCATGCGGCTGTAGGTGACGATGGTGAGGTCGCTGCCTTCGCGGGCGGTGCGGGCCTTGCCGATGGGCACCGCGTAGGCGTCCTCCGGCACCTCGCCCCTGTTGCGCAGGGAGAGCTTGTTCAGCACCACGAACACCGGGTTGTCGTCTCGGGACGCGGCGATGATGAGACCCTTGGCGTCGCGCGGGGTTGCCGGCGCCACCACCTTGAGTCCGGGCAGGTGGCAGATCCACGCCTCCAGGCTTTGCGAGTGCTGCGCCGCCATGTTCATGCCGCCGCCGGACATGGTGACGATGGTGATGGGGAGCGATGCGGAACCGCCGAACATGTAGCGCATCTTCGCCATCTGGTTGGCGATCTCGTCCATGCACTCGCCCATGAAGTCCATGAACATGATGTCGATGATCGGGCGCAGGCCCGTGGCGGCTGCACCCACCGCGAGGCCGACGATGCCTTCCTCGGAGATGGGCGTGTCGATCACCCGCTCGGGGCCGTAGGCGTCGAGCAGGCCCCGATAGGAACCGAACACACCGCCGGCGCCGGCGACATCCTCGCCGGCGACGAAGGCGGTGTCTTGCTCGGCGAGCACCGTGTGGACGGCCTCGGCGATGGCGCCGACGTAGGTGAGTTCCCGGGTCGCGACTGCTTCGGCCATGTGATTCCCCTCCGATGAACTGGGCCCGCCTGGGCTTGCCTGGATCAGGCGTACACGTCGTCCAGCAAGCTGTTCACGTCGGGCAGCGGGCTCTGCTCCGCGAACTCGATGCCGGCCTGCACCAGGGCCATGATGCCGTCGTGGACTTCCGCTGCCTGCTCCTGGCTCAGGATGCCTAGCTCGGCAAGTTGCGCCTCGAACATGTGGATCGGGTCGCGCTTCTGCCACTCCTCGAGCTCGGCGTCGGTGCGGTAGGAAAGCCCCATGCCGCGCACGCCCACGTGGTCGAAGAAACGGTAGGTCTTGCATTCGAGCAGGGTCGGGCCGTCGCCAGAGCGGGCGCGTTCGAGCGCGGCGCCAGCGGCTTCGTACACCGCCACGGCATCCATGCCATCGACGATGACGCCTGGCATCCCGTAGCCGGCGGCACGGTCGGCCACATCGACGATGGCCTGGTGGTTGGCCTGCGCGGTGTATTCGCCGTAGCCGTTGTTCTCGCACACGAACAGCGCCGGCAGCTTGTAGAGCGCGGCCATGTTGGCGGCCTCGTGGAAGGAGCCCTCGTTGCTGGCGCCGTCGCCGAAGAAGGTGACGGCTACGCGGTCGGTCTTGCGGAACTTGGCCGTGAACGCCGCGCCGACGGCGATGGGCGGCCCTGCGCCGACGATGCCGTTTGCGCCGAGCATGCCGAGTTCCATGTTGGAGATGTGCATGCTGCCACCCTTGCCGCGACAGTATCCGGTGGCGCGACCGAAGAGCTCGGCGAACATGCGGTCGAATGCGCCGCCCTTGGCGATGAGGTGGCCGTGGCCGCGATGGGTGCTGGTGATCCAGTCGTCCGCGGAAAGGTGCGCCATGATCCCGGCCGCCACCGCTTCCTGGCCGACATAGAGGTGCAGCGCGCCGGGAATCTTGCCCGCCTCCGCCATCCTGCCAGCCTCCGTCTCGAACACGCGGATCCGCACCATCCGACGATGGATGTCGCGCAGAGTGTCGTCGTCCGGTTGCATGAAGCTCCCTCCTGCTGCGTCCGCAGCCCCCCAATGGCTCGACCGGGGAGCGTTCGCATCAGCGGTCGCTTAGCCCCACCGGCTGAAGGCTCTGTCCCCGAACGCGCAATGTGGCGCATCCTGCGGTTTTGTGCAACGCCTTGATGCGGACGGTATGCCGTCCGAGTCGCTTGCGCCGATTGGTGGAGTCGATGCCGCACCATGCGACGATGGATGTCGCGCGACGGCACATCGACGCCCTCGGTCTGGAATCCGCCTCTGCCCCGAGATGCAGTCGGCCCCACGCCTGCATGATCGGGCGCGCTTTTCGAGCAGGTCGTCGCGCGCACACGCCGCGACGGTCGCCGAACCCTCGATGTGCGCCAGCGCGAACTCCGAGAGCCGCGATCCTCGCCGCCGCTCGGGCCGCTGCGCCCCCACCTTCGCCGAAGCCGCCGACAAGGTGATGGCGATGCACGCCGCCAACTGGAAGCCCGGCGGCAGGATCGAGGACAGCGGGCGCACCACGCTGCGCGACCACATCCTGCCCCGGCTCGGCGGCATGCCGGTGGACGCGATCACCGGCAAAGACGTCATGGCCGTCCTACAGCCGACCTGTACCGCAAGGCGGGAGACCGCCAAGCGCGTGCGAGCTGGCCCTAGCTAGTTCCTGTCCGAAAACGTCTAACGGGTTGAATTAACGAAATAAAAGCCGCTCTGGAGCGGCTTTGAACCGGCGTTTCGGCTGCCATTGTCTTGTTCCCCAACAACCCAATGGCACCGAGACGCCGGAGGTGCAATGCGCGCGAGACGCACTGCGCAGCGAAGCCTGTTCGATCCCACGCCCGTTGACCATCCGTTGGCCGACGAGTTCGAACGCGTGTCGGCGCTGCTCGACGAGTGTCCGGAACTGCTCGATGGCGTCGTTGCCGACCTCGGCGTCAACGAAGCGGGTGGGCGTGGTCGGCACGGGCTGACGCGCGAGTCGGTTCTGCGCTGCGCGGTTTTGCTGCATCTGCGCCAGGCGACGTGTCGGGGGCTTGAGTTCCTGCTGCGCGACTCGCTCACGGCACAGCGCTTCGCGCGCGTGGACAGGGCGCGGCTGCCGGGCAAGTCGGCGCTGCAGTCGACCATCGGCGCGATCGGCGCGGCGACGTGGGAGCGGATCAACCGGCGCCTGCTGGATGTGGCGCGTGCGGAGGGCATCGAGTCGGGAGCGCGCGTTCGGGTCGACAGCACGGTGACCGAGACGCACATCCTTGCGCCGGCCGACAGCCAGCTGCTGTCCGACGGCGTGCGCGTGCCGACGCGCCTGCTGGGCACCGCGAGGGAGGCTTTGGGCGCCGAGGTGGTCGCGTTCCACGATCACTGTCGGGCGGCGAAGCGACGCGCCTTGGAGATCTCGTCGCAACGCGGCAGGGATCGGCGTGCCGCGACCTGTCGGAAGTTGCTGAAGATCGTGCGCCAGACCCGTCGATACGTGGCGGCGGCGCTGGCGAAGGTTGCAAAGGCTGACAAGGAAGGCTCGTGGCAGTCCTGGCGGGACCGGCTTGGCGTGTGCGACGCGCTGCTTGAACGGGTCGTGGACCAGACCCGGCGACGGGTGTTCGACGGCGAGACGGTGCCGGCCAAGGAGAAGGTGGCGAGCCTGTTCGAGCCGCACACCGACATCATCGTCAAGGGCGGCCGCGGCACGTGCCACGGCCACAAGGTGAACCTCGCCACGGGGCGCAGCGGTCTGGCGCTCGACGCGGTGGTCGAGGACGGCAATCCGGCGGACAGTGCGCGTTGTCTGCCGATGCTCGAGCGGCATGTGGCGCACTGCGGGTCTGCGCCGACCCATGCGGCGTTCGATGGCGGCCATGTCTCCAGGCACAACGTCGAGACGGCCAGGGAGCTCGGCGTCAGGCACGCGGTGTTCCACAAGAAGCGCGGCGTGAAGCCGCAGGACATGACCCCGTCGTCCTGGGTGTACGCGCAACTGAAGCGGTTCCGCGCCGGCGTCGAGGCGGGGATCTCGTGTCTGAAGCGCTGCTTCGGCCTCGGGCGCTGCCACTGGCGGGGCCTGGCGCACTTCAAGGCGTACGTGCAGTCGGCGGCGGTCGCGCACAACCTGGTCCGTCTGGCGCGTCTGAGGCCGTCACCCGGCTGACGCAGTCTGCCGGCTGCAGCCATCGCCTTCGACCGGTGCAACCCTCCGGACCGGCGCCGTGCCCGCCGGCGACGAGCCGCCTCGCCAACCGTGCCGCGACGCCGGGCGATCGCTCGTTCGGCCATTCGACGCCACCGCATGCACCCAAAACCGACAGAATCCGCGTACTGCCACCCACCCCGCACCCGATGCGGGACAACCTCTGCTCGCGCCCAATCGCCTCACGGCGCGCCAACCCGTCATTCCCGGACAGGAACTAGCTAGTCGTTCGCTCCGTTCGTCGGAACAAAGCTCATGGTCCCCTTCCCCGGCACGTCATTGGCGGCCGGCAGCGTGGAGAGATTCACCAGATGCCCTCTGCTCGACTCTAGCAGGCTCATGACGAAGATCGGATTCGGCGACGAGACGAACAACCGCCACTTGCCCAGGCCGCGTCCCAGGTCGCCGTCCAGCCCTCTGGCCCCCTCCTCCAGCTCCTTCGCGCTAAACGTGACCGTGGCGAAGCCGCCGATACGCGTCTTGACCTCCGAGGAGTCAATGCCCGCGTCGTCCACGCCGGAAATGGTGACCTCCGCGTCTGCACCGCCCAGATTCCCAATGCGCAGGGAGCTCCTTTGTCTCGTGTTCCTGCCCGGGTAGAACGTGGGCACCAGATACCCGCCGCGATGCCTCGAGGCGATGTCCGTCATGGGCACGACGAATCCCGGCGTCCTGATGTAGCTGAGCACGAGGATGTCCAGCGCGGTCCTCAACTCGAGTCGCCATTCGCCAGTGCCCGACCCCACGCCTTGCGGCAAGCCCTTTTCCGCGTTCCCGTTCTCTAGGTCATGCGAGTTGAAGGAAACGGCTCCGCGCCCCAAGCGAAGCGTTGTCGGTTCGAACCGGTTGCCGCCGTCGTCCACCGCAACGATGTCCACGTCGCCGTCCCGGTCCGACAGGTTGACGACCCTGACCCATCCTTGACGCCTGCCCTCGGTGTGCGCGGGGAACATCGGCACGAGAAAGTACGGCGTCTCGCGTTGGATCGGCTGCACGATCTCGGGCTGCACGTTCGCATCCCCAGCCCGCAGCCATGTGCCCCATGCCTCCGAGTACCGCGCCACCCCGCCGTTCAGGAAATCTTGGTACGCATCGAACTCCCCGCGGCGCAGGTGGCCGACGGCGACGTCAACGAAATCGCGGTGGTTCTCCATGAAGAAACGGACCGCGAGATGGCGGTGCCGATAGCGCGTCTGCAACGAATCCGAATGCAGCAGGATCTCCGCCAAGGTGTACGACGCGTCGAACGGAGGAGGCCCCAGGTGGGGCGAAGCCAAGGCGGCCAGGTACTCCGCGATCCCCTCGATCCACCAGTGCAGGCTGTCGAGATCGCCCCTGTATCCGCCAATGCGGTTGTACCTGCCGTCCAGATAGTGGGCGTACTCATGCTCGAGATTCCAGATGCTGAGCCGCGGGTCCGGGGGACTCTCCCAAGGCTCATACTCGGTAGCGACGAAGTACGGTCGGGTGCTCCGGTCCGCCGGATCCCTCTCGTAGTAAATCCCGCTGCATGTGTCCGCGTTTCGAAAGAACGCGGCCGAAGAAAAATCCTCGCACGACCGGATGTCGTGAAAGACGTAAGCGTCGAGATGGTCGTTGAAATCGCCTTCCACCGGTTCGCAGTTCGTGTTGAACAGGGGATGGAAGGTGCTGCTGACGGCGGACAGCAGTCCGCACGCCCGTGCGAGCTGATCGTCATCCAGACCCTGGGCATGCACGGTTACCCTGTCGTTAGGGCAGTAGCTCGCCGGACACTCGTGCGATCTCTGGAACACCTCCCTCCTGAAGTTGGTGTTGAAACCGATGCCCGCGTACCAATCGCACGTTCCGTAGTTCGCGCAGTTCCGCGCGTCGTTGTAGTCGAGCTCCGCCACCACGCGCAGCCAGACCGGCCGGAAAGTCTTGTCGTCTTCGTAGGCCTTGCGGATCGAGTCCACGGCCTCACGGACGCGAACGTAGTTCGCGGTGTCGGAATAGATGCTGAACCGGCCAAGCTCGATGGCGCTCCGGGTGGCGATGAACTGCCAGTCCGTACCAATCAGGGCCGACTCAAGCGCACGCTTGAGGAGCGCTTCCAGGAGATCGCGGGACTCACCGAACGCGGGACCGAAACGCTCGTTGCCCTCGTACCTGCTCCTGTGCCCCGTCGCCAGCATGTCGAACATCGCGTCCATGACGTACTTGAACCTGTCGCTCCGGTAACGCTCGCTCCAGTGCGTCAGCCACCAAACGACGATATCCAGATGGTCCGCCGACTGTTCGTATTCCCTGATCAGCCGAGTGAGTTCGAACAGGGTGTCGGCGTGTTCGTCGCTCTGGTGGCCGAAGTGCGGGGTTGCGCGAAAGGCATTCACCACTCGAAAAACGGCCAGGTGGACGGCGGAACCCCAAGCGGTTTCCCATCGCCTGGACGAAAGCCACACATCGTCCTCACACGTGCCGCTCGTCTGGATGCACCAGTAGTGGATGTCCTCGACGACCTGCAGGAATCTCATCAGATTTATGAGCGGTGCATTGGCGAAACCGTCGTATGCGCCGATGAGGTCGGGCAGCGCGTACGCGACGCTCAGGACGTTGGCTTCCCTGGCGATCGCATGTTGTAGCCGCGCATCGTCCACCCACTCCAAATCGGATATGCATCCGAGGTCGGCCGACCGCAGGAGGGTCACCAGATCGTCCCCCGTCGTGCCCGGAAGGGCTGAATAGAAGGACGCGCAACTGTCTTGGCTCATGGGCCGGAGCGGCTGTCGGGTGTGCGCGTTCCGTTGCAGGTCGCGTTCCAGATTCGGGGGCGGCAACTGAACGCCAGCGCGCTCCTCACCCGAAGCTGCCGCGAACGCCGTGCCGGCGATAAGCGTCGCCGACAAGGCATAATGCAGGCCACGACGACGGACAAATGAGATGCAGTTCATTGTGCGCCTACCAAACCATCATGGATTATGGATTATGGATATGGATGAGTCAACTCCACCCGGCGGTATGTCAGGGCGAATTTGTTCTCGGACATCCCTGATAGTGGCCGAATAACGTAAAGCCCTGATATTGAGCCGCATTTTCTGGTCAACGGAAAACCTGGGCGAAGGGGTGCCTCAATCCATGTAACTCGTTGATTTACTTGGACCCGGCGCAAAGAACAAATTAGCCGTGGGCGGTATGTTACGCGTGAGGACTGATTGGCACCGCAGATCGGCAGTGGCCGGGGATCAAGGCCTGCCGGCGCCCACATTAGCTGCTAGCATTGCCGCTTCAAGGAACAGGACCCAATCGGCATGGCCGGCAAGACCCTCTACGACAGGATCTGGGATGCACATGCCGTCGCCGAGCGCGACGATGGCATGACGTTGCTCTACATCGACCGGCATCTCTTGCACGAGGTCACTTCGCCGCAGGCGTTCGAAGGGTTGCAGCTTGCCGGGCGCCAGCCTTGGCGGCTCGACGCGAATCTCGCAACGCCAGACCACAACCTGCCGACCACCAACCGCGCCGCCGGCATCGGTGGCATCGAGGACGAGATTGCTCGCACGCAGGTGGCTGCGCTTGACGAGAATTGCCGTCGCTTTGGCATTCGCCAGTTCGAGATGACCGATCCCCGCCAAGGCATCGTCCATGTGGTGGGGCCGGAACAGGGGGCGACGCTGCCGGGCACGACCATCGTCTGCGGCGACTCGCACACCTCCACCCACGGCGCGTTCGCGGCGCTGGCGCAGGGGATCGGCACCTCCGATGTGGAGCATGTGCTGGCGACGCAATGCCTTGCCCAGCGCAAGGCCGCCAACATGCGGTTGACGGCGACGGGGGAACTGCCGCGCGGGGTGACGGCGAAAGACCTCATCCTTGCCGTCATCCGCCGCATCGGCACGGCTGGCGCCACCGGCCACACCATCGAATACGCCGGAAGCGCGGTGCGGGCGCTGTCGATGGAAGCGCGCATGACGCTGTGCAACATGTCCATCGAGGCAGGTGGCCGGGCCGGAATGGTGGCGGTGGACGACACCACCATCGAGTATCTGCGCGGGCGGCCGCTCGCGCCTTCGGGCGAGGTGCTGGAACGTTCCGAGGCGTATTGGCGCGGGCTTGTGTCCGACCCGGATGCCGAGTTCGACCGCGAGACCCAGCTGGATGCGTCTGAACTCTCGCCGCAGGTGTCTTGGGGCACATCACCGGAACTGGTGCTCGGCATCGACGAAGCCGTGCCCTCTCCGGATGCCTTCGAAGAGCCTGCCCGCCGCGAACTGTGCGAACGGGCGCTTGCGTACATGGACCTGACGCCTGGCACCCCAATCCGCGACGTGGCCCTCGACCGCGTGTTCATCGGCTCCTGCACCAATGCCCGCATCGAGGACTTGCGTGCCGCCGCGGAGGTGGCGAAAGGGCGACGTGTTGCGTCGTCGATCCGCGAGGCACTGGTGGTGCCGGGTTCTGGCCTGGTCAAGCGGCAGGCGGAGGCGGAAGGGCTCGATGCCGTCTTCCGCGAGGCTGGCTTCGAATGGCGCGACGCCGGCTGCTCGATGTGCCTTGCCATGAACGACGACCGGCTCTATCCGGGCGAGCGCTGCGCCTCGACGTCCAACCGCAACTTCGAGGGACGACAGGGGCACCTTGGGCGCACGCATCTCGTGAGCCCGGCGATGGCGGCGGCGGCGGCGGTGAACGGTCGCTTTGCGGACGTGCGGGAGTATCTGTAGTGCAGGCCTTCGACACGCATACGGGGCTGGTGGCGCCGCTCGACCGCGCCAACGTCGATACCGACCAGATCATCCCCAAGCAGTTCCTGAAGTCGATCCGTCGCACCGGCTTTGGCGACAACCTGTTTGACGCCTGGCGCTTTCTCGACGAAGGCGACATGACCAAGACCGCCAACGAACGCGAGATCAACCGCGACTTCGTGCTCAACCAGCCGCGCTATCAAGGCGCCAGCGTGCTGGTGACGCGCACCAACTTCGGCTGCGGTTCGAGCCGCGAGCACGCCGTGTGGGCGCTGCTCGAATACGGTTTCCGCTGCGTCATTGCGCCGAGCTTTGCGGACATCTTCTCCGGCAACTCCCTGCGCAACGGCCTGCTTCTGGTGACGCTGCCGGATGAGGCCGTGGGCGAGCTGATCGAACGGGCGCAGACGCTGCCCGGCTTCTCGCTCGCGGTGGACTTGCCGGGACAGAGGATCGCTGGCGACGGTTTCGAGGCGTCATTCGACATTGAGCCGGCGCGCAAGCGCCTCCTGGCGGAAGGGCTCGACGAAATCGCACAGACATTGCGCTACGCCGACGCCATCCGCGCCTTCGAGGACGGGCACCGACGGCGGATGCCCTGGGTGTTCGCCGAACCGGGGGCCTGAACCGACGCCCTCCCTCCCTTACTCTTGGGGGAGGGGCATCCCGCTCTCCGTACGCCCGAAGGGCGCGCAAGCGGCCTCCGCGAAGTCCTCCATGCGAACATGCAGGGTGAACTCGTCAATTCGGCTTTGCCACGACATGGTGGCGCAAGGGCGCGCCTGACGGCGCTATGGAGGGCAGGATGCCCTCGTTCCAGAAACGGAGGCCCCTGACAGAGATGGACAAGCGCGTACTGGTGATTCCGGGGGACGGGGTCGGCGCGGAAGTGATGCCGCATGTGCTGCGCGTGCTGCGGGCGCTGGATCTTCCGCTCGCGTTCGACGAGGCGGACTTGGGAGGCGTGGCCATCGACCGCCACGGCACGCCGCTGCCCCCGGACACGCTGGCGACGGCGCGGGACTCGGACGCAGTGTTGCTGGGAGCCGTGGGTGGCCCGAAGTGGGAGGGCCTGCCCATGACCGAACGCCCGGAGAAGGGCCTTCTCGGGATGCGGGAAGGGCTGGACCTGTTCGCCAACCTGCGTCCGGCGACACTGTTCGCGTCGCTTGCGGAGGCGTCTTCGCTGAAGGCGGAACTGGTGGCGGACCTCGACATCCTCATCGTCCGCGAACTCACCGGCGGCATCTATTTCGGCGAGCCGCGCGGCGTCGAGGTCGGCAACGGCGGCCGGCGGGGCTTCAACACCTATGTCTATGAGGAGCGCGAGATTGCGCGCATCGCTCGCGTCGCCTTCGAACTCGCGCAAAAGCGCAATGGGCGGCTGTGCTCGGTGGACAAGGCCAACGTGCTCGAAGTGACGCAGCTTTGGCGCGAGGTGGTGACGGAGGTTCATGCCGACTACCCGGACGTGGAGCTCAGCCACCTGTACGTGGACAACGCCGCCATGCAGCTCGTGCGGGCGCCGAAGCAGTTCGATGTCGTCGTCACGGGCAACATGTTCGGCGACATCCTCTCGGACGTGGCCGCCATGCTCACCGGCTCCCTCGGCATGTTGCCCTCGGCCTCCCTGAATGCGAACGACCAGGGCATGTTCGAGCCGGTACACGGCAGCGCACCGGACATCGCGGGGCAAAACGTCGCGAATCCGCTGGCGACGATCCTTTCGGCGGCGATGATGCTGCGCTACAGCTTGGGCGAGGCTTGGGCGGCGGAGCGGGTCGAAAGTGCGGTGCAGGCGGTGCTCGCGGACGGGTTGCGCACGGCGGACATCCTGCCGGCGACGGAGAGCGCCGCATTCCGTCGCGTGGGAACCGACGAGATGGCGGATGCCGTGATCGGCGCACTGGGTGCGGCGTAAGGAGGAGGCAGGCTGATGGAAGCCATGAACGTCGCCATCGCCGGCGCCACCGGAGCGGTGGGCGAGGCGATGCGCGAAATCCTCGAGGCACGGAACTTCCCGGTCGCCGAACTGCACCTGTTGGCGTCGGAGCGTTCGGCCGGCAGGCGGCTGCAGTTCCACGGCAAGTCGATTGCGGTGCAGGTACTCAACGAGTTCGACTTCGACGATGTGCAGATCGCGTTCTTTTCCGCCGGCGGCAGCATTTCCGCGGACCACGCGCCGCGTGCCGCCGACGCCGGCGCGGTGGTGATCGACAACACCTCCAAGTTCCGCATGGAGGAGGGCATTCCCCTGGTGGTGCCGGAAGTGAATCCGCACTGCATCGTGGACGGCCTGGGGCCCAACATCATCGCCAATCCGAACTGCTCGACCATCCAGATGGCGGTGGCGCTGAAGCCCATCTACGACGCGGTGGGCATCGAGCGGGTGAACGTGGCCACCTATCAGGCCGTGTCCGGCGCCGGCGCCACCGGCATTCAGGAACTGGCGGGGCAGACCGCGAACCTGTTGAACGGCAAGCCGGTGGAGGACTTCACGGCCCATCCGGTGCAAATCGCCTTCAACGCCGTGGCGAACGCCTGGGACACACTCGACAACGGCTTCACCGTCGAAGAGATGAAGATGGTGCAGGAGACACGCAAGATCTTCGAGGACGACGACCTCTTGGTGAATCCCACCTGCGTGCGCGTGCCCGTCTTCTATGGCCATTCCGAAGCGGTTCACATCGAGACCCGCGACCCGCTCTCGCCGGCCGACGCCCGGGACCTGCTCCATGCGGCGGAAGGCGTCGTGGTGGTGGACGACATGAACGCCGCCTGCCCCAATCCGGTGGATCATGCGGCCGGCGAGGACCCCGTCTTTGTGGGTCGCATTCGCCAGGACCTGAGCCGCGAGCGCGGCCTGAACCTGTGGGTGGTGTCGGACAACGTGCGCAAGGGCGCGGCCCTCAACAGCATCCAGATCGCAGAACGGCTGCAAGAGCTGCTCTGATGGACTCGTGCGGCGCAAATCGCTTGTACCTGCCGCGAGTTGCCGACAACGTGCCTGGAGGTCGTGTACGTTGGGGGGGCGGACGGTCCGCCCTCTCAACGCGCCGTCCCTTGCGTCCACGCGGCGCGACCGCCCTCGCCTTGCGTAGCCGAGTCGCTTGCGCGCCTTGCGGCGCGAGGGAGGGCAGGATGCCCTTCCCCCCAGGAGGTCGCCCCGAGAGGGCTCAACATCCCGCTGTAGGGGCGAAGCATGCGTTGGTGGCTCAAGCCGCCGGCGCCATTGCCGTGGTCGCGTTGGCTGTGACCCCTCCGGCTTTCGGCGCCGAAAACCGCCAGGGCGAGCCTGTCAGTCATGTCGTGGTCGGTGGCACAGACACGCTTTGGAGCATCGCCGCCGAGATGCGCCGCGACGGTGTTTCGATCGAGGAGGCCATGCTCGCGATCGTTCGTGCCAATCCGCACGCCTTCACCGAGGGTGACCCGGGCCGACTGCGAGCCGGAGCTCGGTTGACGTTGCCTTGGGCGGATGCGCGGACGGCGGAAGCGGGGCAGGCCGTTGTGGCTTCCCGCGAACAAGCCGAAGTCGTGCGCGAGCCGGCAGCCGCTGAGGCAAGTGCCGCGGTCATCGAACGCCTGGCGACGGAAAACGCCGCCCTGCGCGTGGAGGTTGCCCGCGCTGCCGAGGCCCTTGAACGAGTGGCGAGTGAGCGAGACCGACTGCTCGAAGAGAATGCATCGTTGCGGCGCGCCCTTGCGGGCGCGTCGGGGCAAGAACCGACGGCGGCTGCTTCCGAGCCGTCGCGTTCACAGCCGATGCCCCCTGCCGGACGTTCCCCTCCGCCAATGGCCGCGTTGCCGGCGTTGGGCCTCATGCTCGGCATTCTCCTTGGTGTGGGCGGCAGTGCTGCCTGGCGTCGCTGGCGACGGCGTGCGGCCCCAACCGTGCAGAAGGAGCCGGACACCTCCTCGCTCGGGGGCCTCGCGACGCGTGTGCGAAGCGTGGCGGCGCCGGCCCCGCCCGCGTCACAGGGCGAAGCACCGGCCACGCCCGAAGACCTCGATGCCGCCATCGACGCGGTGGAAGGCGACGCCGTCAACGTGAAGCTGCAACTTGCCAGGGCATACATGGACATTGGCGACACGGACAGCGCCGGCGAAGTGCTGAAGGAAGTCTCGGAGCAAGGCGACCCGGACCAGCGCGCCGCGGCGGCGGAACTGCTGCAGCGACTGTGAGCGAGACCGGCAAGGCCGTGGCCTCTGCGAACACGGTCGTCTTCGGCGTCGAATACGATGGTCGCGACTTCCACGGCCTGCAATCGCAAGCGGGCGTGGCGACGGTGCAGGGTGCGCTGGAGCAGGCCATCGCCGATGTCGGCAATCAACCGCCCAACGCGGCAAGAATCGTCGCGGCCGGCCGCACCGACGCCGGCGTCCATGCGACGCAGCAAATCGTGAGCTTTCCCGCCCGTGCAGCACGCACCGAAGACGCCTGGCGCCTGGGCGTCACCAGCTTGACTCCAGAGGGCCTCGGCATTGTCTGGTGTCGCACAATGCCCGCCGGCTTCAGCGCCCGCTTTGACGCCAAGTGGCGCCGCTACGTCTATGTCATCCAAGATGGCCCGACGCGCCCCGTCATCGCCCGCGGCCTTTGCACCTGGATGGAACAGCGCCTCGACGAAACCGCAATGCAGCATGCAGCCCTGCCACTGATAGGCGAGCACGACTTCTCCGCCTTCCGCGCCGCCGCCTGCCAGTCGCGCTCGCCTTGGCGCTGCATCCACCACCTGCGCGTGCGCCGCGTCGGCAGCTTCGTCGCCATCGACATCCAGGCCAATGCCTTCGTCCTGCGCATGGTGCGCAACATCGCCGGCGCCTTGCTGGCCGTAGGCCGCGGCACCCTTCCAACCGACGCACCCGCAGCTCTGCTGGCCGGCCGAGACCGCCGCCAGGCCCCGCCCACTGCTCCAGCCCAAGGCCTCTACCTGGTCGACGTCGGCTACCCAAGCATCCCCACAACCCCGCGCCCACCCCCACTCTTGATGTCTGCGACATCTGCGATGTCTGCGACAGCCGCGGACCTCGATTGGTTGCAGGCATAGCTCCGGCTTGTAGGCGCGACTGCATGGGGGATTCTTCACCCATGGCATGAACCGCTTTATCTTGGCCTCGTGTCCGGCGAACCCATTCATGTCGCAGAACCGATGACTCGTCAACGAAGGCCGGGACGTGAGTCCCGGCGACACGATCAGGATCACCGCCCGCACAGTCGCGCTCACCGCCGCTCAACGAAGGCCGGGACGTGAGTCCCGGCGACACCCCCTTGACGTACACGTGCGTCGGCGCTTCCTTGACCGCTCAACGAAGGCCGGGACGTGAGTCCCGGCGACACGCGCACGGTCGACCGGCGCACGCCGGTGGACGTCGCCGCTCAACGAAGGCCGGGACGTGAGTCCCGGCGACACGGGGCGCTCGGCAGTCGCTCGCCCGCGATGCAGAGACCGCTCAACGAAGGCCGGGACGTGAGTCCCGGCGACACGCCTACGACGAATTGGGGCAGGCGAAGAATGGCCACCTCGCTCAACGAAGGCCGGGACGTGAGTCCCGGCGACACCCAGCCGCCCCAGCCGCGCCCCTCCGATATCCCAGTGCGCTCAACGAAGGCCGGGACGTGAGTCCCGGCGACACGAAGTTCGCGCCCTCGCGCACCACGGCGCGGGGGTGCGCTCAACGAAGGCCGGGACGTGAGTCCCGGCGACACGGGTTCGTGCCGCTGGAGAAGTTGGCCGTGCGGCAGCGCGCTCAACGAAGGCCGGGACGTGAGTCCCGGCGACACACACGCCAAAGCCGTTCTCTGCCCTCACCCGAACCGTCGCTCAACGAAGGCCGGGACGTGAGTCCCGGCGACACCGCCCTCAAGGCTGTTGACGCGCTCAAACACGCCCTGCGCTCAACGAAGGCCGGGACGTGAGTCCCGGCGACACAAGGGCCGCCCGGCCGGTCCACCCGCGCCACCGCGACCGCTCAACGAAGGCCGGGACGTGAGTCCCGGCGACACGGGTAGTCAACCCGCATGGCTCGTTGTGCTATCGCTCGCTCAACGAAGGCCGGGACGTGAGTCCCGGCGACACCATCTCCGCATCCGCCTTGCCGGCGTACTTCGCGGCCGCTCAACGAAGGCCGGGACGTGAGTCCCGGCGACACTCGCGCCTCCGCACTGACCTCCGACGTCACCCGACGCGCTCAACGAAGGCCGGGACGTGAGTCCCGGCGACACCCGACGGGCTGGGACAGCGGGCGGACTAACCGCCACCGCTCAACGAAGGCCGGGACGTGAGTCCCGGCGACACCGCTGCTGATTCTCGCGGGGTGGTCCGTCCTCTTCATCGCTCAACGAAGGCCGGGACGTGAGTCCCGGCGACACCCGACACCTGCAGGTGCCCCGACCGCCGCCAGTCGAGCGCTCAACGAAGGCCGGGACGTGAGTCCCGGCGACACTTGCACGACAATCGGGTAACGGGCAGCGAAGTGGGGGCCGCTCAACGAAGGCCGGGACGTGAGTCCCGGCGACACCCGTCACGGTGCCGACCGGCGGCACAAGCTCGCACAGCGCTCAACGAAGGCCGGGACGTGAGTCCCGGCGACACATCCTCGGCGACCTGCTGGCTTCCGTCGAGCGCGGCCGCTCAACGAAGGCCGGGACGTGAGTCCCGGCGACACACGGTCGCGACGATCCAGGTCCACTGGCACGCGAAGACGCTCAACGAAGGCCGGGACGTGAGTCCCGGCGACACGGTGATCGGGGCGCGTCCGGGCGTCCCGGACGGCGACCGCTCAACGAAGGCCGGGACGTGAGTCCCGGCGACACCTGCACACTCGATGTCTGCCTACTGATCCCTGCAACCCGCTCAACGAAGGCCGGGACGTGAGTCCCGGCGACACTGCTAATCCGCTACCGGGCTAACTCAGCCCGTGCGGAAGCCAGTTCAAGCTGTTAAGGAGTACGACGGGAGGCACGATCCCTCGCAAGACCGTGACTCTACACGACGATACGCAGCCAATTGTGGTCAAAACCGCCATCTGACGCCCCGTCGAGATGCGTCTTCGGAGAATCACCGGCGGTTCGCAGACCGTCAAACTACCCATGGACGGCCCAGATTTCGTTCCTGTGCACGACCGAGATGCGTAGCTGCCTCGTCGATACGTCCGGGGAAACGGTAAACGATCACCGAGTCATCCTGACGGTCGATCACATCTTCGACCTCGCCGATCAATCGGGCGAGCTTGGCGGGCGACAGCCGGAACTGGAAAACCGAGAACTGCACGCGTTGACCATACCGCTCACAGATTTCCGCGATGCGCCGGAGCCGCGATGCACCGGGACCATCCGTTTCTGCGATATCGTAGGTCAACAGGATGTCCATGGTCTCAAGGAAGCACGAAGGGCGGATAGTGAGGCAGATCGCCCCGCAAATGACGCGCGAGCAGAGTCGCCTGAACGGATGGCAATGCCCACCGGCCAACGTTCCGCCCGAGCAGACGATGGCGGAACTCCGTGTCCTTGTGCTCTTCCCACGCTCCGATGAGCTTGGTCCTGCCATCGTCGCTGAGATACACGGCCCCGCCCGGCGTCTCGTCGAAGTCGTCCGGGCCGATTTGCCGCCGACGCACCAAGGTGACCACGAAGCGGTCGGCAAGGGGTCGTAGTTCCTCGGTAAGGTCGAGGGCGAGCGAGGGCCGCCCCGAGCGTGGCCGATGCAAGAAGCCCATCTGGAAATCCAGACCGACGCTCTCTAGGGCGCCGATGAATTCCGTGACCAATAGCCCGTAGCAGAACCCCAGGGCCGCGTTAACCGGATCCCGGGGCGGTCGCCGCGTCCTCGCGGAGAACCCGAGTTGGGCTGAGGCCAGGACCCTGCTCAACGCGCGGAAGTAGATCCTCGCGGCATCTCCCTCGACCCCTCGGACATGGTCACCCGTCGTTGCTTCCGCGAGGCGGGCGACACGCGCCAGTATCGCCTCGCTGCGTTCGGCGAGCTCGCCACGCAGCACCGAGTCCTTCGCATCGCGAGACCAGCGGCCCACCACGCTTCGGCTGTTCTGCAGCTTCGCGGCAACGATCGTCCTCGCCAACTCCAGGGATCGAGACGCATCCGTGACGGCCCGATACAGCGCCGTGCGCAGGTGCACGTTCCCACCCGTGACTCCGCTGACGGTGAACCGAACCGCGCCGCCTCTGTTCAGGGCGGCCACGCGAACACCCCGGCGTGTACAGGCGTCGAGAGCCTGGGTGGTGAGCTGGGCACCGCCCAAGAGCACCACGGCATCGACAGCTTCAAGCGGAATCCGCTGACTCCCCTCCGGAGAAGTCACCAGCAGCGAGCCGCGGCGACACTGCACGCGGGCGCGATGGTCGCGAACATAAACGGTATTCAGGTAGCGCATCCGAACACGATGTCGTTCATGTAGCGGCGCACCCTGGGCGGCGCGCCCGACAGCCCGGGCAGGCAGTGATGCAGAAGTTGACACTCTTCGCAGCGTTCGTCGTCGACTGGCTCGGGTAGGGCACCCGTCACGAGCTGCGAGCGGATTACGTCGACGATGCCACGCACTTCGTCACGGAGCGCGACGGAGAAGCGCACGGCGGTGCGCCGCCGCGACGCGCCGTACCAGACGTACCCATGCACAATCTCGGAGCCGAGCATCTCCTCGAGGCACATCGCCTGCGCACACAACTGAAGATCCGCGGTTGTGCCGTGGCGGACCCCTGCCTTGTACTCGACCGGACACACGCTGTCGCCCGCGCCAACCTCGACCGCATCCGCCCTTCCCGTGAGGCCCAGCGCCTCCGACCAAAGCGGGATGCTGCGAAGCACCATGCGGTCCCGCTCACGTCGGTGCGCCCCGCTGTCCACCCGGCGGTGCGCACGAGAACCCCTGACGGTGTGCTCGTTGTCATTCCATACGCCATCGCAATGGATGAGTGCACATTGCCGCGGGCAGTACGCGAAGTGCTCGATCGCCGAAATCGGAACGATAGGCTCGACGCTCACAGGCGCTCCGCACCGAGAGCGCGGGTCGGGTCCGCGCGAACCTTGGCCTGGAACGGCACGGTCCGCCAGGCCGCGTGGACGCCCAGCAGAGGCCACCGCTCCTCCGCATCGGATTTCCAGACGTCGAGCAACGCGTCGATACCGTTGGCGTCCAGCGCCTGGCGCCAGGCCGGCCAGTACAAGCGACGGGGCTCCGTGCTGCCCGCAGTCTTGCGCCAACCCCTTTGCCTCTCGTCTCCGAACGCGGCGCGCTCAAGCCGGCCGTCCGACCCGCGCCCGCGCATGGGGAACACCGCGAGGCCGAAAAACGCGAGAACCTCGACAACAGGATCGGTCCAACGGTCGGAATCGTCGCACTGCGAGCCCAATCTCGATTGGTCAAAACCCAGGCCGTTGTCCTTCACCCGCTCGCCTTGGCCCATCAGCGAGGCCCCAATAATCTCCCGGGAAGGATCGCGCACATGCCGATGGACCTTCATCAGTCGATGATGCAGCCACTTGACGGTCCCCGGCCCAGCCGGATCAAGCAGGGCATGTGCCACGTCCCCCTCCGCGTCCACAGACAGATCAGTCATCGTTGAGGACAGTGTCCACGAGTGCGGGTCGCTCCTTGCGGCGCGCGCACGAAGAACGAAAGACCCCACCGATACCCGGCGCCGTAGTTCGCCCGCTTGTCGCCAGTGCTCCGCAATCGGCAAGTCGGACAACCGCTCCGCATCCGGCCACGCCTCGACAAGCGCCTCGAGCGGATCGACATCGACGCACGACAAGACTGCCTGATGGCCTCTCGCCTTCCAGTGCAGGCGGATGCGGGGGTCGAGCACGGTGGCCCCGACCGCTGCGAGCCAGGCATTGATCCAACCCGCAGGAAGGCCAATGCAGGTGACCTGGGTGTTCACGGCATCTCCAGCTCTACGTCGCCCCGCGCCGACACGGCGTGGTCCGACCGGATCACGACCGCCTCGAGAAGGGCGAGGCCCCAAGGCCCGAAGTGGCTGTTGAGGCGTCGGAAACGCCCTGGCTGGTCCCAGTCGACGATGGCGAGATCCGCCGCGACTTCCACGCGAGTCCCCGAGATCACGCTGGCAACCGTATCGCACGTTCCGTCCTTCGCCGGCGGCACGAGAGGTCTGCCCTTGCCGTGGTGGCTGATGACGAGGTGAACAAGGAGGTCACGTTCGAGGTCACCGCCCCATTGAGGCTGATCCTCGAGCCAGGCAAGGACGAGGCGGGCAGAAAGATCCTCATGGCGTCCCCCACGCGGCCATCCCGCGTCCGCACGCATCGTCTCCCAACGGTGGCGTGGGGCGCTTGACTTCGCCATCGGAACGCCGGCGCTACCTTCGGGGTCGAGCCAGCGCTGGAAGCGTGGGTCGGCCTTGCCGATGTCGTGCAGTTTCCCCGCGAGGGCCACCACTTCACGGACCTTCGTTGGCACCCCGATGCGGTCCGCCACGATCCCGGCCCTCACGCCCACCGCGTCCCCGTGCGGGCCAAGTTCCACCGTGACGCCAAGCGAGGTCTCATCGAACTCACCGATACGTAACTCCGGGCGCGGCTTCCGAACCCTGAGCCGCGGCACCTCCCTCCGCGCCACCACGATCCGGGGTTCGAGGGAACCCGCGAACTCGTGCCACTCGGGCGCGTCCCATCCGGGCGGGAGCTGGACACCGCGAATGGCTTCCAGTAGCTCCCCGATTGCCTCGTCCCGCTGGGTGTCGTCGACCTCTTCGCCCTCGTCGCCCATTGCCCTCGTGATGGCATGACCGACGGACAGGCCACAGAGGCGCTCGATCGCAGAAGCGTCCAACGGCAGACCTCTTCCTTCGAGGGACGCATCCACGACGACGCCGGTGGCGGACCGATCCCAGCCGAACTGATCGAGCAGTCCACGGTCGGTCCCCAGGACGATTTGATCGCCTGGCCGCAGGTCAGCGCTGGTCGCAGATTCCAGAGTGACCCCGTCACCCGCAAGGCGGTGGACCGGCTCCTCGCCGCCGAGCGCCTCGCGGAGTTCGGCGAGTGGGACGTCCACCGCCTCTCGGTCCGTCGTCCGTGGCCAGAGCCGCTCGCCAGCGTCCGGCACATGGACTCGCCAGATTACCGAAACGGCATATTGCGGCGCGGCTATGCCGCTGAAGTAAGGCTCCACGGGCGCCTCGCCTTCCGGCGGTGTCGTCGTCTTTACCCACTCCCACAGGATGCCCGGGAGCACTTCCGGCGCGCGTCCGGGATCGTCGTCCGGCCGCCCGAGGACTTCGGCCACTCGCCGTGGCGAGAGGTTTACCGTACCTCCGGCAATGCTCGCGGCACTCCGCAACCGCTCCAGCACACATGCGGGCTCCTCACCATAGACCGGCCAGGTGGCCGGAGTTCGTCTCCCGGGGGCTGGCACATGGACATAGGCGGCGCGCGCATGCGGGAAGCGGCCAAGCCGGTTCAGGCGGCCAAGCCGCTGCGTCAAGGCGCGCACGCCGCAGGCCTCCGTCACCAGGTACTCCGCGTCAATGTCGGCGCCGACTTCAAGGGTCTGCGTGGCAACCACGATCAGATCACGCGTTCGTGGAGTGTCGCTTTTCGCCGCGGCCATGCCAGTCAGGGGGTCGAGGACGGCCGTGCGGGTCCGCTCGGCCTCCCGCTCACGTGTGAGACCGGTCAGGAGGATCAACTCCGGCTTCGATGCGCGGCCCTCCATCCGCTTCTGCAGGCGCCGAAAGACGTCGCGCGCGGTCTTGGGACTGTTGGCGAACACAAGGAACGAGCTTGGGTCGCTGGTCTCCTTCATCAGGTCCAGGGTCGCCTGCGCAAGGTGCCTTGCCGTCTCCCCTTTCTCCTCGATGCGCAGACTTGTCGCTTTTCTGGCGTCGAGCCGTGCTCGAACGACGGGGTGGCGCTCGTCCGCGTCGTTGAGACCGAACCGACCTGGCTCATCGACATCGCCCGTGGCGGTCAACGCCACCACCGCCGGCCCGGCACGGAGACCCGGGAAGATCGACCGTGCGTCCGGTGTGCAGTCGGTGAGCGCTCCCACGAGCGAACGGAGGTGCGGTGCGAGATGCGCCTCGTCGAGCAGCACGAGGCTGTCGACGCCGGCCATGGCCGCGTCAACGGCCCGGAGATTCGATCCATAGCCCCGAAAGAGCAGCCGAGAGCCGTACATCGGCAACGTACAAAGCACCACCGTGGGGCGCGACGGGTCGGTCGGAGTGCGCGAGGCGATCCCCCCGCGTAGCGAAATCACTTCGAGCGGGGGCGCATCCCGATCGGCGGACAGTGCTCGCAGACGGTCGGCCACTCTGCCCAAAACGGACCGATCCCGGCCTCCTCCACCCCTTGATCCGGACCCACGGAGCGACTCGGCCATGGTCCTCGCGTGTTCGGCCGTCGAGTCCACCAGGAGACGCCTATTGACGACCCACCAGACTCGAGTGGGGGCAGTGCGCTCGGCCGGGGGCCGGTCCGCCTGTGACGCCAACCACCAGACAGCGATCTCGAGGCACGCCGTCTTGCCGAGGCCGGTGGGCACCCCGATCTCGCGCGGCCACCGTTCGTCCGCGGCAACTTGTTCGGCAAGGCGTGCTTGCCATGGAAAGGGATCGCGATCGTTGTTTACTGCCCGGTAGAACTCGTGGAAGGCGGGCATCGGTTCCGTCACCGGATGCCCTCCTGTCGGTCCATCGGAACGCAGAGACCGAAGCCGCGCTGACGCGCCGCTCCGATGACCACGGGACCCGCGACGGGTTCGGCGAACAGCAGTTCGACGTGCGAGTAGGGCAGCCCCGGCCGGCCAGGCCGGTTCACTTCAACGGGCGCGAGGTCGACCGCGCCCGAAACCAGGGCGTGCCGCGCCGAGCGAAAGGCGACCGGGTCGGGCAGACCCGCGTGGACGCACCAGCGCGCCACTTCGGCGAGGTCGAGCGGGTGGTGCCGCTCGTGCACGGCCGGGAACGCCGTAACCCAACGGCGCGAGCTTCGCAACCATCGCGTTGGATTGGCAGCCACCGGCCTCGCTCCATCCCCCCGTGGGGCGACGGTGACGTCGATACCGTTTCCCGCGAGGCGTCGGATGGCATGCGCCGCGTCGCGCGCCTTCTGCCGTGTCACGCCGCCGGACCCCGCCGGCAACCACAGCGCGAGTCCGTGTATGCGTCCGCGAGAGTGCCGATACCCGATGTCCGGAAGCGCCAGGTAACGGGCAATCTCGTAGCCTCGTTCGGAGAAGCCGTGACCATGCAGGATGGCGGGAGGATCGCCATGGATCCGCTGGTGACGGCTCAGAACCGCCTCCTTGAACAAGGTCGTCAGAGCGGTTACGCGACGGCCCGAGACGGCCGTTCCCAAACGCAGCCAAGCCACTACTTCGCCGGCATCCGGCCCGGTCGCCAGCGCCGGAGAACGGTAGGCCATGTCGTGACGCAGTGCGGGAAACTGTAATCGGGTCACCGAAGCGCCGCGTACGCGCCACTGGTCATACATGCGGTCAAGGACTTGGACATCCCCGCGCTGGGGCACGCCCAAGACCACATCCCCCGCGTCGTCGGGCACAAACGCCGTTCCCGGCGACAGCGCCGCGGCAGCGCCACTCATCACGCGTACGCGTACCGGCGAGTCGGCAGCACCCAGGTAGCCGATTCGTGCGGCCCGACGCCGTAGCGACAGGAGAATATCCGCAGGCGCGGTGACGTCCCAGCGATAGACGACGCTGGGGTCGCGGAGCGCCACTCGCACGCCCGGCCGATTAACCGTCCCGGAGCGCCCGACGTATTCCTGATGCGTATTCTTGGCCGGGCGCGTTTCGGCCCTCACCACATACCGTTGCCGGAGTGGTTGGTGATGAGGGTGCGGGTGGGCGTGGATGATGGGGGGCGGTAGCCCTTCCAGCCAAAGCAGTTCACTGCCGTCAGTTACGCGAGACTCTTGCCTGGTGCCATCCGCGGCGACGAAGGCGGCGAACAGTCTGGCCGGAGTAGGTGGCCACTCGCCGTTGGACAGTAGCCCCGTGTTGGCCGTGCCGTCCGGGTCGCCGCGAAACGTGCCGAGCAGGAACTCGACGGAGACCGCCAGCATCAGTCGTCCATCTCCGGCCACGTGGCGCGGATGGCCTTGCTCAGGTTCTCTTTTGGCGTCAACACCGTGGCCGGGACTCCCCAACCATCGAGCGGCACGCCGACGGACTCGGCATGGGCCCTGGCGGATTGCAGGAGGGCGGCAGTCGACCCGGCGTCGCCGAGTTCGCACGGCTCGTCGCCATCCATGCTGAGCCAGGTCGCTGCGTTCTCGTTCGGCCGCAGTTCCGCCCCCGAACGCAACGCGAATCCACGACCGAAGGCAAGCTGGTGGGCGTGCAGCCCCAAGGCGACCAAGAGCGCTCGGGCGGCGGCATCCGCTTCGTTCGGAGCACCATCGCCGAGGCCTACGCGTCGCAACTGGGCGAAAGAAACCGTCGCGCGTTGAGTAACGCGGGCAAAGGAGACGGCAGCGGCAGCCGCCTTGTCGCCCATGAACAGAACCTGACCATGGCCCATCTCGGAGAGCTTGTCCTTCTTGCCATCAGGGATGCTGACACCCTTGTCCAAATCCCATGCAGTCCGATCGCTCGGATTGGAACGCACGGCCTCGTCCGTGCTCAAGTTCAGCGGGTCGCCCTTCAACCCAGACGTGCGGGTCTCCGTCGAAGCCGGACGCCACCCCACGATCTCCGACACCCAGGCCCGCGCGTGCTTGGTGTTCTGTCGTTTCTTGCCGAGATGGGATTGCCAGAATCCGTAAAGAAGCGCTTGTGGGAACCAGGCCATCAGCGGACCGCATGTCTGCGCCGTCGCCCCGAAGATGGCCTTACCGAGCTCCGTCCTCATGAAGTCTTGGCCGTCGAGCAACGCGTCCCTCAGGTACGCATCGGCGTTGCGGTGAGGAAACTGGAAGCTCGACAGTCGCCTCGGCAAATGGGCCGGGAGATGGGTCAAGCCGGAAAGATCCAGCACGAGTTCGGGAATGGACAACACGTCGCGGTTCCTCCGCAGGGCGTCCTCCAGCCGGTTCGCCTGGGATGGCACGTTGTCGATGACGATGACCGGCGTCGGTTGCTCATCGTCGGGGGCAGCCCACCGGCGGTCTTCCTGGTACTTCCCGCCCTCGTACACCGCAGGCTTGACGGGCCCGCCAGGGCCGCCGATAGGCACCAGCTCCGTGTCGATGCGGATGCCATCGTCGAAGGAGTCGTCGCGGCAGCCGCCCAGCAGCGCCTCCAGTGTGATCGTGCGAGTCATTCTTGTCTGTCTCCAACTTGGGGTGAGGAGAGCAGCCGGAAGCGCCGATGCTCCCGGCTGTCCGCCGCAATGTCCGAATCCGCCTGCTCGTCAGACCTGGCTCCGGCTCGATTGCTTGAGGTTCGTCCAGGCCGACGATCCCCTGCGTACCTGCAGGCACCAGCTCCTTCGCCCCGAAGGGCGTGACCGATTCGCGCCGATGCGAGTCTCGCATGGCGGGGCCCCTATCTGATCCCTACGTTGGAGGCGACGCGATTGGCGGCGATCCTTCTCGAAGGCATGGCACCCAATGCGGCGAAACCCTAGCACGGTGTGGGCTAGGCAGCCTAGGAGGCTGCCGTAGGACGGCGCGGGCGCGTGGGCCGGTGGGGCTGGGCCGCGAGCGGAGCCGCAGGCGACAGTTGCGGGGCGTTAGCCTCGATGCCTGAGCGGCAAGAGCGGTGACAGGAGCGGGCGGGTGGGAGCTCGGAGCGCTTGAGCCCACCAGAGTGATGACGCCGACGACGGCCGCCGTTGTGCCAGGAGCGGGCGCGTGGGAGCTCGGAGCGCTTGAGCCCGCCGCCGGCAGTTGGTCCGTGACGTCTCTCTCCACAGCTACAGCGGACTTGCTCCGCAGGACGCCCTCGTCGTCATGAAGCCCGATGGGAACCCCCAACGGACACATCACAAACCTGCGTGGGCGCAGACCATCTTGGCGGATGAATCTCTGACCCATCCTTGCAGTAGCGGGCCGAAAGCGTGCGCGCAACATCGTCTGCACCGCACAACGCTTGCGTCCCTACGGAAGGGCCCTTCGTGCCCCCCTTGGCGCAGTGGAAACAATGCATGCGTCCACCCGCGCGCGGCCTGTTGGGCTCGTGGTGGGATCGTGCGGCGACGCCGAGGCATGCGTCCATCCGCGCGCGGCCCGCTGCCGACGGGCGCTTCTCGGCGACCAGAGGGAGGACATGCGTCCATCCGCGCGCGGCCCGCTGCCTGCGCGCCACCCGGAGGGACGGGCAAACCGTCTTATGATGCCGCGCTTCGTTGGTGGCTTGTGGGTGTTTCTTGGATCGGGTTCTTGAGGTTGGTGGTCATTCGGCTGGGTTTTGCGGTCGTCTTTTTGCTCAGGCGGGGTGTGAGGTGGTGCGTCTTGAGCGGGGGCGGGTGCCTGCCTGGACGGGTGATCGCGCGCTTGATCTCTTTCTGCATGCGGACAAGCGTCGTGAGGTTGGTGAGGAAGGGGAGGAGGGTTTGGCTCGTCTCGCCGAGCTTGCTGCCGATGCCGACGTGGTGGTGGTGGAAGGGGAATCCGCCGACGCGGTGACGGCGCTGGGGCTTGACGAGTGGGCGGCGCCGGTGAAGGTGGCCATCACGCCGTTTGGGCGCACGGGGCCGAAGTGCAACTGGCGGGCGACGCCGCACACCCTTCTGGCGATGGGGGGCTATACCAATCTGATGGGCGACCCCGGCCGAGCGCCGCTTTCGTTGCCGGGGCACTACGTGGAGTTTCAGGCTGGCGGGCTTGCCTTCACGGCGGCGAACGCTTGCCGCTTGGCTGGCGAGCGCAATGCCATCGACGTCGGCATGATGGAGACGGTGATGGCGCTCAGCCAGTTCACCACGGTGATGTGGCACTGCGCCGGGCGCATTCGGTCACGGCACGGCAATGACTTCTGGAGCGTGCCGCCCACCAACATGTTTCGCTGCGCCGATGGCTGGATGTACATCAACATCGTGCCGGGCTTCTGGGATGCGTTCGCCACCGGCTTGGGAATGCCGGAACTGGTGCTGGATGAACGCTTCACCAGCAACGACTTGCGGATGCAGAACCGCGACGTCCTGCACGCCATCATCGCCCAGGCCGTGCTGCCTCTGACGCGGGAGGAGATGCTGGGGCGAGCCAACGAGTATCGCTTTCCGCTGGGCGTGGTGCTGGACTTCGACGAGGTGCTGGCGAATGAGCATTTGCGTGAGCGGGACGCATGGCAAAGGGTGACGGACGGAGAGCGGCAGGTTCTCTCGCCGCGGCCCGGCTGGGTGGTGCACGGCGAGGCCAATCCGGTGCGACGGCTTGCGTCGCCGATGGCGCGCGCGGAAGTGGCTCGGCGCGACCGGCAAAGCGCGACGCGGGATGCCGTGCAACCGCCTTCCCGCCGCGTCGGCAACACCACACTTGCCGGCGGTCGCGCTGATGCAGGCACCGAGGGCGACGGGCTGTGTCGCGGCCCCTTGAACGGGGTTCGTATCCTCGACCTCACCCATGTCTGGGCTGGCCCCTTGGCCACCCGCTTCCTCGCGGACCTGGGTGCGGCGGTTGTGAAGATCGAACGCCCGATGGGTCGCGGCCCTCGCGAGTACCGCGGCACGCCCATCGGCGGCTGGATCGGCGGCGAGCCGGGCGACGAGCCGTGGAATGCGAATGCGGTATTCGTCAAGCTGCAACGCAACAAGCGCAGCCTGGCGTTGGACCTCAAGACCGAAGCGGGGCGCGAGACCTTCCTTGAACTGGTGGCCGTGGCCGACGTGGTGATCGAGAACTTCAGCGCTCGCGCCATGCCGGCATTGGGGCTCGATCACGAACGCCTGCACGATGCCAATCCACGGCTCATATGCGTCACGGCGCCTGGCTACGGCCGGAGTGGCCCTTGGCGCGATCGAGTGGCGTTCGGGCCCAGTGTGGAGCCGATGTCGGGGCTTACCACCGTCATGGGCTATGGCCCGGACGAGCCGCGCAACACCGCCATGGCGCTCATGGACGCCATCACGGCGGTCAACGCTGCTGCTGCCGTGATGACGGCGTTGCGCCGTCGCCAACGGACGGGCAAGGGAGCGTTCGTGGAGCTCGCGCTGCACGAGGGCGGCGTGGCGCTGTGCGGGACTTGGCTTGTCGAGCGTCAGCTTGGCGGCACACCTGCCCGCATGGGCAATCGACATCCGCAGATGGCGCCGCATGGGGTCTATCGCTGTGCGGGGGAGGACAACTGGCTCGCGCTCGGCTGTCGCAACGCCGAGGACTGGCGCGCGCTGTGCGCGCTGCTCGGCGATGCACTCGATCCCGACTGGGACCTGGACGCACGCCGCCACCACCACGCCGCCATCGACCGCGCCATCGGGGCATGGACCGTCATCCGCGACAAGGGAACGGCGGCCATCGAGTTGCAGGCGGCCGGAGTCGCGTCTGGACCGATCAACACCACTTCCGACATGACCGCCGATCCTCAAGTGCAGCACCGCGGCTTCTTCGTGCCGCTGGAGCCAGGCCCAACCCCCATGCCCGGCAGCCCCATCCACATGGCCGGCGTCGGCAGCGAAGACTGGCGCCCGTGTCCAACCCTCGGCCAGGACAACGCTGCGGTGCTGTCGCAGTGGCTTGGCTACGACGAGCGTCGCATTGCGGAACTCGAGCAGGCAGGGGTGATCGTGGACAAGCCGCCGCGTTGACGGGTGCGTTGCGCTTCCCATGCGCCCCCGGCAGTCCAAGGAGACGCGCATGAGTTTGCTCTGCAAGCCTGCGCACCGCCTTGCCGAGTTCCGCGAGTTCGGCTTTGCGAGTCGACGCCTGTCTCGTCGCTCTGCGCCTCGCCAGAATGCCGCTCCCGCATCTTCAGCACGACCGCATCACGGTCGACGTTGTGGGGGCGTCAGCTGCCGTTGCGTGGCAGCGGCGGCAGGTTCACGAAGTTGCCGGGGCGCTTTTGCTGGCTGGCCATGACGGCTTCGCGCATCTCGGCTGGCTGCAGGAAGGATGCGTTCCAGATGGAGATGTAGTCGAGGCCGTCGGCGGTGCTGTGGTCGCGGGAGTAGTTGATCATGCGCTTGCAGCCGTAGAGGGCGAGAGGAGGCTTGGCGGCGATTTCCCGGGCGATCCCGAACACGCCTTCGAGCATTGCGTCCTGGTTGGGGAAGGTGCGGTTGATCAGGCCCGCCTCCTTCGCCTCCGCCGCCGGCATGCGCCGCCCGGTGTAGGCAAGCTCGCGCACGATGCCTTCCGGGATGAGCTTCACCAGGCGCGGGAAGGTGCCGACATCGGCGGTGATGCCGACGTTGATCTCGAACACGGTGAGGAAGGCGTCCTCGGTGGCGTAGCGCATGTCGCAGGCGGTCACCATGTCCACGCCGCCGCCGATGCAGCCTCCCTGAATCGCCGCCAGCACCGGCAGGCGGCAGCTCTCCAGGGCGGAGAAGCTGTCCTGCATTCGCCGGGTGTTGTCATAGAAGCGGGCGCCGTGGCGAGCCGCCTCTCGCGCCTGCGCTTCGGCGTCCGGCTGGCCTTGCCCGTCGCCGCCGCCTTCGCGCAAGTGACTGATGTCGAGACCGGCGGTGAAATGCGGCCCGGTCGACGAGATGACGATCAACCGCGCCTCGGCGGCAGCGTCGATGTCCCTGACGATTTCCGGCAGCTCGCGCCAGAACGCCGGCGTCATGCTGTTCCGCTTCGCCGGCCGCGACAGCACGATGTGCGCGATCCGATCCTTCACTTCCACGTCGAAGCATTCGTAGGTCATGGGCAACTCCCTCCTGTCTGCTTGGCCCCGGATTGCTCATGAGTGCCCTGCTGTGGACGACGATACGCTCGCTGTGGCCGGGCAAGGGGGTACTCTCGCGTCCTGCGGACGCGTTCGCGCTCTCTTCGAGCGCGTTGCGTCCCTCCACTCCGCGCCTTGCATGGAAGTACGCCTCCGGCGACGGGGACATGCCCGAACTTCCCTGCGCGTCAGCGGTCGAGGAAGCTTCCCCGGCTGAAGGCTCCTGGCGCGCGTGCGGGTCCTGCGTCTCGTCGCCCTCGCTACGAGCATTCATGGATAAGATACTACAGGACATGGCCGGTGGTGCCTTGCCATAGATCCCGCGCGCCTTATGCTGTGGTTGGGCAGTCGCCGGGTCGAACCCGCAATGGCCCCCGACGGACGATCCAGGAACCGAAGACATGCGCCTTTGCAGCCCGAATCAACTCCCACGCGTGGTCGTTGCGGCCGGGCTCGTCCTTGTCCTTGCCGGCTGCGACGAGCGTTGCGGCTGCGATGCGGACCGCGATGGCGATGGGGTGTCCGACGCCCTCGATGCGTTCCCGGGCGATGCCGGCGAGACGCAGGACTCGGATGGCGACGGTGTGGGCGACAATGCGGACGCCTTTCCGCACGATGCCGGCGAGACCACGGACACCGACCGCGACGGTGCTGGCGACAACGGCGACCTGGACGACGACGACGATGGCGCCGTCGATGTCATCGACGAGTATGCGCTCGATGCCAGCCGCTCCATTCGGGCGAACAGCTTTCGCGCTTCCACGGACTTCGCGGCCTACTGCGCCAATCCGCGCAGCGGCGTCGATTCCTCTGGCCGGGCGTTTCCGGACCTCGAAGGCTCCGTCGCCTACGAGAACAACTGGATTCGCTCCTGGAGCAACGAGGAATACCTCTGGTATGCCGAGATCGTCGATGCGGACCCCATCGACCACAGCACCATGGCGTATTTCGACCTGATGCGCACCTTCGCCACCACACCGAGTGGCAGGGACAAGGATCGGTTCCACTTCACCTGGGAAACGGAGGAATACCGCCGCGTTCGCGACACGGGCATTGCGGTGAGCTACGGCGCCGAGTGGGCCATCATCCGGCCAAGTCCCCCGCGCCAGATCCGCATCGCCTACACCGAGCCCGACGCGCCCGCGACCCGGGCTGGCCTCACCCGTGGCGCGCACATCATCGCCGTCGACGGCGCTTCTGTCCTCGATGGCTCCCCTGCCATCCTGAATGCCGGGCTCTTCCCGGACGGGCCCGGCGAGATCCACGAGTTCGTCGTGCGCGACCTTGGCGCCGGTGCAGACGCGGAACGAACCGTGGTTCTGGCGGCGGAGGAAGTCGCCGCCGACCCGGTGCAGAACGACAGCATGCTCAACCACGCCGGTCGCAAGGTGGCCTACATGGCGTTCCACGACCACAATCGGGTGGCGGAAGGGGAGCTTGCGGCCGCCGTGCGGCGGTTCCGGGACGAGGGGGCGGAAGATCTCGTGCTGGACCTGCGCTACAACCGCGGCGGGCTGCTCTACATCGCCGCAGAGCTTGGCTACATGATCGCCGGGCCAGCCTCGAGCGGCAAGATCTTCGACGGCCTGCAGTACAACGACAAGCAGTCGAGCCGCAACCAGTCGTTCCCGTTCATAGACACCGACCGCAACGGTCAACCGCTGCCCAGCCTTGATCTCGACCGCGTCTTCGTCCTCGGCAGCGGAAGCACGTGTTCGGCGAGCGAATCCGTCATCAACGGCTTGCGCGGCATCGACGTGGAGGTGGTGCTGATCGGCGGGGCAACTTGCGGCAAGCCCTACGGCTTCCTGCCGGCGGACAACTGCGGCACGACCTATTTCTCCATCCAGTTCAAGAGCGTGAACGACAAGGGCTTCGGCGATTTCGCCGACGGCTTCGTGCCCGTGGCCGGGGGCGGAACGGAGCCGTGGGAGGTGCCGGGGTGCTTCGTGGGAGAAGACTTCAACCATCTCCTCGGCGACCCGGAAGAGGCGCTCCTGGCGGCGGTGCTTGCCTACATGGAGACGGGCGAGTGTCCTGCCTCGACCACTTCCTCGCTGGCGGCAATGGCGCGCGATGGCGACGTCGCGCAGCCTGTCACTGCGCGTTCGATTCTGCGAGGCAATCGCTGGTACGATGGCTACCGCGAGGCCGTGGCGCGCCAGGAGCGAAGGCGGGCGGCTTCGGGCGACTGACGCTTCCCGCTGCGAGGAGGCTTGCCTTGGTTGTCCGCGCCTCGTGAAGCAATGTTTGAAACCGCTCGCAGGAGCATGAGACAGGTGTACGCACATGCGCAAGGACGAACAGCTTCGCCTCCTCGACATCCTGGAGGATGGCATTGCCAACAATCGCACGGCCTTCGCCGACGGCGTGATGCGCACGCCGGCGGCGGATTTCACCTGCCCGGACCTGCTTGCCCGGGAGCAGGAAGTGTTCTTCCGCGAGACGCCGCTGTTCACCGGGCTGTCGTGCGACTTGCCGGAGCCGGGCACGTACTGGGCCGACAGCCAGACCGGGCTGCCCATCCTGATGACCCGCGACGAGGACGGCGAGTTCCATGCCTTCGCCAACGCCTGCCGTCACCGGGGCGCGCAGGTGGTGCCGGACGGTCGTGGCAGGGGGCCGCGGGTGAGTTGCCCGTTCCATGCGTGGACGTACAACACGCGGGGCGAACTGATCGCAGTCAATCGCGCCGACAGCTTTGGGGGCATCGACCGCAGCCAGCATGGCTTGGTGGAGCTTCCGAGTGCCGAGAGGCACGGCACGCTCTGGGTGATTCCGAATCCGAAATCCCCGGAGACGATCGATGTCGATGCCTGCCTGGGCGAGCTTGCGGATGACATGAGGCACTGGAGCCTCGGCGACTACACGCACGCCGCCACGCAGGTGCTCGAAGCGGACGTGAACTGGAAGCTCGCCATCGACACCTTCGGCGAGAACTACCACTTCCCGGTGCTGCACCGCGACACGCTGGGGCCGGGCTTCCACGGCAACTTGCAGACGCACGACGTGATGGGGCTGAACTACCGCATGGTGTTCGCCCGCTCGAACTTCGAGGAAGTGACCAAGGCGGTGCCGCAGCGCGACCAGTGGCCGTTCCGGCAGATGACGCTGTGCGTGTACTTTATCTATCCGAACTCGATCTTTCTCGTGGACATGGGTGTCGTGGACGTGCTGCGCATGTTCCCGGACGGCACGGGCCGCTCGCGCACGGCGCACAGCGTGTACTTGACGCCCAACGCCGCCGACTTCTTCCGCCGCACGGGGACGGACCCGCGGGAGCGGTTCGCCGGCTTCAACAGCGTCGTGCAGGCAGAGGACTACGCGATGGCCGCCTCCACCCAGGCGTGCGCAGAGGCCGGCATCCACGAACACTTCCTGTTCGGGCGAAACGAGCCGGCCCTCCACCACTACCACAACGCCCACCGCCAGGGCCTGGGACGTCCGCTGCTCCAGGTGGAGAACTCGTAGCGCTGGAGGGAGGGCGTCTCGGCCCGCCAGGCACAGCAACGGCGGCGAGGGTCCGGCGGCGTATGGGGTAGGAGAAGACGACGACTGTTTGGTCCGCTGTTGCGTTCCCATGGACATGCATTGCGGCACGCAGGGAGGGCTGGATGCCCTCCCGCTAGCGGGGATCCCGGGTTGGCGGCGGGGGTTGGCTTTCGGTTGCGAAGGTCAGGCGGTGGCTGGTGGGGGTTTCCATCGTGAAGTCGCGCAGGCCGTAGGGTTCGTCCTGTGGGGGGCGGATGATGGTGACGCCCTTGGCGGCGAATTCCTCGTGCAGGGCGTCGGCGTCGTCCACGAAGATGTAGGCGTCGCCTTCGTGGGCCTGGCGCTCGGCGAGGAAGACAGGGCGGCGGCGGGCTTGCAGGTGGATGCCGGCGCCTTCGCGGAAGACGATGGCATATGCCGGCTCGTGGCCGGGGGGCGTGAGCAGGCCGCCGGGGCAGGAGAAGCCCAGGGTGTCGACGAACCAGGACATGGCGGCTTCGACGTCGCGGCAGCCGAGTACCGGAGCCGCGACCCACGCGGAACCTGGCTGGTCGCCGTCCATGCCGAAGGCCAGGCGGTGGCCGTCTTGGTCGCGCAGGACGATTTCGCGGTTGCCACAGGGCATGTCGGTGGGCGGGGCGAAGACCAGGGCGGCGGCGGAAGTGAAGTCGTCGTGCAGGGAGTCCACGTCCGGGCAGTGGAGGCAGGCGCTGCGTTCGTGGCTCCCGCGTGCGGCGGCCCACACGTTGCGGCGACGGATTTGCAGATGCACTTCGATGCCGCTGCGTCTCATCACGGCATAGACGCGCTCGTTCTCCGGGCCGTACATGCCGCCGGGGCATTCGAATCCGAGCGCGCTCTGGTAGTGCTCCACCGCTGCCGGCACGTCTCGAACCCCCAGAACGGGTGCGGTTCGCCAGGCCATTTCGCTTCTCCTGTTGCTCGGTGTTTGGTTTGGAAGCCGTTGGCGGCGGTATGGGCGCAGCCGTTCCCTTTCGAAGAAGCCCGCGACTTCTCGCCGGAGGGCAGGTCGCGGTGAGGCAGCCGGACCAGAGCTTCCCGTTTATCTTATTCGGTGCCGACTTCGAGGCGCTGGTTGAGGAATGGCCAGATGTCGCGTTCGAGGCGTGTGGTCCCCGGCGATGGCTCGTAGGCGAAGGCGTGGGGCAGGCCGGGATAGAAGAGGTATTGCAGCGCGCCGCCGGCGTTCTGCCACTCGCGCAGGAGGTCGAGGGTCATGGCCTGGGGCACGTTGCGATCCTCGCCGGGCTGCACCACGAGCAGCGGCGGCACCGTCTGTGCCTCGCCGGCGGCCAGCATTCGCTGCACGCTCGCTTGCCGCATGTGGGCTTCGTCGTTGTAGTACCTGAGGTGCGCGGCGATCAGTTCGTCGCGGCCGGCATCGTGGGCGTGCTGGAAGCGCACCAGTGGGTCGGACACGGGCCAGAGTGCGATCACGCAAGCCACCTCCGCGGAAACGCCCACGGCATCGTCAATGCCATCTCCCCGAACGATGGCGGTGCCGCGATGCGCCGGCACATCCGGCTGCGTCCCGGCCAGCAGCACAAGGTGGCCGCCGGAGGAGCTGCCGATGAGTCCGATCCGCTCTGCGTCGATGCCGAACTCCTCTGCGTGCATGCGCGCGAAGCGAACGCCGGCGGTGACGTCCTGCACCGCACAGGGATGCCGGCCCGTTCGTCCGTCGCGGAAATCGAGCGAGAACACCGTGAGGCCGCGCCGCGCCAGCGCATCGCAGAGCACATGCGGGGTGAGCCGGTCGTTGGCCGTCCAGGCGCCGCCATGCACCATGACGACGCCCTTGCCGGCCCGTTCGCCGGCGGACCGGGGCTGATGCACCTGGGCGAGAAGGCGCGTCTCGCCTGTCGCGGCAAAGGCGCGGCTGAAGGTCTCGATGTCGGTCATTCGTTCGCTTTCCCTCGAACCGATGGCTGCGGAAGGCGGCGTCGCGCTGGCGCAATTGGCGGATAATCGGCCTCAAGCCAGCCCAAGCGAGAATACCCCATGCCGGACGAACCCATTGGCCGCTTCGACCACATCGGCATCGCCGTCCACAGCATCGAGAAGGCGCGCCCCTTCTTCGAGAGCGTGCTCGGCGCCAAGCTGCGTCACGTCGGCGACAACCCCGGCGGCTTCCGCGTCGCCATCCTGGACCTCCACGACTTCTGCATCGAGCTGCTCGAACCCATCGATCCCGAGGGCTTCCTCGCCAGGTTTCTCGAACGCCGCGGCGAAGGCGTCCACCACATCACCCTGCAGACGCCAGACTTGGAGAAGAAGACCGTCGCCCTCGAAGAGGCCGGCGTGCGGGTCGTGGACAAGCACTTCGAGGACCCAGCCAACATCGACGCCTTCATCTCCCCCAAGAGCGCCCACGGCGTGCTGATTCAACTGGGCCAGACCCTTGGACCGCTCAACAACCCGCCTTGGTGGGAGGAGCCGGAGGAGTCGGAGGGGCCGGGAGAGTAGTTGCCGAAGCGACGGCTTGGTCTATGGAAGTGCGCCGGCGTCGAACGCCGCGGACACGTCGGCGTGGAAGCCGGAGAGCGTCTTGCCGCGGGCGTGGTCGCCCCGGCCGAATACACCGAACTCCGCGTAGCCGTCGCCGTCGAGCGTCAGCACGGTGATGGTGTCGTCGAGAGGGTTGACGATCCAGTATTCGGGGATGCCGGCCTCGGCGTAGTCGCCGCGTTTGGTTGCGAGGTCGCGGGCGGGGCCGTCTGGGCTGACCACCTCCATTACGAGGTCAGCGCCCAGCCAATACGCGTTGCGCATGCGTCCGTCATTGGCGTCTCGGACGAGGAGCAAATCGGGTTCGCGGAACTTGCCCTCGCGAACACGCAGGCGCAACGGGGCATAGAAGACCTCGCCACCGTGCTGATTGGTCCATTCCAGGAGTGCGACGAAGAGCAGGCGCGAAATCGCCTGATGGCGGTGTGTAGGCATGGGCAAGACCTCAATGCGCCCATCAGTGAATTCGATGAAGTGGTTGCATGCATTGGTGATGGCGAGGTATTGACTTTCTGTCCACAGGCCCTGAATGGCATCTGCGTCGGCAATCGTATGGTCGCCTGGTGCGACGATGTGCGGGCCGGCTGGCCATGCGTCGGTCACGTCTGGATTGCCTGTCGCCAAGGAAAGTCGAGTATCGGATGCTGAAGCCCGTGCGGTCAATGTACTGGCCAGCGGGGGGCGCCCGCCCTCATAGGTAGTACACGAATCGCACGAACGCCCGGGTGCTGCCGCCGATGGTGCCGGCGCCGGTGTCGATGGTGCCGTATTCCTCGCCGGGGCCGCCGTGGGGCTTGATGATGCCGAGCTGCCAGCGGGCGTGGTCGCCCTCGTCGTAGGAGAGGGAGGCGGTGAGGACGCCCGAGCCGTCGTTGAGATTGCGGATCCAAGCGACGTTCTGCGCCAGCAGGATGCCCCAGCGGATGTTGGCGCCCAAGCTCGCGTAGTCGCGCATGACGTTGAACATCTCGCCGCGGGCGATGCGGTTCACCAAGGGCGCCGGCAAGTCGAAAAGACTGTCGGGCAGTTCGGAAACGCCGAAGCCGTTGCGGTAGTACTCGGCGAAGACATATACCAGCCGTTCGGAGACTGTGAAGCTGTAGTCGGCGTTCAGCACCCCGGAGAATGTCCAGGGCGAGCCGGGCTCGATGGTTGTGGGGTCGCGAGCGGCGATCACGTCGGCGCGCACGAGGGCACCCCCGGCGGGGATGCGCAAGCCCACGCCATAGATGTCATCGGTGTAGTGGCGGGCGGCCATGAGCTCGTATTCGCCGGTGCCGAGGAAGCCGCGGTACTTGGCGGCGAAGCTGGAGGCATCTCGCATCACTTCGGCGCCGGAGCGGCGGGCGACGCCCAGCACCTGCAACTCGCTGCCATCCGGGAACAGGCGCTCGACCAGCAGCAGGTCGTCGCCGGGCTTGAAGTCCTGATCCACGGTGGTGGGGGCGAACGGGTTGAAGAGGTCGAACGGCTGGAAGGTGAGGCCGCCGCCCCAGCTCACGGCCTGGCGACCGGCGGTGACGCCCCAGTTGCCTTGCCGGTATTCCACTGCGAGGCGGTCCAGGCGATGCACGGCGCGACGACCTGGCCCGCTGTCCACGTTCCAGGTGAGCTGCATGGCGCGGGTCGCATCTCCCACCGGCGTTTGGTCGAAGGTGAGTCCGGGCGTGTCGAGGGCGGTGAGGGAGTCGCCGTAGTTCCAGCCGGCGGAATGATCGAGGGAGAAGCGGAACGGCCCGATGTCTTCGCGGAACATCAGGCGGAGACCGGCGTTGTGGTCGATCGGAGTCGATTCCTCGGTTGCCTGACGCTGCAAGTCCCGCTCGGGCAATGACTGGGCGGTGCTGTACCAGGTGAGGCGAACGTCGAGTTCGGCAGCGCTGGCGCCTGTCCCGACCGTGAGCGCCAGGAGTGCGAGTGTGCGCACCGGGGTGACCATGACCCGCCTCACGGGTACCAGGCCCTATGCGGCCTTGTTGGCCACGATCTCGCCGTCGCGCAGATGCACCTGTCGGGTTGCATAGCCCATCACCATTGGGTCGTGGGTGGCGGTGAGGATGGTCACGCCCCGTTCCTTGTTCAAGCGCTTGAGCAGTTCAAGCAACTCGCCTGTGGTGCCGGTGTCGAGGTTGGCGCTTGGCTCGTCGGCCAGGAGCAGCACGGGGTTGGTGACAATGGCGCGAGCAATGGCCACTCGCTGCTGCTGGCCGCCGGACATCTCGCCGGGGCGCCGGTCGGCCAGATCACGCATGCCGAGCGAATCGAGAGTGCCGAGCGCCCGTTCGCCTCGCTCGGCGGCGTCGACACCCTGAAGCTGCATGATGAACTCCACGTTCTCTCGCGCCGACAGCACCGGAATGAGGTTGTAGGCCTGAAACACGAAGCCGATCTTGCGCAGGCGCAAGTCGGCAAGTTCGCTGTCGCCCAAGGCGGTGACATCCTCGCCACCCACCGCGACGGCACCCTCGTCGGGGCGGTCCAGGCCGCCGATGACATGCAACAGGGTGGACTTGCCGGAACCCGAAGGTCCGGCGAGGCTGACGAACTCCCCCGCCTTAAGCGTGAAATCGACGCCGCGCAGCGCATGCACCGGCACCGCATCGTCTTGATAGGTGCGGGAGACGCTTGTGCATTCGACAACGTGGTCGGCCATGGACTTTTCTCTCTCCGGTCGTCTTTGCGTCTGCGTTCGAGGTTGGCGTTCGCTTGCGAGCGGGCGCTAGCGGCGCATGGCGTCGAGCGGCGTCACCTTCACCGCCCGGCGCGCGGGATAGAGGCTCGCGAGGACCCCGAGCACAAGGCTCAGCAGGAACACAGTCACCATGTCGGCCACTTCTAGCCGTGGCGTGAAGGTGTTGCGCACGCCCATCAACTCCATGGTTTCGCTGAACGCCGACAAGTCAATCCCGTCCGCGAACGGCACAAAGCAGCCGATGGCAAGCGCCAGCCCCGCCACCACTCCTGCGGTCATCACCAGAGTGGATTCCACCACCACCTGCGCCACCACGCTGCGCGGCCTCATCCCCAGCGCCCGCAGCATCCCCAGTTCCCGCACCCGTTCCATCACCGCCGTCGCGAGAGCGTTGACGAGGCCAAAGACCAAGGCTCCCATGATGACGAAGTACATGATGTAGAGGCTGAAATCGGCCACCAACACCATGCTTGCCACCTGCGGCTCCAAGTCCTGCCATGCCTTGACGTCGAGGTCCTCGAAGACAGCATTCAGTTCCGCGAGCGCCAGTGGAATGTCGTCGCCGCTCTCGAGACGGAGCGACACCTCGGTCACGGCCGGGGAATCCAGCAACCTAGCGACCGTTTGCGCGCCGGTGAACACGAACACCCTCTCGAGCGCATTGCTGTCGGTGTCGTAGGTGCCGGCGATGCGATAGCCGGCCTCGCGATTCAGGCCGTCGGCGCCTTGGGTCATGATGACGAGGCGGCGGCCAACCGACGTTTCGAGCTGTTCCGCCAGCGTGGCGCCGATGACGATGCGCCGGTCTTCCGCGCCGCTCAGGGCTTCGCCCTCCACCGACAGGCTGCCGAGGAACGAAATGGCCTCTTGCGCCGGGTCCACCCCGACGAGCTGAACGCCGCGCGTTTCCCGTTCGCTCATGATGACCGCCGGCACCCGCACCCTCTGCGCCCAACCTGCCACCGGAACATCGGCAAGCGCCTGCTCCCATCCCTCCTGGGGCTCGAAGCCGCGGCCGATGCCGGGATCGGCCATGTAGCCGGGGTGGATGACCTTGACATGGCCGGTGAGGTTGTCGATCACCGCTTCGCGCATCCCGGCGGCCATGCCGCGCATGAGGGTGTTCATCAGCATGACGCCGGTGACCGCCAGCGCAATCGCCAGCACGAGGATGCCGTTGCGGCGACGGTGGCGCCACAGGTTGCGCCACGACAGTTGCAGCAGGAGTTTCAGCGGCACGGGCAAACTCGCGCCGGTGTGCGTCGTGGGGCCATCACTCTTCCTCGCGCAGCGCCTCGACCGGCTTCAACCGCCGCACGCGCAAGGCAGGAATCAGCCCGGCGACGAGCGTGCCCGCCAGCAACACCACTGGCGCGGTGCCAAGGGTTAAGAAGCTGACCTCCGGGTGGATGCGCTCCGGCATCATGAATTGGCCGGCCATGTCCTCAAGCCCGGCGATGGGCACCCCCACGGCCCCCAGACCGATCATGAGGGCGTAGGAGACCGCCGCGCCAATGGCCGTGCCCACAACCCACATGCAAAGTGCCTCGATGACGATCATGGCGACGATGCCCCCAGGCTTCATGCCGATGGCGACCAGCATCCCGAACTCTCGCGTGCGCTCGAACACCGTCATGGTGAAGCTGTTGGCCACGGACAGCGTGACGATGGCCAGCAAGAGCACATAGACGATGACTGAAGTGACGGCGTCCATCTGGATCATCTGCCTGAGTTCCGGCAGCAGCTTGTCCCAGTCGAGGACGCGCACCTCTTCCGGCAACGTTGGCGCCAGGCCCTGGGCGATGGCGGTGGCGTCGTTTGCGTTTTTTCCCATGAGCACGATTCGATGCACGCTGTCGCCCAGGCCGAATGCGGACTGCACCGCCGACAGCGGCACCTGCAGGATGCTGCGGTCGAGTTCCACTTGTCCCGTGTCGAAGAATCCATCCACGTTGAAGACCGCCGCTGCGACGCCGCCTTCGAGGGCGGAACCGAGCACGAAGATCTCGTCGCCGATCTTGAGGCCGAGATTCGTTCCGAGCGCCTTGCCGACGTAGGCGCTGTCGGCACGCGGCAAGTATTCGCCCTCGACGATTTGCCCGGACAGGGCCGACACCTTCGGCTCCCGCACCGGATCGACCCCCATCACGAGTCCGCCGAAGCTGCGTTCCCCCACCGACACCAGCGCGAAGCCTTCGACCCTCGCTGCGGCGGCGACAATGTCCGGAGAATCTTCCAGTTCCCGCAGCAGGTCAGAGCCGGCGACGATGCGGTTCGCCACCTTGGGATCGTCCAGATAATCCTCGTGCTGCACCTGCATGTGCCCGGACATCATGCCCGTGGCCGTGTCGATCATGCCGTCGTAGCTGCCGAGCTGGAACGACATGAAGGCGACACACAGGAAGACCGAAAAGGCGATGCCGCCAGCGGTGAGCCAGGTGCGGCGGCCGTTGCGCCAGAGGTTGCGCCAGGCCACGCGCATGTACAGCCCCATGCCGACGCTGCCGGTGCCAGCGGAGTTGGCGACGGGTGGCGCCTGGGCGATGTCGGCAGCAGCCATGCTCCGGTGGCCTCCTTGGCTCGTGCGGCTTGCGGCGCGTTCCTCGGGTCAGCGTTCGCTGCGCAGGGCGAAGCGGGTGAACTTCGATGCCGGCACGTTGGCGTCGAAGTCGGCCTCGAGATAGCGGACTTCGGTCCAGTGATCGGGTTCGGCCAGGTCGGACATGCGCATCACCAGAGGGATCTCGCGCCCGCCCATCGGGCCAATGTTGCGGGTTTGCATCTGCTTGAGGGCGATGAGGTCCTGGTCGTGGAAGGTCTGGCTCAGCATCACGTAGTCGTCGCGCAGCTTCATGGTCTCTCGCCCCCAGACGATGGGCGCGTCGTCGTGGGGCGTCATTTCCAGGGAGAAGATGGTGTGTCCCTCGCTTTCCTCACGCTCGACGATCTCCACGTCGTAGTAGCGCAGGTAGTTGTCGCTGCGGGACAGATCGTTGTAGGAGAAGTCGGAACTGGCCCAGCTCTGCGACATCATGCTCGACGGCAGCCGCGCTTCCCGCTTCAGCTGCGGCACGAACGTCCACATGCTGTCGGCAAGCTTGAGCGTGGCATTGCCAGCGTCCTTGGCCGGTGCGGTGAAGCGGATGAGGGCGTCTTCCTCGCCTTGGGTCCAGGCCTCGAGTTCCATGTTCCGCTCCCATTCGGGGCGGTGGATCTTCATGGCCATGCGCGTGTAGGAAGACGCGCCGCGGGTGAGTTCGAGGGCACCTTGAAGGAGCTCCATTGCGGTGGCATCCACGGACGCCCTGGGAATCTCCCCCTCGGCCACGGCCGGCGAGGAAAGAGTCGCCAACAGGACGCCGGCAAACGCAAGCGATGCCATCCGGGCGTTACGCATCTCGAACTCCTCGATTGACCCGCGGATTGTACATCGCTGCGGCAGATCCCCCGGTGCGATGAAGTGCCTTTCAAGTCATGGGCAGCGAGGTGGAAGTCGGCGGCAAGATTCCGGTGAACGTATCCGGCGGCCTGCTCTTCAAGGGCCACCCGCTCGCGCCACCGGCATTCGCCAACATCTACGAGGTCTCGACGCACCTGCGCGGCGAAGCCGGCGAACGACAAGTGGAGGGCGCCCGAATCGGCCTCACCCACGTAATCGGCCTCGGCGGCGCCTGCGGCATCCACATTCTCGAAAGGGCTTCCTGAGGGGCGCCCAACCCTCGGTGCCCCGACAGCAGGGGGCGCCGCAAGGCCGAAGAGTCAGTCAGCCCGCCGCTCTAGGCGGTGGGTGCTGCGTCTTCGCGTTTAGGCATCCGCCACGCAAATCAGCGTCGTCAGCGACACCCACGACATCCTCGCCAACGTGCGCCTGCCATCACGCTTCGGAGTGCTCGAACATAGCTTGGAAAAGCTCAACATCGAATGGACGTGCAGACACGATCCGACTCTTGGGCAACGCGACCACGAAGTCACCGAGAGGCAAGCTGCGCCCAGCCATCAGTTCGTCATCCTGCTTCGCGGCATAGTTCGTCGTGATCCTAAGCTCCTGCTGCTCGTCGCGATATCCGCTCATCAGCGGCACGAGCCGAAGATCGTCCTCATGCTTCATCGCCACGCGCGACGCGACGGGGATACCTACATACGACTTCCCAGTCTCCAACGTGATCTCCACCGGACTCGTCCTCGCAATCGCCAACTGGTACGTCAACTCGCTGAACTCACCGGACTCTCTCGCGACCTCCCTCGATACGTCATCTATGTGCCGAACGCAGTTGACCGCAATTGCGGCGAACAAGGCAACGAGCATGCCGCCCGAAACTGCTGCGGCTCGGAAGGCATCCGCCTCAAGGAGGATGATGGGCGCGAAGCCCGCCCACTCCAACGTGATCAGCAACAGGTCGTTCGCCAACCCGGTTGCCCCTTGAATCACCCATCCAGCGAGCAGCGTGTAGAACAAGAGGGCGTACCCTTCCACACGCCGCAACCGCAGCCGGGCAGAGTGCGCAACCAAACTGAACAATGCGCCCGGCAGCACGAGCGCGAGAATGTCTTGGACAAAGCCATGCGGGCGGTGGACCTATTCCGGCGTATGCACCGTTCTGATCTTCCCGAACGCCTTCACTGTATTGTGGAACACCTTGCTCCTGCCAAGGTCGTCTGGGTCTACGAACTTCGAACCGTCAAGCCACCTCGTGCGGACCTGCGGCTTCTCCGGCACAGGCGTGCTCTCATCAAGCATACGTTTCTTTGCGGCTGCCATCCTGCGACCTGCCCCGACCGTTTCGCCTGAAGCCTACCACTTGGGCTTTCGCGCTGCTACGCGCTATACCGGCTCGCTTCCCCACGGCGAAACGGTTGCACGAGTGCCTGCCGGCGCGGCCCGCATGAACGCGCGGCCCGCCTGAGCGCGGGGCTTTGGTTCGAGGCCGCCTCCGTCACCGGATCGCCGGCGACGGAGGTGTGGTGCATCACCCGCGCTTCGCCCGCGGGCCATGGCCGTACCCTGTGCAACACCCGTCGGTTGTCCCAGATGACGACATCGCCGACCTGCCAGCGATGGCCGTACACGCGCGGCGCCCGACACGCGCCGGCAAGCAGCCGGTCGAGCAGGGAGCGCGATTCGTCCTCGTCGAGCCCGGGAATCCCGTGGGCATGGCGGCCAATGCAGAGGGCGGGCCGGCCGGTCTGGGGGTGCAGCTTGACCAGCGGCCGCAGCGGCACCTTCGTCTCCTGCCGGTAGCCGCTCTGCCCGGGCGACGAGTTGGTGCCCGAACCGGCCATGGCGTGCAGTTCCGCGAGCGCCCGCGCCGTGCTTTCGCCGATTCGCCGATGCTCTCCTGGGAGTGGTACAGCGAGTGGCAAGCCTCGAGGCCCGCAATGCACTCGCGGGTCGTCTGGTCCAGCGCCTCGTAGGCGGGCGCGCATGTCGGCCCATTCGGTCTGTCCGCCGCGGTCGGGCACCTGCCGCGCCGACAGGATCGATGCCTTGGCCGACACCGCCTCGAACGAGCTGTCCGTGTGCCAGCCCTCGTTGCCGCGAAAGAGCCGCATCAGGGGATCGTCGGCATCGCGAAGCGTTCCGTCCGTGCGGCGGTTGCTGAGCGCCTGCGACTCGTTCAACTCGCCCCAGCGCCGGCCGAACGCCATCTGCCGCTCGTCGTCAGGTGCTGGCCAGGAAAGATCAGGACGCCGCGATCGAGAAAGGCGGCTTCGATGCGCTCCCAGTCCTCGTCACCCACCTCGGCCAGCCGAACGCCGGTGACCAGGACCCAGGCACCCCCGTGTCCGACGCCGGCGACGTGCGTCACCCACCTCGGCCAGCCGAACGCCGGTGACCAGCGCGCCAAGGGTCGCACCCGTCGGCTCGATCCGAAGCCCGCCGCCGCCCTCGACCATCGATGCCTCGGCCATGTCCATCCCCCTTGCCAACGCCGGTTCTGAGTATGTCACGGCTTTGCAGGGCACGTCCGTCAGCGTTCCCGCACACAAGCATTTCGTCCTACACGGCGCAGGAAATCTCCCACGCGGTTGCCGTTCGGGAGCGTGACGCCGTTCAACGCGTGTCGCGGGTGGGACAGGGCCTCCCTCCCGACGCACGAACATTCGGTCTCGCGCACGATGGGCGATTTCCCACATCGCCGTTCGGCGAGGGTGACGCGGTTCAGCGTGGGGTTGGAGGGGCGGAGCGTTCGGCGGTTGCCGGGACTCGCGACCCCATCGCCGCGCAGGCGTGGAGCGTTGGGTCAAGGTGAGACATTGCCCATTGTTGTGTGGGACGAAATGTTTGTGTGTCGGGGAAAAGGCCACAAACGGATCGAAGGCGAGGAAGGGCCCAACTACTCGCCAACAGAGGCGTCCGACGCTTACGTTGAGACGGCAGCGGCCATGGCGCGTCTGGTGGCGATGATTCACGTCAGTGCGATGGGGCTCGAGGAACTGGACTATCGGGAGCCGCCCTGGCTCACCAACCTTGCCTCGTGGAAGACCGAACTGGACATGGCAAAGGCCGACGGGCGAGCCGCATCCGTGCTCAATGCGATCGACTCGGCGGCCGTGCGGTTTCATGCGTTCTGCGACAGTGCGCGACTGCCCGTCGGCGTTGTGCATGGCGGTCCCGGAGCTTGGATCGTGCTCGTGGACGACTCCAGGCAAGTCGCGGCGCTGCTTGAGTTCGACTCGGCGCACCGGGACCATCTGGTGCTTGACGTTGCCCATCTGATCACGCAGTGGGGTCAGTGCGCCGTGTCGGAGACGAAGAGCCGTTTCGAGCCCGTTCTCGTGAAGCGGATCCTCAAGGAGTATTCCGCCGTCCGGCCGCTGTCGGCTGCCGAGCGCACAGCCTTGGCAACGGCGGTGCCGCTGCGCCATTGCATCGACCTTCTTCGCGTCTGGAATGCCGTTGGCAACGAGCAGATCGTGCCGTTCTCTTGGTCGGAATACCTCGACGGAATGCAGGTGGAGCTCTTCGAGGATTCGGAGTGGCGGGAGCTTGTCATGGCTGCTGAGTGACCCGCATCTTGCGAGAGCGAGAGATCACGATTGGCTGATTGAGAGTCCTTTTTGTGATGGGAGGCGTTGGGCTTGGCGCGCTTTGCGGTGCGACGAAAGGCGTGACGCCCTCCCTGGAGGAGGTCGAGAGGCCGGTTTTCCCGACACAAACATTTCGTCCTACACGGCGGCACCGTTTCCCGACACACAAACATTTCGTCCTACACGGCGTAGGAAATCTCCCACGCGGGTGCCGTTCGGGAGCGTGACGCCGTTCAGTGCGTGTCGCGGGTGGGACAGGGCCTCCTTTCCGACGCACGAACACTCGGTCTCACGCACGATGGGCGATTTCCCACATCGCCGTTCGGGAGGGCGACGCGGTTCAGCGTGAGGTTGGAGGGCTGGGCGTTCGGCGGCGGCGCCGGGACTCGCGACCCCATCGCCGTGCAGGCGTGGAGCGCCGGGTCAAGGTGAGACATTTCCCATTGTTGTGGGGGACGAAATGTTTGTGTGTCGGGGAAAGGCCCTAGATCGTCCCGCAACGCTCCATAGGCGCTGATGGTGAAGTAGCCGGAGACGACGGAGAGCTGGGTATGCGAACGCAGGTGCTCCTTGAGGAAGCTCCCGGCCGTGCCAGCGCTGTCGATTGTCGCGAATGCCCGACGGGAGCCGCGTAGTGCTGGTTGCAGGCGTGACCGGAGGGGGTTGGTCGGTTCGTTTCCGATTACGGGCTTGTCGGAGAGAAGGCGACGGCTTTGGCATAAGGCGGGTGTTAAGTTCGGCTTAGGAGAAGGAAGTGCGGTGTTCTAGCTCAGACACATCTGGCACCGGAGCGGCGGTGACCAGGCAGTGCGACGCCGCGGCGACTGAACGCCGACCGCGGCGCCGGATCGGGTAGCCTCCAGTGAACAACCAAACCCACTGGAATGGAGACCCGAACCATGAACATCGAGTCCATGCGCATCCGATCGTACCGCAGCTTCAAGGTTGACGAACACGTGCCTTCCGAGGCGGCGGAGCGGTATCGGACATTGAAGGCGTATCGCCGGCTGCGAGACTCCGGCTGCGACGAGGCCGGCGCGCTGGCGCATGTCGGGATCAGCCGGCGCACGCTGTACCGGTGGAAGGCCGCGCTGGCCGCCGGCGGCCAGCGCGGGCTGGCGCCGAAGTCGACGCGCCCCCGCCGCGTGCGGCAACGCGCCTGGAAGCCGAGGGACGTCAAGGCAGTCCTGGACGTGCGCCGCAAGTACCCGTTCATGGGCAAGGCGCGCATCCAGGCCATGCTGGCACGCAAGGGCCGCCTGCTGAGCGTGTCGACCGTCGGCCGGATCCTCGAGCGGGCGCTCGCGGCCGGGGCGATCCGCCGCGCCTCGTTCTGCGAAGGGCGGGCGAAGCCCAGGAGGCGGCGCAGCTTCGCCAAGTGGGCGCGCCGCTGGAAGTACGGTTCCAAGGCCCGTCGGGTGGGGGAACTGGTGCAGGTGGACCACATGACGTACGCCGCCGGCGGGCAGACGCTCAAGGAGTTCCGGGCGATCTGCCCCGTGTCGAGGTTCATGGTGACGCGGGTCTGTTCGCGCGCCACCTCCGGCAATGCCAGGCGCTTCCTGATGGACCTCGTCGGCGCGCTGCCGTTCCCGCCGCTGTCCATCCAGGTCGACGGCGGCAGCGAGTTCATGGCCGACTTCGAGGACGCCTGCGAGGAGCTGGACATCCCGCTGCACGTCCTGCCGCCGCGACGGCCCCAGTGGAACGGCTGCGTCGAGCGCACCAACCGCTCGGCTCGTGCCGAGTTCTGGAACCTCTGCGACGGGCCACTGACCGTCGAGCACGTGGCGCCGCGGCTCTCCCGACGAGTTCTTCTTCAACTACGAACGTCCTCACGCAGCGCTCGCCTATCGAACCCCGAACGAGTACCTTGTCGCACAGGAGGCTGCCTAGTCCCCAGTGCCAAAATGTATTGAGCCGGTACAGGTCCGAGAGTCGGGGAGGTTTTGCACTCCCGAGGCCGCCTTAGGTTTGAGACCTTGCGGGGTTCCACGGGTCGAGCGCGAGCGTACGAAAACAAAGCCCCGCAATCGGCGTATGGTTTGATTCGTCTTCCGGGCATTCGGGAGGACCGTTGGGCTCATCGGCTACGGTCGCGTCTCGACCGACGACCAGACGCTCGACCTGCAGCGTGACGCTCACCGGGACGGGCTCGGGCGTATCTTCGAGGGAGGCGCCGGGGAACGCATCGCCTGCGCCGCGCCATGGATCACATCCGCGGCGGCGACGTGGTGACGTGGCGTGGTGCCTGGCGGCCTCGGTCGGTTGCTGATGGATTTGATCGGGAAGGCGGACAGGCTGCGTACGCCGGTATCCGAAAACGCCGCCCGTCGTGCCGCCTTGCTGCAGGACGCCATGCCATCGCAGGTGACGCTGATCACTTCTACGCTCGAGTACAGGGGTCGCAGAACCATCGATCACATCGGGTCGAGCGCTGACATGGCCACCGCATCCTTGGACGTCATCAGCAACATCCATGGAGACCGAAAGCTGTCCGATCACTTCGGGATCGCAGCCGATGTCTTGGTTCGCAGTTCGTGACGACCACCTGACTCTTCGGCCCGTGTCTCGAATGCCGACGAAACGCCGGACCTTCCCGGCGAGACAGATTGGGGGAGGCAGGCTGAGAAACGCATCCTTGGCCCCATCGGCGCCCGCGAACGCTCTGCCCTGCACGATGCCATGGATCACCTGCGCGGTCAGGACGTCAACGTGTCATTCGCCGTTTTCCGGCAACAGGCGACCTACAGAGGTCTCGTCACGCTTCCGCGACAATCGTCGCTCGGCACCGAGCAGGACTTCGTCAAACAGGTCAACTGCCTCCTCGAGGAATTCCTCTTCAAATGCGCTGTCTTCGGGCACGACGTTGTCGACGAAGCCCGTCTTCACCATGTCGGAACGGAATCGTCGCGACCCGCGTTCGTGAACAACCCCTTCGCCGGACGTCTTGATCAAGATCGGGAAGCCCGGGTGCGGCGCATTCACCACTGGCGAGCGGCGTGTCGACGACATGGTGGCGAACCGTTCCGGGACAAACCTCGCTGCCGCACGATTCGCGCGGTGGCCCGGTGCCGACCAGCTCTCCCAGTCGCCGCAGGGATACCAGCCGCAGACACGGTAATCGAGCGGCTCATCGAGTCGACGCTTGGTGTCGCCTGCATTGCGAACTGCGAGCGCCGCTGCACAACGTCGGACGGTCTCACCGCCGGGCACGTTGAGCGCCGCTGCCAACGCCAGGTGACCGCCTCTGCCATGCCCGGTGAAGCAAGCGCGCGACACATCGGAAATTCCGTGGCGTGAGAGCCACGCCAACGCGTCTTCAACGTCCTCCCGTAACCTTCGGCCTTCCATTTCCCGGCCAGCCATCTGGAACGCCGCACCGTATCCGCGGACCCCGCGAAAGGCAGGCTGGGCAACCGCATAGCCGCGTGAGGCGAAAAAGTGCGGCCATGCGTCCAGCCGCTCCGGGTTGGTATCAGGCTCGTTCAGCAGCACCACGGTGGGCGCGTCGCCGGCTCCTGATGTCGGAAGCGTCAAGGTCATCGGCAACGTCTTGCCGTCGCGCGTGTCGAACCGGACCAACGAGCGCTTCGACGCGCTGTGGTTGGCGACATCGACACTCCGACCTCCCAGATGCCGAGCCTCTCCGGTACTGAGGTCGAACAGATGAAACCGGACGAAGGTGCGCTCGTCCGTGGACACCAACACCATCGTTTGGCAGTCGTCCGACATCGACGGGACAGCCACGATCTTCGCACCGGGCTCTCCTGCGGTGGCGCGGGCAACCTGCTTCCCGAATTCACGATCAAGCCATGTGAAGGGATCGCCCGGAAGCGAGTGCGAGAAACCGACGATGCCGCAGTCTTGTGCCCCGACCGGAATGGCACGCACATCTCGCTCCGGATGCGCCTTGATGCTGAAGCGGTTCGAGCGTGTTCGAGTCTGCGGCCCACAGCGCCACGCGGTCAGCGCCGCGTACCGAGGCTTCCACGTAAGCAGTTGTGCCATCAAGGGAGAAGCCACGCACCCGGGGGGCCATGACGTCCCAGCGGCCGATCGGGACGGACAGATCGGCCACGTCGACGCGTTTCCAGTCTCCCTTCGGCGTTGACGTGACCGCCACCGGACCAAACCAGGGCTCGCCGACTACATCCCCGAACGAGAACGCGCCCGTTCCCAACCGTACCCGGCCTTCCCAGTCGGCGTGCCAGAAGAGAATCCCTTGCTGCCACCGCACGACGCGGCGCATCTTGCCTGTCCGCGTGTGAACGCGGTAGACGGTCGTATATGGCGTCGCAACCCGTGAGGCACTGACCAGCACATGGTCCGGCTCATCGGGGAGACGGTGCACCAGCTGGTGCTCCAGATCCTCCAGAGGAATGCCACTGCGCCCGTGGCCTTTCCCGCCGAGTTTGGGTGGGCGGCGCGGCGGCTTGTCGAGCAACTGGCGGGGTCCCGTCCATCGTGGTCCACCGCGACCAGGCGCACGATTCGCCTTCTGCCGAACGGCGCCGTGCTGCGCTCCGAGAAGACGAACAGTTCGCACACGATGCGTTCGTTCGAAATCCAGTGGCAGGCGCCCAGCGACTGGCCGGGTCCGTTGCGCAATACGGCCTTGCGCCCGCCAGAACCGAGGTCCATCACGACCACAGCCCGGTTGTTGCCGTCGTTGGCAATCGCCAACACACGATCACCCTCAGGCGAAATCCGGGCCTGTCCTATGCTCGAGTGTACGTTGCTGCCCAAGCTGCCGCCTTAAGATACCAGCCACCGTGCTCGTTGTACTCGTTCCATGCAACTTGCATGGCCATGTACTCGCCCGAGCACGGTGCGTACGCATGTGCATTCCCGCCGACCGTTGGGATGGCGTCTACGACGGGCGACGACGGAGCACCGACCAACGCAGTCACCGCAACCACACATGCTGCAGAGAAGTATCGCTTTATCGCTTTCATGAACGTTCTTCCTAGTGTCGTTCTAAGGAGCTACACCGAATCGAGAGTTGATCTGTGGTTCAGGCAACCCGCTTCCAACACACCGTCGGAGGTTGTCACCTACAATTCTCGTTTGCGGAACCTAACACGGCCATTTCGGCGAGCGCAACCCCAGTCAGCTCTCCCGACACACAAACATTTCGTCCTACACGGCGTAGGAAATCTCCCACGCGGGCGCCGTTCGGGAGCGTGACGCGGTTCAGCGTGGGGTTGGAGGGCTGGGCGTTCGGCGGCTGCCGGGACTCGCGACCCCATCGCCGCGCAGGCGTGGAGCGCTGGGTCAAGGTGAGACATTGCCCATTGTTGTGTGGGACGAAATGTTTGTGTGTTGGGGGAAGGTCCACTACTTGTTTGTGTGTCGGGGGAAGGTCCACTCAATTGGCGACGCGCTTGTCGCGAGCGACGACCGGATGACGGAGCTTCGACAGGGGCCTCATCCTCGGCGGCGGCGTCATGGTGGTGGAACTCAGCCTCGGCATTGATTTTGTCATGGTGAACGTGGACCCGTGCCGTGTTCCTGTACGGAGCGGCGGCACCGGAAGCCGGACCCTGACCGGTAGTTGCGTAGCGACTACCGTCGGTCCTCGAGTGATTCGAAGTAACTCTGGTAGAGCCCGGCGTGGAGGTCCCGCAATGCGCGTCGGTCCTATGTCCTCGGCGCCGCTTCGGCCGGATGTCAGCCGCAGGAGCAGGTCGAAGGCGCGCTCCGGATCGCTGCCGCGGCCGGTTGGAGCAAATGCCTGTGCGATCCCGGGTTCCTCAAGCACCATCCACGCGGGCAGCCACTGTGTCGTGACAGGTCCGAACCAGTCCTGATCCTGAAGCCTCTGCCATGATTGTCGCAGCGCGCTGTCCGATACGCGGGACGCGCGTTCCGCGTCGGCGAAGCGTTCCGGGTCCAACCAGCACAGTTCGAACCAGACCGATACGGCCTGCTGACGACGGTGTAACCGCCATTCCGCTTCGGCCAGCCGTTCCAGCAGGGGCGGTTCGGTGCGGTGGTTCGGTACCTCACGCACGGTTCGCCGGACGTCCTTCCAGTCGAAGGCCATGGCATACGCGAAGCTCGCGTGCGCCTCGGGGTGATCGCCGCGAAACGAGGCACCCGCGTCGCCCTCGAGGGCGACGCCGATGCTACGACACATCGGCGCGCCGAAGTCTCCGCCGCGACCCGGCAGGCGCGTTTCTGCGCCGTAACGATGACTTCCTCGATCTCGGCCTGAGCGACCGCCGCGCCCACGCCTGCCAGCGAAAGCGCAATCACAGACCCCACGGCACGAGAGAGCTTCGTTTCCTTGAACATCGTAGGGCTCCGCTCCCGTGCCCTTGCCCACACTTGCTGCCACACAGCGCCGACGCCTTTCCTGATGCAAACGGCCTTAACGCACTGGTAGGGGGTTGTCACATTTGGCTGCGTGGGGGTCGGGCTGGCCCGAGTTCCCGAACGGAACTCGGGAAGTCGGCGCTGGCGTATGACGGCACGGAGAACTGGTGCATTATTGCGGATTGCAGCGTGGGGGTAGGGGTGCCCGTGGAAGCGCTACGAAGCTTTGTCGGCACTGCGCGACGTCGGGCGGCGAAGCTCGCCTATTTCGTGGCATCGCTGGGCGTGTCGTTCGGGTTCATCGCCGCGGTGGTCACCATTGCCCATGCGAGCTGGTTCCGGCTGCCTGTTGGGGTTGCAGATCGGGCTTATGTCACGGCCTTGCGCGATGCCGGCGGGGCCATCCAGTCCATGTCCATTCGCGACTTCCACGAGATCGTGGCGCGCGTGCCAGAGATCTCGTGGTTCTACGCCAACCCCGCGTATTGGCTGACGTTCGAGCCCGACGACTCGGCTGGCTCTCCAGAGCCTCTGCAGACGCATCTGGTGTCACCCGGCTTTTTCGAGCACCTTGGGGTGCCGCCTGCCTTCGGGACGCTGGCGGCGACGGAGAGTGCACGGGCTGCGGTGATCACCGCCGACGTATGGAGCCGCATATACAGCCGTCAGGATGTCGCGGGCCAGTTCTTGACGACGGCGGACGGCACTTCGGTCCCCATCATCGGTGTCACGCCGCAGGGGTTCGAGGATCCGCTGCAGCAACGCCCAGACGTGTGGGTGATGAATTTGCCCTTGGAACTGTCGGTGCCGCCGTGGGCCGCGCGCGTCAATGAAGAGGGTCGGCGGCGCATCGCCCGCATGTCGCCGAACGTCACGGTGTTTGGCGTCATTCCCGAAGGCCAAGCCGCAGGTGTCGAGTTTGCTGCAGCGAACGCACGGCTCGCGGAACATCGATTCGACAGCAAGATGCTGCTCTTGGAGGTGGAGTCGGACCCTTCGGCGCAAGGCGATGCCGCCCCTGGCCGGATGATGTTTGGCTTCGGCTTCAGCGACTCGGATCGGGTCGCACTGGGCCAAGGTTTGGAAACCTCCCCGCAGAAGCGACGCGATGTGGTGCAGAAGACACTTTGGCTTGCCGCCGTTGTGGCCATGCTGCTGCTGATGGCACTCGTGTCCGTGGTGGAGTTTCTGATCGCAGAGCATGTCTCCCGGGAGGATGAGCGCAATGTGCGCATCGCCGTGGGTGCCGCGCCGTTGGACGTGTTTGGTCGTGCGCTCGCCGAGAATCTGGTTGTCGTGCTGGTGATGGGTGTCTTGGCGTGGTTGGCTGCCGGCTATGTCCTGGACGTACTCCTGCGCGTCGAGCCCTTCTCGAGCTATCTCGGCGAAGTACGCACTGCTTCGCGGATTGTGGGTCTCGGCAGCGCCGGTGTTTTGCTTGCGCTGGCATTCGTCGTCAGCCTCGGCTATGTGAGCTGGTTCGTCTCGCGGAGTTCGACGGCGGTGGCGGGTTCGGGCTGGCGGCTTCGCGGGACGACCCGCCAACTTCTCCTGCTCGTCTGTGTGGCGAGCTTCGTGGTCGTGTTGTCCTTGGCCGAACGCTACGTTGTGGATGCCCGGCTGTCGCTGGGGCTCCCGAATCCCGATGTCGTCACGATTGAATTGCTCGATCCCGACAACAACGAGCCTTGGATGCCAACCGGGGTCGAGTATTCCGCGGCAGCAAGTGCCATTAACGCCATTCCCGGCATTCGCGCCGCGGCGTCGGCTACATTTCTGCCGGTTACGCCACGGGAGATGCTGCAACCCCTCTCGCGAAAGATCGCCGGCTTTCCGGAGCTGGGCGATACACCGTTCTTCGAGAACTACGTGACCCCGGACTATTTCCATACCCTTGGCGTTGAACTCTTGGCCGGTCGCATGTTCGAGGACGGCAACTTCCTCGAGATCGTCTTGTCGCGCTCCGCCGCGGAGGCGCTCGGTGGCACGGAAGCCGTGCTGGGCTCGCCGTTGCGCGTGTGGAGCGCTGGTGATGGGGAGTTCGAAAAGACTGTGGTTGGCGTCGTGGGCGACGTGCCGTATGGCGACTATGCCCAGGGTGTGCCGCCGGTAATCTACGGACCCAGGATCGGTTCCGGGTATCCGCACCGGTGGTTGATCGACGCCGATCCGGGACTTGACCTGGCAGAAGCGCTCCTCCAGCTACCCCAATACGATGGCTGGGAGGCCGAGATGGGAGACACGCCAGCACAGCGATTCCGCAAGCAGTTCCTCGCCAAGCGCAGCGTCGAGGTGGTGCTCGCGGTGGCCGCCGGCTTCGCCCTGGTACTCGCGCTCTCCGGCGTCGGCAACTCCCTGGCGCGGAACGTCGCCGAGACGCGATCGCGCATCGGCATCCGCTTCGCCCTGGGCGCGACGCCGGGCGAACTGGCGTTCGCGCAATCCGCGACCAGCCTGCGCGAGCTTGTAGTGGCGGCCGCGGTCGTTGGCGCGGCCGGCATGGCGGCCAAGCTATGGCTGCCGGCCTTCGCCGAAGCGTTGGAGCTGTGGTGGCTCTTGCCAGCCTTCGCCAGCCTCGCCGTGGTATGCGCCTTGCTGATTCGATTCCTTCTGAGACAACTCGCCCGGAACCACTCCATCAGCGCGCTGGTGGACGGGAGCGTCGCCGATGTCCGCCAAGGCGGGGCTTGATCAGGCTCAGGGGAGCCGATCCGTGTCAGACCAGGCGGATTACTCGATGGATCGGCCCCGTGAGGGAGACCCGCGCAAGCTCGTTCGCCAAATTGCGTGGGCCGCGGTTGCGGTCGTCGCGATCGTCCTGTTCATCTTCATCGATCGCGTTTGGCTCCGTCCGGGGTCGGCCGCCGCAACCGACGCGACCACCGCGACGGTGGAGCGAGGCACCCTCGCCATCGAAGTGCAAGGTGCTGGCGAGCTTGAACCCGTAAACGAACGCTGGATCGCATCCGAAGTCGCGGGCTCGGTGGAACGAATCCTCGCCCGCGCCGGCGAGTCGGTTTCGGCGGGCGACGGCATTGCCCGACTCATCAACCCGCAGATTCGGCAGGCCGCTGTGGCCGCCCGCTTGCAGCTTGCGGAAGCCGCCGCGGACCATCGTCGCCGGCTGGCGGAGTTCACCGATCGAAGACTGGCCGGCGAGGCGCAAATCCTCACCCGGCAGGCGGATCTCGAGGAGCTCGAACTGCGACTCGAAGCGGAAACCGAGTTGCTCGAACGGCAAGCGGTCTCGGAGATCGACTACCGCAGCACGCGGATTCGCACCGAACGAGCCCGTGCGGAACTCGCTTTCGAGAGGCGGCGGTTCGAGGAACTGCAGTCTGTGGTTGAGGCCGAAAGGGAGGCCAGCGAGGCGCGCATCGCGGAGCGGGAGTCGGCCCTCACGGAAGCGGAGCGGCTGGCGGCGGGCTTGCTGGTCACCACCGATCTCGCTGGCACGTTGCGCGACGTGCTGGTGGAGGAGGGGCAGCGGGTCAACGCCGGTGCCCAGATCGCCAGGGTGGTGGACACGGCGCTCTTGCGGGTCGGGTACGAATCCAAGACCGCTACGTATGCAGTGGGCAGATCGCCAGGGTGGTGGACACGGCGCTCTTGCGGGGCCTGATTCGGGTGCCGGAGTCGTATGCGAGTCGCGTGGTGCGCGGCCAACCGGCGCTGGTGACGGTGCTCGGTCAGGAACTGCCCGGCATCGTCACCCGAGTCGATCCTGCGGTGACCCAGAACAGCGTGGCGGTGGATGTCGCCTTCGAGCGGGAGTTGCCCGCAGGCGTTCGGCCAGACTTGTCGATTCGAGCCACCATCACCGTCGCAACCCTCGACGACGCGATGTTCGTTCGCCGCCCGTTGGGGGTGCGCGAAGACAGCGCCGGCGTGGTGTTTCGGCTGGCGGATGACGGCCAGAAGGCTTCCAGAGTGACCGTGCGCTTCGGCGCCGGCACGCTCCGGAACATTGAGGTGCTTGAGGGCCTGGATGAAGGCGACGACATCATCGTCAGCAGCACCTCCCAATTCGACGATCAGGAGAGCATTGCCGTCCGATGAATACGGAAATCCAGGAAGCCGAGGCTCCCGTCGTGCAGTTGCAGCGCCTCGGCAAGACCTTTCTCACCGAGAAGGTCGAGACGCACGCCCTGTCCGAGGTCTCCTTCGAGATTCGTGCCGGGGAGTATCTCCTCATCCAAGGCCCGTCCGGCTGCGGCAAGTCCACGCTGCTCTCGATATTTGGGCCTGCTCGAACAGCCCTCGAGCGGCCAATACCTCCTCCAAGGCAACGACACGCGGAGCCTGGGTCTCACTCGCCGCGCCCGCTTGCGCAATCAGGAACTCGGATTTGTCTTCCAGTCGTTCAACCTGATCGGCGACCTCACCATTCTGGAGAACGTCGAACTGCCGCTGCGCTATCGCAAGGGAACAGCCAAGACCAGCGCGCCTGAGCGCGCCGAAAGGGCGATGGAACTCCTGAACCAGGTCGGTATTGCCCACCGCGCCGAGCACTATCCGGCGCAGCTCTCCGGCGGCCAGCAGCAGCGCGCCGCGGTGGCCCGCGCGCTGATCGGCGAGCCCTCCCTCATCCTCGCCGACGAACCCACCGGCAACCTCGACTCCGACTCCGAAGACGCGGTGATGGAGCTCCTGGCAACCTGCCACACGAACGGCGCCAGCCTTTGCGTCGTCTCGCACAACCCCAAGTATCAGCAAGCCGCCGACCGTACCCTGACGCTCTCAGAAGGCCGCCTGGAGCGAATAGCGGATACGCTATAGTTGGTGGATGGAATGGACGGTCGAAACCGTGTCGGCCGTTGACGCCGAAATGGCGGCCCTGCCGGTGTCGTTGCGCGCCCGACTGCTTCGGCTGCTGGAGACGGTGGAGAATGTCGGACTGGAGGCGCTTCGCGCACCGCATGTTCGGCACTTGGAAGGAAAACTCTGGGAGCTACGGGTTCGGGCCGAAGACGGGAGTGCGCGAGGGATTTACGTGACGGCGGAGGGGAGGCGTTTGGTGGTGCTGCATGTCTTCGCGAAGAAGTCGCGCAAGACGCCGCGCCGGGCGCTGGTGACGGCAAGGGAACGGATGAGGCAGGTGATCGCGTGACAAAGCTGAAAGACCTGAGGGCGCGTTTCATGGAGGATCCCGAGTTCCGGGAGGAGTATGCGCGCGTGGACGAGGAGTACGCGCTCGTCGAGGCGCTGGTACGCGCCCGCTCCGCGGCCAATCTGACTCAGGCGGAACTGGCGCGGCGTATCGGCACGACCCAGTCGGCGATCGCGCGGCTGGAGGGCGGGCGCGTGTCGCCATCGTTCTCGACCCTGCGCCGCTACGCCGAAGCCACCGGCACGCGACTCACCGTCGGCCTTGTGCCGGTGTCGCGGGCCGCAGGCCGGAGTGCCGAAATCGGGACGTAGGAGAAAGCGCGACAGTGGCAGCCTGGAATGCGACCGCATTGGCACGAGTCCGCTTTCATTTTGCTTGCAAGTTCGAGGCAAGCATGTGTTCACCAAGTCTGAAATGCCATTTTGCGATTGAAAAACAATCGGTTGCACGTAATCTGGAAACTTGCTCCATCGAACCACGCAGAGAGCCGCTTGGTGCCGCAATGACAGGCCCTGGCGGCGGGTACACTGACGCCGGGCGCAGCAATGATGTGGGAGGGGCCATGAGCGAAGTGCGTGAGTTTCGGATTGACGTGGGTGCGGAGGCGATTGCAGACCTCAAGGAGCGACTGCGTCGGACGCGTTGGCCGGAGGCCGAGATGCCGGATGCGGCGGCGGCGCAGCCGACTTCGGTGCGGGCGAGGAGGCGAGCAAGGCTTGGGGGCAGGGATTGCCGCTCAGCTATGCCTAGGAGCCTTCAGCCGGGGAAGCATCCCCGACCGCTGACGCGTAAGGAAGTGCCGGCAATTCCCCATCGCTGGGGGCGTACTTCCATGCAAGCTGCGTGACTATTGGCTTGACGAATACGACTGGAGCGCTCGACAGGACTACTACAACCGCTTCCCGCAAGGCGTCACCGAAATCGATGGCCTCGACATCCATTTCATCCATGTGAAAAGCCCGAACCCGGATGCCGTGCCCTTGCTCATCACCCACGGTTGGCCGGGTTCGGTGGTGGAGTTTCATAAGGTCATCGAACCGCTTTCGGACCCCGCAGCGCATGGCGGCGAAGCGAGCGATGCCTTCCACGTCATTTGCCCGTCACTGCCGGGCTACGGCTTCTCGGCGAAGCCTTCGAGCACCGGTTGGGGGCGTCGGCAAGATCGCCGAGGCTTGGGATGTACTCATGCAACGCCTCGGCTACGAGCGCTACTTTGCCCAAGGCGGAGATTGGGGCGCGGCAGTGACCACCGCGATCGCCGTGCAGGACAAGGGCCGCTGCGCCGGCATTCACCTCAACATGCCGGGCGCCGGTCCCACCAAGGAAGCCCGGGAAAACCCCACCGAGCGGGACCAGCGCGCCTTCGACGGCGGCCGCCACTACAACGCCTGGGGCGCCGGCTACTCCAAGCAGCAGAGCACTCGCCCGCAAACGCTCGGCTATGGCCTCGTCGACTCGCCCATTGCGCAGGCGACGTGGATCATCGAGAAGTTCTGGGAGTGGACCGACTGCAACGGCCATCCGGAGAACACCCTCAGCCGCGAGGAACTCCTCGACAACGTGATGTTCTATTGGCTGAACGGCAACGGTGCCTCCTCGGGCCGACTCTATTGGGAGAGCTTCAGCCGCGCTTTCGGCGGCGAGCAGCCGAAGGTGACGCTGCCAACGGGATGCAGCATCTTCCCCAAGGAGATCGTCCCAACCCCGCGCAGTTGGGCCGAGCAGCGTTTCGGCAACATCGTCTATTGGAACGAGCTCGACAAGGGTGGCCACTTCGCAGCCTCCGAACAACCCGAGCTGTTCGTGACGGAACTGCGCGACGGCTTCCGACAGATGCGTTAGGTCCCTCCTGGCGGTACGGCCCGGAGTGCGGCGCCAAAGCCAGGCCCGCAATGGCTCGCCGTGAGGCGCGCAGTTGGTGGGCCTGGGTATGAGTGGCTACCGCGCGTTCCAGGCCCGCGCCGGCCGGTCCGCAATGCGTTGCAGCACTTCCTCTGACAGCGCGATGCCAAGACCCGGCGTCGACTGCGGCGCCAACTGGCCTTCGTGTACTGTCCCGAACGCCGCCGCAACCAACTCATCGAACAGCGGACTTTCGTCAAACTGCATCTCCAGCGCGTCGAAGGCGCCCAACGCGGCGGAGACCTGCAAGCTCACTGCATGGCAAACGGGTCCGCTTGGATTGTGCGGCGACACCTGCACTCCGAGCTCCCGACAAGCGGAAGCGGTACGCAGCACCTCATGCAGGCCGCCCATGTACTTCACATCCGGCATCACCACGTCGTATGCGCCGGCCTCGCAATAGGGGCGGACGCGTCCCAGCCGATGCCCATTTCCAGCCCCGCCTGGCGCAGCCCCAGCGCGTTGCACTGGAGGCGAAGGCGCACGAGTGCGGGGATGTTCTCCACGGTTTCGGCCGTCGGGGTCTCGATCCAGTAAACGCCCAGCTTTGCCGCCGCCTCGTTCAGTTCGCGGGCAGTGGCCTCGTCGAAGCGCCAATGGCAATCGACCATCAGGCGCGTGTCGTCGCCGATCACCCCTCGCACTGCGGCGACCCGATCGAGGCCCTTGCGCATGGCCCGCACGCCGTTTCCCTCGGCACACACCGCAGGGGTCACCTCGTCGAACGGCGCGAGCTTGAAGGCTGTGTGTCCGCTCGCCAGCGCCGCCTCCGCGCTCGCCGCGAAGCCCTCTGGCGTGCGCAGCTCGGTACGCCGATTGATGTTGGCGTACACCGGCACCTGATCGCGCTGCATCCCCAACGCCCGCGCCAGAGACTGCCCTTGCGCTTCGGCGTGTAGGCACCACAGCGCTTGGTCCAACGCACTGACAACGCCCGCTTGCTCAATGCTTGCTTGCATGGAAGTACGCCCCAGCGATGGGGGAATTGCCGGCACTTCCTTGCGCGTCAGCGGTCGGGGATGCTTCCCCGGCTGAAGGCTCCTGGGCGGATGTTGCCGAGCGAAAGCGCTTGGCTGGTCGAGGGTCGCCTGCCGCAACGCCAGCGGCACCAGCGTTTCGGCGGCAGCGAGCAGCCCGTCCTCTCGTCCCTGGAGAGTGGCTTCGCCGTCGCCCGTGCGACCATCCTCGGTTGTCAGGCGCAGGAAGCTCCAACAGGTCTTGTGCGTGATGCGCGCAAAGTGCAGCGTGGCGCTTTGGAGTAGATTGGGCATGGGCTTGCGGCGCACGTTCATGGCATTTCCAGCCGCGACAGCTTACGGGGGAGGGGAGCGCATGGCCAACGAACTGGACGAGAAGAGCCTGCGCGAGCAACTCGCGGCGCAGTACCGTCGTGTGGAGCGAATCGGATTGAACGAACTGTCGTCCGGCAACCTCAGTGTGCGACTCGGCGACAAGATGCTGATCTCGCCCTCAGGCGCAACGGCGGACAGCATCGCCGCGGCCAACATCGTGGCAGTGTCGTTGCGCGGCGATTGGCAGGGCCGCCACAGGCCGTCGTCCGAATGGCGCATGCACGCGGCGATCTACAGCCGCCACGCCGCCGCCGAAGCGGTGGTTCACACCCACTCCGACCACTGCGTCGCGCTGGCCAGCCACGGGATGGCCTTGCCGGGCTTCCACTACCTCGTCGGAACCTTCGGCGGCGGCAACGTGCCATGCGTCCCCTATTCGACGTTCGGCACGTCGCAACTGGCCGAGAATGCGGCTGCGGCGCTCACCCACCGAACCGCCTGCCTGCTCGGCAACCACGGCATGATCGCCCGGGGCCAGAGCCTCGAGGAAGCCGTGGAACACGCGCACCGCTTGGAAATCCTGTGCCGCCAGTACCTCTTGGCCCGGCAACTCGGAGAGCCGACACAGCTAACGCCGGCCGAATGGGAGGAGTTCTTCAGGCAATTCCGAGGAAGCGGCTATGGCCAAAACACTTGACGCTCGTCAGCCTGTGCGAACGGGATCTTCGTAGGAGCGCATTCTGCCTTCCCGACGCATCGCTACGCGCGCATTCCGGAAAAGCCCACGATGCGCCAGCGATCCCCTCGCCTCGCCACCAGGAACACCGCCGAAGTGCGGATTTCCTGCTCCGCCAGCCAACGCGCCGCAACCACCACGCCATCGCGCCCCGTCTGTGCAGCGCTGATATCCTCGATCGCAACGGGCGATGGCGCCGCCGCGAGCGCGGCTCGCACTTCCGCGGCATCCGCATGCCGCACCACCCTCCCGACACCCACATTCACCAGCGGGAACTCGAACGCGCCCACGGCGGAGTCCAAGTCGCCCCTCACGAAATCCTGCAGATGCCGTTCCACGGCACTCACGGCACCCGTCGCATCGAAACTCTCCCCTTCCGCGAAAGAGTCGGTGCCGAACCGCGCCTGAATGCCCCACGAGCCCTCGACGCGCGTGAGGATGTAGGTGACCCGATTGCGCAGGATCGGCTCGTCGTCGGCGTTGAACCGAGTCCACCCCCCGGCCAGATGCACCTTGTCGTCAGACTCCTGCAACCGCACCGGCTCAGTCCCCCGCGACCGCACCCACCCGGTAGCCTCCCGCGCCTCCCACGAAGCCCGCGATGCATACTCCTCCGCCGTCTCGTAGTAGGCCACTCGCCCCACTGCGGAAACGCGCACATGCGGATAGCTCATCACCGCCGCCCACGCTTCCGCCTCCTTCGCGCTGTCGGCCCGAAAGAACTCGAAATACGCCTCTTCGGGCGTCGCCAAAATCGTCGCTGCCATCCCAACCCTCCTTGCAGCCAAGCCTTCCGAACCGAACTTTGCCACAAGGCGCGAAGGGGAACGTCACGTCGCCGCGCCAGGCGACCACTTTGCGGAGGGAGGGCACCCCGTTAGGCGTCTCGCCCTCCGTCGCGCCGCTAGGTGCGCGCGTGGACTAGGCTTACGTCGGCTGCAGCCGCGATCGAAGGCCGGACTCAAACTCTTCGCGAGGCACCGTCAGGGCCGCCAACAGCCGTTGGTTGGACTCCTCGAGCGTCAGCACTTCCCAATGTCCACGGACAAGAGTCGGTTTGCCTTCTGTGTTCTCCTGCAACTCGGGAACCAGCCAGATGATGTCGCCATCGTTGAGGTCTTGCGTTGGCGTGGCGCTAGGACCGCCCATTTCATCGAAGAAGGGGGCGTCCACCGCCACGGCCATTTTGGAGCCCCATCTGCGAAGCGTCGGGACCTTGATCTGTAGCTGGGGCATCAACCGCTTCGCGCCGGATGAACGCCAGTCGGGTCTTCGTACGGCATCCGGAAACGGCGGCACGGCGTCCGTGTTGCCCAGTAGGCGAGTGAACTCGGATCGCATGCCTTTGCCCGAGAAGTACACGGCTTGGATTTCGAGGCCACACCATTTAAGTTGGCCGTTGCCGTCGTGGGCTATCACGATGTCGATCTTGCCGGCCCATTTCCCGGTAGCCGTGCTTCGCATGAATGGCGCCTCTCGCGCCATCTGCGGTGTCGCGCCGTAATCCAAAATGTCGGCAAGCCACTTTACGAGGACGTCTCCGTGCTCGAAGCGATTGGGGCACACGATCACTCTGCGGTCGGTTGGCTCCGCGCCTTGCTCACCAAGCCGATAGGCTCGAAGCGAGCACACACCACCGGCCTTTTGGCACTTGGGGTGACCGCGACGGAATGGGCATGGCCTGCCGCTCTCGTTCTTCTCCAGTGCATCGGCGGCCAGCCCGATGCGGAACTCCGGCGTGACCGTCTCGATGGGGTGACCGAACCATTCGCCAATGCCAAAGCGCTCTGTGGTCACCGCGAACTTAGGCCTTTGAACAGGGGATGGGGAGTGACGAGCAGTTCCGGAAGGCGGTTGTGGTGCGTGTTTTTCATCATCACCTTGACCGCGCAGAACCGGTACTTGCGCACCAAGCGGAGAATCTCGGGGGCGCAGTCGTACGTCATCATGAAGTCCGAGCCTTGATCCGCCAGCAACTCGAACAACCTGCCGTGATCGACCTCGTTGTGGGCATAGAGGCGCTTGCCTGCCTGCTTGCCTCCCGCGGTGTAGGGAGGGTCGACAAACACGACGGTTCTTTCCGGCGCGGGTGAGACCGCTTCCAGGAACTGTACGCCGTCAGTCTCGCAGAAGGTGATTCTGTCTGCGTGCCGTTCGATTTCCTCAAGGCGTGCATCGATCGTCTGCGGGTACCAGCGAGACAAAATGCCCTTGCCATTCTCTCCCCGACGCTGCAAGGAAGCTCCTGGGGCAAGGATGCCACCCCGCCTGGTCCGATTGAGCACGAGCGTCCGAAATCCATGCTCGACAACACCAGCCACGTCGCACTCCGCCAAGTGTCGAATGCCTTCGACGGTCGGCTGGAAGGCCCTCACGCGTTCCCGTAGTGCCGCACCGTGGTGAAGCGCCGAATGCCAGAAAGCTGCAACGTCGTGGTCTCGTTCGCACATCAGACTGCGACGCGTCAGACCCTCCATGACGGCCGTGAGGGACACGATGCCCCCTCCGGCAAACGGTTCGAGCAGGAGATCGGGCCGGATGCGCCGAAAGCGAAGCCAATGGCGGATGTGCGGGATCAGCCAAGTCTTCCCGCCGGGGTATCGCAATGGGCTGCGCTGCGGAACTGTGGCGACGTTGACGGCAGGAATCGGCGACAGCGGAAAACCGTCAGTTGCCGTTGGTTCAACGGCTTGCGGCGCCACCATCTGCGTCGCGAACTCCATGCGCTCAACCCTGGCCGCGTGCTGTTCAAAACGACAGCATAGGGGAAGTCGTTACATGTTGGAAGTCGTCTGGGCACTTTTCCACGACTACGGCCAAGCGGCTTGACGCTCGTCAGCTTGTGCGAACGGGATCTTCGCAGGAAGGCATTCCGCCTTCCCGTCACATCGCTACCCGCGCATTCCGGAAAAGCCCACGATGCGCCAGCGATCCTCTCGCTTCGCCGCGAGGAACACCGCCGAAGTGCGGACTTCCCGCTCCGCCAGCCAACGCGCCGCAACCACCACCCCATCGCGCCCCGTCTGTGCAGCGCTGACATCCTCGACCTCGAGGGGCGATGGCGCCGCCGCGAGCGCCGCTCGCACTTGCCCGGCATCCGCAGGCCGCACCACTCGCCCGACACCCACATTCACCAGCGGGAACTCGAACGCGTCCACGGCGGAGTCCAAGTCGCCCCTCACGAAATCCTGCAGATGCCGTTCCACGGCACTCACGGCACCCGTCGCATCGAAACTCTCCCCTTCCGCGAAAGAGTCGGTGCCGAACCGCGCCTGAATGCCCCACGAGCCCTCGACGCGCGTGAGGATGTAGGTGACCCGATTGCGCAGGATCGGCTCGTCGTCGGCGTTGAACCGAGTCCACCCCCCGGCCAGATGCACCTTGTCGTCAGACTCCTGCAAACCGCACCGGCTCAGTCCCCCGCGACCGCATCCACCCGGTAGCCTCCCGCCCCTCCCACGAAGCCCGCGACGCATACTCCTCCGCCGTCTCGTAGTAGGCCACCCGCCCCACCGCGGAAACCCGCACATGCGGATAGCTCATCACCGCCGCCCACGCTTCCGCCTCCTTCGCGCTGTCAGCCCGAAAGAACTCGAAATACGCCTCTTCGGGCGTCGCCAAAATCGTTGCTGCCATCCCAGCCCTCCTTGCAGCCAAGCACTGCGACCGAACTTTGCCACAAAGCGCGAAACGCAAACGCCACGTCAGCCGGCAGGAGGGGCGAAGCCCATGCCACTTGCGCTAGTATCCCGGCCATCGGTCGAACCGACCGAGCAAGCGAACATGAAGCACCGAGGCAACAATCCCAAGCGACGCATTGCCAAACCGGGCCATTTCACGACTGCCGAACTCGTCGGCTTCGCTGGCCGAGCCCGGTACAAGGGCAGCGCGCACCACAAACTCCATCCCGCCGACTACGGCTTCCACCCGCCCACGAGTCCAAGACCCTCGAAGTCCGTGTGCGACGACATCCGGGTGATCCGTCTGGCTGAGGCCCGCGAGCTTTTGCGAGCGGGGTTTGCCAAAGGAATGGTCAGCATCAGCAGGCCGCAAGACATGCCCAAATACGTGTGGGCGCTTGACGCCGATGGCGAACCTTTCGAGGCCAAGCTCGGGCGGGACGGCAGGTATCACGGCTATCGACTGAACTTGGACGAGCGAGCGATGCGTGACTGGGTTGTCGACGAATGGGAGCGCCGTAGCGTATGAAACTCACGCTTACGCCAAGGCCGCTTGACGATCCGTCCGCAGCCGAAGAAGAGTGCGCGACATCAGGCTTGCTAGAGATCGAAACCAACGGCTTGGTGCTCACGGAAGGTGTAGCGTTCGACTCAACGGAGCTGCAACCGGGCCCCTTGATCGCCGCATATCCGCTCGCAGAGTGGCTCGTGTGGAATCGGTGGCGTCTCCTGTGGGAGCCACGGCCCGCCTCCATCTCCCGCGAGTGGGAGTTCGCACACCGATTGCCCACGATTGGTGCAGGTTATCGTTGGCCCAACATCGAGGTCGTGTCCGACGGTCAGCGCGTCCGACTCACGTCGTCGCCACCGGCGGACACCCGCCCATGCACCTTTCGCTATGTGGGTGCGCCCCGATCCGTCGCGATTGGGGCAGAGGAGTTCGACGCCGCGATCGGCGGGTTCGTTCAAGATGTCTTGTGCCGACTGGACGACTCCGGCATTTCGGATTCCAATCTGAGGATGCTGTCCGAGGAAGCGGAGCGGGAAAACGGGGATGAGCGGACCTGCACCTACCGCCGTGTAGAAGCCAGCCTCGGCGCTGACCCGGGTGAAGGCAACCAAGTCGAGATCGATCGCCGCATCGCAGAAGTAGGCGTGCTCGGAAGAGCGGCGGTCATGGAGCTTGCAGCAGATGGGGTGGACGCCTCTGCGGACGAACTGCGCAGTTGCCTTGAACACACGGGTTTTGATGCCAGACCGGCCGACGCCTTGCAGCTAGAAGAGGCCGAGAGCGTAAATGGCTGGGGATCGACGCCGGGGTGGATGCTCGGCGTGGCACTAGCGCGCGAGGCACGCAAATGCGCCGGGCTGGGAGCAGGACCCTTGACCAACGCGACCTTGTCCGAGTTGGCCGGCGTTCCGCCACATTCCTTGGAAGACTGCGACCGCGTTGCCGAGCAGGTCTCGCTGGAATGGCGAGCAGGCAGCCGCGTACGGATTGCATTGCGCTCCAAATGGACCACAGGTCGCCGATTCGATCTCGCGCGCCTGCTTGCGGACCGGTGGCTCCCCGACGGCCAACGGGACTGCGTCCTCCCTGCGACTCGCGCCTACACCTATCGCCAGAAGGTCCAACGCGCCTTCGCCGCTGAGTTCCTGGCCCCCATTGACGCTCTCGATGCCTTCTTGGGCGGCGACGTGGCCGACACCCGGCAGGAGGACGCCGCCGAGCACTTCCAAGTGTCACCGTTGGCGGTCCGGTCGATCCTGATCAACAACAATCGAATCGAGCGACGGGAGCCGATGCCGCAGTAGCCGACAATCGAATCGAGCGACGGGAGCCGATGCCGCAGTTGGCCGTGCCTGCCCGACACACAAACATTTCGTCCTACGGTCGTGTGCGCAATTGCCCACGCTGGCGGCGTGGGGGCCGTAGGGCAGCCGACGAGCGAGGGCGTGACGCGCGACGAACCGAGGCTGACGGCCACGGTGATCGACCTGCACGACCTCGTCGGGAGGGGGCTTGCAACCGCATCCTCCGGCCGGCGAGGCCGCCGCCGTCGGTGTGCGAAATGTCTGCGGGGGTGTAGGACGAAATGTTTGTGTGTCGGGGAAAACCGTTGGGACCGGGCGTGGGGGTAGACTCGGATGCGCGCCGGCAAATCCACCGGAGACGGCGTCAGCGGTTTAGGTCGGGCGAGGGTCTGTCTTACAACTGGAGCACCGTCAGCCTTTCCCGACACACAAACATCTCGTCCTACACGGCGTAGGAGATCTCCTGTGCGGGAGCGTGACGCCGTTCAGCGCGTGTCGCGGGTGGGACAAGGCCTCCTTCCCGACGCGCGAACACTCGGTCTCACGCACGACGGGCGGTTTCCCACATCGCCGTTCGAGAGGGTGACGCGGTTCAGCGTGGGGCTGGAGGGGCTGGGCGTTCGGCGGCTGACGGGACTCGAGGCCTCATCGCCGCACAGGCGTGGAGCGCCGGATCAAGGTGAGACATTGCCCATTGTTGTGTGGGACGAAATGTTTGTGTGTCGGGAAACGGACACCACCAAGACTGCCAACCGCCGCAGCACGCCACATCGCCGAAGAAATGGACCGCGTGTTCCTCCTGAACGACCCCCGCCACATCTACGCCCTCTGCCGCACCTGCACGCCAGTGCTTTAGCGTTACGTTCGCGTTCGGCAAGAAGGAGACGCATGACTGACAAGACTGAGATCGCGGCCTGGAGGAAGCTCAAGGACGCGCTCGCTGAGATCCGAGAGACGTCCCGCCAACCGACCGACGGCCTATGGCTCGAGTACCTCACGAAGGACTGTGCTCACCTGATCGCCGAGTGGAACGTGCGCGAGGCGTGGCGCTGGGACGACTGGCCGGAACGCGACCACGCCGACTGCGGTATCGACGTCGTGGCGCAATCCGCCGATGGCGGCCTGATCGCGATTCAGTGCAAGTCACGCCAGCTCGACGACGCCGGCGCCGGCGCACCGATCAGCAAGGCCGAGATCGACAGCTTCATCGCCGAATCATCTGCCGCCAGCAAACCCTTCGACCAGCGCTGGCTCGTCGTCAATGGCGGCGTCCCGGTCAACGACAACGCCACGCGCGTCATGGACGGCAACGCAGTCCGGCACATCAACCTCCACGCCGACATACAGAGCCACCTCGACGGCGTACCTGACACTGACGCCGAGGAGGAACCGTCCTCGACCGACATCGACGACCCCCGCCAGAGCCGCGACAGCATGCAGCGCGAGGCCGTGCGTACCGCAGTCGACCGCCTGACCAACATCGCCCAGAGCGGCGCCGGCGCAGCCAGGGGACGCATCATCCTCCCCTGCGGTACCGGCAAATCCCGGATCGCGCTGCGGGTGATCGAAGAGCCCACCCCCCAAGGCAAGGTCTCCGCCATCCTCTGCCCCTCGATCGCCCTCGTCGCGCAACTGCGCCGTGAGTTTCTGCGCAACAGCACCCGGCCGCTCGCCGCGCTCGCCGTGTGTTCCGACCAGACCGCCGCGCGCGGGAGCGACCTGTCCAGAGACCAGACCGCCGACTTGAGCCAGGCCAGTGCCCGCGATGTGAAAGGACGCGTCACCACCGATCCCACCGAGATCGCCGACTGGATAGCCAAGGTGCCCGACGATCACTTGGGCATGATTTTCGGCACCTACCAGTCGAGCCACAGGATCGGTGAAGCGCTCACCTCGAGCGGCACCCGCCTGGCGGTGCTCGTGGCCGACGAAGCCCACCGGACCGCCGGTATCCGCCGCGTCGCGGCCCAGGAGGACCGCCTGCGCGACTTCACCGTCTGCCACGACGACGCACGCTTTCCCGCGACCTTCCGGGTCTATCAGACCGCTACGCCCAAAATCTACAGGACGCCGCAACAGCACGCCGCCGCCAAGCGCCTGAAGGACAGGGACTGGCTGGTACGCAGCATGGACAACGAGATGGTGTTCGGCGTCGAGCTTTATCGAAGGTCCTACCGCGAGGCCGTCGAAAACGGCTGGCTCTCCGACTACCGGATCATCGCCCTCGGCGTGAACGACCCCGAGGCGTACAACACCGCCAATGAGCTCGCCGCCAGGAAAGGCAGCAAGCTCTCCACCGTTCAGTTCCTCCGCGGCCTCGCGCTGGCGCTCGTCATGGGTGGCGCCACCCGCCGCAAGGGCGACCGCAGGGTCATTCGATCCTCCATCAACTTCCTCAACACCGTCGCGAAATCGAAGCAGATGCGCGAGGCGCTCGAATCGAAGACCGTCCGCGAATGGGTCGCCGGCCGCCTCGCGGCCGACGGCATCACGGACGATCCCGCGCCCTACGCCCTGCGCCACCTCGATGCGAAGAGCAACGTCGCCGAGCGTGACCAGGCCACCGCCGAACTCGGCCAGGCCACTGGCGAATCCCCGCTCGGCATCCTGAACGTCGGGATCTTCGGCGAAGGCACCGACGCTCCCGCCCTCTCCGCGGTCGGCTTCCTGGAGCCCCGCAGATCGCCCGTCGATGTCATACAGGCTGTCGGCCGAGTCATGCGCCGCTCCCCAGGCAAGGACATGGGCTACATCCTCTGCCCGATCGTCATTCCGCCGAACCAGGACGCCGAGACGTGGCTTGCCAACACCAACAATCCCGACGACGGCTGGCAGGCACTGGGCCAGATCCTGATGGCCTTGCGCGCCCACGACGACCGGATAGAAGAACGGCTCTCCGACTTGATGGAAATCTACCTTCCGGGCGATCCCCCGGAAGAGGCCCAGGAATCCACCATCGTCTGCATCGGCTTGGGCGAATCCCGCCGTGCCAACTGGTACCTCCACGAAGGCAACAAGGGCAGCGTCGAAGGTGCAGTAGCTGCCAGCGTCGCCAGCGGCACCGTCAAAGGCGAGAAGGGCCTTCGGGCACTCTCCCTGGCGATCCCGGACCCTGAGCCGAAAGGGTCGGACCCGAAACCGCCGCCCCTGCCACCAAACACCGAGCCCCTCCGGATCGTCTCCGGCAAGCTCGACCAGGACGGCCGAGTCGAACTGCGCGAGCAAGGCGTGGAACGAGAGAAGGCAAAACCGGACGGTACGCCTGGGCCCGTCAACGTGAAAAAGACCAAGGCCGCGGGTCGCAAGATGCTCAACGGCGAGGGCGGTCACAAGATCGCGCACCCGCGGAAGCGTTCCACCGCGGAGGAACGTGAGCAGCGCCGCGAACAGCGCGCCCTGAACCTTCTCGATGCGTCCAAAGCCGACGAGCTCGGGATCTTCGTCAACCTCCTCGAACGGTCGGGCCTCTGCCGCGACAAGGCGCAGCGCAGCGTCAATACTCTTGAGGAAGTCATTGCCGAGGCGAAGATGCGCCTCGAAGAGGACGAGCTGGCCGCCACCCTCAACGCCCACTTCGGCATCGACCGGGAATCCGCTGGCAAGGACAGCGCCGACGGTTGCACCGTCGCGTCCCTCCTGCTGATGAACGCCGCCATGCTGCATCAGCGGATCGCCGAGGGCGCATGGCTGCCGGGGATCGTCGGCCTCGACGAGGTCAAGGCGGCGCCAAACGCGGCCCTGCTCGCGTTGCGCCACTGGAACGCGATCACCCGCCATGACTTTCGCCCGGTGCTCGAACCGGCTATCGAGGTCATCGAGAAGGTGCAGGACACCGGGCGGGAATCGGGGCTCAACATGGCCGTACGGCATATCGCCGCAGAAGCCGAGCGACTTGCCAGGGACTATGCCGAACTTGGCGCCGATTACGCGGGCGAACTGTTCAACAAGGTCATGGGCAACCAGGCGTCCGACGGCGCCTATTTCACCCGCCCGGTATCCGCCTCCCTGCTGGCCCGGCTTGCCCTTGACGCCGCGACTCCTGATGGGGACTGGACCGATCCGGCTACATGGGAGAGCCATCGAGTGGTTGATCTGGCGTGCGGGTCCGGAACGCTGCTCGCCGCTTCGCTCACCGAAATGAAGCGCCGGGCGCGCGAAGGTGGGGCGGACGAACACCACCTCGCGCAGCTGCAGAAGTTCGCGGTGGAGAAAACGATGGTCGGCCTAGACTTCAACCCCGTCTCGCTGCAGCTTGCGGCCGCCCAGCTCACGGCAGGCAATGTCGACGTGACCTATCGAAACATGTGCCTGCACCGGATGCCGTACGGCGCGAAGGCGGACGCGATGACGGACGTACGGGCCGGTTCGCTTGAATTGCTCGCACAACGGCGGGTTGTCGCCGCGGGCGGTGAACTGAGCGGCCTCGCCGACCAACAGGTCGGCTCGGAGCGCCTGCAAATGGCAGAAGAAGATCCAACGCTTGAAGATGCGGTCGATGGCGTACTCAACGCACGCGTCGTCATCATGAACCCGCCGTTTACGAGCAGGGAGAAGATGGGGGAGAAGTTCTCGGCGGGGATCAGGAAGCATTTGAGAGAAAGGGTCGACAGGCTGGAGGAGGCGCTTGTCCAGAACGACTCCGATCTGGACGGATTCGTGAGCAAGACGTCGATTGGCCCGCTGTTTGAGGCACTTGGCGACAAATGCGCCGATGCGGCCGATGGCGTTGTGGCGATGGTTCGGCCGACGATCGTGTTCACAGGGCCTGCCGCGCTGCGCATGCGCCAGGTCTTCGCCCAGCGGTTCCATATCGACACGCTTCTCACGTGTCACCAGCCGGGCGAGATCAACCTGAGTCAGAACACATCCATCAACGAGAGTCTGATCGTCGCCCGACGACGTGAACCGGAAGAAGGGGCCAAGCCCACGCGAATTGTCAGCCTGGACCGGATGCCGGTCGGCGATCAGGCCGTGGCCCGACTCCACGATTGCCTCGTCCAATGTGAGACGGGGCTGCTGTCGAACGGCTGGGGTGAAGTCTCGGAGTGGCCGGCCGAGCGTGTCGTCGCCGGCGACTGGACGGCGGGGGTCTTTCGCGCGCCTGAACTGGCCAATGCAGCCTTCCACGTCGCCACCGACGAGTCGTTGCTTCGGATGGAGGACCAGAAACTGGTGCCGTCCGCGGTGTTGAGTGGCGGGGCGCAGATGGCTGATTTCGGCTTGACCAACGCCAATGCGCCCGGCAGTTTTCCGGTTTTCGAATCCAAGAGTACCGACGCCCAGCGAACCATCCGAGGCGTACCGGACTGTTATCGCGCCCCCAGCAGGTCCGTTCCTCGGCGGGACTGGGTAGCAATACCCAGCACCAATCGTCCGCAGCATCCTGATACCGCCCGGCGGATCGTGGGCCGGGCCGCCCATCTGCTGGTGACAGCTGGTCAAGATACAGGAACAGGTCGGTTGACAGCGGTGGCGCAGGAGGAGCCGTGTGTCGGCGTAGGTTGGCTGCCCGTGCCGGGCATCACGCTGGAGAAGGCGAAGGCTGCCGCCCTCTTCCTAAACTCGACTGTTGGACGGCTACAGCTCCTTCGCAATCCCGGCAGGAAGCTGGCGTTTCCACAATACCGACCCGCAGGTCTAAAGACGATCCGATTGCCCGATCTCTCTGACAGCGACGTGGTTGACGCGCTGGCTCGCTGCTGGGAGGCCACCGCGGACACGGAAGTGCCGCAATACCGCGACGGCGAGCACAAAGTACGGCAGATCTGGGACGACGCCGTGGCCGACGCGCTGGGGTGGGACCGGGATTGGCTTGCCGGGCTTCGGAAGCTGCTGCACCAGGAGCCCCACGTCAGGGGCATTGGGTACGGGCAGTACGCTTAGGTGAACGTTTCCGCTTCTCAAAGATCGCCGACGACACGGCCCGGGACTACGCCAAAGGCCGCCTCCAGCGACCTCCAGACCTCCCGCACACGGCCGCTTCCGAAAAACAGGCGGAGTTCCCGATGAAGGAACATGACCCACGCCGGTTCGTGGCTTCGCTAGGTTCGAAGCTGGCTTCTCGGTCCCGACACGTGTGCATGCTCCTGGGTGCCGGCGTCGGGAAGGCATGCGGGTTGCCGGACGTGCAGGAACTGAAGACAACGGTCCTGCAGGCACTCGGCAACGATTTTCCGGCGCTAGAACGTGCTCTGAACGGCCGTACGCTTGAGCAAGCCTTGAGCAGACTTCGACGGATTGCTGCTTTAGTTGGGGCCGACGACACGGTGGATGGGTTGACCGGCTCTGCTGCGGGAGCCTTGGACATCTCGATGTGCCGGGAAATCGTCAACGCATTGCAGATCGACGAGGCCGACCAGTCGGGTACCGAATCCCTTGCTGCCTGGGCCGCTCGCGCCAGCTATGCCATGCCTTTGGAGCTCTTTACCGTCAACTACGACCTGCTGCTTGAGGCCGCCCTCGAACAGGCTCAGGCGACCTACTTCGACGGCTTCGTAGGAAACATCGAGGCCCGGTTCCAGACTGACCTGGTGGAGGCCATGCCAGGCGCAGACGGTGAAACAATGCCCTCGTTCCTCGTCAGGCTGTGGAAGCTGCATGGGTCCCTGAACTGGAGATGGAAGGATGACGGCGAGCTAGTCAGGATCGGGATGCCAGTGCCGGAGGGACTTGCGGCAGCCATATACCCTTCGGACGCAAAGTACGAGGAGTCGCGCAGGGTACCTTTCGTCGTCCTCCAAGACAGGTTGAGGCGATCCTTGAATGAACCGGAAACTCTCATGTTGATCAGCGGCTACTCGTTTGGCGACGAACACCTCAATGAGATGCTGTTCGACTCGGCGATGCGCAGGGAGCGGTCGGAATACATAGCGTTCTGTTTCGATGATATCCCCGACAGTTTGGCCGACCGGGCGTCCTTGGCGCCGAACCTGCAGGTAGTGGCACAGCGAGAGGCGATACTCGGCGGAATACGGGGGAGGTGGCAGGTTCCGGGAGAGGAAACACCAAGTTGGTGGGACACCGACCGATTCACGCTTTGCGATTTCAACGAACTGGCCGGATATCTCGCAAGGAGCACCGCGCGCGACTACGGTCACGGGCACATTCCATCGGGCGTCGCTGATGGGGCCGCGGGAACCGGTGGCTCGAATGACACGAGACCATCATGAGGTCTACCGATCCGACGACCATCGGCAAGGTGCAGCACGTTCTGGGCGCAACGGTGACCGTCGCCTTGAACGAAGATCTTGCCGGGATCACACCCATATACAGGGGAGAGATCCACCGCGTTGGACAGGTCGGTTCACTGGTGCGTATTCCGCAAGGGCTCGTGGACTTGATCGCGACGGTGGAACTCGTCGGCATCGCTGAGCTTGCGGGGCGATTGCAGCCGAGTGACGCTGTTCAGCGGGACCAACGGTGGCTGCAGGTTCAACTCCTCGGCGAGATTGACCGCGGTAGCGGACGTTTCCAGCGAGGCGTGGGTTCGTATCCGGGGCTGGACGATCCAGTGCATTTCGCCACGCCGGAACAACTGACCGCCATTTTCCCGAAACCTGACACTGAACATCTGCGCTTGGGATGCTTGGCGGCGGCGGAAAACGTCCCATTGTGCATACACTCGTCCAGATTCGTCGTGCGACACGGTGCCGTGGTGGGGTCCACCGGTTCCGGAAAGACGAGTGCGGTCGCCTCGCTCCTCCAGGGGTTCGTCAGGGGCGGATGGGACGCAGCGAACATTGTCGTCATCGACTCCCACGGTGAATATGGTCAGGCGCTCGCAGGGATGGCGAGCGTCAAGAGTGTCTTGGCCCCGGGCCAAAGTGGGTTGCGCGTACCGTTTTGGGCGCTCTCGGCGAACGAGATCTTGCACGTATTCGGAGTCACGGGGGGAAGCACGTTTCACCAACGATACGCCGAGCTCGTAACGGCAGCCCGGCGCGAATTCGTCTCGGAGGCAAAGTGGCTCGACCTCGATGAAGCCGCGATTACCGTGGATACGCCGGTGCCTTTTGACTTGCGCAGGGTGTGGCATCAGTTGGATCGCGAAAACAACGAGACTGTGGCCGGGGACACGCCCTGCATCGAGGAGAACGGCTCGCCGCAAGACCTCCGCCCAGCCAAGTTCAAACCGTACGGTCCGGGCAGTACGCCGCCAAACAAGGGCGCCTATCACGGGGTGCACGGTACGGCACCCGACCAGCTGCGTCGCGGCCTCCTCGATCCACGGCTTCGATTCTTCAGGGGGCCAGAGGGTTGTCCGGCAGGAGATGATCCGCTCGTGCACCTCGTCCAAGAATGGCTCGGTGGCGACCGCGCCGTTTCCGTTTCTGAACTTCAGCGGCGTACCCGACGTCGCCGCGGACCTGGCCGTTGGGGTTGTGCTGAACCTGATTTTCGAGGTCGCCCTTCGAACCGAAAAGGGCGATGTAGGGATCGGCCGGCCGAGGCCTGTTCTCATCGTCCTAGAGGAGGCCCATAGGTATCTAGGGGCTGACGCCAGCGACTTGGCACGGAAATCCGCCAACCGCATTGCGAGGGAAGGCCGCAAGTACGGTGTCGGGTTACTTCTCGTAACACAACGCCCGTCAGAACTCCCCGACACGGCCTTGGCCCAGTGCGGTACAATTCTCGCGTTGAGGCTCTCCAACGCCGGAGATCAGAGCACGATCAGGGCCGCGCTCCCCGACATGATCTCCGGCTTGGCCTCGGTTCTCCCGAGTCTTCGAACCGGCGAGGCACTCGTAAGTGGCGAGGCCGTCGTGTTGCCGGCTCGCGTGATGCTCGACTTGCCGAGGCCCCAGCCGGACGCAGCGGATCCGTCTCTGGCGACGTGGCGCAAGCAAGCCACCACGCCGGACGTCAGTTCTGCGCTGGCCGCATGGCGTGGCACATTCGGAGAAACAACCAATGATTGATTGGAAACCAGTGACCGGCTCTACTCGAATAGTGGCGGAGGCCTACGATCCTGAAGCCGAGCGAATCTACGTCCGGTTCCCCGATGGCGTTGAGTGGTGGTACGGAGCGTGTTCGGCGACGGTATGGACCGAGTTCACGGCACGGGGACAGTCTAGGGGCTCGTACATCAGCCGAGTTCTAGACCATAAGCCCAAGGGACCCTGGGGCGGCTAGCCTGGCTAGGCTTGGCTAGCCTGGGGTGCAACCAGCCGACCCCATGTGAAAAGGGGCGGCGGAGGCTGGACGGCGCGCCAGGTGCTGCGCCACGGTCGCCGGCGAACGTCGCTTCGTCAGCTCCTCAATGTAGGCAGCGACGACCATCGGCTCGACGTCCTCGATAGCGATGCCGTAGCTGGTGCACCAGTCGTCGAAGGCGCGCAGGGCCGTGAGGTACGCGCGGCGCGTGTTGGGGTTCTGGATGGTGACGGTGAAGGACTCCCAGAACCGTCGGGTGGTCGTCTCGTCGCCGGCGAAGAGGGTCGGTGTGGCGCCGGCGGCCGGGGTCGCGACATCGCGGCCGCAGTGCTCGAAGAGGTCTGTCGCTTCAAATTTTTGGCCTGACAGCCCGACGTAACTCGCCTGTGCCCTTCCGCTACGAACTCACCGGCCGGCTCTCCGCTCCAGCCAGTTTCTCAGCGATCGCTGATCTTCACCTGAAGCACGACCCGCCAGCAGGCCCGCCAGACTGACGTCCTCGTCCAGCTCCGGCCAGTGGATCCCGTGACCGCCATCGACAACCGTCCAGTTTCCGCGTTCCTCGTCCGTCGCGTAGGCGAGCCGCGGATACCAGCTCGTGGGCACGGCCAATGTCCTGCCGTCGCTCAACTCCACGCTCAGCGCCTCCTCGGAAACCTCGACAGCCGTCACTTCGGCGAGGTGCGCTTCAGGTACTGAAATACTCATCCCATGCCTCCATGATCCGCTCCCGATGTTCCCCGACCAGCCTCGTTATCCGGTGGATTTCCGGCCGTCGGAATCCCCCGCTGCGCTGCACTCTCACCGGGTCCACCCAGAACTTCGCCACGTTCCCGTCCCGTTCGACATGAACATGCACGGGTTCCTCCTGCTCGTTGGAATAGAAGAAGAACCGGTACGGACCGTGTCGCAGAATCGTGGGCATCGACGGAGCGCTACAGTCAACCCGTTTCCCATGCTACGCCGAACGCGGCTGCTGCCCCCCTTGAGGGGGGCGCGACTGTCGCGGCCGCGGCGCTGCTCGAGGGCGGCGGACTCGTCCATTTCCCGACCATATCATAGGGGGGCCAAAAAGGACGTTATGCGACCCGCTATGGACCTGCTACGGCAGCAGGGAGGTCCAGAAAGCGCGACCACTTGGTCCCTGATGACGCCCACGGCATCAGCCAATTGGACTTTGGCTCGCTCGTGCGAGAGCGGATTGAGTACCCGGAACGAAAACGGCTGGCCAACATCCACGCTGTTACCGCCAAGGTGGCGGTGATACTCGCGACGTTTCCCGACACACAAACATTTCGTCCTACACGGCGGGGGAAATCTCCCACGCGGGTGCCGTTCGGGAGCGTGACGCCGTTCAGCGCGTGTCGCAGGTGGGACAGGGCCTCCCTCCCGACGCACGAACATCCGGTCTCACGCACGAGGGACGATTTCCCACATCGCCGTTCGGGAGGGTGACGCGGTTCAGCGTGGGGTTTGGAGGGGCTGGGCGTTCGGCGGCTGCCGGGACTCGCGACCCCATCGCCGCGCAGGCGTGGCGCGCTGGGTCAAGGTGAGACATTGCCCATTGTTGTGTGGGACGAAATGTTTGTGTGTCGGGGAAAAGGCCCCTTTGTCGGGGAAAAGGCCCCCCGAACTCCTCGACTGACGCGCGGATTGTACATCGCTGCGGCAGTTCCCCGGTGCGATGAAACGCCTCTCAGGTCATGAGCAGCATGGCCGCTTCGCGACGCTTCTGGCCGTCAAGGTGGTCGACTCGGCCGCCGCAGAGTCGCCGGCTTCGAGCATGTCGTCGGTGATGGCGTAGATCTCCCAGCGGATGTCGCCTGGGTCTCGCACCCACACCTTGTCTTGCTCCGCGTGGCAACACACCACGCCGTCTTCCACCTCGGTTGCGAGGCCCGAAGCCGCGAGGCGCTTGGTCTCGGCGGCGACGGCAGCGGTGGCCTCCACCTCCACGCCGAGGTGATTGAGCCTGTCCGGCCCCTCCTGCTCGAACAGCACCAGCTTCAGCGGCGGGTCTGCGACCTCGAAGTTGGCATAGCCCGGACGCTCCTTGTGGGGCGAAACGCCAAACAGGCGGCTATAGAAGGCAACCGCTTCGTTGATGTCCGGAACATTGATCGCAACCTGCACTCGGGCCATGGCGTCTCTCCGGTGGATGGTGGGGTGTATGTGGGGCCTCTGTGCCTTGGGACAAGGGGCCAGGCCGGATCAGTTTCGACGGCGCGCGGCGTCGAACGTCGCTGCCACGTCCACCTCAAGCCCTTCGAGCAGCGGCGAGGTTGCAAGGGCGCCGCGCCGAAAGACGCCGTGTTCTCGATACGCGTCGCCACCAAGGGCAAGAACCGTAATCGTCTCTGCGCGAGGATCGACGATCCAGTATTCCGGGATGCCCGCTTCGGCATAGTCGAGCGGCTTCTCCACGAGGTCACGCCGCCGTCCGTCGGGGCTGACCACTTCCACAACCAGATCGGCACCGAACAGGAACCGGTCCTGAACGCGGTCGTCGTCTCGGTCGAGCAGCACCACGAGATCCGGTTCCCGGAACTTGCCGGAGCGGATGCGCGCGCGCACGGCGGCAAACAGGGCAATCCCGCCCAACGGCACGATGTGCTCGCGAAAACGGTCGTGCAGAAACGCGAGGATGAGCTGGTGCGCAACGGTGGGCATCGGCAGCGCTTCGACAAAGCCATCGGTGAACTCGACCAGACGATTGGTTGCGTCGGTCAGCCACAGATAGTCTTCGTCGCTCCACTTGCCTTGACGGGGGAGGACGCCACAGGAAAGGTCGTCCAGCGCTTGTTGGCGGGCGTAGGTCATGTTCCGCGCCGTGTCCGTTGCGGCCAAATCATAGCGGATTTCGTTGTGCGTGGACGCGAAAAACGCCGTCCCCACACAACGACTACCCGGCCGGCCGCCAGCGCCACGAGGAACCGCCGCCTTCCGGGCAGCGCTCCTTACCCCGGCACCAAGGGCACCCTAGACCGACTCGAAGGCAGTGGATGTGCGCTCGTGTCGCCGGGAATGCGGCCTGCTGAGAGGCCGAGCCCCCATGAGATCGGGAACACAGCATCACGACATGCCAACAGCTTTTCCCGACACACAAACATTTCGTCCCGCACGGCGTAGGAAATCTCCCACGCGGGTGCCGTTCGGAAGCGTGACGCCGTTCAATGCGTGTCGCGGGTGGGACAGGGCCTCCTCCCGACGCACCAACATTCTGTCTCACGCACGATGGGCGATTTCCCACATCGCCGTTCGGGAGGTGCCGCGGTTCAGCATGGGGTTGGAGGGGCTGAGCGTTCGGCGGCTGCCGGGACTCGCGACCCCATCGCCGCGCAGGCGTGGAGCGCCGGGTCAAGGTGAGACATTGCCCATTGCTGTGTGGGACGAAATGTTTGTGTGTCGGGAAATGCACGCCGAAGTCGAGAGGAGTCGGTGTTTGCGCTATCAGGGTCTTTGAACAGACGTATGTACGGAATCGAACCGCGTTCCGCGGCGCGATGATGGACGGACTTGGTTCGTTGGGTGCGGTGGTTTGGGGTTTGCCGACTGTCGGCCTTCTCGTGGCCGGGAAGGACAGCTACAACGCGACATTCGGTTTCGTCCGCAAAGGCACGGTGCTTGACCCGTGCCATTGCCGGGAGCAACCGCTCGACAAGGCGAGTCTGGCACTGCTTTTTCGTGCTCTCGGAGGCACGACCCTGAGGTGGCAAGGCGCGGGCGAGGTCTTCGAACGCCTCGACTACCCCTGGAAATTTGCCATCGTCGAGTTCAACGTTGCCGCGGTCATAGACGACTTCCTCCAAGCTGCACGAAAGGTAAAGGAAGCGCTCGCGCTCCGGCTCCAGGAGCTGCTCGAGTCCCTTCCTGTCGAAAACGGCGGCGACGCCGTCGTGTCCGCAGTAGCCGCGCCATTGACTCAACATGCCGTTTTGGCGGATGTAGGGGCTGTTGTGAGCCGAGAAGGAGGCAATGAAGACGGAAGGCGTGCTGAACCACGGCTCGGGCGGGCGTCGAAGTAGCTGCTCGCGACGACGGACACGAAATCGAGCGCGAAATCTAGGGAACGGGCTTGTTGATCAGCGAACCTGCCCGCGTAGCCGACACATGCCGACTTCAGGCTACGTCCGATCTGCGTCAGTTCCGACGCGTCGTTCAAATGGTCGATGTGGCTCGCCCAAATCGTGCCGGATTTCAAAAGCCCGCGCAGGGACTGGATTGAGGTGTAGTGGAATAGCGCCTGGTGCTGCTGGGAGTTGCCGGATTCGTCGACAATGGTTGGCGGGCTTTGGGGCGGCACTTGGGTTCTCGCGTGGTTAGTGTGGCGTGGGAGTGCAGGGCCTGACGGGTTGGCTGCTTTTCCGTAACTGTATCGCATCGGGCCCTGGTTGGGCCGCTGGCTTGCCGTTGTCTGGTTAGGTAGGGTTTCTGCGCTCCGAAGCGCATGGTGACCACGAGACCTTGCGGAATTCGGGGGGGGGGGGGGGGGGGGGGGGTCGAGCGATTGGGTGCGGGAACCCGGTTCGGCAAACGGCGTTCTGTTTGGCGGGTTTTTCAGACTATCAGGACCGCAGTCGTGCTCGCCGGGTTATGGCCGCGGGCGCGCGCCGACGAACGGCACGTCGGCGTTGGAGTTCGAGACTTTGGCGCGCTGGCTTCCAGATGGGGCCGAGAAGCTGGCGGGGCGTTCGCGGTTGTCGGAAGTTCCGGTGGCACAGGTTAGCTTTTCCCGAAACACAAACATTTCGTCCTACACGGCGTAGGAAATCTCCCACGCAGGCGCCGTTCGGGAGCGTGACGCCGTTCAGCGCGTGTCACGGGTGGGACAAGGCCTCCTTCCCGACGCACGAACATTTCGGTCTCACGCACGACGGGCGATGCCCCACATCGCCGTTCGGGAGGGTGACGCGGTTCAGCGCGGGGTTGGAGGGGCTGAACGTTCGGCGGCTGCCGGGACTCACGACCCCATCCCTGCGCAGGCGTGGAGCGTTGGGTCAACGTGAGACAATGCCCATTGTTGTGTAGGACGAAATGTTTGTGTGTCGGGAAAAAAGGCCCGCCAGGTTCGCGCCGCGGCCGCGGCCCGGGTGACGTCCACCAGGACGCGGCCCGCCTGCGACCAGCCATCGGTGAACGGCGGCTTGACGTCCACCGTCCCCTCGTCGATCGCGCGCCACAGCGGCGGCGCCGAGGTGGGAACGACAGCGCCGCCGGCGGTGCCCGGTGGCGCCGCCTTCGCTGCGGGGGCCGTGGGGTCGGGCGCCTCCGGCAGCGGGCCTTGCGTGTCCGCTCCGCGCCACGCCGTCCACCAGACGACCACGGCCAACGTCAGGGACACTGCGACAAGCAGTGCGACCCTCAGGACCATGATCGACGGGCCTCAAAACGCATGGCCAGCATCCCCTGTTGGCGATGCGTATCCGACTCGCCCCCCTCGCCGTCGCCTTGCGCCGAGCCGGGCGCCGATGGCCGGATTCGCAACTGAACATGACGGACAATAGACATCCGAATCTCCACCTCGCCGGCGTCGGGAAGCCAACAGATTGCGGCGATCACGGATCGACCGTAAGGGTCGTCTTCGCGACGGACCCGCAGGACGACCGTCTCGACCGGAGGGGACGCGAAGGCAACCGGCTGACGGAGCGACGTCGACCCGACCTTGCGTGTCGGGGGCCAGCCGTTTGGGGACTACATGGCGTCCTACCCAAGTTCAGTCCGCCGGTTCGGGTTCGACATCGTCGATGGTCCAGTAGGCGCTGGTCGTGCGGGTGGCGTAGATTCTGATTCCTCCTCTTCTGTCGATCAGCCATCGCCCCCCGACACTGCCCCTTGTACAGCCATCGCCCCAGCCGGGAACGCTCCGGGTACAGAAACGCCCGGACGAGTCGATCCCCAGAACGGCGTCCGTGCTGTAGATGTCGCACTCGGTACCGTTGTCGATCCTTTGCCCGTCGCGGCAGTAGGAGTCCCCGCCGCCGCCACCGGACACCGGGCGCACCACCACCTCGTAGGTGCCAGTGGTTGAAGAACTGAATCCCCGCACCTCGACGAAATACGTCCCGGGCTCGAGGTCTCCCTCTATCTTGAAGTTGCTGCCGGACCCGCCGTCGTCGTTCCATTCCAGGAGCGAGCGGTTGCCGTCGAACCCCGTCCCGTAGGTGTCCGTGCTCCCGGTGGTTTCCACACTGTAGGTGCCCGCCTGCGCCACCTCTGCGCGGAAGTAGTCCCGGTCCCCGCCCTCTTCGAGTTCGCCGGCGGTCGTCGACGGAATCGCCACCCGGGTTGCGTCGGCGAACGTGTCGCCGTGGTCGTCCGTGCCGCCGCCGCTTCCGTCGGGGCTCGGATCGATCTCGTCGATCGTCCAGCTGTCGTTGGCATTCCGGCGGGCGACAAAGGTGATCCGAACGCCGTTGAGCGTTGTGCTGCGCAGGTTTTGACTGCTGCCGCTGCAGCTGAGGATTCCTCCGGCGCGCAGGCACCCGCGCCCGGAGCTTTCGACATCGAAGGTGAAGCTCGTGGTGTAGATCGTGCAACTTTGACCCGGCTGCAGGGTGTCGCCAGCACGGCAGTACGAGTCCGAGGCGCCGCCGTCGGGGCTGGACACATCCACCCTGGCCGCGCCGGAGCAGTTGTTGTCGGTGTCCGATTCGTCCCCAACGGGGTCGACGCAGGCACCGTAGTAGTAGGTTCCGGCCGCTGCAGGCGCGGTCAGGGAAGTCGACTCCGCGCTCGCCGACGACGCGGCCAGGCCACCGACCGCGTCGGTGCCAACCTGCGTGTCGGACGCCGAGATCGTCGCGTCCGAGGAGCGGTAGTAGCGCAGCGTCGTCGCTGCCGAACCGGCGTCGCCCCGGTTGCGAACCGTCGCGCGCAGCGTGAACGACGCACCCGCATCCGGGCTGCTGTCGCTGACCGATGCGGAATCCACCACAAGGTCCGCAGCGGGGTTTGGCGGTGTGATCACCGCTTCGTCAGTCGGCTCGCTCGACGAACTGCCCGAACTCGAACAGCCCTGCAAACCGATCGACGCAACCGTGACGAGGGCGAGCGCGACGACGACACGGGGCGTTGCGGAGACCGCGATTGACCTCATTCGCTGAAACGCGAGGCAGGTCATGGCGAAACCACAGAGAGGGTGACGCCGACACTGCGATTCTCCCGCAGGTTGTCGTTGCGAAGAAGCCGCATGGACACCCGGCTCCGTTTCGCGCCCGCCGGAATCGTCGCCTCCACCGCTTCTTCGACAAAATCCTCGCCCGCCACGGCCGGGTGGTCGCCGCTTCCCGGCACGAGCCGGACCGCGATGCGGATGTCTTCGTGAGCCGCCGCCGGGAGCACGACCTCCAGCTGCACCTCTTCGCCGCTCTTGAGCGTGTCCGTGACGAAACGCACCTCGGCGCGGCTGACCATGCTCTCCGCCGTGGCGCGTGTGCCGACGCGTATCCGCCCGACGCCCTCCGCAGGACGCCACAGATCGGTCGTTCGTGGCGCCAGGCCGCCAGCCGCCAGACCCAGACCCTCCCACCGCGGCGGTCTCGACCGCGTGCCCAACGGCATGCGGAACGTCGCGCGGACGGAGAAGGAATTGTCGTCCACGCTCATGCTCTCGTTGCCGAGAACGACGGTGTAGGCGCTGCTGTCATAGCCGGCCTCAAGGTGCAGCCATGGGTGCGGCTGCCAGCGGGCGCCCAGACGGACGCCGTGGGTCCACTTGCCGGACCCGTCCTCCTCTTCCCACCGATACCCGGTCGCGCGGAGGCGAACGGTCGATGTGAGGTCGGCGCCAAGGGCGAATTCCATCCCCTCGAGGGCTCGTTCCATCCGGCCCGCGCCGGTGATGCGCCAGTCCGTCGTCGGGCTGAAGTAGCGCAATGAAGCGCTTCCCCATCGCCCAAGGTAGTCGACCGCGGGCGCAACGACCTCGTGTCCCTGCTCGACGTTGGCGAGATGGAACATCGACAGTCCGAGAATGTCGGCGCCGGGCTCGGAGCTGGTGCGGAACCGGTAGACGAGGCCGTGGCGCAGGTCGTTGTGGAGGGAATTGCCGCGATCCCACCAGCGCGTAGCGCCCTGCTGGAAGAACAGCGCCGAGCGCGAGTCCTCGCCTCCTGCGTCGTTGCCGAAGAAGGCCGAAACAGGGATGACGGCGTCGAGGCCGCCTATCAGATCGGACCGACCCGGGAACCGCGAGTAGTCGAGGTCTCCCACCAGCTGGAAGCGCGGTCCGAGCACGCTCTTCCCGTACCCTTTGACGACCTGTGTCCCTTTGTCGAGGGCGCGGTTAAGGCCATAGTCGAGGAAGCAACGGCCCGACGCCCTGAGTTCCTCGTGCAGAGCGGTTTCACGTTCCAGCGCATGACTGTAATTGCCGAGAAGACAGCTCGTCGCCACAGACTGAAGCATGCCCCTGGTCGCTCCCGCGCTCGCAGTCGAAGTCGAATCCGCACCCACCGGTGCGCAAAGTGCAACAGTTGCGATGACGGCGCCGGCAAAGCGCGGGGGGGGGGGACAATCGAGAACATGAACATGGAAGGCTCCACCATGCAGAGGACCACGGAGCAGGAACAAGAACATTTTCCCTATGCGAATGCAACCACCCTGATTTCCAGACATGTTCGAAAGTCCTGATTCGTCCGACGGCAGGCGGACCCGCAGCGTGTCGCCGGTTCCGGTCCGGGCCGGTCCGGGACTGCCGGTTCGTCGCGTTGGGCGCGGCGGGGCTTGCGGGGCAGGACGCGGGCGCGCCGCGTCGGCTTCGGCGGGACGCGGCGCTTCGGCGGGACGGCGGGTCGAGGACCTCCTGCGGCCGGGCGCCGCAGTGCCGGTTGGCGGGAGGCAGGTGCTCGAAGCGGCGCCCGCGGCGCGCGATGGAGATGGCCACGTTGGTCAGGCAGGCGAGACCGTGCGGCAGATTGCCGACGCGCCCGGCAGCGGCCCTCGTCGCAGGTGAAGTCGCGCACGCACGCGCCACGCGTTCGGCGAACCGCCGCGCCGCCTCCCAGAGTCCCTTGACGTCCACCGGACGCAGCCGCGCCAGCCACTCCCCGGCACGGCGCGCCTCCGGAACGTTGCGCAGCCCGAGCAGCGCTGCGCGACGCCGGCGGCGCGCAGCGCGTCGAGGTCCGACAGCGAACCGTCGCCCCGCGCCAGGCAGGCGACGATCGCCCACAGCGTCTCCGCATCCGTCGCGACGCGGTTGCGGACCTTCACCCGCACCGCGTCATCGAGCAGTTCGAACAGCCCGTGCTGCCGGGCCGTCCGGGCGAGAATCGAGGAACCGCCGCAGGCGGTCAGGTTCAGGTCGGTGAAGTCCATGTCGACCTTCGGGGGGCGGATCTTCCGTTTCCGCAAGGTTCGCCTTCGGGGCCAGCAATTCTCATTTTGGCGTCTGGCTTCGCCGTCAGGCGCATTGCGCCCCGCGTTTCGGACCCAATCCGGGCCAAATCGACCGGCAGACCCGTCCAGCTAAGGATCCAAGCCAATTTTATATTTCCACCTTCACCGTGGACGCAGTTCGTGGTTCCAGTCGCCGTGGAACTCGTCGCGGTGGAGCGACAGGGCGTCCATCTCGGCCTGGGTGACCGTCTCGCCGGTGGGACATTCGCCCGTGTCGAGTCCGGCCTGGACCCGGAGTCCGGCCGCGGTCCGCGTGTTGCCGATCAGGTCGACGACGGTCTCGAAGGTGCGCAGCGGCTTGCCCCGCCGGTTCTGCGTGATGTGGCAGAACAGCCGGTGCTCGATCCTGTTCCACTTGCCGGTGCCCGGCGGGAAGTGGCCGACGTGGACGCGCAGGCGGGTCTCGTCGGCGAACTGCTGCAGCCGGTGCTTCCGGACGCGCGAGCGGTACCCGTTGCTGCCGCCCGCGTCGGCCGTGACGAACAGCTCCCGCGCCCCGGGGTGGCGGCGCCGGCCCATGTCGTTCCACCAGCGCCGCAGCGAGGCCACCGCGAACGCGGGCGTGTCGTGGTCGCGGCCGACGTTCACCCGCGCCTCGTTGCGCGCCATGTCGCAGACGCCGTGCGGAATCGCCTTCCCGGCCGCGTCCCGCGGGAAGTCGTGGACCAGCGCCCGCTCCGGGTCGCCCTTCGGCTGCCACTCCCGGCCGCCGTTCCTGAAGTCGCCCACCAGCTCCTTCTTCTTCGTGTCCACCGACACCACCGCCTGGCCGCGCCGGAGAAAGTCGTCGGCCTTCGCGTTGATGTGCCCGAACTGCGCGTCGCGGTCCGGATGCGAGGAGCCCTCCCGGCTCTTGCGCACCGACTGCAGACTGCAGCCGCGCTCGTGCAGCAGCCGGCCCACCGTCGTCGAACCCGCCTGCCAGCCGGCTTCCGACAGCGCCTCCGCGAGCTTCGCCCGGCTCTTGCACGTCCACCGCAGCGGCGACTCCGGGTCGCCGCGGGTCATCGGGTCCACCAGCTTCTCCAACGCGTCCCCGATGCCCGGCCGCGACCGCTCGACGCCGGGCCGCCCCGCCCCCGGACGGCGTGTCCGGCCGTCCGCCGCGCCGCCCGACTCCAGCTCCCGCCGCCCGGCCCGGATCGTCGGCCGCGACAGCCCGGTCGCGGCCGACACCAGCGCGTCGCCGCCGTGCCCGATGGCGCGCGACTCCGTCGCGGCCCAGATCCGGCGACCGCGCTCGTCCAGATGCCTCTTGACCCCCGCGTACTTGTCGACGATCGTCGCTTCGAGTGCGTGATTGCGCCTCATAGAAGCAACAGAAGCAGCATTCCCGACACACAAACATTTCGTCCTACACGGCGTAGGAAATCTCCCACGCGGTTGCCGTTCGGGAGCGTGACGTGGTTCGGCGTGGGGTTGGACGGGCCGGGCGTTCGGCGGCTGCCCCGACTCGCGACCCCATCGCCGCGCAGGAGTGGAACGCTGGGTCAAGGTGAGACATTGCCCATTGTCGTGTGGGACGAAATGTTCGTGTGTCGGGAAAAGGTCCCCCTCGGGAAAAGGTCCCCCCGCACTGGCCCGTGCCGGCGGCATGGAGCGCTCTGGGGGCGGCGGGCGAGTCACGACGCTGCCGGCTTCGGCTAGACTCCCGCGCGGTGCATGGGTGCCCGACTCACCTGCCCCACCAGCGCGGGACGGGTGCGAGGACTCGGCCGTCGGCGGCGGATCGCCTGCGCGAGGGGGGCCACCATCGAATCCTTGAGACCGACTGCCGTGTTGTGCAAGATTCCGGCATCGGAAGGGAGGGCGTCGATGAACAAATCATGGCGAGCACCGTCGAAGGCGTGGCGGGCCTCGTGAGCGCCTATGTGCTACTCGGCCAATCGCTGGTCTGGCTGAAATTTGGTGCCCTGCGCTTCGGACTTGGTTTCCGTGTGGGGTCCGGCCTCCAGAGGCAGGGCCCGGCAAGAGGTTTGCGTGACCAAGGTGAGGAGGACTTGCGGTGAGGCACCCAAGTCGCGAGTCCGAGCGCGCCCGACGCCGGGTAGATCAGGCGCTCCCTGTGCTGCGTCGCACACTTGCCGAGTATCTGACGTCGTTGCCCAGGATGCGGCCCGACGCGTTCCGCGACCACGACCTCCTGCATCTCCTTAAGACCTTCATAGACCGTTTCGACGAGCTTCCGTTGAAACGGCGACGGTCGCGACGGTCGGTACTCACTCTGGCGCACGCGGCCAGGGATGCGCGTAACGAGTGGGCACACGACGATGGTGCCTTGAGTCCGGAGCGGGCCCTGCATCACCTCTCGGCCGTGCGCCAGCTGTTGGAGGCCATAAGTGCGGGGCCGGCGTTCGAGGAAGTCGATGCCCTGTACCAGGAACAACTGCGCATCCTCGTAGCCCGAGATGACCGTGCGTCCCCTGAGCCTCCCGACGAACCTCGCCCCTCCTCCCGTACGGCTGAGGCCCCTCCCGCCGCCAAGCCGACTCTCCCAAGCGCCCATGTGCCTCCGAACCGAGCGGGCGGAAAGTACGCGGCGCTTCAAGAACACCTGGCGGCGACTTCCGAAGACCGCTGGCAGGTGTCGTTTGAGGAACTCGAGGCGCTGGTGGGCTTCAGGCTCCCCGCTTCGGCGCGCCGCTATCAGGCGTGGTGGAGCAACTCGACATCGCATACGCAGGCGAGGTCATGGCTCGCGGCGGGCTGGGCAACCCGCGAGGTTGATGTCGGCGCGGAACGGGTTTCGTTCGTGCGAACCACGGCGCCGAGTGCTGCCTCGAACGTCGCGGCCGTCGTGCCCGCCGCGGGTCGTACCAACGCCGACGGGGTCGCCCGGAGCCATATCGACGGCGCGTCTCAAGCGGACGGCATTCGGGCGTTCGCCGCCGAGCATCTTGTCGTAGGGGCGAGGCGCGACGGGCAGAAAACGGTCAGCATCCGCGCGGGCGACGTCGGTGCGCGCCTAGGACTGCAGGACAACATGCCCAACGTCTGCAGCGCGCTCGGCGGCAGGAAGTTCGAGGCGTTGGCCGGCGTATCGCTCGTGGAACGCTCCGGCCCGAGGGTAGGCGCGAACACGGTGTTCCACTTCGCAATCAACCGCGGTCCGTCGACCGGTGGTGTCGATCGGCCACTGCGAACGGCAGGAGCAAGGACGACGTTGAAGCCACCTCCGGGTCCGCCAACGGCGCCGCAGGGATCGGCCGGTGACACTTTGTCCGCGTTCCCGCCACGGACAGCGCTTGTCTTTCCATGTGCGGCGGCCAAGGGGCCTGGGGCGGGCCATATGCGTGAGGCGAACGGGCGCAGGGTTTGCTTCGTAGGCGATCCGGGTAGCGCGCCAGCGGATGCGACCGTCGCCTATCGACGGCCGGACGACCTTGTGGCCGACGGGAGGTCGTTCCGCGACGCACTCGAGGTCTACAACCGACGCCCCGGCGACAACCCATGGGGACTGCTGCCGGCGTGGCAACTGTATCGGCACCCCGTCTTCCGGCGGCTGGCGGTAGCGGCGGGGACGGAGAACCTGTTCATCCTCTCGGCCGGCTGGGGACTTATTCGTGCGGATTACCTGACACCGGCATACGACATCACGTTCTCGGTCAACGCTGATCGCTACAAGCGCCGGAAGGGACGGGACCTTTACGAGGATTTCCGGCAGCTTGACGCAGATGCGTACGACCGGATCGTGTTCACGGGCGGTAACGACTACCGGCCGTTCTTCCTGTCGCTGACGGAAGGCATGCGGGCGGAGCGTGTCGTGTACCACAACTCCTCGGCGGCGTTCGATGTGCCCAATGCGCGACTGGTGCGGTTCGAAACCCGTACCAAAACGAACTGGCATTACGAGTGGGCGGAGCGGCTGCTCGACGGGACGCTTGCATTGCCCGCATGACGTGAACTGGTTGGTGACTGGCGGGGCCGCGCACTGCCTTTCGACCAATGCAGCGGACCCGGTCCGGGCGCGCAGGCATCGTTGACCGCAAGACTGAACCGACTTTGGGGGAAAGCATGAGCGGCACAAGACGGCTGGAAGGGCCTTCGGCCCGGCTTGAGCAGGTTGATCTGCGAACGGTCTGGTCGCACGAAGCCGAGGGGTTTACGCCGTGGCTGGCGCAAGCGGACAACCTTGACCTTCTCGGGGAGTCCCTCGGACTGACGCTTGAGGTTGAGGCGGTCGAGAAATCACTGGGCTCGTTCCGGGCCGACATCGTCTGTCGGGAGGAAGCGGGCTCGTATGTCCTCATTGAGAACCAGCTGGAGCGGACGAACCACGACCATCTCGGCAAGCTGCTGACGTACGCGGCAAGCCTTGAAGCCGTGACTGTCGTCTGGCTTGCCGCGACCTTCAGGGAAGAACACCGGGCCGTGCTGGACTGGCTGAACCGGATCACCCCGGAGGAGTATCGATTCTTCGGTGTGGAGATCGAGGTGTGGCGGATCGGTGACTCACCGGAAGCGCCCAAGTTCAACGTCGTGTCGATGCCCAACGACTGGTCCAGGTCCGTCGCGGCAACGGTTGACGACAGAAAGCTGTCGGAGGGGCGGCTGAGTCAGCTCGAGTATTGGGCCGGCCTGCAGAGCACGCTCGATGCGCACAACGGGCGAGTCGCGGGCAACCGGAAACCGCAGCCGCAGGGCTGGATGGCCTACCCGATCGGGCGAAGTGGTGTCCATCTGGGCGCGGCGATGAACACTCGAGAGAAACACCTGCGGGTGGAGCTCTACATCCATGGCGAGCGTCCTGACGAGCGCCTGCAAGGGCTTGAAGGTCAGAGAGACCAGATTGAGCGCGATCTCGGCTATCCGCTTGAGTGGGGCGACCAGTCGCCCACGGCCCGCGACCGCCGCATCGCCTGCTACCTGCGCGATGCGGATCCCGAGGATGAGTCGGACTGGCAGCGCCAGCACGAGTGGCTGGCGACGCGCCTCAACGAACTGTACGGCGCGTTCGCGGACCGCGTCAGGTCGCTTTGACGGCCCGCGGGAAGTACCAATGACATGGTGTGACCAAAGCCTTGGGGGAGTTTTGTGCTCGACTATCCGGTCTGGGCCGCTTCCCGACACACAAACATTTCGTCCTACACGGCGTAGGAAATCTCCCAAGCGGGTGCCGTTCGGGAGCGTGACGCCGTTCAGCGCGTGTCGTGGGTGGGACAAGGCCTCCTTCCCGACGCACGAACATTCGGCCTCACGCACCACGGGCGATTTCCCACATCGCAGTTCGGGAGGGCGACGCGGTTCAGGGTTTGGGTTGGAGGGGCTGAGCGTTCGGCGGCTGCCGGGACTCGCGACCCCATCGCCGCGCAGGCGTGGAGCGCTGGGTCAAGGTGGGAAATCGCCCATCGTTGTGTGGGACGAAATGTTTGTGTGTCGGGAAAAAGGCCACGAACAGCTCCCGCGCCCCGGGGTGGCGGCGCCGGCCCATGTCGTTCCACCAGCGCCGCAGCGAGGCCACCGCGAACGCGGGCGTGTCGTGGTCGCGGCCGACGTTCACCCACGCCTCGTTGCGCGCCATGTCGCAGACGCCGTGCGGAATCGCCTTCCCGGCCGCGTCCTGCGGGAAGTCGTGGACCAGCGCCCGCTCCGGGTCGCCCTTCGGCTGCCACTCCCGGCCGCCGTTCCTGAAGTCGCCCACCAGCTCCTTCTTCTTCGTGTCCACCGACACCACCGCCTGGCCGCGCCGGAGAAAGTCGTCGGCCTTCGCGTTGACGTGCCCGAACTGCGCGTCGCGGTCCGGATGCGAGGATCCCTCCCGGCTCTTGCACGTCCACCGCAGCGGCGACTCCGGGTCGCCGCGGGTCAACGGGTCGACCAGCTTCTCCAACGCGTCCCCGATGCCCGGCTGCGACCGCTCGACGCCGGGCCGCCCCGCCCCCGGACGGCGTGTCCGGCCGTCCGCCGCGCCGCCCGACTCCAGCTCCCGCCGCCCGGCCCGGATCGTCGGCCGCGACAGCCCGGTCGCGGCCGACACCAGCGCGTCGCCGCCGTGCCCGATGGCGCGCGACTCCGTCGCGGCCCAGATCCGGCGACCGCGCTCGTCCAGATGGCCCTTGACCCCCGCGTACTTGTCGACGATCGTCGCTTCGAGTGCGTGATTGCGCCTCATCGCAAGAGTACACCACGGCCACCTCAAGATGACAACTTAATTTATAACAGACTCCTAAGGGATCTGATCGGGAAGGCGGACAAGCTGCGCACGCCGGTTCGGACCGAAGAATCAGGTGGTCATTACGAACTCCGAACCAGGACGTCGGCAGCGACGCCGAAGTGATCGGACAGCTTTCGTTCTCCATGGATGTTGCTGATGACGCTCAGAGATGCGGGTGCCATATCGGCGCTCAAGGCGATGTGATCGATGGTTCTGCGACCCCTGTACTCGAGCGTCGAAGTGATCAGCGTCACATGCGATGGCATGGCGTCCTGCAGCAGGGCGGCACGACGGGCGGAGTTTTCGGACCGCTGCCGGCTGGACCTGGGGATACTCTGGTTGAAGTCGCCCATCACCACCAACCGCTTCGAAGGTGCGCGAGAGAGAACGCCGGCAAGATGCTCGAGGTATGTTTCGTGATCTTCCCACGCTCGCCTGCGCTCGCCGCTGTATCCCGAGTGGGCTCGCGAGTGTCCCCACGGGATGCACAAGCCGACCACGGCAACCTCCCCCACCGAAGTCCGCGTGACGCCAGACACGAAGCGTCCCGGCGGCATTCGATGGTCGCCGATGTCGTCCACATGCTCCCAGGGTTCCCTGGACCAGAGCAGCACCTTCCGGCGGCTCTCCTGGACTCCGTAGCCGTAGTCGGGGCCAGCGCAGATCCAATGCCCGCCCTGAAGCAATCCGGTGTGCGTTTCCGTGAGACAGGCAACTTCGGGCGAGTGCCGATTGACTCTGTTGAGAATCTCGTCGGTGCGCCAGGACACGGTAGCCCACTCGACGTTCCAGTTGACGATCTTCATCAAGGCTCCAGCGGGGTGTTTGGCTGATGATATCGGCCCATGCGCGACCTCCCGGCATGATTCACAACGCATGGGCAGGGACGGTGGGGGTCGGGGTACATGTGGCGACATTGGGCCTCGGGACAAGGGCCGTACCAATAGCAGCCAGCCGGGCCGGTTCTCGGTCGCTCCCCACCAAGCGGCCACCCAAGACCCGCGCGCCATAGGCATTTCGGCGGTCTACTAAACCGAGGCAAATGCGGGCGGATGCACGATCGCGTCGCCGCGAGGCTGGCCTTGTGCGAGCATGAGTCCCATGAGACTGGGTCCCGCGTAGCGGCTGGACATGTCCTCGACGGTCTGCTCGCGGAAGCCAAAGCGACGGTAGTAGGCGGGGTCGCCGAGCACCACCACCATCGCGACGCCCTGCCCCTGGCGCGCGCGATTCCCCCCTCGATAGGAGCCGCGGCGATGCCTTGCCGCCGGGCAGCTGTGGTCACGGCAACCGGGGCCAGTGCCAAGGATCCTCTGGGCGCTGTCAACGTCAGCGTTTCCCGACACACAAAACATTTCGTCTTACACGGTGTAGGAAATCTCCCACGCGATTGCCGTTCGGGAGCGTAACGCCGTTCAACGCGTGTCGCGGGTGGGACAGGGCCACCCTCCCGACGCACGAACATTCGGTCTCGCGCACGACGGGCGATTTCCCACATCGCCGTTCCGGAGGGTGACGCGGTTCAGCGTGGGGTTGAGGGGCTGAGCGTTCGGCGGCCGCCGGGACCCGCGACCCCATCGCCGCGCAGGCGTGGAGCGTTGGGTCAAGGCGAAACTTTTTCCATCATTGTGTCGGACGAAAATGTTTGCGTGCCGGTAAAAGGCCCCAGCGGTCCGTGCGCTCGGGGAGCGGCGCATCGGGCGCATCGCTCAGCACCGGGTCCGTCTCGGCGGCAATGGGCGCTCAAGTCCGCTTCGGACAGCCCGCGGTTTCAAGTCCGCACGCAGTGGGAGTGTTCCCAGGGGCTGTTCGTCCGCTACTCGACTATGCGGATCGACATGGTGCCACCATCCATGCCAACAAGCTCTGCCTCGTACCGCGGCGGGCGTCCTCGCGGCCATGGCTTGTCCCTGCGCGCCACCATCCACCGACCTATCTCCGCCGATCTGAGTTCGGGACATGTAGTCCAAAAGGTGGGAGTGATCTGACAGACCGGCTGGATCCGATGCCCGGGCAATACGATTTGGACTTGCCTTAGCTTGCCCCTAAGGGGCTCAAACACCCGGCTCTTGGAGTCAGCGGCCACGCGCAACCCAGTTGTCGCGCCTTGCCAGCCACTAAGTTCTACTCTTCGATTTGACTTCATGCCCAGTATTCCTCGTTCGCGACAACAACCGCGCAGAACTCTCTCATGACTTCTGCAATCGGAACTTCCCGGACTTCTGCACGCACCCCAACACCCACTCCACCCCACAGGCAGATCGTGATGCATGCGAACACGCCGGTTGCTGACCTGACCGTGACCAAACTCTCACCTCCAAACGTGCCTCCACAGGCTCCAACTTCGCACGAGGAGGTTGTGTGCGTCAAGTTCCTGTACCGGCTCACCACATATGGCACTGAGGTGTCAGGCGGCCTCCAGCTGGACAAGGTACTCGTCGGGGTCTGAAGCGTAGGGGGGTACTCGTAGTTGAAAAGAACTCGTACCTGGTGAGCTGCTTCCCACCAAGGTACCAAGCCCCCCGCCCTAAGCATTTTGGCTGTCTGCTAAACCGAGGCGAATGCGGGCGGATGCACGATCGCATCGCCGCGAGGCTGGCCTTCTGCGAGCATGAGTCCCATGAGATTGGGTCCCGCGTAGGGGCCGGACATGCCCTCGACGGTCTGCTCGCGGAAGCCAAAGCGACGGTAGTAGGCGGGGTCACCGAGCACCACCACCATCGCGAGGCCCTTCGCCTTGGCGCGCGCGATTCCCGTTTCGATGAGTGCCGCAGCGATGCCTTGCCGCCGGGAAGCGGTGGTCACGGCGACCGGGGCCAGTGCCAAGGATCCTCGGGGCGCTGTCAAGCGCGAGAAGACCACGTGGCCGACGACCGCATCGGCAGCGAGCGCCACGAACGAGAACGCGATGTCGCCATCCTGACGAAGTTGCCGGACCAGGTCCGCCTCTGCGGTGGTGGGGAAACACTCCAGAAGAAGCGCGTGTACCGCTTCCGCATCGCCGGCTGTCTCGTCGCGTATGCAAACTGAGTGTTGTTTCGTGGACATATGCCGCTGGCCTTTGCTTTCCTGCCCGATGAGAATGCGGGGACTAAGGGACTGATGGCCGGCCGGAGGGTCGCACTATCATAACGGCGGCGCGGTCACCTTCTTGGCCGGGCCCGGTGGTTGAGGAACAGCATGACGCGCATCGAGGGCCCTGCCGGCGCCTTGGAACTGGTCGTAGATGACCGCGGCGGCAACTACGCCGTGCTTTGTCATCCGCATCCGCTCTATGGCGGATCCATGCACGACGGCGTGCTGGGCCTCGCCGAGCAAGCTTGGCAGCGCCTCGAGGGCAGTTCCATCCGCTTCAACTATCGTGGCGTCGGTGCCAGCGAAGGCAGCTTCGACGGTGGCGGCGGCGAGGCGGACGACGCCGTCTGTGTCGCGAACTGGGTGCGCCGCACGTTTGGCGCCAGAACCCTCACGCTGCTTGGCTACTCCTTCGGCGCCGATGTCGCATGGCGCGCCGCCGCCGCGCTCGAAGACATTGCCCAGGTCGTGATGGTGGCACCACCCATGCCATCGATGGACTTCCCGCACCGACCTGCCCCACCCACGGTGCTCATCCACGGCGACCGGGACGACTTCGTGGACGCGGCGTTCGCTGCCAAATGGGCCGCTGAGCAGGCGTCCGCGCGCCTAATCACGTTGGAAGGCGCAGACCACTTCTTTTCCGGCGCCGGCAAAGCGCTCGCCGCCGCGTTCGACACGGCCTTCGGGGTTGGCCAAAGCTCCGGTTGAGTGCGTTCGCAACGAGCCACGCTCACCGAGAGAGAGCGTCATCGCTTCTCTCGGCGGGGGGCCTTGACCTCAGATCCCAATCATCCGTTGCTGATAGTTGTGAAGCACCTCTTTGCGGGTCGTGTCATCGAGGCGGATGGGCTGATCCGCAAGCGGTCGGTAGGAATAGGCCTGCTCGCCCGGAAACCGTTGCCTGCGGGCATCGATGGCAAGCGGGATGAGCCGGCTGCTGGCCTCGATGTAGGCGTCGTCGAATGGTTGCGGTGCCCAGCCCTGCACGCCGGCCACCGACGAGCGACGGTGAAAGCCGAACACAAAGGTGGCGCGGGGCGTGTCGGAGGTGTTGGGGAACGAGCCGTGCACCACCTGGCGGTTGCAGATGGCCACATCGCCGGGGTTGCAGAGCATCGGCACCGCGCCTTCGAGCCGGTCGGAGCCGCTGCCGGCCATCATTGCCTTGAGGTCGGCCTTGCCGCCGGTGTGGGTGCCGGGCACTACCCAGAGGGCGTTCTCGGGACAGGTGGGGTAGAGGTTCACCATGAAATTGAAGCCGTGGGTGCCGCGGTCAAGCTCCGGGCTCTGCCAATGGGTGGTGCCGTCCTGATGCCATGACACGGCGGCACCGAGCCGCGCCTGCTTGAACCAAATGACTTCGGTGAAGGGCGTGAAGTCGGCGCCGTTCACCGCCTCGGCCACGACCAATAGCCCCGGGTGGCCATAGACGCGCAGCGTGCTGTCCATGAACTGCAGGATGCCCCCGATCTGCAGCAGCACGCGGGCGGGCGCGCCTTGCGGGGCATGCGGCTCGCGCATCTTCACCTGATACCGGCCGTTGGTCGTCTCCGTGGCACCGTAGGGGTCCGTCAAGGGCTTGACGAAGCGAAACAGCTTCCGCTGTTGCTCGTCACCCACCGCCGGCCGCCCTTCGGCATCGGTCTCGGCACCAGTGGCCACGGGCGCACGATCCACAAGCTCATCGAACTCGCCCTTGAGCTCTGCCATCTCCTCGGCAGCCAACGCGCCCTCGAAGATGTAGAAGCCTGTGCGCCAATAGGCTTCGAGAATGGCCTCATCCACCCGCCCATCAGAATCAACCTTGAGCGGCCCCCGATTGCCAAGCCCCATCGCCTGCTCCGCCGCCTCGGCAAAGTCCGTCACTCTCGCACCCTCTTGATCTCCGCTGGCGCACGATCATACGTCGGTCCCGACTCCCGCACGCAAGTGAAGGGACTAGCGCTGCCGGTCAGGCGCTACAATCGACCGATGAACCCGCCGACCGCTCACCCATGGGCCAACGACCACGACCGGCTTGACGAAATCCGGCGACGGACGCATCTTGCCATCGCCGCCAAGATCGACGCCGACCCCGCGCTACTTGACGTGCCAGGGCGCAACATCCAACGGTGGACAAGGCACTTGGGGTACCTGCACCCGGCCTACGCCGAGTGGCTACGCATCCTCGAATGTCCTTGGTCCGAGGTCAGGAAGCTGCTCGTCGCGGACGACGAGAAATCGAAGAGGCTGCGGCAGAGCACTCCGTTCGTCGGCGTGCTGTCGCCGTGGGAACGCAGGACGATCCATGAATCGGTCCCAGCTTGAACACATCATCCGGGCATCCGCCGCCATCTTGGGCACGGATCAGTTCGTCATCGTCGGCAGCCAGTCGATTCTCGGCGCCTATCACCCTGTCGAACTTCGCCGAGACGGCAAAGTCCGTCAGGCTGCTAGATGATCATCTTCGAACGGGGCGCTTGCACCGGCACCATTAGCCCTGCCGCCCGAGGCACGCGCCGCCACCTATGTCACCGAGGGTTATACTGCGATATAACTGAAGGGGCCGAGGTATCCCGATGCACTCGACAAGCCTGCGCAAGGTTGGTGGGTCCATCATGCTGGCAGTGCCGCCACCGTTGCTAGACCTGCTCGAGCTTCGGGCCGGCGCGAGGGTCGCCCTCGACGTTCGTGACGGCCACCTCGTTGTGGAGCCGTGCAGCCGCCCGAGGTACTCCTTGGACGAGTTGCTAGCGCAATGCGACGAGACTGCCGAAGACGACCCGGACCCGGATTGGGTGAACGGTGGTGCAGTCGGCAAAGAGTTGATTTAGGTGCAGCGGGGCGACATTTGGTTTGTCGGCCAGGGCCCGACGGCAGGACATGAGCAGCGAGGAACGAGGCCAGTCGTCATTGTCTCGCCTACGCCTTTCAACCAACTGACGAGGACGCCCGTTGTCGTTCCCGTCACGAAGGGAGGACAGTTCGCGCGACAGCGCGGCTTTGCGGTTTCCTTGGAAGAGGCTGGCACGCGTACGACCGGCGTGATTCGCTGTGATCAGCCCCGGACGCTCGACGTCTTGGCGCGAGGCGGAAGACGCCTTGAATCGGTTCCCGAACCGATCATGGACGAGGTGCTGGCGCGCCTGAGCACAATCTTTGCGTAGGCGGCTTTGCGTAGGCGGAACCAGTAGGTGCGCCGGAGAGGGCGGTCGGCCCACGATGGCCAAAGCGGGCGGAAGCGCGGAATGAGAGGGGGAACTCCACAACCATGAAGCTGTTGATTGCCAATCGGGGCGAGATTGCCATTCGGGTTGCTCGCGCGGCTGCAGACCTCGGCATCGAGTGCGTTGCCGTGTATTCCGAGGACGATGCGGCGAGTTTGCATGTTCGGGTGGCCGATGAGGCACACGCACTCGCCGGTGTTGGGGCGGCGGCCTATCTCGACGAGGAGGCTGTTGTGCAGGCGGCGTTGGCCACCGGTTGCGATGCCGTGCATCCGGGCTATGGCTTCCTGGCCGAGCGTGCCAGCTTTGCCGAGCGCTGTGCCGATGCGGGGATCGTCTTTGTCGGGCCGAAAGTCGAGCATCTTTCCTTGTTTGGCGACAAGGGGCGAGCGCGGGCTGCGGCCGTGGCTGCGGGAGTGCCGGTGGCGGGTGGCCTGGACCACGCGGCTTCGCTCGAGGAAGCGCAGGCGTTTTTCGACTCCTTGAACGGTGGCGCGATGATCGTCAAGGCTGTCGCTGGAGGCGGTGGTCGTGGCACGCGGGTGGTGGAGGATGCCTCGGAGGTCGAGCCCGCCTGGCAGCGCTGCCAGTCCGAAGCCAAGGCGGCATTCGGCGTGCCGGATGTATATGTGGAGGAGTTCCTGCCCCGCGCACGCCACATCGAGGTGCAGATTCTCGGCGACTCGGCTGGCCACGTGGCGCATCTTGGCGAGCGCGAATGCAGCGTGCAGCGACGGCATCAGAAGGTAGTGGAAATCGCACCGGCGCCGGCGCTCGATGATGATCTGCGAGCCCGCATCATCGAGGCCGCCGTTCAGTTCGCCCGCCATCAGAGCTATGCGAGCTTAGGGACGTTCGAGTTTCTCGTGGACGCTTCGGACTCTCCACTAGCTGAAGGCTCCCAGGGCCAACGCCCGTTCGTCTTCATCGAGACCAACGCCCGGCTGCAGGTAGAACACACCGTCACCGAGGAAGTGACTGGCGTCGACATCGTGCAGGCGCAGATTCGCCTCGCCCAGGGGGCGACACTGGCGGAACTGGGCCTCGACGATCCCGCCATCGCCAGGCCCCGCGGCTATGCCATTCAGGCGCGGGTGAACATGGAGACCCTGGGCGAGGACGGTTCCGTGCGCCCCGCCGGAGGCGAACTGAGCGTGTATGAGGCGCCCAATGGCCCCGGCGTGCGCACGGACGGCTTCGGCTACGCCGGCTATTCCACGTCCACCGCCTTCGACTCGTTGCTTGCGAAGGTGATCGGACACTCGCCATTGCCCGACTTCGAGGCCGCCGTCGCCCGCACGCGGCGCGCTCTGTCGGAGTTCCGCATTGAGGGTGTGGGAACGAACATTCCCTTCCTGCACAATGTGTTGCAGCATGAGGACTTTCTTGCGGGGGAGGTCACCACGCGCTGGGTGGACGACAACCTGCGCCACTTGGCTGTGCCCTCCACCGAGACGCGGCAGCGCTTCGTCACCAAGTCTGCTCTCTCCCCCGCCTCTACTCCCACCCCCGCCCCCGCCGCAGACGGCTTTGCGGGCGCCCGGCTCGATACCAGCGATCCTTTGGCCCTCTTCGACCACGACGCCAAGGTGAAGTCGGAGCAGGCGTCCCAGTCCATCGCCGAACCGGACATGCCGCCCCTGCAGGGCCCGGATGGCGCCACCGGCGTCGGTTCGCCCATCCAGGGCACCATCGTCTCGCTCGATGTCGCGCCGGGTGACGAGGTGCGCGCTGGGCAGCAGGTGGCTGTCGTCGAAGCGATGAAGATGGAGCATGTCATTGCCGCAGAACATGACGGCATCGTCCGGCAGGTGACGATGGCCGAAGGCGACGTGGTGCGCGAGGGCTATCCCATCGTCTTCGTCGAGGAGGCGGAGGTCACGGGCGATGCGGCATCGGCGGCGGCGGAACTGGACCCGGACTACATCCGACCGGACCTCGCCCAAACCTACGAGCGCCACGCCTACGTCCTCGACGAGAACCGCCCGGAGGCGGTGGCGAAGCGCTACGGCCGCGGCTATCGAATGCCGCGGGAGAACATCGACCAACTGATGGACGAGGGCAGCTTCAAGGAATACTGGCCCCTCGTGGTCGCCCGCCAGCACCGTCGCCACGACATGGAGACGCTGCGCCGCAACACCCCGGCAGACGGCCTCATCGCCGGCATCGGCACGGTGAACGCGAATATCTTCGGCGAGGAGGACGCCCGCACGATGCTGGTGCACTACGACTACACCGTGCTGGCCGGAACCCAGGGGGGACGCAACCACTACAAGCAGGACCGCATGTTCGAACTGGCACATCGGTTCCGCATTCCGCTCATCCTGTTTGGCGAGGGCGGCGGCGGTCGGCCGGGTGACGACAGCGGCGGACCGGGCGTTGCCTTCGACACTCACACCTTCACCCGCTTCTCGCAGCTTTCGGGCCTTGTGCCGCTCATCAGCGTCATCAACGGCCGCACGTTCGCCGGCAACACGGCGCTGGTCGCCTGCTGCGACGTGATCATCGCCACGGAACGCACCACGGTGGCGATGGGCGGGCCGGCCATGATCGAGGGCGGCGGCCTCGGCATCTACACGCCGGAAGAGGTGGGACCGATGTCGTTCCAGGTGCCGAACGGCGTCGTCGATCTGCTCGCCAAGGACGAAGCCGATGCGGTGGAGGTGGCGAAGAAATACCTCTCTTACTTCCAAGGCTCGGTAGAGGAATGGGAAGCGCCGGACCAACGCCGCCTGCGCCACATCGTGCCGGAGAACCGCCTGCGCCTCTACAACATGAAGGACATCATCTACACGCTGGCAGACGAAGGCTCGGTGCTGGAAATTCGCGAGAAGTTCGGCATCGGCGTCATCACCGCGTTCATCCGAGTCGAAGGCCAGCCGATGGGTGTCATCGCCAACAATCCGCACCATCTCGCCGGCGCTATCGACTCCGACGGCGCCGACAAGGGCGCGCGATTCATCCATCTGTGCGACGCCTTCGACATCCCGGTGCTGAGCCTCATGGACTGCCCCGGCATGATGGTGGGGCCTGACGTCGAGCGAACCGCCCTCGTGCGCCACTGCGTGCGGATGTTCAACGCCGGCGCCAACCTCACCACGCCCCTGTTCGGCGTGGTGGTGCGCAAGGCATACGGCCTCGGCGTGCAGGCCATGTGCGGGGCAAGCTCGCTGGTCGGCTTCTTCACGGTAGCCTGGCCCACGGCGGAGTTTGCCGGCATGAACATCGAGGGTTCGGTGAAACTCGGCTACCGCAAGGAACTTGCCGCCATCGACGACGCCGAGGAACGAAGGCTGGAGTTCGAGCGCCGCGTCGCCGGCGCCTATGAAGGCGCCAAGGCCATCAACGCCGGCGTGGGCGGCGGCCTCGACGACGTGATCGACCCTGCCGACACCCGCAGCTGGATCGCCAGCAGCCTCAAGCGCCTGCCGCCACGCCAGCCCCGGACGGAGAAGAAGTATCCGTACATCGACACCTGGTAAGGGAACCAGGGACGATCCAGTGTCCAACCGTGGCGAGTTGGCGCAGCAAATCGAAGAAAGCCTGGGCCGCATCCTCCGCCCGGGCCGCTTCGACTCGTTCCCAACCCATCCCCGCGACCGCGACGCCCTGCTGGCCGTCGCCGCCAGCAAGCTCGAACGCCAAAGGCCCTACGCCGAATGGGAAATCAACGAAGCTCTGATCGCTTGGCTCGCAAGCGTAGATGCCCGCCCGGATCACGTAACCCTCCGCCGCCGCATGGTGGACTGCGGCTTCCTCAAGCGCACCCCAAACGGTGCCCGCTACTACCTAAACTACGGCCGCCTGATCGAAGTGCTGGGCGACCCACCCACGCACGTGGACGCCGGAGCAATCCTGAGAGACATCTTGCAGCAACGAGAACTCCGCAAACGGGCCCACGCAGCCAGCGGCAGATCATGTGGAGCACAGACACGCCCGTAGGGCCACGCCATGCCCCAATTCGAGCCGCGCCACGCGTCGACTGCGCTTGGTTGCGCATGCTTGGTGTTTCACGTTCCGCTGGCAGGTGCGGCTGCAGCTAACGGTCAAGGCGCTGGCGCATCTCGCTGCCGATGGACTCGAAGCCATACTTGGCGTAGAGCGTTCGGTTGTGCTCCGTGGTTGGAAGCAGGTACAGGCCGATCTCTGCGCAGCCTCTTTTCGTCGCCGCGTCGGTCACGGCTTGCACGAGCCGGCCGCCGAGGTTCCGACCCCGCGCTTTCGCCGAAACGATGAGTTCTTCAAGTTGGCAGTATTCGCCGCGATAGCGCAGCGCAAGGTTGAAGCTCACCGTCGCCATGCCGAGAACGACGCCGGCCTCGGCCGCCACGATGATCTGGCCGCGTTCCCCGGTGAGGAGGCGTTGGAAGGTCTCCCGGAACCCGGCGTCCGTGGCTAGGACGGTGGATGCGCCGAGCTCTCCGAGCAGGGCGGCGCAGGATCCCTCGTCGTCTGGTGTCGCGGTCCTGATTTGCATGGTGGCTCTCTCTGGAGGAAGGGCATCTTGCCCTCCATCGCACCCGAAAGGTTGGCGACGACCGTCATTTTTGTCTGCAAGGCTCCCGAACGTTGCTTCCAGAGAGCGAGCGCCTCGCGCAACGTCGGATAGTTCGGCTCGCCAAGGGAGCGCGGTGGGGAAGTCCGCCATCCCAAGACCCGTCTCGTTGGTGGCTCGACTCCTCGCTCGACGATAGGCGGTGGCCACGGCTTCACCTTCCGGATCAAGTCGATTGCGAAGGCATAGCGACTCGGCGAGCAAGTCGTCGAGCCTCGCGCAATTCTCGTCGATGTGCCCAGCCAGCTTCCCACTCCGGCCAGCGGGCTGGTGGTGCCACTTGAGCAGCAGGTGTGCGAAGAGATTCTCGAGGCGACTCCCAAGCGCCCTTCTGTCTCGACGTGCCAAGGCATCCAGTTCCTTGATGAGGTTGTCAACGTCCAGGTGGCTCCAGTTGCCGCGCAGCTCGTGGATCTGATCCACGATCCAACTACATGCATCGATGTCGTAGTCCTGACGTAGGTCGATTTGCGACCAATTCTGCGTTAGGACATCCATGAACACCTGATGCCCGCACAGCAGATGGACGTGGCCGAAACGCCCGGCAACGCAAGGGTCGCGCACGCCGTTGACCACGACATCGTCCACAACATCCTCGGTGTTGTTGTACACCACCAAGTCGCAAGGGTTGGCCTGATAGGCACCCTCGTCGTACTTCCGCACCTTTCTCTCGATGGCTTCGCGGATCTGACGGGAGATGTGTCCAGGTGTCCAGCCATCGCCTGGGACCAGGATCGTCTCGGTACCGGGGTTGCGGTCAAGGTCCGTCATCCATTCCTGGTGCTGTCTGTCGCCGGCTTCCGTGACCTCCAACCCCCGACTGCCGTTCGGATCCTCGATGAGGAAGTCGGGCAATCTCGGTGTCTGGTCGGACGCGTGAATCGTGAACGGAAACCGCAGCAGTCCCTTGCGATTCTGTGCGGTGAGCACGCGTCGTAGGACGTAGTCTTCCTTTTGATCTTGGGTTCTGCGGAGCGGCCCCGTTCTGGGCCCAACCCAAATCCCCAGGTCGCCAAGGTCATCGGAGAAATTCGCCGGGTCCGAGAAAGTCCGGGACCATCGATATGCGGTGATTTGCAGGCCCTCCAACGGCACGACTCAGGCGGCGGAGACAGTGCAACGCACGACGCAAGGCAGGCCCGCCGCAAGCACCGCATCGAGATTGGCGCTATTCCGTTCATCGCCCCAGATGGCAAGCTTGCCCCCACCCTCGATGTTGCACACCAAGCGTTTAGCACCTCTGGTCTCCCGTACACCCCCCTCGTCGTAGCTGATGAGGTAGAACAGATCATCGCTCACCGTGCTTCTCCGCGTCGTTGCCTCCCTCCAGAGAGTACCCCGGCACGGCATGCCGTGGGGGGTGCTTAAGGCGCCTTCACTCTCGTGAGCGCTTGCTCCCATGCTTCCAGCGAGTATGATCTTTCGGCGTCTCAAGAGGTCAAGCACGGATGCGTGATTCAGAGCTCTCCCGCAGTCCTTCGGTGGCTGAGCAGCACGGGGGCGGGTATCCGCCGCCACGCGTTTTGGCTTTGGAGAGTGGGGATCGTCTATCCCGTTGCGAGTTCGAGCGCCGCTACGCCGCTTGCCCGAACGTCAAGAAAGCCGAACTCGTCGAAGGAATCGTCTACATGCCATCGCCCGTTCGTGCCGTGGCACATGGCCGGCCCCACGCGGCCCTTCAGGGAGTGCTTGTCGTGTACGCCGCGCACACGCCCGGGGTCAGCGTCGCGGACAACACCACGGTTCGCCTCGACCTCGACAACGAGTTCCAGCCAGACGTGCTGATGCAGATCGCCGAGGAGGCCGGCGGCACTGCGCGCATGGGTGACGACGACTACGTTGAGGGTGCCCCCGAACTCGTCGCCGAGGTGGCCGCCAGCAGCGCCTCGATCGACATGCACGCCAAGCGCCACGCCTATCGTCGCAACGGCGTGCAGGAGTACATCGTCTGGCGAACCCTCGACAGGCGCATCGACTGGTTCGAGCTGGTGGACGGCGAGTATCGCAACTTGCCTGCGAACGCGGCGGGAGTCGTCAAGAGCCGCGTGTTCCCTGGCCTGCACATCGCCATCCAGGCCCTGCTAGACGGCGACTTGGCCACGGCACTGTCGGAACTCGACAACGGCCTTCGATCACCAGAACACGAAGCATTTGCTGCGAGGCTTGGGCGTGCCAACGATGGGTAGGCGGTGTCCTCGATCTGGTGCGCTGCGGGTTCCACAAGATCGGCAACGTATTGAACTGCCTGCCGAAGTCGGGTTGCCAGAGCGTACCAGACACACAAACATTCCGTCCTACACAACATAGGACATCTCTCACGGGCAGAGACGGGTCACAGGGCAGGAGCACGCCCCCGCTCCACCGACTGTCCGTGCGCCGCCGCTGCGTCGCTCGTGCAGGCAGCTGCCTGCTCAACCCTTCCAATCCGTTGTCCCGCACCCTTGGCGGGATAAGCCCAGCTTCGCACGGCGGTTGCGAACGGTCCCTCAAGGATGTACGGTCAGTCGAACGTGTACTCCTTGGAGCAAGCGCCCATGCAGGTCGCGAGACGGGGGACGGCCCAGCGGTAGGGACTCCCACCGTGGTGATGGATGCGCTTGGTCTGGCCGGGGGGATGGAGGTCGAAATCCGCGTCGCCAAGGACGGTGCGTTCGAGCTCGGTCGAGCCGAGGACCATGGCGCGGATTCGCAAGTACCGCGGAAGGATGCCTCCGCGACGCTGGCGGACTGCGCGTGGTTCTGACCGAGGACATGCAGTCTGGCCAGCGCATCACCGACACACTGCTGGTCAGGGACCCCTTTGCCATCGGGCAGCAAAGCGGTTCCGCCACGGTGCGGGGATGGCCAGGCTTCGTCGCATCGTTGTGGACGCGGGAGGGCCTCGGGGGCGAAACAGAGTCTGTTGCGGCCATGGGCGAGTCGAAGTGACGCCGCGTGAGTTGTCCCATTACGTGCGCTGGTTCGTCGGCACGCTTGGCCGGCAGTTCGTGGCGCGGGGGTGCATGGGGGCGGCGGCGGCGCTGACGTTCACCACGCTCATTGCGGTGGTGCCGTTCATGGCGGTGGTCTATCGGGTGCTGTCGCTCCTGCCGGGCTTTGACGACACGGGCGATGCCATTACGCGCTTCATCTTTCGCAACTTCGTGGCGGGCTCGAGCGATGTGCTGCTCGACAAGATGCAGGAATTTTCGGCCAACGCCAACGAACTGACGCTGCTTGGGTTGGCGTTTGTCTTCGCCACCACGCTGCTCATGGTGCGTAGCGTCGAGCAGACGTTCAATGCCATCTGGGGCGTGTCGCGGCGTCGCCGGGGCGGGGCGCGTTTCTTCACCTATTGGGGGGTGGTGACGCTGGGCGTTCCGCTGGTTGGCATTGCGGTGACGGCGGCGAGCTATGACTTTGGGCTGTCGTTTCTGGCAGACCGTGAGACGGGCCAGCTTCAATGGCTGCCTCCGGCGGCGACTGCGGCCACGTTTGCGCTGCTTTATTACGCGGTGCCGTCGGCGCCGGTTCGGGTGCTTCACGCGGTGGCGGGCGGGGTCGTGACGGCGGCGGCGCTTGAGGGGGCGAAAGTGCTGTTTGGTGCCGTGGTGCCATTGCTCCAGCATCAATTCATCTATGGGGCATTTGCGGTGTTGCCGCTGTTTCTCGCTGGCGTGTATCTGCTGTGGGCTCTGGTTCTGGCGGGGGCCGTGTTCGTGCACACGATGGGGATGCGACCGGCACCGGCGGACCCCGGTTCGCTGCCTCTGGTGATTCGGTGCTTGGCCGTGGTGCGGCTGTTGCGGACCGCGCATGGGGAAGGCAAGGCGGTTTCGGAAGGGGAAGTGGACGAGGTGGGAGCGTTCGCCGACGAGGAGCGCGATCGCGTGGTGCGCGTGTTGGAAGAGACGGGCGTCGCAAGGCTTGTTGCTGGCGACGAATCACCCGGCGGCGATCGGCGTTGGGTCCTCGGTCGCAGCCTGCGGCGGGTAACGCTGTGGGAGCTTTGCCAACGTCTTCCGGATGGGCTCGATGGGGGCATTCAGGGCGACGATGCCGCGGCGGAGCGGCTCCGCACCTTTGCGGAGCATGTTCGGGTGGACTTGGGGGTGAATGTGGAGGATTTGCTGGGGCGGGGTTGAGTTGGTCGCTTCCAACGCGAGTCTTGGCTGCGCAGTGCCGCAGCAAATGGCCAGACCCGTAGCGCCTGCTAGCGCCACAAGAACCGTTGCCTTTCGGCAACGCTTCTTGCCCCAGCCCAGGCCGTCCTGTCACCCTGTCGGCATTCGGCCAGCTTGCGCCGTCCGAAGTCCGGCAGGCTGCTAGAGCTTGACGCCTATCGAGACGGCGAGGGCTTGGGTTTCGAAGGTGTCGAAGTTGACGCCGGTGTCGTCTTGGGGGCCGTTTCCCCGGTACCAAGTGAAGCGGGCGCCGATGTAGGTGAGGGGGGTGGCGTCGTAGCGGATTCCGGCATGGAGAAGGAAGCCGGTTTCGTACTGATTGGCGTTCTCCACCAGCAGCACGCCATAGCCGACGCCCACATAGGGCACGATGGCACCCAAGTCCAGGTCGAGGAAGGCGTTGCCGGAGGCGATGACGGTTCGGTGGTTGAAGTCGAGGCCGAGGTCAGTGACCGCGTCGGCGGTCAGCGGCGAGTTGTCTGGGGTGTCGGGCACGTCGACGCCGTTGATGGTGAGGTCGGCGTCCAGATTGGCGTTGCCGAGGTCTGGCTGGAAGCCGTCGAGGCTCGCGGCGAGGCGCAGCGAAGTTCCAAACACTGCCTCCACGCCGAATTCGGCACCAAGGACGAAGGTGTCGTCGTAGGAAAGGTGGCCGGCCACGTCGCCCTCCAGCCGTGCGAAGCCGATGGTGGAGTCGACGATGCCCGTGCCGGAAAGATCGTCTAGCCCGATGGCGCCGAGCCGTCCCTCTACATACGAACCGCCGGCATTGGCGGCCGCACTCAGCCCAAGCGCCGCAAGGCCCGCCAATGCTGGCGACGCGAGATGCCACGGGAGTCGGACAGCGGGCATGGCTTCTCCTGGGCGGGCGTGGCGATGCCGGATTCTACTAGCCAGGAGGCGCGAGCGAATGCGAGCCCGAAGGCCAGGCAGTTCGCGAAGCGAACTGCCGACGCGCCCGCAAGGGCGCGCTGGCGCTTCGCGGCGCTTAAGGCAGTTTTCGCTGGCGCGAAAACTGCGAAGGGAAGTACGCAACCGTTCTTGTGGCGCTGGCTTCGCCGTCAGGCGCATTGCACCATGAGAATTGCTGTGCCCAATGTCAGTTTGCGGACAGGCCCAGGGGGCGAGGGTAGGATGCCCTCGCCCGTCCCTCCGAAAGGTCGGGACAGCCGTTGGATGGCGGCTACAATGCTTGCGCCGACGAACCTCGTCCGGTTTGGGAGTCGATGTGACTGGTGCGTTTCGGGTGCTGGCTTTGGCCGTGTTGGTTTTGGCGCACCCGTCCCTTGCGGACGAGCAGCTCCCCGACGCTGCCACTTCCTCGCTGTTCTGGACCCAGGAAGAGCGCATCGTCGGCTTTCGCAACTTCGATGCCATCTACGACACCCGATCCATCGACCACGGCAGCGAATTCCTGTCGTTGCGCTCCGCCCCGATGGATTTCTCGTCGGTGGAATACGAGGTGGAAGGCGAGACATACACGCTCGAAGACCACCTCGAATCTCGTTTCGTCGCCGGCATCCTCGTGGCCAAGGGCGACCGCATCCTGCTCGAACGCTACCGCCTTGGCCACGACGACGAGACCCGCTGGGTGTCCTACTCCATCGCCAAGTCGGTCACGTCCATGCTCATCGGCGCCGCCGTTCATGACGGCTTCATCGCCAGCGTCGATGAGCAGGTGACCGCCTACCTGCCGCGCCTGCGAGGCACCGCCTACGACGGCGCCACCATTCGCAACCTGCTGCAAATGGCGTCCGGCGTCGCCTGGAACGAGAGCTACACCGATCCCGACTCAGACGTGGCCAAAGCTGGCGGCGCCAACGGCATGGTGCTGGTGGACTATCTCGGCGGCCTCGCCCGGGAGGAGAACCCGGGCCTCAGCTTCAACTACAACACCGGCGAGACCAACCTGGTCGGTTCCGTGCTCCGCGCCGCCATCGGCAACAATGCGTCGAGCTATCTGGAGGCGAAGGTCTGGCGACCGCTCATGGAGCATCCGGCCACATGGAGCATCACCGAGAACGTGGAGCTCGGCGGCTGCTGTATCCACGCGACGCTGCGCGACTATGCCCGCATCGGCATGTTCGCGCTCGCGGACGGGGTGCTCCCCGACGGCACTCGCGTCCTGCCCAAAGGCTGGATGCGCGACTCCACGACGCCGTCGGCTGGCTATCCGGGCTACGGCTATCTGTGGTGGCTGCGTGAGGGCGGTGCCTACGCCGGCATCGGCATCTTCGGCCAGTTGATCTGGGTTTCGCCCAAGGATCAGGTGGTAATCGTCACCCACAGCGCCTGGCCAGCCGCCACCGGAAGCCAGCTCTCCGCCCACCGCTGGGCGCTGGTCGATGCCCTCCACGCGCACGTTGCCGGAGCGGATTGAAGCCGGCAGGCGCCAAGGCCAAAGTCGACCAGCTTTGCGCGCCAAGGTTGGCTTGTCGCAATCGCCCGCTTGGCGTTGCGCCGAGTCGGATGGCAAGCGCATCATTGGGATCGGCTGTTGACCACGGCGTCAAACCAACTCAATGAGAGCCCCGACCCCAGTTGCACTGGCCAGTCGGCGCAATGCGCCTGACGGCGAAGCCAGACGCCCAATGAGAACTGCTGCTCCGGGGGGAGGGCGGGACGCCCTCCCCCCGGAATGGATGCGGGCGATGCATTGGGCCGCTGCTCGCAACTATGCGATGGTATTCTCTGCTGCAAGGGCTCAGACGCCGGAAACAGGCTTGGAGGATGCAATTGTCGATGGATGCATCGGTAAAGGTCGTCGAGAAGCACCCGGACGGCTATGTCGCTTATCCTCTTGTGGTGAAGGGGGTGGTTGTCGGCGAAGGGGACAGCTACCAAGCCGCGCTTGACGATGTGCAGTCAGCAAATTTTGTTCCATGTGGAGACCTTCGGCGCCGAGTCGGTCGTCGACGGGGAATCGCCGGTCGTAGAGGCTTTCGTGGCCGAGGCCCGCATGGCAAGCGGTGAGCTTTGACGCGGTTTCCAAAGGACGAGCCAAAGCGCCGAGTCATCCAAGCTCTCCGTTCACTTGGATTCGAGGTCGTACGCGAGGGCAATCACATCACTATGCGGCGGAGCAACGCGGACGGTAGCGTCACGCCGCTGACGATGCCCAACCATGCCCACCTGAAGTCGTCCACCTTGCGCACGATCTGCTCCCAAGCGCGAATCCGGTTACACAAGCGTTTGCAGGAAATTCAGTGCTGGCATGGCACGGATGCCGTCGGGGGTCACGTAGTCGCGCTGTCCGGATAGGGCGATCTGGTGCGCTTGCGCGGCGGGGAAGCGTGCCTTCAGATAGCGCAGGCCCCGGTCGATGTCGCGGTCTCGGAGCTTGCATTCCACCAGCAGGATCGGTTCGCGCCGATCGACCACCACGAAGTCCACTTCGCGTCCATCCACGTCGCGGAAGAAGCGCAGTTCCAAGTCTCGTCCTTCGGTGTCTTGCATATAGTGAACCCATTTGAGGAGATGGCAGGCGACCAGATTCTCGAACCGGGTGCCGGGGTCGGTCACCAGCGACCAATCGAAGTGGTAGTGCTTGCGCTCCTGCTTCACGGCGCGGATACGCGGGGCGCCGAAGGGCGGGAGTCGGAAGATCGCGTACAGGCGCTCCAGCGTATCGAGCCAGGCGGCGACGGTGCGGTGCGCCACTTGCAGGTCCTCTCGCAGCGCATTCACGGAAAGCGGAGAGCCAACGAGGTCGGGAAGCCGTAGCATGGTCTCTTCAAGCCGGCCGAGGTCGCGGATGCTGGTGAGCGAAGCCACATCCTCGTCGAGCAACCGAGCCCGGTATTGCCGCGACCACCGCCGTGCCTCCACTTCGCCACCGCCCAGAAACGGTTCCGGAAAACCGCCGAGATGGAGGAGTTGGTTCAGGCCCTCGTCATTGCCGATGCCGGCCTCTGCCACGGAGAAGGGGTGCAGGCGCAGCAGGTGGTAGCGACCTTGCAGGGAGTCCCCGCCGAAGCCGAAGAGTTCGAGCCGGCCGCTTCCCGTCACGAGGATACGCTGGCCTTCCTGGCGGCCGTCGTACAGGCCCTTGAGCAGGTTTCGCCAGCCTCGGTACTTGTGGATTTCGTCGAACGTCCACACGTCTGTGGGAGGCAGTTGGCGCCGGAGGATGCGCTCCCGGTCTTCGTCCACATCCCAACTCAGGTACCCCTCGCGGGCTTCGGGAAGGTTCAGAGCCAGGGTGGTCTTGCCCACTTGGCGCGGGCCGGCCACGAAGACCATCTTGCGCTTGAGGTCCGCGAGAATCTGGTCGGCGAGATATCTGGGCGATGCGTCCACGGCGCCGGTTTACGACTATTTTGCACATAAGTCAAATTTACTCGCAGTCAATTTTGCGTTGGGTGTAAAAGGCCCGCACGAAGTCGCTTTCGTGTCGAAGATCCTCGTACGGTTCGCCACGTCCCTTGCTCAGCGTGTAGGATGGCTTGCATGGCGGAGCGGGAGCATCGTGGGCCGCGGCCCACAGGATTTGACACGCTGTCGCTGCATGCGGGGCAGCGGCCCGATGCGGCGACCGGTGCGCGGGCGACGCCCATCTACCAGTCGGCTTCGTTCGTCTTTCCGGACACCGACTTCGCGGTGGGGCTCTTCAACATCGAGCGGGCCGGGCATGTGTATTCGCGCCTGTCGAATCCCACCAATGCGGTGCTCGAGGAACGCATCAGCGCCTTGGAAGGCGGGGTGGGGGCGATTGCCACCGCCAGCGGGCAGGCGGCCATGCATCTTGCGGTGGCCACCATCGCCGGGGCCGGCGACCACATCGTTGCCTCGCGTTCCCTCTATGGCGGCACCCACAACCTGCTCGAATACACACTGCCGCGCTTCGGCATCGAGACGACCTTTGTCGATCCTCGCTCGCCGGAGGCGTTCGAGGCGGCCATCCGGGACAACACCAAGCTGCTGTTCGGGGAGATTCTGGGCAATCCGGGGCTCGAAGTGCTCGACGTGCCGCGCATCGCCGAGGTGGCGCATGCTGCCGGCGTGCCGCTCCTCGTCGATTCCACCTTTGCCACGCCGTGGCTCTGCAAGCCGCTTGCACTCGGCGCCGACATCGTCATCCACTCGGCGACCAAGTTCTTGAGTGGGCATGGAATTGTCATCGGCGGGCTGGTGGTGGACGGGGGCACGTTCGATTGGGAGCGGGCCGAGGACGCTGGCGGCGGCGAGGAAGGGCTGGCCCGGTTTCCGACGCTTACGGAAGCCTACGAGGGCTTCCACGACCTCGTGTTCGCCGAGGAGTTCGGGCCGCAGGCGTTCGTCACACGGGCGCGGCGGGAAGGGATGCGGGATTTCGGTGCCTGCATGGCGCCAACGACCGCGTTCCACATCCTGCAAGGGCTGGAGACGCTGCCGCTGCGGATGGCGCGACACGTAGACAACGCCCGGCAGGTGGTTCGCTTTCTGGCGGAGCACGAGGCGGTGGCTTCGGTGAGCCATCCGGAGTTGCCCGACCACCCCGACCACGAGCTGGCCGCCAAGCTGCTGCCAAAGGGAGCGGGCGCCGTGTTCGGCTTCGAGCTCGAGGGCGGTCGCGAGGCCGGGCGCGCGTTCATCGAGAGCCTGTCGCTGTTTTCGCATCTCGCCAACGTGGGGGATGCCAAGTCGCTGGTGATACATCCGGCCAGCACGACACACCACCGGATGGATGCGAAGGCGTTGGCGGCGGCTGGCATCGGCGAAGGCTTGGTGCGGCTCTCCATTGGCCTCGAAGACCCGCACGATCTCATCGACGATCTGGGCCGGGCGCTGCGCCGGGCTTCCCGGCCGCCACGGGGGGGATCGTCGTGAGCGGATTCGCCGTGTGTGTGGAGGGCGTGCGAGCCTATGTGGGGACGGGCAGCGGCAGCGCGGCGACGGGCGCGCCCGCGGTGGTGTTCATCCACGGCGCGGGCATGGATCACACCGTGTGGGCCTTGCCGGCACGGCATTTCGCTCGCAAGGGATTGCGCGTCCTGGCGCCGGACTTGCCGGGACATGGACGATCTTCGGCACCGGCGAATGGCACGTCAGCGCTCGCCTCGGTGGCGGAGATGGCGGCTTGGATCGACAAGCTGCTCGACGCCCTGGGCATTTCAACCGCTGCCGTGGTTGGCCACAGCATGGGTTCGCTGGCGGCATGGCGCTTTGCCAGCGATCACCCCGAACGATGCCGAGCGCTTGCGCTGCTCGGCACATCCATGCCAATGCCCGTGACGGAGCTGTTGCTCAACGCCGCCCAAGACAACCACCACGCCGCCATCGACATGGCCAATGCATGGAGCCACAGCGCGTCCGGAGCACTTGGTGCGAACGACAATCCCGGGGTGTGGATGCTTGCGGCGGGGGAACGGCTGCTTGAACGTTCCGGTCCTGGCGTGTTTCATGCCGATCTTGCGGCCTGCAACGGCTTTCGCGCGGACGAAGCCGGCGGTGAGGTGACCTGCCCAGCGCTCGTCATCGCGGGGAACGAAGACCGCATGACCCCGGCGAAGGCTGGCCTCGACGTGGCTTCCCACCTGCCCGGCGCCCGCGTAGTGCGCCTCGACTGCGGCCACGCCATGCTGAACGAAAGGCCAAACGAGGTGCTCGATGCCTTGATCGGCATCGTCGAGACGGAGGTCTGATCCAACCCTCGTGCAAGGGCGCAATGTGGCGAGTGAGATCGCCGGAGCCGTCGTCGGGGGCTGTCGTGAAGACGCGCCTTCGGCGCAGGGAGGCCGGAATGCCTTCCCTCCAATGGCGAAGTTCGACGGAGTCGGCGTTTGGCCCTTGACTTCGGTCGGTGGACGTCGTAAAGCCGGGGCATGAGTCGGCTTCGACCATATCTGGCGCTGGCGTTGGCGGCTGCCGTTTCGGCGGCCGGCGTTGCCTGCGCTTGTGCGGTTCCTGCATTCGGCTCTTCGGATGTGGGGCATGGTCATCATGCCGCGACGCACCACGCCCCGGAGGCGTCTCAAGACGATTGCCTGCATGTTGATTGCGGCGATTGCAGTGCCGACGGCGTGCCTGCCCGGCTTTCGGCAAAGCACGCTGCCGGAGGCGCCGTTGGACGTGGCTGTGGCGCTCACCAGTGCCCATCTGCCGCTCGCGCCGCGAGTGCTGGCCTCTTCCTGCCGCTCACCACCTCTGCCCTTGGCGCGCCTTGCGGATTCGCCGGTACGCCGGTTCGACAAGATGCTCGACTAGCAGCCTGTCGGACTTCGGACGGCGCAAGCTGGCCGAATGCCGACAGGGTGATGGGATGGCTGGGGCTGGGGCAAGAAGCGTTGCCGAGAGGCAACGGTTCTTGTGGCGCTAGCGGTTCCTCCCGTTCCAGACGGCCGCGGTGATCGCGGTTCTCGTTGGCTGGATGCAGGAGACATGCGAAATGCGTCGAGCGACGGCACTTGCCCTCGCGTTGATCTCATGGGCCACAGCGCTGGCGGCACAGGCACCCTCATTTTCGACAAATGGCGATGAGACGCTCGCCACGCTCATCGACGACGCGCTCAGGCACAACCGCGCCATTCGTTCCGCCGAATGGCAGAAGGTTGCGGCGCGAGAGGGCATTGCCGCCGCCACTGCATTGCCCGACCCATCATTGCAGCTCTCGGGGTTCCTGCGAGGGTCCCAGACGCGGGTAGGCCCGCAGATCGCCGGCATTGCCGTGACGCAACGATTGCCTTGGTTCGGCAAGCTGACGGACAAGGGTGAGGCGTTGGCCAGGCACGCGGAGCTGCAACGCGCACTTGTCAACGTGCTGCGCGCCGACACCGTCCGGCAAGTGAAGCTCGCCTACTACGAGTCGACGTATCTCGCCAGAGCCACTCGGATCGCCACCGAAGAAGCGGAGTTGCTGCGTCACTATGAGTCGTTGGCCCGCGCCCAATACGCCCAAGGTGTGGGCTTGCAGCGCGATGTTCTGCGGATCCAGGCCGAAATCACTCGCGTTCAGGGCCGCTTGCGGAAGTTCGAAGGGGAACACAGGGGCGTGGCAGCGAACCTCAATGCCTTGCGCCATCAGCCCATCGAACGCGACCTGCCCGGAGTGGCGCCTGGGGTGCGCCCCATGGCGATTGTGGACAGCGACGGGTTGCGCGCCACGGCACGGCGTCTCGCACCGGAGGCGGGCGTGACGAAAGCGAAGCTGGCGCGAGAGACCGCCAGCTTGCGCATTGCCGAGCGGCGTCACCTGCCGGAACTGGCACTGGCCGCCGGCTGGGGACTCGTCGGCAGCCGGCGTGACGAAATGGGACGTTTGAACCCGCCGCCCGGCAACGGCGAAGACACCTTTCATGCCAGCGTTGGCTTCTCTATTCCCTTGCGTCGTGGCAAATACGACGCCGGCAGGAAGCAGGCCAACGCCGTCCTGGCCGCGGCCGAGGAGGCTCACCGAAGCACCCTTGCGAGCGTCGATGCAGCCGTGCAAGTCATCGCCAGCCAGATCGAAGCCCTTGACGAGCGCATCGCCCTGGCCGAGGGCACGTTGCTGCCGCAGGCGGAAGAGGCTCTGGGCTCCACGGAGGAGGCCTACGCCACCGGTGCGGTGGGCGTGCTCGACCTTCTGGACGACGAAAGGATGCTGCTCGATGTGCGCTTGAGCGTCGCCGGCCTGGAGGCGGAATACATGAAGGCATTGGCAGACATGGAACGCGTCATCGGTGCGCCGTTTCCCGTTGTGGCCGGGAGCGAGCCATGAAGGCGCGCAGTGTCCTGATGCTGGTTGGCAGCGTGCTCGGAGCGGTTCTGGCGGTCGCCGTGGCTTGGAGCCCTTGGGGCCGGGCCGTGCTTTCGGGCCCGAGCGAAGTCGCCGAGGGAGAAGTGCGAGCTGCTCAGACGCAGCTCTACACCTGTGGAATGCATCCTGAGGTGGTTCGCCACGAGCCTGGCCAATGCCCGATCTGCGGCATGAATCTGGTGCCGAAGGGGCCTCGCGGAGCCATCGAAGCGTTGGGAATCGCCGGTGCAACGGCAGTGCGGGTGTCGCCGAAGTTCCTGCAGAACTTCGCCGTGCGCACCGCCGTCGTGGAGCGGGGCCCGCTGCCGGTGTCGATCCGCACCGTTGGCGTGCTTGCGCACAACGAGGAGCAGTTGGTGGCCGTCAGCACCAAGTTCGGCGGCTGGATCGAGAAAGCGCACGTCAACAACATCGGCGAGTCCGTGGCCAAGGGCGATGTGCTGTTCGACATCTACAGCCCGGACGTGGTGGCCACGCAGCGCGAATACCTGGCCGGGCGAGACTATGTTGCGAGGCTGCGGGCAGGGAACGCCGACTCTCGCGCCGTCGAGCGTGCCGAGGCCCTGCTGGAGGCGACTCGCGAGCGGCTTCGCAACTGGGACATCACAGAGGCACAGATTGCCGTGCTGAGACGGGCAGGGAGCGCACCCCGCGCGGTTCGGTTCTTCGCCCCGGCCGCCGGCCTCGTGGTGGCCAAGAGCGGCGACTCGCTGGAAGGGATGCGCGTGGATCCCGGCATGGTCGTGCTGAAGATCGCCGATCATTCGACGTTGTGGGCGGAGGCAAGGTTCTTCGAAGAGGATCTGCGTCACGTGCAGGAGGGCAGCGAAGCCGTCATCGAGGCGGACGCGTTTCCCGGCCGGCGCTGGAACGGCAGGATTCTGTTCTTCCGGTCGGCGGTGGATGCCAACACTCGCGCACTCACTGCTTTCGTGCAGGTGGACAACGCCGATCTGACGCTGCGCCCGATGATGTACGTGGAAGTGTCGGTTCGCGCCCGTGGAGCGGCAGACACGATCCTCGTGCCGGCCCAGGCGGTGCTGCACAGCGGCGAACGGTCTGTGGTGATCGTCGCCAGGAACGACGGCAGCTTTGAGCCGCGCGAGGTGACGCTTGGCCTCGCCGCCGACGGCAGGCAGGAGATCGCGAGCGGGCTTGCGGCCGGTGAACGGATCGTCACCGCCTCGCAGTTCCTCATCGACTCGGAGAGCAACCTCAAGGCGGCGATGAATCAGCTCTTGCGAGGCGATGGCAGCGTTGGCGGGACCCCCGCCAACGCGTCGCACGCGCATCACCACTGAGCGATCGGCCCGACGACCATGCTCGAACGCGTCATTGACTGGTCCATCCACAACCGCCTGCTCGTGGTGTTGGCGGCGGTGATTGTGGCGGCAAGCGGCATCGTTTCGCTCATGCGGGCGCCGATGGACGCGATTCCGGACCTCTCCGATGCGCAGGTGATCGTGTACACCGAGTATCCGGGGCAGGCGCCGCGCATCGTCGAGGACCAGGTGACCTATCCGCTCACCACCGAGTTGCTCGCGGTGCCTGGTGCGCGAGTGGTGCGGGGGTATTCGTTCTTCGGCCATTCGTTCGTCTATGTCCTGTTCGAGGACGGCACCGACCTCTACTGGGCGCGCGCCCGGGTGCTGGAGACGCTGGGCCTCGCGGCGGCAAGGATGCCGACCGGCGTGTCGCCGTCGCTGGGGCCCGACTCCACCGGCGTCGGCTGGGCGTTCATGTATGCGCTCACCTCCGACCGCCACGATCTGGGCGAACTGCGCTCGCTGCAGGACTGGTTCCTGCGCTACGAACTCGCGAGCGTTGCCGGCGTTTCCGAGGTTGCCAGCATCGGCGGCTTCGTGCGGCAGTACCAGATCACCGTGGATCCCAACCGCCTGCGCGCCTATGGCATCCCCATCTCGAAGATTCGGGATGCAGTGGCCGCCAGCAACGAGGATGTGGGCGGGCGCACCCTGGAGGTGGCGGAACGGGAGTTTCTCATCCGCGGCCTCGGCAGCATCGACTCGGTGGACGACATCCGCAAGGTTGCCCTCGGCGTCGATGCCGGTGGGACGCCGATCCTCCTGAAGGACGTGGCGCGAGTCGGCATCGGCCCTGAAATGCGCCGTGGCATAGCCGAATGGAACGGCGAAGGCGAGACGGTCGGCGGCATCGTCGTGGTGCGTCACGGTGCAGGGACGCTGCAAGTGATCCGTGCCGTGAAGGAGCGGCTGGCCGAGATCAAGCCGGGGCTTCCCGAAGGCGTCGAGGTTCATGTCGCCTACGACCGCAGCGCGCTGATCGAACGCTCTGTCAGCAGCCTGCGGCAGAGCCTGCTGCAGCAATTGCTGATCGTGGGTTTCGTGTCGATGGCCTTCCTGCTGCACTTCCGCAGCGGCCTGGTGGCGGTGGCCTCGCTGCCGGTGGGCATCCTGCTGGCGTTCCTCGCCATGTCGTTGCAGGGCATCAACGTCAACATCATGTCGCTCGGCGGCATCGCCGTCGCCATCGGCACGATGGTGGACGCCAGCATCGTCATGGTGGAAAACGCACATCGGCATCTTGCGCTTGGGGCATCCGCGCCGGCGCGCGCTGTCGGGCAGGATAGCCTTCCCTCCGAGGCGCCACACCGAGAAGCGATTCCATCCGACCACTGGCAAGTCGTGGCGGGCGCAGCGAGAGAGGTCGGGCCGACACTCTTCTTCGCCCTGCTGGTCATCACGGTGTCCTTTCTGCCGGTGTTTGCCCTCGAAGCGCAGGAAGGGCGGCTGTTCAAGCCGCTTGCCTATGCCAAGACCTTCGCCATGGCCGGCGCCGCCCTGCTGGCGGTGACGTTGGTTCCGGTTCTGGTGGGCTATCTGACGAAGGGCCGCGTCCCGCTGGCCGGCGCGAGGCCCATCGGAGGCGGTGCGATGGAGTTCGGGCTGGCTTTGTTCGCCTTCTCCTGGCTGGTGCGGCCGGTTCTGAACGCCGCGTTCCGCTTCAAGTTCTGGGTGCTCGGCCTTGCCTGCATGACCCTCGTTGCCACTGCCATTGCCTTCTCGAAGCTCGGCTCGGAGTTCATGCCGCCGCTGTGGGAGGGCGATCTGCTCTACATGCCGACCACGCTGCCGGGGATCTCGATCACCAAGGCCGGGGAACTGCTGCAGCAGACCGATCGGGTGATCGCCTCGTTCCCGGAAGTCGAGGACGTGTTCGGCAAGGTGGGCAGGGCCGAGACCGCCACCGATCCGGCGCCGCTGTCGATGATCGAGACCACGATCACCCTCAAGCCCAAGGAAGAGTGGCGGCCCGGCATGACGGCGGAACGACTCATCGAGGAGATGGACGCCGCGCTCGACGTGCCGGGCCTCACCAACTCCTGGACCATGCCGATCCGCACCCGCATTGACATGCTCTCCACCGGCATCAAGACGCCCGTGGGCGTCAAGATCGCGGGCCCCGACCTGGCCGTGCTCAAGCGCCTCGGCAAGGACGTGGAAGCCGTGATGCGTTCCCTGCCCGGCACCCTGGACGCCTACGCCGAGCGCACCATGGGCGGCAACTACCTCGACATCGCCATCAATCGCGACGCCATCGCCCGCTACGGACTCACGGTGCGCGACGTGCAGGACGTGATCAAGACCGCCATCGGCGGCATGAACCTTACCTGGGTAGTGGAAGGGCTCGAGCGCTATCCCGTGAACCTTCGCTACAGCCGGGAACTGCGCGACGACCTGCCGGCCTTGCGCGGCGTGCTGGTGCCGACACCGATGGGCGCGCACGTTCCCTTGGGCCGCCTTGCCGAGATCGCCTATGCGGAGGGGCCGCCGAGCATCAAGAGCGAGGGCGGGCGGCCGAACGCTTGGGTCTATGTGGACATCCGCGACGTGGACGTGGGCGGCTACGTGGAGACCGCCCGTCGAGCGGTGGCCGCGCAGGTGGAGCTTCCTGCCGGCTATACGATCGCCTGGAGCGGGCAGTATGAGTTTCTCCAGCGTGCGGAACGGCGACTGGCGTTCGTCATTCCCGTGACGCTGCTGCTGATTGCCGCCATCGTGTACATCAGCCGCAAATCGGCGTTCGAGACGCTGGCCGTGCTCGCCGGCGGGCTGTTTGCGGCCACCGGAGCGATTTGGCTGCTCTACCTGCTGGACTACAACCTGAGCGTCGCGGTGTGGGTGGGCATCATCGCGCTCGCCGGGCTCTATGCGGAGACGGCAACGGTACTGCTGCTGTATCTCGGCACCGCGGTGCAGGAGTGGCGGGAGCGCAACGCGCTGGTGAGCCGCGCCGCACTCGCCGAAGCCATCAAGGACGGCACGGCAAAGCGCGTGCGCCCCATCCTGATGACCATCGCCACCGACGTGATTGGCCTGATGCCCATCATGTGGAGCACAGGCGCCGGTGCCGACGTGATGAAGCGAATCGCCACACCCTTGGTGGGCGGGGTGGTCACGTCGGGCCTCGTCGTCCTCTTCCTGCTCCCCCTCGCCTACTACTTGTGGCACGCCCCCAGACTGCCGAGCAGCGAGTAGCCTCGCAATGAAGCTGTGGTTCAGTCGCCTCTGCCCCGGCTTGAGCCCCGCCGCCCCTTCGGTGGGACATCCCGGCGAGACGTTGATGCGCCTGCGGGCGAACGGGGCGCTTGCCCCGCCACCGACGGGGGGCCGTCTCGCGGGGAGAAGGCTGGTTGCACCCTCCGACCCCTGGTTTCTTCGCTTTCGGCGGGAAGAGCGTGAGAGGCCCTCGCTTCGAGGCGCTCTGGGACCGCGCCATCCGGCCGGCATTCGGTGCCAACTCGGTTTCGAGTGGAACCTTCAGTGCATCGACATGCTATGGAGGTTTGTTCCACGCGAGGGAGAAAGCGGAAGCCGCTACGCCACCCGCTCCTTCTGCACCGGGTTGTCGAACACCAAGGCGCCGTCGTCGAAGGCCGCCTCCACCAGCGTGTCGCGCTCTTGGTAGTAGTCCTGGCAGTTGGTCCACGGTTCGCGGTCGCCTTGCTTCGGCAGGCGCGGCACGCCGCGGCGAATGTAGCCGGGAGCGAAATCGTCCGGGTTGATGTAGGCCTTGCCGTTCATGCCCTGATCCGAGGCGCGCAGGCGAGGCGTGCATTGGCGCACGCCCAACGCGTCCATGTGCTTGAGCAGACGACAGACATAGTGGGCGATCATGTCGGCGCGCAGGGTCCAGGACGAGCGGATGTAGCCGAACGTCCAGGCGAGGTTGGGCAGGTCGGAAATCATGATGCCGCGATAGGTGAAGGAATCCGGCAGGTTGACGTTGCCGCCGTCCACGTCGAAGTGGATGTTGCCGAGGCCCGACAGCTCAATGCCGGTGGCGACGACGATGATGTCGGCGTCCAAGACGTCGCCGGACGACAGCTCGATGCCATTCGGCACGAAGCGCTCGACGGTATCGGTGACCACCGACGCCTTGCCCGAGCGGATCGCCGCGAAAAGGTCGCCATCCGGCAGCAGGCAGAGGCGTTCTCGCCACGGCCCGTAGCGGGGCGTGAAGTGCTTCTCCACGTCGTAGCCTTCGGGCAGCGCCGCGGCGGCCATGCCGATCAGTTCCTTCGCCACCACCTCCGGCTCGGTGAGGGCACGGGCCGTCATGACGCGGCCGAACTCCAGGATCTTCCGCTTCTTGATGCCATGGATCCACTCCTTCGGCACGTCGAGCGCCCGCAGTTCCTGAATCGTCGCATCTTCGACGCTGTTGTCGAGAGAGATGTAGTAGGTGGGTGAGCGTTGCAGCTGCACCACTTCGGCCACGTCCTCCGCCACCGCCGGGACGATGGTGGCGGCGGTGGCACCGGAACCGATGACCACCATGCGCTTGCCGGCATGATCGAGATCCTCGGGCCACTGCTGCGGATGGACGATGGCGCCTTGGAACGCTTCCTCATTCGGGAAGCTCGGCCGATAGCCGGCTTCGTAGTCGTAGTAGCCCTGGCACATGAAGAGGAAGTCGCCGCTGAGTTCGACCTCGCCCTCGTCTGTCTGCGCCCGCACCGTCCAGCAGGCGTCGGCGGTGGACCAGGAAGCGCCGGTGACCTGATGGCCGAAGCGGATGTGCGGCTCGATGCCGTTCTCTTCCACCACCTCATGCAGGTACTTCATGATCTCGGGCGCGGTGGCGATGGGCTGGCCGTGCCACGGCTTGAACTCGTAGCCGTAGGTGTAGAGGTCGCTGTCCGAGCGAATGCCGGGGAAGCGGAACAGGTCCCAGGTGCCGCCGATGGACGACCGCCCCTCCACAATGACGTAGCGCTTGCCCGGACACTCCTTCTGCAAGTGGCACGCTGCGCCGAGGCCGGAAACCCCTGCCCCGATGATGATCACGTCATGGTGGTCCGACTGGCGCATGAACCGCTCCTCGCTAACGCTGGCCGCACATTGTAAGGCCACCCGCAACCGCTGGTGCATTCGGCATTCGGCGGAACGGGCGGCTTGACAGGGGCAGCGCTTCCGTGCTATTCGGTTGCAGATGGCGGACACGACGGACTTCGAGCAGGCATTCACCGAAGCGCTGAACGCGGGAGACGCTGCACGGCTCGTGCTGCTGGCGGAATCGGCGCCGTGGTCGGGCGTGCCTGTGGAGGCGGCCAATCGCGTCTTGCAGCTCGTCGGTGCCTATGGCGTTTCCGGGCGCACTTCGCGCTTTCGCGACGTTGCCGGGGCGATGATGGCGCGGGGGCTGGTGCCGAATCTTGCGAGTTGTGCGTTGCTCGGTCTCAATGATCGAGGGCTTGCGATCCTGGCGGAACGGCCCGAAGCGGTGCGGGAGCGGGATTCGGACGGCGGCACGGCACTGCACCATGCGGCGGAGCGGGGGAATCTCGAACTGGCGCGGGCCGTCTGCGAACGAGGGGCGGAGCTTGATGCCGTGAATGGCTTCGGCGAGACGCCGCTTGCGAAAGCGCTCCATGCCGGGCCGTGGAAGCCGGCGCCGGCGATGGACGTGGCGGATTTGCTGCGCCGGCGCGGGGCCACGGTGGACTTCTGCACGCTGGCGGCGCTTGGCGATGAGGCGGCGTTGGCGCAGCGCCTTGATGCCGGCGGCCAAGACGTTGATGAACGCTGCGCCAATGGTCGCACCGCGTTGTTCGTGGCGGCGCGAAACAACCGACTCGATGCGGTGCGGCTCTTGCTGGACCGCGGCGCGAATGCCAAAGCCGCTGCCACGGATGGCCAGACGCCGCTCTCCACCGCCTGCCTGCACATGCTCTCGCAGGAATGCGATGTCGGGATCGTCCGGCTGTTGCTGGCGCACGGAGCGACTCCGACTCTCGAATCGGCGATCGTGCTGGAGGATTTGGCAGCCATTCGCGGCTTCGTGCGGGCGGACGCGGGTTTGCTGCAAGGCCATGGCCACGAGAGCGCGCTCGGCTATGCCATTCACGTCTGGCGGCCGGCCTCGCTGCGCTGCCTGATTGAGTTAGGCGCCGTGCCGGACGGGAAGGACTGGGGGCACATCGAGCGGATTGCGAAGGATGCGGACTTGGTGGAGGAGCTTCAGGGGCTTGTTGGAGGGGCTCGTTAGGAGGGCTTTGATCGAGGCCATTGGCGGCGCAGGCCCCCCTCCGAAGAAGCCGAGGACGGCTCCGCGCCCGAAGGGCGCGCATCGACTTCCCCCCGAACGGGGAGTGATAGGAGGAGCCTACGCTACGCCAAAGGAGGCCTCCACTACGCAAAATCAGTCCCCTTTGGGGGAGTCGAGAAAACCGCCAGGTTCTCGGAGGAGGGTAGGCCGCGCCACCAGCACCGACCAAGGTGACCAAATGCCAACTCGCCAACATCCGGCTCCCCTCCCCCCCTCCACCTCCCCCCGCCGTGCTAATGTAGCGAGCTTGGACCAAGGCGAGGGGATCGAACCGACGTGGCGTACAACAAATCCATTCCCCGACAGGGGCAGCACACCAAGCCCTTCTGGGAGGGCGCAAAGCAAGGCAAGCTGATGTTGCCGCGCTGCACGAGCTGCAATCGCGTGCATTGGTATCCGCGCCTGATTTGTCCCTTCTGCCACTCCACGGACCTCGAGTGGATCGAGGGCAGCGGCGAGGGGCGCATCCACACCTATGCGGTGCAGCACCGCGCCTTCGGCGGCTGGTCGGAGGAGGTGCCCTATGTCACCGCCTTCATCGACCTCAAGGAGGGCGACCGCATGATGACCGTGCTGCGCGGCGTGGACGCCACCAAGCCGGAGAAGATCAAGATCGGCGCCCCGGTGAAGGTCGAGTTCGAGGAAGCCAACGAGGACACCAGCATCCCGTTCTGGCGCGTGGCGGAGGAATAGGATGGCGGCGATGAACCTCAGCTATGCGGCGGCCATCGTCGGCGCCGCCGAATCCAACGTGATCGGCTATCCGGAGGAACTCACCGGCGAGAAGGTCACCTCCCTGCAGCATCACATCGAGGCGATCAAGAACGTCTCGGACATGACGGGCATTCCCATCTCCGACATCCAGGGCGTCTTCTCCACCGGCTGGACGGGCGAACTGGCGGAGCATCTGGGCTTGCACCCGCGCTATCTCGACACCACCTCGGTGGGCGGCTGCTCGTTCCAGATCCACGTTCACCACGCACTGGCGGCGATCCATGCCGGCATCATCGACATCGCCCTCGTCAGCCACGGCGAGGCCGGATGGTCCTATCGCGGCGCTGGCGGCGCTGGCGGCGGTCGGGGCGAGGTCAGCCCCGGCGGCGAGATGACCGGCGCCTATGGCGTCTTCGGCGCCCCGTCGCAATACGCCCACGCCATGGTGCGCCACTTCCACAACTTCGGCACCACCGCCGAGGATTTCGCCCACATTTCCGTGGTCACCCGCGACTGGGCACAGCTCAATCCACGCGGCGTGATGTTCGGCAAGAAGCAGAGCCCGTTCGGCGGCCCCATCACCGTGCAGGACGTGCTCGAGGCGCGCCTGATCGCCTGGCCGTTGACGCTCTACCACTGCTGCATCGTCACCGACCACGGCGGCGCGGTGATCGTCGCCCGCCCGGAGATCGCCAACAGCCTGCGCACGACTCCGGTCTGGGTTGCCGGCGCCGGCGAGTCCATGGGACATCAGAACATGCTGGAGATGGAGGACTTCACCGCCACCTCGGCAAGCCGCTCGTCCGCCACCGCCTACAAGATGGCTGGTCTCGGGCCCCGGGACATGGAAATGGCGATGATCTACGACTCGTTCACGATCACCGCCGCCATCACCGCGGAAATGCTGGGCCTTGCCCCCCGCGGCAAGGGCTATACGCTGTGGAAGAACGGCGATGCCGCTCCCGGCGGACGCCTGCCCATCAACACCAACGGCGGCGGCCTGTCGTTCAACCATTCCGGCATGTACGGGATGCAGCTCCTGGTGGAGGCCTACCGCCAGCTCTCCCGCACCGCCGAAGACGGCGTGAACGGCATCGAAGGCAAGCAGACGGAAGCCACCACCTGCGTGGTGAACGGCACCGGCGGCACCCTTTCGACGACGGGAACGCTGGTTCTGGCGTCTGACGACCGGTAGCGGGTAGCGGCAACGCGCGAACGGTGGAGTTGGCAGGGGAAGTCGCCGCAGATGCTGCGATCACTTGAACTCGCAAACTTCACCGTCTTCGAGCACGCGGATCTTCGCTTCTCCCCGCACCTGAACTGGTCGGAGACAACGGCACAGGCAAGACGCACCTCCTGAAACTGCCGTATGCCGTCATGGCGGCGGCGCGACCGGGGGGGCCTTGGACGCCGCCCCAGAGCGGCCCGCCAAGGCGCTTCTCCAGCGTCGCATTGCGGAAAAGCTCGTCAACGTGATGCGGCCCGAGTCCTTGGGACGCCTGGCACGGCGAGGTCGAGGGAGGCAACGATCAAGGGTGGGGCTCGTGCTGGCCGACCCAACGGGCGAGGTCGCGTTCAGCTTCGTGACGCAGAACAGGTCAGAAGTGGTGGGCGAGGCTTCCCCGTCGCGCTGGCTCGCGCATCGCCCGGTGTTCCTGCCGACTATCCCGCGGTCACCCAATTGGGCCATGGACAGTCGCAGCGGCGTGAACGGCATCGAAGGCGGCAGACGGAGGCCGCCTGCGCAGTGGGCCGGGACGCTCTCGATGATGGCGCGGTGCTGCGGCCGGACCGGCTTAAGGCGTCCTGTTGTCCTCGAATGCGTCGTCCACGTCGAGGCGAAGGTCGGGGATGGTGGAGCAGGGGACGCCCTCGCCTCGGGAGCGGGTGATCTCGCTCTGGTAGGTGATGCCGGCGGGCTGGGTGAAGGCGTGAATCCGCTCTCGGCCGGCGTCCACGATCCAGGCTTCGGGAATGCCGGCGCGGGCATAGCGGAGAATCTTGCGGCGTCGGTCCTCGCGCAACGTGGAGTCGGACACTTCGATCGCCAGCAGCACGTCTTGGGGCAGAGGGTGGCGAAGCTTGAAGGCGGAACTGCGGCGCGTGAACACGAGGTCCGGCTGTGGTTCGTTGCGTGGGTCGAGATCGATGGGGTTTTGCACGCGGACTTGGTAGCGGTCTGCGAGTTGCAGAATCAGCGACTCGGCCAACCGATCCACGATCCATGCGTGCGATGGCCCGATGGGTGCCATCTCCCGCACTTCGCCATCGATGAGCTCGAGGCGGATGTCGGGAGGGAAGAAGCCCTCCCGGCCCAGCCTCTGGAACTCGTCCACCGCGATTTTGCGATTCAGGGAGTAGGTTGCGCGTTCTTCCATGATCGCTCTCCGCATGTTCTCGCTGGCTCGCGCGCCTTTCGGCCCGGTGAAGGGCAAGCCGGCCTCGAATGCCTGAGCTTACTTGCGCCGCACCCGGACGGGAAGATCCGTGATGCCGTGGATGAAGCTCGAGAGCAGGTATTGCGGCTCGCCAACCAGTTCCACCTCGCGGAATCGGCTCAGGATTTCTTCCCAGATGATGCGCAGCTGCATCTCTGCGAGGCGGTTGCCGAGGCAGCGGTGGATGCCGAAGCCGAAGGCCAGATGCTTGCGGGCGTCCGGGCGGTTGATGCGGAACTCGTTGGCACTCTCGAAGGCGCTCTCGTCGCGGTTGCCGGAGAAATACCACATGCACACCTTGTCCCACTTGTGGATGGTCTGGCCGCCCACCTCGATTTCCTCCATCGCCGTGCGGCACATGTGCGCCACCGGCGATTGCCAGCGAATCACTTCGGAAGCCATGTTGGGAATCAGGCTTGGGTCCTTGCGAAGCATGGCGAATTGATCGGGGTGCTCGTTCAAGGCCAGCACGCCGCCGGAGATGGAGTTGCGGGTTGTGTCGTTGCCGCCGACGATGAGCAGCAGCATGTTGCCGAGGAACTCGTTGGGCTGCATGTTGCGGGTGGCCTCGCCATGCACGAGGAAGGAAATCAGGTCGTCGCCCGGCTCGCTGCGGGCGGCACGCTCCTGCCACACCTGGTTGAAATACTCGAAGCACTTCCACAGTTCCTTGAAGCCTTCCTCCACGCTCTCGAAATAGTCGGGGTTGGGAATGCGCTCCACCGTGTCCGACCAGTGGATCAAGAGGTGGCGGTCCTCCTGCGGCACGTCGAACAGGGTCGCCAGCATCTGGCCGGTGAGCTCCACCGACACCCGCCGCACCCAGTTGAAGGTCTCGCCTTCGGGAAGCTCGTCGAGAATGGCGCCGGCGCGGGTGCGGATCAGGTCGGAAAGCTCGGCGAGCTTTCTCGGCGTGAACATGGGAGCGACCACCTTGCGCTGCTCGTCGTGCTTGGGCGGGTCTTCCATGATGAACATGGGCAGGTGGAAGAAGGTGTCGCGCTCGTCCTCCGTGGTGGGGCGCCAGCCGAGGCGGATGCCGCCGTTGCCGAGGTCTGACGAAAACACGGCGTGGTTGGTGTCGATGGCCTTGATGTCGTCGTAGCCGGCGATGGACCAGTAGCGACCGAACTGGCTGTCCTCGGTGAGATGCACCGGGGCTTCCCGGCGCAAGCGCTCGAACACTGCCGGCGCGGTATTTGCCTCGAATCGGGCGGGATGCGCGGGATTGAGCTCCTGCAGGGGAATCTCGGTGACGTCCTGATGCGGGTCGATTCGCCACTGCTGCAGCAACTCGCGGTTGTTCGTGTACGCATTGGTAGTGAAGGGCGCCTGCGCTTCGGCCATGTCGGCTCCGGGCCTAGGTTGTCGCACCCCTTGTGCCACAGGCAGGGGGCATAGTCCAGCACTGTCTTGGAGGGGGGTGTACGTCGAGATTGTGATGGATTTGTGTTTCCGCCGTGAGGGCGGGCGTTCAACGGCACATTCTGATATGTTCATGGCCATATCAGGTTGGATTGGAGCCCGCGCCATGGCCGACATGCAACGCCTCGTTGACCGCCGCGACGGCCTGAAGGAGCGGCTCCTGGCGGTCGGAGACCTGCGCCCCGGCACGCTGGTGGAGCACTTCCGCAAGTGCGGCAAACCGAACTGTCGCTGCGCCCGTCCGGGGGAGCGCGGCCACGGTCCCAGCTGGCTGCTGAGCCGCACGCTGAAGGGGCGGTCGAAGTCATTCCGCATCCCCGCCCCGGAGGTCGAGGAGACCCGTCGGCTGATCGCCGAGCATCAACGTTTCCGGGCGTTGCTGTCGGACTTCCTCGAAGCCAGCGAAGCGCTGGCGGAGGCGCGGCGGCGGGGAGCGCGGGACGGGGGCGAGGCCTCAAAAAGGGGGCGCTCGAATCCGAGGTCGCGTCGGCGGCCGCCGCCGAAGCCGAGCGGCTGATCGGTGCGGGCGTCGACGACGACTTCCAGGCGATCGAGACCGAAGCCCGGCGCGTGGCCTTTGCGGATCATGGGGCGGGCCGTCGCCCGCCGGCTCAACGCCGACCATTCCGACGGCCGGGAACCCCGCCTGTCCTGCGACTGCGGCGGCGAGGCGCGCTTCGCCGGCCGTCGGCCCAGGACCTTCACCGCCGCTCTCGGCCCCCTGACGCTGAAGCGCGCCCGGCATCACTGCGAGCATTGCCGCCATGGCTTCAGCCCGCGCGACCGTGCGCCAGGCATGGAGGACACCGTTCTGTCGCCGGCGGCACTGCGCATGATCGGGGTCACCGCGGCCGGGACCAGCTTCGGGGGTGCCAGTGCCCTGTTGCGCGATCTGGCCGGCCTCGCCGTCGCACCGAAAGCGGTGGAACGGCACGCCGAGGCACTCGGGCGCGAGATCGCCGCGGACGAAGGCCGCGTCATCGAACCGGAGGTGTCCGGTGCGCCCACCCTGCATCTCGGTCTCGACGGCACCGGCGTGCCGGCGCGCAAGACCGAGACCGAGGGCGTCCGTGGCAAGCAGCGCGACGGCTCCGCCAAGACCCGCGAGGCCAAGCTCGCCGTCGTCTGGTCGGCGGAAACCGTCGACAAGGAGGGCCGCCCCGTGCGCGACCCCGGCTCCGCCACCTACAACGCCGCCATCGAAACCATCGCCGCCCGCGACACCGACACCGAAATCGCGCCCTTCGCCCAACGCATCCTGCGCGAGGCCGAGCGCCGCGGCCTCGACACGGCGGCGCGTCAGGTCGTCCTCGGCGACGGCGCCGCCTGGATCTGGAACTTCGCCGACGAGCATGTCCCCGACGCCATCCAGATCGTCGACGTCTTCCACGCCAGGCAGCGCCTGTTCGACGTGGCCAAGGCCATCTACGGACCGGACAGCGAGATCGGCCGGCAATGGGCCGGGAATCGGCGCCGGGAGCTCGATGAAGGCCGCGTCGCCGACGTGATCGCCGCCCTGCGCGGCCACGCCGAAACCTGCGCGGCGGCCCGCAAGGACGCCGAGTGCTTCTCCAACAACCGGGAGCGCATGAAGTACCCGACGTTCCGCCAGATGGGCCTGTGCGTGGCCACCGGCGTCGTCGAGGGGGGATGCAGGAACATCGTCGGCGCACGCCTCGAGCACGGCGGCATGCGCTGGACCGTCGCCGGCGCCAACGCCATCATCGCCCTGAGATGTTCCGTCCAGAGCAACCGCTTCGACGACTTCTGGGAACGCCGCGCCAGCGCAGGATCATAAATCCCACAAATGCGACGTACATCCGAAGGAGCGAAGGAGCGGGTAGTGTCTCACTTTGAATTTGCCTGACGTGGCACATGGCCGTTCGCAGCCGGCGACTGCGTCGACTTGCCTGCCGGGACCACTCCGGAGGGAGGGTGCCAGACACTGCACAAGCCAAGGCGAGACACTGCCAGCCAACGCCCCGGCATTGCTCAAAACGCGCCGAACGCCATGCACGTGTCCCCGCCTTCGGCGGGCGCTGGACCCGCGAGCCCCCATGTCGGGCTCGGTCTCTCCACCGGCGCGAGGGACTATGGCCTCGGCTGGCGACGACGCCGGCGCGGAGCGCGCCCGACCTCGCCTTCGGAGTGAAGGCGACGCGCCGGGAGAGCGACACCGCTGCGTCCGAGCACACCGTCGGGGTCGAGGTCCGGGCGACATGGCGAGATTCCCTGAAGACGCGGCAGGCCGGCCCTCGGTGCGCGGGGGTCGGACCTCGACGACAAGCAAGTGTCGGCCTCGTCCGTAGCGAGCGGATGCACGTCCGATTCGTGGCATTCCCGGTGCCGGAAACGAGAAATCTCACGAATCGGACGTGCATCCGACCCTGGCCACGGCGGGTCTGTGGTTGACGCAATCTGCAATCTAGCTACATTCCTAGCTAATCTCTTCATCGAGGCACGGCCAATGACCGTGGTCAACGTACATGAAGCCAAGACCCGTCTCTCCCGGTTGCTGGCGCAGGTGGAGGCCGGCGAGGAGATCGTCATCGCCCGGCGGGGCGAACCCGTCGCCCGGCTCGTTCGCTGCAAACCGAAAGGCAAGCGGCAATTCGGCGCCATGAAGGGCCAGGTCGTCATCGACGACGGTTTTTTCGATCCTCTTCCGGAGGAAGAGTTGAGGGCGTGGGAAGGCCGTTGACCGTGCGGGTGCTGCTCGACACCCACGCCTTTCTCTGGTGGCTCGGCGGCAACCTGCGCCTGGCCGGCGCCGCTCGCCGCACGATCGACGATGAGAGCAACACCATCTTCGTCAGTGCGGCATCGGCATGGGAGACCACCACCAAGCACCGCATCGGCAAGCTCGCGCAGGCCGAGGCGGTGGCGCGCGATGTGACCGGCAGCATCGCCGGGCCAGGGCTTCGAGGAATTGGCGATCACGGTGGACGACGCGGCACGCGCCGGACGACTCCCCGGCATTCATCGCGACCCCTTCGACCGTGTGCTCATCGCCCAGGCGCTGGTACGCGACCTGCCGGTCGTCTCCGCGGATCGGGTGTTCGACGGCTACGGCGTCCGACGCCTGTGGTAGTAGTGGCGCGTGTACAGTTGCCGGCGACATCCGCGAGCGGAGTGCAGGCCAATGGCCGGGACCGTTTCGGTGAGGCGTCTCTCGGGTCACGCAAGCCGGGTGATCCGGGAAGTGGCGGAGACAGGCAAGGCAACGTTCGTCACCAAACGCGGTCGACCGGCAGCGGCCATCGCGCCCATCGGCGCCGATGGAGCGGATGATCCTTCAGACCATGTGTTGTGTCGTGTGCTGACCAACGCGCCGGAGTACGCAACCTCGATGCGTCAGGCAGACGAGGATGATCTTGTCGCCGGACACACAAGCTCCATGGCGGGCGTAGTGGCCGATCCGGGCGGTTGCCCCCGCCCATCGCCGGCGTGTCCCTCGACAACCAGCTTCGACAACCGGCCATGCAAGCTCCAACCTGTGCATCGGTGAGAACCGCGAGCCCGTACCTGCGCCGGTTTCCGACCGATCCTGTGTGCAAGCGCTGCCTGTCGTGGTTGTCCGGAATCGCAGCGGCGACGTATTGCGCCTGCGACGGCGCGAGCGGCACGACAAGAACCCGCTCCACAATCGGGGTTGTTATCTGGGCAGGTGGGTATGTGCGACGCGAGGATGCAGCGAATGGTGACCCGCTAGTCTTGTGCGCGGCAAGGGAACTCGAAGAGGAACTCAGGCTCCAGGTGCAGCCCGCGTCGCTACGGATGATCGGGGCGGTTTACTTTGACAATGGCGGAAGCACCTCGAAGCATGTTGGTATTGCATACGAGTGGAAGGCCGAGACGGACGACGTAACCATCGTGCTGAGCAGATCCGAGTTCTTCGAGCAAAGGGGAACCTCCCTGAGCGGCAGCTTTGCTCCAGTGGACGAGCTCGTCAAATACGTGAAGGCAGACCATGCGAACGGGAATCGGGAGCCGTGGTCTGTCGAATTGATAAGGCGGCACCTGGCTGTGCGTGCCTTTAACGGGGATCTTTTCGACACCAGCGCCACAAGAACCGTTGCCTTTCGGCAACGCTTCCTGCCCCAGCCCAAGCCGTCCTGTCACCCTGTCGGCATTCGGCCAGCTTGCGCCGTCCGAAGTCCGACAGGCTGCTAGCCCGGATTATTCATGATTGTTCATGAGCGGATGAGACAAAAGCCCTTGGCTCTGCGAAAATGGCGTTGCCAGACAACCGGTTGACGCAGGGAAGGGCCTTTGCATGGGTGACCATGCCACCAAACAGCGTGTGTTGTTCGAGGGCCTGTCGAAGAAGGGGGTGACGGTCCAGTTCGACCAGGAACATTCCAGTTCGGACGGGGGCGCGATTCTGCTCGAGGCCTGCGACGAGCGGCTTCGGTTGAGCGAGACGCTGGCGGGGTGCCTGTCGGACGACCGCGACCCGTCGAAGGTCGCCCATTCCCTTCGGGAGCTGTTTCGGCAGCGCCTGTTCGGCATCGCCTGCGGCTGCGCCGACGGCAACGACGCCGCCCGGCTGGCGCGCGATCCGGCGATGAAGCTGCCGACGGGACGGGATCCGGTCGCTGGCGTCGCAGCCGACGCTGTCGCGGTTCGAGAACGCGGTGCGGCGGGGGGACCTGATGCGCCTGTCCGAGGCGTTGGCGGAGACGGTGACTGCCCGCCACAGACGGCGCAGGAGGCGGGTTCGGCGGATCACGGTCGATCTGGATCCGACGGTCGATCCGACCCATGGCGGCCAGCAGCTGACGTTCTTCGACGGCTTCCACGACACGTCCTGCCATCTGCCGCTGGGCGGGTTCCTGACCTTCGGCGACGAGGTGGAGCAGTGCCTGTTCTGCTGCGTCCTGCGCTCCGGCAAGGCGGCCGCGAAGCACGGCTGCATCGGTGTGTTGAAGCGCCTGCTGCCCCGGTTGCGGCGGGCGTTTCCCCAGGCGCGGCTGCGGATCCGCCTGGACGGGGGGCATTCCGGCGCCGAGCTGTTCGCGTTTTTCGAGGCGGAGCGACTGGAGTGCGTGGTGGGCATGGCGAAGAACCCGGCGCTGGGTCGTCTTGCCGAACCGCCGATGGAGGAGGTGCGATCCGACTTCGAGGCCGGGCACACGTCGGCTCGCCGCCATGGCGAGTTCGCCTGCCGGGCCAGGAGCTGGCCCCATGAGCGCCGGATCGTCGTCAAGGCCGAGGTGACCTCCCATTTCGGCCGGCCATCGAAGGACAACCCGCGGTTCGTGGTCACCAACCTCAAGACGACCCCGCAGCACGTCTACGAAACGGTGCACTGCGCCCGGGGCGATGCCGGGAACCGGTTGAAGGAACTCGAGCAGGGCCTGGAGATCGACCGCACCAGCTGCACGCGCTTCCTGGCCAGCCAGTTCCGCGTCCTGATGACGGCGGCCGCCTGCGTGCCGATGCAGGAACTTCGCCTGAAGGCTCGGCGGACGGGCTGTGCGCGCGCCCAGGTCGGCACCTTGCGGCTGCGCCTGCCGAAGCTCGGCGCCTGGATCGAGACGTCGGTTCGGCGCATCGTCGTCCACCTGCCGCTGGGCGCCCCGTTCGCCGACGACTGGCGCCGCATCGCGCGCTCGGTCGGCGCGGTCGCGACCTGACCCGACCCGACCGCTTCGCCGGTTCGCCCACGGATCCGCCGATCCGCGGCGGCGCTCGCCCCGAATCCGGCCATGCCGGCGAGGAGCGCCGAAAATGCCGATCGGCCAGCAGGGAAACACCCCGATTCGCTCCCAGGCACCGCACTTCCCACGAAGGTCCCTCCCTGCGACCGCGTTTGAACCTCCACTGCCAACCTTCGTGAATAATCCGGGCTAGGCAGCGTTAGCCATTCGCGTATGCCCGGCTTGGGTTCCGCGAAACGGCATCTGTCCGGCCGCGTGGCTGTCGCCAAGGCCGGCAGCTCGCCGCCACGCTCTTTGGAGGGCAGGGCGCCTCCCTCCGGGGAGGAACCGGCTCAATCAGGCATCGAGGGCCTTGAGCATCCGCTTTAGCGCGAAATGCCGGTAGCTGCCGAGGACGAGTGCCGCCACCTCGTCCCAGTCGATGCGTTTCTCCACGTCGAGTTCGATCCAGCCGCGGTGACCGATGTAGCGAGGAATCAGGAAGCGTGGATCCTCGGCGAGGGTGGCCTGCAGGTCGGGGCCGACCCAGAGTTCGAGCTTCATGCGCTTGCGGCGGCGGTGGGCGGAAAGGAAGGTCTTGCGTCCGGCCTTCCACGCGGGGTTGCCGAACTGGGCGGATTCGGAGGTTTCCGGCAGCCCTGCCACCAGTTCCCGCAGCCGCGCCAAGGTGGCTTGCGCGCTTGCCGCCACCAGCGGGTCGAAGTCTTCAGGGTCGATGGTTTCGGTGGGCGGCTCGATGGCGATGGCTTCGCCCATGTCGCGGGCGAGGGCGGCGGGCGCGACCTTCTCGTACGCTTCCTGAACGCGGATGGCGATGGTGTGCCAGTCGTTGCCGCGGTCGAGATGCACACCGAGCCAGCCACGTGGGCCGACATACTGCGGCACGAAATAGAGGTCGGGCTCGCCGGAGACATGGAGCTGCTGCACCCCGGGGGGTGAATTCAGCCACAGCGCCAGCCGCCCGTCGCCATGATGGTTGACAGCCAGGGTGGCGAAAGTCTTGTCCCGCACACGAAAGTCCGGCATTCCGTGCCCCGAGCGCTCCCCGGCCTCCGGGAACGAAAGGCACACCTCGCGCACGGCATCGACGATGTTCTTGCCCATGACTCGCTTGTGTCGCGCAGGGGGTGGGGAACCTATGCGACCGCGAAGGCCGGTGCAAGCGTGCCCAGCGGGCGTATCGCATAATGCTGGCGATGCGGGGCGGCCAGGAGACTGGACGTGGCGCGGCTCGGCGCTGCCGGCGCTCGACGGGCAGCATCTATGTCTTCGCCGGGGTGCGCCGCCTCGATGCGGAATTTGAGCCGGCTGCCCGCCGGATGGACTCGCTTCAGGCCAGGAATCCCACGACGAGGAATTCGACGCTTGGGTCGCCGGGGTGGGCTTGGAGATGATACTCGGCATCCGCTCCGAGGTGCGCTACGTCGACCACGGCGACTCGACCCGCACGGTGCCGTTCGAGAGCGTTGCCGTGGTGGTGCCCGTGTCCCTTTCCACAAGCGAGCCTGGTGTGGGGTGGGGCTCGTCTGGCGGCTACTCATCTGGCGGCTGTAGGCTGTTCGGCGACGAGAAGGGGAAGCCGCTGCCGCACAAGGTTGCTGCGTCGCGAGTCCACTGCAGCGGCAGGCGGTAAGATGCGTCGGCCAAGGGTTTGGGGGGTGTGCGGATGCGGGTCGAGCGGTTGGTTGATGCGCCCATTGTTGGGCCGGACTCCCACGCCTCGATCGGCGTCAACATCCAGGGGCCCTCCCTCATCCGGGCGCCGGACTGGCTGCCGAATCGGCTTGGCAACTACTACTTCTACTTCGCTGACCACAAGGGCACGTACATCCGCCTTGCCTATGCCGATGAACTGGCTGGTCCCTGGCACGTGCATGAGCCTGGCAGTCTGCACCTTGCGGAGTCCTGCTTCCCCACAACCCCTCCCGAAGCCCCGCCGAAACTGGTGCGGGCGGCGGAAAGTCGGGCCCGCGCCAATGGCGTCACCTATGGCCACAGCACGATCCATGAACTGACGACACCGCACATCGCCTCGCCGGATGTTCACGTGGACGACTCCAATCGTCGCATCGTGATGTACTTCCACGGCTTGGAACGCGCCGGCGTGCAACTCTCCAGGGTGGCGCTGTCGGTGGACGGCGTGCGGTTCCGCGCCCGCTCGGAGACGCTCGGCCGCACCTACATGCGGGTGTTTCGTGACGACGGCTGGACCTATGCCCTGGCCATGCCGGGGCACTTCTACCGCTCCTGCGACCCCTTGGGGGGCTTCGAGGAAGGCCCGCTCCTGTTCAACCCGAACATGCGCCATAGCGCCGTTCTGCTGCGCGGCGACACGCTGCACGTGTTCTGGACGCAGGTTGGCGACGTGCCGGAACGCATCCTGCACTCGACGGTGGAGCTTGGCGGCGACTGGATGGGGTGGCGCGAGTCGGATGCCACCGAGGTGATGCGCCCGGAACGGCCGTGGGAGGGCGCCGATGCGCCGCTCGAGCCTTCCGTGCGCAGCGTTGCCTATGGTCAGGTCAATCAGCTCCGCGACCCTGCGATCTTCGAGGAGGACGGCGAACTGCACCTGCTCTATGCGGTCGCCGGCGAGAGCGGCATCGGCATCGCGCGCCTGACGTTGTGACCGGCGCCAAGCGTGGCGGTTCGCGCCCCTTGCGCATCGGCATAGTCGCCGGGGAGCCGTCGGGCGACATTCTTGGCGCAGGTCTCATGGCGGCGCTGCGCGAACGGCGGCCTGGCGCCACCTTCACCGGCATCGGCGGCACGCGAATGCTGGAGCACGGGCTGGAACCCGTGGCGCCCATGGACCTAATGGCGGTGAACGGCTTTCGCGACCCCGTCGTTCGACTGCCAGCCTTGGTGCAGCTCCTGAGGCGCCTGAACCGGCACTTCCGCACCGAACGCGTCGATGCGCTGGTGGGCGTGGACTTCAACGTCTTCAATCTCATCCTGGAACGCGGCGTGAAGCGTCGCGGAATTCCCACGGCGCACTACGTCAGCCCATCGGTGTACGCATGGCGCGAGGGGCGCACGCGCAGGATCGGTCGCTCCGCCGATGTGGTGCTGGCGCTGTATCCGTTCGAGCCGCCGCTGTACGAACGCCGCCGCGCCCGCGCCGTCTTTGTGGGCCATCCCGCCGCCGACGAGATTGGCTTGGACGACAGCTCCCCGGCGGCGCGGCGGGCGGCACGGATTGCCTTGGAACTGCCGACCGACAGGGTCGTGCTCGGCGTGCTGCCGGGCAGTCGCATGGCCGAGGTCAATCACTTGACGCCGGCGTTCCTGGAGGCTGTGGTGCGCTCCCGCGAGGCATTCGGCGGCAACCCGCTGGTGGCGGTGCCCACCGTCTCTGAGCGCGTCCACGCCGCGGTGCGCGCCGCGGCGCGGCGGTTGCCCTTGGATGTGCGCCTCATCGAGGGGCGATCGCGACTCGTCATGGCGGCGTCGGACATGCTCCTCGTCAAGTCCGGCACCGCGACGCTTGAATCGATGCTGCTGCGGCGGCCGATGGTGGTGTCCTACCGCATGGGCAGCATCGGCGCAGCCGTCTTCCGCGCCATGAGCACGACCCAATATGTTGCCTTGCCGAACATCCTGGCCGGCCGCGAATTGGTGCCGGAGTTGCTGCAGGAGACGGCCACTCCCGCCAACCTCGCTACAGCCCTGAAGGGTGTTTGGCACCGCACCCGCGCCGACGGCGCCTACTTCGACAGCTGTCGGGAACTGCACCAACAGCTCCGTCGGGGCGCTGACGGACAAGCCGCCGAGGCAGTGCTGGCCCTGATCCGGTAGCGGACCCTGATCGAACAGCAGTTCTCATTTTGGCTTGTGCAGTGTCTGGCGCCCTCCCCCCGAGGCCCCCTCCCCCGGAGTGTTCCCGGCAGGCAAATCGACGCAGTCGCCGGTTGCGAACGGCCATGCGCCACGTCAGCGCCACAAGAACCGTTGCCTTTTCGGCAACGCTTCCTGCCCCAGCCCAAGCCGTCCTGTCACCCTGTCGGCATTCGGCCAGCTTGCGCCGTCCGAAGTCCGACAGGCTGTCAGGCAAGTTCAAGGTGAGACACTACCCACCGAGGCAGCAGTTCTCATTTTGGCCTTCAGCCCCCTCAACTGGACGGGTCTGCCGGTCGATTTGGCCCGGATTGGGTCCGAAACGCGGGGTGCAATGCGCCTGACAGCGAAGCCAGACGCCAAAATGAGAATTGCTGCTGATCGAATCCCTGGGGGCGAGAACGGCACGGGTGCTATATAGTCACGGCCTGATCATGTTGCATTCGGCAAGTTTCGTGAGCGGCGACGCGGACGCTGTGGGCGCCGGGCATGGCGTGGTGGCTGGAGTGGACGAAGTGGGACGTGGACCGCTGGCCGGCCCGGTGCTGGCAGCCGCCGTGGTGCTCGATTCGAGCCGCCCCATCGAAGGCATTCGCGACTCCAAGGAACTCAGCCCCGCCCGACGAGAGGAGCTCGCCGCAGAGATTCGCGAGAGTGCGTCGGCATGGGCCATCGGCCGGGCGGATGTCGAGGAAATCGACCGCATCAACATCCTGCGAGCGACTCTGGTGGCCATGCGAAGGGCGGTGGCCGGGCTTGGGGTGACGCCGGCCGTGGCCTATGTGGACGGCAACATGCGGCCCACCCTGTCGTGTCCGGCGGTGGCCGTGGTGCGCGGCGACGCCACCATGCCGATGATTGGCGCCGCATCGATTCTCGCCAAGGTGACCCGCGACCAGGAGATGCGGCGAGCCGCCGAGCGTTTCCCCGGCTACGACTTCGACCGTCACAAGGGCTATGCCACGGCCGCCCATCTGCGCGCCCTGACCCGACTGGGCCCGACCCCCATTCATCGTCGTTCGTTTGCGCCACTCAAGCGCAAGCGAGGCGGCGAGCGGCAGCTTGAGCTCGGATGAGCGCGGAAGTTCTCGAGGAAGTCGCGCCGACGGAAGAACTGCAGACGGCAGAGCTGCCGCGGGCACTGGAGGTGGCGGAAGCGACGACTCCTGTCGCGGTGGAGTTCGCGCATCTGGCGGTTCACAGCGAATACTCGGTCAGCGATGGGCTGATTCGCGTCAAGGAACTCGCGGCGCGAACGGCCGAGCTCAACATGCCGGCCGTGGCACTCACGGATCTGCACCTGTTTGGTCTGGTGAAGTTCCAGACCGCCTGCCAGGACGCTGGCGTCAAGGCCATCATCGGCGCCGACCTTCGCTTCGCAGACGGCGACGAATTGCGTCGCTGCACTGTGCTGGTGGCGACGCAGGACGGCTACTGCAACCTGCTGGCGCTGCAATCCTCGGCCTACACCGACCCGGACACGGGACACGGCACGGTGGATGCCACGCGGCTGAAGCGGGGCGGCGAGGGACTGGCGGTGCTGCTCGGCGCCGGCAGCGATGTGGGCCATGCCCTCGCCAGCGACCGTCCCGAAGAGGCCGGCCATGCGCTGTCGGCATGGCGCGAGAGCTTCGGCGACCGGGTGTATCTGGAGGTGGTTCGCACCGGCCGTCCCGGCGAGAACGAGTTCGTGCTGCGGGCGGTGGAATTCGCGGCGCGCTGGCGGGTGCCGCTCGTCGCCAGCAACGACGTGCGCTTCCTGGCCGCAGAGGACTTCGAGGCGCACGAGACGCGGGTCTGCATTCAGGACGGTCGGGTGCTGAACGATCCGCGCCGCAAGCGTCGCTACAGTCCACAGCAATACCTGCGCAGCGCCGAAGAGATGTCGGACGTGTTCGCCGATCTGCCCGAAGCCATCGACAATGCCGCCGAACTCGCCCGCCGCTGCACGCACGAACTGCACCTCGGCGAGTACTTCCTGCCGAAGTACCCGGTTCCCGAAGGTCAGACTCTGGAGACCATGCTGGAGAGCCGGGCGCGGGAAGGCTTGCTGGCGCGCAGCAAGACCCGCCGCACCGACATCCCGGACTCGGACTACGACGCTCGGCTCGACTACGAGCTCGATGTCATCAAGCGCATGGGCTTTGCCGGCTATTTCCTCATCGTCCAGGAATTCGTCAACTGGGCCAAGCAGAACGACGTGCCGGTGGGCCCGGGGCGTGGTTCCGGCGCCGCCTCGCTGGTGGCCTACAGCCTCGGCATCACCGACCTTGATCCGCTGGAGTACGACCTCCTGTTCGAGCGCCTGCTGAACCCCGAGCGGGTGTCCATGCCGGACTTCGACATCGACTTCTGCATGGAGAAGCGCGACAAGGTGATCGCCCACGTGGCCGAGCTCTATGGCCGCGAGTCGGTGAGCCAGATCGCCACCTTCGGCACCATGGCCGCCCGCGCCGTGGTGCGCGACGTGGCGCGTGTGCAGGGCAAGCCCTTCGGTCTCGCCGACCGCCTTTCGAAGATGATCCCGTTCGAGGTGGGCATGACCCTCGCCAAGGCCGTGGAGGAGGAAGAGGAGCTGCGCGACTTCATCGCCGGGAACGATGAGGTGGCGGAAATCATGGAGATGGCCGAGAAGCTCGAGGGCATCGTCCGCAACGTCGGCAGGCATGCCGGCGGTGTCGTGATCGCGCCGACAGCGCTGACGGATTTCGTGCCGCTCTATGCCGACGAAGCAGGCAGCGGCGTGGTGTCGCAGTTCGACCTGTACGACGTCGAGCAGGCGGGTCTCGTCAAGTTCGACTTCCTGGGCCTCAAGACCCTGACGATCATCGACTGGGCCGCGGCGGCCATCAACGAGGAGCGCGCCGCGCTCGGCGAGCCGCGGCTCGACATGGAGAGCCTGCCCCTCGACGACCCGCACACCTATGCGTTCCTGAAGATGGCGGAGACCACCGCCATCTTCCAGCTCGAATCCACAGGCATGAAGGACCTGATCCGCCGCCTGAAACCCGACTCCATCGACGACATCACGGCGCTGGTGGCGCTGTATCGACCGGGGCCATTGCAGTCGGGGGCGGTGGATCAGTACGTGGACCGCAAGCACGGCCGGGCGCCGGTGACCTATCCGCATCCGAGCCTCACGAAGGTGCTGGAGACCACCTATGGCGTGATGCTCTATCAGGAACAGGTGATGAGCGGCGCGCAGGAACTGGCCGGGTTCTCCCTCGGCCAGGCAGACCTGCTGCGGCGGGCAATGGGCAAGAAAAAGCCCGAAGAGATGGCGCAGATGCGCGCCATGTTCCTGGATGGCGCTCGCGCACGGAAGGTCGATGAGGGGATTGCCAACGGCATCTTCGATCAGATGGAGAAGTTCGCCGGCTATGCCTTCAACAAGGCGCACTCCGCCGGCTATGCCCTGCTCACCTATCAGACCGCGTGGCTGAAGGCGCACTATCCGGCTCACTTCATGTCCGCCGTGCTTTCCGCCGACATGCACGTCACCGACAAGGTGGTGGGGCTCGTGGACGAGGCGCACCGCATGGGGCTTGAGGTGCGGCCACCGGACCTGAACGAGAGCGTCTATCGGTTCCGTGCCGTGCGGCGGGGGGATGGCGACGGCAGGGGAACCCATGCCATCCTCTACGGGCTCGGTGCAGTGCGCGGCGTTGGCGAAGGACCGGTGGAGAACATCCGGGCGGAAATCGATGCTGGCGGCGCGTTCAAGGACCTTGACGATTTCTGTCGTCGCGTGGACTCGAAGAAGGCGAACAAGCGCGTCGTCGAAGCGCTGATCCGGGCTGGCGCCATGGACGGCTTCGCGGCTTCAGGTGAAGACCTGGACACCGCGCGCGCCCGATTGCTGGACGATCTGCCCACCACCATGCAGGGTGCCGAGCAGGCGGCGCATGGCGCGTCGGCCGGGATGCAGGACCTGTTTGGCGGCGTTGACGCGCCGCCAAGGCATCCGGATCGGGCTCCGGTGTCGCCCCTGACCTGGCGCGAACGGCTCGACGGCGAGAAGGAGGCGCTGGGCCTGTTCCTCACCGGCCACCCCATCGAGGCCTATCTCGACGAGATTCGCGCCTTCTGCCCCAACAACATCGCCTCCCTGACCCCGGCCCGAGGCGAGACCCGGCGCGTTGCAGGGCTGGTGGTGTCGCAACGCACGCGGCGCAGTCGGCGCGGCGACATGATGTCCTTCGTGGTGCTCGACGACCGCAGTGGACGGCTGGAGGTGAGCGTCTTCGGCGACCTGATGCGCAGCCATCGGCAGAAGCTCGCCAAGGACGCGGTGCTGGTGTTCGAGGGCGAGGTGCTCATTGACGACCGCAACGGCAGCAACAAGCTGCGCGCCTCCGCCATCCAGACCATGGAGGAAGCGCGGCGACGCCACGCCCGGTGCGTCCGCATCAGGCTCGATTGCCGCAGCGCGGGTACCGACATGGCCGCGACGCTGCGAGACGCCATCGGCACGCACACCAGCGCCGACGGCTGCCCGTTGGTGATCGAGTATCGCGGCGGCCAAGCTGCGGCCCGCATCGCCTTGGGAGAGGCCTGGCGGGTGGATGCGAGCGACGACGTGCTGGCGGCGCTCAGATCGGCGTTCGGCGAGACGGCGGTGGCGCTCGACTTCCCCGGGTAGGCTGTCGGGTGCTTAGGAGCCTTCAGCCGGGGAAGCATCCCCGACCGCTGACGCGCAAGGAAGTACCGGCAATTCCCCCATCGCTGGGGGCGTACTTCCATGCAAGCCTTCAGCCGGGGAAGCTTCCTCGACCGCTGACGCGCAGGGAAGTTCTGGCATGTCCCCGTCGCCGGAGGCGTACTTCCATGCAAGGCAGCTTGCCCTTCCTCCGAGGACAGGGCATGGGTACGAATGGTGCGGATCTTAATGGTGCGGATCTTGTAGTCGCCGCCATCGAGGCGGCTGAGGAACTCGCGCCACATCGGCGGCGCGAGGCAAGCGGGCGGCTCTGGGTCGCTTTCAGCGGTGGCATGGACTCCACCGTTCTGCTGCATGCGCTGCACAGATGGCCGGGGATTGGTGCGGCGCATGTCAACCACGGCATTGCGGCGGAGTCGGCCAACTGGGCGCGGCATTGTCGTGAGACGGCGCGCGGATTTGGCGTGGAGTTCCGGGCGCTCGAAGTGTCGGTGGATCGTTCGGGCAACCTGGAGGCCGGATCGCGGCAGGCGCGCCACGCGGCGCTTGGATCGCTGCTGGGGCAAGGGGATGTGGTTGTCTTGGCGCACCATGCCGACGATCAGGCCGAGACGCGGCTATGGCAGTTCCTCACCGGCCGCCATCCGGGCGGCATGCCAGCGACGCGTCCGTTGGCTGCGGGACGGTTGACGCGACCACTGCTGCAAGTGCGACGGGCTGCGATCGCCAGCTATGCGAAGTGCCACGGCCTGCGATGGGTGGAGGACGGATCCAACGCCGACCTGTCCTTGGACCGCAACTTCATCCGCCATCGCCTGATGCCGGTGATCGAAGAGCGCTTTCCAACCGCGCTTCGGGAGTTGGCCGCTCCGCGCGCGGTGGCGAGGTCACCAGATCCCTTGTCGGCAACGGCCACGGAGCAGGAGGTGCGCGCATGGCTCGTGGGCGCCGGAATGCCCCTGGCCAAGGGTGCGGTAGCCGAGATTCAGCGCCAGGGGCTGGCCGCGCCAGACCGCAATCCTGTCGTCCGGGTTGCGCCCGGCGTTTGTGCCTGGCGCTATCGGCAGGTCTGGCGGCTGATTCGGGACCAAGCCGCGCCGACGCCGAGCGAGGCCCAAGCGGTCGTTCCCCAGGCACTCGCGCTTCCCGCTGGCAAGCTGTCGTGGCAGCGCGCGAGCCACGGCATGGCGACGGGAAAGGCGTTGGCGGTACACGTCCGAAGCGGCGGCGAGACCGTGCGCACAACCGCCGGCACGCGCAGGCTGAAGGCGCTGTTCCAGCAACACCGGGTGCCTCCGTGGCAGCGCTCCACATGGCCGCTCCTGTACGACGGCGACCGCTTGCTGGCCGTCCCCAACCTCGCTCTCGCCGGCTCGGAATCCACCTTTGATGGCTGGGCACCAATCTGGACCCCTTTCGAGCAGGAAGTCGGTAGGTTGGGCGAGGTCTGATCGGGGCGCTTGGGCCAAGCCCGCCTCTTGCGCGCCTGACGGCGCGATGGAGGGCGAGAAGCCCTTGTCTGTTGGAATGCCGCCACGGACGCCCGTGAGGGGTTCACCTCCGCCGGGAGGCCCGGCGGAGGCGTGGCGGCGGATCGCGGCAACGGCAGCGGCCAAGAGCAGGAGGAACGCTTGCCCAAGTTCAGTCCTCCGGCTCGGGCTCCACGTCGACGATCCTGAAGCCGCCGCCGCTTCTATCCGCATGAATCCTGACGTTTCCGAAATCAATCCGAATGCCGCCGCTGATGCAGACACCGCTAAGGCCAGGTACGTTTCGCGGGCAGCCGCGCCCGGACGAGTCCACTTCGAAGTAGGCGTCCGTGCTGTAGATGTCGCACCTTTCGCCCCGCCGGATCGTGTCGCCGTCTCGGCAATAGGAGCCCTGGCCTCCGCCGGATGCGGCGCTCACGTCCAGTTGATAAGTCCCGGTCGCCGAAGTGAATTCGCGCACCTCCACATAGTAGGTTCCTGCATCCACATCCCGCTCGATCTTGAAGTTGCGACCGTCTCCATTGTCATCGTCCGCAGTGAGCAAGTGCCCGCCGCCGTCCAACAGCCTTCCGTATGTGTCCAGGCTTCCGGTGGTTCCGACGGTCAGGGTCGTCGCCGCCGAGACCGAGAACCGGAAGTAGTCCCTGTCGCTGCCCGTCTCGAGTTCCCCGTCCGTGCTCGACGGGACCGACACGCTCGTGGCGGAGCCGATGTCGTCCCCGTGGTCGTCCCCGGCACCCCCGCCTCCGCCGTTGCCGCCCACCTCGACCCTCACCACATCGGAGCAGTTGTTCGTCGAGGCGGATTCGCCGGACACGGAGTCCACGCAGGCCCCGTAATGGTAGGTGCCGGCGCTCGCCGGGGCGGTCAGACGGATCGACTCGTCGCTGGTTGCGGACGCCGCGAGCCGGCCGACGGAGTCCGCTCCGACCGCCGTGTCCCCCGAGGAGACAGTCGAGTCCGCCGACCGGTAGTAGCGCAGGATGGTCGACTCGGAGGGACCGTCGCCCCGGTTGCGGACCGTCGCGCTGAACGTGAACGAACTCCCTGGAGCCGGTGCGGCGGCGTCCACGGAGGCGGACTCGACCACGAGATCGGGCGCGTTTGCCCCGTCCCCGGCCACCTCGACCCGTACGCCGCTGGAGCAGTTGTTGTCGGCATCGGTTTCCGCGGATACCGCGTCGACGCATGCGCCGTAGTAGTACGTCCCGGACCTCGGCGCGGTCAACATGATCGACTCCTCGCTCGCCCCTTCAGCCACGAGTCCGCCGACAGCGTTCGCTCCGACCTCGGCGTCTTGCGAAGAGATCCGGGAGTCCGCCGACCGGTAGTAGCGCAACGTCGTCGAACCCGAGCGTCCGTCGCCCCGGTTCCGCACGGTCGCGCTGAGCGTGAACGACTCGCGGCCCTCAGGCGTGGCGTCGTCCACCGCGGCGGACTCGACCGCGAGGTCGGGCGCCCCCGCGCCCCCGCCCGAGACGACCACCGCCACCCCGTCGGAACAGTTGTTGTGGCTCCTGCTCTTGCCGGGCACGGCCTCCACGCAGGCGCCGTAGTAGTACGTGCCGGGCCGCGACGGAACGGCGAGCGAGATCGACTCCGCGCCCGTTCCGGCCGCCGGGAGTCCGTCGACTGCGTCCACGCCCACCAGCGCATCGCGGCTGGAGATCCGGGAGTCCGCCGAGCGGTAGTAGCGCAACGTCGTCGAACCCGACCGTCCATCCCCCCGGTTCCGGACGGTTGCGCTGAGGGTGATGGACTCGCTGGCATCCGGGCTTGCATCGTCCACGGACGGAACCTCGACGACGAGGTCGGGGGCGCCTCCCTCGCTGTTGCCGGCCACCTCGACCTTCACGCCGTCGGAGCAGTTGTTGGCCGTGTTCGCCTCGCCTGGCACCGGGTCGACGCAGGCACCGTAATGATAGGTGCCGGATCCCGGCGGGGCGGTCAGGGTGATCGACTCGCTGCTCTCGGCCTCGACCGCGAGCCCGCCGACCGCGTCCACGCCCACCTCCATGTCGTTCGTGGATATCGTCCGGTTCGACGACCGGTAGTAGCGCAGCGTCGTCGCGGCGGCGGCTTCGTCTCCCGCGTTCCAGACGGTGGCGCTCAAGGAGAACTTCCCGCCCGCTTCCGGCACGGGGTCGTCGACCGACGGTACCAGCACGGCAAGGTCCGGGTTCCGGCTCGGCGCAACGCCTTCGTCGCGGATCAACGCCTCTCCCGTGTGCGACCACGCACCCGGCGAGGACTGGTCGGAAAAGCAGAAGCTCTCGTTGCGGTGCCGGTATCGGACCCACAGGACACGGCCGACCTCCGCCGGCGCGCCGAGCGAGATTGCTGCCGTCAGGCGGTGCGTTGTGGTGCGGGTGGATCCGGTGAAGTCCGTGCAGCCCAGGAACAGTTCCCACTCGTCGCCCTCCCGGTACTTCACCGACAGGTCGAAGGATGCGAACAGACCCTCGAAACTGCCGACCCACTCGGCTTCCACCAGCGTCGGGGACACGACCGTTACGGACGGCGGCGGGGGACGCATCGCACCGCCGGCCGGTCCCGGCGTCGCGGACCAGTTGGTCAGGTGGCCGGTCGGGGTCGCGAGCAGGCTTAGGATCGAGACTGGCACGTCGGACCAGACCTCCAGCCGCCACTTCCCGCTCCCGGTGCCGAACGAACCCTCGAAATCCCCGCCCTGTTCCAGTTCCATGGCACCGAGCGTGCGCGACGTGCCCGCCGGCACGGCAAGCCGAACGCGACCGCTGCGCATCCCTGTGTCATCCATGGCTTCGATCAGCACCGCCGCCTCGCGGGCAGTCCGGTTGACCAGCCGCAGAAGGCTCTGCTGGTCAAGGTCCCGGGCCGGGTTGAAGTTGACGATCCGGTACTTCAGCGAAGCTGCGGCATCCAGCGGTGCAACGGCGTGCATCGGCGTGACGAAACCGTCCCGCGTACGCACGAAGGATAGAACCTCGATACGCAACCCGCTCCGGACTTCCAAGCGCCAGTCGCCCTGGCGCGGGCGCCCCGTGCTTCCGACCAGCCCCTTGGCGGCATTCCCGTCCTCGAGATCGTCCGAGTTGACGTGGAGGGTCTCTCCCGCATCGATTCCGATGTCCACCGGCCCATACTTCGCGCCGCCATCGTCGATGGCATGGATGGAAATGGTCCCCGACTCCGGATCGTGGTTTGCTATGCGCAGGAAGCCCTGCCAGCCGCGTGCATGACCCGCCGCGGGAAAGAACGGCACCGATTCGCCGTCACGGGGGGCCTCGGTCGTCGCGACTGCGGCAACGGATGTCCCGGTAATCTCCACCAGCGACACTTCCGGCGCGCCGTTCGCGACGGCGTGAGCCAAAAGAAGGACGGTTGCCGAACAACATCGCAGGCAGGTGCCGACTACTCCGATAGCACTGCGATGCCAAAACGCGGCCCGGAACAGCGGGCTGTCCCGATGATCCCCCGCCAAGTCCTTCATGCTCCCCCCGGATCCATCAGCCAGCCACTCCGTCGTGCGTATCGGACATCGACAGACAGCATAAACCTGCCTACCAGACCTGCAACTTCGACGTGCCGTCACGGCCTGCCGCGTTCCAAGCTGTTTCCGGGACGTTGCCCAGAAGATTGACAAATGGTGCCACATCCCGCTTGGAGCGACCCCATCCTCTGCCGGCTCTGTGGAAGCACATGCTCAGTATCGACGTTGTACGGTTCGATCAGGAGCTCGTTGGTCGGGCCATGCTGCGGTCGCCGGCGTCGAGAGCGTACCTGACAAAACCATGTGCGTACTGGGCGACAGAGAATCAGCCTGGCTGCCATCGAGGCGAGCTTGCTCGAGCCCTTCCAAAATGGACAATCCCCTTGCGCGGTGCATGTAAGCTCGTGAGAGGCCGTGTCGTGATCGGTGCGCCGGGCTCCTTGCCGAGGGCGGCCGGACGGCCATCCGTAGCGCCGGGTCGCGGAAGGGAGCGAGATCCCGAACGTCGTCCACGTTGTCGCCGACGCCCGTCGGCATCCGCCACTTTTCCGGGTTCAACGGGAACGCATCATCCACGTCGAGCGTCCCGTCGTTGTCCGGGTCGGCGGCGTTGTCATCAGCTCCGTCCAGTTCGTCTGCCGCCATCCCACAAGGTGTTCCGCTGCCGCACTCGGCATCCGGATCAGGGAACACGCCGCCAAATGCCCAAGCGCCATAGGCCATGATGGTTCCCCAACGTGGCGCATGGCCGTTCGCAACCGGCGACTGCGTCGACTTGCCTGCCGGACCACCCCGGGGGGAGGGCGTCCCGCCCTCCATGCGCGCCGTCAGGCGCGTCCTCCCTGCACAAGCCAAAGTGAGACACTGCCCGTTCGCACAGTCACTTGCCTCCCGGATCGGGTATGTTGCTGGAGCGGGCGCGCATCATGGCTGGAGGGGAAGGTGCTGAAGCAGATCACTTGGTTCCGCAAGCGTGGGGACCTGTCAAAGCAGGAGTTCGCGCAGCATTGGCGCACGCGCCACGCTGCGATCGTCAGCGAATTGCCGGGCCTGATACGCTATGTGCAGAACCTCGTCACCGCGGAAGGCGGCGACGTACACGGCGTGGCGGAGGTCTGGTTCGACGACATCGACGCCATGCGCGCCAATGTCGGTCGCCCGGAGCTGGACCGCATCCGCGCCGACGAGCCGAACTTCCTCGACACCGACAGCATGGGCACGCTGGTGGCGGTGCCGAGCGTGGTGATCGACGGGGCAGCCGAAGGGGCCAAGCTCCTCGTATTGGTGCGCCGTCAGCCGTCTGTGGCGCCGGAAGAGTTTCACCGGGCGTGGCTGGAAGATGTGGGCGGCGCGCTGGCATCCCTTGTCGGCGAGGAAGGCGCCCCGGTGCGCTACGAGCAGGATCACGCGCGCGCCAGCGCCTACCGCGGCGGTCGCCAGCCACGGTGGGACGGCACGGCCAGCCTGTGGTTTTCCGATATGCATGCCGCCGGGACGTTCTTCGGCTCGGAGGGCTTCGCCAAGGTGGCGGCCATCGAGCAGGGGCTGATGGACGGCAGCGCCATCCGTGCCCTGCCGGTGATGCCCGAGACGATCCTGTGAGAGTGCCGGCCGTCAGCGCCGGGATGGGTGGGGTAGTATCGGCGCGTGTCTGTCCATGCGACCTTGATCGAGGGGGGAACGCAAGTTGAACGCAACAGCCGAACCGTGGGTGGGGAAGGAACTGCCGGAGAAGGGATTCGTCGTCCGTTCCCGCCTCATTGACGACTACTTCGAGGGCCTGGAACTCGACCGCGCCGGCTTCGATGCGGGTGAGACCCCGGTGCCGTCGATGATCGCCACCGACGCCGACAACTACTTCGGCGAGACGGCCTACAGCCAGCAGCGGGGCCACCTCTGGATGCGCCAGCAGTGGAACTTCGCGCAGCCGCTCCAGGCTGGCGGCGAATACACCACCCGGGGCCGCATCGAGGACATCTACCGCAAGCGAGACCGCACCGTCGTCAACACCGCCTTCACGGTGGTCGATGCCGCCGGCGAGGAGGTGCTGAGCGCCAACCATCACCAGTCCTTTCTGCTCGACGCCCCGGTGGAGGAAGTGGACTTCCGCAAGCCGGACCAAAAGCCGGGAGCGCGCAAGTTCGTGGTGCCGGAAGGCGACGAAATACCCGGCTTCGAACGCGCCATCACGCTTGAGATGTGCGGGCAGTATTTCCACGGCAGCAAGAACTACCACACCGACCTCGCAGCCTCGAAGGAACTTGGCTTCCGCGAGGTGGTGGTGGGCGGCCGCATGTCGATGGCCTACGTCGGCCACCTCCTCGACGGCTACTTCGGCGAGCGCTGGTTCGCAAGCGGCAACATGGACGTGAAGTTTACCAACCCGTGCTGGCCAGGCGACCGCATCCGAATGCGTGGCGTCACCAGCGGCGAGACGGACGGCCGCGAGAACGTGTTCGCCTGGATCGAAAAGGAAGACGGCACCATCGTCCTGATCACCCAGGCAAGCGCGGCTGCCTGATTCGCCTGCTAGCAGTCTGTCGGACTTGGGGCGCAGATTTTACAATGGCGTCTTCCGAGTCGATGGGGGTTGGGGCAGATGCCGAAGTTCCTGCAGCGGGACCGATCGCAGCCTTTTCTGCTGCCGCCGGACATGCGGGACTGGCTGCCGGCCGACGACCTGGCGCATTTTGTGCTGGAGGCGGTGGAGCGGGTTCCGATGGATTCGTTCCAGGTGAACGAGCGCGGCACGGGGTCGGCGCAGTGCCACCCGCGGACGATGCTGGCGCTGCTGGTGCACTGCTGCGCGAACGGGATCTTCGGCTCGCGCCGGATCGAGCGCGCGACGCATCGGGACATCGGGGTTCGGCACGTGGCGGCGAACTGTCACCCGGACCACGACACGATCTGCACGTTTCGGCGCAACAGCTTCGATGCGGTCTCGGCGGCGTTCCCGGAGGTGCTGCCGCTGGCGAAGGAACCGAAGCCGCTGCGTGTCGGGACGGCGAGCGTGGACGGCACGAAGGTGGACGCGAACGCGAACAGGTGCAACGGCGTCCGCCACGACCGCGCGTTGGAGTTGCGCGAGCGGTTGGGCGTTGAGATCAAGGGCTTGCTGGATCGGGCGGAACAGGCCGACGCGGCCGACGCGCCGGACCCGCAGGGTCTGCCGGAGGAGCTGTCGCGGCGGGAGACGCCGAAGGCGAAGCTGGACAAGGCCTGCGCGGAGCTGGAGCGTCGGGCGAAGGCGCGCGCGGACTCGGAACGCGCGGAGTGCGAGCGCAAGGTGGAGGCTCGGGAGCAGCGCGAGGGTTCGCGCAAGGGGAGGCCGATCAAGGCGCCTGCAGAGGAGCCGCGGGACGAGGAGCGGATCAACCTGACGGACGCCGACAGTTCGCCGATGCGCAGGAGCAGGCACCATGAGTGCCGCCAGGCGTGCAACGCCCAGGCGGCGGTGGACGCGGACGGCAGTCGGCTGGTGCTGGGTTCGCGGGTGAGCGTGAGCGCGAGCGACCGCAACGAGCTGGTGGCGGACGTGGATTCGATGCCCGGCGCACTCGGTTCGCCGGATCGGGTGCTGGCGGACGGCGGCTGCGCGACGGGCAGCGAGGTTTCGGAGCTGGAAGGGCGCGGCGTGGAGGTGCTGGTGGCGACCGGGGCGGAAGGCGGACGGCGCCGGCACGACTTTCGGCCGGAGCCGCCGCCGAAGCCGGCGAAGGAGCCGCGGGCGGAGTGGATCAAGGCGATGCGGGAGAGGATGGAGCTGCCGGAGAACCGGGCGCACTGCCGCTTGCGCAGGCATGCGGTGGAGCCGGCGTTCGGGATCGTGAAGCAGGCGATGGGCTTTCGGCAGTTCCCGCTGCGAGGCGTCGAGAAGGTGGCGGGCGAGTGGACGTTGGTGACGCTGGCCTGCAGCTGCCGACGCCTGCACAGGCTGATGTTGGCCTGACGGGGTCATGGGGGGCGAACGCGGCGTGTTGAAGGCCGCTGCAGGGTCGGAAAGGGCCTCTGGACCCCCATCGGCGGCCGATGGCGGGATGCGACCCCCGTTTCGGCCGCAACGACCCATCCGAACAGCCACAGGGGGCATCGTTCCAACGGGCGCCAAGTCCCTTCCGCGGACGCTCGCCGCGCCAAAGTCCGACAGGCTGCCAGCGCCGCAAGAACCGTTGCCTTTCGGCAACGCTTCCTGCCCCAGCCCAGCAGTTCTCATTTTGGCGTCTGGCTTCACCGTCAGGCGCATTGCACCCCGCGTTTCGGACCCAATCCGGCCAAATCGACCGGCAGACCCGTCCAGTTGAGGGGGCTGAAGGCCAAAATGAGAATTGCTGGCCCCAGCCCAGGCCGTCCTGTCACCCTGTCGGCATTCGGTCAGCTTGCGCCGTCCGAAGTCCGACAGGCTGCCAGCGCGCCCTTGCGGGCGCGTCGGCAGTTCGCTTCGCGAACTGCTTGGCCTTCGGGCTAGTCCGAGACGCGCCTTGCGGCGGCAGGGTAGGCAGGACGCCTTCCCTCCAGAGGACCGCTATGCGCCCACTGCCCGCTGCGATGCAGCGCTTCCCGCGGTGCAGGCTCGCTTGGCGGTCGTCAGGAGTCGAGTGCCACGAGCTCGGCGCCTTCTTCCACTCGGTCGCCTGGCTTGCACAGGACTTCCTTGACCACCCCGGCAGCAGGGGCGCGGATGCTGTGTTCCATCTTCATGGCTTCCAGAATGAGCAGTGGCTGATCGGGTTTCACGCGGTCGCCGGGCTTGACGGAGACGGCTGCGATCTGGCCGGGCATGGGGGCGACGATGCGGCCGGCGGGGTCGCCGACGGTGCCGAAGGCGCCGGCGTCCGTGCTTGCGAAGGCGATGCGTTCGGTGTCGCCGGCGTGGGTGACGAAGGTGTCGTTGTCGCGCCGCAGCAAGCTCGCGCCGACGGTGTGCGTGGTGCCGTCCTCGCCATGCGCGCGGGCGCGGAAACGACCAGCCGCCCGCTCATGTCTCCCCCTCGTCGCCCTCGCCATGCGCGCGGGCGCGGAAACGACCCTCCTCGACGACAATCCCGTCGAGTCGCCATGTACGGGGTTTGCCCTTGGCCGGATTGGCCGTCGCGTCGACGGCGCTGCCGGGCTGGAAGCGCGGCGAAACCGTTGCACGGTCCCGGCCCTGCCGCACCGCGAACGACTGCTCATGGGGGAGGTTGAGGCGGAAGGCGTCTCGCACGGACCATGGATCGCTGCCATTGCCAGCGATTCGGGCGATGGCGGCGATCACGGGCGCGAGTGGATTTGCCTCCGGGGTCAGGTCGCCGGCGTGAACTTCCGCCAAGCGGGTGGTGTAGTCGCCGCCGAGAAACTCCGGGTGCGCCAGCACGCGGCGCAGATAGGCGATGTTGTGCTCCACGCCCACCATTTCGCAGCTGGCAAGGGCGTGATTGAGCCGGGCGACAGCTTCGGCCCGATCCCCGCCGCGAGCAATCACCTTCGCCAGCATCGGGTCGTAATGTGCAGGCACATCGCTTCCGGTCTCGACACCGGCATCAACCCGGACGCCATCCCCGGCGGCGAATGCCACATGCGCGAGCCTTCCTGACGACGGCAGAAAGCGTCTCCTTGGGTTCTCCGCATAGACCCGCGCCTCCACCGCGTGGCCGCGGACGGCGAGGTCCTCTTGCGCGAACGGCAGCGCTTTGCCGGCGGCGATGCGAAGCTGCCACTCGACGAGATCAATGGCCGTCTCGGTGCCGTCCCGGCACACGCGCGCCACCATTTCCGTTACCGGATGCTCCACCTGCAGCCGCGTGTTCATCTCCATGAAGTGGAACTCGCCGTCCTGGACGATGAATTCCACGGTGCCGGCGCCGCGATAGTCGATGGCCCTTGCGGCTCGGATCGCGGCATCGCCCATCGCCTGGCGCAGTTGCGGCGTCACTGTGGGTGCCGGCGCCTCCTCAATCACCTTCTGGTGCCGTCGCTGCACCGAACAGTCGCGCTCGAACAGATGCAGCGTGTTGCCGTGGGTGTCTGCCAGAAGCTGCACCTCGATGTGCTTGGGGGTGGCGAGATAGCGTTCGAGCAGCACGGCATCGTCGCCGAAGGCGGATGCGGCCTCCCGCTGCGCCGCCGCCAGCGCGCTTTCGAGCTCGCCGGCGTTCGCCACCAGCCTCATGCCCTTGCCGCCACCTCCTGCGGATGCCTTCACCAGCAGGGGGAAGCCGATCCGCTCGGCTTCGACACGCAGCGTGGCGAGCGATTGGTCTTTCCCTTGGTAGCCGGGCACCACGGGGGCGCCGGCCGCGGCGACGCGGTTCTTGGCCTGGATCTTCGATCCCATCGCCCGAATGGCACCTGGGCTCGGCCCAACGAAGATCCTCCCGGCCTCCTCGCAGGCTGCCGCGAAGTCCGCGTTCTCGGAGAGAAAACCCGTAGCCCGGGTGGATCGCATCGGCGTCCGTCTTCGCCGCCGCGGCGAGGAGTGCCTCGATGTTGAGATAGCTCTCCGCAGCGGGCGCGGGGCCGATGCACACGCTCTGGTGCGCCTGATGCACGTGCGGTGCATCGGCGTCTGCTTCCGAATGCACCGCCACCGCTCTGAGCCCCATCCGCTGCGCCGTGCGAATCACGCGACAGGCGATCTCGCCCCGATTTGCGACAAGAAGCGTCCGGAACATTTCGCTACATCCGAAAGATGCCGAAGCGGGCGCCTTCGGTTACCGGTTCCCGGCCAGCCACGGCCAGGGCCAGCCCGAGCACGCGCCGCGTGTCCACCGGATCGATGACGCCGTCGTCCCACAGCCGCGCCGAGGCGAACAGCGGATGGCCTTCCGCCTCGTATTGCTGCCGGATGCCGTCCATGAAGGTTTCGCGCTCCTCGGCCGGCCATTCCGTTCCCCGCGCGGCCATGCCGTCGCCTCGAACCGTGGCGAGGACATGTGCCGCCTGCTCGCCGCCCATGACGGAGATGCGCGCGTTCGGCCACGTCCACAACATTCGCGCACCGTATGCGCGCCCACACATGGCGTAGTTGCCGGCACCGAACGAGCCGCCTATCACCACCGTGAACTTCGGCACGCGGGCGCAGGCGACGGCGGTCACCATCTTCGCGCCGTCCTTGGCGATGCCGAGGTTCTCGTAGCGCTTGCCCACCATGAAGCCGGTGATGTTCTGCAAGAACACGAGCGGCAGGCCGCGCCGGTCCGCAAGCTGGATGAAATGCGCGCCCTTGAGGGCGGATTCCGAGAACAGGATGCCGTTGTTGGCGAGCATGGCGACGGGCATGCCGTGGATGTGGGCGAAGCCGCACACCAGCGCGTCGCCGTAGAGCTCCTTGAACTCGTGGAAATCGGAGCTGTCCACGATCCGGGCGATGACTTCGCGCACGTCGTAGGGCGTGCGGGTATCGACGGGCAGGATTCCATAGAGCTCTTCCGCCGGGTAGGCGGGCTCGCGCACCGGGCGAGTGTCGAGGGTGCTGCGATGGCGCAGATGGCTCGCGGCAACGGCTTCCCGCGCCAGTGCCAGCGCATGCTCGTCGTTGGCGGCAAGGTAGTCGGTCACCCCTGAGCGGCGGGAATGCACGTCGCCGCCGCCAAGGCTCTCGGCATCGACTTCCTCGCCGGTGGCGGCCTTCACCAACGGCGGACCGCCGAGGAAGATCGTCCCCTGCCCCTGGACGATGATGGCCTGGTCGCACATGGCCGGAACGTAGGCGCCGCCGGCGGTGCAGGACCCCATCACCACCGCGATCTGCGGGATGCCCCGCGCCGACATATTGGCCTGGTTGTAGAAAATGCGACCGAAATGGTTGCGATCGGGAAACACCTCCGCCTGCAGGGGCAGGAAGGCGCCGCCGGAGTCCACCAGATAGATGCAGGGCAGGGCGTTCTCCAACGCGACCTCCTGGGCGCGCAGGTGCTTCTTCACCGTGATGGGGTAGTAGGTTCCGCCCTTGACGGTGGCGTCGTTGGCCACCACGACGCATTCGTGCCCGGCGATGCGACCGATGCCGGTGATGATGCCGCCGGCCGGAACGTCGTCGCCATAGAGTTCGTGCGCCGCGAACTGACCCAGCTCCAGAAACGGCGCGCCCTCGTCCAACAGGCCAGTCACGCGGTCCCGCGGCAGCAGCTTGCCGCGCTGCAGGTGTCGCTTGCGCGAGCGTTCGTCGCCGCCGAGCGCGACCTGCTCGGCCAGCGTCCGCAGCTCTTCTGCCAGCATGCGGTGATGCTCGCGATTGGCTCCGAACGCCGGCTCGCGGGGGTCGATGCGGGTATGGATGACGGCCATCGGGATTAGCGCCCTCCGACTATCAGGCCGGCAGTTGCTGTGCGACCGCTGCCGTCGGGTTCGCTTCCGCTCACCGCTTCGGCCAGGAGCCTTCAGCCGGGGAAGCTTCCTCGACCGCCGACGCGCGGGGAAGTTCGGGCATGTCCCCGTCGCCGGAGGGCGTGCTTTCATGCAAGCCAGCTACGCTCCATGGCTAGGAGGCGCCGCGCCGCGCCGCGCTGTGGACGAGGCGGGCGGTAAGGGTGGCAAAGTCGATGCCAACGGCGCGGCAGGCGTCGGGATAGAGGCTGGTGGGGGTCATGCCGGGAATGGCGTTCACTTCCAGCAGCACGAACTCGTCATCTTCGGCCAGGATGAAGTCGGCACGGGACAGGTCGCGCAGGCACAGCGCACTATGCGCCGCCGCGGCAACGCCCTTCAGCGCCGCGGCGACGTCGTCGGATATCGGCGCCGGCACAAGGTGTTGGCTGCGTCCGGGCGTGTAGCGATTGGCGTAGTCGTACCACTCGCCATCGGCGACGACGATTTCGATCACCGGCAGGGTGCATGGCGACTCGCCGTGCAGGTCCAGCACTCCAACTGTGATCTCGCGCCCCGTGATGAACCGTTCCACCACCACGCCGTCGCCGAAGGAAAGCGCCGTGCGCAGCGCATCGAGAACATCGTCTCCCTCGGGCACCAGCGCCACGCCCAGGCCGGAGCCCAGGCTGCGGGGCTTGATGGCGACTGCGCCGGGCAGTCGCCGCCGCACCAACTGCGCACCGATGGCGGCATCGGTGCCGGCCGGCAGCGTGAGGTCCTCGGCAAGCGGCAACCCGGCGTTGCGGAACACTGCCTTGGCGATGTGCTTGTCCATGGACGCCGCGGCCCCGCGCACGTCGGCACCCACGTAGGGGAACCCGAGCATGGCGAGCATTCCCTGCACGGTGCCGTCCTCGCCGGGCGGACCGTGCAGCACCGGGAAGACGACGTCCGGTGCGAAGGCGCGCAACGCGTCGATGCAGCCGTTGTCGAGTTCGATTGTCCGAACGCCAAATCCCTGTCCCTCGAGCTCCGTCGCGACCTGCGTCGCCGACGACCTCGACACCTCCGCTTCGGGGGAGCTGCCGCCGGCAAGCACCGCGACTTTCATCGTCGCTTCTCCTGTGATGGGACGCCCTCGGGCTCGCCGGAGGAGGGCGGCAGGTTCTCGATCTCGAAGTCCGGCGGGTCGTCTGGCGGGGCGAAGCCGAACACCCGGGCAAGGAAGGCGTATTCCGTCGCGATGGCGGCGCGGATGTTCTCAGCGCGGCGGAAGCCATGCCCTTCGCCCTCGAACAAGAGGCATGCCACGGGCACGCCTCGTTCGGCGAGTGCGGCGCGCATGTTCTCGGCTTGATTCGGCGGCACGATGCGGTCCTCGGCGCCCTGAAAGAAGATCACCGGGCAGTCGATGCGGTCGGCATGGTGGATGGGCGAGCGCCGTTCGATGTCCTCTGCCGCCACCAGGCGATCGACGTAGCGCGACTCGAACTTGTGCGTGTCGCTTGCCAGTGCCTTGAGGTCGCCGATGCCGTAGTGGCTGGCGCCGGCGCGGAAGGCGGCGGCGAAGGCAAGAGCCGCGAGGGTTGTGTAGCCGCCGGCGCTGCCGCCGCGAATGGCGGCGCGGGCGGGATCGATGCGCCCGTGTGCCGCGAGGTGACGCACGCAGGCGACGCAATCGTCCACGTCCACCACGCCCCAGCCGCCTTCGAGGCGCTGGCGATAGGCACGGCCGTAGCCGGTGCTGCCGCCGTAGTCGACGTTGGCCACGGCCCAGCCCCGCGAGGTGTAGTACTGGGTGCGCCACGAGAGGTCCGGGGAGGCGCTGCCGGTGGGCCCGCCGTGAGTGATGACCAGCAGCGGCGGGCGCTCGCCAGGCATTCCCTGCAGGCTGCCGTTGCGCGGCGGATGGAACCAGGCATGGCAGTCGCCGAGCGTGGTGGGGAAGGTGATGTGCTCAGCGACGGAGACGACCTCTTGCGCAACCGGCAGGCTGCCGCCACCGGCTATGACCGCGACCTCCCCCGTCGCGATGTCGACGATGCCGAGTTCGCTTGGGGCATTGGCTCGACCGCCGATGCAGGCGATGCCGCCCTCGACGCGGGCGAGGCTGCCGAAGGAGTCGTAGGGCGTGTCCACGGGGCTCGCGAAACCGCGCTCGCGATCGACGATGACGAGCCCCTGGCGGCCGTCCTCCACCCGCCGCGCGACGAGCAGGCCCGGCGCCGCCACGACATACCAATGGCTGCCGAGGCTCCAGGCGGGCCCGGCGTACTCCGCATCGTCGTTCAGTATGTGGGCGATGCCGGTCTCGTCCCATGCGAAGAGGTTCCAGTAGCCGCTGGCGTCCGAGGCGAAGATCAGGCTCTCGCCGTCCCATTCCGGCTGCACGACGGACTCGCTGACGCCGCCGGCAACGGTGGTGAGATTCGTGAGCTCACCGCCCGGAGCATGGTCCGCAACGAAGAGCTGGGTGCCGTCCCAAGGCATGTTCGGATGATCCCAGGCGAGGAACGCGAGGCGACCGTGACCGGATTGCCGCGGGCTGGCGTAGAAGTCATGGCCGGTGTGCAGCACGGTAACGACGCCGCTGTTGACATCGATCTGCACCAGTTCGTTGCGCGGCTCCGCGCCCTCGCCTGGGTCGGCGGGATGCAACTCCCGCACCGCCAGCACCGCGGCGCCGTCCCAGATCAGATCGCCAAAGCGCTCGCCGCTGTTGCCCTCGGTAATGCGATGCGGTTCGTCGTCATGCCGAACTTCGTAGAGATTCTGGTCGGCGAAATCAACGAAGAAGACGCGGCCGGCGCCGCCGTCGTCGCCCGGCGCCACGCAGAACGCGCCGCCGCCGTATTCGTGAACCCGGCTGCGCGGGTTGAACGGCGCTGGGGTGAGTTCCTCGGTCTCGTCGTTGCGACGACGCATCAGGGTCGAGCGCCCAGCCTGGTCCGGCCGCCCCTCGATCCAGCACAAATCGCTCCCGCTGGCGCGAATCTCGCCGAGCCGCAGTTCGCCCACGCTGGCAAGTTCGGCATTGACCGGCGAGGGCCAGGCGCCAAAGGGCCGTCGCTCTGCCGTGTCGGTCGCGCCCTGGGTTGATTGCGAGCTCATCGCCACGTGTCCGTGCGGCTCAGGGTCTTGCGGTCGTCCACTGCGGCCCAACGCTCGTGATCGCGCCATGCGCCGTTGATGAACAGGTACGCCGGCGACAGTCCTTCGCGGACAAACCCGCAGCGCTTCACCAAGTTGAGCGAACGGACGTTGTCCGGCTGGATGTTGGCCTCGATGCGATGCAGGCCGAGCTGCCGGAAGGCGTGGTGTTTCACCAGCGTCAGCGCTTCGATCATGTAGCCATTGCCGACGAATCGGCTGCCGAGGTAGTAGCCGAGCGAGGCGGACAGGAACGACCCGCGCACGACGTTGTTGAGGTTGATGATGCCAGCGACCTCGTCGGTGGCCTCGATGCACACGGCAAAGCCCTCGTGGTCGCTGCGTTCGATTCGGCGCAGATATTGCCGAAACATGTGCGCGGTCAAGGGCGGCGCGATCCACGGATGATGGACATCGCGGCTGTCGCGCGCGAGGGCAAGCACTTCCCGACGATCGGCGCCGACGACCGGTCGGATGTACACGCGCTCTTGTTCGCGGCCCTCGTCAGCCATCGGCTGGCGACGCTCCCTCGGCGCGCTCGCGGGCGGCTTTGGCAGCGGCCGCCTCCAGCACGAATATCTCCCACAGCGAAGGCGGGATCAGGCTGATGCCGAGAGCCAGGATGTGGATGGGATGCGGGCGCCAGCCGTTGTCGATCAGGAGCATGCCCTCCAGCGAAAAGCCGCGCGACTGCCAATACACCAGCCCAAGAGTCGTCAGCGCGACGCCGAGCATGAGCAGCAGGAAGCGGATCAGGTACTTCATCCGCCCCTACGATAGCCGGCCATTGGCAAAGACGTAAGCCGCGCCGCGATGCTTCAGCCAGGCATTGGCGAATTCGGCCGCATCGTAGCTGCGTTCAACGCTCCCTCCGGGCGCCGCCGGGTCCAGCACCAGCACGTGGCCGGCGCGGACGCCGCGCAACACGACGAGATGCCCGGAGGTTCGGTGGAGGGGCGCTCCGGCAAGCTCCCCGGCCTCGAAGCGAATGCTGGCGACCACCGGCGATCCGGCTTCCAGCGCCGTGCAGATCGATTCCCACTCGTGCAGGAGCTCGATGCCGCCGATGATGCCGTGCCGGGCCGCCGCCCAGAGATTCTGCGGCCAGACGCCGAGCATCCGGCTGGGCCAGTGGACGGCGGTGGCGGAGAGGGCTTCGTGGCTTGCTTCGGGAACCCTGGAGCGAACGATCATGGCGACGCAGGTCGGCGAGCAGGCGCCGCCTCGAACGCTCGCATGCAGGCTGGTCTGGCTCAAGGCGGGCAGGGCGAGCGGCGCCACATCTCGCGGCGTGCCGGCGGGGACTGCCTCCAGCGGGCGAACGGCGACATTCAGCAGATAGCTGCGTGGTGGCCTCGGCGAGTCGACCTGAACCACCAGAGCCCCGGCATCGAGGGCGCGGCGGGTGGCGAAGCAATCGACCAGCACATCGACCGCATCGCTTCGGCGTGCAGCGTCCTGCCCCGCAACCATGCCGAAGGGGCTGGTGGCCGCCACAACATCCTGCACCTCCAGCCGGAAAGTGAACGGCGCATCCGCATCCGGGCTTGCCAGACTCGCCGCAATCAGGTGCCCGGCCGGCACCGCCGGCAGCGCAACCCGTGCAACCCGTGCAACCGCGCCGGTGCCGGACGCGGATGGCCGCCAGTCCGCCTCGCCAGCAACCGGAAGCGGATAATCTACGCCACCTGACGCGAGCCGAATGGCGGCAATGAGGGAACTGTCCAGAGTGAATCGCCCAGAACTGCAACTGGTGGTGACGGCCTCCTGCACCATCTGCGACGAGGCCATCGAATGGCTGGCGAGTATGCCAGACGCCGCCGGCCGAACCCTCGTCACTATCGAAGTTGCCGAAGACGACGCAACCTTCGACCGCTACGCCGAACGCGTTCCGGTGCTCATCGTCGGCGAAGCGGAGCACGACTGGCCCTTCGATGCAAAGGCGGTGGCCCACGCGCTCAGCGCCGACTGATCCGCACCCTGACTCGGGCCACTTGCATAAGGAAGTCGTGCCTTCGACAGGACCATCCATCAACCAGCGCCACAAGAACCGTTGCCTTTCGGCAACGCTTCCTGCCCCAGCCCAAGCCGCCCTGTCACCTGTTGGCATTCGGCCAGCCTGCGCCGTCCGAAGTCCGACAGGCTGCCAGCGCGCCCTTGCGGGCGCGTCGGCAGTTCGCTTCGCGAACTGCTTGGCCTTCGGGCCTGGATTATTCATGAATGCCCTACTGCGGACGACGATACACTCGCTGTGGCAGGGCAAGTACTCGCGTGTCCTGCGGACACGTCCGCGTGTCCTGCGGACACGTTCGCTCCGGCCCCCTCGACATGGTGCGCAGCCATGCCTTCGGGGTCCTCCACTCCGTGCCTCCTGGCACGCGTCCGTGCTTCCTGCACGCGTGCGGGTCCACCCACAGCGGCGTCTCGTCGCCCCCGCTGCGCGCATCCATGAATAATCCGGGCTAGGCTCTCCCCTCTCCCTCGGTGTGGCAGGCCCGCCGAATCCACTGAAGCGACGTCCTGTAGGAACGCTGCGCGAGTTGTCGAGCAGGGCGTGTTCTCTGGGGATTGCTGACAAGCCTTTCAGCCTTACCCTACATATTTTTCGCTTGCGCCGGGCTACGGTTTACGCCATGCACGATCCCATTAGTCGAGCGGGTGGCACACCATGACGCGATGGTTGAAGACGCGCTTGAAGGCCGTGTCGTTGTCCATGCGTCCCGACGTGGCCACTCGCCCGTTTCGGGGCCAATGGGCCGTGGCGCTGTCTGCATTCATGCGGCTGTAGCCTGGCTTTCCGGGCCTTCGAGTTCATCACGCCGGCGAGCTGCTGCCAGTTCGTCACCATGCACGGGATGGTGATCGTCTGTCTGCTGGCGGCCATCCTACTCGGTGCGCGGGACATGGTGTTTCCGTTTCTGAACATGCTGAGCTATCACACCTAGGGCGTGTTCACACAAATACCCCCGAATGTGCCATTCTCCGACCCCGTCGTCCCACGCGGGAAAAGGTAGGAGAATCAAACAGGTGGAACTCACAGAGGGCCAATACGAGCGCATCGCGCCGCCATTCCCGAAACAGCGGGGAAACGTCAGCCTGTCGAATCTGCAAGTGCTGAACGCGATCCTCCACGTGGCCGAACACGGCTGCAAGTGGCGCGGCCTGCCGGCGGGTTCGGCAACTGGCACACGATCTGCACACGAATGAATCGCTGGTCGAAGAAGGGCGTGCTCGATCGCGTGTTCGAACAACTGCAAAGAGACCAGATCGTCCGCATCGGGGTCGAGGCGCTCGGGCTCGACAGCACCAGCGTCAAAGTGCATCCGGACGGCACCGGCGCGCGAAGAAAAACGGTCCGCAATGTGACGACGATCTTGCAGGTGCCGACATGCGGCATGACGCTCATGCGGATGCCGCCACGGCTTGGGGCATCCTGTTGGCGACGATCTTGGGGCCTCGCCTTTCCGGCGCTGTTCGTGGCGGGGGTGATGATGGCACTCGATGCCGTTCCCGACACGAGCTTCTTCGTGCCGGCCGCGCCCACGAGGGATTTCTCGTCTGGGCACATCATATGTATGTGAGCGGGATGCACCCATGCTTCGTTTTTTTTCTTTGCCGTCTCGACACTCGTCATTGCCGTGCCGACCGCCATCAAGGTGTACACAGCTGGGCGCTGACGCTTTGGCGCGGCAAAACATCCATCTCACGTTGCCCATGCTGTTCAGCATTGGCTTCCTGCTGACGTTTGTGGTGGGTGGCCTTTCGGGACTGCTTCTCGGCAACGTGATTTGTCGATGTGCCGCTTTCGGACACCTCCTTCGTGGTGGCGCATTTTCACATGGTGATGGGAGTGGTGCCGGTGCTGGCGATCATGGCCGGCATGTACCGGTACCCGCTGGTGACTGGGCGATTCCTGCATCGCGGCATGGGACAGGTGCATTTCTGGATCACCTTCGCTGGCACCTATCAGCGGTGGCTGCGGCGCAGCTCGTCTTCCTGTGGAATCTGGTGTGGAGTGCCGCCACGGTGCGCGTGGGCAGCCGTTTGGAGTGGCAGGCCGCCGACATGCCGCCAAGGCACGGCAATTGGGGAGAGCGACTGCCGGTGGTTCACAGCTGGGCCTTCGACTACTCCCTGCCGGGTGAGGCAGAGGACTTCGTGCCACAGACGCAACCGGAGCGGCGCCTGCAAGACGACGGGCGAGCCAACTGTCGTGATGCCGCTGTCGGCGAGCACGCGCCTGCGGCGCATGGAGGGCAAGATGCCTTCTCTCCGGAGAGAGGGCAAGATGCCCTCCCTCCGGAGAGAAGGTTAGCGCGGGCTCGCGGTTCCGTTTTTCAGGCTGGCAATGGCGAGACGATCTGGAGTTCCTCCATCACGCCGTTGAACCATTCGATCACCTCCGGGTGATACGGGATGCCTTGGGCGCGGCGTTCCTGTTCTGCCTCGTGCTCTGGGATGCCGGGATATACCACGCGGGTCTCGCCGGGTGCCGGCTTGCAGTCGAGGATGGAGCGGAGATATGCGTCCATATCGGTCTTGAAGGTGGCCACGTCCGAGAAAGCGGCCACGTCGTAGGCCATGAAGTAGTGTGCCGTTCCCTGGCGGCGGTGCGGGCCGCCGCCGGTGCCGGTAAGCACGGCGCAGAGAATCTCCACCATCATGGCGAGGCCAAAGCCCTTGTGCGAGCCAATCTCGCGGGTTGCGCCAAGGGGCAGCATGAGGAAGCGGTCCGGCACCGATGCCTCTTCCATGATGGGTGCGCCGTCCGCTGCGGCAATCCAGCCGGGCAGCACTTCGCCGCCGACCCGGCGCAGCAACTGGATCTTGTTGCCGGCCACGGAACTCATGGAGGCGTCGAAGATGAACGGCGGCTCGTCGCCGGACGGCGCGGCGATGCCGATGGGATTCAGCCCCAAGAGCGGCTCGGCACCTTGGGTTGGCGCCACCTGGAGCCCGCCGGCGGTCATCGAGATGCCCACCATGTCGTGCTCGAGCGCAAGGTGGGCGAAGTAGGCCGAGGGGCCGTAGTGGCGCCCGTTGAACGCCGTCACCACGCCGACGCCGTGGCAGCGGGCGCGTTCGCAGGCGAGTTCCATCATCTCCTTGCCCTGGGCGAGGCCCAAGCCCTCGTCGCAGTCGATGGACACGGCGGCGCCGGCGTCCCGCGCCCGCTTCATGGTGGGGGTGGAATTGATCTGCCCGCCCTTCAGCCCGGCGACGTAGGGCCGCATCATGTTGGAGACGCCGTGCGAGTCGATGCCGCGGATGTCCGCATAGATCAGCACGTCGGCGGCCGCGGCGGCGTCGGCCTCGCTCATGCCGAGGGTGGTGAAGATGGACTCGACGGCACTGCGCATGTCTTCCTGCGGCACGCGCGCGGCGATGTGATCGGGCACCTTGAAACGCTCTAGCATGAGGCTCTCGCAACCGCAAAAGCGCGCAAGCATAGAGGCAAGTGCCGCACCATGCGGAAGTCGCCCTCGAACCCTTGCCGCTCGCAACCGCAAAAGCGCGCAAGCATAGAGGCAAGTGCCGCACCATGCGGAAGTCGCCCTCGAACCCTTGCCGCTCGCAACCGCAAAAGCGCGCAAGCATAGGGGCAAGGAACGGTGGCTGATAGCCGAACGTGCGCCCTTGAGCGCCACTGACAAGGAGATTGCAAGCATGACGACTTTGCTGATGATGCCGCCGCTCGACTCCGACATCCGTTCGTGGGCGGATCGCCTGCGCGCCGACCTGCCGGAACTGGAAGTGGTCTTGGCGGAGGGCGACGACGAGGTGCGGGCGGCGCTGCCCAATGCCGATGCGTCCTATGGCTGGGTGTCACCGGAGAACCTGCCCCTGGCCACGCGCCTGCGCTGGCTGCAGAACCCTTTCGCGGGCCCGTTCCCTGGCTATTACCACGACGCCCTCATCGAGCATCCGGTGGTGATCACCAACCCGCGCGGCATCTATTCGGACCACATCGCCCACCACATCTTGATGTTCATGCTGGCGCTGTCTCGGGGCCTGCCGTATTGGATGGAGGCGCAGCGCCGAGGCCGCTGGGAACGCCACGCCCGCAAGCGTGGCTACACCAACATCGCCGAATCCACGGTGCTCATCAACGGCGTGGGTGGCATCGGTGCGGAAACCGCCCGCCTGTGCGCGGCTCTCGGCGCCAAGGTGATCGGTGTGGAACCCCGGCTGGAGCACGATTGCCCGGCCACCATCGTGCCGCCATCGAGCCTCGACGATCACCTGCCGGAGGCGGACTTCGTGGTCACCACGGTGCCGCACACGCCGGAAACGGAGTTCATGTGGAACAAGGCTCGCTTCGCCCGGATGAAGCCGACGGCCTGCTTCATCAACATCGGCCGCGGCATGACCGCACACCTGGGTGACCTCACCGAGGCGCTGGCAAGGGGCGTCATCGCCGGTGCCGGGCTTGACGTTTTCGAGATCGAGCCGCTGCCGGACGAGCATCCCCTCTGGCATCAGGAGAACGTGCTGATCACGCCGCACGTAGCCGTTGCAGACGCGGCGGACATCCCGGAACGCCGCTATCAGCTCCTGCTCGAAAACGCCCGTCGCTTCCTCGCCGGCGAGCCACTCGGAAACGTGGTGGACAAGACGCGCTGGTACTGACCCCCTCTCTAGCTAGAGAAGGTGGCGGTGAGCGGTGCGGGAGGGTGGCCGGGGAACGAGGCGAACGCCGTGGCGGCCTCCGTCTCCTCAGATGGCAGTGTCTCACCTTGAATTTGCCTGACGTGGCGCATGGCCGTTCGCAGCTGGCGACTGCGTCGACTAGCCTGCTGGGACCACTCCGGGGGGAGGGCGTCCCGCCCTCCATGCGCGCCGTCAGGCGCGTCCTCCCTGCACATGCCGCGAGTGCCCGCACGCTTGACGGCGCGGCGCGATGGAGGCGGGACGCCTCCCCCGGAGGACGGTGCCAGACACTGCACAAGCCAAAATGAGAACTGCTGGCCTCGGATGAGCGACTTGATCGGGGGTTCGCTAGGCGTATGATTGGAGGGTTACAGGTAGAGCGGTCAAGCGGGAGAGCGGGCATGGCGATCGGTGTCGAAACGCAGGTACGCTACTTGAATGAGGAGTGGCGGGAGCGAGACGAAACCCCACGCATCGGCACGCGGGAAACGCGGCGAGCCAACACCAGCAAGCACGATGTGGTGGTGTTCGATGCCCGCGGCCGCCTGAACGACCTCAGCCTCGACGTGAACGGCTTCAGGCTTGTCGCCCACGTCACCGGACTCGAAGACTTCCGCGACGACGCCCGCATCCGCGCGGCGTACTACCCAGAGATCGAGGCGCTCGCCAAGGAGATCACCGGCGCCGATGAGGTGTTCATCACGCAGCATGTCGTGCGCACCGAGGACACGTCGGACTTCAACAAGGCCTATGCCCGTTTCGTCCATTGCGACTACAGCCTGGAGGACCCCGTGGCGACCGCGCACAAGCTCCTGGAGGGGCGCGGGCTGGACCCCGCCGACTACGATGGCGCAGGCTTCGCCTGGTACAATAGCTGGCAGCCCATCGACAACCCGGCCAGTCGAAACCCGCTGGCGGTGATCGACGCCGCGACGCTGGCCAGGGACGATGTGGTGGATTACTTCTACACGGGCTACGGCAAGGACGGCAAGTCGTCCATGCCGGTGCGCAACCCGGACCAGGAGTTCTACTACTTCTCCGACATGGCCACGGACGAGCTGCTCTTCATCAAGCAGCTCGACAGCCGACCGGGGCGGGCTTCCCTCTGCCCTCACACCTCTTTCGACGACCCCACCTCCGATCCCGCAGCACCCCCGCGCCGCAGCATTGAGGTGCGCATGATGGCGGTGTTTCGGTAGGGAGCGCTGATCTGGCGGTGGGGGCGTTGCCTGCCACCTCCGAGATGCCTTGCGGTTTCTCGACTCCCCCATTCTCGACTCCCCCAAGAGGGACGGACGCGCCGTGCGGCGCAAGCGAGGGCTTCAATCTCCTCACCCCAGCAGGCCCCTCGCAACCAGAGCGTTAACGGCTTGGGCTGGGGCAGGAAGCGTGCCGAAAGGCAACGGTTCTTGTGGCGCCAGGAGCCTTTAGCCGGGGAAGCATCCCCGACCGCTGACGCGTAAGGAAGTGCCGGCAATTCCCCCATCGCTGGGGGCGTACTTCCATGCAAGAGGCCGAGAGGCTTCGTTGCGCATATCACCCCCTCGGGGAGTGGCAGGGGGCTTTTTAGCCTGCTGTCGCGGGGTTCCTGTCCTCCCGGCGCAGCCACCATGCGGCAAGGAGTAGGGTGGTGGCCATTAGCGAATCGGCGGCAAGTGAAGGTGTTGCCAAGGCGGCATCGTGGTTGCCCCAGGCCAGGAGTCGCAGGGCTGCGGTGGCGCCTGGCAAGATGGCTGCCGTGAACAGCCAGCCCGGCTGGGCCCTGCAGGCGCCGACGAAGGCGAGCAGGGCGCCGATGAGGAAGTAGGTGCCGGTGATGCCGATCTGGGCACCGCGACCGGCTTCGTCTAGCAGGGACATGCCGATCCGGTCGGCGGCGCGGACCGGGTTCAGCACCCACGCCATCGCATTGGCGAGCAGGTATGCGCCCGGTAGGCAGGCGAGGATGCGAACTACGCGGTCTATCGAAGTGCCCCTTGTCCCTTCAGCCGGTTACACGGTCGAAGAACGTGCCGATGGTGACCAGTGCCCGAGCGGATTCGGGCAGGTTCGGATTGTGCTGGAAGACGTGGAAGGCGCCGTCGAATACCTCCATCTCGACCTTGACCCCGGCTTCTTCGGCGCGGTCTGCCAGCCGAGTGGAATCGTCGAGAAGCACTTCGAGATCGCCCACTTGAATCAGCAGCGGAGGCAGGCCGGCCAAGTCGCCAAACAAGGGCGAGACGCCGGGAGTAGCCGCGGGAGTGTCGCCGTGGTACAGCCCCGCCATCGGCGTGAGCACGCCGGCGTCGATCATGGGATCGGCGTCCGCCCGCTGGCGCCAGAGGCGGTGAGGTCGTTCCAAGGCGAAAGCAGCACCGCACCGGCCGGCTGCGGCTTGCCCTGTTCCCTCAGCGTGAGCAGGCAGGCGAGGGTGAGGCCGCCGCCGGCCGAGTCTCCGGCGATGACGATTCGACCGGGCTCGATGCCCCTGTCACGCAGGCGGTCGTAGCTTGCCACGGCGTCCTTTACCGCCGCCGGATAGGGATGTTCCGGCGCGAGGCGGTAGTCGATGCCGAGCACCGGTGCCCGACAGGCGGCGGAAATGCGACCCATGAGCTCTGCGTGGGTGTCGAGGGAGCCCATCACATAGCCGCCGCCGTGAAAGTAGAGCACGCCGCGGTCGTCGCGCACGCCGGGCGCGCTGATGTGCCTTGCCGGGATGCCGCCGGCGTCGAAGTCGCGCTGCGAGATGCCGCCTGGAACCGGCGTGAGGGTGGCCATGTCCTCCATGCCTTGGCGCATGGCATGGATGTCGCCGGTGCCCTCGGCGAGGCCTGGTGCATTGCGCATGGTCTCGACGGCGGCGCGCATCTCTTCGCTCGGCATGTTGTCCGCTCCTTCCAGCTTTCGGGTTTGCGTTCGACAGTCGTTCGACAGTATAGGTGTGCGATGCGCGAAGAGTGCGGCTGGTTTCGTCGGCGCCGGGAGGGAGGCATCTTGCCCTCCTTTGTGCAATAAGACGTGCAGGGGTGGCCGATTGCAGGTCCAATGGGTTATGGAGACTCCGGCTTCGCTTCACTCTCATGCGGATTCGCATTGACGCGCCTTGCGGCGCGTATGGCACGCCCCTCGGGCGCGTCGGCAAGACGCCCTCCCTCCAGAGGGAGATAAGCGGTCGGCGACAGGATGCCCTCGTTCCGGGAGAATGAGTGGCTCGCTGAGGGAGGTCGCGTCGCAGCGCTACCACACGCCGTGGTGGCGGGCGAGGAACTCGAACGCGGCTTCGGCGGCGCCTTCGCTGGTTAGGTCGTCGCGGGCGAAGCGGGCGGCGGCTGGAGATATGGGGCGCGGGTTGGCTGCCTTCAGGTGCGCCTCTGCGACGCGCTCTAGCATGACGAACCACACCACGGACTCGGCGACGCTGGCGCCTGCGGTGAGGGGGCCGTGGTTGCGCAGCAGCAAGGCCCTGTTGCGGCCGAGACGTTGGGCGATGCGGGCGCCAGCGTCCAGGCCCTGCACCTGCACTTCCTCGTCGTCGAACAGTGCCGCGTTCTCGAAGAAGACGCAGGCTTCCTGGGTGATCGGCTCGATCTCCCGCGCCTCGGCGCAGAACGGCGACCCCCACTGCGTGTGCGTGTGGGCGGCGCTCACCACATCGGCGCGGGCGGCGAGGATCGGCTGGTGGATGTAGAAGCCCGCCCGGTTGACGTGGCCGGTTCCTTCCACGAGCTCGCCATCGGGCCCCACCAAGACCAAGTCGTCCGCCGTCGTCGCCGGGAACGGGACGCCGTAGCGAAGCATCCAGAAGCAGTCGCGGCGTTCCGGGTCGCGACCGCTGATGTGTCCATCGCCGAGGTCACCCCAGCCGAAGGCGCCGAAGATTCGGTAGCCGCGGGCCAGGTCCTCCCGCAGGGCCGCTTGTTCGTTGGTCATGGCGATTGGGTCCCGTGTTGCATGGCGGATTCAGCCGGCGCCGGCGGCGAGTTGCTGGGCGCTTGCCGCAAGTGGCTGCCGTGGAACTTCGGCCCGATGCATGGCAACGCTGCCAGCCTCCGTTAGCTGGTGCAACTCTGCCAGCACCCAACCGGTCTCGATGTGGAGGAAGCCGATGCTGCCGAGGCGCAGCGACTTGTTGTAGGGCAGGGTGGGCGAGCCCGGATTGACGTAAAGAACACCCTCGACGCTGGCGGCTTCCTCGATGTGGGTGTGGCCATAGAGCACGACATCGGGTGTCGCGCCGGCGAAGCGCTGCTTCGTGCGGCGAGCAAGGATTTCGGCGCTTGCGCGTTCGGGGGAGGGAAAGTCGTGAATCATGGCGATGTTCACGCCTTGGAAATCGAGCACCCACGTGTCTTCCACCCGCGCATCGGTGACATGCATGTCGCCGTTGCCGCGCGCCGCCCACACCGGCGCGATCGCGGCGAGTTCGTCGAGCAGAACCGGCGACCACAGATCGCCGGCGTGAAGGATGGCGTCCACCCCTTGGAAGGCGTCGAACACCTGCGGCCAAAGCTCGCCGCCGCGGGAGATGTGGGAATCGGAAATCAGGCCAATGCGCATGTCCGCCCTTGCGTCCTCCACCAAACTCGCGAACCCTACCGGATTCGCGCCGGCGATGCCCATCCTTTGCTGCACGTCCCTCCCCGGAAGGAGGGAATCCTGCCGACGACGCGCCCGAAGGTCGCGTCCTGCGCGCTGCCGGTAGTGTCCCACTTTGGCTTGTGCAGTGTCTGGCACCGTCCTTTGGGGGGGAGGGCGTCCCGCCCTCCATCGCGCCGCAAGGCGCCGCGCCCGCAAGGGCGCGCAGGGCACATCGCGGCATGCGCAGGGAGGACGCGCCTGACGGCGCGCATGGAGGGCGGGACGCCCTCCCTCCCTCCCTATCTCCCTCCCTATGGAGAGTGGTCCCGGCAGGTAAATCGACGCAGTCGCCGGCTGCGAACGGCCATGCTCCACGTCAGCGCCACAAGAACCGTTGCCTTTTCGGCAACGCTTCCTGCCCCAGCCCAAGCCGTCCTGTCACCCTGTCGGCATTCGGCCAGCTTGCGCCGTCCGAAGTCCGACAGGCTGTCAGGCGAATTCAAGGTGAGACACTACCGCGCTGCCAAGACGCGTCCATCCGGGAGCATCCTTGCGACGGGATGGCTGGCGTGGGGGGTCAGTCCGGGCGGGAGAAGCTGAGCCAGCGGGCGGCTTCCTGGGGGCTGGTTCCCTTGCGCTGGGCGTAGTCGGCGAGCTGATCGGTGCCGACTCTGCCAACGCCGAAGTAGCGTGCCTTCGGGTGCGAGAAATACCAGCCTGCCACCGAGGACGCCGGCCACATGGCGAAGTTCTCGGTGAGGCGGGCGCCGGTGACGGCGGTGGCGTTCAACAGCTCGAACAGCGTCTCCTTTTCGGAATGGTCGGGGCAGGCGGGGTAGCCGGGGGCTGGGCGGATGCCGACATACTTCTCCGCGATCAGCTCGTCGTTGCCGAGGCATTCTTCCCTGGCGTAGCCCCACCACTCGCGCCGCACCCGGGCGTGGAGCGCTTCGGCGAATGCCTCGACCAGACGATCCGCCAGCGCCTTGAGCATGATGGAGTGGTAGTCGTCGTCGCCGACCCGAGCCAGTGCCTCGTCAAGGTCTGCGCCGACACTCACCGCAAACCCACCCAGGAAGTCCTCGCCCGGCACGGGAGCGACGAAGTCGGCGAGGGAGTGGTTGACATCGACCGTCGCCGATTGCTGGCGCAGGAAATGGAGTCGTGCCAGAGGCTCGTTGCGTCCGGCGCCTTCCCATAGCGTTACGTCCTCGCCATCGCGGTTCGCGCGCCAGAAGCCGGCCACGCCATGTGCGGTCAGGAGTCCCTCGTCCACCACCCTTGCGAGCATGGCCTGGGCGTCGGCATAGAGGTCGCGGGCGGCGGCGCCTACCACTTCGTCGTCGAGGATTGCCGGAAAGCGACCGGCCAGCTCCCACGTCATGAAGAACGGGGTCCAGTCGATGTAGGGCACCAACTCCGCCAGCGGAAAGCGCGGCCGGGCACGGGTGCCGAGGAATGCTGGCTGCGGCGGTTGGTAGCCGTCCCAGTTCCAGCGCAGCCCGTTTGCCGTCGCTTCGCGCCAGGGCCTTAGCGGTCGGTTCTGGCGGCCACCGGCACGACGCTCGCGCACCTTCTCGTAGTCGTCGCGTACTGTGCCGAGGTATTCCGTCCGTGTCGTGTCGGACATGAGGGAGGTGCAGACACCCACGGCGCGGGAGGCGTCCGTGACGTACACTACCGGGCCGTCGTATGCGGGATCGATGCGCACCGCCGTGTGCGCCTTGGAGGTGGTGGCGCCGCCGATGAGCAGGGGAATGTCGAAGCCGCGCCGCTGCATTTCGGACGCCACATGCACCATCTCGTCGAGCGAGGGCGTAATGAGGCCCGACAGGCCAACCATGTCCGCGCCGATGCTGCGTGCCGTGTCGAGGATGCGCTCGGCCGGCACCATCACGCCGAGGTCATGCACCTCGAAGTTGTTGCATTGCAGCACCACGCCGACGATGTTCTTGCCGATGTCGTGAACGTCGCCCTTGACGGTGGCCATGACGATGCGGCCGTTTCTGGATGGTTCCCCCGCGCTGCGGTCCTGCTCGATGAACGGCACTAGATGTGCCACCGCCTGCTTCATCACCCGGGCGCTCTTCACCACTTGGGGAAGGAACATCTTGCCGGCGCCGAAGAGGTCTCCCACCACGTTCATGCCGTCCATCAGCGGCCCTTCGATCACGTCAATGGGTCGCTGCGCGCCCTGGCGCGCCTCTTCGGTATCGGCGACGATGTGTTTCGAGACGCCGCTCACTAGCGCATGTCGCAGCCGCTCGGCTACCGGGGCATCGCGCCAGGCGTCCTCGGCAACGCCGTCGCTGCCCTTGCCGGCATGGCGCTCGGCCACTTCGAGCAGGCGCTCGGTGGCGTCCGGGCGGCGGTTCAGCACGGCGTCTTCGCAGGCGTCGCGCAGCTCCTGCGCGATGTCTTCGTAGATCGCGAGTTGCCCGGCATTGACGATGCCCATCGAGAGGCCCGCGCGAATGGCGTGGTAGAGGAACACTGCGTGGATCGCCTCGCGCACGCGGTCGTTGCCGCGAAAGGAGAACGAGACGTTGCTGACGCCGCCGGAGGAGCGCGCAAGCGGATAGGTCGCCTTCAGCCAGCGCACGGCTTCGATGAAGTCCGCGCCGTAGCTGGCATGCTCCTCGATGCCGGTGGCGATGGCGAAGATGTTAGGGTCGAAGATGATGTCCTCGGGTGGGAAGTTGGCTACTTCGGTGAGAATCCGATAGCAGCGGGAGATGATCTCCTTGCGTCGCTCGAGCGAGTCCGCTTGACCCTCTTCGTCGAACGCCATCACCACCGCGGCGGCGCCGTAGCGGCGGCACAGGCGAGCCTGGCGGACGAACTCCGCCTCGCCTTCCTTGAGACTCAGAGAGTTGACGATGGCCTTGCCCTGGACGCAGCGCAGCCCGGCCTCGATCACCTCCCACTTGCTGGAGTCGATCATCACCGGCACCCGGGCGATGTCCGGTTCGGTCATGGCGAGGTCGAGAAAGCGCTGCATGGCGGCCACGCCGTCGGTCATGCCCTCGTCCATGTTGACGTCGATGATCTGGGCGCCGTTCGCCACCTGCTGACGGGCGATGTCGAGCGCGGCGCCGAAGTCGCCAGCCTTGATGAGGCGGCGGAAGCGGGCGGAACCGGTCATGTTGGTGCGCTCGCCGACGTTGACGAACAGCGTGTCGTCGGTGACTTCGAGAGCTTCGAGACCGGACAGGGACAGCGCGCTCCTTGCGCCGACGGGACGCCGTGGCGCTATGTCATCGATTCGTTCGGCAAGGGCGCGGATGTGGTCCGGCGTGGTGCCGCAGCAGCCGCCGACCAGGTTGACGAGGCCCTGATCGACGAAATCGCCAATGGTGCGCGCCATGTCTTCGGCCGATTCGTCATAGCCGCCGAACTCGTTCGGCAGCCCCGCATTCGGATGCACGCTGACAAACGTGGTGGCCACCTGTGCCAGCGCCTCCACGTGCGGGCGCAGCGCTTCCGGGCCGAGCGCACAGTTGAGTCCGACGATCAAGGGCCGGGCGTGCGCCACGGAGTTCCAGAAGGCTTCGGGCGTCTGGCCGGAGAGCGTGCGACCACTCAAGTCGGTGATGGTGCCGGAGATCATCACAGGCACCGCCTGGCCCCGCTCCGCGAACAGCTCGTCGAGGGCAAACAGGGCCGCCTTGCCGTTGAGGGTGTCGAACACCGTCTCGATCATCACGAGGTCCACTCCGCCCTCGAGCAGGCCACGAGCCGCCTCCCGATAGCCTGCGGCGAGTTCGGCGAAGCGGATGTTGCGGGCGCCTGGGTCGTTCACGTCCGGTGAGATGCTGGCGGTGCGGTTGGTGGGGCCGAGCACGCCGGCGACGAAGCGAGGTCGGTCCGCAGTGCTGAATTCATCGGCGACAGCGCGGGCGATCTGCGCCGAGACGAGGTTCATCTCCGCCACGACGCCTTCGAGCCCGTAGTCGGCCTGGGCGATGCCGGTGGCGGTGAAGGTATTGGTCTCGATGATGTCGGCGCCGGCTTCGAGATACTGCCGGTGGGTGGCCGCCACCACATCGGGCCGCGTCAGCGACAGCACATCGCCATCCCCCTTGAGGGCAAACGGATGCTGCCGAAATCGCTCGCCGCGATAGTCCTCTTCACCAAGATTCCACGCCTGCTGCACGGTCCCGGTAGCCCCGTCGAGCAGCAGGATGCGCTCTTCGAGCGCCTCGGCAAGGGGATGCGTCATGTCGGATTGGACTCGGGCGGAAAGACTTTGAGGGCGGTGATGCGGGCATGATACCTTTGTGGCGAGACGAGAGACGGCGCAATGCGGCCGCAGCCGGACGGTGCCGACCCCGAACGCCTTGAGGAGCAAGTCCATGCAGGCAACGATCACGACCGACAAGGGGGACATCCGGGTGGATCTGTTTCCCGAGCACGCGCCGGTGACGGTGGCCAACTTCGTCAACCTTGCGGCGCGAGGCTATTACGATGGCCTCGTCTTCCATCGTGTGATCGCCAACTTCATGATTCAGGGTGGATGTCCGCGCGGCACCGGCACTGGTGGCCCTGGCTATCAGTTCGAGGACGAGCTCACCCCGGAGTTGCGCCACGACCGGCCCGGGCGTCTTTCCATGGCCAACGCCGGCCCCGGCACCAACGGCTCGCAGTTCTTCATCACCCACGTGCCGACGCCTTGGCTCGACGACGCCCACACCATCTTCGGCGAGGTGGTGGACGATGCGGATCAGATGGTGGTGAACGCCATCGGCCAGGGCGACAGCATCGAATCCATTGCCATTAGCGGCGAGGTGGACGCCCTGCTCGCTGCCGAAGGCTCCCGCATCGAACAGTGGAACGCCCGGCTGGGCTGACCGAGAGAGACCCCACACTCTGTATGGAGGCATTCTGCTCTCCATACGCGCCGAGGCGCGTGCGACTCGAGTAACCACGCAATGGCGTTGGCAACGTCAAGCGAGCTTCAGCGAATTCCTTGCGCGCCTGCCGGCATGTTGGAGGACGAGACGCCACCTCCAGCGATGCCCCTCGGCGTTGGAGAGGGCAAGTGCCCCCTCAAAGATGCCTATCGACCCCCTCGTTCCTCGCTCGTGCCTCTGGTGGCTTCGAGGACGTGGGTGGCGGCGCTGATCATGGAGGTCATGTCGCTCAGGTTGGCGGGCACGATCAGGGTGTTGCCCTCCTTGGCGAGGTTGCCGAAGCGTTCGAGGTAGTTCTCCGCCACGCGCAACTGCATGGCTTTGTCGCCGCCATCGGCATTGAGCGCTTCGGCGACTTTCGTTAGCCCTGCGGCGGTGGCTTCGGCGATGGCCAGAATGGCCGCCGCTTCGCCTTGCGCCTCGTTGATCTGCTGCTCCCTGTGGGCTTCGGACTGCTTGATGACCTGCTGCTTCTCGCCCTCGGCCTCGTTGATGCGGGCGTCCCGCTCGCCTTCGGATTGCAGGACGGTGGCGCGCTTCTCTCGCTCCGCGCGCATCTGCTTCTCCATGGCGGACACGACATCCACCGGCGGGTTGATGTTCTGGATCTCGTAGCGCAGCACCTTCACGCCCCAGGGGTCGGAGGCGCGGTCGAGTTCCTCCACCACCCGCAGGTTGATGTGGCCGCGTTCCTCGAAGGTCTTGTCGAGCTCGATCTTGCCGATCTCGCTGCGCAGGGTGGTCTGGGCGAGTTGGCTGATGGCGAACTGATAGTCGGCGATGCCGTAGGACGCTGCCTGGGCGTCCATGACCTGCAAGTAGAGCACGCCGTCCACACCCACCTGCACGTTGTCGGACGTGATGCAAAGCTGCTCCGGCACGTCGGTCGCCTGTTCCTTGAGGGTGTGCTTGTAGGCCACGCGGTCGAGGAACGGCACCAGGATGTGAAAGCCCGCCTGCAGCGTGCGCGAGTAGCGGCCCAGCGACTCGATCACATAGGCGCTCTGTTGCGGCACGATCACCGCAGTCTTGATGATGACGATGATGGCGAGGATGGCGATGACGCCGGAGACGATCAGGGTGTCCATCTTCAGGCTCCTTGCTGCTGTTCCAGCTCTGGCAGCGGTTCGATTTCGAGGCCAGCGCCCCGTGAACCCACCACGCGGGCGGAACTGCCGGCGGCGATGGGCGCCTGGCCGACGTTGGTGGCGGTCCACTGCGAGCCGCGCAACTGCACGCGGGTGCGCGCCCCCACCCCCACGGCTTCCGTGACCTCGATCACTTCACCGGCTGGCGTGCCGTCGAATCCCGGCGCGTCGCCCTTCAGCTTGTCGTAGAGGCGCTTGCGGAACAGCACCATCGAGGAGAGGGAGACGCCCGCGAACGCGAGCCATTGCCCCCACAGCGGGAGATCTGCGCCGGCGAGTTGCGCAAGCCCGACGACGATGGCCGAGACGCCGAGAAAGATGAAGTAGAAGGCGAGATCCGCGGCGGTCAGTTCGACCCCGGCGAGAACCGCGCCCAGGATGAGCCAACCCCACCACGGCATGGCCGCTGCTCCGCTGCGCTTGAGTTGCGGCAGTATAGCCCCAGCCCGGATTGTTCATGAATGCCCTGCTGCGGACGACGATACACTCGCTGTGGCTGGGCAAGTACTCGCGCGTCCTGCGGACGCGTTCGCTATGGTGTGCAGCCATGCCTCGGGGTCCTCCGTTCCGTGCCTCCTGCACGCGTGCGGGTCCACCCACAGCGGCGTCTCGTCGCCCTCGCGACGCGCATTCATGAATAATCCGGGTCGGACTTCGGACGGCGCAAGCTGGCCGAATGCCGACAGGGTGACAGGACGGCTTGGGCTGGAGCAGGAAGCGCCGAAAGGCAACGGTTCTTGTGGCGCCAGGTGCGAGGGAATGCGACGCAAACAAGGCCGCTGGTCCCGAAGCGACTTCCGATGCTTCCGCTGTCGGCGCGCATGTGGGTGGCGATCGTGCCCTCTCGCTGGTATGTTTCGCGAATCCGCCGTGAGGACCTTCCCTTGGATCAAGCAGAGCAAACGACGGGCATGTTCGGGTCCGTGCGCTTCTGGCAGGGCTGGAGCATCGCCGCAACCATCGGTGCGCTGTTCGCCATCGTCGCCAACTTCGACTTTTCCGATCCTGCACCGGGGCCGGACTACGTTGCCATCGTCGGAGCCCTGGACGCGGAGCCGCTCTGGGTCATCGGCGCGAATCTGGAAGAAGGCGTGGTTACGGCGCGAGCCGTTACGGCAAAGGCGACGGGCGATACCGCCTATCGTCTGTGGCTGGTGCGCGGCAAGGGCGAACCGCTGGCCATCGGCACACTGCCGGTAAACAGCGCCCAAGCGTCCATTCCGATTTCCGACACCATTGCCACGCTCCTGGGGCATGGCCGCACCGTGGGCGTTAGCCGAGGATCGGCCGGCGAGGACGTCGACGCGGAGTCGGTCTCCTTCGAGCACCGAGCCAACCTCACCCGCGTCTGACCCATCACGCGCTAGCTTCGCCCCTCCGAGCACTTCCTCCTTTCGGAGTCGAACGCGCCACGCTGCCGGCGAGGGGGCGTCGGCTTGGGTGCGGGTACGAAGCGCCGTGCCGGCCCGCACCGGGGCGCTCCCCCGAGGCGGCCGTCCCAAGGCGCCCTCCCAGGAAGGCGATCAGAGCCACGCTAGCAGCCTGTCGGACTTTGGGCGGCGAAGGCGGATGTTGGCGGCTTGTGGACGGGGGTGCGCCCCCGGGGCTCTCGGACTGCCGCATCCGGGCGGGCGATTGCGGCGTGTCCGGCGCGGCAGGTCTGGGATGTCGTCGCCGATGTGGCTCCGGTGGGCTGGAGAAGGCCCGGATCCGGGGTTCCGGGGCGGCTTCCAGCCCCGATTCACGCCGCCGTGAGGTTGTGCAGCCGCTTGCAGTTGTACGCCAGCATCGCCAGGCACCACTCGCCCTCCACCTTCTCGATGCCGCGCAGCAGGAACTGACGGAACCCCATCGCCTGCTTCACCACCCCGAACACCGGCTCCACCGTGTGCTTGCGAACCCGGTAGCGCTGCCGGTTCCCCTCCTCGTCCAGCTTCGCCCGCATCGCCTTGATCCACTCCGCCTTCGGCTCCTTCGCCGGACGCTCCTCCGCCGGCTCCGGGCGGAAGTCGTGCTGCCGCCGGCCGCCCTCCGCGCCCGTCGCCACCAGCAGGTCCATGCCGCGGCCCTCCAGCTCCGCCACCTCGCTTCCCGACGCGTAGCCGTTGTCCGCCAGAACCCGATCCGGCACCCCAACCGCCGCCGGCACCGCGTCCACGTCCGCGACCAGCTCCCGGCGGTCGGTCGCGCTCCGGCTCACCCGACAGCCCAGCACCAGCTGGCTGCCGTCCGCGTCCACCACCGCCTGCGCGTTGTACGCCTGCCGGCACTCGTGACGCTCGCTCTTCTTCATCACCCCGCTGTCCGCGTCCGTCAGGTTGACCTGCTCGTCCGGCCTCGGCTTCCCGTCTGGCGGCTTCGGATGCCGACCCTTCGCAGAGCCCTTGCGCGCATCACGCGCCGCCACCTTGCGCTCGTACTCCTCGCGCTCCGACTCCGCACGGCGCTCCGCCCGCTCCTTCAGCTCCGCGCACGCCCGGTCCAGCTTCGCCTTCAGCGCCTCCCGCCGCGACAGCTCCGCAGGAAGACGCTGCGGATCGACCTCGTCCGACGCGTCCGTCCGCTCCGCCTCCGCCAGAAGACCGTCGATCTCCTGCTGAAGCTGCGCCCGCAGCTCCTCCGCACGGTCGTGCCGGATGCCGTTGCGAAGGCTCGCGTTCGCGTCCACCTTCGTCCCGTCCACGCTCACCGTCCCCACCCGAAGAAGCCGCAGTTCCCGCGCCAGAAGCAGAACCTGCAGGAACGCCTCCCCAACCGCCTCGAAGTTCTCCCGACGGAAACGGCAGATCGTGTCGTGGTCCGGGTGGCTGTCCGCCGTCAGGTACCGGACGCACAGATCCCGGTGCGTCGCCCGCTCGATCCGCCGCGAGCCGAACGTCCCGGTCGCGTAGCAGTACACCAGCAGCGCAAGCATCATCCGCGGGTGGCACTGCGCAGAACCCGTGCCGCGCTCGTTCACCCGGAACCGCGACATCGAAACCCGCTCCACCGCCTCCAGCACGAAGTGCACCAGGTCGTCCTCGGGAACCCACTCCCGCATGTCCGGCGGCAACAGGTACGGCTGGCTCCGATCCGACGGCACGAACTTCGGCATCTCGAAATGGCCTCCCCAAACGGCGGGCGCCATTGTAGTGACGCAGGCACCAAAGTCCGACAGACTGCCAGCGCCACAAGAACCGTTGCCTTCGGACAACGCTTCTTGCCCCAGCCCAAGCCGTCCTATCACCTTAAGTCGAACTTCGCCCAGACGGCAAAGTCCGACAGGCTGCCAGGAGTCTGCGCCGTAGGACGATCTCGCGCCGAAAATGTGGTGTGATCCCCCATTGCTCGCCCCGAAACGTTCCTGACGAGGGACAGGACCTCCCAGAAGATGGATTTTTCTCGCCGTATTAGGGTGCATGTCCCCGGAAAAGTTTCTACGGCGCAGACTCCTAGCCCGGATTATTCATGAGCGGATGAGACAAAAGCCCTTGGCTCTGCGAAAATGGCGTTGCCAGACAACCAGTTAATGCAGGGAAGGGCTTTTGCATGGGTGACCATGCCACCAAACAGCGTGTGTTGTTCGAGGGCCTGTCGAAGAAGGGGGTGACGGTCCAGTTCGACCAGGAACATTCCAGTTCGGACGGGGGTGCGATTCTGCTCGAGGCCTGCGACGAGCGGCTTCGGTTGAGCGAGACGTTGGCGGGGTGCCTGTCGGACGACCGCGACCCGTCGAAGGTCGCCCATTCCCTTCGGGAGCTGTTTCGGCAGCGCCTGTTCGGCATCGCCTGCGGCTGCGCCGACGGCAACGACGCCGCCCGGCTGGCGCGCGATCCGGCGATGAAGCTGCTGACGGGACGGGATCCGGTCGCCGGCGAGTCGCTGGCGTCGCAGCCGACGCTGTCGCGGTTCGAGAACGCGGTGCGGCGGGGGGACCTGATGCGCCTGTCCGAGGCGTTGGCGGAGACGGTGACTGCCCGCCACGGACGGCGCAGGAAGCGGGTTCGGCGGATCACGGTCGATCTGGATCCGACGGTCGACCCGACCCATGGCGGCCAGCAGCTGACGTTCTTCGACGGCTTCCACGACACGTCCTGTTATCTGCCGCTGGGCGGTTTCCTGACCTTCGACGACGAGGTGGAGCAGTGTCTGTTCTGCTGCGTCCTGCGCTCTGGCAAGGCGGCCGCGAAGCACGGCTGCATCGGTGTGTTGAAGCGCCTGCTGCCCCGGTTGCGGCGGGCGTTTCCCAAGGCGCGGCTGCGGATCCGCCTGGACGGGGGTTGTTCCGGCCCGGAGCTGTTCGCGTTTTTCGAGGCGGAGGGACTGGAGTGCGTGGTGGGCATGGCCAAGAACCCGACGCTGGAGCGCCTTGCCGAACCGCTGATGGAGGAGGTGCGGTCCGATGTCGAAGCGGGGCGCGCATCGGCCCGCCGCCACGGCGCGTTCGCCTGTCAAGCCCGGAGTTGGCCCCATGAGCGCCGGGTCGTCGTCAAGGCCGAGGCGACCGCGCATCCCGGCCGGCAGCCGAAGGACAGCCCGCGGTTCCCGGTCACGAACCTGAAGACGACGCCGAATCACGTCTGCGAGCGGGTGCACTGCGCCCGGGGCGATGCCGAGAACCGGTTGAAGGAGCTCGGGCAGGGACTGGAGATCGACCGCACCAGCTGCACGCGCTTCCTGGCCAGCCAGTTCCGCGTCCTCATGACGGCGGCCGCCTGCGTGCCGATGCAGGAACTTCGCCTGAAGGCTCGGTGGACGAGCTGTGCGCGCGCTCAGGTCGGCACCTTGCGGCTGCGCCTGCCGAAGCTCGGCGCCTGGATCGAGACGTCGGTTCGGCGCATCGTCGTCCACCTGCCGCTGGGCACCCCGTTCGCCGACGACTGGCGCCGCATCGCGCGCTCGGTCGGCGCGGTCGCGACCTGACCTGACCGACCGCTTCGCCGGTTCGCCGCACGGATCCGCCGGTCCGCGGCCGCGCTCGCCCCGCATCCGGCCATGCCGGCAAGGAGCGCCGAAAATGCCGATCGACCAGCAGGAAAACACCCCGATTCGCTCCCCGGCAACGCACTTCCGACCAATGTCCCTCCGTGCGACCGCGTTTGAACCTCCACTTCCAACCTTCGTGAATAGTCCGGGCTAGAAGAACAGCTCCAGGTAATCCCCCAGCGACCACCCATAGCGCTCCCGATAGAGCTGCCACGAAATCAAGAACATGACGATCAGCACCAGCGCTGTGGCGCCCATGATGCCGAGGCAGGCGACCACGGCGTCGCTGCGCAGGAATGATGCGATGCGTCCGGGCCGCGCCACGACACGCCTCGTGAGGTGCGTTGCAGCCGATGATGCCATACTCGCCTCGCATCACGTTTGGGGGAGACGAGGCTTGGGTTTGCAGCAGGTGGACGACCTTCGGGAGGAGGGCGAGGCCCTTTGCGGGCTGTTGACGACGCTGCCGGACGATGCGTGGCATCGGCCCACGCCGTTCAAGGGTCGTACCGTCAACTGGGTGGTGCAACACCTGCACGATGCGGACCGCTGGGCCGTGCATTCGGTGACGGACCCGGACGGCTTTCGCCGCTGGGCCGCCGAACGAGCCCGAGGCGGCGTCCAGGCCGAACCGCCTTTGACTGGCGAGGCATTGCGGAAGCGCTGGTGGTCTTACTTCGACGAACTTTGCAGTGCGCTCGACCGTGCCGACCCGACGCTCCGCGCACCGTGGTTCGGCCCCGACATGGGCATCCGCATGATGGCAACGGCGCGGCAGATGGAAACCTGGGCGCACGGCCAGGACATCTACGACCTGCTGCAGGTTCCCCGCGCCAACACCGACCGCATCCGCAACATCTGCCACATCGGCGTGCGCACGATGGGCTGGACTTTCGTCAACCGCAAGCTGCCCGTGCCTTCCCCGGCACCGCACGTCCGCTTGACGGCACCCTCCGGCACGGTGTGGACGTGGAACGACGAGAGCGAAGAATACCTCATCGAAGGCGACGCCGCAGAATTCGCCCATGTGGTAACCCAAGGCCGCAACATCACCGACACCCACCTCACCGTGAAAGGCGAACCCGCCGCAGAATGGATGTCCATCGCCCAATGCTTTGCCGGCCCTCCGGAAACGCCTCCAGCCCCAGGCCAACGAGCTTGGTAGCGGCCTGCGGAGCAACATGCGGGCAAGGGCTTTGTCCGCAGATGGGGCAAACAAAGGTCTGGTAAGAATGCGGGCCAGGAGCTTGCGCGGTATTAGGTGCCTGTAACCGACTAGCCCGGACTAGGCTGGCTAAGCCGCGGGGACGAGCGTCCCGGCGCGGCTTGAGGTTTGACTGGCCTGACGGCCAGACCCTGAAGCACCCAAGGACCCGAGCCGCCTAGCGTCCGGTCTCCGCAGCCTTGGCATTTCGCTCACCGTGACGCCGAGACGAGGTGATCTCTTTCCCATGCCCTGACCTTCGCGATCGCAGCGTCGAAGATCCGCTCGTAGTTCAGGCGCTCGATCCGCTCACGGGTCCCCGCTTTGAGCCGCTCCCAGAGCGGCCCATAGTCGGAGTAGGTCTTGACGTACTCGTCCCAATCCGCCGGTGCCACGGAGTCGGTTCCGAACAGGAAACGCGTCGGGTGTTTCTCCATCAACGCCGCCCAAGCCCCCAGGGACTCGTCGTCGCGCACAACGTACCGCGCGACTTCGTTCCACGAAATGTCGAGCGAAACGTGATCGTAGGTTGGGTCGCTCAACATCGCGTCTAGCAGTGCAAGGTGCTGTTCGGTTGGCGCAACGAACCGCCCGAGTCCCGTGTGAGCCCACCACCGAAGCGTGGGGGTGGGCCGCCAGCAAGACGAGCAGGTCGTCGTAGTGGACGGGGCGTTCTCCTCCGCGCACCCGGTCGATGTCGCAGTGGACGATCGCAACCAGACCGACTTCGGCAACGGTTTCCAGAATCCGGTCCAGCGCGGGGTTGCGAAGGCTTGCCGTGTGCCCTGCGACCTTTGACGACACGAACTCCTTGTGCACGCTGAACTCGCCGATTCCCGAGGAAACGCCCGGAAAGGTCAGCAGTACGCGCCGGATGTGGTCGGCTGCGTACATGTCCGTCGGGTTGAACCCCGTGATCATCGGGTCCACGCGCGCCTTCTGCGCCTCGTCCAGCGCCCGGTATTCCATCGCCACCGCCGCGTCGACGAACGAGTAGTAGTAGAGCGCCGCGTCAGACAGGCAGGTAGTAGTCGGGCGCGCGGTCGCCCGAGACGAAGTGGTCCCACTTCTGCTGCAGAGGTATGCCGAACATGGCGACCCGGCCGACCCGGTCGCCGACGATCTCAAAGTAGCGGCGGCTCGATATGCCTCGCTGCACGTAGTTCGTGAGGTGAAAATGCGCGTCGTTGAAGAGCGGCGCGTCTTCCGGTCGACCGCCTGCACCACCGTTGCCGCTCCCGTCGGCCGCCCACGAGCCCTGCGCAAGGCAACCCGCCAGCAACAGTCCCACGCAGACCGGGCCGCAACGAAGTCGGATTCCCGCTAGGTAAACGACCACCGGGATCTACAACCCTGTGCCTAATCGAGGACCGAGTACGAGCCCGCCAGGCTGCACTCGGCGAGCGTTACCTGCCGCTTTGGTCCCGTGTGGCCGACGCAGTCGCACGTCCATTTGCCGATCCAGTTGTTCACGATCCACGGCTCGCCCAGCACGCCGCACTCCAGGTCATAGCGGGCGCGCCACGCGGGACGCCGCTCAATGGCGACGAACACGTTCCTGATGACGTGCGCTCCCCGCTCCGAGGCGTCCAGACTTGCGACGACCTCCTCCACCAGATCCCGGACCCCCTGTGTCTTCAGTGCCATGCGGCCTGCCTCGTGTCGCCCCGCCCCTACCCTCTGCGGACGTTCTCAACCAACGAATAGTACAACGCCGGGGTCGACCGAGAGGGCTTGTTTTCCTCACCGTCGACTCGGCGGGCACACGCCGCCAATGCGGGACTTTCCCGATACACAAATGTTTCGTCCTGCACGGCGTAGGAAATCTCCCACGCGGGTTCCGTTCGGGAGCGCGATGCCGTTCAGCGCGTGTCGCGGGTGAGACAAGACCTCCTTCCCGACGCACGAACATTCGGTCTCACCACGACGGGCGATTTTCCGCATCGCCGTTCGGGAGGATGACGCGGTTCAGCGCGGGGTTGGAGGGGCTGGGCGTTCCGTGGCTCCCGGGGTTCACGACCCCATCGCCGTGCAGGCGTGGAGCGCTGGGTCAAGGTGAGACATTGCCCATTGTTGTGTGGGACGAAATGTTTGTGTGTCGGGAGGCTTGTGTCGGGAAATGAGGCTGAGCCCACGTGCGCCGATAGCATGAAGCGGAAATCCCGCCAGCCCAAATAAATCGCCGAGTTGCTGGACATCGATGCCGACACCGTGCGAGAGTCGCACGTGGCCAAAATGAGAACTGCTGCTATCTACGAGGTAGTGGCTCAGTTTGAAATCTCGCTGTACGCACATCATGTTGCCCGGTTGCACGGCCGGTGGTAGTTTGACCTTGCATCAGGGGAAGGAGATCGTCCGTATGCCGAAACGACCACGCGACGCGAACCAGCTTGCAAAGGCCGTCGTGGACATGACCACCGGCTGGATTCCCAACGACTCGATGGACCCGCCATCGGGCAAGGCCAAGGGCGGCCACGCACGCGCCGCCGGCATGAGCGCCGAACGGCGCAAGGAGATCGCGCACAGGCCGCCGCCGCAAGGTGGCAGTCCGACAGTGCCTCGCGGTAGCCTGAAGGTGGGCGGGAAAGCGGCGGCCCCCCCCCCCCCCCCCGAACTTCGCCAACCAGACGATTTGGACGGCGACAATCTCCCCATCATGCGGGGGATGAACTCGGCCAGCGTTGACCTGATCTACCTCGATCCGCCGTTCAACTCCAAGGCGAACTACGCCGCGCCCATTGGGAGCAAGGCGGCAGGGGCGGAGTTCAAGGACACCTGGACGCTCTCCGACGTCGATGTCGAGTGGATCAACCTGATCGAGACCAAGCACCCGGCACTTTACCGCGTCCTGCTGGCGGCGATGACCGACTCGACGCCACCCGCTGCAAAATTGAGGTACCCATGAAATCCCGTAGTCTTGGTCGTCGTGTGTTGGTCTGGACATCGACATCCCGGATTTGCCTGCTGCTGCTTGGCATCGGGTCCGGAATCGCCATGCCGTCTTCCGTTAGTGCCGCCGATGGGGTGCAGATCGAGGAGAAAATCATCGTCGTCGGTTCGCGTCGGACGGAAGGGCGCTCGCCCACGGAGTCGCTCGTGCCGGTGGACGTCATCGACGGTTCGGAAATCCACCGGCAGGGACCGACCGACATGGACTCCCTGCTGGCCAACGTCGTCCCGTCGTACAACGTGGACCAGCAGGCCATCAACGACGCCGCCACGCTGGTGCGGCCGGCCCGTCTGCGGGGGCTGCCGCCCGACACAACCCTGACGCTGGTGAACGGCAAGCGCAGACATCGCGCGGGCGTCATCACCTTCCTAGGCAATGGCGTCGCCGACGGTTCGCATGGGCCCGACATCTCGGTCATACCATCCATCGCACTCAAGCGGGTGGAAGTGCTGCGAGACGGAGCGGCTGCGCAGTACGGCTCCGACGCCATCGCCGGCGTCATCAACTTCGAGCTCCGCGACGACAGGGACAGTCGAGAGGTGGACGTTCGCTGGGGCCGGTTCTACGAAGGCGACGGCGAGACCGCCGACATCGCTGCCAACATCGGATTGCCGCTCACGGAAGCGGGTTTCGCCAACTTCAGCCTCGAATACCGGTCGGCCGGGGGCACAGACCGCTCGCAGCAACGAGACGACGCCTTGGCGCTGATTGGCGCCGGCAACCGCTACATCACGGACGAGGACTACGGTCGCGTGTTCCATCCCAACGTGATGATTTGGGGCGCGCCAGAGGTTCACTACGATTTCAAGCTGTTCGGCAACCTCGGCATCAATCTCGGCGAGAGTCGGGAGGCCTACGCCTTCGGCAACCTTGCCGAACGAGAGGTTCAGGGGGGCTTCTACTATCGAAATCCGCACACCCGCAACGGCGTCTTCCGGGGCGACCCGGTGACGATTGACGGCACGACCTACGACACGGTGAAGGTTGCGGATCTGTCGGCGGACGGTGTATCGGGCGACTGTTCGCCCATTCGGATCATGGGCCACGTGGCGAATGCGGGCGACATCGCGGCGGTGGAAGGCAATCCGGACTGCTTCTCGTTCATCTCCGCGTTTCCCGGCGGGTTCACGCCCCGCTTCGGTGGCACCATCACCGACGCCAGCGGTGCCATGGGCGTTCGTGGGGGCCTGACGGAGGACTGGAGCTTCGACCTCAGTGCGGTGGTTGGCAGCAACGACGTGGACTTCCTGATGCAGCACACCATCAACCCGCAGTTGCTCGCCAAGCTTCCTCCGGGCCAGCGCAAGGACATCCCCACCGACTACCGACCGGGCTCCTACACGGAAACCGACGCAACGCTGAACCTGGATCTGCTGCGGCCGCTGTACACAGACCTGTTCTTTGCGCCGATCAACTTCGCGGTCGGGTTCGAGCTGCGCCGAGAGCAGTTCAAGGTGGAAAGCGGCGAGGAAAACTCGTGGTACGTTGACGACCGCGCCGGTGGCTTGGCCGAGCAGGGCTTTGGCATCGGCTCCAACGGCTTCACCGGCTTCGGGCCGCGGCTGGCCGGGGAGTTCAGTCGAACGAGCCGAGCGGCCTACGTGGACATGGAGGTCGAGACATTCGAGGCCTTCACGGTCGCCGTTGCCGGTCGGCACGAGTACCACGAGGACATCGGCGAAACCCAGGACGGCAAGGTCACTGCGCGCTGGCAACTCAGCGATGCGCTTGCGCTGCGGGCGGGCGCCAGCACCGGGTTCCGGGCACCGACGGTGGGTCAGGCCAACATCCTCAACGTGACCACTGCCTTCACCGGGGGCGTGCTTGCCGACGAAGCGACCCTCCCGGCGACCCACCCCGCCGCGCAGATCGTTGGCGCGCAGCCCTTGACGCCCGAGCTCTCTACCAATGTCTCCGCCGGCGTGGTGGCGGCGGCCGGCAACCTAGACCTGACGGTTGACTACTTCCAGATCGCCATGACGGATCGGATCGCCCGAAGCAGCGATCGTGCGCTGACGCCCGACAACATCACGGAGTTGCTCTCCCAAGGCATCGCCGACGCGCACAGCTTCACGTCCGTGCGGTTCTACACCAACAACTTCGACACGACGACGAAAGGTGTGGACGTCAGCGCCGGCTGGACGGGTGCCTTGTTTGGGGGAACGACCCGCCTCCGCGTCGCCGGTAACTGGACCAATACCCGGGTGGATGCACGCGACCCCGATGTCATCAACGACAAGCGCGTCGTGCAGCTTGAGGAGAACACCCCGGCGCTGCGCTACGTGCTGACGGCAGACCATTCTTGGGGACAGGGATGGCGGCTGCTCGTGCGGGCACGTCACTACGATGGCTTCGTCGAGTTTTCCACCGATGACGCGGGCAACCGGCTCGACGCCGACCCCAGGCTGCTCACGGACGTGGAGCTTTCGTTTGCCGTGGACCGCGAGCTGACGATGACCGTGGGTGCGGAGAACATCCTAGACGAGTATCCTTCGCGCCAGAGCAGGAACGTCTCGGGCTTGCTTTATGCAGAAACTGCGCCTTACGGACCCAATGGCGGCTTCTATTATGTTCGGCTCGCATGGAGACCCGCCGGCGTGCCCTGACGGCGCGACGGCTAAAGATGTGGCAGTGCCGGACTTCGACGATGCGACGCGCCGCGGAGCTGTTCGGAAACTTGGCACGGGCTCGCTGCGAGAAATGAAGGGACACAATGCTGTGATCGTCGCGCCAGATGCAGTCGCGGTGGCGCATTGATGAGGACGCCTGCTCAAAAGGGGCCGCGAGTCGGCGGCGCGCGGTGGGTGATGCTGTCCCTGCCGGTGGTCGTGCTGGCTGCCACTGCCTTGGTGTACGTCAGCGACGACGGCGGTGCGGAGTTCGACCGGGATGCGGATCTCTGCCTAAGCAGCGGCGAGGTGAGCGCCAGCGCGGCATTTCTCGTCGATTTGACGAAACCAGTCGATTCCGACCACCATGCGCTGCCGAGGGAGTTGCTGAGCAATGTCATCGGCGACCTCGAACAGGACGCCGAACTGCGCGTCTTCCTCCTGAATGATTCCGCCGACGCGCCTCGCATGGAGCTGGGGAGGTTGTGCAAGCCGTTCTCGAGCGAGGACCTCAACGTGGCGTCCAAGGACTACGGCAGTGCCGAGATGCGCGGTTGCGACGAACTGCCGGCGCAGATCACGCCGGAAGTGCGCGAGTTGGCAATGCGATTCTGCACGCTTCAAGACGACCTTGAGGGCGTGCTCGCACTGGCAATGCGAAGTGTCGCAGGGCGGACACAGGTGGAGAGCTCGTATCTGGTCGAAGCGCTTGAAGACCTCTGGATCGAAATGGCGGAAGTGGCGGTGCCGCGGACGCTCTATGTCTTTTCGGACATGATGCAGCACGCGGCTTGGTTCTCGCACCTCGATCTCCCTTGGCAGCAGTGGAGCTACGGCGAGTTGGCTCGGCTGCGGGAGGAGCAGGGGTGGCCCTCGGCATCGCCAGACCAAGGCGCAATGGGTGTCGAATTGTTCTACGTGCCGAGGATCGGTTCGACCGACCAACCGCGCATTCACCGTGCGCACCAGCGGTTCTGGCGGGAGTACTTCGCCAATGCTCCGGTGACTTTCCACGATCAGGCGCCGATGCGGGAGTATGGCGCGACGGACCTGATGGGCATTCCGAGTGCGGCAGATCTGGCCGCCGATGCACGGCGCGCAGCGGAGGATCTGCTGTCGCAGGTGCGGCTGGAACAGGAACGGCTGCAGGAAGAACGGGAGCGGCTCGCAGAGCAGGAGGCGCTCCATCAGGAACAGCAGGCGGAACGATCGCGTCGGGAAGAGCTCATGGAGCGACGCGCGGCGGAGCTGGCGCAGCAGGGTGAGCGAGAGAGCGGGGCGGAGTCGGCGGCAGCGGACATTGCGGATTCCCTCGCGCTTGAGCCGCCGGCAGAGGATGTCGCGGAACCCCTTGCGCTAGGGCCATCGGCAGAGCACGTCACGGAATCCCTTGCGCGTGCGCCGTCGCTGCCTGACGTGGCCTGCGAACTCGAGCTCACGGCTGCCACGGCAGATTTGGTGCCGGCATATCCGCGCGGTGGCCGCACCAACTTCGGGGAGGCATTGATTGCGATCCGATATGTCGTGAACGAGCGGGGCGAGACGGTTGACGCCGCTGTGCAGGCGATCATTGAGCAATCCAGCGTGCAGCGTGAGCGCTATCTTCGTCTGTTCGTCGATGCGGCCACGGATGTCGTGCGGCAATGGAGGTTCGAGGTCACTGGCGCCAATGCCTGCGCCTTCCCGCTGGAGCGAGCCACCACGTTCGAGTTTGCCTATTGGTAGGGCGACCTAGGAGCCTTCAGCCGGGGAAGCATCCCCGACCGCTGACGCGCAAGGAAGTACCGGCAATTCCCCCATCGCTGGGGGCGTACTTCCATGCAAGCCTGTCGGATTTAGCGATTCAGGCAAAATGGCGTTCACGTTGTTGATGGACGCTCGGCTGATGTCCTCGAAGTTTCGCCCAGTGGATCGTGACACGCTCTGCCTTCTGCCGCCGTCGGTTCAGGACTGGTTGCCGGACGATCATCTGGCGCGGTTTGTGGTGGACGTTGTGGATCGGCTGGACCTGAGCGTGCTGGAGCGTCAATGCGGTGGCGGCGGGAAGGATCCGCATCATCCGTCGCTGTTGCTGGGTCTGCTGTTCCACGGCTGCGCGACGGGGGTCTTTTCGAGCCGCAGGCTGGAGCGTGCGACCCACGATTCGGTGGCGTTCCGCTGCATTGCGGCGAACTCGCATCCGGACCACGACACGACTGCGAGTTTCCGCAGGCGTTTTCTCGAGGACCTGCAGGGGCTGTTCGTTCGGATTCTGTTGATCGCGCAAGAGACGGGCTTGCTGAAGCTGGGCAACGCGAGCCTGGACGGGACGAAGGTTCAGGCGAACGCGAGCCGGCACAGGGCGCTCGGCTGGGGGCATGCGAAGCGCCTCGGGGAGCAGTTGCGCGCCGAGGTGTCGGCGCTGCCCGGGCAGGCGGCGCAGGCAGAGGATTCGGAGCCTGAACTGGATGTCCCGGAGGAGTTGAAGCGTCGCGCGCAGCGGCTGGCGGTGATCGAGGCGGCGCAGGCGGAGATCGAACGGCGGGCGCAGGAACGCCACGCGGCCGAACAGGCGGACCGCGAGGAGAGGCTCGAGGCACGGCGCGAGAAGGAGAAGGAGACGGGGCGCAAGCCCCGTGGTCGTCCACCCCAGGCGCCACAGGCAGGGCCGAGGGATGCGGATCAGGTGAACCTGACGGACCCGGAGTCCCGCATCATGCCGACTTCGAACGGTTTCGAGCAGGCCTGCAACGCGCAGTCGGGCGTGGACGTCGAAAGCCACCTGGCGGTGACGGCCGATGTGGTCGATCGCTGCAACGACAGGCGCGAGGTGGCGCCGGCGCTGGAGGCGCTGGATGCGTTGCCGGCGGCGCTGGGACAGCCGGTGGGGCTGCTGGCCGACACGGGGCACTTCAGCCGGGGGAACGTGGCGAACTGCGGAGGAAGGATTTCCCGACACACAAACATTTCGTCCTACACACCGCGTAGGAAATCTCCCACGCGGGCGCCGCTCGGGAGCGTGACGCCGTTCAGCGCGTGTCGCGGGTGGGACAATGCCTCCTTCCCGACGCACGAACATTCGGTCTCACGCACGACGGGCGATTTCCCACATCGCCGTTCGGGAGGGGTGACGCGGTTCAGCGTGGGGTTGGAGGGGCTGAAGGTTCGGCTGCTGCCGGGACCCGCGACCCCATCGCCGCGCAGGCGTGGAGCGCTGGGTCAAGGTGAGATATTGCCCATTGTTGTGTGGGACGAAATGTTTGTGTGTCGGGAAAGGTAGACGTGTCGGGAAAGGTAGACGAGCGCCATAACGCGAACCGGCGGAGGCCGTTCAACGTATTCACCGTTTTGCGGAGCGCGAGCGACGAGGTCAACCTCCACAGCCGGTTCCTGCACGCGTTGCTGGAGCACCGGGATCCGTTGAGCGGCGAGCGCGAGAACCTCGATGCGTTCATACGGTGCGTCGCGCGTGCCGACGCCTTCGCTCTGGAGAACGCGAGGGTCGACCGGGAATGGAACCGCATTGACCTGCTGATTTCGAACGGGCGTGAAGCCATCGTGGTCGAGAACAAGATCTGGGCGAGCGACCAGGAGCGGCAGCTGGAGCGGTACCAGAACGTAATGGTGGAACAAGGCTACGACGAGGGGGCGATCCGGCTGCTATACATGACACCTTTCGGACATGAACCATCAGCGGAAAGCGCAGGCGCGATCCCCGTTGAGGATATCCGGCTGGTTTCGTACCGGGAGGACCTGGCCCACTGGCTGATCGGCTGCCAGCGGCGAGCGTTCGATGACCCGGGTCTGCGTGAGTCGGTGGCCCAGTACAGGCGGCTGATGCTGGCAATGACGAACAGCGGCTACGAGGCGGAGCACATGAATGACCTGAAGGAACTCCTACTGCGCGATGACAATGTCATTGTGGCGAGTCAGATTGCGAAATCGCTGGCCGATGTACAGACGGAGCTGGTGGTGGCGTTCTACGGGGTCATCGACCGCGTGCTGCAGGAAAAGGTCGACGACCTGCCGTCAATCGACCCCGAGTATGCCTACTTGGCGGAGGAGGACGAAGTAAGACGATGCGTCACGGGGCGCGGGCGCAAACTGGATTCAGGACTGTATTACCCGGTCCCTGATACTGATAGTGTCTGGCTGACGGTGTCTGGCGCGGATCGTCTCTGGGTCGGGGTTTCTTGTTCTTCGGACGATGACGCGAAGCTGCATGGCGAACTCAGGGAGGTTCTCCGTGGCGTGGGAGGCAGCCACCACGCGGACAATTGGGCGCCGTGGTGGCGCTGGCTGGACGAACTGCCGGGGTGGAGTGGTGGCGACGAATGGCTGCACATCCGAGATCCTAACGAGGCGACCCTCAGGTTCTTGTCTAACCCCGCTTCGCTTGAAGAGCTTGCGGAGACGGCGGCGCATGCACTGGGCGACGTATGGACGGTGATAAAGGCGTCTTGAGCAGGCGGGCGCCGTCTGAGCCAGGCTGACGACCCCTCACGCGGAAAACACTCGCGGCCGGATACCGCCGCATTTCGAGTGGCATGTGTCGAACGACCATCCTGATCGCGCTGGAAACGACAGCCATTGGCGGGGCTCACGCAGGTTCGCCGATGACGCCGGTCGACCGGGCCGACCCGGACAATCTTGAGGAAGTTGTAGTGAGCGCGGGACGGCTCGCCGTCCCGTCGCAGTTGGAAATGGCAGACGTCTACCGCGCCCGCGACCTGGGCATAGGGCACTTCCGGTGCCGCGACTGCGCCCTTACCTGCTTACCGCCGCAAAACGCGGTTTCAAGACCGCACAGGCACGACTCGCCTACCTCTATCTACGTGGCTTGGGCGGAATTCCCTACGACCCGGTGCGCGGCGTCGGGTGGCTGTCGGTAGCCGCAACGCCTGACACACTTCCTTGGATCCGTTGGTAAGCCAGCAGCATCTGGGACATGGTTCCCGACTGTTACTTGGCGGACCTTGAGATCGTCGCCGATCGATATCGAGCGAGACATCAAGGCGTCAGGCGGTGTCGCATAGTCGCGTGGGGCAGCACCGAATCGCAGTCGCGAAGGTGTCAGTTAGTGGGCGAGCTTTCCCTGATGCCCAGGAAAGGCAGCAACTTTCCAGTGCGTTACGGAACCCGTTGGAATCTGCGTCGTAGGAACCGCGCAACCTCCTCAGGCGGGCACTTCTCGTCGGGCCGAGAGGGTGTTGGTGTTGAAGCCGAGGACGTGCATGCGGCCGATGTAGCGGGCGTGTTCGATTTTCAGGCAGCGGTCCATGACCACGTCGAGTCCGGCGTTGCGGGCATGGCCCGCCGCTTCTTCGTGGATGACGCCGAACTGTAGCCATAGTGCCTTTGCGTTGATGGCTATGGACTCCTCCACGATGGCAGGGACGGCGTCTGGGGCTCGGAACACATCCACCACGTCCACCGGTTCCGGGATGTCGCTCAGGCTCGGCCAGGAGCGTTGGCCGAACACTTCGGTCTCGCGGGGGTTCACCGGAATCACGCGGTAGCCGTGGCGGCGGGCGTAGAAGCCGACGAAGTTGCTGGCGCGGAGCGGGTTGGAGGAAAGCCCCACGACGGCCACCGTGCGGGCGTTGTGCAGGATGGTCTGGATGGTCTCCGGGTCCTGCCAGATTTCCATGTTCTCGATGTCAGCCAATTTGCGCGAATCCCTGTTCGAGGTCCCAGAGGAGGTCTTGGGCGTCCTCGAGGCCAATGGAGAGGCGGATGGTGCCCGGGCCGATGCCGGCGGCGACGAGTTCGTCGTCCGTGAGCTGGCGATGGGTGGTGCTGGCGGGGTGGATGATGAGGCTCTTGGCGTCGCCGACGTTGGCGAGGTGGGAGAACAGGCGCACGCCGCGGATGAAGTCCTGGCCGGCCTCGCGGCCGCCGTCGAGGTCGAAGCAGAAGACGGCGCCGGCGCCGCGGGGGAGGTACTTCGCCACGAGTCCGTCGTATTTCGAGCCGGCGAGGCCCGGGTAGCGCACTTGGGTCACGTCGTCGCGCTCGGCCAGCCACCCGGCGATGGTGCGGGCGTTGCCGACGTGGCGGTCCATGCGCAGTCCCAGCGTCTCGATCCCTTGCAGGAACAGGAAGGCGTTGAACGGGCTCATGGCGCCGCCCAGGTCGCGCAGCGTCTCGGCGCGCAGCTTCATCAGGTAGCCGTAGGTGCCGAAGGTCTCGTGGAAGGCGAGGCCGTGGTAGGCCGGGGACGGCTCGGCGATGATGGGGAAGCGGCCGTTGGACCAGTCGAACTCACCAGCGTCCACCACCGCGCCGCCGATGCTGGTGCCGTGGCCGCCGAGGAACTTGGTGGCGGAATGCACGACGATGTCCGCGCCCCAGTCGAGCGGGCGGCAAAGCCAGGGGGTGGCGAAGGTGTTGTCCACCAGCAGCGGTGCGCCGGCGTCGTGGGCGATGGTGGCAACGGCCTCGATGTCGAGCACGTTGCCGCCGGGGTTGCCGATGGTTTCGCCGAACAGCAGCTTGGTCTCTTCCCGCACGGCATCGGCCCAGTTCTGCGGTCGGTCTGGGTCAACGAAGGTGACGGTGAGCGAGAGCTTGCGTTCGAGGTGCTTGAGCTGGGTCACCGTGCCGCCGTAGAGGGCCGCGCTGGCGACCACATGGTCGCCCGGTGCGAGCAGGGTGAACAGCGCCGATGATTGCGCCGCCAAACCGCTGGCAAATGCCACCGCGCCGATGCCGCCTTCGAGGTTGGAGAGCCGTTCCTCGAACGCGGCCACGGTGGGATTCATGATGCGGGAATAGGTGTTGCCGTATTCCTGCAAGTTGAAATAGGCGGCGGCGGACTCCGGGTCCTCGAAGACGTAGCTGGTGGTTTGGAAGATGGGGATGGCGCGGGCGCCGGTGGTGGGGTCGGGCCGGGCGCCGGCATGGATGGAGCGGGTGTGGAAGCCGAACTCGCGGTCGGGTCGGTGTTCCTCGGACATGCTCAGGCGACCAGCTTGAGCGGCGAGCCGTCGGCGGTTTGGAGGCCGGCGGATTCGCTGCGGGTGGCCGCAAGCACAGTGCCCGCCCCGACGCCGACCACGGTACCGACGCGGCGGTCGCCGTCGAGCATATCCTCGCCAACACCAGGCGCCTCGCCTGAGACTTCGTAGCGTCGCAGGCGAACCTTCACCTCGCCTCGGTGCTGGGCGCGAGCGACCACTTCCTGGCCGAGATAGCAGCCCTTGGCGAAGCTGACGGCGCCGACGTCGGTGAGGCCGATCATCTGCGGCAGGAAGGACTCGGAGGTGTCGGAGTTGACGACCACGAACTTGGCCTGGGCACAGGCATCTGCCAGCGCCTCTGCGTCGTCGCCGGCAACGCATTCCGTGGGCGGCAAGGCGAGGCTCGCCGGCACAGCGATGGGTTGGAGCTTCGAGCGGGAGAACAGGAGATATTTGCGCATTTCCCGCTCGAGGGCGTCGGCCACGGACGCGTCCACGAGCAAGGTCACGGCGGTCGAAGTCCCTGCAACCCAGCCGTTCGCCAGCACCCGTCCCTTGATCGTGCACCACGCCGTCGGCAGGCCCGCGTCCGGCTTGATTTCCGCCATGTCCGCAGTGAGATACCCTTGCAGGAACTGGGCCGCATCTGCGCCCGCCAACTGCAAGGCAACGAGATTGGGGACGCGGCTTTTGCCTGGTTCTGTATCGGCCATGCGGAAAGTGTAGCAGCCGGACGATGGACGGAAAGAACCCCGCCACCCGCGCCGACTGCGAACGGGTCCGCTGGCGCAGCCGCCGGGGAATGTTGGAGCTTGACTTGCTGCTCGTGGGCTTTGCGGATCGGTGCTACCCGACGCTGCCGGCAGCGTTGCAGGCGGACTACCGAGCTCTGCTCGAGTGCGACGATTGGGTCGTGCTCGACTGGCTGCGCGAACGGCAGTTGCCACCGCCGGAGTTTGGGGCTGTGGTGGAGGCCATTCGCGAGTTCAACCGTGGCAAGTTGGAACGCGACTAGCGCCACAAGAACCGTTGCCTTCGGACAACGCTTCTTGTCCCAGCCCAAGCCGTCCTATCACTCTGTCGAACTTCGCCGAGACGGCAAAGTCCGACAGACTGCTAGCCCGGATTGTTCATGGATGCACGTAGCGAGGGCGGCGAGACGCCTTGTCCGAAGAAGGTCGCGACGCCGAGGTGGAAGCCGTGGAGAACGAGATTCGGTGGCGGCCGGATGGGGAGTGGTTTGCCGTCGTGGCGGTCATTCACGTGCTGCTTGCGGCGCCGTGGTTTGCTTGGTTTGGTTGGCCGTCCGGGGCCCTTGCGGGACTGTCGCTCGTCTGGCACGGACGGGCGCTTGCTCGGCGGGAGTTGTGGCGCTTTCGCTTTGTGGAAGACCGGGTCGTGCTGCTGGCGCCGGAATCAACGCCGGAAGTGCCGGTTCTCGTTGCCGTCGCTTCGCCGCTGTGGATGACCGACCGCCTGCTGGTGGTCCGCACCCGGCGGCGGATCATCCCAATGCGCGCGGGGCGGCTGACGCCGGAGGCCTTCGCCCGGCTGCGGCGTGCCTTGCTGGCTGGAGCACGTCCAAGGGGTCGTCGCTGACCGGTGGCACGATGCTTGGCTTGGCGACGGCGGCGGTGTGGGGATGGTCCAAGGTGTAGTGCAGCCCCCGGCTCTCCCGGCGCATGGTCGCGCACTTGACGATGAGCGCCGCCACCTGGACTAGATTGCGTAGCTCAATGAGGTCCGCCGAAACCCGGTGGTTGGCGTAGTACTCGTGGATCTCCCGCTTCAACAGTTCGATGCGGCGTGAGGCGCGCGCGAGGCGCTTGTCGGTGCGGACGATGCCCACGTAGTCCCACATGAAGCGCCGCAGTTCCGTCCAGTTGTGCGCCAGCACCACTTGCTCGTCGGAGTCCGTCACCCTGCTCTCGTCCCAGTCCGGCGCGGAGACCACCTCCGCGGGACGCCGGCGCCGGCGGCGGATGTCCTCGGCTGCGGTTTCCGCCAGCACGAGGCACTCGAGCAGCGAGTTGCTGGCGAGCCGGTTGGCGCCGTGCAGGCCCGTACACGCCACCTCGCCAATGGCGTACAGCCCCGGCAGATCGGTGCGGCCGTTGATGTCCACCATGACGCCGCCGCAGGTGTAGTGTGCCGCCGGCACCACCGGGATCGGCTCCCGGCGCATGTCGATGCCCACCTTCAGGCAGGCTTCGAGAATGGTCGGAAAGTGCGATTCGATGGCCGCCGCTGGCTTGTGGCTGATGTCAAGATGCACGCAGGGGGCGCCGAGGCGCTTCATCTCGTGGTCGATGGCGCGTGCCACCACGTCCCGCGAGGCGAGTTCGCCGCGAGCATCGAATCGCTGCATGAACGGCGTGCCGTCTGGCAGCAGCAGTCGGCCGCCCTCGCCGCGCACGGCTTCCGAGATCAGGAACGAACGCGCCTCGGGATGGTGCAGGCAGGTGGGATGGAACTGGTTGAACTCCATGTTCGCCACCCGACAGCCGGCACGCCACGCCATGGCGATGCCGTCGCCGGTGGCGCCGTCGGGGTTGCTGGTGTAGAGATAGACCTTGCTCGCGCCGCCGGTGGCGAGCGCCACGCTGGCCGCCTCGAAGACCTCCACCCGGCCCGTGTCGCGGTTGAAGACATAGGCGCCGAGGGCGCGATTGCGGCGGCTGCCGAGGCGCGCTGCGGTGATCACGTCGATGGCGACGCGGCCGGCGAGGATGCGGATGCCGGGATGCCGGCTGGCGTGCTCGATCAGCGTGGTGGCGATGGCGCGGCCCGTGTGGTCGGCCACGTGCAGCACGCGGCGACGGGTGTGGCCGCCTTCGCGGGTGAGGTGTGGGTGTCCATCTTCGCCGTCGAAGGCGAGACCTTGAGCGACGATGCGGTCGATGGCGCCGGGCCCGCGCCGCACCACTTGCTCGACCACCGTCTCGTCGCACAGTCCGCCGCCGGCGGCGATCGTGTCCGCAATGTGGGAGGCGAAGCTGTCGTTGCCATCGGTGACCGCGGCCACGCCCCCCTGAGCGCGATTCGTGGAGCCTCCGCGCACTTCGTCTTTCGAAAGCACCGTGACTTTGGCGCTGTCGGCAAGGTGCAGCGCAAGGGCAAGGCCGGCGGCGCCGCTGCCGACGATCAGAACATCGCTTTGGTAACGTGTGTCCATATCCGGTGTCACATTAGCGTAAAGGGCGCGACGGGCGCAAAACGGCTTGACAGAACAAATCCCCCAGCAAGGTCGTTGCGCCGACACCGACGGCGAGTTGGTGCGACGCGTCCAGGGCGGCGACGGCATGGCCTTCGACCTCCTGTATCGCCGCCACTGCCATCGCATCCATGCGCTGGTGGCGCGCTTCGTGGCGACGAAGGAAGATGTCGAGGACGTGGTGCAGGAGGCCTTCATCAAGGCGTACCGTGCCCTGCCGCGCTTTCGCGGCGACAGCGCCTTCTACACGTGGCTCTATCGAATCGCCGTCAACACGGCGAAGAACTTCAACGCCACCCGGATGCGCCGGCCGGTGCCGGTGGAGTTGGATCCGGACGGCTCGGATTCGCCGAACATCGAATCGCTTCAGGACAGCGCCGACCCGGAGAGCCTCCTGCGCCGGGACGAACTCGAACGCGTCATCGCCGCCGCGCTTGCCGATCTGCCGGAAGATCTGCGCGTTGCGGTAACTCTGCGCGAGTTCGATGGTCTAACCTATGGTGAAATCGCGGCAATCATGGAGTGTCCGGTGGGCACGGTGCGTTCCCGCATCTTCCGTGCCCGTGAAGCCATCGATGAGGCGATTCGACCCTTGATCGCCGCTGACGCCAGAAACAGGAGGACGGTGAGATTCCGGTGAGCCAGGCAAGCACTTCGGACGGCGTGCAAGAGACGCTCTCGGCGGCCATGGATGGCGAGGCCATGTCCGACGAACTCCACGGCGCACTGGACGCCGCTTCCCGCGACGACGAACTGCGCGCCAAGTGGGAGCGCATGCATCTTGCAAGTGCGGTGATGCGCGGGGCGCTGACCACGTCGGGAAGTCCCCCGGCATCGGCCCCACTCGGAACGAAACGTGGGCGACGTGCTGCCAAGCCGAGCCGCCGGCCGCGACTGCGGCTGGGGCCGGCGGTGGCAGCGGTTGTGGCCGTGCTGGCCGCCTTGACCGTGGTGCTGGTCGCGGACCTCGTGCAGGAGGAGGGATCTCCGAACCTCGTCGCCGCCACGGCTCCGGCGCCAACGGCGTCCATGCCAGCCGCCGCCGAGTCGACAGACGTGCAGCCGCTGCTGCAGGAGGTCGTCGAGCTTGGCCCCATCGACCGCCGCCGCATGAATGCCTACATGCTTCAACACGCCCGCTACAACGCCGCTGCCGGCACCGCCGGCATTCCCCTGGCCCGAGTGCTCGGCGATCCGCCGACTGCGGAGTTGGAAGAGGAATGATGCGGCGCGTTCGTGGCTGGCTTGCTGCGGCGAGTGCCGCCCTTGCGGTGAGCGGCGGCGCGGCCATGCCGGAGGACTGGCTGCAGCGCATGGATCAGGCGTTTCGCACTGCCGACTACGATGGCGTGTTCAGTTACCTCGATCGCGAGCTCAGCGCCTTTCGCATCGTCCACAAGGTGGTCGATGGCGTCGAGCACGAACGGCTCGTGTATCTCGACGGCGCCCGGCGCGAGATCATCCGTGTGGGCGATGATGTCTCCTGCATCGCCGAGGCGGGCGACGAATTGCACGCCGTCATCGATCAGCTTCCGGACGGCCCCTATGCCCGCGCCTTCTCGCCGCGACTGCAAGGGCTCGGCGAACACTACGACGTGCGCCTCAAGGGACAGTACCGCGTTGCCGGTCGCACCGCCATTCGCCTGGCGATCACGCCGCGCGACGAGAATCGCTACGGCTACCGGGTCTGGCTGGATCAGGACACGGCGCTGCTGCTGCGCTCGGAACTGCACGATCAGGCAGGTCGCCGGCTGGAGGTCTTCCAGTTCACGTCCCTGCGCACGGGCGATGACGTGACCGTCGCCGACGCCAGCCCAAGCGCAACGGGCCTCGTCACTAGCCGGGTTCCACCGGCGGCAAGCGGCCCGCTCGCGCCCCCGGCATGGCGTGCCCGCTGGGTGCCCTCTGGCTTTCGCATGACCGATGGCCGTGGCCGTGGGGGAGCCACCAGCCGTCAGGTGAGCACGCTCCTGTTCAGCGACGGCATCGCAACGTTCTCCGTATTCGTCGAAGCAGCACCGGCAAGGGCGTCTGCACCCGCCACCACCCGTCGCGGTGCGACTTCCCTGCACACCCGCCTCGCTCGCGGCCCGGAACGCCGCAGCCACTTGGTGACCGTGGTGGGAGAGGTGCCGGCGGCGACGGCGCAGCGCATCGCGGAAGGCATCCACTATGCTCCTGAAGATGCCGGCAAGGACAAGTGAAGGCGCCCAACCGAGAAGCGTGTGCGCCGCTGGAATAGCGCCTCGCTTGTCGCACCCAAGAAGCAGCACATGAAGAACATGATCCGCACCGGCACCGTAGAAGCGTCCTCCGCCGGCATTTGCCGGGTGCGACTCGACGCTGCCACCTGTGCCGGATGCAGCGGTCATTGTGGCGCCGGGTTCCGCGCTCCGCGGACCGTCATCGACGTACCCGGCGACGCGGCTGTCGGCACCCGGGTCGAGGTGCGAGCACCCTGCGCTGCCTTCGCCCGAGCAAGCGGCATCGTCTTCGGCCTGCCGCTGGCGATGTTGGCTGGGGGGATGTTGGCAGTGGCTGCGTTCGGCCTGTCGGCGATTTGGATGGTCGCAGCCCTCGTTGCTGGCCTGGCCTTGGCCGCCGGCCTCGCCTGGCGCCATGCCGAGCCGCCAGCGACGACGCTGCGGCGGCTATAGTCCGCTGCGATGACGCAAGCCGAGTCTGTTCGCAACTTCTCCATCATCGCGCACGTCGATCACGGCAAGTCCACGCTGTCGGATCGCCTGATCCAGCGCTGTGGCGGCCTATCGAGTCGCGAGATGGCGGAGCAGGTGCTCGACTCCATGGATCTGGAGCGGGAGCGGGGCATCACCATCAAGGCGCAGAGCGTCACCCTGGACTACGCGGCCCGCGACGGTCGCACCTACCGGCTCAACTTCATCGACACCCCTGGCCACGTGGACTTCAGCTACGAGGTCTCGCGCTCGCTGGCGGCGTGTGAGGGCGCGCTCCTGGTGGTGGACGCGGCGCAGGGGGTGGAAGCGCAATCGGTGGCAAACTGCTATACCGCCGTCGGCCAAGGGCTCGAAGTGCTGCCGGTGCTGAACAAGATCGACCTTCCCCAGGCCGACCCGGAGCGGGTGAAGCGGGAGATCGACGACATCATCGGCCTGCCGGGCGATGACGCCATCGAGGTGAGCGCCAAGACCGGGCAGGGCGTCGAGGAACTGCTCGAGTACATCGTCGCCGGCGTGCCGGCGCCTACGGGAGACCCGGACGCGCCACTCAAGGCGCTCATCGTCGACTCCTGGTTCGACAACTACCTCGGCATCGTCTCGCTGGTGCGCGTGCTCGACGGCCGGGTGCGCGTCGGCGAGCGCGTGCTGACGAAGACGGTGGGCAAGGCGCACGTGGTCGATCAGCTCGGCGTCTTCACGCCCAAGCGCCAGCGCCGCAAGGCCCTCGAAGCTGGGGACGTGGGCTATCTGGTGGCCGGCATCAAGGACATTCGCGGTGCACCCGTGGGCGACACCATCGTCTCTGCCGCCACTCCGGACATCCCCGCCGTGCCCGGCTTCGCGGCGGTGAAGCCGCAGGTCTATGCCGGCATGTTCCCGGTCAACTCCGACGACTTCGAGCACTTCCGCGAAGCCCTCGGCAAGCTCTCGCTCAACGACGCATCGCTCTTTCACGAGCCGGAAACCTCCGACGCCCTCGGCTTCGGCTTCCGCTGCGGCTTCCTGGGCCTGCTGCACATGGAGATCGTGCAGCAGCGGCTCGAACGGGAGTACGGCCTTGATCTCGTCACCTCGGCGCCGACGGTGATGCACGAGGTGGTCACGCGCGATGGCGGCACCTTGCGCATCGAGAATCCGTCAGAGCTGCCCGACCCCGGCAACATCGCCGAGATGCGCGAACCGGTGGCGAGCGTGAACATCCTCGTGCCGAAGGAATATGTCGGCAACGTCATCGGCCTTTGCGAAGAGCGTCGCGGCGTGCAGAAGGGGATGCAGTTCGCCGGCGGGCAGGTGTCCATCGACTACCACATCCCGATGGCGGAAGTGGTAATCGACTTCTTCGACCGGCTGAAGTCGGTGAGTCGCGGCTTCGCCTCCCTCGACTACTCCTTCGATCGCTTCGAAGCCGCCCCGCTGGTGCGCCTCGACATCCTCATCAACGGCGACCGTGTCGATGCACTGGCGCTGATCGCGCATCGGGCGGAGGCGCAGCTTCGCGGGCGCGACCTCGTCAAGGCGATGAAGGAAGTGGTGCCCCGGCAGATGTTCGATGTGGCCATCCAGGCCGCCATCGGCGGCCAGGTCATCGCCCGCCAGACCGTCAAGGCGTTGCGCAAGAACGTCACTGCCAAGTGCTATGGCGGCGATATCACCCGCAAGCGCAAGCTGCTGGAGAAACAGAAGGCCGGCAAGAAGCGCATGAAGCAGGTGGGCAGGGTCGAGATTCCGCAGGAGGCCTTTCTGGCCGTGTGTCGGCTGTGACGCACCTTCGGGCGACCGCACGGAAGGAACTGGCGCGTCTCGAACGCCGCATCGGCTACGCCTTCGAGGACCGCGACCTGCTCGATACCGCCCTCACCCATCGCAGCGCCGGCGCCGGTCACAACGAGCGGCTCGAATTCCTCGGCGACGCCGTGCTCGGCCACATCGTGGCGCGGCGTCTCTACGATGCCTCGGATGCCCGCGAGGACCGACTGACGCTCATGCGAGCCAGCGTGGTCCAGCGCGATGCTCTCGCCGAAGTGGCGCGAGAGATCGGCCTTGGCGACTTTCTGCGCCTGGGCGGGGGCGACAGTGCCCGGCAGCGCCCGTCCGTGCTTGCCAATGCCCTCGAAGCGGTGATCGGCGCTGTCGCCTGCGACGGCGGCACGGATGCTGCCGGACGGGTGGTGGACCGTCTTTTCTGCGCTCGGCTTTTGCGCGTGGCCCATGCCGACCTCAAGGACCCCAAGACCCGCTTGCAGGAGCACATGCAGGGGCGGGGCCTTGCCCTGCCGGACTATCGCGTGGTGGCGCAGCGGGGCGGCGACCACGAACCCATCTTCGAGGTCGAATGCGCGGTGGCGGTGCCGGAACTCGCCGTCCGCGGCGAAGGACGCACCCGTCGCGAGGCGGAGAAGGAAGCGGCGAGGAGGCTCGTGGAAGCCATCGGCGAGTCGCAATGACGAGATACGGACACGTCGCCATCGTCGGTCGCCCCAATGTCGGCAAGTCCACATTGCTCAACCACCTGCTTGGCCGCAAGCTCTCCATCACCTCGCGCAAGCCGCAGACCACCCGCGATGCCGTGCTCGGCGTCCTCACCGAGGACGACTTGCAGATCGCCTTCGTGGACACGCCGGGAATCCACGCCGTGCGCCCTCGCGCCATCAATCGCTTCATGGTGTCGCAGGCGGTGGGCGCCTTGGCGGACGTGGACCTGGCCGTGGTGGTGATCGAGGCGGGCGGCCTGACCGACGACGACCGCGCGGTGCTTCGGCGGGCATCGACCACGGGCGTTGCAACCGTGTGCGCCATCAACAAGATCGACCGCCTGAAGCGTCAGCAACGCTTGCTGCCGCTGATCGACGAGGCGCGTGCCTTCAATGCGGTGCAAGAGTTCGTGCCGGTGTCGGCATTGCGCAATCGGGGGCTTGACGACCTCAAGCGCGAGATCGCCCGGCGAATGCCGGAGGGCCCACACCTCTTCCCCGCCGAGCAGGTGACCGACCGCCCCGCCGAGTTTCTCGTCGCCGAGATCGTGCGCGAGAAGCTCATGCGCCGGCTTGGCGACGAACTGCCGCATCGGGCTGCGGTGATGGTGGACCGGATGTGGCGCCCCGAAGGCACGAAGGCGACACACATCGACGCGGTGATCCACGTCGAGCGAGAGTCGCAGAAAGGCATCGTCATCGGCCGCGGCGGCGGCCGCCTCAAGTCCATTGGCGAGGACGCGAGACGCGACATCGAGCTCCTGATCGGTCGCGCGGTGATGCTGCGGCTATGGGTGAAGGTGGCCCCCGGCTGGACCAACAGCGGCGAGGCCCTGCGCCGCTTCGGGTATCGATAGCGCACCCACGTCACGGCCTGCCCTCTCCGAAGAAGCCGAGACGGCTCCGCGCCCGAGGGCCGTCCATACGCGCCTCGTCGCCCTCGCTACGCGCATTCATGGATGATCCGGGCTAGCGCCACAAGAACCGTTGCCTTTCGGCAACGCTTCCTGCCCCAGCCCAAGCCGTCCTGTCACCCTGTCGGCATTCGGGCGCCGTCCGAAGTCCGACAGGCTGCTAGGCTTCCTGCATGGTCGCTCCCGCTCAACACCAGCCGGCCTTTGTGCTGCATCGGCGTGCCTATCGCGAGACCAGCGCCATTGTCGAATACCTGACGCGGGACTTCGGTCGCATCGCTGCCGTGGTGCGGGGGGTGCGCGGGCGCGGGCGGAACCGCAGGGCGGAGCCCTTTGACCTGCTCTCCATCGGCTGGCGTGGACGCGGGCAGCTAGTAACCGTCACCGACACCGAGCCCGTCCACTCGCGGGTGCTGGTGGGGGATCGGCTCTACGCGGGCCTGTACCTCAACGAACTCCTCACCCGCACGCTGCGGCACGAGGACCCCGCGCCGACGCTGTTCGAGCAATACGACGCCGCACTCGGCATGCTCGCCGCCGCCGGTGACACGGAAGCGGCGCTGCGCTGCTTCGAGCGCCGGCTGCTCGAAGAGATCGGCTACGCGATCCCGCTGGACGTCGAGGCGGAACGCGGCGAACCTCTGCAGGCCCATCTCGACTATCGCTTCGACGGCGAAGGGTTCCGCCCCTTGCGCGGCGGCAAGGACAACGCAGAACGTCGCAGTGTGGTGGGCAAGGGGGAAGACATCGCGGCCATCGCCAGCGACGACTACAGTCGTCCGGAAGTGCGCCGACTCGCCAAGCGGCTGTTTCGCCATGCACTGCATCCGCACCTCGGCGCAACCCCCCTGCGCACGCGCCAACTCATCCGGCAGGCGTATCATCGCGCCCCGGAATGAATCCCCTGCATCCACCGAGAGAGCACCGTGGTCTGGCTGCGTGAGACCTTGCCGCGCAAAGCCAACGGCGAGCCCGTGATGGACGCGTGGCTCGACGCCGTCGTGCGCCTGACGCCGAGTTCGCGCAGTCGCGTATGCGCGACCTTCGCTGCGGTGACAGAGCCCGAGGCGCGCACGTTGGGCCTGGAACTTGCGGAGATCCTCCTGGGCCTGCGCATGGATGCGCCGTCGGTGATGGCGGGCGTGGCGTTCTTTGCGGTGGCGCGGGGAAGCTTCTGCGAAAGCGCCGAACTGCCGTGCCTGGACCCAGAGACGGCTGCTCTGATCGATGCCGTGCAACGGCTGTCCGCCACCGATGTGCTCGCCTTCGCCGACTCGCCGCTTCTCTCGAGCGAGCGCAAGACCCAGGCCGGCAACGTGCGCAGCATGTTGATTTCCCTGATCGACGATCCCCGGGTGGCGGTGATCAAGCTCGCCGAGCGGGTGGTGGCGCTGGGGCAGGCCAAGCGGGAACCGATCGAGGCACAGCGCCGGGCGGCGCGAGAGGGGCTCGCCTTCTTCGCGCCGTTGGCCGGGCGCCTGGGGATCGGTCAGCTCAAGTGGGCGATAGAGGACCTTGCCTTCCGCTATCTCTATCCGGCCGAGTACTCCAAGATCGCCTCGCTCCTCGTGGGGCGACGGGCGGAGCGCGAGCGGCACGTGGAGGCGGTGCGTCAGGATTTGGCGTTCCTGCTCGATGCGAAGGGCGTACACGCCGAAGTCCACGGTCGCGCCAAGCACATCTACAGCATCTGGCAGAAGATGCGGCGCAAGGGCATCGGCTTTGCCTCCGTGCATGACGTGCAAGCCCTGCGGGTGCTCGTGGATGACGTGGAAGCCTGCTACGAGGTGCTGGGTGTCGTTCACACCCAGTGGCCGCACATCCGCAACGAATTCGACGACTACATCACCAATCCCAAGGAGAACGGCTATCGCTCCATCCACACCGCCGTGATCGGCCCCATGGGGCGGATGCTGGAGGTGCAGATTCGCACCCACGAGATGCACGAAGAGGCGGAACTCGGCGTCTGTGCGCACTGGGCCTACAAGGGCCACGACGAGGGCGAGGCAGACAAGGCCAACTGGCTGCGCAGCGTGCTCGACTGGCATGACGAACTGAACGGGGCAGGGCAGGCGGTCGGCCGCTCGGCAGACGGCGCGGAAAGCCCGGAACGCACGTTCGTCACGACGCCGCAGGGACATGTGGTGGACCTCAGTGTGGGAGCGACGGCGCTGGACTTCGCCTTCCGCATCCACACCGATGTGGGCCTCCGCTGCATCGACGCGCTGGTGGACGGCAAGCCCACGCCGCTCAACGTGCCATTGCGCACGGGACAATCTGTGGATGTCCAGACCGGCGAGACCGAGGCGCCCAGGCGAGAGTGGCTCAATCCCGGCCTCGGCTACGTCACCACGGCGCGGGCGCGGTCGAAGATCCAGGCATGGTTCCGGGGCCAGCTAGCCGAGTCGAACATCCGCGCTGGCGAAGCGCTGTTGCAGGAGACGCTTGAGCGGCTTGGGCTGCCCATGGATCTTGAGCGCTTGGCGGATTCCGCCGGCTACGACTCGGTGGATGCGCTGTCGATGGCGGTGGGTGTGGGCGACCAACTGGTGGTGGACCTCGTACACGACATGCTCACCCTGGAGAACGGCGAGGCCACCCCGCAGCCCGATGAACCGGACGCCGGCACCGGATCGCTGCACGACCTGACCCTAACGGCAGAAGACCGCAACGGCCTGATGCTCGATGTCATGGCGGCGCTGGCGGAACTCTCGGTGTCGGTCACGAGCGTCAATGCGGAGGCAAGCCGCCAACACGCCACCGCAGTCATTCGCCTCACGGTTCTGGTGCCGGACCTCGCCACCGTCGCCGCCGCAGTGGAACGCCTGCGACGCGTCGCCTCCATGAGTGACGTTCGCCGCAATCCCGTTGACGCCAGCACATAGGCCTACCCAACCCTTGGAGACCTCTCGATCATGCGCTTGATTCTGTTGGGTCCGCCGGGGGCCGGAAAGGGCACCCAGGCGGCTTTCATTTGCGAGCAGTTTGGCATCCCGCAAATCTCCACCGGCGAGATGCTGCGCGCGGCGGTGGCTGCCGGCACCGAACTCGGCCACCGGGCGCAGGCCATCATGGCCACCGGCAATCTCGTGGACGACGCCACCATCGTGGCAATGGTGAAGGAGCGCCTCGCCGAACCCGACTGCAAGGGGGGCTTCCTCTTCGACGGTTTTCCCCGCACCATCGCCCAGGCCCAGGCCGTGGTGGACGCCGGCATCGACCTCGACTGCGTGCTGGAAATCCGCCTTCCCGACGAAGCCGTGGTGACGCGGATCTCCGGACGCCGCACCCACGAGGCCAGCGGCCGCGTCTATCACGTCACCTTCAACCCGCCCCGCCAGGAGGGCCTCGACGACGAAACCGGCGAACCCCTGATCCAGCGCGAGGACGACCGCGAAGAGACTGTCCGCGAACGCCTGCGCGTCTATCACGACCAGACCCGCCCCTTGGTGGACTTCTACCAAGCCCATGCAGCCAACGGCAAAGTCCACTACCACACCATCAACGGCGATGGCGAAGTCGAACGCATCCGCCGGGACATCAACGAAGCGATTGCAGCCAACGACAGACAACCCCCTGCGTTCGTGCGTTGAGGCATCCTGGCCCTAGGGTGTCAGACGCGCCATGCACCCCCACCGTTGTGCGCCTTTCGGGAGCTACATTCGGCCGAGCCTTGGTTCGATTTCCTGCTCGAGCGCAGGCCAGCTGCGGGGAACCCGTACTCGCTGGCGACGACCGACAACGGTTGGGGGACTGGCAAGCGGCAGCGTGGGCAAGGTGGCGAGCGTGCCAGCTCGGAAGTAGGCCACCGGCTGCGAGGCTCCATACCGGGCATCGTGCGGCGTCAGCCTGCTCATTGTGGGGGAAGCTCGACGCTGCTCTCACCACCCGAACATACTCCCCTAGCAGCCTGTCGGATTTGGCGATCCAGGTAAAATTGGGTTGTTGTTGATGATGGACGCCTGGCCGATGTCCTCGAAGTTCGCCCAGTGGATCGTGACACGCTCTGCCTTCTGCCGCCGTCGGTTCAGGACTGGTTGCCGGACGATCATCTGGCGCGGTTTGTGGTGGACGTTGTGGATCGGCTGGACCTGAGCGCGCTGGAGCGTCAATGCGGTGGCGGCGGGAAGGATCCGGGGCTGTTCGTTCGGATTCTGTTGATCGCGCAAGAGGCGGGTTTGCTGAAGCTGGGCAACGCGAGCCTGGACGGGACAAAGGTTCAGGCGAACGCGAGCCGGCACAGGGCGCTCGGCTGGGGGCATGCGAAGCGCCTCGGGGAGCAGTTGCGCGGCGAGGTGTCGGCGCTGCTGGAGCAGGCGGCGCAGGCAGAGGATTCGGAGCCTGAACTGGATGTTCCGGAGGAGTTGAAGCGCCGCGCGGAGCGGCTGGCGGTGATCGAGGCGGCGCAGGCGGAGATCGAACGGCGGGCGCAGGAACGCCACGCGGCGGAACAGGCGGACCACGAGGAGAGGCTCGAGGCACGGCGCGAGAAGGAGAAGGAGACGGGGCGCAAGCCCCGTGGTCGTCCACCCCAGGCGCCGCAGGCGGGACCGAGGGATGCGGATCAGGTGAACCTGACGGACCCGGAGTCCCGCATCATGCCGACTTCGAACGGTTTCGAGCAGGCCTGCAACGCGCAGTCGGGCGTGGACGTCGAAAGCCATCTGGCGGTGACGGCGGATGTGGTCGATCGCTGCAACGACAGGCGCGAGGTGGCGCCGACGCTCGAGGCGCTGGATGCGTTGCCGGCGGCGCTGGGGCAGCCGGTGGGGCTGCTGGCCGACACGGGGCACTTCAGCCGGGCCAACGTGGCGCACTGCGAGGCGGCGGGCCTGACACCGCACATCGCCACGGGGCGCGAGGCGCACAACGTGCCGCTGGCGGAGCGGCGCGCATCGCCGCCGCCCTGTCCGGAGGACGCGGATCCGGCGACGCGCATGGCACATCGGCTGCAGACCCCGGAGGGCCGGGCGTTGCATGCGCGGCGCAAGTCGACGGTGGAGACCGTCTTCGGGATCGTCAAGGAGGCGATGGGCTTCCGGCGCTTCCATCTGCGCGGACTGGAGGCGGTTCGCGGCGAATGGACGCTGACCTGCCTGGCGTGGAACCTGAAGCGAATGCACGCCTTGAGCTGAGCGGGGGCAACCCTCGTCTTTTCCTCGAGAATCGGACCTTCGCGGCGCTTCCACGCCGATCTGGCATGCATGGGCGGTGCAACGCCGGTCAGGTGGCCGACACCGAAATACACGCCAACCCCGTCCACTGGCACGAGATCCAGTTCACGGTCGCCTTTCGGCCACCTCAAATCCTAAAACCGACAAACTCCTAGCGCCACAAGAACCGTTGCCTTTCGGCAACGCTTCCTGCCCCAGCCCAAGCCGTCCTGTCACCCTGTCGGCATTCGGCCAGCTTGCGCCGTCCGAAGTCCGACAGGCTGCCAGCGCGCCCTTGCGGGCGCGTCGGCAGTTCGCTTCGCGAACTGCTTGGCCTTCGGGCTCGCATTCGCTCGCGCCTTCGGCCAGGAGCCTGCGCCGTTCTATGGCGCAGGCTCCTGGGCGGGTCAGGGCGCCGTGGTGGCAAACGCCAGCAGCGATGCGCGGGTCAGGGTGGGGTTGCCAAAATAGGCGATGCTGCGGCGATCGTCGCTGATCACGGCGAGCAATGCTTCGCGGTCGCCGGACAGGTTCACCACTTCCTCGCACGCGAGTCTCTCGGCGGCGAAGAATGCAAGCAGGCTTTCGCCCAGGTCGATCAGATGCATGGGGATTTGCGTGACGCCGACGATCCAGCGATCACTGCACGAGGCGACGAAGGTGCGCACATAGGTCGGCAGCTTGCGCTCCCGCGGTGAGATGTCGAGCAGGCCAGCCTCGATGATGCCGGGCCCCACCTGAATCGCCGACTCGAACATCCCCCGGTGGTAGTCGTTGCGCCCGACGATGGCGACGTCGCGCTCGCTGCCGTCCCGCACGCCGAGCACGCGGGTGTATCCGTGCGGCGTGATTTCGCTGATGACCTCACCTTCCACCTGCAGCAGGCCCAGGGGAGACACGGGATCGAATACCGACACGAAGCCGCTGCCGAGGACGAGGGTTTGGCCGCCGTCTGTGAGGGCTTCCACCGGCGAAACTCCGGGTCCCAGGATGCGTGGGTCGAAGCCGGTGGCGGGGAGTTGCGCGAGCACGATGTCCGCGCTGCCCGAGCCGTCTCCGTCGCTGCCGCCGGAAGTTGCGCTGATGGTGCTGAACGCAATGCCGGGATTGTCGCCTCCACGCAAGGCAGCGATGAAGCCGGTGGCGGAGAGGCGCTGGTCGAACCGCTGCGTGTCCGTCATGGGCAATGTGATCACCCCCGACACAAGCGGCGCCTGAAAGCGCGGATCGGGTTGATCCTGGCAACCCGTGAGCCATGCTGCGACGGTCAGCAGGGCGACACTGGATGCACGACGCCAGTCAGCCAAGGTCATGCCCTTCCAAAGAACGCGCCTTGCGGCGCGAGGGAGGGCGAGACGCCCTCCCTCCAATGAGTGGGTGTCCCTGGATGGGGCGTCTCGCCCTCCATACGGGCCGCAAGGCGCGTCCGCTTGGAGATGCACGAACCATCCGACTCTCGACCTCCAACCGACCTCCAACCGTGCCACCGTCGTCGCCTCGACGCTGGCGTGCGCTCTCGGCGAAGGAGGGCAGGACGCCCACCCGCCGAGGCGACGCCAGGCTGGATGGGAGCCTTCAGCCGGGGAAGCATCCCCGACCGCTGACGCGTAAGGAAGTACCGGCAATTCCCCCATCGCCGGGGGCGTACTTCCATGGGAGGGCCGGATTCAAGCCATGCGGATCGGCAGCGAGCGATGTCGGGTGCCCGTGGCGGCGAACAAGGCGTTCGACAGCGCTGGGGCCACCGGCGGCACGCCGGGTTCGCCGACGCCGGCGGGAAGCCGACCTTGCGACGGCACCACATGCACCATCGTCGGTGGCGCCTCGTTCATGCGCAGCATCGGATAGTCGTGGAAGTTGCTCTGCTCCACCTGACCGTCCTTCATGGTGATCTCGCCGTGCAGCGCCAGCGACAGGCCGAACACCACCGCGCCTTCCATCTGTGCGGCGCAGGTGTCCGGGTTGACGTGGGTGCCGGAGTCGAGCGCCACGTAGGCATTGGTCACCTTGGGGCGGCCTGCCTCCGTGCGTACTTCGAGCACCGTCGCCACATAGGAGCGGAAGCTGTGATGGACGGCGAAGCCGAGGCCCGTGCCATCCGGCCGTTCGCGTCCCCATTCCGACAGTTCACGCACCTTCTCGATCACGTGCCGCAGGCGGCCGATGTCCATGGCGTGTCCCGGCGGCGGCTGCATTCCGGGCACCTCCATCTCGCCTCCTTCGGCGAGCATTTCGAGGCGGTGCTCGATGGCATCGCGGTTGCCGGCGGCGGCCATTTCGTCGGCGAAGACGTTGGCCGAGAAGCTGTGGAAGATGTTGCACACCGAGCGCATCCAGCCGATGCGCACGCCGGGCCGAATGCCGGCCGATTCCATGCGCTGGTTGCTGACCCGATAGGGCAGGTTGGTGAAGCCCATCTCCAGCTCCCACTCCGCTGGCATCAGCGCCTGGCCGGAGAAGACGGTGGTGATGGACGGGAATGCCGTGCGTTGCAGCCATACCGTCGGGTGGCCTTTCTCGTCCACCATGGCGCGGTGGAACTGGGCGCTGGCGGCGTGGTAGTAGTCGTGGCGGACATCGTCCTCGCGGGTCCACTGCACGCGTACCGGCCGTTTCAGCCGCTTCGACAGTTCCACCGCTTCGAGCACGAAATCCGGCTTCGACTTGCGCCCGAAGGCGCCGCCGAGCAACGTCACGCGAATGTCCACGTTCTCGAGCGGCATGGACAGATACTGCGAAACGAGGCCCCGCGTGGATTGCGGGTCCTGCACCGGTGCGAACACCTGACACTTGCCGTCCTCGACGCTGGCAACGGCGGCCGGCGGTTCCATCGGCATGTGGCCCAGGAACGGCGTCTCGTACACGGCCGAAAGTTCCTGCCCGTCCGAGTCGAACGCCGCATCCACGTTGCCGATGTCGAACAGCGTCTGCCCGGGCGACTCGAGCATCTGCCTGAGTTCCGCCGTCAAGGGCTCGCTGCCGAAGCTTTGGTTCGGGCTGGGCGTCCATTCGATGTCGAGTTCACGGGCGACGCTGAGCGCCGTCCAGGTGTCTTCGGCAAGAACCGCGACGCCTCCCCAGGGCGCGAACATCGGCCCGGCCGGCGGTGCCGGATCGATGACCTCAAGGCCGATGAGGCCCGGCCGTGGCGCAGGGTCTGCCACCTTTGCAACACCACCGCCAAGCCACGGGCAGCGCACGATGACGGCGATGGCCATGTTCGGCAGCTTGACGTCGGCACCGTAGTTGCCCTTGCCGCGCGCGATGTCGCCGTTGTCCACATGCACCACCGGCTTGCCGATGAAGCGGTGCTCGGCTTCGGACTTGCGCGCCACCTTCTCCGGCACGGGGAGCGTGGCGGCATCGGCGGCGAGTTCGCCGTAGTCGGCGCTTTGGCCGCTGCCGGCGTGGGCAACCTTGTGGTTCTGGGCGCTCACTTCGTCGAGCGGAAGGCCCCACTTCGCCGCAGCGGCCTGCCGCAGCATCAGTCGCGCCGCTGCGCCGGCATCGCGCAAGCGGTCGTAGTTCATCAGGATGCTGCGCGAGCCGTCGGTGTTCTGGTCGCCGTACTTGGCGTCGCCCGGCGCCTGCGCGAGCTTGACGCGCGACCAGTCGGCATCGAGTTCGTCCGCCACCACCTGGGCGATGGCCGTGCGAATGCCCTGACCCATCTCCGAGCGATGCGAGGTGACCGTAACCGTGCCGTCGCTGTCGAGGGCGACGAAGAGGTTGGGCTCGAAGGCCGCGGTGACGCTGCCGTCCGGCAGGTTGGCACGCGCTGGCAAGGCCGCGCCGAGGACAAAGACGCCGGAGCCCTTGAGGAAGTCTCGGCGGGAAACGTTGGCGATGTTCATGCTGCGTCCTCCTCGCTGCTCGTGGACGTGGCGTCGTAGGCCGCCACCTCGTGGATGGCCGCGCGGATGCGCGTGTAGGTGCCGCAGCGACAGATGTTGCCGGTCATGGCGGCGTCGATGTCGGCATCGCTTGGGCTGGCGTTGCGGTCGAGCAGGGCCGCCGCCGCGACGAGCTGGCCAGATTGACAGTAGCCGCACTGCGGAACGTTGTTTGCCTCCCAAACCTCAACGAGCCTGGGATGGTTTTCGTGCAGCGCCTCGATGGTAGAGATGGCCTTGTCCGCCACCGTCGAAACCGGCGTCTGGCAGGAACGTGCGATGTTGCCATCGACGTAGATGGTGCAGGCGCCGCAGTAGCCGCCGCCGCAGCCGTACTTGGTGCCGGTGAGGTCCAGGTGGTCCCGCAGCACCCACAGCATGGGCGTTTCCGGCGCGACATCCACCGCCACCGCGCGCCCATTGACGCTGAGTTCGTATCGCATGAGTCTGTCTCCCCTCCGAGTGCCTTGACTCTACTGCGCCGCGACTATGCGCCGCAAGCCACGCATCGAGGAAAGCGCAGCAAAGACGTCAGTCGTTCGCAAGCGCGCTCGTGACCAGTGCCATCGCCGGCCCGGAGTCGAGGCCGAAGCTCACCTCCACGTTGGGCTCGACGCCGGCTCGGGAACGCCGGTCCACCACCGTCATGCCGCGGGTATGTTCGCCGGCCAGTTCCACGGTTACCGCGCACGGAGTGGTGTCGAGCAGGTGGGGATGCGTGACCGCGAGCACGGCACAGGGATCGTGCAGGGATGCGCGACGGGCGCGGGTGAGGGACTCGAGCCGCTCCAGAAGGAACGCGAACGACTCGCTCGCGAGCCTGCCGGCGGCGGTGTCGATCTGCCGCACCCGCGCGAGCACCTCGTCGTCCACGGGCAATTGGTGGGTCAGGTTGAGGCCGCACATGATGATTCGAGCGCCGCAGCGGAAGACGCGGGCGGCGGCTTCGGGGTCCGCGTAGGTGTTGAACTCGGCGGCGGCGGTGACGTTGCCGTTGTCGGCGCTGCCACCCATGATGGAGATGCCGGCGATGCGCTGCGGCCACGTGGGGTCCCGGGCGATGGCGAGCGCGATGTTGGTGAGCGGTCCGATGGCGACGATCCACGTGTCCCGGTCGCTTGCCTCGAGCAGGAAGTCCACCGCGTGCCCGTCCGCCATCGTCTTGTCGTGTGCAGGCAGCGTGACGCCGCCAAGCCCCGATTCCCCGTGGACGATCCGGGCATCTCGCGCCACCCCAAGCAGGGAGGTATCGGCCCCGGCATACACCGGCGTGTCCACCCCAAGCACGGCGGTGACCGCGAGCGCATTCGCGGCTGTGGCATCAAGCGGCGCATTGCCAGCCACGGCCGTGATCCCAACCACCTCCGCATGGCGATGCGCCAGGATCAGCGCGACGGCATCGTCATGACCAGGATCACAGTCAACAATCATCCGTTGCACGGTTCCCTCCTCTGCGCGGCGCTCGCCTCCGAGCCCTCGAGAAGGCGGAGCACGCTGGTGTCTCCCTGAGCAACAAGGCTACCCCACCCACGGCCGACGCCCGCGTCGGCCTCCGAGAGGGGCCCACGCCCGAGGTCCGGCGTTCTTTCCGCCTTGATCGTCGCCAGACATCCGCCGTAAGCTGGCCGAGAACTGCCTCGAATGGGTGGGCGAGACTTGGTTGCACGCACGGGGGCGGAATACCTGGCCGGCTTGAAGGGCTCTCGGGCCGTGCGCGTCAATGGCCAATCGGTGGCCGATGTCACCAGCCATCCTCCCTTCAAGGGTTCCCTTGCCGGCATGGCTGGCTACTTCGACTGGCAGCACATCCATGCCGAAGCGTGCCTCGTCGAGAGTGCCGGCGACAACCGCCATGTCAGCCACATGATTCCGCGCAGCCGGAAGGATCTGGCGCGCCGGCACCGGGGTCTCGAGCAGACCGCGCGCTACAGCGTGGGCATGCTTGGACGGACGCCGGACTACCTGAACGTCACCTTTGCCGGCTTCGCCGGGCAGCCAAGCCTGTGGCGAGTCGCCGGCAACGAACAAGGCCACGACAATCTCGTCGCCTTCCAGCGCGAGATCGCCGAGCGGGATCTGTCGCTGACCCACACCATCGTCCACCCCATCGTTGACAAGCGCGTCGCCGACTACGAGGGCGTCAACGGCGAACTGGCGCTGCGCGAGGTGGACAAAACGGCGGACGCCATCGTGGTTCACGGCGCCCGGATCCTGGCGACGCTCGGCCCGTTCGCCGATGAGATCGCGGTCTATCCGGCCCACCCCGTGCCCGTCGATCAGCCAGGGACCGCCCTGTCGTTCTCCGTCCCCATGGCTACGCCGGGCCTGAGCGTCCTCTGCCGGGACCACTACGGCGTGGGCCGCAACCCGTTCGATGCGCCTTTTTCCAGCCGCTTCGACGAGCAGGACGCCTTCATCGCCTTCGATCATGTTGAAGTGCCCAGATCGCGGGTCTTCTGCGACAGCAATCCGGAGGTCTTCAACGGCGTGATGCGGCGCGGCTGGACCGGCAACATCATGCAGCAGACGGCGATTCGGGCCTTGGTGAAGCTGGAGTTCGCCTACGAACTCGCCGCGCGCATGGTGGACGTGACCGGCCAGAGTCGGCGCAGCGAGGTTACGCACATGCTGGGCGAACTCTGGTCGTATGCGGAACTGACGCGCAGCGCCATCAAGGCCGCCGAGGACGGCGCCTTCGACTACGGCGACGGCACCTGGATCTGCGACGAGCGGCCGTTCTATGCGCTGCGCCCCACCATGCCGGGCTGGATGGTGCGCGTGAACGACATCCTCAAGACCATCGGCTCGCACAACCTGCTCGCAACGCCGGCGCAGGCGGACCTTGTCGACCCAGAGTTGGAACCCGCATTGCGTCACTACCTGCGCGGCGCGGACGAGACAAGCGCCGAGGAGCGGGCGCGGCTGTTCCGAACGGCATGGGATCTGGTCGGCTCGGCCCTTGGCGGCCGGGTGGAACTGTACGAGCGGTTCTACCTTGCATCCGCGCCAAGAAACTACTCGCTGGCGCACATGACCGCGCAGCGAACACGCTCATGGGAGGCGGTGCCGGCCTTCTGGCAGGCGACCGACGAGATGGCCGAGCGCTACGGCCTCGGCAGCCCGGCTGACCGTGAGGCGAAGGAGTGATTTGCCGGACGGCTCGATCCTTCGATGAGGCGCCCCTGGCACGACCGCCCCCGAGGCGCTTTGTGCACGGGTTCCCCCTAATGGATCGACTGCATCTGCCACACGTCGAGCGACTTGAGCTCCGTCTCGCAGCCCTGGGAGCGCAGGCTGATGCCGCGGCTGTCGTCGCGTTCGGGATAGACGCGCGCGGCCACGCATTGGCGGTCGTTGACGAAGACCTCGACCACGCTCCGGTCGACGAACACGGTGAGTTCGAGCGGCTCGTCCGGTGCAAGGCGCACGTGGGCGGTCTCCGGGGCGCGGCAGTGCACATCAGCGGCGGTGGAGGAGCAAGAAGTGTCGAGCGTGACCAGACTCCCGCTCGGTCGCTTGCGCAGTACGTTGTCGGCGTAGCCCCGCTCCCGATAGAAGGCGATGCGGGTGAACTCCTCCCGCCCCGGTGACACCAGCACGTCGAGGACCACCATGGCCGCCGAGCTCGGTGCCATGGTGGCGCGAATCTCCACCGCATCGCCGCCGAGCCCGCTGATTGTCTGGTCGCGGTTTGCGGCGATGGTGCGCGGGCCAAGCGCTGCATGGTCGCCGCGGAGCCCCTGCACGGCCTCCACCGGGCGCATTTCAAGCTCGCCGTATGCATCGAGCGACAGCCGCCTGGGCAGCGTCATGATCTGGTTCCAGCCGGCCGTGGGCTTGCCGGGGTTCATGTTGAAGATGACGATCACGTCGTCGCCGTCCGGCGTCGCGGAAGGCGCATGAACGCCTGAAGGCCCCGCCGGCCCCATGTTGAACTTGCCGCCGGCCGTCACCTTGAGCTTCTGCCGCTCGGTGTCGTAGTGGCCGATGAGGTACTGGCCGCCGCTCATGTGACTGAAGAAGAGCAGGATGTGGCGGTCGCCGATGGGCCAGAAATAGGGGCAGGCGCCGTCGTCGCCCACCAGCGTGTAATGGTCGTCCTCGACGAACGGGTGCAGGTATTCCCAATGCGCGAGGTCCTTCGAGCGCAAGAGGAAGTCTGCCGCCACCGGCTTGCCGTCCGGGCCGCTCGGCGTCTGGCCGGCGGAGAGCGAGTAGTAGAAGTCTCCCTGCTTCCAGATGCACGGATCAAACACCCGGTATGGGAGCTCGCCGCCGTCCGGGGCTGCGATGGGGATCACCGGTGCGTTGCCCACCTTGCTCCAGTTCAACAGCAGCGGGTCTGAGGAAGTTGCCACCATGTTTCCGGCCTTGGTGCCGTGATACATGGCGATCACCCGATCTTCCTCCACCAGCGTCGCGCCGGAGAAACAGCGATCCTCCGGGTCGGGATAGATGCAATACGGCAGGTCGCGCCAGTGCACGAGGTCGTCGCTGATGGCATGGCCCCAATGCTGGCGGGTGTCCTCCGGCGGATATGCCTGATAGAAAAGATGCCAGCGCCCCTGCCAAAAGCAGAGTCCATTGGGATCGTTCAACATCGCCTCCGGATTGACGTAGTGATAAACCGGCCGATGCCGGTCCCCCGCATGCCCCTCCCGCGCCTGATGCAAGCGCTGCATCAACGGGTTGGTCGCCAGCGCCGCCTCCTGCTCGGCGAGCGTCTCGGGAAACACGTAGTGCGATACAAGAGATCGACGTTCCGTCATGTGCTTCAAGTCTTTCCGTCGGCTTCTGACGGTTCCAGAATAGCGCTTCCCCCCTGGGCGAAGGCGCGAGCGAATGCGAGCCCGAAGGCCACGCAGTTCGCGAAGCGAACTGCCGACGCGCTCGCAAGGGCGCGCTGGCAGCCTGTCGGACTTCGGACGGCGCAAGCTGGCCGAATGCCGACAGGCTGCCAGGACGGCTTGGGCTGGGGTTCTTGTGGCGCTAGCCCGAAGTGGTGAACGGAAGCGAAGGAAGAAGGCCGGCAGTTGCTTAGCAACTGCCGACGCGCCCGTTAGCGCGCCAGGTTCGTCGTCGCATGGATGCGCCTGACGTCCGTAGGGAGAGTCGCCTTGCCTGCCTTCCCGGTTCCAAGCGCCACATGCGCCACATCAACGTAACCATGCAGCAGGTTGTATTCTTGGCTGGGAACGGCAACGTGTCGCCGTTCGCATGAAGGAGCCGGCACATGGCCGTGTACGACGCGCTGAGCGCACTCCCGGGTGGCGAGCCCGGGCCCTGGGGCGAGCCTGTCCCGATTCGCTACGACCAGCGCGATGTGCTGCTCTATGCCGTGGGGATTGGCACGCGGGACTTGCGGTTTGTCTATGAGCGGCACGCCGACTTCGCGGTGTTTCCCACCTTCCCCATTCGCTGGGGCGGTGCTGGGGCGCCCATCGACACGGCGCTCGTGCCCAATTCGCCGGGGCCGCTCAACATCGATGCCGAGCGCTACCTGGAGCTTTTGAAGCCGCTGCCGCTGACGGGGGAGGTGCAGGTGCGCTCTCGCGTCATCGGCATTCATCCGCGCGGTCGGGGCAATGGCTTCGTCGAATTCGAGAGCGAGGTGCTTGGCGAGCATGGCGATGTATGCGTGCGGATGGTGAACGGCTCGTTCCGGCGCGGCGTCGAGAAGCTTGGCGACATCGAACCGTTCGACGGCATTGGGCAGACATTCTCGCAAAGGATCGCGGTGCCCGAGCGCGCGCCGGATGCCACCGCCAGCGCTGTCGTGGCGGACAACCAAGCCCACATCTACCGTCTCTCTGGCGACTACAACCCGCTGCACATCGATCCGGAAGCCGCCCGCTTCGGCGGCTTCGACGAGGTGATCCTGCATGGTCTTTGCACCTTCGGGCACAGCGCGCAGTTGCTGCTCGATGAACTCGCCGGTGGCGATCCGGCACGCTTTCGCCGCATCAAGGTGCGCTTCTCGGCACCCGTGTTCCTGAACGACACGCTGACGGTTCTGGCGTGGAACGACGGCGACGGGCGGGTGGTGTTCGAGGGCCGGGTGGACGATCGCGTCGTCGTCTCCAATGCGTACTTCGAGTATGCGGCCTGACACCGTTGGAGGCCGAATCTTCCGAGCCCGCCGCACCGCGTTCGACTGAGTGCGACTATGGGATCGTCGGCGCTGGCACCGCCGGCTGCGTGCTGGCGAAGCGGCTGTCGGCGGACCCCAACATCAACGTGCTGCTGATTGAAGCGGGTGGCCCCGACGCCCCCTTCTGGATCGACATTCCCGTGGGCTATCCGTACGCCATCGGCAATCCGCGCACCGACTGGTGCTTCGAGACGACGCCGCAGCCCGGCCTCAACGGCCGCGCCATCGGCTACGCCAGAGGCAAGGTGCTCGGCGGCTGCTCGTCCATCAACGCGATGACCTACATGCGCGGGCAGGCCGCGGACTACGACCATTGGGCGCAGCTTGGCAATCGCGGCTGGGGCTGGAACGACGTGCTGCCGGTGTTCAAGCGCTCGGAGGATTACCAGCACGGCTCGGATCGCACCCGTCGCATCATGGCGGCGCCGGCGCTGGCTCGCTTCGGGGCCAAGGAGTGGAAGCCCGGCGCGCATCCCGAATCCGACGACGAACTCGCGCCGGCGGCTGGCGAACTGGGCGCCACCATCTTCCACCCCGTCGGCATCTGTCGCATGGGCACCGATCGCGAAGCCGTGGTGGACGACCGCCTGCGCCTCAAGGGTGTGGCCGGCGTGCGAGTGATCGATGCGTCGGTCATGCCGCGCATCACCTCGGGCAACACCAACGCTCCCACGCTGATGATCGCCGGGAAGGGCGCGGACTTCATTCGCGCCGAGGGCGCAGGGCGGGCCGCAGCGTGACGGACATATCGGGCGACGAGCGGCCAGTGGCGAGCGAGGAAGGCGCGCCGGCGAAGTCCACAGGTGCGATGCGGGCAATGCGTGGCTTCACCGACGGCGCGGTGGGCCGCCATCTCTTGCGCCTCGGCTCGTTCATGGCGCTTGGCTCGGTGGCCATGAACGCCTCGATGTTCGCCGAGGCCATCTATCTCGGCATGTTGGGCACCCAGGCGCTGGCGGCGATGGGGGTGGCGTTTCCGGTCACCATTACGTTGTTTGCCTTTGCCGGGGGGCTCGGCACCGGCGCTTCGTCCGTGACGGCGCGGACGATGGGGGCTGGCGACCGCGAGGGCGCGGCGCGGCTCATCACCCACAGTCAGGTGCTGGCGCTGGTGGTGGGCATCGTGCTGGGCGCGCTGGGGATTTGGCTGGCGCGTGACATCGTGACCCTGATCGGCGCCACGGGCGACCTGCGCGAGCTGACGGTGGATTACCTGACGGTGTATCTGCTGGGCTTTCCGGCCTTCATGCTGTCGATTGTCGGCTCCACGCTGCTGCGCGCCACGGGCAACGCCAGGAGCCCCGGCATCATCATGGCGGCGGGGTCGATCTTGCAGATCGTGCTGGGGCCGCCGCTCATCTTCGGCTGGTTCGGCATCCCGGCGCTGGGGATTGCCGGCGCGGCCTGGGCCTATGTCATCTCACGGACGCTCGGCATGGGGCTCTATGTCGTGCTGCTCAAGCGGGCACGAATGCTGCGCTGGACGATGGAAGGGGCAGTCGACTCGTGGCGGCGCATCATGCATGTGGGCGGTCCGGCGGTGGCGAGCGGCCTCGTCATGCCGGCGGGAATGCTGGTGATCACGCGCATGTTGATCGGCCACGGCGAGGCGGTGGTGGCCGGATATCAGGTGGCGTCTCGGGTGGAGACGCTGGCGCACATGATCCTCTGGTCGGCATCGTCCTCGGTGGAGCCGTTCGTGGGCCAGAACTGGGGCGCCAAGCTCTACGACCGCGCCAAGGCGGCGCTTTCCATGACCCACCGCTTCTCCATCGCCTGGGGCGTGGTGACGTTCATCGTCATGGTGTCGGTGGGCAAGACCATCGTCGCGATGATCGACGACAACCCGGTGGTGGTCGAAGTCTCGGTGGCGTTCTTCTACATCATCCCCCTGAGCATCGGCTTCATGGGCATGACCCAGGTGGCAAGCTCCTGCTTCAACGCCCTCGGCAAGCCCACGCCATCGCTCGTCATCTCCGTCCTCCGAGCCATCGTCATCGGCGTCCCCCTGGCCGTCCTCGGCAACCATTGGTGGGGCTACGTGGGCATCTTCGTCGCCACGGCCATCACCAACGTCGTGGTCGGCATCCTCGCCTGGCGCTGGAACTGGAGCTACGTCCACCGAGCCAGCAACGGCAACCCTTGAGACTACACTTTGACCCCAACAAGAGCACCGCGCCTGACGAACTCCTGCGCGTCAGGCGCCATGCTGGGGCAGGGCACCCTCGGTGGCTCGGCTAGGGCCTTGGTGGAGTGCCCGGGCGTCTTGAGCGGAGGATGAAGGTTTCCGGTTCGAGGTCCAGCAGGGCGCGGCCGGCGTCCTCGATCAGGTGGGGGGCTACCGTTGCGTGCTGGCGCACGACCCGCACGTCGCGGTTGATGCGTTCCAGGGGATGGCCCAGACGGTTCGCCGTTGTGCCAGCGGCTTCCGTGACGGTCTCCACGACCTCCACCGCGGCGCGGGCGGCGTCGGAGGCGATGATGTGGAAGAGGGCCTGGTCGCGGGGCTGGACGCTGTCGCCGCGTACCACGGTGTCCCAGGTCTGTTCGGTGAGTTCCATGAGTGCGGCGCGGGCGCCGATCAGGCGGGCTTCGGCATGTGCCACGGCGCGTTGGGCGAAAGGGCGGTCGCGCAGCGTGCGGGTGGTGAAGCGTGGTTTCTTGACGGTGGCGAGTTCCACGAAGGCGTCGATGCCGGCGCGGGCGATGCCGAGTGCCACTGCGGCCTTGTTGTACGCCAACCGGTTGCCGATGGGCAGGCGCAGTTGCGGCGAGCCGACGTTGCCGCCGATGGGGTTGACGAACAGGCGATCCGGCACGAACACGTCGTCGAGGCGCACGTCGTGGGAGCCGGAGCCGCGCATGCCGGCGACGTGCCAGGTGTCCACGATCTCGTAGCCGCCCTTCGGCACCACGGCATAGAGGTTGCCGTCCTCCACCGGTTCGCTGTTGTGGTAGCGCCGCACCGTGGCGCCGAAGAGTTCCGCGTTGTGGATGCCGCTCACGAACTGCCACTGGCCCGAAACCCGCCAGCCGCCGTCCTCGCGGTCGGCGCGGCCCACGGCGGCGGTGGAGCTGGCCATGATGGTCATGGGATCTTCGAGCAGTTCCGGGCAATGGGCGAAGCCGGGAGCGATGAGGCCGAAGGTCTCGATGCCGATCATCAGGTTCCAGCCGGCGCTGCCGTCGGCGCGGGAGACCGCTTCGATGACGCCGATCTGGGTCATCGGGTCTGCATCGGCGCCGTGGAACTCCGCTGGCGCCGCCACCCGGTAGAGTCCCTCGCGGGCAAACGCCTCCGCCACCGGTCGCGGCAGGTGGCGTTCGCGCTCCGCCTCGTCGGCATGTTCGCGCACCAGGGGCGCGAGGCCGACGGCGGCTTCGATATGGGGATTGGCGTCGATGTCAGCCGGTCTCTTGCCGGATCGCCGCGTGGGCGCGACCGAGCACGTCGATGATGGCGTCCACGCTGCGGGCGCCGGACTGAAAGATCGCCGTGGCATTCAGCGCGCCCCATTCGAATCCCATTTCCTGCACCTCGGCAGCACGACGCGCGACGTTGCTCACGTCGGCATAGAACGCCTTGCCGGCGTCGTCTCTGGGCGGCACGTCCAGCATCATCTGGTAGCCGATGCTGCCAGGGTCGCGGCCGGCCGCCTCGGCATAGACGGATATCTTCTCCCGGCATCGGTTCGCCACGGCCGCATCGGTGATGGCCGTGGCCAGCCAGCCGTCGCCCCGCTCGGCCACGCGCTTGAGCGCCGCCTCCACGTTGCCGCCGATCCAGATCGGCAAGTCGCCTCCCTGCGGGGGCTTCGGCTCCATCGCCATGGCCACCGACGAATAGTGATCGCCGTGGAAGGAGATGTTGTCGTCGCGCCAGTAGCTGCGCAGCAAGTCGATGGCCTCGTCCATGCGCCGCCCCCGATTGCCGAAGCGCTCTTCCAAGGCGTCGTATTCGGATTCCTGCCAGCCAACGCCGACGCCAAGCCGCACCCGGCCGCCCGAAAGGGTGTCGAGAGTGCTGATCTGCTTTGCCACCAGCACCGGCTGGCGCTGCGGCAGCACCAGCACCTCGGTGCCAAGGCCGATGCTCCTGGTGGCGGCGGCGACGTAGGAGAGCGTCATCAGCGCTTCCAGAATCGGCATCTTCGGCGGATACATGGGCGCTTCCCGGCTGTCGGTGGGGAAGCCCATGACGACGTGATCGAACATGTCGAGCTGGTCGAAGCCGATGTCCTCGATGGCCTTGGCGAGACGCAGCACCGCCTCGCCGCCCTCGCGATAGGACACGCTCGGAAACTCCACCGCCAGTTTCATGCCGCCTCCCGTTCGGTCTGATGAAATGCCTGCAAGGGCTGGTGCCCGCTATTCGCCACGCTCGTCGAGAAGCTGGTATATGCGCTGCACCGCCTGAAGGTTGGCGCCCACCTGCGAGACGCCCAGCGTGTCGGCGTGGGTGGTCAGGTCAGCCGCTGCGGCGGCTTCCTCCGCGGCCATGCCTTGCTGCCGAAGCTCCACCACGGCGCTCCAAAGATCGCGGTAGTAGCCTTGCACTTGCGTCGCCACTTCGCGCCCATGCTCGCCGCTGAAGGTGGGGCCATGGCCGGGCACGACAAGGTCCACGTCCAGTTCCTTGAAGCGCTCCAGGGTGTCGGGCCATTCGTCCACGTAGCCGTCGCCGAGCCAGGAGATGCCGCCGAGCATCATGTCGCCGGTATAGACGAGGCGTTCGGCGGGAAGGTAGATGACGATGTCGCCGCCGGTGTGGGCGCGGCCCAGAAACGCAAGCTGGATTTCCCGGTCGCCGCGATAGAGGGTGAGACGGTCGGAGAGGGTGACGTCGGGGGGCGTCGGGTCGATTTTCTTCGAGGCTTCCACATGGGCGGCATAGGCCGCCAGCATCACTTCGGCCTGGGTTCGGGCCTCGTCGTCCGCGGCATCGGCCACGCGCTGGCGCATGGCTTCGAGAGTGCCCGGCTGCCGCGCCAGTTCGCCGCTGAAGGTGGGCTCGCCCCACGGATCGGTGCTCATCTTCATGTGGGTGAATTCGTGGCCGAAGATGGTGGCGTCGTCGAAGGCCTGGTTGCCGTGGGCGTGGTCGTAGTGAAAATGGGTGTTGATGACGGTTGTGACGGGCTTGTCGGTCACCTGGGCGATGGACTCGATGAGGTCGCGCGCCAAGGCGGGGTTGATGTGCGTGTCCACCACCGCCACGTCGCCTTCGTTCACGATCACCATCGAGTTGCTGTTGAAGATGGGGGCGAGGGTCTGCACGAAATAGACGCCGGGTGCGACGAGTTCGAAGCGGTGGGTGTCGGTGGTGACATCGCCTTCGGGTGGAACGAACGGCGCTGGCGCGTCGGCGGGTTCGGGCTCGGCCGTTTCGACGTTCACGGACACGTCGTCGCAGGCGGCAAGGCCCAAGGCCAGCAGCAGAAAAGGAAGAGCGTTCTTCATCGCGGCCTCCCTGCAACGCGCTATCGGATGCGAGCGCGGCGCGGTGGATGAAATCAGCTATGATCGAATCGGCATTGTGCATGACTCGTGAGATCGTGCAAATCGGGCCGCAGCCGAGCGTGGCCCCGCCAAGAGCCGCGAGAGCGCGAGAGGAGGGTGAGGAAGATGCGAACACTGGCCTGCATGGGTCTCGTGGCGGCCTTGGCCGCATTGCCGGCGTCGGCGCATCATGCCTTCTCGGCCGAATTCGACGCCGATCTGCCGATCCGCATCGAAGGCACCATCACCCAGGTGGACTGGATCAATCCGCACGCCTGGGTGCATGTGCAGATCGCCAGGGACGATGGCGAATCCGAGACGTGGATGCTGGAGGCTGGCACCCCCAACACCCTGCTCCGCCGCGGCCTCACCCGCACGGTGCTTCAACCTGGCATCGACGTGATCGTGCGCGGCTACCAAAGCAAGGACCGCAAGTGCAACCCCATCTGCAAGGGCAGCGGCCGCGACATCACCTTCGCCGACGGCCGCAGCATCTTCATGGGCTCCTCCGGCACCGGTGCCCCCCGCGACGGCCTTGACCCAACCGAACCCTCACGCGACGAATGACTTGGGCGGGGCACCCTCCCTCCAGAGAGCGTGCGAACACCCCCCGTCTGGGAGCTTGGGTTGGGGGGAGTCGAGGCAGCAACTGCTGACGCGCCCGTTGGGGCGCGCCAGCTCAACAAGGTCCGCGGCAGCCCAAGCCTGTCGCCGTACAATGGTGCCCCCACCGGTGCCCCCACCCCTGCCAGCGGAGCCGCCCATGGCCCGACCAGATCTCCAGCTCGTCTTCACCCGCGAAGAACTGCTCTCCGACCGCGACTACGCTCGCCCGCACGAGATCGAGGGCCGGCGCCTGCACGGCGGCTACGACGCCCAGGGCATCTACGTTCCCCCGCGCTCGCTGGGCCGCAGCAAGGCCATCGCCAACTGGACCGAATCATTGCGACGCCGCGGCGGCGACCTGCTCGACGCCGACTCCTCGCTCCTCTCCGGCCCCCGCGTTCCCAATCCCGAACAGCAGAGCCTGCTGATCCGCCGGGGCCTCGATCGCTTCTTCTGGAACGGCCTGACCATCACCGGCAAGATCGAAGGCCGCGGCCGGATGCTCTCCGCCATGCCGCTGCCGAAGCTGCAGCCGATCTTCGTTGAAGACATTTCCGGCACCGCGCTCGGTCACCTTCACAAGGGCTTGATGCATGCGCATGGCATCGACGAAGGCGGCGAGCCGGACAAGGGCATCGGCGGTCACGACGTGATGTGGTTCGTGGCCCGCGACCTCGCCTTCGGTGCCGACGCCCATCCCGACGTCGAGCCACCCGAACGAATCGCCCGACCGGAGGAGGGGCGCCGCTGGATGCCGCAGGTGGACCAGCCCTTCGAGATATTGTTCGCCTTCCTGATGAATCTGCTGGTGATCGAGTTTCGAGCCGAGATCGGCTTCGCCGCCACGCAAGCCACCATGCGCACGCCAGACCTCTTTCCCAGCCGCCGTCCGCAGGCGGAGGAAGCCGCCGAGATCATCGAACGCATCCGCACCGACGAGCGCATCCACGTGCAATCGCTCCGCCTCTATCTGGGCGAACTGCGCTCCCTCACGGTGCGCACCGCGGACGGCGGCACCATGCCCGGTGCGGAGTTGGTGGATCCATTCTGGCAGGGACTGCTGCGTTGGGCCACCGTCGAGCAACCCCGAATCGCCGCCGAAAGCGTGCATGCGGAAATGCGCAAACGGATTCTCGAAGCGCCAAACGGCGCCAGCATCTTGGCCGAATTCGACGCGCTGGCAGATTCAGGCTACTCCCTTGCGGCTTGAGGTGCGGGAGCGAGCGGCGGGGTGGTGGCCGAAACCGGCCCCCCCCCCCGAGAGACCTGCGCTTTCCCGACTCCCCCAAGGGGAAGGTCGATGCGCGCCCTTCGGGCGCGGAGCTCCCGGCCTCTTCGGAGGGGGCTGCCGCTCGCGGCGCCAGACGCGCAACGGGCTCGGAACCCCCTCACCCGTAGCTAACGCCCATCCCCGCCCGAACGTCGTTGTTGATGCCGTATTGCGGGATCGGGTAGCGCAGGCCGTTGCGGGAGAGGTGGCTCAGGCCAGCGATCACTTTCGGAAGGAATGCCGGCGGCAAGGCCATCAGCAGTTCATCCTCCATCACCCCGCCGTAGCGCCGCTCCGCGAAGCAGGGGATGGAAAGGCTCGGCTCGCCCGTGGCCAGGGCCCGGCCCCAGGAGTCTGCACAGGCCGACTCCCCCACACAGCCCCATTCGAGCTTCTTGTAGCCGCTCCACTGCAAGCCGTTGATGAAGAGGATCATCTGCGCCGGCGTCGCATAGATCAGCGCGATGTCCGGGGGATTCAAGCGACCGCTTGCGAGAGGGCTCACCGCCATCGCCTCGTACTGCCCGAACTGCGCCACGTCCATCGAATGCTGGTGCCGCGAGGAGTCCTCCACCGTCTCGTACCACACCCCGGCCATGTGCTGCCCCGACAGCCAGTCCTCGTCCCGGGGCGCGAGGCCGATTACGGTCTTGCACTGCGCCCCCACGAGATCGTCGGCGGTGATGCCAACGGTCCAGCCGTTGCGACTCGCCTGGCCGACGATTTGGTCCGTGGTATGGACATCCTTCGGCCGGCGGATGCGCGGAATCTCGCCCATCTCCTCGGCACTCGCAAAGAGCTTCATGCCGATGGGCGTGGTGCGCAGGCGCAGGTAGCGGTTCAGGCCGTCCACCAGTTCCTGCCAGTCCAGGTTCGTGAGGTCGGTGGCGATCACGTCGTTGTCGGGCATTTTCCCCTTCCCACGGTTCGATTGCCGGCAGTGTACGCGCCCGAGGCGGCAATGGGGTTCCTACCGCCCTCGCGCTTGACATATGATCGCGCCCTCATGAGCCATCGCAGGAGGGTGCGGTGGCGGCCACAGCGCAAGGGGGAATGCACGCGATGCCCATGATTCTCAACGAAGAGCAGAACATGTTGAAGGACCAGGCCAAGTCCTTCTGCACCGACGAAGTGCCCATCAGCCAGTTGCGCAAGCTGCGCGACGAGGACGCGGCCGACGGCTTCGACCGCGACACCTGGGCCAGCATGGTGGAACTCGGCTGGGCCGGCATCCCCTTCCCGGAAGAGCACGGTGGCCTGGCGTTCGGCTACAAGGGCCTCGGCGTCGTCACGGAAGAAACCGGGCGCACGCTGGCCGCGAGCCCGCTGTTCGCCACCGTTTGGGTCGGCGGCACCATCATCAATCTCGGCGGCAGCGACGCGCAGAAGGCGGCGCTCCTGCCGGGGGTCGCGAGCGGCCAGAAGCTGTTGGCCCTGGCGCTGGAGGAATCGCATCGCCACAATCCCTACGGCGTCTCTGCCACGGCCACCAAGGGAGACGCTGGCTACGCGATCTCCGGCTCCAAGAAGTTCGTTCTCGACGGCCACGTCGCGGACCAACTCATCGTCGCCGCCCGCACCAGCGGCAGCGCCGACGACCGCGAAGGCATCTCGCTGTTCTTGGTGGACCGCGCCGCCGCCGGCGTCGCGGTGACGCGCACGAAGATGGTGGACAGCCGCAACGCCGCCAACATCGAACTCGACGACGTGCAGGTGACGGCAAATGCGCTCATTGGCGCGGAAGGGCAGGGCGCCGACATTCTCGACCGCGCCCTCGACATCGCCCGCATCGGCATCTCCTCAGAGATGCTCGGCTCCGCCCAGGAGTGCTTCGACCGCACCGTCGCCTACCTCAAGGAGCGCGAGCAGTTCGGCGTGCCCATCGGCTCCTTCCAGGCGCTCAAGCACCGTGCCGCCAACATGTTCTGCGAACTCGAACTCTCCCGCTCGTGCGTGCTCGAAGCACTCACCGCGCTGGACGAAGACCGCACCCCAGAGGAAGTCGCCAAGCTCGCCAGCCTCACCAAGGCCAAGGTGGGCGAGACCTTTCACACCGTCTCCCGCGAGGGCATCCAGATGCACGGCGGCATCGGCATGACCGACGAGTTCGACATCGGCTTCTTCATCAAGCGCGCCGCCGTCACTGAACAGACCTTCGGCGACCAAAGCTTCCACCGCAACCGCTATGGCGAACTGGAAGGCTACTGACGGGCCTTCCCGGGGCGTGTTAACGCAAACGACGGGATCGGGCTGGAGGCGGCGTCGCTGGACAGCGCCGGCGTGAAGGTGCATCCCGACGGGATGGGGCCGCGGCGCCCAATCCATCGGCAAGTCCCGCCCCGGATGGACCGCCAAGATTCATCTGGCTGCACGGCCCTGACGTTCTCGCTGTCGCCCGGCAAGCGGGGGACGCGCCGGAGGGGCGCCGGCTCCTCGATGCCTGGAGGGCGCAGGAAGGCAGGCCCTGCCTGCTGGTGAGTCGCGCGCCGCCAGGTGCGCAAGGCCAGCGACAACAGTCGCGAGCCCCGGCCTCACCGGCCCTTGCCCTCTTCACACACCGAAGGCAACCCCAACATCTCCGTCATGGACGGAGAACTATTGGCGACCGAGAACTGCCCGTTGCTCCGTAGGTGAATGTCGCACAAAGTCGCGACTCGGTTTGTCGCATGGGGCTGCCAGGGTTGTCCCCGGTTCATCCACCGGGAATCCACCAATGTTCAACAGTCGAGAACGGGCTCTTGTGCTGCGTTGGAGCAGCGCCGTGCTGGCACGGGTTGGGGCGGACTCGCCAGAAGCGCTGGAACTGGCGGATTGGCTCGCCTCGCACGCCACCGAACTCGGGTTCGCCCCGGTCGAGGGGGAGACCATCCCGGCGGGCGATGTGCGTGGCTGGAGCAACCGCCTGCAGTCGGGGGACCGGCCCGGTTCGGACGCGGGCGACCACACCCTTCGGCGGCTCAAGGATCTAGCGGTCGTCGTGGGGCTCGACGCTCAGGAACTGGCGGCCCTCGAGTTGCTGCTGCGCTACGAGACCCGACCCTTCATCCAGGCGATGGTCGATGTCGTGTGTGGCGGTCGCGGGGGCGGCTTCAACCTTCGCGAGCCGACGTTGAGCCGCCTGCTTGGCGTCTCTCCCGCCGTCGCCCGAGCGCTGTTCGCTCCGGGCGAGCGTCTCGTGCAGTCGGGCCTCGTAACGCTGGACGAGGATCAGGGCGTGAGGCTCCCACGGCGCCTCGGCCGCCTCGTGTGGTCTTCGGAGTCGGAAGACGTTGACGTGCGCCGCCTGCTGCTTGGCGGTGAAGCCGATGGCGAACTCGACTGGAGCGACTTCGAGCATTTGGGGGCGGCGCGATCGGATGCAGAGCGACTGCTGCGTGGGGCTGTGGAACAGCGAGCGCGGGGGGTCAACCTCCTCGTCTATGGTGCGCCGGGCACGGGCAAGACGGCCTTCTGCCAGACGTTGGCGGAGCATCTGGGGCTTGCGCTCTTTAGCGTCGGCGAGTCCGGCGCCGCTGGCGAGGAGCCCCTGCGCAGCGAACGCCTGTCGGAACTCCTGCTGGCGCAATCCCTGCTGGCGGCCGATCGTCGCGCCTTGCTGCTGTTCGACGAGATGGAAGACCTGCTCGTCGGCACAGGCGACGCCGCGGCATTCGGCCTGGCGTCGCAGCCAGCGAGCGGAGCGTCGCGCGTGTTCCTGCATCGGCTGCTCGAACGCGCGCCCACACCAACCTTGTGGACGACCCACGACGCCGAGGCCGTGCATCCGGCGGTGCTGCGGCGCATGATGTATGCGGTTCGAATGCAGGCGCCGCCGGTTGCCGTGCGCACGCGCATCTGGTCGCGCCAGCTTGCCCTGCACGGCATTGAGGCAACGCACGACGATGCCCGAGCCCTGGCGCGGGAGTTCGATGAGTCGCCGGGCCTCGCGGCTGCGGCCGCGGCTGCCGCGCACATCGGCAAGGGCGGTCTGGCGGTCGTTCGCCGAGGGGTGCAAAGCCTGTCCGCTGCCATGGGGCACGATCTGCGTCTGCGGCCGGGGCCCCGGCCTCTGCTCGGCGCCGATTGTGCCGGCGTGCGTTTCGATCCGGGCTTGATCGAGGCAGACATTGACTTCGTCGCGCTCGCGGATCGCCTTGCCGAAGCCGAAACCCGCGCCTTCTCGATCTGCCTGCAGGGCCCTCCCGGCACAGGCAAGACGGCGAGCCTGCACTATCTGGCAGAGCGCTTGGAACTCGATCTCGAGGAGGTGGGCGCCGCAGAGCTTCTTGGCATGTGGCAGGGCGAGACGGAACGCAATGTCACCGAGGCGTTTGCCGCCGCCGCGGAGCGGGGAACCTTCTTGGTCATCGACCAGGCGGAAACGCTCCTCGCCGAACGGCATGCGAGTTTCGGCTGGGAACTGAGTGGCGGCAACGAGCTGCTCGCGTGGATGGAGCGCCATCCGCTGCCGTTCGCATGCACGGCGCGGGATGACCTGCGCCTCGACCAGGTGGCGCTGCGACGCTTCGTCTTTCGCGGTGCGTTCGGCTTTCTGGGGCCGGCAGCCGCGACGATGGCCTTTCGGCTTTGGTTTGGTCGGGAGCCAGCGGCGGATCTGCGCCTGCCTACGTCGCTGACGCCTGGGGATTTCGCGGTGGTGCAACGTCGAGCGACGTTGCTTCGAGAGTTGGACAGTGACGAGGTCCTCGTCGCGATGCTTCGGGACGAGTGTCGGATCGCGCCGCCGCGAGGCAGGGCGTTGGGGTTCGGCGCCGACCGAGACCGTGCCCGCTGCCCGGGCGGTCCGATGCGCGAACTGTCGGTGCGGTGGTTGCGACATCAGGCCCCCTCTTCGGAGGGAGGGCATCCGCCCTCCATGCGCGCCGCGAGGCGCGCATGTGCGCAAGACGTGCCGGACCAGTGAAAGCGATCCTGCTCATTCGCATCCCTTGCGCCCGTCGGCGCGATGGAGGGCAAGGTGCCCTCCCTCCAGAGGAGGCGGCTTTTGCCTGCGCTGGAGGCTGTTGCCTCCCTTGGCAGAACAGGCCGTTACCAGTTCGTGAAGGCGCCGTCCGGTCGATGGAGTTGTGGCGGCCAGCCGTTCAGGGGCGCGCTTCGGGAGGTTGCGAGGGCTTCGTCGAGTTCCACGCCCAGCCCCGGTTCGTCCGGGCAGCGGGCGTGGCCGTCCTCCCAGAGAATTTGCTTGGGGAAGAGGTCGGTGGCGAAGGTGCGCGGCGCACGCGGCATCTCCTGCACGCCGACGTTGGTGGATGCCATGCCGAGGGCCACCCCGGCGCCCGCGCTGACGGGGCCGAGCGGATTGTGCGGCACGATGTCGATGTAGTGGGTCTCGCACCAGTGCGTGATCTTCAGCGCCTCGGTGAGGCCGCCGACGATGCAGAGGTCGATGCGGGCATAGCGCACCAGCTCCTCCTCGACCACCTCCCGGAACGCCCACTTCGAGCACCACTGCTCGCCGGCGGCGATGGGCACGTTGGTGTGCCGCGCCAGCGTGCGGTAGCTGGCGGCGTTCTCGGAACGCAAGGGGTCCTCGATGAAGAACGGGCGGAACCGCTCCAGTCGGTTGCAGAGCTCCACCGTGTGCGCCATGTCGAGGCGCGTATGCACATCCAGGCAGAGGCCAATGCGATCACCCACCTCGTCCCGCACCGCCGCCATCTGGTTCACCGCAAGCTCGATGGATTCGCCTGGGTCCAGCAAGGATGGGTCGGTTCCGACGCCACCTTCGACGGCCGTCGGCAAATGCCAGCGCAGGAACTTCCAGCCATCGTCCACCGCCGTCCGACAACGCGCCAGGAGTGCTTCGGTGCCCTTGCCCTGTACATGCGGATAGCAGACCACGCGATCTCGAACCGGGCCGCCCAGCAGCCGATACACGGGCATCTCGAGCGCCTTGCCCTTGATGTCCCAAAGGGCGATGTCGATGGCGCTGATGGCGCAGCCGTAGACCTTGTCGGCGGGGAAGAACGCGCCTCGGAACATGCGCTGCCAAAGGCGTTCAGTGGCCATGGGGTCTTCGCCGATCACCACGTCGCCCAGGTGCCGCACGGCTTGGTCCACCGCGCCGCCCCAGTGCGTGATGCCCACCTCGCCGAGGCCGTGGATGCCGGCGTCGGTCTCCACCTTGACGATGAAGTACTTGTGGCCGTCGTCATCGAGAAAGCAAAAGGTCTTCAGGTCCGTGATCTTCATGGGCAATGACCTCGGCGGGTGCTGGCGTGGAGTTGCCCATTGTGTACCTGTTGCGCTGCAGGACGTGGCGATGGGTTACGCTTTTCCGCATTGCGGACAAGGACCGGGGAGTCAGGGAATGAAGGTCAGCATCGGCATTGGCGGGGCAGCATCCGGCGCGCGGCGCGACTTCGAGGACGACGTCCGCTTCGTCATGGAGGCGGAGAAACTCGGCGTGGACACCGTCTGGACGGCGGAGGCATGGGGGCACGACGCGGTTGCGCCGCTGGCGTATCTGGCGGCGAAGACCAGCCGCATCCGCCTCGGCACCGGCATCATGCAGATCAGCGCCCGCACACCGAGCATGACCGCCATGACGGCGCTGACCATGGCCGCCATATCCGGCGATCGATTCATCCTCGGCCTCGGCGTCAGCGGCCCGCAAGTGGTGGAAGGACTGCAGGGGCGTCCCTTCCGCGCGCCCCTGACGCGAATGCGGGAGACCGTGGACATCGTGCGCCTCGCCTTCTCCGGCGAGAAGATCAGCTACGAGGGCCGCTTCCACCAACTGCCGCTCCCGGGCGGCGAGGGCAAGGCGCTGCGGCTGGCGCAGCCAGGCAACGACCGCATCCCCATCTATCTTGCGACGCTCGGACCCAAGGCGCTCGAGTACACCGGCGAGGCGGCCGATGGCTGGCTCGGAACCTCCTTCACGCCAGACCATGCCGACGCGCATCTCGACCACATCGCCGCCGGCGCCCGCTCCGCCGGCCGGCGCCTGGCCGACGTGGACATCCAGGCCGGCGGCAGCGTGGCCTTCGGCGACGTGGCAGAGCTGGCCGCGCCCCTCAAGCGCGGCATGGCCTTCACCCTCGGCGCGATGGGCTCGGCCCGCACCAACTTCTACAACGACGCCTACAGGCGCGGCGGCTGGGAAGACGTGGCAAGGGAGTCGCAGTCGCTCTGGGTGGCAGGCCGCCGCGACGACGCCGCGGCGGTGATCCCCGACGCCATGGTGGAGGAGTCCAACCTCATCGGCGACGAAGCTCGGGTCCGCGAGCGCATCCGCACCTACCGCGATGCCGGCGTCAACACCCTGCGCGTCCAGCCGGCGGGGCGAAACCTGGAAGAAAGGCTGGAGACCCTGGGCCGCGCCATGGACCTGATCCGCGCAGAAACCGCATAGACAACCGCTGGCTTGGGCCCGACGCGCCAAGGCGCGTCAGCGCAGCAGTTCGACGCCGCGTGCGTGCTCGACGATCGCCTCGACCACCCGCGGCACTTCCGGTTCAGGCAGGTCGTGGCCCATTCGCTCGATTTCAACAATCCGGGCGCCTTCGATTGCCGCCGCGGTGTCGCGGCCGGCCTCCACCGGCACCAGCGGGTCGTCCACGCCGTGAATCACCAGGGTGGGTGTGCGAACCGCTGCCAGCCGCTCCCTGCGGTCGCCGTCGGCGACGATTGCGCCGAGTTGCCGCATCAGGCCAGCCGGTCGGAACGAACGTTCCACGGCGCGGCGAGAGAAGCGGGCGAAGCCGACTTCGGCGGAGTCGTAGTGGCGGCTGCCAACGGCCTGAAAGGCTTGGGTTTGCGCCTCCACGGCGGCTTCCACATCGGTGGCAGCCAAGGGTGCGAGAAACGCCATCAGCGCCTCCTCGCGACGAGGCAGGTTGGGGTTGCCCGTGTTCGACATGATGGAGGTGAGGCTGAAGGCGCGCTCGGTGTGAGACATGGCCACGTGCTGCGCAATCATGCCGCCCATCGACAGGCCGACGATGTGGGCACCTGCCTGGCCCAAGTGGTCCAGCAGATCCACCGCGTCCTGGGCCATGTCGGCCAGGGTGTAGGCCGGAGCGAGTGCAGAATCCCCGTTCGCGGCCGCCACGATCGCCTCGATGGCAGGCGGCTCCGCCGACGACTGCTGCGACAGCCCCGCGTCGCGGTTGTCGAGCATGACAACGCAAAACCCGGCCGCCGCCATGCCGTCGACGAGCGAGTCCGGCCACTGCACGAGCTGGCAGCCAAGGCCATGGATCAGGAGCACGCGGGGATCGGCCCTGGCGCCTCGCTGCTCGAAGTAGATGTCCCCGCTACGGGCATGGAATGTTGGCATCGAAGAAACTGGCAGACCTGAAGCGAGCGCGGCATCGTATCGCATCTGCGCCAGCGATTGCAGGGGTTGACGCCGCAGCGCAGGGCTGTTGCACGCTAAGCGCAACAGGCTGATTGAGGCAACGTAGCAAAAGGCACTGGCTCTTTCGCGCGCCATGCTGTGCAACGCGTTGCATGGCGGACGTGCTGGACAGGCGGGACGTGGTGGTCGGCGAGGTCGGTCCGACCGGTCCGCGCGGACGAGCGGCGGCGATGGGACGTCGTGGGCACCGCGGACACCGCTGGAGCCAAAGCGTGCAATCACCCTGCGCGGCGGCGGAGGTGTACGGTGTTCTGCTCTGACGTCGACTCTTCCCTGGCGTGACAGCTACTCGAAGAGGCGTCTAAGCCAACACGCAAAGCGGTCGGCAATGCCTGTCAACTGCAAGTCTCCAAAGCCGATCGCCTGACCCATCCGGCGCGGTTCGGCTCGGGCCGCAAGCCACGCGTGCAGTGCCGCCTTCGAGACGTCCTTGGGCCGATGGTCCTCCGGAATGCGATGAATGTACTCTTGCGCCAGTGGCCATACCGGATCTTCCTCTGGAATCAGCCTGGCGACGAAGTCCTCAAGATGGCCTTGCGCCATGTTGTCGGGCATGATCCAGACGCCAACGGTGACCCCAAGCCCCGCGTCGTCTACGCCGGGTATGATCGTGCCGTCTCTGTCCATGTCGGATGGTAAATCCACTTCCGCAATGCGGAGCTGGCGCTCCATGGACCTCCATCGGGACTCAACGCGAGAGTTGGCATCAACCATGATCCCCAAGGCAATGCGGCCGGGCACTTTGACCTCGACGCTGATGGACTCCACCAGCCTCTCGACCCCGTCCTTCTCCCGGATCTCGAAGGGTTGTCGCTTCTCCGGGTTTTTCCGTGCCCAAACATGGCGGACCACATGCTTGTCGTCCACACCCTCGACGAGGAGCAAACGCGCCGGTGCAGGGGCGTCCTCCATGCCTACCTCGTCTCGATTCCTTGCTCGGCTGCCGTTACGATCTCGTCTTCGACGTATTGGACAGCTCGAAGCTTGCCGTTGTGGCGTTCCAAGCGAAGGAGGACGCCTTCCGAACCGGTGAACTCCTTGGCGGCACGACCAAAGCCGTCGATGCAGTCCTTGCTATGGGTCGTTGCAAGCACCTGCACGTTGTGATCGACCGCGGCTTCAAAGACCAAGCGCCAGAACTCCTGCTGTATCGAGTGGTGGATCCCGTTCTCCGCCTCGTCGATGACCAAGAAACCGCCGCGACTGCGGACCAGCGTCAGCGCGATGCCAAACAGCCGCACGGCGCCGTCGCCGAAACTTGCCAAGGGCGCTCGTATGCCACCGGCTAACCGAACGACGAAGCGGCGGCCAGAGCCACGGAATGCTTGGCCGACGACGGCTACTCGCTGCAGTTTCCTTCCTAGCACAAGGCGCAGAGCTTCCATCGCAAGCTCTTCCTCGGGCCCTAAACTTGCCTCGTCCCAGAATTCGGCCAGCTTTTCGTTGGACGTGGGACCCGGTCCGAACAGATTGCAGGCGATTTCTTCGGGCAAGTCATCGTCGAGATAGCCGCGATATGCGTGCCGGACGCGTCTAACGTCCGCCTCGGAAGGGGGTGCCCAGGGCAGGAAGGTTGTGTCGTTGCCTACTTGGACCTTGATTGCCTGCTCCAAGCCGATTCTCGCGAACTGGGTAGCGCGTTCGTCTGGCCATTCCTTTGGACCCGACAGTTCCAGTCGAAGGGCGTCTTCCTCGCAGTTCGGACCAATCGAGATGCAACCATCATGGGTCCGGGCGTGAAAGAGAGCGGCGATGTCTGGGAGGTCGACAGGGGCGTCGTTCTTGTCAGCCTGCCGTGCCAGCTCCTCGTTGCGCTTGAGCAATTCAACCAGCACTTCCGGGCGCCCCCGCGCGGCATAGGCACGCACGGCATCGAGGACGGTGGTCTTTCCGATGCCGTTGCGACCGGACAGCAGGGTTACCCGGCCCAGCCTGGGAATGGTTAGCGAATCGATGCCGCGAAATCCACTGATGGACAGCGCCTTGAGGTGGAGGTCGTTGCTGCTGTCCTTCGATGTCACGTCGGCATGTTGGCTTGCCGTCACGGACTTCAGGTCCCTGAGCACGCCACTCGGCTCCCCGGAAATGCGGTCTGCGATTGCCTGAAGTTGCTGGATTTCGTTGTCTACGGACCGTAGGGCAGCGCCCGGCCAGCCGCTCTCGGCCAATGTTCTGCGGCCCTCCCGCTTGTCGTCAATGTAAAGCAGCATTGCGGCTTTGGCGCAGCGGAGGCTACTGACAGAAATTCCCCGAACAACGACCTCCGCGCCACCACTCGAGAATTGCTCGTCGCTCCAGTGGATCATCCTGTCAAGATCCTCCACTTCCCGTAGGTACGGCGCTTTCGCGCCGGTTTCTTTGGGGACACGCTCGTTCCATTGCTGGAGTACTTTGCGCATGAGGCGGTATGCATCGACCAGTTTCGCGTACTCGGACGTCGGCATCCGCAGATCGCCGACGCTCGTGTGGTCGAAGTCGTACTCGTAGCTCGCGGAGCTGTCGTCCGGGATATTCATTTGGAACGCCTGCCTGCTGAACCTGCTGAGCTGAAAGCCTCTAGGCGATTCCCGCGATGTTACACGAGCCAGATGGCTCCCTTTGTCCACACCTCTGCCGCGACGACGATGCCTTCGCGTGGCCAGGGGCTTGGGCCGTAGGGCGTTGCGGTCGGGCCCTTGGAATCTGCAGCGCGAGATTCAGTTTCCATGTCCGCGCGGACGCGCCGACCGCCAACGCCATAGGTCGGTGCAGATGCGATGGAGGTCGAAGGCGGCCGTCCAGCCGAGCTCCCTTTGCGCACGGCCCGAGTCCGCGCAAAGCACGGCCACGTCGCCCGGCCTGCGCGGGACGATTTGGTACGGGATGGCGACGCCGGTCGCGCGTTCGAAGGTGCCAACCACATCAAGCACACTATGACCGTGGCCTGTTCCGAGATTGTGGACTGATACGCCCGAGTTCTGCACTAGGTGCTCCAAGGCATGGACGTGCGCACGCGCGATGTCGACGACATGCACGTAGTCACGAATGCAAGTGCCGTCGGGAGTCGGGTAATCGTCGCCGAATACAGAAAGACGCTCGCGCCGCCCAGCCGCAACCTCAGCTACCTGCGGCAGCACGTTTTTGGGAGAGTCGGGCGGACTTTCGCCAATCCTGCCGCTCGGGTGTGCCCCGCCCGCATTGAAGTACCGCAGGATCGAAACCCGCCAGCGCGATTCTGCCGCCGATAGGTCGCGCAGCATCTCCTCGGCGGCAAGCTTGGCGCGCGCGTAGGGACTCGCGGGCTGTAAGGGAGCATTCTCGGCGAGGGGTGCCTCGGACGGCGCGTACACGGTGGCCGTCGAGCTGAACACTAGCGACGTCACCCCATGGTGCGCCATGCGGTCGAGCAAGCAGGCTGTGCCGACAAGGTTGTTGGAATAGTAGCGCAACGGCTCCGTGACCGACTCGCCAACCGCTTTGAGCGCCGCGAGATGGACGACGGCGGAGAAATCGTGGCATTCCATCAACCGGTCCAAGAAATGGGAGTCGCGGAGGTCGCCCTCGACGCACCGCGGCGTTCGCCCTGCCAGCTGGACGAGCGCGGGTATGGCGCTCGGTGACGCATTGGCGAAGTTGTCGAACAGCACTGGCTCCCAGCCAGCTGCTAGCAGTTCCAAAGCGACATGCGTGCCGATGAAACCCGCACCACCCGTTACCAGAACTTCCATCGATCTGTGCGGCTCCGAACCGAACAAGCGTCCTCGGAGCATACAGCGCTTGCGAGCAGGACTGGCGCACCTAATCGCAGGTGGGGAGGCGGTTCGCGTTCAGGAGCGGCTTTCGTGCCCGCATGCGCACGCCGTTAGCGCTTCAAGGGACGCTCCGCGAGACGCGTGCTTCGTTGGAAGGAAACGGGGCCCCTCGCCACTGCGTCGTTCCGCGGGCGCCAAGTCGGACCGACTTCCCTTCGTGCCTAGCCCTGGCCACCGTTGGGTTGTGCAGATCGGGGCAGAAGTCGGGCCGTCCGATAGTGCATCGCCTGTGATGTCGCTGCATGGAACGTATAGCCGAACATCGCTATGTCCACGGCATAGCGTTGGGCGACCAGTTCCCGCGTCTCGTCGTCGTAGTACGCCGCGTACGGCTTGTGCTTGGATCTGCGGTAATGTCCGAGATCGAACGCCAAGCCAGCGTGGGAGGCGATGGTGCGGACGCCTTCTTCGATTGCCTCTACTCTTCCCAGGAAGTCCACGATGATGTTGTAGTCCCGATCCACTAGATTCAGATACTGGGAGCGCCAGTGCATATCGGAGGCTGCGTCGGGAATGCCGGCCACCGTTCGCACGAAATGCCGGAAACTCGGTTCCGTGCCGAAGACATCGGTCCATCGCCTCTGGATGACCACCTTTTCCGTGTAGCACGAGACCAGCCGGTCCCACGGATTCCGTACGAACGAGAACTTGAAGTAGTCGCGGTACGGAGTGATGTCCTCGGTTTTGTCAATGCCGGCGAACGCCCCGTCCTTGCCGATCTTGCCCGCGTCGACATGGATCTGGTCGTCGTTCGTCACGACGAAAGCCTTTAGGCTTGTGCAGGCGCACTTCGGGTTGATGAAGTAGATGATCCGGTTCCTGTCGGATCGCATGACGTAGTGCATCTTCGGCGTTCGCTGGCGTTCGTGGGCTGTCCGCAGCGTCTCTGGCAGGAGCTTGAGGGCGCAGTCGGGTCGGGGTTCGCCCTGTGATCGCCACCTCAGCTTGTATAGGGGGGAGAACCTGAGCGATACCTCCAGCTTGAGTGGAGAGCTCAAGGGCTCGAGCAGGCCGTAGTGCAGCAGCCTGTGCGGGATCAACGCACTCACCTTGGGCGTTGCGTTCCAGACCGCTCGAAACCGACGATTCCTCCGATAGCACCTTCCGAAGAGGAAGTGCAGCCAGTAGTAGGAGTACACCCTAAGGACTTTCTTGACGAAAGGCGAATGCCAAAGCCAGGACCGTTCGGTAAGTAACCGCCGGATCCTGGGTCTTGCAAGTATCCGGGATATGCTGCCCGCCTGCTCGACGGGTCTAAGCCGGGGATTCCGCAACCAGTACTGCCGGGTTGCGCGGCAGTAGATGTCAACGAGTGGATTGCCTGGCACCGCGGCCATGAACCAGCTTGAGATCATGCGGTCTTTTCCCGGACGGTCGAATGCGAAGAAGCCCGATGGCATGTGTTCGTGGATCCACGCGTCGAGCGGCATGCAGCAAAAGCAGGTGGCATCGACCCAGACGCCGCCGCGCCTAAGGAGGTGGACGCGGACGACATCGGACAGTGACGCCGGGGGCATGTCTGGCAGCCCGGCGAGCTCTTCCGAGTCGAGGTGGTCGAACAGGTTGCGCCGGTCCAACAGGACGATGCGCCAGGTCGAGTTGTGATACTCCCAGGAACGACGGCACAGCGTCACCACTTCCGGTGTGTCGTCCCACCCCTGCAGCCAGAGCATGTAGATGGTTTTCGGCAGCATCGGAGCGGTGTTCTCGCGCATCTGCGGGACTGCCTCCACGTCGGTCAATATCCCGGCCCGAGCCTACGGTCCCGCGTGTTCAGTTTGGGGAAGGGATGGCCGGGTTCCTCAAGGCCGAGGAATCCGCAAAGGCGCTCCCAGCCCTCACCAGCGGTGATGTCGATGACGAGGAAGTCCTCTGGTCGATGGCGGAAGTACGCTCGGACTTCGTCGTTGTGGCGGCGGTAGCGATCCAAGAATGCTTGCTCGTTGCCCTCGGGGTGCCCGACGCCATATATGTAATGCCGCATCGGCGTGTCGTGGTGGCCGAAGTGCGACACGACGCTGTCGAGCCAAGCATCTTCTGGCCTAACGGTTAGGACGAACCGGCTACCGGCATGATGTTGGTCAAGGCGCTCATAGAACAGTGGCCACGGGTTGTCCTGAAAGGCATCGTATTGCCAAGCGAGGGTGTCGATCAGTGTCACGGCCTTGCGAGCGATGTCGGGGTCCTTCGCCCCGACCGGTCCGCAGACTCGGTAACCCAGAATTCCTAGGGCGGCGCCGAGGGATTTCGTCCCGGTCTTGTGGAACCCGATTCCAAACACCTTGGGCCTCGACCGGTCTTGTGGCGATTGTGGGTTGCCTGCCGCGACGGTCATCGCCCGCCCTCGTCGGCCAACGGCATGAGGCGACGGATGACACCATCGGCCTTGTTCAGCAGGAACACTTGCCCGTGAGGGCCTGTCCCGAATCTGAGGTCCGCCCGTGAACTTGGCCGCCGGCGGCCTTGGGCGATGTTCGTCTCCTGGATGATCTCGAGCAGTGTCATGGTCCGTGCCCCGCGCTTGAACAGCACGCGCCGAATGTGCCTGGGTTTCCAACCGTCCCTCGGTGGGTCGTCGGCGGGCACATAGAACACCTCGCCGCTTGGACTGTCCCCGAACAGCACCTTGTCGGTGAGTTTCGCAAGCGGTCCATCACGATAGATGATGACGCCCGTAATGGCGGCCGAAGGCGGGTTCCCGACAGGCAGGCGTCTCTTGTGCGGATTGAGGTCTAGCAGCGGATCGAGTTGATCGAATTCGACGAACGGGAACGACACGGCGGGGTCGCTTCGCGGGTCGGCAAGCAAAACGTCCGATTTGCTCTTGCGGCGGTTGTGTCGGAAGCTGCCTTCCCAGTCGCTCCAGCCCAGGTCCGCGCCAAGGGTCACGACGCTGATCTCCTCGATGACGTTCTGGCCGATGTCTAGAACGAAGAGAGCACCGGCTTTCGGGTCCCACGCCATGCGTTGCGGGTTGCGCAGGCCGAAGGCGTATATCTCGCCGAGCGTTGCATCGCTGCCGTCTGAAACGAACGGATTGCTGTCTGGTATGCCGTACCTTCCATTGGTGCTGTTCGTCCCTAGCGGGTCGATGCGCAGGATCTTCCCGAAGAATGCTTCCAAGGTTGCGTGCAAGGCGCTGCGGGTCCGAACCGCGACCGCCATCACCGATGCCCATGTACAGCAAGCCGAAGTCCGCGTTGTGCGGCGTGACATGGGGCCTGAAGCCAAGCATGCCGCCGTTGTGCGCGAAGTGGGGCTGCTGCACGCGCAGGAGTTCGCGAGGCGGGCCGCCATCGTACTCGGCGGCCGCAGGATCCTCTGCGATCCATTCATGCAGCACCGTGTCGTGGTCGCGCAATGCCGGGTCAGCGAAGTAGTCCGGGGTAGCCGTAGTGTCCTTCGTTTCGATCAGCGTGTAGAACCGACCGTGCCCCGGCGTTCCTGCATCGCCAAATTGCGGATGGAAGGCAAATGACTGGAACCCCTTGGGACGTCCCGCGAGATCCAGTTGCAGGTGCCAGCGCTCCGCGCCGAGATCAAGATATGGCGTTGCCTCGCCGTCGTAGGTTACGCCGTACAGCCCGCCGTTCAGGTCGTTGACAAAGAGCCGCCGGGTGCTGGGCTCGTCCCAAAGCAACATCATCCGGGGCGGGATCAGTTCGCCAAGTCCTTGGTCTGAATCCGGGAGCTCCGCAAAGTCCTCAATCGCAACGATGGCGACCGCTTCGGCTTGCGAAATCGGCGAATAGGGGTCCATGCTGGTCTCGTACGGCGTGGCCGAGATGCCGGCCGCAGCCAAGGCGGCCAGGGTGTAACGCACGCCGCCACCGAAGGAGCTGCTGTTTCGGTAAATCGTCAGTCCGCCGAGCGCCACGACACTCGTGCGGGTGGGGCAACGCTTCAGCGCACTCTCGCCTAGGCCCGTTTGAGGGCTCGAGGCGCAGGTCGCAGTGCAACGATCAGTCATTTGGAGCCGTCGGCAGCCAGATTGTCGAGTGCGAGGCGTCCGCGTCGAAAGCGACCGGGTCGCTTGTGTAGTAGTAGAGGGCGATGGACTTGCGCGTCACCCCCGGCGGTGCGGACAGTGGTTCGGGGTGGCCGTGGAAGGATGTCGAGTCGGTATTGAAGATGACGCAGCGATTGAAGATTGGCAGCATGCGCACTCTCGATGGGTTGCCTCCATCGCGGCTTAGGCAAAGTGCGCCGCCGTAGTCTGCCTGCCAGGGCTTGTTCAGGTAGATGAGGACGTTGACGCGCCGCAGGAGTCGGCGGCGACGGTCCACGTTGAAGTCCGCGTGCATGTCGAGCTTGCCGCCGGCAAGGATCTGATGAAAGGCGCCGCCCCGGAAATGCGGGTCGGGAATCAAGCCTGCTATGCCGGTGAGCCCCTCAAGGAAGTCAAGGAACGGCATCTCGTTGAATTCCGACAACACGCGACGAATCTTGGGCTCGACGCCGCGAAAGTAGCTCTCCTGCGTGCGGCCGAGCTTTCCGACTTGGTGCGTACCGACGTCCGGCTGTTCAAAGTGCGCATGCTCAGGCTTGGGGAAGCAGGCGAGGCACAGTTTGGCGATGTCGTCCGGGAGGAAGTCGTCCATGACGATGTGGGGGAAGGGCTGTGCATTGCGGTACGCGTCGGCGAGGTCGGGTGCCGTAGGCAGTAGCTGCGAGCGGAACCAGACAAAGAGGTCGGTTTGCTTCGTTCGGCTGAACGGATTGCGGAGATTCACGTCGTTGCTCCGAACCGAAGGCTGCCTCCCCGGGCCGGGGCCTCGCCATTGAGGCTTGGGACCTCACCACGCGTAGCGGGTGGTGAGCAATGTGGGAGGACGCATACGGGCCCTGTACTCGCGGATATTGTGCGCTGGCTCGGTCGAGGTTGGTTCACGGATGGGTCTTTTCGGTTCGGCTGTGTCCGCAGCACCGTATTCTGCCTTGGATGTGGCCGAACAGGTGGCTTGGCGCTTGCGTAGCAGGATGCGGCCTCGAAGGCAGCGACGATGCGCTCGACCTCCTTCGACATGGCAGTCCTGGCTTTACCACGACATAATACGTCGCTTGGATGACGGAGGTAGTGCCACCGTCACGCGGCTGTGGGGCGCATGTGCGTGAGGTATCAGTCCTGCAACTCAGTCGCTAGTTCCGGGCCGAGGACGGCCGAGAACTTGCGGACGTGACGCGAACGCTTGGCTGGGCTACGTTTTGCGCCGCAAGCACATGGGCCGGCAGGGGGCGACGCAACTGCATGAGCTACGGAACCGACACCAAGCAGAACCTCTTCGCCGTCGAGCAGCGCGTGCCGACAGCGGACCGCGAGGCCCGCAACGGCCACAGGGGCGGCGTGCTGTGGCTTACCGGTCTTTCCGGCGCCGGCAAGTCCACGCTGGCCTTCTGCCTGGACGAAGCGCTGTTTGCCGACGGCTACTGCACCTTTGTGCTAGATGGCGACAATATGCGTCGTGGAATCAACGCGGATCTCGGTTTCTCCCCGGCGCACCGGAGCGAGAACATCCGTCGCGTTGGCGAGGTGGCGGCGCTGTTCGCGGCGTCGGGCACCATCTGCAATGACGCTTGAACTGGCGGACACTGCTGGAGTGGGACCGCCGCGTTGGCGTCCTGACCGATCCGTGCCGTTCGCCGCCCTGCGGCGCAGATGTGCTCGTCGGTGCCACCGGCCGCCGTCGCCGGCAGGCGCTCACGGATCACATCCGCTCCGCCCATCGCCGGCCCACACGGCCCTCACCAGCCTCGTTCGAGTCCGCCGCAACGTCTCTCACGCCGTCAACCACCCCAACCGGCAAATCCTGCACCTCTCCACCCTTAACAGGGGATCGAGGCGAGGGCTTCCCTCGCTCATATCATTTGAGTGGAAAAGTTGCTCTGCTGCGGACTTGATTTGCCCATCTTGAATCATATTATGTGTTCGCATGGCATCCAGAGCGAAACTCGCGGTTGTTCGCAGAGATGAGAGTCCTCGACGAGACTCGCCGGCAACTGGCGCCGCTTGCGCGGCGCTCGTCCGCACGGGTCACGGCGTTCACGGCGAGCGCTCCGACGGACTGGCGGCCACAGCAGGTACGGAATCCGTCCGGAGTCCTGGACGCGTACTTCACGGACGCTGGGGCCTGGGAACTTATCGCGGCCAAGCTTGAGGAAGGACATCCCGTGGAGCAGGTATCCCTGCGTAAGCCACCTGGTCGGACGGGCTACGTCATGAAGATCATGCTGGACGGTGACGATCCGCCGGTGTACGTGAAGCTGCAACTCACGTCGGGAAAGGTGATCGGACGGAGTTTCCACTACTCGGAACACCCGTAGGGGTGTCCAGCAAGGAGTGAACAGATGGAGAGCCGAGTGGATGGCACCGTGGACGTTGGCGAAGAGATCCGATGTCCGGACTGCGACGGTGTTGCGACGACACGGCGGCATCGGCACGTGTTCAGCTACGGGCGGGGTGGGTCTGCAGCGGAGCTCGCAGTGGAGCTGCCGGTTCGCCATTGCGGTGCGTGCGGGTTCGAGTTCCTCGACGAGGAGGGGGAGCAGCTGAAGCACGAAGCGGTGTGCCGGCACCTGGGGGTGCTGGCGCCGCGGGAGGTGCGCGAGATCCGAAGATTGCAGGGAATGACCCGCGCGGCGTTCGCGGCGGTGACGGGACTCGGCGAGGCCTCGCTCGGTCGGTGGGAGACGGGTGCGGGCATCCAGTCGCATGCCAACGATCGGTATCTGCGGCTGTTAGCTCAGCCGGGCGGGATCTCACGCCTGTCGTCCGTGCTCCGCACAATGGAGGAGGCGGAGCGACCCCGCGGCGCAGGGAAGGCGGTCCCGAAGCGGTCCCGCTTCCTGTCGCTGCGCGTCAATGAGGACGTGCGGCGGGACCAGCGCAGCTTTGAGTTGGTCAAGGCCGCGTAGCGTGTACGTCTGCACGTTCTACTCGTTCAAGGGCGGTGTCGGGCGCACGATGGCGCTCGTCAACGCCGCCGTCCACCTTGCGGAAAGAGGTCGGAGGGTCCTGCTCGTGGACTTCGATCTGGAGGCTCCCGGTCTCGATACATTTCCGCTGCTGCGATCCGAGTCGTCGACACCGGGACTGGTGGACTATGTGCTGCGGTACCTGACTGACGACCGGGCGCCGCGCGTCGGAGACTTCGTTGACCGGTCGAAGGCAGTGGAAAACCTGCTCGTGATGCCCTCCGGCGCGTGGGGCACGGACTACGCGGCGAGTTTCGGTCGGATCGACTGGGGCATGCTGTACGCGGAGCGGGACGGCTACCTGCTGTTCGAGGATATGAAGGAGCAGTGGCGCCAGACTATCGCCCCGGACTACGTGCTGATCGACTCGCGGACCGGCTACACGGACACCGGCGGAATCTGCACCCGGCAATTGCCGGATGCGGTGACCGTGCTGTTCTTCCCGAACGAGCAGAACCTGCGGGGCCTGAGCAAGGTCGTCGCGGACATCCGCAGCGAAGCGGAGCCGCCGCGGTCGAAATCGATCGACCTCCATTTCGTGATGTCGAACGTGCCGGACTTGGACGAAGAGGACGACATCCTGGTGGAGATGAAAGGGCGCTTCCAGCTAGAACTGGGGTTCGAGGGGGACCCTTTGGTTGTGCATCGGTACGAGAGTCTGTCGCTGCTCAATCAGGCAGTGTTCGCGAACGAACGACCTAGGAGCCGCCTGGCGAGGGAGTACGGCGCGGTCGCAGACCGTGTCGTTGGCGGGAACCTGGCGGATCGCGATGGAGCGCTCGCGTACATTCAGGAGGCTCGACTTCGCCTAGACCCGCGAACGTACCGCGTCGGGGAGTCGGCCTCGACAGAGGCGGAGAAGATCGAGGAGATCGAGAGGCTCCACCCCGGAGACGGGGAGGTCCTCTTTCAAATGGCCGAGCTCGAGGCGCGGCGGGGGGTGCGCGAGGACGCGGAGTCGTTGCTGGACCGAGCGATCGAGTCGGGGTACCGGGAAGCCGCGGCCTATCTGGAGCGGGCGTCGATCCGAACCGGTGCCGGTGACGGGGAGGGCGCATCGGCGGATGCGGTCGACGCACTTGAACGAGGTGGCGTGCCACCCCACCTCGTGATGAAGGCGATGGGCATGGTACGCGGTGTCGAGAGCGATGAGGTCGCCGCGTTTCCGGCGGTGACGGCGCTCGACATACCAGAACAGTTCGTCCTGGCATCAAACCTGAGCCGGGTGGGAAACGTGGAGCACAGCGACGCCATCCTGCGTCGGATTGCTGGCGATGCGGATCAGTCGGACGAATCGCGCAAACGGGCACGGTCAAATCTGGCACGTAACTGCATCGGATCTCGGAGGTATCGGCAGGCGATGGAGGCGCTCACGCACGGGGGACTCCGAGTCGACGAGATGGGCATCGAGGACGCGTTCAACTATGGAATGGCGGCATGGGCGGACTCGGGGATCGTCGGGACCGCTCCGTTCGAACGGGTCGTGAGCTTGGACGTCGAGATCGAAGGGCGTGAGAAGGACGCCAACTACCTACAGTGCCTAGCGGTAGCAAATTGGGCAACAGGCGACCGCGAAGGTGCGCTACGGTTTGCACGGCGGGCTCGGGACGTGGGGCGGTCGTCCCGGTTCTCGTTCAGCTGCTGGCAGTACCGGTATGTACGGGGATCCGAGTTCGCGGAGGACATGGACGAGATTCTGGCGCTGGTCGGTGGCGATCAGAACCGTTTGCCGGCATTCATGGGAGGAATGGACGGAAACGGCAACCGGTGAGGCCCTTGCAAGGAACTACGGACGGATGGGGTTGCCAGGTATTCGCGGCGCTCCACCGGGTGTTGCCCGGCATGTAGACACCGACGCGACCCGCCCTCGGCATCGCAAGGGCATGCTCGAAGTAGTGGCGAACCTTCAGGGCGCCGCCGGAAGGCGCATCGCACCGAACCGCGAATTGGATGACTGAACGTGCCGCCTATTGATTGGCCTGAGATTGTCCGACCGTTGCCATCGTATCGGAAATGGGTGTGGCTTGAGATGGTCCCACTTTTTTGGACAGGTCGCCAAGGTGTACTCCGGTGTCGAGAGGAGACGCCGGAACGACAAAGAAGAGGCGCCGTTTCACGGCGGATATCAGAAGCGGGAGCGCGGCCAGAACATTGCCGCCAACCTCAACGGCGGCGTCATGTACATCCCGCGTCGGCAGGTGGCTGGCCAGAGCTGTGCGCCTTTCTGGATGAGGCCGTGCCGGACACGCCGTTCCCGCATCTCAACCGGGGTGCATGGGGCCCGACGTTGTTGTGGACGTGACGCGAACGCGCTGCGCGGCTAACGTGCGCCGCATGTACATCTGGCCGGCAAGGGCGCAACTGCATGAGCTACGGAACCGACACCAAGCAGAACCTCTTCGCCGTCGAGCAGCGCGTGCCGACCGCGGAGCGCGAGGCCCGCAACGGCCACAGGGGCGGCGTGCTGTGGCTTACCGGCCTTTCCGGCGCCGGCAAGTCCACGCTGGCCTTCTCTCTGGACGAGGCGCTGTTTGCCGACGGCTACCACACCTTCGTGCTAGATGGCGACAACATGCGTCGTGGAATCAACGCCGACCTCGGTTTTTCGCCGTCGCATCGAAGCGAGAACATCCGGCGCGTGGGGGAAGTGGCGGCGCTGTTCGCGGCGTCGGGCATCATTTGCATCTCGGCCTTCATCTCGCCCTATCGCTCCCACCGAGCCGCCGCTCGGGCGGCCGCTGGCGACCACTTCCACGAAATCTACGTGCGCGCCGCTCTCGCCACCTGCGAGCGGCGCGATCCGAAGCGCCTGTACGAGCGGGCGCGCGCTGGGGAAATCGTCAACTTCACCGGCATTGACGATCCCTACGAGGCACCGGACTCGCCGGAACTGGTGGTGGACACGGACCGCCTGGACGTGGAGGAGTCGGTGGCGAAGGTGCGGGCATACGTTCATCGGGAGTTTCGGTTGGCTTAGGGGGCCTCCGAACAGAGTGCGGGGCGCTGCAGCCCCTGGCCGTTGCCACTTGCAGGAGGGCATTGACCTCCCTCCAAGGCAGTGCCTCACTTTGAATTTGCCTGACGTGACGCATGGCCGTTCGCAACCGGCGACTGCGTCGACTTGCCTGCCGGTACCACTCTCCATAGGGAGATAGGGAGGGCATCCCGCCCTCCATGCGCGCCGTCAGGCGCGTCCTCCCTGCACATGCCGCGATGTGCCTTGCGGGCGCGCCTTGGCGGCGCGCCTTGCGGCGCGATGGAGGGCGGGACGCCCTCCCCCCGGAGGACGGTGCCAGACACTGCACAAGCCAAAGTGAGACACTGCCCCCTCGAAAGCCCGTCCCATGCCAGCGGCGAATGAAGTAGAGTGCCGAGGAATGTCGATGTCACAGGACGCGACGAAACTTCGACACTTCTTCAACAGAGGCAGATGTGAAAACGCTCCTTCGATCGATGTCCACCGTGCGACTTGCCTTGCTTGCGCCGTTCGTGCTTATCGCCAGCGTCGGCGTTGCCGTCGACTATCAGGACGAATGGGGGCCGGCGGTGGGCAGCACAATGCCCGCCATCGACGCCTCGGACCACACCGGCACTCCCCGCGCCCTGGGTGACCTCGCGGGCGAGCGGGGCCTGCTCCTCTTCGTCAGCCGCAGTGCCGACTGGTGACCCTTCTGCATTCGTCAACTGGTCGAGTTGACCGAGTGGCAGGAACGCTTTGAAGCGAAGGGAGTGCATGTGGCGGCCATGACCTACGACGCGGTGGACAAGCTCGCCGCCTTCGCCGAGAAGCATGGCGTCGCCTACCCCGTGCTGTCGGATGAAGGCGCAGCGCACGTCAATGCCCTTGGCATCCGCAACGAGGAGTATGGCGAGGGGCACGGCGCCTATGGCGTGGCCCATCCCGGCATCTTCCTCGTCGACGCCGAAGGCACCATCCTTCTCAAGCGTGCGCTGCCAGGCTATCGTGACCGGCCGCCATTCGACGAGTTGCTTGCAGCCGTAACGGTCGCTGTGGGTGCCGAGGAAGGAGGCGAAGGCGAGTCGTGAGCCGCGTTCGCGCCGCCGTCTTCCGTCTCGCCGTCGCCGCGGCGTGCGGCGTTGCGGCCGGCGGCTGCACCAACGTCGTCTCCGGGATGACGGAGACGCTCGCGAGCGACCTCACGGCGGCGATGCTCGACAGCGACGACTTGGACGTCGTGCGCAACGGCGCGCCGGCGTATCTCATCATGCTCGACGCCCTTCTGCGCTCGAACGCCGACAGCCCGGCGCTGCTGCAAGCCGCCGCCAATCTCAACGCAGCATACGGCGCCGCATTCGCCGAAGACCCCGAACAGGCACGCACCTTTGCCGCCAAGGCGCTGCAGCTCGCGGCCCGCGCCGCCTGTGCGGAGGTGCCCTGGACTTGCGAGGCGCGCACCATGCCTTTCGCGGAGTACGAGGAGCGCTTGCCGACGCTGCGCGAGGAGCATGTGCCGGTTGCCTACACCTTCGTGACTTCCTGGGCCGGCTGGATTCAGGCGCATGGCGAGGATTGGAACGCGGTGGCAGAGCTGGGCCGCGTCAAGGCGCTCATGGCGCGCATCGCGGAACTCGACGGAAGTTGGGAGAACGGCGGCCCGCACATGTATCTTGGAGTCTTCGAGACGCTTGCGCCGCCGGCTCTCGGCGGCCGTCCCGAAGTGGGCCGCGAGCACTTCGAGCGCGCCATCGAGATTTCCGGGGGTCGCCATCTGATGGCGCGGGTGATGTTCGCATCGCAATACGCTCGCCTCGTGTTCGACCGCGACCTGCACGATCGAACCCTGCGCGAGGTGCTGGCCGCCAACCCTCGGGTGGAGGGGCTGACCTTGTCGAACCGGGTCGCCCAGGAGCAGGCGCGTGCGTTGCTGGATTCGGCGGATGAGCATTTTTTCTAGGGGCGACGGCGTGGGCGGCTTGCTTGATGCGAGGAGCGCTCCGCGCGCGGCGCGGTCTCTCCTCCACAAGGTGGGAGCGGTACGTCCTGGCCACACCATTCCCATGACTCCGCCCTTGCAGGGGAGTCGAAGAACCAAGGGTCTCTCAGGGGCGCGCAAGGTCGCAGCCCTCTGCGCCGCTCTCACCTGCCTCCTGCTCGCCCTGCCAACGGCGGCAACCACCTTCAAGATCGCCGCCCTTTCCCCCGCTGGCTCCACGTGGATGAACATCCTGCGCGCCGCGGCCGATGAAGTGGATGCGGCCACCGAGGGGAGGGTGGCGTTTCGCTTCTATCCGGGCGGGGCGATGGGGGACGACTGGGCGGTGCTGCGCAAGATCCGCGCCGGGCAGTTGCACGGCGGGGTGGTGACCACCACGGTCTTCAACCGCATCTATTCCGACGTGCAGCTCTACAACCTGCCGCTCGTCTTCCGCGATCTCGCCGAAGTGGATGCGGTGCGCGCCCAGCTGGATACGGTGTTGCTCGCCGGCATGGAACGCAGCGGCTTCGTCGCCTTCGGCATCGCCGAGGTGGGGATGGCCTATGCCATGAGCCGGCGCCCCGCCGTCACGCTGGAAGCGCTGCGCCGCGCCAAGGTCTGGTTGCCGGAGGGGGACATCTCGGTGGCGCGGACGCTCGAGACCTTCGGCATCGCGCCGATCCCTCTCACGGTGGTGGATGTGCTGCCCGGCCTGCAGACCGGATTGATCGACACCGTGGCATCGCCGCCGGTGGCCGCCGTGGCGTTGCAATGGCACACGCAGCTCGACTATGTGCTCGACATCCCGCTGATGTATGTCTATGGTCTCTTGGCGGTGTCGGAGAGGCACTTTCGCCGTTTGTCCGATGCCGACGCGGTGGCGGTGCGCCAGATCCTGGGGGATGCGGTGGCACAGGCGGACCGGCGCAATCGCGACGATCACGACGCCACCATGCAGGTGCTGATTTCGCAAGGCTTGAAGCTCGCAAGCCCGGCGCCGGAGGAACTGGCCGACTGGCGGCGCCTCGGCAAGCGGGCGGAGGCCCGCTGGGTGAGCGAAGGCATCATCTCGAATGGCCTGTACCAGCGACTTCTGGCTGCCTTGGCGGCGGCTCGCGGCGTATCGGCGGTGACCGCTCCCGACTCCGACTCTTCTGGCAGGGCCGCCAGCCGGCAATGAACAATCGCCTGGCCCGCGCTGCCCACATCGTGGAGACGGCGTTTCTGGTCTCCCTCCTCTTGGTGATGATCGGTGTCGCCGTCTATCAGGTGGCGGCGCGCAACCTTTTCGGCACCGGCATCGTCTGGGGTGACGAACTGGTTCGTGTGAGCGTGCTCTGGGTGACCATGATCGGCGCCGCCTCCGCCGCCGCCAGCGACAGCCACATCCGCATCGACATCGTCTCGCGCTTCGCCAGCGACCAGATGAACCGCATCGTGAACCGCGTCACCTCCGCCTTCACGGCCCTCGTCTGCGGCCTGCTCGGCTGGTATTCGGTGCGCTTCATCCACTGGGACTACCTCGACAACACCGTCGGCTTTGGCGCAGTCCCGGCATGGGTGTGCGAGTTGGTCATCCCCATCGCGGCCGCGGTGATGGCCTTGCGCTACCTGATGCGTGCCGTGACGGGCGGCACGCAAGCCGAAGGTGGGGGCGAGACGTGAGCGACTGGAGAGAGAGCTTCTTGCCTTCCAGGACGCGCCCACGGTTTCTCTGGAGGGTGGGCATCCTGCCCTCCCTCGCGCCGCCAGGCGCGCACGGGTCTGGAGCGCGATGTGGCCGCGAAAGCCCGCTCTCGAGGGTGCAGGACGAAAGGCCGTCGCGCGAGTTTGCCACGCGCCTCGCGGCGCGCAGGGAGGGCAAGATGCCCTCGCCCCCGAGGGAGCCGCAGACCTCCTACATGGCTGGAGCGCACCCGTGATCTGGGCCGGCATTGCCCTCGTTGCCTTCATGGCGCTGCTCGGCGCGCCGTTGTTCGCCATCGTTCTCGCTGCGGCCATGCTCGGCTTCCTCGCCTCGGATATCGACCTCGCGGTGGTGGCCATCGAGCTCTACCGCATCTCCGACACACCGCTTCTGGTGGCGCTGCCGTTCTTCACCTTCGCGGGCTACGTCATGGCGGCGGCGAACACCTCCGAGCGGCTGATGGGGGTGGTGCGGTCGCTCTTCGGCTGGATGCCGGCGGGGCTCGCCATCGTTGGCTTCGTCGCCTGCGCCCTCTTCACGGCGCTCACCGGCGCTTCCGGCGTGACCATCGTTGCCCTGGGTGCGCTGTTGCTGCCGATGCTGAAGGCCGGCGGCTACGAGGAGCGCTTCAGCCTGGGCCTCGTCACCACCTCCGGCAGCCTTGGCCTGCTGATCGTGCCGTCTGCGCCACTGCTGCTCTACGGCATCGTCGCGCAGCAGCTCGATGTGGGGGAATCGTTCACCATCGGCCAACTGTTCCTGGGCGGCCTCGTGCCGGCAACGCTGATGGTGCTGTTGCTCTCTGCCTGGGCGTGGTGGCGGCATGGCGACGTGCCCAGAACAAGATTCGACCTGAAGGACGTGCGCGCCGCCCTCTTCGCCGCTCGGTGGGAGCTGCCGCTGCCGTTCGTCGTGCTCGGCGGCATCTATTCAGGCTATTTCGCCATCTCCGAGGCGGCGGCGATGACGGCTCTCTACGTGCTCATCGTCGAGGTGGGCCTCTATCGAGAGGTTCGCCTGAAGGCGCTGCCCAGCGTGATGCGGGAGTCGATGGTGATGGTGGGGAGCATCATCCTCATCTTGGGCGCCGCGCTTGCGTTCACCAACTATCTGGTGGATGCGGAGGTGCCGCAGCGCCTGTTCGCCTTCATGCAGGAGCACGTCTCCAGTGCGCTCGCCTTCCTGATCCTGCTCAACATCCTGCTGCTCGCGCTCGGTGCCCTCCTCGATGTCTTCGCCGCCATCGTCATCATGGTGCCGCTGCTCTTGCCGGTGGCGGCAGGGTATGGCATCCACCCCATCCATCTCGGCATCATCTTCCTCGCCAATCTGCAGATTGGCTACTTCACCCCGCCGGTGGGCATGAACCTTTTCATCGCCAGCTACCGCTTCGATCGCCCAGTGCTCGAACTCTACGCCGCCTGCTGGCCCTTCATGCTGGTGCTGCTCATTGCCTTGCTGGCCATCACCTACATCCCGGCGCTGTCGCTCTGGTTCCTGCCTTGAGCCAGGGGCCGCAGCTTGACGACCTGGGCCCGGAGCGAGAGCCCTACAGATTCTCCCGATAGTCCTTCTCGATGGCTTCGTCGATGGCCGCTGCCGTCTCCTCCGGGGCGTTGTTGCGCTTGGCGTACATCTTGCCGAACGAGACCTTGTGGCGTTCGCCCCAAGCCGCGGGCTGCCAGAGTTTCGAGCGCAGGAACGCCTTGGAGCAGTGGAAGAACACCTCCTCCACCTCCACCCGGATCACCAGCACCGCAGGGCGCCCCCGCGCCGCCAGCCGTTCGAGCAGGTCGGGGTCGGCGGTGAGCGAGGCCTTGCCGTTCACCCGCAGCGTCTCGGTGGTGCCGGGGATCATGAACAGCACGCCGACATGGGGGTTGGCAAGGATGTTGCGATGCCCATAGGCGAGACGGTTGCCGACCCGGTCGGGGATGAGCAGCGTGCGCGCATTCTCCACAGCCACAAAGCCAGGCGCATCGCCCTTCGGCGAGGCGTCGAGACGCCCCTGGTCATCCGCAGTCGAGAGCACGAGGAACGGCGCCCTGGCAATGACATCGACGGCGAACTCGCTCAAGACCGGTTCGTTCTTCTTGCTGAGCCCGGGGATTTCCTCCCCAATCACCGCCCGAAGCGCCTCCTCGGTGTCAATCGTCTCCACGCGAATTCTCCCTGGCCGATTCGCCACATGCACTGCGCCACCATTCAAACGCATTTGCAAACCGTTTGCATTCCTCCATTGGGGAGGGCGAGACGCCCTCCGTGCAGAGGGCCGTCGCGAACAGACCCTTCCCCTTGGGGTGGAGTCGAAGAGGCCTTGCATGGAAGTACGCCCCAGCGATGGGGGAATTGCCGGTACTTCCTTACGCGTCAGCGGTCGGGGATGCTAACCCCGGCTGAAGGCTCCTGGCTTCTTCGGAGGGGGCGGGCCGCGCCGACGGGTTAGCGCCCCTCTACAGCACAGGCTCCCAGGACGCGGTCAATGACGTCGTTCGGGTTGGCGGCCCACCGGGTGACGATGACGAGCGCGTGTTCGGGCGCCACGAACACGACATTTCCACCAGCACCGATCGCCGCGAACGCACCCTCAGACGCCCGTGGCCACGCGGCTTGCACCGGGTTCAGCCACCACATGTAGCCATAGCGGTCATTCTGCGGGCAGGCCGAGAGGGAAGCATTGATCCACGATTCCGACAGGATGCGTCGCCCGTTCCACTGCCCTTGCGCCAGCCAGAGCAGGCCGAACCGAGCATGGTCGTAGCTGTCGATCATCAGCCCGCCACCCCAATGCCCGCCGCCGGGAACGGAGGCCATCTTCCGCCCGGCGATGGGGACGTTGGCGTTGTCATATGCCTCCCAGCGCCAGTCGGAAGAGGCGCCGATCGGTTGCATGACCTCCCGCCGCAGCACTTCCGGCAACGGTTCGCCCCAGATGCGCAGAGCGGCAAGGGCCAGTGCGTTCACCCGCACGTCGTTGTATTCCCAGAAGGTGCCGGGCCGCTCGAGCGGACGAGGGATGCCCTTGCGTGCCGGGGCGTCGGCGGCGGAACGGTTGTGGTCCACCGTGTCCGGGATGCCGAACAGCGTGCCACTCCATTCGCTGGTCTGTTGCAGCAGGTGCCGCCATGTCACCAGCTTGTTGTGCTCGCCGGAGAATCCATCCGGCACGCGCTGGCAAACCGGCTCGTTCACATCGCCAATCAGGCCGCGCTCCAGCGCCAGCCCAACGCAAGTCGAGACATAGCTCTTGGTGACGCTGAAGGTCATGTCCACACGCTGCGGCTGTCCCCATTCGGCAACGATGTAGCCATCCTTGATGACGAGGCCCGTGGCGGGGCCCCGCGGACGGGTTGGGCCGACAGGACGGTTGAAGGGCGGCGGATCGTCCCTTGCCACCATGCCACCGACGTCGATGGACCACGGCGTCTCGTGATCGATGGCGTGGTGTGTGGCCGCCTGCAGCGCTTCGGCATCGAAACCCAGTGCCGAAGCGTTGCCACGTGTCCATTCGCCGGCCGGGGGAAAGTGGAGTTCGGGCATGAATCAGGTTCCGATGAGTTGGCGCAGCCCACCGACGATACACAACGTGGCGAGCGCGAGGATCACCCATTGCGACACGCGACGGAACTGGATAGTCGGCATTTCGGGCACTGCCTGCATTAGCCCAAATTCCGACTCTTGCTCGCTCCAGATAGGGATGTATGGCGGTCCGGCGGCCGCCAACTCGATGGCGTATGGCACCTGTGGTACAACAATCCCGACTTGCGTCGAAACCTGCGTGGACTTTGAGACCCCATTTGGGACATGGAAGGAATGCTATGAGACTTGCTGATTGCCCGCCCTTTCGGGCATGGGCTGGTGGGTTCTATGCGATGTGCGCGGCGGCTCTGGTAGGTATCGCCGTGCGGTCGCATTGGGACATTCAAGCGGAGAATTTTGCTGGACTGCTTGCCCCTTGGGCCCTTTATTTGGGTGTGGGGCTGTGGGTCGGCCACATCATCAGCAAGCGTTATCACATGAAGTATGAGACGCGGCGACGCCTGCACCCACTCTCCAAAGGGCGACAGTCTGGGTGAATGCTGCCCCGCCCCGCCCGACTGGGGGTTTCCCAGTCGGGCGGGAGATCTCTTGCTACGGGGTTCGCATGGCTCACATGCTTGCCCTTGCGCATGCGCTTCTGCACCCTGCCCCATTCGGCCCTGGCGCGCTTGGCTCTGCGCCGAAAGGTGTGCTGCGCCCGACGGTCGGGCGGCACAACGCCGTAGCGCAGCTGCGCCACCGCGCCAACTGCGGCGTCCTGTGCCCGCGTGTGGCCGGCCATGGTGTCGATTCGCGTCCAGCGGCCTGCCCTTGCGGCCGCCGCCCCCGGCCAGCTTCGCCATGCGGTTCGCCTGCATCCACGAGATGCCGGGTGATGACCGGCGCCGTCGCGCCGGAACGCAGAAAAGTGCCCCTCGCGTGCGCGCCCCGGCCGGCGACGGCCCGCCCTCGCGTCTCGCCCGCTCCGTCGCCGCCGCGACTGCCGTTCCGCCGAGGCCGCTTCATCGGCATCGAGTGGGAGGGTGGCGGCGTGAACGTGTCGCCGCACGACCTGGACGGGTTCAAGGCCGCGCTTCGCGCGGCGGGAGTGGCCGTGCCAGCGGACGATTATGGCGACTCCAGCTCGTGGTCAGGGAGCGTCGTCCATCTGGCCAGGGCGTCGGCCCACTCGTCGCGGTCGTTCAGGCAGGGAATGAGGGTCAGGCGCTCGCCGCCGGCTTCGCGGAATGTGGCTTCTCCCTTCATGCCCATTTCTTCGAGAGTTTCCAGATTGTCGGCGACGAAGGATGGGCAGGCGACTGCCACGTGCCGCACGCCGGTTGCGGCAAGTTCCCTTAGGCGGTCTTCCGTGTAGGGGCTGAGCCACCGCAGGCGGCCCAGGCGGGATTGGAAGCTCGTGCTGTGGGGGATGGCGAGGCCGCCGGCGAGGTGCTTCGTGGTCTCCAGGCACTGATGCCGATAGCAGCCGGCGTGGGCGGAGGAGGGCACATCGCAGCAGTCCGGACGTTGCAGGCAATGGTTGCCGGTGGGGTCGGCCTTGCGGATTTGGCGCTCTGGCAGGCCGTGGTAGCTGAAGAGAAGGTGGTCGGCATCCTCAGGGAGCTGTTGCGACAGCAAATGTCGCATGGCCTGGACGTATTCGGGCCGTTCGTAGAACGGCGGCAGCACGAGCAGCCTGCTGTCGGGAGCAAGGGCCTTGGCCTGTTCGATGGTCGTGGTTCGGGTTGCGCCCGCATGTTGCGGGTAGAGCGGCATAAGAAGGACTTCGTCCACCGATGCGGCCGCCAGGGCCTGAAGGGCGTCGTCAAGGCTAGGCGACCCGTACCGCATTCCGAGAGCCACGGGGATGTTCACGCGCTGCCGCAGCGCATCGGCAAGGCGTTCGCTCCAATGCAGCAATGGAGAACCGGGCTCCTCGTCCCGCCAGATCGCCCGATACGCCCTCGCACTCGCCTCCGGCCGCTGCCGAAGGATGAGCGACACCACCATCCGCCGCACCGGCCAGGGTGCGTCAATGACGTGCCGATCCATCAGAAACTGATTCAGATAGCGGCGCACCGCGTCGCGCTCCGGCGCGGCCGGCGAACCGAGATTGGCCAAAAGAACGCCGCGAGTGACCACCGCAAGCACCCGTGTCGAGACAAAGCCGCAATTGTAGGCGCGACACCCCGCCAGATGACGTGGCCGGTGGCGCGATGGAGGCCAAGATGCCCTCCCTCCAGAGAGGCCTGCGCCTCTATTGTGGCGCTGGCGAGCGACGGTCAAGATGCTGCGCGGGTTCAGTACATGTGAGACTGGCCGGATCCGGCAGCCTGAAGCTCTCTGCCGACATGGAAATCTCGTCCTGACCATACGACCTTTCCCAAGGTCGCAGGCTTCCCTTGGAGCGGTGGCCTTGGTCGACACGTTGGAGGGCCGCGATGAGGCTTCGGCGGCCACGCACTGTCTGGGCGATGGAGTCGGTCGTCAGTGGGTGCGAGGGCGCCCGGCCAGTCAGTCGACGGCTGCCCGTGGGAGATTTCCACTCTGTGCAGGACGGGATGTTTGTGTCTGGCCTACGGGCCTTGTGTGGTGCCGTAGCGCCGTACCGCGGCAGCACCCGGCCGAGCTTGCGAGCCACCAAACGAGGCGTATGGTCCACCCTTCCCACACACATTGGTGCCGCCATGCGCACGAACATTGTCTTTGACGACGAACTGCTCAAGGGTGCGATGCGGGCACGGGGGCGACCACCAAACGGGAGGTCGTCGAGTTGGGGTTGGCCTCGCTGATCAAGTTGAAGGAACAGGAACGCATCCGCGGGCTCCGGAGGAAGCTGCGTTGGACGGGCGATCTTGAGGCGATGCGACGCGATCGATGACCTTGGTGGACTCCAGTGTCTGGATCGACTACTTCAATGGATCGCCCACCCCTGAGACCGAACGCTTGGACCATTTGCTGCCGACGTGGTGGCAACGGGGGGCCTGATACTTGCCGAGGTACTCCAGGGCTTCGCGACGACGCGCACTTCGAAGCGGCCAGACGCTCTCTGGCCGTGCTGCCGGTCTTCGACCTGCTTGGCCAGGAGCGCGCCTATCGAGCTGCTAGTCTTCCCGTACCTTCCCCCTCCCTGTCATTGTCTTCCGGCTGGTGGGCCTTGGGGGGAAGGGCTTTTTTGCGCCCCTGCCTGTCGATTGATGGTTTTCTGGTGGGACGGAAGAGTCAATGAAGGGGTGCGTGCAAGTTGGCGTTGACCTGCTCGGTGAATGGCCTCGCGCCGAATCGGGACAGGAGCTTGGAGCCATGATTCCGACGAGTTCGTCCGTGCGGCGCCGGCTGGTGCCCTTCTTTGCCGTGGGTGTGGTGGTGTTGGCCGGGCTTCAGGCGGCGGCCGTGCCGGAGGTCAAACGTGTGCTGGTCAGCTCGAGCGCGGGGGCGGACCTGACGTACGGCGCGGGTGACCGGATCGGCGTCACGGTGCAGTTCACCGAAGAGGTCGAGGTAGCCGGTGCGCCGGCCCTTGAGATTGCAGTGGGGAACCGCAATCGCCGGGCCGGCATGTGGATGCACTCGGGAAGCCGGCTGCACTTCGCGTACACGGTCGACGCGGCCGACCGGGACCCGGACGGGATCAGCGTGCGGGCCGGTGGACTGAAGCTCGATGGTGCCCGGATTCTGGCCGGCGACACGAATGCGGAGGTTTCGCTTGCGGGCCACGAGATCAACGACGCGGCTGCGCACAAGGTGGACGGGCCGGGAACGCGGCGACCAAGGCTGACGAACGTTTCGATCACTTCGCGACCGGGGCCCGACGGCGCGTATGCGGTCGGCGACGACGTGGAGGTGACGGTCGAGTTCGACGAGGGCGTGAATGTCACCGGGTTGCCGGCGGTGGCGATTCAGATTGGCGATGCGGAAAGGCGGGCGACGTATCGTCGCGGCAGCGGCACCTCTCGGCTCGTGTTCTCGTACACGGTGGCGGCAGGAGACACCGACGATACCGGGATTTCGTTGCGGGAAAACGGGCTGGCGCCGGCGGCGAGTTTGAGGGATGCGGACGGCAACCGGGCGGTTGTTTCGCACGCGGCCGTGACGGAACAACCCGGGCACCTGGTCGACGGGACCGCGCCGGTGGTGACGGGGATCGAGCTGATCTCCACGCCAGGACCCGACGGTACCTACGCGCTAAACGGCGCGATCCTCGTGAAGGTGACGTTCGACGAGGAGGTCCATCCGTACGAGACGGGCGATTGGAACGCGTGGTGGATTCGCAGCTCCGGGGATGCCGATTTCTACGAGACGTGGGACCGCCAGTACCTGTGGGTTCGGGTGGGGAGCGCGTGGCGTGTGGCGAGGGCCATCGCAGCGGAAGGACAGTCTGTCCTATTCCGGTACCTGGTCAAGCCCGAGGACGTCGCCTCGAGCCTTTTGGTCGGGACCGTCGGAGGAGAATTGTACCGGAGTTGGCCCGGCATCGCGGATGCGGCGGGGAATCCTGCCAGCACGGTGTGGAAGGAGGGGCCTTTGACGTTCGAGGCAAGCGTCGACGGCGGCCTTGCCGACACCTTGGAGCCGAGCGTGTACGACGTGTCGGTGGTGTCGAGGCCGCTCTCAAGTGCCGGTTACGGCGCGGGCGAGGAGATCTGGTTCTGGGTCACGTTTTCGGAGGATGTGTTCCCCGTGACACCGGAAGGCTCGCGAGAGTCGCGTCAAGCCACATTGGACCTGGACATCGGGGGGAAGAGCGGGCAGGCCAGGGGCTGGGTATTCCGGGGGTGGAACATCGCCTTGTTCAGGTATGCAGTTCAGCGCGGGGACAGGGATGCCGACGGGGTCGCGGTCGTCGACGGGAGTCTCGCCGTCGGACGCGTGGAAGACGGGGCAGCCAACGCCGTCACGGACGGCTTCGAGCTGGAAGGTACAGGGGACCTTGTGGGGCACACGGTCGACGGGACGGTGGATGGCGCGGGCGCACCCAGCTTGGTGGATCGCAAGGTCTGGCCCAGCAGTCGTGCAACGGCGCGGGTGTTGGGGCGAGGCGACTGGCTCCTTTACGTGTTGACGTTCGACGCCCCGGTCGAGGTCAGAGGCGCGCCAGAGTTCCTTCTGGGCGGCGCGCGACGAACGGCGCGCGTGAGCGTGGTCCCGACGAGTCTGGGCCCGACACAGTGGCGGGTGTGGTTCCGCCATGTCGTGAGGGAGGACGATGCCGACGCGAACGGTTTTAGCATTCCGTCGGAGAGCTGGTCATCGGTTCGATTCGAGGACAGGCATGGTCGGAGGGTCGATGTCGACGTTTCGGAACTGGCGCTAGACGATCACGGGCGGCCGATTTCAGGCAAGGCAGAGGATGCGCCCGCGGAAATCATCGGACTGTCGGTAGATCCCCCGCGAGACGGTGCTGTCTTTGTGGCAGGGGAATGGATCCGCGTAACCGTGGGGTTCGACAAGGCGGTGGGGCTGGCGTCTCCGGTGCGATTGCGGCTGGGGACTCGCAGTCTGTCGTGCGCGCTCGACGAGGCGGGGTTCCAACTGGTGTGCGAACGTGCGGTCGCGGACGGCGAGACGGTGAGCGGTGTTGTGCTGGCGGCGAATGCCCTAAGGCCGTCGAATGCGATCGAGGACGGTGACGGGACGGCGGTCGACACCGATCTGTCGGCGTTTGTGAAAGGGGTGGCACCGATCTCTGTCGATGCAACGGTCCCGACGATCAGCCGAGTGGTCATCAGGTCGCGGCCGTTGGCCAACAACACGTACGGTGTGGGCGCGGACATTGAGGTCGTGGTGCGGTTCAGCGAAGCGATACGCGTAACCGGCACGCCGCGGCTTGCGATCGCACTTGGCGACGGGGAGGGTTCGGAGCGACTGGCGCCTCTGGAACGTCGGGCTGGCACGTCCAGCCTGCGTTTTCGCTACCGGGTGTCGTCCGAGGATAGCGATGCGTCGGGCATCTCGATCGGCGCGGACGCGCTGCGTCTTGACGCGGGCGCCGCCATCACCGACCTGGCCGGGAACGAGGCGGACCTGTCGCATGGGGAACTGACGGACAGCCGGCTGCATCGGGTGGACGGCGGTGTGCTGGACGACTCGGGGACACCGGTGCAAATCTGGCTCGTTGACGAGGAGCTGGCGGCATCGACTGGTTCACCGACAACGGCCGCCACCGCGACCCTGACCTGGGAGATGCGTACGACGTGGTCGGCGCAACCTCGCGCGTACTACCGGGTGACCACGGATACCGCGGGCTTGCGCATTTCGCGCGCCAGCGGCTGGGCGACGGTTGGTTCGGCGGTTTCCAATACGCTCACGCTGCCGTGCCCGTCGCAGAAGGTCGTGCATGCCGGCGTCACGATCAGCGTGAGGGGGTCGACAGCGCCGGTCGGGTGGAACGTCCTGTGCCGGTACGGGGCGATCGAGGTCGAGGAGGTCGAGGTGTTCCAGGGGCCGATCGCGGCGAGAATGCGGGATACCGGCGTGGAGACGTTCGTGGACACGATCGCCGGCCGCAAGGCCGTGGTGCGCGTTGGGGTGCGGCACGATTCGAACGCGCCGCCAGGGTTGGCGCTGGACGTTGACGGGATGGGCGAAGCGAAGCGGGTTGAGGCGGAGTACCTGGGTACGAGCTCAAGGGGTGCTCGGCATGTGTCCAGCTACCTGGCGGAGGTTGCTGCCGAGGTTGTCACGGAGGAACGAGGGATTCAGGTGGTTGCGGACGCGATGGACTACCTGGACGCTGACATTGGGACGTTCGCCACGACGGAGTTCGGGACGTTGTCGATGGAATCGCTTCCGGTGTTTCGTCCGGTGCTCGTGCCGATGTCGGTGGCGGGAACGGTCCCGGACATGTCGGACCCGGCGTACTACCTCTCTCACGCGGTGAGTCTGCTGCCGATTGCGGACCTGGTACTGCGGGTGAGGGATACGTTCGAGTATTCGCCGAGTGCGGCGGAGCTGCGAGATGGGGAACTGGATACCAAGCGAATGCTCAGTGAGATGGTGAAGCTGTGGAACGAGGAAGGCGCCGTTGACGAGTTTTTCGTGGGGCTCTACAGGCGGACCTCAGGCGGCGTGGGAGGCAGGGCTCATCGCCCGGGTAGCGTGAGCATCAACGGGGACAACCCGCACACTGTGGCGCACGAGATCGGACACAACCTCGGTTTGCCACACGCGCCGTGTGGGGACCCACTCGGCGACGTCGATCCAGACTTTCCTTACGACGACGGCGGAATCGGGTCGCGTGGCGGCTGGTCTTTTCACGAGGGCAGGTTCGTTGCTCCGGAGGACGGGTACTTCGACCTGATGAGTTACTGCCGCCCGAGGTACATCTCCGACTACAACTATGTGAAGGCGATGGGCTGGGGCGACAGGGTGCGGAAGGCGCTCGTGGGGAACGCCTCGACTACCGTCCAGGCATCGCCAGGGGCCACGGTCGGCGAGGCGGAGGGGCCGCTGGACATGGGGCCGGCGGAACCTCGTAGCCTCGCGCTCTCAGGCATCGTGGACGAACACGGTGTCTGGTCGGTGTATTCATCCGCCCCAAGCATGCAGCCGGCCCGGAAAGACTTGCCCGGTGAGTTCAGGCTCACGCTGTGGGACGACGCCGGCATCGAGCTCTACCGCCAGAGCATGGGCGTCGAGGAAATCAGCCACAGCAACAGGCGGACGTGGGCGGTTCGGACGCCGATTCAGGTCCGTGAGGTCCACTCGGTACGGATCCGCGACGAGGCCGGGGAGCTTCTGCTCGACACGCAGGTTCGGCTTCCGAAACGGGATGATTCGGACGAAAGGGCGCGCTAGCAGCCTGTCGGACTTTGGGCGGCGAAGGCGGATGTTGGCGGCTTGTGGACGGGGGTGCGCCCCCGGGGCTCTCGGACTGCCGCATCCGGGCGGGCGATTGCGGCGTGTCCGGCGCGGCAGGTCTGGGATGTCGTCGCCGATGTGGCTCCGGTGGGCTGGAGAAGGCCCGGATCCGGGGTTCCGGGGCGGCTTCCAGCCCCGATTCACGCCGCCGTGAGGTTGTGCAGCCGCTTGCAGTTGTACGCCAGCATCGCCAGGCACCACTCGCCCTCCACCTTCTCGATGCCGCGCAGCAGGAACTGACGGAACCCCATCGCCTGCTTCACCACCCCGAACACCGGCTCCACCGTGTGCTTGCGAACCCGGTAGCGCTGCCGGTTCCCCTCCTCGTCCAGCTTCGCCCGCATCGCCTTGATCCACTCCGCCTTCGGCTCCTTCGCCGGACGCTCCTCCGCCGGCTCCGGGCGGAAGTCGTGCTGCCGCCGGCCGCCCTCCGCGCCCGTCGCCACCAGCAGGTCCATGCCGCGGCCCTCCAGCTCCGCCACCTCGCTTCCCGACGCGTAGCCGTTGTCCGCCAGAACCCGATCCGGCACCCCAACCGCCGCCGGCACCGCGTCCACGTCCGCGACCAGCTCCCGGCGGTCGGTCGCGCTCCGGCTCACCCGACAGCCCAGCACCAGCTGGCTGCCGTCCGCGTCCACCACCGCCTGCGCGTTGTACGCCTGCCGGCACTCGTGACGCTCGCTCTTCTTCATCACCCCGCTGTCCGCGTCCGTCAGGTTGACCTGCTCGTCCGGCCTCGGCTTCCCGTCTGGCGGCTTCGGATGCCGACCCTTCGCAGAGCCCTTGCGCGCATCACGCGCCGCCACCTTGCGCTCGTACTCCTCGCGCTCCGACTCCGCACGGCGCTCCGCCCGCTCCTTCAGCTCCGCGCACGCCCGGTCCAGCTTCGCCTTCAGCGCCTCCCGCCGCGACAGCTCCGCAGGAAGACGCTGCGGATCGACCTCGTCCGACGCGTCCGTCCGCTCCGCCTCCGCCAGAAGACCGTCGATCTCCTGCTGAAGCTGCGCCCGCAGCTCCTCCGCACGGTCGTGCCGGATGCCGTTGCGAAGGCTCGCGTTCGCGTCCACCTTCGTCCCGTCCACGCTCACCGTCCCCACCCGAAGAAGCCGCAGTTCCCGCGCCAGAAGCAGAACCTGCAGGAACGCCTCCCCAACCGCCTCGAAGTTCTCCCGACGGAAACGGCAGATCGTGTCGTGGTCCGGGTGGCTGTCCGCCGTCAGGTACCGGACGCACAGATCCCGGTGCGTCGCCCGCTCGATCCGCCGCGAGCCGAACGTCCCGGTCGCGTAGCAGTACACCAGCAGCGCAAGCATCATCCGCGGGTGGCACTGCGCAGAACCCGTGCCGCGCTCGTTCACCCGGAACCGCGACATCGAAACCCGCTCCACCGCCTCCAGCACGAAGTGCACCAGGTCGTCCTCGGGAACCCACTCCCGCATGTCCGGCGGCAACAGGTACGGCTGGCTCCGATCCGACGGCACGAACTTCGGCATCTCGAAATGGCCTCCCCAAACGGCGGGCGCCATTGTAGTGACGCAGGCACCAAAGTCCGACAGACTGCTAGCCCAAGTTTACCAACGAAAAAAATAAACTGTTGTATCTCAACAATTTAGGTTGACCGAATCGCGCGCATGGCACTACATTCGTGCCCGACGTGATGGTTTCCCCTCAGACGACCGCCTGGTGTGTCCCCCCGGCTGAGGAGGGGATCCCCAAGGCATCGAGGATGGCCTTCTGCTGCGGTTCCGGGCGCGTCGCCTTGCGCACATGCAGCGTGCGTCCGTCGGCGCGCTTGAACGTCGCGGTCACCCGCTGACGGCCGCCGAGAATCCGTTTGAGCGTCGTCCAGTTCGCCGTGCGCATCGGCCCGTCGCCGCGCTCGGCCAGACGGGTGCGAATCACCTGGACCCGTTGGTAGGCGATCACCGTGATGAACAGATGGCCCTCGGCACGGCGCGGCTTGCGGTGATGGATGGGGCGCAGGCCCAGTTCGGATTTCAGGGAACGGAACGCCGCCTCGACATCCGTGAGCAGGGTGTCTGTGCGTCCGGTACCTGACGGCGGACAGCCACCCGGACCACGACACGATCTGCCGTTTCCGTCGGGAGAACTTCGAGGCGGTTGGGGAGGCGTTCCTGCAGGTTCTGCTTCTGGCGCGGGAACTGCGGCTTCTTCGGGTGGGGACGGTGAGCGTGGACGGGACGAAGGTGGACGCGAACGCGAGCCTTCGCAACGGCATCCGGCACGACCGTGCGGAGGAGCTGCGGGCGCAGCTTCAGCAGGAGATCGACGGTCTTCTGGCGGAGGCGGAGCGGACGGACGCGTCGGACGAGGTCGATCCGCAGCGTCTTCCTGCGGAGCTGTCGCGGCGGGAGGCGCTGAAGGCGAAGCTGGACCGGGCGTGCGCGGAGCTGAAGGAGCGGGCGGAGCGCCGTGCGGAGTCGGAGCGCGAGGAGTACGAGCGCAAGGTGGCGGCGCGTGATGCGCGCAAGGGCTCTGCGAAGGGTCGGCATCCGAAGCCGCCAGACGGGAAGCCGAGGCCGGACGAGCAGGTCAACCTGACGGACGCGGACAGCGGGGTGATGAAGAAGAGCGAGCGTCACGAGTGCCGGCAGGCGTACAACGCGCAGGCGGTGGTGGACGCGGACGGCAGCCAGCTGGTGCTGGGCTGTCGGGTGAGCCGGAGCGCGACCGACCGCCGGGAGCTGGTCGCGGACGTGGACGCGGTGCCGGCGGCGGTTGGGGTGCCGGATCGGGTTCTGGCGGACAACGGCTACGCGTCGGGAAGCGAGGTGGCGGAGCTGGAGGGCCGCGGCATGGACCTGCTGGTGGCGACGGGCGCGGAGGGCGGCCGGCGGCAGCACGACTTCCGCCCGGAGCCGGCGGAGGAGCGTCCGGCGAAGGAGCCGAAGGCGGAGTGGATCAAGGCGATGCGGGCGAAGCTGGACGAGGAGGGGAACCGGCAGCGCTACCGGGTTCGCAAGCACACGGTGGAGCCGGTGTTCGGGGTGGTGAAGCAGGCGATGGGGTTCCGTCAGTTCCTGCTGCGCGGCATCGAGAAGGTGGAGGGCGAGTGGTGCCTGGCGATGCTGGCGTACAACTGCAAGCGGCTGCACAACCTCACGGCGGCGTGAATCGGGGCTGGAAGCCGCCCCGGAACCCCGGATCCGGGCCTTCTCCAGCCCACCGGAGCCACATCGGCGACGACATCCCAGACCTGCCGCGCCGGACACGCCGCAATCGCCCGCCCGGATGCGGCAGTCCGAGAGCCCCGGGGGCGCACCCCCGTCCACAAGCCGCCAACATCCGCCTTCGCCGCCCAAAGTCCGACAGGCTGCCAGCGCCACAAGAACCGTTGCCTTCGGACAACGCTTCCTGCCCCAGCCCAGGCCGTCCTGTCCCCTGTCGGCATTCGGCCAGCTTGCGCCGTCCGAAGTCCGACAGGCTGCCAGCGCGCCTTGCGGGTGCGTCGGCAGTTCGCTTCGCGAACTGCTTGGCCTTCGGGCTCGCATTTGCTCGCGCCTTCGGCCAGGAGCCTGCGCCGTAGAAAACTGTCGAGTTGGAGAACGGTCGCGTACTTCCCTTCGCAGTTTTCGCGCCAGCGAAAACTGCCTTAAGCGCCGCGAAGCGGCGCCAGGACTAAGGGACTGACGACATCGGTGGTGCCTCGCAGCCTGCCTGCCAGTGACGAAGGCGTTGGTCCCAAGGCTGGCGGGCTGGCCGGTTAGCGCCCCTGCCCCCTGGCCTGTCCTTCGGATCGATGACGACCGGCCATTGCGGCTCGGTTCGGTGCAAGCATGAAGGCTTGGCGGATGGTCGCAGCCATCGTAGACCCGGAGAGCGGGAGGCAGTCCGGGTGCATTGCGGAAAAGGGCGAAATGACACGTTTAGGAGTTAATGACGCCCGAACAAATACCTCCGACTTTCACCACACTGAACGCCAACCATGCCATACGGCGCGCGACGACGGCGGCCGGCCGGTGGTAGGTTCGTTCTGCTCACAAGAATCGGCGATTTCTCTCGGATTAGCTGCGACTGACGGAGCCGGAAGAATGCTCACGCCTGCATGGAAGTACGCCCCCAGCGATGGGGAATTGCCGGTACTTCCTTACGCGTCAGCGGTCGGGGATGCTTCCCCGGCTGAAGGCTCCTTGCGAACGTACTCACAATATCTGCGACGTACTTGGGTAGTGTCTCACTTTTGAATTTGCCTGACGTGGCGCATGGCCGTTCGCAGCTGGCGACTGCGTCGATTTGCCTGCCGGGACCACTCTCCATAAGGGGATAGGGAGGGAGGGCGTCCCGCCCTCCATGCGCGCCGTCAGGCGCGTCCTCCCTGCACATGCCGCGAGTGCCCTGCGCGCCTTGGCGGCGCGGCGCGCCTTGCGGCGCGATGGAGGGCGGGACGCCCTCCCCCCGGGGGACGGTGCCAGACACTGCACAAGTCAAAGTGAGACACTACCCGTACTTGCAATCGTCGGCCCAGGGACGGTGGGGCTGGTAGCATGCGCCTTGTGCCTGCTTGAGTTGTTGCCATTGGACGCTGAACGCGACAGTTTGCGCCGTGATTCTGACGCGCCGCGGCGTGGTGCCGTGATTGTGGACTATGACGCCGGCAATCTGCGCAGCGTGCAGCGGGCGTGCCGGGAGGTGGGGCTTGATGCGGCCATCAGTGCTGATGCGGAGGTGGTGCGGAGCGCCGAGCGGATCATCTTCCCGGGCGTTGGGGCCGCTGGCAGCGCCATGCGGAGCTTGCGGGCTGGTGGCATTGACGAGGCGCTCATCGGTGCCTATGGCGCCGGGACGCCCATCCTTGGCATCTGTCTGGGGTTGCAGATCTCCCTTGAACACTCTGAGGAGAGTGGAACCGACACCCTGGGCCTGGTGCCCGGCATGGTGCGGCGTTTTCGGCTCACGGATCCTGCCTTGAAGATTCCGCACATGGGTTGGAATGCGGTGGAGGTCGCGCGTCCGCATCCGGTGCTGGGGGATGTCGAGCCGGGCGACGAGTTCTACTTCGTGCATGCCTACTTTCCGCAGCCCCGAGACCCGGACGATGTGCTTGCCCAGGCGGACTACGAAGGCCCATTCTGCTGCGCGATAGGCCGGCGGAACTTCGTCGCCACGCAATTCCACCCGGAGAAGAGCGGCCGCGTCGGCCTCGCCCTCCTCAAGCGCTTCGCCGCATGGGATGGCCATGCTTAGCAAGCGCGTCATCGCCTGCCTCGACGTGCGCGACGGCCACCTCGCCAAGAGCGTGCGCTTCGTGGACACCAAGAACATCGGCGATCCGGTGGCCAAGGCGCGCGAGTACTACGAAGACGGCCTCGACGAGCTCGTGTTCTATGACATCACCGCCAGCAGCGAGCGCCGCAGCATCCTCCTCGACGTGGTGGAGGCGGTGGCGGCGCAGGTGTTCATTCCGCTCTCGGTGGGCGGCGGCGTGCGTTCCGTTCAGGACGCCACTGACCTCCGTCTTGCCGGGGCCGAGAAGATCAACGTCAACTCGGCCGCGGTGCGTCGCCCAGCCCTCATCGCCGAATGCGCCGAGGCCATCGGCAGTCAGAACGTCGTCCTCTCCATGGACATCCGTCAAGTCGCTCCGGACGAAAGTCGCCCCTCTGGCTACGAAGTGGTGATCGATGGCGGGCGCTCGCCGATGGGCATCGACGCGTTGGCCTGGGCGCGCGAGGGGGAACGGCTCGGCGCCGGTGAACTGGTGGTGAACTCCATCGACGCCGACGGTACCCGCGAAGGCTACGAACTGAACCTGACCCGCAAGATCAGCGAAGCGGTGCGGATTCCGGTGATCGCGTCCGGCGGCGCGGGACTGCCGGAGCACCTGCACGACGTGCTCACGGAAGGGAAGGCGGATGCTGCGCTCGTGGCGTCGATGGTTCACTACGGCGACTACACCGTCAGCGGGCTGAAGCGCTGCCTCCATGAACGTGGCGTGAAGGTGCGGATGTCCTGGTAGGGGAGTGCCTGCGAATGAAGGCGATTTTGGTTGAAGGCGACGAGTTGACTTGGGGTGACGCCCCGGAACCCGAGTTGGGTACAGGAGAGGTGAAGATCGACAACCGCGCCACCGCGGTGAATCGCGCCGATCTCGCCCAGCGCACCGGTGGCTATCCGCCGCCTCCGGGAGCCAGCCCGATATTGGGGCTCGAATGCGCCGGTATCGTGCGCGAGGCAGGCGAAGGCGTCACCAGGGTGAAGCCAGGCGACGAAGTGTGCGCGTTGCTGTCCGGCGGTGGCCATGCCGAGGTGGTCGTGGCGCCGGCAGGGCAGGTGTTGCCGAAGCCGAAGGGACTGTCCTTCGTCGAAGCCGCATCGCTACCGGAAGTGTTCGCCACGGCCTGGATCAACCTCTTCCACGAGGCTGCGGCACAGCCCGGCGACAGCATCCTCCTGCACGCCGGCGCGAGCGGCGTTGGCACCGCCGCGATCCAGATGTGCCGGGAGTTTGGCAACCCCTGCTTCGTCACGGCCGGTTCGGAAGGGAAGATCGCCCGCTGCGTGGAGCTCGGTGCGGACGGCGGCTTCAACCGCCACGACGGCAGTTTCGTGGACGCCGTGCGGAAATGGTCCGAGAGCGGCGCGGACGTGATCCTCGACCCCGTTGGCGCGGCCTACCTCGCAGAAAACCTCAAATCCCTGAACCTTGATGGCCGCCTGGTCATCATTGGCCTGTTGGGCGGCGCGATCGCGGAAGTCCCCCTGGGGGCCATGATGGTGAAGCGCCAACGCATCATCGGCTCCACCCTCCGCGCCCGCACCATCGCCGCCAAAGCCGCAGTAATGGACGCACTGCAAGAACAGGTCTGGCCCCTGATCGAGTCCGGCGCAATCCAGCCCATCATCGAGACCATCCTGCCGGTGCAGCAAGCCGCCGCCGCACACGACCTGCTAGCCGCCAACGACACCTTCGGCAAGTTGGTGCTGGAAGTGTAGGCCTCAGCGTCGCTCGAAATCGGGGCGACTCAGCGCAAGTATTGCCCCGGCACCCGATTCGCGGGGAACTTCGAGGCGGGGTCGCGTTCTGCGATCTCGGGCGGCACGTCGCCCTCCCAGCCGGTGGGCACTTCGATGGAGCAGCGGTTGAACCAGCCGAGCAACACGGTGCGGCGCTCGTCCGTGGTGTTCGGGTGGGTGCCGTGCAGCAGGCGGGCGTCGCCGATCATCAGTTGCCCGGGGCGCACCGGCACGTCCACGGCGCTCGGATGGTCGTGGAACATCCACTCGTTGGTTTCTTCCACCTCGTAGCCGCCGCTTTCGTGGGGCGGGATCAGGTGGCCGTGCAGGTCCGTGCGCTGGCGGTGGCTGCCGGGAATGACGCGCAGGCAGCCATTGGCGACGTGGGTTTCGGTGAGATACCAGTTCAGGAACACCACCTGCGGCCACGGCGAGAGGCTCATGGGGTCGTCCCAGCGCATCCAGTCCTGATGCCAGTAGAGCGGCGCGCCGCCGGGCGGCTTGGAGATGATCTGAAAGTGGCCTATGGAGCGGAACTCGCCAAAGCCCAGCGCCTCGAGCAGAGCGGCGGGTTGCTCGATGAGGAAGTCCACGGTGCTGTCGGTTGGGAAGTGGTGGAAGCGCCTGGCGCGGTGGGCGCGAACGCCGGAAATCTTGACGTCCGAGCCTTGATACTTCCACTGCTTCGGGTGCTCTGTGCGCGCAAGCCAGTCGTCCGACCAATGCCGGAGGCGCTCGACATCGGCATGCGCCATCGCGTCGTCGATGAGGCAGTAGCCATCGTTGATCAAGCCTTGCCGTGCGGTGGACAACTGGCCTTGGTGCATGAGAGTCCAGCCCTCGGTGTGGACAGTCCATTATGGCGCGGCTTGCGCCGGGCGACGGCTCTTGGGCACGAATGTCCCCAACGGCTGCGCCGGAAGCGCGCTAGGAGTCTGCGCCGTAGAAACTTTTCCGGGGACATGCACCCTAATACGGCGAGAAAAATCCATCTTCTGGGAGGTCCTGTCCCTCGTCAGGAACGTTTCGGGGCGAGCAATGGGGGATCACACCACATTTTCGGCGCGAGATCGTCCTACGGCGCAGACTCCTAGCGCCCCCTAACGAGCACGTCGCCAGTCGCTTCGCGACCGCTGCCCCCCGGTTCGCTTACGCTCACCCTCCGGTTCGGACCCTGCGCGGTTTCTACGGCACAAGCTCCGAGCAGGTAGAGTGTGGCTCGAGGCGGAGGGGAGGTCTCGTGATGGCGGACGATGTGGTTGATGTACTCATCATCGGCGCGGGTGCGTCTGGAGCGGCGGTGGCGTGGAGCCTGGCCGAAACGCGAATGCGGATCGTTTGCCTCGAGCAGGGCGGGTGGATGAATCCCGCCGAGTACCCGAGCACGCGGCGCGACTGGGAGACGGCGCGGGCACAGGAGTTCGCGCCGAGCCCCAACATTCGGCAACTGCCTTCCGACTATCCGGTGAACGACGCCGATTCGCCCATTGCCGTTTTGAACTACAACGCGGTGGGCGGCAGCACCATCCTCTATTCAGCCCATTTCCCGCGCTTCCATCCCTCCGACTTCCGGGTCCGCTCCCTCGACGGGGTGGCCGACGACTGGCCCATCGACTACTGGGCGCTCGAACCCTACTTTGCCCAGAACGACAGCAACATCGGGGTCTCCGGCCTTGCTGGCGACCCGGCCATTCCCGCGCACGAGCCGCCGCTGCCGCCGGTGCCCCTGGGGCGAATGGGTGAAGCGATGGGACGCGGCTTCAACAACCTCGGCTGGCACTGGTGGCCGTCGGACAGCGCCATCGTCACGCGCCCATACGAGGGCCGCGACAAGTGCCTGAACCTCGGCCCCTGCAACGCCGGCTGCGCCCAGGGTGCCAAGAGCAGCGCGGATGTCTCCTACTGGCCGCTGGCGCAGCGCGCCGGCGTCGAGCTGCGCACGCACTGTCGCGTCCGCGAAATCACCGTGGACGAGCGCGACATGGCCACCGGGGTCATCTACTACGATGCCGACGGCGTCGAGCAGCACCAGCGCGCCGAAGTGGTGATCGTCGCCTGCAACGGCGTCGGCACACCGAGGCTGCTGCTCAATTCCACCTCGGCACGCTTCCCGAACGGTCTTGCCAATCGCTCGGGCCTCGTCGGCCGCAACCTCATGCTGCATCCCTGGGGCATGGTGGCAGGGGTCTTTGACCAACCTCTTGCCTCGCACTACGGCCCTCAAGGCACCTGCATGTTGAGCCAGGAGTTCTACGAGACGGACGCCGAGCGCGGCTTCGTGCGCGGCTACGACGTGCAGATCACCCGCGGCGGTTCCGCCGTGCAGACAGCGATGGGAGGGCTAGCGAGCGGCACCATCCCTTGGGGCGAAGGCCACCACGAGGCATTCCGGCGCCGCTACGACCGCACGGTGCATCTCGGCATCTGCTGCGAGGATCTGCCGGAGGAGCACAACCGCGTCACGCTCGACGAAGAGCTCAAGGACACCGACGGCATCCCGGCGCCGAAAGTGACCTACACCCTGAGCGAAAACAGCCGCCGCATGCTCGACCACGGCCTCACCCACGGCGCCGAGGCCATGCGCGCCGCGGGTGCCATTGAAGTGGAGCCCATGCCATCGCCCATGCGCATGGCCGGCTGGCACCTGCTTGGCACCGCCCGCATGGGCAAGGACCCGGAACGTTCCGTCGTCAACGACTGGGGCCGCAGCCACGACGTGCGCAACCTCTTCCTGGTGGACGGCAGCGTCTTCGTCACGTCAGGCGGCGTAAACCCCACCACCACCATTCAAGCCGTGGCGCTGTACATTGCTGACGCAATGAAGCGGAATCTCGCCAACCTCTTCGACTAGCGCCACAAGAACCGTTACGTTCGGACAACGCTTCTTGCCTTAAGCCCAAGCCGTCCCTGCTCATGCAGTTCCGAATCACGCCAGAAGTCGCGCATGGGCGTGTGATTTCCGGGCTGTGTTTCCGCACGCTCGCGCTCGGCCAACCGGGTCGCGGGATGCTCACCGCCTGCATGGCCTGGGGAGTACGGAATACCTCCCCAAACAACCACACCCAACCGAAAGTGCCCCGCGTCCGGGGGCCGAGAGGGGAACCTCTCCCACAGAGAGTCGGCATCAATTGCTGCGACGCCCACCTGTCCATGGCAGCGGTGATTGAACGAGCAACGGGTCGGAGCGCCCATCTTGCTTTGCTACTCAAGCGTCCCTCCGGCATCCCTCAACAGCCCTTGAAACGTTGCGGTCTCCTCCAGCGCCGGTTGCGCACCACGGATCGTGCGAAGGCACTCGCGGAGGTACTCCGGAAACACTACGTTCGCGCCTTCGAGCACCAAGCCCAGGAATTCCAGCGACTCCGCAGGGAACCGGCCCGAGTATCCCTTTGCGTTGAACGAGTACACGAGATGATCTGACGCCGAGTTGCCACCGGAAAGGTATGCGCGCACCTCCCGGAAGACCTCAGGGAACGCCCGGTCGGCGACAAGACAGAGTTGTGCGAATGCAGCCGATACGCCGGGCGTCAACCTATCCCTCGTCTTGGGCCACAAACGGCGAAGGAACGGCCGCACGCGATTCTCAAAGTAGTCCCCGCGCCGTTCATCGGCTGCCAGCGCCCGATGGAATGTCCCGAGAATCTGCCGCAGCCCCTCTCGGGCAATTGCTCGATGGCGTCCCGCAAGCTCGAACTCCACGTCGGAAGCAACCGCAAGCCGACGTACGCGAGCAACCTCGCGTACTGCGTCCCGTGGCTGCCGAGCTCATCGTAGTGGCGTGCAGCCCGTACGAACCAGTGCCGCACATGATCAAGGAAGCCCTCGTGAAAGCGCGGCGCCGAGAGAAAGCCGCGCCATGCCAAGCAAGCGTCTCTCGTATCCCGGCTCCAGTCGAACATCGGAATCACGATGCTCAGGGCCCACTCCTCGTCCCGGACGAGTAATGGCAACGCACGCGAAGCCACCATCACGCGGGCAGCCCTGTAGCGAGCCGCCCTCAAGTCACAGACCCTCTCCAGCACCCGCTTGGCGGATGATGTCAATCCATCGCCCCCGGCGTTCAACGCGTAGTCCAGTAAACCCTCCACCACCTGACCGACAGGATGGTTCAACGCGCCATTCACCGGGTTGTCCGAAGCCGCGACGGCATCGTCTTCGGGGGCAAGGTCGAGCACGCGCTCGCACAGCGCCACGAAGCCGACGTCTGCCCCTCCAGCCCCTCCCGCTGCGAACCTGCCCGCTCCCCGCAACCAGTAGCCCAAACCCGGCGTTCTCAGCAACTCGTCGGGCGCCTGTCGCAGCACCGGCGACATTTCCGTCCAGGAGCGGGATAGGTTGTCGTCCGTCCATGCGTACAATGCCTCGTTCCACCTCCCGGTTGCCCACCACCTCTGCCTCGCCAAAGTGCGCAGGGCTTTCGACGCGGTTTCGTAATCCTCCCTACACCGTCGGCCCCAATCGTCCCGCGCCCAGTCGTCGTGTTGTGGATTCTCCCGGAGCCACTCGACCAACCCCTCTACCGTTTCTGGTGTCGCGGTCTCCGGACGCCCAACGCCCCGCTCGATCCAAGTCGAGAATTCGCGCCGTTCATCGACCCCCAGTGACCAACTCGGGTGGCGCTGTTGCAGTTCCGACACCACACGCCGTCCCGTTTCGCCCAACTCGCCCCCCGCGGCCAGACGAGCGAAATGCTGCCAAATTCCATCGTCGACGATCTCCTCCCACTTTCCTGGCGCCAAATCGTCGACGTACATCCTGCGAGGGGGACCCTCCGCGATAGCTTCCTCCACACGTTGCTGCAGCTCTCCGTCCAAGTGCGCGGACAGTGCGACCAACAACCGCGAGACTTCCCGGTGCGTGCATACCGACCAAAGCCACCACCCCCCGTGGTCGAGCAGCCACTCAACTGCACGATCCACGCTGACAACCGTCCGCTGTGCCGCCGCAAACAGCGCCAGTCGCCGGAACACGGGGTACGGCATCTCCCACCACGACTCCGCCACAAGACGTGCGCGTCGCCGCTCGGACTCTGACACCTCGATCCACCCATCGCGCAAGAGTTCGATCAACAGCGTCCACCGTCGATACCGCTGGTTCTGCGCGTGTTCCTCGATCGATGGCTGGTCGCGGTACGAGGGGTCCTCCCTCTCATCCGCGTCCCCCAGTGCCCGCATCACCTCCATCGCATCGCGCAGAAGCAACGTGAGGTCCTCCAGCAAGCCTCCGAAATCGATGCCTTCGGATCCCTCCGCTGTAAAGTCCTCCCGCTGCAAATCCGCCAACAGCTCGATGTCCCAGTCCAGCTGCCTCGCCTCCGTCTCCTCTTCCAAAAAGTCCAAACGGATCGCTGGCCTCGGCACCACGCGTGGCGCGAGCAGCGCACGGATCTCGCTTCGTGTGCGGGCCGTCAACCCCTCTTGTCTGACGCGACGGGCCCATGCGATTCCATCCGTCGACGAACCACGGCGACCGACCTTGTCCGCGGCCATCAGTTGCCACATCGCCCGCATCGTTGGCGAGGGCACGGCGTTGGGCGCGTTCTGCAGTAACTCCCGCAGGTCCGCGCCACCACGCTTCTCGACCTCCGCGGTATTCTCCAGCTGCCGCTCGACCTCAATGACGAAGCGCGAGTGCAGCCGCCCCCCTTGCGCGGCGAGCCACAACAGCAGTCGCGGGTCGTTCAGGTGCCGGGCCAGCCATACGCCGATCCAAGACATAGGTGGATCCAATCGCGTCTCAGCGGACGCATTCCAAGCCAGCGTCATCCACTGAGCGAGCCCCACTGGGGCTGGCCTATGGGCAAAGGCGAACTGCAGCGGACCGTCCCGCTGGTGCGGCTCCACGCCGAATCTCGACAGGTCCGGTTGCCCATGCCGTTCCGCCGTGAGCACATCCAGCCACTCAAGCGACGGTACGGGGTCCAGCATGGCGAACTGTCGGGCTGGATGCCCTGTCGGGTCGCTCAGCGCCCACAGTACGCGGCTTGCAACATCGTCCCGGTCAGGCGCCGAGCTGGGGGGTGCCTTGGCGCTGTCGAGTGCGACGCTAGCCTTCCCGTTCACGCCGTCGCGATACGTCTCAGCCCACTCGCTCAGCGTCCGATGAAGGTAGTAGTGCCGCGCATGGTTCCGATACAGGATTGGAGTGACGTTCTTCCACCTCCAATCTTCCACCGCCGCCTGCTCCTTGCCGCGAGCGTGGTTCGCGAATGCGAACATCTCGAGGGGCTCCTCACCGAGCAATTGGTCGGCCGCGAGCGCATCGGTCATGTAGCGAAGCACCGGGTCCGTCAGACTGTAGCCGACGAACACGACCATGTAGTTCCGCAGCAACTCGCCCACGAAGCGCGCAGCCCACCGCTCCGTCAGATACGCCAACCCGAAATCCCCACCGGACACGACGAGTCTTTCCAAGCTCTCAGGCGTCGGCGACTCGCCAAGGAGCCCGTGCAGATAGACCAACCCGCTCCAGCGACGCTTTGGAACAGGCAGCAAAGGCGCTTCGAAGCGGGCGAGTTTCTTCTCGTCGCCAACAACGCACTCGAAGAGGCGGTCGAAGTTCGTTGTGATCAATCGGGTCCGATCCTCGGAGTCCCGTGCCAGCGTCAGTAGCGCTTGGTGTGTTGCTGCTGCTTTCGCACTCGTGCCGTCGGGCTGCAACGTTGCCGCCAGCGCCCGCCTTACGGCCAACCGCCCTTCGACGTGCCGGCCTTCCAGAATGCCGATGGCGACATCGAACCGTCCGTCCGCCATCGCTGCTTTCTCCGCCGGGTTCGGCTCCATGTTGAGCCGCTCGAATATCTGGTCCGTCAGACCCTTGAACCCGGGCAATCCCGCCGAATAGGAGATGCCAGCACCGCAGAAGAAAACCACTCGGCCGTCCTCGTGCGCCTGCAATAGCCTCTCTGGGACATCAGGGCCGTTTCGTACGAACTGCATCGCCGTCGATTGGTAGATGATTGACAACAGCACCCGACCCATCCGCGTGCTGTTCCTTTGGTGAACATGCTGCGCGACGTGCGCACACCCACACAAGGACCCTAGGATGGCCTCTGACCGGCCACCCTGTCGTGTGCGCAACGGGACGGCACCAACTGCGCATGAAGTCAGAACGCAATGTGAGTTCGTCGTCGGCCTTTGAGTCGCGGCTGGCCAGAGCATGCGTGGGCCCATGGGCGGCAGCTCCGCAGCTGCGCGCAACCGGCCCGACCGGTGCCGGTCGGCGATGCAGGCGACCAGCGAAAGGCGCGCAAACCGCCCGTGGATACTGAAGTGGTAATCCCGCGTCCGCTCAATGTGCGAATCTCCAGCCCGCGACATTAGATTCCGGACGTCTTGTACGCGGACAAGCCGTTCCCATCCCGTGTCGCCGCGATGGAGGGCGAGACGCCCTCACTCCGGGCCGTGGCTTCGATTGATGGCGGCTGGCCCCGGGCCAGTCAGATGGAGCGCAACCTCCCCAACTAACGGAATGCCAAATGCCCCTCGGCGCTGAGCGAGGCGGGGCGGCCGCAGAACTCCTCGGCCACCATGGCTTGCAGAGTGTCCGTGTCCTCGGTGTTGCCCCAGGTGCGTCCGCCTCCGCTCGTGAGGCAAGCGGCAATGCCCTTGGTGGGGCCCTGGGCCCCATACATGACCGTGTAGCCCTCGATCTCCACTTCGCCCTGATGCTCCGCCGCCACTTCACGGCTGGGGGTGGCGTCCACTTCCGCTTGCGGCTCCTCGTGCAGGAAGGCTCCGCCGGGAGGCGGTTCGGTGGAGTAGATGCCGAAGGCGTGCTTGGTCAGGAAGCCGCCATTGCTGGTGACGAGGCCCGTCTCGCCCGGGGCTTCCCGCAGCACCTCGGCCATCCGGGCGATGGCGTGCATCACGTAATTGTTGAGGGGGCCACCGCCAAAGGTGAGGCCACCGGTAACCGTGAGAGGACGGGCTTCGCTCAAGCCCAGTTCCGCCGCCGATACCTGCACGGCGGAAGGGAAGCAGCTATAGATGTCCACATGGTCGATGGCGTCGACCTCGAGGCCCGCGAGTTCCAAACAGCGACCGCCAGCGATGCGGATGCCGGGCGAGGTGTGCAGGTTGTCGCGTTTGGAGACGGCGTAGGTGTCGTGTGCTTCGGTGGCGGCCCACGGGTAGATCCAGCGATCGGCGGGAACGCCCAACCTCCGGGCCAGCCCCGCCGAGCACACGATGAGGGCCGCGGCCTGATCGACATTGTTGTTCGAGTTCATGAACTTGGGATAGGGAAACGACACCGGCCGGTTGCTCGCGCTGGGGGTGCGAATCTCCTCGGCGGTCTTTTCTTCGCGCATCCATGCGTGGGGGTTCTCGGCCGCCACTCGGCTGAACCCGGCCCACAGTTCCGACACCCTCTCGACATGCCCTTCGAGCGATTCGCCGCGAGCATGGCGCAGGGCGTTCTCGAAGATGGGATACATCTCGATGGGCTGGGCAATGCCTCGCTGCGCCTCGATGCGATGCCGCATCTTCAGTTCCACGCCGAAACGTTCGTCGGGTTCGCCGGGTGCCTCCTGCCAGTCGAGCTCAATGCCCGTTCGCCTTGCCCGGGCCTGCGTTTGGCCACACTCGGCGCCGGTTAGGATGACGGCATCGTGCTTTCCCGCAGCGATTTCGAGAGCGCTGACGCTGAGCGCGGACTGCACCGAATTGCCGCCCCAGGTGGTGACGCCGGTTTTGGTGCCGGCATTGCCGATGGCATCGGCTACAACGGCCGCCGGGTCGGAATACGGCCACATGCCGCGCACCACCCGCACGGCCCCGGCACGCTGCAGAAGCTCGGGCGCAGCCGCGTCTTCTGCCGCTGCCCGCACTGCCTCGATCATCAGCGTTAGCGGCTCCTTGGCCGCAAGCGGGAACTCAGCGCGCTGTTCGAGCTGGGCGACTCCCGCAAGGACGGGGGTCCGATCAACGCCATTCAACGCCAGTCTCCGGAGGGTGGGCGAGAAGGCAGCATAATAGCCTGTCTTGACTATGGTCTATTGACGCTTCGCGAACGGTCATGGAGGCCATAGAGGGGCTTGATGTTGCGAATAGCGCGGCATGAGGGATTGCCGGTCAGTGGTGACCGAAAGCTGGCTGTCGGTCATCACTGACCGTTCGCCGTCCGGCTGGACACAGCAAGTCCTACGGCGTTCAACGATACCGCACGCTGGTCGCGGAGCGTCGCGAGGGGCGTTCGTTGTACCACCACCGTTGGGCGCATCTTCGCCCGCGGTGGCGCTCGGTCGCTTTCACCACTGAATCCAATGCGCGGTCAACTCCGGCGGCACCCCCGCTGCGACTTCGACCGCTCCTTAGTGCAGCGCTGGAGGTAACGGCTCCTGCGTCACGCTGCATCCGAGAGCGGTGCAGAGCTACCACATGACCGTCCACCGCGACAACTAGACCCTCAAGGAGGTTCCGAGCGGACTCGGCGAGTCCAGACGTCTGCGCGATCTCCAAGGTCATGGGTCTCGCCGCGTCGGTAGCCGCCACCGTCCGCAATGCCGCCCGCTCCTTGATGCCGTGGTCGCGACATGGCCTTCCTGCTGCGCTCCGCCCAGGTCGACGGCGGCTGCGAGTTCCAGATCCAGCTTTAGGGAAGACTGCAAGGGCGCAGAACCCCGCTGCTGGTCCTGCTGCCGTGAGGGCCCAGTTCAACGGCTGTTTCGAGTGCTAGGACGATACCGCTCAAGTCGAGTTCTGGACCTACCGGGGAAACCCGCCGACGCCGCTACTGCCAACGGCCCGTCGCCCAGTACCTCCATTGTTCAACCACGTCCAAGTCTACCGAAAGCTCGACATGGCCACCCACTGTAACGTTGCCAGCCAGACTGCCCATCCAGCGGTCAAATACCTTTGGGGGTCCGCAATCGGAAGCGTTTTCCAATGAGAAAGTGAGCCTGAACGGTCGGTGCCCGGATTGAGCGCGGCTGCCGGTTCGGACGTGTTGTTGCGGGCAGGGTAGTTGCGTCAACGAGTGAGGGCAAACGCTCGTCCCAGGGGCGCCGGAGAGCCGCGGGGTTGGTGTTCTCGACGAGCGTTGGCGGCGGGTCAAGGGCGACCGCGACGCGCGCGCGGCGGCCGGCGGAAGGAACGACCGGCACGCCCCAGGCCATGTGCGACCGCGACGCGCGCGCGGCGGCCGGGCTTGCAGGTCGTGTTGCCCGGCGGAAGGCGTCGCGTCAAGGCACGGCGTCGAGGCGTCGCGGTCGGCGCAGCGGACCCTTGACGCGCCTGTGGCGAGACACCCTGTTGGCAGGGATCGGCGGTCACCGAGGTCCGGTGGAAGAGGCCGGAGTTCCCGGTGCCGCTTCGGACCGGGGGTTCCAGACCGCCGATCCCTGCCTCCCGGCGAGGGCGGGGGTTCGGGGGCTGGCCCTCGGTTCGCACTGCCGGCATGGCGCCCGCTCACGCGGCGGTTGGAACGGCGCGGCCGATGGTCCGGAACAGCTCGTCGGGTGCGCGGTTCGCGTGGCGTTCGCCTCGAGGTCGGACATCGCGCAGGCCGCCTGGTCGAGGCCGGCGAAGGTCACGCCCGGCTTGAGGAAGCGCTCGGCGTTCGGCAGCGACTTGAGTTTCTCGTAGGGCGTCGTCACGTCCTGGCGCCGATGGCGTCGGCGCACCTTGCCCTTGGCGTCGCGGACCTCGGTGGCGAACAGGCAGGGATGGTGGTAGTTCAAGTACGGCGAAAGCACGTCCCGCGCGAAGGCGTTGACCTGCGGGGCGAAGCGCTGCGGGATGTGGTCGTGGCCGAGCCACCTGCGCACCACGCTGGCGTTCTTGCCCTCGACGAGGGCGTTTCGTTGGAACGCCGCGCCCGCGACTTCGTGAAGTCCGGGACGTGCAGCTTGTTGAGCATGGCCGCGACCTGGCGGTTGATGTACTCGGAACCGTTGTCGGCGTGGAAGCCGACGACGACGAACGGCAACGTGACGAGCATCTCCTCCAGCACCGGGACGAGGAACGTCTCGGCGATCCCCGCCACGGCGCCGACATGCTCGAACTGCGTCACCTCGTCGATCAGGTTGATGTCGTAGACGCCCTTGACGCCGTTGCGGTCGCCAACGTGGACGCAGTCCACGCGTGCACCGTGTCCACGCGCACATGGCCGGGCTTGCCGCCGGGATCCGGCCGCCGACGCTCGCCGATGCGCACCGTCGTCGGCCGCGTGTGCTCGACGGTCGTGCGCCGCGCGCGGTAGGTCTTCGACCGCCGCAGGTTGTACAGGTGCGACGGGGACAGTCGCGACAGCCGCTCGAAGCGCCTGTCGCCGAACACCTCGCACTGCCGACGCGGCACCTCGCACGCCGCGGGACCGCAGAGCTGGCCGCCAATCTCGTCGGCATCGGCCAGCAGGCGGATGTCCGCCGCCGTGTACACCCGCTGGAACGACCGGCCGCTGTTCGCAGCGCGCCGGTCCTCCACCCGACCCGTCGCCCGGCACTGGCCGATCAGCCGGGTCACCTGCGCGCGCAACAGACCCGTCGCCTTGCCCAGGAACGCGCGCACCGTGCCCTTGCCCGCGCGGCCCAGCGCATAGTAGTCTGGACGCACCAGCGTCCGGCGCACGAACCCGTACGCCTCGTCCCGGTCCAGCGGCCTGAAGTCCACTTCCCCGTTGCCGTCGAGAAGCCCCTGATCTGCTCCACCGTGCGGAGCCGTTCGGTCTGCAGCGTCACGATCATCCTCCGAATGATCGTCCCAACCGAACGCTTCAGGCTCACTTAGCGTTGGACACTCTATCGGTGGCGTTGGGTGGGACACCCCTGTAAGATCGCCGTTGAGCAGTTTGGGCGCGTTTGCGGTGACGGGACTGGCGCTAGTTGATTTCCACAACTATATCAAGCGGGCCTCGGGACTCAGGGATGGGCGCGCCGAAGTCGAGGACGCCGCCGAGCGGATCCTCGATGGCGTTGCCTCGACGTTCGCCACGTTGGGCGTTGTCAGGGAAGTGGACATCCGACTCTATGGTGGCTGGATCGACGAGGCCGGGAACCAAAGCCCCGATGCGGCTGTCTTGGTGCCCTTGCTTCCCTACCTTCGCGGACGGCGCCTCGGAATCGTCGTTCGCCCATCGCTCGCCACCTCCCTCCGGCGTTACCCAGATTTCACGCTGCGCGGTACTGTGAGGTTCCGAGCGCGACGAAGACGACAGAAGATGGTGGATCAAATGCTGGGCTGTGACGCTGCGATCCTGGCTAGGGATGCCGGCGAGGGCGAGATCGTGGCGATCTTCTCCGATGACGACGACCTCGTGCCACCCTTATTGGTCGCGCATGCAAACAACCCCTCTACTGTGCGGTGGATCCGTCGAGACACGTTGCTTGACAGACCGAATGACCGTCACCTCATAATGCTCGGCCTGAGGATCATTGGAGGGTACTCCGATGCCTGATCGAAGCTGGCAGGAACGCATCCAGTTCGACTTGTCATGCCTGTCGGATCCCGGCACTACCGTTGAATGCGAGAGTGACAAAAGACGACTGATCGCCGAATGGGCCATGCGCGGTGAGCGGCGTCAAGCCGAGTTCGTTCACTCCCTGGATAGTGGCGTTCGCGTCGAGGATAGCGGCCAAGACAAGCCCTATCGAAGTTTCTTAGCGGAAGCGGCCGACCTACGCCATGTTGCACAGATGATTTCTCAGTCTTTTTCGCCGAGGTACTATGTTGACTCAAAGGCGACGCGCGAAGGGGAGGAGGAGTGCTCCGCCGTTGCCTTGCTGGAAGGTTTGGTGAACGAGGACCGTTTGGATCGGACCCGTGTGATCATGTTGAAGGGCGACGCCGGTGCTGGGAAGACGCAAGTGCTTCGGCAGCTCGTAGGGCGTCAGGCCGAGGCTTTCCTTCGCGGGCAGGTAAAGAAAATCCTGCTTTACGTGAATGCTCAAGGAAGAGCTTTGGCGCGTTTGGACGAAGCGCTTGCGGTCGCCTTGCAGGACCTCCGGGCTGGGATCACCTATCACGCCGTACCGTCGTTGTCCACGTGGGACCTAATGGTCCCCGTGATCGACGGCTTTGACGAGCTTCTTGGGGTCTCCGGATACGAGGACGCGTTCAGTTCCTTGGGGGAGTTTCTGGAGAGACTACACGGTGAGGGCCAGCTGCTTGCATCCGCCCGATCCGCTTACTACGAGGAGCAGTTCCTGTCGCGTACCGACTCGCTCGCGAGGAATGGGAAGCAGGCGTGGTCCCACGAGCCCGTCGAGATGAAGCCTTGGTCTCAGGACGATTGTCGAAAGTACTTCGCATTGCGCATGGACGGCAAATCGAACACTGATAGCGGAGTGAATACAGAGAAAGTAGAACGGGACGTATTCCAGCTCGTGGCGCAGGAACCGGAGTTGGCTACGAAGCCACTCTTTTTCACAAGGACCGTGGATCTTGTGCTGGAGCACCCTGATTTCGAACTCGGAGATGATCTGCTGGGTACCCTAGTAGACGGGTACGTTGAGCGTGAGCGAAGAGAGAAGCTTCTAGATCGACGAGGGGAACCCCTTCTGTCGGGGAGCGATGTCATACGTATCCTACGTGAGACGGCGCAGGAGATGTGGACTGTCCAGGTGCGTGAACTCGACGCCGACCAAGTGCGCTTGGTGGCGGAACTGGTCCTCGAAGACATAGGCGTACGGCACGAGTCACAGCAAGTGGTGGTGCAGCGAGCCCCGGCGATGGCGTTTTTGACATCCTCTGATACTGCCAGGGCGGGCGTAACCTTCGAGCACGAGACCTTCTTCTTCGACTTCCTTGCGCGGTCTCTCGCCGAGGACTACCTCAAAGATGTGTCCGCCAACCTAAGGGCAACTCTGGGTGCGTCCGCGCTACCGCAGGAAGTAGCAGATCGGGCGGCGTTCCATTTCAGGGTAGCAACATCAGGCCAAGCGACAGGCCGTCTAACGGCCTTGCTGCACCGTCTGTCCGAGGCTGGCCGCGCAAAGTCATTGCGTCAGGAGCAGGTTCGGGATAACGCGGGAAGGTTGGTGTTGGCAATGCTACCGGAACTCGCTTGTGATGGCACAATCGAGCGACAGGAGATAGCTTACGTGACGCTTCCCGGTGGAAGCCTTGACAATCTCGTCTTTCGGAGGTGTGCCTTCCGCGACGTGGTCATGCGGCGCACAAGCCTCGCTAATGTGTGCTTCGAGGAATGCACGGCGGAAAGGGTCACGCTGATCGAGCCTCGAATGACGCGCAATGGGACGCGGATTGGTGTCCAAGGATTGGACCCGGAGCATGACATTGTAGGAATACATGCAGCGGACAGTGATCAGCTCATTTATGCGCCGGATAAGGTGCTTGAGTATTTGGCCGATTGCGGGCTGGATAATAAAAATAGGGCCAATCGTCGACTGGCACCGGAGTTCGGAGACCTAATGGAAAGGCTCATGCGCGCGTATCGGAAGTCAAACCCTGTCTGCGTTGAGGATCCGAACATGAAAAGAGTTATCGAGGATGTGAGGTGGCCAACTTTGCGTCGGGCCTTGGTCAAACACGGCATCGTGACGGAGGAGAACCGTCCGACCGGAGGACGACCGAAGTCCTTTCTTCGCAGGCAGTTTTTGCCAGAGCAAATTATGGCTGGAGCTGGCGGGCGAAAGGACATGGATTCCGCGGTCGTAGGCTTTTGGACGGAACTGACCAATCTATCCGGATGAATTTTGCTGCGCCTGACATACGTTCGTGGCGTGTTCTTCATGGGTGGTTACGCCATTGTCGGAGTACGTGATGCTCAAGCACTTTCTGGTTCCGGAAGAGGATCAGGTTCGGGTTTCGGAACAGGCGGCGCGGGCCGGCACGCAGGCGGTGTTCGAGGCGATGGGCGTTCCCGATGCCGATGCGGCGCTGTGCGCGGACGTTCTGATCACCAGCGACCTTAGAGGCTGCGAGAGCCACGGCATCTCCAACACCTTGCGCCAATACGTGGCCGGCTACCGGGCCGAGCGCATGAACCCGGTGCCGAACGTGAGGACGGTGCGCGAGTCTGCCGTCAGCGCCACCCTGGATGCCGACACCGCCATCGGCCTGCAGGTGGGGCCGAAGGCGATGGAAATCGCCATGGACAAGGCCGAGGAGTTCGGCATGGGCGCGGTGGGCGTGCAGAACTGCGGCCATGTGGGGATGCTCGCCTACTACCCGCTCATGGCCCTCGAGCGGGACATGATTGGCATGTGCATGGTGTCCGCTGGAGGACACCTTATGGTGCCGACGTTCGGCTCGGAGACGGTGTTCGGCACCCATCCCATCGCCTGGGCGGCGCCGGCGAACGAAATGCCGCCGTTCGTGTTCGACGTTGCCACGACGCAGGTGGCCGCCAACAAGATCATGCTCACGCGCCGCATCGGTTCGAAGCTCGAGCCCGGCTGGATCACCGACCTCGAAGGCAACCCCATCATGGATCGGGTGGACGCCCCGGACTACGGCAAGTTCTTCATGCCCCCCTTCGGCGGCACGCGGGAGAACGGCAGCCACAAGGGCATGGGCTTCGCGACGGTGGCCGACATCATGTCCGGCATCCTCTCCGGCAACGGCCCCGGCTTCATGGCCGGTGGCGGCAAGCTGTCGCAATTCGTCATGGCCTTCCGCATCGACGCCTTCACGGACCTCGCCAAGTTCAAGGAGGACATGGACGCGCTGCTCCGCCGCATCGCCGACATGAAGCCCGCCGGCGGCCACGAGCGCGTGTACTACGCGGGCCTCATCGAACACGAGGAAGCGGCGAGACGCCGGGAGCTGGGCATCCCGTACCACCGCGAGGTGGTGGAGTGGTTCAACGGCGCCAGCACCGAGATGAACCTGAACCTGCGCTGGCCTTGAAAAGGGCACTCGGCTTGAAGGGGTAGTTTGGAGGGAGCACCCTCGGGGGCCGACTCGATACCCCACATCCGTGCGGCACTTCCCCAGAGCGTCCTGCCGTGGACGGAGGCGGCGGCGCCGGCTGCCCAGTTCCTTGCGAGCAGATGGCTCGGCGTACCTCGGTCCTAAGGCGAGCCAGCGCCATGCCGAGTCGTAAGTCGTTCGCTGTAGCCCGGCAGCCTCCATCCGGTGAAGCACCCAGCGACGAACCCGGCAATGTGCGCCTCGAACGAGACCTCCATCGCGCTTGGCAAGAGCCCGCGCAGCGACCCGCCGTACAGGAGGCCGGCGACGACGGCGAGAAGGAACGACGACAGGCGGCGTTCGGAGACGCCGCGCACGAGCACGAAGCCGAGGTAGCCGAAGACGAGCCCGCTGGCTCCCACGTGCATTCCGCTGCGTCCAAAGCACCACAGCAGTAGCCCGCCAATCAGGCTGATGGCGACTGTCGCCAAGGCAAGCTGCAATCCGCCTCGCAGGGCGATGAGGACGGCGAGACCCGCGAGGGGAAGCGTGTTCACCGCCAAATGCTCCAGCGAGCCGTGCACGAAGGCCATGCCGGCCACACCCACAAGACCGTCCACCGACCTCGGCTCCAGCGCCAGCAAGCCCACCAAGTGCGGATCGATCAGGCCCCACAGCGAGATCAGCCAGACGGCGAGCAGGAAGGCGCCGAGGCCCGTCCATGTCGAAGGGCCGCCACCACGTCTCGGCAGGTTGGCACTCTTCGGTTCCGATGCGAGGAGGGTGGCGCCGCGCACGGAGGAAGTGCGCCTCAAACGAAATGCAGCCAATGTTCGAAAGCTGGATCTTCGCCAGACACGATGGCCCGATAGCGGGCCGCGAGCCGCATGGTCGTCGGGCCCGTCACACCGTCGCCAACGGGTGCGCCATCGATGCGAACCACCGGCCACACGCCCACGGACGTGCCGGTGAGGAACACCTCCCTCGCCGACTTCAGCGCAACCTCCGTCAAGGGAGCTTCTCGGCAGGTGAGCCCCTCGGCACCGGCGATCTCCATCACCGAGGAACGGGTGATGCCGAGCAGCACGCGGTCGCCTTCTGGCGTCGAGAGCTCCCCGCCATCGTCCACCACGAACAGGTTCATCGTCGGCGCTTCCGCCACATGCCCGTGCTCGTCGAGCAGGATCACGTCGTCATAGCCTTCGCGTCGCGCTTTCCACTTCGCCGTCATGGGTGCCGTGTAGCTGGCCGCGACCTTGGCGTGGGGCGGGATGACATCCTCGCGGCGACCGGACTTGTCGCGTTCGACCTTCAGCGACAGCGTCGGCCGGCGTCGCAGTTCGCCGGGATTCTTGGCGATGATGTCGGCGGCGCTGTCGTAGGCGGCGATGAACACCGCGACCCGGGGGTCTTGCGGCACGAGCTCGACCTCCACCGAGGGGATCAGCGCGCTGATCTTGATGGACGTGGCGCCCCGATTGCGGCGCACCGCCTCGGCGCAGGCCTCGATCAGTTCGTCGGCACCCCATGCAAGCGGCAGAGCGACGATCCGGCAGGTCGTAAGCAAGCGTTCCACATGGTCCCGCAGCCGGAACACTGCGACGCCACGCGTCGTGTCGCGAACGCTCACGTAGTCGAACGCCAGTGAGCCCCGTTGCAGGCTTTGCGAAAGCACATGCACGGTGGCGTCGTCCCAGGCGATGAACTCGCCGTCGCGCCAGATCAGTCGCTCGCTCATGTCATCCCCAAAGGTCGGCGTCGGGCATCGACACCACGCCGTCATTGTAGTGAAGGCCGCCTGCACGGTCCCTTGCCAGCAGCAATGGCCCGTCCAGGTCCACGAAGCGCGCATGGCCTGCCAGCATCAGTGCCGGCGCCATCGCGAGGGAAGTGGCCACCATGCAGCCGAGCATGACCTCGAAGCCGAGACGCTCCGCCTCCCGCACCACTTCGATGCCGCGGGTGAGTCCGCCGGTCTTGTCGAGCTTGATGTTTGCGACCTGATAGCGCTCGGCGAGGCGGGCGAGTTCGGCGCCGTCGCGAACGCTCTCGTCGGCACCGAGGGGAACCGGGGCGTCGTAGGTGGCGAGGATTGCATCGGCATCCGCCGGCAGCGGCTGCTCGATGAGCTCCACGCCAAGATCGGCGGCAACCGGGGCGACGCTCGCCAGCGTTGCGGCGTCCCAGCCTTCGTTGACATCGACGATGAGGCGACAGTCCGGTGCCGCCCGGCGCACCGCGCGAAGGCGTTCGGCATCGCGACCGTCCCTGTCGCCGAGTTTTGCCTTCAACAAGGGCATGTGCGCGTGGCGTTCGGCCTCTTCGGCCATGCTCGAGGGCGAGGCCAGGCTGAGGGTGAAGGCCGTGACGAGGTGGGCGCGGGGAGGCACGTCCAGGAGCTCCCGCACGCGCTTGTCCTGGCGTCTTGCGTCGAGTTCCCACAGCGCACAGTCGATGGCGTTGCGGGCGGCGCCGGCGGGCAAGGCTCGCATGAGGTCGTCGCGATCGCCCGAAATCCGTGCCGACTCGATCTCGTCTGCCACCTGTTCCACCGACTCGCCGTACCGGCGATACGGGACGCACTCTCCGCGACCCTTGGCATCGCCATCGACGACCGTCGCCACCACGACGTCCGCCGTGGTCTTCGATCCACGAGCGATGGTGAACTCGCCGGCGATGGGCCAGCTTTCGATGGTGGCCGTCGCCCGCAGCGTCACGGCGCCAGGAGCTCGTCCACAAGCGGCGCAACGCCCGTTCGCATCGGATCGCAAACCGGCAGACCGAACCGTGTGGCGTGCTCGGCCAAGGTTCGCTCCGCTTCGTCCTTGGCTAGACGCGACGTGTCGATGGCAAGCCCCACGCAGCGGATGTCGGGATTGGTGAGCCGGCCGTGTCGGATCGTCGCCTCGATCACGTCGCCCACGTCGGCTATGGGCGTTGGCACGTTCCGCATGGTGCGGCGGGTCGGCTCGTGGCAAACGACGAACGCATCCGGCTGTGCACCGTGCAGCAAGGCCAGAGACACGCCTGCGAACGAGGGGTGATACAGCGAGCCCTGTCCCTCGATCACATCCCAGTGTTCCGGGTGGTTGTCCGGCGTGAGCGTCTCCACCGCGCCGGAGACGAAGTCCGCCACCACCGCATCGATGGCGACACCCGAACCGGCGATGAGAATGCCAGTCTGCCCGGTGGCGCGAAAGTCCGCCCGAACCCCCTTGAGGTGCAGTTCTCGCTCGATTGCCAGCGCCGTGTACTTCTTGCCGATGGAGCAATCCGTGCCCACCGTCAGCAGGCGCCGGCCGCTCCGACGCTTGCCATTGCCCGTCGGAAATGTACGCGTCGAGTGTCGAACATCGTGCAGCTTCCCCCCAGCGCGCGCTGCCGCGGCAGCTATGGCCGCAACGGCTCCGAGTCGAGCGTGCATGCCACTCGCCACATCCATGCCGGCCTCAAGTGCCGCCACGATGGATGCCACCCAGGCGTCCGGCAACGTGCCACCCGGATTGACCGCCCCGATGACGAAGGTTTGCGCACCAAGCGCACAGGCCTCGCCAATGCCAAGCTCCGGCACCGCAAGGTGGGCCCCACATCCCGCCAACCGCATCTGCCCAACTACTCGCTCCGGCCGCCAATCCACGATCCCCTGCCCGGTCTTCGCCGCCAACGCATCAGGCGCGTCGCCGAGAAAGACCAGAAACGGGGGACGAATGTCGGAAGATGCAGCCATCGGAGTTCAACTGCGTTAGGCGTCGCCATGCTACCGCGGCCCAGACCATGCGGCCTTTGTTGCATCGGTGTGGCGAGATGCACCAGAGCTGTCGTTCGACATCGCCATCCCCAAGGAACGGCGAGAGGCGATGCGGTCGCAACCCTTCGGGCATGGACCGACACAGAGTGCTGCCCGGTAGAAAGGCCCTGCAGCGGTTCGGGGCCCTTGCGTCAGTTCCGCTTTACGTCGCGGAACGGGCCCGCGTCCATGCGGGGTTCCTTGGGGAGGCCCAGCACTCGTTCGGCGATGATGTTGCGCTGGATTTCGTCGGTGCCGCCGGCGATGGAGGTGGCCGGCACGGAGACGAGGATTTCGGCGATCAGGCCGCCCTGGTCGCCGTCTTCGCCGGCGAGCATGGCGTTTGCGCCGGCGATCAACGTATGCACGTGGGAGGCCTGGCGGGCGATGTTGCTCGATGCGAGCTTGCCGAGGGAGCCTTCCGGGCCCTGCGGGCGGCCTTGCTGCTGCGCGGCTCTTGCGCGGCGGGCGGTCCATTCGGCGCTCTTGGCCATCGTCAGGAGTTTCGCGATTTCCTGCCGGGTGGCCGGGTCGGCGTTGCGGCCCGTGGCCTGCGCCCGCTCGATCACGAGATCGACCCGTCCGGCCCGCTGCGGATACCACTTGTAAGGTTCCAGCGCCACCGCGGTCTCTTCGCGCTCCTGCTCGTAAATGCGTCCGGGCAGGTCCCGCTCTCGTTGCACGCCGCGCAGGCCGTCCGCCCCGCGCCGCTCGTGCATCAGCGTCGTGATGGCCACCTGCCAGCCGTTGCCGACGGTGGAGACGAGGTTCTCGGCCGGCACCACGGCGTCGGTGAAGAACACCTGATTGAACGACGCATGGCCGTTCATCTGCTTGAGCGGGCGCACTTCGACGCCCTCCTGGCGCATGTCGAGCACGAAGTACGAGAGGCCCTGGTGCTTCGGCACGTCCCAGTCCGTGCGTGCGAGCAGGAGGCCGTAGTCGGCGTGGTGGGCGCTGGTGGTCCACACCTTCTGGCCGTTGACGATCCAGTGGTCGCCGTGGCGGTCGGCGCGGGTGGTTGCGCCGGCGAGGTCGGAGCCGCTGCCGGGCTCGCTGAAGAGCTGGCACCAGGTGTCTTCGCCGGTGAGGATGCGGCGCAGGAATCTTGCCTTGTGGGCATCGCTGCCGTGTTCGAGCAAGGTGGCCGCGGCCAGGAGCCGAATGCCGGTCTTGGCGACGCCGACGGCATCCAGTCGGGCGAATTCCTCGTCCACCACCGGCGCAAGCGCTTGCGGCAGGTCGCGCCCGTGCCACCGCCTGGGCCAAACCGGCATGCCCCAACCCGTGTCCGCCAGCAGGTTGCGCCAGGCCACGAGGTCTTCGTCCGGGTTCCAGTTTGCCTCCAGCCATTCCCGCACCTCGCGGCGAATGCTGTCGGCCGAAGGGTCGGCGGATGCCGCTTCGCTCAACTCACACCTCCCAACATTGCATCAGACGCTCGCGGTGCCAGGCCGGGGCGCCGAACAGCACCTCGCCACTCTTGGCGCGCTTGAACCACAGGTGGGTGTCGTTGTCCCAGGTGAAGCCGATGCCGCCGTGGATTTGAATGCAGTCCCGCGCTGCCCGCATGGCGGCGTCGGCGGCAGCGGCCTTGGCGAGGCTGGCGAGGGCAGGCAAGTCGGGGTCGCCCTGGGTTGCCGCCTCGGCGGCGTAGCGAGCGGCCGACTTGGCGAGCTCCACCTCCAGCAAGAGATCGGCGCACTTGTGCTTGATGGCCTGGAACGACCCCACTGCGCGTCCAAACTGCATCCGCAGCTTGGCGTAGTCGACGGCCGACTCGAGCAGGGCCTCGGCCACGCCGGCGAGTTCGCAGGCGACCGCAACGCAAGCCAAGTCCAGCGTTCGGCGCAGCGCCGGAGCGGCATCGCTTGCGATGCAGCGTGCCTCGACATTGGCGAAGTCGACGCGGGCGAGCTTGCGAGTGGGATCGAGTGCCGTGAGTGAGCGGCGGGTGATGCCTGGGGCATCCGCGGCGACGACGTACAGCGAGAGGCTCTCCTTGCCGGTGCTGCTCGACGCCCGGGCAGCGACGAGCAGGACATCGGCGACATGGCCATCGATCACATGCATCTTGCTGCCGTTCAGTCGGTCGTTCCGGGCGACGAGCTCGATTCCGCCGGTGTCCCAGCGCCCGTTGGCTTCCGTCAGCGCGAGCGCGGCAAGTTGCTCGCCGGTGGCGACCCTGGAGACGATTTGCTCGGCTTCCTCGCGCCCACATGCCTCGGCGACGGCAGTCGTCGCCAGCACCGAGGACAGATAGGGCGCGCACAGCAGCGCGCGCCCCATTTCCTCGAAAGCGATGCCGAGTTCGGTCACCGTGAACCCTTGCCCGCCGCGCTCTTCCGGCACATGCAGGGCGCCGAGACCGAGTTCCTGACACATCTGTCGCCAGACGTCCGGATCGTGGCCGCGCTCGTCGGCCATCAGTCGGCGCACTTCCGTGGGCGGCGAGCGGTCGCGCAGAAACCGACGCACCGCGTCGCGGAACTGCTCCTGCTCGGGGGTGAAGGCGAACTGCATCGTCGCTTACGCTTTCGGCGGTCGCACGACACGCTGTGGTTGGTTCATCCGCGCAACATACCGCGCTCGGGGGCATGCTGCATCCACGATTTCTGGGCGAGGCCGGTTGGAGGTGTGGCGCGCGGGAGAAGGTCTGAAGGAGGCCTTGCCGGGCCAGCAGGGTTCAAGGCACCCTTCGAGGACTGCGCCGGCGCTCCCTTACGTCGTCCATCCAGCGCCGGTGTCCGTCCGGGTCCAGGACCATCGACGAAAAATAGAGCAGCAGTTGGCGGTGGGTCTTCGACACCTTCGCCTTGTCCATCGCCAGTTCCCCGCTGCGGCTGTTGATGAACCGGAAACATTCGGTGATGGCCTCGTCTTCGCCGAGCACCTGATGGGCGCTGAGGTTGATGAGGTCGTGGACGCTTTCGAGTTCCTCCTCGCCGGCGCCGAGTGCGCTCGGGTCCATGACGATGTTGGCCCATACGGTAGCGAGATAGATGCGGTAGGAATCCTTGTCGATGAAGCTGCCCGCCACCGAGGCGCGCTCGGACACTTCCTTCAGAATCGGCGCCAGCGCCCGTGCGATCTCGGCCTCGGTCATGCGGAAAGGCACCCTGAGTGTGTGGCAGATGCCCACGATCATAGCGCCGGGTAGCCCGGATTATTCATGAATGCCCTACTGCGGCCGACGATCCGCTCGCTGTGGCTGTGCAGGTACTCGCGTGTCCCGTGGACACGTTCGCGCGCCCTACGGGCGCGTTGGAAGTTTCGCTTGCGCGAAACTTCTACACCATGCCCGGGGCCTTACAGGCCGTTCGCGCGCCCTGCGGGCGCGTTGGTTCCTCCACTCCGTGCCTCCTGGCACGCGTGCGCGCCCAGCCACAGCGGCGTCTCGTCGCCCTCGCTACGCGCATCCATGAGTGATCCGGGCTAGCGATGCCGAGTGGTACGCTTTCGCGCACGGCGGCCAATGGGTGGGGCAGGGCGAGGGTGTTTTCCGGATTGACGTTCGCGCCGGCGCGGCTGCCGGAGCAGGCGGAGGCGTTGCGTGGCGAGGTGCGGGAGTTCCTCGCGCGCGAGATGCCGGCCGGCTATTGGCCCAATTCCGACTTCAACGAAGGTCACAGTCCGCAGTTCACGCGCCGCTTGGGAAGGCGCGGCTGGATCGGGATGACCTGGCCCAAGGCGGTAGGCGGCGGCGAACGAACCTTCTTCGAGCGCTATGTGGTGACGGAAGAGCTGCTGGCGGCGGGAGCGCCGGTGAGCGCGCACTGGATCGCCGATCGCCAGAGCGGCCCGCTGCTCCTGCGCTTCGGCACCGAGGAGCAGCAGCGCCGCTATCTGCCCGGCGTTGCGCGGGGCGAGACGTGGTTCTCCATCGGCATGAGCGAGCCCAACACCGGCTCCGACCTCGCCTCCGTGGCCACCAAGGCAACCCGCGTGGATGGCGGTTGGCGCGTCAGCGGGACGAAGATCTGGACCACCGACGCCCACCGCAACCACTACATCATCGCCCTCGTGCGCACCGAAGGCACCCCGGCGGACCGCCACGCCGGTCTTACCCAGATGATCGTCGATCTCGAGGGCGAGGGTGTCACGGTGCGCCCCATCGCCAACATCGCTGGCGGGCACGACTTCAACGAGGTGGTGTTCGACGAGTGCTTCGTGGCGGATGCAGACGTAGTGGGCGAGCCTGGCAACGGCTGGCAGCAGGTGACCAGCGAACTCGGCTACGAGCGCAGCGGGCCGGAACGGTTCCTCTCTTCCTTCCGCGTCTTCGTCGAATTCGTGCGCGCGGTTGGCGAAGCGCCTACGCCGGAGCAGGCAGCCCTGATCGGGCGGCTTGCGAGCCATGTGATGACGCTGCGGAAGATGTCCATTTCCGTCGCGGCGATGTTGCAGGAGGGAGCGAATCCGGGCGTGGAGGCGGCGCTGGTGAAGTCGCTCGGCAACGATTTCGAAAAGATGCTGCCGGAACTCGCGCGGTTGGCGTTGCCGCAGATGCCGCCGGAGCATCCCTTCGCCCGAAGCCTTGTCCAGACGCTGGTGCATTCGCCTTCGTTCACGATCCGGGGCGGTACCAGGGAGATTCTGCGCGGCGTCATCGCGCGCGGGCTGGGGCTGCGTTGATGGACGCGCTGATTGCCGATGCGGCAAATCGGATCTTCGCCGATCACGTGGACAAGCCGCTTCTGGATCGGGCGGAGTCGGGGCAGTTTCCGCAGCGGCTCTGGCAGGTGCTGTGCGAGGCGGGGCTGCATCTGGCGGGTACACCGGATTCGGGCACCGGACTCGCGGACATCTTCGGCCTCCTCAAGATCGCCGGGCGCCATGCCGTTCCGCTGCCCCTGGCGGAGGTTTGGATCGCGGGGCATGTCCTCGACGGGGAGGGTGGTGCGTTCACTGTCGTGGCAGGCGATGGGCTTGTGGCGGCGTGGGGCCGTCGCGCCGAGCGTGTGTTGACACTCGATGGCCGCGTGGCGACGAAGTTTTCGGTCGAGACCGGCGCCAACCTGGCCGGTGAGGCGCGTGATCGCATTCGCGTGGAGGCCGCCGCCGCAGTCGATCTGCCGGAGCAGATGCCGGAGTTGATGGCCACGACTCGTGCCGCGCTTGCCGCCGGGGCGCTTGAACGCATGCTGGAACTTGCCATCGAATACGCCACCACCCGCAACCAGTTCGGACGCACCATCTCCCGCTTCCAGGCCATTCAGCATCAGCTTGCGGTGTTGGCCGGCGAAGCGGCCGCCGCGGTGCGCGCCTGCGACGGCGCCGTTGAGGCGCTCGATGGCGACGGCTTTCCCAATCAAGCGGCAGCGGCCAAGGCGCGGGTGGGAGAGGCATGCGGCATCGCCGCCGAGATCGCCCATCAGGTGCATGGCGCGATGGGCTTCACCCACGAGCACACGTTGCACCACTTCACCCGGCGGCTGTGGTCGTGGCGGGACGAGTTCGGCAACGAGGCGTTCTGGCAGCGCCGCTTGGGAAAACGCTTGGCGGCGACCGGGGCGGACGGGCTTTGGGACTTCATCACGCGAGAAGGGTGACGGCGCGGCCTCTGCGCCGTTCGCGATGGAGGGCAAGTTGCCCTCCCTCCAGAGAGATTGTCGGGAGGGCCCTTGATCAGAGGTTCGCTGGCAGAGCGGCTGGCGCAGCGTTCCATTCGCGTGGCCGTGAGCGAGTGTCTGCTTGGTACACGGGTGCGATGGGATGGCGACCACAACGGCGACGTGTGGCCCCGGCAGCGCCTGCAAGGGGTGTTCTCGCTGGTGGGGCTTTGCCCGGAGGTGGGCATCGGTATGGGTGTGCCTCGGCCGCCAATCCAGCTTGCCGGCGGCGCCGACGCTCCCCGTGCGGCGGCGGTGCATGACGCGTGCCTTGACTACACGGATCGGCTCGCGTCATGGCAAGGCGCGGTTGCAGAGACGCTCGCGGGTGTATCGGGCTACGTTCTGGCCGACCGTTCCCCAAGCTGCGGCTTGAAGGGCGTGAAGGTGTATGCCTCGGACGGTTCGTGGGAACGCACCGGCCGAGGCATACACGCCGCAGCGGTCGCCTCTGCGTGGCCGGAACTGCCCTTGGTGGACGCAGAGGACCTTTGGCAACGAGACGCATTGGAGGACTTTGCCGTGGCGACTGTCCGCCATGCCATGCGGCAACAGGCCCCGGACGAAGAAGCGGTCCGGCGCTTGCTGGCGTCGTATTGGTGAGAGTTGCCGTTGAGTCGGCCATGCGGCGCCAAAAGGTTGCTTGTGCCCTGGCGCCACAAGAACCGTTGCCTTTCGGCAACGCTTCCTGCCCCAGCCCAGGCCGTCCTGTCACCCTGTCGGCATTCGGCCAGCTTGCGCCGTCCGAAATCCGACAGGCTGCCAGCGCGCCCTTGCGGGCGCGTCGGCAGTTCGCTTCGCGAACTGCCTGGCCTTCGGGCTCGCATTCGCTCGCGCCTTCGGCCAGTAGGTAAGCGCCGTTCTGCGGCGCTTACCTACTGGCTTGGCGGTGGGCTCAGGTGGGGTCGTTGGCTTGACCGCGGCTCGTCTGGGGGAGGTTCAGTTCGAGCCAGTGCAACAGGAGGCGTTCGACCTGCATTTGCCGGTTGAGGCCGGTGTTGACCTGGGCGGCGCGGTAGATTTCGAAGGCGGTGTCGGCGAAGGCGAGCATTTGGGGATTTGGTTGGCCGCTGCTGTCGGTGCGGCGGACGAGCCTGTGGACGATCCGCAGCCAGCGTGCCAGCAGGGAGGCCAGGTTTTCGTCCCGCAGGCGTTCGGAGAGGGCGGCGAGGTCGGCAGATGAACGGGCCTGCATGAGGGCTGGCCAGAGAGGTTCCTGTTCGCGCTGCACGGCATCCAGAACGTGGAAGGGAGCGCCGCCGTACTCCAGCGTGAAATGGCGAGCAATGGTGGCGTCGACGCCCTGTTGCACCAGCCACTCTGTCGCTTGCCTGGCGGCCGGGGCCTGCACGACGACGCTCTGGCAGCGGCTGCGCACGGTGGGTAGCAGGCGTTCGCTGGCCGAGGTCACGAGTACGACGAAGCTCTCCGCCGGGGGCTCCTCGAGTGACTTCAGCAAGGCGTTGGCTGCGTTGGCGTTCATGCGTTCCGCTTCGTCGATGACGACCACCTTGCGCGGTCCTCGCTGCGGGCGCTGAACGAGGAAGTCCGAGATTGCACGCACCTGATCCACGACGATGAACGCCGCATCTTCGGTGGCGACCCAGCGCAGATCTGGATGCGCGATCTCCCTTGCCGGACGGCCGTCCGTTAGCGACAGGATTTGTCGCACTAGGTATTCCGCCAGCAGCGGCTCGCCGCAGCCCCCCGGCCCCTGAATCAGCAGGCCGTGGGGCAGGCGATCGCCCAGGGCGTCGATCGCCGCGCGCGTGCCATCGAGCCAGGGCGGCAGAGTCACGGCGCTGAACCTTCCCGGTCGATGAATGCCTCCACCGCATCCTGCACCGCTGCGGATACGGCGTCCAAGGCGAGGCTGCCGTCGATCAAGACGATGCGTTCCTCCTGCGCCGCCCTCCGTGTGAAGCTGCTCCGAACGCGACGGAAAAAGCCGCCACCCTCACGCTCGAAGCGATCCGGTTCGTGCTCGCGGAGGCGCTCAGCGGATGCCGTCGGGGCCACGTCCAGACAGAGCGTGAGGTCGGGCCAGCAGCCGGGATGGGTGAAGGCCGCCAGTTGCTCGATGTGGCTCTCGGCAATGCCGTGGCCGTCGCCCTGATAGGCGAAGGTCGAGTCGGTAAAGCGGTCGCAGACTACCCAGCGCCCCGCCGCCAACGCCGGCTCGATGACCTTCTTCACGTGCTCCGCCCGGGCCGCGAACATCAACAGCGTCTCCGTGATGGGATGCAGTGGAGTGTCCGGGTCCAGCAGCACCTGTCGCAAGCGGTCGCCCACCGCGGTGCCCCCGGGTTCCCGCGTCGTCACCACGTCCTTGCCGTGCTGGCGCAAGAGTTCCGCCACCAATGGCGCCTGCGTCGTTTTGCCAGCACCGTCCGGTCCTTCGAAGGTGATGAAGCGACCACGGCGCATGGCGGCGCCCACCTACTGCCTCCTGCCGAGCTGGAATCGACGCACGGCGCGGTTGTGCTGTTCGAGGGTGGCGGAAAACTCGCTTGAACCGTCGCCGCGGGCGACGAAGTAGAGCGCGTTGCCGATCTCCGGATGCAACGCTGCGTGGATCGAGTCGCGGCTGGGCAGGGCGATGGGCGTGGGCGGCAGGCCGTGGCGGCTGTAGGTGTTGTAAGGGCCATCGGTGTCGAGGTGGGCACGGGTGAGGTTGCCGTCGAATTCGTCGCCGAGACCGTAGATCACCGTGGGATCGGATTGCAGCCGCATCTGCCGCGTGATCCGACGCACGAAGACACCGGCGATACGGCCCCGATCAGCGGCACGACCCGTCTCCTTCTCCACCAGGGATGCGAGCACGAGGGCGTCCTGTGGGCTTTCGTAGGGCAGTTCCGGTGCGCGGCCAGCCCAGGCATTCGCCAACACCGCATCCATCTTCTGAAGTGTCCGCCGAAGCAGGTCAGACACCTTGTGGCCGCGATCGAACTGATAGGTGTCGGGGAAGAACCTCCCTTCCAGCCCCGGATTGTCTGGGCTGGTGACGCCCAGGCTGTCGGCGAGCCGGGCCGGAGCGTCGCTCGCGAGGTCGAACTCGAGGCGGTCATCCGCTTCGAGCCGGCGCAGCAACGTTGCCACGGTTTCGCCCTCCTCGATGCGGAAGTGGTGCTGCACCACCTGGCCGCGGGAGATCAGGTCAAGCAGGCCATCAGGCGTGATGCCGGGGGCGGCGCGGTATTCCCCCCGACGCATTGCTTCGATGAGGCCACGCTGGCGTGCGCGTAGCTTGAGTCGAGTGGTGTCGTCCGTGATGCCAGCGTCGCGGACGATGACCGCCACTTGGTCGAAGGTGGCGCCGTTTGGGATGTGGAATTCCGCCGTGGTGGTTATCCCGAGGGGCAACTCCGCCCAACGCTCAAGCCATGTGTCGAGGCCCAGGAACGCGGCCAAACCAAGCGCAAACAAGCCCGTCGGCGGCGCCAGCGCTCGCATCGTTCGTCTGGACATCCAAGCTTGCCTGGTCACGCGTGCCTCAAGTCAGCTCCATTTGGCGCGACTTGCCCCCTCCGAAGAAGCGTACGGCTTCTTCGACCCCCCCCAGGAGCCTTCAGCCGGGGAAGCATCCCCGACCGCTGACGTGTAAGGAAGTACCGGCAAGTCCCCATCGCTGGGGGCGTACTTCCATGCAAGGGAGTGACAGGAGAGCGCTTGCGAGACCTGGGGCCACGTCCCTCACCCGATATGGTGCGTGTCGCGGCCACTCCTGTCACTCCCGCTTAGGGAGAGGTCGAGGCGCGCCCTGCCGGCGCGACCGACAGGTTTCCTGGAGGGGGCGGCGCCGAGGAGTTGATCGGAGCCTCCTGCGCCGCCCTTTACACCGCTCTGAAGATCAGCGTGCCGTTGGTGCCGCCGAAGCCGAAGGAGTTGGACAGCGCCACGCGGATCGGCAGTTGGCGGGATTCGTGGGGCACGTAGTCGAGATCGCAGGTGTCGTCGGGGTTGTCGAGGTTGATCGTGGGGTGCGCCGTCTGATCGCGGATGGCGAGGATGGTGAAGACGGCTTCCACCGCGCCAGCCGCGCCGAGCAGGTGGCCGATCATCGACTTCGACGAACTCACCGCCACCTTGGTGTCGTTGCCGAATACCGCCTTGATGGAAAGCGTTTCGGCAATGTCGCCCTGGGGTGTGGAAGTGCCGTGGGCGTTGATGTACTGCACGTCGTCCGGGTTGAGCCCGGCGTCGCGCAGGGCGTTCTGCATGGAGCCCACCGCGCCGTGACCGTCGTCGGGCGGACTTGTGATGTGGTGGGCGTCGCCGCTCATGCCGAACCCGGCCACCTCGCAGTAGATGTTGGCGCCGCGCGCTTGGGCATGCTCGTACTCCTCGAGCACCAGCACCGCGGCGCCGTCGCCGAGCACGAAGCCATCCCGGTCTCGATCCCAAGGGCGGCTGGCGCGTTCCGGGTCGTTGTTGCGCGTGGAGAGCGCGCGCATGGAAGCGAAGCCGGCAACGGTGACGGGAGAGGTGGCCTGCTCGGAGCCACCCACCACCATCACGTCCGCATCGCCGCATTCGATCAGGCGGGTGCCGAGGCAATGTTGTGGGTGCCGGTGGTGCAGGCGGTCACGAGGGCGAGGTTGGGGCCACGGAAGCCATACTTGATGGAGAGGTTGCCGGCGATCATGTTGATGACGCTGGACGGAACGAAGAATGGCGAAACCCGCGCCGCGCCTCGATTCAGGTAGGTGGAATGGGTGGCCTCGATGGTGTTGATGCCGCCGATGCCGGAGCCGATGGCGACGCCGATTCGGTCGCCGTCGTCCGCCGCGTCCTCAAGACCGGCGTCACGCACGGCCTGAATGCCGGCCGCCATGCCGTACTGGATGAAGGTGTCGAGTCGGCGTGCCTCGCGCCGCGCCATGTAGGGCTCGACATCGAAGTCCTTGACGCAGGCGGCGATGGTCACCGACTGGCCTTCGGTGTCGAAGGTGTCGATGGTCGCCGCGCCGCTGCGCCCGGCCAAGGCGCCTGCCCAGGCCTCCTCGACGGTATTGCCGATGGGGCAGAGCACCCCAAGGCCCGTCACCACTACTCGCCGCTTGGTCATGCAGAAAGTCCGAATGCTTGGAGTGAATCCCGATAGGGCCCCGCGAGCGCGATGCTCAGGTATGCGCCTGGATGTAGTCGATGGCTTCCTTCACCGTGGTGATGTTCTCGGCTTCCTCGTCGGGGATTTCCGTCTCGAACTCCTCCTCGAGCGCCATAACGAGCTCCACGGTATCGAGCGAGTCCGCGCCGAGATCATCGACGAAGGAGGCGTCGTCCTTCACCTCGTCTTCCTTCACGCCGAGTTGCTCGCAAATGAGCTTCTTCACCCGTTCTTCCACACTGCTCATGGTTTCCCGTCACTCCCTACAAGGATTTTGGACACAAGAACCTGGATTTCGCCGAGGCAATCGGCTGCAATGAGTTTTCGCTTCGGCGTGTGCCGGGGGCGAAATCAAGGGCGCGTATTATACAGCCCGGTTCGGGGCGGCTTTGGGACGCCGGGTTGAGGGTTGAGGTGGGAGTTGGCCGGAGTTCCGACCACCGCTCCCTCCAGCGATCCTGCGGGCCCGAAGGCCAAGCAGTTCGCGAAGCGAACTGCCGACGCGCCCGCAAGGGCGCGCTAGGAGCCTTCAGCCGGGGAAGCATCCCCGACCGCTGACGCGTTAAGGAAGTACCGGCAATTCCCCCATCGCTGGGGCGTACTTCCATGCAGCCTGCGCCGTAGAAAACTGTCGAGTTGGAGAACGGTCGCGTACTTCCCTTCGCAGTTTTCGCGCCGACTCCCTCCAAACTCCAAGGGGAGTCGAAGAAGCCGTCCTCGGCTCCTTCGGAGGCAGACACGCCACCAAAACTCGCTGCGCGCCGACAACCGCCCAATCACCCCGAATAAAGCCCCCCATTCACATGCAGCGTCTCCCCAGTGATGTACCCTGCTCCATCGCTGGCAAGGAACGCCGCCGCCGCCGCCACGTCCGCCACCGATCCCATGCGGCCGAGGGCGATGCGCTCGACCAGGGCTGCGCGGGCGTTGTCGGCGAGGGCTCTTGTCATGTCGGTGTCGATGAAGCCGGGCGCCACCGCGTTCACCGTTATGCCACGCGCGCCCACCTCCTGCGCCAAGGCGCGGGTGAACCCCTCGATGCCGGCCTTGGCGGCCGCGTAGTTGGACTGCCCCGCATTGCCCATGCGCGCCACCACGGAGCTCAGGTTGACGATGCGTCCCCAACGCGCCCGCATCATGCCGCGCAGCAGCGGGCGGGTGAGCCGATACAGGCCCGTAAGGTTGGCAGCAAGTACGTCGTCCCATTGTTCCGGCGACATGCGCACAAGCAGGTTGTCGCGGGTGATGCCGGCATTGTTGACGAGCACGGCTGGCGCTCCGCAGCGATGTTGCACGTCGTTGATGGCGGCGGCCACGCTGGCTTCGTCTTCGAGCCGCAGCACGATGCCAATGCCGGCGCCGTCGAGAGCGTCCTCGATTCGCCGTGCTCCCCCGTCGGTGGTCGCGCTGCCGGCCACGCGGAACCCGTCGTCCACGAAGCGCTTCGCGATGGCCGCCCCGATGCCGCGCGATGCACCCGTGACCAGCGCAACCCGAGCCGCGTCGTCGCTCATGCCGCCAACTCCTTCAGCGCTGCCTCCAAGGCATCGAGCGTGCCGATGCCGCGCACCACCAACTTGCGGTCGATGCGTCGCGCCAAACCAGCCAGCACGGCGCCGGGCCCGCATTCGACAAAGCGCTCCGCCCCTCGGCTGGCCATGTGTTCCACGGAGGCGGACCAGCGCACCGGCGAGACCAGTTGCGCGAGCAGCTTTTCGCGCACGCCGGCAGGATCGTCGGCGACGGTCGCATCCACGTTCTGCACCACTGGAATCTGCGCTGGTGCGAGCTCGACCGCAGTGAGCAGCTCGCCAAGGCTCTCCCCCGCCGGCGCCATCAACTGGCAATGCGAAGGCACGCTCACATCTAGCGGCACGGCGCGTCGCGCCCCGGCTTCCTGACACGCCGCGATGGCACGCTGCACCGCGTCGTGCGCGCCAGCGATCACTACCTGGCCGGGCGAGTTGTAGTTGGCTGGCGCCACCACGCCGCCGGCTTCGTCGCAGCAAGCCGCAATGACATCGTCGTCCAGTCCGAGAATGGCGGCCATGGCGCCTTCGCCTTCGGGCACCGCAGCCTGCATCAACTTGCCGCGTTCGTGAACCAGGCGCACCGCGTCCGCGAAATCCATGCATCCGGCGGCGGTGAGTGCCGAGTACTCGCCCAGGCTGTGACCGGCCAGGATCGCCGGTACCGCCCCGCCCCGCGTGCGCCAGATGTCGAACAGGCCCACGCTCACCGCCAGCATGGCCGGCTGGGTGATCTCGGTGCGGTTGAGTTTCTCCACCGGCCCCTCGCGAATGATGCCGGCAAGGTCGAATCCCACCGCGTCCGAAGCCTCCTCGAAGCGTTGCGCCATCATGGGTTCGGATGCGGCAATGTCCGTCGCCATGCCCACGGTCTGTGCGCCCTGGCCCGGAAAGAGAAAGCCCACGCTCATGCAATGCTCCTTGCTGTTGCCTGCGGCTGCGCGTTCAGGCGAGCCGGTTGGCGAGGCAACCGGCAATTCGTTCGGGTACGTTCATCTCAACCTCCCCAATCGCCGCCCGCACCGCTTGGGCAAAGCCCTCGCGGTCGGTGCCGCCGTGGCTCTTGACGATGACGCGAGAGGCCCACCAGACCAGCAATTCTCATTTTGGCGTCTGGCTTCGCTGTCAGGCGCATTGCACCCCGCGTTTCGGACCCAATCCGGGCCAAATCGACCGGCAGACCCGTCCAGTTGAGGGGGCTGAAGGCCAAAATGAGAACTGCTGCTACCAGACTCGCGCCGTTGTAAAGCTGCGGATTGTATGCGTTGAAGACGCGCGCAAACTGGCGCCGACCTGTTCGTCGGCATCGTGGGTTGCGGCAGTCTGGCGGGTGTCCGACGGCGCAGTTCTTCCTGCAGCACATGCGCCGCCATCTGTGCGGCGCTTTCGGAAGCCTTGAGCGCGACGTTGCCGGCGAAGCCCTCGGAGACGATCACGTCGGCGTTGCCGGCGAACAGGTCATGTGCCTCGACGTAGCCCACGTGTCGAATGGCATCGTCCTCGGCAAGCAACTGCGCCGCGGCGCGGATGTTCGCGGGCCCCTTGTGGAATTCGGAGCCGATGTTCAGCAGCGCGACACGAGGCGTCGCGATACCGGCGATGGACTCGGCAAGGGCCGCCCCATGTGGGCGAACTGGTGCAGTTGCTCCGGCCCGGCCCTGAGGTTGGCGCCGAGGTCGAGCAGCCACACCGGCTGGCCTGAAGCTGTGGGCAGGCGCTTGGCAATGGCCGGGCGGTCCACGCCCTGGGCAGTGCCGACAAGGTGGCGGGACAGAGCCATCAGCGCGCCGGTGCTGCCGGCGCTCACGAGAGCGTCGCAACTGCCGTCGGCGACGCTCTCGACCGCGGAGCGCATGGAGGAAGCGAGCGCGCCGCGCAGCGCAAGGCGCAGCACCAGGTGTCCCAGAACACCTCGCGCTTGAGCACGGCTGCCACCTCGAACACAACTTCGGCCACAGCAGGCACACCCACGCCGCCGTGCTCGTCGTTCTCAACCTGCTCACCTTCGCCCTGCACACCGCCTGCGAACTCGCCGAAGTCCCCTCGCGGCAGGCCCGGCGCCTCGGCACCGTCGCGCAACGTGAATGCTCGGCACTCCGTAGATGCACCGCGAGTCGCGATGGATCGCCGCGATGCGCGCCGACAGCTCACCGTCGCGCCGCGTGCGCCGACGCACCGTGCCGCAGCCACGCGTAGTAACCGCTGTCCGAGATCCCAGCCCCCGCCACATCGTCGCCACCCGGTGTTCGGCCGGCGCGTCCGTGTCCAGCCCCGCCGTAGTGCGCCAGACCACGGTCTCCTGCTCCAGCAATCGGTCCTCGACGCGGCGGTGCAGCCTCTTGGCTCCGGGCAGTTCCGACACGGCCCATAGCAATGCTTGGTTGCGGCCATAGTCCATGTCGCGCGCGGGATCAGCCGATCCGTGCATGGTGACGGGCTCGTCCGCACGGACCCAGCTGATCGGGTCCGGCTCGCCAAAGCCTGGGGTCTGAGATCGGCATTTGTGGAGCACGCCGTCCGGGTTCGTCGCGATCCGCTTCCGGAAGTGCACACGGGATAGTCTTCGAGGTCGACTTTCTCGACGATGGGCCGTAGGCGCGTGTTTATCTCAAGGTCGAGTTCGACTTCGGTCACGATGCCGAGACCGCCGTAGCCGCCGAAGAGGCCCCGGAGCAACGTGGATTCGGGCGTGAGCTCGAGTACACGGCTGTCGGCGCGCACTACCTGCACGGCGCACGGAGTTGACCAAGGGCCCTCTGCTCATGTGCCGGCCGCGGCAGTCGACGCCGATGGAGCCGCCGACGCTGAAGTTGCTGTAGCTCTGCTTCGGGCAGTCGAACAGGGCCAAGTCTTCGTGCTTCCTCGTCGCCATGGCGGCCTGATAACCTGAGAGGCGTCGCGTTCGAAGAAATCCCTGGATGTTGGAGGCGAAATCGCTCCGCACGTTGCGTTGAACTGGTAAGCTAGGGCGGCTCAGTCGTGTGCCAACGGGACCATACAGTTCAGTTCCTTGTCGCTCAGACTGCAAATCGCCAGAAGGCTCCGCTCGCTTGGTGCACAGGGAGGCCGTCAGTGGAAATCGCTCACCCGTATGACTTCGTCGCCAACGACGATTGGACTCACCGTCCAGAGTCTCTCTGTCTAGCTGTTGAGGTAGCTACGGCGGGCTTCTCCTGGAGCGGTGTCGGCACCCTAGGAACTTGCGGTTCGCTAGGAACGGCAACGGGGACGTTCGGTAGTTTTGGTACCGTGGGAACTTACAATCCGTGGCATTCATCACCCTCGGATGGCGATGATTGGTCGAATATTGATGATTGACTGGGGACATCTCGGCGGCCCATGTGTCGCGCTTCTTTCCTGACCGCCCAGAAGGAGGCCAGCCCTTACACCCGTGCCCAGCTATCCGGATCTCCGAACCGGTCGATAGGAGCCTTCAGCCGGGGAAGCATCCCCGACCGCTGACGCGTAGGGAAGTACCGGCAATTCCCCCATCGCTGGGGGCGTACTTCCATGCAAGCCTTCAGCCGGGGAAGCTTCCTCGACCGCTGACGCGCAGGGAAGTTCGGGCATGTCCCCGTCGCCGGAGGCGTACTTCCATGCAAGACCATGAAGTCGACCCGCCAAGACACCCTGGGCTACGCCACCGTCTCTACCAGCCCACCAGCGACAGAACATCGAGGCCCAACGCGACCGCTTGTACGTGACCCGGCTCGTCCGCTCGCTACGCGAGCTTCTTGAGACGGTGGACAACCTCAAGGCGCATGGCATCCACCTAGTCCCCTGGTCAGCATCGAGGAACGACCCGACACCTCCTCGGCCGCCGGCGAGCTCGTCTTCCACGTCTGCTGGTCGAGCACAACGACCTTGATCGTCGCCTGGCCCATCTCGACCGGCGCCTTGACGAGTGCCTGGCCGATCATGACGATCGCCGACGGCTACTGGAGAACATCCCGGGAATCAACCAGGTTTCGGCCGCCGCCCCATCCTGGCCGAGGCCAGCCCGGATCTGGCCGCGGCGTTTGGTACCGCCCAACGCCTCGCCGCTTGGGCACGGCGAAGATTGTACGTCACAGCTTGTGGGCGGCTCGCGACATTGACCAGGTACACCGACGTGCCGATGGACGCCAATCACGTCGAACGAGGTCTGCAGCCTATCCCCTTCGGCCGCCGCAACTGCTTCACCGCCGCCCTCGCGGACGACAGCGCACGGCTCGCGGAGAAACGTAGTTGGCACTCCCTTCTCACCCAGCACCGACATCACATCCGCCCGCGCTGCCCGATCCACCGGACCACGCAGGCGAACCTGGACCTCTCCCGGCAACTCGATCTCGGTCTCCCCGGCCGGTACCGGGGCGCGGGAACCCCGTTCCCCGCCTCCGGATCGATGCGAACCGGCAACAGCTGCGCCATGGCCTGCTCGCGACACGAGTCGAGCAAGCCGTGCGGATGCAGCCGGCGCCAGGTAAAGGCAGGTTCGTGTTGACGCCGTGATCCCGCGCCACCGCGGCACCCGCGGCAAAGATCGGTTCGACGATGCGTCGCTTGTCGGCGTTGCTCCGCATCCGCCGCTTCGGCGGTGCCAGCTGCCGAGCAGACAACGCTTGATCAGGTTCTTCACATGGCAGCAAACGGACATGTAGATCGCGTCCGCTTCAACGTGGTTGAGAAGGCTCAATCATCCGACAAGCGCCGTGGCGGCGGCAGACGGTCGTACCCGGACGCTCCCTAACCCTTGCGATCACCCCTCGTGCGCTCCAGACTGTCGGCGGCATCCGTGCCGTCACCAGGTCACCAGGTCACCAAGGACCCCCGGTGTCACGACGCTTGACCATCTGGCGCACCTATGTTGTCCCACGCGGTGCGTCACCTTCCCGCCACCACCACCCGCTCGGCTTCGGGGATCGCCCGATCGCCGGGTCCTGCACCTCAATTGTCGTCACCGACACCGAGGCGTCGAAGCGCAGCCCCTGCTCGTTGACGCCTCGCCCCCGCCCCTTGCTGCGTCGATGGAGGACCTCTTTCGGACGCCGCCTCGGACGTGTCGATGTCCCAGCCGCTCGTCGGCGTGGCGGCCGAACAGACGGGCGATGGAACCAATCCAGCTGCTGACGCAGCGAGCCGTAGTCCCCTTCAGCGCTTCGAGCGCCACTGCACGTGCGGCGTTCTCCTGCTGTAGCGATATCGCCTGTGCGTCCGAAGCCGGAATCTACTCCACCCCGCAGCGGGGCGCAGTGTAGTGCCCAACGCGCACCCTTCCCGAATCAACCAAGCGCAAGCAACGCTTGGGACAGCGCTCCTCCTATAGCTACGAGCATGAACGCCGCGACATGCCAGCGATGCGCCGCGCCAATTCCCGACCCACGCTTCCATCTGAGGGCCAATGGATCATCAACCAAGTTCGCCATCCCCTTGCTCAAGTCGCTCCCTCGTGCCGGGGATGCGTTATTGAGAACGATCAGCACGCCCAACCACGTGCAACTCGCGGCAAGCTCCCTGAAGTACCCAGGTGCCGCAAGCGTCGTCGACAAGGCGCACACGCTAAAGAGCAACATATCAACCAAATTCCCGGCGAAATACACGAAAGCCCGCTTTACCTTGGATGGCGCGAGCAGCACCTCCGTGACATCGACGCCGACGCGCATCGTCATTCCTGAGCCCGGCCTACCGCCAACAACGAACCCCCGAACCGCTATACCTTGCCCGACCGCCGCTACCGCGTGACCCATTTCGTGAAGCGGAACCCAAACCAAAACAACTGCCAGCGCTTCAATATGAAACCTCATAGCCACAACATGCAGCGCTAGGTCCCCTCTCCACGGTGCCGCCACAGCCGCATACAGCAATGACACGAGCGTCGTCGTCGCAAACGCAACACCAACGAAGCCGTTGTCTAGGTGGGTTCGGCGCAGCACCGCGCCAATCCGCGTACCCGCGGATGGCCAACGACGACCGTCGCCACTCCGTAGGCGCGTCCCCCTACCATTGCCCAGGAAACCTTGCCTATCTAGAGACTCCACCAACCGGAGGACATTGCCCTCATGATCGTCCGACGGAGGCATTTCATGTCGCGCAATCGACACCAAACCACGAACGGTCGTACCATTCGCAAGTGCAGGCAGAAGCACAAGCGCTCTCGATGGCAGCACCCCTAGTCTTGTCTCGAAGGCTGAAACCAAGACGACGTATCCTCCAAAGGGCACCGACCACCGCACGTCGTCCGCCAGCTCAATGACCCGACAACTATTCTCCGCCACCGTCGCCGCTCCTCCGAAATCCGTCGTCATTTCTTCCAATGCGCCGCTCACAGGCTAGGGCGTGTTCACACTGTCGCAGTGCATCGACGATGAGGACGAAGACGATGAAGCCGAGGAAGATGATGTCGAGTTTCTCGAAGCGCGAGAAGATTCGGCGGAAGCCCTTGAGTCGCCGGAAGAGGCGCTCGACCTCGTTGCGCCGCTTGTACAGCTCCTTGTCGTACTCCCAAGGGTCGAGGCGGTTGCTTTTCGGCGGGACCACGGGCACGAAGCCGAGCTCCAGGACCAGTTGACGGGTGGCGTTGTCCTCGCATGCCCGATCCATGATCATCGCCGGGTTGTTCGCGGGCTTTTCCAGTTGGTTCAGGAGCTTGCGGCCTTCCGGGGCGTCATGGGCGTTGCCGGGGGAGAGTGTGAAGGCAACTGCCGTTCGAGCATCCGCGGCAACCACGTGAATCTTGGTGTTCCATCCGCCACGGGACTTGCCGATGGATTGCGGACCGTTTTTCTTCGCGCGCCGGTGCCGTCCGGATGCACTTTGACGCTGGTGCTGTCGAGCCCGAGCGCCTCGACCCCGATGCGGACGATCTGGTCTCTTTGCAGTTGTTCGAACACGCGATCGGGCACGCCCTTCTTCGACCAGCGATTCATTCGTGTGCAGATCGTGTGCCAGTTGCCGAACCGCGCCGGCAGGCCGCGCCACTTGCAGCCGTGTTCGGCCACGTGGAGGATCGCGTTCAGCACTTGCAGATTCGACAGGCTGACGTTTCCCCGCTGTTTCGGGAACAGCGGCGCGATGCGCTCGTATTGGCCCTCTGTGAGTTCCACCTGTTTGATTCTCCTACCTTTTCCCGCGTGGGACGACGGGGTCGGAGAATGGCACATTCAGGGGTATTTGTGTGAACACGCCCTAGTCCGCATCTCCATCCTTGCCCTGCGGCCGATGTCCAAAAGCAAACGCGAGCAACGCTAGATCTCGCTCGCCAATTGAAGGCACGCGGGACCGCAACTCCGACTCGATCAAGCCTCCGTAGGCCACACCAACCAAACCGAGTCGGACTGCCTCGATCCACATTTCCGCCACAACCCCACCACCGTTCGCAAGCGCTAGAACGAAACCTCGCACACCCCGCTGAGCGAGAACACTGTCGATCCTGATCGTTGGAACCACGATCACCGGCGCCTTCCCTACGCTCACTTGATTTGTAAGCTGCCCAACTTCCTCTTGATCCCGAAGCGAGACCTCTTTCACCAAATCCCAAGCACCAGCCACCCACGCTGCCCGGTAAATCCCCGGCCCCGCATCCGCCACCCCGTCTCCGACGACGGCAAAAACGCGGGTCCCGGAATCACCTATACCTAACGCCCTAACGGCTTCGGAAAAGTGCGCCAACGCCCCTCCGCAGAGCGCCGCAACCGCCCCTTTCGAAACCAGGCAACGACCAAACGACCTGACCGAGCGCCTGCCCTCGATCAGCTTCCAGACACTTGCCAACGCACCCTTCGTCGTTTGTATTTCCCCAGCCCATGGCCAGCATATCTCACCCCGTTGGTCACGTCGAAAGCCCGACCCACTCTCCACTGGAAGCTTACTCAAGCGATTAATTTGCGCTACAAACCCTTCAGGCGTCGCAACGTCTGTTCCCAGCCTAATACGCCCCAACCCCAACGCTTCGACAAACACCAATGACGGTTGCATCCGAGGAAGCCCCAAGAGGTCTACCAACAAACCACCTTCCGCAAAAGGCACATCCTTAACCGGAACGCCAATGGCCCGCGCACCGATGCGCACATATTGTGCCGCGATGCCGGCGTCGTAGCACACTATGCTGAGCCCATACAGACCGTATTTAACCCGAACCTTCCCAAGATCACCAAACACCCCGACGTATACTGCCGCAGGTTCGTCAGCGCCGCGCTCGAAACAATCCAGCAACGTTGCCACCGGCGCTTCAATATTCTCGAGCGCGTTCGCGCTTGCGTTATACCGATACACACCCGCTGCTAGCCTCTCGATCTCCCGGACGATGAGGAAGCATTCCGGCGAACGGAGATTACCCCCGGTTGGTGCTAGCCGCCGTCGTACACCATTGCCACCATTCTCCCGTTCGTGTCCCCGAGCCGAACCCACGCCAGTTGATTCGTCGAGGCCCTCTCCGAAGCCGGCCTTCAGTACAACGCTCAACCCACCTAAATCGATTTGAGTGCCACCTGCGCCCTCAGCGATGACGCCTTTGGGATCGGGCAATTTCACCGATCGACTTCCTAGCAGCGTCGCTTGTGGCCTCGCCGCCAACGCCATGTTCTCCGGCAAATAGTGCCGCTGATAGCTTTTTGGTGGACAAAAGCGTTTCGGTGGCTGTGATACTGCGGTCAAATATCCAAGCAGTCCATGATGCTCCTCGTCCGCCGCCCGAGCAGAGTAGCGCGCCATCACGTGGCTAGTTCGACGTACCGCGCCTATTGGTCCCACGAACCGAACTAGCCGATCGATCAAGACGACTGGTGACACCTTGCTAAGGAAGCAAAGGATGTATTGAATCAACATTCCAAGCGCGAGCCCTGGAACCTCTTCTGCGGAGCCCATTGTCAGCCCTTGATCCGTCAAGTCTATATACCCTAAAGTTTTGTGAGGGACAAATACCGGCCCAAGTTGCCACGCATCGTCGCCAAACCCTGCGTACAAGGCGTCGACCCCGGAGTCGTCGGCCAAAGCGAAGAATTCACCTAGTTCCTGTTCGGTCCCGGCCACATGCACACCAACGCATAGGCTCGTATCCGACAGCTCCGCTTTCGTCGGTTCGCGGCATACCACAGCGTCTACACCTGCTTCCCTCAAGTCCTCGACCGCTCGCGCCATCGGGTGAGCCGGACCGCATATCATCACTTTACCACAACCTAGACGCGCATGAGCTTCATATCGATTCCTATTGAACCTTGTGGTGTCGCAAAACCGTCCGATGAAAGTTAGGGTATCTGATGGCTCGTCAGGCTCCACCGGCCCGTTCTCGAGGATTCCATTGAAGTAGAGATTTCCAAGCAGATCCAGCACCTGTAGTTCGGGCCACTGCGGCAGGCCGGCAAGGATCGCTTGTACCTTCAGTTCCCCGTTGAGGAGAGGCTTGATTTCCGTCAGCAACTGCCTAAAGCCGACGCCGCGCATAACGACGTCTGACTCACCGCCAAGAAACAGTACGCCTTCTCGGTCGATGGGCACCATATGGACCCCGGCGTTAAGCCGAGGCTTCGACGGAAAGTACCCGCGGAGATCCTCATCCACGAACGCCGGGTGGCCTAGATGCCGTCCGTCCAACTCCATCGCAGCAATTCCTCACCCACCTGGTTCAAGGGCTATCGAGAGGGATCCTTCCCGCCCGCGCCAAACAACAACGAGCCTAGGACGGTCCCGCCCACCTGCCCATTCGCCGTACCGACGATAGGCGAACATCTCCGGCATCCAGGTACAGCAACTGTGCGAATGCGGCGTATGTCCGGATACAGGCAATCAAATTGCCAGCACTGACCGCCGAATTGCGCTGGATCCGTAGCGATCTGGAGTGTCAACGATACCGCCAGAGAAACCATCGCTGGTGTGTACCCTTCCGCCCCCTCCCTAGCCCGTGACAAGGCTCGAAACTGGCGCGCAGCCCGTTCCATCTTGGACGCCCTCCCATAGGGCGAGTTCGCCAATGTCCTTCTATCGAAGCAGTCTAGGCATGGATCACTTGGCCCGATCACGGGACCCGCGAAGAGAAAGCGTTCCTGTAACCGTATTGGCATCCACCGACATCCCGCGGAAGACGCAACGCTGTCCAAGCGAATTAGTTCTGGATCGCCTATGTAACCTCCAAGTGCAATAGTGAACGAATCCTCAGAAAGTGTGCTGTCGCCCATTTCTTTTCCCGATACCTCCGCTACTTCGCACACATGTTGCGACTCTTCAGCCAACCTTCCGGCGACCTGTGCGCCGAACCTCCCTTGATATAGTATAGTCATTCGCAAGCTGACATCCCCTCCCAACTTAGGCCTATGCGAACGGTTGCGGATCATTATTGATGTTACTTGGGTCGGATGCGTCGACACCCACCCATTTCCCATAATCCAACAGCCTTCGATGGCCCAAGTATCGAAACCGCGTGACGGAGCTCATCGGCATGAGATCGGGGATGACCGCTCGTACAACGACGAGGCCGAATGACCGGACATCCGCAGGAGTCATATCCACGATAAATACCTCCATATCGTTCCGACGGAAGATCTCCATTAGCGTGCTTATCTGCTTCGCGGGTTCCTGGGGTAACTCAGTGCGCTTCCGAATAGGCGCAGGGGCAGACGATGCTGTTAGGAACGAAAAAGCGTCGCGACGGTCGGGATGGCTCATGTACCTTGCGCCCTCTTCCAGGGAGACAAAATTCGCTGGACAATCGGGCACTGGTGCATCATTCTCGAAGCTCAAGCTAGTGGACGCGCATTCCGCAATGGTCTTTGCACCTGCTTCATGCATATCGAAGCTTGTCGCGCACGATACAACAGTTGCACATAGCGGGTCACCGTCCCGGAGTTGCACACCATATATGGTTGGTATTCCCAAATCAGTCGTCGCATCAAACATGAGGTGGTAGACGCCACTTCGCTGCACCGCGTCGTACGCGTTGCGGAGCCTCAGACTGCCGCTACCAGCGAGTGACACCCGCGGCAGTGGGAGCCTTAGAAGCCATGTCAGCGCGATGGCATCTCGCTCTATCACTTCGCAAATCGCGTTCACAACTGCGTGTTCCATTGAGGTGTGCGCTGCCATACCTGTCGTAATTGGCAGCCAGTATTGGGTAGCGTCAACGCCGGCAGCTACGTATGCGAGCGCAGCAGGTACGAATCGCCGCTCGCCCGACAAAAGGGAAATTCCAGGCACCCAGCCTATTCGCTCTTCTGGGCCAAAGGGCTTGCAGACCGCATCCGAACGGGCATACTCTTCGCGACTGCCTTTCGGTAGTCGGCTCCAGTCCACAGCTTCCTTTCCGAGTTCGTCGGCGGTCGCGACAAAAACGTTTCGTTCATCGAATGCCACGCTAGCGTAGCGCTCCACAGCTTCGGCTACGGCCTTCACGCAGGCATACTTCAGATCTGTATCGCAACCACAGATATTCAGCGATGTACCCTCCATGTCGCTGCCATCCCGCGCCACCACAGAAGGATAAGCGGCTGTCAGATTACCGAGAGCTGTAGTGCATATATAGAGCTCCGGCACTCGCAAGCTCTTTGGGACGATTCTTGCGACCGCTCTAATTGGCGACGCCGGGCCTATGGCCAAGCGAAGAAACGGGAACTCCGCGACCCATTCGTCCTTGATGGCGACCGTCTCCAAAAAATGGCCGTCATGTTGCATGGTCAAACTCCGCTCGGGCAAGGGTCAACAAGTAGGCTGCCTCCAATCCGCCGAAACCTAGCCTAGCCAAATGCCTCAAAATCAACGTCTGAAGAGCGGCTTTTTCGCACGGCGCGTCCGGCAAGCCCTCCTTGACGTCGGCATAGTTGCGTCCGTACACGCTCTCTTGTCCAAATTCGTTCCGGAACAGGAACGTGCCTGATGACACGAGGGCATCTACCTTCTCGTCGAAGCACGATCCGATCCCCCCTCCGCCAGATCGAGTCAACACCTCAGCTGCCAGGGACCCGAGCCATTCTCCTAGATCGACCATACCTTCCAATCGATAGGTTTCGACCATGATTGCAATGTGCGCGGGCGCCAAGGTTTTCCGGCTGATCGCACCGCTGAGGCACTCGGGCAGGATATCGAGCACATGTTCGCTCGACCACTGCTCAAGAATACTCGGCGCCTCGCTCGGCTCAATCTCCACCTCCCTGACAACCACCTCTGCCACGCGCCGCGTCTCTGCACCTGCGACCTCGTCCGCCTGCGTTGCAACGGACACGAGCCGGCTATCCAGGACCACCGGCTCCGACGCCAACCGTCGTACGGACGCACGGCACTTTCTCAGGAGGATATCCACCGGAAGCGGGTCTATCTCTGGCTCTAGGAGGGTGACTCGCATGCGTCGGTCCGGCATCAGGAAGTCCCGGTCAAACGACCAACTTCCAGGCTTCAGCTGGTCGAGCAACGCAGGGACTACGTCCAAGACCAATCGGTCTACCAGTCCGTCAGCCGACCCAACATCAATATGTACCACCGCCGCCAATTGACTTGCGGGCTTCACCCGCCTCCTGGACTGAACTTGAACCACTTCATGGACCCCGCCAAACTCGCACCAATCGTAGCTATCAATACCAGCATATCCAGCCAAAACGGGAACAGCACGTCCGTTCCGCCAACCGCATGGCGTAATGCATCGACCGCGTACGTTGACGGCAAAACAACTACTAGCGGCCGCAGGCCCTCAACACTCGCTGCAGACCACAGCACATTACCAAACCCGAACATGATCAGGTTCAAGAATGGGGTGACCGCGAAGCCAATCTGCGCGCGGGGCAATGATCCAGCTACGAACATACCTATGCTCGCAAAAGTAAAGGAAGAGAGAAGCACAACGCCCGCGACTAACACGGGCGAACCCGTGATTTGGAACTCTGAGAACCCCAGGAACAGTCCGAAGAATAGCGCTCCCTGCATGAGTCCTACGAGCGCCATCACCAGAACCTCTGCGGCAACATACCTGCCACCACCGACAGGAGTCACCTCGTAAAGCAAAAGAGAACCGTCCTGCCGCGCCAAGGTGACATTCGACCCGGCGGTCAAAAAACCTAGGTTTACTATAGAGAAAACGACTAACCCTGGCGCTATCCATTGCACCAACTGTTCACCTCGCCGTGCGTCGCTCTCTTCCACAACAATATCAAGCTTGTTGCCATCAGCAGAACCATTGCGTGTCGGCCGAAGTGCATAAGCAAGTTCAGATACCACATCTGCGAGCGACGGCGACGTAGTTACATGGATCGTTGCAGTGTGCCGAATATACTCAAACAGAGCGTCGACTTCACCCTTTCGTAGCCCATTGAGGCCTTCGGATCGCGTCATTCGCTCGAAACTTAGAGCTTTAGTACGACCAAGTGCCTCAGTTAGCGCCTTCGGAAGCGGCGCTGACTCTTCGACGACCAACCCAACTCTAATCTGCCATATGGTCTCTGCGCCTTGATCGAAAAAGAAGAAGATATAATATACGGCAAGCATTAACGGACCAACAACGGCAAACGCCAAGCTAACGAAGCTCCGCCTGAACCCCCGCCAAGACTGCAGGACAAGCACTGCGAATAGACGCATAGCTTTGCTGCCTGCGGCTCTCAATCTCGCAACGATTCACCGGTGAGGTGAATAAAAACATCCTCCAAAGAACGCCGTTTCAGGCCCAAGTTCGTCATTGCCACCCCCGAGTTCATTATCGCCACAATGGCCGCGAGAGCGGCGTCTAGTCCCTCCGAGTTCCACGATAGTGTACAAGGGTCACGCTCCATTTCGTTCAGCGCTAGCCGTGCGGCTTCCTTCCTACACCTTTCCATGTCGGATTCCTGCACTTGGATGACCACCTCGTAACCGGGACAGTGAAGGTCCACCAGGTGGCTGGGTTTCCCCTCTTCGATGACGCGGCCATGATCAATAATCACCACTCGGTCACAGAATTGCTCGGCCTCGTCGATTTGGTGCGTTGCAAACAGGACGGCAGCGCCCAAGTTGGCACGCCGCCGAATCTCGGCCCAAACCAGGCGTCTCGATTGTGGGTCTAAATTGGATGTCGGTTCATCCAATATCAGTAACTTCGGATTGCCTGCGAGCGCCGCCCCGAATGCCAGCCGCTGTTGTTGGCCTACGGACAATCGGGACAGCATCCCGTTCGACTTCGAACGTAACCCGACCAGATCAAGCAGCCCCCCCGAGTCCACGTTGCGACCATATGCAACGGTCATGAGGTGCATCAACTCGCCAGCCTTGATACGACTGGACGACTTGGGGTTTTGTAGTTGGACGCCTATGGCGGACCTTGCGCTACTGGAAAGGTTTGCGGCATCCTCGCCCAAAAGCTTGGCGGAACCAGCACTGGGCTCCCGCAAACCTTCAATTATCTCCAAAAGGCTTGTCTTCCCTGCGCCGTTCGGGCCCAGCAATGCGACGACCTCGCCCATGCACACCGCGAGCGATACCCGGTCCAGAGCCAAGAGCTCGTTATAACGTTTCGAAACCCGGCTGACTTCGACGGCAAGCGACCAAGCCGTCATTATGGCCGCGTCAACGCCAACAATACCAAGCACGTCGCCTTGCACCTTCGGCTGCTTTCGCGTGCTACGGCCGAGGCCGCCGCTCTAGTCATCCCCCCCGCCACATCCAAGGGTATCGGCTGTCCCTGCTGTGCCGAAACACCCACCTGCGGTGCCGAACGTGCCCAATGTGCCGACGGACCCGAAACAGTTGAAGGCGGCGACTTCCGCACCGGACTCAACAGCGACGACTTCGAGCCCTCGGCTCCCGAAGCCACCGACATTGACCTCAGCCACCACGTCATACGGATGCGAGAGCTGACCTTCATCTAAACTACCCATCGCGAACTCCATCTAGTCATCTCCCCATGGACCGTCGGTGCACCCAAAGGTGCCCAAGGTCCCGATGCTACCCAAACATCCTGTCGCAGTCCCTGCTGTCCCCGCGGTTCCGGCGGTCCCGAAACAGTCGAATGCTGCCAGGACCATCTCGGATCCTACGGACACGACGTCGAGCCTGCTGCCCGCGCCATCAAGTACTAGGTCGTAAGCATGCGCAAGTTGCACGATGCACCTCTCCTCTTATCGTCCCACGCGTCGGAATTTACCATGGCCTCCCACGTCTTGCAACGACGAGATGGCGCGTCCTTGCGACGGGGCTAGGAGTTCTCGCAGCGGGTTCGCTGCGCTGATGGGCAGGGAACCCGAGACTGCTGGGTCGCGGTCTTGCGGCATCCGGTGCAAAGGGGCGTTCGCGCTGGGCGCGAGGCGGTTCACGCACTGGCGCGCGCGCGTCCAGGAGTTTGGCCCCGGCTGTGATCGGCGTTTTGACGCTGGCGGCACGGCATGTCGAGTGCCGCGACCCCGCATGCAAGAGTGAACGTCTCGCCGCAGCCTTGCGGGACGCGACGGTCGGGCACACTTGGGGGGATTTGAGATGGCTGGCAAGAAGGCGAAGTCCTTGGAGGTCGTCCACCCGGACTGCGCCGGGATCGACGTGGGCAAGGGCAGGCACTATGTGGCGGTGGACCCGTTGCGGTTCGAGGAGCCGGTGTGCAGCTTCGGTTCGTTCACGGACGATCTGGAGGCGCTGGCGGCGTGGCTGTCCGCGCGCGGCGTCCGCGAAGTGGCGATGGAGTCAACGGGCGTGTGCTGGATCCCGGTGTTCGAGGTGCTCGACCGGGCGGGTTTGGAGGTGCATCTGGTGAATCCGCGGGCGACGAAGCAGGTGAGCGGGCAGAAGAGCGACGTGTGGACTGCCAGTTCGGCAGCTGATGAGCTTCGGGCTGCTGCGCGGGGCGTTCCGGGCGCCCGGTCGGACAGCGGCACGCGGTGTTCGCGGCTGGCCTTCATGCGCTCGCGGGAACGGTCCAAGTGGCGCGGCGGCGAATCGATCTCCTGCCAGCGGGTGCCGCGGACCTCGCCGGAGCGGGAGGCGTTGAGCATCGGGCGTTCGAGGGCGAGCATGGGCCGCGGCAGGTGCCCGAGCGGCGGATCCTGCCGAGCGCGGCGCCCACATGGGCGTGCGGCAGCGCCCGGTGGTACTGGCGCTGCACGGCGGCGCCGGTTGCGGCGAAGGACAGCGCGATCGGCAGGTTGGGCGTCAGGTCGTGTCGGAAAGTAACTGTTCGGTCGTGCCGGTACGTTGGCGTAGTTTCTACCGGTTGAGGACGCGCTTCCAGTCTTTGCGCAGTGGCCGCAACCAGATGTCCTTCTTCGGCTTGTCGTAGCGTTTGTTCGTGTCGTAGCGCCCGCGGCCCTGGGTGGTGCCCACAGGGATCCAGCCAGACGCCCGGTAGACGGCGCCGGTGTAGCGCGGGGTCTCGACGAAGGTTTCGATCAGCACCGGGGTCGTGTTGTAGCGAGCCGTCCAGTCGATGGGCAGCTGGCGGCGCACGATGGCGAGGATGTGCGAGCCGAGGTTGGGGATCTTGATCCAGGGCAGGATCAGGAAGCGCGGGTTGTCGACCACGCGCGGCAGGTTCTTCTCCCGCAGTTCCGGCGTCCAGCCGATGAACTTGTCGCGCGGGGCCAGCCGCCAGGCGGCGGTGGAGAAGCCGAGCATGGCGAGCGGTGTGCCGTCGCCGGCATGCACGGTGTAGCGCATCTGGGCGCCGACCAGGGTCTTGTAGCCGAGGTAGTGGTAGCGCGCGACCGCGCGACGTACTCGTTCCAGAGCTTCCCTTCACGCGAGTAGCGCACCGCCATGTGCAGTGTGACCGGGCGGACCTCGTCCAGCGCGGTTGGCGGCGGGAAGAGCGGCGGCTCGGTGTCCGGCCCGAACACGATCGGCCCGGGGCGGTTCTGAGCCCACTTCGGCGGCGGCAGTTCGATCAGCCCGTCTTTGTGCATGGCCAGCATCACCACGCGAGCCATCATGTCCTTGAGCCCGCCGTCGGCCTTGTGCCAGCCGACGCGGCGGCAGAACTCCTTCGACAGGGCGTGGCGGTTGAGCGCCGGCGGGCCGGCGATCAGTTCCCGCAGCAGCGCCATCTCCTCGACGTGAAGTCGCGCCCGTGGTAGCGGTACTCGACCGCGCCGGTCATCCCGGCGCCGTCAGTTCGCGCCGCCGCGCCTCGTCCATCGACCACGGCAGCCAGGGCGCGAGGTCGTCCGGCGGGCGACCGCCGTTCTCGGCGCACGCTGCCAGCCACGCGTCGAGCCAGCGCAGGACGTCGATGCCGTTCAGGTTCAGGGTGCCGATCACGGAGTGCATGAGCGCGGTGAGGTGCGCGCCGGTTCTGGAGTCGGAGCCGAAGGACAGGCGCCGTCCGATCACCGCGTCCCTGAGCAGCCTCTCGCCGAGGTTGTTGTCCATGGGCGTTCGCGGGTGGTCGACGAACACCCCCAGCCCCTCGCGGTGGTTGACCAGCGAGCGCAGCGCCTTGGCTTCGCGGGCATCGTCCGGCAGCCCGGCGAGTTCCTGCCCGGCGCGCGCGAACACATCGTCGAGCGCCGTCTCAAGCGCGTGCTGCGCCGCGTCGAACGCCGTGCCCTGGGACTCAGCGCCGGGAACGTAGTGGGCCAGCCGCGCCTCGTTGAGGCGGTAGATGGCGGCGATCCGTTCGAGCCATGCCTCGCACCAGCCGGTGAGGTCGACCTGCCCGGCGGCGCACTGGATGAAGTCCCTGCGTTGATGGACCCAGCAGTACTGCAGGATCACCAGGCGCCGAGCAGGCGCGCCAGCTTCTTGTAGGCGCTGTAGCGGTCGCAGACGAGCACCGTGACGGACTGGAACTCGCCGAACAACGCCTGCGCCGCCTCGGCGCTGCGGCTCGGGTCGATGTGGAAGTACATGGCATCGTTGCCGACCGAGATCCACAGCCAGGCGCGGGCGGAACGGCCCTCCGCGCGCAGCGCCTGCACCCGCCAGCCGGTCTCGTCGGCGTGGCGCAGCGCAGCCGCGTTCTGGTGCGCCCGGATCGCCTCGGCAAGCGGCTCGAACAGCGGCACGAAGCGCGGCACGCTGTCGGCCAGCGTCCCGGCGGCGACCGACAGGCAGGCCCTGATCGCCGAGCCACGCGCCGACGCGCTGTACCGGGCGCAGGCACGCGTAACGCTCGTAGAGCACGCGCGACCAGACGCTGGTTCCGTAGGACGTATTGGGGAACAGCCGCGGCACCGGCGGCGCCGAGACCTCCACCGGCGAAGCGGGGCAACCGCATGTCCGGCGCCAGCGCCCCCGGCGGATCACGCGCCGGTGCGTCTTCACCTCGATCTCGACCAGCGCCGACTGCTCCGCGCCGACCGCCGCGCAGGGCTTCCCGCAACCGCCGCACGTGCGCGCCTCCTCGGGCGGGTTGTGCTCCTCCACGCGCTCCTCGAGCCCGGGCCGCTGTGTGCGGCCGTGACCGGGGGCGCCGCGAACCTGGCCGCGCGGCCGACCGACACCGTTGCCGCCACGTCCGCTGCCGCTCCCATGCGGCCGAGTGCGATCCGTTCCACCAAGGCGCCGCGGGCGTTCTCGGCAAGGGCGCGGGTCATGTCGGTGTCGATGAAGCCCGGCGCCACCGCATTGACGGTGATGCCTCTCGCTCCCACCCTCCTGTGCGAGGGCGCGCGTGAACCCCTCGATGCCGGCCTTGGCGGCAGCGTAGTTCGACTGCCCCGCTTTGCCCATGCGCGCCACCACGGAACTCAGGTTGACGATGCGTCCCCAACGCGCCCGCATCATGCCGCGCAGGAGCGGTCGCGTGAGCCGGTACAGCCCTGTGAGATTGGCGGCCAGCACGTCGCCCCATTGCTCCGCCGACATGCGCACGAGCAGGTTGTCGCGGGTGATGCCGGCGTTGTTGACCAGCACCGCCGGTGCGCCCAAGCGACTTGCACGTCGTCGATGGCCACAGCGACGCTGGCGTCGTCTTCGAGCTGCAACACGGTGCCGATGCCGGCGTCGCCCAAGGCGTCTTCGACTCCGCGCGCCCCCTCGCTCGTGGTGGCGGTGCCAGCGACGCGAAAGCCGTCCGCAGCGAGGCGCTTGGCGATGGCTGCGCCGATGCCGCGCGATGCACCGGTGACCAAGGCCACGCGACCCGAATCGTCGCTCATGCCGCAAACTCCGCCAGGGCCGACTCCAGCGCGTCGAGCGTGCCGATGCCGCGCACCACCAACTTGCGGTCGATGCGCCGGGCAAGACCGGCGAGCACGGCGCCGGGACCGCATTCGACGAAGCGCTGAACTCCTTGGGCGGCCATGTATGCTACCGAGTCGGACCAGCGCACGGGCGAGATGAGCTGCGCGAGGAGGTTTTCGCGCACGCCGGCGGGGTCGTTGGCGACCGTCGCATCGACGTTCTGCACTACCGGAATCTGCGCCGGCGCCAGCTTCACCGCCGTGAGAAGTTCGCCCAGGCTCTCCCCGGCCGGCGCCATCAACTGGCAATGGGAAGGCACGCTCACGTCCAGCGGCACCGCGCGTCGAGCTCCGGCTTCCTGACACGCGGCGATGGCGCGCTGCACGGCGTTGTGCGCGCCAGCGATCACAACCTGGCCGGGCGAGTTGTAGTTGGCAGGAGACACGACGCCGCCAGCGCTCTGGCAGCAGGCCAAGATCGTCGTCGAGCCCGATAATGGCGGCCATGGCACCTTCCCCTTCGGGCACGGCGGCCTGCATCAGCTTGCCGCGCTCGTGCACCAGCCGTACCGCGTCTGCGGAGTCCATGCATCCGGCGGCGGTGAGCGCCGAGTATTCCCCCAGACTGTGGCCCGCCACCATCGCCGGCGTTGCGCCACCCCGGGCTCGCCAGACGTCGAACAGGGCAACGCTCGCCGCCAGCATGGCCGGCTGCGTGATCTCGGTGCGGTTGAGCTCCTCTGCCGGCCCTTCGTGGATATGCTGGCGAGGTTGAATCCCACGGCGTCGGACGCCTCCTCGAAGCGTTGCGCCATCAAGGGCTCGGATGCGGCAATGTCCGTCGCCATGCCCACGGTTTGCGCACCCTGTCCGGGAAAGAGAAAGCCCACGCTCATGCAAAATGCTCCTTTGAGGTTTTCGCCGCGGACAGCGCTTGGCCCGGATTGTTCATGAATGCGCGTAGCGAGGGCGACGAGACGCCGCCGCGGGTGGACCCGCACGCGTGCCAGGAGGCGCGGGACTGGAGGACGCGCGAACGCGTCCGAAGGGCGCACGAATACTTGCCCAGCCACGGCGAGTGCATCGTCGTCGGCAGTAGGGCATTCATGAATGATCCGGCTTAGCGCCACAAGAACCGTTGCCTTTCGGCAACGCTTCCTGCCCCAGCCCAAGCCGTCCTGTCACCCTGTCGGCATTCGGTCAGCTTGCGCCGTCCGAAGTCCGACAGGCTGCTAGGCAAGCCGGCCGGCGAGGCAGTCCGCGATCCGCTGCGGCACGTTCATCTCGACCTCCGCAATCGCTGTTCTCACCGCCTGGGCAAAGCCCTCGCGGTCGGTGCGGCCGTGGCTCTTGACGATCACGCACGACAGGCCAACCAGACTCGCGCCGTTGTAGAGCTGCGGATTGTATGCGTCGAAAACCCGGCGCAGACGGTCGTCCGCCTGCTCGCCAGCGTCTCCCGTGGCGGCGGAAGCGCCGCGACGCAGTTCCTTGCGCAACACATGCGCCGCCATCTGTGCCGCGCCTTCGGAAGCCTTGAGTGCGACGTTGCCGGCGAAGCCCTCGGTGACGATCACGTCGGCAGCGCCGGTGAACAGTTCGTGGGCCTCGACGTAGCCGACGTGGCGAATGCGGTCGTCGTCTTCAAGCAGTCGTGCTGCAGCCCGGATGTTGGCCGGTCCCTTGTGGAACTCGGCGCCGATGTTGAGCAATGCGACGCGCGGCGTCGTGATGTTGGCGCTGGACTCGGCCAGGGCGGCGCCCATGTGCGCGAACTGGTGCAGTTGTTCGGGCCCTGCCTTGAGGCTTGCGCCAAGGTCGAGCAGCCACACGGAGCCGCCGGAGGCGTTGGGAAGGCGCTTGGCGATGGCGGGGCGGTTCACTCCCTTGGCCATGCCGACCAGATGCCGGGAAAGGGCCATCAGGGCACCGGAGCTGCCGGCACTCACGAGGGCGTCACAGGAGCCGGCGGCGACGCATTCGACCGCCGAGCGCATGGAAGAGGCAACGGTGCCACGCAGGGCGTGGCGCAGCGAGTCGGCCATGTCGAGGGGGCGAGGAGAGGCGGTGACGGTGTGGCGCTCGCTGTTGTCGGAACGACCGCCGAGGGCGGCACGTATCGATTCGGGCTCGCCGATCAGGTTGAGGCGGATGTCGGGGCGCGCCGCCACCGCGTCGAGGGCGCCATCGACCAGCACGGAAGCGTCGGCATCGGCGCCGAGGGAGTCGATGGCTATGCGGAACGTGCCTCTTGGTTCCGGGCGTACGGGAAACTCCGTCGGCCCCGGGCTTGGGCGCGACAAGCTCCTGTCGCCGAGGGGCTGTGATGAGTTGGCGGCTTGGCCTACCCGCCGGTGTCCACCACGCGCCGGCCGCGGTAGAAGCCGTCGGCTGTGATGTGGTGGCGACGGTGGGTTTCGCCGGTCTCCGAGTCGATGGAGAGAGTGGGTTTCGCCAAGGCGTGATGCGACCGGCGCTTGTCGCGCTTCGACCGCGTCACTCGATTCTGCTGCACCGCCATGTTCTTTCTCCTCTGGTTGCGGAAGGCGGCTCAAGGCCCGCCGCGAAATCTGCCGTCGTGACGCCTATGCGCCCCCGACCCTATTCGTTGTCGCCGCCGCCAGTCTTCAACGCCGCCAAGGCGTCGAACGGACCGGCCCGAACCGGCGCCGCGCCCCCGTCGGGCGCCGGATACTCCGTCGGCGGCGCATTCGGGCAGGGCTCGCCACCGCCACACCCGGTTTCTGGCAAGCCGAGCAAGAGATCGTCCTCGACCAGTTGTGCGACCTCCACCTCACGCGAAGGCGCAACGATGACATCGAAGTCGGCGATCATTTCGCACGCCTCCGCCTCGCTGCGCACCACGCATGCATCCACCGTGGCGCACACCCTGACGGCTACATCCTCCATGCAACGAGTGCAGGCAACCACAGCCGAAGTCATGCACTTCCCAGCCACCCGCACCCGACTGCTGTCGTCGATGCGAAATCCAAGCTGCACCTGCACCTGGCCCTGCTCTGCACCGCCTGCGTCGGCAACAACAGCACGCAACCGAGGCAGCGCCGCAAGCGAAACCCGAGCCGACCATGCTCCCCCACGCCGGGCAAGGGCGAGCACATCAAGCCAAGGACCCCATTCATGGCGCGCGGACTATAGGGAGGGCACGGGTTGGTGTCAAAGCGACCGAAGGAGGGGGGGTGTACGTCGAGATTGTGATGGATTTGTGTTTCCGCCGTGAGGGCGGGCGTTCAACGGCACATTCTGATATGTTCATGGCCATATCAGGTTGGATTGGAGCCCGCGCCATGGCCGACATGCAATGCCTCGTTGACCGCCGCGACGGCCTGAAGGAGCGGCTCCTGGCGGTCGGAGACCTGCGCCCCGGCACGCTGGTGGAGCACTTCCGCAAGTGCGGCAAACCGAACTGTCGCTGCGCCCGTCCGGGGGAGCGCGGCCACGGTCCCAGCTGGCTGCTGAGCCGCACGCTGAAGGGGCGGTCGAAGTCATTCCGCATCCCCGCCCCGGAGGTCGAGGAGACCCGTCGGCTGATCGCCGAGCATCAACGTTTCCGGGCGTTGCTGTCGGACTTCCTCGAAGCCAGCGAAGCGCTGGCGGAGGCGCGGCGGCGGGGAGCGCGGGACGGGGGCGAGGCCTCAAAAAGGGGGCGCTCGAATCCGAGGTCGCGTCGGCGGCCGCCGCCGAAGCCGAGCGGCTGATCGGTGCGGGCGTCGTCGACGACTTCCAGGCGATCGAGACCGAAGCCCGGCGCGTGGCCTTGCGGATCATGGGGCGGGCCGTCGCCCGCCGGCTCAACGCCGACCATTCCGACGGCCGGGAACCCCGCCTGTCCTGCGACTGCGGCGGCGAGGCGCGCTTCGCCGGCCGTCGGCCCAGGACCTTCACCGCCGCTCTCGGCCCCCTGACGCTGAAGCGCGCCCGGCATCACTGCGAGCATTGCCGCCATGGCTTCAGCCCGCGCGACCGTGCGCCAGGCATGGAGGACACCGTTCTGTCGCCGGCGGCACTGCGCATGATCGGGGTCACCGCGGCCGGGACCAGCTTCGGGGGTGCCAGTGCCCTGTTGCGCGATCTGGCCGGCCTCGCCGTCGCACCGAAAGCGGTGAAACGGCACGCCGAGGCACTCGGGCGCGAGATCGCCGCGGACGAAGGCCGCGTCATCGAACCGGAGGTGTCCGGTGCGCCCACCCTGCATCTCGGTCTCGACGGCACCGGCGTGCGGCGCGCAAGACCGAGACCGAGGGCGTCCGTGGCAAGCAGCGCGACGGCTCCGCCAAGACCCGCGAGGCCAAGCTCGCCGTCGTCTGGTCGGCGGAAACCGTCGACAAGGAGGGCCGCCCCGTGCGCGACCCCGGCTCCGCCACCTACAACGCCGCCATCGAAACCATCGCCGCCCGCGACACCGACACCGAAATCGCGCCCTTCGCCCAACGCATCCTGCGCGAGGCCGAGCGCCGCGGCCTCGACACGGCGGCGCGTCAGGTCGTCCTCGGCGACGGCGCCGCCTGGATCTGGAACTTCGCCGACGAGCATGTCCCCGACGCCATCCAGATCGTCGACGTCTTCCACGCCAGGCAGCGCCTGTTCGACGTGGCCAAGGCCATCTACGGACCGGACAGCGAGATCGGCCGGCAATGGGCCGGGAATCGGCGCCGGGAGCTCGATGAAGGCCGCGTCGCCGACGTGATCGCCGCCCTGCGCGGCCACGCCGAAACCTGCGCGGCGGCCCGCAAGGACGCCGAGTGCTTCTCCAACAACCGGGAGCGCATGAAGTACCCGACGTTCCGCCAGATGGGCCTGTGCGTGGCCACCGGCGTCGTCGAGGGGGGATGCAGGAACATCGTCGGCGCACGCCTCGAGCACGGCGGCATGCGCTGGACCGTCGCCGGCGCCAACGCCATCATCGCCCTGAGATGTTCCGTCCAGAGCAACCGCTTCGACGACTTCTGGGAACGCCGCGCCAGCGCAGGATCATAAATCCCACAAATGCGACGTACACCCGAAGGAGCGAAGGAGCGGGTAGTTTCTCACTTTGAATTTGCCTGACGTGGCGCATGGCCGTTCGCAGCCGGACTGCGTCGACTTGCCTGCCGGGACCACTCCGGGGGGAGGGCGCCAGACACTGCGCAGGCCAAAGTGAGACACTACCAAGGAGCGAAGGAGCCTGCGCCGGGGAATGGCTCGGTTCCATCGGGCCGGCCTACCCCCTCCCAAAGAGCCCTGCGATTCTTCGATTTCCCCCGGAGAGGGAGTGATGGGAAGGCCCCCACGCCCTCCCGAAAAGGGGACAAGGGGCCGACGGTGGCGCGCCGCCGAATCTCAAGGGGGAGTGACAGGAGAGGCGTTGCGACACACGTCACGAAGGGGAAGGAGGCGGTTCGTGGGCACGGGGCACGTTCTCTTGGGGGGAGGGCGTCTTGCCGACGTGCCCGAAGGGCGCGCCCATGCGCATCGGCGCTTGCCTCAAGCCCGCGCTGGTCGGGAAGCGTGGGTCATTGTCGGCTACGGGGAGGCTCGCACTTCGGGTGGGTGCCACCAGGGGGACTTGGGGGCAAAGGGGGCCTTGGGCATGCGCTTGTTTCGGATGGCGTGCAGGAGCATCGAAGCGTCTCGATGGGGCAACTCGACTTTGGCGATGTTGCTGGCGGTTGCTGCGTCGCCTTCTGCCAGCAGGGCGAAGGCGAGGGTCAGGCGGGTGTCCGGGTTGTCGAGGGTGCGGAGGAGGGCTTGGGCGCGTGACGTGGCGGACGGTTGGCCGCAGATGGCCTCGGCGCGGGCGAGCAGCAGGTGCGCTTCGCCCCATTCGCTGCGCAGGCTCAGGGCGTCCTGCAGGGGCGGGATGCCGGCGCAGTCTTCCGTTGCGAGCCGCGATGCGGCGAGCCAGTAGTGGTGGCGGGGCTCGTCGGGCTGCGCCTGCGCGAGATTCGCATAGTGTCCCTGGGCTGTGGCGAATCGCCCGTCGCGCATGGCGAGGGCGGCGGCTAGCTGCCTGGCTGCGGGCAGATCGGCAAGCTCCAGGGAGCGGGTCGAAGCTTCTGCGGCGCGTGCGCGCGCGCCCGCGTCCGGGGCAAGCCGCAGCAGCCACGCCAGAAGGTGCCAGCCAGCGGCGGAGTCGGGCGCCAACTCCAGCAAGCGCTCGACTGCCGGCAACGCCTCGTCCGGGGCATGTTCCGCCAGCACGGAAGCCAGACGCTCCTGCAAGGAAGGGTCGCTGGGGGCCAAGGTGACCGCATTTCCGAGCGCCTCGATGGCGGCCTGGGCATCGCCTCGGGCCAACGCCCAGTCGGCGGCCATGCGATAGAAGCGTGGAGTGCGGCTGAGGCGAGCCACCTCGAGCAGGAGCGGGTCGTCGATGGTGGGAGCAAGGCGGTTGCCGGGGTCGCGGCGAAGCCAGGTGCGGGCCTTGTCGGAATTGCCCAAGCGTCGATGCACCGCGGCGATCTTGTAGGCGATCTGGCCAGCTTCGGGTTCCAGTCCAAACGCCGCCTCCAGCAACGTCAGTGCCTCGTCGGGCCGTTCCTGGGCGATGGCAACGTCTGCCAGCGCCGACAGCAGCAGCGCGGAATCGGGTGCAAGCGCGAGCGCCTGCTGCAATGCCTCCCGCGCTGCGGCGCCGTCGCCGGCGAGCAGCAATGCGGTTCCCAGTCGATACCACGCCGGCATGTTGTCCGGCGCGAGCGCGACGGCGCGGCGAAACTCGGCGACGCTCGCTTCCACGGCTCCTGACTCGGCGAGAGCGACGCCGCGAAGGTAGCGCCAGCGCGGGGACTCCCTCTCGACGATGGCATCAAGGTAAGCCTCCTGCGCCTCCTGAAGCCGCCGCCCAGCGTGCAGGCGCATCCCTTCCGCTCCCCGTGCTGCGGCGCGCTCGGCCGGGGTGGGGGCAGCTGCGCGGTCGTCCCGGGTGACGTTCGAGTGCGGCGCCGGAGGCTCCGTCCCCCCACCGGGGGTTGCTTCCGCCGCGTCGATGCATGGCGCTAGGAACCTGCGCCGTAAAAAAACTGTCGAGTTGGAGAACGGTTGCGTACTTCCCTTCGCAGTTTTCGCGCCAGCGAAAACTGCCAGAGCGCCGCGAAGCGGCGCTAGCGCGCCCTTGCGGGCGCGTCGGCAGTTCGCTTCGCGAACTGCCTGGCCTTCGGGCTCGCATTCGCTCGCGCCTTCGGCCAGGAGCCAGTGCCGTTCTACGGCGCCGGCTCCCAGCGCGGCTGCAAGAACAAGGGGAACTACTGGCCACACGCCGTTGTCTTCCTGCGTTCGCGCGCGGGCGCTCTTGCAGCGATGGCGGCGGCGGTCGGCGGTTGGGCATCGCTCGCCGCAGTTGCCGTCATGGCGTGTTGCGGCGGCGGTGGTATTGGCCGGAGCGGAGAAGCCCCGTTGTCGTCGCCTGCCCGTCTGGCCAGTGGATCTGGAAGCGGCGAGGGGCGGCATTCGACAGGAGGAAGAGCAGCCTTGGGTCGTTCGCCGAGGCGTAGCTGCCGTCGGTGCTGGCGCGACGCAGTGGGCAGGGCTGTCCCTGGAGCGAAGCACGCGCCCCCTGGGGCAGATGCAGGCCAATCCACGCCACGCTCGGCACGTCGTTGCCAGGGTCGTTTCGATAGAGCCGAGGCGGGCCGGAGTTGTTGCTCACCACGATGTCCGTGTCGCCATCGTTGTCGAGGTCGGCGAAGGTGGCGCCTCGGCTCACTTCCTCCGCGTCCAATGAGCCTGCGGCACGGTACTCCCGATAGACGCCCGCGCCGTCGTTGAGCCAGAGCTGGTTGCGCTGGCGCAGAGGGTAGGGGTCGCCGGCGAGGCGCTGTGCCTCCATCGGGAAGACCGCGCCGTTGGCACTGAACAGATCAAGGTCGCCGTCGCTGTCGGCGTCGAACCACCCCGTGCCGAAACCGGTGTAGGGCCCGCTTGAAGCGGCGAGCCCGGCGCGGGCGGTGTCGTCGCTGAACCAGTCGCCGTGGTTGACGTAAAGCGTATTGGTTTCGGTGGAGAGGTGGGTGACGAAGATGTCCGGGTCGCAGTCGCCATCGAAGTCCTCGGCGTCCACACCCATGCCGGCTTCCGGGGCGCCGCTGTCGTTGAAGGCGGCAAAGGCGAACTGCGCGCCTTCCCGAAACGTGCCGTCGCCCTGATTCAGCCACAGGTGATTGGCCGCGCCGTCGTTGGCGACATAGAAGTCTGTGTCGCCATCGCCATCGAAATCACGTGCCGCCACGCCGAGGGCGGGAGACGCGACCTCGGCGAGGCCGGCGGCACGGCTGACGTCATCGAAGCGCCCGCCGCCGAGGTTGCGGAAGAGACGGTCCGAGACCGCAGGATAGGCGGTGGGGGCGCAATAGCTGGGCCGCCCCGACAGGTCTGGGCAGTCCTTGTGCGTCGCAAGGGTGAAGTGAAGGTAGTTGGCGACGTAGAGGTCCAGTCGTCCGTCGCCATCGACGTCGGCGAAGCTTGCACTCACGGACCACTCGGCCCCCGCCAAGACCGAGTTGCCGAGTTCCCGGAAGCGTCCGTCGCCCAGGTTCTCGAATAGCTGGTTGGCGCCGTAGTTGGCGAGAAAGACGTCCGCATCGCCGTCGTTGTCGATGTCGCCGGTGGCGATGCCCATGCCGTAGCGGTCTGCGCGCACGCCGGACGCATCGGTGATGTCAACAAAGCGCAACCGCCCATCCCCGCTAACGTTGCGGTACAGCCGGTCAATGGGCGCATCGCTCACGGCAGCGGTGACTTCGGACAAGCCCTTGGGCACCGGGCCGCCCTGCACCAGCCAGATGTCGAGCAGGCCGTCGCCGTCGAAGTCGAGCACGCCGACGCCGGACCCCACGGTCTCCAGAATCCAGCGCTCGCCGATCATGCCGTTGACGTGCCGGAAGCCAAGCCCGGCATCCTCCGCCACCTCGACGAGCCGCGGGGCGCCTGCGGCTGCGCAACACACGGCTGCACCACCCGCCAGCGCGCTCGCAAGCAACGCAGGGGGCAAAGAAAAGGCCCCGCGCAAACTGCGCGGGGCCTTGGTTGGTGACGTGCTGCTCAGTGGGGACCGGCCCGGAGCTACATGGAGAACGCCAGTCGAACCAGCATCAGCCGCCCCATGATGTTGTCCAGATACGGCTCGTGCGCCGAGAACTGGGTGATGGGGTCAGGATAGGTGTCGAACATGTTGCGCACCGACACGTTGAGCAGCATCGAGCTGAAGCCCAGGGTTTGCGGGCGACGATAGCTGTACGAGATGTCCCAGTAATGCCGGGAGTCGATCTTGCACACCGGCCACGGCTGGAACGCGCAGCGCTGCGACTGCTGCTCGCGCGGGATGCGCTTCGTGACCGCCTCGTCGCCGCTGCCGATGGTCACCTCGTCGAAGCCCCGATACGGCACATGGTGCGGATAGGAGGAGCGTCCTCCCGTGTCCCACGTCCATGACGCGATCACCGTACGGGGGTCCTGTGCCTCGCGCTCCTTCATCGCATCCCATGCGATGTTCAGGTTCTCCACCCGGTCATGCCAGCGCACCGCAAGCTGCACAGTGTGCGGGCCGTTGAACCAGCGCAGGCTGGCGTTGGCACGCCACTCCGGCGTCGGCGGCAGGTCGGAGTACAGGTTCATGTTCGGCGGCGAGAAGTACTGCGAATTGCGGTTGCCGACGCCATCGACGCGCAGGTCCGCGAGCACGTGATCGCTTGGACAGAAGCCGCCGACGTTGCGGTCCACAGGGTCGCAGCCGAAGCTTCTGTACTTCGTCAGCGCCTGGGTGAGGAACTGCGTGGCGCTGAACGTGAACATGAACAGGCCCGTGTCCTCGGCAATCCAGTTGGTCCAGCGGTTGCGCGGCAACTCGAAGCCGTAGCGCACGCCGTAGATTACGGTTTCCGCCTCTCGCTTGCCCTGCGCCGTCCATGAGTTCTCGACATAGTCGAGGACGACGGGGCTCATGTAGGCGTTGCCGTCAGGATCCGCGAGCTCCCGTCCCCGGTCCAGAGCGCTGCCGGCAAATGCGATTTCGCCGATGCCGGCATTGGCGCCGGACTGGATCCAGGTCAGGGCCGCGTTGCGGCGGCACTCGAGATCCGCCGCGCTCGTGTAGCTCGAGGTGCGGAACTCCTCCTGGGTCAGCGCCGCCAGTTCCGGGTTGCCGTGCTTGCGCTCGTTGTCCCAGTCAACGAGGGTGCCTGGGCAGGCGGACAGGAGATACTCGGTGAAGCCGTTGGAATTGAGCCCGACGCGCTGACCGGCCCCGAGTTCCTCAAGCTGGCCCATGAACTCGACGTTGGTGTAGTCGACGTCAAACACGAGGTCGCCGTCGAGGAACTTGAGCGAGACCCCCACGTTGTAGAGGTCGGAGGCTTCCGCCTCCAGGTCGGGGCTTGCGGCGCTCGCCGTGCGCACGTTCGGCGTGCCGCCACCCTTGCTTGCCCCGGCGTCGATGCAATCGCGCATCTCCGGCAGGTAGTCGCAGATGTAGTCGCCCACCGTGCCGACGTTCGACACATCTGCGGCGCCAAAGAGGGCATACAGCCCCGGCGTCACGAAGCCTTGCGTGATGCTGCCGCGCAGCGCCAGGAACTCGACCGGCTCGTAGCGCAGCGCGAGCTTCGGAATGGTGGTCGTGAACTGCGCCGATCCGGGCTGGCCGTAGATGCCCTCGGTGCGGATGTCGGTGTAGCGCAGCGCCACCTGCGCCTCGAGTTCGCCGAAGGTGGGGTGCGACATCAGCGGCAGTGCCATCTCGGCAAAGATGGCCTGGCTTTCCTGCTCGCTCTTGCGCAGGGCGAAGCGGTTGCCGCCGATGGCCGACTGGGCGAGGGCGTGGGGTCGATACTCCTCCTCCTCGAGGCGCCAGTGCATGCCGATGGCGAAGCCCACCGGTTCCTCGTTGTACCAGAGGTTGAACAGGCTCGTGTTGGCGGCGACGACATCGACGATGGTCATGCCGAGGTCCTGGATGTTGTAGGACATCACGTTGCCGGCAAGCCGGTGCTCTTCTTCGGTGTTGACGTACTCGTGGTCTGGTGGCGTGAAGCCCGGGTCGTTTGGCCCTGGGAACTTGGTGTTGGGGTCGCCGACGATGAAGCCGTTCTCGTCCATCATCATGTAGGTGGTGCTGAACGGGTTCCAGCAGGAGTCGTTTGTGGGCCCCGCGTTGCAGCGCAGCGCCTGGATCATCGCCGGCGTCACTTCCTGGAACTGGTTCTGTTCGCGGCTGCCCTTGGACCAGATCCAGTCCGCATCGACGATCCAGTCGGTGTCCGGGATGCGGACTTCGCTGCCGAGGCGAATGCGGATGTCGTTGCGCTGGGTGCGCCGCAGGAAGTGCAGGATGCCGTCGTTCTCGGCCCAGTCGAGGTTGTTGTTGCGCGGGTGCTTGGGAAAGGCGAACAGCCGCCGTTCCTCGAAGCGCACGTCCTCGTAGAGCACGAGGCCGCCGCTGTCCGGGTCGAAGCGGTCCGGGATGCCGTCGCCGTCGGCGTCGTCGAGCCCCATCAGCACCACCCTGGCCTCCGGCAGCCGCTGCGCGTTGGTGTCGGCAATGCCGTCGCCGTCCCAGTCGCGGTCGGGGATGCCGTCGCCGTTGAGGTCCTGGGCGAACACCAGCAGTTCGCCCGGCTCCATCAAGTAGTCGTAGCGACCGTTGCGGTTGCTGTCGATGAAGTCCAGCTGCCGAGTTGGGCGCGCGTTCCAGGTGCTGGAGCCGCCACCCCAGACTGCGGGGTTGCTGCCCGGGTTGCAGTCCGAGAAGCCGGGAAGGTCGGCGCACGGGGCGATACCTGCCGGCCACACAGACGGTTCGACGCCCGGCCAGTACACGTTCGTGCCGGGAGGCAGGAAGCTGTTGTTGTTGGTTGTATCCCACATGAGGTCCGGGATGTAGTCGGTGATGGTGGAACCGTCCGCGAAGGCGCGGTAAGGGTTGCCGGGGTTGGAGCCGATGGCGATGGGATAGCGGTCGTCCACGAGGCCGCCGGAACCGGTATGGAAGTCGTTGAAGCCCGGCGCGTAGAGGCGCGTGTTGTAGTCCACGGATCCCGACACGAACTCGCCGCGCACGGTGATGGTGTCGGTGAACTCGTACTCGAAGTAGGCCATGCCCTTGCGCCGCGAGCTCTCGGCCTGGATGTCCTGATAGTCGGAATCCACCATGCGGCAGTGATAGGCCGGGTCGTTCGGGTCCATGTAGCCGTTCATGAAGTTGCCGTGCTTGGCAACGTCGTTGTACTGGTAGGTCTCGCCAGGCACGTTGCGGAAGTCGGTGCCCCAGTGGGCGCCGAACTCCGCCTGCCACTGGTCGCGACGGGCGTTGTGCGCATCGGTGCCGTTGCCCCAGTCGAAGTACGGGCCAAAGCTGTCATGGGGGGGGGGGCCCTCGTCGTCGTAGCCGGCGGCGAAGCCGTGCGCACAGCCGGGATCCTGGCTCCAGCCGACAGCGATGGTGCCCATGTTGTCCGCCCACTGCCGGTGGCCGGCCTGGCTCGCGTAGCCATAGGTGCGGCTGCCGTCCGCTTCCCGCGCCGAATCCATGGCGCTGCGCTCGTCCGGCGTCATGAGTTCGCCAAGCGGGGAACGCACCGGCACGTGGATGCGGCTGGCCGGGTTGCCGCCAGCGTCGTAGGCGTCCTTCCAGAAGCGTGACCATTGACCAAAGCGGTAGTGGTCGTTGCCGACCGTGGTGTGCCGTGCCCACGGGTTCTTGGTGTCGATGATGTAGTCGGGGCGGTCCGTGAACCGCATCCGGTCGGTGTCGCGCAGTTCCATGGCGAAGATCGCCCGCCCGCGATCCCCCTGCACGCCGCCAAGCATGCTGAAGGCCTGATTCGGGGCGCCGTCCTCGAGGGGCGAGGACCAGTCCACGCTGAAGGTGAGTCCCTCGAAGTCCTTGCGCGGCACCATGTTGATGACGCCGCTCACCGCTTCCGCGCCGTAAAGGGCGGAGGCGCCGTCCAAGATGGTCTCGACCCGGCCGATGGCGATGGCCGGATACATGCCGCTCACGTCCACCCCGGCGCGCTCGCCGCGCGGCGTCGTGTCCGCCGGCAGGCGATGCCCGTCCATCATGGTCATGGTGGCTCTGGTGCCGAGGCCGCGCAGGTTGGCCCACACCTCCGTGCCCTGGTTGCCCTGCTGGTTGTCGGCCTGCCCGCCCCACTCGTCGTTGCTGATGCCGTCCTGTCCGGTCTCCGAACAGCAGATGCCCTCGAACGGGGCGGCATTGGCGTTGACGCCGAGCTGGAACGACTGGTCGAAGATCACATCGCCAATCTCGGCGTTGCCGGACATCTCGATGTCGATGTTGTCGAGGATGGACTTGGGCGATGGCAGATCGAAGTTGTCGCGGCGGATGTACGATCCCGTTACGAGCATTTCCTCGATGTCGCCGTCGGCCTCTTCGACCTCTTCCTCATCGTCATCCTGGGCCGTCGCGCCCAGGGCGCCAAGCGTCAGTGCGAGTGATGCACACAGGATTCGGACCAAGTGCTTGCGTGGGTGCAGAACCATCATCTCCCCTCTCCCTTCCTCTCCCTTGGCCCGGCTTCAAAAGGTGAAGCTCGGGCACTTCGGAAAACCATGCCGCCGGTTTCGAGGGCACTAGCCAGCTTTTTGCAAAATCGTTGCACCCCCGACACGGTTTTCAACTTATGCCTATTCGTCCGTGGGGTCAAGCGGACTTGCGGGGGCGTGTGGCCCATCGCCGGCCGCAGATCCTCCGCGATGGAGAATGACGGTCGCGCCGGCATGGAAGTCGCCGAACCGCTCCATCGTGCCGTCGGGCCAGCGCACGGCAACGTCCCGCGCGAGCGCCGACTCGCCAAGCCCGAGATGCACGCGAGGGTCGTGCGATGCCAGATAGCTTGCGGACGGCGCCACGTTGCGACGGATGCGACGATCACCCGCCGTTGCCATGAGCGTGGCGCCGTGTGCGTCGGCGCCGGAGTCGTCCAAGAGGCGAAAGCGGACCCAATTGCCAGCGCTGGTGCGGTTCATCAGCAGGTACGCGGGGCCGTCGCGGTTGACGACGAGGAGGTCGAGGCGGCCGTCGTTGTCCACGTCGCCCACCGCCGCGGCGCGGCTGGTGTGCGCCAGCGGCGTGGCCGTGCCCGTCCGCGCACCGGTTGGGGCGAATCGAACCCCCGCTCCCCCCGCCATCCCGCGGTACAGCAGATTCGGCTCGGCGAATGGGTCCTGGATTGCCGTCAGGTCGCCATCGACCTTGCCGTTGGCTTGGTAGATGTCGAGCCAGCCATCGTTGTCGAAGTCCTGGGCGACGACGCCGAAGCGCGTGTGGCGGCGGCCATGCACCGTGAGCCCGGCGAGGGCCGTGGCGTCGGTGAAGTAGCCGCCGTCGTTGCGATGGTAGGAGTCGGTCTCGCCTTCGAGATTCACCACCAGCACATCGGCGTCGCCGTCGGCGTCCATGTCGGCCACTGCCACGCCCATGCCGGCCTTGGCGCCGCCGTGGTCGTCCACCGCCACGCCCCATGCGGCTGCGGCGTCCTCGAACCGCAGGCTGCCCTGGTTGAGCCAGAGTCGGTTCACGGTCTTGTCGTTGGCAACGAAGATGTCCATGCGGCCGTCGTCGTTGAAATCCGCCGCGCCGAGCCCCAGGCCGTTGCCGCGCCCGCCGGCGAGGCCGGCGGCGACGCTGACATCGGTGAAGGTGCCGTCGCCGTCGTTGCGGAACAGCCGGTCCATGGCCGGTGCGGCGTATGTGGTGGGAGCGCAGTAAGTGGGATTGCCGCGCGAGTGGCAGTCCTTCTCGATCGCCAGCGACCAGTCGATGTAGTTGACGACGAACAGGTCAAGGTCGCCGTCGAGGTCAAGATCCAGGAATGCGGCGGCAGTTCCCCAGCCCGGATGGTCCACGCCAGCCGTCGCCGCAACATCCTCGAAGTGGCCGCTGCCGTCGTTGCGCAGCAGGGCATTGGCGCCGACGTTGGTGACGTAGAGATCGATGTCGCCGTCGCGGTCGTAGTCGCCGGCAGCGACTCCCATGCCGTAGCCGCGCTGGTCCATCGGGCGTGCATCGAAGTGGCCGTCGCCGCGGTTGATGAACAGCGTGTCGCCGGGGGCGTCCGCATCGCCGCCGTCGAGTCGCCATCCTGCCTGCACCAGATAGGCGTCGATGTCGCCGTCGTTGTCGACGTCCGCCAAGGCCGCACCGCCGCCGACGATCTCCGGCAGCAGCGGCAGGGCGCCGGCGAGGTAGCCGGAGCGATAGGTGAAGTCGAGGCCCCGCTCCTGCGCTTCGTTGGCGAACCAAGGCTGCGCTGGCGCTCCCGGCAAGGGTTCGGGGTCGTCGGGCGAGCAGGCGGCGAACGCACACACGAGGACAAGGTTCGGCAGCCGCCGCGCGGGGATCACGGCGAACTTCCGGCCAGGGCATCGATGCGGCGGCGGGCGCCGGCGAGGTCGGCTGCGGATACTCCGAGCCTTTCCGCCTCGGCAAGCGCCTCGCGCGCCTCGTCAAGGCGGCCTGCCTCGCCAAGGCTGCGCCCGAGAGCGAGGTGGGCGCGGGCGAAGGAGGGCGCCAGCCCTGCCGCGGCGCGGAAGCGGTCGATGGCCTTGCCCCAGCGTCCGTTGGCGCCCTCGATGACGCCGGCTCGGTACAGCAGCTCGGGGTTTGCCGCCCCCTGATCGGCGGCGGCGTCCACCGCGGCGAGCGCTTCGTCGTGGCGTTGCGTTGCGATCAGCAATTCCACCTTGCGCGCGTATGCGGGGGCGAAGCCTGATTGCAGGGCAAGCGTGCGTTCGAGGTGCGCGAGGGCGGCGCGAAGGTCGCCGCGTTCCTCGTATGCGGCGGCGGCGTTGAAGTGGAGCAGGTAGTAGCCGTCATGCTCGCGCAGACCGGCCTGAAGTGTCTCCATGGCGGTTGCCGGGCGCCCGGTGGTGGCGTAGGCGATTGCCAGGTTGTTGAGGAGTGTGCGGTCGGTGGGGCGCCGTTCGCGCAGCGGCTCCAGCATGGCGAGCGCGGCTTCGGCGTCGCCACGGTTGAGCAGATCCTCGGCCTGCCGCAGGCGGCCGTCGAAGCCGCGAACGTAATCCTGCAGTTGCGCGCGGCGCGGATCCGCCCATTCCAGCGGTGGCACTTCGTCCGGTGCGGCGGCTGGAGGCGCATCGTCGTCGCCGAGCGCTCGGCGTGCCCGCGTGAGCAGGCGCAGGATGAACGGGTGTGGCGTGTCGGCCGCCAACTCGGTCAGCAGGCGACGTGCCTGGGCCGTGTTGCCTTGCGCCAAATGCACACGGGCGAGTCCGGCCTGGGCCGCGGCCCGGGCCGACTCGCCGCTGGCTCGCTGGGCCGCTTGTCGAAAAGCGACGGCGGCTTCCTCCACGCGGCCAAGGTCCATCAGCCACATACCCTGCCAGAGCCAAGTGGAGGCATAGCCGTCGTCGCTGGCGAGGGCGTGGTCGAGGTCGCCAAGCGCGTCTGTGTAGTCGCCTCGGTCTGCCAGCAGCAGCGCCCGCAGGTAGGGCCAGAGGAAGTTCGTGGAGTCCAGCCATAGGGCCTGATGGTAGCTCTCGATGGCGGCCGCGACGAAGCCGTTGGCGTCGTAGGCCATCGCCAGCCGACCTCGAGCCTCGGCCGAGCCGGGATCGGCTGTGGCCCGGTCCACATGGTCGGCCAGGAAAGCGGCGAGCTCCCTGTCCTCGGCGTCGAGGCCGGCGGCCACGGGCGGCGCAACGGCATCGCGCGTATCGGTGCAGGACGCGACGGCGGCAAGCGCGAGCAGCATCGCCGACGCCAGGCGTTTCGGTGAGCCTGCCGTCAGTCGGCCATAAGCGGACCCGGCACGCCGCAATCGCGTAGTGGCCAACGACCCGCCTCCGGCCCGCGCCTTGCGTCCTTCGTGGAGGGCGGAGCAGCCGCTCGCGGTGGCGCCCATCGAAAATCGAGTCACGGCGCTCCGGCGGTGGGCGGTCGCCGTGCCTTGCGCGCCTCGTCGCCGAGCACGCGCCAGACGGCGACGCAGATGGCGAGCAGGACGACGGCGAATGGCAGGCCGCTCGCCAGGGATGCCGTCTGCAAGGCCGTGAGCCCGCCGCCAGCGAGCAGCACGGCGGCGATGATGCCGAGGGTGATGGCCCAGAGGATCCGCTGCGCCGCCGGCGTGCCTTCCCGCCCGCCGGATGCGACGAAGTCGAGCACCAGCGCGCCGGAGTCGGCGGAGGTGACGAAGAAGGTGACCACGATGATGACCGCAGCGAGGCAGGTCACCGTTGCAAGCGGCAGCAGTTCGAGCAGGAAGAACGTCGCCTCCGGCACGCTTTCGCCGGCGGCTTCGGCGAGCCCGCTGTTGCCGAACATCTCGAAGTGCAGCGCCGTATTGCCGAAGATGGTGAGCCAGATGAAGGTCAGCAGGGTTGGTGCCAGGAGCACGCCCAGGACGAATTCCCGCACCGTGCGCCCGCGTGAGATGCGGGCGATGAACATGCCCACGAACGGCGCCCAGGATATCCACCACGCGTAGTAGAAGACGGTCCAGTCGTTCTGCCACTCGCCGCCCGTCCACGTTTCGTTCCAGGTGGCGAGGCGAGGCAGATGCTGCAAGTAGTGGCCGATGTTCTCGACCAAGCCGTTGAGGATGAAGAGCGTCGGGCCGCCAAAGAGAACGAAAAGGCCCAAGAGCCCCGCCAGCGACATGTTCAGCTCCGACAGGCGCTTGATGCCGGCGCTGAGCCCAAGCGCAACCGACACCAACGCGATGGCGGTGATGACTGCGACCAGCACAAGCTGCATGCCAAGGGAGTTGTCGAGGCCAAAGAGTCGCGCCAGGCCCGCGTTCACCTGGGTGGCGCCGAGGCCGAGAGAGGTGGCGATGCCGAACACCGTGGCGACGATTGCCAGCACGTCGGTGGCATGACGCACCGCGCGGCTGCGCTTCGGCAGGATCGGCGCCAGCACGGAACCCACCGTGAGCGGCAGTCCGCGGTTGAAGGCAACGAGCGCGAGGCCCAGGCCGATGACGCCGTAGATGGCCCACGCGTGCAGACCCCAGTGCAGGAAGGTGAAGCCCATCGCATCCCGTGCCGCGGTGGCGGTGTCCACCGCCTCGCCCCCCGGCGGGGTTTGGTAGTGCAGGAGCGGCTCGGCCACCGCGTAGAACAGCAGGCCAATGCCCATGCCGGCGCTGAACAGCATGGCGAACCACTCCCAACGCGAGAACTCCGGCCTCGCATCCGCGCCACCGAGCCGCACCGAACCGCCGCGCCCGAACGCCGCCGCCAACGCGAACACGAGCAGCGCATTGGCCGTGAACACATAGAACCAGCCGAAGGACGAGGCGATGGCCATCTGCAACGACCCGAACGCCGCATTGGCGCGGTCGAGATTGGCAAGGGTGGCAACGGCGAAGACGAGGATGATCAACACGGCAGGCACGAACACCGGTGCGTTCACGCGATATTTGCCGGATTCGAACATGCGCCGCTCCCCCATCAGGCAGTCGCCATTGTGACTGCACGCGGCAGCGAAGCAACCGCGTCGTTCGCGGGAGTGGTGTTCGCAGACCGGGGCGGGGGCTTCGAACAAGGCTATCGACGCGACCGCCCCACTCATACGGGGCCAAGAGCCTTCAGCCGGGGAAGCATCCCCGACTGAAGGCTCCTATCACTCCCCTTGGGGAGTCTGGAAACGAAGGTTGCCGGAGGGGGTAGGTCGCTCCCCACCGCTCAAATCGACCTCCGGCAATGGCTCCTGGCGCCTCTGCGGCCCAATCTGCCGAACAAGATCGAGTCACCCCTTGAATCACACGCATTCGCCCCCATTTGCCTGGCTTGCGTCAAACCGTTGGGCCATGATCCATGACCGAAGCCAGCGCCGCCGAAACCCTCGGCTTTCAGACCGAGGCGAAGAAGCTCCTGCAACTGATGATCAACTCCCTGTATTCGAACCGGGAGATCTTCCTGCGCGAGCTGATCTCCAACGCCTCCGATGCGATCGACAAGCTCCGCTTCGAGGCGCTTGCGGACGATGCGCTGCTGGCGGGCGACCCGGACTTCCGCATCCGCATCGAATTCGACAAGGACGGTGGAACCCTCTCCGTGACCGACAACGGCATCGGCATGACGCGGGAGGAGGTTGTGGCCAATCTCGGCACCATCGCCAAGTCCGGCACGGCGGAGTTCCTGGAACGGCTCACGGGCGATCAGAAGGGCGACGCCACCCTCATCGGCCAGTTCGGGGTTGGCTTCTACAGCGCCTTCATCGTTGCCGAGGAGGTGGAGGTGCTCACCCGGCGGGCAGGGCAGGAGGCCGGTGTGCGCTGGTCTTCCCGGGGCGAGGAGAGCTTCACGGTCGAGGACGCCGAGGGACTTGCCCGTGGCACCAAGGTGACCCTGACGCTCAGGGACGATGCCGGGGAGTTCGCCGACGGCTTCCGCCTGCGCTCCATCGTCCGCCAGTATTCGGACCACATCGGCGTGCCGGTCGAGATGCCGAAGGAGGGCGACGACGGGCCGGAGTTCGAGAGCGTCAACTCCGCCAAGGCGCTGTGGACTCGCTCCCGCAGCGAGATCGAGGACGACGAATACCGCGAGTTCTATCGCCACGTCTCGCACGACTTCGAGGATCCTCTGGTTTGGAGCCACAACCGGGTGGAGGGCAAGCTCGAATACACCAGCCTCCTCTATATCCCCAAGCGCGCCCCGTACGACCTGTGGAACAGGGAAGCGCCGCGCGGCGTCAAGCTCTACGTCCAGCGCGTGTTCATCATGGACGAGGCGGACGAATTCCTGCCGCTGTATTTGCGCTTCGTGCGCGGCGTGGTGGATTGCAGCGACCTGCCGCTCAACATCTCCCGCGAAATCCTGCAAAAGGACGAGCGCACCCGCACCATCCGCAACGCCCTGACGCGGCGGGTGCTCGACACCCTGGCCAAGCTGGAAGCCGAGCAATACGGCGAGTTCTGGGACGAGTTCGGCCAGGTGCTGAAGGAAGGCGTGGCCGAGGACTTCGCCAACAAGGAGGCGCTCCTGAAGCTGCTGCGCTTCGCCTCCACCCACGACGACGAGGCGAGCCAACGCATCTCCCTCGCCGACTATGTGGGGCGCATGGGCGAGGGACAGGATCGCATCTACTACCTGATCGCGGAGTCCGACAGCGCGGCGCGGCAGAGCCCGCATCTGGAGGTGTTCCGGGCGCGAGGCGTCGAGGTGCTGCTGCTCACGGACCGCATCGACGAGTGGTTCATGTCGTTTGCGGGGGAGTTCGACGGCAAGCAGTTTCAGGACATCACGCGCGGCGAACTCGATCTCGACAAGGCCGACGAGGCGGCGGAAGAGAAGCAGGACGAGGACGAATCCCGGGACGACGAAGACGATCCCCTTGTCAGCCGCATCAAGGAGGCGCTTGGCGAAAGGGTGAATGAAGTGCGCCGCTCCAAGCGCCTCACCGACTCCCCCGCGTGTCTGGTGCTTGGCGAACACGACATGGGCCTGCAGATGCGCCGCATCATGGAGGCCGCCGGCCAGTCGGCCCCGGAGAGCAAGCCGGACTTCGAGGTCAACGCCAACCATCCCCTCATCCTGCGCCTCGACGCCGAACCGGACGAAGACCGCTTCGGCGACCTGGTTTCGATCCTGTTCGATCAGGCGGCGCTGGCAGAGGGCAACGGCATCGACCAGCCGGGCGCATATGTGCGCCGCATCAACGACCTGTTGGTGGAGCTGCTGGGGTAGTCGTTCCGGACGCTTGATCGAGTTCCTCGGCGCAGCCTGCCCGCTCCGAAGAAAGCCTGACGGCTTTCTTCGACTCCCCCAAGGCGGGAGTGACGGGAAGGAAGGCCCACGCAAACCGTGCGAGCCATGTCCTCCTTCCCGAACATGCTGGTGAATATCCGCTGGCCCGACGCCGTCTGCTGATAAAGCACCAAAATGCAAGGCTGCTCCTTGTTTGCAGGCTTGCATGGAAGTACGCCTCCGGCGACGGGGGAAATGCCGGTACTTCGTTACGCGTCAGCGTTCGGGGATGCTTCCCCGGCTGAAGGCTCCAGTGCATTGCTTGTCTTCATTGACAGCCGTTGACGTGAACCTCCGGTCCACTTCACTTGCACGAGTACGGAACGCGCGGCGGGCCTCTTGTCGTGGGGAGTCCCTGCCGGCACTTCTTCAGGGATTTGGACCAAGAAGTCCGAAGTCCGACAGGCTGCTAGAATCGTGGTTGACGCCACAGACGGCCATTCGTCCCCATGCCCGCTAGACCACCACAACCCGCCCGGAAGAAGACCGACAGTCTCATAGGCATCGACGAATCGGAGCTATGGTCCATGGCCGACGCGTTGCGCGGCTCCATGGACGCCGCCGAGTACAAGCACGTCGTGCTCGGCCTCATCTTCCTCAAGTACATCTCGGACGCCTTCGAGGAGCGCCACGCCGCCGTGCTCGCCGAGTGGGGCTCGGAAGCAGCGGAGGATCCCGACGAATACACCGCCGAGAGCATCTTTTGGGTTCCGCCCGAAGCACGCTGGGCGCACCTGAAGGCGAAGGCCCGACAGCCCACCGTCGGCCAACTCGTGGACGACGCCATGGCCGGCGTCGAGCGCGACAACCCCGCGCTCCGAGACGTTCTGCCCAAGGACTACGCCCGCGAAGCAATGGACAAGCAGCGCCTCGGTCAGCTGATCGACATGATCGGCAACATCGCGGTCGGGGACGAGGCCGCCCGTTCCAACGACGTCCTCGGCCGCGTCTACGAGTACTTCCTCGGGCAGTTCGCCGGCGCCGAAGGCAAGAAAGGCGGCGAGTTCTACACGCCACGCTGCGTCGTCAGGCTCCTGGTCGAGATGCTGGAACCGTACTCCGGCCGCGTCTACGACCCCTGCTGCGGTTCCTCGGGGATGTTCGTGCAATCCGTGGAGTTCATCGATGCGCACGCCACCGGAAACGGCAACGGCGGCAAGGCCCATGTAGACATCTCCATCTATGGCCAGGAGTCCAACTACACGACCTGGCGTCTCGCCCGGATGAACCTCGCCATCCGCGGGATCGAGGGACAGATCGCCCACGGCGACAGCTTCCACAACGACCGCCATCCGGACCTGCGGGCTGATTTCATCCTCGCCAATCCGCCCTTCAACGTGAAGGACTGGGGCGGCGAACGGCTGGCGGACGACAAGCGGTGGCAGTTCGGCCTGCCGCCGAAGGGCAACGCCAACTTCGGCTGGGTGCAGCACATCGTCCACCACCTCGCGCCGCGCGGCACGGCTGGGTTCGTGCTCGCCAACGGCTCCATGTCGTCGAACCAGTCCGGCGAGGGCGAGATCCGCCGCAACCTGATCGAGGCCGATCTGGTGGACTGCATGGTCGCCCTGCCGGGCCAGCTCTTCTATTCCACGCAGATTCCGGCCTGTCTGTGGTTCCTCTCTCGGGACCGAAGCGGCGGAACACACCGCGACAGGTGCGGAGAGACGCTGTTCGTCGATGCCCGCGAACTAGGCCGCATGGTGGATCGAACGCACCGGGAATTGACCGCCGAAGACATCGGCCGGATCGCGGACACCTACCATCGCTGGCGCGGCGCGGACGGGGACCACGAGGACGTACCCGGATTCTGCCGGAGCGTGCCGCTCGACGAGTTGCGCCGACACGACCATGTGCTGACGCCTGGGCGCTACGTGGGCGCGGCGCCAGTCGAAGACGATGGCGAGCCGTTCGCCGACAAGATGCGGCGCCTCGTCGCTGAACTGAGCGCGCAGCAGGCGGAAGGCGGGCGGCTCGACGCCGAGATTGCGAGCAACTTGGAGGGACTGGGGTTCGCGCTGGCGCCTGGCGGTGACCCGCACGACCGGAAAGACAATGCCTGACGGCGACGACTCTGCACCCAGCGTTGAGCCCCTTGATAGGGCAATTGAACGCCTCGACGAGGGACTGATGCGGCATCGCTCGGACACTTGGGATACCCAGGTCAGGGACGGTCTGGTTCAGCGTTTCGAGTTCACCTACGAGCAGTCGCACAAGACACTGAAGCGCTACCTCGAATACGCCTCCGCGAACCCCGGCGAATTCGACGAGATGACATTCCAAGACCTGATACGCACCGGAAACGAACAGGGACTGCTGCTTGGCAATTGGTCGGATTGGCGGGGGTTCCGCCAGATGCGTTCTTCAACAAGCCATGCCTACAGCGAAGAGGTCGCACTCAAAGTCGTCGCGCGCATCCCGCGCTTCCTGGAGGAGGCAGCCTACCTGCGCGACCGGCTGCGCGAGCGACTGACGTGAGCGAAACAGCGCCGCGGGTCGATCTGCGTCCCGACCATCTGGAGATCGTTCAAGACATCCTGCGCCGGCACTTGCCGGCGCGGCGCGTTGTCGCTTTCGGATCGCGGGCGACTTGGATGGCAAAGGAGTACTCCGACCTCGATCTGGCGATCCTTGGCGATGAGCCGGTGCCGCTTGATGCCGTCGCTGCCCTCGCTGACGGTTTCAGCGAGTCGGATCTACCCTTCAAGGTCGACGTCGCAATATGGGGTGACCTTGACGATCGGATGCGAGCTACGATCTGGCGCGATGGCGTTGACGTGCAGCTAGTCGAGGTGGGCGCGCTTGGATCCGATGCACGGATTCCCGCCGATCGACTGCACATCGCTACAGTGGCAGCCGAGACTTCCATCAAGCCGCCACGAGTCTCGCTGCGTGAACTCGTTGATCTACGCCTAAGCAGCGTGGACAAGAAATCGAAACCGACCGAAGCCCAAGTCAAGCTCTGCAATTACACGGATGTCTACTACCAGTCGACTATTCGCAAGAACATGCCCTTCATGGATGCGACCGCATCAGCTCGAGAGATCAGCAAGTGCACGCTCTTACCCGGCGATGTCGTGATCACCAAGGACTCTGAGCAGTACGACGACATTGGAGTCCCCGCCTTCGTCATGGATGAGATGCCTAGCCTCCTGTGTGGTTACCACCTCGCCATCCTGAGGCCCAACGTGTCGCGCATACATGGTCGCTATTTATACTACGCCTTGAGCGACCGGGATGCTCAGTCCCAGTTCCACCATTACGCCAATGGGATAACTCGGTTCGGCTTGCGGAAGTCCGACATCGGTTTGGTGGAGCTACCGGTGCCGAGCCTCCCCGAACAACAGGCCATTGCTCACATCCTTGGCACGCTGGACGACAAGATCGAACTGAACCGCCGCATGAACGAGACGCTGGAGGCGATGGCGCGGGCGCTGTTCAAGTCGTGGTTCGTGGACTTCGAGCCGGTGCGGGCCAAGATGGAGGGGCGGGATACTGGCCTGCCCACGTCGGTAGTTTCATTGTTCCCCGACGTACTTGACAACCGAGGGATCCCCGAAGGCTGGACCTTGGGTCATCTGGCGCAGATTGCGGACTCTCCACGCCGCGGCATCGATCCGAGCCACCTAGCTGAGGATACGCCCTACATCGGCCTTGAACACATGCCCCGCCGGTCCATCGCCCTCACCGACTGGGACGGGGCGGCCAAGGTCAAGAGCACCAAGTCCAGCTTCAATAGGGGAGACATCCTGTTCGGAAAGCTGCGACCCTATTTCCACAAGGTCGGCATTGCATCATTGGATGGCATTTGCTCGACGGACATCGTTGTAGTGTGCCCCCGCTCTCCCGAGTGGGCTGCATTCTGTCTGGCGTGCGTCTCTACCGATGAGTTCGTCGACTATACGGACCAGACGTCGACAGGCACGAAGATGCCGCGGACGAGTTGGAAGACCATGAGACAGTACGAGACATGTCTTCCGCCGACTCAGGTTGCCAGGGAGTTCCAAAGCCTCCTGCGACCGGTGATCGACAGATTGAACGTCAACGTTCACGAGTCCCGAAGCCTCGCACGCACGCGCGATGTCCTACTGCCGAAACTCATCTCCGGAGAGATCCGCGTCCGGCAAGCTGAAGACGCCGTGGCCGCCGTCCCTTGAGCAACGTGTGCGCAACTCTCCGCTCTCGGCTCTACGACGCTTGAAGCAACCCGAGCTAGCTTCGTGAGCTCTGCCAATGACGATACGGGGGGCATCGACGAAGCGTCGGTCGAGGACGCTGCCCTCGACTGGCTTCGCGGCCATGAGTGGAGCGTCGCCCACGGGCCGCGCATTGCGCCCGATCAGGCCGGGGCCGAGAGAGAGAACTACGGCGAAGTCGTCCTCCCCTCGCGACTCCGCGATGCACTCGCCCGTCTCAATCCAAACCTCCCGGCAAGCTCCCTGGACGATGCGTATCGGAAACTGACCCGCCCCGAAGGCGCCGCCCTGGAGTCCCGCAACCGGGCGTTACACCGCATGCTCGTTAATGGCGTGACCGTGGAGTATCAAATCGACGGCGCGATCCGCGGTGCCCAGGCTCAGGTGATCGACTTCGACGATCCGCCAGCCAACGACTGGCTCGCGGTCAACCAGTTCACCTTCGTCGAGAACGGCCACGAGAGGCGCCCGGACATTGTCCTGTTCGTCAACGGGCTCCCGCTTTGCGTCATCGAACTCAAGAATCCGGCCGATGAAGACGCCACCGTCTGGACGGCCTGGCAGCAGTTGCAGACCTACAAGGCCGAGCTTCCTGCCCTATTCGCCATGAACGCGTGCCTCATCGTCTCGGACGGTGTGGAAGCCCGCATAGGCACGCTCACCGCCGGGCGTGAGTGGTTCAAGCCCTGGCGCACCGTCTCGGGCGAAAGGCTCGCCGACCCGAGCCTGCCCCAGTTGCAGGTCATGCTTGCGGGCGCCTGCGATCCGAAGCGCTTCCTCGCACTGATTCGCGACTTCATCGTCTTCGAGGACGACGGGGCTGCTCTGGCCAAGAAAATGGCCGGCTACCATCAGTTCCACGCGGTCGAGACCGCAGTCGCCGAGACGTTGCGCGCTGCGGAACTCCGGGAGCTCCGCGACACGGAAGGGCGCTACGAATCCGGGCGGCAGCCCGGGGGCGAGACCGGCGATCGCCGGATCGGGGTCGTCTGGCACACCCAGGGTTCCGGCAAGAGCCTCACCATGGCGTTCTACGCCGGCCGGATGGTCCGCGAACCGGCCATGGGAAACCCCACCGTCGTCGTTCTGACGGACCGCAACGACCTCGACGACCAGCTCTTCGGCACGTTCGCCAAGTGCCGGGATCTCCTGCGCCAGCCGCCGACGCAGGCGGCGAGCCGTGCGGACCTCCGCGCCAAACTCGCCGTGGAATCCGGCGGAGTCGTTTTCACCACGATCCAGAAGTTCTTCCCGGAGGAAAAGGGTGATCGGTATCCAATGCTCTCGTCACGGCGCAACATCGTCGTCATCGCGGACGAAGCGCACCGGAGCCAGTACGACTTCATCGATGGGTTCGCCCGCCACATGCGCGACGCGCTCCCCAACGCCTCGTTCATCGGCTTCACCGGCACGCCCATCGAGCTTCAGGACGCCAACACGCGCGCCGTGTTCGGCGACTACATCAGCGTCTACGACATCCAACGCGCGGTCGAGGATCGCGCCACCGTCGCGATCTACTACGAGAGTCGCCTCGCCAAGCTCGCACTGCAAGAGAGCGAAAGGCCGAACATCGACCCTGATTTCGAGGAAGCGACGGAAGGCGAGGAGGTCGAGCGCAAGGAAAAGCTCAAGACGAAGTGGGCCCAACTCGAAGCCATCGTCGGCGCGGAGCAACGCTTGCGCCTGGTCGCGGAGGACATCGTCACTCACTTCGACGACCGCACCGAGGCGATGCACGGCAAGGCCATGATCGTCTGCATGAGCCGCCGCATCTGCATCGACCTGTACCGCGAACTGACGCGTCTCCGGCCCAACTGGCACGAAGACGAGGACGACAGGGGCCGGATCAAGGTCGTCATGACCGGATCCGCCTCCGATCTCGCCGACTGGCAGCCGCACATTCGCAACAAGAAGCGCCGCGAGGCGCTGGCGAAGCGCTTCCGGAACGCGGACGACCCGTTTCAGGTCGTGCTCGTGCGCGACATGTGGCTGACGGGGTTCGACGCCCCGAGCCTCCACACCATGTATGTCGACAAGCCGATGCGCGGCCACGGGCTGATGCAGGCCATCGCGCGCGTGAACCGCGTCTTCCGCGACAAGCCCGGCGGGCTCGTCGTCGACTATCTGGGCCTGTCCCACGAACTCAAGCAAGCGCTCGCCACCTACACAGAAAGCGGAGGCACGGGGGAGACCGCCGTCGACAAGGGCGAAGCGATTGCGGTCATGCTTGAAAAGCACGACGTCTGCCTCGCCATCCTCCACGGCTTCGACTTCGCCAGGTGGTCCACAGGCACGCCGCAGGACCGCTTGGCCCTGCTGCCTGCGGCACAGGAGCACATCCTGGCCCAGGAGAACGGCAAGGACCGCTTCGTGCAGGCGGTGCGCGACCTGTCGCGCGCATTCGCTCTTGCCGTCCCCAGCGACGAGGCCATGCGCATCCGCGACGACGTGGGATTCTTCCAGGCCGTGCAATCCGTGCTCGCCAAGCGAACGGCGGTTGACGCCCGCCCCCAGGAGGAACTCGATCAGGCGGTGCGCCAGATCATCTCCCGCGCCGTGGCGCCGGAAGGCGTCATCGACATATTCGCCGCCGCAGGAATCCCCAAGCCTGACGTTTCGATCCTCTCCGAAGAGTTTCTCGCCGAGGTGCGCGGGATGGAGAAGCGCAACCTCGCGGTCGAACTGCTGCAGAAGCTCCTCAGGGGCGAAGTGGCAGCCCGACGACGCAAGAACGTCGTGCAGGCGCGATCCTTTGCGGAGATGCTCGACCTCGCCCTGCGCCGCTACCAGAACCGGTCCGTGGCCGCGGCACAGGTCATCGAGGAACTGATCGAGCTCGCGCGCGCCATGCGCGATGCCAACGCACGCGGCGACGAACTCGGCCTCAGCGAGGACGAGCTGGCGTTCTACGACGCGCTCGAAGCCAACGACAGCGCCGTGCAGGTGCTTGGCGACGAAACGCTATGCGTCATCGCCCGCGAGCTTGTGGGCACCGTGCGCGCCAACGTCACCATCGACTGGACGCTCCGAGAAAACGTACGCGCCAATCTTCGACGCTTGGTCAAGCGCATCCTGCGGAAGTATGGCTATCCGCCGGACAAGCAGGAGAGCGCCACGAAGACGGTGCTCGAGCAGGCTGAAACCATTTCGTCGGGTTGGACGACGTGATGTGCGACGAACTGCTGACCAACAGCACCGTGAGAGACATGCTTCCAGTGACCGCGGCGTTGGCCGCGTCGCTGATCACGGGCTTGCCAGGACGGCTTGGGCTGGGGCAAGAAGCGTTGCCGAAAGGCAACGGTTCTTGTGGCGCTAGCCCCTGTTCTATGTAAGGCTCCACCTGCGTGAACGTTGCCATTATGGGTGCCGGGAATTTCGGCACGGCGGTTGCGAGCCTGGTGGCGCGCAACGGGCATGCCGTGGATCTCTGGATGCGCGACGATCGCCAGTTGGCGGAGATGCTCGAGCACCGGGAGAACCGACGCTATCTCAAGGGGCATCGGTTGCCCGACAACATTCGCCCCACCACGCGCATCGATGTGGCCGGCAGGGCGGAGGTGGTTTTCGTCGCCGTGCCGAGCGCCTCGTTCCGCGCAGTCTCGAACGAGCTCGTGCCGGTGGTGCCAGCCGGGACGCAGGTGGTGAGTGCCACCAAGGGAATCGAGGAGGACGGCTTTCGGCTGATGAGCCAGATTCTCGAGGAGCTGCTGCCGGCGGCGAAGGTGGGCGCCATCAGCGGGCCGAATCTCGCCGAGGAGATGGCCGATGGTCGCTATACCGGCACGGTGGTGGCGAGCCGTCATCCGACGTTGCGCCGCAGCGTGCAGGACGTGCTCACCCACGCCACGTTGCGCGTCTATACCAGCGAGGATGTCTATGGCGTCGAGCTCGGCGGCGCGCTCAAGAACATCTACGCCATCATCGCTGGCCTTGCCACGGCGCTGCGGGTGGGGCAGAACACCCTGGCCATGCTCATCACCCGTAGCCTCGCCGAGATGAGCCGCTTCGCGGTGGCGCTCGGTGCGAACCCCTACACCTTTCTCGGCCTTGCCGGCGTTGGCGACCTTTTCGTCACCTGCACCTCGCCGCTGTCGCGCAACTTCCGCCTCGGCGCCAGACTTGCCACGGGCCTTACCCTTGCGCAGGCGATGGACGACCTGGGCAAGCTGGCGGAGGGGGTCAACACCGTGCGCGTGGTGCGGGGCAAGAGTCGGGAACTGGGCGTGTACATGCCGCTCGTGGACGCCCTCTATCGGCTGCTCTATGAACAGGTGGAACTCGGTGCGGTGACCCACGAGCTGATGACGAGCGGGCAGCGCGTCGACGTGGACTTTGCGCCACCGGTTGAATGGTCGGCTTGAATACGGTGCCTGTCCTGACGCCGGCGTGGCTCCGAGCGTGGCTGGGCTTCACCTGCGCCACCGCTGGCCTCGGCGTCCTGGCTGCGACGACGGACTTGCCCGGATCGGAGGACCCGCCCGGCTTCCCGCGCTTCCCCGGCGCCTGGATCGTCGCCTTCTCGGCGGCAAGCGCGGTGCGGGACCACGAATTCATCATGGGCCCGGTGGACAAGATTCGCCGCGACGTGCGCATCGACGACAGCTTGCGCCTGTCGGGGACGCTGCAGCGCGTCACCTGGCGAGCCCCGGACGGCACTCGGCTCGCCGACGCGGTGATGCACTTTCGCCGGCTTGCGCTCGATGCCGGTGGGGAGCTGGTGTTCGAGTGCAGCGGGCCGGACTGCGGGCGCAGCACGGTGTGGGCCAACCACGTCTTCGGCGTGCCGGTGCTGGCGGCGCCGAATCGGACGCAGCACTATCTGGCGGTGGCGATGCCCGGCGACGACGGCACGCGCCTCGCGTCCATCTACGTCGTGCAGCGGGGCAATCGCCGCGTCTATGCCCACATGGACAGGTTCGTGCCGGACCCCGGCGCGGTGGTGGAGTTCGACCGCAATCGCGGCCTCGCGCAGGCGCTGGCCCGGCATGGCCACGCCGTCGTTGACGGCGTGCAGCCTGGGCGGTTCGGACGACTGCCCCCGGAGGCGCTCGCCACCTTGGAAGCCATCGCCCCGTCGCTGGCGGCGTTCGCGGACCAGCCGCTTCATGTGGTCTGCCATCTGGGCGGCTCTGCGCCCATGGATACCCTGATCGCTCGCGCCACAGCCTGCGCCGAACAAGCGGCGGCAGCGCTCGCGGAAGGTGGCGTATCGGCGGCTGCGTTCGGCGCGGGGCCACTGCTGCCGCGGGGGGATGCTGCGCCCGAACGGATCGAACTCGTCGCTCCGCAGCGTCTGCGGCGACATTGAATCCGGGCGAACTGCGTTGCCGGTTCGCGGCGCGCCTGGCGAACGAAAAGGTGGCCTTTGGGCAAGGTACCCACGATGCCGAGAGCGATGCAGCGGCATTGGTGGACGGCTATCTCGTCAGTGCGGGGATCGCCGAGGGCGAGACCTTGCCCGACGGCGTGGAGGCAGCACTGAACGCCATGCTCGAGCAGCGCATTGGCGAACGCCGCCCGGCGGCACATCTCACCGGGGTGGCCTGGTTCGCCGGCGAGGCGTGGCATGTGCCGTCCGGGGTGATGATTCCACGCTCGCCCATGGCAGAGGTGTTGCTGGGACGGGTAGCGCCTTGGTTGCGTCGCGAGCCGGCGAGCATCCTTGATCTTTGTTGTGGCAATGGCAGCCTGGGGCTCGTGGCGGCACGGTCGTTTGAGCGGGCACGGGTGGATCTGGTGGATGTCGATCCGACGGCGTTGGCGGCGGCGCAGCGGAATCTGGCGGCGCGGGCGGAGTTGGCCGGGCGTGTGCGGGTTGTGCGGAGCGACCTCTTTGCCGGCCTTGGCGGGCAACTCTACGACCTCGTGATCTGCAATCCCCCCTACGTTCCCACGGCGGAGCTTGCGGCGGTGCCGGAGGAGTTCCGGCACGAGCCCCGGCTTGGCCTCGATGGCGGGGAGGACGGCCTGGAGCTTTGGCGGCGCATCGTCGATGGGTTGGATGCACACCTTTGTTCGGGTGGTGTGCTGCTAGGCGAGGCGGGCGCCGCATCGGCGACATTCGACGCCGCATTCCCCCATCTCGGGGCAGTCTGGCTCGATCTGGAACAGGCGCAGAGACAGGAGGACGGGAGCTTCGGGGTTTTTGTGGCCATGCGGGGGTGACTTTGGGCGGGGGCCTTGGCGAGTTTCGTGGCTCGGCGTGCCCCCCGAAAGGGCACTACGCTCCTTCGTCCCTCCCCAGAGGGGGAATGATGGGAGGTGGGCGTTGCTACACACCAGCAGTTCTCGTTTTGGCGTCTGGCTTCGCCGTCAGGCGCATTGCACCCCGCGTTTCGGACCCAATCCGGGCCAAATCGACCGGCAGACCCGTCCAGTTGAGGGGGCTGAAGGCCAAAATGAGAATTGCCGGTGTCTCGCCTTGAATTTGCCTGACGTGGCGCAGGGCCGTCCGCAACTGGCGACTGCGTCGATTGGCCTGCCGGGACCACTCTCCATGGGAGATAGGGAGGGAGGGCGTCCCGCCCTCCATGCGCGCCGTCAGGCGCGTCCTCCCTGCACATGCCGCGAGTGCCTGCGCGCCCTTGCGGGGCGCGTCGCCTGACGGCGCGGCGCGCCTTGCGGCGCGATGGAGGGCGGGACGCCCTCCCCCCCGAGGGACGCCCTCCCCCGGAGGACGGCGCCAGGCACTGCACAGGCCAAAGTGAGACACTGCCGCACGGCGCGTCAAGCAGCCTGCAAGCCGCAGGACCAAACTGTGACTTCTCGTGCAGTGGATCGGTTCCAACGACCCGGCGGATGCGGGCAAAGGGATAGCCCTGTGTCCGGAACGATTCCCACTCAGGGACGTGCCAAGCTCAGAGGGTTCGGCTACTGCTGGATGAACGGCGGGCATTGACCTCGAGCAAGGGTTGGAAAGGGGCCTCGAACGCAAGCAGCCATCTTCCTCTCCAAATTCAAAACCAGGCCACTATCGCTGGCCGGCACTGGTCGGCACTGGCTGGCGCATGGGGCGCGCTACGCACATCTCCCCTTGGGGCGAAGTCGAAGAAGCCGTAGGCTTCCTCGGAGGGGGCACGCCGCGCCGACGCAATTCCATCAGAGGTTCCCCAATGGCAGGCAACACGTTCGGGCAAGCGTTCCGCGTTACCACCTATGGCGAGAGCCACGGGCCGGCGCTTGGTGCGGTGGTGGACGGCTGCCCGCCTGGCATGGCGCTTTGCGAGGCGGATCTGCAACGCGACTTGGATCGTCGTCGTCCTGGCCAATCGCGCTTTACCACCCAGCGGCGGGAACCGGATCAGGTGCGCATCCTCTCTGGCGTATTCGAGGGGGTAACCACCGGCACCGCCATCGGTCTTGTCATCGACAACGTGGACCAGCGTTCGCGGGACTACGGCGCCATCGCCGAGCAGTTCCGCCCCGGACACGCCGACTACGCCTACCGCGCGAAATTCGGGCGGCGCGACTATCGCGGCGGCGGTCGGGCGTCCGCGCGGGAAACGGCGATGCGCGTCGCGGCCGGCGCCATCGCCCGGAAATACCTCTCGGAACAGGCGGGAGTCACCGTCCGAGGCCATCTCTCCCAGATTGGCCGGCTGCGGCTCGAACCGGTGGACATGGACGCGGTCGACTCGAACCCGTTCTTCTGTCCCGACCCCGATGCAATCGACGCCATTGCCGGCATGATCGAGGCGCTGCGCCGCGACGGCGATTCCGTGGGTGCGGCGGTGACCGTGCGCGCGAGCAACGTCCCGGTTGGGCTTGGCGAGCCGGTGTTCGGCAAGCTCGACGCCGAACTCGCCGGGGCGCTCATGGGCATCAATGCCGCCAAGGGTGTGGAGATCGGCTCCGGCTTCGCTTCGGTGGAGCAACGTGGCAGCGAGCACCGCGACGAACGCGACCGAAGCGGTTTCCTGAGCAACCACGCCGGCGGCGTGCTCGGTGGCATTTCCTCCGGTCAGGACATCGTCGCCCGCATCGCCTTCAAGCCCACGTCGAGCATCATCAAGCCGGGCCGCAGCCTCGACATCCACGGCAACGAGGTGGAGGTGGTGACGAAGGGTCGCCACGATCCCTGCGTCGGCATTCGAGCGACGCCGATTGCGGAGGCCATGGTGGCCCTCGTGCTGATGGACCACCTGCTCCGAGACCGCGGCCAGAACGCTGACGTGTCACGCGACGGCTAAGGAGCCTCCGATCGAATCGCCGCGTTCCGCTCCTTGGGGAGGGACGGATGCCCTCCCCAAGGAGCGACGACACGCAATCGAGAGAATCCCTTGAACATTCGCAACATCGCCATCGTCGCCCACGTCGATCACGGCAAGACCACCCTCGTCGATCGCCTCCTGCAGCAAACCGACACGGATCGTCGCCTTGCCACCCTCGAACGCGCCCTCGACACGGGAGAGCTGGAACGGGAACGAGGCATTACCATCCTCGCCAAGACCACGGCCATCGAGTACCAAGGCTGCCGCATCAACATCGTCGATACGCCCGGTCACGCGGACTTTGGCGGCGAGGTGGAGCGCATCCTGTCGATGGTGGACTCGGTGCTCCTGCTGGTGGACGCCGCCGAAGGGCCGATGCCGCAGACCCGGTTCGTCACCGCCAAGGCGTTTGCGGCCAGTCTCAATCCGATTGTCGTGGTGAACAAGATCGACCGCGACGGGGCCCGGCCCCATGCTGCCGTGGACAAGGTCTTCGATCTGTTCGACTCCCTTGGAGCCAGCGACGAGCAGCTCGACTTTCCGGTGGTGTTCGCGTCGGCATTGCAGGGCGTTGCTGGCCCCGACCCCGAGCAAATGGCGCCGGACATGACGCCACTGCTCGATCTCATCGTCGCGCGGGCGCCGCCGCCCACGGTGGATGCCGCCGGCCCGTTTCGGATGCAGGTGAGCACGCTCGACTACTCGAGCTACGTTGGCGTGATCGGCATTGGCCGGGTGGCGCGAGGCCGCATCGGCCCCCGCGATCCCGTGGACGTCGTGGACGCCGAGGGCAACGTGCGGCGGGCACGGGTGCTCGAAGTGCAGGCAAGCCAGGGCCTGGCGCGGGTGGAGCTGCACGCTGCCGAAGCCGGCGACATCGTGGCCCTGACCGGCATCGACGACGTGAAGGTGTCCGACACCATCTGCGCGGCGGGTTCGGTGGACCCGCTGCCGCGCCTGGCGGTGGACGAACCCACCCTCACCATGTCGTTCCTCGTCAACACCAGCCCCTTTGCAGGCCGGGACGGGCGCTTCCTCACCGCCCGGCGCCTGCGCGAGCGACTGTTTCAGGAAGCGACGCACAACGTCGCGTTGCGGGTGGAGGACACGGCGCAGCCGGACCGCTTCCAGGTGTCGGGCCGAGGCGAGCTGCACCTGGCCGTGCTGATCGAGACCATGCGCCGGGAGGGGTACGAGATGGCGGTGTCGCAGCCTTCGGTCATCACGCGGGAAGAGAACGGCAGAACGCTGGAACCGTGGGAAGCGGTGGTCTTCGACATCGACCTCGCGCACCAGGGCGCGCTGATGGAGAGCCTGGGCGAGCGGCGCGGTGAGCTGCTGGACATGGAGGAGGCCGGAGACGGGCGCGTGCGCCTGCGCTATCGGGTGGCAAGCCGCGCCCTGCTGGGATTGGCAAGCGAGTTCGCGTCCTTCACCTCGGGCAGCGGCGTGATGACCTTCGCCCCGGACGGCTATCGCCCCCGCATCGACGGCGTGCGGAGCGGTCGCCACGCCGGCGCGCTGGTCTCCAAGGCGACCGGCAAGGCGGTTGCCTATGCCCTGTTCAATTTGCAGCGTCGCGGCCAGCTGTTCATCGCTCCGGGCGATGCCGTCTATGCCGGCATGGTGATCGGCGCCCACGCCCGCGGCAACGACCTGGTGGTCAACCCCTTGAAGGAAAAGAAACTCACCAACATCCGCGCCGCCGCCAACGACGAGAACATCCTGCTCACGCCACCGGTGCGAATGTCCCTCGAACAATCCCTCAACTACATCAACCCCGACGAACTCGTGGAAGTAACCCCCACCGCCATCCGCCTGCGCAAGGCAACCTCACTACGCTGATCGCGCAGAGGCCACGGCTGCAAGTGCGCCTGGCGGGAATGGAGGGCGAGGCGCCCCTCCTTCCGGAGAGACTCCTCACGGCCCGGAGAGACTCCTCACGGCCCGGAGAGACTCCTCACGGCCCGGAGAGACTCCTCACGGCGGGCGGGCTGTTGGCTGCAGGCGCTTCTGGAGGGAGGCGTCTCGCCCTCCATCGCGCCGCAAGGCGCGACGGAGGAGTGGTGGAGGTTGGGGGCGTGGCACAATGCTGGAATGGTCGCGGGGCCCATTCGCAAGCTCGATGCCAAGTTCGCATCGCCCATTGAGTACACGCTGCTTGTGGGCGGGGACGCGCTTGCGCTCAACGAACGGATTGGCGGTGGTCTCAGGGTTTCGTTCGTTGGCCGGCAGGAATGCAGGCACTGTGGGGCGGAGACGGATCGCGGGTTTGGCGGTGGCTTCTGCTATCGGTGTTTCCGCAAGTTGGCGCGGTGCGATCTCTGTGTCGTGTCGCCCACTCGGTGTCATCACCATCTCGGCACCTGTCGGGAGCCGGACTGGGGCGAGGCGAATTGCATGGTGCCGCATGTGGTCTATCTCGCCGACTCCGGCGGGCTGAAGGTGGGCTTGACGCGTCATGCCGACGGCATCCCGCGTTGGATGGAGCAGGGCGCGCGGGCCGGGGTCGTTGTGGGTCGGGCACCCACCCGCCGCGCCGCTGGCGAACTGGAGGCAGTGATTGCTCGCTCGGTGCCGGACAAGTCCGACTGGCGGCGTCAGGTGCTGGGCCATGCCGTGATCGAGTCGCTGGCGGACGAAGCAAGGCGCGTCGGCAACCTTGTGGGCGACGAGGCCGCGCGCGAACGCGGCGCAACATGGGACATCGGCGAGCCGGTCGCCCTTCGCTATCCGATGCAGCGCCCATTGCGCCGCCCGGTGCGGCTGAAGCTGCGGCAGGACTCGCCCATCATGGGCCGGCTGATCGGCATTGTCGGCAGCTTTCTGCTGTTCGACTACGGGGCATGGAACGTCGCGGAAGACATCGGCTGCCATGTCGTCATCGAAGATGTCGATGACGTCGCAGACAAGCAGGGAGAACTCTTTTGACGGACTCGCGGACCACGGACGCAACACCCAAGACCCGCCATCGGCTGGACTACGAACCCTACCCCTTCGACGTCCCCGAGACGCGCCTCCACTTCGACATCCGCCCAGGCGAGACCACCGTGACGAGCGAACTGGAACTCGTGCGCCGCTCCGGCGAGGGCGGCGATCTCGTCCTCAACGGCGCCGATCTCGAACTCCTCTCTCTGCGCCTTGACGGCCGGGACCTGGGCGGCAACGAATGCCGCATCGAAGGCGAGACGCTGACCCTGTTCGACGTGCCGGAACGCTGCACGCTCGCAGTTGTGACCCGCATCCGCCCGGAGGCAAACACGGCCCTCGAAGGCCTGTATCGCTCCCGCTCCATGTACTGCACCCAGTGCGAGGCCGAGGGGTTCCGCAAGATCACTTGGTATCCCGATCGCCCGGACGTGCTCTCCCGCTACACCACCACCATCGAGGCCGACGCCGAGACCTGTCCCATCCTGCTTGCCGGCGGCAACTTGCTTGACGAAAGCACGGCTGGTGGCCGCCGCAAGGTCACGTGGCGCGACCCCTTTCCCAAGCCGAGCTATCTGTTCGCCCTGGTGGCCGGGGACCTCGCGCTGCTCGATGACGAGTTCGTCACCGCGTCCGGCCGCCGGGTCGCGCTGCGCATCTATTCGGAGCCCCACAACATCGGCCAGTGCGGCTACGCCATGGCGGCGCTGAAGCGGGCCATGCGCTGGGACGAGGAACGCTTCGGGCGTGAGTACGACCTCGACAACTTCATGGTGGTGGCAGTTGAGGACTTCAACATGGGGGCGATGGAGAACAAGGGCCTCAACATCTTCAACACCTCCTGCGTGCTGGCCTCGCCGGACACCGCCACGGACGCCGCCTACCAGCGCGTCGAGGCGGTGGTGGCGCACGAGTATTTCCACAACTGGTCCGGCAACCGCGTTACCTGCCGCGACTGGTTCCAGCTCAGCCTCAAGGAAGGCTTCACCGTGTTCCGCGATCAGGAGTTCTCCTCCGACATGAACTCGCGCAGCGTCAAGCGGGTTGAGGACGTGAAGTTTCTGCGCGATGTGCAGTTCGCGGAGGACGCCGGCCCCCTCGCACATGCGGTGCGCCCGGAGAGCTACGTCGAGATTTCCAACTTCTACACCACCACCGTGTACGAGAAAGGTGCCGAGGTGGTGCGGATGCTGGCGACATTGCTCGGCGAGGCGAGGTTCCGCACTGCCTGCGATCTCTACTTCGAGCGCCACGATGGCCATGCGGTAACCATCGAGGACTTCGTGGCGGCGATGGAGGAGGTCTCAGGTCACGACCTCAGCCAGTTCCGCCGGTGGTATGCCCAGGCCGGCACGCCGGTGCTGGAGGTGAAGGAAACCCGCCGCGGCGACCGCATCGAACTTGCCATCGAGCAAACCTGTCCGGCCACGCCGGAACAGGCAGAGAAGACGCCGTTCCACATCCCGGTCGCGTTGGGTGTCGTGGCCGGTGGCGGCGATCGGATCGGTTCGTCGGCGGAGGCGCGGGCGACGATCCAGGCGGATGCGGAGGTGGAGGAAGCGGCGCTCGGCGTGATGGTCCACATGCGTGGCGAGCGTCTCGATCTTGCCTTCGACAACGCCGGTGCCGATGCACAGGTGAGCTTTCTGCGAGGCTTCTCGGCGCCGGTGAAGGTGCGCTACCCGCGTTCCCGCGCGGTGCTGGCGGAACTGGCCGCCACGGACAGCGATGGCTTCGCCCGCTGGGATGCGGCGCAGGACCTCCTGGTGGAGTGCCTGCTCGGCAGCGAAGGCGATGATGGCCTCGTCGGTGTGGACGTGGTGAAGGGCCTCTTCGAGCGGCTCTGGCAGCAGGCGATGGAGGCGCCAGACGACGGTGAGGCCAAGGCGCTTCTCGCCGCCACCATGACGCTGCCGCAGGTGGGCTACTTGCTGGAGACCTCGCCGGGGCGCGACATCCTTGCGCTCGCGGACGTGCGCGATGCGTTCCTGGACGCCATTGCGGACCATCTCGACTGGCAAGTGCTGGCGGCAGAGCAAGAGAGCGGCGAGTCGTATCGCCCCGACCCGGTTTCCATCGCCCGCCGGCAACTCAAGGCCACTGCCCTTGGCTATGCGGTGCGCAGGCTCGACCGGACCGATCCCAGGCGGGCGCAGGGCATGCTCGGCGAGGTGCTCGACAGGGCTGACAACCTCACGGACCGGCTGATTGGCTTGCAGGGCCTTCTTGGCCTGGAGTCCATGCCGGAAGCCGACAAGAAACGTCGCATTGACGCATTCCATGAAGCCTGGTCGAGCGAGGCGCTGGTGCTGGACGCATGGTTCGCCTCCCAAGCCGGCAGCAACGTGTGGGGCACGTTGCCACGCATCCGCACCTTGGCCGGGCACGCCTCGTTCGACATCGCCAATCCCAACAAGATGCGTGCCCTGCACCTGCGCTTCGCGGTCGGCAACGTGCGCGGCTTCCATGCCGCCGACGGCTCTTCATACCAATGGCTGGCGCAGACGGTTGCAGACCTGGACCCAGCCAATCCCCAAGTCGCCGCAAGGATGGCCCGTGCCCTCGCCTCCTGGCGCCGCCACAGTCCTGCCCGCGCGCGACTCATGCAGCAGGCCCTGTCGTCAATCCGCAGGCCGGGGTTGTCCAAGGACGTGTCGGAGGTGATCGACAAGGCGTTGGCGGAGTAGCAACCGCGGGAGTCCCCCTCAGCGGGTTGCCGAGGCGCTCGGGTACAGCGGCGGCAGCGCAGCGCCGTCCCCTTCGGCCGGCTCGACTTGCGCAAGTGCCGCCTTCAGAAGAGGCTCGAGCTCCCTCGGCTGGTTCGGCTGCGCCGCGTAGATCGGATCATTCAAGGCATCGAGCAGGTCTCGGCCCGCCGACGCTGCCTGCAGCCGCCGCAGCGCCCTTGCACGGTCCAGCCCCCAGCGCTGCCCAAGCCAATTGAGGGTCGCTGCCTTCGCTTGCGCCGGCGGCTGCCTGTGCAGGCGGCGCAGCAGTGCTTGCAGGCTCGGCGCGGCGCGTGGCGAGGGCCTTGTGTCCGCAACAGCGTCGCGCCGGGGCCGCCGATTCCTCGCTGCGAGATAGATGGCCAGAGACCAGCCGGCAATCGCGAGAACGGCGAGGATGAGCGTCTGCGCGCGCGCCTTGGGCGTCGCCTCCGACGCAGGCGCCGGGTTGTGGGCGGAGGCGTCGTCAAGCGCCGCCTCCCTGGCTGGCGCCGGCTGTCGGGCGGCGGCCGTTGCTGTCGCCGCGCCGGTCACCGTGAGGCGCTTGACCGGTGCGATCGTGGTCGCAAGAGTGTCCGTGCGGGTGTTCCACCACGCCACCTCGACGCTCGGCATCACGAAGGCTCCGGCGGTGGTCGGGATCAGCGTGCGGCGTTCCACCCGCTTGCCGATGACGACGCCGGCGGTGCGTTCGTCCAGCTGTCCCGGCTCCGGGTAGGTGCGGAATGCATCCGGCGCCCGGGCGATCAACGGCGGGATGGCGGAGGCGGGCGCACCCCGGGCGATGACGGTGAGAACGCGGTCGATGGGCTCGCCGACGGCCCAGTCGCTCGCATCCGGCCATTCGTCGCGCAACATGACCTCCTCCGCCGGAAACCACGCGCTGTTCTCGGGATAGGAGTCCGGCATCGGCAACACGTCGATGGCCATCGGCGGCGACGTGATCCGCAACACCTGGCCACGGGCATCGGGTGTCTGGGCGCGGCTGCTCAGCCGTGCCGTGGCTTCGGGAATCACCAGCAATCCACTGCGCTCCGGGAACACGGAGAAACTCTGCTGCACCCCCTCGAGCGCAATGCCGGAGCGTTCGAGTTCGACTCGCGCCGGCGGACCGTGTGGCACGACCATTGCGCCGTCGATGTCCGCCAGCGGCGGCAGCGCTTCGAGCAGGCGCACCGGTGCCGAGTGCAGAAGCCGCCGCGTGACGACAAGCTCCGCATGAACATGCACCCGCTCGCGGCTGCTCACCGTTTCCAGCGCCGGCTGCGCCGCCAACGCCGGCCACGCCGCTGCCAGGCACGCAGCCGCGGCGGCCACGACGAGACTGCGGCGTGCGCTGCTTGCGGTGCTGTCCAAAACACGGAAAGGCCTGATCGAAGGCTCCGTTCCCATTGCCGAAGCAAGGCGAGACGCTCCACGGACGCGCCTTGCGGCGCGGTGGGGAACAAGATGCCCTGCCTGCAGAAAGCGGCGCCGCATCACCAAACCCGCTCGGTTTGCCGATAGCGGTAGTCGCCGGAGCGCAGGCGGCGGCGGGTTTCGTGCTGGAACTTGCGGGCGAGGAGGCCCGTGGGGTCGTCGGGAATGCGGCGCAGCCATTGCTCCGTGGCGGCGCGGGCTTCCTGGCTGCGGCGATGTTCGGGATTGCCGGAGTCGTCGGCCACCTGCTGCGCGGAGGGGTTGTCCTCGCCGGAGGCAGGCTGGTCGCTGGCGGCGTCGCCGGCATTGCCCGTGCTGGAAGGGTCCGGTCGGGCCTCGGATGCTTCCGACGGCATGCCCTCGCCGCTGCGCCGCTCGCTCGACGCGTTCGGATTGCCTTCGCTGGCTTCCTGGCGCCGCAGCATCTCTTCCACCAGCGCCCTGTTGTGGGCGGCGTCCTCGTGCCCAGGGGCCGCGCTCAGCACCGCATCGAAGGCGATCACCGCTTCCTGCAGGCGCCCGGCCCGCGCCAGCGCATTGCCGAGATTGAAGCGCCCGGTGGGGGTGGTGTCGATGGCAAAGTCCTGAATGGCGCCGATGTAGTCGGCGCTGCGATATCGCGCCACGGCCCGCCAGCCACGATGCTCGAACAGCGCCGCGGCGCGCTCGGCGTCGCCCTCGCGCAGCAGCCCGTGGGCACGCTGGTCGGGTCTTTGCCACCAGTCCGCGCTGGCCGGCTGCGAACCGACCATCGCCCCGACCATCAAGACGACCGGCGCCGCCGCCAACGCGCCGCGCCGGAAGCCGCACAGCACCAGCGCCGCGAGTGGCAGCAGCAGCCAGTGGCCGGCGTCGCGCCAGATGTCGAATTCGTGCTCCGTCTGGCGCGACTCGGCGCGGGTGGGAAGCGGTGTGTCGAGTAGTTCGGCGAGATCGTCACCGCGAATGCCAAGACTGCGGTAGCGGCCGTGGCTCGCTGCGGCCACGTCCGCCAGATGCGCGGCGTCGAGGCGAACCTGCACCACCGAACCGTCGGCGGCACGCAGGAGCCGGGGCGGTCGTCCGGGCGCTCGCACCGGGATTGGTGCGCCTTGCGCGGTGCCGACGCCCAGGATCGATACCGGGAAGGAGGGCGTCGCGTGTTCGGCGACGTCGCGTGCCCTCTCCACCGCGTCGGTGATGAGCAGCACCCGGCCCTGTTCCATGCCGGCGCTGCGATAGAGCATGCGGGCGAGTTCGAGGGCGGCGCCGGGCCGACTCCCTTGCACCGGCATCATGGCTGGATGCAATGCACCGACGAGGTTGGCGATGGTGCGAGTGTCGTCGGTGAGCGGGGTGACCACATGCGCGTCGCCGGCGTAGGCAACGAGAGCGGTCAAGCCTTCCTGGCGCTGCGCGAGCAGGTCGGCGAGCTTGTGTCGCGCCCGCGCCATGCGCGACGGCGCCACGTCTTCCGCCAGCATGGACATGGATACATCGAGCACCACCACCAGGCCGTCGGTGCGTTGCGCCACGGGTTCGGGCAGTCGCTCCCAAGTGGGGCCGGCGAGGGCCAGGATCGCAAGGATGGCCGCTGCGGCAAGGAGTTTGGGGCGCGGGCCCCGTCCTTGGTCGCGCTCCTCAAGGAGCACGCGCAAGAGCTCCGGTGCCACCGCCTCGCGCCAGCCGCCGGCACCGGCGCGAGCCTGCCGCACGAGCCACCACAGCAGCGGCGCGACGGGGAGTGCGAGCAGCCACAGCGGGCGCAGGAAGTGCAAGTCCGCGAGTGCTTCCGTCATCGGGCAACCGCCTCTGCCTGCGGGTGAGGTGTGGTGTTCGCTGCTTGCAACTGTCCGTTCGGACTCCTGCTCCGGAGATTCCCGAGGGGAAGCGTGGACATGGCTGCGGCCAGCAGCAAGAGGGCGGCGGCGGACAACGGAAAATGATAGAGCTCGCTTACGGGGCGGTACGGCTCGGCATCCTGCGCCACTGGTTCGAGCTCGTCGATGCGACGATAGACGGCGCGCAGGTCCTCGGTGTCGGCGGCACGGAACGTGTCGCCGCCGGTGATGCGGGCCACGTCGGCGAGCGCCGCCTCGTCGAGGCCCGAACTCGGGCTGGTGATGCGACCGCCGCCGTCGGCTAGCTGCCGCACTGATTCTCGGCCCACACCGATGGTGTGGATGCGGATGCCCGTGAGCGCCGCCAACTGCGCGGCCCGCCTCGGCGACACCGCGCCGGCGTTGTTGGCGCCGTCGGTGAGAAGGACCAGCACGCGGCCTTCACTCGGGCGGTGGCGCAAGCGCTTGACAGCGAGGCCGATGGCGTCGCCGATCGCGGTCTTGCCGCCGGCGATGCCCACCGGCGCTTCCGTCAGCAACGTCTCCACGGTGTTGAGATCGAAGGTGAGGGGGGATTGCAGGTAGGCACGAGAGCCGAACAGCACCAGCCCCACGCGGTCGCCACGGCGTCGTTGAACGAACTCCCGCACCACGGTCTTGACCACGGTCAGGCGATCGGCACTGCTGCGGCCCAGCTTGAGGTCTTCGGTGCTCATGCTGCCGGATATGTCCACGGCCAGCATCAGGTCTCGGCCCGTGGTGGGCAGCAGCACCGGTTCGCCGGTGATTTGCGGGCGAGCCAGGGCGAAGATGAGCGTCGCCCATCCGAGCCATAGCAAGGCTTCGCGCCAGCGGGTGCGCTTCGCGGCAGTGGCGTGGATTTCGGATGCGGCGAAAGCGTTGGCATCGGGCACCAGCAGGGCGCTTTCCGACGTTTGCGTGGGGCGCGACAGCCAGCGCGCGAGCAGCGGCAGCGGCAGGGCGGCGAAGGCGAAGGGCCAGGCGAACTCGATCATGCGCGGCGAAGGCGCTGGAGCTTGGCGGCCTGCCTGGCCACTGTTGCGCTTGCCGCGGCCAGAACGCGCCGGAACATGCGCAAGGTTGGGCGAACCAACGCGGTGCGTTCGCGCGCGGCCCTCTCGAGGGCGTCGATTGCTCTAGTTGCAAGGCCCGTTACATCCGCATCGAAGTGCGGGCGAAACCGGGCATTGCCGAGGGCATCGCCCAGCGCCGCCAGCTCCGGCTGCGGGAATCGGGCCGCCAGCGCCTGCGTCCAGCCCTCGCCAGCGGCGGTGGCCGCGCGTTGGCGCTGCTCGACGCGCACGAGCACCCGCTTCAACACGTCGCTGATCCGATCCGCCAGCGCCCGGGCGTCGATTTCCCCGGCTGCATGCTGGCGTGCAGCAATGCGGATATGGCGTTCGGCCGCGACATAGGGTGCGCGCAATGCAGCCCGATGCCGCACCCAACGCCGCGCAAGCAATGTCCCGAGGACGAGCGCAACCACCCCAAGCCCGAACACCAGCCACCACCTTGGCGCCGGCGGCCAAAACTCGGGCGCGATGGGCTCATGAATGTCTCTCAGATCGCTCAAGAGATCGGGCGGCATTCAGGCTCCGGTTTGCATCCCTTTTCGGCAGTGCCGATCAACTTCCCACAGGCAGGGTGCCACCGCAAGCCGGTGCGTCCCACTCCTCACGTTGCCGAAGCGGGCGAGCCTCCAAGGTGCCCCTGTATCCCTGCAGCCATTGCCTTTCTTCGTTTGCGCTTCTCTTGCTGTACCGAAGCGCTCGACGGGGGGAGGCGATGAACTGAAGTGCACCGGTTCGCGGGGGGCGAGAGGACACAAGAAGCACTGGGCAGGATCTAGGTTTCCGTAAGATAAAATCTCGTATATTCAAAGAGTTACAGGATGTTCCGCAAATCCGCTGTTCAGGAACCTATCACGGCTCTTTCGATCCGAGCAAGCCTTTTCTCGACTTTTTTCATCGACCGCCGGCAGCGCCGTCGCACCCCGCGCGCCTGCCTCCGTCCGGCCTTGGCGCCCTTTCCGTCGCGACGTGGCATGCGTGGGCGTCCGCGGCCTTCGTGGTCGGGCGGAACCACGTCGTACCGCAGCCGGGCCACCGGACCGAACGCCGCGTCCTGCGTCCGCACGTAGCCGGCCATCGTCTCCACCCGACTCCACCGGCCCGCGTCCATCAGGTCCGTCGTGGTGGCGCCCCTGTCCCGCAGCGACTGGGCGGAGCCCACCCGCAGCGAGTGGCCGGACACCCGTCCCTCGATCCCGGCATCCGCCGCGCGCTGCTTGACGATGTCCCGCATGCTGCGCGCCGACAGCCGGGAGCCCGCCACCCGCCCCGCCTTGTTGACCGGCCGGAACAGCGGCCCCCCGTCGGTCCCGGCCGCCGCGAGCCACTCGCGCGCCAGCCGCGCCGTGTCCGGCCCGCCGAAGAGCACGGTTCCCCTGCCTTCCTGGTCCGTCTTGCTGCGCCGCACGGCCACCAGCAGTCCCTCGCTCGGGAAGGCGAGGTCCGCGATGTCCAGCGCCTCCGCCTCGGACACCCGCAGCAGGCAGTCCGACATGATCCGGATCAGCAGTGCGTCGCGCAGCCCGCGTGCGCTGCCTCCCGCCTCCGCGAGGTCCGCCATGCGGTCGGACTCCTCCCACGAGATGCCCCTGACCTGCCCCGGCCCGCGCCCGGCGCCGTCGCGCCGGTAGGCGGACAGGGCCGCTGCGGTGCGCTCCCCGGCCGGCGGTGCCTCGCCTTGGCGCCTTGCCCGGTCCTGGACGGCGGCGACCGCGGTTGCCGCCGAAGCCGGTGCCAGCCCCCGGTCGAACAGTGCCCCGAGGTAGTCGGCCAGCGAGTCGTCCGTGAGAGGTCTGCCTTCGAGCCAGCCGTCGAGGCTGAGGAGCGCGCGGTCGTAGGTGTACCGCGTCCCCGGCGCGAGGCGCAGCTCCGCCAGCGGTGTCGGCGCCGCCGCCCTCCCGCTGTCGTCCTGGATGGTGTTGGCGCGGTCCGCGCGGGTGCTCTCCGGCATGTCTTCCTGCTCTCCGTCCTGTTGGCTTGGTGAATCGGCCGAGACGGGCGTGGCTCCCAAATGCCCAGCGGCCCGCCGGCCGAGACCGCATGTACCGCAGCCGCTGGCCGGGTTCAAGCCTCCTCCCGCCTCCTGCACCGAATTCCCGCCCAAAGCCCGCTTTGGTTCCGCAACAGCGGATTCGCGGAACCAATGGGGACGTTGGTCAGCGGATCCGCGAAGCAGGCCGAAATGGGCCTGCAAGCGGACCCGGCCTGGCCGGGTGCAAAGCGAAACGGGCGGTCAGCCGCCCTTGGAGAGGAGAACAGGATGCGTCACACGCGCTCCTTAACGCTAGCGATTGCGCTGCTGCTCGGCACGGCCGGGGCAACGCATGCGCTGTCGCCGGCCTGCGAGATCCCGAATCCGGCATACGAGGCCATTGTTTCTGTACTGCCCTACCTTCCGAGCCCACTGCACGAAGCGGCGCAGCGCGTGCTCGACACGATTCCGGCGACCGTCTGGGGCGAGTGCGACTGATCGCGCCGCGACCCATCACGCCTTGAAGCACGCCGTGTCGGACAGTCCCGGCCCGGCGGCTACTTCAATCTCTGGAGAAACAACATGAGACTTATCAAATCCTTCGCGCTGGCGCTCACGCTGGCATTCCTGATCATCCCGGCTGCGCCCTTGGGCGGAGTCGTCCCGACCGTCGGCGGCGAGACGTGGGCAGCGACCTCTGGTTGCGACGCTCCGCCGAGCGAAGCGTACAAGTGCGGACCGGGGATTAACGCAGATCCGCCCGGAGACGGCTACGGAACCCCCGCCCCGAGTGAAGGTAGTGGCTTCTGCGATGGCGCGGCCGCGACCGCAACGGGTGGGGCTGTAATTGCGATGCGATTGCCGACACCGGGGGCTGTTATAGTAGGGCTTGTAGCTCTGGGAGCCGGTGCGGCAAGTCTCGCCTGTCAGTTGGGAGGAAGTGACTGATGGACAAGGTGGCATGGTGGAAGTCACAATTGACGTTGATTCCAAACATCGATGAACAGCCGAGATGGCTCTTGGTTTTCAAGGGCGTAGTGCTTGGCTTCGGTATCGCTGTGGCGACTGTCTACTTCCTGACATAGGAGACGGATTGGCGACAGGGTCCTTCGTCCGCACAACGCAGGCGGACCCGCGGGCTTGCCTGACGCAGGGCGACTGGAAACTGCACTTTGAGTTGACCGCGTTGCTAGGAAGGTCGTGCGTTCGGACTGCTCGTCGAGAGGCGGGCAGTCCGGTGTTGCCGGAAGCATGACGGTGGTAGCGAGGACATTCCCGACACACAAACATTTCGTCCCACACAGCAATGGGCAATATCCTACGCTGACCCGGCGCGCCACGCCTGTATCGTTCGGCCATGGCGACGCATCGCATCCTCGACATCGGCTGGTGGACGCCGACGGCCGCTTGCGTAGCACATGGTCTCGCGCCTCGTCTGGCGCGAGCGGCTGTCCGGGCGAGACCTGCGCACGGCACAGGACCATCGCAGGTAGCAAGACTTCCTAGCACACAAACACTTCGTCCTACACTTGCCGGAGACATTTCGCACACCGACGGCGGCGTGCCTCCAAGCCTCTTTCCGACGAGTTCGTGCAGATCGATCACAGGACCGTCAGTCAGCCCCGTTCACCGTGCATCACGTCCTTGTTCGCGTGCCGCCCTACGCCCTCCCGACGCCGCCAGCGTAGGAAGTCGCGCACAAGACCGTAGGACGAAAAGTTTGTGTGTCGGGAGGGCGTCGGGGAGGGCGTCGATGGGGCGCTCCCTCCAAGAGGAGCCGGGGCCTACGGAATCGGGTCGTTCGTGGCGATGGTGGTGAGGTCGATGCCGGCGTCTCGGCAGTGGGTGGCTAGTAGCGCCATGCGGTGGTCGAAGCGGTGTTGGTAATCCTCCGTGCCGTGGGTGGCGTTGAAGCGGACGCGGCGCAGGCCGTCGCTGACGTTGAAGGCACGGCGGGCGTTTGGCAGGCGTCGTTCGAGGGGGTCGAAGATGGCGACGAAGGAGGTTGCGTTGCGACTGGCGAGGGCCGTGACGGCGTTGAGCCAGTCCTCCCTGGCGGAGAAGTCGCTGATGACGACGATGCGTTGATTGGCCGGTGCGAGGCGGGCCAGGCTTTCCGGCAGCCGCTCAAGGGAGTCGGTTGTGGCTGGCGCCGCCGAGAGTGCTTGGTTGGCCTTCGCGACAGCCGCAATGAACCTTCCGGTGGCGACGCTGGAGCGGTGTGGTCGAAAGGCGACAAGCTCGGCGTCGCCGATCACCACGCCGCCAACCCGATCCCCGGCCTGAAGCGCTCGCCATGCGGTCCGCGCAGCCACCTCCGCTGCCGCCACGGACTTCAGCCGCGCCACGCTGCCGAAGAACATCGAGCGGGTTTGGTCCACGACGATCAGCGTCGGCAACTCACGTTCTTCGCGAAAGACGCGGATGTGGGCATGCGCCTTGCGCGCCGTGACCCGCCAGTCGATGTAGCGGGCGTCATCGCCGGGTTGATACTCCCGTACCTCGTCGAGATCGATGCCGCGCCCCTTGCGGCGGGATTCGTGCATGCCGATGCGCCGGCCCTTGGCGCGACGAGGAAGGGCGGGAGCGCGCAGGTGACGCAGCGCAAGCAGGTCCGCGAGACTCGCGTATGCGCCCCTTAGAGCTGGCCCATTTGCGGACGCCGCCTCGGTCGCGACGGGGCTGGGCGAAACGCCCTTCACGGCACCGGCACGTCGCCGAGCAGGTCGTCGATCAACATGTCCATCTCGACGCCGCGCGCCTGCGCCTCGAAGGTGGGGATGAGTCGGTGGCGCATGACATCGTGCGCCACCGACTGCACATCCTCGGGTGAGGTGTAGTCGCGCCCTTCGAGCCATGCGGTGACGCGGGCGCATTGATCGAGCGCAATGGTCGCCCGCGGGCTGGCGCCGTAGTCGAGATCCCCTCGCTGCCGGGTTGCCGCCACCAGCTCGACGATGTAGCGCTCCACCGCCGGCGCCATGAACACCTCGCTCGCCTCGCGCCGCGCCCGAAACACGTCCTCCTGCGACAGCCTACCTTCCGGCTCCTCGCTGGCGAGGCCCGCGTGTTCCTCCCTGGCCAGCCGAAGAATCTCGTGCTCCACGGCCGGCGGCGGATAGCCCACGCGCACCAGCATGAGGAAGCGGTCTAGCTGCGCTTCCGGCAGCGGATAGGCACCTTCGTGCTCGATGGGGTTCTGCGTCGCCATCACGAGAAAGAGGGGCGGCAGGGCAAGCGTGCGGCGGCCTACCGTCACCTGGTGCTCGCCCATGGCTTCGAGCAAGGCCGACTGCACCTTGGCCGGCGCCCGGTTGACCTCGTCGGCGAGCACCATGTTGTGGAACACGGGCCCGGGCTGGAACTCGAAGCTGCCGGTCTCGTTGCGGTAGATCTCCGAGCCGGTGATGTCGCCGGGGAGCAGGTCGGGCGTGAACTGGATGCGGTGGAAGTCCCCTTCCACGACGCGCGCGAGCTCCTTGATGGCGCGGGTCTTGGCGAGGCCGGGGGCGCCCTCGACGAGCAGGTGGCCGCCGCAAACCAAGGCCACCACCAAGCGCTGCATCAGCCGATCCTGGCCCACGACTCGCTGTTCGAGCCAGCGTCGCGCGGCGCGCACGCGGGGCAGCACCGTGGCGTCGGTCACGGTGCGCTCGGCTTGGTAGCGCGCCGGATGGCGCGTTGAGAGTGGCGTTGGCGCAGCACTTCCGTTTCCCCGCAGATGGACCGCACGGTAGCCGGCACTTGGACGATGTTCAAACGGCGATTGGTCGGCACCAAGGTGGCGGGCGGAAGGCAACTCGTCGGTGGCGGTATGGTGGCAGGTGTAGTCGGCGAGGAACGAGAGCGATGGGGGAGATCGAAGGACTGCTGCGAGAGCGTTGGCTCGGTTTTCCGGGCGTGGTGGTGGCCGAGACGGGGAATGCTGGGAGTCGGGTGATCGAAGGCTCGGATGGCGAGCACGAAGCCGCGCTCGTGTTCGAGGATGGCTTGGACGGCGAGGTGGCGGCGCTGCTCGCCGAGCATTTTCTTTCCGGCAGGTCTAGCCCAAGTTTACCAACGAAAAAAATAAACTGTTGTATCTCAACAATTTAGGTTGACCGAATCGCGCGCATGGCACTACATTCGTGCCCGACGTGATGGTTTCCCCTCAGACGACCGCCTGGTGTGTCCCCCCGGCTGAGGAGGGGATCCCCAAGGCATCGAGGATGGCCTTCTGCTGCGGTTCCGGGCGCGTCGCCTTGCGCACATGCAGCGTGCGTCCGTCGGCGCGCTTGAACGTCGCGGTCACCCGCTGACGGCCGCCGAGAATCCGTTTGAGCGTCGTCCAGTTCGCCGTGCGCATCGGCCCGTCGCCGCGCTCGGCCAGACGGGTGCGAATCACCTGGACCCGTTGGTAGGCGATCACCGTGATGAACAGATGGCCCTCGGCACGGCGCGGCTTGCGGTGATGGATGGGGCGCAGGCCCAGTTCGGATTTCAGGGAACGGAACGCCGCCTCGACATCCGTGAGCAGGGTGAAGGTGCGCCACAGGCGCTCCTCGCTGAAGTCGGTCTCGTTGCTGCGCAGGCAATAGACGCCCGGATGGGTGAGCATCGTCCCGGCCACCGGCGTGCGGAGGAAGGTCACCGCCACGGCCCGTTTGCCGCTCTCGTCGGTTGCCACCGCGATGTCGTAGTGTTGGCCGACACCGCGGCTCTTCTCCACCAGCCGGCCGATGCGTTGCCAGATCTTTTCCGGCTTCTTCTGCGTGCGCGGCCGCGACAGCCCCTCGTTGATCGCATCGAGATCCCGCTCCAGGCGTTGCGCAAACCGCTCGGCCATGCCGCGCTCCTTCTCGGCACGCTGCTCGGAGCAGCAGTACAGGCGCACCTCGCCCGCCTCGGCGTCGTCCACCTTCTCCAGATGCACCACCCCGCCGCTGCGGGTGCGGTGGGCGAGTGCCGCCTCGGGCTCGAAGCGGCGCTTGCGCTCGCGCGAGACCACGATGTAGCGGTACCCGTTCGCCTTCAGCCAGTCGACCTGTCGCTCGGTGGCGATGCCCCGGTCGAGCACCACCCGCGACCCCGGCGGTGCCCCGAGCGCGTCCAGCATGCCGGAAAGCGTCCGGTCTTCCTTGACGTTGCCCGCGAACACCCGCGAACGCCGCACGAAACCACCCCCGTCCAGCACCAGCCCCAGGGTGAGCAGCTTGCAGTCGCTGCGCTTCTCCTTCGAATGCCCCCGCCGCGCCTCGGGCTGATCCGCCACATCGCCCTCGTAATAGGTGTTGGTCAGATCGTAGAGCGTCACCGTCGGCGCCAGGTCGAACAGGTCCATGGCGCTCTCGAACAGATGCGCCTCGATCGCTTCGCGGTGGGCAACCAAGGCATCCGAGGCCCGGTACAACTGCATCGCCCCCATGGTCTCGAAGTCCACACCCAGCAACTCCCCCAAGGCACTGCGCTCGCGCAGCCAGGCGTGCGTGGCCCGCTCCGAGGCCGGGTACGCAAGCCGCGCCACGATCGAGGCCACCGCGGCCGTGCACGGCGACGCGTTGATGCCCAGGGTCGACAGCAACTCCATCAGGCCCAACCGCTCGACCGCCCACAGTCCCGCCTGCTCGACCGCCCACAGTCCCGCCTGCTCGACGCCCACGCTGCGCGGGCGCGTCAACTCGAGCGACGCCACGTCCACACGGACCGGATCACGCACCGCTTCGGCGTCCCCCGCCCGGCCGCGGGCCAGCAGTTGCGCCCCGATCCGTTGCGCTTCTTCCTCGACGGCAGCCGGCGCATCGTCGGTGAGCGGCGCCTGGCCGTTCAAGATCTCGTCGATGCGCCGGCACAGTTCCGGCCACTCCTCCACAGGCAGGTCGAAATCGCTGCCGAGGTTCAACAACGTGCGCTGGCGGACCTTGGCGCCGTCGCGCCGACTGTGCACGAGGCGGTGGGAGTGGTAGTCCTGGCCGCCGGTGCGGCGGGTGAGGGTACGGCGGATGAACATGGCGGGTGACGGTAGCGGCGCCGGCCACCCATGTCAACCGACACCACCCTATTATGGCACTACATCGGTCGATCCACCCCACCAGGAACCGGAAAACAACGAGTTGCCGACCCCAAAACCGTCAATCACCGCAAGATCGGGCGAAAATCACGGGGTTGTTGGTAAAGATGGGCTAGCTGGGTTCGCCGGGCAGGCCCGGTGCGGCGAGAGGCGGTGGCTTCCGACGGTGGTCCAGCGTCCGTTTGCCTGATCGCGGGGGAGGCGCCGATGCGGATGCTGGCGCGCAACTTCGGCTATGCATCGGCGCGGATGCATGCGCGTCAGGGTGGCCGTGCGGAGGACGCCAAACCCGGCGAGTTCAACGCATCAGCGACCTTGCCGGCCTTGCTGAGCCACGCGCTGATAGCGTTCACGCGGGATTACGGGGAGGCGCCAGCGGCCGGCGTTCCCTCGCTCGCCGTATGGGCGAACGTACTGCGAGCGGTAGGGGAGGGCGGCACCGAGGCCGAGGTGCGGGAGCGAGCCATCGTCTCCCGGCGGGTGTTGCGGGTTGTGTTGAGGGAGCTCACGCAGATGGGTTGGCTGACCGTGGAAAACCCCACGCCGGGGAAGCGAGGAAAGGCTCGCGTTCCCAAGCGGATTCATCTGACCCGGCAGGGGCTCGCCATGGAGCGGGCGGGGCGCGAGCGAGTGGCGGCGGTGGAATCTCGCTGGGAGCGACGCTTCGGCAGTGAGGCGGCAGGCCGCCTGCGCGACGCCCTTCGTGGAATCGCCGCCGGCCAGGACTTGGAGCTGCCCCACTATCTTGTGGGCTATGGCATTGCGGACGCATCGCTGACGGGCGGCAGCTATCTGCCAGCGGAACCGGGCCCGCCGCGCAAGCCGGCGCGCGGGGAGGAGTGGCCCGTGGTGCCACGTGATGCGAACGAAGCGCCCTCGCTGACACTGCCGGCGCTGCTGTCGTGGGCGTTGACGGCCTTCACCCTCGACTACGAAGCGCACGAGCTCGGCTCCCTCGCGTGGGCATCGGTCTTCCTCAAGCATGTGCCGGACGAGGGAATGCCGCTCGGCGAAGCGCGCAAGCTCTGCGACGTGGTGGGCAATGGCCGCTCTGGTCCGGAGCGGCATCTGTGCGTGGTGGTGACATCGGGCAAACCTTCCGACGCCTCTCGCACGGTGTATCTGACGCCGAAGTCGAAGCGTGTGCGCGACGCCTGGCCTTGGCTGGTGCATGAGGTGGAACGCGAATGGCAGGCGCGCTTTGGCAATGTCGTTGCGGACCTGCGAGGAGCCCTGGAAGGCATGGATGCCGAGGCATGGGCCGGCCTGCCGGACTACCCGGACACCACGTCGTGGGCCCTGACGGCGCACCTCAGAGCCCAAGGCCACGCCGACACCCTGCCCGATCAGCGCGACACGGGAAGGGGCATCAACCTGGCATGGCACGCCGGCCAGCGGACTGCCGCCACGCGAGATTGATGTGCGGCGATGCGGACGGCAGGAGTATCGTGCCTCAACAGCGATGCCAGGCTCCGACTCTAGGCGCACTTAAACATGCGTGGTCGGAGCTTCCTGTCAGTCGTGAAGGCACCTGCTGAGTCCGCACAGCTCTTGGCAGGGCTCCGAGACCTTCGGGACTTCCAGGAGACGTGACCGGGAGGTCTGTCGAAGCGTCGGTTGCCCCTCGCGGCGCAGACCAATAGCCCCGCCTTGGGCTGTAGCCGGCCATGCAGCCGGGGTCGGTGGCCTTGTGTCTGCACCGAGGCAAGCGGCCCATGCAGATCAAGCCAAGACTCGCGGCAGGCCGGCGCAAGGCGCGGCCTGAACGAGACTGACGACCGCACGGCCCTCGACGATGGACAGCGCTATGCCCGTGTTTTCCTGTTTCCTTCCCCTACCCTGAACAACCACATTGAGTCACCTTGGATTAGCCTCTAGGATCGCCTTCTCGGCGATTCTGTGCAGCTCGTGGAGGTACGCCCGCTGGCGTACGCCCTCGTCACCCCGACGTTTGGCGCGCTCGTAGAGCTTGTTGAACAGGTCTTCGGCTTCGCCCGGTAGTACGATCTTCCTATCGCCCCCATCCGTCCGTTGCCTCTCTTGCGCGGAACGCTGCGCCGACTCGACATAGAAGTCCATGAGCTTGATCGCCTCGGTCACATCAGACAACGGTTCCAAGGTGATCTTGTTTTCCAGCCTGCCTCGGAGGGCCGGAAGTGCCAAGGAGTAACGCCTTAGCGCGTCTGGCGAAATGCCAATCATCAAGAAAAGGCGTTTCGGAAGCGCGTCAACTACAGCCCTCAATGCTGAAAGATAGCGCACTACCGCCATCGGTCCCAAAACTCCATCTTGCTTTTCCAGCTCGTCCAATAGCAGAAATATACCCTTCAACACATCCGCTTCGACACTGACATGAATCAGGTCTCTAAGCGCCGAGGTTTTGGATTCGACCGTGTCGAGCCGGAATTGTACGCCGAGTGCTAGACGGTGGGCCTTGAGAATGCGAAGGCCCATCAGCCACTCCATCATGAAGCCAAGATTCTCTTGTGACGGTTCCTGCCTAATGCGCTCGAGCGCCGTCTGCATGTCGTGCCCCGAAGCGGCTTGGATTGCTTGGCGGGCCGCCCTACTCCCACTCAGAGCGTTGGCCAGTTTCCTGAGATGCTCTGTCCCTAGACCCTCGAACATCCGGCGCGTGGTTCCGTCGAAGGACCGTTCGGGATCCGCGAAGTAACGAACCACGTAGTATCCGTCCATTTCGTCCATCGCGCTTCGAATTTCGTCCGCGAAATGGCATAGGAAGTTAGTTTTGCCAACACCCTGGGTACCCTCGACGACAACGACTTGGGAGCGCTGGTTTCGCAAGAAGGTGACGATCCTGTCTTCCACTTCGGTGTCGGCGTCGGTGGCCAAATGCGGATTGTCCGATGTTTGGTTGGAGGCAGGGAAGGGATTCGAGTCAACCCCGAACACCGCATAGATTTGTTGCGGCGCGTCCTCGGTTGCTTCGTCTCGTATGCGGTCTCGCAAGCTCATGGTCGTATCCCCTCGATGCGTAGGCTTGCACTCGCCTTTCCTGGGATGAGATAGTCACCACGATAGAGAAACACCCGTTCCACCACCGGCTCCGCCGAGTCGGTTCGCAGCACGTGTACGACGCGGTCGCGATGCCGAAGCTGGGTTGTCGATCCTTCGGTTGATCGACGGAGCAATCCCAACTCACTGGCAGCGCGCAGTTGGCGTCGAGCGACTTCTGGGTGAATGCCTTCGTGCTGGAGCAAGTCCTCTAGCCACTCTCCCGTGGCTACGAGACCACTGCCATCCCGGTCGAGAGAGGGGAAGCGGCGCAAGACTATGTTTGCGAACTCCTCCGGTTCTGGCGAGTTGGGCGTCGCGTAAATCCGGTTCATCGAGACTGAAGCGCAAAGCAGCGTGACTTCCCCTAGCGTTCGGTAGGTCGCCAAGCCCCGCCGAAGCGGTTTTCCGTCAAGCGCCTCGCCCCGGGACAAGCCTTGGAGCATGTCGCCAAACCTCTTGAATGAGGGTACCTCAAGCAACGCTTCCCGCACGTCCTCAACTCGCTCGTTCCGAAGCGCTGCGGCCAGGAACGGAATCCGCTTGCCCGCGACCCACTCCCCGTCGCCGAGCACCACGAGGCCACCGGTGCGAAGAAAGCGGCGGTACTCGCTGCCGTTCCCGCCAACGAGCTCCTCAACCTGACGAACGGGTACTTCCACCTGATCGTCTAGCAGGCAGGCTAGCTCGAAGAGACGTTCGACGTTCAGGCGAAGGAAACTTGCCGCGTGGGCCCCTCGTGCCACTCCCGGCTGGTAGGAGATGGCCGGTGCGCTTGACCGGGCGACGTGCCGCCCTGGTTCCTCGTGGTCTGCCCGGTTGTCGGTCCGATTCGCTGGCATGCCTGGTGTCGGACTTCCCCGTGGGGGCGCTTCCGGCGCTTCCTCCTTGCGCCTTCGCTCTTCCGGTGGTGGTTCAGGCTGTCCGCGTCCGGGTACCGGGGCGGTGGCACTGGGTTGCTTCGGCTCCTCAAAGCAGCACCAGAGCAAATCCTCTTCCGCGTGGTACGGTGCCCACGAGAATTGTTCCCCGATGGCGGACACTTGGAACGAGCCACTTTGCGGGCACTCGATGCGCACCGATCCGAATGACGTGGCAAGTTCCCAGATCAGATCCGCGAGCGGCGTATGCCGCATGTGTCCGGAGAATGGCGCAAACGTCTGACCAGCCAAACGTCGCCCGAAGATATCGCTGGCCTTGGTCGCGCGGAAAAAGAGGGGACTGATGCCCTCCGCCATCGCCATGCGGGCGAGCCCTTGGTCGGCCGTCAGAAGACGAACGGGATGTGCTGGACCCGATTGCGATTGATGATGACGGGCAGACTCGAGGATTAGCCGATCGGCATACGACCGCACCGGCACGCTCAGGCTCAACTCGCGGATGTCGTCTTCTGTGTCGCGCTGGAATGCGGACCGCAGGGGGTCACCGAGCAGGTAGGTTCGCTCCACCTCCGTTTCCGCATGGAGTTCGACGCGCAAAAGCGCACGCTGGCCTCCTTGGCTTCGAAGATGCTCCAGCAATTCGTAACTGCGACGCCCTGGCTTCCTCGACTCAGCCCTTCGCGTCTTCAGAAACCGGTCAGTTTGGTTGGCGATTTCCATTTGTGCGATGGCGGGAATCTTGAGTCGAACCCCGGGATGAAGGAAACGCGCCGCGAAGTCCAGGGCTCCTTGCAGGACGCTCGACGTATCCACGACCAGCGTCGTGGTGCGGCGGAACGGCATTTCCTCCAATGCCACTGGGTCAAATCGTGGGTAAATGCAGCCAACGCGCGCCGCAATCGATGCGATCTCGTCCATCGCTCTGCGGACGCGATCGTCGGGGCCATCCTTCAGGCCAAGCAGGCACGCCACCTTCCTTTTGGTCTCGTCCAGGCATGGAAGCCGCCACTCGAACGCACCCCGTTGAACCAGCCTTTCATGGCGGGCCGGATCAGGTTCGCTAGAGACCAAAGAGACCGTGCCGAGCGGCAGGCAACGCTTCCCGAAAGCGTGCTCTTCACTTACCAAGAGCTGGCATTTGGAACTGGCCGCGAAGACCTTGGCAATCAGCGGTTCGGCTTGGGATGGCGACATCAAGGAGAACATGTGCTGGCTCACCTGACCGAGACGGAGATGCCAGGACGACCCTCGAAGCAGGCGACGATCCACTCGAGGTGGAGCGTTAGGGAAAGGAGGGAGTTGACTTCGACGGCGTCGGTCCCTTCCTCTCGTGGGTCGGCGTTGGGTTCATTCCATAGGACCGGATCGACCGCGCCTTCGTTCAGCCTCGTTCGAGCAAGATTGATGAAGTCCCGCAGCACGTCGAGTTGCCTGGCAGATGGTGGTTTGGCTGCGTCGAGGCGCTTGAGCACATCGTCCACCTCGCTTCGGACGCCCTCTTCGGTAATGCCCGCAAGAATGTCCTCGCGCAGATGCCAGCGGTAGATTTCTTCGTAAAGTCCGGAGTCTTCCTCCGGGGCGGAATCCGTGTGGAAGATAACCGGAGCCTCCCCGGCCAAGCGGTGGGCAAGCGGGCGCGAGGGATGAAACTCCCGCCAGATGGAGAACGTCCGCTGGATGTTCGTGTCGTCGGGCATGTCCGTTCTGCCTACCGTGGCGGCTTCCGCGGAGAGATTACACCAAACCCCTTGGGGGGAACGCGCATAAGAGGAAGCGGACCCATGGAGGACGCATGTATAGCTGCCGACCACTACGGCGACCTCACCGAGCGCCAACGCGCGATTCTGATGCCTCCAGGCGCCTTCGGTCCCCACAGCCGCACGGCGGTGATCTGGAGGAAGGCACAGGAAGAGCAGGCGGAACTGGTCCGCTTGCGCAAAGAAGTGGCAACGCTTCGCGCGCGGGCTTGAGCGCGGTCTCCTTTTGGGGGAGGTGCGGGGAGCGTCTCGCCCTGCGTCGAGAGTTTACGGCGCCCCGCAGCTTGCGCCTTCGTAAACGCCCACGTCGTCGATGTCCACGTCGGCGGAGCTTTGCGCGAAGTCGAAGGCGACGCGGCCGGTGAGGTCGGTTTCCTCCACCGTGAAGGTGTGGCGGAAGCGTTTGTAGGAGGTGGTGAGCTCGGCGCGGAACTGGCCACCGGAGATGTTGCTCCAGTTGTCGAGGTTGGTGTCCATGTAGGCGGTGATATGGCGGCTCGAGGTGGCCTTGGCGCGGTAGCAGACGGTGTATTGCTGGCCGCCGATGACCATCACCGAATGGCTGATCTGGGCGTGCCAGGGCTGCTCGGAAGACTCGCGCAGATTCACCCGCACCGCGCCATTGCGCACGTTGATGGAGTCCGTCGCGATCTCAACCGTGTTCCAGTTGTCCCGGAACTGGCCTTGGCTGTTGAACGTGCCGCCGCTCGTGATCAGGTTGCCGCGCCGTGGGCGCAGCGCCGTCTGTTCCGAGAAGAACAGCATGTCGTTGCTGAAGAGCCCTTGCCGGTTCTGCAACTGCAGGAAGTGCAGGCCGCCGTGCCGCGGCGCCGCGGCGAGGGTGGCGAGGAACACTTCGTTGTCGCAGGCTGGCAGGTCGCCGGATTCGCAGGCCAAGGCAGCGTTCGCCTTGCGTCCGTCCACGAACACGGTTGCGCCCGGCTCGATGTGGCGGGCGTTGAAGCGCAGCGTGAGTTCGTTCGTGAGGAAGGGGATGTCCACACCTCGGGTTTGCGCCTCGATCTCGCCGACCGGCCACAGCGCCGGCTGGGCGTGGTCTGAGGTGGCGTTGACGCCGGCACGGGCCGTGACGGTCAGCAGCAGGTTGCCGGCGGCGGCATCGCGCAAGAGGCTCGCGCGATTGAGGGCGACGCGGGTTCCGCCTCGGTTGCGGTAGCGCGACTTGCGAAACTCAAGCGCCACCGGCGTCGCCGCGCCTTCAGCGTCGAACCGCAGTCCTTCCGCCTGGAGCATCACGGCGCCCTGATTGGCGGAGAGCTCGAGGGCTCTGAGCATGTGCGCCGTCTGGGCAAGCTCTGCGGTGTCTTCGTTCAGCGTCACCTGCCGGGCGAAGCTGCCGGAGAAGCCGGTGCTGCCTTCGAGCACCATGTCCCAGATTTCGGCGGACGCGCCGGCCAGGATCCACATGTCCCGCTCCGGGAAGCTCGTGTCCATGTTCACGAGCTGCAACAGGTCGATGATGTTGAGCCTGGCCTGGGGCGTGATCATCCAGCGTTCGTAGGCGCCGCGCCATGTCGGTGCCTCCATGCCGGTTCCCGGCGTGTTGGTGCTGACGAGGAACGGCATGCGGTGGCAAGCGCCGCAGGTTTGCGTGCCGGTGTTCGGCTCGGACGAATCGTTGATGAAGTTGAACTCGAAGAAGCCGTCCTGGGCGCCTTGGCTCAGCACGTTGTGGTAGGCGCGGTTCGGTGCCGGTGCGAACGGCACGCTCAGCAGGTATTCGGCGAGGGCGTCGCGGGTGGTGGCATCAAGGAGGCCCAGCTTGCCTTCGTCGTTGGTCGGACAGTTGCCCACTTCGCACATGGTGGTGGCCATGCTCCCGTCCACCAGCACGCGGGTGCAGCTTGCCGGGTCTTCGATCGAGCAATTGGGCTCCACCGGGGCGTTGATGGACTGGGTGTTGTTGCCGCCGTAGGGGTCGCCGGGGATGCCGTCCCAGTGGTAGGGCTGGGTGTCGCGCAGGCCCTTGGCCGGCATGGTGAGACGGGGCGGAATCTGGGTGCAGCCATCGACGTCGCAGACCGGTGTTTCGAGCACCCAGATGAGCTGGTCGGTGTGGTTGTCGGGATGGCAGCTCTCGCAGGAGAAGGTGCCGGTGGAGGACGCGCCGGCGTCGTTGAAGGCCATGCGGCCTTGCTTGACGATTTCTGGCGTCGGGTCGGCGAGTGTGACGGTGCGCAGCACGACCGGGTTGGCAGTGTCGGCAAGGCTGATCTGGGAGACGGTGTTGGCTACGGCGTTCAACACCCATGCGTGTCTGAGGGCACCGGTCTGGTCGGACACCAATGCAACGCCGCGCGGGGTGGATTCCACGGCGACTCGACCGAGCACTTCGCCGGTGTCGGCGTCCATCGTGAGGAGCTTGTCGGAGCCGGCGGTGGTGACCACCAGCGTCGAGTCGTCCTGGCTGATCTGGATGCCGAAGGGGGTTGCCAGCGCCTGTCCCGCCTCCGGGTGCGAAGGCGGCAGCGGTTCGAGGTCGAAGAACGTGGGCTCGCCGCAGCGCACCGAGCAGTCCACCCTCGTGATCTGGTTCAGGAAGGCGCGGTTCTCCATCTCGGCAAGGCCGTGGCCTTCGGTGCCGGCGCGGCCGTTCTCGACGTTGCGGGCGTCGGTCTGGGCGATGAAGACGCGCCCCTGGCTGTCGATGGCGAGGCCGTAGAGCAGCGTGCCCAGGGACTCGACGATCTGCTGCTGGCGATCCCAGCGGGTGTTGAAGACGAACAGGTCCCGGTCCGGCAGTTCCGGGTTCTTCACGATGTCGGCGTCGTAGTGGGTGGAGAGCACGTTGTTGTTGCTGAAGACATGCTCGACGGCATCGAAGGTGCACGTGTCGCCGTCGATGTCGTCTTCCAGGCAGCCGGAAAGCTGGCTCTGGTTGTTGGACTCGAACGGAAGCACGAACAGCCGGTCGCCGTGAACGGCCAGCGCCCGCGGCTCCTGGGCGCGAATCGGCAGGTGTCCGGTCACCGAGCGCGTCTGCACGTCGATGATGGCGATGCGGTTGGCGGGCGAGAGCGCGACATAGGCCTTCCTGCTGTCGCCGGTGAAGGCAATGCCCACCGGCTCGTCGAAGTTGGTGGCGTAGGTGTCGGCGTCGAGGTCCTGAACCGTGTGCACCACCTGATGGAAGGTGCTGCTGGCAGGGCGGGCGTCGATTACGCTCACCGAATCCGAGACGTGGTTGACGACCCACACTTCCCGCCCATCGGGACGCACGCCGACGCTGACCGGATCGATTCCGACGTTGACGCGAATGGCGACCACGCCGGTGGAAGCGCGGATTACGTCCAGCGTGTCCGCCGGCGTGTTCACCACATAGACGTAGCCACGGTTGTAGGCGATGGGATTGGCGTGCGGGCTGGCGAACGTGGGGTGCCCGACATTGTCGCTGATGGCGAGCTGCACGCCGTCGTTGCCGTGTGCCAAGGCCGTGGGGATTGCCGCAGCGAGGAGCCATAGGACCACGCGGCGGAAGGGCGTGAAGGGCCATCCGCCGATGGATTCGTCGTTGGCAAGGCGCAGCACGAAGCCCAAGCCTCGGAGAAGACTGCGCCGAACGTAGCACAATCGGATTGAAGCAGGCAAACGCAGCCGGTTCGTGTATCTCGGACAGGCCGCCTTCCGCACGGGGTCTTCCGTGCCCTTGCGGACGCGATGCAGGGCAGTGCGCCCCTTCCACGGAAAGTCATCCAACATGTTGATTCCCTAAAGGTTCGACTCGAAGTCGAGTCAACAACAAGGTGCCGGCCGGAGGTGCCGCGTTGCCACACGCCGTTCGAAGCGAGGCCCCTGCCATGCGCTATAGTCGAGGGCGATGAACGGGTTGCGAATCGGCTTGATGGGGCTAGGGCATGTGGGGCGTCAGATCTACGGATTGGCCTTGGCCCAGCCCGACTGCGAGGTGGTGGCGGCGTCGGACATTGGGCGGCCGGAAATCCTCCACCACCTGCTCGCCAAATCGTTGCCGAAGGGAACCTCGGTGCGCCTTGCTGGCAACTATCTCGAAGGCGCCGTCGAGGGCGGAGCGAGCACGCCTGCCAAGACTCGCTTGATGGCCGCGGAACGGCCCGAGGAGGTTCCCTGGGACCTGCTTGGCGTGGACCTCGTGATCGACGCCACGGGGCGCTTCCGCTCCAATGAGGAACTCAAGCCGCACCTGGACAACGGTTCTGGCCGGGTGTTGCTCTCCAGCCTCCCGGAGGGCGACGTGGACCGGGTGGTGTTGATTGGCGTGAACGACGGTGACGCGGAGAGTGAAGATCGCATCGTCTCCGCCGGCTCGGCATCCACTACCGCCCTGGCGCTGGCTCTCAAGGTTCTGGCGGACGAGCGCCCCATCGTCCATGCCACGATGACAACGGTGCATGCCTACACCGGCGACATGAGCCTTCAGGACCATGCGGCGAGCGACTATCGCCGCAGTCGTTCCGGAGCGCGCAACATCATCCCCAACGACACGCTGGCGCCGGCCTGGGTGGAGCGGGCCCTGCCGGCCCTCGGCGGCAAGCTGAGCGGATTCGCCCTCAACGTGCCGGTGGGCGAGGGCTCCCTGCTAGATCTCACAGTGGCGTATGGGGAGCAAGCGCCAGAGCCGGATGTCGTCAACCGCCTCTTTGTCGCCGCCGCTGCCGCAGACCCGCGCCTGATCGCGGTGACGGACGATCCGATCGTCTCGTCGGATGTTCTCGGCTGCACGCAGTCCATTCTGGTGGACCTGCAGGGCACGCTCGGTGCCGGGGGGCGGTTGCTGAAGGTGCTCGGCTGGCACGAGAGCCTGGGCCATGCCCGCAGCATCCTGGATCTGGCCCGGATCTATGCCGGGCTCGACTCGGCGACGGCTTCGGGCTAGGGAGGCAACATGCGAGTGGCGATCAACGGTTTCGGGCGCATCGGCCGGGCGGTGTTTCGCATTGCCGAGCAGCAAAGCGGCATCGAGGTGGTGGCGATCAACGACCTCTTCGACCACGACATGCTGGCGTACCTGCTGACTTACGACACCGTCATGGGGCGCTTCGACGGCGGCGTCGAAATCGCGGATGGCGAACTGGTAACGCCACACGCGCGCGCCCGCATGGTGAGCGAGGCCGATCCGTCGCACCTGCCTTGGGCCGAACTGGAAGTGGACGCGGTGGTGGAATCCACCGGGGTCTTTCGCAAGCGCGAGCAGATCGCAAGACACCTCGATGCTGGCGCCAAGCGGGTGCTGCTGACGGTGCCGGCGGGCGATCGCATCGACTACACCGTGGTGCTTGGCGTCAACGACGACGGCTTGCTGCCCGAACATCGTCTCGTCTCCAACGCGAGCTGCACCACGAACTGCCTCGCTCCGGTGGCGCGGGTGCTCCACGACGCTTTCGGCATTCGCGAGGGCGTCATCAACACCGTCCACGCCTACACCAACGACCAAAGCCTCGCCGACGTGCCGCATTCCGACTGGCGCCGCAGCCGCGCGGCGGCGGAGAACATCATCCCCACCTCCACAGGCGCGGCGCGTGCCGTGGGCGAGGTATTGCCGGAACTGAAGGGCCGGCTCGACGGCATTGCCTCCCGCGTCCCGGTGCCGGACGGCTCGGTGGTGGACCTGTTCGCCGAACTCGAAACTCAGACAAGCGCCCTGGAGGTCCACGACGCGGTGCGCGCGGCGGCCGCTTCGCCACGAATGCAAGGCGTGCTTTCCTTCACGGACGAACCCGTGGTGTCCTCGGATGTCATCGGCAATCCCCACTCCTCCATCTACGACGCCTCCTTCACCCAAGTGAGCGAGGGCCGCTTCCTCAAGGCACTCGCCTGGTACGACAACGAATGGGGCTACTCCAACCGCGTTTGCGACGTGCTCCGCCGGATGGCCGATTTCGACTGAAGCCTGCCTTGCGGCGGCAAGGAAAGTATGGTGCTCGACGCGATGGGCATGATGTGTCGCGCCCAGGACGATGCGGCGAGGCTACTGGTCCCGCACCGGAACCGGGCGCGCCCTTGGGCGCGGGTTACCATCCCTCCCTTGGGATTGAAGGCCGGGCTGGAGAGTCGGCTGAGGAGGCCGAGGCATGGGCGAGTGGTTCGAGGGATTGAGTACCTTGCAGCGGTCGCTCCTTGGCGTTGCCGGGTTTTCGACGGCGGTCTATTCGATCCAGACGCTGCTAACGCTCACGGGCCTGCTCGGCGATGCGGATGTGGGCGATGCGGGATCGGACGGGGACGGCAACTCCTTCGGCGACCTGTTCACGGTTCGCAATGGCGTCTCCTTTCTCATGGGCTTCTCCTGGGGCGCGCTCATGGCCACCGGCTGGGGCGTTGCCAACGCGTTTCTGCTGGTGGTGGTGGGGCTGCTCGGCGGCTCAACCTTCGTTGGCCTCAACCTGGGCTTGCTCGCTTTGATGGCGATGCTTGAGAGTCGCGGCAACGTGGACACGGCGTCGGCGCCCGGCGCGGACGCCACCGTGACCCTGACCGTGCCGGCGTCGCGTCGCGGGGTCGGCAAGGTGACGGTATCGGTGTCGGGCAGGTTGATGGAGTATCACGCGGTCACGGACGACGGCACACCGCTCGCGCGGGGTTCGTCGGTTGTTGTGCGCGAGGTCTCCGGCCACCAGTTGGTGGTGGGGAACCGCCCCACCGGGCAGGAGCTCCCCGCCGGGGAACGCGGCCAGAGGCCGGCAATCGAAAGTGGAACGGAGCGTTAGCGTCATGGACTTCACCGTCATATTCGTCGCCGTGCTGGCGATCATCCTGGTCGTTGCGACCATCGCTGCGGCGTCGCGCATCAAGACCTGCCCGTCCGACCAGGTCCTCGTCAAGTACGGGCAGGTGGGCGGGGACCGCATGGCCAAGGCCATCCACGGCGGCACCACGTTCGTCTGGCCCGTGGTGCAGGGCTTCCGCTTCCTGGACCTCACCCCCATGACCGTGGACATCGACCTGCGCGGCGCCCTGTCGAAGCAGAACATCCGCGTGAACGTGCCGTCGCGCTTCACCTTCGGCATCGGCACCGTCGAGGAACTCATGAACAACGCTGCCGAACGGCTGCTTTCCCTCGACAACCCGCAGATCGAGGACACGGCCAAGGACATCATCTACGGTCAGTTGCGCGCCACCATCGCCATGATGGACATCGAGGAAATCAACGGCGATCGCGAGAAGTTCGAGTCGCGGGTGCTCGACAACATCGAGTCGGAACTGACGAAGATCGGCCTCAGGCTCATCAACGTCAACATCTCCGACATCACCGACGAATCCGGCTACATCGAGGCGCTTGGCCAGCGAGCTGCTGCCGAGGCCATCAACAAGGCCAAGGTGGACGTGGCGCAGCAGGAGCGCGACGGTGCCGTGGGATCTGCGGAGGCGGTGCAGGAGCAGCGCGTGCGGGTCGCCGAGGCGAATGCCCGCGCCGTGTCCGGCGAGAATCACGCCAAGGCGGTCGAGGCGTCGTCGCAAGCCGACCTGCGGGAAGCCGAGGCGGAAGCGCGACGGCGAGGCGACGCCGCCGAAGCGGTCAAGCACGCCGCTTCCGAGCAGGAGGGCTACAGCGCCGAGCGCGAGGCGGAAGTGGCCCGCGCCGACCGCGACCGGGCCCGGGAGTACGCCAACATCGTCGTGCCGGCGGAGATCGAGCGCGACCGCATCCGCACCGAGGCGGAAGGCGAGAAGCAGCGCGAAGTGCTCGCCGGCGAAGCCGAAGGCGAGGCCGTCCGGGCCAAGCTTGCCGGCGAGGCCGAGGGTCGCATGGAGGTACTCACCAAGATGGCGGAGGGCTTCCGCGAGATCGTCGAGGCGGCCGGCGCCGACCCGGACAAGGCCGCGCGACTCATGATCGTCGACAAGATCGAGGACATCGCCGCGGCGCAAGCCAGCGCCATCAGCAACATCGCATTCGACAAGGTGGTGGTGTACGACAGCGGCAAGGGCAACGCGGTCGGCAACTTTCTCGGCGGCCTGACCCAGGCGCTGCCGCCGTTCCACGAGGTGGCCAGGATGGCCGGCGTGGAACTGCCGGAGTACTTGGGCCGCATGGCGCAGGTGGCGAACGCGGGCCCAGAGGCGGCAGCGTCGCAGCCGGCGGACGCCGAAGCCGGCACCGAGAAGGAGTAGGCCACCGCGTCCCGGCCAACGCGCGCCCGCAGTCGCGGCTCGGGAGAGGACCTTCGTTCCACCGCGTTACCATGCCTTCATTCGGGATGGAGGGCGGGGCGGATGTCGGACTCGTTCTACGAGCGGCTCTTTGGCGTGCGGGGGAAGGTGGCGTTGGTCACCGGAGGCACGCGTGGCATTGGGTTGATGATTGCGGAAGGGCTGGTGCGGGCCGGGGCGCGGGTTTACGTCGCGTCTCGCAAGGTTGAAGCATGTGTGGAAACCGAGCGTGCCTTGGGGCAATACGGGCATTGCACGGCCATCCCCAGCGATATCGGGAATGTGGCCGGTTGCGAGTTGCTGGCGGAGGAAATCGCTTCGCGAGAGGAGCGGCTGCACATCCTTGTCAACAATGCCGGGTTGACTTGGAGCCTGCCGATTGACGACTTCACCGAGAAAGCCTGGGATCGGGTGGTGGATCTCGACGTGAAGAGCCCGTTCTTCCTCACGCAGAAGCTGTTGCCGCTGCTCCGGGCGGCGGCAACGGCAGACGAGCGGGCTGCGGTCGTCAACATCACGTCCGTGAACGGCATCAAGCCGAGTGGGCTGATGAACTACTCCTATGTCGCCGCCAAGGCGGGGCTGGGGCAGCTTTCGGCGCAGATGGCGCGGGACTTGATGGCCGATCACATCAACGTCAACGTCATCGCGCCAGGGCCGTTCAAGTCGAAGATGACGGCGCCGCTGTTTGCCACCGATGACATGGATCGGCAGATGATCGAGAGCTTCCCCATGAAGCGCTGGGGGCGGATGGAGGATGCGGCAGGGCTGACGATCTTCCTGTCTTCGCGGGCAGGCTCCTATCTCACCGGCGTGACGCTGCCTTGCGACGGGGGCGCCACCACCATTGGCTGACGCCATGCAGGAAAGCGCCATTCCCCTCTGGCCAGACGGTGCGCCCGGAGCCATTGGCGATGCCGACATCGACTGCCCACAGATCACCGTGCATCTGCCGGAAGGAGGGGTTACAGGAGCGGGCGTGATCGTCAACCCGGGTGGCGGCTATCGCATCCTCGCTTCCGACTGGGAAGGCTTGCAGGTGGCTCGCTGGCTGAACCGGGCGGGCATCGCGGCGTTTGTGCTGCGCTATCGCGTCGGCGAGCGCTATCACTCGGATGTGTCCCTGCTCGACGGCCTTCGAGCCGTGCGGCTGGTGCGTGCCCGCGCCGAGGATTTCGATGTCGCGCCGGACCGCATCGGCATGCTTGGTTTCTCCGCCGGCGGGCACCTGACCGTCGCCGTCGGAACGGCGTGGGACGAGGGCGATCCAAGCGCGGAGGATGCGGTGGAACGCAAATCGAGCCGGCCGGACTTCCTCGCGCCCGTCTATGCCGTGACCGACGGCATCCAGCGCGGCCGAAAGCCGGACGAATACACGCCGACGCCTGACCGCGTGAACGCCCGCACGCCTCCAACCTTCCTCGTTCACACCCACGAAGACGCGATCGTGCCCGGCACCCAGTCCACGCTGTTCTACGACGCCCTGCTCCGCGCTGGCGTGCCGGCGGAGATGCACATCTACGGCTTCGGCGAGCACGGCACCGGGCTTGGAGTTGGCGACTCGGACTTCCGTGCATGGCCGCGCCTGTTCGTGAACTGGCTGCGTCGAAGCGGCTTCCTCACCGACGCCGAGCGCATTGGCCTGCGCGGCCGAGTGACCCTGGATGGCAAGGCGATGGGCATGGCGTGGATCACCCTCACGCCGGAAGACCCGCGTTCGCCGCCAGCACGCACTCGAACCTCGCGCGGCGAAGACGGCGCGTTCGAGATTCCCGCCAGCCACGGCATCGTGCCGGGGCCGCATCGTGTGGAGGTGTTCCACGTCAGCGAGCAATACCCGCACGTGGCAACGGGCACCTACACGCTGCCGGACGCCCGCCGCTTCGACCTCGGCGTGCGAAGGATCGGCACCGATCCGTTGCAGATCGACGTTGCGGGAGCGGACGCCCTGCCCCCCCTGGACGCCTGACCGAAGTGGATCCCATCAGTCAAGGCGCAGTCGGCGCCGCGACGGCACAGGGACTGTTGCCGCGCTCGCTGCTGCAGCCGGCGAACTTGCGCGTGGCGGCGTTGCTCGGGTGCCTTGCCGGGATGGCGCCCGATCTTGACGTTTTCATCTCCTCGCCTACGGATGCGCTGCTGTTCCTTGAAGTTCACCGCCAGTTCACGCATGCGCTGGTGTTCATCCCCGTTGGGGCCGCCATCGTGGCTGCCGCCGCCTATCCGTTCGTCCGGCGGCGGCTGTCGTTTGGGGTGGCCTGGCTCGTGTGTCTGGTGGGCTACGGTTCGCATGGGCTGCTTGACGCCTGCACTTCCTATGGCACGCAGCTCTTCTGGCCCTTCTCCAACCACCGGGTGGCGTGGAACAACGTGGCCGTGGTGGATCCGCTTTTCACCTTGCCGCTGCTCGTGCTGCTGGGCATCGGCGTGGTGCGGCGCAGTCGACGCTTTACCGTGGCCGGTTTGGTGTGGGGGCTCGCGTATCTGGGCGCCGGCGTGGTGCAGAACCAGCGCGCGGAAGCGACCGGTCGCGAGATGGCTGCCATGCGTGGGCACGAGCCTCAGCGCCTTGGCGCGAAGCCTGGCTTTGCCAACCTGCTGTTGTGGAAGGTGGTGTACGAGCACGATGGCCGCTACTACGTCGACGCGGTGCGGACGGGGTGGCAGAGCACCGTTTGTCCCGGTTCGAGCGCGCCGGTGCTGGACCTTGCGGAACACCTGCCGTGGGTCGATCCGGCCAGCCAGCAGGCGCGGGATGTCGAGCGCTTTCGCTGGTTCTCTTCGGATTACCTGACGCCGGACCCTGTGCATCCCAATCGCGTGATCGACGCTCGCTACTCCCTTGTGCCAAACCGCATCGATCCGCTGTGGGGGATTGAGCTTTCGCCGGATGCGCCGTTGAACCGTCACGTCAGTTTCGTCGCGGACCGCGCGGCAGACGCAGAGGAATTCGCCGCTCTCGGCGCGCTTTTCTCCGGCGAGGGATGCCACGGCGTAGAATCCGCCGCTTTCGCCCGCGACGCTTGAGGCCACTCCGGGCGCAGGAGGATAGGCATGAAGATCGGCGTCTCGCTCCCCATTCGAGAACTCAAGGACGACATCGGCGCGCTGGTGGCATTCGCGCAAGCCGCTGACGAGATTGGTTATTCCCACCTGCGGGTGCCGGACCAAGTGCTGCGCCCGAACAGCGGGCATCTGCACGAGCCGCTGATGGCTTTGGCCTACATCGCTGCGGCGACGAAGAACATTGAGCTGTGCCCTTCGGTGATCGTGGCGCCGGCGCGGCAGACGGTGCTGCTCGCCAAGCAACTCGCGACGCTGGATGCCATGAGCGGTGGGCGGGTGCGGCTTGGCATTGGCGTTGGCGGAAGCGCTCCGGAATACGAGGCTCTTGGCGAGGATTTCCACACGCGCGGACGGCGTTGCGAGGAGCAGATCGACCTCCTGCGTCGGCTGTGGACGCAAGAGACGGTGGATTTCGAGGGCCGCTGGGACACGGTGCAGGGGGCCGGCCTCGATCCGCTCCCCGTCCAGCGACCCATTCCCATCTGGATCGGTGCCGCCGGCGTGCCGGTGCCACGCATCCTGCGCCGCATGGGTCGGCAGGCCGATGGCTGGTTCGTGCTTTGCTCGCCGGAGCAGTTTGACGACGTGAAGGCCGGCATCGACGCCGCCGCAGTCGATGCCGGCCGAGACCCGGCGGATATCGGCATGGAGGCCGGTGTTGCCGTGGTGGGGGCACGGGAAGCGGAGTGGAAGGACCGCGTGCGAGGGTGGCAAGCGAAGGGCATCGACCGCATCTGCATCAGGACGCTGGGCGGCGGCCTGGACGCCGATGGCCATCTGGCGAAACTGAAACAAGCTTGGGACGAGCGGCCATAGGTCCAACGACCATGGACGAAGGCTCGGCCTTACCCCCACCGAGGAAAAGCGAGGACGCATTTTCTCGGGTCCCGCTCGAGGGGGAGCGATAGGAGATGGGCAGCACCCATCACCCCTGTGCGACGGACTCTTTCTCATCACTTCCCCTTGACGGGGAATGGAGAGAAGCGTCCTCGCCTTTCTCGGTGGGGGGATGCTTCGAGGGTCACGAGGGCATTCAGGAACGACGTTGATTGGGGACAGAGAGGGCTGATGAAGCTGTTGGTTGCGAACCGTGGTGAGATTGCGATTCGCGTGATGCGTGCGGCGGCGGAGCTGGGGATTTCGACGGTGGCGATTGCGCCGAAGGACGACGCCGGCTCTCTGCACACGGGCAAGGCGGACGGTGCGGTGACGCTGGCAGGGGTGGGTGCGGCGGCGTATCTCGATGTCGGGCAGGTGGTTGGCGCGGCTCTGGGGACGGGCTGCGACGCGGTGCATCCGGGCTACGGCTTCCTTTCCGAGAATTCGGAGTTGGCGCGTGCGTGCGCGGAGGCTGGCCTGACGTTCGTGGGGCCGCGGGAGGAGACGCTGCGGCTGTTCGGCGACAAGGCGCGGGCGCGGGCGGCCGCGGCGGCGGCCGGGGTGCCGGTGATCCGGGGCATCGACCACGCCGTGTCGCTGGACGAGGCGGAGGCGTTCTTCGCGAGCCTGGGCCCGGGCAGCGCGATGATGCTGAAGGCGGTGGGCGGCGGCGGGGGCCGCGGCTCGCGCATGGTGGTGAGCGCGGAAGATGTCGCCGACGCCTACGAGCGCTGCCGCGCCGAGGCGCAGGCGAGCTTCGGCAACGGCGATCTCTACGTCGAGGAGTTCATGCGCCGCGCCCGGCACGTGGAGGTGCAGGTGCTGGGGGACGGCAGCGGCGCGGTTGCGCATCTCGGCGAGCGGGAGTGCAGCGTCCAGCGTCGGTTCCAGAAGATCGTCGAGGTGGCGCCGGCGCCGGGTCTTGCGGAGTCGGTGCGGGCGGCGGTGATCGACGCGGCGGTCCGCTTCGCCTCCGGCGTCGGCTACCTGAGCGCCGGCACGTTCGAGTTTCTGGTGGACGTTGCCGAGGACGCTTCCGGGGGCGACTTCGCCTTCATCGAGACCAACGCCCGGCTGCAGGTGGAGCACACGGTGACGGAGGAGGTCACCGGCGTCGACATCGTGAAGTCCCAGCTTCGGCTGGCGGAAGGCGCCACGATTTCCGACCTGGGGCTGGAGGCGCCCATTGCCGCCCGCGGCTACGCCATCCAGTCCCGCGTCTGCATGGAATCCGTGCGCGAGGACGGCTCGATCGTCCCCACCGGCGGCGTCCTGACCGCCTACGAAGCCCCCAGCGGCCCTGGCGTGCGCACCGACGGGTTCGGCTACGGCGGCTACGAGACGAGCCTGAACTACGACTCGCTGCTGGCAAAGGTCATCGCCCACTCCCCCTCCCCTGTTTACACCGACGCCATCGCCCGCTCCCTCCGCGCCCTGGCCGAATTCCGGGTCGAAGGCGTCGAAACCAACATCGCCTTCCTCGAGAGCATCCTCAGTCATCCCGACTTCGCCACCGGCAACATCCACACCCGCTTCGTGGACGAGAACATGGCGAGCCTCGCCGCCGCCGAGGCCGGCGCCCGCTTCGTAATCCCGCCCGGCTACGAACCACAGGCGGCAAGCGGATTCGCCGGCGCCAGGGTCGAGGACGCCCGAGACCCTCTCGCACTCTTCCTGCACGACACCCGCGTCAAGTCCGAACAAGACGAGGAGGACGAGGCCGAAAGCGGCCCGGTCTTCGTATCGGCCCCGGTTCCCGGCGAGGTGCGCGCCGTGCATGTCCATGCGGGAGACGAGGTGCTGACGGGCCAACCGCTCGCAACCATCCACTCGCTGGAGATCGACCACGTCGTTCGCGCCGAGCGGGGCGGTTCGGTGGAAACCGTCGCGGTTGCCGAGGGCGATGTCGTTCGCGCCGGCGCCTCCCTGCTGCAAATCGTCAAGTCGGACATGGCCGGCCGTTGGGCCGAGCCTTCTGCGGAACCCGACTTCGACGCCCGCCGCGCCGATCTCGCACAGGTGGACCAGCGCCGCACCTACATCGAGGACGACTTCCGCGCCGAACGCATCGGCCGCCGTCACGCCAAGGAGCAGCGCAGCCCCCGCGAGAACATCGAACACCTCATGGACGGCACCTTCCGCGAATACGGCCCCCTCGTCACCGCGGCAAGCTGGCAGAAGCAGGAGTGGCTGCGGGAGACCACCCAGGCGGACGGCCTCGTCATGGGCATCGGCAGCATCAACGGCGATCTTTTCGACGCCGACGCCTCCCGCGCGGTGGTGGTCCACTACGACTACATGGTGGTGGCCGGCACCCAGGGCGGGCGCGGCCACTACAAGCAGGATCGCATCTACGAACTGGCCGGGCGCTATCGGCTGCCCCTGATCCTCTTCGCCGAGGGCGGCGGGGGCCGACCCGGCATCAGCGGCGGCGAACGGGCGGAAGCCGTGGACATCGCCATCGAGGCGGGGCTGCGCAAGCTCGGCGAGAAGGCGCCGCCCGGGTCCCGCGCCAGCGCCGTGGACGTGGCCGGTCGTGGCGGCGGCGGGGTGCCGGTGGACTCCTACACCTTCACCAAGCTCTGCGAACTCAGCGGTCTGGTGCCGCTGGTGGGCGTGAACTCCGGCCGCTGCTTCGCCGGCAACACGGTGATGCTGGCGTCTTGCGACGTGATCATCGCGGCCGAGAACTCCACCATTGGCCTCGGCGGCCCGGCCATGATCGAGGGCGGCGGCCTTGGCATCTACACGCCGGAGGAAGTGGGCCCCATGTCCTTTCAGGTTCCGAACGGCGTGGTGGACATCCTCGTCAAGGACGACGAGGCGGCCATCGAGACGGCCAAGAAATACCTCTCCTACTTCCAGGGGGCGGTGGATAGCTGGGAAACGCCGGACCAGCGCCGCCTGCGCGCGATCATTCCGGAAGATCGCAGTGAGCTCTACGACATGCGCGAACTCATCACCACGCTGGCCGACGAAGATTCCATCCTCGAAATTCGTGAAGCCTTCGGCGTCGGCATCATCACCGCCTTCATCCGCGTTGAGGGCCAGCCAATGGGTCTCATCGCCAACAACCCGCAGCACCTCTCCGGCGCCATCGACAGCGACGCCGCCGATAAGGCGGCGCGCTTCCTGCAACTCTGCGACACCTTCGACATCCCCGTGCTGTCGTTGATGGACTGCCCCGGCATCATGCCCGGCCCGGAGTACGAGCAGGCCGCGCTGCTGCGCCATTGCGGCCGCATGTTCGTCACCGGCGCCAACATGACCACCCCCCTGTTCGGCGTGGTGGTGCGCAAGGCCTACGGCATGGGTGTGCGCGCCATGTGCGGCGGCAGCTCGCTGGAGCCGTTCTTCACGGTGGCCTGGCCCACCGCGGAGTTCGCCGACATGACCATCGAGGGCCGCGTCAACCTGATGTATGGCGAGGAACTCGCCACCGTCGAGGACGTCGAGGAGCGAGAAGCCATCCACCGCCGCCTGATCGAAGCCCACGTCGATCGCGTGCGGGCGGTGAACGCTGGCGGCACCAACTACGGGATCGATGACGTCATCGATCCGGCAGACACCCGGGCGTGGATCGCGCAAGGCCTGAGGAGCGTGCCGAAACCCGCGCCGCGCGAGGGAAAGAAACGACCCAACGTGGATACGTGGTAGGGAAGCGGGGGAAGGAAAAGATGAAAAAGATGAAATTGTTGGTTGCCAATCGGGGCGAGATTGCGATCCGGGTGATGCGTGCGGCGGCGGAGCTGGGGATCTCGACGGTTTCGATTGCGCCGCGGGACGACGCCGGCTCTCTGCACACGGGCAAGTCGGACGAGTCGGTGACGCTGGAAGGGGTTGGTGCGGCGGCGTATCTCGACGTCGGGCAGGTGGTTGGCGCGGCCCTGGAGACGGACTGCGACGCGGTGCATCCGGGCTACGGCTTCCTTTCCGAGAATGCGGAACTGGCGCGGGCGTGCGCCGAGGCTGGCCTGACGTTCGTGGGGCCGCGGGAGGAGACGCTGCGGCTGTTCGGCGACAAGGCGCGGGCGCGTGCGGCTGCGGTGGCGGCCGGGGTGCCGGTGATCCGGGGCATCGACCACGCCGTGTCGCTGGACGAGGCGCAGGCGTTCTTCGCGAGCCTGGGCTCCGGCAGCGCGATGATGCTGAAGGCGGTGGGGGGCGGCGGTGGCCGCGGCTCGCGCATGGTGGAGGACGCGGGCGAAGTGGCGGAGGCGTTCGAACGCTGCCGCGCCGAGGCGCGGGCGAGCTTCGGCAACGGGGATCTCTACGTCGAGGAGTTCATGCGCCGCGCCCGGCATGTCGAGGTGCAGGTGCTCGGCGACGGCAGCGGTGCGGTGGTCCATCTCGGCGAGCGGGAGTGCAGCGTCCAGCGTCGGTTCCAGAAGATCGTCGAGGTGGCGCCGGCGCCGGGTCTTGCGGAGTCTGTCCGGGATGCGGTGATCGACGCGGCGGTTCGCTTCGCCTCCGGAGTCGGCTACCTGAGTGCCGGGACGTTCGAGTTTCTGGTGGACGTTTCGGACGCTGCCGGCGGGGGCGACTTCGCCTTCATCGAGACCAACGCCTGGCTGCAGGTGGAGCACACGGTGACGGAGGAGGTCACCGGTGTGGACATCGTGGCCTGTCAGCTCCGGCTTGCGCAGGGGGCGACGGTTTCGGAGCTTGGGCTGGACGCGCCCGTGGCTGCCCGGGGCTACGCGATCCAGTCCCGGGTGTGCATGGAGTCGGTGCGGGAGGACGGCTCGATCGTGCCGACGGGCGGCGTGCTGACCGCCTACGAGGCCCCCAGCGGCCCGGGGGTTCGCACGGACGGTTTCGGCTACGGCGGCTACGAGACGAGCCTGAACTACGACTCGCTGCTGGCGAAGGTGATCTGCCACTCGCCGTCACCGGACTTCGGCGACGCCATCGTCCGCTCGCTGCGGGCGCTGGCGGAGTTCCGGGTCGAGGGTGTGGAGACCAACATCGCCTTCCTCGAGAGCGTTCTCGGCCACGCGGACTTCGCCAGCGGCAAGGTCCACACGCGCTTCGTGGACGAGAACATGGCGAGCCTCGCCGCCGCCGAGGCCGGCGCCCGCTTCGTCACCCCACCCGGCTACGAACCACAGGCTGCCGCCGCGCAGCAAGCCGAACAGGCGGTGGGCCCAGAGGGCTCCGTAGGCCTGGTCGCCCCCATGCAAGGAACCATCGTCGAGATCGGCGTTGCCATTGGCGACGAGGTGCGCATCGGCCAAGCGGTGGCCGTCGTCGAGGCCATGAAGCTGCAGCACGACATCCGCGCCGACCGCAACGGCGTCGTCTGCGCCGTTTCCATGTCGGAGGGCGACGTGGTGCGCGAGGGCTTCCCCATCGTCTTCCTGCACGAGTCCGATGTCGAAGGCGGCGCCTTGGAGGGCGACGCCGGAATGGACCTCGATCACCTCCGAGGCGACATGCAGGAGGTCAACGACTTCATCGACCGAACCCTGGATGCGGCGCAGGCCGAGGCGGTGGCTGCGTTGCGCCAGAGCGGCCGGCGCACGCCGCGGGAGAACCTTGACGATCTCCTGGATCAGGGCTCGTTCCATGAGTTCGGCCCGCCGGCGGCCGGCTCCGCGGCCGGCGGCACCATCATGGGCTTCGGCGGCGTCAATGCCGACCTCGTGGGAGAGGACCGCAGCCGCGTGGCGGTGGTTCACAGCAACTACCCAACCGCGGCCTACACCCACGGCCACTACCGCCAGGAACAGATCCACGAAATGGCCAGCGACTGGCACGTGCCGGTGGTGCTGTTCTCCGAGGGGGAGGGCGGTCCGCACGGCAACGTTGGCGGCGTCGGCATGGACGCCAGCATCTTCACCGATTTCGCGAGGTTGTCGGGGCTTGTGCCGCTTGTCGGCGTCAACACCGGCGACTGCTTCGCCGGCAACGCCGCTCTCCTGGCCTGCTGCGACGTCATCATCGCCACCGAGGACTCCACCATCGGCATGAACGGCCCGTCCGTCGTCGAGTCGAGCGGACTGGGCGCCCACAGCGCGGCGGAACTCGGCGGCATGTCGTTCCAGGCACCGAACGGGAGCGTCGACATCGTGGTCGAGGGTGACGCTGCCGCAGTGGCCACCGTCAAGCGATATCTCTCTTACTTCCAGGGGCCCGTGTCGGATTGGGAAGCGCCGGATCAGCGCCGGATGCGGCACATCATCCCGGAAGACCGCGTGCGCGCCTACGACATGCGCGAGATCATCGAAACCCTGGCGGACGAAGGCTCGGTGCTGGAGATTCGCAAGGACTTCGGCATCGGCGTCATCACCTCCTTGATCCGCGTGGAAGGCCAGCCGATGGGCGTCGTGGCCAACAATCCGGCGCATCTCGCCGGTGCGGTGGACAGCCCCGGCGCAGACAACGGCGCCCGCTTCTTCCAGCTCTGCGACGCCTTCGACATCCCGGTGGTGGTGTTCATGGACTGCCCGGGCATCATGGTGGGTCCGGACCACGAACGAACGGCCCTCGTTCGCCACGCCGTGCGCCTGTTCAACATCGGCGCCAACTGCACTGCGCCCATGTTCGGCATCATGGTGCGCAAGGCATACGGCCTCGGCGTGCAAGCCATGATCGGCGGCGCCTCTTCGGTGCCGTTCCTGACGGTGGCATGGCCCACGGCAGAATTCGCCGGCATGAACATCGACGGCGCCATCAAGCTCGCCGCCCGCCGCGAACTCGCCGCCATCGAAGACGCCGAAGAACGCAAGGACGCCTACGAACGACGGGTGGCGCAGGGCTACGAATCGGCAAGAGCCGTGAACTCCGGCGCCAGATACGTAATCGACCCAGCCGACACCCGCGCCTTCATCACCCGAGGCATGAAAAGCCTTCCCCCAACCCCGCCCCGGACGAAGAAGAAGCGCCCCTACGTGGACACGTGGTGATGCCCCTTGGAGGGGGCGTCCGAGGGTGATCGCCATCGACGCCTGTTAGCTCGGCATTCGTGTGGGGTCGTGTGAGACACTTGCACAAGCATGGACGAAGCGCCCGCGCAATCCCTGCCGGGTAGTGTCTCATTTTGAGTTTGCCCGCGGCAACGCGACCGCATCGACCTGTCGCCGCTTCGCTTTGGGGGGGAGGGCATCCTGCCCTCCATCGCGCCCGCGAGGGCGCGCAAGGGAACACGCCTGTCGGGTCGATCAAGCCACTTCGCACCGCAGGCTTCTCGAACGCGCGCCTTGCGGCGAGATGGAGGGCAAGATGCCCTCCCCCCCCAAGGTCCTTGAGACGCCGTCCGCCACGCCACGGAAATCAAAGTGATACACCACCCCTGCCGTTTCTGGAAGACCCGACGCCGCGCCCGTGGCACGCTGAATCGCGCGAGATCGCACCGTTTGGACTCTTCGTCGGACCCGGCTCGAATGCACTCGAAGTCGTCGTCGGTTCCGCCCTGGGCCAGCCAAGCCGGAACACTCTCGTAAGGACCTGGCGAGCACGGCGCGGGGGTCGCGCGGCGCCCGTGCTTCTCGTGGTCCAACACCCGAAGGGGTGGGACCTATGCGGCGCCAAGGGGGATGCCCCACCGGTCTTTACGCGGCCAGACCGCGACCGAGTCGAACGCCTTTGCCTTGAAGCCCTCGACCAACCAGACCGCCACGTCGCACTCCGCTTCCTCAGCCAAGCAACGCCGTCGCTCGAAACCGCTCTGCCGGGGATCCGAAACGAGGGGCTGCTTGCCCTGCACGAGCTGGAAAACGGGCGTACCGGCGCGTGCCGACTGGGCGGATGCAAGGGGCAAGGCCAAGGCCGTTGTCGGCAAGCGCGACAACTACCAAGCCCGATTGGGTGGCGTCACGAGGCACTTCCGCGCCTGGAGGGCCCGCGCATGACCCTGCGCGTCAATGTAAGTCCCGAACGGCTGCGCTGGGCCCGTGACCGCGCTCGGCTGGATGTCGCCAACCTGACGCAGCGGTTCCCGAAGTACCCCCTCTGGGAAGCCGGCACCGCACAGCCAACGTTGAGGCAACTCGAAGGCGTTGCCAAGGCAACCCATGCTCCCATCGGCGCATTCTTCCTCTCGGAGCCCCTGGAGGAGCCGTTGCCGCTCCCCGACTACCGCACGTTAGGGAACCAGTCCCCTTCCCGGCCGAGATAGATCGTGTCAAGGAGGTCAACGCTCTTTGCCGGCGGCGGCAGGATTGGTATCGCGAGTTCGCTCAACTGGAACGCCACGCTTCGCAGATTCGCCACCCGCGTCGCCGAGGTGTAGCGGTGGCCTACCTCATTGACGCCGATGTTCTCATTCGGGCGAAGAATCTCCACTACGCCTTCGACCTGTGCCCCGGTTTCTGGGACTGGTTGGTTACCGCAAATGGCAACGGCAGGGTCTTCAGCATCGAGAAGGTGCTCGACGAACTCCGGGCCGGTTCAGAAGCATGGGGGTGGCGCGAGCGCTGCGGCTCATCCGCGACATGAGCGGTGCCATCAGCCGACGAAGTGGGGCTCGGTAAGACCTTCATTGCTGGCGAGATTCTCAAGATATACCTCGATCGGCGCCAGCGAGCTTTGCTGGTGTGTCCCGCCGCAAGGCAGTCACCGTGCGCTACGCGATCGACGGCCTCCTGCCAGGGTTCTTCGACACGCTCGAGTGGCTTTCTGCTTGTCGGTTCGCCTACCGCCGTGGCGCAACCGTAACGCGATGAAAGAGCGGCGATTCACGTCCGTGGAACCGCGCCCCACCGGCGGTGTAATGGCAAGCGAGTTCCATCCGCGTCTGCGGCCCGTTTAGCCCACCGGCCGGGGCCTCTGAATGCACATGCGGTTCGGGCTTGGTGCTCGGATGCCGAAATCTCGCCGAACTCCGGCGTGCCGTATAGGCCATTGCCTTCAATTGCGCCGAAAAACGGAGGCTTTCCGAGGCGCGATGGCGGTTCGCGTGACCGTGCCGGAATGATCCGCGCGATGGCGCGAAGGCACGCGAGGTGCGAACGAGTCGGGGTTGCTATGAAGCCGCTATCGCCGCTGCCTCGCGGGCTGCGCGGACCTTCTCGTTGGTCTGGTTGAAGAGCAGTTCGCGGCGCGCCCTTTCTTCCTCCTCGGTGAGTTCTCGGCGGCCGAGGTCGCTGCCCACACGGCGGCCCGTCTCGACTGCGGGACGTTCGCCCACCTGGTCCACCCAGCGCTTGAGGTTGGGGAAGGTCTCCCACATGCTCTCGTCGATCAGGCGGCCGATGAGGAAGGCCCACGGCCAACTGATGATGTCGGCGATGCTGTAGTCGCTGCCGGCGAGGTATTCGTTGACGGAAAGCTGTGCGTCCATGACGCCGGAGAGCCGATCCACCTCGCCGACGAAGCGCTTGGTGCCGTACTCAAGCTGCGCCGGATCGTCGGCGATGTTCTTGCCGTAGTTCTTGAAGTGGTTGGCGTTGCCCATCATCGGGCCCAAGTTCGCCATCTGCCAATGCACCCACTGCAACGCCTTGTACTTGCCGACGGGATCGGCAGGCAGGAACCTGCCGGCCTTCTCCGCTAGATACTCAAGGATCGCGCCGGACTCGAAGATCGCCAGCGGTTCGCCGCCGCCGATGGGGTCGTGGTCCACGATCGCCGGCATCCGGTTGTTCGGGCTGATGCGAAGAAAATCCGCCTTGAACTGGTCGCCACCGCCGATATCGACCGGCACGACACGGTAATCAAGCCCGCACTCCTCGAGCATGATGGAAACCTTCCAGCCGTTGGGCGTCGGCCAGTAGTGAACGTCGATCATCGGCAGTTTGTCCTTGCGGTGCAGTGTCGGGGCGAGGAACTCATGGAACGGAGCATTATGTCATGCACCCGGCATGTGAACGGGTCGTGGCCAAGTTTGATTGAGCCTCGCCCGAGTCGTGGAAGCGACATGGGGCCGGCGGGCCCATGTCATTGCGAGACGTGAATCCAAGCGAGACCATCGACCGCTACGAAGTGTCGATCCAGTGAGACGAGGTCGGCGCCGGCCTCCATGGCGTGCGCGGCGATCCAGATGTCGTTGGTTGGGATTGGCCGTCCTTGGCGGCGGAGGCGGGCCGCGAACTGCCCTCCACACACGCGCAGGGCAGGGGCGGGACTGTCGGGCATCGCCCGTGTTCGGTGCCGAGGCGTGGTTCCGAGGCGCCGCTAAATCCAGCCTTGCGCCCTCGCCGCCTCTTCCCGCACCAGTTCCGGGGCGCCCAGGAGTTGCCGGTTGAAGCCGATGCGCTTGAACCAGTAGTGGAGGCCCAGGAGGTCGGTGATGCCCATGCCGCCGTGGACTTCCGTCGATTTGCGGGCGACGAACTGGCCGACTTCCGCCAGATGTGCCTTGGCGTGGCAGGCCATGGCGCGACCTTCTTCGGGGATCGCGCCGTAGGCGTGGGCGGCGTACCAGATCATGGAGCGGCAGGGTTCCAGCTCTGCGGCCATCTCGGCGCACATGTGCTTGACGGCTTGGAAGGAACCGATGACGCGGTTGAACTGGCGGCGTTCCTTTGCATACTCGATGGACTTGTCGAGCATGGTCTGCGCCGCGCCGAGGGTGTCTGCCGCGAGGATCAGCCGCCCGACATCGATGGTTGCCAGCAGCGGCTCGGGGCTGGTCGCGGAGCCGGGGAGCGTGTCCGCCTTGGTGTCGTTTAGGAGGACCTCCGCCACGGTGCGCGTGCGGTCGATGGTCTTCAGGCGCTGGCGTTCGACCTCGCCGGCATCGACCATGTGCATGGCGCCGTCGTCCGAGGCGATGAGATAGGCGTCTGCCTCGGCGCCGTCGAGCACGAACATGGCCTTGCCGCTGAGGTTGCCGTCCGTGTGCGTGATGCCATCGCTTTCGCGGCGGCCGACTTGCTCGGTGACGCCCACCCCGACCACCACCTCGCCGGCAGCGATGCGAGGCAGCCAGCTTTCCTTCTGTTCGCTGGAACCGGCGACGGCGATGGCGGTGGGCGCCATGATCGACGAGGCGACGTATGGCACTGGAGTTGTGGTTGCGCCGAGGGCTTCGGCGATGAGTGCGGCTTCGAGATGGCCCAGGCCAACGCCGCCGTAGTCCTCGTCGATGAGCACGCCGTGGACGCCGAGGCCGGCCAGTTCCTGCCACACGTCGTCAGCGCGGGCGCCGCCGTCCTCGGCGACTTGGCGAACGCGCTCCAAGGACGAGCCGCCCTCCAGGTAACCCGAGATGCTGTCTTGCAGCATCCGCTGCTCTTCACTGAGTGCGAAATCCATCGATGTCCTCTAATTTGCGTCTGCGTTGCGGTCTCAGAACCGACCTTCAGGCGGCCGCCTGGTCGTATTTCGGCTCCTTCGGCAACCCAAGGGCGCGCTCGCCGATCATGTTCTTCTGGATCTGCGCCGTGCCGCCGCCGATGATGAGGCCGAGGTCGAGCATGTAGCGCGCCTGCCAGAAGCCGTGGTCGCGCAGGTATGGACTGCCGTCGTAAAGCAGGCCCAGCTCGCCCATCACGTCCACGGCCATGCCGGCCATCTGGTGGTTGAGCTCGCAACCGTTCAGCTTGACGATCCAGCGCGGCAGGCCCGCCTCTTCGCCCTTGATGTTGTGCGACAGCACTCTCATGCCGTTGAACTTCATTGCCAGGATGCGCGCCTGCAGCTTGAGGAGCCGATCCCGGTAGATGGGGTTCTCCATCAGGCTGACGCCCCCGACCGTCTCCCGCTGCATCATGTCGACGATGCGCAGGAAGCGGTTCTCCGCCTCGTTGGGGTCGCCGAGGCCGCCGCGTTCGTAGCGCAGCGTCGTGTTGGCCACGAACCAGCCTTCGCCGCGCTTGCCGACGATCTGATCCTTCGGCACTCGCACGTCGGTGAAGAAGACCTCGTTGAAGAACGCCTCCCCCGTCATGGTGACGAGTGGCCGGACGTCGATGCCTGGCGTGTCCATGGAGAAGACGAGATAGCTGATGCCGTTGTGCTTGGGCGCGTCCGGCTCGGTGCGGACGAGGCAGAACATCATGTCGGCGGTCTTGGCGCCGGATGTCCAGATCTTCTGGCCGTTGACGACCCATTCGTCGCCGTCGAGCTCTGCCTTGGTGGAGAGGGATGCGAGATCGGAGCCGGAACCTGGCTCGGAATAGCCCTGGCACCAGCTGACCTCGCCGCGCACCGACGGGCCGACATACTTGCGCTTCTGTTCCTCGGTGCCGAGTTCGAGGACGGTGGGCACGAGGCGATTGTCGCCGGAGTGCCCCGGCGGCACCCGGGCGCGGGCGAACTCCTCGGCGATGATGCGCGTCTTGAGGATGTCCGGCTCGGCGCCGTAGCCGCCGTATTCGCGCGGGATGGTGCGGGCGGCATAGCCGTGCTCGATGAGGAGCTGCTGCCAGTCGCGAGGTGTGAGGCGGTCATCACCACCTTGGGGGCGCGGCGCCTTGGTTCCGTGTTCGTCGAGGAACTGCCGGACTTCGTCGCGGAAGGCCTGGTATTCCGCACTGTATTCCAAGTCCATCAAAGTCTCCGTTTGGGCTTGGGAGAATATCCTAGCAGCCTGTCGGACTTCGGACGGCGCAAGCTGGCCGAATGCCGACAGGGTGACAGGACGGCTTGGGCTGGGGAAGCGTTGCCGAAAGGCAACGGTTCTTGTGGCGCTAGCAGCCTCCTGCGGGTTGGGGGGGCATTGGGGCGGCGAGCGGCGCGCCCCCCCGCCCTTGGGGCGAGGGCATCGGGAAGGCAGGATGCCTTCTCTCCAAAGGCCCGTCGGGCAACTTCAGCTTGGTGCTCACGTCGGTAAGCGGGTCGCCGCACAAGGGCCCCCGCTGCAATTGCGCCATGGCCGCGCCGGTCACACGATGGGACAACGACCACAACCGGCTGGACGAGATCCGCCGTCAGTGCCACATCGCCATTGCCGCCGATCCAACGCTGTTCGCCGTGCCGAAGCGGAACATCCCGCGACGATGGGCCAAGCAGAATGGCAAGACTCCACCCGCTCTCGCGCCGCGGCCAAGCGTTAGAATCGGCCTATGGATGGCGAGGCGGCAAACCCAATCGAAAGCCACGCCGAGTGGCGCGAGAAGGTCAAGCGCTACATTCGGGCGGGAGACCGTGGCGAAGAGCCCTGCTACATAGGTCGCGAGGACACCTTCCACTTGGTTGGAGAGATGGTCGCCGGCGCGTGCGAAGGGCAGCGTGCGGGCCGCACCGTCGTGATCGGAGGCGCACCGGGCGCGGGCAAGTCGGCGTTTGTGCGCGAACTCGAGAAGCGGCGGAGGGCCGACGGTCGTGCGGTGGTGGTCGAGCTGGAAGACCACGAGATGAACCCTTACGACCTGTTCGCGAGAGTGACGAAGGCGCTCGACGCCAAGGTTCGGGAACAGATGGATCGCACGATCGTCGTCAAGGGCGGCGCGAAGGTTCTGGGTGCGGAAGTCGGCGGAAGCGGTGGCGAGACGACGACGCGGCCGGGCGACGATGAGTTGACGCGGCGGAGTCTGGGCATGCCGTGGGAACTGCTCCGGGCGCGCTATGGGCGCGTGTTGAATGCGGACTGCCCGTTGATTGTGTACTGCGACGAGGCACAGAACCTTGACCACGAGGACAAGGTGGCGAGGGCCATGGTGCGGTCTATGCACCGCGGCGACCTGGACACGGACAATCCCATACCCGTGGTACCGATCTTCGCCGGTCTCGCCAACACCGAAGAGGTGATGGGCCAGTGCGGCATCAGCCGCGGCACGGGCGGCAACTTCGTGCCGCTAGGCGGCCTGACAGGAGCGCAAAGCCGGGAGTACGCGCTCAAGATCATGGGGCACTTGGACGCCGAAGGTTCCGAAGGCGAGAAGATCCGCTGGGCGGAATGGGCCGAGGAGCATAGCGATGGGTGGCCGATGCACCTGCGAGATCAAATGAACGCGGTCGCGCAGGCGATGCTCTCCCTCAACACGTCCAGGCTCCGGGAACTGGACGGCGAGAGCATCGCCCGGATGGCGACCAATGCGCGCAACGACCACTACGGCCGACGCCTCACAGCCACTCACGCCAAGCTGTTGCGCCCCTTGTACCACCTCCTCGCTCGTGCCGCGAACGAAGGCGAGGGCGCGCCGATGTCGCAGCTCGCCGATCTCGCAGAAGAGTACGGCGTGGCACAAGGCAAGCCCGTGTCCGGCGAGGACGTGCTGGACAGGCTCGTCGGAGCGGGCGTTCTGCAGCCGCTGTCGGCTGCGAAGCCGGACGTGTACCACTGCCCCATCCCGTCGCTGGCAAACTGGCTGGGTGGCAAGGCGCATGTCATCCCGATGCCGCCAAAGCGCGGCTAAGTCCAGCACCGGGCACGCAGCCTGTCGGACTTCGGACGGCGCAAGCTGGCCGAATGCCGACAGGGTGACAGGACGGCTTGGGCTGGGGCAAGAAGCGTTGCCGAAGGCAACGGTTCTTGTGGCGCTAGAGGCGGAAAGGCGTCCTCGCTTTCCTCGTTGGAGACGGGCCGCGCTCGATTAGAGGTCTAGCTCCGCGAGCGCGAGTTCGTGGAGGTTCGGATCCCCTGTGGCCAGCACCTGCCCACCCATAGCCGGGCTGCCGCCATTCCAATCGGTGATGACGCCGCCAGCGCCCTCCACCACAGGAATCAGCGCCTGCACGTCGTAGGGCTTGAGGTTGGCTTCGATCACTAGGTCTGCCTGGCCCATCGCCAGCATGGCGTATAGGTAGCAGTCGGTGCCGTAGCGCACCGTGCGCATGTGGGTGCGGATTCGCTGAAAGGCGGCCGTTTCTTCCGGAGTCTTGAAGAGGTCGGGGTCGGTGGTGCCGGCGAGGGCATCTGTGAGCCGCGGGCATGGGCGCGTGCGGAGTGTGCGCGAGGCGTCGCTGCGTTCGTAATGCGCCGTGTGGCCGTCGCCCGAGAACGTCTCGCGCAGGAATGGCTGATGGATGGCGCCAACCACCGGCCGCTCGCCATCGAACAGCGCTACAAGCGTGCCCCAGTGCAGCAGTCCCATGACGAAGCCTCGCGTGCCGTCGATGGGGTCCAGCACCCAAGTCAGCCCGTCGCCCGGCTCGTGGCCGAATTCCTCGCCGAGGATGCCGTGGCTCGGGTAGCGCTCGCGGATTGCGTCACGCATCACCTGTTCGGCGGCGCGGTCGGCTTCCGTTACGGGGTCGTAGCCACCGCCTGCCTTCTTGTTGTCGATGGCTGGCGCCTGGCGGAACTGGGGCAGGATGGAAGCTCCCGCCCGCTCCGCGAGTTCACGTGCGAATTCGAGAAACTCGGCGCGCTGCCTGGCATTCACGGGCGTTCGCTCTCCCGAATTGGTGGTGATGCTGGCCAAGACGAAGGCCAAGAGCGATGCGAGCGCGGATTCTACTGCGTCCTAACCGCTGCGGGCCCAGGGCTATTGCACGCTAGGCGCAACAGGCTGATTGGGGCGATGTAGGGAAAGGTACTGGCTTTTTGGTGGCCGATGCTGTACAACGGGTGCATGGCGGAGGTTTTCGACAGGCGGGAGGTGGTGGTCGGCGAGGTCGAGGTTCGACCGGTTCGGGCGGACGAGCGTCGGCGGTGGGACGCGCTGGTGGACGAGCACCACCATCTGGGGTTCCGCCAGTTCGCGGGTCGCGGCGTGCGCCACGTTGCGGTCTGGCGCGGTCACTGGCTGGCGCTTCTCGGCTGGCAGTCGGGAGCGTTCAGGTGCGCGCCGCGGGACCGCTGGCTGGGCTGGCACCGGTCGGTGCAGTTCCGGCGCCTGCACCTGATCGGCAACAACACGCGTTTTCTGGTGCTGCCGGAGGCGTCGGGGATCGCGAACCTGGCGTCGCGGTCGCTGTCGCGCAGCCTGCGGCGGCTGAGCGCGGACTGGGAGGCGGCGCACGGCCATCCGCTGGAGCTCGCGGAGACGTTCGTGGACCCGTCGCGGTTCGCGGGCACCTGCTACGCGGCGTCGAACTGGACGCGGGTGGGGCGCGCGAAGGGCTTCGCGCGGCACAGCGGGTCGTACACGGACCCGCGCGGTTCGCCGAAGGAGATGTTCGTGCGGGCGCTGCGGCGGGACGCCCGCGAGCGGCTGGCGGATCCGGCGGACCGTCCGGAGTGGACGTGCCGGGCGGTGCCGGTTCGCTACGCGCCGTCCGAGCTGCGCTCGCTGCGCGACGTGTTCGCGGGGCTGCCGGACTGCCGCCGCGGCCAGGGCCGCAAGCACCGTCTGGAGACGGTGCTGTCCATCTGCGCGCTCGCGAAGCTGTCGGGGCTGTCGGGGCCGGTGGCGGCGGCGCAGTTCGCGGCCGGCCTGGAGGCGCGGGAGTTGCGCGCGCTGGGCGGGTGGCGCAGCGCCGCCGGCGAGTGGAAGGCGCCGTCGGCGGCGACCATCTGCCGGGTGATGGCCGGCACCGACCCGGATGGCCTGGAAGAGGCGCTGCGGGCCTGGGCGGCACCGCGTCTCGCCGATGACGCCGAACAGCCGGCGCTGGCCGCCGACGGCAAGCGCATCCGCGGCGCCAACCGGCACACCGACGAGAACACGCACTTCGAGACCGTCACGCTGGTCACCCACGCAGGCCGGCCGCTGGCCGGGCGCTGCTGCCGCGACGAGGGCGGCGAAGCGGCGGCGCTGCGTGCGCTGCTCGAGGACGTCGACCTGCGCGGCTGCGTGCTCACCCTCGACGCCCTGCACGCCGCCCGCGACACCGCGCGCAGCATCGTCGAGGCGCACGGCGCCGACTGCGTGCTGTCGGTCAAGGCGAACTGCCCCGACACCTTCACCCAGCTCGCGGCCATCGACTGGGACGGCGACGCCGTGCGCCGCCACGCCGACGAGCCCGTCAAGGCGCACGGCCGCATCGAAGCGCGGCGGGTGGCCGCCCGCGACCTGCTGCCGAACACGTTCGCGCCGTTCCCCGAGGCCCGCCAGGCGTTCCGCGTCGTGCGCGAACGCACCAACGCGAAGACCGGCGAGACTTCCGCCGAAACCGCCTGCGGCATCACCTCCGTGCCCGCCGGCCGCGCCGGGGCCGAACGGCTGCTGGCCTGGAACCGCGGCCACTGGCAGGTCGAGAACGGCAACCACTTCCGCCGCGACGCCAGCATGGGAGAGGACGCCGCGCGCTTCCGCGCCGGCCATGCCCCTGCCAACCACGCCACGCTCAACAACATCGCCCTCGCCGTCGTCTTCCACAACGGCTTCCGCTACCTGCCCGAGGCCAACCGCCACTGCATGATGCGCCGCGGCGACGCCCTCGACGCCATTCTCTCGCCCGACTAGCCCTACCCAAGCACCGAACCTGGCCGGCCGACCTCCGCACCGCCAAGCACCTCCCGCGGGCGTCCCCCCGTTCGGCGAATCGTCGAAAAGCCGCCGTCCGGCAAGCCGAACCGCCATGACGAAGGCCGCCCACCCTCCGCTGCCAAGCAACCGACAACGTCGTCGGCACCGTGAACACCGCCGGAGCCAAAGCGTGCAATCACCCTAGCTGCGGGCCTCCCTCTCGTTGACAACGCGTCTGAGGCGCGAAATGCTCCAAGTCGAACCTCTGCCGAGCGGAGGCATGAACGCGACCCGCGACCCGGTTTTCGGGCCGCTCCACCAAGGAGGAGGAACTTGAGGGCTTCTGCGTGTTCGGCGACACGCTCGTCGGCTGGGACGCCGCCGTGCCGCCGACGAGGTGGTGGACGAGGACGGCGTGCCTTCCCGCCTACCGTTGGGACGGCGTCTGCGACAGGCGATGACGGCACGCCGACCCAAAGCAGTCACGGCGACTACACTTTGGCCTGTGCAGTGTCTGGCGCCGTCCTCCGGGGGGAGGGCGTCCCGCCCTCCGTCGCGCCGTCAGGCGCGCGGGCACTCGCGGCATATGCGCAGGGAAGGGTGTACCAGACACACAAACATTTCGTCCCACAGGCCCCGACGGTCAATGGCGCACAGGCAAGCGGTCCGCGACCTGCCAGCCCCGCACGTGAGACATCGACCATCAGGCCGTGGGACGAAATGTTTGTGTGTCTGGTACGCTCTGTCGAGCAAGACCGTGCCACAGTCGGATACGTCGGGCGGCACCAGCATACCTGGTAGCTTCCTTCGGCGCGGCACCCTTGGAACATCGCGGGTGTCATACTTGGCCGATGCGCTTTTTCAACACGACCGGCCCCGTCCAGCGCGACAAGCACTACAGCATCCCGCCGCTCGCTCGGCTCGATCTCGACGATGTGCTCGCCCTGATCCGCGATGAACGCTACTTCGTCCTCCATGCTCCTCGTCAGACGGGGAAGACGTCGGCACTTCTGGCGTTGCGGGATCTGCTCAACAGCGGCGACGAGGGTGACTACCGCTGCGTATACATCAACGTGGAGGCGGGCCAAGCCGCACGGGAGGACACGGAACGCGCGATGCGGGCGATACTCGGCGGACTCGCGTCTTGGGCCCGCTCGACGTTGGGCGACGATTTCCCTAGTCGGATCTGGTCCGCCATTCTGGCCGAGTTCGGCCCGGACGGAGCGCTGGACGAAACGCTGAGCCGTTGGGCGGAGGCGGCGGATCCGACGCCGCTCGTCGTGCTGATCGACGAGATCGACGCACTGGTCGGCGACACGCTGCTGTCCGTGTTGCGCCAGTTGCGTGCCGGGTACGTGCGCCGTCCGAGGGGCTTCCCCCAGAGCGTGGTGCTCTGCGGCGTGCGAGACGTCCGCGACTACCGTATCCACTCCGGTTCCACCAACACGACGGTTGCCGGGGGCAGTGCGTTCAACATCAAGGCTAGATCGCTGCGTCTGGGCGATTTCTCGCGCGGCGAGGTCGTGACGTTGCTGGCCCAGCACACCGAAGAGACGGGGCAGGTCTTCACGGACGAGGCGTTGGAGACCATGTGGAACCAGACCCGGGGCCAGCCTTGGCTGGTCAATGCACTCGCGGACCAGACCTGTTTTCGCAAGCATGGATTCGCGCGGGAGAGGCGCATTACCGCCGAAGCCATCCTGGAGGCACAGGAGCAGCTCATTGAGCGTCGCGAGACGCACCTCGACCAGCTTGCCGACAAGCTCAAGGAGGAACGGGTGCGGCGGGTGGTCCAGCCGCTGTTGAGCGGCGGCGACGAGCGCGAGTTTTCCACGCGTGATCTGGAATACGTGCGAGACCTGGGCTTGGTCGCGCTGGCCCCTCCGCTACGCATCGCCAATCCGGTCTACGCGGAAGTCGTGCCTCGCGAACTCACCTACGCAGCCCAGGAAGGCCTGGTGCAGGAGTCCGCCTGGTACGTTGACGACGCCGGGCGATTGGATGTCGTCAAGCTGCTGACTGCCTTCCAGGCGTTCTTCCGCGAGCATTCGGAGCACTGGGTGGAGCGGTTCGACTATCGTGAAGCAGGCCCGCAACTGCTGCTCCAGGCGTTTCTCCAGCGGGTCGTCAACGGCGGCGGCCGCATCGAACGCGAATACGGGCTCGGGCGGCGGCGCACCGACCTGTTGATCGTCTGGCCGCTGGTCGACGCGAACGCAGAGCCAGCGAAGCACGTGATCGAGTGCAAGGTGCTGTACAAGAGCCTCGGGCAGACCATCCGTGAAGGTCTCGAGCAGACTGCGGACTACATGGACCGCTGCGATGCCCAGTCGGGCCACCTGGTCATCTTCGACCGGGACGAAGCCAGGGGTTGGGGCGACAAGATCTTTCGCCGCCGAGAGTCGGCCGGACGGTTCGAGCTGCTGGTGTGGGGCATGTGACACCGCAGCCGCTGCCATGCAGTAAGCTCCGCGTCCATGCATGAGGCCACGTCCTTCCACGAAAGCCCGATCCTGAACTCGCCCTACGAACCGCCCTCCAGGCACTGGCTGCTCGACGAGGGGCGCCAGCCAACGGACGCAATCGGCGAAGGTCGGCGTCCGGTGTCGTTCATCTCTCCGATTCCGAGGCCGAGAAAGGCCGGGCGAGGACAACGCCGACTGGGGTTCGACGTCGCAAGCGAGGCCCTGGAAGCGGAAGACCAGCAATACGAACTGACCGCGCTGATCGACGGTCTCCGGCGAGAAATCGCGCGGTGGCGCGCACTGCCCGAGGCGCAGTGGCGAGTCACGCCAGAGACGGCGCGCCTGCTCAAGCATTGGCGACAACACCCGTTCAGCGGCATCCGCCCGTTCTTCTGCCAGGTGGAAGCCGTCGAGACGGCCATCTGGCTTACCGAGGTTGCACCAGCCATCGGAAACCGCGCACGCGGGTACCTCGAGCAGCTTGAGGCAGCCAGCGAGAACGCCAACCCAGGGCTGTCCCGGCTGGCGCTCAAGCTGGCAACCGGAGCCGGCAAGACCGCCGTCATGGCGATGCTGATCGCGTGGCAGACCGTGAACGCGGTCCGCCGCCCCGCGAGCCCAAGGTTCACCCGCGGCTTCCTCGTCGTCACGCCCGGCATCACGATCCGCGACCGTCTCCGCGTTCTCCAGCCGAACGACCCCGACAGCTACTACGCGAGCCGCGAACTCGTGCCCCCGGACATGCTTCGCGATATCGACAAGGCGAAGATCGTCATCACCAACTACCACGCGTTCCAGCCACGCGAGACGATGAATCTCGCCAAGGTGAGCCGCGAATTTCTCCAGGGCCGAGACGGCGAGCTTGCGACCCGCGAGACCGAGGGCCAGATGTTGGTTCGCGTCATGTCGGAACTCATGACGACGAAAGGAATCCTCGTCCTCAACGACGAGGCACATCATTGCTACCGGGAGAAGCCGCCCGACGCGGACGACGAAGGCAAGCTCACGGGTGACGCACTCACCGAGGCGAAGCAGAACCGCGAGGCCGCCCGCGTCTGGATCTCGGGCCTTGAAGCCGCCGGTCGGAAACTGGGCCTCAAACGGGTGATCGACCTCTCGGCCACCCCCTTCTTCCTGGGCGGTTCCGGCTACGCGGAAGGGACGCTTTTCCCATGGACGGTCAGCGACTTCTCGCTCATGGACGCGATCGAGTGCGGCATCGTCAAGCTCCCGCGCGTGCCCGTAGTGGACAACGTCCCCGGCGCCGAGATGCCCATGTTCCGCAACCTGTGGGATCACATCGGCAAGAAGATGCCCAAGGGAAGCCGTCGCGCTAGCCCGAACCTCGACCCGTTGTCCTTGCCGAACGAACTGCAGACGGCCCTGCAAGCGCTCTACGGCCACTACGAGAAGACCTATCAGCTCTGGCAGGACGCCGACATCGACGTGCCGCCCTGCTTCATCATCGTCTGCAACAACACCGCCACCTCGAAGCTGGTGTACGACCACGTCGCGGGATTCCACCAGTCGTCCAGCAACGGTGCCAGCACGTTCCAGCAAGGTCGCCTCGAACTCTTCCGCAATTTCGATGCAGCCGGCGAACCGCTTGCGAAACCCCGCACGTTGCTCATCGACAGCACGCAGCTCGAATCCGGCGAAGCCCTGGACAAGGGCTTCCGCGAAGCCGCTGCCGACGAGATCGAACGCTTCCGTCGCGAACGTAACCAACGCGCGGGCGACCGCCAAGTGGCCGAGAAGCTGACCGACCAGGAACTCCTGCGCGAGGTGATGAACACGGTCGGCAAGCCGGGCCGTCTCGGCGGCGAAATCCGCTGCGTGGTCTCCGTCGCCATGCTCACCGAGGGCTGGGATGCCAACACCGTCACCCACGTGCTGGGCCTTCGCGCCTTCGGCACGCAACTGCTGTGCGAACAGGTGATCGGCCGTTCCCTGCGCCGGCAGTCCTACGAACTGAACGAGGCGGGCCTCTTCAACGCCGAGTACGCCGACGTGTTCGGCATCCCCTTCGACTTCACCGCCAAGCCCGTCGTCGCACCGCACCAGAAGCCCGCCGAAACGGTGCAGGTGAAAGCGCTCTCCCCGGAGCGCGACGATGCGGCAATCTGCTTCCCGCGGGTGGCCGGCTACCGCGTCGAGTTGCCGGACGACGGTCTCAACGCTTCCTTCACGGAAGACTCCAAGTTCGTGCTCACCCCGGAGTTGGTGGGCCCGACCATCACGCACAACCAAGGGATCATCGGCGAGGGGCACGACCTCACGGTCGAGCATCTGGACCGCGTCCGCCAATCCACGCTGCTGTACGAATTGACCCGGCGGCTGCTCTACAACCATTGGCGCGACCCGGACGACGGCCCGAAGCTCCACCTGTTCGGCCAGTTGAAGCGCATCACTCGCGCATGGCTTGAGGAGTGCCTCGAGTGCAAGGGCAACACCTACCCGGCCCAACTGATGGTGTCCGAGCTGGCGGACCGCGCCTGCGAGAAGATCACATCGGCCATCACCCGCACTGAGCTGTCCCGCCAGCCCGTCAAGGCCATGCTCGATCCGTACAATCCGACCGGCTCGACGCGCGGCGTCAACTTCACCACGTCCCGCACCCAACGCTACGCCACCGGCCCCAAGTGCCACCTGAACTGGGCGATTCTCGACAGCACCTGGGAGGGCGAGTTCTGCCGCGTCCTTGATTCGCATGCCCGCGTACTTGCGTGGGTGAAGAACCACAGCCTCGGCTTCGACGTGCCCTATCGGTTCGGTGGCGCAGCGCGGCGATATGTCCCGGACTTCATCGTGCTCTTCGACTATGGATTGGGTCCTGACGACCCTTTGCATGTCGTGGTGGAGGTCAAGGGGCTCCGGGGTGAAGAGGCCAAGGCAAAGAAGGAAACCATGGACAGCTACTGGGTGCCTGCCGTGAACGGGTTGGGTTGCCACGGAACGTGGGCGTTCCTCGAGCTCCGTGAGCCCTTCGGGATGGAGGACGATTTCGACGTGGCGGTCCGTGCAGCGCTCGATGCGCTTGGAAAAGGAGTGCGCGCCAGGGAGTTCGCGCGCTTCCTGGACACGGTGGGAGGACCGATGCCTGACATTGAGGACATCCCTAGACGTCGGAGCGCGGAAGCGGAATGATCCTGGTGGACACCTCGGTCTGGATCGACGACTTGCGCCGCCCGAATCGCGAACTTCGAGAGCGAGTCGAAGCCGGTCAGGTTCTGTCCCACGACATGGTGGTCGGCGAACTGGCATGCGGCACCCTGCCTGATCGAAGTGGCTTTCTCGGTCGTCTCCGTCAGCTCCCCGCCATCCCGGGACTCGCGAACGACGACCTGCTGGCACTCATCGAAAGCCATAGCTGGATGGGGCGGGGCATCGGCTATGTGGATGCCAACCTGTTGGGATCCGTACTTGCCCACGATGCGTCCCTCTGGACCAACGACAAGAGGCTCCGGCAGATCGCCGAGGAGCTCGGTATCGCTCACAAACCGGATGGAGGGTCGTAGGGGATGGCTAAAGGAAAGGCCAAGAAGCAGACGGCCAAGCAGGTCGAGACCTTGGTCCACAAGGAGGCGAGTCGCCGCAACATCCCAACGGCCGAATACCAGCCCGTAATGCGTGGGGACGATCAGAATCCCATCCGCGTCGCGTACGAGCGGCGCAACCGCGACCTGGATCCGCAACTGGTCTGGCGCGGCAAGGACATGCAGGACTGGTCCGACCTCGTGGTGCAGGCGCCGCCCCTCTTCATCCAGGAGAAAGTGCATCCGAAGGTGCTGATCGACGACCTCGCCCGCATGACCCGCGAGTCTCGGGCCGAGCAGCAGGCCGCCGAGCCCGGAGCGCAGGCCGATCTGTTCGGCGACTTCAACGGCCTGCCTGACGAAAACGCCAAGACCGAGTTCTACCAGCACGACGCCAACTGGTCGAACCGCATGATCCTCGGCGACTCGCTGCAGGTGATGGCTTCGCTAGCCGAACGCGAGGGCCTGCGGGGCAAGGTGCAGTGCATCTACATGGATCCACCCTACGGGATCAAGTTCAACTCCAACTTCCAGTGGTCGACGACCAGCCGCGACGTGAAGGACGGCAAGGCGGAGCACATCACCCGGGAGCCGGAGCAGGTCAAGGCATTTCGGGACACTTGGCGGGACGGGATTCACTCGTATCTGACGTATCTGCGGGATCGGCTGACAGTGGCCCGGGATCTCTTGACGGAGAGCGGCAGCATCTTCGTGCAGATCGGGGATGAGAACCTGCATCGGGTTCGGGCCGTGATGGATGAAGTTCTTGGACCCGAGAACTTCGTTGTGACCATCAAGTTCTCAAAGACCTCGGGACTTGGTGGCGGGCACTTGGACGAGACGTTTGACTACATTCTCTGGGGAGCCAAGGATGTCGGGGCGCTCAAGTTTAGGCGTCCCTTTCAGGTGCGTACGCTCGGGCAGCCAGGGGCCACTCAGTACACGTACTTCATGCGCCCGGACGGGTCCTTTTTTTCGGGAGCTGAGGGCGGCGGAGAGGAAAAGGCCTTTGCGCACGACAACCTGACGTCGCAAACGGGTACCGAAACGACAGTGTTCCCGTTCCACTTGCGTGACGAGCTGTTTCCTGCGCCCACTAAGGGCGGGTGGAAGTCGAATCGCGAGGGCATTGAGAGGCTCATCAGGGCGGGGAGAATCCTCCGAATTGGCAGGACGCCGCGCTACGTCCGTTACTTCGACGATGCGCCATGTTTCCCGATGGGGTCAGCTTGGCTTGATACCGGTATCAGCGGCTTCGGTGTTGAGAAGCGCTACGTCGTGCAAACCCACCCGCGTGTGGTCCAACGATGCCTGCTCATGACGACCGATCCGGGCGATCTCGTACTCGATCCAACCTGCGGGTCCGGCACGACGGCGTACGTTGCTGAACAGTGGGGCCGCCGCTGGATCACTATCGACACATCACGAGTCGCCTTGGCACTTGCCCGTTCCCGCGTCATGGGCTCACGCTATCCCTACTACCTCCTAGCGGACAGCCCGGAGGGCCAGCGGAAGGAGGCCGAGCTCTCCCTCACAGCGCCCTCGGAGTCGCCAACGTATAACGACATCCGCCAAGGCTTCGTTTACGAGCGCGTACCGCACATCACCCTGAAGTCCATAGCCAACAACGCCGAAATCGACGTCATTTACGACCGGACACAGCTGGAAGTAGACGCCGCCTTGACCGACCTCAACGAAAACTTGCGAGGCCACGTCACACCGTTCGCCGTAGAGACTGGTGGCCGCAAAGGCCAGACGATCTCCTTCGATGCATCAGGGGAGACGGTCACGCTCCCCTCAGGCGAATCCGCCCTAGCCGATGCCTTCCTCGAATGGGAAGTTCCCCGCGACATCCAGGAGAGTTGGCCTGATGCGGCACAAGCCGCCCACGACCGATTCTGGCGAGCACGCATCGCCCGCCAGCGAGAGATCGACGCCTGCATCGCCGCGAGCGCCGAATACGAGCACCTCTACGACAAGCCCTACCAGGACAACAAGAAGGTCCGCGTCGCCGGCCCGTTCACCGTCGAGAGCCTGTCGCCGCATCGCTTGGCCGCCCTAGACGAGAACGACGAACTCATGGTCCAGGAGCCCCGCGTCCGCTACGACGTCGGTGCCGATTTGCCTCGACAGGACTTCGCCCACGTGATCCTCGAGAACCTACGGACCGCCGGCGTGCAGCAAACCCGCAAGGCCGACCGCATCACGTTCTCGTCGTTGGAGCCGTGGCCCGGCGACCTCATCTGCGCCGAAGGCCGGTACCCCGAAGGCGACAACGGCAAGGGGCGCCGCGCCGGCGTCTTCATCGGCCCGGAATTCGGAACGGTATCCCGCCCCGACCTCGTTCGCGCCACCCGCGAAGCCGCCGACGCCGGTTTCGACACCCTGATCGCCTGCGCCTTCAACTTCGAAGCCCACGCCACCGAGTTCAACCAGCTCGGCCGCGTCCCCGTACTCAAGGCGCGCATGAACGCCGACCTGCACATGGCCGACGACTTCAAGAAGACGGACACCGCCAACCTGTTCGTGATCTTCGGCGAGCCCGACATCGACATCGAATCCGCCGAAGGCGACGCCGGCGAAAAGGACTGGATACGGGTCAAGATCAATGGCGTAGACGTCTTCGACCCCTCCACCGGCGAAGTCCGCAGCGACGGCCCCGACGGCATCGCCTGCTGGTTCGTCGACACCGACTACAACGAAGAGAGCTTCTTCGTCCGCCAAGCCTACTTCCTAGGCGCCGGCGACCCGTACAAGTCCCTCAAGACCACCCTGAAAGCAGAAATCGACCCCGACGCGTGGGCCACACTACACAGCGACACCTCCCGCCCCTTCCCGAAGCCCTCCACCGGCCGCATCGCCGTGAAGGTCATCAACCATCTGGGCGACGAGGTGATGAAGGTGTTCGGCGTTTGAGATCGCGACACAGCCGGGACGTCATCTGCGCTTAGGACGGCCCGCATGAAGCGGGATAGCCGAGCGCGCGGGTTCCCGCGCAATGCGGCTCTTTCAAGGGAAGCGCACAGCCGCAGTGGCGTGTCGGACCGCTGCCCCTCCATTCCAGGGGTTCGAGCTCCGGCAGATGCCGCCTAGCGATTAGATCCAACGACCTACCACACTACCGCACGCTCCTCGCGCACGTTTCACGGCGCGGGAGGTTGTTCGCGAGTCAGTCCCAACTGCTCCGGCGAATCCGCGCCGTCCAACGTCCTCCTAGACTGGGAAGTTGTCCGCCATCACCCCAGTCGAGCTGGCCCAATGCCGGAACAATCGGCCCATCCCCGTTTCTGGCAAGCCCGCATCACCCGGCAGCACGAGATCGACCGCTGCATGGCCGTTAGCGCCGACCCGCCCAACGCATTCGTCCACCAAGTTCACCCCGTGTGTAGCAGCTCACAGTGGTAGGATTCGGAACGCGTGGGGCGTGGTTGACAGACGACATCCAGCAGGTTGAGCCACACGTCGCGTTGAACGTGGATGGCGCATGGAAGCGGCCAAAAGGCCATGAAAATCAAGGTGTTTGACTTCTTCTCCGGCTGTGGCGGGGCCAGTTGCGGTTTCCAAGCCGCGGGATTGGATGTGGTCTTTGCTCTGGACTCCGATCCAGCGGCAAAACGCACGTATGCGCTGAACTTCCCCGACGTCCACTTCGAGCTGGCGGACATTCGAGCCGTGGGGATCGAGCAAGTTCAAAGACGCGTAGGCGCCGCTGGATCGAGCCCCGTCCTGTTCTCCGGCTGTGCGCCCTGCCAGCCCTTCACCAAGCAGAACACCACGCACCCCGACCTGGAGGAAGATGATCGGGTTCCGCTCTTGCTTCGGTTCGCGGACCTCGTGGAGGCATGCCTCCCCGACCTTGTGTTCGTGGAGAACGTCCCGGGCCTGCAACACTTCGACCGCAGCAGCCAGCCGTTCGACACGTTCCTCAAGAGGCTGGCTGCGTGTCGGTACAACGTGGCCTCTCGGCCGATCCGGCTGATGAAGTACGGCGTCCCGCAGAGTCGTCGCAGGCTCGTCCTCGTTGCGAGCCGCCATGCTGCGATCGAGTTGCCTCCCGCGACCCATGGTCCCGGGGCGCCAAACCAACGCTACGAGACCGTGAGGAACTGGATCGCGCATCTGCCGCCAATCAGCGCAGGCGAAGAGCATCCGGACGTGGCGAACCACCGCGCCGCCCGGTTATCCGTTCTCAATCTGAAGCGAATTCGAGCGACGCCCGAAGGTGGCAGCCATCGGGACTGGCCGGATACGCTCAAGCTCGCGTGCCACAAAGACTTCGCCGGCTACACCGACGTATACGGTCGCATGGCGTGGGACGCCCCCGCGTCTGGCTTGACAACTCGGTGCATCAGCTACTCCAACGGTCGATTCGGCCACCCGGAACAGCATCGGGCCATCAGCGTTCGAGAAGCGGCCCGCCTCCAGACCTTTCCCGACGAGTTCACCTTCGAGGGTACGCTAGGCGCGATGGCCAAGCAGATCGGCAACGCCGTTCCCGTCCGGTTGGCGGATGTTGTCGGCCGGCACTTCATCGACCATTTGAAGACCACGGGAGCGATGGCCTGATGGTCACGTTCAAGACCCGGGCGCGCACGTTGGACATGCTCGGCCGGCAACAGATCGCGGGCATCCCGACGGCCATCAGCGAACTGTTCAAGAACGCCCATGATGCCTACGCAAGTCGCGTTGAGATCGACTACTACCGCTCGGATGGGCTCTTCGTCCTTCGGGACGATGGCATCGGGATGACCCGCGACGACTTCGTAAGCCGTTGGCTCACCATCGGCACCGAGAGCAAGTTCCATCCGACCCAGTTGCCGCCTCGCGACCCCACTATGGGCGTAAGGCCGATGCTCGGAGAGAAAGGCATCGGGCGCCTTGCCATTGCCATAATCGGCGCCCAGGTTCTTGTGCTGACAAGGGCAAAGACGCCGGACGGTCTGTCCGACCTCACGGCCGCGTTCCTCAACTGGGGCATCTTCGAGTGGCCCGGTGTGGACCTAGACGAGATCGAAGTGCCCGTGCGCACTTACTCAGGCGGCACATTGCCATCCAAGGCGGACGTCTTAGCATTGGTCGAACAGTTCCAGACGACCTGCACCGCTCTGGCTACAGATGACATGGGCGCGTTGCGCGAACGTCTGGTTGATGAACTTTCCCACTTCGTCGTGGACCCCGTCGAGGTCGACGGGTACGATGCGAGTCTCTCGCTGCGCGACGGCAGTGGAACACACTTCATCATCCAGCCCAGCTCGGACCTTCTCCCCGACGACATTGATGGTGATCCAAGCACGGACAAGGCCCCACCATTGAAAAAGGCGTTGCTCGGTTTCAGCAACACCATGGCGCCGGGCACGAGCAGCGTCATCAATACAGGCTTCCGCGACCATAGGGCTGACGACGACACCGAGGACCTGATCGCAGCGGAGGACTTCTTCCGCCCCGACGAGTTCGAAAGCGCGGACCACAGGATTCGGGGTCGGTTCGACGACCACGGTCAGTTTCGAGGCTCGGTCTCGATCTACGGGGAGATGATCGAGGATCACGTCATCCCCTGGGGTGGCGCACGCGGCCAACCTACCCACTGCGGTCCGTTCGAGGTCGATTTCGCCGCGTTCGAGGGCGAAAGCCGCCATTCCACGCTGCCACACGAGGAGCACGCAATCCTCTCCGCGAAGACTGAGAAACTCGGTGGGCTGTACATCTACCGCAACGGTATTCGCGTGCTCCCCTATGGCGACACGGACTACGACTGGCTGGACATCGAGTTCCGGCGCACGAAGGGTGCCGCCTACTACTACTTCTCGCACCGCAAGATGTTCGGTTTCGTCGAAATCGACGCGGAGCACAATCGCGGCCTGCGTGAGAAGGCCGGGCGCGAGGGCTTCCAGGAGAACAAGGCATACAGACAGTTCAAAGCGATCCTCAAGAACTTCCTTCTCCGGGCCGCCGCGGACTTCTTCCGCAAAGAGGGTGTTCACAGCGATACGTTCGGCACTCGGAAGGAAGAACTTTCACGCGAGGAAGTGGCACGACGGAGACGGGAGAAGCAGGTCCTGGAGCGCAAACGGGAGTTCGAGGCGCGGCTGCATGGCTTCTTCGACGAGCTTGGCAGGAACGAACCGCAAAACCGCGCCTTGGCCGTCGGCGGAGGCATCGCCGAGAAGCTCTCTGCTGCGAGCAGCATTGGTGACAAGGACCAGGCTGCCAAAGAGGTCCTGGCTCTTGAGCGCGAGGCATACGCCGAGATTCGAAATCTAGAGAGCCGCTACCGGGTTCCGCGTCCCCGCATTGGGCTTAGCAAGGCAACCCTGCGCGACTGGAACGTCTACAACTCGGAGTTCGCTGCACTCCAGGAGAACGTCTTCCGCCCAGCGCGCGACCTGATCGCCGACATCGTGGGCGAAGAGGCAGAGAAGGCGCGTTTGCTGATCGACCGTCGGGTACGGACCGAAGCGGCGCTCGATGACCTGGGACGGGAGGCCAGAAAGACGACCGGCAACAGCAGCCGAGCGGTCAGGGCCAAGGCCGACGATGTCGCGACCAAAGTCGGTCAAGTTGCCCGCGACTGTCTGCGAAACGTGGAGTCCGAGCTCCGTTCGGTCGTGAGCGAGTTCCAACGCACGGACCTCGCCCAATTGCCGGATGACGCGTTCGTGGAGATGCGGGACGGAATGGAGCGGCGCATTCTCGAGGTGACCGAGGACCAGTCCACCTTGCTCGAGTCCATCCTTGACCAGCTTCAAGCGGTCGACACGACCGGGGAGGACTCGGCGATGGACCAGTTGATGGCGATCGAGCAGCGGAATGTCCTGCTAGAAGAAGAGATGGAAGCCGACATGCATCTGGCGCAGCTCGGCATGGCGATCGAGATCATCAACCACGAGTTCTCCGGCACGATTCGCTCCGTCCGGAACAATCTGCGCCGCCTCAAGGCGTGGGCCGACGCCAACGCCGGTCTCCGTGAGCTCTACGACGGAATCCGGGCCAGCTTCGACCATCTGGACGGGTATCTGACGTTGTTCACGCCCCTGCAACGCCGGTTGTATCGCAAGGCCGTCGAGATCGCTGGTTCCGAGATTCACGAGTTCCTCGAGGACCTGTTTAGAGAGCGCTTCCAACGTCACGCGGTCGCGTTTGAGCACACGCGGGCGTTCGACAAGAGTCGGTTCGTCGGATTCCCATCCACCTTCTACCCAGCCTTCGTGAACCTAGTGGACAATGCGATCTTCTGGCTGGCCCAGCAGAACCCGGGCAAGGAACGGCGGATTACCCTGGACGCCAGAGACGGCGTGTTGCTCGTGCAGGACTCCGGGCCGGGGGTCGGCGTGCGCGATCGCGAGGCCATCTTCGAGTTCGGTTTCACGAGGAAACCCGGCGGCCGCGGTCTTGGACTCCACATCAGTCGCGAGAGCCTGCGTCGCGTCGGCTATGACCTCTTGCTGTTGGATACCGAAAACGGGGCCACGTTTGCGATCAAGCCAGAGGACGGAGACGACAAGACATCCAAATGACAACGAACACCTTCGCGGAACACTGCCGCGAACTCGCCCAACGGTTCGTGCAGACGGCCATCGTCGTGGACGACGAGGCTTTCGCGGCGCCCGACGATGCTGCGGTGGACAACGTCGTGGCACCGGGGCGGCAACGATCGAATGCGACGGACGCAGGTGATGCCGCCGCGCGGTCCGGCCGGCATGGCTTGGACACGAGAGCCATTATCGAAGGGTTCGCCGCACTGGGTGTGATCTGCAGCGCGATTGGACCTACCGACCCAGCGATGTCGGCGATCCGCCAGGCCGACATCGTCGTGCTCGATTGGCGACTCAAGGCTGGCGATCCCGAGTTCGCGCTGAACTTGCTTGCGAGGATTCTGACGGAAGAGCCGGATCGCAACGCCCTGAGGCTCCTCACCGTCTATACGGGGGAGGCCGAACTTGACCGAATCCAGGACGCCGTCGTCGCGAAGCTCGAGAAGGCAGGACTCGAACCCGACGTTTCCGAGGCCGGAACTGTGACCTACGGCCACGGTCGTGTCGTGCTTTACGCCAAGCCAAGCGTGAACCTGCCGCCGGCCTTCCGTGGCCGCGATGTCGACGAGAGCACGCTGCCGCAACGCTTGGTGGATGACTTTTGCGAAGTGACGGCGGGCCTGCTCCCCGGCATCGCCCTCGTGTCGCTGACCGCCGTACGCGAGTGTGCCCACGCCGTACTCGACAGGTTTCGCGCCGAATTGGACCCGGCCTACCTCGCACACCGAGCATGCTTGCCGGATCCAGACGACGCTGAACGGCAGTTGGTGAATCATGTCGCGGAAGAACTGCGGGGCCTGATGGACTATGCAGTCGCACATCAACAGCCTGCCGGGAGGCAACCGATCACGCAGTGGATCACCGAGCGGGCCGGCGAGCCGCCAAACGACTTTCAGTTCGGTGACAGGAGCTTGTCCCCCGAGCAGACTGTCGCGCTCGCCACCGATGGGCTGAAACGGAGCAGCCTTCCAGAGGGCCGGTTTCGGTCTCTCTCGTCAGGCTTCAACCGTGGCGACGTGCATCAACTCGATGAGCGCCTGGCCTGGATTTTCACCTCGCGCACCGTCTTCAACGCGCCGCTGCCAAGGTTGTGGCTCGGCACTGTTGTCAAAAGGAAAGCAGGCGACGCAGGCAGCCACGATTCACTTCTCATTTGCCTACGCCCGAGGTGCGACAGCGTTCGGCTGAAGGGTGGGACATCGTTCGCCTTCCTTCCGCTCGGCGAACCCAAACGCGACCAAATGCAGCTCATCGTCCGATTGGGAAACAGCCACGAGCGACGAGGCATCACCGTAGATGCGTCGGGCTGGCAGATCCACGGGTTCAAGCCGGACGACGGTGACACCGTGACCGCACGAAGGGAAGGTTCGGCGGGAGCCTTCGTGTTCACCGATATCGACGGCCACAAGTACGAGTGGCTCGGTGAATTGAAAAGCGAGTTCGCGCATCGAGTGGCGCAGACGTTCGCCGAAACACTCAGTCGAGTGGCAGTTGACGACTCCGAGTGGCTGCGGAGATCGGCACAGAGGGGGTAAGCCATGCCGAGATTCTGTCGGGAAGCACCTAAGGTTTGCGTTGGGTCGCCGCTGAGGTCAACCTAGATCGGGCCCTCCCGCGCCAGCGCACCCCGGCGAACCGATCCGCGACAACATGTCGGCCGTAGGCTGGTCGGCCGCGGAATGCGCGAAGCGTTTCCAGATCGCCCCGGAAGCACTTGACGACGTCCTCGCGGGTCGCGCCCACGTGTCCGCGCGCCTCGCGCTGGTTTTGGCGCACGTCGGGTGGTCCACGGCGGAGTTCTGGGCGCTGGGTGTTCGCGTTCCACGGCGCGCTCTCGTCCGTCAAGCCCGACCAGATGGCCGTAGACGCAACGCGAGCGCGCCGCAGAGCCAGAGCGGGGCCTTGGCCAGCATGCGAATGTAGCGGCCGAACACCGGCTGCTCCCTCAAGCCGCCTGTTTCGCATCCACGTAGGTCGGCACGCCTTCCACGGCGAAGATGTCGTCGATGGCGCGTCGATCGTCGTCGCTCAGGCGCCAGTCGGCGGCTGCAACGTTCTCCGTCAATTCGCGCTCATTGCGCATGCCCACGAGTCCCACGGTGACCGCCGGATTGCCGAGCAGCCAGGCGATGGCAAGCTGGGCCACGGACCGGCCGTGGTCGCCGGCGAACGCCTTGAGCTTCTCGACCACGCGCAGTTCGGCCTGGAAGTGCTCGCCTTCGAAAAGCGGCAGCCCGAACGCCTTGCCGCCGCTGCGCCAGTCCCAATCCACGAAGGTGGTCTCGAGCGTGAAGGCGCCGGTGAGCAAGCCGAAGCCGAGACTGCCGTAGGCCATGTAGCCGATGCCGTTGTCCTGGCAATACGGCAGAACGGCCGCCTCCATGCGGCGGTCGAACATGTGGTAGCCCACCTGGTTGGCCGTCAAATGGCCGTGCCCTTCGCACGCCGCCATCATGGGTACGTCGTAGTTCGACACGCCGTAGTGGCGGATCTTTCCCGCCTCCTTCATGGCTTCGAGCGCACCGATGGTCTCTTCGTGCGGGGTCTTGTGATCGGGCCAGTGGATCAGCAGGAGGTCGATGAAATCGGTATCGAGCCGGCGCAGGCAGCCCTCGGTGTGGGCGGTGATGTGCGCGGCGGATGCATCGCGTCCCGCGACCGCCGCCGGTCCGCGCGCATTCGCATCGTCCTTGTAGGCGAAACCGACCTTCGTCACGACCACGACGTCCCGACGTCGCGCTCCCAAGCCGTGCGCGAGAAGCTCTTCGGACGTATAGGGTCCGTAGACCTCTGCGGTATCGAACAGCGTGATGCCGTGGTCGACGGCCATCTCCACCGCGCGGACGGCCTCCTGGATGTCGATCTCCCCGTACTGGGTCGTGCCCATCTCCCACGTACCAAAGCCAACGGCCGAGCATTCGAGGTCGGTGTTGCCGAAATTGCGGTGTTCCATGACGCCCCTCTTGCGTTCTTGACAGTCCGATCTTGACATCCGAGCGAAGTTTTCCCAAATGCCACGGCGGCGAGGCTTGACGGTGCGCGGACCCACGTCCGCATTCTGGCCTCGTACACGCCTCGCTACGCGCATTCATGAACAATCCGGGCTAGCGCCACAAGCACCGTTGCCTTTCGGCAACGCTTCCTGCCCCAGCCCAAGCCGTCCTGTCACCCTGTCGGCATTCGGCCAGCTTGCGCCGTCCGAAGTCCGACAGGCTGCTAGACTCTTGGTCCGCTTCACGTTTGGGCGTGAGGAGTTCCATGAACAAGACGATGCACCTGAGCGTGGAGGACGTACGCTGCTTCGGTGCCGAGCAGTCGGGTGCCATTCGTCCCATCACGCTCCTCGTGGGCGAAAACAGCACCGGAAAGTCCTCATTTCTAGCCTGCTATCGTGTGCTCTCCCAAATCCTCGCACCGGCGCATCCGCCACTCGAGTCGCCCGACTTCAACGAGGAGCCCTTCTTCATGGGCTCGTTTCGGGACATCGTTCGGGCCCGTCGGGGACGGGGCGGGCGCATCAATGAGTTCACAATCGCCACCACGTTCTGGCCAAGGGGGAGCCGGAAGTCTTTCCGCTTCTCGCTGAACTTCGCAGAGAGGGGCTCGCAACCGGTTGTCTCCTGCTTGCGATGGTCTTTCCCCGATGACGGGTTTCTGGAGGTGCGCCTTGGCGATGAAGGTGGAACCAAGTGGCGCACGCCGGTCGAGGAAATCGCCGCCCGCTTCCCGTTGCCGCTTGTTCCACTGATCGCATCATTCGGGGAAGTCGAACCCGAACTCCGTTCGATGGAGAAGTACGTTGCCCAGTTCTTGCCCAAGAAGGGACGACGCGACGGCTTTGCTCGGATGCTGCCGGAGCTTCCTTCCGTCATTCCGGTAGCGCCGCTGAGATCCAAGCCCAAGCGAACATATGACCCTGTGCGGGAAGTTGCTACTTCGGATGGTGAGCATGTCCCCATGCTTATGATGCGCTTGGACCGAACGAGCGGCGACGACTGGGCCGAGCTGCATGAAGGTCTGGCCCGCTTCGGACGGGATTCGGGGCTTTTCTCTGACATTAAGGTCAAGCGTCACGGGCGTAAGATGAGCGACCCGTTCCAGCTGCAGGTCAAGGTCCGAACCGGTTCGCACGCGAACATCATGGACGTGGGCTATGGCGTTGGCCAGAGCCTCCCGATCCTGGTCGACATATTCGCGGCCGAGCATCTTGATCGGCCGGGCCTGTTCACCCGTGGCGGGCCGCGTGCGTATTTGCTCCAACAGCCGGAGGTGCATCTGCACCCGCGCGGCCAGGCGGAGTTGGCGAGCCTGTTCGTTCGGTCCTTCCGGCAGACGGGGAACCGCTTCCTCATCGAGACCCACAGCGACTACATCATGGACCGCGTGCAGATATTAGTTCGCAAGAAGGAGATTGAGCCTGAGGATGTGTCGATCCTCTACTTCGCGCCCACACGGAGCGGCGTGCTCATTCACAACCTGCGTGTGGACGAGGATGGAAACCTGCAAGATGCCCCGGTTGGGTTTCGCGAGTTCTTCGACATCGAAACGGATCGCTTGCTTGGGATCAGGGATTGACCATGTGCCTGATCGTGGATGCCTCTCGACTGGGGGTTTGCTTGGCGGAACCCGTCAAGGCAGACTCGGAGCCGATCCTGAACTGGATCCGGCGGGGAGGGCGCATCGTGTACTCCACCGGTGGGAAGCACGGTGAAGAGCTGGATAGAAGCCCGAACCTCAAGCGCACGCTACTGGAGTTGTCTCGCTCAGGCGGGGCAACGCTCGTCCAACCGGGCATCTTGCGCGACGACGAACGCGATCTTGCACGTCGGTCGGCTCTCCGCTCGGACGACCCCCACATCCTTGCCCTCGCTCGCCATAGCGGTGCCCGTGTCTTGTACACAGGGGATGCGGACCTGATGAATGATTTCAAGAACAAGAGCCTTGTCGATCAGCCCCGAGGGAAGATCTACTCCAGCGCAGCAAACAAGGCGCTCCTTAGCCGCGGAATCTGTAGGGTGGCCTGACGCCATCCGGTGCGTCCTCGAGGGAACGAAAGGGTGATATTCGTCCGCCACGCCCCTGTTGGCGCGCCAGTCAGATGATGGGCAAGTCGCGTTCGCTCGGCGTATGCTGTGCTTGTGGCGTGGGAATCTACCGATATGGGCGGCGAGTTGGCTCTCCATCGCGTGGCTGACAAGCGGTCAACGCCTATGCTTCGGTCGGAGGCGGAGCTTGCGTCCGTGGCGTTCGCGATTGCGGGGCCTGTAGCTTCGCTGACTCGCACAGAGGATGCGCTGCTGGGCCCAATGCCAGCACCGCGCAATCTCGAAGCGTTCCGACGCGCAATCCGAGATGGCGAGGATCCATTGGGAACCAGCCTTTGTCGCCTGCGGTCAGCCGTGGCGCGTCGGGCGAGCGGGGCGGTTTACACCCCGAAACCGATGGTTGAAGCCATGCTTGGTTGGGCCGTCTCCCAAGGCACGCCTGCTCGTGTCGTCGATCCCGGGGCTGGTTCGGGTCGGTTTCTTCTGGCTGCGGGCCGCGCATTTCCTAAAGCGGAACTCGTCGCGGTTGAGCCAGATCCTTTGGCGGCCCTGCTTCTGCGCGCGAATGCGGTGACGCTCGGTCTAGCGGGACGGTTGCGCGTGATCCTCACCGACTACCGCTCCATCGAACTGGCACCGATGGACGGCCCCACACTGTTCCTCGGCAACCCACCCTACGTCCGGCACCATGGCATCGGCAAGGAGTGGAAGGATTGGCTTGCGGCGGAGTCGGCGAGCTTGGGGCATCGGGCCAGCCGGCTTGCGGGCCTGCATGTCCACTTCTACCTCAAGACGCTGCTGCTCTCGCGTCCGGGGGATTGGGGTGCCTTCGTTACTTCCGCCGAGTGGCTCGATGTTAACTATGGCGCGGTGATGCGCATGCTGCTTCTCCCCAAGCTCGGGCTGAACTCCTTGCACATACTCGCACCAAGCGCGATGCCGTTCGGGGAAGCGGCCACCACCGCTGCCATTGCGTGTTTCGTGGCGGGCAGCGAGGCACCTGGCGTGCGGTTGCGTGCGGTGCGACAACTTAAGCAACTGGAACCCCTCGAAGGGGGGCGATCGGTGCCTTGGCAGGAGCTCAATGTCGCGCGGCGTTGGTCCTCCCTATTGGCGCCGGCGGCACCGCGTCCCGCCGGTTCTGTTGAACTTGGCGAGCTTTGCCGCGTGCATCGAGGGCAGGTTACGGGGTGCAACGATGTATGGATCGCTGGACCTCGCACGCCGCCGTTGCCTGCTTCGGTGCTCTTCCCTGCTGTGACTCGGGCGCGGGAGCTGTTCAGTGCGGCCCCGGAACTGGCGGATGTTCTATCACTTCGCTGCGTGATCGACCTACCCTACGATCTCGATGGTCTGGCGGAAGAGGACCCACGCATCGCTCGCTTTGTCGCGTGGGCAGAGGCTTGCGGGGCAAGCAAGCCATACATCGCCCGTCACCGCCGTGCGTGGTGGGCCGTGGGCCTGCGCGGACCGGCGCCGATCCTGGCCACCTACATGGCTCGCCGTCCGCCCACGTTCGTGCTGAATCCCTGCGGCGCCCGCCACCTGAACATTGCCCACGGCATATATCCGCGCCAGCCCCTCTCCAACGAAACGCTTGCTGCGTTGGCCGCGTGGTTGCGTGCAACGGCTTGCACCTCCGCGGGCCGCACTTACGCCGGCGGATTGACGAAATTCGAGCCAAAGGAACTCGAACGATTGCCGATTCCCCCTTTGGATGAGTTGAATGACCGAGCCAAGACTCTGGACGCCGACGGAGCTTGAGGCGGACGCGGCACAGGCGCGGGAGCTGTTCCGTCAGGCTCGTCTGGACGAGCCGTTCGGCTTGTATTCGGAGTTTTTTGACGCCTTTGTTCCCGTCTTCGCAGGGTTGATCGACCGGTTGCCGGATTTGGTGAGTGCGGCTTTGGAGCCACGGGAGTTTGCCGACTTGGTGGCGACGGCCGATGCGCGGACGGCGTTTCGCTATCTCGCGGCGCCGCCTGTTTCCGAGGATGACCTCAAGACGCTGGCCGAGACGACCCTGGCGCCGAGCGCGCTGCGCGGCGATGCGGAGCAAGCCCGGCGCGTGCAGAGTGTCATCTTGCATGTGATTGACGCGCATCGGTTCGCGTGGCTACGTGAAGGCCGGGAGCCAACGGAGCCGGAGCGCGCAACGGCGATCGTCGCCTCCGCCGTTCTTGTGGCCGCCCGCAAGGTCGAGACTTCCCGGCGCTCGGACGCGAAGCGGAAGCAGGAGGCTCAGGTGAAGCAATTGCTTGCGGGCCTGGGCATTGTCGAAGTGCCGCCTCGTGACATCCGCTTGCTCGGCTCGGCGCCTGAGCCGGGGGAGTTCTGCGGCGAGAGCAGGTTGGGGGGAAGTCGCGCCGACTTCCTCATCCGCCTGCACGACGGTCGGGTCATGGCGGTGGAATGCAAGGCATCGAACAGCGCTGTCAACTCTTTCAAACGTGTCAACCACGAGGCGCTTGGGAAGGCCAAGGCTTGGATCGAAGGATTCGGTAAGCGTCAGATCGTCCCGTGTGCAGTCATCGGAGGCGTGTTCAACTCCTCGAATCTGGAAGCCGCCCAAGCGGAAGGGCTTGCGATCGTGTGGAGCCACAGGCTCGACGACTTGCGCGGGTTCATCGAGGCGGCAGCGTAAGCTGTCCCGCGGCGCTCTCGCGCAACCACCTTGAGGGAGGCACTGGGGCCAAGGGCATCCTGCCCTTGCCCCAGACTTGCTGCATTGCCTGGCCCGGCGGCGTGGCCTACGTCCCGCGAAAACGAAGATACGTTCGACTCGCTCCACGGCGGGAGTGACAGGGAGGGCGCCAGCAACGGCCCTTCCCGTGGCTCCTCTTGCGGGCAGTCGAGAGATGCGTCCTCGGCTTCTTCGGAGGAGCCCCTTCGGTGCGCCTCCTACCCCTGTCCGTGGCGCAGGAGCTGCCCCGGCGTGTTCCCGATGCACGTTCCCTCTTCGAAGGTTGGTACGCCGTTGACGAGGATGGCGCGGTAGCCCTTGGCGTGCTGGACGCGGCGCCACTCGCCGGCCGGGAAGTCGTGGGCGACTTCGCCGACCCAGCTTGGGGTCACTTCGAGGCGGTCCAGGTCATAGACCACGATGTCGGCCGGCGCTCCCTCGCGCAGGAAGCCGCGGTCGCGGAAGCCGGCGGCGAAGGCGGGCAGGAAGCTCAGGCGGTAGTGGGCCTCCTCCAGGGTGATCTTCTGCTCGTCGCGCACCATCCAGGCGAGGAAGTCGGTGGTGTAGGCGCCGCCGGTGAAAAACTTGGTGTGGGCGCCGCCGTCGGACACGCCGGGGATGGAGTAGGGCGCCGAGATCATCTCCGCCATGTAGTCGGCGTTCTGGCCGCGGTCGCGACCCAGGAACTCCACCTTGAGATTGCCTTCCACGGCGAGGTCGAGCATCGCGTCGATCGGGTGCTTGCCGGCGGCGTCGGCGATCTGCTGCACGGACTTGCCGACGTAGCGCTGCAGGGCGTCCGCGTTCGGGCAGTCGTCCACCGATTGCACGAGCAGTTGCTCGATGGGCCCGCCGAGCGCTTGCGTGCGGCCGAGCTTCTCGATGGCGGCGTCGGTTTCTTCGCGAATAGCGGCGCGCACCTCGTCGTTCTGGAACTTGGCCATCTTCTCGTCGAAGGTGCCGGTGGTGGCGTGGTTCCACGCCGGGCTCGAGTCGTAGAGGTTCCAGTGCTCGAGGGTGAAGGCGAAGCCGGTGCGGACGGTGGCGCCTTGGCCGAAAATGCGCAGGCCCTTGGCGTTTGCGCTGGCCAGCCATTCAAGCCGGTTGCGATGCACTTCCGGCTTCTCGCGGTTCACCGCGAGGATGTTGTGCAGGATGGGGCGGCCACTCACCTCGGCGAGCTTCTCCTGAAAGGCGAGGTCTTTGTCCAGGTCGCCGGTGAACTGGGTGATCTGGATGAAGCCTTCGTCGCGCTCCGCGAGCACTTCGCCGAGCGCCAGCACGTCCTCGTCGCACATGGTGTCGGTGACCATGGGCGTGCCGTCGAAATCGGCCTGCACGGAATGTTCGCCCAGACGCTGCACCGAGAAGCCGCAGGCGCCGGCGTCCATCGCCTCGTGCAGCAGCGACTTCATCTCGGCCTGTTCCTGGCGCGTGGCGGGCCGGGTCTTGGCGGCTTCGAGCCCCATCACCCACGTCATCAGCGGCGCCACAGGCATGTAGGTGAGGCAGTTGACGCCCTTGGGAATGCGTTCGAGGCTGGCGAGCCACTCCGGGAAGGTCACCCAATCCCAGATCATGCCTTCCTTCATGGAGTCGAAAGGAATGGCCTCCGTGCGGGACATGGTGAGCATGGCGCGGTCGCGCCCTTCCGGCACCACCGGCGCGAAGCCGAAGCCGCAGTTGCCGAGCACGACGGACGTGACGCCGTGCCAGCCGGAAATGGTGCAGTACGGGTCCCACTGAATCTGCGCGTCGTAGTGGGTGTGGAGATCAACGAACCCGGGCGCGACGATCAGTCCGTCCGCATCAATCACCCGCTCCGCGCTGGCGTTGACGCGCCCGCCGATGCGGGCAATGCGCCCGTCCTTGACCCACAAATCCCCCCGATAGCGCGGCACCCGCGTGCCATCCACAATCGTCCCGCCCTTGATGCAAAGATCGAACTCGGCCATGCCCGCTTCCCCCTTTGTGGACGGATTGAGGCTGCGCGTCGAGGAGGCCGTTGTCAAGCATGGATTGGGGGGTGTGTCAAGGTAGTTCTGGAGGTGCTGGAGGTGCCGAGGAATTCGATCAATGGTGCCTTCCGAGCCCGCTTGGTCTGTTGCGGTCGAGATTCGTCGAGCGGACGGTGGATTGCGTTTCGAGCGCCGAGGCAGTCACTGAACACCTCGTTGTTCCAGAAGCGCATGACGCGATAGCCCCTGTCCCCCCTGAGGAACTCGTCGCGCGGACATCCGGGATCGAGCGCGAGTCGCGCTGTTTGGTACGGTGACCCGTCGCCCGTCCCAGTCCGACCGGACGCCCGATCAGGAGTTACCGGTATGAGCGTGAGTCAGGCCATCCGGCAACGCAGTGTCGCAGGCAAGCGGGACTGACCCGAGACGCCATGCCGCGTGAGGCCAATCGGAATCCCGAGCAGATCGCTCGCGACCGGATCGACGAGCGCCTTCGTGCTGCGGGCTGGCATGTACAAAACCGAAACGCCATCGACTTCAATGCCGGGCTTGGCATCGCGGTTCGCGAATACCAGACCGACATCGGCCCCGCCGACTACGTGCTCTTCGTGGACGAGCACGCCGTCGGCGTCGTCGAGGCCAAGCCGGACAGCATGGGTGCGAAACTCACCGCAGTCGAAGAACAGTCGGCGGGCTACGCCAACGCCAAACTGAAGTGGGTCGCGAACACCGAGCCGCTGCCGTTCGTCTATGAGGCCACGGGCGAAGTCACGCGCTTCAAGAATGGGCGCGACCCCAATCCTGCAGCGTATTGAGGCAGAGAGCGCGTCGCGAACGCAGAAGGGAACGACGCGCAAGCGCCAGGCGAGGATCGCATGACCGGACGGTACGACACGGCGGGCAACGTGGAGGCGCAGTTCGAACCTGGTTCGAATGGTCGTGTGCTGGCCAACAAGCTCGGAGTGTCCGACGTCGAGGAAATGGCCGACATCGAACTAGACCTGTTGAACCGGCTGCGCGAGCATATCCTCGGCTCGGTTGAAGCGGACCAGTGATTTTACAGTCGCTGACGTTTGCGAATGGCACCGGCGCTGGCTGGGCAACGTCTATGTCTAGGCCGGCAGGTATCGCACCGTCAACATGGGCAAGGGAGACTTCCAGTTCGCTGCCAGCCGTCAGATTCCAAGGCTCATGGACAACCTGGACAACGAAATACTCTCGACCCACACCCCGTGTGCGGGAATGTCAGAGACTCGACTGACCGAGGCCCTTGCCGTCGTTCACGTTGAGCTGATCCTGATCCATCCGTTCCGTGAAGGAAACGGTCGGTTGTCGCGCCTGCTTGCGAGCGTGATGGCGCTGCAGGCCGGTTGGCCTCAGCTCGACTACACGCATTGGGACAGACGCAGAACCGACTACTTTGCCGCTGTTCAGGCGGGCATGAGCGACTATGGACCGATGAAGGGCCTGGTCAGGCGAGTGTTACACGCGGCGGCCGGGAGCGCAGATGCTTGATCCTGGCTTCGATCTCCTGCACGGGTTTGCCAGTCTCGATCGCGGTAGAACTGGCCACGCTGCGAATCCCCTGCCGGGTTGCTTCGACGGCATCACGCAGGTGGGGGTTTGTTTCGGAGAGCGGTTTGCGCTTCATCCGTTCAGCATAGTCGCTTTGGACCGACCGGCAAGTAGATTCCCCATTGCCTGGGTGGGCGTGCAGCAGGCGCGTAATGCCAAGGCGACGCTTGGGAACGGGCCGAGGCGACCATGAGCAATACGCTCCCGATTAACATCGACGGCCTCCTGCGGCGGCGCACCATCGAGAGCGAGCGCGTCGAGTACAAGGCCGGGTGGAACCCGGAGAGCGTCTTGCACACGCTCGGCGCGTTTGCCAACGACTTCCACAATCTCGGCGGCGGCTATGTCGTGCTGGGCGTGGAAGAGCGGAATGGTCGTCCCGCATTGCCGCCGAGGGGCTTGGACCCGGATGCCATCGACGGCATACAGAAAGAAATGCTCAACTTGGGCAACTCCGCGATTCAGCCCCCGTACCATCCGTTGACGGCAGTTCACGAGATCGACGGCAAGACGATCCTCATCCTCTATGCCCCCGGGGGCGAAACGCGGCCGTATCGGACGAGAATCAGACTCTCGGCGGGTAACAACGATTGGGCCTACTACATTCGCAAGCACAGCAGCACGGTGCGGGCGCGCGGCGAGGACGAGCGCGAGTTGCTCGGATTGGCCGCGACCGTGCCGTTCGACGATCGCTACCACCCAGAATGCGTCGCTAGACGATCTCTCGTTGCGGCTGATTCAACAACACCTGCAGGATGTTGGTAGCGACCTCCTGTTGCAGGTGACCGAGCTGTCGATGGAGGCACTCGGACTACGCATGAACATCGTCGGCGGTCCGTCGGAAGCCCTGTTTCCCAAGAACGTTGGCCTGCTGTTCTTCAACGACCACCCGCACGAGTACTTCCCGGCGACGCAGATCGATGTGGTCCGGTTTCCGGACGGCCCCGGCGGCGACTATTTCGAGGAGAAGGAGTTTCGCGGCCCGCTGGCCGGCATCCTGCGCGATGCGGTGAGCTACATCGAGCGCAACTTCCTGAAGGAGGCAGTGGTCAAACACCCCCACAAGCCCGAGGCCGATCGGTTCTGGAACTTTCCGATAGCGGCGATTGAGGAGGCGCTCGGCAACGCCATCTACCACCGCTCCTACGAGGAGCGCGAACCGGTGGAGGTGCGGATCACGCCGGAGGAATTGCTGGTGCTGAGCTATCCCGGCGCGGACCGGTCCATCCGAATGGAGGATCTGCAACAAGGCAAGGCAGTGAGCCGCCGATACCGCAACCGGCGGATCGGCGAGTTCCTGAAGGAACTGGATCTCGCGGAAGGCCGCTCGACCGGCGTGCCGAAGATACTGCGGGCGATGCGCAACAACGGCTCGCCGCCGCCGAGCTTCGAGACCGACGAGGACCGCACGTGGTTTCGCGTCCGGCTGCCGGCGCATGCGGAAATCCCGGTAGCGCAAGAGCGCGGCGAAGGACAACATACCGATCAAGATACCAACCAAGATAAGTCATTGGAGGAACACCCAAAAGAATTGCCTACCTCCCGAGATACCGACCAAGTCGCCGACCTAGATACCGACCAAGTCACCGAACAAGTTGGGCAGTTGGTCTTAGCACTGACTGGTGAGATGCAGCGGCAGCAATTGCAGGAAATTCTGCGCATCGGGCACCGTCCTCACTTTCGGGAGATGTACCTCCATCCGGCCCTCAATGCAGGCTTCATCGAACAGACCTTGCCGGACAAGCCATCGAGCAGACACCAGCGGTATCGTCGCACGCCTGCCGGAGAGGCGCTGGCTCGCCAACTCGGGGAGTCGGGTGAATGAACTGTCGTTGCCCAATGTGCGGCGCGTTCCTCTTGCTGAACTTGGATGGCAACTCAATTTCAGCAGAGCCACGCCGCACGACTCAACTCATCCGTACACCACTTTCGACCATAGCTCGACGTCAGTCGAAGGGGCGCTTACTGAACCCCGTACACCTTCGCGGCGTTTTCGTGGAGGATTTTGCCCAAGGCGTCCTCTGGCACGCCGGCCAGCAGGGACTCGGCGTATTCGCGTGGGGGCAGGGCGGGGGTGGCGGGGCCCGGGGACATGGATGTAGGGTGGGGGAAGTCGGTTTCGTAGAGGATGTTGTCTGGGTATTGGTCGATGGCGGTGCCGAGGGCCTCGCGTTCGAACCAGAAGCAGGCATACACCTGGCGGCGGAAGTACTCGCTTGGCAGGAGTTTCCACTCCGGGTGTTCCTTGCTGACGCCGCCGTTCCGCCATTGCCAGTCGAAGGCTTCGAGGAGGGAGGGAATCCAGCCGGCGCCGCTCTCGACCGAGACGAAATCGAGCTTCGGGAAACGGTGGCAGATGCCGCTGAAGAGAAGTTCGGCGATGCCCTTGGCGTTCTCCATGAAGGAGAGGGACGAGATGCGGGCGAAGTTGGCCTTGGGGCCGATCTTGGCGCGATCCTTCGAGAGGCCCGAGAGGTCCTGGCCGCCGATGTGGAAGCTGATGGGCAGGCCCGCGTCCTGCGCCGCCGCCCAGAGCCGATCCCAGTGACGGTCGCCCAGGGCTGGCTGACCGAAGTCGTGCGGCTGGCTCGGGAAGAGCACGGCGCGGTGGCCCTTGGCGGCGGCGCGTTCGAGTTCCTTGACCGAGGCGTCGATGTCCCAGAACGGCAGCGCCATCACGGCGACGAAACGCTCGGGGGCAGGGGAGGTCCAGTCCGTCAGGAAATCGTTGTAGGCCGAGACGCATGCCAGCATCAGCTCCGGCTCTTCGAGGCGCAGGAAAGTCTGCGAGCCGAAGCCGCCGACGTTGGGGTACAGCACCTGCGCATAGATGCCGTTCTCGTCCATGTGGCGCAGGCGCGCGTCCGCCTCGAAGCAGGCGTTCGGGATGTCCGCGTAGGTGGCGGGGTGCTCCGGCACCGTGCCGTCGAAGCCCGCCATGGAGACGAATCCGGGCTTGAAGATCTCCTTGTCGCCCACCACCCACGCATCCTCGCCGTCGCGGCGTTCGATGTGCGGCACAAGGTCGCCCCACTTGCTCGACACGCGGTCGGTCCAGACGCCTGGCGGCTCGGTGAGGTGGGTGTCCACGTCGATGACCCTGTAGCGGTCGAAGAGATCGGCCATGCGCGTCTGCTCCGTCGGTGGTACGTTCCGATCTTAACGCCGATTGACGCAAGGCGCGGCGTGCGGGCGAGCCGCTGTCGCCGGGCCGCACCGACGCGAAAAGGCGAGGCAGAGAAGGGAGAGAACCATGTTGACCTTGGAGCAGAACGAGACGCTCACGCGGACGGGGCCGGGAACTCCCATGGGCACGGCGTTCCGGCGCTACTGGCTGCCGGCGCTGTTGTCGCGAGAGCTGCCGGGGCCGGACTGCGATCCGGTTCGCGTGAAACTCCTGGGCGAGGACTTCGTGGCCTTCCGCGACACGGATGGCCGCGTCGGCATTGTCGAGCCGCGCTGCCCGCACCGTGGCGCCAACCTCTTTTTCGGTCGCAACGAGCACTGCGGCTTGCGTTGCGCCTATCACGGCTGGAAGTTCACCACCGAAGGCAGGTGCGTGGACATCCCGAACGCGGCGCCGGACGTTGCCGAGCGGCTGATGCCGCGAGCGGGCATTCGCGCCCTGCACGTCGCGGAGGCCGGCGACATCGTCTGGGCGTGGTTCGGCGAGGCGGACGAGACGCCGCCGTCGCTGCCGGACTTCGAGTTCATGGCGGTGCCGCCGGAGCAGCGCTTCGTCGGCAAGAAGTTCCAGCAATGCAATTGGGCGCAGGCCTGCGAGGGCGGCCTCGACACGGCGCACTTCTCCTATCTCCATGCCGGGATGCGTGACGGGAGCAAGGTGGGGTTGCACGAAGCCGGGCGCGGGCCAAGGCCACCGGCCGGCGACAACGAGCCGCCGAGCCTCGCGCGCTTGCGCTGGCTGGCGGAGGACGGAGCACCGAGGTTCTCCGTACTGAATCACGCGGCGGGGCTCTTGCTCTGTGCCGCTCGCAGCACCGACGACGATCGGCTCTATTGGCGCATGACGCAGTTCCTGATGCCGAACCACTCGCTCACGCCAGGCAACTTCCCCGAAGACACGGCGCTTGCCAACACCTGGATGCCGGTGGATGACACCTCTTGCTGGATCTTCTGCTACGCATGGCATCCGGATCGTCCCATCGGCGAGAAGGAGCGGGCGCGTCTGGCCGCAGGCGCCGGCATCTTTGCGGAGGTGGATGACGACTACGTTCCTCTGAGCCGGCGCGAGAACGACTACCGCATGAATCGAACGGACCAGCGCGAGGTGAGCTTCACCGGCATTCGTGGCATCTCGGAGCAGGATCAGGCGATCGCGGACAGCCAGGGCCTGATTGCGGACCGGACGCGGGAAATCCTCTGCCAGACGGACCTCGGCGTGGTGCGGTTCCGGGAGACGGCGCTGGCGGCGGCGCAGGACGCCGCGGCGGGGCGGACGCCGCAGGGGGTGGACCAGCCGCAGGCATACCGTGTTCGCTCCGGGGATCTCGTCGCGCGGGGCGACGCCACGATCGAGGAAGTGGTGCAGGAGCGGTTTGGCGAGCACTGGGGGATGGCTGCGGGGGGTTGACGCGAACCTTGCGCGCCCTTCGGGCGCGATGGAGGGCGAGACGCCCTCCCTCCGGATCCGGGGGAGCCGCACAGGTTGGCAGCGACCTGACCACAGTGGACGCCGCTCCGCAGCGGCCGTTGCTGGCGGAACCTTCGTTCCTCGTGCTCTGGCTGGTGGGGGCGCTGGTCGGTGCTGCCCGTTGGCTCGAATTGCTCGTGGTGGGCATCTACGTCTTCGACGCAACGGGCTCGCCGCTCTTGGTGGCGTCGATGCTGATGCTGCGGATGCTGCCGCTGGCCTTGTTCGGCGCGTTCGCTGGCGTGATTGCGGCGCGTTTCGACCGGCGGCGCATCCTGCTCGGCGGATTGGCCTTGCTCGCGTTGCTGGCTGGCGGGATGGGTTGGCTGGGCAGCACTGGGGAATTGGAAGTCTGGCACGTTGCCGTCGCGGCGTTCCTGGCCGGCACGGTGTGGGCGATGGACTTCCCGGTGCGGCGCACGCTGATCGGCGAGATTGCGGGCCCGGCGCGCACCGGAGCGGCCATGAGCCTCGACACGATGGCGAGTTCGGGCACCAAGATGGCGGGGCCGATCGCTGGCGGGGCACTCTACGCCGCCGTTGGCATGGAAGGCGCGTTTTTGCTGACGGCGGCCACCTATGGTGTCGCCTGCATCGTTCTTGCCGGGACGAGGCCGCGGGTGCCTGGACGGTTGACGAATGTCGCCAGCGGCGTGTTCTCCGGCGTCCGCGAGGGGCTTGCGGGGATCAAAGGGTCGCCGACGCTGGTGGGCGTTCTTGCCGTGACCATCGTCTTCAACGTCTGGGGCTTTCCCATCCTGTCGATGGTGCCGGTCATCGGCAAGGACGTGCTGGGGCTGACGCCGTTCGAGGTGGGGCTGATCGCCAGCATGGAGGGGCTCGGCTCGCTTCCGGCCGCCATTTGCCTCGCGGTGTTCGGGCGCACACTGCAGTTTCGCCGCCTCTACATGGCTGGCGTCGGGCTGTATCTCGCGTTCGCGCTGGGCTTTGCCCTTTCCACCAACACCATCCTCACGGGCTTGCTGCTGCTCGGACTGGGAGTGGGGCTTGCCAGCTTCGCCGCGATGCAGAGCGCGCTCGTGCTGCTCAATGCGCCGGAGCGGTTGCGGCGGCAGATGATGGGAGTGCTGTCGGTGTGCATCGGCATGGGGCCGTTGGGGTTCGCCCACTTGGGCCTGATGGCGGCATGGCTGGGTGCCACCACCGCTTGCTTGGTGGTGGCGGTTGAAGGCTTGATCGTGTTCGCCTTGGTGACGCTGCGCTGGCGCGGACTGCTGGCGGAGCAGCCGGATCGCTTCCCGGACGATTGAGGGCCTTTTCTGCAGGGAGGACGGGACGCCCTCTCGCATGGAGGAGCGCGAGACGGGGCCCTCGGGTGGCGGGACTTGGCGCGGCTGCCTGGGCCCTTCCCTTCAGAGCGGCCCTCAACACCGGAGAGGGCCGCGACGGGGCGGCGCTATGCGAACCGGTCCGGTGCCCTTGAATCCTCCGCCCGGGTCTTCACGTCGATCAACACCGTCTTGCCCTCTTCGTTCAGCCGCTGCGCCTGCTTGAGGGCAGGGCCCATCTCCACCGCCTTCTCCACATGGATGCCTTCCGCGCCCATGGCCTTGGCGAGGCCGGCGTAGTCGCCCTGCATGTGCGAGACGCCGAATTGCTTGCGCGCGGTGGGGAAGCCGCCGGGGTAGGTGGCCATGATGCCGTTGTTGAGGACGATGGTGGTGATGGGAATGCCGGCCCGGGCCGAGGTCTCGATGTCGAGGCCGGACATGCCGAAGGCGCCGTCTCCCATCAAGTTCACGCACATGCGCTCCGGCATCCCCATCTTCGCGCCGATCATCAGCGGGATGGAGAAACCGAGGTGAGTCGTCTTGCCCCAGCCGATGTAGCTGTGCGGGGTGGTGGCTGTGTAGAAGGGGACGATCTGGTCGCGGGGAGCGCCGGCGTCGTGGGTGACGATGCTGTTCTCGCCGTCGAGGTTCTGGTTCATCTCGTGGATGACGCGATATGGCGAAAGCGGAGCGTCGTCGTTGGTGAGATAGGGCTGCCACTGCGCTTGCCACGCCTCTCGGGCGGCGCTGATGCGTTGGCGCACGCCCGTGTTCCGGCCTTCTTCGCCGATGAGACCGCGCACGGCGTCAATGATTGCCGCGAGGGTCAGCCGGGCGTCGCCGGGCAGGCCGATGTCGGCAGCGGTGTCCTTGTTGATTTCGTCCTCGTTCACCACGGAGTGGATGAGGAACTTGCCCGGGCGCACGCGCTGGGCATAGGGCGACGTGGTGAGGGATGCGCCGACGGCGAACAGGACATCGCAGTCCTTGAGCCATTGCAGCGCCGGGCCAGTGACGCTGGAACCGCCCGCGCCTACGGAAAGAGGATGCCGCTCGTCGAATGCGGACTTGCCCGGCATGGTGGTGAACACGGGCGCGTCCAGGAGCTCTGCCAGCGTGCGGAGTTCCTCCGTGGCGCCGGCGGTCATTACGCCGGCGCCGGCCCACAGCAGCGGCTCCTTGGCGGCCACCAGCTTTGCGGCGGCATCGGCAATGGCGCCGGGGGAGGGCATCGCCACCGCCGGCGCCGGGGAGGTGTATTCCACGGCGCTGTCCGGAATGTCCGCCATGCAGACATCGATGGGCATTTCCACCGCCACTGGGCCAGGACGCCCGGAGCGCAGGGCATGGAAGGCCCGGCGCATCACGGTGCCGGTCTGGTCGGGGCGGCTGATGAACTCGACCTGCTTGGTCACCGACTCCCACGTCTTGGCGGCGACGAAGTTGGGGCGCACGAACACCATATTGAGCGGATTGCCGCCGGGCAGCACGAGGATGGGCACGTTGTCGGCGTTCGCCTGCGCGAGACCGCCGACGGAGTTCTCGGCCCCGGCTTGCGACTGCATCGCCACGACGCCAATGCGCTTGCGGTCGCCCACCCGCGAATAGCCATCCGCGGCCATCACGGCGCCCCGTTCGTGCCGGAAGGCCACGGGCCGGATGCCTTCCTTCGCCACCGCTTCGATGAGCGGGTTGGATGGGTAGCACGACATCCACTCGACGCCTTCGGACTTCAGGATCTGCGCGACGTACTCGATGCTGTTCATGGAATCCCCCGTCGATGAAGGCGGCGATTCTAAACGGGTGGGGCGTGGGGGTGGTCGGGGGGCGATCGCTTTGCGCAGTCGACGGGAAACCCTGTCCTACCGCGCTTGCCGGTCTGGGACGTGATCCCAAACCGCCTCCTCGTTCACCGCATATTCGTAGCGAATCGAAGCCGGCTTGCGGCGGTGGGTGCGGTTGTCGGTGTCAAGCAGCCAAGCGCCTTCGGCGTCGGTTCGGCGCACCACCAGCAGGGCGTGGTGCTCGCCGACGCCGCGGTCGAATGCCACCACCACACGCATGTCGGATGCAGGAATGCCGAATTCGCGCAGCAGGAAGTACTTGGCGAGGGCAAAGTCCTCGCAATCGCCGCCGCCGGCCAGGAACTCGCCGAGGGTTTGCCAATGCGACTTCAGCCGGGCTTCGCCGTGGGCGCCTTCCATGCGGCGGGGCCGGTCGTGGGCGTAGCGGCGGTTGTTCACGAAGCGGTTGACGAGGCGCAGTTGCTGCTCGCGCGTGAGCGTCGCGCCTCGTTCGAGCACCACACGCACGCGCTTCAAGTGCCCGGGGCAGTCTTGGGCGTCGGCGCGACAGGCCGCGAGTTCGGCCGACGCCTCGCGGTGCCGCTCCAGCATGGCGGCGAAGGCCGGCCAGTCGGCGGCATCGGCGAACCGACCGCTGTCGTCGAACGTATAGGCGGCGAGGCAAAGCGGTGCCATCAGGGCCACGGCGGCCGCCATGCCCGCTTGCCGTCTGCCTTCGGTTCGCATCGCCGTTCCGCGCAATTGACGCCGACCCAACCTACCCGAAGCGGGCCGTTGAAGCGAGTGCGCTCCCAATCGGGTGTGTCTCACTTTGAACACTGGCGGACCCCTTCGGGGGAGGGCAAGATGCCCTCTCCCAAGGAACGGCGAGAAGGTCGATGCGGTCGCATGCCGTGGGTCTGGCACGTCAGGCAAGTTCAAAACGAGACACTGCCTGATCGCCGGTGGTGTCTCGCTTTGAACACTGGCGGACAGGCTGGTGCCCCTTTCGGGGGGAGGGCATCTTGCCCTCCATCGCGCCGCAAGGCGCGTGCTCGAAAGGCCGGCACGATACGAAGTGATTGGATCGACCGGAAAGGCGTTTCGCTGCGCGCCCTGGCGGCCGCGACGGAGGGCAGGATGCCCTCCGCCCAAGGAACGGCGAGAAGGTCGATGCGGTCGCATGCCGTGGGTCTGGCACGTCAGACAAATTCGAAACGAGACACTGCCCCAATCGTCTTTCCGAATCATTAGGGCGGAGTTCGTCACAGACCACGCCGCGGCCTGGCTCCCCGCTGTGCGACCATGCGCTCATGGTCGATGAAATCGGCAACGGCGGGCAGTCCGAACCGCCGCCCGGGCTGGAGCGGTGGGTTTTGCTGCGTTCCGGGTTCGCGCGGGCGGCGCTTCGGGATCAGGCCCTCGTGCTGTCGGCGCGGGGCATCCGGCATCAATTGCTCTGGCGGGAGGCGCGTTGGTGGCTGGCGGTGCCGGAGGCACAGCGAGAACTCGCCAGCGCGGAACTTGGGGAGTATGCGCGCGAGAACGTGCCGGTTCCCAAGGTTGTGCCGCCGCCGAAGATCGACAGCGGCGTGGTGGGGGTAGCGGCCTATCTCGTGGCCATCTGGGCGGTTTGGCTGTTGGACGTGAACGGCGCGCTTGGCTGGGATTGGCGCAGTGCTGGGCGGCTGCATGTGGCGAGCATCGCCGATGGCGAGTTCTGGCGCGTGCTCACCGCGCTCACGCTGCATGCAGACATCGGCCACATCGCCGCCAACTCGCTCTTCGGTGCCGTGTTCGGCGTGTTTGCGGGGCGCTGTCTCGGTTCCGGCCTTGCCTGGGCGGCCATTGTCCTTGCCGCGGCCGTCGGCAACGCACTCAATGCCAGCGTGCAGCCAGAGTCGTTCCAGTCCATCGGCGCGTCCACCGCCACGTTCGCCGCAGTTGGCGTGGTCGCCGCGTTCGTCTGGCGCACGGGCTACTACCGGCAGTTCGGCTGGCGCAAAGGGCTCGCGCCGGTGTTCGCCGCGGTGGCGCTGTTCGCCTTCACCGGCGTTGGCGGCGAGCGCACGGACATCGTCGGCCACTTGATGGGGCTGGTCTCTGGGTTTGTCGTGGGGCTCGCGCTGGCCCGCCTTGGGCTGGAACGAGCCGGCAAGGACGCGCAGCGCTTCTTTGGCCTTGCCGCGCTCGCAAGCATCGTCATGGCCTGGATTTGGGCGTCGGCCTAACGCGGACCCGCTGCGGCTGTGCGTCCGTCGGGCGAGGGGCAGGCGAGGGGCAGAATGCCCTTGCCTCGGGGTCTGTTCCAGGCACGGGGGAGGTCTCATACCGCTCCGAACCAACGCCGTTCGTGGCAAATGGTGGCGCGCCGGTCGGCAGTCTGCTACAAATCAGTGGCGAAGAGACTGCCGACGCACGCGAAGCGCGAGCAAGCAGCATCCGCAAACGAGCCAAAGGAAACCGTGAGGGGGTTGCCATGTCTTTGTTGCCCAAGAGCGTCACCATTACCGACGACACCATGCGGGAGGGCCTGCAGATCGAAAGCCCGGACATCCCGGTGGACGAGAAACTCCGCCTGCTCGATGCCCTGGGGGAGACGGGCGCCAAGGTCATATCCATCGGCTCGTTCGCGCACCCCAAGTGGACGCCGTCCATGGCCTGCATCGACGAGATCGCCCAGCGTTTCGTGCCGAAGCCGGGCGTGAAGTACACCGCCGCCGTGTTCAACAAGAAGGGTTTCGACCGAGCCGACTCCTACTATCCCAAGATCGACGTGAGGGGCCGCCGCTTTGGTGCCCATGTCGAGATGTGCGACTCCTTCGCCCGGCGCAACTACAACCGCACGCAAGCGCAGCAGATCGCCAGCATCGACGCCAGCGTGGAGGGGGCCAAGAAGGCCGGGGCAGAGTCCGCCTCCTGTGCGCTCGGCAACCCGTTCGGCTCCAACTTCGAGGGCGCGTTCAGCCTCAAGCAGCGCATGGACCTGCTCGAGCTCATGATCGACAAGTGGCACGGCGCAGGCATTCCCGTGAGGAAGGTGTCGTTCCTAGATGCCATGGGTTGGAACATGCCGCACGAGGTGCGGGAGACCATCACCGCCATCCGCGACCGCTGGCCCGAGGTGGAGGTTTTCCACATGCACCTGCACAACACCAGAGGCGCGACCATGGCGAGCTTCTTCGAGGCGTTGCAGCTCGGCGCCACGGAGTTCGACACCTCCCTCGGCGGCATGGGCGGCTGCCCCTATTGCGGCAACGGTCGGGCGGCGGGGCATGTTCCGACGGAAGATTTCGTGCACATGTGCCACGAACTCGGCATCGAGACCGGCTACAGCCTCGACAAGCTGATCGAGGCGGCGGTGATCGCCGAAGAGGTGGTGGGGCACCCGCTCTACGGCCACGTGTCCAAGGCCGGCTCCCGCCCGCATCGGGATGCGGAGCTCTATCCGATCAACATGCCGTTCGTGGAGTCGCTCGAAGAGGCATCGCACTTCCGCCGGGGGCCGGAGGTGTACGAAGGCCAGATTTCGCCGTGGCAGCAGGGCAGCGCCCTGATCGACGGCGGGCCGCCGGCACGCGCCACAGCCTGACGCTGGCACGTTGAGGACGTTCCTGGCGGCTCTGCTGGCCGTCTTGACCGCTGGCTACTTGCTGCCTGCCAGCATTGCCCTGGTGCGGAGGATTCCAGCCGGCGCCTGCTTCTCGTGAACCTGCTGCTCGGCTGGACCGTGCTGTTCTGGGTTGTCGCGCTGCTGAGGGCGTGCAAGGACAGGCACGACATATGACCACCACGCGGGCCTTGGTGCTGCACCACTTTCGGAGTACATCGACATGACCATCACCCTCTATCACTGCACGCGCGCCCGCTCGATGCGACCCTTGTGGACGCTGGAGGAGATGGGGCTCGACCACGAAGTGGTCACCATGCCGTTCCCGCCCCGCTACCTGCACAAGGAGTATCTGGCGGTGAACCCGCTCGGCACCGTGCCGGCGCTGGTGGACGGCGACGTCACCATGACCGAGTCGGCCGGCATCTGCCAATACCTGGTGGATCGCTACGGCCCCACAGACCTCGCCGTCGGGAAGGATGAAGCCGACTACGGAACCTACCTGAACTGGCTCCACCGCAGCGACGCAACCCTCACCTTCCCGCAGACCCTCGTGCTGCGCTACACGCGCCTCGAGCCGGAAGAGACCCGCAACCCGCAGGTGGCGAACGACTACCGCAAATGGTTCGCCCACCGCTTCCGCTCGGTGGAACGCGCCCTGGAAGACCGCCAATACCTCTGCTCGGAGCGCTTCACCATCGCCGACATCTGCATCGGCTATTGCCTCGTCCTCGCGGGTTCCCTCGACATCGACGAGGTGATGACGCCGAACGTCACCCGCTGGTGGAACGTGATCACGGAGCGGCCCGCCTACAGGAAGACGTTCGAAATTTGAGGGTGGCAGCACTCGCGGTGAAGGCTGAACCGAGACTGGCACCGATCTTGTGTCTGGACTCCAACTTCGCCAGACCCGTTTGGGCGCATGTGGCGCAAGCATGACTGGCACGATGTTCAAGGACGCTAGGACGAGGCTGGTTGAATGGCTGCGCAAGCAGATGATGGGCCCCGCCAGCCAACGCAGTCTGCGGAGGATCTCTCCCCTGGATCGCTATCCGACCGGTGTGCTGCACCCGGTGGAACCCGAAGCCACCGGCATTGATCCCGCTTCGACGTTCGGTGACGAAGCGGAATCGAACCTGCACGACGAGCCCGACGAAGACGAAGAAACAACGCACTCGGGCCCGGAATCCGAGGCCCCGACGCTCGCGCGACCGGCGCGCCGGCGCCGATACGTGCCGCCGTCTTCGGTCGGATTCTCCTGCTATGTTCGCGGGCACGTGCGCCTTTCCGTCACGGCAGTCGCTGCCGTATATCGAGGTACCGAAGAACGAGGCGAGCGGGGACAATTTCAGACTCGGAAGTACACCCGGGCCGAGCTCCCGGAATCCACGGTCACCTGGACAGGAGCCGCCGTCCCCAGCGAGACGGGCGAGACAATTTGGGGAGGACGCGCGGGAATCGACATTCGTGCGCGGCCTCATCGGGACGGATACATCCTCACCGTCACCCTGTGCAACCGCAGCGAGCTGGATCCGGACGCACCGCCACGCGAGAGAGCCCGCGATCGGGTGAGCAAGTCGTTGTTCGAGGCCCGCCTCGAGTGCGTCGTCGAGAGCGGAGAGCTCGTCGACTACCCTCGGGTCGATCCGAGCCTACTCACCGAGGAGGAGCAGGAGCTCGAGCTTCAGTACCGAGAGCAGCGCATCTACGCCGTCGGTCACGGAGCGGCCGCCAACTGGGACGTGGGCCGCGCGGCGCGGATCCGATCCGAGTTCATGCCTGCAGCGGAGGTGCCGATGATGACCGTGGACATCGGCGGCGACGATGCGGTGCTCCGGCTCGCACGTCTCGCCGAAGCGCCAATGCTCCACGAACTCGCGCGATTCGTCGGCGGCTATGCCGGCTGGGTGGCGGAGCAGGAGCGCATCGCCTCCGAGCTTCCGGGCGCCGTGGAGCGGGCTGCGGCGAAACGCATCTCGGACCGGATGAACGTCGCGCTCGACCGCATGCGCGCGTGCGTGCGGACGTTGCGCGACGACCGGCTCGCGGCGGAGTCGTTCCGGCTGGCCAATCGGGCGATGCTCGACCAGATGCGCCAGGCCGACCGCATCGCCGGCCGGGATATCGGATCCCACGACTACCGCTGGCGTCCCTTTCAGCTTGCGTTCCTGCTCACGGTTATGGTGTCCGCAATCCGCGAAGACGACGAGTTTCGCGATGTCCTCGACCTCATCTGGTTTCCCACCGGCGGTGGCAAGACCGAGGCGTACCTGGGCCTGATCGCGTTCCTGATCGTCTGGCGCCGCCTGAAGTATCCCGCCTCCGGCGCAGGCACCGTGGCCATCATGCGCTACACGCTGCGCCTGCTGACCCGGCAGCAGTTCGAGCGGGCGGCGCGCATGGTGTGCGCCCTGGAGCTGATTCGCAGGCGAGATCCGGAGCGGCTGGGTGACGCCCCGATCGACATCGGTATCTGGGTCGGGGGCGAGATCAGTCCCAACCACTGCGAGGCGGCCAGGGAGATCGTGGACGAGATCAGGGAGGGCAGGCTCGGAGCGCAGTACAGGCTGCTGCTGGAACGCTGCCCCTGGTGCGGCACCATGTTCCATCCGACGCACGGCTATCACGCGACGGAGGAAGAGTTCCACTTCCACTGTGCGGACCCCGAATGCTGTGCGGACCCCGAATGCGCCTTCCGCGGCGACCGCCGACCCCTGCCGTGCAACGTCGTGGACGAGGCCCTCTATGCGCACCCGCCGTCGCTGCTCATCGGCACCATCGACAAGTTCGCGCGTCTCGCCTGGGAAGAGCGCACCGGCGCCTTCTTCGGCGCCGGCAGCCGCACCGGCCGCCCATCACGTCCGCCGGAGCTGGTCATCCAGGACGAGCTGCACCTCATCACCGGACCCCTCGGCTCGGTCGCCGGTCTGTACGAAGCGGGACTGGACACCCTGCTCATCCGCCGCGGCGTTCGACCGAAGTACGTGGCCTCCACCGCGACCGTCCGCATGGCCCGGGAGCAGGTGCAGCGACTCTACGCGCGGGAGCTCGCGGTGTTTCCGCCCCCCGGGCTGTCGTACGACGACACGTACTTCGCCCGTACGGATCGGGAGCGTCCGGGCCGGCTCTACGTCGGGTACCTGGCCCCGATGCTCGACCAGCAGCACTGCCTCGCCCCGCTCGCCGCCGTGCTCCTCGCCGGTCCGCACGCCCTGTTCGACGACGACGTGGACCGGGACGCCATGCTCGATGCCTGGTGGACGCAGGTCGTGTACCACGGCAGCCTGAAGGGGGTCGGCAACAGCCACAATGCCTTCGTCACCGATGTCCGCGACTTCGGGCGGAGGCTCGCACTCGAGCTCCGACAGGAACGCGAGACGGAGTCCGACGGCCGGCTCGGCGAGGTCGAAGACGAGTCCGCCGCCGAGGAGCCCGCCGGCGTCCCTCACCGGTTCCGAAACACTCGAATCGCCCAGCTCACGAGCCGCCGCACTCCCCGGGAGAACGTAGAGACCTTTCGACAGTTGGAGAATCCCCAAGGGCACGAGGCGTGTTTCGACGCGGTCATGGCGACGAACATGGTGTCCGTGGGACTGGACGTCGCGCGCCTCGCCCTGATGATCGTCAACGGCCAGCCGCTCACCACCGCGGAGTACATCCAGGCGACGAGCCGCGTGGGCCGCTCGACGGTGCCCGGCCTGGTCGTGGCCAACTACTACCGGCACCAGGCGCGGAGCCTGTCGCACTACGAGAGCTTCCGTCCCTACCACGAATCCTTCTACCGCTTCGTGGAGCCGAGCAGCGTCACGCCCTTTACCTGGCAGGTACGCTCCCGTGCGATGCACGCCGCCCTCGTCATCGCGGTCCGACACGCATGCGAGGGCCTGCGGGGCAACACCTCGGCGGGCGACTTCGACCGGGAGTCGCCGGAGGTCGGGGCGGTGCTGGCGGAACTCGGGCGACGCTGCGAGCGCGCGGCGACGGAATCGACGCAGGGCCGTGACACCGTCGCTCACCTCGAACGTCTCGTTGCCCAGTGGCACGACGAGGCGCGACGCTGCGAGCAGGAACGCCGGCAGCTCAGCTACCAAGCGCGCAGCGACGAACGCAACGCCGATCGGCTGCTGTACACCCACGGCGAGTCCCGGCCCGGCCTGTGGGCGACGCTGCACTCGATGCGCAACGTGGAAGGCACCGGGTCGCTGAGGGTCCACGACTGGCCGCCGGCGAGGTGACGGCGGTGCGAGTCGGTATCGGGATGACGAGCACGAGGATGGTGACGGTCCGTGACTGAAGAGCACGTTCCGGTTCGGCTCTCGCACCTGCTGCGCGACTGCTCGGTGGGGGCGATCGTACGGGGTCCGGACAGCCTGATGGTGGTGCAGGACATCCGTACCTGGGATCGCCCGGGCAGCGACCCCCTGGAGCGCGAGATCCGCTACGTCGACCGAGTGCGGAGCGCGCTCGGCATCGAGCGGGTGCTGTGTGCGCCGCCACGCGCGGCCGAGCGGGACGGCACCGTGACCGGATGGATCCCGGCGCTGAGATTCCCGACCTGGATGCGTTGTCTGAAGTGTGAATTGATGCACGCCGCGCCGTGGCGCAAACCGAGGGTAGGGAGCAGCGCGGCCTCGGACGAGAACAGGGCGGGTACAGGGCGAAGCGGAGCATGCGACGCATGCGGCGGCACGCTGGAGCAGACTCCCTGGGTCCTCGTTCACGAGCAGGGCCATCTGGCCGACGTGCCGTGGCACGCCCTGATCCACCAGGAGACGCGCAACCCGGAGCAGCGCCAATGTCGCCCCGACTGGACGCAGCCCTACCTGAAGCTGAGCGAGTACGAAGCCGACCGCAGGGCACGTTGCACGCGGTGCAACGCCAACGTCGGCCTGTCGTCGGGGGCGCTCCCCCGGATACCGTTCCCGCCTCGCGCCTGGCAACAGCCCTGGATGCGGGAGCCACCGGCCCAACCCTCGGAATCCCCGGCGTTGCTGGTGGAGATCAACGACGTCCGGGTGCACTCCCCCTCGACCCGCACCGCGCTCGTCATCCCGCCGGAGTCTCGCATCCGCCGCGGCACCGTCACCGACCGCCTCTACGGCAACGCCAGGGCCCGGCAGCGTATTCGGAACGCGCGCAACCCCCTGGCACGAAGGACTGCCGTCAGACGGCTTGCGAGCGATTTCGGCTGCACTCCCGCCGAGATCGGACGTGCCCTCGCGGACATCGACGAGGGTTATCCTCTGTATGGGCAGTCGGTCACTGCAACCGATCTCCTGGCCGACGAGTACCGGGCGTTGACCGGAGTCATTCCCGACCTCAGGGAAGACGAGGACTTCGTCACCGAACACCACACGCGCGACTGGAAGACGCTCGCAAGCACCCTGGACGCCGGAATCGCGCGCCGTGCGGTGCGTGCCGTCTCCTGTCTGGTCGCCGTCGACCGACTGAAGGAGATCATGGTGTTCGACGGATTTCGGCGCGCCGGAGACGGACGGCTCGTACCGCCGGACATTTCGGGCGAGAGCGACTGGATCCCGGCCCTCGAGCTGTACGGGGAGGGCATCTTCTTCACCCTCGACGAAGCGTTGCTCCAGTGCTGGGAGGAGAACGACGCGGTGCGCGAGCGCACGGACGCATTCTCCAGGCGATACGTGAAGCGTGTCAAGCAAGGCGTCCCCGAGCTCGAAGTCGACGTCTCGCCGCGCTTCCTGCTCTGCCACGTGCTCGCGCACCTCCTGATCCGCGAGCTGGATGCCGAAGCGGGATACCCCGCCGCCTCGCTGAAGGAGCGCATCTACTGTGCGAGCGCGAAGGACCCGATGGCCGGCATCCTGATCTACGTCGCGGTTCCGGACGAGGAGGGCTCACTGGGCGGCCTGATGGAGCTCGCGAAACCGGAGAGATTTCTTCGTCTGTTGACGGGCGCGTTCGAATCCGCCGCCTGGTGCTCGCTCGATCCGGTCTGCGCGGAGCAGGAAGGGCACGGGCCGGATCTGCTGAACCGGGCCGCCTGCCATGCCTGCGCCCTGATACCCGAGACGAGCTGTGACCACGGCAACGTTCTCCTCGACCGGATCTTCGTCAAGGGCGCAACGCCCGGCATTCCCGCGTTCCTGGACGTTGCGGGGGAGCCGGCCTGATGGCGAAACGCAAGTTCGAGCTGCCGGGCATCCAGGATCTGAGCAAGGAGCAGGAGGCGGCACGCGCCCTGCCCAAGGAAGGGCGGCATCTCGTGGTGGGCGGTCCGGGCACGGGAAAGTCCGTGCTCGCGCTGATTCGCACCCGACGCCACCACCGCGACGGCGAGGACTTCGTGTTCCTGGTCTACAACCACCTGCTCAACCGGGCGAGCGACCAGTTGTTCGGAAGCGGCCTCGCCGGCAAGACCTGGATTGGCTGGTTCCTGGACACGTTCAGGCAGATGACCGGTCGGCCCGCTCCGCGGCAGGAGTCGAACGGGAACGGCTACCGGGACATCGACTGGCCGGGTGTCGAGGCGCTCATCGAAGACATCGAAGCATTGCCCGACGGCACGGCACGGCAGCCGCCGTTCCTCGTCATCGACGAGGGCCAAGACATGCCCCGGGAGTTCTACGACGCCCTCGTGAACCTCGGCTTCGACCGCTTCTTCGTCGTCGCCGACCAGAACCAGCAGATTACCGAGGCGAACAGCAGCCGCAAGGACATTCAGGACTGCCTCGACATCGAGACGCACGACGTCATCGAGCTCAGGGAGAACTATCGGAACCGCTACCAGGTGGCGCGATTGGCGAGGGCCTTCTACACCGGTGACCCGGCGATTCCGCCTCCCGAGCTTCCCGCTGCGTCATCAGGTGCCGTACCGGTGCTCTACACGTACGCGGAAGGCAGATGGGACGCCGTCGTGCGCGGCATCCTGCGTCTGGCCGACCGGGACCCGCGGCAGCTCATCGGAGTCATCGCTCCGAACAATCGGGTCCGGGAACGATACCTGGAAGCACTCCGCTGCGCCGATGTGCGCCCGGACAATCCGCCGCCGACCATCGACACCTACCATAGCGGGCATCGTACCGAGGTGGCGTTCGACGAGGGCGGCGTCCTGGTCATCAATGCGCAGGCGTGCAAGGGGCTCGAGTTCGACACGGTGGTGCTTGCGGACATCGACGAGCACTTCGTCCGGCGTACCGACCCGGACGCCGCCAGACGTCTCTTCTACGTCATGGTCGCGAGGGCGAGGGAGCGGGTGTTCATGTTCATGAAGCGCGGCGGGGGCACCGACGTCGAGCGCGTTCTGCCGGCGGACCGGGACATCCTGCGAAGGGAGAAAGTGTGAATGGCCACCGCGGAACTGTTCCACGCGACAGACGTGCCTGCCACCGCGAAGGCACCGGAATCCGGGCTTCTCGTCACGAATCACCTCAACCTGATGTACATGCTCGCGGCCGGTCTCGTGATGCCGCCCGCGGGGTTCGGGAGCAAGTACTACCGCGACACCCTGGGCGACTTTCCGGGGTGGGTTCCCCTGTTCATCGGCAAGGTGTCCGGGGAGGCCATCGAATCGTCCGTGCGAGAGGCGGGGCACCTCAGGCCGTGCGTCATCGAAGTCGGCCTCGCCGGATTGTCGGGCCGCATGTTCGCGTTCGGTGACGACGGACTCGACGAGATTCGATTTCCGGACCGGCTCCGGGGGACCGAACGCGTGCTCCTCGTGCCCGCGCCGCTGCCGCTCTCCCGCATCGCTTCCATCGTGTTTCAGTCGAAGGACGACAAGCAGGCGTGCGAAGCGGACGCCGGAGAGTTCGGCAACGTGCCGCTGGCGCTCTTCAAGCGCAGAACGAGCAAGGAGCTGTTGTTCACCAGGGCTGCAAACACCCCGTGGCCTCCCGCCGAGGGACCGGAGGAGCGCACCACCCCGCTCCAGTTGCCTTTCGCCGCCGGGGGGGTCATGGCGATGCTGCTGCGCTTCGCCAATCTGGGCGAGCGGGCGGTCCGTGCATGCCGGATCGCGTTCGATCCCGACGAAGGTGGGGCGCTCCCGCCGGCAGATGACCATCCCATCCTTGCCGGGCTCGGCGCGTGGATCCGGGAAGGGATGGCACCGCTGCCGGCGCCCGTGAGCTCCGAGCAGGATCGAATCGACCTGCAGAACGCGTCCCAGGCGAAGCTCTTCTGGGAATCCGTTCAGCGCCTGGTGGAATGGCGCGACGCCGGGTGCGCCGGAAGCGCCGAAGCCGTTCTGATCGAACATCTCGCCTCCGCCATTGCCGACCTCGACCCGCGATTGCGCGCGGGAGTCGGGAAGCTCCACGACACGCTCGTCTCCCTGACGGGGCTTGGCGACGCGACGGCAAGCGAGCTGTTCGAGCGTCACGACACCCCCCTGGCGCGCGCCATGACCCTGTTCCTCCTGCGCTCCGATTGCGCGGACCTTCTCGACTACGAGAGCGACCGACTTGCCGAGCCGGACTGGCTGGCCGCCGCCATCCTGTTCGGGGTCCGGGACGGATGGATGAACCTTCCTCTGTGGCTTCGCGGCGGCAGGGAGCTTGCCGACGCGATCTCCCATCGCATGGCGCACCTGTCGCATCGCATCGCCGGCACGGGGATCGAGCTGGGAGAAGCGCCGCCCAGGGTTTTCCCGCTGCGCGAGCTGTTCGGAGACGGCCTGACCTGGCACTCCCGCGAGAAATCCGCGGCGCTGGCGCTTGCCAGAATGCAGAAGTGGGACTGTATCCACACCCGTATCAGCCTCCGTGCCGGCGAGTACAGACTCGTCGTCAAGGGAGGCACTGCATCGATCGAAGTCCCCGGCGAGCCCCGGATTTCCCCTGAAGTCGACCTGGACCGATTCTTCGAGCTGCTGTCCGGCGCGCGTCTGGATTACGCAACCGAGGCGAAGGTACGCAAGAGTCTCGGGGGCTGACGACCGCCATGCGTATGGTTCCGGCATCGCCCTACGACACCGGCAGCCAGGCGGAGAAACGGATTTTCGAGAGGCTGTGCACCGCCTTCGACGATCGTTACGCGGCCTTTCACTCGCTGCGGCCCACCCGGCATCCGCACAAGCGGTTTCCGGAAATCGACTTCGTCATCTGTGGTCCGGAAGGTCTGTACGTGCTCGAGGTCAAGGGCGGGAGCATCGCCTGTCACGACGGTGTCTGGCAGTACCGGGACCGCTACGGCCGATCGACACCGTCTCATGAAGGACCGTTCCGCCAGGCGCAGACGGCGCTTCATGGACTGACGGAAGACTTGCGTGCCAATTTCCCTGCAGATGTGCTCGACCGGTTCATCACGGGCTACGGAGTGGTGTTCCCCGACTGCGACTGGCCGAGCGGCGGCGCTGAGTGGGACCCCGAGATGCTTGCCGACGCACGCCGCAGCCGCGACCTCGAAGGGTGGTTACGTAACCTGTTCCAGTACTGGCATGAGCGCTGCGGACGACGAGACCGGCCCGATGATTGCGACGTCGACAGACTTCAGACGTACCTGCGTCCCGAGGTGGACGCCCCTGCGGCCGGCAACGACGCCCAGTTGTTCAAGCAGGTGGAGGACGTGCGTCGACGCGTCGCACAGCTGACCGATGACCAGATGCGCATGGCCGACGTGGCGGAGGCGAATCCCCGGGTGCTCTGCGCCGGCGGTGCGGGGACCGGCAAGACGTTCCTCGCCGAGCGGCTTGCGCGGCGCTGGGCCGAAGCCGGCCTGCAGGTGGCTCTGGTATGCCGATCTCCCTGGCTGCGGCACTTCCTCGCGTCACGGCTCTCGGTGCCGGGGCTGACGGTATCGCTGATCGACGGCATTCGTCTCGACTGCCGCCGGGCCGGACTGGACCGCTTCGACGCACTGATCGTCGACGAGGGGCAGGACCTGTTCGAGATGGGCTGCATCGAGACGCTCGACGGCGTCCTGACCGGCGGGCTGGAAGCGGGGCGCTGGTGCTGGTTCCACGATCTGAACAACCAGTCCCTGACCCCTCGCTTCGATCCACGTGCCAGGACCTGCCTGGAGTCGCTCGCACCTGTGCGGGTGCCGTTGCGGATCAACTGCCGCAACACCAGCGTCATCCTGGAATGGATTCAGGACACACTCGGTGCCGACCTGGGTGTGCATGGGGCCGGAGCCGGCCCGGACGTCCGCCGGCAAACCGCATCCGACCGGTGGGAATCTGCCGAGCGAGCGGCACGCGAGATTGGCGAGCTGGTTGACGTGGGGGGGCTTGCCCCCGGGCTGGTGACGATCCTGTCGCCATTCGATCTAGCGGAATCATCCATTGCCCTCATGCCACCGGACAATGTGCTCCGGCTGGATGAGTATTCGATGCGGAACATCCCCAGCGACAAGGTAGGGTTCGCCAGGATCGATGAATTCAAGGGCCTCGAAAACGAGGCGATCGTAGTCGTGGATTTGCCGGCCCTCGGCACGAAGGCCCCACGGCCGTCGCAGCACTACGTTGCGATGAGTCGCGCGCGTTCGGTGCTGTCGCTCGTTTTTTTGGACTGATCCTCGTCCTCGGTCGCCGATCCTCTGGCCGCACCGCCTTCGATCTGCTAGAAAGTGCGCCTTTGTCGGGCTCTTGCGGCAAAGGCACAGCGGGAACATAGAGGGAGGGGGAAGCCGCATGGCGGTTCTGCAATCGAGGCTCGACACGCGCGCCGAGCAATACCAGATCAATCGGCGCGAGATGCTTGCCAAGCTCGACTTGCTCGATGGGCTCTACAGGGAGGCCGCGAAAGGCGGCGGGCCGGAGGCGATGGCGCGGCTGGCGGCGCGGGAGAAGATGCCGGTGCGGGAGCGGGTGGCGCACGTGCTGGACCCGGACGCTCCATTCCTCGAAATCAGTCCCCTCGCGGCCTGGCATTCGCACTTCACCATCGGCTCCGGCTTCCTCGTCGGTGTTGGCGTCATCGAAGATGTGGAGTGCGTGATCCTGGGGCACGATCCCTCGGTGCAGGCCGGGGCCATGAACCACTTCAACTCCAAGAAGTTGATGCGAGGGCTTGAGATCGCCCGCGAGAACCGGCTGCCGTATGTGCAGTTCGTGGAGTCGGCGGGAGCGGACCTGCGCGGCGGCGGAAGCCGCAGTGGTGGCGAGCGCAAGCCCATGACGCCAGAAGAGGAGCGGCTGGAGTTCGAGCGCCAGGTGGCGGAGAGCCTGCGCGGTTCCACCGGGCATTTCGCCGAGTCGGGGCGGCTCTTCTACGAAATCACGGAACTGTCGAAGATGCGGATTCCCACCATTTCGGTGGTGTTCGGCGTCTCGACGGCAGGCGGCGCGTACCAGCCCGGCATGAGCGACTACAACATCTTCATTCGCGGACGCTCGCGGGTGTCGCTCGGCGGCCCGCCGCTGGTGAAGATGGCGACGGGGGAGGATGCGGATGGCGAGACGCTGTCTGGCGCGGAAATGCACACCACCACGTCGGGCCTTGGCGACTATCTGGCCGAGGACGAGCTCGACGGCATTCGCATGTGCCGCGAGGTGGTGGCGCATCTGAACTGGCGCAAGCTCGGGCCGGGGCCCTCCATGCCGGCGGATCCGCCCATCTACGACCCCGACGAGCTCATTGGCATGGTGGGCGAGGACCTCTCCATCCCGTTCGACATGCGCGAGGTGATCGCCCGGGTGGTGGACGGCTCCCGCTTCGAGGAGTTCAAGCCGCTGTATGGGCCGACGCTGGTATGCGGCTGGGCCTCCATCCACGGCTACCCCATCGGCATCCTCGGCAACAACGGCGTGCTGATGAACGAGTCGTCCGAGAAGGCGAGCCAGTTCATCCAGCTCTGCAACCAGATCGACGTGCCGCTCCTGTTCCTGCACAACATCACCGGCTACATCGTCGGCACCGACTTCGAGCAGCAGGGCATCACCAAGAACGGCTCGAAGATGATCAATGCCGTTTCGAACTCCACCGTGCCGCACATCATCGTCATCTGCGGGGCTTCCTATGGCGCCGGCAACTACGGCATGAGCGGCCGTGCCTACGGCACGCGCTTCTCCTATACATGGCCCACCGCCAAGATCGCCGTGATGGGGCCGAAGCAACAGGCCGGCGTGATGACCATCGTCCAGCGCGCCGCGGCCCAGCGCCGGGGGCTGGAGTTCGACGAGGCGGCCAACGACAAGCGGGTGGAACGCGTCGAATACCAGCTCGAAGAGCAGTCCAAGGGCCTCTTCGCCACGTCCCGCGTCGCCGACGACGGCATGATCGACCCCCGCGACACCCGCGACATCATCGGCATGTCCCTCTCCGCCTGCCACAACAACGAAGTCAAGGGCACCAAGGAATTCGGCACATGGCGAATGTAACGCGCTTCGTGCATCGCCCTTCCCTCTTGCGACAATAGACACATTCTTGCGACAATAGACACATTCTGAGGAACGGAAGGACGGGGCCACATGGCCAACGCAAACAACCAACAAGACGCGGGCTTGCGCCCGCCAGGGAAGGCAGAACGCCTTCCCTCCGAAGGCCCGTCACCGCGCCTGCAGCCCTATCTCAATCAACGCATTCGCCCCAACCGTGACGTTGCGGACCCGCGCGTCAGCAGCGACTCCTCGGAGGGAAGGCATTCTGCCTTCCCTGGCGGGCGCAAGCCCGCGAAGTGGCACGGCACACGTGCCGGAGTTGCGCCCTCGTCATCGAATCACCGCACGCACCTCCCGCATGTGGAGGCCGGCGAGGTCCCGCAGCACGTTTGCTTTCGACTTGCGGACAGCCTGCCGCACGCGATTCGCCGTCAGTTGGTGGACAGATCCGGTCAGCGGCGAACAGCGCCTGCCAACGCGGCTTGGCGGCGCGATGTCCACGCCGCGTTGGATACCAGCCACGGGGTCTGTTGGCTGCGGAGGCCCGATATCGCGGCCTTCGTTCGAGACGCATGCCTTCACTTCCATGAGGAGCGTTATCTCTTGCACGAGTGGGTGATCATGCCGAACCATGTGCACGCTCTTTTCACCCCTCTTGTTGGAACGCCGCTGTCTTCGATCGTGCATTCGTGGAAATCGCATACAGCTCGGCGCATTAACGCAGCGCTCGGGCGCAAGGGTCGCGTCTGGGCCAGCGATTACTTCGATCGTGCCATTCGCAGCGAGCGCCATTTCCGCATTGCCGCCGACTACATCCGCGCCAATCCCGTCAACGCCAGCCTCTGCGATTCTCCCGAGGACTGGCGTTGGAGCAGCGCCTACGAGCCATCCGTGCGAGATGCGAGGCCCTCGTGGCTGCTCTCCGGCGCGTCCAGCGTGCCCAAGCCATCGGCTCGCCGCAACCCCCGACAACGAACCATGAGGTCCCTCCATGCCAGCTAACGCCATCCAGCCCATTCGTCGCCTGCTCATCGCCAACCGGGGCGAGATTGCCCGGCGGATCATCCGCACGGCGCACGACATGGGCATCGGCACGGTTGCCGTGTACGCGAACGGCGATGCCGGCGCGCCCTTTGTGCGCGAGGCCGACGTGGCCATCGCCCTCAACGGCCGCACCTCCGCCGAAACCTATCTCGATGCGGAGAAGGTGCTCGCCGCTTGCCGGCGCACTGGCGCCGACGCCGTCCATCCCGGCTACGGCTTCCTTTCCGAAAACACGCGCTTCGCCGACGCCGTCACGCGCGCCGGCATCCTCTGGGTGGGGCCGAGTTCCGAGGCCATCGCCGCCATGGGCGACAAGCTCTCGGCCAAGCGCATCATCCAGGAGGCCAAGGTGCCCACGCTCCCGGCCATCGAACTCAAGCCCGGCGAGGACATCGAGGCGGCTGCCGAGAAGATCGGCTACCCCGTGCTGGTGAAGGCTTCCGCCGGCGGCGGCGGGCGTGGCATGAGGGTTGTCGAAGGCCCTGATGGCCTGGAAGAAGCCGTAACCGGTGCCCGCCGCGAGGCCGGCGCCGCCTTCGGCGACGACACCCTCTTCCTCGAACGCTGGGTCACCTCCTCCCGCCACGTCGAAATCCAGATCCTCGGTGATACCCACGGCAACCTCGTGCACCTGTTCGAGCGCGAATGCTCCATCCAGCGCCGCCACCAGAAGATCATCGAGGAAGCGCCATCGCCAGCGGTAAGCCCAGAACTGCGCGCGCGCATGGGCGAAGCTGCGGTGTCTGCCGCGAAGCAGATCGGCTATTCCTCCGCCGGCACCGTCGAGTTCCTGCTCGATGGCGACGACTTCTGGTTCCTGGAAGTGAACACCCGGCTGCAAGTGGAGCATCCGGTGACCGAAGAGATCGCCCGCCTCGCCCAAGCAGGGAAGCACCGGCGGCTGGACCTCGTGCGCGAGCAACTCCGCATCGCCGAGGGCGAGGAGCTCGGCTACGCCCAGGAAGACCTCGCCATCGACGGCCACGCCATCGAGGCAAGGCTCTATGCAGAAGACCCAGAGCGGGACTTCCTGCCGTCGCCGGGAACCGTGCTCGAATGGGTGCCGGCGGAAGGCGCGGCCCGCTACGACTCCGGCGTCGAGTCCGGCAGCCCGGTGAGCCAAGAGTTCGACCCGATGATCGCCAAGGTCATCACCCACGCCCCCACCCGCCGCGAAGCCGCCTCCAGGCTCGCCCGGGCACTCGAGCAAACCCGCCTGCAAGGGCTGCGCAACAACCGCGACTTCCTGGTCGCCACCCTCCGCCACCCCGCGTTCATCGCCGGCGACACCACGACCGACTTCATCGAGCGCATCGCCCCACCCCGCGCGCGGGATGTAGGCCCACAGGAAGTCACCGACGCCATCATCGCCGCCGCAATGTACGCGCAAGCCAAGCGCCGGACGCTGGCCAAGACCCTGACCGGCTTCCCGAGCGGCTGGCGCAACTCGCGAATGCCGCCAGAGCGCAGCAAGTACCGAGTCGGCGACGAGGAAGTCGCCATCGGCTACCGTTCGCTGCGCAACGGCTCCTTCGAGGCGGAAATCGGAGGCAACGAGTCCAGCGTCGCCGTCTTCCACGCCGAGCGCGGCGAGGTGGACCTCGAGATCGATGGTCGCAGAACCCGCATGTCCGTCACCGAACACGGCGACAACTGGCTGGTCCACGGCCCCACCGGCGACGTGGAGATCGAGGAACTCCCCCGCCTGCCGATCCCGGGCCTGCTCGACATCAAGGGCGGCCTGACCGCCCCCATGCCCGGCAACGTCCTCGCCACTCACATCGGCGTCGGCGACACGGTGCAGGCCGGGCAACTCCTCCTGGTCATCGAAGCCATGAAGATGCAGCACCGCATCACCGCGCCCTTCGACGGCAACGTCACCGAAGTGCACGTGGCCGCTGGCGACCAGGTGGACAACGGGGCATTGCTGGTGATGCTGGAGGAGGAGTGATTATCATGGGGGAGATGCGGCCATGACGTACAAGGTAGAGTTGCTTGGTGTGCCGCACTATCGGCAGGGCGAGCATGACAGTCTTTGTCTGTACTACACTACAGCAATGATGCTGGCTGCACTATATCCGAGGTTTGCTCGTGACTTCGGCGAGATTCGGCGCGGAAGAAGACACGGAAGGCGTGCTCAAGGCAAGAGGATCGATGACCCCATCATCCAGCACTATCGGACACAAAAGAGCGAGCGCGAAGTGATGGGGAGCTGGTTCTTCGGAGGGGAGCACTTCGAAAAGGCCCACAAAATCCTAAATAGGATCATGAATGAATACGGCTACAGAACGCGCTTTGGTTATGAGGGCAATAAGTATGCCAGCGACTCGACGTGGAGTTTCGTCACCCGCTCCATAGACATAGGTCTTCCAGTTATGCTCGGCTGGGATACAGAGGATTTCGGGTGTCACGCGGTGTTGGTAACCGGCTATTGGTGCGGGAAGAAGGACTGGTTCCTCCTGAACGACCCTGGCGGTGACAGTGAGGTGTGCTGGCAAAACCTAAAGGAGGACAAGAACAGCAACTTTGAGGTTGTAACTTGCATTGCCGATAGCTATCGGGGCCCCCGACCAGACAAGTCAGAGAGCCACAATGGAACAGATACCGTTTTCAGGTGGACACCTGACCAAGAGTACGTTCCGATTGACGAGTACTTCGAATAGGAGGACACCATGGACATCTACGCAGGAACCGCACGAGGCGTCTTCATAGTGTCCGGCGGCGACCCTCAACAGGTTCACGAGAGCCGTGGCGTGCGAGAGCTTGTGCAGGTGGGCGGGCGGTTGTTCGCGGGCACGGGCGATGGGCTGTTTGCCTCCAACGATGGCAAGGCGTGGAACCCGTCGGGGCTCGAAGGCCGCGAGGTGTGGCAGGTTCGAGGCGATGGCAACGGGTCGATCTATGCCGGAACTGCCCCGACGGGCCTGTTCCGCAGCGACGACAACGGCGACAGCTGGACGGAGCTTCCCTCGCTGGCCCGCTTGGCGGAGGAAGGTGGCTGGTGCGTGCCGGTGAAACCGCCGGTGGGGGCGAGGGCCAGAGCGCTGGTGGCTGCCGGAAATCGGCTTTGGGTTGGCGTGGAAGTGGGCGGCATTGCGGTGTCTGAGGACGCTGGCGAGACGTGGGAGATGGTGCTGCCCGGCGACAATCCCGACCTGCACATGATGTTTCCGCATCCCGCTGAGCCCGACACGCTTTACGCCTCCACGGGCTACGGCCGGCTCGATGGCGTTGCCGAGATGGTGGAGCCCAATGCCGGCGTCTTCCGCTCGGACGACGCCGGTGCCACTTGGACGTATGCCTGGAAGGGCATCACGCCGCGCTACTCGCGTCCCATGTGCGTCGATCCGCGGGCGCCCTACAGCCTGACGGTGGCGAGTGCCCCAACGGCATTCTCGAACCACCGCGAGGCGGGCGGTTCCAGGGCGATGCTGTTTCGCTCCGAAGACGGCGGTGAGGCATGGCGATCGATGTGCGACGAGGCACACTCGCCAAGTGCCGCCAACTTCCACGGCCTGACGGTGGACCCCGAGGTTCCGGGCGGCGTCTTGGTCGGCACCGACACGGGCGAAGTTTGGCGCGTGTCCGATGGTGGGGAATGGCAGCTATGCGGTGACGGCATGCCGGCGGTGCTGTCGCTCGCGGCAGTTGCATAGAAAGGAACCCGACACGCCCCTTCACTCCGGGGCACTTCGGCTTCTCGCGTCCGCTTTTCGGCGATGTGACCGGCGGGCTGCGACGCGGAGGCGCGATGGGCTACGGTTTCCCTCTGTGCGTCTCCGGTGCCAGCGTTGCGAACAACACCGTGGCAATCGCCAGGGCGGCCGCAGCCACCCACATCGGTGCGTCGAGCCCCTGCCAGTCGGCCAGCCAGCCGAGCAGGATGGGGCCGGCGACATAGCCGATGTCGCTGAGCATCCGGTAGCCGCTCATGGCGGCGGCGTTCATGCCGGGTGGGGCTGAGTCCGCGGCATAGGCAGCAGGAGCGGCGCCGCTGGCGGCGGTCGCGCTGCCCCACACGGCGCAGGCGAGCAGGAACCAGGCGTAGTCGGGGGCGAGACTGAACGCCAACATCGACCCGGCGGTGAAGAATGTTGCCGGCACGATGACGGATTTGCGCCCGTAGTAGTCCACCAGGGCGCCAGCGGGGTATGTGACCAAGAGCCCCAGGACGCTGCCGACCGCGAAGCCGAAGCCGATCTGGGTTGCAGAGAGGTCCAGCCGCTCGCGAGCCAGCACAGGCACGACGCTGAACAAGGCTCCGGTTCGGGCAACGGCACCGACGAGACTCAGCGTGCACGTGAGCAGGAATCCCATGTTGGCCGCCAGCACACGAAGCTGCTGGCGCAAGGGCTGGGCGGCGCCGCCTTCGGCATCGGCGTCGCCCAGCGAACGCGTTTCCGCAACCGCGAACCATGCCACTGCCGCGACCACGGCACTCGCAACGCCATACACGACAAACGGTGCATCGAGCCCGAACCGCTCGGCAAGGAAGCCGCCCGGAAAGGGCCCGATGCCCACGGCGAACAGGAACACGCCCTGATAGATGGCCATCGTCCGGCCTCGTGTGGCCGAGCGCGTGATGTCCGCCAGGACGATCATTCCCGCAGTCAGCACCACACCGGCACCGGCGCCGGCCACGAACCGCGCCAGCACGAGTTCCGCGTAGCTTCCAGCCATCGCGCACCAGAGATTGCCGAGCGCAGAGAGCACGCCGCCAGCGGCCAGCGCCGAGCGCCGCCCCAGCCAATCCGCCACCTTGCCCGTAGGGATGCTGAGCAGGACCCGCGCGAGCCCATACACGGCCACGGTGCCACCGATTGCCGCCTGCGACACACCGAACGACTGTGCATACAGCGGCAGCACCGGAATCACCGCACCAAAGCCGAGTTGGTTGACGGCGATCAGCACGCACATCCAGACGAGGACGCGGCATGCGCTCGGTTCCTTGCTGACCAACGGCCTCGTTACCTCGTCATTGCGCCGGGGATGGCGCGAGAGTTCTCTAGGGCGGGCATTTTCCCCCAACCTGGCGCCACAAGAAGCGTTGCCTTCGGACAACGCTTCTTGCCCTAGCCCATCTTTACCAACAACCCCGTGATTTTCGCCCGATCTTGCGGTGATTGACGGTTTTGGGGTCGGCAACTCGTTGTTTTCCGGTTCCTGGTGGGGTGGATCGGCCGATGTAGTGCCATAATGGGGTGGTGTCGGTTGACATGGGTGGCGGGCGCCGCTACCGTCACCCGCCATGTTCATCCGCCGTACCCTCACCCGCCGCACCGGCGGCCAGGACTACCACTCCCACCGCCTCGTGCACAGTCGGCGCGACGGCGCCAAGGTCCGCCAGCGCACGTTGTTGAACCTCGGCAGCGATTTCGACCTGCCTGTGGAGGAGTGGCCAGAACTGTGCCGGCGCATCGACGAGATCTTGAACGGCCAGGCGCCGCTCACCGACGATGCGCCGGCTGCCGTCGAGGAAGAAGCGCAACGGATCGGGGCGCAACTGCTGGCCCGCGGCCGGGCGGGGGACGCCGAAGCGGTGCGTGATCCGGTCCGTGTGGACGTGGCGTCGCTCGAGTTGACGCGCCCGCGCAGCGTGGGCGTCGAGCAGGCGGGACTGTGGGCGGTCGAGCGGTTGGGCCTGATGGAGTTGCTGTCGACCCTGGGCATCAACGCGTCGCCGTGCACGGCCGCGGTGGCCTCGATCGTGGCGCGGCTTGCGTACCCGGCCTCGGAGCGGGCCACGCACGCCTGGCTGCGCGAGCGCAGTGCCTTGGGGGAGTTGCTGGGTGTGGACTTCGAGACCATGGGGGCGATGCAGTTGTACCGGGCCTCGGATGCCTTGGCTGCCCACCGCGAAGCGATCGAGGCGCATCTGTTCGAGAGCGCCATGGACCTGTTCGACCTGGCGCCGACGGTGACGCTCTACGATCTGACCAACACCTATTACGAGGGCGATGTGGCGGATCAGCCCGAGGCGCGGCGGGGGCATTCGAAGGAGAAGCGCAGCGACTGCAAGCTGCTCACCCTGGGGCTGGTGCTGGACGGGGGTGGTTTCGTGCGGCGTTCGCGGGTGTTCGCGGGCAACGTCAAGGAAGACCGGACGCTTTCCGGCATGCTGGACGCGCTCGGGGCACCGCCGGGGTCGCGGGTGGTGCTCGACCGGGGCATCGCCACCGAGCGACAGGTCGACTGGCTGAAGGCGAACGGGTACCGCTACATCGTGGTCTCGCGCGAGCGCAAGCGCCGCTTCGAGCCCGAGGCGGCACTCGCCCACCGCACCCGCAGCGGCGGGGTGGTGCATCTGGAGAAGGTGGACGACGCCGAGGCGGGCGAGGTGCGCCTGTACTGCTGCTCCGAGCAGCGTGCCGAGAAGGAGCGCGGCATGGCCGAGCGGTTTGCGCAACGCCTGGAGCGGGATCTCGATGCGATCAACGAGGGGCTGTCGCGGCCGCGCACGCAGAAGAAGCCGGAAAAGATCTGGCAACGCATCGGCCGGCTGGTGGAGAAGAGCCGCGGTGTCGGCCAACACTACGACATCGCGGTGGCAACCGACGAGAGCGGCAAACGGGCCGTGGCGGTGACCTTCCTCCGCACGCCGGTGGCCGGGACGATGCTCACCCATCCGGGCGTCTATTGCCTGCGCAGCAACGAGACCGACTTCAGCGAGGAGCGCCTGTGGCGCACCTTCACCCTGCTCACGGATGTCGAGGCGGCGTTCCGTTCCCTGAAATCCGAACTGGGCCTGCGCCCCATCCATCACCGCAAGCCGCGCCGTGCCGAGGGCCATCTGTTCATCACGGTGATCGCCTACCAACGGGTCCAGGTGATTCGCACCCGTCTGGCCGAGCGCGGCGACGGGCCGATGCGCACGGCGAACTGGACGACGCTCAAACGGATTCTCGGCGGCCGTCAGCGGGTGACCGCGACGTTCAAGCGCGCCGACGGACGCACGCTGCATGTGCGCAAGGCGACGCGCCCGGAACCGCAGCAGAAGGCCATCCTCGATGCCTTGGGGATCGCCTCCTCAGCCGGGGGGACACACCAGGCGGTCGTCTGAGGGGAAACCATCACGTCGGGCACGAATGTAGTGCCATGCGCGCGATTCGGTCAACCTAAATTGTTGAGATACAACAGTTTATTCTTTTCGTTGGTAAACTTGGGCTAGCCCAAGCCGCCCCATCACGTAAGTCGAACTTCGTCGAGACGGCAAAGCCCGACAGGCTGCCTAGGGCGAGGGCACGCCGGCGACGCGCGACATCGCGGCGCGTGGGGGGTTAGGCTTGCCCTTTGCCGCAACGGGCCGCCGGCTGGCGGACCTCATTCGTCTATTGCCTTCCGAGCCTGCCGCCGCCCAATCCCGCGGCATGTTCGCGCCGCTTGCCGTGCGCGACTTCCGCCTTCTTTTCCTGGGCCTCCTGATCGCGCACGCGCTGAGCCCGTTCCAGTTCGTGGCGCAGATCATCTGGGTGCAGGCGAGCGCCGAGGCGGACTTGCGCATCGTGCTCGTGGGTCTCATCGCGGCGGTGCGGGGCGGCGGGATGCTGCTGTTCGGGCTCTACGGCGGCGCCCTGGCGGATCGCTTCGACCGCCGCAAGCTGCTCATCGTCACCCAGCTCGCCGCGCTTGCGTTCAACATCGCCATCGGCGTGCTGATGATCGTCGGGGACGCACAGGGCACCAACCTCGTCGTTTTCTATGGCCTCGTGTTCGTCTCCTCGGCGCTGGCATCCATCGATGCACCCACCCGGCAGGCGATCGTGCCGGACATTCTCGGACGCGATCGCACCACGGCCGGCATTGCTCTCAACGCCGCCGGCGGTCAGGTGGCGTTGCCTGTGGCACTGGTGGGCACCGGCTTCGTCATTGACGCCTTTGGCCCCGGCGTCGGCTATCTGGTCGGCGCGTTCGGCCACTTGGCGGAGGTGTTGGCCCTGCTCCTCATGCGCCACCGCACCGAGCGTCGACACCACGCCACGGCGTTCAGCGTCGGCGCGGCGCTGCAGGACATCCGCGAAGGGCTGGCCTACACCCGTGCCGAGCCAAGAATCCTCTGGGTGGTGGTGCTTTTGGTGACGATGATGGGGCTCGGCTTCCCTGCCGTCGCGAATCTGGGCCCGACGTGGATCACCACGGTGGTCGGCGTGCCCGTGCGCGACTTCGGCCTCGTGGCTGCCACGTGGGGCATTGGTGCCTTGCTTGCATCGGGACTCATGGCGCGCTTCTCCCGCTACGAGCGCAAGGGACGCATCGTGGCCTTGAGCACCGTGGGCTTCGGCCTCTCGTTCCTCGTATTCGGCGGCGGACACACCGTTGCCAACGCGGTCATCGGCAACTTCGGCTTGGGCATTGCGATGGCGACGTCGCAGATCGCCGGAACGGCGCTGATCCAACTCGTGGCCCCGGCCAACCTTCGCGGTCGGGTGATGAGCGTGCTCAACCTCAACATGGGCATCGCCCAGATCGTCACCTTGCCGCTCGCCGCGCTCGGCCAATGGGTGACACTGCAGGCGCTGTTCCCCATTCTTGCATTTGCGCTGCTGGCGGTCGCCGTGGCGATCCTGCTGCTGCGCCCGGCAGTGTGGCGCAGCGAGGTATCCGCCTGAAGGTTCTTGTCAACTAGCGCGCCCTTGCGAGCGCGTCGGCAGTTGGCTAGCCCGACTTCGACAACTCAACCGTTTCACGCGTGCAAGTCGTTGATTCATTGTCCACGGGCACGAAAGGTCGGCACTGCAAGGTGCCGGGCGGTTGGCGCGGGCGGCGGGTCAGGCGGAGATTCGAGGGGGCGGCTGTTCCGGCAGTTCCAGACCGAGTTGATGAAGCAGCAGTGGCTGATCGCGGGTCGGGTCGGTACGGCGGGGCAGCACGAGGTGCCGCCCGTCGGTGGTCGGCAGATGGACATCCACCATCTGCATGGTGGAGCACTTCTCGAGAATGGCGCTGGGCGCAAGGCCCGGCGCGCGCGGCCGCGCCAGGTTCTTCAGGGTGACGTGCAGGCAGTGGGCGACGAAGGCGACGAAGATGTGCGCCTCGATCCGGTCCTCGCGCTGGTGGAAGACCGGACGGACGGCGAGGTCGTGCCTGAGTTCCTTGAAGGCCTGCTCGATCTCGGTGAGCCGCGTGTGGTGCCGCCACAGCGTGGCGGGGTCCTCGCCGGTGAGATTGGAGCGCAGCAGACAGCGCCCCTCGCGGCGTCTCGCCCGGCGCAGCCGGTCGCGGCGCAGCGCGAAGGCGAAGGTCTCCGGGGTCACGGACTCGTCCGCCGCAGGCAGGCGGATCTCGACCAGATGGCACGCGCGCCCCGCCTCCTTCTTCGCGGCGCCGAGCCCGAGCGGCAGCTCGTCGCGCTTCAACGACTGCCCGCGCAGCTCGTGCAGACGCCGCCGGAGCTTCTTCAGGCGCCGCCGCCGCATGCCGCGCTCCTTGGCGATGCGCGCCCGGCTCTGGGCCAGGATGTACGGTTCGCCGTCCTCGGCCAGAGGCTTCGCCTCGACGGACTCGCGGACCTCGCGCCAGGGCAGCCCCGCGAACGACTTCTCCAGCCGCGTCAGACGGCCCTTGGGCGTGCCGACCAGATGGCGCACCGGGGGATCGCCGGCCCGCATCGCCGCCAACGCCTCCTCGGTCGGGATCCCCCGGTCCATGATCCAGACCCGGTCGGACCGGCCGTGCCGGTCTTCGATCCTCTCCAGGAAGTCCGCCAGCGTGGTCTTGTCGCTGGTGTTGCCCGGCATCACCTCGCAGGCCAGCGGAAAGCCCTGCGGGGTGACGACCAGCGCGATCACCGCCTGCACGCAGTCCGGGCGCTTGTCGCGGCTGCAGCCGAACCGGCGCTTGTCGTCGAACGGCGGGTCGCTCTCGAAGCAGGTGGACGTCAGGTCGTGGAGCAGGACGTCGAAGCGGGCGTCGAACAGCGTCTCCCAGCGCTCCCGCAGGAACGAGAAGAACGCGCGCTTGTGGACCAGCAGCCTGTCCAGGCAGCGGCACGGCGTGTGGCCGCCCACCACCTGCGCCGGCCGGCCCAGCAGATCCCCCATGGCGCCGTGCTCGTGCCAGTGCCGGTGCAGCCGCCACTCGCTGCCCGGATCGATCAGCTGGCAGCACGCCAGCGTCTTCAGCACGTCCAGCCAGCGCGTGCCCTGCCGGCTCGGCGGCAGCCGCGGGCGCCAGAACCGGTCCAGCTCCAGGCGCTCCCAGAGCACCAGCGCCAGCCAGCACGCCCCCCACTGCCGCGCCCGCCGCAGCCGCAGACCTCCGAGTTCGATGCGCACCACCTCGCAGTCCAGCTCCGGCGCCTCCCGGTCCGCCGGGAACGGCGCCACCGGCCTGGAACCCGACGCGCCGCACAGAATCTCGATCGACCGGCACCGCGCCGCCCGCTGGCTGTCGTCGATCTCGCCCAGATACGGCACTTGGCGCTGCACCGCCCGGCCGTCGGGGTTGCGGCAGTTCTCCACGACGCTCCAGTGGCGGTGCTCCTTGCCGTCCTTGAAGCGTCTCCTGGCGCGCACGAACATGGTCCGACAGCCTGCCCGAACGCGCGGCCCCGTCAAGGACCAAGGTCGGCACTACAGCCCGTTCCACGAATCGCCGGTCAACGAAAACAGGCACTTGCAACGCAACATCCGTCGATATCACGCCGAATCAGCCTGGAAACACCCTGAGTTGTCGAAGTCGGGCTAGAACGCGGATGGCCGTGGCGTGATGGAGTTCGTGAAGTGTACACTTGCGAGTATCACTTTGAGATGGCGGGGAAGACGGGAAATGGACGTTTCTGCCAAGGGCCTAAGGACCCGTATCGGCGAAGTCCTAGACTGCGTGGAGCGTGGGGAACAGGTCACGGTCACCTATCGGGGCAAACCGCGGGCACGGCTGGTACCCATCGATGCTGCCGAAGCCAAATCCTCCGACACCGGCCATGATCCGTCCTTCGGCATGTGGCGAGACCATGACGAGAAGGCGGACGTTGCCTCCTACCTGCGCCGCCTGCGTCATGGGCGCTTCGATGCTGGTTGACACGGATGTCCTGATTTGGTCCTTCCGTGGGCGAGAGTCCGCTCGTGCGGCGATTGACGCGGCGAATCCTGTCGCGCTTTCGATCATTACCTACATGGAACTCGTCCAAGGTGCCCACAACAAGAACGAAATTCGACGACTCAGAGCGAGTATCCGCACGAGAGACTGGCGGATTGTCGGGCTGGCCGAGGAAGTGGGCGTACGGGCGACGACATACCTTGAAGCGTACGCGCTCTCCGACGGACTTGGCTTGGCGGATGCGCTCATCGCAGCCACGGCCACGCTGCGAGGCGACGCCCTCCTGACGGGAAACGCGCGCCACTACCGCTGCATTCCGGGACTGGCACTCACCACCTACTTGCCCGATTGACGTGGGAAGGGAGTGACGTGGCGCTTGTATTCGACCCCGCCAAGGCGCCGACGCCGGCGTGTCATGCGCCGACGATCGTCGCGCTGGCGGATCGGCTGGTCGTGGCGTGGTTCGGGGGGACGCATGAGAAGAACCCGGACGTTGGGATTTGGGTCGCAGCGAGTCGAGGGCTCGATCCGGGTGCTGACGATTGGCAGCCGCCGCGGCAGGTGGCGGATGGGGACGGGCAGGCGTGCTGGAATCCAGTGCTCACGGAAACGGCCGACGGCCTGCTGCTGTTCTACAAGGTGGGTGAGTCGCCGAGCAAGTGGCGTGGCGAGGTGCTCCGTTCGGACGACGGCGGCGCGACTTGGAAGCCGGGGCGGAAGCTCCCATCCGGCATTCTCGGACCGATCAAGAACAAGCCCTTGGCATTGGACAATGGCGACCTTCTGTGTCCTTCGAGCCTGGAGGCCCAAGGCTGGACCTGCCATTTCGAGCTCTTGCCGCGGACTTGGCTGGCCGGGACGGATGGCGCCGGTCCGGTTCGCCATGAAGTTCCCGACCCGAACGGCTTGTCCGGCATTCAGCCAGCCATCGTGCGACACGGCCAAGGCTTCGAGGCATTTGTTCGCACCAAGGCCGGCGTGGTTGCAAGAACGACGAGTGCCGATGGTGCGGGCTGGTCACCCCTCGAAGTCACCTCGCTGCCGAACCCCAACTCCGGCATCGACGCCGCCAATCTGCCGGACGGCCGCGTGGTGCTTGCCTACATTGCCTACAACCCCGCTGCCACGCCCAAGGGCCGTTGGGGCGGCTTGCGCACGCCGCTGGCGCTGGCGGTGCGCGAGGAAGATGGACGGTGGCGACAGGCGCATGTGCTCGAAAGCGCGCCTGGCGAATTCTCCTATCCTGCGGTCATCTGCGCGAACGACACCGTGCATGTTGCCTACACGTGGCAGCGTCGCAGCATCCGCCACATTCGCGTCGGACCGTCGGTCTGGTAGGTAGGCTCTGCATTAGCGCCACAAAAACCGTTGCCTTCGGACAACGCTTCTTGCCCCAGCCCAAGCCGTCCTATGACCCTCCTGCGAGCGATCGTTGCTGCGGAAGGCTCCCCATCCTCCCTAGCCCAAGTTTACCAACGAAAAGAATAAACTGTTGTATCTCAACAATTTAGGTTGACCGAATCGCGCGCATGGCACTACATTCGTGCCCGACGTGATGGTTTCCCCTCAGACGACCGCCTGGTGTGTCCCCCCGGCTGAGGAGGCGATCCCCAAGGCATCGAGGATGGCCTTCTGCTGCGGTTCCGGGCGCGTCGCCTTGCGCACATGCAGCGTGCGTCCGTCGGCGCGCTTGAACGTCGCGGTCACCCGCTGACGGCCGCCGAGAATCCGTTTGAGCGTCGTCCAGTTCGCCGTGCGCATCGGCCCGTCGCCGCGCTCGGCCAGACGGGTGCGAATCACCTGGACCCGTTGGTAGGCGATCACCGTGATGAACAGATGGCCCTCGGCACGGCGCGGCTTGCGGTGATGGATGGGGCGCAGGCCCAGTTCGGATTTCAGGGAACGGAACGCCGCCTCGACATCCGTGAGCAGGGTGAAGGTGCGCCACAGGCGCTCCTCGCTGAAGTCGGTCTCGTTGCTGCGCAGGCAATAGACGCCCGGATGGGTGAGCATCGTCCCGGCCACCGGCGTGCGGAGGAAGGTCACCGCCACGGCCCGTTTGCCGCTCTCGTCGGTTGCCACCGCGATGTCGTAGTGTTGGCCGACACCGCGGCTCTTCTCCACCAGCCGGCCGATGCGTTGCCAGATCTTTTCCGGCTTCTTCTGCGTGCGCGGCCGCGACAGCCCCTCGTTGATCGCATCGAGATCCCGCTCCAGGCGTTGCGCAAACCGCTCGGCCATGCCGCGCTCCTTCTCGGCACGCTGCTCGGAGCAGCAGTACAGGCGCACCTCGCCCGCCTCGGCGTCGTCCACCTTCTCCAGATGCACCACCCCGCCGCTGCGGGTGCGGTGGGCGAGTGCCGCCTCGGGCTCGAAGCGGCGCTTGCGCTCGCGCGAGACCACGATGTAGCGGTACCCGTTCGCCTTCAGCCAGTCGACCTGTCGCTCGGTGGCGATGCCCCGGTCGAGCACCACCCGCGACCCCGGCGGTGCCCCGAGCGCGTCCAGCATGCCGGAAAGCGTCCGGTCTTCCTTGACGTTGCCCGCGAACACCCGCGAACGCCGCACGAAACCACCCCCGTCCAGCACCAGCCCCAGGGTGAGCAGCTTGCAGTCGCTGCGCTTCTCCTTCGAATGCCCCCGCCGCGCCTCGGGCTGATCCGCCACATCGCCCTCGTAATAGGTGTTGGTCAGATCGTAGAGCGTCACCGTCGGCGCCAGGTCGAACAGGTCCATGGCGCTCTCGAACAGATGCGCCTCGATCGCTTCGCGGTGGGCAGCCAAGGCATCCGAGGCCCGGTACAACTGCATCGCCCCCATGGTCTCGAAGTCCACACCCAGCAACTCCCCCAAGGCACTGCGCTCGCGCAGCCAGGCGTGCGTGGCCCGCTCCGAGGCCGGGTACGCAAGCCGCGCCACGATCGAGGCCACCGCCGCCGTGCACGGCGACGCGTTGATGCCCAGGGTCGACAGCAACTCCATCAGGCCCAACCGCTCGACCGCCCACAGTCCCGCCTGCTCGACGCCCACGCTGCGCGGGCGCGTCAACTCGAGCGACGCCACGTCCACACGGACCGGATCACGCACCGCTTCGGCGTCCCCCGCCCGGCCGCGGGCCAGCAGTTGCGCCCCGATCCGTTGCGCTTCTTCCTCGACGGCAGCCGGCGCATCGTCGATGAGCGGCGCCTGGCCGTTCAAGATCTCGTCGATGCGCCGGCACAGTTCCGGCCACTCCTCCACAGGCAGGTCGAAATCGCTGCCGAGGTTCAACAACGTGCGCTGGCGGACCTTGGCGCCGTCGCGCCGACTGTGCACGAGGCGGTGGGAGTGGTAGTCCTGGCCGCCGGTGCGGCGGGTGAGGGTACGGCGGATGAACATGGCGGGTGACGGTAGCGGCGCCCGCCACCCATGTCAACCGACACCACCCCATTATGGCACTACATCGGCCGATCCACCCCACCAGGAACCGGAAAACAACGAGTTGCCGACCCCAAAACCGTCAATCACCGCAAGATCGGGCGAAAATCACGGGGTTGTTGGTAAAGATGGGCTAAGAGAGGCCAGCCTGCGCCATTGCGGGGCGAGTGCCCCGTGCCATGCACCGTGGGCATCGCCACGAAGCCACCGAACCGCCGTGATGGGGCTGTCAACAGCGTGGCACGGGTCTTGCTTTTCTGACCGCATGAACGCAAACAGCCAAGGCTCCCCCGTCGTCAATCGCGTTGTCGTGGTTGGGAACGGCATGGTGGGGCATCGCTTTGTGGAACTCGCGGGCGACATCCCCGGCGTCGGGGTCACGGTGTTCGGCGAGGAGCCACGCGGTGCCTATGATCGGGTTCACCTCAGCGACTACTTCGCCGGCAGGGCCGCCGCCGACCTCGCGCTTGATGCACCCCCGGAAGCCGCCACGGTCCACACCGGCGAGCGCGTGCTGGAGATCGACCGAGACGCCAAGACCGTCACCACCTGCCAGGGCCGCACCCTCGATTACGACACGCTGGTTCTGGCGACCGGCTCCTACCCGTTCGTGCCGCCCATCGACGGTCGGGACCGGCCGCATTGCCACGTCTATCGCACCATCGAAGACCTTGCCGCCATCGAGGCTTCCGGCGCTGGCGCAACCGTCGGCGTCGTCGTGGGGGGCGGCCTCCTCGGGCTCGAAGCGGCCAATGCCCTCAAGAACATGGGCCTCGCCACCCATGTCGTGGAATTCGCGCCCGGGCTCATGGGCACGCAGCTCGACGAAGGCGGCGGAACGATGCTGCGGGGCATGGTGGAAAAGCTGGGCGTTAAGGTGCACACCGGCAAGAACACGGTGCGCATAGTCGATGGGGAATCTGCACGCCACCGCATGGAGTTCGCCGACGACACCACGCTCGAAACCGATCTTGTGGTGTTCTCCGCCGGCATCCGCCCCCGCGATGAACTGGCGCGAGACGCCGGGCTAAGGGTGGGCGAACGCGGCGGCATCGTCATCGACGAAGGCTGCCACACCTCTGACCCCAACATCCTCGCCATCGGCGAGTGCGCCCTCTACGAAGGTCGCATCTACGGCCTCGTCGCACCCGGCTACGAGATGGCCAAGGTTGCCGCCGCCGCGCTGGCCGAAGACGACTCCGCCGCCTTCCGCGGCGCCGACATGAGCACCAAGCTCAAGCTCCTGGGCGTCGATGTCGCCAGCATTGGCGACGCCCACGGTCGCAGCCCGGGCGCAAGCACCTACACCTACATCGACGAACGCGAGCAGGTGTACAAGCGCATCGTCGTCAACAAGACCGGCAAGAAGCTCCTGGGCGCCGTCTTGGTGGGAGACGCCGCCGACTACGGCATGTTGCTGCAAACCATGCGCAGCGAACTGACGCTGCCGAAACACCCCGATGGCCTGATCCTGCCGCTGCGGGACGGAGGCGGGATGCCCGCCGGCGCCGTCGACTCGCTGCCGGACGACGCCCAGATCTGCTCCTGCCACGATGTCTCCAAGGGCGCAATCGTCGCCGCCGTCGGCGAGGGCGCAACCACCCTCGGCGCAGTCCGAAGCTGCACCAAGGCGGCCACCGGCTGCGGCGGCTGCGCCCCGCTCGTGACGCAGGTGCTGAACGCCGAACTCGAACGCCAAGGCGTCGAGATCAACACCGACATCTGCGAGCACTTCCCCCACACCCGCCAGGAGCTCTACCACCTGGTGCGCATGTCGGGCGTCAGGACGTTTGCGGAACTGATCGAGAAGCACGGCAAGGGCCGTGGCTGCGACATCTGCAAGCCCGCGGCTGCGTCCATCTTCGCCGCCTGCTGGAACGACCACGTGCTGAGGCCCAAGCACGCGCCCTTGCAGGACACCAACGACCACTTCCTCGCCAACATGCAGAAGAACGGCACCTACTCCATCGTGCCCCGGGTTGCTGGCGGGGAGATCACGCCGGACAAGCTCATTGCCCTCGGGCAGGTGGCCAAAAAGTACGACCTTTACACCAAGATCACTGGCGGCCAGCGCATCGATCTCTTCGGTGCCCAAGTACACGAACTGCCGCTGATTTGGCGCGAGCTGATCGACGCCGGCTTCGAGACCGGCCACGCCTACGGCAAGGCGGTGCGCACCGTGAAGTCCTGCGTCGGCAGCACTTGGTGTCGCTACGGCGTCCTCGACAGCGTTGGCATGGCCATCCACATCGAGAATCGCTACAAGGGCTTGCGTGCCCCGCACAAGCTCAAGTTCGCCGTTTCCGGGTGTACCCGGGAATGCGCCGAGGCGCAGAGCAAGGATGTGGGCGTCATTGCCACCGAGATCGGCTGGAATCTCTACGTCTGCGGCAACGGCGGCATGAGGCCGCGGCATGCCGACCTCTTCGCCACGGGCCTCGACGACGCCACGCTGATCCAGCTCATCGACCGCTTTCTCATGTTCTACGTCCGCACGGCGGATCGCCTGCAGCGCACGTCCGTGTGGATGGAGAACCTCGAAGGTGGCCTCGACTATCTCAAGCGCGTCGTCATCGACGACAGCCTGGCCCTCGCCGCGGACCTGGAGGCGCAGATGGCGCACGTCATCGGCACCTACGAGTGCGAGTGGAAGGCGGCCATCGAGGACGAAGAGAAGCTCGAGCGCTTCCGCACCTTCGTCAACAGCGACCGCGCCGACGACTCCCTCGTGTTCGTTCGCGAGCGCGGCCAGCGGCGCCCGGCGGTCGCTGACGAACTGGCGGTGGAAGCCTGAGCATGACGGACTGGACCGGAGTCTGTTCGCTCGACACCCTCATTCCCGATTTGGGCGTGAGAGCCTTGGTTGGCGAAGATCAGGTGGCGCTGTTCCGCCTGTCCGGCAGCGGCGAGGTCTTTGCCATTGACGCCTTCGACCCCTTCAGCAAGGCGCCGGTGCTGTCGCGCGGCATCGTTGGCGACCTGAACGGCCAGCTGGTGGTGGCCTCGCCTATCTTCAAGCAGCACTTCAACCTCGAAACCGGAGCCTGCATCGAGGACTCCGCCGTGTCCGTGCGCACGTTCGCCGCACGGGTCGTGGGTGGTCGGGTCGAGATCGGGAACTGACGCCATGCTCTTTGGAAGACGCAAGAAGAACCCCATCCGCATCGCCGACAAGGGCGTGGCGGAATGGAAGTACGCCACCTGCGGCTACTGTTCCGTCGGCTGCTCCATCGAGGTGGGTGTCGATGCGGCCGGCTCTCCCGTTACCACCCGCGGCGTGGGCGGGGCCGACGTCAACCGCGGCAAGCTCTGCATCAAGGGGCTCACGCAGGCGCAGATCTTCGCGGCGCCAGGACGCGGCAGCTCGCCGAAGGTGCGGGAACGCATCTACGAGGAGTGGCAGCCGAGCAACTGGGACTCGGCGCTGGACCGCGTCGCCGCCGAGTTCCAGCGCATCCAGGCGGAACACGGCCGCGACTCGGTGGCGGTCATCTCCACCGGCCAGATCATGACCGAGGAGTTCTACACCCTTGGCAAGCTGGTGCGCGGCGTCATCGGCACCAACAACTACGACGGCAACACCACTCTGTGCATGGCCTCGGCGGTGGCTGGCTACAAGCGCTCCTTCGGTGCCGACGGTCCGCCTGGCTGCTACGCCGACTTCGACCACACCGAATGCCTGCTTGCGTTCGGCTCGAACCTGCCGGAACAGCATCCCATCATCTACTGGCGCCTCAAGGAGGCGTTGGAGAGGCGCAGGTTCCCCGTGATCGTGGTCGATCCGCGCGTCACCATGTTCGCCCAGCTCGCGGACATCCACCTGCCCATCACACCGGGCACGGACCTCGTGCTCCTGAACAGCCTGTGCCACGTCATCCTCGACGAAGGCCTGGCGGATGAAACCTACATTCGCGCTCACACCGAAGGCTTCGAGGACCTCGCCGCAACGGTCGAGCAATGCGACCCCACCACCGCAGCGCGCATCTGCGGCATCGACGAGGACACCATCCGCACCGTGGCCCGCCTCTACGGCAAGGCTGGCGCGGCGATGGCCATCTGGACGATGGGCATCAACCAATCCACCCACGGCACCGATGGTGTGTGCGCCATCAACAACCTGAATCTCGTCACCGGCAACGTCGGCAAGCCCGGGGGCACCAGCCTTTCCATCACCGGCCAGTGCAATGCCATGGGCACGCGGGAGTGGTCGTCCTGTTCCGGTCTGCCCGGCTATCGGCAGCTCGAGAACCCGGTCCACCGCCAGGAAGTGGGCAAGTTCTGGAATGTCGATCCCGAGTTCTTCCCGACCAAGCGGGGCCTCTTCCAGACCGACATCTTTCCCGCCATCGAGACCGGCCAGATCAAGGCGCTGTGGGTCATCGCCACCAATCCCATGACTTCCATGCCCAACTCCCCACGCATCCGCAAGACCATGCAGAAGCTCGACTTCTGCGTCGTCCAGGATGCCTACGAGGATGTCGAGACCGCCGACTACGCTCACGTCTATCTGCCGGCCTCGGTGTGGGCGGAGAAGGAAGGCTGCTTCACCAACACCGAACGGCGCGTCAACATCACCCGACCGGTGACGAAGCCACACGCGGACTCCCGCTCCGACCACTGGATCTTCACCTCCCTCGCCAAGCGCTGGCCGAAGGCCGCCGAGATGAACTGGCCGGCAACGCCCGAAGCCACGTTCGAGGAAATGAAGCAGCTGTCTACGGGCCGCGGGCGCTCGAAGGGGCGCGGCCGAAACCTCGACATCTCCGGCATGACCTACGCCAGGATCGAGGCTGCGCGCGGCCTGCAATGGCCCATGCGCGAAGGCGACGAGACCGGCTCGCCCCGGCTCTACGCCGATGGCGTCTTCGCCTTCCCGGACGGCAAGGCCAGGCTGCTCGCGCTGCCCTACGTCGAGAACAACGAGCGACCCGACGAAGCGTTCCCGTTCTGGCTCAACAGCGGCCGGGTGGTAGAGCATTTTCACACCCGCACCAAGACCGGCAAGGTAGGGAACTGCAACAAGTTTTCCCCGACGCCGTACATGGAGATCAACCCGGACGCGGCAGAGGAACTGGGCCTTGACCACATGGGCTATGCCCGGCTGGTGTCGCGGCGTGGCGATGCCGTGGTGATGGCGCAGCGCACCCAGCGGGTGCCAGGCGACATGGTGTTCATCCCGTTCCACTTCCACGAATGCGTCAACCGGCTGACGCTGGGCCTGCTCGATCCCTATTCGAGGCAGCCCGCATTCAAGCAGTGCGCGGTGCGGATTGAGCCGGTGGACCAAGACGAAGCCGCACGCTGGAACGCCGCCATGAGGCCGTTTTGATGATCCCGCTGCGCAAAGACGAACCGCACTACGCCAAGCTCGCAGTTGCCGGCGAAACCGCTGCCCTCGCGCGCGCCAATGCGGAGACGCTGAACCGCTATGGCAATCCCATCCAGCTCCTGCCGGACGGCGATCACGGCGTGAGCCTCAACATCAACGGCGATGCCGGCATCGGCGACAACCCGAACCGCACGCGCCAGCACGCCTTCCATTTCACCGCCGACAACTGCATCGGCTGCCACGCTTGCGAGGCGGCGTGCAGCGAAAAGAACGACCTGCCGCCGCATCTCAGCTTCCGCTCGGTGGGCTATGTCGAAGGCGGCACCTATCCCGACTACGCCCGCATCAACATCTCGATGGCCTGCAACCACTGCGACGACCCGGTGTGCCTGAAGGGCTGCCCCACCCGCGCCTACACCAAGCACCCGGAATACGGCGCGGTGATCCAGGACCCGGACATCTGCTTCGGCTGCGGCTACTGCACTTGGGTATGCCCCTACAACGCGCCCCAGCTCGATCCGATGGCGGGGCAGGTCGAGAAGTGCAACATGTGCGTCGACCGGCTGGAAGTGGGACTGAAGCCCGCTTGCGTCTCTGCCTGCGTTGGCAACGCCCTCGACTTCGGCGTGGTGGAGGACACTCCCGCCCAGCGGGCGCAGATCGAAACCCGCATTCCCGGTTTCCCGGACCCCTCGATCACCAATCCCAACATCCGCTTCCAGCAGGAACGCAAGACACCGCTCGAAGTGACGCGACCGGACTCGGCGCCGGTGAAGTACCGCAAGGAAAGCGCAGACGCGACCTTCCGGCCGGTGGTTGACGCCAAGGACGACGACAGCAGGACCGTAGGCTGGAATCTCGCTCGCCTGTCGTCGCGCGAGAACCCGCTGGTGGCCTTCACGCTGGCGGTTCAGGCCGGGGTTGGCGTGTTCGTGACGACCTTCCTCACGGGGCAGGCGAACTACCTTCTGGCGTTCGCTGCCCTCCTCTTGGTTGGTCTCGGCATGGCCGCGTCCACGGCACACCTCGGCAAGGCAACTCGGTTCTATCGCGGATTCAACAACCTGCGCCACTCGAACCTGAGCCGCGAAGCGCTCGCGACGGTGCTGTTCGGGGCCGCGGCGGGCGTGTACCTGCTGGCGGACTTCGCCGGTCTGGGTCTGGTGGCCTGGAACGCCGGTGTGGCAGCCGTTGTCGCCGCTGTGGCCACCATTCACTTCATGGTGCGGTGCTATCGCATCCCGGCAAGGCCGTTCTGGAACCACTGGCAGACGGGCGCGGCTTTCGCCGGCACGTCCTTGACGCTCGGGGGCTGGCTCGGTCTCGCGTTCATGCCCGCCTCGCCAGCCCCGCTCCTGCTCGCCATCGCCGCTGGCATGGCGATCGAGATCGCGGGACTGCTCGGTCACGCACGAGCCATGCGCGGGGCCGAGCACGAAGGCGCCGTCTCCCACCACGTGCAACGGAACACCTTCGGCTGGGTCTATCGCCTCCGCAACGCATTGCTCGGCGCAAATCTCGCGTTTCTCGTCTGCCTGTCCGTCGCAGGGATCGCCCACCCACTGCCGTGGATCCTAGGCGCAGCCATCAGCGTCGCGACCGCGGTTCTGGGCCGGGCAATCTTCTACGTGGTCGTCATCCCCACCACCATGCCCGGAGCGTTCTTCTGGAAGAACAAGGCCTTCGAACAACACGCCCGCGACATTGGCCTGGCCGCCAACCCTGCCGTCGGCGTCGCCCCGGTCGATCACTGATCTCGCGCGCGGCAGGCCAACCCAATCATGAATCGAATGCGACCCGTCTGCCCCTTCCGAGAAAGGCGAGGACGCTTTTCTCGGAAGGGGGGTAATGCCCGAAGCCACCCATAACCAACCCAACCTAAAACCCACCCGCCAAGAAGGAGCATTCCCAGTGCCCACCGCCGAACGACGATTCAACCTCCTTGCCTTCCACGGCAGGATGAAGATATTGCACATGAGTTGGATGGCCTTCTTCGTCACGTTCGTGGTGTGGTTCAACCATGCGCCGCTGATGGGGGCGATCTCCGAGTCCCTTGGCCTCAGCAAGGCCGAGATTTCGACGCTCCTCACCCTCAACGTGGCGCTCGCCATCCCGGCAAGAATCCTGATCGGGATGCTCACCGACAAGTTCGGGCCGCGGCTCGTCTACTCCACTCTCCTGCTCGTCTGCAGCATTCCATGCTTCCTGTTTGCGCTGGCGGACTCCTTTGCTCAGGCGGCGATTGCCCGCTTCCTGCTCGGCTGCATCGGTGCCGGCTTCGTCATTGGCATTCGCATGGTGGGGGAGTGGTTCCCGGCCAATGAACTGGGCCGCGCCGAGGGCATCTATGGTGGTTGGGGCAACTTTGGTTCCGCGGCGGCGGCCATGTCCCTGCCGACGCTGGCGCTCCTGTTCGGCGGCGACGACGGCTGGCGCTACGCCGTTGGCCTCACGGGCGTGCTGTCGATCGTGTTCGGCGTTCTCTACTACCTGAACGTGTCGGACACGCCGAAGGGCTCCACCTACTTCAGGCCGAAGAACCTGGGCGCCATCGAAGTCACCAGCAAGGGCGATTTCTACCTGCTCCTGGCGATGAAGGCACCGGTCTTCCTTGCCCTTGCGCTGTTGACGTGGAAGCTCTCGCCGAACGGCGTGGAGCTGCTGTCCGCGAACGCCGCCCACACCATCTACGCCTTCCTGCTGGTGGGCTATCTCTACGACGCCTGGCAGGCGTGGCGCGTCAACAAGGGGGTGTTCGAGGCGCCGGTTCCGGAACTGCATCGCTACAAGTTCAAGCAGGTGGCGGTGCTCAACGTGCTCTACTTCGCCACTTTCGGCTCCGAGCTGGCGGTGGTGTCCATGCTGCCGCTCTTCTTCAGCGACGTGTTCGGCCTCAGCATGGTGCAGGTGGGGCTGCTCGCGTCCTCCTATGCCTTCATGAACCTGATGTCGCGTCCCGCCGGGGGGCTGTTCAGCGACTGGTTCGGGCGCAAGACGACCCTCTTGTTCCTGATCGCGGGCCTTGCGGTCGGCTACTTCACGTTCGCCCTGGTGGATTCGTCCTGGCCGCTGGTGCTCGCCGTCATCACCGCCATGGCGTGTTCCTTCTTCGTCCAGGCTGGCGAAGGCGCAGTGTTCGCCGTGGTGCCGCTGATCAAGCGCCGCCTCACCGGCCAAATCGCTGGCATGACCGGCGCCTACGGCAACATCGGCGCCGTCGTGTACCTGACGATCTTCTCGTTCGTCGGCTACGAGGCATTCTTCGCCATCATCGGCGTTTCGGCAGTGGTGGGCTTCCTCACCCTCTTCTTCATGGAGGAACCCCGAGGCCACATGGCCGAAATCCGTGACGACGGCACCGTGGAACTGATCGAAGTGGCGTAGTCCTGGGAGTGATAGGAAAGAGTGCTCCGACCCGACACACAAACATTTCGTCCTACGGTCGTGTGCGCGATTTCCTGCGCTGGCGGCGTTGGGGCCGCAGGACAGCCGACGAGCGAGGGCGTGATGCACGGCGAACCGGGGCTGACGGTCATGTGATCGACCTGCACGACCTCGTCGGGAAGCGGCTTGCAGCCGCGTCCTCCGGCGGGCGAGGCCGCCGCCGTCGGCGTGCGAGATGTCTGCGGGGAGTGTAGGACGAAATGTTTGTGTGTCGTGATGCCTTCTCGTAAACCTATGGCGCAAACTGCGGACACCCGCGAACTGGCCGTCAGCTACGGCGGCGTCTCCCTGCCCGGCATTCGCCCCACCAACGAAGACGCCTTCGCCGCCGCGCCCCCCCACCGCCTCAAGGGTGCGGTGGCGGTGATCGCCGACGGCCTTTCGAGCGGCGAGCAGGCGCAGAAGGCGAGTCAAACCGCCGTCACCGAATTCATCGACGAATACCTCGCAACGCCCGAGACCTGGACCGCCAAGGCCGCCGCGGCACGGGTGCTGAATGCCCTCAACCGATGGTTCTGCCATCACGAGGGCATGGCGACCACGGTGAGCGCGGTGATCGTCAAGGGCCGCACCGCGCATGTCTTCCACGTCGGCGACAGTCGCGTCTATCGCCTCCGCGAGGGCAGTCTCGAACAGATCACCCGCGACCACCGCAAGCAATCCATGCTCACCAACGCCCTTGGCATGGAACTGCACATGGAGGTGGATTACCTCGCCGAAGACCTCGCCGACGGCGATGTGTTCCTGCTCACCACCGATGGCATCCACGACGTGCTCAACGCCCAGCAATTGCGCCGCGACGTGGCCCTTGCGATTGCCGTGGATGCGTCGCTCGAGCATGTCGCCAAGTCCGTCGTGGACTCGGCACTCGAGCAGGGCAGCGAAGACAACGTCAGCTGCCTGCTCGCCCGCATCGACGCCGCACCGGCAGAAGACATCGACGAGGCGCATCGTCGACTCACCCGCCAGATCATCCCGCCGCCTCTCTCTCCGGGCGCCCGCATCGACGGCCTCCGCGTCCTTCGCACCATCGACGAGGGCACCCGCAGCCACGTCTACCTCGCGGAGGACAAGTCCGGCCAGCGCGTGGCTCTCAAGGTGCCGTCGGAGTCCTTCGCCGAAGACCCCGTGTATCTCGACGGCTTCATCCGGGAGGAGTGGATCGGTCGGCGCATCGATCACCGGGGCGTGATGAAGGTGCTGCCGCGCCCGGAAAGCCGCTTCCTCTACTACATCGCCGAACACATCGACGGCCGCACCTTGCGCCAGTGGATGCTCGACCACCCGCGTCCCGCCATCGACGAGGTGCGACGCCTTGTGGACGAAATGGCCCGAGCCCTGCGCGCGTTCCAGCGCCTGCAGATGGTGCATCGGGATCTCAAGCCCGAGAACGTCATGGTGGACCGCGACGGCAACGCCAAGATCATCGATTTCGGCACCGCCTACGCCCAGGGCTTTGACGAGCTTGCGAGCGCGGTGCGCGAAACCCATCCGGTTGGCTCGGTGGGCTATGTCGCCCCGGAATGCCTGCTCGGCCAGGCAGCCACCCACGCCGCCGACATCTACGCCCTTGGCATCGTCACCTACGAAATGCTCACCGGCAAGCTGCCCTACAAGCCTCCATTGGCTCGCGACCCCAAGGCATACCTCGGCCGTCCCTACGTCCCCCTGGCCCAGGCCGGCCGCGAAGACCTGCCGAAATGGATCGACTTGGCCCTGGCCAAAGCCACCGCCCAAGACCCAGCCAATCGCTACGAGGCCCTGTCCGAACTCACCACCGACCTCTCCCACCCCAACCAGGATCTCGTGCGTCGCGCTGAATCCGCCCCGCTCCTGCAAAGGAACCCCACCCTGTTCTGGAAGCTCGTCAGCGCCACCCTCGCCACCTTCTTAGCCCTAGCCCTGATCTTCTAGAAGGCGCGTCAGCCCAACGCACGCACGCTCCCGCCGTTCGCTGCTACGCTACTCGCAACAGCTACCTGCCCCATTGGAGACCACGCATGCCCCTGGAAACCCGCCTTCTCGGTCGCACCGGCGTCCACGTCAGCAATCTCTGCCTCGGCGCGATGATGTTCGGGATGCGCACGGAACTCGACGACTCGTGCGCCATCATCGACCGCGCCATCGAGCGCGGGGTCAACTTCATCGACACCGCCAACGTCTATTCCCGCGGCCGCAGCGAGACCTTCACCGGCGAAGCCCTCGCCCGCAGCGGCAAGCGCGACCGCATCGTCCTCGCCACCAAGTTCCACGGCGCCATGGCCGACGACGACCCCAACATGCGCGGCGCCAGCCGTCGGCACATCATCGCCGCCTGCGAGGCGAGCCTGAAGCGGCTGCAAACCGACTACATCGACCTCTATCAAATCCACCGCCCCCGCCCCGACACCGCCATCGACGAGACCCTGCGCGCCCTGGACGACCTCATCCACCAAGGCAAGGTGCGCTATATCGGCACCTCCACCTTCGCCGCCTGGCAGTTCGTGGAATCCCTGTGGGCCTCCGAGAAGCACGGCCTCAACCGCTTCGTCTGCGAACAGCAGCCCTACAACCTCCTGGACCGCCGCGTCGAACGCGAACTGATGCCCATGGCCAGAACCTACGGCGTCGCCACCATCCCTTGGAGCCCCCTCGCCGGCGGCCTCCTGACCGGCAAGTACAAGCGCGGCCAGTCCGCCCCCGAAGGCACCCGCTTCGCCAACACCGCACGCATGAACCCTGCCCAACGCCGCCGCTTCAACGAAAGCGTCTATGACGTGGTGGAGGCCATCGAACCCCTCGCCGCCGCCCACGACGTGCCCGTCTCCCAATTCGCCCTCGCCTGGGTAATGGCCCAACCCGGAGTAACCAGCCCCATCATCGGCCCCCGCACGATGGAGCAACTCGAAGACAACCTGGACGCTGCGGACGTGACGCTCACCGAGTCCGACTTCGAGGCCGTGGATCGGGTGATTCCGCGAGGCCAAATGGTCGCCCCCTACTACGAAGCCGACTTCGGCCCCCACCGCTTCCGCATCTAACCCCACACGAGACCTCGCTGCCCCGGTCCCTGTCTCCGGAGGGAGGGCATCCTGCCCTCCCCGCGCCGAAAGGCACCTCCACCACGGCCCTCCCGAAGGGACGGCGCCTCACCTCCAGAGGCAGTCACCCCACGTTTGCGCCGCAACATGGACAAAACACCCCCCTGTTTAGTCCAGTTCTGCTCCAAAACACCCCCCTGTTGCATTAATCTCCCCACAGTTCCGGCTAGGTGCCTCGCAAATGGAACGAAAGCAATTCGCAGCCTTGGACAGATGGCTCGACACGCCAGACCGAAAGCCGCTGATTCTTCGCGGTGCCCGGCAGGTCGGCAAGTCCACGCTGGTGCGCCTCTTCGCGCAACGCTGCGGCCGTCCGTTGGTCGAGGTGAATCTCGAACGGCACGCCGACCTGGGGCCTGCCTTTGCCCGCAATGACGCGGCGCATCTCCTGAACGTCCTTGAAACGCTGCCGGAGCTTGGCTCCTTCGGTCCGAATGCACTGCTGTTTCTCGACGAAATGCAGGCCGTGCCCGAATCCATCCCTGCGCTGCGCTACATTCGCGAGGACATGCCCGATCTTCCGGTGCTGGGCGCCGGCTCGCTGCTCGACTTCGCCCTTTCGGACCACCGCGCCCCCATGCCGGTCGGTCGGGTCGTCTATATGCACATGGGCCCGATGAGCTTCACGGAGTTCCTGAATGCCGTGGGCGGAGAGGGTCTGGCTCGCGCCATCGGCGCCTTCGAGATGGAGCGCGGGCTCGATCCGGCGATCCACCAACGGCTCATGCAGCAATTGCGCGCCTACTTTTTCGTCGGTGGCATGCCCGAGGCGGTTCAGGCGTACGCACGCAGCCAACGGTTCCGCGACACCTCGGAGGTCCACCGCTCCATCATCGACACCTATCGCGAAGACTTCCCCAAGTATGTCGGTTCGCGAAGCCTCGCCCGCATCGTCAACGCCTTCAACTTCGCCGCCCGCAACGTCGGACGCAAGGTCAAGTACATCCACTTCTCCCGCGAAGACAAGGCGGCGACCATCAAGGTGGACATCGAGCTCCTGTGCCTGGCGCGTGTGCTGTCGAAGGTGACGCACAGCCACTGCAACGGGCTGCCACTGCAAGCGGACTTCGACCCGCGTTCGTTCAAGCTGCTGTTCATGGACGGGGGCCTGATGAACGCAGTGTCCGGCCTCGGCTGGAGCGCCATTGAGAGCACCGACGAGACCCGACTCGTCAACGAAGGCGCCATGGCCGAACAGTTCGTCGGCCAGCACCTCGAGGGCTTGCTTGCCGAGTCGCCCAATCGCGGGCTCAGCTACTGGCTGCGCGAAGGCCGTGCGGCGAATGCGGAAGTGGACTATGTGGCGGCGTTCGATGGCCGCATCGTGCCCATCGAGGTCAAGGCGGGCGCCGGCGGAAGCCTGAAGTCGCTGCATCAGTTCGTCGCGGAAAAGGGCGTGCCTGTCGCCGTACGCTTCGATGCCGCTCCACCATCCGTCCAGACGGTGCGCACACGCGTGCAACAGGGACGAAATCAGGTGGGAGTGGCCTATCGCCTGATCTCGCTGCCCATGTACCTGGTGGAGCGATTGCCAGCGATTCTAGCGTCGATCTGATCATGCCCCAGCTCTGCTCACGCCTCCCCGAAGGACCCCTCGATCCGATTCCCGTTCGTGTACCTTACGAGCAGCTCGTACTTCTGAAACGCAACTGACCCGTGTTCTTGGTCGAAGTCGTCGACGAACCTGGCTGCTTCGGCGGTGGTTCTGAACTCGTGCCGCGTGCCCAGCAAGGGAAGGACCGTCACGCTCTCGATCATTCGGTCCAGCGTTCTCCCCAGGTCCTCCAGGAACTGCTCGATCAGCGGCTCGCACCCGCCCACCAATCCACGCTCTAGCGCTTTCTCCTCTTCCGCCCCATGCGCTCGATTCGCGTCACGCGGTTCTGGAACTCGGCATCCGGCGTGGCTTCGTCGTAGGCCGCGACTAGGCCAACCGCTGCGAACGCATCGACTATGGTTGAGTACGGGATGTGCAGCGTCCAGAATCCAAGGGACTGCAACTGCCCGATGGACCCACTCGTGAACTCACCTGCCAAGATGGCGCCCAAGAAGGGCTTGTCCCAGCCGTGGCGTTCAGCAATCGGCAAGAGCGCGCCTTGGATTTCCTGAGCCTTGTTGCGCGAGTGCTTGGTGTAGCGTCGCCACGCAGCTTCGATGAAGGCAACTGGCCTGCCTTGCTCTTCAAGCGAGCCGCCCTTCTCGATCACGAAGTCGAGGTCGTGCTTGTTCCCGTAGTGGTCTGCCCAGCGAACATTCTTCCCCTTGCGGACGCCGGGTCTCGGGCCGGGCACATCGAGGTAAAGGCCACGTTCGCGGCAAAATGCTTGCAACCGCGGACGCATTACGTCCTCCAGCAGATTGCCGATCACCTGGCCGAACCGATGGGAGGGGCTCTTTGCCAAGACTCAGCCCTCGACCCTGAGGATACCCTCCTTGAGGGGCACGCGGTGCTTCCGGTTGCGCCACTTCGTGTTGCGGTCGCGGATCTTCTCGAAGCTGTACCCCTCGAAGCCAGCAGCCACCGCCAATTCGCCAAGCCACACCTCGCACGGCACATACACGCCGTACGGCGCCGAGTCGCCAACGACGAAGACGATCTGCCCGCCCTCGGCGATCTGGCGGCGGAGGGCGACCCACACGCTCGCAAGTCCGGAGAAGTACGCAGCGACCATCGTGTGGTAGGTCTTGCGCCCACCCTTCGTGAGACGCACCTCGTCGAGTTGGGCACACACGCGCTCAAGTTCGCTCTTGATGGGTTCGAGTTGGTCATTGTCGAGCACCTGCCCCAAGTCCATTCGGTCAGCCGCCGAATGCTGCGAACAGGAGCACACGAGGTGCTTGCGCACGGCGTGGTGAAGGTCTCCCCAAGAATCGACCTGCTGCCAGAACGTCATTTCCAGCCGGGTTGCGTCGGCGTAGTCGTAGTTGTTGGGGTACGGCGGGGACGTGACCACCAGATCGAAGCTCGATTCATCCGCGTAGTCGCGGGCGTCGCCGCGGACGACCTCGGTGGGGCCGCTGAAACGTCTCGCGTATATGAGGTCCAGCGCGAACATCCGCTGCCGTTGCTCGAACGCATGGTATGGATGCTTGACCTTGGACTTCCTCTTGTTCGGAAGCACGTATTGCCATTGCGCGGTGCCCACAGCACTGCACTCGCGCAAGATGCACGTCAGCGCCAGCCAAGCAAGGTCCAATGCAGGCTCCGAGGCGACGCAGTCCGCGACCTCGATCTCGTAGGCTCTGCGCAGGGACTCAAGCGCGATCAGGTTCTCGGTGTCGTAGCACTTCAGCAGGAGCCTGGAGTCCGTCGTCGGCGCTTCCGGCCGCACCTGCCAAGCCTCGGCACGCATCCGCGAAAACAGGTTGGCCAGGTCGTCGAGATCCACGTCCCGATGCGCCTTGATCTGGGCGATGCGTGCGACGAACGGGTGCGCCTCGATGCCCACGGAGTCCACGCCCGCCTTCGCCGCTGCCAGCAGCGTCGTGCCAGAACCGCAGAACGGATCGAGAACGCGTCTTGCGCCCCGGCGCCGAATCACGTCCTCCGCCCACTCCGCCGAAAACCCGGCGGAGTACCGGAACCACCGATGCACGGGCAGCTTGAGGTTGTCGGCGAACGTGCCGGACATCGCGGTCGCTTCGGCACTGCAAGCGCTGTTCCGAACAGCTTCGGTGTTCTGTCGGGTGCTCTGTCCAAGCAAGTCCAGCATCGTTGAATTGTACACGCGGCATGACCGAAGTTGTCTGGCGGCGAGTTTGCTCTCAGGGCGAATTTGTTCTCGGACATCCCTGATAGTGGCCGAATAACGTAGAGCCCTGATATTGAGCCGCATTTTCTGGTTAACGGAAAACCTGGGCGAAGGGATGCCTCAATCCATGTAACTCGTTGATTTACTTGGACCCGGCGCAAAGAACAAATTAGCCGTGAGTTTGCTCTCCGTCTCCTTGAATGAAGTCCTGTCTGCTCGACGTGGCGATGTCGTCCAAGGAAGTAAGGTCGAGGAAGTCCGCCTCGACCTCCCCGATTACATACTTGGCATGCAATCCGTTGATGTGCAGGCTTTCAAGGATGTCCTCAAGCGCTGCCTTGCCACGTGCCAAGATGGCGACCTTGTTCAGGTTGCCTGTCCTCTTCCCGACACACAAACATCGGGTCTCACGTACGGTGGGGCGATTTCCCACATCGCCGTCGGGAGCGTGACGCAGTTCAGCGCGTGTCGCGCGCGTGGGGTTGGAGTGGCCGGGCGTCCGGCGGCTGCCGGGTCTGGCGACCCGGTCGCCACGCGGCCTTTCGATGTGTTCCGCCAGCAGCGCGCCAGCGCGGTTCGCGCAGTCGCCGACGAAATCCCCAGGCGGGGCACAGCGCGAGACCGCGTGGTGCGCAAGGGGCCGTTCCGCGTCCACCAGCCGATGTCGAGCATGTGTCGCCATGGTCCCGAAGACGACACAGGCGTGGAGCGTCGGGCCAGGGTGAGACATTGCCCATTGCTGTGTGGGACGAAATGTTTGTGTGTCGGGAAGGCCGCATCGCATGGCGCCGCAGCCGCCGCGTCGGACGGTGGCGCAAAGTGCGTCGAAGGGCTGAACGCAGCGATGCTGCGGATTCGTAGCGTCTCGGGAATCGAGGCGACGGATCGCCCATCACAACTTATTAGCTACCCCGCGTTCGCGGGGCGCGGTCGTTGCCCCGTTGCGCGCGGTTCGCGAGACGGGCGCTCCCCTCCTCCAACTTCCGGGCAAAGAGATATCTCCCCTGGCGGGCGACCGCGGCGCGATTCGCGTGGGCGGGGTCAGGGGTCGACCTCGGCGACGCCGTGCTCAGTCCAAATCACGACCTCGAAGCCAGCGGTTTATGTACCAAAAGAAGGGGAATTGTGTAGCAAAATCAGCAAAGCCGCTTGACCGTTGATCCCATTGGAGACACTGCAGTCAGCATGCCGAACCGAAGAGTCCCCGATGACCGTCGTCGAACACGATTCCAAGGCAACCCGCACAACGCGAGCGGCAAGCGCATCGCGCAGACGATGAGCGTTCCGCAGCTCTGCCGGATGTTCCCCGACGACGCGGCCTGCCGGAAGTGGCTGGAGAAAGTCCGGTGGAACGGCAAGCCGGCCTGTCCGCACTGCGGAAGTCCGGACGATGTCCGTCCGCCCCCGCCATCCAGGCCTTCCCATTTCCGGTGCAAGGCCTGCCGTAGGCATTTCACGGTCACGACGGGCACCTGCCTCCATGCCGCCAAGGCCGACCTGCAGCATTGGGTGTACGCCATCCACTCCATCCTCACCGCCCGCAAGGGCGTCAGCGCCATGCAGTTCTCCAAGGAACCCGGCGTCCAGCACCGCACCGCCTGGCACGTGCTGCACCGTATCCGCGAAGCCTGCGGCCGCGGCGACTTCAAGCTCTCGGAAACTGTCGAGGTCGACGAGACCCACGTCGGCGGGAAGGAAGGCAACAGGCACGAAGCCAGGAAACTGCACGCGGGACGCGGCGCGGTCGGCAAGGAAGCCGTGGTCGGCATCAGGCAGCGGGGCGGCAAGGTCAAGGCGGAACACGTCGGAGACACCAGGGCCGCCACCCTCGTTCCGCTGGTCGAGGAAAGCGTGGAACGCGGCTCGACCGTCCACACCGACGACGCGGCGGCCTGCGGGGCGTTGCCGAGCATCGTCAACCAGTGCCGGCACGATGTCGTTGCCCACAGCAAGGGCGAGCACGTCCGGGGCGACGTCCACGCCAACGGCATCGAGTCGGTCTGGGCCGTCCTCGAGCGGTCGATCGCCGGCACTTGGCACCACGCCAGCCCGAAGCATCTGGGCCGGCACGTCAACGAGGCGTCGTTCAGGCTCAACGAGGGCAACTGCGAAGTGGACGCCATCGACAGGATGGAGTCGCCGGTGCGGCAGATGGACGGGGCGCGCCTTTCCCACGCCGACCTCGTCGCCGACAACGGCGAATCCGCCACGCCGGTGGCAGTGTGAACGTTACCCCCGGATGGACAAGGAAGAACGGGTGGACGGCGAAGATCGAGGGAAGCAATGGCCAGGCGCGAACGCAAACCGCCGCAGCTCGACGAGTCCATCGAACGCGAAACCGTGACGGAGAAGGATTTGCGGGGATGTGTTCAAGGCGTTGTTGGCGAAACCGGAGAAGATGTCGCGAAGCGAAAACAGGGAGCCCCAGAAAGGAACTGGTCAGACGATGGAAATTGGAGGCCCGCCGCCAGGGCATGGGCGTTTTGCTGATTTTGCTACACAATTCCCAAAAGAAGGTAATGCCGCATGCGATACCACCCACTAGCGCAATCAGCGAAGCGACGATCGCGAACGGATCTGCCGGGTCGGCGTAGCCTACGAGCGTGCCATATGCCAACCCGGCGAGAACCGCCAAGATTAGCCAAGAGATGAGCGCGACGAAAACCGCCGCGACACTCACTAGGAAAACCACGCCGTGAACACAGGCGACATCAGGACGATCCAAATCCCGAGCAGGGACAGACCGATGCCCACTGTCGCGAGCAGCTTCGCCAGGTTCTTCGCCTTCGTTGAGTCCATCAACACACTCCTGCTGCTGAAGCGATGCCGCTAGCAGCCGATACGACGCCGGCTGCAACAGCAACGATACCGAGGCCGATCGCGACGGGGGGGGGCCGGAGTCGCCGCGAGGGCAGTGATTCCGACGAAGGTCCCGTACAAGCCGGCCGCCATCGACACGCCTGCACAGTCCGCTGCCGCCTTCGGGCCGACGAACATCAGCGCGAACGCGATGAGCTTAAGCCGATCGGACATGGACTTTACTCCTGCACTGTAATGAAGAAAGGCCCGACCGTACCCAGAGTTGTCGGCCATTGTCAAATCTGGTGTACGGAGGCAGGCATATTCAAAAGTTCGGATTTTCGGATGGCGGTCGGATCGGTCGAGACGTCGGTCGGCTTCGGCTCGTCGGGGGGGGGGGTGAACCGCCTTGTTGGCGGGTTGTCGGGCTTGCCGGGGAGGACGCGGGGTGTCTCGCCTGCCCGCGGACGCGGCGGTTCGCCCGATGCCGCGCACCGGGTCGGGCTTTCGGCGGGGACGTCGTCGCTCAGCCGGACGGCGGGTCCAGGACGGCGTCGAGGGCCTCCTGCGGCCAGGCGGCGCAGTGCCGGTTGGCGGGAGGCAGATGCTCGAAGCGTCGCCCGTGGCGCACGATGGAGATGGTCGCGTTGGTCAGGCAGGCGAGATTGCGCGGCAGATTGCCGACGCGCGCCCGGCAGCGGTACTCGTCGCAGGTGAAGTCGCGCACGCAGTGGATGCGGTTCTCGATCTCCCAGTGGCGCCGGACCAGGGCGGCGACCTCCTCGGGACCGGCGTCCTGCTTGACGAGGCGGCGCTCGCGCTCGATGCGGAACGCCTGGTGCCGGCCGCCGTGGCCGTCCCACTCCGGGCCGCCGAGGTCGAGCGCGGCGCAGCGGCGCCGCTCGAGGCGGCCGTGGGCCTTCTCCCAGCCGCTGTCGGAGCGGCGCGCGCCGCGCCAGTCGATCGCCCGCAGGTCGTCGAGCATCGTCTCCTGGCTGTCCTTCACGGCGGTGACCACGCAGTCGGCCCCGCAGTCCTCGACCAGGGCGCGCGCGGTCTCCTGCTGCGCGTGCAGCGCGTCGAGCGTCGCCACCCGGTCGCCGAGGTCGAGCGCGCGCGTCAGCTCGCGCACCACTGGGATCTCGTTGGTCTTGTCGCCCACCTGGACCTGCCCGAGCACCAGCCCCGTGCCGTGCTCCACCGCGGCGACCATCATGCGCCGCTCGCCGTCGAGCTGCTTCGAGGCGCCGCGCACGTCCTTGCCGTCCAGCGCCGCCGGCGCCGTGCGGCGCCCCCGGCTCGGACTGAGGAACGCGCCCGCCGCCGCCAGCCGCTCCTAGTCCATGCGCGCCGCGAACTCGGTAGAAAGAGCGTACCAGACACACAAACATTTCGTCCTACACAGCGTAGGGCATCTCCCACAGGCAGACCCGTGGTGCCGCCGGACCGAACGGCGGCGTCCGGAACGCGCAAGCGGCGCTAGCGTTCACCTGATCTTGCTTGCTTGGCCGTCGCCATCTCCGCCGCCTTTGTCCCTGATGTGGCCGTTTCGGAAACCGTGCTCTGGGCCGTCGTCGGTTGGGTTTCGGAAGTCGCTTGGTGCGGTGCGGTCTCGTCTCGTTCCTCGTCGCCGGCCGACCGGCAGACGGCGTCGATCGCCCACGCGGAGCCCGCGAGTGGCACGCGCAGGTCCACGGCCTCGGCGTCGGGCGGATGGATCCGAATGAACCACGACCACTGGCGCCTCAACTGTTGGACAGTCCACGCGGTATCGTCTCGCCTGGGGTTGACGCAATCCGGGCGATGCGCGCATCGAACCCATACGCCGAGGTGTCCGCCGTGCTCGGGCCGCGTCAGGTCCAACCCCCAGCCGTCGTACACGAGCCCTCCCCGGTACCAGTCGAGCCGCCCGGTCTCGTCCGCTGGCATCGCCGCCAGCGTGGGATGCGTCAATGCGACGTCCAGTTCCGGTCGGCATCGCACCTCAAGGGATGCGCGAGCGCCGTCGCTGGCGACGATTCCCACCGCATGGGCGATCTCGCCGTTCTTCGTTTGCCACGCCGCGCCCCAACACGTCGAGGACGCGAACAACACTGCGACGGTCGCAGAACTCCACGCTTCCATCCCTCGCCACTCCATTGGCACGCCCCGCGCCGAAGCAAACCAACCGTTCCCGTTGGGCGACTCCGACAACTTCGTCGTTACGCATGGCTACTGTGCCGTGACGCGTAGCGTGTCTGCGGCCAGCCACTGATGAGCAACATCCATTCTATGTCGCCGCTGGTCGAGCCTGCACGAAGTCGCCCTTGGGGCTTCGAGGGTGGTATATCAGTTGGGCATTTCTGGCAGCTTGGCCAGCGTACGGTAGGAAACGGGACGTGGGTCCCAGCCGAGGCGGACTGTGAGCCTCAACATCGAGAACGAAGACCGTTCTACGGCGCGGGCTTGCATGGAAGTACGCCCCAGCGATGGGGGAATTGCCGGTACTTCCTTACGCGTCAGCGGTCGGGGATGCTTCCCCGGCTGAAGGCTCCTGGCTTTGCTGCATGGCCGACTGACTCACCGGAGGCAGGCAGCGACGATCGATCCATCACGACAGCGGGCGCAGCGAGGCCTGTCGTTGGCGCACTGCGGCCTTGGTTCGTTCGTAGCGATCTTCGATGCCCCATTCGCCCAGCCAGTGATGGAGGTAGCCTTCGTCCATCGCCGGCTCCGTGGCGAGGATGGATTCCACGTCGGCGGCGTCCTTGCTGCGGTCGGCGATGAGCTTGTGGATGATCACGTCCTCGATGGCAAGGAATCTCATTGATGTGCCGTCATCCGCGGCATAGACGGCGGCGCGCTCGACCGCCTGCTGCTGGTACGCCGTGCCAACGGAGATGATGTCCACCAAGCCGTGACAGGGGTGCCTGGCCCTGAGCATCCAATCCCTGTTTCGCCGGTCTCCTAGCGTCCAACCAGCGTGCTCCAACGCCTCTGCGAGGGTGGCCAATGCCGATGCACTGTCGAAAGCGCCGAAGCTCACGAGCAAGTCCACATCGCCTGTGGCGCGAACGTCGTGGCGGTACGCGTTTGCCGCCAGTGCGCCGGCCAGTGCCCACGTTGTGCCTTGGGCTTCCAGCAAGGTGCCGACTGAGCGTACTGCCAATAGCGGCCGTTGACCGATTGGCATTCGCAGGGGTGGGCGGGTGGTCACTCGCCCCACTCGGCTTTCTTGTGCATCATGGCCTCGTGGAGGAGGACGTGGCCTTGGAGGTCGAGTTCCCGTTCGGTTTCGAAGTCGCATGTGGGCGGGATGTCGCGATTGAGTTCGCCGACGCGTTCGAGCACCTGTGGCAGGGTCAGGCCGCACCCCTTGCCGCGTGGCTCGGCCATGGCCACGCCGATGCGGCGCATGTATTCGCGGTCCTGTTCGGTGACCGTGCCCTGCATCGACGTGTCGCGGCGACTGGAGGGGACAACGTCTTCGGCCATTTGAAGCTCCCACGGGATTGGCCTGTTGATCATAGCCGCAGTGTGGTGGAAGGTCTGGAGGGAGGGAGTCCTACCCTCCTACCCGACCTACACGCCGCGAGGCGCGTCCGCGAGAGTCGTGTCCTTGCGCGCCTGGCGGCGCGAGGGAGGGCAGAATGCCTCCCTCCAGAGGGCACGAGTCCGCCCGTCCTCTTCCGTCAGCCCTTGTGGTAGGCGGCGAGGAGTTTGGCGTAGGCGGCGATGAGGGCGGTGCGGTCGAGGCCCACGGCGAGTTCAGAGGGCCAGTGGGTGTTGGCGGTGGCGAAGGCGAGCTTTTGCAGTTGGCTGGCGGCGTGGTGCCAGTCTGCGACCAGGCTCACCCAGTGGGTGCCGGCGCCGCCGGGTTGGGCTGCCTGTTCGGCGGTGGTGTCCTGCAAGGGGTTGGGTACTTCGGCCGTGGGGGGAAGGCAGTCGGTTAGCCGGAGTTCGGTGATGGGGCCTTGGTAGTTGGGGATGTCTCTGCGGGCGCGGGTGCTGCCGGAGGCGTCGCTGAGTTCGAACTCGGTCCAGCCGTTGGTGGCGGCTTGGAGCCTTCAACCGGGGAAGCATCCCCGACCGCTGACGCGTAAGGAAGTGCCGGCAACTCCCCATCGCTGGGGGCGTACTTCCATGCAAGCCTGCAGCCGGGGAAGCATCCCCGACCGCTGACGCGTAAGGAAGTACTGGCAACTCCCCCATCGCTGGGGGCGTACTTCCATGCAAGCTTGAGCGACTGATGCATCTGCACTTCCACCACTTCGCCCTCGGCGCCAGCTGGCGGCAGACGGCATTCGCCGGCCGCCTGCAAGTTCCATTGGCTGCCTGGCAGCCACCCTTGCAGTTTCTCTGGTTCGGCGAGATAGCTCCACGCCGCATCGGTGGTCAGGGGCAGGCGGCGGACGAACTGCACGGTGTGGCGGTCGAGCATGGAGGCGGCGCCTTGGCAGAAGGCGCGCATTCCGGCGTCGTCCGGGAGGCGGAACCGACGGGCGATCTGGTCGGGCGTTTCGTAGTGCTTGCGCTGGGCGTCGAACCAGTTGAGGTTGGCGATCGCGCCCTTGAGCGGCACGATGTCTGCGGGCATGACGGCTCCCCCGAGCGGCGGCTTGGGCGGGATCATATCTCGTGGCGGTCGGCTGCGTGCCCCACCTCCGAGGAACCTGCGGGTTCTCGACTCCCTTCCAGGGAGGGGAGTGATGGGAGTGTCGGAAGCCCTCTGGCGGGAGGGGAATTCTCAAGGCATCAGGGTTTGTTCGGTTTCTGCTGCGGCGTGGATGTCCTCCCAGTCCCAGAGTTGGGGAATGGTGGCGACGTCTGCCCATGGCTTGGCCTGATCGGCGTAGTGGGGGCTGCCGGGATGGCCGGAGGCGCCCAGGGGGACGATCCAGCGAGAGTTCTTCCAGTCCGATGGGTCGTGGATGTAGCGGTTCACGGACATCACGGTGGCTACGAAGCGCTCGGTCATGGAATAGGCCCCGGCCAAGGGTGTGTCGCCGTCGCCGTGGGTGGCGACGGCAAGCGGGTCGAGCAGTGCCGCGCTGTCGGGAAAGGCTTTCGACAGGGGATGGCGCGGGCGGGTGCCGTGGATGTCGCCCCAGGTCCACTTGCCTGTGTCGTCGCCGAGTCGGGCTCGGAGCTCCTTCACCGCGCCGCCAAGTGCCGCCTCGATGCGCTCGGGCCAGGTCTCGCCCGGTGCGAGGCAGGTGCAGTCGTTCCGGGCCATTGCGGAGACCGCTTGGGCGTACAGCGTCCCGAGATGCGAGGCCGCGCCGCGTGCAAGGGGATGCGATGGCGTGAGGGTCGCCTCCGAGACTTCTCCGAGCGCGGCGCGGGCCACGTCGGCGAACAGATACGTGCGCGCGGTGCCGTAGATGGCTGCGGCGGCGGAGGTGCGAGCCATGCTGCCGTCCCACGCAGCGACGATGTCCCTCGCCGCGCGAACGTCTGCGTCCACCGGCCGGAGCTCCGCCACGCACTGCGCGAACACCTGACCGGGGATCGACTGTCGTTCGGCATGGATCGCCGCCATGTCCGCTGTGGTCGCCGTGCCCGGTGCGATCTCGCCTAGCCGGGCGGTGATTCTCCGGGCCCGCCAGTCGGGCGCGAAGAAGGTGTTGATGTAGTGCGGATAGTCTGCGGTGGTGGGCGCGTTGTTGCAGGTCACCACGAAGCCGGCTTCGGGATTGCGGGCTTGCGGCATCTCCTCGAAAGGAATCTGCCCCGACCATTCGTGTTCCCCGCTCCAGCCCGGCACCGGCGCCCATGCATTGGCCATGTCGCGCTTGGGGATGCGGCCGCGATAGCGATAGCCGAACTCGCCATGCACATCGGCATAGACGAAATTGTTGACGGGTTCCGTCCATTCCCTGAGTGCCTCCTCGGCCTCGTCCGCCGAGCGGGCCATGAGGAGGTCGTGCAGCGTGTTGGGCCAAGCCGTGCCGCTCGCCGTGCCGGTGTGCCGGAAGGCGATGCCGTGCCCGGAGTTGGGGTCTCCGGCAATGATGGGGCCATGGTGCGTGCGGACGACGGTGAGCGTCTCCTCTTCGCCGTCGCGCGCGGCGAGGGTGGTTGCGGAAACCTCGGCCGGCAGCCATTCGTCCCGGTAGGCGTATTCCAGTTCGTCGCCGGCGCCGCGGAAGCGCTCGATGAAGAGGTCCTGGTAGTCGCCGAAGCCGTGCGTCATGCCCCAGGCCACGTGTTCGGTGTGGCTGAAATGGGGCATCCCCGGAACGCCGGGAAGGGCGTAGCCGCTGCATCGGAACGCGGGACAGGTGATGTGGGTCTGGTAGTACACGTTGGGGGTGTCGAGGGCGCGGTGTGAGTCGCCGGCCACCAGCGGCAGCCCTGACGCCGTGCGGGCGCCGCCGATCACCCAGGCGTTGCTGCCGCCGGCGGTCTCGTCCATCCAGCCGAGTTCGCTGATGGCGGCGCCGAGTTCGTCGAGGCATTGAAGCTCCGCGCCGCCGTAGGTCGCGCCGGGGGGAACGGAGACCAGGCTGTCGTCCGGATAGCCGCGGAACAGCGGCGCCGCCCGTTCGGCGCCGATGGCAAGGGCAATGCGCACGCGGGCGAGCTTCGCCTCGAAGGTGCCCATGAGCATGTTGCGCACCTTGTACACGGCCAGGCAGTGCCATGCCTGCCAGGGCTCCGGCTGCACGCCGAGCAGGCTGTACTCCACCGGAAACGCCTGGGTCGTTTCGAGAAAGGCGTTGACGCCGGCCGAATACGCTTCCAGCATCGCCTTGGCGGCGTCGCTCGACGCCTCGAGATCGGCCTTGGCGGCGCGTTCCACGTCGAATCGCCGCATCAGTCGGTCTTCGGCGAGGCCGGACGCGCCGACGAACTCGGCCCAGCGGCCGAGCGCCCGGTGGCGGTCATGGTCCATGTGCCAGAGGCGGTCTTGCGCCGTGGCGAAGCCCTGGGCGAAGAAGGCGTCGTGGGTACACGCGGCGCGGATGTGGGGGATGCCCCAGCCGTCGCGGACCACCTCCACGGGCTCATCGAGGCCCGGCGTTCGAATGGAGGACGTGAAATCGGGCAGGGCGGCTTGCAGGTCCGCTTCGGTCATGGACATGATGGTTCCTTGCAGAAGCGGGCGACTATAAACGGGGAGGGCTTCATGGCTTGGTGGAAGGCAGAGGACGCGGCTGGGCAACCGGTGCGGGAGTTTCGGATCCAGCGCACCGGCACCGAGCGGCCGATCACGGGAGCGCTTTGGTCGCCCGAAGGGGCGGACGCTGCCGTGCCGCTGGTGCTGTTCGGTCACGGCGCGTCGGGAAACCGCTATCAGGCGCCCATCTGCCATCTGGCGCATCGCCTGGCGGATGTCGGCCGCGCCTCGCTCGCCATCGACGGCCCCGTGCATGGCCTGCGCCAGGTCGGCCCCGGCGGACGCGCCGCGTTCGGCGACGAAATGCGTCGTGAAGGATTCGTTGACGACATGGTGGCGGACTGGCACGCCGCGCTCGATGCGGCGAAGGCGGAAGTGGAGGTGGGAGAGCTGCGCTACTTCGGGCTGTCGATGGGTTCGATCTTTGGCGTGCCGTTGTTGGCCACGCTGCCGGACGTGACGGCGGCGGTGCTGGGCCTGCTCGGCACCACGGGTGCGGTGGCGCCGCTGGCGGAGCGCCTGACTCGCGACGCCGCGCAGATTCGCTGCCGGCTGCTGTTTCTGATGCAGCTTGAGGACGAGCTGTTTCCGCGTGACGGGTGCCTTGCCCTGTTCGACGCCCTTGCGAGCGGCGACAGGCGGCTGCACGCCAATCCAGGGTTGCATCCGGAGGTGCCGGCGGAGGAGGTCGATAACGCCTTCACGATGTTGGCGGCCGGGTAGTTTGCGTTCGGTTTGAGCGAGCGGTGGCCGCGCGGCGTTACACTCGCCTCCTGCATGTTGCATCGCCTTAGGGAGGGATTACCGTGGCTTGGGAGCAAATCATCGCCGAGACGCATGATCGGGTCGGCGTCATTCGGCTGAATCGGCCGGAACGCTTGAACGCCTGGACCGACACCATGTCCGGGGAGATCGTCGAGCAGATGACGGCGTGGAACGAGGATGACGGCATCGGCGCGGTCCTCGTCACGGGGGAGGGCAGGGCCTTCTGCGCTGGTGCGGACATTGGCGCCTTTGCCCAGCGGGCGGAGACGAACAAGAAGGGTGCCGGCGAGCCGCTGCGTCGTGGCGGCGCCTCCTTCACCCACTTCATTCGTGAGTCCAAGCCCACGGTGGCGGCCATCAACGGCTATGCGGTGGGGGTGGGACTCACCATGATCCTGCCGTTCGACGTGCGCATCGCCTCCACGGAGGCGCGCCTCAGCATCCGCTTCATCAAGATGGGATTGATGCCGGAGCTTGGCTCCACCCGCCTTCTCGCGCAGCTCATCGGCCTCGGACCGGCCACCGACATGTGCCTCACCGGGCGCATGGTGCCGGGAGAGGAAGCCCACCGGCTAGGCCTGGTGACGCAAGTGGTGGAACCGGATGCGCTGTTTGACACGGCCATGGCCAAGGCGACGGAGATCGCCAACAACTCGACGCCGGCGGTGATGATGATCAAGGAGCTGCTGAACCGGAATCCCATGGACGCCGACCTCGAGGCGGTCATGGAACGGGAAGGCATCCGCGATCAGATCGCCCGGCGGCTGCCGGATCACAGCGAGGCGGTGTCGGCCTTCATGGAGAAGCGGGAGGCGCGTTTCAATCGCGCTCGGAGCGAAGGCTGACCGTCACTGCCGGCGGTTGATGATGTAGCGAGCGACGGCGCGCAGGCCCTCTGCCCGCGCGCCGAAGACGTCAAGGTGGGCGAGGGCGCTCTCGAAGCGGCGCCGCCCCTCCTGCCGTGCGCCGTCGAGACCCAGGAGCGTGACGTAGGTGGTCTTGCCTTGGCGCCGGTCGGAGCCCTGGGGCTTGCCGAGCTGTGTCGTGCTGCCGACGACGTCCAGCATGTCGTCGTGGATCTGAAAGGGGAGGCCGATTTCGCCGGCGAAGGCCTCGATGGCCTCGGCTTCGCGGCGTGGCGCCAGGGTGGACTTTGCGCCGAGCAGGACGCTGGCTTGGATGAGGGCGCCGGTCTTTCGGCGATGCATGGCTTCGAGGTCCTGCAGCGACTGCGGTGCATCGCTGCCTTGGGCGGCAAGGTCGAGTGCCTGGCCGCCCACCATGCCGGCGGCACCGGCGGCGGCGGCGAGGATTCGCGTCCAGGTCGGCGCCAAGTCTGCCGGCGCATGGTCGGCCAGGATCTGGAATGCCAGCGCCTGCAAGGCGTCGCCCACCAGCACGGCGGTCGCCTCGTCGTAGCGGACATGCACGGTGGGCTGACCGTGGCGCAGGTCGTCGTCGTCCATGACGGGCAGATCGTCGTGAACCAGGGAATATGCGTGGATGAGCTCCACGGCGGCGGCAGCGGGGTTCAGCACGTCGGCTTGCCCCCCCACCAGTTGACCGCTCGCATAGACGAGGGCTGGCCGCAGCCGCTTGCCGCCGCCGAACACGGTGTAGTGCATCGCCTCGTGCAGCGGGCGGGGATGGGCGTCGGCTTCGGGCATGACTTGGCGCAGATAGGTCTGCACCCGGCCTGCCGCCGATGTCACGACGTGGGGAGGTGCATCGACCGATGCGGTTTCTCGTTGGCGGGTCATGGGGCGGAAGTGTAGCGGCCTTCCCGCGTCCTACGGTCGTGTGCGCGATTTCCTACGCTGGCGGCGCAGGGCGCCACGAAGGACGTGACGCACGGCGAACGGGGCTGACTGACGGTGTGATCGACCTGCACGACCTCGTTGGCAAAGGGCTTAAAACCGCATCCTACGGCCGGCGAGCCGCCGCTGTCGGTGCGACATGTCTGCGGGAGTGTAGGACGGAGTGTTTGTGTGTCGGGAAGGCCGGGGAAGGCCTGAAGGTGCCATCAGCGCGTTTTACCCGGAATCCGCGCCGATTTCGATAGCTGCCCGCTACGGAAGCTCGGCAGAGCCGACGGGCCGACGTGGCCGATTGGGATTCGCCGGCCGCGGACAGATCCGGATCTGACACGTTTCTTGCCCTCCGTCCGCGTGCTTGATCTCGCGCGCCGTTGGGCGACCACTCGGCGTTCTCCTGCGAATGAAGCGAACGCCCGCCATGGGCTGGCTCGACCGCGTGGATGTGAGACATCGCCGCCATCGGCGTAGGACGAAACTGTGTGTGTCCCGTTTTCGTGACCGACGCCTTGCGGGGCGGGAAGGAGGGGACATCTTGCCCGGAAGGTGTTTGTGGGAATCGTCCTACGGCCTGTAGGACGAAATGTTTGTGTGTCGGGATCCATTACCACCGGGGCCTTGCGGTGGCCTCGGCGGAAACGGCGGTCGCGGCGGCGACGGAGCGGGCAAGGCGCGCGGGCGAGGCGTCGCCGGCCGGGGCGCGCACGCGAGGGGCACTGGGTCCCTATCGACCAACCCAAAGCCTTTCACCTGCCGGGGCGCGCACGCGAGGGGCACTGTCCGCGTTCCGGCGCGACGGCGCCGGGCGCGGGCCCGGCCAGGTCGTCGGCATCCGGTGGGGGCAGGCCGACCGCATGGCGAGGCTGGCGGAGAGCTGCGGCAACGCGCGCGGGCTGCGCGACGCGCTGCTGATCCGGATCATGTCGGACTGCCTTCTGCGGGTGTCGGAGGCGGAGGCGCTGGACGTCTCGGACGTGGAGTTCGTCAGGGACGGGCTGCTGGTGACGATCCGGCGCAGCAAGACCGACCAGGAAGGCAGGGGCGCTGCGCTCTTTGCCGGGCCGGAGACGGCGCGTCTGGCGCGGAAATGGTTCGGGACGGCGAGGGTCGACGGGGGGCCGCTGTTCCGGCCGGTCAACAAGGCGGGGCGGGTGGCGGGCACGCGCCTGTCGGGGCGCAGCGTCAGGGACATCGTCAAGGAACGCGCGGCGGATGCCGGGATCGAGGGGCGGGTGTCCGGCCACTCGCTGCGGGTGGGCTCTGCGCAGTCGCTGCGGGACGCCGGCGCCACCGTGACGGAACTGATGGACGCGGGCCGGTGGAGTCGGGTGGAGACGATGGCCGGCTACGTGCGGGCGCAGGACGCCGCGTTCGGGCCGGTGGCGCGGCTGCGCTTCGGCGCCGTGCCGCCGGATGCAGGCGTGCGCGGCGCCCGACGTGCTCTGCGCCGCGGAGCGGGGCGCGCCAGGGTCGAGGGGAAGCGGGCGAGGAGGGAGCGGGCGAAGAGGGAGCGGAAGCAGATGCGGAGGGCGGCGAAAAAAGTCGAGAAAAGGCTTGCGCGCATCGAAAGAGCCGTGACAGGTTCCTGAACAGCGGATGTGCGGAACCTATTTCAAGATATTGATATCGCAGTCTTTTTTCGTAACTTGGTCCAACCAGTCGCTGCTCGGCGCCCCCGGCGCCCGCGTTCCCGTGACGCGCCTTGGCGGCGTGCATGGAGAGCCTGATGCCCTCCCTCCAGAGAGTAGGGGCGGGGTAGTTCTAACGGGCTGCTAGAATCGCCGCGCATGAATTCCGGGGTTGCAGAACGGGGGACGCCGTTGGCGCGGGCGCGGGCGGTGGCGCCGCGCATTCGGGCGGCGGCGGACGAGATCGACGAGGGGCGTCGGATTCCGACGCCGTTGGCGGATGAGCTGATCGATCTCGGCATGTTTCGGCTCTTGGTGCCGCGCTCGCTCGGTGGCGAGCAGATGGACTGGCTCGACTACCTCGATGTTGTCCGCACCATCGCCTATGCCGATGCCAGCGTCGGCTGGTGCGTCAACCAGGGGGCGGTGTTTGCCACCACGAGTTGTCGGGCGCCGGCGGCCTTGGCCGACGAGATTTGGCGCGACCCGCGCACGGTGGTGGCGAACGGGCCGCCGCAAGGGGTTACCAGCGAGGTGGTGCCCGGCGGGCATCGCCTGAGCGGGCGGTGGAACTTCTCGAGCGGCTGCCGCCACGCCAACTGGATGGCGGCGCTGAACGCCGACCGCGGCGCACCGCCGCGGCTGCATCTCATTCCCAAGGACCAGGTGCGGCTGGTGGATGTCTGGCAGGTGCAGGGATTGCGCGGCACCGGCAGCTTCAGCTTCGAGGTGAAGGACCTGTTCGTGCCGGAATCCCGCACCATGCCGCTCAACGTGCCGCCCTATGCCGACGGCGCGATCTATCTCACCCCGCAAGGACTGCTGTTCGCCTGCGGCTTCGGCTGCGTGGCGCTCGGCAATGCCCGCGCCGCCATCGACTCGACCGAGGAGTTTGCCTCCGACAAGCGTCCCCGCTTCGGTTCGCGGCCGCTCTCCCAAGACCCGGTGGTGCAACAGGCGGTGGGCAAGGCAGAGGCAATCTGGCGCGGCGCCAAGGCGCTCTTGCATCACACGGTGGGAGAGGTGTGGAACGCGATTCGCGAGCGGGGCGCCATCACCCTTCAGGAACGGGTGGAACTGCGCATGGCCGGCACCCACGCCATCCGCGAGTCGGCGAGGGCCGTGGACATCTGCTACAACCTGAGCGGCTCGTCCTCGATCTTCGCCGATCGCGCCATTCAGCGCCGCTTCCAGGACGCTCATGTCATCACCCAGCAGGTGCAGGGGCGCGAGGCCCACTACGAGACGGTGGGGCAGTTCTTTGTGGGCGAGGAGCCCCGGGGGGTGATTTGAGGGTCCGTGCTCTGATCGAGTGCATTGGCCTGCCCCCTCCGAAGGGGGAGTGATGAGGGCACCGCTTCGATCGGCGTGGCCTCCCGTGTGGGGGCGTGATGCATGGCGCGGCCCCCTGGCGGGCCATATGGCGAGTGTGGCCCCGCCTCCTGTCACTCTCCCTCTGGGGAAGTCTAATGAGCCCTTCCTGCGGCTCCTTCGGGAGCGGGCCGCCGCTTGCGGTGTTCTGCCGGCTAGAGCTCGATCGGAGCGCCTAGCAGCCTGTCGGACTTCGGACGGCGCAAGCTGGCCGAATGCCGACAGGACGGCTTGGGCTGGGGCAAGAAGCGTTGCCGAAAGGCAACGGTTCTTGTGGCGCTAGTCGCGAATCGCCTCGTTGTCTTGCTCCCCGGTCTCTTCCGAAACCGCTTCCGCTTCGGCGAGGATGGCCAGCACCTTGGCATCTTCCTCCGCTTCGTTGGCGGCCGGTTCCTTCTGCGAGGTGACGTTGATGGCCTCGATGGCCTTCAGGCGGTTGCTGATTTCGAGCGGAGTGGGCGCGAGGCGCTCGGCCGACCCTGCCGCTGCCGCAAGCACCAGCGGAATCGCCGCCGCGCCCTGCACGAAGCCTCGCACGATGGCTTTCATTGACGCTCTCCTTGCGTGGATTTACAAACGCGACGCCACCTGGTCCCAATAGCGACGGATAGCGTCCACATGCACACTCGGGCCGGACAGGCCTTGATTCATCGTCACCACGGCGCTGTGGGTCACGCCGAGGTCTTTGAGGGACTTCAGCCGATCCAGTTCCTTGTCGCCGGCATCTGCAAGTGGCTGCATGCACTCCACACCGATGTCGGCAGGGTCCCGGCCCGCGTTCCTGGCGGATAGTCGCATGGTTTCGAGCTGTTCGCCAAGTGCCTGGTTGTAGAACGGGAACCAGCCGTCGGCGATGCGTCCCACGCGGTCGATCACCTGCGGCGCCATGCCGCCGAGCCACACCGGGATGGAGCGCCTGGGCGGCAGCGGGTTCAGTCCGGCGTCGGTGACTGTGTGCCACTTGCCCTCGAAGTCGATGGTGTCGTCGGCCCAGAGCTGGCGCATGAGGTCGATCTGCTCTTCGCTGCGAACGCCGCGGTCGTGGAAGTTCATGCCGAGGGCTTCGTATTCCACGTCGTTCCAGCCGGTGCCGACGCCGAGCCGCAGCCTGCCGCCGGTGAGCACATCGACGCAGGCGGCTTGCTTGGCCACCAGCGCGGTCTGGCGCTGGCCGAGGATGATCACCGCCGTGACAAGCTCCAGCCGTTCGGTGATGCCGCCGAGAAACCCGAACAACACGAAGGGCTCGTGGAACAGGCTCTCGGAGGTGTAGGGGCCAGACCAGTCCGGCCGACTCGCCGTGTTCGCGCCGAGCACGTGGTCATAGGCGATGAGGTGATCGTAGCCGCACTCTTCGGCGGCGCGGGCGAAGGCCGCGACGCCATCCGGGTCCGCGCCGATTTCCGTTTGCGGGAACACCACGCCGAGTTTCATGTTCGCTCTCCTGCTTTCTGAAGCATCTCGTCAATCCTAGTGTACCGACTCTCAAATACGTTTGCCTAAATCACATGCTCACATGGCCCAACCAAGAGAACCGGAGGCGTTAGTAAATGTTTGTTCCCACGGAAAATTACACTCTTTAGTTGCCGAGCATCGCGCCAGGCGCCTGCGCCGCACAATATGTACAGGCATTTCAGAGACAGTACACTAGCGCCCCGGTGGACGATAGACCGTGATGGGTCGGTTTCGGGTCATCCACGATGCCTGTCGTCGCCAAGGCCGGCCTGCCGTGATGCCGCCATCGACCACATGTGCCTGGCCGGTCACGAACCCGGAGTCGTCGCTCGCCAGCCAAAGGGCGCAGCGGGCGATGTCGTCCGGCTCGCCCACCCGGTTCAGCGGCTGCTGCCCCGCCATGTCGGTGCGAAAGTTGCGCTGGGCTTCGTCGGTGAAGCCGCGCCCCACCGCCAAGGGCGTCGCAATGAGTCCTGGGCAGATGCAGTTCGCCCGCACCTGCCACTCCGCCATCTCCAGCGCCACCGTGCGCGTGAGGGCGATGACGGCGGCCTTGGCCGTGCTGTAGAGGTGCGGCGCCCAGCCGGCTTCGAGACCGGCGATGGAGGCGGTGCTGATGATGGAGCCCGACCGCTGCCGCTTCATGAAGGGAGCGGCGTGCTTGATGCCGAGAAAGACACCCTTCAGCAGCACGTCGAAGGTGATGTCGTAGTCGGCGATGCTGGTTTCGTCGATGGGGCCCAGAGCGCCGCCAAGGCCGGCGTTGTTGAAGATGCAGTCGAGCCGTCCCCAGGCCTCGGCGGTGCGCTCGATTGCGCCTTGCACGTCGCTCTCGGTGGTCACGTTGACGCGCTCGAAGCGCGCTCGCGGGCCGAGTTCGGCGGCAAGGGCGCCGCCAGCCTCCTCGTTGAGGTCGGCGATGGCGACGTTGGCGCCTTCGGCGACGAAGAGACGTGCCGTGGCCGCGCCCATGCCGCTGGCCGCGCCGGTGATGAGCGCCACCTTGCCGTGCAGTCGTCCGGTTTCGGAATCCATCATGCAGCCTCTCTATCTGTCGAACTGCCTTGTCGAACTACGCCTCGCGGGTGGGGAAATGGCGGACATACCCTCCGCGTGTACGGCCGCCACAGCCCCATCGGCTGAAGGCTCCCTGGCGTCGGTGGAGTGTGCGTACACCGGCGGGCGGCCGATGGCGATGTGATCGAAGCCGAGCGCTCGCATGGCCTGCGGCAGATAGAGATTGCGGCCATCGAAGACGGTGGGGGTCGCCAGGCGCGCCTTGATCTCGTCGAAGTCCGGGCTGTGGAACTCGTTCCATTCGGTGACCACGGCCAGGGCATCGGCGCCGTCGAGGGCCTCTTCCCGACGTTCCACGAGGTCGAGATCGTCGCGCTCGCCATAGAGGAGCCGCGCCTGATTCATGGCCCGCGGGTCGTAGGCGCGCACGCGACCGCCGGCGGCCCAGATGCCTTCCATCAGCGAGCGGCTTGGCGCCTCGCGCATGTCGTCGGTGTTGGGCTTGAACGAAAGCCCCCACAGGGCGATGGTGCGATTGCTGAGGTCGCCGCCGAAGTGCGCCACGATGCGTTCTCCCAGCAGCCGGTGCTGGCGCCGGTTGACTTCGTCCACGCCGCGCACGATGGCCGTGTCATAGCCCACCTCCCGCCCCATGCCGATCAGCGCCCGCACGTCCTTGGGAAAGCAGGAGCCGCCGTAGCCGCAGCCGGCATAGATGAAGTGGGAGCCGATGCGCGGGTCTGCGCCGATGCCACGTCGCACCGCCTCCACATCCGCGCCGAGGCGATCGGCGAGCCCGGCGAATTCGTTCATCAAGCTGATGCGGGTGGCGAGCATGGCGTTGGCGGCGTATTTGGTGAGTTCCGCCGAACGCAAGTCCATGTGGATGATGCGGTCGTGGTTGCGGTTGAAGGGGGCATAGAGGCGTTCGAGCGCGTCACGGGCCCGGTCGCAGTCGCTGCCGATGACGATGCGGTCCGGCTTCATGAAGTCCGAGACCGCGCTGCCTTCCTTGAGGAATTCCGGATTCGAGGCGATGTTGAAGTCGATCCTGAGGCCGCGTTCGGCGAGCGCCGCACGGATGGTTCTGCGCACCTGATCGGCCGCGCCCACGGGCACGGTGGACTTGCTTGCCACCACCTTCGCTTCGGTCATGCTCTCGCCGATGGTGCGCGCCACGGCGAGGGCCTGGCTCATGTCTGCGGCGCCGTCCTCGCCCGGCGGGGTGCCGACGGCGATGAAGATCACCTCGCCGTGATCGACGCCTTCCGCGCCGCTCGACGTGAACCGCAGGCGGCCGGCATCCACGTTCGCCCGCACGAGTTCGGCAAGGCCCGGCTCGAACATGGGCACTTCGCCGCGCCGCAGCATGTCGATCTTGGCGGGGTCGATGTCCACGCAAACCACATCGTTGCCGCGCTCGGCAAAGCATGTGCCGGTGACGAGGCCCACATAGGCAGCGCCGAAGATGGTGACTTGCATGGATTCGAAGCTTGGGCCCAGATGGCGATGGCGCATGATTCTAACCGCCGTGCCTGGCGGTAGTGTCTCACTTTGGCTTGTGCAGTGTCTGGCGCCGTCCTCCGGGGGGGAGGGCGTCCCGCCCTCCATCGCGCCGCAAGGCGCGCAGGGCACACTCGCGGCATGTGCAGGGAGGACGCGCCTGACGGCGCGCATGGAGGGCGGGACGCCCTCCACGCTATGGAGAGTGGTTCCGGCAGGCAAATCGACGCAGTCGCCAGCTGCGAACGGCCATGCGCCACGTCAGGCAAATTCAAAGTGAGACACTACCTGCTTGGCATTCGGCTTTGCAGCGGGGGCCTTTGTGGGTAGGCTGCACGGCTTTGGTTGGGGAGATTCGGTCTGGCAGACCGCCGCTGGCTCCTGGCCGAAGTGGTGAGCGGCAGCGAACCCGAAGGCCCGCAGTTGTGCAACAACTGCCGACGCGCCCGTCGGGGCGCGCCAGATCAGAGGATCTCAAGAAGCAAGACGCGAGGGCCCCCTTGGCCGAGTACGACTTTGACCTCTTTGTGATTGGCGCTGGCTCCGGGGGCGTGCGCGCGGCCAGGATGTCGGCCGCTTACGGCGCCCGTGTCGCCATCGCCGAGGAACGCTATCTCGGCGGCACCTGCGTCAACGTCGGCTGCGTGCCGAAGAAGCTGTTCGTCTACGGCGCCCACTTTGCCGAGGACTTCGAGGACGCCGCCGGCTTTGGCTGGCACGGAGCGGCGCCAGGGTTCGACTGGCCCGTGCTGCGCGACAACAAGACCCGCGAGATCGAGCGGCTGAACGGCATCTACCGCAGCCTCCTGACCGGACCGGGCGTGGAAGTGATCGAGGAGCGTGCCGTCCTCACAGGGCCGCACACCATCCGCGCAGGCGGCCAGGAAGTCAGCGCCGAGCGCATCCTGATCGCCACTGGCAGTTGGCCGGCAATGCCGTCGTTCCCGGGAGTGGAACACGCCATCACCTCCAACGAGGCGTTCTATCTCGACGCCTTTCCGGAACGGGTGTTGGTGGTCGGCGGCGGTTACATCGCGGTGGAGTTCGCCGGCATCTTCCAGGGCCTTGGCGCGAATGCCCGGCTTTCCTACCGGGGCGAGCTGTTCCTGCGCGGCTTCGACGAGGGCATCCGCCGCTTTGTGCTGGACGAAATCCGCGCCAAGGGCGTGGAGGTGTCGCTGAACTCGCGGGTGGCGCGGGTGGATCGCAAGGGGGACGAGTTCGTCACCACCTTCGAGGATGGTTCCACGCACACGTCTGACCTTGTGATGGTGGCGACGGGACGGTCGCCCAACACCGCTGGGCTGGGGCTCGAAGCCGCCGGGGTGCAGCTCGCGCCGACCGGCGCCATCGGGGTGGACGACGACTACCGCACCAACGTTCCCCACATCCATGCCATCGGCGACGTGATCGACCGGATGCAACTGACCCCCGTCGCCATCGCCGAAGGCATGTGCATCGCCGGCAATCTCTACAACGGCGAGTCGCGCTCCGTCGATTACGCCAACGTGCCCACCGCCATCTTCTGCCAGCCCAACATCGGCACGGTGGGGCCCACGGAGGAGGAGGCGAGGCGGCTCTATCCGCAGCTTCAGGTGTTTGAATCGAGCTTCCGGCCCATGAAGCACACGCTGTCGGGGCGAGGCGAGCGCACGCTGATGAAGCTCCTGGTGGACGGCGACAGCGATCGCGTGGCGGCGGCGCATATGTGCGGGCCGGACGCCGGCGAGATCGTCCAGGGGCTGGCGGTGGCCATCGTTGCCGGCGCCACCAAGGCACAGTTCGATGCCACGGTGGGCATTCATCCGACCGCGGCCGAGGAGTTCGTGACGATGCGGGCGCCTTCAGCCCGTGGGGCGTAGGCTGGCCGCCGGTGCAGAAGCGGAACTGGTGCTGATTCCCAGAGCAGGGAAGCGTGGTTCCATCAAGGAGGTTGTGCGATGAGGTGTTTTCGGTTCGCTCGCGCGAGCCTCCTGGCTGTGCTCTCCTCGTGCGCTGTGTGGCCACCGCCAGCGGGGCCGCGCAACGTCGTCCTCTTTGTCGGCGACGGCATGGGCGTGTCCACCGTCACTGCGGCGCGCATTCTGGAAGGCCAGATGCGCGGCGAATCCGGCGAGGAGAACGCGCTTTCCTTCGAGACCTTCCCCGCCCTCGCACTGGTGAAGACCTACACCACCGACATGCAGGTGCCCGACTCCGCCGGAACCATGACGGCGCTGGTCACCGGCGTGAAGACCCGCAACGGCGTGCTGTCGGTGGGGCCGGAAGTGCCACGCGGCGACTGCGACGCCGCCAACGCGCATTCCCTCGAGACGCTGCTCGAAGTGGCCGAACAGCGGCAATACCGCACGGGCATCGTCACCACCACCAGCCTCACCCACGCCACTCCCGGCGCCACCTATGCCCATTCTCCAGACCGCAACTGGGAACGACGCGGCGCCATTCCGGAGGAGAGTCGCGAGAGTTGCCCGGACATCGCCCGCCAGTTCGTGGAATTCGCGTACGGCGACGGCATAGACGTCGCCCTGGGCGGCGGCCGGCAGATGTTCCTGCCGACGGAAGTGGCCGATCCCGAAGACGAGGACGCGACCGGCGCCCGCGAAGATGGCCGCAACCTGGCCGAGGAATGGCTTGCGGGTGCTGAGGGCCGCACATTGGTGCATGACCGTGCCGGTTTCGACGCGCTGCCGTCGGCCGGACAGGTGCTTGGCCTGTTCGAACGCTCGCACATGGAGTTCGAGGCAGACCGCGCCGCCGACGCCGGCGGCGAGCCGTCGCTGGAGGAGATGACGGCGCATGCCATCGACCGGCTCGCCAACGATCGCGGCTATTTCCTGATGGTGGAGGCCGGCCGCATCGACCACGCCCATCACATCGGGAACGCCCGGCGGGCACTCATCGACACGATCGCGCTTTCGGAGGCCGTGGCGGTGGCGGCGGCACGCACCGATGCCGCAGACACCCTCATAGTCGTCACCGCAGACCACAGCCACACGCTCACCATCGCTGGCTATCCGGTGCGCGGCAATCCCATCCTTGACTACGTGCGCGATGCCGATGGCGAGGTGCTGCGCGACGCCGCCGATCAGCCCTATACCACCCTTGGCTATGCCAACGGTCCCGGCGCCATGCCCTCGCGCGATCCAGACCTCGCGCCCACCGATGGCGACTACCAGCAGACGGCAACCCACGCGATGTATGCGGAAACCCACGCCGGGGAGGACGTTCCCGCCTACGCGAGAGGCCCCCATGCCGTCGAGATCGCCGGGGTGATGGAGCAGAACGAGCTCTACTACGTCATGCGCCGAGCCCTCTTCGGTGACGAATCGGAAGGGGCCTCCCGCTGATGGACGCGCTGACCGGATTCCTCAGCACCCTCGACGGCGTGCTCGGCAGCTCGCCCTGGTTTCCCTTTGCGCTCCTGGGTGTGGGGCTCCTGTTCACGCTCTATCTGGGCCTGCCCCAGGTGCGGTTCTTCCGCCATGCATGGCGGGTCCTGCTCGGTCGCGAAACCCGCGCCGACGCCCCCGGCGACACGAGTCACCTGCAAGCGCTCTCCACGGCCCTGTCTGGCACCGTGGGCACGGGCAACATCGGCGGCGTGGCGTTGGCGCTGCATCTCGGCGGGCCGGCGGCGCTGTTCTGGATGTGGATGACCGCCTTCCTCGGCATGGCGACCAAGTTCGTCGAGGTGACCATCTCGCACAAGTATCGGGTCACGGACGACCGCGGCCAGATCGCTGGCGGCCCCATGTACTACATGGAGCGGGGCCTGGGCGCGCGCTTCGGCGAACGCTGGAAGTGGGCCGCAAAGGGCATGGCCGTGCTGTTCGCGGTGGCGACGGTGTTCAGCACCTTGGGTTCCGGCAACATGCCGCAGAGCAACAACATGGCGTCGGGGCTCGAAACCTCGTTCGGCATCCCGCCGTGGCTGAGCGGCGGTGCGCTGGCGATCCTGCTCGGGCTCGTCATCATCGGCGGCATCCGCCGCATCGCCACGGTGGCGACGGCCATCGTTCCCACCATGGGCGTCATCTATGCGCTCGGCGCGACGGCGGTGATCGTCAGCAACGCGGATGCCATCATTCCCTCTTTCGCTGCGGTGTTCAGCGACGCCTTCAACGGCAGCGCCGCAGCAGGTGGCTTCCTTGGCGCGTCGTTCGCGTATGCCTTCACCAAGGGCGTCAATCGGGGGCTGTTCTCGAACGAGGCAGGGCAGGGCTCCGCACCCATCGCCCACGCTGCGGCGAAGACCGACGAGCCGGTGTCGGAAGGCATGGTGTCGCTGATCGAGCCGTTCATCGACACCTTGGTGATCTGCACCTTGACCGGTCTCGTCATTCTCGCGAGCGGGGTCTGGAAGGAGAAGTTCGACACCAACTTCGCGCCCTTCGACACGCAGTTCATCGCCGGGGAATGGTCGGATCGGGATGCGCAGCATGTCGATGCGCTGTTCCGGCATCTTGGCGACGGGGAAGGGAGCGCCGTGGTTCCGGCTTCGGGCGCCTTCGCGGTGGCGGATGGACGCTTGGTGGAGGCCGGCGCCGTGACGGTGCTGCACAACCGCTCGGTGGCCGAGGACGTGCGCTTCCATCAGGACGGCGCTTCGTACACGGGAGAGATTCGTCTCGTCGATGGCGAGTTGGCGACCGATGTTTCGGTGCAGGGCAGGTCGCTGCTGCATTCCGTGCCGCTGACGGCGGAGGCGTTCAAGCGCTCCTTCGTCGGTGACTACGGCCAATATGCGGTGACGGTGGGATTGATGCTGTTCGCCTTCTCCACCGCCATCGCCTGGTCGTACTACGGCGACCGCTCCATGACGTATCTGTTCGGCACCGCCTCGGTGCTGCCCTATCGGATGTTCTACGTGCTTGCCTTCTTCCTCGCCACGATCATGGACACCTCGCTGGTGTGGCTGATCTCCGCCGTCACCTTGGTGCTGATGGCCCTGCCGAACCTCGTCGGCATCATCCTGTTCGCACCGGAGATGAGGCGCGAGGTGGCGGCGTATCGGGAGCGACGGCGGCTTCTCTAGCCTTCGTGAGCCCCGCCTATTCCCAACGATCCCAATGCACGGTCTGTTCCACAGGCAGCCGCGTGACCGGGCCGAACTTGCCCATCGGATACCCCACCGGAATGAGGCAAAAGGCTTCGATGTTGTCCGGCAAGCCCAGCACCTCCCGCGCCGCCTCCCGATTGGCGAGCCCCAAGGTGGTGGGTGCCGCGCCGAGCCCGAGCGCCCGCGCCGCCAAGAGCAGGTTCTGCACCGCCGGCCAGATGGAGCCGCCGCCCATGGCCTGGCCGGCGGCGACGGGTCGCTCGAACTCGTAGCAGGCGATGACGAGTGCCGGGATGTCCTGCATGTGCTCGGCCTGCCACAGCACGGACTTCAGCATTCGTGCCCGCTTGTCCGCGTCCTGATGCGGCAGCGCCCCGGCTCGCGCCGAATCCGGCGCCGCATAGGCCGTCACCGCCGCCTTGTTCAGCGCCGCCAGCCGCGCCCGCTGCTCGGCATCGCGCACGACGATCCAGCGTGCCCCTTGTGCATTGGAGCCCGTCGGTGCCTGGTTTGCGGCGTCGATGAGCTTCAGCAACATCTCCTCTGGCACCGGCGTCGGCTCCAGCCTCCGCATCGCCCGGCAGTTGTACATCGCCTCGAAAACGCCCATCTCATCGGCCACTGCCCGCTCCTCAAACTGTGCTTGACTGCCTGGCAACATAGCACGCTGCCGATGCCGAAGCGTCGCCGAAGCAGGAGCCGTGCGGTATAGTCCGGCGCTTGCATCCATTCGCGAGGAGCGAATCCATGGCCCATTCGTTGATCATTTCCGGTGGCACGGTTGTCGACGGCAGCGGCGCAGCGCCGAAGCGAGCCGATGTTGCGGTCGATGACGGGTGCATCAGCCGGGTCGGGACCTCGCCGGCGAGCAAGCCGCCGAGACCATCGACGCCACTGGGAAGATCGTCACGCCGGGCTTCGTCGATCTGCACACGCACCTCGATGCCCAGATCGGCTGGGATCCGGAGATGCGGCCGAGTTCGTATCACGGCGTCACCACGGCGCTGATCGGCAACTGCGGCGTCACGTTTGCGCCCTGCGGCGAGGACAACCGGCGTTATCTGGCGGAGCTCATGGAGGCGGTGGAGGACATCGCCGCCGACGCCATCATGGACGGCCTGCCCTGGAACTGGACCACCTTCGGCGAATACCTCGACTGCGTGCAGTCGCTGAGGCCCGCCCTCAACGTGGTGGGCATGTGCGGCCACTCGGCGATTCGCTTCGAGGCCATGGGCGACAAGAGCTGCGATGAAGGCGTGCAGGCGGACGACCGCGAGCTCAAGCGCATCGTCGAACTCGTGAAGGAATCCGTCGAAGGCGGCGCGGCTGGCTTCTCCACCTCGCGCTTCCTGGGCCACCGCGTGCCTGATGGTCGGCTCACCCCCGGAACCTGGGCAGACCCGCGCGAGACGAGCGCCATCCAGCAGGCCGTAGTGGACGCTGGCGGCGCCGGCGGCATGTTCCAGGTGGCGCCGGACATGCACACGCGCTACGACATCGAGCGGCAGATGTTCGAGACCGGCGCCGAGATCGGCTGTCAGGTGCTGTTCTCCGGCGGCACGGGCGGTGATGGCGACGGCGGCGTGGCGCGCATGGCCGAGTTCCTCGAACGCAACAACGAAGGTGGCCGTCGGATCACCTCCATCTGCCACACCAGGCCAAGCGGCTCCTTCTTCGGCCTTGCCCAGCAGGCATTCCTGCGCACCCCGGCATGGCGGGAACTGATGCAGCTGCCGTCGATCGCCGATCGGGCGGCGGCGCTCAAGGATCCGGCCACGCGAGAAAGGCTGGTGACGGAGGCGAAGGAAGCCGGCGGCTTCGGGGACGTGGCGCGCATCCTGCACCCGATGGGAACCGGCGAGTTCCCGGACTTCGACCTTGAGAACCAGAGCAACCTGCAGAAGCTCGCCGACGATGCCGGCAAGGACCCGGTGGATGTCTATGTCGAGCGCCTGATCGCCTCGGAAGGCAAGGAACTGTGGAACCTCTGGGCCTTCGGCGGTTCGCTTGAGAACCAGTGGAACTACATGCGCCTGCCGCACGTCGTGCCCATGCTCGGCGATGCCGGCGCCCATGTGGGCCAGTTCACCGACGCCGATTCGCCCACGTTCCTCTTGGGCGAACTCACCCGCGACCGCGGCGTGTACTCCCTGGAGGAAGCGGTACACCGCATCTCCGGCAAGTCGGCGCAAGTCTTGGGCCTCAAGGAGCGCGGCGAACTGCGCGAAGGCTGGCACGCCGACATCAACGTCATCGACTACGACAACCTCACCTCCTGCCACCCCGAGTACGTCCGCGACTTCCCCCACAACGGCGGCCGCCTCGTGGTCAAGAGCCGCGGCTACGACGCAACCCTGGTGGCTGGCAAGGTCGTGATCGCTGACGGCCAATACACGGGCAACCGCCCCGGCGAAGTGATCCGGGAGTTCATCCGCGGGTAAGGCATGGGTCGTCAGATCCTCGTTGATGTCGAGCTAGAGAACACCGGGGATCGGGTCGCATTCGAGGATGGTCTGCGGGCGGAGCCCGACATCCGTCGCACGGTGGCAAACGGCATCGTGGACACGGGAGCCGTCACCCTGGTCCTGCCGCAGAACATCGTCGAACGTCTCGGCGTTCGCACGCGCCGGACGGTGGTCGTGACGTATGCCGACGAGCGCAAGGAAGAGCGACCGGTGGCAGGCCCCGTGACGCTGCAGATCGGCGATCGGTTCATGACCATCGACTGCATCGTCGGACCGCCCTTCAGCGAGACCTTGGTGGGGCAAGTTGTCTTGGAGACTCTCGACCTGATCGCCGATTGCCGCCAGCAGACGCTGCTGCCGAGAATGCCGGACTATCCGTTGCTGAACCTGAAGTGAGTGCATCGGCGCGGTGCGCAAAGCGGGTTGGTGTCAGTAGGAAGCCACGAGGCACGTCAGTCGCTGGCCGATCCCGAGGTTTCGGCAGGAGCCGCGGTCGGTGATGGACTGCACCGAAGGTACGGACGTCGACAATCGACAATCGCCGGCGAGGTCTGCGGGAGACAAGCAGATTGTCCAGCACGCACTGGCCAAAGTGCGCACCTTCGTCGACGAGATCAAGAATGGGACAAGAAACTTCGAGACGGTAGCGAGGCTTGAGGAGCAGGTCGCAGCGGCGTACCGCGGCCGCTGTGTGCTTGAGTTGCTGCAGAACGCTCATGATGCACTCGCGGTGTCGAGTCCCGAGTTCGCAAGGGTTACCTTCGTTCTCAAGACATCGCCCGATCCCGTACTCTTGGTGGCAAACGGCGGAGTTCCCTTTCAGCGCACGAACTTCAAGGGTCTTTGTGAGCTTGGGCAAAGCCCAAAGGACCCTGGGCACAGCGTGGGCAACAAGGGGCTTGGTTTCCGAAGCGTGCTCCAAGTTGCCTCTGCCCCAGAAATCTGGTCAACGGAAAGCACGGCCGAGGGCATGACGTTCGCCTTCCGATTCGATCCAGCGGTCCGCGATGAGATAGCAAAGGCGATTTTGGAGCTAAACGAGTCTGGCCCTCCTGCGCCGTCACCGTTCGAGCCATCGACTCCCTTGGTCGATTGGTCGGTGGAGCAGTTCCAACGGTATCTGGGCCAACTATCGCAGGAAGGGATGGATGGGGCCAGTGAGGCTCGGCAGCACCTTTCTCCCTACAGGATTCCCCTTCGGCAAGAGCGTGAGTGCCCGGATGTAGATGAGCTCCTGAGCGCTGGACACGTCTCGGTGATTCGGCTGCCGTTGGATGGTGGGCGAGGCGGGTGCGTCGAAGATGCGATTGCATCGGTTAAGGAGCAGCTCACAAACCTGTGTGACACACCGACGACCTTGTTCCTACCTCATTTGCAGACACTCGCGGTCGACATCGACGGCGAACGGACCGTCGTGACGCGGACGACCGAGTCCGAGACCGCACTTGGTGCTGCCTGCGGCGGCCATAGCCAACTCGTAGCATTGACGCGCTCGGGCCTGGACGCACCTAAACAGGTAACGGACGAATTCTGGGTGTGGACTCGCTCGCTTGGAGGGGCGTCCGATCCAGGTGGACGGGAGAAGATTCGTGCAGCAGTCCAGCATCTCCCGAACAAATGGCCGAATGTTGAGGAAGCGAAGATCGGAGTGGCAGTGCGAAAGGGGGCCGAGACTGCCGAAGGTCGGTTTGTCGTCTTCTTGCCGACTGACGTGCGTACCGGAACGGGGGCATACGTCAATGCGCCCTTCTACGGCTCACTGGACCGCAAACAGCTCGATTTCGAGGGCTACAACACACTCCTGCTGGAAGCTGCTGCGGATCTGTGTCTGGACGCGGTTGACGACCTGCTACAGGGAGAGCCAGCGGGCGATTGTAGTCGGGCAGTTGTCGACATTCTTGGAGCGCATGGGCGAGGAGCAGCAAGCAGTCAGGACATGTTGGCGCTGGTGCGAGAGCGTGCTGAGGCTCGCGGCGAGCCGATCGAGAACCGTCGGCTGCTGTTGTGCGATGACGGCTGGCAAGTCGCAGCAAAGGCCCGGTCCATGCCTGAAATCCCCAGTGGAGTTGCAGTCGAATCGGCCGATTGGCGTCGTGCGGCGGCATTCTCCGTGGTGTCTTGTGAGCTCGATAGTCGCCGTTTCAGCGTGGACGAACTGGTCAACGCCTTGGACGGACGGCTAGCACCGACTGATTCCGAGTGGGTGAGCACGGTTGAACGCATGGCAACGCTCGTGCGTGCCGGAACGGTAGATGCAAACTGGAACGAGTTTCTGACGGCGCTGCTGCGGGTTCTGCCGACACATTTGACGAGGCCTTGGGGGCCGACCAGTGCGCTTACATCCGCGAGATTCCTGCCCGACCAAGATGAGCGGTTGATCCGTGCTTCGGACGATATGCGTGTGTTCTTCCAGCCGGTGCGAGGGGTCGACGATGCGGCCGAGTTAGTCGAGACGATTCCGCGCTCCCTAAAGGATCGCATTGCATTCATCCACAAGGACGTACGAACTCGCGGGGAAGGGCCGCAATACCAAAAAACGGCGGTGCATAGCTTCTTGGACGAAAAATTCGCGATTGGATTCGAGCGAGACAAAATCGTCCGCGATGTTGTGATTCCGGCAAGGCCATCATGCCCTGCCGCCTTTGGGAGCAGTGAGGCCGATGTCTGTTCGGATCTGTTCGGTTGGACGATGCGACTATTGGGCGAGGCACCATCGGACTCGTTGCTGGACTTGCTGGCTGGCTTGCCATTGGCTTGCTACGGTGGCTGGCTCCCGGCCAGTGAAGCTGTGTTCGGGCCGGGTTGGCCTGGCGGGGCAGGCGACTACCTGTGGCAGCTCGCTGACGAGCTGCCCGCGACAACGGGCGACCATTTGCGCAACACAACCCTGCTGCCACCGGACGATCCTCGGTGGGGCTCGGACGTCGGCCTACGCCATGACCTGTTCGTACGCATCGGTGTTGCCCAAGGACTTCGTTTGGCGCGCCTTGCACCCATCCGTTTCCAAGCTAGCAAGGCTAGCTACGATCTTCCATCTCGACCCCCTGAGGAGATCGACCCCGAATTCTGGAAAGGCTGGCGTGCAGTGGCTGTTGGGGACGGAGAGCCGCGACATCAGGGTTGGTTCAATTACGACCTTGAAAGACTCCGCTGGTTGCCTGGGTTGCAAGGTGACGAAGCCCTGTCACGACCTGGTCGCCGGGCGCTTTCGGGCGTGTTGCTCGACGCTATGTCGGACTGGCCGGCAGGATGGGGGTATGCCAGAGTCAACAAGACGGACGGCGAGCCGAGCAACTGGGAAGTCGTGTCGCCGCTAGGGCATTGGCTGTCTACACATCCTTGGCTGGCAGATGGGCCTGCGGCGCCGCTGCCGCTCTCGGAGCGTTGGTACGTCCCGACGGCACAGCTTCGTGGGAATCAGGATCGGTTCAGGCATCTGCACCCGTTGAACCTCGAACTTTCCGGCCGTCTGGAAAGTGATCCAAGCCTGCTTGAGGTGCTCAGGTGGCTTGGCCTGAACATCTATCCGGATGGTGAACGTGTTGGCCCGAGCCTATTGAATGCACTCGCGAGGTCATGGCGAGGCCACCCCGAGTTGAAGGGACGCTTCAATATGGTCTTGGGTCAATTGCGTCACGCTTGGCAGCACTTCGACGAAAACGCGTCCTTGCCGAATGAGTACCTCGTCCGTAACGACCGGCGGTCCTTCGAGGTGGTCGATAGTGAGTCGCCTGGGAGCGTTTATCTGCCCGACCACCAAGAGAAAGGGCGAACAGTCCTGCAAAGTGGGAAGGCCGTTTTGGAGATGCCAGTTCGAGAAGCAGACCGGCTCGCTGATGCTCTGACTGAAGCAACTTCCATTCGACGGGCATCTGCGTTGGAAGAGCGGGTCATGGTCGACGACGTCGAGTGGATGGGTGCGAAAGAGGGCGCGCCGATCGAGGAGTCGCGATTCCACTGGCTCTGCGTGCCGTTGTTGGCGGTCGCGGCCCATGGTGGCCCCGATCCGACTGGTCCTACGACCCAGCGTTGGACGGAAACCCTAACCATGCTGCGTCATGCACGCGTCGTGGAGTGCGAGTCGCTTGTCGTCGAGTTGGTCGTTGACGATGAGCCCATTGCGGAACATAGGCCGCCTGCATGGTGGCTGGCGGGGGACGTGCTGGCGGTGAAGCGGGAAGTCGGTACGAAGTACGAAGTGCTCGCACCGGCGTTGGAGTCCATGCTGGGGCGCCAGAACCTGCACAAGGATTTGCTGCTCGTGCTTGGAGCCGTCGGTGGAGCGCATGTGCCTTCAACGGACACGATCCAAGCGGCACTGTCGCGGGCGGAGATCGACTCCTCGTCGCTGGATGACGTACGCAGCTATTGGGTTGGCAGTGTGGGCTTGATCGCTGCCCGTGTACGGCCTGTCGCCGAATTGCTAGGAACCGCGATGGACGGGTTCGACGACGCTGCGTTCGACATTGATCGTCTGACGGATTGGCTCCGCGAAAGCGTCCCCAGTTGGGATGCCCAACAACTGGTCGCGGCAGCGCGGCGTAGCCGGGACGATGGTGCGATGGGAGCGGAGGCGTGGCGCGCCCTTGGCGGCGTGGCACAACTGCCAGAATGGAACGCCGTCTTGGATCGGCTCGGTAGCGAGTACGAGCCCGTCATCAACGAAAACCTCAACGAGCAGGTGGACGACCATGTGGAGGCACTGCGCCCGTTGCTGAAGGCAGTTGCCCGTTACGCCGCGATCGAGGCTGGCAATCCAAGCCTTTTTGGGAAAGTAGATTTGCTCGACTTGGCAATGCCGTCCGACTGGTCAACGCGGTGGTGGCATGTTCCGCTCTCTGCGGTACTCGCGGTAGTTCGTCGGAACTGTAAGGACGTGGGCGTAGGAGTCGAAATCCGAAGACTGTTGGACGCGGGGACTATCGACGGACTACGGGAGGCCCTTGTAGAGAGGGGGGTGGAGGTCGATGTGGACCCGTACGAAGTTGCAAGGACCAACCGTGAAGCGCTCGCCGAGCTGACGCGTGAAGTGGATGATCTCTATCGTGCGTGGCTGGAGTTTCGTACGCCCGGATCTAAGGTGCCGAGTCCGACAGCGCCCGAGATCGACTCCGAGGCGTTCCTCCATATCTGGACCCCTGACGATCTATGGTGCCGTGCCCTAGAGAAGGTCGGCGATGAGCAATTCAAGATCGCTTGCGGGGCCGTTCGTGGGCCCAACGAAGCGAGGAAGCAATTGCGGCTTAGCGAACAGGAGGTGGAGCAGAGGCGCGCGGAACGTGTTCAGTCGGAAAAGGCGGCACGCACGCGGAAGGCGACCATCGCGGGCAGGACCTACGAGGCCGAGACCATCGACTATGCGGAGTTGTTGAAGGATCACGTCACGCGCCTGGAGGAACCGGTCGGGCCGCACGCAAAATACGACGAATTCACGCCACTCGGTACTCCGCCGAAGAGAGGAAACCCGGGGGGTGCGGGACCTACAACCAAACGCCCGAGGCGAAAGCCATCTTCTACAGACCCCGAGATCATCGGCGCAATTGGCGAACTGCACGCGTACCGATACTTGCGCAAGGAGTTCGGTGGGCGGGCCGTCCAAGCGAGGGCTTGGGTTTCAGAGACGCGCCTTAAGGCCATTCCTCTCGTTGAGGGAGAACGCCACAATACGAGTGATGGACACGGCTTTGACTTCCGCTTCAGTCACGAAGGCACCAAGTGGTGCGTCGAGGTTAAGGCGACGCCGGGGGACGAGACGTCCTTCGAATTGGGGATCAGCGAGATTCGTGCCGCCACCGGCGTCGCAAGACTCGCCAAGCCAAAGCTGAAGTGGCGGATACTGAGAGTTCGTCAATGCCTGTCGGAGCATCCGCAGTTCGATTGGCTCCCGAATCCATTCGAGGACGGATTTCGGAGCCACTTCCAACTGCGTGAGGGAGGGATGATGGTCTCGTATGTCCGCGATAGTTGACGAAGGGCAGACATCTGCGGCGGGTACTTGTCGGGGTCTTCGAGCGGAGTCCGGCTTGGATTTGTGATGAGTGAGATGGGCGCAGTGGAACGTCTCCGACCCACTGACCGCGCCTGCCGCATGTGGTGCCGATGCTCGGCGACGCCGGTGCCCATGTGGGCCAGTTCACCGATGCCGATTCGCCCACGTTCCTCTTGGGCGATTTCACCCGCGACCGCGGTGTGTACTCCCTGGAGGAAGCGGTGCATCGCATCTCCGGCAAGTCGGCGCAAGTCTTGGGCCTCAAGGAGCGCGGCGAACTGCGCGAAGGCTGGCACGCCGACGTCAACGTCATCGACTACGACAACCTCACCTCCTGCCACCCGGAGTACGTCCGCGACTTCCCCCACAACGGCGGCCGCCTTGTGGTCAAGAGCCGCGGCTACGACGCAACCCTGGTGGCCGGCAAGGTCGTAATCCAAAACGGCCAATACACGGGCAACCGCCCCGGCGAAGTGATCCGGGAGTTCATCCGCGGCTGAAGCGCTTTCGGTTGGGTGGATGGCTCCTGTGGGCATCGAGGTATCGGATGTTCGAGCGGATTGCGCTTGCCGGCTCGCGACCGAGGTCCATTCGCTTGGACACTCGAGCCGGCAACCGCATCGTCAATGAACAATCGTTGCCACCCGATCCCCAGACGGTCGCCATCTTTGAGCGGGTTCGCCAACGACACGGGCAGTGGCGTCTGCGAAAGCAATGCTGCGGAACCTACAACTGCTTCGGCCATGTATGGGCCAGCCGAAGAACCTGCATCTTCGAGTCGGGTGAGGTGGAGCGGATACTCGAAGAGGACGAATATGCAAGAATCGATCTCGGGCAAGCGGAAGGTGGCGATGTGGTTACCTACCGCCATGCGGGCAGCAAGGAGATTTGGCACGCTGGCGTGATCGAGATGCGGGAGCTTTCGGGCGGAGGTTTGGTCCCTTGGGTGCTCAGCAAGCTCAATGCATCCAAGGGCGAGGTCTTCCACCCAATCGATGACGTTCACGCTCCGTTCTCTTGGGAGAGAGAGATTTGGACGGATCGGCTTCAGCAATAGGCGTTCTATCGGACGAGGAAGTCGCTCGCTTTCTTGACGAATCGGCGATGCTGACCACGGCGGAATCCCTAGAGCGGCTCATCGTGTCTGACTCTGCCTTCTGTGAGCTACGGAGGAGAATCGAGTCGGCAACGCTGTCGACGGCGGACTTCGAGGCATTCGTCGAGCGGCTGTTGCGAGACTTCCATCCTGGTCGCACGTTCTATGGCGACAAGCTGCTTGCCCTGATTGCCGTGGCGGTCGCCGCCGGGCCTGAACCGTTCTCGAGCTGCTTCCTGCGCGAACTCGCCGAACTCCAATGTGCTGAGTTGCCTTTGGCCCCCCGGGTGGCCCGACACATGCTGCAGCAAGGCGGACGGTTGCCGCTCCTCTAATGGCCGACCAGATCCTCGTTGATGTCGAGTTGGAGAACACCGTAGATCGGGTCGCATTCGAGGATGGTCTGCGGGCGGTTCAGCGATACCGTTGACGCTGGTGCTCCGAGGCCCGTCGTTCGCTTCGCGTTCTCTGCTAGTTTGCGCTACTGACGCAACAGGCCCGGATGTCGGCCCACGAACTCACGGCAGGCACGCTCCCACACCTCACACGCGCCGAAAGGAACACGGCTCGGATGCTGTGGCCAATGCACTACCTTGATGACGTTGCCGAGCGGTCCTGTGACATCCCATTCGAGGAACTCATAGCGCGTTGCCCCGTGCTCGAAAGCGTGCGCGGCATGCGGACGGTCTGCCCGGAAGTCATGGAAGCTTCGCTCGAACAGTGTGGCAAGGACGCGGCCCGGGCCGGCGCGGCGGGTCTTGAGTCCCAGGCAAACGAGAACACGAGGTTGCAACCGGTCACGAATGGTCTGAACAATCCACTCGGCGAATCGCTCCTCGACGTTAACGTCGCTTGCTTTTCCGCTCCGCTTAGGACTTAGGTTCATGTTCCCGAAGAGCGCATAGGCATCGGCCTCCGTTGCTGGACCGACCATCAGAAGTGTGCGGGCAAGCAGTCTGATCTTCCGCCAATAGCCACGACCGTCCTTATAGTCCGTGTGCGGGTGTCTCACGCCCGCCGGCGGTAGCGCGAGTGTTCCGACCCCACCATCGTCCAGGCTCGGCGATCCGCCTGGGGACGCGCCAAGCGTAATCAGCAGGGGATTGACGGTCGTCGCGTTCCCGTACGGCCACGGTTCAACGGGACACTCCCGGCACAACTCGCGCTGCAGGCTGTCGAGTTCCACCTTGCCTAGCGACCGGGCGGCACTGAGCCGCTCCGACACCGAATCGTTCCATAACGCCGTGGAGCGCTCTTCCGGTGCGGCCATCGAATCCCGCGTAAAAAACTAGGTGCGGCAATTCACCACTTGACGGCCGCATTATGGACTCGTGCGACATGCCTTGATACTGTATGAAAACGCATGTATCGTGCCTTGTCCCTGTATGGAAGAACAGAGGACAAGGCATGGAGGTGCGATTCCTTTCCGACCTTTTGCGCCGGGGGCGACTGCATTCGCAGCGCTCGCGGACTGAGGATTGCCTCGCCACCGGTTTTCCCGAACTCGATGAAGAACTGCACGGAGGCTGGCCGCGTGCCGGCCTCGGCGAAGTGCTCTGTGCCGCGAGCGGCATTGGCGAACTGCGCCTCTTGGCGCCGGCGCTCAAAGGCCTTTGCGAGAGCGAGAATCGCTGGATCGTCTGGGTCAATCCGCCGCACGTTCCCTATGCGCCGGCGCTTGAGCGGCTGGGCATTGATCTCGGCAAGGTGCTGCTGGTTTTTCCGAAGGATCATCGGGAAGCGTTGTGGGCGTTCGAGCAAACCCTGGCCACCGCCTCCTGCAGCGCGGCGCTCGGTTGGCTGAGCGAATCGCGGCTGCGCTTTGCCGACATTCGCCGCCTGCAACTGGCGGCGCGCAAGGGTGGCGCCTGGGCGACGCTGTTCCGTCCCGCATCGGCGACACGCCATGCATCGCCCGCAGAGCTGCGCATCGAGGCCGCATCCTTGCCTTCGCCGCCGGCAAGCCGCCTGAGGCTCGACATCCGCAAGCGTCGGAGCGGTTGGCCGGTGGAGGGAATCGAGGTGGAACTCGACGCTCCGCCGGCACCTCCTGACCGCAGGCTGTCGCTGGTTCCGGCTGCCGAATCCGCCTGACCAAAAGAGCCGTCCGATGGCGAGCGAGCGTTGGCTGGGCGTGCATTTCCCTCTCCTGAAGCTGGAGGTGTGCATCCGCCGGCTGACCGGCGATGCCGAGGTGCCCGTCGCGCTCATCGAAGACGGCAAGGCTCTGGCGGTGAACGATGTCGCCGCAGCGGCTGGCGTCTTGCCGGGCTCTTCGCAGGCGACGGCTGTGGGCATCTGCTCCAACATCGTCTGTTTCTCGCGCGACGCTTCGGCGGAAGATGCCCGCCTTGGTCTCTTGGCCGAACTTGCCTGGCGCTTTACCTCCCATGTCAGCCTGGCCGGGCCGGATGGGTTGCTGCTCGAAGTGGGTCGCAGCCTGCGCCTGTTCGGTGGCCTTGCGGCGCTTTGCGAGGAAGTGGAGGAGCTTTATCGGGGGCTGGGCCACGAACTGCGGCTGGCAGCGGCGGATACGCCGCTGGCCGCCACGGTGCTGGCGCGGGCAGGCACTTCGTCGCTTCAGGCCGTGCCGCTCGCTTGCACGCATCTGGAGCCGGATGTGCTCGAGCGGTTCGCCAACATGGGCATCGAGAGCCTGGGGCAGGTGCTTGTGCTGCCGGCGGCGGAACTCGGACAGCGCTTCGATTCCGAACTCCTCGCCTACCTGGGCCGGCTCGTGGGACGAGTCCCCGACCCCCAAGACCTCCTCGTGCCGACCGAGACCTTTGCCTCAGTCGTGCATCTCGTCAGTTCCGTGCAGGACGGCAATGCGCTCCTGTTCCCGGTGCGGCGACTGGCCGGCGAACTGGCTTCCTGGCTCGCATCCCGCCGCCTGGGCGCCAGCGAGATCGTCTGGACCTTCACCGCACTGCACGGCGAGGAAGCCTCCCTTGCCGTGCGCTTTGCCCGTCCGCGCAGCGACGCCGGGGCGCTGTTCGACCACACTCGGCTGCGCTTCGAGGGATTCCGTCCGCCTGCGGAGGTGATGAGCGTCTCGTTGCGGGCCGAGTCTCTGCGCCTTCTCAAGGCCGTTACCCGACCGCTGCTGCCAGAGGTGCCAGGGGCTGGGATTCATGGCGATTCCGCGGCGCTGGAACTCGTGGACCGTCTGGCGGCAAGGCTCGGCGAGGATGCCCTGCACGGCATTCGGGTGGTGGACGATCACCGCCCGGAACGGGCCTGGAGCATCCGCCATGTGCGGCAGATGCACGGCAAGGGTGGGCAGCCCCGGCAAGGCACGCTGCCGGTGCGGCCCATTTGGCTCATGCCGGTGCCAGAACCCGTGCGGCGGGGCGACTTCACCCTCGTCGGCGAATGCGAACGCATCGAGACCGGCTGGTGGGACGGCGCGGTGGCGCGGGACTACTTCGTCGCCAGAGCGCGGGATGGTCGGCAATGCTGGCTCTTTCGGGAAGGGAAAGGCGGTAAAGAGAGCGAACAGAAAGAGAGGTGGTTCCTGCATGGCTACTTCGCCTGAAAACCCCTTCGCTGAACTGCACGCCGTCTCCAACTATTCCTTCCTGCGCGGCGCATCGCACCCGGAGGAGATGGTGCAGGCGGCCCATGCACTCGGCTACCGCGCCATCGCCATCACCGACGAATGTTCCGTTGCCGGAGTCGTCAAGGCGCACATGGCGGCGCAGGAACTCGACATCAAGCTGATCGTCGGGGCGGAATTCCACCTGGAAACCGGCACCCATCTCGTGCTGCTTGCTTCCACCCGCAACGCCTATGGCCAGCTCTCGACCCTCATCACCCGCGCCCGCCGCCGGGTGCCGAAGGGCGAATACCAACTGACGGTGGACGATCTTGCCATCGCCCAGGAATGCCTGGCGCTGTGGATTCCGGGCGCAGGGCCGTTCCCCGACGCGCTGGAGGCCGGCAGGGCGGTGCAGAGCCGCTGCGGCGAGGATTTCTGGATTCTGCTCGAACTCTTCCGCGAGCAGGACGACCTCGAACGCGCCGCCCGGGCACTGACACTGTCCACCCGTCTTGGCGCCAAGGTGGTGGCGAGCAACGGCGCCGTCATGCACACCGCCGAGCGCAAGCCCTTGCAGGACGTGCTCACCGCCGTGCGGCTGAAGTCGAGCGTGCATGAGCTCGGCACGCAACTGCACCAGAACCGCGAGCGCCACCTGAAGCCCGTATCCACGCTCCTCGAAATCTATCCGCGGGAGATGCTCGACGAAGCCGTGGCCATCGCCGACCGCTGCCACTTCTCCTTGAATGAACTCCGCTACGAATATCCCCGTGAACTGGTGCCGATGGGCTTCTCCCCGGGCGCTTGGCTCAGGCGGCTCACGGAGGAGGGCGCGGCCAAGCGCTGGCCCGGCGGGATTCCGGCGCGTGTTCAGGATCTGATCGAGAAGGAACTGGCCCTCATCGCAGAACTTCGCTACGAGTTCTTCTTCCTGACGGTGGAGGACATCGTCCGCTTCGCCCGCAGCCGCAACATTCTCTGCCAAGGCCGAGGCTCCGCCGCCAATTCCACCGTGTGCTATTGCCTGGGCGTCACCGAGGTCGATCCGGCACGGATGCATCTGCTGTTCGAGCGCTTCGTGTCCAAGGAACGCAACGAGCCGCCGGACATCGATGTGGATTTCGAGCACGAGCGGCGCGAGGAGGTGATCCAGTACATCTACGCCAAGTACGGCCGCCATCGGGCCGCACTCGCCGCCACGCTCATCACCTACCGGCTGCGCAGCGCCATCCGCGATGTCGGCAAGGCACTCGACTTCGATTCTTCTCTGCTCGACGTGCTGGCGAAATCCATGGCTTGGTGGGACGACAAGAGCGAGATGCAGAAGCGCTTCGTCGCTGCCGGAATCGATCCCAAGGGGCGCTCGGTGCGACAGTTCCTGCATCTGGTGCGCGAGATCGTCGGCTTTCCACGTCACTTCTCGCAGCATGTGGGCGGCTTCGTGATCTCGGCGGGGCCGCTGGCGGAACTCGTGCCCATCGAAAACGCGGCGATGGAGGACCGCACCGTCATCCAGTGGGACAAGGACGATCTTGAATCCCTGGGCCTCTTGAAGGTGGACGTTCTCGGCCTCGGTATGCTCACGGCCATTCGCAAGGCGTTGGCCATGCTCGGGCAGCCGCCTTCGGCCATGGCGCACATTCCCCCGGAAGACCCCGCCACCTACGCCATGCTGCAAAAGGCCGACAGCATCGGCGTCTTTCAGGTGGAGTCCCGGGCGCAGATGTCGATGCTGCCGCGGCTGAAGCCAGAGAACTACTACGACCTCGTGATCGAGGTGGCCATCGTCCGGCCAGGGCCGATTCAGGGCAACATGGTGCATCCGTATCTGCGCCGGCGCCGCGGCGAGGAGAAGCCGGACTATTCGAGCGAGGCGGTGAAGAGGGTGCTCGAACGCACCCTCGGCATCCCCATCTTCCAGGAACAGGTGATCGAGCTGGCAATGGTGGCCGCCGGCTTCACGGCGGGGGAGGCGGACGGCCTGCGCCGCGCCATGGCGGCGTGGAAGCGGCGCGGTGGGCTCGAGAAGTTTGAGCGCAAGCTCAAGGATGGGATGCTCGAACGCGGCTATGAGCAGGAATTCGCCGAGCGGGTGTGGGGGCAAATCCAGGGCTTCGGCGAATACGGCTTTCCGGAATCGCACGCCGCCAGCTTTGCCCTGTTGGCCTATGTCTCCGCCTGGCTCAAATGCCATGAACCGGCGGTGTTCTGCTGTGCCCTCCTGAACAGTCAGCCGATGGGGTTCTACACGCCTTCCCAACTCGTGCAGGACGTTCAGGCGCACGGGGTAGAGGTGCGTGGCGCCGATGTGCAGGCGAGCGGCTGGGACTATCGGCTCGAATCCGGGGCGATCCGGGTGGGCCTAAGGCAGGTAAAGGGGCTGCGCGAGGAAACGGCGCTCTCTATCGAGTCACAGCAGCCGTTTCGCGACATCGACGATCTGGCGCGGCGCGGATGCCTCGAAGCCAGGGAACTGACGGTGCTGGCCCGCGCCGGTGCACTCGAAAGCCTGAGCGGACACCGTCATCAGGCGCATTGGGATGCCGCCGGAGTCGCCCGTCCCACCCACTTGGAGACGGCCGCAAACGGCAAGCAGGCACCGTATCGCACCGAGGTGGCGTTGCCGGCGCCAGCGGTGGGGCAAGAACTGCTGGCAGACTACCGCTATCTCGGCCTCACCTTGGGGCCGCATCCGATGGAACTGTTGCGCTCCGCCGGCGAGTTCCGCGGCTGCCGCTCCGCACTCGAACTCAAGGATTCCCGCAACGGCCAGTTCATCGAGGTGGCTGGCGTCGTCACCTGCCGCCAGCGCCCAAGCGGCCCGTCCGGGGTCGTGTTCATGACTTTGGAAGACGAAACCGGCAACAGCAACATCGTGGTCTGGAACCGCGTATTGCACGCCTTCCGCGCCGCCCTCCTGCAATCCCGCCTAATCGCCGTAAAGGGCGTAGTGGAACGCGAGGGAGAGGTAATTCACGTCCTCGCCGGCGAAGTGCGAAACCTAAGCCACCTCTTGGCAGGACTTTCGAGCGACATGGTGGCCGCAGACCAAGCGGCCTTCCGCTCCCGCAACTTCCACTGAAGCGTCTTGTGGAGGAATCTGCCCCAAGGGCTCGTCGCCATTGCAAGGGCGCGCTAGCCCGACTTCGACAACTCAGGGTGTTTCCAGGCTGATTCGGCGTGATATCGACGGATGTTGCGTTGCAAGTGCCTGTTTTCGTTGACCGGCGATTCGTGGAACGGGCTGTAGTGCCGACCTTGGTCCTTGACGGGGCCGCGCGTTCGGGCAGGCTGTCGGACCATGTTCGTGCGCGCCAGGAGACGCTTCAAGGACGGCAAGGAGCACCGCTACTGGAGCGTCGTGGAGAACTGCCGCAACCCCGACGGCCGGGCGGTGCAGCGCCAAGTGCTGTATCTGGGCGAGATCGACGACAGCCAGCGGGCGGCGTGGTGCCGGTCGATCGAGATTCCGTGCGGCGCGTCGGGTTCCAGGCCGGTGGCGCTGTTCCCGGCGGACCGGGAGGCGCCGGAGCTGGACTGCGAGGTGGTGCGCATCGAACTCGGAGGTCTGCGGCTGCGGCGGGCGCGGCAGTGGGGGGCGTGCTGGCTGGCGCTGGTGCTCTGGGAGCGCCTGGAGCTGGACCGGTTCTGGCGCCCGCGGCTGCCGCCGAGCCGGCAGGGCACGCGCTGGCTGGACGTGCTGAAGACGCTGGCGTGCTGCCAGCTGATCGATCCGGGCAGCGAGTGGCGGCTGCACCGGCACTGGCACGAGCACAGCGCCATGGGGGATCTGCTGGGCCGGCCGGCGCAGGTGGTGGGCGGCCACACGCTGTGCCGCTGCCTGGACAGGCTGCTGGTCCACAAGCGCGCGTTCTTCTCGTTCCTGCGGGAGCGCTGGGAGACGCTGTTCGACGCCCGCTTCGACGTCCTGCTCTACGACCTGACGTCCACCTGCTTCGAGAGCGACCCGCCGTTCGACGACAAGCGCCGGTTCGGCTGCAGCCGCGACAAGCGCCCGGACTGCGTGCAGGCGGTGATCGCGCTGGTCGTCACCCCGCAGGGCTTTCCGCTGGCCTGCGAGGTGATGCCGGGCAACACCAGCGACAAGACCACGCTGGCGGACTTCTGGAGAGGATCGAAGACCAGCACGGCCGGTCCGACCGGGTCTGGATCATGGACCGGGGGATCCCGACCGAGGAGGCGTTGGCGGCGATGCGGGCCGGCGATCCCCCGGTGCGCCATCTGGTCGGCACGCCCAAGGGCCGTCTGACGCGGCTGGAGAAGTCGTTCGCGGGGCTGCCCCGGCGCGAGGTCCGCGAGTCCGTCGAGGTGAAGCCTCTGGCCGAGGACGGCGAACCGTACATCCTGGCCCAGAGCCGGGCGCGCATCGCCAAGGAGCGCGGCATGCGGCGGCGGCGCCTGAAGAAGCTCTGGCGGCGTCTGCACGAGCTGCGCGGGCAGTCGTTGAAGCGCGACGAGCTGCCGCTCGGGCTCGGCGCCGCGAAGAAGGAGGCGGGGCGCGCGTGCCATCTGGTCGAGATCCGCCTGCCTGCGGCGGACGAGTCCGTGACCCCGGAGACCTTCGCCTTCGCGCTGCGCCGCGACCGGCTGCGCCGCGACCGGCTGCGCCGCGACCGGCTGCGCCGGGCGAGACGCCGCGAGGGGCGCTATCTGCTGCGCTCCAATCTCACCGGCGAGGACCCCGCCACGCTGTGGCGGTACCACACGCGGCTCACCGAGATCGAGCAGGCCTTCAAGGAACTCAGGCACGACCTCGCCGTCCGTCCGGTCTTCCACCAGCGCGAGGACCGGATCGAGGCGCACATCTTCGTCGCCTTCGTCGCCCACTGCCTGCACGTCACCCTGAAGAACCTGGCGCGGCCGCGCGCGCCGGGCCTTGCGCCCAGCGCCATTCTCGAGAAGTGCTCCACCATGCAGATGGTGGATGTCCATCTGCCGACCACCGACGGGCGGCACCTCGTGCTGCCCCGCCGTACCGACCCGACCCGCGATCAGCCACTGCTGCTTCATCAACTCGGTCTGGAACTGCCGGAACAGCCGCCCCCTCGAATCTCCGCCTGACCCGCCGCCCGCGCCAACCGCCCGGCACCTTGTAGTGCCGACCTTTCGTGCCCGTGGACAATGAATCAACGACTTACACGCGTGAAACGGTTGAGTTGTCGAAGTCGGGCTAGCTGGCGAGATTGCGCGCCGCCTTGTGGTCGTAGTCCGGGTCTAGGAGTTCGGCCCCCTTCAGGTGCCTCACGTCAAGCCGCTTTCGGTGCGCCACGAACTCCAAGAGGGCTTGATGGACCACGGCCTGCTTCGTCTTGATCCCGCCGAGCTCTTGAGCCTCCCGAATGAGATCCGAGTCGAGTTCGATATTGGTACGCACGTTCCTGCACCTTCGCTATGTACGCCTATGTGCATAGCATCGCGCTTTGTGCGAGTCAAACAAGGCGGCCCTGTCCCGCACGCGTGCTGCCACTCGTTTTCGTCAGTCAAATATTGAAGATTTTCCTTGCGACCAAGCATAAAGAGGCTATAATACTGTATGTAAAAACATATCCCAAAGAGAGCCCGCCATGTCCACTAAAACGCCGTCCCTCGTTGCCCCCGAAGCCCTCTCCGAACTCACCGACGAAGCGCTCCTGGACCAGCTCGTCCACCTCTGCGGCCACATCAACGCCGCCGACTACCACCTCTGCACCCTCATCCAGGAGCTCGATGTCCGCAACTGCTGGAACCGGTACGGATGCAGCGCCGTGCAGTGGCTCAACCACCGCTGCGGCATCGCCCCGGCGGCGGCACGGGAACGCATCCGCACCGCTAAGGCGCTGGTGAGCCTGCCGCTTGTAACCGAGGCATTCCGCACCGGCGAACTCAGCTACTCCAAGGTGCGCGCCATCACCCGCGTCGCTCGCTCCGACAACGAGGCATCGCTGCTCAACGTCGCCCGCTACACCACCGCCGGCCAGAGCGAGCGCATCTTCCGCAAGTACCGCAAGGTCGAGGATTCGATGGAGGCAAAGAAGAGCTACGACGCCCGCAAGGTCTCGTGCTCACGCGACGAGGACGGCTGCTGGGTCATCCGCGCCAAGCTGCTGCCGGACCAAGGCGCACTGGTGGCGAAGGCGATCCAGCTTGCCTGCGGCATAACCGATCCGGATGTGGAAGACAGTGCAGACGGCCGAAGAGCCGACGCACTCACCTATCTGGCAGAGCACTTCCTCGGCTCCCCGGAAGCCCCGCCGGCCAAGGCCGACGACCATCATCAGGTGGTGGTACACGTTTCCGCGGAAACGCTTTCCGCAAACCTGCCGAAAGCGGTGGAGCCCGAAGGCGCAATGTCCGGCGCCGAGATCGAGAACGGCGGCGCCATCTCGGCCCAGGCAGCCCGCCGCATCTCCTGCGACTCCGGCATCGTCCCGCTGGTGGAGTCGGGCGGCGAGCCGCTGGCGCTGGGCCGCAAGCGCCGCCTGATCTCCCCCGCGTTGCGGCGTGCATTGAAGAGCCGAGACGGCGGCTGCCAATACCCCGGCTGCACCCACACCCAATGGGTGGACGCCCACCACATCAAGCACTGGGCCGACGGCGGCGAAACCACGCTCGACAACCTCGTTCTCCTCTGCCGCCGCCACCACCGCTGGATCCACGAAGGCGGCGCAAGCCTCGACGTGGAGAACGGCGAGCTCGTCTTCCGCAACGCCCACGGCGTGAAGATTGACCGCTGCGCCACCCGCTTCAACGGACGTTTCCGCGGAAACGTAGTGGAACTCACCGACCAGCACAAGGCGCTGGGCCTCGAAATCAACGAACGCACCGCCGCCGGCAAGTGGGACGGCGAACCGCTGGACTACGAGCACATCTTCTTCGTCCTGTTCCAGCACTACGGGAGACCGAAGGCAGCTTGATCGGCAGGGAACTGCCGCAACGGAACACGGTGTATACTCCCGCGCCTTTGGTGGGCCTGGGTCGGTATGCAAGAACAATACGCGTGGGTGGCTTGGTTCAACGAACTTGCCCGTAAGGTTGCTGATGGCAGCGAGACAGACTTGGCGGACAAGGCTCGCGCGGTTGCTTGGCGAGACGACGGCGAACCTCCCCAGCTTTTGAAGTACGAGTCGGAAAACGTCGATCCGTTCTCCTTCATTTATGCGTTGGCGGAAAGTTGCGGGGGTAACTTGGCGCGCAGAACTCGGGTCGCTCGAAGCGTGGAAAACGTGTTCGACCTGCAATCGAAGCTGCCAGTAGCGACCAGCGATGCCTTCTATTTTCCGCAGGGCTACCCCGGCAATCTTCTGTTCCACTACGGCGGAGTTGGTAACCCGGAGCTTCTTTGGTGCCTTTTCCGAGATGCCACTCAAGGCTTGGCCTCAGTCACACCGGCCGGGTTCGACGAGGCGCTCAAAGTCGGCAACGTTGGTACCAAGAAGCTAACGCAAGCCCTGCATCTCATCGATGCGCGGACGTTTGCGCCCTACGATGACTCGACACGTCGTTTGCTGGCCAACAAGCTGCCGGATAACACGAACTGGGCGGGCTACCTCGAAATGGTCGACGAGTTGCGAGCGTCCTTTCCGGGCTCCCAACTCTACGAGATCAACCTGTTTGCCTACCTCGTCACCTCGGGGACCTCATCTTGGCTCGAACGGCAGGTCGCGGCCGCGGGATTGGCGTGGTTTGGCGGAACGACTATCGGGATGCGCTCACAGACGCAAGCCGCATCCACGTCGTTTGGCTCAACAAGGTGGACGGCCCCCCGCTCAACTTCATGCTGCAGCGTGGATTCAGCGGCGCTAACAAGATCGAGGATGCCTTTCGCGATTGCGGGGTCTATCAGCCGACGTTTGCGGCCATTGACCGCCTAAGGAAGGCAGAACTCGGGGCCGGTCCTGTTCCGCCTAGCGTAAGCGACGAAGATCGGGACAACCTGACGGCAGCAACCGGCCGGTATTGGCTGATGGCGTTGGGGCCCAACGCTAATCGCTGGGAGGAGTGCTACGAGCAGGGGATCGCCTGCATTGGGTGGGATCACCTTGGCGATCTGACTCAGTACGCCAGCAGGGAAGAGACGCAACTGGGCATGCACTCGTCGCTCGCGTGCTGGCAGTTCGCCAACGAAATGGCGCCTGGCGACGTCATTTTTGTTTGATGTATCATTCCCGACACACAAACATTTCGTCCCACAGCCCGAGTCGGCGATGTCCCACATCCACCGCCGACCGCGCCGGCCTGGCGCGTCTGCCCGGAGGGCATGGAGGCGGGCGCCGACGGCAGGTCGCGCGCATGCCCGGACGGCGGCGCCGAGCCGGTGTCGGTTCCGCGCGCGAGCGTGCTGCACCCGAACCCGCAGTCGCCCTTCGACGGCCTTCGGGCCGGGTTCGTCAACGCCTCGTCGGGCAACCTGACCTTCCGCCGCCGGGACATCGTGGCCCGGGCGCAGGGGCCGGTGGCCTTCGCCCGGGTGCATGACTCGCGCATCGCCGCGAACGCGGACTTCGGCCCCGGCTGGCGGCTGTCCCTTGCCGAGGAGCTGCTGGCGGACGGGGACGCGGTGACGTACGTGGACGGCTCCGGCGCGCGGCAGGGCTTTGCCTGGGGCGCGGCCGGCCACGCGGCCAGCCCGCCGACGCCGCGCCGCGAGGGCACGCGGCTGACGTTCGAGGACGTCGGCGGCGCCCGCGTCGCGACGCTGGTCGACGGCGAGGCGACGCGCACCTTCGAGCGGGCCGGCGGAACGGGGACGCGCTGGGCGGTGCGGACCGTCGCGACCCGGGCGCGGACGCTCGAATTCGGCCACGAGGGCGGCCGCCTGGCGTCGGTGTCGCGCGACGGCGCGACGCTGTTCGAGATCGACCGGGACGCCGCCGGCCGCATCGCCCGGGTGCGGGACGGCCACGGCCGTTCCGTCTCCTATGCCTACGGCGCCGACGGGCGGCTGGAGACGGTGCGCGACCTCGCCGGCAGCGACTGGAACCACCGCTGCCGCGACGACGGCCTGCTCGTCGCCGCCGTCGATCCGGAGGGCCGCACCTGCCTGGCCGTCGAGCACGACGACGCCGGGCGGGTCGCGCGGGCGTCCGCCGACGGCCGGGTGCATGCCTGCGCCTGCGGGCCGGACGCCACCGCGGTGACCGAGGGCACGGGCGAGAGGCACACCCTGCTGCGCGGCGCGTCGGGCGTCACCGTGGGGGTCTCGTCCACGACGGGCGCGTCGTGGACGGCGACGCTCGACGCGTCGAACCGCGTCTCGACGCTGGCGCTGCCGGGGCGCGCGGTCGCCTACGCCTACGATGGGGAGGGCCGGGTCGAGACCGTCGCGGAGACGACTCCCGACGGCACGACGACGACGCGCTCGTTCGAGCACGACGGCCGGGGCCGGCTGGTGTCGGCGACGGGCGGCCCCGATCCGGTGACGGTGACGTACGCCGGGAACGGCGTTCACGTCCTGGCGGGGAGCGATGCGTTCGAGTACGAGACCGACGACCGGGGCCGGGTGGTCTCGGTGCGTCGAGGCGGGGAGCCGGAGATCCGGGTCGGGCGCGATCGGGCGGGGAACGTGGTGGAGATCTCGCAGGGCAGCCGCGTCGCGCGCTTCGGCCGGGACGAGCTCGGGCGGATCGCCGACGCGGCGTTCGCGGACGGGAGCTCGGTCCGGTACTCCCACGACGAGCTGGGCAACCTGCGGCTGGCCGAGCGCGGCGACGGCAGTTCGGTGGCGTACGAGCACGACGCGGCGGGCACGATGACCGGGATCGAGAGGACCGGATGGAACGGGACCGCGCGACGCTGGACAGCGCCGGACCTGGCCGGGACGGACACCGACGGACCCTCGGCGCAGGCCGAGACGATTGCAGGCACCACGCCCGGGTCGGACGGCGGCGCTCGCACCGTGACCATGACGGGCATGTCCGCCAGTTCCTTGCGGATGCTCGATGTCTCGCGGCCACTGCCCTCGTGGGGGACGCCATTGGCGGTGGAGGGCGTTGCGCGCCTTGAGGCCGTCCGCGAGCAGCTGGAAGCCGCAGCGCGGCTGATTCGCGACGGTTCCGTCGGCGCTGCGGGCCTTCCGAGCATGCTCGTCCCGCCGGAGTATCTGTCGACGACATGGCGTGTGGTCAGCGACGGCGAGGCCTGCGGGCCTCGCGACACGGAGGGCGAGGCGATCGCACAACGGGTGGACGCCTGCATACGCGAGAGTTCGAGCCACGGCAGGCTCCCCAGAGATTGACATGGGTAACGCTGTGCCCCTTCACGACCCGTATCGCATTTTCGTTCACGTCGATGCCGCCGTTGACGACCAGCCACAACGACGCAGAGGGAACCGCGCTGGTGGCTTCGGAGATGAAGCTGTCGATCTCTTTCTTGCTGATGGAGCTCCCCGTGCCTTGGGCATCAAGCTCTCTCGACTTGCACTGAATCGCGATCAACTCGCCGTCGCCACGCTCGGCCACCACATCAATGCCGCAGTCGCGGTGAGTTTTGCCGGGCCACTCGTCCCATGTCCACGCCGCACGAACCTCCCACTCCGCGATGAGAGGAGCGCAGTCGGCGGTCAGCCGCTCAAGCCATTTGCCATCGGTACCCTGACGGGACGTATCCTCGATTTCGGCCAAGGCGTCCGCGAGCTTCTTCAAGGCTGCGGTCTCGTTCTTGTCAGTCATGCGTGTCGCGCGGCGTCATGCCTCGCCCAGCCAACGCCGCGCCGTTCCCTCCCTGTTGTCCCCGGTCAAGTAGGGGCGTGGGGCACAAAGCAGCCACTTGCCGTGGTTGCCGCTAGCAAATGCCCTTTGAACCCATACCCCCTGACTTTGCGGATTATGGCATGGCGTAGGAGCGCCGGAGCGGATGTTAGGTGTAGCGCTTGTCAGCGGTGCCGTCAGCCCATGGCTCAGCGGAACGAAAAGCCCAATGACGGTCCCGAGCCGTGGCGGGTCTCGAAAAACGCGCATAACGGCGCGTAGGGAAGGCAGGATGCCTTCCCTCCAGAGGTCGCTCGCAGGAAGGCCATTATGCAGAGCTTCCCCAAGGGAGCCTGACTGCGCTCAAGGTCAGGCGTTGGCGAGAATGGCGTCGGCGATGGGCTTTACTTCCGGTGCGTCCGTGCCAGGGGTGGTCTAGTCCGAACCACGGCAAACGGCGCACGATCCAGGGCACGTCCTTCGAGGAAACCAGTTCGGGGTTGCCCACTACGACCGGAATGAGGCGATTGCAGTAGTTCTGCGCGCCGAGGGCATACTCCATCTCGCGCTTCACCCACGGCGAGCCCATCGCGTCCGCCGTCAGCAGGAGGTCGCCATTCCCGACACACAAACATTTCGTCCCACAGGGAATGGGGCAATGTCCCACGCTGGCCCGGCGCTCCGCGCCGTGTGTCCATCGGCCATGGCGTTCGGACGCGGAACGGCCGCTTGCGCACCACCTGGTCTCGCGCTGCGGATGTCGTTCGGAGACTACGCGAACCGCGCTGGCGCGCCGTTGCGGAACACCTCGACTAAGCCCGGTACCCGCCACACAAACATTCCGTCCCGCAGGCAACCCGGCGATGTCTCACGTGCATCGCCGACCTAGCCGGCTTGGCGCAGCTGCCCGGAGGGCATGGGGGCGGGCGCCGACGGCAGGTCGCGCGCATGCCCGGACGGCGGCGGAGCCGGTATCGGTTCCGCGCGCGAGCGTGCTGCACGCACCCTCTCGCAAAATCTTCGCAGATCCAGCCGTCGGTTCCGCGTGCGAGCGTGCTGCACCCGAACCCGCAGTCGCCCTTCGACGGCCTGCGCGCCGGGTTCGTCAACGCCTCGTCGGGCAGCCTGACCTTCCGCCGCCGGGACATCGTGGCGCGGGCGCAGGGCCCGGTGGCCTTCGCCCGGGTGCATGACTCGCGCATCGCCGCGAACGCGGACTTCGGCCCCGGCTGGCGGCTGTCCCTTGCCGAGGAGCTGCTGACGGACGGCGAGGCGACGCGCACCTTCGAGCGGGCCGCGCTCGTGTCACACGCGGTGTGGGTAGTGTCTCACTTTGAATTTGCCTGACGTGGCGCATGGCCGTTCGCAACCGGCGCCTGCGTCGATTTGCCTGCCGGGACCACTCCGGGGGGGGGGCGGGACGCCCTCCTTGTGCGCCGTCAGGCGCGTCCTCCCTGCACATGCCGCCAGTGTCCTGCGCCTTGCGGCGCGATGGAGGGCGAGACGCCCTCCCCCCGGGGGACGGCACCAGACACTGCACAAGCCAAAGTGAGACACTACCGGCCATTGGCCAACGTACTGTCCGGAACATCAACGATCGGGTCATCGCCTCGTTGAAGGCGCATGCGAAGGCGAACCATCTCCTTGGAAGGCGAAATTCGCCACGTTCTTGCCCAGCAGGCGCTCCGTTCGGCGCGACCTGAGGAGTTCCGGGAGCGCACTGAGCGGCTCCACTCGCTCACCGAGGGTCTCCCCCGGACAGATAGCGTCGCGCTGATCCGAGAGGACCGCCGCCGGTGAAGCTTGTCGTCGACGCAAGCATCGCCGTCAAGTGATTCATCGCGGAGCCTCATTCGCAGGAAGCGCGGCAGCTCCTCGCCCCGCGGCATCGTCCTCCACGCGCCGGACTTCATCCTCACCGAGGTCGCCAGTCAGCCTCGCTCCATACTTGCCTCGCCCAGGATCGGGCACTCCCGGAACTCCACCCGCACCCCGGAGCGCGCCCTCGCCCGCCGAGCGAGCGCTGGCAGTGGCCGCAGTCGAAGTCGAAGAGCTCCACCACCGTCACCGGCCCAATGGCCGTGTTCCTTGATGAGGGCATCATGACAGCGTATTGCGAGCAGATATGAGTCAGCCGTGGGCTGTGCCAAGCCTCGAACAGGTTCGGCCAGCTTGACCAGTCCCCGAGCCGGCAACCGGGATGGAGGTCCCAGACGCGCGCGTCACCGGCCTTCGCTCGCGCCCATGCGATGCAACACCCCGAGCAGCGTTTCCGCCACCGAATCCGGCTCGGTGAGTGGTGCGAGCGGGTTGCCATCCACTTGGACCAGCGGCCAGCCCTGTGCCTGCGCGGAGCCGATGGCGGTGGCATGGCCAGACGAAAGCGCGACGTAGCCGCAGGGGGTGTCGGGCCAGTCCGAAGGCACGGTGATGGCTTCTTCGTAGAGGTCCAGCGGCACTCGCGGTCGTTCTTGGGCAAAGGCGAGTCGGGCGTCGGCGTCGGACACCCATTCGGTGAGCCGGCGATCCGCAAATGGCGGCAGAAAGCGATTCGTGCGCGAGCGGACTTCAGCCGCCGACTCGCGGCTGTCCCACAGGTCGAATCGCGAGGCGCCGTTCCTGGGCAGGTCGCTGTCGACGAAGACGCAACCGCGGATGCGGGCGCAGGCATTGCGGTTGCGGCTCAACCGCACCACCGCCGGCAACAGCACGCCGGCACCGTCGTGCGCCACCAGCGCCATATCGTCCTCTTCCGGCAACGACGCTGCCAGGGTTGCCGCCTGCGTCATCCAATATGGCGGGAAGAGGTAGCTCGGGTCCGTCAGCCGTGCCACGTAGGCGCGCTGATGTCGCCGCCAGAGGGCATCGGCCACCCCGCTGAAGATGCTTGGCCCTGTGCGCGGGCCAGGGACCAGAATGATGCGGAGCGGCGCTGCCATCGTCCGTTTGCGCTATTCCCAGCGATCCCAATGCACGGTCTGCTCCACGGGCAGCCGCGTGACCGGACCAAACCTGCCCATCGGATATCCCACCGGAATGAGGCAGAAGGCTTCGACGGTGTCGGGCAGGCGCAACACGTCCCGCGCTGCTTCCCGGTTGGCGAGCCCCAGGGTGGTGGGCGCCGCGCCCAGCCCCAGCGCCCGCGCCGCCAGCAGCAGGTTCTGCACCGCCGGCCAGATGGAGCCGCCGCCGGCAGCCTGTCCTGCCGCCACGGGACGCTCGAACTGATAGCAGGCAATGATGAGAGCCGGGATGTCCTGCATGTGCTCCGCCTGCCACAGCACCGACTTGAGCATCCGCGCCCGCTTCTCCGGATCCTGGTGCGGCAGGGCGTTGGCGCGCCCCGAATCCGGCGCGGCGTAGGCCGTCACCGCAGCCTTGTTGAGCGCCGCCAGCCGCGCCCGCTGCTCCGCATCCCGGACGATGATCCAGCGCGCGCCCTGGGCGTTGGAACCGGTCGGCGCCTGATTCGCCGCATCCACCAGCTTCAGCAGCATTTCCTCTGGCACCGGCATCGGCTTCAACCGCCGCATGGCGCGGCAGTTGTACATCGTCTCAAAGATCCCCATCTCGTCGGCCACGGCCTGACTCCCTCTACATGCGATGTGAATGCGGTCAACATAGCACGCAGCCGCGCGCATGGAGGGCAAGGCTCTCCCTCCTGAGCACGGCCACGGGCGACGCATGCATTGCCCGGATGCTCCGCCGCACGCGCCACCCATCGGGTCACGCGCCACCCATCGGGTATAGTCGGGGGCATTCCATCCTCTTGAGGAGCGCATTCATGGCCCATTCCCTGATCATTTCCGGCGGCACGGTGGTCGATGGCAGCGGGGCGGCGCCGAAGCGTGCCGATGTCGCGGTCGATGACGGCCGCATCAGCCGCATCGGCGACCTCGCCGGCGAACAGGCAGCCGAGACCATTGACGCCAGCGGCAAGATCGTCACCCCCGGCTTCGTCGATCTGCATACGCACCTCGATGCCCAGATCGGCTGGGATCCGGAAATGCGGCCGAGTTCCTACCACGGCGTCACCACGGCACTGATTGGCAACTGCGGCGTCACCTTCGCGCCCTGCGGCAAGGACAATCGCCGCTATCTGGCCGAGCTCATGGAGGCCGTGGAGGACATCGCCGCCGACGCCATCATGGACGGCCTGCCCTGGAACTGGACCACCTTCGGCGAATACCTCGACTGCGTGCAGTCGCTCAGGCCCACCCTCAACGTCGTGGGCATGTGCGGCCATTCGGCAATCCGCTTCGAGGCCATGGGCGACAAGAGCTGCGACGAAGGCATGCAGGCGGACGACCGCGAGCTCAAGCGCATCGTCGAGCTCGTGAAGGAATCCGTTGAAGGCGGCGCGGCTGGCTTTTCCACTTCGCGGTTCCTGGGCCACCGAGTTCCGGATGGCCGTCTCACCCCCGGAACCTGGGCCGATCCCCGCGAGACCCGTGCCATCCAGCAGGCGGTTGTGGACGCTGGCGGCGCCGGCGGCATGTTCCAGGTTGCGCCCGACATGCGCACCCGCTACGACATCGAACGGCAGATGTTCGAGACCGGCGCCGAAATCGGCTGTCAGGTGCTGTTCTCCGGCGGCACCGGCGGCGATGGCGACGGCGGTGTGGCGCGCTGGGCTGAGTTCCTCGAACGCAACAACGAGGACGGCCGTCGGGTCACTTCCATCTGCCACACTCGGCCAAGCGGCTCCTTCTTCGGTCTCGCCCAGCAGGCTTTCCTGCGCACACCGGCGTGGCAGGAACTGATGAAGCTGCCGACCATCGCCGATCGGGTGGCGGCGCTCGAGGATCCGGCAACCCGGGAAAGGCTCGTAACGGAAGCCAAGGAAAACGGCGGCTTCGGCCAGGTGGCGCGCATCCTGCACCCGATGGGCACCGACGAGTTCCCGGACTTCGACCTCGAGAACAACCGCAACCTGCAGAAGCTTGCCGACGACGCCGGCAAGGACCCCGTGGATGTCTATGTCGAGCGCCTGATCGCCTCCGAGGGCAAGGAACTGTGGAACCTCTGGGCCTTCGGCGGCGCGCTTGAGAACCAGTGGAACTACATGCGCCTGCCGCACGTGGTGCCGATGCTCGGCGACGCCGGCGCCCATGTGGGCCAGTTCACCGACGCCGATTCGCCCACCTTCCTGCTCGGCGAGCTCACGCGCGACCGCGGCGTGTACACGCTCGAGGAAGCGGTACACCGCATCTCCGGCAAGTCGGCTGGGGTGCTTGGGCTCAAGGAGCGCGGCGAACTGCGCGAAGGCTGGCACGCCGACATCAACGTCATCGACTACGACAACCTCACCTCCTGTCATCCCGAATACGTGCGCGACTTCCCTCACAACGGCGGTCGCCTCGTGGTGAAGAGCCGCGGCTACGACGCAACGCTGGTGGCCGGCAAGGTGGTGATCCAGAACGGCCAATACACGGGCAACCGCCCAGGCGAGGTGATCCGGGAGTTCATTCGCGGCTGAGGCGACAGAAGACGATTGAGGGCAGCATGGGCCAGATCGTCGTTGATGTGGAGTTGGAGAACACCGGAGACCGGAGGGAGACGAACTGCTCGCCAAGGCCCCGCCGTTGCCTGCCTCACCTGCTCCAAAGGCCCTCCGCCGCTCTTCGCCTTCGTCCCAAAGGCCGCCATTCGAGCAGCGCTTCCGAGACCGAACGACATCTGGAAGGAGGGCATCCTATCCTCCCTGGTGCCCGCAAGGGCGCAATCTCCCACCTTGGTAGTGTTCTCGCTTTGGCTTGTGCAGTGTCTGGCGCCGTCCTCCGGGGGGAGGGCGTCCCGCCCTCCATCGCGCCGCAAGGCGCGCAGGGCCGTCAGGCGCGCAGGGCACTTCGCGGCATGTGCAGGGAGGACGCGCCTGACGGCGCGCATGGAGGGCGGGACGCCCTCCCTCCCTATGGAGAGTGGTCCCGGCAGGCAAGTCGACGCAGTCGCCGGTTGCGAACGGCCATGCGCCACGTCAGGCAAATTCAAAGTGAGACACTACCCCGCCTTCGCCTCAAGGCCGTCACTTGAGCGGCGCTCCGAGACCGAACGGACCTCTGTCTCTGGAGGGAGGGCATCCCACCCTCCGTTCCGAGCAAGAACGCATGACGCCGATGGGGGCCGTTGCGAGGGGCTATGATCCGAACCTGCTTCAGGAATTCAGGAGAGGCGATGGACATCGGCATGACGTTGCGCAACATGGGCGAACAGTCCACCGCCAGCACCATGGCTGCCTGCGCCCTGGCGGCGGAGGATGCTGGCATGGAGTCGATCTGGGTGGTGGATCACATCGCGATCCCGCCGGACGATGCGGAAGGCTCCGGCGGTCGCTATGTCGATCCTCTGGTTTCTCTCGCATGGCTTGCTGGCGTCACGACGCGAATTCGCGTGGGCGTCGGCGTCCTCATCCTCCCATACCGTCCCCAGTTGCCTACCGCAAAGCAGGTGGCAAGCATCCAGGAACTCTCCGGCGAACGGTTGCTGCTCGGCGTCGGCATCGGTTGGATGGACCCGGAATTCCGAGCCCTCGGCGTCAACCGCCGCGCTCGCGGCCGAATCTCCGACGATACCCTCGCCTTCCTGCGCGATTGCTTCAGCGGCGATGACGACGAAGTGACCGCCAACGGCCAGACCTTCCTGTTCCGCCCCCGGCCCGCCGCACCCCCCATCTACGTCGGCGGCGCCCCGCCCCACGCACTCAGGCGAGCAGCCCGCTACGGCGACGGCTGGCTGCCGATGGGCATGACGGCCGAGAAACTCCCGGCCCGCAGGGCGCAGTACGCAGAATACTGCGAGGAGGCCGGCCGCGAAGTGGGCGAGATCGTCGTCATGGGCGGACTGCCGAGCGACACAGGCGCCGCCGCCGAAACGCTCCATGCGCTCGCGGAAGCCGGAGCGTCTCGGTTCGTGCATGGCGGCCGTTATGCGGACACGGACGAATACCGCCAACGGCTCGACTCTCTAGTGGCAGCCCGGGAGCAGGTGCAGCCATGAAGATTCTTGTGACCGGCATGAGCGGACTCATCGGCACTGCACTCCGCGAACGGCTGCAATCGCGCACCGAGCTCTCGGCGCTGAACCGCAGCGACGTGCCAGGCGTGCCGACCACCCGCGCGAACCTGAGCGACTTCGACGCCATCCGACCCGCCTTCGACGGCATCGACACGGTGGTGCATCTTGCCGCCAAGGCGGGAGAGAACTTCCCCTTCGAGGAACTCCTGCACACGAACGTCGCCGGCACCCGCCACGTGTATGAAGCGGCACGTCAGGCCGGCTGCCGCCGAGTCGTCTTCGCCAGCAGCGGCGCCACGGTATCCGGCTGCGAGACGGACGAACCGTACCGTTCCATGACCGCCGGCGACTACGCCAATGTGCCGGGCGACTGGCCGATGATCGACCACACCGTGCCGACCCGGCCCGCTGGCGTGTACGGCAGCACCAAGGTGTGGGGCGAAGCCCTCGGCAAGCACTACGCCGACGCCACAGGTCTGTCGATCCTCTGCGTCCGCCTCGGCTACGTCAACGCCGCCGACCGCCCCGGATGCACGTCAGATTTGTGACGGATGAGTGAGGAGGCAGAGGGGGCGGGACATTGGCGCGGTTGTCTGACAGTATTATGGCTGTCAGTAGATGGAGGGATGTTCCATGTCGACCACGCAGGCGCAGCAGGCACTGAACGAACGACGCGAACACATCGTCCGGGAGTTGGCCGGGCTCGGTGATGTGCAATCCGGCTCGCTGGCAAAACGCTACCGCCGATGCGGCAAGCCCACCTGCCATTGCGCCACGGACGGGGGTCCCGGCCACGGTCCGAGTTGGTCGTTGACGCGCCGCGTCGACGGCAAGACGGTGACGCGCATCATCGCGCCCGCGGACGTGCCGACGGTTCAGGCGCGCCTGGCCGAGTACCGGCGCCTGCGGGGGCTGGTGCGGGAACTGATCGAGGTCAGCGACCGGTTCTGGGAGACGACGACGGGCGACGGGCGGAGGGAGCGCGGGCAAGCCGCGAAAAAGGGGGCTTCGCGGAAACCGTCGCGGCGGAGATCGGCGGCGAGGTCGAGCGGCTGATCGGCGCGGGAGCGGCGGACGGCGTCGACTTCGAGGCGGTCGAGACGGCGGCGCGGCGGCTGGCGCTCGAGGTCGTGGGGAGGGCCGTTGCGGCGCGCCTCAACGCCGACCGTTCCGACGCGGCCGGGGCGCGGCTGCCGTGCGCGTGCGGCGCGGGCGCCCGCTACGCCGGGCGCAGGCGCAAGACCTTCACCACGGCGCTCGGTGCGCTCGGGCTGGAGCGTGCCTGGTATCACTGCGACGACTGCGGCGCCGGCTTCGCGCCGCGCGACCGCGAACTCGGCCTGGCCGGCACGGCGCTGTCGCCGGCGGCGCTGCGCATGACCGGCGTCGCCGCCGGCCGCGTCAGCTTCGCCGAGACGAGCGTCCTGCTGCGCGAACTGGCCGGACTCGACATCGACGCCAAGTCGGCGGAGCGCCACGCCGAGGCGCTCGGGCGCGAGATCGCCGACGACGAGTTGGCCGTCGTCGCGCCCGAACCCGCCGATGCGCGCACCCTCTATCTGGGTCTCGACGGCACCGGCGTGCCGGTGCGCAAGGCCGAGACCGCCGGACGCGAGGGCAGGCAGCCCGACGGCTCCGCCAAGACGCGCGAAGCCAGGATCGTCGCCGTCTGGTCGGCCGAAACCCGCGATCGGGACGGGCGTCCCGTGCGCGATCCCGGTTCCGCCACCTACGGCGCCGCCATCGAGACCGTCGCCAGCCGCGACACCGACCCGGAGCCGGCGCCGTTCGCCCGCCGCGTGCTGCGCGAGGCCGCGCGGCGCGGCTTCCAGGACGCCCCGCGCCGCGTCGTCCTCGGCGACGGCGCGCCGTGGATCTGGAAGCTCGCCGACGAGCACGCCCCCGGCGCCATCCAGATCGTCGACGTATGGCACGCCAGGGAGCATCTGTCCGAGGTCGGCAAGGCCATCTACGGCGCCGGCACCGACCTCGCCGACCGGTGGGGGAAGACGCGACACGAAGAACTCGACCAGGGGCGCCTCGACGACATCCTCGACGCCCTGCGCACCCATGCCGGCTCCTGCGACGAGGCCCGCAGGTGCATCGCCTGCATCGACGGCAACCGCCACCGCATGCGCTACCCGAAGTTCCGCGCCATGGGCCTGTGCGTCGCCACCGGCGTCGTCGAGGGCGCCTGCAAGAACGCCGTCGGCAGCCGCCTCAAGCGCGGCGGCATGCACTGGACCGTCGACGGCGCAAACGCCATCCTGGCCCTGCGATGCGCCATCCTCGGCAACCGCTTCGACGACTTCTGGGAGCGTCGCGCATACCAACAATAGCCGTAATCTCACAAATCTGACGTACACCCGACCGCCCCAGCCGTTCCCGCGACTACAGCGTCTGGTGCTCCAAACGCGACATCGTCAACATGCTCGAACTCTGCGTGGACGCTCCGGCAACCCTCCGCTACGACATCCTCTTCGCCAATTCCAACAACCGCTGGGGGTATCGGGACCTTTCGCATTCCAAGGAGGCGGTGGGCTTCCAGCCGCAGGACGCGGCGGAGGAACATCGACAACCGTAGCTCCCGGCTTGCCGTTGGCGGTGCAAGCCGACCAACGAGTGGTAGCTTGTCGGTGGGCTATCAGCCTGTCGGACTTGGGCCGCGGACTTTACAATGGTGTCTGCCGAGTCGAGGGGGTCGCGGCAGATGCCGAAGTTCCTGCAGCGGGACCGATCGCAGCCCTGTCTGCTGCCGCCGGACATGCGGGACTGGCTGCCGGAAGACGACCTGGCGCACTTCGTTGTCGAGGCGGTGGAACGCGTGCCGATGGATTCGTTCCAGGTGAACGAGCGGGGCACGGGGTCGGCGCAGTGCCACCCTCGGACGATGCTGGCGCTGCTGATTTGCTGCCACGCCAACGGGATCTTCGGCTCGCGCCGGATCGAGCGCGCGACCTGCCGGGACATCGGGGTTCGGTGCGTGGCGGCGAACTGTCACCCGGACCACGACACGATCTGCACGTTTCGGCGCAACAGCTTCGACGCGGTCTCTGCGGCGTTCCCGGAGGTGCTGCCGCTGGCGAAGGAACCGAAGCCGCTGCGTGTCGGGACGGCGAGCGTGGACGGCACGAAGGTGGACGCGAACGCGAACAGGCGCAACGGCATCCGCCACGACCGCGCGGGGGAGTTGCGCGAGCGGTTGCGGGTTGAGATCAAGGGCTTGCTGGATCGCGCGGAGCGGGCCGACGCGGACGCCGCGTCGGAGCCGCAGGGTCTGCCGGAGGAGTTGAAGCGACGGGAGACGCTGAAGGCGAAGCTGGACAAGGCCTGTGCGGAGCTGGAGCGTCGGGCGAAGGCGCGCGCGGACTCGGAGCGCGCGGAGTGCGAGCGCAAGGTGGAGGCGCGGGAGGAGCGAGAGGGCTCGCGCAAGGGGAGGCCGATCAAGGCGCCTGAAGAGGAGCCGCGGGACGAGGAGCGGATCAACCTGACGGACGCGGACAGTTCGCCGATGCGCAGGAGCCGGCGCCATGAGCACCGCCAGGCGTGCAACGCCCAGGCGGCGGTGGACGCGGACGGCAGTCGGCTGGCGCCGGGTTCTCGGGTGAGCGTGAGCGCGAGCGACCGCAACGAGCTGGTGGCGGACGTGGATTCGATGCCCGGCGCACTCGGTTCGCCGGATCGGGTGCTGGCGGACGGCGGCTGCGCGACGGGCAGCGAGGTTTCGGAGCTGGAGGGGCGCGGCGTGGAGGTGCTGGTGGCGACCGGGGCGGAAGGCGGACGGCGCCGGCACGACTTTCGGCCGGAGCCGCCGCCGAAGCCGGCGAGGGAGCCGCGGGCGGAGTGGATCAAGGCGATGCGGGAGAGGATGGAGCTGCCGGAGAACCGGGCGCACTGCCGCTTGCGCAGGCATGCGGTGGAGCCGGCGTTCGGGATCGTGAAGCAGGCGATGGGCTTTCGGCAGTTCCCGCTGCGAGGCGTCGAGAAGGTGGAGGGCGAGTGGACGCTGGTGACGCTGGCCTGCAGCTGCCGACGCCTGCACAGGCTGATGTTGGCCTGACGGGGGCATGGGGGGCGAACGCGGCGTGTTGGAGGCCGCTGCAGGGGTCGGAAAGGGCCTCTGGACCCCCATCGACGGCCGATGGCGGGATGCGACCCCCGCTTCAGCGGCAACGACCCATCCGAACAGCCACAGGGGGCATCGTTCAAATGGGCGCCAAGTCCCTTCCGTGCACGCTTGCCGCCCAAGTCCGACAGGCTGCTAGCGCCACAAGAACCGTTGCCTTTCGGCAACGCCTCTTGCCCCAGCCCAGGCCGTCCTGTCACCCTGTCGGCATTCGGCCAGCTTGCGCCGTCCGAAGTCCGACAGGCTGCTAGATATTCGCCGATGCGCGCAATCGCCGCTCGTATTCGGCGCGGGACAGCGGGCATTCGACGAGCCTGCGGAACTCGTCGGAGTCCAGCCTGCATTGAATAGCCATCCGTTTGAACAGCGCCTTGCCGATGTCCGCACCGCTGCGACCGTGCGACGTCTTCGTCCAGACAGGCGTTCTTTCCCCGGCTTCCGTGTAGTACTGGAAGATCGAGTGGTGAGTCTCTCTCCGCCGGAAGCCCTTCCGTTCCAGCGCACTTTCGACCTTGCGCTTCTTGTAGGTCACCTATGCAGCCTGAAGCCTGGCGAGAAGCTCGGCGCGGAGATTGCGGGCCCTCGGCGAGAGTCGATCGGGCTCTTCTTGCGCGTAGTCAAGCCAGAGCATCGAAAGGACTTCGTTCAGTTCCCGGAGTAGCTTGGGGCGAGAGCCTGCCGAAAGGGAGATCTCGAAGTCGCCTTCGAGATCGAACAACTCGTCATCGGCATCGTACGTGACGTCGAAGCGCAATGGTGGGTTGGCGTGGTAGAGGCCGTCGTCGAGCCAAAGCTCGGCAAGTTCGATGCCATCGTCTAGCGTGGCGAAATCGTGCGCATGCTTCACGGAGAGCGGCCTGCGGTTGCTGTCGTAAACCACGTTGCCCTTGACCGTGATCCATCCACGGCGGTGGTCGAGCAGCGGTCGCTCGTCATCGTCGTCGTAGCTGACGGTGATGGTCTTGCCGTCCAAGCGCATTAGTCGGATGCTCCGTCTGTGAAAGTCCATTCCGGTGAGCAATCCGGAAATGGTGGTTGCCGAGATGGGTTCCGTCCTCGCGAGCGGGATGGCCTCGTCAAGTCCATGCAGGGGGCGACGGCCGTCGAGTAATCGGCGTCGGCGATGGTCTTCGATGGACAAAGACACCCCCGACTTGGGCGAGGGCTGAGCCTTGCGGTAGAGACCGGCCAAGGCGCTACGGTAGCGCGGGTCCGGGACAATCTGGTGGAGGTCGGCCCCTGCGTCGCCGACTGCGCGAGAGACGCGATGGAAGAGTTGGCAGACGTCATTGAGGACAGACTGTGCCGCCGCCCCGGACTCGCCGCCGACCTCGATGGGAAGCGCGTAGCTGCCTGGTTCGGGGAGGTAGCAAAGCAAGGCGAACTCGTCGCGGAGCTCCTGGGAGAAGGCGATGCGCTGGCCGAGCTGTTCGCCCCGATGCATTTTGGCGAGCAGCAACACTATCCGCTGGATTTTGTCGAGCGACTCGATCAGCACATGTGCTGGAAGCACATGGTCGTCTTGGCCTTCCCGGTCGAAGTGGATGCTGAATGAGCGAACGTCGCGAGGACTGGCCATTGGCGACTCCGTGGTGGGTGCCGAAATTGTGCCACACGACCGATAGCACCTTGCCAGCTGGCTGAATCAGGTCTAGGTCTGCTTCTCCCGTCCAGCGCAAGGTCTTCGCCCCCAACGACTTCCCCCGACCTCGACGGTTCCGCCGACCTCGACGGCGTCGAACGACGCCTGCTGAGTTCGTGCGCCACTGCTAGCGAATCGCCCGCCCTTCAAGTGGAAGTTCACCCGACGCGACCTCCGCAACATCCTGCGCCGCCTCCTGAAAGCCGAACCCCGCTTGCCGACGCGGCCTGAACAATACGTCATCGAATTTGCGGGCTACAAGTACTTAGGCAGCCTGATGCCTGGATTGCGGAGGAACCGTGGCAGGTCGCGGGGTGGCGAGTTAGGCAGGACTCGTCAGGAGAGGCAGCGACGACCTAGCGCGCTAGCCGCGTCCTTTCTCGGCTTGTCGCAACGCCTTGATGTCGATGAGATCCTGGGGTCGGCCTGCTGCCTGCTTGGCAAAGATTAGATCGGCGCGGGAAATGAACGAAACCCGAAGGCCATTGAAGTCCACGTTGATGCGTCGCTCCCAAGCCGGCCGGAATTCCACGCCGGGAATGCCCATGAGGATGTCCACACGGCTAGCGCCACAAGAACCGTTGCCTTTCGGCAACGCTTCCTGCCCCAGCCCAAGCCGTCCCGTCACCCTGTCGGCATTCGGCCAGCTTGCGCCGTCCGAAGTCCGACAGGCTGCTAGGTGGCACGCCCATCTGGTAGAACCAGCCTTCTTCCTTGAAGTCGTCGGCGGTCAGCCCGGAGAGCGGCGCTCCGAAGCCGCGCAGGGCGCTGTAAACGGCGTCGGTGTTCGCAGCATCCGTGCCGATCCAAAGGTCCAGGTCATTGGTGAATCGCGGTTCCGCATGTTGGACGACGGCGTAGCCGCCGATCACCAGATACTCAACGCGCTTGGCGTTGAAAAGACTCAACAGATCGCTGAAGTCGGAGTTGACGAACATCGATCCCCTTGACTCTCGCGGCGTGGACGACCATATCCCAGGTCGCATCGAACCTCGCTTTTGGCGTCTGAACCTGCCAAAAGGCAAGATCGAAAGAACGATCCAGCTCCTCCAGCTTTCCGCGGTGTTCGACGATGTGCCGGCGCATTCAGCGAGCATATCAGAGTGTCGAAGCGATGGATGCCGGAGGGGGCGATAGGGAACCGTTGCCTTTCGGCAACGCTTCTTGCCCCAGCCCAAGCCGTGTCCTCGGAGGGAGGGCGTCCCGCCCTCCCCGAGATGCGCTGCCCCTTATGCGCTGCGTCACGGCGGTCGTGATGCCACGCCCCCGCCGGAGGCAAGTCCAGGCAAGCGCAATCGATGGGCATCGTGGCGGGATCCGCGGCTCGCCATGCGTGCATTACCCATGCTGGTCCTGGACAACGGCCTCGAAATTCGCCAGGGCCGAGCGGAGATTCTCCATGATCTCGCCCGCGAGCACTTCCGGTTCGGGCAGGTTCTCCAGATCGGTCATCGATGCGTCCTTCAGCCAGAACACGTCGAGGCTGGCCTTGTCGCGTTGGAGAAGTTCCTCGCGGGAATAGGTGCGCCAGCGGCCGTCTGGGGTGTCTTCGCTCCAGGATGGCGTGCGGGTGTGGCGGTTTTCCGGCTGGTAGCAAGCCACGAAATCTTCGAGGTGGGCGTAGGTCAGGGGCTTCTGCTTGAGCGTGTGATGCACGTTGGTGCGGTAGTCGTAGTACCAGACCTCGGAGGTTTGCGGATCGGGGCTGGCCGGACGGTTGTCGAAGAAGATGACATTCGCCTTGACGCCCTGGGCGTAGAAGATGCCGGTGGGCAGCCGCAGGATCGTATGCAGGTCGGTGGTCTGAAGCAGCTTCCGTCGAATCGTCTCGCCGGCGCCGCCCTCGAACAGCACGTTGTCGGGGACCACGACGGCGGCGCGGCCGGTGGTCTTCAGCATGGTGCGGATGTGCTGGACGAAGTTGAGCTGCTTGTTCGACGTCGTTGCCCAGAAGTCCTGGCGGTTGTAGGTGAGGTCGTCCGTTTCCTGCTCGCCGTCGGCATTGGTGAAGCTCATCGAGCTTTTCTTGCCGAAGGGTGGATTGGCAAGGACGTAGTCGTGCGTCTCGGATGGTGGGGAGATCAGCGCATCGGTGGGAGAGATTGTGGTGTTGCCGGTGATCTCGCCGACTCCGTGCAGCAGCAAGTTCATCAGGCAGAGCCGGCGCGTGCCCGCGACGATTTCGTTGCCGTGGAACGTTGCGTGCTTCAGGAACGCCTTCTGGTCTCTGTCGAGTGCGTGGTTGTCTGGGTTGGCGAGGTAGGCGTTGGCGGCGAGGAAGAAGCCGCCGGTTCCGCAAGCGGGGTCGGCGATGGTCTTGCCCGGTTCGGGGCGCATGCACGCCACCATTGCGCGGATCAGGGCGCGGGGAGTGAAGTATTGGCCAGCGCCCGATTTGGTGTCGGCGGCGTTGCGTTCGAGCAGGTCCTCGTAGATGTCGCCCTTCACGTCGGCGTCGAGCATCACCCAGTCCGTGCCGTCCACCATGTCGATCAGGCGGAAGAGCTTGGCCGGGTCGTTGGTCTTGTTCTGCGCCTTGGCGAAGACCTGCCCCAGCAAGCCCTTCTCCTGGCCAAGCCTGCGCAGTAGCCCCACGTAGTGCGCTTCAAGCTCCGCGCCGTGGCGGGTGGTGAGGCTCCTCCAGTCGAAGCCCCCGGGGATGCCGATGTCGCGGTTGTACGGGTGCGCCGCGTATTCGTCCGCCATCTTGAGGAAGATGAGGTAGGTGAGCTGTTCGAGATAGTCGCCGTAGCCGACGCCGTCGTCGCGCAACGTGGTGCAAAAGCTCCAGACCTTCGAGACGATGGGCGCGGTGCTCACTTGCTGGGCTCCGTGAGTTGGTGGGCCAGCGCCTCTCCGGCAGACGTGCGGCGATACCGCGGGTTTCTGCTCGTGGGCTTGTCCGGCAAGGTCATTTCGATGAGACCGGCTTTGAGGGCGGGATTGAGGTACGTCTCCAAGAAGTGTGGGCGGTGCGCGATGCACGGGCGGTCGTTGAAGAACAGGAGGCCAACGTTCTTGGGAAACAGGGCTTCCGAGGGACCGCCGACGATGTTCATGCGTCGTCCGAGTGCCTCCATCGACAGCTCGGTCACTTGCGACAAGAGGTCGCTGCCAACATCCTGCAGGTGTTGTTGAATCAGCCGCAACGAGAGATCGTCTGGCGACGCGTTCTGGTGGTAGCGGTCGTCGAACGGCACGGTCGCGGCCAATCCGAGCAGCTCGCGCTCGTCCTCGCCGCGCGCCTGCACCGTGCTGCTGTGCTTGCGGATGTAGTAGGCCCACTCGCGGCTGCCCGCCGAGGGGCTGATTCTCGTCCTGTAGGGCCGGGTCTCGCCGCCGGGGGCATAGAGGATGAGGATCGTCTTGCCATCGATCTCGTGAACCGCCGTCAGCGGATGGTACGGGGGCTGAATCGCGGAGTTGCCCAGGTTGAGCATTTCCTTCTGTATGCCGTCGATGGCATCCGGGTCCAAGCCCTTCGGCGGCAATGCGGGACGACCATTCCGCTCTTCCACGCCCAGCACGACATAGCCGCCGCCGAGATTGTGGAAGTCGTTCGCAAACGCACCGAGCGTGTGCAGGACAGTCTCCGGGTTCCACCCGGCCTTGTACTCGACGCGCTCGCTCTCGATGGTGCGCCGCCGAAGGAGGCCATCGATGTTAATCGGGAGCGTATCGCTCATCGTCGCCTCGGCCTGTTCCCAAGCGTCGCCTTGGCATTACGCGCCTGCTGCACGCCCACCCAGGCAATGGGGAATCTCTTTGCCGGTCGGTCCAAATCGACTATGCTGGGCCGATGAAACGCAAGCCGCTCTCCGAGACCAACCCGTACCTGCGCGACCCCGCCAAAGCGCTCCAGCAACTGATCCGCAGCGTGGCGGGTTCGACAGCGATCGAAACCGGCCAACCCGTCGAAGAGATCGAAGCTCGAATCAAGCATCTGCGCTCCTCGCCGCCGCGCGTAACGCTTGCTTGACCAAGTCCTTCATGGGGCCATAGTCGGTCATGCCCGCCTGAACGGCAGCAAAGTAGTCGGTCTTGCGATTGTCCCAAAGCGCGTAGTCCGGCAGAGGCCAACCAGCTTGCAGCGCCATCACGCTCGCAAGCAGGCGTGACAGCCGGCCGTTTCCTTCCCGGAATGGGTGGATCAGTATCAGTTCAACGTGAACAATGGCGAGGGCTTCGGCAAGTCGAATTTCGGACATTCCCGCACAGGGGGTGTGGATCGAAAGGACCTCCTTGTCCAGATAGTCCATGAGCCTCGGAATCTGACCGCTGGCCGCAAACTGGAATCCCCCTTTACTCACGTTGACGGTACGATACCTGCCCGCCCAGACATAGACATTTCCCAACCAGCGGCGGTGCCATTTACAAATGTCAACACCAGTGATGATTTGGTCCGATTCAACCGAGCCGAGGATGTTCTCATGCAGTTGCCTCAACAGGTCTAGTTCCAGGTCATTCATCTCCTCGACGTCCGATACTCCGAGCTTGTTGACCAGCACACGACCATTCGAATCGGGTTCGAACTGTGCCTCCACGTTGCCCGCCATGTCGTAACGCCCCTTCATGCGATCCGCGCCTCGCGCTTGCGTGTCGTACCGTCTTGCTTCTGCGACGCGCGCTCTGCCTCGATACGCTGCAGAAGGATCGTGGCGGGCTCGTCTGTCGGGTCTTGGGGGACGAGTTTGCCCGCGAACGCCTTCTTCAGGATGGATTGGCGGAGCGCATCGGCGCGGGCGAGGTTGGTGTCGATCTCGGCCTCCAATGTCTCGGTGGCCTCAAGGCGGTCGTCAATGATCCGGACGACTTCGGCTTGTTCGGCGGGAGAGCAGACCGGAACCGGCAGACTTCCGACCTTGGAGATGCTAAGCGTATGAAGTCCAGACGTGGAACTCGCCTGAATCGTGATGCGCTCCCGGCCAATCGGCGACATCATGAAATATAGTGCGAAACGAGACGACAGGAGCCCATTCGCGCTGAACCGGATGAGGTGATTTTGATGCGTCATGTCGGGGACGCTGCCATTCCAGATTGCAACGCGCCCGATTTGTTCGATGGACCCGTTCCCCTCGACGAACAGAAGGTCTCCCGCTACGAGGCGGGTCTTCCGCAGTTCATCTTCCGTGATGCCGATCTCCATGATCTCGTCGAGTTCGAGGCGGTTGGAGTAGACGTTGGCGACTCGCAGGTACTTTGCCCTCTGCGGTAGTCCATTGCGCTTTTGGTTCTTCGTTAGCCCACCAGTCACTTGGCCAAGTTCCGAAAGAGATAGCCACAGCCACTGGGTTGGCGTTGTGGCGACAACGTCTGTTGGAACCTCGGCTGTGACTGCAAAGCCAGCGGGCCGTTTGGGTTTCGCGGGTTTCCTGCCTTTCTCTTCGCCCGTCCTCCACTTAGCAACGGCCCGCTCCCAGTTGTCGAGGGCCGCTTCGTACCGCCTTTCGCGTTCCTCATGTATGCGTGCGACGAAGGTGTCGGGGGTTTGCAGCTTGTCGTGGTTCCGTGCCCGCCAGTCGGCGGTGAGACGGCCTTCGAAGGCGGACTTGAGCAGGGACTGGCGATAGAGTCCGATGGCTTTCTTGGCGTCGCGAAGGCTCGCGACACCTTGCTCGATCTCGTCGAATAGGGTCTCTATTCTCTTGACGATGCGGCGTTGCTCCTCGGGTGGCGGCACCAGGACTTCGAATTCCCCGATCTGGTCAAAATTCACGCGTGGGCGGTCTCCTTCATTGAGGTGCGAGGCGAAGCTGACGAAGTCTTGCGCGTGCATGCGATAGCGGAGAAAGCCAGGGTCGATCAGCTGGTTGCCCTCGAAGACGATGAACTCACCGGACGCGAGACCGTCGAACTTGGACTGGGCTACCTTGTTGAGATAGGGACGGAGCCGACCGTACAGGACGTTGTCCCTGGAGAACCTGGAGGCTGCACTCTTCATCTGGCGCGATGGAACTGATCCGACAATCCGCGTTGTGTGAGCTTCGACGTGGTCCATGCCGATGAAGGGCATGTCCGGGAAGTCTGCGGGGGACACCTTTTCGCCGCGTGGTGTGACGAAGTCCGACAGCAGCCCCGAGGCCCAGCCTCTTGGCAAGTCAGTCATGCCGCGAGCGCCTCGTTCATCTCCGCCATGACCTCCTCCATGCCGTCGCCGAACAGGGCGTACATTCGTCCCAGGCCACCGTGGCCATCGAACGGCGCCATCTCAAGATCGTCGCGCTCGATGGTGAACGAGGTCTCGAGGTGGTCGCGGATCATGTGGAGCCAGGCCATCTGTTCCTCCGAGAACTTCGGGCCGGCCCCGGCATGGCGATTCATGATCCAGGTCTGGAAGTTCCGCCTCACCCGGTCCGAATGCCGGGTCAGCGTCTCGTCGAGGCCGCACACGCGGCGGATGAGAGCCACAAGGGCGGTCAGTTCGCTGAGCGGCTGCTCGCCCGTGTAGTCGTCAAGGTGTGCATAGGCGCGCCAGACGACGAGCGGGGCAAGGTGCGGACGGTCCTCCATGATCTTCGCCAGCACGTCCTTGATCATCGCGTAGGTGACGCTTGCGCGTCGTGCAGGTTGCGTGAAGTAGATCGTCAGCGCCTCGATCTCGTCGCGGTTTTCCCTGAGATAGGTCTCGAAGTCCTGCGTGATCCGGTCTGCGTTTGCGGCCACGTCGCCAGCCCATTCGGCGCGCACGAGGGTGTCGAGGTTGTCGTGGTCGATGGTCTGTTCGTTGTCTCGGCGGATCGTGTCCATCAGTTCGATGAGCGGCCCCGTGAAGACGTTGGCTGCCCGCTTGATCCGCTCTTCGCGCGCGGCCTGCATGGCGTTGTCGTCGGTTTCGGGGTGGCCTGCGGCGATGGCATCGGCTTCGACCTTGTCCGCGTCGATGGCATCGAACAGGTCTCGGACGATGGTGGTGAGCGACTTGCCGGCGGCTTGCTGGATCTTCGCCTGATCTTCGGCGTCGAGCTGGTTGTCGAGGCGCGAGAGGCGTCCGGCGAGCGAACTCACCGTTTCTTCGGAGCGGTCGCCCATCATCAGCCCCATGGCCAGGTCCTTGAACGGGATGGAGGGCTTGGTGTCGAGGGGCTGGCTGCCTGTTTTCATCGACTTGGTGACCCCGACCGTATCGACGATGACGTAGTGTGTCTTGGCTTGAGCGGACGGCGTGACCTTTTGCAGGTCGTCGGGCGTGAGCACCCGCGTGCCGCGGCCCTTCATCTGCTCGAAATAGCTGCGGGACTTCACGTCCCGCATGAACAGCAGGCATTCGAGGGGCCGCACGTCCGTGCCGGTAGCGATCATGTCCACGGTGACGGCGATGCGCGGGTGGTAGTCGTTGCGGAATGCGGTCAGGGAGGATTTGGGGCTCTTGGCGGCGTTGGTGATCTTGCGGCAGAACTCGTTGCCTTCGCCGAACTCCTGTCGGACGGTCTGGACGATGTCGTCAGCGTGGCTGTCGGTCTTGGCGAAGATGAGGGTCTTCGGAAGCTCGTTTCGGCCTGGGAACATCTGCGGCCAGTTGTCGCGGAAGGCGCGGATCACGGTTCGAATCTGATCGACGTTGACGACCGAGCGGTCGAGTTGGTTGACCGTGTACTCCGCTCGCTCGTCCTGCACTTCCCAGCGCCGGGCGCGGGTCTGCCGTTCGCGCCTCTCCACGAGTTGCTCGGCATGGAGCGTGCCGCCCCCTTGCGAGACTTCCGTATCGATCAGGTAGATCTCGTTGCCGACATTGACCTTGTCTGCCACGGCCTGCTCGTGGGTGTATTCGCTGACGATGTTCTTCCGGAAGAAGCCGTAGGTGCGGTTGTCCGGCGTGGCGGTGAGGCCGATCAGGAAGGCGTCGAAGTATTCGATCACCTGCCGCCACAGGTTGTAGATCGAACGGTGGCACTCGTCGATGATCACCACGTCGAAGTGCTCCGGCGGGAGTGCGGCGCTGTAAACGACTGGCAGCGGTCCCCTTGGTCGCCACTTGCGTTCGGCGGGGTTCTCGTCGTCGGCGCCGTCGAGCAGTTCCTCGCCCTTGAGGGTGGCGTACATGCGTTGAATGGTTGAGATGACGACTTGGCTGTCGCCGGCGATGTGGCGCGAGGTGAGGCGCTGGACGTTGTAGAGCTCGGTGAACGTGCGGTTGTCGTCGCCCGGTTGGTAGCCCCGGAACTCCTGCTCGGCCTGCTCGCCCAGGTTGCGGGTATCCACGAGGAAGAGCACGCGGCGTGCGCCGGCGTGCTTCAGCAGCCGGTACACCTGCGTGATGGCGGTGAAGGTCTTGCCGGAACCGGTGGCCATCTGCACCAACGCGCGGGATTTGTCGGCCTTCAGTGAGGTCTCCAGGTTGGCAACCGCGTTGATCTGGCATTCGCGCAGGTTGGCGGGGTTCAGCGGCGGCAGCGCGGCGATGCCGGAGCGGAAGGGCCTCGGGGCTTGCGCCCATGCCCTGAGCGTCTCCGGTCGGTGAAAGGAGAAGACTTCGCGTGAGCGTGGGTTGGGATCGCGGCCGTTGGTGAAGCGGGTGATCTGCCCGGTGGCCTCGTAGAGGAAGGGGAGGGGCTCGGTGTTCGAGAGCCACTTGAGCTTGGCGTTGGCATAGCCGGCCGACTGCTCTTCGACCGTCGTGAGCCTGGCGCCCCAGCCGTCGGGCTTGGCCTCGACGACGCCCACCGGCTGCTTGTCAGCCAAAAGCACGTAGTCGGCCGGTCCAACGTCGGTTGGATATTCGCGCACGGCAATGCCTTCCCCGTCGCTGAAGTCGATGGCACCCTTGTCCTGCACATGCCAGCCCGAAGCCCGCAGCCGATCATCGATCCGATCACGAGCGATCTGTTCGGGCTTCTGGTTGATGTCAGGCGGCATGGGACGGGTCTTGGGTCCGCGTCGCCACCTGGCGAGGCGGTTCGGCTTCGGTGTAGGGAACGATGCTCATCGCGGACTGCCGGCCTGCGAGAGCGCGTCTGGGGTGTTCGACAAAAGCGGTCTCTCCGTTCCACGGCGCAGCGGATGGCAAGCATATTGGCCGCCGAAGCGGAATCCAACACCGACGCTTGGGTTGGACGAGGGCATTCTTGTGGCGCTGGTGGCGCGAAGGGCGAGACGCCCTCCCTCCGGATGGGGTTCATGGCTTGCCTGCGTGGCAGATTGGGACGATGTCCATGCGCATGTTGGGTTTGTGTACGAGTGGTGGTGGGGTTGCCGCTGTGGATGCGTGGACGAACGGTTGGGCAGTGGGGGCTACCTCGTCTGAGCGATGCAGGCGCACTTCGGCGAACTCGGATTCCATTCGGTGAAAGTAGTCGAGGCCCGGTTCGTGCATGACGCGGGTGGTGGGGTCTCGGTGGGGGAGGTCGCGGGTTTCGGTGTGCATTAGGGGGACGGGCAGGGCTGCGACGCCACCGGGGCGGAGGACTCGGCGGATTTCGGCGATGGCGGTGCGGTCGTCTTCGGGGTATTCGAGGACGTGGGAGGCGATTACGAGGTCGAAGGTGGCGTTGGGGAAGGGGAGGTGTTGGATGTCCAGGCGAGCGCCTACGTCCGTTCGTTGCAGGTCGGCGCTGATGTAGTGGTTGAATCGGGCCTCCAACCATTCGTCCAGATGCGCCTCCGGGGCGATGTGGAGCACACGCTTGCGTTCTGCGGAGAACGACTCGAGGAGCGGCGAGAGCACGGCGAAGAGCAGGCGCGTTCGTTCCAGGGCGCCGCAGGATGGGCATTTGGCGTGGCGGCGGCCGCGCTTGTCGCGGAACGGGCCCTCGTAGTTGCAGACGGGGCAGGTGAAGGCCGGCTTGCGTGGGTGCAGCAGGCGGTAGAGTGGCGCGCTTGCCTTCCGCACCGCCCTGTGCGCGAGTCTTCGCTTGCCGAGACTGCGGTGATGGGTCGTCATCAGGCTTACGCGGAAACCCGGGACCGGCGCTTCCAGTCGCAGGAAATCGAGCAACTGGTCGATGGACCTCTCTCGCAGCTCACCGGCGGTGGCGATCGGTTCCGGTGGGACGTCCAGCGGGTCCGCTGCCGACACGCGGCGGCACAGACCGAGTCTGGCATGTCGATCCAGCGCTTCGGTCAAGAGCGGTTCGGGGATTCCATCGCCGGCGTCCACCACCGTCACGGGCTTCTCGGCGCTGATGCATTCGCTGATCATGGACATGCTGTCCACGGTCACGAACAGCCTTTCGGCTGCCCCCATGAGCGTTCCCAGAATGCGTTCGGGACGCCGGTTCCACCATACGGCGTAGGCGAGATGCTCCTCGTGCAGAGTCGTTGCCAGAGCTTCCTCGCCGGCAGGCCCGGTGCGGCGCGAGGTGGAAAGCAGCCAGCGTACGCCGTGGGTTTCGGCGGTGACGTTCATCCAGTGTCCCAGCTGCGTCCAGTCGTCTGCGCCGTAGGTCTTGCCGGCGCCGGCGCCGCCGCAGGCCATCAGCCAGAGCTTCTCGTCGGCCAGACCTTGCGCCTCGCGGAACCCAGCGCCGCGCTTGGCGATGTCTTCCGGCAGAACCGGGCTCGGCGCCACCGGGGTGACGACATTGCCGGCTTCGCCTGTGGGTTCCAGCGTCAGATGCGCGGCGAAGGCGCTCGGGGCGAGTCGCCGCCTGGAGCCGATGAAGACGTTGGGAACGCAGAAGTGGCGTGCCAGAAGGACATTGGCGAACGAGGTGTTGCCGCCAGCGGAGACCACCAGATCCGGTGGCGGCCCCGTCAGCGCTGGCAGTTGGTGAAAGGATCGCAGCGTCGCCATGGCGGGTGCGACCTGCACCATTGGCGGCAGGAGCCGGCGCGCCATGGCCCGCATCCGCAGGCGCACTTCCACCTCCTGCGTTTGCACGCGGAAGCGGGTGCCGAGCCAGTGGGCGAGGCCGTGAGACTGGCTCAGGTGGCCGGGCAAGCCATCGGAGACGACGAGGATGTGGAGTTCTTTCACGCTGCCAGCGCCTGGACATAGACGCGGCGGGTTTCGTCCACCATTCGTTCGATGGTGAGCGTCCGCTCGGCCCAGTCGAAGGTTGGGGCCATCCGGGCTCTGGTTGCGTTCAGGTCCGAAAGCGACCGGCGCACCGTGGCCTCCAGTCCGGCGGCGTCCGCCAGCTGTTCTGGTGGCAGGATTTCGTCGGGCCCGCAGACGCGGGTGGAGACGACGGGCAGGCGCTCCCGCAACGCTTCTGCCATGCCCAGGTGGAACGCCTCGCGGGACGAGGAGATGACGAGAAGGTCGGCTGCCTGCATCAGGGCTCGAACGTCGCTGCGGAAGCCGGTCACCATCACCGGGCGGCCGGTTGCCAATTGCTCCAGGCGGCGGCGCTCTGGCCCTTCGCCGACGATTGCAAGATTGCCGAGGTCTTCGGTCCAGAACTCGAGCAGGCGGTGGAACGCCTTCACGGGAACCAATCGGCCTACGGCGAGGGAGAGGGGCCTGTTCGGGTCGATCCCCAGCTCCCGTGCGATGGCTTGGCGGCAAGCGCGAACATTGGATTTCGATGGCGGCACGCCGTGGTACACGACGGCCTTGCCTGGATGGTCGAGCCGTGCCACCACCCCCTGGCTCACGCCGATCACTTTCGTGAAGCGCTTGTAGGGGGAAAGGTCTCGCTTGGTGCCGTGGACCGTGCCGACCGTGGGGCAGGGCAGGGCCAGGGACGCCACCAAGGCGACCGCCTTGCCGGCATGGGCGTGGACTACATCCGGATTGGCGGTTGCGATGGCCTGTTTGAGGGCGCGTCGGGTCAGCGGGTTGCGGCGGCTGCGAGTGAGGTCCACGGCTTGGAATGCCACCGCCTCGCACACCGCGGCGCGATGCCTTGGATGGGCGATCAGCGTGACGTCATCGCCTCGCCTGGCCAGCGCGCTGGCGAGGGCATAGACGTGATTCTCCACGCCCCCGTCCTCGGCTGCGGCCAGTACCTGGCAGATTCTCACGCTTGGTTGGGCCGGGGCCCGTCGGGGCCGACCAGCGTCTTCGGAGGGAGGGCGTCTTGCCCTCCACCGCGCCTGAAGGGCGTGAACTTGCCGCTGCGAGGCATCCGCACGCTGCGACGGGTAGGCAGATCAGCGAACGGATTCATCCAGCTCCCGCTTGGACGCGCCCTGGCGGCGCGCGGGAGGGCAGGATGCCCTCCCACCGGGGTGCGGTCGCACGAGCCTTGGGCAGGACGTGCCCTACCGCCCTTGCCAGTTCGGCGGACGCTTCTCGGAGAACGCACGCGGCCCTTCGATGAAGTCCTGGCTCTTGTTGAGTGCTCCGACGGATTCGTAGCGCACGGCCATCGACTCTTCGAGCGACGCCATGTCGAGACTGCGATAGACCACGTCCTTGCTGGCGCGGATCGAGAGCGGGGCGCATTCGAGCGTCATCTGCACCCAGCGGTGGGTTTCTTCCATCAGCTTGTCGGCTGGCGCCACGGCGTTGACGAAGCCGAGTTCGTAGCCTTCCTGTGCCGAGACGTGGCGGCCGGTGAGGATCATGCCGAGAGCGCGCTTGGCGCCGATCTGACGCGGCAGGCGTTGCAGCCCGCCGGCCAGCGCGGCAAGGCCCACCTTCGGTTCCGGCAGCGCGAAAACCGCGCTTTCGGAGGCGATGATGATGTCGCAGGAGAGCGCGATCTCGAAGCCGCCGCCCATTGCCACGCCGTTGACGGCGGCATAGACGGGCTTGGTGAGGTCGAACCTGCTGGAAAGGCCGCCGAAGCCCTTGGGCGCCGGCACTCGCTCGCCCCCTTCGGCCTGGTAGCGAAGGTCGTTGCCGGCGCTGAAGCCGCGGCCTTCGCCGGTGACGATGGCCACCCACATGTCGTCGTCGGCTGCGAACTCGTCGAACACCTCGCCAAGCTCGGCATTGGCCGGCGGATGCAGGGCGTTGAGCCGCTCCGGGCGATTGAGGGTCACGGTCATGATGTGATCGGCCTTGTCGACCTTGCAGAATTCGGGCATGTGCCTCCCCTTGATGGCTTGTCTCGAACGTGCGGCGATTGTAGAACAGGCGGAGGGTGGAGGTTGGCCGGTGTGGAAGGGCTGATCGGGCGCCGCCGCCGCTCGGTCGGAGTCGGTGCCCGTCAGGCTCCTTCCGCTTGGGTTGGGTCGCATCGGCGTACTTTGGCCGAGCACCCTCGCGGAGGTTTGCGGAGGAGGCGAGGTTTGCGGAGGAGGCGGAGGGTTGCGGAAGAGATAGTGGCGAGGCGGTGCTTGCCTGGAGCGCAGGTCGTGCCCACCCTGGCAGCTCTGCTGCTCGGCACGGGCCTATTGGCTGGCTGCGGTCCGGACTCCCTGTCTGGGGCCACGATGGGCACGCGCTACCGGGTGGTGGCGGAAGGGTGTTCGGATGGGCTGCCTGAAGCGCAGGTCGCCACAGCGCTCGACGAGGTCGCGCAGGAGATGTCCACCTGGCTGCCGGACTCGCGGCTCTCCCGCTTCAATCGCGAGCCGCCGGGGGAGTGGTTCCGCGTCTCCGCCGACATGGTTCGGGTGGTGGCGTCGGCGGCGAGGGTGTCCGACGCAACGGAAGGCGCGTTCGATGTGACGGTTGCGCCCCTGGTGGGGGAGTTCGGGTTTGGGCCGGACACTGCGCCGTCGAAATCGACATCACCATCACCAACGAGGCCGGCGGTGGGAGAGTTCGGGTTTGGGCCGGACACTGCGCCTGCCAACGACACGGCACGAGTGGATTACCGCCTGCTCGACTTCCGCCAACACCCGCCGGCGTTACGCAAGCGGGCGCCGTTGCAGGTGGACCTCTCCGCCATCGCCAAGGGCTTCGCCGTGGATCGGATTTCCGAACTGCTGGCCGCGTCCGGTTGCACCTCGGCCCTTGTGGAGATCGGCGGCGAGTTGCGCGTCTTCGGCCCGGCGCCGGGCGGCGGCCCATGGCGAATCGCCATCGAGTCTCCCGGCGAGGGTTTCCTCCCCGGCACCCTGACGCTGCACGAAGGCGGCATTGCCACGTCCGGCGATTACCGCCAGATTGGCGAGCGCGACGGCGCCCGCACCACCCACATCATCGACCCCCGCTCCGGCACGCCCATCGACGGCGCCCTGGCTTCCGCAACGGTAGTCGCTCCCACCGCCATGCAGGCCGACGCGCTGGCCACCGCCCTGATGGTGCTGGGCGCCGATGCCCCTGTCTTCACCGAAACCCAGCACCTCGCCGCCGTGCTCCTCTTCCGGGGCGAACGGGGTTTCACGGTGCGCGCTTCGCCGGCGATGCAGGAGTCGGGCGCCTATGGGCGTTGATCTCTCCCGCGGTGGGTTGTTCGCGTGTGACCTTGGCGCCCGTGCAGCTATAGTTCCGGCTTCTTCGGCTGTGGCAGGGGATGCGAGGACGATGAAGGCGGCGCTTTGCGAGGCTCTCGATGGTGCGGACGGCGTGGTGGTTCGGGACGTTGACGACCCGGGCGAACCTGGTGCAGGGCAGGTTCGGGTGGCGGTGGGCGCTGCTGGCGTTTCGTTTGCGGATCTCCTGATGACGCGGGGCGGATATCAGAACAAGCCGCCGCTGCCGTTCGTGCTTGGCGGCGAGGCTTCCGGCCATGTGACGGCGGTGGGCGAGGGGGTTGATGGCCTTGCCGTTGGCGACCCGGTGCTGCTGTCGTCGGGGTGTGTGCAACATGCGGTGGTGGACGCCGAGCGCGTCAGCCGCATTCCCGATGGCGTGGACATCGAGGCCGCGGCGTCGTTCCGGTCGAATTACGCCACGGCACTGTACGGGATGCAGCGAGGCCGGCTTCAGGCCACCGAGACGTTGCTGGTGCATGGCGCCGGTGGCGGCGTGGGCCTTGCCGCGGTGGATGTGGGCAAGCTCATGGGCGCGACGGTGATTGCCACGGCCTCCAGCGAAGCCAAGCTGGCGGTGGCGCGGGAGCTCGGCGCAGACCACCTCATCGACTATCGCAACGGCTTTCGCGAGCAGGTGAAGGAACTCACCGGCGGACAAGGCGCGGATGTCATCTACGATCCGGTGGGCGGCGACGTCTTTGACGAATCCACCCGCTGCATCGCGCCGTTTGGCCGCATCCTGATTGTCGGCTTCACCGGCGGCCGCCCGGCGCTGGCGAAGACCAACCATCTGCTCATCAAGGATGCCGAAGCCATCGGCTTCAATCTCGGCGCGCTGCCGGGGCGCGATCCAGAGCGCGCCGCCCGCAATCAGCGCACCATGATGAACTGGCTCGGTGCAGGGCGCATCCGCCCCTACATCTCGCACCGACTGCCCATCGACCAGGCCGCCGACGCCCTGCGCCTGATCGACAATCGGGAAGTGATCGGCAAGGTCATCGTCCTGCCGTGACGGACGGCCTCGGGGCGCCCGCATATAGAATGCCGGGCGTTGTCTTGCGATGCGCGAGGGAGGGTGCGTGATGCAGATTACGGACGTGAAGGTCGAGGTGTTCGGCTGGCAGGTGGAGCCCTGGCGGGTCGGTGCCGGGATGCGGTTTGGCGGCCCGCGACAGCTTGGCGTCGTCACGGTTCAGACCGACGAGGGGGTGTCCGGGAACGCCTTTCTGGGCGGGCCGGAGCATCAGGCCGGCTATCTCATCGATGTCATCAAGCCGCGCCTGATGGGGCGCAATCCGCAGGACATCGGCGCCATCTGGGCGGAACTGTGGAAGCTCAACCGGGGCGTGCCGAACAGCGTCATCGGCGCCGCCGACATCTGCCTGTGGGACATCAACGGCAAGCTTGCCGGGCAGCCCATCCACCGGTTGCTCGGCACCTGCAAGGAGTCGGTGCCGGTGTACTCGAGCACGGCGTGGTGGGAAACCAAGGGGGAGTATCAGGAGGAGGCGCTCAGGTTCCAGGAGCTCGGCTTCCCGGCGCACAAGATTCACCCGCACTCCGACCCGAGGGCGGACATCGAGATCTGCAAGGCCGTGCGCGAGGCGGTGGGCGACGACATGGCGCTGATGCTGGACTCGATGTGGGCCTACGGCTACGAGGACGCGGTGCGGGTGGGCCGGGCGATGGAGGACTTGAACTACTACTGGTACGAAGACCCCCTCGCCGAGGAAGACATCTACAGCTACGTCAAGCTGAACGAGAAGCTCGACATTCCCGTCATGGCAACGGAGTTCGCGCCGGGCCGCTACTACGGCATGACGCAGTGGATCACCCGCTACGCCACCGACATCCTGCGCGGCGACGTGGCGGTGACGGGCGGCATCACCCCGCTGGTGCGCCTGTGCCACCTGGCGGAGGGCTTCCGCATGAAGTGCGAAATCCACCACGGCGGCAATTCCCTCAACAACGTCGCCAACCTGCACGTGACCATGGCGGTGCCGAACTGCGAGTTCTACGAGTTCTTCCCCTGCACAGGTGCAAACGTGTTTGGCCTCGTGGAGGACATCGACATGACCGGCGGGATGGTGCATGCACCGACAGCGCCGGGGCTGGGCTACGAGATCGACTGGGAACGGCTGCGCAGCGACTGCAAGGGGACCGTGGAGTAGCGTGCGGCGGGGCAGGCGTGCGAGATCGAGTCACTCGCCGCAGGCGATACGGGCATCCTGGCCTACCCCCTCCGAGAAACCTGGCGGTTCCTCGACTCCTCCCAGAGGAGGGAGTGACAGGAGGGGCCACGCCTCCCAGGGGGTGATGGGGTTGCGTAGCCCTGGCGTAAGCTACTCGGCACCGTGGGGGCGACGACGCATGGGTCGCCTGTGGCGTCCTCTCGAGGGAGGGCGCCTCGCCCGCCAGGCGCGCGTTCTAGCGCCACAAGAACCGTTGCCTTTCGGCAACGCTTCTTGCCCCAGCCCAAGCCGTCCTGTCACCCTGTCGGAATTCGGCCAGCTTGCGCCGTCCGAAGTCCGACAGGCTGCTAGACGCTGGTGGGTGCGTCCGCCACCACGGTCTTGAAGTCTGCCGGGGAGACGACTTCCAGCACCTCGAAGTCGTCGGAGCAGGCGATCTCGCGGTGGTGGATCATTGGCCGTTGGTTGATGCAGTCGCCGGCGCGGATGGTGCGTTCGCCTTCGCCCTCGTACTCGAACGTGGCCCAGCCCTTCAGCACATACACCATCTGGAAGTCGCATTCGTGGATGTGCCATTGCTGCACGTCGTCCTGGGCGTGCCCGCCCTTGCGACGGATGACGTGAGCGATGTAGTCGCCGTTGGTGGCGTCCTTCATGCCGAGGTCGCGGTATTCGAAGATGGTGCGTAGCCCCTCGGTCCATTCCGCGCCGTCGGCGCTGGCGACGTTGAAGCTCCAGTCGGCGGGCATTGCCATTGGTGGTTCCTCTCGTGTTCCGGGCGAGGCTGGCATCGTAGCGGTTTGTGTCGCGAACGGCATGGCTGGCTTCGACGGACTTGCTGGCTTGCCCTCCTTGTGCGGCAGAGGTGCGGCCTTCGGGCGATGGAGGGCAGGGTGCCCTCCCTCCGGAAAGTTCCATCTGCGGGGGGAGTGATGGGAAGGGCCTGCCGTTCCCTCTAACGGTACTTCTCCTCGATGGCGGCGAGGCCGGCGTCCAGTTCCGCTCGGTCGAGCCAGCGACCGCGCGCCATTACGCCCTCGACGGTGCGGATGTTGGCGATGTCTTCCAGGGGATTGGCGCCAAGCAGCACGAGATCAGCGGCCCGGCCCGGTTCGATTGCGCCCCAGTCGGTGGTGTCGAAAAAGGCCGCCGGGGCCGTGGTGCCGGTGGCAAGGGCCTCGAACGGCGTCAGTCCTGCCGCCACCATGGATTCGAGTTCGCGGTGGGTCGAGAAGCCGGGGACGTTGAAGATCTGGGGCGAGTCGGAACCGAGCAACACCGGCACGCCGGCGTCATGCAGCGCCTTGATGAGCGCCTTGCGGATGGCCAGGGTCTCGGCGCCGGCGCCGGTGGTGTCTGCGGCACCGCTCAGACTGCGCACATAGCTCTCGCGAAGCTCCGGCGGCACGTAGCGAAACTGCGGTCGCCGCGCCAGTTCCTGCCAGCGTGCGGCATTGGCGAAGTTCTCGAGCAACGTTTCCGTGGGCACGACGGCGGTGCCGGCCTCCAGGGTGCGCGCCACGACGCTCTCGATCAGGCCGCGATCGACGAACGGAGCGAGGTCCATGCCGAACAGCGACGCGGCTTCGCGGGGATGGGAGGCGAGGTCCGGCACCAGCGCCTGCATGTAGCCGTCGAGGTGATCGATCCAGCGCTGGCCGGCATCGAGGACGTCGCTGAGCCCCACTCGCTCGGTGACGTGGCCGCCGAAGGGAATGTCCACGTCGCCGGCGGTGAAGGCGAGGATTTCGAACTCATCGCGGGAGAGGCCAGGGTGGATCTTGAGGAAGTCGTAGCCGGCCTTCTTCTGCTTGCGCGCCATGGAGGCGGAGGCGGAGGGGCCGGAGACGGTGCGGCCGCTGAAGGACGGGCCGGATGTGAGCAGGCGGGGTCCCAGCACCTCGTGCGCGAGCAGTCGTTCCCTTAGCTCCAGATGGCTCTCATGCCCCAACATGCCGCGCACAAAGGTGACGCCGTGCGCCAGCCAGAGGAACAGCACGTCGTCTCGATAGGCGGCATCTTCCGGCACGTTGGCCAGCATTTCGGCGAGGCCCGGGAGCAGGAATCCGCCTTGGCCGTCGATGACTCGGGCATCCGCCGGGACGTCGGTTCCGACCGAGACGATCGCCTCGCCACGCACCACCACAACCCGATCTGGCCGCACCCCTTGTTCGAGCATGGAGATGACGTTGACGCTGGTGAAGGCGACCGACGGCGCACCTTCCTCCGCCGCGCCCTGCGCCATCAGGGCAGATGACAAGGCGGCAATGCTCGTCGCCACGCGAATGCCGCACGCTGAACTCATTCGGTCTCCCGTTGCCAAGGCTGCGGATCGTAACAGGCCCTTGCTCATTCGCGCCTTGCGAGGGACGCTAGTGTGCCGCCAGACAAATGCCACAACGTTTCTCCCGCAACGAAGACGATGACGGAAATCCGCCCAAGTGCTTGTTTTGACGGCGGCACATCCTCGCCTCGCGTCCGACAGTGCGAGCCCGAACGGCGTTCCAACAGTCAACGTATTTCCGAAACGGTACACTAGCGCCACAAGAATCGCTGCCTGGCGGCAGCGCTTCTTGCCCCCGCCCAGGCCGTCCTGGAACCCTTCGGACTTCGACCGGCCTTGCGTCGTCCGAAGTCGAAAGGCTGCCAGGAGCCTGCGCCGTAGAACGGGGCTAGTAAGGGCATTCCGCCGACCCTGACGCCTCGCAATCCGCGTCTGCTGCATCTGCGGGTTCCGCTTCGGTGAGAGCTTCGTCCAGGACGCGGAAGTGGTCGAGGTAGGCGCGGTAGCGGTCGCGGATCTGGCGCACATAGCGCACCGGTTCTGTAGCGCGAACATAGCCGTACATGGATTGGCTGGCCCAAGGTTCCTCCGCGAGCTGCAGCATGGCGTGTTCGACGTTGTCGAACCAGGCGTTGGCGTCGAGATTCAGTTGCCGTGCCACCCGTCGCGCCTCGCGCACATGGCCGGCGCCGGCGTTGTAGGCGGCGAGCGCGAACCACAGCCGCGGCCCTGGCGCGAGATCGGGAAAGCGGTTCCACGTCCATTCGAGATAGCGGACGCCAGCGCGGATGTTGTTCTGCGGTTCGTGCAAGGCATTTGGGTCTGCGCCCACCTCGCGGGCGGTGCGGGGCAGCACCTGCAAGAGGCCACGCGCGCCGGCATAGGACGAACTATCGGGATCGAAGCCGCTTTCCTGATACATCTGCGCCACCACAAGACGCCAGTCGAAGTCGCCGTCGGTCACTTCCTGCACTTCGTTTCGCACCAGCTCGTCATAGGGCGAGAGGTTGTCGCCGGTGACCCGATCCTCGTGCTGGCGCCTCATGCGGCGTTCGTTCTGGAAATACTTGCGGTAGAGGACGTTGAAGTCGTAGCCGCGCCGCTGCCGGGCCAGAAAGGCGTCAAGCTCCTGCTTGAACTCGACGTGACTGTCGGCGACGGCCCAGCGCAGCCCCTCGGGCGGTTCCAGTTGCAGGCCGAGATGCAGGCGTTCGTCGAACTGCGCCGCCAGCTCCGCCTGATGGCTGTCCGTAAGGGTTGCGTCGTACACCCCCTGTGCCACGTCGCCCAGGATCGCGGTGGTGAGGCGGTTCACCAAGCGCGGCTGCAGGTCGGTGGACGCGGCCATGACCTGGAGCGTGCGTGCCTGACTTGCCGCGTCGCTCACCACGACTTCGCGGCCGGCCAACTGCTCCATCGAGACGATGGGGCTGCGGGCGGTGACGAAGGTCTGCTTCACTTCGAGATAGGGCTCCGAGAATGCCAGCTCTCGGGCGATGCGCTCGTCGGTGGCGAACCAACTGGCGGAAATGAGGTCGCCGCGCCCTTCGAGCAGCCAGTCGGCGAGATGGGAGGAGCGCGGTGCGACGACGACTTCCAGCTCGAGCCCGTGCTCCTTGGCGAAGAGTTCCACGAGTTCGTGCTCGTAGCCGAGCCGCTCGCCGCGCCAGAGGTAATAGGTGGTAGGGCCAGTGACGGTGACCATGCGCAGGGAGCCGGCCTCCTTGATGGCTTTCCAGCCCCGCACTTCGTGGGTGTCGTCGATGGCGTGGCGCTCGGCCAGAAACTCATCGAGCCGTTGCTTGAGGACGGTCGCATCGGGATGCAGTGCCCAGGCCAGATGCCTCGTTTCCGGCAGGGCGCGCAGGAACTTCACCGCGTCGGAACTGTTGACGGCTCGCCGTGCCGCCGCCTCGTCCATGATGGAGGCGCTGACCTGCCCTTGCTCGATGAGATTCAGCACGTCGAGGGGATCGGCGCTGTCGGGAAGATGCAGCACCTCCGCTTCGGGATAGTGCCGCGCCAGGCTTTCGCCATAGGCGTACCCGACGGGGATGCCGAACGGTCCGTCCGCGCTGGTGCCGATCACCCACTCCCGCGAGAGGGTCAACGGCTCGGTGAAGAGCATGCGCGAGGCGCGCGCTTTGGTGATGGTGACCGGCGCGACCACGACATCCGCGGTTTCGGCGCCCACGGTAGCCAATAGGTCCCTGAACCCGGCCACGACCACCCACTCGGCTGCGAGTCCATGCCGTTCGGCGAACTGCTCGGCGATGCGCTCGTAATGCTCCGGCCCCAGCCCCTGCCGCGGCAGCGTGTCGAACCCCGCCCACTGCTGCCGCGCCAGCCGGATGGCGCCGCGTGCCTCGATGGCTTCCCAACCGAACTGGGGGGGTGGCGGCGGCGGCGGGGGTTCGGGGGGACTGCAGGAGAGGATGGCTGGCAGGGCGAGGGCCAGGAGAAGAGAAGTGCCGATTCGCCTTGCACCTCGACGCGGCCGTGCCCCCCGCCGAGCAACCTGGCGGCCGCGCCCAAAATGGCGCGCCTCGAACTCCCCTTGGAGGGGGGAGTGACACGGGGAGGGACCTACGATGGCTGTGCGCATCGGTCTGCCGCTGTCGTACATACTCGCTCCCTTTGATGAAACGAATCTAAAAAGATGTATCCATCAACGAGTTATGGAGCCGGAATTTAGCATAAATTCGGAGCGCCGGAGCATGCCTCGGAGGTTCCCTGCGTGACAGCGCGGTGCATCGCACCGTGGATTGCTTTAGGAGAAGTCGAAGAAGTCGTCCTCGGCTTCTTCGGAGGGGGGCGCATCCCACCAGACCTGACCAAGCCACAACGCCCTTCTCGAGTGAGTGGGGAAGGGCGCCCGGTGACGCGCGGCGCATCCCACCAGACCTGACCAAGCCACAACGCCTGCTAACCGGCCCCGCCGCCTTCCCATGGCGTCCCGTCCGGGAGCTCTTCCGGCGGCAGTTCGGAAGGCAGGGGCTTGCCTTCGCGCCATGCCTCGAGTTCGGAGCGCACCGACCATTCGCCGCGGCCGTCGCGCTCCATCAGCAGGAAGAAGGCGCGCTCTTCGCTGCCGAAGACTTCCATGCACACCAATGCCTGATCGCCCACGAGGCCGGCGCGGGAGACCAGCAGCGCCGGTGTGCCGGCGCGGGCGGCTATGCGTCGGGGGGATTCGCCGCTGTCGTCCACCAGCAATTGCGGCGCGGCACGGCCCAGGTCGAACGGGCCCGCGCGAGACTCGTTGGCGGCGAGGAATGCGGCGAAGAGCTCGGCCGGCAGTGCCGCCCTGGTCTCGCCAGCGGTTCGGCAGTCGCTCGGGCGGCTCACGACCGGCAATTGGCCGAACGGCAGGACGTACTCCTTTGCCACCGACTGCATGACCTCGAACTCGGTGGGCGGCGGCAGGTCTGGAGTGCAGCCTGCGAGGGCCATCCCGGCCAGAGTGCCAGGCATGACCTGCCTGCCCGCCCTTCGAGCGCGACGGAAGGCGAACTGCCCTCGCTCCAGAGGATCGCGAGACACCTGGCCGGAGGCTAGCCGTTGGCCGCCACGGCTTCGGCCTTGCGCGCGAACACCCGCTTGCGGTCGATCAGGGCTTCGGTGGCCGCTTCGGAGTAGCCGAGTTCCCTGAGCAGCGAAACCGTTGCGCCGCCGGCAGCGCCCGTGCCCAGGTAGGCGTCGCCCTTGTGGAAGCGCGCCATCGGGCCGTTGCGAAGATAGTCGCCCCAGTCGGGATGCACCGCCGGCACGGCAAGCTGCTCGGCTTGGCAGTGGGCGTCGCGCAGGAAGAACTCCTGTGGCGGCAGGCCATCGGCGCGCACGCAGCCGATGCCCTTGGGGGCAAGGCGAGCCTCCCAGGCATCGGCATCGTTGCCGGCGAAGAGGTGCGCGAGTGTCTCGGCCAGATTTTCCGCATCCCGCGCCGATTCCAAACCCGTCTCTGCCGCGAACGCTTCCCACTCGCGGTCGCCCACGACCATCAGGAACACCCAGCCTTCGCGACAGCGATACAGGCGCTGCAACGGGCCAAGGCCGTAGCCCTCGGCATCCACCGGCGTGCGTTCCGGCTTGCCTTCATAGGAGAGAAAGTCGTCCCAGTTGGCCCAGGCGTTGGCGCCGAACATATCGACATAGACCTTCTGGCCGCGACCGTGCGAGCGCCGTGCCGCGAGGCCCACGAGGGCCGCCGTTGCCACCACCATCGAGGTGTTGGGGTCGGGGTTCACCTCGTTGGCGCGCAGCAGCTTGCGCGCGGTTTCGCGCAAGTCGGCGTTGTCGAGTTCCGCGTCCGCGGAGGGCAGGCCGCCCATTTGCCACACCACGCCACCCAAGGCCGCGCCCGGAATCGGATGGGTCGAGGGGCGCCTGGCGCCCGGCCCGTTCGGGCCGTAGCCGTTGGCGGAGACATAGACCAGATCGGGATTGATGGCAGAGAGGTCGTCGTAGCCGATGCCGAGCTTCTCCGGCACGCCCATGCGGTAGTTGTGAATCCAGATGTCCGCCCCGGCAGCCAGTTGCCGGGCGATCTTCTGGCCTTCCTCGCTCTTGAGGTCGAGGGAGATGCACTCCTTGCCGGCGTTGCACTTGGAGGCGCCGAAGCCGTGGAACATGGTGCGGAACGGATCGCCCGTCAGCGGCTCGATCTTGATGACGCGGGCGCCGAGATCGGCCAGCACAGAGGCGCCTAGCGGCGCGGCGATGATGGTGGCGCTTTCCACCACCGTGACACCGGCGAGGGGCTTGGCGGGGGAACCGCCCGCCCTGCCGTTGCCGGCCGCGGGGGCGTGCGGCTCGACGTCGTCGAAGCCGACTTCCCGGGCCGCCGCGCCCACCTCTGCCGGGCTTTCGGTGAGGTTCGCCACCGGGCCCAACTGCGTCACGCCATCGCGCTCCACCACGTGGCCGTTCGCCACGCAGTCCTCGTCGCCGAGGGCGTCCTGGGTGGTCTGGTACGGGTGCGAGACGACGCCGCCGTCGCGGACAAAGCGGTCGGTCCAGTCCGCCAGGGTGCGGCTTTGCATGTGTTCGAGGAGGTGGTCGCGGAACGCCTCGCGCGCATCAGTCGGCCAGCGCATGGGGTCGCCTTCGTACTGGGGATTCTCGAATGCCTCCTCGAGCCCGGCGGCGCGGAAGAAATTGTCGAGGAGGTGGGGCAAGAGGTTGCCGAGCTGCAGCCATTGGCCGTCCTGGGTGCGCACCGGGTGGTAGTTGAAGGTGGGCATGGACTTGGTGCGGTCCCTTGCCGCCTGGGGCCGTTCCAGCGCGCCGGAGTCCTGCAGCTGCACCATCGACATGATGCCCATTTCGTAGGGCATCATGCCGCGCAGCATGGAGGTGTCGAACGACAGCGCGGCGCCGCTCTGCTCGAGGCCGATGAGGGCGGCGAGCAGGGCGGCGGCGGCGCTTTGCGCGGTGGCGTGGGTGCCCACCTGCAGGGCGGCGTAGTTGGGACCGTCCCGGTCCGCGACGCCGGCAAAGTTGAGCATCCGCCCGGACTTCGCCGCCACCACCGGCTCGTAGCCTGGGTAGGCGGCATAGGGGCCGTCCTCGCCGAAACCGGAGATGACGCCGATAATGAGGTCGTCTCGGCCGAGCGCTTCCGGGGTGAGTCCAATCCGCGCCCGCGCGTCGGGTTTCAGCGTCGTCAACACGGCGTCGGCCGAGTCGGTGATCAGGCGCTTGAGCCGTGCGACGCCTTCCGCCGAGCGCAGGTCTGCGCGGACGATGCGCTTGCCGCGGGTCCACAGTCGGTATGAGGGCATGTTGGCGAAGGGGTCGCCGTCTGGCGGTACGATCTTGATCACGTCGGCGCCGAAGTCGGCGAGGACGGTGGTGGCGAGGCCGGATGCCGGGCCGATGCCGACTTCGACGATGCGAAAGCGGGAAAGCGGATTCATGGGGGCTCCGTTGACTGAACCGGCGCACTATAGCTCCCTCGACAGCTTCCTTGGTTGCGCTTCCGTGGTGCGAAGCAAGGCGGCAGACAAGCCTCGACATGCTCTACAAGACACTCGCCGACATCGCCGTCGTGGCACACCTCGCATTCGTTGCCTTCGCGGTACTGGGCGGCCTCACGGTGCTGCGCTGGCCCAGGATGCTGTGGCTGCACTTGCCGGCGCTTGCCTGGGCCGCGGCGGTGGAGGCGTTCGGCTGGATCTGCCCGTTGACGCATCTGGAGAATGCGCTCCGTGTTGGCGGCGGGGAGGCTGGATACGCAGGCGGATTCGTGGACCGCTACCTGATCCCCGTGCTGTATCCCGAAGCGCTGCCGGCCCTGCGCTGGCCCCTCGTTGCGGGGTTGCTGGCGATCAACGTGGCGGCATATTGGATGGTCTGGCGACGGCGTCGGTCGGGCGCGAACCGCTGATCCAGGTTCGCATTGTCGCGGCTGCGGAGGCGGCCCGCCTTTGAGGAACCTGGCGGTTTCTCGACTCCCCCCGGAGGGAGGTGACAGGACATGGGCCTACGTTACCGTGAACTCGATGCTGCCGAAGGAGCCGTAGTCGGCGACGTAGTGGCCCGGGGCCGCCGGGTGGATGCCGCCGCAGGCGCCGGTGATGAGGAGCATGCCGTCCTCGATTTCGAGGCCGCGGGCCCTGGCTTCGTTCAGCATCCACGCAAGGGCCGCGTGGGGGCCGCCCAGGGCGTCGGTTGCGGGGGCGGTCGTGACTTGCTCGCCATCGCGGGCAAGGGTCACCTGAATGTCGCCGTAGGAGTCCCTGAGCGGCTGCTGTTCGCCGACGATGTAACGGTCGGCGGCGATGTTGCAGGCGGTGAGGTTGGCGCCGTTGCGGTCGGCTTCGTCGGCGAATGCCATGCGTGGCACCTCGATGACCGGGCCGGCGGTCTTCGGTTCGCCATTGGCGTCCACGACGATGCCGATCTCACATTCGAGGCTGACGCCGGGGGCGCTCTCGAACGACACCCCGGGTTCGAGTCTGCCGGCGCCGTAGAGGCTGCCGACGAGCGGATGCGTGAGGCCGAACGCCTGCTGGCCGGCGGGCGCCGTCATGCCCGCCTTGAGGCCCGCCACGTCGCCGCTCGCGACTTCGGCGACGACATCCTTCTGCAAGGCGTAGGCGTCGTCGAGGCTCAAGCCCGCGGGCATCTTTGGCAGGGGTTCGCCGGCGCGGATGGCCGCCGCCATCAATTGTGCAAGCTGCTGCATGGTTTTTCGCTCCCCGTCTGCCTGTCAGTTGCCAAAGTCCCAGGACTCGCCAGCGTGATAGCGGCGCAGGACGTTCTTGGCGATCAGGATGCGATGCACCTCGTCCGGTCCGTCGGCGATGCGCAAGGTTCGGGCGCCTTCGTACATGCCGGCGAACGGGAAGTCGCCGGAGACCCCGGCGGCGCCGTGTACCTGAATGGCGCGGTCCACCACCCGGTGGTAGGCGTTCGGCACATAGACCTTGATCGAGGAGATGTCGGTGCGCGAATCCGCCCCTTCCTCCATCTTCATGGCGCAGTCCACCACCATCAGGCGCGACGACTGGATGTCCATGTAGGAGTCGGCGATGAAGCCCTGCATGAACTGCTTGTCCTCGAGCTTCTCGCCGCCGTGAACCTCGCGGTTCATGATGCGATCCACCATCAGGTCGAAGCAGCGCCACATGGATCCCACCGAGTTCATGCAGTGGTAGATGCGTCCCGCGCCGAGCCGATCCTGCGCCGCCTGGTGCCCCGTTCCCGTGCCGCCGAGCTGGTTCGACTTCGGCACCCGCACGTTGTCGTAGATGATCTCGCAGTGGCTTGACGCCTTGCCCCACACCGGAACGCCGCGAACGATGTTCACGCCGGGCGTCTTCCTCGGCACGATGATCTGGGTCATCTTCTCGTTGGCGCCGCCGGGGTCGTCCGGGTCCGCCGTGCGGCACATGACGATGTAGAAATCCGCCGCGTGGCCGTTGGAGGTGAACCACTTGTGGCCGTTGATGACCCATTCGTCGCCATCGAGCACGGCGCGGGTCTGGATGGAGCGAGGGTCGGAGCCGGCGTTGTGCGGCTCGGTCATGGAGAAGCCGGACTGCATCCGCCCTTCGGTGAGAGGGATCAGCCACTTCTCATGCTGCTCTTGGGTGCCGTACTTGAGCAGGATCTTCTGGTTGCCGGAGTTGGGCGCCACCACCCCGAACAGCGACGCGGCGCCGGGACTGTAGGCAAGCACCTCGTTCATGTAGGCGTGCTGCATGAAGGAAAGCCCCATGCCGCCGAACTCCGGCGGCAGGTGCGGCGCCCACAGCTTCGCCTTCTTGACCACGTTCTGCACGTGCGCCCGCACTTCCCGGGCTTCCTTGATCTGCGTCTCGGACGGCCTGCCACCGTCAGCGCGCCAGCCATAGAGCATGTTCTCGTTCGGCAGGATCTCCTGATTGACGATCTCGGCGGTGCCAAGCCGAACCTCGTTCACCTCGTCGTCCAGCGTCGGCACCGGCTTCACATTCATCGGCATGGCGTTTCCCTCCCCTTCTCTTCGTCGCAAGTGGCGGGTGTGCCCGCCGCAAAGCGGCTAACCATACTGCAAAGCAACCGAGCGGCGCATCCCCGTATAATCCGGCGAATGGCACTTCAATACCCCTACGACTCTCATCCCGCCACCGGCACGACCATCGAGCTGGTCGAAGGCGTGCGCTGGCTGACCATGCCCATGGGCGGGTCGCTCACCCACATCAACCTCTATCTGATCGAGGACGCCGACGGCTGGTTCGCGGTGGACACGGGCCTCGGCAACACCGAGACGCGGGAGCTCTGGCAGCGCATCTTCGACACCGAGCTCAAGGGCAAGCCGGTGAAGGGCGTCATCTGCACGCACATGCACCCGGATCACATCGGCCAGGCCGGAGCGATCACGGATCACTTCCGCTGTCCGCTCTACATGACCCGCGCGGAGTACTACCAGGCGCGCTCGTTCGCGACCATGGGACCGTCCTCGCGCAGCTCCGGCTGGCTCGGCGAGCAGTTCTACCACCGCTACGGGATGCCGTCCGACTACATGCAGCGGATGCAGGCGATGTGGGAGTCGCGTTCGTCCACGGCGCAGGCCAAGGCGTCCAGCATGACCATGCCGGCGTCGTTCCCGGCTGGCTATCAACGCCTGCAGCACGGCGACATGCTCACCATCGGCGAGCACGACTGGCATGTGGAGGTGGGCTCTGGCCACTCGCCGGAACACGCCTGCCTGCACTGCCGCAGTCTTGGGGTGATGATCTCCGGCGACCAGATCCTGCCGGTCATCACCAGCAACGTCAGCGTCCACGCCACCGAGCCGGAAGCCAATCCGCTCAAGGACTGGATGGAGTCGCACGACCGCTTTCTCGACACGCCGGAGAAGACCCTCGTGCTGCCGGCGCACAACCTGCCGTTCTATGGCGTGCGCGAGCGCCTGCGGGACCTCATCGCCCATCACGAGGACCGGATGCTGGCCATCGAAGAGACCTGCCAGGACGAGCCGCAGACGGCCAAGGACCTCCTGCCCGTTCTCTTCAAGCGCCGCCTGGACGCCCGCCAGATGATGATGGCGCTCGGCGAGGCCATCGCCCACTGCCATCTGCTGATGCACCGCAACCGGCTGCAGCGGAGCGAGGGCGAGGACGGCCGTTTCTGGTTCCGTTCGGTGGACCCGGATCTCAAGCGACGGGCGCATCCGGGCCAGCACGACGCGCCGGACGACCGACCGATCATGGTGTGAGCGATTCCGAACGGGCCCCCGGCTGGCGCGAACGCGCCCGCGAAGCCGTCTATCGGGGCCTCGTTTGGGGAGACCGTCGCGTGCCGCCGGGCATCCGCTCTCTGCTTGGGGTGCTGTTTCTGTGCGGCGGCGTGCTCTGGTTCCTGCCGATACTCGGCATCTGGATGCTCCCCTTGGGCATCGCCTTCATCGCCCTCGACATCCCGTGGTCGAGGCGTCGCGTAAGGCGATGGATGCGCAACCACGCACGACGACGGGGGAAGGGGCTTCGGGGGGGATAGGGAGGTTCCGGCGCTTGATGGGCGCCGCCGCAAGCGGCGGGTAACGCCGCGTATGGTCGTCGCTCAATGGCAGCACCCCCTGTGAGCGGCGGTTTGACCTTGCGCTGTCGTCGGCGCAGACTCTTGCACCACCAAACATTCTTGAGGGGTAGGCCACCTTGTCTCACGATCTCGTAGTCCGCAACGGCACCGTCGTGGACGGCGCCGGCAGCGCGCCGTTCGAGGGCGACATCGCCATCGACGGCGACACCATCACCGCCGTGGGCGAGGTTTCCGGCGCCGGGCGCGAGGAAATCGACGCCCGCGGGCACGCCGTCACACCCGGCTTTGTCGATTTGCACACGCACCTCGACGCCCAGATCGGCTGGGATCCGCACATGACCTCCGTCACCTGGCATGGCGTCACCACGGCGCTGCTTGGCAACTGCGGGGTCACCTTCGCGCCTTGCCGCCGCGAAGACCGGGAGTTCCTCGCCGGCATGATGGAGACGGTGGAGGACATTCCGAAGCACGCCATCCTCACGGGCCTGCCCTGGGACTGGGAGTCCTACGGCGGCTACCTCGACTCCATCGAGCGCCTGAAGCCCATGATCAACGTCTGCGGCCTGGTCGGGCACAGCGCCACCCGCTTCTATGTGATGGGCGAACGCGCCATCGAGGAGCAGGCGACGCCGGAGGAAATCGAGCGCATCGCCGAAGTTGCCGGTCAGTCGGTGCGAGAGGGCGCGCTCGGCTTCTCGGTGAACCGGCACCCGGGGCACACGCTGCCGGACCGGCGCCCCATTCCGGGCACCTTCGCCTCCCGCGAGGAACTCCTCGCCATCGCCAAGGCGGTGGGCAAGGAAGGTGGCCTCATGCAGACGGTGCCCAACTTCGGCAAGGTGGAGGAGGAAATGGACCTCCTGGCCGAGGAAGGCCAGAGCAGCCGCATCCTGTTCAGCGCCATCGGCGAGCAGCGCGAGGCGCTCGACCGCAAGGTGAGTGCCATGCGAGCGTCCGGCGTGGACGTGACTGCGGTGACCGTGCCGCGTTCCGGCGGCGGCGTCGGCGGACTCGCCACCAACAACTTCTGGCGCACGCCTTCCTGGAACGAGCTGCGCAAGATGGACTTCGATGCGCGACTGGCGGCCATTCGGGATGCGGACTTGCGCGCCAGGCTCGTGGACGAGGTGCGCGCCGACGAGGCGGTCAACGAGCAGGTGCTGAAGACGGCGCGGCGGATCTACCCGATGGGCGACGCGGAGCGGCCTTGCTATACGCAGGAGCGCTACGAGAGCCTGTTCGACATTGCCGCCGCGGCCGGCGAACACCCGGTGGAGGCCTGGCTGCGGCTGACGCTCGAAAGCGGCGGCAAGGTGCTGTTCCACCATCGCGGCTTCAACGTCAACCTCGACAACCTCGAGCAGATGATCACGACGGACTGGGCGATGCCGGGTCTCGGCGACGCTGGCGCCCACGTGAGCCAGATGATCGACTCTGGCTGGGCCACCTTCGTGCTGTCGCACTGGCACCGCGACAAGGGCACCTACTCCATCGAGGAAGCGGTGCGGCGCATCTCGTCGGAACCGGCTCGGGTGCTGGGGCTGGCAGATCGGGGCACCTTGCAGGTGGGCAAGCGGGCGGACGTGAACGTGCTCGACGTGGACCGCCTGGAGGAACGTCAGCCGTATATCGTGCATGACTTCCCCGGCGGCGCTCCGCGCTTCCTGCAGCGCGCCCGGGGCTACAAGGCCACGATCTGCAACGGCCAGGTGACCCTGCGCGACGACGAGCACACGGGGGCATGTGCAGGGCAGGTGCTGCGCAACGGGTAGGGGGCCGCTTTTGCGGGAGGGTGTTTGCCCTCCTGTGCAAGGGCGCGCGCGAGTTGCTGGCGGGGCAGGCTCTGGCCTTGCTTGAGGTGCCCGGGGCGCGCTTGCCTCCCTTAAGATGGAGCATATTTGGAAAGAACGATTATCAATGCAGGAACACGAAGCGCTGCCGCATGAAGCCGATGGAGCAATTTCTGACGGTGGACGAGATGGCCCGGCTCAATGCCATGCTGACCCGCGACGAGTTCTGGTGTCCCCTTGCCGTGGCCCCATCGTCAGCCTGCTGATGCCGACCGACCGCCGCCTCGGCGAGATCTCCTGGCTGGAATGGGACTGGATCAGGGGCAGGCGCATCCTTTCCGATTCGAAGTCCGGGCCGCGCACGGCCTGGCCGAAGGCTAAACAGCTTTTGTCGCCCAACGGTTTGAGCGGTCAGGAAGCGCGATTGGGACGCCCTTCGGCGCGTTGGCCTCACACGCCACGCAACGCAGGTGGCGATTGCCGTAGCCCGTGCAGTCGGTTGATGTTGCCGTGGCGGTCTGGGTCCAAGTCGCGTCCCGCCAGGGCCGGATGGTCCACGCTGTATCGGTGCGCACGGTAGATGCTGACCGTGGGGTCGCCGCGGCTGTCGGTGTTGAGGAGGGGGTTGATCCACTCCCACACGACCTCCCCGGCGCGGGTGACCTCGAACAGGCGGCCGCTGGTTCCCTCGCAGACGAGCACGTTGCGCGACCACAGCTGCACCGCGCCGGAGATGTGGCCGCTGAAGAACTGCGCCGGCGGCCGGCCCCGATAGCTCCAGACGATCTCGCTCTTGTCGGGGTCGATTTCGACCACACGGGAACCTGCATCGCCGTTGTCGAACACCAGCACGTTGGTTCGGTCGTGCTCGCCTTCCGGGCGTACCCAGGTGGGCTGGTGCTGGCCGTGGGTCTGGTCGAACTTCCACTTCAGCTTGCCGCCGGCGTCGATGATGCCCACCCGATCGATGTGGCGAGCGGAGAAGACGATCTCGCCGGCGGGGTTGATGTCGATGCCGTTGACGTGGGTCCATTCCCAGCGCCGGATGGTGGGGTGGATGGGGTCTTGCACCGGATCCATCAGTTGCCAGAGCCGGATGCGGCGGACTTCCTTGCCGCTGGGGTCGATTTCCACCAGATCGTCGCCGATCAGGGGCGGCAGCTTCTCTCGCCGCTGGCGGCGACGGCCGCCACGCACCTGGCGCTGCGTCTCCTCCGACAGCTCGATCCACACCGGCACCATGATGTTGCCGTTGTCGAAGCGAAAGAAATCGTGGTGCTGGTAGGCGTTCACGTATTCCCACACCACGTTGCCGTCCCAATCCACCTCGCAGATGGTGGTGTGGTAGCCGCCGAGCATCTTCACGCGCTCCTCGAATGGTGGCGGCGGCGCGTTCGGCTTCGCGTCGCGACGCATGGGCTGGTCGGGATCGGCCCCGGTCATCAAGAGGTTCCCGTTCGCGAGCAGCCGCCCATGGCCGGGCCGAATGTGCTCGAACCGCCAGCGATGCACCACCTGTCCGTGGATGTCGATGAGCCACGCAGAATCGCCGCCATGTGGCGTGAACAGCGTATAGCCGGGTGTCGCCAGCCCCGGCCGGTAATGCGTGAGCCCCGTGGGGCGGTTGACGGACCATCCCACGGACCATCCCTCCTCGATTCGTCCTGGCTCTGGCGCTGGTGACCCTGCGGCACGAACCCTACAGCAAATGGCGCGGGCGTTGCGGCCGCCGCTGCCGAATCTGCAGGTGCTGAACGCGATCCTCTACGTGGCCGAGCACGGCTGCAGGTGGCGCGGCCTGCCGAGGCGGTTCGGCAACTGGCACACGATCTACACGCGGATGAATCGCTGGTCGAAGAAAGGCGTGCTCGACCGCGTGTTCGACCAGATGCAAAGAGACCGGATCGTCCGCATCAGGGCCGAGGCGTTCGGGCTGGACGACAGCACCGGCGTCAAAGTGCATCCGGACGGCGCGGGCGCCGAAAAAACGGCCCGCAAGCCACCCGCAAGCCATCGGCAAGTTCCGCGACCCTTGGGAATATGCTAATGTCGAAACGGAACAAGGCTCGCGGTGGCTGGCCGCGGCAGCGCGCTTCATTGAGAACAAGGAAAACGCATGAGATTTTCGCGATCGATATGGAAAGCAGGATCCGAACCCTACAGTCGGGTCGCTGCCCCCCCCCCGACTGTCCTGACCTTTCCGCTGCGAGCATCCGCGGGGTCGTGCGGCGGCGTGGCCCTCGCCCCGCCCTTGTTGCCGCGTAGACCGTGGCCACGCTGTCGATCGAGGACGCCACGCTCGCCGAGGGCGAGGGCGAGCGCTACCGGTCCGTGCCTGGCGGAGAGTCCCTGGCGAACGTGACGCTGATGCGGTTCACTGTGCGGCTGTCTGCGCCGCAGCCGCACCAGATGCGCGTGATGGCGAAGACGCGCAACGCGTCCCCGGTGTCGGCCGCGGGGCGGACGCCGCATCACGGCGCAGCGAGACTACTTGCGGGCAAGGCTGCAGGCGGACTTCTATCCTGGGCAAACCGTGGCACATCTGTGGGTTCAGATCGTCGACGACAGCCGCGAAGTAGAGCGACGAGACGTTCGAGCTGGTGCTGTACGAACCGCAAGGGGCGGAGATCGAGGACGGGTTGGCGGTGGGCACCATCGTGGACGACGACCAGCCGTTCTCGGAGGACAACCAGCCGCTCCCGGAGATTGCGGTCTCGGCGGGTGACGCGGTCGTCGAGGGCGGCGCCGCCGAGTTCACGATCACGGCGAGTCCGGCCCCGGCGTCGCCGCTGATAGTGATCTATACGATATCGGCCGATGGCGACTTCGGCGTTGACAGCACCGGCGGCCGGTCGCTGGCAGTGACTGTTCCGGTGACTGGCAGCCGGACGCTGACGCTGACGACGGAGAACGACGATGTCGACGAGCCGGACGGTTCGGTGAGCGTGACGGTGGCGGCGGGCGACGGCTACACGGTCGGCGGCCGGGCGTCGGGAACGGTCGCGGTGCGGGACGACGACGATCCATTGCCGGAGATCACGGTCGCGGATGACGACAGACCGCGCCTGTCGGTGGCAGACGTCCAGCTCAGGGAGCCGCCGGCGGGGGGGGGGGGACAACGTGCTGATGGATTTCGTGGTGCGGCTGTCGAGGCCATCGCCGTCGGTGGTGACGGTGCGGGCGGCGACGCGGGACTCGACGCCGGCGTCGGCGACGGCGCGAGAGGATTACTGGCCGTCGGACAACCTGTTGCGCTTCCCCGCTGGCTGGACGGAGCGGCGCATCGGGGTGGTGATCCACCCCGACAGCCTAGTCGAGAGCGCGGAGACGTTCGAGGTGGTGCTGTCGGAGGCGCGCGGCGCGGCGATCGACGACGGGGTTGCGGTGGGGACGATTGTGGACACGGACGACGACAGACCGCGCCTGTCGGTGGAAGACAGCGAGCTCAGGGAGCCGTCGGCGGGGGATGAGAGCTCCTTCTTCGTGATGGATTTCGTGGTGCGGCTGTCGAGGCCATCGCCGTCGGTGGTGTCGGTGCGGGTGGGGACGCGGGACTCGTCGCCGGTGTCGGCGGAGGCGGGAAAGGATTACATGCCGAAGGGCGGGCGGGTGCACTTCCCCGCTGGCGAGACGGTGCGGCGCGTGGGCGTGGTGGTGCTCGACGACGACCACGACGAGGGTTCCGAGACGTTCGAGCTGGTGCTGTGGCATGCGAGCAACGAGGCGACGATCGGCGACGGGGTCGCGGTGGGGACGATCGTGAATGACGACCCGATGCCGGCGGCGTGGCTGGCGCGGTTCGGGCGCGGGGTTGCGGAGCAGGCGCTGGAGGGCGTCTCGGACCGCCTGGACGCGCCGCGCGGTGCGCAGGGACTGCGGGGCACGGTCGCGGGCGTGCCGCTCGGCTTCGGCGCGCCGGGCGTGGCTGCGCGCCATGCGGCGCATCCGGGCCTCGGCGCCGTGCCGGGGGAGTTTGCCGGCGGTGCATCGATGGCGGCCACCGTCGCGACCGGCACCGGCCGGTCGCCTTCGGGCGGTCGCCTCTCGTGGGGCGGCGCCGAGGACGCCGGCGGCGGCACGCTGGGTCTGTGGGGGCGGGCGTCGCGGTCGCGCTTCGACGGCCGCGACGGCGCGCTGGCGCTGGACGGCGAGACGGCGACGACGCTGCTGGGGGCGGACTACGCCCGGGGCCGCTGGCTGGCCGGGGTGGCGCTGGCGCGGAGCCGGGGCGAGGGCGCGTACCGCGCCGCCGGGGCGGCGGCCGGGGACTGCGCCGGGGGCGTCGCGGAGCGCGGCGCCTGCATGGCCGCGGCCGGCGGCGAGGTGTCGTCGTCGCTGACGGCGGCGATCCCCTACGCCTCGCTGCGGGCGTCGGAGCGGCTGCGGCTGTGGGGCGCGGCCGGCGCCGGCGAGGTGTCGCTGGCGACCGCGGCGGGCGGCATCCACGCGGCCGCCACGTCGTGGCGCATGGCGGCGGCGGGCCTGCGCGGGGACCTGCTCGGCGGCGGCGCGGGGCCGGCGCTGGCGGTGGTCTCGGACGCGCTGTGGACGCGCACCGCGTCGGCGTCGGCGCGGGGGCTGGCGGCGTCGGACTCGGGCGCGAGCCGCCTGCGGCTGGGTCTGGAGGGTCGCTGGGAGCTGCCGGTTCCCGGCGGCGGGCGCCTGACGCCGAGCCTGGAGGCGGGCGCGCGGCGCGACGGCGGCGACGCCGAGACCGGTTTCGGCGTCGAGCTCGGCGGCGGCCTGGCCTGGCGGCAGCCGTCGCTGGGGATCGCCCTCGACCTGTCGGGGCGGACGCTGGTGTCGCACGAGGACGGCGCCGCGGCGGAGCGGGGCCTGTCGGCGTCGCTCGCCTACGACCCGACGCCGGCCTCGGCGCGGGGCCTGTCGCTGTCGCTGCGCCAGCACCGGGGCGGCCAGGCCGCCGGCGGGCTCGACGCGCTGTTCGCGGGCGACCCGCTGGCGCGGCGGCTCGAGGGCGGCCGAGACGCCGGCGTGGGGCGCTGGACGATGGAGGCGGGCTGGGGCGTGGCCGCCTTCGGCGGGCGCTTCGTCGGCACGCCGCATGTCGGCCTTGGCGGCTCGGCCTTCGGCCGCGACCTCAGCGTCGGCTGGCGGCTCGCGCCTGAGGCCGCCGCCGCGCCCGACCTGAGCCTCGGCGTGGAGGCCGCGCGCCGGGAGGGCGGCGCGGCGGGGGCGGAGCACGGCGTCCGCATCGAGGTCTCGGCGCAGTGGTGAGCCGGCGGCCACCGGCGGCGGGTGACCGGCCAGCAAGGCGCGGGGCCGACCGTTTGCGGAGAGGGTAGGCAATGCGGTTCCCGCCGTGCGTCCGCCCGGGGCCGGACGCGCGGCGCCGGTGGGCGGCATCGCGCCTGGTCAGGAGCCTTCAGCCGGGGAAGCTTCCTCGACCGCTGACGCGCAGGGAAGTTCGGGCATGTCCCCGTCGCCGGAGGCGTACTTCCATGCAAGCTTGCTGGAGAGCAGCGGGTGTCGCCAGCCCTTCCACGCGGACGTTTTGCTGCCGGGCGATGACATTTGAGATGCGCGATGAACGTGGTCGCGCAGTTGTCGAAGCGAAAGAAATCGTGGTGCTGGTAGGCGTTCACGTGTTCCCACACCACGTTGCCGTCCCAATCCACCTCGCAGAGGGTGGTGTGGTAGCTGCCGAGCATCTTCACGCGCTCCTCGAATGGTGGCGGCGGCGCGTTTGGCTTCGCGTCGCGACGCATGGGCTGGTCGGGATCGGCCCCGGTCATCAAGAGGTTCCCGTTCGCGAGCAGCTCGAGCAACAGGTCGCGAGGCTTGGTGAGTGCTTCGTCGAGGGTCTCACCGTCCGTTGCTCCCCAGCCGAAGTCGGGAAATGCGACCATGTGACAACCATCCTCGTCGAGTTCGATGTTCGCAGGGGATAGTTGAAACTGTCGGGCATTGGCGCGGCTCCCTTGAGCCAAGGTTCGGGCATGTCGGCGAAGAACGGCTGCGCATTTTGCACGCAACGGCTCCGATGGTCACTTGGGGAGCCACTGATCGAATTCGCACTCGCTGATCGTGCGGGGCCTCGGAGGCGGGGCATCTTGACCTCTCTCCAGAAGAGCGGTTCGACCCTATCGGCGTGCATTGAGGGCCAGATTCCCACTAGGTGGCTGGCCTTATGTTTGCCGAAGGCAACATGGCGACCATGCCGTCGCTATATGTTCACGAGCGGCAATATGGGGCTCCATCTGGTGCCGTTGTATCCTCTCCTTACAATAAGGGAGTGAATACCGGCCGCAAAGCTCAGGCGTCTCCGGGCCAAGATCGCGCCGGCATCTACACGATGCAGGCCGGTGGCCATCGTGCCTTTCTGCCGAAGCCCTTGCCGCCTGATCCGCCGCTTGTGATGAACGAGGCGTTGCTCGCGCTCCTGTCGGCTGCGGACCGCGAGTTGGGACGGCTCGACGGTGCGATCCAGATTCTGCCCAATCCGGATCTGTTCGTCCTCATGTTCGTGCGTCGGGAGGCCGTGCTCTCTAGTCAGATCGAGGGTACGCAAAGCTCGCTGCGAGATCTGCTTGAAGCGGAAGCTCGGGTTCACGACCCGCAGCGTCCCGCCGATATCGCCGAAGTCTCCAACTACGTGGCCGCACTGAGCGGGGGCATGGCTGCGCTGGCGTCTCGCCGCGTGTCCGTTGGCTTGTTGCTCGACCTTCACGAGCGGCTGATGCGCGGGGGGCGGGGTTCTGACCTGGATCCCGGCAGCCTTCGCACGGATCAGGTGTGGATTGGCCCGCCAGACGCGACTCTTGAGCAGGCCACCTTCGTCCCGCCGCCACCGGATCATGTCGCAGGCGCGCTTTCGGAACTCGAGCGCTACATCCGAGCCGAGGACGCGACCCCCGTGCTCATTCGGGCCGGCCTCGCCCATGCCCAGTTCGAGACGATCCACCCGTTCTTCGACGGCAATGGCCGCATGGGGCGCCTGCTGATTATCCTCGTGCTGTGTGAACAAGGCATCCTCGGCAAGCCCGTCCTCTATCTTTCCCACTTCTTCAAGATGCATCGCAGTCGCTACTATGCGGCGCTTCAGGCGGTGCGCGATGACGGCGATTGGGAGGGGTGGATGGAGTTCTTCCTCGCCGGCGTGGTCCAGGTGGCGCATGAGTCCAGCGAAACGGCACGCCGAATCGTCGCCCTCCGCGAGGATGTGCGCGAACGCCTGCTGCAACGTCTCGGCCGCGCCGCCGGAAACGCCCTGCGCCTGCACGAGCAGCTCTTCCGCACCCCGATCCTTTCCGTGAGCGCCGCCGCCGAATCCCTGGGAATCACCTATGGCGCCGCGAATCGCTTGATCGGAGCGCTCGTGCGTGAAGGCGTGCTGACGGAACGCACGGGCCATGCCCGCAATCGCCGTTTTGCCTACCAGCGCTACATCGACCTGTTTGCGGACTGAGGGCAGGCTCGGACGTACGTTCCTTCAGAGCGTAATCCTGATATGCGACGGGTTACGGGACCAAGTCACCCTTGCAGCCCCGTCTCAAATGCCGGAGCAGTAGCTCGGCAGTGCGACGCCGTGCGTGGGAGGCGTTGCGGCGTGTGGAGGGCGGGATGCCCTGCCTCCAGAGAGTGCTTCCCTTCCTGGCGCCCCAAGAACCGTTGCCATCGGACAACGCTTCTTGCCCCAGCCCAAGCCGACCCATCCAGCTGGCGTTGTGCTCGATCATCTCCGGCACCACCTCGTGGCAGACGAGGATGCAGGACATCAGGTTGCGGTCCAGCACGATGCGCACGTCTTCGAGCGACACTTCCACACCGTCATTCACCGGCCTGCCGGCGCGCTCGCCGGTGACGCCTTGGGTGCCGATGTCGCCGCCGGCGTTGTTGACGAGGATGTCAATGCGACCGAATCGGTCGCGAATCTTCGCAACCACGTCGCGCACGGCCTGCTCCGACGTGAGGTCGGCGGGGGCCGCGAACACCTCGGCGCCCGTGTCCTGGGCAATCTCGTCCGCCACCGCCTGGAGCGAATTCGCCTCCCCCAAGGCGCGGGCAGACGTGGCCGTCGTGCCATGCACCACGACGTTGGCGCCGAGCCTGGCGAGATGCGCCGCCACCACGCGACCGATGCCCCGGTACGGTCCGGTCACCCACGCCACCTTGCCTTGCAGCCGTCCGTTGCTCACCGGCGTTGCTCCTTCACTCCCGAGGGCGCGCAGTCTCGCATGGCCGTGGCGGAGCCTGTCTAGACCGTCATGCGGCCTCAATGTCGGTCCGGGTGAAGTCCTCGCCCTTGAGCCGAGACGGGTCTCGGCGTCGAGCTCGGCGGCGGCCTGGCCTGGCGCCAGCCGTCGCTGGGGATCGCCCTGGACCTGTCGGGGCGGACGCTGGTCTCGCACGAGGACGGCGCCGCGGCGGAGCGGGGCCTGTCGGCGTCGCTCGCCTACGACCCGACGCCGGCCTCGGCGCGGGGCCTGTCGCTGTCGCTGCGCCAGCACCGGGGCGGCCAGGCCGCCGGCGGGCTCGACGCGCTGTTCGCGGGCGACCCGCTGGCGCGGCGGCTCGAGGGCGGCCGAGACGCCGACGCGGGGCGCTGGACGGTGGAGGCGGGCTGGGGCGCGGCCGTCTTCGGCGGGCGCTTCGTCGGCACGCCGCATGTCGGCCTTGGCGGCTCGGCCTTCGGCCGCGACCTCAGCGTCGGCTGGCGGCTGGCGCCCGAGGCCGCCGCCGCGCCCGACCTGAGCCTCGGCGTGGAGGCCGCGCGCCGGGAGGGCGGCGCGGCGGGGGCGGAGCACGGCGTCCGCATCGAGGTCTCGGCGCAGTGGTGAGCCGGCGGCCACCGGCGGCGGGTGACCGGCCAGCAAGGCGCGGGGCCGACCGTCTGCGGAGAGGGTAGGCCATGCAGTTCCCGCCGTGCGTCCCCGGGGCCGGACGCGCGGCGCCGGTGGGCGGCATCGCGCCTGGTCAGGAGCCTTCAGCCGGGGAAGCTTCCTCGACCGCTGACGCGCAGGGAAGTTCGGGCATGTCCCCGTCGCCGGAGGCGTACTTCCATGCAAGCTTGCTGGAGAGCAGCGGGTGTCGCCGGCCCTTCCACGCGGACGTTCTGCTGCCGGGCGAATGGCATTTGAGATGCGCGATGAACCGCGACGAACGTGGTTGCGCAGCTCGAAGGCGATGTCCGGTCAGTCGCGAGATTCGGCTCGACTGTCCGCTGCGCCCGAGCCGTCGAGCTCGAACCGCAGCTGCTGGGTGGCGCTGCAGTTGGGGTCACCGCCCGCCAGCTTGTCTGGCGGCGTGGGTCGGGTGTTCCCCCACCTTCCGTGCGCGCCGAATTTTCGCCGATCGGCATGGCATTGCGTGAAGGTGAGCACTGTGGCGGTCAGGAAGCCGCACGCAGACGGCAGCACGGCGCCGCAGGCAAGAGCCGCCAGGCGGCGACGGACGCTCCTCTGTGAGGATGGCGGCCTCCCACGGGTTCCAGCATGGCCAGCCGACAAGCAACCGCCGGAATCAGTGCTGGCCCCGTGACCCTCGCCAGTGCAAGGCTTCCTGCGCCAGCGCCGACGGCCGTTGGCAGGCCAGGCCACGAGGTCTGTCCCTTGGCCGGCCCTGGGGTGGACCCCATCTGCTCACCGTCGGCAGCAACGACCGCCGGGAATACGGTTCTCCAGCTCTGTTGGGACGTCCTGGCGCGTCCTGGCCCTGGCCGGTCGCGCCGGCAGCTGCCGGCCGCGTGCCAAGCAGTTCGCGAAGCGAACTGCCGACGCGCCCGCAAGGGCACGCTAGCTCGCAGCCTGGCGCGCCCTAACGGGCGGCCTCGGCAGTTGCATGCACCTGCTGGCCTTCGGGTTCGCTTCCGCTCACCACTTCGGCCAGGAGGTAAGCGCCGTTCTACGACGCTGGCTCTTGGGCCGCCTCCGGCCCCTCCCCAAACATCGCCTCGAGATGCTCTTCCGGCAGCGGTGCGGTGGCGCGGGAGACGAGGTAGGTGACCACGACGCCCACTCCCTCGCCGATGGCGGCGCAGGATGTCGGGTTCGGTCCCTCGCCGGCAAGCCAGGCGACGACGATGTAGAGCGGTCCGCTGTCGCCGAACCATGCTGGGTTCAGCAGTTCCGCGTGGAGGATGCAGAAAATGGCGAAGCCGGCGATGAGGCCGGAGTAGGCGCCGGCCTTGGTCACACCCTTCCAGAGCGCGCCGAGCACCAGGGGGCCGGCGAAGGCCGCCATCATGCCGCCGACGCCGATCCAGACGATGAGCGCGATGTTGCGTTCCACCAGCGCCCAGGCCATCGCCGTGCACAGCACCATGACCACCACGGTGGCAACCCGGCCGATGAGCAGTTCGTAGCGGTCGCGCTCTTCCTGGGTCGCGTTGGGGTGGAGCCTTTCCGCGAAGGTGCGGCGATAGAGATCGTTGGCGATGATCTGCGACGAGGACACGACCAGGCCATCGGCGGTGGACATGATCGCCGCCAGGATGCCGACACCAATCAGCGCCGCCAGCCAGGTCGGAAAGAGCTCGATGAACAGCATCGGCAGGGCTTCGTTGGGGTTCGATCCTTCCGCGTAGAGCGAGTCTCCCAACAGGCCCCGTGCCAGCAGCCCCGCGAGTCCCAACATGCCGAGGGTGATGCCGAAGGTGAACGCGAGCTTGATGAACGACTTCTGCTGGTCGGTGCCCTTGAGCGCCCACAGCTTGTTGCCGAGATGGGGCAGGAGGCCAAGGGGGATGTGGGCGAGGACGATGCAGGCGATGGACCACCAAGAGTGATACAGCGGCGTGGTGGTGTTGAGCGGGCCCACCAGGTTGTCGTCCTGCCGCTCGAGATTGTCCATGAGCTCGCCGAGATTGCCGTCCATGCCGACGGCGAACACGAACAGGAAAATCACCACCGTCGCCAGCACCAGCATCATCACGCCCTGGGCGCCGTCGGTGAGGATGTCGGCGTGGGCGCCGCCCATGAAGACGTAGATGGTCAGCACCGAGGACGTGACGATCAGCGCCCACAGCGGCGGCATGCCGAGCATGACCTCGAACATCACCAGGCCAGACACGAGCTGCCCGGCGAGATAGAAGAACAGCACCAGCGAAAAGATGGAGACGATCACCCGGATGCCGTCGGACTGGTAGCGGTCCCCCAGGTATTCCGGGATCGAGCGGTTGCCGAAGCGGTTGCCTGAGGTGGCGATTAGCCGCATCGAGATCATGACGCCGAAATAGACGCCGATGGGATAGAGGAAGTTGCCCCAGATGGTGGCCGTGCCCCATTCGTAGGCGAGGCCAGGGCCGCCGAGGAAGGTGGCGCCACTCGCCGTGGTGGCGGCGAAGGCGAAGGCAAGGAACACGGGACCATAGGAACCGCGTGCGGTGGCGAAGTCGTCCGCGTGCTGGACGCGACGCTGGCCAAGCACGCCGATGGCGAGCATGGCGCCGATGTAGAGCACCAGGAAAAGCCAGGACCAAGCTATGAGCGACACGACCGAAAGCACCTCCCCCGTGGCGGCGTGGTTTGCCGCGAACCGGCGCAGTGTACGGCAACAGCTGGGCAAATGGCCGGGAAGGGTTGCTGGAAGGCGGGGAGGGCGCACAAAGTGGCAATGTCGCACAGGACGTGGGGGCGATGTCCTCTTCCCCTTGGCGGCGTGATGCGGACAGGATTCGCACATGAAACCACTTCGGCGAAACGGACGGGCTGCCGCGGGTTGTCGCGGCGTTGGCAAGGCCGGCATTGCTGGCGTCACCCTCGCGGAAATGCTCACCGCGCTTGCCGCCAGTGCCCTGCTGATGGCGGTGGCGCTGCCGAGCTTCGACGGCCTGCTCGAGCGTGAGCGCGCGGCTAGCGCCATCAACCAAATGCTCGCTGCCGTGCAGTTCACCCGGGCTGCGGCGGTGAGCCATCGCGTCACCGCGGCGCTCTGCCCCGGCGCTGGGGACCGCTGTGGCCCGCGCAATAGTTGGCACAATGGGGCGCTCGCCTTTCTTGACCCCAATGGCAATGGCCGCCGCGACTCCGGCGAGGAGATCCTCATGCGTCTGCCACTCCTGCCGGCCGGCCACCGCATGTACTGGCGAGCGTTCCGCAATCGCACCGCGCTGGTGTTCCGCCCGTCTGGCCTTACCGATTGGCAGAACGGCAACATCCTCTACTGTCCGCCGGACGGCGACGCGAGGCTCGCCCGCCAAGTCGTCCTCAACGTCCAGGGCCGCGCCAGACGCGCCATCGACACGGACGGCGACGGCATCGTCGAGGATGCGTCAGGCAGGCGAGTGACGTGCCCATCAAGCTAAAGGAACCTCTGCCCACATCCGTTTCTATAAGGGAAGGCGAGACGCCCTCCCACCGAGGGTCGCGCAAGCGGCGCACGGGATACGCCAAGTCGCTGCGACTTGGGCGGGACTGTCGTTGAGTTGGTGCGTCCCTACCAGTCTGTCGGACTTTGGTGCCTGCGTCACTACAATGGCGCCCGCCGTTTGGGGAGGCCATTTCGAGATGCCGAAGTTCGTGCCGTCGGATCGGAGCCAGCCGTACCTGTTGCCGCCGGACATGCGGGAGTGGGTTCCCGAGGACGACCTGGTGCACTTCGTGCTGGAGGCGGTGGAGCGGGTTTCGATGTCGCGGTTCCGGGTGAACGAGCGCGGCACGGGTTCTGCGCAGTGCCACCCGCGGATGATGCTTGCGCTGCTGGTGTACTGCTACGCGACCGGGACGTTCGGCTCGCGGCGGATCGAGCGGGCGACGCACCGGGATCTGTGCGTCCGGTACCTGACGGCGGACAGCCACCCGGACCACGACACGATCTGCCGTTTCCGTCGGGAGAACTTCGAGGCGGTTGGGGAGGCGTTCCTGCAGGTTCTGCTTCTGGCGCGGGAACTGCGGCTTCTTCGGGTGGGGACGGTGAGCGTGGACGGGACGAAGGTGGACGCGAACGCGAGCCTTCGCAACGGCATCCGGCACGACCGTGCGGAGGAGCTGCGGGCGCAGCTTCAGCAGGAGATCGACGGTCTTCTGGCGGAGGCGGAGCGGACGGACGCGTCGGACGAGGTCGATCCGCAGCGTCTTCCTGCGGAGCTGTCGCGGCGGGAGGCGCTGAAGGCGAAGCTGGACCGGGCGTGCGCGGAGCTGAAGGAGCGGGCGGAGCGCCGTGCGGAGTCGGAGCGCGAGGAGTACGAGCGCAAGGTGGCGGCGCGTGATGCGCGCAAGGGCTCTGCGAAGGGTCGGCATCCGAAGCCGCCAGACGGGAAGCCGAGGCCGGACGAGCAGGTCAACCTGACGGACGCGGACAGCGGGGTGATGAAGAAGAGCGAGCGTCACGAGTGCCGGCAGGCGTACAACGCGCAGGCGGTGGTGGACGCGGACGGCAGCCAGCTGGTGCTGGGCTGTCGGGTGAGCCGGAGCGCGACCGACCGCCGGGAGCTGGTCGCGGACGTGGACGCGGTGCCGGCGGCGGTTGGGGTGCCGGATCGGGTTCTGGCGGACAACGGCTACGCGTCGGGAAGCGAGGTGGCGGAGCTGGAGGGCCGCGGCATGGACCTGCTGGTGGCGACGGGCGCGGAGGGCGGCCGGCGGCAGCACGACTTCCGCCCGGAGCCGGCGGAGGAGCGTCCGGCGAAGGAGCCGAAGGCGGAGTGGATCAAGGCGATGCGGGCGAAGCTGGACGAGGAGGGGAACCGGCAGCGCTACCGGGTTCGCAAGCACACGGTGGAGCCGGTGTTCGGGGTGGTGAAGCAGGCGATGGGGTTCCGTCAGTTCCTGCTGCGCGGCATCGAGAAGGTGGAGGGCGAGTGGTGCCTGGCGATGCTGGCGTACAACTGCAAGCGGCTGCACAACCTCACGGCGGCGTGAATCGGGGCTGGAAGCCGCCCCGGAACCCCGGATCCGGGCCTTCTCCAGCCCACCGGAGCCACATCGGCGACGACATCCCAGACCTGCCGCGCCGGACACGCCGCAATCGCCCGCCCGGATGCGGCAGTCCGAGAGCCCCGGGGGCGCACCCCCGTCCACAAGCCGCCAACATCCGCCTTCGCCGCCCAAAGTCCGACAGGCTGCTACAGGGAGGCGTCTCACCCTCCATTGCGCTGCAAGGCGCGCAAGCCGTTGAGTTGCAGGACAGTCGCGCGCTTCGTGCGGACGCACCTTGCGGCAGGCATGTGGGGCGAGATGCCCTCCCTGCAGAGGACGGGAATCCTGGCATGTGTCGTGCTCGTCGCATCGCCGGCGGCACCGTTTTAGACTTCGCGCGTAGCACACGGGGCCCGGTGCGCCGTTTTGCTTTTCCTGCCGCGATATCAGGGAGACACTATGCCCAACTCGTCGAAATCCGCTCTGTCCGACGCCCGGCGTGTCGTGCAGTTTGCAGTCTGTGGGCTTGCTGCATCGCTGGCGGCGCCACCTGCCTTCGCCGGGCTCGCCGAGGCCCTTCGGGACGGCAAGGCCAATGTCAGCGCCCGGTATCGGTACGAGAGCGTCGATCAGGATGGACTGTCCAATGACGCATCGGCCTCGACGGTGCTCGGTCGGCTCACTTGGTCGTCGGCAGCCTGGGGCAACCTGACCGCCGGCATCGAGACGGATTTCGTCGGCGTCGTCGGTGTTGACGACTACAACTCCACCACCAACGGCAAGACCAGCTATCCCGTCGTGGCAGACCCAGAGGGCTTGGACCTCAACCTGGCGTTCTTGAAACATCAGGCGGGAGACATCGCCGTGACGGCAGGCCGCCAGCGCATCCTGCACGGTCGCCAGCGCTTCCTGGGCGGCGTTGCCTGGCGCCAGAACGAGCAGACCTACGATGCCGTGCGGCTCGAGTCGAAGAACGACGCCGTGACGCTCGACTACAGCTTCATCGCCAACGTCAACCGCATCTTCGGCCCCGAAGATGGCGCGCAGCCAGCCGACTGGAAGAGCGAAATCCACGCCTTTCGCGGTGCCTGGAGCATCGGCGAAGGGGAACTCTCCGCATTCGCCTATGAGTTCGATCTGCAGCACGACAACGGCATTCCGAATTCCAACCGCACCTACGGCGTTGAGTACAGCGGCGAGCACGGCGGCATCACGCTGAGTGGCGGGATCGCGCGGCAGTCGCCTTCTGGCGGCAGCCCGCTGGACTACGACGCTGGCTGGTATTGGATCGAAGGCAAGACGGAACTCTCGGGCGCAACGTTCACGCTCGGCCACGAGGTGCTTGGCAGCGACGGCGGCGGTGCCGGTTTCCGCACGCCGGTGGCGACGCTGCACAAGTTCAACGGCTGGACCGACCGCTTCCTTTCCACTCCCGCAGCCGGCCTGGAGGACACCTACCTGACGATCGCGGAAAACTGGCGCAAGGTGAAGCTGGCCGTGACGTGGCACGCCTTCTCCGCCAACGAAGGCGGCGCCGACTACGGCACGGAGCTCGACTTCGCCGCCTCCATGCCCCTGGGGGAAGCCCTTTCGGCGCAGTTCAAGTTCGCAGGCTACGCCAGCGACGGCTACGCCACCGACACCACCAAATGGTGGCTCACCTTCACCTATAGGCCGTGACGGGCCCCTTGGGGAGGAGTCGAAGAAGCCGCAGGCTTCTTTGGAAGGGGGCCGCGCCCATGCACCTGATCCGAGGTCGCGTCCGGCTCCTGCACCAGGGCCGTTCGCCCATCGGTCCTGTATGGTAGCGAGATGGCCCAGCCGAATCCCCCAACCTTCTTCGCCAAGGTCGCCGTCGAGTGGCGGCGGCGACCTTGGTGGATGAACCTGATGTGGCTGTTCTGCATCTACATGACGTTCATCTACCTGCCGTTCGACCTCTTCTTCAAGCCCGTGCATCTCGACCAGGAAGTGTGGTTCGGCATTGTCCTGCACGGCTGGTGGGCAAAGGCTACCGAACCCCTGCATTGGGCGATTTACGCCGCTGGCGCCTACGGATTCTGGAAGATGCGCTGGTGGATGTGGCCTTGGGCCGCGGTCTATGCAGCCCAAGTGGCGTTCAGCATGGCGGTTTGGCCCCTGTTGGACCCGCGCGGCACGATCTGGGCCGCGCCCATCGCCGGCGCACTGTTCGCGGTGCCGACATGGGCCCTCTGGCGAGCCAGGCCCCGCTTCCGCCCAGCCTCCCCCTGACCCAAGCCCGCCAAGGCGGGTCAACCGTCGGGCGGTGCCCGCTGCGCTTCAAGCCATGCCGCAAAGGCGTTGCGCGGTGCGCGTCTCCTCGTGCTCGAAGGCGTTCTCGTATTGGCGGATTTCGTGGGGCGTCAAGCCTGCAGCCCGACACTCGCCACGCCATTGGCCGAGGATGACGGCCACCGTGCGAGCGAGCAGCTCTCGCGCCCGGTCCCGCTCGATGTCGAAGAAGGGGGCAGCCTCCAGCGTGGCCTCTATGGACGCCTCATGGCCGCTTAGTTCGCTGATGCCCACTTCCAGGTGGCGTTGGCGGTATGGCTGCGGGTTGACGTCGAAGGCCGGCGCGAGAGTCCACAGTCCACGGGTCGCATGAAGCAGACCCAGGTTCTTCAGGTGGTTGTCGTTGTTGGAGACGAGGATCGTGAAGAGGATGCGGCGAAAGAGCTCCTCAATCTCCTTCGGAGCATCGTCGGCGTGGGCGCGCAGGACATCGGCGATATCGGTGTAGGAAGCGCCGGTTGCAGCCTCGACGCCGACGAAGGAGCGTGCTGAAAGGTAGGGCACTCGATGCGCCCCGCGACGGTCAAACCTCCGAATCAGTGCCACCGGCGTTTTGGCTTGGGAGAGTTCCAGCCGCGCCGAAGCAGTCTCGATGCCAGCCGCGCGGCCAAGGCGGAGTGTGGCCACCTCCACACGTTCGATGGGCGCGGTGTCTTGGGCCGTGGTGAACTTGGCGATCAGCAACGTGCCGTCGTCGTCCACGACGTTCGCCTTGGGGCGCGCACCACCCAAGGAGCCGGCACTGCCGAGCAGTCGCTCCCGCTCTTTGGCTGTGAGACTGTCGTGATCGGCGCCGGCCAACCGGCTGATGTCGCACAGCTCCGCCAGTCGCGGAGTCGGCGGCTGCGCCAGGGATAGGGGACGACCGTCGCAATCCAGATAGCGCAAGGCACCTTGTCGAGTGGTGTCGTCGGCGAACAGGAGATAGTCGAGCTCGGTCAGCGGCCCGGGGCGCGTCTTGCGAATGAGTCCGCGGCCCCAAGAGTCCGGTGCACCGTCGTCCACCGCGGCGGGCAGTGCGGAGCGGGGATTCTCCCGCGATGCAGCGGCGTAGTACGGATAGTCCACCAGCGGCATCGTTGGCGCGATGGGGAATGCGTGGGAGCTTTCGAGCCACTCGCGGCTGTAGCGAAAGGCGCTCGTTTGGCGGCGGCCGTCGGACTCGAACAGGAGTTCGCCGACGGGATGCAGTTCCTTGCCGATGGCGACCGGGACGCGCTTGGTCGTCTTGGTCATGTGGCCCTTTTCGTTGGTGGTGCCGGAAGGGAAGCCCCGCGACCTGCCGAGGGACGGCCACGAGGGCGGCGAATCCTTTGCGGCAGGCTGTCGATGTCGAGCATGAGTCCGGTGTCGTCGCGGGACACATCGAGCAGCTCTTCCAGCCGATTCAACTCGCCAAGTGCGAGGAGTGCCATCGCGACAGCGCCCACCGCAACGCCCGGCTCGCCTCGTTCGAGGCGCATCACCGTGCCTGGTGAAACCCCCATCCGCGCCGCGAAATCCGCCACCGGAAAGCGTCGTTTCTTGCGTGCAATGCGGATGTCACGCCCCAGCGCTCGGAGCGTGCGCTGCACCGACGGTGGAAGTGGTCTGGATGCCATAAGGCCGAATATAACGAAGTTTAAAGGCATTAGGCGACGAAATAGAAAGCCTCTTTGTTCACCTCGGTGCGAGACGGGTCGTTGGAGAAGCAATGCTGCCTCACCATGCCCGCCGAGGACACGCGCCTGTATCGGGTGGCGCGTTCCCGCCAAGCGCTACTTCGCGGCGATTTGCGCCTGCTCGGATTCGGCGGGTTCCTCTCGTCTTGTCACCCCGGCGACGCCGTCCACTTCAAAGGGACCCTTGAGGCCGAGTTCGTCGCCGATCTCGCGCACTGCCGGGATCACCTCTTCGCCCATCAGGCGGAGGCTGCGCATGGCGTCGTCGTGGTCCATGGCGCCGTCGCCGTCCCAGAAGAAGATGGTGCCCGGGCGGATGGTCTCCAGCACGTGGCGGACCTTGGGGATCACCGTGTCCGGGGTGCCGGAGATGATGGAGAGCTTTTCGGTCTGATCGAGGTAGGTGTCCTTGGGCGGGGGTGGCGGGGCGTCCTTTTGCTGGCTCTTGAGATGCTGGTCGGCGCGGCCTCTCGAGGCCGCGGCGGCGAAGCTCTTCATGGTGGGCAGGAGGTTGTTGCGCTGCGTCAGCCCAGGCAGGTTCTGGATGAAGGGGCGGACGATGCCCTGGTTGCCTTCGAGGAAGGGGTTGGAGGGCCCTTGGACGTACTTGCGGCCGGCCTGTTCGGCGAGCTCCTCGGTTTCGTCCACATGCACCTTGAAAAGATACCCCCGGTGCTCGGTGCCGGCAGTGAAGCCGGACTCCTCGGCCACCTGATCGTAGTACTGGAACGACTCCACCGTGGGCTGGAGCTCGGTCGCCAGCATCAGGTAGGGGTAGCGGTGGCGGGCGGCCCAGGCGACGGTGTTGCGGCTCATGACGCCGGGAATCCAGATCGGCGGATGCGGTTCCTGATACGGGCGCGCCCAAGGGTTGACGTAGCGGTAGTGGTAGTGCTCGCCCTCCCAGCGGAACGGACCCGGACGCATCCAGGCATCGACAATGAAGTCGTGGGCTTCCTGGAAGCGCTCCCAGTTGTAGGGCGCGGCGGCGTTGTGGGCGACGCTCTCGCGCCCGGTGCCGCGCACCCAGCCGGTGACGAGGCGGCCGCGGGAGATCATGTCGATCTCGGCCAGTTCCTCGGCGAGCCAGAGCGGATCGTCCCAGATGGGCAGGATATTGCCGAGCAGGACGATCTTGGCGCGCTTGGTGATGCGGGCGAGGATGGCCGCTTCGAGGTTCATCACGCCGCCCATGCAGAAGGGCGTGGAGTGGTGCTCGTTCAGCATCAGGCCGTCAAAGCCCATTTCCTCGGCGTAGATTTTCTCGTCGAGATAGCGGTTGTAGAGATCGGCGCCGAGCTTGGGATCGTAGCTCGAATTCGACATGCCGAGGTCCATGAGGTTGCGACCCGTGGCGCCGAAGTAGCCGGAGTTGGGGTCCTGATACGGACGTTCGGTGAAATAGCCGATGAACATGATGGACTTCTCCTTGGCTTTGCCTCGCCTGACCTAGCCGGGGAACCCGGCGATGAAAGCGGCGGTTTGCTCCGGTTGCTCGATTTCCACGACGTGGCCGGCGTCTGCGACGACCTCCAGCCTCGCCCCTGGAATCCCGGACTCGAACTGCCGGGCGCAGGCGAGCGGCACGATGCTGTCCTGCTCGCCCCAGATGAGGAGCGTGGGCACCTTGACGTCCGGCAGCAGCGGCGCGAGTCGGCGGTTGAACATGTAGGGCTTCCAGGTGACGCGGGCGGTCATCTCGCGGGAGAAGTCCCAGAGCTGGCGCACTTCCTCCGGTGGCGCCTCGTCGCCCAGGAAGCGCGCGTAGGTGTCGTGGTCGCGGAAGCTCTGCTCGATGTAGGCGCGATGGGAGAGCATCATCTGGTCGGTGATCTCGCCTTCGTCAGGCTTGAGGCCGGCGGCGCCGATCAGCGTCAGTGCGCCGATCCGGGACGGGTTCATGGTGGTGAGTTCCGCCGCCACGTAGCCGCCGAAGCCGAGGCCGACCAGCTTCACGTCCTGGAGGTCCAGGCCATCGAGCACGCGCCCCATGAGAACGGCGATGTCGCGGGGCTCCCGCGCCCACGCCGGGCGTTCCGAGCCGCCCCAGCCGGGCATGTCGGGGGCGATCACGCGATGTGCCTCGGCCAGCCGCTCGTGGAACGTCAGCCAGCCTGGGCTTCCCCAGCTGTGGTGCAGCACGACGACGGGTGTGCCTTGGCCTTGTTCGAGATACTTCACGCGCCCGGTGGCGAGCGCGAACTCCCGTTCGGCATAGGAAACGGTTTCGGGCACTTGGTCTTGCCTCCCCTCCAAGGCACTCCTCGACTGCCGGAGTGTAACCCGATTGCCGGCATGGGTAGGCGCCCCATCCGGCGGGTTCCGTATGCCGCGAGATTTCCCATGTCCAAACCACCCCACACATGATTCCCCCTTGGGGGAGTCGAAGACGCCGCAAGGCTTTTTCGGAGGGGGCAGGCTGCGCAATGGTCTCCGCAAGAACTCCCCCCAACTTGGGGCGTTTCGTTGGCGTGGGTTCCGGTCCTGGCATCCTCCGGACGCCCCCGCTTCGCAGTCCTCGGCATGTTCGTGTTGACACATCGCCCTCGCTTGACGATGCTCGCACTTGCTGGTCAACATGCATCAACCGGCCAAACTGAGCAAACTGAGCAAACTGAAAGAGGGGGAACGGTCTCATGTTCAGGTTCGCCAACCGATCCGCGAAGACGTTGCTGGCCGCCGGCGCGGCGCTGCTTCTTGTTGCCTGCGGCGCCACGGGCCCACAAGGCATCGAGCCCACAGCCGCGCACAAGGCGCTCTTCCCGGGGCAATACAACACCACGGTTTCCGGCGGCGATGTCGTCACGCTCGTCATCTCGCCGGAGCTGGAGTACGAGTATGAGCAGCCGATGGAGGCGCGCAAGGTACGCAAGCAACGGGGCACCCTGATGGTGACCGGCGACCGCACCGCCCGCGCCGGGCGGATTCGACTCGACTGGGCATCGCGCAACACGGTGGAGGTCAAGTCGCCCTACGGCACCGACCTGGAGTCCGGCGGAGGCACCGGCGGCGTGCAGGGCACCTGGGGGCGTGAATACCGGCTGCGACGGCAATAGGCTCTCGCTTGGGCGAGTTCCCGGAGCGGCCTGCCCCCCACCGCAGAACCCATGGCGACTCGCCAAGGGGAATGATTGGGGAGGGGCCGCACTACGCACATGGCTTGGAGCTTGATCCGTTGAGTCTCGGCGCCGCGACAGTCATCCGTGAAGACGACCTGATCGCCAGCGTCGCCGACGCGCTGCAGTACATCTCCTACTACCATCCGCCGGACTTCATCCGCGCGATGGCGGCGGCATGGGAGCGGGAGGAGTCGCCGGCGGCAAAGGCGGCGCTGACGCAGGTGCTCGTCAACTCGCGCATGTGCGCCTTGGGCAAGCGTCCCATCTGCCAGGACACGGGCATTGTCATCGTCTTTCTGGAAGTTGGCATGGACGTGTCGTGGGACGCGACCATGAGCGTCGAGGAGATGGTCAACGAGGGTGTCAGGCGGGGATTCACGCATCCCGACAACGTGCTTCGTGCCTCGGTGCTCGACGAGCCGAACGGCGCCCGCGCCAACACCGGCGACAACACGCCGGCGGTGATCCACACCCGCATCGTTCCTGGCGACCGGCTCACCGTGGAAGTGGCTGCCAAGGGCGGCGGCAGCGAGGCCAAGGCAAAGTTCAAGATGCTGAATCCGTCGGACTCGGTGGCCGATTGGATCGTTGGCGTGGTGCCGGAAATGGGTGCCGGCTGGTGCCCACCCGGCATTCTCGGCGTCGGCATCGGCGGCACGCCGGAAAAGGCCATGCTGCTCGCCAAGGAAGCGATGATGGCGCCCATCGACATGCACGAGCTGCAGCAGCGCGGGCCCTCGAACCGTGCCGAAGAGCTTCGCCTCGACCTCTTCAACCGCGTCAACGCGCTCGGCATCGGCGCCCAGGGCCTGGGCGGCCTGACCACCGTGCTGGACGTGAAGGTGAGGGAGTACCCCACCCACGCCGCCAACAAGCCGGTGGCGGTGATCCCCAACTGCAGCGCCACCCGGCATCTGCGCTTCGAGCTTGACGGCGCCGGCCCGGCGACGTTCGAGCCGCCGGACCTCGCCGATTGGCCCGACATCGACTTCGAGCTAGGCGACGATGTTCGTCGCGTAAGTCTCGATGGCATCAGCCGACAGGAAACTTCCACCTGGAAGGCTGGCGACACCCTCCTGCTCTCCGGCAAGCTCCTGACCGGTCGCGATGCCGCCCACCGGCGCCTGGTGGAGATGATCGAACGAGGCGATCCCCTGCCGGTGGACTTCCAAGGCCGCTTCATCTATTACGTTGGCCCGGTGGACCCCGTGGGCGACGAAGTGGTTGGCCCGGCTGGCCCCACCACCGCAACCCGCATGGACAAGTTCACCCGTGCTCTGCTCGAACGAGCCGGTCTGCTCGGCATGATCGGCAAGGCCGAACGCGGCCCGGAAGCCATCGAGGCGATCCGCGACAACGAGGCGGTCTCCCTGATCGCCGTCGGCGGCGCCGCCTACCTCGTCGCCAAGGCCATCACCGCCTCTCGCCTGGTGGCCTTCGAAGATCTGGGCATGGAGGCCATCTACGAATTCGAGGTCCGCGACATGCCGGTGACGGTCGCCGTGGATTCCACCGGCCGCTCCACCCATCAACTCGGCCCCGCCGAGTGGGCCGGCAAAATCGCCGAACGCCTGGAGACAGTCGAGGTGGCCTGAGTGCCAGGCATCCGCCTCGACGACGAGGCGGCCGCCGGCCGATACGGCGAACTCACGCTCGATGCTGGCGGCTGCGAGGGAGGCGGGGGCTACGATGGCGAGGAGCGATGCGAGAGCGCGGGATGGCTTGCGGTGCATGACGATTGCCTTTGCGGTGGGTGGTGGCGGGGCGGGACTCGGTCGTTCAGTCGTTTGGGGGCGGGGAAATGGTTTGGCAGGAGCCAAGTTCGGGAGCCGTTCGAGTGCGTTGGCCTGGCCTGCCCTACCCCGAAAGAAGGCCTGGCAGCTTTCTTCGGAGGGGCCGGACTTGCGGCGCGTTGTTGGCCCCATGTGTCAGGGCAGTGAGAGAGGAACCGGTGGCGCGCGTCCCTCCTTCAACGGGAGCAGCATGCCGCCGCTCACGTCGTGATGTAGCGCGTTCGGACGGTGAACACGCTGTCTCCAGTCAGGACGCCGCCGCGGGCGAACAGGCGCCCTCCCTGCCAGTTCGAGAGCCCCAGTTCCGGTTTGCCGAAGGCGTACTGGCCATCGACCCAGCGGGTGTGGCCGTCGCCGACGAAAGGGGCTTCCAGAGTGCGCCAGAAGCGGTCCTGTTCGGCGTCGTTGTCGGAAACCAACGTGCCCACCAGGCGTGGGCTTTGAGTGTTGAATGCGGCCACCGCCTCGTCCAGTGTGGCGGCGGCGGTGAGGGTGATTTCGGGCGTCTCCTCCCACTCCCACTCGTGGCCTAGCCGATCGGTGGCCAATATGTCGGCCTGCATTTCCGTGACTTGCCCTTCGGCGCGCATCACCTGTACCGGGGTCGTGAACATGGCTTCCGGCACCAGATGGCGGTACCCATCCGCCACGTGCAGGCGGAAGGACCGCCCGCGAGCTTCGCCGGCGGCGTCCAGCGCATCCAGCACCGTGGCGACGTGCTCCTGCGGCCGCCCCCCCAGCACACAACAGGTGTTGAGCGTGTTGCACACCTTGCGGTCCAGCGACCGGAGCACGGCATCGTGCAAGGTCGCCCGCGAGGCGGACTCGGATACCACCATCCATGCCCCCCCCGTGCCGTGCAGGCTCACCGGCGTGCCGGCGCTTCGGGCCAGGGCGCCCAGGAGTTCCACCGCAGCTCCGGAGCCTCGCGCCACCGCCAGGGCCAGGCGGGGATCGAGGAAGAGCGCCCAGCCGGCGGCGTGGGCGGCACTGTCCACCAGTGACACGGCGCCGGAAGGCAACCCGGCAGCGACGAGCGCCGGCCGAATGACGCCCTGCATGATGGCCTGGGCGGTGGCGAGTGCGTCCGAGCCGATGCGAAAGACCACCGTGTTGCCGCCGCGCAGCACGCCGCAGGCGTCTGCCAGCACATTCGGGCGCCCCTCGAACACGAACGCCACGGGGCCTAGCGCGGCGCCCACCAGTTCCACACGGAAGCCGTCTCTGGGGATGGTTTCGAGCACCGAGCCGCGGGGCGAGGGCATGGCCGCCCAGCCGCGCAGTCCGTCGATCATCTTGCCGCGCATGGAATCCGACACTGCAAGCCGGGTGGTGGAGCGACCGCGTCCCTGGGCCTGCCGGACATCCTCGGCGTTGACTTCGGCGATGGCGCCCCAGACCGCATCGTCCTCCAGCCGGGCAGAAGCCTCGGCATAGAACTCGACGATGGCTCCGTCGGTCACCGCGTTCATGGTCCCGAAGGCGCCGCTCGCCGCCGTCACCGCCTCGTCGGCTCGGCGCGCTTGCTCGGCGGGAATGCGCATGAGCCCCGCTTGCCGCGTTGCCACCAGCCGGTCGCCGGGCTCGAAAGACGCGGCCAACTCCTCGTCCACGGCGAAGGCCGCGCCGTCTGGCGACAGTACGGTGGCGCCGGCTTCGAGGCGTTCGATCATTCGATCACCTTGTTGATCGGATGCTCGATGATGCCCGTCGCACCGGCCTGCTTCAGCGCCGGCACGATGGTGCGCACGGTGGTTTCGTCGATGATGGTGTTGAGCGCCAGCCAGTCCGGGTCCGAGAGGTGCGAGATGGTGGGGTTGCGCATCGCCGGCAGGATGGACGTCACCTTCTCCAAGTCCGCCGCCCGAACGTTCATCATCAGCCCCACCCGCCCCTCGGCGGCCAGGCACGAGCGCAGCATCAAGGCGATGTTGTCGAGCTTGGTGCGAATCCAGGGCCGGGTGAGCGCCTCGCGGTTGGCGATCAGGCGCGGCGTGCTGGCGAGCACCTCATCGACGATGCGCAGGTTGTTGGCGCGCAGGGAACTACCGGTCTCGGTCACCTCGACGATGGCGTCGGCCAGCCGCGGCGGCTTGACCTCGGTGGCGCCCCAGGAGAACTCCACCTCGGCGCTGACGCCGTGGCGGGCCAGGTACTGGTTCGTGAGATTCACCACTTCGGTGGCGATGCGCTTGCCTTGAAGGTCCGCCGCCGATTGCACGTCGGAGTCGCTTGGCACGCACAGCACCCAGCGGGAGGGGCGGCGGGTCACCTTGGCGAACAGGAAGTCCGCCAGTTCCTCGACATCCGCACCCGTCTCCACCACCCAGTCGTGGCCGGTGATGCCGGCGTCCAGCACGCCCTGCTCCACATAGCGCGCCATTTCCTGCGCCCGCACCAGCATGCAGTCGATCTCCGGGTCGTCGATTTCGGGGAAATAGGAGCGGCTCGAAAACGTGATGACGTAGCCGGCGCGGCGCAACAGGTCCGCGGTGGACTCTTGCAGGCTTCCTGCCGGAATGCCGAGTTTCAACAGATTGCTCATGGCGGCCCTGCTGGTGGTTCGAGTTTCGGAAGCGTGTCGACTGCGCCCGCCGATGCGGGCGGCGCTTAGCTGCGGCCGTACACCTCGGCCGGATCAAACACCCGCTCGGCGATCACGGTTGCCGTCGCCGTGTCGGGGTCCACCTCGCGGAAGAAGCAGCTTTCGTAGCCTTCATGGCAGGCGGCACCGCCCACCTGCTCCACCTTCACCAGCAAAGTGTCGGCGTCGCAGTCGTAGTAGAGGTGCTTCAGATGCTGCACGTTGCCGCTCTCCTCGCCCTTCCGCCACAGCTTGCGGCGGCTGCGGCTGTAGTAGCACACACGCCGCGTGCGCAGCGTCTCGGCGTAGGATTCGGCATTCATGTAGGCCAGCATCAACACCGTGCCGCTCGCGGCATCCTGGGCGATGGTGGGGATGAGGGCTGACTTCTGGAAATCCGGTCCGTCCATGTTCCTGGCTGGGTTGGGCTGTTTGGCGAGTCGCATGGAATCGAAGGCGGCGCATCCTATAGGGAATCGGGGTGGAGGGAAAGCCTTGATCCCCTGACTCAGCAATTCTCATTGGTGTCTGACGGCGAAGCCAGCGCCACAAGAACCGTTGCTTTCGGCAACGCTTCCTGCCCCAGCCCAAGCCGTCCTGGCGTACTCGCTCCGGCCCCCTCGACATGGTGCACAGCCATGCCTTCGGGGGTGGGGATTGATGCTTGCGTCCACACCACACGGGGCATCAGCGTCGCACACACCGGACCGGACAAGATTCGTGCATGAACCGGCTACGGCCGGCGGGCCGTCGGTCTGTGGAGCCTGCTTTCAGTGGGGCTTCTCAGAGCCTGCCTCCGTACACGGTGCCTTTATATGGGTTCCGGATGTCGCAGTCCGGCGTGATGGGATCGCGGAAACCGGCGTTGTGCCGGTGCGGCTTCGACTGATAGGCTTCGCGGCTTTCGCTGACCGATCCGGGGGGAGCAGGGGACACATGAACGGCTACGACTTGGTTGCGCGCTGTCTGCAGGCGGAGGGCGTGGAGTGGATGCCATGCTTTCCGGCCAATCCGCTCATCGAGGCCTGCGCCAAGGTGGGCATCCGGCCGCTGGTGTTTCGGCAGGAGCGGGGCGGCATCAATGCCGCCGACGGCTTCAGCCGCCAAAAGCGCGGGGAGACGGTGGGCGTGTTCGCGTCGCAGTCGGGCCCCGGTGTCGAGAACTCCTTCGGCGGCATCGCCCAGGCTTGGGGCGAGGCGGTGCCGATGGTGTATCTGCCCGGCGGACACGGCCTCGGCGGCTACGATGTGCAGCCGAACTTCCACGCCGCCCGCAGCTACGAGACGGTGACCAAGCTGGCCATCTCCATCGACCGCATCGACCGCGTCACCACCCAGATTCGGCGTGCGTTCCACACCGCGAAGCAAGGCCGGCCTGGCCCCGTGCTGGTGGAACTGCACGGCGACGTGCTTGGGCGAGATGCCCCGGAGGGTGCAGCCGAAGCCTATCGCCCCTCCAAGACCATGCGCTATGCACCCGGTTCGGGCGACGTCAAGGATGCCCTCAGGGCGCTGCTCGGCGCCAGGAATCCGGTGATTTGGGCAGGGCAGGGCGTGCTCTATTCCGGCGCCGCCGAAGAGCTCAGGACCTTCGCGGAACTGGCGCAGATTCCCGTCATCACCACCATGCAGGGCAAGAGCGCGTTCCCGGACGATCACCCGCTGGCACTCGGCAGCGCCAACCGCACAGCGCCGAAGGGCGTCTGGAAGTGGCTCGGTGCTTCGGACGTGGTGTTTGCCATCGGCTCGGCACTCACGCGCACGGCGTTTGGCATCGCCATCCCGGACGGCAAGTTCATGATCCAGTCCACGGTGTCGCCGGAGGACATCAACAAGGACTACGCCATCGACGTTGGCTTGGTGGGCGACGCCAAGCTCACCCTCGCGATGATGATCGAGGAACTCAAGGCCACGGTGGGCGAGGGCGGTCGCGCTACGGCGCAGGAGACGCTGACGGACATCCGCACCACCCGGCGAGAGTGGCTGGCGGATTGGGCGCCGCTGCTCAACTCCGAGGAGACTCCCATCAACCCGTATCGGGTCATCAACGAGATCAACCAGGCGGTGGATCACGCCGATGCCGTGGTCACGCACGACGCCGGCAACCCCCGCGACCAGATCATGCCCTTCTACAAGGCGGCCGCCCCCCTGGGCTACATCGGCTGGGGCAAGACGACGCACTTGGGCTACGGCATCCCGCTGGCCATGGGCGCGAAGGTGGCGGACCCGTCGAAGTTCTGCATGAACTTCATGGGCGACCTTGCCTTCGGCCACACCGGATTGGAGATCGAGACCGCCGTGCGGGGCGAAATCCCCATCACCACGGTGGTGATCAACAACCGCACCATGGGCGGCTACGACAAGTCGATGCCGACGGCCATGCAGCGCTACGGCGCCGGCAATCAGTCCGGCGACTACGCTGGCGTGGCGAAGGCGCTTGGCGCAAAGGCCATCCATGTCAACCGGGCTGCGGAAATCGCGCCGGCTCTGCAGGCGGCTCGCCGCGCCAACGCCGAGGGCGAGGTGTGCGTGATCGAGGTGGCGACGCGGCAAGACACTCGGTTCTCGCAGTATCAGGATCTGCTGCGACCGTAGGTTGCGCGGCACCTCTCGCGGCAGGCGTCTGGTTGCACCACATTGGGTCGTTGTGCTGGGCGAAGCGTCCGGTTTGGTGCGGAGCGGGCTGAGGAACGGGTGAGGGCGGATCACGCCCGCAGGCGGGGATCTCGCCAAACGAACGCGGCAATTGACGCCTGCGCCCGGACGGTGCATCGTTCCCGCGCCGTTCGCCCGCATGGGGTGCGACATCTGGACGCTTAGGTTGCGCCTCTGGCGCGCATGTTGCATGAGTGGCGCGGCTTGCATGAGTGGCGCGGCATCGAGGCGCTTCCCGCCCCGGCCCGCCATTGGGGCGAAACCAATCCATGTGTTCGATGAACGGAAAGGAGCAAGAGCACGGCATGAGCATGAGCAAGAGCAAGTTGGAATACATCTGGCTGGACGGCAACAAGCCGACGCAGAGTCTGCGCAGCAAGACCCGCGTGGAGACGGATTTCGGCGGCACGCTGGCGGACTGCCCGATGTGGTCGTTCGACGGCAGTTCGACGCAGCAGGCGGATGGCAGTTCGTCTGACTGCCTGCTGAAGCCGGTGGCGCTGTTTCCCGATCCCTGCCGCAAGAACGCCTACCTCGTGATGACCGAGGTGCTGAACGCCGACGGCACCCCGCATGAGTCCAATGGCAGAGCCACCATCGAGGACGACGACGACGATTTCTGGTTTGGCTTCGAGCAGGAGTATTTCCTCTGGGACACCCAGACCAATCTGCCGCCCGGCTTCCCCGCTGGCGGCTATCCGCCGCCGCAAGGCCCGTACTACTGCTCGGTGGGCGGCGCCAACGCTTTCGGGCGCAACATCATCGAGCAGCACCTCGACGCCTGCCTTGAGGCCGGCATCAATGTCGAGGGCATCAACGGTGAAGTGGCCGCCGGCCAGTGGGAGTTTCAGGTGTTTGCCAAGGGCGCCGCGCGCGCTGGCGACGAGACCTGGATCGCCCGCTACATTCTGGAACGTGTGGCGGAAGAGCACGGCTATGCCATCAACTGGCATCCGAAGCCCTTGGGCGACACGGACTGGAACGGCTCCGGGATGCACGCCAACTTCTCCAACGGCCCCATGCGCCAGTCGGGCGATGAGAGCACGTTCACGAAGATCTGCGAGCGCTTCGGCGATCACATCGAGCGCCACATCACGGTCTATGGCGCCGACAACAGCAAGCGCCTCACCGGCGCCCACGAGACCCAGTCGATCGACAAGTTCAACTACGGCGTCTCGGACCGCGGCGCATCCATTCGCATCCCCATCGCTACCATCGACGATGGCTGGAAGGGGCGGCTCGAGGACCGGCGCCCGGCTTCCAATGCCGACCCGTACAAGGTGGCGGCGGCCATCGTCAAGACGACGAAGGAGGCCTTGGCGTAGGTTCCGCTTGGGGGAACGGCCTGGCAGCGGGCGTGAGGCGCGCTGCCAGGCTTCGTTCCTCGGGGGGCGACGATGGCGAGTGGTGGTGACGGGACCTATCCCGCTTCGAAGAAGCGTGGGGGATGCGCGCCCCAAGCCCCACTCGGTCCCGTCCCATCCCAGCCGAAACTCCGGCCCCGTCCAGGCAAGGCCAGTTCCAACCCATGAGGCCCGTGGCCATCACCATGGGCGATGCCAGTGGCGTCGGCCCGGAAATCCTCCTGCGCCGCTTCGCCGACGGCCTGCTAGGCGACGGCGTTCTCGCGTACGGTGACGCGGCGATTCTGGCGCGGGGGGCCGAGATGCTTGGTCTCGGCATCCCAATGCATGTCGTTGCGTCACTGGAGGAAGCGCGCCCCGGCTATCTCAACGTGGTGGATGCCGGCCGCCTCAGTGCAGCAGATCTCACGCCGGGGCAGCTTAGCGCCAAGGCCGGCGCCGCAGCCTTGCACTATGTCGAGCAGGCCACCCGCGACGCCTTGGCCGGCACCGTCGCCGCCATCGTCACCCTGCCCATGAACAAGGAAGCAACCGGGCGCACCCACCCGGGCTTCATCGGCCACACCGAGACCATCGCCGCCCTCTGCGACACGCACGAATACGCGATGATGCTTGCGACGGAGAGCGTCGCGGTCACCCACATCAGCACCCACGTTTCCCTCGCGGAGGCCATCGCCCGGGTGACGCCTGCCCGCATCGACACGGTGATCCGGCTGACGAACGAGGCGCTGTCGCGGTTCCTGCCCCGGCCACGCATCGCCGTCTGCGGTCTCAACCCGCACGCTGGCGAGAACGGCCTGATGGGCACGGAGGACAGGGACATCATCGCTCCGGCCATCGCCGCGGCCCGGGCCGCGGGGCTCGAAGTCAGCGGCCCCCACCCCGCCGACACGGTGTTCTATCAAGCCATCCACAACGACGCCCACGACGCCATCGTCTGCATGTACCACGACCAAGGCCACGCTCCCATGAAACTGATTGGCTTCAAGACCGGCGTCAACGTCACCATCGGCCTGCCCATCGTCCGCGCCTCGGTGGACCACGGCACCGCTTTCGACATCGCCTGGCAGGGCAAGGCCTTCACGGATTCGCTGGGGCACGCTCTGGACTACGCATGGAAGCTGATCGGCTCAGGTTGACCGAGGGACTCCCCGCCACCGCCACACGATCAACCTGATCTCGTTGCCGATCGCTCCAGCAAGCGCCAACATGCTCCCATGCTGCACACCCTCGCTGTCGCCAACTATCGTTCCCTCCGAGACATCGTGCTCCCGCTCGAGGGGATGAACCTCGTCACCGGTGCCAACGGCAGTGGCAAGTCCAATCTCTACCGGGCACTTCGCCTGCTGTCCGAGACAGCCTTCGGCGGCGGGGTGCAGGGCATCGGTCGGGAGGGTGGTCTTGATTCGGTGCTTTGGGCCGGCCCGGAGCAGTTCGCGAAGTCCGTGAAGAGGGGGGATCATCCGGTGCAGGGCGGCCCGCGCAACGATCCGGTGAACCTGCGGCTCGGCTTCGGCGGCGACGACTTCAGCTACTCCATCGAATACGGCCTGCCAGTGCCAGTGCCGCGATCCATGTTCGGCAAGGACCCCGAAGTCAAGCGCGAAGTCATCTGGCACGGCGAAACTTGGCACGAACGCCGCGCCTCGGTGGATCGCAAGGGCGGTCTGGTGCGCAGTCGTGACGACGCAGGCGCGTGGCAGGTGGTGGAGCGGCATCTGCCTGCCTTCGACAGCATGGTGTCGCGCCTCGCCGACCCCGAGCGAGCGCCGGAGGCGTTGCTGCTGCGGGAGCAAGTGCGCTCATGGCGCTTCTACGACCATTTCCGCACCGATGCGGACGCGCCGGCACGACATGCACGCATCGGCGTGCGCACACCGGTGATGAGCAACGACGGCCACGATCTCGCCGCGGCCTGGCGGACAATCATGGAGATCGGCGACCAGGATGCGCTCGCCGCGGCGGTGGAGGATGCCTTTCCCGGCGCGGAGGTGGAGGTGGAGGAACGGGCCGGCGCCTTCCAGCTCCTGTTTCGCCAGCACGGCCTCTTGCGGCCACTGTCCCAGGCAGAGCTGTCGGACGGCACGCTGCGCTACCTGCTGTGGATCGCGGCGCTGCTGACCCCGCGCCCGCCGTCGCTGATGGTGCTGAACGAGCCCGAAACCAGCATCCATCCAGACCTGTTGCCGGCCCTCGCCCGCTTGATGCGCCACTCGGCCACCGAAACGCAGGTGTGGGTGACATCCCACGCGACGGCGCTGGTGGAGGCCCTCACGGAATCCGGCGAGTGCAACCACCTTGAACTCGAGAAGGAAATGGGCGAGACCACCTTGCGCAATTTCGCACCGCTGGAACTGCCTCCCTGGCGCTGGCCCCCTCGATAGCGGCATTGCTCCCTGTGGAGTTGCCTTGAGGCGGGCATGGAGGGCATCCAGCCGCCGTTGGGTAGTGTCTCACTTTGAATTTGCCTGACGTGGCGCATGGCCGTTCGCAACCGGCGACTGCGTCGATTTGCCTGCCGGGACCGCTCTCTATAGGGAGGGGGAGGGCGTCCCGCCCTCCATGCGCGAGGGAGGGGGAGGGCGTCCCGCCCTCCATGCGCGCCGTCAGGCGCGTCCTCCCTGCACATGCCGCGAGTGCCCTGCGCGCCTTGCGGCGCGATGGAGGGCGGGACGCCCTCCCTCCGGAGGACGGCGCCAGACACTGCACAAGCCAAAGTGAGACACTACCCGCCGTTGCCGCCGCAAGCCATGCGCAGCGGAGTCGGGTTAGAGTGCGGCCTTTGGCTTACACGGCAGGACTGGCGAGCACATGATCATCGTCAACGGGAGGATCGAAACCACCGCCGAAAACATCGCGCACCTCAAGGACGCGATTGCCACCATGGAGACGGCGAGTCGCGCCGAGGACGGCTGCGACGACTACACCTTCTCGGTGGAGCTGAACGACCCCAACGCAATCCGCATCACGGAAAAGTGGCGCGACATGGAAGCCTTGGCAGCGCACTTCGCGAGTCCCCACATGGCGGAGTTCCAGAAAGCCATGCGCGAACGCCCCGGCAAGGGTGGCGGCGTGGCGTTCTATGAAGCCACCGAGGTGCAGCCACCGCGGTAGCGCTTCCGGGAGTGAGGGATGCCCTCTACGCGCCGCCAGCGCCACAAGAACCGTTGCCTTTCGGCAACGCTTCCTGCCCCAGCCCAAGCCGTCCTGTCACCCTGTCGGCATTCGGCCAGCTTGCGCCGTCCGAGTCCGACAGGCTGCTAGGCGTCCTTCGGACGCGAGGCAGGGAGGATGCCCTCCTTCCGGAGCCACCCGCTGTAGAGGGGACGTCAGTAGATCCCCGCCTCCAGCCCGGCCGCCAAGGCCATGCCGAGTTCGCGGCAGGCTTCGAGATGCTCCGGCAGCACTTCGCCTTGGGCGATCACCGGTTCCTGCACCTCGTGGAACGGATAGCCGCCGATGATGCGGCGGATGGCGCGCAGGGCGCCGCTGCCGTCGTTGCCGGCGCTGATGAAGATGCCGCACGGGAGGGGCTGAATCCGGCCCTCCACGGCATAGAAGGTGCGGTCGAGGAAGTCCTTCATGGCGCCGGACATGTAGCCGAAGTTCTCCGGCGTGCCGAGCAGTACGCCGCTTGCCCAAAGCAAGTCGTCTGGGCCCGCTTCCATGGCCTTCAAAAGGCGCGTCTCCACCTCTTCGATCAACGGGTCGGTGGCGCCGTCCCGAACAGCACGGGCCATGCACTCGGTGTTGCCCGTCTGGGTGTGATAGACGATGAGCAAGTGCTTGATGGGCGCCGCGTCCCTATACTGCCGAGAAATGAACCATAGCCCGCATTGCGGCGACGCACCGTGACCATCGACCTCGCCGCAATCCGTGCCGCCCAAAGCCGCATTGCCGAGCATGTGGCGGTCACCCCCCTTGCACCGTCGCGGACCCTGTCTGTGCTCACGGGCCGCTTGCTCCTGCTCAAGTTCGAGAACCTCCAGTTCACGGCATCGTTCAAGGAGCGCGGCGCCCTCAACCGGCTGTGCCTCCTGAGCGAAGCCGAACGCGAACGAGGCGTGGTCGCCATGTCGGCGGGCAATCATGCCCAGGCGCTGGCCTATCACGGCGGCCGTCTGAACGTGCCGGTCACCATCGTCATGCCCAAGAACACGCCAAACGCCAAGGTGCGTCAGTCCCGCGTGTTCGGGGCCGAGGTGCTGCTGCGCGGGGACACGTTCGCGGCGACACTGGCGGTTACGGAAGAACTCGCGGCGGCGCGCGGCGCCACGCTCGTCCACCCCTTCGACGACGAGGCCGTGATCGCTGGTCAAGGCACGCTGGGCCTCGAACTGCTCGAACAGGCGCCGGACATCCAGACCATCGTCGTGCCGGTTGGGGGTGGGGGTCTCATCGCCGGAATCGCCGTCGGCGTGCGTGCCGTGCGCCCCGATGTTCGCATCGTCGGTGTCCAAACCGAACGCTTCGCTGCGATGCACAACGCACTGCGAGGCGACGAGACCGGTGCGGCGCGTCCCGGAACGGTGGCGGAGGGCATCGCGGTGGAGACGCCGGGAAGGCTCACCCTGCCCATCATCCGCGAACACGTGGAGCGCGTGGTGACGGTGACGGAGGCGCAGATCGAGGATGCGGTGTTCGCCCTGCTCGAAGTGGAGAAGACGGTCACGGAAGGCGCTGGCGCCTGCCCGCTGGCCGCCGTGCGGGCGTACCCCGATATCGGCGAAAGCGGAACCACCGCCCTCGTACTCACCGGCGGCAACATCGACATGATGATCCTCTCTTCCATCCTGCAACGCGGCCTCGTCCGCACCCGTCGCCTCGTCCGCATCAAGGTGGAAGCACCGGACGTGCCCGGCGCCATGGCCGACCTCACCCGCATCCTGGGCGACCTCGACAGCAACATCGTTGACATAGCTCACCAACGCGCCTTCGCCGCTTCCACGGTGCGCACCACCGCGATTGAGTTCGTCCTGCAAATGCGGGGTGAAGAACAGGTCGAGGTGGTACTGGATTCCCTGCAGCGCGCCGGCTACGACGCTGCGGAGAGTTAGGGGCTTGATCAGGCTTCCTTGGCACGAAACCCTCCTCCGGCTCTCTGGCGGCAGGGCGTCTCGCGCCGCAGGCGCGTCCCAAGGCGGGGAGATGGGTGTCGTGGCGCTCCTCTTGTCACTCCCCTTCGGGGGAGTTGAGGAACCGCAAGGACTTTCGGAGGGGCGGCCCCGGCGTATGCGGTAGTCAAGCCCGTCGTTGGTCCCGGAAAGCGTGCGCCCGTCCTATCACTCCCCTTCGGAGGGGGCCAGCCGTGCCGACGACCGCGCCCTCCTGCGGTGCCAGATCCTGGGGCGGGTCAACAACTCAAGTGCCACGTTCACGACATTCCGGCACAGACGGACGAGATGCCGTGTCACACCCATCAGGTCGCATGTGCGTGGGCACGGCGAGCTTCCACTTTGGGGCCGGAGGGCATCGAAGCCCTCGCGCGCGCTGCAAGGCGCGTCTGCGCGCAGCGCAATGGCTTCATGCATCACCAGCTTCCCGTGCGCTCCGGAAGATGCCGTGCGAGGCGTGCGCGCCTGTCGGCGCGAACGAGGGCTTCGATGCCCTCGCCCCAAGAAAGACCCTCGCAGGCACCCTACCCTGCAGACCAGCCCTCACCGAGGAGCGGGACGCTGGCCAGGGTAGGGCGGCCGTTGGGTCGGGAGGCCGCGTAACTTGCGTGGAGGCGGCCACTGCTGGCCCTAGCCTGTTCCACCGTGTCCCACGTGATGGACGAGAGAGGCACCTTGACGCGGCCGGACCATTGCGGCTCCACGAGCTCTGAGCATTGGCCGACGCAGAGGTAGAAGAAGCGCTCGCCTGGGCGGCCTTGGACGAAGGGGCCAGCGAAGTCGGGTGCGCCGGGAATCTTGCCTTGGCGCACGGTCACCGTGACATCGAAGGAGATGTCGTCGCCGGTTGCCTCGATGTAGTCGAGGCGCTCGCTCTTTGCGCCCTTGCCGCGTTGCAGGCAGAACGCGTGGCCTTCGGGTGGCGCGTGGAGTTCGATCGTCAGGCACAGTTCCTCCGACATGCTTTTCCTCATTCTCCAGCCGAGATTTCATGAGAAGCCTAGCAACTCTTTGCAGGGAGGGCTTCTGCAGGGAGGGCTTCTGCAGGGAGGGCTTCTGCAGGGAGGGCTTCTGCAGGGAGGGCTTCTGCAGGGAGGGCTTCTGCAGGGAGGGGCATCGCGCTCCATGCAGGACGATCAGTCGTGGTGGTTCGACCGTTCCCGGATCCGCGCTGGCAATCCGGGCAGGTGCCCGAGTTTCGCGGTTCGGATGCGTCACGGTCACATCATCGGACCCGCTCACCCTCCCTGGACTGTTGCAGGTGGCGCTGGCCGTACAGTCGCCGGAAGTCGTCCAAAAACCGGGCGATGTCCGCCGGCGAGAGTTCACGGCAGCGCTCGATGTATTCGTCGGTGAAGAACTGAACGGGGCGCGATGGGGCACCCGGCTCGGGACGGTTCATTGCAAACGCTCCAAGGCGCGAATGTCTTCCGCGTCCTGCGTCCTTGCGGAGCGACGCTTCATCGCGATCAGGTCGGCGATGGCTAGCACTCGCACGGGTCCGCTCGGCAGCTCCATTTCGGTGGCACTGGCCTGGGCGAGATCCTGCGTGATCAGAATGTCCACCTGCTCCAGGGGGTTGCGGGGGTTGTGGAAGTTCCAGGCGATCAAGTTGCGGCGCTTGGTGTATTCGTCCCGGAACTCGTAGATTTCGCTTGCCGTCAGCGGCAACCGCGAGACCAGCCCCATGGCGTTGAGGGCCGCTTCCGCGTTCATCAATGTCGACCGTGTCCAACGAAGCACCACGTCGACGTCAATGGTGCCCCGAACTGCTCCATGCAGTGCCACGGCATGTCCTCCGGCCACAGCATACTCTGCGCCGGCCTCCCGCAATGCCGCGCAGACGCGCTCCAGGAATGTGGCGCCGCCCATCGCCGTTCAGGCCGTTTGCAGGTTCACCAGATCGCCGCTCGATTCGGCGTCGCCTCGCCGGGTCATGGCGCGGCGGGGGTCGAGAGCGTCGCGGACGCCTTCGCCGACGAAGATCAGGAGGGTCAGGAGCAGCGCCAGGGTGACGAAGACGGAGATGCCGAGCCAGGGGGCGTGCAGGTTGGCCTTGGCCGCGGACAAGAGCCTTCCGAACGAGGGCGAGTCGAGGGGCAGGCCGAAGCCCAGGAAGTCGAGCGCCGTGAGGGAGGTGATGGAGCCGTTGAGGATGAAGGGCAGGTAGGTGAGGGTCGCCACCATCGCGTTCGGCAGCACATGGCGGCGCAGGATGGTCATGTCGGACACGCCCAGCGCCTTGGCGGCGCGCACGAACTCGAAATTGCGCGCGCGCAGGAATTCGGCGCGCACCACGCCCACGAGGGCCATCCAGCTGAACAGCGACAGGATGACGAGGAGCCAATAGACGTTCGGCTCGACGATGCTGGCGAGGATGATGAGCACGAACAGGATGGGAAGACCCGTCTGAATCTCCACCAGCCGCTGGCCGAGCAGGTCCACGAGGCCGCCAAAGTAACCCTGCAGCGCACCCACCGTGACGCCGATGGCGGAGCTGATGGCCGTGAGGCCCAAGCCGAACAGCACCGAGAGTCGGAACGAGTACAGCAGCTTGGCGAAGACATCCGTGCCGCCGTTGTCGGTGCCGAGGACATGGACGCCGTCCGGCGGCGACGGCGTGATCTCGTAGGAATAGTCGATGGTGTCGTGGGAGAAGCGCAGCGGCGGCCAGATGGTCCAGCCGTCTTCCTCGATCAGCGCCATCACGAAGGGGTCGCGGTATTCCGCTTCCGTCTCCAGCACGCCGCCGAGTTCCGCTTCCGAATAGGTGAACAGCACCGGGAAATGCAGCTCGCCCCCCTTCGAGAACAGGATGGGCTTGTCGTTGGCGATGAACTCCGCCAGCAGCGAGGCCGCGAACAGCACAAGGAAGATGCGCAGCGACCAGTAGCCCCGGCGGTTGGCGCGGAAGAGCTCCAGCCGGCGGCGGTTGAGGGGTGTGAGTGCCATCGCGATTCCCCTTCAGTCCCGCTTCTCGAAGTCGATGCGAGGGTCCACCAGCGTGTACACCACGTCGCCAATGAGCTGCATCGTCAGGCCAATCAGCGTGAAGCAGAACAGCGTGCCGAAGAAGATCGGGTAGTCGCGCTTCACCACCGCCTCGTAGCCGAGCAGGCCAATGCCGTCGAGCGAGAAGATCACCTCGATCAGGAGCGCGGCGGTGAACAGCAGCCCCACGAACGCTGCCGGAAAGCCGGCGATGACGATCAGCATGGCGTTGCGGAACACGTGCCCGAACAGCACTCGCCGCTCTGTCAGCCCCTTGGCGCGGGCGGTGAGCACGAACTGCTTGTTCACCTCTTCGAGGAAGCTGTTCTTGGTGAGCATGGTGAGGGTGGCGAAGCCGCCGATGGTGAGTGCCGTCAGCGGCAGGGCGAGGTGCCAGAGCCAGTCTGTGATCTTGGCGTGCCAGGGCAGGTCTTCCCAGCCTTCGGAGACGAGGCCGCGCATGGGGAACCAGTCGAGATAGGAGCCGCCGGCGAAGAAGACGATCAGCAGCACGGCGAACAGGAAGCCGGGCACGGCATAGGCCGTGAACACCACCGCGCTCGACCAAACGTCGAAGCGGGTGCCGTCGCGCACCGCCTTGGCCATGCCGAGGGGGATGGAGATGGCATAGATGAGCAGCAGCGACCACAGCCCGAGCGACAGCGACACCGGCAGCCGCTCCGCCACAAGCTGCATCACCGGCCGGTCCTGGAAATAGCTGTCGCCGAAGTCGAGCCGAAGATAGTTCCACATCATGCCGAGGAAGCGCTCGTGGGCGGGCTTGTCGAAGCCGAACTCGGCCTCCAGCCGGGCCACGAACTCCGGGTCCAGCCCTTCGCTGCCGGAATAGCCGGTCTGTGCGCTCGGCCCCATGCTGGCGGAGGAAATGCTGGCGGTGGAGGACGCGCCGCCGAGCCCCGATGCGGCGATGATGGCCTGTTCCACCGGCCCCCCCGGCGCGAACTGCACGATGACGAAGTTGATCACCATGATCCCGAACAGGGTCGGGACGATCAGAAACAGGCGGCGGAGGAGGTAGCGTCCCATCTAGTTGCTGCCCTCAGTCCATGCCTCGGAAGCTCGCTACCTTGGCGGCGCGTTCCTCGTCGTGCCACCAGGTGTCCCAGTACACCTCGCGCTTCAACGGGCCGTCGAGTTCCGGTCGGCCGAAGCGATTCCAGAATACGGCGCCAATGCGGGTCTTGGTCATGCCGGGAACGTAGTAGAAGTTCCACAGCAGCACGCGGTCCAGGGCGCGGATGGCGGCGACGTAGTCTTCGTAGCTCTCCGCAGCGGAGAGCTGCTCGATCAGGTAGTCCACCGCCGGGTCGCGCATGTTGGGCCAGTTCAGGCTGTAGTCCTGATCCGCCATCACGCTGTGGAAGCTCTGGAAGATCAGCAGGGTCGGCGTGTAGCTGGGGCGAAACCAGTTCGCGCCGCCATCGTAGTCGCCGGAGCGCAGCCGATAGAGCCAGTTGGAGATCTCCGGCGACTTGATGCTGGCGGTGATGCCGAGCCGTTCGAGGTTGCGCGAGTAGGGTATGAAGGAGCGGCCGAGGGCAGGGGAGACGGCCACGAAGCGGATGTGAAACGGTTCGCCGGTCTCGACATGGACGAGGCGATTGTCGCGCACCATCCAGCCGGCTTCGCGCAGGAGTTCGGCGGCGCGGATGAGATTGTCGCGGTGCCAGCCGTCGCCTCCGTTCGGTGGCGCTCGGTAGGGCTCGGTGAAGACACGCGGGGGAACATGCTCGCGGACGGGTTCGAGCAGCTCGAGTTCCCGCTCATCCGGAAGTTCCCGCGCCGCCAGTTCAGAGCCGTGGAAGAAGCTGGTGGCGAGGCCATAGAAGTTGAAGTTGGTGCGGTTCAGCCAGATGAAGTCCGAAACCAGCCACAGTGCTTCGCGCACGCGCACGTCCTGGAAGCGGGGTTGATCGAGATTCCAGAACACCGGCCACCACAGCCCCCAAGGTTGCTGCACGGGCAGCCATTCGCGGAGGAAGACGCCGGCGCGGTAGGCGGGGGTGTCGTAATCGCGCTCCCAATAGCCGGGGATGTTCTCGATGTGGAAATCGATCACGTCGCCCTTGACGGCTTCGGTCTTCAACCGGTCGTCGGCGAAGTAGTCGTACTTCAGCACATCGAAGTTGAAGCGCCCCCGCATCACCGGCAGGTCGCGGCCCCAATAGTCCGGCACCCGTTCCCAGCGAATCCAGCGTCCCACCTGAAACTCCCCCACGCGGTAGGGCCCGGAACCGAGCGGAGGCTCCACCGTCGTGCGGCTGATGTCGCGGCTCTCCCAGTAATGCTTGGGAATGATGGGAACCTGGCCGATCTGGATGGGCAGGAGCGGGTCGCCCCTCGCCCCCTCGCGGATGCGGAAGCGAATCTCCCAGTCGCCGATGATCTCCACCGACTCGATGGGTGCGAGCGGCGTGCTGATGGTGGAGGTGGCGTCCTCGCGATAGACCTTGAAGGTGTAGGCCACGTCTTCCACCGTGAGAGGGCGGCCGTCGTGCCAGCGGGCGTGGTCGCGGATGCGGAAGGCGATCCAGCCACCGTCCGGGGCGATGGCGATGCCTTCGGCGAGACGGCCATACCAGGTGGAGGGCTCGTCGGCGGCTTCCGCCAGCAGCGAGTCGTTGAGGAAGTTTGCGTGCGGGGCTGCGGTGGCCAGGCCAGCGACGACCTGGGCGGCGCGCAGGGCTGCGGGATTGAACGAGTCCCAGCTGCCGGTGCCGTGGCGGCGCAGCATCCCGCCCTTGGGGGCGTTGGGGTTCACGTAGTCGAAGTGGGGGAAGCCGGGCGGATACTTGGGTTCGGCGAGGAAGGCGTAGCCGTGGCGATAGTCGATGCCGGAGGCGGTGGGGGCCGCGGCGTTGGCGGCAGGTTCGGCATCCGCCTGCGCTCCTGCGGGGAGCCGGGCCAACGCCAGCAAGGCAAGGACGGTCAGTGCCGCATGACGGGAGATTGTGCGCACTCCGCGGATCCGCTCAGGTGTTCATGAGGCCCCGAGCTTCCTCCTCCAGCGCAACCAGGCGCCTGACCCAGTTGTCCATCAGGCGAAAGCGGTCGTCGTCGATGCCGAAGGTGCGGGCGATCTCCTTGAGCAGGCACTCCTCCTCGACCTCGAACGCGCCGTCCACATAGGAGAGCCGCAAGAGGTTCAGCACTGCCACGGCCCTGACGCGCGGCGTGTCGAAGACTTCGCTGATGCCGTCGAGCTCGAGATAGTCGGCCTCCATATCAGGCTTCAGCGCCATCTCGCGCTTGAACTCGTCGAGCATGAACTCCTCGTTGGGATCGAGCAGCCCGTCGGACACCACTACGTCGTGGGCAAGGCCAAGCAACGCATCGCGCTGCACATCGGTGAGGGATGAAAGCCACATGGCGATTGGCCGTTTGGGGCCGGCAGGGCGCCGGATCAATTGAGGAGCGGCGAAACCAGACTCAGCGCCATGATGATGATCGCCAGCCAGCCAACGGCGATGAAGAGCTTCATCACGATGCCCTGCTCAAAGAAATCCTCGATCAGATGCCACATGGGCAACCCCCTCCGCCACGAAGATGAACCACGCCCCGCCCACCGAAGCGAACGCGAGCATAGCACGCAAGCCCTGCTGCTGAATCCCGTTCCGGCAACGTCTGGAGATGAGGTCAAATGCCGCCGGGAAGGGCCTTCTGCAGGAGAGGGAGATGCCCGGGGTCAAGGGTCGGCCTCTGGCCGAACACTCCGACGCGGCCGTTCCCCCTCCGAAGAAGCCAGGAGCCTTCAGCCGGGGAAGCATCCCCGACCGCTGACGCGCAAGGAAGTGCCGGCAATTCCCCCATCGCTGGGGGCGTACTTCCATGCAAGGCCTCTTCGACTCCCCCAAGGGGTGAGCAGGAGGGGTCGTGACTGTCCTCTCTGGGGAGGGAGGGCATTCTCTGGGGAGGGAGAGCATTGCCCCCCATGCGCGCCATTGGGCGCGTTCGTGGCGGAGCAAGGCCTGTGTCGGCACGGTCAAAGAGTTTCCAGCAGCACCTTCTTGGCTTCGTTGAGGGTGGCGGCCAGGAAGGCGCTGCCGCCGCGGTCGGGGTGGAGGCGTTGCATCAGGCGGCGGTGGGCGGCGATTACGTCGTCCCGGCTGGCGGTGTCTGGGAGGTCGAGGACGCGGAGGGCGCGTTCGCGGGTCATGGTGTCCTGGGTGCCGGAGACGGCGTCGTTCCAGCCAGGGGAGCGGCGGTCCAGGTAGGCGGTGAGGAGCTGTCTTGATCGTTCGTCCTGGAATCCCGCAAGGAGGGTGACCAGTGCTGTCATGTCCAGGTCGCCCAGGCGCCGGCCTCGAAATCGCCCGCGCAGGACTTCGCCGTCCATCTCGCCGGTGTCGTGGTTCAGGGTCATGCGCAGGTCGTCGGTTTGCACGGACGACTGCCCAGGCCCCGCGTCGGCCTCGTTCGGGTCGCGGCGGAAGCCGCCGAACATGCCGCCCAGCGGCGAAGGCCCGCCGCGGCCGGCAAGGAAGCGGCGCAGCAGCAAGCCGCCCAGAGGATTCAGCGCCAGCCGCAGTGCATGCCGCAGGAAGGGCAGGGCGCCGGTGGCGAGGGCGGCAAGCCAATGCAGCCGGCCGCTGGCGGCGAGGATGGCGAGTGCGGCGAGCAGGGCGACCACCGCGCCGGTGACGATGCCGGTGGGCTTCGATGGCGTGTTGCGCGCCCAGTAGTACTTCATCAGCAGGGCGAAAGCGAATGCGCCCACCAAGGCGACCACGACCAGCAGGATCATGGGAGCTGCTGAAGCAGGTGCGCCGCGGCGGGATGGTCCAGCCGTTCCACCCCACGGCGCCCGGATGCGGCATAGTGCGCCACAGCCTTGAGCAGGGCGCGCAGGTCCGCGGCCCGGCCTGGCAGGAAGGGGGAGTGGGCGCCACCGGTGAGGCGGGCCATTTGTCGGAAGACGCGGCTGGCATCGGGGTCTGCGCCTTCCTGAAACACGAACACCGGCGTGTGGAAGAGCGCCAGGCGCCCGGCCGCGTCGGCCACCTTGGCCGCGGGCTCTTCGCAGGCATCGCCGATGAACACCGCCGCCTTGATGCGCGCCTGGCTGGTCTGGGCAAGGGCGTGCTCGAGCACCCGCTGAATCTGGGTCAGGCCGCCGCGACAGCGCACTTCCGTCATCTGCCGCAAGAGCGCCGCCGGTCGGGTCGTCCACGGCGATGCATGGAACTCGTCGAAGCCGCCGTAATGAACCAGCTGCACGGCGGTTCCGCCATCGTCGGACGCCGCCTCGAACAGCTCGCCGTGCAGTCGCGAGGCGAGATCCCAAGTGGGTTCCCGACTCGCCGTCGCATCAAGCGCAAACAGGATGCGGCGCTCGCTGCGAGTCGCCGGCGGCGTGCGCCGAACTTCCGCGAGAAAACGCGCCACGCCGGCATCGGTTGTGGGCAGTTGGGCCATCAGTCGTTCGGACTCAAGCGAGAACTCGAGAGGCCCCTATCATCGCAGAAGCCACGCGCCCACGGACACGCATTGGAACCGCCTTCGATCAGGGGCGTTGGCCGATCCGCCCGCTTCGGAAGAAGCATGGCGGCTTTTTTGACGCCCCCAAAAGGGAGTGGGAGGGGGCATGCAGCGCGCCTCCCCGCCAAATGGGGAGTGAAGGATGCTGCGGGGCCGCACCTGCCTCTGTCTGTGCCGCAGCCATGACTGCCTCGTGGCGCCCCTCCTGTCATTGCCCCTTGGGGAATGAGTCGCGCCGACGGCGCTGGATGCGGGGGTTCCCTTAGCCGCCGGCCGGGGGATGGTCGGCGGGTTGCACCACCAGCCGTTGGCCTGGGTGGATGTAGGCGTTGGGGTCGATGTCGTTCCAGTCCACCAGCTTGGCGACGGAGACCTTGAAGCGGGCGGCGATGGTGGACAGGGAGTCGTTGCGGCGCACGCGATAGGCGATGGCCTCCTGGGTGACCTGCTTTTCCTCGATGCTGCGGGTGCCGCCGAGGCCCGGCAGGGAGAGCCGCTGGCCGATTTGCAGCACCGAGCGCCCCGTCAGTTCGTTGGCGCGCATGAGCAGGTTCATGTCGATGTCCAGGCGGCGGGCGATCAGCCACAGGGAGTCACCAGGCCGCACGACATGGATTTCGTCGCCACCGGCGCCGGTGCGAAGCGGCGTCGGATAGTCCGCCCAATCGCGGAACGGTGTCGGCACCATCAGGAAGTCGCCTTCGTCGATGCGGTCGCTGCGCACGCCGTTGACGCGGCTCAGCGTGTCCATGCCCACGTCATACCGGCTCGCGATGCCGCTCAGGGTGTCGTTTGCGCCAATGCGATGCCTTGCCCACAGCATTCGTTCCTGTTCGCTGAGGCTTGCCAGGCCGGCCTGGGCCGCCTCTGCATCCTCGGCGCGCACCATCAGTTGATGCGGGCCCTCCGGCGGCGTGGCCCAGCGCTTCAGCGCCGGGTTCAGGTTGTAGAGGTATTGCATGTCCTGGCCGATGGCCTCCGCTGCCTGTGCCAAGTCGATCTGCCCGCCGGTCTGTACCACGGCAATCGTCGGCGCCGCGCTGTCGAACGGGCCGAACGGCAACTCCACGCCGTGCCGCTCCGGCTCCGCAAACACCGCCGCATAGGCGAGGATGCGAGCCACGTAGTACTCCGTCTCGCGCGGCAGGCGCAGGTCGAAGGAGGTCTCGGCCTCCGGGGTGCGCCGCAACGTGCGATGCATCCGCCCTTCGCCGCAGTTGTAGGCAGCCAGCGCCAGCGTCCAGTCGCCGAAGCGCTCGTGCAGTTGCGTGAGGTAGTCGAGGGCAGCGTCCGTGGAGAGCGCCACGTCTCTCCGCTGGTCCGTCCACCAGTCCCGCGTCAGGCCGAATCGACGCCCCGTGCCGGGCATGAACTGCCACAGCCCCAAGGCGCCGCGAGTCGAGAACGCGTTGGGATTGAGGGCGCTCTCGATGATGGGGATGAGGCAAAGCTCGGCCGGCAACTCGCGCTTGCGCACCTGCTCGCAGATGTAGGGCAGATAGCGCAGCCCGCGTTCGCGCTTGGTGGCGAGATACTCCGGGTTCCGCACCAGCCACTCGATTTCCTTGCGTACCTGCTTGCGCTCGAGGTCGTGGTCGAGCCGGAACCCGGCGCGAAGCTGTGCGAGGAAGCCGTCCTCCGCTTCTTCCACCGCGGTGGGCTGCGGTTGCGGGGCGACCTCCGGCACTGCGACCGCAGCCTGCTCCGCGTCCTGGCTCACCTCCGGCTCGGCCACCGCGTCCACGACCGCAACCGGCGGTGCTGGTTCGGTGGCGACTGGATCGGGCACGGCGACGGGGCTGGGCGGGAGCGCGCCGCCCATCTGACAGCCGACCAGAATCAGTCCCGTGGCGGGCAGCGCCCACCATCTCTTGAGCATGGTTGGTGGATGGCTCTCGAAAGTCGAGGGTTGGCCACTCTGCGACAAATCTGGCCGTTTGGCAAATCGCGAATTCGACCGATTCGCTTGGGGGTTCCACGCCGCCCCTGTGTGCTGCCGGCGTGTTGCGTGTTTGGGAGCGTGCGTCCACAATCCGGCGGCGTGGGACCGATGGCGTTCAATTGCGAGACTTCCGACGCTGGATCGGGGCCGGGCGGTGCGCTGGACGCTCCGTTGACGGCGGACGCTGCGAGTCTCGAGTGGCGGGCGCTCGCCGACGCCGAGGCGGGGTTTCGGGTTTGGTTGCGCTCCCCGGCGGGGTGGCGTCTGTGCGAGCGGAGCGGCCGCACATCGGACGGATCGTGCGGCGGTTTCATGGCGATACGCTGCTGTGGATTGGGCCGCAGTGCGGTGCCATGGCCACCACCGATCGCTGCATGGTGCGAACGCGCACGTTGGCGTGGTCGTCGGTGCGGACGGCTTCGCGTGCTGGCGGCGTGAGCGTGGTGGCTGCGAATCCGGTGGCGCTGCCGTTTCCGCCGAACTGCTTCGACAACGTGGTGATGCACCATGCGTTGGACGTGGCGGAGGATCGGCGCGCGGCCCTGCGGGAGGTGGCGCGGGTGCTGCCGCTCGGCGGTCGGCTGCTGATCGTCGGCTTCAACCCGTGGAGCCTGTGGTCGCTGGCGAAACCGTGGCGGCCGTTTCGCGACATGCATCCGGTGAGCCCGCCGCGGCTTGCGGACTGGCTGGACCTGCTGGGGTTCGACTGCGAGCCCGGGCTGCACATCAGCTATCGCGGTGCGCTTTCTGCACCCTTGGAGGGACGCCATTGGCAGCGAGCGAGCGAGGCCATGAACCGGGTGCAGCTGCCGTTCGGTGGCGTGTACCTCGTTGCGGCGACCCGCATCGGGCACGGCATGACGGCGCTGCGGCGAGCGCAGCTGCCAGCGCCGGTGGCCGCGTCGCCGACGCCGGTGGCGGCGTCGTCCTCTGCCCTGGAGGATCGATGACCAAGGTCGAGGTGTTCACCGACGGCGCCTGCCGGGGCAATCCGGGCCCTGGCGGATGGGCAGCGCTGTTGCGTTCGGGCGATGCGGAGCGGATGCTGGACGGTGCCGAACCCGACACCACCAACAATCGCATGGAGCTCATGGCCGCCATCGAAGGACTTGCCGCGCTAAAGCGTCCCTGCGCCGTGACCCTCACCACCGACTCCGAATACGTGCGCCAGGGCATCACCTCGTGGCTTGCCGGCTGGAAGCGGCGCGGCTGGCGAAGGAAGGGTCGGCAACCGGTGAAGAACCAGGATCTCTGGCAGCGGCTCGATGAGCAGAACGAACGCCACTCGGTAGATTGGCGCTGGGTGCGCGGCCACAGCGGCCATCCGGAGAACGAGCGCGTGGACACCGCTGCCCGCGATGCCATCGACCGGATGCAGGTGGCGATGGGAGAGAAAGCGTGAGGCAGGTCGTTCTCGACACGGAAACCACGGGCCTGGAGCCGGAGCGAGGCCACCGTGTGGTGGAGGTGGGGGCCGTGGAGGTGATGGACCGTCGCATCGGCAAGCGCTACCACTGCTACGTTCGCCCGGACCGCGAGGTGGACGACGCCGCCTTCGAGGTGCATGGCCTGAGCGACGAGTTCCTTTCCGACAAGCCCGGCTTTGGCGAGATCGCCGGGGACTTGATCAAGTTCATCGAAGGCGCCGAGCTCGTCATCCATAACGCCCCGTTCGACGTATCCTTTCTCGACTACGAGCTGTCGCTGCTGCCCGAAGGTCGTCCGAAGCGCATCGCCGACATCTGCACCGTGACCGACTCGATGGTGATGGCGCGGCACAAGCACCCGGGGCAGAAGAACGGTCTCGATGCGCTGTGCCGTCGCTATGGCGTGGACAACTCGACTCGCGACCTGCACGGAGCGCTGCTCGACGCCGAACTGCTGGCGGAAGTGTTCCTGGCAATGACCGGGGGACAGGGCTCGCTGTTCCGCAGCGACGAACCGGCGGAAGCGGTGGCCGACATCATCCGCCTGCCGCAGGATCGGCCGAAGGTGCCGGTGCTGCGTGCCACGCCGGAGGAACTTGCGGCGCATGAGGCTTACCTGGACATGCTCGACAAGAGGTCAGGGCACGGCGCGGTCTGGCGGCGCTTGGCTACGGGGTAAGGCATCCGGAGGAAGGGCGAGACGCCCTCCCTCCGGATGGGACGCGCGCCTTTGCGGCTCGGGGCGAGGGCAGAATGCCCTCGCCCCGAGGTCCTGTCAGTCATGCGGTGGAGGGCGGGAGGTCCTCCTCCAGAGGGCCTGCTTCGGTGCGCGTGCCCCCTTCCTGTCACTCCCGCTCGGGGGAGTCGAGAACCGACAAGGTTTCTCGAAGGGGTTGGCCGCGCCGCACCGGTGAGAGGCCCGCTTACAGGATGTATTGCACCGCTAGCCAGCCGGTGATGCCCATGGTGATGGTGTAGGGGAGGGCCATCAGCACCATGCGGCCGTAGGAGAGGCGGATCAGGGGGGCCAGGGAGGAGGTCAGGAGGAACAGGAAGGCGGCTTGGCCGTTGGGGGTGGCGACGCTGGGGATGTTGGTGCCGGTGTTGATGGCGACGCCCAGCAGGTCGAACTGTTCGCGGGTGATGGTGCCGGCGTCGAACGCGTTCCTCACCTCGTTGATGTACACCGTCGCCACGAACACGTTGTCGCTGATGGCCGACAGCACGCCGTTGGCGATGTAGAACATGCTGGGCTGCTGCGACAGCGGCAGGGTCAGGACGTATTCGATCACCGGCTGGAAGAGCTGCTGACTGGCAATGACGGCGACGATGCCGAAGAAGACGCAGAGCAGCGCCGTGAACGGCAGCGCCTCGTGGAAGGCGGGGCCCAGGTCGTGTTCCTCGACAACGCCGTTGAAGGCGGTTTGCAGGACGATGACGGAGAGCCCCACCAGCCCCACGGCGATCAGGTGCAGCGCCAGCGCGACGACGAGAAAGAGCCCGACAAGCGCCTGCACGACGAGCTTGGCGTTGTCGCGGGGGGTCCGCTTGGCGCTCTCGTCGGCGTCGAAGTCTTGCAGCACGCGGAACACCGGTTGCGGAATCTTCGCGCCATAGCTGAACACGCCAAATGCCTCGAGCAGGATGCAGGTGAGCAGTCCGACGGCGAAGACCGGGAGCGTCACCGGCGACATGCGCAGAAAGAACTCGATGAATTCCCAGCCCATGCGTTCGGAAATCAGCAGGTTCTGCGGCTCGCCCACCGTGGTCATCACCCCGCCGAGCGCCGTGCCCACCGCCGCGTGCATCATCAGGTTGCGCAGGAACGCCCGGAAGCCTTCGAGGTCGTCCCGATGGATGTCGGCCACCGTGCTGTCGTCGCCGAGATCGTCGCCCGAGTCTGGCGCAGCCACCTGACGGTACACGGCGTAGAAGCCGCCGGCGACGCTGATGATCACGGCCGTCACCGTCAGGGCGTCCAGGAAGGCGGAGAGGAATGCGGCCACGAAGGAGAACAGGAACGACAGCGCGATCTTGTTGCGCACCTTGATGAGGAGCTTGGTGAAGATGAAGAGCAGCAGGTCCTTCATGAAGTAGATGCCTGCTACCATGAAGATCAGCAGCAGGATCACCTGGAACCCGCCTTCCACTTCGTGGAACACGGTGTGGGCGTCGGTGAGTCCGAGGAACAGCGCCTCGATGGCGAGCAGGCCGCCCGGCTGCAGCGGATAGCACTTGAGCGCCATCGCCAGGGTGAAGATGAACTCCAGCACCAGCATCCAGCCGGTGATGTAGGGGCCGAGAACGAACAGCGCGATCGGGTTGATGATCAGAAAGCCGATGATGGTAAGCTTGTACCACTCCGGCGAGTGCCCGAGAAAGTTGGTCCAATACGGATTTGTGGGCAATTGGCTCCGCGCGGCATCCGTCATTCGACGCTCCATCCTTTGGCTGACTTTGGGCTGGCGTTGGAACCGTCGCCCTGTCGTGAGGGGGCGCGGGTCGGTAGAATCGGCGGCGCAGTATAGCAACGGGATCGTGCGCATGTTGTGGCCCATCAACCCCTCGAAGTTCGTCTCCGAAGTCGCGCCTCCGGGCGGGCTGGACGGCGATGAGGCGTACTACTTCGTCTTCCTGGGGGCGGACGAACTGCTCTCCATCACCGAACACGGGATTCCGCGCCCGGTCACCGCCGACGAATTCCGCTGGCTGGACGTCAAGGTGAATTTCCGCCACTACCTCGGCCGCTGGGAGAACCGCGCCTGCTACGTGCTGGCGGCCAGCGGCGACGTGCCGGAGGGCTACTCCGTGTCCGGGCTGCGGGGCTGGCTGGGGCGGGTGGATCCGGATTTCTTCTATCTCGCTGGCCGCGCCAAGCAGATTGCCGAATGGAACCGCGACCATCGCCACTGCGGACGCTGCGGCGGCCTCAACGAGGATCACGGCGAGGACCGCGCCAAGTATTGCCCGGACTGCGACCTCACCACCTATCCGCGCCTGTCCCCCTCCATCATCGTCCTCGTGCGCGATGGCGAGAAGATGCTGCTCGCCCGCAACGCCAGATGGCCAGAGGGCATGTACTCGACTTTGGCGGGCTTCGTCGAGCCCGGAGAATCCATCGAGCAGACCGTGCATCGCGAAGTGGCCGAGGAGGTGGGCCTCAGCGTAAGGAACCTGCGCTACCTCGGCAGCCAGTCGTGGCCATTCCCCAATTCCCTCATGCTTGGTTTCCACGCCGACTACGACGGCGGCGACATCGTCTGCCAGGAAGGCGAGATCGCCGAAGCCCGCTGGTTCCACTTCCGCGGGCCGCCCAACGTTCCAGGCGGCACCGCCATCTCCCGCTGGCTGATCGATGCATTCATCGAGGAGAAGTCGGGCTAAGGGAGAGGCCCTTTCTGTCCCCCACTGGCAGGGAGTCGCGGCCCTCCCTATCGCACCCCTTCGGGGGAGTCGAAGAAGCCGCCTGGCTTCTTCGGAGGGGCAGGCCCGCTCCAACACCCGTGGCAGGGCAGGGGCGACGCATGCGGTAGTGTCTCACTTTGAATTTGCCTGACGTGACGCATGGCCGTCCATAGCTGGCGACTGCGTCGACTTGAGGGAGGGAGGGCGTCCCGCCCTCCATGCGCGCCGTCAGGCGCGTCTTCCCTGCACATGCCGCGATGTGCCCTGCGCGCCCTTGCGGGCGCCGGTGCCTGACGGCGCGGCGCGCCTTGCGGCGCGACGCCCTCCCCCCGGAGGACGGCCTCATTCGGGAGACTGTCGCAGATGTGACATGCGACTCCTCCACGGCTAGCAGCCTGTCGGACTTCGGACGGCGCAAGCTGGCCGAATGCCGACAGGGTGACAGGACGGCCTGGGCTGGGGCAGGAAGCGTTGCCGAAAGGCAACGGTTCTTGTGGCGCTAGTCAGGCGCCTCCATCCCCAATCCGGGACGAAAAAACCCCAGCAGCGCAAACGCAAGCGGCAGGTTCCCCTCACTCCGCACCTTGCCGTCCATGAAGGCGTCCATGAATGCCGTCAGGAAGTCGCCGTCCCCATAGAGGATCGCGGCCGCCGTCGCGGCGCTGTCGAAGCAGAAGGTCGCGTCGGCCTTGCCCTCTTGCTGCGAAAGTCGTGCATGACCGTCTGCCAACGCCACCCAAACGGGGCACTCCCCAGCGACGCGCAGCTCAATCAAGAGGTCCAGCTCCGACGGTGCGGGCTCCTGAAGACGACTCTCGAGTTGCTGGCGAAGTTCCATGACCTGCGGTGCCTAGCCCCGGGTTGTCCATGATTGCGCTTGGCGGGGGCTACGCGCAATCGCGAAGCGGCGCTGGCCTTGGGCGACGAAAGGCCGCCAAGAAACGCCTTGCCGCGGTCTCCGCGTTCGGACAAACTTTGCGGCTTTGCTCAACCCCCAAGGTGCATCCCGCAGGCAATGGACTTCCTGTTCGACTATCTCGGCTTTCTTGCCAGAGTTGCCACCATCGTTGCGGCGATCGTGATCGTCATCGGCGCGATCGCCAGCGCCGGCCATCGGCGCAGCCACCGGCAGCAAAGGCCGCGAGGTCACATCGAGGTCACGCCGCTCAACGACGTGCTGCGCGACATGCGCCACGTGCTCGAACACGCGCTGACGCCGCACGCCGAATACCGCAAGCACATCAAGGCCGAGAAGGCAGCGGCCAAGGCCGAGGAGAAGGCCCGACGTCGGGCCTTGAAGAACGCGCAAAGGAATCCACCGGCGGAAGTCGAGGTCGCGGCGGAAGGTGCAGGGGAGGCGGCGTCGCAGGAGAGAGCCAAGCCGGCCGGTGAGCAAGCGCAAGACGACAAGCGCCGGCGCCGCATCTTCGTGCTCGACTTCGACGGCGACCCCGCTGCAAGCGGCGTCGAAAGCCTGCGCCACGAGGTCACCGCCGTGCTTGCCGCGGCCGGCAACAAAGACGAGGTGGTGGTGCGCCTGCACAGTGCGGGCGGCATGGTGCAGGGCTACGGCCTGGGCGCATCGCAACTGGCGCGCTTCCGCAGCTGCGGCCTGAATCTCGTTGTGGCGGTGGATCGGGTCGCCGCCAGCGGCGGCTACATGATGGCGGCGGTGGCGAACACGATCCTGGCTGCGCCGTTCGCTCTCGTCGGCTCCATCGGTGTGGTGGCACAGGTGCCGAACGTCAACCGCCTGCTCAAGAAGCACGACGTGGACGTGGAACTGCACACCGCCGGTCGCTACAAGCGCACACTGACGGTGTTTGGCGAGAACACGGAAGAGGCGCGCGCCAAGTTCCTCGAGGAACTGAACGACATTCACGCGATGTTCCAGGAGTTCGTCGGCGAGTTTCGATCGACGCTGGATCTGGAAGCGGTGTCCACGGGCGAGGCTTGGGCAGGCCAGCGCGCCTTGGAGCGAGCGCTGGTGGATCGCTTGTTGACCAGCGACGAATACCTGGCCGGCGCCTGCGACGAAGCCGACGTCTTCGAGGTGCGCTGGGTGCTGCCCAAGACCCCCCTCGAACGGGCGATGGAACGCTTCAGCGACGGCACGACAAAGGTGGTGGAGCGACTGATGGGAGCCTTCAGCCGTTGGGGCTGAACGACCGTCACGGTGAAGGGGAGCAATCGGCTCGCCACGCCTCCTCCTGTCACTCCCCCCCTCGCGGGGGAGTCGAGAAAGCGCTTCTTCGGAGCCATTGGAGCCAGAAATCCGCAAGGGAGGATATCGATGAGTTCGTTCCGAGCATTCCGGATAGAGAAAACCGGCAGCCGGGAGTATTCCCGCAGCGTGGTGGAGCGCGACAGCGGCGATCTGCCGGAGGGCGACCTCCTGATCGACGTGGCGTATTCGTCACTCAACTACAAGGATGCACTTTCGGCCACCGGCAACCCCGGCGTCACGCGTAACTTCCCCCACACTCCCGGCATCGACGCCGCCGGCGCAGTGGTGGAGTCCGCCAGCGCAGATTTCGCCGTCGGCGATGAGGTGATCGTCATCGGCTTCGACCTCGGCATGAACACGCCGGGAGGCTTCGCGGGTCGTATCCGCGTGCCGGCCGGCTGGGCCGTGCAGATGCCGGCAGGGCTCGACCTTCGTTCCAGCATGGTGCTTGGCACGGCGGGGTTCACGGCCGCGCTTTGCGTTCACAAGCTCGAAGCCGCCGGCATGAAGCCGGCCGGCGGCCCGGTGCTGGTCACGGGTTCCACCGGCGGCGTGGGCTCGGTGGCGGTCATGCTGCTCGCCCATCTCGGCTACGAGGTTCATGCCGTGACCGGCAAGGCGGACCGGCACGAGTTCCTCCAAGGGATCGGCGCTGCCACCATCCTCTCTCGCGAAGACGCCTTGGCGGGAGGCGATCGCCCCCTCCTGCGCGAGACCTGGGGCGGCGTCGTGGACACCGTCGGCGGCGACATCCTCTTCAACGCCGTCAAGTCTCTCCGCTACGGCGCCAGCCTCGCCGCCTGTGGCCTCGTGGCATCGCCGCAGTTCTCCGCTTCCGTGTTGCCGTTCATCCTCCGCCACGTCAACCTGCTCGGCGTCGATTCGGTGGAACTGCCGCTGCCGCAGAAGGCGGAAATCTGGAACCGCCTAGGCAGCGACTGGCGTCTCGACGGCACCGATGTGCTGGTGGAAGACCTGACCTTGGACGACCTCTCCGCCGCCATCGACCGCATCCTCGCCGGCCAGATGGTAGGCAGGGGTCTCGTCAATCCCAACGCCTGAGCGGACCTCGTGTCCGCTGCGGACGTGGCGGCACGCGGTGTGGAGGGCGCGCCGGCGCTGACGGGCGATGCTCCGCGAGCCACATGCCGCCGAAGCGAACTGGATGCACCGCTACAGCAACTTCCACCCCAGCGACGCCGAGTTCCCTGCGGCACGCGATGGGTGTACCGAACGCGGCTGGGCCTGCGCTTCGAGTTCTGACGCCGCCGGTGCGTCAGTTGCGTCGCAGTCGCTCCGACACCGCGATGGGGCTTGGGTAGCGGAAGATCACGAGGTAGGTGGAGATCAAGAGGGTCGCCACCGTGGCGCCCTGGATGACGTGCGCGGCCTCGGCCGACAGCAGCGCGGCGCCGGCAACGTAGGTCAGCAGCAGCGAGAACTCGCTCGCCTGGCCCAGCCGAAATCCGGCTTCGGTGGATGCGCCGCTTGGTTCTCCCTGCCAGCGCAGCAAGGCCCGGAACACGGGGGGCTTGATGGCCACCAGCACACCGGCGAGGATGACGGTGGGCACGGTCATCTGGGCGAGTAGCACCGGATCGATGGCGGCGCCAACCGAAAAGAAAAACAGCACCAGGAAGAAGTCGCGCAGCGGGCGCAGGCTCTCCGTGATGTATTGCGCGATGGGCGAATTGGCGAGCGACACGCCAGCGACGATGGCGCCGATCTCGAAGGAAAGCCCCAGCAGGTGGCCGAGACTGGCGATGCCAAGGCACCAGCCTACGGCCAGCAGGAAGATGAACTCGTGGAAGGCGTCGAAGCGGGCGATCACGGGAACGACCAGATAGCGCACGCCGACCGCGGCGGCCACAGCCACCGCCGGCAGCGCCACCGCCACCTGAATGGCGATGCCAAGGGCGCTGCCGGATTCCGCGTTGGACAGCGCCGCCAGCACCAGCAGCGCAAGGATCGCGACCACGTCCTGAATCAGGAGCAGGCTGATGACCAGCTCGCCGATGTGGCGATGGTGCAAAACGGTGGTCGGCAGCAGCTTGATGCCGAGAATCGTGCTCGAGAACATGGCGGCAACGCCGGCGATGCAGGCTTCCGCCAGCGTGAAGCCAAAGCCGTAGAGCACCGCGAACCCGATCGCGAAGAAGGCGGCGGAACTGCCCAATGCCGTCAGCACCGACTTGCGGAACAGGTCCTTGAGCTTGTTCGGCGGCAGGTCGAGGCCGACGAGATAGAGCAGGAAGATGATGCCGATCTCCCCGACCTCCGCCAGCAAGGCGGGGTCCGCCACCAGCGCCAAGGCGTTGGGACCCAGCACGCAGCCTACCGCGATGTAGGCAACGATGAGCGGCTGGCGTGTGTACAGAGCGAACGTCGCCAGCACCGCTGCGCCGACGAAGATGATGAAGAACGACTCGATGATGCCGGTTTCCATGCCGCCCAAAGCCTACACGTTCGCCAGGCTGTCCTTTTGGGTGGGCGGACTTCCAGGCGACCTCGTCGGCGCGGCGCGTGCCCGCCGCCGAAGCCAAGGCGTCAGGCTGTGGAGCGTCGGAACGGTGGCACCGGCTCGCGCACGGATGCCTGGTAGTGGTCGGACATGCGGCCGATGCTGGCGATGGCCGCCTTCGCGTCCCGTTCGTTTGCCATGACGAACGCGTTGAAACCGCAGCGATGCATGTACTCGGCGAGGTCCGGCGCCACCTCGCCGAAGGCGCGCAGCTCGCCGCCGTAGCCGTGCCGCGCGCGCAGCAGCGCGCCCATGCTGAGGCCTCGGCCGTCGGCGAAGGCGGGGAACTCGACGGCGACCACGGGGGCGGCCAGGACCTCGCCCGCCACCTCCTCGATTTCCGTGTCGCTGCGCAGCCAGACGCCGGCGCCTTCCGGATTCTCGCGCCAGGCGTCGAGGGGCGCGATGAGGCCGGGCTCGGACGGGCCCTCGTCCACCAGCCGCCAGTCGTCCTCGGCGATCTCGAGGTCCCTAACCAGCGTCGGCATAGACCCGCTCCCGGAACGGCTCGATGCCGATGCGGCGACAGCAGTGCAGGAAGTCCTCGCCCTCGAACCGGCTCTGCAGGTACACGTCCAGGATCTTCCCGATCACGTCCGGCAGCTCGGCGCGGGAGAAGGAAGGGCCGACGATCCTTCCGAGGGAGGCGTCGGGGCCCTGGCTGCCGCCGAGGGAGACCTGGTAGAACTCCGCGCCGCGCTTGTCCACGCCGAGGATGCCGATGTGGCCGACGTGGTGGTGGCCGCAGGCGTTCATGCAGCCGGAGATGTTGAGGTCCAGAGGACCCAGGTCGTGCAGGTAGTCGTAGTCGTCGAAGCGGCTCTGGATGGCCTCCGCCACCGGAATCGACTTGGCGTTGGCGAGCGAGCAGTAGTCGCCGCCCGGGCAGCAGACGACGTCGGTGAGGAGACCCGCGTTGGCCTGCGCCAGGCCCTGCTCCCCGGCCAGCCGGAACAGCGCCGCAAGATCGCGCTGCGGCACGTCCGGCAGGACGAGGTTCTGCTCGTGCGAGATGCGCACCTCGCCAAAGCCGAAGCGTTCGCTCCAGTCCGCCACCGCATCCATCTGGATGTCGGTGACGTCGCCTGGCGGCACTCCGGTGGGCTTGGTGGAAAGGGTGACGATGGCGTATCCGGGGCGCTTGTGCGGCGCCGCGTTGCTGCGCAGCCAGATGTCGAACGCCGGGTTCGCGAGTCGCTCGGCAGCGAGCAGGTCGGTTTCGTCTTCCAGGCTGGCGTAGGGGTGCGGTTGGAAGCAGGCCTTGATGCGGTCGAGCTCCGCCGCCGGCAAGGTGCTCGGGCTGTCCCTGAGCCGCTCCCACTCCGCGTCCACCTTTTCGCGAAAGCCCTCCGGGGTCATGGCGCGGACGAGAATCTTGATGCGCGCCTTGTACTTGTTGTCGCGCCGGCCATGGCGGTTGTACACCCGCAGGATGGCTTCGAGATAGGTGAGCAGATGGCGTTCGGGCAAGCCGTCGCGGATGCGGGCGCCGATGGCGGGCGTGCGCCCAAGGCCCCCGCCGACAAGGAAGTCGAACAACGGTTCGCCGTCCTTGCCGGGGCGGATGTGAATGCCGATGTCATGCACGTGGGTTGCCGCCCGGTCGGACTCGGCGCCGCTGACGGCGATCTTGAACTTGCGCGGCAGCCAGTCGAACTCCGGGTGGAACGTGGACCATTGCCGCATCGCCTCGCACCACGGGCGCGGGTCGATCGGCTCGTCGGCGGCGACGCCGGCGAACTGGTCGGTGGTGATGTTGCGAATGCAGCTTCCGCTGGTCTGGATCGCGTGCATCTGCACCTTGGCGAGATCCGCCAGAATGTCCGGCACATCGATGAGTTCGGGCCAGTTGATCTGCACGTTCTGCCGCGTGGAAAGGTGGCCGTAGCCCTTGTCGTAGTCGCGACAGATGCGGGCGAGGGCCTTGAGTTGCGTGGCGCTCAGGATGCCGTAGGGCACGGCGATCCGCAGCATCGGCGCAAGGCGCTGGATGTACAGGCCGTTGCGCAGCCGCAGTTGCTGGAACTGATCGTCCGTCAGTTCGCCGGCGAGATAGCGTTCCGTCTGCGAACGGAACTGCTCCACCCGCTCGTCGATGAACCGCTGGTCGAAGTTGCTGTACTGGTACATGCGCTCCTTGCCGGGAACGTTGGGAAGCCCCGAAGTATTGCCGAATCCCCCGTCGAGCGGAAGGGGCCGCGCGCCGTGCTTGGCTGCTCAGTCAGCCTCTCCGTTCAGGCTCATCTCGATATTGGATCAGACTCCATTTCGCGGTTGGCGGACGGTCTGTGTACAATGCCTCGGTGAAATCCGCCTGTTCGTCGGTGCTGCGCCTCCGTGGCCCGGTCGGCGCGGTCGTTGCCCGGGTGCTGGCTGCGGCCGCACCTTGGCTGTCCTCCGGGGCGCATGGCGCGGACCTGCTAGTGGCGGTGGCGGCGAATTTCGTCCGTCCAGCCGAGCGCATCGTTGGCGACTTCACGGAAGTGCATGGCGGCGACGTTGCCTTGGTTGCGGGCTCGACGGGCAAGCTCTATGCGCAGATCCGCAATGGCGCGCCCTTCGATGTCTTCCTGGCCGCCGATCAGCGGCGGCCGGCGCTGCTGGAAGAGGAGGGGCTCGGGCTTGCCGGGTCACGCTTCACCTACGCCGTCGGTCGGCTGGCGCTTTGGAGCGGCCGGGACGGCATGGAGCTGAACGCCGCCACTCTCCGCTCCGGCGGTTTCCGCAAGCTGGCGATCGCCAATCCGGAACTTGCGCCCTACGGCCGGGCGGCGCGCGAGGCGCTGTTCCGCCTCGGGGCACGGCCACAGGAACGCCTTGTCACGGCGGAAAGCGTCGGGCAAGCGTTCGCGCTCGTTGCCACGGGAAATGCCGACCTTGGGCTGGTCGCCGCGGCACAGGCGGAGCAAGCCGCCCACGGCAGCTTGTGGCTCGTGCCCGGGTCCCTGCATCAGCCGATTCGCCAGGACGCCATCCTGCTCACCCGTGCCAAGGTCAATGCCGTCGCGACGGCATTCGTCGCGTTCCTGCGCACCGATGCGCGACCCATCATCGCGAGCCTTGGCTACGGTGTCGAAGCGGCGCCTGACGGCGCGACGCCCTCCCTCCAGAGAGCACGACCGTGAGGGCATGCGCGCCATTGCAGGGAGGCGTGGCAGTGGCGGCGAGTGAAGGCAGTCCGCGCCTTGGGGAGGAGGCGTGGCTTGGGTCAAGTGAAGGCCCGGCCGGGCCTTGCAGGGAGGGCACTCTGCCCTCCCTGCGCGCCGCAGGGCGCGTCTTGCGGATAGCGGCCTGATGGACTTCGGCCCCGTCTGGCTAACCCTGCTTCTGGCCACGGTGACCACCGCGGGACTGCTCCTGCTCGGCACACCGCTGGCATATTGGCTGGCGCGCACCAGTTCGCGGGCGAAGCCGGTGGTGGAGGCGGTGACAGCGCTGCCCCTGGTGCTGCCGCCCACCGTGCTCGGCTTCTATCTGCTGGTGGCGCTGGGGCCCCTGTCGCCGGTGGGCGGCTTCTGGCTGCAACTCACCGGCGAGGCACTGACGTTCTCGTTCTCCGGGCTCGTGGTCGCGTCGCTCGTCTACTCCCTTCCCTTCATGGTGCAGCCGCTGGCGGCGGCGTTCGAAGCGCTCGGCGATGGCCCCTTCGAGGCCGCCGCCAGCCTCGGGGCGTCGCCGCTGGTGGCCTTCGCCTGCGTTGCCGTGCCGCTGTCTGCGCGCGGCTTCCTGACCGCCACCGTGCTCACCTTCACCCACACCATCGGCGAGTTTGGCGTGGTGTTGATGGTGGGCGGCAACATCCCGGGCGAGACACGGGTCGTGTCCATCGCCATCTACGAGCATGTGGAGACGCTGCGCTACGCCGAGGCGCACGCATTGTCGGCGGGGCTGCTTGTCTTCTCCTTCGTCGTGCTGGTGCTGGTGTATTCACTCAATCGGAAGTTTCCACCGCATGTCGGCTGACCCAACCATGCCTGCCGAAAGCGCCTTGATGGTGGACGTCCACCTGCAACGGGCGGACTTTGGTCTCACCGTGGCGGTGGAAGTGCCCCTCGAAGGGGTGACGGCGGTGTTCGGCGCCAGCGGCAGCGGCAAGACGACCTTGCTGCGTGCCGTGGCCGGGTTCGAGCGCCCGGACAGGGGCCGCATCGTCGTTGGCGCCGAAACGTGGTTCGACTCGGCCACGCGCAAAGACGTGCCGCCGCACCGCCGGGAGGCTGGCTTCATGTTTCAGGACACACGGCTGTTCACGCATCTCGATGTTGCCGGCAATCTCGACTTCGCGGCGCGGCGGGGGGGCTTTTGGCCGGGGAACGAAGGCGCCGCTGGTGGGGGATTCGACCGCGCCGACGTGGTGAGTGCGCTGGATTTGCAGTCGCTGCTGCACCGCCGCGCGGCATCCCTCTCCGGCGGCGAACGGCAAAGGGTGGCGTTGGGCCGCACGCTGCTCACGCGCCCGCGCATCCTGCTGCTCGACGAGCCGCTGGCGGCACTGGAACGCGAGCGCAAGGCCGACATCCTGCCGTATCTGGAGGAGGCTCTCACCAGTTTCGGCATCCCTGCGCTCTACGTGAGCCACGACATCGACGAGGTCGCGCGGTTCGCCGACCGCATGGTGTTGCTGAGCGCAGGTCAAGTGCAGGCACACGGGCCGACAATGCAGATGCTGGAACGGCTCGACTTGCAGCCAGCGATGGGCCGCTTCGAGGCGGGCGTGTTGCTGGCGGGCCGGGTCATCCGCCGCGACTCCAGGCTGCACCTGACATGGGTGGACGTGGACGGCGACGAGTTCGCCGTGCCGGAGATCAGCGGTGCGGACGGCCAGGTGGTGCGGCTCCGCATCCGCGCCCGCGACGTGGCACTGGCAACCCGCCGCCCAGAAGGCATCAGCATTCGCAACGTCCTGCCCGGAAGGCTGCTGGAACTAACGCCGGGCGAAGGGCCGGGCCTGGTCGAAGCACTGGTGCAGCTACGCACCGCCCGCGTCCGCTCCCGCCTCACACTGGCAGCGGTGGAAGAGCTGCGCCTCGAACCCGACATGGCAGTGTTCGCGCTGGTGAAGACGGTTAGCTTCGGCGTGTGAGAAGCCCCTTCCGAGGCCCCCCAATCCCCATTACCCCCTTTGGGCGGATTCGAGAATCCGTAGGTTTCTCGGGGGGCCGCCGGGGGCCGCCTTGGCGGCGGCACGCAAGGCGTTCGTGCCGTACCATCGGGCGCCTGGGTTGGTCGAGGGGAACGCTGTGAGTGGCAGGACGGTCTTGGTGACAGGGGGTGCTCGGGGATTGGCAAGGGGATCGCGCAGGCGTTTCTCGAAGCCGGGGAGCGCGTCGTGATTGCGGATCTTGGTGGCGGAGCGAATTGGAACTACGCGCTTGGCAGCAGTGCGCAGATGGCGGAGGCCATTGAAGACTTGCAGGCGTTCGGCGAGGTGGACTCCGTGGCGCTTGATGTCACCCATGCCGAGGCTTGTGCGGCGGCGGTGGCGTTCACGCGCGAGCGCTTTGGTGGCGTCGATGTGCTGGTGAACAACGCCGGGGTGGTGGACAGCGGGCCGGTCGAGAGCTTCCCTGTCGAAAGCTGGGATCGCATCTTTGACGTGAACGTGAAGGGCATCTACTTGATGACGCAGGCGGCGCTGCCGGTGTTGCGGGAGTCTGACGACGCGGCGGTGGTCAACACGGCATCCGTTGCCGGCAAGCGAGGCTCCCGCAACATGTCCGCCTACTGCGCGTCGAAGTTCGCCGTGGTGGGCTTCACGCAGTCGCTGGCGCAGGAGTTCGCGCCTCACGGCATTCGCGTCAATGCGCTCTGCCCCGGCATCGTCGGCACGGCCATGTGGCACGACCATCTGATGGCGAACCAAGGCGAGGCGGCGTTCGAAGCGCGCATGACGGAACTGATCCCGTTGGGGCGCCCGCAGACGGTGGCGGACATGGGGCAGGCGGCTGTCTATCTGGCCTCGGCCGCCAACGTGACGGGCGTTGCCCTCACCGTAGCGGGCGGCTTGGAGATGCACTGACGCGCCTTGCGCGCGTACGGAGGCGGGAAGCCGTCCCGCTGGAGGTTGCGGAGCGACTTCCTCTCTTGGAGTGAGACACGTCCCGCCCTCCATCGCCCGCCCGTAGGGGCGACGCGCCCTGACGCGCCCTATTGAGCTACGGGCAGCGCGCTCGAAGAGGAATGGATGGCTTGCGTCATCCCCTTCGCAGGACGATGTCGGCTGCCGGTTGGCTTCGTCGCTTCCAGCCCCAGAGGGCGTCGGCGTGGGCCATGGCCATCAGGAACCACATCAGGCTGTGCAGATCCATGCCGATGCCGAAGATGCTGAAGTGGACATGGCCGTCGGCGGTCACGGCGACGATGCCGCCGGCGAGAAACGCAAAGGGCCAGACGATCTTGTAGGCTCTCTTGAGCAAGCGACCTTTCTCCTTGATGGTGTGTGGGTTTCCCTCTTCCTCCGGCGGAAGGGCGCCTTGCCCTCGCTCTGGGGGCAGGAGCCGCCAGCGAACCGACTCGGTCAGAGGTCCGCTGGCGCGGCCCCCGCCACATCGAAGCCGGCGTCGCGGATGGCCTGGGCGATGGTCGCCAGCGCCACCGTGTCCTCGTGCTCGATGAGGGCATCGCCGCTGAGGTGATCCACCCGCGCCTCCTGCACGCCGTCGAGGGCCGTGACGACGCGTTGCACGGCGGCGGAGCAGCCCTCGCAGACCATCCCCGTCACCTGCACTTGGGTTTGCATGGCTTCCTCGGCCGCTTGGCTCGAATGACCGATCAGAACGCGTAGCGAACCCGGCCGTACACCAGCGCGCCGTTGTAGCCGGCCGGCGAATAGCGCGGATACAGCCGCCCGGAGCTCGGCGAGCGATTCGCTTCGTCGGGATAGGTGTCGAGCACGTTGTCCACGCCGATCAGCGCCGAGATGCTCTCGTCGAACTGGTACTGCGCCACCAGGTCCAGATAGCCGTAGCCGTCATGGTCCGCGCCATCGTCGGAGTCATACCAGCCACCATAGAAATTGTAGCGCGCCGTGAAGGTCCACTCGTCCATCAGATGCGTCGCCATCGCGCTCAGGCGCGTCTCCGGCGAGCCGCTGGTGATGGCGCGGCTGCGGCTGCCCGTGGATGCCTGCTCGAAGTCGCTCACGTCGGTGCTGGTGTAGTTGATGCCGATGAAAAGACTTGTGGCGCCGGCGTCGCTGTCGAAGGCGTAGGACGCCACCGCGTCGATTCCCGTCGTCTCCGTGTCGAAGTCGTTGGTGAAGTAGCGCACGCGGTTGAAGTCCGCGGCCTCCGACACGCCGCTTGCGAGCAGCCTCATGCGCAGCGCGTCGTCCACGGTGAGGTTTTCCGACAGCGCGATTCGGTCATCGAGGTAGATGGCGAACCAGTCGAGGGTGAGGTCGATGCCGTTGTCGAGCTCCGCCACCAGGCCAACCGTGAAGTTCACGGAAGTCTCGGCGTCCAGCGGCCGACCGCCGAGCGCCAGCGCCACCGGATTGTTCGACGCCACCGTTCCCTGCTCGCGGAAGACGCCCGTGGCGGCGTCCACCACCGTCGCCAGGTTGTTGGCGTTCTGCTGCCCCGGCGTCGGCGCCCGGAAGCCGCTGCCGACGGAGCCGCGCACCGCGACGGTGTCCGTCATCTGAAAGATGGTGGCGAGCTTGTAGTTGAGCACGCCGCCGAAGTCCTCGAAATCCTCGAACCGCAGGGCGCCGCCAGCGCGCCACGTGTCCGACACGTCGGCTTCGAGATCGACGTAGGCGGCGATGTTGGCGCGATCCCAGGAGCCGGCGCTCGCCGGATTGAAGCCGCCGAAGCCGTTCGAGCGGGCGGAGAAGCCGTCTGCGCCCAACGGCCCCGTGGCCCAGGAGTAGCGTTCGCCGGTCTTGATCTCGAAGTTCTCGTTGCGCCATTCGAAGCCGGCGGCCACGTTGAGATCGGAGGCGAGTCCGGCGTCGACGGGGTAGGAGACATCGACGTTGAAGTTGGTCTCGGTTTGCAGGTATTCGCCGAGTTCGAACGAGCGCGGCGTGGTGGCGCCGAACGAGGCGTTCACGGTGTCGTCGATGTAGAAGTCGATGCCGTTGTGGCCTTGGCTCAGGGACACGTCGTAGAGCAGTCCGTTGTCGAGGCTGCCTTCGACGCCGAAGACGCCGGCGTAGTCGGTCATCTCCGCGCCGAACGCCGGGGTGAAGCCTTCCGCCAGGAATTCCACGAAGGCAAAGCAGGACGGATCGCGGTAGATCAGGTCGCGCACCATGACGACGTTGGCGGGCGTGGCGTCGTAGTCGTACTTGTCCTTGCAGTACTGGCCGCCGCCGATGAGGATCTTGCCGCCCGACTGATAGACGCCGGAGCGGCCCTGCGGCGAGCGGTAGAAGAAGGCCGTCTCGATGTCGCGGCTGGTGTAGTTGCCAAAGGCATAGGCGCGGGTGGTGTCGTTGATGTCGAGTCCCGTGTTGACGAAGGTCTTGAGCGCCCGCTTGATCTCGGCATTGCCCCACGGCTTGGCGGGGTTGACGACGTTGGTGCCGACCGCCTGCATGGCGATGGCATCCGGGTGCTGCACGCTGCGGTCGGTGGGTGCTGCGGAGTTGAACTCGGCGCTGAGGTTGAGAAAGCCGGTGCTGCCGAGGGCGGTGCCGAAGTTGGCGGACACCAGCATGTTGTCTTCGCTGGCGTCTTCGGTGTGTGCGCCGTACTTGGCCTCGATGCTGCCGCCTTCGCTGTCGTCCTTGAGGACGAAGTTGACGACGCCGGCGATGGCATCGGAGCCGTATTGTGCGGCGGCGCCGTCGCGCAGCACCTCGATGCGCTCGATGGCGGCGGCGGGAATGGCGGAGATGTCGGGGCCTTGGGCACCGTCGGAGGCGCCGTTGGAGATCCACTGGATGACGGCGGCGCGGTGGCGGCGCTTGTTGTTCACCAGCACCAGGGTGTGGTCGGGGGCGAGGCCGCGCAGGTTCACGGGCCGCAGCAGCGCGGCGGCGTCGCGGGACGGGTTGGTGCTGACGTGGAACGAGGGGATGGTGGTGCGCAAGAGGTCGGTCATGTCACCGACGCCCTGGTCTGCGAGGGCGTCGTAGTCGATGGCGTCCACCGGCACGGGGGAGGCGGTGGCCGAACGAGGTGCGGCGCGGGTGCCGACGGTGACCACGACTTCGTCGTATTCGTCCTCCGATGGGGCATCTGTGTCTTGCGCGATGGCCGTCTGCGCGGCGAACGCGACGGCGATGGCGAGGTTCGATCCTGACCAAAAGCGGGCTTTCATGGCCCTGTCTCCCAACTGGCTTGATGGAAATCCAAGGCTCCAAGCGCCCCGAACAAAAGCGCGCCGCGAGCTTTGCTCCGGGCACCTTGCCTGTTGCCCCGGTGGATATGCCTTGCTTGGCCACGGCGGTTTTCTTTACGGCGTGCCTCTGGCGACGGATAATACACGACACGAGGGCCTGCCGACGCCGGCCGCCGATCCGGCTGGCGCGTTGGGCGGGGATATACGGCTCCGGCCAGGGCAGGCACCGCCCCAACCACTTCGACGAGGACGCAGCCTTGGCGCTACCCCATCTGGACGACTACTTTCCCGACTGGAAGGAACGCGAAGCCCTTGCCGAGGCGATGATTCCGCTGATCGGTCGGCTCTATCGCAACAATGTGGTCACCTATTGCTATGGCCGGCCGCTGCACAACCAGAGCGTCACGGACATCATGCGGACGCATCGCTACGTGCGTCAGGTGGCGCGGAACGAACTGTCGGAATTCGAGAGCTTCCCCATCATCGAGGCGATGTCCAAGCTTGATCTTGGCCCCTCGCATGTGGATGTGGGCAAGCTGGCGGTGCGCTACATGGAGCGCATGGAAGCGGGCACCAGGCAAATGCCGCTCGAATACGCCCGCGAGGCCTGCGCCACGGTGATCGGGCGCAAGACGCCGCCCATCGAAAAGCCCCAGGACGTGGTGCTGTTCGGCTTTGGCCGGATCGGCCGCCTGCTGGCTCGGCTGCTGATCGAAAAGACCGGTGGCGGCGATCAGCTTCGGCTGCGGGCGGTGGTGGTGCGGCCCAGCAGCGGCGACGACGTGCGCAAGCGGGCGGCTCTCCTGCGGCGGGATTCGGTTCACGGCGCGTTCCGGGGCACGATTCGGGTGGATGAGGAGAACAGTTGCATCATCGCCAACGGCAACGTCATCCGCTTCATCTACGCGAGCGACCGTTCCGCCATCGACTACCGCGCCTCGGGCATCGACGATGCCATCCTCATCGACAACACGGGCGCCTGGCGCGACGAGGCCGGCCTGAGCGAGCACCTGGCCTCGCCGGGCATCTCGCGGGTGATGCTCACGGCCCCCGGCAAGGGCGCGATCAAGAACATCGTCTCCGGCATCAATTCGCACGAGGTGTCGGAGGCCGACACGATTCTCTCGGCCGCCTCCTGCACCACCAACGCCATCGTTCCGGTGCTGAAGGCGGTTCACGATCACTGGGGCATCGAGCACGGCCACATGGAGACCGTGCATGCCTACACGCCGGACCAGAATCTCATCGACAACTACCACAAGAAGGCGCGCAGGGGCCGCAGTGCATCGCTCAACATGGTAATCACGGAGACGGGCGCCTCGGATGCGGTGGCGAAGCTGTTGCCGTCGCTGAAAGGCCGGCTCACCGGCAACGCCATCCGCGTGCCGACGCCGAACGTGTCGCTGGCGATCCTGAACCTGACCTTGGAACGGTCCACCACGCGGGAGGAGGCCATCGAGTTCCTGCGCGACACGGCGCTCAACTCCTCTCTGCAGCGCCAGATCGACTTCACGGCCTCGCCGGAAGTGGTGTCGAGCGACATGATCGGCAACCGCCACGCCTGCTGCGTGGACGGCGGCGCCACCATCGTCGACGACAACCGCATCGTGCTCTACGTCTGGTACGACAACGAGTTCGGCTACTCCTGCCAGGTGGTGCGCGTGGTGCAGAAATGGGCGGGCATCCGCTATCCGCTGATCCCGGACGACGTGGCACGCACTGGATTCGAGGAGATGCGGACGCTGGTGGCGGCGGATTGAAAAGAAGGCGGCCCGCGAATCCCCAAGAGCCGGGAGAGTGTTCGTGCATTCTCCGGATAGGGGGGAGCCTCTTCTGGAGAGAGGGCGTCTCGCCCGCCAGACGCGTCGGGGAGGCAATCGGCCCAGGCCGCTGCCGTGGGCTGGTCAGAGGGGTTCCCGAACAGGCGAAACCCAGCGAGGGAACGGAAATGCACATCGGCGTACTGGAGCTCGACTTTCATCTTGAAGGCTGCCGCTCGCTGAAGGAAAAGCGACATCGTCTGTCGCGGCTGCGCGAGAGGTTCGGGCGCAAGCCGCATCTGGCCGTGTGCGAGAGGGGCCACCAGAACTCGCATCGGCAGGCAAGCTGGCAGGTGGTGGCGACGGCAGACAGCCTGCGGGTGGTGGAGCAGTCGCTTGCGGAGGTGGAAAACTGGGTCGCCATGTCCGTCGATGCGACGCTCACCGGGGTGGACCGCGAGGTGCTGCGGTGACAAGCTACCTCCTGTTGGCGGCTGTCGTCGGTGCCGTGGTTCTGTATCTGCGAAGCATGCGAGCGGCCAGGCGACGTTGGGTTACGCAACTCAATCTGCCTGGCGCATGGCATCGAGATGGCACGGGGGAGAGGCGGCTGTTGCGCCTTGGTGGCGAACTTGATGGCGGTCGCTATGTGGCCCTGGACGGCAGCGACGAGGAAACTGGCGTCTGGCGGCTGTCCGGGCACACGCTGGTGCTGCACCCGGATCGCTCGGACGACCCAGACGCGTCCCAGCATTTCGACATTCGGCTGTTCGACACGGGCCGCATCGGCATTGACGGACCCGGTCGCGAACGCGAGATCTATGTCAAGCGCGCCGACAATGTAGTCGAACTGCGTGCCCGCTCGTGATGCCGACGGCGCAGTGCCCATGAGCGTGTCGACCTCCGAGCTCGCGCAGCAGGCCAGCGAGCTGCTGACGCGGCTGCTCGCCATCCTGCCGTCGCGCGGTGCGCTGGACTGGCGCGAACACCGAGCGGCGCGCTGGATGGGGGGAGCTTTCGGCCGCCTCGTGCCGTTCGGGCATTTGGACCCCATCGGCCTCAGCGACTTGCTTGGCATCGACGATCAGAAGGCGCGCCTGGTCGCCAACACCGAGCAGTTCCTCGCCGGTCATCCAGCCAACAACGCCCTCCTGTGGGGCGCGCGCGGCACCGGCAAGTCCTCTCTGCTGCACGCCCTCCTGAACCGATACGCAGACGAAGGGCTGCGACTCATCGAGTTGGACAAGGAGTCCTTGGTGGACTTGGCCGCGATCCTGGAACTCGTGGACGAAGAGCCCTATCGCTTCCTGCTGGTCTGCGACGACCTCTCCTTTGAGCCGGGGGAATCCTCCTACAAGGCCCTCAAGAGCGCGCTCGAAGGCTCGGTGTTCGCCACCGCCGAGAACACCCTCATCTACGCCACGTCCAACCGCCGCCACTTGCTGCCCGAATACATGACCGACAACACCGCCGCCACCCACATCGGCGGCGAACTCCATGAGGCAGAAGTGGTGGAGGAGAAGATCTCCCTGTCCGACCGCTTCGGTCTCTGGCTCTCTTTCCACGCCTTCCGCCAGGACGAATACCTGGCCGTCGCCCGCCACTGGCTCGAGCGCATCGCCAGCGAACGCGGCCTCACCCTGGAATGGAACGAGGACCGCGCCAAGGCCGCCATCCGCTGGGCCTTGGCCCGAGGCGTCCGCAGCGGTCGAACCGCCCGCCACTTCGCCGCCAACGAAGTCGGCACCGCCCTTCTGGACACAAGCAACGGCCGCCGATAGCCGAGTCCTTGCGCCGGCCACTCTTGCTGCGGATTACCACGGATTGCTGCGGATTCACTTCTCGTCAACGCGGGCGATCAAGTCGTCGCCGGTATTGCAGTCGATGATCCAGCTGCCCACTTCGCCGAGGCGGTCCGCATCGTCCACGTCGGCGAGAAGCGCCGCCTGCGGGCGGGCTCCGGGCCGAACTTCCGCTCCGCCAGGAGCACCCGCTGCGCCGCCGACCATCGCTCGCGGCCGGTGTGGATGACGACGGGCAGCACCGGCTGCAGCCGGTCGTCCGCGCCGAGGCGCCGGTCATCGGCGTGCCACGCGTCGAGGTGGTGGCAGTCCACGTAGTCGCGGATGCGTAGCGGCATCAGCCAGTCTGGCGTCCTCTGAAACTCCCAAATGCATCACAACGTAGCCACTCGCCCGTTTCGGGGCCAATGGGGCCGGGTCGGAAAGGCTATGCGAGATCCGCCCCACGGTTTGTACGCCCATTCCCGGCATGATGTCGCCATGTCGCTGTTGCATTGCTGCCAACGGGAGGCGTTCTGGTATAGTGCGCGCTGCTCTTTTGCGTGGTCCCCTTCGTCTAGAGGCCTAGGACACTGGGTTTTCATCCCAGTAACAGGGGTTCGACTCCCCTAGGGGACGCCAGACATGTCATATAACTTATTGTGTTTATTCAATTTTTATATGTTTTAGAAAGGGTAGACACTTCTAGATAGTAACTTTTGCCACGGATACCCCCCTGCACTGGTTGCATGCCCCCGTCATCCGTGTATATGGAAGGGCCAGTCCCGATTCGGAGCACGACTGGCCATGCCGCAGACCCGCCCCCTTCCACGCTTGGAAGACCCCGTAGCGCCCGCATCGCCGGGCGCCTTTGCCAAAGACGGTAGAACCGACGCGCAGATGTCCTCCGGGCCGCTGCGCCCGGGTGGACGCGGCGCCGATGGCGGAGGTCGTGGCGTTGTGCGCCGCGCGCGAGGTGCGCACGCCGACTCAGTACGTGGCGCGGTGGACGGAGGTCGCGGCGGTCGCGCGCGAGCGCGGGCACCTGGCCGGACGGACGGAACTGTCGTTCGACGCGCCGGCCGACGTGGACGCGGTGCGTCCGGCGCTCGAGGAGGCGGTGTGCGGCGCGGTCGCCGCCGAGGAGGGCTGCGGCGAGGAACCGGCGCGGGAGCGCACGCGGGAACTGGTCGGGGCGCTGGACCGGCCGAAGCCGAAGCGCGGCAGCGGCGGCCGCGGCAAGCGGCGGGAGGCCGTCGCCGTTCGGTGGCTCTCCGAAATCAGGGACCGGGAGATCCCGCACGAGCTGCGCTGGAACCGCTGCGCAGAGCTGGCGGCCTCGCTCGAACTGACGGCCATCGAAGCGTCGCTGCTGACGGCGGTGTCGATGTTCTGCGTGACCTCGGCGTTCGTGTGCTGGGAGACGCGGGCGGGGCTGATGGCGATGGCGCGCATCAAGACGAACGCGTCGTTCGCGGCGGCGGTGGCGACTCTGATGCGGCACGGGCTGCTGGTGCCGGTGGACGGCGCGCCGCGCACGGCCTGGTATCTGGGCGAGTCGTTCTGGGGCGGGCTGCTGGCCGGTGAGGAACTCGACACGCCGGTGGCGAAGCTGGTGCGCGGCCGGCGTCGGGCCGCGGAAGGGCAGGCGGGTCCGCGCCGCGCCGGACAGCGCGGCGCAGTCGACAACGGTGGAGCGAAGAGCGGCGCGGTAGACGCCGGAGCGGAAGACCAGGCGTCGAAGGCCTCCGGCGAGCCGACCTCCCCCGACAAGTCCGGACCGCGGGAACCGGAAGCGGAATCCGGTAGTGTCGAAAACCGAACCAATGGTCCGGAGCGCCGGAACGGCGGCGGCGACCGGGACTCGGGGACCGGGGGGAGCGGCCGCAAACGGGGCGGCAAGGCTGGCGGCGCAGTCCCGGAGCGTGCCGCCGCGAACGGCAGGGAGCGGGTGACGATCGCCAGGTTCGTCGCCGAGGAGCTGGCCGACGACCCGCACCGCGAGAGGATCGAGGAGCGCCTCCGCGACTATTTCGGCAAGCTGGGCGAGAAGCGGGTTTCGCGCTCGCGCCTGCGGGGTCTCGCGGCGCTGGTGCGCGGCGACCTGACGGGGCTGCCGCCGCGGTCGCTCGAGGATGCCGGTGCCCGGCGCGGCGGCCGGTTCGACGCCGCCGATCCCCGCCTGGGCCAGTGCCGGCAGTGCGGCCGGCGCTTCGAGTCGCCGGGAACCGGCGGCGACCGCGGCGACGGCGTGTGCCGCGCCTGCGACCTGAACCCGAGCACCCGGGCGCCGGTGAACGTCGGCTCGATCCTCGCCGGCTTGAAGGAGCAGCTGCGCAGCCGGGACTGACGGCGCGCGTTCCGCGCGCCCGACAACACCCCCGATCACCTGGGACGACGGTCTCGCGGAGACCGTTTTTCCGCTCGGCCGGAAGTGCCGGAAACGACACCTGCCAGATGGCGGTTGCCGCACCGCGGCGGTTCGGGGATCGCGACCATCCATAGCAAAGCAAAAGAAAAGTGAAAAGAAAAAAGCTGCTGCCGCCGCCGCGCCGTGCCCGGCACGAGGCGGCGTCGCCATGTTGCGAGCCGGTGTCGGTTGCGAAGGCGGCGGCGTTCTTCCCTCGGGGCGGCGGACGCTCGGGGACCGGGGAACTGCGCCGCGGCGAAGAGGCTGGCGACGAGTGGTTCGTTGTCGAGGGCGATGCGTTCTGGATGCGACCGTGGGGCCCGGCGGATGTTCGGCGTTGCGACCTCGCCACAGTGCCCTGGTTCGACACTTCGGCTGCGCCTTTGAAAACGAGGGCACTGTGAAGCGTGACAGAGGCGCGGATCGGGGTCTGAACGGGGCTCCGGCGGGGTTTTCGTGCAGGGAGCCGAGTGGGGACGGTTGCCGGGTCGGCCGGAGACTGGAAGTGGCGACGGTCGAGACGCGACGATCCGGAATGCCGCGCCTCGACCGCGAGGCGCGATCAGCAGCGTCTGTATCTCCATCCGCTGTCATGGATCGAAGTGGCCCATTCGCGCTCCTCGTGCGGTTCCGGATCGGGCAGCGGCGACCAGTAGGCGGCGCTGGGAACCGGCTTTTGCGCGGCCGTTCCAGATCGACACGCCGCAGTCCATGTCGCTCGGGTCGTGCGCCCTGTCGGGCCTGGCCGCGAACTCGTCAACGGCGGCGGCGTCGCGGTTGTCCGCACGGCTCCGCTCCCGCTCGGCGTCGCGGTCCTCGCGGCAGCGCGCGCAGAGGTAGTCGCCTTCGAGCCTCGGGCGGTAGGCGCATCTTCTGCAGCCGCCGAGTTCGACGAAGTGTCTTCGGCGCCTGTGGCAACTGGCGGCCCGGCGATCGAGGCACGGGCGGCACGATTTCGCAAGCGTCCCGTCGGGCTTGATCCACACGGTCCTCGTGCATCGGGTTTGGGCGCACCGAGGCAGGGGCTGCCGGAGGACGGGTGGCCGGACGAAGCCGGACGGGAGCTTGCCGCTCCATTGCGCGACGAGCAGTTCGATGTACATGGGAGTTCTCCTGTTCAGGCTGGAAGTTCCCGACGCGGGATGCGTCGGATGCCTGGACAGGGCGGACACGCGCGCGCAGGCCGGTCACCTCGCCCCCGGCGAGGTCGAAGCGCAGCGGAGAACCCCCCGGTTGACCGGGCGAGCACGGGTGTCAGGGTTGGCCGGTATCCGACGGACGCCGGATCCGCGGGAGACCGCTGACGGCGCTAGGACCACGAGCACGTCACAGGAAGGTACGCCGCCATCGGACTCGGCCTAGGTGTAGGCTGCTCTCCAGTGGCCCATCTTCTCGGCCATGATGTAGAGCGGGCGTTCCGCGTCGTGCGCGGGTTCCTACGTGCTCTGGTGGACGGAGCGGCGTCCGCATCTGTGGCACCCGGCCTCTTGCCGAGCACCTTCAAGCTGGCCCTCATAAGCGCGAAACGACGCGCCGGACGCGTGGACGGCACCGACATTTCGGCTCTGTGGCGGTGACATGGATCCTTATCTGTCGTCGTGCGACCCGGTTTCCTAGACAGTGGCGGTTAGCAGTCGACGAGTGAGGTTCAACGAGGAGTGCTCGATGTCCCGTGGCTCGCGGGGGATTCGGCGAGTCACCATCCGTCCGGAGCGTGGCGGTGGGCGAAGGGGGACCTTAAGATGATCCCGTTAGTCGAGGCTGGCGGAGGCGCGTCAATTGGGTGAGTGGGAACATGAGGCAACAGAAGGGCCGAAGCAGACGACGTTGTCGACGGAAGCGGGGACCTTCGCGGATCAGATCCGTATCAACGTGGTGCGCGATGCGCTTTGGGGAAGGGGCAACGGTGCATCGGTGATGGTGGGAAGCGGCTTCAGTCGGAACGCCGAATCAAAACTGCCCGGGCGTTCCCGGCTGCCCGACTGGGACGAACTCATACGCTCGATGTTCCGACGACTGCGCCCCAATGGCGCGCCTGGAGGGACGCCGGCAGACCCGCTGGCGATCGCGCAAGACTACTGCGACGAGTTCGGAAGGCTGGAACTGGACCGTTTCCTCCGCGAACGAATCCGGGACGACGAGGTTGAACCCGGCGAACACCACAAGCGCCTCCTGGCACTGGAGTGGAGGGATGTGTTCACGACGAACTGGGATACGTTGCTGGAGCGCACGGCGCAGCAGGTCGCAACGCCGAGCTACGGTGTGGTGAGAGCGACGAACGATATCCCGGTGGTGCCGCGCCCGCGAATCGTGAAACTGCACGGGTCGTTGCCCGCGAACTTCCCGCTGGTGATCACCAGATGCGATTTCGACAAGTATCCGAAGGAATCGGCTGCCTTCGTGAACACCGCTCGGCAGGCGATGATGGAGACCGTCTTCCTGCTACTCGGCTTTTCGGGCGATGACCCGAACTTCCAGCGGTGGTCCAAGTGGGTTCGAAAGGAACTCGGCGAATACGCGCCCAAGGTCTATCTGGCGGGCTGGCTGGAGCTTGACGAGGCCAAGCGGCAGAAGCTTGAGAACAGCCACGTCATGCCGATTGATCTTGCGCGGCATCCGCAGTCGGTGTACTGGCGCGCACACCAGCGTAGGCACGAGTTCGCGTTGGAGTGGATTCTGGCCTCGCTGGAAGCGGGGAAGCCGTATCCCGTGGAGGAGTGGCCGAAGGCATTGCCGCCGCCCGCCGTGGTCCCCGCGCACCTGGAACCCGTGGACAGGAGTGCATGGAACGCTCCCAAAGGCGCCGTTGCGCTAGTCGTTAACGACGGCGACGACGAGGCAGGAGAGGCAAACGTCGACGACGTGGTCGCGGCGTGGAAGCACAGCCGGGAACTCTATCCCGGTTGGCTTGCGTTGCCGGAACGGACTCGTCGGGAGCTGCTCGACCCGTGGATGCACGAGGAGACCGGCGACCTCTTGCAGACGAACAAGGAGGATGAGCTGCTGGGGGCAGTCGACGGCAAGCCACTGGAATGTCGGTTGCGTGCCCTCCATGAAATAGTCTGGCGGCGGGAGATAAGGCTCGAAGCAATGGGCGCCAGGCTGGCGGAGGCGGCCGAAGGCGTGTTGGAGGAGATCGCGACGGACGCCGGCGACGCCGAACGGAACGAGGTCGACCGGCCTCTGGCGGCGCGCGTGGCGTTGGCTTTAGTTACCGAAAAGCGCCTGACGTTCGACAAGGAAGGCTTCCAAAAGGCGGTTGCCGTCGCCGCCGAATTGGGTCTCTACGACGTCGAAGCCAATCACCGGTTGAACCATGAGAAGTGCCTCGTGGCACTTTACGAGACGGATGAGGAGGCGTTGCGGAAGGGGCTTTCCGAGTGGGAGGTCGGCGTCGGGGATCCGTTTTGGGGCGTGCGGAAGGCTGCGCTGATGTTCGAAGGTGACCAGAACAGTGACGACGCACTACCGTGGCTGCGCGGGTCCATCGAACAGTTGCGGGGTGCGGCAAAGGAAGGTTCGGGAGAGATCTCTGCCCTCTCCCGGGAAGCGTGGGCGTCGTACCTGGCGAAAACGCTGGAAAGCAGGTCCTGGAGTGGCGGCAGCGCATCCAGCGCGTATCGGCGGCGGGCACGTCACTTGGCTCGGTTCAACTGCGACCCGGAGAGCGAGATAGGCGCGCTGTCGAGTGCCATCGAGTATCGGGCGGAGAGCGCCGAGGAAAAAGGTCCGGGATTTGATCTCGGGGGCAGGCATGCGACGCGTACTCTCCGTTTCGTGGCCTCCGACATTCCGAGCCCCGAGGAACAGGGTGCGCGGACCGCCTATCGGGTCCTTCGACTCGCGGAGGTGGCGGGACTGCCGTCTTTCGCGGATCGCTGGCCCCCGACGAAGCACATGCTCGGAAAGGCGAGCGAGGCGTTCTACCGCAACGGGCAGGTGGAACTGGCACTGCGTCTCATGCTGCGGACCGCGCAAGGAGGTGCCGACGATCTATTGAAGAGGTTGATGTCGAGACCGAGGGTCGCCTCGCTTCCCGAGGGGGTCGTCGAATCGGTCGTGCGCGCATGCGAGCGGACAATCAGCTACCACCGGGAGCGACGTTTCGGTCGACAGCCTACGGAAGGAGTGGTCGCCGCGCGCGAAAGAGTAGGTGCCGCGATGGAATGCCTGTCGAGGCTGGTGTTGAGGCTGAACGCGCCGGACGCCCGCCGGGTCATGCGATGCGCACTGGCGTGCTACGAAACCCGGGCGTTCTACGAAGAGGTGCTGCTCCGCTCGGAAATCGGCAACTTGCTGACGAGGTCGTGGGAGGCGCTGCCGGAAGACGATCGCGCGGACTTCGTCCTCGACTTGCTGAACGCGCCCATCGTTGGATTGGACGGGTTCTCGCCGAACCCCTACTTGTTCGTCGACCCGGGAGAGTTGCTCGACGGCGAAGATGTGCGGTTGCCGCCCCGGGATGCGGACACCGAAGGGGACTGGGCGCGGACAGTGCAGTTCCTCGTCAGGGGATTTGGGGGCGACGAAGAGGCGCGGTCGCGGGCTATGCGGCGGCTGTGCCACGTTGCCATGTCGGACGGCTTGCTGCCGCAGGAAAGAGACATGGTCGCTGCGGCCATATGGCAGGGGAACGACGGGCAAGGCGGTCCCGCGGGAGAGGAGAAGCTCAGGCCGTGGGTTTTCTTCTGCATGCCGCAACCGACGCCGGGAACGGCGCTGGATTGGTTTCGTGGCAAATGGCTGGCGGGCGTCGACTCGGAGGCCGAGGACGCCGGATCGCTGCTCGACCAGGCGTTGCACGCGATCGGCGACACGAAGGAACTTTCGGCTTCGAAAGGGCTCGGTTTTGACCTTGCCCACGATGATGAGGTTTTGGTTCTCCAGTTGCTGAGGCGTTGGTCGGAAACGCCGGTCTCCCGGTTCCTGTCCTTTGACGTCACCGGTAGGTACAGGACAGAGGCCAACAATGCGGTACGCGGGGTCACTACGCTGCTGATGTACGTCGACGTTGCGGACGGCGTGGCCGACGGACTTGTGGCGAAGTGCTCGCGGCTTGCCGAGTCCAATGTCTCGCCGCTCCCGCTGCTGGCGGCACTGTCGAGGTCTCGGAAGGAACTGCGGGGGCGGGCTGTTGAGGCGGTCCGAAAAGCGTTGCTGGAGGATGATCGGAAGTCCGTTGGCGACGCGGCGTCAGCGCTCCAGTGCTGGCTGCACTTCGCCAATCTACGGTTGCTGGACGGACCACCCGATGACCTGGTGCGGGAAATCGGAGCCATCGTAGAGACGCGCCGGACAGTCGCGCTGCCAAGTGCGCTGTGGGTCGCGGAATGGGTCTTCGACAAAGGACAGAAGCAACATCAAGCCCTGTTGCGGGCCCCGGTGACCGCAGGATTGGCAGCGTTGCTTCCGTTGCTCAGGTACGAGGAGGCAGACACCGGGAACAGTGAGTTTGACGTGCCCCTGCTGCGGTGGCGATGCGTCGGGATAGCGCGGGCGTTGGAAAAGACAGGATGCCACGATGAACCGATCATGGCCTGGATCGAGCAGGGACGGGAGGATCGGCTGCCTGACGTCCGTCGCCGAGTCTCGGAACTGACTCAATGAGCGAACCTAGGTGCTGCGCCATGCAACGAAGCATGGGACGCGGCCCAGGAAACGACGTACGGATTCCGGGCTGTCGTCGGCGGACGCGTACGAGGCCCCTTGCACGTCGCGCACAAGACGCGGCTACCTCAAGTAGGTTCGGGTGACGTCCGCGCGCAGGTGACCCATCTCCTCGGAGACGATGGCGAGCGCCAGGCGGTGCTCGGTGTGCCGGACCAGCTCGCGCATGCGCTGCTGGGCGAACGCGTGGCGAAGTCCATGGGCGCCGCGGCTCTTGCCGAACACGACCCGGCTGGCGCGCGAGAAGGAGGCGCTGAAGGCTCGGCGAGGCGGTGCGGCAGCAGAACCTCACGGACGAGGCCGCCCTTCCCCGCGACGGTGTAGACCACGCCGTCCCTGCCGGCGAACTTCATGCCCTCGGCCGCGGTGCCGGTGAGGCGCGACTGAGCCCGGCGGTCGTGGGGCGGCTGCTCGCTCGGCCGGGCGAGGGTCAGCAGCTCGTGGGCGCGGATGCCGCTGGCGTGCACGATCTCGGTGGCCAGCGCGTTGCGCTCGGCCTGCCGGGCGGCGACCAGGCGGACTTGGGACGGCGAGTAGGCGCGTGGTTCGAGGGTCCGGGCCCGGACCGCCTTTACGACGCGCAGCGTGCTCCCGGGCGGCAGCTGCATGGTGACGTGGCGCATCATGGCTTGGATCGCCTGGCGCTCCATGTCGAGCGTCTTCTGGCCCACCTCCGTCGCGCGGCGCTCGAGGTAGGCGACGGCGGCGGCGGGGGTGAGCTTCTCCAGCGGCGTGTCGAGGCGCGCGGCGACCTGCGCCAGGCGCTCCTGGTAGCTCCTGACGGTGCCGACGGACCGGATGCGGGATCCCTGCAGGCGGCGCATGACGCTGGCGGCCTGCTTGCGCGGATCGCCGGGCTTCGAGCGGAACCGATGGCGCGGCTGGTCCTGGCCGCGGCGGGGCCGCTTGAACCTAGCCATGCCGGCGCAGCCAGCGGGAGACGGTGGAGCGGGCGACGTGCAAGCCGTGTTCGTCGCGGAGGACGCGGTGGCACTCGCCGATGCCGGCGCCGGCGGCGCGAAGGCGGAGGATCTCGTGCGCGAACCGATCGAGGACCGACGGCGCGTACCTGGGGAACCGCTCGGCCCGGGAACGCTCGGCAAGGATCCCGGCAATGCCCTCGGCGTCGATGCCGTCCGCCGCGTCGTCGATGCCGGCACGGGGCGCGCGGTCGAGCCACCGGGCGACGGTGGTGGCGGCCACGGCGAGATCCCGCTCCTCGCGCAGCCAGCGGGTCAGCTGGGCAACGGTCGCCCCGGCCCGCCGCAGGGCGAGCAGTTCGTGTCCGTGGCGGTCGAGCTTCGACCGGCGCTGTCCCATGTGCGTTCCTCCCGAGCGCGCAGGACGCGGCTGGCAATCCAGTTGTGTGTCGCAAATCGTAAGAACTTCGCTGCGAACAGGCCGTCCCTCTCGGACGTACTGGTACTTCTCGCAGCTCCGCGGGAAGTGGAAGCGACTTCGGCTCTTGCCTCGTCGGATTCCGTCCCCGGCTCGCCCCCGTTCCGTCCTCTCGGACGCGGTCGGGACTGCTCTCGCCGTTGCAGGTGGTCGTCGCGCTGTCGAGCCGCGCGGGATGCCCTGCCGCATCCCGTCCATGTCGCTTTCGTCACGTTCGCGCATGGACGCCTGGAAGCGCCGATGGATCGCATCGGGTTGCTTGCTGCTACGGGCCTGTGGCCCGAACGGTGTGTCGCCGGGACCGCCCGGCTCGACTTCGCGGGCTCGGTACCTGCGGGAGGCGTGGTCGGCCTCCTGCCGCACTGTCGCAGGATCGCTGCGTTGCCCTTGCGGGCCGGGAGCCGTGCGGTCGCCCCGTGGTGGCTTGCCGTCGGTCGGCACGTCCCCGTGGCCGGCGGGGAATCAGGTAGGGCCAGTCGGCGTTGCGCTGGCCGGGTGTCCCCGGTTCGCGCGCTGCGCGGATGTCGCCGCGCCGGAGGCCGCCGTCGCCCCCGGTACGCTTCGTGTCACATGCACTTGCCGCGTCTTCACGCGCCGGAGCCGCGTACGGGTGCCCCGGTTCAGGCGTCGGTGCGCCGCTTCTCTGGTGAAACTAGGACCGGTCGGTCCCACGTTGCCGCTCGCGGTGGAGCGGACTTGGCAGTGGGGCGGATTATCGGGGAAGACGGCGGCGTTTGGCAACGCCTGGGAGGTGGTGCGGCCGGAAACTGCGCGAACGCCGGAAGTGCGCGCCCCCGCTATGTCGGGCGGTGCGGAGCACCCTCACATAATAGCGGGGGCGCGCGCCATGCCGTCGGCTCGGCGACGGTGGTGCCGCGGGGCGGCAGGCCAGCGGGGCGGTGTCCTTACGATCGCTACTTCGTCTGGTCGATGGTCTAGCCAGCAGGCAGCCACGCAAAAGCAACTCGATTGCGGTGAGTCCCAGGCTGGCGGCGGCGCTGATCAGCCTTGACCTCGCTGGACAACCAAGCGCGTGCGCCATCTTCGAATGATTCCGCGCCGAGCGCCGGATCGATGTCGGTCGGGCGTCGGCCGGCTTCGGTGCCGGCGCGCTGTGTGGCATTATTGACAGCGGTTGTTGGGCCGTTGTTGGGCCGTTGTTGGGCCGAGGCTCGTGGAATGCCGGGATGGGGTGTGCAAAGGCGAGGGGCCTCCACCGGGTCACCCGTGGCCATGACCTCGGCACTGGTCGCCGCATCGACGGTCTTGGCACCCAGGCGCGGCAGGGGCGTAGGTGGCGAGGCTGGTGCGACGACTGGCGTTCGGCCCTGGCGCGGTCCTTCCAGGGGGGTGAAGCCCGATGACGGTTGAAGTGATCGCGCGGTGCACGGAAGCTCTGATGGGTACCGTGGAAAACGAACTCGGGGAATTCGAGAACCATGGTTGGACGGGGGACAGCGCCCTTGGCGCCGCAGACGCGCTGGCGAACGCAGAGTACGAGGACGAGTTGCTGCGGGCGATTGGGGAAGAGATTGGCGACGTGGATGTCCACAGTCGCATCACCGCGTCCGCGAGCACCGCTAGACGGACGACGGCGGCGATACTCGACATTGTCAATCAAGCTTCGGTCGTCTTGGGCAGCGGCGACCCCTTGCTGGCCATGTTCTCCGGCGACGAGCGCCTGGAAACCGCTGAGGACGGGAAGACCGCACAAGGGCTCATTGAAGCGCTATTCGAGGAAGTGATCGAAGACGCCGACGCAAGTCTGGAAACAGCGTGGCAGCGGGAAGACGCCATTGGCTTGTATGAGCGGGACAAGAGCGTTGTCGACGAGGCTGGAACGGTCTGGTTCCCGGCGCCCGCTGGCCGAGTCGGGATCACGCGGGAGACATTGACGGCCGAACCCAGCGCCAGGGGTTGGGGTCTGGAATTCGCGACGGATCTCGCAGGCATCGCGTGGTACGTCGAAGGCATTGCAGACGACGAAGAGTTGGCGAGGCTAAGGGCACCGGTCACCGGCCGAGTGGTTGCTTCTACCGTGTCGTCCATCATCCTTACGCTCGGGGCTGGGCAGGTGGAGCGGTGGCGCGACGCCTTCTTCGAAGACGCGCTCTCGCGTTGCTACGAGTTCACCGACCGAGACCACTACGAGCACGAAGACCGGAGCGACTATGAGACGGATTGCAGAGAGGCGCTCAAGCACCTTCTTGACACCGGCAGAGACTTCGCTGCGGGCGTAACCGCGTACGCTGCTCTTGCATACGCGCTCCAGCAAGCGGGTCGCAAGTAGGGGTGCGGACATTCCGAAGTCGTGTGCCAGGCAAGTCGCGGCCAGCGCGGCAGAGCCTCTGGAGCGTTATGAGCCCGAGTTGACATCTGCGGTGGCGAACTGCTAGCGTCTACGCATCGTCTGAGGCGAGGGCGGAGCCTGTTCGCCCGGCGCACCTTCCGCTGACCGTGATCTGACCCGAATCGCGCCGCTTACGCGATTCGAGGACTCCCCACCACCAAACGCTGTCCCGGCCAATCGGTCGCGCTTGACCGTGCCCCAATGACGGGGTGCGGACATATCGGCGTGCAGAGTGCGGGCGGAGACAGGGCGGGCCGAGGATGCGTGTGCCGCGCTCCGGACGAGTCATTACCCATCATCGGAGAATGCCATGCACTTTGGAATACGAAACGACTTGGAGGAGCTGCGCGCCCTTTGGCCGAGGCTGGATCTGGGGTCGGGCGCACGGGCCGATTTGCCGGAGCGCCTGGAGTGTGCAGTCACGGAACACTGCGAGCGCCCGAACAACCGTGACGGTCGTGGAGTCAGATCAAGTACGGTAGCGGAGGTACGGAAGGCGCTACGACACCTGAAGTCTGCCGCAAGAAGAGCGACCATTGTCGGCACGCCAGAGGCGCGGGCGGCCAAGAAGCTGCTGAAGTCGGCGCACCACGTGCGCGACTTCGAGGCGTTGGCCGATCGCGCTCGGGGCTATGCGGGTGTGGTGCAACGGCTCGGCAAACAAAGAGCCAGGCAGACTGCGGTGTGTGAAAGCACGTCCGTGTGTCTCGGGGAGGCGGGTAGATTCGGCGAGATCCACCTGGAACGGGTGGTTTCGGTGGCCGACCTCGAATCGATCGGCGGCCATCTCCACCTTTGTGTGGCCCACAACGACCGTTTCGGTCGCGAGTACCACCGTCGGCTGCGCGAGAATGCAGCGGAGTTCTGGCAACTGCGGACTCGGACGCCGCTGGCCTTGCTGGAAGTTGCCCGTGGCGATGGAGATAAGCCCGGGCAGATCGTCGAGTACGACACGATGAGCGAGTCCGCACTGAGGCTGCCGATGTCGATGCTGCTGCGGGTGGCAAATGAGTTGGACGCGTCTGGCGACGAGATTCACGAATTCAACCGGATCGGCGCGTTCTGGTCATTGCGAGAGCAGCCGACCCCGACCGCGACGGTCCGAGTGGATCAGGCACTCTATCGCGTGTGGCGCTTCCCGGACGAGTTGATTATTGAAGGCAGGAGGGAAAGCAGGCACGGCCGTAGGATCGGCTGGTCTCGATTCGAGCGGGACGTTGTCAGTTCCTGGCACTCGCGGGCGAGGGGGCGGCCAAAACGCCGGCGAGGAAAACTGGCGAGTACCGACAATGGACCGGAGATGACCGCAGGAAGCTGGGCATGGTCGTCGAGGTGCTTCGGGAGACGGGCACTTTGCGACCAGCAGTTGCAGGCGTTGATGTTGGCGAGTCGTGAGATCTACTCCTTGCTTGCGGAATAGGGGGTGGGAGAGCGGTAGCATCGGCCAGTTAGGCCATTCTGTGCGTCATGCAGCGATGCAGCGGGTACGCGCCCCGTCACTACCGGGTCCGATGCGGAGCGGAACGAGGCGAAACTTGAGCGCCGGACGCGTGGCAGCACGCGAAATCCCGGTATTGACGGGGCGCTAAACGGCGCTGGAGCGTAATCTCGGCAAGGGCTGCTGGGCATTCCGTTCTGGTGCCGCCTTGGTGCCAGCGGCACACTGAGGCCGTCTTGGGCCGCCTTGGGGCGGTGGGTCGGGAGCCATCCTGGCCAGACCGGGCAACCGGACAGCCGGCGGGAATCCGGCACGGTCGCGGCAGCCGTAGCTTGCGGCTGACGACGCCTAGGTGCCGCTTCCGGAACGGAAGTGGCATTCTCGAATGGTCCCGGGTGATGTACCGGCAGGCACGGATCGGCCACGTCGCCGCATTCCGAGGCGGCGGGGGCGAATCGAGACGGATGGACCAGGCTGTGCAACGATCGGCTGTAAGTGGCATCCGGACGCGGCAGCGCGGCGGCCACGTGAAACCTTCGGAGCGTTCACGGGGCACGACGGGACAACAGAGTCCTTGATCGAAGCCGAACTGTCGCGGCGAGCGAGGCAGTGGCGCCGCTTCTCTGGTGTAGCTAGGACCGGTCGGGCCAACGTCGCCGCTCCGGTCGGAGCTGGCGGGTAGTGGCGGAGATTGTGGGCGACGCCGGGTAGTGCGCGCAAATATGTGCGTGACGGTTGGAGAGCGCGTGCGCCCACTATGTCGGCCGGTGCGGAGCACCCCCGACATAACGGGGCGCGCGCCATGCCGTCGGGTTGGCGTTGGTGTCGGGCAACGGCACGCTGGTAGCCCTTTCGGTGTCCCTCGGAGCGCCCCCGGTGCGGGCAAGCGGAGCGCGCCAAGGCGCCGGCGATCGTGACCCGAATGGGCCGAGACCGCTTGCGGGCTCGGTCGCCGAAAGCGATGGAGCGCGGGTCCGAAGGGAAGGTGCTTCCAAGAAGCCGCGCCGGTAAACTGGCGTATAGACAGTGGCGCACCATTAGGCGGACCGAAGGGGCAGCGCATGGCAACTGGCGATCTGAACTGGATTGCCAACTACATCTGGGGCATCGCGGACGATGTGCTTCGCGATCTGTACCAGCGTGGCAAGTACCGCGACGTGATCCTGCCGATGACGGTGCTCCGCCGTCTGGACGCGGTGTTGGAGGACGGCAAGGCGGACGTCCTCGCCATGAAGGAGACGCTCGACGGGGCGGGCATCGTCGAGCAGGAAGCGATGCTGCGCCAGGCTGCGGGACAGGCGTTCTACAACACGTCGAAGTTCACCCTTCGCGACCTGCGCTCGCGAGCTGGCAGGGAGCGGCTCGAAGCCGATTTCCTGGACTATCTCGACGGCTATTCGCGCAACGTGCAGGACATCCTCGACTCGTTCGAGTTCCGCAACCAGGTGCCGAAGCTGAGCAAGGCCGATGCGCTGGGCACGCTGATCGAAAGGGTGACGTCGCCCAGCGTCAACCTGAGTCCCTACCCGGTCATGAACGCGGACGGCTCGATCCGGCATCCGGGTCTCGACAACCACGGCATGGGCACGATCTTTGAGGAGCTGGTACGCCGCTTCAACGAGGAGAACAACGAGGAGGCAGGCGAACACTGGACGCCCCGGGACGCCGTGAAGCTGATGGCGAAGCTCGTATTCCTGCCGATCGCGGACGACATCGAATCCGGAACGTATCTGCTCTACGACGGCGCCTGCGGCACGGGCGGGATGCTGACAGTGGCGGAGGACACGCTGCGGGAACTGGCGACCGATCACGGCAAGGAGGTGTCCACGCATCTCTACGGGCAAGAGATCAACGCGGAGACCTACGCCATCTGCAAGGCGGACCTGCTGCTCAAGGGCGAGGGAGACGCGGCCGACAACATAGTGGGCGGGCCGGAGCACTCGACGCTCTCGAACGACGCGTTCCCGTCTCGAGAGTTCGACTTCATGTTGTCCAATCCGCCCTACGGCAAGAGCTGGAAGACGGACCTGGAGCGCATGGGCGGCAAGACGGACATGCGCGACCCGAGGTTCGTCGTCGACCACGCCGACGATCCGGAGTATTCGCTGGTCACGCGGTCGAGCGACGGCCAGCTGCTGTTCCTCGCGAACAAGCTCTCGAAGATGAAGAAGGACACGAGGCTGGGGAGCCGGCTCGCGGAGGTCCACAACGGGAGTTCGCTGTTCACTGGCGATGCCGGCCAGGGCGAGAGCAACATCCGACGCTGGATCATCGAGAACGACTGGCTGGAAGCCATCGTCGCCCTGCCGCTCAACCTGTTCTACAACACCGGCATCGCGACGTACGTGTGGGTGCTGACCAATCGCAAGCCCGCCCCGCGGCGCGGCAGGGTGCAGCTGATCGACGCGACGACGTGGCACAGGCCACTTCGCAAGAACCTCGGCAAGAAGAACTGCGAATTGGGCGACGACGACATCGAACGCATCTGTCGCACCTTCCTCGACTTCGAGGAGACGGAACAGAGCCGGATTTTCGACAACGAGGCATTCGGCTACTGGAAGGTCACGGTCGAGCGCCCGTTGCGGATCGAGGGCGTCGATCCCGAGCGCGCCTACAAGGCGTCCGAGATCAAGGAACTGCGCGAGCATGGGACACGAAGCGAGAGCGCCCCGGCAGTGATCAGGCGCATACACACGCGGGACACCAAAGCCGACCCGTTGCGCGGGCTGTTCGAAGCCACGATCGGCGGCAAGTCCGCCGTGGTCGAATACGAGCCGGACGCCGACCTGCGGGACACGGAGCAGATTCCGTTGCAGGAGGACGGCGGCATCGACGCCTTCCTGCGCCGGGAAGTCCTCCCGTACGCCGCGGACGCATGGTACCGCGCCGACCGCGTGAAGGTCGGCTACGAGATCAGCTTCAACCGGTACTTCTACAAGCCCGAACCCATGCGCTCGCTGGAGCAAATCACGGTCGACATTCTGACGTTGGAGCAGGAGACACAAGGGCTGTTGGACGGCATGATGGTGCGGGAACCGCACGGCACCTACGCGGCCCGTAGCAAACTGCGTATCTACGCTGACACCTCGGTGATCGGGGGTTGCTTGGATGAAGAGTTCAGCGGGCCGTCGCGCCGCTTGATCGAGCGTTGCGCTCGGGGCGAAGCGACGCTGGTGGTGTCGAGTGTGACGTTGACAGAACTGGAGCGCGCACCTCAGCGTGTCCGGGATGTTCTCCGGACGCTTGGAGAAGATGCCTACGAAACGATACCCGTCACGGAGGAGATCGCCGCACTTGCCGATCGCTACATCGAGAGCGGGGCTCTCGGAGAGAAGATGCGGAACGATGCCGAACACATCGCCGCGGCAACGCTTGCGCAGGTTGACGTTTTGGTGAGTTGGAATTTCCGGCACATCGTCAACACACGCCGAATCAGCTTGTTCAACGAAGTGAATCGACGCATGGGAGTTGGCGAAATCGACATTCGCAGTCCGGAGGCGATCAAAGATGACCAATAGCACTCGACAGAAATCGTTCGACTGCGTGCAGTGGACGCGGAACATCCGCGACCAGATGCATCAGGAAACCAAAGACCTGACGCCAGAGCAGCGGTTGCATCGGCTGACATCCAGTCGCCCCAGCGACCCGGTGCTGGCGAAAATGTGGGATAGCGCCAAGCCCCTGCCCAGCAGCCGTTGGCGCGGTCATGGCACTCACCGGGCGGAGGATCGCGACGAGACGCGGGTCGTCGTCGAAATCTCCAAGGATGAGGCGACCGGTCGATACACGGCCAGCGCACTGGCAGGCGGCATCCGCGCGCAGGGCGACTCGCTCGACGAGATCCGCGCGAACGTGAAGGAGGCCGTCGCCCGCTACCTGGACCACACGGCGCCAATGGCGCGGCCGAAGTACATCTGCCTGCGCTTCCTGCACGACGAAGTGATTCCGGCCTGACGCAATCCCGATGGCCACCTCAAGAGATGGGCTGATGTACAGACGGCATGCTGCTGGAGCACCTGTCGGGCGGTCTCAAGCAGCTGGGTGTCGCAGCGCGCGGCGGGTGCCGACGCGTTGCACGGTGGAAGCTATTGTAGATCAATGGGTTGGCCGTTTCGTCGCCAATTGGGTGCTGTTCGTGCCTGTTCGGCCCGCGGCCCGGGGACCCGATGCCGCATGATGCACGGCGGAGGCGGATCGGTGCCTGCCATGGGTGAGCGACTGATTCCCTACCCCGCCTACAAGCCCTCGGGGCTGGATTGGCTGGGCGACGTGCCGACGCATTGGGAAGTGCGCCGATTGCGCAATCTGGCCGAAATGCGCGCAAGCAACGTGGACAAGCATGTGCGCGAGGGCGAGCAATCGGTACGCCTCTGCAACTACGTCGACGTGTACAAGCACGAGTCCATCGGCCCCGAAATCGACTTCATGGCTGCGACCGCGACCGCGGATGAAGTCGAGCGCTTCAAGCTGGCCGCTGGCGATGTGCTCATCACCAAGGACTCGGAAGACTGGACCGACATCGGCGTACCGGCTGTCGTCGAAGGCGTGCCGGACGATGTTCTGTGCGGGTATCACCTTGCTTTGCTTCGGCCCCGTCCTGACCGTATGCAAGGCAGGTTCCTCTTGCGTGCCCTGCAGACCAAGGGGGTTGCTTCGCAGTTCCACATCCTGGCGAACGGGGTCACACGCTACGGGCTCTCCCACGACGCCATCAAGTCCATTTGCGTGGCGGTTCCTCCGCTCACAGAACAAACCGCCATCGCCCGCTTCCTCGACCACGCCACCAGCCGCATCGACCGCTATATCCGCGCCAAGGAGAAGCTCTTCGGTGCCGCGCAACGCCAAGCGAGTGCGGCAAACGGGTTGCTCGGAGAGTATCGAGACCGTCTGATATCGGATGTTGTCACTGGCAAGTTAGACGTGCATGAACAAGCAGCCGAGCTATCGAACGACCAAGATTCGGCACGTACGGAGATACCGAAGCGCCGTGACAGTTGAGAAGGAGGTAATGGAAGCGACCCATTGGGACACCTGCCCCGCCGTTGAGCGAACTCCCGGCAAGATCAGCGGCGCATGGGCGTTCACCGGGACGCGAGTGCCGGTGTACGCCCTCTTCGAGAACCTGGAGGGCGGCGCGACCGTGAAGGAGTTCCTGGCGTGGTCCCCGGATGTCGAGGAATGGCAGGTCAGAGCCGTCCTCCGCCACGAGGTGGAGCACCTCCGGACGCCCATCCCGCCGTGAAGGTCACGCAAGTCGCCATACCGAGACAGGTGCCGGACGGGTGACGGCCGACACGAGCGAACAGGGTCTCGAGCGGCTGATCTGCATCGCCCTGGCGGGCGATCCTTGCGAACCGCCGAAGGCAGACTCGGTCCGGGAAGCGCGCGCCTCCTATGGCGGAGTCGGATGGAGCGCCGGGAGCTGGCTCGACTACGACCGAGAGCACTGCTTCGACCTGGCCCAGTTGATCGCGTTCATGCGGGCCACCCAACCGGAGGAGGCGGATTCGTTGGGGCTTTCCGAGGACGGCCCGACACGACGCAGGTTTCTCGCACGGCTACAGGGTGAGATCAGCAAGCGTGGCACCATCGACGTGCTGCGCCACGGGGTCAGCCACGGTCCGCACGACCTCAAGCTCTTCTACGGCAGTCCCTCGAAGGGCAACGAGACGGCCCGCGAGCGGTTCGACCAGAACCGGTTCACCGTGACCCGGCAGTTGCGCTACAGCCGCGACGAGACCCAGCGCGCGCTGGACATCGCGCTCTTCATCAACGGGCTGCCGGTCTTCACCTTCGAGTTGAAGAACAGCCTGACGAAACAGACGGTGGACGACGCCGTCAGGCAGTACCAAAAGGACCGCAATCCCCGCGAGAGGCTTTTCGAGTTCGGCCGGTGCGTGGCCCACTTTGCGGTCGACGAGCACGAGGCGCGCTTCTGCACGCACCTGGCCGGCGGTGACTCCTGGTTCCTGCCGTTCAACCGCGGCTGGAACGACGGCGCGGGCAACCCCCCGAACCCGGAGGGCATCAAGACCGCGTACCTGTGGCGCGAGGTGCTGGCCCGGGAAGGCGTGACGGACATCCTCGAGAACTACGCCCAGGTCGTCGAGGCCAGGGACGAGAAGACCGGCAGGAAGAGGAAGAAGCAGATCTGGCCGCGCTATCACCAGCTCGATGTGGTGCGACGCCTGCTGGCCGATGCGGGCCGGAATGGTGCGGGCCGGCGCTATCTGGTCCAGCACTCCGCGGGCAGCGGCAAGAGCAACTCGATCGCCTGGCTCGCGCACCAACTGATCGCGCTGGAGAGGGATGGCGCGGCGGTGTTCGACTCGATCGTCGTGGTGACCGACCGCCGCATTCTGGACCGCCAGATCGGCGACACGATCGGCCAGTACGCGCAGATCGGCGGCACGGTGGGCAAGGCGAACAGGGCGGGCGATCTCAAGGGGTTCATCGAGTCCGGGAAGAAGATCATCGTCTCGACGGTGCAGAAGTTTCCGTTCATCCTGGACGAGATCGGCGACGGCCAGCGGAACCGCCGATTCGCGATCATCATTGACGAGGCGCACTCCAGCCAGGGGGCAAGACATCGGCGGCGATGGCGGGCGCGCTGTCCGAGGGGGGAAAGGTCGAGGAGGACGAGACCTACGAGGACCGGATCAACCGCATCATGGAGTCGCGGAAACTGCTGCGCAACGCGAGCTACTTCGCGTTCACAGCGACGCCGAAGAACAAGACGCTGGAACTGTTCGGCGAGCGCGACCCGCAACCGGACGGCGCGGTCCGGCACCGGGCGTTCCACAGCTACACGATGAAACAAGCCGTCGACGAGGGCTTCATCGTGGACGTCCTCAGGCACTACACGCCGGTGGAGAGCTACTACCGGCTCGCCAAGACGGTGGAGGACGCCCCCGAGTTCGACGCTAAGAAATCGCAACGCAAGCTGCGGCGCTACGTGGAGCGACATGACCACGCGATCCGCCTGAAGGCGGAAATCATGGTGGACCATTTCCATGAGCAGGTGTTGGCGAGGAACTGGATCGGCGGGCAGGCCCGCGCGATGGTGGTCACGAGCGGCATCGCAGTCGCGATCCAGTACTTCCACGCGCTCACCGAGTATCTGCGGGAGCGCAAGAGCCCGTACGACGCGATCGTCGCGTTCTCCGGCGAGCACGAGTTCGGCGGCGGGAAGGTGACCGAAGCGACTCTCAATGGCTTCCCGTCCCGAGACATTGCCGATCGGATCCAGGAGGACCCATACCGTTTCCTCGTGTGCGCCGACAAGTTTCAGACCGGCTACGACGAGCCGCTCCTGCACACGATGTACGTGGACAAACCCCTTTCGGGCATCAAGGCGGTGCAGACGCTCTCCCGCCTCAACCGGGCGGATCCGAAGAAGCACGACGCGTTCGTGCTCGACTTCCAGAACGACAGCGACGCGATCCGGGACGCGTTCGCGGACTACTTCCGCGGCACGGTGCTCGCCGACGAGACCGATCCCGACAAGCTGCACGACTTGCAGGCCGAACTTGACGGCGCCCGCGTCTACACGGAGGAGCAGGTCGAGGAGGTCGCTCGCCGCTTCGTGGAAGGCGAGGACCGCGACCGCCTCGATCCAATCCTCGACGCGTGCGTCGCGGTGTACAAGGAAGACCTCGACGAGGATGGCCAGGCGGGATTCAAGGGAAACGCCAAGGGCTTCGTTCGGACCTACGGCTTCCTGTCGTGCGTCCTGCCGTACACCCGTGCCGCCTGGGAGGAGCGCTCGATCTTCCTGGACCTGCTGATCCCGAAGCTGCCTTCGCCGCGTGAGGACGACCTGTCGCGCGGCATCCTGGAAGCGATTGACATGGAGAGCTACCGGGTCGAGAAGCGAGCGGTGCAGAGCATCCTGCTGCCGGACGAGGACGCGATGATCGACCCGGTGCCCACTGCGGGCGGCGGCGGGCGTCCAGAGCCGGAAGTCGATCTGCTGTCGAACATCCTGCGCGTCTTCAACGAGCACTTCGGCGACATCCCCTGGGAGGACGCCGACCGCGTCCGGCAACTCATCACGGAGACGATTCCTTCGCGGGTGGCGGAAGACACGGCGTTCCGCAACGCCCGCCGAAACTCGGACGAGCAGAACGCCAGGATCGAGCACGACCGAGCGCTTCTGCGGGTCATGACGTCGGTGATGAAGGACGACGCGGAGCTGTTCAAGCAGTTCATGGACAACGACGGGTTCAAGCGCTGGATGACGGACGCGGTGTTCGCGGTGGCGTACGAGCAGTCCGTCACGGGATGAGCGAAGGGGAAGGTATCGCGACGGCGGAAGAGGTCGCATGTCCCGGCGGCCCGCAACTTGCGCTGACGGAGATAGAGCGATTGGCGGAACGCATGTACGAGGAAACCTTCCTGCGACTGCGGGATGTTGATCTGCGACGCGCCGTCAAGCACAGGATCACAGCTTTGTACGGACCGCCGATGGCCAGCCCGGACCTCATGCTGGTTTCGTTCCAGGGCGGCGGCGGAGACAGTTCGCCGTCGGAGCCGACCTGGCCTGAGAGGCTTCTATACCTCGACAGCCCGTTCGACTTCGGCCGGGCATTGCGGAGTCAGTTTCGCGAAGCGGGCCTGTACGACACCCTTGCGACACGAACGGTGGCCATGGCGGCGTGTTTTCCCGAGGCGCCAGCGAGCGAGTCGAACCGTTGGATGGCGAAGCGAGGGCCGAGGGCGGATTGGCGCACGTTCTCGTCCAACTGGGTGAGGCGCATGGTGTCGGCCATGCGGCCACGGGCGGTGCTGCTGTTCGGGAAGAAGGCGAGCGATGCGGTAGGCCTGGAAGACAGGTGGCGCGACGAAGTGCTTGACTCCCGCCGGTGGAGAGCCTTCGGCCGCGCGGAGCTGGAGGGTTGCCCCGCCGTGTACTGTCAGCATCTGCCGCAGGGATGGATGCGGGAATGGGTGCAAACCTCGCTCGGCGAAGTGGGGCGGGTCATCGGGAGCGCCGATCGCGACGTAGGGAGCCCGACCAGCGCATGATGTTGTCTCGCGCGGCCGTGACAGACCGGCCGTTTGGGCGCGGTGAGGCCCGTCCGCTGGAGATTTGCCGACGCGAATGACGAGTGCGCAACTGGACTCCAGGGCCTCGGTACGGGAACCCCCCAACCCCCCGGCAAGCTTGACGGGTTTAGGCCGGACTGCTCTGTCCTCGCTTCCAGCCGGTTGCGGTTTGGATACGTCGAACATCCCCCCGACCACGAGTTCCTCGGCCCGCCACAGGGGCGGGGGTGATTGGGTGATACCCGACTACCCACGGTCGCATTGTCAGGGCGAGGCTGCCGCTTCCCGCGGTGGCGGGTCGTCCGAAAGACCGAAGTTGAGGGTTTCATTGGTTTTGCGGTTGGGTTGATCGGGCTGCGGAGGCGAGGCGTGGAGGTCAGGGAGGCTGTGCCGCAGGTGCGCCGGTGGCGAGCGACGTGTTCGCACGCGCCGGGCGGGAACTCGCCGGGTTGCCGGACGACGCCCGCGAAGGCAAGGCGCTGCGCTCGCTGGCGAACCACCGCGAGGGGCTGACGGCGACAAGCCGTTCAGCGTCCACGGGATGCGCCGCTGGCGAACCACCGCGAGGGGCTGACCGTGTTCGTCGAACGCCCGCGCACGCCGATGGACAACAACCTGGCCGAGAGGCTGCTCCGGGGACCGGTGATCGGCCGGCGCCTGTCGTTCGGCTCCGACTCCGCGGCCGGCGCGAAGCTCGCGGCGCTCATGCACTCGGTGGTCGGCCCCCTGAACCTGAACCGCATCGACGTCCCGCGCTGGCTCGACGAGTGGCTGGCGGTGCGCGCACAACAGCGGCCGGCCGCCGGACGACCTCGCGCCCTGGCTGCCGTGGTCGATGGACGAGGCGCGGCGGCGCGAACTGGCGGCGCCGGGATGACCGGCGCGGTCGAGTGCCGCTGCCACGGCCGCGACTTCACCGTCGAGGAGATGGCGCCGCTGCGGGAGCTGATCGCCGGTCCGCCGGCGCTCAGCCGCCACGCCCTGTCGAAGGAGTCCGCCGCCGCGTCGGCTGGACAAGGCCGACGGCGGGCTCAAGGACATGATGGCGTGCGTCGTCATGCTGGCCATGCACCGGGACGGGCGCATCGAACTGCCGCCGCCGAAGTGGGCCCGGAACCGGCCCGGGCGGATCGTGTTCGGGCCGGACACCGAGCCGCCGCCGCTGCCACCGCCAACCGCGCTGGACGAGGTGCGCCCGGTCGAACTGCGCGCGGCGGTGCGCCACTCGCGCGAGGGGAAGCTCCGGAACGAGCATGTCGCGCGCTGCCGCTGCCACGAGACCCTGGTCGGCGCCCAGATGCGCTGCGCCATGCGCGCCGCGGACGGCACGCCGCTCGCCGTGCTCGGCTTCTCCACCGCCGCCCGGAGGCTCGCCCCGCGCGACCGCTTCATCGGCTGGTCGCCGGAACTGCGCGAGAGGAACCTGCCGCTCGTCGTCGACAGCCCGCGCTTCCCGATCCTGCCCTGGATCAGGATCCCCAACCTCGGCTCGCACATCCTCGCCGTCGTCCGCCGCCGGCTGCCGCTGGACTGGACGGCGCGCCACAACACGACCCCGGTGCTGATCGAGACCTTCGTCGAGACCCCGCGCCACACCGGCGCCGTCTGCCGGGCCTCCGGCTGGATCCATGTCGGCACCACCCAGGGGCGGGGCCGCCACGACACGAAGAAACGCTGCGACAAGCCGAAGAAGGACATCTGGCTGCGGCCGCTGCGCAAGGACTGGAAGCGCGTCCTCAATCGCTAGAAACTGACCGAACGACCGGGACTACCGAACGCATATTGCGCCAGGCAAAGCCCTGGAGAGGAGGATGAGATGACCTGAAACCTCTTACCGCGATCCAGCGGGTTCGACCCCCGCCCGGCAAAGGCGCAGCCCGCCAGCCGGAAGCGAGTCTTGCATGGCGTGCGGCAACGCCCGTCGTGAAGCGTAGACAGCAGGTGACGAAGCGGCGGCGGAAGCCTCGAAATCGGAAAGCGACGATGCCCTCTCTGTTAAGCGGGTGGGGGCAGCACCGGAAGCGCCGTCATGGCGAGGCGCAACGGGTCGTCCGGGGTCGTAGACCGGCGCAGAGTCACGGGACGGATCGCCAGGGAACCTGGGAGATCCTGCCCACGCCCGCGACACAAGGATGCTGGAGAGGGAACGCCAGCGACAATCCAGACCCCGGCCTGTCGCCTGCGCCTGCATGGCGACGGGAGCGCCCTCAAGGCGAACACGAACTCGCAGGCAGTGCTCGCGGAGCCGGCTGGCGAAACCAATAGGCCGAAGGACAGGCGGGGGCAGGAAGTCGTAGCGCCCTGACAGTACCGCCGACGGCGGGGAACCGTGGCCAACGGGACCCGCCACAGGGAAGCGGGGCGTCACCTGAACAGACTCACTGATGGGAAACGCTGGAGGAAACCCTGAGTTCCACCAACACGTACACGAAACAGCAGTGGATAGCCGAGCAGGCGAGGGAGCATCCCGAACGGGTGTTCACGTCCCTGCACCACCTGATCGACGGCGACTGGATGCTCGAGGCGTGCCGCCGTACGCGAAAGGATGGGGCAACCGGCATCGACGGCGTGACCGCGGCCGACTGCGAGAAGGCACTGGAGGCGAACCTCGACGACCTCCTGAGCCGGATCAAGTCAGGCCGCCACGTTGCGCCGCCGGCACGGCGGCACTGCATCCCCAAGGCGGACGGCAAGACGCGCCCGCTGGGCATCCCGACGTTCGAAGACAAGGTGGCGCAACGGGCGATCCTGATGTTGCTGGAGCCGATCTACGAGGCGGACTTTGTGCCGTTCTCGTTCGGCTTCCGACCCGAGCGGTCGGCTCACGATGCCCTGCACGCAGTGCGCACGGGCGTCATGGAGCAGCGCCACCGTTGGGTGATCGACGCGGACTTGAAGTCCTGCTTCGACTCAATCTCGCATACGCACCTGCGGTCGTTCCTCGACCTGCGGATCAAGGACGGCGTCGCAAGACGCATGATCGACAAATGGCTCGAGGCAGGGGTGCTCGAAGGGGGCACCGTGCACCGACCCGTGGCCGGGACGCCACAAGGCGGGGTGATCTCGCCGATGCTGTCGAACATCTTCCTGCACCATGTGCTGGACGAGTGGTTCGAACACGTGGCGCGACCGCGTCTGCGTGGCCGGTGCCAGCTGGTGCGGCACGCCGATGACTTCGTCATCGCCTTCGAAGACCGCCAAGATGGCGAACGAGTGCTTGACGTGCTCGGCAAGCGTCTGGATCGCTACGGGCTCACGCTCCATGCGACCAAGACGCGCCATGTGGACTTCCGGCCGAACCCCAAGGGGCGCGACGGGACGGCGATGGCCACGACGTTCGACTTTCTCGGCTTCACCCATGTCTGGGGTCGGTCGAGACGGGGTCGGAACCTCGTGCGCCAGATCACGGCGAAGAGTCGCTTCGCCCGCGCGCTGAAGTCGGTGCATGAGTGGTGCAAGAGCCACCGGCACTGGCCGATGTCTGCGCAGCACGCCTGCCTGTGTCGGGTAATCCGGGGTCACTGCGCCTACCACGGTCTGACGGGGAACAGCAAACGGCTGTCGTGGTTCCGCTTCCAGGTGGCTCGCACCTGGCGCAAGTGGCTCGCACGCCGCGACCGCCTCCGGCGCCTGAACTGGGATCGGATGAACGAAGTTCTCCGACGCCACCCCCTGCCGCCAGCCCGGATCACGCGCCCGTGGCACCGCTTCGTGAGCGAAGCTGTCAGGTGAGGAACCGAGTGCGTCAATTGCGCACGCTCGGATCTGTGAGGGGCGGGGCGCAGCAATGCCCCCGCCTACTCGGCCCGGGAAGGTGATCCGTAGTGGGATCGACTGGGTGCTAATACCGTAAGTGACGGGTATTAATACGTTTTTTTGACCTTACGCGGCTGCGCTGTAGAAATTGTCGAGTTGGAGAACGGTCGCGTACTTCCCTTCGCAGTTTCCGCGCCAGCGAAAACTGCCTTAAGCGCCGCGAAGCGGCGCTAGCGCAAAACCTCTCGTTCGCCAGCTCCCAAGGATAGAATGCGCGCCATGCAGACGATTCGGCTGGATGTGGAAGCTCCGGCGCCGCGCACGGTCCGCCACTGGCAGGGGCTGCACGGCGCCGCCGGCAGTCTTGAACTGGCGAACCTGGCCGCGGCGTCGCGGCGTCTGTTCGTGTGCGTGGCTCGGGACGCCGAAGGCGCGACGCGGATGTGGGAGGAGATCGCCTGTTTCGCGCCGGACGATCTTGAGGTTCACGCGCTGCCGGAGTGGGAGACGCTGCCTTACGACCACTTCTCGCCGCACCAGGACATCGTCTCCGAGCGGTTGGCCACGCTGCACGAACTTCCTCGCCTGCACCACGGCGTGCTGGTGGTCACCGTGGCCACCCTGGTGCAGCGCCTCGCCCCGGTGCGGTTTGTGCAGGAGCAGTCGCTGGTGGTGGCGGTTGGGCAGACCCTGGACCTCACCGCCGAGCGGGAGCGACTGGCGCGGGCTGGCTATCGGGCGGTGTCCACGGTGTCCGAGCGCGGCGAGTTCGCGGTGCGGGGCTCCTTGCTCGACATCTTCCCCATGGGAGCGCCGCATCCGGTGCGGGTGGATCTGTTCGACGATGAAGTGGACAGCCTGCGCAGGTTCGATGCCGACAGCCAACGCACCATCGCCGAGACGGATGCCGTGCGGATCCTGCCAGCCTTGGAGGTGCCGCTCGACGCCGCCGGCATCGCCCGCTTTCGCGCCAGGTGGCACACCACCTTCGACGCGGACGTGCGCCGTTGCCAGATCTATCAGGAGGTCAGCGAAGGCGTCGCATCACAAGGCGTGGAGTATTACCTGCCGCTCTTTTTCGATGCCACCTCCGCGCTCACCGAACACCTGCCGGAAGACGCCGTGCTGGTGGTGGAGGACGACACCGAGGCGGCTGTGGCGCAGCACCTTGCAGACGTGGAAGCACGCTACGAGTCCCTGCGCCACGACATCGAACGGCCCATCCTCTCGCCCCGCGACCTCTGCCTGACTCTGGACGAGATGCGCCAGCGTATCGCCCCCTTCGCCCGCATCTATCTCGACCAAACCGGCGAAGAGCGACGCGGCCGGGTGGCGTTCGACAGTCGGGAACTGCCGGAACTCGCAGCCAATCATCGCGCCCGCGATCCGCTGCGCGCCCTGCGGGCTTTCGTCGGCAATGCCTCCGCGCGAATCGCTCTCACGGCCGAGAGTGCGGGGCGGCGGTCGCATCTCGACGACTTGCTGCGCCGTGCCGGCATCGTCACGCACGAGATGGACGACATCCGCGACTTCCTTCGGGGCAGCGAGGACGCGCTTGCAGACCCGAGCCGTCCGGTGCTGGCGGTGGCGCCGCTGGAACGGGGCCTCTGGCGCGGCGACATTGCCGTCGTCACGGAAACGGAAATCCTCGGCCACCGTCACGAGAGCGCAGCCGAGGTCAACCGGCGTGCCGGGGTGGACCCCGACGCCGTCATCCGGCACATGACGGAACTCAACATCGGCGCTCCCGTGGTGCATCTCGATCACGGCGTGGGGCGCTATCGGGGGCTCGTCACCCTCACCATCGACGGCTATCCGATGGAGTTTCTGTGCCTCGAATACGCCGAAGAGGCGAAGGTCTATGTGCCGGTGACGGCGCTGCATCTGGTGTCCCGCTACACCGGCGCCGGCGAGGAGAACGCGCCGCTGCATCGGCTGGGCTCCGATCAATGGGACAAGGCCAAGCGTCGCGCCGCCGAAAAGGTCCACGACGTGGCGGCGGAACTGCTCGACATCTATGCCCGCCGCGAGGCATCCGAGAGCTTCGCCTTCGCCGCTCCGGCAGACGACTACCAACGCTTCTGCGAGCAGTTCCCGTTCGAGGCGACGCCGGACCAGGCCACGGCCATTGACGCGGTGATCGACGATCTCGTCTCGCGCCGCGCCACCGACCGCCTGATCTGCGGCGACGTCGGCTTCGGCAAGACGGAAGTGGCCATGCGGGCGGCGTTTCTGGCGGTGCAGAGCGGCAGGCAGGTGGCGGTGCTGACGCCGACGACGCTGCTGGCGCAGCAGCACTTCGAGACTTTTTCCGATCGCTTCGCCGACTGGCCCGTGCGGGTCGGCGCCGTCTCCCGCCTGCGCGCGGACAAGGAAGTGAAGGCGCTGGCGGAGGATCTGGCGAACGGTCGCATCGACATCGTGATCGGCACCCATCGCCTGCTCTCGGCGCAGTTCCGATTTCGCAATCTGGGTCTCATCGTCGTCGACGAGGAGCACCGCTTCGGCGTGCGCCAGAAGGAACGTCTGAAGAGCCTGCGGGCCGAAGCGGATGTGCTGACTCTCACGGCAACGCCCATTCCGCGCACCCTGAACATCGCCATGAGCGGACTGCGGGATCTCTCCATCATCGCCACGCCGCCGGCGCGGCGACTGGCCATCAAGACCTTCGTCATGCGGCGTTCGCGCAGTCTCGTCACCGAGGCCATCACCCGCGAGCTGGCGCGCGGGGGGCAGGTGTTCTACGTCCACAACGAGATTCGCTCCATCGAGCGGATCGCCTCGGAGATCAAGGAACTTGCGCCGCAGGCCCGCATTGGCGTCGGTCACGGGCAGATGCCGAAGCGCGAGCTTGAACGGGTGATGACGGACTTCTACCACCGCCGGGTGAATGTGCTGGTCTGCACCACCATCGTCGAGAACGGCCTCGACATCCCCAACGCCAACACCATCGTCATCGAGCGGGCAGACCGCTTTGGCCTCGCCCAGCTACATCAGTTGCGCGGCCGGGTGGGACGCTCGCACCGGCAGGCCTATGCCTACCTGCTGACGCCGGATCCACGCGAAATGACGCCGGACGCGTGCAAGCGACTCGACGCCATCGAGGCCGCAGGGGAACTCGGCATCGGCTTTACCCTCGCCACGCATGACTTGGAGATTCGCGGCGCTGGTGAGCTCTTGGGCGATGACCAGTCCGGCCAGATCGAGACCATCGGCTTTTCGCTCTACATGGACATGCTTGAACGTGCGGTGAAGGCGATCCGTTCCGGCGCCACCCCCAATCTCACCGAACCCCTCGACACCAGCCACGACGTGAACCTGCACGTGCCGGCGCTGATTCCCGACGACTATCTGCCGGACGTTCACATGCGCCTCATCATGTACAAGCGCATCAGCAACGCCGCGACCGTCGAAGCGCTCGACGGACTCAAGATCGAGGTGATCGATCGCTTTGGCCTGTTGCCGGATCCGCTGCGCGGCCTGTTCCGCACCACGGCGCTGAAGCTGGCCGCCGGCGCCATCGGCATCGCCCGCATCGACGTCGGCAACGGCGGCGGCCGACTGGAGTTCGCGCCCGACACGTGCGCGGATGCGTTGGCCCTCGTGCGCCTGGTGCAGGCGGAACCTGGCACCTACCAGCTTCAAGGCGGCGCCCGCAACGACTCCGCCAGCCGACTGCGCATCTCCCGCTCGCTCGAGGAGGCCGATAAGCGCTTCGAGTTCGTGGAGGGGCTGGTGGAGCGACTCACGCCGGAAGACGAAAGCGACGGGTCACCAGCCGGAACAACGAGAGCGAGCGCCGACGCCGCTCGCTGGGCCAGCCGCGCCGCGGGTGCCTGATCTCCCTCCAAGAACCCCTCGTGCCAGCCCGTTCCTCTGGAGGAGGAGGTCATCGCGGCCCGTCGCGCAGCGTACGCGGGGTCTGTCTTCCCTGGAGGCAGGGCATCCTGCCCTCCCTCCAGAGAGCGGACACTAGATGCATAGGCTGTCCTCGGGCCTCCTCGCCGCATCGCTGATCGGCGCGCCGGCGATGGCCGCCGACGCCGTGCTGCCGGCCGAAGTTGAGGCCTTGCGCGAAGCGTTATGGGTTCGGGTCGAGATGATTGCCTTCGCGCGGGCCGACACCGGCGCCGCGCCGGCGCATCGAGTGCGACGCCTGCGCCTGCCGAACCAGGCCATCGCGCGGGCCGCCGCGCCGCAGGAGGAACCTCTGCACGGCTGTGGCCATGGCCCCACGCCACCGGAGTTGCAGGTGCTCCTGACGCCTGCCGGGCTGCCGGAGCGGCCTGCCTGGATGAAGCCCATACCTCACCCCGACTGCGACGGCATCGGCGAGAAGCCGGTGCAAGCGCGCGAACACTGGCCCGCCATTCCCGTGACCGCGTTCGGCAACGACTTTCATTCCGCCGCACTGCACGCCTGCTTTCGGGACGGCCGCACGCCGCGGTTCCCGCCGGCGACGCGTGCCGTGGCGGAACCCGACGAGGAGACCCTGGCGCGACTGAGGGTGCGAGAGCAGGCGCAGCGCCACTACGAGGCATTGCGCAGGGCAGGGCTTCAAGGCTGGTCCACACTCCAGTCGCTGCAGGGGGTTCGGGACACTCTCGCCCGGCGATTCCGCGTCCTCGGCGCAGGAGAGTGGCAGCAGCGCGCCGAACCGCCGCGCTCCGCCACATCCATGCTCGTGCAGTTGGGCCCGAAACGCGCCGATGGCGGCCATGAGATCGAAGGCACGCTGAGGCTCACGGCCCGGCCCTATCCACAGTTCGAAGTGCGCCTGACCCGATCGCTGCCGACGGGAGAGCTCGCGCTCATGCAGGAGAACCGGCGCCTTGGCGAGGGGGAACTGCATTATTTCGACCATTCGGCGTTCGGTCTTCTGGTGCAGATCGACGGCATTGAGGAGCCGTCGGAGCTAGCTGCCGCCCTCGAGAAATTCGGCCACGAGTCGCGCTAGTGGCGCCTCGGCGCGCTCGATCACGGCACGAACGTCCGCCCCGTCGATGGCGCCTTCGCCCCGGCCTGCCGCCGGATTGACCACCACGCAGATGCCGGCGTAGGCGATGCCCAGCTCTCGCGCAAGGGCGGCTTCCGGCATGGCGGTCATGCCCACGAGCGTGCAGCCATCGCGCTCCATGCGATCGATCTCGGCGACGGTTTCGAAGCGCGGACCTTGGGTTGCGCCATAGACGCCGGCATCCCGCACGGCCAGCCCTGCGCACTGCGCGGCTTCGCTGATGCGCGAACGAATGGCAGCGTCGAACGGCTCGCCAAACTCGATGTGGCGGATGCCCTCCTCCGGCGCAAAGGTGTGTTCCCGCCTCCAGGTGTAGTCGATCAGGTCGTGCGGGATTGCGAAGTCGCCGGTGGCAAGCGTTCGGTCGATCCCTCCCACGGCGAAGACGGCGAGCGCCTCACGCACGCCACAGCGCTTGAGGAAGTGGATGTTGGCGCGGTAGTTCACCTGGTGCGGAAGGAACTCCCCGGCAGCGCCGTGGCGATTGACGAAGACGGCATTGGCGGCAGGATCTTTGGTGGCATGGGTGACGCGGCCAAAGGGCGTGACGAGCTCCTCCTCGGCCACAGCCTCGCCGACACTTCCATCGAGCCGCATCGTGCCGCCGATGATTGCAGTGTGATAGGTCATGGACTCCCCTTGCTTGAACGTTGCTGCTCTTGATTCGACCACAAGATGGGGCTGGGCGTTGGTTTTCGGATGAAGCTCTGATCGAGTTCATTGGCGCGGCGTACCCTCAATGGAAGCTCCGGGAGCGAAACGCAGTCTGGTCCGCCGCCACCATGTCCCCGGAAGCCCTGCGAGAAGGCGGGTCGGGTTTCGCACCTCGCCGGCCCAGGACGTGGATTGCCTCTCCCTCGCGTTCCACCACGCCATTCACGGCGATGAGGCGGGATTGCAGGACGGCCGCGCGGAAGGCGTGCAGCACCCGGTTCCAGACCACGATGCTGCTGTTGCCGGTTTCGTCCACCAAGGTCACGAACACGACTCCGGACGGCCCGCTCGGGGCGCTGGCGGCAGGTGACCACCAGCCACCTCGATGAACTGGCCGTTGCAGGAATCCCTTGAGTTCCAGCGCCGAGCGGCAGCCGCCTGTACCTGATCGCCGAGTATCCGAACAACGGCACCGCCTTCCCGGACGTGATCAAGTTCGACCATCAGAAGCCACCAGTTGACCCGTTGCAGCCCGAACTACCGCCCGAAGAGTCGCGAAGGTGTCTGTCGGTCGCGACCACGGCGACTCCGCTTGGGCAAGGGACGACTGCCACGCCTCGCTGAAGCCGCACCGTCACGCGTTCGTTTAGGGTAACGACAGTGAGGTGCGGACGACCTCAGGCCATCTCCAGGAGGTCCTTCTCGCGGACAACGTAGCGTACGGGCTTTGAGACCTTCTTCAACACGCGTTCCTGCACAAGGCGCTTTATCCAGGCATCGGCCGTGGTCTTGGACACGCCCAGCGCATCCGCGACCGCCTTGGCTTGCTTCGGTTCCGCACAGACCTCGGATACCACCGTCCCTTCTCGGACTCATCGCGGCTCTCTCGGCGGATTCTGTCCAGAACCTCGCCGGCCGTCTGCATGCCGCCAAAGTCCATCCTGCTCTGTTCGCCGTTCACAAGACGCCGCCGGTCATCGAACCGCCTGCACCTTGAGGTGCAGACCCTCGCGTTCCTGAAGGCAGCTGATGATCTCGAAGAGATTGCGCGCCTGCGGATTGCCGTTCGGTCCGAGCATCCGCATCAAGCTCTTGGGCGACTTCGCGGTCAGCCCCCCGAGTTCCTGAAACCCAACGGTCGCGTTGATATAGTCGCGCAGGACCGACTTGCCGACGTCGACCTCGCCGGCCAGAAGGCACTGCACACCTTCTTCAAGCATCGCCTCGCGAAAACCCGGATCACGCGCTAGCCGCTCCCGGATCGTTATCCTGAAATCATGCGTCAATGGCATGGTTCTCAACCCTCCCGCCGCTTGTTGCGCCTGTACTCGCGCTACAACGCCACCGCGGACTCGATGTCGCGTTGCTGGCGCGCCTTCGTTCCCCCGCCGAGGAGGATGATCAAGACGTCGCCATCTCGGCCGAAGTAAATCCGGTAGCCGGGGCCGAAGTCGATTCGGTACTCCAGCACGCCGCCACCGACGCCCTTCGCATTCGACAGGTTGCCCATCTCCATGCGGTACAGCGCGGTCGCCACGCGCGCGCCAGCGTGACGATCAAGGCCGCTGACCCAGCGACCGAAGGGGCTGCTTCCTCGGGCATCGACGAACTCCTCGATTTCGATCATCGAGGCATGGTAACTGATGCGTTACCCCAATGCATTCCGAGCTGCACTTGCCGATCTTCTCAGCGCGTCGCCACATGCGCGGTTGACGGTTGGTCTGGACGTGCGCGGGATACCCGTATCCTGATCGCGTCATGTCGTCAAGGATCAGAACGTGTCCCGAGTAGCCGAAAAATTAATGATACGCAGAGTGATAACTGGATTACCAAGTTCGATTTAGGATATTGAAAATACTCGATTTATTACGAATCAGTGGCGGAGAGGGAGGGATTCGAACCCTCGATGGGGTTAGCCCATACTCCCTTAGCAGGGGAGCGCCTTCAGCCGCTCGGCCACCTCTCCGGTGGGTTCGAGCCCTTGGGCTGGCCAAGGGCGTTGAAGGTCTGGCGCTCCGAGCAGGATTCGAACCTGCAATCCCCGGCTTCGTAGGCCGATGCCCTTGTCCAGTTTGGCCATCGGAGCGAGCAAGGGGGCGGACTGTAGCGGAAAATGTGGTGGTCGTGGTGGCTTGATTCCGCGGGTTTGCGGGGTGAAGGGCCTGTTGCGATGTCGGTTGTCGCCGTTCCTGCGAGACGGGACGCCAAGGCGAGGGCATTCTGCCCTGGCAGCGCAATCCGCCCTGCATCTTCGACGGGTAGGGGAGCCTTTGTGATACAGGCCGTTGTGCGCGCCTCCGCCGATGCGCCCTGCGGCGTGTTGCGAGGGCAGAATGCCCCCGCCGCCAAGGCCGTCCCCGATGTCCTGTTGTGGCTTTGATCTTGACCGTATGTGACCCGTTCGGGCCGCAAGGTGCTATGCTTCGCGCCTGTCTCGATCCGGGGGCCGAATGCGCCGACTGGCCGCTTTTTCGCTTCTCCTCTGCGCGCAGCTTGCCTGTGCGGACTACTGGGCTGTCATTGGCAGTTTCTCGTCGCTTTCGGACCTGTTCGTGGTGTACACGACGAATGCTGGGCTTTCCGGCGATGGAGACTCGGAATACCTGCGTCAGGATTACTCGCGGATGTTCGCCAACACCTGGGAGGAGACCCTGGGCGAGCAGTTGGTGGTGAAGCTGCGGTACCGGTTGGGGTCTTAGGGCACCGATGGTGGGGCTCTTGGCACTGGCGACCCCTGTGGCCTCCCTTTGCTTCACCGTGGCCGATCGCTGAAGGGATGTGCGGTCGCCACAACGTCGTCTCCGATGCGGCCGCGTTGCGGGCGACGTATTCGATGCTTTTGAGACGCTCGGGGACGAGACCGGCGAGGAACTCTCACCGAACCACAACTGTGCGCCCACGGATTCGTTGCCGGTCATCCGGCGTCGGCCGGGCCAGGACGGAGCGGTGCTGGAGACGGCGCATTGGGGGTTGGCGCCGTTCTGGGCGAGAGACCGGAAGTCTGCGGCGCGGATGATCAATGCTCGGGCGGAGTCGCTCGGCGAGCGACGGGCGTTCCGGGATTCCGCGGAGCGGCGGCGCTGCCTGGTGCCGGCGACCGGGTGGTATGAGTGGCGCACCGAAGGGGCGCGCGGCAGCCCTTGCGCGTTCGAGTCGCAAGGGGTGATGGCCTTTGCGGGGCTTTGGGCTTGGAGTCGGCCGCTCAAGCTCGTCAGCTACGCCATTGTCACCGTCGCGGCGAATTCCGTCGTGGAGCCGTGGCATGACCGGATGCCGGCGATGCTTGGCGAGCACGGGCTTGCGGACTGGCTTGATCGGGAAGCGACGCTTTCCGACGCGATGCCGCTCCTGCGGCCCTACGGCGCGAATGATCTGTCGGCGCGGCCCGTGAGCCGCCGCGTCGGAGATGTGCGGCAGAACGACGCGGGGCTGCTGCGGGATGACGGCGACGGGGAGCGGCGGGAAGGGGCTCGGACGTTGCTTTGAAAAGCGTCCGAGGGGCGCCGGCAGCCTGTCGGACTTCGGACGGCGCAAGCTGGCCGAATGCCGACAGGACGGCCTGGGCTGGGGCAGGAAGCGTTGTCGAAAGGCAACGGTTCTTGTGGCGCTAGCTGTGCGCCGGACTTGGCCCCCGAACCCGACATCCGCCGCCGCCCAGTTGGGCGCGCAGGCAGGCGGATCGACATCTGCGACGCGCTTCGTTCGCGCACAGGTTGGTCGGCTTCTCCCTACGGCGTATAGGTCGGCCCGCTGCGCGGTCCAAGCTGCGTCTTCACGATCGGCCATGCGTCCTCGGTGAAGTCCACCAGCAACGGCCGCGTGTCGCGAGGATCGATCATTTCCTCGATGCCGAAGGCGTGGGCGTTGCGGAAGGGGGACGAGATGGATTGCAGGCGTGCTTCGATCTCCCTTCGCTTCGCCTCGGGGTCCTGGGCGTTCTCGATCTCGCGCTTGTAGGCGATGGCGGCGCCGCCTTCGATGTGCATGGAGCCGCCGTGGGTGGAGGGCCAGCAGAAGCGACGGTAGAGAGCGTCGCCGCCGCGTTGGTGCAGGCCCCCGGCAACGCCGTATAGCTGGCGCATGACCACGCAAACATAGGGCGTGCGGCTCTGGGCAAGGGTCGTCACCACGCGGGCGCCAGCGCGGACGATGCCCAGCTTCTCCTGCGCAGGGCCCACCGAGAAGCCGGGTTCGTCGGCGAAGTACACCAGCGGCAGGTGGAACGTCTCGCACAGCTCGATCAGGCGGATGGTCTTCTCTCCGGCGGCGATGTCCATGGAGCCGCCGTTGAACTTGGGATGGTTCGCCATGACGCCGACCGGCCGGCCATTGATCCGTGCAAGTCCGGTGACGCGGGCGCGGCCGTAGTAGGGCGCCATCTCGAAGAAGCTGCCCCGGTCCAGCACCGCGTCCAGCACCTTGCGCGGGTCGTAGATCTTGCGCCGGTCGCGGGGAACGACGCCGATGAGGGATTCATCGCGACGGTTCACGTCGTCTTCGCACTCCACGGAAGGCGGTTCGTCCCAGATGCTCTGCGGCATGTAGGAAAGGAAGCGGCGCACCTGGGCGATGGCGTCGGCTTCGTCCTCGGCAAGGTTCATGATGACGCCGTTGCGAAGCTGCACGCGTTCGTCGCCGAGCTCTTCCTTGGTGATGCCGCGACCGGTGGCCTGTTCCACCACCTTTGGGCCGGCGACGAACACTTGGCTGGTGTTCTTGACCATCACGTTGAAGTGGCACATGCAGGCCTGCACCGCGGGCAGGCCGGCAACGGAGCCGAGCACGGCGGAGACCACGGGCACGCGCTGCATGAGGTCGGCGGAGACGTTGGTGCCGGCGTTGCCTGGCAGATAGGTGCGGCCGATCTGCTCGAAGGTGCGCACGCTGCCGCCGGTGGCATCGAGCAGGCGCACGTAGGGGATGCGCGCCTTCATGGCGAACTGTTCGGCGAAGCCGCCCTTGTTGCCGACCGCCGCATCGGCCGCTCCGCCGCGAATGGTGAAGTCGCCGCCGGAGAAGGCGACCTTGCGGCCGTTGATGCGAACCGTTCCGGCCACGGAGTTGGCTGGCTTCAGGGCGGTGACCTCATCTCCCTCCCACGTGGCAGTGCCGGCGATGGCGCCGATTTCGTGGAAGGTGCCGGGGTCTTCGAGAAGCGCCACCCGCTCGCGCACGGTGAGGCGCCCGCGACCGTGGTGGAACGCGACGCTGTCGGCGCCGCCCATCTCCTTGGCGAATCCCACCTGCCGCGTCAGTTCATCGACTTCCGCTTGCCAGCTCATTGCCACCCTCCGCAAGGGCAAAGCGCGGCACTGTAGCAGACGGTTAGCTGGGGGGCGCGAGGGACCTCTCCTCGCTGAAGGCGTTATGATGGCGCAATGGCTGATTTCGCAACCCATCCGCTCGAATCGGACTCGCCGCTCATCTGCTATCTCGACATCAAGAGCCCGTATGCCTACCTTGCCAAGGACCCCACGCGGCAATTGGAGCGGGACTTCGGCATCGAGATCGACTGGCGACCGCTCACGCTCAACATTCCGAGCTTTCTTGGCTCCGCCCGCACCGACAAGAAGGGCAACGTGGTGGAGAGCAAGCGTTCGCCGAGGCAGTGGCAATCCGTGCGCTACGCCTACATGGACGCCAAGCGCTATGCGCGGCTGAAGGACATTCTGGTGTATGGGCCGCAGAAGATCTGGAACTCATCGCTGGCGGGCGTCGCGATGCTGTGGACCAAGCGCGAAGGCCGTGACGTGCTGGCGCGCTGGCTCGATCTCACCTACGAGCGCTTCTGGAAGCGCGACCTCGACATTGAGGATGCCGAGGTGGTGGCCGGGATCGTCCGCGAGGCTGGCGGCGACGGCGATGGCTATATCGAGTTCCTGGCCGGGGAAGGGCGCGAGCGGCACGATCGGCTGCAGGCAGCGCTGCATCCGGTGGGGGTGTTCGGCGTGCCTACCTATGTGATCGACGGCGAAATCCTCTTCGGGCGCGAGCATCTGCCCACGGTGCGCTGGATGCTCGGGGGCCGGGAGGGACCGGCGCCGGACATTGCCTACGACCGCTTCGACGCATGATCGATTTCGTCTTCGACTTCACTTCCGTCGATTGCTGGCTCGCGCTCGGGCCCACCTGCCGGCTGGCCGACGAGCTTCGGGTGCCGGTGAACTGGCTGCCCATGTGCGTCCCGCCAAAGGTGGCGCCGAAGGCCAGGGAAAACGAGTCGGTATCGGAACGACATGCCAGGGTGCGCGCCGAATACATGGCTTCGGAGAACGCCCGCTATGCCGAGCGCCTCGGAATCCCGCTCAAGCGCAGCGGTGCCGGCGTGGACTCGTGGCCAGCCGCCGCCGCTTGCCTCCGTGCGACTGAACAGGGCGTCGGCCGGGAGTTCGTGGAGCGGGTGTTCAAGGGCTTCTGGGAAGGGCAACTGGACATCGAGGATGCCGCTGCAATCACCGGCATTCTCGAAGACCTGGGTGCGCCGCGCCTTGATCTCGACGACGGCGCAAGACGGCTTGAGGAATCCCGCGAGGAACTCACGGAACGAGGCGTGTTCGGCATCCCCACCTATCTGGTGGAAGGGCAGATGTTCATGGGCCGCCAACACCTGCCCATGATCCGCTGGTTGCTGACCGGGCAGGAAGGGCCGGGGCCGCTATAGAGCCTTCCTTTGGATTTGCCTTGCATGGAACTACTTCCTTCAAGCGGCTTGTTCGACGGGTACCAAGGCGAGATTGAAGTGGCTTGCCTGTCGCAGGAGATGTTTGATCCTGCGCTCGCGGCGCTCGGTTCCCATGGCCGCGAGGTCGGGCTCGACGCAGTCCTCGCCGCGGGTCAGCATGGCGTACATCAGCCGGGCCAGCTGGTGCGCGGTTGCCTTGACGGCTTTCGCGGAGTCCATGCGGGAGAGGCGCCGGCGCTGCGCTGCGCCGATGGCGGTCTTGTTGTTGCGGGCGGTGCTGGCCGCCATGCGCAACGCCTGGCCGAGCCGGTTGGTGCGTCTCGCTGGCGGGCCGCCGAGGCGCCTGTCGCCGCTGATGGGGGTCCCCGGCGCCAGGCCGAGCCACGAGCGGAAGTGGGCAGCGGTGGGGAAGCGCGACAGGTCCGCCCCGACTTCGGCCGCAAGCGTCAGGGCCGTCTCCACGCCGATGGTGGGCATGGCCGTCAGGTCGACGCCGAGCATGCGCCGCAGCCGCCGCCGCAGTGCGCGCTCCCGCGCCAGCTTGTCGAGTTCGGCGTCGATGCGCGCCTCGCAGGCCTCGATCTGTTCCTGCAGCATGTCGTGGCGCGCCAGCGCCTGCGCCAGCGCGAACAGGTGCTCGTCACGCCAGTTGCCGCGCAGGCTGGCCGCGACGGTCGCCGCGTCCGCCTTGCAGCGACGGTCGCGGAACCTGGCCAGGATGGCGCCGTCGCGCTCGCCCGCGACGATGGCGCGCACGATCAGCTGGCCGGTCTTGCCCATGATGTCGCTCAGCACATTGTCCAGCTGCACGTTCATCAGCGTCAGCGCCTTCTGCATCCGCTGCACCGACCGGCTGCGGTCGCGGACGAGCTGTTCGCGCTGGCGCGCGTACGGAGCGCATCGGACAGGTCTCGTCGGACACGCGGAACGCGCCGCGCAGCAGCCCGTGGCTCATCAGCTGGCGGATCCACTGGCAGTCCAGCACGTCGCTCTTGCGCCCGCTGACCTGCTGCGTCGCCCGCGGGTTCACCAGATGCACCTCGAAGCCGGCGTGATCGAGCACCTCGAACAGCGGGATCCAGTACACGCCCGTCGATTCCATCGCCACCTGGCGAACGCCGCGCGAAGACAGCCACTCGGCGATTGCCTCCAGGTCGCGCGTGAACGTCCCGAAGTGCTGCACCGGTCGTTCGAACCGCGCTCCGTCCACCGCCACGCAGTGCTTGCGCTTGCCCACGTCGATCCCCGCGCAGTCGGGGTGCAACACTTCCAAAGCCGCCGCCTTGCCAGCCATCTCCAAATCCTCCACCATCGTCAAAGGTCGCGCTGGACGAGACCGCGGCGGGACGTTCACTCTTGCATGCGGGGTCGCAACCAACAGGCTGCGCCACCAGCGTCAAAACGCCGATCACGGTCCGGGCCAAACTTGCATGGAAGTACGCCTCCAGCGATGGGGGAATTGCCGGCACTTCCTTGCGCGTCAGCGGTCGGGGGATGCTTCCCCGGCTGAAGGCGCCTAGACGGGTCCGAGCACACCAGTGCCTGCAAGGCCTCGCGTCCAGCGCGACCACCTTGTATCCAACACCGACGCAACTCGACTCGCACCCAGTTCCCTGCGCGTCAGCGCAGCCAACTGGCTGCGAGAACTCCTAGCCCATCTTTACCAACAACCCCGTGATTTTCGCCCGATCTTGCGGTGATTGACGGTTTTGGGGTCGGCAACTCGTTGTTTTCCGGTTCCTGGTGGGGTGGATCGACCGATGTAGTGCCATAATGGGGTGGTGTCGGTTGACATGGGTGGCGGGCGCCGCTACCGCCACCCGCCATGTTCATCCGCCGTACCCTCACCCGCCGCACCGGCGGCCAGGACTACCACTCCCACCGCCTCGTGCACAGTCGGCGCGACGGCGCCAAGGTCCGCCAGCGCACGTTGTTGAACCTCGGCAGCGATTTCGACCTGCCTGTGGAGGAGTGGCCGGAACTGTGCCGGCGCATCGACGAGATCTTGAACGGCCAGGCGCCGCTCACCGACGATGCGCCGGCTGCCGTCGAGGAAGAAGCGCAACGGATCGGGGCGCAACTGCTGGCCCGCGGCCGGGCGGGGGACGCCGAAGCGGTGCGTGATCCGGTCCGTGTGGACGTGGCGTCGCTCGAGTTGACGCGCCCGCGCAGCGTGGGCGTCGAGCAGGCGGGACTGTGGGCGGTCGAGCAGGCGGGACTGTGGGCGGTCGAGCGGTTGGGCCTGATGGAGTTGCTGTCGACCCTGGGCATCAACGCGTCGCCGTGCACGGCCGCGGTGGCCTCGATCGTGGCGCGGCTTGCGTACCCGGCCTCGGAGCGGGCCACGCACGCCTGGCTGCGCGAGCGCAGTGCCTTGGGGGAGTTGCTGGGTGTGGACTTCGAGACCATGGGGGCGATGCAGTTGTACCGGGCCTCGGATGCCTTGGCTGCCCACCGCGAAGCGATCGAGGCGCATCTGTTCGAGAGCGCCATGGACCTGTTCGACCTGGCGCCGACGGTGACGCTCTACGATCTGACCAACACCTATTACGAGGGCGATGTGGCGGATCAGCCCGAGGCGCGGCGGGGGCATTCGAAGGAGAAGCGCAGCGACTGCAAGCTGCTCACCCTGGGGCTGGTGCTGGACGGGGGTGGTTTCGTGCGGCGTTCGCGGGTGTTCGCGGGCAACGTCAAGGAAGACCGGACGCTTTCCGGCATGCTGGACGCGCTCGGGGCACCGCCGGGGTCGCGGGTGGTGCTCGACCGGGGCATCGCCACCGAGCGACAGGTCGACTGGCTGAAGGCGAACGGGTACCGCTACATCGTGGTCTCGCGCGAGCGCAAGCGCCGCTTCGAGCCCGAGGCGGCACTCGCCCACCGCACCCGCAGCGGCGGGGTGGTGCATCTGGAGAAGGTGGACGACGCCGAGGCGGGCGAGGTGCGCCTGTACTGCTGCTCCGAGCAGCGTGCCGAGAAGGAGCGCGGCATGGCCGAGCGGTTTGCGCAACGCCTGGAGCGGGATCTCGATGCGATCAACGAGGGGCTGTCGCGGCCGCGCACGCAGAAGAAGCCGGAAAAGATCTGGCAACGCATCGGCCGGCTGGTGGAGAAGAGCCGCGGTGTCGGCCAACACTACGACATCGCGGTGGCAACCGACGAGAGCGGCAAACGGGCCGTGGCGGTGACCTTCCTCCGCACGCCGGTGGCCGGGACGATGCTCACCCATCCGGGCGTCTATTGCCTGCGCAGCAACGAGACCGACTTCAGCGAGGAGCGCCTGTGGCGCACCTTCACCCTGCTCACGGATGTCGAGGCGGCGTTCCGTTCCCTGAAATCCGAACTGGGCCTGCGCCCCATCCATCACCGCAAGCCGCGCCGTGCCGAGGGCCATCTGTTCATCACGGTGATCGCCTACCAACGGGTCCAGGTGATTCGCACCCGTCTGGCCGAGCGCGGCGACGGGCCGATGCGCACGGCGAACTGGACGACGCTCAAACGGATTCTCGGCGGCCGTCAGCGGGTGACCGCGACGTTCAAGCGCGCCGACGGACGCACGCTGCATGTGCGCAAGGCGACGCGCCCGGAACCGCAGCAGAAGGCCATCCTCGATGCCTTGGGGATCCCCTCCTCAGCCGGGGGGACACACCAGGCGGTCGTCTGAGGGGAAACCATCACGTCGGGCACGAATGTAGTGCCATGCGCGCGATTCGGTCAACCTAAATTGTTGAGATACAACAGTTTATTTTTTTCGTTGGTAAACTTGGGTTAGGGCGCGCTGGGAGTCGTACGAGCCACCATCGGTCGTGCGGTTCAGCCACCAACGGCACGGCGGGCTACGAAGTGCAGGATCGCCAGGGTGATTGCATCGGTAGGTCGTTGATGAAGAGCCCGATGTCCAGCGCCCGTTGGGTCTCGTCGCGGCTGTAGCGGAGCTGCCGGGTGACCGTGAAGCGGTTCTGTGCGAAGCGTTCCCGCGCCAGTTCGTTGCCGGGCGAGGGCGTGCCGAAGAACAGCGCAAGGTCGTGGGCGCCGTGCCGGATGCCGTTGCGCAGCACGTCGATGGTGCCCCGCTTGGCAATCTGGCCCTGCAGGCGGGCGAGGAACTTGCGCCGGGTTGGGCCGTCTTCGTCCAGTGCCAGGGTTTCGGCGGCCTCAGGTTGCGTAGTGCGCAGAAACGCTTTCAACTGGGCGCTATCGACACAAATACTCGCGGTCGTAGTCCAGCCAGTTCTTCCGCTCCAGCCACACCGCCGTAGCCGGTCGCCGGTTCGCAGGGATGGCCGCAAGCGCGGTGCAGATCAGGCGTTCGAGCCCTCGATCGGAAGTGTCGGTTAGCACTTCAGGCGGTCCGAACCGGAACCTCGATGACCGTTCCTGGCTGGACGGCGGCAATCGCCGCATCAATCTCCAACGCACGAAGACTCACTTGCAGCCAATTTGCCGAAAGCAGCACGACGATGCCGATTCGCCTGCCTGCCAGATTCTGTTGGTGCCTCAGGCTTTGATCGGTCGTCAGGAGAACCTCGTATCCCTCCCGCTCGGCCAGATCGAGCAACTCACCGTTGTCCTTTTCCGACCAACCTTTCTCCGCCAGGGTATCGACGGAATGCGCTGGCAGGTGGTTTCGCAGAGGAGCGGGCGTGCCTTGGTCGAATAGCAGCTTCAACGCGCCAGTTCCGCTCTCAGCGTCTGGGCCTCGTGTTCGAGCACCGTGCGAACCTGCTGCTTATCAACGCCCGGAAACCACTCGACGAAGTCATCGACCGTGGCGCCGCCGGCAAGGTTTTCGTACAGGGCCGACAGGGGAATCCGGGTGCCCGCAAAAACCCAGGCGCCGCTGACTTTCCCCGGCTTTCGCTCCACCGCCGGGCAGGTGTCCCAGTTTGTCATCTTTGTTGCCTCCTCTTGGTTTGCATCACCGCCTTCGATTTCACCCAAGGCAGTACTTTGCGTTCGTGTTTCCCCCGGTAATGCGCCGGCTGCTTCGCGCACATCGAGTTTGCCGGTGACGACATCGGCGATCAGGCACGTGCGATACTCGCGGAGATTGGCAACCACATTACGAATATTGCTCACAGTCCTGTCGATCTTTGCTTGGGTTTCATTCTTGGGTGTCACGGGGAGGAACCGACAACTTCCGTCAATTCTCTGTAGCTGCCCAAGGATCGACAATGTCGATCCCGGTACCGCTGAAGTCTCGCACGTTCCGGGTGACCAGGACTGCGCCACGTGAGCGGCATATGGCCGCGATCTGGCAGTCCGCCTCGCCGATTGGCCGACCCACTAGTCGACGGTCCGCCGCGATTTCCGCGTAGGCTCGGGCCGTGGCGCTGTCGAACGGCAGAATCCGCTCTCTGAAGCCCTGCTTGAGCCAATGGATCATGACACCTTTCAGCGCGTCGCGTCGTTTGCCGAGGGGCATGATCGCCACGCCGTAGCGCAGTTCTGCTTCAGTCACCGCGGTCAGGTACATCTCCTGTGCGTCGCGTTCGGCTATCCAGGCCGCCACGACGGGCGTCGGCTCCGGGCGCATGAGTTCGGACGCGACATTCGTGTCTATGGCGAACATGCCGGCCGCTCAGGAGAATTCTGGAGGCTCGGACATCGGGCCACGCGGGGGGAGTTCGAGTTCCACGCCGCCAAGGGGCGCGAAGCACTCGCGCGTGTGAACTTCGCCAGATCCCGGGGGGCCGTTCCCCCGCCGTTCACGGCATCCCGCAAGATGATGCGCACCTCTTCCTCCATCGAACGGTGATGCTCGGCGGCGCGCACGCGAAGGCGCGCCTTCACGTCGTCGTCGAGGTTTCGGATCGTAATGTTGGCCATCGGTCGCTCCTCCTGACGGTCGGGGACGTACCCAAACTATCGGTTGCTTGCAATGCAAGCAAGTATATACGGGATGCGGCCACGTGCTGCTCATGGAGGCGCTTTGTCGATGGTCGGACTCCGGGGCCGGCGGCTCGGAGTGTCGGTCTTGTGACGATCCGGTCGCAATCCCCCTGCCGCATGAGTGCGGATTCTCTTGAACTTGTGCGCCGTTCGGGTTCCCGATTGCGATTCAGCCGGGCGATGCAACGCCGAGCTCCTCGATCAGATCCTCCTCCTCGGGGAACAGGCCCGCGAGTTCCCCACCGAGAGCCGCTCATCCAAGAAACGACGTGCGCCGCACATGTTCACATTCACTTGCTTTGATTTTGCATCGAGCTGGCTCGCAAGGAAACTCGGTCGTTTCCGGCACACTGTCTGCGGCCTGTGGCGCCACGACCGCCAGTAATTGCCTGTTGCCGTCTTGGCGGAGGGCCTGGCCGAGTATCCCATTGATGTGTTCGTCCATGAACCCGCCCGAAGGGCCGAGACCGCGCAGCGGGCTCGGCAGGATAGCCCGGTCGCGAAGCGACGCGCCCGGAGTCCCCGCATGGCCTGTCAACATCGACATCGGCCTGGCCGTGCGCACCATCGCCCTGCGGGTCGCCAAGGCCGTTTTGACCTTCAGCGACATCGTTGTCGGCGCGTGCGCGAGATCGCTTGGCAAGGGAAAGGCGGCGGTGCCGCCGCGGAGCGCGGCGACATCGGCGCGCGGCGTCCGGGAAGACGTCTGGCCGGTGGCGGGTCCGCGTGGTGGCGGTCATGGGCGATTCCCCTTGGCAGATGGCTGAACAAACGGCGCGGCGCCTGGGCCGGGCGCTCAGGCGGCAACGGGAACGTGCTCAGAGGGCAAGGCGCCCCGGGCGATCCGGTGGTGTCGAATCCGCGTTGGAGTCGCAGAGCGCCCCCGGAACATCGTCCCGGCGCGGACAACTCACACCTAGCTAGCCCTACCCATGCCCCACAAGTGGCACTGAACTTTTGCGTGCAGTCGATTTATGTTGCGCGGCATGTACGTGCAGCATCTGATCAAGCGCAGTCTGGGCACTGTGGAGGCGCAGGCGCGGGTTGAGGCGCTGCGGCGCGCGCATCCGGACCTGCACCGCACGGGTCTGGCGGGTGCGGTGTGCGAGGAGTTCGGTTTCCACGACGCGCGCGGGGTGGCGCAGACGAGCGGCTGTCTGTCGGCGCTGCGGGCGCTGGAGCGGGTCGGTTCGGTTCGTCTGCCGGCGGCGCGGACGGCGGGCGGGAGTTGCGTGCGCGGCGGGTTGGCGGTGGCGCCGGCGGCCGGAGTGCCGGACGCGGCGGGGCAGGTGCGGGGGCTGCGCATCGTGCTGGCCGAGGACGCGGCCGAGCGGGACGTGTGGCACGGCCTGATGGCTGGCGAGCATGCTCGCGGCGCGGGGCCGCTGGTGGGCTGCCAGCTGCGCTGTCTGGTGGCTTCCGAGCACGGCTGGCTGGGTGCGGCGGGCTTTGCGTCGGCGGCGCTGCAGCTTGCGGCGCGGGATCGCTGGATCGGCTGGGACGCGGCGGGTCGCCGGGCGCACCTGCATCGCGTGGCGGGGCTGTCGCGGTTCCTGATCCGGCCGGGCGTGGAGTGCCGGAACCTGGCCTCGCGCGTGCTTGGGCGGCTGCTGCGGCGCCTGCCGGCGGACTTCGAGGCGCGCTGCGGCTACGCGCCGTGCCTGGTGGAGACGTTCGTCGACGGCACGCACTCGGGAACCAGCCTGCGGGCGGCCAACTGGCGGCTGCTGGGCGAGACCGCGGGTCGGGGCCGGCAGGACCGGGGCAACGCGGCGGCGGCGGGACGCAAGCGGGTGTATGTTTGCCCGCTGGCGGCCGACTGGCGGCAGCGGCTGGGCGTGGGCGCGGAGCCGTCCCCGGCAGCGGCGCCGCTGGCGCCTTGGGACGGCCTGGAGGCCGGCGTCTGGGCGGCGAACGAGTTTGGCGGGGCGCCGCTGGGCGATGCCCGGCTGAGCGCCCGGCTGGTGCGGGTGGCGGCGCTCAGGGGGGCGGCGCCGACGGCTTCGCTGCCGGCCGCGGCGAAGGGGGATCGGGCACTGGTCAAGGGCCACTGCCGGTTCGCGGATCGTCCGGACGACGGCGCGGCGACGCCGGAGAACATCCTGCGGCCGCACCGCGAGCGGACGCTGCGGCGCATGCGCGCGCAGCCGCGGGTGCAAGGAGCCTACTTCGGCAGCTTGGCGGTCGCCGTTCCGAAAACCCGGTTTTCGCCGGCTTCGTTGGTGATGGTGATGTCGATTTCCACGGTGCCCTCGTCTTCGTTGATGTCGGTTACCGTGCCGGTGATCGTGTGGGGCGCGTCGGCCAGCACCGGGGCGCGGAACACCGTATCGATGGCGATGATCTCGGCATCCGGGGCCCAGCGGTGGATCATTGCGCCCAGGAATCCCTGGCTCAGGACGCCGGGGACGATGGCGCCGGGAAGGCCCTCCTTGCGCGCGCCTTCGTGATCGGTGAAGCGGGGGGAGTCCCAGCCCACGTGCTTGCCGAAGCGCTTGGTGTTGTCTGTGCTGGTGTCGGGGGCGAAGCTCGGCAGTTCCGAGCCGAACTCCACGTCGGCGATGCTGCTTACGGTCTCGGCGGAAGGCGTGTCAGGCACGAATCTTCTCCCGGATGACGGTGCGGGTGTCTGCGTTGGCGACGTGGGTGCCGCTTGAGTCGTAGAGTTCCATGCGAGTGACGAGGAACACCATGCGCCCGGAGCGCCCCGTCTTGGTGTAGATGTCGTGCAGGTGGCTGCGACCCGTGAGGGTCTCGCCGGCGCGCACCGGCGCCTTCCATTCGACCCCCTTGCCGGCGTCCATGCCCATGCCGCCGAGGTCCGGGAAGTCGGAAGGCATGTTGCGCCGACCCACGAGCGTGGAGACGAAGGTGGGGGGCGCCTGGAAGTCCTCGTGTTCGGGATCGGTGAACTTGGCCGAGGTCTCGCCGCAGGCGAGGGCGTATTGCGCCACCCGCTCGCCGTCAATCTCGAAGGTCACTTCGTCGAACTCGCTGTTCAGGAATCGGTCCCGCAGGTCCTGGATGTCGTCATCCACCTTTTCTGCTTCTGCCATTGCCTCCTCTGCCTTCCGTCGTCGTTTTGTGGGGTGGGTCCCGGGTTGCGGATGCCGTGGCACCGCAACTCAATGCTTGTTGGAAATCGCCTCGAATTCCTCGGCCTTGAGCGCTTCCACCAACTCGCCTTCCGTGGCGAGGGCTGCGGGGAAGCGGGTGGCGCAGCGGCCGATGTGACTGACGATGTGCGAATCGCTGCCGCCGATGCCGAGGTAGCCGAGGTCCTTCGCCATCTTCGCCGCCACATCGTCTTCGTCGCCGCGACTGCCGCCGTTGCGCGTCTCGACGATTCGCACTCCGTTGGGGATGCCGTGCTCTTCGAGGTGCGCCACCATGCCGACGCGGGGGCGGCCCGGATGGCAGGGAGCGGCGAGAGCACCATGCTTCTCGCATTTCTCAATCACGTGCTCGAGGGACAGTCCAATGGTGGTGAAGTCGAACTCGTCGTAGAGGCCCCCGGTGACCCCGAACACCAGCACGTGGCCGTATTCGGTTTCCACCTCGGCGCCCTTGAGGATGGTGATGCCGAACTTGGAAGCGAGTTCAGAGTAGTCGGAGTCGAAGTCGAACTGGCGGTGCTCGGTGAGCACGAAGCCGTCGATGGGCACCGACTTGGCGCGAATCCACTGGCAGTAGTTCTGCACCTTGGCGCGGCCGTCGTCGGACTTGATGGAGTGGGTGTGGAGGTCGAGGATCACCTTGGGTATTGCCTTTCTCTGCTGGTTCGTTGTTTGCAGGGGCTGCTAGGCTGCGCCGCCCGCTTGGGCCATCATCTGCGCCCAGCGCTCGTCGATCCGTTCGCATAGCGCTTCGGGAGTGGTGGCGTTCTCGAAGGCGACATCGCCCAGTTCAAGGCGTTGGGCGTTGGTCATCTGCGCGTCGATGCGGTTTGAGACCGCCGCCTCGTCCAGGCCGTCGCGGGCCATGGCGCGGGCGATGGCCTGTTCGCGTTGCACATACACCACCCACACTTCGTCGACGATGTCCTGCCAGCCGGCTTCGAGCAGCACCGCTGCCTCGAGCACCACTGCCTTGGTCTTGCCTTCGATTCGGGCAGCATCGATCTCGGCGAGCGCCATCTTGCGGATTTCCGGCCAGACGATGCCGGTGAGTCGGTCCAGTTCGTCGGGGTTGCCGAACACCTTGCCGCCCAAGGCGCGACGGTCGATCTGGCCATCTTCGCCGACGATGTCGTCGCCGAATGCCTGCACGACCTTGCGAAACGCATCCGTATCCGGCTCATAGGCGCGGTGACCGAGCTTGTCGGCGTCGATCATCAGTGCGCCGCGCGTTTCGAGGTGGCGCGCTGCGGTCGATTTGCCGGAGGCGATGCCGCCGGTGAGTCCGATGACCCGCAAGGGGCCTCCCCTTTCCCGTCGCGAAACCGCGCATACTATCGGTTTGCGCGGCGCGTCTCTACTTTTGCGCCGCAGAAAGCGTGCAAAGGCCGGTGGAGGGTTTGCTTGCCGAAAGTGGTGTTTGTTCAGCCGGACGGTTTGCGGGAGATGCACGAAGCGCCGTGCGGACATTCCGTGATGGACTGTGCGGTGGACAACGGGGTGGCTGGCATCGCGGCCCAATGCGGCGGCGGCTGCACCTGCTCCACCTGTCACGCGGTGCTGGCCGAGCCTTGGTTTTCGCAGCTAGGGTCTCCGGTGGGGGACGAGGCGGACATCCTGGAGTTCGTTCCCGAACGGCGTGCCGCAAGCCGCCTGACCTGCCAGGTAACGCTGACGCCGGAACTCGACGGGATCGTCGTGCAGGTGGTTGAGGAGGAGCCTGCGGCTTGCCCCCTGTCCGAGGAAGGCGAGGACGCTCTTCTCGGACAGGGGTAGCGTCGCCAAACCCGTCGCTGGCACCCGGCCCCGTGGAACGACGCTGCCGACGTTATCTGCGGCGCGAGCCCCTATGCCGCGCCAAGCGCCCCAAGCAGGACCTCTAAGCGACCCCCGCCACCTCCTGCGACGTCGCCGCTGCCACGAAATTCTCCCGCAAGATCGCGTAGTTCTGGATGTCCGCGTTCACCACATCCATCCCATGTTCGAGCACGTAAGCGTAGCTGCGCTGGAAGTGCGACAGATTCGCCTGCAGCAGCTTTTCGTCGTAGTGCCGATCGAACGCATCGGGCTCCGCGCTGCCGAGGAAGGTGCGTCCGGCCAGCAGCCGCCCGGCCTTCATGCCGACGAGCCCGATGCCAGCCTCGCGCGCTTGGTCGAGCAGGGGCTTGAGGTCCACCATCGACGGTGTTTGATCCAGGATGTCGCGGCTGTTCCAGTCGTACCAGCCGGCGGGGGTGATGGCGATCATGGCAAGGTCGTACCAGCCGGTGTCGATCATCGCGCGCAGCACGGCATCCGCGTTTTCGTGGGTGGAGACGCCGAAGAAGCGCACCTTGCCGGCGGCCTTGGCGGCGTCGAAGGCGCTCTTCATCTCCTCGGCGCGGATGAAGCCGGGGTTGTTGGCGCCCATCTGGTAGTAGGCATCCACCTGCTCGAGGCCAAGTTGGCCCAGGCTCTCGTCGAGCAGCTTGCTCCAGTTGCTGGCCGCTTCCTGGGCCAGGGCGGTTGTCACCTCGTCATCGGGCCCCGCGTCCACATACACACCGCTCTTGGAGATGAGAAAGATGTCGCCTTGGTGTCGCCTGGCAAACGGGCCGAGGTTCCGCTCGGCGTCGTTGTAGTAGCGGCTGGTGCCGACGTCGAAGGTGTTGATGCCGGCGGCGAGGGCCGTTTCGAGCAGCTTGTCGTTGGGGCGACGCGACAGCGCGGCGCCGCAGCCGTAGACGAGGCGGCTGGAGTTGTGGCCGGTGCGACCGAGGGTGCGGTACGTCATTGCCGGCCAAGGCTCGTCGCCAGCTTCCTGGGCATCCTGCACGGCGGCGCGGACGTCGCCGGTCTTCAGCAGCGTGCCGCCACCGATGGCTGCCATGGAGAGCACTTCGAGAAAGGATCGGCGGTTGGTGCGGGGCATGGGCTGGTCTCCTTGCGAGCGGCGGAAGTCCTTGCGAAGGGCGGTCGAGCGATCATCCGCTATGCTGCTACGGCCACGCCGGAATTACAACGGTGGGGAAGAGGCAGGCAAGGGGATGAAGCGGAGGGGGCGAACATGCCTTGGGCGAAGAGCGGCGATGGCATCGACATCTATTACGAGGCGCACGGGCGCCAGGACGGCGACGCACCGTGCCTCGTCTTCGCGCATGGCGCCGGCGGCAACGCGACGAGCTGGTTTCAGCAGGTGCCGGTCTTTGCGAGCAGCCACCGGATCGCCGTGTTCGACCATCGTGGCTTTGCCCGCTCCGTCTGCCCCGCGGAGCAGCAGAGCGCGGCGCATTTCGAGGACGATCTGGCGACGGTGATGGACGCGGTGGGCATGGATCGCGCGACCATCGTCTGCCAGTCCATGGGCGGCTGGACCGGCGTGCGGGCGGCGGTGAATCGGCGCGACCGCGTCGAGGCGGTGTTTCTCGCCAACACGCCGGGGGCGATCCGCAACGACACGACGGCCGCCAACATGCGGCAGATGGCGGAGCGACTCGCCGCCGCGGGGGGATTGGTGAATCGCGCCTACAGCCCGGAGTTCGCAGCCCGAAATCCCGCTGGAGCCTTGCTCTATCGGCAGATTTCCGCATACAACACACAGGCTCGCCCGAACATCCGCGACGATTCCGTCTATGTGTCGGCCGAGCAGGTGAAGGCCACGGGCGTGCCGTTCCACATGCTGTCGAGCGACCTGGATCCACTGTTCCCGCCGGAAGTGCTGCAATCGGTGGCAGGCGACATCGAGGCGCCAATGACGCACATCGAGGGCGCCGGCCACTCGACCTACTTCGAGATGCCGAACGAGTTCAACGCGGCGCTGCAAGCGTTCCTGGATCGCTAGCAGGCAAGTCGGACTTCGGTGTGGACGGGCCTTCGGAGGGAAGGCATTCTGCCTTCCTTGGCACGCCGACAGGCGTGCTCGCCCTTTCGCTACGGTTGGCGACCTCCAGAACGCGCCTCGCGGCGCGCAGGGAAGGCAGAATGCCTCCCTGCGAGGACAAGGCCCCGCACGGCTGCGGCGTACCCCGGTGACGGAATGGTCACGGCCGGGGACCTTCGCCCAAAACACAAGTGCGAAGGAGGCCGGATGGTCGTAACCGTTGGGGGGCACGCCGCGGCGTCCGAGGGCTTGTGGAACCGGCAACCGTCGGTTTTACGACAACCCTCGCCAACAGTGTTGAGTCCCATGATGATTTCCAGCGTTTCGTGGGAGTCGCGATGCGACCGGCCCGTTGCTGAGTGCCGCGCGAGGCGACTGGCTCGAATGACGTGTCCGCACTCACTTCGCGAACGCGCATGGATGCTGGCAGGACGTCTCGGTATCCGCAAACCTGACGACCGGCGGATTGGGTACCGCGTCGGGCGTTGGAGCGTGGGGTCCAGCCCGTCATCAGACTGGCCACCGGGCGGCAGTTCGGGGACGAAACTTCCGTTCCCGTGCGGTGGTCCTGAGCAGTCGGTTTGACCGGTTCGGCATGGAGGCAGATAATCCTCAGAGTTTGCTGGGGTCGATAGGCAAGGTAGGTGACGTGCCAAGTGAGTCGCCCGTGTACTCGGTTTCGAGTCAAACGCGGAACGAGGTGTGGAGCAGAATGCACGGTGCAGAGTACGCCGAGCGGTACTATCAGTTGCTGGGCAACGAGTACATCGAGCGTCACCGACGATGCACCTACGGCACGATAGGGCTCGGCGGAGGGGCCGTGGTGCCCGCTGCGCTCGCCCTGTTTTCTGATGCGAGCAACGCGTGGATCGGTGTGACACTGGGCGTGGTCGGTGTGTTGCTGGCAGGTGTCTCGATCGCCAGTCTGGTCGGAGACTTCGCTCGCAAGGCGTCGGTCGCCATGGTGGTCGCGAGGACCTGTGGGCGTGCGGCCCGTGAGTTGCGCGCCGTGCTCAACGCCATTGACCTCAATCAGATCGAGGACGACGAGGCGCGGAGGCAACTGGACGGACTGGCGACGCTAGTAGACAACGAGACCTACTACACGGAGGCGTGCGGGATCGAGGTGAACAATCAGGATTCGAACAGTCGGCGAGCAGAACGCGAAGCTCGTGAGCACTTGGAGAGTCTCTATGCCTCGTGACTCAAGGAAGAATCAAAGACCGGCCCCTCCTAAACCGGCACCGCCACCACCCCCGCGACCTGCGCCACCACCCCCACGGCCTACACCACCCCCCAAGGGCAGGCCGTCGCGCTAACGCAGCGGGGTCAACGTGGGCATCAAGGTGATGAGCCGGATTGTTGGCGGCTGTCGGCGCTTGGCTCTGCAAATAACACCGGAGCGGTGGGGATGGGGTGCCGGCTTGGCCGGCGCCGTTAACGGCGTGGGCAAGCTGCTAGGTAGGCCGAGCTTGGCCGCGAAGCTACGGCCCACCTGACCGCGCCCACGCGGGGCGCGTGAAATCAGGCTTACAGAGACGGCTTGGCCCTGTGGCAAGAAGCGTTGCCGGAGGCAGCGATTTGTGGCGCTAACGGCGCATAAGCGTCTGAAGTAGGATGATCTGCGTTTCTCTGCAACGGTATGCGCTCCAAGTCTCATAAAAAATATTATTATTTATCAACTAGATATTATATTTGGGGCTGTGCAGAAGAGTGCCATTCGGTGTCATTCGACGCTAACGGGTACCGCCAGTTTTGTGGGACTAATTGTAAGCCAAGCAAGATATAACTGCGTCTCTGTCCAAGGAGACCCCTCCCATGCCGAAGCTCAACCGCAACGCCCTGTCCGCCCAAACGGTACGCCCGGCCCCGGCGGCTACGTCGACGGCAACGGCCTCATGCTGCGGGTGCGCGATTCCGGCTCCCGCTCCTGGGTGCAGCGCATCATGATCCACGGCCGCCGCGTCGACATCGGTCTCGGCAACGCCGAACTGGTGAGCCTCGCCGATGCGCGGCGCATCGCGGCCGACAACCGCGCCGTGGCGCGCACCATCTCGTTCGGGGAAGCCGAACCGCGGGGATGGCCGAGAAGGCGGAACCTGGCGCCGCGGCACGGCGTCCACGTCGCAGCGCGACTGGCGCTCAACCATGGACGCCTACGTGCTGCCGCAACTGGGCAAGATGCACGTGGGGGCTGTGGCGACCAGCGACGTCAAGCGCGTGCTGCGTCCCTGGCGCTGGCGGGCAAGCACGCAACGGCACGCATGGTGGCCGGGCGGATCGTCGCCGTGCTGGAATGGGCGGAGGTGGAAACCTGCGCGAGCCCGCCGGCAGCGGCCGGGAGATCGTGGAGACGGTGATGCGCTCGCTGCCCAAGGCCGCGGCGGTGCGGCACCACCGGGCGCTGCACTTCTCGGACGTGGCCGATGCCCTGGCCCGGGTGGACGGCCACCCCGTATCGGCAGGGGCGTGCAGCTGGCCGTCCGGTTCGGGGTGCTGACGGCGGCGCGGCAGGCGGAGGTGCGTCGGGCGACCTGGGACGAGTTCGATTTCAAGTCCGCGGTATGGACGGTGCCGGAGATGCACATGAAGCGCCACCGGCGCCACCGCGTGCCGCTGTCCACGGGCGCGTTGGCGGTGCTGGAGGAGGCGCGCGGGTTGAACGGGCACGGGGATCTGGCGTTCCCCGGGTTGCGTGGCCGGCAGCTCCCCAGGACGGTGGTCCGGGACGCCTTGAGAAAGGCACAGATCAATGCCACCGGCCATGGCTTCCGGTCAAGCTTCAAGGAATGGGCGCGCCACGAGGGCGTGGACGAGTTGCTCTCGGAGTTCGCGCTGGCGCACGTCGAGGGCTCGAAGACGGTGGCCGCCTACGCGCGCGACGATCTCCTCGAGAAGCGGCGCCCGGTCATGCAGGCGTGGTGCGACTTCGTTTGCCTGCCGGGCGACTGACGGCGTCGGCAGGTGGTGGTTGCAACGCGCCACGTTGCAGGCGACGATAGGCCATGCGGATCCGGCACAAGGGGCTCTGGGCGCTCGCCGAGCAGGATCGGACGAATCGCGTGCCCGGCGATCTGGTGCCGAAGCTGAGGCGGGTGCTGACCCTGCTCGACGAGGCGCGGCATCCGAGTGATGTCGCCGCGCAGCCCGGCTACCGCCTGCATCCGTTGAAGGGCGACATGGCCGGGCTGTGGAGCGTCAGCGTGTCGGGCAAACTGGCGTGTGGTGTTTCCGCTTCGAGGACAGCGAGGCGGTGGACGTGGATCTGGTGGGCTACCACTGAGACGAGGAAACGACGATGGCCCTGCCACCCGGGCGAGATACTGCGAGACAATCTGGGCGCGGCGGAGCTGTCGGTGACCGACGCGGCGGCGCGGCTCGGCTGCACGCGGCAGGCCCTGTCGCGGCTGCTGAATGGCAAGGCGGGGATCTCGCCGGCCATGGCGATCGGGCTGGAACGCCTCGGGTGGAGCGACGCGAGCTTCTGGATGCGCCTTCAGGCGGCCTACGACCTGGCCCAAGAGCGGCGCCGGCAGGCGGCCTGAACGCATGACGGCCGACGACTTCCGAGCCGAACTGGCCAGCCTGTTCAAGGCGGCGGCGAACGTGGGGTGCGGCACGATCGTGGTGCGCTCGGGCGACCTGCATCGGGCCGTGGGCAGCTACCCGGGGACGAACCACCGGATGCCGATGTGCTGCGACGTGATGTACGCGGAGATGGTCGAAGGGGTCGACGAGGTGCTGTCGGCACCACCGAGCGGCCAGGGCGCGTCGGTTGTGATCGAGTACCTGCTGCCGCGCCCGGGTGCGGACGGCGACTGAATCGCCGAGACTGCAGGCTCGGGCAAGAGCCGTGGCGTGGCCACCGGAAGACCGGCTACGAGCAATAAAGACGCGTTATACCGGGCCTTAGGTGGCCCATCTCCTCCGATACGATGGCCAGCGCGAGGCGGTGTTCGGCGTGGTGCATCAGTTCCCGCATCCTTGATTGGGCGTAGCCGTAGCGCAGTCCGTGCGCGCCCTTGCTCTTCCCCAGTGCCTCGATGCTGGCGCGCGAGAACGACGTGCTGAACGCCTGCCCGTCACCGATGTCGTAGCGTTGCCGGTAGCGGACGCCGCGGTCGACGACGCGCTGGGGAGCGCCCAGGCGGCGTACTTCGAGGCGATCCATCAGACCCCGTGGCAATAGCACCTCCCGGACCAAGCCCGCCCTTTCCGACAACGGTGTAGACCACGCCGTCCCGGCCGGCAAACTTCATGCCCTCGGCGGCGGTTCCTGTCAGGTGCGATCTCTCGCGGCGGTCGTCCGGAGGCTGTTCGTCGGGGCGGCCCAAGGTGAGGCAGCTCGTGGGCCCGATCCCCGACGCGAGGACGATCTCCGTGGCGAGCTCGTTGCGCGCGTGCTGCCGGACGGCGACGGCGTGGACCTGCGCCGGGGAGTAGTCGCGCGGCCTCGGCCGGTGCGGCTCTACGGACTTGACCACCGGCATGTGCGTTCCTCCGAGCGCACGACCTGTGTGGTGATCCGTCGCGTGTTAGAACTGTTGCCGCGTTCCAACGCTTCTCTCGAAACGTCCGGATCGACGCGGCTCAGCGGGATCGGAATCGCCGTGGCGTTCCTCTCCCGACTCGCCCCCGTTCTGTCCTTGATGGACTCGGCCGGGACCGTTCTCGCCGTTGCAGGTGGTTGTCGCGCCGTTGAAGCTGCGCGGGATACCCTGCCGCATCCCGTCCATGTCGCGTTCGTCACGGTTGCGCATGGACGCCTGGAAGCGCCGATGGAGCGCATCGGGTGCTTGCTGCTATGGGCTTGTGGCCCAACGGTGTGTTGCCGGGACCGCCCGGCTCGACTTCGCGGGCTCGGTACCCGCAGGAGGCGTGGGTGGCCTTCTGCCGCATTGTTGCAGGATCGCTGCGTTCGGGGAGCCGTGCGGTCGCCCCGTGGTGGCTGCCTTCGGTCAGCACGTCCCCGTGGCCAACGGGGAACAGGTATGGCCAGTCGGCGTTGCGCTGGCCGGGTGTCCCCGGTTCGCGCTTGCGCGGATGTCGCCGCGCCGGAGGCCGCCGTTGCCCCCGGTACGCTTCGTGTCACATGGCACTTGCCGCGTCTTCACGCGCCGGAGCCGCGTACGGGCGCCCCGGTTCAGGCATCGGTGCGCCGCTTCTCTGGTGCAGCTAGTGTACTGTCTCTGAAATGCCTATACATATTGTGCGGCGCAGGCGCCTGGCGCGATGCTCGGCAACTAAAGAGTGTAATTTTCCGTGGAAACAAACATTTACGAACGCCTCCGGTTCTCTTGGGTTGGGGCCATGTGAGCATGTGATTTTAGGTCAACGTATTTGAGAGTCGGTACACTAGGACCGGTGGGTCCAACGTTGCTGCTCCGGTCGGAGCTGGCAGGTAGTGGCCGAGATTATGGGCGACGCCGGGTAATGCGTGCAAATGTGTGCGTGAACGGTTGGAGAGTGCGTGCGCCAGCTATGTCGGGCCGTGCGCAGCACCCCGACATAGCGGGGCGCCCATGCTGTCGGGTTGACGTCGATCATCTTTTGACTGGGGCTCGCTCGTAGCCCTTTTGGCGTGTCGGCACCCTGGCGCAGGTAGTCAGAACGCGCCGGCACGGCGCCGACCGGCTGGGAGTTGGCCAGCCTGACTCGGCCTCTTGGTGGCGCGGTAGCGGTCGACAGGCGGGCGGCCGACGCGTCGCAGCGGCGTCATAAGAGACGAACGGACAACCAACCGACAGACCGGCAACGCCACCGGCGGCACCGCCTGAGCGTCGCTACGTTACGGCCCTGACGGGTGACCTGGCGCCGCCGCGTCCTCACGCAGCAAAAGGCACTGAAGAAGATATGTCGATGGCTAGCCGACGGCCCTGGCGGCGAGGGCATCCTGCCCTCGCGCGCGCCGATTAGCGCATTCTTGTGGATGTGGGTCAGAGCTTGCGTGCAACGTCGACACCCACCGGGCAATGGTCAGAGCCGGTCACGTCGGGCCAGATGAACGCATCGGTCACCAGTTTGTTGGCGGAGGGCGAGGCCAGCACGTAGTCGATTCGCCAGCCGACGTTGTTCTCCCTCGCGCCGCCCCATTGCCGCCACCACGTGTAGTGGTCCGGCTCGCCGGGGTGGCGCTTGCGGAATGTGTCCACCCAGCCGGCGTCCAGCCAGCGACTCAGTTCGGCACGTTCCTCCGGCAGGAAACCGCTGGTCTTGTGGTTGGTCTTGGGGCGGGCGAGGTCGATCTCTTCGTGGGCGGTGTTGTAGTCGCCGAGCACGAACACGGGGCCGCGCTTGCGCAGCCGCTCGATCCTCTCGAACACGCGGGCGTAGAAGCCGAGCTTGTAGGGCACGCGGCTGTTGTCGCGCTCGGTGCCGCTGCCCTTGGGGAAATACACCGAGGCGATGGCCATGCGCCCGAAGTGGGCGATCAGCAGACGCCCCTCGACGTCGAACTCGTCGATGCCGAGCGCCGTTTCCACGCGATCCGGCGGCGTCTTGGAGTACACGGCGACGCCGCTGTAGCCCTTGCGCTCTGCCGGGGCGAAGCTCGCGTGCCAGCCCTCGGGCGAGCGCACGGACTGTTCGATCTGTTCCGGCAGCGCCCGCACCTCTTGCAGGCACATCACGTCCGCATCGCTCGCTTCGAGGAAGTCGAGGAATCCCTTCTTCACGCAAGCGCGCAATCCGTTCACGTTCCATCCGATAATCCGCAACGCTCATCCCTCCCACACGCAAGAGTCCATAGTGTCCACGGTCTCCGCAGCGAGCGCCACGGCGTCAGGCCCGCATCGCGCCGAACTCAAACGCCTGGCATCCCTCGGTGCGCCGATCGTGCTGGCGCAACTGTTCATGATGGCCATGCACGTGGTGGACACGGTGATGGCCGGGCGCTACTCGGCTGCGGACCTTGCCGGCGTCGCGCTCGCTGGCAGCGTGATCGGCCCTGTGATGATCCTCCTGACGGGTGTCCTGGGCGCCATCACTCCCGTCACGGCGCAACTCTTCGGCGGCGGCAAGCAAGCCGAGATCGGTCACATCGCCCGACAGGGGCTCTGGCTCGGCATGATCGCCGCAGTGGCGACCTTTGTGGTGGTGTCGTACGCGCACTTGGCTCTTGGCCTCCTCAACGCCTCGCCGGAAATGGTGCGGGTGGCCGCGGGATATCTCGAAGCGGTGCGCTGGGGCTATCCCGGCATGTGCGTCTATGTCGTGTTCCGCGGCATCTGCGAGGGCATGGGCCGTACGCGCCCGGCGATGGTGATCGCCGGGTCGTTGCTCGGGGTGAACGCACTGTTGAACTATGCCTTCATCTACGGCGCGTTTGGTGCGCCGGAACTTGGCGGCGTCGGCTGCGGCGTCGCCACCGCCATCGTCATGTGGCTGAGCGCGGCGTTCATTCTCGTGGTGGTGACGCGACGGTTCTACGCCTCGGCGCGGCTCTTTCGGGGCGGCTGGCGCCCGCACCTCGCCACCTTTGCGCGGCTGGCGCGCATCGGCATTCCCATCGGCGTGACGGTGTTCTTCGAGTTCGGGGTCTTTTCGCTGATCACGCTGTTGCTGGCGGAATTCGGCGCGAGCGTGGTGGCCGGGCACACCATCGCCATGAACATCAACGGCCTCGCCTTCATGATCCCGATGAGCCTCGGCGTGGCCGCCAGCATTCGCGTCGGCCACTGCGTCGGTGCCGAGAACTTTGCCGAAGCAAGGATCGTGGGACAAACCGCCGTGCGCGCCTCGTTCGCATACGCGGCGTTGGCTGCGCTCGCCATCTTTCCGGTGCGCAGTTTGCTCGTGGGTCTCTACACGGAATCGCCAGATGTGATCGAGGTGGCCACCAATCTCCTGATCTTCGTTGCCGCCTACCAATTCGTGGATGACACCCAGGCCACCGCCATCGGTGTCCAGCGTGGCTACAAGGACACCAAGGCACCGATGTGGCTGGCACTGACCGGCTATTGGGTCATCGGCCTGCCGATCGGGCTCGCGTTCGGCTACGGCTGGCTGGGCTTGCCTCAGCTGGGCGTCTATGGCTTCTGGATCGGCCTTGCGATTGGCCTGGCCTTCGTCGCCACTTGCATCAACGTACGTCGCATCCGCTTTGCGACAGACATTCCCCGAATCCGCCGTTACGCGGCCGATGCACAAACGGCGTGAGTTGTTGCATTGATCTGCTTTCCTTTGGGCGCATTGACTCGATGGCGAAACTGACTTCGCTGGCGATGCGGGCACCGAAGGCGGTCCTATAATTCGGCTGCCCACCCCGCGAGGCCCCAAGACGTGCCGCAAGCCTCTCCCGTGTCGCAGGACAAGCGCCGCAAAGCCGTACGGAATCGCCGCAGAATGGCGGCCTGATGCGGCTTGCCGTCGAGATCGGCGCCGCCCGGCCCGACAATCTGGCGCTCCTGGCAGAATGGGTGCGCCACGCGGAACGGCTGGGTGTGGCCTTGGCGTTTTCGGCGGAGGCCTGGTGGAGCGATGCGGCGACGCCCTTGGCCTACCTGGCGGACAAGACAAGGCGCATCCGGTTGGCCACCGGCATCATGCAGGTCACTGCCCGCACACCCGCCATGACGGCCATGACGGCGTTGACGTTGCACGATCTCACCGGTGGCCGGTTTGCGCTCGGCTTGGGCGCGAGCGGGCCGCAGGTGGTGGAAGGGCTGCACGGGGTTCCCTATCGAACCCCCTTGACCCGGCTCAAGGAGACCGTGGAAATCTGCCGGATGATCTTTGCCGGCGAGAGGGTTCGCTACCAGGGCAAGGTCTTTCAACTGCCGCTGCCAGACAGCGAAGGCAAGGCGTTGCGCATCGCCCACGAGCCGGCACAAGTGCCGATTTACCTCGCCACCTTGGCTCCGAACGCTCTCCGCTACACCGGCGCGGCGGCGAACGGCTGGCTCGGCACGTCGTTTTCGCCGGACCATGCCGATGCCCATCTCGCCTACATCCGTGAAGGTGCGGAGCAGGCCGGGCGCACGATGGACGAACTTGACCTCGGCGTTTCGGTGCGTGTGGAGATCGGCGACGACGTGGAAGCCATGATCGGGCGCCGCAAGCGGGGCGTTGCCTTCAACTTGGGCGGCATGGGGTCGGCCACCACCAATTTCTACAACGACGCCTATCGGCGGGCCGGCTATGACGAGGATGCCAAGGCCGTTCAGGCGCTGTGGCTCGCGGGTCGGCGCGACAAGGCCGCGGCACGGGTGCCGGATGCCATGGTGGCCGCGTTTCAAGCGCTTGGGACTGCCGACATGGTGCGCGAACGACTGCGCCGTTACCGCGACGTGGGCGTGACCACCTTGAAGCTTGGCCTGGACAGCGCGCCGCTCGGACCGGCCCGCTTTGAACTGCTCGAGCAAATTGTCGACCTGACGAGGGACATCACATGAAGCTCTACATGGTGCCGCTGGCGCCCAACCCAACCAAAGTCATGCTGTACATCGCCGAGCGCGCCGAACTCGGCGTGGACATGGGCATCGAGCAGATCGTGGTGAACACGGTCAAGGGGCGACACAAGGAGCCCGCCCACTTGGCAAGGAACCCCTTCGGCACCGTGCCGGTCCTCGAACTGGATGACGGCAGCCACCTCGTCGAGTCGTTGGCCATCATCGAATACCTCGAGGACCGGTTCCCCGCCGGCGGACTGCTGGGCGAGAGCCCGGAAAGCCGCGCCAAGGCGCGGGACGTGGAGCGCGTCGTCGACTTGCGCATCGCCGGCCCCATGGGGCAGTACGGCCACGCCAAGAACTCACCGCTGGGGCGTCCGCCAAATCCGGAGAGGGCGGCGCAGATGGAGCAAAGTCTGCAGACGCCGCTGGACTACCTGGAAAATCTGCTGTCCGACGGCAGATCGCTGCTGCTCGGCGAACAGGTGTCCATCGCCGACTGCACCCTGCAGGCGTCGCTGCAGTTCCTGCGCTTCGTGGAAGCGGACCTGTTCGGCGAACGCGGCCACCTGCGGGCGTGGGATGAGCGCTACCGCGCCCGCCCCGCCGCCCAAAACGTGCTGCGCTGGTAGCGGTACACGCCGCTTGCGGCTTGCATGGAAGCGCCTGGCGCACGATATGCCCTCTGGCCCGGATTATTCATGAATGCGCGTAGCGAGGGCGACACGTTATGTCGCCGGCAGGGCCGGACGTTTGGCGGCGAAGAAGCACACTGCGCCGACGAGGGAACCTGCCGCTAGCAGGGCGAAGCCGCCGGTGAAGCTGCCTTGGGCGTCAGCCATTGCGCCGGCGATGGTGGGGCCCAGGGCCATGCCAAGCATGGCGATGAGGGAGGAGAAGCCCATGATGGTGCCGAAGGAGGCGGCGCCGAAGTAGTCGGCGCGCAGCGCCACCATCAGCGGGCCGCGGGCGCCCCAGCCGGTGCCGTGGAGGAGGGCAAAGCCCATCACCATCCAGACGTTGGTGGCGAACGCCAGCAGGAAGAAGCCGGATGCGTGACCGAGCATGCAGCCGACGCAGACGAGTCGCTTCGGCAGGTTGTCGCCGAGCCAGCCACCGAGGAGTTGCCCGCCCATCTGGCACCCGGTCATCAGGGCGACCACCAGTCCTGCTTCCGTGAGGGTGAAGGACAGCTCGCGGGTTAGGTGGGGCACCAGATGCACCATGACCGTCGAGACGGTGAGTAGCGCCATGGCGTGGGCTATGGAGATGAGCCAGAAGGCGCTCGTGCGCATGGCTTGACGGGCCGTGAAGTCGTCCCGCACGGGGGGTGCCTTGCCATCCGCATGGGCCGGCGCGCCACCGTCCGGCAATTCGCCGATGTCGGCGGGGCGGTGATGGACGATTTGGATGAGCGGCAGGCCCACCGCGATGACGAAGATGCCGGAAACCACCGCAGTTGCTCGCCAGCCGAAGACTTCGAGCATGAGGATCACCACCGGCACGCACAGGCCGCCGAGCCCGAAACCGAGCTGCGAAACGGCGACGGCCTTGGCCAGATGCCGGTTGAACCAGTTGACGATGGCGACCATGAGCGTCGCGAAGCCGCCGAGGCTGGAGCCGACGGCGATCAGGGCAAAGGTGATGAAGAAGGCGACCACCGAATCCACGGTGGCGAACAGGATGAAGCCGCCGCCGAAGATGAGGGTGCCGACACGCAGCACCGGACGCGGGCCGAAGCGGTCCACCAGCCAGCCTTGGAGAGGACCCAGAATGCCGCTCTCCACCCGGGTCAGCGCGAAGGCGAGGCCGACGATGAAGCTCGACCAGCCGAATTCCTCCTGCAGCAGCACCGTGTAGGCGCCGTAGGAGTGCATCCAGAGCATTCCCGCCAAGAGCTGGATGCCGGCCGCGCCGATGGCGATGTACCAGCCGCGAAAGACGTGACCGCCAGGGCGGAGCATGGCGTCGACGCTGTTTGGGAGGGTCAGCGCGCGAGAGGCGGCCCTGCCCTCGCGGGGAGGGCTCAAATCCGATCCGACACGTCGCGCACGAAGAGCGGTTCGATGTCTAGGCGTTCGGCGTCTTGGGATAGTTGGGAGTCGGTGGGGATGGCCGGGGCTTCGCAAGCCACTTCGAGGACACGGCGCAACAGGGTCGCATCGCTCGATGTGTTCAGGAACAGCCCTTCACGGACGAGCACGTATTGTACGGCGTGGCGCAGTGCGTCGTCGTCGCGGATGGGGCGGTACCAGGAGTGGCGCGGTTCGGTGTCGGCCTCGGTCCAGCGGCGGTGCGCGACCCCCTTGATGGTCTGCATGGCGACGCCGCGCTCTCGGCACAGGGCGTAGAGTGCATCGAAGTCGGCGGCATAGCCCTCCTGCGCCATCATTGGGTGGCTGTAGGGCAAGAGCACCGAGTCGAAGGCGAATTTCCTGAGGCTCTCGATGTGCCGGGCCGCGATGTAGGTGCCGTGGCCCGTCACGCCGATGAAGCGGGTGAGGCCGGCATCGCGCGCTTCCACGAGGGCTTCGAGGGCGCCGCCGGGGCCGAGCGCCACTTCCTGTTCGCGCGTTTCGGCGAGGTTGTGCAACTGGATCAGGTCCACGCGATCGACGCCGAGGCGGTCCAGCGAGCGTGCCAGGCTGTCGCGGGCGCCGGCGTAGCTGCGCTCGCCGGTCTTGGTGGCGAGGAAGAACGCGCCCGGATGGCGCTTCAGCCAGGGTGCGATGCGCATTTCCGAGTCGCCGTAGCCGGCGGCGGTGTCGATGTGGTTGACGCCGAACTCGAGCAGGATGTCGAGCACCTGGTCGGCGCGTTCCTGCTTCATGCCGCCAAGACCGGCGGCGCCGAAGATCGTGCGGGTGCTGCGGTGGCCGGTGCCACCGAATTCGATTCTTTCGATCATTGCGCCGGCTCGTGGATCTGCACGGCGTCGATGAGCCTCGCGGTGGCTTGCTTGGCCAGCCCTTCGTTGAGGGAGCCGGAGCGGAAGCCGCCGAGGTCCAGGGCTACGTAGCGATAGCCCGCCGCCTTGATGGCAGTTTCGATCTCGCCGCGCAATTCCACGGCCCGTGGCAGGTCTTCCACCGGCAGCTCGACGCGGGCGACTTCCTCGTGGTGGCGCACTCGATACTGCACGAATCCAAGCTCCGCCAGGGCGTCTTCCGCGGCTTCCACCTGCGCGAGTCGTGCTTCGGTGATGTGCGAGCCGTAGGGGAAGCGGCTCGACAGGCAGGCGGCCTGGGGCTTGTCGGCGTTGTCGAGGCCAAGGTGGGTCGCCAGCGCCCGAATGTCGGCCTTGGCGAAGCCGGCATCCACGAGCGGCGAGACCACTTGGTAGTTCTTGGCGGCGATCAGGCCCGGGCGATGGTCGCCCAAGTCATCGGTGTTGGTGCCGTTCAGGACGTGATCGAAGCCTTCTTCGACAGCGATGCGCTCCAAGGATTCGTAGAGCGAAGTCTTGCAATGGAAGCAGCGGTTGACCGGATTGGCGCGGTAGTCCGCCTTGGCGAGCTCGTCGGTGACGATGATCCGGTGCTGCATGCCCCAGCGCTCGGCCAGTTCCGTCGCAAGCTTGAGGTCGCTGCGCTTGAGGCTGCGCGAGCCGGAGGTGACGGCGAGGGCGTTCTCGCCCAGCGCCTCGGCGGCAACGTAGGCGACCAAAGAGCTGTCGACGCCGCCGGAGAACGCCACCAGCACCCGGCCCAAGGCGCGGATGTCCGCCTTGAGGCGCTTGTGCTTGGCTGCCAGTTCCGAGTTCACAACCGATTAATCATACTGGCGAGGAAGCCGGCGCCGAAACCGTTGTCGATGTTCACCACCGAGACGCCGGATGCGCAACTGTTCAACATGCCGAGAAGAGCCGCGAGGCCGCCGAACGCGGCGCCGTAGCCGACGGATGTAGGCACGGCGATCACCGGCTTGTCGATGAGGCCGCCGACGACGCTCGGCAGCGCACCCTCCATGCCGGCGGCGACGATCACAACGCGGGTGCGGCGGATTTCCTCCACCCGCGCCAGCAATCGATGCACGCCAGCCACACCGACGTCGCTGACCCGCAGCACGGGATTGTCGTAGAACTCGGCGGTGAGGGCAGCTTCTTCTGCGACCGGGAGGTCCGAGGTGCCGGCGGAAACGACGGCGACGGAAGTGGTCGCGGTTTCGCGCTGCTGGGGTTTCAGCGTCAGCAGCCGGGCTTCGACATGGTGCGTCGCGTTCGGCCATTCGGCCAGAACCGCTTGTGCGGCTGCAGGCGAGACTCTGGTGGCGAGGGCATTGTGGCCGCGCCCGACCACGGCACCGAAGGCGGCAGCTACTTGCTGCGGCGTCTTGTGCTCGCCGTACACCACCTCGGAAGCGCCGGTGCGACGCAGACGGTCGTGATCGATGGTGCTGTGGCCGAGGTTCTCGAAATAGGCCGCGTCGATTTGCGTCGTGGCATCGGTGGCGGAGACTTCGCCGGCGGCGACCTTGGCGAGGATGTCGGCAACGTCGGTCATCGTGCCAATGCCTCGGCAATCTCGCGGTCGATGCGCGCCTTCACGGAGAGGTATTCCTCGCCTTCCCTCGCCGCCAGTGCGGCGATGTCGTCATGCTCGGACTTCCAGCGGCTGCTACCGTCCGGAAGCGTCGCGACTTTGACGCGCACCTCGCCTAGCGACGTGCCGATGCGGCGCTCGGCACGCGGCAGCATGCGCTTGTCCACGCGATGCTGGCGCACGCCGATGGTGGTTGAGGCGCGAAACATGCGCTCGGTCACGGCGTCGAGGCAGGCATCGTCCACCAGGACGGAGACCTTGGTGCCGGGACGCGACTTCTTCATGACGATGGGGGCGAGGTACACGTCCCGAGCGCCGGCGGCGAACAGCGTGTCCATCAGCGGCGCGAAGGCTTCGGCGCTCATGTCGTCGATGTTGCATTCGACGAGGATGTTCGACTCCTGTTCGAGCGCGCTGGAAGACGTGCCGAGGGTGGCGCGCAGCACGTTCGGGACGGCGAAGTCCTTCTGCCCCAAGCCGTAGCCGATGCGCTCGGGGACGAACCCGCTCGGCGGCGCGAACGCGGTCACGGCGTGCTTGAGGATGGCGGCGCCGGTGGGCGTCGTGGCCTCGCCGTCAACGCGACCATAGGTGCAAGGGACGCCAGTGAGCAGGCGTGCGGTGGCGGGGGCAGGCACCGGCATGAGGCCGTGGGCACAACGCACCATGCCGCTGCCGAGCTCCACGGGCGCCGCGCGAATGTCCGCAACATCGAGCCAGTCGAGGCCGATGGCGCCGCCGACGATGTCGACGATGGCATCGGTGGCGCCGACTTCGTGGAAGTGCACCTCCTCCACGCCGATGCCGTGGACGGCGGCTTCGGCCTCGGCGAGCGCGGTGAAGGTGCCGACGGCGCGGTCGGTTACGCCAGGGGAGAGGGCCGCGCGACCGATGATGTCGCGGATGGTCGAGAGGTGGCGGTGCGGGCGCGGGATGTCCGGTTTCAGCCGCACCGTTGCCTTGGTGCCCGTGATGCCCATCTTGGTCTCGGCCTCGGCGACGAGTTCGAATTCGTCTGCGAGTTCGAGCTTGCCGAGTTCAGCGCGAAGATGACCGAGGGGCACGCCGAGGTCGATCAGCGCGCCCAAGTGCATGTCGCCGGAGATCCCGGAGAAGCACTCGTAGTAGAGCGTGCTTCCTGCGCTCACTCCCATTCCAGCCCTATCGCCTGGACAAGGACAGCTTGGGGGCAACAAGGCATCTCGCCTTCCCTAGCACCACAGGAACCGTTGCCTTTCGGCAACGCTTCCTGCCCCAGCCCAAGCCGTCCTGTCACCCTGTCGGCATTCGGTCAGCTTGCGTCCGAAGTCCGACCGGCTGCCAGAAAGCGCTGACAAGTCCCCCTCCCGCAACGTAGGCCTCTCTGGAGGACGCGCCCGTCGGCGCAGGGGAGTCAGGATGATGCCTTCCCTCCGAGGGTCACCCATGCAGAAAGTCCGGCCGGCTGCCAGCGCGTGCTACGCCAGCATTTCGTGGGTGGGCGCGCAGAGTTCCGCCAGCGGCAGGCCGTGGGTGCAGGCGTTGGCGCAAGGCTCCCCGCTGCACGACAGGCACGCCTCGCCGTTCGTTTCGAGCTGCGCGTATTCCTCGCGGGCGAACTTCACGTCGCGATAGTCGGTGGCGTACATGCGCGTGCGCATGAGGTCGGAGATGGGCACGCCGTAGGGGCAGGCGCCCGAGCAGTCGTTGCAGGCGAAGCGGCAGTAGCTGGCGCCGTGCTGCTTGGCGTAGCGTTCCAAGAGTTCCATGTCGCCAGCGGCGAGTTCCTCGTACCCGGAGGCGCCGAGGTATTCGTCGATCGTCGCCTCTTCTCGCATCGTCACGATGAGGGCGTCCACGTTGGGATTGGAGAGCACCCAGCGGAACGCCGCCTGGGCGAAGGTGGCATCGCCCGTCTCGTAGGGTCGCATGTCGTTCAGGCGCGCACCCATGAGGGTCTTCATGGCGATGACGCCTACATCGAGTTCCTTGGCACGAGCCAGCCGCTCGGGCAGCTTGGGGTGCTTGGCCACCCAGTCCACCCAGCGGGTGAGGTTCTCGTAGAACTTGGGGTCCTCGCCGAACGTGTGCGCGACCAGGATCACGTCGGCCATGTCCTGATCGAAGGCATAGTCGAGGCAGTCGAGCAGATAGCCGGCGTGGCCGGACATGCCGGCGAAGCGAATTTTGCCCTGCTCCATGGCCTTGTCGATGAAGGCGTGCCATTCAGGATTGCTGAGCACGGCCACGTCGTTGACAGCGTGGTTCATGAAGATGTCCACGTAGTCGGTCTGGAGTCGCCTCAGGGACTCGTCGAGGCGCCCCATGAGCGACTCCCGGCTGGAATCTGGTTCCGTCACCGCCTTCGAGGTGATGATGACCTGATCGCGCTTGTCCTTCAGCACCTTGCCGAGCACCTGCTCGGATTCGGTGCGGGCATAGCCCTCGGCGGTGTCGAAGTAGTTGATGCCGCGGTCCAAGGCGTGGTGAACGAGATGGTCCTGGCCCAGCCGCAGCGTGGACGCGCCGAACGAGATGTCGGAGATCTCAAGCCCGGTGCGCCCCAAGGTGACGTAGCGCTTCACCTCGGCTGCGGACTGGCGTTCGATGGCGTGTCCCTTGGCCGCGAACGGCAGCGCCGTGGCCGCGGCTCCAATGCGAAGGAAGTCGCGACGGTTCGTGTTCAGGCTTGACATGGCACCCTCCCGGAGCCGGCCCCACGTTGGTGAGGTGCGTAGCTTAACAGGCTGCCGACATGCCGTGCTTGCGCCCGTCGGCCCGCGCGAAGGCAGGATCCTCTCGTCCCCCAGCGATGCCAACGCCCGCCTACCAGGAGTTGCGCAGTTCGCGCAGGCGCAGGAACACGTCCTTGGGGGATGGATCGGGCGGCAGGTCGGGAAAGCTCTCGCGGAGACGGGCGATCACGGAGGGGCTGCGCAGGCGGAAGAAGGTGTTGATGTCGCGTTCTTGGGCGATGGTGGTGACCATTGCATTGTCGGGGTCGTGGCTGCCCTCGAGTTCGGCGAGCAGCTCTGCGGCGGCCTTGTTGTCTGGCTCGCGGTCCAGTGTGAAGGCGAGGTTGTTGGTGATGTAGTCGTGGCCTGGGTAGATGCGCGTGTCGTCGCCGAGCGCATCGAGTTGTGCGACGAAGGTTTGGTAGAGCTCCTCCGGATGGCCGCCGCCATGGCAGTTGCCGGCGCCGGCGTTGAACAGGGTATCGCCGCAGAAGAGCGCCGGCGCCTCGGTGCGGGACAGCAGGCAGACGTGGCTCATGGTATGGCCCGGGGTGTCGAGGGCCACGAGTTCCACGGAGGAGCCGACCTTCACCACATCGCCGGCCGAGAGCCCCACGTCCATGCCGTCGATGCGGGCGCCTGCGTTCTCGTGCGCCAGGAGGCGTGCGCCGGTCGCCTCGATGACGGGACCGTTGCCGCCCGTGTGGTCGCCGTGTTCGTGGGTGTTGAGCACCTGCGTGATGCGCCAGCCCCGCTCCTTGGCGGTGGCGAGGCAACGCTCGTGGTCGAGCGGGTCCACGGCCAGGGCCGCCCCCGTTTCGGAGCAGGCGATCAGATAGTTGAAGTTCCGGTATGCATTCCGGGTCCAGATCTGTTCGACGATCATCATGTTGGCTTGTCCGTCAAATGGGTCGGTCGCCGGCGACCGTGACGCGGTAGCCGGAGCGCACTTCGGGGTAGTAGTCCCACATGGCGTGGTGCTGAACGCAGCGGTTGTCCCACATGGCCACGGAGTTCGGCTGCCAGCGAAAGCGGCACTGGAACTGGGGCTTGGCGACATGGGCATGGAGGAACGCGAGCACCGCGTCACCCTCGTCCTGCGGCACGTCGCACAGCCGGGTGGTGAACACGGAGTTGACGAACAGCGCCTTGCGTCCGGTGCGTGGATGCGTGCGGATCACGGGGTGCTCCGCGCGCGGATATTCGCGGCTGCTGTCGTCGTATCCCATGCGACGATTTCTGTCTCGATAGTTCGGGCCGCCGTCGTGCTCGGCGCGCAGGCCGCCCAGGTACTCCTGCATCGCCGGCGAGAGGGCGTCGTAGGCGGCGTACATGCTGGAGAATAGGGTGTCGCCGCCACCGCTCTGGGGCAGCGTGTGCAGTCGCAGGATCGACAGCATCGGCGGCTCGGCGTCGCAGCTCACGTCCGAGTGCCATTTGTCGCCAGCGGTGCGCTTGGTGCTGGCGTCGGCATGAACCTTGAGCACTTCGGGATGGCCTGGCGCTCCGGGCGGCGCGCTCGGATGAATGTGCAAGGGACCGAAGCGAAGGCCCAGCGCCTTGTGCTGATCGAGTTCCATTTCCTGATCCCGAAAGAACAGCACCTGGTGGTTCAGCAGCGCCTCTTCGACTTCGGCGAAATCGCTGTCGCCCAGGGTCGCAAGCTCCACGCCGCGGACTTCTGCCCCGATGACCGGGGTGAGGGGTTCGATATCCATGTCGAGGATTGTACGCCCGCCCGTAGCGGTCAGAGTAGCGGTCAGAACTGGAACTCCGGGAGCTGCACCATGAGGCCATCGAGCTCGTCGGTGACGGGAATCTGGCACGAGAGGCGGGAGGTGGCGGAGCGCTCGGGATTCAGGTTGAGCATCTGTTCCTCGGCCTCGCCGGGCGGGCCCAGGGTCGCGAAAGCGTCCTCGCTCAGGATTACATGGCAGGTGGCGCAGGCGCATTCGCCGCCGCAGTCGGCGTCGATGCCGGGTACCAGATTGTTGATGGCGGCGAGCATGAGGGAGTGGCCATTCTCGGCCTCCACCTCTTGCTCGGTGCCGTTGTGCTCGATGAAGCGGATGCGGGTCACTTGGCAATCCATGCGGCGTCGCGCTTCTCGCGGAAGGCGGCCATGCCCTCGGCGGCCTCGTCGCTGCGGAACATGCGGCCGCTCCACTCGGCGGTTTCGTGGAAGCCCTCCTCGACAGAGAGCCCCGGCACGCGGCGCACGAGCTTCTTGCATTCGACAACGGCGATGGGGCCGCCACGGTTGATCATGTCGATCTCTTCCCCCACGGCGGCTTCGAGCTCTTGCCTGGGCACCGCCCGGTGCGCGAAGCCCATCTCCACCGCCTCGGCGCCGGTGAAGCGAGCGCCGGTGACGAACAGCCTCATGCCGTGGTGACGGCCGAGCTTGGGCAGACACACCACCGAGATCACCGCCGGGATCACGCCGATGCGCACCTCGCTGAAGCTGAACTGCACTTCCTCGGCGGCGATCACGATGTCCGATGCGCCGACCAGGCCCAAGCCACCGGCAAAGGCTGCGCCGTTTACCGCCGCGATCACCGGTTTCGGGCTCTCCATGATGGTGGTGAGCACCTGCGGATAGGGCACGGAACGGCGACCCTCGATGCTGGCTCCCGGCGGGCTCTTGAGATCCGCTCCGGCGCAGAAGGCGGGATCCGTGCCGGTGATGACGATGGAGCGCACCTTGTCGTCGGCATTGGCGGCCAGGAGGTTGTCGTAGAGCTCCGCCACCAGCACGGCGGAGAGCGCGTTGCGGTTCTGGGGCCGGTTGAGCGTGATCCAGGCGGCGCCGTCCTTGACTTCGTAGAGGGTGGCTTCGAGCTCGGGCACAGGCATCTCCTTTGCGGTTTGGCGGCGAGTCTGTCCCTTTGCGACATGGGCGGCAAGGGGTCAGGGCCGTTCCGCCACGGCTAATTTGTTCTTTACGCCCGATCCAAATAAATCAACGAGCTACATGGATTGAGGCACCTCTTCGCCCAGTTTCCGTTAACCCGAAAATGCGCTTCAATATCAGGGCCTTACGTTATTCGTCCACTATCAGGGATGCCCGAGAACAAATTCGCCCTGGCCGTTCCGCGACGACGCTCGGTCCCCGCGCCTTGATCGGCAGCTCGTGGTAGGCGCCGGGTTTCGCCAGGACGTTGGCTCGGTGTTCGTCCCAGAGTTGGCCGAACCAGGCCGGCACCGGATCGTCGCCGCACTGCCGAGCGAGGCGGTTCAGATACTCGATCTGGATGGCTTCGAGGCGATGGAAGTGCCGCTCGGCGATGCCGGCCTTGCGGTTGCGCCACAGCTCCGTGGCCAACTCATCCCGCATCTTGGACCGCCTTGGCAGCTCGAAAGCGCCGGCAAGCAGGCGGGCGAACCAGCGCGCCTGACGCTGGAAGAACGGGAACGGAACGATGCGGAAGCCGAGACCGACGAAGGCCAGGTTGGGGTGGTCGATGTCGAGCATCTGTCGATAGACGTTCCGCACCCGGTTTTTGTGGACGCGCCGCTGTGCGCCCAGGAACGGAAAGCGGTAGTGATAGCCGGTGCAGAAGACGATGGCGTCCACGTCGCGAATTCGCCCGCCGCCTGCGAGCAGGACGTCGTTGCCGTCAAAGCCCAGCGCCGTCGGGCAGCGCACGATGCCTTCTCCGGTGTGGCTCTGGGCAAACGTCCGTCCGGAAAAGTGCACCTCGGCGACGCTGGCGAGTTCGCGCGCGAGGTCCGCGCCGGAGACGGAGGAGCCGAGCACCAGCACCCGTTGCCCGGCGAATGGCTCCGGGCGGCGGTAGTTGTGGCTGTGCAGTGCCGTGCCGGAAAAGCCCTGGAAGCCCGGCAACGCCGGCACGATGGGTTCGGAGAAGTGGCCGTTGCACACGGCAAGGGCATCGAAGTGCTCGTCGTCCACCCGCCAGCCATCCGCGGTCGGCGCTGCAAGGGCGACCTTGTGCTCGAAGCGAATGCGCTCGTCGATGCCGCAATCGCGGCTGAAGCGGACGAGGTATTCGCGCACCTGGGCGTGGCCGGGATAGCGTGGCCAGCGGTCGTCTCCCCCGCCCGCGCTGTCGAAGGTGTAGCCATCGAAGGCCATCAGGTCCCGCGGCAGGTTGGTGCGCAGCGAAGCGTAGAGCGAGCCGTGAATGCGCTTGATGGGCTGCTGCCCCAGCGGGTCGCTCTCCACCTCTTCTTCGTACACCCAAAGCCCGCCCACTCGATCCGACTGCTCGAACACCGTCACCGCATGGCCTGCGCGCAGCGACTCCCACGCGGCAACAAGGCCAGCGGCGCCAGCGCCAATGATTGCAATGGAGGTCAAGTTCGCGTCTCGGTTTGCTGCGGGAATGGGGGCAAGGCACGGGCGCGCATCCTAATGGCGACGGCAATCTTTGGTTGCCTTGCGTTGCCGCCCGGTGTCGAATGTGCGGCCTTTGCCTCAGGGACACCGCATGACACTCGTGCTTGCGGAAGCGCGCTGGCTTCGGCTCAGCTCCTTCACCGCGTTCTACTTCGCCCAGGGCGTTCCCATCGGCCTGATCGTGGCGATGGCGCCGTGGCTTTCGCAGCAGGGCGTGGGCGAGGCGGACATCGCGTGGTACGTGACGGTGGTGTCGCTGCCGTGGGCGCTCAAGCTGCTTGCGGGGCCGTTCATGGATCGCTTCACCATGCCGGCGATGGGCTTTCGGCGACCCTGGGCGTTGGCGGCGCAAGCGGGCCTCGTGCTTGCCTTCACCGCGCTGGCGATAACCGCCCCGGCCGCCGACGCGACGATCGCCTTGATGGCGTTCGGCGTTCTGGTCAACACCTTTGCGGCAACGCAGGATGTGGCGGTGGACGGCATGGCCATCGACATCCTGCCGGAGGACGAGCGGGGCCGCGCCAATGCCTTCATGGCGTTCGGGCAGACGCTGGGCGTGGCCGCGTTCACGGCGGTTTGCGGTTTTCTGCTGGTGCAGTTCGGAGTCGGCGGCGCGGCGGTCGTGTGCGGGCTCACGGTGGGGCTCATCTTCGCGCTGGTGGCGGTGGTGCGGGAACGCGCCGGGGAAAAGCTGATGCCTTGGAGCGAGGGCAGGGCGGCGCTCGTCGAACGGACGCAAAGCGTGCGCTTTGCCGAAATCCTGCGCGACCTCTTGCGGGTGCTGTTCCTCCCCATGAGCCTGCTACTGGTGTTGGTGGAGTTCCTGGCGCGGGTGCGCGATGGCATTGCGTCGGTGGTGTTTCCGGTGATCGCGGTGCAGGAACTGGGCTTTAGCGCAGAGACCTATGCCGCCTTCGATGCGGTGGCGGGGCTGACGGCGGCGGTGGTTGGGGTGGCGGTTGGGCCCTTCATTGATCGACGGGGGGCGCGGCGGTATCTCATGGGTGCCTTGGTCTTGGCGGCCATCGCCCACGCGGCGTTCGCCCTGCTGACGCCGCTGTGGGACAGCCAAGGCTTCGTCATCGCCTTGGGAATCGTCGCCAAGACACTGGGGCAGGTGGTGTTTGTGGCCGTCATTGCCCTGTTCATGACCTTGTGCTGGACCAAGGTGGCGGCTACCCAGTTCGCCATCTACATGTCGCTGGCGAACCTTAGCCGGACCATTGGTTCGGCGCTGTTCGCGCTGGTGGCCGCGCACCTGGGCTACAGCACCGAGTTTCTGGCGATGGCGCTGCTGCTGGCGGCGTCCGCGGCCGTGCTCTTGCTCTTCGACGGGCGCGAACACGGCGAAAGCCTCAAGGCGGTGGCGGCCGCTGGCTGACGCGGACATTCTGACGGGCCATAAGCGCGCCCGTTTTAGGTGCGAATCGTTCTAACGAAGCGGTTGCCGCGATGCGAGCCAAGGCATAGGTTCGTCTTGTTGACAGCGGATCGGTTCGCAAGGAGGCTTCCGATGTGGATTCGTCATCATGTGCGTGTTCGCGTGACCGGGCTGCTCGCAGCGATGGTCGCGTTTCTGGCATCGGCGTCGGTGCTTGCCGACTCACGGTCGCAGTCCCATTTCGAGCAATGGGCAGCCATCGACACGGAGCGGAGCCATCAGCTTGTAGGGAGCCATTCCGCGCCGACGCGGGTGAATGCCGACGGCAAGGTCGAACTCCTCGACACCAAGACCATCCCCGTCAGCCACTGGCGACCATGGTTTGTCCCAAGAACCCCACACCCCTTCGACGGCGCACCGCCCAGCCGGGACGCCGACGACCGCAAGGCAACGGTGATGATCAAGGAAGTGGCAGCCAGCAACTGACGATCGGTCCCGCGCCACTCCCGCAACTCTAGGAGGGAGGGCATCCTGCCCTCCTTCACGACGAGTCTTGGTTGGCTACTTCACGGTAGCGGGATGGGTTGGCCCAAGGCCGGGACGTCATAGCCTTTCGGCACGGCTGGCCTTGCGGCGATCGTGAGGTACCAGCGCTTGAGGTTGGGGAACTCGCTCCAGTCGATCCCCTGCCATTCGTAGCGGGAGATCCACGGCCAGGTGGCCATGTCGGCGATGGAGTATTCGTCTGCAAGCCATTCCCGATCCTGCAGGCGCCTGTCGAGCACTCCGTAGAGGCGGGCCGCTTCGGTGCCGTAGCGGGTTTCCGCATATGGTGCCTTGCCGGGGTTGAAGCGCAGGAAGTGGTGGGCCTGGCCCAGCATGGGGCCGACGCCGCCCATCTGCAGCATCAGCCACTCCAGAGTCGTCCAGCGGTCTGGCCCCTGGAAGCTGCCGGTGCGATCGGCGAGGTAGAGCAGGATTGCCCCGGACTCCATCATCGCCCGCCCCGTGTCGTGATCGACAATGGCCGGAATCTTGTTGTTGGGGCTGATCTTCAGGAAGTCTGGGGCGAACTGTTCATCCTTGCCGATATTCACCGGATGGACGCGGTAGTCGAGCCCCATCTCTTCGAGGGCGATGGATACCTTGCGTCCGTTGGGTGTGGCCCAGGTGTAGAGGTCAATCATTGGGTGTAGCTTCTTCGAGTGGTTTCGTGAGTTGGAACAGCAAACGGTCCGTCTGTCCTCGCACCGCTTCGTCGAACACCATCTTGGTGTAGTCGTCGTTCGGATTACGCAGGATGTCCGATGAGGCGACCTCGAAGCCGGCGCCTTTGATGATCGGCAATGCGGCGGCCACGTCGAGCCGGTGCAAGGCGTTGTTGTCGTTGCCGGATTCGCCATAGTGGTCGATGAGTCCCAGCACGCCGCCGGGCTTTAGGAGGGCCTTGACGGAGACGAGAAATCCCGTCGCCGCCTCGGCGCCCATGCCGTTGTGTACGTCATGGAAGTTGAGCGCCGTGATGGCCGCATCAAGCGAGCCGGGGGCGAGGCCGGTGTCCACGAGATCGCGGTCGAGGCGCACCACGTTGGGCAGGCGGTCGCCTTCGAGCCGGGCGGTGATGGCCTTGTCGTAGTAGCCGTCGCGGAACGCTAGCATCATCGGCGGGTTCTGGGCATAGACCGTGCCGCCGTCGCCCACGGCGAGGGAGAGCACCTCTGTGTACCAGCCGCCGGAGGCCACCAGGTCCATCACCGTCATGCCAGGCTTGATGCCGAGGAAGGCGATCACTTCGGCCGGCTTGCGCCCGGCGTCGCGGGCACGATCCTCCTCGCTGCGACCCGGCGCCGCGAGGTCCTCGGCGAGACCGGCCGCGGAGGGCAGGGCAAGGGTCATGGCCAAGGCGACGGCGGCAAGCAGCCGTCCTTGGCAGCGCGAGGTTGTTCGTGTCATGGGAATGGGCCCTCCGGCTTGCTTGGCGCTGTCCTGGGAGAGCGAGTTTACGCTTGCGCGCCTGTCGGTGCGATGGAAGGTGACAGCGCAAAGTGAGGCACTGCCCACCGACCGGCAGTGTCTCACTTTGGCTTGTGCAGTGTCTGGCGCCGTCCCCCGGGGGACGGCGGGACGCCCTCCCTCCCTATCTCCCTATGGAGAGTGGTCCCGGCAGGCAAATCGACGCAGTCGCCGGTTGCGAACGGCCATGCGCCACGTCAGGCAAATTCAAGGTGAGACACTACCGACAGCGGGACAGCGGGCGGTGGCGGGGCTTGTTGGAGCGTCGAAGCAGGATCTCTCTGATCGAGTTCACGGCAGGGCCGTTCTCGCCCGAAAGAAGCCGTCCTCGGCGTCCTTGGCGGGGATGGGTCGCGCAATGCGCCCCGATCAAGCATCCCCCAAGGCCGCTTCGGTGCCATTGCGCATTGTGCGCAGCAAGTGCCTGATGAGGCGTGGATTGGCGGCGACGACGTTGCCGGTTTCGATGAAGCGGTCGCCGCCGGCGGCGTCGCTGACGAATCCGCCGGCTTCCCTGACGATCACCGCCGCCGCGGCCATGTCCCAGGGCTCGAGGCCGAATTCAAAGTAGCCGTCGAGGCGACCGGCGGCGACCCAGGCGAGATCCAGCGCCGCGGCCCCTTGGCGGCGCAATGTTCGGCACTCGCGGTTCAGGGTGTCGGTCATGTGGCCGTAGGCGGCAATTCGATCCGGCGCCCGTTCCGACACCAGCCCCGTGCCGATCACCGCTTCGTCGAGCTGCCGGTGGGCGGACACGCGCAACAGGCGGCGGCCGTTCATGCGGGCGCCGTCGCCGCGGGAGGCGGAGAACTCCTCGTTGTGTACATGATCCACCACCACGCCGTGCATCAGCGTTCCGTCTCGCTTGACCGCGATGGAGGTGCAGAAATGCGGGATGCCGTAGAGGAAGTTGGTGGTGCCGTCGAGGGGATCGATGATCCAGGTGTAGCGAGCCTCCTCGCTGTCGCCGGTGGCGGGTCGGGCGCCGCGCTCCTCCCCCAGAATGGCATGGCCGGGATAGGCCGCGAGGATGGTCTCGACGATGGCGTCTTCGGCTTGCCGGTCGATCTCGGAGACGAGGTCGTTCTTGCCCTTGTGCACGATGGTGAGCGTGTCCACCCGATCCATCGCTGGCAAGATGATGCGGCCGGCGCGGCGGGCTGCGCGCAGCGCGATGTAGGCCATCGGTTCCACTTGCTGTCAGGTCACGCCCGTGCGGCCACGCACAAACGCCTAGGCGGCCTGGCGCCGGGCGGTGACCGCCCCGGCCAGCCCTTCGAGACAGCGCACGGTGTCGTCCCAGCCGATGCAGGCGTCCGTCACGCTCTGGCCGTAGGTGAGTTCGCCGCCGAGCTTCTGGTTGCCTTCCACCAGATTGCTCTCGACCATCACGCCCATGATGCGCGGCTCGCCGCTGGCGAGTTGGCGCGAGAGCTCGTTCATCACGTCCATCTGGCGGCGGTGGTCCTTGTTGCTGTTGGCGTGGCTGGCATCGATCATCATGCTCTCGCCGAGCCCCCCCTCGCCGAGAATCCGGCTGGCGTAGTGAATCGATGGATTGTCGAAGTTGGTCTTGCCGCCGCCGCCGCGCAGGATGATGTGGCAGTCCGGGTTGCCGGCGGTGGAGAAGATGGCCGAATGGCCGGTCTTGGTCACCGACAGGAAGATATGCGGATGGCGGGCAGACTTGACCGCATCCGCCGCCACCTGAATGTCGCCGTTGGTGGTGTTCTTGAAGCCGATGGGACAGGAGAGGCCCGAGGCAAGCTGGCGATGCACCTGGCTTTCGGTGGTGCGGGCGCCGATGGCCCCCCAGCAGACGAGATCGGCGATGTACTGCGGCGTGATGGGGTCGAGATACTCCGTGCCGGCGCCAATGCCGAGACCGATGATGTCGAGCAGCAGGGAACGGGCGGTTTTCAGGCCGTTGTTGATGTTGAAGGAGTTGTCGAGGCCGGGATCGTTGATGAGACCCTTCCAGCCGACCGTGGTGCGGGGCTTCTCGAAATAGACGCGCATGACGATGCAGAGCTGGTCGGCCAGGCTGGTCGCGAGCTCGGCGAGCTTGCTGGCGTATTCGCGCGCCGCGTCCGGATCATGGATGGAGCAGGGGCCGACGATGGCGAGCACCCGGTCGTCGCGGCCGTTGATGATGTCGCTGGCCTCGCGGCGGCTGTTGAACACCAGCGCCGAGACCTCTGGCGTGATCGGCAGTCCCTCGATCACCTCATCCGGTGCCAGCACTTCCTCCATGCCGGTAATGCGAACGTCGTCGGTGTTGTATTGCATGTGGCGCGCCCCCCTTGCGGTAGGGCGCGCACCCTATCACGGTGCGCACCGGAGGGAGTGCATCTGTCGTCGCGGGCGTGTTTGCAGGCCAAATGCCGCACGGCTGCTGTTCCGACGGACGCGCCCTGCGGGGATATCGAGGGCAGGCTGCCCCTCCAGAGGCACCTTGGGGGCGCTAGCCCGGATTATTCATGAATGCCCTACTGCGGACGACGATACACTCGCTGTGGCCGGGCAAGTACTCGCGTGTCCTGCGGACACGTTCGCTCCGGCCCCCTCGACATGGTGCGCAGCCATGCCTTCGGGTTCCTCCACTCCGCGCCTCCTGGCACGCGTCCGTGCTTCCTGCACGCGTGCGGGTCCACCCACAGCGGCGTCTCGTCGCCCTCGCTGCGCGCATTCATGAATAATCCGGGCTAGACTGGTGGGGGCGATGGCGCAAGGCAGTGCGAGACATGCTTGGTACCGGCGCCTCGGCATCGATGTCTGGGTGCGTCGCTCCGAGCCCACAGCGGTGGAGGCGCCGGACGATCCCGGGCAACCGCAGCCTGCGGCGCCACGACGAGCACCGGTCGTGGCACGAACGAACGCGCCCCAGCCGGCCCGGACGCCAGCCACGACCCCGCCACCTGCGCCCGCGCTTTCTGAGTCTGCCTCGCCGCCGGCGGCGGATTCGTTCAGTATCCACTGCCTGCGGCTGGGAGACATCTTCGCGGCCATTGCCGAAGATGCATGGCCTCGGCGCCGCTTTCTGCTGGATGTCATGCGTGCCATGAACGGCTTCCGCTCCGCCCAGGCCACCTCGGTGCTCTTCGACTGGCCCCAGCCCGGAGTTTCGGCAGACAGCCGCCCGGAACGCGCCTTCGCGGCATTCGCCGGGCATCAGATGGAGGCGGAGGCCATGCGTCGGCTCGTATCGGGGGGGAAAGCGGCCGAAGTCTGGGGCCTTGGCGACGGTGGCAAATCCACCCGAGCCATCGAACGCGGCATCTACGTGCATCCTGGCGATGAGTCGCCGGAGGCCAAGCGGGCACTGTGGGAACTCATCGCTGCTGCAAGCGGGCGCTAGGAGTCTGCGCCGTAGGATGATCTCGCGCCGAATAATGTGGTGTGATCCCCCATTGCTCGCCCCGAAACGTTCCTGACGAGGGACAGGACCTCCCAGAAGATGGATTTTTCTCGCCGTATTAGGGTGCATGTCCCCGGAAAAGTTTCTACGGCGCAGACTCCTAGGAGCCTTCAGCCGGGGAAGCTTCCTCGACCGCTGACGCGCAGGGAAGTTCGGGCATGTCCCCCGTCGCCGGAGGCGTACTTCCATGCAAGCCTGCGCCGTAGAACGGCGCTTGCCTCCTGGCCGAAGGCGCGAGCGAATGCGAGCCCGAAGGCCAGGCAGTTCGCGAAGCGAACTGCCGACGCGCCCGCAAGGGCGCGCTAGTCAATCTGTCTAAAGTCCCTTGGTGCGGTCTGCTTTCCATCTTCCTCCGGAGGGAGGGCATCCTGCCCACCCCTCTTGCCGAGGGTGGGCAAGGCATCGGCGTGCCATCGCTATAATCGCCGCCCACTCATGGCCATGAACCGTCCTGCCGTGGAAATCGACCGTCGCCGCACCTTCGCGATCATCTCGCATCCTGATGCCGGCAAGACGACGGTGACAGAGAAGCTGTTGCTGCTTGGCAACGCCATCGTCATGGCCGGCACCATCAAGGCGCGCAAGTCGGATCGACATGCGGCTTCCGACTGGATGAAGATGGAGCGGGAGCGGGGCATTTCGGTCACCACATCGGTGATGCAGTTCAACTACGGCGAACAGGTGGTGAACCTGCTCGACACTCCGGGCCACGAGGACTTCTCCGAAGACACCTACCGCACCCTCACGGCGGTGGACTCCGCGCTCATGGTCATCGACGGCTCCAAGGGCGTGGAGCCACGGACGATCCGGCTCCTCGAAATCTGCCGGATGCGCGACACGCCCGTGTTCACCTTCATCAACAAGCTGGATCGGGAGATTCGCGATCCGGTGGAGCTCATCGACGAGATCGAAGACATCCTCGCCATCGAGTGCGCGCCCATGTCGTGGCCCATCGGCGCCGGCAGTCGCTTCCGGGGCGTCTATCTGCTGGCGACCGACCGCATCGTCTGCTACGAGTCCGGTCATGGCGACCGGCGCCGCGACTGGCGCGTGATCGAAGGGCTGGACAGCGACGAGGCGCGGGCTTGGCTCGGCGACGAACACGAAGCCTTCGCCGAGGAAGTGGAACTCGTGCGCGGTGCTAGCCATTCCTTCGACGAGGAGGCGTATCTGGCCGGACGGCGAACGCCGGTGTTCTTCGGCACCGCGCTCGGCAATTTCGGCATCGAACACTTCCTCGACTGCTTCGCGCAACACGCACCGGCGCCGGGTTCGCGCAAGGCGGCCGTCAACGGCGGGTCATCTCGCAGCGTGCAGCCGCACGAAGCCAAGTTCTCCGGCTTCGTGTTCAAGATTCAGGCGAACATGGATCCGAAGCACCGGGATCGCATCGCCTTCCTGCGAGTTTGCTCCGGCGGCTATCGACCGGGAATGCGTCTGCGCCACGTCCGCATCGGCCGCGACATGAAGGTGGGCAACGCCGTCACCTTCATGGCGGGAGACCGCGTGCAGGCCGAGGAAGCGTGGGCCGGCGACATCATTGGCCTTTACAACCACGGCGCCATCTGCATCGGCGACACCTTCACCGAAGGTGAGGAGCTCCACTTCGAGGGGGTTCCGAACTTTGCCCCGGAGCTGTTTCAGGTGGTGCGTGCCCGCGACCCCCTCAAGGCGAAGCAGTTGGAGAAGGGGGTGCGGCAACTGTCGGAGGAGGGCGCCACGCAGGTCTTCTTCCCGCTGGCACGCAACGACATCGTCATCGGTGCGGTGGGCGCATTGCAGTTCGACGTGGTGGCACACCGGCTCGATGCCGAATACCGCGCCGACTGCGTGTTCGCGCCGGGGGGCATCTTCACCGCGCGCTGGGTGGAATGCGACGACCAACGTCGCTTGGAAGCGTTCAAGAACCGCAACCTCAGCCGCCTCGCCATCGACGGCGGTGGGCATCTGGCCTATCTCGCCTCGAGCCGCACCAACCTCAGTCTCACCGAAGAGCGCTGGCCGGAGATTCGCTTCGCGGCTGCCCGTGAACATGCAGCGGTAGCGTCGTGAGCGACGATGACGGACTCACCGACCTCCCGCTCAAGGGCGAGCTGTCGCGTTTTTTGGAGAGCAACGACGATCCGGTGGAAGGTGCGCTGATCGTTGCCCGCATCATCGAGCCTGAGGCGGAGGTGGATTGGGCCCGCGGCGAAATCGAGCGCATGGCCCATTTGGCCAAGGAGAGGGGCGAGCCGAGCGCGACGCATGTGGTTGAGGAGATGGCGAGCGAGGGGTTCGCCGGCGCCCGCGAGCGGTACTACGAACTGGAAAACAGCGTCCTGCCGCATGTGCTGAGGAGCCAGCGCGGCATACCGGTGTCCATGGGTGTGGTGGCGATGGGCATTGCGCGTCATTTGGGGCTCGAAGCCTTGGGCGTCAACTTTCCGCGCCACTTTCTCGTGGCGATTGACGGCGCGCTGGTGGACCCGTTCGGCTTGCGCGTCCCCTCGCGGGAGGAATGCGTTGCCTGGCTGCGCGCCAATCGGGTTGGCGAGGCGGGAGCGTTTGCGGTGGCAACGCCGCGCGAGGTCACCCTGCGAATGCTCAACAACGCCCGAATGCTGGTGCAGCGTGGCGGCGATCCGGCACGGGCGCTCACCCTGTCCGACTATCAGCTCCTGATCGTGCCGGAGATGTACGGCATCTATGTCGAGCGGGCAGACCTCTGGATGGCTCTTGGCGCACCGGAGATGGTCACCGAGGAACTCGAGCGCGCCGTGCAGCATGCCCCGAGCGAAGAAATCGCGGCGCGCCTGCGCGAGCGGGCCCGGCAGTCGCGAGGTGGTCGCTCCACCGTCAACTGAGCGACGCCATGCCGAAGCGTCGCGGCCGGGAGAGGAAACAGCGACTGTCGCGCTGCATCAACCGCTCGATGTGCGGCGTCTCGTCGCCCTCGCCATGCGCCTTCTTCCTCGCCCCCAGAAGACCGTCGCAAGCGCCGCGAAGTGACCGTGCGTCAGGTCATGTCGCGGTAGGGGTTGTCGGCGTCCAGTGAGACGGAGGCGCCGTAGCCGGGGACCCTGAGCTCTTGGGCGTCGATGCCGATGTCTTCGCCTTGCAGCACGCCCTCGCCGAAGTGGTAGATGGGCTTGGCTCGGCCGCGGGTGGCGGCGGCGTCGTAGTCGAGTGCAGCCGAGTGAACGCTCTCGTTGCGGCGCGCGTGGCGACGCATGGCGTCGGCGCCGTGGCGCTTCGCCAGCATCGCCTGAGTCACGTGTGGCGAGAGGATGACGCCGGTGGCGTTGTTGCCGCCGAAGCCCTTGGAGTTCACCAGCGCCAGGTCCATCGCTTGCGGGTCGATCTCGATGTGCTCCGGAGCGATGCGCAGGTTGCTGCGATGCACGTCATCGGCCGGGCCGTCAATGGTGGCGATGCCCGGAATCCAGCCGTATTGCCACGCACCCAACGCAGACGCCACTTGGTCGCCGGACGCGGGTGCCAGCGTGTGCCCCAGATACGCCTTGATGGCGGCGACGTTCCAGCGCTCGATGCCGAACGCCTTGGCCATTTCGTTGAGGATGTGCGACTCGGTCACCCGGTTCTGCGGCGTGCCCGTGCCGTGCGCGTGGATGTAGGAGCGCCGCTGCACGGCCTCCTCACCCAGAATCGCCCGTGCCGTCGCCAGCGCCTTGCCGACGGTGATGTAGTTGCCGATCCCTGGCCCCGGGATCGACTTCTTGAATCCGTCGGCATTGACGAAGACATCTGCCACCGCACCGTGAATGTCGGCGCCAAGCTCCAGCGCCAGCCCATCGTCCACCAATACGACATAAACCGCCGCTTCGGCCATCGTGAAGCCGCAGTTCTCCGCGAACGGCCGGCAGGCACGGCGGTTGTCCACCCGATCAGCGCCGTCGATGGCCATGAGCGCTTCGTCTTCCGCGAGCGCGCCCATGGTGCGGAAGCCTTCCATGAGCTCCGGGATGATGGGCGCTTCGGCACTGCCAGCCACCGCAACGCGGCAGCGACCGCTCTTGATGTCGTCCACGGCGCTGCGAAGGTTGTAGAGAAAGGTGGCGCAGGCGCCGATCATGCCGCCGGTGGCGCCGACGCTGCCGATGACGTATGCGTTGACGAAATCCGCCGGCATCTCGCACAGGCCCAGCGCCGCCTGCTTGGAATTCGGGCGCCGTCCCATCATGGGTGCCTGCATCATGCCCCGGGTGCTCTGATCGTCGAGCTGCCCCATGGCGCTGCCGGCATAGGCGGAAAACTGGTCTGGGCGCACCCGGCTCTTCAACTCCTGCCAGGGGATGCCGATGGAGCGCACGGCATCGGACGCGCCATAGATGGAAAGCTGCAAGCCCCGCGGATGGCTGCGCGATTGATAGAGGCTGGCCGGGTCGAAGCCGGTGGGCGCCTCGCCGGCAGAGGTGACGCGAGAGTCGCGCCGGTCTGGCACCAGCACGTCTGCCTGCGGTGCCGTCACATCGAACGCACCGTCCTCGCGCTCGCTGACGTGCCAGCTTTCCGGGACGCGGTCGGGCATGTCCCGTGCCGGAACGGTGAAGGCGAGGGCGTTGCCGTCCGCCGGCCTGAGCCGGGCCCGGCGCTGCCACGGGATGTCGTCGGGATCGAAGCATTCGACGCGGCGAATGAGCGTGTGCTCCAGGATGTGCTCGCGCACAGCCGGATCGGCAGCGTCGCCATAGAGGTTCATCAGCGATGCAAGGCTCGCAAAGGTGTCGTCCGCGGCTTCCTTGTCGATCGCATCGATGACGGTGCGACGGTAGGCGTGGTGGGAGGAAATCCGGCCGGCGGGATTCACTCCCCCGATGCCAATGATGATCGGCAATCGCGACACGGCTCGTCGTCCTCGTTCGCTGCGTTGGGTGCGCTTCTAACGCGCGTGAAGCACCGCCTTCAGACGCGTTCGAGCGCGACGGCGGTTGCCTCGCCGCCGCCGATACAGAGCGAGGCGACGCCGCGCTTGCCGCCGGTGGCCTGAAGTGCATGCGCGAGCGTGACGATGAGGCGGGCGCCGGTGGAACCGATGGGGTGGCCTTGGGCGCAGGCGCCGCCATACAGGTTGACCCGTTCCGGGTCCAGGCCGAGCTCGTCGATGGCCATCATCGGCACGCAGGCAAAGGCTTCGTTGATCTCGAACAGATCCACCTCCTCGTGCCGCCAGCCCACATCTTCAAGCAGCTTGGCTATCGCGCCGGCGGGGGCCACGGTGAATTCCGATGGGTGGATGGAGTGGGTGGCGTGACCGACGATGCGGGCGAGCGGTTCGCCCGATGCCCTGGCGCAGGCGTCTTCGCCGCCGACCACCAGCGCCGACGCGCCGTCGGAGATGGAACTCGCGTTCGCCGCCGTGATGGTGCCGTCGCGCTTGAATGCCGGCCGCAGGGAGGGGATGCGGTCGATCTTGGAGCGGCGCGGCTGTTCGTCCTCAGAGACGTCGCCCAAAGGGCTGATCTCTCGTGCCAGCATGCCCTCGTCCATGGCGCGACGGGCCTTGACGACGGACTGAATGGCGAACTGATCCATCGCCTCGCGGGTGAGCTGGCGGCTGTCAGCCGTGCCTTGGGCGAAGCTGCCCATGGAGCCGCCAGTTTCCGCATCTTCGAGCCCGTCCAGGAACATGGCGTCCTTCATCTCGACGTGGCCCACGCGGGTGCCGGTGCGTGCCTTTTCCATCAGGTACGGCGCGTTCGTCATGCTCTCCATGCCGCCGGCCACCACGCAATCGGCGCTGCCTGCGCGAATGAGGTCGCTCGCCAGCATGGCGGCCTTCATTCCGGAACCGCAGACCTTGTTGATGGTGGTGGCGCCCACGGAGTCGGGGATACCCGCGCCGCGCATCGCTTGCCTCGCCGGTGCCTGCCTGACGCCGGCGCTGACGACGCAACCCATGAGCACCTCGTCGATGTGCTCGCCAGCGACCCCTGCATCGTTGAGTGCCGCGCGAATGGCATGGGCGCCAAGTTCCGGTGCGACCTGGTCCGAGAGGGCGCCGAGAAAGCTGCCGATGGGCGTGCGCCTGGCGCCGATGACGAAGGCGGATTGAGTCATGGATGGTGCTCCTGATGCGTGGCCGGGCTAGCTGGGTTGAAAGCTGCGTCGAACGGATGCTCCCTCGCGAAAGCGGGGAATGAGTTCCGCGAAATTGCAGGGCCGGAATTCGTCGTCGAGCTGGTTGCGCAGGATGCGATCCCAACCGGTGGCGCAGGCATTGGTGGAGCCTGGCAGCGCGAACACGAGGGTGCTGTTGGCAAGACCCCCCACGGCGCGGGACTGAATGGTGGAACTGCCGATCTCCTCGAACGACACCTGCCGAAACAGTTCGCCAAAGCCTTCGATGTGCTTGTCGAACAGCGGCAGGAGCGCTTCCGGGGTGCTGTCGCGCCCGGTGAAGCCGGTGCCGCCTGTGCTGATCACGGCGTCGATTGTCGGATCCGCGATCCAGCCGCTGACGATGGCGCGGATGGCGTAGATGTCGTCGCGCACGATGCTGCGCGCGGCGAGGCGGTGGCCTGCCATTCCCAGGCGCTCGGCAAGGAGATCGCCGGAGCGGTCGTCCGCTGCCGTGCGCGTGTCGGAAACGGTGAGCAGGGCGATGGCGAGTGAGGTGGCGATGGCTTTGTCGGGTCCCGAAGGCGGTTGGCGGCAGGTTTTCGCAGGACGGATCCGTCGAAGGGTGGGCTGTTCGCGATTCGCGCAATCACCCCCCCCATAGCCCGCACCGTGCGCGAATGCCCCCAAGCCGACGCATTGGCGTCCGCGTTCACGGTAGGGCATTCACGGACAATCCGGGTTAAAGTGCGCTGATTGTACCCGCGTCGGAAGCGTTCGGTGACCTGCCCGATGGTCGAGTTCTGATGGCAAGCCGTTTTGCCCCCGGCGATCGCCTGTTCCTGATTGCCGAAAACCTGGCGCAGGACTCCTCCCTGTTCCCCGAGGAGGAGCGCGACTTGGACCCGCCCCTGCGCGGCATCCTTTCGGATGCCGACATCGCGCGTCGCAACGACTATCTCGACAACGTGGACATCGACTCGTACATCGAGGCGGTGGTGAGCGCCGCCGAAGACCCCAAGCGCGTGGCCGCGCCAAAGGCCATTGCCGAGCTTGGCGAGGTGGTGGACCAGACCAGCGAGGCGGCGTTCTACGCGGCGACCGTCAACATGGATTTCGGCGACGAAGTGCGGCCCGTGGGCTTCATCGCCCAGGATCGTGCGGTGCGCAGCGGCGAATGGATGCCGGAGCATCACCTCATGGCGGCGCGCAGGATCGAGCAATACTCGAACCGCTCCATCCCCATCGTCAGCCTGATGGACACGCCTGGCGCAGCCGCCGATGCGGACGCGAACCGAGGCAATCAGGCGCACAGCATCTCGCTCCTGATCGCCGAGATGTCGAATACCGACGTTCCCAACCTCGGCATCGTCTTTGGCCTCGGATACTCCGGCGGCGCCATTCCGCTGGCGGCCAGCAACATGATCCTGTCGGTGCGCGATGGCGTCTTCAGCACCATTCAGCCGCGCAGCCTCGCCAGCATCGCCCGGCGGCTCAATCTGTCGTGGCAGCAGTGCGCCAAGGAAGTGGGTCTGTCGCCGTTCGAGCTGAAGCGGCAGGGCAACATCGACGCCATCATCGACTACGCCCCGGGCGAGGACGTGACCAACCTTCGCCGCGCCATCGTCTCCGGCATCCGCCACGTGGAGGAGAGTACGCGGCGCTTCGTGGCCGACAATCCGTACATCATCGACCACTACGCGAGAAGCCTTGGGCGCTATCTGAACCCGTCGCCCAGGCTGCAGGCGACGCAGGCGAGCGGCACGCTCACGCTCACGCGCAACCCGACGGAATACGTCAACGTCTTCGGCGTCGCCTATCGATACCTGCGCTACCTGCGGGTGCGGCGGCGGATTCGCTCGACCACCGTTCATGCATACGGGCGCCTTGCCGAACACGAGCTGCCGGCCGGAGAGCTAGCTCGCCGTGCCGCGCGGGAGCGGCGCGAGACGTTCCTCTCGTGGCTGCAGGACCCCGACAAGGTCATCTACGATGACGCCCTGGCCAAGCCCTGGCGCAACTACGTCGAGAAGAAGGCGGCGATTCACGACGAACGAGGTCGCATTCGCCGCCTGTTGCTCGGCGAGCCGCGCAAGAACCTCCAAGACGCCCGGGTGGGCCTCTTCGCCAACGCCGGCATGTATCTCTACAACCGCTGGAAGGTGGACGCAGCCGGCAACTTTGCCTCGCTGAGGGGCTTCATCGCGGGCCACGAAGATGCCGCGCACCTGTTCCGTGCCGATGACATCCCGGCGCCGCGCCGACTGGTTGCCGCCATCCGTGCCGACGCGGCGCTCGGTCCCGCGCTGCACGAGCGCTTCTCCCATGAAGCCATGAAGCTCATCACCGGAGACCTCGGCGGCATTCCAGACGCCGCGCTGCGGGAACAGCTCTCTTCGGCGCTGAATCTGGCGATGACCGAAGGGCCGCTTGCCGGATTCGTGGACCAGTCCGCGTTGCCGCCGCACCTCATGCGCGCAGCCAACGGCGGCGGTTCCCCAGTGGTCATCAACCGGCTGCTGCTCGACAGCCATTTCACGGGCTTGGTGCGGGCTCGGGTGGCGGCAAGTCCGGTCGTCATCGACAGCCCTGATGCGCCGCTGACGGACCTGACCGTGCTCGACATCCTCCTGAACGAGGAATTGCGCGACGACTTCGCCAGCGAATGCGACAACCTGCTGCTGTTCGATCGGGTGTATGACGCGATCCTGGCCAACCTCGACTCCATCGCCCGGGAGGCGGGGACGACCCATTCGCTGTCCCGGGAGTCCGTGCAGAAGCTGATCGATGCGGCGCTGGAGGTCGCGGTCAAGGACCAGGTGGTGGCCGCAGGCGGTGCTGCGGGCGCAGACGTGGATGCGTTGCGCCAGCGGCTCTTCGACTGGTATCAGCGCGTCAGCGCCCAGCCTCGGGCCAGCGCCTTCTTCCGCGCCGTGGAGGAATGGAAGCAAACCGCCTTCCCGCACGTTTCGGATGCGCTGTTCGTGGTGGTCACCTTCCTGTTCGAGCGCCTGCTCGCTTCGTACCTGCGGGCACGGTTCGAAGGACGCCGCTACGAGGGCCGCATCTCGCCGCGCAGCATCGGCCGCCGCAAGGACTTCTGGAACCGGCTCAGCAATGCCTACCGGGACCTGTTGATCCAGAACGTGCTCACGACCTACAAGCGGCGGCGAGACACCGGCCACGAGCGTTTCATCGAGGAGTTCTTCGACGACTTCCGCGAACTCAACGGCGACCTCTTGAGCTCCGACCCGTGCGAGTTTCCGGGCTTCCGCTCCTCCATTGAAAGCGCACTCAACGCCGGCCAGCCGCCGTGTGGGGTGGTGACCGGCATCGGCACGTTCAAGAACGGCGCCGGTGGCGTGCCATGCGGCGTCGTCATCTCCAACGTCGGCTTTCAGGCCGGTTCCTTCGACATGGCGAGCGCCGAGAAGTTCTGCAAGCTCATGGTGCAGTGCGCGAAACAGCAACTGCCGCTCATCTGCTTCATCTCCTCCGGCGGGATGCAAACGAAGGAGGGCGCGGGGGCGCTGTTCTCCATGGCCGCCATCAACGATCGCCTCACCCGCTTCGTGCGCGACTTCGACCTGCCGGCCATCGTCTTCGGCTACGGCGACTGCACCGGTGGCGCCCAGGCGAGTTTCGTCACGCATCCGCTGGTGCAGACGTACTACCTGTCCGGCGCCAGCATGCCGTTCGCCGGGCAGATCGTGGTGACGAGCTATCTGCCAGCGGAATCGCATCTCGCCAACTATCTCGCCAGCGAACCCGGCGCCATGCAGGGGTTGGTCAAGCATCCCTTCCACACCGATCTAGACGACGAATTGCGTCGCATCGACCCCGACATTCCGGTGCCGGAGGAATCGGTGGTGGATGTCGTGAACCGTGTCATGGCCGGGGTCCTGGAGCAGGAGCGGCCAGCGGGGCCACCGCTCCATGCATCGGTGCCGGAGCGGGACTTGCTGCGCCCGGTGCAGAGGATGCTCATCCACGCCCGCGGCTGCACCGCCGTGAAGCTGGTGCGGGTGGCGCAGCGCAAGGGCGTCAGCGTGGTGCTGGTGCAGTCCGACCCGGACATGGACTCGGTGCCGGTGGACATGCTCGGCGACAACGACACCGTGGTGTGCATCGGCGGCAATACGCCGGACGAGAGCTATCTCAATGCCCTCTCGGTGATCGCGGTGGCCGAGCAGCAGGAGGTGGATTCGCTGCACCCCGGCATCGGCTTCCTGTCCGAGAGCAGCCAGTTTGCGGAACTCGTGCGTTCCCGTGCCATCAACTTCGTCGGCCCGCCCGTCACCAGCATGAACACGATGGGCAACAAGTCGAACGCCATCGCCGCCGCCATGCGCCTGGGCGTGCCGGTGGTGCCGGGCAGCCACGGCATCGTCACGGATCCGGACCGCGCCGCGGCGACCGCCGCCTCCATCGGCTATCCAGTGCTCGTGAAGGCGGTTCACGGCGGCGGGGGCAAGGGCATTCAGGTGGTGGAGTCTGCGGACCGCTTCCACGAGCTCTTCCACCGGGTTTCGGTGGAGGCGCGGGCGGCATTCGGCAATGGTGACGTCTATCTGGAGCGCTACATCACGCGCCTGCGCCACATCGAGGTGCAGCTTCTGCGCGATGCCGAGGGCAACACCCGGGTGCTGGGGCTGCGCGATTGCAGCGTGCAGCGGGATCGGCAGAAGGTGATCGAGGAATCGGCCTCCACCTCGCTGCCGGATGAGCTTGCCGCCGAAGTCATGCGACACAGTGCGTCGCTTGCGGACGAAGTGGGCTACATCGGCGCCGGCACCGTGGAGTTCATCCACGACCTCGACGGCGGCGCGGCGTACTTCATGGAGATGAATACGCGCCTGCAAGTGGAGCATCCGGTGACGGAACGGGTGTCCGGCGTGGACATCGTCGGCGAGCAGTTCCGCATCGCTGCCGGCGAGAGCATTGCCGATCTCGAGATCGGCGCGGAAGGCTATGCCATAGAGGCGCGCATCAACGCCGAGCGCATTGTCCGCAGCGTCAGTGGCGAATTGTCCTTCCAGCCAAGCCCTGGCGAGATTCTCGCCTGCGAGTGGCCGGCGGCAGACGACATCGACGTGATCTCCATCGCCGCCGAGGGCAAGTTCGTCTCGCCCTACTACGACAGCATGGTGGCGCAGATCATCGCCCATGGCCCCGACCGCGCCACCACCGCCGCAAGGCTGGCGGACTGGCTGGCCAAGGTGCGCATCACGGGCATCTCCACCAACATTGCCCTGCTCGTGCGTGTGTTGCGCGACGAGGTCTTCCTGGGCGGCGACTACGACACCGGCTATCTGCCCGCGTTCCTCGCCCGCATCGATGCGGACGCACTGATCGACGAGATCGCTGCCGCAGCCGGGGACGCCGGCCAGGCGATTGGCCGCGAGGCGGTGGCCATTGAAGGCAGCACCGAACTGCGCGTGCTGGCACCTTCCACCGGCATCTTCTATCTCACCCCATCGCCAGCGGAACCTGTCTACGTGCGAGTGGGGGAGACGGTGCCGGCGAACAGAATTCTGTGCCAGCTGGAGGCGTTCAAGATCTTCACGCCGCTGCATCTGGCCGACTTCAACGCCCCGGACAGCGAACCGCTCTACGACCCCGAAGCCTCGTTCGAGGTGACTCGCATCAATGTCGCGAGCGGCCAGCAGGTGAACGCCGGTGACTTGCTGTTTGTCGTCCGCCCGGTGGCTTCCTAGCCAAACGACGCGCCGAATGGTGCCGCAGGCATTCACAAGTGGCCAGCGTGCCCGCTGCACCGGCAGCATCTAGCCCGGACTATTTCATGAATGCCCTACTGCGGCCGACGATCCGCTCGCTGTGGCTGTGCAGTACTCGCGTGTCCTGCGGACACGTTCGCTCCGGCCCCCTCGACATAGTGCGCAGCCATGCCTTCGGGTTCCTCCACTCCGTGCCTCCTGGCACGCGTGCGCGTCCAGCCACAGCGACGTCTCGTCGCCCTCGCTACGCGCACTCATGAATATTCCGGGCTGGCAGCCTGTCGGACTTCGGACGGCGCAAGCTGGCCGAATGCCGGCAGGGTGACAGGACGGCTTGGCTGGGGCAAGAAGCGTTGCCGAAAGGCAACGCTTCTTGTGGCGCTAGCGCTCGTCGCCACCGCCGGGCTGCATGTTGCGTGGAAGCGATCCGTTCCCTCCCTCAAGGGTGACGGAACTCCACTGTCTCCGCGGGGACGTGTTCCGCCCGTCGCACAAGCGTCGTGATGGCGGTTCCAATCTGGATACCGACGGGACCGCCCTCGGCGGAGAAGATGCTCGGATCAGGCGAACCGTCCGGCGCAACCTTCCCGGTCGCATACTTGTCTCCGTTCAGACAGTCAATGCGGATGGCATCGAAGGCATCAAGGCAACGATCGCGGCGGAACTCGGACACGGGAGACGCGAGGTGTGGGAAGATCCGGGCTGCCCGTACGGCGTGTTTTGACGCGCCCGGCTCATACAGCGCATTCGTCAACCGCCTTGGCCGTATCCTCAACCCGCGACGAGGCGCCAAAAGGCTGAGGCAAATGAGGACGCGGCGCGGTCGAGTTCCAGTTGCGCCGATGCGCCATCGTCTGTGAACAGCCAACCGAATCCGGCGCAGTTGACGGCAACGGTGAGTGCGAACACGACCCGGAACGGTTGCTTCACTGTCTTGTGCCGAAGCAGGTGGCGCGCGGCCAATGCCCCGGGCCACCCGCCGGCCATCGCGAGCAGATGCAGGTTGGCTTCCGGCACCCGCCAGCCGCCCTGCCGCGCAGCGGCTTTGTCCGCCGCGTACGTCAGGAAGGTGACAAGCGCCATGACTGCGTACGCCGCGCAGATCCACGGCGAAACACGCCCCATCCTTGCGCTCTCGACGAGGACGACGAGGAAAAGCAGGGGGACGAGCAACGCCACGGTCATGCTCGCCGTGCGCCGAAGGCCCTGGCGGCCGTTGGCTTGGTCGGGCAACCGCTTGTCGGAGCGTCCGTTCAGCGTTTCTGCGCCGGCGGTGGAACCCCGGCTCCGCGTTTCCGGCGCGCGCTGGTCGTTGCGGCGCCCCGCCCGGTTGACCCGCAACGGGCGGCCCCGCAGGCTATGTCCGTCAAGAGCCTTGATCGCTGCCGTCGCCTGCGTCGGGACCGGCATGGTCGCGAACCCAAAGCCCCTCGGTCGGCCGTCTTCGTCAACGGGCAAGTGGACTCGGTGCACGTGTCCATACCGCGCGAACAGCGCCGCAAGCTCCTCCGCAGGCGCGTCGTACGGTATGTTGCCGATGAAGATGTCCATTTGCGGCGGCGATCAGATCAAACGGCCATCGGGATTTCAACCGAACCCCTCAGTGACTTCCTCGCGAAGAGGCGCCGCGCCCGGGGAGGGGCGGCGTGGCCGACGGGGCGCATGCGCCGCACCGCAGCCAGCTTGGGTTTAGCTAGAGCGCGGAGTCCCTTGCCTTAGGTTGGCGGCGATGCGGCGCAGCACTTCGGTGAGGCAGGCACCGGTGCCGCAGCAAGGATCGAGCACATATACGTTTTCTGCTGCCAGCCCTTGTGCGATGCCGAGGTCATCCTTCAGGGCCTCGATCCGGGCGACCATGTAGCGCACCACCTCCACCGGCATGTACCAGACGCCTAGTTGCTTGCGCAGCTGCGGGTCGAAGGCTTCGAGGAATGGTTGGCGGGAGCGCAAGGTTGGCTGCTTCTATCGCTTCCCGCTGGGGAGTCGCAGTGTCTGGCACCGTCCTCCGGGGGGAGGGCGTCCCGCCCTCCATCACGCCGCAAGGCGCGCGGGCACTCGATGCATGTGCAGGGAGGACGCGCCTGACGGCGCGCATGGAGGGCGGGACGTTCCCCCTCCCTCCCTATGGATAGTGGTCCCGGCAGGCACATCGACGCAGTCGCCGGTTGCGAACGGCCATGCGCCACGTCAGGCAAATTTCAAAAGTGAGACACTCCCCGCTTGTGGCTTGTGCCTGTGGTGGAGGTCATGGCTGGCGGTGGTGCGTGATAGAGTGGCGGGCTTTCATTTGATGGCGTCCGAAGTGCCATGGCGGAAGTCACATCCATACGGGAAGCGCTGAAGACCTTGGGCCAGCGGGCGGAAGCTCTACGGGGGTATCTTTGACTACCCTGAGCGGGAACGTCGGCTGGAGGAGGTCGAGCGGGAGCTGTCGCAGTCGGACGTTTGGAGCGATCCGCAGCGTGCCAGTGCGCTCGGCAAGGAACGTGCGGCCTTGGAAGAGGTGGTGACCGGCCTCGGCAGCGCGCAGGGGCAGCTTGACGACCTTGGGGAACTTGCCGAGCTGGCGGCGGCGGAGAACGATGCCGACACGCTGGACCTGATCGGTGCCGACCTCGATGAGGTGGAGGCGCATCTTGCCCGGCTCGACTTTCGCCGCATGTTCGATGGCGAACTGGACGATGCCGGGGCCTATCTCGACGTGCAGGCCGGAGCCGGCGGCACCGAGGCGCAGGATTGGGCCGAGATGCTGCTGCGCATGTATCTGCGCTGGGGCGAGCAGCAGGGCTTCGGCGCCGATGTCATCGAGGTGTCCGAAGGCGAGGTGGCCGGCATCAAGAGCGCGTCGGTGCAGTTCTCCGGCGACAACGCCTATGGCTGGCTGCGCACGGAAACCGGCGTGCATCGGCTGGTGCGAAAGTCGCCGTTCGACGCCGGCAATCGCCGCCACACCTCCTTCGCTTCCGTGTTCGTATCGGCGGAAATCGACGATGACATCGACATCGAGATCGATCCTTCCGACGTTCGGGTGGACACCTACCGTGCCAGCGGCGCCGGCGGTCAGCACGTCAACCGCACCGACTCGGCCGTTCGCCTGACCCACCTGCCGACCAACGTCGTGGTGCAGTGCCAGAGCGAGCGCTCGCAGCACCAGAACAAGGACCGCGCCTTCAAGCAGTTGCGTGCCAAGCTGCACGAGCTCGAATTGCAGAAACGCCGAGCCGAGCAGCAGGCGGTGGAGGACGCCAAGTCAGACATCGGCTGGGGCAGCCAGATTCGCTCGTACGTCCTCGACCAATCGCGGGTGAAGGACCTTCGCACCGGCGTCGAACGCAGCGATCCCGGCAAGGTGCTCGACGGCGACCTCACCGAGTTCATGGAAGCCAGCCTGAAGGCAGGATTGTGAGTGACGGGGCACGGCAAGGCATCGTCGCCGGCCGGCGAGACAAGCTCGAGCGCCTCCGCAGCCGCGGGCAGGCGTATCCCAACGACTGGCGCCGCCAGCATCTAGCCCGGGAGCTGATCGACGCCCACGGCGACCGCAGCCGCGAGGAACTAGAAGAGGCTGGCGACGAAACCGCCGTGGCCGGACGAGTCATGCTCCGGCGGGTGATGGGCAAGGCCAGCTTCCTCACCATCGAGGATGTGAGCGGTCGCATCCAGTGCTACGTGCGCCGCGACGATGTGGGTCAGGCCGCTTACGAGGACTTCCGCGAACTGTGGGACATCGGCGACGTCGTGGGCATCGCCGGCACCATGATGAAGACCGGCCGCGGCGAACTCACGGTCCACGCCCGCGAGATTCGGCTGCTGGCGAAGGCGCTGCACCCGCTGCCGGAGAAGTACCACGGCCTCGCCGACGCGGAGCTTCGGCATCGCCAACGGCACGTCGATCTGATCATGAACGAGGACTCGCGGCGGGTGTTCCGACTGCGCTCGGCGTTGGTGCGGGAGATGCGGTCGTTCTTCGACGAGCGCGACTTTCTCGAAGTCGAGACGCCCATGATGCACCCCATTCCGGGCGGCGCCACAGCGCGGCCGTTCGTGACGCATCACAACGCCCTCGACATGGAGCTCTTCCTGCGGGTGGCGCCGGAGCTATACCTCAAGCGCCTGGTGGTGGGTGGCTTCGAGCGTGTCTATGAGGTGGGGCGATGTTTCCGCAACGAGGGCCTCTCGCCGCGCCACAATCCCGAATTCACCACGATGGAGCTCTATCAGACGTATGCAGACTATGCCGATCTGATCGACCTCACCGAGTCGCTGCTGCACCGGTTGGTGGAGCGGCTGCGGGGTCAGGGACTCATGGCAGCGGAGGTGGAGTGGAACGGCGAGCCGATTCTCCTGGACGAGCCGTTCCGTCGCCTGACGATGCTGGATGCGGTGGCGGCGGAAACCGGGGTGAAGCCGGATGCGCTCATGGACATCGCTTGTCTGCGTCGCCTGTTCGGCAACGAGGAGGCGCCGGCCGACTGGGGCTGGGGCCGACTGCTGATGGAACTCTTCGAGCGTCGTGTGGAGGCGAAGCTGGTGCAGCCGACGTTCATCACGGGCTATCCGAGCGAGGTTTCGCCGCTGGCCCGTCGCAATGACGAGAACTCCGATCTTGTGGACCGCTTTGAACTCTTCATCGCGGGCCACGAGGTGGCGAACGCCTTCAGCGAGCTCAACGACCCGGACGATCAGGCGCAGCGCTTCCGCGAGCAGGTTGCGCTCAAGGACCAAGGCGACCTCGAAGCCATGCACTACGACGCCGACTACATCCGGGCGCTGGAATACGCCATGCCGCCGGCGGCGGGGGAGGGCATCGGCGTCGATCGCCTGGCGATGCTGCTTTCCGGTGCATCGAGCATTCGCGACGTGCTGCTGTTCCCCACCATGCGGCCGACCGGGGGCGAAGCATCGTGAGCGATGCCGACCGCATTGGGCTCACGGAGTCGTGGAAGGCGGCGCTGCTCGGTGAGTTTCAGGCTTCGTATATGCGCCGACTGCGGGAGTTCCTGCTGGCGGAGAAGCGGGCGCGGAAGATCGTCTATCCGAAGGGTGGCGACATCTTTGCGGCGCTGAACGCAACGCCGCTCGATCAGGTGAGGGTGGTCATCATCGGCCAGGACCCCTACCACGGCCCGGGCCAGGCGCACGGCCTGTGCTTCTCCGTGCCACAGGGCGTGGCTGCGCCGCCTTCGCTGGTGAACATCTTCAAGGAAGTCAACACCGACATGGCGGATGACGACGTGCCTTGCGGACGCACCGGTGGTTCGGTGCCGGAAGGGCGTGGCTGCCTTGCGCCTTGGGCACGACAGGGGGTGTTGCTGCTGAACTCGGTGCTGACGGTGGTGCAGCATCGCGCCGGTTCGCATCGGGGGCAGGGCTGGGAGACGTTCACGGACCGCATCGTCGAGGTGGTGAATCGGGAGCGGGAGCATGTGGTGTTCCTGCTGTGGGGCGCGTACGCCAAGCGCAAGGGAGCGCAGGTGAGTCCTTCGCGGCATCTGGTGCTCACGGCGCCGCATCCTTCGCCGCTGTCGGCCAGCGGATTCTTCGGCTGCCGCCACTTCTCGCAGGCGAATCGCTACTTGGTGGAGCACGGGGTGCTGCCGATCAACTGGTTCGACGTGGAATGACGGAGGAGGGACTCGCGGGATGCAGGTGAACAACGGTGAAGATCGACTGGGGATGTTCCTGGGCGGCAAGGTGGTGGCGAGCCAGGGCGAGGCGATTCCGGTGACGAATCCCGCGACCCAAGAGGTGCTTTGCCAGGTTCCCTTTGCGACGCCGGCCGAGCTCGATCAGGCGGTGCAAGGCGCGCGCAAGGCTTACGAATCGTGGCGCGACGTGTCGGTGCCGGAGCGGGCGCGACTGATGCTGAAGTACCAGGAAATCCTCAAGGCGCGGCAGGAAAACATCGCCTGCGTGCTCTCTCGCGAGACCGGCAAGACGCACGAGGATGCAATGGGAGAGGTGTGGCGCGGCATCGAGGTGGTGGAGCACGCCTGCAGCATTCCGAACCTCGTTATGGGCGAGTTGGTGGAGAACGTTGCACGGCGCATCGACACCTACAGCATCGTCCAGCCGCTCGGCGTCTGTGCCGGCATCACGCCATTCAATTTCCCGGCCATGATTCCGCTGTGGATGTTCCCCATCGCGGTGGCGTGCGGCAACGCCTTCGTGATAAAGCCGTCCGAACAGGATCCCATGACGCCGATGTTCCTGATGGAGTTGCTCACGGAGGCGGGGGCGCCGGAGGGGCTCGTGCAGGTGGTGCATGGCGGGCGCGAGCAAGTGGATGGGCTCCTGGGGCATCCCGACATCCGGGCGGTGAGCTTTGTTGGATCGGTGCCGGTGGCGAAGCATGTGTATCGCACGGGCACGGCGGCGCTGAAGCGCGTGCAGGCATTGGCCGGCGCGAAGAACCATCTCGTGGTGATGCCGGACGCGAACCGCGAACAGGCCATTTCGAGCTTGGTCGGCGCGGCTTGCGGAGCGGCGGGACAGCGCTGCATGGCCATCAGTGCAGCGGTGCTGGTGGGCGATGCCAGGGACTGGCTCGACGACCTTGCTGCGGCCATGGCAGCGGTGCGACCGGGCGTCAGCGATGACCCAGATGCGGGCTACGGCCCGCAGATCAGCGTCGCGGCGCGGGAGCGGATTCTTCGCTACATCGCGGCGGGGAAGGAGGAAGGCGCCCGCTGTGTGCTGGACGGCAGTGAATGTCGCGTGAACGGCTATCCGGACGGGAACTGGGTGGGGCCGACGCTGTTCGCGGACGTGACGCCGGAGATGTCGATCTACCGGGACGAGATCTTCGGGCCGGTGCTGATGACCCTCGCCGCCGACACGCTCGACGATGCCGTCGACCTCATCAACGCCAGCCCGTTCGGCAACGGCGTGTCGCTGTTTACCTCAAGCGGCGCGAGCGCCCGCAAGTTCCAGCACGAGATCGAGGTCGGCCAGGTGGGCATCAACGTCCCCATCCCGGTGCCCCTGCCGTTCTTCTCCTTCACCGGCTGGAAAGACTCCTTCTTCGGCGACCTGCACGCCTACGGCAAGCAGGCGGTGCGCTTCTACACGGAAACCAAGACGGTCACGGCACGCTGGTTCGACGAACCTTCGGCCCCGTCGCCGAACATGACCATTGGGCTGAGGTAAGGGCGGCTTCTGGCCGGTCACTGCTGCAAGGAGGGTTCCATGTTGCGAGTTGCGGTTTTGAGTCGCTGGCATGTCCATGCTGGTCAGTATGCGGGTGAGGTGGTGGCCAATGATCGTGCGGAGTTGGCGGCGGTGTGGGACGAATGTCCTGACCTTGGCGCTGCTTGGGCCGAGGAGCTCGGTGTGCCGTTCGAGCCGGACCTGAACCGGATCCTGGGGCGAGACGACATCGATGCCGTGAGCGTCACCACGCCCACGGACATGCACCCCGACGTGATGGTGCGCGCTGCCGAGGCCGGCAAGCACATCTTCACCGAGAAGGTGTTGGCAACCACCGTTGCCCATGCCGAGCGAATCGCTGCCGCGGTCGCGACGGCCGGCGTCGCGTTCTGCATTTCGTTCCCGCGCCGCTGCGCCCCGGACATCCTGTATGCGAAGCAGGCGCTGGACGAGGGCCTGCTCGGCCGCGTGACCGCTCTGCGCGTGCGGATCGCTCACGACGGGGCGGTGCGAGACTGGCTGCCGGAACACTTCTACGACGCCGAAGCCTGCGGCGGCGGGGCGATGATGGACTTGGGCGCCCACGGCATGTACCTGGCGCGCTGGCTGCTTGGCCAGCCGCGCCGCGTTGCGAGCGTGTTCAGCACAGTCACCGGGCGGGCCGTGGACGACAACGCCGTGTCGGTGATCGAGTTCGAGGGCGGCGCCATTGCCGTCAACGAAACGTCGTTCGCAAGTTCCGGAAGCTACGCCGTGGAGATGGACGGCACGGAGGGCGCGTTTCGGATGCTCTCGCCTGCGGAGGGGGCGCAGGTACGCTCGCGCCATCTCGATGTCGAGGGATGGCACGCGCCGAAGGCCCTGCCGGCGGCGAGGCCAAGGCCTGTGGACCAATGGATCGATGCCTGCCTTGACGGCACGCCGGCGGACTTTGGCATGGCCGATGCGGTGGCGCTGACGGAGGTGATGGAAGCTGCGTACATCGCCGAGCGGGAAGGGAAAGCCGTGGAGATTCCGGGGCGGTTGCGCTGATCGGCGGCACCAATGACGCGCCTCCCTCCTGGGAAGCGAGGGCCCTTCTTCCATCACTCCCCCTTGGGGGAGTCGAAGAAGCCTCCTGGCTTCTTCGGAGGGGGGGCTGGGCCGCCGTTGCGCTCAAGCAAGGTTTCCCGGACCAGAAAAGATCGGGGCGGCCCGAAGGCCGCCCCGAGGATTGAATCGGGTGCCGTCAGGAGACGACACCCTCAACAATGGATTGCACAGATCACCTCCTTTCTATCCGCCCGACACGGCGCGGGAACATACCACAATTCCGCCGCTGTCAAGCCTTTTCGTTGTGGGTCGCATGGCAGTACAAAGCGGTCATGGCACGACACAAACGACAGCGCTTCCGATGGCCGTCCGACGATCTGTTCGGCGACATGGATGTCGAGGTGGGATGGAACCCCCGCCGCCGCACGCGCATGGGCATTTCCTTCGACCAGGACGGCACGCTGCACGTGGAGGTGCCGCTGGGCGTTGCCCTCAGCGAGGTGCGGCAGGTGTTGCACGACCATCGGCGCTGGGTTCTGCGCAATGTTCACCAGACCGAGGCCAAGGACTCCGGCTTTCCGAGCCAGTATGTGGATGGCGCGATCCTGCTGCACCGCGGCCGCCCGTTGTGCCTGCGAACCGCTCCCGACGGCGAGGTGCGGCGCGAGGGCGAAATGCTGATCGCGCCACAGCGCGACACGAAGCGTCGCGTTTGGCTTTGGTATGCGCGCGAGGCGGCGGAGGTGTTGGCGGAGCGCCTGACCGCGACATGGCCGTCCCTGCCGTGGGTGGCGCGGGTGCCCGTGTGGCGACACAGCTACATGCGGGCACAGTGGGGAAGCTGCTCGGCGAGCGGTCGGCTTTCGCTCAACACGCATCTGGTGAAGCTGACTGACGAGTTGATCGACTATGTGCTGGTGCATGAGCTTTGCCACCTCGAGCACCTCAATCACGGCCCCGCCTTCCACGCCCTGATGCAGTGCAGCCTGCCGGATTGGAAGGATCGGCGTCGGCGGCTGAACGAGCGGAAGGCGCTGCTCGCGGAGCCGCCACCGGAGGCTCCGGCTCTCGTATAGTGGTGCGGATTGGGGAGCCTTGGTCGAGGTCGCAGGCGCCGCGTACCCTCCCTCATTGCCCTCTTGCGGAGGATGCAAGTGCAGTCCGACACCCACGTTGTCTATGAAGGCGTGCGCAAGAGCTACGACGGCAGCACTTGGGTTGTGCATGGCCTCGATCTCGAAGTGCGGCGGGGGGAGTTTCTGACGCTGCTCGGCCCGTCTGGCTCCGGCAAGACCACGTGCCTGATGATGCTGGCCGGGTTCGAGGGCGCCACCGAAGGCACCATCCGCATCGACGGCGAGTCGGTGCAGGACTTGCCGCCGGACAAGCGCGGCATCGGTGTCGTGTTCCAGAACTACGCCCTGTTTCCGCACATGACCGTGGCGGGCAACCTGGCGTTTCCGTTGGAGGTGCGTGGCATGGCGCCGGCGGAGCGGGCCGAGCGTGTCGAGCGCGCCTTGCGGCTGGTGCGCCTGGAGGGGATGGAGACTCGTCGTCCCGGACAGCTCTCCGGGGGCCAGCAGCAGCGCGTCGCCATCGCGCGCGCCTTGGTGTTCGAGCCGGAGCTCGTGCTGATGGACGAGCCGCTTGGTGCGCTGGATCGACGCCTGCGCGAGGAAATGCAATACGAGATTCGCCGCATCCAGCGCGAACTGGGCGTCACCGTGGTGTATGTCACGCACGATCAGCAGGAGGCGATGGTGCTGTCGGATCGGGTGGCCGTCTTCAACGATGGCCGCGTCGAGCAGATCGACCCGCCGGAAGTGCTCTACGAAGAACCGGAGCGCGCCTTCGTGGCCCGCTTCATCGGCGAGAACAACCTCGTGCATGGCACCGTGACGGCGTTGCACCAAGGTTTCTGCGACGTGGACGTGGGCGGCGTCGCCGTGCGCGCCGCCTGCATCGCCCCGCTCGAAGCCGGCGAGCGCACCACCATGGCGATTCGTCCGGAACGGATTGGCGTGGACGCTCCGGCCGGACTCTACGCCAACGAGTTCGAAGCCACGGTGGATGACATCACCTTCCTCGGCGATCACTTGCGGGTGAACCTCGGCATTGGCGAGATGACGGACCTCGTTGCCAAGATTCCGAACGTGACCGGGCAAGGCGGGGTGCTCGAAGGGGATCGGGTGCGCGTCGGCTGGGCGGCCCTCAATTGCCGCGCCCTCGAAGCCGCAGCCGAAGCACCGACCGTCGGGTGAACCTCGGCATTGGCGAGATGACGGACCTCGTTGCCAAGATTCCGAACGTGACCGGGCAAGGCGGGGTGCTCGAAGGGGATCGGGTGCGCGTCGGCTGGGCGGCCCTCAATTGCCGCGCCCTCGAAGCCGCAGCCGAAGCACCGACCGTCGGGTGAAGCTGGAGCCGAACCAAACGGCGCGCCGGCTGCGGGCTGGTGGCTTGGCGTTGCCATTGGTGGCGTTCATCTTCCTTTCGTTCGTCGCGCCCCTTGGCAACCTGCTCACGCGCAGCGTGTACGAGCCGGTCGTGGCGGATGCCTTGCCGGAGACCATGCGGGCACTTGAGGGCGAATGGAGCGGCGGACTGCCACCGGAGGCGGCCTTCGAAGCCATAGCCCGGGAACTGCCGGCGGCGCGCGAGACGCGGCAGATCGGGCCGGCGGCAACCCGCATCAACCGCCGCGAGAGCGGGATGCGGAGCGTCATCGTCAAGACCGCCCGTCGGGTCGCAAGGTTCGAGTCCCGCGCGGAGGCGGGGGAGTCATGGCGGCAACTGCTGCCCGAGATCGACGATGCGTGGGATAGGCCGGAGACGTGGCAAGCCATCCGTGCCGCCGGTGAACGGTTCACGGACCGCCACTATCTCAACGCGCTGGACTTGGACCGAGACGCGAACGGGGAGGTGGTGCAGCAGCAGCCGGAACGGCGCATCTATGTTTCCCTCTTCAGCCGCACCCTTGTCGTCAGCGTGGGCGTGACGTTCCTGTGCCTCTCGATCGGCTATCCGCTGGCGCACCTCATCGCCAATGCGTCCGCCGGCACGTCGCGGATGCTGTTGCTGCTTGTGCTGGTGCCGTTTTGGACTTCCCTGCTCGTGCGCACCACCGCGTGGATCGTGTTGCTGCAGCAGCAGGGCATCGTCAACGACATGCTCGTCTGGATCGGGCTGGTGCCAGACAGTGCTCGCCTGTCCTTGATCTACAACATGACCGGCACGTTCGTGGCCATGACCCATGTGCTGCTGCCGTTCATGGTGTTGCCGCTGTATTCGGTGATGCGGTCGATTCCGCGGGTCCACATGGACGCGGCCGCATCGCTCGGCGCGACGCCAACCCAGGCATTCCTGCGGGTGTATTGGCCGCAGTCGCTGCCTGGGGTGGCGGCGGGGTCGCTGTTGGTGTTCATCCTCGCCATCGGCTACTACATCACTCCGGCTCTGGTGGGTGGCCAGAGCGGCCAGCTCATCTCCAACATGATCGCCCACCACATGCAGACCTCGCTCAACTGGGGGCTGGCGGCGGCGCTGGGTGGCGTGCTGCTGCTGGCGGTTCTGGCGCTCTATCTCATCTACGACCGTTTCGTGGGCATCGACAAGATGAGGCTGGGCTAGGGTGGCTGGGGCGGAGGACCCGGTTCGCTTGCCGCTGGCTCGTCGGCTGGGGCGGCGCGGCTATCTGACCCTGTGCGGGGCCGGGTTCGTGTTCCTGATCGCGCCCATCTTGGTCATCGTGCCGCTCAGCTTCAACGCCGAGCCCTATTTCACCTTCACGGAGGGCATGTTGCGGCTCGATCCGGAGGCTTGGTCGCTGCGTTGGTACGAGGCCATCCTGGTGCCGGAGAACGGTTGGGGCATGGCCCTCGCCAACAGCCTCCTCATCGGCGTCGCCGCCACCGCAATCGCCACCGTTCTCGGCACCACCGCCGCCCTCGGCCTCGCGAGCGATGCGATGCCGTTTCGCCGCTTGGCGAAGGGACTCCTGCTGTCGCCGATGGTGACGCCAATCATCATCGTCGGCGTCGGCGCTTTCTTCTTCTATTCGAGCCTGGGGCTGGCGCAGACGCACCTGGGCCTGATTCTCGCCCACGCGGCGCTGGGCGCTCCCTTCGTCGTCATAACGGTGACGGCGACCCTGACCGGCTTCGACCGCACCCTCCTGCGCGCGGCCGCCAGCCTCGGTGCCGGTCCCTTCGCCGCATTCCGCCGAGTGCAACTTCCCCTCATCGCGCCGGGCGTCGCTTCCGGCGCCCTGTTCGCTTTCGCCGCCTCCTTCGACGAGGTCGTGATCGTCCTCTTCATGGGCGGCCTGGAACAACGCACCATCCCCCGTCAAATGTGGTCCGGCATCCGCGAGCAGATCAGCCCAACGCTGCTGGCGGTGGCAACGCTGTTGATCATCTTCGCCCTGTTGGTGCTCCTGACGGTGGAATGGCTCCGACGTCGAAGCGCCGACGGCCGCACCGCATGATCTGGTCCGTTCGCCAGCTATGCCCTCTCTGGAGGGAGGGCAAGATTCCCTCCCTCCAGAGAGGGGGTGCCTAACGCGATCAATGCGCGTTCTCGCCCGGGGGCCAAGCCTGGGCGAGTCGTTCAACGCCCAGATCACCACATGCGTGTCAAGGACTATCACTGAGGCTCGACCAATCGGAAGCCGACGCCGCCGGCCCGCAGGGGCGTCGTACCGGATCACGGTGTCGCGCAGGACGCCGATGAACGGCTGCCCTCATCTTGCGCCTTCAATGCCGCGTTCTCGGCGGCATCGCGCAACTCCGATTCAAGGCCGACGCGGAGGATCCATCCGGGTGTACGTCAGATTTGTGAGATTACGGCTATTGTTGGTATGCGCGACGCTCCCAGAAGTCGTCGAAGCGGTTGCCGAGGATGGCGCATCGCAGGGCCAGGATGGCGTTTGCGCCGTCGACGGTCCAGTGCATGCCGCCGCGCTTGAGGCGGCTGCCGACGGCGTTCTTGCAGGCGCCCTCGACGACGCCGGTGGCGACGCACAGGCCCATGGCGCGGAACTTCGGGTAGCGCATGCGGTGGCGGTTGCCGTCGATGCAGGCGATGCACCTGCGGGCCTCGTCGCAGGAGCCGGCATGGGTGCGCAGGGCGTCGAGGATGTCGTCGAGGCGCCCCTGGTCGAGTTCTTCGTGTCGCGTCTTCCCCCACCGGTCGGCGAGGTCGGTGCCGGCGCCGTAGATGGCCTTGCCGACCTCGGACAGATGCTCCCTGGCGTGCCATACGTCGACGATCTGGATGGCGCCGGGGGCGTGCTCGTCGGCGAGCTTCCAGATCCACGGCGCGCCGTCGCCGAGGACGACGCGGCGCGGGGCGTCCTGGAAGCCGCGCCGCGCGGCCTCGCGCAGCACGCGGCGGGCGAACGGCGCCGGCTCCGGGTCGGTGTCGCGGCTGGCGACGGTCTCGATGGCGGCGCCGTAGGTGGCGGAACCGGGATCGCGCACGGGACGCCCGTCCCGATCGCGGGTTTCGGCCGACCAGACGGCGACGATCCTGGCTTCGCGCGTCTTGGCGGAGCCGTCGGGCTGCCTGCCCTCGCGTCCGGCGGTCTCGGCCTTGCGCACCGGCACGCCGGTGCCGTCGAGACCCAGATAGAGGGTGCGCGCATCGGCGGGTTCGGGCGCGACGACGGCCAACTCGTCGTCGGCGATCTCGCGCCCGAGCGCCTCGGCGTGGCGCTCCGCCGACTTGGCGTCGATGTCGAGTCCGGCCAGTTCGCGCAGCAGGACGCTCGTCTCGGCGAAGCTGACGCGGCCGGCGGCGACGCCGGTCATGCGCAGCGCCGCCGGCGACAGCGCCGTGCCGGCCAGGCCGAGTTCGCGGTCGCGCGGCGCGAAGCCGGCGCCGCAGTCGTCGCAGTGATACCAGGCACGCTCCAGCCCGAGCGCACCGAGCGCCGTGGTGAAGGTCTTGCGCCTGCGCCCGGCGTAGCGGGCGCCCGCGCCGCACGCGCACGGCAGCCGCGCCCCGGCCGCGTCGGAACGGTCGGCGTTGAGGCGCGCCGCAACGGCCCTCCCCACGACCTCGAGCGCCAGCCGCCGCGCCGCCGTCTCGACCGCCTCGAAGTCGACGCCGTCCGCCGCTCCCGCGCCGATCAGCCGCTCGACCTCGCCGCCGATCTCCGCCGCGACGGTTTCCGCGAAGCCCCCTTTTTCGCGGCTTGCCCGCGCTCCCTCCGCCCGTCGCCCGTCGTCGTCTCCCAGAACCGGTCGCTGACCTCGATCAGTTCCCGCACCAGCCCCCGCAGGCGCCGGTACTCGGCCAGGCGCGCCTGAACCGTCGGCACGTCCGCGGGCGCGATGATGCGCGTCACCGTCTTGCCGTCGACGCGGCGCGTCAACGACCAACTCGGACCGTGGCCGGGACCCCCGTCCGTGGCGCAATGGCAGGTGGGCTTGCCGCATCGGCGGTAGCGTTTTGCCAGCGAGCCGGATTGCACATCACCGAGCCCGGCCAACTCCCGGACGATGTGTTCGCGTCGTTCGTTCAGTGCCTGCTGCGCCTGCGTGGTCGACATGGAACATCCCTCCATCTACTGACAGCCATAATACTGTCAGACAACCGCGCCAATGTCCCGCCCCCTCTGCCTCCTCACTCATCCGTCACAAATCTGACGTGCACCCGATCCATCCCTCTTCGGCGATCACTTGCTTGCGGTGCTTCGGTGCGAGCTTGGGTGATCCGGTGAACAACTGGCGCCGAGGCGTTCCGCTCGGTCCAACGCCGCGAAGGCATGCCGGACTCGGTGATGACCGGGCGGGCCAGTCAGACGATGTGCGTGTCGAACAAGGGCATCTTGGACTTGCACGGCTTCGCTGCGGTTGGGTGGACGATGCCACCACGGCAGGCGGTTGTTGCCGGCCGTGTTGCGCGTGTACACTCGGTTGATGTTGTCGGGGCGCCGTTGCCGGCTGAGACGCTTGCCATGCCCTTTGGGGTGGCAGTCGAGCGGACCCGCTGAACCTGATCCGGTTAACGCCGGCGTAGGGAACAATGCGCCCCGACCCGAAGCCGCTGGCACTAGCGGCACAACCGAAGGCGAGGAGGGGCGAGCCCATGGCCACCGTTACCCAAGACCTGTCCGCAACCGCAGAACTGGATCCCGAAATGCGCCGGCCCCTTGCGCGGTCGCGCAAGGTCGCGGTGGATGCCGGGGGGATCGACGTGATGATGCGCGAGATCGCCCTCTCGCCGACGCCGGTTCTGGGCGCGAACGGCCAGTCGCGGCTGGTGCCCAACGCTCCGGTGCGGGTGTACGACACCTCTGGGCCCTACACCGACCGCGATGTCGAAATCGACATTCGTCGGGGTCTTGCCCGCCGCCGTGAGGAATGGATCGAGGCGCGTGGCGACACGGTGCGGCTGGGCGCGTTCTCTTCGCGCTACACGCGTGCTCGCGATGCCGATGCCAAGCTCGACGGCGTTCGCTTTCGCGACATTCCCTTGCCCCGTCGTGCCCGTCCGGGCGCCAACGTCACGCAGATGCATTACGCCCGTCAGGGCATCGTGACGCCGGAGATGGAGTACATCGCGATGCGCGAGAACCTCGCCCGCGCCAACCCGGACGGCGACGGCTTCCAGCATCCGGGGGAGAGCTTCGGCGCCAACACGCCGCGCGAGACCACGCCGGAATTCGTGCGCGACGAGGTGGCGGCCGGGCGCGCCATCATTCCCTGCAACATCAACCATCCCGAGTCGGAGCCGATGATCATCGGCCGCAACTTCCTCGTGAAGGTAAACGGCAACATCGGCAACTCGGCGGTCACGTCGAGCATCGCCGAGGAGGTGGAGAAGATGGTGTGGGGCACGCGCTGGGGCGCGGACACCATCATGGACCTCTCCACCGGCAAGCACATCCACGAGACCCGGGAATGGATCGTGCGCAATTCCCCCGTGCCCATCGGCACCGTACCCATCTATCAGGCGTTGGAGAAGACGAACGGCGTCGCCGAAGATCTGACGTGGGAGATGTTCCGCGACACCCTGATCGAGCAGGCAGAGCAGGGCGTGGACTACTTCACGATTCATGCTGGCGTGTTGCTGCGCTACGTTCCGCTCACCGCCGAGCGCACCACCGGCATCGTCAGCCGGGGTGGCTCGATCATGGCGAAGTGGTGCCTTGCCCACCACGAGGAGAACTTCCTCTATGCGCACTTCGAGGACATCTGCGAAATCATGAAGGCCTACGACGCGTCGTTCTCCCTCGGCGACGGCTTGCGGCCGGGTTCGGTGGCAGATGCCAACGATGCGGCGCAGTTCGGCGAGCTCGAGACGCTGGGCGAACTGACCAGGATCGCCTGGAAGCACGATGTGCAGACCATGATCGAGGGCCCGGGCCACGTCCCCATGCAGCTCATCAAGGAGAACATGGACAAGCAGCTCGACGTCTGCAGCGAGGCGCCGTTCTACACGCTGGGACCCCTCACCACCGACATCGCGCCCGGCTACGACCACATCACCTCCGCCATCGGCGCGGCGCAGATCGGCTGGTATGGCTGCGCCATGCTGTGCTACGTGACGCCCAAGGAGCACTTGGGACTGCCGGACAAGAACGACGTTCGCGAGGGCATCATCGCCTACAAGGTGGCTGCGCACGCGGCAGACCTCGCCAAGGGGCACCCTGGCGCGCAGATTCGCGACAACGCGCTGTCAAAGGCACGCTTCGAGTTCCGTTGGGAGGACCAGTTCAACCTGGGGCTGGACCCGGACCGCGCCCGGGAATACCACGACGAAACGCTGCCCAAGGATTCCGCCAAGGTGGCGCACTTCTGCTCCATGTGCGGGCCGAAGTTCTGCTCCATGAAGATCTCCCAGGAGGTGCGCAAGGCCGCCGGCGTCAACACCGACGAGATCCGCATGATCGACGTGGAGGCGGAGATGGCGCACAAGGCCGACGAGTTTCGCGAGCAAGGCAGCGAGATCTACCACCGCGTCTGACGACGACGGCAGGAAAGGCGACTGTGCGCATCGGCATCGCTGGCGCCGGGCTGATGGGGTGCCTGGTCGGCTGGCGGCTTGCCCGCGCCGGACATGACGTGACGTTGTACGAACGGGCTTCCCGCACGGCGCCGGCCAGTGCCGCACACATCGCCGCGGCCATGATCGCGCCCATGAGCGAACTGCCGGACAGCGAGCCGGAAGTTGCCCGCATGGGCTGGACGGGCCTTTCCGCCTGGCCTGGTTGGCTCAAGGAACTCGACGTGCCCCATGCCTTCGAGGGTGCCGTGGCGGTTGCGCATCGGTCCGACGAGGCCCTGCTCGATGCCTTCGAGCGCATCCTCCTTGCCCGCAGCCCCTGTGCGCCGCAACGGCTGGATCGTGATCGGCTCGAGCAAGTGGAGGCGGAGCTCGCACCCGTGTTCCATAGGGGCCTGTTTCTGGCCGAAGAAGGCTGGATCGACAACCGCGCCTTGCTGGCGGCGTTGGAGACGCGCTGCGGGCACATCGAGTATGGCGTTGACGCCGAGGCGGAGCTATTGCAGGGCGACGCATTGCGTCGTTTCGATCGCGTCTTGGATTGTCGTGGCGCGGACGCTGGCGAGCCGGGCTTGAGAGGCGTGCGGGGCGAGGTTGCACGGCTGAGGGCGCCGGAGGTGAGGTTGCGGCGCCCGGTGCGGCTCATGCATCCACGCTACCAGCTCTATGTCGCGCCCAGAGGCGGCGACGAATATGTCGTTGGCGCCACGCAGATCGAGAGCGAGAGCCGCGGCCCCGTCACCGTGCGCAGCGCGCTCGAACTGCTCTCCGCCGCGTTCTCGCTGCACACAGGCTTTGCCGAGGCGGAGATACTCGAACTCAATGCGGGCCTCAGGGCCGCGTTCGACGACAACGTGCCTCGGGTCTATTGGCGGCAGGGGGTGCTGCGCGTGAATGGGCTGTATCGGCACGGCTTTCTCGCCGCTCCGGCCATCGTCGAGGCGGCGCTTGCGGAACTCGGAGCACCGGAGCCTTCCACCGGCGGGGTTGACCGGTCGCGAATGCGGAGAGGACTGCCCATGCACGCTGCGACGGCAGGGGCATGAGTTCCGTGTCGGCGCAAATGCACATCTGCGTCAATGGCGAGCCGGCGTGCCTGGACGGCCTTGAAGCATCGGACGAACTCTCCTTGGCGGGGGTGCTCGATGCACTCGGCTACGGCGGCAAGGAGGTTGCCGTGGCAGTCAACGAGACCTTCGTTCCCCGCGACGGCTGGCAGATGCGCAGGATCGAGGCGGGAGATCGTCTCGACATCGTGGCACCGATCCAAGGGGGATGAGATGAGCGCCGATCCTTGGCCCGTGTACGGCGAGACGCTGCACAGCCGGCTGTTCCTCGGCACGGCACGCTATCCGTCGCCGAAAGTGATGGCGGAGGCGGTGGAGGCGAGCGGCGCCGAGGTGCTCACGGTGGGGGTGCGGCGTCAGGCGCCTGGCCAACTTGGCGGCGGCTCCATCTGGGATCGGATCGCGGGCTTGGGGCGGCGCATCCTGCCCAACACGGCGGGGTGCCACACGGCGGCGGAGGCCGTCACCCTCGCCGAGATGTCGCGGGAGATTTTCGCCACCGACTGGATCAAGCTGGAAGTGACCGGGGATGACTACAACCTGCAGCCAGACCCCTATGGACTGATCGACGCCACCCGGCAGTTGCTTGAGCGGGGCTTCAGGGTGTTCCCCTATGCCACCGACGATCTGGTGGTGTGCTCGCGGCTGCGAGACCTCGGCTGCGAGGTGGTGATGCCTTGGGGGTCGCCCATCGGCACCGGCAAGGGGTTGCTGAATCCCTATGCCTTGGAGACTTTGCGTTCGCGCCTGCCGGATGTTTTGCTGGTGGTGGACGCCGGCGTCGGCCTGCCATCGCACGCGGCGCAGGCGATGGAACTCGGCTTTGACGGCGTGTTGCTCAACACCGCGGTGGCTCGCGCCGACGATCCCGTGGCCATGGCACGCGCCTTTGGCCTGGCGGTGGAGGCAGGTCGAACCGCGTCGCGGGCGGGCGCAATGCCGGAGTCGGAGACGGCCACTCCTTCCACGCCGGTGGTCGGCACACCGTTTTGGCACAACCGAAGCGGTGATTGATCCAGCAAGGGCCTTCTCTGGGGGAGGGCATCTTGCCTTCCAGGCACCGCTCAAGGCGCACTCCTGCGTCCTTTGGCCAACGGTTTTGCTGCGCATTCTGGAAGGGCAAGACACCCTCTCCAGATGCGGCCGCCCAGTAGAGTGCGTTTCTTGCCGAACGCCTTGCCGCGGAGCTGTGCCGGGCGGCGTTCGCGGAATTGAGGCCATGCCTTTGACGAAGTCCTCGGTGTTGGCGTGTGGTCCATCGCTCGCCACGATCGCGCCCCCTGAAGCGCCGTCTGTGGCTCTGCGGCGCTTACGCTGTTGCTCGCGCCAGGCACGTCTGCGCGGCATGTTCGTAGATGGCGATCAAAAAGCAGCGCAGCCAGTAGGCCGCCCACGGCCACGCCGCCGACCCCCCCGCTCACCACTTTGTACAGAGCGAACGCCCCCACAAGTGGCGCCACGAAAGCAAGCGCCTGGCGGACCCGAGACATATGAGACTGCCGTTCCACGGCGCTTTGCTGCCTGGCAGCCTGTCGGACTTCGGACGGCGCAAGCTGGCCGAATGCCGACAGGGTGACAGGATGGCCTGGCTGGGGCAGGAAGCGTTGCCGAAAGGCAACGGTTCTTGTGGCGCTAGTCCGGCGGTGGTGTGCGGTCCCTGAAAGGTGACCACCCGACGCAGGCGGCGTCCGTGTTCTCGAGTTCGGCGAGGGCAGCGGACAGGCCGTGGACATCTCCGGCGCGAAAGGCGTTGAGCTTGTGCGCGGTCCACGTGGATGCGGAGGAGGCGCTCCGCCAGGGTGGTCATGGTGCCCGTGTCGGAGGCCATCCAACTGTTCCCTAACTGCGTGCCGCGGCGTTCGATGATCATGGGCCAAGACCGCAGAGGACTTTGGATGGCGGCGAAGGCGAGGGGAGCTTACACTTCGTCCCTTGCATCGCGGCATGGGTGATCTGCCTTTGCTCACGGGATTCCTTGCGACTTTCTGCGTCGTCATGAAGCGCCTCGTTTGCCTTGGGTTGGCGGTGGCGCTGCTCGGCTGTCGCAACGGGCCGGTTCCGGACGTCGTGTCGCCCACCGCTCATGGCCATCGGCCAGGAGAACCACTGCCCGTGGAGTGGTTCTGCGAGGCGACTGGGGTCGAGTGGGAGTGCGTCGAGGACGAGGACGGCAAGGCCATTTCGCGCTTGCCGCCAGTGGTGCAGCCTCGGCCGCCAGCCGGTTGGGGGGCACGGGGAAGAGAGAGGGGTGGCGAGGGTCGGGGCGCGTTGGCGGCCAGTGTTCGCGAGTCGCGGGCTCATGATGCATTCGTACGGGAGGAGCCAGAGCAGTCCACCGGCGAGCCATCGTCACGAAGCGGGCAAGGGCGTTCACGGCCATCCGCATCGAGCCTTGCGAGCCTGCACCGAGAGCCGGATTCGGAGCCCATGCAGCGTGCCGAACCCGGAGGTGACACCGCCGCCTTGCCCGAATACCGCCGTCTCGCCTATCGACCGGACCGGGAAGTCGCCTTCACCGATCTGCCGGATGAGTTCTACGCCGTGCAGCTTATGGCGCTTGGATCACCGGAGGCGGTGGAAAGGTTCGTCAACGAAGCCCGCGTGCCGGGCCTCGCGGCCGCCCGTGTCGAGCTGGATGGCCGGTTGTTCTACGTCCTGCTCCTCGGCATTTATCGCGACCGCGCCGACGCCACCCGCGCCGCAGAGAGCTCGCCAGCAGAACTGAGTCGCCTGACATCTTGGATCCGCCCCTTACGCACGCTCAAGCAAGCCATGCTGCGAGCCGACGAGCTGGCCGCGCGCCTTGGCAGCCCATGAGCGCGTGCCGGCGAATCGGGATGTGAGTGAGGGAACCCTGATCGGGCGGTGGTGGCGCGTACCCCTCCGAAAAAGCCGAAGACGGCTTCTTCGACTCCTCCGGAAGAGTGACAGGAAGGCGCAACGCTTCCTCAAGAGAGAGGAGTCCGTTCGCGGCCTCTCTGGAGGGAGAGGCGTCTCGCCCTCCATGTGTGCTGCTTGCCGCTGTCGGGGTGCAGTTGGGTCTTGAGCGGGCTCTCTGAGGCACCGTAGCGGGTGGGTTGCTTGCGTTGATCTTCGGCTTGCCCGGGGAAGGTGGCATGGTCACCGGGTATAGTGGCAGGTTTTGTTGGCGGCGTTTCATCATTTCCACGCGCAGGGCGACATTCGGCAAGCGGGGCGGCGGAGTGAAGGCCAAGCGTCTGGACTTGAGTCGCTATCAGCCCACTTTCCGGCGTGAACGCTCCTCCTTTCGGCATCTGGGCCATCTGAAGCGGCTGATTCCCTATCTCGTGCGTCATCGCCATGTGCTCGGCAGCGTGCTTGTCGGCATGTTGCTTGGGCGGGTGCTGGAGGCGGCGGTGCCACTGCTGCTCAAGATGGTGTTCGACAGCCTTGCCGATCCCGACGTCGAGCCGGCGCTGTCGGTTCCGACACTGGCCATCCTGGGGTTGGTGCTGGGGCGCTTCGTGGTCCACGTGTGGTCCCGGGCCGTGATGCAGCGGGTATCCGTCGCCGTCTGCTACGACCTCCGCAAGCGACTGTTCGACCACACCCAACGCCAGGGGCCAATGTTCTTCAATCGCTACTCCACCGGCGACCTCATGTCCCGCGCCATCAACGACGTGCGCATGGTGCGTCAGGTGGTCTCCTGGGGTGCGGTGAACATCATCGTCTTTGTCTTCACCATCGTGGTGGGGCTCTACTTCATGATCTCCCTTTCCCCCGCGCTCGCCGCGTGGGTGGTGATTCCGCTGCCGCTGGTGGCTGTGCTGGGCTTCGTCATGTCGCGCTGGATGTTCCCGTACTACCGCGATCAGCAAGAGGCGATGGCGGCGGTCAACACCTTCGCGCAGGAGAACTTCAACGGCATCCGGGCGGTGCAGGCGCTGGCGCGGGAGGATCAGGAAATCCGTCGCTTCGGCGAGGTGAGCACGCACTATGCACACATGGTGTATCGCGCCAGCCGCTTCCACGGGGTGGTGAATCTGGTGATGCCGCTGCTCACGTCGGTCTCGCCCGTCATCATCATGGTGTACGGCGGCGCGCTGGCGCTTGCCGGCGAGATCACGGTGGGCACTTTCGTGGCGTTCTTCGCCTACATGATGATGGTGACCATGCCGGTACGGATGATCGGCATGTCGCTCGCCATGTTCACCGCCTCGGCGGCAGGGGCGCAGCGCATCTACGAGGTGCTGGACCATCGTCCGGAGATCGACGACAACCCGAACGACACCATCCCCGACGGCATTGCCGGCCGGGTCACGTTCCGCAATCTCTCCTATTCGCATCCGGACGCCGAGGCCCTCGCGCTCGAAAACGTGGACATCGACATCGCGCCGGGCGAGACGGTGGCCTTTCTTGGCCGCGTTGGCGCCGGCAAGTCCACGCTCCTGCGCAGCGTCGTGCGGCTGGTGGACACGCCACGCGGAACGGTGTTCATTGACGGCCACGACGTGTGCGACTTCCCCATCAGCCGGCTGCGTGCCACCGCGACGATGGTGCCGCAGGACCCGTTCCTGTTCTCGGAGACGCTGCGCGCCAACCTCACCTACGACGACCCCACGCGAGAGGACGAACCGATCTGGAACGCCGCCGAGGCGGCCTCCCTCTCCGAGGCCATCCGCGAGTTTCACGACGGCCTGACGACCGCGGTGGGCGAGCGTGGCATCACGTTGTCCGGTGGCCAGAAGCAGCGCTCGACGCTGGCGCGGGGACTGATCCGGGAAGCCCCCGTCCTGCTCATGGACGATTGCTTCTCGAGCGTCGATACGGAGACGGAGGAGCGCATTCTGGGAGGCCTCAAGCGATTGCGCGTGGGCCGCACCACCCTTCTCATATCGCATCGCGTGTCCACCGTGCGCCACGCCGATCGCATCTTCGTGCTCGACGAGGGGCGAGTCGTCGAGTCCGGGACGCACGAGGAACTCCTGGCCTTGGGCGGTCATTACGCCGACCTCGAAGGACTGCAAAGCAACCAGGACGCAGCCCAGGAGCGACGACAACGCCTGATCGAGGACTTGGAGCAGGGCGAGATGGCGTTGGAGGGGGCATGAGCGCCAAGACCGCTGCCGACTACGCGGCCTTTGACGCCGAACTCACTCATCGGGCGCTCAACTTCCGCCTTTTGATGCGGCTGCTCGGCTGGCTGAGGCCCTACCGCATCACGGTGTTGGTGAGTCTCGTGCTGGTCGTTGCCGCCTCCGCCACGGTGGTGCTGACGCCTGTGGTCACCGGAAGGGTCGTGATCGACACGCTGCTGGTGCCGAATGCGGCGAGTTCGGACCTGCCCGACTACGGCCTGATCGACTTCACCTATGGCACCGCCGATGCGCTTGGCCTGAGTCCCCTGATGGTGGCGGGGCTGCTCTACTTCGGCCTGATTCTCGGCAACGGCGTGTTGATGCTGGCGCATCGCCTGACGCTGGTGAGCAGCGCGCTCAAGGCCTTGCGCGACTTGCGGCTCGATCTCTTTGCGAGCCTGGAGCGCAAGCCAGCCTCCTTCTACGACCATGTGGCCATTGGCCGGGTGATGACCCGCGCCACCAACGACATCGAGAACCTGTTCTCGCTCATCACCGGCTTCGGCATGATCGCCGGGGAGTTCGTGCCGTTCGTGCTGGCGCTGTTCCTGCTGCTGCACATCAGCGGCGAACTGACCGGCGCCGTGCTGTTGGCGGTGCCGCTTGCGGCCATTGCGACCTACTGGTTTCGCCGCGTCATGCGCGACATATTCCGTCGCATACGAAACTCCGTCTCGGCGCTCAACCAGTTCATGCAGGAGAATCTGGTGGGCATGGAGGTGGTGCAGCTGTCGGGACGGCAGGAACTGAACCGAGAGCAATACGGCGAGCTCAACCGCGACAATCGGCGCCAGGAGTTCCGTGCCATCGGCTTCGAGGTGACGTATGACGCCTTCAACCACAGCCTCATCGGCATCGCCACGGCGGTGGTGGTGTGGTACGGCGGCGGTCAGGTGGTGCAGGAGGAGATTTCGCTCGGCTCGATGGTGCTGTTCACGCAGCTCATCAACATGCTGGTGATGCCGGTGGTGGCCCTGGGGCAGCAGTTCAACACGCTGTTCCGGTCGATGGCGTCGGGGGAGCGCATCTTTCAGGCGCTCGACTGGGACGAGAGCCAGAAGGAGCCGGAGCGCCCGGTTGCGCTGCCGGGGCGGCTGCAGGGGAAGGTGGAGTTCCGCGACGTGCATTTCCGCTATGCCATGGGCGATCCGGTGCTGCATGGCGTCTCGTTCGTTATTCGTCCCGGCGAGAAACTGGCGGTGGTGGGGCCTACCGGCTCCGGCAAGAGCACGCTCATCCGGCTGCTGGCGCGGTTCTATGATTTCGACGATGGCATGGTCTTTCTCGATGGCGTGGACGTGAACCGCATTGCCAGTGCGGATCTCCGCCGTCGCCTCGGCATCGTGCTGCAAGACTTCCACATCTTTTCCGGCACGGTGCTCGACAATATCACCATGAACGACCCGGGCATTTCCCGCGATGCGGCCGTCCGCGCCGCGCAGATGGTCAATGCCGACCGCTTCATCCGCGAACTGCGCGACGGTTACGACACACGGCTTGCGGAGCGGGGCCAGAATCTCTCCCAGGGGCAGCGGCAACTGCTGGCGTTCGCCCGGGTGCTGGCGCGCAAGCCGCAGATTCTTGTGCTGGACGAGGCCACCGCCAGCATCGACACGGCGACGGAACTCTTGATTCAAGATGCCATCCACAGCCTTACCGAGGGGCGCACGTCCATCGTCATCGCCCACCGCCTGCAGACCATCCAGGAATGCGACCGGGTGCTGGTGCTGCATCATGGTCGGGTGGCGGAGCTCGGCGCCCACGACGAACTCATCGCCCGTCGCGGCATCTACCACACATTGCACGAACTGCAATTCCAGGATGCGAGCAGAGCGCTGTCTGCGGACGCGTCCGGCAGCGCGGCATGATCGCCGGCGGCATGGACCGCCACGTGGGCCGCACCGTGCTGCTGGCGGTGCTGGTGACGCTCGCCTGCTTCCTCACCCTAGTGACGCTGTTCACGCTGGTGGACGAGCTGCAGGATCGGGCACCGGGATATACGCCGCTCCATGCCTTGCTTTACATCGCCTACACGACGCCTGGGCGGCTGGTGGAACTGGTGCCCTATGCGGCCTTCATCGGTGCCATCGTCGGGCTCGGTGTGCTGTCGAATCATGGCGAGCTGACGGCGTATCGGGCCGCCGGAGTGTCCCTGGTTCGGCTCTTTGGGGCTGCGGCATTGCCGGTGGCGGCCCTGCTTGCTCTGGGGCAGTGGGTTGGCGAATTCGTCGCCGGGCAGGGGGAAGAGGCCGGGGCCGCCGTGAAGTTCAATGCGGCCCGCAGTGCCGGGGTCGCCGCCGAGGGCCATGTGCCGTTCGGGCGCTGGCATCGGGAGGGGCTGCTCTACACCTACATCGACGGCTACGGCGGGGATGACCGACTCGTGGGCGTGCGGCAGTTTCGCGTCAATGAGGGCAGGGACCTCGTCTTCAGCCGCCGCGCCGCCTACGCGACCTTCCTTGGCGACGGCTCGGAAGCCACCCGAGACGGTGGCGAATCCGCTGGCTGGCTGCTGCACGACGTGCGCGAGACGCGCTTCGACGCCGCTCCGGGCAGGACGGTCGTGCGGGTCTATGACACCCTCGAATGGCCCACCCGCGCCGATCCGGAACTGCTGAACGTGAAGTCGCTGCTCGATCCGGGCCGGATGTCGGTTGCGGAACTCGCCCGCCAGATCGACTACATGGAACGCGAAGGACTCGACTCGTCGCGCCACGGAGTCGCTTGGTGGAGCAAGGTTCTGCAGCCGCTGGCCGTGCTCGGCTTGGTCTGGCTGGCGCTGGGCTTCGTGGCCGGCCCCCTGCGCGAGGTGAGCATGGGCGCGCGCCTGTCGGTAGGCATCGCCGGGGGCCTCGCCTTCAACTACCTGCGCGAACTGTTCGCCCCGATGGCGGTGGTGGTGGACTTTCCCCCCTGGCTCGCGGTAGCCATCCCCATTGCGGCGTGCTGGCTCGTGGGAGTTGTGCTGGTGCGGCGAGCAGCCTAAAGGCGCCCAAAGAAAGATGGGCGAATGGCAACGCAAGGCACCGATCATCGACGAGAGCCTTGCGGGGCATCTTCATTGCGCGTTTCGGTGACGGCAGCGATTGCGCCGTGGTCGGCGAATGCCGCGAAACCTGCATCAACGTCTCTTGCTTCGCGGCAGTCGCACTATCGTGCTGTCTGAGAGGCGGTCTGGCCATGTGCGGTGGCGGGGGTCGAACCACATCCAGGCGTGGCCCAGGCCCAGCGTCAGGAGCGAGAGGAGGGCGCCGACAAAGCGGCGTAGGGCCTTGGCGGGGGTGAAACGGGCCTCCGTGCGGAGTTCGAGTCGCCAGGCGAGCATGCCGATGGTCTGGCCGCGGTGCGTCCAGGAGAGGGTGAAGAAGGCGTAGAGCTCAAGGAACAGCAGGCTTTGCAGCCATGCGCCCAATACCGCATCACCGGTGACGGTGACGAGCAGGACGATGGTGAAGATCCACATCGCCAGGACGATGAGGGCGTCGTAGAGCATTGCCGCGAGGCGGAAGCGCAGGGGGGCGATGGGCTCGGCGGTTGCTGGCGTTGAGCCGGTCGGGGCATCGGCCTGGCCGGAGGGCGGCGCGTCAGGCATTGGCGCGGGCCTTCTTGAGGAACGGGACTTCCGGCGTGCGCTGGGCGTCGCTTGGTGCCGGGGGCGCGAGGCCGACGCGACCGAGGGCGTCCCAGCAGATGATGGGGGAGGCGGCCAGGATGCCCGGCAGCTCCGCCCGGAGCTGGACGACAGCGGCAGGCTCCTCGTGCGAGGGGTGCAAGTGGGCCAGGCGTGCCAGAGCATCCATTGCGAAGCCGACGCAGAAGACGTTGCGTTCCTTGCGCACGATTTCCGTGAGGGTGTCTATGAGAGGTTCGAGGGCATGGCCACAGGGGGTGGGGCCGTGGGAGCAGAGCATCACCGTGGCCCACAGTGCATTTTCGCGCACCGCGGAGCGCACCGGGGCGTAGCGGGGAACCTGATAGTCGATGCCGATGCCTTCGCAGACGTCGCTGTCGTCGTGGGACGGACCAGCTTGATGCTGCGGCCCTGGGCGCGGTCCATGGCGAGTCGGTTCTGCTCCTTGCCCAGACTCTCGATGAGGGCGTCGAGGATCGGTGGCACGAGTGCGGTGCCGATTCCGGCGGCGACGGCGCGGCGGCCGAAGCAGCCGAGGGCATCGGCGGCAACGGAACGCACATACACCGAGGCGTCTCGGAGCAGCGTGTCCGTTAGTGCATCCAACACATCGCGGCGCAAGGCACCAGCTTTGCCGAGGCCGAACGCACCGGCCTTGCGCACCCACTTTGCGTCGGACTTCGTGGCCCCCTGCAGCGTGGCCGTTGCCGGCGTTCCGAGTGCCGCGAGCCCGTAGGCTGCGGCGCGGCGCACGCTCTCGCGTTCGTCGCGCAGGGCGTTTCCGAGGAACTCCACCGCCGTCTCGGAGTCGGTGGCGGCCGCCAAGCGATAGGCAGCGCCAATGCGCGCGGGTTCGGCCCGGTCACCCTTTTGCCGCAGCTGCACCGCCAGTTCCCTGGGCGACAGTTCGTCGTTGTCGATGGCTGGGGGCGTAGTTCCGGTTCGCATCCAGTGGCTCTGGTGACGCCACACGGCACGCATGTCCGCCGGTGCGTCGGCTCGGTCGAGTCCCGTGAGGGCATCCTTGCCCGGCGGCCGCCAGGGCCTTGCCACACCTCTTGGCTCGACGGTGCGATAGAGCCAGAAGCGCCACATGAAGCGCGGGTTCTCCTTCCATCTGCGCCAGTCGTCGCGACGATGGTTGCCGCGGTGGAGGAGGTTGTGGGAGTAGATGACGATGCTGCCGGGTTCAAGGGGTGCGGCCTCCCACGGCTGGTTCAGGGGCCACTCGAGCGCTTCCACCGCCTCTCGCATCCGCACGTCGTGTTCGGTGCTGCGCTGGGCGATGTCTTCGGCGCTGTAGCGGGAGCGTGGGCCGCTGATGGGTTGACTCTCCATGCCGCTCAATTGGTAGGCGAAGTCGAGGTGGTCGGCGCCGGCAAAGTTGTCGTGGTTCTCTTCGTGGTTGAAGGTCCAGTATTGCGAATACGGCACCGTGGCGGTGGGGCCCATGTCTTCGGCCACCGCTTGTGGGTAGTAGAGCATCTCGATCTGGACGGCGTGGTGGTGGCGATGCTTGCGGGCGTTGTAGGGACCGTTGTCGTCCTTGTGCCAATGCTGGTCGCGCACGCCGCTGACGAACGGCGCGTTGTGGGTGAACGGCACGATGGCCCAGTTCTCGCCCACGAGGGCATTGCACGCCGCCACGACTCCGGGTGCTCGCAGCACGTCGAGCACGTCGGGGATGAGGGAAGTGGTGATGTAGCGCTTGGCGTTGAATGCCGCCCGTTCCTGCTCGTAGATGCGGGCATGGACATTCGGTGCCATTCCGAGCTGCTCTGGGCCCAACACCACCAGGCCACGGCTGGCGAAATCCTCGATCAGGCTGTCGGTGTCGGGCGCGGGCGATAGCATGAAGGACGGTTTGGCGCCAAGAAGCGGCGTATTCTACGCGCCGCGCGGCAGGGCCACGCCGTGCCTTACGATACACACTTACGTCGCTGGCACCGCACGGCGACCTTTCAGGAGAAGGACGAGAACACATGACGGATCGGGTGCAGCGCAGCGGATTGGCCGTGGCGCGGGTTCTGGACGAATTCATCGAGAGGGAGGCGCTGCCGGGCACCGGCATTGGCGCCCTGGCGTTTTGGTCGGGATTCGCCAGCATCGTCGAGGACCTCTCGCCCAGGAATCGCGACCTGCTGGCGAGGCGCGACGAACTGCAGGCGCAAATCGATGCTTGGCATCTCGAGCGCCGGGGCCAGACCCACGACGCTGCGGCTTACAAGGCGTTTCTGCACGAGATCGGCTACCTGACGCCGGAAGGCGGCGACTTCGAGATCGAGACGGCCAACGTGGACCGGGAGATTGCCGTGACCGCCGGCCCCCAGCTCGTGGTGCCGGTGATGAATGCCCGCTTCGCCCTCAACGCCGCCAATGCCCGCTGGGGCAGCCTCTACGACGCCTACTACGGCACCGACATCATCCCCGAATCCCCCGGACGCGAGAAGGGATCGAGCTACAACCCGGCGCGAGGCGAACTGGTGATCGCCCGCGCCGACGAATCCCTCGATGCCGTCGCGCCTCTGGATGGCGCCAGCCATGCCGACGTGACGGCCTATCGCATCGAGGCGGATGGCGATGGCTTCACGTTGCGTGCCGACACGCCGGCGGGCGCCGTGGGGCTCGCGGATGAAGCGCAGTTCGCCGGCTTCGCTGGCGAGGCGCCGGGCGAGCCGACTTCCGTCCTGCTGCGCCACAACGGCCTGCACATCGACATCCAGATCGACCGTGAGCACGACATAGGCGCGGCGCACCACGCTGGCGTCAAGGACGTGGTGATGGAATCCGCCGTCACCACCATCCAGGATTGCGAAGACTCGGTGGCGGCGGTGGATGCCGACGACAAGACCGCCGTCTATCGCAATTGGCTGGGGCTGATGAACGGCACCCTGTCGGAAACCTTCGAGAAGGGTGGCGAGACGGTGCATCGGGTTCTGATGGGCGACCGCGAGTTCACCGCCGCCGATGGCAGCAAGCTGACGCTGCCCGGGCGCAGCCTGCTGCTGGTGCGCAATGTCGGCCATCTGATGACCAGCGACGCCATCCTTGACCAAGACGGCAACGAGGTGTTCGAGGGCATCATGGATGCGGTGGTGACGAGCCTCTGCGCCGTGCATGATCTGAAGGGGCTTGGCAGCCACCGCAACAGCCGTGCCGGCAGCGTCTATATCGTCAAGCCGAAGATGCACGGGGCGGAGGAGACGGCTTTCACCTGCGAGCTTTTTGAGCGGGTGGAGGACGTGCTGGGCCTTGCCCGCAACACCCTCAAGGTGGGCGTGATGGACGAGGAGCGCCGCACCAGCCTCAACCTGCGCGAGTGCATCCGCGCCGCGGCGGCGCGCATCGTCTTCATCAACACGGGCTTTCTCGATCGCACCGGCGACGAAATCCACACCTCCATGCGTGCCGGCGCCATGGTGCGCAAGGAACCCATGAAGCAGGAGCGCTGGATTCTCGCCTACGAGGACGCCAACGTGGATGCCGGCCTTGCCACCGGCTTCCCCGGCAAGGCACAGATCGGCAAGGGCATGTGGCCCAAGCCCGACGAGATGCTGGAGATGCTGAACACCAAGGCCAACCACCCCACCGCCGGGGCGGACTGCGCCTGGGTGCCGTCGCCGACTGCGGCAACGCTTCATGCCCTGCACTACCACGAGGTGAGCGTGGCCGGAAGGCAGCAGGAACTTGCCGCCCGCGCCCGCGCCAGCGTGGACGACATCCTCGCCATTCCGCTCTTGGCGGGGGAGAACCTCTCCACCGAGGACATCTCCCGCGAACTCGACAACAACGCCCAAGGCATCCTTGGCTATGTCGTGCGCTGGATCGACCAGGGCATCGGCTGCTCCAAGGTGCCGGACATCAACGACGTGGGGCTTATGGAAGACCGCGCCACCTGCCGCATTTCCAGCCAACACATCTGCAACTGGCTGCACCACGGCATCGTCAGCGAAGACTCGGTGCGGGAGACCATGCGACGCATGGCGGCGGTGGTGGACCGGCAGAACGAGGGCGACGAGAACTACCGCAACATGGCGCCCAACTTCGACGACAGCGTGGCCTTCCAGGCGGCCTGCGATCTTGTCTTCAAGGGCATGGAGCAGCCGAACGGCTACACGGAGCCGGTGCTTCACGCGCGGCGGAGGGAGGCGAAGGCGAAATACGGGGCTTGAGGAGATCCCCAATATCCGATCCGCGCTCTTTGACGGAGGGTGAACGCCGCTCTGCTGTCCATGGGTTGCGGTCGCACTGCCGGGTGGCATCGAGTGGCTAGGCCAGCGCCGAAGGCGGCGCCGCTCGCGGAGAAATGGCGGAGGCTCGCCGAAGAGCGTTGCGCGCAGAGGCGCGGGCGGCTGACGCCGGCGCGACTGGCGGTCTATGCGGAGTTGCTGGCCAGCAAAGGTGTACGCAGCGGCGGGCTTGGGAGGGCAGAATGCCTCCCCTGGGAGAACGGCGCGAAGAAAGGTGACGCGACATGGAGATTCTTGACTACGAAGAAGAGCGCGACTTCGAGGCGGTGCATCGCACTTGGATCGAGTGCGGCTGGATTGGCGACGACAAGGACGAGACAGAGGCGTTCCGCGAGCTCATTCGCGTGATGGACTGCATCGTCCTGCCGGTGCATGGCCGGGCGGAATGCGCCGTGATGTCCACGCCGGGGCAAATCCGGCATGGCGAGACGGACCTGGAGCTTGGCGTCGTTGCCGCGGTCACCACCAGCCATGTGGCGCGCCGGTTGGGGGCAGCGGCGAACCTCACCGCCGAGACGTTGGCGCGACAGGCGGAATCCGGTGCTGCAGTGTCCGCACTCGGCATGTTCGAGCAAGGCTTCTACAACCGAGTCGGCTTCGGCACCGGCAGCTACGTCAACCACTTCCGCTTCGATCCCGCGACCCTGCAAGTGCCGAAGATGACGCGTCCGCCGGTGCGCGTGGGCCCCAGCCGCTGGCGCGATGTGCATGGCGCGATGGTCGGCCGGCGGCGGCGCCACGGCGGCGTGAACCTAACCACGACGGAGCGCCTGGAGCGACTCGGGATGATGCCGGAGAAGGAATGGTTCGGCCTCGGCTACGAGGACGGCGCGGGAGGTGCGCTGTCGCACTTCTTCTGGGGCGAGGCCACCGGCGAGCATGGCCCCTATCGAATCACCTTGATGGCGTGGCAGAACGACGAGCAGCTGTTCGAACTGCTCTCGACGATTGCGGCGTTGGGCGACCAGATCTCGACGGTGGCGATGGAGGAGCCGCCGGAAATCCAGCTCCAGGACCTCCTGCGCCAGCCGTTCCGCAACCGTGGCCTGACCGAACGCTCGAAGCACGAGAGCTACCAAAGCGCAGATGCCTGGTGGCAACTGCGGATGTTGGACGTGTCGAAGTGTCTGGAGCAAACGCACCTGGACGCCGAAACGGTGCGCTTCAACCTGACCCTCACGGATCCCGTGGAGGGTTTCCTCGGCAGCCGGCAAGGCTGGCGGGGAACCGCCGGCGACTACACGGTAACCCTCGGCGAGTCGTCCGCCGCCGAGCAGGGCCACGCGCCGGGCCTTGCCGTGCTCAGGGCATCCGTGGGGGCCTTTGGCCGCATGTGGATGGGCGTGCGCCCGGCCACCAGCCTCAACCTGACCGACGACCTCGCCGGCGACGAAGCCCTGCTGCGGTCGTTGGACCGAACACTACGCCTGCCAACACCCTACGTCGGATGGGACTTCTGACAGTCACCAATCCGCTGGTGCTCCAGGACGAGTTCGCCCCGAAGCCTGCAAGGGTTACTTGCCCAGCCCAAACGCTTCTGCGAGCAGTTCGTAGGAGCGCAATCGGTCGGCGAAGGTTGGGGTGATGGTCAGGACGATCACCTCGTCGGCGCTGCATTCGCTGGCGAGGGCCTCGATTTCGGACTTCACCACCGCCGGCGTGCCCACGATCTGGCGCGAGCGGCGAGTGCGCGCGGCGGCCAGTTGCGCGTCCGAGAACGGGTAGGAGGCGGCCTCTTCCGGCGTGGGTGGCGGGCCGTGACGGCCTTGGTCGCGGCGGATGCGCTGCAGTTCGCGAATCTTGAGGAAGAGTTCCGCCTGCTCCTCGTCCTCGCAGGCGATGGCGAAGACGCCCACGGAAGCCTGCGGCTCGTCGAGGTGCTCGGCCTGAAACGTCTCCCGATAGCGCTGCATCGCCCGCGCGGTGGGTTCCGGGGCGATGAAGTGGGCGAACGAGAAGGCAAGGCCGAAGCGGGCGGCACAGTCGGCGCTGTCGAAGCTCGAACCGAGCATCCACACTTCCGGCACGGTGGCTGGGCGGGGCGTCACCTTGAGCCTGGCGAAGGCCGGAGTGAGCGGCTTGCTGTCGGTCACCCAGGCGACCATGTCCTTGACCTTGGCGGGGTAGTACTCGATGCCGAGGGTGTTGCCGTAGGCGAGGGCCGCTGCGGTGAGTCCGTCGCTGCCCGGGGCGCGGCCGATGCCGAGATCGATCCGGCCGGGATAGAGCGTTTCCAGCAGGCGAAAGTTCTCGGCCACCTTGAACGGCGAATAGTGCGACAGCATGACGCCGCCGGAACCGACGCGGATGCGCTTGGTCTCGCCAGCGAGGCGGGTGATGAGGATCTCCGGCGAGGAACTCGCAAGGGAGTCCGAGGCATGGTGCTCGGCCACCCAGTAGCGGTGATAGCCGAGTTCGTCGCAGCGGCGGGCCAGCGCAGCGGTGTTGGCCAGAGCCTGGGCGGCGTCTTCGCCGCGGGCAATGGGAGATTGATCGAGTACGCCGAGCTTCATGACGGGAGCCTTCAGCCGGTAGGGCTAGCGCCACAAGAACCGTTGCCTTTCGGCAACGGTTCTTGCCCCAGCCCAAGCCGTCCCATCACCCTGTCGGCATTCGGCCAGCTTACGCCGTCCGGAGTCCGACAGGCTGCTAGGCGGCTGGTGACGCGGGCAGGAACCGGTCGTCATCTTGGGGCGGCGGGGCGGTTGTACCATGACGGTGCCTTGGCTTCTTGGTTCGGACGGGTGGTTGGTGGCATGGCCGACGATGCATCATCACCGCCATTGGCATGGACGCGCAACCGCAGCAGTCCATCCGGACGCAGCGGCACGCGCACGCGGATGCGCACGGGCCACGACTCGCCATCCACCTCGGCCACCCAGAGCGACACCCGGCGCGTGCTGCCGTCGCGATAGCGGAAGTCGTAGTCGCAGCGCAGCCCTGCGCCGGAGTACCAAGGCGCTCGTTCCTTGATCTCAATCGGGGCGGAGCCGCGCAGGCGGATTCGGTAGGGGTCTTCGCCATCGTGAACCACCGCGCCGTCGAGACAGTGGGGCGCGAGGAAGAGCACCGACATGATGTCCGAGCCAGGCGGCCCCTCGAGTTCCTCGGAGTCGCGGTGGCTGCCGTGCAGCACGGTGCGTCCGCCACGCCACAGCAGCACTTCGCGCTTGCCTCGGCGTTCCTCCATCAGGAGATATGCGTCTGTGCGCGGCCAGTCGCCGTCGAACTCGCCGGTGGCGGCAAACCAGCCGCGCCAACGCACCAGCCTGGCGATGGCGCCTTGCACGCGCACGGAGCCGGAAAGCTCGTAGTTGTTCCCTTCCTGCGCGAAGGTGATGTTGATGGCGCCGGCATCGAGCCAGCCGACTCGAGCGTCGTAGTGCAGGCTCTTGGCGGCGGCCGCTGGCGCCAGCAAGGAGATGAGAATGAGCATCACTCTGCATCCCCCACGGATAGACACGCTTGGTGCGGGCAACAACAGCGGTGCGAGGATGCGCGCCATCAGCCGGGCACGGGATCGTCTTGCCGTAGTCACGTCGCAAGGGGCGACGGTGCGGTGCATGCCCTTATGCCTTCACGCCGCGGCGGCCCGTGCGCATCCGCAGCGCAAAGGCCAGCATGCCCTCGGTGCCGCTCACCTTGACCCGTTTCAGTCGCAGCGCCTCCGCACCCAAGTTGCGGCTGATGCCGGGCTCGGTGGTGACGGCGAAGGAATAACCGGCTTCGCGGGTCAAGGCCACATCCCGATCGTCGAAAAGGCCGAAAGGATAGGCAAGCGACTGCACCCTGGCGCTGAACTTCCCTTCGAGCGCCTCGCGCCCGCCGACGATCTCTGCCCGCTTGCGACCCTCGTCGAGGGAAGGCAGGGGCGCATGGCTGACCGTATGGGCGCCGAGTTCCCACCGCCCGGACGCGAGCATTTGCATGACTTCGGGATCGGTCAGCTTCTCTTCGCGCATGAGTTCGCCTTCGTCGTGGTGTGCCTTGCGCGCCACGGACCAATCCACGTTGTGGCGATCCTCCACGAGAAACAGCGTCGCCTTGGCGCCATGTTCCGCCAGGATGGGGTCGGCGAGCAGATTGTCCCGATAGCCGTCGTCGAAGGTGATGGCGACGGTCCTTGGCGGCAGCTCGCCTTGGCCGAGTTCCGAAAGAAAGGCGAAGTGCCAGCCATGCTGCTTCAGCCATGCAAGCTGTTGGGCGAACTTGGCCGGAGGCACACGCAGCTTGTTGAACCGGGTGCCGGGAATGGCCTCTCGCACCATGTGATACATGAGCACACGCGGATGCTCGTCCGGCACGCGTGGTCGCCACCAAGCGTAGCGGAAGGACACCACTGCGAAGGCCACCAGCCCAAGCGCCGCGAGAGCGGTCAGCGCTTCCATGCGTCGGCCGCCAATTCCTCATACAGATCCAGCGTTTCCCGACACATGCGCTGCAGGGTGAAGTCGTGGTCACGGATGCGCGAGCGGGCCCCGGCTTCGTCATCGAGCACGGCGGCGACTCGGTTTGCCGCCTCGAGGGTGTGGCCAACCGGCGTGCGTCCTTCCGGGAACACTTGCCCGAGGATTTCGCCGACGCCTCCGTGGTCATAGCCCACCGCGGGCACGCCAAGCGACAGGGCTTCGAGCACGACCCGCCCGAAGGACTCAGGCCGATTCGACAGGGACACCACCGCGCTGGCTGCGGCCATGATCTCCCGCAAGTCGGAGCGATGTCCGGTGAAGACGATGCCGGGCGAGACCGAGCGAATCGACGCCGCGTAGGCGCGGCTTCGCTCTTCCTCGCCACCCACGACGATGCCGAAGGCGTCGGGATGCTGGCTGCGCACGCGTTCCATGACGGCTGGGAAGTCCTCGTGCCCCTTGAGGCGGGTCAAGCGTCCCGGCAGCACCACCATGCGGCGTTGCTCCAGCATTGGGAAGTCCTGCCGCCAGTTGGCGAGCCAAGCGTCACCTGGGCGGTGGGCCCGATGGTAGCGACTTGGGTCGATGCCCCGGTAGATCCGGTGGATGCGATCTGTCGTCAGCCCCGTGCGCCGCAGTGCCGGCACGCCAGGGCGGACATAGTTGTCGAGAAGATATCGCCGCGCGGTTTCGGATACCACGACCACCCGCTCTCCCCGCGCCATGACCGCGCTGAACGGGCCGACGGAATGCAGGCCATGCAGGGTGGTGACGCAGCGAGGCCGCGCGCCGTCTGCCATCCTGCGCCACGCCAGCCAACAGAGCCACGCCGGCACCCGCGAGCGAACATGCAGGATGTCGGGACGTTCATGCGCGAGCCAGCGCCGCAACCGTCGCACTTCGAGAGCCACCGCCGGATGCTTGCGCCCCAACGCCCATCGAACATGACGACTGCCCTCCCGCTCAAGCTCCGCCACCATCCGACCACCGGCAGAGACCACCACGGATTCATGCCCGTCGGCCACCAACGCACCGGCGATTTCCAGCGTCCCACGTTCAACCCCACCGCCCTGCAAGGCCGGCAACACCTGCACCACTTTCATTCGGGCCAGTGCCTGCGGAGGAAGCAGACCCTGCTTGGGGACCTCCGACGCCTGCTTATAGGCAGGTACCCCCGGTGGGAGGGCATCCTGCCCTCCCACGCGCCGCTCGGCGCGCCAACTCCACAGCGCCTTCGGGCAGCCGCGATAGCTGCCGGGCATCTGCCCAGGCTGGTATGGTGAACGTCCATTCCCGCAAGCATCGCACCCCATGCAATTCGGTCTCAACCGGCTCGACATGACATCGCCGGCGGCGTTTGCGAACGACGCTCGCCGACTCGAAGCGCTTGGCTGGGACTACGGCTTCATCCCCTCGTCACCGCTGCTGGCGCGGGATCCCTACGTCATGTTGGCGGCGGCGCTGCAAGCAACGGAGCGTATCCGGCTGGGGCCCCTGATCGAGAATCCCGTCATGCGGCAGCCGGCGGTGATCGCCGGTTCCATCGCCACGGTTGATGAGCTGGCGCCGGGACGGGCCTGGCTTGGCATGGGAGTCGGGGACACCGCAGTCCGACTCATGGGACGCAGGCCAGCGACGGTGGCGGAACTGGCCGACTCCGTACAGGTGATCCGCAAACTCCTGGCTGGCGGGGAGCTGGAAGTGGGTGCCGCCCGCCCGGCAAGCCTGCGCCATGCAGCACGAGTGCCGGTCTGGATTGCCGCTGGCGGACCGCGCACGCTGCGCATGGCCGGAGCGGTGGCGGACGGTGTGATCATTCGCGTAGGCGTGCATCGAGCCAACCTCACCCACGCCGTGGGCCTCGTCCGCGAAGGCGCCGAGGAAGCCGGCAGAGACCCGACCAGCGTCCGTATCGGCTGTGTCTTCCACACTGTGCTGGTGCCCGACAGAGACAATGACCGCGCATCCGCTGCCTCGTCGGCGTCGCGCATCGGTCGCATTGGCCGCGCCATCGCTGCTGGCTACTACGAATACTCGCCCATGCTGTTCGACACCTGCGGCGTGGCGTGGAACGGACCGCCGGCCGCCGAACTCAAGCGCCGTGTCTGGCCAGACTTCCACCATGCGAGGGATCTGGAAGCGGCTGGCGACGTTGCCGGCTTCCTCGGCGACGATGCCGGGGACGCCTTCGCGCTGCACGGCGATGCGAGGGAGATCATCGCCAAGCTGCGCGCCATCGACGCCTACGACCTCGGCATCGACATCGTCGTCCCCCACCCAATGCCCACCGAAGCCACGGCATCAGGCGACTACACGGAACGCTTCGCCCGCGACGTGCTGCCGGCGTTCCGGCAGCACGCTCAGCCGGCGGCCAAATCGGCCGCTGGGGCGTAGGTCCCTCCGGCTTGTTCCCTTGGCGAATGCAAGCGCCCGTCCTTCATTCCATGTTCCCGAGCGACGGTGGCCTGCCGTTCTGAAGGCAATGCCGGCCGGTGATAGGCTTGGCGTGGCGAGACCTTGCCCAGGGGAGCAGGAATGACGATTGCGGAGCTTGACACGTCGCCGAACACCGATGCGGTGATGCGGGAGCTGGAGCGGCTTGATCTTGTGCAGCATGCGCTGGAGCTCGATGCCTATGGCGTGACGATCATTCCGCCGGAGAAGATGCGGGTGAGCGAAGAGTTCGTGCATCGGCTGCGTGGCAGCATCATTCGCACCTGCGAGCGGCGAAACGACATCGAGCTCGGCGACTACCGCACCTCCACCACCAAGGGTGCGGCGCTGGGGCGCAATTCGTGGTATCTGTTGAACGAGGACGACGTATTCGCCGAGGCGGCCACCAATGCTTCGGGGCTCGCCATCGCCCGCTGGCTGCTTGGGCGCAGCGCGGTGCTGGCCGGGCACACGTGGATCATCAAGCCGCCCACCTCGCACGACCTGAACCTCCACAGCGACGCCCACGGCATCCCGCCGGGTGGCGGTCACATCGCCCACGTGGCGAATCTGTCCTGGCTCTGCACGGATTACTCAGGGCCGGAGGACGGGCCGACGGTGTTCGTGCCCGGCAGCCATCGCTATGGCCGCGCCACCTTGCCGCACGAGCAGAATCTGGCGAACACGCCCTACAGGACCATCACCCTGAACGGCGAGGCGGGTTCACTGGCGGTATGGCACGGCGCCACCTGGCACGGCTCGACGCCGCGCACCAATCCGGGGCTTCGGATTACCTTGGTGCAGGTGTTCATGCGGATGCACATGCGACCTATCCACATGTGGGAAGGCGAGGTGGACCCGGCGTTGGTCGAACGCTTCCCGGAGCTCGCGACCATTCTTGGCAATCATCTATACCCCTATCGCGAGCACAACGACCACCCGGAGCGGGTGGCGCCATTCATGCGGACAGGCACCGATCCCTTCGCCTGAGGACCGCGTTCTGCAAGCGGTGAGTGGCGCCGACAGCCCCACCTGCTGGCAAGTCAGCCATGCAAGCGCGCAATTCGTGCCGTCAACGAGTCGGAACAGTGCAGATCGGAGTGTGCATGCTTGGCGAGGGGTATGTGCTGGTGTGCTGGTGTATGGTCCGTTGCGGAGACCGCGCTTGGCTTGCTTGGAGAGAACAGGATGAAGGGAAAGGCTCTCGAGGGATTGGGCACGGCCCTGCCGATCGGGTTGGCGCTCAGCGTTGCGCTTGCCTTGCCAGCTGGTGCGCAGGAGTCCGCACCGCAAGTGGCACAGGCAAGCGGCGAGATTGAGGAACTCGTCGTGGTCGGTTCCCGGCGCCGGGACCGCAGCGCGGCCGATTCGCCCGTGCCCGTCGATGTGATCGACGGGGAAGACTTCGCCCAAGGCGATTCCAACCTGGATTCGCTGGTGGCGAGTCTCGTGCCTTCCTACAACGTGAGCCAGGAACCCATCAGTGACGCGGCCACGTTCATCCGACCGGCAACGCTGCGTGGCCTCGCCCCGGATGCCACGCTGGTGCTGGTCAACGGCAAGCGGCGGCACCGGGCGGCAGTGATCGCGCTGCTCGGATCGGGGATTGCTGGCGGCTCCCAGGGGCCGGACATCTCTGCCATTCCCGCCATCGCGCTCGACCGGCTCGAGGTGCTGCGCGACGGCGCTTCTGCGCAGTATGGCTCGGACGCCATCGCCGGCATCATGAACTTCGTCATCCGCGAGGACGCGGAAGGCGCGACTCTGGACGTGAAATACGGCGACCATTACCAAGGCGACGGCAACGCCGTCACCATCGCCGGCAATGTCGGCATAGCGATGACCGACAACGGCTTTGCCAACTTCAGCTTCGAGTGGAAGGAAACCGACCCCACCAGCCGCAGCGAGCAGCGCGCGGACGCACAGGGGCTGATCGACGCCGGCAACATCGACGTGCGCCGGCCAGCGGCGCAGATCTGGGGCGCGCCACGCTACACCGACGACTTCAAGCTGTTCGGCAACCTCGGCCTTGATGTCGGTGGCGGCACGGAAGCCTATGCCTTCGGCAGCTGGTCGGAGCGGCAGGTGGAAGGCGGCTTCTACTATCGGAACCCGCACACCCGCGCCGGCGTTTTCCGCGGCGACGTGGTGGACGGCCTTCCCACCGTGAAGGTCGCGGACATCGATCCGAGCGACAACCCGGAAGGCGTCGTCAACAACTGCCCGGTCGTGAGGATCATGAACAACCGCCCGGACCAGCAGGCCCTGACCGCCGTGCGCAAGAACCCGGGCTGCTATTCGCTGATCGAGAGGTTCCCCGGCGGCTTCACGCCGCAGTTCGGTGCGTTCATTGCGGACACCAGCCTCACAGCGGGCCTGCGCGGCGAAACGGACGGCGGCTGGTTCTGGGATATCAGTGCCTCCGCCGGGCGCAGCAATGCGCAGTTCTACATCTACAACACCATCAATCCGCAATTGCTGAGCCTCGGCAACGACATCCCGACCCACTATCAGGCCGGTGCCTACACGGAGTTCGACCGGGTGGTGAACTACGACCTGTCGAAGCCCATCGAAGTCGCTGGCATCTTTGGCGCCGTCAACGTGGCGATGGGGCTTGAGTATCGGGACGAGACCTTCAAGATCGAGAACGGCGAGCCGGACTCGTTCTTCATCGATCCGAATCTGGCGGCGCAGGGCTTCGGCATCGGCTCCAACGGCTTCCCCGGGTTCCAGCCCGGCGATGCCGGCGAGAACACCGTGAAGGCGTATTCCGGCTACATCGACCTCGAGTCGAACGTCACCGAGATGCTGCTCCTGGGAGCGGCGGCGCGGTTCGAGAACTACAACGACTTCGGCAGCACCTTGGACGGCAAGCTGGCGGCACGGCTTGAACTTGCGCCGGAATTCGCCTTGCGTGGCGCGATCAGCACCGGTTTCCGGGTGCCCACTGCGGGGCAGGCGAACCTGCGCAACGTGACCACGGAATTCAACATGGGGCAGCTCGCGGACATCGCCACCCTGCCGCCCACCAATCCCATTGCCGTGCAGAAGGGCGCTCAGGCGCTGACTCCGGAAACATCCGTCAACATCACTCTTGGCGCGGTGGCTTCGATTGGCGACCTGGAGCTGACGCTCGACTACTACCAGATCGAGATCGAGGATCGAATCGCCTTCACCAGCCGGTTCAACCTGACGCCTGGGGACATCTCCTCGCTTCTGGCGGCGGGAGTCACGGACGCAACCAGCTTCACCTCGGTGCGCTTCCTTTCGAACCAGCAAACGGTGGAGACCTCCGGCATCGACCTGGTGGCAACCTGGCCGTTCGAGCTCGGCAATGGCAGTTCGTCGCTGACCTTGGCGGCCAACTTCTCGGAGGTGGAACTCACCAAGTTCAGCCCGGAGTTCACCAGCGAAAACCGGCGCCTGCAGATCGAGAACGGGCGCCCGGACTCGCGCTTCATGCTCACTTGGAACCATGTGCAGGAGCAGTGGCGGTTCATGGCGCGGGTGCGCTACTACGGCGAGTACTACGACGCCCCCACCAACGACGGCTCGGTGGCCTTCTATCCCGATCCGGACGCGTTGCTTGATCTGGAAGCGGCCTACAGCGTGTCCGAAGACCTGATGCTGCTGGTGGGGATTCAGAACGCCCTCGACACCTATCCCACGGAAAACCCAGCGGGCGAGGTGGCCGGGCTGCTCTACCCGGAAAACTCCCCGTGGGGCTTCAACGGCGGCTTCTATTATCTGCGAATGCGTTGGGACGTTCGGTAGGGGGCCTGCTCAAAGCGGATGGCAGCCTACGCCCGTCTCGGAGTTTCTGCTCCGGCGGGGCGCCCGCCGCAAACCTCTGCACCATCGCCTCGGCACAGCCTCCCGCCCACCGAGTTGCCGGCCATCTTGTGGATGTCCGGATACGGTGCGTTCATGGCCTGATCCCCGGAAAGCGTTCCCGGCACCTGTGCGCGAGGATTTCCGGCGGGAGGACACCTTGCCCTTCAGCGGATGTTCGTCAACCCAGAAGGCAAGCGCCGTAGAGAACTCGAGCCGGGGAACGACAGCGAGCATCCCTTCGCAGTTTCGCCCAGAAGGGCCGCGACCGAAGTGTCAACGCCCTGGCAGCCTGTCGGACTTCGGACGGCGCAAGCTGGCCGAATGCCGACAGGGTGACAGGACGGCTTGGGCTGGGGCAGGAAAGCGTTGCCGAAGGGCAACGGTTCTTGTGGCGCTAGCCGGAGTGCTGAGCGGAGCGAGCGAAGGAAGGCCAGCAGCTGCCGGCGCGCCCGTCAGGGCGCGCCGGGTGCGTGCCCACGCCCCGGGCCATCGCCCGGCACGGTCGCCGCCTCGGCACGGCCCCTGTAGCTTGCAAGGTCAATGTCTTGGCGGAAGGGTGTGTGCTCTTCCTCGATCCAGGCGATGTCGCGTTCGACGTGCTTGCGTTCGCCGTCGAGGTAGTTCGCCACCGCACCGCGAAGGCCAGCGTGGCGGATCCAGTGCGCTGAATAGGTAGGCTTCGGCAAGTAGCCCCGCGCCAGCTTGTGACCGCCTTGGGCGCCGGCTTCCACCCGCTTCAGCCCGCGCTCGATGGCGAAGTCGATGGCTTGATAGTAGCAGGCCTCGAAGTGCAGGAAGGGGTGGTCCTCGATGCAGCCCCAGTTGCGGCCGAAGAGGGTGTCTGCGCCGATGAAGTTGATGGCGCCGGCGATGTAGCGGCCTTCCCGGCGGCACATGATGAGCAGCACCTGCTCGCCCATGGTCTCGCCCACCCGGCTGAAGAACTCGCGCGTGAGATACGGCGTGCCCCACTTGCGGTGCCCGGTGTCCACGTAGAAGGAATAGAAGGCATCCCACTGCGCCTCGGTGATGTCGCCCGTGAGCCAGTCGATCTCGATGCCGTTCGCACGGGCGCCGCGGCGCTCGCGGCGGATGTTCTTGCGCTTCTTGGAGGAGAGCGCCGCAAGGAAGTCGTCGAAGGAAGCGAAGCCGGCGTTCTCCCAGTGGAACTGCGTGTCCATGCGCTGCAGCATGCCGAGGCGAGCGGCGCGGTCCCATTCCGACTTCGGCATGAAGGTGAAGTGGATGGAACTGACGCCCACCTTGTCTGCCACCTGCACGGCGGCGCCGAGCAGGGCGTCGGCGGTGGCATCGTCGTCCGGCTCGGCCGTGAGGAGGCGTCGGCCGGTGGCCGGCGTGAACGGGATGCTGGCCTGGAGCTTGGGATAATAGCGGCCGCCGGCACGGTGGAACGCCTCGGCCCAGCCGCCGTCGAAGACATACTCGCCGCGCGAATGCGACTTCAGATACATGGGCAGCACGCCGGTGGGCGCCGCGTCCTCGGCTGGCGAAACCAGGAGGTGGAACGGCTGCCAGCCGGTCTTGGTGCAGACGCTGTCGCTTTCCTCCAGCGCCCGCAGGAAGCGATGATCCAGGAACGGGTTGTAGGCCAGCCCCGCCGGATTGGCGCAGCCGTTCCAGGCGCGTTCGTCGATGTCTGCGATGTTGTGCAGCACGCGGGCAACGCGTTTCGTCAAGGCGACCGCTCCTTTGGGGATGGAGTGCTGCCGTCATTCTATCCCCCTCCTGCGCCTCCTCTGGAGGAAAGGCGTCTCGCTGACGCGCCCGATGGGTGCGCCATACCTGCCGCGAGGCGCGGCCCCAGAAGGACTGACCCCCTCGCAGCCGTCGATCCACATGGTCCTTGTTGTCGCGAGGTCTTTCTCACAGGGGCCACCCGCCCTTCGGGCGAAGGAGCGCGACGCCCTCCTGCCGGAGACGGGGCGATCAGAGGCGACGCCGCCTTGCATATATACTCCGCACCGCACAGAACTTTGTGGCGTTTCCCCCGGCAAGGGCGCGATGGACAAGGCGGAACTCGTCAATCGACTCAAGATCGACCGCGAGGAGACAGCGTCCTCGGGGCGACCACTGAAGTGGTTCGTTGCCATCGCTGTGGTTGCAGGGGCTGCCATGGCGTCCTATTCGCTCGGACTCTTCGACGCAGTTGTGCCGGCACCCGAAGCTGCCCCCTTGGCGGTCGAAACCGTGCTGGCTCAGGCGGAGAACCGTGCGGCCCCCGGCGACAGCGTGCTCGACGCCACCGGCTATGTGGTGGCACGGCGGCAGGCCACGGTCAGCTCCAAGGTGACGGCCAAGGTGATCGACGTGCTCGTGGAGGAAGGCATGGTGGTTGAGCGCGGCCAGCTCCTGGCGGTACTCGACGGCAGCATCCCGCGGGCGCGCCTCAGGCTTGCCGAATCCCGGCTCGACGCCGCCAAGGCTGCGCTTGCCGAGTTGCAGGTCAACCTTCGTCAGGCGCGGCTCGATCTCAGCCGCACGGAAAATCTCGCCGATCGCAACCTTGCCAGCCAGGCCGACCTCGACCGCGACAGCCTTTCCGTGGAGGGGCTCATGGCGCGGCTGAGTCGCACGGGGCGAGACATCGCGGTTTCGGAGCGCTCTCTCGACCTGCAGCGCCAGGAACTGACCGACATGGAGATCCGCGCCCCGTTCGGCGGCGTGGTCATCGCCAAGGCGGCACAGCCCGGAGAGATGATCTCGCCGGTGTCCGCCGGCGGCGGCTTCACGCGAACCGGCATCTGCACCATCGTGGACATGGACTCGCTCGAAGTGGAAGTGGACGTGAACGAGGCCTACATCAACCGGGTCCATCCCGACCAGCCCGTCAACGTTGCCCTCAATGCCTATCCGGACCACGACATCCCGGCGTCGGTGATCGCCACCATCCCGGCGGCGGATCGCAACAAGGCCACCGTGCGGGTGCGCATCCGCTTCCTCGAGCGCGACCGGCGAGTGTTGCCCGACATGGGCGTGCGGGTGGCTTTTCTGGAACGACAGGAGGCGGAGGCAGCCTCCACGCAGACCCCGAACGGCGTACTCGTGCCGGCAACGGCAGTGAGCGGCGAAGGAAGCGCACGCTTCGTCTGGGTGGTGGAGAACCAAACGGCAGAGCGCCGCGACGTTGTGGTGGGGAATGCCGTCGGCTCGCGCGTGCGCATCTCGGACGGGCTTGCCGGCGGCGAACGGGTGGTGGCAAGACTCGATGCAGAGGGAGGCGTGCTCGCGGACGGCGTGCGGGTCACTGTCTTGAACTAGTGTACCGACTCTCAAATACGTTGACCTAAATCACATGCTCACATGGCCCCCCAACCAAGAGAACCGGAGGCGTTCGTAAATGTTTGTCTCCACGGAAACACTCTTTAGTTGCCGAGCATCGCGCCAGGTGCCTGCACCGCACAATATGTATAGGCATTTCAGAGACAGTACACTAGGAGCCTTCAGCCGGGGAAGCATCCCGACCGCTGACGCGCAAGGAAGTACCGGCAATTCCCCCATCGCTGGGGGGAGAGCGGCAGGAAGAGGAATGCATGGCAATCGTTGATCTGAGCGAAGTACGCAAGAGCTACGTCAAGGGGCGCGAGGAGGTGGAGGTGCTCACCGGCATCGACCTCCAGGTGGAGGAGGCAGATTTCCTCGCGCTGATGGGCCCTTCCGGCAGCGGCAAGACGACGCTGCTCAACATCATCGGCGGCATCGACAGCGCCACGAGCGGCAGCGTGCAAGTTTCGGGGCAGGACCTGAACGGCATGTCGCGCCGCCAGCTCGCCAAGTGGCGTTCGGAGAACATCGGCTTCGTGTTCCAGTTCTACAACCTGTTGCCGGTGCTGAGCGCCCGGCGCAATGTGGAATTGCCGCTGCTCCTCACCAAGCTCTCCGGCAAGCAGCGCCGCAGCAATGCAGACACGGCGCTGGAGATCGTCGGTCTTGAAGATCGGGCAGGGCACAAGCCGGGCGAACTCTCGGGCGGCCAGCAACAGCGGGTGGCAATCGCCCGTGCCATCGTCGCCGACGCACCGATCCTGGTCTGCGACGAACCGACCGGGGACTTGGACCGCGACACCGCGGACGAGATTCTGGAGCTGCTCGAAATCCTGAACCGCGACCACGGCAAGACCATCGTCATGGTGACGCACGATCCGAAGGCTGCGAGCCACGCCCGGCACGTCGTGCATCTCGACAAGGGGCAGCTTTCGACAGGCTCGAACGGGGAGGCGGCGTGACATGAGCGGCATGGGCCTGATGTGGGCGAACCTGTTTCGGCGCAAGACGCGCACGTTCCTGACGCTGTTCTCGCTCTTGGTGGCGTTCCTGCTGTTCGTGCTGCTGCGGGCGGTGGCGGCGCCGTTTGCGGGAGAGGGCCTAAGCGTCGATGGCGCCAACCGACTCGTGGTGACGAGCAAGTACTCGATCATCGACCTGCTGCCCCTCAGCCAGCTTGCGGAGATCCAAGGTGTGCCTGGGGTTGAGGCGGTGACCCATCAAACGTGGTTCGGCGGCAACTATCAGGACCCGGCCAACTTCTTCCCCAAATACCCAGTCGAACCACGCGCCTATTTCGACATGTATCCGGAGTTCGCCATCGATCCGGCGCAACTCGACGCCTTCGAGAACACTCGCACCGGCGTGGTGGTGGAGGAAGGCATGCTGGCTCGCTTTGGCTGGAGCATCGGCGACCGCATCCCCATCGAGGGGGACATCTGGTCGCTCAAGGACGGCAGTCGCCTGTGGCAGTTCGACCTTGTGGGCACCTACCGCCACCGCGACCCGGGTCAGATGGCGCCGGTGGCGCTCCTCATGCACTACGACTACTTCGACGAGGCACGGTCGTTCGAGGAGGGGGCTGTGGGCTGGTACACCGTGCGAGTCAGCGATTCGGAGCAGGCACCGGCGATTTCGGGCGCCATAGACGCCCGGTTCGAAAACTCGACAAGCCCCACCAAGACCAGCACCGAGGCGGAGTTTGCCCGCAGCTTCGCCGCCCAGATCGGCAACATTGCCCTGATGGCCACCGGAATCCTCTCCGCAGTCTTCTTCACGATCCTGCTGCTCACGGCCAACACCATGTCGCAGTCGCTCAGGGAGCGCATCCCGGAACTCGCGGTGCTGAAAACCGTGGGTTTCAGCGACGCCCGGACGTCCCTGCTGGTGGTGGGGGAGTCGGTATTGCTCTGCGTGATCGGGGCGCTGCTCGGCGTGGGCCTTGGAGCGCTGATGTTGCCGGCCGCCAGTGTGGCAACCCAACAGTTCATGGGGCCGGTGACCATGTCGCTCGACATTCTCATGCAGTCGCTCGCGTTCGCCGTGGCGCTAGGGCTCGTGGTGGGGGCGCTTCCGGCCCTAACCGCGCAGCGGCTGCGCATCGTTGACGCGCTCAGGCGGGGCTAGGTCCGGGGAGGGAGAAGGCCATGTTGGGGCAGGTGCTGCAAGTCACCCTGATGAACCTACGCAACGTGAAGTCGCGGCTCGGCAGTTCGTCGGTGATCGTCGTCGGCATCGCCGGTGTCGTGGGCGTGCTGATCGCGCTCCTGGCGATGGCGGCTGGCTTCCGCGCCACGCTGGAGACTGGCGGTGCGCCGGACCGGGCCATCGTCATGCGCGACGGTGCGGAGAGCGAGATGCTCAGCAACGTCTCTGCCAACGACAGGTTCTACGTCAGCACCTTCGCTGGTATCGATGCGGCGAGCGCGGAGCTCTATGCCGTCGCGGACGTGCCCAAGCGCGACACCGGTCTCGACGCCAACCTGATCGTGCGCGGTGTGGAGGCGGAGGCGTTCCTCGTGCGCCCGGAAGTTCGCATTGTGCGTGGCCGCAACTTCGTTCCCGGCCGCGCCGAGATCATTGCCGGGCGCGGAGCCCAGGGCGAGTTCGCCGGGCTCGACATCGGCAACAGCCTCGAGTTTCGCAACAGCGAGTGGACGGTGGTGGGCGTGTTCGAGGACGGCGGTTCGGCGCACGAGTCGGAGATCTGGGTGGACCTTGCCGTCGCCCAGTCTGCTTTCCGGCGCGGCGGGACCGTGAATTCGCTGCGCCTGCGCGTCGATTCGCCGGAGTCCATGGATGCTCTGCAGAGGCGCGTCGAGGACGACAAGCAGCTCGACCTCAAGTTGGTGCCGGAAGAGGAGTACCTCGCGGCGCAGGCGTCGGGCCTCGCGACGACCATCGAGCTCTTCGGCACGGTGGTGGCCTACATCATGGCCATCGGCGCCGTGTTCGCCGCCCTCAACACCATGTATTCGGCGGTGGTCAGCCGCACGGTGGAGATCGCTACCTTGCGCGCCCTCGGCTTCGGCGGCCTGCCGGTGGTCGTCTCGGTGATGATCGAGGCCATCGCCCTCGCCCTCGTCGGCGGCGCGCTCGGCGCCGCCATCGCCTGGTTCGGCTTCAACGGCCACACCGTCTCCACCCTCAACAACGCCTCCTTCTCCCAGATCGCCTTCGACTTCGCAGTAACCCCAGAACTCATGACGAACGGCCTGATCTGGTCCCTCGTCCTGGGCACCGTCGGCGGCCTCTTCCCCGCCGTCCGCGCCGCAAGACTCCCCATCACCAACGCCCTGCGCGGCGAATAGCGGCGAACAGCAGCGTTCTAGCGCCGCTTCGCGGTGTTTTGCGAGGGTCTTCGCGCCCTGGCGCATCTTCAGCCATCAGATCATGGTGCGGGAACTGCTCGATAGGTTTGTCGGGCCGCCTTCATCGATGGTCGGCAACTGATCGGCGGCGACCTCACAAAGCTACGAGGGTAGTCCGCGGTTGGCCCTGATGGCCGCAGGTCGAGCGGTGCGGAAACCACTACCATTGCGCCATGTTCTTCGACCGACGCCTTTGGCAGTTCACGCGGGGTGTGCGCCTGCGCATTGCCGACGCGGTGGCGATGGGTGTGTTCGCGTCGCTCGTCGGAATCGGACGCCTCGCGCTGCTTGGCTGGCTGCTGGCGCGGGTCTTCGCGGGGGATTCGCTCTCTGAGCTGATGGTGCCGACGGCGGTGGTGGGTGCGGTGATGGTGCTGCGGGGCTGGACCGAACACGCCCGCGCCATGGTTGCGCATCGCACGGCGGCGCGCGTGCAGCTCGCGTTGCGCAAGCGGCTCTTCGCCAAGGTGGCGGCGCTTGGCCCGGCGCATTTCGGCCTAGAGCGCACCGGTGCCGTGATGGTCTCGATGATCGACGGGGTGGAGCAGCTCGAGACCTACTTCGGCCAATACCTGCCGCAACTCCTGGTGGCACTCGTCACACCCGTTGTCGTCTTCGCCGTGCTCGCTGTTCTCGACCTTCCAGTGGCCGCGCTGATGCTCGGCTTCGCGCTCTTCACGCTGCTTGCGCCGGCGTCGTTCCAGCGCTGGGACCGACACAGCAGCATGCGTCGCTCGCAGGCGTACCGCGCCTTCGCCGCGGAGTTCCTCGATGCCGTGCAGGGACTTGCGACGCTGAAGGCGTTCGGCCAGAGCACGACGCGGGGGCGGCTGCTGGCGGAGAAGGCGCATGAAGTCTTTCGCAGCACGATGTGGGTGCTGGCGACCAACGCGGCCACCCGCGGGCTCACCGATACCGGCATCGCCGTGGGCAGCGCGGCGGTGCTGGCTTTGGGTGCCTGGCGCGTCGCCGAGGGCCTGATGGGTCTCGACGTGCTGCTGATCGTGCTGATGATGGGCATTGAGGTGTTCCGCCCACAGCGCGATCTGCGCGCGCTTCTGCACAACGGCATGATGGGCCGCGCCGCGGCGGAGGACATTCTTGGGCTGCTTCGGGCCAAGCCGCGCCTTGAGCCGCCTGCCGCGCCGGTCGCGCTCGATGCGCCGCTCGTGCCGGTGGTGGAGTTTGAGGACGTATCGTTCGCCTACCCCGAAGCCCGGCGCCCGGCGCACTCACGGCTTTCGTTTCGCGTCGAGCCGGGCGAGCGGATCGGCTTCGTTGGCGAGAGCGGCGCTGGCAAGTCCACCATCGTCCGGCTGTTGCTGCGCTTCTACGACCCCGATGCCGGCACCGTGCGGATCGGCGGCCGCGATCTGCGCACTCTGCACCCGGACGACGTGTATCGCACCGTTGCCGTCGTCAGCCAGGACACCTATCTGTTCCACGGCACCGTCGAGGACAACCTGCGCTTCGGCAAGCCGGATGCGAGTGCGGCGGAACTCGAAGCGGCCGCCCGCGTCACCAATGCCCACGATTTCATCACCCGACTGCCGTCCGGCTACGCCACGGTTGTCGGCGAGCGCGGCATCAAGCTCTCCGGCGGCCAGCGCCAGCGCATCGCCATCGCTCGCGCCCTGCTGCGCGATGCACCGATTCTCGTCCTCGACGAGGCGCTCTCGGCGGTGGATGCCGAGAACGAGGCGGTGATCGCCGGGGCGCTCGAGCGGCTGATGCAGGGCCGCACTACGCTCGTGTTCGCGCATCGACTATCGAGCGTGATCGGCGCCGATCGCATCCTCGTGCTTGATCGCGGAGCCGTGGTTGAGAGCGGGGATCACGAATCCCTGATGGCCGCCGGCGGCGCGTACTGCCGGCTGATGGGCGCGCAGGCGGAGGAGGGGGTGCGTGCTGACGGCTTCACCGCGGCACCGACCGTGGACGGCGAGGAGGGACGCGACGTTCCCCTCGAAGACCTCCAGGCCGACGATGCGGCGGCGCAGTGGGAACCCACCGACGCCATCCTGCGGGCGGAGGGATTGAGTGGGACTGGCGTCTTCGGTGAGCTGTTGCGCCACGTCGTGCCGTGGCGCGGGAAGTTCTCGGTGGTGCTCGTGCTTGGCATCGTCCGGGTGGCGGCGCTGATCGGCGTCGGGGTGGCGAGTGCCCTTGCCGTGGCGGCGGTGAAGCAGGGCGCCGCGTTCGCGCCTTACCTGATCGCCTTGGGCGTCGTTGCGCCGCTGGCTGGCGTGCTGCATTGGCTGGAGTCCTGGTTCGCGCACGACATGGCCTTCCGAATGCTTGCGGAAATGCGCGTTGCCCTGTTCAAGAAGCTCGATCGTCTTGCGCCGGCGTATCTGGTGCGCCGCCGGACCGGCGACCTCGTCGGCATGGCGACTCACGACGTGGAGCTCGTCGAGTACTTCTTCGCGCATACCGTGGCACCATCCTTCGTCGCCGTGTTGGTGCCGGTCGCCGTGCTCGGCACGCTGGCCTGGTTCGATGCCTCCCTGGCGCTTGCTCTCGTGCCGTTTCTTGCCATCGTGGCGGCTAGTCCGTTCCTGGCCCGGCGCCGGATCGACCGCCTGGGTTCGGAGGCCCGCGAAGCGTTCGCGGACATGAACGCCCACGCCGTGGACACCGTGCAGGGGCTCGCGGAGATCCTCGCCTTCCAGCAGACGCACGCCCGTGCGGCGGAGTTCGTCGCGCGGATCGAGCGGCACACCCGGCTGCGGCTGCCGTTCCATTCCGATCTGGCGCGGCAGACCGCCATCCTCGAGGCGGCGACGGGCCTCGGCGGGCTGATGGTGGTAGCGACCGGCGCGCACCTGGTCGCGACCGACGCCCTTGCGCCGGCGATGCTGCCACTGCTGACGCTGCTTGCCATGGCGGCGTTCCTCCCGGTGTCCGAGATCGCCCACATCGGTCGCCAGCTTGCCGACACCCTCGGTGCGACGCGACGCCTCCATGCCGTCCACAACGAGGTCGAGGCAGTGTCCGACGGCCCCGGCGTGGACATGCCCGTTGGCAGGCGCCGGGGTGTGGCGATCGAAGTCCGCGGCGTGCGCTTCTCCTACTTCGCGTCCCGCCGGCGGGCGTTGCGAGATGTGACGTTTTCCGTGCCGGCCGGGCGCACCGTGGCTCTGGTCGGCCCGTCCGGGGCGGGCAAGACGACGGTCGCCCACCTCCTGATGCGCTTCTGGGATCCGGACTCGGGAAGCATCGACCTCGACGGACGCGACCTGCGCACGTACCGGCTCGACGATCTCCGGCGACGCGTGGCGCTCGTCACCCAGGACACCTATCTCTTCAACGAGACGCTGCGCACCAACATCCTGATCGGCAAGCCGGATGCGAGCCCGGCGGAACTCGACGAGGCGGTGCGCCGCGGCGCGCTCGGCGCCTTCGTGGACGCACTCCCCGAGGGCCTCGACACGCCGGTCGGCGAACGCGGCGTCCGCCTGTCCGGCGGTCAGCGGCAGCGCGTCGCGATCGCCCGGGCGTTCCTCAAGGACGCGGAGGTGCTGATTCTCGACGAAGCGACCTCGCACCTCGACGCGGTGAGCGAACAAGCCGTGCGCCGCGCCCTCGAGGGGCTGATGCGAGATCGCACCACCATCGTGATCGCGCATCGCCTCTCCACGGTGCGCGACGCCGACCAAATTGTCGTTCTGGACGCCGGACGCACGGTGGAGGCCGGTAGCCACGACGAATTGGTCGTCGCCGGCGGACTCTACAGCCGTCTGGTCGGCCACCAACTGGCGACCGTAGCTGATGGAGCGTAAGGGCAGGGGTGGTGGGCGGGGCCTCACCCTCTTCCCAAAAAGCTTGAGGCCCAGGACGTGCTACGGATTTGCCGCTTCGCTCAGGAAGTCATGCTCGCGGGTGCGCGATGCGATTGTTCGTGCCAACGCGACCGAGCCTGCCGGCAGCAGTCCGCCGGATGCAGACAGCGGATGTCGTTGCGACGCATGGCCGATGTCCTACGCCGATCCGAGAGATTGACCAATGACGTGCCTGTCGGCACCGCGTAATGTGGAGCAACATGCCGTGAAGGGTCGAGCTGATGCGATCTCGGGAACCCGCAATTGGCGTCACCGCTTTCGTCGACTGGAACACGCAGATGCACGATGCCCGCACATTGACGCTCGACGACCCGCTCGAACGGGCGCGCCGGACGCTGGACAAGACCACGCGGGCCATCGGACGGGCGCTCGCACGGGCAGATAGTCGCCAGTTCCGCGTCTCGTTTCGCCTCTACCACGGATGGCACAAGGGTTGGCAGGGAACGGACAATCTTCGGGCGGTCATCCAGGCCGTTGCCGAACGAGGCTCTACCATCTGGCGGAACGTCGTATTCTCGGGAAATGTAGGCTATGGCCACACGCTGCTTTCCGCATTGCCCGGGCGGTTGTCTTCCAGGTCGATCCACCTGCCCGGCACCGTCAGGCAGCAGGCACCGCACCTCCCTCCAGTTGAGAAGATGGTTGACACCGCATTGGCGGCCGACCTGCTTTATTGGGCGTTCGCGGACATCGGTGACTGGGCCCTCGTGCTCTCGAACGACGATGACGTGATCCCACCGCTACTCACTGCCGAAGCCAGGACTGCTGGCGCCGGTCGGCGCGTGTACGTCCTGAAGACGGCGCGGTGGCGAACCCACTTGATAGACTTGCGTGGACTGCTCCTGGAGGCTGGCAAATGAACTTGGACACCCTGCAGAGCGAACTCGCGGCCTTCGCAGACCTCGGCACCGAGCCTCCTGAACTCCATCGGAGCGGTGATCGGCTGAATGCGAAACTCCATCGCAATGGCGAGCCGCTGCGCCTCGTGTTTGAGGACAATGGCAACGGGAGGGTCGAGGCGAGGCGTGGCGATCGGCGTGACGTCCGCCCCAGCTATCGGACGCTGCTTGCCAGCGAGATTTTCGCCGATCTGAACCGTTGGATTGTCAATCAGCAGCGCCTGCTCAAACCCACGAGAGCGGAAAACGCAATCTCGGTGGACGGGATCCTCTCCACGGGCCAGAGCGTTGACGTCAAGGGGTTCGACGACTACCTCGCCCGGCCGAGGGAACCTGATGCCGTTCGGGCGGTGTTGATTGACGGGCCCGCCGGCATCGGCAAGACGAAGTTCATCGAGCGGCTGGCCCTCGAACGTGCCGAGGGATTCCGTCGCACGCACCGGCCACTGATCCTGCACGTCCAGAGCCGTGGCCGGGTGTTGACCTTTCTCCAGGACCTGATCGCCACCAGCCTTCAGATACTGCGCCTGAGCGTCACTTTCGACCAGGTTCCAATCCTCGTTCGCCACGGGCTTGTCACCATCGCGATCGATGGCTTCGACGAACTCGGCGACCCCAACGGCTACGATCTGGCGTGGAACCAGGTCAACGAACTGGTGCGGCAAGTTCGCGGCGATGGCACTCTCATCCTCGCCGGTCGAGACACGTTCATCCGCCGCGAGCGTGTGGAGTCTGACATCAAGGACCTTCGTCCAAGTGACGAGATCGACGCATTGGCCTTGCAGCTTCCTCGGCCCGCCGTCGCGAAGCGCTACCTTGAGGAAGAGAAAGGTTGGCCTCTTGGCGACGACTTCGCGGAGTTGCTCGACGTCCTCCTCGAGCCCAACTCCTACGCGTTGCGCCCCTTCTTCCTGTCGCGCTTGGATATCGACACGGTACAGCCGATGCTGGATCACGCTGGCGATAACCCACTCGCATACCTGGTCGACATCATGGTAGAGCGAGAGGCCACCAAGTTCGGCGATGCGGTGGAGACGGCGATGACCGTCGACGACCGCGAGAGCTTCGTCAGGAGTCTCCTGCGGGAGGCCTCTCGCACCATGGCGGACGATCAGACCGAGGCGGTGGACGAGGCGGTCCTGGCGTGGATGGCCGAGTTCGTGGGCAGCAACTTCACGGAAGACGAAGAGGTCCTGCGGATACTGAGGAACCGGGCCATCGCACTCGCGTTCCTCGAAAACGACGATGACCGGCGTTTCCGTCGGTTCCCGTCGTCGCAGATCGCCAACCACTTTCTTGCCGAAGAAACGGTCGAGCGAATCGGGGACGGGGAGATTCCGAAGTACGTTCGCCGCAACATTCTTGGCGCGGATTTCCTGCGGGCCTTTAGCGACTTGACGATGCACATTTCTCGCACTCGGGCGGATGAAGTTCGCGCCTTCTTCAAGGAGGGTGTTGTGGTCGCCCGATCCAACATTGGCAGTGATCGGACGTCGCGGAATGTGGGCGGGCTGCTACTCGCGGCGTTGCCGGCACTGGGCGGTGACGAGATGTGGTGCGTGGAGAACATCAGCCTCGACGAAGCGCTGATCGAAGAGACGCCGTGCATGGCTTCCCTGCGGAACGTCGCGGTGAACCAGTTGGATCTGCGCGGTGCGGATGTGGGCGAGTTGCATTTCGATGGTTGCAGCGTACAGACATTGATCGTCGATGACTTGACGCGGGTGTCTCAGTCGTTTCCGGTCCCGGCGATGATCAGTCGGGAGGATACGGCGGACTCGCGTGCGGTCACGGACCCGGCGGCCATCAAGGAGTGGCTGAGTGGCCATGGGGGGAAGGAGAGCGAGTTGTGTGATTATCCGGCAGACCCCATCGCAGAGTTTCGAGGGCACGAGTTTGTCAGCGTGCTCGAAAAGGCATGCCGAACGAGGTCGTTTTGGATTCCGGTCGAGGGGGACGACACCGGAAGCCGATTCGCTAGAGGCGCTGCTTGGCCGGCGGTGATGAGATTCCTGGAGGAGCAGGGCATGGGCCATCGGTCGATCCGTGGCGAGGGCGGGAACAAAAACGGTTTCTTCCGAATCAGGAACCGCCGCGAAGTATTCGGTCTGCTTTGGGGCGCAGGAGCCAAGAGCAAGGTGAAGGCGTTCCAGCGGGCATTGGTGAAGGCGATCGAAGCGTGACCGGGCCGTCAGCGGCGACGGCACCACGCCGCCCGCTGGCTGTCGTTGATCTCGCCGAGATGGAGCACCCTGCCGCCGCACCACCCGGCCGTCGCCTTCGGGGTCCTCCGTTCCGCGCCTCCTGGCACGTGTCCGTGCCTCCTGGCACGCGTGCGGGTCCACCCACAGCGGCGTCTCGTCGCCCTCGCTACGCGCACTCATGAATAATCCGGGCTAGGAGTTTGTCGGTTTTAGGATTTGAGGTGGCCGAAAGGCGACCGTGAACTGGATCTCGTGCCAGTGGACGGGGTTGGCGTGTATTTCGGTGTCGGCCACCTGACCGGCGTTGCACCGCCCATGCATGCCAGATCGGCGTGGAAGCGCCGCGAAGGTCCGATTCTCGAGGAAAAGACGAGGGTTGCCCCCGCTCAGCTCAAGGCGTGCATTCGCTTCAGGTTCCACGCCAGGCAGGTCAGCGTCCATTCGCCGCGAACCGCCTCCAGTCCGCGCAGATGGAAGCGCCGGAAGCCCATCGCCTCCTTGACGATCCCGAAGACGGTCTCCACCGTCGACTTGCGCCGCGCATGCAACGCCCGGCCCTCCGGGGTCTGCAGCCGATGTGCCATGCGCGTTGCCGGATCCGCGTCCTCCGGACAGGGCGGCGGCGATGCGCGCCGCTCCGCCAGCGGCACGTTGTGCGCCTTGCGCCCCGTGGCGATGTGCGGTGTGAGGCCCGCCGCCTCGCAATGCGCCACGTTGGCCCGGCTGAAGTGCCCCGTGTCGGCCAACAGCCCCACCGGCTGCCCCAGCGCCGCCGGCAACGCATCCAGCGCCTCGAGCGTCGGCGACACCTCGCGCCTGTCGTTGCAGCGATCGACCACATCGGCCGTCACCGCCAGGTGGCTTTCGATGTCCACGCCCGACTGCGCGTTGCAGGCCTGCTCGAAACCGTTCGAAGTCGGCATGATGCGCGACTCCGGGTCCGTCAGGTTCACCTGATCCGCATCCCTCGGTCCCGCCTGTGGCGCCTGGGGTGGACGACCACGGGGCTTGCGCCCCGTCTCCTTCTCCTTCTCGCGCCGTGCCTCGAGCCTCTCCTCGTGGTCCGCCTGTTCCGCCGCGTGGCGTTCCTGCGCCCGCCGTTCGATCTCCGCCTGCGCCGCCTCGATCACCGCCAGCCGCTCCGCGCGGCGCTTCAACTCCTCCGGGACATCCGGATCAGGCTCCGAATCCTCTGCCTGCGCCGCCTGCCCGGGCAGCGCCGACACCTCGGCGCGCAAACTGCTTCTCTAGGCGCTTCGCATGCCCCCAGCCGAGCGCCCTGTGCCGGCTCGCGTTCGCCTGAACCTTCGTCCCGTCCAGGCTCGCGTTGCCCAGCTTCAGCAAGCCCGTCTCTTGCGCAATCAACAGAATCCGAACGAACAGCCCCTGCAGGTCCTCGAGAAAACGCCTGCGGAAACTCGCAGTCGTGTCGTGGTCCGGATGCGAGTTCGCCGCAATGTGCCGAAACGCCACCGAATCGCAGGTCGCCCGCTCCAGCCTGCGGCTCGAAAAGACCCCCGTCGCGCAGCCGTGGAACAGCAGACCCAGCAACAGCGCCGGATGATGCGGATCCTTCCCGCCGCCACCGCATTGACGCTCCAGCGCGCTCAGGTCCAGCCGATCCACAACGTCCACCACAAACCGCGCCAGATGATCGTCCGGCAACCAGTCCTGAACCGACGGCGGCAGAAGGCAGGGCGTGTCACGATCCACTGGGCGAAACTTCGAGGACATCGGCCAGGCGTCCATCAACAACAACAACCCAATTTTACCTGGATCGCCAAATCCGACAGGCTGCTAGGACTACCCATGCCCCACAAGTGGCACTGAACTTTTGCGTGCGGTGCATTTATGTTGCGGCGGCATGTACGTGCAGCATCAGATCAAGCGCAGTCTGGGGACTGTGGAGGCGCAGGCGCGGGTTGAGTCGCTGCGGCGCGCGCGTCCGGACCTGCACCGCAGACGCGCGCGGGGTGGCGCAGACGAGCGGCTGCCTGTCGGCGCTTCGGGCGCTGGAGCGGGTCGGTTCGGTTCGTCTGCCGGCGGCGCGGACGGCGGGCGGGAGCTGCGAGCGCGGCGGGTTTTGCGTCGGCGGCGCTGCAGCTTGCGGCTCGGGATCGCTGGATCGGCTGGGACGCGGCGGGACGCCGGGCGCACCTGCACCGGGTGGCGGGGCTGTCGCGGTTCCTGATCCGTCCGGGCGTGGAGTGCCGGAACCTGGCCTCGCGCGTGCTTGGTCGGCTGCTGCTGCGGCTGCCTTCGGACTTCGAGGCGCGCTGCGGCTACGCGCCGTGCCTGGTGGAGACGTTCGTCGACGGCACGCACTCGGGAACCAGCCTGCGGGCGGCCAACTGGCGTCTGCTGGGCGAGACCGCGGGTCGGGGCCGGCAGGATCGGGGCAACGCGGCGGCGGCGGGACGCAAGCGGGTGTATGTTTGCGCGCTGGCGGCCGACTGGCGTCGGCGTCTGGGGGCGGGCGCGGAGCCGTCCCCGGCGCCGCCGCTGGCGCCCTGGGAGGGGCTGGAGGCTGGCGTCTGGGCGGCGAACGAGTTCGGCGGGGCGCCGCTGGGCGATGCCCGGCTGAGCGCCCGGCTGAGCGCCCGGCTGGTGCGGGTGGCGGCGCTCAGGGGGGCGGCTCCGACGGCTTCTCTGCCGGCCGCGGCGAAGGGGGATCGGGCACTGGTCAAGGGCCACTGCCGGTTCGTGGATCGTCCGGACGACAGCGCGGCGACGCCGGAGAACATCCTGCGCCCGCACCGCGAGCGGACGCTGCGGCGCATGCGCGCGGAGCCGCGGGTGCTGTGCCTGCAGGACGGCACGGACCTCAACTTCGCCAGCCGTCCGGGCTGCGACGGACTGGGGGTGACCGGCGGCAACCAGACCGGCGCGCGCAGCCTCGGCCTGCATCTGCACTCGACGCTGGCGGTGACCCCGTCGGGGTTGCCGCTGGGGGTGGTCAACGCGCGCTTCGACGCGCCGGTGCCGAAGGCGGATCGGGACGCGGCGTCGCCTTCGCGCAAGAGCGAGCGCTGGATCGAGGCGCTGCGGGACTGCGCCGAACTGGCTCGCGAGCTGGGCCCCGGCCGGGTCGTGAGCGTGATGGATCGCGAGGCCGACGACTTCCGCGTGTTCGAGACGCAGCGCGCGCAGCCGGAGCTGGACGTGCTGGTGCGCGCCAACGTCCGCCGCCGCGTCGCCGGCGGACGGTCGCTGCTCGACGCGCTGCGCGCCGCGCCGGCGCGTGCCCGCGCCGTGGTCGCCGTCGACCGCCTGAGCGAGCGCCCCAAGCGCAGCAGGCGCCCGGAACGACCCGGCCGCAGCCGCCGCGCCGCCACCCTGACGCTGCGCGCCGACACCGTCGAACTCGCGCCCGCCGCGCGCGAACACCGCGACAGGCCGCCGATGCGCCTGCAGGCCGTGCTCGCCGAGGAGGAGCGCGCGCCGAAGGACGCCGCGCCGATCCGCTGGCTGCTGCTCGCCACGCTCGCCGCCGACACCCCGCAGGACTGCCGCCAAGTCGTCGAACACCACGCCCGCCGATGGCGCATCGAGGACTGGCACCGCATCCTCAAGTCCGGCTGCAGGGTCGAGGAACTCGCCAACCGCACCGCCGCGCGCCTCGCCCGAGCCGCCGCCGTCAACCTCGTCGTCGCATGGCGCATCTTCCTCATGACCCTGCTCGGCCGAGAACAGCCCGACCTGCCGCCCGAGACGCTGTTCTCCGAACTCGAGATCAAGCTCCTCAAGGCGTTCGCCCAACAACGCCGACGCCCCGCTCCCGACACCCTGGAACTCGCCGCGCGCCTGGTCGCCCAGCTCGGCGGACACATCCACCGACCCCGCGGCCCGCCCCCAGGCACCAAGGTCATGTGGCGCGGAGACGCCACCCTCGTCGACACATGCACCGGATATCGACTCGCCAAGGAGCCGCAAACCTGAAACGTCAGCAACAGCCGAAAAGCCCCGTGCCCCTTGTGGGGCATGGGTAGGGCTAGGAGCCTTCAGCCGGGGAAGCATCCCCGACCGCTGACGCGTAAGGAAGTACCGGCAATTCCCCCATCGCTGGGGGCGTACTTCCATGCAAGTCTGCGCCGTAGAAACTTTTCCGGGAACATGCACCCTAATACGGCGAGAAAAATCCATCTTCTGGGAGGTCCTGTCCCTCGTCAGGAACGTTTCGGGGCGAGCAATGGGGGATCACACCCACCTTTTCGGCGCGAGATCGTCCTACGGCGCAGACTCCTGGCAGCCTGTCGGACTTCGGACGGCGCAAGCTGGCCGAATGCCGACAGGGTAACAGGACGGCTTGGGCTGGGGCAGGAAGCGTTGCCGAAAGGCAACGGTTCCTGTGGCGCTAGGAGCCTTCAGCCGGGGAAGCATCCCCGACCGCTGACGCGCAAGGAAGTACCGGCAACTCCCCCATCGCTGGGGGCGTACTTCCATGCAAGCCTTCAGCCGGGGAAGCTTCCTCGACCGCTGACGCGCAGGGAAGTTCGGGCATGTCCCCGTCGCCGGAGGCGTGCTTCCATGCAAGCGGGCGTCGCGAAGCCGTGTCGTGACCGCCTGCGGCGCGAAGGTGAGGGCGTCTCGCCCTCCCTTCGGCGCCCGGCAGGGCATCACTGGGGCAACGGTGGCTTGGGGGGGCAGTCGCCGAGGGGTAGGTAGATGCGAGTTTCCAGCTTCTCTTCGGGCACTTCGCCAGGGTCGTTGGCATAGACGTCCCAGCCGCCGAATTGGGCCCTGGAGCCCATCTCTCGCGCCCGTGCCCATACCCGTTGCCACACGGCGCCGACGCCTTCGTAGGGGCCGACGTGCAACGCAGTGAGCGCTCGGCCGCCGGGGAGTTCGTGCGCCTCGATGTCGCCAGAGTCGGGCAACGGCGCTGCCACCGGCATGCCGGCGGCGAGTTGGCATTCGGTTCCGTCCATGTGGAAGTAGCGCGCAAACGGCATTCCGGTGGGCTGCCGCCCGGAGCCAATGATGTGCTGCGCCACCCGTGGGAAAATGTCGGCGAACGCCTCGCCCATGCGCATGACGTCCACCGTGCGCCGCACCACCATCGCCGGCTGCGCCGCAAGGTCCACCACATCGATCTGCACATCCGGCATCGCGCTGTCCCATCCGCGTGAGTAGGTGCGCAACGTGACACGTCCAGCCCCTGCCTGCAACCCGCATCGGCGTCCCGGCGCCAGCCAAAACCGAAAAAACGCTTGCTTGCCCGTGCGTGGCATGTTTTCGTTTGGCTAGCTAGGGAGCTAGGGGTGGGTTGATTTGCCCGGGCAATCTTGTGTCTTGGGGGTAGCGTGGTCCTCGACAAGGGCGACGGAAAGGTGGGCTGGTGCTCGCGCTGTGCGGCTTGGCGGCGCCCTGTGCCCGCGATTGCCGTTCCTCGGGGTCACCGCAAGAACCCCGGCCACCTCGCGCGGCAGCACGGAAGGCAAGCCGCGTGAGTCCTTCTGACATCCAGGCCAACCGGGCTCGCGCTCGGGCGCTGCCCATGTTCCGGGAGGGCGCGATTCCGCCGGAGCGTGATCGTGCCCTGAGTTCCGACGACAGCGGCTTCCTCGACGTGATGCTCCTGCTGTTGCGTTCGTGGCCCTATATCCGCCCGCAGTTGCTTGGCCACTGGTGGTATCCGGGCCCCGGCGGCGTCCGTCCGGAAGTCGCCGACATGGTGAGCGGCCGAGGCTACCAGTTTGGCTATGCGCCCTTCCTCGTCGCGGCGGTTGCCGTTCTCGGCCCGCTGTCGGGTTGGATGCCGAGCACCTTCGAGTGGCCGCTGGGGCTCCTCTACGCACCTGTCATGGTGACGGTGGCGTCGATGTTCCTCATGGCCCTCACCCAAGGGCGCTCGCAAATGGTCGGCACGGTCGGGGTGCTGCTCGGCGGCATCGGCGTGAATGTGGCCGGCAACGTCTTCGTTGACGGCATGGCGTCGAGTCTCTGGGCGGCGACGGTAACCATTGCCTGCGTAGCCGGTTGGATGCTGCAGTTCCGCGTTCAGGCCGGCCAGATCCAACTGCGCGCCCGCGTGGGGACGCACCTTGTGTACTTCTATGCCATCAACTTCCTTCAGCGCGGGATCGCCATCGTCGTCGGCCTGATCCTCGCGGACCTGCTGAACCAGAGCCTGCTCCAGGCGGAACCGCTCGCCCCCGGTCTCGCGGCACTCCTCGGCTTCCCGGAGCTCGCCGCCGGGAGCATCGAGCAGTTGACGGACGACCAACGCCGCGAGCTGACGTGGTCGTATGTGTACGTCGCACTTGGGTCTTACCTGCTGCAGATGCCCCTGTCGGTCATCAACCCCTACTACAACATGTGGATCATGCAGCGCATCAACCAGGACCTGCGGGTGGCGCTCGTCTCGCGCTGGCATCAGCTGTCGCTCAGCTACCACAGCGACCACCGCACCGGCGACTCGATCTTCCGCATCTATCAGGACAGCGCCATGGTCACCGCCGTGGTGGGGCACATCATCGGGATGACGCTCGCCATGATGAGCTACTACAGTTGCGTGGTCTTGGTCACCATCCTGAACCCTTGGCTGGGCCTCGCCGCCGGGGTGCTGGTAGTGCCGGCCCTCCTGTGGGCAGGGTGGGCGATGCCGCGCATGCGCGTGCGCGCTCTGGTGTATCGGGAGGCTACCTCGGACGTCACCTCGACGATTCAGGAGAGCTTTTCCTCCATCAAGCTCATCAAGGCTTTCGGCACCGCGGGGCGTGCCCAGCAGCGCCTGGAAGACGACTCCGTGGTCGCCTTCAACGCCGCATTCCGGGTCAAGCATCTGATCGCCATCGTCACCATCGTCATGTACACCGTCGCGGCGGTGTTCATGGCCGGCGGCACGTCCTTCATGGCTTGGTGGGCCTATCAGGGCGAGCCGACGTGGTCGTCGAGTTGCTGGCCCTCGTGGGCCTGAGCTTCGTGGTCTGGAACCTGGGCAGCTTCTCGTGGACTCGCGATCAGTTCCACGAGTCGAGCGGCGACATCCGCAAGCTGCTGCGCGACTGGATGACGGCCCAGGACCTCACCATGGGCCTGCGCCGCGTGTTCGACATTCTTGACATCGAGCCGGACGTGCAGGACAAGCCCAACGCCCAGGCGTTCGCTGGCCTGGAACGGGAGATCGCCTTCGAGAGCGTCAGTTTCGCCTACGAGCCCGAGCGTCCGGTGCTCAGCGACGTGAGTTTCACCGTCGTGCCCGGTTCCATCACCGCCATCATCGGGCCGACAGGCTCCGGCAAGAGCACCCTCATGGCGCTCCTGTTGAGGCTTTTCGACCCGGAAAGCGGACGCGTCGCCATCGACGGGCGCGACCTGCGCGACTTTGAGGTCGCCAGCCTGCGCGCCGCCATCGCCATCGCCCTGCAGGAGAACGTCCTGTTCGCCATGTCCGTGCGCGACAATATCCGCTACGTGGCGCCGAACGCCACGGAGGAACAGATCCGCACCGCCATCCGTGTGGCCGGCATGGACGACTACGTCGACGGGCTGCCGAACGGCCTCGACACCGTGCTCTCGGACCGCGGCGGCAAGCTCTCCACCGGTCAGCGCCAACGCCTGTCCATCGCCCGCGCCGTCGTCCGCGACACGCCAATCCTCGTCTTGGACGAGCCCACGGCGGCGCTGGACGCCGTCACCGAGCATCGCGTGATGGGCAACCTCGCGGACTGGGCCAGCGGCGGCGACGACCGTGCCCGGCGAGCGATCTTTCTGATCACGCACCGCATCTCAACGATCCGCCGCGCCGACAACATCATCTATCTCGACGGCGGCCGCATTGTCGAGAGCGGCAACCACGCCACGCTCATGGCTTTGGAGGGCGGCCGCTATCGCTCCTTCGTCCAGGCGGAGTCCACCCTCACCGACACCAGCCGGGCCTTGAGCACATGACGCTCCGGAACGGTTCATGCCTTGCGCGCCCTTGCGGGCGCGTCGGCAGTTCGCTTCGCGAACTGCTTGGCCTTCGGGCTCGCATTCGCTCGCGCCTTCGGCTAGGAGCCGGCACCGTTCTACGGCGCAGGCTTGCATGGAAGTACGCCCCAGCGATGGGGGAATTGCCGGCACTTCCTTACGCGTCAGCGGTCGGGGATGCTTCCCCGGCTGAAGGCTCCTAGCGAGGGGCCAGTAGCCGTGGCGGAAACCGCGATCAGCACGAGGCGGGAGCGTCGGCAGAAGGCGTTGCGGGACCTCGACGCGCGCGCCAGCGGCCTCGATGCCAGCACCCGCATCACGAACGCCGAGGCGTTCGCCATCATCCTGCGCAGCACGCGCTACATCCGCTTCTTCTTCTGGCGCTACCTGGCCAAGTTCGCCATGAAACTCGGTGCCTACGCGATCGCGCTGGGGATGTTGCCGTGGCCGGCAAAGATGCTGACCGACCACGTAATCCTCGGCCGGCCCATCGCCGAGGCCACCGGCTACCCGCCGTATTGGCGACCCGTGATCGATCTGGTGCAGGGCTGGTCGCCGTTCGAGATCCTGATCTTCCTGGCCGTTCTGGGCGTGTCCCTGGTCATCCTGATCGGACGCTACATCACAGGCTATGACGATGGCGTGGAAGCCGGCCTCGCCGAAGGCCACGACTACGCCACCCGGGTGGAGAACCAGATCCACGGCGGTGGTGCGGTGTTCGGCGGCGTCTGGGGCTACGTCGAGTTCAAGATCAACTCTCGCATGACGCAGGCCCTGAACCACCTGTTGCGGGCACAGCTCTTCAGCCGCATCGGCGCGCTGTCGATGACCCAGCTCGAAGAGCAGCGCATCGGCGACTCCATCTACCGCGTCATGTACGACGCGCCGCAGGTGCAGGAGATCTTCTACGAGACCACGCACACGCCGATCATGTCCACGTTGCTCTACATCCAGGCGGGCATCACCCTGCTCGCCACCTACCCCACCATGCCGGAGGTGTTCTGGCTGTCGATGAGCGTGTTCTTCGGCGTGGTGATCGGCACCAGCCTGTTCTCGGGGATGGTCCGCCGCCGCGGCCAGGCGGCGCGCGCGGCGGGCTCGCTCACCACCGGCACCATCGAGGAGGGCATGGACAACGTGCTGGCGGTGCAAGGCCTCGGCGCCAACGCCACGGAACGGGACCGCTTCGACGGCGACAGCAAGGAGTCGTTCCGCCGTTTCCGCGGCGTGGCGCTGATGTGGATGCTGATCCCCCGGGTGTGGGAGTTCATCATCGCCTGCCTGCAGACCGCGTTCTTCGTATACCTCATCAACCTCATCATCGGTGGCGTGATGACCCCTGGCGACTTTGCCGCCATGTTCGTCTTCTGGGGCTACCTGATCGGCCCGGCGCGCTCGCTCGGCATCCTCTGGATCCGCTTCCAGGACAACGTCGCCGGCATGCGCCGCGTGTTCCGGATGATGGACCTGCCGGCCGAGGGCGACATCGGTCGAACCCGGCTGCCGCCCGTGCGCGAGGGCGTCTCCATGCGCGGCGTCGGCCTCGTCTACCCGGACGGCCGGCGCGCGCTCGCCGACATCGACCTCGACGCCAGCGTCGGCGAGATCGTGGCGTTCTGCGGTCCGACCGGCGCCGGCAAGACCAGCCTCGCCTACCTGATCCCGCGCTACCACGCCGCCACGGAAGGTGTGATCCGTGTTGACGGACACCCGGTGAACGACCTGACGCTGGAAAGCCTCCGCGAACAGGTCACATATGTCTTCCAGGAGACGCAGCTGTTCTCCGACTCGATCCTCGACAACATCCGCTACGGGAAGCCGAGCGCGAGCATGGCGGAGGTCGAGGACGTCGCCAGGACCGCGGGCATCCACGAGTTCATCGCCTCGCTGCCCGACGGCTACGACACCAAGCTCGGCGGCGCGGCGGCGAACAAGCTGTCGGTCGGGCAGAAGCAGCGCATCTCCATCGCCCGGGGCCTGTTGCGAGAGTCGCGCATCCTGATCCTGGACGAGCCCACCTCCGCCCTCGATCCAGAGACGGAGCAATACCTGGTCAGGTCCCTCCACGAAGCCGCCAAGGACCGCTTGGTGATCATCATCGCCCACCGCCTCTCCACCATCGCCCACGCCGACAAGATCGTCTTCCTGGAAGACGGCCGCGTAATGGAACAAGGCAGCCACACCGAACTCATGGCCCGCCCAGATGGCCACTACCGCAACTTCGTCGAACTGCAAACCGCGGCGAGGGAGTGAGGTGGCTCTTTGGCGGGGACAGGCCGCGTGGACGCGGTTCCGTTCAAGGGTCGCCCCTGTCAGGCGGGCACGCCCTCGGTTCGTCGTGGGTCGAAGGCGTCTCGCACTGCCTCTCCCACGAAGATCAGGAGGGTCAGCATGATTGCCAGGGTGGCAAAGCCGGTGAGGCCGAGCCAGGGCGTCTGGATGTTCGCCTTGCCCTGGGCTAGCAGTTCGCCCAGGGAGGCGGAGCCAGGTGGCAGGCCGAAGCCGAGGAAGTCGAGGGCGGTTAGGGTAGTGATGGAGCCGTTGAGGATGAACGGCAGGTAGGTGAGGGTTGCCACCATGGCGTTCGGCAGCACGTGGCGGCGCATGATGGTGGCGTTGCCGACGCCGAGCGACAGGGCGGCACGCACGAAATCGAAATTGCGGGCGCGCAGGAACTCCGCTCGCACCACGGACACCAGCGTCATCCAGCTGAACAGCACGAGGAGGCCCAGCAGCACCAGGGCCGAGGGCTCCACCATGCTCGACAGGATGATGAGCAGGAACAGGACGGGCAGCCCGGCCCAGATCTCGATCAGGCGCTGGCCGATGAGATCCACCTTGCCGCCGAAATAGCCTTGCACGGCGCCAGCGGCGATGCCGATGACGGAGGCAACAACCGTCAGCGCGAGGCCAAAGCTCACCGACAGGCGAAAGCCGTAGAGCAAGCGTGCGGCCACGTCGCGGGCGCCGTCGTCGGTGCCGAGCCAGTGGCGTGCCGAGGGCGGCGCCGGCGCCCCTTCTTCGGTGAACCAATCGATGGTGTCGTGGCTGAAGCGGATGGGCGGCCACAGCATCCAGCCTCCGGTTTCCGCGATCAGGTTCTGCACATACGGGTCTTCGTACTTCGCTTCGGTGGCGAATTCGCCGCCGAGCTCCTGCTCGGTGTAGGTGAACAGCACCGGCGCCCACAGTTCGCCGTTGTGGCGCATGACGATGGACTTGTCGTTGGCGATCAGCTCCGAGATCAGCGAGACGGCAAAGAGTCCGAGGAAGATCCAAAGCGACCAATAGCCGCGCCGATTGGCGCGGAAGCTGGCGAGGCGCCGGCGGGTGAGAGGCGTCAGGTTCACGGAAGAGCGGTCTTGGCAGGGTTCGTGCCCGGGTCACGCCACGCCGAGGCCATCAACCGCGCGCCTCGAAGTCGATGCGCGGGTCCACCAGTGTGTAGGTGATGTCGCCGGCAAGCTGCAGCATGAGGCCGATGATGGTGAAGATGAACAGCGTGCCGAACATGATGGGGTAGTCGCGCGAGATGACGGCCTCGAAGCCGAGCAGGCCAATGCCGTCCAGGCTGAAGATCACCTCGATGAGCATGGAGCCGGTGAATAGGATGCCGATGAGCGCCGCCGGGAAGCCGGCGATGACGATCAGCATGGCGTTGCGGAAGACATGGCCGTAGAGCACGCGCTGCTCGCTGAGTCCCTTGGCGCGTGCCGTGAGCACGAACTGCTTGCTGATCTCCTCCAGGAACGAGTTCTTGGTGAGCATGGTGAGGGTGGCGAAGCCGCCGATGGAAAGGGCGGCGATGGGCAGTGCCAGATGCCAGAAGTAGTCGCCGATCTTGCCGGCGAGGGACATCTCGGCGAAGTCGTCGCTGACGAGGCCGCGCAAGGGGAACCAGTCGAAATAGCTGCCGCCGGCGAAGACGATGATGAGCAGCACGGCAAACAGGAAGCCTGGCACCGCATAGCCGACGAAGATCACCGCGCTGGTCCAGGCGTCGAAGCGGGTGCCGTTCCGAACCGCCTTGCGAATGCCGAGCGGAATGGATATGAGGTAGATCAGCAGCATCGACCATAGCCCCAGCGACATGGACACCGGCAGGCGTTCCAGCAACAGATCGAGCACCGGTCGGTCCTGATAGAAGCTCTCGCCGAAGTCCAGCGTCAGGTAGCCGCCCATCATCGTCAGGAAGCGCTCGTGCAGGGGCTTGTCGAAGCCGAACTGCTTCTCCAGGTCCGCCAGCATGTCTGGGTCCAGCCCGCGTGACGCGGCATCGCGCCCGCCGGAGTCCATGAGCGAGCTGCCGCCCATCTCCATGGCGGCGCCGGCGCCCCGGGTGGAGAGCGCGCCGCTCGAACCGCTCATCATCTGCTCGATGATGAGATCGATGGGGCCGCCGGGAGCGAGCTGGACGATCATGAAGTTGATCACCATGATGCCGAACAGGGTCGGCACCATCAGCGCCAGCCGGCGCAAAACGTAGCGGCCCACCTAGCCCTCGCGGGTCCGCAGGTACTCGGTGACGGCGGCGTCCTTGGCCGGCTCGATCCACCAGGTTTCCGGAAACGAGTGGTGACGGTAGCGGGAGGATTGGGCGGGGCGCCCGAAGCGGTCCCAATACGTCCACCTCATGCCGCTCTCGATCTGCGTCGGGATCATGTAGTAGCCATGCAGGAGAACGCGGTCCAGGGCGCGCCCGGTGGCATAGAGTTCCTCGCGTTCATAGGTGGTGAGTGCCCGCGCGACGAAGGAGTCCACTGCCGGGCTGCGGATGCCAGCCCAGTTTTCCGTGAACGGGGCGTCGGCGCCGGACGAGTGGAAGAACGACTTGAGGTAGGTGCCGAGGGTGGGCGTCGCCCAATAGTCGTTGATGGCGGCGTCGTAGGCGAATCCGCGCAGGCGGGAACGGAACTGCGTCGGGTCCACCGTGCGCACGCTGGCGTCCACGCCGAGTCGGCGCAGCGCCGCCATGAAGGGCAGGGCAGCGCGCTCTTCGGCAGGGTTGCGCGCCAGAAACTCGAACTCGAACTGCTCTCCGGCGTCGTTCACCAGCCGTTCGTCCACCACATGCCAGCCGGCCTCGGCGAACAGCGCCTGTGCCTTCAGCATGTTGGTGCGGTTCATGCCGAGTCCGTCGGAGGTGGGGATCTCGAACGGCGTGGTGAAGAGTTCAGGTGGCAGTTCGTCCTTGAACTCGCTCAGGAGCTCGAGTTCGAGGCCCTGCGGAATGCCGGCGGATTCGAGTGCAGAGTTGTCGAAGAAGCTGTCCACGCGGCGGTAGAAGCCGAAGTGCTGCACGCGGTTGATCCACTCGAAATCGTAGGCATGGAGCAGCGCCTTGCGCACGCGGCGGTCCTGGAAGCGCTCGCGCCGGGTGTTGATGACGATGGCCGCCGCCATGGCGGTGATGTTGCGCCGTTCCGCCAGTTCCCGCACGAAGTAGCCGTCGTCGCGGGGCGGGAAGTTCTCGTAGGAGGTGGCCCAGTCCTTGGCGACGCCTTCGCCGCGGAATGTGACGATGCCTTTCTTCGCCGCCTCCCGCGCCACGGTGTTGTCGCGGAAGTACTCGAAGATGATGCGCTCGAAGTTGTACTTGCCGCGCACGGACGGGACCTCCCAGCCCCAGTAGTCGTCCACCCGTTCGTACACCACGCGGCGGCCCAGCTCGAAGTCCGAGATGCGGTAGGGGCCGCTGCCGAGCGGCGGCTCGACGCTGGTCTTGGTGATGTCGCGTTCCGTCCAATAGTGGGCTGGCAGGATAGGCAGGTGGCCGACGCTCAAGCCGGCTGCGGGATTGCGGAAGGCTGGGTCCGTGATGTAGATCGTCGCCTCGCGCTCGCTCACCTGCTCGGCGCGGCCGAAGTGGGCGAGGCCGGTGCGAATGGCCGCCGAGGCGTTCTCGCGCACGAACTTGACCGTGTAGAGAATGTCGGCAGGCGTTACCGGCACGCCGTCGTGCCAGCGCGCCTCGGGGTGGATGCGCACCTTGAACCAACTGTAGTCGGGGGCCGCCTCCATTTCGCCGAGCCGGGCGTACTGTGCCGACGGATCGTCGTCGCCGGGTTCCAGGATGCGGTCGAACAGGTAGATGCCAGCGCCGACGAAGCCGTAACCGGCCGGGTTGATGCCCTTCTGAATCCACGGCGTGAAGCTGTTGAACGTCCCCACCACCGGCAGCACCAGATCGCCGCCGGTGGGCGCATCGGGATTCACGTAGTCGAAATGCTCGTATTCGGGCGGATAGCGCAGCTCGCGGAAGAACGAGAAGCCGTGGTGATAGCCTGGCCCGGAGGCGTCGTACACCCCACCGCCCGGCAACGCCTGCTCCCCGCCGAGACAAACGCCAGCGGCGAGCGCGGCAAGGAGACCGGCGCGTTGTGCAGCTCTGCATTTCATGGCCGCGCAAAGTAACCGAAAATGGCCAACAATGGACGAGCCTATGGAGCCTTCAGCCGGGGAAGCTTCCCCGACCGCCGACGCGCGGGGAGGTTCGGGCATGTCCCCGTCGCCGGAGGCGTGCTTCCCTGCAAGGAGCCTTCAGCCGGGGAAGCTTCCCCGACCGCCGACGCGCGGGGAGGTTCGGGCATGTCCCCGTCGCCGGAGGCGTACTTCCATGCAAGCTTGGGCGGGATTTTGCGGGGCGGCGCCTCTCCGAAGAAGCCGGGGACCGCCTCTTCGGAGAGGGGTAGTCCGTGCCCATGACTGCGCCGTCCTGCGACGCTTGCGTCGCAGTGTCCGCTCGGCCCTGCGGAGAAGCGTGCCTTGGGGCGCCAGGGAGGGCATCCTGCCTCCATCACGCCCGAATGGCGTGCGGTTGGGAGGATGTGGCGCGCATTTGTCGCGGGTTTCGCGGACAATGCCGCCTGGCGAAGAACATGCCGCGAGGGCGGCGAAAAAGGAGGGCGAGGATGCTGGAGCCGTATCGGGTGCTGGACTTCACGGACGAGCGGGGCGAGCTTGGGCCCATGCTGCTCGGCGATCTTGGTGCCGACGTGATCCGGGTGGAGCCGCCTGGCGGAACCGCTGCGCGCCAGACGAAGCCCGTGGCCGGCGATGGCGACTCGGACGGTCTCGCCAGCCTCTCGTTTCGCGCCTTCAACCGCAACAAGCGTTCCATCGCCCTCGATGTGGACGGCAGGTCAGCGGACCGCGATGTGCTGAAGGCGCTGATCGCTTCGGCTGACTTCCTTTTCGAGTCGTCGCCGCCGGGCACGCTCGAAGCGTTCGGCATCGAGCCCGCCGATGCGCGCGCGATCAATCCCCGCATCGTGCACGTGCGCATCTCTCCGTTCGGGAGCGATGGCCCGCGGGCAGGCGACCTCGGCAACGATCTCGTGGTGGCGGCTCTGGGCGGGCCCATGTCGCTGCAAGGTCCACGCGAACGAGCGCCATTGCGCATCAGCGTGCCGCAGGTGTGGCGGCATGCCGGCGCCGAAGCCGCCGCAAGCGCGTTGGTGGCGCATGCGCGGATGCGTCGAACCGGCGAAGCGCAGTTCGTGGACCTCTCCGCCCAATGCGTGATGACGTGGACCATGCTGAACGCGATGGGGGCGCACGCCGTGCAGGGCTTCGACTTCGAGCGCGACGACTCGCGGATGCTTGGGGTGGAGATCGTCCATCCCTGCCGCGACGGCCACATCATCGCCTTGCCGATGTCCCAGGTGATCCTTGGCCTGCTGGACTGGATGGTGGAAGACGGGATCATTGACGCCTCCGCCAGGACAGCCGACTGGGAGGCATTCGATCAGTCGCTGCGGGACCCGACCGTGGAGGCGCCCTGGTCGGCGGCGGAGATGCTGGCCATGCTGCGCGCCTTCTTCGCCCGCCACAGCAAGCGGGAACTGTTCGACTTCGGCATTGAGCACAACATCACGCTCGCGCCTGTGGGTACCATGTCGGAACTGCTGTGCCTTGAGCATCTCGCCGCGCGCCGCTACTGGCGCGAACTCGTGCACGGTGACGAGGCGCTCAAGGCGCCCGGTTTGTGGGCCCGCTCCGGACCCGACTCGGAAGCCCTGCTGTCGGTGCGGCGGAACGCGCCGGCGCTCGACGCCCACGGGGGGGAGATTCGAGAGTCCCTGCGCGCGGCCAAAACGGTGCCGGTTCCGGTGGCCCAAGACGGGGAGCTGCCCTTTGCCGACATCAAGGTCGCGGACCTTGCGTGGGTCGGGGTTGGACCCATTTCTTCGAAGTATCTGGCCGACCACGGCGCCACCGTGGTGCGGGTGGAATCGGAGAACCGCCCCGATGTGCTGCGCGGCGGCCCGCCCTTCAAGGACAACGTGCCCGGCTGGAACCGTTCGCAGTTCTTCGGCGACTTCAACACATCCAAGCTCGGCCTTGCGCTCGACATGAAGCGCGACGAAGGGCTTGCGGTGGCGAAGCGCCTGATCGCCTGGTCCGACGTGATGATCGAGAGTTTCGCCCCGGGCGCCGTGCAGCGCATGGGCCTCGACTATGCCGAGGTGCGAAAGCTCAATCCCGGCATCATCATGGTGAGCACCTGCCTGATGGGGCAGACGGGGCCGGCGCGCGCCATGGCCGGCTATGGCTATCACGCCGCCGCAATCGCCGGCTTCTACGAGGTGACCGGTTGGCCGGACATGGCGCCGAGTGGCCCGTGGACTGCCTACACCGACACCATCGCGCCGCGGTTCGTTTCCACCATCATCGCTGCGGCCTTGGACCGAAAGCGGCGAACGGGGGAGGGCTGCTACATCGACCTCGCCCAGCTCGAAGCGTCGCTGCATTTTCTTGCCCCGGAAATCCTCGACTATCAGGTACACGGCCGCTCGGTGACGCGCATTGGCAACCGCAGCCGCTTCACGGCGCCGCAAGGGGTCTATCGGTGTGCCGGCGAAGACGAGTGGGTGGCAATTGCTGTGGAGACGGACGACCAATGGCAGGCGCTTTGCGCCAACGTGCCCGGCATCGACGCTGGCGCGCATCCGACCAACGAAGACCGCCTTGCCGCCCACGACGGCATCGACACGGCACTCGCCGCCTGGACGGCCACGCGCGCGGCGGAGGATGTCGCCACGCTGTTGCAGGCAGCGGGAGTCCCCGCCGGCAAGGTGCAGCGCTCGAGCGACCTTGCCAAGGACCCCCAATACCAGCACCGATCCTTCTACCGCGAATACGAACACGGGGAAATGGGAACGGTCGCGTATGCCGGCCACCAATACCGGATTTCCGGCTACGACAACGGACCCTGCGGCCCGGCGCCGCTCCTGGGTGAACACAGCTTCCAGGTTCTTACTGAGGTACTCGGTCTCTCCGAGGAAGAGGTGAGCACGGTCTTTGCCTCCGGCGTCATTGTTTGAGGGTGCCCTGACCAAGGTCCTCGGCGCGGCCAATGGCGTTCCAAGCGGGCCTTCGCAACCCATAGACGGCACTTGAGGCCTTGCGCCCTTCGTGACGCGCCTTGCGGCGCGCTGCGAGGGCAGATACGAAGGGCCGAGTATGTGCGCCTACATCTGTCGGCGGATCACTCCGACGCCCAAGCCCTCGATGGCGAAAGCGTCCGAATCCTGGGTCACCTCTATCGGGTCGTAGTCCTCGTTGGCCGGCAGCAGGCGGATGAGTTGGCCGCCGTTGGTGACTTGCAGGCGCTTGACCGTCACCTCGTCTCCGATGCGCGCCACCACAATGTCGCCGTTTCTGGCGTCTGGGGTCTTGTGGACGGCCAGAAGGTCGCCGTCAAGGATGCCAGCGTCGATCATGCTGTCGCCACGCACCTGGAGCAGGAAGTTCGCCTCCGGGCGGAAGCTGCTGGCGGACATCTCGCAGTAGTCCTCGATGTGCTCCTCGGCGAGGATGGGATTGCCGGCGGCCACCCTTCCGACGATGGGCAAGCCGGGCGGCCGCTTTTGCAGCACGCGAATGCCGCGAGAGGCGCCGCGGACGATCTCGATGGCGCCCTTTCGGTCGAGAGCCTTCAGGTGTTCCTCGGCGGCATTGGGGGAGCGGAAGCCGAGTTCGGCGGCGATTCCGGCGCGGGTCGGCGGATAGCCGGTGTCCTCGATGTGCCGCTTGATGAAGTCGAGCACCTCGGCTTGCCGCACGGTGAGGCCCCGCTTGCGACCGCGCCCGTTCCTGCGCCGGCCGCTGCCGGCTGGCACTGCCTTCGCCGGCCCGTGCGCCCCTTGCTCCGGATTCGTCGCCATCGACCACCTCGTGCATATCCTTTGAGGGCCCTGCGATTCTATCCAGCCATGCGCGTTTGTCCAGACCTGATTTTGCGTGCGCCGTTGCGGGGTCGCATACGGTTTAAGATTCGCGGCCACCTGAAGGCCGCGAGGGCCGGGAGAGGACGGACGGTGCAGGAAACGCTCGATTGGTTCACGCGGACATTCGCCGAGAACCCCAAGGGCATCTACGTTTTCCTTATCGTCTTCGCGACCCTGCTGGCGCGCTATCTCGTGCGTCACGTCATGTACCGCGTGGCGGTGCATCTTGGCCGCACGCACACCTTGCACGACGACGCCGTGCTCGATGCGGTGCGAAGGCCGCTCGGCTGGGGCATCTGGACCATCGGGATTCTGTTCGCCGCCGAAGTCGCCGGCAGCGGCACCGACAATGCACTGTTCGATTACATCGATCCCCTGCGCGATGTTGCGGCCATGGTCCTCATCGGCTGGTTCGTCATCCGCTACATCTCGTTTCTGGAGAGCCATGTTGCGGACCCGACGTACGGCAAGGGGCGGGTCGATCGCGCCACGGCGACCGCTGTCGGCAAGGTGCTGCGAGCGTCGGTGGCCGTCACCGTGCTGCTCATGGCGTTGCAGTCGCTGGGCTTTTCCGTGACTGGCGTGCTTGCCTTCGGCGGCATCGGTGGCGTCGCCATCGGCTTTGCGGCACGGGACCTCCTGGCGAACTTCTTCGGCGCCTTGATGATCTTCCTCGATCGTCCCTTTGCCGTGGGCGACTGGATTCGCTCCGCCGATCGCCAGATCGAGGGCACGGTGGAGGACATTGGCTGGCGCCTGACGCGCATCCGCACCTTCGATCAGCGCCCGCTCTATGTGCCGAACTCCGTGTTCGCCACCCTGACGGTGGAGAATCCCTCGCGGATGTACAACCGTCGCATCAGCGAGACCGTGGGGGTGCGCTACGACGACATGGCGGTGGTCAAGCGGATCGTCGATGATGTCCGCACCATGCTTCGGCAGCACGAGGAAATCGACCCGGATCGCACGCTCATCGTCAACCTGCTCGAGTTCGGCGCCTCGTCGGTGAACATCATGGTGTATACCTTCACCCGCACCACAGACTGGGTGACGTTTCACGGCATCAAGCAGGATGTGCTGCTGCGCATCGCCGCCATCGTCGAAGGGCATGGCGCGGAGATGGCCTTCCCGACCAGCACTGTCCACGTGGCGGGGTTGCCGGAGGCGACTGCCGAGTCGGGCCGGGAGAGCGCGTGATGGAGGCGCTGCCAGAAGGCGCCAAACTGCTTTTCTCCGCCGACGAGGTAGATGCGGCCATCGACCGGCTGGCCGTGGTGCTGGCGCTGGAACTGTGGGAAGCCGATCCCATCCTCGTTTGCGTGATGAACGGCGGGCTCCCGTTCACCGGCGACTTGCTGCGTCGATTTCACTTCCCGCTGGAACTGGACTACGTACATGCGACACGCTATCCCACCGCGCCCGGCGCGGAAGGCGCCGTAGGCGGGGAGGTGCGGTTCGAGAGGGATCTGCAGCGCGAGGTAGCGGGGCGCACCGTGGTGCTGCTCGACGACGTTCTTGATGCCGGCATCACCATGGCTGCGACGCAGCAACGCCTGAGTGGCCTGGGCCCAGAGCGGTTGATTACCGCGGTGATGGTGCACAAGGACGTGGCGGACGCGAAGGCGACGGCCGACCATGCGGCAATCGAAGCGCCGGACGAGTTCTTGGTAGGACGCGGCATGGACTGCAACGGCGCCTTCCGGCAACTATCGGCCATTTACAGCTTGCCGGCAGGTTGAAGGCCATGTTCGCTGTCTGCAGCGAGGGGCCTGGATCAGGGGGCCGAACCCGTGCATCGGCAACTGCTACGATGCTTGGGGCTTGCCGCGCTTTTCTTGGAGCCATGCGTACTTTGCAGAGGAAATCCATCGTCGTCGTGACCGTCCTCGGCCTGGCCGGGATGCCACACGCCGCGGAGGCTGAGGATGATGCCGCACTTGCCCTCGAGGCGCTGCTGGCCCCGCTCGCCACGCTGGAGGCGGACTTCGAGCAGGTGGTGACGGATGCGGATGGTCTCGCTCTCGAAACCTCCACGGGGCGGATGACGCTGAGCCGCCCAGGCCGCCTGCGCTGGGAAGTGCGCGAGCCCTGGCCGCAGCTCCTGCTGACGGATGGCGTGTCGCTGTGGGTACACGAACCAGATCTTGAACAGGTGACGGTGCGACCGCTTGCCGGAGCCCTGGAAGGCACCCCGGCGATGCTCCTGCTGGAAGCTCCTGGCACATTGGTCACGCACTTCGGCGTCGAGGACGAGGGCGATGGCCGTTTCCGTCTGCTGCCGCGAAGCGAACGGTCGCTCTATCGGGCGCTGCATCTCGAATTCGATGCGGCAGATGCCACCGGCGCCGCCAGGGCGCCACGCACGTTGCTGATCGTGGACCACATGGATCGCACCACCCACGTCCACTTCACCAGTGCCACGACGGCAACCACGCCTGCGGACGAACTGTTCGAGTTCGAGGTCCCGCCGGGCTCGGATCTCATCGGCGAGGCCGGAGCGCTGCAAGCCAACGCCACCTTGGAAGCCCGATAGCGATGGCCCAGAAGAACCTGTTCCGCGACGGCTCTGCCGACCGCGATGCGGGGCGGCCCCTGGCGCATCGAATGCGCCCGCTGCACCTCGATGAATTCGTCGGCCAAGGCCACCTTCTGGGCGCCGAACGACCGCTCCGGCGCCTGGCCGAAGCTGGCAGCGTGCATTCGATGATCCTCTGGGGACCGCCCGGCGTCGGCAAGACCACGCTCGCGCGGCTCTTGGCGGAGGCGGCGGGGGCGCAATTTCAGAGCCTGTCCGCGGTGCTGTCCGGGCTCAAGGAGGTACGCGCCGCCATTGCCGAGGCCGAGGCCCGTGCCGAGGTGACGGTGCTCTTCATCGACGAGGTACACCGCTTCAACAAGGCGCAGCAGGACGCATTCCTGCCGCACGTGGAGCGCGGCACGATCACCTTCATCGGCGCCACCACGGAGAATCCCTCGTTCGAGGTCAATGCCGCCTTGCTGTCCCGTTCGCGGGTGTACGTGCTGCGCTCCCTGGCGGCGGAAGACCTGGCGCAGCTCGTGGGGCGAGCGCTGGAACGGGAACTGGGCGGCATGGAGATCGCCGGCGACGCCCTCGCCGAACTCGTGGCCCTCGCCGACGGCGACGCACGCCGCGTCCTGAACACCCTCGAAGTGGCGGCGCAGCTTGCCGACGGCATCATCGCCGCCGGGCATGTGCTGGAGGCGAGCGGGGAATCGCACCGTCGCTTCGACAAGGGCGGCGATGCCTTCTACAACCAGATTTCCGCGCTGCACAAGGCAGTGCGCGGCAGTTCGCCGGATGCAGCGCTTTATTGGCTGGCACGGATGCTGGACGGCGGCTGCGATCCGGCCTACATCGCCCGGCGACTCACCCGCATGGCGAGCGAGGACATCGGTCTTGCGGACCCCCGCGCCTTGCAGATCGCCATGGACGCCTGGGAAGCCTATCGCCGCGTCGGCTCGCCGGAAGGGGAACTCGCCCTTGCCGAGGCGACGATTTACCTGGCGGCGACGCCAAAGAGCAATGCGGCTCTGCGGGCGTTCGGCGAGGCAATGTCCTTCGTGCGCGAGAATCCCTCCTGGGAGGTGCCGCTGCGCTTTCGCAACGCGCCGACCAAGCTGATGGAGTCGCTGGGCCACGGCAAGGACTATCGCTACGCCCACGACGAAGACGATGGCTACGCCGCCGGCGAGCGCTACCTGCCGGACGAGATGCCCGACGTGCAGTTCTACCGCCCGGCAGATCGCGGCGTGGAGGCGCGGCTGGCGGCACGGCTCGAGGAACTGCGAGCGCGGGATCGCGGCCTATAATCCCTCGCCGCTTTCATGGCAGTGCGCTCCGCGCAAGTGCGCGGCCGCCGCGTCAGCGGCGCGTTTGCGAAGGCTCACAAGGAGAAGGCCATGCGACGGCTGCTGCCGCCCTTGATCGCGCTTGCCCTGACATCGATGGCGCTGAACGCCGTCGCGGCCGGCGTGGTGTTCGGCAGCTTTGTCAATCGCGACATGGCGGACGCCCAGCGCGAGCGGGTCGCTGTCGGCCTCGATGTGGCGGTGCGGGTGGTGCCGGTGGACATCAATGGCGAGCGTCGCTATCGGGTGGTGGCAGGCGAGGAGGGCACCGAGGCGCAGGCGCGCAACATCCTTGCTCGCGCCCGCGACGCCGGCTTCCCGGACGCGTGGTATTGGCCTGGCGTCGCTCCTCCCACAGTCGTTCCTCGCACAGTCGCTCCTCGCACAGTCGCTCCTCCCACAAGAGTCGCGCCGGCTGAGCCGCAACCCATGCCTGCCGCGGTCGCCGATGCCGAACCGATGGCGGACCCGCAGCCCGCCCCCCAGGCACCGATCAAGGCAGAAGCGCAGACCGAGGCGCCGGCAGACGTGGAAGTCCAATCCGTCGCGTCGGCGAGTTCGGATGGGCAAATGCGCCTCGACGTGGGCGACGCCATCGTCGTGCCGCGATACGACAGCGTGGACATCCTCATCGACGGCCACCTGAGCGAGCCGGCGTGGAGCGAGGTTCCCGGCTACGACAACATGGTGGTGGTGGAGCCGGACACCTTGCAGCCGGCGCGCTTTCGCAGCATCGCCCGCTACATCTACACCGAACAGGGGCTCTATGTCGGTGTCTGGAACGAGCAGCCGCCGGAGACTCTCATCGCCAGGCTGTCGTCCCGCGACGACTTCATCAACCGCGACGGCTGGGGCATCACCATCGACACCTCCGGCCAGGGTCTCTACGGCTACTGGTTCAGCGTCAATCTGGGCGGCTCGGTGATGGATGGCAAGGTGGCCCCGGAGCGCGATTTCTCCCGCGAATGGGACGGGCCCTGGGACAGCGCCACGCAGGAGCTTGACGACGGCTGGTCTGCCGAGCTCTTCCTGCCCTGGTCGATGATGACGATGCCGCAGGTGGAAGGCGACCGAACGATGGGCATCTTCACCAATCGCAAGGTGGCCTACATCGACGAGCGCTGGGGCTGGCCGGGACTCCCCTTCACCGGTGCCCGCTTCATGTCGGCATTGCAGCCGATGCTCCTGCCCAGGGTGGCGCCGCGCCAGCAGACGGCGGTGTTTCCGTATCTCACGGCCTCGCACGACACCGTGGGCGGCCAAAGTCGCTACCGCGCCGGTGCGGATGTCTTCTGGCGTCCGTCGTCCAACTTCCAGGTGACCGCAGCCGTCTATCCCGACTTCGGGGCGGTGGAATCGGACGACGTCATCATCAACCTCACCGCACGCGAAACCTTCTTCCCGGAGAAGCGGCTGTTCTTCCTCGAGGGCAACGAGATATTCGTCACTTCCGGACGTTCCTCCACGAGTCGCCGCAGCAGTTCGAGCAACGCCAGCGGCGCCTCCGGCGGCGGCTCCCGACGCACGCAGAGTTCGTTCGGCGGTTCGCCATCTACGGTGCTCAACACCCGCCGCATCGGCGCGGCGCCGGTGGTGGACGTGCCGGACAACGTGAGCGTCGCCGGCAGCGGCGCGGCGCAGCCGACGGAGCTTCTCGGGGCAGCAAAGATCGTCGGCCAGACGGGAGGGCTGCGCTACGGTGTGCTCACCGCCTTCGAGGACGATCCCATGCTGCGAGGCGAGTGGGACGACGCCGACGACGCCGATGCGGAGCTGATGCTGCAGGGGATGGGGCGCGACTTTGGCGTCGCCAGGGTGCTCTACGAAACCACTGGCGCCGGGCGCCAGGCGGTCGGCTACATGGGAACCCTGCTCGACCATCCTCTGCAAACCGCCAGCGTTCATTCCATCGACACCCACCATCTCGCCTTGAGCGGGCGGCTGCGGGCGGACGTGCAACTGCTGGCGAGCGACGTGAGCTGCGATCCAGACGCGCTGCGTGCTGGCCGGCAATGGTGGCATTGTCGCGATAACGAGCATGGCGGACTCACCAGCAGCACCGGTTACGGCGGCTGGGCGGACATCTACTTCACCCAGCGTCAAGGCCTGATGCACAACCTCTCCCTCGACTACTTCGATGACGAGCTGAACATCAACGACCTCGGCTTCCTCCAGCGCAACAACATGATCGGCGGGCGCTATTCGCTGTCGTACATCCAGCCGAACGTGCTTGGGCTGCGCCGCATGGCCACCAACGTGAACATGGGCTACTACGAGAACGCCGAGGGGCAGCCCGTGCGCAGTGGCGTCTTCATCTTCAATTCGCTCACATTCAGCAATCTGAGCGAAGTCCGCACCTCGGTGTTCTATTTCCCAGAGCGGTGGGACGATCTCGAAACCCGCGGCAACGGCGCCTACAAGGCGGACGCGCGGGCCTGGCTGGATGTGAGCTTCGGCACCGACACGAGCAAGACACTCAGTTGGAGCGTCATGGGTGGCGGGATGCAGGAAGAACTCGGCGGCATGACCGCCATGGCGGCCGCCGGCTTCACCTACAAGCCGTTGGACCGCTTCTCTCTCGACTTCGACCTCAACTACTTCGGCCACGACGGCTGGCTGCGCTATCAGGAAGATCGTGACCTGACCACCTTCGAGGCGAACAACTGGCAGCCCCGGCTGGCGATGGACCTGTTCCTCTCCGCCCGCCAGCAATTGCGGCTGACGATGCAATGGGCCGGCATCGATGCCACAGAGCAGGAGTTCTGGCGGATCGCGGAGGACGGCAGCGTGGTGCCACGGCCCCAGGGCGACGAATCGGACGACTTCGCCGTGAGCCAACTCACGGCGCAACTGCGCTACCGCTGGCAGATCGCCCCCTTGTCGGACCTCTTCGTGGTCTATACCCGCGGCGGCAATCAGTTCTACCACGGCTCAGACGCGGAGCTTGCCGACGGCCAGCTGGACCATCTGCTCAACGCCCTCGAAGAACCGATCGCCGACATCTTCGTCGTGAAGCTGCGCTACAGGCTTGGCGAGTAGTCGCGACGAGGAGCCGGGCGAGCCGCGCGCCCTCCAGAGAGCGGCCTCCTCTCTCCGTTACTCCCCCTTGGGGAAGGTGGATGCGCGCCCTTGGAGCGCGGAGCTGCCCCTCGGCTTCGTCGGAGGGGGGTGGTCCTCCCTGAACCCAAGCAGCTTCGCGCCTAACCGGGATTCGAGAAGTCCTCCTCCAGCCACGCCTGCAACTCGCCGCGGTCGCGCTGTCTCGCGACCGTGCGACCTTCGATGAAGTCGAAGGTCACCACGTCGTCTACGTCGAGGGCATCGACCAGGCGCGGCGACTGCGTGACGATGATGACCTGCTTGCGGCCTTCCAAGGCGTGCACGGAATCCGCCACCACGTCGATTGCCGCCGGGTGCAGGCCCAGTTCGGGCTCGTCGATCAGCATCACGTTGGGCATCAGGTCCGACGGCAGGTTCAGCAACGTCAGCAATGCGAACAGGCGAATCGAGCCGTCGGAGGTGAGGTTGGTAGTGAAGCGGCGTTCGCTCCAGTTGGCCCGCCATGCCAGCGTCACCTTGCCGTAGTGCTCGTCCACCTCGAACTTGCCGAAGCCCGGGAGCGCACGGCGAATCTGGGCGCAGATCTCCTCGAAGACCTCCGGGTCCTCCTCCTCCAGCCGCCAAAGCAGCGCCGCAAGATTGCCGCCGTGGCGGCGCAGGCGCAGGTTGTCGTCGGCATCCCAGCGCCGCTTGAAGTTGGATTCGTCGGAGGTGTCCTGAAACTGATAGGTAGCGCAGCCTCGGAGCAGCCGGACGATGGTGGCGGCGGTGGTGCGATTGGCGCTCGGCTCGGCACCGGGGTGCCCGGCATCGACGATCTGCGCTTCGTGATGGCCAGCGCCCAGATGCCGCCAATTCGCCTCGGTGGGCAGGCCGTCGCGGCTGAAGCGGAACGCCTCCTCGACGAAGACGAAGCGATCGGGATGGGCATGGGAGAGCGCAAAGCGATAGTCGTTGCGCCCGACCTGGGTGCGCAGGCTCAGATCTGCCTCCAGTCGCATGGTCTCGTCGGCACCGCCGAAGAGCTGATCGTCGGCGCCGCCATAGCGGGCCACGAACTCGCCCAGTCGTCGCGAGCGCAGCATCCAGCTCAGCATGTCGAAGAAGCGGACGAAGTTGGACTTGCCGGCGCCGCAAGGGCCGACTACCACAGTCAGGTCGTCAAGTTCGTCGAGCTCCACATCGGCGAGGGAGCGGAATCCGCGGATGCGAATGCGCGCGAGCCGCGCCTGGAGTTCCGTGCGAGGCTCCTGATGTGCGTGAGGTGCATGTTTCTGAAAATGGTCCGACATTGGGGGACTTCCTTGCATCGCTTTTCACCGCATGGTGCGGAAACAGGCGCGCAACTCGCCGACAAATAGCTCCGGCTGCTCAAACGCCGCGAAATGCCCTCCCCGGTCGAGCGTGTTGTAGTAGCGAAGGTCCTTGAAGCGCCGCTCGACCCAGCGCTTGGAGGCGCGAAAGATTTCCTTCGGGAACATGCTCACCCCCGACGGCACGGTGATGTCGCCACTGCCGCCGCCACGCCCGAAGCTCTCCCAATACAGCCGCGCCGAAGACGCGCCGCAGGCATTGATCCAATACATCATCACGTTGTCGAGCAGTTCGTCCCGGCTCAGCACGTTCTCCGGGTGGCCTTGGCAGTCGGTCCACCGATGGAACTTCTCGACGATCCACGCCGCTTGGCCGGCGGGAGAATCCACCAATCCGTATCCGAGCGTCTGCGGTCGCGTGCTCTGCTGCTTGGAGTAGCCCGAATCCCAGTCCTGATAGAACTGCTGCGCACGGATGGCGTCCTGCTCCTGTTCGGTGAGGTCGTCCATGGTGTCGCGGTCCGGCCCCACGGTCGGCATGTTGGTGTGGATGCCGGCGCAGTGTTCGCTGTCTTGAAGGCCGATGGCGACGGTGATGCCGGCACCCCAGTCACCACCCTGGGCGAAGTAGCTTTCGTAGCCGAGACGGGCCATGAGTTCCGCCCAGGCGTGGCCAACCCGCTGCACCCCCCAGCCCGTCCTGGTCGGCTTGCCGGAGAAGCCATAGCCGGGAATGGAGGGGACCACAAGGTGGAAGGCATCGGCCCCATCGCCACCGTGGGCAGCAGGATCGGACAACGGCCCGATCACCTTCAGAAACTCGACGATGGAGCCAGGCCAGCCATGCGTGAGCACCAGCGGCTTCGCATCATCGCGTGGCGAGCGCACATGCAGGAAGTGGATGTCCACGCCGTCGATGCTTGTGACGAACTGCGGCAGGGCGTTGATGCGCGCCTCCACCACGCGCCAGTCGTAGCTGTGGCGCCAGTAGCCGCAAAGCTCCTGCACATAGGCGAGCGGAATGCCCTGACTCCAATCGGACACCGTCTCCGCCTCCGGCCAGCGCGTGCGCGCAAGCCGCTCCTTGAGGTCCAGGAGGGCGGAATCGGGAACGAGAATCTCGAAAGGCTCTATGGCATCCGTCACGATCTGCAATCCCTGTTCTATGTCCTGCCTAGGAGCCTTCAGCCGGGGAAGCATCCCCGACCGCTGACGCGCAAGGAAGTGCCGGCAATTCCCCCATCGCTGGGGGCGTGCTTCCATGCAAGCCTTCAGCCGGGGAAGCATCCCCGACCGCTGACGCGCAAGGAAGTGCCGGCAATTCCCCCATCGCTGGGGGCGTGCTTCCATGCAAGGTAAGCGCCGTAAAAACTGTCGAGTTGGAGAACGGTCGCGTACTTCCCTTCGCAGTTTTCGCGCCAGGCAGTTGCGTAGCAACTGCTGGCCTTCGGGTCGCTCCGTTCACCACTCCGGTTAGGAGCGACTTCGGATCGAGCGTCAAAGTCCCGATGATCGTACCACGCCATACCGCAAGGTCGTGCCAGCCACATTCCCGACCACGACGCGCCTGACGGCGCATGGGAGGCAGCGTGGTGCGGGCTCGGCCCTTGAAGGAATGTCCTTGGAGGGCACGTTCGCGTATGGTTCCACTTTGCGGATGCAGCTGCCGCTTCCGGAGCGTCCACTGGCCGCTGCTGCTCAAGCTGTGAATTGCTCTTCGCCTGCCATCAAGATTGGCAATGCGCGGCTCTGTGCCGCCGATTGCTTCGATTGGCTGGGGCAGCAGCTGCCGCAGAGCATCCATGCGGTAGTGACCGATCCGCCATATGGGTTGGTCGAGTATTCGCCAGTGGAACAGCGCACGCTGCGCGAGGTCCGTGGCGGCATTTGGCGCCTGCCGCCGTCGTTCGATGGATGCAGGCGTTCTCCGCTTCCTCGCTTCACGACTCTGAGCGTCACGGATCTCAAGGTCATGGAGGGATTCTTCGAGGAGTGGGGGAGGGCACTGCTGCGTGCCTTGGTGGACACGCAGTTCGCAGGGCAGTGCCAAGTCGCGGTTGAATCTCCCTGGGTCTGGCTCTGCTCGGGCAGGGGTCACCGCTGCACCCAGCCGCCGGAGAAGGGGAATGCCTGGCCTACCAGGAAGCCGCATTCGTCGCTGGCGAGGAATAGGGCGAACATGGCGTCTTCGCGAGCGGTGGCGAGGCGGCCGGCGGGCACCTGGCGCTTGAGCGAGGCGACGAACGCTTCCTTCTGCATGAGTTCGGGCGGGTAGTAGTCGGGGTTCTCGACGTAGTTCTGGGCAATCAGGTTCACCTGCACGTTGTGGGGTGCGACCTCGACCCCGACGGCCTGCACGTAGCCCACTTGGGCGGCACGGGCGGCGGAGTAGGCCGCTATTGTCTTCATTCCGCGCAGTGCCGTGGCGCTGCCATAGACGACGATCTTGCCGGCGCGGCGTTCGATCATCTGCGGCAGCACGGCTTGGGTGAGCCAGTGCAGCGGATGCACCATCATGTTGAAGGGAGTGCGCCAGTCGTCGTCGGCAAGAGCCGTGACGGGCGTGCCGCCGAAGTTTGGCGAGGCGAGGTTGGCGACGAGCACGTCGATCGTGCCGCTCGCCGCGATCAGGTCTCGACAGGCTTCCGCCGTGTCCAGTGCGGCGGCATCTGCGACCACCTCCGCGCCTTCCTCCCGGAACACTTCCGCCGTGATGGGTCCCATGAAGTCGTTCGCCTGGGTGACCAGCACCCGCTTGCCCTGAAGTCTGCCTGTCACCCATTGCTCCTTCGGGTTGCCGTAAATGGGGTTGTGTCGCCCTGAGTGGACTCGATATGGCCCTGCATTTGGTCGCCATCGATGGTGGCGGTGATGAGCGTGAGTTGTGGTTCCTCCACGCGCAGGAACAGGGCGCGGCCAGACACGGCGACATCGTGGACGGGCGTGGTGCCACGCGACGACTCGGCGACTCCAGTCACGTCGTCCCCCTCGACGGCCAGCGAGAGGTGAAACGCCGTGCCGTCGCATTCGACATCGGCATAGCCCCCGACATACACGTCCCATTTGCCGGAGGGGTCGATGTTTGGCCCTTCGAGGCCCTGGGGGTCGTCGAGCAGCGCCACCCATGCCAACTCTGCCGGAAGGAAGCGCAACAGGCTCGCGTACACCATGCCGTGTGGCGTCTGGGTAATGGTGGCGCGGATGGCGTCGTCCCAGTCGCATGCGTGCGCGAGCCGCAGCAGCCGGCGAAAGCTGCGGATGTACTCCTCCGACAGCGACCGGTGATGCTCCGTGCCAAAGAACAGTTCCGCGACCTTGCCCATTCGGCCCCAGTTCTCCTCCCGGAGGGCTTCCTCGCGCATCAGGCACAACCGGGCGAAGCATTCGTGGTCGCCGGCGGCATGTGCCGCCCAGTGGCGTGCCATCTCGCTCTCGTGAACCCGTCCTTCGTTCGCAAGTATCACGCCGAGCAAGTTGCCGGTCTGGCGCCGCACATTGTCGGCGATGAGGAAGACCGCCTGCTGCCGAGCCGTGTGCGCAGAGGCTTCGATAGCCTCGGCCTGCTGCGCCGACAGGACATTGGAGTGCCGCATCTCCTGGCGTGTCTCGGCCAACTCCGCCTGCTGGATGAACAGGCCCACCACGAGCCAGAGGAACGCCAGCGGCGCAAAGAAGCCTTCCAGAAAGCCGCCGATGGTGGCGGCGTCCTGATCCCAGAAGCTCCAGCCACCGGCGGCTACGACGTAGATGAGGCCACCGAGCATCCATGCGGTCGTGAGCAGGGCGCCTACCCAGATGCGCCAGTTCCAGCTCGGCAGCCATGCCCAGCCGCTGGCCTGCGGGGGCTGTGCCTTGTTCGTCGGTTCTTCGCTCACGGTCTCGCTTCGTCAAGCCGCCACACCATCCTATCAATCTGTTCGACCTGGCCGCCGGCGACGGAAGTCGGATGGTTGACGGGACGGCTTGGCCCTGGAGCAAGACGGGTGCCGGGCGGCGGCGGTTCCTGTGGCGCTGTGCTACATTCGCCGAGCTTCGCAAAATGCCAACTTGACGGAAAGGGGAGTGTCAGCATGAGTGGGTTCGACAGCATCGAATACGAGGTGGAGGACGGTCGCGCCCGCATCACCCTGAACCGACCGGAGAAGCTCAACGCCCTCTCGCTCAAGCTGCAGTCGGAACTGAACGAGGCGCTCTGGGAAGCGGACAACAACATTGATGTCCACTGCGTCATCCTGCGCGGGGCTGGGCGGGCGTTCTCCGCTGGCTACGATCTCACCGGTGCCGATGGCAACATCCCCGTCTCTCGCATCCAGTCGCAGGAGAACAACTACCGCGGCGGTCGCAGCATCGACGACGACGCCTGGCAACTCGAACGTGCCCAGCGCTACCGCATGGCGCTGTTCGACATGCACAAGCCCACCATCGCCCAGGTACACGGCTATTGCCTCGCCGGCGGCACCGACGTGGCGCTTCTCACGGACATGATCATCTGCGCAGACGACGCCCTGTTCGGCTTCCCGCCAGCCCGCGACCTCGGCGCGCTGCCGAACAACATGTGGCTCTACAACGTCGGCCCTCAATGGGCCAAGCGCCTGATGCTCACCGGCGACATGATCTCCGGCGCCGAAGCGCAGCAAATTGGACTGGTGCTGAAGGCGGTGCCGAAGGAGCACCTCGAAGCGGAGGTGGAGCAACTCGCCGACCGCCTCTGCCTGATCGACCCAGATCTCCTCTCCACCAACAAGCGCATCATCAACATGGGCCTCGAACTCATGGGCGCCCGCACCCTGCAACGCATGGCCGCCGAAAACGATGTGCGCGGCCACAACGCCAAGGCCGCCTCCGGCTTCCGCCAGGCGGTGGCGGAGAAGGGCCTGCGCGATGCCTTGCGAGAACGCGACGGCAAGTTCGGCGACGGCCGCGTGCGGGTCAACGGCCCGGAAATCCGCGACGAGAACGGGCATCTGGTGTAGTGGGGACGCGCGGATCTCCTCTGGATGGAAGGGCATCTTTGCCCTCCATGGCGCCGCAAGGCACATCCGTCGCGTGCCCGCTCACCTACGATGGAAGAGCCTCGCCGTTCGCGGATCCAGGCGCAAGCAGGAAGATGGCCAGCAGCGCGAGGGGCGCGAGGGCGGAAGCGGCCACAAACTCGCGAAAAGCGTGCCAATCATGCCAGTGCCTTGCAGCAGGCCAATTGGGGCGCTGCCGGTGTTGTATGGCGCACCATGCGAAGGAGTTGGACGACTCCGGCCACAAACTCGCAGGCCGGGCGGTTAGTATTGGCCGGACGGGGGCCGGCCAAGCGGTTCGGGCGGGACCCCGCAGGGTGGACAACTCGAGGGAGAAGGGGCAATGTATCAAGAGGTTCTCTACGACGTGGACGACTCCGTGGCGGTCATCACGATGAACCGGCCGGAAACGCTCAATGCGCTGACGGATCGGACGCAGGCCGAGATTCGTCATGCGCTGGATCAGTCCGAGCGCGACGAAGACGTGATTGGCACCGTGCTGACCGGGGCGGGGCGGGGGTTCTGTTCCGGTGTGGACATGAACGCGCTCGGGGCGATGAGCGAGGCCGGAAAGCGGCTTGGGGACAGCTATGCCGATTTGGCGGCGGACCCCGGCAACCCGGATGACGATCCCAATTTCGAGGTGGGCGCGAGCTACTTCCTGGGCTTGCGCAAGCCCTTGATCGCTGCCATCAACGGCGCGTGCGCCGGCCTTGGCTTCAGCTACGCGGTGTTCTGCGACCTTCGCTTCGTCGATCGCAACGCTCGCTTCGCCACCTCATTCTCGCAACGCGGCCTAATCGCGGAGCATGGCGTGAGCTGGATGCTGCCGCGGCTCATCGGCCCCGCCAACTCCCTCGACATCCTGTGGACGGGGCGCAAGTTCGACGGCGAGGAGGCGGGGCGCATCGGCCTTGCCAACCGCGTCTGCGAACCGGGCGAGTGCGTCAATGATGCGGCGGCGTACCTCAAGGAAATCGCCAGCGTCGCGGCGCCCAACTCGCTGATGATGATGAAGAAGCAGATCTACCGCCACCTGAACGCGGAACTGCGCGGGGCCATGGACGAATCCAACGCATGGATGGACGAGAGTCTCGCCCGTGGCGATTTCAAGGAAGGCGTGGCGTCGTTCGTGGAACGCCGAGCGCCACACTTCTCGCGGGTGAAGGTGGGGTAGGAGGCAAGTGCCGTAGAGCGGCGCAGTTGTCGACAGATCCGTCTCCCTCGGAGGCAGGTTCTTGTGGCGCTGGCGGCGCTTGGGGCAGTTTTTCGCTGGCGCGAGAACCGCTGCGTGTCATCTGCGCCGCGATGGGCGGCTTGGCCGCATGGCGGAGCAGTCCAGCCTCGGGGCGGCAATGGATGTTGCCGAATTCGGTGGTTGGCCGGCGCCTGCCGTGCCGGAGGGCGAGGTCATGAAGAGGGGGAAGTGTAGGCTGGTGGGATCGGGGGTGATCCCAACGCAGCCTACGAGGGGAGGGGTTCCTTCGCCGGTTGCCGTTCGCGCCCGCCTTTGGGACGTTCCCGGAAACCGCTTCCTGTCCTGCCTCTTGCGGTGTCCGTGGCGTGTCGCTGGAAGGGCACCTCGATGGACAGCGACAGTCACTGCTTGGACGGAATGTTACTTTCGGTAACGCCGTGGTCAAGCGTAACAATGCAACGCGCCGTTGCGCTGCTGCACGCGTCCGCGGGGCGCATACTCCGCCCGTGGACGAACTCGACTGGGACGACCTGCGCCTCTTCGCCGTCCTGGCGCGCGCCGGCTCGGTGCGAGCGCCCGGTCTCGACCCGATCCCCGCCGCAAATCTGGGCCTAACCCACCGAGACCTGCGGGCCGTGTCCCGAGTCCACGAGTTCATGAGCTTCCTGGCCGACACCTTCAACGCCAACGCCCACCGTCTGCGGGGGGAGTTGGAGGCGAACTGAAGGCGCTGCCGGCGGCCCTCCCCTTCCGAAGAAGCCTGCGCTTCTTCGACTCCCCCGACGGGGGAAGTGATGGGAGGGGTCGCTCCCCAACACCAGGCTGCATCCTGCCCGCCACGCGCCGCAAGGCGCGCTAACAGGTGCTCATGGGGCAAGCAGAGGGGGCCTCTAGCCATCTGGCCCGTGGTGCGCGCCTTGGTCTTGCCGGTTGGTCGGCAACAATCCGTCGTATCATGCCGCGCCTTATGGAAGTCCTCCAGCTCCTCATCAGCGGCGTTTCCCAAGGTTGCGTCTATGGCTTGATCGCGCTTGGCTTTGTTCTGATATACAAGGCCACCGAAATGGTCAATTTCGCGCAGGGCGACATCATGATGCTGGGCGCGTTTGTGGCGTTCAGTCTTGGCAACCTTGCGGGGCTGCCGTTTGCGGTGGTGTTCGTGCTGACGCTCGTCATCATGGGGGGGCTCGGCATGGCGCTCGAACGGGGCCTGCTGCGGCCCATGATCGGGGAGCCGCCGTTTGCCGTGCTGATGCTCACGATTGGGCTGGGCTTCGTCATCCGCGCCATTGCGGGAGCGATCTGGGGCAATCAGCCACGGGCACTCGACTCGCCCTTCGCCGGGGAGGTGGTGGAGCTGCGCGGTCTCATCATCGGCTACGAGAACATTGCCATAGTCGTCGGCACCGCGATCCTGTGCCTGCTGCTGTACCTCTTCTTCCGCTTCACGCGCATCGGCATCGCCATGCAGGCGGCGTCGCAGAACCAGCTTGCGGCGTTCTATGTCGGCATTCCGGTGAAGCGGGTGTTCTCGCTGGTGTGGGGGATTTCTGCGGCCATCGCCGCCGCGGCGGGGATTCTGGTGGCGCCAGTGTCGCTGATCGATCCGCTCATGGGGCTCGTCGGCATCAAGGCGTTTGCGGCCGCCATCGTCGGCGGCTTCGGCAGCCTACCCGGCGCCATCGTCGGCGGCCTCATCATCGGCATCGCCGAGCAGTTCGTCGGCCTGTATCTGCCGGCCGGGATGTCCGAGGTGAGCGCCTTCGTGATCCTGCTGGCAATGCTGTTCCTGCGCCCCGAAGGCATCTTCGCCACCTTGCAGCAGAAGAAGGTCTGAACCGCCGTGCGTTTCGTCCTCAAGACCAACTACGGCCAGGACGTGAACCTCTTCCTGCACGGCGGGCAGCGGTTCTGGTATGGCCTGCTGGCGCTGGTGGCGCTGGCGGCGCCGCTGTGGCTGGAAGCGTTCTATCTTGGCGAGCTTGCGCTCGTCTATATCTGGGCCATCGCCGGCGTCGGTCTGATGCTGCTGGTGGGCTATACGGGCCTCGTCAGTCTCGGCCACGCCGCTTTTCTCGCCATCGGCGCCTACACCCATGCGGTGCTGCTGGAACGGGGCGTGCCGTTCTTCGTTTCGGTGCCGCTGGCGACGGCGTTTTGTGCCTTGGTGGGCTACGTCGTCGGCCTGCCGGCGCTGCGCATGACCGGCATCTATCTGGCCGTGGCCACACTTGCCTTCGAGCGTATTGCCGCCTGGGTGATCGAACACTGGGAATCCGTCACCGGCGGGCACTTCGGCATGAGAGTGCAGGAGGCGCAGGTGTTGGGATTGCCGCTCGATACGCCGGTCACCTTCTACTTCCTGTGCCTGGTGGTGCTCGCGCTGTGCCTCTTGGCCGCGCTCAACCTGTTGCGCTCGCCAACGGGCCGCGCCTTCATCGCCGTGCGCGATTCCGAAATCTCGGCACAGAGCGTGGGCATCGACCTCGCCCGTACCAAGTGCGCGTCATTTGCCGTCTCTGCCGCGTTCACGGGCCTGGCTGGCAGCCTGTTTGCCCACAAGATCGGCTATCTGGCCCCGGACGCCTTCACCGTGCAGACCTCCATCCAATTGCTGCTGATGGTGGTGGTGGGTGGCCTGGGCTCGTTGCACGGCGTCATCTACGGTGCCATCTTCCTCGGCCTCTTGCCGCAGGTGATCGCCTTCGGGCGCGATGCGCTGCCGTCGTGGATCGGCGAGATTCCGGGCCTCGAACCTGGCCTCTTTGGCCTCATCCTGGTGCTGTTCCTGGTCTTCGAGCCGCTCGGCATCTACGGCCGCTGGGTGAAGATTCGGCTTTGGTTCGACGAGTTCCCGCTCTACCGCAAGGCCACCTACAAGCGCCAGCGCAGCTATCTGCGCACCGAGCGAGTTCGCTGACGTGAGCCTGTTTCGAGCTGAGGGCCTTTCCTTGAGCTTTGGTGGCGTGCGTGCCGTGCGCGACGTCTCCTTTGCCATCGAACCCGGCGAGGTATTCAGCATCATCGGCCCCAACGGCGCCGGCAAGACCACGATCTTCAACCTCATCAGCCGCTTCTACGATGCGGACGCCGGCAGCATGGCGTTCGACGAGCAAGACATCACCTCGCTGCCGACGCACCGCATCGCCTCCCTCGGCATCGCCCGCACGTTTCAGAACACGGAGCTGTTCGAGCACGAGACGGTGCTCACGAACCTGCTCATCGGCCAGCACGTCCACCGCCAGACGGGACTTGCCGCCGACCTCCTGTTCCTGTCGAAGGTGCGGCGGCAGGAACTTTCCTTTCGGCGCAAGGTGGAGGACGTGATTGATCTTCTGGACCTGCAGGGCCATCGCGAACTGCCCGTTGGCGGATTGCCGTATGGCGCCCGCAAGATGGTGGAAATCGCCCGGGCGCTGTGCCTCGATCCCAAGCTCCTGCTGCTCGACGAGCCGTCGTCAGGGCTGAACCCGGAGGAGACCGAGGACCTCTCCTTCTGGATCGACGACATCGTGGCCGACCTCGGCATCACCGTGGCCATGGTGGAACACGACATGAACCTGGTGGCCACGGTATCCGACCGCGTGCTGGCGATGGCGGACGGCGTGGTTTTGGCAACGGGCGAGCCAACGGAAATCCAGCAGCATCCCGAAGTGCTGCGCGCCTATCTCGGCGACTGAAGGGGAGCGCACGCGGATGGCCCTTCTGAACCTGCGCAACATCGAGACCTACTACGGCCCGGTCATGGCCATCCGCGGCGTCTCGCTGGAGGTTGCCGAATCCAGCATCGTCACGATCCTGGGCGCAAACGGGGCTGGCAAGACCACCGTGCTCAAGACCATCAGCGGCGCCATGGAGCCGCAGAAGGGCAAGGTGACCTTCGACGATCAGGACATCACCGGCCGCGACCCCGACCGCGTCGCTCGACTCGGCATCGGCCACGTGCCGGAAGGGCGCGAGATCTTCCCCTTCCTGACGGTGGAGGAGAACCTGCGCATGGGCGCCTTCGCCCGCAAGGACGGCGGCGTCGCCAAGGACCTCGATCTCGTCTATGGCTACTTCCCGGCCCTGGCCGAACGGCGCAAGCTCGCCGGAGGCTTTCTTTCCGGCGGCCAGCAGCAGATGCTTGCCATTGGCCGGGCCCTGATGGCGCGCCCCAAGCTGATGCTGCTCGACGAGCCGTCGCTGGGCCTCTCGCCCCTGCTGGTGGCGGAGATCGCCAGCATCGTCGGACGCCTCAACCAGGAGCAGCAGGTGACCATGCTGTTGGTGGAGCAAAACGCCCGCATGGCGCTGGACCTCGCCGGCTATGGCTATGTGATGGAAGTAGGCCGCATCGTCATGGAGGACACGTGCGAGCGGCTCCGCAATGCCACGGACATCAAGGAGTTCTATCTCGGCATGAAGGATCAGGGCGTGCGCGGGCGGCGGCGCTGGAAGCAGAGGAAAACCTGGCGATGAACGTTGCGGCGAAGAGCGAGGTGGCCATCGACGGCTGCACCACGGTGCCGCAGCTTTTCCGCCGGCGGGTGCGGGAGCTGGGCGACAAGGTGGCGTTCCGGGAGAAGGACTTCGGAGTCTGGAACGAATACAGCTGGTCGGACTACGGCGACCGGGCGCGGCGTGCCGGGCTTGGCCTGAAGGCGCTGGGGCTCAAGCGCGGCGAGGTGTGTTCCATCGCCTCGGAAGTGAACAAGGAGTGGCTGTTTGCGGACCTCGGCGTCATCTGCGCCGGTGGCGTCAGCAACGGCGTCTATCCCACCGATGCGCCGCCGCAGGTGGAATACCTCATCAACGACAGCGGCACGCGCTTCTATTTCGCCGAAGACGAGGAGCAGCTTGACAAGGTGCTGGAGGTGCGGGAGCGCTGCCCGACCCTCGAACGCATCGTCATCTTCGACATGGAGGGGCTGCGGGCGCTGGACGACCCCATGTGCATGTCGTTCGATGCCTTGCTGGAGCTTGGGGCAGAGTACGGCCAGGAGCATCCGCAAGCGTGGGATGCGGAGATCGATGGCGCCGCCCCGGACGACCTGATGATTCTCACCTACACCTCCGGCACCACCGGCGCACCGAAGGGCGCCATGATCTCTGGCCGCAACATGCTGTTCATGATGAACCTCCTGCAGCGGTGCTACGGCGTCGAGGCCAGCGACGAGCAGCTCGGCTTCCTGCCCCTGGCGCACGTGGCAGGGCGCATGTTCTACACCTTCTCGCCCATCGAGACGTGCTCGGTGGTGAATCTGGTGGAGAGCGTCGAGACCACCAGCCACGATCAGCAGGAGGTCTCGCCCACCATCCACTTCGCCGTGCCGAGGGTGTGGGAGAAGCAGTTCTCGCTGGTGCAGATCAAACTCAAGGAGGCGACCGCCACCGGCAGGCTGGCCTATCGCCTCGCCATCGGCATCGGCGAACGGCGGGCGGCCTGTCTCAAGCGGGACGAGGCGGTACCGTGGCACCTTGCGGCGGCGTTCTTCCTCGCCTACAGACTGGTGCTGCGGAACATCCGCCGCCTGCTCGGCATCGATCGCTGCCGCTGGCTTTCCACCGGCGCGGCACCCATCGCGCCGGAGCTCATCGACTGGTATTGGGCCCTCGGCACGCCGATGTACGAAGTCTATGGCCAGACGGAATGCGCCGGACTTGCCACCGCCAACCTGCCCGGGAACTTTCGCATCGGCAGCGTCGGCAAGGCCGCCGAAGGGGTGGACGTGGCGATTTCGGACGAGAACGAGATCGTCATCCAGAGCCCCGGCGTAATTCTGGGGTACTGGAACAAGCCGGAGAAGACGGCGGAGACCTTCCGCCAAGGCTGGCTGCACACGGGGGACGTGGGGCGCATCGACGACGACGGCTTCGTCTATGTGGTGGACCGGATGAAGGACATCATCATCACCGCCGGCGGCAAGAACATCACGCCGAGCGAGATCGAGAACCAGCTCAAGTTCTCGCCCTACATCACCGACGCGGTGGTGGTGGGGGACCGGCGCCCCTATCTGACATGCCTCGTGATGATCGACGACGAGAACGTCACCAAGTTCGCCCAGGACAACGACGTGCCGTTCACCAACTACACCAGCCTCTGCCACACCCGTGAGGTGGAGGACTTGATCTGGAGCGAAATCGAGCGCGTGAACGAGCGCTTCGCTCAGGTCGAGACCATCAAGCGCTTCCGCCTGATCGACCAGCTTCTGGACCCGGAAGACGACGAACTGACCCCCACGCAGAAGCTCAAGCGCAAGGTGGTGAACGAGAAATACGCCGATCTGATCACGGCGATGTATCGTGGGGGGTAGGCTTCGATGAAGGGTGCCGGCGGAGGCAGGCGTCTCGGGGAGGCGGCCCACCCTCCGGGAACCTTGGCCGTTTCCGGACTCCACCCAAGAAGGGAGCGACAGGAGCAGCGGCGAGCGCCTTCCCCATCACTTCCGTGTGGGGAAGCGATGGGGGTCGCGTCCGGCGATGGGGGCCGCGCGCGCCGCGCGCCCGCAGACTTGATTTGAAGCCCCCAACAGGGCCACGCTTGGCACGCTGACACGAGGAGCGTCGCGAGATGTCGCACAGGAAGAGATCGCTTGCCATTGGACTGGCTCTGGCGCTGGGGTTGCCGTTGGGCCTCGGCGGCTGCGGCGAGGCTGCCACCGAGGCGGACGCGGAAGCGCCGGTGGTGGACGGCGTGACGGACACGGAAGTGGTGTTCGGCACCCATACCGACCTATCCGGCGCCATCGCCATCTGGGGCGTGGGCGTCCTCAACGGTGCCCGGATGCGCTTCGATGAGGTAAACGAGGCCGGCGGCGTGCATGGCCGCACCATCCGCTACATCGTCGAAGACACGCAGTATCAGGTGCCTCGCGCCATCTCCGCCGCCAACAAGCTCATCAATCGCGACAAGATCTTCGCCATGCTGATGGCGGTGGGCACGCCCACCAACAACGCCGTGATGCAGACGCAGTTCCGCGCCGGCGTGCCGAACATCTTCCCCGGCACCGGCGCGAGGGCGATGGTGGAGCCGTTCGAGCGCTTGATGTTCTCCCAGCACGGCACCTATTACGACGAAATCCGCGCCGGCGTGAAGTATTTCGTCGAGCACGAGGGCAAGACCACGCCTTGCGTGATGTACCTCAACAACGACTACGGCCTTGAGATTCTCGAAGGCGCCCAGGACCAGGCCGCCGAGATGGGCATCGAGATCGCCGAGACCGCGGCGCACAAGATCACCGACAGCGAATTCACCGCGTCCGTGATTCGCCTGCGCAACGCCGGCTGCGACCTCGTGATGCTGGGCTCGGTGCATCGCGATACCATTCTCATCCTGGAGGCGGCGCGCAAGCTCGGCTATGTCGACGTGGCTTGGGTGGGCAATAACGCCGCCTACGGTCAGGTGATCGCCGATCAGGAGAGCGGCGCGGGCGAGGGCTACTACGCCTTCGTCCACATGGCCAAGATCTACGAAGACGACGAGACCCTGCCGGAGGAACAGCGCGACTGGATGCGTCGCTATCGAGAACGGTACGGCGAGGAGGCCGGGTTGCCGGCGATGGAGGGCTACCGCGGCGCCGATCTCGTGGCGGTGGCGCTCGAACGCGCCGGACGCGACCTCACCCGCGAGAAGTTCATCGAGGCGATGGAGTCGATCAACGACTACACCGACATCTTCGGCTACTCCATCGTCTTTGGCCCGAACGACCACAAGGGGGTCGACGAGTCGGCGCTTTCGGTGGTGCGCGATGGCCGTTGGGTGACGCTCGACACCTCCATCCGCTATTGAGCTTGGGCGGTGCATCGGATTGCGACCGGTCTCGTCGCCGTGGCGCTGGCGGCATCGGTTCCACGTTGCCTCCTTGTTGTTGGCTCGCGACCGGCCTCCCATCCGGCGTCTCGAACATCGCCTGCACCCCACGCTTGCGGATGAAGCCACGGCAGGGTCGGTCCAGCCGCCAGACTGCGCCTCCCGACTTCTGGCCATACCCATGCACCGGCGCCTCCGGCAGGATGCGATAGCCCAGCTCGGCATCGCTTCCGGCACGATTTCGAACACCTTGGCAGCGCCGATGCCGTAGATGCCTTGGCCAACCCGCGTCAGTTCACCGGAGTCGCAGAAATGGCGCAGCGCTCGATCGCAGGCGTGCGCCGGGGCGTGCGGGACGAGTTCGGAACGCAGGATCGCCTTCCGCCCGGCTTCCCGAAGCAGGCGCGACAGCCTCGCAGGCACTTCGTATGGTTCCGACTGACGCCACTTGGGCAACTCGCCAGACGTATGATGAACTGGATGCAAGTTTACCGAGAGCACCCTAATGAGCAACGACGACCGCCCCATGATCGCCGTCGTGGAATTCGAGATTCGAACCGAAACCACCACCACAACCGAGTGGCTTGACGAATGGGAGAAGCGTGCCCAAGACGCCTACGACCACGAACCGGAAACCACTGCCTACGAGGCCGCGGTCCACGTTGAAGACGAAACCCGCGTGCTCGTTTACGAGCGCTACGAACGGGGCCTGTCGAGCCTGCAGATCCACATGGAACGCCCGTCCCACAAAGCCATCGGCGAAGCCATGGGCAGCCGCCGCATGATCAAGCGCCGCTCCCTCGTCAACATCGCCTTCGACGTGCCGGACTACGGCTGGTGGTCGCGCCCAAACCTGGCGCCGTCAGCCAAGGGCACCGAACACTCCCTGACGCTACTCGGCATGAGCTTCGCCACCCCCACCCACCGCCACCGATTCATCGACCTGAGCCGCGAACACGCCCGCTATTGCTGGGACGCCGAGCCTGACACGCTGGTCTATGCCGGCGGCGTGGTCGCCGACTTCCCAGACTCCGACCCGTGGGCCGCAGGCGACCTCCTGTTCGCAATGGCCTGCACAGACGCCGCCGCCACGGAGAAGCACGCCACAGACCCGAACCACCTCGCTCTCGGCGAGAAGCTCCGCACCGAGGGCATCAAGATCACGAACGCCGAAGCCACCCAATACCGCACCACAGGCCGAGGCTTCCTCTGGCGGTAGCCGTGTCTTTGCTGCATTCGCCACATGCTGTTTATTCCGCACGACGAGGTGGCCCCACCGACGGCGGTGCCGGGCGTGTGCGACAATGGAACCGCTCACTCGGCCGTAGAGGTCCAAGGAGCCGAATCGAGCCGTTTCCGAGAACGCCATGACCCCTGCCACGGAACTCAACGATGCACAATGGCGACGGCGCCTGAGGGAATACTGCCTGCTGGGTGACCGCGACGTCGAGCCGGTGTTCGTGGGCCGTCACGCCTTGTTCGCACGCGTGGCGGCAATGATTGAGAAGGTGAAGCTTCAACCCGGCAGCACGACTATCGTTATCGGTGGGGCTCCGGGCGCGGGCAAGTCCGCATTCATCGCCGAAGCCATGCGCCGCTACGGCGACATGGAAGCAGCTGTGCCGATTCAGTTGCAGGGAGACCTGCTGGGCCCAGCCGCGTTTGTGACCGCACTGGGCAAGGTGTTCGGCAAGGCTCCGGCGGAGCGAATGACCCGATCCCAAGCTCTCTCGACCGAAGCGAACGCGTTGGTGGCCAAGGGCGGTGTGTCCCATGCTGTCGAAACGGAGGTGCCCTCGGACACCGTCAAGGCGGAACGCGAAGGCATGGTGCCTTGGCACACCATCCGGGATCTGTATGGGGAGGAGCTTGCCGGTCGGCCCATTCTTCTGTTCGTGGACGAAATGCAGACCTTCACCCAGCACGGCGACATCCACCACGACAGGATCCCCTTTGCGCTCCACGAAGGCCCACCGGACGGCTGCGTGTCCATCGTGCCGGTGTACGCCGGGTTGGCCGACACGCAGGCGGTGTTGAATGAACAGGCCGGCATCACGCGCCTTGACGGCGCCAACATCCTCACGCTTGGGGGACTCGAACCCCAAGAAAGCCGCGAGTACGTTCGCGACATGCTCGTGGACTACCTCGGCGCCCAGGGCAGATTGGGTGCCGTGACGGCACTGGTGGATTGGATGGTGGCGGGCGGAGATCATTGGCCCCAGCACCTGCGCGTGCAGGTTGCGGCTGTGGCGGAGGGACTGCTGGCTGCGGACTCACGCGACCTCGCCGACCTCGATACGGACGCCGTGTGTCGCCACATCGAAGCGTCGCGGAATCTCTACTATCAGAGCCGACATGGCAACGTGTTCCGGGGCCGGTATCGGGACGCCACCCGCGCCGTGGTGCAGGAAGCTGCGGAACGTGATGGCGGTGAAGGAGTCGCTTTGGCAGAGACCGCCGACATCCATCTTGCCAACACTTCCAAGTACGCCCCAAACGGCATGGATTTCGTGGAGGCAATGACCCATGCCGGCATGTTGCAGAAGAAGCCCGGCTCAGATAGATACCACTGCCCCATCCCCAGCATGCGACGTTGGTTCGAGACGGGGCACCATTCCGTCGCGCGGCCTGGCCTGTAACGCGGTGCCAACGAAAGAAGGGCGGCACCCTTCGAGAACAGCATTCATACGGTCCTCGTGGGCGCCTCCTGGCGCGGGCCTGCCGCAGAAAGGATGCGGTCGCTCCGGGGGCCGCCCTCTCCGAGGCCAGGGTTTCTTTCGAGAGGAAGAGTTGATTCATGCAGCCATTCCGTCGCTCACGGACGCGCCTTGCGGCGCAAGCGAGGGCTTCAATGCCCTCGCCCCCCAGCACCCCTCGCAAACCAGAGTGTTAACCCATCTTTACCAACAACCCCGTGATTTTCGCCCGATCTTGCGGTGATTGACGGTTTTGGGGTCGGCAACTCGTTGTTTTCCGGTTCCTGGTGGGGTGGATCGACCGATGTAGTGCCATAATGGGGTGGTGTCGGTTGACATGGGTGGCCGGCGCCGCTACCGTCACCCGCCATGTTCATCCGCCGTACCCTCACCCGCCGCACCGGCGGCCAGGACTACCACTCCCACCGCCTCGTGCACAGTCGGCGCGACGGCGCCAAGGTCCGCCAGCGCACGTTGTTGAACCTCGGCAGCGATTTCGACCTGCCTGTGGAGGAGTGGCCGGAACTGTGCCGGCGCATCGACGAGATCTTGAACGGCCAGGCGCCGCTCACCGACGATGCGCCGGCTGCCGTCGAGGAAGAAGCGCAACGGATCGGGGCGCAACTGCTGGCCCGCGGCCGGGCGGGGGACGCCGAAGCGGTGCGTGATCCGGTCCGTGTGGACGTGGCGTCGCTCGAGTTGACGCGCCCGCGCAGCGTGGGCGTCGAGCAGGCGGGACTGTGGGCGGTCGAGCAGGCGGGACTGTGGGCGGTCGAGCGGTTGGGCCTGATGGAGTTGCTGTCGACCCTGGGCATCAACGCGTCGCCGTGCACGGCCGCGGTGGCCTCGATCGTGGCGCGGCTTGCGTACCCGGCCTCGGAGCGGGCCACGCACGCCTGGCTGCGCGAGCGCAGTGCCTTGGGGGAGTTGCTGGGTGTGGACTTCGAGACCATGGGGGCGATGCAGTTGTACCGGGCCTCGGATGCCTTGGTTGCCCACCGCGAAGCGATCGAGGCGCATCTGTTCGAGAGCGCCATGGACCTGTTCGACCTGGCGCCGACGGTGACGCTCTACGATCTGACCAACACCTATTACGAGGGCGATGTGGCGGATCAGCCCGAGGCGCGGCGGGGGCATTCGAAGGAGAAGCGCAGCGACTGCAAGCTGCTCACCCTGGGGCTGGTGCTGGACGGGGGTGGTTTCGTGCGGCGTTCGCGGGTGTTCGCGGGCAACGTCAAGGAAGACCGGACGCTTTCCGGCATGCTGGACGCGCTCGGGGCACCGCCGGGGTCGCGGGTGGTGCTCGACCGGGGCATCGCCACCGAGCGACAGGTCGACTGGCTGAAGGCGAACGGGTACCGCTACATCGTGGTCTCGCGCGAGCGCAAGCGCCGCTTCGAGCCCGAGGCGGCACTCGCCCACCGCACCCGCAGCGGCGGGGTGGTGCATCTGGAGAAGGTGGACGACGCCGAGGCGGGCGAGGTGCGCCTGTACTGCTGCTCCGAGCAGCGTGCCGAGAAGGAGCGCGGCATGGCCGAGCGGTTTGCGCAACGCCTGGAGCGGGATCTCGATGCGATCAACGAGGGGCTGTCGCGGCCGCGCACGCAGAAGAAGCCGGAAAAGATCTGGCAACGCATCGGCCGGCTGGTGGAGAAGAGCCGCGGTGTCGGCCAACACTACGACATCGCGGTGGCAACCGACGAGAGCGGCAAACGGGCCGTGGCGGTGACCTTCCTCCGCACGCCGGTGGCCGGGACGATGCTCACCCATCCGGGCGTCTATTGCCTGCGCAGCAACGAGACCGACTTCAGCGAGGAGCGCCTGTGGCGCACCTTCACCCTGCTCACGGATGTCGAGGCGGCGTTCCGTTCCCTGAAATCCGAACTGGGCCTGCGCCCCATCCATCACCGCAAGCCGCGCCGTGCCGAGGGCCATCTGTTCATCACGGTGATCGCCTACCAACGGGTCCAGGTGATTCGCACCCGTCTGGCCGAGCGCGGCGACGGGCCGATGCGCACGGCGAACTGGACGACGCTCAAACGGATTCTCGGCGGCCGTCAGCGGGTGACCGCGACGTTCAAGCGCGCCGACGGACGCACGCTGCATGTGCGCAAGGCGACGCGCCCGGAACCGCAGCAGAAGGCCATCCTCGATGCCTTGGGGATCCCCTCCTCAGCCGGGGGGACACACCAGGCGGTCGTCTGAGGGGAAACCATCACGTCGGGCACGAATGTAGTGCCATGCGCGCGATTCGGTCAACCTAAATTGTTGAGATACAACAGTTTATTTTTTTCGTTGGTAAACTTGGGTTAACGCGCCTTGCGGCGCGCGAGGAGGGCGAGACGCCCCCCAGAGAGGCGCGGCGCGGGCGCTCCCACCTCTTCTTCCCGCTTGGGCGGAGGTTGATGTGCCCTTGGGGCGCGGGATCTTCCCATCCGCGATGTTCTGTGGCTCAAAGCACTGGCGTGCAGGTTCGGCAGATGGCGTAGACGTGGCGGGGGTCGTTGAGGAGGAGCAGGCGATCCATCTCCTGGACGATGTGGCGGGTCGCTGCCGCCGGCAGCCTTGGTGTGCCTAGACCGGCGAACTCCTCGACCATCCGTTGCAGCAGTTCCTCCTGTGGCGATAGCTGCCGGTGCAGGAAACGCACTTCGGGGTCCTCCACTCCGGCAAGCTCGGCGGCGATGCGGATGGCATCGTCGAGGGTGCCCACCTCGTCCACCAGACCCACTTCCACCGCCTGCTGGCCGCTGTACACGCGGCCGTCTGCCACCGCCCGCACTTCGTCTGGCGACATGCCGCGACCGCGGGCGACCACATTGATGAATTGCCGGTAGGTGTAGTCGACGCTCGATTGCAGCACCCGCTGCATCTGTTCGCCGACGCCATCGAAGACGCTCATGCCGCCAGCCAAGGGTCCCGTCGCCACACCGTCGAAGTTGACGCCGACACCGGCAAGGCTCTCCTCCAGCGTCTGCACCAGCGCGAACACGCCAATGGAACCGGTGATGCTGAACGGCGAAGCGACGATTCGGTCGGCGGCGGTGGCGATCCAATAGCCTCCGGAAGCCGCAGCCGATCCCATCGAAACCACCACCGGCTTGCCCTTCATGCGCAAGAGCTCGAGTTCCCGTCGAATCGCCTCGGAGGCGAAGGCGCTGCCGCCGCCGGTGTCGAGTCGCACCACGAGCGCCTTCACGGAGTCGTCCTTGCGGACGTTGTGAATGCGTCGGGTGAAGTCGCCGGCGCGAATGCCGTCGTCGCCGGAACCGGAAAGGATGAGCCCGGACGCGGTGATGACAGCGATGGGTGCGTCCGGCGAGGGCAAGGAAGGGCGCAGGTAGTCGGCGAAGGAGGTGCTGCGATAGCCGTCGCCATCCGTGCCCGCCATATCGGCGAGACGCGCGCGCACTTCGTTCGCATCGAGCAGTTCGTCCACGAGGCCGGCTTCGAGCGCCGTCCGTGCGGCATCGCCGTCCGCTGCGGCCAGATGTTCGTCGTATCGGGCGGCGAAGTTCGCCAGCGCATCGGTGCCGATGCCGCGATTGCTGGCGACCTGGTTCAGGAACATGGCCCAGGTTTGGTCCACCAGCGCCTGGTAGCTGCGGCGGGACTTCTCGGACATCTCGTTGCGGGTATAGGGCTCGACCGCATCCTTGAACTCGCCGGCGCGAAAGACATGGACATTCACCCGCAGCTTGTCGAGCAAATCCTTGGTGTAGAAGCCGAATAGGCCGTAGCCGAGGAAGCTGACCTCGCCCATGGGCGCCAGAAACAGCTGATCGGCAAAGCTGGCCAGGTAATACTGGCTTTGGCTGAAGTGGTCACCAAAGGCGACGATTTGCTTGCCGCTCGCCTTGAAGGCGGTTAGGGCCTCGCCAATGGCGTGCAGATGCGCGGGCGCAACGAAGGCAAGGTCTTCCACATCGACGAACAGGGCGGCGATGCGATGGTCGCCGGCGGCCTCCGTCAGAGCGTCGGTGATGTCCCGCAGCCGCGGGCCGGTGGGCGGCCCTCCGGCCAGCACCTCGGTGGCCGTTGGGGTAACCCTCTCCTCGACGATGGCCCCGGCCGGGTCAAGCACCAAGGCGCTGCCGAGTCCGATGCTGGGCGTGGACGGGCCGGAAGACACGAGCAAGGCAGCGATGCCGATGGCGACCAAGAGCACCAGCGCATTGCCGAGGGCTGCGCGGCCCCACGCAAAGGCACGGGATACGCCGGAGAAGAACTGCCTGATGGCACGGTGCATGGACATGGACACGGTCGCTTGCGACTGAATTTGCCATTGTGGGAACTCCGGGCGGCAATTGGAAGTGCCGTGGGAGTGCCGTAGGGACGTACGTCGCAGCCATCGGCACCATCGGCACGGCGTGTCCCTCCCAGGGACGCTGCAGCGACGGCATCTCGCCCTTCACGCTGTGGCGCTGGTGTGCGCTAGGATGCAAGCGCCGTGGAACGGCGCCGGCTCCTGGCGGGGCTGATTTGGCTGGCAGATCCTGTCGTGCAAGTGGTTATGGAGTGTCGTTAAAGTGAGTTCCTTGTGGCGATGGTCAGACTTGCGTTCGGCCTTGGGGTTGCCGGCGGAGGAAGGGCCGGACATCAACGGAATTGCCATCGACTCCCGGAAGCTCGCTCCGGGGAACCTGTTCGTGGCGCTTCCAGGCAATCCGGGGCCACGCTTTCGCGCCAGTTCCGCATCGAACCGGGATGGCCACGACTTCATCGCCCATGCGATCCGCCGCGGCGCCGCCGGCGTCTTGGCGCATCAAGACGAAACCTACCCCGTGCCGACGTTGCGCGTGGCCGATACGCTGGACGGACTTTGGGCGCTCGGACGCCATCGGCGCGGCCAGCTTGCCTGCCCCGTGGCTGCGGTCACCGGCAGCAGCGGCAAGACCACCTGCAAGGAGTTCCTGTGCCATGCGCTAGGTGCCTTCGCTACCACCGGCAACCTCAACAACCACATCGGCGTACCGTGGACGCTTGCTTCGACGCCACAGGATGCCACCGCGGCGGTGTACGAGATCGGCACCAATCACCCCGGCGAAATCGCACCGCTCAGCCGCCTGGCGGCGCCGAACGTCGGTATCGTCCTGAACGTCCACCCTGCGCACATCGAGTTCTTCGACGATGGGCTCGAAGGCATTCGCCGGGAAAAGCTCTCCATCGCCGAAGGCGTTGGCACGGATGGGGTGCTGGTGCGGCACGAGCAGGTGCAGCCATTGAAGGACGCCCCGCGGACACTCACGTTCGGCAGGGAGGAATCAGCCGACGTGTGCCTGCTGCGCCTCGATGGCGACCGTGCCCGACTCGCCACTCCGCAAGGCATGGTCGCCGCACCGGTGCCGGGAGGAGGGCAGCACTGCGCCATGTCCGTTGCGGCCTGCGCCGCGGCGCTGCTGGCCCTCGAAATGCCCTTGGCGCAACTTGAAGAGATCCACACGGCGCAACTGCCGAAGGGACGTGGCAACCGCATCGAGGCCGGTGGCGTGACAGTGATTGACGACAGCTACAACGCCAATCCCGCCAGCATGAAGACCGCCTTGGAGGCGCTCGAGGCCGAATCCCTTGACCCCGGCGGGCGCAGGATTGCCGCACTCGGCGAGATGCTGGAGCTTGGGGACGACGGCGAGCGCTTTCATCGGGATCTCGTTGCCGCTTGCGAAGGATTGGACCAAGTGTTCTGCATCGGTTCGGGCATGGCGCCCCTGCATGAGGAACTCGGCGCAGTCGGCGAGGCGCAATGGCTGCCCAACGCGGACGCCGCCTTCGCCGCCTCTTGCGCGCAATCGTTGCGGCCGGGCGACACGATCCTGGTGAAGGGTTCCAACCGCATCTTCTGGGCCACGGGCTTCGTGGACGCGCTGGTGGCGGCCTTGCAGGAAGGTTGATGGGCCTCGGAAGGGCGAGAACGCGCCTTGCGGCGCAGGAAAGGGATGCCCTCCTCCCTTCGAAGGATGCCGGCAGTCGTGCGGGAAGGCTGAGGCCCGTATCTGTAGGGAGGGAACCCTCCCCTCTCTACTACAGAGGCTACAGAGGTCAGGTACAGAGGCTACAGAGGTCAGGTCAGTCGGGGTACCGGTCGTAGGGCGACAGCGCGATCAGCTCGTAGCCCTCGCCTTCCATGCAAGCACGATAGGCGAGGAACTCCGCCGAGTCTTGTCGCGCTCCGTGCATGTTCACCTGCGTGTCGCCAAGGCAGCGGGAGTTGTGGAAGTTGTACTTCGCCACCGACACGTCGGCGCGAGCCCAATGATGGGTCGGCTGGCCCAGTTGGCTGCCCGAATCGCTCGTACACCCGGCAGCGGCCAGAAGGAGGCCGCCACAGACCAGCTTTCGGCTTGAGACCCAGTTCCTGAAGTCACCCATGTCGCCATCTCCGTAAGGACACCAAGTCGAAATCTAACCCCGTTGTTTGAAGATGGCAACATTTCTCTAGGAGAAAAAATCCCTAATTTCTAGGAACATGATTCCTCGTTTGCCTAGCCCATCTTTACCAACAACCCCGTGATTTTCGCCCGATCTTGCGGTGATTGACGGTTTTGGGGTCGGCAACTCGTTGTTTTCCGGTTCCTGGTGGGGTGGATCGACCGATGTAGTGCCATAATGGGGTGGTGTCGGTTGACATGGGTGGCCGGCGCCGCTACCGTCACCCGCCATGTTCATCCGCCGTACCCTCACCCGCCGCACCGGCGGCCAGGACTACCACTCCCACCGCCTCGTGCACAGTCGGCGCGACGGCGCCAAGGTCCGCCAGCGCACGTTGTTGAACCTCGGCAGCGATTTCGACCTGCCTGTGGAGGAGTGGCCGGAACTGTGCCGGCGCATCGACGAGATCTTGAACGGCCAGGCGCCGCTCACCGACGATGCGCCGGCTGCCGTCGAGGAAGAAGCGCAACGGATCGGGGCGCAACTGCTGGCCCGCGGCCGGGCGGGGGACGCCGAAGCGGTGCGTGATCCGGTCCGTGTGGACGTGGCGTCGCTCGAGTTGACGCGCCCGCGCAGCGTGGGCGTCGAGCAGGCGGGACTGTGGGCGGTCGAGCAGGCGGGACTGTGGGCGGTCGAGCGGTTGGGCCTGATGGAGTTGCTGTCGACCCTGGGCATCAACGCGTCGCCGTGCACGGCCGCGGTGGCCTCGATCGTGGCGCGGCTTGCGTACCCGGCCTCGGAGCGGGCCACGCACGCCTGGCTGCGCGAGCGCAGTGCCTTGGGGGAGTTGCTGGGTGTGGACTTCGAGACCATGGGGGCGATGCAGTTGTACCGGGCCTCGGATGCCTTGGTTGCCCACCGCGAAGCGATCGAGGCGCATCTGTTCGAGAGCGCCATGGACCTGTTCGACCTGGCGCCGACGGTGACGCTCTACGATCTGACCAACACCTATTACGAGGGCGATGTGGCGGATCAGCCCGAGGCGCGGCGGGGGCATTCGAAGGAGAAGCGCAGCGACTGCAAGCTGCTCACCCTGGGGCTGGTGCTGGACGGGGGTGGTTTCGTGCGGCGTTCGCGGGTGTTCGCGGGCAACGTCAAGGAAGACCGGACGCTTTCCGGCATGCTGGACGCGCTCGGGGCACCGCCGGGGTCGCGGGTGGTGCTCGACCGGGGCATCGCCACCGAGCGACAGGTCGACTGGCTGAAGGCGAACGGGTACCGCTACATCGTGGTCTCGCGCGAGCGCAAGCGCCGCTTCGAGCCCGAGGCGGCACTCGCCCACCGCACCCGCAGCGGCGGGGTGGTGCATCTGGAGAAGGTGGACGACGCCGAGGCGGGCGAGGTGCGCCTGTACTGCTGCTCCGAGCAGCGTGCCGAGAAGGAGCGCGGCATGGCCGAGCGGTTTGCGCAACGCCTGGAGCGGGATCTCGATGCGATCAACGAGGGGCTGTCGCGGCCGCGCACGCAGAAGAAGCCGGAAAAGATCTGGCAACGCATCGGCCGGCTGGTGGAGAAGAGCCGCGGTGTCGGCCAACACTACGACATCGCGGTGGCAACCGACGAGAGCGGCAAACGGGCCGTGGCGGTGACCTTCCTCCGCACGCCGGTGGCCGGGACGATGCTCACCCATCCGGGCGTCTATTGCCTGCGCAGCAACGAGACCGACTTCAGCGAGGAGCGCCTGTGGCGCACCTTCACCCTGCTCACGGATGTCGAGGCGGCGTTCCGTTCCCTGAAATCCGAACTGGGCCTGCGCCCCATCCATCACCGCAAGCCGCGCCGTGCCGAGGGCCATCTGTTCATCACGGTGATCGCCTACCAACGGGTCCAGGTGATTCGCACCCGTCTGGCCGAGCGCGGCGACGGGCCGATGCGCACGGCGAACTGGACGACGCTCAAACGGATTCTCGGCGGCCGTCAGCGGGTGACCGCGACGTTCAAGCGCGCCGACGGACGCACGCTGCATGTGCGCAAGGCGACGCGCCCGGAACCGCAGCAGAAGGCCATCCTCGATGCCTTGGGGATCCCCTCCTCAGCCGGGGGGACACACCAGGCGGTCGTCTGAGGGGAAACCATCACGTCGGGCACGAATGTAGTGCCATGCGCGCGATTCGGTCAACCTAAATTGTTGAGATACAACAGTTTATTCTTTTCGTTGGTAAACTTGGGCTAGGAAGGATATTCCGCCTGCGTTTAGGAAGAAAATTCCGCTTGCTGCAACCCCCTGTGGGGGCGTTGGGAGGCCAGGATGCCCTCTCGCCCCAAGGCGCTACTCGCCGCCCCTACCGCGCCAGCCAAGTGGCAAAGCGTTCGTTCATCTCGTCGCCGTTGTCACTCCACCATTGCCAGTCACTGTGCAGCGCCTTGCTCACGTTCTCTGGGCTCGTGGGCATGTGTGGGCGCATGTCGACGCCGGTGGCGAGGTGGGTGGAGACGAAGGGAAGGGCGGAGCGCCGCGCTGGGCTGTAGGCGATGTACTTGCCGACCGCTGCCATGATTTCCGGGCGCGACACAAAGCTCGCGTACTTGAGGGCGCCGTCGAGCCTTGGCGTGCCGGCGACGACACCGAGCACGCCGTGGTCCAACACCTGTCCGTCCCAGACGATCACGAAGGGCTGCCCTTCGAGCACCTGGGCGTTGAAGATGCGGCCGTTGTAGGCCGTGCTCATGGCGACTTCACCGTCCGCCAGCATTTGCGGCGGCTGTGCACCGGCTTCCCACCACACCACCTGATCCTTGATCGTGTCCAGCTTGCGAAAGGCGCGGGCAATGCCCTCGTCGGTGTCCATCACCGAATACACCTGATCCGGCGGCACGCCATCGGCCATGAGCGCGAACTCCATGTTCCCGAGTGGCGAGCGGCGCATCCCGCGGCGACCCGGGAAGCGTTCGAGATCGAAGAAATCGTCGATCGTTTGCGGCGCCTCTTCCCCCATTCGTTCGGCGTTGTAGGCATAGACCGTGGAATAGAAGATTGTGCCCGCGCCGCAGTCGCCGATGGTGTCGGGCGGGTAGTCCTCCGTCACCGGCGTGCCGTCGGCGGAGGCGGCGAGGATGTCGGTGTCCACCACCTCCAGCAGGCCCTCGTCGCAGCCTCTGGCGGCGTCCGCGACTTCCATGTCCACGACATCCCAGCGCACCGCCCCGGTCTCGACCTGGGCGCGGATCTGCGCGAGGCCGCCGTTGTAGTCCTCCAGCCGCACATCGATGCCGGTCTCGGCCATGAACGGCTTGATGATCGCCTCCTGACAGGCGCGGGCGTAGGAGCCACCCCAGGAAACCACGGTGATGTACTCCGCCTGCGTTGGCGCAACCACACCGAGCGCTGCAAGCAGGCTGGCGATGGCGAAGCGAAGCTGGCATCCACGTTCGGTCATGGTTCCCTCCATCGAATTCTTGATCGAGTCATGCCGCAACATAGCACCGTCGATGCTGGACCTCGAGGTAATGCACGGAATCGGTTTCATGGCGCGCGCCCGACAAGGTATGATCGCGCATGGCCATGAACAACCTCCTCCCATGATCGTTGACGCACAAGGCCGGCGATTCCGCAATCTTCGCCTCAGCCTCACCGCGGCCTGCAACTACGCCTGCACCTATTGCGTGCCGGACGGCAAGCGCCTGCAAGCGGCCGCGCTCGAGCTCTCGGCCAGCGAGCTTGTGCGGGCGGTGCGGCTGCTCATCGAGTCGGCGGGGATCGAGAAGCTGCGCATCACCGGCGGCGAGCCGCTGCTTTCGCCCAAGTTCGAGGAAGTGCTGCCGGAGGTGATGGCACTCGGGCTGTCGGACGTATCCATCACCACCAACGGCCAGCTCCTGCCGCGCAAGGCTCGCACGGTGATCGACTCCGGCGTGCGCCGCATCAACGTGAGCCTCGACACGCTGGACCCCAATCGCTTCCACGCCATCGCCCGCAGCGGCGACCTCGCAACCGTGCTGCACGGCATCGACCTCATGATCGAGGCGGGTCTCAAGGTGAAGGTGAACATGGTGCCCATGCGCACGGCGAACGTGGACCAAGTGTTGCCGATGCTCGACTATTGCCTCGATCGCGCCATCGAACTGCGCTACATCGAGCTGATGAACATGGGGCACCTGAAGCAGGGCGCCTCGTTCGCGCGGGATTTCTTCGGCATGGAGGACATCTTGGCCCTGATCGGGTCGCGCTATGAATACGCCCGCACCGATGCCGCCTTCGACTCGACCTCGGTGCGCTTCGAGGTGCCGGGTCGTGGGGTGTTCGGCATCATCGCCAACGAGTCGGAGCCGTTCTGCGCCTCCTGCACGCGGCTGCGCCTTTCCTCCAACGGCTTTCTTTACGGCTGTCTGTCCAGCAGTCGCCGCCACGACATGAAGGACCTGCTGGCACTGCCGGACGATGGTGCCCGAGCCGGCCTGCAGCGCCTCCTGCTGGCGGCGCTGGGCGACAAGCAGACACTGTCGTTCACCGGCGAGGTGACCGTGATGAAGTTCATCGGTGGCTAGGAGCCTTCAGCCGGGGAAGCATCCCCGACCGCTGACGCGTAAGGAAGTACCGGCAATTCCCCCATCGCTGGGGGCGTACTTCCATGCAAGGTAAGCGCCGTAGAACGGCGCTTACCTCCTAGCCGAAGGCGCGAGCGAATGCGAGCCGAAGGCCAAGCAGTTCGCGAAGCGAACTGCCGACGCGCCCGCAAGGGCGCGCTAGGAGTCTGCGCCGTAGGACGATCTCGCGCCGAAAATGTGGTGTGATCCCCCATTGCTCGCCCCGAAACGTTCCTGACGAGGGACAGGACCTCCCAGAAGATGGATTTTTCTCGCCGTATTAGGGTGCATGTCCCCGGAAAAGTTTCTACGGCGCAGACTCCTAGCCCGGATTGTTCATGAATGCGCGTAGCGAGGGCGACGAGACGCCGCTGTGGCTGTGTGAGCGGAGTGGAAGACGGCGAAGGCATGGCTGCGCACCATGTCGAGTCGGCTGGGGTGAGCATGCACAGCCACAGCGAATGTGTCGTCGTCCGCAGTAGGGCATTCATGGACAATCCGGGGCTAGCGCCACAAGAACCGTTGCCTTTCGGCAACGCTTCTTGCCCCAGCCCCAGCCGTCCTGTCACCCTTGTCGGCATTCGGCCAGCTTACGCCGTCCGAAGTCCGACAGGCTGCTAGGACAAGCGCCCATTGTGGCGGACGACCCATTCAGGCGCTTGCTGGCAACGGCGCAAGGCCGTCGCCTGCCGCCGGTGCATCTGTGGCACCCGGAACGGGTTGGCAGCATCGACATCCGCATCGCCGCCGACGGCACCTGGTTTCACGAGGGCGCCGCCATCCGCCGCGTCGCCATCGCCCGGGTCTTCTCCACCATCCTGCGCCTCGAAGAGGGCCAGCACTATCTGGTGACGCCGGCGGAGAAGCTCGCCATCGAGGTGGAGGATGCGCCGTTCGTGGCCGTGGACATGGAGTCGAGCGGGCAGGGCAGCGACCGCCACCTTGTCTTCGCCACCAATCTCGCCGACGCCGTGCTGGCGGATGCGGAACATCCCATCACGGTGGAGGGCACTCGCGACCAACCACGCCCCTATGTGGAAGTGCGCGACGGCCTGCGAGCCCTGATCGCCCGCAGCGTGTTCTACCGACTGGTGGAGGAGGCGGAAACGGAGGCAGGCGGCGAGGTGAGCATCTGGAGTGCCGGCACCCGCTTCGTGCTCGGCCAGGCCACCGATTAGGCGAGGCACGGCGACGCCGCTGCCACAGGCAGCTCCCCTCCGAGAACCTCAGGTCTCGGGAGGGCAGGACGCGCCGAAGAGCTGTGCGAGCCGCTCCGCCCGTCGCCCACCCTACATGTTCGGGTAGTTCGGCCCCCCCATTCCCTCCGGCACCACCCACGTGATGTTCTGCGCCGGGTCCTTGATGTCGCAGGTCTTGCAGTGGACGCAGTTTTGGGCATTGATCTGGAAGCGGGATTCGCCGGCTTCCTCGATCACCTCGTAAACCCCCGCCGGGCAATAGCGCTGCGCCGGCTCGTCGAACATCGGCAGGTTGTCGCGGATCGGCACTGCGGCATCCGCCAGCGTGAGGTGGCAGGGCTGGTCCTCTTCATGGTTGGTGTTCGAGAGGAACACCGACGAGAGCTTGTCGAAGGAGAGTTCGCCGTCCGGCTTCGGATAGTCGATCGTGGGCGCCTTCGCCGCCGGCATCAGGGTCGCGTGGTCTGGCGTGGGATCGGCGAGGGTGAAGGGCATGTGCCCGCGGGCGATCTTCTGGTCAATCCAGGCATAGGTGGCGCCAAACAGCGTGCCGAACTTGTGCAGCCCCGGCTGGATGTTGCGGGCACCGTGCAATTCCCGGCCCAGCCAGGAGTCGTTCACGCGGTCGCTGAAATCTGCGAGCTCGGTGTTCTCCTCGCCCCGTTCGAGCGCGTCGAAAACGGATTCCGCCGCCAGCATCCCCGACTTCATCGCGGTGTGCGAGCCCTTGATCTTGAGGGCGTTCAGGAAGCCGGCGTCGTCGCCGACCAATGCGGCCCCCGGCACCGTCAGGCGGGGCAGTGCCCGGATGCCGCCCTTGACGATGGCGCGGGCACCGTACGCCACGCGCCGCCCGCCACGCAGCACATCGGCGAACAGGGGATGGTGCTTGAGCCGCTGCAATTCGTCGAATGGCGACAGATGCGGATTGCGGTACGACAGATCAACAATGATGCCAAGAGAAACCTGGTTGTTGGGCAGGTGGTAGAGGAACGACCCGCCGCTCGTTCCACGCACGCGGCCGAGCGGCCAGCCAACGCCATGCACAATGGCGCCCGGTTGGTGACGTTCGGGGTCCACGTCCCAAAGCTCTTTCAGGCCGATGGCATAGTGCTGCGTTGCGGAGTCCTTGGCGAGGCCGAACCTGGCCATGAGTTCCTTGCCGAGATGCCCGCGACAGCCCTCGGCGAACAGCGTGTACTTGGCGCGCAGCTCGTAGCCCGGCTCGAACACCGGCTTGCGCTCGCCGCGCGCATCGACGCCCATGTCCTTGGTGGCGATGCCGCGCACGGAACCATCGTCGCCATAGAGAATCTCGGCAGCGGCAAAGCCCGGAAACACGTTCACGCCCAGCTCCTCGGCCTGGGTGCCGAGCCAGCGGCAGAGATTGCCGAGCGAGAGTGCGTAGTTGCCGGCGTTCTTGCTCTCGCCGGGGATCGTCCACATGGGTAGCAGGATGCGGTTGGTGTCGTTAACGAGGAAATAGAAGCGGTCGTCGGTGACGGGGTTGTCGAGCGGCGCGCCGTTCGCCGCCGCGTCCGGAAACAGTTCGTTAAGCGACTTCGGCGCCAGCACGGCACCGGAGAGGATGTGCGCGCCGATCTCGGAGCCTTTCTCCACGAGGCAGACGGAAAGCTCACGTCCGGCTTCGCTGCCGAGCTGCATCAGGCGGCAGGCGGCTGCCAAGCCGGAGGGGCCGCCGCCGACGATGACGACGTCGAAGTCCATGGACTCGCGGGGTTGGTCTTCCATGTGGGGTCCTTGTTGGGCTTGGCTCGCCCGCGATTATAGAGGGGTCGGGCTGGTGGACAGGCGGGCTCGCCTTGGTGCTGGCTTCGTCGGCAAAGGGATTTTGCGGGCGTTGATCCGGCGCCTCTGCGTGGGTGCCTTTGGTGCGCTTCGGGGGGGGCGCTGTCCGCCCACCCCTCGTAGGACCTGGCATGGCAGGGACTTGCTGAACCTCCACATCCAACCTTCGTGAATAGGTCGGGCTAGACTGTGGCGTACCGCAGTGGTCGAGTTGCGTAGGTATGAATGGCCGATAGATCCACGGCTCTGACATTGCTGCGCCGCTTGCTTGCTAACACGCAGGCGGAGTTCCGGAACGGTCAGTGGGAGGCCATCGATGCCCTGGTGACCCGCCGCGAACGGCTGCTGTTGGTCCAGCGAACGGGTTGGGGGAAGAGCGCGGTCTACTTCGTCGCAACTCGCATGCTTCGCGACCGCGGTTCAGGCGCGACGTTGATCGTATCTCCGTTGCTGGCCTTGATGCGGAACCAGGTTGCGGCAGCCGAACGGATGGGCATCCGGGCCCTCACCATCAACTCCACGAACCGCCCTGAGTGGCCCGATTTGAGACGGGCCGTACTGAAGGACCAGGCGGATGTGCTGCTGATCTCGCCGGAACGCCTCGCCAACGAGGACTTCATGGATGAGCTGCTCCTGCCGGTATCGGACAGGCTTGGGCTGCTGGTCGTTGATGAGGCCCACTGCATATCGGACTGGGGACACGATTTCCGACCCGACTATCGGCGCCTTGCGAGTGTGCTTCGGCGAATGCCGGCGAATGTGCCGATCGTCGGGACCACCGCGACCGCCAATGACCGCGTCATCGAGGATGCAAGGCGTCAGTTGGGCGAGCTGAACGTCCAGCGTGGGACGTTGTTGCGCGAGAGCCTGCATCTGCAGACCGTACGCCTGCCAACGCAGGCGGAGCGACTCGCCTGGCTCGCCGAATACATCGTCGAGCTCCCGGGCACGGGCATTGTCTATACCTTGACCACGCGTGACGCCGAACAGGTTTCGGCGTGGCTGAATGAGCGCGGCATTCTTGTACGACCGTACCACGCGAATGTCGTCCACGAAGATTGCCCGGACTCAGACGCATACCGGCGACGGTTGGAACTAGCTCTCGATCGCAACGAGGTGAAGGCGTTGGTCGCAACGACGGCCCTGGGCATGGGCTACGACAAGCCGGACCTTGGCTTCGTGGTGCACTTCCAGGCACCGGGATCCATCATTGCCTACTACCAAGCAGGTCGGGCGTGCGGGCGTGCCGTCGGCGTGCTGTTGTCGGGTGTCGAAGACGGAGAGATCCACGAGTACTTCCGCAGGACCGCCTTCCCGGAGGAGCGATGGGTGGCCGATGTCTTGCGTGCGCTTGAGAACGAAGAGGGAATGTCGCTTTGGGACCTGGAACAGTCGTTGAACCTGCGCCACCGGCAGATCGAGAAGGTCGTGAAGGTGTTGTCCGTGGAGAATGCCGCCCCGGTGGTCAAGGACGGTTCCAGATGGCGGCGAACTGCTGTTCCCTATCGAATCGACGCGGAGCGTATCAGGCGGTTAACGGCCCAGAGGGAAGCGGAATGGCAACAGGTGCAGTTGTACGTCGACGAGCCCGGGTGCCTCATGCAATTCCTGGCAAGGGCGCTGGACGATTCCGAGCCGAAGCCGTGCGGAAAATGCGCGCGGTGCATGGGCAGCCCCATAGTCAACACCGCGGTTGCGCACGAGACCGTGGTTGCGGCCACGCGGTTTCTCCGGCAGGCGGAGATACCGCTGTCATGCAACAGGCAAGTTGCGAAGGGGTCGTTTCTCGAATACGGCTGGTCGGGGAATCTCCCCGCGAGGCTCCACGCCGAGACGGGACAGGTACTCTCTTGGTGGGGCGATTCCGGGTGGGGAAGCCGTGGCGGACGACAAACACTCCGGTCAATTTCGAGATGGACTCGTCGGGGCGGCGGTGGAGATGATCACGGAACGGTGGCGGCCGGACCCCTGGCCGACGTGGGTCACGTGCGTGCCGTCGAGTCGTCATCCCAACCTCGTACCGGACTACGCGAGTCGGCTCGCGGAAGCATTGTCACTGCCGTTTTCGCCGGTGGTGGCGAAGGTGAAGAGCAACGGCGCCCAGAAGGAACAGGAGAACAGGTTCCATCAGTGCCATAATCTGGATGGCGTTTTCGCCGTTGAACGCTCGGTGCGGGAAGGGGCCGTACTGCTGGTTGACGACGTAGTGAACTCAGGATGGACGCTCACGGTCGTGGCGGCCCTCCTCCGACGAGCTGACTGTTCCGCGGTGTTGCCATTCGCGCTTGCCACGAGAAGTCCCGGAGGCTGAGGTGGAAGTGACCCGAGAGACCGAGGCGGTCATGCTGCTTACGGTGCCGCTTGGCAGGCGTGGCGCCGGCGGAGTCAGGCCCCTGACGCCTACAGAGTGGGGCGAGTTCGCGGGTTGGCTCAAGGACGAAGCCCTGGCGCCGGGCGATCTGCTCAAGAGTGACCTGACGACCTTGCTTGGACATTGGGACCATCGCAAGGTGACGACTCCACGTGTGCAGGCGCTGCTGAATCGGGGCGCGGCACTCGGGTTTGCGCTCGAGAAGTGGCAGCGGGCAGGATTGTGGGTGGTCACGCGTTCGGACGCCGGTTACCCACGCCGGCTGAAGCAGCTCCTCGGAAGGACTGCGCCGGCGGTCCTATTCGGCTGCGGCAACCGGGACCTCCTGGGCGCAAGCAGCATTGCTGTGGTTGGCTCAAGACACGCCGGCGATGCGGACATCGACTTCGCCGAGAGTATCGGCCGCCACGCGGCGGAGAGTGGCGAGTTGGTCGTGTCCGGAGGCGCGGCGGGCGTGGATCAGGCAGCCATGTTCGGCGCTCTCCATGCCGAAGGTACCGCAATCGGCGTACTTGGCGACGGCCTGCTGCGGGCCGCTACTTCGACGAGGTACCGCAAGCACCTCATGTCCGGCGATCTGGCACTTGTCTCGCCGTTCAATCCCGAATCGCGTTTCATGGTGGGCAACGCCATGGCGCGGAACAAGTACATCTATTGCCTGGCCCACGACGCCATCGTCGTAACCAGTGCAACGGAGAGCGGCGGAACGTGGAAGGGCGCGGTCGAGAACCTTAGGCAAGGATGGGTGCCACTTTGGGTCAAGCGGACCGAAGCGCCGGACTCGGGCAATCCCGACCTCGTTGCACTTGGAGGGCGCTGGCTGGAAGGGGTCCGCGACCCCGCGTTCAACATCCAGGGCAGCGTGGAATGCGTCAACAGGGTGGGCCAGCGCGACGATGCGGCCACGGAACACCTGGAGGTCCAAGCGGAGCTGACCATCGCCGGGGAGGAAACTCGCGAGTCGTCCCGGACGGCGTGCGAGGCGGCTCCGGTGGTGAGTTCGTGCGGGCGAGAGACGAGTGAGGCGGCTGCGGAAGCGAATGTCGACCCCGCCGAAGATCTGTACCAGAAGGTGCGTTCGTTGGCGTTCGTGCTCTGCGCGGAACCGAAACAATCCAGGGAGATCGCGGGTGCGTTGGGGGTAACGAAGCCTACGGCGGATGCTTGGGTTCAGCGTCTCGTTGAGGAAAGCGTGTTGAAGAGCCTACCAAGTCCGGTGCGCTACGTTACGCGCGAGAAGGATCTCCTGCAGGCGCCCGGTGAACGGACTGTTGGCGGTGCGGGCGAGGGCAGGGAGCGGGCCAGCTAGCAGCCTGTCGGATTTGGCGATCCAGGTAAAATTGGTTTGCCGTTGTTGATGGACGCCTGACCGATGTCCTCGAAGTTTCGCCCAGTGGATCGTGACACGCCCTGCCTTCTGCCGCCGTCGGTGCAGGACTGGTTGCCGGACGATCATCTGGCGCGGTTTGTGGTGGACATTGTGGATCGGCTGGACCTGAGCGCGCTGGAGCGTCAATGCGGTGGCGGCGGGAAGGATCCGCATCATCCGTCGCTGTTGCTGGGTCTGCTGTTCCACGGCTGCGCGACGGGGGTCTTTTCGAGCCGCAGGCTGGAGCGGGCGACCTGCGATTCGGTGGCGTTCCGGCACATTGCGGCGAACTCGCATCCGGACCACGACACGACTGCGAGTTTCCGCAGGCGTTTTCTCGAGGACCTGCAGGGGCTGTTCGTTCGGATTCTGTTGATCGCGCAAGAGACGGGTTTGCTGAAGCTGGGCAACGCGAGTCTGGACGGGACAAAGGTTCAGGCGAACGCGAGCCGGCACAGGGCGCTCGGCTGGGGGCATGCGAAGCGCCTCGAGGAGCAGTTGCGCGGCGAGGTGTCGGCGCTGCCCGGGCAGGCGGCGCAGGCAGAGGATTCGGAGCCTGAACTGGATGTTCCGGAGGAGTTGAAGCGTCGCGCGGAACGGCTGGCGGTGATCGAGGCGGCGCAGGCGGAGATCGAACGGCGCGCGCAGGAACGCCACGCGGCGGAACAGGCGGACCACGAGGAGAGGCTCGAGGCACGGCGCGAGAAGGAGGAGAAGACGGGGCGCAAAGCCCCGTGGTCGTCCACCCCAGGCGCCACAGGCAGGGCCGAGGGATGCGGATCAGGTGAACCTGACGGACCCGGAGTCCCGCATCATGCCGACTTCGAACGGTTTCGAGCAGGCCTGCAACGCGCAGTCGGGCGTGGACGTCGAAAGCCATCTGGCGGTGACGGCGGATGTGGTCGATCGCTGCAACGACAGGCGCGAGGTGGCGCCGACGCTCGAGGCGCTGGATGCGTTGCCGGCGGCGCTGGGGCAGCCGGAGGGGCTGCTGGCCGACGCGGGGCACTTCAGCCGGGCGAACGTGGCGCACTGCGAGGCCGCGGGCCTGACACCGCACATCGCCACGGGGCGCGAGGCGCACAACGTGCCGCTGGCGGAGCGGGGCGCATCGCCGCCGCCCTGTCCGGAGAACGCGGATCCGGCAACGCGCATGGCACATCGGCTGCAGACCCCGGAGGGCCGGGCGTTGCATGCGCGGCGCAAGTCGACGGTGGAGACGGTCTTCGGGATCGTCAAGGAGGCGATGGGATTTCGGCGCTTCCACCTGCGCGGACTGGAGGCGGTTCGCGGCGAATGGACGCTGACCTGCCTGGCCTGGAACCTGAAGCGAATGCACGCCTTGAGCTGAGCGGCCGCAACCCTCGCCTTTGCGTCAGAATCGGACTGTGGCGGCGCTTCCACTCCGATCTGGCGTGCATGGGCGGCGCAAGACCGGTCAGGTGGCCGACATCGAAACACGCCGACCCGGTCCATTGGCATGATATCCAGTTCACGGTCGCCCTTTCGGCGACCTCAAAATCTCAAAACCGACAAACTCCTAGGCTAACCCATCTTTACCAACAACCCCGTGATTTTCGCCCGATCTTGCGGTGATTGACGGTTTTGGGGTCGGCAACTCGTTGTTTTCCGGTTCCTGGTGGGGTGGATCGACCGATGTAGTGCCATAATGGGGTGGTGTCGGTTGACATGGGTGGCGGGCGCCGCTACCGCCACCCGCCATGTTCATCCGCCGTACCCTCACCCGCCGCACCGGCGGCCAGGACTACCACTCCCACCGCCTCGTGCACAGTCGGCGCGACGGCGCCAAGGTCCGCCAGCGCACGTTGTTGAACCTCGGCAGCGATTTCGACCTGCCTGTGGAGGAGTGGCCGGAACTGTGCCGGCGCATCGACGAGATCTTGAACGGCCAGGCGCCGCTCACCGACGATGCGCCGGCTGCCGTCGAGGAAGAAGCGCAACGGATCGGGGCGCAACTGCTGGCCCGCGGCCGGGCGGGGGACGCCGAAGCGGTGCGTGATCCGGTCCGTGTGGACGTGGCGTCGCTCGAGTTGACGCGCCCGCGCAGCGTGGGCGTCGAGCAGGCGGGACTGTGGGCGGTCGAGCGGTTGGGCCTGATGGAGTTGCTGTCGACCCTGGGCATCAACGCGTCGCCGTGCACGGCCGCGGTGGCCTCGATCGTGGCGCGGCTTGCGTACCCGGCCTCGGAGCGGGCCACGCACGCCTGGCTGCGCGAGCGCAGTGCCTTGGGGGAGTTGCTGGGTGTGGACTTCGAGACCATGGGGGCGATGCAGTTGTACCGGGCCTCGGATGCCTTGGCTGCCCACCGCGAAGCGATCGAGGCGCATCTGTTCGAGAGCGCCATGGACCTGTTCGACCTGGCGCCGACGGTGACGCTCTACGATCTGACCAACACCTATTACGAGGGCGATGTGGCGGATCAGCCCGAGGCGCGGCGGGGGCATTCGAAGGAGAAGCGCAGCGACTGCAAGCTGCTCACCCTGGGGCTGGTGCTGGACGGGGGTGGTTTCGTGCGGCGTTCGCGGGTGTTCGCGGGCAACGTCAAGGAAGACCGGACGCTTTCCGGCATGCTGGACGCGCTCGGGGCACCGCCGGGGTCGCGGGTGGTGCTCGACCGGGGCATCGCCACCGAGCGACAGGTCGACTGGCTGAAGGCGAACGGGTACCGCTACATCGTGGTCTCGCGCGAGCGCAAGCGCCGCTTCGAGCCCGAGGCGGCACTCGCCCACCGCACCCGCAGCGGCGGGGTGGTGCATCTGGAGAAGGTGGACGACGCCGAGGCGGGCGAGGTGCGCCTGTACTGCTGCTCCGAGCAGCGTGCCGAGAAGGAGCGCGGCATGGCCGAGCGGTTTGCGCAACGCCTGGAGCGGGATCTCGATGCGATCAACGAGGGGCTGTCGCGGCCGCGCACGCAGAAGAAGCCGGAAAAGATCTGGCAACGCATCGGCCGGCTGGTGGAGAAGAGCCGCGGTGTCGGCCAACACTACGACATCGCGGTGGCAACCGACGAGAGCGGCAAACGGGCCGTGGCGGTGACCTTCCTCCGCACGCCGGTGGCCGGGACGATGCTCACCCATCCGGGCGTCTATTGCCTGCGCAGCAACGAGACCGACTTCAGCGAGGAGCGCCTGTGGCGCACCTTCACCCTGCTCACGGATGTCGAGGCGGCGTTCCGTTCCCTGAAATCCGAACTGGGCCTGCGCCCCATCCATCACCGCAAGCCGCGCCGTGCCGAGGGCCATCTGTTCATCACGGTGATCGCCTACCAACGGGTCCAGGTGATTCGCACCCGTCTGGCCGAGCGCGGCGACGGGCCGATGCGCACGGCGAACTGGACGACGCTCAAACGGATTCTCGGCGGCCGTCAGCGGGTGACCGCGACGTTCAAGCGCGCCGACGGACGCACGCTGCATGTGCGCAAGGCGACGCGCCCGGAACCGCAGCAGAAGGCCATCCTCGATGCCTTGGGGATCCCCTCCTCAGCCGGGGGGACACACCAGGCGGTCGTCTGAGGGGAAACCATCACGTCGGGCACGAATGTAGTGCCATGCGCGCGATTCGGTCAACCTAAATTGTTGAGATACAACAGTTTATTTTTTTCGTTGGTAAACTTGGGCTAGCCCATCTTTACCAACAACCCCGTGATTTTCGCCCGATCTTGCGGTGATTGACGGTTTTGGGGTCGGCAACTCGTTGTTTTCCGGTTCCTGGTGGGGTGGATCGACCGATGTAGTGCCATAATGGGGTGGTGTCGGTTGACATGGGTGGCCGGCGCCGCTACCGTCACCCGCCATGTTCATCCGCCGTACCCTCACCCGCCGCACCGGCGGCCAGGACTACCACTCCCACCGCCTCGTGCACAGTCGGCGCGACGGCGCCAAGGTCCGCCAGCGCACGTTGTTGAACCTCGGCAGCGATTTCGACCTGCCTGTGGAGGAGTGGCCGGAACTGTGCCGGCGCATCGACGAGATCTTGAACGGCCAGGCGCCGCTCACCGACGATGCGCCGGCTGCCGTCGAGGAAGAAGCGCAACGGATCGGGGCGCAACTGCTGGCCCGCGGCCGGGCGGGGGACGCCGAAGCGGTGCGTGATCCGGTCCGTGTGGACGTGGCGTCGCTCGAGTTGACGCGCCCGCGCAGCGTGGGCGTCGAGCAGGCGGGACTGTGGGCGGTCGAGCGGTTGGGCCTGATGGAGTTGCTGTCGACCCTGGGCATCAACGCGTCGCCGTGCACGGCCGCGGTGGCCTCGATCGTGGCGCGGCTTGCGTACCCGGCCTCGGAGCGGGCCACGCACGCCTGGCTGCGCGAGCGCAGTGCCTTGGGGGAGTTGCTGGGTGTGGACTTCGAGACCATGGGGGCGATGCAGTTGTACCGGGCCTCGGATGCCTTGGCTGCCCACCGCGAAGCGATCGAGGCGCATCTGTTCGAGAGCGCCATGGACCTGTTCGACCTGGCGCCGACGGTGACGCTCTACGATCTGACCAACACCTATTACGAGGGCGATGTGGCGGATCAGCCCGAGGCGCGGCGGGGGCATTCGAAGGAGAAGCGCAGCGACTGCAAGCTGCTCACCCTGGGGCTGGTGCTGGACGGGGGTGGTTTCGTGCGGCGTTCGCGGGTGTTCGCGGGCAACGTCAAGGAAGACCGGACGCTTTCCGGCATGCTGGACGCGCTCGGGGCACCGCCGGGGTCGCGGGTGGTGCTCGACCGGGGCATCGCCACCGAGCGACAGGTCGACTGGCTGAAGGCGAACGGGTACCGCTACATCGTGGTCTCGCGCGAGCGCAAGCGCCGCTTCGAGCCCGAGGCGGCACTCGCCCACCGCACCCGCAGCGGCGGGGTGGTGCATCTGGAGAAGGTGGACGACGCCGAGGCGGGCGAGGTGCGCCTGTACTGCTGCTCCGAGCAGCGTGCCGAGAAGGAGCGCGGCATGGCCGAGCGGTTTGCGCAACGCCTGGAGCGGGATCTCGATGCGATCAACGAGGGGCTGTCGCGGCCGCGCACGCAGAAGAAGCCGGAAAAGATCTGGCAACGCATCGGCCGGCTGGTGGAGAAGAGCCGCGGTGTCGGCCAACACTACGACATCGCGGTGGCAACCGACGAGAGCGGCAAACGGGCCGTGGCGGTGACCTTCCTCCGCACGCCGGTGGCCGGGACGATGCTCACCCATCCGGGCGTCTATTGCCTGCGCAGCAACGAGACCGACTTCAGCGAGGAGCGCCTGTGGCGCACCTTCACCCTGCTCACGGATGTCGAGGCGGCGTTCCGTTCCCTGAAATCCGAACTGGGCCTGCGCCCCATCCATCACCGCAAGCCGCGCCGTGCCGAGGGCCATCTGTTCATCACGGTGATCGCCTACCAACGGGTCCAGGTGATTCGCACCCGTCTGGCCGAGCGCGGCGACGGGCCGATGCGCACGGCGAACTGGACGACGCTCAAACGGATTCTCGGCGGCCGTCAGCGGGTGACCGCGACGTTCAAGCGCGCCGACGGACGCACGCTGCATGTGCGCAAGGCGACGCGCCCGGAACCGCAGCAGAAGGCCATCCTCGATGCCTTGGGGATCCCCTCCTCAGCCGGGGGGACACACCAGGCGGTCGTCTGAGGGGAAACCATCACGTCGGGCACGAATGTAGTGCCATGCGCGCGATTCGGTCAACCTAAATTGTTGAGATACAACAGTTTATTTTTTTCGTTGGTAAACTTGGGCTAGCGCAACACCCGCTTCCCGCCCTGCCCTCGGCACCGAAATGCGGGACAATTGCAGGGGATCGGCACGGAAGACAGCTTATTTTTTTCGTTGGTAAACTTGGGCTAAGACTAGTCGAACATGCCTTGGCATCGCTCGCGAGCTTCGTGCTTCCCGCCTGCCAGTGTCCCTCGGCGGATGCGAGTCCAAGCTACCAAAAGGGCAGGGCAAGTTGAGGTCGGCAAGTCCCTAGCCCGGATGATTCATGAAAGCGCGTAGCGAGGGCGACGAGACGCCGCTGTGGCTGGACGCGCATGCGTGCCAGGAGGCACGGAGTGGAGGAACCCGAAGGCATAGCTGCGCACTATGTTGAGGGGGACGCAGCGAACGTGTCCGCAGAACGTGCGAGTACCGCACAGCCACAGCGAGCGGATCGTCGGCCGCAGTAGGGCATTCATGAATCATTCGGGCTACGGACTTGCGGACTTGCAGCAGTTCTCATTTTGGCCACGTGGGGCGTTGGGACGGCGGATCTGTGGTTTTGAGGGAGGCTTGACAACGTAGGTTGCCGCGCCTATGGTGCGGGCCATGGGACACCCTTGGTTCGGATCGAAGGCGACGTCGGGGCTGTGCCAGGCGCTGATCGCGCTGATGCCGCCGCACGCGGTATACATCGAGACGCACCTGGGCGGCGGCGCGGTGATGCGGCGCAAGCCGGCGGCGCTGCGCAACATCGGCATCGACCTGGACGGTCGGGCGCTGTCGCGGTTCGAGTGCGGGCATCCGGTGGAGCTGGTGCACGGCGACTGCCACGCGTGCCTGTCGGAGTTCGCGTTCGACGGTTCGGAGCCGGTGCACGGCGATCCGCCGTACCTGCGCGGTGCGCGCAAGTCGTCGCGCCGCTGCCGGCACGACTACGGGGACGCCGACCACGAGCGCCTGCTGGAACTGCTCAAGGGGATGCCGTGCGCGGTGATGGTGTCGGGGTATCCGTCGGCGCTGTGCGACGAGTTGCTCGGCGGCTGGCGCAGCGTGTCGCTGCAGGTGATGAACCAGGCGGGGGTGGTGACCGAGAAGGTGTGGTTCAACTTCGCGCCGGACCGGGTGCACTGGGCGTCGCGCGCCGGGCGGAACTTCACGCACCGGCAGACCGTCAAGCGCAAGGCGGCGAGCTGGGGCCGGCGCTACCGGGCGATGCCGCCGGCGGAGCGTCTGGCGGTGCTGGCGGCGATCATGGCGGAGGAGGCGCAGGCGCCGCCGTGAGGCTTCTGGCGCGCCATCTCGACGGGCTGCGTGCGTGCTTCGCCGAGCTGCCGGACCCGCGCCGCGGCCGCAACCGGCGCTACGCGATGCAGGACATCGGCATGGCGGCGCTGTCGGTGTTCCTCATGCAGTCGCCGTCGTTCCTGGCGCATCAGCGCGCGCTGGCCGAACGCGGTCGCCGCAGCAACGCGCACACCCTGTTCGGCCTCGACCGCATCCCCTGCGACAACCACATCCGGCAGCTGCTCGACGGCGTGCCGGCGGAACACTTCGACGCCCAGTTCCACGCCCTCGTCGGGGACCTCGACGCGCACGGCGGCCTGGCGGCCATGCGCTGCCTCGACGACCGCGTGCCGGTCGCGCTGGACGGCACCGAGTTCTTCCGCTCGCGCAAGATCCGCTGCGACAACTGCTCGACCCGCAGGCGCAACGACGGCGGCGTCGAGCACTTCCACCAGATGCTGGCCGCCACCGTCGTGGCACCGGGCCAGTCGCGCGCGCTGCCGCTGCCGCCGGAGTTCGTGCAGCCCCAGGACGGCGCCGCCAGGCAGGACTGCGAACGCCAGGCCGTCAAGCGCTGGCTGGCGCGCCACGGCGACCGCTGCGCCAAACTGCGGCCGGTCTATCTCGGCGACGACCTGTACGCCTGCCAACCCATCTGCCGAGCCATGCTCGACGCCGGCGGCGACTTCCTGCTCACCTGCAGGCAAACCAGCCACAAGACCCTCCACGAGCATCTCGACGGCATCCGCCTGCCCACCCGCCGCCGCACCGCGGGACGCGGGGCAAAGCGCCGCATCCACCGCTGCCGCTGGATCAACGACCTGCCCATCCGCGACGGCGACGACGCCCTGCGCGTCAACTGGCTGGAGATCACCAGCGCCAAACCCGACGGCACCGTCACCTGCCGCGGCGCCTTCGTCACCAGCCTCCACGTCGACCGCGACAACGTCGTCGAACTCGCCGACTGCGCACGCGCACGCTGGAAGATCGAGAACGAGACCTTCAACGTCCTCAAGCAGCACGGCTGCCACCTCGAACACAACTTCGGCCACGGAAAGGACACCCTCGCCAGCGTCCTCGTCGTCCTCAACCTGCTCGCCTTCGCCCTCCACACCGCCTGCGAACTCGCCGAAGCCCTATGGCAGCAGGCCCGCCAGCGGCTCGGCACCCGCTACCGCCTGTTCGAGCACCTGCGCACCGTCACCGAATGCCAGGTGTTCCCCTCGTGGACCGCGCTCATGACCCTGCTCGCCACCGGCGGGCCTGCGGCACAGCCTCCCTGACCTCCTCGCCTAGCCTCCGCAACCCCATCAACCCAAACGCAAAACCAATGAAACCCTCAACAGTCACCCGAAAAGACCAAAATGAGAACTGCTGGCGGACTTGCGGGTGTATGTCAGATTTGTGAGATTACGGCTATTGTTGGTATGCGCGACGCTCCCAGAAGTCGTCGAAGCGGTTGCCGAGGATGGCGCATCGCAGGGCCAGGATGGCGTTTGCGCCGTCGACGGTCCAGTGCATGCCGCCGCGCTTGAGGCGGCTGCCGACGGCGTTCTTGCAGGCGCCCTCGACGACGCCGGTGGCGACGCACAGGCCCATGGCGCGGAACTTCGGGTAGCGCATGCGGTGGCGGTTGCCGTCGATGCAGGCGATGCACCTGCGGGCCTCGTCGCAGGAGCCGGCATGGGTGCGCAGGGCGTCGAGGATGTCGTCGAGGCGCCCCTGGTCGAGTTCTTCGTGTCGCGTCTTCCCCCACCGGTCGGCGAGGTCGGTGCCGGCGCCGTAGATGGCCTTGCCGACCTCGGACAGATGCTCCCTGGCGTGCCATACGTCGACGATCTGGATGGCGCCGGGGGCGTGCTCGTCGGCGAGCTTCCAGATCCACGGCGCGCCGTCGCCGAGGACGACGCGGCGCGGGGCGTCCTGGAAGCCGCGCCGCGCGGCCTCGCGCAGCACGCGGCGGGCGAACGGCGCCGGCTCCGGGTCGGTGTCGCGGCTGGCGACGGTCTCGATGGCGGCGCCGTAGGTGGCGGAACCGGGATCGCGCACGGGACGCCCGTCCCGATCGCGGGTTTCGGCCGACCAGACGGCGACGATCCTGGCTTCGCGCGTCTTGGCGGAGCCGTCGGGCTGCCTGCCCTCGCGTCCGGCGGTCTCGGCCTTGCGCACCGGCACGCCGGTGCCGTCGAGACCCAGATAGAGGGTGCGCGCATCGGCGGGTTCGGGCGCGACGACGGCCAACTCGTCGTCGGCGATCTCGCGCCCGAGCGCCTCGGCGTGGCGCTCCGCCGACTTGGCGTCGATGTCGAGTCCGGCCAGTTCGCGCAGCAGGACGCTCGTCTCGGCGAAGCTGACGCGGCCGGCGGCGACGCCGGTCATGCGCAGCGCCGCCGGCGACAGCGCCGTGCCGGCCAGGCCGAGTTCGCGGTCGCGCGGCGCGAAGCCGGCGCCGCAGTCGTCGCAGTGATACCAGGCACGCTCCAGCCCGAGCGCACCGAGCGCCGTGGTGAAGGTCTTGCGCCTGCGCCCGGCGTAGCGGGCGCCCGCGCCGCACGCGCACGGCAGCCGCGCCCCGGCCGCGTCGGAACGGTCGGCGTTGAGGCGCGCCGCAACGGCCCTCCCCACGACCTCGAGCGCCAGCCGCCGCGCCGCCGTCTCGACCGCCTCGAAGTCGACGCCGTCCGCCGCTCCCGCGCCGATCAGCCGCTCGACCTCGCCGCCGATCTCCGCCGCGACGGTTTCCGCGAAGCCCCCTTTTTCGCGGCTTGCCCGCGCTCCCTCCGCCCGTCGCCCGTCGTCGTCTCCCAGAACCGGTCGCTGACCTCGATCAGTTCCCGCACCAGCCCCCGCAGGCGCCGGTACTCGGCCAGGCGCGCCTGAACCGTCGGCACGTCCGCGGGCGCGATGATGCGCGTCACCGTCTTGCCGTCGACGCGGCGCGTCAACGACCAACTCGGACCGTGGCCGGGACCCCCGTCCGTGGCGCAATGGCAGGTGGGCTTGCCGCATCGGCGGTAGCGTTTTGCCAGCGAGCCGGATTGCACATCACCGAGCCCGGCCAACTCCCGGACGATGTGTTCGCGTCGTTCGTTCAGTGCCTGCTGCGCCTGCGTGGTCGACATGGAACATCCCTCCATCTACTGACAGCCATAATACTGTCAGACAACCGCGCCAATGTCCCGCCCCCTCTGCCTCCTCACTCATCCGTCACAAATCTGACGTGCACCCCGGACTTGCCCCCCGGGTGCCTTTTTTCTGGGGATGTAGGAAAATGCGCGGCTTTGTCGCGGCGCATGGGCAGCCGTGGCTTAGGACATGAGGTCGTTCAATGAAGGTACTGGTACCCGTGAAGCGGGTGGTGGACGCCAACGTCAAGGTGCGGGTGAAGCCCGACGGGACGGGCGTCGATCTCGGCAACGTGAAGATGGCGGTGAATCCGTTCTGCGAGATCGGAATCGAGGAAGCCGTGCGGCTCAAGGAAGCCGGCGTCGCGGAAGAGGTGATCGCCGTGGCAGTGGGGGAGAGCACCGCGCAAGAGCAGCTTCGCACCTGTCTTGCCCTCGGCGCAGACCGCGCCATCCTGGTGGAGGCGGATGCTGGCCTCGAACCGCTGGCGATCGCCAAGGTGCTCAAGGCCGTGTACGACAGCGAGCAGCCCGGCATCGTCATCTTCGGCAAGCAGAGCATCGACGGCGACAACGGCCAGACCGGCCAGATGTTCGCGGCCTTGACGGGGCTCGCCCAGGGCACGTTTGCCTCCAACGTGTCGGTGAACGGCGACAGTGCCGAAGTCACCCGGGAGGTGGACGGCGGTCTGCAAACCGTCTCGCTGAAGATGCCGGTAGTCATCACCACTGACCTGCGCCTCAACGAACCTCGCTATGCCTCGCTGCCGAACATCATGAAGGCGAAGCGCAAGCCCCTCGACGTGACTTCGCCGGAGGCGCTTGGCGTGGACGTGGCGCCCCGCACGGAAGTCCTGAACGTGACACCGCCACCGGAGCGCCAGGCCGGCATCAAGGTCGCCAGCGTCGATGAACTGGTGAAAAAGCTCAAGAACGAAGCGAAGGTGATCGAATGACCATTCTCGTCGTCGCCGAACACGACAACTCGGCACTCCGCCCCGTTACCTTCAACGTCTTCGCCGCTGCCCTCGAGATCGGCGGCGACATCGATGTGCTCGTCGCCGGCGCCGGTTGTGCCCGGGTGGCTGACGAAGCCGCCGCAATTGACGGCGTGCACAAGGTGCTTCTGGCTGACGCGCCGTCCTACGAACACCAGCTCGCCGAGAACATGGGTGCGTTGGTGGCGGAACTCGGCGGCGGGTACGACCACATCCTCGGTGCCCACACAACCACCGGCAAGAACTTCCTGCCGAGGGCCGCGGCACTGCTCGACACGCAAATGGTGTCCGACATCATCGGTGTCGATGCGTCAGATACCTTCCGGCGGCCGATCTACGCCGGCAACGCCATCGCCACGGTGAAGTCGAGCGACGCCAAGCGTGTGATTTCCGTGCGCGGCACGGGGTTCGATCCGGCCCCGAGCGGCGGCGGCAACGGTGCGGTGGAAGCCGTTGGGGCGGCCCACGACGAGGGCAAGTCCAGCTTCGTGGGCGAGGAAATCGCCGCCTCGGAACGCCCCGAACTCACTGCCGCCACGGTCATCATCTCCGGTGGCCGCGGGATGCAGAGCGGCGACAATTTCTCGCTGCTCGAAGGCATCGCCGACAAACTCGGCGCCGCCATCGGCGCATCCCGCGCCGCAGTGGACGCGGGTTTCGCCCCGAACGACATGCAGGTGGGCCAAACCGGCAAGATCGTCGCCCCAGACCTCTACATCGCGGTGGGGATCTCCGGCGCCATCCAGCACCTCGCCGGCATGAAGGACTCCAAGGTCATCGTCGCCATCAACAAGGACGAAGACGCCCCCATCTTCCAAGTGGCGGACTACGGCCTGGTGGCAGACCTCTTCAACGCCCTCCCGGAACTCGAGGCGGCCCTGTAATCCAAAGCAAGATGCATTCCGTCCAGAGTGGGCGGAGGCTATGCCGTGGGTTCGACAAGCCTCCAAGTCACGCCGCAAATGTCGATCGTCTCGAACTTCCTGCGCACCCCCGGAACCGCCCAAAGGTCCACACCAACGACGCCTGTGCGGCCATCCGACCTCGGCGCCACGAAGCGCATGGTCTGGTTGCCGGCCAGGCGCAGTGTGGTCGGCTGCTCTGGATCGATGGAGCATCCCGCACCAAGCCCGCGCATCCAGCGTTGGCACATCTCGGCGGGGTCCACCCCGCGCGGCGCGATTTCCACCGCCGCGAATCCGGTGGTGACCCCACCGTGCGGCCGCGCATCCACGCCTAGCTGCCAGGTATTGCCGGCGGGGAAGTACGCCCCCTTGTTCCTCGGGAACTCGTCCGCTCCAGGCCAGTTCTCCTGAATCTCCGCGAGGGCGCCGAAATCTCGCGGATGGAACTGCACGTTCACGCCAGAGACAGTGCAGTCCTCTTTCGGCAGCGCTTCCCCAAGCTGGTAGCGTCCAGCCTTGACGCCGGCCAGCCCCGTACCGGGCGAGCCGGGACACACGTTCCAATCCCCGGACACGATGCCGATCTGATCGCCCTGCGCCGCCATCGACCGCGACGCCACCGCAATGTCGGGCACCTGCACAATCGCCATGTAGCCGCAGTCGCCGTTGCGCTCGAGCAGCCGCGTCTGGGTCGTCGAACGCTGCCACGCCAGGTCCGTCGGGCAAACCGTCTCGAGAAAGGAATCCCCCAGCCGAATGTGGGTGTTGGCGAGATTCCCGCCAGCCGCCATGCGCGGATCCCGAAACACCACCAGCGCATCAAACGCCGCGCAAAGGAGGTTGGATGTCCACTCCAGGTCGTAGGCGACCAGGCAAATCTGCCGAAGACGAAGGACCGGATCGGCTGCCACATCAACCTCCTTGCAACGATTCCGCACCACCTTACGCAGTGACGCCACGGGCATCAACAACGAGTGCCCTTCCTGGGGAGGCCAGCTAGGAGCCTTCGGGCTCGCATTCGCTCGCGCCTTCGGCCAGGAGGTAAGCGCCGTTTTACGGCGCAGGCTCCTGGGTGGGCTTCGGTGGGTGGGGTTGGTTGCGGAAGCGGGCGGGGGTGCGTTTTGCGGTGAACCAGCGGACTTCGGCGGCGGTTTCGTGGACGGTGTCGGCGACGTCGAGGATGAGGGCGAACAGCGCCATTCGCACCAATACCCCGTTGTCGGTCTGGCGGAAGATGGCGAGGTTGGGGTTGGCGTTGAGGTCTTCGTCGAGTTCCTGGGCGGCTGGGCGGGAGTCGCGGGGAAGAGGATGCATGATAACGGTGTGCGGTTCGCAGTGGCGCGTGTAGATTTCCTGATTGAGGCGAAAGAGGCCCCGGTAGCGGTTGGCCTCGGCGGCGGCAGGGAAGCGTTCTTCCTGGGTGCGGGTGACGTAGAGGATGTCCACGTGGCTGATTCCCTGCTCCAGGTCGTGGTGCTGCTGCATGTCGTGGCCGCATTCGACCAGGCGCTCGACAATGTCGGCCGGCGCTTCGAGTCCCGGCGGGGAGACGAGATGCACCTCGATGTCGTCGAACAGCGCCAGGAGCTTCAGCAGGGAATGCACGGCGCGGCCATACTTCAGGTCGCCGATGAGGGCGATGCGCAGGCCGTCGATGGAGCGGCCGCGGGCGGCGACTTCGGTGCGGATGGTGTAGAGGTCGAGCAGAGCCTGGCTTGGATGCTCGTTGGCGCCGTCACCGCCGTTGATCACCGGGACCCGGGACGCCGCCGCGAACTCCGCCACCGCGCCGGCCACGGGGTGGCGCATCACGATCACGTCGCTGTAGCCGGACATCACCCGCGCCGTGTCGTGGAGCGACTCGCCCTTGGCGATGGACGATGCGCCCACTTCGGCGATTTCGCGCACATCGCCGCCGAGCAGGTTGAAGGCACAGCCGAAGGAGACGCGGGTGCGCGTGCTCGGTTCGAAGAACATGTTGGAGAGGATTGCGCCTGCCAGCACTCTCGTCATGCTGGCGCGACGAGCGTAGGGCGCCATGTCATCGGCCACGGCGAATGCCTGCTCGATGCCGCTGCGCTCGAACTGGTCCACCGAAAGGATGTGACTGCCAACGAAATCCAACCTGGGAGCCTGCGCTGAAAGAAACTGTCGAGTCGGAAACGGTAGCGTATGTCCTTTCGCGGTTCTCGTGCCAGGAGCCTTCAGCCGGGGAAGCATTCCCGACCGCTGACGCGCAAGGAAGTGCCGGCAACTCCCCCATCGCCGGGGGCGTGCTTCCATGCAAGCCTGCGCCGCAGGAACTGGTCTGGCGGCGTGGCCGGCGCGATGGGACAATGGTGCTTGCTGTTGTGGGAGTGCGGTTGACGGGAACGGCCTGCCGTCCTTGCGCGCCGGGTCAGGCGATGCTTCTGCCGCCGGATCCTGGCGACTGGCTTCCGGAGGGTCATCTGGCGCACCACGTGAGCGACCTGGTGGACGCGCTGGATCTGGGTGCGTTCCACGCGCCGTGCCGGGGCGACGGCCGGCGCCGGCGTCCTTGCCACCCGGCGATGATGGCGAAGGTTCTGGTGTGCGGGCACGCGACGGGGGCGTTCTCTTCGCGGAAGATCGCGCGGAAGCTGGAGGAGGACGTGGCGTTCCGGGCTCTGGCGGCGGGGAACACGCCGGGTCACCGGACGGTGTGCGAGTTTCGGGCGGCGGCGCCTTTCGGACTTCAGGCGCCTGTTCGCGGAGGTGGCTGGCCTTGCGCGGGAGTCGGGGGTTGCGCACTTCGGGACGCTGTCGGTGGACGGGACGAAGGTTCGCGCGAACGCGAGCAGGCGCAAGGCGACGAGCCACGGTCGGATGGCGCAGGAGGAGCGGCGTCTGCAGGAGGGGATCGATGCGCTCGTGGCGCGGGCGCAGGAGACGGACGCGGCGGAGGACGACCGGCTCGGGGAGTCGGTTCGGGGCGACGGGCAGCCGGAGGGGCTGCGCCGCCGGAAGGATCGGCTGCCGGCGATCCAGGCGGCGAAGGGGCGGCTGGAGGCGCGCGCCCGGGAGGCGGACGACGCCCGGGGCCGGAAGCCGGGTCGGGAGCGGAACCCGAAGGGCGGCCGGCCGTGCAGCCGGGAGTGCGGGGAGCCGAAGGAGTCGGCGCAGGACAACTTCACGGATCCGGACAGCCGGATCGTGAAGACCTCGCAGGAGGGCTGCCGGCAGTGCTTCGACGCGCAGGTGGCGGTGGAGGGGAGGAACCGGCTGGCGGTGGCCACCGAGGTGACGTCGAGCGCCAGCGACCAGGGACATCTGGTGAAGCTGCTGGATCAGGTGGAGGAAAGCCAGGGGGGCGCGGCCCGAGCGGGTGCTGGCGGACACGGGGCACTGCAGCGAGGCGGACCTGGCGGAGCTGGAGGCGCGCGGCGTGGAGGGCCACGCTGCGCTGGGGCGGACGGATCGGAAGTCGGTGCGGGAGAGCCCGCAGGTGTATCCGGCGAAGGTGCGGATGGCGGCGCGGCTGTCGACGGAGGCGGGCCGGAAGGCGCATGCGCGGCGCAAGTGGCTGTCGGAGGCGCCGAACGGCTGGATCAAGGAGGCGCTGGGCTTCCGCCGCTTCAGCGTGCGCGGGCTCGGGAAGGTGCGCGGGGAGTGGGACCTGGTCTGCCTGGCGCTGAACGTCAGGCGGCTGCGGGGGCTGCAGGCAGCCTGAGTCGAGGCATGGGAGCCGCCAGGGCCGTCCCTGGCCGCCCCTCGAACCGCCCCGGGACGTGAACGGACCTTCGCCGGCGCCGCCCAGAGCGTCGCCAGCCGAACCCCTCCGAACCATCGAAAACCGACAAGGTCGCGTCGCCGCCAACTTTCTGCGGCGCAAGCTTGCATGGAAGTACGCCCCCAGCGATGGGGGAATTGCCGGCACTTCCTTGCGCGTCAGCGGTCGGGGATGCTTCCCCGGCCGAAGGCTCCTAGGAGTCTGCGCCGTAGAAACTTTTCCGGGGACATGCACCCTAATACGGCGAGAAAAATCCATCTTCTGGGAGGTCCTGTCCCTCGTCAGGAACGTTTCGGGGCGAGCAATGGGGGATCACACCACATTTTCGGCGCGAGATCGTCCTACGGCGCAGACTCCTAGCGCACCCTAACCCGACTTCGACAACTCAGGGTGTTTCCAGGCTGATTCGGCGTGATATCGACGGATGTTGCGTTGCAAGTGCCTGTTTTCGTTGACCGGCGATTCGTGGAACGGGCTGTAGTGCCGACCTTGGTCCTTGACGGGGCCGCGCGTTCGGGCAGGCTGTCGGACCATGTTCGTGCGCGCCAGGAGACGCTTCAAGGACGGCAAGGAGCACCGCTACTGGAGCGTCGTGGAGAACTGCCGCAACCCCGACGGCCGGGCGGTGCAGCGCCAAGTGCTGTATCTGGGCGAGATCGACGACAGCCAGCGGGCGGCGTGGTGCCGGTCGATCGAGATTCCGTGCGGCGCGTCGGGTTCCAGGCCGGTGGCGCTGTTCCCGGCGGACCGGGAGGCGCCGGAGCTGGACTGCGAGGTGGTGCGCATCGAACTCGGAGGTCTGCGGCTGCGGCGGGCGCGGCAGTGGGGGGCGTGCTGGCTGGCGCTGGTGCTCTGGGAGCGCCTGGAGCTGGACCGGTTCTGGCGCCCGCGGCTGCCGCCGAGCCGGCAGGGCACGCGCTGGCTGGACGTGCTGAAGACGCTGGCGTGCTGCCAGCTGATCGATCCGGGCAGCGAGTGGCGGCTGCACCGGCACTGGCACGAGCACAGCGCCATGGGGGATCTGCTGGGCCGGCCGGCGCAGGTGGTGGGCGGCCACACGCTGTGCCGCTGCCTGGACAGGCTGCTGGTCCACAAGCGCGCGTTCTTCTCGTTCCTGCGGGAGCGCTGGGAGACGCTGTTCGACGCCCGCTTCGACGTCCTGCTCCACGACCTGACGTCCACCTGCTTCGAGAGCGACCCGCCGTTCGACGACAAGCGCCGGTTCGGCTGCAGCCGCGACAAGCGCCCGGACTGCGTGCAGGCGGTGATCGCGCTGGTCGTCACCCCGCAGGGCTTTCCGCTGGCCTGCGAGGTGATGCCGGGCAACACCAGCGACAAGACCACGCTGGCGGACTTCCTGGAGAGGATCGAAGACCGGCACGGCCGGTCCGACCGGGTCTGGATCATGGACCGGGGGATCCCGACCGAGGAGGCGTTGGCGGCGATGCGGGCCGGCGATCCCCCGGTGCGCCATCTGGTCGGCACGCCCAAGGGCCGTCTGACGCGGCTGGAGAAGTCGTTCGCGGGGCTGCCCCGGCGCGAGGTCCGCGAGTCCGTCGAGGTGAAGCCTCTGGCCGAGGACGGCGAACCGTACATCCTGGCCCAGAGCCGGGCGCGCATCGCCAAGGAGCGCGGCATGCGGCGGCGGCGCCTGAAGAAGCTCTGGCGGCGTCTGCACGAGCTGCGCGGGCAGTCGTTGAAGCGCGACGAGCTGCCGCTCGGGCTCGGCGCCGCGAAGAAGGAGGCGGGGCGCGCGTGCCATCTGGTCGAGATCCGCCTGCCTGCGGCGGACGAGTCCGTGACCCCGGAGACCTTCGCCTTCGCGCTGCGCCGCGACCGGCTGCGCCGCGACCGGCTGCGCCGGGCGAGACGCCGCGAGGGGCGCTATCTGCTGCGCTCCAATCTCACCGGCGAGGACCCCGCCACGCTGTGGCGGTACCACACGCGGCTCACCGAGATCGAGCAGGCCTTCAAGGAACTCAGGCACGACCTCGCCGTCCGTCCGGTCTTCCACCAGCGCGAGGACCGGATCGAGGCGCACATCTTCGTCGCCTTCGTCGCCCACTGCCTGCACGTCACCCTGAAGAACCTGGCGCGGCCGCGCGCGCCGGGCCTTGCGCCCAGCGCCATTCTCGAGAAGTGCTCCACCATGCAGATGGTGGATGTCCATCTGCCGACCACCGACGGGCGGCACCTCGTGCTGCCCCGCCGTACCGACCCGACCCGCGATCAGCCACTGCTGCTTCATCAACTCGGTCTGGAACTGCCGGAACAGCCGCCCCCTCGAATCTCCGCCTGACCCGCCGCCCGCGCCAACCGCCCGGCACCTTGTAGTGCCGACCTTTCGTGCCCGTGGACAATGAATCAACGACTTACACGCGTGAAACGGTTGAGTTGTCGAAGTCGGGCTAACGGGCGCGTCGGCAGTTGCTGCGCAACTGCTGGCCTTCTTCCTTCGCTTCCGCTCACCACTTCGGCTAGGAGCCGGCACCGTTCTACGGCGCTTACCTCCTGGCAGCGTGTCGGACTTTGCGCATATGGCGCATGCAAGGCAGGCCGTCGAGGGTTGGGGCGTGGATGTCGAAGTTCGCGTCGACGGAACCAGCGCCGCACCTGCTGCCCGGAACATGCGGGAGCGGGTTCCTGCGCACGATCCGGTGCATTTCGTTCCGGGGGCGGTGGAGCGGGCTCCGATGTCGCGGTTCTCGGTGAACGAGCGCAGCGCGGGTTGGCGCGCCACCACCGCGGACGATGCCTGCCGCCGGTGCATTGCCACGCGAACGGGATGTTCGGGTGGCGCCGGATCGGGTGGGCGACGCGCCGGCATCCTTGCGTTCGGTGCCTGACGGCGGACCGGCATCAGCGGTCTGCCCATCGGCAACCTGACCAGCCAGTTCTTCGCCAACGTCTTTCTCGACGGCCTCGATCACTTCTGCAAAGAGGTGCTGCGCGCCAAGGGGGGTCCGCGCTACATGGACGACTTCGCGCCGTTCCACGACGATCCGATGCAGCTCGAAGCGTGGCGGGAGCGGATCGCCGCGTTCCTCATCGGTCGCCGGCTCCTGCCCCGCAAGACGGCCATGCAGGCCACATCGATGCCTGCCCTTTCTGGGGTTCGTGCTGCTGCCCCAATGGCCGGCAGCGACGCCGGAGGACAATGTCCGTCGGTTCCGCAACCGCCGGCGCGGGAGCCTGGAAGCGTGGCGAGGTTTTGGTCCGGCAGCGGTCGATGCACTCGGTGATGCGGAGGCCCCCAGAGGTGCGATTGAAGAGGCGTGTCCAGGCGGCGCTCGAAATGCTCCAAGCGACCGGTGACCGTTTGGAGGCGTGGATGCCAAGCTGCTCGCCGGCGCCCAACGCACCGAGCCAGCGCGCGCCAGCGCGGCGAAGGGGCAGGTCGTCCCAGTCGAGTCCGTCCGTGGCGGAGCGTGCGCTCCGGCCGGTTGCGTTCAATAACGCAACAACGTGTTGCATTGTTACGCTTGACCACAGGCGTTACCGAAAGTAACGTGCTGGATCAAGCAGTGGCTGTCGCTGCCCACTGAAGTGCCTCGGTGAGAACGCCAAGGACACTTCAAGAAGCAGCGCGGCGAAGGAACCCCTCCCCCGTAGGCTGCGTTGGGATCACCCCCGATCCCACCAGCCTACACCTACTTCGCAAGGTCCTCGCCCCAGCGACTTCCTCGACGGCGTCGGATGACGCTTGCCCGAGTTCGAGCCACTGCGAGCAAGTCGCCCGTCCGTTCAAGTGGAAGGTCACCGGCGCGACATCCTGCGCCGCGCGGCGGGCCGCGTACATAAAACGCCGCAAGGTCGGTCGTGACCAGACACGCGAACATTCCGTCCTGCACGGCGCAGGACATCTCCCACGGGCGAAGCATCCGGGAGGGCAGGGATTGACGACAAGGATTGCCGCCACCTAGCAGCCTGTCGGACTTTGCCGTCTCGGCGAAGTTCGACAGGATGATAGGACGGCCTGGGTTGGGGCAGGAAGCGTTGCCGAAAGGCAACGGTTCTTGTGGCGCCAGCAGTCTGTCGGACTTGGGGCGCAGATTTTACAATGGCGTCTTCCGAGTCGATGGGGGTTGGGGCAGATGCCGAAGTTCCTGCAGCGGGACCGATCGCAGCCTTTTCTGCTGCCGCCGGACATGCGGGACTGGCTGCCGGCCGACGACCTGGCGCATTTTGTGCTGGAGGCGGTGGAGCGGGTTCCGATGGATTCGTTCCAGGTGAACGAGCGCGGCACGGGGTCGGCGCAGTGCCACCCGCGGACGATGCTGGCGCTGCTGGTGCACTGCCATGCGAACGGGATCTTCGGCTCGCGCCGGATCGAGCGCGCGACCTATCGGGACATCGGGGTTCGGCACGTGGCGGCGAACTGTCACCCGGACCACGACACGATCTGCACGTTTCGGCGCAACAGCTTCGAGGCGGTCTCGGCGGCGTTCCCGGAGGTGCTGCCGCTGGCGAAGGAACCGAAGCCGCTGCGTGTCGGGACGGCGAGCGTGGACGGCACGAAGGTGGACGCGAACGCGAACAGGCGCAACGGCATCCGCCACGACCGCGCGTTGGAGTTGCGCGAGCGGTTGGGCGTTGAGATCGAGGGCTTGCTGGATCGGGCGGAGCAGGCCGACGCGGCCGCCGCGCCGGACCCGCAGGGTCTGCCGGAGGAGCTGTCGCGGCGGGAGACGCTGAAGGCGAAGCTGGACAAGGCCTGCGCGGAGCTGGAGCGTCGGGCGAAGTCGCGCGCGGACTCGGAGCGCGCGGAGTGCGAGCGCAAGGTGGAGGCGCGGGAGGAGCGAGAGGGCTCGCGCAAGGGGAGGCCGATCAAGGCGCCTGAAGAGGAGCCTCGGGACGAGGAGCGGATCAACCTGACGGACGCCGACAGTTCGCCGATGCGCAAGAGCAGGCACCACGAGTGCCGTCAGGCGTGCAACGCCCAGGCGGCGGTGGACGCGGACGGCAGTCGGCTGGTGCCGGGTTCGCGGGTGAGCGTGAGCGCGAGCGACCGCAACGAGCTGGTGGCGGACGTGGATTCGATGCCCGGCGCACTCGGTTCGCCGGATCGGGTGCTGGCGGACGGCGGCTGCGCGACGGGCAGCGAGGTTTCGGAGCTGGAGGGGCGCGGCGTGGAGGTGCTGGTGGCGACCGGGGCGGAAGGCGGACGGCGCCGGCACGACTTTCGGCCGGAGCCGCCGCCGAAGCCGGCGAAGGAGCCGCGGGCGGAGTGGATCAAGGCGATGCGGGAGAGGATGGAGCTGCCGGAGAACCGGGCGCACTGCCGCTTGCGCAGGCATGCGGTGGAGCCGGTGTTCGGGATCGTGAAGCAGGCGATGGGCTTTCGGCAGTTCCCGCTGCGAGGCGTCGAGAAGGTGGAGGGCGAGTGGAAGCTGGTGACGCTGGCCTGCAGCTGCCGACGCCTGCACAGGCTGATGTTGGCCTGACGGGGTCATGGGGGGCGAACGCGGCGTGTTGAAGGCCGCTGCAGGGTCGGAAAGGGCCTCTGGACCCCCATCGGCGGCCGATGGCGGGATGCGACCCCCGTTTCGGCCGCAACGACCCAACTGAACAGCCACAGGGGGCATCGTTCCAACGGGCGCCAAGTCCCTTCCGCGGACGCTCGCCGCGCCAAAGTCCGACAGGCTGCCAGCGCCACAAGAACCGTTGCCTTTCGGCAACGCTTCCTGCCCCAGCCCAGGCGGTCCTGTCACCCTGTCGGCATTCGGCCAGCTTGCGCCGTCCGAAGTCCGACAGGCTGCCAGTCCCCGAACGGCCCGCGCAAGGCCCCGCCGACGTGGCCTTGCCGCAGCGGCAACCTGCTATGATGCCGCTTGACTCCATCCCCCCGCATCGAGCATGGCCGAAAGCGTTCCGATACCTGAGGTTAGCGAACCGACCGAGGCCCATGGTTCGACGCACGGCGCGGTGCGCCTGCCCTTCGCCTTTGCACGTCGGTTCGGCGTCGCCATCGCCAACGATCCGCCGGGTGCCGACGGCAGCGTCACCGTGGCCTGTCGCGCCCGCCCGCCGCTGACGACCTTGGCGGAGGTGCAGCGTTTCGTGCGCCGCCCCTTGCGCCTGCGCGTCGTGGGCGACGCGGCCTTTGAGGAGATCCTCACCGCCGGCTATGCCAGCGACGGCGCCACGCGGCAGATGATGGAAGACATCGGCGACGATCTTGATCTTGCCAGCCTCGCCGACTCCGTGCGGGAAACCGAAGACCTGCTCGAACAGCAGGACGACGCCCCCATCATCCGCCTCATCAACGCGCTCCTTGCCGAAGCGATTCGGGAGGGCGCTTCCGACGTTCACATCGAAACCTTCGAGCGCTTCCTGCAAGTGCGCTTCCGTGTGGATGGGGTCATGCGCGAGGTGCTTTGCCCGAATCGCGCCTTGGCGCCGCTTCTGGTGTCGCGCATCAAGGTGATGGCGAAGCTCGACATCGCCGAGAAGCGAATCCCCCAGGACGGCCGCATCCCGCTCCGCATCGGCGGGCGGGAGGTGGACGTGCGCGTCTCCACCCTGCCCACCGGCAACGGCGAACGCGTGGTGATGCGGCTGCTCGACAAGCAAGCTGGGGCCTTGGAACTGCCGAGTCTCGGCATGGACGAGGGGACCCTGCGGCGGGTGCGGGACGTCATCGCCCGCCCACACGGCATCTTCCTCGTCACCGGGCCCACAGGCTCCGGCAAGACCACCACCCTCTACGCCTCGCTGGGCGAACTCAACACCGATTCGTCCAACATCCTCACCATCGAGAACCCCATCGAATACAACATCGCCGGCATCGGCCAGACCCAAGTGAACGAGAAGGCGGACATGACCTTCGCCAGGGGACTGCGCGCCATCCTGCGGCAAGACCCCGACGTAGTGATGGTGGGCGAAATCCGCGACCTTGAAACCGCCGGGACTGCGGTGCAGGCGAGCCTCACCGGTCATCTGGTGATGTCCACCGTTCACACCAACACGGCCATCGGTTCGGTGACCCGGCTCGTGGACATGGGCGTGGAGCCGTTCCTGCTGGCGTCGAGCATGGTGGGGATGCTGGCGCAGCGGCTGGTGCGGGTGCTGTGCTCGAACTGCAAGGTGGAGACCGAGCCGGGTCCGCTGGACCGTCGCGTGCTCGGCCTGCACGATGCCTCCGCCAAGGTCTGGGTCCCGCGCGGATGCGACGAATGCGGACAGTCCGGCTATCGGGGCAGAACCGGCATCTATGAACTCGTGACGGTGGACGATCGGCTGCGCGAGCTCATCCACGATCGCGCCTCCGAGCAGGAGCTCACGCGGCATGTGCGCCAGTCGAGCCCCGGCATCGTCGATGACGGTCGCCGCAAGGTGCTCGCTGGCATCACCTCGGTGAACGAACTCGCGCGCGTCGCGCTGACGGACATGGACTCCTTCAGCGAGCGGCGCGTGGACGGGGCGCGGCCAGCCAACTAAGGCCGGGGCAAGTCGAGAAGGCCAATGGCCGCTTTCGAATACACGGCGCTCGATGCACGCGGCAAGCGACGGCGCGGAATGGTCGAGGGAGACAGCGGTCGCCAGGTTCGACAACTCCTCCGCGATCAGGGGCTTGCACCGCTTTCGGTAGTGGCGAGCGGCGATCGCGCGCGGCCCGACGCCGGCGTCGCTGGCCGCCTTGGCGACCTGCGCAGCCGCCTTGGCGGCGGCATGTCGCCGCTTGAGCTTGCGCTCTTCACGCGCCAGTTGGCGACGCTGGTGGGGGCTGGACTTCCGGTGGAGGAGGCGCTCTCCGCCCTAGGCCAGCAGGCGGAGAAGCGACGCATCGGGGCACTGGTGATGAACGTTCGCAGTCGCGTGCTCGAAGGGCATTCACTGGCGGCCGGCTTCGCCGAGTACCCGGCGACCTTTTCGTCCATGTATCGATCCACCGTCGCTGCCGGCGAGCAGTCCGGCTATCTCGACGCCGTGCTCGACAACCTTGCCCGCTACACCGAAAAGCGGTTCGAGTCCGTGCGCAATGTGCAGATGGCGCTGTTCTATCCGGCGCTTCTGGTGGTGATTTCGCTCCTCATCGTTGCCGGGCTCCTCGTCTATGTGGTGCCGGACATCGTTGCCGTGTTCGAGAACACGGGCAGCGAACTGCCGCTCTTGACGTCCTTCCTGATCGCCGCCAGCGACTTTGCTCGGACGCACTACTGGGCCGTGGCGCTGGCGCTGGTTGTGGCTCTCGTGGCGGTGCGACAGATCCTTGTGCGGCCGGCGGCCAGACTCGCCTGGGACCGGCGCAAGCTGGCGCTGCCCATTGTCGGTCGGGTGGTGCGGGGGGGCACTGCGAGCCGCTTTGCCAACACCCTGGCGGTGCTCACCACGAGCGGCGTGCCGCTCGTGGACGCCATGCGCATCGCCACGGAAGTGGTGGAGAACGAGTGGCTCAAGGGGCGCTTGGGCGAAGCGACGCAACGGGTGCGCGAAGGGGGCAGCCTGCGCGCCGGGCTCGAAGCCTGCGGCTATTTTCCGCCGATGTTCCTGCACATGGTGGCGAGTGGCGAGGCAAGCGGCGAACTCGATGCCATGCTGGCCAAGGTGGCCGAACATCAGCAACAGGAACTGGAGCGTCTCGTGACGGCCCTGGTGCAGGTGTTCCAGCCGCTGATGCTTCTCGTGATGGCGGCACTCGTGCTATTGATCGTGCTGGCGGTGCTGGTGCCGATACTCAACATGAACCAACTCGTGGTGTGAAGCCAATGCAACGGATCCCTGTTCCCGGCCTGGCAAGCGTCCTTCGGCGGCATGGACGCGGTGTGCTGTCGCGTCACCGGGGCTTCACCCTGATCGAGATCATGATCGTGGTGGTGATCGTCGGCATTCTGGTGGCGCTGGTGGTGCCGAACATCGTTGGCCGCAGCGATCAGGCACGTCGGGTGGCGGTGGAGAACGACTTGCGCGCGATTGCCACGGCGCTTGATCTCTATCGCGCCGACAACGGCGTGTATCCGTCCACGGATCAGGGCCTCAGGGCATTGGTGGAGAAACCTGCCGGCTATCCCGAACCGAAGCGCTGGGGCCCGGAGCCGTACTTGCGCCGCCTGCCCCTCGATCAATGGGACAACGAGTTTCTCTACATCAGCATGGGACGTGCGTTCGAGCTCAAGTCCCTCGGCGCCGACGGTGAGGAGGACGGCGAAGAAGTCGGCGAAGACATCGCCTACGCCGATCTTTGACCGGCGTGGCAGACAGCGCCGCACTCGGCGTGCGCTCTTTGCGCAGGAGCGGGACGGGGGCTGCAACACTCCTGCACTGTCGCCTGGAGGGAGTGATGGGTGTCGTGCCGTCGTTCCTTCCCATCACTCCCTCCATCGGAGGGCAGGTCGATGTGCATCGTTCGGGCGCGGAGCCGTCCTGCGGCTTCTTCGGAGGAGGGGCGGTCGCTCGACGGGGGCGGGCGACCGGAACGCCACGCTCGGGCTTCACATTGGTCGAGATTCTCGTCGTGGTGACCATCATCGCCATTCTCGCCGGCGTCGTGGTGGTGAACTTCGTGGACAGTGCCGGCCAGCGACGGGTGCAGGCCGAGGCGGAACGCCTGGCGCTGGCGGTGGAACTGGCACGGGGCGAATCGGTGCGCCGCAACGAAGTGTGGGGGCTCAACATCGACAACGGACAATATGGCTTCGTCCGGCACGATGCCGGGAGCGGGCGTTGGGAGGAGGTGGAAGAACCCGAGTTTCGCCCGCACGGGGCGGAGGCGATCCTGCGTCTCGCAGGCAGGGCGGTGCGGCGCCAGCCGAACGGTCCGGAAGTCGCCATATTCCCAAACGGCGAAACAACACCCTTCGCGATGCTGGTGTTGCCGGCGGCAGGGGAAGGCGCGGCATGGCACGTGTCCACCGACGGCATCGGCAGAACGCTGGTGCGACCGGCCAACGAAATCCCTGCCGCGGCAACAAGCCCATGAACCACCGAAAGGGCACACGCCAGGTCGCCACCGTGTGGTCGCGTCTCGTTGCCCGGCGTGGTACGCGGCCTCGGGGCCGGGGCGCCTTGCCCTCCCTGCACACCGCACGGCATGTCCATGGCGACCCAGGCCGCGGATTCAGTCTCGTCGAGCTTCTCGTCGCCCTCACTGTTCTGGCCGTCGTGTCGGTGACGGTGTTTGCGCGTGGCGGCGATACGCTGGCGCAATTGCACGGGCTGGAGCAGCGAACCTTGGCGCGCTGGGTGGCGGAGAACGAGGTGGCGCGCCTTCGCCTGGATCGCGAAGGCACGTTGCGCGCCGGCAACCGGTCGGTGCGTGTGGACGTGGGTGAGCGCAGCTGGCGGGTCGAGACGGCACTGCGCGGCACGGACTACGACGGCCTGTGGCAGGTGACCGTGGAAGTCCGCGCCATCGCGGGCCGCGGCGCCGGAGGCATGGGCGATGGCCCCGTGGACACCCTCGTGGCGTTCGTCGGCGAGCATTGATGCGCCGCCTGCAGCACAAGGGCGGCTTCACCCTGATGGAGGTATTGGTTGCGCTGGCCGTGTTCGCGGTGATCGGCGTGCTGGCGACGCAGATCCTCCGGCAGATGACCGATTTCGGCGGCCATGCCGTGGAACGTGGCGGCCTGCTTACGGATGCCCAGCGAGCGCTGGAGATCATGCGCCGGGACATCGAGCAGCTCATCCATCGTCCCGTGCGGGACGGGTTTGGCGATGTCGGCACGGCGGTGGTGCTCGGCGCCGGGGAGGGGTGGCTCGAGTTCACTCGCCTCGGCTGGCGCAACCCTCTGGGCGAGCGGCGATCGGACTTGCAGCGCGTCGCCTATGCATGGGACGGCGACGAGCTGCAGCGTCTCTTCTGGCGGGTGCTTGATCGAGCCCCCGACTCGGAGCCGAGCCGCCAACTGTTGCTGGCTGGCGTCTCCGACATGGACTTCGCCGTCTTGGATTCCACCGGTGCGGAGCACGATGTCTGGCCTCCGGCCACCGCGGCGGGTCCGGATGAACCGGAACCGCGCTTGGCAGCATTGCGCCTGCGCATTTCCACGGAGCAGTTCGATGTCGAGCGCGTCTGGACGACGCCGCAGCCCGTGGACTACCTCAAAAGCCGCAGCGAAGCCCCATTCGTCGACACAGAGGAGGCCGACGAAGACGAACCGCCACCGGACGATGCAGACGCGGACCTCATCGATGAGGATTTCTGAAGCTCGCGGCGTGGCCCTCGTCAGCGTGCTGCTGATCGTGGCGCTGGTGGCGGCGCTCGCCTGGCGCATGATTACCCAGCATCAGCTGGCGGTGGCCCACACCCGCCACTTCCTGCACGGCGGCCAGGCGCGCCACTACGCCCTCGCTGGCGAGGAATTTGCCCGCCAGGCGCTGTTTGCCGATTGGGAGGACGAAGAAACCCGCACGGTGGACACCTTGCTCGAGGATTGGGCGAGTGCGCAATCGGGGACGCAAGGAAGGGCGGGCGAAGGAGGGCAGGGCACCAAGCCCCACGCGCTTCGGCTCGGAGACGCCGAGGTGCTGGTGACCATCACCGACCTCGGCGGCCGGTTCAACCTGAACGCGCTCGCCGGCGCCGACAGCGCCGACAACCTCCTGCGACTGCGACGCTTGCTGGAGAGCCTCTCGCTCGATCCGGCATACGCCGACGCCTGGCTTGACTGGGTGGACGAAGACGCCGAGCTGCACGAGTTCGGCGCCGAGGACGGCGAGCACCTGATGGCCGAAGAGCCGCACCGCGCCGCCAACGCACCGGCAGCAGACGCATCGGAGATGCTGGTCGCCGCAAGGCTCACCGTCGAGGAATGGCGCACCCTGCACCCACATGTCACCACCCTTCCATATGGCGAACTGGCGGTGAACGTCAACACCGCCGGGGAGGAAGTGCTGGCCTCGCTCGCGCCCAACCTCGTGCGGACGGAAGTGCAGGCGTTGATAGAATCGCCGCGCGAATTCGACAGCGTGGAAACCTTCACGGCGGACCATCCCGCCTACGGTGCCAGCGTCGGCACACTGGCCGTCGCAAGCGAGTTTTTCGAGGTGCATGTGCGGGCCGAAACTCACGGCAGGATCAGCGAGATCGTCTCCACCCTGCACCGCGACCCCACCACCGGGGAACTGCGGGTGATCCGCCGTCGCGAGGACGCGCCACCACCGGGCCAAGGCCAGGAAGCGTCTTGATGGCCACTGCATTCGTTCGTCTGCCGCCGTTCAACGGCCATGCACCGGTCGGTGGAGCAGCCGATGACGCAGAGAGTGCCGCCGGCGGCCCCGTGTTGGCGGATGCGCCGGCGCCGTGGCTGATTCGCAGCGACCGCGGTGAGACCGTTGCGAGGGGCGAGTCTCTCCAGGACCTGGCAACCGCGCTGCACACGTCCGAACAAGGCGGCGCGGATGCGAGGGCAGGGGATGCACGGCTGGTGGCGTTGGCGCCGGCCGATCAGGTGCTGGCGCTGCCAATCGCCATTCCGGGTCGCTCGGCAGCGGAGATGCGTCGCGCCACGCCTTTCGCGGTCGAGGAGCACCTGACGGAGGACATCGAGTCCATGCACGTCGCCACGGGCGCGCTGGTACGTGGTGCGGAGGCGATGTGTCTGGCGGTGCCGCGGGCGGCGCTCGCGGCATGGCTCGAAGCGCTTGGCGAGCATGGCTTGGCGCCACGCTTCCTCACTGCCGATGCGATGGCGCTGCCGTCGGCGCCGGACATCATCGCCGTCCTGCACGAGGGCGAGCGAGCGCTGGTGCGCTGCGGCGACCACTTGGCCGGCATCGATGCCTCGCTGCTGCCGGTGGTGGTCGAAGGGTTTTGCGAGCGGCCAGACGAAGACGCGGCCCCCTCGCTGCTCGAAGTGAACGGTGCCATGCGTCAGGTGGATATCGCTGCCTTATCTCTGGCCGAGAGCGAGCGCCGCGATCTTCCCGCCATCGACTTCCTTGCCGACGCGTTCGCCGACGGCGACGCCGCCGTGAACCTTCTGCAAGGAGAGTTCGCGCCCCGGCGGGGCAGTTGGGTGAACCTGCCGCGCTGGAAGCCCTTGGCGGCGCTGGCCTCGGCGGGGCTGCTTGTCTGGCTGTCGGCGATGGCGGTTGAAGGGTGGTGGGCCAACCAACAGGCCACCGTCCGGCGCGAGCAAGCGGTGGCTCTGTACCGCGACATTTACGGCGTCGAGCAGGTGGTGGGCAATCCGGTGAACCGAATGCGCAGCCATTTGGGCCAATCGCCGCAAAGCGGACCGGGGGGCAGGGCGCTCATCGGCCACCTCGGTTCCGGCCTTGCCACCTCCGTGGGCGATTACGAGCTACGCACCCTGTCCTACGCCGCTGGCCGTGGGCTCGCTGCCGATGTCATCGTGCCAGGCTACGACGCTCTCGACCGCCTGGAACAGGGCCTCGCCGACAAGGGTGTGCAGCTCACCATCGCCTCGGCGGAACAGCAGGACGGGCGGGTGCGTGCGCGGCTGCGCGTGGGAGCGGATTCCTGATGGCCTCGCCGCCAGGCATCCCGCAAGTTGCGCTGGCGTGGCGCGCATCGTCTTTGGGGCGGCGCTACGAGGCCCTCGAGCGCCGCGAACGGGCATTGCTCAAGGCTGGCGGCGTATTGATCGGGGCAGCCGTGCTCTGGCTTGCCGCCATCGGGCCCATCCTCGATTACCGCCAAGGCGCCGTCAGCCGCCTGCAACGAGAGGGCGCATCGCTGGCTTGGATGACGGCCAACCGCCCGTTCGCCGAGGCCCGCCGCGATGCCGGCCAAGGTGCCCCCCAAGCCCAGCTCTCCACGATCAACCGCTCGGCCGGCGAATTCGACCTGCCCCTGCGCCGCATCCAGCCCGACGGCGACGGTTTCGTCGTCCACATCGAATCTCGCCCGTTCGCGGCCGTGATCGGCTGGATGGAAGCCCTCGAAACCGACCACGGCATCCGCGTCGTAAACGCCAGCATCGACGCCGACAAACCAGGTCGGGTGAACGCCCGACTCACGCTCCTCTAGCCCGACTTCGACAACTCAGGGTGTTTCCAGGCTGATTCGGCGTGATATCGACGGATGTTGCGTTGCAAGTGCCTGTTTTCGTTGACCGGCGATTCGTGGAACGGGCTGTAGTGCCGACCTTGGTCCTTGACGGGGCCGCGCGTTCGGGCAGGCTGTCGGACCATGTTCGTGCGCGCCAGGAGACGCTTCAAGGACGGCAAGGAGCACCGCTACTGGAGCGTCGTGGAGAACTGCCGCAACCCCGACGGCCGGGCGGTGCAGCGCCAAGTGCTGTATCTGGGCGAGATCGACGACAGCCAGCGGGCGGCGTGGTGCCGGTCGATCGAGATTCCGTGCGGCGCGTCGGGTTCCAGGCCGGTGGCGCTGTTCCCGGCGGACCGGGAGGCGCCGGAGCTGGACTGCGAGGTGGTGCGCATCGAACTCGGAGGTCTGCGGCTGCGGCGGGCGCGGCAGTGGGGGGCGTGCTGGCTGGCGCTGGTGCTCTGGGAGCGCCTGGAGCTGGACCGGTTCTGGCGCCCGCGGCTGCCGCCGAGCCGGCAGGGCACGCGCTGGCTGGACGTGCTGAAGACGCTGGCGTGCTGCCAGCTGATCGATCCGGGCAGCGAGTGGCGGCTGCACCGGCACTGGCACGAGCACAGCGCCATGGGGGATCTGCTGGGCCGGCCGGCGCAGGTGGTGGGCGGCCACACGCTGTGCCGCTGCCTGGACAGGCTGCTGGTCCACAAGCGCGCGTTCTTCTCGTTCCTGCGGGAGCGCTGGGAGACGCTGTTCGACGCCCGCTTCGACGTCCTGCTCCACGACCTGACGTCCACCTGCTTCGAGAGCGACCCGCCGTTCGACGACAAGCGCCGGTTCGGCTGCAGCCGCGACAAGCGCCCGGACTGCGTGCAGGCGGTGATCGCGCTGGTCGTCACCCCGCAGGGCTTTCCGCTGGCCTGCGAGGTGATGCCGGGCAACACCAGCGACAAGACCACGCTGGCGGACTTCCTGGAGAGGATCGAAGACCAGCACGGCCGGTCCGACCGGGTCTGGATCATGGACCGGGGGATCCCGACCGAGGAGGCGTTGGCGGCGATGCGGGCCGGCGATCCCCCGGTGCGCCATCTGGTCGGCACGCCCAAGGGCCGTCTGACGCGGCTGGAGAAGTCGTTCGCGGGGCTGCCCCGGCGCGAGGTCCGCGAGTCCGTCGAGGTGAAGCCTCTGGCCGAGGACGGCGAACCGTACATCCTGGCCCAGAGCCGGGCGCGCATCGCCAAGGAGCGCGGCATGCGGCGGCGGCGCCTGAAGAAGCTCTGGCGGCGTCTGCACGAGCTGCGCGGGCAGTCGTTGAAGCGCGACGAGCTGCCGCTCGGGCTCGGCGCCGCGAAGAAGGAGGCGGGGCGCGCGTGCCATCTGGTCGAGATCCGCCTGCCTGCGGCGGACGAGTCCGTGACCCCGGAGACCTTCGCCTTCGCGCTGCGCCGCGACCGGCTGCGCCGCGACCGGCTGCGCCGGGCGAGACGCCGCGAGGGGCGCTATCTGCTGCGCTCCAATCTCACCGGCGAGGACCCCGCCACGCTGTGGCGGTACCACACGCGGCTCACCGAGATCGAGCAGGCCTTCAAGGAACTCAGGCACGACCTCGCCGTCCGTCCGGTCTTCCACCAGCGCGAGGACCGGATCGAGGCGCACATCTTCGTCGCCTTCGTCGCCCACTGCCTGCACGTCACCCTGAAGAACCTGGCGCGGCCGCGCGCGCCGGGCCTTGCGCCCAGCGCCATTCTCGAGAAGTGCTCCACCATGCAGATGGTGGATGTCCATCTGCCGACCACCGACGGGCGGCACCTCGTGCTGCCCCGCCGTACCGACCCGACCCGCGATCAGCCACTGCTGCTTCATCAACTCGGTCTGGAACTGCCGGAACAGCCGCCCCCTCGAATCTCCGCCTGACCCGCCGCCCGCGCCAACCGCCCGGCACCTTGTAGTGCCGACCTTTCGTGCCCGTGGACAATGAATCAACGACTTACACGCGTGAAACGGTTGAGTTGTCGAAGTCGGGCTAACACGGAAGCGACGACACGCCCATCGCCGTGCATGGGCGCGCGCCTGCGGGCGCGTCGGCGAGAGGCTCTCCCCCGAAGAGGGGACGAGCAGGTAATTTAACATAATATTCATTATGCGCACTTATAGGAAGGTGCCACGAGGAGGCGTTTCGCCAAGTTCCGAAGCGTCATGCGGGTCACGCTGGCGCCGTCGGCGCCTTCAGCTTCTAACGTCCAAACCCGAACCTCCGACTCTGGCCCTATCCCAACCGGAGGGCCATCGCGCCGGCCCGGCGCAGCTGCTGGCCTGGAACCGCGGCCACCGGCAGGTCGAGAACGGCAACCACCTGCCGCCGCGACGCCACCATGGGCGAGGACGCCGGCCGCGTCCGCAAGGGCCACGCGCCCGCCAACAACGCCACGCTGAACTACATCGCCCTCGCCGTCGTGTTCCACCATGGCTTCCGCCTCCTGCCCGAGGCCAACCTGCACTTCATGATGCGCCGCCGCGACGCCCTCCTGTCGCTCTCTTCATGCTGACTTTCGTGCGTGCTTGTTTCGGGGCCTCAGCCGTCGACCAATGCCCTTCCGACCACCTTCAGCGCCAGCGTCTCTTCCGCGCCCTCGAAGATCGAAAGCACGCGGGCGTCGGCGAAGTAGCGGCTTGCGTCGGATTCTTCGGCGTAGCCCATGCCGCCGTGGATCTGCATCGCCTCGCGGGTGACCCATTCGGCGGCGCGGCAGGAGAGTAGCTTCACCAGGCTTGCCTCGAGTTGGCCGTCGCCGGTGTCCATGGCGCGGGCGGCGGCGTAGGTGAACTGTTGGCAGGCGACGATGGTGGCGGCCATGCGGGCGAGTTTTTGCAGCGTGAGCGGATAGGAGGCCACGGGGCGGCCGAAGACCTCGCGATCTTCGGCATATGTCAGTGCCTTTTCGAAGGCCGCGCGCATGAGGCCGGTGGCGCGGGCTGCGGTTTGCAGGCGGCCGCCGGAGAAGCCGCGCATGGTGTAGTAGAAGCCGCGGCCCCTTCCGCCCTCCTCGCCCACCAAGGCGTCGTCGGGAACGAAAAAGTCGTCGTAGGCCATCTCGAACGAATGCATGCCGCGATAGCCGATGGTCGGAATGGCGCGACCGGTCATGCGGCCGCCGCGCTCGACGGTGAAGCCGTGGCGGTCGGTGCTCGGCTTTTCGACCACAAATAGCGACAGCCCCCGATGCTTGGGGCGAACCTCCGGATCGGTGCGCGCCAGCACGAGGATCGCGCCAGCCATGCCGGCGAACGTACACCATGTCTTGGCCCCGTTCAGCAGCCAGCCGCCCTCGGTCCTGGTGGCACGCAGCGCCACGGACGCGACATCCGAGCCGGTACCGGGCTCGGTGACGGATATTGCGCAGAGAGGATCGCCGGCGGCCAGCCCGGGCAACCAGCGCGACCGTTGCGCCTCGGTGCCGCCCTCGAGCAATGCCCTGGCCATGATCTCTGGGCGCGTGATCAAGCTGCCGGCCGCGCCGAGCGAGCCCCGGGACAGTTCCTCCGTCACCACCACCATGCCGAGGCTGTCTTCGTGGTCGTCGGGCTTCAGCCCACCGTAGCGTTCCGGCACCGAAAGGCCGAAGCAACCGAGTTCGCGCAAGCCATTGATAATGCTGGCGGGAATCGTCAAGTCCCGACGGTGAATCGACTCCGCCAGCGGTGCCACCTCTTGGTCCGCAAACTGGCGGAACGTGTCGCGCATGATGGCCTTCTCGTTGTCGAGATGGTCGGCCGGCATTCGCCCCTGGCGCTCCCGCACCGCCTCGCCGATCTGCGCCAGCACGGCGGGGTCAAGCGCCCTCTCGGTGAAGCCAAGATGTGCGTCGCCAAGATCCGCAGGCGCAAGACCAAACGCCGCCGGCCGGGCCCGCAGCCGCTGGTGCAAGCCATTCACGGCATCGGCGCAGAAGAGCTCCGCCAGTCCCCGCTTGAAGTCCGTCTCGGCGGGAGGTGCATTCAACCCCGCATACCGCAGAATTTCCTGAGCGCCGGTGAGTTCGGCGTGCGACAGCGCAAGGTCGAAGACCTCCATCTGCGTGGCGTCGGGATCGGCCCCAGCGAGGTGGCGCGCACCTTGCCCCACGAGTCGGGCTGCGGCTTCGAGGGCGTATCGTGCATCGTCCATGCAGAGATTGTACGGCCTATGTCGCCGCGCCCTTCCCGTGTCTAGCAGCCTGTCGGACTTCGGACGGCGTGAGCTGGCCGAATGCCGACAGGGAGACGCGAACGGGTCCGAAGGACACGCGAACGGGTCCGAAGGACACGCGAGTACTTGCCCAGCCACAGCGAGTGTATCGTCGTCCGCAGTAGGGCATTCATGAACAGTCCGGGCTAGCCGGCAACGCCGCCGCCTTGCGCACTTGCTTGCGCTGTTCCCGTGACAACAGGCTCGCGATGTAGGTCGCCAGTGACGGGATGGGAACTGCCAACGTCGAAGTCGCGGTATTCCCGGAGTAGGCGACCACCCCTGCATGGAGCATCCGTTGCACGCAGTCCATCGCGTCGGGGAAGCGGGCCTCGTGGCGCGACCGGCGGCTTCCGGTCAGGGTAGGTGTCGCTCTGTTCACCAAATCGGCGGCGTCGTCCGCATGGATCTGGCCGCCCCTCGCGGCTTCGTGTACCGCGAATACGATCGTCGCGTCCATGCCGGCCGAATCAAGGCGCTGTTCGTAGTAGTGCTGCATGTTCGCATGGGCCCGCTCTCGCGCCTCCTCCAGGTTGGCATCGTCGAACGCCAGTCTGCCGGATGCCCTGAGCGCCGACGCGGCGGCACGGATGTGGCAGGTGACGTGTTGTGGCCAGCCGTGGGTCTGCGGTGCAAGCTGCCGTGCCCAGTGGTCCGCATGCCCTTCGATGCCCACCTCGTTCGCCATCCGTCGCAGCGACTGTTCGAGGCATTGCTCCGCCTCGGCCGATTCCAAGGCGCCGATGCGCAGCACGTTGGCATCAGCCAGGCGGGACAGCCCCAGTTCTCGCAGATGAGCGGCGGAGGTAGAGAGACCGCCGCAGACCAGGACAACCGGGAAGGTGGTCTGGTCATGCAGGTGGTAGAGCAGATCCCTGACCTCTTCTGCCTCTCCCATACGCTGTATCTCATCCACCAACAGGAGCGTTGGCTTCGCTCGGTGCGCTTCGTGTGCAAACAAGGTCTCAAGATCATCCCAGCACGACAGATCGGGTGGCGCCGTGGACCGCACGCGGTCGTGGCGGGCGATAGCGACCGCTGTGGCACCGACCGAGTCACGGCTCCCGGTGGTCGTTCGGAACGCGTCTTGCGATGCGCCCAGCATCCGCTCTGCCAGCGACGACAGCAAGCTGCCGACGCTGCGCCCACTCCATGGCGTCACCCGGTAGATCGCGGCGGCGCCCGGAAGGCGCCCCCCAAGCCGCCGACCGATTTCGTTCAGCAGGGCGGTCTTGCCGGCGCCGGGCGCGCCTTGGGCGACCACTGTTCGACCTCGGGATGCGCCCGCTTGCCATGTGGCAAGCTGAGAAATGGCCAGGTCAATCTCTTGCTCTCTGCCCACAAACACGGTCGGCGCATCCCGCTCGCCGATGTTGGCCCAGCGAGTGAGGTTCCGGGACGCTTCGTCTCGCTCCTGCGTCATCTGGTGGTCTCCCGCCCGCCGCAAGGATGGTCAGGGATGCAAGCGAGAGTATAGCCGCCTGCTTTCGATTGGGGCGTTGGCGAGGAGCGGGGCATAATGCGCGGCTTTTCGCGGGGAAGCCTTGGGCATGTCGATTCTGGCCGGAACGCGGGTGCTGGATTTTGGGCGCTACATCGCCGGGCCCTTCTGTGGCGCCCTGCTTGGCGACCTTGGTGCCGACGTGATCCGCATCGAGAAGGTTGCCGGCAGCGAGGATCGGTACACCTCGCCCGTCACCGAAGACGAACAGGGAGCCGGTTTCCTTGCGCTGAACCGCAACAAGCGTGGGTTCACCCTCAATCCGCGCAAGCCGGAAGGTGGCGAGATCCTGAAGAAGCTGGTGGCGACCGCCGATGTGGTGATCGCCAACTTGCCGCCGGACACCCTTGCCTCCATGGGCCTCGACTATGCATCCCTCACCGCAATCAAGCCGGACATCATCCTCACCACCAGCACCGCCTTCGGTTCCGGCGGCCCCTACGGCACCCGCGTCGGCTTCGACGGCGTGGCGCAAGCCATGTCGGGGAACATGCATCTCACCGGCTATGCCGGCGAGCCGATGAAGAATTACTTCCCGTATGTGGACTACACCACCGGCACGCTCAACGCCTTCGCCACCCTCGCCGCCCTCATTCACCGCGCCAACACCGGCGAAGGCCAGCAAGTGGAGGGTTGCCTGCTCGCTTCGGCGCTCACCATCGCCAACGGCACGCTGATCGAGGAGGCGTTGCTCGGCAAGGGTCGCGTCGCCAGTGGCAATCGCGGCCAGACCTCGGCGCCCTCGGATGCGTTCGAGACCCAGGATGGCTGGATTCTGGTGCAGATCGTCGGCAACCCGCTGTTCGAGCGCTGGGCGCGACTCATGGGGGACGAGCATTGGCTCACCGATCCTCGCTACGCCACGGACGAGACCCGTGGCGACAACGCTGCCGACATCAGCGCCCGCATGAGCGAATGGTGCGCGACGCGAACCACGGCGCAGGTGATGGCGGAACTCGAACAGGCACGCATTCCCTGCGGAGAGGTTCTCTCCCCCGCGGCGGCGTTGGTGAACGAACAGATCGTCGATCGCGGCTTTCTGGTTCCCACGGATTACCCAGGCTTGCCGAAGCCGGCGCCGGTGGGTCGTATGCCGGTGGACTTCGGCAAGGCGGACACGTCCATTCGACTCCGGGCACCGACGCTCGGCGAACACACGCAGGAAATCCTTGCTGAACTCGGCTACGACGATGCCCAAATCGACGCCTTCCGGGCGGCGCGCGTGGTATGAGCGTACGCCCGGCGCCGCCGGACATCGAGCCGGTGTGCACCTCCTTCGAGAGCTTGCAGGCGCGCTTGGCAGGGGCCTTCGAGACCATCGACGGCACGGCGAAGTTCGCTGGCGACGAGCGCAGGCTAGCCGGCGGCGGCATCTCCCGGCCGCGGGTCCTCCAAGAAGGCAAGCGGCTGGAGAAGGCTGCCGTGCAATTCACCCACAGCGTCGGCGCCGCCCTGCCCCCCGCCGCCACGGAGCGCAATCCGCATCTGGCCGGGCAGCCGTTTCAGGCAGCCGCCGTCTCGGTCATCGTCCATCCGCGCAATCCCCATGCACCTACCGCGCACATGAACCTGCGTTTCTTCCTTGTGGCAGCGTCAGGAGAAGCACGGGCGCCCTGCCCTGCCGCCGCCAGCGCATCGCACTGGCACTTTGGCGGCGGCTTCGACCTGACGCCGTTCTATCCGTACCTGGAAGACGTGCTCCATTGGCACGAGACGGCACGGGGTGCGGCCGGCCCGCACTACGAATCCATGAAGCGTGCCTGCGACGAGTACTTCTACCTGCCGCACCGTGGCGAAACCCGGGGGGTCGGCGGCCTCTTCTTCGATGATTGGAACGAGGGCGGGTTCGATGCCTGTTTCGATCTCGCGAAGGCCATCGGCAATGCCTTCGCGGATGCCTATCTGCCGATATTGAGGCGGCGGTTGGACACGCCGTGGGGGGAGCGGGAGGAGCGCTGGCTGTCCATCCGCCGCGGGCGCTATGTGGAGTTCAACCTGGCGCTGGACCGGGGCACGCGCTACGGCCTGCAATCCGGGCGTCGGGTGGAGTCCGTGCTGGCGTCGCTGCCGCCGCGAGCGGCGTGGGAATACGACCATCGCCCTGAAGAAGGTTCGGCGGAGGCGAAGTTGGAGGACTTCCTGCGCCCGCGGGATTGGCTGGGAGACGTGCGATCTGGAGGGAGGGCATCTTGCCTTCCGTCGGGCCTGCAGGCACACAAGGCGAGTTAACGATGGGCGGCTGAAGATGGGGGGAACGACCATGGCGTGTGTGTTCGCACTGAACGTGCTTGGCGATGTGCATGGAGGACGTTCGACCTCCCGCTAATGGATGGAATAGACATTTAAATAAACATCTTACAGCATATTATTAAACCACTTTCTCAAGGCACGACCTGTAGCCGATTCTCCACCCACTGGACGCCGCGAATCTGCGCCGCCAGGGTTTCGGCGCGGTCCCGTTCCGTTTCTGACCCGACGTAGCCATAGAGCCGCACCACGCCCTTGTCCACCTCCACGTTGATGCGCATTCCGCCCACCTCGGGGTCGCGCAGGAGGCGGGTCTTGAGGATGGCGTGGATGGCGAGGTCGTCCGTCACCTCCCCCGGCGTGCGGTTCTCGGCGTCGTCGAGGTAGGTGTTGCAGCCGCCAACGAGCACCAGCACAGCGGCGGCAACGGTTGCGCAGAGTCGCTGCGACGGGCTGACTCGGGACAATGAACGCTCCTTCGATTGCATTACACTAACGCGCCCCTGAACGGGCCCCAGGCGCGAAGGGCGCCAAGCGTAGAGAAGCAAGGAAGGAAAGTGAATCAGGATTTGAACGTCGTCGCCACGGGCCTCAAGTTCCCCGAAGGCCCCATCGCCATGCCCGATGGTGCCGTGCTGCTCGTCGAGATCGCTCGCGGCACCCTCTCGCGGGTCGAACCGGACGGTAGGGTCGAGGTGGTTGCGGAAACCGGCGGCGGCCCCAACGGCGCCGCCATCGGCCCGGACGGGCACTGCTACATCTGCAACAACGGCGGCTTCGATTGGGTGGAGCGGCGCGGTCGCATCTTCCCCGGCGATCAGGCAGCGGGCTACGGCGGTGGTCGGATCGAGCGCGTCAATCTTGCCACCGGCGAGGTGGAGACGCTCTACGAGGCGGCAGGCGGCGTGCGCCTGTGCGGCCCGAACGATCTCGTGTTCGACGCCCACGGCGGCTTCTGGTTCACCGACCACGGCAAGACCCGGCCCAGAGACCGAGACCGCACCGGCGTCTGCTATGCCAAGGCGGATGGCTCCCACATCGAGGAAGCGATCTTCCCGCTCGAAGCGCCCAATGGCATCGGCCTTTCCCCCAACGGCGACGAACTCTACGTGGCCGAGACCCCCACCGGCCGGCTTTGGGCCTGGCCTCTCGCCGGCCCCGGCAAGCTGGCTGGCGAACGGGCCGACCGGCCCGATGGCGGCCGCCTCCTGCGCGGTCGTCAGGGCTACTTCCTGTTCGACTCGCTGGCCGTCGCAGCCGATGGCGGCGTTTGCATAGCGACCATCATCGATGGCGGCGTCACCACGGTCTATCCCGACGAACGCGAGCCAAAGTTCGTTCCCATGCCAGACCGCCTCACCACCAACGTCTGCTTCGGCGGGGAAGACCTCGCGACCGCCTACATCACGCTTTCCTCCACCGGGCAGCTCGTGTCGATGCCTTGGGGCACGGCTGGGGCGCCGCTCAACTACCTGAACGTCGCCTGAAAGATGCAGTGCGTTGCCGGCGAGCTTCCAATCGCTCCCGCCCTTTGGAGAGTTCGAAGAAGCCTCCTGGGTTCTTGGGAGAGGGCCAGGAGCCTTCAGCCGGGGAAGCTTCCTCGACCGCTGACGCGCAGGGAAGTTCGGGCATGTCCCCGTCGCCGGAGGCGTACTTCCATGCAAGCCGGCGCCGCAGAACGGCGCCGGCTCCTGGCCGAAGTGGCGAGCGGACGCGAACCCGAAGGCCAGCAGTTGCGCAGCAACTGCCGACGCGCCCGTCAGGGCGCTAGGCAGGCCAAGGCCCTCCGCGGCGCATTCATGCGTTCGCTCGTGGCCGCCCTCACCTTGGCCGGCGCACTTGCCACCTCCGCCGAAGCCGTCCATGTCGTGATCCCCGCTGGCCCCGGCGGCGGCCTCGACGGCACCGCGCGCGAATCCGGACGTGTGCTCAAGGACTTGGCCCTAGTCGAATCCGTCTCCTTCGAGAATCTCTCCGGCGGTGGTGGCGGACGCGCCATGGGCTGGTTCATGGAGAACGCCGGTCGCCACGACTTCCCCCTGCTGGTCAACTCGGCGCCGCTCATCGTCCGCAGCCTGCACGGCCTGTTCCCCTACAGCTTCCGCGATCTCACGCCGGTAGCGGCCTTGATTGCCGACTACGGCGTGTTCGTGACCGCCGCCGATGCACCAAAGGGCGACTGGGATGCCACGCTGATGCGCCTGCGCCACGATCCCGGCGCGATCGTCGTCGGCGGCGGCTCGGTGCGGGGCAGCCTCGACCACATCGTGCTCGCGCTCGCGCTTGAAGCCGGCGACATCGACCCACGCCAAGTGCGTTACCTGCCCTACGACGGCGGCGGCAAGGCCATGCTGGCGCTGCTCGGCGGCGAGGTGGCAATGCTCTCCACCGGTCTCGGCGAGACCATGCCCTTCATCGAAGCCGGCGAGGTGCATCCGCTCGCCGTGACTGCACCCGAACGAATCGCTGGCCTCGACGCGCCGACTCTCACGGAACTCGGCTATCCGCTCACCTTCGCCAACTGGCGCGGCATGTTCGGCGCCAAGGAAATGCCGCAGCAGGACCGCGACCGCGCCATCGAGTGGTTCCGAGCGCTGCGGAAGTCCGGGGAGTGGCGGGAAGTGCTGGCACGCCGCGGCTGGGCCAGCCTCGATCACGACGGCGACGACTACACCCGCTTCCTGGAACGGCAGGAGGAACAGCTCCGCACCACCATGCAGGCGCTGGGTTTCGTGCGGTGACGCGGCGGATCACGCCGTTCGCCTTCCTGGCCTTGGCGGTCGCCTACGGCTGGATGGCAAGCCGTATCGAGCTCGATCCCTGGTCCGCGGCGGAAGCGCTCAACGCCCGCACCCTCCCGTTCATCTATGCGGTGTTGCTCGGGCTCCTGTGCCTGCCGCTCCTGGCGAGGGGGATGCAAGCCCAGGGCGACCGTGTGGCGGACTCTCATGGCCGCCGAGACTGGCGCGGCTGGTGCACCGCGGGCCTCATTGCCGCCGCCGTGGTGGCGTTTGGCCTCCTGATTCCGCTCGCTGGGCTTTGGCCGTCCACATTCCTGCTCCTGGCTGCATCGCTGCTGGCCACCGGCGAGCGGCGCTGGCTGGTGGTGTTGGGCGCGCCAGCCGGCCTCGCCGCGCTCGGCTGGCTGGTGGTGGAGAAGCTGCTCGGCGTCTATCTCGACCCCGGCATCTGGTTCGACTAACCCATCTTTACCAACAACCCCGTGATTTTCGCCCGATCTTGCGGTGATTGACGGTTTTGGGGTCGGCAACTCGTTGTTTTCCGGTTCCTGGTGGGGTGGATCGACCGATGTAGTGCCATAATGGGGTGGTGTCGGTTGACATGGGTGGCCGGCGCCGCTACCGTCACCCGCCATGTTCATCCGCCGTACCCTCACCCGCCGCACCGGCGGCCAGGACTACCACTCCCACCGCCTCGTGCACAGTCGGCGCGACGGCGCCAAGGTCCGCCAGCGCACGTTGTTGAACCTCGGCAGCGATTTCGACCTGCCTGTGGAGGAGTGGCCGGAACTGTGCCGGCGCATCGACGAGATCTTGAACGGCCAGGCGCCGCTCACCGACGATGCGCCGGCTGCCGTCGAGGAAGAAGCGCAACGGATCGGGGCGCAACTGCTGGCCCGCGGCCGGGCGGGGGACGCCGAAGCGGTGCGTGATCCGGTCCGTGTGGACGTGGCGTCGCTCGAGTTGACGCGCCCGCGCAGCGTGGGCGTCGAGCAGGCGGGACTGTGGGCGGTCGAGCGGTTGGGCCTGATGGAGTTGCTGTCGACCCTGGGCATCAACGCGTCGCCGTGCACGGCCGCGGTGGCCTCGATCGTGGCGCGGCTTGCGTACCCGGCCTCGGAGCGGGCCACGCACGCCTGGCTGCGCGAGCGCAGTGCCTTGGGGGAGTTGCTGGGTGTGGACTTCGAGACCATGGGGGCGATGCAGTTGTACCGGGCCTCGGATGCCTTGGTTGCCCACCGCGAAGCGATCGAGGCGCATCTGTTCGAGAGCGCCATGGACCTGTTCGACCTGGCGCCGACGGTGACGCTCTACGATCTGACCAACACCTATTACGAGGGCGATGTGGCGGATCAGCCCGAGGCGCGGCGGGGGCATTCGAAGGAGAAGCGCAGCGACTGCAAGCTGCTCACCCTGGGGCTGGTGCTGGACGGGGGTGGTTTCGTGCGGCGTTCGCGGGTGTTCGCGGGCAACGTCAAGGAAGACCGGACGCTTTCCGGCATGCTGGACGCGCTCGGGGCACCGCCGGGGTCGCGGGTGGTGCTCGACCGGGGCATCGCCACCGAGCGACAGGTCGACTGGCTGAAGGCGAACGGGTACCGCTACATCGTGGTCTCGCGCGAGCGCAAGCGCCGCTTCGAGCCCGAGGCGGCACTCGCCCACCGCACCCGCAGCGGCGGGGTGGTGCATCTGGAGAAGGTGGACGACGCCGAGGCGGGCGAGGTGCGCCTGTACTGCTGCTCCGAGCAGCGTGCCGAGAAGGAGCGCGGCATGGCCGAGCGGTTTGCGCAACGCCTGGAGCGGGATCTCGATGCGATCAACGAGGGGCTGTCGCGGCCGCGCACGCAGAAGAAGCCGGAAAAGATCTGGCAACGCATCGGCCGGCTGGTGGAGAAGAGCCGCGGTGTCGGCCAACACTACGACATCGCGGTGGCAACCGACGAGAGCGGCAAACGGGCCGTGGCGGTGACCTTCCTCCGCACGCCGGTGGCCGGGACGATGCTCACCCATCCGGGCGTCTATTGCCTGCGCAGCAACGAGACCGACTTCAGCGAGGAGCGCCTGTGGCGCACCTTCACCCTGCTCACGGATGTCGAGGCGGCGTTCCGTTCCCTGAAATCCGAACTGGGCCTGCGCCCCATCCATCACCGCAAGCCGCGCCGTGCCGAGGGCCATCTGTTCATCACGGTGATCGCCTACCAACGGGTCCAGGTGATTCGCACCCGTCTGGCCGAGCGCGGCGACGGGCCGATGCGCACGGCGAACTGGACGACGCTCAAACGGATTCTCGGCGGCCGTCAGCGGGTGACCGCGACGTTCAAGCGCGCCGACGGACGCACGCTGCATGTGCGCAAGGCGACGCGCCCGGAACCGCAGCAGAAGGCCATCCTCGATGCCTTGGGGATCCCCTCCTCAGCCGGGGGGACACACCAGGCGGTCGTCTGAGGGGAAACCATCACGTCGGGCACGAATGTAGTGCCATGCGCGCGATTCGGTCAACCTAAATTGTTGAGATACAACAGTTTATTTTTTTCGTTGGTAAACTTGGGCTAACCCATCTTTACCAACAACCCCGTGATTTTCGCCCGATCTTGCGGTGATTGACGGTTTTGGGGTCGGCAACTCGTTGTTTTCCGGTTCCTGGTGGGGTGGATCGGCCGATGTAGTGCCATAATGGGGTGGTGTCGGTTGACATGGGTGGCGGGCGCCGCTACCGTCACCCGCCATGTTCATCCGCCGTACCCTCACCCGCCGCACCGGCGGCCAGGACTACCACTCCCACCGCCTCGTGCACAGTCGGCGCGACGGCGCCAAGGTCCGCCAGCGCACGTTGTTGAACCTCGGCAGCGATTTCGACCTGCCTGTGGAGGAGTGGCCGGAACTGTGCCGGCGCATCGACGAGATCTTGAACGGCCAGGCGCCGCTCATCGACGATGCGCCGGCTGCCGTCGAGGAAGAAGCGCAACGGATCGGGGCGCAACTGCTGGCCCGCGGCCGGGCGGGGGACGCCGAAGCGGTGCGTGATCCGGTCCGTGTGGACGTGGCGTCGCTCGAGTTGACGCGCCCGCGCAGCGTGGGCGTCGAGCAGGCGGGACTGTGGGCGGTCGAGCAGGCGGGACTGTGGGCGGTCGAGCGGTTGGGCCTGATGGAGTTGCTGTCGACCCTGGGCATCAACGCGTCGCCGTGCACGGCCGCGGTGGCCTCGATCGTGGCGCGGCTTGCGTACCCGGCCTCGGAGCGGGCCACGCACGCCTGGCTGCGCGAGCGCAGTGCCTTGGGGGAGTTGCTGGGTGTGGACTTCGAGACCATGGGGGCGATGCAGTTGTACCGGGCCTCGGATGCCTTGGTTGCCCACCGCGAAGCGATCGAGGCGCATCTGTTCGAGAGCGCCATGGACCTGTTCGACCTGGCGCCGACGGTGACGCTCTACGATCTGACCAACACCTATTACGAGGGCGATGTGGCGGATCAGCCCGAGGCGCGGCGGGGGCATTCGAAGGAGAAGCGCAGCGACTGCAAGCTGCTCACCCTGGGGCTGGTGCTGGACGGGGGTGGTTTCGTGCGGCGTTCGCGGGTGTTCGCGGGCAACGTCAAGGAAGACCGGACGCTTTCCGGCATGCTGGACGCGCTCGGGGCACCGCCGGGGTCGCGGGTGGTGCTCGACCGGGGCATCGCCACCGAGCGACAGGTCGACTGGCTGAAGGCGAACGGGTACCGCTACATCGTGGTCTCGCGCGAGCGCAAGCGCCGCTTCGAGCCCGAGGCGGCACTCGCCCACCGCACCCGCAGCGGCGGGGTGGTGCATCTGGAGAAGGTGGACGACGCCGAGGCGGGCGAGGTGCGCCTGTACTGCTGCTCCGAGCAGCGTGCCGAGAAGGAGCGCGGCATGGCCGAGCGGTTTGCGCAACGCCTGGAGCGGGATCTCGATGCGATCAACGAGGGGCTGTCGCGGCCGCGCACGCAGAAGAAGCCGGAAAAGATCTGGCAACGCATCGGCCGGCTGGTGGAGAAGAGCCGCGGTGTCGGCCAACACTACGACATCGCGGTGGCAACCGACGAGAGCGGCAAACGGGCCGTGGCGGTGACCTTCCTCCGCACGCCGGTGGCCGGGACGATGCTCACCCATCCGGGCGTCTATTGCCTGCGCAGCAACGAGACCGACTTCAGCGAGGAGCGCCTGTGGCGCACCTTCACCCTGCTCACGGATGTCGAGGCGGCGTTCCGTTCCCTGAAATCCGAACTGGGCCTGCGCCCCATCCATCACCGCAAGCCGCGCCGTGCCGAGGGCCATCTGTTCATCACGGTGATCGCCTACCAACGGGTCCAGGTGATTCGCACCCGTCTGGCCGAGCGCGGCGACGGGCCGATGCGCACGGCGAACTGGACGACGCTCAAACGGATTCTCGGCGGCCGTCAGCGGGTGACCGCGACGTTCAAGCGCGCCGACGGACGCACGCTGCATGTGCGCAAGGCGACGCGCCCGGAACCGCAGCAGAAGGCCATCCTCGATGCCTTGGGGATCGCCTCCTCAGCCGGGGGGACACACCAGGCGGTCGTCTGAGGGGAAACCATCACGTCGGGCACGAATGTAGTGCCATGCGCGCGATTCGGTCAACCTAAATTGTTGAGATACAACAGTTTATTCTTTTCGTTGGTAAACTTGGGCTAAGGGGTCGGGGCGGCGAGCGCAAGCCATGTGGGAAGGGATCGTCACCGGCCTGGTCACGGCGCTTGATCCCGGCAACCTTGCATGGGTGGCATTCGGCTGCCTCGCCGGCACCTTCATCGGCATGATGCCGGGGCTCGGCCCCATCACCGCCATCGCCCTGATGATCCCGGTGAGCTATTCGATGGAGCCTGCGGCCGGCCTCATCATGATGGCCGGGGTGTACTACGGCGCGGTGTTCGGCGGCTCCACGTCGTCCATTCTCATCAACGCGCCGGGCGTGGCATCCACGGTAGCGACCTCGTTCGATGGCTATCCCATGGCCCGGCGCGGGCAGGCTGGGCGTGCTCTGGCCTTGGCGGCGTTCGCCTCCTTCGGCGGCGGCACTTTCGGCGCCTTGGCCCTGATGCTGTTCGCGACTTCGCTCGCGGGCCTGGCGATGCAGTTTCAGTCGCCGGAATACACCCTCGTGTTGGTGTTTGCACTGTCGAGCATCGCCGCCTTCGCGGAACGTGGGAAGGTGTTGGCGTCGCTCATCTCCGCGCTTGCGGGGCTGATGCTCGGCACGGTGGGCACCGATCCCTCGGCCGGCATCCAGCGCTTCACGTTCGGCCGGGCGGACCTTGCCGACGGCATCGGCTTCGTGCTGCTGGCGATGGCCACGTTCGCACTGGCCGAGGCATTCCACATGCTCGTTCGCGGCGACGCAGCACCGGTGCCGGATCGTGTGGGCAAGCGGGTTCGGCTGCATCCGGGCGATGCCCGAGCCATTGCACCGACGGTTGGGCGCAGTTCCGTGCTCGGCTTCCTCGTTGGCGTATTGCCGGGCGCCGGCGCGACCCTCGCCAGCTTCTTCGCCTACGACCTGCAAAAGCGGTTCCGGCGTGGCGACGAGGCCGATTCGGCACGCGGCGTGGCGGCGCCGGAGTCGGCCAACAACGCGGCCTGCACGGGCTCCTTCGTGCCCCTGCTCACGCTCGGCATACCGGGCTCCGGCACCACCGCCGTTCTGCTCGGCGTGATGCTGAGCTACGGCATCCAGCCAGGCCCGCGCCTGCTCGAGACGGAACCGGCGGTGTTCTGGGGCGTGATCGTCTCGATGTATCTCGGCAATCTCGTGCTCCTGGCACTGAATCTGCCACTCATCCCGTGGCTGTCGCGCATCATCCACCTCAAGCGTCGGGTGCTGATTCCGTTCGTGGTGGCCTTCTCGCTGCTCGGCGTCTATCTCACCTCGCTGAATCCGTTCGACGTCTTCCTCATGCTCGGCTTCGCCATCGCCGCCTGCGCCCTGCGCCTGAACGGCTTCCCCATGGCACCGCTGCTGCTCGGCTTCATCCTGAGCCCCATGCTCGAGGAGAACCTGCGCCGGACGTTGTTGCTGTCCGATGGCACCCTAGGCGTCTTCGTCGGCGCACCATTGACCGTCGCCCTTTTCGCCGCCTGCGTCTTGGTGTGGGCAGTGCCGGCAGCGCGCCTCGTCGGCGCCGTTCGATCCGGCACGGCCTCGAACTGACGCGTCTTGCGGCGCATGTGAGCGCGTCGGCAGGATGCCCCCCTCCGGAAGCAGGGCTATTGCACGCTAGGCGCAACAGGCTGATTGGGGCGATGTAGGGAAAGGTACTGGCTTTTTGGTGGCCGATGCTGTACAACGGGTGCATGGCGGAGGTTTTCGACAGGCGGGAGGTGGTGGTCGGCGAGGTCGAGGTTCGACCGGTTCGGGCGGACGAGCGTCGGCGGTGGGACGCGCTGGTGGACGAGCACCACCATCTGGGGTTCCGCCAGTTCGCGGGTCGCGGCGTGCGCCACGTTGCGGTCTGGCGCGGTCACTGGCTGGCGCTTCTCGGCTGGCAGTCGGGAGCGTTCAGGTGCGCGCCGCGGGACCGCTGGCTGGGCTGGCACCGGTCGGTGCAGTTCCGGCGCCTGCACCTGATCGGCAACAACACGCGTTTTCTGGTGCTGCCGGAGGCGTCGGGGATCGCGAACCTGGCGTCGCGGTCGCTGTCGCGCAGCCTGCGGCGGCTGAGCGCGGACTGGGAGGCGGCGCGCGGCCATCCGCTGGAGCTCGCGGAGACGTTCGTGGATCCGTCGCGGTTCGCGGGCACCTGCTACGCGGCGTCGAACTGGACGCGGGTGGGGCGCGCGAAGGGCTTCGCGCGGCACAGCGGGTCGTACACGGACCCGCGCGGTTCGCCGAAGGAGATGTTCGTGCGGGCGCTGCGGCGGGACGCCCGCGAGCGGCTGGCGGATCCGGCGGACCGTCCGGAGTGGACGTGCCGGGCGGTGCCGGTTCGCTACGCGCCGTCCGAGCTGCGCTCGCTGCGCGACGTGTTCGCGGGGCTGCCGGACTGCCGCCGCGGCCAGGGCCGCAAGCACCGTCTGGAGACGGTGCTGTCCATCTGCGCGCTCGCGAAGCTGTCGGGGCTGTCGGGGCCGGTGGCGGCGGCGCAGTTCGCGGCCGGCCTGGAGGCGCGGGAGTTGCGCGCGCTGGGCGGGTGGCGCAGCGCCGCCGGCGAGTGGAAGGCGCCGTCGGCGGCGACCATCTGCCGGGTGATGGCCGGCACCGACCCGGATGGCCTGGAAGAGGCGCTGCGGGCCTGGGCGGCACCGCGTCTCGCCGATGACGCCGAACAGCCGGCGCTGGCCGCCGACGGCAAGCGCATCCGCGGCGCCAACCGGCACACCGACGAGAACACGCACTTCGAGACCGTCACGCTGGTCACCCACGCAGGCCGGCCGCTGCCGGGCGCTGCTGCCGCGACGAGGGCGGCGAAGCGGCGGCGCTGCGTGCGCTGCTCGAGGACGTCGACCTGCGCGGCTGCGTGCTCACCCTCGACGCCCTGCACGCCGCCCGCGACACCGCGCGCAGCATCGTCGAGGCGCACGGCGCCGACTGCGTGCTGTCGGTCAAGGCGAACTGCCCCGACACCTTCACCCAGCTCGCGGCCATCGACTGGGACGGCGACGCCGTGCGCCGCCACGCCGACGAGCCCGTCAAGGCGCACGGCCGCATCGAAGCGCGGCGGGTGGCCGCCCGCGACCTGCTGCCGAACACGTTCGCGCCGTTCCCCGAGGCCCGCCAGGCGTTCCGCGTCGTGCGCGAACGCACCAACGCGAAGACCGGCGAGACTTCCGCCGAAACCGCCTGCGGCATCACCTCCGTGCCCGCCGGCCGCGCCGGGGCCGAACGGCTGCTGGCCTGGAACCGCGGCCACTGGCAGGTCGAGAACGGCAACCACTTCCGCCGCGACGCCAGCATGGGAGAGGACGCCGCGCGCTTCCGCGCCGGCCATGCCCCTGCCAACCACGCCACGCTCAACAACATCGCCCTCGCCGTCGTCTTCCACAACGGCTTCCGCTACCTGCCCGAGGCCAACCGCCACTGCATGATGCGCCGCGGCGACGCCCTCGACGCCATTCTCTCGCCCGACTAGCCCTACCCAAGCACCGAACCTGGCCGGCCGACCTCCGCACCGCCAAGCACCTCCCGCGGGCGTCCCCCCGTTCGGCGAATCGTCGAAAAGCCGCCGTCCGGCAAGCCGAACCGCCATGACGAAGGCCGCCCACCCTCCGCTGCCAAGCAACCGACAACGTCGTCGGCACCGTGAACACCGCCGGAGCCAAAGCGTGCAATCACCCTACCTCCGGAAGGAAACGGGCTAGCGGAATGGCACGAATGCCCCTAGACTACGTGCCCTTGAGGAACGCCACGAGCCGGCCTTGGGAGGATGCGGTGCGCAAAGGGTTCACGCGACATGGCGAGGATGGGGACGAAGAGAAGATCAACCTGACGCCCATGCTGGACGTCGTCTTCATCATGCTGATCTTCTTCATCGTCACCGCCACCTTTGTCAAGGAGGTTGGCCTCGACATCAACCAGCCGGAGGACGACAAGCCGAAGACGGTGGACCCGGACAAGAAGAGCATCGTCGTGCGCATCACCAGCCGCGACCGCATCATCATCGCCCAGCGGGACGTGGACATTCGCTCCGTGCGCGCCAACATCGAGCGACTGCACGCAGAGAATCCCGAAGCCCCGGTCATCATCCAGCCGCACCCCGAGTCCACCACCGAGAAGATGATCCACGTCATGGACTCGGCGCGGCAGGCGGGCGTGTACAACGTGTCGTTGGCCGCCAGCAACTGACGCAGCCACACAAGGCATCCCGGAACTCTCCGTTGTCGGCGGCCAGGGTCGTCGACCTTCGCTCGGACACGGTCACCCAGCCGTCCGACGCCATGCGTCGCGCCATGGCCGCGGCCGAGGTGGGCGACGATGTCTATGGCGAAGACCCCACCGTAAACCGCATCGAGCGCGCCTGTGCCGAGCGGCTTGGCTTCGAGGCAGGGCTTTTCGTGACGAGCGGCACCCAGTCGAATCTCGCCGCTCTCCTCACTCACTGCGAACGCGGCGACGAATACATCGCCGGCGAAATGGCGCACACGTACCGCTTCGAGGGCGGTGGCGCTGCGGTGTTCGGCGGCATCCAGCCGCAACCGGTGCCATTCGAGGACGACGGCACGCTGGACCTCGCCGCGGTCGCCGCCGTCATCAAGCCGGACGACTTCCACTTTGCCCGCACCCGGCTGCTGTGCCTGGAGAACACGCAGGCAGGCAAGGCCCTTCCCCTCCCCTACCTGGCCCGCGCCCGCGCCCTGGCCGAACGCGAGGGCCTGGCGCTACACCTGGACGGCGCACGGCTATTCAATGCCGCCCTCTCACAAGCAGTTCCGGCAGCGCAGATCGCCGGGCCTTTCGACACCGTTTCGCTATGCCTGTCCAAGGGGCTCGGAGCGCCGGCGGGCTCGGTGCTGTGCGGCAGCACGGCGTTCATCGAGGAAGCACGCCGCTGGCGCAAGGTGCTCGGCGGCGGGATGCGCCAGGCTGGTGTGCTTGCGGCGGCTGGCCTCCATGCACTCGAACACAACGTCGCTCGACTGGCCGAGGACCATCAGCGAGCGGCAGCCCTTGCCGATGCTCTCGCGAGTCACGGCCTGAACGTGACCCAACACACCAACATGGTCTTTGTGGAGAACATTCCAACCGTCCACATGGTGCAGGTCATGGGAGCGGCCGGAGTGCTGGTGTCCGGCAACCGCTGGGTGGTGCATCTAGACATCGACGACGCCGACGTCGAGCACGCCGCCAACGCCGCGTCCGCCTTGGTGGACGGCCCTCGCCCTTGAGGGACGGCCCTTGCAGGGCAGGAATATCCTGCCATCGCGCCGCGGCACAAGGCCGTCGTCGGCATCGACAGGGCGACGCCTGCGGTCCCCTTGTGGCCGCGGGCGCGGCATTGATGCCTCCGTTCAGCCAAGTCAGCCAATCAACCCCACCACGACCCCAGTCAAGCACGCCACCAGGGTTCCGGAAACAATGGACCGCGGCGCCAATGCCAGCATCTCCCCCCGGCGTTCGGGCACAAGCGCGCTCACGCCGCCGATCAAGATCCCCACGCTGCCGAAGTTGGCAAATCCACACAGTGCATAGGTGAGGATCAGGCGCGACTTGGGCTCGAGGGTGTCGGCAATCGCGGCGAAGTCGAAGTAGGCGAACAGCTCGTTCAGGATCACCTTGGTGCCAAGCAATGCGCCGGCCTCAGGCGCGTCCTGCCAGGGAATCCCCATGCTCCACGCCAGCGGCGCCATGGCCCAGCCGAGGATGCGCTGCGCCGTGAGCGGCTCGCCAAGCACTTCAAACTGCCCCAGCACATGGTTGACCAAGGCCACCAGCGCCACCAGCACGATGACCGTGGCGCCGATGTATGCCACGAGCCGCAACCCGTCCGTGGTGCCGCGCGAGATCGCATCCATCATGTTGTCGTATTTGAGCGCCTCGGCGAGGTCCCCAGCGGTGGCCTCCTGGCTTTCGGGAATCATGATTCGCGCGATCACCACCGCGCCCACCACGCTCATGATCGAAGCGACGAAGATGTGCCCCAACGCTCCATCGAGCACCGGCCCAAGGATGGTGGCATACACGACCATGATGGAGCCGGCGACGGTGGACATGCCGCAGGTCATCACCACGAAGAACTCCGAACGCGACAGGTTGTTGAGATAGGCGCGAATCGCCAAGGGCGACTCCACCATGCCCAGGAACACGCTCGATGCAGCTGCCACGCCCACCGCGCCGCCGACGCGCAGGCCACGCCGCAACGCCCAGGCAAAGCCGCGAATGACGAGCGGCAAGACGCGCCAATGCCACAGGATCGCAACTACCACGCTGAAGACGAGAACCTGCGGCAACACCCGAAAGGCGAATATCACCGGCATGGATTCTTCCGGGTGGAACGGATGCACCGCGCTGCCGAGATAGCCAAACATGAGCTCGGTGCCGGCCACGGTGGCCCGATCGAGCGCCACCACCGCCGCGTTCAGCAAGAGGATCGAGTCGGAGAGCAGCGGCACCTTGAGGAGCAGAAACCCCACCGCAAGCAGCAGCAGCGAGCCCACCGCCGCCTCCAGCAAGCGCACCTCCCGCCGTCGCTCGGAGAACAGCCATGCCAGCCCAAGGATGACAACCAGACCCACAAGCCCCTGCACCGTCCACCCCAGACGGGCACAAGGCCCGCAACACGAAACGCCGCAATGTACTCGACGCGCCGCGACCCGTCATCCCAAAAGCAGGTAGCTGGCCTGCCCTGCGGAACCTCGGTTCAAGTGCATTGGCGCAGCCTGCCCCCTCCGAAGAGGTCGAGACGGTTCCTTCCGAGGGGTGGTGTTCGCGCGGCCACCTGCATCGCGGACTCGCCGGTCAGTCGAATCGCCTGCCCTGCTACCATCCCCGCATGGCACGCATATTGGTGACCGGCACACTCGCCATCGACTACGCAGCCGCCTATCCGCGCACCTTCGCCGGCTTGCCCCGGCACGACGGCATCAACCTTTCGATTCATCTGGCCAGCATCCGGCGCGACTTCGGTGGCTGCGCCATGAACATCGCCTACAGCCTCGCCCTGCTCGGACAAGAGCCATCGCCGTTCGCCTTCGTGGGAGACGACTACCAGCAAGACTATGCCGGCCACCTCGAGGCCCTGGGGATGGACACCAGCGGCATCACCATGTTGGAGCAGGCGAACTCGTCGCACGCCTTCGTCATCACCGACGCGAACCAGAACCAGTTCACGGGCTTCTACCCAGGGCCAGCCAGAAGCCCGGACTTCCTGCCGCGACTGCGCGAGTTCGCCAGCCGTGGCTTCGACTACGCCGTGCTGGCGCCGGACGTGCCGCAGAACATGGTGGACGCGGCCGCGGCGATGGTGGAACTCGGCATCCCTTTCCTCGCCGATCCTGGCCAAGGGCTTACCGACTTCGAGCCAAAGGACAGCGCCAGGCTCACGTCGCTGTCCTCGACCGTCGTCCTCAACGAATACGAGCACCGCACGCTGCAGGGCCATGTGGGCGACGCGCTCGCCAAGCTCGATTGCCTGATCGTCACGCTGGGCGGCGCCGGCGCCGTCTGGTACGAGCGCGGCAGCGAGGCTGGCCGCGTGCCGGCCGTTGCCGCCAACGACGCTACCGACCCCACCGGGTGCGGCGACGCGTTCCGTGCCGGCTTCGTCGATGCCCGCCTGCGCGGCGCCGAGATGCGCGCCGCGATGCGCGCCGGCGCGCTGACGGCAGCCATCTGCCTGACGGCGCCGGGTCCGCAGCGACACTCCCTCGACGACTACGCCGCACGCTACCTCAAGGCTTGGGGCGAACGGCCGAAGTGGCTCGCAGGGTGAGCGGACCCGGCCGCGTCATCCTCCTGAACGGCACCTCCAGTGCCGGCAAGACCACGGTTGCCCGCATGATCCAGCAATTGCGACCCGACCCGATCCAGCACATCGCCTTGGACCAGTTCCGCGACGGCCTGCCCGACCGCTTCCGCGGCCTCAACTCCCCAGACGGCACGCCGGGAGCTCGCGGCCTCAACGTCGTGCCCGTACACACGCCCGAAGGGTCCGGCACCGCAGTCCGCCTCGGCGACGTGGGCCGCAGAATGCTCACCGGGATGCGCCACGCCGTGGCCGCCTTCGTCAACGCCGGCAACGATGCCGTCGTGGACGACATGCAGCTCGACCCCAACTTCCTCAGTGACTATCTGACGGCCCTCTCCGGCATCGAGGTGATCTTCGCCGCCATCCGCTGCGACCTGGCCACCCTCCGCCAACGCGAAACCGAACGTCCAGGCCGATTCCCGGGCACCGCCGCCGTCCACTTCCACAGTACGCACAGCGGCTGCCTCTACGACGTGGAGGTAAGCACCGCCACCATGTCCCCCCGCCAATGCGCCGAAGCCATTCTCGTCGCCGAACGGAATCCCCCCAATCCCCGAGCCTTCGAGCAACTGGAGGCACGCCAACCCTGATCCATCGCGAGTCAAGATGGCCATCGCGTGGCTCGAAGGCGCGCGTCTCGTTCAGCGCGACGAAAACCGCGCCGAGGCGTTCGCTTCCTCGCTGCTGGTGGGCACGCTCGACGAGGCCAAGGTCACGAGGGAGGTGACCCGAAGCCGTTCGGAGGGAGGGCAGCCCGCCCCCGTGCCGCGAGCCCCATCAGGTCATGGTCCTACGCCATTCCCGTCGGCGAAGGCAGGCCCAGTCGATGCGCCACCAAGGGGATTCGGTCGTTGCCGAAATACATGTCGTCGCCGTCGACGAACATCGTTGGCGAGCCATAGCCGCCTCGTTCGATCAGTTCGTCCGTGTTTGCGCGCAGCCGCGCCTTGTAGTCGTCTGAGCGAATTGCCGCAAAGAAAGCGGGCGCGTCCAGACCCACTTCGCGGACGATGCCTTCGAGCACGTCGTCCTGCGAGACATCTGCCAAGTCGCCCCAATACCTCTCGAACACGCGGCGCGCATACGCTACGAGCATGCCCTGCTCCTGTGCGAAGAAGGCCCCTCGCATCGCCTTGACGCTGTTCACCGGGAATACCGGCGGCGAGCCGATGCGGATGTCGACGTAGCGCGCCCAGTCGGCCAGGTCCTTCGCATAGTGCCGCGCCTTCACCGGCACCGGCTTGGCCCGCCCCTCATACACGCTCGGGTTGACGGTGTTGAAGACGCCACCCACCAGAAACGGCCGCCACACCAGTTCCACCTCGGCGGTTTCGATTCCAGGCGCGAGCGTGCGCTGGATCTGTTCGAAGCCGAGGTAGGTCCAGGGGCTGCTGCAATCGAAAAAGAACTCCACGGAACGCATATGCTTTCCCCTTGGCTGCGCGCCACATCCGGTGCGCGAAGATGCGATGGACGGGGAGGGTACACGATGGCGAGTCCGCAAGACCTCGACCGCTTTGCCAGGATGATCCGGGATGCGTCACGAATCGTCGCCTTCACCGGCGCCGGCATCAGCACGGAGTCTGGCATTCCCGACTTCCGCAGCCCCGGCAGCGGCCTTTGGAACAAGATGAAACCGATCGAGTTCCAGGACTTCATGGCGTCCGAAGATGTGCGTCAGGAGTCGTGGCGGCGTCGCTTCGAGTCGAGAGACACCGCTTGGGACGATGCCAAGCCCAACCGAGGCCACCTCGGCGTCGCCAAGCTGGTCGAGCAGGGCAAGTGCATTGGCGTCATCACCCAGAACGTGGACAACCTGCATCAAGACTCCGGCATCCCGGACGAGCACGTCGTCGAACTGCACGGCAACTCGCGCTACGCCGCCTGCCTTTCCTGCCATGCCCGGTTCGAACTCGCCGGCCTGAAGGCGCAATTTCTCGACCGCAGCCGCGTCGATGCCTGCGATCGCTGCGGCGGCATCATCAAGACTGCCACGATCTCCTTCGGCCAGGCCATGCCGGACGAAGCCATGCGCCGTGCCCAACAGATGACCGAGGCAAGCGACCTCTTCATCGTCATTGGCTCGTCGCTGGTGGTGCATCCCGCGGCCGGCTTCCCCGAATGCGCCAGCCGCCGCGGCGCCCGCCTCGTCATCCTGAACCGCGAGCCCACCCCCCTCGACAACATCGCCGACCTGGTCCTGCACGAGGAGATCGGCCCAACGATGGGCTATGCGACCGGGGTTAACTGACCTCGCCGCACACTGCCGACCTTGCCACCGCGGCATGACCACCAGCAGCTTGCTTCCGCGAAGGCCAGCGGTGGCATCCACTCGCATGGCCTGCCCTCCCTCGAAAGGGGGAGGGGGCTCGCTTCACCTTGCATGGAAGTACGCCCCCAGCGATGGGGGAATTGCCGGTATTTCCTTACGCGTCAGCGGTCGGGGTGCTTCCCCGGCTGAAGGCTCCTACAGCGTGCTCGTCAGGAGGCGGTCGGCGAAGCGTTCCAGGTCGCGGAGCTTGCTGCAGGTGGCAACGGTGGTGCAGTAGGGGGCGTAGCGGCGCATTTCGGAGTCGCCCTCGCGCCATTGGTCGCGCGCCTCCGGGTTGAGCCAGAAGGTCTGGCGGCAGCGACGGGAGAGCTCTTCGAAGAGGTCCGGGCGTGGATCGTAGTGGTTGTTGCGACCGTCGCCCAGCACGATGAGGGTGCTGCGGCGGCTGAGTTCGGCGCCGCACAGTTCGCGGAAGTCGAGAAAGGCGCGAGCATAGTCCGTGTTGCCCTTGCCCCAGAGGAACAGCGCCTCTTCGATCGCCTCTTCCGACGGTCTGTCCGTGAACACGTCGGTGACTTCGCCCAGGTGACTGGAGAAAGCGAAGGCGCGGATGTTGGGCAAGAGATCGTTGAGTTCGTAGAGCAGCAGGAGGAGGAAGCGCGCCACTCTGGCCACCGAGCTGCTCACGTCGCAAAGGACGAAAACCGTCGGCTTCTCGCGCACCACGCGGCGCCAGCGCAGATCGAAGATGGCGCCGTCGTAGGCGACGTTGCTGCGGATGGTGCGCTTGATGTCGAGCGTACCCCGCAGCGCGCGTTTGCGCCGCTTGCGGTGGTCACGGGCGAGGCGCTGCGCCAGCTTCTCGACAACCCGACGCACATCGTCGCGATAGCCTCTGGGAAGCTGGTCGAGATTGGACGTGAGCGCAGCATCCACGAGCGCCCGTCGCCCGGTGGGGTCCACGTGCAGACGGTATTGGGCGTCCACATAGTCGTGCACCTGCTGGCGGAAGTATTGCCGCAGGTAGCGCAGCAGGGTCTCCTCGTTGCTGCCGAGACCACCCGCCGCCACCGCGACGTCGAGTTCGTCAAGGGCCAGCACCCGGCCGATGGCGTCGGCGATGCCGGCCTTCTCCCGCAGCGTGCGAATGGTGTGAACGCCGGCCGCTTCCCCCGCCTGCTGCACGCGCGCTGCCAACCCGTCGCGTTCGTCGCGCAGCACGTCTTCGATGGCGGCGAGGAGTCCCGGGGATATGCGGCCGTTCAGCCTGGCCAATAGATCGTCAGGGTTCGCCCCGCGCACGAATGTGCGCTTGGCTGGCTCCCGGAAGGCAAGCTGGTGGAAGAAGCGCTCAAAGGTTTCGGCGAAGCGTTCCTTCTCCGTGCGGGTCTTGGCGAGGGTCAGCGCGAGGGCATCGCGCAGTAGCTCTGGATCGCGCACGCCCACCTGGCGCAGGGCATCGAAGGCCACCAGAGTTTCCGCCGGCGATGCCCGGACATCGGCGTTCCTGAGCGCCGAGACGAAGCGGGTGAAGGTGACGTCCATCCCGCCGGCAGTGTACCCGTTTGCGTATGGTGGGGCGGGACGGCGATGATGGGCGGATGCAGCAGAGCCACGAAGAGTTCGCTCGGAACGTCATTCGATCCTTGGTGCCGGCGTGGCGGGACCAGCCGCTCGATGTGCTGCACTGGCTCCCCGGCGGCTACAGCAACCGCAACTGGCGGTTCCGGGTGGACCGGCGCGACTACGCGGTGCGGGTGGTGGCGAGGCCTGGGCCGCGCCAGGAGGAAGCGAAATACCTTGCCCTTCCTTCCGCGCCGGATGTGGTGGCGTTCGACGAGTCCGCAGGGCATCTCATCACCGAGTGGATCGATGCGCCCACGCTTGCCGAAGAGCCCTCGGCCGGGGGGAGCGCGAGGGGCCTCCCCTCGAAAGAGGAGCCGGTTTCCGCCGAGGAGGCAGGCCGGCGCATCGCTCGCCTGCACGCCGAGATTCCGGCTGGCGTGCGGCGTTACGACGTCAGGCAGGTCATTGAGGAGCACTTCCTCGCCGCGCGCGATGCAGGGCACCTCGATGCCCGCGCGGTGGAGGCACTGGAACGCCTGTCGTGGCAACCATCGCGCCTCGCCGGATGCCACAACGACCTGAACCCGTGGAACATCCTCTGCACGCCGCTCGGCTGGCGCACGCTGGACTGGGAATACGCCGGCGACAACGATCCGCTGTTCGACGTGGTGGGATTCTGCACCTGTCTCGGGTGGGATCGAGACGCGACGCGGTCGTGCGTTCATGCATGGGGCGAAGCCTGCGGCATGGTCCCGCCCTCCACTGAACACATGCATCGAACCCTCACGGCGTTCCATCTGCGCGAATATGCCTGGGCCGTGGCCCAACTGGCGCAGGGCAACGACCGGCCAGAAATCCGCCAGCAGGCAGCCGACCATTTGACGATGCTCTGATCGAATCCCCGACACGGCGAACAGCGCCGCATGTGGCGGACCCCTCCGCAGAACCGCCAGGCTGCCTGGGTTGGGGGTAGGCCGCGCCAATGCGAGTGATCGAGGGAGCTTCGCCCTCTCCCTGCACCACGGCATGTTCACGGGTGCCCGTTGTGACGCAGGATGGATGCGACCGCTCTTCGGGCCATGCGGAGGCGCGCCCTCCCCCGCCCGGTCACGACGACGAACCGCTGCTTCAGGTCCGTCAGAAGCTGCCGATAGACGTCAAACAAGCGCTCCCTGTCGTGCGGCGACTCGCGCAATGGATCCGCCTGCCACGGCAGGTCCGGCGCACAGAGGAGGGTGAGGCGGTCAGGTTGGGAGGCGATGGCGTCGTGCAGCCATGCGGGGGCGGCGCCGAAGCGCTCGTTCCACCACACCAGCATGACGATCAGGTCGGTGTCGATCACGCCGCCATGCGGCGCAGAGGCGACGAACTCCTCCTCCCGGCGCATGTGCTCGCGGGCGATGGCTGCGAGGTCCTCCTCATCGTAGGACGCATCCCCCGTGCGTTCGAGGCGTGCCTCCAGATGCTCCCGCGCGTATTCGGCGAGGCATGGCACATCGAATGCCGCAGCCAGTTCCCGCGCAAGCGTGGTCTTGCCCGCGGACTCGGGGCCAACCAGCGCCACGAAGCGCCCTCGCGATGCCAATTCAAGCCCCCTCTTGTCGCTCCTGTCGCCCTCTAGCCCGGGCCAGGAGGTACGCGCCGCAAGCAAGGTGTCCGGTCGGGGAACGGCAGCGTACTTCCCTTCGCAGTTTTCGCGCCAGCGAAAACTGCCTTAAGCACCGCCCAGCGGCGCTAGCGCCACAACCAAGCGGCGGTAGAATCGCCGCATGGCAACGCTCATTGCAATCGTCGAAGACGATCCGGATCAGCGCGCGAACTACGCCGACGCCATCGTCAAGAAGGGCTACGAAGCCGCCACCTATGCGAGCCGTGCCGAGGCCCTCGCCGGCTTCGACCAGCGCATCCCGGATCTTGCCGTGCTCGACATCATTCTCGGCCCGGAAGTGGATGCCGGCTTCCAGCTCTGTCGCGATCTGCTGGCGCGCAAGCCCACCTTGCCCGTGATCTTCCTCACCGAGCGCATCGACGAGATCGACAAGATCTCCGGCCTCCGGCTCGGCGCCTGGGACTACCTGCCGAAGCCCATCTCCCTCGACTACCTAGCCGAGCGCATCGCATCCCTCATCCGCATCAACGACGTGCGCACCAGCGGCGAGGACAGCGTGAGCACCACCGCACGGCGCATCGGCGGCCTCGTGCTCGATCAGAATGCCCTCCTGGTGTCGTGGAAGGGCCGTCGCATCGATCTCTCCGCCACCGAGTTCCGCATGCTGGCAAAGCTGGTGCGCAACCCCGGCCATGCCGTCAGCTACGAGACGCTCATGCAGTCCACCATGCAGTCGCTGGTGACGCACAACACCATCAATACCCACATGCGCAACATCCGCAAGAAGTTCGAGCGCGAGGACGATGAGTTCGCCGGCATCAAGAGCGAATACGGCTTCGGCTATCGCTGGACCGTAGGCGACTGACCGCTGGCTTCGAACCGGAGTTCGCCTTGAGAATCGGCTCCGCAATCCACGGCCCCCGGCTCGTCGCCAAGCTGATGGTGTTGAGCGTTGCGTTGCTGGTGGTGCCGTGGCTTTCCTGGCTCCTGCTCGTGGAAATGGAGCGGGCTCTCGAGGCCATGCAGTTCCGCCAGCAACTCTTGGTGGCGAAGGGCATCTCCACCTTCCTGAACGGGCGCGAAGACCTCTTTGCGGACCTTCCCATCGATCCCGAGGACTACGAGGCGCTCTATGCCCGACCCATCACCGGCGCCGCGCGCCTTGACGGCGCCATCGAAGATTGGACCGACGTCGATGCCCATGTCGCCAACACTTTCGGCGCCGGTGGCGGGCAGGGCGACGGCAGCTTCGATCTCTCGCTGGGCGACCGCGAGGGCTGGCTCTACGCCTTCCTGAAGGTGCGCGACGACGTGCGCGTGTATCGAAACCCCGAGTCCCTGCGCCTGGACGGCGCCGACCATGTGCGGATTGACTTCATCCGAGCCGACGGCGAGGACGGCCGCATCGCCATCACCGCCTCCCAGGCAGGCGTCACGACCGCGTACCGCATGGACGAGGAATGGCGTCTGGCGGAGACCGGGGCACCGGAACGAAGGGTGCAGGGGCACCTTGTGGAAACCGACGAAGGCTATGCGCTGGAGTTCCGGATGCCCCTCGACATGCTCGGCTCCAGGCGCGTCTTCGGCCTCTCCTTCGTGGATGTAGACGACCCGCAATCCCGCGCCGCGCGAGCCGTGACGCGCACCCTCCCCACCGCCGGCGAGGAGAGCTTCGGCCTGGTGGTCTATCGCTCGCCGGAGGTGCTGAAGATCATCGAAGGTCTTGGCTACGCCGGCTATCGCATCATGGTCATCGACACCGAGAGCCGGCGCCGGGCCGAGACGGGCAGCCTGGACCCGGATCCGCGCCCGGCCACCGAAGCCAACTGGGCGGCGATTCCGCGCGGCGCGTTCCTCAAGACGCGGCAATGGCTGGATGCGGTCACGGCAAGCAAGGCGGAGGTTGCGGCAGACGGCGAAGGCGCGGCGGAAGTCATCGCCTCGGCACTCGCTGGCGATCCCCTGGCCCTGCGTCGCCACGCCGGCGCGAAGGAAGTCATCATGGCCGGGCATCCCATTGTCGGCGCCGGCGGTGCGGTCATTGGCCTGGTGGCGGTCGAGCAGACCATCGAGGATATCGAGACCTTCCAGTACGCGGCCATCGACAGCATCGTCTGGGTGTCCGTGGCCAGCCTCATCGCCTTCCTGCTGGCCGTGATTGCCTTCTCGGGACGGCTCACCTGGCGCATTCGCAACCTGCGCCGCGAGGCCGCCGCCGCCATCGACGAACACGGCCGCTTGCGCAGCGCCGCCCTGTCGCGAGAAATCAACTCCGGCGACGAGATCGGCGACCTTGCCCGCAGCGTCTCCAACATGCTCAGCCGCCTGCGCCAGCACAACCACTTTCTCGAGAACATGCCGCGCACGCTGCGCCACGAGATCAACAATCCGCTCAACGTGCTCAGCACGTCCCTGCAGAACCTGAGCGAGGACGTGGCCCAGGTTCGCGACAGCCGCTATCTCGAGTCCGCCCGACGCGGCGTGCTGCGCATCGGCGCCATCGTCGAGAACCTTGCCGATGCCGCAAGCCTCGACGAGTCGTTGCGGGCGGAGGACATGGACGAAGTGGATCTCGAGCAGCTCCTGGCCAATTACGTCGGCAACTGCGCCATCACCCATCCCGACCATCGCTTCGTCTTCCGGGGCACCGGCGGCGCGGTCGTCGCGCTGGCCTCCGACTACCGCATCGAGCAGATGCTCGACAAGATCATCGACAACGCCATCGACTTCCACCGCGCCGGCAGCGCCATCCGCGTGCAACTCGACGCGAGCCGCGACCAGGCCCGCATCGCCATCGCCAACCGCGGCCCGCCCCTGCCCCAAGGCGCTAGCGGATCCGTGTTCGAGTCCATGGTGTCCCACCGCGGGCCGGACAACCGCCTGCACTTCGGCCTCGGCCTCTATGTCGTGCGCACCATCGCCGAACACCACGGCGGCAGCGTCCGAGCCCTGAACCTCACGGACGGCTCAGGCGTGGTGATCTCCGTGCAATTGCCGCTAGCGAAACGCAACGCCGGGAAGCAGGAGGACGACCTTCAGGCGGCCCATGGTGCGTGAACCGTTTGGGTAGTGTCGAGCGACCTGCCCCCCTCCGAAGAGATGCCGTGGGTGGCTTCCTCGACTCCCCCAAGCCATCCACGGCGCGCTGCCGCTCGGCCCCGCTCGCCGTGCCGCCTCTCAGGATGCCAGCCGGAACCGCCCCTCCACTGCCAACTTCCCCTCACTCACGACTTCGCCGCGTTCGACAAGAAACTGCATCGCCGCGAATACGCTGCGGGCGGCGGCGGGATGCAGGCCCACCGGCACGGCGGCATACATGGATGGCACCATGTCGGCGATGTGGGCGGGGCCTCGGGCGAGAAAGTCGAGAATCTGCCGCTCTCGTTGGCGCCGATGGTCGATGAACGCCTGCACGTGGGTCTTGGGATCGGTGATCGCCGGTCCATGGGTGGGCCAATAGACGTCGTCGTCGCGGTCGAGCAGCAGTTGCAGGCTGCCGATGTAGCTCTTCATGTCACCGTCGGGCGGTGAGATGACACTCGTGGACCAGCCCATCACGTGGTCGCCGCTGAACAGCGTCCGCTCCTCGCGCAGGCAGAAGCACAGATGGTTCGACGTGTGCCCGGGGGTATAGACGCACTCGACGCTCCAGCCGTCCCCCCTGATGACGTCACCATGACCCACCTGCACATCCGGGCGAAACTCCATGTCGCCGCCCTCCTCCACCTGCACGCCCTCGGCGACCTTGCCGGCGCCGTGGGGGCCGAAGCCGTAGGTGGGCGCCGGTCGCCGCCGCGCCAGCAGCCGAGCTCCCGGCGAATGATCCATGTGGGTGTGGGTGATGAGCATGTGCGTCACGGTCTCGTCGCCGAGCGCGTCGTCGATGGCGGAAATGTGGGCATCGTCGATGGGCCCGGGGTCGATCACCGCCACGTTGCCTTCGCCGACGATGTACGTGCCCGTGCCGTGAAACGTGAAAGCGCTGGGGTTGTTGGCAATCACCCTTCGCACCAAGGGCGCGACCTGCTCCATGCGGCCATATTCAAAGCTCATCTCGCGCCGATAGGGAATCTCGACAGCCATCGTATGCTCCCTTGCTGCGGCCATCGCCGCGTTCAGCGCCGTATTGTGCCTGCTCAGGTTGGCCCTTGGCCAATGGACGGCTTGCGGGGGCGGCGCCCTGCGTTGCTCGTGTCCCGCGTCATGGTCGAGGACGGAGAGGGCACTGCCGTAGGGGCTACGCATGCGTCGCCCGTGCCGCCCTCTCGTGCGAGTTCCGGCCACTCACGAACTTGCCGGCAATCACTGGACAGACCGTCTCCCCGCTCGCGCCAGGATGCCGTCGTGATGCAGCCGCGCCACGATGGCCGCGCCGGCGGCGTCCATCGCACCTTCGTTTCGGCCGAGCTCGCGAGCGATGGTCGCAAGCGCAATGCCCGGACGCTGCCCTTCGCCAATCAGATTCAACAGCCGCACCGTCACGGCGTTCGACTCGATCACGCGCACCTGATCGTTGCGGTCGCGCCATGCGATGAGCCATGTGGTCTCGTCCGGCGGCGCTTGCGGCGGCGCCTTCGGGTCAATGCGATGCACGGGCCAGTCGTAGCGCAGCGGCTGCGTCAAGGGCGAGACGACGATCTCCTCGTCGAGCCCCGGCGGTTCGCCGCCGAAGATGCAGTCTGCATCCGGTGCAAAATCGAGGTGCAAGCGCAGCCACTCGAAATGTGCGAGCTCCAGGGTGAAGGCGGGATCCCCTGCCTGATCGCGCTCGTTCGCGAGATAGTCGAGAAACTCCTCAACAAGGCGCCGGAACAACGGCTCCTCCGAACGATGGCAACGCAAAAAGCCGCGAATCATGCCTTCCCAGCGTGCCTTGCCCATGCTCTCTCGAAAGACGGGCAACATCTGGCCGAGCAAGCCATCGATGTTGCGCCGGAAGAGGTCTGCATAGACGGACATTTGATCGCTCTGCACGCCAGGCGGCAGCGAGTCCGGGTCTGCTTCCCGGATGGAGGAGGCGAAGTGCTTCTGTACAGTGCGAAAGTCCACGGAGTCGGAGTGCGCCTAGTGCGTTGTGGCGACGCCGGCAACCCTCTGCAGGGAGCGGATCCTGCCCACCTCGCCGAGCAGTTCTGGCACCGGCGGGTAGTTGAAGTCGCGCTCGATCAGGGCCGGCAACGGGCCGAAGAGGTCGAACGCCTGCTCGAGCAGCGACCAGACCGGCTCGATCACCGGCGCTCCGTGGCTGTCGATCCGCAAGGTCGGCGAATGCACCGAGTGCCCGGCCACATGCACGTAGACCCCCCGCTCGCCGGGCAGGCCGCGCAGGAACTCTGCCGGATCGGCTCCGAAGTTGAAGCTGTTCACATAGACGTTGTTGACATCGAGCAGGAGATCGCAATCCGCCTCCTCCACCACGGCGTTGATGAATGCCAGTTCCGACATCTCTGCACCGGGCTGGGCATATGCGGAAACGTGCTCGACACCGATGCGCGTGCCAAGCACGTCCTGGACTGTGCGAATGCGGCCGGCAACATGCCGCACGGCGCCTTCCGTGAACGGAATCGGCATCAGATCGTAGAGGTGCCCGCCGTCGCTGCAGGCAGACAGGTGTTCGGTATAGGCCCGGGCACCATGCGCTTCGAGGAACACCTTGATGCGCTTCAGGAAGGGAATGTCGAGCGGCTCAGGGCCGCCCAGCGAAAGAGAAAGGCCGTGACAGACCACGGGAAAGCGCTCCGTCCAAGCCCGAAAGGCCCGGCCGAAGCGCCCACCCATCTCCATCCAGTTCTCGGGTGCGACTTCGATGAAGTCCACCTCCCGAGCTACTCGATCGGCCTGCCTCTCAAGCGCCCCCAACATGCCTCGGCGAAGGCCGAGGCCCGCACCCCTAACGGGCGCGAACCGCAACACGCTTATATGCGCCTTGCGCCGCTAGTGATTACTCCTCGGTGGAGTCGCTGTCAGACTCGGCATCGCCGTCACTGTCGTCCTTGTCCTCGCCGCACTTGCCCTCGCCCTCGCCGCACTTGCCCTCGCCCTCGCCCTCGCCGCACTTGCCTTCGCCGCACTTGCCTTCGCCCTCGCCGCACTTGCCTTCGCCACCGTGGGCGTCCGCAAGCAGGTTGTAGACAGGCTCGACATCACGCGCCTCGAAGGGGTCTTCGGCGAGCGCGGTAGCGCCGGACAGGGAAGCGACGACAGCCGCGCCAATGGCAGCCGCGATGGGCTTCAGGTTGGTCTTCGACATTGTTGATCTCTCCTTGATCCATGATCGAAAGCCGCCGACTCGCACCTCTCGCCGGCGCCCACGAGCGCCGCCCGACAGCCGCAAACCGGCCTGCACCGCCACCATAAAGCAGAATCCGCGTGCGTCAACAAGAACATGCCCAACGTCGATCGCTCTAGCAGCCTGTCGGACTTCGGACGGCGCAAGCTGGCCGAATGCCGACAGGGTGATGGGATGACTTGGGCTGGGGCAAGAAGCGTTGCCGAAGGCAACGCTTCTTGTGGCGCTACAGCAGTTCTCATTTTGGCGTCTGGCTTCACCGTCAGGCGCATTGCACCCCGCGTTTCGGACCCAATCCGGGCCAAATCGACCGGTAGACCCGTCCAGTTGAGGGGGCTGAAGGCCAAAATGAGAATTGCTGGTGGCGCTAGGGACGCGCCGGCGGCGCACACGACGCGATCCCTCCAAGCGGGAGCACGCGCGTCCCGAAGCACCTGCCCCAGGTCCGCTATGGCGAAGTGAAGGCATTCGCGCACAGATTGCCGGCGCGCAGGCGCCAGAGGATCAGGGCGCCGAGGCCGATGGCGCCGGCCCATTGCAGGGTCAGGACGGCCGGGGAGTCGGATGCGAGAGCAACAGTCCCAGCAAGAACATCGGCGCGAGCAGCAGAAACGACGACCGCAGGAAGGCCAAGAGCTCCATCGCTAGCCCAAGTTTACCAACGCTCGATTGGAGTCGAGCGGGATCAACGACTTGCGGGCGAGTTGGAGCCGTTGGGGCACTACAGGTGCCTGAGCGGCGCGGGGACGAGGAGGTTCAGACGACGGTTCTGCGGGTTCCGCCGGGGCTCGGGTCGATGCCGAGCGCGTCGTGGATGGCCTTCTTGTGCGGGTTCTGCGACGGTCGCGGTGCGCAGGTGCAGCGCGCGTCCGTCGGTGCGGCGGAAGGTTGCGGCGACGCGCTGCTGGCCGCCGAGGATGTCGCGCAGCGTGGTCCAGCTGGAGCGCTCGCCGGCGGCGGCGAGGCGCCGGCGGATCACCTGCACGGCCTGGCAGGCGACCACGGTGATGAACAGGTGTCCCTCGGCGCGGACCGGCTTGCGGTGGTGGATGGGCCGCAGGCCGAGTTCGGACTTCAGCGACCGGAACACGGCCTCGAGGTCGGTCAGGGTGGTGCAGGTGCGCCACAGCGCCGCGTCGTCCCAGCCGGCGACGTTGGTGCGCAGGCAGCAGACGCCCGGGTGGGTGGCCATGGAGGCCTCGGCGGGACGCCGGGTCCAGTTCACCGCCGCGGCGCGGGTGCCCGACTCGTCGGCGACGACCTCGACGTCGCAGTGGCGGGCGACGCGGCCGTGGCGCGCCTCGAGGCGGCCGACGCGCTCGTGCACCTTGTCGAGTCTCTTGACCGTGCGCGGCCTGGCGAGCCCGTCGGAGAGCGCGCCGAGAGCCTCCTCGAAGCGCTTCGAGAAGCGTTCCAGGATGGCGTTCTCCTTCTCCGCCCGCTCCGGCGAGTGGCAGTGCAGGCGCACCTCGCCGTCGGCGCGCGACGCGGCCCGCTGCAGATGCACGGTGCGTCCGCTGCGGGTGACGCGCGCCGTCGCCGCGGCGGCGTCGAACGCGCGCCGGCGCTCGCGGCTCACCGCCAGGCAGCGGTGGCCGGCCTCGCGCAGCCACGCCACCCGGCCCTCGGTGGCGATGCCGCGGTCCATCGCCGCCAGCGCCCCGGCCGGCGCGCCGAGCGCGGCCAGCATGGACTCGAGCGTGTCCTGCTCGCGGACGCTGCCGGAGAACACCTCCGAGCGGCGCGCGAAGCCGCTGCCGTCGAGCGCCAGCCCCAGGGTGAGCAGCGGGCAGTCGCTGCGCTTCTCCTTGGAGTGGCCGCGCGCCGCCTTCGGGAGCGTCGCCGCGGCGCCCTCGAAGCAGGTGTTGGCGAGGTCGTGCAGGGTCACCGTCGGCTCGATCCCGAACAGCCCCGCCGCGGCGTCGAACAGGTGCTCCTCGATCGCCGCGCGGTGCGCCATGAGGGCGTCCGAGGCGCGGCAGGGCTGCATGGCCCCCATGGTCTCGAAGTCGACGCCGAGCAGCTCGCCGGCGGCGCTGCGCTCGCGCAGCCAGCGCATCGTGGCGCGCTCCGAGGCCGGCTGCGCCATGCGCGCGACGACCGAGCCCAGCGCCGCGTCGCGCAGCGCGGCGTTGACGCCGAGCGACTCCAGCAGGGCCGGCAGGCCGAGTTCGCCGAGCGCCCACAGCGCGGCGTGCTCGACGCCGACGGAGCGCGGCCGCGCCAGCGCCAGGCTGTCGACGGCGACCGCCTCGACGCCGCCGCCGGCGTCGTCCGCCGGCGCCGCGCCGCGGGCGAGCAGCTGCGCGGCGATGCGCTGCGCCTCCGTCTCCACGGCCTCGGGGACGTCGCCGAACAGGTCGCCCTGGCCGTCGAGGACGGCCTCGACGCGCTGGCACGGCAGCGGCCAGAGGTCGCGTTCGACGTCGAAGTGGCGGCCGAGGTTGAGCAGCGTTCGCTGGCGGACGCGGTTGCCGTCGCGCTCGGAGCGGACCAGTCGGTGGGTGTGGCAGACGGCGCCGTCGGTGGCGCGGGTTCTGGTGCGTCGGACGAACATGGGGGGGACGATGGCGGCGGCGGAGGCCCCGCGCAAGACACGCGGGTCATTTTATGGCACTACATTTGCCCCCGGCGAACTCGTGCTCAATGAAATCAATCAGTTGCGGAAACGGAATCGCCGAAAACCGTCCGATTCGGCTGAAAAACGGCGTCAAATTGGTAAAGTTGGGCTAATGCAGCCACTGGCAAGCCACGGTTCCCAACCCTCAGGCAAACTGCACGAACCTACGAGACGACTCCGATAGCAGCCTGTCTCGACGCCAGCGGCACGCCGCTGTACGGGTCCGGGAAACTCCTTCGGCCCCGCCGGTGATCGGCAGTCACGCCGCGGCGTGCTCGAACGCCACCACGTTGCGTGAGGCGCTGCTGAACTCGACGCCGACCAGGTGGACGCGCACGCCCGGCGTGCGGTGCTTGTCCGCGTAGCCCCGCTCCACGAGCTGCGCCATCGCCGCTCCCTCGCCGGCCTGCTCCACCACCTTGAACTCGAACACGTAAACCCGGTCCTCGAACCGCACGGCCATGTCCAATCTGCCGCGGTTCGTGCTTTCCTCGACGATGACGTCGAGACCGAGCCCGGCGAAGTACGAGTAGAAGACGCTCGCGTAGAAGCCCTCGTAGTCGGCGATGTCGTTGTTCGTGTACCACTGATGCGGGATGCTCGCGTAGAAGGCGTGGAACAGCTCGCGCATCCCCTCGAAGTCCTCCGCTTTCAGCAGCCGGCGCAGTTGCAGGCTGTTCGCCATCTGCTCCGTCCCGTCCTGCCCCATCCGGCGCAGCAGGCTGCGATTCAGGCCCTGGCGCACCTCGCGGTTCGGGTAGCCCAGCCGGTAGAGTGTCTCCCCGTCCATGTCCTCGTGGTCGCGGATCGTCAGGTAGCCGGTCTGGAACAGCAGCGCCTGGGGCGCGATCTCGTCCACGTCGAAGGTGGACAGCAGCTCGTCGCTCGCCGGCATTGCGTCGAGGTCCACCGAACGCACCCGGCGCCGGAACAGCATGTCCACCAGAAATGTCGGCGTCCCCGTCTCGAGCCAGTGCGCCTTGAACTGGCGGCTGTCGAAAAGCAGCAGGATGTCGAAAGGGTTGTAAACCCTCTCGTCGCCGAGCCACGAATAGCCGTTGTACCACTCGCGGATCGCCTCGCGGTCGAGGCCCGGCAGCTCCGGCGCGAAGACGTCGTCCAGGTCCGCCTCCGTGTAGCCGCAGATGTCCGAGTAGCGGAGATCCAGCGTGATGTCCTTGAGGTTGTTCAACCCCGAGAACAGATTCACCTTCGAGAACTTGCTCACCCCCGTGATGAAACTGAACCGGATCTGCGCGTCGGCGAACTTCAGCGTCGAGTAGAGGCCGCGCAGGTAGTCGCGGTTGGCCCGTGCGAGGTCTGGATCCTCCAGCACGTCGAGGATTGGCTTGTCGTATTCGTCCACCAGCACCACGACGCGCTGCCCGCTGCTCCGGTGCAGTTCCCGGATCAGCTGGCGGAAGCGGATCGGTGCCGTGCGCCCGGCAAGCTCGATGCCGGCATCCGCGGCGATCACGTCAAGCTGGTCCGTCACCTCCGCGTGCAGGTCGTCGACGCTCGCGAAGCTGCCCGAGGAGAAGTCCAGGCGCACCACCGGATGCCGCAGCGACCAGTCCCAGCCGTCCCGGTGGATGGCGAGCCCCTCGAACAGCTCCCCGCTGCCCTCGAACAGTTCCTTCAGCGTGTCCAGGAACAGGCTCTTGCCGAAGCGCCGCGGGCGCGACAGGAAGAGGTGCTTGCCACCATCCAGCAGACTTGTGATGTGGCGCGTCTTGTCCACGTAGTAGCAGCCACCCTCCCGTACTTCGCGGAAGGTCTGGATGCCGATGGGCAGCCGGCGACGGTCCATGGCCGGATGCTAGCAGGACAGCAGAAGGCGTACCGGCGTACCAGACACACAAACATCGTACCGGCGTACCAGACACACAAACATTTCGTCCCGCGCGCCCAATGGTCAATGGCGCACAGGCATTGGTTCCCGCAACCTGCCGGCCGCCCAGCCCGGGCGAGCGTGAGACATCCGCCATCCGGCTGTGGGACGCAATGTTTGTGTGTCTGGTACGCCGGTACGATGTTTTAAACAATCATTGGCGGAGGGACAGGGATTCGAACCCTGGGAAGGAAAACCTTCTCTGGTTTTCAAGACCAGCGCTTTAGACCGCTCAGCCATCCCTCCGGTTTGGCAGGATTATGGCACGTTGCGGAGGGTTCAGACTGACGAGCCCGTTCGTGGGTGGTGGGCGCGGGCCGCGTCGTGGGCTTTAGTGCCTCGACAAAGGCGGAACGCAAACCGGCATTCTTTGATGCAGACAAAGTGCCACGACACCTGCGAAGCATCGACCATTCCTGGGCAGCCCCTTACAGCACGACCCGCACGGGATTCAGCCGGGCGAGCCACGCCTCGTCCAAGTGGCGGGCACGGGATTGGCGGCGTCTGGTCGTGGTGCTGCGGGCGGCGTCGTCATTGCCGGACTGCAAGTGCGCATAGGCGAGGGTGTCGAGGAACACGTCGCGCTGGGCGTTGCTGCCGCCGAGTCGGGCCAGGTCCACCAGCGCGCGTTCCAGGATGTTGGCGGCTTGGGTGGGGTCTTCGGCAACGAGGCCGATGGCTTCGCAGACGCGAAGCACTGCGTCGCCAGATGCTTGCTTGCCGCCCGTCAGGCGCTCCTCCACCTGTTCGCAGAGGGCTGTGCCGGCGCGGCTGTCGCCCAGCACGGCGCAAGCCATTGCGAGGTGGGCGTTCACGAACGGCAAGCCCGCGGCCGGCTGATGACGGGCTATGTACGCCGCAAGCTCGGATGCTTCGGCTCGGTGGACGGTGCCCTGCATGAGGCTGCGCCAAAGGAACGATGCGCTGTCGATGAGGGTGAACATGGGCAGCGCATGGGATGCCGCAGGGCCGATGGCATCCCGGTAGACGGAGACGGCCTCGCCCATGTCGCCCCGCTGCAAGGCGAACAGTGCCAAATGCCACGACAGGTGGCCATGCAGTGGGTGGGTGCGGGCGAAGCGCGGCAGGCATTGCCTGAGGAAAGCTTCGCCGCCAACGGCGTCGCCGCATTCGTAGTGGGCGTGGGCGCGGCCATGGACGGCGTTGGCGTTGTCGGGCTTGAGTTCGAGCGCCCGGTCGAGCATGGCGGTGCCGGTTTCCCACTCGCCCACCTCGACCAACGCCCAGCCGTGGGACGCGAGGAACCACCAATCGTCATCCCATTCGGGCGCCACTTGCGCCAGCAACTGGCATTGGCGTTGGGGGAAGTCCTGATAGCCGCCGAAGCCAAGCAGGCCATAGACGCCCAACGCGTAGGAAAGCGGCATGGCGTCGCGCGGATAATCGCTCGCGTGCTGTTCGACAACGGGCAGCGCCTCGGCGCCGCGGCCCGCCGCGACGAGGGCCGCGATGTGGGCGTGGCGACGTTCTCTGGGGGTGGCATGGGCGCTGAGTTGGCGGCCTCGGACCGCGCTCTCGCGGGCCTCGGCTGCCTTGCCCATCATGGCGAGGCCCCGGGCGCGGACGCTGTGCGCCAGGGCAAAATCTGGATCGAGGTCAATGGCGCGATCGATGGTTGCCACCACCTCTTCGTGCAGCACGAACACGCCGTCCAAGGCTTCGACGTAGATCGCCGCGGCCTCGGCGGAGGTTGTGGTGAGCGGATGTCCGAATCGATCCTGCGGCAAGGCTTGCCTCCGGCCTCGTGACCGTGTGTCGCAACCCGGTCGCTATCGGTCGCTATGGTCCCGTGTCACAAACTACCTTGGATTTCGAGAAGGCGCCTGGCGAGCGGAATCCGGATGCAATGCAAGGATGTGCCGCCCACGACCCGCCCAGATGCATGTCTTGCGGCCAAAGCTCGACCGTCGCAAGCAGCGAGTTGCTAGCCCGCCCCTTGCGGGGGCGTCGGCAGTTCGCTGCCGAACTGCTGGCCTCCGGGTTCGCTTGTTCGCTTGCGCTCACCACTCCGGCTAGTGCGGCCCACTATCATGGGCGCATGACGGAGTCGGACAGCATCGCGAAGGCAGCGCGCATCACGCTCTTGGTTCAGGGGGCGCCCCGCGCCACCCGCGCCGACGCGGCGGCCCTCGCCTTTGCCCGTGCAGCGGTCCACGCCGGCGCGGTAGTCCACAGGGTTTTCTTCTACAAGGATGCGATCTATGCGGCGAGTCGCTTCGCCCGCGACGAGGGCGGCACCGCCGAGGCTTGGGCGAAGCTGGCGCACGAGCACGGCTTCGAGCTGGCCGTGTGCGTCGCGGCCGCCGAGCGGCGCGGCATTGTCGAGGGCGAGTCCTTGGCCGCCGGCTTTGCGGTGGTGGGGCTTGGGCAGATGGTGGAGGCGATGGAGGCTTCCGACCGCGTGGTGACGTTCGGCTGATGAAAAGCGTGCTTTATCTGGTGCGGCGCCCGCCTGGGCCACTGGCGGATGAGACGACGGACCTGATGCTGGTTTCCGGGGTCTTCGAGCAGGCGACTGCGGTGGTGTTTGTGGGCGACGGCGTGCTGCAGCTTGCTGGCCTCGACGCGCGGCAGTCGTCGCTGCGGGCGTTGCCCACCTACGAGGTCGAGTCGCTGTACGCGGATGCGGCCAGCCTTGCCGAGCGTGGCATCAGCCTCGATGCGGTCTCCCTGACGGTGGCGGCGATTGACCCGTCAGCGCTGAGGGAGCTGATCGCCAGCCACGACATTGTGCTGACGGATTGACCTGTCGTGGCCATTCTTCACATCGTCTCCAACCCTCAAGCCATCAACGCCTGCTTGCGCGCCCAAGCCCCCGGCGATCCGATTCTCCTGATTGGCAACGGCGTGTTCGCCGTGCGCTCCGTGCCCGCGAAACACCGCGCCTGGGCGCTTGCAGAAGATGCCGTGGAGCGCGGCGTTGGCTTGCCAGAACCCGCCAAGGCCGACTACGCGAAGTTCGTCACCTTGGTGCTGGAAACGCGCGCGAGCGTCACTTGGTCGTGACCGCCACGACGCCAGAGTTGGATGCGGACGGGCATCTTGCGGACAGTTCCGAGTGGTCGCACGAGTTGGCGCAGGCTTTCGCCGCCGAAGCCGGAATCCGACTCACGCCGGACCATCTTGCCGTGATCGAGGCGGTGCGAGCCTTCTATGCAGAAACCGGCCTCGCCCCTCCCATGCGCCCACTCGTGCGGCTGATTCGCGAACGGTTGGGGCCCAAGCTCGGTTCCAGCATTGCGCTCATGCGGCTGTTCCCGTCTCGCCGACCCAACGGCACGCCCCGCGGCGTGGCGCGAATCGCCGGCCTGCCCTGCCCCGAAGGCTGCCGCTGACGATTGCGCCTCGTGCGAGCGACAACTCTTGGGGCCGGTGCTCGAATGGCTCTCCTGGAGGGAGCGCTCCGGCAATCCGACGCCCCCTAAAAAACTACCGCGCCCCTCCGCTTCTCGCCTGGCCTACGACCTGACCAACGATGGTGATGGCGGGGGCTGAAACGGGGATTTCCTGGGTTGGATCGGCCAGTTCGCCGATGCTGGCCAAGTGCGTTTTCTGTTGCGGCAGGGTGGCGCGAGCGACTACGGCAGCGGGGGTTTCGGGGGGCGCACCGTGGGCTATGAGTTGGGTGCAGAGGGCGGACAAGGCTTCGAGGCCCATGTAGATCGCCAAGGTTTGCCCTGGGGCGGCGAGTTCGGGCCAGTCGAGGTTGAACTCGCCGCCGCTGCGGTGGCCAGTGACAAAGCGCACGGAATGGGCCAGGTCGCGGTGCGTAAGCGGGATGCCGGCATAGGCTGCGCAACCTAGGGCCGCGGTAATGCCGGGCACTACCTCGAACGGTATCTCCGCTTCCGCCAGCGCCTCGGTCTCTTCACCACCGCGGCCGAAGATGAACGGGTCGCCGCCCTTCAGGCGCACCACGCGGTGGCCAGCGTGCACTTCCTCCACGAGCATCTGGTTGATGGTCTGCTGACGGGTGCCGGGGAGCGCGCGCCGCTTGCCGACGTGGATCTTGCGGGCGTCGCGGCGACAGCGGCCGAGTATGTCCGCACCCACCAGGTTGTCGTAAAGCACCACATCGGCCCGTTGCAGGCAGTGCAGGGCCTTGAGGGTCAGGAGGTCAGCATCGCCAGGCCCCGCGCCGACGAGCGAAACCATGCCGGCGGGCGGCCCGGTGCGGGCGAGTTCCTCGTCCAGCAGGGCGTCTGCGCCTTCTACGTCGCCGCGTGCGAGCAGTGCGGGCAGCCGGCCATCGAGCACCCGATCCCAGAATCGCTGTCGCTCGGGCACCGAGCCAAGAGTGTCGCGGACGCGCGCCCGCTTTGCCGCCAGGTAGTCCGCCAACGTACCAACACCCGACGGCAGCGTGGCTTCGATCCGCTCTCGCAGCCGCCGTGCCAGGGTAGGCGATGCACCACCCGTGCTGACGGCAACGGTTACCGATCCACGATCCACGAGGGCGGGAAACAGCGCGCTGGAAAGACCGGGGGCATCGACGCAGTTGACCAGCGTGTTGCGTGCCTGGCAGGCGCGGCTGACGAACTCGTTGACTTCGGGGATTCCCGTTGCGGCAACTACAAGGAGGTGGCCGTCGCAATCGGAGTCCCGCACCGGGCGGGGTTCCGTCGGCACATCCCGTTCAGCGCAGAATGCCACAGTGTCGGGGTGCATCGTTGGCGCGACGACGCAAACTCGGGCACCGGCGGCGACGAGAAGCTCGATTTTGCGCAAAGCGACGGGCCCGGCGCCTACCACGAGGCAGGATCGGCCCGTGAGGTCCAAGGCCAGCGGCAGTGTGTCCGTTGGTTGCTCCTTTAGGCGACTTGGCCGTCGGCACGTCCACGCAGGTCGAGTCGGGCGGTGCCGCCAAGATAGTCGCGCAGCGCGTCCGGCAAATGCACAACGCCCTCGCCGTCCTGGCCGTTCTCCAGCACCGCGATCAGGGTGCGCCCCACCGCGAGGCCCGAGCCGTTGATGGTGTGGACGTATTCCACCCTTCCCTGTTCGCCACGACGATAACGCGCCATCATGCGCCGGGCTTGGAAGTCGCGGAAGTTGCTGCACGAGGAAATCTCGCGGTAGCGGTTCTGGCCAGGCAGCCACACTTCGAGGTCCACCGTGCGGGCGGCGGAGAAGCCGAGGTCGCCGCCGCAGAGCAGCACCGCTCGGTACGGCAGTTCCAAGCGCTGCAAGACCGTCTCGGCGTGCGCCGTGAGCTCGTCGAGCGCGGCCTCCGAGTTTTCGGGCGAGACGATCTGCACCAGTTCCACCTTCTCGAACTGGTGCTGGCGGATGAGGCCGTGGGTGTCCTTGCCGTAGGAACCCGCTTCGCTGCGGAAGCAGGGGGTGTGGGCAACGAACTTCAGCGGCAGTTCGCTCTCGTCGAGGATGCGTTCGCGCACCAGGTTGGTGACCGGCACTTCCGCCGTCGGGATCAGGTACATGCCGTCCTGCCCCACCGCAAAGAGGTCGTCCTCGAACTTGGGCAACTGCCCCGTGCCGGTCAGTGCGTCGCGGCCGACGATGTAGGGGACATAGACCTCTTCGTAGCCATGCTCGCCGGTGTGCATGTCGAGCATGAACTGCGTCAGGGCTCGGTGCAGGCGCGCGACGGGGCCGCGCAGCACGGAGAAGCGCGCGCCGGAGATCTTCGCCGCGGCAGGGGTGTCGATATCTTCGCCAGCCAGGGCGATGTGGTCGAGGGGATCGAAGTTGAAGGAAGGTGGTTCGCCGCGGCGGCGAAGTTCCGCGTTGGCGGTCTCGTCCTCGCCGGCGGGAACGTCGGCATCCGGAAGGTTGGGCACCGCCAAGGCGAAGTCGGCGAGTTCCGCCTGCGCTGCCCCGGCCTGCGCTTTGGCGGAGTCTGCTCGGCTGCCGAGTTCTCCCACCGCCGCCACCAGCGGTGCGATGTCCTCGCCGGCGGACCTGGCCTGGCCGATCTGCCTCGATGCGGTGTTGCGTTCGTGCTGGAGGCGTTCCGCTTCGGTTTGGAAACGTCGCCGGCGCTCGTCGATCTCGCGAAAACGCTCCACATCCAGGGCAAAGCCGCGCACGGCGAGCCGTTCGGCGATCGCATCGATGTCTCGTCGCAGCAGGCGTGGGTCGATCACGACCACATTCCTGCGAGCCGGTGCCCGGCAACTGCGGCGGCCAGGCACAGCATCACGGTGGCGCCGGCATAGATCGCCGCCAGAGCGACGCGGCCATGTGCGGCGAGGTCCAGAACGTCCATCGAGAACGCCGAAAAGGTGGTGAACGCGCCGAGGATGCCCACCACCAGAAACGGGCGCCCGAAGGAATCGAACCAAGGGCTGCCGGAGAGCGAAGCGACCAGTGCTCCGATGGCCAGGCAGCCGACGACGTTGACGGTGAGGGTTCCCCAAGAGAAGGAATGCGCCGCCGAACCGGGCAGCAGCAGCGCCACCGCGAAGCGGGCCACCGCACCGATGGCGCCGCCGGCGGCCACCCAAGGGAGAACCGCCAGCAGCCCCTGCGAGCCTTGCGTCAGCGATGCGCTCAACGGCGCCCCACGTCGGGATCGTACTTGCGCAGTTCCGCGCGGCCCACCACGAGGTGATGCACTTCGTCCGGGCCATCGGCGATGCGCAGCGTGCGCTGCCCCGTGTACATGCCGGCCAGCGGCGTCCATTGCGAAACGCCCGTTGCGCCGTGGATCTGGATCGCTTGGTCGATGATCTGGCACACCCGCTCCGGCACCATGGCCTTCACCATGTGGACCCAAACCCGCGCCTCCTGATTGCCGAGCACATCCATCGCCTTGGCAGCCTTCAGCACCATCAGGCGCATGGCCTCGATCTCGATGCGGGCGCGGGAGATGACTTCCAGGTTCTTGCCGAGCTGGGCGATGGGGCGGCCAAAGGCCTCCCGCGACATGCCGCGGCGAACCATCAGGTCGAGGGCGCGCTCGGCCTGCCCGACCGACCTCATGCAGTGGTGGATGCGGCCCGGCCCGAGGCGGCCTTGCGAAATCTCGAAGCCCCGGCCTTCGCCGAGGATCATGTTCTCCTTCGGCACCCGGCAGTTCTCGAACTTGATGTGCATGTGGCCATGCGGCGCGTCGTCGTGACCGAACACCGTCATCGGCTCGATGATGTTGACGCCGGGGTTGTCGCGGGGCACGAGAATCTGGCTCTGCTGCCGGTGGCGGGGGGCGGTGGGATCCGTCTGCACCATCGTGATCATGATCTTGCAGCGCGGGTCGCCGGCGCCGGAAATGTAGAACTTCTCGCCGTTCAGCACCCACTCGTCGCCGTCGAGGCGGGCTTGGGTGGCGATCTGCTTGGCATCCGACGAGGCGAGGTTCGGCTCGGTCATCGCGTAGGCCGAGCGGATTTCGCCATTCAGGAGAGGCTTCAGCCACTTCTCCTTCTGTTCCGGGGTGCCGTAGCGTTCGAGCACCTCCATGTTGCCGGTGTCCGGGGCGCTGCAGTTGAGGCACTCCGAGGCGATTGGGTTCTTGCCGAGCTCGGCGGCGATGAACGCATAGTCGAGGTTCTTGAGGCCCTCGCCGGTGTCGGCATCCGGCAGGAAGAAGTTCCACAGGCCGTTGGATTTGGCTTTGTCCTTGAGCCCGCCCAAAATGTCTTCCTGACGCGGCGACAGGCTCCAGCGGTCGCCGTGCTCGCCGGCGGCTTCCTGAAAGGCCGGCGTCTGCGGCTCGATTTCGGTGTCGATGAAGTTCTTGACCGCGAGGTAGAGCGGCTCCACCTCGTTGCTCATCACCAGGTTGTTCAGGTCACTTTGCAGATCCGCCACGGCTGCTTCGGCCATCGGTTCCCCCTTCCTTGTCGCTTGGCTTTAGGTTCGACGCGAAAGCGGCGTATTCTAGCGGGTTTCCCCGGCGCGCAGAGCACCCGCTCACACCCATGCCAACCGATCTTGCCAAGGCCCCCGCATCCGAAGTGCGGGCGATTCCGCGCCTGCGCGCCGGCTTCGACGTCCGGCTTGCATTGCCCGGGAGCAAGTCGATCGCCTTGCGGCAGCTCTTGATTGCATCGCTCGCCCCGGTGCCGACGCGGCTCGGCGGCATTCCCCGCTGCGACGATGTGGATGCGATGCTCGATGCCATCGGACGGCTCGGCGGCACAGTGGAGCGCGACGGCGACGGCGCGTTGATCTCGCCGCCGCCGCGAACGCCGCGAGACGTGACGCTGCATCTCGGCATGAGCGGGGTGTCGCTGCGGTTCCTGGTCGCTCGGGCGGCGCTCGACACAGGGTCCACCCAAATCGGCGGGCACCCGCAGCTTTCGCGGCGACCGAACGAGGATTTGCTGGATGCGCTGCGACATCTGGGCTGTCGGGTTTCGGGGGGCAGCGACGGCTTTGCCCCGGTTACCGTGCGCGGGCCTTCGACCCTAGGCGCCGAGACCAAGCTGCGCACGTCGGTCAGCAGCCAGTTCCTTTCTGCTCTGCTGCTGTCCGCGCCGGCGTTCCCGCAAGGGCTGACGATTCACCTCGAGGATGACCGCGCAAGCGCTTCCTATGTTGCGCTGACGACCGCCGAGATGGCGCGGCGGGGCGTGGAAGTGCTCGCGCCGGATGATCACACACTGGTGGTGCCCCCCGCGCAATATACGGGTGGCGACGTCAGCATCGAGGGAGACGCGAGCGCAGCCACCTATCACGCGGCCCTCGCAACGCTGCACGGCAGCACCGTAACGCTCACCAACCTCGGCGACTCCACGGTGCAAGGCGATTATGCCTTTGTCGGACTTTGCGAACGCCTTGGCGCGACGGCCATGCGCGAGTCGGACCAGGTTCGCATTCAAGGGCAGCGCTCTCTGCGTCCCATCGGCAACATCGACATGAGCAACATGCCCGACGCGGCACCAACGCTCATGGCCATCGCGCCATTCCTGCCCACGCCCACCCACATCACCGGCCTCGCAACCCTCCGAATCAAGGAATGCGACCGCATCGCAGCCGGCTGCATCGAACTCCGGCGCGCCGGCGTGGCGGTCGAAGAATTCGCAGACGCCATGACGATTCAGCCCGCAAGAGAACTCCGCCCAGCCCGCTTCGCTACCTACGAAGACCACCGCATGGCAATGTCCATGTCCGTCCTGGCCAGCCGCATCGGCGGCTGCGAAATCGAGGACCCGGCCTGCGTAGCCAAAACCTACGCCGACTACTGGCGCGACTTCGAGCGTTACATCACCTGAACGGACGGATGCTGCGCAATGAGGATTGACCAACCGGAGATGGAGCCGGTCATGGGGACGAGCCGCGCGTGACCGTGGGGGGCGATGGGCGATGACCGACGAACAGGGCCCGTTACGGGTCGCCAGTTGGAACATCGGCAAACGCAAGGCCCCGTTGGCGTTGCTGGAAGGGTCGGACTACGACCTTGCGCTCCTGCAGGAAGTCAATCTCGCGCCAGACAGCTGGGAGCGTGAACACTATTCGCGCGGCGCCGACGTGGTTCAGCTATCCGAGCGCGTGGAAGTGGCGAAGCTGAGGTCCATCCCACAGGGGCGTGTTCCGGCACCGGACGAGATCGCCGTGAGCGCCCCCGGAACCGTCGTCGCTGCCCGTATCGTTCCTGCATCCGGCGAGCCGTTCATCGCGGTGTCGGTTTACGCGAGGTGGGAACGACCCCGCGCTGATGTACGCAGTCGTTGGATATACGCCGATGCAATGGCACATCGCGCGATATCGGACCTCAGCGTGTTCATCGGTCACCGCGACCCGGCGCGGCATCGCATCCTTGTCGCGGGCGACTTCAACCTCATTCATGGCGCCCTGGAGTCGAATCCCCTGGCGCTCCCGGCACGCGATCGTAGTGTTTTCAGCTGCTTCGAGGACCTTGGCTTCGTGTTCGTTGGCCCGCAGCATCCCGACGGGCGGCAAGCCGATCCCGTGCCACCGGGCCTCCCGGCCGACACGAAGAACGTACCGACTTATCACACCACGCGTCAGCGACCCGATTCTGCGGCCAACCAACTCGATTACGTATTCGCATCTCGCGGGTTTCATGAACGCGTGAACACCCGCGCGCTCAACGGTCCGGAGGAGTGGGGGCCGAGTGATCATTGTCGAGTCGCAATTGACGTCGATCTTCAGCGTGGTTAAGGGCGCAGACGCCTGGTAAGCAAGGAGCCTTCAGCCGGGGAAGCTTCCTCGACCGCTGACGCGCAGGGAAGTTCGGGCATGTCCCCGTCGCCGGAGGCGTACTTCCATGCAAGTCTGTGATCGGCGTGTCGGCGTGGATTGCGCCAAGGCTGAAACTGTTGTCAGCCATGGCCCTTACTTCAACTCAAGGCGGCGGGTCCTGAGGCGGACATCAGTTCGACGGGCCTTCGCCCCGAGACGAAGATCCGGCTGGCGGGGATTCAGTCTGACGGCCCAACCTCCACTGCCATCCGGCCATGAGCTCGGTGCTTGTCTGCGCACGGAAGATGAACTCGCCTGCCTGGGCAAGCTGGTCCCAGTCGTCGACGTTTGCGAGCATCACCTCCACCCGTTCGGCAACGGAGGCTCCGAACCTCAGTTCAGCCAAGCGACGGAGCAAAGCTCGCTCGCGCTGGATGCCTTCTTGGCGACCTTCGATGATGCCTTCTTGACGACCCTCGAGGATGCCTTCTTGGCGACCCTCGAGGATGCCTTCCCTACGTCCTTCCTGCCGCCACTGGTCGGGCCACTGCGCGACGCGATCCGCCAAGCTCATGCTCGCTTCCTCCAATGTTCTGCCCAGATCGAGTGCAACGCTGCGGTCCACTCGGGTTGCCGTGTCCTCAATCCACGAGACGAACGCCCGGTTCAGGTCCCGGTCGGCGGGTTCGCGCAGCAAATCCCGCAAACCTGCGACCACACGGGCCATGTCGGCTGGGTTCGGCTCTGCTCCAAGCCCAAGACCCCTCGCATCAGGTTGCCTACCGGCAAATCGTCCACCGCCATGTGCCGTTCGTCAAGCACCAGCGAGCGTTGCGAAGGCTGGAAGGGGCCCAAGAACGGCGGAACCGGGGCGATGAGCTCGCGCATCTCGAGGTCGGTCCATGGCGTGTCGCCGTTGTAGAGCACCAGGGGAAGCACCGGTGGCAGGTTGCCCGGTGCACCGAGCCGACCCGCGCGCTTGAGCTCCCGATACAGAAGCGCCGTGTATTCGATGTTGCGCAAGGCCATGTATGAGTCCTTGGTGGACTGGAACTCAAGCAGCACGAGCAGGTAGAGATGCACGTCGCGAAAGCGCACGCGCCACGCGGCATCGCCGAGGCGCCTCTGGCCCCGCGCCCCGACATGCTCGGCGGAGAGCTTCTGAAGTGTCCCGAGCTCGAGATCGCGAGTCCACCCGGGCTCGCCCACGGCAAGTAGGAGGTCGCCCACCATCCGCGGAAAGGCGAACAGCCGCTTGTAATTCTCGTCGTTCACGGCAGCCGACCGTAACGAACGCACGGGCAACAGTATGTAAGAGAAGGCTGAAACGGTTGTCAGCCATTGGCCCTTGTTTCATACGCCAACAAACTGGGCGATGAAGAGCCCGCTCGCCGGAAGGGGCGGACAGACGGCGTGAGCTAGTCGGCCCGGAGATCGGCTGCAGCGTCGTACACGGGCTTTCCGTTGGACACGAAGGGAACCGCATCCCCCCATTTGGTGCCATCGGTGGCGTAGATCGGTTCGGCGCTGTATTGGGTTAGCCCATCTTTACCAACAACCCCGTGATTTTCGCCCGATCTTGCGGTGATTGACGGTTTTGGGGTCGGCAACTCGTTGTTTTCCGGTTCCTGGTGGGGTGGATCGACCGATGTAGTGCCATAATGGGGTGGTGTCGGTTGACATGGGTGGCCGGCGCCGCTACCGTCACCCGCCATGTTCATCCGCCGTACCCTCACCCGCCGCACCGGCGGCCAGGACTACCACTCCCACCGCCTCGTGCACAGTCGGCGCGACGGCGCCAAGGTCCGCCAGCGCACGTTGTTGAACCTCGGCAGCGATTTCGACCTGCCTGTGGAGGAGTGGCCGGAACTGTGCCGGCGCATCGACGAGATCTTGAACGGCCAGGCGCCGCTCACCGACGATGCGCCGGCTGCCGTCGAGGAAGAAGCGCAACGGATCGGGGCGCAACTGCTGGCCCGCGGCCGGGCGGGGGACGCCGAAGCGGTGCGTGATCCGGTCCGTGTGGACGTGGCGTCGCTCGAGTTGACGCGCCCGCGCAGCGTGGGCGTCGAGCAGGCGGGACTGTGGGCGGTCGAGCAGGCGGGACTGTGGGCGGTCGAGCGGTTGGGCCTGATGGAGTTGCTGTCGACCCTGGGCATCAACGCGTCGCCGTGCACGGCCGCGGTGGCCTCGATCGTGGCGCGGCTTGCGTACCCGGCCTCGGAGCGGGCCACGCACGCCTGGCTGCGCGAGCGCAGTGCCTTGGGGGAGTTGCTGGGTGTGGACTTCGAGACCATGGGGGCGATGCAGTTGTACCGGGCCTCGGATGCCTTGGCTGCCCACCGCGAAGCGATCGAGGCGCATCTGTTCGAGAGCGCCATGGACCTGTTCGACCTGGCGCCGACGGTGACGCTCTACGATCTGACCAACACCTATTACGAGGGCGATGTGGCGGATCAGCCCGAGGCGCGGCGGGGGCATTCGAAGGAGAAGCGCAGCGACTGCAAGCTGCTCACCCTGGGGCTGGTGCTGGACGGGGGTGGTTTCGTGCGGCGTTCGCGGGTGTTCGCGGGCAACGTCAAGGAAGACCGGACGCTTTCCGGCATGCTGGACGCGCTCGGGGCACCGCCGGGGTCGCGGGTGGTGCTCGACCGGGGCATCGCCACCGAGCGACAGGTCGACTGGCTGAAGGCGAACGGGTACCGCTACATCGTGGTCTCGCGCGAGCGCAAGCGCCGCTTCGAGCCCGAGGCGGCACTCGCCCACCGCACCCGCAGCGGCGGGGTGGTGCATCTGGAGAAGGTGGACGACGCCGAGGCGGGCGAGGTGCGCCTGTACTGCTGCTCCGAGCAGCGTGCCGAGAAGGAGCGCGGCATGGCCGAGCGGTTTGCGCAACGCCTGGAGCGGGATCTCGATGCGATCAACGAGGGGCTGTCGCGGCCGCGCACGCAGAAGAAGCCGGAAAAGATCTGGCAACGCATCGGCCGGCTGGTGGAGAAGAGCCGCGGTGTCGGCCAACACTACGACATCGCGGTGGCAACCGACGAGAGCGGCAAACGGGCCGTGGCGGTGACCTTCCTCCGCACGCCGGTGGCCGGGACGATGCTCACCCATCCGGGCGTCTATTGCCTGCGCAGCAACGAGACCGACTTCAGCGAGGAGCGCCTGTGGCGCACCTTCACCCTGCTCACGGATGTCGAGGCGGCGTTCCGTTCCCTGAAATCCGAACTGGGCCTGCGCCCCATCCATCACCGCAAGCCGCGCCGTGCCGAGGGCCATCTGTTCATCACGGTGATCGCCTACCAACGGGTCCAGGTGATTCGCACCCGTCTGGCCGAGCGCGGCGACGGGCCGATGCGCACGGCGAACTGGACGACGCTCAAACGGATTCTCGGCGGCCGTCAGCGGGTGACCGCGACGTTCAAGCGCGCCGACGGACGCACGCTGCATGTGCGCAAGGCGACGCGCCCGGAACCGCAGCAGAAGGCCATCCTCGATGCCTTGGGGATCCCCTCCTCAGCCGGGGGGACACACCAGGCGGTCGTCTGAGGGGAAACCATCACGTCGGGCACGAATGTAGTGCCATGCGCGCGATTCGGTCAACCTAAATTGTTGAGATACAACAGTTTATTTTTTTCGTTGGTAAACTTGGGTTAGGTACACGCGGCGCTGGTGCCCAGTTGTGTTGGGGGAGCTTCGGTGCAGGCTCGTGCTGGAGAAGATGGCGACGCTGCCGGCTGGCGCTTCGATGAGGACGCCGGGGTCGTCGCCCTAGCCAATCAGGTCGTTGGTGCCCTGCTCCTGGCGGTGGGGGAAGACGTGGTTGCGGGAGCCGGCGCGCTCGTGGGGAAGCACCGAGATGGTGCCGTTGTCGGCGTTCACGTCGTCGAGGGCACACCAGCAGGTGAGGTATGGCCGGTGGGTGTTGCCGGAGTCGCGGAAGTGGACGTAGCCGGAGTCCTGGTGCCAGGCGAACTTCATGCCGGGATCGGTGCCGTCAGCGCCCGCGGCGCCCTTCACCACCCATTGCTCGTTGAAGAGGAACACGTCCGGGCCAAGGAAGGCCGTGGTGATCTCGCGCATGAGATCGCCGAAGATGAAACTCGGCAGACGTTCGCTGTCGCGGTAGCGGCGGCTGATGAAATAGCGTTTGCCGCGATGGGTGATGCCGAGCACATCGGTGCCGAGCCGGTCCAGATGGCGATCCATGCGGGCGACGAAGGTGCCACATTCCACGCGCAGCATGTCGAGGTCTTCGGCATCGATCACCGACTCGAGCACGGTGAAGCCGCTTCGCTCGAACTCCTCGCGATGGCGGCGCTGGACACGGTATGCGGCTTCGGCATCGCCTCGTTGGGGTCTAGAATTCACTTCAAGATTCATTTTCAACCCATTGTTAAAAGATCTATTTTTGGTCATTAAAGACGATTAAGCACTCGCCGCACGGCGCCGTGGCAGCAACGCGCCTGCCCGCAAAAGGAGGCCAACCCCACCATTTGCTCACAACTTGCACGCGTCCTGCAAGCGCTGGCGACGCCGGCCGCACGCACGCGAGTACACTGCCGTCCATTGTGCAAGGTTCTGGTTGTGGACGACGACGCGAACATCCGCCGCTTCCCGGCCAACGCCAGGCTGACGGATGGGTCGGATCGACGGTTGCGCCTCGCCACGGCCGCCTCCGCCACACGAATTCCTGGAGCGCGACGTGCTCCTCCGCCATCGCGGACGACCACAGCGCAAAGGGCAGCAGCACCGTCCCAATGGTGACCGCCATCCCGGCGTTTGGCCGCATCTTCGCTCGACTGAACGCGTCGAAGCGTCTCCCGACATCGTCTTCCGACCTTCAGTGATGCGACTGCCCTGCATGAACCGCAATCGTCTCGACGAAGTAGAGCGCGTAGGCGAGCGAGACGCCGGACAGCAGTGCGAGCAGAAGCTTGCCTCGGTCGTGGCGATGGAAGTGGACCTCGGGCAGCAGATCGCTGAGCGCAATGCACAGGAACGCGCCCACGGCGAAGGCGAGCGCGTAGCCGAGCCCCGGACCTTCCGCAACGACCCCTAGCATGCCTGCGCCGAAGTAGCTCAACGTCGCAGCCAAAGGGCAGATCAGGGCATAGCCAACGTTGGCGATGAGCCGGGCGCGGCGTCCGTTGCCGTTGTGCTTCATCATCCCGGTGATGGAAAACGCGTCCAGTGGCTTGTGCAGCAGGATGGCAAGGCATACGCCGAGCCCGGGCAGCATTCCCTCTTCCATCAAACCGATGCGCACGCTCGCCCCGAGGGCGATCCCTTCGGTTGCCGCATGCAGCCCCAGTCCCAGCGCAATCCCAGCCAGCCCGCCCGCTTTGGTCCGATCGCCCCCATGAACGCCGGCTTCCGCGCTGAAATCGTGCTGGTGGAACGGGAATGCCCGCAACAGGACGATCATGGCGACCATGCCGAACACCACCCAAAGCACCGCCGTCTCCACCGCTTCGTGCCCGGGAATCCGTTCCAGGCTGTGGGGCAGGAGGTGGAACAGGGCAACGCCTGCGAGGAAGCCGGCCACGAAGCTCATGACCACCTGCATGCGCATGTGGGTCATCGACCCGTACTCGGACAGGCGCCCTCCGGCCACCGACGCCGCGAACACGCCGACGGAATAGCCGGCCAGCAGCAACGGCGGGGAGGCACTCATCGACGCTGCCGTCAGGTGCCTAGAAGAGAAGCGTGAGCAGCACGATGCTGGCCACACCGCCCACCATGAAGCCGACTGCGCTGAGCACTCCGGAAGCGGTCGCCAGATCGGCGATGCGGAAGGTCTGGTCCTCCACCGTGAAGAGAACCTCAGTGCGGTCGGTCTCTCCGCCTACGAAGCGTTTGAGGCCGGTTTCCGCACCGTGCGCCTCCTTGATCGCCACCAGCGCTACCAGGATCGTCGTCGACGCGGACGTGAGGATCCCCATACCGAACACCACCAGCGTCAACAGCGCGATCCAATGGTACGCCGGATCCTCCACGCCACCGGATGCACTCATGATGCCGATGATCAGCGCTGCGCCACCTGCGTTCCCGAGCAGTAGCAGACGGGTCGATTCGGTGATCGGCCGGAACATCACGCTGCGGCGTTGCGCGACCACCCTGTAGAGTTCCCGCAGCCACTCCTCGCCGGTCTCTTCGATCGAGAAATCGTCCATCCGCTTCATGGGACGTCCCCGTCCACCCAACCCCGGTCTCCGGAGCCGAAGTCGGTCAGGTAATCGCGCAGATTGCCGATCGGATACTGGACGACGACTTCGACCTCCAGCAGGTTGGTATCGCCCGACCGGATCGTGAAGTTGACCGGATCGCCGCTCTTGCCCGCCACCCCTAACCGGGCAATGCGCTTCACCGGTCTTAATGCGGGCGGCCTCGATCACTGGAATGCGGCAGCGCACACCCGGCCCGACCTCGGCGTCCACCGCCTTTCCGAACCGCGTGCGAACGGCCTGCTCCTCCTTCTCGACGATATAGCGCGGCAAGCCGCCGGCCGACCGGGCGCAGGTTGGGCATCAGATCGTCGTAGCCGCTACGCAACGCACCGGCCCTGAACTGCCCGCCACACGATCAGGGCGGCCAGGCCGATGGCACCGCCCCACTGGAGCGTCAGAATCGCCGGCGAGTCGGATGCTTCGAGGTTCACCGCGACTGAAAGGCCCGCCGCGAGCAGAAGGACGTCGATCAAGACGCCCAGAACGACCGTAACCGCGATGACACCGACGACGTAGACGGACGCGAACCGGGCACCGAACTGGCTCACGATGATGGCGATCGTGCCGGTGTTCGTCGCCGGCCCCGTCATCAGGAACACCAGGGCCGCGCCTGGGCTGACACCTTTGGCGACCAGAGCGGCAGCGATCGGCGTACTCGCGGAGGCACATATGTACAGCGGAATGCCGATGAGCACCATGACCGGATACGACAGCCAGCGGGCGTACTCGCTGGCCATCAGGTCCGACGGAATGGCGAGGAACAACACGCCGCCGAGGACAACGCCTGCCAGCAGCGCGAAGAGAATGTCGTCGGCGATTTCGACGAACCCGTATCGCAGGACATGCCGAACGACGGTTGGGAAGTCCGGCCCCCGGTCTTCGTGGCCGGAGTCGCGCCGCATCTTTCCCGGAGCCGCGGCAGCGGGGCGGTCCCTGTGGAAATCTGGCTTCAACCACGACGCGTGTCGCCGCCGGCCGGCTGCGGCGATCAGGCCACGCACCCACCGCGACGCGAACCGACGCAACTGCTTGAAGCTCACGTAGCAGTCGTCGCGACCCGGAAACAGCGATGAGTGCGTACCGTGGTCGTGGTCGTGAGTTTGGCCGTTGCCGTGTTCGGCGTCCGAGCGTCGATCCGCCCCGGCCGGATCCCGGATCAGTCCGATGCAGAAAACCCCGGCGACCACCGCTGTCACGAAGCTGATGATCGGCCGCACAATCGCAACCAGCGGACCGAAAAACGCATTGGTCACGAGAATCGAGTCCGCCCCGGTTTCCGGCGCGGTGATGAGAAACGACATACACGACGATCGGGATGCACCCTTTCGCCGCATCTCCGCAACCACGGGCACCACCGAGCAGCTGCACAGCGGCATCGGCACGCCGATGCCCGCACTGGTCGCCACGGATTTCAGGCTGTCGTCGCGGAACCAGCGAAGAATCGTCTGTCGTGGAATGAAGACATGCATCACGCCGGAGAGGAAGAGCCCGAGCAGCAGCATCGGCGCGAGCAGAAGAAACGACGACCACAGAAAATGGACGAACTCGGCCGTCGCGCTCATGCGAGCCTCCTCGGCCAGGAGACCGCACGGTCAACGCTACGGTCCGGAACAGACATTTGCTCGCCGCCATCCCGCGCCTCCACAGACCACCGCATGGCTGGCAACGTCATTAATGAACACAGCAAATTTACGCGGATAGCGGTTGTAGATCAAGCGTTTCTTCGGCTTCCGATCCCCCTCAACCTTCTTCGCACCGGCGGCGTCGTGTTGGGGGAGCTTTGGTGCAGGCTGGTGCTGGAGAAGACGGCGACGCTGCCGGCCGGGTGGGGCCCACCACCACGCCGGGGTCGTCGCCTTCGTAGCCGATGAGGTCGTTGGTGCCTTTCTTCATTGGGCGGTGGGGGAAGACGTGGCTGCGTGACCCCACCCTGTCGTGTGGCAGCACGGAGATGGCGCCGTTGTCGGCGCCCGCGTCGTCCAGGGCGCATCAGCAGGTGAGGCATGGGCGGTGGGCATTTGCCCGGATCGCGGAAGTTGACGTAGCCGGAGTCTTGGTGCCACGCGAACTTCATGCCGGGGTCGGTGCCGTCGGCACCGGCCTTCACCACCCTTGTTCGTTGAAGAGGAACACGTCTGGCCCCTGGGAAGGCCGTGGTGGTCTGGCCCATAAGGTCGTCGAAGATGAACCCGGGCAAGCGCTGGCTGCCGCGATGAGTGATGCCGAGCACGTCGGTGCCGAGGCAGTCGAGATGGCGGTCCATGCGGGCGACGAACGCAACGCATTCAGCCCGAAGCATGACGAGGTCGACGTCATCGATTGCCGATTCGAGCACCGTGAACCCCCTGCGCTCGAACTCTTCACGATGCCGCGGCTCAATGCGAGATGCGACCGCAACGCCACTTCCTGCAAGGTTGAATTCACTTCAAGGGTATTTTGTAATTGGTTGTTTTATTGTGTCTTTATCACACAAGTGAAGAGTGCCCGTGCCCCATGCCCACCTCTCCTGGCCACGTCCTCCGAAAGAGCGCCATTTTGAGCACAAGTTGCACGCGTCCTGCAAGTGCTGGCGACGCCCTCCGCCCCGGCGCGTGTACACTGCCGCCCATGCGCAAGGTTCTGGTTGTGGACGACGACGCGCACATCCGCGACGTCGTGTGCTTTGCCCTCCGACGCGAGGGGTTCGAGACCGTGGAAGCCGGCGACGGTCGTTCGGCAGTGACCCAATTCGAGCGCAGCGCGCCGGACCTCGTGATTCTCGACATCCTCATGCCGGAAGCCGATGGCCTTGAAGTCTGCCGCGCGCTGCGCGCCGACAGCAACGTGCCCATCCTCTTCCTCTCGTCCAGGGACGCAGAGATTGACCGCATCGTCGGGCTGGAGGTGGGAGGCGACGACTACATCACCAAGCCCTTCTCCCCACGCGAACTGGCCGCGAGGGTGAAGGCGCAGTTCCGGCGCCAGGACGCCCTTGCCTCCCCCGCCCTGGATGCCATCGAGTTTGGCCCCCTGCGGATGAATCTTGCCGAACGCACCGCCACCGTTGATGGCGCGCCACTCTCCCTCACCCGCACGGAATTCGGGCTGCTGGCAACCCTCGCCCGCCACCAAGGCCGGGTGCTCGATCGGGACGAACTCGCGAGCGGTGCCTACCCAGGCCATCGCGTGGTGAGTGACCGCACCATTGACAGCCATGTGCGCCGGCTGCGCGCCAAGTTGCGGGAGGTGGGGGCAGACCTCATCCAGACCGTCCACGGCGTGGGTTTTCGGCTCGCACGTCCATGATTCGCGTCCGCCTGCGGACGGTCATCATCGTTGTCAGCCTGTTCGTGCTGGTGCTGCCGCTGGCTGGCATTCAGGTGCTTCGGCTCTATGAGAGCGCGCTGGTGCGGCAGACGGAGTCGGAACTCATTGCCCAGGCGGCGTTGATTGCCGCGACCTTCCGCGCGCGTTACGGCGAGGCGTTGAGCGAGACATCCGGCGCGGCGTGGCGTGGCAGCTTCGCAACGGGGGCGCCACGTTTTGCCGAACTGGACCTCGCGGATTCACCGGTGCATGAACCGTATCCCGGCGGCGCCGCTGGCCCTGTGCCGGAACCTGCCGCAGCCACCCTCGGCAAGGCCATCGAGCCTGTGCTCGCCGAGGCGCGCAGCCTGACGCTGGCGGAAATCCGCCTCGTGGATGCGCAAGGCGTAGTCGTTGCCAGCACGGGCGATGACGTGGGCACATCCTTGGCCGCAGTGGAGGAAATCCAGGCCGCGCTCGCGGGGCGATGGTCCAGCCGCTTGCGTCAGCGAGACGCCTCGGCCATTGCCTCCGTCATCCGCAGCGCCGGGCTCCTGGTCTATGTGAGCAGCCCCATCGTCTTTGACGGCCGGGTGATCGGTGCCGTACTGCTGTGGCGCACGCCGGCGACCATTCTGCAGGCTCTGCAACACAAGCAAGACTTGCTCTTGCAGGCGGCGCTCCTGCTGTTGGTGGTTGTGGTTGCGACGGCCATCGTTACTTCGCGCCTGGTCGTGCTGCCGGTGCAGCGGCTCGCGGCCGGGGCGGGTCGCATAGCCCGCAGCGAGGCCACCGAGCTGGATGCCGGGCCGTATCGCACCGTGGAGATCGCGCAGCTCGCCGAGAGCCTCGAGGCGATGGCCCAGAGCCTGCAACGCCGCAACAGCTATATCCGTGACCTGGCGCGCAGCGTCAGCCACGAATTCAAGACGCCCATCGCGGCCATGTCCGGTGCCCTCGAGGTGCTGTCCGACCACATCGACGATATGGCACCCGAGGAACGCAGCCGCTTTCTTGCCAACCTCACCGGGGATGTGGAGCGGCTCGCGCGCCTTACCGGTCGCCTGCTCGAACTCGCGCAGGCAGACATGCCGCGCCAGACAGCGCTTGCTCCTTCCTGCACCGTTGTGGAAGTACTCGGCGGCGAGGAGCCTCAGCTTGCCGGCCTTGCGCTTCAGGTCCAGGGCGCAGTCGATGCGGAACTGCCGCTGGAGGCCGAGTCGCTGGGCTTGGTGCTGCAAAATCTGGCGGAGAACGCGGCCCAGCACGGGGCGCGGCGGATCTGCGTTGCGGTGGGTGCGGCGCCCGGCTCGGTGCGGATCGATGTTGCGGACGATGGCGAAGGCGTCTCGCCAGCAAACGCCCGCAAGATGTTCGAACCATTCTTCACCACCCGCCGAGACCAAGGCGGCACGGGATTGGGCCTGGCAGTCGTCCGCTCGCTGATCACTGCCGCCGGTGGCGCCATCGCCCACATCCCGCAAGACGCCGGCGCAGCCTTTCGAATCGAGCTGCCAAACCACACACCGGGGCGCGGTGCCACAAGGGCCAACGCGAAGCGGCCTACCCCCCTTTGATGGAACATACTTGCAACCTTCACATTATCAATCACTTGCGATCCTGCGATCTCACCTGATTGCGACCGTGGGAAGGGCGAGGTTGAGGTGTCGCGCCTGGCGCTGGAGATGGCGGATGCGGCGGTCGCGGCGTTCGGTCTCGAAGTCGGCCACCTCCCAGGCGACGCACTCCTCGCCGCGGCTGAGCATGGCGTGGACCAGCCGCGTAAGCTGGTGGGCGGTGGCCTTGACGGCGCGCGGCGTGTCGAGCCGCCGCAGGCAGGAGCGGTGGCAGGCGCCGATGCAGCTGTCGTTCCGGCGCGCCGAGGTGGCGGCCATGCGCAGCGCTTGCCCGGCCCGGTTCACGCGTCTCGGCGGCGGCTTCCCGCGCAGCGGCCTGCCGCCGCTGATGCAGGTGCCCGCGCCAGCGTCAGCCAGCGGTCGTGCGGAGCGCACTTGAACTGCCCCCGACTGCCAGCCCAGCAGCGTCAGCCAGTGCCCGCGCCACTCCGCGACGTGGCGCAGTCCGCGCCCCGCGAACTGCCGGAAGCCCAGGCAGTGGCGCTCGTCCATCAGCGCGTCCCAGCGCCGCCGCTCGTCCGGGTGGATCGGACGCACCTCCACCTCCCGCGCGACCACTTCGGACTTGTCAAATCCCGCCGACATGCGGCCCGTTGCACACCAGCCGCCGCCGAAAAGCCAGACCCCGCGACCAATCCCTCCAATCACCGCCTTCGGCTGGCAGTCTGTCGGACTTTGGTGCCTGCGTCACTACAATGGCGCCCGCCGTTTGGGGAGGCCATTTCGAGATGCCGAAGTTCGTGCCGTCGGATCGGAGCCAGCCGTACCTGTTGCCGCCGGACATGCGGGAGTGGGTTCCCGAGGACGACCTGGTGCACTTCGTGCTGGAGGCGGTGGAGCGGGTTTCGATGTCGCGGTTCCGGGTGAACGAGCGCGGCACGGGTTCTGCGCAGTGCCACCCGCGGATGATGCTTGCGCTGCTGGTGTACTGCTACGCGACCGGGACGTTCGGCTCGCGGCGGATCGAGCGGGCGACGCACCGGGATCTGTGCGTCCGGTACCTGACGGCGGACAGCCACCCGGACCACGACACGATCTGCCGTTTCCGTCGGGAGAACTTCGAGGCGGTTGGGGAGGCGTTCCTGCAGGTTCTGCTTCTGGCGCGGGAACTGCGGCTTCTTCGGGTGGGGACGGTGAGCGTGGACGGGACGAAGGTGGACGCGAACGCGAGCCTTCGCAACGGCATCCGGCACGACCGTGCGGAGGAGCTGCGGGCGCAGCTTCAGCAGGGGATCGACGGTCTTCTGGCGGAGGCGGAGCGGACGGACGCGTCGGACGAGGTCGATCCGCAGCGTCTTCCTGCGGAGCTGTCGCGGCGGGAGGCGCTGAAGGCGAAGCTGGACCGGGCGTGCGCGGAGCTGAAGGAGCGGGCGGAGCGCCGTGCGGAGTCGGAGCGCGAGGAGTACGAGCGCAAGGTGGCGGCGCGTGATGCGCGCAAGGGCTCTGCGAAGGGTCGGCATCCGAAGCCGCCAGACGGGAAGCCGAGGCCGGACGAGCAGGTCAACCTGACGGACGCGGACAGCGGGGTGATGAAGAAGAGCGAGCGTCACGAGTGCCGGCAGGCGTACAACGCGCAGGCGGTGGTGGACGCGGACGGCAGCCAGCTGGTGCTGGGCTGTCGGGTGAGCCGGAGCGCGACCGACCGCCGGGAGCTGGTCGCGGACGTGGACGCGGTGCCGGCGGCGGTTGGGGTGCCGGATCGGGTTCTGGCGGACAACGGCTACGCGTCGGGAAGCGAGGTGGCGGAGCTGGAGGGCCGCGGCATGGACCTGCTGGTGGCGACGGGCGCGGAGGGCGGCCGGCGGCAGCACGACTTCCGCCCGGAGCCGGCGGAGGAGCGTCCGGCGAAGGAGCCGAAGGCGGAGTGGATCAAGGCGATGCGGGCGAAGCTGGACGAGGAGGGGAACCGGCAGCGCTACCGGGTTCGCAAGCACACGGTGGAGCCGGTGTTCGGGGTGGTGAAGCAGGCGATGGGGTTCCGTCAGTTCCTGCTGCGCGGCATCGAGAAGGTGGAGGGCGAGTGGTGCCTGGCGATGCTGGCGTACAACTGCAAGCGGCTGCACAACCTCACGGCGGCGTGAATCGGGGCTGGAAGCCGCCCCGGAACCCCGGATCCGGGCCTTCTCCAGCCCACCGGAGCCACATCGGCGACGACATCCCAGACCTGCCGCGCCGGACACGCCGCAATCGCCCGCCCGGATGCGGCAGTCCGAGAGCCCCGGGGGCGCACCCCCGTCCACAAGCCGCCAACATCCGCCTTCGCCGCCCAAAGTCCGACAGGCTGCTAGCGCGAAATAGTCCTGAGACCGTCGTCGACCTCCAACGACTCAACATCTGCTACAGTCCACCGTGAGGGGATTCGGTGCGAACGGGATGCCACACAAGCACGGGAGGCTAGCTGTTGTCGGAGCGGGCTCCGTCACGTCCCAAGCCCCCGCCGCGCCATTTCGGGTATCGCCGGAGAAGGTGGTCATTCCGGATGCGCCCGTCGGCGCCTTGGAAAGAGCGGAACTCACGAGCCGGTTCAACCCCGAGGATCGCCGGCTGACCGTTTTCGTCGGTCCCGGGGGCTTTGGCAAGACGACGTTGCTCGCGAATTGCTGCCGTCGGGCGGCCGCACGCGGCGCGCGGGTCGTCTGGCTTTCGGTCGACGAACAGGACGATGCCGAGCGGGTGGTCGCCCACCTGGCGTACGCGGTCGGGCTGCCGTGGACCGCGGCGGAGTCCGGGGGCGCGACGCACAAGACGGAAATGAGCCACCTCGACGGTCTGCTGGTCGCGATGCGCGCCGACGAGCGGCACTGGCTGTTGGCCGTCGACGAACTGGAGCGCATACCCGAGTCCGGCGCGCGCGTCATCGACTACCTGATCTGGCGCGGACCCGCCAACCTGCATCTGGCCTTGGCTGGTCGACGGCTTCCCCACTCGGTCGACGTCACCACGCCGATCGCCGAGGGACGTGGCGTCTCCGTGGGAACCGACGACTTGCGTTTCACGTTCCCGGAGTTCGCGGCCTTCTTCGGCGGCGCCCTGCCGCGGGAGCGGCTGCGTGCCTTGTGGAACGAGTCCCGCGGTTGGCCCATAGCGGCGTGTCTGCAGCGGAACCTGTTCGATGTGGACCAGAACGAGGCGTCCGAACTCTCCCTGCACTGGGTGGCGTCGCGCCTCCTGCGCGGAATCCCGGCGACGGATCGGGAATTCGTCCTCCAGGCGGCGTGTTTCGAGTGGACGGACGCGAAGATGCTCGACGAGGTGCTTGGTGCCGGGTCGGCGGAACGGCTGCGGCAGATCCCGGTTCTGCGGGGTCTCGTGCAGGGTGCCGACAACGGTTCGACGTTAAGGGTTCATTCGCTCATCCGCCGCTACGCCGAGAGGGAGCTGATGTTCGGGCAGGCGGGCCGCGACCTCCATCGCCGCATGGCGCTCGCTCTCGCAGAACGGGAACGGACGGTCGACGCCATCCGCCATGCGGTCCAAGCCCGGGACATCGGCCTGGGGGTCGGAATCTTCGCGGCCGCCGGCGGCATCCGGCTGGTCCTCAAGTCCGGCGTGAAGGGCCTGCGGGACGCCGTGTCGCTGCTCCCTCGGGACGCGATGCGCGCCATCCCGCGGGCCGATGTCGCGTGCCTCGCCGCGGCCACGACCGATGATCCGGCCGCGGCTACGACCGACCAGGCGCGTCTCCTGCTGCGAGCCGGCGAGGGAGGAGGCGATCCCCATGCCCGCGACGGCGACCTGCGCTACGACCTCCTGATTGTCCGCGGCATCCTCCTATTTTGCGGCTGCGCGATCATCGGCTCGCGCGGGGTGCGATCCATCATCCGGGAATACGAGCGGACCTTGGCAGGCGAGAATCCGGACCCGCCTGTGGCGGCCGGTTTGTGGTGGGGGTTGGCGCTCTATCGCTACTGGGTGGCCGAATTCGACGAAGCGCTCGCCGCGGCCCGGATCGTCGGCGATTTCGGCGATGCCTGCCCGTCCGTTGTGCATAGCGCTCAGATCATGGAAGGCGCGATCCTGTTCGCGCGCGGCGATGCGGAAGAGTCGCAGGCCGTGCTGGCGCAAGCGCGGCGCGCCGCCCTGCGCAGCTTTGCGGGCCATGCTGGCCCCGAACTGATCGGCGGCGCGTTCGCCGCGGAGCTCGCCTTGGAGATCAACCGGATCGAGGCGGCGGATCGACGCGCACCCACCCTCCGCGAAATGTCGGACCTTGGGGCGTGGCTGGACGTGTATGCGGCGGCTCTGGATGTCCGCATAGAGCTCGCCTTGCGTCAGGACGCCGTCGGCCGAGCGTTCGGCATCCTGGACGACGCCACGGCGTTCGCGCGGTCGAGACACCTCTGGAGCCTGTCGCGGTGGTTGACCTCGGTTCGGGTGACGGCGCTTGTCCGGGTCGGTCGCGTGGACGAGGCGCAGCGGCTGTGGGCGGAAACCGGACGGCCCGCCGCAGGCGCGCACGTCGACTGCGAACGGGAGACCTGGCGCGAACTGGAGGCGTCCTGCTGCGCGCGAATGCGGCTGCTGATGGCACTCGAGGACTACGATGCGGCGCTCGCGATCGGGCGCTGGTTCGCCGCGCACAGCCGTGACAGCGGCCTGGCGAGGTCGCAGAGTCTGGCCACGGCGCTGGCCATGCGGGCGGCTTGGCTTGCCGGCGACATGGCGACCGCACGGGAGTTCCTGGTCGACAACCTGCACCTGTTCCGGCGGACGGGATTCTCGCGGGCGTTGGGCGATCAGGCCGAGGCGACCCTGGCCGTTGCCGAGGAACTCGACACCGACGACAAGGACCTGAATGCGGCGAAGGAGGCGATTCTCGATGTCGTCGCCAGTCGCGCCGAGCGCATCGAGGCGACTCTCAGTCCGCGTGAAGTGGAGATTCTGCTGCGCCTGGACGGTGCCCAGGACAAGGAGATCGCCCGCGAGCTGGGCATCACCGACAACGGCGTCCGCTACCACCTCAAGAAGATCTACCGTAAGCTCGGCGTCTCCAGTCGCCGCGAGGCTGCGAGCAGGGCTCGGATGTTCCCCCCCCCCCCCCCCCCCCCCCCCCCGAAGGAGATGAGCTGGTCCCGACCTTCCCCCTAGAGGGGAGCGGGCGGATGACCGCGTCCGCAATGGCAGTCGTCCTCGGAGCCGCGAACCCCTACCGCCGCCGGTAGTGGCGTAGCGTCTGCGGGTAGTCCAACGGCAGTCCACCGGTAGTCGAGCCGTTCCCCGGCAGCAGTCTGCAGCGGCGGGCGCGGACTACCCAAGACGGATCGCCGCTGTCGTTGCGGGCCGGTTCTCTCTTTGGCACTTTGGCCGCGACTTCCGGTTCGGACCAGCCTTGCCACATGCTCGTCCTCGCGACACGGATCGACAATGTCCCACACATGCTGGGCGCTAGCCCGACTTCGACAACTCAACCGTTTCACGCGTGTAAGTCGTTGATTCATTGTCCACGGGCACGAAAGGTCGGCACTACAAGGTGCCGGGCGGTTGGCGCGGGCGGCGGGTCAGGCGGAGATTCGAGGGGGCGGCTGTTCCGGCAGTTCCAGACCGAGTTGATGAAGCAGCAGCAGCCGGTCGGCAGCGGCACCGACGCGGCTGACGAGGCGGCCGACGAGGTGGCGGAGATCGCGGCGCTCGCGGAGCGGTTCGCGAGCACGAGCGCTGCGGGCAACGACCGCTACGACCTGGTCGACCTGAAGGACTGCGCCGGCGCGGCGCTGAAGGCTGCCGGCGCCGCCGACGGCGCGACGGTTGTTGCCGAGCACTGCGATGCGCCGCAGATATTCGCGTCGCAGGCCGAGCTCTGCCTGATGCTCGAACAGGTGCTCGACAACTCGGTCTGGGCGATCCGCGCCAAAGGCCTGGACGCCGAGGAGGGCGAGATCCGGATGAAGACGGCGGGCGTCGGCGGCAACGCCTTGGTCACCGTCATCGACAACGGCGTCGGCCTGTCCACCGAGGATCGCGAACGCATGTTCGAGCCGTTCTTCGGCACCCGCGACGACCGCCCCGGGGTTGGCCTCGCGATCACGCAGCACATCGTCCGCAAGTACGGTGGCCGGATCGCCGTCGGCTCGCAGCCGGGCGGCGGCACGGTGCTCCGCATCAGCCTGCCGGGGATGTCGGCGTGAGGCCGTACGAAGAAGGCCGGTCCGCCCTGTCGGTACTGTTGGCGCTGCCCGTCCTCGCGGTCGCGGTCGGTGGCTACCTGGCCGTCGGGGAAGGCGGGGGCGGGGTGTCCGGCGCCGCGGAACCCGAGCCGCTCTGCGGCACCGGACCGGACGTCGCTCGCACGACCTTCCTGTTCGATCTGCGCAAGCCGCTGGATCCCGTCCACGTCGAGCTTCCGGGCACTCTCCTGCGCCAGGCGGCGACGGAGATGGGCCTCGACACCGAAATCTCCGTGTACGCACTGAGCCCGCATGCCGGGGCGCCGCGCATGCTGCTCGGCCGGCTCTGCAAGACGGTCGACCTCGCGGGTCTCGCCGCGGGATCCGCCAAGAACGGCGCCGACGACGACTGCGACCTGCCGGCCCAGGCGCCTCCGGGGGCGCGGGCGAGCGCCAGGGAGTTCTGCCGCGAGCGCGATGCGCTGGCGCGCCGTGTCGACGCCTTGGCCGTCGAGACACTCGGCCGATCGGCCGGCCCCGCCTACCTCGTGGAGGCGCTCGAGGCCACGGCGCGCGAGTTCGACGGCACGCCGGGCACGCTCCACGTGTTCTCGGACCTGCTGCAGCACGCGCCGTGGTTTTCGCACGCCGAGACGCCGCCCGCGGAATGGCAGTACGAGCGGATGGCGGCGGCCTGGGCCGAGTTGCCGATGGAGCAACCGCTGCGCGGCTTCCCGCCCGGAACGAGTGTGCGCATCCACTATGTGCCGCGCGTCGGGACGACCGTGAACGAGGACGGCCGGGACGCGCACAAGCGGTTCTGGGCAGGCTACTTCGACGGTGTCGAGGCCGAGTTCGACGATCAGCCCCCCATGGCGGGCTATCTGCCGGAATCGCTCGACGACACGCCCACGCCGATGGAACTCGCCGCCTACGAGCTCGAGCGGCTGCGCCACTTGAGCACACTCGTCGAGCGGGAACTGTCGGAACTGGCCGAAGGACGCCGGGAGCTCGAAGTCGACCGCGAGCGGCTCGCCGCCGAACGGCGGAAACTGGCCGCGGCGCGTGAACGCTTGGAGGCGCGCGCCGCTGCCCTGGCCGCCGCATCACCTCCGCCGGGGGAGGAATCGCTGGCTGTCGCCGACGTCGCGGGAGACGGTACATGACTTCCCGGCCCCGTCGCACCCGACCACTAGCGGCGCTTAAGGCAGTTTTCGCTGACGCGAAAACTGCGAAGGGAAGTACGCAACCGTTCTCCAACTCGACAGTTTTTCTACGGCGCTTACCTTGTTGCATGGAAGTACGCCCCCAGCGATGGGGGAGTTGCCGGCACTTCCTTGCGCGTCAGCGGTCGGGGATGCTTCCCCGGCTGAAGGCTCCCATGGAAGTACGCCCCAGCGATGGGGGAGTTGCCGGCACTTCCTTGCGCGTCAGCGGTCGGGGATGCTTCCCCGGCTGAAGGCTCCCATGGAAGTACGCCCCAGCGATGGGGGAGTTGCCGGCACTTCCTTGCGCGTCAGCGGTCGGGGATGCTTCCCCGGCTGAAGGCTCCTGGCAGCCTGTCGGACTTCGGACGGCGCAAGCTGGCCGAATGCCGACAGGGTGACAGGACGGCTTGGGCTGGGGCAGGAAGCGTTGCCGAAAGGCAACGACTCTTGTGGCGCTGGCCCGGATTGTTCACGAATGCGCGCGCCACACCCGGTTGACAAAGACGCATCATGAACAACGTTTGTTCAGGACAATGCACACCAGCGCCTTCTCACGCCCACAGGGACAAGCATGTCGCCACCACCCGGATCGCCCCCCCCTCCCCATCAGTAACCTAGCTGCTTGTCGATGACTCCTTCCAGTTCCTCTCCGCGGCGTAGTCGTTCGAGGTTGCGGAGGAAGCGGTCCATGTTGCGGCCGGCGCGGAACTGACTTGCGCCGGCGGTGTGGGGGGTCATGACTACGCTGGGGAGGGACCAGAGGCGGCTATCGGCTGGCAGCGGTTCCCGGGGCGCCACGTCGAGGCCGGCACCGCGAATCTGGCCTGATTCCAATGCCGCCACAAGGTCGTCTTCCACCATGATTTCGCCGCGGGTCACGTTGACGAGAAACGCCGTGTCCTTCATAGCTGCGAAGGCGGCGCCATTGAACTTGCCGCGCGTCTCCTGTGTCAGCGGTGTGCAGATGGCGACGACGTCTGAGCGACCGAGCAGTTCCTCGAAGTAGCCCGGCCCCTGCACCTCGGCCACTTCGGGCGAGGGCGCCACGGGGTCTCGGTCCATGGCGATCACGTTCATCCCGAAGGCGACGGCCCGCCTGGCCATGGCGCGACCGGTGCCGCCGAAGCCAAAGATGCCCATCGTGCCGCCGCTGAGCTCCACTTCCTGATAGCGCATCTCCGGGCGATGGTTCCACGCGTCCGGGCCGTAGCGCAGGGCCGCGGCGATCTGCCGCGTGAGCATGAGCAGGAGGCCAAAGCCGGTATCTGCCAAGTGTTCGCCGACGAGGCCCTTCTCACTCGTGAGCACCACATCGCCGTCGCGGAACTCGTCGTACAGGAACGCATCGACGCCGGAGGAAATGGCGTGGACCCAGCGCAGGTTCTGGGCACCTAGGTACATGCGCCGGGAGACGAAACCGAGCACCACGTCGGCATCGGCGATCTCGCTCTCGGCGCCTTGAGGGTTCGTGACCACCACGTCGGCGCCGCCGCCGGCCTCCTGGATGTGCGCTACGTCCGCATCGGTTACCTCGCGTAGCGTGAGACCGGGGATGACAACCACCTTCATGACGAACTCCCTTGGGATGGGGTTAGCAGGGGACCGCGAACTTCAACCTACAAGAACTCCACGGACACTTGGCCGATGCCCTTGGCGGCGCCGGCGTCGAAGTCGCCGTCGAGACGGCAGGCATCCGTGACCGCGTGCTTGCCGAACGAACCGGTAATGACGCGATGGCCAGGTTCGAGCGCTCTGCCGAACCGAGCCAACTGGCGCGCCAGCGCAGCGAGGGAGTCGAAATGGTCGTCGATGTGCCCCGCTGCGGCAACGCACTCGAGCTCGCTGCCGTCGAGCGACAGGCGCACCGCAACATCCGTGAATGGATAGGCGCGCCAGTCGAGTACGCGCGCCTCCCCGACAACGATGCCCCATTGCGAGAGGTCGTCCGCAAGGCGATCGGCGGTGGTGGCCCCGGGCTGCAGGCGTCGCTCGTTCAGCTCGAATGCGGCGCAGACGGACTCCACAGCCTTGATTGCGTCGTCCCTTCTCGCGCCGGCGCCGAGTCGCTGGCCAATCGTGAAGCAGAACTCGTTCTCGACGCCGGGCGTCCTGATGCCGGCGCGTTCGATGCGGGCGCCGCTGGGAAAGACCCGCTCCGGCAGGATGAATCCGAACGGGCGAAAGCCGGGCCCCATGCTGTCGCGGGCGCCGCCGGAGGTGAGGCCTACCTTCCAGCCGGCCGGCTTGCGCTCGCCCAACACTTCGAGCTGGCGGCGAAGGCCCTGGTCGAGTTTTTCCTGGGCCGGGAACGAGCTGTCAGACATCGGCGTGTTCCTCGATCCTGCCTCGCCAGCCGAGCACGGCTTCGGGGTCCCGCGCCGCTGCTGGCATTCCGAACGTGGGCGTCACCGGCACCAATACGCGATTGACGCCGAGGTTGCTCAATCCCTTCAGGTCGCCCAGATCCTCGGGGCAACTCACCGTGATTTCGAGCTGCGACGGATCCCGTCCACTCGCCTCCGCAGTCTCGCGCGCCAGCGCAATCAGCCCTTCCGGTGCGCCGCGAGCCGGGAAGAAGCCGTCGCCGAGTCTTCCCGCCCGACGTGCCGCCGCCTTCGAGTGGCCGCCAACGATGATCGGCACATGGCCATCCACGGGCTGCGGACGGCAATAGGCACCGTCGAAGCGCACATGCTCGCCGGCGAAGGACGGACGCTCCTGGCCCCAGAGGGCACGCATCGCCGCCACGTATTCGTCGGTGCGGGCGGCGCGTTCGGCAAACGGTGCGCCGACGACATCGAACTCCTCCTTGAGCCAGCCGACGCCGATGCCGAGCAGCACCCGGCCACCAGTCATGCAATCGAGCGTCGCTACCTGCTTGGCGGTGATGACCGGGCTGTGCTGCGGCAGGATCAGGATGCCGGTGCCGAGCTTGATTCGGCTCGTCTGGGCACCCACGTAGGCCATCCACACGAGCGGATCGGGGAGCGGGAAATCGTGCGCTCCGCCGGCCATCTTGCCGTCCGCCGAGTACGGGTACGCCGACTCGTACCCCTCCGGCACCACCGTGTGCTCCACCGTCCAGGCAGACTCGAACCCGGCCTCTTCCGCCGCCTGCACGAGTTCCACCGCCAGCGCGCCATCGACATAGCGCCCCGTGTTGCAGTAACGCAATCCAAACTTCATTCCCACTCCCGCTCTCCACGAGCTCTGTCGGGCTTCTCCAGCCATCCAGCTCTGTCGAACTCTGCTTAAGCCGCTTGAGTCCCATGCTACCGCCGAGTCCGTCGTGTAGGCTATAGTCCCACGGCACATTTGGCAGAACGGAACCGGGGAGAGCGATGCGCAACGGCTATCGAGTGATCGACACGGATTCGCACCAGATGGAGCCGCCGAGGATTTGGGTGGACTACATCGATCCTGCCTTTGCCGATCGGGCGCCGCGGATCGGCGACATGGGCAACGGTCGGCCGGGGATGATGGTGGAAGGCGAGCCGATCACCAAGCAGGACGGCAGTTATCCGATGCATTCGGAGGAGTTCCACGAAGCCGCCGCCAGAGGCATGGAGAAGCACGAACAGTCCCGCGCCGAGGGGTTCAGCCCACAGGCGCGGCTGCACGACATGGACCTGCACGGCATTGACGCTCAAGTGCTCTATCCCACCGTCGGCGGGCAGATGCTCGGCAAGGAGTTCCACGACACCGAGTTGCTCGCCGTCGTTTGTCGCGCCTACAACGACTGGAGCCTTGAGTATTGCGGCGCGGCGCCGGAGCGGCTGCGCATGGCGGCGATGCTGCCGGTGCAGGCGCCGGACCTTGCGCTCGAAGAGGCCAAGCGAATGGCCGAGCGCGGTGCGGCCGGGTTCTACGTGCGCCCGAACCCCATCTGCGGGCGCAACCTCTATCACGCGGACTACGACGCGCTGTGGAGTGGCGTCGAGGAGCTGGGCCTGCCCCTGTGCATCCACGACTCCGGCTCGCCATACCTGCCCTCCTACGGGGAGCGCATGGACACCCACACCTCCGGCCACATCATCGCGCACCCCTTCGAGGCCATGGTGGCGATGATGAGCCTCATCTGGTACGGCGTCATCGAACGCCATCCGAAGCTGCAGGTGGTGCATGTGGAGGCGGATGCCGGCTGGCTCCCCTATTGGCTGCAACGCATGGAACAGCATTGGGACTTTTCCGGCAACGCGGAGCACCCCGAACTCAAGCGACGGCCAACGGAATACTTCAAGTCCAACTTCCTCGTGGCCTGTCGAGGCGACGAGATGACCCTGCCGGCGGTGTGCGACCTGGTGGGCGACTCCTACGTCACCTTCAACACCGACTACCCACACCCAGACGGCACCTGGCCCGCCGGCATGTCAGACCTCGAGAAGCAGCCGCTGCCAGAGGAGAGCATCCGCAAAATCTATTGGGACAACGCCGCCCCGGTGTTCGGCATCGCCTGATCCTGGGCATGAGCGTGGCCGACGACGCCCCTGGCACGAGGGCGTTCTGCCCTCGCTCGCGCGTCAGGCGCGTCGTCCCTCGAACTGCCGGGGCCAGCGCGCCTTTCGGGCGGTAGGGAGGGCGGAGACGCCCTCCCTCCAGGGGACCGTCCGACTGGCGCCCAAGTGAGTGCTGCAGAAAGGGATTTAGACCCATCGGCGCCGTCCTGCGGCGAAAGGCCTCTAGCAGCCTGTCGGACTTCGGACGGCGCAAGCTGGCCGAATGCCGACAGGGTGACAGGACGGCTTGGGCTGGGGCAGGAAGCGTTGCCGAAAGGCAACGGTTCTTGTGGCGCTAGCCGGAGAAGGCTTGGATGCCGGTCTGGGCCCGGCCCAGGATCAGGGCGTGGATGTCGTGGGTGCCTTCGTAGGTGTTTACGGTTTCGAGGTTCATCAAGTGGCGGATGACGTGGTATTCGTCGCTGATGCCGTTGCCGCCGTGCATGTCGCGGGCCATGCGGGCGATGTCGAGCGCCTTGCCGCAGTTGTTGCGCTTGAGCAGGGAGATGTTCTCGATGGCGAGGCGGCCCTCTTCGAATAGCCGTCCCATGCGCAGGCACGCGTTGAGGCCGAGGGTGATCTCGGTTTGCATGTCCACGAGCTTCTTCTGGATGAGCTGGTTGGCGGCGAGGGGGCGGCCGAATTGGGTTCGCTCCAAGGTGTATTCGCGGGCCGCGGCCCAGCAGAACTCGGCTGCGCCCATCGAGCCCCAGGCGATGCCGTAGCGGGCGCGGTTCAGGCAGCCGAAGGGGCCGCCGAGGCCCGATGCGTTCGGCAGCAGGTTGTCCTCCGGCACCAGCACGTCCTCGAGCACGATCTGGCCGGTGGCGGAGGCACGCAGGCTCATCTTGCCCTCAATCCTCGGCGTCGAAAAGCCCGGCATCCCGCGCTCCACCAGAAAGCCCCGAATGCGGCCATCGAGCTTTGCCCACACCACCGCCACATCCGCGATGGGCGAGTTGGTGATCCACATCTTGGCGCCATTGAGCAGGTAACCGTCGCCGGTCTTCTCGGCCTTGGTGACCATGCCGCCAGGGTCGGAACCGTGGTCCGGCTCAGTGAGGCCGAAGCAACCCACCCACTCCCCCGTTGCCAACCTCGGCAGGTAGCGCAGGCGTTGCTCTTCCGAGCCGTAGGCGTAGATGGGATGCATGACCAGCGAGGATTGCACGCTCATGGCGGAGCGATAGCCGGAATCCACCCGTTCCACCTCCCGCGCCATGAGGCCGTAGGAGACGTAGCCCACGTCCGCGCAGCCATACTTGGCCGGCAACGTCGCGCCGAGCAGCCCTAGCTCTCCCATCTCGTTCATGATCTCGCGGTCGAAGCGCTCGTGGCGGTTGGCTTCGATCACGCGGGGCATGAGCCTGCCCTCGGCGTATTGCCGCGTGGTGTCCTGGATCATGCGTTCGTCTTCGCTGAGCTGCTCGTCGAGCAAGAGCGGGTCGTTCCATACGAAGGCGGGAATCTCTGCCATGTTCCGGTTCCTTGGGGGTTGTTGGAGTCAGGTCGTCTGCCGATCACGAGCGCGACGGATCTCGTCGCGAAGATCCAGCGCTGCCCGGCGCGACGCAGCGACGTAGGCTTGACCGCCGCCGGCGTAGATGATGCTGCGCGAGGCGTTCACCACGACGAGGCCCTGGCCGTTCGCGTCCACGCCGCGGGCGAAGATCTGCCGCAGCTCGTCGGCACCGCCGCCCTGCGCTCCCACGCCGGGCACCAGAAACGGCAGCGTCGGCGCCACACGGCGCACCTCGGCGAGTTGCGCGGGGAAGGTGGCGCCCACCACCAAGGCTAGATTGTCCGCATCCCGGCTTTGCATCTCTCGGGCGACTCGGAGATATGCCGGATCCTCTGCTGGTTGTTCCTGCAGCCAACCACTGGTGGGGTTCGATGTGTGGCAGAGCACCACCACGCCACGTCCCTCGCGTTCCGCAAAGGGAGCGACACTGTCCCAGCCCAACCACGGGTTCACCGTCGCGGCGTCGAAGTCGTAGCGCTCGTAAAGCTCTCGTGCATACATCTCGGCGGTGGAGCCCACATCGCCACGCTTGGCATCGGCGATCACCGGAATGCCTGGGTGGGCGCCATGAATGTGATCGACCAGGCGTTCGAGATCGGCCTCGGCGGCTTCGGCAGCGAAGAAGGCGATGTTGGGCTTGAAGGCGCAGGCAAGGTCCGCCGTGGCGTCGACGATCTCTCGGCAGAACCGGAACAATGCATCTGGCTCTTTGGCGAGGTGATCCGGCAACCGTGCTCGCACCGGGTCGAGGCCCACGCAAAGCGCGGAGTCGCTCGTCGCCCACGATCGCCGCAGCCGTTCGCCGAAGGATTCAGTCACGTATGTCGGCCAGCAGGGACTCGTCAGCGAGAACCGATCGCACCGTTTCGACCACTGCCTGCGTTTGCGCATCCACCTCGAGGTTGATGAGGTCGCCCACGGCGGCCGAGTCGAACGTGGTGCGTGCCAGCGTTTCGGGAATCAGGCTCACGGAGACGGTGCCGGCTGCGCGATCCATCTCGGCGATGGTGAGACTCGCGCCATTGAGTGCCACGAATCCCTTGGGCATGAGATAGCGCAGCCACTCTTGCTGCACCCGCACGGTCAGGAAACGTCTGCCCTCCCCCGCCTCAACCGCGACGACAGGCGCCGTGGTGGCGATGTGGCCCGAGAGGATGTGCCCTCCCACCTCGTCGCCGACGCGGAAGGAACGCTCGACGTTCACGGCGTCACCGGGCGCAAGTCGGCCGAGATTGGAAAGCTCCGTGGTCTCGCGGATGAGATCGAACGCGACGACACCTCCGCGCACCGCCGCAGCGGTCAGGCAGCAGCCGTTGATGGCCACCGATGCGCCCATCTGCAAGCCTTCGGCGGACTCTTCCATTGCGACCGATAGGGTCGTGACGCCGCCAGCCCGCCCAACCGCCACAACGCGACGGACGGCCTGCACTATGCCCGTGAACATGGATTATGGATCAATGCCCACCCGTGACGCGGATGGGTCAGCCGGGCCGCCTGCGAATGACTTGCCCGCAACGCCCGGCTAGATGCCGGCCGCTTCAAGCTCGGCGCGACGCTTGCTCTCGTTGTCAATGTAGCGGATCCACTGTTGGGTAATCCGTTCGGCGCTGCGCTCCTCCGCATCGCGGGCGTTGCGACGTGCCTTTACGAACGTGGCGCGGGCCTCGCGCAGTTCGTCCAGGTTGAACTGGCACATGCCGAGCACGATCTCGACGTTGTAGAGCTTGTTGACGCCGCCCTTCTCCATCGCCCGCTCCGCTGCGGTGCGGCACTTGGAGAACTCGTCCTTCTCCAGATAGAGTGCCGAGAGGCGGTCGTAGATGGCGCCGTCGTCGGACTTGCTGCCGGCTTCCTCGAAGATGCCGATGGCCGAATCCACTTCCTGCGCCAACTGATAGGCCTGGCCAATCTGCTGCAGGTTGCGCGCGCTGCGCTCCACGAGTTCCGCGTCCAGCCCCGCCTGCATGTACTTGGCGCCCCGCCAGGGAACCTCGTTCTGCATCAGCAAGCCGCCGAAGGTCATCACGTCGGATTCCTTGTCGAGAAAGCCGCCCACGTGGGCGGTCTCGAACGCCAGAAGCTGTTCGCGCTCCTGGCCTTCCTGGCCATAGACGCCAGCAAGCTGAATCCAGTATTGCCGCTTGGGGAAGTCGCGGACGAGGATTTCCAGAATCTCGATCACGCGGTCGTAGTTCTCCATCTCGAAATGGGCGTAGTTGAGCATCGCCCACCAGTTTTCGCGCACGGTCAGGTCCCGGTCACGCGCCAAGGTGATGGCGGCCTCAAGGGCTTGTGCGGCGGCGGGGAAGTCCTTCCTCTGGAAGTGAATCTGCCCCACGAGGATGTACTCCCCGGGGCCGGGGTTGTAGGCCAGGGCGAACCAGCGCCTCATGTAATCGAGGGCGGTGTCGAAGTTCTCGTCCTGCAGGTGAAGCTGCGCGAGGGTCTTGATGGTGGACTGCTCGATCCCTTCGGTGATTTCCGGTACTTGGGCGAGAAGCTGCTCGTAGTGTTGGAAGGTCCTAGGTAGGTCGTCCTTGTCGTTGTAGTAGATCACCGCGAGCATTTGGTGAATCTGGCCAAGCTCGTTGCCGTTGTAGCGGCGCTCGCGCTCCAACATGCCGAGCAGGATGGCGATGGCGCCATCCGGGTCGCGGGGGATCTCGCAGTTGTCGGGGTCGTCCGGGCACGGATCGATCAACTCCTGCGCCTGGCCGAACTTGCGATAGGTGGTCTCCGACATGTTCGGCACCCTTCGCCTCTGCATGTCCTCCGTGGCGACGGGGGATGGGGGAAAGCCATCGAGGCGAGGCAGCTCGGCGGCGTGCGCAGCCCCGGGCAAGATGCCGTGGTGGCTGTCCGGCGTCACCGCGAAAACCAGCGTCGCCGCCAAGGAAGCGGCGAGAACCCGTGAACCAATGCGTCGCATGACCCGTTCCTCCGCGCCCGTCAAGGGCGGTCGTTGGGCTTGCGCCCTCAGTCTTCCAGCTGAAAGGTGATGAGGTTGCGCACCCCGGCGACCTCGATGGCCTCACCGTTCACCACCTTGGGCTTGTACTTGAACTTGAGCGCCGCGTTGATGGCGGCACGGTCGAACACCCCCGGCGGCTTGGCATCGATCACCGACGGGTCGCGCACGCCTCCCGTGGTGGTCACCGTGAATTCGAGCAGCACGAAGCCCTCGATGCCGCGCGACTGCGCCCGTCGCGGATAGATGGGCGCGACCTTGACGATGGGCAGGTATTCGCCGTCGGAACTGTAGTCGGTGCCGCCCACATCCACGTCCACGTCCACGTCCACGAGGCCAATCTCCACGCCGACGCTGACGTTGGAGTCGAGACTTGGCTTCGGCATGTTCGGCGGAGGTTCGTCCACCGGCGGCGGCGGCTTGGGCTTCCGCTTCTTGACCTGCACGTCCTGATCTTCCTGGACGCGCACGAAGTCCACGATCCGGCCCTTGATGCCGGTGTCGGTGGCAGCTTCCGGGTTGGCGATCACGGCCTGCATGAGCATGAACAGCAGGAACGTGGCCACGGCCCCCAGCACCACCCCAAAGGCGTATCTCACAATCATGTCGTTCCTCCTCTGGCGAGGGGGAGGCCCCTCGCGCTCCGCTCCCTAGCGAGGGAGGCCCCTCGCGCCCCCCTTCTCTGGCGAGGGGGAGGCCCCTCGCGCTCCCCTCGGCTGAAGGCTCGCTCTCGCGAGGGACCTTCGTTGATCCTCATTGATCCTCGGTCGAGACCGCGACTTCCGTCACGCCCGCAGCTCGCGCAGCATCGAGCACGGCTTTCAGCTTCTCGTACTTTGCCTCGCGATCTGCCTGCACGACGATACCACCGCGAGGGTTCTCCGCGTGCAGTTTTTCGATATGGGCGCGCACCGCCGCCGGATCGACCTTCTTCTTGTCGATCCAGATTTCGCCCCCCGGCGAGATGGCGATGAGCACGCTGACGGTCGGCTTTTTCTCGTCCGTCTCCGCATCCGGGCGGCGCACTTCGATGCCGGCCTGCTTGATGAAGGTTGCCGTGACGATGAAGAAGATGAGCATGATGAACACGACGTCCAGCATGGGCGTCAGGTTGATGTCGCTCTCTTCGTCCCGGCCCGTGAAGCGGCCCTCGGATCTCGCCATGTCGGTCTCCCTTGTCGCCGTCTCGCGCTCAGTGGTCCATCGTCAGATGGTCTTGGATCAGCTCGGTCTCGAACAGGATCTTGCGCCGCACGAAGGTAGTGCCGAACAGGCCCGACAGCGACGCGATCATGCCCGACATGGTGGGGATGGTGGCCTGCGACACCCCCGCGGCCATGGAACGGGCGTTGCCGCCCTGCGTCGCCATCGCATCGAACACCGCGATCATGCCGGTGACCGTGCCGAGCAGGCCCAACAGCGGGCAGAGCGCGACGCAGGTCTGGATGATCGGGAAGCTGCCGTTGATGCGCGTGCTGGCTTGCGAGATGAGCATGTCACGGACGCGGTGCGCGGACCAGGACTTGCGCTCGTCGCGCGATTCCCAAATCTCCGTGGCCTCGCGCACGACCTGCTTGTGCTCGCTGCGGAAATACCAGAGCCGCTCGAACAGCAGCGTCCACATGAGAAATGTGGTGGCGGCAATGAGATAGAGCACATTGCCGCCTTGGGCGAAGAACCCCGACAGCGCAATGTAGGCGTCGTTGAACATCTAGCGCGTTTCCTTCTGCTGGTGCGGGCGGGCCTCGGGCCCGCCCTCCCTTGCGCCTGATGTCCGGTCAGCCGAGCGGCTGACCGGACTCCTCAGCGTGCTTGGCCACGATGCCCTGGGACTGCTCCTCGAGCACGTGGATGATGCCGCGACTGCGCTGGTTCACAATCGCGTGCAGCAGCACCGTGGGGATGGCGACGCAAAGGCCAAGCACCGTGGTCATCAGTGCGGTGGAGATGCCGCTTGCCATCGTCTTCGGATCGCCCGTGCCGAACAGGGTGATGGACTGGAAGGTCTCGATCATCCCGATCACCGTGCCCAGCAGACCCATCAGCGGCGCGACCACCGAGATCACCTGGATGATGGTGATGTTTCGGGTCAGCGCCGGCGTCTCCGACAGGATCGCCTCGCCGAGCTTGAGGTCGAGGGTTTCCACGTCCACGTCGCGGTTGTCGTCATAGACCTTGAGAACGCGTCCGAGCGGATTGTCGCTCGAGGGGTTGTCCGGCTGGCGATACTGCGACGAAACCTTGCGGCCCACCAGCGTCAGGGTGATGAGACGCTCGATGGCGAGCAGCACGCCGATGATGCCGACCATGATGATGACCGAACCCGGATAGTCGCCCTGGCCATCGCAGAACGGCAGATAGCAGGCGCCTGTGGTGAAGCCGCCGAACGGCGTGCCGACCATTTCCGCCAGCGTTGCCTTCTGGATCAGGAGCGAGATGAGGGAGCCGCGGGTGGGGTCGATGGCGAAGGCCACGAGGTCGCCGCTGTCGGCATCGAAGAGGTCTGACGCCGTGTTGGCGAACTGGGCTTCGGGTTGGCGTCCGAGCTCCACCAGCGTGCCGATGTCCGTGTCGTAGTTGATGTAGCCGTCTTCGCTGATGATGGCGAAGGAGCCGACCCGGATGAGGTCGGTGTCGACTTGCTCGCCGTCGAGCATGTTGACGGTGCTGTTGAAGCGCGAGATGCGCCCGGATTCGGTCATCTCCCGCTGCAGGTTCTCCCAGAGCTCCTCCATCTCGTCGATGGTGGCGAGTTGGGTGGACTTGCCCATCTTGGCGGCCAGATTGCCGAGCCATTCGCCGCGGTTGGGGATCTCAGCGCTGATGAGGGAGGCCTCGAACAAGCCTCTCGTGTCGCCGGCTACCTGCTGCAGCACGCCGAACAGTTCGCGCAGGCTGCCGAGGCGCTTGTCGAGTTGCTCCTGCAGATTGCCGATGCGGATTTCGTTCTCTTCGAACCGGGTCTCGAGCCGTTCGCTGCGCTGCTCTTCGCGGCGGCGCTCGGCCTGCGCGTCCTGCAGCATCTCCCGCTGGCCTTCGCGGGCGGCGCGGAAGCGCGTCTCGCGCTCGTTGTGCTCGCGGCTTTCCACCACGCGCCGTTCCTCGACGTTCTTCAGGAGCTCGTCGAGAGAGTCGGCTTCGACGACGGTGAGGTCGCTCGCCGGAGCGGCGGCTTCGTCTTGGGCGCCCGCCGAGAGCGGCAGCAGGAGTGCAGCAAAGAGCGCTGCCCTGCGGCTGCTGGTCAAGATCGCTCGCTTCATGTCATTCCCCCACCAGAATCGGAACAGGCAGGAGATTCAGGGTCGCCTGCTTGCGTGCCATGCGAATGCCGTTGCGCACCGGCGCCTTGTAGCTGTCGTCCAGGATTTCCCAGCGCTCGGCGCTTTTGTTCCACATGCCGGTCTCGTCGCCGTCGCTGGTCTGGAAGACCAGCGACACCCGACCGATATGCAGGATGTCAACGATGCGCTCGGCGCCATCCACCTCGATCTTGCCGCTGTACGACCACATGGTGCGGCCGTATTCGTTCTCGATCTGATAGGCGTTGAGCACCTGGCTGAACTTCTCGGACACGGCCACGTCGGCGCGTTCCATGATGTCGCGCAGCCGGTCCACCCGCAGCTCTCGCTCCTCGCGCAGGAACGGCGCGTCCAAGGCGATGAATTGTTCCAGCCCATCGATCATGCGCAGCATCAGCGGCGTGATCTGGCGCTCGATGACGGTGACCTGATCGACCGACTCGCCGATTTCCGCCATCTCCCGTTCTTGGTTCGCGATCTGGCGATCCAGCTGGGCGTTGTACACGCGCAGGCCCTCGATCTCCTTCAGCACCTGCTTGTAGTCGTCGTAGAGCTCGCGGGTCTCCTCCGTGAGCGCGTCGATGCGGGTCTGGGAGGCCTTTGCCTGCTCGTTGATCCGCTCGGCAGCCGCAAACACCTCGACCAGCGTGGCGGCGACAACGCCGGGTGCGAAGGCGAGCGTCGCGATGCCTGCGAGCAACGGCACCTTGAGCCCCTTGGTGGAAAACATCTTCATTCAACCCTTCCCTGCGGGATTATGGAATTGCCAAAGCGACGTGGCGGACGGTGCCTGACTCAGGGGCTGCACCTTGGGGTGCGCCCTTGTTTGCGCGCAAAGCTCCTCCACATCGTCCGTCTGTTCAGTGTCGAGACACACTAGCGGACGGGCCGGCACGGCGCACTTGCGCCGACCGGCCAAAACCGAAAGTCCTTCCCCTTCCCCCTGAGCCAGTGCAGGGAAGGATTATCAAACGCTCCGGCATTGTCAACGCTTGCATTTGCCCAAGATTGCTCGGATGCCCGGCGCGAAGCGCGACCTGCGGCCCCGACTTGAACGGTGACTCGCTAGCCGATGTGCTCGGCGAACAGCGCCAGCGTGCGTTCACGCGCCAGATTGGCCGACGCCTCGTGGTAGCTCGCCCGATGGTCGCAGTTGAAGCCGTGGTCGGCGCCATAGACATGCACCGGGATGTCTGGATGCGCCGCCTTCACCTTGTCCACGTCCGACATCGGGATGTGCGCGTCAAGTTCGCCAAAGTGCATGATGACCGAGCACTTGGCAGAGCGCTCCAGTTCGCCGGCGATGCCGCCGCCGTAGTAGGCAGAGGCACAGGCGATGCCGGAAAGTTCGCAGGCCGAGAGCCACGTCATCAGGCCGCCAAAGCAATAGCCGACGACTCCCACCTTGCCGTACTTGCCGGCTTCCTCGATGGTGGCTTGCAAGTCCTTCAGCGCGTCTTCCCGGGCAAGCCCCTGAAAGGCCAGTCCCATGCCGCGCTGCATGTCCTCGCCTTCGTAGCCGAGTTCCACGTCGCGTTCGACGCGATCGAAGATCTGCGGCGCCAGCGCCGCGTAACCGGCGGCGGCATAGCCGTCCGCCACCTCACGGATGTGCGAATTGACGCCGAAGATCTCCTGAATCACCACGACGCCGCCCTTGGCCTCGCCCTCCGGCAGCGCCTCGTACACGCCGAAGGTGAACCCGTCCACCGCCCGCAATTGCCTTTGCCCCATGCTTTCCTCCCTGATGTGTTTGGTCCCAGCCACCGCTCGAGGGGGCCGGGACTCGTGCGAGAGGGGAAGCGTACTACAGCCCCCAATCTGCCCTAGCCAGGGAGCCCTGCAACTTCGTCGGGGGGCCGGCGGCGAGGGCGGCCTTGGCGCTGCGTCGGTGGCGGATGTGGGCACCCACAGACGTAATCGCCATGTAACATTCCGCCGCGAATGATTCGCGCATCGCGGTCACGCTTGGGCATCATCGATGGATTCAAACGCCATCCTCGTCGTCGAGGACGAAAAGGACATTCGCGAGATGCTTGCCTTCTCGCTGGAACGGGCCGGCTTCTCGGTGATCCCCTCGGAGACGGCGGAACAGGCGCTCGATCTGCTCGAAGGGCCGCTGCCTGGGCTGGTCATCATCGACTGGATGCTGCCGGGGATGAGTGGCGTGGAGCTGGCGCGCACGCTGCGGCGCGACCCCATCACCAGCGACCTGCCCCTCCTGATGCTCACCGCACGAGGCGAGGAGGCGGACAAGCTCAAGAGCTTTGACGCCGGCATCGACGACTATGTCACCAAGCCCTTCTCCCCCCGCGAGTTGATCGCCCGCATCCGTGCCCTGCGGCGACGCAGCGGCGACAGCGAAGACGGCACGATCACGTTCCAGGGACTCACCCTCGACACCAAGGGGCATCGACTCTCGGTCGGAGGCGATGCCATCCATGTCGGCCCCACCGAGTTCCGCCTGCTCGAGCTCATGATGCGCAACCCCTCGCGCGCCTTCAATCGCACCCAGCTTCTCGACCGCGTCTGGGGACGCAACGTTTATGTGGGGGAGCGCACCGTCGATGTGTACGTGCTTCGGCTGCGGCGAGCCCTCGCGCCCTTCGGCATGGACGACATGGTGGAAACGGTGCGCGGCGTCGGCTATCGCTTCTCGCCCCAGGCCGGGGAGGCGCCCTCCTCTGACGCCGCTTCGGCAGCGCACTGATGGCGGTGACGCGACCTTCGGCGCCAACCGGCCTGGGTGGCTTCGTGGAACGTCTGGACGGCCTCTTCGGCGGTCGCCGCCTAGGGCGCGAACTGGCGTTGCTGCAGCGCACCTTCGACGCGGTGCCCGACGGCTGGATGGTGCTGAGCGACTCCGGCGCCGTCGCCACGGAAAACGATGCGGCAAGGCGCTTGCTCGGCATGGTGCGCGGCGACCGTCGCACGCTCATGGAAGTGGCGCGCGATCCGGCGGTGGATTCCCTCATGGCCGGCGAGGTGGAGGACGGCATCGTCGAGATCGCCTCGCCCATCGATGACTCGACCCGGCTGGAGTTGCGCCACATCCGCGCCGACGAGGGCCAGTCCATCGTGCTGGTGCGGGACGTGACGACCCTGAACCGCCTCCTCACCATGCGCCAGGACTTCATCGCCAACGTCTCCCACGAACTGCGCACCCCGCTCACCGTCATCGTCGGCTATCTCGAAACCCTCGAAGACGACGACATCGATCTCGAAACCATGCGCCGCCTGCTGGATCGCCTACATGCACCGGCCGAGCGCATGAAGGCGCTGGTGGACGATCTGCTGACGCTGACGCGGCTGGAGTCCTCGCCCATGCCGGGGCCGGACGACGTGGAGATCGTCAAGGTGGCTGCGATGGTCGACTCCATTGTTGCCGAGGCGCGGCAACTTGCCGGCCCCGAGCACGAATTCCACATCGACGCGGGCCCTGAGATGTGCGTCGCCGGGGTGCCGGCGGAGTTGCACAGCGCTTGCTTCAACCTAGTCGCCAACGCCATCCGCTACAGTCCGGACGGCGGCCCCATTCACGTTCGCTGGGGTGCCAGCGACGAAGGGCCCCGCTTCGAGGTGGAAGATGCAGGCCAGGGCATCGCCGCCGAGCACATTTCGCGCCTCACCGAACGCTTCTTCCGCGTGGACCTTGCCGACAGTCGTGCCCGCGGCGGCACCGGACTCGGCCTCGCCATCGTCAAGCACGTCCTGCGCAGGCACAATTCGCAGCTTGGGGTCGCAAGCGAGGTCGGCGAGGGCAGCGTGTTCCATTTCGTCTTGCCAGCCACGTCGCGCAGCAAGGGCCCCACCACACAGCCCGCATAGGAGAAGCCATGATCCGCGCCATCCTCTGGGATTTCGGCGGCGTATTCACGACGAGTCCGTTCGAGGCATTCGCCCGCTTCGAGGCGGCGAACGGCTTGCCCAAGGACTTCATCCGCACCATCAACTCCACGAACCCCGACAGCAACGCCTGGGCACGGTTCGAGTCCTCCGAGATCGACGTGGACGAGTTCGACGACGCTTTCCGGATCGAGGCCGAGGCCCGCGGCCACAGCGTGCGCGGCAAGGATGTGCTGGAGCTTCTCTCCGGCGACTTTCGCCCGCGCATGGCCGCCGTGCTGGCGGAGTGCAGCCGCCACTATCGGGTGGGCTGCATCACCAACAACATGAAGAAGGCTGGCGAGGGGCCGGCCATGGCGCAAGACGACGCCAAGGCACGCCGGGCACAGGAAGTGATGGCGATGTTCGAGGTGATCGTCGAGTCGAGCGTGGAAGGCGTGCGCAAGCCGAACCCACGCATCTACGAGATCGCCTGCGAACGGCTGGGCGTCGCGCCGTCGGAGACGGTGTTCCTGGACGACCTCGGCATCAACTTGAAGCCGGCCCGGGCCATGGGCATGACGACGATCAAGGTGGTCACGGAAGCGCAGGCCATCGACGAGCTGGCCGCGGCGACGGGGCTCACCTTCCCACCCTGAGTCCTTCCCGCCAACGTGGGACTCCCCTTGGGCGAAGGCATCCGGCCCTCCCCCAAGACGGCTCCCACCATAGTCGCCTGCCCCCAGGACCGCTCTTAGGACCGGCTTGGGTAGAGTTCTCCCTACCCTTCTGAAGCGAGCAGCGCGGCCACATCAGGCGGTGTCGGGATGGAACTTGCGGCGCCCGCCTTCGTGACTGCCAGTGCGCCGGCGGCGGAAGCCTTGCGGAGGGCGGAGGCGATCTCGTCGCCGGCCAGCAGCGCGGCCATGAGATAGCCGATGAAGGCGTCACCGGCGGCCGTCTCGTCCACGGCCTGCACCGGGTAGGCGGGCATGGTTCTGGTTCCGTCGGAGTTGGCGTAAAGCAGACCCTCGCGCCCGAGAGTCAACACCACGTCCATGTTCGGATAGCGCTGGCGCAGCGACGTCAAGGCCGCAGACGGTTCCTCCTCACCCGCAAGCGCCCCGGCCTCGATTTCGTTGACGATCAACAAGGTGGTGTCCGACAGGTCGTACCCGGCCTCACGGCCATCAACCGGCGCGACGTTGAAGGCGACACGGGCACCGCGGCGGGCCGAAGCCGCCAGCACCCCCTCCAAGTCGTTGATCTCGTTCTGCAACAGCAGCCAGTCGCTCGGCCCGAGGGCATCGAGCGCCGCGCTCACCTCGACTTCGGTGAGCTCCCGGTTGGTGCCGCCGGCAACGACGATGGCGTTCTCGCCCGCCGCGTTTACCTGAATCACCGCATGGCCCGACGCGCCCGTGGCTACGCGCACTCCGGACGCGTCCACGCCGGCCTCGGCAAGCACGTCCTTGAGCCAGGCGCCGTCTTCGCCGACGCAGCCGAAGTGCATCACCTCCGCCCCCGCCCGCGCCGCCGCCACGGACTGGTTCAGCCCCTTGCCCCCCGGAAAGACCTCGCAGCCGAGGCTCGCCACGGTCTCGCCAGCTCCGGTGATGTCCGGCACCGAATACACATGGTCAATGCAAAGGGACCCCAAGTTCACGAGCTTGCCCACGATCTACTCCGCTCACCGCAGCCTGAGATCATAGAAGCTCGCAAGGTGGGGCGCATGTGGATGCGCCGCCATCGGGCGGATTTCATCAATCCGTAACCAACCGGGCCATCGCGCCGATACACTTGCGCTGGCGTGCGCTGGTCGGGCGCTGGGTGGGGAACAAGGGGAGTTGCACGTGCCGGTCGAGATATTCATGGTCGCTGGCTTCCTGCTGGCCGCCTACTCCGTAGTCGCCAACGACTCGATCCAAACCCTCGGCACCTTCCTCTCGTCCAACTCCCACCGTCCTTGGTGGGTGCTGTGGATGTTCGGCAGCAGCATCCTGCTGGCGGTGCTGCTCTACGGCTGGATCGTCAACAACGGCGACGCCTCCTATGGCCGCCTCGACGCGTTCCCGCTGCCGTCCGGCGGAGTCTCGTGGATTCACGTCATCCCGCCACTGGCGCTGCTGCTCCTCACCCGTCTCGGCGTGCCGGTGAGCACGACATTCCTGGTGCTCACGCTGTTCGCAGTCACAGGCGGCGCGCCGGGCAACCTCGGCAGCATGTTGATCAAGTCTGCGCTCGGCTATGTCGTGGCCTTCGCCTCGGCCATCATCCTGTTCCTGCTGGTGTTCAGGCGGCTGAGCGAATACTTCCACCGCACCCGCGAGGCCGAGATTCCGAGCTACTGGGTGGTGCTGCAATGGGCGTCCACCGGGTTCCTGTGGAGCCAGTGGCTGATTCAGGACCTGGCCAACATCTTCGTCTATCTTCCCCGCGAGGTTCCAGGCAGTTGGCTGCTGTTCGGCATCCTCGCGCTGGTGGCCATGCAGGGCTACATCTTCTACCAGTTCGGCGGCGAGATCCAGAAGATCGTCACCTCCAAGACCGACACCACGGACATCCGCGCCGCCACCATCATCGACTTCATCTACGGCATGGTGCTCTTGGTGTTCAAGGAAGCGAGCGACATGCCCATGAGCACGACGTGGGTGTTCCTGGGCATCCTGGCGGGGCGCGAGTTTGCCCTTTCCACCTTCCTTGCCGACACCGAAGCCCGAGCCACCACGCGCAAGGTGCTGTCGGACGCCGGAAAGGCCTTTGCAGGATTGGTCGTGAGCGTCGCCCTCGCGTTCGGGATGCCGTGGCTGGCCCAGACGCTGTTCGGCTAAGGGGCCCCTGGCAAAGGGGCTTGGCGACCGCCTAGCAGCCTGTCGGACTTCGGACGGCGCAAGCTGGCCGAATGCCGACAGGGTGACAGGACGGCTTGGGCTGGGGCAGGAAGCGTTGCCGAAAAGGCAACGGTTCTTGTGGCGCTAGCCGCCCTCAATCCGATGCATGAAGAACACCTCGGCGTTCGGGCCGATCGGTTCGAGCCAGGCATCCTGATAGATCTGCCCGTCGATGGCGACGGCGGTCTTCTGCAGCACCTCGTCGATGCCGGGCCACTTCTCGTTCAGGGCGCGCACCAGCGCCCGGAAGTTCTTGCACTCCACCTCCACCTCGCGGGTGCCGCCGGTGTTCGTCATCAGGTGGTCGGGAAAGACGACCTTGGCCATGGACCTCTCCGCTGTTCCGATGGCGCAATGGTATCGAACACGCCGCATGGTAGGCTCGCCAACGTCTCATCGAGCGGATCCATGGGGAGAACTCCATGCACAAGGTCGCCCTTGCCTTCGCCCTATGTACGGTCGCCGTCGGCGCCGCAGCCGAGTCCGCCATCGAAAGACTGGCATGGATGACCGGCACCTGGTCCGGCCCCGTCGGCGAAGGCATGCTGGAGGAGAACTGGACCGTGCCCCGCGACGGCTCGATCCAGTCCCTGGTGCGCATGACCGCCGGCGGCGCCACCGCGATGGTGGAGTTGATCGTGGTGGAGGAAAGCGATGACGGCCTCGTGCTGCATCTGGAGCAATGGAACCCAGGCTACGAATCGCGCGGCCCCGCCACGAAGATGCGCTCAACCAGCATCGACGAGAATGAAGTCACCTTCGAGGTCGTCGGCAAAGGCGCCTTCAAGACCCTCGCCTACAAGCGCCCCGCCGACGACCAATTCGAGATCCACATCGACGGCGGCGCCATGGTCATCAAGCTGACTGCCGCCGGGGATTGATCCCTCGTCGTAACGTTGGCCTTTTCGAGAGACGGGCGTCCCGCCCTCCCCCGGAGAGCTTCCCAAGTGTTCCGATAGGTGCTGCATCAACGCTTGGCGTTGTTGAACGTCGTGATGAGCTTCGAGTAGTCCGCGCCGAAAGGACTGTTCAGGAAGTCCTCCCGGCCCAGCATCTGCGCCATGCGCGGACCATGCCGTTCCATCAACTCATCGGCATGGGACGAGTAGTCCTCCACCGGCCGCATCATCAGTCTCGTGTAGGTGATGTGGCACACCACGCGTTCGCCGGCGGCCGTGCGCGGCCAGTTCGAGTGCCAGACGTTGCCGTCCCACATCGCCACGGACCCAGGCGGACACTCGATGGCGATGGCGCGGCCGCGCCGGTTCGAGCCCGCCGCCGACTCCTCGGCGATGGCCTTCACCTCATCCGCATCCGGATGGCGGCGCAGGTTCGCGCTGCCCGGAACGATCAGGGTCGAACCGCCGGCCTTGGTGTATTCGTCGCATGCCCAGCAGCCAGTGAGCAGCATATTGTGGGCGGGAAACGGCGCCGGCAGCCAGTTGTTGTCTGCATGCAGGCCGATGGGCGCCGCACCCTCGGGGCGAACGCTGGCAGCGATCTGGCTGATGAGGAAGCCTGCCCCCACCGAAAACTCGGCCATCGCCAATAGCTTCGGCTTGAGAATCGCCTCCGCGAACACGGGGTCCCTGACGAGCAGCATGTTGGCGCCGCTTGTGCCATCCGCGCCGCCCGGACCGCCAGAGAGGTCCATGATCCGCTGCCGCAGACGGGCATTGAAGTCGTCGTCGGCGACGTTCTCCACCACCGTCCACCCTTCCATCGCCAGTTGCCGACAGTTCTCGGCAAGGCCCAACTCGTCGATCACCGGCTGCAGTTCGGCAGACACGGCGTCTGGCGGCAGCGTGTCGTAGTGCAATTGCGCGGCTGCGGTTTCCGCCACGTTGGAACTCCTCTGCAAGGGGGGGCGTACACGAGAGCGTGCGTCAGCGACCGCAGGCGTGTCAATACCAACAGGCGGGTGGCCAACTTCCCTCAGACAGCGACGCCCCCTGCACGGACGGAGGCAAAACTGGCCGCTACACTTTCGCTACGCCAACTCCAATTGGCATAGGTCGCCAAGGGCGGTTTCGTCATTCGACAGGTGGGACGAAACACGCATGTGTCGGGTGTGAGAATCTCTCCCTACAGAAAGGCCCTTGTAGGGGACAGTACACTTGAGGACGTTCCCGGTTCGGGAACTGCTGGAGCAAGCGGCGTGCGCCACCCATCCAAGATCGATCTCGCTGGCACCGTTCGCATTGGCGGCGCCGTCGTCGTGCCCCTCGAAAGCAACGTGCCGGTGCTCGCTGCATCTTGGCCCGAGCCGGTCCATTCGCGCGCGCAGGTCAATGCCGCAGGCAGGGCGCTGATCGACGAATCTTCGTCGCTGGGGGACCGCCGCAGCGCCCGACAAGTCGTCAACAACTGGCGGGCGGCACATAGCCTGCCCTTGGCACGTGTGCGCACGGAGTTGCAGGAACGAGTGGGCGACGGCGCGTTGGTGGCGCAACGTCTGAAGAGACTGCCCTCGGCAGCAGCAAAGTTGCGACGGATGCCCTCCATGAACCTTGCGCGCATGCAAGACATCGGCGGATGTCGTGCGGTGCTTCCCACGGCGACAGATGTTCGCCGCGTGGCAGACGACTACGCAGCACGCCCGTCCATCCACCCCGTCACGCGCGTCAACGACTACATCGCGCATCCCAAGGCCAGCGGCTATCGCGGCATTCATCAGGTGCATCGATTTCATCCCACCGACGAAACCGAAGCCGCCTACGAAGGAATGCGAATCGAGGTTCAACTTCGTTCCCGTCTCCAGCACGTCTGGGCCACAGCGGTGGAGACCGTGGCGATTTTCTCGGGGCAGGCGCTGAAGTCGAGCGTTGGGGATGCCGCCTGGCTGCGCCTTTTCGTCCTGATGGGGACGGAAATCGCCATTGCCGAAGGGCTGCCCGGCGTGCCGGACACGCCCACAGACGCGCAGTCACTGCGAGCCGAACTCGCGACCCTTGCACAGTCCGTCAATGCCCTGCCCCGGCTCCGCGGCTACCGTGAGACGCTGCGCAGCCTCGAAGGGCACGTCCGCAATGGCCATGCCGAGTACTTCCACATAATCGTCGAGGCAAGCCCAGACGGCGCTGCACGAGTGCGCTGGAACGAATACGCCGACGACGAGCAAGAACAGGCGATTGCCGCATACGAGGACGTGGAAGCCGCCATCGACCACTTCCCCGGTGCCGACACGGTGCTCGTCCGCGTTTCCTCAGTGGAAGCCCTCCGCAGCGCCTATCCGAGCTATTTCGCCAACACGAGCGTGTTCGCGGAACGCCTTGAGAGGGTGCTTGGCAGGTAATCACGACACACAAACATTTCGTCCCACACGACAATGCGCAATGGCTTACGCGCGACAGGACGATTTCGCACATCGCCGTCCCGGACATGACCTGGTTTCAGCGCACCTCGCGTGGGGGGAGGGGAAGCGGTTTGGCGGTCGGCTTCCGCCGGCACCGACGCTGCACAGCCCTTCGAGGTGTTCCGCAACAGCGCGCAGGCGCAGTTCGCGTCGTCTCCGAACGCGCGAGACCACATGGTACGCATGCGGCCGTCCCGACTCCGAACGCCATGGCCGATCGATAGAGGGCACCGGGCCAGTGTAAGACGCTGCCCCAGTTCCTTGTCGGACAAAATGTTTGTGTGTCGGGGAGGACACCACGCCGTGCCCCTTGTGGGCATGGGGTAGGGCTAGTGTAGTGTCCCAAATAAACTGTTGCTTATGAGGCGTCGATGGGTCATGCTTTTGCGCATCGCGTCTGGGGGCAAGTTCGATGCGGGTTGCGGCACCAATCACACTGTCGACCGAGGACCGGGGAAGGCTGGACAAGTGGGCGTCGTCGCGCAGTGCGCCGGTGCGCCTGCGGGAACGTTCGCGGATCGTCCTGATGGCAGCCGACGGAACGACGAACAAGGACATTGCCGCGAAGCTGGGCATCGACGCGAACAAGGTGGGACGCTGGCGCACCCGCTACGCGAAGGAGGGTGCGTCGGCGATCGAGAGGGAGCGGCCGCGCGGCGCCAACCACGGCGGGAAGGACAGCCGGGCGCAGGCGGCGTTGCGCACCCGGGTGATCGAGGCGACGACGCAGACGACACCGGAGGACGCCACGCACTGGTCGTGCCGGTCGATGGCGCGGCATCTGGGCACGACCCACAGCTTCGTCCACCGGGTGTGGCGGTCGCGCGGCCTCAAGCCGCACCTGATCCGGACCTTCAGGCTGAGCAGCGATCCTCGCTTCGAGGAGAAGCTGCGGGACGTGGTGGGGCTCTACCTGGACCCGCCGGAGAACGCGGCGGTGTTCAGCTTCGACGAGAAGAGCCGGATCCAGGCGCTGGACCGGACGCAGCCGGGCCTGCCGATGAAGAGGGGCCGCGCCGGCACGATGACGCACGACTGCAAGCGCCACGGCACGACCACGCTGTTCGCCGCGCTGGAGGTGGCCAGCGGCAAGGTGATCGGCAGGACCTGCCGCAGGCACCGTCACCAAGAGGTGCTGATGTTCCTGCGCGAGGTCGACAAGGCGGTGCCCGCCGACCAGGAGATCCACATCGTGCTCGACAACTACGCGACCCACAGGCACGAGAAGGTGCAGGACTGGATCGAGCGCAGAAAGCGCATCTTCCTGCACTTCACGCCGACCGGCGCCTCGTGGGCGAACCTGGTGGAGCGGTTCTTCGCGACGCTGACCGACAAGCAGATCCGGCGCGGCGTCTTCACCTCGGTGCCGCATCTCGAAGAGTGCCTGCGGGAGTGCCTGGAGCGTCACAACGAGAATCCGCAGCCGCTGGTGTGGACCAAGTCCTTCGGCGAGATCATGGAGAAGGTCGAACGCGGTCGGGCCGCGCTGGCCAACGCCTCTTAATCACCTTTTTGTTAAGGACACTACACTAGGGAAGGCAGAATGCCTGCCCCTCGAGGGGCATCGGGCGCTCACAGTCCAAGCGCCGGTGACGCCCTGCCCCTCGGCAACGTCACCCGAAAATAGTCCTCATGTGCCTCGAATTGTGGCGTCGTGCCGCTGTGCTTCTCCAGCAACGGCACCACTTGGCGGCGGATGCCCATGCCGCGGTCGTCCATCAGCCCGTAGTCGCGCAGGATGCGAACGATGTTGTTGTTGCGCGGCGCCTGCTGGCCCGCGAGGATTTTCTCGACGGTCATGCCGTTCGGTAGCGCGCCGGGGCTCGTCACCTCCATGCGGTCTGCATACACGGCAAGGCGGATGTCGTTCTGGCGTGTCCAGTCGCGGTGGGCATAGGCATTGACCAGCAACTCCCGAATCGCCGCCGGTGGGTAATCCCAGAACCGCCTGCGCGTCATCCCGTCCAACCGCTCTTGGGAGATGTGCGGTTGCAGATATGCGAGCGCCCGATCCGGCAACGATTGCTCCACGAATCGTCCAGGTCGCTGATCGCCCAAGCCGACGAAGGGCATGTCCAGCACCTCATCCAGCGAGGCGTCGTAATCCGCGTCCTTCCCCCGAAACACAAGCAAGCGCAGGCCGGCTTGCGGCAGGCGCCGTCGCGGCGCGAGTGCGAACAGGGCATAGGCCGCATAGGAGCAGCAGACCGCTTCTCCGGTGGCGAGGACGAGCAGGTCACGGTGTTCCAGCCTGGCGGACCAGTCTTCTACCGCTTCCTCGCCCAAGACGCGAAGGAAATACTCATCGAGCCTGCGCCGGTCCAGCTCCTGCCTCGTGCTGCCGTGGATGGGCATGCGCTCCACGGCAACCAGGCCGCCGATCTGAAACAGCCGCGCCATCTGTTCCCGAGTCGCACGCTGGCAGGTGTTGCCAACGCGGAGGTAGTAGTCAAGCCGGTCTTGGCGCTGCACCGCATAGGGCTTGGCTGCGCCGATGGGCACGCCGACAACCGCCACAACACCCCGCTCCGTGCGTACCTCTTCGTAATCAGGCACGATGCGAGGAGCGACATGCCGCCAGACGACCGTATCCATCAACCACCGCTGCCAGTCTGCCCGCCTAAGGCCCGACACCGAACCGTCATCCTCGACCCCCACGAGGATAGTGCCGCCGTTCATGTTGGCGAACGAGACAATCTCCCGCGCAAGCTGCTCGGGTCGGAGTTCGTCGCGCTTGAACTCGACCTTCGCCCCTTCTCCGGCAGCGATGAGTCCCTGCAGTTCGCTCTCGAGCATCACCCCCGCCGTCGAATCACCTTGAGCGGCCACTCACTTCGCGGCAGGTTGGGAATCTCCTTCCCGGCCATGCGCCAGCACATCTCGGTGACTTCGCCTTGCGCAACTTGCGCAACAAAGGCGTCCCTCAAACGAAAGGCTCGCGCGGGAAGACGGCTTCGCCGCCTTCCCCACCCCCGAGGACGCGCAACGTCCACTCGGCCCATGCGGCAGGCCGCGCTGCTCGATCCAGGCCATCGCTTGGCATGGCCGCAACATAGCACACCGCCCCTTTCGCGCGGATTCCGACAGTGATCGTAGATGGCCGAAATCGGTTGCCCCGTCGTCATCACGAAGAACGGCAAGCCGATCACTGCATTGACGCCGTACCGTCAGGGACGCAATGCCCTCGCTGGACATCACCGCGGCAAGAGGCGCACTCTCGGTGACATCGTCAGTGCCATCGATGAGCCATGGGAGGCGTCCGGTTGACGCAGCTACGGACGGAGGGCGCGGCCGGTTGCCGCCAGGCGATCCAAAGTCGCCACTCGCTCGTCGTCTTCGCTCAGCGTATCCACCAGCGCGCTGCGGACCTGCGCCACTTCGAGGGTGGCAGCCGCGTTCATCTCCTCCAGGTCAACCCAGTCCCTGCTCCTGTTGAAGAGCGCCTTGAAGATGGCGGTGTCCAAGCAGCTCAGGAACGGCAATTCTTCGCCTCCGAAAGACTCAATCTGCACCCGTTGGGCAGCCGCGTCGTGCATGGGGACGGAGTTCAGAAAGATGTCCACGGGCGTCTCGCCCCAGAACAGCCGCGCCTGCCCATCCTCCTCTAGCCGGGAAACATCGGCAGGAGAAAGCGCGATAGGCTCCGGCAGCGCGTCCCGCAACAATGCCGCGTCAGGTTCCGCGATGAAGACGTTCACGTCGACATCGACCGTGCCCCGAGGGTTTCGGATGCACCACGCCAACGCCAGCGCGCCACCAATCGCGTGCGGCAAGCCAGCGTTCGCCAGCGCCTGATGGATTGCGACCACCTTCGCCACGATGTCCACGGCGGAACTTGCCTAAGGTCAGCCGCGCCGCTTGTCCGCTCGGGTCCCGATCAAGCGCTTCAGGACCGGGTATTCCAAGTCGCCTCGACGCAACGCCGGGAACTGCGCGGCAAGCCGCAGCGCTTCTTCAAGCTCTTCGCCCCGCCGGCGGCGAGGCAAGGGTCCAGCCCTCGTTCGCGAATGCTCGGTTGCCGCAATCAGGCGCACCGCCCTGTCGGCAACTTCCGTGGATCGGTGTTCCATGCAATGCGCCTGAAATGCAGTCGCAAAGAACGCAATATAGCACTGGAGCAGCAAGGTACGGGGCGGCGGTCGGGCTCAAGCCAACGGTGGATAGTGCCCAGCAAGTGCTTGCAGGCGAGACCCGCTCGGTTCGCCTGGACCATCCCGACACACAAACATTTCGTCCCACACGACAATGCGCAATGGCTCACGCGCGACAGGACGATTTCGCACATTGCCGTCCCGGGGCGTGATACGGTTTCAGTGCATGCTGCGCGGGGGAGGCGGCGCGGTCGGCGGCCGGCTCCGCCGACCCCGACGCTGCGCAGCCCTTCGAGGTGTTCCGCAACGGCGCGCCGGCGCGGTTCGCGTAGTCTGCGAACGACACATCCCAGCGCGAAGCCGCGTGGCACGCAAGCGACCGTTTCGCGTCCGAACGCCATGGCCCATGGATTCAGGGCGCGAAGCGCCGGCCAGTGTGAGACGTTGCCCCATGTTCCTGTGGGACGAAATGTTTGTGTGTCGGGCAGAAAGAAGGCCTTTGTGTGTCGGGCAGAAAGAAGGCCCGCAGCTATCCGGTGAGGCACTCTGCGCCCTGTTCGCTTTCACCGCCGAATGCGTGCGGGACAAGCAGGGCTCTACTCGTTCCGCGACTAGCGACTGACAAGGGACGTGTCCTCGGAGGGAAGGCATCCTGCCTTCCCTGGCACGCGCGAGCACGCTGGCTCTATGTCGAAAAGCGCCTATCGGCGCTAGGGAAGGCAGGATGGGGCATCGGCGCGGATATGCTTGCCGCACCGAGGTCTCGTCTGGCACAGACGACGAGGATGTCCTGCGGTTCGGCAGGACGCAGGGGCAAGTTCATCGTACGTCTGCCGGGACTATGGCGAGCTTGCGTTCCACCGACATCCCATGCCGCTTGACGCCCCGATCTAGCGTGGCTACGGTCGTTCCCCATGTTCGGAAACCACGACCCTCGGGTGCGGATGGAGCTGCGCAAATTGGAGACGATCCAAGCATCACAGTTCAAGGCCAAGTGCCTGCACATCATGGACGAGGTGGCCGAAACCGGTCGCCCGGTGGTCATCACGAAGGACGGCAAGCCGATCGCTACGCTGACGCCGTACCGTCAGGGAGGCGGCACGCTCCTTGGCCTTCACCGTGGCAAGGGGCGCATTCTCGGCGACATCGTCGGTCCCATCGATGAGCCATGGGAGGCGTCGGATTGATCCTGCTCGACACGCATGTGCTTTTTTGGCTGGACCAAGACAGTCCGCGTCTTGGTGCCAACTGCCGACGGACATTGGACGAAGCGCTCGCCGATGATGGGCTGGCAGTTTCGGCCATCAGTTTCTGGGAGGTTGCAATGCTCGCCCAGAAACGGCGGCTGGCACTCGACGTGCCTCTCGACTCCTGGCGACAGAATCTTCTCGCAGCAGGGCTGCGCGAGTTTCCCCTGGACGGGAGCATCGGAATCCGTGCAGCCACACTCGATAGCCTCCACCGCGATCCAGCCGACCGGATGATCGCCGCCACGAGCTTGGCGCATCGATGCACCTTGGCCACCGCCGACGAGAGACTGTTGCGTTGGGAGGCCGACCTGGACCGGTTGAACGCCACCAAATAGCAAATGGGGCGCCAGCGTAGATCGAGCGCGACAGATCACAGGCCCATCCGACTCGACGGGAGCTTGCCTCTGTCCAGTTCGTCCCATCGCTGCCAAGGATCTCGACATCAACCGCGAAGAGTTCTGACCCATGCGCTTTGCCTACCCCTGCAAGGTCACCGCTGACGACGACGGCAGCTTCTTCGTCTCGTTCCCAGACGTGCCGGGAGCATTGACGAGCGGAGAGAGCCACAGCGAAGCCTTGGCCATGGCGGAGGACGCCTTGACTGCGGTCCTTGCGGTTTGCGTCCGCGAACGGCGCGAGTTGCCGCGTCCCGGCCCCGCCGACGATGGTCAGCCGATGGTGGCACTGCCACCGGTGGTTGCCGCCAAGCGTGCGCTGTACGCGGCGCTACGCGAACAGGGTGTCACCGAAGCAACGCTCGCGAGCCGGTTGGGAATGGACGAGGCCGAGATCGACCGTTTGCTAGACCCGGACCGCCACACGCACATCAGCACGGTCATGAAGGCGCTCCGAGCCATGAGGATCGCTGTCCCGACACACAAACATTTCGTCCTACCGTCGTGTGCGTGATTTCCCACACCGGCGGCGCTGGGGTCTTCGGGGCCACGAGCGAGGGCATGAAGCGTGGCGAACGCGGCTGGCGTCATGTAATCCACATGCCTCGCGCAAAGGGCTTTGGAATTGCGTCATCTGGCTAGCCGGGCCGCCACCGTCGGTGTGCGAGATGTCTGCGGGGAACGTAGGACGAAATGTTTGTGTGTCGGGAAGCCGAGTACGTCGGTGAGGATCGCCGTCCCGACACACAAACATTTCGTCCTACCGTCGTGTGCGTGATTTCCCACACCGGCGGCGCTGGGGTCTTCGGGGCCACGAGCGAGGGCATGAAGCATGGTGAACGCGGCTGGCGTCATGTGATCCATCTGCCTCGCGCAAAGGGCCCTGGAATCGCGTCACCTGGCTAGTCGGGCCGCCACCGTCGGTGTGCGAGATGTCTGCGGGGAACGTAGGACGAAATGTTTGTGTGTCGGGAAGCCGAGTTCCCTGCCTCGCGCAAAGGGCTTTGGAATTGGGGTGGCCGTCCCGACACACAAACATTTCGTCCTACAGTCGTGTGCGTGATTTCCCACACCGACGGCACTGGGGTCTTCGGGGCCACGAGCGAGGGAAGCATGGCGAACGCGGCTGACGTCATGTGATCCACCTACCTCGCGCAAAGGGCTCTGGAATCGCGTCATCTGGCTAGCGGGGCCGCCACCGTCGGTGTGCGAGATGTCTGCAGGGAACGTAGGACGAAATGTTTGTGTGTCGGGAAGCCAACTGTCAAACTGTCAAGTCTGTGCCCACGGATTGATGACTGGCGCGCCGGTTGCTTCGTAGTCGGCAACGTTGCGGGTTGCCACGGTCATTCCATGCATCAGCGCGGTCGCCGCGATCAGTGCATCTCGTTCTGAGCGCGGATCGGGCACGTGCAGGCGTGCGCACCTCAATGCAACAGCAGCATCGACGGGCAGCGTCCGTTCTTGGAACTCCGGCAGCACGTTCCGTTCCATCCAGGCCCGCAACAGCCCTCCCTGCACCACATCCCGTCGCTCAAGCCGCAGTATGCCGATTTCCAGTTCCATCAACGTCAGTGCGGAGATGTAGAAGCTGGACGCGTCCATCCGTGAGATCCATGCGGCGACACGGGGATCCGCTTTGCCGTCACCGAGCTTGCGCAGCTCCGATACGACGTTCGTGTCGAGGAGGACCATCAGGTGACATCAAACGCGACAGCTTGGATGCTGGCAGGCGACGGCTCGAAGTCGATGTCGGCCAACCCCGGCATCGCCAACGCTTCGGCAAGGCTGCGGCCCTGTCCTGCGAGCCGCCGGTATTCCTCAATGCAGAGCAGCACGTGCGCCGGCTTTCCCCGGTCGGTGATGATCACGGGCCCTGACTTGGCAGCCCGCTTCGCGCGGCCAACATCCTGATTGAGCTCGCGACTCGTTACTGTCGTGATGGCCATGAGAGACCTCGAAATGCGTAGGTGCATATGTAACTACATTTGGCGGTGGGGATGCAACCGCTCCTGCGTCTCGCACGGCGATGTCCCGTCGCCGACACCGATGAGGCCACGATCAACAGCGGTGTGTCCAACTGGGCCGTCCGGGCTTTACAAATGCCCCAGCCTAAAGCGCGCGCCCCAAGGCGTCGAGGAAGGCCGGGAGGCGCGCTGAGGATCGCCGTCCCGACACACAAACATTTCGTCCTACAGTCGTGTGCGTGATTTCCCACACCGGCGGCGCTGGGGTCTTCGGGGCCACGAGCGAGGGCATGAAGCGTGGCGAACGCGGCTGGCGTCATGTAATCCAGCTACCTCGCGCAAAGGGCTTTGGAGTTGCGTCATCTGGCTAGCCGGGCCGCCACCGTGTCGGTGTGCGAGATGTCTGCGGGGAACGTAGGACGAAATGTTTGTGTGTCGGGAAGCTGAGTTGTGTGTCGGGAAGCTGAGTTCTATGCGCAATGTCCCACGCAACACCGGCCGATGGCTAGTTACCGCTCGGCGGCCGGCCGGCGATGACTTCGCAGTGGGCGACCACGTCGTCGATGTACGACTTGGCTCGGTCACTCAGGCGAGACTCGTGCTCCCTGGCAAAGGCCCGGGCCCGCCCACGGACAGCTTTTGCCTTCGAGGGCGTATCGACGGCCAAAGCACCGTGCATCAGCACCTTGATGGTGAGGGCAACCTGCCAAATCTTTCCTGGTCCGAGATCCAGGCGCTGTTGCCTCGTGACCCCTGTGTCGTTCGGGTAGTCGATCTGGTCGCGGTACAGCCGACCTTCGGGTCCGGTGTCGACCTCGAGTGCTCCGTGCAATTCTGGGGCTACGTCCACAGGCTTGGCATCGCCGCCGGCCGGCGGCCTCCCAGTACTGCCGTATTTCTCGCCGGTCTTGGCATCCGGTGACGGCTTCAGGGTGCTTGCGCCTCCGGCATCCTCCAACATGCCCAGCGGCTCATCCCTGCGTACCTCGAAGAACTTCGTTAGGTCTGTACAGGTCAACGACAGCAATGTGCGAGAAAACTCGATAGTTTTCGGATCGATCTGGAAGAACTCCCTGTTGTTGGCGACCCTCTTGTCTTCGAAGACCCTGTGCAACGCCTCTTCGAGCCTTCCGGAATCCTCGCATGCGAATACCGCAACAATCTCGAATGGCCTCGGTACGCTGGTGCTTCCGAGTGCCTTGATGCGCTGACGTACGTCCGGTTCGTCGGTTCTTCCGATCTTGACGTAGTTTTCCGAGTACGCCGGATTTGAGACGATGTACACGTAGCCGGTCACAAATTACCTCATCTAGCCCACGGCCGCGTTCGTCAGAGGTGCGCTCAGCCGCACCGGGAACGGCGGCGACGACCGCTCCCGGTGCGTTACTGAAGCGCTAGCCTTGCGCGTCGATCGCCTCCAATACCCTCGGCGGCGACAGTGGCAGGTCATCGATGCGGAATCCGAGTTGGTCTCGGACGGCGTTCGATGCGGCTGCCAACGGTGCCACGATGGGGGTTTCGCCTACGCCGCGCACGCCGTACGGGTGCGAGGGGTTCGGCACTTCGACGATCTGGGTGTCGATCATCGGGAGGTCGGAGGCCACAGGGACTCGGTAGTCGAGGAAACCGGCGTTTTCCATGACGCCTTCGGCGTCGTAGATGTACTCCTCGTTGAGCGCCCAGCCGATGCCCTGGGCGGCGCCGCCCTGCATCTGGCCTTCGACGTAGGCCGGGTGGATGGCCCTTCCTGCGTCCTGAATGGCGGTGAAGCTGAGCACGTCCACCTTGCCCGTCTCCTTGTCCACCTTGGCGTCCATCAGGTTGACGGAGAACGATGCCCCGGCGCCTTGGGCGTTGAGGCTGGCGCGGCCGAGCAGCGGGCCGCCGGTGCGGCCGGCGCCGCGGGCGATGTCCGCGAGGCTCAGGGGCTTCACGTCGGCGTTCACGCCGGGCTTCGGCACGGCTTCGCCATCGACCCAGTCCACTTGCTCTTCATCCAGGTCCCAGGTGAGCGCGGCGCGCTGCTTGCACTGGGCGATGATGTCCTCGCAGGCCTGGATCACGGCCATGCCCGTGGCGAAGGTCGTGCGGCTGCCGCCGGTGACGTTGCAGAAGCCGGTCGCTTCGGTGTCGCCCACGTGCGCCTTGATCTGCTCGTAGGGCACGCCAAGCGTTTCCGCCGCCATCAGCGCCATGCCAGCGCGGCTGCCGCCGATGTCGGGGCTGCCCTCCATCACGGTGACCATGCCGTCTTCGGCGATGCGCACTTCGGCGCTCGACTGCATGCCGATGTTGAACCAGAAGCCGACGGCGAGGCCACGACCTGCGCCTTCCGGCACGGGGCCCGTCCAGTTCGGATGCTTCCGGGCCGCTTCGAGGCATTCCTTGAGGCCGACGGGCGGGAAGGTGGGCCCGTACGGCGCTTGCGTGCCTTCGCCGGCGGCATTCTTCATGCGCAGGTCGATGGGGTCCATTTCCAGCTTGCGCGCCAGCTCGTCGATGGCGCACTCCATCGCGTGCATGGACTGCGGTGCGCCGGGGGCGCGGTAGGCACAGACCTTGGGCTTGTTGACGAGGATGTCGTTGCCCTCGATGCGGAAGTTCGCGAGGTCGTAGGGCGCGAGCACGGACATGCAGCCGGGGCCGACCGGAGCGCCGGGGAAGGCGCCGGCCTCGTAGGCGAGCCATGCGCTGGCCGCCGTGATGGTGCCGTCGTTCTTCGCGCCGACCTTCACCTTGCACCAGGTGGCGGAGGTGGGGCCGGTGGCGCGGAAGACTTCCTCGCGGCTCATCATCATCTTCACCGGGCGACCGGACATCTGGCTCATCTTCACGGCCAGCGGTTCGAGGTAGATGATGGTCTTGCCGCCAAAGCCGCCGCCGATCTCGGACGGGATGACCTTGATGTTGCCGACGGGCTCGCCGAGCACCTGTGCCGTCAGCGAACGAACCTCGAAATGGCCCTGGGTGCAGCACCAGACGGTGGACTTGCCGTCTTCATTGGCGGTGGCCGTGCAGGCGTGGGGTTCGATGTAGCCCTGGTGGGCGGTGGGAACGCGGTGCTCGCTCTCGACGGTCACGTCGGCCTCGGCGAAGCCGGCGTCCACGTCGCCGCGCTCGAACATCGTCGTTGCGGCGATGTTGCTGGCGGGCCTGGAGGTGTCGCCGTTGGTGTGCTGGCTCTCGTTGACGAGGGTTGCGCCGTCGGCGATGGCCTCGTCGATGGAGAGCACCGGCGAGAGCACTTCGTACTCCACGTCGATGAGGTCGATGGCCGCGTCCGCCTGGGCCAGCGTCTTGGCGGCCACCGCTGCCACCGCGTGGCCGTGGTAGAGCACCTTGTCGCGGGCAAGGACGTTCTTGGCGAGGTCGGAAGGGGATTCGTTCGGAAGGTCGGCGCCGGAAATCGCCGCCAGCACGCCGTCGGCTTCGAGGGCGCGGGAAACGTCCACGCTCTTGATGCGGGCGTGGGCGTGCGGGCTCCTGAGAACCTTGCCGTAGAGCATGCCGGGCAGGTTGAGGTCAGCGCCGAACGCTGCCCGCCCGGTCACTTTGTCGATGCCGTCGGGACGGATCGGGCTGGTGCCAATGGCCTTGAAATCTACCGCTTCTGCCACTGTCTGAGTCTCCTTGAATGCGTTGCGTTTTGCGTGGGATAGGGCGCCGTTGGGGCGGTGCCCTCAGGCTTCGTAGGCCAGTTCCTGGGCCGCGTCCTGAACCGCCCGGACGATCTTGTCGTAGCCGGTGCAGCGGCACAGATTGCCCGCCAGCCAGTAGCGAATCGTGGTTTCGTCGGGATCGGGGTTCTTGTCGAGCAGGGCCTTGGCCGCGACGATGAAGCCGGGCGTGCAGATGCCGCACTGCAGCGCCGCATGTTCGAGGAACTTCTGCTGCAAGACGTGCAGGCCGCCTTCGCCGGCGATGCCCTCGATGGTGGTGAGTTCCACGCCTTCGGCCTCGACGCCGAGCATGAGGCAGGAACAGACGAGGCGGCCGTCCACCAGCACGGAGCAGGCGCCGCAGTCGCCGGTGGCGCAGCCCTCCTTGGTGCCGGTCATGTTGAGGTCTTCGCGCAGCACCTCCAGGAGGGACTGGTGTGGCTCGCAGAGGAACTCCACGGCATCGCCGTTGATGCTCGTGGAAACGTGTACTTTGCTCACGGGTACTCCTTGAATCCGTTGCCCGATGGGCCTAGAGCGCGGCTGCGCGGTCGCGGGCGATGCCGGCGGCGCGCTTGCAGAGCACGCCAACGACCTTGCGGCGGTATTCCACCGTGCCGCGCTTGTCGGTGATGGGCGATGCAGCGGCGCTGCACGCGTCGGCAGCAGCGGCGAGGGCCGCGTCATCCACCTTGCTGCCCACCAAGGCCGCGGCGGCGTCCGCAACCACCAGCGCGGTGGGCGCCACGGCACCGATCGAGACCTTGGCGGCGGTGCACGTGCCGCTGTCGTCCAGCGTCAGGGCAACGCCAGCCCCGGCGACCGCGATGTCCATCTCCGTGCGCGGGATGAAACGCAGGTATGCGCTCGAGGACTTGCCTTGCGGGCGCGGCACCCGGAAGCCGATGAGGAACTCCGTGGCGGAAAGCACGTTGGTGCCGACGCCGGTGACGAAATCCTCTACCGCCACCTCCCGATTGCCGCCGGGCGAGGCGATCACGCAGATGGCGCCAACGGCGATCAGCGCCGGGATGGTGTCGCCGGCGGGCGATGAGTTGCAGAGGTTGCCGCCGATGGTGGCGCGCCCCTGAATCTGCGTGGAGCCGATCAGGTCGGAGCTTTCCAGCAGCCCCGGCAGAATGCCCTTGAGCTCCTCGTTTTCGAACAGAATGGCGGACGCGATGGCCGCGCCGATGAAGATCTCGTCGTCGCCGATGTCGAGATGATTGGCTTCCTCGACGTGCTTGACGTCGACGAAGGTCCGCTCACCGCGATCCACCGACCGCATCTGCACCAGAACGTCCGTGCCGCCGGCGAGCATCTGCGTTCGGTTGCCGGCATCGGCCTCCCGTTGCAGCGCCGCAAGCGCCTCGCTGACATTGCTCGGCGCCAAGTAGGCGTAAGCCCCCATAGGTTCTCCCTTCCCAAAAGTGAATCGAGCGGGCGTATGTATACCATGAAGGCGTTGCGCAAGGCGCGTTTGCGCGCAAGAAAGTGCGGGATCGGGCGACGCTGCCTTGCGGTGTCGGGCAGACCCTCGGGCTTGGCTGCCGCACGGCGAGGAGCGGCCAACGACACGACCTTGGCGGCGCGTGGGAGGGCAGATTGTCCGTCCCGGCGAGACACCCGTCGCCTTCGCGCAAGGCACTGGTCACCGCCCCCCTGTCACCGACAAGCCGCGTCTCGCGGGAGGGATGCGCGTGCGGTGCGTAGAATCGGCGGCTTCGTTTGTGCACAGGCGCAGGCTCGATGACCACCCGTTCGTTCGATGTCGATCTGTATCGGCAGCACCTTGGACACCTGCAAGGCCATTGGGAGGAGGTGCTCGACGCATCGGGTGCCGATCTCGCGGTGCTGCCGGCGGGCAACGCGGCCATGTACTTCCAGGACGATCAGTCACCACCGTTCCATCCCAATCCGCACTTTGCGCGTTGGCTGCCGGGGCAGGACTGCGAAGGCAGCGTGTTGGTCGTGCGGCCGGGGGCGCGGGCGAAGATGCACTTCCTCTGCGGCGACGACTATTGGCACATGCCACCGACGCTGCCGGAGTGGGCCGAAGACGGCCTCAACGTCGCCCGCCACCCGGATGAGGACGAACTTGCCTCGGCGGTCTCGAAGGACCTTGCCAGCGCCAGGCGCGCCGTGCTGGCAGGGCCGGCGGATGCCCTGGACCTGAACCTTCCCTTGGGCGACGTGAATCCCAAGGAGTTCACGGCACGCCTGCAATATGCACGCGCCTACAAGACCGACTTCGAGCTGGACCGGATGCGTGCCGCCACCGTCGCCGGGGTTGCCGGTCACCTCGCCGCACGGGACGCATTTCACGGCGACGGCAGCGAGTTCGAGATTCAGCTTGCATTTCTGGCCGGCAGCTCGCAGGTGACGAGCGAACTGCCCTACCCCAGCATCATTGCCCTCAACGAACACGCCGGCATCCTGCATTACCAGCACTACGACCGAAACCGGCCCGACGGCACTCGCAGCTTCCTCATCGACGCCGGTGCCCGCGCCGACGGCTACCACTCCGACATCACCCGCACCTACAGCGCCACACTCGGGGACGACTTCGACGCCCTGGTGCGGGCGCTCGACGAGAAGCAGCGGGCCCTGATTGCCGAGGTCCGCCCCGGCATGACCTACGTCGAACTGCACGTCAAGATGCATCACGAGATCGCCGAGCTTCTGGTGCGCTTCGGCTTCGTCCGCTGCAGCGCCGAGGCCGCGTTCGACCTCAAGATCACCGATGCCTTCTTCCCGCATGGCCTTGGCCACCTGCTCGGCCTGCAAACGCACGATGTAGGCGGCCAGTTCGGCGCGCCCGACGGCACCGTGACCGAGCCTCCCGAACGCTTTCCCGCGCTGCGCCTGACGCGCAACATCGAGCCGGGGCAGGTGTTCACGGTGGAGCCCGGGTTGTACTTCATTCCGATGCTGCTCGACGCCATCGAGGAGCGGGATGCCGTCAACTGGGACAAGGTGGAGCCGTTCCTGCGTTGCGGCGGCATTCGCATCGAGGACAACGTGGTGGTGACGTCGGACGGCGTGGAGAACCTGACCCGGCCGGCCTTCGCCAAGCTCGATCCGCGAGACGCGGCGTGAAGCTGGATCCGGCCACGCTGTTCGGTCCGACGCCGCTCGCGGGCAGGCCGCCGAGTCAGGTCAAGTTCTCGCCCGACGGCAAGCTGCTTGGCTTCCTGCGGCCAGCCGCCGACGACCGGGAACGACTCGAACTTTGGCTGCACGAAATCGGCGGCAAGACGCGGCTGGCGACGGTCGCGCTGAACGAGGTGGACGTTGCGCACCTTGCCGACGTCGAGCGTGCGGAACGCGAGCGGCGACGGCAGTTCTCCCACGGGGTCACGTCCTGGAGTTGGCATCCGGCAAGCGACGCTGTGCTGGTACCGCACGCTGGCGCTGCCTACCTGCATCGACTTGCCGATGACAGCACGCGCCGGATGACCCCGGAGGGCACGGCTGCAGCCCGCCTTTCGCCCGACGGCCAGCGGATCGCCTACGTTCGCGACGGCGACCTCTTTGTCTCCAGCCTTGACGACGACGGGGAGCGTCGCCTGACCCTCGATGGCGGAGGCACGGTCACAAACGGTCTGCCGGAGTTCGTGGCGCAGGAGGAGATGCATCGCTTCGAGGGCTACTGGTGGTCGCCCGACGCCCGCACCATTGCCTTCACTCGCGTGGACGATGCGCAGGTGGCGGTTTCGTATCGGCACGAAGTCGATGCTGATGGGATCACGGTGGTGCCCCAGCGCTACCCGTTCGCTGGCGCCACGAATGCGGAGGTGCGGCTGGCCTTGTGCGAGGTGGCTTCCGCGACGTCAACCAATCCGGACGGACAGCGTCGCACCTTCCTGCGTGCGGACGAGCGCGGGGCGCCGCAGCGACAGTGGCTCGATTGGTCGCTGGCGGACGACGACTATCTGGCGCGAGTGCAGTTCGGCCCCGACGGCGCGCTGTGGGTGCAGGCGCAGTCAAGGGATCAACGGCGGCTCGCCATCCGGCGCTGCGTCGAGGGAGCCTGGAGCGAACTTGCAGTGGTCCGGTCCGAAACCTGGATCGACCTCGACGAAAACATGCGTTGCCTGGCGGACGGCCGCGTGTTGCACACCGCCGAAGCCGACGGGCGAGTCGCACTGCATTTGGACGGCGCACCGCTTGCCACCGGGCTTGAGCGCGTGAACAAAGTCGTCGGAGCAAGCGACGAGTGGGCTTGGGTCACGGGCTGGCGTGATGACCCCACCGAGCAGCAGCTCTATCAAGTGCATCTCGGCACCGGCGAAGCCAGGCCCGTCACACAGGGTGCGGCGTGGCACGATGCCGCGGTGCATGAGGCTGCGGGCCTCGCTGCGGTCACGCGAGGAGCGCCGGACGCTCCGGCAGCGCTGGAGCTTGTCGAACTGCGCGCATCCGACTCCACGCGGGGGCGCACTGTCATCGTCCCGGAGCAAGACGAGCCGCCCGCCCCCGCCGCGCACTCTCCGCATTATTCCCGAGCGCAGCTTGGCCAACTTGCCGGCGTGGACTGCGGGCGATGCGTGTGCCACCCCTACGGCGAGCGGGACGAGCCCCTGCATTACCGCCTCACGCCGCCGGCACCTTTCGACCCGGACAAGCGCTACCCGGTGGTGGTTCATGTCTATGGCGGCCCAGGCGTGCAGCGCGTGCGCCGGGAACTGCCGCCACTGACGCTGCAGCCTTTTGCCCAGGCGGGCTTCGGTGTGTTCGAACTCGACAATCGCGGCAGCGCGAACCGGTCGGCAGCGTTCGAGAAGGCCATCCACGGGCGGTTGGGCGCGGTGGAGGTGGCCGATCAACTTCGCGGGCTCGAGCACCTGCGTTCGCTGCCCTGGGTGGACCCGGAACGCATCGCCGTGTTCGGGCACAGCTACGGTGGCTACATGACTCTCATGTGTCTCGCCACCGCGCCGGATGCGTTCGCCGCCGGCGTCGCCGTGGCCCCGGTGACCGACTGGCGCCTCTACGACACCCACTACACCGAACGTTACCTCGGCACGCCGCAGGACAACGAGGCCGGCTACAAGGCCAGCTCCCCCATGCCGAAAGTGGCGAACATCCGCGCACCGCTGCTGCTGATGCACGGCATGGCAGACGACAACGTGCTGTTCACCCATTCGACGCGGCTGATGAAGGCGTTGCAGGACGCCGGGGTGCCGTTCGACCTGATGACCTATCCGGGCGCCAAGCACTCGATGCAGGAGCGCATGGTGGCGGTTCACCGCTTCGACACGATCCTGCGCTTCCTCATGCGAGCGCTCGGCTAGCGCGCCCTTGCGGACGCGTCGGCAGTTCGCTTCGCGAACTGCTTGGCCTTCGGGCTCGCATTCGCTCCCGCCTTCGGCTAGCGCCGCTTCGCGGCGCTTAAGGCAGTTTTCGCTAGCCCGACTTCGACAACTCAACCGTTTCACGCGTGTAAGTCGTTGATTCATTGTCCACGGGCACGAAAGGTCGGCACTACAAGGTGCCGGGCGGTTGGCGCGGGCGGCGGGTCAGGCGGAGATTCGAGGGGGCGGCTGTTCCGGCAGTTCCAGACCGAGTTGATGAAGCAGCAGTGGCTGATCGCGGGTCGGGTCGGTACGGCGGGGCAGCACGAGGTGCCGCCCGTCGGTGGTCGGCAGATGGACATCCACCATCTGCATGGTGGAGCACTTCTCGAGAATGGCGCTGGGCGCAAGGCCCGGCGCGCGCGGCCGCGCCAGGTTCTTCAGGGTGACGTGCAGGCAGTGGGCGACGAAGGCGACGAAGATGTGCGCCTCGATCCGGTCCTCGCGCTGGTGGAAGACCGGACGGACGGCGAGGTCGTGCCTGAGTTCCTTGAAGGCCTGCTCGATCTCGGTGAGCCGCGTGTGGTACCGCCACAGCGTGGCGGGGTCCTCGCCGGTGAGATTGGAGCGCAGCAGATAGCGCCCCTCGCGGCGTCTCGCCCGGCGCAGCCGGTCGCGGCGCAGCCGGTCGCGGCGCAGCGCGAAGGCGAAGGTCTCCGGGGTCACGGACTCGTCCGCCGCAGGCAGGCGGATCTCGACCAGATGGCACGCGCGCCCCGCCTCCTTCTTCGCGGCGCCGAGCCCGAGCGGCAGCTCGTCGCGCTTCAACGACTGCCCGCGCAGCTCGTGCAGACGCCGCCAGAGCTTCTTCAGGCGCCGCCGCCGCATGCCGCGCTCCTTGGCGATGCGCGCCCGGCTCTGGGCCAGGATGTACGGTTCGCCGTCCTCGGCCAGAGGCTTCACCTCGACGGACTCGCGGACCTCGCGCCGGGGCAGCCCCGCGAACGACTTCTCCAGCCGCGTCAGACGGCCCTTGGGCGTGCCGACCAGATGGCGCACCGGGGGATCGCCGGCCCGCATCGCCGCCAACGCCTCCTCGGTCGGGATCCCCCGGTCCATGATCCAGACCCGGTCGGACCGGCCGTGCTGGTCTTCGATCCTCTCCAGGAAGTCCGCCAGCGTGGTCTTGTCGCTGGTGTTGCCCGGCATCACCTCGCAGGCCAGCGGAAAGCCCTGCGGGGTGACGACCAGCGCGATCACCGCCTGCACGCAGTCCGGGCGCTTGTCGCGGCTGCAGCCGAACCGGCGCTTGTCGTCGAACGGCGGGTCGCTCTCGAAGCAGGTGGACGTCAGGTCGTGGAGCAGGACGTCGAAGCGGGCGTCGAACAGCGTCTCCCAGCGCTCCCGCAGGAACGAGAAGAACGCGCGCTTGTGGACCAGCAGCCTGTCCAGGCAGCGGCACAGCGTGTGGCCGCCCACCACCTGCGCCGGCCGGCCCAGCAGATCCCCCATGGCGCTGTGCTCGTGCCAGTGCCGGTGCAGCCGCCACTCGCTGCCCGGATCGATCAGCTGGCAGCACGCCAGCGTCTTCAGCACGTCCAGCCAGCGCGTGCCCTGCCGGCTCGGCGGCAGCCGCGGGCGCCAGAACCGGTCCAGCTCCAGGCGCTCCCAGAGCACCAGCGCCAGCCAGCACGCCCCCCACTGCCGCGCCCGCCGCAGCCGCAGACCTCCGAGTTCGATGCGCACCACCTCGCAGTCCAGCTCCGGCGCCTCCCGGTCCGCCGGGAACAGCGCCACCGGCCTGGAACCCGACGCGCCGCACGGAATCTCGATCGACCGGCACCACGCCGCCCGCTGGCTGTCGTCGATCTCGCCCAGATACAGCACTTGGCGCTGCACCGCCCGGCCGTCGGGGTTGCGGCAGTTCTCCACGACGCTCCAGTAGCGGTGCTCCTTGCCGTCCTTGAAGCGTCTCCTGGCGCGCACGAACATGGTCCGACAGCCTGCCCGAACGCGCGGCCCCGTCAAGGACCAAGGTCGGCACTACAGCCCGTTCCACGAATCGCCGGTCAACGAAAACAGGCACTTGCAACGCAACATCCGTCGATATCACGCCGAATCAGCCTGGAAACACCCTGAGTTGTCGAAGTCGGGCTAGCAGCCTGTCGGACTTGGCGCGGACTTTACAATGGCGTCTTCCGAGTCGACCGAGTCGACGGGGTTGGGGTAGATGCCGAAGTTCCTGCAGCGGGACCGATCGCAGCCCTGTCTGCTGCCGCCGGACATGCGGGATTGGCTTCCGGAAGACGACCTGGCGCACTTCGTGGTCGAGGCGGTGGAACGTGTGCCGATGGATTCGTTCCAGGTGAACGAGCGCGGCACGGGCTCGGCGCAGTGCCACCCGCGGCGCGCGTCCGGCACCTCCGCAAACAGGTCGCGCAGCGAACGCAACTCGGCGCGCGTGCAGCGCACCGGCACCGCCCGACACGACCACTCCGGGCGGTCCGCCGGATCCGCCAGCCGCCGCCGCGCAGCGTCCGCACGCACATCTCCTTCGGCACCGCGTGCGGATCCGTGCACGACCCGTTGTGGCGCACGAAGCCCTTCGTCCGGCCCACCCGCGTCCAGTTCGATGCGTCGTGGCACGTGCCCCGGAACCGCGCCGGATCCACGAACGTCTCCGCGAGCTCCACCGGGTGGCTGTGCGCTGCCTCCCAGTCTGCGCACAGCCGCCGAAGGCTCCGCGACAGCGCCCGCCCCCAGCGATGGGGGAATTGCCGGTACTTCCTTACGCGTCAGCGGTCGGGATGCTTCCCCGGCTGAAGGCTCCTAGCCCACCTCCCTACACGGCCCTCTGCAGGGAGGACATCCTGCCCTCCCTGCGCGCCGCAAGACGCGTCCATGCAAGGCCCCTCCGGGGGCGAGGATGCCTCCGCCTGCCTCCGAGAGGCAACCGAAGTCCAGGCCGCCACGTCGAACGCTGCGGCAACGCATCTTCAGCCGCCGCTCCCCGCCAGGAGGGGCATGCCGGTGGAGTCAGCCACATGATTCCTCAACACATGATTCCTCAACACATGATTCCTCAAGAAGGGGGACACCCTTCTCCTTCATCACGCCAGGCCACTCCGCCACGATGGAAAAGAGCACGCGCCGCAAGGCGCGTCCCCGAACGGCCCCCTCTGGAGGAGGCATCCTGCCGGCGAGACGCCCTCTTTCCGGAGAGCGTGCGAACCCCTTGAGGAAGCGTGACTCCTCCTGTCACTGCGCCCATGCGGAGTCGAAGAGGCATCCTCGGCTTCTTCGAAGGGGGTCGCCGTGCCGTCCGCAAGCCAAGCGCATGGCAAATGTCTGCATCGCATGTGCGACATTGGCCCGGCGTTCGTGCAGGCCCTCGAAAACAGGCGAAGATGGCGCCATGAACACGCCATCAAGCCATCCGATCCTCTCCGTTCACATGCGCGACGACGACATCCTGCATGCGGCCTACATGCCGTTCATTCAGCGCGGTGGGGTATTCGTGCCTTCCGAAGCCCGCCATCGGCTAGGAGACGAGGTGCTGTTGCTGCTGCAACTGCCGGACGACCCGACGCCGCTGCCCGTGGCAGGAACCGTCGTCTGGATCACGCCACCCGGCGCGAGCGACGGCACGGCCTCCGGCATCGGCGTGCAGTTCGATGCCCGCGACGACAACGCACGCCGCCGCATCGAGGCGCGGCTGATGGACTACCCCGGCACAGACCGCCCAACCCACACGATGTAGGCGTGTGGCCTTGCGTCAGGACATGCGCGGGATCACCTCGTCGGTGAGCAGCAGGAAGGTCTCGTGGCTCAGGATGGAGGCGATCAGGTAGCCGAGAGGCATCTCCTCCTCCAGCTGCTGAAGCTGATCGGCAACCCGCGCAGGGGAACCGTGGATGATCACGTCCTGCACATAGCGTTCGATGTGGGCCTCGCGGGTGGCTTCCGGAGACAATTTTGCCGCTCCGGCACCGCCCGTCTTTGGACTGGCGTAGGAGCCCACGGTCCATTGGGCGCCTTCCCGTGCCACCTTCTCCGCCGCCTCGTCCGTAGGCGCGATTGCGAGCAGACGAGCCACGGGAATGTCGCGGCTGGCGGCGTCCGTGAAACCGTGCTCCTCCATCGCCTCGAGGTAGTGCCGGTATTTCGTGCCGATCTCGGCGTGGGTGGCGTGGGGGTCCATCAGGATCGAGTGGCCGTGGCTTGCTGCCCAATCGATGGCGTTCACGGAGGTGGAGGCGATCCACACCGGCATGGGGTCTTGCAGCGGCTTTGGCAGCACCTCCACGTCCTGAAAGGAATGGTGGCGGCCTTCGTAGGTGAGTCGGTCGCTGCCCCAAGCCGCCAGCACGATCTCCACATTCTCGCGGAAGCGGTCGTAGGAGCCTTCCGCGCCGACGCCGAACACTTCCATCTCCTTGCGGTCGAAGCCTCGCCCGGCACCCCAGTTGACACGGCCGCCGGAGAGGTTGTCGAGCAGCGCCACCTCTTCGGCGAGCCGCAACGGGTGGTAGAAGGCGGCAAGGCTGACGCCGGTACCGATGCGGATGTTCGTGGTGAGCCCCGCGACATGCATCCCCATGATGTGGACGGAGGGGCAGACGCTGTAGGTCGAGAAGTGGTGCTCGGCGAGCCACACGGCGTCGTAGCCGCCTTGGTCCATGATCTGCACGCGCTCCAGCGCCCGCCGATAGACGGTCTCCAGCGGCACCCGCCGCCCCGGTCAACTGAAAAACTGCAGAACGCTGAACTTCACTCGAATCTCCCCCAGGTCATTTGCGCCGCATCTCGGCGCCCAATGTGCGCCCGGCGAGCAGGTAGTGCAAGGCGCACCATGCCAGCACCGGCAGCACCACGAGCAACGCGAGTCGCAACGAGCCCGCCCCAGCCGTGGGCGCAAGGGCATCCGAAAGCGCGCCGACCGTTAGCGGCCCAAGGCCGAGGCCAATCATGTTCGCAAAGAACAGCAAGATGCTCGACACCATCGCCCGCAACCTCTCGGGCGCGAGGAACTGCGCCATGGCGAAGGTGGGGCCCATGTTCATGCCGATGAGGAAGTTCGGAACCACATAGGCGGCGATGGCGAGCGACGCCGACGGTGCGAAGAACACCGCACCCAGAAGAGGGAATCGACACGGCGAAGCCGATCACCAGAAGCCACGCATACCAGCGTGGGTCGCGCTGGCCCAGCCGGTCGCAGGCGAGGCCGCCGAGGAAGGTGCCGGCAACGCCGGAGACGAAGCCGACGGGGCCGAGCCACACGGCGATGTCGGCGGTGGAAAGGCCGTGCATCCGTCCGAACAGGGCCGGCAGCCATGCGTTGTAGCCGAAGGTGACGAAGGAAACGAGGGCGAAGCCCAGCACGAGGTGGCGGAAGGTGCGGATGCGCCAAAGGAGCCGGAGCGACTCGAAGAAGGGAGGCTGTGCGTCGTCGGCAACCATCTGGCCAGCCATCCCCCGTGGCTCTGGAATCACCCATTTCGCCGCCAACGCGAGCAATATGCCGGGCAGCCCCACCGCGATGAACGCGACCCGCCAGCCCCAGGCGTCCGCGATCAGGCCACCGGCGAGGAGACCGAACAGCGCGCCGGTGGGCACCCCAAGCTGATAGATGGCAAGCGCCGTGGCGCGTTGCTGCTCCGGGTACATGTCCGCAATCAGGGAATGCGCCGGTGGCGTGAGTCCCGCCTCGCCGACACCGACACCCACCCGCGCCAGCACCAGATGCACGAAGTTCTGCGCCAGGCCACATGCCGCCGTCATCGCGCTCCAAAGCGCCACCGCCACCGAGATGATGTTGACCCGATGTGCCCGGTCCGCCAGTCGAGCGATGGGGATGCCCAACGTCGCATAGAGCGCCGCGAACGCCACGCCCGAGACCACGCCGAGCTGCCAATCGGCCAGACCAAGGTCTGCCTTGATGGGCTCGACGAGGATCGCAATGATCTGGCGATCGACGAAGTTGAAGAAGTACAGCAGCGTCAGCGTGCCGAGAGCCGCAGCACGACGCGGTGCCGAGATCGCAAGGGCCAAGGGGCTGTCGTCCGCAACAGCAAGGCCGCGAAGTGTAGGGCTTCACCATCCTCCATCGCTACGGAGCTTGCGCCTTGCCAGCAATTCACATTCTGGCCTTCAGCCCCTTCGACTGGACGGGTCTGCCGGTCGATTTGGCCCGTATTGGGTCCGAAACGCGGGGCGCAATGCGCCTGACGGCGAAGCCAGACGCCAAAATGAGAACTGCTGCCTCCGGGGGGGAGGGCGTCCCGGCAGGGAAGTCGACGCAGTCGCCAGCTGCGAACGGCCATGCGCCACGTCAGGCAAGTTCAAGGTGAGACACTGCCCACCGACCGGCAGTGTCTCACTTTGGCTTGTGCAGTGTCTGGCGCCGTCCTCCGGGGCGCCTTGCGCCATGGAACGGTTCGGTCACCGGCAGCTTGATCGGATTGCGGGCTTGAGACGCCCTGCGGGAAGGCGTTTGAGCCGTTGGTTCACCGGATCCACTTCCACCCCGACGGATTCCAGCGCCGTTACCCCAAGCAGCGGTTCGGCATCGGCTTCACCGAAGATCAGGACGCCGGCGGTGAGGTCTCCCATGAACTCGATGTCGCCGGTCGTGACATCGAACTTGACCTCGCGCCCATCGGCGGTCTCGTACACGCGCTGCCGCTTCGGCACGAGGCCGATCGCTTCCAGGTGGGGCCGCGGCACCAGACAGTCCATGGCGCCGGTGTCCACCAGAAACAACCCCTCCCAACTCCGCGAGGGCTCTGCGGGATTGCGTATCGTCACGGTGACATGTGTTGCGCCCACGTCATCGACCCTTGGTTTGCTGCGCCAGGAGACGAGGATCATAGCCGATGCGCGGAGCCGCCATTGGAGTTTCCCGGCGCAAAGCCCGATACTGTGCATTGACGCCGTGGGTCGTTCCTGTCCTGCGGTGACGGCATGGAGGGGAATCGATGCTGAGTCCCGGGCAGGTCGCGCAGTATCAGCGCGACGGCTACGTTGTGGTGCGTTCTGCGCTCGACGACCGTGAGGTCGAGCGGTTTGCTGCGGCCTTTGGGCGGCATCTGCCGCTGCATGGGCCGTTGCCGGGGGTGTATCCGGAGCCCGGGCGCTACACGCTTGCCAAGAGCTGCATGGCGGATCCGGACCTCGCCTTCGTTGCCGAGCATCCCACCGTGGTGGACAGCGCAGCGACACTGCTCGAAGACGATCCAGTGCTCACCGCTTTCGTGGTGTATGACCGCACGCCCGGCGGCCCGGGCATTCCCATGCACAATGACTACAAGCGCTGGCGGCCCGTGGGTTCCTCCATGAACTGGCTTTTCACCATCGTCCCCCTCGACGACTTCGACGACGAGGCAGGGCAGATCTTCGTCGCGCCCGGATCGCATCGACTGGAGCGAGTTCACGATGGCGGTGGTCGGGCATTGGAAGTGAATCCCGCCATCCGCCCCGACGAAGACAGCTTCATCGACCCCGAACTCAGGCGCGGCGACCTGTTGCTGATGAACATGCACTGCTGGCACAAGGCGGCGCCGAACCGCTCCAGGCGGCATCGCGTCGGCTTCTTCAACAAGTACGCGGCGGCGAGCCATCCCCCGGCCACCGGCTACTACCCCTTCACCGACGCAGCCTTCGATGCCCTTTCGCAAGCCGGCAAGCGGCTCATGGCAACCCACAGCGACAAGCCCATTGCCGATGCGCGGGTGCTGCTCCAGAACGGCGACACCTACCTCTTTTGCGACGGCAAGCTGCCCGGCGGCCCGACCTTCCACGAACACGCCATTCCCGACTGGGACCTCGGCAACTACATCGCTGCGGCACATGCCGCCACCCGCGAACTGCTGAAGATCGAAACGCCGTGGCTCACCTGGGTCGGCGACTACGACGAAGGCGACACGCTTTGTCGCCTTTACGCCTACGAGCTCAGCGGTCAGGGCTTCCCGGTGCGCTATGACGGGGAGTGGCTGAGCCGCGATCAGGTGCTGGATGGCAACGTAGGCTTCGGCTACGAGGCCGACGCCATCGACCGCTGGCTCGATCCGACGATAGTGCGCGGCAAGGGCATCTCCCAGGCGCAGGCACGAGTCGATCAATATGCCTACTGACATGGCCGAAGCCCGCGAGATCGACCCCTACACCCAGGCGGAAGGGCATTCGCTGCCGCCGCCCACGAACCTGTTCGGGCGCTTCCGGCACCTGGGGCCGAGCGTGATCGTCGCCGGCTCCATCGTCGGCTCCGGCGAGGTCATCATGACCGCGGGCCTCGGCGCCAATGCCGGCTTCGTGCTGCTGTGGTGGGTGCTGGTGTCGTGCTGGAGCAAGTCGGTGGTGCAGGCGGAGATCGCCCGCTATTGCATCACCACCGGCGACACCTACATGCGCGCCCTCAACCGGGTTCCGGGACGCATCCTCGGCCCCCGCGGCCCGGTGGGCTGGCCCATCTGGCTCGCCACCTTCAGCTTCTTCATTGGCCTGTTTGGCCTCGGCGGCATCGTTGGCGGCGCCGGGCAGTCCCTTGAACTCCTCACCGGCATCAACGGCACCGTGTCCACCGGCATCATCGCCGTGGCGGCAATGGCCATTCTCGTCACCAACTCCTACCGCTACCTCGAAAAGGTGATGCTGTTCCTGGTGATGGGCTTCACCGCCACCACCATCTCCTGCGCCGTGCTGATGCAGTTCACGGACTATGCCGTCACCTGGGACGACATCTCTCTCGGCTTCTCGTTTGAGTTTCCCGCGGTGTACGCCGCCCTCGCCATCGCCATGTACGGCTACACCGGCGTCAACTCCGGCGAGATCGCCGCCTACACCTATTGGTGCGTGGAGAAGGGCTATCCGCGCCACATCGGCACCGACCGCGACGACCCCGGCTGGGTGGATCGCGCCAAGGGCTGGATTCGGGTGCTGCAGACCGACGTGGTGGCGACGCTCATCATCCTCACCCTCGCCACCGTGCCGTTCTTCATCCTGGGCGCCGGGGTGCTGAACCCGACCGGCGCGGTGCCAGAGGGCCTCGACACCATCAAGGTGCTGTCCGGCATGTTCACCGAGACCTTGGGCGGCTGGTCCCTGTGGGTGTTTGGCCTCGGCGCGTTCTTCATCCTGTTCTCCACCACGCTTTCGGGCGTCGGCGCCGGCGGGCGGGTGTTCCCGGACTACGTGGTGGAGTGGGGCTTCATCTCGCGCCTCAACATCCATCGCTCGAAGTGGACGCGGGGCTACGTGCTGGTGATCCCGGTGCTCGCGTTCCTGCTCTATCTCGGCTTCCAGCGCCCGATAGCGCTCATCATGATCTCCGCCACCTTTGCCGCAATCACCCTGCCGATCCAGAGCGGTGCGGCGCTGTGGCTGCAACGGCACATGATGGATCAACGGGTGCGACCGGGACGGGCGATGCACCTCGCGCTGTGGGCCACGTTCGTCTTTCAGGCCGTCATGTCCGGAGTCGCCATCTGGTATGGGGTGATCTTGCAGCTCTTTGGAGATTGACGGCATTCGCAATGTGCCCTCTTGGCCAGTCCCCCTTGCGGGGAGTCGAGGAGCGCAGCCTTGTCGGAGGGGGAAGCGCCGCCCGCAGCGCCTCCAAGTGAACCAAGAAATCTGACGCAAACCCAGCCACCAAGGGCACAGCCCAACAACCCAAGGGGAAATCGATGCAGGTAGCAGAAGCCATCGCCCACGCCATGAAGCGGGAGGGGATCGACACGATCTTCACCTATCCCGTCAATCCCATCATCGAGGCCGCTGCGGTGGCGGACATCCGCACCATCGTCGTGCGCCAGGAGCCTTCAGCCGGGGAAGCATCCCCGACCGCTGACGCGTAAGGAAGTACCGGCAATTCCCCCATCGCCCGGGGGCGTACTTCCATGCAAGCGCATCGGCCTGCACATGGCGGATGCGTACTCGCGGCTCTCTTCCGGCAAGAAGATTGGCGTGTTCACCATGCAGCACGGCCCCGGCTCGGAAAACGCCTTCGGCGGCGTGGCGCAGGCCTACTCGGAGTCCGCGCCCATCCTCGTGCTCCCGGCCGGCTACCCGCGCCGCATCGCCAACTACTATCCCAACTTCAACTCGACCTTGAACATGCGCCACGTCACCAAGTGGGCGGAGCCACTCACCATGGGCCGGGCCGTTCCCGAAGTGATGCGGCGGGCGTTCTTCCAGCTTCGCAACGGGCGCCCAGGCCCGGTACTGATCGAAGTGCCGGTGGACGTGTTCCGGGAGGAAGTGCCCGAAGGCTGGGAGCACACGCCGAGCTTCGCCACCCGCGTCGGCCCGGACCCTGCGGACGTCGAGCGCGCTGCCGAGGTGCTGGCGAATGCCGAGCGGCCCGTCATCTACGCCGGCCAAGGCGTCCACTACGCCGAAGCCTAGGACGAACTGCGCGCCCTGGCCGAGGAGTGGAACATCCCGGTCACCACCAGCCTGGAGGGCAAGAGCGCATTCAACGAGACCCATCCGCTCTCCTTGGGCTCCGGCGGACGCGCCAACCCTCGCGCCGTGAAGACCTTCCTCGCCGAGGCCGACGTGATCCTCGGCATCGGTTGCAGCTTCGCCCTCACCGGCTTCGGCGTGCCCATGCCGCACGGCAAGACCATCATCCATGCCACCCTCGATCCGATGGATCTCAACAAGGACGTGGAGGTGCAGCACGCCCTCATTGGCGATGCCAAGCTCTCGCTCGCGGCGCTCACCGAGGCGATGGCGGAGCGCGACCACGGCAAGGCCGACGACCGCGCCGGCGGCGTGCAGAAGCGCATCGCCACCCTCAAGGCGGAGTGGCTCGCCGAGTGGCAGGCCAAGCGAACCAGCAACGAGGCCCCCATCAACCCCTACCGCGTGCTTGGCGAACTGCACCGGGCGGTGGACATCGACAACACGATCATCACCCACGACGCCGGCAGTCCCCGCGACCAACTCTCGCCGTTCTGGGAGTCCACAACGCCACTGTCCTACATCGGTTGGGGCAAGACCACCCAGCTTGGCTATGGCCTGGGCCTCGCCATGGGCGCAAAGGTGGCGCAGCCGGAGAAGACCTGCATCAACGTCTGGGCGACGCCGCCATCGGCTTCACCGGCATGGACTTCGAGACCGCAGTGCGGGAGCGCATCCCGATCCTGTCGATCCTGATGAACAACTTCTCCATGGCCATCGAGATTCCCATCATGCAGGTGGCACAGGAGAAATACGGCTCCACCGACATCTCCGGCAACTACGCCGACATGGCCAAGGCGTTCGGTGGCTACGGCGAGCGCGTCACGGACCCCTGCGACATTGCGGGCGCCATCGAACGCGGCATCGCCGCCACCAAGGAAGGCCAGCCGGCGCTCGTGGAATTCATTACCGACAAGGAGATTTCCATCTCGAGTGAGTAGGCAACTGCGCCACGCCGGCGTACTCGGGGCGGCTACATCAAAACCGGTACACCAGCCCAAGGGTCGCCACGGGGTAAAACTCGAAATCCGCCAGCGCATCGGCGAGTTCCTCATGCTCACGCGTCGCGTCCTCGCGCAGCCCAACGAGCGCCCCGCAGCCGGGCCCCGACAGGGTCGTCACGCTGTCCGCTGCAACGGACACCTCGCACCGGCCAACGCCGCGCGCCTCGACTGCCCCGTCAGCCGCCAGGCCGGGCACGCCCTGGAACAGCACGCCTACATCGACGACCACGCCCACGCCGCGTTCGCCGCGCCGGCTGCTCCACCCGATGCCGGCGTATGGCGCAAGTTGATCGAAAGTCATCCGCACCCCCAGCACACCGTCGTATCTTCCCGAGCCGATATCGAGCGCCGTGGACGTCGCGTCGACCGTCAGCTCGTTCCCGTTGTAGACCGCGCCCGCCGTCAGCCGGAACGCACCGCCCGCGTGCCAGTCGAGAAACAGCGCCGTCGACGACAGCGCCAGATTCCCGGTGTACTCGTTGCCGGCCTCCCTTCCGTCGTAGCTGTAGTCCAGCCGGTTGATCTGTCCCCGAACGGCAACGCTATCCAAGACGTCGTACCCCACGGTCGCGCCAACCCCGAGGAGCCCCCCCTGCACGCCGAGGTACGGCCATCCGCGGTCGTCCTCCGCCGCGGCCATCGTGGCACCGATCGCGGCAAAGACCGCGCCACACCACGCGAGCTTCGCTCGAACTGCTCGAACGGACATTTGCACTGGAGACCCCCTTCCTTTTTCAACCGCGCCGACCTTACAGGACGGGGATGCGCTGGGCCCACACGGAGGGCTCTTCCCGATGATTTGCATGGTGGGAAGCCATGTCCGGGTCGCAGATCCAAGCGTCTGTTTGCCCAGAGGGCAGAAGGATATCAGAGCGGACTACAGGGGCCCCTGGGGCGCGGGCGGAGGACTCGGGCGACGCGGACGAGGCGAGCGACGGGGATTCTTGGCAGGCTGCCCTGCTCGAGGTGCTGCGCAAGATCGAGCCGGCGACGTTCGAGCGTCTTTGTCAACGGTTGCTCAGGGAGCATGGCTTCGCCCGGGTAGAGGTGACCGGGCGCTCGGACGATGGCGGGATCGACGGTACGGGCGTACTCCGGCTGAACCCCGCCGATGCCGAGGTCTATGCCAAGCCGGAACTGGAAAGGGCGGGATCGACGGTACGGGCGTACTCCGGCTGAACCTGCTGTCGTTCCACGTGAACTATCAGTGCAAGCGTTACGCCGGAACCGTGGGACCAGGCAGCATCCGCGACTTCCGCAGCGCCCTAGCGGGCCGAGCGGACAAAGGTCTCTTCATCACCACGGGCCGATTCACGAGGGACACGGAGCGGGAGGCGGTTCGGGAAGGGGCGATGGCTATCGACCTTATCGATGGTGAACGGCTCTGTCATCTGCTCAAGGAGAAGGGCCTGGGCGTCGTCACCAAGACGGTCGAGCGCGTGATTCCCGACCGTGCGTTCTTCGACGCTCTCTGAGGCGTCCCGACGGAGGCGTGGAGTGCGCGGAGGGGCTGCACGCGAGGTCGTGCGCGGTTGGGCGGGCCGAGACTATTCTGCGGCCGATTAGCGGCCCAGAGCGTCCTTGCGGTTCCACATCGAGCACGCGAGGCCGGCAACTGTGGCGGGGTATAGTCCGTAGACTTAGCCCATCTTTACCAACAACCCCGTGATTTTCGCCCGATCTTGCGGTGATTGACGGTTTTGGGGTCGGCAACTCGTTGTTTTCCGGTTCCTGGTGGGGTGGATCGACCGATGTAGTGCCATAATGGGGTGGTGTCGGTTGACATGGGTGGCGGGCGCCGCTACCGTCACCCGCCATGTTCATCCGCCGTACCCTCACCCGCCGCACCGGCGGCCAGGACTACCACTCCCACCGCCTCGTGCACAGTCGGCGCGACGGCGCCAAGGTCCGCCAGCGCACGTTGTTGAACCTCGGCAGCGATTTCGACCTGCCTGTGGAGGAGTGGCCGGAACTGTGCCGGCGCATCGACGAGATCTTGAACGGCCAGGCGCCGCTCACCGACGATGCGCCGGCTGCCGTCGAGGAAGAAGCGCAACGGATCGGGGCGCAACTGCTGGCCCGCGGCCGGGCGGGGGACGCCGAAGCGGTGCGTGATCCGGTCCGTGTGGACGTGGCGTCGCTCGAGTTGACGCGCCCGCGCAGCGTGGGCGTCGAGCAGGCGGGACTGTGGGCGGTCGAGCAGGCGGGACTGTGGGCGGTCGAGCGGTTGGGCCTGATGGAGTTGCTGTCGACCCTGGGCATCAACGCGTCGCCGTGCACGGCGGCGGTGGCCTCGATCGTGGCGCGGCTTGCGTACCCGGCCTCGGAGCGGGCCACGCACGCCTGGCTGCGCGAGCGCAGTGCCTTGGGGGAGTTGCTGGGTGTGGACTTCGAGACCATGGGGGCGATGCAGTTGTACCGGGCCTCGGATGCCTTGGCTGCCCACCGCGAAGCGATCGAGGCGCATCTGTTCGAGAGCGCCATGGACCTGTTCGACCTGGCGCCGACGGTGACGCTCTACGATCTGACCAACACCTATTACGAGGGCGATGTGGCGGATCAGCCCGAGGCGCGGCGGGGGCATTCGAAGGAGAAGCGCAGCGACTGCAAGCTGCTCACCCTGGGGCTGGTGCTGGACGGGGGTGGTTTCGTGCGGCGTTCGCGGGTGTTCGCGGGCAACGTCAAGGAAGACCGGACGCTTTCCGGCATGCTGGACGCGCTCGGGGCACCGCCGGGGTCGCGGGTGGTGCTCGACCGGGGCATCGCCACCGAGCGACAGGTCGACTGGCTGAAGGCGAACGGGTACCGCTACATCGTGGTCTCGCGCGAGCGCAAGCGCCGCTTCGAGCCCGAGGCGGCACTCGCCCACCGCACCCGCAGCGGCGGGGTGGTGCATCTGGAGAAGGTGGACGACGCCGAGGCGGGCGAGGTGCGCCTGTACTGCTGCTCCGAGCAGCGTGCCGAGAAGGAGCGCGGCATGGCCGAGCGGTTTGCGCAACGCCTGGAGCGGGATCTCGATGCGATCAACGAGGGGCTGTCGCGGCCGCGCACGCAGAAGAAGCCGGAAAAGATCTGGCAACGCATCGGCCGGCTGGTGGAGAAGAGCCGCGGTGTCGGCCAACACTACGACATCGCGGTGGCAACCGACGAGAGCGGCAAACGGGCCGTGGCGGTGACCTTCCTCCGCACGCCGGTGGCCGGGACGATGCTCACCCATCCGGGCGTCTATTGCCTGCGCAGCAACGAGACCGACTTCAGCGAGGAGCGCCTGTGGCGCACCTTCACCCTGCTCACGGATGTCGAGGCGGCGTTCCGTTCCCTGAAATCCGAACTGGGCCTGCGCCCCATCCATCACCGCAAGCCGCGCCGTGCCGAGGGCCATCTGTTCATCACGGTGATCGCCTACCAACGGGTCCAGGTGATTCGCACCCGTCTGGCCGAGCGCGGCGACGGGCCGATGCGCACGGCGAACTGGACGACGCTCAAACGGATTCTCGGCGGCCGTCAGCGGGTGACCGCGACGTTCAAGCGCGCCGACGGACGCACGCTGCATGTGCGCAAGGCGACGCGCCCGGAACCGCAGCAGAAGGCCATCCTCGATGCCTTGGGGATCCCCTCCTCAGCCGGGGGGACACACCAGGCGGTCGTCTGAGGGGAAACCATCACGTCGGGCACGAATGTAGTGCCATGCGCGCGATTCGGTCAACCTAAATTGTTGAGATACAACAGTTTATTCTTTTCGTTGGTAAACTTGGGTTAGCGGCCAAAGTGCTTTGCAACGATGTCCTCGAAGAAGCGTCTGGTGAACTCCTCCACACCGCTCACGCGCGAGCGTCCGTTACGCATTCTGACGACGAACCGCTCCTTCGCCATTTCGTAGCCCACCTCGGAGAGGTCAGGAACATTCACGGACTGGATATGTTCGAGCCGTTCGTAATTGAAGGAACTCGGCGGCTCCTCTCGGGCGACATGGAGCGTGACATCACAACGACCACGCATTGCGCGGCTCGCATGTCCGAAGAAGAAGAGGTAACGCGCGGTCGTGTCCCCTAGGCGAAAATCGACGCGAAGAAACCACGTGCGTTTCGCAGACTCTCCACGGCGCAGTGCAGAATACTTTTCAAACTCAAGATTGCCGAAGTCCTTGAGGTAAACGTGACCGTATTCGGCCGCCTGATCGAAAACACCGACCGTCTGCTGGAGGTAGCTCTTTAGCAGCTCCATTGCGTTCTTCCACACCTCGTATTCGTTCTCCGCACGGCCGAGTAGGCGGGGGCATTGCTGCGCCCCGCCCCTCACAGATCCGAGCGTGCGCAATTGACGCACTCGGTTCCTCACCTGACAGCTTCGCTCACGAAGCGGTGCCACGGGCGCGTGATCCGGGCTGGCGGCAGGGGGTGGCGTCGGAGAACTTCGTTCATCCGATCCCAGTTCAGGCGCCGGAGGCGGTCGCGGCGTGCGAGCCACTTGCGCCAGGTGCGAGCCACCTGGAAGCGGAACCACGACAGCCGTTTGCTGTTCCCCGTCAGACCGTGGTAGGCGCAGTGACCCCGGATTACCCGACACAGGCAGGCGTGCTGCGCAGACATCGGCCAGTGCCGGTGGCTCTTGCACCACTCATGCACCGACTTCAGCGCGCGGGCGAAGCGACTCTTCGCCGTGATCTGGCGCACGAGGTTCCGACCCCGTCTCGACCGACCCCAGACATGGGTGAAGCCGAGAAAGTCGAACGTCGTGGCCATCGCCGTCCCGTCGCGCCCCTTGGGGTTCGGCCGGAAGTCCACATGGCGCGTCTTGGTCGCATGGAGCGTGAGCCCGTAGCGATCCAGACGCTTGCCGAGCACGTCAAGCACTCGTTCGCCATCTTGGCGGTCTTCGAAGGCGATGACGAAGTCATCGGCGTGCCGCACCAGCTGGCACCGGCCACGCAGACGCGGTCGCGCCACGTGTTCGAACCACTCGTCCAGCACATGGTGCAGGAAGATGTTCGACAGCATCGGCGAGATCACCCCGCCTTGTGGCGTCCCGGCCACGGGTCGGTGCACGGTGCCCCCTTCGAGCACCCCTGCCTCGAGCCATTTGTCGATCATGCGTCTTGCGACGCCGTCCTTGATCCGCAGGTCGAGGAACGACCGCAGGTGCGTATGCGAGATTGAGTCGAAGCAGGACTTCAAGTCCGCGTCGATCACCCAACGGTGGCGCTGCTCCATGACGCCCGTGCGCACTGCGTGCAGGGCATCGTGAGCCGACCGCTCGGGTCGGAAGCCGAACGAGAACGGCACAAAGTCCGCCTCGTAGATCGGCTCCAGCAACATCAGGATCGCCCGTTGCGCCACCTTGTCTTCGAACGTCGGGATGCCCAGCGGGCGCGTCTTGCCGTCCGCCTTGGGGATGCAGTGCCGCCGTGCCGGCGGCGCAACGTGGCGGCCTGACTTGATCCGGCTCAGGAGGTCGTCGAGGTTCGCCTCCAGTGCCTTCTCGCAGTCGGCCGCGGTCACGCCGTCGATGCCGGTTGCCCCATCCTTTCGCGTACGGCGGCACGCCTCGAGCATCCAGTCGCCGTCGATCAGGTGGTGCAGGGACGTGAACACCCGTTCGGGATGCTCCCTCGCCTGCTCGGCTATCCACTGCTGTTTCGTGTACGTGTTGGTGGAACTCAGGGTTTCCTCCAGCGTTTCCCATCAGTGAGTCTGTTCAGGTGACGCCCCGCTTCCCTGTGGCGGGTCCCGTTGGCCACGGTTCCCCGCCGTCGGCGGTACTGTCAGGGCGCTACGACTTCCTGCCCCCGCCTGTCCTTCGGCCTATTGGTTTCGCCAGCCGGCTCCGCGAGCACTGCCTGCGAGTTCGTGTTCGCCTTGAGGGCGCTCCCGTCGCCATGCAGGCGCAGGCGACAGGCCGGGGTCTGGATTGTCGCTGGCGTTCCCTCTCCAGCATCCTTGTGTCGCGGGCGTGGGCAGGATCTCCCAGGTTCCCTGGCGATCCGTCCCGTGACTCTGCGCCGGTCTACGACCCCGGACGACCCGTTGCGCCTCGCCATGACGGCGCTTCCGGTGCTGCCCCCACCCGCTTAACCCATCTTTACCAACAACCCCGTGATTTTCGCCCGATCTTGCGGTGATTGACGGTTTTGGGGTCGGCAACTCGTTGTTTTCCGGTTCCTGGTGGGGTGGATCGACCGATGTAGTGCCATAATGGGGTGGTGTCGGTTGACATGGGTGGCGGGCGCCGCTACCGCCACCCGCCATGTTCATCCGCCGTACCCTCACCCGCCGCACCGGCGGCCAGGACTACCACTCCCACCGCCTCGTGCACAGTCGGCGCGACGGCGCCAAGGTCCGCCAGCGCACGTTGTTGAACCTCGGCAGCGATTTCGACCTGCCTGTGGAGGAGTGGCCGGAACTGTGCCGGCGCATCGACGAGATCTTGAACGGCCAGGCGCCGCTCACCGACGATGCGCCGGCTGCCGTCGAGGAAGAAGCGCAACGGATCGGGGCGCAACTGCTGGCCCGCGGCCGGGCGGGGGACGCCGAAGCGGTGCGTGATCCGGTCCGTGTGGACGTGGCGTCGCTCGAGTTGACGCGCCCGCGCAGCGTGGGCGTCGAGCAGGCGGGACTGTGGGCGGTCGAGCAGGCGGGACTGTGGGCGGTCGAGCGGTTGGGCCTGATGGAGTTGCTGTCGACCCTGGGCATCAACGCGTCGCCGTGCACGGCCGCGGTGGCCTCGATCGTGGCGCGGCTTGCGTACCCGGCCTCGGAGCGGGCCACGCACGCCTGGCTGCGCGAGCGCAGTGCCTTGGGGGAGTTGCTGGGTGTGGACTTCGAGACCATGGGGGCGATGCAGTTGTACCGGGCCTCGGATGCCTTGGTTGCCCACCGCGAAGCGATCGAGGCGCATCTGTTCGAGAGCGCCATGGACCTGTTCGACCTGGCGCCGACGGTGACGCTCTACGATCTGACCAACACCTATTACGAGGGCGATGTGGCGGATCAGCCCGAGGCGCGGCGGGGGCATTCGAAGGAGAAGCGCAGCGACTGCAAGCTGCTCACCCTGGGGCTGGTGCTGGACGGGGGTGGTTTCGTGCGGCGTTCGCGGGTGTTCGCGGGCAACGTCAAGGAAGACCGGACGCTTTCCGGCATGCTGGACGCGCTCGGGGCACCGCCGGGGTCGCGGGTGGTGCTCGACCGGGGCATCGCCACCGAGCGACAGGTCGACTGGCTGAAGGCGAACGGGTACCGCTACATCGTGGTCTCGCGCGAGCGCAAGCGCCGCTTCGAGCCCGAGGCGGCACTCGCCCACCGCACCCGCAGCGGCGGGGTGGTGCATCTGGAGAAGGTGGACGACGCCGAGGCGGGCGAGGTGCGCCTGTACTGCTGCTCCGAGCAGCGTGCCGAGAAGGAGCGCGGCATGGCCGAGCGGTTTGCGCAACGCCTGGAGCGGGATCTCGATGCGATCAACGAGGGGCTGTCGCGGCCGCGCACGCAGAAGAAGCCGGAAAAGATCTGGCAACGCATCGGCCGGCTGGTGGAGAAGAGCCGCGGTGTCGGCCAACACTACGACATCGCGGTGGCAACCGACGAGAGCGGCAAACGGGCCGTGGCGGTGACCTTCCTCCGCACGCCGGTGGCCGGGACGATGCTCACCCATCCGGGCGTCTATTGCCTGCGCAGCAACGAGACCGACTTCAGCGAGGAGCGCCTGTGGCGCACCTTCACCCTGCTCACGGATGTCGAGGCGGCGTTCCGTTCCCTGAAATCCGAACTGGGCCTGCGCCCCATCCATCACCGCAAGCCGCGCCGTGCCGAGGGCCATCTGTTCATCACGGTGATCGCCTACCAACGGGTCCAGGTGATTCGCACCCGTCTGGCCGAGCGCGGCGACGGGCCGATGCGCACGGCGAACTGGACGACGCTCAAACGGATTCTCGGCGGCCGTCAGCGGGTGACCGCGACGTTCAAGCGCGCCGACGGACGCACGCTGCATGTGCGCAAGGCGACGCGCCCGGAACCGCAGCAGAAGGCCATCCTCGATGCCTTGGGGATCCCCTCCTCAGCCGGGGGGACACACCAGGCGGTCGTCTGAGGGGAAACCATCACGTCGGGCACGAATGTAGTGCCATGCGCGCGATTCGGTCAACCTAAATTGTTGAGATACAACAGTTTATTCTTTTCGTTGGTAAACTTGGGTTAACAGAGAGGGCATCGTCGCTTTCCGATTTCGAGGCTTCCGCCGCCGCTTCGTCACCTGCTGTCTACGCTTCACGACGGGCGTTGCCGCACGCCATGCAAGACTCGCTTCCGGCTGGCGGGCTGCGCCTTTGCCGGGCGGGGGTCGAACCCGCTGGATCGCGGTAAGAGGTTTCAGGTCATCTCATCCTCCTCTCCAGGGCTTTGCCTGGCGCAATATGCGTTCGGGCTGGGTGAATTTGGCCGCGAGCGAGGCTGCCCATTCGCTCTGCTCGCGTTGCTCCTCGGCCGTAGCTTCGTATTCCTCCAGGCTCTCCTCGATGCACTCGGTCAGAAGGACGATGAAACGGAGTGAGGTCGGACGCCTGCGAGAACTCTAGAGCGTCGTAGTATCGAAGGCGGTCTTCCTTTGTGATGATGGCAATTGGATAGCCGTGCCTGATGAGCATTAGATTCAGGAGCAGTCTCGCCACTCGACCGTTGCCGTCGATGAACGGATGCACCGTAACGAACCATGTGTGCGCCGCCGCCGCGACGACGAGACCGGACACGCCAGCGAAGGCGTTGGCGCCGGGAACACTGACGTCGGAAAGCCAGCGTCCGAAATCTGCCATCTGTGCCGGGACGGACTCCGGTCCAGGGGGCGAATAGTCGGAACCGCTGATCGAGACTGCCGAGGATCGGTACGCGCCTGCCTCTTCGGTTATCTCGTGGAGCACGAGCGCGTGCAGCTGACGAACGTCGTGCTCTGTGATGGGCGTGCGGCTGCTCGCCAGTTTCTCCAAGAAGTCAAGAGCATGCGAGAGGTTACGCGCTTCGGCTTGGTCCTTAAGAGGCTTGCGGCGATCGTGAGACCGTGTTCGACGACCTCACGCGTCTCACCAACCGCGAGTGCGTTGCCTTCGATAGCGTTCGAGTGGTAGATGTTTTTGATGCGGAAATGTTTGCGGATCCGGTAGAGGACTTCGGGGGAAAGCCTGCCTTGCGCCCTCAGGCTTCGAACGCGATCCGCGAGCTTCTCAAGATCGGCGAGCCTAGTGTCGTCGTGAACATAGGCTGTTCCACCGATATCGATGTGGGACATGGCTTTGCGACCCCCCTGCGCCGTTACAGGCGGTATAGTCCGGGAGCGCGATGAGTTGGTCAACCCGCAGCGGCGATTTGCCGTGAGGAAGCGGAGAACTGCGGTCATTCGACGTTGCGGCGGCGATGCTGGTGGCGATGGGCCGCCACGGCGAGTTCGACACGGAGCAGGCGGCCGAACTGCGGGGGCGTCCGGTGGAGCAGACCATCGAGGAGCTTGGCGAGCGGGTGTTCCGCAACCCGCGCTGGACACCTGGGCGATGATGTCGGGCACCCGGTGAAGAACACCCTGGCGGAGGTGTTCGCCCTGCAGCGGTTCTTCCAGCCGCAGGTGCTCCGGGACGCCGGCCTCAACTGGTTCGATGACTGGGCCGGGACGTTCGGCAAGACGCAGGCCAAGGTGGAGATGTCGGCTGGTGGTCTCTACAAGATGGTGAGCCGCTTCCGGTTGGGTGAACGGCGCGATTCTGTCGAACATGATCAGGAGCCTTCAGCCGGGGAAGCATCCCCGACCACTGACGCGTAAGGAAGTACCGGCAATTCCCCCATCGCTGGGGGCGTACTTCCATGCAAGGGTTCATGGACACCGGCACGAGCGCCGACCTCGACCGCTTCCTCGCGCCCGAAGGTGGAGAGGGAGCTCGTGCTGGCTCCGCTCACGGACGGGCCAAAAGCGGGTGGCTGCCGATGGGCCTTGTCGCACGGTAACTTCTGGACACCGCGGCGCGGCAACGGCTGGAGCAACATGAGCCGACGCTTGCCCTTGAGGCTTTACAGGCACCCGCTCATTCGGGTCGAGCCACCGGACAGGAAGCATCGCCAAGCCCATGAGGCAAGTCCGCCGCCGGCTCCGTAGTGTCTGCGCGGATACAGCAGGGGAGAGAACGTGACAAACCCACTCCCAGGCATCGCAGCGAGCGACCAGCGGCTGCTCGACGATGCTGCCATGCAGAGCTTCCTCCGCGACGGCTACCTCAGCGTTCGGTCGGAGCTTCCCCAGGAGTTCCACGAGCGGATGCACGATGCGCTCGACGAGTTGGACGAAGGCGGCCCGCGTGGCCACAACAACCTCCTTCCCTGTGTGCCGGAACTCGCGCACATGCTGGAGGAGCCGGCAATTCGCGGCGCGCTCACGTCCATCCTGGGCCCCGGCTACTACCTCCACTTCCACCGCCACGACCACTTCAGCTTTCCGAACGCCGCGCAACCCCTGCACAAGGATGGCGACAACCACTCGCACTACGCAGTGGATGGCCTGCGGCGGATGCACCGCACCCGCCATGCCATGCTGTTCTACTACCCGCAGGACACCCCCTTGGAGAAAGGCCCAACGGGCATCGTGCCGGGCAGCCAGTACGTGCCGCGGCGGGCCCTGGAGGCTGCGCGTCACGAATTGACCGAGTTCAATCAACGCGCGCGCAAGGAGGCGGTCGCCAAATTCGGCGCAAGCCTGATGCAAAGCGAACCGGCAAGGCGTTGGCACCGCGAGCGCCTGGAGCAGTTCCGCAGGGACAACCCCGCCCTCTTCGCCAGGATGGCACGGCTGGACGAACCCTGGGAAGCGGCCAAGATTCCCCTCACCGGCGGCATCGGCACCGCCACGATCGTCCATTTCGACATCGTGCATGGCCGCCACAGCGCCAACGTCACGGAGGAGTCGCGGCACATGGTGAAGTTCCTGTTCACCCGGGACCGGGACCCGCTGGGGCCATCGTGGCAACACGCCGGATCGCCTTGGCCGCGCGGCAATGCACCGCTCGTGCCGGTGTGGCGGTCGATGTGGGATTGGCATCGCGGCAAGCCGTCGAGAGACGCCGTGACCTGCAGCCGCGATCTCGCAAGCGACGACGACAGCGTTGCCTTGGGCGCGGCCTACTCCCTCGGAATGGCCGCAGCAGGTGGAGGGCCGGGGCTGGAACCGCTTTGGGATGCATTCCTTGCCGAAGATGTGGCCTTGCGAACCATCGCCGCCTACGGCCTGGTCGCCGCCGGCGCTGCCGCCACGCCACGTCTCGCGGCGGTGGCAGACGGCAAGGACGCAGACCGCACCGTGCGCGCGCTCGACGTACTAGGCGACATCGGCACGCCGGCATCGGCTGCACTGCCGGCAGTGTTGCAGGCAACCAAACACGACGACCCCAACGTCCGCCGCTACGCCGTCGAAGCCATCGGCACGATGGCCCAAGGACACCCCTTCGACGCCACGAGGCTCCTGCGCCCGCTCCAAGACGAAGACGCCCTCGTCCGCCGCGACGCCGCCACCACCGCAGCCCGCCTGGCGCCCGACATCGCGAATCCCGACGTGCTGGTGCCAGCGCTTGCGGAGAACCTCTACTTCTGGCACCACCATGTGCGTGGCTGGGCCATCGAGGCCCTCCAGCGACTGAACTCGCCTTCTGCAACCCAAGCTGCCATGCGCTAACTGATGACCACCCGCTGGGACCCCATGCCCAAATCCGGCGATACCCCACCCGGCGCCCGCTCCCCACACCGCGTTGCGCAGGAGCAGGCGTAAGGCGTCGCGCCTGCCGTGTCCCCAAAGTCGCGCGCCCTATCGGGCACGTGCGGGGCAGAATGCCCTCGCTCCCAAGGGCCCTCACCGAATCCGCCAGAGCTGGCTCGAAACAGCTCGGAGGGAGGCATTCTGCCCTCCATGGCGTATGCGCTTGGCTGGTGACCTGTCTGCTAACCGCCCCGTGACGGCAGGGCAACCGTCGCAGTGCCGAGAGCTGTGGGGAGGCCGGATTGATTGAGGTTGCGGACCTGAACTTCAACCAGATGCTCGTCGCCGGCCACTGACTTGCCCGTTACTTCGCCGTGGACTGTATTGGTGTCGCCGACTACGTTGGGGTGGCGGATTTGCGCGCTCAGGGTCTTGAGCACTCCGTCGTCGCCCATCCAGTCGGTGACGACCTGACTGAGCCAGCAGACCCGCTGGGGGCCAAAGTCGAACTGGCCTGGCATGTTGCGCCGCTTGCGGGCGTGTCCCTCGTCGAAGCGACCGCCGCCGCCCAGATCGGCGGAGCCTTCCGCCGCCAGCGCGGCGCGGGATGTGCGCCCGGTGCCGAGCACGCCGTGCGTGAACAGGAACAGCTCCGTCACCGAATAGGTGCCCTTCGGCAGCGCCGGCAGCGCGTCGCTCACCGCCACGTCTTCCCAATACCGTGTCTCCGCGCCCCGCCGCTGTCGCTCCCACACCAGCGGATCGGCCGGCTCGACGACGCTGCCGCCCTCGCCTTCCCTGGGTGAACGGTCGTATTCCAGGGTGTGGCCCATGTTCTGGTAGCGCGCCATCGTCGTCTTGATGGTGGCGACCACCTCCTTGCGCTGGTTGATGAAGGTGACAAAGCCGGTGTTGAAGTTGATCGCGCCAATGCGGCTGCTGGTCTTGCGGATCGTCTCGCCCACCGTTTCGCTTGCGGTGAGGGTGTCGTCGCGCCAGATGGAGCGCACGAACTCGATCTCCGCTCCCGCGTAGTTGACCGGCAGGTACTCCGTGGACACCCGCGGTCGGTCGATGCCGCCGGTCTCGCCCGCGACCACGCCCAGCGTGACGCCGAACAGGAACGGCGGCGGCGCGGTGATCATGCCGTAGCGGCTTGCCGCCGCGTGCGCCTCGTCGCGCCACAGCGGGTTGTAGTCGCCGACGCCATCGCCGAAGCGACGGATGTTGTCGATGTTTGCCTGCTTGCTGGGCCGGTGTGGCAGCGTCTGGCCGATGGTCTTGCGGTATTCGTCCTGGAATTCGTCGATCGTGGTAATGAGGTCACCGTCCGCCATCGTTCCTCTCCTGTGTTGCCAAACTACCGGATTCCTTCACGCCCAGCGGCGCGCACGGAGGGCAACGGCCCTCCACTAGCGCGCCCTAATGGGCGCGTCGGCAGTTCGCTTCGCGAACTGCTTGGCCTTCGGGCTCGCATTCGCTCGCGCCTTCGGCCAGGAGGTAAGCGCCGTTCTACGGCGCTTGCCTCGCATGGAAGTACGCCCCCCAGCGATGGGGGAATTGCCGGTGCTTCCTTGCGCGTCAGCGGTCGGGGATGCTTCCCTGGCTGAAGGCTCCTGGCACCCTCATATTTCGAGGCCGCGCGGCACGCCGGGGTTGTCCACCGCCTGCACCCGTCTCAATACATCGTTGGCGCGCTCGCGTTGGTCTGGCGTCTCCCGTCGAATGCCGAGCCCGGTGCGGGTGGCATATTCGCGCCGCTCGGCAAGGAACTCCGGCAGCTGGTCCCAGGTGCAGGTGTCTGCCAGCGCGAGGATGTGGTCCGGCTGCACCGTGTCGTGCATCTCCTGCCACTTGCCTTGCAGCGACAGCGCGTGCAGCTTCAGGCCGAGTTCCTCCAGGCCGTGCAGCGCGAGAACCTTGTGGTACGTGCGGGTGGAGCCATAGAACGAAAGCGCCCTCCTCATGCCGTCTATCTTGCGCTCGATCTCGCTGTCGTCGTCACCCACCACGAGATAGCCGCTCTCGGCGACCTCCAAGTCGCTCCAGTCGCGGCCGGATCGCACGAGGCCCTCCCGAACCGCCGGCAGCAGCACCTCGCGCATGTACTTGTCGGACATGATCCCGCCGTGGGGCATGACGACATCGGCCACGTCGCCGGCAACCCTCGCCATGCCGGGGCCGACCATCGCCAGCCCGACCTTGGGGCGGGGGAAGTCGATGGGCCCCGGGTTGAAGTTGGGGGTCATCAGCGTGTAGGTGTAGTGCTTGCCGAGGAACTCGGGCTGCTTGCCGTCCTGCCACGAAGCCCAGACTTCATGCATCATCTGGATGTACTCGCGCATTCGCGGCGCTGGCGCGGTCCAAGTGCCGCCGAAGCGGCGCTCGTTGTGCCCCTTCACCTGGCTGCCGAGGCCGAGCACGAAGCGCCCCCTGGAAAGGTGCTGAATGTCCCACGCCTCCATCGCCAGCACCATCGGGCTGCGCGGAAAGGCGATGGTCACGGAGGTCTGCAAGCCGACGCGTTCCGTCGCGGTGGCAGCCACCGCCATGGTGAGCATCGAATCGTGCGACAGCTCGCCGCAGGTGATGGCGTCGAACCCCGCGGCCTCTGCCGCCTGCGCCTGCTCGGCAATCTGTGCCGGCCAGCCGCCAACTCCCGTGATGACCCTCACTTTGCGCTGTCCCCCTCTGTCCATGTTCGGTTCGCGGCGTGCCGCAACCAACGCAAAGCATGACACAGAAGCGACGCGACAGACGCTTGCCGGCCTGGCTATCTGATAAGGTCCCGACCACTGGACAGAAGAATTCGGGCGAGTGGCGAGTGGATCACGGTGCTGGCAGCCGGGACGACGCTTGACGGCGCGATTCCAGGGCTCATGCGGGGCTGCATCACGACATGGCGAACTTGCGTGCGAACCCATGGCGCGTGTCGAAGGGCGGTTCCAAGGCTTCGCCGGGCAGCAGCCCGCTTAAGGGGCAGCCGCCGCCGGCATTAGGGCGCACGCAGAGCGCGAACTGGAGAGTCACGGAGGGGAACATGGCATCGAAACGAGCGCATCTCATTGTCGGCGGGTTTCCTGTCGGCGCCACGGCGGGGCACGACATGGACTTCGCCCGCATCATGCTTCTTCAGAAGCTCTACGACGGCGGCTGCCAAACCACCGTTGGCAACGACTTTTCGGACATCGCCACGCGGCTCGATGGCATCAGCCTGCTGATGACGTATGTTGCGGGGCCCTATCCCGACGACGCCCAGTGTGGCGACATCGAGAACTGGCTCGACGGCGGCGGTCGCTGGTTCGCCCTGCACGGCACGAGCGGTGGTCGTGCGGCGCGCATCGAGGGCAGCCGGCGTCGGCGCATGGTCCGCCTCGCCCATCACGACGCCCTGGGCGCGTTCTTCCTCAACCACCCGCCCCTCAGCAAGTTCGAGGTGAAGGTGGAAGCCGACCATCCGATCACTGCTGGCCTTCCGGCCAATTTCGAGACGTCCGACGAACTCTATCTCGTGGAGCCCGTGGGCGAGAGCCGAACGCTGCTCACCACCGAACTGCCGAAGGATCCGTCACCGCCAGGCTTCGGCTTCGTCTATGACGAGGACACGTCGGTGCGCGAAGACGGCAAGACCCGCGTGCTGGGCCTCGAGCGCACCGTGGGCAAGGGCGCGGTGGTCTATGTCGCCCTCGGTCACTGCCACTCGCCGGCAACCAACGGCCAACCCTTGGTGGACGAAAGCGTAGGCGCCGGCGGCAAGACGCCGATGGTCTTCCGCGGCTCGTGGGAAACCGAAGCCTTCAACACCATTCTCGACAACGCAGTCCGCTGGGGCGCGGCGGCCTGACCCGATGAGTCCCTTTTGGAGTTCTCTAGCCCGGGGACGCGCCTGTCGGCGCGCAGGGAGGCGAGACGCCCTCCCTCGATGCGCCATCCGTCAACATCGTCGTAGAGAGCGTTGGCGGCGGGCCTCGAACAGCAGGATGGTGGCGGCCATCGCGGCGTTCACCGAGTCGGCATGGCCGGACATGGGGATGGACACGGACGCCATGTCCGCTTCCCGCCATGCGGCGCTCAATCCTGCGTGTTCGCTGCCAACCACCAGCGCCAGCGCACCGGTTAGGTTCGCCTCCGTGTAGGGGACGGTCGCGTCCGGCACAGCCGTGATTGGCCGAATGGCGTGTGCCTCGAGCCAGGTGCGCACTTCGGCGCTTGTGGCCTCCGCCAACGGAACCGTGAACAGGGTGCCGATGCTGGCGCGGATCACGTTCGGGTTGAATGCGTCTGTCGCGGGATCCGCGACGATCACCCCGGCGCCGGTCGCGTCCGCCGAGCGCAGCATGGCGCCAAGGTTGCCGGGCTTTTCGATTCCCTCTGCCACAAGCCAAAGCCCGTCGACAGGAACCGCGAGTTGCTGCAGCGCCAGCTCCCAGGTGGCGACGATGCCGAGCAGGCCATCGGGCCCCTGCCGATAGGACATCTTGCGGAACACTTCGGCAGACGTGGCCTGAAGTTCGGCGCCCCCTGCACGAAGGCGACGAACCAAGTCGCGCTCTTGCTCGCCACGATGCAACGCGTCGCAATGGAACATCGTCTCGATCTTCGCCCCGGCATCGACAGCGCGCTCCAGCTCGCGCCAGCCCTCCACCATGAACCGCCCCTCCCTCACCCGCACCCGCCGCTGCCGCAGTCGAACAACCTGCTTGACGCGGGGGTTCTGAAGGCTGGTGAGCAACTCAGCCGCCCACGGCTTCAGGTCTCGGCGGACGTTCGCTGAACCGGGATGCCGTCAAATGCGTCACAAAACGTCGCACCCAATCGCCGCCACACACGCCCACATGGTGTTCGAGAGCGGTGATGGCGAGGCCGCGCACATATCGGTCGTGGTCGGCAAGGCCGAGTTCGGCCAAGCGGCCCAAGTCCGACGCATTGAGCCGAACATTGTTGATCGCATAGGCGACGCTCTCGCGCACCGTCGAGCGGGTCATGCCGCCATTGCTGGAGTTGTCCGGTTCGGCACCGGGTTCGAGTCGTGCCAGAAGCCGAGCCGCCGGCGCCCGCTCCGGCACAAGACGGGCGATGTTGCCGAGCGAGTAGGCCGCGTTTGAGCGGACAAGGTCGTCCGGGTCCCCTTCCAGGCATGCAAGCAAAGCCGCCGCCACCGCCTCAGATTCGAGACGCGCCTCCGCGGCCGCAAGACAGCCCACCCGTCGCACCCGAGCATCCGCGTGCGCCAATGCGCGCAGCACGATACCCTCAGCGCAGCCACCGGCAACGCCGATGGCATAGCCCATCGACCGTCGCACAGCCTCTGGAGCGCCGGTCAGCAGCCGTTCGATCTCCGGCAGCAGGGTGTGGTCGTTGCGAGCGCAGAAGCCAAGCTCATAGGCCAGCCGAACTCGCTCGTCCTCTGCGGCCGCATTCTCGACCCCGCTCACCGGGTCTTCGCAAGACCGCGAGACCCACCGCCCTGCATCCCCGCGCAGCCAATGCCAGATCGACTCCACGACGCCATCCACCGGGCTGAATTCGCCACCCATAGGCGGCGAAGCCGATGCATTCCGCCAAGTCGCCCGCCTCGGCTCCTGCGTGCGGAAGTAGTAGAACTTGAACATGAACCTACGCGAAGCCGCGTGCGCCGACGCCCGCGTGCCGCGATGGAAGAGGTCGTAATTCGCCAGCACCAAGCTGCCGGCGTCCACCGTCAATCGACGCCGTTCCAGGCCAGGCACGCCGAGCAGGTCCACCACCTCGCCGATGCGCCGATCCCGCGCGGCAAGGTCTGCATTGGCGAGTTCCTCACGCCTCAGCGTCTTGTCCACCGCATCCCCGCGATGCCACGTGCCGTCGTCGCGCTCGAAGTCCGTGGTCCAATACTGCGTCCCCGGCAGCACCTCCGTCGGGCCGCTCTCCTCCGTCACCCGCTGCGGGTAGTAGAACAGCATGGCCCAGTTGGGCCGGTGCGTGCGGTAATGCGCCCGCTCGTTCCACGGCAGGTTGCCGTCCTGATGGAAGCTCTGGTCGTTCGGCGTGGCCTCATGCACGAAGTGGTGCGGATGCAGCACAAAGCCCTCGCCCAGGACGCTGGTGAGCGCCCCCCGCACCGTGTCGCAGCCAAGCAGTCGGTCGAGCGCAGGAATGCGTGCGCGAAGGTTGTCACCGATCATCTGCAAATGGTTCGAGTCGCCACCGATGGCACGAGCATCGTCGTGAACCGCACATGCCGCAGCGAACATCTCGTCGTGGAACGACTCCGGCAACTCCTCCGGCGCAAGCACCACATAGCCGTCACGCAGATAGCTCGACATGCGTTCGTCGTCGAACAGCGACCGTGGATCGATGCCTGTCATGCGTTCCTCGTCCTCCCCGGCAACGCTACGCCAGGGCGCAAACATAGCAGGCATGCAGGAGAGGCATTCGAGAAGGCCGGGAGGACTCTCTGGCGGGAGACCTCTTTCGGAGGGAGGGCGTCCCGCCCTCCATGCGCGCCGTCAGCCGCGTCCTCCCTGCACATGCCGCGATGTGCCCTGCGCGACCTTGCGGGCGCGGCGCCTGACGGCGCGGCGCGCCTGGCGGCGCGATGGAGGGCGGGACGCCCTCCCCCCGCGGGACGGTGCCAGACACTGCACAAGCCAAAGTGAGACACTGCAGCAATTCTCATTTTGGCCTTCAGCCCCCTCAACTGGACGGGTCTGCCGGTCGATTTGGCCCGGATTGGGTCCGAAACGCGGGGTGCAATGCGCCTGACGGTGAAGCCAGACACCAAAATGAGAACTGCTGGAGACACTGCCCCCGCTTCCAAAAGAGGGCGATTTGCGCGAAAGTCGCCCATTGGGCAAAGAGTGCAACGGCTCCAGGGAGGGCGCGGGCATGAGACCGATTTCCGCAGATTCGCATGTGGTGGAGTCCGAGGACGTATTCATTGGCCTCGCCGAGCGCTTCGGGGACGATGCGCCGAGGGTGACCGGCGCCGGCACCGTCCACGACGCCATCGTCATTCCGGCCAAGGGTGCGCGCGGCATCCGTCGGCGCATGGGCTTCGCCGGGATGCGGCTGCGCGAGGGCATTACGGTGCAGCGCCGCCGCGGCCACAAACCCGAAGTGGACGACATGACGGACGCGGAGGCCAAGCGCATCCTCGCCAAGGGCTACGACGGCCTGCGGGCCGGCATCCGCGACGGTGCCATGCGCGCCGACGACCAGGACCAGGACGGCGTGGGCGCCGAATTCCTCTACCCCGGCTTCTTTGGCCTCTTCAGCTTTGAGAACACCGAACTCCTCGTCGCCTGCCAGAAGAACTACAACGACTGGCTGCACGACTACGCCAACGCCTCCAACGGGCGCCTGTTCGGCCTCGCCGCGATCCCGGTGCAAGACCCCGAAGCGGCCGAGGCCGAACTCGACCGCGTCATCAAGAAGGGTTTCAAGGGTGGCTGCATCCCCTGCGCCGCGCCGGTGGATGTCCCCTACCACGACGAAATCTACGACCCGCTTTGGGCTTGCGCGGCCGAGGCCAGATTCCCGCTCTCCATGCATGTCGGCACCAACGCCTATGTGCCGCCGCAATACCGCCCAAGCAAGCTCGGCCGCGACGAAACCGCCGACTATGCCGCCTCCGCCACCACCATCCAGCGCACGCTGGTGGATCTCATGTGCCGCGGCCCCGCCGAGCGCCACCCCACCATGAAGTGGGTAGTGGGCGAGTTCAACGCCGGCTGGATCGCCCATTGGCTCGACCGCGTGGATCAAGGCATCTTCCGCGAGCACCGCTTCCGCAACACCGACTACACCGGCGAGCGCCCACACGATGTCTGGCTGCGCCAGTTCTACGCCACCATCGAAGACGACCGTCCGGCGGTTCTCACCCGTGAACTCATCGGCGTGGACAACCTGATGTGGGGCTCCGACTACCCGCACGTGGACTCCACCTGGCCCTGCTCCACCCAGGTGATCGACGAGATCTTCGAGGGCGTGCCGGAAGCAGACCGCACCAAGATCACCCACGACAACGTGAAGGCCCTGTACGGCATCTGATCGATCCGCACGAGGCAAGCCGCGACAAGCCACGGGAGGAAACGACCATGCAGACCCTGACCGCCGAACAGCGCCGGCAATGGCAGGTAGACGGCTACCTGCACCTCGAGGGCGTCCTCAATCCCGACGAGGTGCAGCACTATTCCGACCAGATGGACCGCGTGCGCAAACTGCCGGGCTACGAGCCAGACCGCAAGCCGGAACTTCCCATCGGCCACTACAGATGGATGGAGCAAACGCCAGACCAGGACCCGAGCGGCTTCATGGACCGCCGCGAGCTGCTCACCTATGACCAGTCCTTCATCGACCTGATGGACCGTTCCCCAGTGTTCGACTACATCGTCGACATCATGGGCCCGAACATCCTGTTCAGCATGAGCCAGGCCATCGTTCGTCCGCCCTCCCCCAGGTTCCCCGGCTACACCCACACCGACGGCGGCGAGTCGCTCCGGCTGACGCGCGTGAGCGAATCGAGCCCGCCCATCGCCATGAAGGCCATGTACCTCCTGACCGACGTGACGGAGAAAGACCGCGGCAATCTCACCGTCTTCCCCGGCAGCCACATGCGTCCCATTCCCCTCCCAGGCGAACGCTCGGAACCCATCACCCCCTACTCCCCCGGCGCCGCCCAACTCATGGGCAACGCCGGCGACGTGTATCTCTTCCCCCACGCCCTCTGGCACGGCCCCTCCCGCAACGACTCCAACACCGCCCGCAAAGTGCTCCTCTACAACTACTGCCAGCTATGGGTCCGCTGCTACGACTACGGCTCGATTCCCGACGTGGCCCAGCGCTGCACGCCAAGACAACGGCGGCTCTTGGGCGACCTAGGTTACGACTTCATGCCAGGGTCGTACTTCTACGTGCCCACGGACCAGGAGGAGGTCATCACCGGCGAGGCAACCACGGCATAGCGGACCCTCTGCAAGGGCGTGGGCGATCGTCGCCTGCCTGTCGCGGGGCGACGGTTCGCTGTCGGACCTCGACGCGCTGCGCGCCGACGGCGTCGCTCCACCGCGACACGCCTAGCAGCCTGTCGGACTTCGGACGGCGCAAGCTGGCCGAATGCCGACGGGGTGACAGGACGGCCTGGGCTGGGGCAGGAAGCGTTGCCGAATGGCAACGGTTCTTGTGGCGCTAGCAGGGGATCGAGGACCGCCAGTACTGCGATACCGATGTGGTCACCGTTCAGGTAGAGTGGGATCCACTGGAAAGCTTGGGTGCTCTCCTTCAAGCGCCTCCACGCTAGGGCCGACATCTCCCACCCGACAGAGGAGAGCAGTTGCATGATCGAGTTCACATTGAACGGGCAGCGCGTCCGCACGGACGCTTCCCCGGACACGCCCCTGCTCTGGATCGTCCGCGACACCTTCAAGCTCAAGGGTGCGAAGTACGGCTGCGGCATGGGCCAGTGCGGTGCCTGCACCATGCACGTGGCCGGCGAGGCGGTTCGCAGCTGCATCACGCCGCTCGTCGCCGTGCAGGGCGAAAGCGTCACCACCATCGAGGGGCTCGGCACGCCTTCGAGCCCGCATCCGCTGCAAACCGCCTGGACGGAGCAGAGCGTGCTGCAGTGCGGCTATTGCCAGCCTGGGCAGATCATGTCCGCAGCCGCCCTCCTCGCCCACAACCCGAACCCGACCGAGGAAGAGGTGGAACAGGGCATGGCCGGCAACATCTGCCGCTGCGGCTGCTATCCGCGCATCAAGAAGGCGATCCTGTCGGTTGCCAGCCACAACGCCGGCGACGCTGCCGGCATACTCGCCGAGGAGGCGCCGGCATGAACGACGCGAGCCTCTCTCGCCGCAAGTTCCTCACCGCCACGGGCTTTGCCGGCGGCGGCCTTGTCCTCGGCGTGGGCCTCGCCGGCTGCGGTGCAAGCCGGCCGCCGATCACGCCAGAAGACGGAGCGTTCGTCCCCAACGCCTTCCTGCAAATCACCCCGGACAACGTCGTGCGTTTCTTTTGCCCCCGCGACGAGATGGGACAAGGCATTACCACGGGCCTTGCCACCATCATCGGCGAAGAGCTCGACGTGGCGCCGTGGAACATGGAGGTCGTCTTCGCCGGTCCCCATGAGGAGTACGCCAATCCTGTTTTCGGCGTGCAGATCACGGGCGGCAGCACTTCCGTGCGCGGGCACTACCAGCCACTGCGCGAAATGGGCGCACAGTGCCGGCACTTGCTGCTGGAAGCGGCGGCTACCGAGCTCGGCGTGCCGGCAAGCGCACTCAGCACCGAGGATGGCCATGTCGTGGCCGACGGCGTCCGCCGTCGCTACGGCGACTTCGCCACCGCCGCCGCAACGCTGGAGATCCCGGAGCTGCCGCCGTCGTTGAAACCGGCAAGCGCCTTCAAGTACATCGGCAAGGACTTCCCGCGCCTCGATGGCTTGGCCAAGGCCACCGGCACCGCCACCTACGGCATCGACATCGACATCCCGGACATGCATCACGCCGTGGTCAAGCGATGTCCGGTTGCGGGCGGCACGTTGCGCTCGGTGGACAAGGCAGCGGCCCTCGCCGAGCCTGGCGTCACCGACGTGGTGGAGATCGCGAGCGGCGTTGCCGTCGTCGCCAAGGAGTTCTGGCAGGCACGCAAGGCGGCCGACGCGCTCGACGTGGCGTGGGACCTCCCCCAACTCGCGAGCCTCGGCACCGCCGACATCAAGGCCGATTACCAAGCCGCCCTCGAAGCCGATGAGGGACTCGTCGCGGAGGAAGCCGGCGACATCGAAGCCGCACTCGGCAGCGCCGAAACGGTAGTCGAAAGCGACTACTGGGCACCCTATCTCGCGCACGCACCCATGGAACCCATGAACGCGGTGGTTCGCATTGCGAATGACGAGGCGGACATTTGGTCCGGCACCCAAGGCATCGGCGCCGCCCAGGGACTGGTGGCACGCTACTCGGGGATCGACCGGGACAAGGTGCGCGCCCACAGCACCTGGCTTGGCGGCGGCTTCGGGCGCAGGGGCACCCTCACCCACGTGATTGAGGCCACCCAGGTTGCGCTGGCAACAGGCAAGCCCATTCACCTGTTGTGGACCCGCGAGGACGACATCCGACACGGCCTCTTCCGCCCCGCCTCGCTGATGCGCATCAGGGCTGGCGTCGGCGCGGAGGGCAATCTGGTCACTTGGCAGGCGAAGCGCGTCGGCGGCAACATCACTCCCGACACCATCGCCAACACCATGCCCGGGCTCCTTCCCTCCGCAGTCGGGGACACCATGATCGGCTGGGCCGTGGGTCTTGCCGACCATGCCTTCGGCGGCTGGGTAGTCGACGGGACCAGCGTCGAGGGGCTGTTCGAGGACTACGAGGTCGCGAACCTCGATGTGCGCCACATCACCCGCGACCACGGCTTGCCGCTCACCTTCTGGCGCTCTGTGGGGCATTCCTACACGGCGTTCGCCAAGGAGTCGATGATCGACGAACTGGCGGCCAGGAGCGGCCAGGACCCGGTGGCGTTTCGACTCCGGCACACCGAGAACAACCCAAGGCTGAACCGCGTGATCCGCGTCGCCGGCGAACGCATGGCGGCGATGCAGCCGGCACCCGGTCGCCATCTCGGCTTCGCCGCCCATCGTTCCTTCAGCACCGGTGTCGCGCAGGTGGCAGAGGTGTCCGTGGCTGGCAACAAGATCCGCGTCCACCATGTGCTGTGCGTGGTGGACTGCGGCCTCGCGATCAACCCCGACATCGTCAAGGCGCAGATGGAAGGCGCGATCATGTACGGCCTGACTGCGGCCTTGTACGGCAACCTGGAACTCGAAGGCGGCGCCATCCGCGAGAGCAACTTCCACGATTACCCAATCCTGCGCATGAGCGAGTCACCTTCCGTGGAGGTCGTGCTGATCGACAGCAACGACGACCCAACCGGCGTAGGCGAGCCGGGCCTGCCACCGATCGCGCCTGCCGTGGCAAATGCGGTTTTCGCAGCAACAGGCCGCCGCCTCCGTTCACTACCATTGCGACTGGCCTGAACCCGCCGGTTGGTGGCGTTGCGGCATTTGCGCCTGCTCCCCACGAGCTTTGCAGCCCTGCCCGTCGACAGTGCGTCGTGGGGTGTGTGGCCGTCAACCGCACGACCTCCGGAACACCTGCCGAGTCAAAACCCGGCATTCGGACACGGACCGAACACCGCGCCATAGGCGTCGGTGCATGTCGCTTTGACAGCCATTGATGCGCGGCGTACATGCGAGGAGTCAGGTCTGCCCCGAAGCGGGCAGCTGCACGTCAACCGTGAGCGCAGGAGACCGAACGAAGCATGCAGGCAGGCCACACCAAGCCCAGATTCCCGTTCACGCCGTTTCCGCGTGGCTGGTTCTTCTTTGAACTCGCTGAGAACATACCCAAGGGCAGGCTCGTTGCGCATCAATGGCTGGGCGAGGAGGTCGTTGGCTGGCGCAATGACGAGTGCCGCATCTGTGTCGCCAACGCGTTCTGTCCGCATCTTGGCGCGAAGCTTGCGCCGGAGGCGGGCGGCACTCCAAAGCCGGTCGTCTCGTGTGTCCATTCCACGGCCTTGCCTTACGACGCAACCGGGGCTTGTGTGGCGATGCCCGTTGCACCGCCGACCCCGCCTGCCGGCTGCGCGTCTATCCGGCGGAGGAGATCAACGATTTCGTCTTCGCCTATTGCGACGGAACCGGCCGAGAGCCGGATTGGCATCCGCCGACGCGCGACGAAGAAGGCTGGACCAAAACCCTCACGCACGTCTATTCCCTCAAGACCCATCCGCAGGAGACAAGCGAAAACGTCATCGATCTCAGTCACCTGTCGTTCCTGCACGGCTTCGAAGGCGTCAGCCACAGCGGCCGCGTGGAAATCAACGGTCCCTGCTTCAAGACCGACTTCCGCATCGACGGTAGCTGCCACTTTCCGCTGCTGCGCACTCTTCGCACGGAGCTCGAGGCCGAAGTGCAGACCTGGGGCTTGGGGCTCCTGTTCGTGGAGACGGTGTCACGCGCCTTGAGCGCAAGAACGTTGAACTGGTTTCTGTCTACGCCTTGTTGACAGCGACCGCGTGGACGTGCTGATCTCCGTCAAGGTTCGGGCGCTCGCCGACGGCGGCATCCAGGCGCTGCAATGGACGCCAAGGAAGCTGCGCGGGAAGATCATGCTTCCCCTCGTGATGTACGAGTATTCAAGAAGAACATCGAGCGCGACTTTCCTCGTCTGGGAGAACAAGGCATACCGCGGGTACCCCCTGCTCAGCCCAAACGATGGCGACATCCTGAGGTCCGCCGCTACTGCACCCGGTTCTACCCGGAGTCGGACGCGCCGGGAGTCCGAAGCGGGACCGGCCGCCAGCGGTCAGGTGTGGGCGTTCCTATCGCTCCCATAGCAGGTCACAGCAGGTCACGCCCCCTAACGGACACCCTTGTGTAGTCCGGTTCCGGCAAGTCCAGCGCCGGGCGGCCTTCGTCCAGCCAGATTTGCAACGTGTCGAGAAAGCGGTGCCAGCCGGCCAGCACGGCATGGGCGAAATCTACCCTGGTGCGCTTGCGGTCGAACCAGAGCGCATCCGAGAAGGTGATTTCGCAACCACCGTCAACCGCCGTCAGGTCGAAGCGGATCGATCCAAGCTGAATCGCTTTCGGCGGATCGAACGCCGCAAGTTGCCCGGACATGTGGGCAGGCCCTTCGCACTCATCCCCGAACCAGATGTCGAACGGTGCGTTGGGACGAGGCACGAAGCGGATGCCTGGCACCCAAACGGCGCGTTCCTCCGGCGCGGCAATCGCCTCCCACACCCGGTTCGGCGGGTGCGCCACCACCCGCTCGAACACCACGATGTGCCGCCCATCCTCCCGCTGTTGCACGGTGCCGTAGCGCGTTTGTGGGTTCGCATCCGCCGTTTCGCTCATTGTCGCCTCTCCCGTTCGGCCGCCCAGGACCCGTTCACACTAACGCAGTGCATCGACGATGAGCACGAAGACGATGAAGCCGAGGAAGATGATGTCGAGTTTCTCGAAGCGCGAGACAGAGTCGGCGGAAGAGGCGTTCGACCTCGTTGCGCCGCCTGCACATCTGCCGGTCGTGCTCCCAGGAATCGACGCGGTTGCTTTTTCGGCGGCGCCACGGGCACGAAGCCGAGGTCGAGCACCCGTTGGCGGATGGCGTTGTCCTCGCATGCCCGATCCATGATCATGGCCGGATTGTTCGTGGGTGTTTCCAGTTGGCTCAGGAGCCTGCGGCCTTCCGGGGCATCGTGGGCGCTGCCGGGAGAGAGTGAGAGGGCAACTGCCGTTCGAGCATCCGCGGCAACCATATGAATCTTGGTGTTCCATCCGCCACGGGACTTGTCGATGGCTTGCGCGCCGTTTTTCTTTCGGCGCCCGTGCCGTCTGGATGCACTTTGACGCCGGTGCTGTCCAGCCCGAACGCCTCGACCTTGATGCGCACGATCTGATCTCTTTGCAGCTGCTCGAACACGCGGTCGAGCACGCCCTTCTTGGACCAGCGATTCATCCGCGTGTAGATCGTATGCCAGTTGCCGAAGCGCGGCGGCAGGCCGCGCCACCTGCAGCCGCGCTCGGCCACGTAGAGGATTGCGTTCAGCACCTGCAGATTCGGCAGGCTGACGTTTCCGCGCGGTTTCGGGAAGAGCGGCGCGATGCGCTCGTACTGGGCCTCGGTGAGTTCCACCTCTTTGACTCTCCTGTCTTTTCCCGTCCAGGACGACAAGATGGAAGCACACCACACACCCAAGACAAGTTACGTTAACCCAAGTTTACCAACGAAAAGAATAAACTGTTGTATCTCAACAATTTAGGTTGACCGAATCGCGCGCATGGCACTACATTCGTGCCCGACGTGATGGTTTCCCCTCAGACGACCGCCTGGTGTGTCCCCCCGGCTGAGGAGGGGATCCCCAAGGCATCGAGGATGGCCTTCTGCTGCGGTTCCGGGCGCGTCGCCTTGCGCACATGCAGCGTGCGTCCGTCGGCGCGCTTGAACGTCGCGGTCACCCGCTGACGGCCGCCGAGAATCCGTTTGAGCGTCGTCCAGTTCGCCGTGCGCATCGGCCCGTCGCCGCGCTCGGCCAGACGGGTGCGAATCACCTGGACCCGTTGGTAGGCGATCACCGTGATGAACAGATGGCCCTCGGCACGGCGCGGCTTGCGGTGATGGATGGGGCGCAGGCCCAGTTCGGATTTCAGGGAACGGAACGCCGCCTCGACATCCGTGAGCAGGGTGAAGGTGCGCCACAGGCGCTCCTCGCTGAAGTCGGTCTCGTTGCTGCGCAGGCAATAGACGCCCGGATGGGTGAGCATCGTCCCGGCCACCGGCGTGCGGAGGAAGGTCACCGCCACGGCCCGTTTGCCGCTCTCGTCGGTTGCCACCGCGATGTCGTAGTGTTGGCCGACACCGCGGCTCTTCTCCACCAGCCGGCCGATGCGTTGCCAGATCTTTTCCGGCTTCTTCTGCGTGCGCGGCCGCGACAGCCCCTCGTTGATCGCATCGAGATCCCGCTCCAGGCGTTGCGCAAACCGCTCGGCCATGCCGCGCTCCTTCTCGGCACGCTGCTCGGAGCAGCAGTACAGGCGCACCTCGCCCGCCTCGGCGTCGTCCACCTTCTCCAGATGCACCACCCCGCCGCTGCGGGTGCGGTGGGCGAGTGCCGCCTCGGGCTCGAAGCGGCGCTTGCGCTCGCGCGAGACCACGATGTAGCGGTACCCGTTCGCCTTCAGCCAGTCGACCTGTCGCTCGGTGGCGATGCCCCGGTCGAGCACCACCCGCGACCCCGGCGGTGCCCCGAGCGCGTCCAGCATGCCGGAAAGCGTCCGGTCTTCCTTGACGTTGCCCGCGAACACCCGCGAACGCCGCACGAAACCACCCCCGTCCAGCACCAGCCCCAGGGTGAGCAGCTTGCAGTCGCTGCGCTTCTCCTTCGAATGCCCCCGCCGCGCCTCGGGCTGATCCGCCACATCGCCCTCGTAATAGGTGTTGGTCAGATCGTAGAGCGTCACCGTCGGCGCCAGGTCGAACAGGTCCATGGCGCTCTCGAACAGATGCGCCTCGATCGCTTCGCGGTGGGCAACCAAGGCATCCGAGGCCCGGTACAACTGCATCGCCCCCATGGTCTCGAAGTCCACACCCAGCAACTCCCCCAAGGCACTGCGCTCGCGCAGCCAGGCGTGCGTGGCCCGCTCCGAGGCCGGGTACGCAAGCCGCGCCACGATCGAGGCCACCGCGGCCGTGCACGGCGACGCGTTGATGCCCAGGGTCGACAGCAACTCCATCAGGCCCAACCGCTCGACCGCCCACAGTCCCGCCTGCTCGACGCCCACGCTGCGCGGGCGCGTCAACTCGAGCGACGCCACGTCCACACGGACCGGATCACGCACCGCTTCGGCGTCCCCCGCCCGGCCGCGGGCCAGCAGTTGCGCCCCGATCCGTTGCGCTTCTTCCTCGACGGCAGCCGGCGCATCGTCGGTGAGCGGCGCCTGGCCGTTCAAGATCTCGTCGATGCGCCGGCACAGTTCCGGCCACTCCTCCACAGGCAGGTCGAAATCGCTGCCGAGGTTCAACAACGTGCGCTGGCGGACCTTGGCGCCGTCGCGCCGACTGTGCACGAGGCGGTGGGAGTGGTAGTCCTGGCCGCCGGTGCGGCGGGTGAGGGTACGGCGGATGAACATGGCGGGTGACGGTAGCGGCGCCCGCCACCCATGTCAACCGACACCACCCTATTATGGCACTACATCGGTCGATCCACCCCACCAGGAACCGGAAAACAACGAGTTGCCGACCCCAAAACCGTCAATCACCGCAAGATCGGGCGAAAATCACGGGGTTGTTGGTAAAGATGGGTTAACAGGCCCCAGTGAGGCAACGCCCTGCGGAAGGCACCCATACGCGCCGCAGGGCGCGTCCGCGAACTCGATGCATTTCGGGGCACGTCTCCCTCCAAAACAAGGAACGAGGCACAAGGGCGACGCATGCACCGCCCCTACGGATGGGCCCTGCATCCATGCAGCGTTCTAGCCGTCCGTCCGCTTACCCTTCGCAGCCAAGAACGCAGCCTGCGAACTCGCGCCCCAGTAGAAAAACGATACAGCTCGACGGGGACGGGGGGACGGGTTGGGGCCAGACCAATGGACTGTGAGGGCGCTGTGGATGACCGCGTCGCCTGGCTGCACATAGATCGGTACCGCATCCGTCTCGGTGTCGAAGTTGTCAAGGAAGATCGCATTCCGATGTGCCATCCGGTGCGAGCCGCGGCGGTAGTGCAGGCAGCCGTTGGCGCGGTCGGCCGCATCGAGGGCAATCCAGATGGTGGCGCCAACTGCCCCGGTGCCCCGCCCACCGCCATCGATATGCGGCTTGATTTCCGTGCCTGAGCCGCTTGGGCGGTCGAACCACGCCGCACTCGCGGGAACAAGCTCGTCGCCCACCAGCGCCCGCAGCAAGGGCACGTGGGCCCCGCTCGTCAACTGCGACGCGAGCCAGGGGCTTTCGTCTTGCAGATTCTTGAAGATGTCGGGCCGAGGCTTGCCTCCGTGCGGAGGATTTGCGGCAAGGACCTGCACCGTCGCCTGCGCATGGCAAGCGAGCTGTTCGACTTCGTCGCGCGACGCAAACCGGCGCAGGATGACGAACCCATCGCGCTCGTATTGCCGCTTGATCTCCGCGGTTTCGTCCGAGGAGAACCGCTCCCCTGTCTCTGTGTCCGAACTCCTCGTGCCGTTCATTGTCTTACCTCCCAAGGCCAAACGCTTCATGGATGGCATTCACCGCAGCTTCAAGGCTGTGCTCGTCCACCACTACAGAGATCTTGATCTCCGATGTCGAAATCATGCGGATGTTGATGTCCTTGGCGGCGAGCGCATCGAACATCCGGGTGGCCACGCCGGCATGGGAGCGCATCCCCACCCCCACCGCGGAAACCTTGACGATGCGATCGTCACCGGCGACCGCCCGCGCCTGCAAGTCGGCTTGCACCGACGCGAGGATCTCCCGGGCGCGCTCGTAGTCGGCCCGGCGCACGGTGAAGGTGAAGTCCGCAAGGCCGTCCGCGCCGATGTTCTGCACGATCATGTCCACCTCGATGGAGGCGTCGCCAACAGGCCCGAGAATACGCGACGCCACTCCCGGCACGTCCGGCACGCCCTGCACCGTTAGCTTGGCCTCGTCGCGGGTGTGGGCGATGGCCGACACAAGAGGCTGCTCCATGTCCTGATCCTCCGTCGTTACCAATGTGCCCGGACCTTCCTCGAAGCTCGACAGCACGCGCATGGGCACGCCGTACTTGCCGACAAACTCCACCGAACGCGCGTGCAGCACCTTGGAGCCAAGGCTCGCAAGTTCCAGCATCTCCTCGAAGGTCACGGAGTCTAGCCGCCGGGCGCTCGGGACGATGCGGGGATCGGCGGTGAAGACGCCAGGGACATCCGTGTAGATGCGGCACTCGTCAACGCCCAAGGCTGCAGCCACCGCAACCGCCGTGGTGTCGGATGCGCCGCGGCCGAAGGTGGTGATGTCGCCACTTTCGTTCCTGCCCTGAAAGCCTGCGACCACCGGCGTTACGCCCCGATCCAGGTCCGCCAGCAGGCATTCGGTGTCGATGCTCTCGATGCGCGCCTTCATGTGGTTGGAGTCGGTGCGAATGCGAACCTGATCGCCAAGGTAGGAACGAGCCGGACAGCCTTCCTGGGTGAGCGCCATCGCCACCAAGGCGATGGATGCCTGTTCTCCGGCGGAGAGCAGCACATCCATCTCCCGCGCCTGCGCTTCGGTCGGAGGCCCCTGCAAAACCTCGCCGCCAAGCCCCTCCAGCCGGTTCGTCTCGCCGCTCATGGCGGACACGACCACCACCACGCGATCGCCACCGCGCACGAAGCCGGCCACCCGACTCGCCACGGCGTTGATGCGCTCGACGCTGCCGACGGACGTGCCGCCGAATTTCTGCACGTAAAAGGCCATCTGTTCTAGCCCGGGTTGCGATGGTCAGCGGCCTTGCGAAAGCTGCTCACGCACCCATTCGGGCACGTCGCCAAGAATGCCGGGCAGCGCTTCGGGGCGATCACCGCCGCCCGCCCGTGCCATGTCCGGACGTCCGCCGCCCTTCGCGCCCACTGCCTCGCCCACGAAACGCACGGCGTCGCCGGCAGTAACCCGTTGCGTGAGGTCCTTGGACACGCCGGCGATCAGGCTAACGCGCTCGCCGGCATGGCCCAGCACGATCACGCAACTGCCAAGTCGCTGCTTCAGGGAATCGAGCATGGCGAGCTGTGCCTTGCCCTCGGCCTCCACGGTCGCGGCCACCACCTTGACGCCATCGACCAGCACCGCGTCCCGCTCGAGGTCAGAGGCGCGATTGGCGGATTGCGACGTTCTGAGCGCATCGACTTCCTTGCGCAAGGCACGGTTCTGTTCCACGAGCTGACGCACCCTGTCCTGCACGTCGTCACGACTGCCCCGCACCAGCGAGGCAATCTCGGCGAGCCGTCCGTCGGCTTCGCCTATCCAGTCGAGAGCGCGTGCGCCGGTGAGTGCTTCGATGCGCCGCACGCCGGCCGCGATGCCGGTTTCCGACGTGAACCGCAACAAGCCGATATCGCCGGTGCGGGCGACGTGCGTGCCGCCGCACAGCTCGACGGAGAAGCCATTGCCCATCGTCAGCACGCGCACGCTGTCGCTGTACTTCTCGCCAAAGAGCGCCATCGCGCCGCTGGCGACCGCGTCGTCGAATGTCGTGACGCGGGTCTCGACCTCCGAGTTCTCGCGGATGCGCTCGTTGACGATGGCCTCAATGCGACGCTGTTCGTCGTCGGTAACGGGCTTGGGGTGGGTGAAATCGAATCGCAATCGATCCTCCGCGACCAAGGAGCCGCGCTGCTCCACATGCGAGCCGAGCACTGCGCGCAAGGCTGCGTGCAGGAGGTGGGTGGCGGAATGGTTGCAGGCGACCTCCCGCCGGCGCGGGGCGTCAATGGCGGCGGTGAGCGTTTCGCCGACGCGCAGCCGGCCACGCACCAAGGTGCCGTGATGCAGGTGTTGGTCGCCGGCTCGTGTCGTGTCGCGCACATCGAACACGCCGTCCTGGCCTTCAAGCCGCCCACGGTCACCCACTTGACCGCCTGCCTCGGCATAGAACGGCGTGGCGTCGAGCACGACTATCGCCTCGGCATCGGCATTGCCTGCGCTCCTGGCGTCGATCTGCTCCACTGCGTCGTCACCCACAAACAATCCGACGACACGCCCGGCCCCTTCGGGCATCTCGTAGCCCCGGAATTCCACTTCCGAATCCACCCGAATACGCTGACCGATATCGGCGCTGAAGCGGCCGGACGCAGCCCGGCCCCGAGCGCGCTGTTCTTCCATCAACCGGTCGAAGCCTTCCTGATCGATGCCAAGGCCATTTTCGCGAGCCACGTCGGCGGTGAGGTCCGCCGGAAAGCCGTAGGTGTCGTAGAGGCGAAACACCACATCGCCCGGAATGACCTTGCCTTGCAGGTCTTCGATGCAGCCGCCCAGGAGCGACATGCCCTGCGCCAACGTGGCGGCGAAGCGCTCCTCCTCATCCCCCAGAGCGGTTTCGACGATCTCCTGTCGCTCGCGCAGGACGGGATGGGCCTCGCCCATGGCAGTGGCAAGCGGACTTACCAGTCGGTGGAAGAACGGCTCCCGGATGCCAAGCTTGTGGCCGTGTCGCAGGGCGCGGCGGATGATGCGGCGCAAGACATAGCCTCGATCCTCGTTGCTCGGCAGCACACCGTCGGCGATCAGGAACGCCGATGCGCGGATGTGATCGGCGATCACGCGCAGCGACGGATTGGCCAGTGCGCTTGCGCCACCGTCGATCCCGGCAAGTTCAGCCGCGCCTGCAATCAAGCCCTGAAACAGGTCGATCTCGTAGTTGCTGGTCTTGCCCTGCATGATCGCCGCAACGCGCTCGAGCCCCATGCCGGTATCCACGCCGGGCGCGTCGAGCGGGTTGAGCTTGCCGTTCTCCGAGCGGTCGTATTGCGGAAAGACAAGGTTCCAGAACTCCAGATAGCGGTCGCCATCCTCATCCGGAGAGCCGGGCGGACCACCCGCAACAGCCGCGCCAAGATCGTAGAAGATCTCCGAGCAGGGACCGCACGGTCCGGTGTCTCCCATGCTCCAGAAGTTCTCCTCGTGCCGCACCACACGGTCTGCCGGCACGCCGATCTCGTCAGTCCAGATGGCAAACGCCTGATCGTCGTCCGGGTGAATCGTCACCCAGAGCCGGCTGGCGTCGAACCCAAGCGTGCCGGTGACGAACTCCCAGGCCCAACGTATGGCGTCCTGCTTGAAGTAATCGCCAAAGCTGAAGTTGCCCAGCATCTCGAAGAACGTGTGATGCCGCGCCGTGTAGCCGACGTTCTCAAGATCGTTGTGCTTGCCGCCGGCGCGCACGCAACGCTGCGCCGACACGGCGCGCCGGTATCCGCGAGACTCGCGCCCCGCCAACGCGTCCTTGAACTGGTTCATGCCCGCATTGGTGAACAGCAACGTCGGATCGTTGGCCGGCACGAGCGAACTCGACGCACAAACGCGATGCCCGCGGCCCGCGAAGAAATCCAAGTATGCGCTGCGAATCTCGTTGGTTTGCATGGCTCTGCTACCGGTATCACAGAAGGAGGCGACGCCATGGCGTCGAGCGGCGAATTGTGCAGCATTCTGCGACGCGGGTCAGCCACGCAAGGCGAAAGGCCAGGACGGATTTGTCCACTGCCGGAAGGCGAACGCAAACAGCGGGTTGGCACGAAAGCTGGACATCCGCACCGAACGCGTGTGGAAGGGATGCGGTTCGAGGGGATGCGGGGGTGGCCTTGGAGCTGCGCGAGGTGTCGGTCGAGCCGGTGTCGGCCGGGGACGAAGGTCGCTGCCGGGAGCTGATGGCGGCGCACCATTTCCTGGGCGCGCTGCCGAAGATCGGCGAGACGCTGCGGCACGTCGCGCACCGGCGCGGCGAGTGGCTGGCGCTGCTCGGCTTCTCGGCGCCGGCGCTGAAGTGCGGCGCTCGGGACCGCTGGATCGGCTGGGACTTCCGCACCCAGCACGACCGCCAGCACCTGCTCGCCAACGACAGCCGGTTCCCGATCCTGCCGGGGCGGCGGGTGCCGAACCTGGGCTCGCGGGTGCTGGCGCTGTGCGAGCGGCGCCTGGCCGGCGACTGGCCGGCGCGCTTCGGGCATCCGCTGCTGCTGGAGACGTTCGTCGACCCGGCGCGCCACCGCGGCACGGCGTGCCGCGCCGCGAACTGGACGCGCGTCGGGCGCGCGCGGCTTCCGCCGCGTGCGCGGCGGCTACAGCGCGGTGCCGGCCGCGCCCAAGCTGGTGTTCGCGCGCCCCCTGGCTGGCGGCGCGCGGGCGCGCCTGACCCGCCCCGAACTGCTTCCCGTCGACCGACACGGAGGGCCGAAGGCCATGATCCCCGCCGACACCATGCGTTCCCTGCCCGACCTCTTCGCCGACATCGACGACCCGCGCCGCCGCCAGGGTCGCCGCCACCCGCTGCCCGTCGTGCTCGCCATCGCCGCCGGCGCGACGCTGTGCGGCGCGCGCGGCCACAAGGCCATGGCCGAGTGGGCCGCGGACCTGTCCCCGCGCGCCCGCGAGCGGTTCCGCTGCCGGCATCGAGGCGGCCGCCACGAGGTGCCCAGCGAGTTCGTCGTCCGCGACGTGCCGGTGCGCGTCGACCCGGACCAGATCGACCGCGCCCTGCAGCGCTTCCACGCCGACCACGCCAGCCCCGACGACGCCATCGCCATCGACGGCAAGACCCTGCGCAACGCCGTCTGCACGGACGAAGAGGAGGTCGCCGCCGCACAGCCCGCGGCCGGCAAGGTCGGCAAGAACCGGTGCCAGGTGCACGTCCTCGGCGCCGTCGGCCAGCGCAGCGGCGTCACCCACACTCAAGAAAAGTCGACCGCCTGCCCGTCGGCGCCGACGACGAGACCAAGCGCACGCCGACCGCAAGCGGTCGGATCGAGATCGGCATGGTCCTCCCCCTGCTCGACGACCTCGAACTCGACTTCGAGGGCCGCACCTTCACCGCCGACGCCCTGCTCGCCCAGCGCAGGCTCGCCACCTTCCTCCGCGACCGCGGCGCCCACTTCGTGTTCGTCGCCAAGGCCAGCCAGCCCACCCTCCTCGACGACATCCGCCTGTTCTTCCACAACCGCGGCGAACCCGACTTCCGCGAACCCCCAGCCCTCGGCCACGGCCGCCTCGAAAGCCGCGCCATCCGGACCACCGACCGGCTCAGCGGCCACCTGACCTTCCCGCACGTCCGCCAGGCCTTCCCGGTCGAGCGCTCCGTCACCGAAAGGAAGTCCGGCAAGACCTCCGTCGAGCTCGCCTTCGGCATCGCCAGCCACTCTCCCGACACCGCCGACCCCCGCCGACTGCTCGAACTCAACCGCGGACACTGGAAGGTCGAGTCCGTGCACGACATCCTCGACAACGCCTTCGACGAGGACCGGACGCGCATCCGAACCGGACACGGCCCCGTCAACACCACCCGCCTGCGGCGCTTCGCCATCGGCCCGATCAAGGCAAGGCACGACTGCGTCGCCGCCGCCATGCGCCGACTCGACCGACATCCCCGACGCGTGTTCGACTGCCTGCGCATGACCGAAAACTCGCGCAGACCCAGAAAACACAACCCGACAGGCGGGAGAACAAATTAGCCGTGGGCGAAAGGCCCGAGACCTGCCGATGGATCGGCGACTCCTCCCCCCGTGAACGCGTCCGACTGCCGCTCTCCCACTAAATGCCATATGCTTGGTCGTCCTGACTCCGGCATACATGAGCATGGCTTTCTCCCTCGGACCATCTTGGGGCGTTTGCACATTTGACACGCGGTCACCCACACCTTCCTCTTGAGAGTACCCACCAAGCTGAAAATTCCAGAACCACCAAGCGGCGTTGCACTTCGCGTTCTGCGAAGCGCGGATACTCACCCTCATCGAGGAGCGATTCGAGACCGATGACCCTGGTCCCATCTAGGTTGCGCTGTCTGACCCCGAAGGGAATCGACGAGTTTGCACATTACCTGCGTCAGCTGGGCACTCAACCGAACCTCCCGGTACCGCGTACCCTGCTAACCGACGCGAAGCGGTCTGTTGCCTCGACCCTTGGCGACGTGACCGTTGAAATGCGAGCATTCGCCAACAGACGTGAGTTCGCCCAATACATCGACGGACGGTTTACCGAGGCGAGCATCTTCGTAGACGCTGACGAGTCGGGCCTGTGGGAGTGGCTGTCCCTTTTCTATTTTGATGCCGTATGTCCACCCAACGCACACGGACGAAGAACGCCGGGCGTAGAGGGCCGGCATCTGCTGCGAGACGCCGACGCACGACGTCGCTTTCGCCATCTTCTGCGCAGTCCGTACATGCTGCACCGACGTTACGGGGGCGGTCCCAACGGAGAGCTGGACTTGCTGCTGAGCTATCCCCTTCCAGTCCACGGCGTAGCCGCCACCCACATAGGCGAAAGGGCTCGACTGATGGCCAGCGCCGGCGCCCTCGCTGCAGCGAACAGGCTCTACTTCGATCGCGCCACCGGGCGGCCCCGACGCGGCTACTCGGACGAAGCAACAGGACTGCGCGCGTACTGCAAGTTCCTCAACAACCTGCCGGATTGCTTCGACCTTTCCCAGTCGTCTGCGGATACTGTCGTCGCGCTCCTGCCCAAAACCTTCGACAGATGGATAGCGGGCGCAGTCCATCCCCACCTCACCCAGACACGGGCCGCGTTGGCAGAAATGCAACGACTGACAACAGCCACGGGTGCCGAGGTCACCGATCTTTTGGATGGATTACTTCAGGGGCTGCTCGACCGCAAGGTCAGCCAACAGCAGTCTTTGGTGCGTTGCGATCTATTTCGCGCCGCGGTCGTGGGAGCCTACGACTCGACGTGCGCCGTATCACGCTTGGGGCTCCGGCATCATCGTGCGCTACGCGACTCACCCACGTACGAGGTCGAGGCCGCGCACATCGTCCCGGTAGCTCGCGGCGGACGAGACCATGTCCAGAATGGGCTGGCGCTAAGCCGGACGGTTCATTGGGCCTTCGATGAGGGCATGATCTGGGTCGACGACCGATTGCGGGTGGCTGTCGCCAAGGACGTCGAACGGGACCAACGCAACCAATGGCTCGCGCAGTTTCGCGGACGCCCCCTTACCACTCCCATCGACGTACGCCATGGCCCGAACTCCGAAGCACTGCGCTGGCATGCGGCGAACATCGCCGGCGAGCGGGGGTAAGTCCGACCGGTGGACCATCAACGCGCAATCCCTCTATAGGGCCCGCCCTTTGCATTTTGCTGTATTTGCAGGGGCGGAACTGCCGAGCGCAATTGCGGGCCTGCGGGGCAGTCATGCCGGTTCCTCCCCTTCAGCGCGGTCGGCACAGTTGCCACACAGTCCGTTCCAACCCTGGCCGTCGCTAACCGACCCTCCGCATTCAGAACATCCCTCGTCGAGCTCATCCTCCAAGCGTACCGGTGGAGCAAGCCGCCAGAACCGTTGCATTAGCTTCTCAAGAAAGCGCAGGCCTGCGCCCGCGCGTCGTTCCACCGATCCCTCGCCCGAAATGCTCATGAAAGCGTGTAGCGAAGGCGACGAGAGGCCGCCGCGGCTGCACGCGCAAACATGCCAAGAGGCGCAGAGTGTAGGAGCCAACCCGCTCTGAGCGGTTCGTCGTCCGCAGTGACCCCTTTGCGAGTCATCTGGGCTAGCCACCGGCCCGCCTTCTTGCGATCCAGCAGCGGAATTGGCTCTACGGGATGCAAGGACATGTACGCCATCGCCTATCCAGGCACCTCGCCGAGCGCGGTGGCGACCACATCCGACGGGAAGCCCCGGCCGGTCAGGAAGCGGGCGCGGCGGGCCCATTCGTTACGATTTGCTGGCGTCTCGGCGAAGCGCTTGCGGAGCGCGTCGGTAGCAATTTCGATCCAGGGCACATCCACCATGAACGGGTCCGCGGTGGCGTCGTCGATGCCCCGCACGTGCAGGTCGGCGCGGATCTTCCTCTCGCCTTGCCGGCGTCCGATGCGGGATCGGACGAAGGCTTCGGCGAAGCGGCGGTCGCTCTGCAGGCCTTGGCATGCGAGCTCGCTCACCACCCGCTTCGCCACGTCGCTGTCGTGCCCCTTGGCCTCGAGCTTGCGGGCGAGTTCCACCCGCGAGTGCTCCCGACGAGCCAGGAGGCGCACGGCCTGGGCGCGAACGGCCTCCGTCAACGCAGCGTCGTGGTGACTGCCGCAGCGTCGGGCTCGCCGTCTGCGCCGTTGCCGGCGCTCGCCCCGTCGCGGCGACGATCCGGCAGCATCCGCGTGCGAATGATACCCTCGATCTGTGCGCATCGCTCGGGATTCTCGTCGAGCCAGGCGGCGGCGTTGCGCTTGCCTTGGCCGATGCGCTCGTCGCCGTAGCTGTACCAGGCGCCGGACTTCTCGATGATGCCCTGATTGACGCCGAGTTCGATGATCTCGCCGTTTCGATGCGAGCCACGACCGTAGAGGATCTGGAACTCCGCCTGCTTGAATGGCGGCGCGACCTTGTTCTTCACCACCTTTACGCGGGTTTCGTTGCCGACCACCTCGTCGCCCTCCTTGACAGCGCCGATACGTCGAATGTCGAGCCGCACGGAGGAATAGAACTTGAGCGCGTTGCCCCCCGTGGTGGTTTCGGGCGAGCCGAACATCACGCCGATCTTCATGCGGATCTGGTTGGTGAAGACCACGAGCGTGTTCGAGTTCTTGATGTTGGCCGTCATCTTCCGCAGCGCCTGGCTCATCAGCCGCGCCTGCAGACCCACATGGGCGTCGCCCATCTCCCCTTCGATCTCGGCGCGTGGCGTGAGTGCGGCCACCGAGTCCACGATCACCACGTCCACCGCGCCCGAGCGCACGACCATGTCGCAGATTTCGAGCGCCTGCTCGCCGGTGTCGGGCTGCGACACCAAGAGGTCGTCGGTGCTGACGCCGAGAGACTCGGCATAGATGGGATCAAGGGCGTGCTCCGCATCGATGAACGCGCACGTCCCGCCCTCCTTCTGCGCTTGCGCGATCACCTGCAGCGTCAGGGTGGTCTTGCCGGACGACTCCGGCCCATAGATCTCCACCACCCGCCCGCGCGGCAGCCCGCCGATGCCAAGGGCGATGTCGAGCCCGAGGGACCCGGTGGAGATGGCCGGGATGGCCTCGAGTTCGCGCGCGCCGAGCCGCATGATCGAGCCCTTGCCGAATTGGCGCTCGATTTGCGACAGTGCCGCATTGAGCGCCCTGTCCCGATCCTTGCTCGTGTCCTTGCCCGAAACCGCATTGCGTGTGTTCAAGTCGCCTCACTCCTTGGGCGTGCCGCCGGCGCCGCCCCTGCCTTTGCCTGCTCTTTCGCCACCGATCCGCACCGGTCTGCCGCCTTGTCGCCGCCGCGGTCCTGCCCTGATTCACCCCTCAGGCCACCGCACGCGATACTGTATGTTCAATCAGTTTCGAGAGTCAACCCAAGGCTGATAAAAAGCGTCATTTCGCACGCGCACCGTGACACTTGTCGCACATTCTTGCCGTGCCATTACAATCCCGCCAATGCCCACCGCCGATGCTTCCGCAGCCGAGGAGACCCGCCGAGAAGCGCGCCCCTCTGCGGGTCGGCTGACGCCGATGATGATGCAGTATCTCGGCTTCAAGAAGCAGTTCCCGGATGCCCTCCTGTTCTACCGCATGGGCGATTTCTACGAGCTGTTCTTTGACGACGCCCGCGAAGCCGCTGAACTGCTGGACATCGCGCTGACGAGTCGGGGCAAGTCCGGCGGCGAGCCCATCCCCATGTGCGGCGTGCCGTTCCATGCGGTGGACAACTACCTCAAGCGCCTGGTCGAACTCGGCCGCAACGTCGCCATCTGCGAGCAGGTGGGCGATCCCGCCACCAGCCGTGGGCCTGTCGAACGCGAGGTGCAGCGCTTGGTGACGCCTGGCACGCTGGCCGAAGAGAGCCTTTTGCCGGCAGATGCCGACAGCGTCCTCGCTGGCGTCCATGGGGTCGGCGACCGTTTCGGCATCGCATGGCTCAACCTCGCTTCCGGCGTGTTTCGGGTCACCGAGGCCCGCGGCGAGACGGGCATTGCCGCCGAGATCGAGCGCATTCGCCCCCTCGAAGTGCTGCTCGCGGAAGGCACGCCCGCCTTGGGGGGCGCCCCCTGCAAGCACATCGATGCGCTCGACTTCGAGCCTGGTCTCGCCTTCCGTCGCCTCAAGGAGCATTTCGGCACCAACGACCTGGCGGCCTTCGACATCGAGGAGGGAGAGCCCTCGGTCGGCGCCGCCGCCGCTGTGCTGCGCTACGCCCAGGCGGCACGCTGCCAAGACCTCGCGTTCGTGGACCGCCTGGAGAAGGTTTCGAGCGGCGAGGTCATCGTCATGGACGCGCGCACGCGCGGCAATCTGGAGCTCGACCGCCGCAGCGACGGATCCGCCAACGCGACGCTATTCGCCGTGATGAACCAAACTGTCACGGCCATGGGCGGGCGTCTCCTGCGCGAATGGCTGAATGCCCCCTGCGCCGTGTGCGAACGAGCCGCCACCCGGCAAGCCACGGTGGCTGCACTTCGAGACCGACGGGCGTTCGAGACCCTTGCGCCCGACTTGCGGCCAGTTGGGGACATGGAGCGCATCGCCGGCCGCATTGCCCTCGGCAATGCATCGCCGCGCGACCTGGCTCGCCTGCGCCAGGGTCTCGAATCGCTGCCGAACATTCACGACACGGTGCTTCGCATTCCCGACGACGACATCAAGCGTCGCTTTGCCGAGCTCCCGGACACCGAGCCGGAACGAGAGCTGCTGCAACGGACGCTGGTTGCATCGCCGCCGGCGACGATTCGGGAAGGCGCCTTCATTGCCACCGGCCACGACGACGAGCTGGACCGCCTTCGGGCACTGACCCAGCACTCGGCGGATTGGCTCGCCAGGCTCGAGGCACGCGAGCGCGAACGCACCGGCATCGCGACGCTGAAGGTCGGATACAACCGCGTCCACGGCTACTACATCGAGGCAGGACGCGCCGCCGCGGACGCGGTGCCGGCGGAGTACATCCGACGCCAGACGCTGAAGAATGCGGAGCGCTACATCACGCCCGAACTGAAGTCGTTCGAGGACGAGGCGCTCACGGCGCAGGCGCGGGCGCTCAAGCTCGAACGCGCGCTGTACGAGCGTCTGCTCGAACGGCTCCGCGACAGCCTGCCGCAACTGCGCCAGACGGCGAAGGAGCTGGCGCGACTCGACGTGCTGGCGTCGTTTGCCGCCGTCGCCGAGCGACGAGACTTCGTGCGTCCGCAACTGAGCGAAGAGCCCGGCATCTCGATCACCGGCGGTCGTCACCCCGTGGTGGAAGCGGCCCTCGCAACTCCGTTCGTGCCCAACGACGTCGAGCTCGGGGCACGGCGTCGAATGCTCGTGGTGACAGGCCCCAACATGGGGGGCAAGTCCACTTTCATGCGCCAGGCGGCGCTGATCACACTTCTCGCCCATTGCGGCAGCTTCGTGCCGGCACAAGCGGCGGTCATTGGTCCGGTGGACCGCATCTTCACCCGCATCGGTGCTGCCGACGACCTGGTGGGCGGGCGTTCCACCTTCATGGTGGAGATGACCGAGGCCGCCAACATCCTCCACAACGCGACGCCAAGGAGCCTTGTCCTGCTCGACGAGATCGGTCGTGGCACCAGCACCTACGACGGTCTCGCCCTGGCCTGGGCCATTGCCGACCACATCGCCCGCCGCATCGGCGCCTTCGCCCTGTTCGCGACCCACTACTTCGAACTGACAGCGCTGGCAGACGACATGTCCACCGTCGCCAACGTGCATCTCGACGCCACCGAGCATCGCGGCAAGGTGGTCTTTCTGCACGCCGTGCGCGATGGTCCCGCCAACCAGAGCTACGGCATCCAGGTGGCAAAGCTTGCCGGCCTGCCCCAAACCGTGCTCGCGGCCGCAAGGCGACACCTCCTCGATCTGGAGACTCGCCTTCCGACCTCCAACCGCCAGCCCGACCTCTTCTCCGCCCGCCCAAGCCCTCCCCAACCTGCCTTGGAGCGCCTGAAAACGCTGGATCCGGACGCACTTTCCCCCCGAGAGGCCCTGGCCGCACTTTACGAGTTGCGAGACCTCGCAGACGACACGAGCGAAGCCGAATGAACGATGTCCGAACTCGCAGACCATCCGAATCCTGGCCGGCGGCAGCGATTCTCATTTAGGCCCATTGGAAGACGAGGTCGTGTGGAGAAGGCGCCCCGGGAGTGGGCCATCGGGTCGGTCTGGACTGCCTGACAGCGTAGTTGCGTGCCGGTCGGCCTGGCGGCACCGAGTTCTTCCGCTCGCGCAATATTCACCGTGACAATTGCTCGACGCGCAAGCGCGGCGCCGGACCAGTCGCGCGCGCGTCGCTGCCGCCGGCAATTCGTCCAGCCCCAGGACGGCGCCGCCAGCTAGCCCGGACTATTCACGAAGGTTGGAAGTGGAGGTTCAAACGCGGTCGCACGGAGGGACATTGGTCGGAAGTGCGTTGCCGGGGAGCGAATCGGGGTGTTTTCCTGCTGGTCGATCGGCATTTTCGGCGCTCCTTGCCGGCATGGCCGGATGCGGGGCGAGCGCGGCCGCGGACCGGCGGATCCGTGCGGCGAAGCGGTCGGTCAGGTCAGGTCGCGACCGCGCCGACCGAGCGCGCGATGCGGCGCCAGTCGTCGGCGAACGGGGTGCCCAGCGGCAGGTGGACGACGATGCGCCGAACCGACGTCTCGATCCAGGCGCCGGGCTTCGGCAGGCGCAGCCGCAAGGTGCCGACCTGAGCGCGCGCACAGCTCGTCCACCGAGCCTTCAGGCGAAGTTCCTGCATCGGCACGCAGGCGGCCGCCGTCATGAGGACGCGGAACTGGCTGGCCAGGAAGCGCGTGCAGCTGGTGCGGTCGATCTCCAGTCCCTGCCCGAGCTCCTTCAACCGGTTCTCGGCATCGCCCCGGGCGCAGTGCACCCGCTCGCAGACGTGATTCGGCGTCGTCTTCAGGTTCGTGACCGGGAACCGCGGGCTGTCCTTCGGCTGCCGGCCGGGATGCGCGGTCGCCTCGGCCTTGACGACGACCCGGCGCTCATGGGGCCAACTCCGGGCTTGACAGGCGAACGCGCCGTGGCGGCGGGCCGATGCGCGCCCCGCTTCGACATCGGACCGCACCTCCTCCATCAGCGGTTCGGCAAGGCGCTCCAGCGTCGGGTTCTTCGCCATGCCCACCACGCACTCCAGTCCCTCCGCCTCGAAAAACGCGAACAGCTCCGGGCCGGAATGCCCCCCGTCCAGGCGGATCCGCAGCCGCGCCTGGGGAAACGCCCGCCGCAGCCGCGGCAGCAGGCGCTTCAACACACCGATGCAGCCGTGCTTCGCGGCCGCCTTGCCAGAGCGCAGGACGCAGCAGAACAGACACTGCTCCACCTCGTCGTCGAAGGTCAGGAAACCGCCCAGCGGCAGATAACAGGACGTGTCGTGGAAGCCGTCGAAGAACGTCAGCTGCTGGCCGCCATGGGTCGGATCGACCGTCGGATCCAGATCGACCGTGATCCGCCGAACCCCCTTCCTGCGCCGTCTGTGGCGGGCAGTCACCGTCTCCGCCAGCGCTTCGGACAGGCGCACCAGATCCCTCGGCCGCACCGCGTTCTCGAACCGCGACAGCGTCGGCTGCGACGCCAGCGACGCGCCGGCGACCGGTCCCGTCCCGCCAGCAGCTTCATCGCCGGATCGTGGGCCAGCCGGGCCGCGTCGTTGCCGTCGGCGCAGCCGCAGGCGATGCCGAACAGACGCTGCCGAAACAGCTCCCGAAGGGAATGGGCGACCTTCGACTGCTCGCGGCCGTCCGACAGGCACCCCGCCAGCGTCTCGCTCAACCGAAGCCGCTCGTCGCAGGCCTCGAGCAGAATCGCGCCCCCGTCCGAACTGGCATGTTCCTGGTCGAACTGGACCGTCACCCCCTTCTTCGCCTGGGGCCCCAAGGTCACCGAAGGGGAACCGGTGGTCTTCCCCTGACCGCGCGTCCGGCGCCGGACACGCCCCTCCCCGTCAACCTGAGGATCGTGTCGAACGTGCTGGACCCGTCGAAGGTAAAGGACGTGCATCAGACGACCACCCAAAAGACCATCGCAATTCCCGCCGGACAGACTTCCGTGACCTACACGGTCCCGACGGTCGACGACGACGTTGTCAGGACTTACATAGGCCGGGGGGGACAAGCCATTGGAGGATGCATAGACGTAACCATCTTGCCGAGTTGGGAAGGCGAAGGCTACACGAGGGACACGCACAGCTGTTCCGTGGTCGTGAAAGTCCTGGACAACGACGGGCCTGTGCTCGCCATGCACGCCAAAACGAACAAGGTGGTCGCGGGCGATCCGGCGATGTTCACGATCACGGCGAACCTGGCGCCGAGCGAGGATCTTGAAGTTCCTGTTGTTTGGGCGTGGTACAACAGGCGTAGTACTGTATCCACAGGCGTCAAAACCATCGCCTTTCCTGCCGGACGGAGCTCCGTGACCTTCCCGGTCGAGACGGCCAGCAACCCGCGCGATCCCTGGCGCGTGGTGCGTGCGTTGTTTCTTCCGAGCAAAGGATGCTACGACCTGGATCCGGATCGATTGGAAGAGTATGTGAACCTCCACAACGGCTCGGGCGTCGCCGTCACGCCGGGGAACGGCGTGACGGAGGGCGGCGACGCCGTCTTCACGGTGAAGGCGACGCCCGCGCCGGATGCACCGCTGGCGGTGACGCTGACGGTGAGTCAGGACGGCGACTATCTGCCGGCGACCGCCGCCGGCGCCCATACGGTGACGATTCCGGTCGGCGGCAGCGTCGAGTACCGTGTCGCCACGGACAACGACGACACGGACGAGGCCGACGGCTCGGTGACGGTGACGCCGGGCGCGGTCGCCGGCTACGGGAATCTCGGCCCCGCCACGGTGGCGGTGTCGGTGTCGGACGACGATGCGATGACGGTCACGCTTTCGACACCGGACACGACGGCTGCCGAGGGTGACGCGGCGGACACGGCCTCCATCGCCCTGGCGCTGAATCGCGGACTGGTCCGGGGCGAGAGCCTGGGGGTGTCGCTTCAGTTCACCGGGGGGATTTTGGGGACGGACTTCACGCTCTCGGCGCCGAGCCCGCTGCCTACGGGGGTGACCTTCCTGGGAAGCACGGTGACGTTCGCCGGCCCCGGGACGGGACAGAGTGCAGCGTCCGTCACGCTCGCGCTCGGCGCGGTGGCGGATGCGCTCGCGGCGGACCGGACGGTGACGGTGTCGATCCCGTCGTCGTCGACGGGGAGCGCGCCGAAGCTGACGGCGACGGGCCTCGGGGGCGGAGCGACGGGAGCGCGCAACGGCGACGGGCAGATCACGCTCGAGAACTCGACCTCGGACGCGCCGCCCGTCCTGCCGGAGGTGAGCGTTTCCGGGGGTGGCGGTGGGACGGAGGGCGATGCGGTCGAGTTCTTCGTCGAGGCGGACCCGGCCCCGGCGTCCCCGCTGACGGTGACCCTGGCGGTGAGTCAGGACGGCGATTTCGTCGCGGCCGACGCCCTGGGGCAGCGGCAGGTGACGATCCCGGTGGGCGGCATCGCGACGGTGACGCTCACGACGACGCGGACGAGCCGGACGGCTCGGTCACGGTGACGGTGAAGGACGGCGACGGCTACACGGTGGGCGCCCCCGCCTCGGGGACCGTGGCCATTGCCGACGACGACCCGGCACCGGCGGCTGCGACGGTGGACGCCACGCTGGTGGCCGAGGTGACGGCGCTGGCGGACGGACATTCCAACCCGGCTGCGGCGGCGCGGCTGCGGCGCGTCGTCAGGGGCATGACCGGGGAGGACGGCGGCTACACGGCGCAAGAGTGCCGGGAGACCGCGACCCGGCACGGCGTGCTGTCCGCGTGGAAGCCCTGGTGCGACGAGATTGCGCGCCGCGAGGCGCAGGCGCCGCCCGAACCGCTGCAGCATCCCCTGACCCTGCCGGCGGTGAGCGTCTCGGCGGGTGCGGACGTCACGGAGGGCGGGGACGCGGCGTTCACGGTCACGGCGAGCCCGGCGCCGGCGGCGGACCTCGCGATGAGCGTCGACATCGCCGCCGACGGCGACTACGGCATCACCGCAGGCAAGCAGACGGTGACGATTCCGACGACAGGCAGCGCCACGCTGACGCTGGCGACGGCGAACGACGACGCCGACGAGCCGGACGGCTCGGTGACGGCGACGGTGGCGGCGGGCGACGGCTACACGGTCGGCGCCCCCGCATCGGGCAGTGTCTCCATCCAGGACAATGACAGCCGCCGCCTGTGGAGCCGGCGGTGACGATTGCGGCGAGTGCGTCGCCGGTGACCGAGGGCGGGGATGCGACCTTCACCCTCACGGCGAGCCCGGCCCCGGCCTCGCCCCTGACGGTGAGCGTGACGGTGGCGGTCGACGGTGACCACGGCATCACCGCAGGCAAGCAAACAGTGACGATTCCGACGGCGGGCAGCGCGACGCTGACGCTGGCGACGACGAGCGACGACGCCGACGAGCCGGACGGCTCGGTCACGGTGACGGTGAACGACGGCGACGGCTACACGGTCGGCGCCCCCGCGTCGGGCAGCGTGTCCATAGCGGACGACGACCTGCCGCCGCCGGTGGTGTCGATCGCGGCGGGTGCGTCGCCGGTGACAGAGGGCGGCGACGCGACCTTCACGGTCACGGCGAGCCCGGCCCCGGCATCGCCCCTGACGGTGACGGTGACCGTTGCGGTCGAGGGCGACTTCGGCGTGGCCGCGGGCGAGCGGACCGTCAGCGTCCCGACGACGGGCAGCTTCACGCTGACGCTGGCGACGGCCGATGACGAGGCCGACGAGCCCGACGGCTCGGCGAGCGTGACGGTGGCGGCCGGCGACGGCTACACGGTCGGCGCCCCCGCGTCGGGCAGCGTGTCCATAGCGGACGACGACCTGCCGCCGCCGGTGGTTTCGATCGCGGCGAAGGCGGCCTCGGTGACGGAGGGCGGCGCGGCCGCCTTCGCGCTGACCGCCGGCCGCGCGCCGGACGCCGACCTGACGGTGACGCTTTCGGTCGCGGAGACCGGCGACGGCGACCACGTGGCGGCGGCGGACGAGGGCGGCCACGGCGGTCATCGCGAAGGGCGCGACGGAGGCGGTCTTCTCCGTCGCCACGGTGGACGACGACGCCGACGAGCCGGACGGCTCGGTGACGGTGACGCTGAGGGACGGCGAGGGCTACGCGGTCTCGCCGTCGCCGGGCAATGCGGCCGCGGTGACGGTCTCCGACGACGACGCGGCGGTCGGTCCGGTGCTCTCGGTGGACGACGCGACGGGCCAGGAGAACGGCCGCCTTCCGGCGATGCAGTTCACGGTGCGGCTGTCGGCGCCGGCGCGGGATGCGGTGCGGGTGCATGTCTCGACGCGGCCCTCGACGCCGGAGTCGGCGACCCCGAAGGTCGACTACGAGCCGGGCAGCTACCACCTGCTGTTCCGGGCGGGCGAGACCGAGAGGCAGGTGTGGATCATGATCCACGACGACAGCCACGACGAGGAGCCGGAGACGTTCGAGGTGGTGCTGTCGAGGGCACAGGGCGCGCCGATCGGCGACGGGGTTGCGGTGGGAACCATCGAGAACGACGACCCGATGCCGGCGGCGTGGCTGGCGCGGTTCGGGCGCGCGGTTGCGGAGCAGGCGCTGGACGGGATCGCGGGGCGGATGTCGGCGGACCGCGCGCCGAGCATGCGGGGCGCGGTCGCCGGGCAGGCGCTCTCGCTCGGTCCGGCCGCCAACGCCAGCGCGGCGCCGGCTCATGCGCCGGACGGCGCCGTGGTTCCGGGCGGGGCCGGCGCTCTGGCGCTGGCCGGGGTCGCGCAGGCGTTCGGCGGCGGTTCCGGCCGGCATGGCGCGGGCGGCCTCGGCCATGGCGCGGCGGGCTTCGGCAGCGAAGCGCAGTCGCGCTCCATGACGGCGTGCGAGGCGCTGCTGGGCAGCAGCTTCTCGCTGACCGGCGCGACGGACGGCTCGGGCGGCAGCGTGGCGCTCTGGGGCCGGACGGCGCGCGGCGGCTTCGACGGCCGCGAGGGGAGCCTCTCGCTCGACGGCACGGTCACCACCGGCATGCTCGGCGCGGACCATGCCCGGGGCAAGTGGCTGGTCGGCCTGGCAGCAATTCCCATTTTGGCCTTCAGCCCCCTCAACTGGACGGGTCTGCCGGTCGATTTGGCCCGGATTGGGTTCGAAAACGCGGAGCGCAATGCGCCTGACAGCGAAGCCAGACGCCAAAATGAGAATTGCTGTCGGCCTGGCGCTCGCGCGGAGCGAGGGCGAGGGCGACTACCGCGACGCCGATGTCGATTCCGGTCCCGACGGCCGGAGCTGCCCCGACGGCGTGGACGGCGGTCCTTGCGGCGGGGCCGCGCGCGAGGGCGACGGCAGTCCCTGAGCTTCCGACAAGAACCAAGAACATAGGCGGGGCCGTGCGCGAGGGCGACGGCAGCGTGGAGGGGTCGCTGACGGCGGCGATCCCCTATGCGGCGCTGCGGGCCTCGGAGCGCCTGAGGCTCTGGGGCGCTGTGGGCCACGGCACGGGCGATGTGACGCTGAGGACCGCCATGGGCGGGAGCTACCGGTCCGACACCGCCTGGAGCATGGCGGTGGCCGGGCTCAGGGGCGGCCTGCTGGCGCCCCCGGCAGGGGGCTCCGGCCCGGCGCTGGCGGTGACCTCGGACGCGCTGTGGACGCGGACCTCGTCCGGGAGGACGCGCCAGCTCGCGGCGTCGGAGTCCGACGCGACGCGGCTCCGGCTCGGCCTGGAGGGCAGCTATCGCATGGCCCTCGGGGGAGGCGGCAGCCTGGCGCCGAAGCTCGAGGTCGGCGCGCGCCACGACGGCGGCGACGCGGAGACCGGCTTCGGGGTCGAGCTCGGCGGCGGGGTCGCGTGGAGCGACCCGGCGCTGGGCCTCTCGCTGGACGTCTCGGGCCGGGCGCTGGTCGCGCACGGCAGCGACCTGAAGGACCGGGGCTGTGCGGCCTCGCTTGCCTTCGATCCGGACCCGGCGACCGGGCGGGGGCCGTCGCTGGGCCTGCGCCGGGAGTTCGGCGGACGGGCGCAGGGCGGCCTCGACGCGCTGTTCCAGCCTGCGACGCTGGAGGGCTGCACGGGCGGCGGCGAGGCGAGCTCCCGCTGGACGCTGGAGGCGGGCTGGGGCGTGGCCGCCTTCGGCGGGCGCTTCGTCGGCACGCCGCGCGTCGGCGTCTCGGCCTCGGCCTTCGGCCGCGACCTCAGCGTCGGCTGGCGGCTGGCGCCCGAGACCGCCGCCGCGCCCGGACCGAGCCTCGGCGTGGAGGCCGCGCGCCGGGAGGGCGGCGCGGCGGGGGCGGAGCACGGCGTCCGCATCGAGGTCTCGGCGCGGTGGTGAGCCGGCGGCCGCCGGCAGCGGGGAGACTGGCGGCGTGCATGCCGCCGAGGTGCATCTCGATTAATGTACACCGAATGCGGCGGCATCGGCGCAACCAGTGCCTGCCACAGTCTGGACGTCGCCTTCGATCCGAACCACGGTTGTTCCCGCCACCCCAAGCATCCTCTTCCGGCGCCAGAAGGCGGATCGCCCGCACACGTGGCCGCAAGCGCCTGACTGCGTTCGGCTGGTACGGCGGAAAGTACAGCCACCTGCCGTTCATCCTGCCGCACATCCCCAAGGACGCCATCCACTTTTGCGATGTCTTCGGGGATCTGCTGCCGTTGCTCTCGATCTTCCGCCGGCGCCGGTCGAGACCCACTCGGTTGGTCAAGAGCGAGGCCGCCTTGCGGCAGCCCTTTGCGTGACCGGCGACATCCAGGCGGCGAAGTTCGCCGGCCCGCCCCAAACCGTGCTCTCGGCCGCAAGGCGACACATCCTCGAGCCGGAGCCCCGCCTTCGCCTCGACCCGCCAGCCCGACCTCTTCCCACCCGCCCAAGCTCTCTCCAACCTGCCTTGGAGCGTCTGCGAACGTTGGACCCAGCCGCACCCTACGCAGGGGGAGCGCCGCCTTCGGCACTGTCGGCTCGCGCGTGGTGCTTGATGGGAGCGTCCATGAGCCTGGCACCTCCGTTCAGGCGCCTTTCTCGCCACGCAATCCGCTCGGAGAAGACGGCTTGCGCCAGCGTACCGGCGGACAGCCCAAAGCGGCGGCGAGCGATTTTGCTAGCGCCACAGGAAGCGTTGCCTTTCGGCAACGCTTCCTGCCCCAGCCCAAGCCGTCCTGTCACCCTGTCGGCGCATTCGGCCAGCTTGCGCCGTCCGAAGTCCGACAGGCTGCTAGTATCCCTCTATGGTTGAGAAGGACAGTCGGTCCATTGCCAGCCGCCACGCTGGGCGTGTTGGGGGAGTGTTGCGGGCGCTTCGCGAGGTCGCGCTCGAGCAGGGCTTCGTGTCCGAGGACGATCAGCGGGTGGTGGCGGATGTATTCAACATCAGCCATGCCGATGTGCGCGGGATCGTGAGCTTCTACGAAGACTTGAAGACGCATCCCCCGGCGGCGCTCCGAGTGCGGATCTGTCAGGCCGAGGCCTGTCAAGCCGTGGGCGGGCGACGGTTCACACAAGCCGTGGAGGAGCGCATGGGCATGCGGATGGGCAGCGCAGACGACAAGGTGGGCATCGAGCCGGTGTACTGCCTCGGACTTTGTGCCCAGGGGCCGGCGCTGACAGTCAACGGTCGCCCATACGTCCGAGCCGATGAATTGAACCTGGACGAAGTGTTCGACCTGCCACAAGCGGCCGCCTCGCCATGAGCGGCATCGGCGCGCACCCGCATGGCTAGCGGCACAGTCCACGTCCCGCAGGACGTGTCCGCCGTTGCCTGCGGCGCCGATGCGGTTGCGGAGGCCTTCGCCAAGAGCGGACTGAATGTCGTGCGCACCGGCTCTCGGGGCGCTTCCTGGGCCGAACCGATGGTGGAGATGGCGGACAACGCTGGCGCGCGAACGGCGTGGCGCAATGTGCTCGCAGGGGATGCAGCCGCCATCCTCAAGCAGGGGAGGACGCATCCGAAGTGCCTCGGCGCAGTGGACGCGATCGACTGGCTCGCAAGCCAACGTCGGGTGGTCTTCGATCGCTGCGGCAGCGACCACCCGCTGGCGTTCCCGGCGACCGTGGCGCTCGATGCCTGCCTGGACATGGACCCGAACACGCTTGTCGACGAGATCGAAACCTCCGGCCTGCGCGGCCGCGGCGGCGCCGGCTTCCCCGCCCACATCAAATGGCGCACCGTTCGCGACACCCCGGCCGAGTGGAAATACCTCGTCTGCAATGCCGACGAAGGGGATTCCGGCACCTTTGCCGACCGGCTGCTGCTGGAAGGCGACCCATTTCGCCTGGTCGAAGGCATGGTCATTGCCGCGATCGCCACCGGCGCCTGCCGGGGGTTCGTCTATCTGCGCTCCGAATATCCGGACGCGGAACGCATTTTCAACGCCGCCCTGAAGCGCGCCTACGAGCAGGGCATCCTGGGCAGCCACATTCTCGGCAGCGACCACGCCTTCGACCTCGAACTCTTCGTCGGCGCCGGCGCCTACATCTGCGGCGAGGAAACTTCCCTCCTCGAAAGCCTCGAAGGCCGCCGCGGGGAGATTCGCGCCAAGCCGCCGGTGCCCGCCGTCGCGGGCCTCTTCGGCCAACCCACGGTGGTTCACAACGTCATCTCCTACGCCGCTGTCCCCGCCATCATGCGGGACGGCGGCAATGCCTACGCGGAGCTCGGGGTCGCGCCATCCACCGGGACGATGGCCTTCCAGCTCGCCGGCAACGTCCGGCGCGGTGGCCTCATCGAGCTTCCGTTCGGCATTACCCTGGCGGAAATCGTCGAAGGCTACGGCGGTGGCACTCGCTCTGGCCGGCCCGTGCGCGCCGTGCAGATCGGCGGTCCGCTCGGCGCCTATCTCGCCCGGGAAGACCTCGACACCCCGCTCACCTACGAAGCCGCGGCCAACATCGGCGCCGGCATCGGCCACGGCGGCATCGTCGTGTTCGACGACACGGTGGACCTGGCCGAGCAGGCGCATTACGCGTTCCGGTTCTGCGAAGTGGAGTCGTGCGGCAAATGCACCCCCTGCCGCTTGGGCGCGGTGCGCGGCAAGGAGACCATGCAGACGATTCTCGATGGTCGCGGAGGGGCACAGGAATTGACTATGATTCGGGATCTCTGCGAGGTGATGGAAACTGCCAGCCTCTGCCAGATGGGCGGCATGACGCCGATTCCCGTGCTGAGCGCGATGGAGCGGTTCCCGGAGGACTTCAAGCGATGACGATTGCGATCGCCGATTTCGGCACGCCGGCGCCATTGGCGAACGGCCATGCTGCCGATGCGGTGGAACTGACCATCGACGGCCACGCGCTGACGGTTCCCGCCGGCACCTCCATCATGCGCGCAGCCCGTGCATCGGGCCTCGACATTCCCAAGCTTTGTGCCACGGACAACCTCAAGGCGTTCGGTTCCTGCCGGATGTGCCTGGTGGAGGTGGAAGGTCGGCGGGGCCTGATCGCCTCCTGCACCGAGCCTGTTGCTTCCGGCATGGTGGTTTCCACGCAGACCGAGAAGGTGGCGCGGGTGCGTCGCGGCGTGATGGAACTCTACATCTCCGACCATCCGCTCGATTGCCTCACCTGTGCCGCCAACGGCGACTGCGAACTCCAGGACATGGCCGGTGCCGTGGGTCTGCGCGAGGTGCGCTACGCCGAGGGTGACAACCATCTCGGCCAGGCCAAGGACGAATCCAATCCCTACTTCACCTTCGACCCCTCCAAGTGCATCGCCTGCTCGCGCTGCGTGCGTGCCTGCGCCGAAGTCCAAGGCACCTTCGCCCTCACCATCGACGGGCGCGGCTTCGAGTCCAAGGTGGCCACCGGCGCCGACGACTTCCTCGCCTCGGAGTGCGTCTCCTGCGGCGCTTGCGTGCAGGCCTGCCCCACCGCCACGTTGATGGAGAAATCCGTCATCGATCACGGCGTGCCGGACCGCAGCGAATCCACCACCTGCGCCTATTGCGGCGTCGGCTGTTCCTTCCGCGCCGAAATGAAGGGCGATCAGGTGGTGCGCATGGTTCCGCACAAGGACGGCAAGGCCAACCACGGCCACTCCTGCGTCAAGGGACGTTTCGCCTGGGGCTATGCCAACCACAAGGACCGCATCACCCGCCCGATGGTGCGCGAGTCCACGGCCGATCCGTGGCGCGAAGTGGAATGGGACGAGGCCATCGAGTTCGCCGCGGCGAGGCTGAAGACGGTGCAGGCGAAGTACGGCCGCAAGTCCATCGGCGGCATCACGTCCTCCCGTTGCACCAACGAGGAGGTGTGGCTGGTGCAGAAGATGGTGCGAGCCGCCTTCGGCAACAACAACGTCGATACCTGCGCCAGGGTGTGCCACTCGCCCACCGGCTATGGCCTCAGGCAAACCTATGGCACCGCGGCCGGCACCCAGAACTTCGATTCGGTGCAGGATGCGGACGTCATCGTCGTCATCGGCGCCAACCCCACCGAGGCGCATCCGGTGTTTGCCTCGCAGATGAAGCGGCGCCTGCGTGCGGGTGCGCATCTGATCGTCTGCGACCCGCGCCGCATCGATCTCGTGCGCTCGCCGCACGTGGAGGCAGACCACCATCTCGCGCTACAGCCCGGCACCAACGTGCCGCTGATGAACACCTTCGCCCACGTGGTGGTCACCGAAGGCTTGGTGGATCGGAAGTTCGTCGAAGAGCGCTGCGACCAAGAGTCGTTCGAGGAATGGGCAGACTTCGCCAGGCAATCCGAGAATTCGCCGGAGAACGTGGCCGGAATCCTCGGCGTCCAGGCTGCGGACCTGCGCGCCGCCGCGCGTCTCTACGCCACCGGCGGCAACGCGGCCATCTACTACGGCCTCGGCGTCACCGAGCACAGCCAAGGCTCCACCATGGTCATGGCGATGGCCAACCTCGCCATGGCCACCGGCAACATCGGCCGCCGCGGCGTCGGCGTCAACCCATTGCGGGGCCAGAACAACGTCCAGGGTTCTTGCGACATGGGGTCGTTCCCGCACGAACTCTCGGACTACCGCCCGGTTACGGACAGCGCCGTGCGCGCGGAGTTCAACCGCCACTGGGACGTCGAGCTCGACGGTGTGGCGGGCTTCCGCATTCCCAACATGCTCGATCATGCAGTCGCCGGCGACTTCCGCGGCCTCTATGTGCAGGGCGAAGACATCGCCCAGTCAGACCCCAACACCCAACATGTCGAGGCGGCGCTCGCCAACATGGAATGCCTGATCGTCCAGGACCTGTTCCTGAACGAGACCGCCAAGTTCGCGCATGTGTTCCTGCCGGGGGCCTCGTTCCTCGAGAAGGACGGCACCTTCGTCAACGCCGAGCGCCGCATCAACCGGGTGCGGGCGTTGATGCCGCCGAAGTCGGGCGTGCAGGAGTGGGAAGCTACCCAACGGCTCTCGACGGCCCTAGGCTATCCCATGTCGTATTCGTCCGCCGAGGAGATTCTGGCCGAGATCGCCGAGCTCACGCCCAGCCTCGCCGGCGTCTCCTTTGACCTGCTCGACGAAGTGGGCAGCGTGCAATGGCCCTGCAACGAAGCGGCGCCGCTCGGCACGCCCATCATGCACGAGCAGGCGTTCGTGCGCGGCAAGGGCCTGTTCGTGCTCACCGACTACCAGCCGACGCCGGAGCGCGCCAACCGCAAGTTTCCGCTGCTGCTCACGACCGGGCGCATCCTCACCCAGTACAACGTCGGCGCGCAGACCCGACGCACCGACAACCTCGCCTGGCTCGACGAAGACGTGCTGGAAATCCACCCGGCCGACGCGGAGATGCGCGGGCTGCGCAGCGGCGACTGGGTGTCCGTGGCGAGCCGCAAGGGCGAGATCACCCTGCGGGCGCAGGTGACCGAACGGGTGGCGGCCGGGGTCGTGTACACCACCTTCCACCACCCCGAAACCGGCACCAACGTCGTCACCACGGAGCTTTCCGACTGGGCCACGAACTGTCCCGAATACAAGGTCACGGCGGTGGAAGTGCGCCCCGCCAACCATCGCAGCGAGTGGCAGGAACGCTTCAGCGAGCGAACGCGCGTTCAGGTCGAGGCGCTGCCGACGCCATGACCGCAGGGCCGGCCGCAGTCGCGCCGGCACCTTCGATTGCCGTTGCCACAACGCCGGCGGCGAGCCGTCGCGTTTCGGTGACCCGGCAGTCGATTAACGCCTCCGACCATGCCGCGGGCGACACAGACCTCGTGACGGTGGAAGAGCCGATGGAGGTGCGGCTGTCGTTCGCGAGCGGCGGCGTTCGGCGCGAGCAGAGCATCTCGGTCACCATGCGCACGCCGGGCAACGACTTCGAACTCGCCATCGGCTTTCTGCTCGGCGAAGGGGTCATCAAGGGCGGTGGCGATGTGATCGGCATCGAGCACTGCGGCCCGCCGAGCCCGGACAAGGGCATCCGGAACGTCGTCAAGGTTGCGCTTGCAGGCCATGTCGAGTTCGACGCCGAGGCGTTGACCCGGCACGTATTCACGTCATCGAGCTGCGGGGTGTGCGGCAAGGCGTCGCTCGATGCGGTGGCGCAGAAATTGCCGGATCGACCAGCGCCCCATCCGCCTTTCGTCGTTGACGCCCACACCCTGACGACGCTTCCGGCACGGCTGCGCGCTGCCCAAACCGAGTTCCGCCGCACCGGCGGCCTACACGCTTCCGCGGCCTTTCGCCCGGACGGCCGGATAGACCGCCTGCGCGAGGACGTCGGCCGGCACAATGCCCTCGACAAACTGATCGGTGGCTACCTCGCGGAAGGTTCCGAACCGCTGGCCGGAGCCGGCGTGCTGCTGAGCGGTCGGGCGAGCTTCGAATTGGTGCAGAAGGCGGCCATGACGGCCACCTGCTTCGTTGCCGCGGTCGGGCCACCATCGAGCCTTGCCGTGGAACTGGCGCAGGAACGCAGCTTCACATTGGTGGGGTTTCTCAAGGATGACGGCTTCAACATCTACTCCCACCCCGAACGCATCCGCACCTGACGCCGAGGCGGTCACCGCCATCGTCCTCTGCGGCGGTCGCGGAAGCCGTCTGGGCGGCGTGGACAAACCGCTGCTGCAAGTGGCGGGCAAGCCCATCGTCATGCACGTGATCGACCGCCTTGGCCCTCAGGTGGAACGCATCCTCATTGCCTGCGCGCCCGGCAACGACGCCTACCAGGACCTCGGACTCGAAGCCGTCGAGGATCACTCTGCCCACGAAGGGCCGATCGCCGGCCTTGCCGCCTGTCTGCCTTCTGTCAAGACCCCGTGGCTCCTCACCTGGCCCGGAGACGCGCCCTTCCCGCCCGCCAACCTGGTCGCTCGCCTGGCGCCCACCTGCAAGGCCGCCGGGGCCGCCAGCGTCACCGCCGGCAACCGGCGCCAGAACGCCACCCTCCTAATGACCCAGGCCCGAGCCGCCCAACTCGTCGCCGCATTCAACCAAGGCGAACGAGCCCCCCGCCACTGGCTGGACCGAGCATCCATCCCCTCGGTCGCGATGGAAGAGGTCGCCTTCGTGGACATAGACACCCCTGCCGACTTCGCCCGCACCAAGCATTGCCACGGTTCACCCGGCCCGGACTCCTGATCCCCAGAGGCACCCTACAGCCGCGCAACCTCCCAACCCTTCCCAACCGTCGCGTGCCCCCTCACGGCGCGATGGAGGGTGAGACGCCCTCCCTCCAGACGCATCCCCAACACGAACACGAGAGGGCCTCTGGAGGGAGGGCGTCTCGCCTTTCCTGCGCGCCCCCAAGGCGCGTCATATCGCCAGGCTTCGGCCTTGGCCTCGACGGAGATGTTCCGGCGGGGCTGGCTCGGCGTCGGTCTCGCTGCCGGTCAGGAACCGCCGGCGGCCACGCGAACCGAGGATTCGGATCTCGGGGCGGCGTAGAGGTAGTCTCGCGTCAGCGGCACTCTGTCGTTCCGTTTCGCCAACTGGAGTTGGAACACCACGAGGTCCGCAACCTCGAATGCCGTCTCGCAAGCCGTGAGATAGAACTCCCACACACGGCAGCCGCGCTCCCCCAGCATCCGCTTGTGCTCGTCGCGGGAGGCCTGGAAGCGGCGGTTCCACTCGCGCAAGGTGGCCGCGTAGTGCCGTCGCCATACCTCCATGTCGCTAAGCACGAGGCCGCTCGCCTCGACGGCGTGCATCAGGTCCGACGCCGCCGGGATGTAGCCACCCGGAAAGATGTGGCGTCGGATCCACGGGTTCACCGGCTCCGGCGGGCCGAACTTGCCGATGGTGTGGATGAGCGCCACGCCGTCGTCGTTCAGCATCTCCCGCACCACCTCGAAGAGGCGCCCCAGGTTGCGCCGTCCGACATGCTCCAGCATCCCCACCGACACCACCGCGTCGTAGCTGCCGCGATGGTACCGATAGTCCTCCAGCAGAAACCGCACCCGCGAATCCAGTCCCTGCCGCCGAGCCTCGTCCCGGGCCACGCGAAGCTGCTCCTTCGACAACGTGACGCCGTTGACCTCGACCCCACCCTCCCGGGCAAGATAGAGCCCCAAGCTGCCCCAACCGCAGCCGATGTCCAGCACGCGATCACCCGGTTCCGTGCAGAGCTTGCGCCGAATGTGCTCCGCCTTGGCCTGCTGCGCCTGCTCCAAGGTCATGCCTGGCGCCGCGAAATAGGCGCAGGAGTAGTGCATGGCGTCGTCCAGGAAGGAGCGGAACAGCGCCTCTTCCCGGTCGTAGTGGTGGCTGACGTTGGCGAAGCTGGCGCGGACGTTGTTCCAGCTCGTCAGCAAGGCCCTGCCGAGTCGGAGGAAATTCGGCAGCCGGGAGGTCACCTCCTGCTCGAGATTCGCCCGCAGCACCCGAAGCAGCCCGGCCAGGTCGCCGTCGCCGGCATCCCAGCGCTCGTCGATGTACGTTTCGCCCAGATTCATGGTGGGGTTGCGAACGATGCTGCGCATCACCCCGTCGTCGCGGAGAATCCACTCCGCACGCGGCTCGCCCAGCCCGAACTCCTGCCGACTGCCATCCGGCATCACCAGAACCAGAGTCCCATTGCGGACGAAGCGCTGCAAGAGTGACAGGAACATATAGACTTCTGTGCGCGGCAAGCCGGAAATGGACGCGGACGCAAAGTATGGCATATGGAACGGACGATCCAACAGGCGACAGCGGGGTTGCCCGCTTCAGCTTCGAAGGCCAGCCCATCGACTATGCCACCCTCGAATGCTTCATCGACTGGTGCGGCTTGGTCACGGACGATCCCGCGATACGGGCGCTTGCGATCGAGACCCAGAGCGAAGGCGATGCCGGCGACGACATGGGCGATTGGCCCGCGCGGCTCGCCCACCGCCGCCCGCAGGGTTCCCACGGCCCCGGCCCCCTGCTCGAACAGGAGGCCATCAAGGCGCTGCGGGCGTGCATGAAGCCCACCATCGCCCTCCTTGAGGGCGACACGCTCGGTCTCGCCTTCGACTTCGCCTGCACCTGCGACATCCGCATCGCCGCGAACAACGCCCGGCTCGGCGACCCCCGCATCCACCAGGGTCGCGCCGCCGCCACCGGCATCGCCTATCTGCTGCCGAGGCTGATCGGCCAGTCCCAAGCCATGCATCTGCTGCTGCTCGGCGACATCGTCGATGCCGCGCAGGCGCAGCAAATGCAGCTAGTCCACAAGATATGGCCGAGTGCCGACTTCGGCGAGGCCGCGGGCGCCTTCGTCCGGCAAGTGGCGGCCATGCCAACCCGTGCCTGGGAAGTCCACAAGCTTCAGGTGCTGCCGCAACTGGACATGCCTTTCGACGCCGCGATGGTTCACTCCCTGGGCGTTCGCCAAACCCACGTCATCGAGGATCGGATCGAAGGCATGCAGGCCTGGCGCGAGCGCCGCGATCCGGAGTTCACCGGACGATGAGCGACGCAGACGCGTTCGCGGTGGAGGACGAGGCGACGCCACACGGCCTTGTCCGCCATCTCGTGCTGAATCGCCCGGACAAGCTGAATGCCTTGGATCTCGACCAACACGTGCGCATCAAGGCGGCGGTGGAGTCGGCGACCGACGACGATGCCGTGCGCGTGCTTTGCCTATCCGGCCGCGGACGTGCCTTCTGCGCCGGCGACGACCTGACGGCTCGATCGACACCCGACCCCGACCCACTCGAAGGTCGTCGCGTGGACTTGGACCTCGGCAGCGGCCCCACCTTCCTGCTCGAGTCCGCCGGCGTGCTGCGCCATTGCCCGCTGCCCACCGTCGCTCTCCTGCATGGCCACGCGCTCGGCTCCGGCTACGACTACAGCCTTTCGTGCGACTTCCGCCTCGCAACGGAGGACGTGAACTACGGCGACCCGCGCATCCACCGGGCGTTGTGGGCGGCGGAAGGCTGGTCCTACAAGCTGCCGCGCCTCGTCCATCAATCGGCGGTGGCGCCCATCGCCTATCTCGGCGAGACGATGGACGGCAGCACGGCGCACGCCTGCGGCCTCGTCCACGCCGTCTATCCTGCCGGCAGCGACCTTCGCGCAGCGGCCCAGCCCTTTCTGCACCGCCTCGCTGCGTTGTCCCCCACCGCCTACCGCGAAACCAAGGCGCTGATCCTCGCCGGTGTCGATCTAGACTTCCGCAGCGCCCTCGCGGTGGGCCGGGCCGCCGCCGCTTGAGACCCAACCGGAGTTCCCCCCATGTCCCTTAGGCCCCTTCACGCCGAGCGCCAGCCCAAGCTTCTAGGCGACGACCAAGTGCGCGAGTTCATCGCCAACGGCTTCCTGCGCCTGACGCCGGATGTCGATCCCTCCCTGCATGCGGAGATCGACGCCCTCGTGCGCTATGCCTGCGAGAAGGAGTCGTGGCATGGCAACAACATCGTCTCGCGCATCCCCAAGCTGCACCACATCGTCCGCTGCCCCGTGGTGGACGGTGCGCTGGAGTCGATTGCCGGGCCCGGCTACTACTTCCACCCCCACCGCGCCATCCACATCAACACGCCCGTGGAAGAGCCCGAGGAACTGACGCCGGAGATCGACGGCCCGAAGATGGGCAAGGGGTCCATCGCCGGTTCCGGCTGGCATCAGGACGCCCAAAGCCCCCTGGCACGCGCGCGCCACCACCTGCCGCGCTACCTGATCGGCTTCTATTTCCCGCACGAGACGCCGCTCGACATGGGCCCGATGCGCATTCAGGCCGGCAGCCACCTCTACGCCCATCCCGTGGCGCCGCATGGCGTGGTGCTGCCAGACGTGGTTCCGGCTGGCACCTTCCTGCTGGTGCATTTCGACATGGTTCATGCCGGCTTTCCGAACCACTCAGAACGCACGCGCTACATGGTGAAGTTCGTTTTCGCCCGCACGCGCAATCCGAGCGGACCGTCATGGAACAACGTCGAGGCGGACTGGCAGCGGCCTGAAGCCTGCATTCCCGAGTTCGACGTGCCGGAAGCGTGGAGCTACATCTGGCATTGGATGCGCGGCGACGAGCCGCGGGTGCAGCCCGACGCAGCCGAGGCGACCGTGGGCGAGCACCTGAAGCGGCTCAACGGTCGCGATCAACCGGCTCGCCTGGCCAGCACCTACGCCCTCGCCAAACTGGGGAAGATCGAGGCGCTTGCCGCGAGGCTTGAAGCATCCGCCGGCAGCGACCGCCACGAACGCACCCTGGCCACCGACGAACGCGGCCAACCCGTCCCCCGCGACGACATCCGCGGCTTCCCACGACGCTGGAACGAACGCGCCATCGTCATGGACGACGCCAGCTACGCCCTGTCTGCGTGCGGCCCCCTAGCCATGCCCGCATTGGAGCGCCTGCTGGATCACGAAGACCCTTGGATCCAGATCAACGCCGCATTCGCCTTGGGGGAGATCGGCGCCTCGGCACGGGATTCCGTGAAGCCTCTTGCCGAGCTTCTCGAAAGCCCTCGCCAACAGGTGGTTCGGCAAGCCTTGGACGCCATCGGCGCCGTCGGCGAAGGCATCGCCCCCGCCCTCCCCGCCATCGAGCGCCTGCTGACCACCACCAACCTCGAGTGGCAGGAACCCCAGGTGATGCGCGGCTGGACCGGCGAAAACCAAGTCCGCATGAACGCCGCCTTGGCGCTCTTGAACGCCATCAACGCCGGCGAACATCTCGCAGACATCGAACGCATCCTCATCGCCTCCCTCGGCGACCCCAACGGCTACGTCTCCGCCATCGCCACCGAGGCCCTAACCCGAATCGGAACCCCCTCAGCCATCCGCGCCGCCCTGACCTTCCTCTCCGACCGCCGCTGGGACGACACGCTGATGGGCCGCGTGAAGGCGTTCTAGCGCCGTAGGAGGACGCCGCCATCGGCACCGCTGCCCCCCCCCTTCCGAAGAAGCCGAGGACCGCTTCTTGAACTCCTCCCAAGGAGGAGTGACAGGAAGGGACCACGCCCCGCCAAAGAGGGGGGAGGAGTCCCGTTCATGCTGGCGGTGGGTGGCGAAAATGTGTGCGCTGACCGCTCGGACAGTCAACGGAGATAGGAGCCTTCAGCCGGGGAAGCATCCCCGACCGCTGACGCGTAAGGAAGTGCCGGCATTCCCCCATCGCTGGGGGCGTACTTCCATGCAAGACCTTCAACTGGGGAAATCGTTAACTGGGGAAATCGTTCGAAGTCGTGGTCGTGGGTGAAGATCGTCGTGATCCCGTGCTGGCCGCAAAGCGCGGCGATCTGCGCATCGAATACCAGGTTGCCGCGGGCATCGGACTCGCGGATCACGGCGCCGAGGCGGTCTATGAACGTCGTCTTCGGGCAGGCGACCTCGCAGGTCGGGGAAGCAAGTAACCCGTCAATGAAACCCAATGCCTCGGTCACCGTGGATGGTGGATTGAAGACCTTCGGATGGGTCACGACACGGAGAAACTCCGTAGCGCAAAAGATCGGCAACGCCCAGGGCTCATTCCCCTCGGCCAGCGTCGTTAAGCCGACCACAGCGCTTGCATGCAGGTCCGTCTCGGCTCGGTGTGCGTAAACCAAGACGTTGGTATCGACCGCAATCATTGGCGGTCGATCACGTCGTAAAGGACGTCGCGGTCAGTGATATCCACATTCGGCGCTCGTGTTCCATGCACGGTCAGCAGTCGCAAGCGAAACTGCCGTTTGGGCTTGGGCACGAGCTTGGCGCGCAAGGCATCCTCGACGAATCGCGTCAGGGTGACCCCATCGCGTGCAGCGGACTGTTTGCACCGCCGCAACACGTCGTCATTGAGGTTGAGGGTTGTCTTCATTCGTTCGATCAACTATCAGATATGGCCAGACCATATCAGTCATGCCATACATAAGGCAACCGCGCGCCGCGATCCTGCACTTCGTAACCCGCCGTGCCGTTGGTGGCTTAACCGCACGACCGATGGTGGCTCGTACGACTCCCAGCGCGCCCTAACGGGCGCGTCGGCAGTTGCTGCGCAACTGCCGGTCTTCTTCCTTCGCTTCCGCTTGCCGCTTTGGCTAGGAGCCTTCAGCCGGGGAAGCATCCCCGACCGCTGACGCGCAAGAAAGTGCCGGCAACTCCCCCATCGCTGGGGGCGTACTTCCATGCAAGCCTGTCGGACTTGGGGCGTAGACTCTACAGTGGCGTCTGCCGAGTCGAGGGGGGTTGCGGGCAGATGCCGAAGTTCCTGCAGCGGGACCGATCGCAGCCTTTTCTGCTGCCGCCGGACATGCGGGACTGGCTGCCGGCCGACGACCTGGCGCATTTTGTGCTGGAGACGGTGGAGCGGGTTCCGATGGATTCGTTCCAGGTGAACGAGCGCGGCACGGGGTCGGCGCAGTGCCACCCGCGGACGATGCTGGCGCTGCTGGTGCACTGCTGCGCGAACGGGATCTTCGGCTCGCGCCGGATCGAGCGCGCGACCTGCCGGGACATCGGGGTTCGGTGCGTGGCGGCGAACTGTCACCCGGACCACGACACGATCTGCACGTTTCGGCGCAACAGCTTCGAGGCGGTCTCGGCGGCGTTCCCGGAGGTGCTGCCGCTGGCGAAGGAACCGAAGCTGCTGCGTGTCGGGACGGCGAGCGTGGACGGCACAAAGGTGGACGCGAACGCGAACAGGCGCAACGGCATCCGCCACGACCGGGCGGGGGAGTTGCGCGAGCGGTTGCGCGGCGAGATCGAGGGCTTGCTGGATCGGGCGGAGCGGGACGACGCGGACGCCGCACCGGAGCCGCAGGGTCTGCCGGAGGAGCTGTCGCGGCGGGAGACGCTGAAGGCGAAGCTGGACAAGGCCCGTGCGGAGCTGGAGCGTCGGGCGAAGTCGCAGGCGGACTCGGAGCGCGCGGAGTGCGAGCGCAAGGTGGAGGCGCGGGAGCAGCGCGAGGGCCCGCGCAAGGGGAGGCGGATCAAGGCGCCTGCAGAGGAGCCTCGGGACGAGGAGCGGATCAACCTGACGGACGCGGACAGTTCGCCGATGCGCAGGAGCAGGCGCCATGAGTGCCGCCAGGCGTGCAACGCCCAGGCGGCGGTGGACGCCGACGGCAGTCGGCTGGTGCTGGGTTCGCGGGTGAGCGTGAGCGCGAGCGACCGCAACGAGCTGGTGGCGGACGTGGCGGCGATTCCGGCGGCGTTGGGCGCGGCGGATCGGGTGCTGGCGGACAGCGGCTGCGCGACGGGCAGCGAGGTGTCGCAGCTGGAAGGGCGCGGCGTGGAGGTGTTGGTGGCGACCGGGGCGGAAGGCGGACGGCGCCGGCACGACTTTCGGCCGGAGCCGCCGCCGAAGCCGGCGAAGGAGCCGCGGGCGGACTGGATCAGGGCGATGCAGGAGAGGATGGAGCTGCCGGAGAACCGGGCGCACTGCCGCTTGCGCAGGCAGACGGTGGAGCCGGTGTTCGGGATCGTGAAGCAGGCGATGGGCTTTCGGCAGTTCCCGCTGCGAGGCGTCGAGAAGGTGGAGGGCGAGTGGACGCTGGTGACGCTGGCCTGCAGCTGCCGACGCCTGCACAGGCTCATGTCGGCCTGACGGGGTCATGGGGGGGCGAACTCGGCGTGCTGGCGGCCGCTGCAGGGGTCGGAAGAGGCCTCCGGACGCCATCGGCGACCGATGGCGGGATGCGACCCCCGTTTCAGCCGCAACGACCCATCCGAACAGCCACAGGGGGCATCGTTCAAGCGGGCGCCAAGTCCCTTCCGCGCACGCCTGCCGCGCCCAAGTTCGACAGGCTGCCAGCGCCACAGGAACCGTTGCCTTTCGGCAACGCTTCCTGCCCCAACCCAGGCCGTCCTATCATCCTGTCGAACTTCGCCGAGACGGCAAAGTCCGACAGGCTGCTAGGTGGCGCCGGCACAGACAAGGACACAACCGAAATGACGACCTTCGCGCGGGTGCATGTCCTCGGCATTGCGGCGCACCCCAACGCGGTCCGGCTCGAACCGGCGGCCATTGGCGGCTTTCGCTCCACTCTCGCCAAGGGTGAGTGTCGAGGCGGCGACTTGGCTGTGTGCGGATGGAAGTGGAAACCACGGCGTTGCCGGGAGTCGTCATCATCCGGCCGCGGGTGTTCGGCGACGAGCGCGGCTTCCTGATCGAGACCTACAGCAAGGAGCGCTACGACGAGCATTCCGCGCTGGCGCAGGATTTCGTGCAGGACAACCACTCCCGCTCCCGGCGGGGTGTGCTGCGCGGCTTGCACTTCCAGGAGAAGGAGCCTCAGGGCAAGCTCGTGCGCGTGAGTCGCGGGCGCGTGTTTGACGTGGCCGTGGACATCGATCCCGCTTCAGCCACTTTCCGCCAGCACGTCGGGGTGATTCTCGATGACGAGAGTCACACTCAGCTCTTCATTCCGCCCGGCTACGCACACGGCTTCTGCGTGCTCTCGGAAGTGGCGGACTTCGAATACAAATGCACGGCGCACTATCGCCCCGATGACGGCCGCGGCGTGCTCTGGAACGATCCGAAGCTAGCCATCGACTGGCCGGTTGCGGACCCCATCGTCTCCGCGGCCGACCGGCAGAACCCGACCCTGGACGACTATCTCGGCTCGCTGCGATGAAAGTCCTCGTCACCGGCGCCGCCGGCCAGGCTGGATCGAAACTCGTCGATCTCGGCACGGATAACTTCCAGCCCATCGGCCTCAGCCGCGACGATCTCGACATCACCGACGCCGATGCCGTGGCCCGCACGATAGAGCGATGGCAGCCCCAGACAGTGGTCAACTGCGCCGCCTACACCGCCGTGGATCGCGCCGAGTCGGAGCAAGAGGCTGCCCACGCCGTGAACGTCGAAGCCGTGGCGCACCTCGCCGTCGCGTGCGCCAACAGTGGCACGGCACTCGTGCATGTCTCCACCGACTACGTATTCGACGGCAGCGCAAACGCGCCCTACCGCGAGGAGGACCCCACGGCCCCCCTGGGGGTCTATGGCCGTACCAAGGAACTCGGCGAGCGCGCCGTGCGCGCCGCAGCTTCCCGCCACGTCATCCTGCGCGTGAGTTGGGTTTTTCGGAACTCATGGCCGCAGCTTCGTGGACACCATGCTCCGCCTCACCCGCGAACGCCCAGAACTCGCCGTTGTGGACGACCAGATCGGCGCCCCTGCTCCGGCCAAAGCGGTTGCGGAAACGCTCCGTGCCGTCTGCCTGGCCACGGCGAGCCGGGAGGACCTCTGGGGCACCTACCACTTCAGTGCCAAGCCAATAGTGAGCTGGTGCGGTTTCGCCCGCCAGATCGTCGCGGAAGCCGAGCGGCTTGGCCTGGTCGAACAGGCGCCCGAAGTGCGCGCCATCCCCACCACCGACTACCCAACCCCAGCCCGCCGTCCTCTCAACTCCCGCCTGAACGCCACCCACCTCGCACGCACCTTCGGCATCCACCCCCCAGACTGGCGCCCTCACCTGCGGGGCTATCTCGCCTCCCTCCGACCTTAGGCCCGAGTCCCCTCCCCACGAGCCGACTTTGCTGGGCAGGGCTACTCTTGGGAAAAGGCGTCTCGCTCGCCGTCGCGCCCGCGAGGACCCGGCAGCGCCCCATGTGATCGAAATCCACTTCACAAGCGTTGCGCCTGGCGGTGTGCTGGAGAGTGAGACGCCCTTGCCCCGAGGACCTCATAGACCTCGTACAATGTCCGTGACACCGGCCAAGCGCACCTAGGCGCCCACCACGTTGCCATGCCCATCGAGACGCAACCCACACCAATCGAGCCGGCTGGCGCTGCGTCAAGGCCCTCGCGACCTCGGGGCGCTGGCCCGGAGTCTGTCCGGCGCGGCTGCGCGACGATCCACTTCCAGCCGGCCGAGATCCTCTATCCGCAGTGGCCCAGCCCCGTCTGCATCATTGCCGATGGTCCCTACGGCGTCGGTGGATTCCCCGGCGACTTGCATACGTCCGAAGGGCTCGTGGAATGGTATCACCCGCATGTGGAGGCTTGGGCTGCCCAAGCGACGCCTCGGACCACACTCTGGTTCTGGAACACCGAACTCGGTTGGGCCACCGTCCATCCCCTGCTGGCCGAACACGGCTGGCAGTATCGCAGCTGCCACGTCTGGGACAAGGGGCTCGGCCACATCGCCGGCAACGCCAACACCCGCACATTGCGGAAGTTCCCGGTTACCACCGAGGTCTGTGTTCAGTACGTCAAGGCAGCGACGTTTCGCTTCGAGACCGGCGAAACCCTCTCCATGCAGGAGTGGCTTCGACGCGAGTGGCTCCGCACCGGACTCCCTCTCCGGCTCGCCAACGACGCCTGCGGAGTTGCCAACGCCGCGACCCGGAAGTACCTGACGGCGGATCATCTCTGGTACTACCCGCCGCCGGACGCTTTCGCGCGGCTCGCCGACTATGCCAATGCCCACGGCAAGGCGACAGGCAGGCCGTACTTCAGTCAGGACGGGCGCAAGCCGATCTCCGCAAAAGAGTGGCGCCGCATGAGAGCGAAGTTCCATTGCCCCGCCGGCGTGACGAACGTGTGGCGGCAGCCACAGGTGGCCGGCAGCCATCGCATCAACGGCAGCCGCGAACGCATGCAATGGAAATACAAGAGCCTGCACGGCAGCCAAAAGCCTCTTGATCTGATTGCTACACCCATGCTGGCCACGACCGACCCTGGCGACGCAGTGTGGGAGCCCTTCGGTGGACTGTGCCCCGCCGCCATCTGCGCCTTTCGCCACGACAGGGTTTCCCACAGCGCCGAGATCGTCCCAGAGTTCTACCAGGCAGCCGCGGAAAGGCTCAAGTCATGCCAGAAAAGCCTGAGCCTCCAGAGCGGGTAACGCCGACCGGTTGGCCGCATTACGAGCTTTGGCTCGGCGTGCAGCGTGCGCTTTACGCCTGCCCCGATCGGTTCTCGACCCCGACCAGCATCGAGGGTCTGATGGCCACAGACATCTTCACCTTGAACACCACATTGGCTGCGACGATCGAAGAGGCCGTGGTGAAAACCCTCAATGAACTGCGTTCCGTGTGGGATCCCAAAGACGATTACCCGACCTATGCCTTCGTTCGCCAACCCCAGACCTTCCCGGATGTCGTCCTGCGCCAGCGCGACAACGGCGAGGATGTCCTGCTCGGCATTGAACTGAAGGGCTGGTACCTGCTGGCAAAGGAAAAGGTGCCAACGTATCGCTTCACCGTGACGGAGACCGCGTGCAATCCGCAAGACCTCCTCGTGGTCGTGCCTTGGGTGCTCTCAAACATCCTCGCCGGATCGCCGGTCCTGTTCAGACCTTTCGTCGAGTCCACGCTCTACTGTGCCCGCAAGCGCAACCACTATTGGCTCCACGAACGCGAAGTCCGCGACGACCCGGGCGAAATCCGCAGCCCATCGGGAGTGGCGCCATACCCCGCATCCAAATCCAACATCGCCGATCAGCCGACCCGCGACGACGGCAGCAACTTCGGGCGCCTCGCCCGCTACGGTGTCATGGGCGACTACATCGCACAGATGCAATCAGCGCGGGTTCGCGGCATAGAGGTGCGCGACTGGCAGGCGTTCTTCAAGGCCCACCTGTCCTAGAGGGATGCTGATAGCATCTGATCCGAGTCACCTTGAACCACTCGTGTCGCCTATGGGGCAGGAGGCGGGCTGTCGAACGTACGGCGCGAGTTCGAGGGGGCAGACTCCTGAGAGAGCGCCCTGCGTGGCAGGACGCCCTTCACAAGCGCCAATAGCGCACGATCCATCATGGAAACGAACGACCTTGGTCAAGGTGGTCGCCAAACGTACGGGCGCTCGCTCTCAGGTCGAGGGAGCGCTTACCACGGGCGTTTGCCGGCTTTGTAGTCCTTGCCAGCCTTGGGGAACATCCCGCTCACGCGCCTATCCCAGCTCTTGCGGTCCACGCCGGCAGTCGCCCGCTTCGCTCCCGCCTTGCGTCGCAACCGATTGAGCGTGCGAACGCTGTCAATGGCGCCACGCTTGTAGTGGAAGTCAGCCACTTCGTCCACCTCCTCCTTCAGAATCCTGATGGCCTGGTCCCTCTGTTCCGACGGCGTGCCGCGGCGTGGCTTCCAGTCCTCCGGGAGCTCGAGCGTTTATCAGATCTCGTTGATGAACTTCTTGATCGATGCACTACTCGCGGCCTTTTCAGCCTTGTTCATGTCACTCTCTCCAACCTGGGCCCACTTCAGAAAAAGCGGGCCTCACCAAATCCGGCACTTCGCTTTGGGCGTCGCAACCCTGCGGTCGCGACATGCATGGCGTGGGAGCCGTAAGCCCAGCGCCCGCTTCCCTCATCCTCTTTGCTAACGCGTCGCGGCGTTCGAACCGCTTGGGCGTCCGAATATCGTCGGCCCGACCGAACCGCATGTCGTCATATGCGCTCGTTCGTCTCCGTGCCGAAGAAAGCGTCACGCAAGTCCGGCGACCGATCTAGCAACTCGAACAACTCCCCGAAATCCATCGCCTTGTTGTGCCAGGCGCCCTGCTCCCACTCCTTTCGTCGTCGAATCTGTGCTCGTCGGCCAGGCCCTCGGTGCAACCGACGCCGTTCACATTGGACGAAACGCGACCACACTGCATTGCGTCCTGGGATGGTGCCGCGAGGCACTTCTTGAACGACGCAACGATCACTTCGTCTTCGAAGCGCCAGACTCGAAGGTTGCGCCCCTTCGGCAATCACGTCACGGTGTTTCGCACGGTTCCTTGATGGCAGCAGGCTCTGAAACGCCCCCGCCGCGGTGAAGTGCCCAACGTCGGAGGCGTCGGCCTTGAGCCCTCGCAAGACGTTCCGCAAGAGGGCGCCCGAAAGCCTGTGCTTTGCGACCGTTTTCGTCGCTCACGAAAGGACGCTCTCCGTTGTAGCCCTCAAACTCGGCAACGCGTCGCGTGCCCTCTTCAATGCTGACGCTGAGCAAGGCAAAGGGCCCCGCGGCCGTGCTCAGGCTCCAGAACTCGTGCTCGTCCGGTTTTTTCAGCTCATTGCGGTAGCGCCTGCCGATCTCGTCGGCATGCGCCACGCAAAGCCCGAGTTTGCGCCCCACTTTTTCCAGCCCCTTCACGGTTACCACCCGCCGCAAGCGAATCTCACCTACTCCCTGCACCCTCCCGACGGCATGCACTTTCGGCTCACAAATCGCTGTCTGGTTCGCGATCCGACGCCCCGCCTTCTGGATCTCCCCACGGTATCGACTCGCCAACTCGACGGTCTGATCGAAGTCGTCGATATGCGCTAGCGACTTGGGGAGTCGCCGGGCTTTGAAGGTCAAATCTCCCTTGCCGACGGACCTTCGTACCGCACTCTTGATGTGGCCGAGCGTCCGAACCACGGTCCGCCGCTCCGTCACCTTGAAGCCGCGCCCATCTCGGTTCTCGGGCCGAACACCAAAGTCATCAATCGAACGGACTAGCCGTTTCGGCATAGCGGGAGCCTGTGGCAGGTCACCGGGCCAATGCACTTCAATCTCAGACAGCAGCTCAGCGACGTCAGGATGTGCCGACGCCGTGCGCGACTGCTTGCGGTTCTCTCAGGAACTCTCCTCGCGAGGGCCCTTGCCAGCAGGGACCGCGGCACGTCGATGCTTGGCATCCGCACTCGGCCGGCCGAACCGCGTCTCGACTTCGACTACCAACCCTGGGCGCCGGATACCTATCGCGTTCTTCCGCGAGACTCGGACAACTTGCTTGGCTTGGTCCGGAAAGTCCGCGAGGGCGACACCGATCGTTGGTGTGCGGTCAGCACCGAGGGCAAAGACCTCCCGGGCTTCTTTGACGCGCGTACTGACGCCGCCTTCCACCTTTGGACTCTGACTCGGCACGGGACCAAGGAATCGGGAGGCTGATTGATGGGATGGATTTCGCCTGCTTTCGCGCCAATGGGATTGAGGCTGGCGCGCGCTTTGCGGGCGACGGATGGCAACATTGCCGCCGGCCAGAGAGCTCGCTTCGCGAGGTGCGGCAGAGTGGCCCCTAGCTCTACCCATGCCCCACAAGTGGCACGGGGCTTTGCGGCTGTTTCTGACGTTTCAGGTTTGCAGCTCCGCGGCAAGTCGATATCCGGTGCACATGTCGACGAGGGTGGCGTCGCCACGCCACATGACCTTGGTTCCAGACGGCGGGCCGCGGGGTCGGTGGATGTGTCCGCCGAGCTGGGCGACCAGACGCGCGGCGAGTGCCAGGGTGTCGGGTGCGGGCGTCGGCGTTGTTCGGCGAACGCCTTGAGGACCTGGATCTCGAGTTCGGAGATCACGTCGGGCGGCAGGTCGGGCAGCACCCGCGGCTGCGCGCGCATGCGCCGCAGCGTCCGCTCGCGGTGCGGCCGCAGGATGTTCTCCGGCGTCGCCGCGCCGTCGTCCGGACGATCCGCGAACCGGCAGTGGCCCTTGACCAGTGCCCGATCCCCCTTCGCCGCGGCCGGCAGCGAAGCCGTCGGCGCCGCCCCCCTGAGCGCCGCCACCCGCACCAGCCGGGCGCTCAGCCGGGCATCGCCCAGCGGCGCCCCGCCAAACTCGTTCGCCGCCCAGACGCCGGCCTCCAGCCCCTCCCAGGGCGCCAGCGGCGGCGCCGGGGACGGCTCCGCGCCCACGCCCAGCCGCTGCCGCCAGTCGGCCGCCAGCGGGCAAACATACACCCGCTTGCGTCCCGCCACCGCCGCGTTGCCCCGGTCCTGCCGGCCCCGACCCGCGGTCTCGCCCAGCAGCCGCCAGTTGGCCGCCCGCAGGCTGGTTCCCGAGTGCGTGCCGTCGACGAACGTCTCCACCAGGCACGGCGCGTAGCCGCAGCGCGCCTCGAAGTCCGCCGGCAGGCGCCGCAGCAGCCGACCAAGCACGCGCGAGGCCAGGTTCCGGCAGGGCCACGCTCGGCCGGATCAGGAACCGCGACAGCCCCGCCACGCGATGCAGGTGCGCCCGGCGACCCGCCGCGTCCCAGCCGATCCAGCGATCCCGCGCCGCAAGCTGCAGCGCCGCCGACGCAAAGCCCGCCGCACCCAGCCAGCCGTGCTCGGAAGCCACCAGACAGCGCAGCTGGCAGCCCACCAGCGGCCCCGCGCCGCGAGCATGCTCGCGCGCCATCAGGCCGTGCCACACGTCCCGCTCCGCCGCATCCTCCACCAGCACGACCCGCAGCCCACGCACCCGACCCACGGCGTCCGGCACTCCCGCCGCCGGCGCCGACCCGCCGCGCACGCAACTCGCGCCCGCCGTCCGCGCCGCCGGCAGACGAACCGCCCCGGCCCGCTCCAGCGCCCGCAGCGCCGACAGACAGCCGCTCGTCTGCGCCACCCGCGCGCGTCGTGGAAACCGAACTCCTCGCACACCGCACCCGCCAGACCCGTGCGGTGCAGGTCCGGATGCGCGCGCCGCAGCGCCTCAACCCGCGCCTGCGCCTCCACAGTCCCCAGACTCCGCTTGATCAGATGCTGCGCGTACATGCCGCGCAACATAAAAGAACCGCGCGCGAAAGTCCAGTGCCACTTGTGGGGCATGGGTAGGGCTAGCCCGCGCTTCTTCCTTCGTGCGGCCCTGGCCATTCGCGCCGGGCACCTCAGGGCACCATGCGATGTGCCAGCCGTCGTCTCGCTCGAAGATCGCCGTGTACGTGTTGCTCATTGTTGCCTCCCTGAATCGGCCGATCTGAGCGACCGTCGCAGCAGGAGTGAGTTGCCGGTGACGCACGCGCTCGACAGTGCCATTGCGGCGCCCGCAAGGGTTGGGCTTAGGTAGCCGAGCATCGCGGCCGGGATGCCGATGATGTTGTAGATGAAGGCCCAGAAGAGGTTCTGACGGATCTTGCGCACCGTGGCCCGGCTGGCGGCGATGGCCTCCGGGACCAGGGTTGGATCCGGTCGCATCAAGGTCACGCCGGCGGTTTCCATCGCCACGTCCGCGCCGGTGCCGATGGCGATTCCCACGTCTGCGGCAGCAAGCGCCGGCGCATCATTGACGCCGTCGCCGATCATGGCCACGCACTCGCCCCGGCGCCGCCGTGCCGCCACTTCCTGTGCCTTGCCCTCCGGCTTCACGCCGCCATGTGCATCGGCGATGCCCACACCGTCGGCGATGCGACGAACGATGGCGGGCGAGTCGCCCGAAAGCAGAACGGGTTCTACGCCTATCGCCTTCAGCCGCTCCACCGCTTGCGCCGACTGCCGCCGGAGCGGGTCGGCGATGGCAAAGACGCCCAGGGGCCCCTGTTCGTCGGCGGCCCAAACCAGCGTGTGCGTGGCTGGATCAAAGGGCGTGGATGGCACCGCAACCCCGGACAGGGCGAACTCGGCATTGCCAACACGCACGCTGCGGCCCTCCACTTGCGCGGCGACGCCCTGGCCCACGGAGTTGCGGAAGTCGGTGGCAGCCGCCGGAGCCACGGCGCGTTTCTCCGCGAGGCGCACGATGGCCGCCGCCAGTGGATGCTCGCTGGCGCGCTGCACGCTGGAGACCAATCGCAATAGTTCCTGCTCTCGGGCCTCGGCGTCGGCACCGTCTGCGTGGCCCGACAGTTCACCAAGAACCGCCAGGTGCTCCACCTCTGCCTTGCCCTCCGTGAGGGTGCCGGTCTTGTCGAAGATCACGGTGTCCACGGCGTGTGCGCGTTCGAGTGCGTCGATGTCTCGGAACAGGATCCCCCTTCGCGCCGCAGCGCCGGTTCCCGTCATGACGGCGGTGGGTGTGGCAAGGCCCAGGGCACACGGACAGGCGATGACCAGCACCGAAACCGCCGCCACGAGCGCGGCCCCGGCGTTTGTCGTGGCTAGCAGCCAGCCGAGAAACGTCAAGGCAGAAAGCGCCACCACGACCGGCACGAAAATGCCGCTGACTCGGTCCACCAGGCGCTGCAACGCCGCCTTGCCGCGCTGGGCATCCTCCACCATGCGGATGATTCGCGACAGCGCACTCTGTTCGCCAACGGTGGTGGCGCGGACTTCCAGAAAGCCGAGCGCGTTCACCGCGCCACCGGTCACCGTGTCGCCCGGCGCCTTCGACACCGGCATGCTCTCGCCCGTGATGACCGATTCATCCACTTCGCTCGCGCCGCCAATCACGTCCCCGTCCACTGAGATGCGCTCGCCCGGACGAATCAGCACGATGTCGCCCGGCACCACCTCGGCAATGGGCTTGTCCGTCTCTTCGCCAGTCACGGCGCGCACCCGGGCAACGGTGGGTCGCAAGTCCATGAGCTCCCGAATCGCGTTCGTGGTGGCGCGGCGGGCACGGTTCTCCAAGTGCTTGCCGAGCAGCACCAGCGTGATGATGACGGCCGATGCCTCGAAATAGAGTTGGCCGTCCGCGGCCTCGCCAAGCACCGTCAGCAGATACCAGCTATAGAAGTACGCGGCAGACGTGCCCAGCACGACCAGCACGTCCATGTTGGCGCCGCCACCGCGCAGGGCGTTGAACGCACCGCGATAGAAGCGGGCGCCCAGAATGAACTGGATTGGCGTGGCGAGCAGCACCTCGCCGGCCGGCATGAGATGCAACTCCTCGATGCCGAACGCCTGGAAGATCATGCCGACCACCATCGGCAGGGTCATCACCGCCGCGGCGACAACAACCCGACGCTCCGAATCCATGCGCCGGGACTCGCGTTCGGCCCGTTCCCGCTCTGGGCCTTCGTCCCCGGCGTCCACCACCAAGCGATATCCCGCGTCTGCAACTCGTTCGGCAAGGGCGTCTCCGGCCACGGTGCCGGAGAGCGTGGTGACGGTGGCGCGCTCAAGCGCGAGATTCACCTCCGCGTCCACCACGCCGGGTTCCGACCGGATGGCCTTCTCCACCCGTGCTGCACAGGCGGCTGAGGTCATGCCCTCGACGGGATAGGTGGTTTGGTCCGTGGTGACGGAAAAGCCGGCCCGAGCCACGACTTCCGCAATTTGCGCCGCATCGGGCGCGGGCTCGTCCAGCGACACCGCGGCGCGCGCCAAGGCCAGATTGACGTGCGCTTCCACCACCCCCGACGCATTGCCCAAGACCCGTTCGAGTCGGGCAACGCAGGCGGCGCACGTCATGCCCTCGACCTCGATGTCGAGCACGCGTGGGGCTGCCTGCCCTCGCGGGCGCGATGGCAGTTGCTTCGCAACTGCTTGACCAGCAGGTTCCGCCATCTCCGCCTCGATCAGGCGCTTGTAATCGCGTCAGGTGTTGAGGAACATCGCCATCATGCCGAGCCACACCAGCAGCAGGAAGTGCCAATACAGCGCACACAGATCAACGCTTCGCGACAGACGCGCCAGGCGATCCTGCGCAATGTCGCCGCCGTCGTCCCCGGCCACCGCCGCCATGCTCCGAAACCGAGTCAGCGCCCTTCCCCAGGCGATGAGCCCGCCCAAAAGGTGGAGGCCATGCACGGCGGTGATGAGGTAGAAGAACGAGTTCGCGGGATTCGAGTGCGCAAAGTAGCCGAGCCCAAGCATCTGATCCCACACCACCAGTTGCAGCACCAGGAATGACAGCGTCAGCGCACCGGCGACGAGAAAGGCGGTGCGCGCCGTGCCCTCGCGCCCGCTCCGGGCCGCACCGCGCGCCCACTCGAAGGCAACGCTGGCGATGCCGAGCACAACCGTGTTGAACCAGAGCAGCGGCGGCTCCGGAATCGCCACCCAGTCCGAGGTGAGCTCGATGCGCATGTGGTAGGCGGCGAAGAACAGGAAAAACAAGACGCCAACGATGGCGAGAAAGAGCACCAACGCCACCTTCTGATTCGACACGGCAAACGAAGCAGTGCGCGTTTCTGCCACCGCTCCGGGCTCATGGATCCAAGGCTTCTCCGCCAGTCGCTTGAAAATGTTCATGGGCCGCGATTCTACGGAACGAGCAGCCAAAGCGACAGACGAACGCCGTTGCGTCCGTTGCGTGACTCGGAGTTCGAAACCAAGTTCCACCGACGCAGGCCGCTGGGAGGAGGAACATCCCTGATTCCCGGACAAGAGCTGCAGTGGGCACCAGGGTGCATCGGGAATGCACCACCGGCAGCCAGGCCCCTAGCCCATCGCGCCAGCGACAGTGTGATCTGTCGGACATCTTCCCCGGACACCGCGAACTGTTCCTCCTCACCCGTGGCAAGCATGACGCGGCGCGCAATCACGCTTGGGACATCGAGCTCCCGCAAAATGGCCGCCGCATATGCCGCGATCTGAAGCCAGTCCGGAATCCGGGGGCGTGACGTGCGGCGCCTTTGCGAGGTTTTGTAGTCGATCACCTCCACTGTGCCCGAAGCGTCCACGGCAACTCGGTCAACCCTTCCCACGAACGTCGTCCAGCGATCACATGGCATCCGGACAGGCCGCTCCACAGCGATGGTTCTTGACCGACCTCCGGCATACGCGACCTCGTAGTGAAAGACCAGCGCATCCTCTCCACGCCGGGACAAGTCTGCCGCCATCACGCAATCCGTTCCTTCGGGTAGCGTCTCCGCCAACCGACTCCGAAACCAGTCGACAAGCTCCGCTTTGCCGCGCCGCCTGACGCCCCCGGAATAGAGCCACGCCAAGGCTTCGTGCAGGCGAGTGCCGAGATACATCTGTTGGGTTTCCACCATTTCCGGTGCATGGTCGATGTACTTGAGCCGATACGACCATGGGCATATCTCTCGCGCGGCCAGTTCCGAGAAGGACACGTCGCGCGGCTCGCCGGGCACCCCGTCCGCCACCTGGCGTTGCCGAGCAAGGGCCCATGCCTGCCGGATATCGGCCGCAATTCTTGCCGGATCTGCGCGTTCAGACGTCAAAGTCACGTCAGCGGGAACCAATCGCAACCTAGACTCGGTCCAGGCCAACTCGGATGCCCAAGTGCCGCCCGCTCTTGGCCGGACGCGGCCACCGCGTTCCCGCACACGCCGCAACGCGGTCCGAGTGCTGCAGTCGAGAAGCGCAACGAAGCACCCCAAGTTACGCCGGCGCAACTGTTCGATGATCTCCTCGAAATCCCTAGCTGCTCCCGTGCACTCGAGTACGGCCTCCCCGGACCATGCGGCAGTGGCGACTTGATCCGCGATCGTCCCGGCATCCAAGCCACGCTCGTCAGCGTGCCGTAGGTTCTCGACGTCAAGGTGTCTCACCTTCATCGAGGACGCCAACTCATCGCAAACAGTGGACTTCCCAGCCCCGATCTGGCCGATCAGCACGAGTACGACGCGACCAAACACGGACTACTCTTTGTCGTGAGACGAGCGGGTGCGTCGCGTTCCGATGGCCCGCCCTAACATGGACTTGAAGAACCGGTCGGAGAAACCCGCACCAAAGCCAAGGACCACGACGTGTGCCGCCTTCGCCATGCTGCCCTCCGGCAGTAGCAACAATCTCTCTGAAAGCAGGACCGCAGTGACCAGAAGGGCGGCAGCTGCCCCGATACATGCACGCAAGAACAAGTCCCATCGCAAGAGTTCCCCGAACTCCGGCCGCACCCGTTCATTTCTCGGCACGGTCGTTCTCGATAGCAACGCACCGAGTCCGCCAGCCGACGCCCCGGCGATGAGGAGCACGAGGGGCGACGCCCTACAGGCAACAGCACAGGCAGACAGAGTCAGGCACACCACTATTGCAGCACCGAACGCTAGCGCCATCCCCACGCTGACTTTCGCCAAGTGTTTGGCCACCTCGGCGCGCTCGTCGTTCCGCCGGTGGAATCGCTGCGCGGACTCCCGCAACTCCAAGGTCAACTGCCGTAGGCGCTGGCGCAACATGGGCTCCTCCGAGTCCAGCCCCGCTATTGGCCGAGAAGCGCTCCTCGATGTCCTTAATCCATGCCTCTTTGCGGCCTTCCCCTTCGTCGTCAAGCCGGTAGAGCTTTTGGCGAAGCCGAGTCCACGTCGGGTACAACAACTCACCCGGCTTGAGCATGCAGAGTTCTGCCTCCGCCTCGTGGGCAAGTCGAATGCACTCTCCCTTCGGATCTCGAGATGCGTCTCGGTTGTCCGCCCCGCGCGCCAACGCCTCCGCATCCTCTAACCGCCGCTCGATCTCGTCCAAAGCGGGCCTCGAGCCAGCGTCGGCCCCCTCTCTCGCCTGCGTGAGCTCGCTCCGCAACCGCGACAGCCGCGCCTCGAGTTCCTTGTCCGGTGGGCTAGGCTTGCGTGAGAACCACTTTCCGAGGGCCTTCATCAAGCGGCCGTCCGCAGCCACGCCGATCGCAATGCCGCTCCTACGCGGCACCACACCCGGTCGCTAGGCCCCCTTTCCTGAAGGTCACCGACGTCTTCCGAGGCAGCGGGACCGGCAATGGCGGGCAGCATCGCCAGCCCGCGCACAGTTGAACTGACGTCCAGCCGAGTTAGCTCGGCCAACTGGCAGCGCTCCTCGGGAATCAGCCATAGCAGCTCGATTGCGGTTCGTCGCGCCAACGGAGATCTCTGTGTGCATGCAAGCGAACGCAACCGTTTGACGGCACCGCCTTTCCTGTGACTTCGCCCAAACATCTGGGCTGCATGGAGAAGGACCTCCGCGTACGGATGCATCCGCACGGTTCCAGACTCGGAGAGGCCATCAAGGGCCGCCAAAGCGCGCACAGGAAGCGGACCTCCTGCCCCGAGCAGCGCCCGCAGCAGAACGATCGCCTGACTATCCGTACGCGCCCGTTTGATCGCCCGTACAGTTTGGACGGCCGTATCGCACGGCCAATTCAGCAAGCGAAGATAGGACGCAATTTGCTCGGTGGCCGTGGGATATCGCTCAAGATCCTCGATCGCCCCTGGAACAAGCGCGAAGGATTCCAGTCGGCCCGCCAACGCGTAGGCGCGTTTCCACAGCCGGGCTTGTTCGGGGGTCTCCAGACGATCGCTTTCGGCCAATGCGTCGAGGGCGCGCCGCTGAGACGCCGACAATGGGCTCCGGGAGCTCGCCATCCTCAAACTGGTAATCAGGCGATGTTCGTGTGTCATCGTCTGCCGCTCGTAGTCTGCCAACGAATCCAACACCCTCGTCTTGCTCGAGTTCAGCCGCATCCCTTCGGCCGCAAGCGCTGTGCACAGGACATGCAGAACCTGATCGACGTCGCTCGGGCGCGCGGCGATGAAGAAGTCGTCCACCCATCTCACGTGTCTAGCGACCATGGGTTCGCCCGCCAACGTCTCGTCGACGGGACTCAGCGCCGCGTCCGCGACGCGCCAGAGCAGATCGTCGTGGGAGACCGGCAACCCTGACCGATTGGCACCGCTGGCATCCGGGATGGCGTTGATCTTGCGGATCGTCCCGAGGGTCGTCTCTACCGTCCCGTCGTCGAGGTCGAGGCTGCGTAGCGCCCGGGCGATCCCAGACCCCGGCAGCGACCCGAAGTAGTCTTCGACATCCGCCACGATGACCGACATGCCCTCGACAAGCGCATGCCGAATCCACATCGGCACCGTTTCCCACCACGAGGCGTAGGCTCGTACGCGCTCCCCGCCAAGGCGATCAGCAGCCACTTGAAGCGCGACCGAGGTGGCGAAATCCGGTACGACCTCGACGCGCGTCCCACCGCCTTGCTTCGGTCTCGTGAACGCTTCCGCCTCGACCGGCATTCCATTCGGGCATTGGCGCCAGACGGCGATGTCGAACTCCGGAAACCCAAGAGGATCGGAGAGCACATCGACCGATCGGCGCTGTCGACACGCCTCGATGGCGGCAGCAACCGCGCGCCCAGCTAGAGGCTCGCCAGTGGCATTCGGGTCCATGCCGGGATTGTACAGCGTAGGCTCCCGCTCCACCCCCACCCAAGGAACATGAACCGCAGCCACGTTGTCACCCCGTGATTGCGCGCACTCCCGCCTGAATCAGGCGTTGCGCCTGGTGGACGATGTCGCGCTCGCAGCCGGCGTCGTGGCCGCGAATGGCGGGGACGTGGATGTGGCCCATCGGCACATCGAGGCCCAGCCGCCTGGCACAGAGCAACGTTCGGTATGCGATTTCGTTCGAGAGATAGCCGCCGCCCGAACCCTCCACCGCGGTTTCATCCGCCAAATCCGCCAAGGATTCGACCACCACGCTCCCGCGAGCCACAGTCCTGACGCGACGGTTGTCGCGCACCGTCCAGCGCCCGCCTGCCGCGGCCATGACTGCCGCCGGGAGGGAGAATTCCAGGAACTCGGGGCCATCGAGACCGTTGGGAACCACGGGCTGCCCGGCCGTTCCGCCTCCCAGGCAACGTTCATTGTCCGGATTCGGCGAGGAACGACGACGGCCCGGGAAGCGTTCCAAGTCGAAGGCATCGCGCCCCATGCTCACGGTGACGACCATCCGGACATGGCCGTTCGCGCTGCGCTCGGCAAGCAGGCGTTCGACGATGCCGGCGCCGAAGTCCGCAAAGCGCACCGGCAGGATGGCCGATTGCACCGCCAACGACTGACCGTTCGCGCCTTCAACAACGCGCTCATGCAAGGCAAGCGCCACCGTCCCGGACGGATTGCTCTGGCCGATGTCTCGGTCGAGGTGGAACGGGTCAAATCCGGCAAGGAGGAGTGTTGGCCCATCGACCTGTCCCTGGGCAAGGCCTCGTGAGGTGCGCTCGAACACCTCACCGCAATCTGCGTGGCGCGCGTCACCGAGGCACTGAATCGCTCCCAGCCGTCCCCAGTAAAGCGCTCGGTCGTCGAGGAATCCACCCTGCACGTCATCGACGGCGTGTCGCCATAGGCCAGTGCCTGCCCTTCTCGCGAGATCAACCGGATCGCCGGCGCCAACCAAATGCCGACGCAACGACTCGATCACGCCCCGGTAGCGCCCCGCCGCCGGCACCTCGCGCTTGGCCTCCTGCAGGCGCGACATCTCGACGGCAAGGCCAGTCACCGACACTCTCCCGCCGCAACCTCCGCCGAAGCGGCGAACTCGACGGGAGCCGCGTCGTTGTCATGAAAGCGGGTCGCCCCGGTCATCATGCCGGTCGCCGCAAGATGAACCGTGACCGACTCCCCCCCGCGGTTCTCCCAGAACCAGCCATGGATGCCGGCGAACGGCGCGATGTAGGTGCCGCCCTGCCGCACGCCCCGCCCGGCGGCGAAACTTCGGGCGTCGTCCATGGTTCCTCCTTCCGGCTCGGCATGGAGATCGAACAGCACCTCGCCCGTGGCCGTCCAGCAGAACACCATGCCGTCCCCTTCGGCCAGATCGTACTTCAGCTCCACCGACTCAAAAGGCGTCAAGGGAAAGGACCGTCCATCGCGCACAGGCCAATTGCCCCGCTCGCTCTCGACCACCGGGCCGAAAGCCCGGCCATCCGGCATGTAAAGCCCCGTGAGCCCCAGCGCCCGCCCCGTGCCCAGCGGGTCACGCCCATGTTCCGAAGGCAGCACGAAGGCAACGAACAGCAGCAACGCAACGACAAACGCACCCGCCAGCATCGCCAGCCTGCCCAAGGTCATCCCCCCGCCCCCGCCATGAAATATCCAACGATCTGCGTCTGAAAGAGCACGAATCCTGCCGTCATCAAGGCAAGGTTCAGCGCCAACGCAGAGCGCTCGAACATCGCCAACCGCCGCCACCAGGCCAGCGCCGCAACCACCGCCGCCAGCGCCAGCAACTGCCCCACCTCCACGCCCAAATTGAAGCTCACCAGATTGACGAGCAGCCCGTCCGACGACAACTGCAACTCCTGCACCCGCGTCGCGAGCCCCATCCCGTGGCAAAGCCCAAAGGCAAACACCGCAAGCCGAGGATCCGGCGCAAAACTGCGTTTACATGGAAGTACGCCTCCGGCGACAGGGGAAATGCTGGCACTTCCTTGCGCGTCAGCGGTCGGGGAAGCTGCCCCAGCTGAAGGCTCCCCGCCACTAACCGACCCTCCCGACACGCCCGCCAAGGCCATCTTCGGCCCCCGCGCAAAGCCCCCGACGTTCTCGAACGCCTTGTAAACCACCGAGAGCCCAATCACCGCATCCACGAGATGCGCATCCATGCGCCATCCCGCAAGCACCCCAACGAGCAGTGTGAGGCTGTGCCCGGCGGTAAACAGCGTCACATAAACCAGCACATCCCGCAGCCGGCGAAGATAGAAGACCACCCCCACGAGATAGAGAACGTGGTCGATCCCCGTGAACATGTGCTTGGCGCCAAGATAGCCAAACACCCCCACGGCCACCCCGGACACACCTTCGACAAAGGCCGCGTTGCCTTCCGAGATAGCATGCCCGAATGCCGTCACCCCCGTCAGCAGCAGTGCAACGCCGAGAGCCCACTGTTGCCGGGTCAACTGTCGGGCCCTGTCGATTGCGGAATCAGCCTCATCCTTCGACGGCGATCAATACCGATGGCCCTCATGAACAGTCTCCATCAACTCCGCCATCGGGCACCGCACTGACCGCTGCCGAATGGCCTCGATTCTCGCCAACGCCGCCTCGGCCCGTTGGCCGCCTCCCCAACGTGTGGCACCAGATCAGCGACCGGCTCGCCACGCACAGTCATCGTCACGGTCTCTCCATGCTCGACACGGCCGAGCAAACGCGCAAGCGCCCCTCGGCTTCATCGTCCCCAACGACAGCCATGCGATAGACGCCTCCGGCGGCGAACGTCAGACAGACTATACGGCTAGGTGGGACGCCATGCTCGTCGACTCCGAGGTATTGTCGGGTGGGCATGAGCCAAAGCGCGCCGTGCGCGCGGTCCCCCGCGGCGTGCCTGAATCGCGAACGTCCAAGATGGAGGATGATGTATAGTTGTTGGTTGGTAGCCAGCAGATTGCCGATGCAGGGTGGCGGGTTCCCCCACTGCGAGAGGCTAGGAGCTAGCGCCGTTTTCAGTCGGTGGCGCTGCGGTTCGGCGTATTTTACAGTCTCCCTCATTCTGAGCCCGACCATTTGCAGGAGAATCCAGGTGTCAGAACCAATGGCGGTGGAAATCGTCGTGGAAGCCGAATGGATACTGGCCGGCTACTGGACCAAGGTCCGGTTTCCGTTCCAAACGGAGGGAGGCGGGTGGAGCGACATCGACGTACTCGCCTACAGTCCCTCCGCGAAGCACCTAGTGGTTTCCGAGTCCAAGGTGCAGGGCCCCAAGGACAAGGTGTACGCGTACACGCCCGACACGAATCACCGGTTCATTGACATATCGTACCTGGGGTTTCTGGACAACCTCCCCGCGATACTCGGCGATGGCGTGGTCTTCGAACGCTTCGCCGAGTCCGTCGACCGAATCACCGCGCAACTGGTTTCCAACACGGTGATCCTTCCAGGAATGCTCGACGAAGCCCGAACGAGCGTCGTCAGCTACGTCGAGAAGAACACCGATCTTCCGAGCGGCGTGCGCGTCGACGCGATGCTCGATTCGACTCTCGACGTTCTAGCCAGGGTCGTCGTGCGCGAACGCGAAAGGGGGCAGGGCCGGCGTTACGGGCACCCCGTGATCGACATCGCCCGCGAACTCAACCGCTATCTCAACCCGAGCATCAGTTACGCTGGGCGCGCCAAGGCCAAGTTGGACCCCGTTAGGCGGCGGGGGCTGCATTCATTCTGGGAGGCGATTGGCGGGCAGGAAGTCTCCACCTTGCTGGAAGCGCAGGACTGAGTTGCCAAGCACCTCGGCCGGGACCTGCGTTGGCACCATTGCCGACAAACAGCCCCCATCGGCTGGATGCCATGGCCCTGCTGTGGGGCCCAGGGGCGCGGCAACAGGTCCGGCAGGAAGGTCGCATTGGCTGTCACGGTCGAGTGGCTATCCGCGGCCGGTTGGATCGGTCAGCAGCACAACGAGATCGCCGTGATCCGTGCTCGCAAGCGCGTTGGCGAAACGCTGGTCAGCGGTGATGACGCGGGCACCAAGTAGTTGCGCCAACGCGAGGTACATCAGGTCATAGACCGGGCGGTCGAGGACAAGGGCGAGTCGGATGGCGTCGGCACCGATGGTCTCGTCGGCGTGCCATCGGACCGGCGTGTCCGCCGTGGTTGCGATGAGCTGGGCTGCGGAGTCGCGGTCAACCTGGCCAAGGCGGACCTTTCGCCAGATGGCGTTGGCTACTTCGGAAACAAGCAGCCGCGGGGCATGGAGTTCCTCCTCGTCGTCGAGAAGGTCGCGCGCGGCATCCGAACCGTCCTCGACGACGAGCCATTTGACCGCGACGCTCGCGTCAACCACCAGGGCCACGGCGGATCAGTGGCCGTGATCGCGGTCTTCGCGGATGAGAAGCTCTGCGGGAGTCTGGGTGCGTCCTTCGGAGGCGCAACGCAGTTCGGCCGTCCGGGCAAGAAAGGCAGATCTCTTGGCAGACAGATCGCCCCTGACGGCGTCTAAGAGAATGTGACGCACCTCGCCTTCGAGCGAGCGGTTGTGGCGAGTTGCCCGAAGCTTCAAGTCGCGTACCACATCGTCGGCGAGCAGTCTGACGTTGATGGTTGCCATGGTGGATTTTCTGCGAGCGCCATCGTTTCGACAGCGTGGCAGGAGCGGTGCCAAAACGCAACCTGCAACCCTTGATCGAAGGATCTGCGGGTCAAGGACAGGCCAGCAGCGGCTGGCAACGGTGCGTCCTGAGCCCAGGAGCTTCGGTCTCGTGATTCTTGGCGAGGCGCGCCGGCTTCGGGTTGGCGGCGCCCCGTCGATTCGCTCCGGGACATTTGGTCACAAGGCGGATCGGTACTCCGAGCGCGGCGGACGGCCAGTGGAACAGGCGAGACCGCTTTGCGGACGCGGTTGGCCCGGAGCCAAGATTTGGGCTCTCGAGTGGCGTGGTGGTTGACGTCGGCAACCGAGGGAACCCGGCGCCATACGAGCGTCGAATAGCTGCCGCCGGTGGCCCACGCTGGTACCTTGGCGTATGGTTAGCGGCCCATTCGGCCAGTTGAGAACTATTGATCGATGGCAGGCAGCGATCTGGCCCTGATCACGCCGCTCGATGTCGATGTTGCCGTCGCGGATCGGCGCCGCCGTCGCGTCATTGGCATTGATCTGGGGACCACCAATTCGTCGGTTTTCCGAAGTCGTGGTCGAGCCGGGGCAACGAGGTTGCCGGAAGTCCGAACGATCCAAGTCAAGCAGCCGACCGTTCTGGGCGATCATTTCGACACGCCGGTCCTGCTGATGACGCGCCGAACCCCGTGGCGAACGGGTTGGAGACGACCGGAAGGAGACTTCCGGTCGTCACTGACCGCCTGCATCGCGACGCTCCCAAACGGGGCGCGAGGACTGCATTTGTTGTAGCGAGACCAGGCAATGGAAGTAATCAGGAAAGTCACAGCATACGTGACGCGGATCAGCGAGGCCGGCGTTCCGGAGCTGCTGGTGTTCAAGCCGCAAGACGTTGGCGTTCAAGTACCAGCGGGTACCGTCGAAGAAGGCGAGTCGTACGAGTTCGCAGCAGACCGGGAGGTCGCCGAGGAAACGGGCCTCACGTCGTTTGAACGCGTTCGCTTCCTTGCGTCGATCGAGGTGCCGTTGACTGACTCCAGCCGTGCACCGGTTCGGGGTTCCATGCTTTATCAGGAACCTGCTGCTCGCGAAACACCTCTCGACTTCGAAGTTCCGCGCGCCCATTGGCTGGAGGTAGTCGAACGTCAGGGCGATAGTGCAAAAGTCAGGCTGTCGGGTAAGGAGGGATGGATCCCTGCCGGGATTCTGGCCGGTCGAATGGATCGGTCGTTTTTTCACTTCCGTACGTCCGAGACAACGCCCGACAGGTGGGAGGTAAAAGACGGGGACCACGATCCGTGGCTTTGCTACTGGATACCGCTCGAACCCCGCCCTGATCTTGACCACGAGTTCGAAGAGTGGGAGCGGCGGCTCCATCGACTCGTGCTGGATAGCGTCGCCGAAATGTGACGTGGGGCGCGTGACCCGGCTGTGACCTATGGTGCCAGCAAGACGTCGATTCCGCCGTTGAACTGCTCTATGACGGTTTTGTAACCCAGCCCATTCAAACAGTGGTTGATGGCGTCAAACTGACTCTCCTCGATGAAGTCTGGCTCGGCCTCGCAAACTCGATCATGCAGCTTCGTGTCGTGGCCGACGAGATAAGGAACATCGACACCAACGCACTCGCCGACGAAGGTGCGGGTTCCTTCCCCACACCCAAGCGGCACTGGCAGACAGCCTGCTCTGCGACGACAAACCGTGCGATGCAATCTATGCCAGTCTGGAACACATCGACGAAATCGCGGTTTGATCGGCGCGCATGTCCGCAGCATCCGCGTTGCGGCGAGCAGTGGTGTCCAAGCAATTTGTTCGGAGTGCGCAACCCCAACACCATCGGCGTCGCACGTCCTGCCAACCCGACACGCCAACGGCAGCGCCGCTGCGAATTGCTCCCTCGTCTGGGTCGAGCGCTGGCCGGTCACGCGTTGCACGGGCTATGGCTTGCCCCCCATGTCCATTTGCCCGCACACATCCAAGCGCACATGCTGCGGCACCCAATGGGTGTGCCCATGCTCCTTCGCCCAAGGCTTCGGCTCCACGGAAGCGCAACGTACGACACAAGGCAGGCCAGCCGCGAGCACGGCGTCGATGTTGCGTCTATTCCGTTCTTCGCCCCAGATCGCGAGCTTGCCACCGCCCTCGATGTTGCACACCAAGCGTTTGGTGCCCTTGCCGCTTACCTCCCTCCCTCGTCGAACTCGACGAGACGAAACAGATCATCGCTCACGTATGCTTCCTCCCTGTCGGGGCGTTGCCTTGCTTTGTCGCCACGTTCTCACCAGCGGATGCATTGCGGGCCATGTCCTCCGACCCGTCAGGCTAGGGGCCGGTGGGTTTTCCCTTGGCTCGCTGGCCATCCTCCCAGGACTTCGCGGCGTCGCGTGTGGTGCGACGACCGACTTGGAGGATATGGCCCTTGGGATCGACGTCGCGCTGGTGCTCCCGCTCCCGCCGATCGAGATCGTTGGTGATGCCGGTGTGCAGAATCTTGTTACCGTGCTTGAAGTGGTACTTGTAAGTATCTCTATCCATTGTTGATTTCCCCGATAGCGATTTGGGTGGCAGCGACGGCCTTATGCACCCTGGCAACACCGCCGCCCGTTATGGGGTCTGATGGCGGCGATTCAACGCGCTTCCCGCATTTGACGGGTTTTCGCGAGAGCTGCGCGCGAGAACCAAGTCGTCGAGTGTCACGCCGAGGGCATCGGCAAGCGCAACCAGAGTACGCACGGAACCGTTGGCGCGTCCAGCTTCGATGTCGGCGAGCTGCACGCGATCAACGCCGGCCGCACGGGCAAGGCCAGATTGCGACATGCCTCGGTAGTCCCGCCAGACCCTGAGGGGATTTTCGCCGTCGATCAGGCGGTCCGCCACCGTGGCGGGCACCAATTCCTCGATGCCAGCTTCGATGCGCGCCTCCACCGACAGCGCCGCCCGCATGTCGGCGAGTTCCTCCGCCATGGCGCAGAGGTGATCGTACTCGACCGTGGAAATCGTGACGGTGTCGCTCATGCGTTCACTCACTCCCTGTAAGCGTCAATCCTGCTCCGGTTCGCGGGCATAGGCTTGGTGGCAGGCCAAGCAGATGTTGTAGAGGTGGCCGCCGGCTTCGAAGAGGGCGTCGGGGTCTTGGGCTTGAGCCACTTCGATCAGGCGGTTCCCCATGCTGCGCAGGCCCTGGGAGTATTCCAGCCAGTCGGCACCTTGCTCGGCCAGGCCCGGCATCATCAGGAGGTTGCCGCTTTCGGCAAGCACCCAGGCGGCATGCTTTACCTGCGCCCAGTCTTCGTCGCTCTTTGGCGCAAGATCGGTTTCGCCTTCGGCGGTCATCACAGTGCCGGCGAAGCCCCAGATCACGTCGGCGGCTGGGTCCAGCACCCAGTCCATGGTTTGCTTCATGTTGCCCACGGGTTGCATCGGCACGCTCGCCGCTTCCTCGGCGTCGCAGGCAGACAGGAGCACGGCAGCGCCAAGGCAAAGGGCAACATGAGGTCGAGCGGAAGTCACGAGAAGCCGATCCAGCGCCCAGCGGCGGCCACCGTGAACCACACCATCAGGGAAATGGCGCCCACCAAGGCCGTGGCCCATCTTGGCGCGTCACGGCGCATGGCGACTCGGTTGCGCACGCCGAACGTGAAGACGATGCCGATGGCGAGCGCACCCATTTTCACCCAGAACGAGGTGTTGTAGTAGCACTTGATCGCCTCGGAGAGGAACAGCGGGATGCCGGTGGCGAACATCAGCGCGAGGCTGCCGAGGAACCACGGTCGGGCGGAGGCAAGCACCGCCGGCACGGTGGCGCGAGTGAGGCCGGCCCCGAGAAGGCGCAAGTCCACCACCAGCACGGAGCCGCCGAGGATGGCGAGGCCCAGCAGATGCACCGCCTCGATGCCCGGGAACAGCCACAGCGACTCGCGGATGGTCTGGCCGATCCAGGTTTGCTCCAGGGTGTCGAACGTCTCGAACATCGCTCTACATCGACGCCTCGACCACGCAGCCTGCCATCCACGCCACGAAGGGCGAGGGGTCGCGGTCGCAGTCGAACCAGTTGTAGGCGATCATGCGGCCGCAGACGATGACGCCGGCCCAGATCGCGAGCGAAACGCCACCGACAACGCGCACGGCGATCGGCGGCTTTGGGCTCGTGTCCCAGAACGTCCGGTCACGCTGCACGCGCCGGTGGAACCACCAGGCGTTGATGCCGCCGGCAATCAGGAGCACGACCTTGACGCGGAACCAGACGCTCTCGTAGGTGCGCACCGGAATGGCGTAGAACAGCAGCACGCCCGTGGCGATCATGATGACGAACCCCGCCACCGACCACGGCAGCAGCCGCCCGGTCAGGTGGGACACCGCCACGTTGCGGAAGGCGAGGCCCACGAGGCGCAAGTCCACCATCGCCAACATGCCGACGAACAGCATCACCGTCAGCACGTGGGTGGATTCGATCAAGGGATACATCCACAGCGACTCGTGCAGCGCCGTGCTCCACGCATGGGTGTCGAGCCACTCCGCGAACGAGCGCATGGCGGCTTAAGGCCTCAGGATCGGTCGTGGGGCCTTCTCACTCGCCGCCGGTGTCCTCGGCCTGCGGGCGTGGCGGTTCGGTCGGGTCTGCGCCGTCGCGAGGGGCGCCCGTGCCACTCGACCCCATGAACAGCGACTGGCCGTTGGCGAAGGTCATGTTGCGCCCGTTCGCGCGCATGGAAAGGTCCTTGGACTGGTAGCCGTCGATCACCACCTGTGTGCCGATGGGCACCGAGTTGCGATGGATGCCGCGTCGCAGGAGGGTGTTCGGCGTGCCGGCCTCCACCATCCACACCACCTTGGTGCCGTCCTCCTCGGTGTTCTCGACGTGGAACCAGGCGTGGGGGTTGGTCCACTCGATCTTCACCACCGGACCGCGCAGGAGCACCGGGCGATTGGGATCGAATTCGGCGCCGAAGGCATGGTGCGCCTGGCTTGCCGGGGCGCACAGCATCAGCGTCGCCGCGGCGGCGAGGGTGCTCAGGGTTCGTTTCATCGGCTTCTCTCCTGGTTTCCTTGACGGGGTTTCGGTGGTGGCCGACTACGCCGCACGCGCCTCGACAACCAGCACGTGCGCGCCTTCGGTGCGATGGAGGGCAAGCTGTCCTCCCCCCGGACAGTCCATCGACTTGCGCCCTGTCCATGCAGGCGGGTTGCCAACAGGCACGCCTAACGCACCCCCGTTTTGATGGCCAGTGCCCTACTCCGCGCCTGCCGCCAGTGCCTCGGCTTCGAGCCGACGAGCGCCGCGCAGGATGTTGCCGAGCGAATAGTTCCCCTCATGGCAGGCGTATTCGTACACTGGCTCGTCGGTAGCGGGCCACGGATACTCGCCGCTCCACGGCGCCTCCCACACGTTCGGGTCCTCGACCGTGAAGCTGTAGAGCAGTGTTTCCTCATCCAGGCGCTTGAACCGTTCCACCACATGCAGATCACGCGTTGCAAGACCAAGCGCCGGGGTGTCGTTGAAGTTGGTGGTGTCCACCACCAGCGTGTCGCCTTCCCAGTGGCCCACCGAGTCACCGAGCCAGCGCCGCACCTCGCCCGGTGCATGGTCGGCATTCATGCGCACGATGCGGGCGTCGTGCACCATCTCGGTGAGGATCATGATGTGGTCGGGGGTCTGGACGATGCGCTTGTGGTTGTTGTACAGCGCCGGCATCATCGGCGGCCCGCCGGTGGAGCTGAAGCCGAGCAGGCAGCGTTCGGCGAGCGGGCGAAGCTCCACGTCATCGTATGGCCCAGGCCCGTCGTTCTCCAGCCACCAGGCGGTGCCGGTGTTCTCGCGCCAGAAGCTGCGCCGCGCTTTGGCCCGCTCCTGCGCCGCCGGGGTCATCGCCGGCCGGCGACCGTTCGGCGGGTCATAGACGATGGAGGTGCGGAACTTGCCGTCGATCTCGAAGTTGCGCTCGCCGTTGTCGATCCAGAAGCTGTCGTAGCCGCCGACGTTGCCGGCGGCGCCGGGCGAGCCGTCGCCGCCCACCGGCGGGGCGCCCCGGTCGGGAGGCTGGTCTGCCGAGCCTTCCGCCATCGCCCTGGCGGCGCGTTCCTCGATCTCCTTGGCCTGCTCGACGGTGAGGAAGGCGTTGTCGCCGAAGATCTGCGGCCGATCCACCGGCGTGAGGGTGGCAACGTCGTAGTAGCCGGAAAGGTCCGGCGTGCCGTCGGCGGTGCGCGGGATGTCGGCCGCGGCCGCCGTCGCCAGCACCGCAGCGAGCAGGAAAGCGGAAAGCGGATGCCTGTTCATGTATCCCTCCTTTGGGCGAGCGGCTAGCGTGGCAATGGGTTGCGGCGCCACTCGCCGTACATCAGTTCCTCGACAAATGCGACGCACTTGAAGTCGAGCAGCATTGCGTTCTGTTCCATGCGCCGGTAGAGCGGCATGGAGATTTTCCAAGGCTCCGTGAAGGTCTCGGGGTCCTCGATGGTGGCTTCGTAGTGCAGATGGTTGGGGCCGGTGGGCGTGTAGCGCTCCACCACCTTCATCTGGTTGCTGTGGTGATTGCCGGCACGGTCGAACCAGGTCATCTCGTTCAGGCCCGTGACGGTGAGCGCCAAGGTGTCGCCATACCAACTGGCGACCGACTGCCCCATCCACGAATCCACCGGGGCGGGGCCAGGGTCTTCGCTGTAGATGTTGCGGTTGGCGCCGGCCCACTGATAGACGATCTCCAGCGCATTCTCGCCCTGGATGATCTGGAACGGCTGCGGCATGTAGGTGGCGCGGGGCACGCCGGGCAGGAAGCACTTCACTTCGGGGTCGCGTTCGGCCCAATGAGCGCGGTTCTCGTCGCGTTTGGCAAGAGCTTCAGGGGTATAGGGAATCTTGCCGCCTTCGACCACGCCGAGGCTCGGCGGCACCGAAGCCACGGCGCCGATGTAAAGCGTCTTCAGGTCCGGCACCGGGCCATGCGGCCCGTCGCGAAGCCCCATCGAAGGACGCGCCATGTGTCGCTCGATGTCATAGTTGGCCTCGTTCAGCGCTTGCCAGATGCCGTTCAGATCCGGATGCACGCCTCCCGGACCCCGCGGCGCAACATAGCCTTCGTCATCGGCAACGCCCCCCCAAGACGCCACCCCGGCGATCAATGCACAAGCAAGCCCTCGACCGGCCGATCCCACATGCCCCTCCTGACACGGACGCCTCCCGCGAGTGTACTGCAAGCCCGCCACGCGACCAATGAAACTCGTGCGGCTTCGCTGGCGTCTCTGCGAACGGAGGGCAGCTTGCCCGCAGCGCTTTCCGCTCTGTCGACTCGCGGGTCAAGGCATCCCTATAGACACACGCATCGCCCCGCCGTCAGTCGTCGAGTCCGATGGCCGGTTCCGCCGGCTCCAGGCCCACGCGGCGGATCTGGATGGCATCCACGCGGCGGTCCGTGAGGATGTCGGAGACCACCACCACTTCTCTTTCCGGATCGATCTCCTCCCGTTCCCGAAGCACGCCGAGAGCGGTCTGGATGGTCTTCTCCGGGTCGCGGCTGAAGGGGGTGCGGTGAGCGAACACGCCGCGGTTCAGCATCAGTCGCCGTCGCGTCTGGCTGTGGTTGGTGAAGGCATAGATGGGAACGTGCTCCGGGTGGCAACTCGTCACCAGGTCGGCCGTCAGCCCGCGCCTGGTGATGACCATGACGCCGGCCGCGCTCACCGCCTCCGCCAGCGACACCGCCGAGGTGGCGAGGTGCTGCATGGGCGTGTCGGTGGCGAGGAGCTTCCACAGTTCAAAGCCGCGCTGGCGCTCGCTGGCAAGGGCGATGCTGGCGAGCTGCTCGACGCAGCGAATGGGATAGGCGCCGACACTGGTCTCGCCGGAAAGCATCACTGCGTCCACCCCTTCGTAGATGGCATTGGCAACGTCCGTCACCTCGGCGCGGGTGGGGATGGGGTTCTCGATCATCGACTCCATCAGGTGCGTCGCAATCACGCAGCGCTTGCCGAGTCGGGCGCAGGTTTCCACCAGTTGGCGCTGCAGGTTCGGCAGTTCGGCAATGTCGGTTTCGATGCCGAGATCGCCCCGCGCCACCATCACCGCGTCGGCGGCCTTGGCAATGGCCTCGACGTGGCTCACCCCCTCCCGGTTCTCGATCTTCGCCATCACCTTCACGGCGCGGCGGCCCTTGGGGCCCAAGAGCGACTGCAATTCGTCGATGTCGGAGGCATCGCGAACGAACGAGAGCGCCACGAAGTCGATCTCCTGTTCGACCCCGAAGGCGATGTCGGCCTTGTCCTTCTCCGTGATCGCCGGCAGATTGACGTAGGCACCCGGCAGATTGACGTGCTTGCGGCTGCCCAGGCTGCCTCCGTCCACCACCCGACAGCGCAAGCGGGTGGCTTCCTTGGCCTCCACCAGGAGGTTGATGAGGCCATTGTCGAGCCGCACCCGGTCGCCGACGTGCATGGCGGAAGGCAGGTCGGGGTAGTTGACGTGGATCGTCCGATCGTGGTCCCGCTGGGTCTCGTCCACCGGCTCCACGTCGAGGAAGACTCCCTCGCCAGCCACAAGCGCCAGAGGGCCGTCCCGAACGCCGGTACGGATCTCCGGGCCTTGCGTGTCGAGCATGATGGGCACGGGATACTTCACCTTGCGGTTCAGCGTCTTCACCCAATGGATGATCTCCGCCGCCGCCCCGTGATCCGCATGCGACATATTCAGCCGCACCACCGACATGCCCGCGTTGTAGAGCGCCTCCAGCGCCGCATAGGAGTGCGTGACGGGGCCGACGGTGCAGATGATCTTGGTCTTGCGATGCATGGCCTTCCCTCAAGCGCTCGCCGGCGCGACATCGACGCCCACAGGCGCCACGAGGAAGCGCAAGTGTATTCCGCATGGGGGGCTCAAGTCCGTGTGGCTGGTCGTGCATCGCGTCATTGCCACGATGATTGCCGTGGCCTGACGCCTTGCGGCGCGTCCCTTGCGAAGCACATCTTGAACTGACCTGCTGGTCGCCATGTCCCTTTCGAGTCTTGCGCGCTTGGCGGCGCGATGGAGAACGGGACGGCTCCCTCCAGAGGAGGCCCACTTGCCGCCGGCTTGGGTCGTGTCCTCGGAGGGAGGGCGTCTCGCCCTCGCTACGCGCCGCGAGGCGCGTCCCTGGCGAAGCACATGGCCTCGCTTGAAGCTGGCGCTCTTGGAATGGCCCTCCTGCTCGCTATGTTTTCTTCAGGTCCTGCGCACCCGGCGGCGCGATGGAGGCGGGACGCCCTTGCCAAGGCACCGGATGCCCAGAAGGCGCGGGCGTGGGCGGCGGCGGTGTGGGCGCGGATGTGCGTTGGGTGCCAGTGGGAGGGGAAGAATGCGGTGAAGGCGGGTTGCGTGAAGCGGGGGTCCACCAAGAGCACGATGCCCCGGTCTTCGGGGCCGCGCACCACCCTCCCCGCTGCTTGCACCACGCGGGTCATTGCCTCTTGCCGGTAGCCGACGGCGTGGCCGTCGAGGCCCTGCGCTGCCGCGGCGCGGGCCACGAGGTCGCGGCGAAGGGATTTCGGCGGCAGCCCCGGGCCCACCACGATTACGCCGTCCAAGGCATCCGGTGGATAGTCCACAGACTCGGCAAACAGCCCGCCCATCACCACGAACCCGATCCTCGTGCGATCGCCACCCGCGCCTTCGTCGGCGCCCATCCAGTGGATGAACGCCGCACGCTCATCCAGGTCCATCGCCCTTTGCTGGCAGCGAGAGGCCAGGCCCTCGCCATCGACGCGATGCAGGCAAGCCACGAAGGCCGCGTGCGTCTGCTCGGCATAGTCAAAGGACGGCAACGCCACGAGGTAGCCGCCCGGATGCGCCTGGGCGACATCGCGAACAAGGTTCGCCAGCACCGGCAGCGTCCGCACCCGGTCGCGGTAATACGTGGAGACGTCGGCCACCACATATAGGCCAAGCCCGTCTGCGCGACCCGGCACTTCGGCCGCGGATGCGTCCTCCCCGAATCCCTGCACCACCTGATAGGTCGCCGCCGGCCGAAACGAGCCGGACATCCGCACGCTGCCTTGGAACTCGCCAAGACGCGTGCGGATATGCGTGCCCGGCGCCGCACAGACCAGCTCGACTGTCAGATTCCGCCGCTGCCAACGGACAACCCAAGCGAACTCCGTTGCCCCCCGATCCTCGCCACTCTCCGCGGCCCGCGTCGCCCCCATGTGCAAGCGCGACAGATCAAACCATGCGTCCTGCGCCGCACCGCGGCGCGGCAGTTCCGCCCCATGCACGCCATCGCGCAACAGCCGCTCGATGGCCCGCAGCAACGCTGCCGGCGCCTCGATTTCCCGTTCCCCTGCGCGCCGTTCCCTTGCCGGACCGAAGACCGTTCGCGCAAGTGACGCAAGCGCTCGATCCACCGACCGCAGTCCCGGCGCCAATGCCCTGTAGGCCCTGTCCCCATTCGAGGCACTCGTCCCCAGGCCCGACCCAGAACATTCTCGCAACGCCTTCCTCACCACCTCTCGCGAGAGCGTGGCGCCGAGCATGTCCCGCACCCGTTCGCCGAGTCGATGCGCCTCGTCCACCAGCACCGCCGCACGCGGGAACGTCGGCGTTTTCAGCCGCGCCAGCCGCACCACGGGGTCGAAGACATAATTGCAGTCCCCCATAATCGCATCGGACCAAGCCGCAGCGTCCACCGACAGCTCGAACGGGCACACGCGATGCTCGCGCGCCACCTCCTCCACCGCCGCACGATCGGCAACGCCACGCGCCAGCAAGTCGTTCCGCGCCGCCGGCATCCGGTCGAAGTGGCCTCGCGCAAACTCGCAGAGTTCCGGATCGCACGGCAGTTCCGGGTTGAAGCAAATGCGCGCCTTGGCGGTGACCGTGACGGCGAAAATGTCCGCCCCGGCGTCCACGAGGTCGCCGAACGTCTGCTCGAAGGCACCCTGCCCCGTCGTGCGCGAGGTGAGCACGAGCAGCCGATCCACCTCCCCTTCTCCCATCGCCTTGAAACCGGGAAACGCCGCCGCCATGGTCTTGCCGGAACCGGTGGGCGCATCCACAAGCAAGTGATCTTCGTCGCGCCATGCCCGATAGATGCGTCGCGCCAATCCGTGCTGATGGGCGCGGAACCCGCCATAGGGAAAACCGAGAGACCGGAGCGACGCATCCCGCCTGGCGACGCGCTGCGCCACCTCTGACAGCCACTCGGCGTAGGCCCCGCAGGTGCGATCCACGAACGCCATCAGTGCAGCGGCGTCCGCCGGTTCCTCGACCGCGAACTCCCCCGGTTCGTCCGGGTGCAGATAGACCAGCCGCAGCAGCTTTGGGGTCTCGCCAGCCAGCGCCAACATGCCGGCGTAGAGGCGAAGCTGCGCCAGGTTCAGGTGGCCGAGATGCTCGTGCAGCGAACGCGCATTGACGCGTGTGGTCTTGATCTCCTCCACGACGCCCTGGGCCGCATCCCAGCCATCCACGCGCCCAGAGACTTCGATGCCGTGCCGCTGTCCGGAGACGAAGAACTCGCGCCGATAGCCATCGCCCCTGGACTTCTGCCACTCCTTCTGGCGGGCGATTCCCTCCTCGGCCAGCGTCGCCTTCTCGTAGCGGTAATGGATGTCGCCGCGTCGATGCACGAAGGCGGCAAGGTCGCGCACGCCGATGGCTCGATTCTGTGGGCGCGCAACGGACTCTGCTGGCGCGGAAGAGGCGTTCATGCGCTCTCGGCACGCGCCTGCCTGAGCCGCAACACCCGCACCGGCAGCCCATGCCGTTCCAGCGCCTCGATCCAGAGATGCTGGTTCACTTGCAGGCGATCGCCGGGCCTCTTCACCTCGACAAACTCATAGCTGCCGTCGGCATGGATCAGCGTGAGATCCGGGAAGCCGGAACGGGCCTGATCGAGATCGTCGGTGATGGTTCGCAGCAGGGCTCGGATGTCGTCTTCCGGAATCGCCTCGAGCACCGCCGCAGCGGCTTCCGCTGGGAACCGACGCCAACCGAACAAGCGGTTGGCGATGCCGCGGGCCTGCCGTTCAAACCGCGCCAGCCGAGGCTTGAGGGGTGCGGCGAGCGGGTCCTCGCAACACTCCCTGCGAGCGGCGAAGAAATCCGGCCAGAAAAGATCCACCGGCCCGGTCTGAAACGGATTGGTGAAGGCGCCGGGAATCGGCGCGAATATCCACTGCCAATAGGCCAGTGCAAAGAGCGCCATGGGCAAGTGGTTCTCCGTGTGCCAGCCCATGCCGCCTTGCCGCGTCAGCATCGCGAGGGCCGTCTGTTCGATGGAAGCGCCGGCCGGGGACCAGTCGGCTGGAAGCTCCATGTCGAAATACGGCGCCGGGCGCGGCGAGAAGCAACCGAAACGGCAGGCGAAGTCGCGTTCCAGGGCAGACCTCGGGGCATCGAGAATCGTCCGCTTCAAGCCGGCCACGGCCTGTTCGTCCCCCAGCCGCTTCAATATGCGCGCGCGGCGCTCGCGTCCAGGCGGCAGCGTCGAGCGGGCATAGCAGGTGAGGGCAAGGTCGAATTCACCGGCGCGTTCCAGGCCGCGGCCGAGACGATTCAGGATGCGGCTGCGGCGCCGCTCCAGGGCGCGGTCGTCGTTCGGCAGCCAAAGCGCGTCGAGAATGGGGCTTGCCTGTTCCGGATCGGGACGCGGGCCGAGTTCGTGCGCGAACTCGGCGAGCTCCATGAGCGCAAGGCTGCGCCGCAATGCCTCCCGATCGGGAAACTGCCGGTTGGCGCGGGTGATGGGCACCTCGGCATAGCGATGCACGCCGAGGTCCCGCAGCACGAATGTCGTCAAGTCTTGGCGCCGATTGCCGAAGAACAGCAGTTGGTAGAGGCCGAGCACTTCCGCCGCTGCCAAACCCAGCCACGGCGTGTGCTCCCCGATCCGTTCGAGAATGTCCTCTTGCGCATGGTTGCACAGAGCAAGCTCGATCTGCTGCGCCTTGTTCGCCTTCGGAAGGTCTGGGAACACCGCACAGAGCTCGCCCACTCGCAGCAGGCGCAGGACTTCCTCCGCGGGGGCCGCTGGAAGGCGCTCGACAAGGCACGCTTCGACAAGCTCGCCAAGCGCCGCATCCCGCGCCGGCACCTCCACGTATTGGAGCGCATCGACGCGAAGGAGCGGTCCCTTGCGGGTGACGATGCGGGCAAACAGGCGTTGGGCGGGCACAGATGCCGCTGCAAGCCGCTCGCCCCACCCCCGTTCTTCGTCGGTCAGAAGGTCGCCGTAAAGTTCCTGAACATGCGTCACCACCTTGAGGAGGTTGCCGGCGTAGTAATGCGGCGGGGGCGCCTGCAACGGCGTCAACAGCGTCCGCTGCCGCTCTCTCGGCAGAGCCATCGCCAACGCACGCAAAGCCGAATCACCTCCCATGGCCGATAGTGTATTCTTGTCCAGCACTTCGCGCCAACCGGAGGGAAGCCCACGCATGAAGGTCACCGGCATCGAAACCATCGTCATCGACAACATCCCGCCCTATCGCGGCGGTCGGCAGTGGCTCTTCATCAAGCTCCTCACCGACGAGGGGCTGGTCGGCCTGGGCGAGCGCCCCACCGGCCACGCCGCCGACCTGCGTTCGCAGATTCAGCTCATCGAGACCATGTGTGAGGAGTTCGTCGTCGGCCAGTCGCCCTTCGACGTGGAGAAGCTCTGGCACCGCATCTACGGCACCCGTCACGACTACCGCCATCCGAGCCTCTACGCCACCCCCGCCATCTCCGCCATCGAGATGGCGCTGTGGGATCTGGTGGGCAAGGCGACCAACCAGCCCATCTACAACCTGCTTGGCGGCAAGTACCACGACAAGCTGCGCGCCTACGCCTACATGCCCGCCGAAGGCATCTGGGAAAACCCGGAAAAGGCCGGCGAGGTGGCGGCGAAGCTGGTGGAGGAAGGCAACACCGCCTGCAAGATCGACCCCTTCATGCCGCTCTTTCCCCTGCCCCGCGACATCCCGCTCAAGGACCTCAAGCACGCCGCCCGCATTTTCCGCGCCATCCGCGATGCAGTAGGCGACGAGCTCGAAATCGGCATCGGCACCCACGGCCAGTTCAGCACCTCTGGCGCCATCCGCGCCGCCAAGGTGCTGGAGGAGTTCCATCCCTTCTGGTTCGAGGAGCCGGTGCCGCCGGAGAACGTGGACGAGATGGCCCGGGTTGCCCGCCAGACCAGCATCCCCATCGCCACCGGCGAGCGCCTTGTCACCAAATACGAGTTCGCGCAGATCCTGAACAAGCAAGCCGCCGGCATCATCCAGCTCGATGTTGGCCAATGCGGCGGCATCCTGGAGTCGAAGAAGATCGCCGGCATGGCCGAAGCCCACTTCGCCATGATCGCCCCCCACATGTACGTCGGCCCCATCGCCGCCGCCGCCGCCGTCCACGTGGACACCTCGTCCCCCAACTTCCTGATCCAGGAATACAACGGCGACTCCCTCCACAACGACATCTTCATCGACCCCATCCGCTTCCACCAAGGTTTCATCACGCCACCAACGGCCCCGGGCCTAGGGCTGGAGTTGAACGAAGAAATGGTGGCCAAGCACCGGGCAAACCGATGAACCCGGTACGGGCTGGGCCGGCCCCGACGCCTAACCTCACCACCATATGTTGTGGTTGACCGGCGATGAAACCTCAATATGATGTGTTTATGGGCATCATTGAGGAAGTTTTGGCACTGCACCGGCGTCTTTGGGAGAGGCGCCACGAAATCTGTCCGCTCGGCTGTCCGCCCGTTCACTTGCTTCATCCTCGTCATGCCGCCGAGGAGATCGGCTTCACTTACGAGGAGGTCCCGGAGATCCCTGACTGGCCACCGGGGCGACGCACCGGACTTGCCGGAATGGTTGATCCCTCTCGGAGCCTCATTCTGATTTCAGACCAGTTCGGCCCCGAGGTCGCGAGATTCACCGGCGCTCACGAAGTCGGCCACGCCATACTCCATCTTGGCCGCCAGTTTCGCGAAAGACCAATGAGTGGACCCTCAGCGCGCCGCGATCAAGTGGAATTTGCAGCAGATCGGTTTGCAGCAGAGTTCCTGATGCCCCGGAAACTGGTCGTTTCCGAAGTTCACGAGGCGTTTGGGCCAAGCCTACCAATCCAGATCGATGAGGTCCGTGCGTTTCATTTCGATGCCGTGGCACCTTCTGAGTTTGCCAACGCGCCAGTGTCAGCAAAGGCGCGAGCGCTTGCCGCCGCCCATCGCGATTTCGATGGCGGCCACATCATCCCGCTCCATCAGCGGTTTGAAGTGTCCATCGCCGCCATGGCCATCCGCATAGAGGAGCTTGGGCTGGTCGTCCCATAGCTGCACTCCTCAGTTTGAGCCATCTGCATCACACCGCGTCGGTGACCTGCGGCACAAAAGCCACGGCTCACGGCTCCCCACCGGTTTCTGATCGGGTGTGTTGGCCAAGTGCCAGCAAGCGTTCCACCGTGGACAGTCCTGTTTGGAATCCACGCTGTAGCACGTGCGCGATACGCCCAAACGCGGCTGTCACTTGCGGTCGGCATCTCTCGCCCGCAGGATTTCGGACCCGGGTGTTCGAGTCCCGATGGGTGTACGTCAGATTTGTGAGATTACGGCTATTGTTGGTATGCGCGACGCTCCCAGAAGTCGTCGAAGCGGTTGCCGAGGATGGCGCATCGCAGGGCCAGGATGGCGTTTGCGCCGTCGACGGTCCAGTGCATGCCGCCGCGCTTGAGGCGGCTGCCGACGACGTTCTTGCAGGCGCCCTCGACGACGCCGGTGGCGACGCACAGGCCCATGGCGCGGAACTTCGGGTAGCGCATGCGGTGGCGGTTGCCGTCGATGCAGGCGATGCACCTGCGGGCCTCGTCGCAGGAGCCGGCATGGGTGCGCAGGGCGTCGAGGATGTCGTCGAGGCGCCCCTGGTCGAGTTCTTCGTGTCGCGTCTTCCCCCACCGGTCGGCGAGGTCGGTGCCGGCGCCGTAGATGGCCTTGCCGACCTCGGACAGATGCTCCCTGGCGTGCCATACGTCGACGATCTGGATGGCGCCGGGGGCGTGCTCGTCGGCGAGCTTCCAGATCCACGGCGCGCCGTCGCCGAGGACGACGCGGCGCGGGGCGTCCTGGAAGCCGCGCCGCGCGGCCTCGCGCAGCACGCGGCGGGCGAACGGCGCCGGCTCCGGGTCGGTGTCGCGGCTGGCGACGGTCTCGATGGCGGCGCCGTAGGTGGCGGAACCGGGATCGCGCACGGGACGCCCGTCCCGATCGCGGGTTTCGGCCGACCAGACGGCGACGATCCTGGCTTCGCGCGTCTTGGCGGAGCCGTCGGGCTGCCTGCCCTCGCGTCCGGCGGTCTCGGCCTTGCGCACCGGCACGCCGGTGCCGTCGAGACCCAGATAGAGGGTGCGCGCATCGGCGGGTTCGGGCGCGACGACGGCCAACTCGTCGTCGGCGATCTCGCGCCCGAGCGCCTCGGCGTGGCGCTCCGCCGACTTGGCGTCGATGTCGAGTCCGGCCAGTTCGCGCAGCAGGACGCTCGTCTCGGCGAAGCTGACGCGGCCGGCGGCGACGCCGGTCATGCGCAGCGCCGCCGGCGACAGCGCCGTGCCGGCCAGGCCGAGTTCGCGGTCGCGCGGCGCGAAGCCGGCGCCGCAGTCGTCGCAGTGATACCAGGCACGCTCCAGCCCGAGCGCACCGAGCGCCGTGGTGAAGGTCTTGCGCCTGCGCCCGGCGTAGCGGGCGCCCGCGCCGCACGCGCACGGCAGCCGCGCCCCGGCCGCGTCGGAACGGTCGGCGTTGAGGCGCGCCGCAACGGCCCTCCCCACGACCTCGAGCGCCAGCCGCCGCGCCGCCGTCTCGACCGCCTCGAAGTCGACGCCGTCCGCCGCTCCCGCGCCGATCAGCCGCTCGACCTCGCCGCCGATCTCCGCCGCGACGGTTTCCGCGAAGCCCCCTTTTTCGCGGCTTGCCCGCGCTCCCTCCGCCCGTCGCCCGTCGTCGTCTCCCAGAACCGGTCGCTGACCTCGATCAGTTCCCGCACCAGCCCCCGCAGGCGCCGGTACTCGGCCAGGCGCGCCTGAACCGTCGGCACGTCCGCGGGCGCGATGATGCGCGTCACCGTCTTGCCGTCGACGCGGCGCGTCAACGACCAACTCGGACCGTGGCCGGGACCCCCGTCCGTGGCGCAATGGCAGGTGGGCTTGCCGCATCGGCGGTAGCGTTTTGCCAGCGAGCCGGATTGCACATCACCGAGCCCGGCCAACTCCCGGACGATGTGTTCGCGTCGTTCGTTCAGTGCCTGCTGCGCCTGCGTGGTCGACATGGAACATCCCTCCATCTACTGACAGCCATAATACTGTCAGACAACCGCGCCAATGTCCCGCCCCCTCTGCCTCCTCACTCATCCGTCACAAATCTGACGTGCACCCAGTCCCGATCGGCGCCTTGCGTTTCTCGATGGCTTGCATCCAAGTCGTGATCGGCAGCTTCCGTGGCATGCACTCGGACTCCTCCAGACCAAGCTCCTGCGCGGATTCGCCCTGCTTTCCTCGACGTGCGGCCATGTCGTCGGGATGGCTCTTCGACATCCTCGGTCGTCATGGACGTTCACCTGCCGAAACCAACGGCATAAAGTGTGGCCCGTCGCAGCACTGCGCTCAGCAACTTTCATCAAGGGAGGAAAAGCCAATGAAAGCAATTCACAGCATCGGTTTCATTCTGGCCCTAGGCGGAGGTTTCAGCGAAGGCGCAAGGGCGGCGGAGAGCGCGGAACTGTGCGTCGATATGGGGCCGCAGGCACCGCGCGACATCGGCAGTCCGCAGGGGTTAAACGGCGAGACGTTTCCAATGGCGCCGGCGGCGAGCGAGATGAACCTGTGCAACATCCACACGCACACCAATGCCGAGCACAAGGGGCCAGGGTTCGGCATTTTCGTCAGCCATGAGGATGACGGGGGCTATGCGTGCAACGAAACACCGAGTTTGAGCGAGGCGGAACTTGCTCCGGCGCTGGGTGCCTACCACGGCGTGGCGCCGGGCGAGACCCTGGAAGTGCACTGGGTTCACACATCCTGCGACGCGACGCCCGGGGAAGGCTTGGGGGCCTGCGTGCCGGAGACGTGTGCCGATCCGTTGCTGCGGGTGGAGACGCAGGTGTTTCTGGTCGTCAACGACCTGGATGCGATCGATTTCATGACGATGGCCTATGGAGGGAACGTCGTTGATGGTCGCCATCAGGCCAAGTCTCTACCTTCCACCACCGGCGAACCCGTGCTTTACCGCGGCTCCACCACCGGCCCTTCCTACGACCAGAGCAAATGCTCTCCCGTCCGCGTGACGTGGAGCGTGCGGCCCCAATGCGCCAAGCTCGACATCCACTCCCTGCACCGCTGGGCCGAGCAAGGCAACGCCTTCAACGAAGCGCACTCCCACGGCGTACGGCAATTGGTGACGGCGCCGGAATTGCTCGCGCCCATCGACTAGCGCCACAAGAACCGTTGCCTTCGGACAACGCTCTTGCCCCAGCCCAAGCCATCCCTGTAGCCGCGAGCTCGTTTCGGACACGTTGCGGATGGTGATCTGAACCATGACTGCAATCTGACTGCAGCAGCAGCTCAGTAGCACGCAGCAGGCCCGTTTCCACTATGCCGGTCGAGCCGGCTTGAAATCAGGTGCGCGTTTGTTCAGGAATGCGTCCACGGCCTCGGCATGTTCTACGGAGGCGAACGCCTTGGCCAGCACCTCACCTTCGCGACGCTGCACTTCGGCGATGTTGGTTTCGGAGCCGTTCTTGGTGAGGAGTTCCTTCACCCAGCGCAGGTGGGGGGAGGGGTTCGCTGCCATTTCGCGGGCGAGGCCCTGGGCTTCCGCCAGCAGGTCGTCGTGTTCGGCGAGGCGGTCTGCGAGGCCGAGCGAGAACGCTTCCTCGCCGTTGTAGAGGCGGCCGGTGAGGCACATTTCGCTGGCGCGGCCGAAGCCTACGCGCTGCACAAGGAAGTGGGAGCTTGCGAGTTCCGGGGTCACGCCCATCTTCACGAATGCCAGGCCGAACTTTGCCTGCCTTGAGGCGATGATGACGTCCATCGGCAGCATCATGGTAACGCCCACGCCGACGGCCGGGCCGTTAACGGCGGCGATGACGGGCTTGGAGGAGCGCACCAACTCGATCCAGTTGGACGAGGTTTGCCGTTCCTCGCCTTCGAGCCGGTTCTTGAAGTTGTCACGGATGTCGGCGCCGGCGCAGAAGCCGCGCCCGGCGCCGGTTACCACCATTGCGCCCACGGCAGGATCGTCGTTGCAGGCCGAGATGGCCGCGTCCAGGTCGTGGTGCATCTGGCCGGTCCAGGCGTTGAGCCGATCCGGCCGGTTCAGGGTGATGGTGGCGACATCGTCCTCGATGTCCACCAAGATGGTCTTGTACATGCCTTCCCTCCGTGCTTGTCAAACGATCCTCTAGCAGCCTGTCGGACTTCGGACGGCGTAAGCTGGCCGAATGCCGACAGGGTGACAGGTCGGCTTGGGTTGGGGCAAGAAGCGTTGCCGAAAGGCAACGGTTCTTGTGGCGCTGGCAGCCTGTCGGACTTTGGGCGGCGAAGGCGGATGTTGGCGGCTTGTGGACGGGGGTGCGCCCCCGGGGCTCTCGGACTGCCGCATCCGGGCGGGCGATTGCGGCGTGTCCGGCGCGGCAGGTCTGGGATGTCGTCGCCGATGTGGCTCCGGTGGGCTGGAGAAGGCCCGGATCCGGGGTTCCGGGGCGGCTTCCAGCCCCGATTCACGCCGCCGTGAGGTTGTGCAGCCGCTTGCAGTTGTACGCCAGCATCGCCAGGCACCACTCGCCCTCCACCTTCTCGATGCCGCGCAGCAGGAACTGACGGAACCCCATCGCCTGCTTCACCACCCCGAACACCGGCTCCACCGTGTGCTTGCGAACCCGGTAGCGCTGCCGGTTCCCCTCCTCGTCCAGCTTCGCCCGCATCGCCTTGATCCACTCCGCCTTCGGCTCCTTCGCCGGACGCTCCTCCGCCGGCTCCGGGCGGAAGTCGTGCTGCCGCCGGCCGCCCTCCGCGCCCGTCGCCACCAGCAGGTCCATGCCGCGGCCCTCCAGCTCCGCCACCTCGCTTCCCGACGCGTAGCCGTTGTCCGCCAGAACCCGATCCGGCACCCCAACCGCCGCCGGCACCGCGTCCACGTCCGCGACCAGCTCCCGGCGGTCGGTCGCGCTCCGGCTCACCCGACAGCCCAGCACCAGCTGGCTGCCGTCCGCGTCCACCACCGCCTGCGCGTTGTACGCCTGCCGGCACTCGTGACGCTCGCTCTTCTTCATCACCCCGCTGTCCGCGTCCGTCAGGTTGACCTGCTCGTCCGGCCTCGGCTTCCCGTCTGGCGGCTTCGGATGCCGACCCTTCGCAGAGCCCTTGCGCGCATCACGCGCCGCCACCTTGCGCTCGTACTCCTCGCGCTCCGACTCCGCACGGCGCTCCGCCCGCTCCTTCAGCTCCGCGCACGCCCGGTCCAGCTTCGCCTTCAGCGCCTCCCGCCGCGACAGCTCCGCAGGAAGACGCTGCGGATCGACCTCGTCCGACGCGTCCGTCCGCTCCGCCTCCGCCAGAAGACCGTCGATCTCCTGCTGAAGCTGCGCCCGCAGCTCCTCCGCACGGTCGTGCCGGATGCCGTTGCGAAGGCTCGCGTTCGCGTCCACCTTCGTCCCGTCCACGCTCACCGTCCCCACCCGAAGAAGCCGCAGTTCCCGCGCCAGAAGCAGAACCTGCAGGAACGCCTCCCCAACCGCCTCGAAGTTCTCCCGACGGAAACGGCAGATCGTGTCGTGGTCCGGGTGGCTGTCCGCCGTCAGGTACCGGACGCACAGATCCCGGTGCGTCGCCCGCTCGATCCGCCGCGAGCCGAACGTCCCGGTCGCGTAGCAGTACACCAGCAGCGCAAGCATCATCCGCGGGTGGCACTGCGCAGAACCCGTGCCGCGCTCGTTCACCCGGAACCGCGACATCGAAACCCGCTCCACCGCCTCCAGCACGAAGTGCACCAGGTCGTCCTCGGGAACCCACTCCCGCATGTCCGGCGGCAACAGGTACGGCTGGCTCCGATCCGACGGCACGAACTTCGGCATCTCGAAATGGCCTCCCCAAACGGCGGGCGCCATTGTAGTGACGCAGGCACCAAAGTCCGACAGACTGCTAGCGCGCCCTAACTGGCGCGCCCCTACGTTACATGCCGCCGGGGCGCGCATCCCAGCTTCGCCATCTCGCCCGTTTGCGCATATTGGCACGGTTGGGGACAGGATGCCCTCGCTCCAGCCCAGGGCTATTGCACGCTAGGCGCAACAGGCTGATTGGGGCGATGTAGGGAAAGGTACTGGCTTTTTGGTGGCCGATGCTGTACAACGGGTGCATGGCGGAGGTTTTCGACAGGCGGGAGGTGGTGGTCGGCGAGGTCGAGGTTCGACCGGTTCGGGCGGACGAGCGTCGGCGGTGGGACGCGCTGGTGGACGAGCACCACCATCTGGGGTTCCGCCAGTTCGCGGGTCGCGGCGTGCGCCACGTTGCGGTCTGGCGCGGTCACTGGCTGGCGCTTCTCGGCTGGCAGTCGGGAGCGTTCAGGTGCGCGCCGCGGGACCGCTGGCTGGGCTGGCACCGGTCGGTGCAGTTCCGGCGCCTGCACCTGATCGGCAACAACACGCGTTTTCTGGTGCTGCCGGAGGCGTCGGGGATCGCGAACCTGGCGTCGCGGTCGCTGTCGCGCAGCCTGCGGCGGCTGAGCGCGGACTGGGAGGCGGCGCGCGGCCATCCGCTGGAGCTCGCGGAGACGTTCGTGGACCCGTCGCGGTTCGCGGGCACCTGCTACGCGGCGTCGAACTGGACGCGGGTGGGGCGCGCGAAGGGCTTCGCGCGGCACAGCGGGTCGTACACGGACCCGCGCGGTTCGCCGAAGGAGATGTTCGTGCGGGCGCTGCGCCCGGACGCCCGCGAGCGGCTGGCGGACCCGGCGGACCGTCCGGAGTGGACGTGCCGGGCGGTGCCGGTTCGCTACGCGCCGTCCGAGCTGCGCTCGCTGCGCGACGTGTTCGCGGGGCTGCCGGACTGCCGCCGCGGCCAGGGCCGCAAGCACCGTCTGGAGACGGTGCTGTCCATCTGCGCGCTCGCGAAGCTGTCGGGGCTGTCGGGGCCGGTGGCGGCGGCGCAGTTCGCGGCCGGCCTGGAGGCGCGGGAGTTGCGCGCGCTGGGCGGGTGGCGCAGCGCCGCCGGCGAGTGGAAGGCGCCGTCGGCGGCGACCATCTGCCGGGTGATGGCCGGCACCGACCCGGATGGCCTGGAAGAGGCGCTGCGGGCCTGGGCGGCACCGCGTCTCGCCGATGACGCCGAACAGCCGGCGCTGGCCGCCGACGGCAAGCGCATCCGCGGCGCCAACCGGCACACCGACGAGAACACGCACTTCGAGACCGTCACGCTGGTCACCCACGCAGGCCGGCCGCTGCCGGGCGCTGCTGCCGCGACGAGGGCGGCGAAGCGGCGGCGCTGCGTGCGCTGCTCGAGGACGTCGACCTGCGCGGCTGCGTGCTCACCCTCGACGCCCTGCACGCCGCCCGCGACACCGCGCGCAGCATCGTCGAGGCGCACGGCGCCGACTGCGTGCTGTCGGTCAAGGCGAACTGCCCCGACACCTTCACCCCGCTCGCGGCCATCGACTGGGACGGCGACGCCGTGCGCCGCCACGCCGACGAGCCCGTCAAGGCGCACGGCCGCATCGAAGCGCGGCGGGTGGCCGCCCGCGACCTGCTGCCGAACACGTTCGCGCCGTTCCCCGAGGCCCGCCAGGCGTTCCGCGTCGTGCGCGAACGCACCAACGCGAAGACCGGCGAGACTTCCGCCGAAACCGCCTGCGGCATCACCTCCGTGCCCGCCGGCCGCGCCGGGGCCGAACGGCTGCTGGCCTGGAACCGCGGCCACTGGCAGGTCGAGAACGGCAACCACTTCCGCCGCGACGCCAGCATGGGAGAGGACGCCGCGCGCTTCCGCGCCGGCCATGCCCCTGCCAACCACGCCACGCTCAACAACATCGCCCTCGCCGTCGTCTTCCACAACGGCTTCCGCTACCTGCCCGAGGCCAACCGCCACTGCATGATGCGCCGCGGCGACGCCCTCGACGCCATTCTCTCGCCCGACTAGCCCTACCCAAGCACCGAACCTGGCCGGCCGACCTCCGCACCGCCAAGCACCTCCCGCGGGCGTCCCCCCGTTCGGCGAATCGTCGAAAAGCCGCCGTCCGGCAAGCCGAACCGCCATGACGAAGGCCGCCCACCCTCCGCTGCCAAGCAACCGACAACGTCGTCGGCACCGTGAACACCGCCGGAGCCAAAGCGTGCAATCACCCTACGCTCCAGCCAATCCCTCACGCAGCCAAGAGCTTGCATGGAAGTACGCCCCCAGCGATAGGGGAATTGCCGGTACTTCCTTACGCGTCAGCGGTCGGGGATGCTTCCCCGGCTGAAGGCTCCTTGGCCTGCCGATAGATGCCGTGCTCGCGCCCCAGATGGATGATGGCCGCCGACTTCGCCGCCGCCACCATGCGCAGCCAGCGGAACGGCGCGCGGGTGGTCTCGTATTCATCGACGATGGCCTGGAAGTGCTTCAGCGAGTGCATCTCGGTGAAGTCGTCGCGGCAGGCGATTTCCGCGAAACGCTCGAAATACTTGCCAACGTCGTAGCCGAGCTCGGCATACTGCCGCGCCAACGCCACGGTGTGCTTCACACTGTCCGGCACCGTGGTCATGGCCACGCCGATCTTGCGCCAGTCGAGCCACGGCTGCCCTTCCACGCTCTCGACGATGGCATCGAGCAGCGCGTCCTCGTTCCGCTGCGGCAGCGGCGCCGTCAGGCCATCTTCGAGATGGTCGTGCCAGTTCAGCATCCGCTCGGCCAAGAGCACCTCCGGCCCCGTGAGCCGGCGAGCAGCGCAAGGATGCGGTTGCGCTTGCCGATGCCGGGGCAGCGCAGCAGGTAACGGCGGTTGTTGGTGCCGGTGTGCAGGTGCGAATCCATCGGATTGCCGTAGCTGGTGCTGATACAGGCTGCCGCCGCACCCACCGAAAAGCGCCTCGCCTGCGCCCTCGAAGGAGAGCGCCTTCGCCATCGGCTCGATGTTGTCGAGATAGTTGATGCGCCGCCCCATCGACATGCCGAGTTCGCCAATCCTCTCCGTCTCGCCGGGATTGGAGCGTTCCGGAATGTCCACGTCGAGCGGCTTGTATTCGTCGATCAACGCTTCCACATCGGCAAAGTCGTAGCCGTTGCGGATGAGCCTCGAGTCCCGCCGCGCCTGATAGCGCACCGCCGGCCGGAACAGGACATGTGCCCACTCCTGGCCGATGTTGTTCCACCGCCCGCGCCGTGTACACGGGATAGATGAAGTTGTGGTCGTCATGTCCGTTGCGGGCGATGGTGAGCGGCAGAAGCCGATCGAGGGCCTGGCCGGGCGAAAGCCGATCAAGCAGCCAGACGAAGTAATGCTCCGCCGCTGCCGGCTCCAATGCCCGCAGGCTCTTGTGGAAGGCTCCGAGCGTCGCCGCACCTCATCCTTCGCTACGAGCGCCTCGCGGGAACGTCCTCCTCGAGCTCCGCGTCGAGATGTGGTAGCTCTGCACCCCCACCGGGATTGCCGGCCATCGGCTCGATGACCGGCATCAGATACGGCCCCATCGTCGAGGAGTGAACATGGTTGTTGCATAGCGCCGTGTGCTGAAGCACGGGCAAGTAACCCCCTCTCCCGGCAGCCGTCGCGCCACCTCATGCACCGCATGGATACCACAGATCGGATGCAGCGGCCCACCATGATGTTGCGCCGGAAGCTCCGTGGAGCGCACCACCGCCAACGCGTTGGCGGCCAGGATGTCCCGCACCGGCAACCCCTCCCGCAGCTTCGCGCAGGTCGCCTCGACGATCCTTGCCGGCGGCGTCTCCTCCACAAACCGAACGAGCGCATCAACCTCAGGACGAAACTGGATCGGCTGGAACATGACCCTCCCAAACGCGCCCCCAATCCACGGAATGCCAACGCTCAAAGAATGGCAGCCCTCGCCGAGGTCACGCGACCGACGGACTTACGCTGAAGGCAAGTGGAGGTGTGTCGGCCCCCGCCTGGAGTCGTACTGCACCGGGCGCAGGATCAGTCCTCGTGAGAGACAAGCCAGTTCTCCACGGCAAGCCCCGGTACACGAGCGAACTCGCGAACATTGCCGGTGACGAGCGTCAATCCTTCAGCCCGAGCATGTGCTGCGATCAAGAGATCATTAGGCCCTATCGGCAAGCCCCGGGCCTCCAGATTGCAGCGGATGGAGGCATAGTGCTGCGCGATATCAGGTGGAAACGTACTCACCACATTCAAGGCGGCCAACAGCTCGGACATCCGGCGCTGCAGTCGCCAAGAGCCCCTCTTGGCGATCCCGTACTGGATTTCGCAACCACCACGACGCTTGTACAAACAACCTCCGTGCCCACGTCCGCCAGGCGTTGCCGTATCGGGCCGGCAGGATCTCTCGCCATGCCGGAGAGGATGTCCGTGTCGAGTAGAAACCTGAATCTCACGACTTCCCTGCCAGAGGATCGTCGTCCAATGGCAACAGGGTGTCGTCCACATCAGGAAACTCGTCACCCGGCCCAAGGGGCTCCATCGAGTCCAGCACGTCAAGCAAGGATCTGGGTCCAGCCGCACGAACCACCAAGTGGTTCCCGGATTTGGCAATGAGCGCCACGGTGCCCGGCAACTCGAACTCCTTCGGAATCCGAAGCGCCTGGCTTCGACCGTTGCGGAAGAGACGCACCTGCCGGGACTTCATCGTTCCAGCCTCCACATGGCCCATGCAAATAGCATGGGCTAACCGAACACGCAGGTTCAAGTCCCAGAGGGGCCTCCGCATCGCGACACACGTCGCCGGTTGTGGAACCGTCGCCGTCGAGGTCGTGGCCGCACCTCGTCGTAGCGGTCACGGGTGCGGCCGGCAGCTCACGCCAGGCAGGCCCTCAATCAACGCGACCCAAGCACCGTCGCCAGAAGTCCACCATGTGCTTGCGGAACACCTGGGCCTCGCCCGGCGCGCTGCCGATGTGGGCGCCGCGGCGGCCGTGACCGGACTTGACCGAATAGAGGAACGCATCGCGGTCCACCAAGTTTGGATCGGGCTCGTTCGCCAATGGCAGGATCATGGCACCGTTGTCGGCCAGATAGGTGATGGGTGCGCCCGGTGCCACCGATGCGTCGGCGATGAGCTCCACCGGGGTATCGCGGTCGAAACTGTGCTGGGCACCACCGACGAGACGCATCGTTGCCTTGCCTCCGGCGAGTCGGATCGCATGGCATTGCGCCTGCACCTGAACCGGGGCGCACCACTCGTCCGCATCGCCCATCAGCGCCAGCACCTCGGTGCGGCCCACGGCCGGGTTCTCAAACTGCTGGCCGCACCACGGATAGGCGGCAAGCACCGCGGCAAGGCCCTCGTCCTTGACCACCACCGCGTCTGCGAGGCACCGGTTGGCGGCCATGAGCACCGCCGAGCCGCCGCGGCTGTGGCCTTGGGCCCCGATCCGCTCGGCGTCGATGTCATCTCGGCCTGCCAGCGCGCGATAGCCGGCGAGCACGTCGCAGGCGCTGGCGGCGAAAGAGAACTGGGTCTGGTTGGCTACGGTGGAAGTGACGCCGCGGGCGGCGAAGCTGTCGAGGATGCAGCTGGCGAAGCCAAGTTCGCACAGGGTCTCGGCATGGCGCACATGCGAAGGCGCGACGCCCAAGCTGCCCGGCACCACCATCACCGCCGCATACGGCGGCTCGACCCCCACGGGAAGGAACAGCTTGCCGTCGATCACCGTGCGCGGCATGGCATCCGGGTCGGTGATGAGCTGGTGATAGTTGACAGGCGACGCAGACGGGACCGCGACGTCCACGCCCTCTGCCCCATTCGCGAAGGCGATCGAGCGCGACCGCAGGGGTGCGGTGTCGGCCGCCACCATGTCAGTAGCCGCGGCTCTCGCGCTGTTTCTCCGCCGTCTGCTTCGCCTGGGCGAGTTCGGAGGCCGCGCTGCGTGCCATGAAGGCGCCGTCCGTGCCGAGATTCACGAGGTTGAAGCCCTGCTCCAGGTATTGCTGCGTTCGCGCCAGGCTGCCCGTGTGGATGCCAGCGGCGATGCCGTGCCTGTGGCAGGTGGCGAGGATGTTCGCCACGGTGTCGATGTGCAGTTGCTCGTCGTCCTGTCCCGGTTTCAGGCCCAGAGCGAAGGCAAGGTCGGCTGGGCCGATGTAGATGGCGTCGAGACCCGGCGTGGAAGCGATCGCCTCGAGGTTGGCGATGCCCTCGGCGGTCTCCACCATGGCGATGCAGGCCATCTGTCCGTTGGCCTCGTGCATGTACCCCGGGCCGCCGTACATGGCCGCCCGGATGGGGCCAAACGAGCGCTGGCCGTCCGGCGGATAGCGGCAGGCGGAGACGGCAAGCTCCGCCTCCGCGCGGTTGTTCACCATCGGCACGATGACGCCGAAGGCGCCGGCATCGAGCGCCTTCATGATTTCGTAGGGCTCGTTCCAGGGCACCCGCACGAACGGCACCGTGTCGCTGGTGGAGATGGCCGGCAGCATGTAGGTGAGGTCGTCGTAGCTCAGCATCCCATGCTGCAAGTCGATGCACAGCCAGTCGAAGCCAAGCCCAGCCATGGTCTCCGCCGTGTAGGCATTGCCAATGGAAAGCCAGCCACCCACGGTTTGCCCACCTGCCTGCCAAGTGGCAAGCGCCCTGTTCTCTCTCATGGTTTCCCCTTGCAGAAAAGCGCCGAACCCTACCACGCCTTTCTTGGCGGGATTGGCAAGGCGCACATCGTCCAAGGACGCGCCTCGCGGCGCGCAGGGGCCGCCCTTCGGGCGCGTCGGCAAGATGCCCTCCCTCCAGAAAGCTCAGGGCGACGGGCTTGCGTCGTGTCCTCCCTCCAAAAGGGCACCCTACTCTCCGCCTTGGCTTACCCAGATTGGGGAGGTCCAGGCGCGTTCCTGGATGGTCGGCGGAGTGCCCGTGCGGGGTGCGACTTCGGCGCGGATGGCGTCCCAGGTGGACCAGCGGCAGGTGGGGTTTTCGAGCACACGGACGTAATAGAAGGCGTGCTGGCCTGGGTCGTATTCGGGGTCGCTCCAGACGGTGCGGAGTTCAGCGGCGCCGACGCCCTCGGTGATGCTGCAATCCTCCGTGTTCACCTCCGCGCCGTTGTCCGGGCAGCGGCGGGTTCCGGGATCGACCTCGAGGCCGTCGGAACAGGCAACGTCGAACACCTTCTCGTGGGTGCGGCCATCGTCCACCCAGCCCTTGATGACTTGCAGCCGCTGCAGGCGCGTGCCCACGGGGTCCGCCATCGCCCAGGCGAGGAACGCTGGCGACGCATCGCCGGCGGCCATGTCGGCGCCCTGCACGACGCCGTTGTCCATGATCCATTGCGCCGGGTCTTCGCCCATCCCGCCCTCGCCGGGATTGCCGGCCATCAGGCGTGCCTTGATGCGCGGGCCGGTGGTGGCGAAGGTCTCCTTGCGGCGGAAGGCGTCGAAGATGGCGTCGCGGGTGTTCTCCGCCGCCCACACGCCAGCCAGGCCAGAGGCGCTCCAAGTGCGGTAGTAGTTGTTGACGTAGGTCGGATCGCCAGCCTCGCTCTCCCCTCCCGGCACCGCGCCGCGCCGGTAGGCCGGGTTATCCAGTTTGCCGAGCTTGCCGACGAAGCGGTCTTCGTCCATCTGGTCGCCGGAGTTGTGCGTGTCGCTGGCGCCGACGACGCCGAAGCGGTAGGGGTTGAAGCCGTCGGCCTGCTCCATCGCGAGGCCGTTCATCCATGCCTCGCGCACGTAGCTTCCCTGCGGGCGGCTGCGCACCCAGCTCGCCACGTGGTAGGGCATGATCTCGAAGTCGGCCCATTCGTCATTCAGCGACAGGAAGGGGTGGGTGTCGGATGTGCCCTTGATCTGGGTGATTTCCACCAGCGGCTCGTTGCGCATCCGCTGTTCGGCATACGCGGCATCGAGTGGGTCGCCCTCGAACTTCACGCGGTCGAACATGTTGCCGCCCGAACCGTTGGAGTTGTGGGGAATGGCGATGGCGTCGATGCCGCTCTCGTCGCGCAGGCCGTCCATCCACGACCACAAGTCTTCGGGATTGAGCGAATCGAGCCGGCTGAACGGCAACGGCGGCGCTTCCTCGCCGCGATAGAAGACGTTGCGGTGCAGGTTGCCGCCGTCCGGCGCCGACGAGGTGTATTCGTACGCGACGAAAGTGGTGAAGTTGCCGGGGTCGTTGTGCCGGGCGGCGGCTTCCTGAATCGCCTGCCAGGCGGTGCGGGAGTCCTCCTCGCGGCCGATTTCGTCGAGCAGCGGGAAGCAGCCGCGGAATGCCCAGGCGCGTTCCTCGACCGTGTTGGCGTCGGCGCACCTGCGCACGTCGGGGTTGTCGCCATCTGGGTGCTCTGGGTCCTGCCAGGCGGAGAACATGCCGAGGTAGAAGGCATGGTCGGTGACGGCAAAGAAATCGAGCGGTCGGTCCAGCTGGATGTCGAACCCGGCCGAATGCTCCATTGCCTCGCCCTTGGCGAAGCGATAGGCGTCGTCTGGCGTGGTCATGGTGCCAAAGAGGTAGGCGTCGAACGAATAGCGCGTGTGGACGTGCAGATCGCCGAACAGCGCCCTGGGATGCTCGTCCGCGGCCACGGTAGCCGCCATCGCCACACCCAACAGCAGCCCGAATCGCCTCATGTCGCGAATGCCCATTCCGACTCCCCAGTCGTGATGCGTCCGTCAAGATTATCACCGCGCCTAGCAGCCTGTCGGACTTCGGACGGCGCAAGCTGGCCGAATGCCGACAGGGTGACAGGACGGCTTGGGCTGGGGCAGGAAGCGTTGCCGAAAGGCAACGGTTCTTGTGGCGCTGGCCGGTTGGCATTTGACGCGTGTTGCAAACCCTGGGGCGCAGAACGGCGCGGACATCGGCACAGTCTGCCCCCTCCGAAGGGGAGAGTGATAGGAGAGGGCCTACGCTTCCCTGAGAACGGGTATTCCGCATACTCTGGAGAGAGGGCATCTCGCCGACGCGCCCGAAGGGTGCGCCTGTCCCTGCCGCCAGGCGTGTCCCTTGTGGCCGTTGGCTCAGACGGGCGTGAAGCTCAGACGGGCGTGAAGATGGTGGCGGTGCGCGACAGGAACCAGAACGCCGATAGCCCCCCGGCAACGTAGAGCGGCGCCCGCACGAGCCGAGCCGGCACTTCGATGCGGCCCGTGGCAAGGCGCACGAGTCCCACCACCGCGACAACCACCGCGAGCTGCCCCAGTTCCACGCCCAGATTGAACAGGAGCAGGCTCAACGCTGCCTGGCCCGGCGGCAGGCCGATCTCGGCCAAGGCGCCGGCAAAGCCGAAGCCGTGCAGGAGTCCGAACAGGAAAGCCACCACCCAAGCGTGCTCGCTGGCGATCGTGCCCGCGGTTCCGCGCAGCTTCTCCGCCGCCACGAAGGCGATGGAAAGGGCAATGACCGCTTCCACCGGAGCTATGGGGAGGCGCACGACATCGAGCGCCGAAAGCGCCAGCGTGATGCTGTGCGCCACCGTGAAGGCCGTTACGGTGCGCACCAGCGGACCGAGCCGTTCGGTGCCGAGCAGGTAGAGAAGGCAAAGCACGAACAGCACATGGTCGGCACCGAGCAGGAGGTGGCGGACGCCAATGAGGAGATAGTCGGCCACCGGCGCCCCGCCGCCGCCGACGGCAAGCTCTTGCCGGTTGCGACCGATGACGCCACTGATCCGGCGGCCATCCGCCAGCGTCACCTGCACCATCACGTCGGCCATGCCAACGGCGGCGCCCTCGATGCCGAGCACCTTGCCGTCCATGCCTTCCGGACAATGCACGGCATCCCGGCGCACAAGGGAATCGCCCTGGATGAATTCGATGCCACCGGCCGTCGCCGCGCACCCCTCCGGCAGCACGGGCCGCAATGCGAGGGGTCCCGTGGCGCCGAAGGGCCGCTTCCAGACAACGGCGTAGTCCGTCTCCGACGCGGCGTCGATGCGCAGAAACGCTGGCTTGATCTCGTGTGCGGGCGCCGGAGCGGCCGGCAGCATCAGGACAGCGCACAGAAGAAGGCAGCCGGTCGCCAGCACCTTCCCTCGGAGGGCCCCAGCGTCACGGCAACTCCGCGGGGTAACCTCTTTACCCACGTTTCGGAATTTGCCCACGTTTCGAACATGCAACGCGAGCTTCGCCACAAGGCGCGTCATGGCAACTCCGCGGGGTAACGCTCCCGCAACCCTTCGAGCAGGTCGGCGCCAGCCTGCGCGCGCAGTTCCTGCTCGTGGTCGGCGCGCACTCGGTCGCGAACGGTTTCGTAGTCCGGCAGCCCGGCGGGCGTCCTCTTGATGACGCGAACCAAGTGCGCGCCGTAGGTCGATGGCAGCGGGCCTTGCCACGCCGGTCCCGGCGCCACGTCCTCGAGAGCGTCGCAGAACGCCGGCCCGAAATCGCTGCACACCCCCTCCCGCGACGCACCCTTGTAGGTACGCGCAAGCAGCGACGGATCACCAAGTTCACGCCACGCCGACGAATCCGCATCCTCGAGCGCCGCCCGTGCCGTTGCCGCCGCCCTGTTGCCGGCATCGCCGCGAAAGTAGATGTGATCGAACGTCACCCGGACTGGCTGCTCATACTGCCCACGCCGTGCCTCAAACCACGTCCGAAGCTCCTCCTCCGTGGCAGGATCGAGCCCGGCCAGGTCCTCCACCAGAAACGTGAGCTTCTGTGCCAAGCGGCGGCGGATGATGGAATCATTGCGGTCGAGCCCCAGCCGCCGCGCCTCCCGCACCATCCTCTCTTCCGTAATGTGGTTCTCGACGAGGCTGTCGAGTTCGCCCGACGTAGGCGGACGGCCGGTGCCGCTTGCCCAAAGCTCCGCCAGCAGATTCACATCCCCCGCGGTCACCACCACCCGATCTTCCGACCGCCCCTGCCAAAGCGCGTCCGCAAGAAAGACCGCCCCGCCAATCAGCACGAAGGCAAAGAGCGGGTCGCGAACAAGCCGGGCCAGCACGCCCGGAAGGCGCGCCATCGCAGAGCCGCGTTCTTCCATTCCTTGTAGCCCCCTTCTCAACACGAGACGGACGCAAGCGACGCTGGTCAAGCGTCGGCGGCGCACCAACCCCGCCACGAAAGGCTACACCTTCTGCGACTTCCCCCCCCAAGGGGGAGGTTGGGGGCGAGCCCTTCGGGGCACGTCACCGCCGGGGTTCTCGCAAGGGGCAACCTCCCAGGGGCCCAATGCCACCCAAACCGACAAGACCCCCGCCCATTCTGGTAGATTGCGCGGCTTGCCAGGAGGGGAGCATTGCCTTTGGCGATCGATCGGGCAGACGCCATCGCCCAAGTCACGGCACCGGGACAGCCGTTCGAGACACGCACCGAGACCATCCGTGGCGAGCGCTTCACGGTGTTCGCCAACGCGCCGGCGAACCTGCGGGAACTCTACCGCCAGGGGCTCGCCCACGCGGACGCGGATTTCTACGTCTATGAAGACACCCGGCTGACCTTCGGCGCCATCTGGCAGGACGCTGCCCGCGTCGCCAATGCGCTTGTCGAACACGGCATTGCCCCGGGCGAGCGAGTCGGCATCGCGGCGCGCAACTATCCCGAATGGATCGTCGCTTTCATGGGCATCACGTCCATGGGCGCAGTGGCGGTGGCCCTCAACGCCTGGTGGAGCGGCGAAGAGCTGGTGTATGGCATTGAAGACAGCGGCCTGAAGCTGCTCTTCACCGACATCGAGCGCACCGAACGCCTGCTGCCGCACAGGACCGGCTCTCTGGCGAGGGGAGGCCCCTCGCGCTCCCCCACGCTGAAGGCTCTCAACATCGTCACCATCCGCCACCAGCAAGACGGCCTGCCGACTTGGGAGGACTTCATTGCTGGCGCCGGCACGACGATGCCCGAGGCGCCCCTCGCCCCGGAGGACAACGCCACCATCCTCTACACCTCCGGCTCCACGGCGCATCCCAAGGGCGTGCTTTCCACCCACCGCGCCATCACCAATGCCCTGCTCGGCTGGGAGTGCGGCGCCGCCGTCGGCATGGCCATGAACCCCGAAATGACGCGGCAGATGGCGGAAACCCCATCGCCACACCAGCAGTCCTTGATCCTCAGCGTGCCGCTGTTCCACGTCACGGGCCTCGTCGTGCAAGCCCTTTCCGCCTTTCGCTTCGGACGCAAGCTGGTGGGCATGTACAAGTGGGATGTCACCGAAGCCATGCGCATCATCGAGGCGGAACGCATCACCACGTTCAACGGCGTGCCGACGATGGCGGCGGAACTCGCCCAGGCGCCGGATCGCGACCGCTACGATCTGTCCAGCCTAAAGAGCGCCGGCGGAGGCGGTGCGCCGATGGCGCCGGAACAGTCGCGGCAAGTCGAGAAGGCCATCGGCAAGGGCGCCGCCGGCACCGGCTGGGGCATGACCGAAACCCAGGGCCTCGCCACCACCATCGGCGGCCCGGCCCTCATGGAGCGCCCCCGCAGTTGCGGTCGCGCCGTGGAACCTCTGGTGCATGTCAAGGCGGTGCTGCCCGATGGCACCGACGCGGCCCCCGGCGAGACCGGCGAACTCTGGATTCACGGCGTCAACAATTTCAGCGAATACTGGAACAAGCCCGAAGCCACCGCCGAAGCGCTCACCGATGGCTGGGTCCACACCGGCGACATCGGCCACATCGACGAGGAAGGCTTCGTCTTCATCACCGACCGCTTGAAGGACATGGTGCTGCGCGGCGGCGAGAACATCGGCTGTCAGGAAGTGGAGGCGGTGCTCTACGAGCATCCGGCCATCATGGAAGCGGCGGTGTTCGGCGTGCCGGACGAGCGCTTGGGCGAAACGGTCGCCGCCGTGGTGACGCGAAACCCCGGCATGTCGCTCTCCACCGAGGACGTCCAGGCCCACGCCGCCGAGCACCTTGCCCGCTTCAAGGTGCCGGAGCATGTGTGGATTCGCAGCGGGCAACTGCCGCGCATCGCCTCGGAGAAGATATTCAAGCGCGGTCTCCGGGAAGAGGCCGTGCGCAAGTTGGCGGCAGGCGAATAGTCGCTTGCCGCCGCCCTCAAGCACCACGAGCAAATCAGCACAAGGTTCAACATCGATGACTGAGTCCTCCGGAAAGAGCGAGGCCCCTGGAAAGAAGGTCGCCATGCAGCTTCCCCGCCGGGCGGCCGTGGCCGACCTGTCCGAGCGCTACGCCCTCGAACTCGAGGCGCTCGCCCCCGTGGCCGACATCGTGGAGGTGGAAAGCCCCACCGCTGAGGCATTCGCCGAGGGCGCCGCCGACTGCGATGCGGTCATCACCTCCTGGGGCATCCGCTTCGACGAGGCGATCATCAACCGCCTGGAGAAGTGCGTCGTCATTGGCCTCGGCAGCGTGGGCGTGGACATGGTGGATGTGGAAGCCGCCACCGCCGCCGGCATCGTCGTCACCAACACGCCGGACGTATTCATCGAGGAGGTGGCGGACCACGCCATGATGCTGCTGCTCTCCGCCATCCGTCGCACCAAGGAACAGAACATCCTTGCCGCCGAAAACGAGTGGGGCAAGGGCCGGCCGCAGCTCAACCACACGCCGCGCCTGATGGGGCGCACGCTGGGCCTGCTCTCCTTCGGCAACGTGGCGCGCTGCACCGCCGCCCGCGCCAAGGCCTTCGGCCTGCACGTGATCGCCTACGACCCCTACGTCAGCGAGCTGACCATGGGCGAGCACGGCGTCGAGCCGGTCTCGTGGGGCGAATTCCTCGAGCGCTCCGACTACATCAGCGTCCACTCGCCGCACAATGAAGAGACCCACCACCTGCTGAACGCCGACGCCTTCGCCCGCATGAAGGACGATGTGATCATCGTCAACACGGCGCGGGGCCCCATCATCAAGGAGACGGACCTCATCGAGGCACTGAACAGCGGCAAGGTGCAAACCGCCGGCCTCGACGTGCTCGAGCAGGAGCCGCCGGACCCGCAGAACCCGCTGCTGTTCATGCCGAACGTGGTCGTCACCCCGCACGTCGCCTCCGCCTCCACCCGAATGCGCCCCACCGCAAGGCGCCGCGTGGGCCGCGAGGTTTCGCTGGTGCTGCGCGGCAGGTGGCCGATGAGCTGCGTCAATCCCACCGTGCTGCCGAAGACGCCGCTCGAGCGCTGGCAGCCCTATCCGATGAACCGAGGACCGAACCGATGAAAACCTCCCTGCTTCGCACTTTCTTCCGCACCATCTCCGGCGCGGTTGCCGTCACCTTGGCATCGACCTTCGCCGTGGCTGGCGAGATCGACGACAAGGTCAAGGCCGCCCTCGCCGCAGACATCCGCACCGAAGCCGAAACCGATCGGGATGCCAACCGCAAACCTTTGGAGACGCTCAAGTTCTTCGGCCTCACCGACGACATGCATGTGCTGGAGCTGTTCCCCGGCGGCGGTTGGTACACGAAGATTCTCGCGCCGGTGCTGGCGGAGAACGGACGCCTCGCGGTCTCCATCTTCACCCAGAACGTCGCCCAGGTGGCCGAAGAGGCTGGCTGGGACATCGACGTGATCCCCAACGACGACTACCAGGCCGTCGAAGGCACCCGCCGCTTCACGATGGGCTCGATGGACTTCGGCGAAGCCCAGTTCGACATGGCACTCACCTTCCGCAACATGCACAACTTCACGGGCGATGGTCGCGCCATGCTCAACGCCGCGGTGTTCAAGGCCCTCAAGCCCGGCGGCGCATACGGCGTGGTGGACCACACCCGCCGCCACATGCAGCCCGAAACGGGCGAAAGCTGGCGCCGGGAAGATCCGGTCCGCACCATCAAGGAAGTGCAGGCGGCCGGCTTTGTTCTGGAAAGCTACTCCGACCTCCACTACCGACCCGACGATGAACTCCGTTACGAGGTAGGCCGCAAGTCGGTAACCGGCAACACCGACCGCTACACCCTCCTCTTCCGAAAGCCTGAGTGAGGTGTGGCAGGGATGTCGGCGGTTGAGCTGGTCGACATCCTGAAGCCGGCCTACGGTCCATCATCGAGCAAGCATCCGCAAATACCCGGCGCAACTACGATGGGCACTGCGGATGCAGCAAGCAGCCCTGCTTTCACGCAAACATGCGAACGATCCTCGCACTCCTTCTGCCGGACGGGTCCCTGGACGAGCAACTCCGCAGGACCTGGATAAGCGAAACCTACCTGTGTTCCGCGCCGACGGAGGGAGGCTCCGTCCCAGTGGGGGCCGTGTCGGCGTGTGGCGCACGCTACCTTGCGCGTCAGCTCAACCTGCTGCCCGGACGACCTGTGATCGCATTGGGCAGTAGTAAGGCACAGCGGCGCGTGCGTCGTCTTGCCGACGCGGTGGCGGGCCTCGAGGAAAGGCTGATCGACGCGTGGGCCGCCTCGCCCCCTGGCGCAAACAACCCCGCCGCGCGGCAGTCGTGGGAGAACGCGGCAATTCGCGCCCGGGAAATGATGGGTCGCCCGGGGTAGGACTGCAGCACCGGGCCCCCTGGGACTCGCCATGCACGGCAGACTGCACGCAACCGCCGCGTCACTTTCCAGCCATGCAGATCGAGCGCATACGGTCCGTGATTTCCGCGCCTTCCGGGACGGCGACATGTGGCGTTCGCTCGACGTCGATACGATGCTGGAGCCTGTCTGCGCCCGTTCACGGCGCAACCCTGAAGCGCGCCGGAGCCCAATTCGAGTAATCTCAAGCGGACGGCGTGGATGCGACCCACCCGACTAAACATTGCGAGAGCGGCCAGGCGATGCACATCGAACGAATTCGCGTCAGGAACTTCCGCGCCTTCCGGGACTTCGACATGCGCGACATCCCACGCCTTGCAATCCTTGTTGGCGCCAACGGGAGCGGGAAGTCGACCTTGTTCGCGGTGTTCGGATTCCTCCGGGACGCCATGAACAGCAACGTGCGATCGGCCCTGGCCAGGATCGGCGGCAGCCGCGGCTTCGAGGAGGTGCGCAGCCGCAACACCGAAGGGCCGATCGAAATCCAGGTAAAGTTTCGATTGGAGCCCGGCAAGCCCCTCGTCACCTACGACCTTCGGATTGGCTCAGACAAAAGCGGGCCGGTAGTGGAACGCGAGACTCTCTGCTATCGCAGGTTCCACCGCGGCAAGCCTTGGCACTTGCTCGATTTCCGAAGAGGACAAGGATATGCCGTCACCAACGAAGCGGAGGAGGTGCGTGACGAGGGGCAGCTACGCCGCGACGAACAATCGCTCAAGTCTCCTGACCTTCTTGCAATCAAGGGACTTGCCCAATTCAAGCAGTTCCCTGCCCTCGTGGCACTTGGCGACCTAATCGAGCGCTGGCACGTTTCCAACTTCCACATCGGCCGTGCGAGGCCGGAATCGGAAGTGGATGTCTCGAACCACTTGTCGCGTGAGGGCGAGAATCTCTCGCTAGTCGTCAAGTATCTCCACGACCACCACCAAGAGGTCTTCCGCACCATACTGGAGAAGCTCAAGCAGCGTATCCCCAACCTCACTCGCGTGGACGCAATGCAAACCGAGGACGGGCGGATTCTGCTACGTTTCCAGGACGGCGCGTTCGAGGCGCCGTTCCTAGCCCGTTACGTGTCTGACGGCACGATCAAGATGCTCGCCTACCTAACATTGCTGCATGACCCCGATCCGCACCCGCTGCTGTGCGTCGAAGAACCAGAGAACCAGCTTTATCCAACCTTGCTTTGGGAACTCGCGGAGGAGTTCCGTGCCTACGCGAATCGTAGCGGGCAGGTGTTGGTCTCCACGCACTCGCCAGATTTCCTGAATGCCGCCAACACCGAGGAGGTGTACTGGTTGCAGAAGGATGCAGGCTCGACCCGCATTCACCGGGCCAGCGAAAACGAGCAAGTCGCCGCCTACATGAGGGACGGGGACCAACTTGGATACCTGTGGAGGCAAGGCTTTTTCGAAGGTGCCGATCCGTATCCATGATCCTCGCTTTCCTGTTGGAAGAACCCTCCGCTCGCGAGATGCTCAAGGGGCTCCTGCCGAGCATCCTTCCGCCGAACGTCGTTCCCGAGTTCATCGTCTTTGAGGGAAGGCAGCACTTGGACGCAAACATCGAGCGTAAGCTGCGTGGATGGCGCAAGCCCGACACGCAGTTCGTCATCGTGCGCGACCAGGATGCATCTGACTGCAAGCAACTGAAGGACGACCTCCAGGCGAAGTGCAGGCGTGCTGGACGGCCATGCACGCTCGTGCGAATCGCGTGCCGGGAACTTGAGAGCTGGTACTTCGGCGACTTGGCGGCAGTGGAAAGAGCACTGCACATCGACGGTCTGCAAGGGCTCGGCGGACGAAGGAAGTACCGCCTGCCGGACACGATTCACGTTCCATCGAGGGAGCTTCAGGTAATCACGGGCAACGTCTATCAGAAGGTCGCAGGCTCCAGGGCCATCGGCCGCAGGCTATCTCCAGATTCAAACGGCTCCCACAGCTTCCGCATGTTCGTCAACGGGATACGACGGCTCGTGGCTCAGGCACCGACCGCTTGCGGGTAGAGACGCCTCTCCACCTTGCCCACCGTACCTGCAAGCCTGCGTCGAACAACGGCGACGTCCGACGTCTTGCACCCCTACCCGCCGGAAGTGCGGCCAAGCGCCGTCGTGGAAGTCAGGTAGGCTTGCCGCTCATAGAGGAGGGAGACTGACATGGCTGAAGTGGACGGGAAGGAGGCGCCGGCGGTTGGTGGGCGCTATGCCGGCTACGTCACCATCGTTCTCGTCATCGTTTACATCTTCAACTTCGTGGATCGGCAGATCATCACCATCCTTGCCGAGGAGATCAAAGCCGACATCGGCATCTCGGACGCGCAGATCGGCTTTCTCTATGGCACCGCGTTCGCCGTTTTCTACGCCATCTTCGGCATTCCGCTCGGCAAGCTGGCGGACACCTGGACCCGCAAGAACCTCATCGCCATCGGCCTTGGCTTCTGGAGCCTCATGACCGCGCTGTCCGGCACGGCGCGCAGCTTCACGGCCCTCGCCTCGTATCGAGTCGGTGTCGGCATCGGCGAGGCGAGCGCAACGCCAGCGGCGTTCTCCATGCTGTCGGACTATTTCTCCCCCAGGCTCCGCGCCACCGTGCTCGCCATCTATTCGAGTGGCATCTACATAGGCGCCGGCGTCGGCATCTTCATCGGCGGCTGGGTGGTGGACGGCTGGGATCAGATGTATCCCGAGCCTGCGACGGCGCCGTTCGGTCTCAAGGGCTGGCAGGCGGCCTACCTCACGGTGGGCATCCCGGGCCTTCTGATGGCGCTTTGGGTTTACACCCTGCGCGAGCCAGTTCGGGGCCAGAGCGAGGGCCTGGTCACGCCCCCCCATCCGCATCCGTTTCGGGAGACGTGGAAGGAACTGATGTCCGTGCTGCCCCCCTTCACGGTCATCACCCTGGCACGGGAACAGACCTCCAGCGCGCCGGTCGTTCGCAACCTGATCGGCGCGGCGGTGGTCGCGGCTGCGGCCTGGGCGCTGATCGTCCTGACCGGTGATCCAGAGCAGTGGATCGCGCTCGGCATCGGCACATACGCGGCTTTCTCGTGGATTCAGGCCCTGAGCCTGCGCGACGCCCCCGCCTTCGCCATGATGTTCGGCAGCCGCGCCTTCATCTACGCCGCCGTGGGCTTCCCGACCATTTCCCTCGTCACCTACGCCTTCGCCGCGTGGGCGCCGCCCTACTTCATGCGCGTCCACGGCATCGGCGCCGGCGAAGCCGGGCTCGTCTTGGGCGCGTCCTACGCCCTTGCGGGTCTGTTCGGCGTCACCGCCGGCGGAGTGATCGCCGATCGCCTGAAGGAGCGCACCGGCAACGCGAGGGTGTATGTGGGCATCGGCTCGGTCGTCCTCACCGCGCCAACCGCCCTTGGTCTCTTGCTCACCAACGACCTCATCGTCGCCTACATCTTCAACTTCCTCGTCAGCATTTTCTCCTCCTGCTGGATCGGCGCCGCCGCCAGCACCGTGAACGATCTCGTCATGCCGCGCATGAGGGCCCTCGCTTCCGCCTTCTATCTCCTCATGGCCACCGTCGGCCTTGCCCTCGGTCCCTATGCCGTGGGCGAAATCAGCGACGTGCTGACCGCCGCCGGCCAGGCGCCAGCCGAGGCACTGCGCACGAGCCTGCTGGCATCGGTGGCATTGCTGGCGATCCCTGGGGTGTTTCTGGTGCTGCTGCGGGCAAGGCTCATTCCGGAAGAGGCGAACCGGCTGGAGCGGGCTCGAGCGGCTGGCGAGCCGGTGCCTGAAGGAAAGGCGGCCTGAGTTCCTTGCTGACCCGCCCAAAGGCAGCGGCGCTAACCGCGCTCGGCTTGCTCTTGCTGGGCGCGCCAGAGAGCGAAGCAAGCGACGTGGACTGGCCCGTCTATCTCGGCGACTCCAGACGCAGCCACTACTCCGAGCTAGCAGCCTGTCGGACTTGGGCGCGGCAGGCGTGCGCGGAAGGGACTTGGCGCCTGCTTGAACGATGCCCCCTGTGGCTGTTCAGATGGGTCGTTGCGGCTGAAACGGGGGTCGCACCCCGCCATCGGCCGCCGATGGGGTCCAGAGGCCCTTTCCGACCCTGCAGCGGCCTCCGACACGCCGAGTTTCGCCCCCCATGACCCCGTCAGGCCAACATCAGCCTGTGCAGGCGTCGGCAGCTGCAGGCCAGCGTCACCAGCTTCCACTCGCCCTCCACCTTCTCGACGCCTCGCAGCGGGAACTGCCGAAAGCCCATCGCCTGCTTCACGATCCCGAACGCCGGCTCCACCGCATGCCTGCGCAAGCGGCAGTGCGCCCGGTTCTCCGGCAGCTCCATCCTCTCCCGCATCGCCTTGATCCACTCCGCCCGCGGCTCCTTCGCCGGCTTCGGCGGCGGCTCCGGCCGAAAGTCGTGCCGGCGCCGTCCGCCTTCCGCCCCGGTCGCCACCAGCACCTCCACGCCGCGCCCTTCCAGCTCCGAAACCTCGCTGCCCGTCGCGCAGCCGCCGTCCGCCAGCACCCGATCCGCCGCACCCAACGCCGCCGGCATCGCCTCCACGTCCGCCACCAGCTCGTTGCGGTCGCTCGCGCTCACGCTCACCCGCGAACCCAGCACCAGCCGACTGCCGTCCGCGTCCACCGCCGCCTGCGCGTTGCACGCCTGGCGGTGCTCATGGCGCCGGCTCCTGCGCATCGGCGAACTGTCGGCGTCCGTCAGGTTGATCCGCTCCTCGTCCCGCGGCTCCTCTTCGGGCGCCTTGATCGCCCTCCCCTTGCGCGAGCCCTCTCGCTCCTCCCGCGCCTCCACCTTGCGCTCGCACTCCGCGCGCTCCGAGTCCGCGCGCGACTTCGCCCGACGCTCCAGCTCCGCGCAGGCCTTGTCCAGCTTCGCCTTCAGCGTCTCCCGCCGCGACAGCTCCTCCGGCAGACCCTGCGGGTCCGGCGCGGCGGCCGCGTCGGCCTGCTCCGCCCGATCCAGCAAGCCCTCGATCTCAACGCCCAACCGCTCGCGCAACTCCAACGCGCGGTCGTGGCGGATGCCGTTGCGCCTGTTCGCGTTCGCGTCCACCTTCGTGCCGTCCACGCTCGCCGTCCCGACACGCAGCGGCTTCGGTTCCTTCGCCAGCGGCAGCACCTCCGGGAACGCCGCCGAGACCGCCTCGAAGCTGTTGCGCCGAAACGTGCAGATCGTGTCGTGGTCCGGGTGACAGTTCGCCGCCACGTGCCGAACCCCAATGTCCCGGCAGGTCGCGCGCTCGATCCGGCGAGAGCCGAAGATCCCGTTCGCGCAGCAGTGCACCGGCAGCGCCAGCATCGTCCGCGGGTGGCACTGCGCCGAGCCCGTGCCGCGCTCGTTCACCTGGAACGAATCCATCGGCACGCGTTCCACCGCCTCGACCACGAAGTGCGCCAGGTCGTCTTCCGGCAGCCAGTCCCGCATGTCCGGCGGCAGCAGACAGGGCTGCGATCGGTCCCGCTGCAGGAACTTCGGCATCTGCCCCAACCCCCTCGACTCGGAAGGCGCCATTTGTGAAATCTGCGCCCTAAGTCCGACAGGCTGCTAGATCAGATCAACCGCGACAACGTCGGCCAGCTCGAACTCGCATGGGTGTACAACTCCGGCGAGCCGCAGGGAACCATGTACACCAGCCCCTTGGTGGTGGACGGCGCCCTCTATGGCCTCTCCCCGTCCGTCGTGCCATTTGCCCTGAATGCCGCCACCGGCAAGGAGGTATGGCGCAACGAGGAGCTCGACCTGCCAAGCGCCGCCCAGCGCGGTCTCATGTAGTGGGAACGCGGAAGGGACCGCCGCATCCTCTTCGCTGCCGGTGCCGAACTCATCGCCCTCAACGCCGACGACGGCTCGCTGGTCGAGTCCTTTGGCAGAGGCGGCAAGCTCAACATGCGTCCAAAGGAAGACGATCGCGGCGGCCACTTCGCCCTCACCGCCCCCGGCGTCGTATTCGAGGACAAGATCATCACCGGCTTTCCACATCCGAGTGGGCGGACTCCTTCCCCGGCTCCATCCGCGCCTTCAGCGCCATCGACGGCGAGCTCGTCTGGCAATTCAACATGATCCCGGCACCCGGCGAGCGCGGTTCGGAGACGTGGGCAGAGGGTTCCCTTGCGAACGCCGGCAGCGCCAACGCCTGGACCGCCACGGCACTCGACGAGGAACGGGGCCTGCTCTTCGTCCCCACCGGCTCGGCAACGCCGGACTTCGTCGGCGCACCTCGCCTGGGGCACCCTGAACTCCATCGATCTCGCCACCGGCGAAATCGTCTGGAAGGTGCCCTTCGGCAACTACCCCACCCACCCTGACCTCGGCTTCGGCGCGGTGAACTACGGCGGCCCGGCAGTCACCGGGTCTGGCCTCATCTTCATCGGCGCAACCCCCGACATGAAGTTCCGCGCCTACGACACCGAAGACGGCGCCATCCTCTGGGAAACGAACTCACCGCCGCCGCCTTCTCCACCCCCGCCATTTACAGCGTGGACGGCAAGCAATACGTGGTCATCGCCGCCGGCGGCGGCCGCATGGGCCCACCCTCCGGCGCCGAGCACTTCGCCTTCAGCCTCCCGTAACGGAGCGCGCGTGTCGCGGTGCTTGCGAGGTATCAACACGCCCTAGCCCGGCACCTCGAAACGCCATCGTCTTGACTGTTAACGTACGGCGCCGGTTCGGCCTACATTCTCAACGGCGACGAGTTGACCGACGCCGCTGACCTCGAACGGCACATCCGTGGACCTGATTCCGATGTTCGCATCCAGAGCGCCGGTGCGCCGACTGTTCATTGACGAAATCACCGCTCTGCCTCAGTGGGAGGTAGCGGTCAAGCGATTGGCCGACCGCCGGTTCTGCGCGATGTGCTTCTCGTCACCACCGGGGCTCGCGCGACGGACATTCGTCGCGGCTCCGAACGACTGCCCGGCCGCAAGGGCAAGCTGGCGCGCACCGACTACCTTTTCTGCGGCGTAGGCTACAAGTTACTTCCACTCGCAATTCCACAGCGAGTTGGGCGAGGACACGTGGATCGCATACCTCCTGTCGGGAGGTTCCCCCGTTGCCGCCAGCGAGATCTGGCAGTTCGAGCGCATCCCGGCCTACTTCTTCGAGATGATCCGCGACTGGGTGATCGGCGAAATGGCGAGGAGCGGCCGGTCGCGCCAGTTCCTGATCGCGTTGATGCGCACCCTGTTCGTGCAGGGAGGCTCGCGGACGGGCTATCTCAAGCTCGCCCGCGAGTCGGGACTCGCCAACAACACGGTCGCATCGGGCTACATCGAGCAGCTTTCCGACGCATTGGCGGTGCTGCCCTCGTACCAATGGGACCACAACAAGGACCTGCCCCAGCAGCGCAAGCCAGCGAAGTTCCACTTCATCAATCTCTCGGTGGCCCTCGCCTTCGCGCCCAATCGCATGGCCTCGGTCCACGAATTCAAGGAACTTGGGGCGACCGAGAGAGGCCGGTGGCTGGAGTGGCTCGTCGCCCAGGAGCCTTCAGCCGGGGAAGCTTCCTCGACCGCTGACGCGCAGGGAAGTTCGGGCATGTCCCCGTCGCCGGAGGCGTGCTTCCATACAAGCTTTTCCGCCGCCAAGCCATCACGGGGGTCGACGATCCCGAGACGATCTGGTTTTGGGCCTCGAAGGAACACGAGATCGACTTCGTGGACCACTCCCGCAGGCTCTACGAAGTGAAGGTGGGACGGACCGGCCCCGGCGACTTCGCCTGGTTTCCCCGGACGTTCCCAGGTCGCAACCTCTTGGTGATCAGCGGCAATGAATTCGAGACGCCGAGCGTCAAGGGCGTCACGATGGAGCAGTTCCTGCTGGACGACGGCCTGCCGCACCCCTATCCGGGCCTGGCAGCGGCGCCTTGGTGACCAGGCAAGGGCGACGCCTGCATCTCTCTCAGTAATACACCGACGGGCTGCCGCCGCCGTCCGCGGCGATCACCTCGCCGTTGATGGCCCATGACTTGTCGGAGCAGAGGAAGGCGGCGATGTGACCGATTTCGGAGGCGTCCACCATGCGGCGGATGGAGTTGGCGCGGGGGTTGTCGTCGGCGTAGTCGCGCGCTTCCACTTCCTCCGGCGTCAGGCCGGCGCGTTCGGCGCGGGCGGCCATGACGTCGGCGGTGCGCTCGGTGCGGGTGAGGCCTGGGTGGATGCAGTTGACGGTGATGCCGTCGCGGCCCAATTGTTGCGCCAGCGTGCGGGTGAAATGCACCAGCGAGCCGTTGCGGGCGCCGCCGCTCATGTTGCCGGCAATGCGGGCGTTGAGACCGCTGATGTTGACGATGCGACCCCACCCCGCCGCCTGCAGATGCGGGATGGCGGCGCGGGCGCAGCGCAAGGCACCCATGTACTTGACGTTGAAGTCATCGAGGAAGTCTTCATCGACGATGGTGTCGATGCGCCCGACGGCTGTTGCGGAACCTCCGGGCGCCGATCCACTGTTGACCAGAATCTCCAGCCCGCCCAGTTCTCGCGCGGCACTGTCCACGATCTCCTCCACCCGGGCGCGATCGCGCACGTCGCAAGCCATTGCCAGCACCCGGCGCCCCGATTCGGCAGCGATCTCCTGCGCCGCGCCGGCAAGCCGGTCTTGATCCCGGGCGACAAGCACGAGATCAACGCCTTCCTTCGCCAACTCGCGCGCGATGGCCTTGCCAATGCCCCGGCTGCCGCCTACGACGATGCCTCGCCTTCCGTTGAGTCCCAGATCCATCGTTCTGCTCCTTATCGTTTGTGTTGCCGAGGTTTTGCGGGAGCGGCCTGCCCCCTCCCAATCTCCGAAAGTCCCATGTTGGCACACCCCTCAACGCCCGGACACATCAGCAAGTAGAATCCCCGTACATCGTCGCACGCGGGCGTTGTACGGGAGGAACAGGTGGAGATCTGCGACTGGAAATCGGCCGGGTCGGTCGCGCCGCTGTATCGGGAGCTTCGGCAACTCGGGCTCGAATCCAACATCGGCGAACTGGAGGCCTTCGGCTTCACTGTGGTGCCGCCGGAAAAGGTGGCGCCACCGGAGTTCTGCGCCGAGGTCAAGCAAGCGCTGGAGCGCGCCATGCTGCGCCGCTACGGCGCGGACGGCCTCTCCGAAGAGCGCTGGGCCAACATCAACGACATCCAGCGCTTCATGCTCTGGGAAGACCCGATCTTCGAGAAGCTCACCTACAACCCGGCGGGCCTCGGCCTCGCCGAGTGGCTGCTCGGCACCGACTGCGTGCTGAGCCTCTGCGCCGCCTGGGTGAAGGGACCGGGCGAAGTGCGAACCGGCATCCACGGCGACTACCTCGATCCGGCCTTGGTGGCGCAGCCGGAGCCCGCCAACAACTGCAACATGCACTACATGCTCACCGACTACACCAAGGACGACGGCGCCATCTCCTTCGTCCCCGGCAGCCATCGCTGGCGGCGACAGGTGACCCCGGACGACGCCCGCTACTGGCAGGACCGCGCCACGCCGGTGGAGGCCCCCGCCGGCTCGATGGTGATCTGGGGCAACCACACCTGGCACGGTTCCTGTCCGAAGAAGACGTCGGGGCTGCGCATGACCCTGCAATGCGAATACATGCGCCGTCGCCGCCAAACCGAGGAGGCCTATCGCGAGACCGTCACCCAGAAAGCGCTGGACCGCAACCCGGTGCGCTTCGCCGGCCTCATGGACGTCTATAGCCTGTTCCCCTTCGGCAAAAGCGACTGGGACATGGATCGCATGAACGCCGCCGAACCCGGCGCCAAGAACGGCCAGACCATCGACCAATACCGCAGCCTGTTCGACACCGAGCCGGCGGCCGGTCGCACCACCATCCGCCCCACCTACGACTACATGCACCACGACGGCAAGATGACCTCCGAACGCAACGCCGAACGCGCCGAGCGCATGAAGCGGGAGCGCGCGGCAGCGGAGGCGGAGAGCTCCACCGCGCAGGAGTCCGGCGAGAAGGCGGAGGCGCAGGCATCGTGAACGCCGTCACCGAGACCCAGGAAAAGGCCGATCTCGTAATCGACGGCCTCAACATCACCGAACGGGTGGCCGAGATCGAGGAGCAGGGCTACACCATCGTCGAAGACTTCATCTCGCCGCTGGAGGCGGCAAGGCTGCGGCACGCCTTCGACACCGAAGTGCCCATCACCGAGATGCGCGCCATCGGCACCACCACGGGCCAGACCTGGCGCGCGCACAACCTGCTCGCCAAGACCCGCGCCGTGGACTACCTCTTCCTCGACCGCCGCATCCGCGCCTTGGTGGAAGGCGTGCTGGGCCCACTCACGCAGGTGAACGTGACGACCCTGTTCAACGTCCTGCCGGGCGAAACCCGCCAGTTCCTGCATCCGGACGACGGCCTCTGGCCCATCCCCCGCCCGCACCCGCACTTCGTCTGCAACGCCTTGATCGCTCTTGACGACTACGACATCGAGAACGGCGCCACGCACATCGTGCCCTATAGCCACAAGTGGCACGACCGCAAGGTGGATCAGGACATCGAGACCACGAGGGTCGTCATGCGCTCCGGCACCATGCTGATGTGGGAAGGCGGCCTGTGGCACGGTGGCGGCGCGAACACCTCCAAGGATCGCGAGCGGCTCGGCTTCTTCATGAGCCACATCGTCGGCTATCTGCGCCCGCAGGAAATCCAGCTCGTCTCGGTGCCCCGCGAGACCGTGAAGCAGATGCCGAAAGAGCTGCAACGCCTGCTCGGATACCACCGCTTCGGCATCGGCGTGGACGGCCGCGACCCCATCGACGTCCTCTACGACGGCGACGTCTGCAACCCGGCGGCGAAACTCGCCTCCGAGTGGCGTCAGGACCAAGATGGGCGCAACGACTGAAGGGAACGAAGGGCTGTCTCGAAGCGAAGGTCCTCTTGGGGGCGAGGGCAGAATGCCCTCGCCCCCAGGGCCCGCTCCGAGAGGCCCTCTTTAGAGGCAACAGATCCAACCCAACACAAGGAACCCCCATGCCCGCGATCACTCCCCACGACGGCCCCGTCGCCGTCACCGGCTGCTCTGGCTTCACCGGCGGCCACATGGTTCGAGAACTTGCCATCCACGGCTACGACGTGCGCGCATGCATCCGCGATGCCAACTCCTGGCGCGGCAAGGATTGCGTGCAATACCTCTCGCGCCTGCCGAACATCACCATCGTCGATGGCTGCGACCTCTTCACCTCCGGCTCCTACGACGAAGCCTTCAAGGGCTGCGCCGGCGTCTTCCACGTCGCCGCCGTGCTCGGCAACTCCGCGGACGGCAAGTCACAACCGCTCGGCTCCGGCGATGTCTCCACCGACGTGTACAACGGCGGCATCGCCGGCACCCAGAACGTCATCGATGCCGTCAACGCCAGCGGCAGCGTCAAGCGCATGGTGTACACAAGCTCCATGGCCGCCGTCTCCGGCGCAAGGGGCGCCACCGTGCCCCAAGGCTATGAATGGACGGAGACCGACTGGTCGTCCGACGGCGTGCCGGAGGAACGCTGGCAGCACCCACGCAACGCCTACGCCCGCAGCAAGGTGGACACCGAGCACCTCATCAACGACGCCGCCGACGCATCGGGCGGCGCCTGGGACGCCATCACCATGAACCCCGCCATGATCTGCGGGCCGATCCTGTTCAAGGCACAAGTGGGACAGTGGATCGAGCAGATCGGTCGCCTCGCCGGGGGGATGGAACCCAACTGGCCTTCCCGCTACGACATGTACTACAACATCATCGACGTGCGCGACCTCGTGAAGGCGCACCGGCTGGCGGCGGAAGCCACCGTCGATCACCGTGCAACCCGGGGCGGCCCACGCTACGTCATGCACGGCAGCGGCGGCCGCTCGGCCATGCGCTTCGGCACGGAAGTGGCGGAGGTCATCCGCGAGTACTTCCCCTCCTTCACCTTGGGAGAGCCCGCCACGGTCACCAGCAAAGGCGACCCGATCACCATCGAGTCGCGCACCCTGAACGACTGCAAGAAGGCCAAGTCCGTGCTCGGCGCGACGATCCGCCCGGCGGAGGACACGATCCGGGCGGTGGTGGAAAGCTCCGTGGAACTTGGCATCATCACGCCGAAGGTTGGGTGACTCGTCGGCACAGCTTCCCCCCCACCGAGGAAAGGCGAGGACGCCTTTTTTCGGTGGGGGTAGGCCGCACCGACGCACTCTGGAGGGAGGGCGTCTCGCCCTCCACCGCGCCGTTAGGCGCGCAACAGCCACAGCAGGCGTCGCTGCAGCACATGGATGAGCATCACCACCATCCGCCATCCAAGCGCGTTCGCAATAGCGAGCCTTGCGGCGCGATGCAGGGCCAGACGCCCTCCCCCCAAAGAGCGCCGTGCGCACGGGCACGAATCGACGACGCGATCCGCCGCGAGTTCGCCGAGCGTGGCATCGTCCGCATCGAAGGCCTGGTTCCGCAATCCTCCATCACCCCAAACCGAGACCGGGTGTACGCCATTCTGGAAGACGCTGGCGCCTGGCAAGATGGATGCTGGGCCGCCTCCCCCTCCAAGGAGCCGACGGGGCAAGAGGCACCGGGCAAGTTCGACTGGCTCGCCCCCACCAAGGCCCTCCCCATGCGGCAGATACGCAACTGCGCCAAATCCAAGGCGTTCCAAGCCATGTTCTCCCCGGAAGCGCACGCCGCCGCCACTGAGTTGGGCGGCAGCCGCCTCCGCTCAGCTACCTCGTTGTCTGGCGCCGCCCTGGCGCTGACCCGGCCCCAACTCCTGTTCACCCCACCCGGCGCCCACCATTGGTTCGTGCCCAACGCCATGTGGCATGTGGACGTGCCCCGGCTGGGCGACGCGGGTCCGCCCGGCGTGCAGGTCTTCATCCTGCTCGACGACATCCCTCCCGGAGGGGGTGCAACCTTGGTGGTGGCCGGCTCCCACCGCCTCCTGAACGACCGTGTCCGCCGCTCCAAGGACGTCAAGAAATCCCTGAAGAACCGGCCCTACCTCCGGTTCCTGATGGGGCCTCGCCCACAACAGCAACCATCCGAAGCCGCGCAAGCAAACGCCGACAGCGCCCGCCTCCTCCGCCAACCCGGCCAGGACGGCGACGTGCCCCTGCAAGTGGTAGAACTCGCCGGCCAAGCCGGCGACACATACATCACCGACATCCGCCTCCTCCACACACTAGCGCCCAACGCATCCCCCCGCCCTCGCCTCATGGCCACGCAACGCCTCCCCTACGCGGACATGGCCTCCAGACTCAACGATGCCTACGTGCAACTCCGCCGCCGCCGCAGTCAACCGACAACGTGCTGACCGCACATTTCAACGGTTCTCGGCGGGAAGGCAGAATGCCGTCGCGTGAAAAAACGCTCAACACATTGATTTTCCGTTGGTTCAAATCGAGGCCAAGTCAACACTAACGTGCCGGCCGGATGGCGCGGCCCCACACGCCACTCGAAGCGAAGGCTCATCCACGCTCTTCCCGCCGACGGGGAAGAAACCAAGGGACCGAAGCTGCAACCAGCCTCCCGCCCCGCGAGACGGCCCTGTGGGTGGACCCGACCGAGCCGACAGGAGGTGTAGGAAACGGCCCGGGGTGCCTCATCCAAAAAGACGCTCTCGTCAGCATGCACCATCGGGCCAGTCACACCCCGACAACCCTCGAAACGACCGTGCGCCAACAGGCACAGCCCCCCGGCGCAAGGCCCATAGACTCCGCGCTCACAGATCCGCGGGTTCAATCCAGAACTCCTCCACTCGGACATCGTGCTCTGTGTACGCGTGCTCTCGCGTGCCGACACGCACGCGAGCGAATGGCCTCACGCTTAGGCCCGCTCCGTCGACCGTCTGGAGCCACCGTCGAGCCACCGTGGTCGCTCCGCACACAGTCGACTGAAGAGCCAAGGGTCTCGCAGGTTGCCAATCGGCGTACCAGTATCTCCAACGGGACACCACATCGCCACCTACTGACAACTCTACGCAGTCGTCCTGGCAACCAACGCGCCCACGAACTAAGCCCAAACCCAAACATGCCAGCCGGACGTGGAGTGCGACCTCGGCATCCAGGCGCCCCAACACCGGAGGGAAAACGGGTGTACACAACTTAGTCGGCGTTACCAACGCGCGCCCTAGGTACTCATCCAAGAAAATGTCGCCTGCCATCCTCGCAGGCGGACCCCGTAACAGCAGGGGTTCTACGCCTAGGCCGCCCAAACTCACGTCTTCACGCCCGGCAACCATGTCGACTTCGATCTCAATGAAATCTGTTTCGTTGACCTCCACCACCGTCAAGCCTGCAAGGGTGTCCGTCGCGTCACAATCCTGAACCGCATCCATCCAAAGCTGGGCGACAACTTGCGACCCACACTCGCGCCAACGATGCAGCAAACGATGGCTCCACCGAGGACGCGCTATGGGCTCTAAGTCCGCAAGGCCCCTATTCAGGGGTAGCGCCTGCATCGAGTACTCTTCCGCACGCTCCGCATCAAGCTTGCCAACGTACATCGCATAGGCCAATGTGCGCAAGTAAGCCGTTACCAAAATCTCGGTCGTTCGCAGGTGCAACTGTGCGCCATAGCCCCTGTCCGACCCGACAAAGAAGTCGGGCTCGGGTATTTCCCTACCGACAGTCTGCCGCAGCCACGTCCAATCATGCTGCCAGCGTGCAACAAACTCGAAGCCTACGTCGCGCTCCAGCGTCCTCAGCTGCTCCAAGAATATCGGGGCAACAGCCGTATCCTTGTACCGTTCAAACTCCTCGGCATCCTCCTCATTCAAAGGCGTCCGTGGCGAAACTAAGGCGCGAAAGACATGGCCTCGCCTGCCATGGTTCGCCCTGAGCATCCATTCCGATAGCAGGCTCCGCTTTTGTACCGACGCATCCACATCCTCACTATCGAAGTATGGCGCGAGTTCAAACGCATGAATCACGCCCAACCCAAGCAGCGCTTCGCTCTCCAACGACCGTCGCGCCATCCACGTGAGGAGTGCTTCCGCGACGCCTGCCTCGCCCGCTCGAACTAGGCGCGCCACACGACGGGCCGCCTCCCACCGGATCCGAGGCACCGGCCAGAGCAACCTCTCCAGCAAGAGCAGCACCGTCGTCGAAGTCATCGAGCCCATTCCGGTGTCGACAAGGGTTGTGGCGCCACCTCTTCGCGGAAGATAGAGACCATCTCCATCGTCAGATCCCTTGCAAGCTCCACCTCACCAACTTCGACCAGGAAGTAGACCAGCCGGGACATCCCGACCTCGATCCCGTTGTCATCAGCACCACCAAGGACTTCCCGGCGGCTAGTTTCCACGACGAACTCGCGCCACCTCTCTCGGTAGTCCGACACAAAGGAACGCACCCGCTGCTCGAACGCCTCCGACGAGGACCACCATTTGGCCCAACCCCTACCCTCAATGTTCGCTCGTCCGAGCCAACGATACGCTGTGGTGCGACCTGCTTGACGACGGGATACTTCGAATACCGTGTCAAATGCCCTCCTCACACGGTAGTCGGCGTGTCCTTTCTCAACGTGCGCATCAATGTCTGCCAGTGCAATCTCGGATCGGTTCTTCGACTCCCAATAGGTTAGCCAATGCGAGACTACATTCCTGCCTACGGTCGATGGCTCGTCCCTCAAGGACTCGAGCAACTCACTCAGATGCCCAGGAGCAAAGGCACTTACGTCGACGGTCGGTTCGGAACTTGCTCCCTCACTAGACGCTCCGCTTGGCCCATCTCTGCCGGCAAGTCGCACCAACCTGCTCCGGACATCCATTCTGTTTGCCTCCGGGTACTCCGCTGTAGTTTCCCAAGCCACGCTAAATTCAGCAGGTGAGAGAAAGGTCGACAGTAACGCATCGTGCCGCTTTGACGCGTCTTCAATGCGCTCTGCGTACATGGTCAGCACTCGCTCGGCTCGCCACCACTCCTGGCGCTGCAAGAGGTCCGCATAGAGTCGTGGCGTCCGGCCCGGGAAGTAGTCGACTACGGCTTTATGCAGCTCTTCCCGGGCATGGGATGTTTCGTCACCATCGGTGTATTCGGTGATATGTTCGATTTCTCCGGCGAGGGCCAAGAGGGTCTCCTTAGCTTCTGCGTCATCGCGGTCGCCCATGGTTCGGAGCGCATCGATAACCTCGAACACATACATGTCCTTCCTCCACCCGTAGCCAAGCAAGCATTCGCTGGCATTCTCCAACCCAGCTTCACATGCGGCCTCAAGGTCATGGTCGAACGCAAAGCGTGCTGCTCTGATCAACGTAGCAGCCCTTTCGTCGAACTGGATCGCGCGTCCTTTCAAATCCGCCGCCACAAGTGCGAGCAAGGCGTCCGCACCATCCGCGGAATGCAGTGGTACAGGTGTCCTATAGAATGCCCCAAGCCACAGTTCGGTCAGCCAGAATGGGGATGTACTTGCCGTGCGCACATCCTCGCCAACGATCCGTGGCCCTTTTGGGGCACCGACACCGACTGCACACACGTCCACAGCAATGTCCAGCAACGCCAGACGGATCCCGATCAACCACTCCTCCGGCGAGCCTGCAACCGGGCGTCGCAGGGAGAACGAGTTATAGACTTCGCCCAAGGTTGGCCAACGCCCTTCCTGAAGCCAATCCGCACCAACTTGGCCTGCCATGCGCTCCAACTCGCGGAATGACTTACCCAGCCATGTCCCCGCTCCTTGCCCAATGAGCGTCCGACCCTCCGGCATGCCGCCCGCCAACGCCGTAGCCAAGGCGCCGAAAAACACTCGGTAGCCGGCCCTCCGGATCTCGGTCCCAAGGCCAAGAGGGGCCTCCCACCTCTTCAGCGTCGGGAGGGGGGAGACGTCTTCCACCGCAATGTCTCCGTCGCATTCTCCGTCGACGAGCAACGCAAGGCACTGGAGGGCTGGTTCGGTAGCCCCGGCCAATCCCATTCCCTTGGGACCAATCCCCTCCACGCAAAGCGCCGCGAACGCCAAGCGGTCCAACTCGTACCCACCCTGCCGTCGTGCGATAGCCAGCACACTCCCCCAGTTTCCCGCTCGTAGCGACTCGCGGGCATACTCTTCAATCAGGGATTCCTGACCCGTTCGCTTGGCGAATTTGACAATCTCGTCCGCCTTAGCGACGTCCCCTCGTGCAACGATCCGGACGATCGCTCCCGAATACCCTTGACCCCCGCCCAACCCGTCGGTCGTACGAGCGCTAACTCGCCTGTCAAGCTCTTGGACCACCCGATTACGAACGGTTGCCGAGCGACGGTCTGCAACAGCGGGCAACTCCTCCACCCTCATCGTCGGGATGTTGTCCCTGAGGACGGCTGCGAGGTCCGGGTCGTTGGATGACGAGAATGCAACCTCATAGAATCCACCCCAATCCTCCGTCTGGAAGTCTCGTGCATTCGCGGCAGCCACCTTGATAGAACGGAGGCGTAGCAACGAACGGAAGTCTGCCGCCTTCAATGCGGCTTCCTCGGCCGTGTTCAGCACATGCACCAGTTGGTCTATCGGGTACGCGTCCTTCAGCCATTCGATGGCCCACTTGCGCGTTGGTCCGTATACAAGGTTCGTTACGTCTCCAAGTTGCGCCTTCGTCATCCAAAACCAAGCACGCTTCCAATACGCCGGGGCGTCCTGCTCAAGCCACCTCACCATCTCGGCTGCCAGCGCCTCGAATTCTCGCTCATGTTCGGATCTTCTGCGCAGAAAAGCGAACAGACTGGAGTGGAATGGAGAGATACTAGCCTCTCGGAACTCTAGGAGGTGGCCCGCTTCGTCAACGACCGATGCCCAGTCCCCTGAGAGGCACGAGCGTAGTCCGTGGAGCGGCGGAGCAAACTGCAATCCCGCGAGCAAGTGCAGAGCCCGTTTCGACACTGGCGCGAGCCGCGTCCAGAGCGACTCGTAATAGACCTCGATGTCCCCCGACGGGCACACGGGCAACTCCGCAACCACGCTCGGAGTCAGTGGCTTACCACTTTCAAGCAATGCCTCCACCGAATAGACGAGATGCAGCGGCAGTCCACCCGAAATCGTGTGGAGCTCGGTAGCAAGTTCCTCGATCGTCTCCGCTGGCGTCCGATGCACCATCTCTTCAATCGGAACGCGGCCTGCTGCACACTGCGAAGCCAACCATTTTCGAACTGCGAAAACCGACATCGTCGGCAGCTCTGTCCAGCGATCCTTAGGCAGCTTCGTGAGCAAGGGCACGGGAAGGTACTTGTCCTCGACCCTCTGCGTCCCGACTACAAGGCGCACGCCGGTAGGCAGTGGCAACAATCGCCTGAACAGCTCATTCATTTGCGCAATGTCACCGTCCTCACGCCAAACGTGATCAAGCCCATCCACGACGACTACCATGCGCTTCCCTTCCGCTTCTGCGGCACTCGCCGCATGCGCTAGCGCCTCGCCAAGCCCCGAACTCCTATCGCCGGTAGGCAACCCCGCCTCTTCAATCTGGTGTCTAAATGACTGGTCAATCGCAAAATAGCTGAACCTACCCTCGGAGCGATCTTGGAGCTGCAGATAGTAATGGTGACGAATGGCTATCAGCCCCTCTTTCTGCCCCCATTCCGCGACGCAATGGCTCAAGTAGGTGCTCTTGCCGCGCCCTGGCGGCCCCCAAAGTACAGTAACCCCATCAGCAGTCGTACACTGCGCCGTGAGTTCCGCGTGGAACTCCTGGTCGGGTACGCCGTAGCCTACCGGCACCACGAAATCCTGCGGCAATGCCATCGGACGCTCTGGAGAGAAGATTCGCATCAGATGGAAGTGGCGAATCCTCCCGTCGGGTCCAGGCTTGTTACGCCGCGTCGCCCACGTCTCCACGTATTGCTTGAACCTCGCCCATCCCCCCGAATCCAGTTCGTGCCGCAGCCTCGCTCGCAGCACCTCTTCATAGTCGTCCAAGCGCTTTCGCGAATGTGCGAAATCGAAGTTCTCGAAAAACTCGGTTACATCCTCAGAAGAACCGATCTGTTCCCTCAAGGTACGCTGGACGTCCAGCGGGACGCGGGCGTAATCCACGCGCCTCCCCGACAGACACTCTCCGAAGCCCTCGTCTGGTTCCCGGTCGGTCTTCAACATCGCCGTCGCGAGTGTGCTGTTACGTACATGCTCCAGCACGGTTTTCGCCCACTTCTGTACCAACGACGTTCCCGTTCCCTTGCGAGCCGTCAACCACTCCCAGTCCAATCGGTGATCAGGCGATGCAGGGTCTAGCGTAAATTTCACCTGTGTCAGTTCGAACCTGCCGTCCTTCCGGCAGGCAACCACGTCGTCGATAGACCGGAATCCCTTCTCGACCGCCTCCACCTGGACCCACTCGTATCGGTCTCGATCACGCAGGAAGTCAATGAGTATCTCAACGGCAACCAGATCCTGGTACGCAAATCCAGCGCGGATTGACCCACTCGGCTTGAAGTCGTGGCTCATCAAGGTCCCCTCAGCCCTGCTGGGGTGGCCCGAGCGCTCGAGCTTCATCCGACGTCGATCACCTTCATGACCTCGTCGCCCAAGTGGTTGATGGCTTTGACGGCGATTCTGCCGGAAGCTGGCTTTGGGAACGGTCTTGAGGTGGTGGAGTGGAGGGTGTCCCAGGCTTCGGGGTCGATTTCGGCCCTTAGGGTGGTCTTGAGGGCTTTGTAGGGGTCGTTGGCGCCTAGGAAGTAGGCGTGGCGGACGAAGAAGCTGGCCATGTCGTAGTCGGTGTCGATGAACCAGCAGGCTAGGTCGTTCGGTTCGGACGAGCGGACATCGCCGGTTCGGGGGTCGAAGAGGTCGATGCCATTGATTTGGACTTGGATTTGATCGTCCGGAGCGTCGAGCACGTCGATGTCCGGTTCGCCGAAGATGACGAAGAGGTTGCCGCCCTTGGTCTTCTTGAGGTCGGTGGACATTTGCAGATCTGCATTCATGCGTGCCTTGAGGATGGGCAGGCGACCGAGCTGGTTGAGTTCGGTGGTTTGGGCGTCGTAGTTGAAGGCGCAGGCGATGAGCACGTCGAATTGCGCTTCCGCAGCTTCACGGGCCGCAGCCACGAGGTCGGAGCGGCCAACCGTGCCGTGTTCCGAACCGATCAGGATGGCGGCTCGGCGTTCGTCGTCACCCTCTTGGTAGCGGCCTTCGGCGGCGAACCCGCGGCCTGGCCAGCCGTTGAGAGCCGTGAAGTCGATCTTGCCGTGCTTGTCCACCTGCTGAATGCCGGCCGCTCGGAGTTGCTCCAAGATGACGGCTGCGAAGTCCTCGACCGACGCGGGCGGCGACTCGGCCGCGGTGTATGGCTGTCTCTCGTCGCGGACTTCGTTGGTCGGGACCGGGGGAACAGAATCGGACCGTTCGGCCTCGACAACGCGATGGGGGGTGAGCGATTCGACTGTGAATGGGCCGGCCACGCGAACCTTGCCCTTGTCTTCGTAGGGCTTGTCGTAGAGGTACTCGAAGTCAGCCTTCGCCACGATCGAGGCGTCGATTTCGCGCTGCCTGGTGGTGCGCGCCTCCCAGAACCGGGCCAGTGGTTCCGAGGCCGACTCCGGCCAATCCTCCGGTGGCTCGCGCGGAACCTCCCACTCTAGTAGGACACCCGCCGGCACGCCTTCACCGCTCGGTAGCGTAAACGGGTCGCCTTCGAGCGCATCAAAGCGCAAGTCCATACCGGTTCTTCCGCCGCTCCCGATGCGCAATGGCTCCGTGTGGCCGCGCAACGCTTCATTTAGGTCTGCAAGTGCAGCTTCCACAGCGGGTTGTAGTTGCTCGTAAATCACGTCGATTTCGGCGTTATTCGCGATTCCACGAAGCGTGATTCGCGGCACGCGCTCATAGACGAAGCCTTGCCGGATGTCGCCTTGCGTCGACGAACGAGAAAGCGCCGTGCGAGTTACTCCGGCGACCTTAAGCAGGCCCTCATCACTGTCGGACAGGAGGTAGTACGGATAGCGAGCACCCATGACGCGCGCGCGGGCCAGTGCCAAGGCGACTCGGGAAGTGTCCATCGTGATCCAACGACGACCCCATTGTTCGGCGACGTACGCGGTGGTCCCCGAACCACACGTTGGATCAAGGACGAGGTCCCCAGGATCGGTGGCCATAAGGATGCAGCGCTGGACGACCCGAGGATGTGTTTGAACGACATAACTTTTCTCCGTGCCAAAGCCGCTAATCCCCGTATCGAGCCACGTGGAGCCCATTGGATAGTAGGGAGCGTCATCGAAGTACCTAACGAATCGGGGTGTGTTGCCAACCCGTATTACCCGACCGGCCCTATCGAGCCTCTCAATACCCGATTGATTGGACTTCCACCCGCCCCGTTGTGGCGCGGGCACGTGAGACCCTTGAAAAATAAACGGGAACACAGTCGTTTGGTTGCCCGTCTGCGACCTCAAATCGCCGTGTGCAAATGGACGGCCCTGCCGTTCCGTTGAAGAGATGGCCGCATAGGAGCCGTCTGGATGCATCAGGAACGTATACTGGGTGGCACCTGGCATCCCAGGCACTCTCTCAAGATACGGGCGTCGGAACTTCATTGATTCGATACTCTTGGCAAACCAAATCAAATAGTCAAACGTCTCGTCTAGGAACCTACCACCCAACCCAGACGTCTTCGCGAACTTAAGCGTTACTACAAAGTTACCTTCTCCAAACACCTCGTCCATGAGTGCCCGCACACGATGCACGTTCTCGTCCCCCATCTGCACGAAAACGCTGCCGCTCTCAGTCAGCAACTCCCGCGCTACCGTCAGTCGGTCCCGCAAGTACGTCAGGTACGAATGAACTCCATCGCGCCAAGTGTCTCGAAACGCCTTCACCTGCTCTGGCTCTCGGGTGATGTGCTCTGCCTTGCCATCCTTCACATCACGGTCGGTAGTGGACCATTGGAAGTTCGAGTTGAACTTGATCCCGTATGGCGGGTCGATGTAGATGCACTGGACTTTGCCGCGTAGGCCTTCGCGCTCGGCAAGGGACGCCATCACCTGCAAGCTGTCGCCGAGGATCATTCGGTTAGACCAGTTCTGGTCGTGCTGGTAGAACTCCGTTGACGCGTCCAGATTCGGCAAGAAGTCAGCGAAGAGATCAGGCAGCTCCGGCGCAACCTCATCTGCCCGTTCCGTGGTTTGGCGACGTAGATCATCGATGAGTGCCTTGGGGTGGACCTTCTCCTGGATGTAGAGCGGCGGCGCTTGGACAACGAGACCGTCGTCCATCTGCTCGTCCTTGCCTCGCCAAACGAGCTGGGGATCGAGGTCGCGATTGCGACGCTCGAAGGCCACCCGGACGGGGCTCTTGTCGTCGTCCCCCATCACAGATTCCAGCTCCGCCGTGGGGATGTTGCGCCTGGAGTCCTCCCGATGCGTCAGCGCTTCGACATCTTTCTTCGGCTTCGGCTTGCGGGCCATTACTCAATCTTCCCCATCAACTAGCCATCTCCCTCAGCAAAGGCAATGCCTGATTCAGTTGCGATCTGGTGCAAGCGACGGTCCCGAGTCCACAGTCGCGCGCCTTCGCTTTCTAGCACCGAGCAAACCAAATGCGCGTCTGCGATGCCGATCCCGCGCCCCATCAGTTCGCGTTCTTCGATCTTGGCGACGACAGCATCGCCGCTCAGCTCCCCAATCCTGGGCAATCCCCTCCATTCGGCAATCTGGGCCTCCCGATTGGGGAGATTCCCGCAGGCCAGTTCACCCAGGACCATCGAGTGCATCAGCACATCGCCCGTCCTGAGCAACGCACGCATCGTCACATCCGGCTGCCGCATGTGATCGACCCAAACCGACGTATCCACCAAGATCACCAGATCACGCTCTTGCGGCGCGGGACGTACTCCAGGTCCGGTGCGCTTCCACCGGCCAGAATCAGAGAATGCGCTGCCCGCACCTCCGGCGACGCCGCATGCTTGGCAAACCACCCGTCGAAGTCTTGCGTCATGGTATCGACGTTCGTGAACTCCGCGAAAGCCCACTTTCCGAACTCTTGAGCCGCGTTCACGCCGGGAACCCACATCGCACGCATAGTGTCGGCCTTGTCCTGAGCATCCTGGCCGCGAAGACCCTTGATCTCCACGACCAGATTGACCGGCGCCTCGCCGCCGTCGTCGATGCGCACGATGAAATCGGGCACGTACTGTCGCGAGCGGCCGTTGAAGCAATACGGGACCGTGAACCCCATGCCTTGGTTCTTGACGTACGCCAAGACGCGGGGGTGGGCCTCCGCGACGCGGCAGAACTCCTTTTCCCAATCGCTGTCGCATATCGCCCAGTTGACGTGGCATTTTTGCTCGTCGGTTTCCCAGCGGTTCGTCTTGGACGTGGTGAAGTCAACGTCCGCCGTGGAGCCATGGGGGTTGTAGGGATCGAGAACGGCCCGAATTTGCTTCTCGCCAGAGGACGCGGCGATCGCTCGAAAGATGATGTCGCAGGCCTCGTCAGCGATGATCGTGTAGAGAATCTGGCCAGGCTCCGTTCCACCCTCACAGATCAAATGGTCGTCGAGCCATTGGCGGGCGATGCGTTTTAGGTCGCCGAGCAGGTGCACCTTGGGCGCTTCATTCGCGCCTCGGTATTTCTTGAACAGCAGATGCTTGGCGAGGTGAAATGCGACGGTGGCCTTGCGTGTAGCGGCAGCGCTTGCAGGCGTCAACACCACGCCTTCGCCGAGAATGCCCTCGTTGCGTGTGCGGGTTGGACCCACCAGTTCCGGTGTGAGCTTCAGCGTCGAGTCTGCCGTGAAGTCCGCCGTGAGCCGTTCCTGGGGCAACTCGTATGTGTAGCCCTCCACGCGGGGGAACTCTATGGTCAAGGCGTCCCGGTCGGGGCGTACGGCGTGGACATGGATCGTGCGACGGGGCTTGACAGGGGGTACCACCACTGGCTCGGCAGTGAAGTCGAAGGGAATGCCGAGCACGTCCGCGTATTCGACGTTGAAGCGGCCCTCGTCGTTCAACTCGTACGACTGTCGGCGCAGCCCACGACCCACCACTTGCTCGCACAGCAACTGCGTGCCGAATGCTCGCACGCCAAGAACGTGGGTGACGGTGTTGGCGTCCCACCCTTCGGAGAGCATGGCGACCGATACCACGCAGCGGATGGACTCGCCAAGCTGTTCCGGCTTGCCGACGGTGTTCATGGCTTCACGGAGCAGTTCTGCGTCCGTGACGGGCCCGTCCTTGGCGGTGTCACCCCGTTCATTGCGCTCGCGCTGGAATCTTTCGATCTCGTCTGCGGCGATCGTGCGGAACGCCTTGTCGAGGGCCTCGCCAGATTCCAGTTGCTCGCTGTCGATCAACAGGGTTTGTGGGCGTGCGACGCGATTGCCGTCTTCGTCGTAGTTGCGGAAGAGCGGCAAGTGCCCCGGCACGGCCACGCCATCCGGACGTTCGAAACCGGCGATGTAGTCGTACACGAGCTTCGAGGTGGCCGTGTTGCTGCAAACGACGATGAAGACGGGGGGGACGCTTATGCCTTCCGCCTTCCAAGACGCAAAGGCGCCCTCGTAGTGGCTGTACAGGGCGTCGATGGCACCCCTCAGGTCAGGCGGAAGGCTGAGGGGATCTAGGCGTCCTGCGGCGGCGCGTCCCTTTTTGGGCATGGAAGGCCCGATGTGCTTCCAAAGTTCGCGGTAGCGCGGCATGTCGTCACCCGGCACGTTGTCCGCCACCGGCACTCGCGGCAACTTGACGATGCCGGACTCAATGGCGTCCAAGAGGGAGAAATCGCACATGGTCCAAGGAAACAGCGTGCCCTCTCGATAGCCCGACCCGGCGAGGAAGAAGGGCGTGGCGGACAGATCGAACACTGCGCGTATGCCTAGGCGGCGCTGCACCACTTCCAGGCCGTTGATCCAAAGGCGGGCCGCGTCGGTGTTTTTCTCCGCCTCCTCACGGGCCTCACCGGCGTGCTTCTCTTCCTCCGCCTCACCCGGCTTTTCGCGGTAGCAATGGTGTGCCTCGTCGTTCAGCACGACGATATTCTTCAGGCCCAAGAGTTCGCCGCACGCACGCCGGAGCATCTCGCCTTCCGTCTCCTTGGTGGTGATTTTGTGGTCGTGACCGTCCACCAAGGCACGACTTACCCTTGGCAACTTCATGGTCTCGCGGCGGAGGAACGCATGGTAGTTGGTGATGATGATCTTGGCGCGTCCCAAGTCGGGCAGCATGTCCTTGGGGACTAGGTCGTGCTTCGCGTAGTAGCTATCTGGGTCGTTGGGCTGCAATACGCGCAAGCGATCGCGGATCGTGATGCCAGGGGTCACGACCAGGAACCCTCGCGTGAAGCGCTGGCTGCCCGGTTGACGGACCGCATTCAGGGTCTGCCAAGCAATGAGCATTGCCATCACCGTGGTCTTGCCAGCACCTGTGGCCAGCTTCAGGGCGATTCGCAGGAGGTCTGGATTCGCGGCCTCGTTGGCACCGTGCAGATGGTCGCGGATCGCGCGGTAGGGACCACGGCCTCGCCCAACGCAATCCGCCACTTCCGCGAGCCAGATGGCCGTCTCCACCGCTTCGACCTGGCAAAAGAACGGTCGCTGGCCGGGGAACGGATACTCGCGCCAGTGCCGCAGCAAGCGGGCTGTGACAGGCGTGACGCCCGAGCGTTCCGCAGGCAGTTGTCGCCAAGCGTCCACGTGGCCGCGAATGGCGTTGATGACGGGCATCGGGTCGTATTGCTGGTCCGCCGTGGACAGTTCGGCAACGCCGATCTCCAAACCCGCCTGAGGATCGTCGCCGAGAGGCTTGGGCACTGCGGTGATGTGCTTCGACTGTCGTCGGTCCTCGACGATGACTCCCGTGGGTCGCCGGTCCTCATCAAGCTCCCAATGCCGGCCAGGCCTTTCGTAGGGCGAGTTGAGGATGGGGTTTGCGAAGAATCGCTCTGTCATGGTCTGACCTGCTGCGAATCCAGAGGAGTCGGGTGCCGTTTCACCATCGCCTGAAACTGTATCGCTTCTATGCGTGAGGACGAGCGTCGGCGTCTGGCAGCCGGCGACGAAGTCTAGCGAGACCAGCACAAATCGCAAGGAAGACCCTTGGAAGGAGTCCACGCTGCCCTCCTCGCGCCGCAAGGCGCGTCAAGCCCCAATTGCGTTACGCTTGGGCCACTCGAATGGAGGGGCGCAACCATGACCATCAACTCCGTCACTGGCCCGCTCGACCCCGCCGACATGGGTTTCACCCTCATGCACGAGCATGTGATGGTGAGCGCGAGCGGCATGTATCGCAGCTATCCGGACCTGCTCGGCCCCAACCGCGAGCAGCGCGCCATCGATTGCCTGAAGCGCGCCAAGGCCGGCGGCATCGACACCATGATCGACGCCACCACCTTCGACCTGGGCCGCGATCCGGAACTCCTCCGTCGCGTTTCCGTCGAATCCGGCATCAACATTGTCAACGTCACCGGCTGGTGGCTGGACGTGCCGCGCTTCATCCGCGGCGTCTCGCCCAACCAGATGGCGCGCGAGTTCATCCGCGATGCCGAGGAAGGCTTCCGCGGCACCGACATCAAGGCCGGCATCCTCAAGTGCGCGGCCGATTTCGAGGGCGTCACGCCGGAACTCGAAATCATGGCCCGCGCCGTCGCCCGCGCCCACAACGAGACGGGCCTGCCGATCATGGTGCATTCCTATCCCACCGGCCACGTCGCCCGCCGCCAGATCGCCATCTTCAAGGAGGAAGGCGTCGATCTCACCCGCGTCAAGATCGACCACTCCAACGACACCACCGACACCGAATACCTGAAGTGGATTCTCGACCAGGGCTGCTACCTCGGCCTCGACCGCTACCCCGGCCGCTTCGTCAGCCCCCGCATGCGCACCGTCACCCTGAAAGCGCTGATCGACATGGGCTACGCCGACCGCCTCTGCCCCGCCCACGACTGCATCTGCCTGCACATCCACAACGAAGGCCCCGACGGCAAGATCCCCGACGAACACGCCTTCACCCTCGCCAACCCCGACCAATACCTCTACATGCACCGCCACGTCATCCCGGACCTGAAGGACATGGGCGTAACCGACCGCACCATCGACACGCTGTTCGTGGACAACCCCCAGCGCTTCTTCGCCGGAACGTAAGGCGGGTTCCAAGGCCGTTGGTCACTGAAAGCCTGAAGCAGGAGAGGCGTTTTGGTTCGTCTGTCTGATCTCGACGAGATCGAAGCGGAGCACATGCGTGGTGCCGCAGAGCGGATGCGACCCGTCGCGCCAGCCCGGTGGATCATGCCGAGACCGCTCAGCGAGTCACGCGTCGCGATCGTCTCGACCGCTGGAATCCACCGCCGCTCGGATACGCCCTTCAAGCCGGGCACCGTGGACTACCGACTGCTCCCCGGCGACATCGATTTCGCCGATGTCGTGGTGTCGCACATCAGCACCAACTTCGACCGCAGCGGCTTCCAACGGGACCCCAACATCTGGTTCCCTCTGGATCGGCTCCGCGAAATGGCTGCCGACGGCGAGATTGGCGGTGTGTCGAACTGGCACTACTCCTTCATGGGCGCGCAGCCAAATCACGAAGCGCTGCGAGCCTCCGGCGAGGAGGTCGGCCACCTGCTGGCGGCGGATGAGGTCGATGTTGCCCTGCTGGTGCCGGTCTGACCCATTTGCACGGGCGCCGTGGGCGCACTGGCAAACTACATCGAGCGTGCAGGGGTCGCCACGGCCTCCATCAGCCTGATCCGAGAACAGAGCCAGGCGGTGCGACCACCACGGGCTCTTTGGGTGCCGTTCGCGGTGGGGCGGCCTTTCGGCAGCGCCGATGATCCTGCATTCCAGAAGAACGTGATGCGTGCGGCGCTCGGGATGCTGGCAACCGCAACCGAGCCAACCATCGCCGACTACCCGATTGACGCGCCCAAGGAGGCTGGCCCCGGCGATTGGGCATGCCCCGTGAGCTTCCCGGTGCAGGAGGATGAGTCGCACACCGCGCGGTTGCTGGCGGAAGTGGCGCGTCTCGCGCCCTGGGCGAACGAGACGCGAGCCGCTCGCGGCCGCACATTGTTCGGCGCCACGGGTGCGGCGCCAGACCAGGTCGAAGCGGTGGCGCAGGCGCTAGGCGGCATTGCCGACGGCGGCGACGTGAGCGAGCCACCCGAGGTCGGCATCGAGTGGAAGTTCGACATGCCGCTCCTTGTGCGGCATCTCACAGACGACATGCGCACCTTCTACCACGAAGCGGTTGCGTCCCAGCCGGGCCCGGATGCACCCAATCACGGCGCACTGACCGACTGGATATTCGCCAGCACCGCCCTCGGCGACGCACTGCACACGATCGCCGAACACCTCACCGCGGACGGCAGGCCCACGTCGTTGATGACGCGTGCATTGACGATCCCGATGGGTCATTTTCGGGGCGGCAGCGCCTTCCCCGACCCAGAGCAAATCGCAAAGGGCGGCTACGGCCGGCGGGAACTCGGTTTCAACATCGGCCCGGATTCGGAGTGACCGAGAGGCTTGCGAAGGCTCCTCCGCGGGGCAACGGTGCTTGGGAGGAGGGTATGCAGGAAGAGACGGACGCGCGCATTCGCGACTATGGATTCCTGGCCTTTCTGACCACCATCAACGTCCTCAACATCGTGGACAGGCAACTGATCGCCAGCATGGCGAACTGGATCAAGCCTGAACTGAATCTCACCAATACCCAATTCGGCTTGCTCACCGGCCTCATCTTCATCGTCTTCTACTCGGTTGCCGGCGTCTTCATGGGCGTGTTGGCGGACCGGGTCAACAGAACCCGTTTCATCGCGCTCGGATTGGCGGTCTGGAGTGCGCTCACGGCGATCTCCGGCATGGCGAAGGGGTTTGCCAGCATCGCCGTTCCGCGCCTGTTCATCGGCATCGGCGAGTCGATCATGACACCGACCTCCATGTCGCTTCTGTCCGATCGCTTTCCGTCGAAGAGCCTCGGCTTTGCCGCCGGCACCTACTACATGGCCGGTCCCATCGGCATCTCGGCGAGCTTGCTGATCGTCGCCTATCTCGAGCCCCTGGTCGGGTGGCGCGGTTGCTTCTATGTGCTGGGGGGACTCGGCATAGCCTTCAGTCTCATCATGTTTTCGCTGCGGGAAACGCCCCGCCGATCGGCCGCGCCGCGACCCGCAGACAAGCCCGAATTCCCGAGCATCCGGGAGATGCTGGCCACCACCCGGAGGGCGTTCGCTGGCTCACCGGCGTTGCTGATGACCGTGCTGGGGGCCGTCATCTTCCACATCTTCCTGGGCGCCGCGATGTTCGAGCAAATCTGGTTCGTGGAAGAGCGCGGATTCGACCGCAACGAGATCGCCGAGCTAACCGGCTGGATGGCACTCGGCGCCGGGGTCCTCGGCAACCTGTTCGGTGGCATAGGCGGCGACTACTTCCTGAAGGTCACGGGCATCGGCCGCCTCATGTTCATGTTCTGGGTCACGCTCGTCCTCATGCCCATGACGCTCGCCTTCCGGCTGATCGATCCTGCCTCCCCTCTCTTCATGGTCTGCATGTTCCTGCACTTCTTCCAGTTTGGCAGCCTCTATGGCCCGGTTTTCGGCACGGTGCAGGAGCTTGTGCCGCCGCAGATTCGCGGCACGGTCACCGCCGTCACCTTGCTGCTGATCAACGTTCTCGGCATTGGATTCGGCGTGACCGCCGGCGGGATGCTCGTCGACTGGCTGTTCGAGCATGACTTTCACGACCCATACACCACCAGCATGGTGCTCTTCACCTGCATATCGTTCCTGACCATCCCGCTGTTTTTCTTTGCGGGAAGGCGGTTTGCCCGGGACAAGCGGGCATTGATCGGACAGGCGAATCCGGTGGCGTAATGCGGTCAAGCACCCGCTGCAAGGCTCCAATGCGGCTCCAACACCGGGATACTCGCGAACGGACTTTGCGCAGCTTCCAAGCCCCGGCGCCTACTGCAGCGGGACGCCTCCGAAACCGTCCACGGTGGCGAACTCTCCCACAGGCTTGCGCGAGAGCCTCGTCAGTTGCCGCACCGGCTTGCCCATCGGCAGCATGGCGGCGACGGCGTGGCTTTCGGGAATGTCGAACAACGCCTTCACGTCCGGTTCGCGCGCGGCCACGAAGGTGGTGAGCGTACCGCCCAAGCCCTCGTTCCGGGCTGCAAGAAGGATGTTCCAGACGAAGGGATAGATCGATGCGCCGGGAATGACGCCGATGCGCGACAGATGCCGATCCATCGCCGCAACCACCGCCAAGTCCACCGTCACCAGCAACACGACCGGCGCATGAGCCAAGCGCTCGATGAAGCCGGGCGGAATCATCACCGCATCGAGCTCCTCCTGGCCAACCTCGGCAGGCTCCACCACGTTCCACGGGTTGGCCCCGGCTCGCACCTCCGCCAAATAGCGCCGAAAGGTCGGCTCGATCAACGGCACCAACGCCTCCCGCTTCTCCGCGTCGCGCACCACGATCACCCGCCATCCCTGACGATTGCCCCCACTCGGCGCAAACCGCGCATTGTCCAGAATCCGCCGCAACACCTCATCCGGCACCGGCTCATCCAGGAATTCCCGCGCCGCAAAGGCGGTCCGCATCACGTCATAGAGTTCCATCCAACCCGCCTGGAGCTTTGTGACACCCAGACCATAAACCACCGCGGTCCCCGAACGCGCCTGACGGCGCGCAGGGAGGGCAGGATGCCCTCCTGCAGAGAAACCCGTCTCCGAAGGCCCCCTGGGGGCGAGGGCATTCTGCCCTCGCTCGCGCCGCCAGGCGCACACGCAGCGGACTCAAGCGAAGCTCTCGCTCAGTCGCCCCGGCAGAAACGCGCTACCACTGCTTGCCAATGCCACCCCGAGCCCCAAAGAACGCCGCCGGCCAGTTGCGCCCCGTGATCATCGCCTTGTCCACATCCTCCGGCGTCGCAAGGCCATCATCGACGATCTGCCGCGCTTCCCGAGCCGCAGCGGCAAACACCCGGTTCAGGATGAAGCCGTAGGTGCCAAGCCTGTCCTTCACCATCGATACCACGCGCCCAGCCTTCTCGCCCACCGCCTTGGCGATTTCACCCACCTCCGGGTCGGATTCCTCCGTGGTGATGACCTCGAGCATCCGCATCACCGGCACCGGGTTCGAGAAGTGCATGCCGATGAAGTTCGCCTTGCGCTCCGCACTCACGTCGCGAGCGATTTCGGCAATCACGAACCCGGAAGTGTTGGAGGCAAAGATGCAGTCTGCCTTCACAACACCGTCAAGCTCCGCAAACACCTGCTGCTTCAGCTCCAGCCGCTCCGGCACCGCCTCGATGATGAGATCGCAGTCCGCCAGATCGGAAAGCTCCAGCGTATAGCCCACATTGTCGATGGCACGCACCGCCTGATCGAAGCCCAGCTTGCCCTTCTCCACGGCCCGCTTCACGCCCCACTTGCGTTCCACCACCTCGTCGCGGGTCTCGTCCAGAATCTCCTGCGTGAGATCCCGCACCGTCACCCGATACCCTCCAAGCGCCGCCATGACCTGGGCAATCCCGCCCCCCATCACGCCACCGCCGAGCACGCCAACATGGCGAATGTCCTCAAGCCTCATTCCGACTCCTCCCTTCCAAGGCCCAATCCAAAGGCGCGCAACCCTACACGGTTCCCTCCACCGTGTCTGCAAGCCTCCCCCAGGCAAACTGCGCTACGGTCGCCAACAGTCAGGCCTCGACCCGCCTCGACCTGACGACGTTGGAACGACGGCCCTCCCACTGTGCACGACTCGGGCAGGATGCGGAGCCAAGGTGTGGCGCCGACCCACAGCAGCAGGCCATTTCGAAATACAATCCGAAGTAGTCGAGCCAATTCGGAATGTTTTCCGAATGAGTCTGTACCGCCGCGACCTGCCATTGGACCTCCCACCCGGCCAATCCGCCTTCCTTTGGGGGCCGCGGCAGGTGGGAAAGTCCACGCTGCTCGGCCAACGCTTCCCAGAGTCCGCCCGATTCGACCTGCTGGACACCCGCACCCTTCTGGAATTCACCCGCGCGCCGTGGACGCTGTCGGAACGCGTGACAGCCCTCCCAGAACCACAGCGCCGGCGCCCCATCATCATCGACGAAGCGCAGAAGGTGCCGGCGCTCCTGGACGAGGTGCATCGGCTCATCGAGCAGGAAGGACTCGCTTTCATTCTGTGTGGATCGAGCGCCCGCAAGCTGAAGCGGGGCGGCGGCAACCTCCTGGGTGGACGGGCCTGGAGCTTCCGCCTGCACCCGCTCACGGCGAACGAGGTTCCCGACTTCAACCTGCTGCAAGCGCTTCAGCGGGGCTTGGTGCCGTCCCACCACGACAGCGCCCACCATCGCCGGGCGCTGGCCGGCTACGTGGATGACTACCTGAAGGAAGAGGTCTTCGACGAAGGGCTCACGCGCAACACGGCTGCCTTCTCTCGGTTCTTCGACGCCCTCGGCTTCAGCCATGCCGAGTTGCTCAACTTCTCGTCTCTAGGCCGCGACTGCGGCGTGAACTCCAAGACCGTGCGCGAGTATTTCCAGATTCTGGAAGACACCTTGCTCGGCACCCTGCTGGAGCCCTATGCGCGCCACCGCACCCGAGCCACCATCACCAGAGCCCCGAAGTTCTACCTGTTCGATGTAGGCGTCGCCGGCCACATCACCGGGCGCCGCATCGAACGCGCCATCGGCCCAGACTTCGGGCGAGCGCTCGAACACTTCGCGCTCATGGAGATCCTGGCCTATCGAAGCTATCGAGAGGCCGACTTCCCCGTCCGATTCTGGCGCACCAAGTCTGGCCTGGAAGTGGATTTCGTTCTTGGCAGAGACGGCGAAGTCGCCATAGAGGTCAAGGGCGGCCGCGTGCGACCTGAAGAACTGAAGGGCTTGCGAGCTTTCACCGAAGAACACCGCTCGAAGCACGCAATCGTCGTCAGCACCGAGCCCGCACCCCGGCACGTCAGAAACATCGACATCCTCCCGTGGCAAGACTTCCTCGACCGACTTTGGGACGGCCAACTCGCCTGACCGACCTCCTCCCACGCCCCCCGCTGGAGGGAGGGCACGCCGTCCTTTCAGATGGGGACACTGGCTCTCCCCTTCGCGCCAACAGCAACGCCTTCGTCCCACCCACGCCCTTGCGGTAAGCTCCCCGCATGTCCGACGCCTTCCACAAAAACCCCATCCTGAACTCGCCCTACGAAGTGCCCACGCGCCACTGGGTGCTCGATGAAGGGCGGCAGCCCACCGATGTCGTCGATGAGGGCGGCGAGCGGTTTCGTTCATCTCGCCGATACCCTCCACCCGCAAGGCGGGCCGCAAGCAGCGCCAGATTTCCCTTGACGCCCAAAGCGAGGCGCTGGCCAGCGACAATCAGCAATACCAGCTCATCGCCCTCATCGACAGCCTGCGCCGAGAACTTGCGGCATGGCGCGCACTGCCCGAACGGCAATGGCGGGTGACGCCCGAAACCGCCCGGCTCCTCAAGCACTGGCGCCACCATCCGTTCAGCGACATCCGCCCGTTCTTCTGCCAGCTGGAAGCCGTCGAAACCGTCATCTGGCTCACCGAAGTCGCCCCAAGCCTCGGCAACCAGGGCCGCGTCTTCCTGGACGAGATCCAAGGCGCCAGCAAACAAGCCAATCCCGGCCTCGAGCGCATGGCGCTGAAGCTCGCCACCGGCGCCGGCAAGACCACCGTCATGGCCATGCTCATCGCCTGGCAGACCGTCAACGCCGTCCGTCGCCCCGGCAGCACCCGCTTCACCCGCGGCTTCCTCATCGTCACCCCCGGCATCACCATCCGCGACCGCCTCCGGGTGCTGCAGCCAAACGACCCAGATTCCTACTACGCCGGCCGCAAGCTTGTTCCGCCGGACATGCTGCGCGAACTCGACAAGGCCAAGATCGTCATCACCAACTACCACGCCTTCCAGCTCCGCGAAACGCTAGAGCTCTCCAAGGCCAACCGCCGCCTGCTCCAAGGCGCCGGCCCCGACCTCCAGACCCGCGAGACCGAAGGCCAGATGCTCGCCCGCGTCATGCCGGAACTCATGACCATGAAGGGCATCCTCGTCCTCAACGACGAAGCCCACCACTGCTACCGCGAGAACCCAGGCGAAAGCGGCGAAGGCAAGCTCACCGGCGACGACCGCACCGAAGCCAAGCGCAACGAGGAAGCCGCCAGCGTGTGGATTTCCGGCCTCGAAGCCGCCGGCCGCCAACTCGGCCTCAAGCGCGTGCTCGACCTCTCCGCCACCCCGTTCTTCCTGCGCGGCTCCGACTACGCCGAGGGCACACTCTTTCCCTGGACCGTCAGCGACTTCTCCCTCATGGACGCCATCGAATGCGGCATCGTCAAGCTGCCCCGCGTGCCGGTGGTGGACAACGTGCCCGGCGCCGAGATGCCCATCTACCGCAACCTGTGGGAGCATATCGGCAAGAAGATGCCGAAGAAGAAGGGCAGCGCTGGCCTCGACCCCCTCCAGCTGCCGAACGAACTGCAAACGGCCCTTCAGGCCCTCTACGGCCACTACGAGGAGACGTTCCACCTTTGGGAGGAAGCCCACACCGAGGTGCCCCCCTGCTTCATCGTCGTCTGCAACAACACCGCAACGTCGAAGCTCGTGCATGACTACATCGCCGGCTTCCACCACGAGTCGGGCAGCTTCCAGAACGGCCGCCTCAAGCTCTTGCGCAACTTCAACGACGCCGGCGAACGCCTCGCCAAGCCCCGAACCCTGCTCATCGACAGCCAACAGCTCGAATCCGGCGACAAGCTAGACGACAGCTTCAAGAAGGCCGCTGCCGACGAGATCGAACGCTTCCGCCGCGAAATCGTCGAACGCACGGGCGATCAGGTGCGCGCCGAGAAGATCACCGACGAGGAAATCCTGCGCGAAGTGATGAACACGGTTGGCAAGCCGGACCGTCTCGGCGGCGGCATCCGCTGCGTGGTCTCCGTCGCCATGCTCACCGAAGGCTGGGACGCCAACACCGTCACCCACGTTCTGGGGCTGCGCGCCTTCGGCACCCAGCTCCTGTGCGAGCAGGTGATCGGCCGCTCCCTGCGCCGCCAGTCCTACGAACTGAACGCCGAGGGCATCTTCGGCGCCGAGTATGCCGATGTCTTCGGCATCCCCTTCGACTTCACCGCCAAGCCCGTGATCGCGCCGCCGCAGCCGCCGAGCGCAACCGTCCACGTGAAGGCGCTCTCCCCCGAGCGAGACGACGCCGAAATCCGTTTCCCCCGCGTCGCCGGCTACCGCGTCGAACTCCCGGACGAAAGGCTCGAAGCTCGATTCAACGAAGACTCCAGGCTCGAACTCACCCCGAAACTCGTCGGCCCCACCGTCACCCACAACCAAGGCATCATCGGCGAAGGTCACGACCTCACCGTGGAGCACCTGGACCGCGAGCGCGAATCCACTCTCGTCTATCACCTCACAAAGCACTTGCTCGACAAACGCTTCCGCGACGAACACGGGCAGCCGAAGCTGCACCTGTTCGGCCAGTTGAAGCGCATCACGCGGCAATGGCTTCGCACCCAGCTAGTCTGCAAGGGCGGCACGCAGCCGGCGCAGCTATTGTTCACCCAACTGGCCGACCTCGCCTGCGAGAAAATCGACGCCGGCTTCGTTCCTTCCGAGACGCAGCCCGTCAAGGTCGTGCTAGACCCCTTCAACCCAACAGGCACCACCCGGGACGTGAACTTCCGAACCTCACGCACCGAAAGGTACGCGCCCAGCCAACGCTGCCACCTCAACTGGTGCATCCTCGACAGCGCATGGGAAGGCGAGTTCTGTCGCGTACTCGACGCCCACCCGAACGTGCTGCGATGGGTCAAGAACCACAGCCTAGGCTTCGAGGTGCCCTACGAGCACGCCGGCGCGACCCATCGCTACGTGCCCGACTTCATCGTCGTCCTAGACTACGGCTTGGGCGAAGACGAACCCCTGCATGTCGTCGTAGAGGTGAAGGGCCGACGCGGCGAGGACGCCAAGGCGAAGGCACGAACGATGGAGACGCACTGGGTCCCCGGCATAAACGCCCAGAGTTGCCACGGTCGCTGGGCGTTTCTGGAGTTGCTCGATCCGTTCGAGATGCAAGGAGATTTCGATTCGGCAGTCAGCAACGCTCTGCAGGAGTTTGCAAAGGAAGAACGCACGAAGTCAGCCATTGAAGGGCTGATCTCGTTGGGCGGGTCGGACCCAGACGTCGAGGACATCCCAAGGCGCCGCAGCGAGGAGGCCGGATGATCCTGGTGGACACATCAGTCTGGATCAACCACATGCGCACCCCCCATCCCAGCCCTCAACGCACAGCTTGAAGCACGCAACGTTCTGTGCCATGAGATGGTGATCGGGGAACTGGCATGTGGCAACCTGAGCGCCCGCAAAGCCGCGCTCCGCGACCTCATGGCGCTCCCCGTGGCGGAGACCATGGCCGGCAAAGACGTGCTCGCGTTGATCGAAGACCGGCAACTCATGGGCCGCGGCATCGGATACACCGACGCCAACCTGCTCGGCGCCACCTTGGCTCGCGACGGAACAACGCTATGGACGCACGACAAAAGGCTCCGAGGCATCGCCGAAGAGCTCGGCATCGCGCACCCGGAAGCCGAAGGAGCCTGAGCGAATGAAGTTCCACTACGACGAGGAAACCGATAGCCTCTACATGGAACTCAGGGGCGACCCGGGGACGGAGACATTGGAGATCGCGGACGGATTCAACGTCGATTTGGACGCCAACGGCCACGTCATCGGCTTCGACATCGACCACGCATCAACCCGCGTCGATCTAACGACGATCGAGACCACGGCGTTGCCCCTGCGCACGACACGGGCGGGATGAAGCGACCATGAAACTCACAGTCGTAGTTCACGATGCCAAAGATGGCGGACTCTGGGCCGAAGTGCCCGCCATTCCCGGCTGCGCGACGCAAGGCGAGTCGTTCGAGGAACTGCTGGCAAACCTCTACGAGGCGGTCGAAGGTTGCCTGTCCGTCGAGCCGGATCACTCCGACACGGCTGGCGCGGGCAAGCGCATCGAAATCAGGGTATGAGATAGGCAATTGGCCAAGCGAACCAAGCGAAAGTCCAAGTCCGTCGAGACCATCACCCACGACGGCGCGAAGCGGCGCAACATTCCCACGGCCGAATACCAGCCAATGCTGGGGATGGACGACCAGCACCCCATTCAGGTCGCCTACCAGCGCCGCAATCCAGACCTCGATCCGCAGCTTGTCTGGCGCGGCAAGGACATGCAGGACTGGTCCGATCTCGTCGTGCCGGCGCCGCCGCTCTTCATTCAGGAGAAGGTCCACCCCAAGGTTCTGATCGACGATCTCGCCCGCCGCAGCCGCACCGTCCGCAAGGAGCAGGAAAGCGGCGAACCCGGCTTCCAGGCCAACCTCTTTGGCGACTTCAACGGCCTGCCGGACGACGACGCGAAGACGGAGTTCTACCGCCACGACGCCAACTGGTCGAACCGCATGATCCTTGGCGACTCCTTGCAGGTGATGGCATCGCTGGCTGAACGCGAGGGGTTGCGCGGCAAGGTGCAGTGCATCTATGTGGACCCGCCGTATGGGATCAAGTTCAACTCGAACTTCCAGTGGTCCACGGCCAGCCGTGACGTGAAGGACAACAAGACGGACCACATCACTCGCGAACCCGAGCAGGTGAAGGCGTTCCGGGACACTTGGCGGGATGGGATTCACTCGTATCTGACGTATCTGCGGGACCGGCTCACTGTCGCACGAGATCTCCTGACTGTGAGCGGGAGCATCTTCGTCCAGATCGGGGACGAGAACGTGCATCGGGTGCGTGCCGTAATGGATGAGGTTTTCGGTAGCTCGGCTTTCGTGGGGGAGGTGGCCATGAAGACCACAAGCGGTGCAGGAAGCCCGAGTGGCGGCACCCTGACGCTGGCTTCGGTCCACGACTACGTCCTTTGGTACGCAAAGGACAAGGACCAAATCAAGTACCGGCAACTCTATTTCGAGAAGGCGGACATGCAGAGTGCCTCGCTCTACAGGAGAGTGCTACATCAAGACGGATCGCAACGGCTAGCAGCGATGGTGGAGCTAGACGATCCGAGCTCGATGCCCGACGATCAGTCGCTCTTTCGCCCGGACAACCTGACGAGCCAAAGCTCACCCGAAACCGCGACATTCGATGTATCTCATCAAGGCAGAGCGATGGGTCCAGGCAAAGGCGGCTGGAAGACGAACTCCGTCGGTATGACATGACTCCAAGCATCCACCCGGCTTTACACCACCCAAAAGGGCTCGCTACAGTACATCCGCAAGCTCAGTGACTTCAACGTCGCACCCATAAACGACGTTTGGACCGATGTAGGGACCGGTTCATTCACTGCGGACAAGGTCTATGTCGTACAGACCAACACCAAGGTCATTCATCGATGCATCCTCATGGCCTCAGATCCTGGTGACCTTGTCCTAGACCCAACCTGCGGCTCCGGCACCACCGCGTACGTCGCCGAACAATGGGGCCGCCGCTGGATCGCCATCGACACCTCCCGCGTCGCCCTTGCCCTCGCCCGCTCCCGCGTCATGGGCGCCCGCTACCCCTTCTACCTCTTGGCCGACAGCACCGAAGGCCAGCACAAAGAGGCAGAACTCTCCCGCAAAGCCCCATCCGAAGCCCCAACCTACAGCGACATCCGCCAAGGCTTCGTGTATGAGCGCGTCCCCCACATCACCCTCAAGTCCATCGCCAACAACGCAGAAATCGACACGATCTACGAGGCCAAACAACCCGCCGTCGAAGCCGCATTGCAGGACCTCAACGCCGCCCTGCACGGCCACCCCACGCCCCTCGCCGTCGAAACCGGCGGTCGCAAAGGCGAGAAGATCGACTTCCAAGCACCATCCGACACCACGGTCGAATTGCCATCCGGCGAATCCGCCCCGGCCGGCGCCATGCTCGAATGGGAAGTCCCCCGCGAGCCCGCCGAAGACTGGAACGACACCGCAGGAGACGCGCACGCCCGCTTCTGGGAAGCCCGCGTCGCCCGCCAGCGCGAAATCGACGCCTGCATCGCCGCCCGCGCCGAATACGAAACCCTCTACGACAAGCCCTTTGAGGACCGAACCAATATCCGCGTGGCCGGCCCCTTCACCGTCGAAAGCCTCTCCCCCCACCGCCTCGCCGCCTTCGACGAAAACGACGAACTGATCGTCGCCGACGCCAAGCCCACCTACGTCATCGACCCAGACGCACACCGCCACGACTTTGGCCACATGGTGCTCGAAAACCTCCGCACCGCCGGCGTGCAACAGGCCAGGAAGGCCGGCCGCATCACCTTTTCCTCCCTGACACCCTGGCCCGGCGATCTCGTCTGCGCCGAAGGCCGCTACCTCGAAGGCGGCGACACCACCGAAACCGCCAAGGAAAGGCGCGCCGGCATCTTCATCGGCCCGGAGTTCGGCACCGTCGCCCGCCACGACCTCGTGCGCGCCGTCCGCGAAGCCGCCGACGCGAACTTCGACGCCCTCATCGCCTGCGCCTTCAACTACGACGCCCACGCCACAGAGTTCAACAAGCTCGGCCGCATCCCCATCCTCAAGGCGCGCATGAACGCCGACCTCCACATGGCCGAAGACCTCAAGAAAACCAACACCGCCAACCTCTTCGTCATCTTCGGCGAACCCGACATCGACATCCTCCCCGCCGCCGCGCCCACCCCGTCCCCCAACAACGACGAACAGGACTGGCTCCAGGTGAAAATCAAGGGCGTAGACATCTTCGACCCCAGCGCCGGCGAAGTCCGCAGCGACGACACCGACGGCATAGCCTGCTGGTTCGTAGACACCGACTACAACGAAGAGAGCTTCTTCGTCCGCCAAGCCTACTTCCTAGGCGCCAACGACCCCTACAAATCCCTCAAAACCACCCTGAGGGCAGAAATCGACCCCGAAGCCTGGCAATCCCTAAACAGCGACACCTCCCACCCCTTCCCCAAACCCACGACGGGCCGAATCGCCGTGAAGGTAATCAACCACCTTGGGGACGAGGTAATGAAGGTGTTCGGTGTCTAAGGTGGACACGACGTGCCCCCCCAAAATGAACCCGCCACGGAGTGTAAGGATGTCCGCAATGCCTGTGCGATTCGACGCGGGAACATGCCCGAACGCAACCTTCGAGGACCTCGACGTCAAGCGCATGGAGCAATTCATCCGGACGGCTCGCGCGGTCAAGGACTTCCCGCTTGCGGAGGGGACTCCACCGGTGGAGCTACTCCGTCACATGAATCTCCTCAATGACGGCTTGCCCACCAACGCCGCCGTGCTGCTCTTCGGTCGAAAACCCCAGCGCTTCGTCCCATCCTTGGAGGTCACGTGCGCCCACTTCCACGGAACTGAGGTGGTCGAACCCATCCCGTTCTACCAAGCCTACACGGGCACCGTGTTTGAGCTGATCGATCACGCGGTCGATTTCGTACTCAGCAAAGTCGACCGCCGGATCGGCACCCGATCCAAGACCGCACGCGCACCCCGAAGCTACGAGATTCCGGCGGAAGTCATGGCCGAGGCCATCGTCAACGCCGTCGCGCACAAGGACTTTACGAACAATCGCCCCGTCCAGGTCATGCTGTTCGCAGACCGCCTAGAGGTCCACAATCCTGCCACACTGCCTTCGTCCCTGACTTTGCGATTGCTCCGCAAAGCACATCGCTCAATCCCCAGCAACCCCTTTCTCAGCGACGCACTGCACCTGACCGAGTACACCCAACGCCTCGGTAGCGGCATGCTCAACATGACCCACCGCTGCGCCGAAGCCGGGCTGCACGAACCCGAATTCTCGATTGCCGACCGATTCCTCGCGACAATCAGACGACCCCTCTGGACGGCCCGAACCGACCCAGTCCGCAATCCCAGCCGACATGCCCGGCACCTAGTAGTTCGTTCCATTAAAACCTTGACGTTTCAGGCGATGTCCAAGTCGAAGTTGCGCCAACGCAACTGGACGGGAGCTTCGTTCATTTCCGCAACGCCCTGGAGGATGCGGACCTTCAGTTCGGCGGTGGAGGCGACACGAATGTGACGCAGGAAGGTGCGAGCCATCTTCGAGAAGGCGCACTCGATCAGGTTCAGCCAGGAGCCGTGTTTCGGGGCGTGCACGCATTCGAAGCGCCCGGGCCGTGTCGCCAGGCACGCCATGGCTTCACGGGAGACGCGCGCGGAGTGATTGTCGAGGACGACGCGGATGACGGCAGGGGCCGGACAATGACGATGCAGGCGCTCCAGCAACGCGGCGAACTCGCGGCCGCGATGCTTCGGCTCGACATTGGCGATGGTCTCGCCGGTGCGCAGATCGAGTGCGGCAAGAATCGACAACGTGCCGTGGCGCGCGCACTCGCAGTCGCGCGACAGCGTTGCCTGCCGCCCCGCCACCGGCGGCAGGTCCGGGGCGGTGGCGCCGATCGCCTGCACGCCGGGCCTCTCGTCCACGGACACCGTGCAGGTGGTCGGCGTCGCGGCATCGGGTTGCGCCGGCGTCAGGAAAACGTCGCGACAGACCATCAGGACTTCGCGCATCTTGCGGTCGAACTCCGGGTCGCGACGTTCCAGGCAGTGTCGCACCCGGTGCGGCTTCAGTTCGCTCTCCTGCAGGATGCGCCAGACGCCGCTCTTGCCGACGCGCGACAGGCGGGGAAACCCGGCCGCCCCGGCTTCGCGTCGCACGTGGGCGGTCAATGCCGACAACGTCCACGACTCCGCCGCCAGACCCAGCGCCTTGGGTTGCTGGCAGGCCACGCCGACCACCCACGCTTTCGCGTCCGGCAGAATCTCCGGTTCCCGCGGGCGACGGCAACGATCTCGCAAGCCCGCGCGCACGCCCGCCGCCAATGCCTTGTCGATGCATTTGTGGATGGTTGGGCGCGACACGCCGACTTCGCGCTGAATCCGTGTGATCGACAACCCCGCGGCGTGGCGCAGCAGCACCTTCGCCCGTGTCGCCTCGCGCGCCGGCGCCGAGCGGCTCAATGTCGTCAGCATCTCCCGATCCGACTCCGACAACTGCAGCGCCGCCCGCTCTGTTCGTCTCGCCATGTCCCGCTCCTCGATTGGACCGGGCCGACATCATGCATCGGCATCGCCAACTTGTAATTGAATGCAAGAAACGAACTACTAGGCTGCCGGGAAAGACCAAATTTTACCGGCTGATCAAAGCGCGTACCGCAGCCCAGCCAAACGAGCCGTAGGGGGCCATACGCAAGTCGAGATCAACCCCTCGACCAAGGAATCGCGTTGAACAGGTTTTTCTCGAAGAACCAAACCAGCAACGCAACCACACCAAACACCACACTCCAACACCCAGAGATATCCCATCCACCCTTTTTTACTGCGAAAAGCACCAAGCCAAATAGTCCTAGCAAGATGACCGCAACAAATCCGCTTCGTTGGCACCTGTCAAGACGCCACAGTTTAGCATTGTTCGGCTGCCTTAGTTCCCTAGTTTCCCAGATCAACCACGCCGTTTCCTTCCTCAGCGCATCCTTGCTGTTCAGTCCGCCAAAGTCGAACACGCTTTCCAAATTAATTTGATTGACCATACGCCCTCGGAGCACCCCCATCGCAAAATAAAGGCCCCTGACCACGAATGCCAAGGAAGCCAAGTAGATAACCCCAAGAAGCGCGAGCCTCCCCCCTTGAACATCTACCAGCACATTCGCTTGTGCCACCGCGAGCGTCGCGATCAGCCCCAAAATCCCGAGCATCGCGGTTGCCCGCGTTTCTGCCCTTTGACCACGCGTCATTTCCCTTTCCCTGCACCGAAGCGCAAACTGTAGGGCCTGCGTCAGAACAGGTTCGCATTCTGAACATAGCTTCCGCTCGATTTCGTCAAGCGACCCGGTCATCACCATATCCCACGCATTCCAACAGCGCCGCGCGAATGGGATACCCCGTGAGCCGCTCTACCCAAGCCCACTGGCCATTGGGATTCATTTCCAGAAAATAGTAATGCGCATCCGTACTAAGTACCAGGTCAATTGCAGAATATTTGAGTCCGTAGTACGCCGTAATGCGACGGCATCCTTCGACAACGTCCTTGGGCATGTCCACGCGTTCGTGCTTAAGGTCGAAATCGTATAGGTCCCACACTCGCCAGTCCACTTCTGTCTCTGCGTGGACCTGGGAATGTATCGCTGTCGCGAAAACTCGCTCGCCAACCACGGTGACGCGCACATCGTGAACTTTAGGTATCTCCGGCTGGTAGATCATAGGCACTGGGGCAAATTCGTCAAATGTATCGATATAGCTTTTGTCGACACGCTGCGTAGTTGCAATCGAAGTATGCGTCCCGTGATGAACAAAACCATGCTTCACGGCCTTGCAAATCCCGTGATCGTCATGTTCCGCCAGGAAGGATTCGATGGTATCCTTATTTAACGTAACAATCGTGGAAGGTATGTGCATTCCTAGGCTCTGTGCAATCGTCAACTGCTCTATCTTATTTGAAGCAAGCCACAGCCGTCGAGGGTGGTTGACCCACTTTTCCTCGGGGATGAGCCTCCACAAGGACCTCAGACATTCGCTGGCTTCGCGACGAGCAAAGTTCCGGTCGCTCTCGGCTACCCCGTCTATGCGAGGTGGTCGAATCTGCCGAAAGTAAACTGCGTCTATCTCGTGGGACGCTACTTCAGAAGCACCTGTCGACCTCAAAAGAAACCCGTTCTCCCGTTCATTGACGTAAAGATCGACGGAAAACCGTTCGCCGAAGTCCTCCGTGTTCATGCGCAAGAACGGGATTCCTCGTCGCCGCAACTCAAGGATCAGATAATCACATGCCAAATCTGTTTTGTTGGTAGCGATCAGGAACATCGTACGGGCTCTATCCTAAGTGAAGTACCGGACTTGCGGCGGACGGGGTGTTATGTTTCGAGTCTGCGACCTTCGACCGCATTTGTCGTGATTGCCTAAAGTTCAATAGCAAATCTGGGATTCTGGGTCTTCATCGTCATCACCCGGAGCTTGTGCGGTCTTGGAAGGTGTGGAAGCGGTCTCCAAGATTGCCAAGGGGACGGATTTGCCTCCGACGGTCTTCACGTTGACCTGAAGGGCCTCGTCGTACGTTTGGCCCGTTTTCTCCAGAGGGAGTACGCGTGCATTGCTCATCAGAAACGTCGCCTTTTCTTCCATCGTCTACCTCGTGTGCGCTCTGGGGAATGGCAAATGCCGGAATTCAATAGCAATCAACGGATTCCGGATCTTCGTCATCGTCGGTGGGGGCTTGGAAGGTCTTGGATGTCGTGCTCGCTTGGTTGAGCAAAACCGATGGCACGCGTTTGCCCTCGACGTGCTGGAAGTTCAACTGCTCGACCTCATCGTACAAGCCATCACGTGGACCGGCCCGGACCGCATGGGCGCCGGACATCAGGTACGCACGCTTTTGCATCGGCTAGTTTCCCCATATAGGTTCGACGCCACACCTTACTCCATGGGGCGAGGTCGCGCAACCACAAACGCGTGGGCAATCTGCGAAAGTTGCCCGGAGCCTGCGCAACCTACTGTTGCCTGGGCTAATATCCCGGAGGAAGCGCCGGCTTGGAGAGCAGGGCGGCCTCGCTTCAGGGGAACGACCACAAAAGGTGTCAGGAGTCGAGAAGCCAAGCCAAGAAAGCCACCGGCACAGCCGCGACATCAGGATCAGAAAGGTCCGTCTCCGAACGAGTTGCCACGACTCCGCGCCAGCGCGACGCCCTGAGCGTGAGCGCGTCCCGTCGCCACCCGCCGTCGACGTACTTGGACTCGAAGGCAATGCCCCCGAAGCCGGGTCCCACGAAGTCAATCTCCTTGCGCGAGGCCGTGCGGTGGTGGAGCACGCGATCGAACTCGACATGGGCTCCGGGCGACTCGCGCTCGGCGGCCCTGAGCAGCGCCATGCCGAGCTGCTGCTGGGACAAGTGCGAGAAGTCTAGCTGCGAACCCGGCGCGAGGGTGGCATAGATCGGGTCGGTGAAATACACCTTCGGTTGGGCACTGACTTTGGGCCGCAACTCGCTCTCGCGGTAGCAAGGCCAGACGACGAATGCCTCGCGCAGTTCGTCGAGGCGACGCTTCATCGTGGCCTGGGCGACGCCGGTGTCGTTGGCTAGGGAGGCAATGTTGAGCGGCGAGCAGAGCCCTGCCCCGAGACGACGCAGGAGGTCTGTGCTTTGGGCCTGCGACCAATCGGCCCGTCGGAAGGCATCGCCGTGGATGACATCGACCAAGCTACCGCGCAGCGTCGTAGGCTCTTCGCGGGTCGCGACGTATTGCGCCACGGCACTCGGAAATCCTCCACACCCAAGGTAGCTCTCCCACGCCCGGATCAGCGCGTCTTGCCACGGTGCGAGTTCCAGCAACGCTTTCGTCAGGCGGTCGCGCGTGAGGTCCGCCGCTCGGGTCAACTCCACCTTCACCATGTCTGCGGGTGGAACCTCAGCCGAAACGACACGTGCAAAGGATCGAAATCCCATCGGCAGCAAGACGCGATCCGGCGCTCGAGCGTCGCCTCGCCGGCCCGCAAGGGCTTTGGTCGCGCCAGTCAGGTCGGCGGCGGACGAACCGGTGAGTACCACCGTGTCCGTTCGGAAGCGCACATCGTTGTCACGCAGCCATTTGATGCGGTCGGGCCAGCCATCCGCAATGCCGGTGATCTCGTCGATGAACCAATGCCTGCGGCCGCTCCCTGGCATCAGGCCGTCGGCCGCATCGACGAGCAGGCCAAGATCGCGACTGCGCAAGCCGTCCACGGCCATGTGGACGATCCTTCGTGGTGGCGTGCCGTCCGTGATCAAGTCGCGGATTGCCTCCTTGACCGCGACCGTCTTGCCGACACGCCTAGGTCCTCGCAGGATGTGCAGCCCACCCGGTGCCAAGTCCGCCAGCACGTCCGCTTGGTATTGGAACGGGGCGCGAGAGGCTTCGCGCAGATCAGGGTCGTCTGCGGTCCAGCCGACAGGGTCGCGCCACCAACGGTTGGTGGCGGAGAGCATCTGTTGCGCTTCACCGCGTCTCATGGTCTTGGCCTTGGATGCACACAAGTGCGCATTTTGCTCAATGTTTGGCGGAAAAGGTATACATAATCCTCAACGATCGGAGGATTTCGTAGGGAACGTGGACCTCTGGAGGGAGGGCGTCTTGCCCTCCCTCCAGAGGTCAGAGTGTAGGGCGGCGTTGCGCCCAAGGTCGGGCGCGTTCGAAGGTGGCGGCGGCTTGGAGGACTTTGGCGTCTTCGGTGCGGCGGGCGACGATTTGTAGGCCGACTGGGAGGCCGGCTTCGGTCCAGCCGCAGGGGGTGCTGGCGGCGGGGAGGCCGCTCATGTTGAAGGGGTAGGAGAATTCGGCCCAGGAGAGCCAGTCCCAGGGGTGTTCGGGCCAGTGTTCGGGTTGAAGGCGGGTGGCGGGGAAGGCGGCGACGGATACGGCTGGGGTGAGCAGCAAGTCCCAGTCGGTCATGAAGCGGTTCTGGCGTTCGACGTAGTCGAGTTTGCGGGCGCGCATGGCCATGTAGTCTTCGGCGGAGTGGCCGGTGCCGGCGCGGATGCAGGCGACTAGGCCAGGGTCCATGCGGGACTCCCACTCTTCGAGGTGTTGCGCCAAGGGGGCTTCGTGGACGGACCAGAAGAAGCGGCCTAGTTCGGGGCCGAGGGGGCCCCACTCTGGGGTCACTTCCTCAACAACACAGCCGGCAGATTCGAAGATTTGCGCTGCCGCAGCGACTTCAGAGGCCACTTCTGCATCGACGCGGGCATGGCCCAGGTCGGGGCTGAAGGCGATTCGCAAGCCCTTCACGTCATGGGCGAGGTGGTCCATGAAGTCGGGCGCGGGTTCGGTGAGGCTGGTGTGATCCAGCGGGTGCGCGCCGGCGGTTGCGTGCAGGAACAGGGCGGCGTCTTCGACGGTGCGGGAGAGGGGCCCCACGTGCGACACCAAATCGTTGTTGCGCACCGGAACATGGGGCACTCGTCCCCACGTGGGCTTGATGCCAAAAGCGCCGCTGAAGTGGGCTGGCATTCGGATGGAGCCGGCGCCGTCGGAACCCTGATGCAGGGGCGCGAATCCTGCGGCCGCCGCAGCGCCAGCACCGGCAGACGAAGCGCCGGAGTTGAAGCCACGCTTCCAGGGATTGTGGGTGATTCCGCTGAGAGGGCTTCGACTCACGCCGGTCCAGCCGAACTCTGGGGTGGTGGTCTTGCCGAGGATGACGGCGCCGGCGGCCTTCAAGCGCGCGGCGACGGGGCAATCGGTGGCTGCCGCTTGCTTGCCGGTGGCGGTGGCTTGGGTTTGCGATCCGGATTCGGTGACGAAGCCTTCGAGGTCGAACAGGTCCTTGATGGTGACGGAAACGCCGTGGAGAGGGCCGAGCGGGTCGCCGGCCATCACCGCCTTTTCCGCCTGCGCCGCCATCCGCATGGCCATCTCCGGAGCGAAGCGGGAGAACGCGTTGACGCGCCCATCGAAGCGCTCGATGCGGTCGATCACGGCCTGCGTGACGTCGACCGGCGACACCTCTCGCGTGCGAATCAGCCGAGCGAGATCTGTGGCGGAAGTGAAGCAAAGGTCTTCGTCATTCATGCGCCGCTACTCCCTTCCCTGGCTTCCCATTGCGACAGCGTCATCTTCTCAGGCACATCCGTCGGGCTCTCGAAATCCACCTTGTAGCCATCGGGATCAACCACCCGCGTCACCCACAGCGCATTGCCCACATACGGCTCCTCCGCCGCAATCCCGTTCGCCAGGAACCGCCGATAGAGCGCCACGGCGTCGTCGCAGAAGATGCAAAGCACCACGCCCTGCCCCTTGTCTTCGCCGTGTTGGCCGGGCCCATGCTGCTGCAGCATCAGCCCGGCACCGCCCTGCTCGATCTGGCACCAGCGAAGCTCGCCGCCCGGCCGCCATTGCAGCTTGATCTCGAAGCCGAGGCCACCCACGTAGAACGCCACCGAGCGGGCGATGTCGGCGACCGCAAGGAACGGGACGACCCGGTTGACACTCACGGCCGTCCCCCTGCGCATGAATGGTCTGGCCGCGCAGCAGGCGACAACACCGCAACTCGCGCCCGCCCCACTCAGCTGTCCTGCCTGAGCCTGTCACGCTGCGCGGAATCGATCACTCCTAGATTGAACATGTGGGGGATCAAGGCCGACTGGTTGACTTTCAGCTGTGCGGCGACTCGGTGGACTTCAACCGAATCGCCGCTGCCAAGGGCACCGACGACCAGTTCTCGCGGCATGAGGAGATACGCAGCAAAAGCGTTCGCGCGTTGCTCGACCCCAGGTGCGGCCCAGTCGCCACTCGCATGGGCAATGCGACGTGCATGGGCTCGATCGAACAACACGTGGCACAATTCGTGCGCCAGAGTGAAGCGTCGTCCGGATTCGTTGCCATTGAATGGATGGGTCGGGTTCACAAGCACGCGGGGCGAGAAGCCCTCCCCTGCAAAGGCCGCGCCGCGGATTGAGTCTGTTTCAAGGCGCAAGTCGGCTACTCCAATGCCGAGATGGTCGCAGATGGCTTCGATGTTGATGCAATCTTCGCCGGGGCGCGGGAACTCGATCTGGTCGAGCAGATCGGTTGCGAACCGTTGACCATCGCGATACGGCACACCCAGGGGCTCGCCCTCCCGGTCCGAAACCAGAGCAGCGAGGCGGTCGCTGTCGCGGCCGCCGTGGGCCGAGACAAGCGAGTCGCGCAGCCGTTCCACATCTGCGAAACCGAGCTCCGGCGACACTCCGCCAAACATTGCCACCGCTGGTGAGAACCTCTCAACAACGGGAATGTCGCCTTGACCATCCGAGTCAAAGAGGTCAAGACGCGACACCCGCTCGAATGCCTTTCTCGTCGCCTCGACCATTCCGATGGGCATGTACCGACCCGCAAGGCTCTCCGCCTGCAACGAGTCCAGTTCCGCCACACGTGCAACCAACGCATCCATGTCCTCGCGGAAGCCAACAGGCATGCCTGCTTGGTACTCTTCGGCCCATCGCCTCGACCACTGCAACGCCTGCCAGATCGGCTTCGCCACGGCCCGAACCGGCATGAGCACACGCCCACTCCCGCTCTCGAACGTAAGCTCTTTCGGCGTGAACTCTGGCGGACTCCCTGACCAGGACACCTCAATGTCGTCGCCATTTCGTCGCAGGAAGACGTCCGGAACACGCCCCCGGTCGCCGCAGCCCTGAGTCCGTGGCGTTTGTACCAGCGCTGGATGCGTGCGTACGTCTCTTGACCCTGCGCGTCGCTCGCCTCCGCCCACTCGTCGGCCGCGGTACGCAAGGCAGTGGCCGCCGGACCCGCCCGTCCCCGGCCCGGCCAAGGCAACCGTTCCTCATGCAGCAAGTCGATCCAGTTGCCCGCGAGCCATTGGAGCAGCGGCGAGAGATACCAGCGAATGCACGTCTGCCGTTCACTCCGCAACGAGTTTGCAGTTACATTGACGCTGGCAACCGTGATCTCCAGTTCGCCCAGGGACCATCCGTGCCCCGCTGGCCGGCGTGCGGACGAGGCGGTGTCTTCCACCCATCGCAACCGGAGGGAGAATTCCTCCGGATCGCCAAATTCTGCCCAGTCACTCATCATCACTGTCGAGCGCCCACCGAATGTCCCGTTCGGCGACGCGTCGTCGAGTTTGGCGTCGCCGAATGAGTCCTCGGTCAATGAAGTTCCCTCGCACCTCGACAGGAACGTCGATCCACGGAATCGGGAACCATGCCAAGTCCCGTCATTGGCAGGAATCGCGACGAAGCGACACCCCGAGCGGTCGCATAGCGGCGTCCATCTTCGTGCGGGACGCTTGTGGAGAACAGACGATGGGCTTCCGTATCGCACCATGCATGCGCCTCCACATCGCCTGCGAAGCCGCCATCCAGGGTTCGGTGCGTCCACTCTGGACAAAGTGTTCCCCTGGCTCCGCCCGGATGCCAGTTCTTGTGCTTCAACGATCCCTTGTATTGGGCCGCATCATTCAAGGCACTTCACCTCGCGTGCCCACGGCATCACCGCAAGCGCAACCACACGAAAGCCGCCAAACATCCATCAGGGCGCGTTCGCTCGCAGGAAATCCAGAGCGACTTGCACCGTGCCATCCTCCGCTGCGTTCTTCCACTGCTCCACCAATGTCGCATTGGGGGCGAGGTCGGCGATTTCGCGGGAGGTGGTCTCTGGATGGTAGGGGTCCGAGCCCATCAGGACGAGCATGGGCGTCTGGCAGTTCGCCACGAAGTCTCGCGAGACGTTGTAAACGAAGTCGTGGTCGTACATGTTGGAGCGAAAGCTGGTCCAGGCGGATTCGGGCACGTTCGGTATCGTGGGTTTCAGGTTCACGGCCCAGGCGTCGAACATGTCGTAGAAGAGCGGGCGGTTGGCGCCGTCGTCGCCGATGGACTGTTGCAGGATGGCGGAGGCGATGCGGTCGCCGAGCCGTTCCATCACGCCAAAGCAGTACGGGCCGCCGATGCAGCCGCCCATGACGTGGGTGCGTTCGACGCCGAGGTGGTCAAGCAGCGCCACGTGGTCGTCGGTGTAGCTGTGCCAGCCGTCGTCGGCTGTGACGGGGGCAGTGCTTTCGCCGGCGTTGCGCTGATCCATGGCGATCACCTGATAGTGGGGCGAGAGCGCTTCGATGGGGTCCCACTCGGAACCGCGCCAGAACGAGATGGCGGAGCGCATCCCGCCGGGTGCGAACAGCAGGACGGGAAAGCCCTCGCCGTAGATTTCGTAGTTGATGCGGATGTCGTTGCGTTCGAAGACGGGCATGTTGGATTTCCTCAAAGGACGATGGTCGCTGGGTCGGGCTGCCAGGAACGGGGCAGCCTATCGCACTTCAACGTCGGCGGCGAAGCGCGTAGGGGCTACAGAGCCAACGCGATGAAATCTCGTCTGGTCTCGGACTCCCCCGACGCGGGCGTCGGCTCTACGGGCGCAGGACCTCGCTGGGGGAGTGCCCTAGCAGCCTGTCGGATTTGGCGATCCGGGTAAAATTGGGTTGTTGTTGTTGATGGACGCCTGACCGATGTCCTCGAAGTTTCGCCCAGTGGATCGTGACACGCCCTGCCTTCTGCCGCCGTCGGTGCAGGACTGGTTGCCGGACGATCATCTGGCGCGGTTTGTGGTGGACGTTGTGGATCGGCTGGACCTGAGCGCGCTGGAGCGTCAATGCGGTGGCGGCGGGAAGGATCCGCATCATCCGGCGCTGTTGCTGGGTCTGCTGTTCCACGGCTGCGCGACGGGGGTCTTTTCGAGCCGCAGGCTGGAGCGGGCGACCTGCGATTCGGTGGCGTTTCGGCACATTGCGGCGAACTCGCATCCGGACCACGACACGACTGCGAGTTTCCGCAGGCGTTTTCTCGAGGACCTGCAGGGGCTGTTCGTTCGGATTCTGTTGATCGCGCAAGAGGCGGGCTTGCTGAAGCTGGGCAACGCGAGCCTGGACGGGACAAAGGTTCAGGCGAACGCGAGCCGGCACAGGGCGCTCGGCTGGGGGCATGCGAAGCGCCTCGAGGAGCAGTTGCGCGGCGAGGTGTCGGCGCTGCTGGAGCAGGCGGCGCAGGCAGAGGATTCGGAGCCTGAACTGGATGTTCCGGAGGAGTTGAAGCGCCGCGCGGAGCGGCTGGCGGTGATCGAGGCGGCGCAGGCGGAGATCGAACGGCGGGCGCAGGAACGCCACGCGGCGGAACAGGCGGACCACGAGGAGAGGCTCGAGGCACGGCGCGAGAAGGAGAAGGAGACGGGGCGCAAGCCCCGTGGTCGTCCACCCCAGGCGCCACAGGCGGGACCGAGGGATGCGGATCAGGTGAACCTGACGGACCCGGAGTCGCGCATCATGCCGACTTCGAACGGTTTCGAGCAGGCCTGCAACGCGCAGTCGGGCGTGGACATCGAAAGCCACCTGGCGGTGACGGCCGATGTGGTCGATCGCTGCAACGACAGGCGCGAGGTGTCGCCGACGCTCGAGGCGCTGGATGCGTTGCCGGCGGCGCTGGGGCAGCCGGTGGGGCTGCTGGCCGACACGGGGCACTTCAGCCGGGCCAACGTGGCGCATTGCGAGGCGGCGGGCCTCACACCGCACATCGCCACGGGGCGCAAGGCGCACAACGTGCCGCTGGCGGAGCGGCGCGCATCGCCGCCGCCCTGTCCGGAGGACGCGGATCCGGCAACGCGCATGGCGCATCGGCTGCAGACCCCGGAGGGCCGGGCGTTGCATGCGCGGCGCAAGTCGACGGTGGAGACCGTCTTCGGGATCGTCAAGGAGGCGATGGGCTTCCGGCGCTTCCATCTGCGCGGACTGGAGGCGGTTCGTGGCGAATGGACGCTGACCTGCCTGGCGTGGAACCTGAAGCGAATGCACGCCTTGAGCTGAGCGGGGGCAACCCTCGTCTTTTCCTCGAGAATCGGACCTTCGCGGCGCTTCCACGCCGATCTGGCATGCATGGGCGGTGCAACGCCGGTCAGGTGGCCGACACCGAAATACACGCCAACCCCGTCCACTGGCACGAGATCCAGTTCACGGTCGCCTTTCGGCCACCTCAAATCCTAAAACCGACAAACTCCTAGCCCGGATTATTCATGATCGGATGAGACAAAAGCCCTTGGCTCTGCGAAAATGGCGTTGCCAGACAACCGGTTGACGCAGGGAAGGGCTTTTGCATGGGTCACCATGCCACCAAACAGCGTGTGCTGTTCGCGGGTCTGTCGAAGAAGGGGGTGACGGTCCAGTTCGACCAGGAACATGCCAGTTCGGACGGGGGCGCGATTCTGCTCGAGGCCTGCGACGAGCGGCTTCGGTTGAGCGAGACGCTGGCGGGGTGCCTGTCGGACGGCCGCGAGCAGTCGAAGGTCGCCCATTCCCTTCGGGAGCTGTTTCGGCAGCGTCTGTTCGGCATCGCCTGCGGCTGCGCCGACGGCAACGACGCGGCCCGGCTGGCGCGCGATCCGGCGATGAAGCTGCTGGCGGGACGGGACCGGTCGCCGGCGCGTCGCTGGCGTCGCAGCCGACGCTGTCGCGGTTCGAGAACGCGGTGCGGCCGAGGGATCTGGTGCGCCTGTCCGAAGCGCTGGCGGAGACGGTGACTGCCCGCCACAGACGGCGCAGGAAGGGGGTTCGGCGGATCACGGTCGATCTGGATCCGACGGTCGATCCGACCCATGGCGGCCAGCAGCTGACGTTCTTCGACGGCTTCCACGACACGTCCTGTTATCTGCCGCTGGGCGGTTTCCTGACCTTCGACGACGAGGTGGAGCAGTGTCTGTTCTGCTGCGTCCTGCGCTCTGGCAAGGCGGCCGCGAAGCACGGCTGCATCGGTGTGTTGAAGCGCCTGCTGCCGCGGCTGCGGCGGGCGTTTCCCCAGGCGCGGCTGCGGATCCGCCTGGACGGGGGCATTCCGGCCCGGAGCTGTTCGCGTTTTTCGAGGCGGAGGGACTGGAGTGCGTGGTGGGCATGGCGAAGAACCCGACGCTGGAGCGCCTTGCCGAACCGCTGATGGAGGAGGTGCGGTCCGATGTCGAAGCGGGGCGCGCATCGGCCCGCCGCCACGGCGCGTTCGCCTGTCAAGCCCGGAGTTGGCCCCATGAGCGCCGGGTCGTCGTCAAGGCCGAGGCGACCGCGCATCCCGGCCGGCAGCCGAAGGACAGCCCGCGGTTCCCGGTCACGAACCTGAAGACGACGCCGAATCACGTCTGCGAGCGGATGCACTGCGCCCGGGGCGATGCCGAGAACCGGTTGAAGGAGCTCGGGCAGGGACTGGAGATCGACCGCACCAGCTGCACGCGCTTCCTGGCCAGCCAGTTCCGCGTCCTCATGACGGCGGCCGCCTGCGTGCCGATGCAGGAACTTCGCCTGAAGGCTCGGTGGACGAGCTGTGCGCGCGCTCAGGTCGGCACCTTGCGGCTGCGCCTGCCGAAGCCCGGCGCCTGGATCGAGACGTCGGTTCGGCGCATCGTCGTCCACCTGCCGCTGGGCGCCCCGTTCGCCGACGACTGGCGCCGCATCGCGCGCTCGGTCGGCGCGTCCGCGACACACTGCCATCAACTTGCTGATTCAACTACATTTTATGCCGCTTGTCGAGTGCCAGTACTGGTTCCGTGACTTGTTGGCCTGTGGGATTTTGAGCACCAGCATGGCGCGTCTTGGCTTCTTGGCTTTCGGCGTTTTGGCGCTTGCTGCTTGCGAGGCGCGAGGCGGCGAAGCGGCGACGGCTGCAGCGGTCCGTGAGGCGACCGCTCGAGATCCTGTTGCGGCGTGCTGCGCTACGTTTGCGGCGGAGCGCCCTTGGCGCTCGCTCGGCGGAGGATGACGACAGTCGCGTCGTTCTCGACGTTCAATCAGGGCGTCTGTCGGTGTTTCGCGGTGCAAGGGTGAGCTTGGGTACGACCACCTCCCAAGTGTTGCACTGGAGGTTGCTGGAAAAACGTTCATCCTTTACGTCTTCGCGCCATCGGACGAACACACCGTGGACGGTGGCGCCGACGACTTCCATTCCTGGCGGGACATCCCAGTCGACCTTCATGCGCCCCACTTGGCGTCCGTGCTTGTCGAGCATCTTCCACCGTGCGTTCTGGCGGACAAGCGACAGCGTGTCGCCGGGTTTGAGCGCGGAAATGGCCCGGTGCGTCTCGGTATGGGCCGGCGACTGTCCGGCGAAATCCATGTAAACGTGGCCCATCGTGCACACCAAGGTCTTGTCATGTAGACGCGGATTGGTAGTGTCGGGAGAGGGGACTTGGCGCTCCAGTGTGCACGGTCGCACCTTGAGCGGTTCGATCAATGTGGCGGCCCGTTGCCGGTTGGACGCCGCGAGCGGCGGGTCGTCCGAGTCCCGTTCGCTGTGGTCGGCCAGATCGACCAAGGCGAGGGTTTCCCTCGCGCGGGTCATCGCGACGTAGTAGAGGCGGCGCGGCGCTCCCTCGTCCTCCCGTGCATTGGTCGCGTTCCACTTGCCGTCGAGGATCACGACGTGGCCGAACTCAAGCCCTTTAGCGCGGTGGGCGGACGTGAGGAGGAGTCCTTGCTGTCGGCGACGGACCTCGCGGCTCCACTCGCCGAGCCAGTTACGGACGTAAGCGGCCGGAAGCACCGTAGCATTGGGTTCCTCAAGCAACAACTCTTCCAACGCTTGGGCAAGAAGCTGCCCCCATGACCCGGACGTTGGGTCCCTCAGGTGTTGTTCGATGGCACGTCTCGTGGTGGTGGGTCCGGCGGTCTCGAGCGCACTGAGCAAGGATTGAGTTTCGCGTGCACGCCAAAAGGATCCCAGTTCCTCCTGCGCGCTCTGGAAAGGAATACCGCTTTGGACACAGACGCTCGCGACTGGATCGAGGTCCTCCCATTTCCTCGCAATGACGGCGCAACGATCCCATCTCCACTGGGGATCGAGCGCGGCGAGGCGCCTGAGTTCGTCTATGGCAATCATGGACTGGGCGAGTTGACCGCCTGTCGCGCGAAGGATCTGGACCTTCCCTTTCGCGACGTGGTCGATCGCCGTCCAGCGCCCGCCAGGCGGCTCATCGTGTCGACCTCGATCTATCCCTATCGTGTGGTCACGTTTCAGTCGATCTTTGGCAACGTCGATACAGCAGTTGGAAGCGTCGATGATGTTGCCGGTAGATCGGTAATTCTCGACCAGATAGTCCAGACTGGCACGATAGTCGACTTCGAAACGGCGGATGAACCGCACGGAGGCGCCTTTCCAGCTATAGACGTTCTGATCGTCGTCGCCCACGGCGAACAGGTTGAGTCTGGCGTCGTCCTCGGCAAGTGTCCATCCAGCCAAGGCGGAGATGAGTTCGAATTCGGGTTCCCCGATGTCCTGATACTCGTCGACGAGAACCCACGCGAGCCTCCCGATCATCTGGTCGCGGTTGACAGTCGTGGATGCTTCGCCGTCCGCTCTAAGAGCCAGCGCGGCCTCGCGAAGCATGTGCTCGAACGTGGCATCGCTGGGATCGGCGGCCGTGTTGGCGAACGACATGCCGAGAACGCGCATGGCAAGCGCATGGCACGTCATGACGTTCACGCTACGGGCGTCGGAACCGATCAGGTCGTGGAGCCGTCGGCGAGCCTGCACGGCGGCATGGCGATTGTAGGTGAGGGCGAGTCCCTCGGATTCTCTCGCCGGACGCGGATCAGGTAGGCGATACGGTGTACCAACACCCGCGTTTTGCCTGATCCGGGACCCGCGAGAACCAGTACGTTGGTGCGCTCCCGGTCGTCCGCGACGATCCGCTCTTGGTCGCGGTTGGCAAGCTGGGTCACGATTTCGTCGTAATGGTTCGGGAGGGTGTCGCGGCGGAGTGTGGACTCCTTGCCTTTGAACCACTTGGCGACGAACGACTCGCTGTCCAGTTCGAAGTAGTCCATGGCCAACCGCAGCGCAAGGCCGATGTCCGCCATGCCGAGGCGGGCGTACTCGGCGACGACATGAACCTGCGTAGTCTGTTCCGCGTAGTGCTGCTTCAAGGGGCTGAAGTCCGCGACCCGGAACGTCCGGCCATCGCGGGTCACCTTGAGGGTCATGGCGGGTCGGAAGACAGTCAGTCCCCGGTTGAGGGTGAGGACCTCCTGTTCGTGCATCCAGAGCAAGGCGCGGTCGACAAGTGCGTGGGTGTTGCGTTCCTTCAATTCGGCGGTCAGCACCATGTCCGCTTTGACGGCGCGTTCGAGTTCACCGTATGTCGTCTCGACGAGGAGATCTACGCCGCGCACCCCTGTCCGGACCTTTCCGACCAGATGGTCGAGCAGGCGGGCGGCGCCGTCGCGGCGGAGCCTGGCGATCCGTTCGATCATGTTCCACGGTCGTCGAAGCCGGACTACGGCTGTGTCCATGTCGCGGGTTCGGACCTCGAGACTTCTAAGCGCACCGGGTTCGTCCCGGCCATCGGCCGCGAGACCGCGCAGAATCCGCACGAGAAGCTCGGGAAGCGGGTTCTCGATCTCGCTCTCGCGCAGGCGCTGTGCGAGCTGGCGGAGTCCGAGGCGGGTCCACTGGTCCGTGTCCTGATCTGGCGCTTCTTCGCGAAGTGCACCGATGAGAGCAGTCTCCAGCTCTCGGGCCGCCGCGAGGCGCCGCTCGGATGCGTTCTCGACGCCCACATGGACGTAGACGGTGATGCGCATGTCGTTGGTGGCGACACCGATGGCTTCCAACGCGCTGAACACAGCACGAAGCTGGGGCAGCGAGCATCCGCATTCCGCCATCAACTCGTCCGTCGTGATGCCCGAGTCGGGATCGGCATGCGTCAGGATGCGGACCACTGTGGACATCCGCTTGCGGACGTCTTCCCGGATGCGCCTGTTCGAGCCTTCGCGTTCGATGATCTCGCTGGCTTCTGCGACGGTCTTGACACGCAGGGAGGAGGGGCGCGCGTGTAGTTCTCGTCGCGCTGGGCGAGTCTTGCCTCCTCCAACCACGCGATCGCGGTCCGCACGCGGTCGTCGTCGGTGGCGCTGTCTCGCGTGAATTCGCCGTCGGCGTCCTCGATGAGGATCTCCCCGGCGGTCGCGACGACGGCGTCTTCCATCTGTTCGCTATGCCGCCGCCGGCGGCTGTCGAGGCGGCGCAGGGCGCGTAGCACGGCCTGAATGTCGCGGCGCTCAAGACGGGACCGTGCGGTGAGCGAGAACTGCTTCTCCGGATCGTCGTCGGCGAACAGCAACAGGCAATGGGCGTCCTTGCCATCGCGGCCCGCGCGGCCCGCCTCCTGGAGGTAGCTCTCGAGCGACCCGGGGATCTCGGCGTGGATCACGGTGCGCACGTTCGGCTTGTCGATACCCATGCCGAAAGCGGTGGTCGCAACCACGACGTCGACATCGCCGTCGTGAAAGCCGCGCTGGACCTCGCGTTTGCGTTCGGGCGAGAGGCCGGAGTGGAAGTACTCTGCTCGTATTCCGCGCTCTGTAAGGGCCTGCGCGGTCCCTTCGGTGCTTCTCTTCGTGGCACAGTAGACAATGGCACCGCCCGACTCCGAACCGCTGAGCGCGCCCTCGATCGCGTGGTGGATGTGTTCGACACGTTGAGCGGGTGTAGTGGGCATCACCACGAAATCCAGATTGGTGCGCTCCGCGCCGCCGTCGATTACTTCCAGCCGAGCCTGCAACCTTTCATCGAAGTAGTCGCGTATGTCATCGACAACGTCGTGCTTGGCGGTGGCGGTGAGACAGAGGATCGGGGCAGTCTCCTCGCGGTGATGCTCGGCGATGTAGCGAGCAACGTAGCGGTAGTCGGGACGGAAGTCGTGACCCCACTTCGACAGACAGTGCGCCTCGTCGATCACCCATGCGCCGATCCGCCTTCCAGCCAGGACACTGCGAAATGTTGGGTTGCGCAACTGCTCCGGGGCGACGAGGACGATGCCGACGTCGCCGAAACGGATGCGGGCGAGCGCGTCACCGCGTTCCGGCCACGACAGGAGGCCATTGATGGTCACGGCGCACACGATCCTGTCGCGTTGCATGGCCTGCACCTGGTCGGCCATCAACGCCACCAGCGGCGAAATCACCACTGTCAGCGCACCGCTGGCCTCGTAGCGCATGAGCGCCGGAAGCTGGTAGCAGAGCGATTTGCCCGTTCCCGTTGGAAGAATGCCCAGGACGTGGGAGTGTGCGAGGTGGCGTTCGATGATTAGGCGCTGGAGGCTCTCGCCTTCGCGGTTCCTGCGAAAGGCGGGAGAGTCGTGTTCGAACCAGTGGCCGAACCAGCGTCCTAGGGCTTTCACTGGATCCAGGCGTTCGGAGCACCATGAACAACTGCTGTCGCCGCAGTGCGAGTCGCGCAGCCTCACAGCGAGGAGGCTCGGGGAGAACCGTTTCTCGGCGTATGGCGGGATGATGGAATTGCCGCCGGCGACGGGCAGCCAGGCCAAGAGGTAGGCCAGGGGAAGGGGATCCGACGGAGCATCGCGGATGATGGACGCGGCTTGGTTGCGGCACCCGAAATCGGTCAGCCGACGTTGGATTGCTGGGAGGGCTTGCGAAAGTGATGGCGCGGAGTCGACGAAACGAACGGTCCGAAACAGCGCGTCGAACGCGTGTGCTTTGACCCCCGCCGCAAGAAGGGCGTGCCAAGCCAACAGAAGGTCGCTGTGCTTGTCGCTCAGATCGTCGACGATGTCTGCTAGGAGTTCGAGCGTCAATTCTGCGTCGAGTAACGGGTCGTTGACCTGCGTCCTTGCCAGGGCGGGCTCATGGTGTTGCTTGACCAGATGGTGGTACGGATTCTCCGGGCGGGCAAGGGGACTGAGGTAGAGAGTATCGATGGCAGGGAGATTCAACAGCTCCAGATCGGGTGCGTGTTTGGCGAGCAGCGGGAGGTCATGTCCGATGATGTTGTGGCCCACGAGACAGGACGCACCTCTGGCGAATTCTTCCAGTTCGGCCAGAGCCTTGTCGAGTCCTCGGCTACCGCGTTTCCAAGCAAAGGCGTTCTCGCGATCGGTGGCTATCGCGCCGATGGCGGAGATGGTTGTAGCGCCCTCCAGGTCGATGGACAGGAGTCCGGTAAGGCGATGCGACGCGAGATGGGCACCGATGGCCTTGAGATCCGCCCAGCGGGAAACCGTCATCGATCTTGAAGCCGATTGCCAGTCGGAGGTGGGTGCTGCTCGTGAGTTTGCGCCAGCGGGAGTGACCGCATTGGTCGATTGCGTGCTGACGGGGGCCAAGTGGCTGACGACGACATCACGTTGAGAGTCCCAGTTCCGCGTGTGACCCGATGCGCACGAGTCGTAGTGTCCCGGCGTCGGGCTTCTCGTAGATCAGGACGAGATCCGGCCAGACGTGGCAGTCACGGAAGTCGCTCCAGGGACCGCTCAGTGCATGGTCGTGGTGACGCGCATCGAGGGGGATGTCGTAGGCGAGGGCGTTCACGATGACGGCGAGCCGTTCATCGAGGTCGTTCCGGTGACGACCTCGGGACTCGCGTCTGTAGTCGCGCTTGAACCGGCTCGTCCGTTCAATCGTCCGCATGCAGGTCGTCGAACAGACTCTCAGTGCCCTTGAACCGCGGCAGGTCGCCGGCACGCGCTTCCTTCATGGCGGCGATGGTCTCGTCGTTGGGTATGAGGGGCGCAAAAGGCAGCGCCTTTTCGCGGGCAATGCGCGTAAGTAGAAGGCGCACCGCATCGGAGACGGTGAGTCCCATTGCCGCGAGCACCGTCGCGGCCTCTTCCTTGACCTCGCGGTCGATGCGGGCCTGGACGAGATGGTTCGCCATGCTGGTCGCTCCACTTTACTCGAGGTATTGCACGGCATTATCATGCAGCGTGGTTGCTCGTTCAAGATCGAGGCGCTAACGCGAGCAGCATTCGAATGTTCGAATACCTAGGGCTGTCGCAGGATATCGCTGCGGCGATGCGGAACTCGCCGAGGATGCGGGGCAGCGGAACCGGAGTCGGTGAACTGCGTGCTGGACGGTTGAACGGGACGATGCCCCCGGGCGTGGTGGCGTTTTACGGGGCGGCGGGTCTGAGACGCCAACGGCGGTGATGTGGCGCGTTGATCGGGGATGAGCGGTTGCGTCTCGATTGTCGCGGAACACCGGCGGACCGGCCGGACGACACCGCCGGTCGGCGGCTGAGGGGCAAGCGGTCGAATTGGGCTGTAAGAAACTCTCGCATTCGACCGATGCTTGCGATCGGTCGGTGCTGAGCGGAATCGCGGGTACCAATCCGGTCATCCTGTTCGCACCCTGTTTCGTCCTTGCGGACGGCGCCGGCACTGATCTCGCGCTTGCCCTTGTCGCGGGCGGCGGTTCCCTTTGGCCAGTGGAACGTCTGCAACGCCTTGTGGGCGCCTCCCGTTTTGGTCAGCCGGGGTGCTGTGGATCGAAGCGAACCGCTGGGTTACCTGCGGTCTGCCGCAATCGCCGGCCCTTTTGAGGCCGTCTCCCGTTGTGGTCAGCCGGGGTTGCTGGAGATTCGATGCAGGCCGCTGGATCACCCGCGGCGTGCTGTGAATCGATGGATCCGTTCGGAACTTCTCCCCGTTGTTCTGCCTGGCGGGGGACTCCATGTCCGGGTTGCAGATCCCGGCGTCTGACGACCTCCGAAGAGGTTCGGTTTTGAGGTTCGGCGCGGACTCTACAGACGTGCCGAGCGCGTGGCAAACAGGTGCGCGGAAGGGGTGCGCGCGAGATCGTGCGCGGTTCGGCGGAAACGCCGCCCCGACGCTGTGGGACGTGACTTCCGAGTCCGTCCCACAGCGTCGGGGCGCAGCGCACGCTTCGCGACGATGTCGCGGCCTGACGGCTCGGGGCGGGATGCTGCGTTTCGGCGGCGGTCGCGGCTAGTCGCCGTCGGATGGCGCGGAACCGGGCGGCTCGCGCGCCGCGGCAGCCTCCGCGGCGGCCTTCAGCGCGCGGTCGCGCTCCCGCGTGACCTGGCGCAGGGAACGCCGGAACCTGGCGCGCTGGCCCTTGACGGCGACCAGTTGCCGCTGGGCGTCGGCGAGCTGCTTCTCAAGGCGCCGGCAGTCGTCGCGGGCGACGCCGAGCTGGTCGTCGCGGTACCTGCGGTCGAGCCATTCCCGACGTAGGCGGAGCGCGGCGCGGATGTGCAGTTCGGAGGTGGAGAGGCCGATGGCGAGCGCCAGCAGGAACACCACGGTGGCGAGGATGCCGGCGATGACCGAGTGGTGGGCGAGGATCGACCAGCCTTCGAGGACGGCGGCGCCGGTGGCCTTGTCGAAGAGCAGGAGGCCCTCGACGCGCTCGTGGGCGTTCAGGGCCAGCAGGACCGCTCCCGCGATCAGGGCGACAATCAGGAACAGGATGAACACGGCCTACCGGCCTCCCCTGCGGCGACTCCCGGCGGGCGGTCGATCCCCGGGTCGCCGCGGACCGGACGCGGCGGGCATCCGGAAGCCCTTGGCTCGAAGCGCCCGTTCGAGGCGGCGTTCGATGCTGCCGTAGTCGTCGCGCACCGGCACGCCCAGGAGGGCGGCCTCGGCGCGCACGGCGAGATCCCGGTAGCGATCGCGGGATGCCTTCAGGCGGTCGATCAGCCTGACGGTGCTTTCGGTGTCGTTCCGGGCGGCGGATTCGTTTCTGGAGCCGGGAGGCTCGACGACGGCAGTGTTCAGCGCGCCTGCCCGATCCTCCGGTTCGCGCGCACTGTCGAGGATGAGCTGTTCGACCGCGCGCCGTCTCTGGTTGTTGTCGTGGCTGTCGTCGCCGCCCAGTATCCGGTCGAGGGCCGAGTTGTGGCGCGCCGTGAGGTGGAGCGTCAGCCGGCGACTCACCTCAGGTACTCCTCGGTGACAAGCGGGCGGAAATGCCCAAGCTCCTGGCTGACGACCTCCAGCGCGTCGTCGTAGACGAGGTGGCGCTGCAGTTCGGCCATGCGCTGCTGGGCAAAGCCGTGACGTACACCGTGGGCGCCGCGGCTCCAGCCGAGCGCGCCGTGCGAGGCGCGGGAGAAGCTGCGGCTCCACGCCTCCCCGCCGCCGACGTCGTACCGGGACACGTACCGGATGCCGCGGTCGGTGACGGGCGCCGGGTGATCGAGGCGGCGCTCCTCGAGGCGCTCGGCCAGATCGTCGGGAACGCGGACGAGGCGCACCAGGCCGCCCTTGCCGACCACCGTGTAGTCGGTTCCCGGCCGGCCGTAGAACTTCTCCGGGCGCGCGGGTCGGACGTCGGGGGCCTGCTCGGCGGGCCGGGCCAGCGTCAGAAGCTCGTGCGCGCGCAGCCCGGCCGCGTGGGCGACCAGGGTGGCGAGCGCGTTGGGCGCCGTCTGCCGGGCGGCGACCATCGGGACCTGGTGCGCGGCGTAGGCCCGCCCGCCTTTGCGGGACGGCTTGAGCGAGCGGACGATGGTCAGCTTGCCGCCGACGGGCAGCGACCCGCGTACATGGATCAGGAGCTTCTGGAGCGCCTGCCGGTGCCCGTCGAGGGCCTTCTGGCCGAGATCGGCGGCGCGCGAGCGGAGGTAGGCGTCGGCCTTCGCGGGTGTGAGGTCGAGCAGCTCGAGGCCGTCCCCGGCGAGGTGGCGGGCGATCTGGGTCAGGCACTGACGGATGTTGCGCACTGTGCCGACGGACGCCGGCGCATGGGGATTGCGGCGCAGGACGCCGAGGTTGACCAGACGGCCGACGGCGGCCCTGGCCTGCTGCTCGGGCGACCGGGACTTGCGGAACTTCGGCACGGGATCGGTCGGCTTCAGCCGCGGCGGCGCAACCACCGGCCGACGGTGGTCTGGTGGACCCGCACGCGGCGCGTTTCGAGCCAGCGCTGCAACTCGGCGACGGTGGCGCCCGCGTCGTACAGCGCGAGCAGTTCGTGCGTGTGGCGGTCGAGACAGGAGCTGGTGCGGCGGCGGCGACGCCGGGCCCGGGTGTCGGCCTTCAGGCGCGCGGCCTCGGCGGCGGCGTCGAAGGTCGGTCTGTTGCGCGGGCGGGACAAGAGGCGGGTCATCCGGCGGGCGGCGGGAGCGGCTTTCCGCGCATGGTGGGAAACGACGAGGGACGCATGGGCGCGATCATCGTCAAAGTCGAAGAGAAACGCAATATTTATTTATTTATCATATGCTTAAAGAGTTACGCCCGAAGTGTACTGGTTCCTTCCGCATCGTTGTGCGCTGTGTTGAGACGGATCTGTTGTGCTCGCCGCACGCCGCACGGGCCGCACGGGCATGGCGCCCCGGCGGGGCGACGCGGTCCTAGAACCAGCCGAGCCGGTCGGCGGCGATGAAGGCGAAGACCACGGCGGCGGTGATGACGGTCCACTTGACGATGTCGAGCACCAGGCGGACGCGGTCCCGGCGCATGCCGGCCTCGATGAGCTGCGTTTCGAGGCGGATCTTCTGGACCTCGAGGCGCTCGATCCGCTCTTCGACCGACTCGGGTTGGTTGTGGTGGTTGTCGTTCATGGTTGGGTTTCCTGTGTGAGTTGGTGGATCGGGACGCGCGACCCCGAAAGCCGCGCGCCCCGGCGGGAAAGGCGGACTCAGCAGCGTCTATACCGCCACCCCGAATCCCACAGCGACCGCTCCCATTCGCGCTCCTGCTTCGGCACAGGGTCTGGTAGCGGCGCCCAGTAAGCTGCGGAAGGTTCCCGCGGCGGGCGGGCGTTCCAGATCGAAACGCCCATATCAAGATTGCTCGCGCGGTGCGCCTTGTCGGGCTTGGCCGCGAACTCGTCGATGGCCGTCGCGTCGATGGCGTCCTGGCGCTTCTGCGCGCGTTCGATGTCCCGGTCTTCGCGGCACCGCTCGCAGAGGAAGTCGCCCGGCAGTCACTTGCGGTACGCGCATCGACGGCAGCCGCCGTTGGCAACAAGGGCTTTACGGCGCCGTCGGCAGGATTTCGCTCGACGAATCCGGCAGGGCTCGCAACTCTTGGCGTATTCCCCGTTGGACTTGAGCGAGGCTGGTCTTTTGCATCCCGGCTGCACGCATCGTGGCGGTTCCTGCCGGATGACCGCGTGCGGTACGAAGCCCGGCGGCGCTTTCCCGCTCCACTGGGCGATGAGGGTATCGAGGTCCATGGTGATCTCCTGTTCAGGCTGAGTTGCCGACGCGGGAGTGGGTCGGTGCCTGGACAGGCGGCACGCGCGCGCAGGCCGGTCACCTCGCGGCAGCGAGGTCGGAGCGCGCGGAGAACCCGCAAGGGTTGACCGGGCGAGCACGCGTGGCACGCTGGCGCACAAGACGGACGACCGAACGTGTCGATCACAGCGGCAGAGGCGACACACGGGGACGCTGCCGAGCGGTGTCGACGGCATCGCGCATGGCTGTTGCGCTTGCTGGGCGAAGCGGGGCCCCGCCGCTCGGATATGCCGCATGGCGGCCATGGGCCAACCGGCGCGTTGGTCTACTGCGGAGCTGTCAGCGCGGCCACACCGCCCGGAGGGCGGAAGCGCGAGGGACCGTTACCCGGATGGGACGAGACCGCGCCAGCGGGCTCGGGTCGCCGAAGGCGACTAGGGCCCGGTCCCAAAAGGGACGCGCCCTCCCGGGAAACGGCATCAGATGCACGAAGGCGAGCGCCGCCTCCTTGCAGTGAAGATTGATGAAGAACTGGCGTTGTCCGTCCTTCGACCACTCTCCGTCTTGGCGCTGTCTGACTGTCGCGAGACCCCCTTGATCTAGGGTTCGGCGTTGGAGGACCGGACAAGGGACCGTAGGTCACGATTTCGCGAGGGGTTGCAAATCGGGCGTGAGTGGGCGACAACGGGGTGCCATGGGCAGGTCGAACAAAAGCCTGATAGCCGCGGTGGAGTCCTATTTCACCGATCTTCGGCGCGTGCGTGCGTCAGGTGGCGCGACCAGCGAACGGTCAAGTTACGGCCCGTTGGCCGGTCTGTTGGATGCAGTAGGTGCAACGCTCAGGCCGAAGGTGTTCTGTATCCAGGAACTAGCGGACCAGGGCGCGGGTCATCCCGACTTTGGACTGTATGCGGGTCGGCAAGTGCAGAAGGGCCGTGCGCGTGAGGGCCAGCTGCCGGAACGCGGAGTAGTCGAAGTGAAGACCCCGGACGAGGACGCATCGGTTACGGCAGAGAGCGATCAGGTAAGACGATACCGAAGCCGATACGGGCTGGTCTTGGTGACGAACACCCATGAATTCGTGCTGGTGGGAGCGGACGGAGCGGGCCAGCCTGCCAAGCTTGAGAGTTTCAAACTGGCGGCAAATGCGGACGATTTTGAGCGGCGCCTGCAAAGGCCACGGGTTTTGGCGCGCGATGTGGGGGCCGGTCTCGGCGAGTACCTTGCGCGTGCCTTGTCGCATCGCGCCGCTCTTGTGGAGCCAAAGGATTTGGCGTGGCTGCTCGCCTCCTATGCGCGCGATGGTCTTAGCCGAGTCGAGATGGCAGGAGAAGCGCCGTCCCTGCGGGTGGTTCGCAATGCGCTGGAAGACGCTCTCGGCGTCCGCTTCGAAGGCGATCGCGGTGCAGCCTTCTTCCGCTCGACGCTGGTGCAGACGCTGTTCTACGGAGTCTTCTCAGCTTGGGTCCTTTGGGCGAGACAATCGCCAGCGCCTAGCGGACGGTTCCACTGGCGTGAAACGGTTTGGTACCTGCGTGCGCCAGTGCTGCGGGCGCTGTTCCAGCAGCTTTCAGATCCGGGACGCTTGCAGCCGCTCGGCCTGGTCGAAGTTCTGGACTGGAGTTCCGCTGCCCTCGACCGGGTGGACCGGGCTGCGTTTTTTTCCCGCTTTGACGAAGGGGAGGCTGTCCCGTACTTCTACGAGCCGTTCCTTGCCGCGTTCGACCCTGAACTGCGCAAGCAACTTGGCGTCTGGTACACCCCGTCGGAGGTGGTCAGGTACATGGTGGCTCGGGTCGACAAGGCGTTGAAGGACGATCTCGACATACCGGACGGACTCGCCGGCGAAAATGTCTACGTCCTGGATCCGTGTTGCGGGACCGGGGCCTATGTGTCTGAGGTCCTGCGTCGCATTGCCGCCAATCTCGAAAGTCAAGGGCTCGGGGCGCTGACTGGAGCGCGGGTGAAACGAGCGGCGATGGAACGGGTGTTCGGTTTCGAGATCATGCCAGCGCCGTTTGTCGTGGCGCATCTCCAAGTCGGCTTGACCATGGAGGCTCTCGATGCGCCACTGGTGGACGCGGCGAACGAACGGGCGAGCGTGTTCTTGACTAACGCGTTGACCGGTTGGGGATCACACGCGAGCGAGCAGTTGGTCTTCCCGGAACTGGAAGAAGAACGCGATCGGGCAGAGCGCGTGAAGCAGCGGACGCCGATTCTCGTGATCTTGGGCAACCCGCCCTACGACGGCTACGCGGGCATGGCTGTGGACGAGGAGCGGGAACTCACGGAAGCCTACCGGGCGACCAGGAGGGTACGGCGACCAGAAGGCCAAGGACTGAACGATCCGTATGTGCGGTTCTTCCGTATGGCGGAGCGCCGTATCGCGGAGAACACGGGTCAGGGCGTCGTCTGCTTTATCTCCAACTATTCGTGGCTGGACCGGCTTTCCTTCACCGGGATGCGGGAACGCTATCTCGAAACGTTCGACGCGATACGCATCGACTGCTTGAACGGTGACAAGTACAAGACTGGCAAGGTCGCGCCGGACGGCTCGCCCGATCCGAGCATATTCTCGACCTCGGGCGATCCGGTGGGCATTCAGGTCGGCACGGCTATCGCGACGCTGGTGCGCAAACCGGACCATGCACCGGCTGATGAGGTGGGATTCAGGCACCTCTGGGGGCAGGCGAAGCGCACTGAACTGACTTCGACGGCCGAGGAAGAGCCCAGGACGCTTTACGAAACCGTCGAACCGGTGTTGGAGCTTGGCCTTCCGTTCGTGCGGACGGCAGTAAGCCCTGACTGGTTCGACTGGCCATCGTTGCCCGATCTGTTTGCGGTGTCGTTCCCTGGAGTCAAAACCAGCCGCGACCGTTTCCTGATAGATGTCGATCTCGACAGTCTCAGGGCGCGACTTGGAGATTACTTCGACCGAAATCTGAGCCACGAGGAAATTGAGCGCCGCTATCCAGCGGCGATGAAGTCCGAAGCCGATTGGTCGCAGGTGCGAGAAGCACTCCTGAAGCGGGGCGGGCCCGAGGAGTCGGGGTTCATCCGGTTCGTGTACAGGCCTTTCGACAACCGATGGCTGTATTGGGAGGGGGATGGCGGTCTGCTGGATCGGTCCCGCCCCGATTACCGGCGCCATGTGTTTGAGGGCAATTTGTGGATCGAAGCTCGCGAACGCGAAGCTAAGGCAGAGTTCTCGCGCGGTACGGTAGTCCGGCATATGGCGGACAACTTTGGCAACGGGCTGTCGAGCTGGTTTCCTGCATGGCGTCGCGAAAACGGGACGATTAAGGAGAATCTCAGACAGCCCAAATACGTTGGGGAGGAGACGGTCCAACACTATCTTGAGCGCCTCGGTCTCGGCGTGGACGACCTCCTTCCACCATGTATTGGCGGTGCTGCACGACCCGGGCTACCGGACGGTGAACGGCGACGCACTATGTATGGGATGGCCACGTATTCCGCTCCCGGCTTGGCCGGACGGAAACTCGGCCAGTGCGGCGAGTGTGATTGAGGAGTCAGCGGCGCGAGGACGCGAACTGGTGACGCTATTCGATTGTGACACGGGCATTCCCGGAGTTACCGAGGGCAAACTGAAGCCGGAGCTGGCGGCTCTCGGCGTACCTGCTACGGTCAGCGGGCACAACATGACGCGTGAAGACTTCGCGGTCGTTGCGGGATGGGGCAGGTTCGGGAAGGATGATGCCGTCATGCCCGGCCCGGGAAGGGCCGTCGAGCGCGAATACACGCGGACGGAACGCGCAGCGATGGGCGACTCCGGGTCCGCGCTCGGTGGAAGCACGTTCGATGTCTACCTCAACGGCTCGGCGTTCTGGCGAAACGTGCCTGCTGAGGTCTGGAACTACAGGCTTGGGGGTTACCAAGTCCTCAAGAAGTGGCTGTCCTACCGGGAGGAGGCGGTTCTCGGTCGACGGTTGCGCCCTGAGGAAATCCAGCACTTCTGCGATACCGTCCGCCGGATTGGCGCGATGTTGGCAATCACGAAGTCGAGCGACTCGCCACGCGCTTGGTCCTGCGACGAGTGATCTTCGGTAGATGAACCCCACCGCCTACGTCGAAACGTCGGTCGTCAGCTACCTCACGGCACGCCCGTCGCGCGATGTGGTAGTTGCTGCGTATCAGGAGGTGACCCGCGAGTGGTGGCGGGACGCCGCCGCCAGATTCCACCTTGTGGCGTCGGAACTCGTTCGGGCGGAGTGCCGAGCGGGCGATCGGACTGCGGCGCGTGCCCGGCTGGACGCGCTCGAAGGCGTTGCGGTTCTGCACGCTTCTCCCGATGCGGAGGATCTGGCACGCCGGCTTCTTGAACTCGGGGCGGTTCCGCGCGAAGCTGCGGCGGATGCCGTGCACATCGCCATTGCGGTGACCAACGGGGTCGAGTATCTGGTGACGTGGAACTTCCGTCACATCGCCAATGCGGCCATGAGAGTGCGGATTGAAGGGGCATGCAGGGAGGCGGGCTACGAACCGCCGGTGATTTGCACGCCGAACGAACTGATGGAGACTGGATATGCAGACGAAAGAGACTGATCCGGTCATCGCCGAAGTGCGGGCGGTCCGGGACGGGTTCGCCGCGCGAGCGAACTACGACGTGGGTGCGATATTCCGGCGGATTCGCGAAATGCAGGAGGAGTCCGGGCGCGAGTACGTCACGTATCCCGCGCGCCGGATCGCCGAGGGCGCCGACGAGTCGCTGGCCGTCTGAGCGGCGAACCCGCCGGCGTCGCGCGTTTAGTCCTGCGAGGCGAGGTAGTCGTCCCATTGCTGCATGAGTTCGCGGCGGCGGTCGAACAGGTCGGTGCGCCGGTAGGCGGCCTCCACCCGGTCGCTGTTGACGTGGGCCAGGGCGAGTTCGCAGACCTCGCCCGGGGCCTCCGTACACTCTGCGGCCCAGTCCCGGAAGCTCGACCGGAACCCGTGCGGCACCGCGCCGACCTCCAGTTCCCTGAGCAGCGCGCCCATGGCGTGGTGCCTCGGCGGCAGCCCGGTTGGGGACGGAAACACGATGTCGCGGCCGTGGCCCAGCTCGCGCCGTGCCGCGTCGAGCACCGCCAGCGCCCGCGAGGACAGGGGCACCCGGTGCATGCGGCGGGTCTTCATGCGCTCGGCGGGGATCGTCCAGACCGCTTCGTCCACGTCGATCTCCTCCCACAGCGCCTTGCGGACCTCGCCGGACCGGCAGGCGGTGAGCACCAGGAACTCGAACGAGAGCACGGTGCCGCGGTAGGCGCCGGACTCCCGCACGCGTCGAAGCGCTGCGCCCACCTCGGCATGTGGCAGCGCCCGCTGATGGTTGCGCGGCGCGCTGTTGGTGGGCAGCGCCGCCGAGATGGCGTCGCCGGCCGGGTCGTCGGTGCGGTGGCCCTGGGCGACGGCCCACTTCATCACGGCGCCGATGCGCCGCAGCACGCGGCGGGCGGTCTCCCGTTTGGAGGTCCAGATCGGCAGCAGGACGTCCATTACGTCGGCGGTGGCGATCCGGTTCACCGGCATGTCGCCGAGCCGGGGCATCGCGTAGGCGGTCACACTGGCGCGCCACTGGTGCTCGGTCCTACCGCCGTCCTTCCAGTTTCCGGCGTGGATGCCGATGACCGTCTCGAAGGCTTTGGCGAAGGTCGGCACCCGGAGGGCGGAGCGGCGCCGGGGATCGTGGCCCTGGGCGATGCTGCGGGCGTTCTCGAGTGCCCGTTCGCGGGCCATGGCGAGGGTGACGACGGGATAGCGCCCGAGGCCGATGCTGGTGGGCTTGCCGTCGATGCGGACGCTCTGCGTCCAGCATTTGGCGAAGCCGCCGCGGGAGGCGGGGCGGACCAGAAGGCTCAGGCCGAGACCGCCGAGACCGTCGCCGTAGCGGCCGGGGACATTGACGGTTCGGACGAAGGTTGCGGAGAGCATCGAGGGTCGTTTCTTCATGTTCCATTACTCGTTCGATTACGGGAATTGTTCGAGATGGAGTGTGCCGACGTGACGCGCTATGGGTCAAAAACTTTATGTTTATCAGAAAGTTAAAAGACTTATGGAGTTGCCCTGAAACTTCCCTGAACCCCCGTTTCGGGGTCGGCGCGGTCGCGACCTGACCCGACCCGACCCGACCGCTTCGCCAGCTTGCCGCACGGATCCGCCGGTCCGCGGCCGCGCTCGCCCCGAATCCGGCCATGCCGGCGAACGAGCGCCGAAAACGCCGATCGGCCAGCAGCAAAACACCCCGATTGGCTCCCAGTCACCGCACTTCCGCCGAACGCCCCTCCGTGCGACCGCGTTTGAACCTCCACATCCAACCTTCATGAATAATCCGGGCTAGGAGTCTGCGCCGTAGGAACTGGCCTGGCGACGCGGCCGGCGCGATGGGACAATGGGCCTTTGCTGGTGGCTGGGAATGCCGTTGATGGGAACGACCTGCCGTCCGTACGCGCCGGGTCAGGCGCTGCTTCTGCCGCCGGACCTTCGCGACTGGCTGCCGGAGGGTCATCTGGCGCACCACGTGGGCGACCTGGTGGACGCGCTGGATCTGGGGGCGTTCCACGCGCCGTGCCGGGGCGACGGCCGGCGCAGGAGTCCTTGCCACCCGGCGATGATGGCGAAGGTTCTGGTGCACGGGCACGCGACGGGCGTGTTCTCGTCGCGCAAGCTGGCGCGGAAGCTGGAGGAGGACGTGGCGTTCCGGGTTCTGGCGGCGGAGAACACCCCGGATCACCGGACGGTCTGCGAGTTCCGCCGGCGGCGCCTTTCGGACTTCAGGCGTCTGTTCGTGGAGGTGGTTCGCCTTGCGCGGGAGACGGGGGTTGCGCAGTTCGGGACGCTGTCGGTGGACGGGACGAAGGTTCGCGCGAACGCGAGCAGGCGCAAGGCGACGAGCCATGGCCGGACGGTGCAGGAGGAACGGCGTCTGCAGGAGGAGATCGAGGCGCTGGTGGCTCGGGCGCAGGAGACGGACGCGGCGGAGGACGACCGGTTCGGGGAGTCGGTTCGGGGCGACGGGCAGCCGGAGGGGCTGCGCCGGCGGAAGGATCGGCTGTCGGCGATCCAGGCCGCGAAGGGGCGGCTGGAGGCGCGTGCGCGGGCGGCGGACGACGCCCGGGGCCGGAAGCCGGGTCAGAGGCGGAACCCGAAGGGCGGGCGGCCGTGCAGCCGGGCGTGCGGGGAGCCGAAGAAGTCGGCGCAGGACAACTTCACGGATCCGGAGAGCCGAATCATGAAGACCTCGCAGGAGGGCTGCCGGCAGTGCTTCAACGCGCAGGTGGCGGTGGAGGGGGGAAACCAGCTGGTGGTGGCTGCGGACGTGACGCCGAGCGCCAGCGACCAGGGGCATCTGGTGAAGCTGCTGGACGAGGTGAAGGAGAGCCAGGGGGTGCAGCCGGAGCGGGTTCTGGCGGACACGGGGCACTGCAACGAGTCGGACCTGGCGGAGCTGGAGGCACGCGGCGTGGAGGGTCACGTTGCGCTGGGACGGACGGATCGGAAGTCGGTCGCGGAAAGCCCGGAGACGTGTCCGGCGAAGGTGCGGATGGCGGCGCGGATGGCGACGGAGGCGAGCCGGAAGGCGTACGCGAGGCGCAAGTGGCTGTCGGAGGCGCCGAACGGCTGGATCAAGGAGGCAATGGGCTTCCGCCGCTTCAGCGTGCGCGGGCTCGGGAAGGTGCGTGGGGAGTGGGACCTGGTCTGCCTGGCGCTCAGCGTCAGGCGGCTTCTGGGGCTTCAGGCAGCCTGATGGAGGCATGGGAGCCGCCAGCGCCGTCCCGGCCGCCCCTCGAACCGTCCCCGGAGACGTGAACGGGCCTTCGCCCGGGCCCGCCCAGAGCGTTGCCAGCGCCGAACCCTTCCGAACCAGCGGAAACCGCCAAGGTTGCGTCGCCGCCAACTTCCTGCGGCGCAGACTCCTAGCAGCCTGTCGGACTTTGCCGTCTCGGCGAAGTTCGACAGGGTGACAGGACGGCTTGGGCTGGGGCAGGAAGCGTTGCCGAAAGGCAACGCTTCTTGTGGCGCCAGGGCCGGTTCAGCACGTCGCATCCGCTCGGCGCTCCGCCCTGCCGAGGCACGCCGAGCCGCCGACTCGCAAGGCACTGGCAGCTAGCCGGCCCGTTACCAAGGAGTCCTCTCGCGGCGAGGAGGCAGGCTATTCCTCCGGCCCCTGGTTTTCTTCGCCTTCGGCGGGAGGAGCGTGGATGGTCCTCGCTCCGAATGGCGCGGGGACCGCGCCATCCGGCCCGCACGTTGGTGTTGACTCGGCTTCGAGTTGAACCGTCGGGACATCAACACGTTGGACGATTTGTTCCACGCGAGGGCGTCTCGCCCTCCATCCCGAGATGCCTGAAGATCGACTCTTGGCGAAGCAAGGCGGATCGAAGTGGTGAACCGTGCGCGGCGAGTCGTGCCGATGCGCTATGCCTCAGGCCGTCACCGTCAGGCGGCCTTCCTTCAGCGTCACCGGGCGGCCGCAGAATTCCTCCGTCACCATCGACGCCATCAGATCCCGGTCCGTCGTGTTCACCCAGGTGCGCTGCCCCGCCGGCGTCAAGCAGGCAACGTGGCCGATGGCGGGTTCGTCCGCGGCGTACATCACCGTGTAGGACTCGATCGTCGCCTCGCCGTCGTATTCCGCCAGACACTCCCTCGATGGCAAGGCGTCGATCTCGTCCTGCACGTTCACATGCTGGAAGTCCTCCTTCGGCGGCGCGCTCGAATAGATGCCGTGGACGTGTTTGTAGAGATTGCCGCCGTTGGCCGTGATCAGCCCCCAGCCGCCCGGCTTCTCCCGCAGCAGCTCCACCGTGCGGGCGATGCTGTGCATGACGTAGTTGTTGAGCGGACCGCCGCCGAAGGTGAGGCCGCCGGTGACCGTGAGCGGCCGTTTCTCGCAGAGCCCGAGCTCCTTCGCCGCCACCTGCACCGCAGACGGGAAGCAACTATAAAGATCCACGAAATCGAGCTCGTCCGGGCCGATTCCGGCCAGTTCCATCGCCCTGCCGCCGGTGATGCGGATGCCCGGCGAGGAATGGAAGTTCTCCCGCACCGAAGCCGAGAAGTGGTCGTAGCCTCGCGCACCGACGTGCGGATAGACCCACCGCTCCTCGCCGATGCCCAGCGCCCTCGCCCTCTCGATGCTGCACATGATGAGCGCCGCGCCCATGTCCACCATCATGTTCGCGTTCATGTACTTGGTGTAGGGGAAGCTGATCTGGCGGTTGCTTGGCGAGGCGGTGCGAATCTCCTCGGCGCTCATGTCCTGGCGCACCCAGGCGTTGGGATTGTCCTGCGCCACATCGTTGAAGCGCGCCCACAGGCCCGATACCCGCTCGATGTGCTCGCCCAAAGCCTCGCCGCGCTCGTGGCGGATGGCGTTGTCGTACATCGGATAGACCTGAATGGCCTGGCGGATGCCCTTCGCCACCTCGAATTCGTGATGCTCCGGCTGCTGCGCGGCGCCGATGACGAAGTCGTACTTGCCCGGCGCCTTCGCTTGCGGAAGCTCGCGCCCGGCCTTGCGTGCCCTAGATGCGCTGTAGCCGTTCTCCGCGCCGGTGATGAGCACGAGGTCCACGCGATCGGCGAGAATGTCATCGGCAGTGCGGTTCACCACCGCCTGATTCTGGTTGCCGCCAATCAAGGTGCCGACGGTTTCCGCCCCCGCCGCGCCGATGCGTTCGGCGATGGCCCGCGCCGGGTTCTCGTAGCTCCAAATCCCCCGCGTCACGCGCACCGACCGCACCTTGGACAGGAGACCGCCAACGCCGGCGTCGCGTTCCGCCAGCGCCACCGCCCGCAGCATCATCTCCAAGGGTTCCAGTGCCTGGTCCAGATCGTCGATGCGATTGAGAAACTGGCCGACCCCGACCAGCACGGGAGTGTTGGGATTGCTCATGGGAACACGCGTGGCCTCGATGCCGCCAAGTTACCAGACAACATCCCCACCGGACCATTCACGAACGCACGACGCCGACGGTGCATGCATCCGTCGGCAAGCGGTGTAACGTAGCGTGGGGGCGCGACGGGCAATGAGGGGGATGTGGCGGTGGAGACGGTTCAGAACAAGGTCGCGGTGGTGACGGGTGCGGCGTCCGGGATCGGCCTCGGCATGACGCGGGCGCTCGCCGTCGCTGGCGCGCACGTGGCGATGCTCGATGTGGAGGAGAACGCACTGGCGAAGTCCCATGCCGAGTTCGACGACGCCAACGTCGATGTTCGTCGCTACCGCTGCGACGTGAGCGACGTCGCGCAGGTGGAGGAGGTCGCAAGCCGCGTTCGGGACGATTTCGGCGGCGTTCACATCGTCTGCAACAACGCCGGCGTCGGCGCTGGCGGCCCCATCGACGAGGCAACCCGCCAGGACTGGCAATGGGTGCTCGGCGTCAACCTGTACGGCGTCGTCAACGGAATGCGGGCGTATGTGCCGATCGTCAAGGACACCGTCAAGGACGGCGGCGAAGGCCACGTCGTCAACACCGCCTCGGTCATGGGCATGTGGACCCACCCCGGCGGCTCGGTGTACTCCGCCTCGAAGTACGCCGTGGTGGCCATCTCCGAGGCCACCCGCGAGGAACTCGCGCCGTTCCACATCGGTGTCTCGGCGCTATGCCCCTACATCGTCGACACCCGCATCCTGCAATCCGGGCGCAACCGCCCAGCCGAGTACGGCGCACCTCGACCGCACGGCGGCGCCGAAGCAGAGCGCCGGGCGGAAGAAATGGCGCAGCTTTTCTCCCGCGGCATCAGCATCGACGGCATTGGCGAACTGGTGTTGAACGGCATCCGCCGCAACAAGGCCTACATCTTCACCCACGCGAGCACGAAGGAGCGCATCAGGGCCCGCTTCGACCGAATCGTCGCCGACTTCGACGGCACGGAACTCGCGCACGATCCTTGAGCACGGGGGCGCATTCGTCGCCCCGCGCCGACCGGCGGGTAGGCCGGTCAAGCGTCCCTTCGGCTTCACTCGTAGGGGAATGGACGTTCCTTCGGGTGTAGTTGCGCCCGCGTGGCGATGGCGCGCGCCGTGACCTTGCGAGCTTCTGCGAACTGGCGCTGGGGCCAACGGTCGCCGGCCAACTCCACATCTCGGCGGTGGTCGATGTGGAAGTAGATCGTGCGCCGGAGATCCTCGCTGCGGTTCCACGGGCTGCCGTGAACCAACGTGGTGGCGTGGAAGATCACGTCTCCTCGTTTCGCCGAAATGGCCACGGCGCCGCTGGCGCTCGCCTCGTCGCCGCCGTTCGTCCAACTCTCGATGAAGCCCGGCGATTCGGCGGGGTCGTGATGGCCCGCAAGGTGGCTGCCTGGAAACGCGCGCAGGCAGGCGTTGTCGGTGGTCGCGTCGTCCAAATAGATGTCCACGTTGAACACGGGGAAGCGAAACACCTTCACCGGGTCCTGGTGCCAGCGCGCCGGCGCACCATGGCGTGGCAGCTTGAACACCAATGCATGCACCGACGCGGCGAATTCGTCGCCGTCCACCAATTGATGGATGGCAGCAAGCAGACGCGGATAGGCGAGCAGCACCTGAAAGCTCCGCGGCATGTCGGCTGCGGCAAGGTCGTTGACGCGGTACAGGCAATGCTCCCATGGAAGTACGCCCCCAGCGATGGGGGAATTGCCGGTACTTCCTTGCGCGTCAGCGGTCGGGGATGCTTCCCCGGCTGAAGGCTCCTTGCCAAACTCCGCATCCTCCTGATAGCGCCACCGCTTGTCGCCGAAGGGCCCGGCAACCCCGCGCTCAATCAGATCGAGACTGTCTCGGTCAGGCGCGGCAAGTTCGCCCTCCGGCACCAACCCCGGCACGTGCAGGAAGCCGTCGCGGGCAAAGGCGCCAAGCTGCTCAGGGCTCAAGGGTGCCGGCATGACTCCACCGAGAACGGGCTCGATTCTTGGTCAATGAACCACCTACAGTGCCGTGGCTTCCCACCACGCAAGACCCCGTTCGATGGCGGTTTCCAGCCAGTGGCGGAAGCGCTGCTCGATCTCCTCGGGACCCTCAAGGTAGTTGATCTGAAAGACCTCGTCGCAAAGCGCGGCCTCTCCCTCCGCCTGTGGGCCGTCATCGGTCGGCACTCGGCGGAACCCTGTCGCGGTACAGGCCAACACACCGCGGAACTCGTGGCCGATGGCATGGAAGGAGAACAGGATGTCGCTTTGGCTACCGTCTTTCACCACCAGTCGCACCCATGATCGGTAGTGTCGCGTGTTGGCGTAATAGTCGAGCTTTTTCGCCGTGGAGATGATCTGGTATTGGAAGTAATGGCTACGGTCGTGGTGGTTGGCTTGATCATCCACAAATGCCGTGAAGCCACTTTGTGGGCCAAGAGCATTCATGAGCTCGCCCTGAACTTCCTCAAGCCGCGACCTGACAACTCGATGTAGCGCTGTCGCAACGGCTTCAGCACGTTTCCATTCCTCTGCCAACGAATCGCGACGACGCGCAAAGCGCTCGCCAATCGCGGCAACCCGAGCGTTCACCCGCTCCGCTCTTGCGAGTTCCTTGGCAAGGCTGACCGCAGCAATGAACTCTCGCTTCTGCAAGCCCGCGAAATACGACACAAGCGGCCTCAAGTCGCCGTTGTCGGCTTGCTCCAATGCGCCAATGTAGCCGCTACGCTGGCTGTCCCGTACCACTAGCGGGAGCCAATCAGCCTTGAGGAAAACCATCGTGGCCAATGCTCGGGCAACCCGCCCATTGCCATCCTGGAACGGATGAATCTGCACGAATCGATGGTGCAGCCATGCAGCCTCAACCTCTGGCGCCACCGCTTTGCCCATGTGATCGAGGTGCATCTCCATCAGTCGGTCCATCTCCGAAGCAACGTGCTCCGGCGGACAGTATTCGTGCTCACGGCCATCCGACAACGTGGGGTTGTTGGGGCGGGATTTGTACTCTCCCTTGACAAGCTCGATTTGCGTGGTTCGGCCAAACTGATCTCGACCTTCCGCAAAGTCTTGATTCTGCGTAAAGAGCGCGTGCAGCTCCCTGATGTAGCTGGTGGACAGGCGGCGATCGCCCTTCACGAATGCGAATACGCTGTCGATCGCGCTTTGCTGGTCTGTGATGAGGGCCATGGTCGCTTCAGCGTTGGTCACGCGATGGCTCACCAAGGCCGCGTTGATGCCGTTTTCGATCAACGTTTCGGTGATTCCCCTATCCAGGGTGTAGAGCCGTTCGATGAGGCCCGTTTCGATCGCCCATTCGCGCTTCAGCCGGTCCGTGAATTTCACGAGGTCCACCGATTTGCCGATGGCGGTCTTCTGTTCGACCCACAGGCGGGCCAGTGCGGCAAGTTCCCGGTCCGCTAGTGCAGATGGGGCGACCTCAAAGTCGTCAATGGGACGCCAGCCATTCGACATTGCTGCGGTACCGATTGACGGGGCTCCTCCCCGCTACCGGAACGAGGCGTTGACTCCGTCGAGCGCGGCGTTGCCGGGGCAAAGTTCCGCTTCGCCCAGGGCGTTCAGCGGGGTCTTGGTGGTGCCGAGGACTTCGTGGCAGTCGCTGGCCGTCGGGTCCACGTAAAGAAGCCCGGTAACGAACTCGCCTTCCTCCTGCGCACGCTGAACGTAATGCAGCGCCTGCACCCGGTCGTGGGGGTTGTAATCGTGGGCGAGCTTGCGCAGGCGGAGGGTGGAGCCGTCCGGCATCTGCACGTCTTCGCTGGCGCCCGGGTCGTAGTCCACGGTGATTTCGTCGTGCGCGGAGATGAGGTCGGCATCCACCACGCTGCCGGAGTGCGCGCGGATGTAGTCGTAACTCTTGGTGGAGCCGTTGTGGTTGTTGAAGGCCACGCATGGGGAGATCACGTCGATGAAGGCGAAGCCCTCGTGCAGCAACCCCGCCTTGATGAGCGGCACGAGCTGGCCCTTGTCGCCGGAGAAGCTGCGGGCGACGAAGCTGGCGCCGATCTGCAGCGCCATCGAGATCATGTCGATGGGCTCGTAGAGGTTCGGAACGCCCTTCTTGCTGGTGGAGCCGCGGTCGTTGGTGGCGGAGAACTGGCCCTTGGTGAGGCCGTAGGTGCCGTTGTTGTCCACCAGATACAGCATGTTGATGCGGCGGCGGACGATGTGCGCGAACTGGCCGATGCCGATGCTGGCGCTGTCGCCGTCGCCGGAAACGCCCACACAGTAGAGTTCCCGGTTGGCGAGGTTCGCCCCGGTGGCCACCGACGGCATGCGCCCATGCACCGAGTTGAAGCCGTGCGAGTTGCCGAGGAAATAGCTCGGCGTCTTGGACGAGCAGCCGATGCCGGACACCTTCGCGAACTTGTGCGGCGGCAGCGCAAGCTCGGCGCACGCCTGCACCACGGCGGCGGAAACCGAGTCGTGGCCGCAGCCGGCGCAAAGGGTGGAAACGGAACCCTCGTAGTCTCGTCGGGTCAGCCCCAGGTCGTTGACCCGGAGCAGCGGATGATGGGTTCGGGGCTTGGCAACGAAGGTCATGAGCTTACCTCCCACACTTCATCGAGTCTTGGCAGGTTGTTGCCTATGTAGTAGTCGAGCACCTGCTGGTGGATGGTGTCGGCGGAAATGGAGAAGCCGCCGTAGTAGAGCACCGGGACGATGCTGGCGGGGTCCAGTTCCAGATCGTTCACCAGCAGCGTCTTCATCTGCGCATCGCGGTTCTGTTCGGCGAGGAACAGGATTTCGTGGCTGTCGATGAACTCGCGCACCTCGTCGCCGAACGGGAAGCCGCGGATGCGCATGGTGTCGAGCTGCACGCCGTCTTCGGCGAGCCGGTCCAGCGCCTCCTGCATGGGCGCGGCGGTGGTGCCGTAGTAGAGAATGCCGGCGCGGCGGCCGTGCGACCCGATCTCCGCCTTCGGCACCAGTTCGCGTGCGGTTTCCCACTTCAAGAGCAGCCGATCCATGTTCTTGATGTAGTGCTCCGGCTGCTCGGTGTAGGTGGCGTGCTCGTCGCGAGAGGTGCCGCGGGTGAAGAAGGCGCCCTTCTCCGCGTGCGTGCCCGGCAACGTGCGATAGCCGACGCCGTCGCCGTCCACGTCGAGGTAGCGGCTGAAGCGCTCCACGTCGTCGAGATCTTCCTCCGAGAGCACCTTGCCGCGGTCGTAGCGCCGCGAGTCGTCCCAGGTGAAGGGCTCGGAGAGGTTGTCGTTCATGCCGAGCTCCAGATCGCTCATCACGATGATGGGAGTCTGGAGACGGTCGGCGAGGTCAAGGGCGTCGGCGCCGAAGTCGAAACACTCCCGAGGCGTCGATGGGAACATGAGCGGGTGGCGCGTATCGCCGTGGGAGGCAAATGCGGAGGAGACAAGATCGCCCTGTTGCGTCCGCGTCGGCATTCCGGTGGAGGGGCCGGCGCGCTGGATGTCCCAAAGCACGGCGGGAATCTCGGCGAAATAAGCGAGGCCCAGGAACTCCGTCATCAGCGAAACGCCGGGGCCGCTGGTGGCGGTGAAAGACCTCGCGCCGTTCCAGCCGGCGCCGATGACGATGCCCATCGCCGCGAGTTCGTCTTCCGCCTGAATGATGGCGTAGCGGCGCTCGCCCGTCTCCTCGTCCACCCGCAGCCGGGCGCAATGCGCCTCGAAAGCCTCGGCCAGCGACGTGGAAGGCGTGATGGGATACCACGCGCACACCGTCGCGCCGCCATAGATGGCGCCGATGGCAGCGGCGGCATTGCCGTCGATCATGATGCGGTCGCCCACCGCGTCGGAGTGGCGCACCTGAATCGGCAGTGGGCATTGCAGGTACTCGCGGGCATAGGAGCGGCCCAGCTCCATGGCGTGAATGTTCGGCGCGATGAGCTCGTCCTTGCCCCTGAACTGCGCCGACACCATGCCCTTGATGATGTCGAAGTCGATGTTGAGAAGCGCCGAAAGGGCACCGAGATAGACGATGTTCTTGAACAGTGCCCGGTGCTTGGGGTTCGGGAACTCCGGCAGCACGAGCTGCGAGATGGGGATGCCCACCAGATTGATGTCGTCGCGGCGGAAGTTCGGGCGCAGCTCCTTGGAGTTGTCGTACACGAGGTAGCCGCCGGGGACGATGGAGGCGATGTCCTCCTCGAACGTCTCCGCGTTCATGGCCACCATGATGTCGATGCCCTCGCGCCGGCCGAGATAGCCGCGCTCGGACACCCGCACCTCAAACCACGTCGGCAGCCCCTCGATGTTGGAGGGAAAGATGTTCCGCGTCGCCACCGGGACGCCCATGCGGAACAGCGCCTTGGCGAACATGCCGTTGGCGGAGGCGGAGCCCGAGCCATTGACGTTGGCGAAGCGGATGACGAAGTCGTTGTAGATGGTCACTCAAGCCCTCCGGTTCTTGGCCGGCGCTAGCCGGCGGCAATCGGCTCCGCGAACGATCCGAGCTGCGGAATGTGGACGACGGACTTCTGCATGTCCCAGGCGTTGGTGGGACAGCGTTCCGCGCACAGGCCGCAGTGCAGGCAGACATCCTCGTCCTTCACCATGACGCGGCCCGTGGTTGCGAGGATTTCCGACACGTAGAGGTCCTGCTCGGCGTTGTCCGCCGGCGCCATCAGGTTGGCGCGCAGGCGCTCCTCCTCCCCGTTCTCGGTGAAGGTGATGCAGTCCATGGGACAGATGTCCACGCAAGCGTCGCATTCGATGCAGAGCTTTTCGGTGAACACCGTCTGCACGTCGCAGTTGAGGCAACGCTGCGCCTCCTGCAGGCCCAAGTCCTTGTCGAAGCCGAGCTCCACTTCGATCTTGATGTTGTCGAGCGACTTGGCACGGTTGGCATGGGGCACGATGAAGCGCGCCGAGGGGTCGTGCTCGGCATCGTAGCTCCACTGGTGCACGCCCATCTTCTGGCTGATGAGATTGACGCCTTCCGGTGGGCGATCGGCCTTCAGGTCCTTGCCCTGGCAGAAAAGGTGCATCGAGATGGCGGCCTTGTGGGCGTGCGCCGAGGCCCAGATGATGTTCTCCGGGCCAAACGCCGAGTCGCCGCCGAAGAACACCTTGGGATTGGTGGACTGCAGCGTGTCTTCGTTCAGGATGGGGCAGTCCCACTTGTCGAACTCGAGGCCGATGTCGCGCTCGATCCACGGGCAGTGGTTTTCCTGGCCGATGGCCATGAGCACGTGGTCGCATTCCATGAACACGTCCGGCTCGCCGGTGGGAACGTACTTGAGCCGACCGTTCTCGCCTTCCACCGGCTTGACGCATTCGAAGACGATGCCCTTGAGCTTGCCGTTCTCGTGCACGAACTCCTTCGGCGGGCGGTTGTTGATGATGGGGATGCCCTCCGCCATCGCGTCTTCCTTCTCCCACTCCGAGGCCTTCATTACCTCGAAGCCGGAGCGAACCACCACCGTCACGCGTTCTGCGCCCAGGCGCTGCGAGGTGCGGCAGCAGTCCATCGCCGTGTTGCCGCCGCCCATGACGATGACCTTGCCGGAGATGGACGTTGTGTGGCCAAACGCCACGGAGGAAAGCCAGTCGATGCCGATGGAGATGTGGTCTTCCACTTCCCTGCGGCCGGGCAGGTCCAGGTCACGCCCACGCGGCGCACCCGTGCCGACGAAATAGGCGTCGTAGTTCATGTCGAGCATCTCTTTCATGCTCGTGATCTCGTAATCGTAGGTGGCGTTGACGCCCATGTTGACGATGAGGTCCACCTCCTCCTCGAGCACGTCTGCCGGCAGGCGGAAGGCCGGGATTTGGCTGCGCATCATGCCGCCGCCGGCGGGGTCGCGGTCGAACATGTCGATCTCGTAGCCGAACGGCAAGAGGTCCCGCGCCACGGCGAGCGAGGCGGGGCCGGCGCCCAGCAACGCAATCCGCTTGCCGTTCTTCTGCCTCGGAACGTGCGGCAGGTAGGGTGCGATGTCGCCTTTGTGGTCCGCTGCCACGCGCTTGAGCCGGCAGATGGCGACGGGCTTCTCCTCCGTGCGCACGCGGCGGCAGGCGGGTTCGCACGGACGGTCGCAGGTGCGCCCCAAGATGCCGGGAAACACGTTGGAATCCCAGTTGATCATGTAGGCTTCGGTGTAGCGTTCCTCGGCGATGAGCCGGATGTACTCCGGCACCGGCGTGTGCGCCGGGCAAGCCCACTGGCAGTCCACCACCTTGTGGAAGTAGTCCGGATCCGCGATGTCGGTTGCTTTCATTCGCTCCCCACCGTGACGATCGCCCGCCCCATGCAGGCGGCGCATCCGCCACCCTACAAGGGCTTCGCCCAAAACTCCGGCATCATACGGCAATCAGGCGCGGATTTTCAGTCTCTTGCAGCGGTCGAATCCGGGCTGTGCGTCTCGCTCCAGAGCGGCGACGACAAACCGTCAGTGCCATTCCTCTGACAGTTCCATCTGCGACGGTCGGCTCGTGACCTTGACTGTGCCTACCGTGAGCAACCTCGGCTTGCGGTTTGGTAAGCTCTCGTACTCGCCCTGCACCTCGATCGTCGAGTCCAACACGTGCCTGATCAGGGCGTCCAGGTTCGATCCGTAAGCACAGCGTATCGCTCCGATTTCTGGCACGTGCCGGATCTCGAACCGCCGAGCATCAAGGTCAACCTCACGCACCACGCCCCGAAAGACGCCACTTCCACTGGCTTGGACGAGACGATGCACGGCGACGGCGCGATTCAGAACTCTGCGAGAGTGCGGCGTCAGCGGTGCAATGTCGCCGCGGGCACTGGCCGGCTCGTACAGTGACAGACGATCGATCCCCCGCCTTCCGCTCGGTGCAAGTCTGCTCGCGGCCACCATCAAGGTATCCCGAACCGCAGGGTCCGGAAGTTCCTCCGCCACTGCTGCGTCCACGTCTTCCCCTACGTGTCGAGCAACTACCGCGAGGCTTTGCACAGCCTGCCGAACTGCGTCCACGACGGGCCCCGATATACCCGGCAATGGGGGCCGATCGGTTGAGAACCCTTCAACAGCCTGAATCCGCACGCCGATGACAACGCTTCCCCTTGTGATGCCAGCCAGTTGCGGATCGAGTTCGCTGGGCCAGCGCGGGCGGTCGTCGCCGGACAGTCCGACGATTGACTTGGCGATTCCGCGAATCTGCTTGCGGAGCTCCATGCACATCGAGGTAACGATCGAGACGGTGGGGTCTCGCCCGGAAACTGCCGGGCCTTCGAATCTCGCCACTAGGTCGGACGAGTCCATGAGCTGCGCGAAGGGGAACTCGTCGCCGTACAGCGCGTTGAGAAGGTCGAAGTAGTGCAGTTCGACTTCGTGCGGGCTCGCGTGGTTCCGCAAAGCCAACGCCCGCGCTGCAGCAAGCTGCCCATGGATGATCCGAGCCTTGGCCTCCACCGCATCCGTCCACGCGCCCATCAGAGAATCCTCAGAATCCCCTTGCGATGTGCGGGCAACAGCCCCTTGGAGCCTTCAGCCGGGGAAGCATCCCCGACCGCTGACGCGCAAGGGAGTGCCGGCAATTCCCCCATCGCCGGGGGCGTACTTCCATGCAAGCTTGATGCCTTGGCACCCAAGTACTGAAAGAAGCTCGAAAAATCATTCGCCTCCGGGAAGTTGACCCAGAAATCGACGCTGTATGCCTCACGAAAGGCCACGCGACGGTCGCGCATGAGCCGCCAGCCTCGGAACTGCCGCTCATCGCTCGCTGTCTGCAAATCTAGCAGCCTGTCGGACTTCGGACGGCGCAAGCTGGCCGAATGCCGACAGGGTGACAGAACGGCCTGGGCTGGGGCAGGAAGCGTTGCCGAAAGGCAACGGTTCTTGTGGCGCCAGGACGACGTCCACGTCCTCGGGCTTCTCTTTGTCCGTGACGAAACTCCCATCAACGTCCACCGGATCAGGGAAGTCCGGTCGGATTTCATTTGCGATGAACACATGCAACCGGTTCACCAAGCTCCGCCTGTGGCTGTTCCACCCCAGTTGGCGCGCGACGTCAGCCATTGAACACTCATGCACCCCCGCAGGGAGCAAGCCGTGCTCGTCAAAGTCAGGAATCGCCATACCCATCCTGTCCCGCTCGGTGACAAAACACGCCGCCACTGGACAAGGAGCGACTGAGAACCGCGGCCCGTCCACCGGCAACAGGCTGGTCCAGTTCGGCGTCTCAGATGCTCAGGTGAGGAGTGGACAATGACTCCCAACGCAATGCTCCGAGGCCCGGCGACGCGTGCTTCCTCAAGCGAAGGAGACGCCCTCGTAGTTGCGCATCGCCACTTCGTGCAGGCGCTTTGCGTATTTTGGGCCGCCGCCGTTGTAGATGTTGTAGCGCGTCTTGCCGTACTCGTGGCCGTCGAGGTTGGAGTTGTAGCCGGTGATCCAGCTCTGGGCCTTGCGCAGGAGCAGGCCTTCGTACATCTCCTTGACGTGCTCCACCCAGGCCGCCTCCGCGGCTTCTTCCGCGTCGAAGCGCTGGTGGCCGTGCTCGCGCACGTACTCGAGCAAGGGCGTCGCCCAGTCCACGGCAAGTTCGGCGCCGCGCGGGAAGTTGGTGGCAGCGCTCTGTGGCCCGGCCAGCATGACCATGTTCGGGAAGCCGCTCACCAACAGGCCCAGATAGGTCAAGGGGCCATCGGCCCACTTGTCGCGCAGCTTCGCGCCGCCGACGCCCTGAATGTCGATCCGGTCGAAGGCGCCGGTGAAGGAATCGAAGCCCGTGGAATAGACGATCACGTCGAAGTCGAACGAGCGCTCGCTGGTTTCGAGCCCCGTCCGGGTGATGCGCTCGATGGGCGTTGCCCCCGAATCCACCAATTCCACGTTGGCGCGGTTGTAGGTCTCGAAATAGCCGGTCTCCAAGGGCACGCGCTGGATGCCGAAGCCGTGGTCCTTGGGAATCAGCCTTTCCGCCACCTCAGGGTCGTTTACACGGCCGCGGATGCGCTCGGCGATGTATTCGGAGAACTCCGCATTGGCATCCTCGTCGATGAAGATCTCGACGAAGTTGCGCAGCCAGATGCCAAAGCCCGGTTCGTCGTAGAGGCGGTCCCACAGCTCCCGCCGCTCCTCGGGCGTGATGTTGTAGAAGCCGCGTCGATCCGGTTCGTGCTCGAAGCCGCCCGGCGTGCGGGCACAGGCGGCAAAGATCTCGTCGTAGCGGGCGCGGATGGCATCCATTTCGCCGCCCGAAATCGGTGCGTTGTTGAGCGGTGCGGCCCAGTTCGGGCGGCGCTGGAACACCGTCAGTTGGCCTGCCTCCTTGGCGACTTCCGGAATGAGCTGGATCGCGGTCGCGCCGGTGCCGATCACCGCCACTCGCTTGCCGGCGAGGTCGAGCGGCTCGTGGGGCCAGTGGAAGGAGTGGAACGAGGGGCCTTCGAAGAGTTCCATGCCCTCGAACCTCGGCAGCGTCGGGGTGGACAGCACACCGAGGCCCGTGACGACGAATCGCGTCGTGATTTCGCCGCCATCCTGAAGGGAGAGCCTCCAGATGTTGGCGCTCTCGTCAAAGCTCATCGCCTCGACGCGGCTGTCGAACCGCATGTGCTCGCGCAGGCCGAACTTGTGCGCCACGAAGTCGAGATAGCGCAGATTCTCCGGCTGTGGCGAGAACTGCTCGGTCCAGTGCCACTCGTCGAGCAGCTCCTGCGAAAAGGAGTAGCCGTAGGTGTAGCTCTCCGAGTCGAAACGGGCGCCCGGATAGCGGTTGTGGTACCAGGTGCCGCCCAGATCGGGGTTGGCTTCGAGGACGATGGCCTGCATGCCAAGGTCCTTCAGGCGCTTGATCTGGTAGATGCCGGCGACGCCGGCGCCGATGACTACCACCTCGTGCTCGGGCACTTCCCCATGCTCGGGTGCTTCGGCAACTTCCGAACGCGGTTCGGCAACTTCAGCTTCCGCCATGCTTTGCTCCCCCATGCAGCCTAGTGTGCGATTGTGCCCTGTCAGAAATGCGCCCTGTCAGAAAAATCGGTCGAACAGCGCGCCGTAGAAGCGGGAAGGATTCTTGCCCCGCAGCTCTTTCCGGTCAGCCAGCCGGCCCAAGCCAAACGCCGTTTTGGCGCCAAGCCAGCGCATGGGTTCGAGCGGCCACTTCGGCGGCACGTCGTCCACCCACGCAAGGCGCGTGAGCTCCGTGTCTCGGCCAAGCGCGAGGTCCGCAAGAATGCGGGCGGCCAGATTCGACGCGCCGACACCCTCGCCGGTATAGCCGCCAGCCGCACCAAGGCCGCTGCCTCGGTCGAAGGTCACGAACGGACGTCCGTGCCGCGGGATGCCGAGCACCCCGCCCCAGCGGTGCGTAACCTTGGCGCCTTCCACCGCCGGCAGCAGTGTGCGCATGGAGGCTTCCACATCCACCAGCGCCTTGTCGGCCGGGTCCACCCGAGGGCGGATGCCGGAAGCGAATCGATAGCCCACCCGGCCGCCGAAAGCGAGGCGGTTGTCGAGGGTGCGCTGGCCATAGATGGTGATGCGGCGGCCGTCGTCGAAGGTCTCCCGCTGCGCGAGGCCGAGTTGCTGCCAGGTCGCGTCGGCAAGCGGCTCGGTGGCGACGATCATGGAATACACCGGCAGCAACTGACGCTTGTGGCCGGCGATAGTGCCGGTGTACGCCTCGGTGGCGCGCAGCACAATGTTGGCGCGCACATCGCCCCTCGCAGTCACGACCCGGCCCTGTTCGATCCCCGTCACTTGCGTCTGTTCGTGAATGGCAATGCCCCTGCGCCGCAGCACATCGCCCAGGCCCCGCACCAGTCGGGCTGGATGGATGGCCGCACAATGGGACGTGTAGGCAGCGCCGAAGTTGGGCGCCGCGCCGATGCGCCGGGCCGACTCCTCCGCGCCAAGCCACGTGTAGTCCCGGTCGGCGAAGCCGAGCGCGTGCTTGCGCTCGACGCGCCTGCGCGAGGCTTCGGCGTGGAACTCCGTGGTGGCAACGCTCAGCGTGCCGCCCTTGGCGAAGTGGCAGTCGATGTTCTCGGCCTGGCACACGCGACCCACCTCGTCCACCGTGTCGTGCATCGCCCGCAGCAGTTCGAGGCCCTTGGCCCTTTCCGGGCCGTGCAGGCGTTCCTCGATGCCCATCGCCATGCCCATGCACCAGCCACCGTTGCGGCCGCTCGCGCCGAAGCCCACCGTTTCCGCCTCGAACACGGCGATGCCGAGATCGGGTTGGTGCCGGTGCAGGTAGTAGGCGGTCCAAAGCCCGGTGAAGCCGCCACCGACGATCGCCACGTCCACCTGATCCGGCAAGTCGTCCGGCGGCGCAGGAGTCGGCAACTCGTCCAGCGAATCGAACCAGAAGCTGCCGTTGTGATGGGAAGGAAGCGCCACGGCAAAGCCCTCGCGACTCAGACGACTCGGATTATGGCCCCTAACGACACGCGTGGCCCCTGGGGGCGAGGGCACTGGCGCCCGCGCCCCGCCGGGTGCCCCTCACCTCACCAGTAACGGTGTGATGACCAAGGAGCCTTCAGCCGGGGAAGCATCCCCGACCGCTGACGCGTAAGGAAGTACCGGCAATTCCCCCATCGCTGGGGGGCGTACTTCCATGCAAGAGCTTGCCCAAAGAACCCGCCACCCTTGAGCCATCCTCGCGTTTCGGTTCCACTGCACCGGCCGCTCATCCAAGGAGACCATTCGTGGAACTAGACGTCAGCAAGCACCTGAACGCCACCGCACGCTCCGTAAGTTCGGGCGAGCGTGAGGGTTTGTCCACGCGAGCCGCCACGGTTGCTCGCACCTTTCCCGCCACCGGGGACGAACTCTGGCACGCCGTCACCAACCCCGACCGCATCGAGCGCTGGTTCCTGCCCATCAGCGGCGAGTTGAAGCTCGGCGGTCGCTATCAATTGGGGGGCAATGCCGGCGGCGTCATCACGGCCTGCGAGCCGCCGTCACGCTTCGCCGCCACCTGGGAATTCGGCGGCATGAGCTGGCTGGAGGTCACCCTCGCAGCCGATGCCGGTGGCACGCGACTCACCCTCACCCACGACTCGCCCATGTCCGATCACTGGACCGAATATGGCCCCGGCGCCGTCGGCGTCGGCTGGGAGATGGGTCTGCTCGGACTCGCGCTCCATCTCGCCAGCCCGCAAGAACCGAAGCTCGACGAAGAGGCGTTCGCCGCCTCCGCAGCAGGCAAGGCGTTCATCGCCGGAAGCAGCGACGGCTGGCGGCAAGCGGCGATCGCCTTTGGAACGCAAGCCAACGCCGCACGCAAGGCCGCCAGCCGCACCACCGCCTTCTACACGAGCGTGGACCCCGACTCCGCCTGACGGGCTGGCGCCACAAGAACCGTTGCCTTTCGGCAACGCTTCCTGCCCCAGCCCAAGCCGTCCTGTCACCCTGTCGGCATTCGGCCAGCTTGCGCCGTCCGAAGTCCGACAGGCTGCCAGCCCGGATTATTCATGAATGCGCGTAGCGAGGGCGACGAGACGCCGCTGTGGCTGGGCGCACGGAGTGGAGGAACCCGAAGGCATGGCTGCGCACTATGTCGAGGGGGCCGGAGCGAGTACGCACAGCCACAGCGAGTGGATCGTCGGCCGCAGTAGGGCATTCATGAATAATCCGGGCTAGGAGCCTGCGCCGCAGGAACTGGTCTGGCGGCGTGGCCGGCGCGATGGGACAATGGTGCTTGCTGTTGTGGGAGTGCGGTTGACGGGAACGGCCTGCCGTCCTTGCGCGCCGGGTCAGGCGATGCTTCTGCCGCCGGATCCTGGCGACTGGCTTCCGGAGGGTCATCTGGCGCACCACGTGAGCGACCTGGTGGACGCGCTGGATCTGGGTGCGTTCCACGCGCCGTGCCGGGGCGACGGCCGGCGCCGGCGTCCTTGCCACCCGGCGATGATGGCGAAGGTTCTGGTGTGCGGGCACGCGACGGGGGCGTTCTCTTCGCGGAAGATCGCGCGGAAGCTGGAGGAGGACGTGGCGTTCCGGGCTCTGGCGGCGGGGAACACGCCGGGTCACCGGACGGTGTGCGAGTTTCGGGCGGCGGCGCCTTTCGGACTTCAGGCGCCTGTTCGCGGAGGTGGCTGGCCTTGCGCGGGAGTCGGGGGTTGCGCACTTCGGGACGCTGTCGGTGGACGGGACGAAGGTTCGCGCGAACGCGAGCAGGCGCAAGGCGACGAGCCACGGTCGGATGGCGCAGGAGGAGCGGCGTCTGCAGGAGGGGATCGATGCGCCCGTGGCGCGGGCGCAGGAGACGGACGCGGCGGAGGACGACCGGCTCGGGGAGTCGGTTCGGGGCGACGGGCAGCCGGAGGGGCTGCGCCGCCGGAAGGATCGGCTGCCGGCGATCCAGGCGGCGAAGGGGCGGCTGGAGGCGCGCGCCCGGGAGGCGGACGACGCCCGGGGCCGGAAGCCGGGTCGGGAGCGGAACCCGAAGGGCGGCCGGCCGTGCAGCCGGGAGTGCGGGGAGCCGAAGGAGTCGGCGCAGGACAACTTCACGGATCCGGACAGCCGGATCGTGAAGACCTCGCAGGAGGGCTGCCGGCAGTGCTTCGACGCGCAGGTTGCGGTGGAGGGGAGGAACCGGCTGGCGGTGGCCACCGAGGTGACGTCGAGCGCCAGCGACCAGGGACATCTGGTGAAGCTGCTGGATCAGGTGGAGGAAAGCCAGGGGGGCGCGGCCCGAGCGGGTGCTGGCGGACACGGGGCACTGCAGCGAGGCGGACCTGGCGGAGCTGGAGGCGCGCGGCGTGGAGGGCCACGCTGCGCTGGGGCGGACGGATCGGAAGTCGGTGCGGGAGAGCCCGCAGGTGTATCCGGCGAAGGTGCGGATGGCGGCGCGGCTGTCGACGGAGGCGGGCCGGAAGGCGCATGCGCGGCGCAAGTGGCTGTCGGAGGCGCCGAACGGCTGGATCAAGGAGGCGCTGGGCTTCCGCCGCTTCAGCGTGCGCGGGCTCGGGAAGGTGCGCGGGGAGTGGGACCTGGTCTGCCTGGCGCCGCGCGGAGCGGCTGGCGGTGATCGAGGCGGCGCAGGCGGAGCCGGGGGTGCAGGCGCTCGGCAACGCCGCCCCGGACCTGCCCCCGGCGCCGGGCGAGCGGCCGGCGTGGTCCCGGGATCACGAGTGCGCGCGCCACGGAACGGTGTCCGTCCTCGCCGCCCTGGACCTGCACGCCGGGCATGTCCTGGCCGACGTCGAGTCCCGCCACCGCAGCCGCGAGTTCGTCGCCCTGCTCGAACGGCTGCGCGCGCACTGCCCGCAGGACGCCGTCATTCGCGTCGTTCTCGACAGCCACTCGGCGCGCGTCTCCCGCGAGACCATGGCCTGTCCGGCGACGCGGCCGGGGCGCTTCGAATGCGTCCACACCCCCAGGCACGGCTCCTGGCTCAACCTGATCGAGTGCGCCTTCTCGAAGATGGCGCGCACCTTCCTGCGCCACGTCCGCGTCGCTTCGGTCGACGAACTCAAGGCGCGCATCCTCCAGGGCATCGACGAGATGAACGAAGCGCCCGTGCAGTTCCGCTGGCGCGCCTTTGACCTGGAACTGAGCCGTGATGTAAATGCTCAATAGAAAAACGTACTGCTAGTAGTTCGTTCCATTAAAACCTTGACGTTTCAGGCGATGTCCAAGTCGAAGTTGCGCCAACGCAACTGGACGGGAGCTTCGTTCATTTCCGCAACGCCCTGGAGGATGCGGACCTTCAGTTCGGCGGTGGAGGCGACACGAATGTGACGCAGGAAGGTGCGAGCCATCTTCGAGAAGGCGCACTCGATCAGGTTCAGCCAGGAGCCGTGTTTCGGGGCGTGCACGCATTCGAAGCGCCCGGGCCGTGTCGCCAGGCACGCCATGGCTTCACGGGAGATGCGCGCGGAGTGATTGTCGAGGACGACGCGGATGACGGCAGGGCCGGACAATGACGATGCAGGCGCTCCAGCAACGCGGCGAACTCGCGGCCGCGATGCTTCGGCTCGACATTGGCGATGGTCTCGCCGGTGCGCAGATCGAGTGCGGCAAGAATCGACAACGTGCCGTGGCGCGCGCACTCGCAGTCGCGCGACAGCGTTGCCTGCTGCCCCGTCGCGCGCCGGCGCCGTCGCCGAGCGGCTCAATGTCGTCAGCATCTCCCAATCCGACTCCGACAACTGCAACGCCGCCCGCTCTGTTCGTCTCGCCATGTCCCGCTCCTCGATTGGACCGGGCCGACATCATGCATCGGCATCGCCAATCTGTAATTGAATTCAAGAAACGAACTACTAGGCCTCTTCCGACAGGGGGTGGTTCTCCGACGACCTCGCAACGCTCCCCTACCCCTGCCGTCGCACGGCCCGATCCACCCAGATGCTCTCGGTGGCCGGGTTATAGCGGGCGTAGAACGGACGCGGGAGGGATTCGCAGAAGGCTCGCATCCGTGCCTTCGCGTCCGGTAGCGACTCCGCTACGAAGTAGAGGGGCTGGTATTCGGTGACCGGGTAGGGCTGACTCGCCGCCCGCTGCGGCGCCCACGGTTCGAAAGTCGCGGACGAGGGGGCTGAACAGGCGTGCTCGAGTTCGCCCACGCTCGACAGCAGGCCGGCGCCGTATGCCTTGCGGGCGCCTCCCTCGCGCACCAGCCCGAACTCCACTGAATGCCAGTAGCAGCGCGCCAGGCGTTCGATGTCCTCGTCGCTCGCGCCCAGGCTCGCGAGGCCAATCTCCTGCGACAGATCCGCAAAGGCGGCATCGGCAAACATCGGCGCGTGGCCGATCAACTCGTGGCACACATCCGGCTCGGGGGTGTAGAAGGGCCTTGACGCATGGCGGATGTACTGGGTCGCGAAGAAGACGCGGAAGGCGAGCCCGGCCAGGAAGTCCCGCGAGCCGAGCAGGCCCGCCACGGACCGCAGCCGAAAGCCGGTGCGCGACTCGACGAAGGCGCTGACATCGCGCCCCTGCGGAATGCCGTCGCCATAGCCGCAGTGCCTCTCCAGGTCCTCCAGGGCACGCCGGTATTCGCGACATGCGTATTGCCGGCAGAGCTCAGCGAGCCGGCCGTGTACCTCCCTCCAAGTCGCGCGTTCCGCCTCCGTGTAGCGGACGACGGGGAAGTCGTCGCCATGCCGATAGGCGCGTGCCACGGCGTCCACCGCTCGGCGGCGCTCGCGATAGACGGCATCCTCGAAGCCCGGATGATCCGACTGCAGCTGCGCGCCAGCCTCCAGCGTGTTGTTGGCCACTCGGTCCAATTCGCTGCGCTGACGCGGAAACCATGGCACGCTCCGATCATCAAGCACCACCACGCCAACGGCTGTCTTGCGAAGCTCCGCCAGCACCGCCCGCACGGCCGCGTCAAGGCTGTTGCCCTCGCAGTCCACGTAGAAGTCGAAGGTCTGGCCCCGTCGTGGCCGCGACTCGATGTGCGTGAGCCCCACGCCATGCCGGGAAAACGGCGCCAGCGCCGCCGCCAACGCGCCCGGCCGGTCGCCGCGCAGCTCGATCAGGAGCGACGTGCGCGGCTCGGAGGGACAGCTCTCGCGGTGACTCGACATTCGTCAGCCCACGGCTCAACCTTGACATGCCGCTGCGGCGCAACGGCTTCGTGAGAATCGTATCGCACACTGGGGATTCCAAGCATGAAGGTCACCTCCCTCAAGCACTTTCTCGCCCATCCAGGCAGCGGCAAGAACCTCTGCTTCGTTCGCATCGACACGGACGAGGGGCTGCACGGCTGGGGCGAGTGCTACACGCAATCGGACCGAGACGTGCAAGTGACGGCGCACCTCGATGGCCTCAGGCGCTATGTGGTTGGGCGGGATCCGTCCCGCATTCGGGAACTCACCCAAGCCGCCTATGACGACTTTGCCGCTCGACGCGGTGGGATGGACTATCACTGCGCCGTGAGCGGGATCGAGCAGGCGTTGTGGGACATTGCCGGCAAGGCCGCCGGAATGCCCGTGTACAAGCTGCTCGGCGGCCAGTGTCGCGATGCCATCCGGGTCTATGCCAACGGCTGGTCCGGTGGCGCGCGCTCGCTGGAGGAGCTGGGCGAGAAGGCGACGGCGGTGGTGGAGCGCGGCTTCACGGCGCTCAAGTTCGATCCCGTGCCCGGGCCGTGGCGGACGTTCGTGGACAAGGAAGTGGAACGGCGCGCAATCGAGAACGTCTATGCCGTTCGCCGCGCCGTGGGCGACGACGTGGAGGTGCTGGTGGAGATGCATCGTCGCCTCGCACCCATGCACGCGGTGCGCATTGCCCACGCCATCGAGGGCGCGAGGCCGTTCTGGTTCGAGGAGCCCGTGCTGGCCGAGAACGTCGTGGCGTTGGCGCGGGCCAAGCGCGACATTCGCATTCCGGTGGTTACGGGTGAGGCGCTCTACACCAAGTTCGACTTCCGCGAGGTGTTCGAGCGCGGTGCCGCGGACATCATCAACCCCGACGTGTGCAACGTCGGCGGCATCCTGGAACTCAAGGAGATCGCGGCGATGGCGGAGGCGTATTTCGTCGCGGTGTCGCCGCACAACTACAACAGCACCACCGTGGGCCTCGCCGCCACGCTGCACGCCTCGGCGGTGATGCCAAACTTCCTCATCACCGAGTATTTCGTCAACTTCGAGACGGCCGGGAAGACGTGGGCGGCAGCGGAGTGGTCGTTGGACGGCGGGTACATCCGGCTGCCGGAGACGGCTGGACTGGGCATCGAGATGGACGAGCAGGCGCTGGCGGCGCATCCGCATCGGGCCTTTCCGCAGCGACGGCTTGGGGATAGGTGATGGGGGGTTGATCGGTTGCGGGGGCGTCGCGGCCCCCCCTCGGCCCTTCCCCAAACTACTGCCGCGCCACCCGATCCAACGGCACCGCCTCCTGCTGCGTCGAGCGCAACGGGTTGATGTCAATTCCCCCACGCCGGAGGAAGCGGCCATGGACCGTCAACCGAGACGGCCCGGCCACCTGCTGGATGTCCACGAAGATCCGTTCCACCGTGTCCTCGTGGAAGCCCGGTGAGAGGCGGTGGGAGACGAGGTAGGCAAGCAGGCTTTCCCGCTTCAGCAGCCTGCCTTCGTAGTCGATGACGACCGAACCCCAGTCCGGCTGACCCGTGATTGGGCATACGGAGCGGAACAGGTTCGTGTGGACGCAGTCGCTGCCCCTGTCGCCGGCGGCTTCGAGCAGCCCCGCATCGCGGCGATACACGGTCAGCTTCGGGTTCAGGCCATCCAGGCTCTCGCCGGCCATTGTGCCCATCGGCGGCGGTTGCTCCGCCCCCGAGAGCTCCACGCCGATTCCGCGGCCAACCACTCCACCGATGTCTCTGGCCAGCAGCGCAGCCACCGCCGCCGGCGAGTCCATCACCGTCTGCGCAAACGAACCCAGATAGAGCTTCAGCGACTTGCTTTCCACGATGGCCGGTGAATCGCAGGGCACGCGCAGACGGGCGATGGCGATGCGCGGCACACCCTCCGGGCCAAGCCATGACAACTCGTAGCAATGCCACACGTCCTCGCCGCGGAACGGCAGCGACGCGCCCGCCCCCAGCCAGGCAGAACGCCCCTCCCGACGCGGCACCGCTCGCAGCAGCGCCGCATCGTGCTGATCGGCGTAGTCCACGTCCCGACCAAGCGGCAGATCATGGCCGCCGCCACCAGATGATTCGCCCAAGGACTTCACTTTCTCGCCAGTTGGTGCAAAATGCCCTGTCCGTGCCGCCTGCCGGCGCGGGGCGAGCGGGAATAGCTCAGTTGGTAGAGCACAACCTTGCCAAGGTTGGGGTCGCGAGTTCGAGTCTCGTTTCCCGCTCCAATCGCTCCGCCCCAGGCAATGCTACGTCCTCGCGCCTTCCCCGGCGCCGTACGCCTCGGCGCCGGCACTCCCGAGCCGCCACAGCGACGACTTCAGGCCAAACGCAATGGCGACTCCCGCCATGACGGCGGATGCGAGCATCAGCGCCGCGCCGGGGCCGATCCAGTCCACGAGATAGCCGCAGCCCAGCGCCCCCAAGGGGCCCGCCCCCATGAACGAGAAGGAGAAGAAGGCCATCACCCGGCCACGCTGCCCCTCCGGTGCCTGCTCCTGCATGATCGTCCGCGACATGCTCATGGCCACACCGCCGCACGCGCCCCAAAGAAATACGCACGCGAGCAGCGTGCCGAAGCCGAGTCCTAGCCCCGCCGCCGCAAGGAACACGCCGCCCACGCCGTGCGCCAGGAGCAATGCCCTGCCCTGCCGCCGCACGTCCTCGCCGCGCAACATGACGAGGATCGTCGTGATGAGGCCCACCCCGTTCACCGCCTGCACCAGTGCTAGGTCCAACGCATCGCCGGCGTAGGCCTCGCGCACCAGCAGCGGGATGGTGACGATGTATGACCCCATGAAGCAGATGCCCATGGCGATGTTCTGGCCCGCCACCGCTCGCATCGACGGCGAGCGCCACACCGTGCGGCAGCCCTCCGCCACCGACGAGGCGAGGTCGCGCACGGCGCCGGTCGGCACGGCTCGCTTCGGCGCCTCGACGTGAATGCGGCTGTATGCCAGCGCCCCAACCGCAAGCGCAGTCGCCTGGAAGCCGAGGATGGCCACCGCGCCAACCACCTGCGCCAGCCCAGCCAAGAGCGCGCCGCCTGCCTGCACCGTGAACTGGATCAGCGTCGCCTTCACCACCGTGCGTTGAACGCGACCTTCCGCGACGTGGTTCAGGAGGCCGTCCCGGGCCGGCGTCACGAACGCCAGCGCACAGCCCATCGCCAGGGCATAGAGGATCATGGAATTGAAGTCGAGCCGCCCGGCAACAAGCGTGCCGATCAGCAGCAGAACCGGCACGATGGCGAGCACATGCGCCACCATCGCCACCCGCTTGCCGCCGAACCGGTCCGCCACGCTGCCGCCGATCAGCATGAGCAGCATGGCTGGCGCCAGCATCGCCATCTGCGCCACACCGACGTTGCCCGGCGTCTCCCGCAACACCATCGTCACGAGCCACGCAAACAGCACGCCTTGCAGCCCGTGGCAAACAAACCACGCGCCGGCACCGATGTAGTAGTAGTGAACAGGCCTCAAGTTGGCGTCCCAAGTGAACACCGCCGGAGCGGAGAAATCGCGCTCCGGAGTCCGCGGCGCGGTGCCGTGCATCGAAGCCATCAGAGCAGCCGACCGGCTTCCAGGCACATGGAAGCCGGCCAGCCCCAATCCGCTAGCGTATCAAAGCCAGAACCCCAGCCGCACCGCAGATCTGTCCTCGACTAATCATCGAGCCGCCGCGTCCTGGGCGGCAGGAATCCGTCGCCGCTGGCTGCCGGAACCGCAAGCACGTCGCAGCCAAGTACATCGTCGATCCAAGTCCGTGGCGCCGCATTGGTCTGCCATGCACTAGAGCGGGCGTCACTTGGCAACAACACCGGGACACGGTCTCGGGTGTCGGGATCGCAACGTAGCTCCCACCAAGCAGAGCAACTCGTGGACTTGCAGCGCGCGGCGAAGCAGTCGTTCTCTCGTGCTTCGAAATGGACATCGCCGCCACCGCAGGCCGGGCACGTGGCCAAGGCCCTGATGCTGCCCCGTGCGCTCTCGAATTCTCCTGCGAAACGTTCCAAGCGCTCGACGACATCTTTGGCGTTCTGTACGGGCTCCCTAAGCCTGTGTTTCTCGGCGTTGAGGTCGCCCGTTCTCCTTTTGTCGCCACGGGCCTTTCTCAGCGCCTCCTGCACTTCTTCCTGCTGTTGCACCAAATGGTCCCGATCCGAGCGAGCCTTCTCCAAACGCCCCTCGATGTTCAGCCCCGAGTGCTCGTTTGGGCGCGGAGGCTGCACCATTGCCCATGAGGAGCCTCCACGGTCTGCTCTCCATGAGCCTTGTCGGGCCACGTTCTCCAGGTCCGGCTCCCGAATCGCCCCCAAAATCGGAGGATACGCAACCATCCGCGGCACCAGGGTCGCCCATCGGATCGCCCTGGACACCCGCTCGACGCTGTCCAGAGAGAACGGCGACACTCGTACGAAGTCCATGGTTCCCGGAATCGACGGGTCCGGTGGATTGCCGATGCCTGCCAATAAATCATGCGACGGCTTGTCGGGGACGGAGGGGTGCAGGATGACGGTCCAGTGGGCCGCGTCGACGACCTCACCGACAAGCGAGTCGATGCGCGCGTTGGCCGCCTCCCGTGTCCTCGCGCGTTCGAGTGCGTGAACCACCGGAACGAAGCGCGCGACAATCTTGTCTCCATCCGCAAGGGTGATTGAACCATCCTCATCCCATGCGATTCGGAAGCCTCTATCGACTCGGATGCTGCACCCGGGCCGGAGCTCCGACTCCAAATCGTCGTCTTCGACCGGGTCGAGCCTGAGCTGCGAGCAGGCCCGCACTACGAGCAGCATGCACCATGCGTCGTAGCCGCTACACAGATTCTGGTGCCGGACGTACAGTTCGCGAGGGGCCGGGGCACGCTGCGCAGGCAGTCGAGACCACTTGTGCCAAAGTCGTGCGACGCCGCGGTAGTGGTCATCATTGCGGAGAAGGTTGGTCATCCGCAGTGCGCGCGGCGCCGGGGCGCGCCTGGGGATGCGCCGGTACAGCCGGGAGTCCATCAAGCCGAGCGTGCGGTAGAGAAGGCGGTCGAGCCGTTTCAGCGTCTGCTCCGCGATCTCGCGACCTTGGCTCGCGTCCCACGCCTCGCCCCACATCCGGTAGATCCGCTCGGCGCGGTGACGGGTTCCCGAGACCGATTCGCCGAAGCTCCCCACGCGGGCCAGGATGTCGTCGAGGATGCGGCGTACCTCGGCGATTCGCCGACGCAGCCAGGTGACGAGGTTGTCCACGAGGCGTACGGCGACCCGGTTCTCGTAGAGGTCCCATTGTTCCTCCCGCACCTCGGCGAGGATTCGGCGCGGCTGGATGCCGGAGATCTTTCGATGATCCCAGTCTTCCGTGTGGGAGGCGAGCCATGCCGGAGCGTTCGGCGCAGTCCTCCGGGCGCGCGCCACGAGGACGCGCTCGGTCTCCACACGGATGTGGGTGCGGGGTTTGCGGCAGACGGCCACCAGGTGGTCCAGCTCGGCCTCGATGCGGTCTTCGAATGGATGGGGCTCGATCGCTTTGTCCAGCCCCGGCGCGAGCGGACTGGTCCCGCTCCACTTCAGCCAGCCGCCCTTCGCGTTTTCGGCGTCTCGCAGCACTCCACCAAGCTGCAGCAGGGCCTCGACATCCTGCTCGTCGGGCAGGGGATCGGCGAAGAAACGCCCTCGGGTCGGGATGGTGTCGCCAGGCCGGATCAGCGCGCAGTCCCCGGCCGCTCCCGGCGTCAGAGCGTCTCCGGCATCTGCCGGCCATCCGTTGATGCGCACCGCTGCGGCCGCGTCGCTCGGATCGAAAAACCAGCACCCGAAGAGCATCCTCTCGGGCAGTTGCTCCGCCTCGACCGCTTGGCCCGAGATCCGATTCCTGAAGCTCATTCGTCGTTGTCCTCGACCTGACCCAGGCGCCGGAGCTCGGAGCGCAGCAGATCGCGCGAGCGGATGGGTGGCGAATTCTTGTCGAGACCGGGCCAGGACTCCTCGATTCGTTGCTTCAGAGTCTCGATGTGCTCCGGCCGGTTGTCGTGACGGTTCCTGAGCTTGCGGAGAAGACGCATCGCCAGTATGTGGTCCGTCGCTTCCCCGACCCTCCCGCCGGCGGCGACTACGACCGGGATGTACCGATGTATCTGCCGCTCCAGGCGGGGACCCCAGCCTATGTCGAAATCGCTCTTGAGCTGATCGCGGATGTTGGAATCGAGGAATTTGATTGCCTCGTTCGCGGATTGCTTTCGTCTCTGAATTGCGGTCCGGAACGCCGTTTGTAGAGCTCCGAAAGAAACCGGGCGACGCCGCGGCGGCTCGTTGACATGGAATGGCTCGGGACGATGTGGAAACTCCATGACGTGGGACCGATCGTAGGTCTTGTCCGCGAAGTCCATGGTCGTCTCGTCGTGATTGGCGGTTCCGACGAACCACACGTTCGGCGGGATGCGCAGCTCGCGCCCTTTGACGAGCAGCGACGGGGCCGACTCCACCGGATGCGTCATGAGCACCAGACGGCGGTCCTTCTGTGGGAGTTCCAGAGCGGACAGCAGATCGGAGAAGTACTGCTCCGGATGGGAGAGGTTCATCTCGTCCAGCAGCACGATCCGGATGGTGTCCTCCCATCGTGGCGTGCCAGCTCGGTACAGTGCCTGGAGGAACTCCTTCTCATAGAACCTCCTCTCGAAGGCGTTGTAGTGGCCAACGAGGTCCTGCGGGTCGCGCCAGCCGGCCTGCACCTCGATAACGTCGGCCTTCGTGCCGACCGCGCGTGCGAACGCCATCGGAAGGCTGGTCTTGCCGGTCCCGCTGATGCCCTGGAGAAGGAGCAGCGGACCCATGGCGAGTCCGCCGAGGAAGCTGCGAACGTCGGCCAGCGTGTAATAGAGGGTGTCGGGTCGCTCCGGATCGGACGCGATGCGGTGCTGCAGATCCTCGACGAACGCCTCGAGATCACCAACGTCGTCGGACATTGGCTCGGTCAATTGGTGGGCAGAATCCGCGTCCATGTCAGTGCATGCGGGGAAGGGCGACTTGGCTTCGTTGCGGCTCACCAGGCCGTCGATCTCCGATCGGATTTGCTCATGTGCTGAGTGGAGCAATTGCCGCTGGCTCTCCAGCGATGCGATGACGTTGCGCTGATCCTCTCGCTCGTTGGCATCGGCGTCGGAATAGGCGAGGCGTCTCTTCAACTCGGAAACCTGTCGGCTCAGCTCGACGCGATCGGCGTGCCATGTTTCCCGCTCCTGCTCGAGTTCCGTGAGGCGAGCGGTGGCTTCGGCGTCGGGACGCTCGGCCAACTGTGTCCGAAACTCGTCGTTCCGAGCGCGTAGCGTCTCGATCTCATTCAACACCTCGTCCGGCGTGCGCTGGCCGAATTTGCGATCCGCCTCCTCATGTCGCCGGAGAGCCAATTGGCAGGTATCCCGATCACGCCGGGCCTGCTCGAGCTGGTCGTCGAGGGACTGGATTCGGTGCTCTAGCTTCTCCCGTATGCCCGCCGCCAGTTGCTCCGCCCGGTTCTCGAGGTCGGCACGCAACTCCTCGATCTCTTCCTCGTGGAGTCGGAGTCGCCGCTCCTCGCTCTCCAGCTCTCCCCGTTCCTTGGCGACCAAGGCTTCGCGATCGTCCAGAGTCCTTTCCCTGTCCGCCAGCCGCGCTTCGTTCGCCTGTCGTTCCTTCGTGAGCTCTGCCCGGAATGTCTCCCGCTCCGCATCGAGATGCTCGCGGAGACCGGCGCGGGCCGTCCGTTCCTCCTCATGCCACGCATCGCGCAAGTCGGCGATTTCGTCTTCCGTCTTCCTCGACTCCGCCCGACGCTCGGCAAGCGACGCTTCGAACTCGGACAGCATCGCCCGCCGTTCGGCATCGAACCCATGCTCGGCGTTGACCTCTCGCCGACGGAGATCGACTTCCCGATTCGTGAGTGCGGTCTCCCGACTGGAGACCTTGTCTTCGCGTTCGTCCAGGACCAAGAGACGGGCCGTGAGCTCGTCACCCCGGATGTCGATCTCCCTGCTCCGCTCGTCCAGCGAGGCCTTCGTCTCCGCGATCTTCGACTTCCGTCCGTCCAGTTCGTTGGCGACACGTTCGTATCGGTCCTTTGCCGAGCGGAACGCTTCGCGGGTCTCCCGGACGATCTGCCACATGGATTCGAGGTCCGCGCCCTCGGGTCTCGGATCGTCGGCGATTGTGGACATGTCCTCGTCGGTCGCGATTCCCTTGGCCTCGTCGTATGCGGCCTTGATCTCCTCCACCCGTGACGGGTCCGCTGCTTTCTTCGGTTGTTTGGCGCGGGACCGAGATGCGTGGCTCCCGGTGCGTCTTTGCTTCCGGCCCTTACTCCTTGCCATTTCGAAGTTCCTTCAAAGCTTCCTCCATGGGCCGCACCGGCAGGTCCAGCAGCAACCCGACGATCTCCAACGTGTCCTCGACGGAGGTGGTGGCTATGTCGAACTGCCCACCTTCGTTGTCGTGGGCTGCTTCCCCGCCATGTTTCGTCACGCGCTCAACCCTTGCGAGAAGGTCCGGTGCCTTTCTGGCGGCTGAACGCAGCGGGTGCTGCTCTTCGGTCCTCGCACGCAGCAGGGTTGCCGCGACGAGTGGGCGAAGGCGCGAGCTGTCAGTGTAGTCGCTAACGGACTGCACCAACCCATGTCTGACACGGCATATGGCCTCGGGAACCGCCGAGTTCGCAAATCCAGCATCAACCGCCGCCGCCCGCAGCACCTCGGCGTTCACCCTTTTGTCTTCCCGGGACAGCCCTGCTGCGACGCCCGCAAGCGGCCACGCCTCTGCGACGTCACGGAAGAGCCGTTCGAGCGTTCTCCGGCAAGAGGTCAGGACGTTGCGCCAGTGCCGCCGGCCCGCGGCGTCGCCAAGCTCATCCAGCTCGAGCCACCCCTCAAGAGTCTCTGTCAACGGCTCCACGATGCCGTGGTTGTGCACGTCCATCGTCAGCATCGACTCCGCCAGCCGGCGGGCATGGCTTTCTCGCCCCCTTGCCGCGCGTCTAAACGTGTCGAAGTCGCCGTGCGGTGTGCGGCCGAGCAGTCGGTTCAACCGCCGCGCGAGATTCGGCTCCTTCTCCTCATCGGCCACTCGAAGAACCAGCCGCCGCAACGCCGGATCGCTGCCCCGCCCGAAGAAATCGCATGCATGCCAGTCGGCGTCGTCTCCGTCCCGGGGAACGTACAGGTAAGAGACCAGGAACATGGGTTCCGGTTCCGGCTCGATGACGGAGATCCGCTCGAGGTCGACCCCCGAGATGCCCTCCGTATCGTCGTCTTCGTTCTCCCACTCGTCGAGCCGTCGCGAACGCTGTGCACGTCGCTTGTGCCGGTGGACGGCGCGCAGGATTTCGCGGGCGTCGGGGGGTTCGGCGCCGGAGCCGCCATCGGGCAACGCCCCGCCGCGCCCGCCGGGCGGGAACTGCATCCATGCCGACTGTCGCCAGGGCCTGCCCGTCGAACCGAGCAAGAGGACGGGGTAGCCCCTCTCGTCCAGCTCGGTCTGCGCGTACTCCGGGGAGCTCGCCACGAACGGCCACAGGTTCCCGTTCCACGGATCCCTGAACACCCAGCCGGGCACGAGCTTCGTCGACAGCTCGCGATCCTCTTCGAGCACTTCGATACCGCGCCGGGTGACCGTCCATGCGGCGTCGATCCGACGCTGAGTCTGCAATTCCGTCACGACGAACGCCGCGAGTTCGGGATGTACGCCCAAATGAGCGCCGAGCTCGGCCGCGGTGAGCCGGCTGGCCCGCAGCACACCCAAGACCGCCTTTTGCAGCAGATTGACGCCGCGTGGCCGAGGCTCCGGCGCGACCACTCGGAAGGCCCAGGCCGGCCACAGCAGCCACTCGCGGTCGTTGCGCCCGCCGGGGTCGGCGTGGGGGCGCGGTCCATAGGAGAGGACCGGCGTCTCAGGTCCGAACGACGTGGCCATCGGGTCCCTCGCAGAGCTTTCTGAACGCACACAGCGCCGGCACGGACGATTCCGCGTCGGAACCGGCGGCCATCGCGCCATCGCCAACGACCACCAGCAATCGGTGCTGGCGGCTCATCGCGACGCAAAGGCGGTTCTCCAGGAGCAGGAAGCCGTATCGTCGGCGCCGCGTGGCCTCGTTCTTTACCTGGGTGCGGTTCGAACGGGTCAGTGACAGGAAGACGACATCGAACTCCTTGCCCTGGAACGCATCGACCGTACCGATCCGAAGCCGCTCCCGGCCGTCGCTCGTCCGGCGCCAACGATCCCGAACCCGCAACCCACCCTCGTCATCGGACTCCGTCAAGCCCACACCGCGCATGGCGTCCAGGATCTCGTCGCGTTGCGCGGCGTAGAACGTGACGACCCCGACACTGAGCTCGGGATGGCGAGAGACGACCGCGTAGGCCTCGTCCGCCACGCGGCGCGCTTCCACCGGGCGGCGCTTGCTGCGGCCCGCGCTCTCGGGTCCACGATCGCCGGACAGTTCGATCCAGACGGCCACCTTGCCGGCCAGCGAGTCACCGTTCTTCAGGATCACGTCGTGCCTGAAGTCGCCCTCGTCGCGACCGGAGTCGAACTCCTCTCCGTGGGGCTCGTAGAACTGTTCGCTGACGAAACGGCCCAACCGGGGATGCATCCGATACTGCGTGTTCAGGGTCACCGTCCGCTTGACCCCGTCATTCTTCTCGCGCCGGCGCAGGTCGGTGAACAGCTTCTCGAATAGGCTCTGGCGCAGCGCGGATTGCGTCTCTTCCCGTCCCGACTGCTCAAGCTCCCGCTCGACGTCCGGCTCAAGGATGTGCGGAAGCTGCCGATGATCGCCGACGAGAACGATTCGCCGCTCCGCGAGCGCCATGGGAATCAGAAGATCGAGAGGATTCGACCTCGCCGCCTCGTCTACGATCACCGTGCGGAAGACGGTGTCGTCCCCCAGCATGGCGTCCGCCATCGGCCGGCTGACCGACTGCTGGCAGGTCGCCGCGAGCACCATCGAGTAGTGCCGGATTGTCTCCCGGGTCCCGGCGGGGTCGTTCTCCAACCCTGAGAGCCACTCGGCCACCGCGACATCCGCGCCGGCTGCCGTCTCCTTCGCCCGCTCCGACAGCGCGTCGATCACACGCATGACCACCCTCTCCACGTCGGCGTGGGTACGCGGGGCGGCTGGGCCGTCGGCGGCCGGCTGCATCCGGTCGATCAGGGCATCCCTTGTCGCCCGGAGGCGGCCCAGCAGGTCCTCTCCGGCCGCCGAATCGGGGGGAACGTCGGCCGCCTCCTCGAGGCACGACCTCTCCTCGCAGGCCAGCGTGAAGCCGTCGACGCGTCCGAGGCGCCGGAGCGCCTTGTACGCATTGGCCGGACCGTCGTCCGAGAACGGCACCGCCTCGGTCCGAATCGCCCTGACCGCTTTGAGCGCGAACGCGCGGTCGTCGTCGGCGATGTGGACCGGCCGGGACCCCGACAGCTCCGCTCGGAGTTCACCCATAGCCGCTGACAGTTCTCCCGGCAACCAGGGGCCGGCCGCCTCCGATACGCGGCGAAGCACGCGGGTCGGCTCGTCCCGGCCGCTCGCCGCCTTCAGGTACGCCACGGCGAGCTCGTGGACCGAACGAAGCGCCGCATGGACCGAGTCTTCAGCCGCGCTCTGGACGCGGGCGGCGCGCACCGTCTCGACCGTCTCCGTCGCCCATGCCTCGACGCCGTCGCGCGCATCGTCCGAACCGCGGCGATACCCCACTTTGACGGCGGGAAGGCCCATGACCCGAGTAGCAGCGGCGGCGTTCTCCACCGCGTCGTGCTGGAAACTGGTCAAGAGCGTGCTGCCCGAGAGTCCACCGGGATCGACGCCCTCGTCCTGCTCCGCCAGACGGGCCTGCAAAGCGGCGATCACGCGGGTCTTGCCTGTCCCAGGCGGGCCCTGCACGAGCGCGATGTCCGGCGTGTTCAGGGCGACGTCCAGTGCGAGTCTCTGGCGATCGTTGGGATTGGCGAACACGTCACGTACCGCCTTCGTGACCGGCTTCAGGCGGCGGCCTCGCCGCTCGCGGACTGGCTGCCCCTCGAGCATCATCCCCAGCTGAGGCATCGGGTTCGCGCAGCCCCGGATTCGCTGCCATGCGTCGCCACGTCGGTTGATGCGCACTTCGTCGCCGCCCAGACCGAGAAAGATGAACCCCCGGGAGGGCGGCTCGCGGTCTTCCTGGTCCGGGGGCGGACGAAGGGTCAGGCGGCGGTCATGCATGGCCACGAGTTCGCCCGTGAACGGCCGCCGGGGTCCATCCAGCGCCTCTTCGTCATCCGCTCCTTGAATGACCGCGGGGACCTCTTCGCCCGCCTGCAGCTGATCCCGGTCCAACCCCTTGAGCCGTCGCCGAAAGTCGACGGCTTTCGCCCCTTCGAGGTCGAGGTCGAAGCACCACGCTCCGCCGGGAAGCGGTTCCCGGCGGGAGTAGCGCGCCCATCCAAGCTCTCGCGCCCGCCGTAGGATCGCCTCGCGTTCCCTTTTGTTGTACGCCTGCCATAGCCCGAGGTAGCTGTCCGACTGCGCCACGAGGCTGTCCAGCTCGGTGCGTGCTACTCCCCGGAACTCGCCCGCTACGGTCGCATCGCAGAAGCTGATCTGCCCGGTCGCAAGGTACATCGGCCTGCGCTCGTCGCCTTCGACCGCGCGTCGCCCCGAGACGACGCGGTTGACCTGAAGACGGTTGTCCGATCCGCCCTCGACGTCCACCGCTACCCTGTCGCCGTAGAGCCGGAAGGCCGTCTTCCTGCCGGCGTCGGGCCTGGGCGACCCGGACAACAACGCTCTCGGCGGTCCGTCGGGCTCGCGAGAAGGAAGCAACACGCGTTCCTTCAGCCATTGCACGACGCTCTCGACCGAGACCAGGCGTCCCTGGCGCTTGCGCATGTCCTCCACGACCCTGTCGTCCACGCCGATGTCCATCGGTCGTCCCCAGTCCAAGGCGGCGGGAAACTCGTGAACCTGGAGGAGGAGGCGGTCGGCGGAACCGCGGCCGGGTGCGACCTGTACCAGCCAAGCGATCCGGGGCAGGCTTCGGATTCCCATCCGCCGGAGGGTGTCGACATCCGCTGGATCAACGCCTTCCACCCCCCAAGCATCCTCACCCACGCGGATCCGAAACCCGTCGTGGTCGCCGCCCGACAGGAGCACCTCGGATCCCTTGACAAGACCTTCCGGGAAGCGGTCCCCGTCGGCACGACGCAGGTGCGCGGTCGCCACGAGACCGTGAATCACGTCGGAGACCTTCATCGGTCACTCCCCTGTCTGAGATCGAAGCGTATGACGCGATGAAGCCGGTCCGTAGGGCCGGCATGGACCATCCATGCCGCTCCCGTGCCGCTGAATGGGATATCCACCGGTCCTCCCTCGAATTCCCGCTCCCGCCGGCCGTCCGTTGAGGCGAGTCGCCAGCGTTCGCCATCGAGTGCCTGCAGCGTGAGCCTATTCGCCGAGAATTCGACCCTCAGCGTCGGCTTCGACCCGGAGGTGCCATAGGTCATGCGTTCGGTAAACTCCGTGGGGTCGCCGGCTGATATGGCCAGTGCATCGACGACCCGTGGCTTTCCGCTCGGATTGCGCACGATCCCCGGCGCGGATTCCAGCTCGCCGGCGCCATTGCCTCCCAGTTCCCACCGATCCGGGTCCCAAAGCAGGACCGCCGCAAAGACGAAGCCGGGACGCGGGGCGTCGCACCAGGGACAGAAGGATCGGTTGTAGAAGTAGCTACCCGAGCACTCGGGGCACGTCACGGCTCGATCCGCGGCCCCATGGAGTCGCTCCGCCCAACGCGACAGTCCGGGCCGCGCGGCGGGGTCGGACAACCCCGCGCCGAAGGTCAGGCCGAAGTATTCTCGGAGCCTGGGGGACAGTACGAGGTCGCGCGGGATGCCGTCGCTCGACCGGTTGCGGTCGTCTTCCGGTTCATCGATCCATGGCAGGTGGCCGGCGAGCGCCTGCTCCTCCAACTCCGGCTCTCCGTCCCGCACCGCGTCTCCCAGCAGGGGATGTACGAGCGCCAACGTCTCGAAGGCCATCACCGCGAAAGCATGCGCATCGCTGAGAGAGCTTGGCATTCCGGTCCCGCGGACGATCTCGGGGGCTCCGTAGCCCGGCGTGAAAAGCGCACCGCCCGCCCGCGTCGCCGCACGCAAATTGTCCGTATCGATCAACCGGACTTCGCAAGCGTCCGTTTGGCTGGAAACGAAGATGTTGAAGGGCGACGGATCGACGTAGACCAGCCCGCGACCATGGATCTCAGACAGCACCTCCGCTGTCCGTGCAAGTAGCCGGAGTCGTCGGCGAAGCCCGCCGCCCCCGAAGTACCACGTGCGGACCGACTCAACTCCTCTCGGGGGGCGGCCCAGCGAACCGAGAGACGTCATGCCGGTGAACAGCTCCATCACGTAGCCGACGTGCGGCGGGCGCAGTTGCTCAAGTGGACGAGCCACGGCCACGCCTTCCAGAGGCAACCGTCCCACCATGGCGAGCTGGTCGCGCAGGCGCTCGCGTGCTCCGGCGGATCGATCTCGCAGCAGCTTCACGGCGAGGCGGTCCCCCTCGACCACGAACACCGTACCCTGACCGCCGCGCCCGAGCTCGCCGCCTAGGCGGTATCGGTTGCCGTGTATGGACGTGACGGAATCCGGCCTGCTCACGATGCGCCCGCGCCCGCAGGCTCGGCAAGGACCGCGATGGTCTTGTCGTCGGCGTGGCCCGGAACAGGCCAGTTCCGAAGCGCTGCGCCGAGGCATCTCCAGCGCGCCGCGGGGGCGAGGCCACCGACCTCGGTGGACAGCCAGCTCACGAACACGTCCAGCCGCGTCGGGTCCAGATCGTCCGCTACACCGTCGGTGGCGAGGATCACCAGCCGGCCGGGAGCAGGTGGCCTGGTCTCGATCCACCAGTCGTCGATTCGATGCGGCGCTCCCAGCGCCAGCGTCTCGTTTCCGAAACAGCCCGGGCTTCGTCCACCGAAGGTCGTCGTTTCTCCGTCGCTACTGCGTACAAGGGCGAGCCCGTCGCCGAGACCGGCGAGCAACAGATGACCGTCGGGCTCCCGCAACGCGAAGAGACAGGTGCTCGCGCACTCCGCGGGGGAGCGAGGGGCCAGGGCGAGGCACCAGAGGATCTCCACTAGGCGCACGAGGTGCTTCGGGTCCGCCGAGCATGCCGTACCGGGCCATGTGGGCACTGCCTGCCGCAGTGCTCGGCATGCAGCTTGTGCGCCGGTTGCGGAAGCGGAAAGGGAGCCCACTCCATCGCATACGCCGATCAGGTGTCCAAACCTGCCCCCGGCCCGGATCCAGGCGTCCTGATTCGCCCGTCCTTCCCGCCGGTTGCGTGGACCGCGCACCGACGCTCCGTAAGTCGCGACCATCTCCGGCATCCTCAGAATTCGCCGTAGTCGTCGAGGTCGAGGGGATCGACGTCGACCGTCTGATTGGGGGCTGTGCTCCGGGACCGTGCGGTCACGCTCATCGTCACCCACTGGAAGAACTTCCGGATCTCGCGCGCCTCATGTGCCTCGAAGACCCGGCCCTCCGGGTCGTGGAGGAATGCGCGAAGCACGTCATGATCGGCGTCGGCACCGATGCCGAGGGCGAACCGTTGCGCCTTGGCAGCGCGCTCTGAACCGAGCAACCGCTCGAGCGGCCCCTGCCACTCGTCGTTCGGGAGCCCATCGCTCACGAGCACGATGGTGGGCCGGTACGCGCGACTCGGGACACGTTCGCGGTCCTCGATCAGATCCGTGACGATGTCTAGCGCAGCGCCCATCGGCGTCCGACCATGGGCCTGCATCGGCGTCCACCGGACCTCGTTCGCGAGGGTCAGTGGTGTATGCAGGGCCGCCGTTCCTCCGAACGTCACCACGGCGAGGTGGATCTCCGCTCTCCCGTCGTCCTCCTCGGCGAACGCGGCCCGCATCTCGGTCACCGCCGAGTTCAGTGCGTCGATCTTGCCGTCGACGCCCATGCTGCCACTCACGTCTGCCATCAGAACGACAGGGAGCGGGCGTGCGGATGCAATGGTGAAGTCTTTCGTGCTGGTCATGTTTGGTCTCCTTGCCTGAGGCTAGGCGTACGCGGCGCCTTGCCGCAGGGTTCTTCTGGTCCGATGTGTAAAGTCGACGCCGTGGCCCATTCGCGGAGCCCACCGCGCACCGGCCAACGGGCTGCCGGCTTTCCGGAAGCCGCCGGCTCCGGTGCAGTTCACGCTCCGTTCCTGCGTTGTCTTCGACGTCTTCGAGGGCGGAGGCTCCGGAAATCCCGGTTGCGGTACGCTGTGAGGACCGTCCCGTCATGGGCGCAGACGATCTGGAGTCCGTTGTAACCGGAGAGGTCGATCCCGCGCCGCCGACCGCGGGAGATCTCTTTCTGACCAATGGCGTGAATCACCGCTCCACGCGCATGGACGACCCGTCCGTGCCGCAGCGCCGCCAGAACGGCCGCGTCCGAGATTCCCCTGACACTCATCCGCTTCGATGCGTGGCCGGTCAACCGGATGTCTGGTCCCGCCCCGACGAGTCGTGGTTGTGATTGGTGCATCTGATGGCTCCTTGTGTACCGCGACGGGTACATTCCCGTCGGGTTTCGCCATCTGATGGTGCGAAGACCGTGCCAAGTTTGAGAGAATGAGACTCTGATAACTCATAACCAACTGATTACACGCCGTTTTCATCTTGTATGAAAGGTTGATCGCATGATGCCTCCATCGCTCCACATGACTCGGACAGCCTCTTTCCGGAAGATATCTTCCGAGGTTCGGCAAATCTCTTCAATGAACTTGCTTCCAGGTTCGCAGGGTTCTCTCCGAGACGTCGCAGAGCCCGTCGATGGCCACGCCTCGCGCCTTGGCAAGCCGCTGCAGCTCTTTGCCGAGGAACGCCTTGAGGTCCTGCTCGATCGCCTTGGTTGGAATCGTGCCGGCGGTATCGAGAACGTCGTCGAGCGAACTGGAGTCCGCGAAAGCCCGGGCCACGGTCTTCGACAAGTTTCTGCCGCCTCCGGCCTCCCGGGCCTCATGTTCGTACAGGCCTTCAAGCGCGTAGTCGGCGGCGTCCGCCGGGGCAAGCGGCTCGTAGGGATCGTGTCGCGCGGCCAGTAGCCGGTACGCGATCCGGAAGAGGTCGCGAAGGTTCCCGGACAACGGATGGCGTTTGAGCGCCGCGACGACCCGACGATGCAGGGCTGGGTCGACTCGCGCGTGATGCTGGTCGACACCGGATCGCCGGATCGCTTCCTGGTAGGTGGCCTCCCAGAGCCAAGGCAACTCGTCGCGAACCTCGCGCAACGGCGGAAGCCGCAGCGTCAGGAGGCTGATCCGGTCGAGGAAGTCCGGGTCGAGCCGGCGCCGGAGTTCGGCGTGGTCGACGTTGGTTGCCGCCAGGAGCCGGAAATCGCTCTTGCGTGGCCGGTCGTCTCCCAAGGGAACGTATTCCTTCTCCTCGATCGCCTTGATCAGCAGTCGTTGCAGGTCGCCGCTCACGTCGCCGATCTCGTCGAGGAACAGCGTGTCGCCGTCGGCGGCGGCGAGCAGACCCTCCTTGTCCGCCGTCGCGCCGGTGAATGCGCCCTTCCTGTAGCCGAACAGCTCTGCGCGCATGGTCTCCGGGCTGTACTGCCCGCAGGCGACGGCCGGCCAGCCGGAGTCTCGGGCTTCCCGTCGGAACGGGCTGTGGAGTCTCATCCAGCTTGCGATCGTCGTTTTCCCGGTGCCTCGCTCGCCGAGGAGCAACACGGGAACGTCAAGGCCGGCGAACCGGCGTGCTTCGGTGAAAAGGCGTTGCATCCGCTCGGTGCGAAACCTCGCCGGGTCCCACACGACGCTTTGCTCTGCGGATGCGATCCTCTTCGGGCGGGCAGCCTTGTATACCTTGTAGAACGTCTCAATGCCGAGCGTCACGGGTACCACGGCCGGTCCTCCGTGCCGATCGGTCCTGCGGTACGACTTCACCAAGGTGAACGGCGGCTCGACGAATCCCGTCTCGCCCATCAACACCCAGAGGGTCTGCATCGACGGGGTTCCCGGGCTGATGTGGATGACCAGCTCGCGACCGGAAAATCGTTCCCGCAGCCGCGGGATCACCTCGCGCAGAAACTCGAAGATGGCGCGGTGGTCGGTCGGATCGTCACCCGACCACGCTTCGAGATGAAGCTGCAGATCGGGCAGACGCTCGCGCAGGACCCTGGAGGTCTCCTCCACCGCGCGTCGCTCCCGCTCGTCCTCCGCCCCCCGGGTCTTCCGATGCAGAAGCACCACCTCGCCGATCTCGCCGGCAAAGGGCGACGCCTCGTCGAGCAGTACGGTCAGCGTCGGACCCGGAACGGGCTCGCCGTCGACGCGACGATGGCCTCCTCCCGGCCGCTCCCGCTCGAAGGGGTCGTTGTTGACGGCGATCCACGAGATCAGTACCCGCGACAGGTTCCGCATCGCACCCTCCCAGGGCAGCTACTCACGTTCGACGGGCGGAAGATGCACGTCCATCGGTTGTCGGACCGTGAACAGCCACTGCGGAACGCCACCTGCGACCCTTCGATGCTGGATCATTGGACCACACGAACCGCAGAGCATCGCGCACCGCCCGCCGGCCGGCCCTGCATCCGTCCCGCCCGTACCCTTTTGACACGCCGACCGGCCAACCCGATTGACCGACATCGTCGACAAGGCCGCTCGATCTCGGATGATGGCGGGCATAACGGCCAAGGACACCAAGCCCGAACTCATTCTTCGACGGGCACTTCACGCGCAGGGATTTCGATTCAGACTCCACGTCCGGGGTCTCCCCGGAACGCCGGATCTCGTTCTCCGTCGCTACCGCGCCGTTTGCTTCGTTCGCGGGTGCTTCTGGCACCGCCATGAAGGGTGCTCGTATGCGACCACCCCAGCGACAAGGCCGGAATTCTGGCAAGCAAAGTTCGATGACAACATGGAGCGCGACCGCCGCTTCAAGCGTCAGCTTCTCAAGGCTGGCTGGCGAGTCGCCACGGTGTGGGAGTGCGCACTCCGCCGCGATGCGCGTCACGTGACGGTCGCCTTCGGGCGGTGGCTTCAAGGTGGCACCCCTGAGTACGAAACCGCTCTCCACAAGCCACGCGTCGCAAGCCCCAACAGAAAACCCTGGCTACGCCGCCGACCGACGGGGAATAACCCTCTCGGTGATCTGCCGACCAACCTCGATCTCGGCCCGCCGCAGTTCCCACGTCTGCTGAAGATTCAACCAGAGCTGCGGACTGGTCCCGAAATAGCGTGCCAGCCGCAAGGCCGTATCGGCCGTGATTCCCTGGCGGCCCTCCAGAATCAGGGTCACCCGGTTCAGCGGCACGTCCAATGCCTTCGACAACGCGCCCTCCGACACGCCCGCAGCCTCGATCTCTTCGCGGAGTATCTCGCCCGGATGTACCGGCCTCATCCCGTTCTTGATGTCCACCTCGTTCTCCTAAGGGTGGTAGTCCACGATCTCCACGTCGTACGGCGCGTCCGCGCTCCAGCGGAAGCAAACGCGCCACTGCGCGTTGATCCGGATGCTGAACTGACCCGCTCGATCACCCCGCAAGGACTCGAGGCGATTGCTCGGCAGCGCCGCGAGGTCCGAGCGACCCAGCGCTGGCCAGCAAGGTCAGCCTCCGGACCGCCTGATCGGCAAACCCCTGAAAGGCCGCGACACGATGTCCCTCGAAAAACCGCCTCGTCCTGCGGTCGCTGAAGCTCCGGATCACCTGCCGAACAATACCCCGCCGGGACCAATCCTTAAAGTCCCGTCCCGTTGACAGGGCGTTACGACTGCATGCACAGGGGGCATCAGGTTTCCGTGCTGTGATCTGCCCGCCGCCTTCGGCCCGCGCTCCATCGCCTTCGGCGACCAAGCCCGCAAGCGGTCTCGGCCCATTCGGGTCACGATCGCTGGCGGCTGGCGCGCTCCGCTTGCCCGCAACGGGGCGCTCCCCAATGCAGTGAGAGCTGGCAGCGCCCTCTACGGTCCTCTCCTTCCACCTCCTCTTGGGGGACCGATCGGTTCGTGGTCACTGGTAAATCTGACCTTCCGGACCCCGGCCGTTCGACTATCCGCCCCGGCCCGTCGCCTTCAGCACTAGGCGCATGAAGGCGAACAGCCGCGCAAACAGGTAATCCACCCGTTCCAAATCCCCGACCCGCTCCTGTCGTCTCGGAGTGCCGGATTCTGAAACTGTTGCCGATCGTGGTCAGCGCACGGACCTCCTCATCCAACAAACGCCGGAATCCACTCTCGCGCGCGGCCGCCCGGTCTAGCAGCGCCTCCGCCCGCACCCGCTTATCCGTTCCTGGCTCAAGCGTCTTGATCCGCTCGAACGCGTCCCACAACTTCTCCAAGGCGTCCTGCCGGTCTTCCGCCTTCGGCGATGTGATTCGCGTCCGCGCGGCCTCGAGCAGGCGGTCAGTCTCGCCGTCACCGGTGTCGAAGACCGCGCGGCCGAGCGGTACCGCCAACTCGTCCGGCAACACCCGCTGCGCCCGCCCGTCCTCCGTCAGCATGAACGCGACCCCGTTTCGCGCCAGCAGCACGTTCACGTCCTCGACGAAGCGAGCCAAGCCTGTCTCGCGGTCCCAACTCAGGTGGTAGTGACCCATGAACCGGTGATAGCTGCCCTCCTGTATGGGCTCTCCCACGGCACGCGCGCAAAACTCCAGGAGGTCCAAGATCACTGGTGTCTCCGGCGCATCCTCCTCGGAGAGAGGCCACTCGACTCCTGGCAGCTCAGCGCGGAGGACCCTGGCGAATAGACTTTCGTCGCATCCGCACGGTCCCAGTCCGTCTCTGCACATCTCCGGGAAACGTTGACCAAACGAGCCGTCGTCCACACCCGTTTTGATCAGACCGCAAAGTCCGCCCCAAATGCGCTCGTCGACGACCTCCCGCGTGCGAGGCCGTGCCCCGTACTCCCGGTCCGAAAAATACCGGCCCTCGCCGACATCCTGCCCCATGTTTCCTCCCGCCCTCTGGTCCGCCTCTTGCGTGATCGCCCCGCCGAACAGGTCGCCGGGGTACGAACCCCAGACGGAGTTTCAACCGTGTTCCTTCGATTCTCCGGTTTCGGCGATGCCGCTCCAACCGCCCCTTTCCGTCGTCCTACGTGTTCAGCCCGGGTCTATCTCCACCTGGGTCACGTCGAAGAGGCCTGCGCCATCCGGTGTCGCGATGCCTGGGCCCGACCACCAGCCCGGCCTGCCCGCCTCGGGACCCGTCAGCACGCCACCGCTTATCCCGTAAATCAACGCCGGTTCCTCTCCCGATCTGGCTCGGTCCTGCGCCGCGCGCGCAGCGTCAACGCCCGACTGATCGACGATAGGCGTGATCCCGAAACGGGTAATGACCGCTGCCACGTACGCATCCTCGTGCCCCTCCTGCGACCGTGGTTCCGCCTCTCGACGCGTCACGACAACCGGCTCCCTGCCCGCCACCGGAAGACGCCGTTCGTCGTCTGGTGCCTGCGGGATCGCCGCCAACTCCAACGGCTCCAGCATCTCCGGCAGCTCCGACGAAACCGACGGCGCGGCGGCAATGTGAACCGTGCGGCCGACCGGCTCCGTCTCTCCTTCCGGGAAACCCGGATGCCCTAGTCCGGCCGCGATGCCCTCTACGCGCTTTCTACGCACCGCCGCCGCGTGCCGAGGAATCTCCTCCTCCAGCAGTTGTTCGCCTTCCCCATCGGGATCCCAGAGCAGGCACACCGGGGCTCTTCCGCGTTGGTCGGTGCACCAGCGGTTCGCCGCCACCCAGTTGCTTGTCCGAATTGTCCTCCCGGACGTCTCTCGCACCTCGACCCGGTCGAACTGCGCCTTTCCGGAACTGATGCACGCCGGCGTCTGCGACAGAAATCCATCCACCGATCCCCCCAGCCTTCCCTTCGCCTCGGCGAGCACGTACGACCGCAACCGCGGATCCCACGCGATCCAGTCGGGAACATCCCCTCGCCTAAGAGTTTGTCGGTTTTGGGATTTTGAAATCGCCGAAAAGGCGACCATGCACTGTATCTCATGCCAACGGACATGGTCGGCGTATTTTTCGATGTCGGCCACCTGACCGGCCTTGCGCCGCCCCATGCATGCCAGGTCGGAATGGAAGCGCCGCGATTGTCCAATTTCAGGCAAAAAAACGAGGGTTGCACCCCTCAACCCAAGGCGTGCATTCGTTTCAGGTTCCACGCCAGGCAGGTCAGCGTCCATTCGCCACGAACCGCCTCCAGTCCGCGCAGATGGAAGCGCCGAAATCCCATCGCCTCCTTGACGATCCCGAAGACCGTCTCCACCGTCGACTTGCGCCGCGCATGCAACGCCCGGCCCTCCGGGTCTGCAGCCGATGCGCCATGCGCGTTGCCGGATCCGCGTCCTCCGGACAGGGCGGCGGCGATGCGGGCCGCTCCGCCAGCGGCACGTTGTGCGCCTCGCGCCCCGTGGCGATGTGCGGTGTCAGGCCCGCCGCCTCGCAGTGCGCCACGTTCGCCCGGCTGAAGTGCCCCGTGTCGGCCAGCAGCCCCACCGGCTGCCCCAGCGCCGCCGGCAACGCATCCAGCGCCTCGAGCGTCGGCGCCACCTCGCGCCTGTCGTTGCAGCGATCGACCACATCGGCCGTCACCGCCAGGTGGCTTTCGATGTCCACGCCCGACTGCGCGTTGCAGGCCTGCTCGAAACCGTCCGAAGTCGGCATGATGCGCGACTCCGGGTCCGTCAGGTTCACCTGATCCGCATCCCTCGGTCCCGCCTGCGGCGCCTGGGGTGGACGACCACCGGGCTTGCGCCCCGTCTCCTTCTCCTTCTCGCGCCGCGCCTCGAGCCTCTCCTCGTGGTCCGCCTGCTCGGCCGCGTGGCGTTCCTGCGCCCGCCGTTCGATCTCCGCCTGCGCCGCCTCGATCACCGCCAGCCGCTCCGCGCGGCGCTTCAACTCCTCCGGGACATCCGGATCAGGCTCCGAATCCTCTGCCTGCGCCGCCTGTCCGGGCAGCGCCGACACCTCGGCGCGCAACTGCTCCTCGAGGCGCTTCGCATGCCCCCAGCCGAGCGCCCTGTGCCGGCTCGCGTTCGCCTGAACCTTCGTCCCGTCCAGACTCGCGTTGCCCAGCTTCAGCAAGCCCGTCTCTTGCGCGATCAACAGAATCCGAACGAACAGCCCCTGCAGGTCCTCGAGAAAACGCCTGCGGAAACTCGCAGTCGTGTCGTGGTCCGGATGCGAGTTCGCCGCAATGTGCCGGAACGCCACCGAATCGCAGGTCGCCCGCTCCAGCCTGCGGCTCGAAAAGACCCCCGTCGCGCAGCCGTGGAACAGCAGACCCAGCAACAGCGCCGGATGATGCGGATCCTTCCCGCCGCCACCGCATTGACGCTCCAGCGCGCTCAGGTCCCAGCCGATCCACAACGTCCACCACAAACCGCGCCAGATGATCGTCCGGCAACCAGTCCTGCACCGACGGCGGCAGAAGGCAGGGCGTGTCTCGATCCACTGGGCGAACTTCGAGGACATCGGTCAGGCGTCCATCAACAACGGCAACGCAATTTTACCCGGATTGCCAAATCCGACAGGCTGCTAGGGCTTGACCTCGACGATCTTCATGGATGCCCCTGTCAGGCGTTGCGGCGCAGGACGCGGCCGGCACGTTCGCCGGTCAGTTCGTCGTCCATTAGCACCGTTTCGCCGTTGCAGACGGTCGCCTTGTAGCCGGCAGCGCGCTGGATGAACCGCGGCGCGCCGAACGGCATGTCGTGGACCATTTCAGGCATGCGCTCCGCAAGCCTGCCGCCGTCGAATACGTTGACGTCGGCGCGCTTGCCGACGGCGAGCGTCCCACGGTCGTCGAGTCCCAGGACACCCGCCGGCATCGCGGTCAGGCGGCGCACGGCATCCTGAATCGTGTAGACACCCGCATCGCGGTGCCAATGCGACAACGTGAACGTGGTGCATCCGGAGTCGATCATGCGGCTCACGTGGGCGCCCGCATCGCCTTGCGCCGGGATCACCCAATCGGTCTTGATCAGCTCCTCGACACCGTCCAGGTCCACGTTGAAACCACGCAAGTGGAACAACGCCTTGCCTTCCGACTCGTCGGCGAGGCGCAGCCAGGTTTCGACGGGATGCTCGTGCGCCGCCTGCGCCATGTCATAGACGCTCTCATCAAGCCGATGGGTGTAGCGAGGTCGGCCCTCGCTGCCCATGGGGTACCAGCGCCGCGTGCCGCTGCCTGCGGGATCCGCCGCCTTCGCTTCCTCGATCAACCGGCGGCGCGTAGCCCGATCGCCAGCAGTTCTCATTTTGGTCTTGTCGGGTGACGGTTGAGGTTTTCATTGGTTTTGCGGTTGGGTTGACCGGGTTTCGGAGGGAGGCGCGGAGGTCAGGGAGGCTGTGCCGCGGTGCCGCCGGTGGCGAGCAGGGTCATGAGCGCGGTCCACGAGGGGAACACCTGGCATTCGGTGACGGTTCGCAGGTGCTCGAACAGGCGATAGCGGATGCGGAGCCGCTGCCGGGCCTGCTGCCACAGGGCTTCGGCGAGTTCGCAGGCGGTGTGCAGGGCGAAGGCGAGGAGGTTGAGGACGACGAGGACGCCGGCGAGGGTGTCCTTGCCGTGGCCGAAGTTGTGTTCGAGGTGGCAGCCGTGCTGCTTGAGGACGTTGAAGGTCTCGTTCTCGATCTTCCAGCGTGCGCGTGCGCAGTCGGCGAGTTCGACGACGTTGTCGCGGTCGACGTGGAGGCTGGTGACGAAGGCGCCGCGGCAGGTGACGGTGCCGTCGGAGCGGGCGCCAAAATGAGAATTGCTGGCCCCGAAGGCGAACCTTGCGGAAACGGAAGATCCGCCCCCCGAAGGTCGACATGGACTTCACCGACCTGAACCTGACCGCCTGCGGCGGTTCCTCGATTCTCGCCCGGACGGCCCGGCAGCACGGGCTGTTCGAACTGCTCGATGACGCGGTGCGGGTGAAGGTCCGCAACCGCGTCGCGACGGATGCGGAGACGCTGTGGGCGATCGTCGCCTGCCTGGCGCGGGGCGACGGTTCGCTGTCGGACCTCGACGCGCTGCGCGCCGCCGGCGTCGCGCAGCGCTGCTCGGGCTGCGCAACGTTCCGGAGGCGCGCCGTGCCGGGGAGTGGCTGGCGCGGCTGCGTCCGGTGGACGTCAAGGGACTCTGGGAGGCGGCGCGGCGGTTCGCCGAACGCGTGGCGCGTGCGTGCGCGACTTCACCTGCGACGAGGGCCGCTGCCGGGCGCGTCGGCAATCTGCCGCACGGTCTCGCCTGCCTGACCAACGTGGCCATCTCCATCGCGCGCCGCGGGCGCCGCTTCGAGCACCTGCCTCCCGCCAACCGGCACTGCGGCGCCCGGCCGCAGGAGGTCCTCGACCCGCCGTCCCGCCGAAGCGCCGCGTCCCGCCGAAGCCGACGCGGCGCGCCCGCGTCCTGCCCCGCAAGCCCCGCCGCGCCCAACGCGACGAACCGGCAGTCCCGGACCGGCCCGGACCGGAACCGGCGACACGCTGCGGGTCCGCCTGCCGTCGGACGAATCAGGACTTTCGAACATGTCTGGAAATCAGGGTGGTTGCATTCGCATAGGGAAAATGTTCTTGTTCCTGCTCCGTGGTCCTCTGCATGGTGGAGCCTTCCATGTTCATGTTCTCGATTGTCCCCCCCCCCCCCCCCGCGCTTTGCCGGCGCCGTCATCGCAACTGTTGCACTTTGCGCACCGGTGGGTGCGGATTCGACTTCGACTGCGAGCGCGGGAGCGACCAGGGGCATGCTTCAGTCTGTGGCGACGAGCTGTCTTCTCGGCAATTACAGTCATGCGCTGGAACGTGAAACCGCTCTGCACGAGGAACTCAGGGCGTCGGGCCGTTGCTTCCTCGACTATGGCCTTAACCGCGCCCTCGACAAAGGGACACAGGTCGTCAAAGGGTACGGGAAGAGCGTGCTCGGACCGCGCTTCCAGCTGGTGGGAGACCTCGACTACTCGCGGTTCCCGGGTCGGTCCGATCTGATAGGCGGCCTCGACGCCGTCATCCCTGTTTCGGCCTTCTTCGGCAACGACGCAGGAGGCGAGGACTCGCGCTCGGCGCTGTTCTTCCAGCAGGGCGCTACGCGCTGGTGGGATCGCGGCAATTCCCTCCACAACGACCTGCGCCACGGCCTCGTCTACCGGTTCCGCACCAGCTCCGAGCCCGGCGCCGACATTCTCGGACTGTCGATGTTCCATCTCGCCAACGTCGAGCAGGGACACGAGGTCGTTGCGCCCGCGGTCGACTACCTTGGGCGATGGGGAAGCGCTTCATTGCGCTACTTCAGCCCGACGACGGACTGGCGCATCACCGGCGCGGGCCGGATGGAACGAGCCCTCGAGGGGATGGAATTCGCCCTTGGCGCCGACCTCACATCGACCGTTCGCCTCCGCGCGACCGGGTATCGGTGGGAAGAGGAGGACGGGTCCGGCAAGTGGACCCACGGCGTCCGTCTGGGCGCCCGCTGGCAGCCGCACCCATGGCTGCACCTTGAGGCCGGCTATGACAGCAGCGCCTACACCGTCGTTCTCGGCAACGAGAGCATGAGCGTGGACGACAATTCCTTCTCCGTCCGCGCGACGTTCCGCATGCCGTTGGGCACGCGGTCGAGACCGCCGCGGTGGGAGGGTCTGGGTCTGGCGGCTGGCGGCCTGGCGCCACGAACGACCGATCTGTGGCGTCCTGCGGAGGGCGTCGGGCGGATACGCGTCGGCACACGCGCCACGGCGGAGAGCATGGTCAGCCGCGCCGAGGTGCGTTTCGTCACGGACACGCTCAAGAGCGGCGAAGAGGTGCAGCTGGAGGTCGTGCTCCCGGCGGCGGCTCACGAAGACATCCGCATCGCGGTCCGGCTCGTGCCGGGAAGCGGCGACCACCCGGCCGTGGCGGGCGAGGATTTTGTCGAAGAAGCGGTGGAGGCGACGATTCCGGCGGGCGCGAAACGGAGCCGGGTGTCCATGCGGCTTCTTCGCAACGACAACCTGCGGGAGAATCGCAGTGTCGGCGTCACCCTCTCTGTGGTTTCGCCATGACCTGCCTCGCGTTTCAGCGAATGAGGTCAATCGCGGTCTCCGCAACGCCCCGTGTCGTCGTCGCGCTCGCCCTCGTCACGGTTGCGTCGATCGGTTTGCAGGGCTGTTCGAGTTCGGGCAGTTCGTCGAGCGAGCCGACTGACGAAGCGGTGATCACACCGCCAAACCCCGCTGCGGACCTTGTGGTGGATTCCGCATCGGTCAGCGACAGCAGCCCGGATGCGGGTGCGTCGTTCACGCTGCGCGCGACGGTTCGCAACCGGGGCGACGCCGGTTCGGCAGCGACGACGCTGCGCTACTACCGCTCCTCGGACGCGACGATCTCGGCGTCCGACACGCAGGTTGGCACCGACGCGGTCGGTGGCCTGGCCGCGTCGTCGGCGAGCGCGGAGTCGATTGTCCTGACGGCGCCTGCAGCGGCCGGGACCTACTACTACGGCGCCTGCGTCGATGCCGTTGCGGGCGAACCGAACACCGGCAACAACTGCTCCAGCGGAGCCAGGGTGGATGTGTCCAGCCCTGGCGGCGGCGCCTCGGACTCGTACTGCCGTGCTGGCGACACCCTGCAGCCGGGTCAAAGTTGCACGATCTACACCACGAGCTTCACCTTCGATGTCGAAAGCTCCGGACGCGGGTGCCTGCGCGCCGGAGGAATCCTCAGCTGCAGCGGCAACGGTCAGAACCTGCGCAACACGACGCTCAACGGCGTTCGGATCACTTTTGTCGCGCGCCGGAATGCCAACGACAGCTGGACGATCGACGAGATCGATCCGAGCCCCGACGGAAGCGGCGGCGGAGCGCCGTCGCCGGGCGATGCTCCGGACTTGACGGTTGGGACGCCTTCGGTCGGCGACAGCAGCCCGGATGCGGGTGCGTCGTTCACGCTGCGCGCGACGGTTCGCAACCGGGGCGACGCCGGTTCGGCAGCGACGACGCTGCGCTACTACCGCTCCTCGGACGCGACGATCTCGGCGTCCGACACGCAGGTTGGCACCGACGCGGTCGGTGGCCTGGCCGCGTCGTCGGCGAGCGCGGAGTCGACTTCCCTGACCGCGCCTGCAGCGGCCGGGACCTACTTCTACGGCGCCTGCGTCGATGCCGTTGCGGGCGAACCGAACGCCGACAACAACTGCTCCAGCGGAGCCAGGGTGGATGTGTCCAGCCCTGACGGCGGCGCCTCGGACTCGTACTGCCGTGCTGGCGACACCCTGCAGCCGGGTCAAAGTTGCACGATCTACACCACGAGCTTCACCTTCGATGTCGAAAGCTCCGGGCGCGGGTGCCTGCGCGCCGGAGGAATCCTCAGCTGCAGCGGCAGCAGTCAAAACCTGCGCAGCACAACGCTCAACGGCGTTCGGATCACCTTTGTCGCCCGCCGGAATGCCAACGACAGCTGGACGATCGACGAGATCGATCCGAATGACGTGCCGGTGGTGTTGTTCGATGCGACCGAGTCAGACGTGGGCGAGGGCGACCGCGAGGCAACGGTGGTGGTCTTGCTCGACCTGCCGCCCCATGAGAACATCACGCTGACGTACTCGGTGACCGGCAGCGCGACTAGCACCGATGACTACAGCGCGCTGACGGGCTCGGTGACGGTGGCTGCCGGCAGCTCGTTTGTCAACATCGAGGTGGAGATCATCGACGACGAAGCCCACGAGAACGACGAAACGGTGATTCTGACGCTGACGGGCGGGACGGGCTACACCGTCGATGCGACGCCCCACATCCTGACGATCCAGGACAACGACCTGCCCGACGGAAGCGGCGGCGGAGCGCCGTCGCCGGGCGATGCTCCGGACTTGACGGTTGGGACGCCTTCGGTCAGCGACAGCAGCCCGGATGCGGGTGCGTCGTTCACGCTGCGCGCGACGGTTCGCAACTGGAGCGACGCCGGTTCGGCAGCGACGACGCTGCGCTACTACCGCTCCTCGGACGCGACGATCTCCTCCAGCGACACCGCAGTCGGCACCGACGCCGTGGCCGGCTTGGCCGCCGGCGCAAGCGGCGCAGAGTCGATCTCGCTGACGGCACCGTCCAGCGCTGGGACCCACTACTACGGCGCGTGCGTCGATGCCGTTGCGGGCGAACCGAACGCCGACAACAACTGCTCCAGCGGAGCCAGGGTGGATGTGTCCAGCCCTGACAGCGGCGCTCCGGACTTGACGGTTGGGACGCCTTCGGTCAGCGACAGCAGCCCGGATGCGGGTGCGTCGTTCACGCTGCGCGCGACGGTTCGCAACCGGGGCGACGCCGGTTCGGCAGCGACGACGCTGCGCTACTACCGCTCCTCGGACGCGACGATCTCGGCGTCCGACACGCAGGTTGGCACCGACGCGGTCGGTGGCCTGGCCGCGTCGTCGGCGAGCGCGGAGTCGACTTCCCTGACCGCGCCTGCAGCGGCCGGGACCTACTACTACGGCGCCTGCGTCGACTCGGTGTCCGGCGAATCCAGCACCGCCAACAACTGCTCGACCGGCGTGCGTGTCCAGGTGGCGGCAGGTGGCGGCGGCACTGGCGGCGGTAGCGGCAGAGCGGGAGAGTGTGTGGAAGGAAACACCTACAATCCTGGCGACGGCTGCGATTTTTACGGCACGGGGGGCAGTAGTTCGAAGGAACGCTTTTCGGTTCTGAGCGATGGGAGTGCCCGAATTGCCAACATCACCTTTCGGGGGACCTTCACCAATCGCGGCTTCATCAACGGTGTCCGCTACCACTTTACGGTAAGCCCTCAAGGCGGAGGCTGGAAGGTCGACGAATACAGGCCCGACGGAAGCGGCGGCGGAGCGCCGTCGCCGGGCGATGCTCCGGACTTGACGGTTGGGACGCCTTCGGTCAGCGACCGCCGCCCGGATGCGGGTGCGTCGTTCACGCTGCGCGCGACGGTTCGCAACCGGGGCGACGCCGGTTCGGCAGCGACGACGCTGCGCTACTACCGCTCCTCGGACGCGACGATCTCGGCGTCCGACACGCAGGTTGGCACCGACTCGGTCGGTGGCCTGGCCGCGTCGTCGGCGAGCGCGGAGTCGACTTCCCTGACCGCGCCTGCAGCGGCCGGGACCTACTTCTACGGCGCCTGTGTCGATGCCGTTGCGGGCGAACCGAACGCCGACAACAACTGCTCCAGCGGAGCCAGGGTGGATGTGTCCAGCCCTGACAGCGGCGCTCCGGACTTGACGGTTGGGACGCCTTCGGTCAGCGACAGCAGCCCGGATGCGGGTGCGTCGTTCACGCTGCGCGCGACGGTTCGCAACCGGGGCGACGCCGGTTCGGCAGCGACGACGCTGCGCTACTACCGCTCCTCGGACGCGACGATCTCGGCGTCCGACACGCAGGTTGGCACCGACGCGGTCGGTGGCCTGGCCGCGTCGTCGGCGAGCGCGGAGTCGATTGTCCTGACGGCGCCTGCAGCGGCCGGGACCTACTACTACGGCGCCTGCGTCGATGCCGTTGCGGGCGAATCGAACGCCGACAACAACTGCTCCAGCGGAGCCAGGGTGGATGTGTCCAGCCCTGACAGCGGCGCTCCGGACTTGACGGTTGGGACGCCTTCGGTCAGCGACAGCAGCCCGGATGCGGGTGCGTCGTTCACGCTGCGCGCGACGGTTCGCAACCGGGGCGACGCCGGTTCGGCAGCGACGACGCTGCGCTACTACCGCTCCTCGGACGCGACGATCTCCTCGTCCGACACGCAGGTTGGCACCGACGCGGTCGGTGGCCTGGCCGCGTCGTCGGCGAGCGCGGAGTCGATTGTCCTGACGGCGCCTGCAGCGGCCGGGACCTACTACTACGGCGCCTGTGTCGATGCCGTTGCGGGCGAATCGAACACCGGCAACAACTGCTCCACCGGGGCCAGGGTGGATGTGTCCAGCCCTGGCGGCGGCGCCTCGGACTCGTACTGCCGTGCTGGCGACACCCTGCAGCCGGGTCAAAGTTGCACGATCTACACCACGAGCTTCACCTTCGATGTCGAAAGCTCCGGACGCGGGTGCCTGCGCGCCGGAGGAATCCTCAGCTGCAGCGGCAACGGTCAGAACCTGCGCAACACGACGCTCAACGGCGTTCGGATCACTTTTGTCGCGCGCCGGAATGCCAACGACAGCTGGACGATCGACGAGATCGATCCGAGCCCCGACGGAAGCGGCGGCTGAGCGCCGTCGCCGGGCGATGCTCCGGACTTGACGGTTGGGACGCCTTCGGTCGGCGACAGCAGCCCGGATGCGGGTGCGTCGTTCACGCTGCGCGCGACGGTTCGCAACCGGGGCGACGCCGGTTCGGCAGCGACGACGCTGCGCTACTACCGCTCCTCGGACGCGACGATCTCCTCCAGCGACACCGCAGTCGGCACCGACGCCGTGGCCGGCTTGGCCGCCGGCGCAAGCGGCGCAGAGTCGATCTCGCTGACGGCACCGTCCAGCGCTGGGACCCACTACTACGGCGCGTGCGTCGACTCGGTGTCCGGCGAATCCAGCACCGCCAACAACTGCTCGTCCGGCGTGCGTGTCCAGGTTGCGGCAGGTGGCGGCGGCACTGGCGGCGGTAGCGGCAGAGCGGGAGAGTGTGTGGAAGGAAACACCTACAATCCTGGCGACGGCTGCGATTTTTACGGCACGGGGGGCAGTAGTTCGAAGGAACGCTTTTCGGTTCTGAGCGATGGGAGTGCCCGAATTGCCAACATCACCCTGCTGGGGGGGACCTTCACCAATCGCGGCTTCATCAACGGTGTCCGCTACCACTTTGCGGTAAGCCCTCAAGGCGGAGGCTGGAAGGTCGACGAATACAGGCCCTGACTCGTTGGAACGTCGGTTCGTTGCGGTGAACACAATGCAGACGATTGTCGACGTGCTGACAAGCAGTCTGCGGGCGAGGCAGGCAGGCAGCTTGTTTTTTGGTCACCTCAGCCGGAAAGTTCGTTTCTTGGGCAGCGGGATATGCGGCCACGACCTGTCGTCGGCCGCTGCGGGCAGATACCGGCTGGTGGGCGACATGACGATTGCGGACGAGCGCGACCTCTACAAGAGCGCAAACGAAGTGACAAGGTAGTGATCGAGTTCCCCGAACACACAAACATTCCGTCCCACAGGAAACTGGGGCAACGTCTTACACTGGCGCGGCCCTCCTCCCTGCATCGGCCATGGCGTTCGTGACGCGGGCGAAGCGAGCTCCGGGAGCGGCGGACGCGTTCCGATGCTGCCCGCCCCGGTACGACTCCTGTGCGGAAGTTCGGTGGCCGATCAAAACCCCTTCCGTCCGCGCGGGGCGAGTGCGGGGACGGCGGCCGTCCGCCACCCCGGATGTGGCTCGGCCTGGCGCGGCGGTGTCGCCCATCGACTCACGGAACGAGTGGCGCCGTGGCAGCGGAGCCGAGGAAACGGCGTTGGGGGGGCATTGGCGGCCATGTGGCGGATCGGCTGCGGTAGGCCGTTCGCGCAGTCGTGCATGCACGACACGGGCGTCCTGTCGCGTAGCGGCAAAGGCAACGGACTGGCATATACGCCGTTACTCCGACACACGAATAATTTCGCCCCACACGACAAATGCGCAATGTCTCGCGCAACACCGGACGATCTCGCATCGCCGTCCCGGAGCGGGATGCGGTTTCAGCGCACATCGCGTGTGTTGGGGGCGGCGCGGATGGGCAGCCGGCTCCCGCCGGCCTTCACGAACCCGTCGCCACGCAGCCCTTCGGTGTTCCGTAACAGCGCGTCGGCACGGCTTCTCGCAGTCTCCGACTGCACCCCCCGGCCTTTTTCCCGACACACAAACATTTCGTCCTACACAACAATGGGCATTGTCTCACGTTGACCCAACGCTCCACGCCTGCGCAGGGATGGGGTCGTGAGTCCCGGCAGCCGCCGAACGTTCAGCCCCTCCAACCCCGCGCTGAACCGCGTCACCCTAGCTGCATTTGCACCGAAGCGGACCGCCGAGTCGAACTGGCAACGCCGGCAGCGGCTGACTGCAGGCGCATCCCCCCGAAGCGCCGCTGTACCTGCGCATTGCGGCGGCCAGGGAATGGAATCGCAACGGCAACCTGATGCTGGTGGCCGGCGCGACCCTTCCCGAGGAGCTGGCCCGGATTCGTCAAGCCGTGGGCGACATGCCGCTGCTGGTTCCAGGCGTTGGCACCCAAGAGTGTGACATGGCGCAAGTGCTCGATGCCGGTTTGGACGCGGACCGGCAGGGGCTCATCATCAAGGCATCGCACTCGGTGCTCTACGCTGGCACCGCCGATGAAGGCGCTCGGTTCGAGGAGGCATCCCGCCAGGCCGCAGTGGCGTTATGGCGGGAAGTCAACGCCATGCGGGATAGTCCACGGCTAATTTGTTCTGCCGTCTGGCGGGTTGCGTTTTCTGGTTCTGCGCGAGTTTTCGGTCACGCGCAGGCAGTCGAACACGCGTCGGGGATGGCGGTCGAGTCGGCGCATGGCGGCGGCGACGCAGTCGTGCCTGCCTTGATCAGGCCGATGGCGAAGCGGCGCAGGCGGGTGGTGTTGACGGGGCCGTGGCCGGTGCGGATGCGCAGCCGGTCCTCGTCGAAGGCGTTGTCGAGGATGTCGTGCACGGACTCGACCTTCCAGTGTCCGCGGTTGAGCTCGAGCAGTCGGCGGGGGTCGGCGGTGTCGGGAGAGTGGCTGGCGACGCCGAAGGCGAGCTCGACGGAGGTCTTGCCGGACTTCTTCCCGGTGGCGGTGCGCTCAGCCGCCGCGCACGCGGCGGAAGCCGCGCGTGCGCCCGACGCGCGTCCAGTTCGCGGCGCGGCACGCCGTGCCGCGGTGGCGCGCCGGGTCGACGAACGTCTCCAGCAGCAGCAGCGGATGCCCGAAGCGCGCCGGCCAGGCGCCGGCCAGGCGCCGCTCGCACAGCGCCAGCACCCGCGAGCCCAGGTTCGGCGCACTCGCGCCCGGCAGGATCAGGAACCGGCTTGTTCGCGACCAGGTGCAGCCGGTCGTGCTGGGTGCGGAAGTCCCAGCCGATCCAGCGGTCGCGCGCGCCGCACTTCGGCGCCGGCGCCGAGAAACGCCAGCCACTCGCCGCGCCGCTGCGCGACGTGCCACAGCGTCTCGCCGATCTTCGGCAGCGCGCCCAGGAAATGGTGCGCCGCCATCAGCTTCCGGCAGCGCCCTTCGTCCCGGCCGCCACCGGCTCGACCGACACCTCGCGCAGCTCCACAGCCGCCCCCGCATCCCTTCGAACTGCGCCCCTTTCCACACGCGTTCGGGGCGGATGTCCAGCTTTCGTGCCAACCCGTTGTTTGCGTTCGCCTTCCGACAGTGGACAAATCCGCCCTGCCTTCGCAGCCTTCGCGGCAGCGAAACTGCCAGGGCGTCGCGAATGGGCCTTGGGCCTGTGTTAATCTTCCCGGACGGCTCACGCCTTTCGGGGATCGACGGACGGCTGGATGATGCCCTGCGCCGCCCAGCGCACCGAGCCCACATCGCCCCGCGGCGCAAAGCCGGCATCGAGCGATTCGAGGCACCGGGGGAGAGAAATGAAGCACGCAATCACAGTGGCCGTCGCGGCAGTCCTGTTCGCGGCGGCACCGGCGACCGCGGAAGAGGTCGATCACCTTCAACAGGCCGTCGAACTCGCAAAGAGCATCGAGCACGAAGCTCGCATCATGATGTCGCAGGTGCCCCGCGTCTGCCGAATGCTCCGTCGCGCCGCCAAGGCTGCGGAGGAAGCAGAGGATGCGGCGACTCTCGAAATGGCCGAAACGGCCATCGACCACTGCCGCCGGTCCATCCAGGCCCTGCGAAACGGCAACGGGAGTCGAGCGTCACACCGCTTGGATCGGCTAATCGCGACGATCGACGGGGACGGGTAGGGGCACCGCCCCACTGTTCCCTGGAAGCGAACTCGCCCCGCCTTCCGCAAGGTGGGGAGGGGAGGTCGCGCTCGACCCGGATGAACTCTGTTGGCGCTGCCGTACCCCCTTCCGAGAAGCCAGCGGTTTCTCGACGCCCCACGATCACGTCGCCTGGCTCGGTTGGCTTGGTACACGATGTCGCAGTCGTGTCCGGCGCCTTCGATGTCCGGCAGCTTCGGCAGCGGCGTTCCGCACGGCAGGGCTTGGATGACGAAGCCGTTGGGAGCGTGGGCCTGCCAGCGGTGCGAGCCCCGGACGTATCCCGTCATGCCGCTGTCGACGCACACGGCGTCGAGCGGTATCCAGACCGTGCAGCACTTGTCCCCCGTCGCATGGAAGTAGGCCGCATCTTGGTGGAACGCCGTGCGGTGCAAGGACCCCCCGCTTCCTTCAGGAACGGTTGATGCAGAACCGTCCCGGCGCGGATCGATGGCGTGACGAACTCGGCGCCGCTCGCTTCGATCATCGGCGCGAGGGCCTTGAAGTCCACCACATGGAGTTTCTCCTGATCCGCGGACATCTCCTCGGCGAACGCCGCCTCCAGCGTCAAGGAAGCCCGACAGCTGCACGAATCCGTCGCGCTGGAGATTCCGCCGCTCTTCCTCGGTGACGTCTCATGTCCCCAGCAATGTGCTTTCAATGGCCGGACGGTGCCCCGCAGTTCCATCGCAGTCGAGACCGGGAGCGAGGGCGCGGGGAGGCGTCGCAGGGCGAGGTGCGCTTTCGTTGATGTAGGCTGCGACTGTCGGACAGTCATGCGCGTTCACGGCGGCGCGCCTCGCGGCGGGCAGGGCAGGATGCTCCCTCCGAAAACCGGCCCCCTGCGGTGGACCGTAGCCTCACAAAGGAAGGCAAGGATGGCAAGGGTGCTCGTCGGTCTCCTGCTCGCGGTCATCGCGCTGGCGGCGGTGGTGGTCTATGCCCTCTATCTCGAACCGCGCCCACCCGACACTACGGCAGCGCGCGTGTATGCGGAGGACCCCCGTGGCGTGGACTACTGCGACTTGCCGGACCTCGACGGCTCGGGCCTCACCGCAGACGAGATTCCCAAGGCGTTCACCCCAAGCTGTGGGATTCGTCAGTGGCCGGCGCCGATCCTCGCCGGCTGCACCGAACCGCTGCCAGCGGATGCCGACGACCTGCGCGGCCTGTGGCAGGTGGAAAGCGGTCGCATGGGCCACATCGAACGCATCGAGCAATGCGGCAACCGCTTCATCGTTGTTGCAGAGCACACCATCCACGACTTCCGCACCAACGGCACGCTCGCCGAGGGTGCCAACGACATCAATCCGGGCAACTGCATGCGCATTCGCGCCGCAGTGCGATGGAGCAGCGACAAGGTGCTGGGGTTTCGTCCCTGGGGTCTTGCAACGCTCGTGACCCGGCGGCTAGCGGACGAAAACACGATGATCTGGGAGTACCTGAACCAGCCCACATCCACCCTCAAGCGCATCTGCCGATTGCCCGCCACCGAACCCGGCCCACCCGCATAGGCCGGCCTTCACACTAGAGCTAATCGGATCATTGCACGGGTTGGAGCGGCGCTGTCGGACAGTACGGATCTCTTCGTCACCGCCCGGGTGGAGCCCATTCGATTGTCCCCCTCGGGAGTGCCTGGTGACGGACAGGATGGATGACGGCGAGGCGAAGCAATGAGCGAAACTGCGGCCGTCCCCTCGACCTCGACGACCTGATCGACTTCCAGTTTTTCGCGCCGGTGCGGTCTGCGCACGGTTCAAGAACTGCTGCCGATGCTGGGTAGTGTCTCACTTTGAATTTGCCTGACGTGGCGCATGGCCGTTCGCAGCTGGCGACTGCGTCGACTTGCCTGCCGGTACCACTCCGGGGGAGAGCGTCCCGCGAGTGCCCTGCGCGCCTCGCGGCGATGTCCTCGGCGCACTCGGAAGCGGCCCGGAAGCGGTGTAGCTGAACCGTCACCGGGTCACTTGCCCCGATGCGGGGCTTGCCGTTGGATTCGATCGCTGGAGCCCGTGCGGAAACCCTCGCGGTCCCTGGGCGTTCCGGCGCGCGATTGATGCGGGTGCCAGTTTGAACGTCCCAATGCACTCAATTAGCATGTCCACGAGAATCAGGAGACACTCCATGACCGAGTCCACGCCATACGTCCCACCCAAAGTCTGGAAATGGGAGGCCGAAAGCGGCGGCCGCTTTGCCAACATCAACCGCCCCATCGCCGGCCCCACCCACGACAAGGAGCTGCCCATCGGCAAGCATCCGCTGCAGCTCTACTCCCTCGGCACGCCGAACGGCGTGAAGGTGACGGTCCTGCTTGAAGAGCTCCTTGCGCTCGGCATCGAGGAGGCGGAATACGACGCCTGGCTCATCAACATCGGCCAGGGCGACCAGTTCGGCAGCGACTTCGTCAAGATCAACCCCAACTCCAAGATTCCGGGCCTCCTCGACCGCAGCACGTCGCCCCCCACTCGCGTTTTCGAATCCGCCGCCATCCTTCTCTATCTCGCCGAGAAGTTCGGCGCGTTTGTTCCAGCGCAAGGCGCCGAGCGGGCGGAATGCCTGTCGTGGCTCTTCTGGCAGATGGGTTCCGCCCCCTACCTCGGCGGCGGCTTCGGCCACTTCTACGCCTACGCCCCGGAGAAGTGGGAATATCCCATCGACCGCTACACCATGGAGGTCAAGCGCCAACTCGACGTGCTCGACAGGAATCTCTCGTCGAGACCCTTCCTCTGCGGCAAGGAATACAACATTTCGGACATGGCAACCTATCCGTGGTACGGCCAACTCGTCCTGGGTGGCCTCTACGACTCGAAGGAGTTCCTGGACGTGGATTCCTACACGAACGTGGTCCGATGGGCCGAGGAAATCCATAGCCGACCGGCAGTGGAGCGCGGCAGAAGAGTAAACCGCGCCAGCAAGAGCGGCCTCCCCGAACGCCACGACGCCAGCGACTTGGACGCACTGGAGGCAAATCGGTAGCCTGGAGTTTCCTAACCCCGTCGAGGTACTTCCCTTTCTGCGGCATCGACGTGGCGGTGGCCAACATCGAGGGGGGCGCCGTGCGCGTTGTAGGGTTCGGGCGTGAACGTCACCGGCATCTGGATCACCACGTTGAACCAGATGCTCTTCATCATTTCCATTTCGCCGTCCGGCCGGATGTCCGGGATGCGCGTCACGATCTCCTTCAAGAGTGCCTGCAGCTGGTAAGCGTACCAGCCGCGAGCCGAGGCAGCCAGTGCCACCCATCGGCTGCCGTGGCGACGAAGTAGTCCTGCGCCACCACTGGTTGCGGCTCCTGCAGCAGCCAGACGGGTCGCACCGGAACGTGCCTTGCCGGGGCGGTGCGTCCTTGCCGTGCATCCGATGCACTGCGCGCCGCCAGGCGCGTCAGGGCTTACGCGGCGGAGGGCCTTTGGAACAGGTGAGGCAGGTAGCGGCGGGCCTTGGCGAGCAGTTCGTCTTCCTTGGTGGTGCGGCCTGGCTGGCGGGTGACGCGGTTGCGGAGCCAGCTCCACATGCGGGCGATGCCTGGGTCGTTGGCTGGCACCGCTTCCGTGCCGGCAAGACCAGCGCGGGAGCTGACCCACGCGGCGAGTTCGCCAGGGGTGCGCAGATCCAGCACCTTGCGACGGCGGCGATAGCCCTGACGGGCAGCGCCGCGGTGGGCGTGGCCGTGGCGCTTCATCTGCCCCAACAGGACGCGGGCGGCACGGGCGTCCTGCATCAACAGATCAAGATCGTCCTGGCAGCGCACCAACACCTCGCGCCATTCGTCATTGCGCTCAGCCTTCTCCATCAGCGTGCCGATGGCGTGGGCGGCTCGGTCGCGTTCGCGCATCCCGCCGTTCAGGGCGCGGTCGAAGATCTCGCGCCAGAGTTCTGGATCGCGCACATGGCTGCGACAGGGGCAGGCGTCGCGCAACGCGGCACAGCGAACGTCGTAGCCGGCGTCTCCCAGCGCTTTCAGCAGGCGGTCGGCGTCATGCGCCTTTGGCATATGCACAATCTCCCACTTGGGACAGGTGCATCCTACCAGCGTGGCGATCTTCCTTGAGGGGGTTCTCGTCGAGTGCAGTTCGCGATGCATCTCGCGCGCGTTGCCGGGCAGAATGCCCTCGCCGCCAGGGCACGTCCTCGACCGGACGCCACTGGTTCCACCCGCCTTCGCAGGGCGAACGGCCATAATGGCGCGATGAAAGCCGCCACCGTCTCCGTGCTCGCCTTTGCCGGCGGGTTCGTCATCATGTCCTTGGAGCTGCTCGGCGGCCGAATGCTGGCGCCGTGGTTTGGCAGCAGCATCTATGTGTGGGGCAGCATCATCACGGTGTTCATGCTGGCGCTGGCGCTCGGCTACCTGGTGGGCGGGCGGCTTTCCCTGCATGAGCCCTCGCTGACGCGCTTTGCGCTGATCTTTCTCGTCGGCGGCTGCATCCTCGGCCCGCTCGCTCTTGCCGCCGAGCCCATCACGACCTGGGTGTTCGACCGCATCCACGATCCGCGCTACGGCAGTCTCGTCGCCGCCCTTGCATTGTTCGTGGCGCCGACCGTGATCCTCGGCATGATCTCGCCCTATTCGGTGAGCCTGCTGGTGCGGGTGCGGGAGGAGTCGGGCAAGGTGGCCGGGGCGCTCTATTTCGTCTCCACCATCGGCAGTGCGCTGGGAACGCTGGCCACCAGTTTCTATCTCGTGCTGTGGTTCGAGGTGAACCAGATAATCGTCTCGCTGTCTGGCACCTTGTTGGCCTTGGGAGCGGTTGCGCTGGTGCTGGACCGGTTGGCCGTGCGGGGTTAGTGCAGGATGCGATGCTGGGCATGGGCGCCGCAAGTGTCGCCCCTACGGAGAGGGGGACGCGGCCGCCGACGCGCGTGGCGGGGAGCGCAAAGCCGCCGTACGGGAGCATGCAACGCTCCCCTCGCGTCTCTGTTGCTGATGGTGCTCCTCGCCACGCCGGCAGGCGCCGCATGGGGCACCTGGAGCGAAGAGCTTGTTCATCGCGAACAGTCGCTGTACCAAACCATCCTGGTGGTGCGCCGGGGCAACGTCACGTGCATGCAGTTCAGCACCCGCAACGAAAAGCGCAACCAGTCTTGCCGGGACGAGACGGAACCGGCGCAGTTGATGTTCTCCTACACGCGCATGATGCTGGCGGCGCTGTTGCTGAATCCTGCGCCAGAGCGGATCTTCATGGCCGGGCTCGGCGGCGGTTCGCTGGTGACGGCCTTGCGCGGCCTGCTGCCGGACGCCGAGATCGACGTGGTGGAGATCGATCCGGCGGTGGTGGACATGGCGCAACGCTTTTTCGACTTCCGGCCCGGGCCGCGCACTCACCTCATCGTCCGCGACGCACGCGTCTTCGCCAAGCGCGCATTGCGGGAGGGCAGGCGATACGACCTCGTCCTGCTCGATGCCTATGGCGGCGACTACATCCCCGAACACCTGATGACGGCGGAGTTCCTCGAAGAGGTCAGCGGCCTCTTGACCCGCGGCGGCGTGGTGGCGGCCAACACCTTCGCCCACAGCCGCCTCTATGACCACGAAAGCGTTACCTACCGGCAGGCGTTCGGCACCTTCTACAACCTCAAGCGACACGACAGCGACAACCGCATCGTCCTCGCCATGAACGAACCCTTGCCGACAAGGGAACTCCTGACGAAAAACGCCGGCCGCTGGCGAGCCGCCATGCGCCCTCTGGGGGTGCCGGTAACGACCTATCCGCGCGCCTTGACGACCCGCGTGGACTGGGACAGGGATGCAAGAGTGCTGACGGACCAGTATTCGCCCGCGAACCTGCTGCGCGAACGGCCTCGGTGAGCGGTTGGTCGCACAAGCGCGCCTATCGGCGCGAGCGAGGGCAGAATGCCCCGCTCCCAGGGGCCTCGCGCATCCTCGGGCGGGAGGGGCTCCCGCCCGAGGAGTGTGGCAGCGAACGGGCTTCTCCCTTTTGGCAAGGCACAGGGCCTTGCATGGAAGTACGCCCCAGCGATGGGGGAATTGCCGGTACTTCCTTACGCGTCAGCGGTCGGGGATGCTTCCCCGGCTGAAGGCTCCTATACGCTCCCCCAAGGGGGGCAGGCCGGGCCGCAGGCGCGTCAATCGACAGCGACGCCCCTACAAGCTCCTCTCCACGCTCACTCCCGTGAAGTGGTTCGAGTAGCGCGGCATCGCCCTCTCGGTCGTGAGGACATTGCGGATGGTGTCGTGGGCGACGCCGTCGTGGGCCCAGTCGGCGGCGCGGTAGCGTTCGGCGTAGTGGCGCAAGGCCAGGGTGAAGCGGTCGCTCCAGCGGTAGCGCAGCGTGAGGTCGAGCGAGCGATGGTTAGAGATCAGGGCAGGGAAGGCAGGCTCCGTCGGCGTTCCGGCAACTTCCTGCCAGGCTGTTCGGTAGCTGCCTTCGCCGGCGGATCGAACGAACGCGAGGGAGAGGTGCAGGCGCTGGCTTGGCAATAGCCGAGACTCGAACGTCAGGCCGTGGCCATTGGCGACATCGCGAGCCGCGGTCCACCAATCCGCGACATCGAAGGCGACGCTGCCCGCCGTGGAAGATGCCGAGCGCTGGGCATCATAGAAGCCAGAGACAGACCCGCGCTTGCCGAGCGCATAGCTGAAGTCCACACCCCAAGCTCGGTTCTCGTCATCCAACAGGCCCAACGCGGAACCCGGATACTCGTCCCTGCGCACGTCCCCATAGAGCCCTAGCGAGAGCCCCGAGTTGCCCACGGCGCCATGCACACGCGCCTTCCACGCACGCTGGCGGCGCTCCGCCTGGTGGAACCGCCGCATGCGCGGGTTGTTGGTGGTGAACTTCTCGAACATCGACGCCCGACGATGCGCCTGCGTAGCCTTTACGCTCATGCCAAGGCCACGCCTGCGAACAGCCGCTTCAAGCCACAAGCCGTCTTCCTCGTTGCGCGCGATTTCGGAGCGGGAACCCGGCGAAGCATGGCGACGCAGCGCCCCCCTCGATGCTCCCGCAGTCAAGCGCACGCCATGCGGCAGCCGATAGCGCACTCGCAACTCGCTCCGGCGACGGTCGAAGCCGTGCGCCCGATTGTCGCGCGACGCCAGCGCCACCACGTCGCCCAGCATGGGGGTCCACGACCGGATCGGCGTGCGACTGTCTCGCTCCCTCTCGCGATGCGCGAGATCGAGCCGCAGCCGGCTGGTGATCCGACTCACAACCCGGAACAGCCCTGTGAAGCCGTGAATGCGCCCATCGAGGCTTGCCGTCGGCAGCGGGGACGCAGTCGCACTGGTACCACTAGGCAGGAGCTTCTCGTCCTGCCGCCCCCTCGCCCATGCGAGCCGTGCGTGGGCCTCGGTGCGACCGACCGCAGCACGCCCCGTCCACGCCAGCGTGCGCAAGGAATTACCGGGCGGCAGCGCCTTGCGTCCTGCACTGGCTGGGCCTTGGTATGCGCTCTGCCAGTCCAGCGCCGCAATGGCGTTGTCGAACGTCGCGTTATGGGCTTCGATCGCGACCAGATAGGCCTCGGAACCGAAGCTCGCAATAGCGCCCAACTCTTCCGTCGTGAAGTCCACAGGCTTCGGCAGAACCGTCGCTTGGTAGAGGAAGTCTGCTGCCGTCTCCCCGGCGCCTCGCTTCGTCTCGCGCCGGTAGTTCGTTCCCACCTTCCAGCCGGGACCGAAGTCGAGGCGCCACTCGGCGTCGAAGCGACGCCGATGCGTCGAGAAACCGAAAGGCTGCGCCAGCGCTTCCCAACTCGTCATGCCGTCGGCGCCATTTGCCGCCACCCACTCCGACGGCAACGTCAGCGACGACCAGCCAACATACGGCGTGCGACCGTCCGTTGCGGTGTTGCGTGGAATCTCCCGCCAAGCCAGCGCTGCCGCACCGATCCGTCGGTCGCGCAAGTCGAGCCGAAGCTGGCGTGAGTCCAGCCCCAGGTTCGTGCCGCTGGCGCCAACAATGCGACCGGATTCGTCTCGGTTTCGATAGTCGAGGGCGATGTCGGCGTGGTTGCCGGCACCATCGAGCCCGTTGTCGCGGCCAAATCGAGGCTGCGATTCGCTCACCGCCAACACGCCTGCCGTCACGCCCCCTCGCTGCTGCGACGCCGCTTCGAAAGGACAGAGCCGACACCGCCAACGCTCCGTCTGCGCCTTGCTGTAGTCGGTCGCAAGGGAGGCCCCACCGACTGCGGCGGCTACCAGGGCCGCCGCGAACGCCAAGCCGGTCCTGCATCCCCGAACGACCTTCCCCACATTCATCGTCGCAACAAAGCCCCGGACGGATGGTTGGAACCATGCACTTGCGCATGGCAGTTGAGGCACGCGTTCGCCAGCAAGAACTCCGATGCCCTCCCCGACGGCAACCCATCTGCCGTTTGCGGCAGGCTCCGATGCCCGACCGACGAATGGCATTCCTGACAGAGCAGCGGCGCCCGGCGCACCAGCAATGTCGGCTGGTTCGAGCCGTGCGGCGCGTGACAGATCAGGCAGTCCTCCGCCGCCGGAGGGTGTTCCCACAGGAATGGGCCGCGCTTCTCCGCATGGCACGAGACGCAGGCTTCGTTGACGCCGTCTCGCAACGCCAACGCCTCACCAACGCCACCGTGGGGATCGTGACAATCGCGGCAGATGAGCTGGTCGTCCCGCATGGGGTGCGCCGAGCGCTTGAGAGCGTCAGCAAGCACGCTGCCGTGGCAGCTTCCGCACACTTGGGCCTGCTCGGCCGGCGCACGCACCGCGTCCGTCTTGGCATGGATGCGGTGGCAGTCGGCGCAGGACAGTTCCGCTTCCTCGTGCGCGCTCCCCGCCCAATGGGCACGCTCGTAGGTTTCGTGGCAGGCGAGGCAAAGCGCGTTCTGCAGCGCCGGCGTAGCGTTGCCGCGCGTCGCGAAGTTCAGCATCGGTTCGCGCCGGGATTCGTCGCGCAGCATCCGGCGCCCGTGCTCGCCAGCGGGGCCGTGGCAGGCCTCGCACTGCAAGCCTCCCGGCGCGGCTGCCGTGCCCGACATCTCGAATGGCGAACTCGGGACAGCGGGGTGCCCATGCACGGTGGCGAAGAGCTCCAGGGTGGGAAACGGCTCCTCTTCGTCGTGGCAGCCGAGGCAGCCATCCGCACCACGACGCGAATAGTCGCCGTCGGCCAGCTTCTGGACGAGTTCCCGGTGCGCATCACGCGCAGCATCACCGCCGGCTCCGGCAACAACCACCAGCATCGCCACCAGCGCCACGCCCACCCGGCGCGAGGCAATGGCGCGCGCAAGCGGGCATGGCGACGCGGCCCCCGGCCCACCCCGCCGTGCTTGCCCAATGCCCCTGTGCCAGTGAATGATGACCGCTTCGCCCCTCGCGCCGTGTGGACATTCCCCGAACCGAAGTACAGTGTCAGCAAGACCGAACGACCGCACAAGCGCCCCAAGGCCGGGGCCCGACCAGGTTGGGCCGCAAGCGCACATGCAACGCGGCGCCAATGGACTGCGCCGGCGCTTGCGGGTCCATTTTGGACCGAGGCCCCTGGGGGCGAGGGCATTCTGCCCTCGCCGGCGCCGTCAGGCGCGTTCCGCCAAACAGGGCCTGGCGGCCTGCCACCGTCATTTCGCAACCGCTTGCACTTGGCTGTACGCCGCCTCGCGGGGCTTGCGAAGGCAGACGGCCCTCGCCCCCAGGACCTTGGCCGTGCGGACCACACTCCTGATGCTGGCGCTGCCGGCATTGGCGCAGATCGACGCCGCAGACATCGCCCGCGAATGCGACCACTGCCACGGCACCGACGGCCGCAGCGACGAACCGCACATCCCCTCCATCGCCGGCTTCTCCGAATTCGCCATCATGGACCTCATGCAAACCTACCGCGACGGTTTGCGCGAGGGGCAGAGCATGGAGCGTTCCGACGGCGCCGAGACGGACATGGTGGAAGTCAGCCGCACCCTTGGCGACGATGAACTGGAAGCCGTGGCGCTGCACTACGCGGCCAAGACCTGGCAGCCCCACCCTCAGCCCTTCGACCGCGAACGCGCCCGCCGCGGCGAAGCCGTGCATCGCATCAAGTGCGCCAAGTGCCACATCGAAGGCGGCAGCATCCCGGAAGCGGACCTCGCCATCCTCGCCGGCCAATGGCGCGACTACCTCACCGCCCAGTTCCAGGCATTCGACGACAAAACCCGTCGCATGGTGCCCAAGATGGAACGCAAGTACGAAACCCTCTCCGACACCGACAAGGCAGCCCTCATCGAGTTCTACGTCGGGCACCGCAAGTAAGTGCGCCTTCTCTGGAGGGAGGCCATCTCGCCTCCCTCGCCTCTAACCGCGCAACGCTTGGGTTTCGAGCGGGTTTCGGCCCGAAGGTTCCTCCATTGGCCACCTTGCGAAGTTCGTTCGGGCACTGCTGCGTTGGGGGGGGGGCCGATCAACGAAGACGGGCCACGAGGTCCCGGAACGGTCGAACTTGCTGCCGATGGCCGGTTCACGTTGCGACCGTCAGGGTGTTCAGCCGCCGGCAGTTGCAGGCCAACACGACCAAGGTCCACTCGCCCTCCGCGTCCGGCGGGATCCAGTCGCGAAGGTCCGGGGGCAACAGGTACGGTTGGTTCCGACCCGACTCTGCGAACTTCGCCATCGATCAGCTTCCTTGCCTCGGCACCTCAACCATAGACTGCGGTGGCCAAGTCCGACAGGCTGCTGCATCTCCGAAGGAGCCGAACAATGCAATGGGACTTCCCGTATCCGTCACGCCGCGCCCCCGTCCTGGCTCGCAACGTCGTCGCCACCTCGCAGCCGCTCGCGGCGCAAGCGGGTCTTGACGCCATGCGGCGCGGTGGCAACGCCATCGACGCCGCCCTCACCACAGCCATCACCTTGACGGTGGTGGAGCCGTCGATGAACGGCGTCGGCAGCGATGCCTTTGCCATCATCTGGGACGGCGAGGCGATCAGCGGCATCAACGGTTCGGGACATTCACCGGCGGCATGGACGCCGGATCGCTTTGCCAGTCTATCGCACATGCCTACCCACGGCTGGGACGCGGTGACCGTGCCGGGCTGCGTGGGCGTCTGGGCGGCGCTCTCGGAACGCTTCGGGCGTTTGCCCTTCGGCGATCTCTTCGAGGCCGCGATCCGCTATGCCTGCGACGGCTTCCACGTCGGTCACAAGACCGCGGCGGGATGGCGCTTTGCCGCCGAGCCGCTGGGCGAGTTCCCAGCCTTTCGCGAGCACTTCCTGCCGCACGGCAGCGCGCCGGCCCCGGGCACACTGTTTCGCCGTCGCGATCTGGCCGACACCCTCGCACGCATCGCCGAGAGCCGGGGCGAAGCGTTCTACCGCGGCGAACTCGCCGAGCGCATCGCCGCCGCGGCTGCCGAGGAAGGCGGTGCGATGACTCTGGATGATCTGGCGTTGCACCGCGCCGACTGGGTGCAACCCATTGCACAGCCCTATGGCGACGTGGAATTGCTCGAAATTCCCCCGAACGGTCAGGGGCTCGCTGCCCAAATCGCCCTCGCCATCCTCGCCCACCTCGACACCGCATCGCTCGAACCCGGCAGTGCCGATTGGACGCACCTGCAAGTGGAGGCCATGAAGGTCGCCATCCGCGCCGCCTTCGACCACTTCGCCGACCCCCGCGCCATGCGCTGCAAGCCCGAAGACCTGCTGGAGCACGACACAATTCGTCGTGCTGCAGTCGGTATCTCGCACGCGTCCGCCTCACCCCTGCCCCCGGCAAAGCTGCCTGTGAGCCACGACACGGTCTATCTCGCCGCCGCCGACGAAGAAGGTCGCATGGTGTCGATGATCCAGTCGAACTACATGGGCTTTGGCTCGGGCGTCGTGATCCCCGGCACCGGCATCGCCATGCAGAACCGCGGCGCTGGCTTCACGCTGGAATCAGGCCACCCGAACCAAGTGGGTCCGCGCAAGCGCCCCTTCCACACCATCATCCCCGGTTTCGTCACCAAGGCCGGCGCCCCAGCCATGAGCTTCGGCGTCATGGGCGGCCACATGCAGCACCAAGGCCACGTGCAGATGGTCACCCGCATCTTCGACCACGACGAAAACCCCCAGGCCGCATCGGATGCCCCCCGCTGGCACGTGACGCCAGACTTCGAGGTCGTGCTGGAAGCAGGCTTTCCGCCATCCGTGGCCCAGGACCTCGCCGAACGCGGCCACGCGGTGACGATCTCGGAAGCAGAGGGAGTCTTCGGCGGCGCCCAGCTCATCCGCCGCATGGATGACGGCTACTGCGCCGCCTCAGACCACCGCAAGGAGGGCCTGGCAGTCGGGTTTTAGCCCGTGTTGACGCTTCGGTTGCGACACCGTTCTCCGACTCGCCAGCGCCTGGCGGGCGAGGCGTCCCTCCAGGAAAAGCACGCCCGCACCTTGACCTGCTGCGGGCGCACCCGCACGCTTGCGCGTTGATTCGATTGGCGATCACGGCCTTGGCCTGACCGCACCACGGGGAAGGGGAAGGGCATGACCGAGACCACTGCTGCCCGGCCGCTGTCGCTGGCTGGGACGCCAGCGGCTGGGCCGCTCGGCTACTACAGTTGGACGATGGGGCAGTGCTCCCGGGATCCGCTCTACATCATGGTCATCATCTACATCTTCTTCCCCTATTTCAGCAACGTGGTGGTGGGCGACCCGGTGCGCGGGCAGACGCTCATCGGCTACCTGAATGCCAGCGCCGGGTTCGCAATGGCGCTGACGATCCCGTTCATGGGCGCCATCGCCGACAAGATCGGCCGTCGCAAGCCGTGGATCGCCGCCAGCCACGTCATTCTGGCCGTGGTGGCCGTCCTTATCTGGTGGATTCTCCCGGGCGGCGACGGACTGGGGATAGGCATCGGCTTCACCCTGCTGCTGGTGCTGCTGATCGCCTTCGGCTATTCCGAGGTGTTCCACAACGCGATGCTGCCGAGCGTGACGCCGGCGGACAAGGCAGGGCTGGTGTCGGGGCTGGCGTTTTCCGCCGGCAACATGTCCGCCATTGGCCTGTTGGTGTTCGTGCTGTTCGCATTCGCCCTGCCAGGCACGCAGCCGTGGCCGTTCCTGCCGGCGGAGCCGCTGTTCGGCATCGACAAGGCAATGCACGAGCACGATCGCATCGTCGGCCCGTTGGGTGGCATTTGGCTGGCGCTCGCGACCCTCCCCTTGCTGATCTTCACGCCGGACGGGGTTCGCTCGGCGGAGAGCATTCTCGACAACGTACGCAGTGGCATTCGCGAGGTCGTCCACACCGTCCGTCGCCTCGACCACTACGCCAACATCGCCATCTACCTGGCGGCGCGCATGTTCTTCAACGACGGCATGGCCGGCGTGCTGGTGTTCAACGGCGTCTATGCCTCCGGCATCTTCGGCTGGGACACCACCGCCATGCTCATTCTGGGTCTCGTCACCTCCGGCTCGGCAATGGTGGGCGCGTGGCTCGGCGGCCTGCTCGACGACCGCCTTGGCTCCATCCGCACCCTCAAGGTCTCCATCGCCATGACCACGCTGATCCTGCTGGCGCTGGTGTCGATGGGACCGGGGGTGGTGCTGTTCATCGTGGACGTGGGTACCGAACCGCTCTGGCAGGTGCCCTACTTCCACACCCCGGCGGAACTCACCTATTTCCTCACCTTCCAGGTGTTTGCCCTGTTCTTCGTGACGGCGCTCTCCGCATCCCGCACGCTCATGGCGAAACTCTCGCCGCCACAGATGGCGACCCAGTTCTTTGGCCTCTACAGCCTGAGCGGCACCGTGACGGCCTTCCTCGCCCCGCTCATGGTGGCAACGACCACCGCCTGGTTCAGTTCCCAACGCGCTGGCTTCGCCTCCCTCATCATCCTGATGCTCATCGGCGCCGCCATGCTGTTCTGGGTGCGGGAGGAACAGGCAACGCCAGCGCCCGCACGCTAGCCCGGATTATTCATGAATGCGCGTAGCGAGGGTGACGAGACGCCGCTGTGGGTGGGGGCACGGAGTGGAGGAACCCGAAGGCATAGCTGCGCACTATGTCGAGGGGACCGGAGCGAACGTGTCCGCAGGACACGCGAACGTGTCCATAGGACACGCGAGTACTGCCCAGCCACAGCGAGTGTATCGTCGTCCGCAGTAGGGCATTCATGAATAATCCGGGCTAGCGCCCGAACGGGCGCGTCGGCAGCTGCTGCACTGCTGGCCTTTGCTGCACTGCTGGCCTTCGCTGCAAGCCGTTCCCTCCAAAGGCAACCGGCGTATGATGCTCGCGTAACCACGAACGGAGGCGTTCCCCATGCCCATCACCGTCACGGCTACCGGTACGACCCTGGGCGCCGTGGTCACCGACGTGGACCTCGCGAAGCTGGACGACGCCATGTGGGAGGAGATCCACGCCACCTTTCTCGAATACGGCGTCCTCATCTTCCCCGGCCAGAACCTGGACGAAGAGGCGCAGGGCGCTTTCGCGCTTCGCTTCGGCAACATCGAGAGGCTCACGCCCAGGCAGTCCACGCCCACCGTGCAGTTCTCGAACCAGAAGCCAGATGGCACGACGGCGCGGCCGAGCGATCCGGGATATCCGCTCATGCGGGGCAACGAGGGCTGGCACACCGACAGCACCTACATGCCTCTGGCGGCGAAGGCAGCCATGCTGATGGCGCTGGTGGTGCCGCCGGAAGGCGGCGAGACGGAGTTCGCCGACATGCGCGCCGCCTACGACGCGCTTTCGCCGGAAATGCAGGAGAAGCTCGAAGGGCTCTCGGCCCACCACTCCCTCTACCACTCACAGGCGAAGGCGGGCTACACCCACAAGACCGACCACCTCTACGGCTTCCACGACAAGGGAGCGCCGCTCCGGCCCGTCATCAAGACGCACCCGGAAACGGGGCGCAAGTCCATCTACACCGGGCGCCACGCCTACGGCATTCCCGGCATGAGCCCGGAGGAATCCGAGGCGTTGCTCGATGGCCTGATGGAGGAAGCCTGCCAGCCCCCGCGCACCTACCGCCACTCGTGGCAGGTGGGCGATCTGGTCGTCTGGGACAACCGCTGCCTGATGCACCGGGCGTGCCCCTACGACACGAACCACCCTCGCATCCTGCGAGCGTCGCGAATCGCCGGAGAGCCGGAGACGGAACTCGCACCCACCTTCCCCGACCCCCGCGCCGACGCCTTCCACCCCACCACCAGCAACGAATCGGCCCTGGCCACGGCTTGACGCGCCCGCGGAGGGATGGGCATCCTGCCCTCCAAAACGAGCCGCCAGCGCCACAAGAACCGTTGCCTTTCGGCAACGCTTCCTGCCCCAGCCCAAGCCGTCACCATCCCAAAGCGAGGGCGATGCCCCCTGGCGAGGGCACTGAAGCCCTCGCTCGCGCCGACAGGCGCACAACCCACGCGAGAGCGTCTTTCGAGCGCAAGGGAATCTGGCGGTGACCGGTCACTGCGTCGCTCACCGGACGCGCCTTGCGGCGCGTGCGAGGGCTTCAATGCCCCCGCCCCTGGCAGGCCCCGTAACCGCAGTGCCCCACGCAGGCCGTGGTTCCGTTCCTCCTGCCCGTCAACACGCCCAGAGCTAAAGCAACTCCTCCACCTTCTCCGATGGCCGGGCGATCACTGCCCGGTCGCCACGCACGACGATAGGGCGCTGCATCAGCTTCGGATGCTCCTGCAACAACCCCACCACCGCATCCCGCGTGGTGTAGTCGGCCGCGTCCAGCCCAAGCTGCTTGAAGTTGCGATCCTTGCGGATGAACTCCGCCGGCGGCTCGCCCACAAGGTCGATGAGGCGCCCCATCGTGGTGGCGTCGATGGGATCCTTGAGGTACTGAATGACATCGAACTCGACGTCTCGCTCGCGCAGGATTTCCAGCGCGCCACGCGATTTGCCTCACCCCGGGTTGTGATAGATGACAATCCGATCCATGTCCGCCCCTCGAACGACTGACTGTTCTCGGAGTATAAGGCCGGACCGCCGCCGTCAGGGCGTCTCCGCCGACTCCTTCTCTGGCAGAGCCAGGTCCTGCCGAGTAATGCCCATAGTCAGCAGCACGTTCGCAGCAACATAAATCGACGAATACGTCCCCACCAACACCCCAATCGTCAGCGCCGTGGCAAATCCGGCGATCTGTTCGCCGCCGGCGATGAGAAGCGCCAGCAACACCAGCAGCGTGGTCAGTGACGTCACCAACGTCCGCCCCAGCATCTGGTTCAGCGAGCGGTTGATGATCTCCACCGGCGTCCCCCGCCGCACCGAGCGGAAGTTCTCGCGGATGCGGTCCGAAACCACGATGGTGTCGTTGAGCGAATAGCCGATCACCGCCAGCAGGGCGGCGAGCTCGGCAAGGCCGAAGGTCCAGCGGAACACGGCGAAGGCGCCCACCACGATCAGTACGTCATGGGCCAGCGCCACCACCGCACCCACGGCGAACTTGCCCGTGAAGCGGAACATGATGTAGAGCATGACCGCGCCCAGCGCCACCAACAGTGCCATGCCGCCCTTCTCGGTGAGTTCCTCACCCACCGCCGGCCCCACAAACTCCGAACGCCTGAGATCAACACCCGGAAACGCCCGCGCCAGGGCCGCCGCCACCTCGGTGCCAAGATCGGATTGATCCACCCCAGTCACCGGCGGCATCCGCACGAGAAGCTCTGTCTCCGAACCGTAGTTCTGCACCACACCCCCGGTGAAGCCCGAATCGTCGAGCACCGAGCGCACCGTCACCGGCTCGACCGGATTCGCAAAGCCCACCTCCACCAAGGCGCCGCCAGTGAAGTCGAGGCCGCGGTTGATGCCACCCAGCGCCAGCGCCACGATCGTGACGATCACGAGCAGCGCCGATGCCACCGCCGCCGTCTTGCGGTGCCCCATGAAATCGAGGGTCGGCAGTTCGAACGCCATCAAATCAGCACCTTCGCGAGCTTGCGGCGACCATAGATCAGATGCACCAGCACCCTGGAGCCGAAGATGGCGGTGAACATCGACGTGACGATGCCGATGGAGAGCGTCACCGCAAAGCCCGCCACCGGCCCGCTGCCGATGGCGTAGAGGATGAGAGCCACGAACAGCGTGGTGACGTTGGCGTCCAGGATGGTGAGGAACGCCCGGTCGTAGCCGGCCTGAATCGCCACCGCCGGCGGCGAGCGCTTCAGTTCCTCGCGGATGCGGGAGAAGATCAGCACGTTGGCGTCCACCGCCATGCCTACCGTCAGGACGATGCCGGCGATGCCCGGCAGCGTCAGCGTCGCATCCAGGAGCGACATCACCGCCACCAGGATCACGAGGTTGAGCGTCAGCGCCACGTTGGCGACGAGGCCAAAGACCTTGTAGTGGAAGGCCATGAAGATCAGCACCATCGCGAAGCCGACGGAGACGGCCAGCATCCCGCGCTCGATGTTCTCGTCGCCAAGGGAAGCGCCCACGGTGCGTTCCTCGACGAAGTACATGGGTGCGGCGAGGGCGCCGGCACGCAAGAGCAGCGCCAGTTCCTGGGCTTCCGCCAGTCCAAGACCCGTGACGCGGAAGTTGTACGGCAACGCCGACTGAATCGTTGCCACGCTGATGATGCGGCGTTCCTGCCGGGTCGTGCGCCGTTCCACCCGCTCGCCGTCCACCACTTCGGTGACGACCACCGGCTTTTGCTCGATGAAGATGGTGGCCATCCGATGGCCGACGTTGGGCGCAGTTGCTTCGTACATCTGCTCGCCGCCGCGGCTGTCGAGCGAGACGTTGACCTGCGGCAGGCCGGTTTTCGGATCCCTCGACTGCACGGCGTTGGTGACGCGGTCGCCGGTGACGATGATGTCGCGCTGCAAGGTCACCGGGCGACCGTCCTCGTCCACCCAGTCCTCAACTTCCGAGGGCCGGTCCTCCGGCAAGGCTGCCAGGCGAAACTCCAGATTGGCAAACTTGTCGAGGATGCGCTTGGCGCGAGCGCTGTCCTGCACTCCCGGCAAATCGATGACGATGCGGGAGCCGCCGAGACGCTGCACCAAGGGTTCGGAAACGCCAAGCTGGTTCACCCGATTGCGCAGGCCCGTCAGGTTCTGCTCGATGGCCGTTGATTCGATCTCGTCGAGCTTCGAGTCTTCCACAGTCACGGTGAGGCCGGGGAAACCATCCACCGTGGCTTCCTCGAGTAGGTAGTCGGGCTGGCGAAACTCTTCCCCGAGCACCTCGATGGCGCGGTCCCGCGAGCCTGGGGTTGAGAAGCCGAGCTGGATCGCGTTGACGTCGCCCGTCATCACGGCGTCGTCTGGGCTGCGATAGCGCACGCGCTCTTCCCGCAGCATGTCCTTGGCCTTCTGCAGTTCGTCGCCAAGCCGTTTCGCCAGCGCCTCCACCATGTCCACCTGCAGCACGAAGTGGATGCCGCCGGCAAGGTCGAGCCCCTTGGCCATAGGCTTCCCACCGATGTCGCTCAGCCAGCCAGGCGTGGTCGATGCAAGGCTGAGGGCAATGACGTAACGCCGTTCCTCGCCAGGGGGATTCAGCTCCTCATCCAGCAATGCACTGGCGCGAAGCTGCGCCTCGTTGCTCTGGAGCCGGAGCAGCCCGCCGGGGCGGCCGGCGCGCTCGACCATCTCCGAGCCCTTGATGGCGATGCCGGCCGCTTCGAGCCTGGCCTCTGCGTCTTGCAGAAACGCTTCGTCCACTTGCTCGGCGGCGTTGTCGGCGCTGATCTGCAGCGCATGGTCCGGTGGATAGAGGTTCGGCAGCGCATACAGGCAGGCCACCGCCACGACCAGCAGGAACGCTACATAGCGCCATGCAGCGATTTCGTTCGGCGCCCGCTGCCGGGTCGCCGTGCCGAACAGGTTCTGCCCGGCGACCGGGTTACTTCTCATCCAGCGACTTGAGTGTGCCCTTGGGCAGGGTTGCGCCGACAGAACTCTTCTGCACGCGAATCTCGACGTTGGGGGCGATCCGCACCTTCACGAAGTCGTCCTCGACGTTGGTGACCAGACCAGCCACACCGCCAGCCGTGACCACTTCATCGCCCTTGTCGAGGCTGGCCACCAGCGCCTGATGCTCCTTGCGCCGCTTGCTTTGCGGGCGGATCAGCAGGAAGTAGAAGATGGCGATGAAACCGCCCAGGAACAGGAATTGGATCCAGCCGCCACCGGCGCCGCCGGCTTCGGCGGCGTGCGCCGCCGGCTCGATGAGTTCTGCGAGGTTCATTCAACTCCGCCACGCGGCGGCAAGGGTGGGAACAAGGCGCGAGAGCGTACCCGCTTCGATGGCGGCACGCAATTGAGCCATCAGCGAATGGTAGAAATGCAGGTTGTGGATGGTCATCAACATGCCTCCGAGCATCTCGCCGGCGCGGTCCAAGTGGTGCAGGTAGGCGCGGGAGAACCGGGCACAGGTGTAGCAGTCGCATTCAGCGTCGAGCGGCGCGGGGTCGAAGCGATGCACGGCGTTGCGGATGCGGACGACGCCGGAAGACGTGAACAGGTGGCCGTTGCGGGCATTGCGGGTGGGCAATACGCAGTCGAACATGTCGATGCCAACGGATACGCCGTACAAGAGGTCCTCCGGGGTGCCCACGCCCATCAGATAGCGTGGGCTGGCCTCCGGCATGTGGGGCGCAATGTCGGCGAGCACGGCGTTCATCTCCTCCTTTGGCTCGCCGACAGATAGTCCGCCGAGGGCATAGCCGTCGAAGCCCATCGCCGTGAGTCGATCGAGACTTTCCCGGCGTAGCCCCGCGTGCATCCCTCCCTGGACGATCCCGAACAGCAGGTTGCGGCCATTCCCATGCGCCTCGCGCCCCCGCTCCGCCCAGCGCATCGAAAGCTCCATCGATGCCCGCGCTTCGTCCTCCGTGGCCGGGTACGGCGTGCATTCATCGAACGACATGACGACATCCGAGCCGAGATTCCGCTGCGCCTCGATGCTCCGCTCCGGCGTCAGCAGGATGCGGTCGCCGTTGATGGGGGAGCGGAACTCAACCCCCTCCTCGGTCACCTTGCGCAACTCCCGCAGGCTGAACACCTGAAAGCCACCGGAATCGGTGAGGATGGGGCCCGGCCACGCCATGAACTCGTGCATCCCCCCAAGTGCCGCCACTTTTGCGTCACCCGGTCGCAGCATCAGATGGAACGTGTTGCCCAGCAGCATCTGCGTGCCGACTTCCGAAAGCGAGTGAGGAGTCATCCCCTTCACCGACCCGTAGGTCCCACAAGGCATGAAGACCGGCGTCTGCACAACCCCATGCGGCGTAACAAGACGCCCCCGACGCGCAGCCCCATCGCAGCCAAGCAACTCAAACATGCCCACAAGTGTCCCCACCCATCAGCAACGGCGCAAGCCTGGTCCCAAGGCACGGGCACTTGGTCACCTGCAAGCCGGCGGAGGGCGAGACGCCTCCCTCCAGAAACGTACGTCATTGCCACGAGGGCTTAAGCGGTGCGTCCGGGTGCTGCCTTTAGAACTCCTGAACAAGGCTGCGGCGACCTGAAAGCCGCAACAGCGCCGGCAGGCGCACCATCCCAGCGTGCGACCCCGACCCAACGTGCGAACCCCGACCAGCCTCCCAAGGCGTGTTGACGCTTCGGTTGTCTCCTAACCCCGAACGCAGAACATCGCGTCTCCATAGCTGAAGAACCGGTAGCCCGCCGCGATGGCTTCGGCGTAGGCCCGTCGCACCGGCTCAACCCCGGCGAATGCCGACACCAGCATCAGCAAAGTCGACTCCGGCAGATGGAAGTTGGTGATCAGGGCATCGACCACGCGAAACTCGAACCCCGGCGTGATGAACAGGCGCGTCTCCCCGGCATCCGCCCCCGTCACGGCAGCCGCTTCGAGCGTACGCACAACCGTGGTGCCCACAGCAACGATGCGACCTTGGCAGGCGTCGAGCCGCGCCCGCGTGGCAGCCGGAATGCGATAACGCTCCGAGTGCATTCGATGCTCGGAAACCTCCTCCACCCGCATCGGCTGAAACGTGCCAGCGCCCACGTGCAGCGTAACCGCCGCCACTTCCACTCCCCTGCCCCGAAGCGACCCGAGCAGAACCTCGTCAAAGTGCAGCCCAGCCGTAGGCGCCGCCACCGCGCCAGCATGGCGAGCGAACACCGTCTGGTAGCGCTCCGCATCCGCATCATCGTCGGCCCGCTCGATATAGGGTGGCAAAGGCACATGGCCGTAACGCTCGAGCACCGCCTCCACGCCGTCGGGAAACACCAGGCGATAGAACTCGCCATCGCGCGCAAGCACAGTCAGGGCCGCATCCCCCACCTGCACCGTGCGCCCCGGCTTGAGCGGCTTGCTGGAGCGCACCTGACACAGTGCCCGCCGACCATCCTCGATGCGTTCGACGAGGATTTCCGCCCGACCGCCGCTGTCCTTCACACCATGCAGCCGCGCCTTGATGACGCGGGTGTTGTTGACCACCAGCAGATCACCCGGCGCGAGCAAGTCCGGCAGTTGCTCGAAGCTGTGGTGAGCGATGCCGCCGGCGCCAAGCACCAGGAGCCGGCTCGCAATCCGACGCTCCCCCGGACGCTGGGCGATCAGTTCCTCCGGCAGGTCGAAGGCAAAGTCGGAACGTCGCCAGACTCGTTCGGGCACGGACTGCCGTCAGCCGCCTTGGCGGCGCACCTGCTCGCCGGCGCCACCCACCGCGCTCACCACCGGATCTCCGCGATACGTCACCGTGCCGCTGCCATTGATCTGCACATCGAGTTGCCGCTCCACCCACACCAGCGCCTGACCGGAACCAGCGATCTCGACTTCTGCCGCCCCGGTGGTCCGCAGCGCCGTCGAGCGGTGCAGCCCGGAACCGCCAATGTCCACGTTCAGGTCGCCGGCCGTCCCCGCCGCAGTGACCCGTCCAGAGCCGTTGATGCGGCTGACGAGCCGAGATGCCTGCAAGTCATCGAGCGTGATCTGCCCCGAGCCCTGCACATCCGCCACCACCGTCGGCGCCTGCGCCCCGGCGACGCGAATCGAGCCCGAGCCATATAGAATGAGCATCAGCCCATCCGCCACCGGCACATCCTGCACCACCGCGCCGCCGCTGCCGGAAACGCGCAACACCTTGATCTCGGGCAGAGAAACCAGGAACTCGATGGGGTACGTCGCACGCACGCCATCACCCCAGTCGCTGTCCCGACGCAGCGCCAGCGTGTCGCCGTCCACTTCCACCACCACCGAGGGCAGCACATTGTCCTCCGCCGACACCGACACGGCAAAGGCGCCGGACGTGACGGAGAGCTCCCCATCGCCGACGAGACTGATGCCGTTGAAGCCGGAGACGTCGTGCAAAACCAGCGCAACCTCGCCAGAGCCGCGCTCGGTGTAGCACGCCCCAAGCGAAACGACACATGCCGCCCACACCGCCGCCGCGAAATGCCTGCGCAAGAGCCATCTCCCGAAAGCCGAGAATCTTACTCCACGCCCCTCACATCCCGCGAAACGCTTGACTAGCCCCCTTCCGTCCCCACAATGTCCCCCCTGCACACCCACATCAAGCCTGGGTGGCGAAATCGGTAGACGCGCCAGACTCAAAATCTGGTATGGGCAACCATGTGAGAGTTCGAGTCTCTCCCCAGGCACCACCATTATCGGGTTTGACTTGGCCGTCCACCACCGCCGTCAACGCCACCAGGACGCGATCTCTCCACATCTTCAAGAACGGCCCCTCGGCATCGCACACAACAATCTCGGAGGCCCCGAATCACGGCGGAGCCGCCAACCAACAACTGGCAACCCAAGTAGGTGGCACAGGGGCGCAGGCGACCCCGCGGGCACGGGCGCCGGACGCGTCCCGGTCGCGACCAGCCTTCGGCTCACGCGGCATCCCGAGGTGGTTGCCTCGCCAACACATGGGCCGTGGCGCTAACCGACCTAGTAGAACGTTTCTCTAACCATTTACATCGCGGCTCAGTTCCAGGTCAAAGGCGCGCCATCGGAACTGCACGGGCGCTTCGTTCATCTCGTCGATGCCCTGGAGGATGCGGGCCTTGAGTTCGTCCACCGAGTCGACGCGGACGTGGCGCAGGAAGGTGCGCCGCCATCTTCGAGAAGGCGCACTCGATCAGGTTGGGCCAGGAGCCGTGCCTGGGGATGTGGACGCATTCGAAGCGCCCCGGCCGCGTCGCCAGACAGGCCATGGTCTCGCGGGAGACGCGCGCCGAGTGGCTGTCGAGGACGACGCGAATGACGGCGTCCTGCGGGCAGTGCGCGCGCAGCCGTTCGAGCAGGGCGACGAACTCGCGGCTGCGGTGGCGGGACTCGACGTTGGCCAGGACATGCCCGGCGTGCAGGTCCAGGGCGGCGAGGACGGACACCGTTCCGTGGCGCGCGCACTCGTGATCCCGGGACCACGCCGGCCGCTCGCCCGGCGCCGGGGGCAGGTCCGGGGCGGCGTTGCCGAGCGCCTGCACCCCCGGCCTCTCGTCCACCGACACCGTGAACATCGGACGCGCCGACGCCGTCTGCCCGTCCTCGGGCGACGCGAGGTACACGTCGCGGCAGACCATCGGCACATCGCGCATCTTGGTCGGGGTCGCGCCGCTCAAGGCAGTGGCGCACCCGGTGCGGCTTGAGTTCCTCCTCCTGCAGCAGCTTCCAGACCGAGCTTCGGCTGATGCGCGCAAGACGCGGGCAGCCGGCCGCTTCGGCGGCGCCCTGCAGGCACTTGGTCAAGGCCGACACCGTCCACAGTTCGGCCGCGAACCCCAGTGCCTTCGGCGTCTGACAGGCCACGCTGATCGCCCACGCCCTGGCGTCGGGCAGGATCTCGGGAGCGCGCGGTCGATGGTGGCGATCCTTCAATCCCGCGCGTGCATCCGCCGCCAGCGCCTTGTCGATGCACTTGCAGATCGTCGGCCGCGACACCCCGACCTCGCGCTGGATCCGTGCGATCGACATCCCGCCCGCGCACTTCGGCAGCACCTTGGCGCGGGTCGCCTCGCGCACCGGCGCAGTCGCCGAACGGCTCAGCTTGCCGAGATGCCCCTCATCCTCTTCCGAGAGCGCCAGCGGCGCCCGGTTCGTTTGCCTGCCCATGCGCCGACTCCAAGCCAATGCATCGGGCCGGCATCATGCACTGGCATCGCTGGAATGTAAGCTAATTGAGAAAACGAACTACTAGGCAACGTGCGGTGTCTCACGCGCACGTGCGCGACATGGCTCCTGGGCCTGACCCTTCGCGTGGCTGCGGATGGCCAGGAGGCAAACCGTCGAGTCGGGGGAAGGGTGGCGTACCCTCTCTGGCAGTTTTCGCGCCAGCGAAAAACTGCCAGAGCGCCGCGAAGCGGCGCTAGTGTACTGTCTCTGAAATGCCTATACATATTGTGCGGTGCAGGCACCTGGCGCGATGCTCGGCAACTAAAGAGTGTAATTTTCCGTGGAGACAAACATTTACGAACGCCTCCGGTTCTCTTGGTTGGGGGGCCATGTGAGCATGTGATTTAGGTCAACGTATTTGAGAGTCGGTACACTAGGTCGCACTTCGGTGCGAGGGCCTTGTCGTCAGTCGAGACGCCCGCGCAACCGATGAGCGAGGCCTCTTCCTGATTGCCTCGACGAAGCATCAAAGAAGACTCTGATTGCCGACCTTGGTTTCCGTACTCTCGGCCGCCGCCCTGATGCATCGGTGTCGCGCCGTGCAGCCATCCTTTCTTGCACTTACTCGGCGGCCTAGCGCAGGAACAAGCGTTCGTCCCACCGCACCGGCGTTTCAAGCCCGACCTCGATGTTCCGGCGCCTGAAATCCGCGTGCTCCGTGTTGATTACGATGTTCCTTTCCATGCGCGCCACCACGGAAGGCACAACCAGAGTCGCACTGCGCCCCGCGCGGTACCAGGCTGCGGCGAACGCCTGAGCCGATGCGCAGTTGGGGTCGGCCCAATCCGGGAGCGCATCTGGGGTCACCACCTCGTAACTCACGCCAGCCGGTATCGTCGCCTCCACGAAATGCTGGTGCGGCGGAAGCACCCCATTGCAGTACACGAGCTTCTCAAGCAGGGCGGTCGAATAATGCTCTGACGCGTAGATGACCTCATGGCCAGCAGCGTGCCACCTCCCCGCAACCCGTTTCGCGCCTTCGGCGCTCCACACGGGAAACTGGCCTTCGGCGTCACCGATGCGATAGACCCGGGTCGCTCTCGGCAACGCCCGCACCGGCGGCATCAGACGACTACGCTCGCCTCGACGCGTCGCATCAGGTTCAGCACCGCATCGGACCCGGCCGAACAGGACGTCGCCAACTCAAAAGGCGTGGCGCCGTCCAGCAATGGATGGGGCCGCTTCAGAAATGCGTCAATGGCTTGCTCGTCCCCGTGATAGACAAGGCTCACCGCATCGACGACGCGCCCGACCTCGTAGAGGCGTTCGCTAAGTTCCCTTGGGAGACGCTTCCCTGCCTTGCGGATCCTGCGAAGCGTTGCCTCGGGGACGATCGGACCGATGACCTGACTCCGGCCCAGGATGTCACCCAGCGCAACCACCGCCGCCGGATCCAGTCCATCGGACACGCGTCGCGCAAGCTGCACGTCGTCAACACCGTCCGAGTCCGCCAAGGCGAGGAGCCGCGCCACGCGAGAGGGCTCTCCCGGTGGTAGTGTAGACGGGTCGGAGTAGCTGTGCAGGTTCATCCGGCGCTCCAATCGCAACGGCACATCGTCACGTCGCCAACTGTCATTTGGCCGTCATTTGTCGACTCTACGCCGATCACTTGACGACATCAACGACGATCCCTCGATGAATTGACGTTGGTCTGATCGTTGGGTCATGTTGACTCCCAAATTTAACCCATTAATTCATTAGGTTAGTGACACCATTGACTCCGACCCCAGGCACCATTTCCCGCGTCTTTCGAAGACTCGCTTTCGAGGCTATTTGCCAAGTGTTGTCGGTGCGACCCACCCCAGCAACTGCGCCGCTCCACGGGGCAAGCTGCAGGCACCACAAGAACCGCTGCCTCGCGGCAGCGCTTCTTGCCCAAGCCGCTCTAGCAGTTTTCGCTGGCGCGAAAACTGCGAAAGAAAGTACGCCACCGTTCTCCGACTCGACGGTTTCCTACGGCGCTTGCCTCCTGGCGCCCTCTCGAACTTCGGTCGATCACTTCTTCGCAAGCTGCCGCTGAAGACGCCGGACCGTCTTGCCGAGTTCCGCAAGTTCCTCCTTGAGTGCGTCCGCATCCATCTCGTCGGTCGCTTGCTCGGCGAAGTGCTCTTCCCGGCTCTTCAGAACGACCGCCTTGCGATCGACATTGGCGTTGAAGATCGCAACCGCTTCGAACTCCGTCGTGCCGGTGTTGCAGAGCGCGTGGAACTGCCCTGCAGGAACCACCGCCACCGCGCCGGCACAGAGGTCGTGGGTTTCGTCCTCGATCTGGATGCGCCCCTCCCCGCTCCGCACGATGACTACTTCCTCGACCAGAGTATGGCTGTGGCCGGGATCCTCCTGCCCTGGCGCCAGACAGATGGGTGCGACGCCGAGCTCCGTAAGGGAAGCCGAATGCACGGCCCGCGCAGCCGCGAAATCCGAAGGTGTGAGTACCGTGCCCATTCCAGCGTTCTCCAAGCAAGCGAAAGCAGGAGCCGACCCTAGCACAGCACGAGACACGCCGCCGCCAGGGCACCTCGGTACCGATTCCCTGACAAGGATTCGGGTGATCTGCCGGAGACGCACGCCGCACAAGGCGGGCATGCGAAAATAGGCACGTCAAGGAAGGGCACCCCGGAGGTGAAGCTTGCGGAAACGGAAGATCCGCCCCCGAAGGTCGACACGGACTTCACCGACCTGAACCTGACCGCCTGCGGTTCCTCGAGTCTCGCCCAGACGGCCCGGCAGCACGGGCTGTTCGAACCGCTCGCGGACGCGGTCCGGGTGAAGGTGCGCAACCGCGGCGCGACGGACGCGGAGGCGCTGTGGGCGAATCGTCGCCTGCCGTCGCGGGGCGACGGTTCGCTCCGGACCTCGACGCGCTGCGTGCCGACCCGGTGGCGCGGATTCTGCTGGGGCTGCGCAACGTTCCGGAGTCGCGCCGGGCGGGGGAGTGGCTGGCGCGGCGGTACTGTGCGAAGTGGATGTTCCCGCCTACCGAGAATTCCCAATCGCCGGGTCGGAGGTGCTGGAGCAGGCCGAACGCATCTCGCAGGAAGTCGCGGGTTGCCCCTTCAAACTGGTTCCCCGCCGTCTGACCGGCGACAGGCGCGGACTTGGTGCTCAGACCAATCCGCTTCTCCCTGGCAATCCGAACACTTGCCCCGCTGCCATGATCTGCGTTGGTATCTCCTGCGGAGCTGGCCAGGCGACTCTGGGTCATGACTTGATGAGGCCGATGACGAACTCTTGATGCATCCGTTCCTCGATGCGCGATCCCGGGGACTTGCCCCAGCGAGCCGGCATCATCCGCTTGTCCCGGTCCAGGACCCGGGTGCCGATGCCGGCCAGGTCAAATCCCGCTCCTTCGCCGATAGACGAGAGCGCCTTGTGCGTTTCGACATCAATGCCGCGCAGCACCGAGGATCCAACGACGACGATTGCCGCTTTGCCACCCTTCAACACCCGCGCCATCTCCAGGAACACCGCCGCCATGTCCATGTAGTAACGCCGCAAGACCGCCGCCTTTCGCGGGTCGACGCCAGCCAAATGACACAAGGTCGCAAGGCATCGGTCGGGCAGTTCTTGGGAAAATGGCTGGTTTGCACCGGCACTTTCGCTCGTCGTCCCCGGGATCCTTCAACGGCGGTGCCCCGCGCTTTGCGTCGTGTCCGAGATAGCCCTTCCGAATGTCCGTAAGCTCGCCAATGGGCCATCCGAGCCAGACAAGCGAGAACTCGCGCGCATGTAGTCGATGGCGTTGTTGGCGTAGGGCGGCGAAGTGACCACAAGATCGACGCTGCCATCGGGAAGCCCCGTGCCTTGCGCCGGCACTGCACGGATATCATGCCGTCCGCCTTTCGCCTCCGAGCGATCCACCAGGTTGTTCTTCAGCCGCTTCTCGAACTCTGCAAAGGCGGACTTGGGCTTTTTGTCCCTTACTCTGTGGGGCCTTGTGTGCGCCAGGTCCCGCGCCAAGGAAACGCCACCGGGCTTGGCGATGATGGTCGATGAGAAAACCACCTCGAAGAAGCGTCGCAGGACCGGATCGGCAAGCGCTTCCACTTCCCGCAGAAGGGCAACCAGTTCGAGCTGCGTGTCTTCGGTGAACCAGTAGTCGATGAACTCGCGCGTCTTCTCGTCGAAGCGATCGTCCAGCTCCGCACCCAGCGCCGCCTTGCCGCCCTCCAAGCGTTGGCACGCCCGCGCGACGATCCCGCGGCCCACTTCCAACGCCTTCAGCCCCGGCACCGGCACCAGCTTGGCCGAGGCAATCAGTCGCGCGAGCGGGTCGATGTCACAGCCGATGGGATAGCGTCCGAGGCGTTGTGCCTCAACCAAGGTGGTTCCTGAGCCGAGCATTGGATCGAAGACCACATCGCCCGGATCTGTCAACGCATCGATGAAGAACGCTGGCAACTGCGGCGGGAACTTCGCCGGAAACGGATGCCACGCGTGGGTTGCGTACCTCCCGTCTGCCCCATGAAAGCCCAGGTCGGCAAGGAGAAGCTCCCTCAACTGCGCCGTAGCCCGCTTTGCATCGCCTGTTGGTGCCGATTTCGTCAATGGAGCGTTGCTCTTGGAGATGCCAAGCCATGCTCTCCCGAGTTCGTGGTGCCACAAGACCCGTCAAGCGCACCACTTGCGCTCTCATTGTCCATCAATGCCGGTCACTGGCACCCTCTGCCGCCGGCTGGTTCCCTTCTCCCCTCGGTTTCGGTGGGGTCCGCGCCGTCGCGTGGCGCACCCGTTCCCGACGATCCCATGAACATCGCAAGGCCGCTGCGGAAAGTAATGTCCCGGCCGCTGCCCGAGCAGGCCGGATCACAGATGCGATCCTTGCTCTGATAGCCCCGCACCACCACCTCGCGGCCCACCCTCAGCACGGTGCGCGTGAGTCCCCGTCGCAGCAGCGTGTTTGGGGTACTTCCCTCAAGGTGCCAGATCGTCGTTGTGCCGTTCGCATTCTCATGCGCCACGTGAATCCAAGTGTGGGGATTGATCCACTCCACTCGGACGATCTTGCCTTGGACGCGGATGGGCAAGTCGGCATCGAATTCCGCTGCGAACGCATGATGGGCCATCGCCGGTACGGCGCAAGTCATCAGTCCGAGACCTGCAAGGAGGACGCGGACGGTCATCGATGTTCTCCCTCTTCGATCCCGGGTGGATGCAGGTTCTCGCTGCCCCCTGAGGCCAACAAGTCGGACTTCCTCGGCACCCACCGGAACCAGCTCGGCAACCAACTGTCGTCCTCGAACTCGTCGCCGGCCTCGTATTGCTGCTTGGCCGCCCGCATCTGCAGCAGCAAGCCGCGATTGCCCTCGTGGCAGGCATACTCGAAGATGTCCGCGTCCGTGCGGACGAACTGCTGCTCCACCGACCATGTGGCCTCGAACATCTCCGGGTCGTCCACCGTGTAGGCATAGCGAAGAGTGTCCTCGTCGATGCGCGTGAAGCGCTCGGTCAGCCGCATGTTCGGCCCGGAGCCGAAGAAAGTGGTCTGCTCGTTGAAGTTGCCGGTTTCCACCACGAAGGTGTCGCCCTCCCACCGGCCACGCGAGTCGCCCTTCCAAAGCCGGACGATGTCGGGCAGGTGTTTGCCGCTGTCGGTGGCAATCACCCGGTGATCGTTGATCATCTCCGTCAGGAGCGCGACGTGGCCCGGTGCCTGAACAATGCGTACGTGGTTGTTGTACTCGCGGGAAGTCATCGGCGGGCCGGCGTTGAATCCGACGATGCAGCGCGTTTCCGGCGGGCGGTCCGCAGCCGTGCGGGGCGGCCGCTCCATCCGTTCGCGCATTTCGGCGAGACGCATCAGAGCCGCGTTCGTTAGTCCGGGAATGCGACCGTCCGGCGGATCGACCACGATTGAATTGGCACGGTCACGCACCAGACGCGTGCCCGAGAAGTTCCACATCCCGCGCAGGTCCGGTTCGCCCCACGAGGTCCTCATCGGCATGGCGGGCACGTCCGCGGCAGGCGGTCCGCAGCCTGCAACGAACAACACTGCAAACGCAAGACCGGCCTCGCCGCAAATCCGCCAACCGCTCAGCACCGCCCCCTTTGCCGCACCTAGCACGACCCACAGACTACTACAACCTGACGAGGCCAAGCGTGATGCTGGGCTCTCGCGTCAGCGAGATGCCATGCCCTACGCGGCGACAGCCGAAGCCCGCGAGTTCCCATGCGGTGCAGCCGACATCGTAGAGAGTTCCACTCCGCAGACCACCCATGAGCCGCCCGGGAGCCGCCTTGCCGAGCTGCAACGCCACATCCCAACTCGAGGGCAAGTCGAGGTGGCGCACGCCGTAGAGCCGGGCGGGGAGTACGCGCCAACCCTCATGCCGTCTCGGACGGTTTGCCGTCACGAGTGCCACCCCGCCGCGGCCGAGCCATTCGCCAATGGCTGCATCTATCGCCGCGTCGCTCGCGGTGACATCACCCGTGTCGCCGGCCAGGACGAGGACATGGCGCTCGGGACCGGTCTCGGACAACCTCTTGGCCTGCGCCAGGAGGGCCGCATCCGGATCGCCTTGCGAGTACCCCTTGAAGCCTTCACCGCCGACGACCTTCGCACCTGTGGAAGCCAAGAGCGCACTGAGCCGCCGGGAATCCGAGCGTCCGTGGATTATGTGCCAGCGTCCGTCCACTAGGCAGCGCCGCTGCGCGCCCGACCACGCCGCGTCAAGCTGGTCGCCGCAAATCTGGGCCCAGACGCCGGCCACCGGTCCGGATGGCACCGACAGCGAGTAAAGAACACCGTAGTAGTCGTGGCGCCTAGCATCGACCTTGGGCAGATGCAAACCCGCGTCCGCCGACTCGACGATGATCCAGAGCATGGGCCGCGTCGGGTATTCCGCTACCGTCGGTTCCGCAGGCGCCAGTGCCGGGGCGCCAAGCCATTTGCTGGCACCGAGCGACAATTGCGGCACCAGCATCAGGAGTGCGCCGATGGCGAGCCATGTGCGCCAGCCACCCGGAGGGCCGAGTCGTTTGGAAGGCAGTACCCAAGGGAACGAGCACGCACCGGCAAGGGAAATGGAAAGTCCGGCCGCGGCCTGCCAGGAAACGTCCACAACGGACGCTAGATCCTCAGGATAGGCGCGCCAGTAGGGATGCCATTCCCCCCTGCCCGAAAGCAAAATCGTGGCGATGAAGTGCCACCAACCCAGGAGGAGGCCGGTCAGCAGGGCGCGCCAGAACAGCGGCGAAGGCTTCTTTACCACAACCGACTGCCGAATGTTGGCAAGGCTCATGCGAATGATAAGCGGTTGTTTTCGTCAGCCTGCACTCTACCACGCAGCCGTCGCCACTCCGCGAGAGCGCGCACGTGGATCGGGGAAGCCGCCGACACCGTCAATCGAAGCCTGTCGAGCCCTCACGGCTGGCTGCATAACGCCCCTTGAAGCCGTGCGCCGCGGCCCACGCCGCGATGCGCGTTGCTGCCGCGCCTCCGTCTTGGCCAACCAGTACGGCTTATCCAATGCGACCGTCAACGGTGCTGCTTTCGGTCGTTCGCACGCCGACTCGGCTACGCCATCCTGGACGCCGTGCGCCGGCGCGCACGCCGGACGGCGTCCACCACACGTTCCCCGATGAGGGCCGCCAACACCGTCCCGTAGATGGCGGCGTCCAGATAGCTCGCCTTGGAGAGCCACAGGAGGTGAATCCACGCCGCGATGGCGGCGGGATAAACCAACCGGTGCAGTTGGCGCCAGCGGCGGCCCAAGCGACGTTGCCAGCCATGCGTCGAGGTAATCGCCAGCGGGATTAGCAGTAGCAAGGCGGCAAGCCCCATGGTGATGTAAGGGCGCTTCACGAAATCCGCTAGGACCATGTCGAGGTGGAATCCCGCCAGCAGACCAAGCCAAGCCGTGAAGTGCAGCACAACATAGGCGAACGCCCACAGCCCCACCATCCGGCGGAAGCGGATCAGGCGCGGTAACCCGGCAAGGCGCGCGATGCTCGAAACCAGCAACGTCGCCAGCAGGATGCGAAGGCCCCATTTGCCGAGCTCATGCACCACCGCCTCGACAGGATCGGGGCCAAGGGCGCTTCCCGGCAGCGCGACCTCGCGGGCGACGTTCAGAGCCAGCAGGCCGAGCGGCAGGGCAATCAGCGCGAACGCCACGACCTTTGCCAAGACTTGCGCCAGTCGCAATGCAAAGGGTCCGTCCGGCCTTGCGCGAAGATAGGCCCTAGCGTGCGTCAATAGAGTCGGCGCAAGTCCATCCCCGAGTACAGGCTCGCCACCTCGTCGTAGCCGTTGAACATCCGCGTGTCGATGCGATTCGGCGCGAACAGCGAGCTCGGCAGGCGACGTTCGCTGGCCTGACTCCAGCGCGGATGATCCACGGTAGGGTTGACGTTGGAATAAAAGCCGTACTCCTGCGGCGCATGGACGTTCCACGTCGTCTTCGGCTCCTCCTCCGTGAGGCGGATGGAGACGATGGATTTGATGCTCTTGATGCCGTACTTCCACGGCACGACGGTCCTGAGGGGCGCGCCGTTCTGGTTCGGCAGCAGCTTGCCATACATGCCGACGGCGAAGATGGCAAGCGGGTGGTATGCCTCGTCGAGACGCAGTCCTTCGACGTAGGGATAGTCGATGCTGGCGAAGAATGCGCGCTGGCCTCGCATCTCGGCTGGACGATAGAGCGTCTTGAACTCCACATACTTGGCGTTGCCCATGGGCTCGAAGCGCTCGATCAGCTTGCGCATGGGGAAGCCAATCCACGGAATCACCATCGACCACGCCTCGACACAACGCAGGCGATAGATGCGCTCTTCAAGGTCGATGCCCTTCAGCAGGTCTTCAATGCCGACCCTGCCAGGCTTCGCCACCTCGCCCAAAACATGCACGCTCCAAGGATCAACGACCATCTCGTGGGCATGCTTTGCGGGATCCTCCTTGTCGGGGCCGAACTCGTAGAAGTTGTTGTACTGCGTGGCATAAACCTCAGGTGTCGTCTTCTCACCAATCGGACCGTCCGGCGCGACATCCTGTTCCGCAAGCCACGAACTCGGCAAACCCAAGGCATATCCCGCTGTGGCCGCCGCCGTGCCGGCAGCCGCTTGCGCCATGAACTTGCGCCGAGAGCGGTACACGCGCTCAGGCGTGATCTCCGAAGGCCGCACATCCCGCGGCTTGCTAATCAACATGCGGCTCCTCCATTGCAGCGGCAGCAGGATCGTCCGGCTCGCGCTCGACGATCGGCTCTAGGCCCCGGCTGCGTCGCCACACATGCATCGCAGGGCCGGAAAGCGCGTAGCCCGAAAAGCATAGCAACAGCACCGATGGCGGATCAATCAGCAGCAGGGCAAACACCAGCACTGCGGCAACCAAGGTCACGAACGGCACCCGCCCCTTCACGTGCAGGTGCTTGGGCGAGTAGTAGGTGAACCCAGACACCATCAGCAGACCCGCGCCGGCGACGACTACCGCCATCCCAACCGCGGCCAAGGTCGTCGCTTCGCCCCCAAGGGCCTCGCTCCACAGCCACACCGTGCTGGCAACGATGGCAGCGGCGGCGGGACTGGCCAGGCCGGTGAACGAATAGTTGTCGCCGCTGGTGTTGAAGCGGGCCAAACGCAGCGCGGCGCAAGCCATGTAAATGAAGGTGACCACCCAGCCCACCTGTCCAAGCTGGGACAGCGCCCAGGAGAAGGCCACCAAGGCCGGCGCCACACCGAACGCCACCATGTCCGAAAGGCTGTCGTACTGCGCCCCGAACGCGCTCTCGGAACCCGTCCAACGCGCCACCCGGCCATCCAGGATGTCGAGGCAGAACGCGCCGAACACCGCCAGCGCCGCCGCCACGAAATGGCCGTTCATCGCGGCGACGATGGCGTAGAAGCCAAAGAACAGCGCCCCGGTGGTGATGAGGTTTGGCAGGAGATAGACGCCGCGGCGACGCTGTCCGTCGCGTTCACTCTCCCCCTGCCCGGCGCGAAGCTGCGCCCACCGGTGGCGCATCCGGCCCGGTTCGGAGGTGCCTCGCCATCGGTTTCGCCGCCGTTCGCTCTGCATGGTCATCGCCGCATCAACGCTCCCTGGCAAGCGTGCCAGCGCATCAAGGATACGAGTGTGCGCCCAAACCGGCGCGAGCGGAAGGGCTTTCGGAAGGCGCTGCTGGAGGGAGGGCATTCTGTCTTCGCTCCAAGGGCTAGTACATCGTTCATTCGATAGATGTACATTGTTCTGACGGCGGTTCACGATTCCGGCCCGGTCAGTTGTTGGGGTCGGCTGTGGCCAGACAGACAAAGCGGGCGCCGTTGGCGTTGTCGTGGATCGCGAGTGCCTGACGAGGCTGAGCCGCTCGGCAACTGCGCCGGTGCGCGAAGCACTCGAGCCAAGGTGCTGCTGAAGCACTCGGGCGGCGTGTCGATTGCGCAGATCCAGCGCGAGGTCGGGGTGCCTCGGCCGACGATCTGCAAGTGCATCGACAAGGCGCTGGCGGCGGGTGCGCGAGCGGGACTGAAGGATCGCCGTCACCGCCCGCGGGAGCCTGAGATCCTGCCGGATGCGAAGGCGTGGGCAATCAACGTGGCGTGCCAGCAGCCGAAGACGCTGGGGCCTGCGACCGAGCCGTGGACTCTGACGGCACTGACGCAGTACCTGCGGGGAGCGGCTGACGCGCGGCCGGTGATCCGCGTCTTGCGCGTGTCAGCCGAATCTCGGTCTGGAAACTGCTTCAGGAGGAGGAACTCAAGCCGCACCGGGTGCGTCCCTGCCTGGAGCGTCGCGATCCGGACCTTGACCGCAAGATGCGCGATGTCCTGATGGTCTGCCGCGAGGTGTACCTCGCCTCGCCGGACCGGACGGACACGGCACGACTCGTGTTCGCAGTGTCCGTGGACGAGAAGCCGGGGGGTGCAGGCCATCGGCAACACCGCACCGGACTTGCCGCCGGTGCCGGGCGAGCGGCCGGCGCCGTCGAGAGATCACGAGTGCGCGCGCCACGGGACGGTCTCGATCCTTGCGGCGCTGGATCTGCACACCGGGCACCTCCTTGCCAACGTCGAGTCCCGCCATCGCAGTCGCGAGTTCGTCGCTCTGTTCGAGCGGCTGGACGAGTACCACCCGCCGGACGCGGTGATTCGCCTCATCCTTGACAACCACTCACGCACATCTGCCGCGAGACCATGGCCTGTCTGGCCACTCGGCCGGGACGCTTCGAGTACGTCCACACGCCCAAGCACGGCTCCTGGCTCAATCTGATCGATGCGCCTTCTCGAAGATGGCGCGCACCTTCCTTCGCCACATCCGCGTCGCCTCGGTCAACGAACCCGAGGCGCGCATACGCCAGGGCGTCGACGAGATGCATGAGGCCCCGTCCAGTTCCGATGGCGATTCTCCAACCTCAAGGTCGTCGAGGATGTAAACCTCAAGGTCGTCGAGGATGTAAATGTTTAGGACGATGGACTAGTCGTTGGCCGGCATACCCCTCCGAGAAACCGCAAGGTTTCTCGGAGGGGGGCAGGCCGCGCCAAACAAGCGAGCCAGGCCCCGCAACCCAGCCAGGATGGCACCGCCCCGCCTACCGTGGTGGAATGCGCATCCAAACCAACACTCCGGGAATTCGCGATGACCACGCGAGAGGCCGAGACGGCACTGCGCGCCTGCTTGCCGCGCAACGACCTTGTCACCGACTCGGCGGCGGTGCGTCCGTTCGAAACCGACGGTCTTACGGCCATTCGCCAGAAGCCGTGGGCGGTGGCGTTGCCCGAGAACGTGGATCAGGTGCGGGCCGTGCTGTCGGCCTGTCGCGAGCATGGTGTGCCCGTGGTCACCCGGGGCGCCGGCACGGGACTCTCCGGCGGCGCCCGGCCGCTGGCCGAGGGACTGCTCCTCGTGCTCTCGAAGCTGCGCTCCATTCGCGAGATCGACCTCAACGCCTGCACCGCCACCGTGGAACCCGGCGTCACCAACCTTTCCATCAGCCAAGCGGTGGCGCGGCATGGCCTTTTCTATGCCCCCGACCCCTCGTCGCAGATCGCGTGCAGCATCGGCGGCAATGTGGCCGAGAACTCCGGCGGCGTGCATTGCCTGAAGTATGGGCTCACCGTTCACAATGTCCTCGGCATCCGCGTGCAGACCTTCGAGGGCGACGAACTCGTGCTCGGCGGCAAAACGCACGACTCGCCCGGCTACGACCTGCTCGCGGCGATGGTGGGTTCGGAGGGGATGCTCGGCGTTGTCACCGAAGTGACCGTCAAGCTGCTGCCCCTGCCCCGCGCCAAGCGCGTATTGCTCGCCGCATTCGACGATGTGGAAGTCGCTGGCGATGCGGTGGGCGCGATCATCGCCGCCGGCATCCTGCCGGCCGGGCTGGAGATGATGGATCGGCTGGCCATCAATGCGGCAGAGGATTTCGTCCACGCCGGCTACCCACGCGACGCCGCCGCGATCCTGCTGTGCGAAGTGGACGGCACCGAGCAGGAGGTGCAGGCGGACGTGGCGCGCGTACGGGATGTCCTCGAGGCCCGCGGCGCCCGCGTGACGCTCGCGGAAACGGAGCCGGAACAGGCGAGGTTGTGGCAAGGGCGCAAGGCCGCCTTCCCCGCTGCCGGCCGCCTCGCGCCCGACTACTACTGCATGGACGGCACCATCCCCCGGGCCGAACTTGGCGGCGTTCTGCGTCGCATTGGCGAGATGTCCGAAGAATGCGGCCTTGCGGTCGCCAATGTCTTCCACGCTGGCGACGGCAACCTGCACCCGCTCATCCTTTACGACTCGGGGGCACCCGGCCAGCTCGATCAGGCAGAGAAGCTGGGGGGGCAGATCCTGTCACTGTGCGTGCAGGTCGGCGGCACCGTCACCGGCGAGCACGGCGTCGGGGTGGAGAAACTCGACACCATGTGCGAGCAGTTCGGCGCGCTCGAACTCGCCCAGTTCCATCGCCTGAAGGAGGCGTTCGATCCGGCTGGCCTCATGAATCCGGGCAAGGCCATTCCGACCCTGGCGCGCTGTTCCGAGCTTGGCGGGATGCACGTTCATGGCGGCGAACTGCCGTTCCCAGAACTCGAGCGCCTGTAAGGGGCAAGGGGCGTTCGTGGCGAGAGCGGAAGGGGCGGCGGACATCGCCAGCGGGGAAGGCAGGGACGATGCCGAGGCAGTAGTCGCCACGGTGGCCGAGTGTGCCGCCTCCGGCCGCACGCTCGCCATCACCGGACACCGCAGCAAGCGGTTCCTCGGCGAAGCGCAGGCAGAAGAGACGCTTTCCGTCGCCGACTACACCGGCATCATGGCCCATCGCCCCAACGAGCTGGTGCTCACGGCCCGCGCCGGCACGCCACTCGCGTGCATTGAACGGCTCCTGCGCGCGCACCGACAGATGCTCCCCTTCGATCCCCCGCAATTCGGCGGCAACGGCACTTTCGGAGGCGCCATCGCCACCGGCCTCGCAGGTCCGGGGCGCCCTTGGCGCGGCGGTGTGCGCGACTCGGTGCTGGGCGTCGAGATCGTCAACGGCAAGGGCGAACGCCTGCGCTTCGGCGGCTCCGTCATCAAGAACGTGGCGGGATACGACGTTTCTCGTCTCGTTACCGGCTCCTTCGGCACCCTCGGCGTGATCCTTTCCGCCAGCGTCCGCCTGCTGCCCATGCCGGAAGCAGAGCAAACGCTGGTGCGGGAATGCGATGCCGCACGCGCCGGCCGCTGGCTCCGCGCCTGGTCGCGCTGGCCGCTGCCGATCACCGCCACCTGCTTCGAGGGGGGACTGCTGCGGGTGCGGGTTTCGGGCGCACAGACCGCCATCGCCGATGCGGCGATGGAACTCGGGATGCCTATGCGCGATCCGAATGCCGCGTTCTGGCAACGGGTGCGCGACCACGAGCACCCTTGGTTCCACGGCTACGCCCCGCTGACGCGCATCGCCATCCCGCGGGGCACGCCCTTCGAGCGCAACGACGCCCTGATCGAGTGGGGCGGTACGCAGGCATGGCTGCGGGAAGCGGACGTGGCCCCGCCCCCGGAGGGCCATGTGCGGAGCTATCGACCGACAGCGCGAACCGCCGTGTCCAATCCGGCACTCGCTCGCTACATGCAACGCATCAAGGAAGCATTCGATCCCAAGGCCATCCTCAACCCCGGCCTGCTGCAGCTCGACCCCGCATGAAGACCGACATTCCGGCAGCCACCCTCGCCACGCCGCGCGGCGCCCGCGCCAACGAAATCCTGCGCGCCTGCGTCCATTGCGGCTTCTGCAACGCCACCTGCCCCACCTATCAGGTGCGCGGCAACGAACTCGACGGCCCGCGCGGGCGCATCTATCTCATCAAGGACATGCTCGAATCCGGCACCGTCAGCGACGCCGCCAAGGTGCATCTCGACCGATGCCTCACCTGCCGCGCCTGCGAGACCACCTGCCCTTCCGGCGTGCAGTATGGCGAGCTTGCGGAAATCGGCCGCGAGATCGTCGCGGAAGAACGCGGACGGGGAGGTGTCGTCAAGCGCCTGCTGCTGGCCACGGTGCCTCGGCCCCGCCTGCTGCAGCAGCTGCTGCGGTTCGCGAGGCCCTTTCGATGGCTTGCGCCCAAGGCGCATCAACGGCTGCTGCGCAAGCCGCCGCCAAGCGCGACGCCAGAACCGGCGGGTTCCGTGCTCCTGCTGCAAGGATGCGTGCAACGGGTGGTGACGCCGGAAGTGAACGCGCACCTCACGGCGCTGCTCGAAGCGCGTGGCGTACAGGCGTTCAGCCTTGCCCAGGAAGGCTGCTGCGGCAGCCTCCCCCTGCACTTGGGCGAGACCATCGACGCCCTCGACATGGCGCAGCGCAATGTGCGGCAACTAGCGTCGCATGAAGCGGCAGCCCAGGCCGACGCCATCGTCTCCACGGCCAGTGGCTGCGGTGTCACCTGGAAGGAATACGGACGGCTGTTGGGCACGGCCGAAGCCAGGGCTGTGGCCGCCCGCATACGCGACGTGGCCGAGCTTCTCGAACGGTTCGAGTTCCGCAAACGCGACGACATCGACCGCGTTGCCTGGCACCCGCCCTGCTCCTTGCAGCACGGCCAGCGCATCAGCGGCGCCGTCGAGGGCATCCTGCGGCGCGCCGGCTATCGGCTGACACAAGTGCCGGACCCCCACCTCTGCTGCGGTTCGGCTGGTACCTACTCCATCCTGCAGCCGAAGATCGCCGGCGAACTCAAGCAGCGCAAGGCGGACGCCCTGATGTCCGGCGAACCGGACGCGATCGCCACCGCCAACATCGGCTGTCAGACGCACCTGGACGACGCCGTGACCAAGCCCGTTCTGCACTGGATCGAGCTCCTGCGGTGAGGAGCCTTCAGCGTGGGGAAGCGCGAGGGGCCTCCCCTCGCAAGGAGGAGCCTTCAACGTGGGGGAGCGCGAGGGGGCCCTGCTCGACGCCGGCGCCAACCCGAACGCAGCCGCCGGCCACAACGGCGCGATGCTGCACAGGGCGCTGGCCAATCGGCACCTCGGCATGGCCCAACTCCTGCTCGAACGAGGCACTTCGCCCAACTGTAGCGATCGCGCGTACAAGACCGCACTGCACGAAGCCATAGCCAACCGCCAAGCCAACCCCGACGCTTGTCCCACGCCCTTTGCGCGGGACAAGCGCGGCAAGACTCGTCGCGCCTGCTCGCCACGGTGTTTATACTGCCGCGCCATTGCCTTGCGACCCGACACTCTCCACCCGACACCCCAAAGGAGCGGAAATCAGCCGATGAGCATCGCGAGCCTCACCAACGTCCTCAAGATCTTCGGCGGCGGCGAGCCGACGGCTGGAGACAAGAACGACCTCGTCAAGGAAACCGTGCTCTTGACTCTCGCCCGCGCCTCGGCGGCGGACAGCAACATCAAGCACATCGAGATCGAGACGGTCCGCAACGTGGTGGAGAAGACGACGGGCGAGCAGGTCACCGCCCACGATGTACGCATGGCCGCGCATTCGCGTCTGTATGAATCGGCCCCCCTCGAACGCCACCTCGCCAGCGTCGCCCGCAAGGTGAACGCCCAAGACCGCGCAATGATCGCCGGGGCGCTTGCCGAAGTGATCCTAAGCGACGGTCGCATCAGCTCCCGCGAAGTCGGCTTCTACAACATGGTGGCCGAAGCGCTTTCCCTCACTCCCGCCCAGATCGCCGGCCTATTCGAAAGCGCCTGACGAACCCTCGAGGGACACCGCACCCGCTCAGGCAAGTCCACGGCACGACCGACGCGCCACCGAACGCGGGGCAGGGGTACTCCACATGTACGGATCAGGACCACACTCCGCCTGCTCCGGCTGCCCGGAGGATAGGTGCCTCGTTGTCGCGTTCAGGAAGCAAGGGCAGTCAACCGACCACTTCGTCACCGACCAGCACCTCAAGAGCGCGCAGGGCCGGCAGCCTCCCCTCCCTCCAAGCGCCGTGGATCGAAAACGACCCGGCCCGTCGTTCCCCGCCCCGACAACCGGCGAAGTGACTCGGGCACAGCACCAAACCCAATCACCTCGCTCACGAAGGGCTCGATTTCGCCGCGTTCCAGGCGTCCGTGCAGGTCCACATAGCACTGCCGCACAAGGTCGGTGCGGCGTTCGCGGTAACCACCCATGTGGACGCCAACCACCGAGTAGTTCTTCACCAGCACATGGTTCGTCGGCGCCGAAGGAATCCTGCCACTCGCAAAACCGATTACCAGCAACCGCCCTTCCCATGCGAGAAGGCGCCGCGCCGTGTCCGACCAGTCGCCCCCAACCGGGTCGAAAACCACGTCCACGCCACGGCCGCTCGTGAGCTCCATCACCGCCCCATACAGATCTTCTGCCTCGTAGTCGATCAGCGCATCCGCACCGAGCTCGTGACAGACTGCCGTCTTCTCCTCGCCGCCAGCCGCAGCCGCAACCCAACAGCCGTGCGCGCGCGCCAGTCGGATGGCGGCGGAACCAACGCCGCCGGCGCCGGCCAGCACCAACACCGTCTCGCCCGCCTGCAACCGCCCCCGACGATGCAGGGCAAACCAGGCCGTGCCATAGGTGATGTGTGCGGCCATCGCATCAATCGAGGAGACCCCGACCGGCACCGGATGCGCGAGATCCCCCGCCAGCACCGCACATTCCGCAAAGCCGCCCCAGGGCGCAACGGTGGGCCCGACGATTCGCTCGCCGGGCCGATGCGGCGAATCGGGCGACGACTCCACGACCGTTCCCGTCGCATTCATCCCCGGCGTGAACGGCACCTCGTGGCGAACCTGATACTGGCCGCGACATTGCAGGATGTCGGCGAAGTTGAGATCGGTCGCCTCAACCCGAACCACAACCGCATCAGGACGAACGGAAGCAGCTTCCTTCGCATCGGGTTCGGCCATGTCCGCGGCGGCCAGTTCCGTCCAAGGATCACCCAGCCGGAGCAGACGCCAGGCCCTCATGCGGTCTTGCGCACCCTCGCACCGGCGCGGTCGTTCAGATTGGCGACAAGATGCGTCGCAAGATCGCGGGCATCGTCTTCGGCACCGTGGATGAAGCTCGACTTGCGCCGGCGCAGGAAGCTGAGGCCCAGAACGTACAGTCCCGGCACGGCCACCACGCCGCCATCGTGGCGAAGCTTGCCCTTGCGGTCGAAAGCGGGAATGTCCAGCCAGGACAGGTCAGGTGAATAGCCGGTCGCCCAGACCACATTGCGAATGCCCTCGCCGCCCAGGCGCAGGCTGAGCTCCGGCGTTGCCGGCACCCGCGTGGCGTCGAATCGATGCGCCTCTTCCACCTCGCCCGGAAGATTCCCCGCGCCGTCGCCCGTCGCCCACTCATCAAGTGTGTTCAAGAGCCGGTTCATCTTCAGATCAGCCAGCTTGCAGATGTTCGCAAGCGAACCAGAGAACAGCACGCGATCCCGATGAATGCCGCCCAGGCGTCCCACCAGCCGCACGCCCTGATCGGAAAGCGCATTGAGGTCCAGGTTGTGTCGCTCCCGCGTCCCCACCAACTGCGGCGACGGAATGTTGCGGGCACGAACCAAATCGTCGATGTCCGCGATGCCTTCGTCGAGAATGCCGGCGTGCGTCATCCACCACTGGATGTCCTTGCCGCGATAGACGCGTGGCAAGCGCACATGCTCCCCGACAGAGAGAGTCACCGTACGACCGGAGCGGTGGATTTCCTCCGCAAGCTGAACGCCCGTGGCGGAGGCGCCCACCACCAGCGTATCGCCGGCATCCAGATCGTCAGGGCGGCGGTAGTCTCGGGCGGTGATCGCCCGGACGTCCGACGGCAAATCCACCGCGCACTTCGGCACGTTGGCAACGTTGCAGGCACCGCTCGCGAGCACGCACGCCCCGGCGAACCAAGTGCCGCGATCGGTGTCGAGAGCGAATCCGCCTTCCCCGGCGGACACCCGCTCCACCGTCGTTCCCGTCAGCACGGGAGCGCCGATGTGCGCCGCGTAGCCGGAGATGAAGTCCACCACCTGCGGCACCGAGGCGAAACCGTCGGGATCGTCGCCGGAGTAGGCATAGTCGGGCAGTCGGTTCTGCCAGTTCGGGGTCAGCAGCTTCAGCGAGTCCCAGCGCTCCGTGCGCCAAGAGTTGGCGATCTCGCCGCGTTCGAGCACAACATGCTCGACGCCAGCCTGCGCCAGGCACTGGCTCATGGCGAGGCCGGAATGGCCGGCGCCAACGATGACGACATCCGCGACGGGCATGGGAAGCATTCCTATGGCGATCGGTTGCGAGCGAGGCTCGAGGCGCCTACTTCACGTCCACCGTGACGTTGGTGGGATTGGTGATGATGTCGTACACCGCCGAACGCTTCTGCGACTGCGCCACCAGCGCCTCGATGTCGTCCCTGGACGCATCGGCGTCGATGTTGTAGGTGACCCGGATGCCGCTGAAGCCGTTGCGAACGTCGGCATCCGCGCCGAGGATGCCTTGGATGTCCATGTCGCCTTCGAGCGTCGCCTGCACCGAGCGCAACTGAATGTCGCGGTTCTGCGCCACGCTGGCAACCCCTGCGGTGAGGCAGCTCGCGAGCCCCACGAGCACGTATTCCACCGGCGTTGCGCCGTTGTCTTCGGCAGCGAAGGTCTCCGGGTGATCGGCATCGAACGCGAAGGTGCGCTTGTGACGCTGCTCGGCGCCGAGACCGAAGTAACCCTCCACCGTGGACTGGCTGTGCGTGCCGTTTTTCCACTCGCAGGCAGCACGCCAGCGGAACTGCGCCGCCTCCGGAGCCTCCGACACGGCCTCCCGTGCGTTTAGCAACGCCTCAACGTTGACTCCGTTGTCCGCTTTGTCGCTCATCTTCTCCTTCCGTGTCTGCGGCCCATGGATTGCTGGGCGCGGGGCGAAAAACGCGCGATCATACGCGCCCGCCGACGCCGTTTGCAGTGGCGCTTTGGCATATGCATATGATGAATTCAACACTCCGAGCGTGGTGACGAAGATGAAGCTGCCGGAATCGCTGTTTGTGGTCATCAACCCGCTCATGCGGCTGGTGCTCTCTTCGCCGCTGCATTTCGTCGTCAGCCGGAGCCTGCTCCTGATGCGCTACCAGGGACGGCGCAGCGGCATTTGGCGAACCACCCCGCTGCGTTACGTGCAGGACGGCAACGTGGTTCGCTGCTTCAGTTCCGGAGGCACGCAATGGTGGCGCAATCTGCAAGGCGGCGCCCAAGTCACCTTGACGATGCGCCGCAGGCGCGTCGAATGCGAAGCAACAGTCGTCACCGACCAGGAACGCGCCCGAACCCTCCTCGCCGCCTATCTCGAGCAATTCCCGCAAGATGCCGCCTACCACGAGGTAACCCTGACGGCGAATCGGCAACCGGATCCCACCAGCCTCGACCAGGCCGCAAGCAACTCCGTAGTAGTGGAAGCACGCCCCGCGCTGGAGCACTAAGGATCCTCTGGAGGGAAGGCATCCTGCCCTCCAACACGACGCAAAGGCGCGCCAGGTGCCCGCATCAGGATTCTCGTCGAGCCATTCGCTCTTTCGCCACGAAAAGGCAAGCCACGATACAGCTCGCACGCTCCTCGGATGATGGCGGGCAAGATGCCCTCCCTGCGAAAGAGCACGGTCTCGATGCCGTACGCCGGCGGCTGTCCGAGCCTCCCCACAGCGACGTCATCGATCGCGGCGCTCGGCTATGCTGTGGCAACGTCCTCACAAGGCCGATGGACAAAGCACACCGACCAATGACGCAAAAGGAAAACGGCGCGTACTACACACCGGCGCGGGTCGCTGCCACGCTGGTTGCCTGGGCGTTGCGCGGAAAGCAAGATCGGATGCTCGACCCCGCCTGCGGCGATGGCGGCGTGATCGCGCACCATCCTTCGAGCGTCGGAGTCGAACGATGTGCGCAAGCCGCCGCAGCAGCGCGCCAGCGTGCGCCCGATGCGCAAGTGGTATGTGCGGACTTCTTCGCCTGGGCTGCCTCGACGCCATCGCGCTTCGACTGTGCCGCCGGAAACCCTCCGTTCATCCGCTATCAGCGCTTCAGCGGCGAGACCCGGGGCCTGGCACGAGACCTGTGTGCCGCGTTGGGGGTTCGACTGTCGGGCCTCTGTTCGTCATGGGCGCCGTGGTTGCTCGTGACGGCTTCTCTACTCCGCCCCGGCGGGCGCCGGCGGAGATAGGCCACGCACCCTACGCAGCACCGGTGCTGCACTGGCTTTGCGAGCACTTCGCAACGGTGACCATCGTGGCAATTCGCCGCAAAGTGTTCTCGGACCTGTCGGAGGACACATGGCTGTTGTATGCCGATGGCCACGGCGGCAACGCCGGCACCTTTCGGTTCAGCACTTGGGAGAGCTTCGAAGCACAACCGCAACCCCCGCCAGGCACGCAAGTGTCACTGGAAGATGGCGACAGTGGGACTGTCGATTGCGGCCCATGCTGCTCCCGGCCGATGCACGAAACGCATACCGACAGATTGCCGACGGGAACAAGGCACAGCGCCTCGGCCAGATCGCTCGCCTGGGCATCGGCTACGTCTCCGGCGACAACGGTTTCTTCCACTTGCGACCTTCCGATGCAGAGCGACTGGACCTTGCCGCCTACCTTCGCCCAAGCGTAACCAGCGGGCGACAGCTGCATGACGGTGCGATCGACCCAGCCACCGTGGACCGCTGGCGGTCGGAGGATCGCGCCACGTTCCTCGTACATGTGGGCCCGAATTCCATGATTTCGGATGCACTTGCCGACTACCTGGCATCCGACGCGGCGACCATTGCCCAAAGTCGATACAAGTGTCGCGTCCGCAGCCCTTGGTATGCGGTTCCTAACGTCACCACCCCTGACATGTTCCTCGCCTACATGAGCACCGATAGCCCGGCATTGGCACGCAACGATGCCGGATGCGTTTGCTCGAACGCGGTACACGCCGTCCGACTCCATGCCAAATGTCGCCCCCGAGCAAGTGCTCGAGCGCTGGGGAACATCCTTGACCAGACTCAGCTGCGAGCTAGAAGGGCACCCCTTGGGTGGCGGCCTCCTCAAGCTCGAACCGCGCGAAGCCGCACGGGTCCTTCTCGCACCACCCGAGGGATCGGGCAACGAGGAGCAATGGCGCGCGAGCATCAACACAATGCGACGTTGGCGACACCGTGCCTGACCACAATCGCTGCCAGTGGGTGACCCTAGCGGACGCCTTGGATGCCTTCGCGTCGGTTCGGCAAAGCCCGCAAAGCCAGGGCCACATCCGTCCCCTGCATTGGTACGTGGCGTGTCGCCTCGTACTCGAAGGCGGGTTTCTCCCGTCGCACATCGTCCCCAGGCCGCCGTTCGAAGCCCACCGGCTGCGTCGCGGCATCTACCGACTCGAGCATGTGCCCGAGCTTGGTGGACAGGGAGAGCGCACGGTTCTGGGCGGTCTGAAGGCAAAGGACATCGATGTGGTTGTTGCCAACACCGCGGTCGGACCTTGCGTAGCCGTATCCATCAAGGGGACGTTGAACGCTTTTCGCAACCTCACCAACCGCATGGAGGAGGCCGTCGGGGACTGCACCAACCTGCACATCGCATACCCCAACCTCGTGTACGGTTTCTTCCATGTGCTGCGCGCAAATCGGGCCGGGCCTCGACCCGCCGATGCCGCCCACTTCCTCGCTGCCGGCGCGCAAGGGGAAACCCGCAGCAATGACGTGGCTTTGCGCGACGACGAGCCGGTCGATTCACTGGTTCGCTACCACGACGTGATGTCGCAACTAACCGGCAGGCGCGGTGTTCGCGACGACGTCACCCGATACGAGTCCGTGGCGCTCGCGCTGGTGACTCCCTCCGCCGGAAATGGTGCGGGCATCCTGGACACATGGCCCGGCGCCGCCAGTTCCCTGCGCATCGAACGATTCTTCGACACGCTGTACAGCGAATACGACCTGCGCTACGTGTTCGCGGCACCGAAAATGGCAGGCAAGACAACCCGCGCCACATGGCGCGAGGATTCACCGACACTGCGCCATCCCCTTGCAAGCGAGTTCGCGGCCCGCGTCGAACCGTAGACTCGTATCGCACGCCAAGCCTGCTCAAAGCTTTTGGCGTTTGGCGTTCGCCAACGTCCACCTGCCACCCAAGGTCTCGCCAATGGAACGTGGAAGTACGAGCTCGCCAAAGTCGCTCGCCAGCGCTACCTGTCGCACCACCTCCACCTCGCGAGTCCCGTTCATGGAATGGCGTCGAACTCCACCCATGAGAGGCGGCCAGGGGTTGCGCCAGCCGCGCCGCGCAGGCGGCCGAAGGTGGATTGGAGGACGGTTTGGGCGCGGCTCGTGCCGCCGTAGCCGAGGGCGGTGATTCGGAAGACGTCCACCGTGCCACCGCTGCCGTCTGGCGGTGAGGCGCCCGGATATGAGGCGAGCCATTCGATGGCGTAGCGAGGTGGCAGGGCTACGCCGGACGGCGCGGTGGCTTCCTGGCTCCCCCGCTCCCATACATCGCCCTGTCGCCACGCTGGTTCCGCTCCCCATGCGGGGGAGTTGTGGCGGCCCCGGCCTGTTGCCGGGAAAACGGCGGCAGGATCCGTCGCGTTGGTGGCCAGCCAGTCTTCGGCTTCGCGGAGTGCGGATTCGGCGGCTTGGAACCCCAGCATGGAGTCGTGGGCATTGCGGGCCATGCCCTGTTCCATGCGCGTCGTGCGAGCGCCGGAAATGCCGACCATGGTCAGGAGCGTCAGCAACACGAGCGTCGTGAACAGGACCACGCCGCGTGCGCCGGTTGTTGGAGGACCACGCCGACGCACCATCACCGCAGCATCCCCGAGCGCAGCGCTGTCGTGCGCGAGAAGGTGCGGCGCAGGGGCTGGTCGCCGTCTGCTGCATCGATGCTGGACGCGAGCAGTTCCACATGGATGGCTCGCACCGCTTCGTTGGCCAAGTCCGAGGGCGACAGGTAGCGGTCCGCACGCGGGTTCGTGTCCGTCGGCGTCGAATCCACCGCCAACAGCACCTGCATGTTGTCGATGCCGCGCAGCAACTCCGCAGCGGAACCGACGCCAACCTTGCGCCAAAGGGCGAACACCGGTTCGCTGCGGTCGTTGGCCTGCCCCACCTCGGCAACGAAATAGGCATCCGTGACCACGCGCCCTACGCCAGCACCCTCTGCGCCCGATGCGCCACCCCAAGGCGCGGCGCCGAGTGGCGTCGAAGCATTGCCAAGCCGACCCGAACCGGACGCCCGAGCCAGAGTCGCCACCCCCGCCGCTTCGGCGATGGAGGTCACGCGGAAGAGCATTGCCCGTTGGCAGTCCGCCAGGACGGCGAAGTCGTCGTCTTCCAGGTCAAGCGGTTCGTCATCGACCGCCACCGCGTCGAGAGGATCGATGTATCGCGCCAACGGCTGCAGCGCTTCGACCCGGCGCAGCACGAGCACGTCCGTGCCCGGTTCAGGAGCAGTGCCGAGACCCCCGGACCCGCCCGCCGTCTTCAAGCCGGCAAGGGACGGCTGCCACGAATCGTCGTCGGAGCCGGCGCCGACGCCCTCGAACGCCTGCACCGGGTCCACCACGCGCACCTCCGGCAGGTCGGCCCATGCTCCATTCAAGCCATTCGCCACGGTGACGCTCGAGTCGCAGCCGATGTGCCCTGCCATGCGGGCGGAGCGGGCAATGAGGTCAAGCGCCACGCGGGCGGACTCCTGCAGCCGTGACTGCCCCTCCAGCATGGCGTGCGTGGCACGGTTGGCGACGAACATGCGGCCGAAGCCGGCAACGATCACCGCTCCCAAGGCGAGAGCAAGGAGAAGCTCGGCCAGGGAGAGCCCCGCCTGCGTACGCGGGGCTCTCATGCGCGGCTGCTCACGCTCAGGGTCAACGGGTCGCCGTCGTCGGGTTGCCAACGCACCGTCACCGTCATGGCGGCGCCGTTGTGGTCGATGCTGCCATCCCCCGCCGGCAAGCCTGGCTGCATGTCAGCGGCCGGAAGAGCACCGGCACCACGCGCTGCGACACAAGCGTCCGTCTCCACCCAGCCGCCGAGGGAGCACTTCCACACCACGACGTCGAATGTCGCAAGATCGTCGGCGGTGCAGGTGCGGACGATGCAGTCGGAGAAAGTTGGCGGCGCATCGCCCAGACTGATGTCGTAGTCGCCGGTCGCATTGACGCGGATGCGGTCGATGATGGACCAAGCGGCTTGCACCGCGTCGCTGCGTTGCAGGGCGATGCGGTTGCTCCGCAGGCCCGCCGCTTGCAGTGCGCTCGCGCCCAACACTCCGGTGGCCATCACCAAGGCGGCCACGAGGACCTCGATCATGGAGTGCCCGCGTGCCAGCCTTCGGCGGCTTCCCGGCTTCACGCCCTGCTCCGCTGCCGGTGGGGGTAAGGCACGTAGCGGCCCTCCTGCCGAAATGAGCCGCCGATGGCGCGCCCTCCCGACCACAGTCATGGTGCCAACTGGCTTCACTCGCTCCATCGACGCTCTCCTTCGTCGTCGAAGTCGCCGTCGTCGTTGCGATCCCAGCGACGAGCTCCGTCGCTGTCGAGTTCCAGCATGCCGTCGCCGTCCACACGGTTGCCGGTCGTGGCCGACTCCGCGCGGAGGGTGAAGACGCTCGCGTCCGCCGACTGCACACGGATCGCGTAGTCGAGGGACTCGGTGGTGCAGATGTTGGCGGACACGGGGCCCGTGTCCGCGTCGCCGGCACCGTCCCCGTCCGAATCCACAAGCCCGTCGTAGCCGAATCCCGCCCCCACCGCCCGTTCCATGCCTTGCGCGCAGATCAGGAGATCCGCCTGCACCTCGGCGCGACTGCCGCGCACGCCGAAGGACTGGTACGCCGGCAACGCAATCGCCGCCAAGATGGCAAGCACCGCCAACGCCACCAGGAGCTCGACGAGCGAAAGCCCGGCCAAACGAGGAGGATGCGGAGTCGCTGAAGGGCACATGGCGTCGTCCGAGATGGAATCAGCGCCTTACGCTACGACGATTGCAGGCGGTTTCGACGCCGATGGCGAAAGTCGCACACCGGATTCCGCCTTCTCGCACACAGGCTGGCGGGAACGTCCTTAATCCGGGCGGGTGGAGGCACTAGCGCCACAAGAAGCGTTGCCTTTCGACTCCCTGATCAATTCCGCCACACGGCAGGCACACGCAAGGAAGCCGCAGGCACGCCGCCTCCCGAAGACGCCGAGGACGGCTTCTTCGGAGGGGGTAGATATCATCCCCATGAACCCGCGCCGAACGCGGCCCCTCGTGGTGCCAGGCCGCGGCAGGGGCGATGGCTGCGTCGCACCCCTTCATTCCGCAGAATCCCCGTCACTCCTCCACGCGCAAAACCGTCACATCGAAGATCAGGTCTCGCCCGGCCAGTGGGTGGTTGAAATCCACCACCACTTCGCTGCCCCGGATCTCCTGCACCACCCCAGGCAAGTCCCCCTCCGGGGAATGGAAGGCCACCACAAGGCCAGGCTCCAGCGCCCCCCCATCCGGGAAGTCCGCCCTCGGCAGCGTGCGCATGTTCCCTGTCCGGTGGGGACCGAACCCACGCTCCGGTGGAATTGCAATCTGCTCGTCGTCGCCAGCCGACAGCCCCAACAGGGCCGACTCGAAGCCCGCCGGCAAGTTCCCGTCGCCCACCGTGAACGTGGCCGGCTTGCCGCGCCGGGTGGTGTCCACCTCCCGACCGTCGGCCAGCAGGATGGAGAAATGCAGTGTGACGCGAGCCCCCGCGCGGATGGTGCGATCCCCCTCGCGGGCGATCACCCGAGCTGGCATGTCAGGCGGCACGCCGACGTCGCTCGTCGATCATCTGCACCACCAGCAGCCCTATCCACGCTGCTGCACCCACCGTCACGGCACTGTCAGCGACGTTGAACACCGGAAAGTTGAACCAGCCGTAGTGGACGTGAACGAAGTCCACGACGCAGCCCTGCGTCCATCGGTCCAGCACGTTGCCGAGTGCGCCAGCCATCACCAAACCATAGGCGGCGCCCTCCAGCTGCACCATCGGCGTCGGCTGGCGCTGGCGCAGCCGCCAGATTTCCCACGCGAGGTAGCCACTCACCGCCACCGCCACCGGCGCGAACACCCAGCCATAGCCGCGAAACATGCTGAAGGCAACGCCGCTGTTGCAGGCGTGAGTCCAGGACAGGAACGGCAGCACCGGCACCGACACGCCCCGCTCAAGCACCGCCAGCACCCAGAGCTTGGTGACTTGGTCGGCTGCCAGCACCAGCGCCGCCAACGCGTACCAGCGAATCACGACGCTTCCAGTCGCGTGGCCATTGGGTTCGACGTCACTGGATGTCGCTCAAGCCAAGCGCGAGTGTCGGCAATGTCGCGTTCGATTTGCGCCTTCATGGTCTCGAGGCTCGGATATTTGCGCTCTTCGCGGATGCGCTTGTGGAAGGTCACGGTGACGAGGCGGCCATAGATGCTTTGGTCGAAGTCGAGGATGTGGACTTCCAGCAAGGGCTCGGCGCTTTCGTGAACGGTCGGACGCACGCCAAGGCTGGCAGCGCCAGCGAGGGTTTCGCCCAAGCCATCCACCGTCACCGCGAAGATGCCGTCCAAGGCGGCGCGATAGCGTTGCAGCCGGATGTTCGCCGTCGGCACGCCGATGGTGCGGCCCAACTGATGGCCATACACCACCCGCCCCATCATGCAGTACGGCCGCCCCAAGAGCTTCTCCGCCAGCGCGAAGTCCCCTTCCCCCAACGCGGTCCGAATGCGCGTGCTGCTGACCCGCTCGTCGTCGAACGTGAGGGTGCCCATGTGGCTGACGCCGAAGCCGAGCTCGTCGCCAAGCGCCTTCAGCAATCCATAGTCGCCCTCGCGGTTCTGGCCGAAGCGGAAGTCGTCGCCCACGACGAGGTATTTCACCCCCAGCAAGTCGACGAGAAAGCGCTCCACCACCTCCCGAGCCGGGATCAGCCGGGTGCGCTCGTTGAAGGGAATGCAGAGCACCCGGTCGATGCCGGTGGCACGCAGCGCATCCACCTTCTCGCGAAAGCGGGTGAGGCGCGCTGGCGGCGGCCTGCCGCTCGGCTTGGCGGCGCCCCCGTCCGCCTCCGGACGCATGCCCGAGGGAGCGTAGAAGTACTCCCTCGGCTGCGGCTCGAACGTGATGAGAAGCCCCGGCTCGCCTAGCTCCTCGCTCTTCGCCTTGAGGTGGGCGAGCAGCATCTGGTGGCCGTGGTGGACGCCATCGAAGGTGCCGATGGTGGCGACGCAGCCGCGATGCTGCGAACGGATGTTGTGCAGGCCGCGGATGATCTCCATAGATGCGAGTTGCGCCTGCGTGCCGACTGAGCGTCCGTCGGGCGATTCTACACACGCAGCCTGAGGTCGCTCGGCCGCACCCCCAGCGCCAGAGTCACGCCAGCGTAGAGAGCGCCGCCGCCAAACACGGCGAGCGCGAGATGCAGGGCGCGTTGCCAGACGGACGCCGAGAGCCAATGCGAAGCGTCCGCCACCAGCATTTCCAAGGCCAGAGCCATCAATGCCGTCGCCACGAGACTGGCAACCAGGCAGCGCAGCAAGCGCGGCCCCAAGCTGCAGTCGCCCCGCAGCGCAAGCCCTCGAATGAGGAGCCAAGCATGGACGATGGCGGCAAGGCTGGTGGCAAGCGCGATGCCCACGTGCCCCAGCCAAAGGATGAGCGAAAGACTGCCGACGATGTTGACCGCCACCGAAACCGCGAAGCAGCGCAGCGGCGTGGCGGTGTCTTGCCGAGCAAAGTAGCCGGGCGCGGTGATCTTCGTCAGCACGAGGGGCAGCAGGCCAATGGCGAACGCCTTGAGCGCCGCCGACGCCATCAGCGCGCCGGTCTCGCGCATCTCGCCGTGCAGGAACACCGTCGCGACGATAGGCGTCGCAAGCACATACAACCCAGCCGCTGCCGGCAACCCCAGCAGCACCCCGGCACGCATTCCCCAGTCGAGCGCCGCGCGGAAGCCCTCTGCGTTGCCGTCGGCGTGCAGGCGCGAGAGATTCGGCAGCAACACCGTGCCCAGCGCCACAGCAACGATGCCGATGGGCAACTCCATCAGCCGATCGGCGTAGTAGAGCCACGACACGCTGCCGGTGACGAGCATGGAGGCGAGGATGCCGCCGATCAGGACGTTCACCTGCCCGGCCGACGCGGCGAGCGCCGCTGGCACCAACAGCTTGCCCACCTGCTTCGCGCCGGGATGCTTCCAGTTCGGCTTCGGCGGCACCAGCAACTCCACCCGCCTGAGCCACGGCAACTGGAACAGGAGCTGGGTCGCCCCGGCCGCCAGCACGCCCCATGCCAGCGCCATCGCCGGCTCGTCGAATGCCGGGGCCGCCACCAGTGCCGCGGCAATCAACGCCGCGTTCAGCAACACCGGCGTGAACGCCGGCACGGCGTAGCGCTGGGCGCTGTTGAGCAGCGAGCCCGCAAATGCGGTGAGGGAGATGAACGCGAGGTAGGGGAAGGTGATCCGCACCAGGTCGGTTGCGAGATCGAAGCGGGCATCGCCAGCGAAACCCGGCGCGAACAGGAACACGACGAGCGGCGCCGCGACCACGCCAAGCACCGACACCAGCGCCACCACGGTGGCCAGGTTGCCCCCCATCGCGGCAACGAAGGCCAGAAGCGCCGAACGGCAGCCCCGCTCGCGGTATTCCGCCAACACCGGCACGAAGCCCTGCGCGAACGCGCCCTCCGCGAACAGACGGCGGAAGAAGTTCGGTGCCCGAAAGGCCACGAAGAACACGTCCGCCGCAGCACCCGCGCCCAACAGATGGGAAAGCGCCACGTCACGAGCGAAGCCGGACAGCCGCGACAACACCGTCATCCCACCCACCACGCCGCCTTGGGCCGCGACATCGTGCGTGCGATCGGGTTCGGCGGCAGACTCGCTCAAGGGTTCAGTCCGTTCGGGAAGTTCCCTTCCTCTGCGGCGGCCTCGGTGAGCGGCCTACGCGCCGAAGCCACCGCAAGGTAGTGTCTCATTTTGAATTTGCCTGACGTGGCGCATGGCCGTTCGCAACCGGCGACTGCGTCGATTTGCCTGCCGGGACCACTCTTCTATGGGAGAACAGGGAGGGAGGGCGTCCCGCCCTCCATGCGCGCCGTCAGGCGCGTCCCTGCACATGCCGCGAGGTGCCCTGCGCGCCTGACGGCGCGGCGCGCCTGACGGCGCGATGGAGGGCGGGACGCCCTCCCCCCGGGGGACCCCCCGCAACCTGGCGAAATCCGTGACGGTGGAGTGCGCGATGGAGGTTGGGACGCTCCCTCCGGAGGACGGCGCCAGACACTGCACAAGCCAAAGTGAGACACTACCCACCGCAACGTTCCGTTGACATCATTCGGGGCCGATGGCATGTTACGCGCCCTTTCGCGCACACCCATGCGCGCAACGCAAGAAAGGAACCCCTCCTTGGCCAACAGTGCCCAAGCGCGCAAGCGCGTCCGTCAGGCGGAACGCCATCGAGCGCGAAACGCCGCCATGCGATCCATGTACCGCACCTTCATCAAGAAGGTCGAATCCGCCATCGACGCCGGCAACCCCGACGAGGCCCGCACCGCCCTCGACCAAGCCATCCCCATCATCGACAAGATGGTCACCAAGGGCATCATGCACAAGAACAAGGCAGCCCGGCACAAGTCCCGCCTCACGGCAAGGATCAAGAAGCTCGCGGCCTAGCGCCACAAGAAGCGTTGCCGAAAGGCAACGGTTCTTGTGGCGCCAGCTTGGGACGAGCGGGCCACCCCGCCAAAGAGCATCCGTCCAGGCGCCTCGGCAAGGCGATGGCGCTTGATCAGACGCCGCCTAGGCCCCTTGCGGCCCCGAAAGCACGACCAGATTGTCGCGGCCGATGAGTTCCGGTTCGTCCACGTAGCCGAGCAGGGCTTCGATCTCGCTGGAGTTGCGGCCCAGCAAGCGGCGGGTCTCCGTGACGTCGTAGTTGGCGAGGCCCTTGGCGACTTCGTGGCCGTTGGCGTCCAGAACGCGCACCATGTCGCCGCGGCGGAACTTGCCGCTTGCGACGGTGACACCCACAGGGAGGATGCTGCCGCCGGCGCGCAGGGCTCGGACGGCGCCGGCGTCCAGCTGCACAGATCCCTTCTCGCGAAGGTGGCCGGCGAGCCAGCGCTTGCGGGCGTCGAGAGGGGCAACGCTTGCCGCCAACAGCGTGCCGGGCGCATCCGCCCGTGCCAGTCGCAGCAGGATGTCCGGTTCCGCGCCATTGGCTATTATGGTGTTGGCTCCGGAAAGCGCCGCGAACCGCGCCGCTTTCAGCTTGGTCGCCATGCCGCCCCGGCCCAGACGGCCGGCGTCCCCGGCCATCGCGTCAAGTCGCGGGTCTGCGGCGGCCGCGGAAGCCACAAGAGGAGCGTCCGGGCTCTTCGCCGGATCGCCCTCGTGCAGGCCGTCGCGGTCGGTGAGGATCACCAACGCATCCGCCGACAGCAGGCTCGCCACCCGCCCGGCCAGAGTGTCGTTATCGCCGAGCTTGATCTCGTCCGTGGCCACCGAGTCGTTCTCGTTCACCACCGGCGCAACTCCCAAGGAAAGCAGCGTGCCGAGCGTGGCGCGGGCATTCAGATATCGTTCCCGACTGGAGAGGTCGTCGTGGGTGAGCAGCACCATCGCAGTGTTGCGCCCGACGTCCCGGAAGCCGCGCTCGTAGGCTTCCGCAAGGCCAATCTGCCCCACGGCCGCCGCCGCTTGAAGGTCATGCACGGTGCCCGGGCGCTCGTGGAAACCCAAGCGTCGGCAACCTTCCGCAACCGCGCCGCTCGACACCACAGCCACCCTCTTGCCACTGGCCATCAAGGCGCCGATCTGGCGGCACCAATCCGCAATGCGATCAAGGTTGAGACCCTCTCCTTCGCCGGTGAGGAGAGCGCTTCCAACCTTCACCACCCACGTTGCAGATTCCGCCAGCGCTCCACGCAACTCCGCGTCGCCTTCGAGCCGGAGCCCATCGCCCTGTGACTGCGTAGTCATTCGTCGTCGTCCCGATCCCCAGCCGACGGTTGGCGTCGCGGTCCGGAACCCGCCAACACGTCGGCACGCATGGCGCCCAGGATGCGCCGATCCCGCTCGGCGAACTCCTCATCGTCGGCAAGCCTCTGTCGGAGCGACGCAACCTGCTGCATGAGCGCCTCCGCGAGCTCCGTCATGCCCTCTCCGGTCGCGGCAGACACCGCAAACACCCGCCGCTCCGGATAGACACTGCGGAGGCGCTGCACAGCAGAGTCATCGGCAACCAAATCCGCCTTGGTGGCCACCAGAAAGATGTCGCGCTCGCGAAAGGCCTCGCTGAAGGCATAGAGCTCGCCTTCGATGGCCGCCACCGCTTCAACCGGATCGCTGCCGTCGAGCGGCGCGACGTCCACGAGGTGGGCCAAAAGACGAGTGCGGGTGAGATGCCGCAGAAACCGGGCTCCAAGGCCAGCTCCCTCGGCCGCCCCGGCAATCAGCCCAGGCACATCCGCCATGAGGAAGCTGGCGCCGGGCCCAACCCGGACCACGCCGAGATTGGGCGTGAGTGTCGTGAAGGGATAGTCGGCGATGCGCGGCTTGGCCGCCGACATGCGGCTGATGAGCGTGGACTTGCCGGCATTCGGCGCACCCAGGAGTCCCACGTCGGCCATCACCTTCAACTGCAAGCGAAGGCGACGCACTTCGCCGGGGCGTCCCGGCGTGGCACGGCGGGGCGACCGGTTGCTGCCAGACTTGAAATGCGCGTTGCCAAGGCCCCGCCCGCCTCCGTTGGCCACGGTGAGCGTCTGCTCCGCCTCCGTCACGTCGCCAACGAGTTCGAGGCTGGCGTCGTCCACAACCGTCGTGCCCACCGGCACCGCGACGCGAAGCGTCTTGCCGGCAGCCCCGGTGCGTTCGTTGCCAGCACCTGAGGCGCCGGCGCCGGCACGGAAGACCCGGTTGAAGCGGAAGTCCACCAGGGTGTTGAGCGCGGCGTCTCCCACCAAAAGCACCGATCCTCCCTCACCGCCGTTGCCGCCATCCGGCTTGCCGCGGGCAACGTTGCGGGCGCGATGGAAGCTCAGGGCGCCGTCGCCGCCCTTCCCCGCCTCAACATCGATGACAGCCTCGTCAACGAAGCGCATCAGGGGTCGCCCCCATCCCTCTCTGGCGGGAGGGCATCTTGCCCGCCATACGCGGGGCCAAGGCGCGTCCCCGCGAGACCAACCGTTCGCAGTTGGCGGACTAGGGGGCCGTTGTTGTCACAGGCATGGCGCCTCGCCCCTGGAACTCCGCACGCCTTGGACACGATGAAGGGCAAGGTGCCCTCGCTCCGAAGGAAACGCATGTTCCGCTGAGTGAAGACGCGACGCCCTTGCCGCTGGTGCGCTCGCGTTGGGAGGCGTACCTCAGAGCGCCGGCAGGACGCTAACCGTACGCCGCTGGCGGCCACCCAAGCGCTCGAACTTCACAAAGCCGTTGGCGGTCGCGAACAGTGTGTGATCCCGCCCGCAACCCACATTCGCGCCGGCATGGAACTTCGTGCCGCGCTGGCGGACAATGATGTTGCCCGCCAGCACTGCCTCGCCGCCGAATTTCTTGAGGCCGAGACGCTTCGACTCCGAATCGCGCCCGTTCCGGGTGCTGCCGCCCGCCTTCTTGTGTGCCATCGCAAGCTCTCCTTCCGCCTTCGGCCCGTCAGGCCGAGATGCCCGTGATCCGCACCGTCGTGAAGTGCTGGCGGTGCCCCTTGGTACGCATGTAATTCTTGCGCCGCTTGAACTTGACCACGCGGATCTTGCGCCCACGGCCTTGCTCCACGACCTCGCCGGTGACCGATCCCCCGGCCAGGAACGGCGTGCCCACCTGCACGTCGTCGCCGCTCGCGACCAGCGACACCCGGTCGAAGACCACTTCGTCGCCCGGATCGGCCGGCAGCCGTTCGAGCTGAACCACATCGCCTTCCGACACGCGATGCTGTTTTCCGCCGCTCTCGAATACCGCAAACATGCGCTCTGCTCCCGCCGCTCCGATGGGTGTGGCTGGCGCCCCATCCACCAGTCCACCCGTCGGCAACCCAACCAAACGCTCGGCTGCACAGCCAAGGTGTACTAGAGTCCGGCGGCTTGGCAAGCGCCGTGCGCCGGGGATGCCGGCGGGAGGCCCGCTGCACCGCCGACTTGCCTGCCGGCAAAGGTGCGGCATTCTACGGATGCGACGAGCCGAATACAACGTGCGTGGATAGCGGGATAGCAGGCAGCAGTTCTCATCTTGGCGTCTGGCAGCCTGTCGGACTTCGGACGGCGCAAGCTGGCCGAATGCCGACAGGACGGCTTGGGCTGGGGCAGGAAGCGTTGCCGAAAGGCAACGGTTCTTGTGGCGCTGGCTTCACCGTCAGGCGCGTCCTCCCTGCGCATGCCGCGAGAGTGCCTGCGCGCCTGACGGCGCGGCGCGCCTGACGGCGCGATGGAGGGCGGGACGCCCTCCCCCCGGAGGACGGCGCCAGACACTGCACAAGCCAAAGTGAGACACTACCGGATAGCGAACGACCCGCCTCCTGCGTTGCGAAAGAGACCCGGAGCCCTCGTACATGCCTGCATCCCGCCTTGCCAAGCCAGCCAGCAGCCCAGATGCAGCGGACGGCTGTGCAGCCAAGGGGCCAGACGCGGCCTTCACCCTCGTGCGGGACGAGTTCGAAGCGGTCAATCGCCTGATCCCCGAGCAACTGTCCTCCTCGGTGCCGCTCATCGAGGAAATCGGCCGCCACATCGTCAACGCCGGCGGCAAGCGCCTGCGCCCCTTGATCGCCCTGCTCGCCGCACGGCTATGTGGGCACGAAGGTCAGGAGAAGCCCATCCGCCTGGCCGTGGTGATCGAGTTCCTGCACACCGCCACGCTGCTGCACGACGACGTGGTGGATCACAGCCCATTGCGCCGAGGCCGAGCCACCGCCAACGCCGTGTGGGGCAACGGCCCCAGCGTGCTGGTGGGCGATTTCCTCTATTCGCGCGCCTTCGAGCTGATGGTGGAGCTCGACTCCATGCCGGTCATGGCCATCATCAGCGAAGCGACAAACCGCGTCGCGGAAGGCGAGGTGATGCAACTCGCCAACATCGGCAACGCCGACATCGACGAACGCGATTACATGGAGATCATCAGCCGCAAGACCGCGATGCTGTTCCAAGCCTCCGCCCACACCGGCGCAGCCCTCGCCCGCACAGATGCCAGCACAACGGCCGCCCTCAGGGACTACGGCCTCCACCTCGGCCTCGCCTACCAACTCGTGGACGACTGGCTCGACTACGCTGGCGAACGCGACGCGATGGGCAAGAACGCCGGCAACGACCTCGCCGAAGGCAAGATGACCATGCCCCTGATCCACGCCACCCGCCACGGCACCCCCACCGAAGCCGCGCTAATCCGAAAAGCCATCGAATCCCGCTCCGCCGACCGCCTGCCCGAGGTCCTCGCCGCCGTACGCCGCACCGGCGCCCTTGACTACACCCGCGAGCGGGCGGTGCAGCAGGTGGAACGAGCACTCGCGCACACTGACGCCCTGACCGCAACTTCCTATCGGGATGGCTTGCGATTCATCGGACAGTTTGCGGCGTCAAGGCTTGCATGAGCAAGCGCGCCCAGTGGCACGATGGGGCAAGTGCCTCCCTCCGAGGACACCGGTTCCCGCAGATCGATCCACTCCGAGCACCTCTAGCCGTGCGCCACATCAAGCCAGTAGCCGCCTTCCGGGCGGGTTCGGATGTGGCCGGCGGTGGGGGTGGCGAAGTGGGTGCCGATCACCAGGGTTCGGGACTCGGACAGGTCGGCCAGCAGGGACTCTCGGGTTTGTCTTGCCTCTTTCTAGTCGTAGTCGGCGGAGCTGCACCAGTCGGTGCGGGTCATCTGGCAGGGGTGGTGGATGCAGTCGCCGGTGATCAGGGCTTCTTCGGCGTTTGACGTGATGTGGACGCTGACGTGGCCTGGGGTGTGGCCGGGAGTGGGGATTAGCTGGATGCCCGGCGCCACGACGTGATCTGTCGGCACGAAGTCCACGAGGCCGGCGTCGATCACCGGTCGCACCGAGTCGGCGATGATGGAATCGCGACGGGTTTCGTCGTCGTTTTCTTCCCAGTAGCGGAACTCGCGCTCGCCTAGCAGGTAACGGGCGTTGGGGAAGGTTGGCGCCCACTCGCCGTCCACGAGCATGGTGTTCCAGCCGACGTGATCGACGTGCAGGTGGGTGCAGAGCACGGTGTCGATGGTCTCGCGGGGGTAGCCGGCCGCTTCCATGTCGGCGAGGAAGCTGGTTTGCAGGTGGCTCCAGGTGGGGATGGCGCGTTCCTTGTCGTTGCCGATGCAGGTGTCCACAACGATGCGGCGCCCACCGGTGTCGAGCACTAGCGCGTGGATGCTCATGACAAGGTTGCCCGACTCGTCCATGAAGTGCGGTTGCATCCACGAGTAGGCGAGACAGGCGTCGCGTGTCGCATCTGGCAGGATGAAGCGGGAGCCACCGGTGACTTCCATCTCCACCACACGCGTGATGCGCACGTCGCCTACGTTCCAGACTTCGTTCATGGCGCTTGCCTCTTCATCGTCACGTCGGGTGAGGGTCACAGTGAATTGCGCTTCGTGCAACCCCATGAGGGTTGGCGTCTCTTGGGAGGACATCTTGCCCTCCCTGCGCGCCGTGACAGGCGTTCCTTTCGCAGTGGCGCAAGGCATCGGGATTGAATGCGCGCCCCTCGGGTGCGATGGATGGCCGACGCCCTCCAGCCAGAAGACCGTCGAAGACTCGCCTTGCGGCGCTGCGACGGCAGGATGCCCTCGCCCCAGGGCGCTCCGGAAGAGGTCGCCGGAGACCACTGCGCCTCGCGTGCGCGGCCGCGCACGAGGGAACGGATACGTGGACCCGACCGACTTGTCCTTGGCCCTGCCGTCTTGCCGCACGCGCGAAGGAACGGATGCCCTCGCCCCCAAAGCCCGCGTGTCCCCAAAGCGACCTCGTCCCAAAGAGGGGCCTCGTCTCCGCCAGCGGGGCTGTCCGCGGAAACACCGGCCTTTTCATCCTTGTCGGGTGGGCCTATCTTCCGCCAACCAAGCAAGCACGGGTGGAAGCGGCCATGGGCGTTCGTGACGTGATCTCGACGGTGGTGCAGTTGCCGGCGTTGTTGCGACTGAAGAAGGCCATGACGCCGCGGCCGCCCGAGGAGCGAGGATCTCTCGGCGAGTTGGCGGAACGCAACGCGACAACGTTCGGAGACCGCACGGCCCTGATCTTTCAGGACGAGAGCGTCACGTGGGCTGCGTTCAACGCCCGCGCCAATCGCTATTCCGGCGTGCTGCGCGACGCTGGCCTCGAACCCGGCGACTCCGTGAGCGTGATGATGCAGAACGGCATCGACATCCTGGCGATCGTGGTTGCAGCCAACAAACTCGGCATCATCGCCTCGCTCATCAACACCAACCTCACCGGGCGCCCCCTCAGCCATTGCCTCACGGTCACGCAGTCGAAGAAGTGCGTATTCGGTACGGAACTCGGCGAGGCGATTGCCGGCGTGAAGTCGGAACTCCATCTCGACGAAGGCAGCGACTATTTCTTCGTGCCGAACAAGGAGGCGCCCCCGCCAAACTGGGCGATGGATTTCGTCGCCCTCAGCCAAGGCCAGTCCGACGACAACCCGGCCAACACCGCCAACCGAACCGTCGGCGAGCACGCCTTCCACATCTTCACCTCCGGCACCACGGGCCTGCCGAAGGCGGCCATCGTCTCCAATTGGCGCTGCCTGATGGGCGGCGGCGCGGCCGCACGGGGAGGCTTGCGCATCACGGAGAAGGACCGCCTCTACTGCTGCATGCCCCTCTACCACGGCAGCGCGCTCATCATCGGCTTCGGCGCGGTGCTCGACTCTGGCGCCTCCATGTTCTTGCGGGAACGGTTCTCGGCGAGCGCGTTCCTTGGCGATGTGCGCGAGCATGGCTGCACTGCACTGTTGTATATCGGCGAGCTCTGCCGCTATCTGATGGCGACGCCGGAGCAGCCTGGCGACGCCGACAATCCCGTGCGCACGATGATGGGCAACGGCTTGCGGCCAGACCTCTGGCTCGACTTCAAAAGGCGCTTCGGCATCGAACGCGTGTCCGAGTTCTATGCCGCCAGCGAAGGCAACATCTCGTTTGCCAACTTCCTCAACAAGGACTGCACCATCGGCCTCACGTCCAACCGAGTCGCGGTGGTGGAATACGACGTGGACGCAGACGAGATCGTCCGCGGCGACGACGGCCTGTGTCGCAATGTGGCGAGCGGCGAGCCGGGGCTCCTGCTCGGCCACATCAATTTGAACGCGAAATTCGAGGGCTACACCGATGCCGAGGCCACCGAGCGCAAAATCGTGCGCAACGCCTTCGAGGAGGGCGACGCCTGGTTCAACACCGGCGACCTGATCCGGGAGGTGGACGTGGGCTTCACATTGGGCTATCCCCACTATCAGTTCGTGGACCGCGTGGGCGACACCTTCCGCTGGAAGTCGGAAAATGTCTCCACCAACGAGGTGGGGGAAATCCTGAACGGTTTCGACGACGTGGAGTTCTGCAACGTCTACGGGGTGGAAGTGCCGGGCAGCGACGGGCGGGCGGGCATGGCAGCGGTGCGGCTTGCCGAGGGCGTGGAGGAGTTGCGCCTCGATGCGCTGGCGGAGTGGGTGAACCGGCAGTTGCCTTCCTACGCCAGGCCCGTCTTTGTGCGGGCGCAGTCCGACATCGACGTGACCGGCACGTTCAAGATGGTGAAGGGTGACCTGCGCCAGGAGGCGTATGACATCACGGCGATCGACGATCCGGTGTTCGTGATGAAGCCGGGCAGTTCGGAATACGTGCCTCTTGACGAGGAATTCCTGAAAGTGATTCAGGCTGGGGGGGCAGGGTTTTGATCCATAGCGTGGCCAGCCTCAAGCAGGGGCAACGCAGGCGTCGCCCCTGCCATGCCGATGCGCTTGCGGCGAGTTTCTCCGCAACGACGGCGCATGCCCCTGGGGCAGACACTGGGTGGGGTACACAGCTTGCGAGGGGCTGTCGGTAGGAGCGATGCATGCGTCGCCCTTGTTGGCTTGATCGCCGCGGGCGGTACACCGGTCACCGTTGCGGCGCGACCAAATGGAAACTGCGCGGGACGCCTCCTCTGTGTCCAAACGCGACGTAAATCGTCGTCGCCGGACCGGTGCCAACCTCCTTGCGCCGGTGCTTCTCCGTCTTTTGTCCCGCGGCCTCAGCCTCCTGCCGCTAGCAATGGCCCACGCTCTCGCCACGGGCGTGGCGACTGCGCAATGGCTGCTTGGCGGTCGGGCGGCGCGCACGACGCGGGAGAACATCGAACGGGCTTTCCCGGAGCTTCCGGCAGACCAGCGGCGGCTTCTTGTCCGCCAGAGCCTCGCCGAGACCGCCAAGACCGCTGCCGAGATGGGCATTGTCTGGCACGGCAGCAAGCGACGTGCCGCTCGACTTGTCCACAGCGTACGAGGGATGGAGCACGTCGAGTCTGCCCCCGGCGCGGTGCTGGTGCTGATTCCTCACTTCGGCAATTGGGAGCTATTGGGCTACGTCTTCGGCAGCGGCCCCGGGCTCACTTGCCTCTATGCGCCGCCGAAGATCGAGAGCCTGGAGCCACTGCTGTGCAGAGCGCGCGCGCGCTGGGGCGTGCAGATGGCGCCCACCACGGCCGCGGGCCTCAAGCGATTCTACGGCGTGGCCCGCGACTGCGGCGTTGTCGGCATCCTGCCCGACCAGACGCCACCCCCCTCGGCAGCGGTTGATGCGCCGTTCTTCGGCCATCCGGTGCTGACGATGACCCTCGCGCATCGAGTCATCATGCGTGTGCAGCCCCGCGTCGTGCTGGCCTGGGTGGAGCGAACGCGAGGTGGCTTCGCCGCCCACATCGAGCCTCTGTCCGGCGACATCCACTCGCGTGACGCCACCGTGAACGCCACGGCGATGAATGCCGCCATCGAGCGCATCGTCCGCGCCAATCCAGCGCAGTACCAATGGGAGTACAAGCGCTTTCGGCGCCGTCGCAATCGCCCCGCCCGATCGATGACGGAACCGGCCACGTGACCGCGACGCAGATCGTCTCGTTCGACGCGCATCCGAGGTTTCGCGACTTCCGGCTCGAGACACCGGAACTGCGGGTGACGATCATCGAGCACGGCGGCACCCTGACAAGCATCGAGGCGCCGGACCGCCATGGCACGTTCGCCAACGTGCTGCTTGGCTGCCCCACCCTCGACGGCTATCTCGGCCGCCATCCGCACTTCAACTGCCTGGTCGGGCGCTATGCCAACCGCATTGCCGACGCGCGCTTCCGCCTCGACGGGCGAACCCACGAGCTGGACGCGAACGTCCCGCCGCACCAACTGCATGGGGGACGGCGGGGCTTTGGTGTTCGACATTGGGAAGGCTCGGTGGAAGACGACGCCGTGGTGCTGCACCTGACGAGCGAGGATGGCGACTGCGGCTATCCCGGAACGCTCCGTGTCACGGCACGGTATCGACTCGTCGGCAACCGGCTGACGCTGGATTTCGAGGCAAGGACGGATGCGCCGACACCGGTGAGCCTGACGTCGCATGGCTACTTCAATCTCAGTGGTGTGCCGGCTTCGACAGTGCTTGACCATGAAATCGCCATCGCGGCGTCGCGGTATCTGCCGGTGAGCGAGGAGCTCTTGCAGATGGGGGAACAGCGGGAGGTTACGGACTCGCCCTTCGAGCTGCGCCGCGGTGTCGTGCTCGGCGAACGGCTGACGATGGGCCATCCGCAGCTTGCGCGCGCCGGAGGCTTCGACCACACATTCGTGCTAGCGCGCCCTTGCGGGCGCGTCGGCAGTTCGCTTCGCGAACTGCTTGGCCTTCGGGCTCGGATGCGTGAAGGCGCGCGCGTCCACCATCCGGCGAGTGGGCGCACGCTCACGGTGCATACCGACCAACCGGGCGTGCAGCTCTACACGGGCAACACTCTCGATGACTTTGATGCGGAGGGCGTGCCCTTCACCCGACATGGGGCGTTGTGCTTGGAGACGCAGCAGTTTCCGAATGCACCGAACCATGCTGCGTATCTGCGGCACTGTCCGAAGGCTATTCTTCGGCCTGGGGAGGTTTGGCGGGGTTCTACGGCTTTCGTGTTTGGGGTTGAGGGCGGATGAGGCCCTTGAGAGCACATGCGTTGGCGCGGGCCACCCCTCCGGCTGCGCCTGCACGCCTTCATCAGAGGCCCTTGCAGAGGAACTGAACATGCTCTTCACCCGCCCTTCCAAGGAACGCATTCGCCAGGGTGAGCAGACGCTGACCTTCAGGCGCTGGAAACGTCCGCAGGCGCGGGCCGGGGGCCTCTACAAGCTGCCGCCGACCGGGGCGATTCGCGTTGCCAGCGTGGAGGTGGTCGAGACTGGCAACATCACGGACGAGGAAGCGAGGCAGGCCGGGCATGCGGACCGAACCGAAACTCTCGCGATGCTCGGCGACGGCAACGAGCCGATCCATCGCATCGCCTTCGCATACGTGCCGCCGGAGCAAGCGCCGCGAGCTGCGCCGCTCGCCGCCGCCGAGATCGTCGAACGCCTGCGTGCCACCGACCGTCGCTCCAAGCACCCTTGGACGCTGGCCGCGCTGGCACTCATCGCCCAGCACCCGGAGCGTCGCGCCGCGGACCTCGCCGCCACCATTGGCTTCCAGACCGCGCCGTTCAAGGCCAACGTTCGCCGACTCAAGGCACTTGGCCTCACGGAGAGTCTGGAGGTCGGGTATCGCCTCACCAGACTTGGAGGCGAAGTGCTCGAGCGGCTCCAAAGGCCCCTCCGACGAGGAGGCGTCTAGCGCCACAAGAACCGTTGCCTTTCGGCAACGCCTCTTGCCCCAGCCCAAGCCGTCCCTCCGGCCCTCGCCACAAGGCACTTCGCCTTTCCCGGCCGCACCAGAAGAGTCCGTCACCTCTCCGGCGCAAAATCCCGCACCAACCCCTCGCCTTCAATCCGCTATATTCGCCGTTCGCGCTCTTGCGCCAAAAGGATGAGGGGGAACCATGCGCTATTCGGTAGGCACCGCGTTGGCGGCCGCAGGCCTGTTGGTGGGCGGGATGTTGAGTGGCTGCGAGCAGGCCGAGGCACCGGTGGCGGTGGTGGAGGAACCCGTCGCGGAGGTGGATCTCGACAGCATCGAAATCCCCACCGCCCCTGCGCCCACCCACTGGCTCGGCGATGGCAACATCGGCCAAGGCGACGGCCCCATCACCGATGCCCACCTCAAGGCCGGTGCATCCGACCCCACGAAGTGGGTGCTCTACAGTGGCGACTACGCAAATCACCGCCACTCGCCCATCGACGACATCAACCGCGGCAACGTCGCCAACCTGCAAGTCGCATGGGCGTTCCCCACCGGCACGCCAGGTCAGTTCGAGGTCTCCCCCACGGTCTATGACGGCGTGATGTATGTCAGTTCCTCCTACAACCGCCTGTTCGCCTTGGATCCTGCCACCGGCGAGTTGCACTGGCGCTACGACCACCAGCTTCCCGACGACCTGCGCCTGTGCTGCGGCTCGGTGAACCGCGGCGTCGCCATCACCGGCGACAGCGTGCTGATGGCCACCCTGGACGCGAAGATCCTCTCCTTCAACCGATTCACCGGCGAGATCAACTGGGAAACCACCATCGTCAACTACGCCGACGGCTACAGCGCCACCTCCATGCCGTTGATCGTCAAGAACATGGCCGTCATCGGCATCGCCGGCGGCGAATTCGGCGTGCGCGGCTTCTTCGACGCCTACGACGTCAACACCGGCGAACTGCGTTGGCGGCACTACACCGTGCCGGTGGAAGGCGAGCCTGGCATCGAGTCCTGGGCCGGCGACTCGTGGAAGTCCGGCGGCGCCCCGGCATGGACCAGCGGCGCCTATGACGTAGAGACCGACATCCTCTACTGGACCACAGGCAACCCGGCCCCGGACTGGAACGGCGACCTGCGCGAGGGCGACAACCTCTTCTCCAACAGCATCCTGGCGGTCAACCCCGACACCGGTGAGCGGCTGTGGCACTTCCAGTTCACGCCCCACGACGTATGGGACTACGACGGCAACACCCACATCTTCCTCACGGATGTGGAGCGCGACGGCGAGACCATCAAGGCCATCGTCCAGCCCAACCGCAACGGTTTTTACTACATCCTCGATCGCACCGACGGCTCGTTCGTGGCCGCCACGCAATACGTCGAGGAACTGAACTGGGCGGAACTCGACGAAAGCGGCCGCCCCGTGGTCAATCCGCTGGCGAAGCCGGTGGAGGAGCCCGACTACCGCGTTTGCCCCGGCAACCTGGGTGGCCTGAACGGCGCCTGGGCCGCGGCGATGAACCCCGACACCGGCCTCGTGTTCATCCCGTCGGTGGAATCCTGCCAGTACTACCAGAAGGGCATCTCCGCCTTCGTCAAGGGGCAGCCCTTCCTCGGCGGCGCCCCCATCACCGTCGATGTCAACGAAGGCAAGGCGCACGGCAACGTGGTCGCCGTGGACAAGAACACGGGCGAGGTGAAGTGGCGCTACGTGGACAAGGACCCGATGATGGCCGGCGCCCTGTCCACCGCCGGTGGCCTGGTCTTCACCGGCAACCAATCCGGCCATGCGATGGCGCTTGACTCCGACACCGGCGAAGTGCTTTGGCAGTTCCGCATGGGCGGCGGCGTGCGCAGCCAGCCGGTGGCCTACCGCGCCGGGGAGCGTAGCTACGTCGCCATCGGCGCCGGCAACTACAACACCTTCGCCACCTTCGCTGGTGGGCCCACGAACATCCCCGAAGGTGGCCACTTGTTCGTTTTCGCGTTGTCGGAGTAGAGCGTTCGGTACGGCAATGCGGTGCTGATTCGAAGAACCCATGGTCAACGTGTGGCGGCGCGGTCTACCCCGCGCCGAAAAGGCGAGGACGGCTTTCTCGGTGGGGGGTAAGCCGGCCCGCCACGGCGCGACCGCAGCCGCAGTCCTCTTGCTCGGAGCAATCGCGCTGTGCGCTCCGCAAGCATCAAACGCCGCAGAGGCTTCGCTGGACGTCTGCCTCCCCGAAGACGCCCCGCCCCGCGCCAACCGCGCCGCCGAGCAAGGCTTCGACCTCGACGTGGCGCGCCTGCTCGCTGCGGAGCTGAACCGCCCCCTTCGCGTCCTCTGGCTGCCGACCCCGAACCTCACCGACATCGAGTCGTCCGACGTGGACTACCGTCCGCTGCTGCAAGGCCAATGCGACCTGATGATGTCCGTCCCTGGCGCCGACGACATCGCCGACTTCGGCCGGGCCCTCGTCCTCAGCCAGCCCTACTACGGCGCAAGCTGGGAGGTGTTCCCGGCGGATTCCGACTTCGACTGGCAGGCGCCCTACTCCGGCAAGGTGGCAGTGCGCGCCTACACCGTCGGCCACCGCGCCGTACACGAGATGGGCTTCGACTGGACCATGCAACCGAACAACCACGCCATCGTCGACGCCGTCGAGCGCGGCGCCGCCAACGTTGGACTCGTCTGGGGCCCCGCCCTCGGTGGGCTGAACGTCGAGCGCAAGTCCGATGCCGAGCCGCCGCCGGCACTGCGCTGGAACATGCATCTCGCATATCGCGCCGAGGACGAAGCGTTCGGCGCTGCCATCGACAAGGCCCTGTCGGCCCCGGATGTGCGCCAAGCGATCCACAAGGCGCTCGACACCCACGGCATTCCGCAGCGCGCCCCCTTCAAGACCGTCCACACCGTGGAAGCCCTGAACAGCCTGTGACAGCGTTGCCCGGAACGGTGAGAGCCACCACCGTATGCCGTGGTTCGGTTGCCGCTGGCAAGGACGCCCCAGACCGCGCGTTGGGAGCGCACAACGCCCTCGCGCCCAAGGCTCGAAAGACACGCGGCCGCACCGCCCTCGCCTGCCTTCTCTTCCTGACGACCGTAGCCGCCTGCGGCCCCAGCGAGCCGCCCTCCCCTGCCGACGCGGTCCGCAACGACCCCGTGGCCATGCAACGCGGACGCCTGCTCTTCAACGGCACCTGCGGCGGCTATTGCCACGGCACCTCCCCCGGCCCCCGCGACGCCCCCTATCTCTTCGACTGCACCTGGCTGCATGGCGGCAGCGACGAGGACATCTTCCGCGTCATCTCCGAAGGCGTGCCCAAGACCCGCATGGTCTCCTTCGGCGGAAACCTCCCCGAAGGCGACGACGACATCTGGCGCCTCGTCGCCTACATAACCAGCAAAGTGCCCAAGTCTTGCTAGCAGCTTAGGGCGTACAGACGCCTGTAGCCGTCTGGTGATGTATCAAGACAGGTGGGGAAGGGTCCGAAAGTCGTAGCCAGGAGCGCTCATGTCATGCGGACCCGTCCCCTGTTTCAGACTCCGGGCATGAGGCGGACCGTTCCGCCCACTCGGCGCGGTAGCGGTCGATCCATTCGGCGCTGAGTTCGTCGGCCAGACGCCTGTGGCTTGTCTCGATCGCGCGCCCCGGCGGGAGTTCGAGACCGAGAAAGTCGAGGACTCCAACGGCCGCGCCGGCGGGGTTGGGGTCGAGGTCTTCGTACCGCACCAGGTGCGGCTGAATCCCAACGCGAACGAACCACGCCCGCCATGCAGAGTTGTGCTCCTCTATCGTCTGCACCAGCTCACGGATCCGATCGAAGTCGAACCGTGGCTTCCGCTGCGGCCCTTGCGGCTCCTCGCGGCCCGTCCGGTGCCAGACGTTCGTCTGCTCGGCCCGGTGCCACGACACGGACTGCGCCAGAACGTCATCACGACGCAGATGGACGAAGCCCGTGTGGCCGAACGCGCGGTGCAGCCGGTCGAGATCGCCGTCGGCGGAAGCGGGATGGATGGAACCCAGCCTGTCGACCATACGGTCCAGGGTTCCCCACATGACTCTGGCGGCGAACACGCCGTTTCCGGTCCTGCCCGCGACAAGCGCTGCTCGAACGAACTCGGCATATCCGTAGCCCCCGTCGGGGGAGCAGACGATGTCCCATCGGGCAGCCCACGATCGCTCGTCGGCTTCGCGGAAGTACGATTCGGGCCGACCCGCCACCGTCGTGGACGCCAGCAGTCCGCACAGCAGCGTGCTGCCCGTGCGCGGGGTGGCGCAGATCAAGTACGAGTCGAAGCGACGCGGAGTGCGTCGGTGCCTGAACGGGCGGCACGCGCGCGCAGCGCGGTCACCTCGCGCCAGCGAGGTCGAAGCGCGCGAAGAACCCGAAGGGTTGACCGCGCGAGCACGCGTGACACGCTGGCGGGCATACGACGGACGCGGGGTGTTTTGGTTCCGGCAGGATTGACAGACGTGTAGCCTGTTGGCTACTTTTCGGGCATGCTGGAAGTCCGCAGGACGGAGACCTACGCCCGGTGGCTCGACGGATTGAGGGATGTTCGCGCCCGCGCCCGCGTGCTGGTCCGGGTCGAACGGCTCGTCGCGGGCAACCCGGGAGACGTCAGGACCGTGGGCGAAGGCGTCTCGGAACTGCGGATCGACTACGGACCGGGCTACCGGGTGTATTTCAAGCGTCAGGGCCAGACGCTTGTCGTGCTGCTCGCGGGCGGCGACAAGCGGACCCAAGGCGCCGACATCGAGGCGGCCCTGCGCCTCGCGCGCAACCTGTAGGTGGACACCATGACCAAGACCGTTACAGCACCGTACGACGTTGCCGAGCACCTGCACACGCGCGAGGACATGGCGGCGTACCTGGAGGCATCCATCGAGGAGGCGGGCGGCGACGCCGCGTTCGTGGCCAGGGCGCTCGGCGACATCGCCCGCGCGCGGGGCATGGCGCAGGTGGCGAACGACGCGGGGCTGTCACGCGAGAGCCTCTACAAGGCGTTGTCCGGCGAGCGCGTGCCGACGTTCGACACAATTCTCAGGGTAGTGGGTGCGCTGGGGCTGAAGTTGCGGGCCGAGGCGTCGCCCGCCGTCCAGCGACAGTCAGGTTAGAAGGCTCATCCTTCTGGTAGACGCGCTACCTGACGTCGTCGTCTTCCGCATCGAACAGCCGGCGGAACGTGGAAGGCATCTTGTGCTAATCGCCGCAACATGAGCGACAACCCGCAACTCGATACCGACGCAGGTGTTCCGGGACGGGACGGCCTCGGCTATGCAACCTTCGGATGCGTGCTGCGGGAGATGGATGCGCTCGATGCAATTCATGCGCTTCCCGCAGACGGTAATGCCACCATCGAGCTGGTCAAGGGACAGATCCTGCGGGACCGGGTCGTCATCCGACGCGCGTCCCGGGCCCCGTAGGAGGCGGTCCTTGGCCGCGTTCCGACGCAAAAGCGGGCTGCCACGCAGCACATCCGGGTTCTGATACGCAGTCCGACTTTAGACGAATGCTACGGCACGGCAGGGGGCCCCGCAGGTATGGCGGTAGTCGTGGATGCGGGACCAAGGCAGCTCCGCCTCTTCCCGGACGCTCACCCAGAACGTGTGGACCCGGTTCGACGTCGGTTCTTCGGGGACCACTCGCCTCTTCCGCCCGTGGCAGCGCGGCGAGCATGCGCTGCCGCCTCCGGCCCGACAAGCGCCGGCTTGTAGACCACGCGATCATTGTCGCCGGCGGGAGAGGATCAGCGGCAGGTCGCTCGACAAAGAGCCGGCTGGTTTTCGACCCACATCTCTTGCATGTCACACGCTCCCGGATCAGCGGCAGGTCGCTCGACAAAGAGCCGGCTGGGCGTCAGGTCGTGTCGGAAAGCCGCGGGGGGCGTCCTGGCATCGCGCTTCGGGAAGGTGATCCCTAGGGGGGATCGACTAGGTGCTTAAGCTCGTAGATTACGGATATTAAAAGGTATTTCGGAGAGTACTCGGCTACGACGTATAGACGTCTGCGGGCTCCTGGCGGACGTCTCGGGAGAGTGAGGAAGGGTCTGAAGGTCGGATTATCACGTTGATAATCATAGAATTACGGTAACCCCATCGGTGCCGCAGGCGCTCTTGGCACATCGAGAAACGCGGGGCACGTTGGTTTCCGGGGTAGCATGGCGTAAGCTCCCGCAACCGCTCGCCGGAGTCCCGCCGTGCCCCGACCATGCCGCAACGCCCTGTCCGCCGCCCTGGTGCGAACCGCGCCCCCCGGCAGCTACACCGACGGGAACGGTCTGATCCTGCGGGTGCGCAGGAGCAGCTCCGACAACCGCGCGGTCGCGCGAACCGGCGGCGATCCACGGTGGAGGTGGGTGGCACGAACTGGAGTCAGTTCGACGTCGAGGCGGCGGTGTGGGTGAAGCCGGCGTCGTCGATAAAGACTGGCCGGCCACACCGTGCCTCTGTCGCGCCAGCGCTCGACGACGTGCTGGTACAAGCGCGTGAGGATGTCCGAGGCGACGGTCTGGTGTTCCCCGGTTCTCGCCCCGGGGCGATGCTGGGGGATCAGCCGTGTCGCCCCATTGACGGCGACGGAGCAGTTCCGGACCACCTGAGGGTCCGGTAACCCGGCGGACACGGCTGCTTCACCGCTCGCGATGGACCACTTGAGCGACCTTTTCTTTGTACCTCGTGTCTATCGGGGGAGCCTCGATCGCCGTTTATGGCGTCCTCTGCGTGGTCCTCAGGCAGCGGGAACTGACGAACGGCGATCGCAAGGAGCTTCGCTTCTACGCCGCGGGTGCGGGCATTGGAATTGTGCTGCCGATCTGGTTGGTCGTGTCGGAGGTCGATGCTTCAGCCATCTGGTGGTTCGCTCTCACGCCATTGATGTTGTGGCCGACCCGGCGGATACGCGACATCTGGCGCCGGGGAATGACTGACGAGTTGGTGGCAGGCAAAGGCGGTATCTGTTGGCACTTGAACCGTCGCCCGGCCGGGCGAACCTGACACCGTCGCTCGTCCGGTGATTGCACCCTCGTGATCGGGTCGGTGCCCACCGAGAGTCGCGTGCCGCGCCCGCTGAGCGTCGCACTCCCAGTCGTCATTCTCGTAACGCCGCTTGTGCTGTGGCGCGTTCTGTTTCCCTGGTCGGATTGGGCAGCACTTGCTCTTGTGCCGCTGGTGATTGGACTGTTTGTCGGAGTTCACAGGCCGCTCGCGTCCATGTTGCGGGCGAAGGCCATCGCCGTCTGGCGAGCGGACTCCCCCTTCGCGAGATTCGCCATGGGTCGTGTCAGGGCAGCCGCCCAGTCGACGCTGTTTGTCGTCACCGCCGTGTTCGTGCTCGCGTGGCATGCGCTGGAGGCGAACACAGCGACTGCGCTCGTACTGTTGGCGCTCGCACTGGCGGCAAGCGCCCTGGCGGAGTACATGCCGCGATGGGTCCGTATTCACTACCAGGACTCGGTACACGAGTACTACGGCATTACCCTCGGGAGAGCCGTCACCGCCGTGGCGCTGGCCCCCGTACTGGCATGGATCAACTGGGGTTACTTCGTCCATCCGGAAGAGTTGCGTTCGCTGGAACTCCGCGAAGCGGTGTTGTTCTGGATGGAGGAGAGGTTGCCGTCCAGACGAGGCGCGATCGCAGAGGTGTTCGCCTGGGCATACGCGTCAGAGGCCTTACGGATCTGGCTGGTGGCGAATCACGGGCTCGGTTCTGTTTTGGCGGTGCTCTACTGCAGCTATCTCGCGCTCGTAGCATTCCTCGTCGCCAGGTCCAGTGCTGTCATGTCCTACCTTCTCGAGCGACATCTGACCCATCGCCGCACTGAAAACGCACCGGGGAGTTCCAGGGAGAGTGCGCCCCCAGTGGGATCAGCGGGCAAGACGGCATCGCGAGCATTCTGGGGAACCATCGCGATGCTTGCGATTGGCTCGATAGCTGCTGCCGTCATCGGCAGTGTCGCGACGCCTGCACCAACCGTCGAAGCCACCCCGACACAGCTGGAGAGAATGCTGAGCCAGGCCGCGCGTTCGGCGCTCGACCGGGTGGCACCGAAAGTAGATGCCCAGTTGGCCGAAATCTACGCGCCGGTGCATGACAGGATCGCGGCGTACCTCGACTTCCATTACTCGATCAAGCGGAAGTACACCGAGGAGGCGTCACTACAGGAGCATCTGTTCGATGGCTTCGAAGAGGCGCTCGAGAACGCAACCGGACGGCTGGACCGGCAGTTTGAGATCGCGTACGAGTCTGCGCTGGATGACCAGGTTCGTGAGTTACTTGCCACCGAGCGTCCAGATGTGGCGACCGCCGCCAGCATGGCCGGTAGGGTGGGCGTCAAGGCTCTGACGGCGGACGTCGCGAGTAAGGTCGGCGCGACAGTGGCAGCGAAAGTCGCCGAGGCAGCGGCGCCGGCTCTCAAGGGTGCGGGAGCCCTGGGCGGGGCGGTGATCGGCGCAGCTGCGTGCGCGTGGGGTGGACCGTTGGCCATCGCGTGTGGCGTCGTCGGCGCAGTTGCGGGCTGGCTGCTTGTCGATGCCGTGATCGTCAACCTGGATGAGGCCATGAACAGAGAGGATTTCGAGGCGGAGTTGCGGAGCCTGGTCGATAACCACCGGCGTGCTGTGAGGGAACGCCTGCTGGGCGCTTTGGAAGCGAAGTCCATGGAAATCGACCGGTTAAAGAAATCAGCGGGATTCCGGTTGGGAGACGTGCCCGGGTGATGAGACCAGTGAGAACATGGAGGTGTGGCTGGACCGCAAGGACCGGCATGACAGCGCCCTGCCGTGGTAACGCGCGGCCCCGGAAGACAGGCCCTCCGCGTGAAAGAAGGCCGGGTGTCTGGCACCGGCGACGGGTCTCAGGCGCTTGGCAGGCGTTTGCAACTCCGTACTGTTGCAGGTCTGATCCACGGAGGGCGCATGGCACCCATCACCGCGACCGAAGCACGCGCCAATCTCTATCGGCTCATCGACGAGGCCGCAGTGTCACATGAACCCTTGCTGATCTCCGGGAAGAGGAACTCGGCCGTGCTTGTATCCCAGGAAGATTGGACCGCCATCCAAGAGACGCTGTTCCTGCTTTCCGTCCCGGGGATGCGCGAGTCAATTCGGGATGGCTTGACCACCCATATGGACGACTGCGACGAGGAAATTGATTGGTAAATTGGCGCATTGTCTACACCAAGCAGGCACAGCAAGACGCCAAGAAACTTAAGCTCAAGCGGCATGAGGCCCAAGGCCGAAGCGCTCTTGGCGATCCTCGCGGAGGATCCCTGCCGCACTCCGCCACCGTTCGAAAAACTCGTCGGCGATCTCACCGGCGCGTACTCACGTCGGTAACCGTTCGGTCAGTCCGGTAAGCGACGCCAGCGTCAGCGGTTGAGCGTTCGCTTCCAGTCCTTGCGCAGGGGTCGCAGCCAGATGTCTTTCTTCGGCTTGTCGAAGCGTTTTTTCGTGTCGTAGCGTCCCCGCCCTTGCGTCGCACCGACCGGGATCCAGCCGGACGCCCGATAGACGGCGCCGGTGTAGCGCGGCGTCTCGACGAAGGTCTCGATCAGTACCGGCGTGATCCTGTAGCGCTCGGCCCAGTCGTCCGGCAACTGGCGACGGACGATGGCGAGGATGTGCGAGCCGAGGTTGGGGATGTGGATCCAGGGCAGGATCAGGAACCTCGGGCTGTCGACCACCAGAGGCAGGTTCTTCTCGCGAAGCTCGGGCGTCCAGCCGATGAAGCGGTCCCGGGGCGGGAGCTTCCACGCCGCCGTACTGAAGCCGAGCATGGCGAGCGGCGTGTCGTCGCGGGCGTGCACGGCGCAGCGCATCTGGGCGCCGACCAGCGGCTTGTAGCCGAGGTAGTGGTGGCGGTCGACGAACTCGTTCCACAGCCGCCCCTCGTGTGTCTGGCGCACCACGAGCCGGAGGGTGACCGGACGCACTTCGTCGAGCGTAGTGGGCGACGGGAACAGGGGCGGTTCCGTCTCGGGCCCGTGGGCGATCGGCTTGGGGCGCCCCTGGCGTCGACTGGGCGGCGGCAGGGTGATCACGCCGTCCCTGTGCATCGCCAGCATGGTGACGCGCGCCATCATGTCCTTGAGGCCGCCGTCGGTCTTGAACCAGCCGATGCGCCGGCAGAACTCCTTCGACAGGGCGTGTCGGTTGAGCGCCGGCGGGCCGTCGATCAGGGCGCGCAGCAGCGCCATCTCCCTGGTCGTGAAGTCGCGCCCGTAGCAGCGGCACTCGACCTCGGCGGTCATCCCGGCGCCGTCAGCTCGCGCCTGCGCTCCTCGTCCATCGACCAGGGCAGCCAGGGCGACAGGTCGTCCGGCGGCCGGCCGCCGTTGTTCGCGCACGCGGAAAGCCACGCCGTGAGCCAGCGCAGCACGTCGAGTCCGTTGAGCGCCAGGGTGGCGATCACCGAGTGCATCATCGCCGTGAACCGTGCGCCGGTCTCGCTGTCGGAGCCGAACGACAGTCCCCGGCCGATGGCGGGTCCTCGCAGCACCCGCTCAGCGAGGTTGTTGTCCAGCGGCACCTCGGGGCGGTCGACGAACACGCTCAGCCCCTCGCGATGGTTCACGAGCGAGCGTAGCGCCTTGCCTTCGCGCGCGTCCTCCGGCAGGTCGGCGAGTTCCCGCTCGGCGTCACCGAACAGGCTGTCGAGCGCCACCTCGAGCGCGCCCTGGGCCTCGTTGAACGCCAGGCCCGGGTGATCCGCGCCGGGGTCGTGGTGCTCCAGGCGCGCCGCGTTGAGGCGGTACAGGGCCGCGATCCTGCCGAGCCATGCCTGACACCATGGGGCCAGCCGCGGCTGGCCGGCGGCGGCGGCGATGAAGTCCCTGCGCTGATGTGCCCAGCAGAAGGCCAGCGACACCAGCCCTTCAAGCACGCGCTCCAGCTTCTTGTAGGCGCTGTAGCGGTCGCAGACGATGACGGTGTACATCAGCGCCCCGGCGAACAGCTTCAGCGCCACCTCGGCGCTGCGGCTGGCGTCGACGTGGAAGTAGACCGCGTCGTTGCCGACCGAGGTCCACAGCCAGGCGCGGCCGGAGCCGCCGGCCTCGCGTGGCGACTGCACGCGCCAGGTGGTCTCGTCGGCGTGGCGCAGCGCGGCCGCGTTCTGGTGCGCGAGGATCGTCTCGGCGAGCGGCTCGAACAGCGGCATGAAGCGGGGCACGCTGTCGGCCAGCGTGCCCGGAGAGACCGGCAGTCCCTGGTCGCCGAGCCAGGCGCTCACCCGCTGCACGGGGCGCAGGCAGGCATGCCGTTCGAACAGCATCCGTGCCCAGACGCTGACGCCGTGGAGGGTGCGAGTGAACAGCCGCGGCACCGGCGGCGCGGCAACTTCTTTCGGCGAGGAGGCGCACTCGCATGTGCGTCGCCAGCGCGAGCGGTTGATCACCCGCTTGTGCGCCTTCACGTGGATCTCCACGAGCGTCGACTGTTCGGCGCCGACCGCCGCACAAGCCTGGCCGCAGCCGGCACAGGCCCTGGCCGCCCTCGGCGGGTGTCGCTCCTCGGTGCGTTCTTCGAGGTCCGGGCGCTGGGTGCCGCCGTGACCGGCGGCGCCGCGTTGCTGGCCGCGCGGGCGGTCCGAGCGAGGCCGCTCCTGGCGCTCGCTCTTGCGGCCGCGTAGCGCGTGCGACAGCGACGCCCGGCTCGCGCGCAGCTTCGCGAGCTCCGCCTGCTGCCGCTCGACGCGCCGCTCCAGCGACTCGACGCGCCGCTCCAGCCGCGCATTGGTCCGCGACAGGCGGCGGATCGTCGCCTTCTGGCGCCGCGACCGCCGCAGCGCCTTGCGCAGCCGGGGGTCTTCCTCTGCAGGCACGATCGAACGCACCGCCTCGGTCGCGCGGCGAAGCCGCGCCTGCAGACTCCCCTTCGAGGCCGACGACCGCTTCAGCGCCGCGCGCAGTATCTGGCACTCGTTGGTCAACTCCCACACACGATCCTGCTGTTCCCGCAGGCGGCTGGTCTGAAGGTAGAGCTGGTGGGCCTTCTGCAGCTCGGTGCGCACCATGGCGTGATCCAGGCACTCCTTTACCAGCCTCTTGTGGAGGTCCCGGTTCTTCGCCGCCTCGGCCTCGGCGCGCGCTTCGGTCCGATCCACCGCCCGGCGCAGATCCGTCACCGCCCGGCGCAGGGTCGCCGGGCTGTACTTCCCCGAGTCGACGCCCAGTTCCGCAAACAGCTGGCGGAGGCGCGCGACCTCCGCGTGCAGCGCCAGGGCGTGCTTCGAGGCGTGGTGCGCCTTCTTCGTCTTCTCCGCGATCGCCTTGAGCTTGCGTTGCGAGGTCGCGTGGCGCGTCTTCCACTGGCCGGCCCGGCTGCGGGCGTCAACTTCCGCCCAGCGCAACTCTTCGGCGCGCGCTTCCGCCGCCTCGGCACGCTCACGCTCGTGTTCCGCGCGGGCATGCTCCTGCTCGTAGAGCAGCCGCCAGTCGCGCGGTTCGTCGATCAGGGGAAGAGGGTCGCCGTCAGTGCCGGCCGCGTCGCTCGCGGCTTGGTTCAGGAAGCCGTCAGCATCGTCCGAGCGCATCGCCATGGCCGGCGACCATAGCCAATCTCAATCTTCGTTACCAGCCCCCGCGAGGGCCGTTCACTTGCCCCAGTAGAACGCCAATACCGGGCTGACCGAACGGTTACCTCACGTCGGGCAGCTCCACAGCCGCCCCCGGATCCCTTCGAACTGCGCCCTTTTCCACACGCGTTCGGCCCGGATGTCCAGCATTCGGACTAACCCGTTATTTGCGTTCGCCTTCCGGCAGGGGACAAATCCGTCCTGTCCTTCGTGCTCTTGGGGCTGTCCGTGGCGAAAACACCTTGATAGAGTCGTCCTTTGCGTCCAGCGGAACCCAAGCATGGTCTCGCGCCAAATCGGCCACCTCCCCGGCGCTTTGATTTTCGACATGGACGGGCTCCTGCTCGACACCGAGCGCGTCTGGCGAATCGCCTTTGAGGAAGCCTGTCGCGACGCCGGCTGGCAATCTCCGGACATGAAAGTCTATACGGACTGCATAGGCTCGACGGGTCCGGATATTGAATCAACCCTACGCAAAGGCTACGGACCACATTTTCCGTGGGAGGCTGTACGCACAGCCTGGTCGCGACGCTACGTCGACCACTTGGAAAACCGGCCGGCGGACGTGAAGCCGGGGGCCGTCGAACTTCTGACGTACGCCTACGAAACGAAAGTTCCGTGCGGCCTTGCTACTTCCACACGTTCGACCCTATCCGCCACCACGCTCGCCCTATCAGGTGTCGAGGATTACTTCTCCGTCCTCGTGACGGGCGATGATGTTCGGCAGCGCAAACCCGACCCGGAACCGTATATCACGGCGGCGGAGCGTCTCCGTGTCCGCCCGGATCGCTGCTGGGCACTTGAGGACTCCGCGAACGGCGTACATTCTGCATTGGCAGCCGGGTGCCGCGTGTTCCAGGTGCCCGATCTTGTGGCTCCGTCCCCGCAGGTCCGAAGCCTGGGGCACGAAGTGGTAGAGACGCTTCATGATGTCCTCAAGGCACTTCGCTCAGCACTTGAAGGGAACTTTGCAGGATGACCGCACAAAGTGCCACTCAATTAAAAATCCGTCGGCAGGCCTGTCCATCGACGCCGAGCGACTCCTCGACAGGCCGGTCGACGTCGTCACCGAGCGGTGCCTGTACGCCCCCATGCGCGAACGGGCCGTCCGGGAAGCCGTGCCCTGTGAGCCGCCCCGACAGCGACGACGTCCTTCTGCAAGCACGTGGCCGAGTGCATCGCCCGAATCGAGCGCCATGCGGGAGGCTCCCGGGAGCGCTTCATGGCCTCGGAACTGGTCCAGGACGCGGTCCTGCGCAACCTGCAGGTGCTTGCGGAATCCACGTCGCACCTCAGCGAACGGATCAAGGCCACGGAGCCCTCGGTGCCGTGGCCCGAGATCCGCTCGTTCCGCAACCGCCTGACGCACGGATACCTGGCCGTCAATCTCGACATCGTCTGGGAGGTAGTGCAGCAGAACCTCCCCGAACTCGACGCCGCGGTCCACCGCATGCTCGCCCGGCAACCGCCCGCATGAAGAACCCCGCCCATCCCGGCAGGCTCGTCGCGAGCGCCATCGAGGCCGAAGGCTGGACGGTCGCCCACGCCGCGGAGCGCCTCGACGTAGCCCGGGCGTACCGGACACACAAACATTTCGTCCTACACAGCGCAGGACATTTCCCTCGGACCAAGACTGTCGTGGAGCTGGCATGGACAACATCGTGCCAGCGGGCGATGGAGTCCTTGGCGGAGTGGGCTGAAGGGGCACACCCGTCGGAGCAAATCCCGCCAGCGAAGGCTTAAGGCCGGTTGCCCTTCAGTCGCCGTCAAGTGCGCCGCGGCGAACTCCCCGGATTGGGGGCGGGTGCCGGGCCCTTCTGCGGGTTTGGCGCGGCGCGGTCGCCTCGCGGTGCCGGCACAGCGGCGGCTCATGTCGGTGGCGCGGCAGAGGCGCATTGATCCGAAGGCGGGGAGACACGCATGCGCGTCCCGGACGCCGCCGTTCGGTCCGGTGGCGCGGTGCCACGGTCTGCCTGTAGGAGATGTCCTACGCTGTGCAGGACGGATTGTTTGTGTGTCTGGTGGCGCGGCAGGCTCGCGCGCCGGGCGAATGCGACAACCTCGTCATCCAATGTGATCGTCACTCTCATGCATCAGAACGTAGGGCCAGCGATGCAACGATGTCATGGCTGCCGAAATCCGCTGGTGGATCTGGCCTCCGAGAGCATCGCACAGCGGCAACCTGGCCGCTCTACCGGGCCGCCCGCGGCCCCAGTCCCACTCTGGCCCGCAGTCGCTCCCATGTACGTACATACATATTTGTTTGACGATGCGCCCAAGGTCGCCTAATCTCTGTGCTTGGGCGTTCTTGCCGTCACCGTCAAGTCGAACGGGCCCTTTGGAGCTTGGGAATGGTGGGAGGATTAGCTTGCACACCGGGACAGTGAACACTGGCGTAGCAAAGAGTCGCAGACCACGCGGGAAACCGCCGGCGATCAGTCTCTTTGCCGGTGCTGGCGGGCTCGATGTTGGTGTGGATGCGGCCGGGTTTCAGACGATCTGCGCCGTGGAGTTCGATGCGCATTGCGTCTCCACGCTCCGACGAAATGCGCGGGGAAAGACTGTCTGGCAAGTGGACGTGCGAGCTCTCGATCCCACGGGAGTTGCCGCTTCGCTGAACCTGAAACAAGGCGACTTGGCCTTGCTTCATGGCGGCCCGCCCTGCCAGCCCTTCAGTCAAATCGGCAAGAAGGGCGGAATCGACGATCCGAGAGGACAGCTCGCATTCCAGATGGCGCGGTTCGCGGACGGCCTGAGACCGGCAGCGGTGCTCATTGAGCAGGTTCCGAAGTTCCTTGACGCTCCGGCCACTCCCGACATGACAATGGTGGATGCGCTGAGCGAGGAGTTTGCCCGCATCGGCTATGCCGTCCGCGCGAACTTGCTCGACGCCGGCGACTACGGCGTCGCCCAGAAGCGCAAGCGCGCCATCATCGTCGCTGTGCCGGAGGGGCAGGCGTTCGACTTCCCCTTGGTTCGAGCGCAGCGACCACCCACGGTCGGGGATGCAATCGGCGATCTGCCCGAAGCGATGCCGCCCGATCAGGATCCGCTCGTGCCCAACCACATCGACATCACCCCGCCTCGCGACCGCCACCGTATCTCCTTCGTGGCGGAGGGCGAGTGGCTGTCGAAGACGCCCGACGCGCCGCCAGACGTGGTGCAGCGCCTAACTCCCAAGGACTCGACGAAGTTCCGCCGCCTGCACCGCAATCTGCCTTCGCTGACGCTGCGATGCGGCGAGGCACTCTACCACCCAACGGAGGATCGCTACCTCACGCCGCGGGAGGCGGCGCGAATCCAGGGCTTTCCCGACCGGCACGTGTTCGTCGGCCCGATTCGGCGAAGGACGGGCACCGTCCGAGACCTCGACCAGCACCGTCAGGTCGCCAACGCGGTTCCGCCGCCTTTGGCAAGGTCGGTCGCGGCAACGGTCAAATCCGCTCTATGTCTGTAGTTCACGAGTTGTTCGGTACCATTCTCACCAAGAGCGGCGAGAACACCGGACAGTTCCACGAAGCCCAATGTCCACATATGTCCACGTTGTGCGACGGCGGCGGCAATCGCGACATGATGAGGTGGCCCGCAAGCGAACAGCCCCTCGCGCCTTTCTTCGACGCCGCCGTGGGGGCGCGCACGGGAGGATTCATTCCCTGCGGCGTCTGCTCGGTGCAAGTCGCCGACAGGAACTGGGCAGTCTGCCCGCGTCGCCTGCTGTCGTTCGAAGCCTCCGAGCCCTCCAAGGCGCAACGCCCTCTCTGGAATCGCGTGCTCCAACTCGGCGGGTTCAAGGCCGGCGACACCGTGCAGGTTTGGTCCGAGATTTCCCTCCGCGACGGGTCGGGACTGAACTATCGGCTCGATTACGTCCTCCGCGCAGAGAATCGGCCACCGATCATCGTTGAGGTCATGACCGCTTCCACCTCGGGAGGCAATCGAAGCAAACGAACCGACATGCAGTCGGCATTCTGCGACGCCGTGCTTTACGCGAACGGACTGCTTTCCGAGCGGGGTCTCTCTCCCGGCGTCAACGCGAGGCAGGTTTGGGCCCGAATGGCCTCCCAGTTGGTCGTGAAGTCAGAAGTGGCGAACGGCTGGGGCGGAAAGGCGATCTGGGTCGTTCAGGACGCGCTCATGGACTACATCGGCAGACAGACCGGCCTGCGGCTGGACGAACTCCACTCGCCGGACTGGAAGACGGGCGAGGTCAACGTTGTCGCTGCGAGCATCGACAATCCAGCGGACATCCGGCTTTACTCCGGCCCGATCCACTCCCAGAGCGGCGAGGCTTGCTGGACGGAACTGCTGAGCACGCCATCCGTGCCCGAAATGGAGTCGGTGACGAATCGCCTCACGGATGACCGCGCAATTGCGACGTTGCGGCTAGTGGACTGAAGCTCGAAGGCCCCTCGCTTCCCGAAACACACTTCCCGAAACACAAATATTTCGCCTCACGCACCGTGGGGCGGTTTCCGCACATCGCCGTCCAGGAGCCTTATGCGATTTGGCGCGAATGGCTGCTGGGGTCATCGCTGTTTGCCGTCACGCTGGATGTCTTCGCCGTGATGGGCAGCCGCCGAACGCCAGCCGTTCCAACCCCATGCACGACGGGTGCTAAACCGGGTCGCGCCCCCGCACGGCGACGTGCGAGAACTGCCCTTTCGGGCGTTAGACCAAATGTTTGCGTGTCGGGAGGGAAAGTGTGTCGGGAGGGAAAGGCGAGCCGAGTCGGACATCGGGACTCCCGCGTCCCGCCGGGTCCGCCGCCACATCCGACATCGCAGCCGAACGGCGCGCGGAGAAGCGCCTTCCGCCTCCGCAGGCCCGGCGAGGACGCACTCGAGCTCCGCTCCGCCCCCGCAACATGCGCGCACGCGCCTTGGACCGGGTGGCCGGACCCCGTGCAGCGCGTCGGTCTCCCTGCACGAGCGCGCACTGTTCCCGGCGCAGTTCCCGCAGATGGAGAATCAGGCCCTGTGGAACGGTGCGGCAGAGGTCCCGCACGGCTTTTCCTGCGTGTTGCATGGCTGATTGGGGGCACAACGTCGAGCGCATGTTCCCGTGCCCTTGACGTTTCATACGTTCAGGATAGGCCCCGGATACCGCGCCACGATCGCGTCCGTTGTCAGGAGCGTGATCCCCTCGAGTTGTGCCTGAGCGACGAGAATGCGATCAAAGGGATCCGTGTGGATGTGGGGAAGACGGGCCGCGGCGGTCACGTGCGTGCCGCTGATCGGCAACTCAGTGTAGCCGTGTTCAAGCAGTCCCCGGCGCAGAATGGCCGGATCCACTTGGAAGTCCTCTCGCCCCAGGCCTGCCTTGATGGCCACTTCCCACAGCGAGGCTGCACTGACCATGGGCTCTGCGTCGGGATCGTCGATCATCGCGAACGCTCGGGACGAAAGCCGCTCCGGTGCGCCAACCGCCCACAGCAATATGTGGGTGTCGAGCAGGAGCTTCACGGCTCGCCCGAGAACATGTCCTGTATCTCCGACTCACCCATGCGGTCGAAGTCGCTAGGCACGACGATCTGGCCCGCGAGAAAGCCCAACCGGCTCGACTCCCCCACATCTGGCGCGTCCACCGCGATGACTTTGACAACCGGCTTGCCGGCGCGTGCGATGATGAACGGCTCCCCGGCAGCGGCGTCCTTCACCAGCCGCGAAAGGTGAGTCTTGGCTTCGTGCATGTTGACGGTACGCACAAGTAAACCTCGGACGACCTAGTTCATCTAGTCTAGTCTCCCAGGTTCCACGTTGGCAAGCGAAATGGTGGCTGGCACCATGACCGACTGGAGCGGCCCTTGGTGGCGCATGTCGAGCATGCCCGCGACAGGCAATCAAGGTGACAGATCGATGACCTCGGTCGCCACCCGTTCCACGAATGCCGCGTCGTGCTCGACGAACACAACGGTGGGCCGGTCGTTGAGCAATACCCCCTCGATCTGTTCGCGCGCGTCGATGTCGATGAAGTTCAGCGGCTCGTCCCAGAGCAGGAGGTCGGTGCTCGCGAGAAACGACCGAGCCAGGTCGATCTTCTTCTGCTGTCCATGGCTCAAATCCTCGATGCGTCCGTCCAGCACGCCACCGCGCACCCCGAGGACGGCCATGACCTGACGAAAGCGGGACTCTTCGATGTCCGCATCCCGAAGGTGGTCGCGGAGCCCACCGGCGGTCCACTCGGGATGCTGGTACGTCCTGGCCACGGCGAGGTGGCCGGGCTTGAGTAGCGTACCCGTGTGCCGGTACGGTGCCCGTTCGATCTGGTCGAGCAGGCTCGTCTTGCCGCAGCCATTGGGTCCGACGACAGCGACACGGTCGCCCGGCGCAACTGTGAAGGACACCTTGGCGAACACGGCCTTGTCGCCACGCCACAGGCCCAAGTCGTTGGCAACGACCAATGATCCGACCTTCCGTCCGGAGTCCGGCAGGCTGAGACGCCGGTCCTTCTCCACGTCCACGAGCGTGCGGCGCCGGTCTTCCGCGGCATTCTCGGCCCGACGTTCGGCGCTGACCGCTTTCCTCATCTGGCGCTTGGCACGGGCCGAGATGAACCCCTTGTCGACGTGCGCCCCTTTCTCGCTCTCCCGCTTGAACGCCCCGGCGCGGCGATCCGCCGCCACCTGTCCGAGTCGGGCGATTTCCTGCTTCAACGCTGCGTTGTCGGCCCGTTGTCTCGCCAGTCGCTGCCGGAAGCGCTCGCGCCACGCGGAGAACGACGTGCGCTCGACCTCCACGGAATCGCGGTTCAGCGCCACGAGGTGATCGCAGCAGGCATCGAGGAAGGCTCGGTCGTGCGAGACCAGGAGAAAACCGGCCTTGGCGCGCAGGTAGTCCGCGAGGATTCGCCGCCCGTCCCTGTCCAGGTGGTTGGTCGGCTCGTCGATCAGCGCGAACGTGCCAGCGTCAGGACCACCCGACGTGCCCGGCACGAACAAGCTCGCCAGGAGACACCGCGTCTGCTCGCCGCCGGAGAGACTTGAGAACGGTCGGTCCCAATACGCCTCGCCGATCCCAAGGGCTGCAAGTTCCGCCTCGATGCCCGCCTCGACCGCATAACCGCCAGCCTCCTGGTAAGCGTCGAGAATCTCACCGTACGCCACAAGCGCGTCCTCGCTGCCATCGGCGAGCAGGTCTTCCATCTCGACCTCCCACTTGCGGAACGGACCAACGGTGTCCTTGACCACGTTGCGAACTTCCTGGTCGGGATCAACCACCGTCCGTGGGAAGTACGCCGTCCGCTGGCCCCCCTCGATGGCGCCGCGGTCGGGTTGGAGTTCGCCATGGATCAGGCGCAGCAGCGTCGTCTTGCCGCGACCGTTGCGGCCCACCAGCGCCGACCGCCATTGGGTGTCTATGACGAGGTCGAGGTCTTCGAAGACGTTGCCTTCGCCACCAAGATAGCCGAAGGTCAGGTGCCGGCAGATGATCGTGGACATACGTGACGCGACCGTTGCAGTCGCCTCGAGAATTCGCTTGCGCGAATTCTCCCACGGAACTCCCGCGGCGCCTTTTGAGTTACCAATTGCTGCCGGCCCGGCGGCCGTGGCGCCGACTCCACCAGCGGCGGCTCAGATGGCACCGCCATTTGACCGTTGCCGCACACGCTGTCAACGCAATCGGAAACGGCCCACGACCACCGGGTCGCCTACGAGTGGGCACAAGCCGGCGGCGTCAGCAACGTGGAGCCGGCCGGGATGTGGTGGGCGGCCGTACCCCGAGAAAACTGGGGCCACCCCGAAGGTGAGCGACCCGACCAGCAGCCGAACTGGCACCCTCGTTATGGCGACCGCGCACAGCAGCTCGTCTTCATCGGCCAGAAGATGCCCGAAGCGAAAGTGCGCGCCCGCCTCGACGCGTGCCTGCTCGACGAGCGCCTCGCCTCTGCCGACAGCAAGGCATGGGCAAGGCTCCCGAACCCGTTCCCGGCGTTTCGCATGGCCGCAGAGTCGCCCTGACGAACGGCAGCCGCTCCCGTAACGTCACGCTGAATCTTTTCCGCCTCTGCCCACGTCAAGGACTTGCCGTATGGCCACGCTAACCTTTCTGACGCACACGATCTTCGAGCACGGCGCAAGTCAAAAGCTGAGTCGGGTGTTGGCGCAGCATGGGATCGAGCGCCCCTTGCTCTGCACCGACCGCGGGCTCGTCGACTTGGGCATGGTTGCTGAACTCGCTGGTGCGCTCGGAAACGAGACGGCACTGACGATCTTCGACGGAACCCCCGAAAAACCCCACCCAGGCGGCCGTGGCCGAGGCGACCGCGATGTTCAGGGAGACAGGATGCGATGGCGTCGTCGCCTTCGGTGGCGGTTCCTCCATGGATCTCGCCAAGGCGGTGCGCACTATGTCGAGGGGGCCGGAGCGAGTACGTCCAGCCACAGCGAGTGGATCGTCGTCCGCAGTAGGGCATTCATGAATAATCCGGGCTAGGAGGCTGCGCCGTAGAAACGGCGCTGGCTCCTAGCCGGAGCTGCGAGCGGATGCGAGCACGAAGGCCAGCAGTTCGCTACGCGAACTGCCGACGCGCCCGCACGGGCGCGCTAGCGCCATGTGGGAGCTGGGGCACTCGTCGCCAGCCTCGACGCAGCCTTGCGGCATGCGCTTGCACCCCTGAGCATGCCTCGCTATCTTACTTCGTTCTTACCTTGGTTGGGCAGAGACCCATGGCGACGCCTGAAAGAGCGACCACGACCGTGTCGACCAAGGGTCAGGTCATCCTGCCCAAGGCCATTCGCGAGGCACTCCGCTGGCAGGCGGGCACGCGGCTGGCGATCGAGCGTACTGGCGCCGGGGTCCTGCTGAAGCCGGTCCCCGTGTTTGCGAAGACGCGCCCCGAGGACGTCTTCGGCAGCCTGTCCTTCGATGGCCCGCCCAAGTCCGTCGAGGAGATGGACGCAGGCATCGCGGAGGAGGCCCGACGCCGCGATGCGGGCGGTTGACACCAACGTCGTCGTCCGCTTCCTGACCGGCGACGATCCCGCCCAGGCATCGCGCGCGAAGGCCGTGATCGATGCCGGTGACGTTTTCGTCGCGACGACCGTGCTGCTCGAGACCGAGTGGGTTCTGCGCAGCGTCTACGGCTTTGCCCGCGAGGATGTCGCGCGCGCGCTCGGTGCCCTGGCCGGTTTGCCCGGAGTGTCGGTGGAGAGCCCCGTCCTGCTTGGCGAGGCGCTCCAGCGCACGGTCTCCGGGATGGACTTTGCCGATGCGCTGCATCTCGGCGCTGCCGAGCGCTGCGAGGCGATGCTCACGTTCGACCGCCGCTTCATCGAAGCCGCGCGTGACGCTGCCGTTTCCGTAACGGAGCCCTGACAGCGAATCGCCCGACGGAGGGAGGCGACTTCGGGGACATCCGGTCGATGGCATGGATGGCGGAGCGGACGGGATTCGAACCCGCGACCCCCGGCGTGACAGGCCGGTATTCTAACCAGCTGAACTACCGCTCCTTTTCTCGCGCTCCTCTTCTCGAACGCGTGCGCCCAATTTAGGGCGCTGGTGGGTGTTGCAGGGTTCGAACCTGCGACCTACGGCTTGTAAGGCCGTCGCTCTCCCAACTGAGCTAAACACCCAAGAAGGCGCGCATCTTACGCGCTTTGGTGCCTGAATCAACTTCTCTCGGCTTCCCGGACTTCCTTAGCTTCGCAGCGTCACTCCAGCGAGGGCGCCAGCGTGTTCGCCGGCTTCCATGAAGACTTGGCCGTTGACGATCGTTTGGTCGTAGCCGCGGCCACGCTGGACGTAGCGGCCGGCGCCGGCGGGGAAGTCGTGGCGGTACTCGGGCAGTTCCATCGCCAGGGAGTCCATGTCGATGACGTTCACGTCCGCAAATGCGCCTTCCCGGAGCACGCCGCGGTCCTCGATGCCGAAGATGGCCGCCGTGTCGCTGGTCCAGCCTCGCACCGCTTCCTCCAGAGACATGACGCCGCGTGTCTTGACCCAGTGAGTGAGGAGCCAGGTGGGGGAGCTTGCGTCCATGATCTGCCCCACGTGGGCGCCGGAGTCGGCGAGGCCCATCGCCACGGTGGGGTTGGTGATCATCTCCTCGATGGCGTCCATGGACTGGTTCAGGCCCGGGTGCCAGAGCTGCACGCGGCCCTTGAGGCGGCGGTTGAGGTCGATGAACGCCTCGACTGGGGTTTTCCCGGTGCGCTCGGCCAGTGCTGCGAGCGAGCGCTTGCGGTCGTGCACGTAGTCAAGGTCGTCGTCGGTGAGGATGTAGGCCTGTTCCAGGTCCAGGCCCGGCGGCTCGGCGAGGTTGGCAAGGCGGGCGCGGAAGGACTCGTCCTCCAAGGCCGCGAGGCGTTCGGCGAACGACATCGCGTGCAGTTCTCGCCATGCCGGGGTGGCGTCGAATGGGGTGCGGTGGTCGAGGCCGAAGAGGCCGCCGATGCCGCGGGCGCTGGTTTGCGGGCGGAGTTGGGCGCCCTTGGCGTTCTCTTCTTCGGCGAACTCGATCACGCGACGGTAGAGGTCTGGGCGGCGGTAGCTGTGGGCGAGGCCGAAGGTGCAGCGGACATTGTTCTGGCGCGAGAGTTCGCCCACCCAGGCGATCTCGGCGCGGGTCTTGGGCAGGTGTTCCTCGCGGTCGCGCTCGCCAATGCGCAGCGCGCCTTCGAAGATGCCCTTGCCGTGGCGGCCGAGGACGCGGCCCATCGCCAGCAGTTCCTTCGGGTCGGCGTAGGTGCCCGGCACGTGGCGACCGTCCGGAACCTTGTGCAGGAACGTGCGCGAGGTGGAGAAGCCGAGGGCGCCGGCGCCGATGGCCTCGTCGACGAGGTCGCACATGCGGGCGATGTCGTCGTCGGTGGCCTCGGCCGGGTCTTCGGACAGGCTCCGCTCGCCCATGGCATGCACCCGCACGGCGCAATGCCCCACCATGCCGCCAACGTTGACGCCCTTATCCATGCGGTCGATGCTGGCGAGGTACTCGCCGTAGGTCTCCCAGTCCCACGGCAGGCCGGCGTTGATCGAGTCGCGGGGGATGTCCTCCACCGATTCCATCATGCGTGCCAGATAGTCGCGATCGGCCGGCTTGCAAGGGGCGAAGGTGACGCCGCAGTTGCCGATCACCGCCGAGGTGATGCCGTGGTAGCAGGACGAGGAGGCGATGGGGTCCCAGGCGATCTGGGCATCGAGGTGGGTGTGGATGTCGACGAAGCCGGGGGTGACGAACTTGCCCTCGGCGTCGATTTCGCGGCGTCCGCGCTGCGAGACCTGGCCGACGGCGGTGATGCGGTCGCCGTCGAGTGCGAGGTCGCCAAGGCGGCCTGCCGCGCCGGTTCCGTCCACCAGCGTTCCGTTGCGAATGACGATGTCGTGGGGCATGGGGCCGGTCCTCCCTCGTGGATCGTGCGAAAGCCTACCAGAGATCGCGCCAGGCCCGTTCGAGCCGCTTCGCCTCCTTCTTGCTGATGCCGCCGAGGGCGGCGATGGCGGTTCGCAGGCGGTCGCGGGTGAGGTCGCGGCCGAGCCAGGCCATGGAATCGAACAGGGGAAGGGCCCGACCGCGGCCGGCGATGGCGAGGAACAGCGGCGGCATGAGGTCGCGCAGCTTGAGGTCCATGGCGGTGGCGACGGTGGAGACAGCCTCGTGCAGCGTGCCTCGCTCCCAGGGCTCCACTGATTCGAGGGCGCGTAGAACGTGGTCGAGGATGCGTCTGCATTCCTCCGGCGGTCGCCTGGTGGCGGCGAAGCTCTCGGCGGTCAGGGCGGCGCGGTCGCCAATGAGATAGTCCACCTGCGCCGCAAGGTCGCTGAAGCGTTCGGTTCGCTCTTGAATCAGGGGAACCAGGGCCGCCAGGCGCTCCGGGCCTGCCCATTCGCGGAAACGGTCGGCAAAGGCTGCCGGCGTGAGCGTCCGCAGATGCTGGCCGCTCAGCCAGTCGAGCTTTTCGGGATCGAACACGGGGCCGCGCACGGATACGCGATCGATGTCGAAGCTCTCGATCATCTCGGCGAGGCTGAAGACCTCCCGCTCGTCCGGCATGGACCAGCCCATCAGGGCAAGGTAGTTCAGCAGCGCTTCCGGCAGATAGCCGCGGCGGCGGTAGTAGTCGATGCCGGTGGGGTTCTTGCGCTTGGAGAGCTTGCTGCGGTCGGGGTTGCGCAGGAGCGGCAGGTGGTAGTGCTGCGGCATGTCCCAGCCGAAGCCGTCGCAGAGCAGCCGGTGCTTGGGCATGGAGTTGATCCACTCCTCGCCGCGCAGAACGTGGCTGATGGCCATGAGGTGATCGTCCACCACCACGGCCAGGTGATAGGTGGGGAAGCCGTCGGCCTTCACCAGCACCTGCATGTCCACCTGCTGCCAGGGGATTTCGATGGTTCCCCGCAAGCCGTCCTCGACTTGGCAAGTTCCCTCGCTTGGCACGGCGAGGCGAATGACGTGCTCCTCGCCGGCAGCCGCCCGGGCGCGAGCCTCGTCGGCATCGAGCGAGAGGCAATGGCCGTCGTAGCGGGGCGTCTCGCCAGCTTTCTGCTGCGCCGCGCGCACCGCATCGAGACGCTCGCGGGAGCAGAAGCAACGGAATGCCTTGCCGGTTTCGAGCAGTCTCTCCGCGTGCCGGCGGTACACGTCGCGACGCTCGCTCTGGCGGTAGGGGCCGCTGGCGCCGCCAACGTCCGGGCCTTCGTCCCAGTCGAGGCCCAGCCAGCGCAACGCCTCGAAGATGGCGTTCTCGGAAGCCGCGCTCGAGCGGGCACGGTCGGTGTCTTCGATGCGGAGGATGAAGCTGCCGCCGTGGCGACGAGCGAATGCGTAGTTGAAGAGCGCCATGTAGGCGGTGCCGACATGGGGGTCGCCGGTGGGGCTGGGTGCGACCCGAGTGCGAACGCTCATCGCGGAGCCTTTGTCGAGGGAGCGCGAAGCGGCACTCTACGGGTATTGGCTGCGGGGCGTGCTTGGGAGATTCTGGACGGTTCTGTTGGCGCCTCGGCAGGCGGTGTCGAGCGACCTTCCCCCTCCGAAGAAGCCGAGGACGGCCTCTTCGACTCCCCCGCAGGGGGGTGACAGGAGCGGGGCCACGCTGCCGCAAGGGAGGTCCGTTCGCCACGTCGGCACGGCCTCCTCTCTTCGAAGGGAGCAGCGTAGGGGAAGACCACCTGGGGCCGGTCAGTTCAGGGTGGCGGTTTGGCGGGCGGCGCTGAAGGTGGCGGCGTCGTCCGATGCCACCAAGGTCCACGCGTCGGTGCAGCGCAGCAGCGCCTGCGCCAGCGTGTTGTTGAGCGAGTGGCCGGACATGTAGCCCTCGAATGCGCCGATCAGCGGCAGACCCAGGAGATAGAGGTCGCCGATGGCATCGAGGATCTTGTGCTTGACGAATTCGTCCGGATAGCGCAGCCCTTCGTCGTTGATAATGCCGTGGTCGTCGATGCCCACCGCGTTGGCGAGGCTGGAGCCGAGGCAGCGCTTGATCGCTTGCGCCTGCGGCAACTCCCGCATCAGGCCGAACGAGCGGGCGCCGCTCACGTCGTCCACGTAGCTGGTGCGGGCGAAGTCGAGCTCGGCGTGCTTGGGATAGCGGTTGTACACCGGATGGTCGAAGACGAAGGTGTAGCCCGCCTTGAAGCCGTCGTAGGGGCGCAAGGTGGCAACCGCGTCGCCGTGGCTCACCCGCACCTCGCGGGTGATGAGGATGTAGCGCTTGGGGGCGTTCTGCTCGCGGACGCCGACGCTTTGCACCAAGTCGATGAACGGTTGTGCGCTGCCGTCCATGATCGGCACTTCCTCGCCATGGAGATCGACGTGGAGGTTGTCGATGCCGAGCCCCCACAGCGCCGACAGCAGATGCTCGACGGTGGCGACCTGCACCCCTTCGATGCCGATGCTGGTGGCGAGGGTGGTGTCGCAGACGTTCTCTGCCCGCGCCTTGATCGGCCGCCAATGCGGCGTGTCGGTGCGCGTGAACTCAATGCCCGTATCGACGGGAGCCGGGCGCAAGGTGATGCGAGCGACCTTGCCGGTGTGGACTCCGACGCCGATGGCGTGAACCGGGGCTTCTATCGTTCGCTGTCTCGGCATGGGCAAGAATCCGGAAGGCAAGGATGAATGGCCGCGCACTATACGCGCTTGAATCGAAAGAATGAAGATATAGTGGAGAGATAATTGGACATATATTGAAACAACTCCGCGATCCGGTGACCGGTCAGGTGGCCACGACGCCCTTCAGGCGTGGGTCGAGGATGTCCCTCAGGGCATCGCCGACGAAGTTGAAGGCGAGCACCAACAGGAAGATGGCGAGCCCCGGCACCACCGAGAGCAAGGGCTGTTGGTCCAGCATCGGGAACGCCTGCTGCAGCATGTTGCCCCAGGTGGGGGTTGGTGGCTGGATGCCGACGCCGATGAAGCCAAGCGCCGCCTCCGTCAGCACCGCATAGCCCATGCCGAGGGTTGCCTGCACGATCACCGGGGCGACGCTGTTCGGCAGGATGTGGCGGACGATGATGCGCACGTTGCTCATGCCGCCGGCCTGCGCCGCCGCCACATAGTCGAGCTCGCGCACGGTCAGTCCCTGGCTGCGCACCACCCGCGCCATCCACGGCACGTTGGCAAGGCCAATGGCAAGGATCACGGTGGCGAGGGAGCCGCCCATGGCGGCGGCGAGGCCCACGGCGATGAGGAGACTGGGGAACACCACCAGGGCGTCCATCACCCGCATGATCACGTCGTCCAAGAAGCCGCGAAAATGCACCGATGCAAGCCCCAGCGGCACGCCGAGAGCCACGCCCAGCCCCACCGCGCCGATGCTCACCATCAACGCCACCTGGGCGCCGACGATGAGCCGCGCCAGGGTGTCGCGGCCCATCTGATCCGAACCCAGCCAGTGTTCGGCGGAGATGCCGCTCAGCAGGTTGTCGAAATCCATCTCTTCGGGGTCGACCGGCACGATCCACGGTGCCAGGAGCGCCGCCAGCACCGTGAGCAGGATCACCACCACGCCCAGCGCCGCCTGCGGCATGGCGAGCAGGCGCCGCAGTATCGCCACCGCGGGGCGCTCCGTGGCAAGGGCAGGCAGGGCGCCCGGGAGAGTGCCTTCAGTCACCGTACTTGATCCTCGGATCGAGCCAGGCGTAGGCGAGGTCCGTCACCAGATTCGCGGTGAGCACCGACACCGCCATCAGCAGAACCCCGCCCTGCACCACCACGAAGTCGCGGGCGAAGATGGCCTGCACCATGTAGTTGCCCATGCCGGGAATGCCGAACAGGGTTTCGATCACCACGGCGCCGGCGAAGATGCGCCCCGTTTGCAGGCCGAACACCGTCACCACCGGCAAGAGCGCGTTGCGCAGGGCGTGGATCCAGATCACCACCCGTTCGCTGAGGCCCTTGGCGCGGGCGGTGCGCATGTAGTCCTGTGCCAGCACTTCGAGCATGGCGGAACGGCTCTGGCGCATGATGAGGGCGCAGCTCGTCACTCCCAGGGCAAAGGCCGGCAGCGCCATGTGGCGAAGTCCCTCCACCGGGTCTTCGAAGATGTCCACATAGCCTTGGGTCGGCAGCCATCCCAAGGTGACGCCGAACAGCAGGATGGCCATGATGCCGAGCCAGAAGTTGGGTATGGCGACGCCGCCGATGGACAGCACCGTCGCCACGTAGTCCACCGGCCGCCCCCGATACACCGCCGAGGCGATCCCCGCCGGCACCCCCACGAACAGCGCCGTGATCCACGCGACGATGCCGAATTGCAGGGTCACGAGGGCCCTCGATCCGAGTTCCTCCGCCACCGGGCGCTGGTTCTGGGTGGAGCGGCCGAGGTCGCCTTGCACGGCCTTGCCGAGCCAGATGCCGTACTGCACCAGCACCGGCTCGTCGAGATGGTGCTCCTTGCGGATGAGGGCGATCTGCTCCTCGTCCAGAACCTCGCCGGGGCCGATCAGCGCCCGCACCGGGTCGCCGGGAATGGCCAGCATCAGGGCATGGACGAGGAAGGTCACCAGCGCCAGCACCGGCACCATCTGCAACAGTCGGCGGACGATGTACTGCCACACAGCCGTCAGCCTCCGTCCGCCATCCAGATCTCTCGAAGGTTCATCCCACCCCGCGTGCCCTGGCGGGCACGTTTGCAGTTGCATTCGCAACTGCGAAAGCCACCCGTCACCGCGCAATCCATATCTCTCGAAGGTTCATCTTCGCATCCCACCCCATTAGGCGGTCGAGATTGCGCACCCGGCGGGGCGCGGCGGCGTAGTTGATGCCGTACAACAGCGGCACGAACCATGCTTCGCGCAGCACCAAGGCGTTGAGTTGGCGATAGACACGCAGGCGGTCCGGGAGGGGATAGAGCGACGCGCCCCGCTCCACCAGCGCGTCCACGTCCGGGCGCGGCAGGTTGGCGGCGTTGTAGAAACCGTCGCTCTTGTAGGCGAGGGAAGCGATCCAGTCCGGTTCGGGATAGCGGCTCCAGCCGGTCAAGTAGAGCGGGAAGCGGTGCGCGTTGAAGAAGCTCTCGCCGGCGACGCCGACCGCCATCACTTCGATGTTCATCGTCACGCCGATCTTCTTCAGCATGGCGCGGATCACCTCCGCCGCGAGGATGTTGACCGGCGTATTGTTGACGACGGCCGTCAGTTCGAACCCCTCGGCACGGCCGCCCTTGGCAAGGTATTCGCGCGCCCTGGCCGGATCGTAGGTGGGGCGCGGAACCTCCGGGTCGTGCGCCCACGCACCCACCGGCCACATGCCGGAGTCGGCCACCATCACCTTGTCGAAGTAGATGGCGCGGTTGATCACGTGCGGATCGATGGCGTGGGCGACGGCGAGACGCAGGTTGACGTCGCGCACCGCCTCGTGGCCGACGTTGAAGGCCAGCAGGAGCGACACGCCGCCGCCTGCCATGGTCTCGATGGCGAAGCGCCGATCGCGGCGGAAGGCGGCCACGTCCTTGTAGGGCAGGTAGGCGACGTCGATCTCGCCGGTGCGAAGGGCCGAGGCAAGCACGGTCTCGTCGCGAATCACGCGAATGGTCACCTCGTCGAGGTAAGGCAGGGGCCGGCCGGCATCGTCCTTGGCCCAGTAGTCGTCGTTGCGCACCAGATGCACCATCGTGCCGGTGATGACCTTGTTGACGCGAAAGGGCCCGGTGCCAGAGGGCTTCCAGCCGTAGTCGTCGCCGAGCGCCAGCACCTCGCGCGGCGAATTCATCACGCCGCCGCGATCGGCCAGCATGTTGATGCCGGCGCCCCAGGGCCGCAGCAGATTGAAGCGCACGGTGTGTTCGTCCAGGGCGTCCACCGACTCGATCACGGTCATGGAGGCTCGCGGCGTCGCCATGGTGGCGGGGTCGAGGATGCGCTCGACGTTGAACTTGACCGCCTCGGCGTCGAATGGCGTGCCGTCGTGGAAGACGACACCCGGGCGCAGACGGAAGGTGATGGAGTGCGGGTTTTCAGCGATCTCCCACGATGTCGCCAGCGAACGCGACAGCAGGGGTTCGAGGTCGCGGTCCACGTCCACCAACTGGTCGTAGATCTGCCGCCAGTAGTAGGCGTCGCCGCCGGAACGACCCAGCACCGCGTCCAGCGAGGTGGGTTCCAGCACATAGCCGACGCGCAGATGGCCGCCATAGACGGGTTCGGTGCTGTCGTGAACCGCCGCCGGCGCGGCGCCGGTGGTTTCCCGGGGAACCTCGTCGCTGCCGCCGGAGTTGTCGCTGGAACAGCCGGCAAGGCCAGGCAGCAGCACAACCATCCATGAAGCAACTCGGGCACAAGGGCGGGTTCGCGGCCACACTCGCGCGCTTGTCGGTGCAACGGAGGGCAAGATGCCCTCCCTCCAGAGGGAGATGGCGGGCAGCAGGATGCCCTCTCTCCAGACGGCAATGGAGGGCGCGATACCGTGCCTCCGGAGACAGGACAGCTTCATCGCAGGTGACATGCCGCGAGATGGCCCTCGGCCACGGGCTTCAGCTGCGGGTCTTCAGACCGGCATTGCTCGGTGGCATGGGGGCAGCGAGGGTGGAAGTGGCATCCGGTCGGGCGATTGATGGGACTTGGCACGTCGCCCTGCAGGAGCCGCCGCCGCTGCCGCCGGCCAGGCGTCGTGGAAGGAACCGCGGCCAGCAGGCTTTCGGTGTAGGGGTGCTGGGGATTCTCGAACAGGTCCCTGGCGCTGGCGAACTCGACGATGCGGCCCAGGTACATCACCGCCACACGGTCGCTGATGTGCTCCACCACGGCCAGATCGTGGGCGATGAACAGGTACGAGAGGGAGAGCTCCCGCTTGAGGTCCATGAGCAGGTTGATGACCTGCGCCTGAATGGAGACATCGAGCGCCGACACCGGCTCGTCGCAGATGATCAAGCGCGGACTGAGCGACAGCGCCCGGGCGATGCCGAGGCGCTGGCGCTGCCCGCCGGAGAACTCGTGCGGATAGTTGCCGAGTTGGTCGCGCCGCAGGCCCACGCGCTCGAACAGCGCTTCGACGCGCTCGTTCCGCTCCGCCCCGCGTGCAACGCCATGCACGTCCATCAGTTCCCCGACGATGTCCCGCGCCTTCATGCGCGGATCGAGGGACGAGAACGGGTCCTGAAAGATGATCTGCATCCGCCGCCGGTGCGCCCGCAGCGCTCGGTTGCCAAGATGGGTGATGTCCTCGCCCTGGAGGCGAATTCGCCCGGCGGTGGGCTTGAGAAGCCGCAATACCGAGCGCCCCACCGTGGTCTTGCCGCAGCCGCTTTCGCCCACGAGGCCCACGGTTTCGCCTTCGCCGACATCAAAGCTCACGCCGTCCACGGCGTGAACATGCCCCGCCACGCCGCCGAAGACCCCGGCGCGAATGGGGAAGTGCATTTTCAGCCCTTCCACCTCAAGCATGCCAGCACGCCACCCCGTGTCCGTCGTCCATCTCGAACGTGGGCGCCTCGGCCTGGCAACGCTCGTCCGCAAGGGGACAGCGCGGCGCAAAGGCGCAGCCGGGCGGCAACTCCGACAGCGCCGGCACCACGCCCGGGATTTCCGCCAGGCGACTCCCGCCGCCACCGAGGCGCGGCACCGACGCCAGGAGCCCTTGCGTGTAGGGATGCAGGGGCCTTGCGAAGATCTCCTCCACCGAGGCTTCCTCGACCTTGCGCCCGGCATACATCACCACCACGCGATGCGCCGTCTCGGCCACCACGCCGAGGTCGTGCGTGATGAGCACCACCGCGGTGCCGAGCCGCTCCTGCAAGTCGCGCATGAGGTCCAGCACCTGCGCCTGGATGGTCACGTCGAGGGCGGTGGTGGGCTCGTCGGCGATCAGCACGCCCGGATTGCAGGCGAGTGCCATGGCAATCATGGCGCGCTGGCGCATTCCGCCGGAGAGCTGGTGCGGATACTCGGTGGCACGGCGGGCGGCCTCCGGGATGCGCACGAGGTTCAGCAATTCCACCACGCGGGCACGGGCGCCCTGGCGCGACATGCCCTGGTGGCGGCGCAGGGTCTCGGCGATCTGGAAGCCCACCGTCAGCACCGGATTGAGGCAGGTCATGGGCTCCTGAAAGATCATCGCGATGCGGTTGCCGCGCAGATCGCGCAATTCGCGTTCCGGCAGATCGAGGAGGTCGCGTCCCTCGAGCAGGGCGGAACCGGCAACGATGTGCCCCGGCGGACTCGGCACCAGCCGCAGGATCGACAGCGCGGTCACGCTCTTGCCGCAGCCGGACTCGCCGACGATGCCCAAGGTCTCGCCGGCATCGACGTGGAACGACACGCCGTTGACCGCCCTGCCAACGCCGGCCGGGGTGCGGAACTCCGTCACCAGATCCGTTACCTGAAGTGCCGCCGCGCCGCGCTGCACCAACTGCGGTTCCCCTCACCTTCGAGCGGCGGCACAATACCAGCAACCATGAAACCAGCCATCCCCATCGAATCCGCGCCGTGGCGACTTTGCGTCGCGCCCATGATGGCCTGCACGGACCGCCACTGCCGAGCGCTGCACCGAATCGCGGCGCCGCAGGCGCGCCTCTATACCGAAATGATCCCCGCAGCCGCCGTTCGCCACGGTGACTGGCGCCGGCTGCTGCGCTTCAGCCCGGCCGAGCATCCCGTGGCGGTGCAGTTCGGCGGCAACGACCCGGCGGAGCTCGCCCACGCGGCTCGGCTCGCCGAGCGGCTCGGCTTCGACGAGGCGAACCTCAACGTCGGCTGCCCATCGCCCAAGGTGCGCGAGGGTGCGTTCGGCGCCTGCCTCATGCGGACGCCGGAGCGGGTGGCGGAGGCGACGCGAGCGATGCAGGATGCCTGCTCGCTGCCGGTCACCGTCAAGTGCCGCATCGGCGTGGACGAGCGCGACGACTACGGCTTCCTGTGCGATTTCGTTGGTTGCGTGGCCGATGCCGGCATCGACACCTTGGTCGTCCATGCCCGGATTGCGGTGCTCAAGGGTCTGTCACCGGCACAGAACCGGGAGATTCCGCCGCTCAAGTTCCATCGGGTACGGCGCCTCGCTGCGGATTTCCCGGCCCTGCGCGTCGTCATCAACGGCGGCATCTGCGACATCGAGCAAGCGCTTGCGTGTGTTGCGTGGGCCGACGGGGTCATGGTGGGACGCGCCGCTTACAGGGATCCCGTGTGGCTGGCAGAGCTTCACGCCGGGCTCTTTGGCGGCGCGGCCCTCGACGCGGCGGCCATCCTGGATGCCTATGTGCCGTATGCGCGGAGCACCTTGGCAGACGGCGCCCGCCTGCATGACCTGACGCGACACATGATGGGCCTCGCCAGCGGACGCCCCGGCGCCCGCCGCTTCCGGCGTGTCCTGAGCGCCTTCGCCAAGCGCGCGGACGCGGGAGTGGACGACCTTGTCGCGGCGTTCGAGCAGGTGATGCCCGTACACACCCTGCGAGCTGCTTGATGCTGGCGAGGCTGCGAGAGTTCCTGGCCGGGCCCGAGATCACGCCGGAGGCCGACGAGGACTTCACCGCGCCGCTGGCCGCCACCATACTGCTGCTGGAAGTGGCTTGGGCTGACCACGACATCGCCGACGACGAGGTCGCCTGCATCAAGGACGCCCTGCGCACCAGCTGGGGGCTCGAGGGCGACGCGGTGGAATCCACCATCGTCCGCGCCCGCGAACTGCACGACACCAGCGCCGGCGTCTATCCCTTCACCCGCCTGCTGAACGAAGCCTGCTCGCGCCAGGAACGCGCCGACATCCTCCGGCACATGTGGCGGCTGGCCCGCTTCGACGGCAACCAGCACCGCTACGAAGAGGCGGCTATCCGGCGGATTTCGGACCTCCTATACCTCTCCCACGCGGAGTTCATTGCGGCAAAGCTGGCAGCGCCGCTTGGACCGCAGGAGGGCTGAGAGCTTCGGTTCGTTGGGGGTGGTTGCGTGCCCCACGCAGATGACTGCGTCGTTCTACGGCGCAGGCTGGCCGAATGCCGACGGGGTGACAGGACGGCTTGGGCTGGGGCAGGAAGCGTTGCCGAAAGGCAACGGTTCCTGTGGCGCTAGCCGGACGCTTCGAGGGTAGCCACCAGGTCCTGGAACTCCAGCCGGTTCTGCTCGTTCATCCCCATCAGGGTCCGGTGTGCCTCCAGCACCCGTGATCGAAGGTCGTCGGCTCCCACATCCGCGCCCGGCAGTTCGCCAAGCTGGCTTTCGTGCTCCAACGGCTCCTCGATGATCCGGAACACATCGTCGAAGCCCATCGTCAGCAGCAGGCGGGTGATGTCAGGATTGGTGGAGACCAGAACCGGGGTGGGGCGCTCACTCTCCTGAGCGCGGTTGGAGAGCTTTGCCAACATGCCAAGCGAGGTGCTGTCGATGCCTTCGGTGGTGGAAAGATCCACCAGCACCGAGCGGAACTCCGGATCGTCGAACATCCGGTCCAGGAATTCGTCCACGGCGATGCACAGGTTCAGCCGCACGTCGCCCACGAATTTCATCACGTAGGCGCCGTCACGATTGGCGGCGAAGATGCGCCCGGCGGTCACGGCTACGGCTCTCGGCTGACGACGAGGCAGGTCATGTCGTCCGGCCCTGGCGTGGCGTCGCGCACGCCGGCGGCATCCCACATGGCATCGATGTCCGGCGCCCGCTGCACGGCACATTCCACCAAGCACTCTTCCTTGGCGGTCAGGCTCGGCGCGTCCATCGCGTCGAGCACCCCGTCCGAGAACACCGCCACATGGTCGCCGACGCCGAACGGCACCGTGCGGGCGCGGTAGGACACCTGCAGGAAGAGCCCAAGCGGCTTGCCGGTCGCCGCCAGGAATTCGCCCCCGTCGGCACCGACGTACACCGGATGCGGGAAATGCCCGGCGTTGGCGTAGGTGAGGGTGTGGTCCTCCACGTCCACAACGCCCATGAACATCGCTACGTGCTTGTCGATCTCGTAGTCGAGGATGTCGCCGTTGAGCGCCACCAGCATGTTGGCCGGGTCTGCCCCGTTGCCGCGCGGATGGAACTCCCGTCGCAGCCGCCGCGAGAGATTGCGCAGCACCACAGTCAGGAAGGCGCTCGATGCGCCGTGGCCGGAGACGTCCGCCACATAGAACAGGAACTGCCGGTCCGTGATGCGGAAATAGTCCACGAAGTCGCCGGACAGGAGCAGCGACGAACGCACCTGATGGCTGAGCCGGTAGCCGGAGATGACCATGGGGTTGGTGGGCAGCATGGCACGCTGCACCTGCCGTCCTGCGCGCTGGTCGCGTTCGAGGTCTGCCTGAAACCGCACCAGCGCGGGGTCGGTGGCGCCGGGGCGGCGGTCGGCGGTGTTGGCGCGGATGCGCTCGTCGAGTTCGCCGCGGCCGGCCGGCCAGATCACGAAATCGTCGGCGCCGGCGCGCACCGCCGCCAAGAGGTCCTCCGCGGCCGGCATTTGCGGCGCCGTCATCAGCACCGGCACGCCACGGGCGATCGCCCGCACCGCTTCGAGACGGCGAGGCCAGGAGCCGTTGAAGGAGCAGACAACCGCCTGCGCTTCGTCGAGCGATTCGGCGAAGCCAACAACGGCCCTGGCCGGGGCGACCGCCTCGTAGCCGAGTTCACATAGATGCTGGATCAGCGGCGATGCAACGGAATCGTCGTCGTCCATCACCAAGATGGTCATGGACGACCCATCCGTGGCGCTGGAGGTGCGCGCACCCTACTCCCCTGCCGTCTCGGAAACAACTGCTTTCGCACTTTCCTCCACTCTCTTCTCGACTTTCCCTCCATTTTTCCCTCCACTCGCGTCGCTACCCCCGGTCGTCCGCCAGCCAAGCATCGCGGCGCTCACGCCATGCCTGAACGCCGGGCGTTACCGTGAGGGCAAGATCCAGATAGCGCCCTGCGTCTTCGGCCATGCCGGCCGCATGGGCGTCTTCGGCCACCGCCGCCAGTCGCTCGGCGCAGGCTGCGAGCAACTCCTGGGCCTCGGCGTTGCCGGGGTCCAGCCGCGTCGCCTCCCGCAGCCGAGCCACCGCGTTGGCTTCAACGGGTTCGGTGATGTAGCCCTCGGCAAACAGCGACCTCGCCTCGGCCAACAGGTCCGCCACCTGTTCGAGGCGCGCGATTTCCTGCTCCAAGCGCCCTTTCATGTCGTTCACGGCGCCCTCATCGAGGCCGGATGCCACGGAACGGTCGATCAACCGGCGCGCTTCCCGCTGGCGACCTGCTTCGAGTTCGGCGACGAACACGGTCAGCACCTGCGCCGACACCTCGGCCAGCCCCTGCATGGCGACGGCGTTGGCGGGGTCCGTGGCCAGCACCTGATGGTAGATCTGCGCCGCGTTGGATTCCGGCGGATCGATGAGCACGCCCTGCTCGCGCAAATCCGCCGCCTGCTGGAGCATGGCCTCCATCTGCGCCTGCAGAGTGGCCGCGGCATTGATGGTGGCACGCACGTCGCCAAGGCCATCGAAGTCGGGATTTGCCGTCACCGCCCGGCCCAGGTTGTTCATCGCGTCGGCGACGTCTCCGGCGATGGCCGCATCGTGGGCGAGACCCGTGTAGTGCGCTGCGAGGGCATCGAGCGCGGCCAAGGCGGTCAGGTCGCCGGGGCTGAGTCGGAGCGCCTCCTGATAGGCCTGGATCGCCGCCGTGGCGCTCGGCTCGTGCGACAGGCCAGCGCGTTCGAGCAGCCGCTGGGTATCGTCGATGAGCTGTTCGGCATGGCGCCGATTGCGAAGGCGATTGAAGAGGCTCGATGTGTCGGGGTCGTCCGGGAACACCGCCGCCACGTCGTCGAGCCGCAGCGAGGCGAGCGCGAGGTCGTCCGCGTCGATGGCGGCCTGCACGTCCTGCTTCCAGCGGTCCGCGGCGTCCTCGATGGCGGCGGCTGCATCGGCATTGCCCGGATCCAGTTCCAGCACGCGACGGTATGCGGCCACCACCACGCCGAGCGACTGGCTCGGATCGGCGCCAAGCGCCTCGGCGTTGTTCCAGGCGATGGCCACGTCCGGGTCTTGGGCAAGGCCCAGAAACGCGAATGCACGAGCCGGCCAGTCCGGACGCAGCAGCGCCGCCGCACCGACAAGAAACGCGACGCCCAGGAGCGATGCCACCAGGCGGCCAGCCCGACGCCTCCGGCGCGGCGGTTCCGCCCGCGTCACGAGGGGGTCCAACACATCGCCGATGGGTGCCACGGACTGGATTTCCGCGGTGGTTACCGCCGCCGCCCGCACCACCAGGTTCGGTGCGCCCTCCACCTCCACGGCATCAAGCTCGCGGACAAGCTCCGCCCCGGAACCAGGTCGAGCTTCCGGCGATGGCGCAAGCGCGCGTCCCATCACGTCGGCGAGTGGCGCGAAATTGCGCGGCAGATGGGGCGTCGCCTCATGCAGTCGAACAATGCCGTCGGCACCGCTGCGAGGCGGCGGTTCGCCGGTCAGCATCAGGTGCAGCACGGCGCCCAGGCTGTATATGTCCGTTCGATGATCGAGTTCCCGTCCCGCAAGCTGCTCGGGGCTGGCATACGGCAGGCTCGCCTGCAGTGGCGCATCTGCTTCCGGCGCGCTCTCCCACGCGATGCGGGCAATGCCGAAGTCGCCGAGCAATGCCGGGGACCTGCCGCCCAGGCCCGTCGAATCGCGAAAGAGGATGTTCTCGGGCTTGACGTCGCAGTGCAGTACGCGGCGGCCGTGAGCATGGTCCAGCGCCGCACCGATGTCGCGGACGATCCGGCGAACGTCGGCGAACGGCAGGCCTTGCTCCAGCCGAGCCAGCAAGTTGCCGCCGGCCAGGTATTCCATGACGACAAACGCGACGCCGTCATGAACGCCAGCATCGAACACGCTGACGATGTTGGAATGGCGAAGTCGCCGCAGCACCTCGGCCTCGCGTAACAGGCGGCTGGCGAGCTCCTCGCCGGCGTTCTCCACCACCTTGACCGCCACGTCGCGACCGGAATCCAGCTGATGCGCGAGATGCACCCGCATCGTGCCCGCACGCGCAATCTCGCGCCGCAGTGCGTAGCCGGGGATGTTCAAGGCGGCAGCGTCAGCGGCACCACCTCGCCCTCCACCAACTTGCCGAGCACGACCTTCGCGTCCGCCGCCCAGGCACCGCCATCGATGCGCACGATGTCGCCAACGCCATGCGCGAGCCCGTTGATGCAGCCATCGCCGTCGAACATCCATTCGGCACCGGCGTGGCTGAGGCGACAGGCGGGGCGGACTTCGATGCGACGGGACGAGACGAGGTTGTCCTGCACCCAGTATTCGAAGAAGCGCTCCCCTTCGGGAGTCTCCTTGACGCCGGCCCCGTGCGGGCTGCCGGCGGCAAAGTGTCCGCGATAGAGGGTGCCGTCACGCCAATGCAGATAGCCGAAGCCGTTGCGCTGGTCGCTGGCGAAGGCGCCGACATAGCGATTGCCGTTGGGCCAGGTGAGGTCGCCGTGGCCGTGGCGGGCGCCGGCGGCGTATTCGCCGCGATAGGTCCAGCCGTCGGGGCGGGTGTATTCGCCCACGCCATGGGGCAGTCCGCCGCGCACGCCACCCTCGTAGCGGCTGCCGTTGCTCCATTCGTGTACGCCCTGGCCGGTGCGTTCGCCGGCCACGAAGTCGCCTTGATAGACATCGCCGTTGGCGAAGGTGTAGGCGCCCTTGCCGGTCATGGCGTTGTCCACGAAGGCACCGTCATAGACGTCGCCGTTGGCCAAGGTGAAGACGCCCTGTCCGTGGCGGCGGCCATCGACGAACTGTCCCTCGTATTCGCGCCCGTCGGGCCAGGTGAAGGTGCCGATGCCGTGCATTCGATCCGCCCGATAGCCGCCGACATAGCGATGGCCATCTGCCCAGACATACTCCCCCTGTCCCGACTTCATCCCATCGACCACCTCGCCCATGTAGGTGTCGCCGTTCGACAGGGTTTGCCGCACCGCCGCGGCCAGCGCCGGCTGTGCCGCAGCGAGGCAGACCAGAGCAATGATACAGTGGCGAATTCTCCACTTGCCGGGCAGGATGCCATGCGAATCGAACCGCTCGACTCGACTCTTGGCGCGGTGGTGCGCGATGTCGATCTCGCCGCGATCGACGACGATGCGTTCCGTCGCATCGAGGCTGCCTGGCACGAACATGCCGTGTTGCTATTTCCGCGTCAGCATCTGAGCGATGCCGATCATATCGCGTTCACGCGCCGTTTCGGGCGGCTGGAGATGGGACTCAAGCGCACCGCCAAGGTGAGCCTCACCAAGCTCGGCCGCATGTCCAACGTGGACAAGGATGGCAAGGTGGTGGACGCCGAAGCCTTGCAGGCGCGCTTCCAGCGCGGCAACCAGCAATGGCATTCGGACAGCTCCTACAAGCGCGTCGGCGCCAAGGCGTCGATCCTCGCCGCCCATGTGGTGCCGGACAGCGGCGGCGAGACCGAGTGGGCAGACCTTCGCGCCGCCTGGGACGCGCTCGACGGCGCGACGCAGGAATGGCTCAGGGACAAGGAAGCTGTCCACAGCTATCGCTTCAGCCATGCCTGGCACGGGGGCCTCGAACTCTTGAACGAGGCCGAGCTCGACCACCTGCCGCCGGTAGTCCATCCCCTCATGCACATCCACCCCGCCACGGGGCGCCCCAACCTCTTCGTCGGGCGCCACGCCAGCCACATCGTCGGTGAGGATCAGGAGGAATCCCGACGCCTGCTGCGGCGGCTGACCACGGAGGCCTGTCAGCCACCGAGAACCTGGAAGCACCGCTGGCAGCCCGGCGACATTGTCATCTGGGACAACCGCTGCGTGCTGCATCGCGGCCACCCCTGGCCACCCGACCAGGCCCGGGTGATGGCACGCTCCACCGTCGCCGGCGAGGATGCCGACAACGAATGGGCAATGGCCGATTGAGCATGACGCGCGCAAGCGAACTTGCCGAGTTCCGCAGCGACACCCGCGCCTGGCTTGCGGAGAACTGCCCATGCGGAGTGCGCGGCCAGGGCCCGATCCCGTGGGGCAGCCGCAAGCAAGCACTCGACCAAGACAGCCGGCTCTGGCTCGAGCGCATGGCGGAGCGTGGCTGGACCGTGCCCTCGTGGCCCAAGCGCTACGGCGGCGACGAGCTGACGAAGGAGCAGTACCGAATCCTGATCGAGGAGCTTGGACGCATTGGCGCGCGCCCTCCCCTCACCGGCCGCGGCGTCAACTACATCGGCCCCACCCTGCTCGAATACGGCACCGACGGGCAAAAGGAGCGCTGGCTGCCCGGCATCGCCCGCGGCGAGGGCGGCTGGGCGATGGGATACTCGGAACCCGGCGCCGGTTCCGACCTCGCGAGCCTCGCCACCCGCGCCGTGCGCGACGGCGACCGCCTGGTGCTGAACGGCCGCAAGATCTGGACCTCCGACGCGATGGAGGCCGACTACATCTTCGTGCTCGCCCGCACCTCGCCCGACAAGCCCAAGCATCTCGGCATCAGCCTCGTGCTGGTGGACATGCACCAGCCCGGCGTCGTGGTGCGACCCATTCGCCTCATCTCCGGCGCCTCGCCCTTCAACGAGACCCTGTTCGAGGATGCCGAGGCAAGTGCAGACGACATCGTCGGCGGCGTGGACAACGGCTGGACGGTGGGCAAGCGGCTGCTGCAGTTCGAGCGCTCCACCCACGCCGGCATCAACACTTCCGGCTCCCAGGGCGGTCGCGACGACGACAACCGCCTGGCCGAGCGAATGGTCGCGCAAGTCGGCTTGCAGGGCGGAAGAATGACCCACGCAGGACTGCGCCGCCGACTCATCGACTGCAGGGTCAACGACCACGCCCAGCGCCTCACCCGCCAGCGCGTCATCGACGAGACCTCGGCCAGGGGCCCGGGCTTCGCCTCTTCCGCGGTAAAGCTCACCGGCGCCGTCAACGCACAGGTGTCCCATAAGTTGCTGCTGGACGCGATGGGCACGCGGGGAATCGGCTGGAGTGGCGACGCATTCGCCGAAGACGACCTGGAAGCCACCCGCGACTGGCTGCGTCAGAAGGCGCTGACCATCGCCGGCGGCACGCGGGAAATCCAGCTCAACATCATCGCCAAGCGGGTGCTCGGCCTGCCGGACTGACCCAAGGAGAATGCCCGATGAAGACACTGGCAGACGCCGTCGCCCTCTTGGAAGAGGGCGATTGGGAAACCGCCCACGGCATAGCCCAGGCCGACGACACGACACTCGGCGCCTGGGCACACGGCATCGTCCACATGCTGGAAGGAGATCGGCGCAACGCCGGCTACTGGTATGGCCGCGCGGGACGAGAGCTGCCGAGCCAGGAACGCATCGCCGACGAGATCGCCGCACTGAAAGCCGAACTGGGCTGATCCGAAGAGTCAGGCGTTCCTCAACGCCGGCAGCTCCGCCTCAAGCGCTTTGCGCCGCTGGCGTTCCTCTGCCAACTCTTGCCGCTTGCCTTCGAGCAACGCCTCCGCCTCCTCCCACGCGTCACGCTCCTCGTGGGGCAAGCGAAGCCTGCCTTCCCGTGGATCGTGCAGCCACAGCTCGCGGCCTTTCGAGTAGATGCAAAGGCCAGCGATTCGCTGAAGTGGCACGCGCCGAGGCTGGCGCCGGCTGCTCGCCTGCCTCGGGACGGCTCGGCCGGATGCGGCGATAGCGTCCCCCCCTCAGTCGCCAGCCGCGCACGCCATCGTCCGAAAGGGTGCTGCGCAGTGCATCAAAGGCCCAATACTCGGGAACCGATGGCCTCATGGAGAAGCGGCTTCTCCACCAAGTCGCGGCTGGATCAGCCGGAACAGCGCTTGAACGAAAGCGTCTACCGGCGCTGCCCGTAGTGCCGACTCGAGCGTGTCCGCATTCCCGGTCGAGCTGTTCTTCAGTTCGCCCGCGAGGTCCGAGTCCCGGCCGTCCGGTTCCAGTCCGCCGACTTCCGCAAGCTCCTTCCACGCGCTCAGGGAATCCCGGTAAATCGCTACTTCGGTCAATGCACCACTCCGTCCAATCTGTCCGCGCCGATCACGCCAAGAACCATGCGACCAACGTGACCCGCTCACCGGCCGTCGACGCGGACGCACGCAGACGCACTCCGCTCGCTCAACAGTGCCTCTCCACGCTGGCGTCACGGAAGGGCTCGTAGCGCCGCGCCAGCGCTTGGCGGACGTCCGCCACCGCTCGCTCTTCTCCCTGTGGACTCGCAAGCTCGACTACGATCCACATGTCGTTGTACTTCGCCGAAGAAGCGAAGCGATGTCCCTCTTCGAACTGCGTCAACTCCCTCTCCCGCGATACCTCGTCAATCCGCACCTGCCGCTGTCCCGGTTTACGCATCTGCCGGATCCAGCACCCGCCGTTTCACCATCCGGAGTGCGTGCAGTCGACTCAGGGGCTGCAGACGCCTGATTTTCTGCCCGAGAGGTCGGGTCGGGAGCGACGTCGGTAGCGACTGAACACGAGAACTTCAGCCCGGCCAACGCCGCCATGGTCGTCATTGCGCAGGCGACGGTCGGTGCCTACGACACGCGCACACTGCAATCTCTTCCCACTGACGTGCGAAATTGCACGGCCCTCGATGATCTGCGTGCGAGTGTCGAGCCGAGCTTTGCCTGACTTCGCTACTCCGTCCCAGAGGGTGCCGTAATAGGCAACCATGCCCCACTTGAGCGACTTCGTCTGTTTCAGGGCGCTGCACACTCGCTCGACGTCGCGCTTGACCTTCCCGTAGGTGACGTAATCCACCTCCTTGATCTCGATGACGCCCAAGATCTTTTCAGAGCCGGGTCCCCATACAGCAATGTCGAACCGACCCTGGTTTGGAAGAGGCTTCTGGTGAGGCCGTGAGTCCGGTCCCAAGCTGCCTGGGACCGGACCACCGCACCGCGTCGCCGATATTCTGCTCTAGCGTCACGTACGGCCATTCGCCGCAGCCAGGCGCTCAGCAATCTTCACGGTACTGTAATACTCGGGCGCCATGCACAACTCCCATCCCCCTGACAGACGGTAGTAAAGGTCCGTCGCCTCCCCGAAGCCGGCGATGACCTCATTCGCGAGTCGCCGTAGTGATGGGTTCATCTCGATACCTCCCCGGTTTCATTGTTTCGAAGGTAGTTGGCCTCGTGTTCCAGTACGGTGCGCACCTAGTGTTCGCTGACGCCAACTAGCGTAACGGCGGCCAGCCTAGATTTCCGACTGGGCCCGACGTTCGTCCTCGCGACTCCTGGCGCGCTCGATTTCCTGATCAAGCTGGCGGACAGTCCGGTCGGCCCACCGCGCCACCCGCGCAACGGGGTGATCACCAAGCGACTCCAAGGGACGTCGATATTGAGCGTAGTAGTCCGTGAGCGAGCCGGTCCAGCCGAACGTGTGAATGCTCGCCGTCGCGGCTTCCAGAACGTCTTCGCGATCGCCGAACTGATCAAGCAACCGCCGGAACAGCGGATGCAGCACCATTCCGCCTTCGCCGGACTTCCCGACAGCCAGAATTGGCAGCATCCGCGCCATGCATGCCGGCGCTTCGTTCGGATTCGCGCCGCACCAGGCAAAAAGCGTGTCGAGCGGCAGACTCATGATCGGCGGGTCCGAGGTCTGTCCATGACCGGAGAAGGTCTCGCCGACGACATGCCGGAGGTGCCAGGCCGCTACGGTTTCTCCGACGATCTGCTGCCCGATCAGTGGCCATGCGATCTCGGGGAATTGCGACAGCAGCATGGGGAGTACCGGCGAGAGCAGCTCGGCGGTGTTCGACGACAGGCCGTCGTCGGCAAACCCACCGGCCAGCGTCAGTGCCAGCGACCGTGCGTCGCTGTCCTCGCGGCCTTGCGCCAGGAGCCAGGTCAGGATCTTCTCGGCGTAGTGGCCGACCATCGCTCCGTGACGCGGAAGATCGGCGCGGACCATCGACCCCGCAAACTCGAGGACTTGGGGCCGAAGCTCCTCGAGCCGCTCCGGAAACCCGTGCGCCAGCATCCCCATCAGCTCCACGACAACCAGCAAACCGTCGACGCCGTGTTGCCCTCGGAGTTCGTCGAATAGCAGGGCGAGTGCCTCGGCCGATACGGACGAAAGAACGCTGCCGGAGCCCCATTGCCGCAACGTCCAGGGCGGCAAAGTGCCCGCCCGCAGGCCATCGACAGCCAGTCAAACGTCCGTTTCAACGATTCCAAGGCGTGAGCAGATCCCGGGCAAGGCCCGCGCCAGATCGACTGATTCGGTGACCTCTCTCTTGAAGGCCTCCACGGATCGGCATCCCGTTCCGAGAGCCCCTTGAGAAACCCCGATAGAAGATCGAAGTTCCGGCCTTCGTCCGGTGTCCCGCGCAAGGCTGTCTCGATGCGTCGAAACCAGTCACCCGGCGTTTCGACGCGGGCGCCGACGTACTCGCCGAACACCCCGGCCCACCGTTGCGAACCGCTGCACAGCTGCGGCAGGTTCTCCGCCAGGACGGGCAGGTCGTGGAGCGCTTCCTCCGCGATCGCGCGGACCGTGTCGAGTTGCCGCCTAGCCTGGTCGTCGTACTCGATATCCTCGCCGTTCGGATAGTCCCAGGGCATGTTGGAGACGAGGCCGCGGATGCGATCGGAAAGCGTTGCGGGCTGCAGACGTTGGATCATGTCGCGCGCCCGGACGACGACCTCCTCCGGCATTCCGGCTGCATCGAACCGGAGGAAGTTGCCGATGCTCTCGATCGCCTCCGGCCACGACCCAACCGCATCCACGACCCGACCGACGACCGTCTCCACTAGGTCGACGAGCCCTGACGACGTCAGCACGCGAAGTTCATGCCCGAGCTCGGCCCGGGCCTCGACACCGACATCATCGTCGCAAGCGGCCTCCTCGGCGAGGAGTTCCACGCAGAACGAAACATACTCCGATGCCTCCTCGGTGTTGTCGGGGCGCCAAGGCTCCAGCGCAGGTCGCGATCCGTGGGTCTCCGCCCCCACAACAAACCGGGAGAAGTACGTGGTCTCGGCACCCTGTCGCAGGGCTCCGACGACGACCGTGCGCTGCCGCGGATCGATGGTTTTCGCCGCATCGCGCAGGAGTGTCTTGCGGGACGCGCCATCCGCGGCCGTCGCTCCTCCCAGCACGGGAAACAGTGCCGCGAACCGACCGGTCGCATTGTTGGAGATGTGGTGCTCCGTCTCGTTGACCGCAAGCCTCAGCATGAGCGATGCTGCATCAACGAAGGTTTCCGGGAGGAACGCGATCTTCTCGATAGCCTCGACGAGATCCCACCGGATTTCGTCGCGGACAGTCGCCATATCCGGCACGCTGTCCAACGCCCGTCGGATGCAGTCGACGGCCCGCCGGGCATCTATTTCGGCGAGATGGGAGAGCACCCCGGCATTCCCCGGACTGCGCAACCGCTCCATACCGTCGAGCGGACCTTGCGGACCCAGCATCGCGGCGGCGACTTTCCGGGCGATTTCCGTGTCGTTCGCCCACGCCAGCTAGCGGGCCGCGTTGTGCCTCAGGTCCTCTGACGCATCGCCGGCGAGAAGAGCCGTCCATTGCTCCGGGCTCCACTCCCGCCACTGCCTCTCGGTGAGCTGCATCGCCACGGGACGGGGCTGAAGCACTAGAAGCCCCCCGCGCCGCTGCACGACGCCCCGGGCAACCAGCCTGTCCAGCGCAGCATGCATGTCGGCCGCGGTGATCCCGCGTCCCCACTTCGCCACGTGCGCGACCTGGCTGCGCTCCGCAGGCGCTTGCCGGACCGTGCCGAAGGCGGCGACCAGCATCGCGGTGCGGATCGCCAGTACCGCTTCCGGGTCGTTCCGGCCTGTGACGAACGCGTCCACGAAGTAGGTTTCCATCGAGTATGGCATCGGCCTGCTTTCCGCCCATGCCGCCGCGACGCGGACAGCGATCTCCGGATAGCCGCGGGAGAACAGGAGCAGGCGCGGTCTGTCTTCGAAAGGGAGCTCGGGCAACTTGCGGTCGACGATGGTCTCGGTGACGTTGGGCGGAGCAAGGCCAACGTGCACCGCGTCCGAGCGGCCCCGGTACGCTCTGGCGTCGGCGTCGTTGTTGTCGATCGTGACCAGCGAAAGACGACTGCCCGGTGCCATCACGATTCCCGCAAGTCGGTCGTGCGTCTCCTGCGGGCAGTCGTCCATGACGACGACGGCGCGCGCCTCCGTGTCCGCCAGCGTTCGCGCCGCGCCAAGGACGGCGGTCTCCTCGACCTCGGACAGGTCCGCGTAGAGCACGAATTCATTCAGATGCGGAAACCGGGCGTCCTCTTCCCACAGACTCTCGAGAACCAGACGGGACTTGCCGACGCCCGCCGCGCCGAGGACGCGCAACATCCGTCTAGGCCGGCTTAGATCCTGGAAGAGGCGATCCTTCAGCGGCGGCAGCCTCGAGTCCTCGACGAAAGGCGAGAGGACGTGTTCCGTGCGGCTCGTCCACTGGATCAACGACCGGAAGGGGCCGGATGAGCCCGGTCGGCTCCGCTCCCTCAGACGGGCCACGATCGCCGGGTAGTTGTTGGCCCATGCGGCGACCTGGTCAGCGTCCCGCACATGGATCCGTTCCCTGTCGACGGAGAGCCCTGCAGCGCATATCGACGCCAGAAGCTTCTCAGCCATCGCTTCAGCCTTCTTCCCCGTGAGCGAGGTCGTGCAGAGCAGAACGTAGTGCGCGCCCTCTTCGAGAGCAGCCCTGACCCTCCCTTTCACACTGCCGTCTTTGGCCAGCACCTCCCGGCCGGCCTTCGCCGGGGTGATGGCGCCTGTCTTGATCTGGAACTGCGTGTATCGCGCAGGCAGATGCGGCGTACGATCCGGGCCGTCCTTCCACCGGATGTGCGCGTCTTCGCCGCCGTCGGCCACGAAGTACTCCTCGGCGACATGAATGCCGTCGGCCGCCAGCCCGTTCGCCTCGGCTTCGGCATGCAGTAGCGAACGCAGAAACTGGGGCAGCTCCCACTCGCGAAGGTGCATCACGTCTTCGCCTGTGCATGCAAACGGCCCGACCAACGCCGACGTCGGCTGGAGCCGCTTACCACCCACCGCGGCAAGGGCGGACGGATTGCCTTCCAAAAGTCGGAGAAGCTTGACAAGGCCGGCCGACGGTTCGACAACGCCCGCCTCGTACTTCGCGAAGGCGCGCGGTCCGCCCCCCAGCAAGGCGCCAGCTTGAGCCTGCGTCAGCTTGAGAGCCTTCCGGATCTCCCGAATCTCTTCTGGCAGCATTGACTCCGGCATCGCATGACCTTAAAGGTGTGTGTTGCACATGTCACACCACAACGGTACTTTGCAATGAACGAACAGACAAGCCGCAGTCATGGCTCCGATTTTTCGGGGCGACCGTGCGCAGGGTCGGCAGAAAAGAAGACGCCCCTTTCGGGGCGTCGGGCCAGCAATCAGCGTTGCTGGCGGGGTATCGCAAATTATGTTCTCGCGGCGTGTTTTGTCAACACCGCAAGAGCCGGTGGAGCAGCCCATGGGCGCAGAACAACATCATGCAGGGCCAGCGCCGGGTCGCCGGGCGATGGTCTACGTGGATGGATTCAACCTCTACTACGGATTGAAGTCGAAGAGCTGGCGCCGGTTCTACTGGCTTGACCTCGTGGCTTTGTCGCAGCGCCTCCTGCTGCAGCACGGGCAGAGCCTGTCGGGCGTCCGCTATTTCACCGCGCGGATAGCGGGACCCCAGGCCGACAAACGGGCACGTCAGGCCGCATTCCTGCGCGCTCTCGAGACGCTCCCTGATCTGACCATCCACTACGGTCATTTCCTTCAGAAGACGCGAAGGTGCGCCAGTTGCGGGGTGGAGTGGCCTGTCTACGAGGAAAAGATGACCGACGTGAACATCGCCGTGCAGCTGCTCGGCGACGCCCAGGACGACAGGTTCGACACCGCCTTCATCGTGTCCGGCGACAGTGATCTGGCGGGCCCGATCGAGGCGGTTCTCGCGCGGTATCCCGACAAGCGCGTGATCGTTGCCTTCCCGCCGAACCGGCGGTCGGACAAGCTCCGCCGCGTCGCCAGCGGCTCGTTCATTATCGGCCGGAACATCCTGAAGCAAAGCCAACTACCCGATACGGTGAGGCGCACCGGAAGGACGTCGATCATCCGTCCACCCACCTGGCGCTGACGCAGTGGCGCAACCCGCGCGGTCACGCTGCCCCGACCTCGAAGTCGATCCGACGTGGCGTGATCGTGTTCGGCGCCGGCGTCTCATCTGACGGGTCCCCGTCTCTGCCGGTAGTCACCAGGGCCCTCGTCCAGCCGTCCACTCCTGATACCTGGCCGGTTCCCCGAAACGCCTTGCCAGGCGTGCCAGTCGCAATCCCTTCCGACTGTCTCCGGCCTCGAACGCGCATCGCGCAGCCCAGGCCAGGGCCATCGCATGGTTCGGCCTGACCTTCAGGACTTCCTCCAGATCCGCAAGCGCCCCCGCGAAGTTACCCACGTTCATCCGCACGTACCCACGGCACTTCCAGTCGCGGCAGAAAAACCATGCGCCACCCATCGACCGAAGCTCACCGCTTCACCACCGTCGGCACGCGGGTCTACATGCGCGGCGACTGCCCGCACTGCAGGCACACCGTTAGCGACGCCAGTGCGCCCGGCTGGCAGCCTGCGGGCATCGTCGAATACACCGAGCGCGATACCTACGGTGAAACCGTCGCCTAGGTCAACGAGCTGCAGCCGTGCTCCTGGACCCTCTGCCCGCGCCGGCGGCCTCCCGATCGCTGCTGACCGCCATCGCCGTGATCGGCCGCCTCATCGGCCGCCGCGGCCTGGTCGACAGCCGGTCTCCTGTCGCGACCGTGGAAGCGCGAGCCGTCAACAGCGTCCGCCATCTATACAACCTGACATTGATCTATAGCTCGCTGACAGTTCGTGCTCGATGCCCTCTTCCTCGAGCTTCGACGAGGGCGCGTGCCGCGGTCGCCAGCCACCTCCACCGCCATCCGTCAGTCGGGGATTCGCAAGGATTTTGCCCCAAACAGCCATTTTCAGCAGCTCCTGACTGCGAAAATCGACACGAGAGCGTCCTGCTTTTCCACGCCCGCGGGTGTCCCAGCGAACTCTCGTGACGCCGTCCCGCCCGAGATCCCCGAAACCGGCCCTTGCCGGCTTGCCGGGGCACCAGGCGCTTCGGCGCAATGTTGGCGTGGCGTCGGCTCGCCTCCAACGTCGTCGGTCCATGGCAGCTTTGGAAGCGGCGGGCCCCAAGGACTGCGCCTGGCATTGGGCAGCTTGCAGTCGTAGTGGATTTTCGGGTCGAACGGCACACCGAACCGAAGGTGCCCTCGGACTACGCAACTGTCCTGGTGCTCTCCGGGCACCGTCCCGTCGCTCTCCCAAAGCGGCGATTGTCCATGGTGTGCCTTCGTTGGGTTGAACACGAGGCCCTTGCGCCCGATGTACCTCCTCTTGCTGTCCCTTGGCAGGTTCCCGGCCACTTGCTGTATGCGTTCACGGAACTCGACCTCGCTCCAACGGTGCATGGCTACGTCGCGGACACAAGCCATTATGTCGCCGAAGCGCTCGCCGTAATTCTCCCTTGGCAGCAACAGGCACGTGCGGTTGCGCCGGCCATTCAGCTCCTCGTGAACAACGGCCATCAGGCGGCGGGCAGCTGCTAGGGCTTTTTTCTGACTCACGAAGCAAGATGCCAATCGTCGCGCCTACCTGGTTGGCGGTCCGTGCGGTCCAGACTCCTCGGGCCCGAATTGGAAGGAGCATCGCCTCCAAGGCAAGCCGATCGACAAGGCATTTGGCACCGTCGTTCGGCGCATCCAAGTACAGCACAACTAGCCGAAGGGAGTGATGCTCTCTCCAGTCAGTGCCCCGTCGCTTCCGAAGTTCGTCCGCGACGCTTGAGTAGACGCGCTCCGCGTAATCAACGGTGTACCCCGTTGGACCAATTGCGGGCGCAGCCACCAGTTGGGCTCCGTCGATCTCATCCTGAAAGCGGTCGGCGAACCGATCGCAGACCTTCTTGGATAGCCCTGCGACTACGACAGAAACGATCACGCAGGCTTGCGGCGAAGTTTGGCGACGATAGGCATCGGCATGCGGATCTGCGCTAGTTCGTCCGGGTCCAGAGCCTGAATGAGCCTGCCGAGGATATCGTTGCTTGGAAGAACGCCCAAACCACCAGTGGCACGGAATCGCTCGGCACTGACAGTGCTCTGGGCTAGCCACGCATCGATTTTCTCGTGGACTTCGCTGTCCGAAGCGTTAGGGCTGGCAACGAAACCGCGTGGAACCTCGACCATCTGGTCTGGTGCTGACCCGCCGCGGGATTGGTCAATAAAGCGAACGGGGCCGCTGACTGTCAGATACCGCGAGTCCACCTCTGCGATGGGACGCCGGAACGCGGCCCAAAACGCGGAATAGTAGCGGGCCTGCGCTGCGGGGCTGGCGGTGACGCCATCCAAGAGGGCGTTCCAGTCCTTTGCCCCATCGTCCGCATCGTGTGGCACAGCACCAACAATGGTAGGTCGCGCTTGATGCTGCACGATGAGTACGTCGTCCGCTAGGTGCTGCTCGATGAAGACCCGCAGGCCACCGGAAATAGCCCTAGCTGCGTTCGCAATCTCGCCACTCCGGCTGGCGCCCAGTGCGCTGATAAGCATGGGCGCCCCTTCGGCTTGCCACCATTCGCGGACGATGTCAGCGATTTGCCGGGCGGTCTCTGTCTCGTCCATGTAGGCTCCAGTTGCTCTTGTCTCGCAGGACCATATCCCGGCTTGGTCAGACAACGGCAAGGGTAGCTCGATCAGCGGCAGCCGCGTCCCGGAATGGCCCCGAGTTCTCTGGCGGAAGATCATCTTGTGCGGGGGACTCGAGGAAAGGCGTCCTCGCCTTACCTCGGTGGGGAGTAAGCCGCGCCGAGGGCACTCGAGCAGAAGCAACGGTCGCCGTTTCCCTCGGGAGGGAACGGATCGCAAAGGTTTCCTATTATCCGTCCCCCGTGACCTTGCATTCCTTCCAAGCCGTCTGGTTCGGCCATCGGTTCGCCCGCGAAGTGGTGCTGATCTATCCCGTCTATGGGGTGATGATCACCGAGAACACCTCGGAGTTCGCCTTCTCCACCCTGCTGGCGCTTTGGTCCGCCTCGGTCCTGGTCGCCGAGATTCCGTCGGGCACCCTCGCCGACCGCACATCGCGAGTGCGGCTCATCGGCCTGTCCGGGGTCATCAAGGGCGCCGCGTTCCTCACTTGGCTTGTCCTGTCCAACTATTGGGGCTACCTGTTGGGTTTCGCGCTCTGGGGCGTGGGATCGACGCTCAAGTCGGGCACCGAACAGGCGCTGTTGCACGACACCCTGCACTTGCTTGGCAAGCCGGAATGGTTCGAGCGGATTCACGGCAGAGGCGGTGCAGCCTCCAGCTTGGGCACTGTCGTGGCATTCGTCGCCGGAGGCTATCTGGCGGAGCATGCCGGGTTCGCGCTTCCGCTTGCCCTTCCCGCGCTTGGGCCTTGGGTTGCTGCAGCCATCGCCTGGGTTGGCCTCAAGGACGTGCCTCGCTCCTCTCGCGAGGGGAGGCCCCTCGCGCACCCCCAAGCTGAAGGCTCTGACGAGCGGCCCGATCGTGAGGAGCGCTATCTCGATACGCTGCGTGCCGGTGTCCGCGAAGCGGTGGGGCGGCCACTGGTGTTGCGCGCAGTGCTCATGAGCGCGTCCGTCGTCTGCATCTGGGGCGTGATGGACGAGTTCCTGCCGGTCTTCCTGACCGAGAAGGGGACCATTTCGCTGGCCGACATCGGCATCGTCTATGCCGCTTGTTCCGCCGCCAACATCGTGGCACTGGCGTTGGCACATCGACTCCCTGCGCGCACGCCGCGGCGCGTAGGCGTAGTGTTCGGCATCGCGGCGGTGCCGCTGGCGCTGTCTGTGGCGGCCCCGGGTTACATGGGCGCCGCCTTGCTCGTGCTCTCCTTCGGCATCAATGGTGCCGCGAGCGTGCTGCTCGATGGCCAGCTTCAGCGCGCCATTCAGGGGCATGCGCGCGCCACCGTCACAAGCGTCGCCGGCACCGGCTCGGAGATCACGAGGATCGGGCTTTATCTCGCTGCGGGCGCAACTGCGGAGGTGGCAAGCTGGCACGCGGCCACAGCCATGTTCGCGGCGCTGGCACTGACTTTGGCGGCAATCTTCGCAGCGAAGCCGATTCGGCCGACTCCCACCTGATTACCCTGAGCCGACCCTCCTCGGGGATGCCTTCCTCCGAAGGCCGTGGTGGGTCTAAGGGGGCGGCGCACGCCGACAAGGTTTTTGGGGCGTCGATTCCTCGGTTCAGGCATTCTTGCGGCGGGATTCGCCAGCGGAGGATTTTGGATGCAGGCAGCGCCGGCAATGCGGAGGGTGTGCTCGCAGGTTTTGCGCCTTGCCGTCTGTGCCGTGGCGGTGGTGGCCGGTGCCGGGGAGATCGAGTATCGACACGGCACGTCGTACCTCGAGCCCCTCAAGTACCCGGCCGACTTCCAGCACTTCGACTACGTGGATCCCACTGCGCCCAAAGGCGGCACCTTGCGCGCCGCCCAGATGGGCACGTTCGACAGCTTCAACGGCATCTTGGACCGTGGCCGCGTCGCGCGCGGCGTCGAGCGGCTCGGGGAAGGTGCGCTCATCTACGATCGGCTGCTCGAACAGGCCGTGGACGAGCCGGCGAGCTACTACGGCCGGCTCGCCTCCGGGGTGTGGGTGGCGGACGACTTTCGCAAGTTCGCCTTCCGCATCCGCGAGGGTGCACGCTGGCACGACGGCGAGCCGCTCACCGCCCAGGATGTGGTGTTCACGTTCCGAACCTTGCAGGAGAAGGCTGCCGTCGGCGTGCGCACGGCGCTGATGGAGCTTGGCACCATCGAGCAGATCGGGCCCAACGAAGTGTTGTTCTCCATTCGCCCGGATGCCATTGCCAATCCAGACCTCGTGTTCGCGGTCGCGAGCTACTCCATCCTGCCAAAGCACTACTGGGAGGCACGCGACATCACCAAGACCACGGTGGTGCCGCCCTTGGGCAGCGGCCCCTATCGCGTCAAGGAGTTCAAGTTCACCCGCAGCGTCACCTTGGAGCGGGTGGCCGACTACTGGGGCGAGGACCTGCCCGTCAACCGGGGCCGCCACAACTTCGACCTCGTCAAATACGACTACTTCCGCGACGAATCGGTCATGCTGGAGTCGCAGAAGGGCGACGTGATCGATATCCGCACCGAAACCGTCTCCAAGAACTGGATGACCGGCTACGGCTTCCCGGCGGTGCGCGAGGGGCTGTTCAAGCGCGAGCTGGTGCATCTCAGCCGTCCCTGGGGGCTGTGGGCGCCGGTGATGTGGAACCTCGACAGCCCCAAGTTCCAGGACGTGCGAGTGCGCGAGGCGCTTTGGCTGCTGTCGGAGTTCCGCCTCACCAACCGGATGCTGATGTATGGCTTCTACAACTACGCCAAGAGCTACTTCTACAACTCGCCCATGGCCTCGGAGGGCTTGCCGTCTGCGCGCGAGCTCGAACTGCTCGAACCTTGGCGCGGCAAGATTCCGGACCGCGTCTTCACCGAACCGTGGCTCGGCAACGAGACCTCCGGCTACGGCTTCAACCGCGACAACGTGAAGCGGGCGCTCACGCTCTTTCGCGAGGCCGGCTGGGAAATCCGGAATGGCGTGATGGTCAACATAGAGACGGGCGTGCCGTTCACGGTGAACTTCATCTTCGGTTCACCCTTTGGCCTGCGCCAGGAGACGCCCCTGATGAATGCCATGAACCGGGTGGGAATCGCCACCACGGCGCGCAATCTGGAGACGTCGAACTGGCTCTATCGGATGCGCAACGGCAAGTTCGAAGGAGGGCAGATTTCCTTCGTGCCGAACAACATCCCCGGCGTGATGCTGCGCAATCGACTGGGCTCCGAGTCGGCAGGTTCCGCCGGTGGCCAGAACTGGAACCGCATCCGCGACCCGGCCGTGGACGCGCTGATCGAGCACGTCATGGCGGCACGGACTCCGGAGGATTTCTATGCCGCCACGCGTGCCTTGGACCGCGTCCTGCTGTGGAGCTTCTACTACATCCCGGGCCTCGGTGCACCGGGCTACCGGCTCGTGTATTGGGATCGCTTTGGCCAACCTGAAGACCCGCCATCCCTGCTCCGCCCGGCCTGGCTCGACACCTGGTGGTGGGACGAGGCCAAGGCAGAACGGGTGCGCAAGGGGCTTGCGGCGTTGGAGTGAGGGGTCGCTTGTCCGGCCGGCCCGGGAGCAGCAGTTCTGGTTTGGAGGTTCATCGGTTTGACCCATGGTTGCATGGGGTTGTAGTGGATCGGTCGAGATTGGCAGCGGAGCGTCAGGGAGGTTGGGCGACGGTGCCGCCGGTGGCGAGCAGGGTCATGAGGTCGTTCCAGTCGGGGAACACCTGGTATTCGGTGACGGTTCGCAGGCCTGATCACTGATCCCGTAGGTGGTTGAAGTTGACCGCGGCGCGCGGATCGGTGTGCGAGGCCGCGATGTAGAGGTCCAAGTCGACTGTGAGGAGGGGCCGATCGCCCGACACAACGCTCAGGAGGGCGGCATCGGTCAGGCCAAGACGAGGAAAGTGCCGATGTCCGGCGGCTTGGTCGCTAGGGACGAAGGTCTCGTCGCTACGGTCGATGAGGGTACGGAGCTCGGCCATGAGTTGAGTGCGTTGGGGCTCGCGGTGCTGGGCGAGGAGATTGGATGCTTCCGTGAGGATGTTGGGCGTGACGAGGATCTCGCTAGAGGTCTCGAGCATACGGACAAGGAGGTCATAGTCCTCCGGCGTGAAGTCCACGGTGCGACGATGCTTGCCGACGATGTGCCGACCGGTGATACCGACTACGAGCAGCACGAGCAGGTTGGCATCGATGTAGTAGCCGGAAGGCACGAACGCTAGTCGGCGGGTTCTGTACGGACATCGCGGTTGGTGATGGACCTGAGGCTGCCGTCCGCGGCGAGCTTCACGATCTTGTAGGTTCGTGGCGGCGGGGTAATTGTACGCATGAGGCTGGGGTCGTTGCGCCAGTCACGAGCGAAGCCGATGGTTACGGCCCATCCCGCCTCGCTGCCCGTTTCGAAGCGAATCTCCTCAAGGCCGATACTGTGGATGTCCTCGTCAGCGAACATCACGAGGACATGGCTCTTCGCTGCGCCGACAGCCTCATGTGCATCCATAGCGCATACCGGGAAGCGGTGTTTTTTGGAGCATAGGCGATCGGACGATGAGCGTCCAGGCATCCACGGCTAATTTGTTCTAACGCCGGGCGGCGCGTGTTTTCTGGGCCGGCACGAGTTTTCCGTCATGTGCAGGCAGTCGAACACGCGCCGGGGATGGCGGTCGAGGCGGCGCATGGCGGCGGCGACGCAGTCGTGCCTTGCCTTGATCGGGCCGATGGCGAAGCGGCGCAGCCGGGTGTCGTTGACGGGGCCGTGGCCGGTGCGGATGCGCAGCCGGTCCTCGTCGAAGGCGTTGTCGAGGATGTGGTGGACGGACTCGACCTTCCAGTGGCCGCGGCTGAGATCGAGCAGTCGGCGGGGGTCGGCGGTGTCGGGAGAATGGCTGGCGACGCCGAAAGGCGTGCTCGACGGAGGTCTTGCCGGACTTCTTTTCGGTGACGGAGCGCTCGACCGGGAAGGCCTGGCGGACGTGTGGGAAGGTCAGGTGGCCGCTGAGCCGGTCGGTGGTCCGGATGGCGCGGCTTTCGAGGCGGCCGTGGCCGAGGGCGGGGGGTTCTCGGAAGTCGGGTTCGCCGCGGTTGTCGAAGAACAGGCGGATGTCGTCGAGGAGGGTGGGCTGGCTGGCCTTGGCGGCGAACACGAAGTGGGCGCCGCGGTTGCGGAGGAAGGTGGCGAGCCCGCGCTGGGCGAGCAGGGCGTCGGCGGTGAAGGTGCGGTCCTCGAAGTCGAGTTCGAGGTCGTCGAGCAGGGGGAGGACCATGCCGATCTCGATCCGACCGCTTGCGGTCGGCGTGCGCTTGGTCTCGTCGTCGGCGCCGACGGGCAGGCGGTCGACTTTTCTTGGGTGTGGGTGACGCCGCTGCGCTGGCCGACGGCGCCGAGGACGTGCACCTGGCGCCGGTTCTTGCCGACCTTGCCGGCCGCGGGCTGTGCGGCGGCGACCTCTTCCTCGTCCGTGCAGACGGCGTTGCGCAGGGTCTTGCCGTCGATGGCGATGGCGTCGTCGGGGCTGGCGTGGTCGGCGTGGAAGCGCTGCAGGGCGCGATCGAGCTGGTCCGGGTCGACGCGCACCGGCACGTCGCGGACGACGAACTCGCTGGGCGCCTCGTGGCGGCCGCCGCGGCGCCGGCAGCGGAATCGCTCGCGGGCGCGCGAACGTCTCCAGCAGCAGATGCCCGAAGCGCGCCGGCCAGTCGCCGGCCAGGCGTCGCTCGCACAGCGCCAGCACCCTCGAGCCGAGGTTCGGCGCACTCGCGCCCGGCAGGATCAGGAACCGGCTGTTGTTCGCGACCAGGTGCAGCCGGTCGTGCTGGGTGCGGAAGTCCCAGCCGATCCAGCGGTCGCGCGCGCCGCACTTCAGCGCCGGCGCCGAGAAGCGCCAGCCCACTCGCCGCGCCGGTGCGCGACGTGCCACAGCGTCTCGCCGATCTTCGGCAGCGCGCCCAGGAAATGGTGCGCCGCCATCAGCTCCCGGCAGCGCCCTTCGTCCCCGGCCGACACCGGCTCGACCGACACCTCGCGCAGCTCCACAGCCGCCCCCGCATCCCTTCGAACTGCGCCCCTTTCCACACGCGTTCGGGGCGGATGTCCAGCTTTCGTGCCAACCCGTTGTTTGCGTTCGCCTTCCGGCAGTGGACAAATCCGCCCTGTCCAGGCATCGCGGCGCCGCGCAGCAGTTCTGGTCTTCGGGGTCCGGGAGGCACAACCTTGCAATCCACGCCTTTGCTGGAGGAGCGCCCGGCAGCTCCTTCCGGGGTGGGCTGTGGACGTTTTCTCTTTTTCACTCGGGCAAGCCAGCCCCCGGGGCGATGCCCCCGTCCTGTCACTCCCCCCTCCGGCGCAGCCGCGCTCTTAAGGGCGCATCGGCAGTTCGCTGCAGTGACCGCTAGCTTTCCTCCGCCGGATCGCCGATGGCGTCGCCGCCGGGTTGGGATTCGTCCTTGCTCTCCTTCGTTGGGGGACGCGGCTGCGGCGGCACGATGATTCTGGGTTTGGCGCCGGCCATGATGTCGTCGGCTTGTTCGGGGGTCAGAGTCTCAAGCTCTACGAGCGCTTCAGCCATCTTGTGAAGCTTGTCCTCGTGTTCGGTGAGGATGGCCTTGGCGGCGGCATAGCAGTCGTCGATGATCTTGCGGACTTCCTCGTCGATCTCGCGCGCCGTTTCCGCGGAGATGGACTTCGGCTGGCTGCCGGCCGACATGCCGAGGAACACCTCGCGGTCTTCCTCGTCATAGAGCACCGGGCCCATGCGTTCCGAGAGGCCCACCTGGTAACCATGTTGCGCGCCAACTGGCTCGCACGCTCGATGTCGTTGGAGGCGCCAGTGGTGACGCCGTCCGGGCCGTTCACCATTTCCTCTGCGATGCGGCCGCCGAACAGGGTCATGATCTGGCTCTTGAGCGTCACCCGGCTCATGCTGTAGCGGTCTTCCTCCGGCAGGAACCGGGTGAGACCCAGCGCGCGTCCACGCGGAACGATGGTGATCTTGTAGAGCTTGTCGTGGTCGGGCACGGTGCGGCCAACGATGGCGTGGCCGGCCTCGTGGAAGGCGGTGTTGCGCTTCTCCTTCTCGGACATGACCATCGACTTGCGCTCGGCGCCCATCATGATCTTGTCCCTGGCCTTCTCGAACTCGATCATCTCGACGAGCTTCTTGCCGGCCCGGGCCGCAAACAGCGCCGCCTCGTTGACGATGTTCTCGAGGTCTGCCCCGGAGAATCCCGGCGAACCGCGGGCGATGATGGAGGGGTCCACGTCCTCGGACAGCGGCACCCGCTGCATGTGCACCTTGAGGATCTGTTCGCGGCCGCGAATGTCCGGCAGCGGCACCACCACCTGTCGGTCGAAACGACCGGGGCGGAGAAGCGCGGGGTCCAATACGTCGGGGCGGTTGGTGGCGGCGATGACGATGATGCCGTCGTTGGCCTCGAAGCCGTCCATTTCCACCAAGAGCTGGTTCAGGGTTTGCTCGCGCTCATCGTGGCCGCCGCCGAGTCCGGCGCCCCGGTGCCGACCGATCTCGTCGATGAAGATGATGCAGGCGCCTGTTTCTTGGCCTGCTCGAACATGTCGCGCACCCGCATGGACAGCACCGTCTCCAGGCGGTGCTTGCGGCCCTGGCCGCGGCGGCAGTCCGGCAGCCCCGCGAACACGTCGCGCAGCTCGGACGGCGCGTGGCGCACCGGCACCGCGCGGCACGTCCACTCCGCCCGGTCCGCGAGCCGCCGCCGCACGTCCCGCCGCAGCGGCCGCGCGAACATCTCCTTCGGCGACCCGCGCGGGTCCATGCACGACCCGCTGTGCCGCGCGAAGCCCTTCGTGCGCCCCACCCGCGTCCAGTTCGACGCCGCGTGGCAGGCGCCCTCGAACCGCGACGGGTCCACGAACGTCTCCGCAAGCTCCAGCGGATGGCCGCGCGACGCCTCCCAGTCCGCGCTCAGCCGCCGCTTGCCTGCGCGACAGCGACCGCGACGCCAGGTTCGCGATCCCCGACGCCTCCATGCACGCGTTGTACACCATGCGCCGCGGAAAAGCCAGTGCCTTTCCCTGCATCGACCCAATCAGACTGTTGCGACTAGCGTGCAATAGCCCTGTTCCGCGCGGCGCGGCGGTTGTCCGCGGCAAGGTCCCGCGCCTCGGAGACGATGACGGAAGGCGGGTTTGGTGGAGCCAGGGGGGATCGAACCCCCGACCTCTACAATGCCATTGTAGCGCTCTCCCAGCTGAGCTATGGCCCCACGCGAGAGACGGCCATGCTACCCGCCCCGCTCGCCTACTTCAATCCGGCGCGTCGCAACAGGAGCGTGGCCTGTTCGGGGCCGATCTCCTGAAAGCGGCCAAGGCGGCACCGGGGTCCTGTTTGCACCAGGCCACCCGTATCCAGGAACTCCACCTCGTCGCGCTCGCAAAGGTGCATCGACGAGCGCGAAATGAAATTCATCACCTGGCGCCGGAACACGTCCCGCAGGCACGGTCGCCGCAGCGTGTTCACCCAATACTGGTCGCGACGGCCGCTGAAGAGCATGGTGGTGCGGTCGATGATCCAGGAGTTGCGGTAAAGCCGCCGGCCGATGCAACGGGTCGTCTCCGCCTCCTCGGGTTCAGACTCCAGGATGTCCTCCACCGTCGGGGCGGCTTCCTCGGACGCATCCTCGTCGCCAATCGCCGCCGTCGAAGACAGGCAGGCAAGGCACAAGGTCACCACCGGCAGCCGAACCCGAGCAAGCTTCGCGGAAGGTCCCAGTTCGCCTCGCATCGCCACCGCTCCGGTCCCACTTCCCTTGCCGCATCCTACCAGTACCGTGGCGGCTGCATCCGGCCCATCTGTTACGCTTGCCCCAACGTAGCGAAACCACTGGCACCAAGGGAGGGAACCCATGTCGGAAGTCTCCGAGCAACTGCTTGCCGATCTCGCCACCATCGACACACCGACGGTGTGCAACGCGCTGGAGTCGGTTGCGCCCGACCGCCGCGGCTACGGCTACACCGTCGAGCCCTTGGTATGTACCCGCCCGGAACTCGGCGTCATGGTGGGCTACGCTCGCACGGCCACTATCCGCGCCCAGCATCCGGCGGATCGGCGCAACCGGCCCGGGGACTACTACGAATACATCGATTGCGGCGGGCCCAAGCCAGCCATTTCCATCATCCAGGACCTCGACGGCGACTCGCGCGGCTACGGCTCTTTCTGGGGCGAGGTGAACAGCAACATCCACAAGGGTCTCGGTTGCCTCGGTGTCATCACCGACGGCAGCGTGCGGGACCTGCCCGACGTTGCCGACGGCTTCCAGATGATCGCGGATCGCATCGGCCCGTCGCACGCCTTTGTGCACGTGGTCTCGTTCGGTGGCAGCGTCAGCGTGGCTGGCATGACCGTGGCCGACGGCGACCTCATCCATGCCGACCAGCACGGCGCCGTCGTCATTCCGTTCGACGTGGCGGACCAGGTCATGGAGGCCGCAGCCGCCATCGCCCGGCGCGAAGGCGTCATCATCAAGGCGGCGCAGCAGCCCGGCTTCAACATCGACAAGCTGCGCGAAGCGCAGGGCAACGCCGCCGAGATCCACTGACGATGGCGACCGGGCTGCCCGCCTTTGCGCTGGACGACATGGCCGGCAACGGCCATGCCTTCCCCGCCGGCCAGCGCACGGCGCTGTGCTTCGTCAAGGAGGATTGCCCCACCTGCAATCTGGTGATGCCGCTCATCGAGGCCTTGGGCGAGGCCGATGAACTGACGGTTCTGGCGCCCGGACAGACCGCCGACGGCAACCGCACGCTCATCGAGCGTCACGGCCTCACCATTCCTGTTCTGGACGACTCGACCCTGAAGGTGTCCTTCGCCTACGACCTCGACACGGTACCGCTGCTCTTGATGTCGGACGAGTCCGGCAACGAAGTGGATCGGGTGGTCGGCTTCGACCGCGCCGAGTGGCAGGCGTTCTTCGAGCGCCACGCGCCTACGGTGGATGTGGATTGGCAATCCCTGCCCGAGTGGCGCCCAGGCTGCGGCTCGCTGACGCAGGATCCGGTCATCGCCGATCGGCTGCGGGCGGAATCCGAGAACAGTCCCCTGCGCGCCCGTCGGATCGAGATCGCTCCGGCAGACGACGTGCACGAGTTCCTGTTCGACCAGGGCTTCACCGACGGCCTGCCCGTGGTGCCGCCGACGGCAGAGCGGGTGATGCGAATGCTCGGCGGAACCCGTCGCGACAGCCAGGAAGTGGTGGCCACCGTGCCGCCCAACTACGCCCCGGCGACGGTGGAGAAGGTCGCCATCAACTCGGTGATGGCCGGCTGCAAGCCGGAGCACCTGCCGGTGGTGATCGCAGCGCTCGAAGCGGTCTGCAACAAGGAGTTCAACATCCACGGCGTGATGGCGACGACGATGGGCGCCTCGCCGGTGATGATCGTCAACGGACCCATCCGCCACGAACTCGACATGAACATGCGCTTGGGCGCGCTGGGCCAAGGCAACCGGGCGGCGAACTCCATCGGCCGCGCCTTGCGCCTCGCGTTGCGCAACATCGGCGGCGCCCGACCTGGCGGCACCGAGCGCTCCACACTCGGCAATCCCATGAAGTTCACCATGTGCTTCCCCGAATGGGAGGAGCGCAGCAACTGGGAGCCGCTGCACGTCGAACGCGGATTCAAGGCGGAAGATTCGGTGATCTCCATCTTCGCCATGACCAGTGGCCCGGTAGTTTGCGTGGACCAAAGCTCGCGCACTGCACGGCAGTTGGCCGGCAGCTTCGGCCTGTCGATGGAGGCATCGCAACACGTTCATGGCCACAACGCCGCCGACGCGATTCTTGTGGTGTGCCCGGAACACGTGGACACGCTGGCCCGGGACCGCTTCAGCAAGGACGACGTGCGCGAGCAGATACAGAAGGTGACTGCCCGACCGCTCACCGATCTCGTGACCACCGACGACATCGGCGGCGGCATCCCGGCCGAACGCGTCGCGGCCATGCCGGAAGACCGGCGGAGCCGCCCGTTGCCGAAGTTCGCCTCCAAGGACAACATCCATATCGTCGTCGCCGGGTCAGACGCCGGCAAGTTCTCCGGCGTCTTCCACGGCTGGGTCGGCGGCGAGATCGGCTCGGTACCCGTTTCCGTCAAGATCGAAGATTGACGCTCGCAAAGGAGCAAGGAGCGACCATGACCACCATCCTGGACCCTGGAGACGAGCGCACGCCCGTCGCCCGCAAGATCACTCCAAGACCGGAGTCGATCTCGGGCAACGTCGCGCTGCTCGACATCTCCAAGCCCCGCGGCAACATCCTGCTCGACCGGTTGGAAGCACAGCTCGCCGAACGCCTGCCGAACGTGACGCTGAACCGTTACGCCAAGCCGACGTTCACGAAGCCAGCACCGGACGATCTGCGCCGCGACATCCGCGCCAAGAACGACTTCGTGATCGAGGCGCTGGCCGACTGAGGCTCCTGTACCACGTGCAGTTTGCATGACACGGTATGGTTCGAGATTCAGGGCGTGCCGGCAGTGAGCATCGCGTCAAGCGAGTTCAAGGACGCGGCGGCAACGCAAGCATCCATGCTCGGCATGGATGAAGCCCAGTGCGTCTTCGTCCCGCATCCCATTCAGGATGCCAATGACGACGAAATGCGTGCCAAGGCCGACGAGTGCGTCGAGGCGGTAGTAGCGGCGCTGACGACCTAGCGGCGGAGGGCGTCGAGCCCACCGCCGATAGCTGGTTTTCGGAGGTTTCAGGACATCGCTGATAGTCCTTTAACCACATGATAAACATAAAGTTTTAGGCGTTTCCGGCTTCACCGGGGCACACTGCTTCTCAACACCCCTTTGTAACCGAACAGGGACTGAGAAGTGAACAATCGACCCCTCATGCTCTCCGCCACGTTCGTCAGGAACGTCAAAATACCCGGCCGCTACGGCGACGGCCGCGGCGGCCTCGGGCTCGGCCTGCTGATCAGGCCCGCCTTGCGCGGCGGCGTCAACAAGTCCTGGACGCAGAGTGTCCGGATCGACGGCAAGCCCACCAGCCTCGGCCTCGGCCGGTACCCCGTCGTCACCCTCGCCATGGCCCGCGAGCGCGCCCTGGAGAACGCCCGGGCCATCGCTCAGGGCCACGATCCGCGCCGCTCGGCCACGCCCGTGCCGACCTTCGCCGAGGCGCTGGAGACCGTGATCGGGATCCACGCCCCGCACTGGAAGGACCGCGCCGGGTCCGAACGCCAGTGGCGCACCAGCCTCGCCACCTACGCCCTGCCACGTCTTGGCGCCAAGAGCGTCGACGCCGTGACCAGCGCCGACGTCATGGCCGTGCTGCTGCCCATCTGGTCCACCAGGCGGGTCACCGCCGGGCGCATCAGGCAGCGCATCGGCGCGGTGATGAAGTGGGCCGTCGCGCAGGGCCTGCGCGCCGACAACCCCGCCGGCGACGCGATCTCCGCCGCGCTGCCGAGGACGGCGCCCGTGCAGCGCCACCAGCGCGCGCTGCCGCACGCCGAGGTCCGCGCCGCGCTCGCGCGGGTGCGCGACTGCGACGCCTGCCCCAGCATCCGGCTGGCGTTCGAGTTCCTCGTGCTGACCGCCACGCGCTCGGGCGAGGTGCGCAACGCCCGCTGGCAGGAGATCGACCGCGACGGCGCGGTGTGGACGATCCCCGCCGCACGCATGAAGAACGGCCGCGAGCACCGCGTACCGCTGGCGGACCGCGCCCTCGACGTGCTCGACGAGGCCCGCGAGCTGGCCGTGGCTGACGGCTCGGTGTTCCCGTCGCCGCGCGGCCGCGCGATGCATCAGAAGCACCTGTCGGAGCTCCTGCGCGCGCTGCGCGTGGACGCGGTGCCGCACGGCTTCCGCTCGAGCTTCCGCGACTGGGCCGCCGAGTGCTCCGACGCGCCGCGCGAGGTCTGCGAGCTCGCCCTGGCGCACGTCAACGGCGACCGCGTCGAGGCCGCGTACCGGCGCAGCGACCTGTTCGAGCGCCGCCGCGTCCTCATGCAGCAGTGGGCCGACTACATCGCCGCCACCGACTGAGCGCCGAGCCCACGACGAAACCGCCAGCGGACCGGGATACCGGGCCGGCGCATTCGGTGGTGGTGGGAACAACATGGAATCTGCCGCGCCCGGCGCCGCGTCAGCGGCCCGGGCCGGCGTGTGGATTAGTTTTGCTGGGCGATCCGCCGTCCTTCGACGAGGACGATGCGAACCCGCATTGCTGCGTTAACCCAAGTTTACCAACGAAAAGAATAAACTGTTGTATCTCAACAATTTAGGTTGACCGAATCGCGCGCATGGCACTACATTCGTGCCCGACGTGATGGTTTCCCCTCAGACGACCGCCTGGTGTGTCCCCCCGGCTGAGGAGGGGATCCCCAAGGCATCGAGGATGGCCTTCTGCTGCGGTTCCGGGCGCGTCGCCTTGCGCACATGCAGCGTGCGTCCGTCGGCGCGCTTGAACGTCGCGGTCACCCGCTGACGGCCGCCGAGAATCCGTTTGAGCGTCGTCCAGTTCGCCGTGCGCATCGGCCCGTCGCCGCGCTCGGCCAGACGGGTGCGAATCACCTGGACCCGTTGGTAGGCGATCACCGTGATGAACAGATGGCCCTCGGCACGGCGCGGCTTGCGGTGATGGATGGGGCGCAGGCCCAGTTCGGATTTCAGGGAACGGAACGCCGCCTCGACATCCGTGAGCAGGGTGAAGGTGCGCCACAGGCGCTCCTCGCTGAAGTCGGTCTCGTTGCTGCGCAGGCAATAGACGCCCGGATGGGTGAGCATCGTCCCGGCCACCGGCGTGCGGAGGAAGGTCACCGCCACGGCCCGTTTGCCGCTCTCGTCGGTTGCCACCGCGATGTCGTAGTGTTGGCCGACACCGCGGCTCTTCTCCACCAGCCGGCCGATGCGTTGCCAGATCTTTTCCGGCTTCTTCTGCGTGCGCGGCCGCGACAGCCCCTCGTTGATCGCATCGAGATCCCGCTCCAGGCGTTGCGCAAACCGCTCGGCCATGCCGCGCTCCTTCTCGGCACGCTGCTCGGAGCAGCAGTACAGGCGCACCTCGCCCGCCTCGGCGTCGTCCACCTTCTCCAGATGCACCACCCCGCCGCTGCGGGTGCGGTGGGCGAGTGCCGCCTCGGGCTCGAAGCGGCGCTTGCGCTCGCGCGAGACCACGATGTAGCGGTACCCGTTCGCCTTCAGCCAGTCGACCTGTCGCTCGGTGGCGATGCCCCGGTCGAGCACCACCCGCGACCCCGGCGGTGCCCCGAGCGCGTCCAGCATGCCGGAAAGCGTCCGGTCTTCCTTGACGTTGCCCGCGAACACCCGCGAACGCCGCACGAAACCACCCCCGTCCAGCACCAGCCCCAGGGTGAGCAGCTTGCAGTCGCTGCGCTTCTCCTTCGAATGCCCCCGCCGCGCCTCGGGCTGATCCGCCACATCGCCCTCGTAATAGGTGTTGGTCAGATCGTAGAGCGTCACCGTCGGCGCCAGGTCGAACAGGTCCATGGCGCTCTCGAACAGATGCGCCTCGATCGCTTCGCGGTGGGCAACCAAGGCATCCGAGGCCCGGTACAACTGCATCGCCCCCATGGTCTCGAAGTCCACACCCAGCAACTCCCCCAAGGCACTGCGCTCGCGCAGCCAGGCGTGCGTGGCCCGCTCCGAGGCCGGGTACGCAAGCCGCGCCACGATCGAGGCCACCGCGGCCGTGCACGGCGACGCGTTGATGCCCAGGGTCGACAGCAACTCCATCAGGCCCAACCGCTCGACCGCCCACAGTCCCGCCTGCTCGACCGCCCACAGTCCCGCCTGCTCGACGCCCACGCTGCGCGGGCGCGTCAACTCGAGCGACGCCACGTCCACACGGACCGGATCACGCACCGCTTCGGCGTCCCCCGCCCGGCCGCGGGCCAGCAGTTGCGCCCCGATCCGTTGCGCTTCTTCCTCGACGGCAGCCGGCGCATCGTCGGTGAGCGGCGCCTGGCCGTTCAAGATCTCGTCGATGCGCCGGCACAGTTCCGGCCACTCCTCCACAGGCAGGTCGAAATCGCTGCCGAGGTTCAACAACGTGCGCTGGCGGACCTTGGCGCCGTCGCGCCGACTGTGCACGAGGCGGTGGGAGTGGTAGTCCTGGCCGCCGGTGCGGCGGGTGAGGGTACGGCGGATGAACATGGCGGGTGACGGTAGCGGCGCCCGCCACCCATGTCAACCGACACCACCCCATTATGGCACTACATCGGTCGATCCACCCCACCAGGAACCGGAAAACAACGAGTTGCCGACCCCAAAACCGTCAATCACCGCAAGATCGGGCGAAAATCACGGGGTTGTTGGTAAAGATGGGTTAAGCCCCAAAGATGCAGTTGCCGTGCCGTCGCTTGCGGCGACCGCGGCGTGTCTTGCGACATGGGCCGGCGGCCTTTTGTTCGGCGGCGATGGCGTCACGGTTCTCCGTTTCCGGTGCGCCAGGGGATGCCTCCCCCCGCCCCGCGACCGCCTCGGTCGCCACGACAGTTTCGGCTTCGATCAAGGACTCTGCTTGGTCCCGTCGTGCCTCGTGAACGTTCCGAAGGTTCCACGAGGCTGCCGCACTGCCGCGTCCGGATGTCACTTACAGCCGATTTTGTCACGGCCCGGCACATCCTTCTCGATTCGCCCCCGTCGCCTGAAATGCGGCAACGTGGCCAATCCGTGCCTGCCGGTGCATCACCCCGGACATTCCAGAATGCCGTAACATCCCGGAAGCGGCACCTGAACGTCGACAGCCGCAAGCTACGGCTGCGCGCCCGTGCCGGATTCCCGCCGGCTGTCCGGGCCTCCCCGGTCTGGTCGGAATGGCTCCCGACCGACCACCATACGGCGGTCCCTAGGCGGCGCGGAATATACACCTGGCACCAGGGCGGCACCAGAAAAGAATGTTTAGCAGCCTTGCCGCCGCTGGCCGCAATGCCGATTTAGCGCCCCGTCACTACCGGATTGCCGCGACCGCCTTTCGGCACCGCGCAACGCCGTTGCGACGTTCTGCGACAGTTAGCCCATCTTTACCAACAACCCCGTGATTTTCGCCCGATCTTGCGGTGATTGACGGTTTTGGGGTCGGCAACTCGTTGTTTTCCGGTTCCTGGTGGGGTGGATCGACCGATGTAGTGCCATAATAGGGTGGTGTCGGTTGACATGGGTGGCGGGCGCCGCTACCGTCACCCGCCATGTTCATCCGCCGTACCCTCACCCGCCGCACCGGCGGCCAGGACTACCACTCCCACCGCCTCGTGCACAGTCGGCGCGACGGCGCCAAGGTCCGCCAGCGCACGTTGTTGAACCTCGGCAGCGATTTCGACCTGCCTGTGGAGGAGTGGCCGGAACTGTGCCGGCGCATCGACGAGATCTTGAACGGCCAGGCGCCGCTCACCGACGATGCGCCGGCTGCCGTCGAGGAAGAAGCGCAACGGATCGGGGCGCAACTGCTGGCCCGCGGCCGGGCGGGGGACGCCGAAGCGGTGCGTGATCCGGTCCGTGTGGACGTGGCGTCGCTCGAGTTGACGCGCCCGCGCAGCGTGGGCGTCGAGCAGGCGGGACTGTGGGCGGTCGAGCGGTTGGGCCTGATGGAGTTGCTGTCGACCCTGGGCATCAACGCGTCGCCGTGCACGGCCGCGGTGGCCTCGATCGTGGCGCGGCTTGCGTACCCGGCCTCGGAGCGGGCCACGCACGCCTGGCTGCGCGAGCGCAGTGCCTTGGGGGAGTTGCTGGGTGTGGACTTCGAGACCATGGGGGCGATGCAGTTGTACCGGGCCTCGGATGCCTTGGTTGCCCACCGCGAAGCGATCGAGGCGCATCTGTTCGAGAGCGCCATGGACCTGTTCGACCTGGCGCCGACGGTGACGCTCTACGATCTGACCAACACCTATTACGAGGGCGATGTGGCGGATCAGCCCGAGGCGCGGCGGGGGCATTCGAAGGAGAAGCGCAGCGACTGCAAGCTGCTCACCCTGGGGCTGGTGCTGGACGGGGGTGGTTTCGTGCGGCGTTCGCGGGTGTTCGCGGGCAACGTCAAGGAAGACCGGACGCTTTCCGGCATGCTGGACGCGCTCGGGGCACCGCCGGGGTCGCGGGTGGTGCTCGACCGGGGCATCGCCACCGAGCGACAGGTCGACTGGCTGAAGGCGAACGGGTACCGCTACATCGTGGTCTCGCGCGAGCGCAAGCGCCGCTTCGAGCCCGAGGCGGCACTCGCCCACCGCACCCGCAGCGGCGGGGTGGTGCATCTGGAGAAGGTGGACGACGCCGAGGCGGGCGAGGTGCGCCTGTACTGCTGCTCCGAGCAGCGTGCCGAGAAGGAGCGCGGCATGGCCGAGCGGTTTGCGCAACGCCTGGAGCGGGATCTCGATGCGATCAACGAGGGGCTGTCGCGGCCGCGCACGCAGAAGAAGCCGGAAAAGATCTGGCAACGCATCGGCCGGCTGGTGGAGAAGAGCCGCGGTGTCGGCCAACACTACGACATCGCGGTGGCAACCGACGAGAGCGGCAAACGGGCCGTGGCGGTGACCTTCCTCCGCACGCCGGTGGCCGGGACGATGCTCACCCATCCGGGCGTCTATTGCCTGCGCAGCAACGAGACCGACTTCAGCGAGGAGCGCCTGTGGCGCACCTTCACCCTGCTCACGGATGTCGAGGCGGCGTTCCGTTCCCTGAAATCCGAACTGGGCCTGCGCCCCATCCATCACCGCAAGCCGCGCCGTGCCGAGGGCCATCTGTTCATCACGGTGATCGCCTACCAACGGGTCCAGGTGATTCGCACCCGTCTGGCCGAGCGCGGCGACGGGCCGATGCGCACGGCGAACTGGACGACGCTCAAACGGATTCTCGGCGGCCGTCAGCGGGTGACCGCGACGTTCAAGCGCGCCGACGGACGCACGCTGCATGTGCGCAAGGCGACGCGCCCGGAACCGCAGCAGAAGGCCATCCTCGATGCCTTGGGGATCCCCTCCTCAGCCGGGGGGACACACCAGGCGGTCGTCTGAGGGGAAACCATCACGTCGGGCACGAATGTAGTGCCATGCGCGCGATTCGGTCAACCTAAATTGTTGAGATACAACAGTTTATTTTTTTCGTTGGTAAACTTGGGTTAGCGGTAGTGACGGGGCGCAGATGGATCTCGGACAGCCACGACTACTGTCTCAATCCGGCATTGCCGCCACGAGGCGATCCGCAATCGCCACCATCTGATCGGCCGCGTCGGCGATCACCGCGTCCTTCTCCACGCCGGTCTTGAGCCGGATCGGAAGGCACTTCCGTGGGCCACCTGACGTGTATGTTTGCACATCGTCGAACCATCCATCGATCTCGTCCCACATCGTGGCTACGCCGCCGAAATCAGAGTTGTGCACCTTCCACCACAGCGGCGTGATCCCGCTGTCTCGCCACGCGTCGAAATCCACACCCAGCCAACAGCCAAAACGATCATACAGCCGCAGGAACCGGCCGGCGGTGTGCAAGCCGTGAGCTGGGTTCACTCCCTTGGTGCTCGCGACACCACGGTCGACGAGGTCATCGACGATCGGCTGCACGAGATCCGTGTAGTTAATCATCCTTCGAGCCACGTCGGCATCGGTCAGCTCGTGCGGGTGAATCGGAAGGAACGCCTCCATGTCCATCCGCTCGGTGAGGGCACGAAGCTGCTGGACGTCGGAGCGAACCGAGCCGACCGCAGCCAGGCCGTCCAGGACGCGCCGCCAAGTCGTCACGGCCATCACCCGGTTGCCGGACAACTTCCCGACACGCAGCGCCCCACCGGGTTCTTCCGCAATGCTCAGCCCCGCTTCCGCGCACCGCCTCCGCAGCTCCGCCCAGACGCTCCCCACCCGCTCTTCCGGGACGACGAATACCAATGCTGACAGCTCGTCGTCCTCGGGCAGGTGGCTGAGGTACGTCACCGGCTGCGCATCCGTGAGCCCTGCCCAGAACTTGTTCTCCACGAACAGCCGATGCTGGCCCGCCGAGTCATAGATCGTCAGATCGGGCTGCCCGTCTCCAAACGCCCTCTCGCTTTCGACGCTGCCTGGCTTAAACGACACACCAAGGGGCGCGAGCATTCCCACGAACGTCCGAAGCGCGTCCGTATCCTTGAGGACGTACGCCAGCGCTTGAGTGGCTGCAGGCTCTTGGGGGAGGTTGCGAGATACGACGTGTGCGAAGATGCTCATCGTGTCAACTCCCGCGCGCCGGTATCGCCGCGCTCAATCACGAAGTCCCTACGGTCGCGGTAAAGCCGCGCCCGATTGAGAACGTAGTCGTCCGCTTCCAGGTCGATGTCCCCGCAGTCCGTCATGGTCCAGTACTTGTGCTCGCCGAGAAACAGGTACTGCCGAGACTGATGGAAGAACCGGCACTCGACGCCCTCGCCCCGCGCTATCCGCTGGCAGAAGGCCGCGAGCAGCTCCTCCTGACGGTCCTTCTTGACAACGACGTACTCGTGCGGCCACGTGTCCCTGTATGTGACCGCCTCGTGCCAAGGTGCTTGGGCGATCAGTTCCATGATCTTGCCCGATCTCGAGTCCGCTACGCACACAGCGGGTACCACAGCTCTTCCTAGCCCAAGTTTACCAACGAAAAGAATAAACTGTTGTATCTCAACAATTTAGGTTGACCGAATCGCGCGCATGGCACTACATTCGTGCCCGACGTGATGGTTTCCCCTCAGACGACCGCCTGGTGTGTCCCCCCGGCTGAGGAGGCGATCCCCAAGGCATCGAGGATGGCCTTCTGCTGCGGTTCCGGGCGCGTCGCCTTGCGCACATGCAGCGTGCGTCCGTCGGCGCGCTTGAACGTCGCGGTCACCCGCTGACGGCCGCCGAGAATCCGTTTGAGCGTCGTCCAGTTCGCCGTGCGCATCGGCCCGTCGCCGCGCTCGGCCAGACGGGTGCGAATCACCTGGACCCGTTGGTAGGCGATCACCGTGATGAACAGATGGCCCTCGGCACGGCGCGGCTTGCGGTGATGGATGGGGCGCAGGCCCAGTTCGGATTTCAGGGAACGGAACGCCGCCTCGACATCCGTGAGCAGGGTGAAGGTGCGCCACAGGCGCTCCTCGCTGAAGTCGGTCTCGTTGCTGCGCAGGCAATAGACGCCCGGATGGGTGAGCATCGTCCCGGCCACCGGCGTGCGGAGGAAGGTCACCGCCACGGCCCGTTTGCCGCTCTCGTCGGTTGCCACCGCGATGTCGTAGTGTTGGCCGACACCGCGGCTCTTCTCCACCAGCCGGCCGATGCGTTGCCAGATCTTTTCCGGCTTCTTCTGCGTGCGCGGCCGCGACAGCCCCTCGTTGATCGCATCGAGATCCCGCTCCAGGCGTTGCGCAAACCGCTCGGCCATGCCGCGCTCCTTCTCGGCACGCTGCTCGGAGCAGCAGTACAGGCGCACCTCGCCCGCCTCGGCGTCGTCCACCTTCTCCAGATGCACCACCCCGCCGCTGCGGGTGCGGTGGGCGAGTGCCGCCTCGGGCTCGAAGCGGCGCTTGCGCTCGCGCGAGACCACGATGTAGCGGTACCCGTTCGCCTTCAGCCAGTCGACCTGTCGCTCGGTGGCGATGCCCCGGTCGAGCACCACCCGCGACCCCGGCGGTGCCCCGAGCGCGTCCAGCATGCCGGAAAGCGTCCGGTCTTCCTTGACGTTGCCCGCGAACACCCGCGAACGCCGCACGAAACCACCCCCGTCCAGCACCAGCCCCAGGGTGAGCAGCTTGCAGTCGCTGCGCTTCTCCTTCGAATGCCCCCGCCGCGCCTCGGGCTGATCCGCCACATCGCCCTCGTAATAGGTGTTGGTCAGATCGTAGAGCGTCACCGTCGGCGCCAGGTCGAACAGGTCCATGGCGCTCTCGAACAGATGCGCCTCGATCGCTTCGCGGTGGGCAGCCAAGGCATCCGAGGCCCGGTACAACTGCATCGCCCCCATGGTCTCGAAGTCCACACCCAGCAACTCCCCCAAGGCACTGCGCTCGCGCAGCCAGGCGTGCGTGGCCCGCTCCGAGGCCGGGTACGCAAGCCGCGCCACGATCGAGGCCACCGCCGCCGTGCACGGCGACGCGTTGATGCCCAGGGTCGACAGCAACTCCATCAGGCCCAACCGCTCGACCGCCCACAGTCCCGCCTGCTCGACGCCCACGCTGCGCGGGCGCGTCAACTCGAGCGACGCCACGTCCACACGGACCGGATCACGCACCGCTTCGGCGTCCCCCGCCCGGCCGCGGGCCAGCAGTTGCGCCCCGATCCGTTGCGCTTCTTCCTCGACGGCAGCCGGCGCATCGTCGGTGAGCGGCGCCTGGCCGTTCAAGATCTCGTCGATGCGCCGGCACAGTTCCGGCCACTCCTCCACAGGCAGGTCGAAATCGCTGCCGAGGTTCAACAACGTGCGCTGGCGGACCTTGGCGCCGTCGCGCCGACTGTGCACGAGGCGGTGGGAGTGGTAGTCCTGGCCGCCGGTGCGGCGGGTGAGGGTACGGCGGATGAACATGGCGGGTGACGGTAGCGGCGCCCGCCACCCATGTCAACCGACACCACCCCATTATGGCACTACATCGGCCGATCCACCCCACCAGGAACCGGAAAACAACGAGTTGCCGACCCCAAAACCGTCAATCACCGCAAGATCGGGCGAAAATCACGGGGTTGTTGGTAAAGATGGGCTAGAATGAGGTTCAGGCTAACATGGCGCCGAATCGACCTGCGCCGACCGAGCGACCAGCATCGGTCGAACGCGAGTTTTTCCTACAAAATCCGCCATCGCTTGTCCCCACCAGCCGGCAGGCGCGCCGTGCCCGATCCGGCCCGTCCATCGCCCGTTCCCCGACCTGGCCGTCGCCGCGGCCACTCGGCCGGTTGCACGAAAACGGCGCCAACCCAAGCTTCTCCACCGGAATCCGCACCTGGAATCGCGCTCCACAGTGCCCTGGTTTTCGAAAACACAGCCCAAGTATGGAACGAGGCCACTGTGGCGACCGTCACATCACTCCAGTTCGCCCGCCAGGGCTACCGGGTCGCCTCCAGCGAGGCCGTCACCGCCCCGATGCCCTCGACGACAGCATCCGCCTCGTCCGCGGCGTCCTGGCCGCGTTCCCGTCCCCAGCCGGGCCAGAGATGGCCGGAAGCCCGCTTCCGGCCATCGTCAACCTTCCCGCCGCCGACGGCGCCGTGTCACCCGTCAGGGCCGCAGCGCCAGCGGAGGACCCGCGTAGCGGGTTGACTCGGTGACGGCGGTGGCGTTCCCGGCTCCGCCAGCTCGCCAGCTCGCCAGCTCGGCCCCGCCGCCCGCCGGCCGCGCCGCCGCCGCATCCCATCGCGCGCTCAAACCAGCAATGCACGTAGTATTCCGGATTTGACAAAATCTGCGAAATGCCTTGAAATCAAAGCGTTGGAAGCAATATTCCTCGGACGAGCCCTCCATAACACCGTCGGCGGTCCCTTGCTGCCTCGGAGCCATGGGCCGCCAAGACGTGACGCGCATTTTCGGGCGTTGCCCGAACAGGCTGCCGCCGCCCCCGGAACGGCCCTACTCGAAGGGACGGCTGGGGGAGGCGTCCCGCCCTGCATTCGCGTCGCCAGCGCCACAAGAAGCGTTGCCTTCGGGCGACGCTTCTTGCCCCAGCCCAAGCCGTCCCATCACGATGTCGGAGGAATACCCGACGCCGCGAGCAACCGCTCGCACACCGGCTCACCGCCACCAACGCGCATCATGAACTGGCCCCAACCACCGATGCGCCGAAGTTCCTCCAGCGCTGCCAAGATGCAGTCGGCTCTCGCACCGGCGACGACCCGCGAGGCAGGGACAGCCTCCGGCGCGACACCAAGCCTGAGTTCATAGATCGTCGGCGAACGCCCCACACGCCCGGTTGCCAACTCCCAAAGCTCCGCAACACCCAAGTCCCGATAGAGCGCGCGCTTCCCCTCGTCCCGATGCGTGTGTTCCACCTCGATCACCAGGTCCGGCGGCATGTCCTCGGTGCGCTCAAGAGCCGCCTCCCGACCCTCTTGCGCCTGAATGCGCAGGAACGTCTCCGCCTTCGCGCCCACGAAGAACGACTCATCCGGATCGGCAGCACCCGATGGCGACCCTCCCGCAGTCGACGAGCGCAGATGCACGACCGAAAGGCCAAGACACTCGCAAAGCGCAAGCGTCAATTCGCCAGCATCCACCGAGGTCAGTTCATGAGCCCTGCTCGGTGCCATGAACACCGCGACACCGCGGCGCACGTCGTACCAAACCTTCCGAAAGCTCCGCGCCAACTCCGCCACGGCCGCCTCAACAACCGCTGGCGAACACGCCGTGAGCATTACCACCTCCGAACCCAACGAACCAACACTCCGCTTCACCGCGGGCGCAGGCGCCAACCCGTCAAGGAAGGAAAGAAGCTCGCTCATGGTCCGTCCGCATGGCTCCTGCGACACGACGGATACCTTATTGCGATGCATGCCCCACCGCAATCACATCTCGGAATGACGCGCCCTTTGGCGCGTGCGAGGCAGGATGTCCTCGCCCGGGCGGGACCACGATCCCTCGCGTCCCTTCGTCAGCAACGCAACCCCGCGGAAGCTCCCCACTTCGATACCCTACGCGACAGACTCCGCCGCAATGGCACGAAGGGCATCTGCCGCCGCTTCTCGAAGCGGCTTCACGTCCACTTGCCCCGCTTCGGACCACGCCACCTGCTCGCTGTAGTGGCCGTCGTCTTCAGTGCTCCCCACTTCCCACTTCGGACCAAGGGCACTTGCATGGGGGCCATCAGATATCCAGAGCCCCACTGCCGTGCCGTCCTGGTCACTGCTGCCCACAGCTAGCCAATTCCGCCCATCACCAACCAAAAAGCTGCGATAAAACCAACCCGTATCCCAGACCGTCGACGCATCAATCGGGGAATGAAGATGAGATTCGGCCGCGCCCGCAAGCTCCACTGGAACCTCCGGGTCCGCCCCTTGGAGGGTCCACCCCCAAACGGCATCCCATACGCCAATCAGGAAAATCGCGTATTCGCAACGAATCTGATGCGCCGACAGAACCGCACGGTGGAAGGAAGGCAGGTCCTTCCATTCGAAATCGGGAGGCAGGACAGCACTCTTGCTCTTGCCGCTCTCAGCGAGCAGATGGTCCACTGCCCGTCTGACGGCATCGTCCCCGATGTACGACCGATAGCTGTCCGGCACCGCGATCGCCATGCTTGGCTCCTCCACTCCACGCTACTCCAATTACTCAGTCCGTCGCCACAAGGTGCTGCGGAACTGGCGATATGCTTGGTCGTCGTATTCGACACGCAACGCACGCTCATGTGCGACCAGCATGCCACGCCACGAGATCCAGCGCCACTCGGGGTGCTCCCGAAGCGACTCGGCGATGCCGTTGGTGTACCGCGGTGAAACGACCACCAGATGACGTCTCCGGTGATCGACATCCCCTAGATGGTCGCGATAGGCGTTCAATTGACCCGAAGTGATCTTGTGGCCGATCTTCGCCTCCACGGCGGCGGCATGGCGCTTCGCATCCACGTCGGTCCACTCGACCAAAAGATCGATGCGCCTTCCTTCTGCCACTTCCGCTTCGGCCTTCACTTCGACATCCTCCAAGCCCTCCCCTGTCCGCACCCCAAGCGCCCCCAGTAGCGCCTGAGCTCTCCCAATCCTCACCTTCGGTTGCGGCGCGTCAACGAAATGGGCTAGTCCTTTCGTGAACTGAGGCTCTGTGAAATTCGCCCACACAATGGGCTCTGCGCGCAACAGGTGCTCCCGGCGCCGCAGTCCGAATACATGCTCAACAGCGCATGCGCCCTCGTGCGAGTCCGGCTGCGGCATCGACGACAAGGCGCCACTCCTGATTGCCGTCAGCAGCGCCCCTGACAGTCTCTCGCCGAGGCACGCCAAGTCCCGACGAGCTTCCGACCATATGGGATTGGCGAACGCGATTGCGCCGTTCCTGATCGTCCGAGTCAGCGGGGCAAGGTACAAGTCGCCAACGCGACGCAGTTCGTCAACGCGGAAGGAAGGACGCCGGATTTCCAATCCGGCGCCGACGATCGCGGGAGCTTCCTTCATGTGACGGCCGCCGGGGCTGCGCGCCCCTCCAGACGGGGAGCGAGAAGCCTTCGCGCAGTTTGGGCTTGACCTTCGCCACCGTCAGCAGGGACTCCACGCAGTCGCGCAGGGATTCGTCGAACGGCCGGAACGTCACCCCCGTGACGTTGCGCATTCGGTCGTTGCGCAGTTCCACGCCGGTTGACGCTGGCGATGATGTGGTCGCACACCCGCTGCACATATTCGTGGTCGCTGTAGTTCGAGACATGCGAGACGTGCGCGACGCCCTGGCAGCCGGCGAAGATGTCGTCGAAGCAGCCTTCGTCGTCGAGATTGGCGGAGTGGATCGTCAGCCGACCGGAGGCGTAGCCCGGCATGGCGCGCAGGAAGCCGCAGCGATTGTCGTCGCCGGCGTCGCGAACGCAGGCACGCACCCGATAGCCCTTGTCCAGGAGCCGTCGAACCACCCAGCCACCAATGAATCCCGCAGCGCCGGTGACTGCTACGGTGCCGCCCTTGGGAATGGGTCCCATGTCTTAAATCTCCTCGTCGGTTTCAAACGGTTGTGGGAAACGGATTCTGTCCTTCCGCGCGCGGTCGGCGGCCATGCACCATGAGGCCGGGCCGGCCGAGGGATTGCCCCGCCGTTTGGCGGTTTTCCGGATCGCGGTAGCCGATGCGGACGATGCGGCGGATATCGTTCGTGCGGTTGATGCGGGAGCCATGCACCATGTGGATGCTGAAGAGCACGACGTCGCCGCGCTTGGCCGGCACCGGCACGGTGTCTTCGAGGTTCCACGCGTCGGTGGGAAGGTGCGGCGTGCAGGGGCTGCCGTCTGGGTGGTTCACCACATGGTCGAGCGCCCCGCCCTTGTGCGAACCGGCGAGAAAGCGGATGCAGCCGTTGTCGTCGTCGGTGTCGTCGAGGTGCACGAGGCAGTCCACGTAGCGCCCGTTCTCGTGCTGATAGAAGGCCCAGTCCTGATGCATGGGGAACGGATGACCGGTCTCCGGCGGCTTGGCGTGCAGGGTGGTGTGATGCAGTTCGACATTGGCGCCAATGAGAGCCGCGACAGCCTTCGTCAGCGCCGCATGGGTCACCGCATCGCACCATGCGCGGGAGTAGCGGTGCAGATCGTGCAAGGCCACGAGCTTCGACTTGCGCTCCGTGTCCGCATCCATGTACACGCGCCGCCAGCCACCGCTCCAGCCGGGGCCCTTGCCCGCCCAGGTGTCGATCTGCCAGTCGAGTTCCTCTTCCATGCGGCCGACTTCGTCCGGCGAGAAGACGGCCGGCAAGTGCAGGTAGCCGTTCTCCTGATAGAACGCGACATCTACCGGATCGGCGTTCATTGCATCGCTTCCGCCAACCGTCGTTCCAGCTCGTCGCCATCGTCGCAGTCGAACACAAGCCCACCCAACTCCATCAGTCGCCTGCCATCATCAACCGCCCCCAGCCGCCCAAGCACCCGAACAACCACCGCCTGGTCGAACTTATCCGACGCAACACGTCGCAGCACCTTCAGTTGGCGCTCCAACATCTCGGCTTGGCCCTGAACCACACCCTGACTCATGCCAATCCGATGCGCTTCTCTGCGGTGACCGCGAATCTGCATGTCGTCTTCCGGCGTCGTCCCTTCCCGGCGACCGAGTTCGCGTCCGACGCGAGCGAATTCTGCCATCGTCTCACGCGAGAGTTCAGGCTCGTTCAGCGCGACGTGAATGGAGTCTGCGCTCCAACCCGGAAAAGTGCCGCTTGCAGCGACGCGACGATACTTGCCGCCTTCGAGAACGTAGATCGTGAGCCCTGCAGCAAGCCCACGCGGCCGGCTGGGCGCACCCGCATCCGGCACTTCCACCCACAGTTCGGGGAAGCCCCACTCCCGGTACATGTCGAGCTTGCGCCGGCGAACGTCGGTGGTGTGGTCCGTCTCCATGACCACATCCGGCAAGCGGTCCCTGCCCAGCACAATCCCATCCCCTCGGTCCGGCTCGCGGGGATGGAGGAAGACCGACTGGTCGGGCTCCATCATCTTTCCGGGCTTGCCGTCGGGACGTCGGAAGATGAGGCTGGCACTGCCGAAGCAATGGATGGCGGAGCCACGCTCCTGGGAGATGCGCGTCATCAGGCTGGGCAGCCGATGCGTCGGCATTTCGTGGACCGCGCTGATCTCCCGCACAACCCACGCCGTGTTCGTGCCCCCATCCCAGTACCAGATGTCCTTGGCCTCGTGCGCCAGCACATCGCTCCACGACATCGGAACTGGATCACAACCAGGGAAATCCTCGCGCTCGTCTGCTGGCGACGGTGCCCTTTCCAAGGGACTGTCGGACATGGTTCGTTCCAAGCCTGCTAACGAACCAAGTATTGCACGCCGATGCCGTCAGTTCACTGCGCCGGCGGCTCGAAGCCGCTCGATTTCCACGGCTGCAACGCCGAAGCCGGCAAGGATGTCGTTGGTGTCCTGGCCGGGGTCTGGGGCGGCGTGATCGAAGCGCTCCGGGTGCGGAAACGCGGAGAGGTTGATGGGTGAGCGGATGAGGTGCAGGTCGCCGAGTTCCTGGTGGGGCGCAGCCTTGCTCATGCCGAGGTGTTGCGCCTGCTCGTTGTCGAACCCGCCGGCGATGTCGTTGACGGGGCCGCACGGCACGCCGGCGGCGTTGCAGCGCTCCACCATCTCGGCGACGGTGAGGTGGGCGATGGCCTTCTCGATGTCGGGGTTGAGGTCTGCCTTGGCGGCGACCCGATTGCGCGGCGTGTCGTAGCGGGGATCGCTCTGCAGCGCATCCGCTCCCACAGCCTCGCAGAAGCTTGCCCACATGCGCGGACTGGCGGCGGCGATGTTCACCATGCCGTCCTTGCAGGCGAACGCGCCCATCGGCGTTGCGGTCGGATGGTCGTTGCCTTGCTGGCCGGGCACATCGCCGAGCATCGTGTAGCGGGCGCCCTGGAAATCGAGCTTGTTGAGCATTGCCTCGAGCAGGGATGTGTGAACCCACTGCCCGTTGCCCGTGCGCTCGCGGTGCAGCAGGGCGAGCAAGATGCCTTGCCCCAGGAACATGCCGGCCGCGGTGTCGCTGATGGCGATGCCGACACGCATGGGACCCCGCCCCGGCTCGCCGGTGATGGACATGAGGCCGCTCATGCCCTGCACGATCTGATCCACCCCCGGCCGCTTGCTGTACGGCCCCTCCTGCCCGAAGCCGGAGATGCTGGCGTAGATGATGGATTCGTTCACCGCCCGCACCGAGTCGTAGTCCACCTTCAGCCGGTGCTTCACCTCGGCGCGGAAGTTCTCCACCACCACATCGGCCTTGCGCGCCATGTCGAGGAAAAGCCCATGGCCGGCTTCGGTCTTCAGGTTGATGGCGACGCTGCGCTTGTTGCGGTGCAGGTTCTGCTCGTCGGGCCCGCGACGCGCGCCGGTCATGTTGCCGCCGGGGCCGGGCGGCGGCTCCACGCGAATGACGTCGGCGCCCCAGTCGGCCAAGAGGCGCACGGCAGTCGGCCCCGCGCGGGCGATGGTGAGATCGAGAACCGTGTAGCCGGCAAGCGGACCGTTCATTTGCGTCACTCCCTTGTCAGTGGGCGTCAGGCCGCGCGCTGCATTCGGCCGCCGACGCGCCCAAGCACCACCTCGTTGCCCTCATCGGGCCTCAGCGGCACGTTGCGCGCCAGCACCAGCGAGCAGAAGGCAAAGGCGGCGCCGATCAGGAACACCGCCGGGCGCGATTGCAGCCAGACGAAGCCCAGCACCGCCGGAATCACCACCGCCGCGATATGGTTGATGGTAAACGACACCCCGGCGGTGGAGGCGATGTCGGCGGGGTCGGCGATCTTCTGGAAATAGGTCTTGATGGCGATGGCCATGGCGAAGAACAGATGATCGATGACGTAGAGGCCAGCGGCGATCCTGCCGTCCTCGACGAAGGCATAGGCGACGAAGACGCCGATCAAGCCGCAGTATTCCAGCGTCAAGGCGTGGCGCTCGCCGATGCGGCCGATCCACGCCCCGATCCGTTCCGCGAACAGCACGTTGAAGACGTGGTTGACGAGGAACAGCAGGGCAATGTTGGCGGCGGAGTAGCCAAATTTCTCCACCATCAGAAAGCCGGCGAAGACGACGAAGATCTGCCTGCGGGCACCGGAGAAGAACGTCAGGCCGTAGTAAAGCCAATAGCGCGGCCGCAGCACGATCTCCTTGCGCTGCGGCGTCTTCGACTCGAACTGCGGAAACTGCGCCAGCAGCACCGCGATGACCACCGCCGCGCCACCGGCGAACACATAGATCCACTTATACTCGAGGCTGAACACCTCCAGCACCAGAAAGATCGCGCCGAAGCCCACCAGCGATGTCGCCGAACCCACTGCCATGAGTCGGCCGAGGATGCGCGGCGCCTCCTCCTTCGACAGCCATTGCAGCGAGAGCGACTGGCGGATGGTCTCGAAATAGTGGAACCCCACCGACATCAAGAGCGCGGTGAAGTAGAGGCCGTATTCGGTGGGGAAGTACCCCGTGATTGCGACGCCCAAGCCGAACACCGCCACCGACAGCACGGCAAAGGTCTGCTCACGCAGCACCAGGATGACGAAGATCGCCGTGAAGGCGAGGAACCCGGGCACCTCCCGCAGGCTTTGCAGGATGCCCATCTCCCGCCCCGTGAACGAGGCCATCTCGATGGCGAAATTGTTGAGCAGTGCCTGCCAGGCAGCGAAGCCGAGCGGCATTGCCACGCTGGCGAGGATCAGAAAGCCGGTGGGTGTGCGCCAGCGCTGGGCGATCCTGCTCACGCTACCCATCGTAGAACCCCGGCGGATGCAGGCCGAGAAGGCGGCGCTCGCGGCGGCTGCGAATGCGCCCCAGAGCGGCCTCGTCCAGGTGATTCACGGTGGCGGTGGTCTTGACGCGCTGGGCGATGTCGCGGCGGGCATAGTGAACCTGAAGGAAGAAGCGGCCCGTGTCGCCCTCGCCGGTCGGCAGCCGACGATGCCAGACATCCGATGCGAACAAGGCGACGTCTCCAGCCTCGGCCACCAACGGCAGCACAGACACGCCATCGCACGTGAGCGCCTCGTCCATGCGCCGGTCGAGCGGCGGAAACCTGCCCGACTTGTGACTGCCGGGGATCACGCCGGTGGGGCCGCACTCCAGCGGACAGTCTTCGAGGAAGATGTGTACGCCGATGGCGAACACCGGATAGGGCACTTCATCCGGCCATTCCACCCCTTCCGGACGCGGGATGTGCGGCCCGGCATCGATGTGCCAGCCGCCACCGCCATGACGGTGCTCGGCGTTGGCCGGATTGCGCCAGCAGGTATTGGCGATGATGTGGCAGTCCTCGCCGAGCAGCGGCTCGATCACGTCGAGGATTTCCCGGCGCCCGACGAACTTCTGCGCCCGCGGGCTGCGGTTGAACATCTCGTAGCGAAAGTCGCTGTCCTGCACGCGGGCGCGGTCATCGCCGTTCCCTTCTGCATAGACGGCGGCAATCTCGCTGCGCACCGGCGCGATCTGGCGAGCCGAGAACGCTCCCCGCAGCACCGCATAGCCTTCGCGTTCGATCTGCCGGCTCGCCTCCAGCACCTCGCCGGTGTGCGCCGTGAGGTAACCGCCGACCCGCCTAAGCAAGTGCCCGCTCCCGTTCGATGTCCGCTTCCTCCGGCAAGGCCCAGGGATTGTCGCCATCGCCGGCCACCGTGGTGCGTTTCATCACCCGGCGCTGCTCGAACGGCCAGGGTGTCCTCGATGCAATACGCAGCGGTTGTCCCAGGCGGCGATGTCGCCGCTTTGCCAGCGATGCCGGAAGGATCGCGGCGGCTGGCAGGCAGCCTCCGTCAGCTCCGCCACGAGCGCCCGGCCCGTCTCTGGCGCCATGCCGACGATGCGCTCGATGTGGCGTCCGAGATAGAGATTCTTGCGCCCGGTCGGCCGGATGGATCCGCACCAGCGGGTGCTCCACCGGCGGCAGGTCATCCCGTTCGCGCTGGTTCAACAGGGCGATGCCGCCCACGAGCCCTTGCGAGTAGGCATAGGAATGCACCGCGGTGAGCCCTTCGAGCCGCTCCCGCCGGTGCGGCGGCAGGCAGTCCCACGCCGCCCGCATGTCCGCCCATTCCGTGTCGCCACCCTCGGCCGGCGCTTGCACGGCACGCAAGAGCGACATCTTTGCGCCCACCTTCTTGAACGAGGAATCGGTGTGCCAATAGCGGTTGCCTTTCAGAAACAGTCCCAGCGTCTCGTCGGGGCCGGCGACGCTGCCGGCGCCGGTGACATTCGACAGCAGGGAGATCTCCTGCCGCTCGGTCCGCTTCGACAGCGTCCGTTCCAACCGTCCAAAGCGGCGGCTGAAGGCGATGTGCTCGGCTTCGGTGAGGTTGGCGCCCGGGAAGATCAGCACGGCGTAGCGGTGGAACGCCTCCTCCATGGCGGCGAACTCATCGTCCGTCAGCCGCGAGAGCCGAACGTCCGAAACCCTCGCGCCAAATTCGGCGCCAATGGAATCGATGCGCATCGAGGCCGGCAGCGCTACTTGCTGAGGCTCGTGTACACGCGGTTGACGAAGCCCAGGGACTGCCCCACGTCACCGTATCGCTCGTCCAGGTCCGCCGTCGGCTTGGCGGCGACCACTTCGTCGAGGGTCTTGCCCTCGGCAATCATCGCCGCCACGCGGTCGCGCACGGTCTGGAGCATCTCGATGTATGCCGCCATCACCTCGGCGCCGACGATGGCGCCGTGGCCCGGAATGATGGTCGCGTCCGGCCCCACCTCGTCGAGCACCGCCTGGCAGAAGGCGATCATGCCGTCGATGTCGCCGCCGCTGTCGGCGTCGATGAACGGGTAGCCGGTGTTGTTGAAGACATCGCCCATGTGGACGGCGTTGTGCTTGCGGAAGATCACGGCGGCGTCACCAGCGGTGTGGGCTGGACCGGCGTGGACGAGCTCGACCTGGCCGCCATTGAAGTGGAGCCTCATGCGGTCGTCGAAGGAGATCGCCGGGCGGGCGTTTTCGGGGTACGCCTCCTGACGGTACTTGGCCATGACCATGTTGAGGACGTTGGTCTTGGCCATCATCTGCGTGGAGTTCTCCTGCGCCACGATCCACGTTCCGGCGGGGCCTAGCGCGAGGTTGCCGTCGGCATGGTCGAAGTGCCAATGGGTGTTGATGGCGAAGTCCACGCCATCGCCGCCGAGCTCGGCAATGGCCGCCTCCACCTTCGGCATGAGTTCCGGGAACATGTCATCGACGATGAGGACGCCCTGCTCCCCCACCGACACGGCAATGTTCCCCCCGGCGCCGAACAGCACGTGGAGGCCGTCGTCCACCTTCTCGGTGGTGATCTCGACGGCGTCGAAGTCCCAGCCGAAGGTGTTGAGCAGCGTGTCGCGGCTCATCGGCTCGTCCTGGGCATGGACAGCGCCGGACAGGAACACGCCTGCCAACGGCAGGGCGGCGGTCAAGAGCTTCTTCATGCGGTCTCTCCTGCGGACCGGAACACCCTCAGTCGGGCAGCCCCAGAATGCGCTTGGCGATGATGTTGAGCTGCACCTCGGAAGTGCCGCCCTCGATGGAGTTGGCGCGGGAACGAAGCCACTCGCGCGTGACACCGAGTTCGCGACGGTCGAACTCCTCGCCTTCCCAGCCGAGCATCTGGCTGCCCATGAACGACAGCATCAGGTCGTAGCGGTCCTTGTTCTGCTCGGTGCCGTAGAGCTTGAACATCGAGGAGAGGAAGGTGGGCGCGCGGCCGGACTGCATCTCCTCGCCGCTGCGACGGGTGGTGAGACCGAAGGCGCGGTCGGTGATGCGATGGGAGATGACGCGGTCGCGAATGTCGGGGTCGGCAATCTTGCCGTCTTCCTCGCCGATGTAGTCCTTGGCGTAGTCGGCGATGGTCTTGGTCGGGCCGCCGCCGCCAATGCCGCCGATGGACGTGCGCTCGTACTGCAGGAGCCGCTTGGCCACCGTCCAGCCCTTGTTCGCCTCGCTCACCACGTTGCGCTTCGGCACCCGCACATCGTCCAGGAACGTCTCGCAGAACGGCGACATGCCGCTGATGAGCTTGATGGGCTTGACGGTGACGCCGGGCGTCTCCATGTCGAACAGGATGAAGGAGATGCCCTCGTGCTTGGGCGCATCGGGGTCCGTGCGGACAAGGCAGAACATCCAGTCGGCGAAATTCGCACCGGAGGTCCAGATCTTCTGGCCGTTGATGATGTAGTCGTCGCCGTCCTCCACCGCGCGGGTCTTGAGGCTGGCGAGGTCCGAGCCCGAACCCGGCTCGCTGTAGCCCTGACACCACCAGATGTCGCCGCGGACGATCTTCGGCAGGTGCTCGTGCTTCTGCTCCTCGGTGCCGAACTCCAGAAGCGCCGGGCCGATCATGGAAAGACCCATGCCGCCGTGGGGATAGCCAGCGCCGATGCGACGCAGTTCCTCGTTCAGGATGCCGGCATCCTGCTTGTCGAGACCGCCGCCGCCGTACTCCGACGGCCACGTGGGCGCCGTCCAGCCCTTCTCGGCCATGCGCTCCAGCCACAGCTTCAGTTCCGGGTTGGGGAATGCGGCACGGCGGCCACCGCCCGTGCTGCCCCCGCGTCCGCCCCTCATGCTCGGCGGGCAGTTCTCCTCAAGCCACTCCCGGGCCTCTTCCCTGAAACTCATCGCCTGGCACACCCTCCGGCTAGCTTTGGTGGAACGGGCGCGTAGTCTAAACGACCCGGGAATCGAGCGACCGTCCGGCGGCAACCACCCGCGTCGGCTTCGCCAGCGTGCCCAGGTCCGCAAGCGGCTCGCCGGCGAGGAAGACGAGGTCGGCAGCGAACCCTTCGGCGATGCGACCGGCTACCGCGCCGAGGCCAATGGCTGCGGCGCAGTCGCTGGTGGCGGCACGCAGAGTCTCCACGGGTGACAGTTCCGCCAGGCGGGCGAACACCGGCAGGGCGCGGCCAAGGTCGTGATGGCGGACGTTGGGGATGCCGGCATCGGTGGACGCGACCAAGCGACACCCTTGTTCCTTCATCGCCCGGAATCCCGCCGTCACCACCTTGCCGAAGGCTTCGCCGAAGCGCTGCCAGCCGGCGTTTACCGTTGGCGAGACCCAGATGCCCTGCCGCACAATCTCCCGCGCAACCGATGGATCGTATGCGCCACGCCTGCCGTCAGCGCCAAGCCAGGAGCAGTGCTCGATGGTGCGCACGCCAGCGCGGGCAGCGTTGCGGATGCCGGACGTGCCGTGGCAATGCGCCGCCACCGGAAAGCCGCATCGCGCCGCGGCGGCAACGATGGCACGCATCTCGCCGCCGTCGAACTGGGCATCCGAGGGACGGCTCTTGGGAGTCAGATTGCCGCCGGTGGCCATGACCTTGATGAGGTCCACGCCGGCGCCGCGCTGGCGCTGCACCACTTTCTCGGCATCCTCGGCGCCCGCCGCCTCGCCGTTCCAGAAGTGGCAGTGACCGCCTACTGACGTGATGGGTTGCCCCGCACAGACAAGCCGCGGGCCGAGCGCTTCGCCCGCGGCGATGCGGTCACGCAGTTCCAGCTCCAGCCACGCACCGCCGCCAAGGTCCCGCGCCGACGTGATGCCGGCCCGCACCATCGCTTCGGCTCGCCCCGGCATCTTGGCGCGGACGGTGTCGTCGCTCTCGCCAACCTGCTCCGCGGCGGATTTCAGCGCCGGGTCCAGCACCATGTGGACGTGCGCGTCGATGAGGCCCGGAATGACCGTGAGGCCCTCGCAATTCTCCCCGCGCCAGCCCTTGCCGACGGCGGCGATCTTGCCGTCCTCCACGGCGATGCAGTCGGCGTCGAGATGGTCGTCGCCGATGCCGTCCCAGATGCGGAGCCGCGAGAATACGATGGCCAAGGCAATCCTCCCGATTGGCAGCGGCTTGCGGCAATTGTAGCGATATGATGCGCGCCACGACGAAACGCGGGTGCCGGAGCCTTCAGCCGGCGGGGCTGAACCGGTACCGGACGCGAAGGGGAACGGCTCGTCACCCGCCGCGGATGGGGTGTTCCATGCAGGTTCCATGTAAGGAGGGGCCAACCATGCTGCCAAGCGACTACGAAGAGCGCGTATATGCCGGGGTGCTCGGCAAGATCATCGGCGTCTATCTTGGCCGCCCGTTCGAGGGCTGGCCCAACGAGCGCATCGAAGAGCGGCTCGGCGAAATCGACTACTACGTCCACGACAAGCTCAACGTTCCGCTCATCGTCACCGACGACGACATCAGCGGCACCTTCACCTTCGTGCGCGCCTTCGAGGACTACGGCTTCGATCCCCAGCTCAGCCCTAGGCAGATCGGCCAGACCTGGCTCAACTACCTGATCGAGCGCCGCACCATCCTCTGGTGGGGCGGCCTCGGCAACTCCACCGAGCACACCGCGTACCTGCGCCTCGCTTCCGGCGTCAATGCCCCGGCGAGCGGCTCCATGGCCCTCAACGGCAAGGTGGTGGCGGAGCAAATCGGCGCGCAGATATTCATCGACGGCTGGGCGATGATCAACCCGGGCGATCCCGAACGCGCCGCAGACTTCGCCCGCCGGGCCGCTTCCGTCTCGCACGACGGCGAGGCGGTGTACGGCGCCCAGGTGCTGGCGGCAATGGAAGCCGCCGCCTTCACCGAACGCGACACCGGCCGCCTGATCGACATTGGCGTCGAGCAGATCCCGACCGATAGCGTTCTTTTCCGCATGATCGCCGACATCCGCAACTGGCACGCCGCCCACGGCGACGACTGGCGCGCGACCTATCGTGAGATCCGCGCCAACTACGGCTACGACAAGTACGGCGGCAACTGCCACATGGTGCCGAACCACGGCCTCATCGTGCATGGCCTGTTGCACGGCAACGACGACTTCCAGCGGGCGCTCAAGATCGTCAACACCTCCGGCTGGGACACCGACTGCAACTCCGGCAACCTCGGCTGCCTGCTCGGCATCCAGCACGGTCTTGCCGGCGTCGACGCGGGGCCGGACTTCCGCGGCCCGGTATCCGACATCTGCTACCTGCCAAGCGCCGACGCCGGTGGCGGCATCAGCGACGCCGTGCGCGAGTCGGACCGCATCATCCGCATGGGCCGAGCGATGGCCGGCGAAGACGCGTCGGACGACAAGCCGCGCTTCCACTTCAGCCATCCGGGTGCCGTGCAGGGCTTCACGGGGCACGAATGCCACGTGGCCAACCGAGAGGCGCCAGACGGCCGCAGATGCCTCGCGATTCACTTCGATCCGGTGCATGGCGCGGCACCGAGAGCAACCACCGGCACGTTTCTGGACTCCCTCGACACCGCTCGCTACTTTGAAGGCCGTGGCTATGCGCTGATGGCGAGCCCGATGCTCTCCCCCGGCCAAATCGTTACCGCCGAGTTGGAGCTAGGTCGCGCCGAAGAGGCCGTGGACGTCGCGTTGTGCGTGCGCGCGTTCGATGGCGAAGACAAGCTGGTGACATTGCGGGCACCGAGCGAGACCCTGCAACCCGGCCAACGCTCCGAACTCTCGTGGCAAGTCCCGGCGTTGGATGGCCACCCGATTGCCGCGGTCGGCGTGGAGGTGACATCGGCGCCCAGCGGCGGCGTGCTGCACCTGTTCGGCATGGACTGGGGCGGCGCACCGGACGTGATTCTGCGCCGCGTTCCCGGCAGCATGTGGCATCGGGCCTGGGTGAACGGCGTCGATCAATATGCGCCGCGCTACCCGGAATCCTTCCGCCTCGTCCACAACCAAGGCACGGGCCTCTTGCTGCACGGCTGCCGCGACTGGACCGACTACCGAATGCAGGCGGATGTGACGCCCCACCTGGCCAAGCGCTCCGGCATCGCCGTGCGCGTGCAGGGCATGCGCCGGTACTACGGCCTCGTCGCCCTGGCCGGCAACCGCCTGCAACTCGTGCGCGAACTCGAAGGCACCACCGTGCTGGCGGAGACGGACTTCGCCTGGCAACTCGGCGGCAAGCTGGATCTCTCCTTGCACGTCGAGGGCGACCGCATCGTCGGCACGGTGGACGGCACTACCCTCGAAGCCAAGGACAACGCCCTCACGTCCGGTGGCATCGCCCTCGTGATCGACGAAGGCCGAACGGCAACACAGCAAGTACGCGTCTCACCCTCCTAACAGCCCGTCGGACTTCGCCGTCTCGGCGAAGTCCGACGGGTGATAGCCCGGCTTGGGCTGGGGCAAGAACCGTTGCCCGAAGGCAACGGTTCTTGTGGCGCTAGAGTGCCCCGGCGACCCCGCCCGCGAGAGCGCCGACCGGGCCACCGAACGAGCCGATGATGGCTCCTACGCCGGCGCCGACAACGATGCAGTCGAGGGTGTTGGCGTCGAGAACGGCCGCGACAAACATGCCAACTTGCGCATCCGGGGCCGCAATGGGCTCCAAACCCGCCGCAAGGCCGCCGCCGAGCCCTGTCACCAGTACAGCCGCTGCAATGGTTCGTTTGATCATGGTCTGCTCCTTGATTGATTTGGGGAGGCGCCATCATGCTGCTATCCAAAATGCAGAAAAACCGGACTTTCGCCATAGTTGTGTGGGAGATTGGCCATTCGTGGGGGCCAGAAGTCGGCGCGCCGCGCGGAAGGTTGCAGCACGGCAACGCCCGGCGACGCACGGAGCAACCAAGCGGCGCGAAAAGCGCTGGCAGGGCTTACAATCTCTTGAGTCAAATGCCGTGCGAGGAAGCCAAGGATGCAGGCGGTAGATCAGGAAGTGCTCGGCCAGGCACACGCTTGGCTCGAAGACGGGGAGGCCTGTTGGCTTGCCACCGTGGTTGCCACCTATGGTTCCTCGCCTCGGCCCGTGGGTTCGCTGCTCACCTGCAACCAGAGCGGCAAGCTCGTTGGGTCGCTCTCCGGCGGCTGCGTGGAGGATGACCTGCTCGGCAAGCTCACGGACGGGGTGCTGGCGCAGGACGCAGCACAGTTCTTTCGCTATGGGGAAACGGACGAGGAAGCGGAGGAACTCGGGCTTCCCTGTGGTGGCCACCTCGACATCGTGATCGAACCCCTCAAGGCCGAGGCATCCGAGCGAGCCCACGTCGGCGCCTTGGTGGAGCGCGTCGCGAAGCGCCGTTGCGTCGAGCGAAGGGTGGACCTCAGGGCCGGGACGACCTCGAGCCGGCCGGTGCAACGGCATGCGCCTCTTGCCTATGACCACGATCGAGGCTTTCTGGTGCAGACACTAGGCCCCCAGTACCAGCTCTTCATCATCGGCTGCGGCATGGTGTCGCGCTACGCCGCCGACATTGCCGGAGCGCTCGGCTTTGAGGTGACCATCTGCGACCCTCGTGCCGATGTGCTGGCCAACTTCGATGCGCCGGCAGGCGTGCGCAAGATTCGCGACATGCCGGACGATGCCATCCGGGAGAGTGCCAACGATCCCTACACCGCCATCGTTGCCCTCACGCACGATCCGCGCATCGACGACATGGGGCTGATGGAAGCGGTCAAGACCGACGCGTTCTACATCGGTGCGATGGGTTCGTCGCGCACTTCGGCCAATCGCCGTGTGCGGCTTGGGGAGCTCGACCTGACCGAGGCAGAACTCGACCGCTTGCACGCCCCCATCGGACTGCCCATCGGCAGCAAGACGCCGCCCGAAATCGCCGTCGCCATCCTCGCGGAAATCACGGCAGTCCGCACAGGACGCCTGGCCGACGCGCACGACGCCCTGCAGCCGGCCGAACGCGCCTTGGCGGCGGGGTAGCCCGGATTATTCATGAATGCTCGTAACGAGGGCGACGAGACGCCGCTGTGGCTGCGCACTATGTCGAGGGGGCCGGAGCGAGTACGCACAGCCACAGCGAACGGATCGTCGGCCGCAGTAGGGCATTCATGAGTAATCCGGGCTAGACAGCCTCCCAGCGGTGTCCGTTGCCGCGCTGATCCTCGCGGCTGGCGCGAGCCGTCGATTCGGATCGGACAAGCGCCTGCACGAAGTCGGTGGCAAGCCTTTGCTCGCCCATACGCTCGCGTGCTATTGCGAAGTGTTCGAGAAGGTGGGCGTGACGCTGCGGCCTGACGAGGAGGACGTCGAACGCCTAGTCACGTCTGCTGGCGCAGTGCCGATTCCGGCACCGGACGCGCACCTGGGCCAAGGACGATCCCTCGCCCGCGGGGTCGCCGCTCTTCGGGACTCAGAAGGCCTGGTCGTTGGCCTCGGCGACATGCCCTTCGTCCAAGCGGAGACGCTAGTCGCCATCGCTAACGCGCTGGCAGGCGCCGCGCAAGTCGTCCGTCCCCGCTGCAACGGCCAACCCGGCAACCCCATCGGCTTCGCACCCTCGATGTTCGACGCGCTCACCCGCATCACCGGCGATCAGGGTGCCCGCGACCTGCTCCGCTCGCAGCCGGAACTCGTAGAGCATGTGGAGGTTGACGACACCGGCGTGCTGAAGGACGTGGACCGTGCGCAAGACCTTGAGCGGGACAATACCTAGCCCGGGCTAGCGGCCGCCGAGGCGGCTGCCCCAATCGAGCTTGCTGCGGCAGGACTCGAAAAAGTTGTGGCCAACCGGGAAGGCGAGACGCAGGGCATGGGGGTGCTTGGCGATGCGGACCTCGTCCTGAGGGTGGAGGCTGGTGTCCACCTGCGAGTCGCAGCTCACCTTCGGGGTTTGCGCGGCGTCGCCGATGACCACGCTGATGCGGGAGCCTCCGTCCACCAGGAGCGGGCGCGACGTGAGGGTGTGGGGGAACATCGGCACGATGGCGATGGCGTCGAGGCCCGGATGCATGATGGGGCCGCCAGCCGACAGGGAATAGGCGGTGGAGCCGGTGGGCGTGGCGACGATCAAGCCGTCCGAGCGCTGTTCATAGACGAACTCGCCGTCCACCAGCACCTCGAAATCCATCATCCGCGAGACACTGCCGGCATGCACCACCACGTCGTTGAGTGCGGTGGCGTGCTCGATGAGTTCGTCGCCGCGATAGACGCTGGCACTCAGCAGGAAGCGCTCGTCCACCGAATATTCGCCCGCGAGCACGGCGCCGATCTTCTCGGCGATCTGCTCCGGGGCGATGTCGGCAAGGAAACCGAGACCGCCGCGGTTGACGCCCAGCACGGGTGCGCCGGCTCCCGCCACCTCGCGGGCGACCCCGAGGATGCTGCCGTCGCCTCCCACCACCACCACCAGGTCCACCTGACCGCCGATGGCGCCGCGTTGCACGATGGGAAGGCCATCGGCGCCCAGCATCTTGGCCGTAGCCGCTTCCACCACTACATCGACGCCGCCAGCCCGCAGGGCATTCACCACCGCATGCAACGAATCCACCACGTGCAGGCTGCCCGGCCGGCCCACCACGCCGACGCGCTCGAATCGGCTCATGCCGCCTTGACTCCCTCCGCTCAAGCCCATTTTCCAGACCGGCGGCAGTATAGACTTGGCGCATGAACACATCCGTCCTTGCATCGCCTCAGGAACTGGCGCGTCGTTTCGATTTGGACCGGAAGATCGACCGCGACGCCATGTGGGATGTCATGCGTCGCGAGGCCGCCGACAAGGCGGCGGAAGAGCCGAGCCTCGGCAGCTACTTCCACGCCACCATCCTCAACCACGTCAGCTTTCGCTCCGCCCTGTCGTTCCGCCTCGCCAGCAAGCTCGACAATCCCATGCTGCCGACCATGCTGATCCGCGACGTGATCGAGGAAGCGATGGCGGACGACCCGGACATTCTCGACAGCGCCCTCATGGACATGCTGGCCACCTATGCCCGGGATCCGGCCTGCGAAGACCTCTCCACGCCATTCCTGTTCCTGAAGGGATTCCATGCCTTGCAGTCGCACCGCATCGCCTACTGGCTGTGGAACCGGCAGCGGCACACCCTGGCGCTCTTCTTCCAGAGCCAGATCAGTGTCGGGCTGGGGGTGGACATCCATCCGGCGGCCCGCATCGGGCGCGGCATCATGCTCGACCACGCCACCGGCATCGTCGTCGGCGAGACCGCGGTGATCGACGACGACGTCTCCATCCTCCATTCGGTCACTCTCGGCGGCACCGGCAAGGAGAGCGGCGACCGCCATCCGAAGATCCGTCGCGGCGTCCTGCTCGCGGCTGGCTGCAAGGTGATCGGCAACATCACCGTGGGCGAGGGCGCGAAGGTAGGCGCCGGCAGCGTCGTGCTCGCCGACGTGCCTGCGCACGTCACCGTGGCGGGCGTGCCGGCGCGGGTGGTCGGCGCGCCGCGCGAAGAGAATCCGGCGTTCGGGATGGACCACAGCCTCACCTAAGGGAGATGCAAGACATGCAACGCTTCGTCGGCAAGACCGTGATCGTCACCGGTGCCGCATCCGGATTCGGCAAGGCCATGACGCGCCGCTTCTGCGCGGAGGGCGCCACCGTCATCGCCGCCGACATCAACGAGGCTGGCGCGCAGGCACTGGCCGAGGACATCGGCGAGGGCGCGGTGCCGATCAAGACCGACGTTTCGCAGTCTGATGACATCAAGGCCATGGTCAATCTGGCTCTTGAACACGGCGGCATCGACGTTCTGGTCAACAACGCCGGCTTCTCGCACCTGTCCGGGCCGCCTTGGCAACTCGAAGAGTCGGAGTTCGAGCGCGTATTCGCCACCAACGTCAAGGGTGTCTGGCTCGGCGTCAAGCACGCGGTACCGCACATGATCGAGGCTGGGGGCGGCGTCATCCTGAACACGGCGTCCATCGGCGCGGTGGCGCCCCGGCCCGGCGTCACGGTGTACAACGCCACCAAGGGCGCGGTGATGACGATGACCCTGGGCCTCGCCGTGGAGCTCGCCCGCCACCGCATTCGCGTGAACGCGCTGAACCCGGTGGCGGCGGAGACGGGCTTCATGCGCGGCGCGCTGGGCGTGGACGAGCTTCCGGATGCGAACCGCGAAGCCATCATTCGCGGCATTCCGCTGCGCCGGCTGACCGAGCCGGCAGACGTTGCCGCCAGCGCCGCCTTCCTCGCCTCCGACGAGGCGTCGTTCCTGACCGGCGTCTGCCTGCCCATCGATGGCGGCCGCAGCATCTCCTAGCGATCCTAGCGGAACTAGAGGAAAGAGCACATGCAACGCACGGTTCCCGCAGTGGGCATTGGCCTGTTGGCGCTCGGACTCGTCGGCATCGTGCTGCCGGTCCTGCCCGGCATTCCGCTCCTGATCGCCGGTGCCTTCCTCGTGGCCGGCAACCGGCCTGGACTCAGGCGCCGGCTGTGGCGACACGAGCGCATTCGCCCGTGGGTGGAGCGGATCGAGGCTGCCGACGCGACCGGTCTTGCCCTGTTCGACCGGGTGCGCCTGCGCGTCCTCATGTTCGTCAGCGCCCTTTTGCCGAGGAAGTGAAAGACGCATTGGTCGTTTGGCGCTTGCTCGACGGCAAGCCCGGCCACGAAAAGCAGTCGCTCGGCCTCTTGCAGGGGCTCGCCGCGCTCGCCCCAGTCGCGGCATACGAACTCGACACGCGCCACAAGTCCATGTTCTGGGGCGAAGTCATCCGCCACATCCGGGGCGGGGCAATGCTGCCGCCGCCGCATCTGATCGTCGGTGTGGGACATGCCACGCACCTGCCCATGCTGGCCGCGCGGGCCGCCTGCGGCGGGCGCACGGTGGTGCTGATGAAGCCGTCGCTGCCGCTGTTCCTGTTCGACCTGATCTTCGTGCCTCGGCACGACCGCTACCCGCGCAAGGGCAACGTGGTGGGCACCTGGGGCGTGATCTGCCCCACCACCGACGAGGGCAAGGTGCGGGACGAAGGCCTCGTGCTGATCGGCGGGCCGAATCGCATATACGACTGGCAGCCCGATGCCGTCGCCGACGCGGTGGGCGCCATCGCCGATGCGTCTCCCGAAATCCACTGGACCGCCTGCGACTCTCGGCGGACGCCATCGGGCCTGCCGGAGCGGGTGTCGCCACGCGGCAACCTCGCCTGGCAGTCGTGGCGCAAGGCACCCCAAGACTTCCTGCAAGACGCGCTGGCGCGGGCCAGCTACGTCTGGGTCACCGCCGACAGCGTTTCGATGCTCTACGAAGCCCTGTCGGCCCGTGCCCGAGTTGGGATCATCGCCATGCCAACCCGACGCCCCGACGCTGCCAGCAAGTACGCCCGCGGCATCGAGGCGCTACGAGAACGCCGCCACGTGCTCGCAAGCGAGGACGGCTATCGAATTCAGGACTCGCACCTGGCCGATTTCCGCCCCGAAAACCACCGCTGCGCCCAGATCGTCCTGGAACGCCTGGTTCCCAACCCATGGCATGGCCGTCCGCCCTGACTGGCCAGGGCAAGGGGAGCCTCAGGCTGCGAAAGTGGCTACCCACCAGGTGTTGCCGAATGCCCTGAAGCCGCAGCTTCGTTCGCCGTAGGGTTGGTCCGTGGGTGGGTGGATGGATTCTGCGCCGGCTTCGGTGGCTCGCCGATAGGCCTCGTCCACATCCTCCACATAGATGTACACCGAGGCAGAGGTGGGTTCGACTGTTGATGGCAGTTCGCCCGCCTCCACCACCATGACGCTGTCGCCCAAGGCCAGCTCGACGTGGGCGGCTCGGCGGTTTGGCGCTTCATGGCGCTCGATTTCTCGGGCACCAAAAACCTCGGCCAGAAACTGCGGCAATTCGTACGCGCCATAGAGATACGGCCGTACCGTGCCGAAGCCCTGGCGGATGTGCGATGGCATGTTCCCCTCCCGTCCGGAGTTGTCAAAGACGTGCGGTTGCGGCTTGGCGCGGCAGCACATGCTTGACGTCGAAGAGCACGCAGTCGGGCTTGCCGAAAGCGCGGATGCTGGCCGCCCCGAGGCGCTTGAACTCGTCGTGCGCCACGGCGACGATCACGGCGTCATAGACGCCCTGGGGCGGCTCTGCCTGGAGGACGATGCCGATGCTTGCTGCTTCGTCGGGGTACACCCGCGGGTCATGCACATCAACCCGGGCGCCGTCCTCCACCAACGCGGCGACGAGGTCCGCCACCTTGGTGTTGCGGATGTCGGAGGTGTTTTCCTTGAACGCGAGCCCGAGCACCAGCACCCGTGCCGCCGCTGGCGCGACGCCCTGCGCCAGCAGCAATCCGCCGACGCGCCTGGCCACATGCTGCGCCATGGCGTCGTTGATGCGACGGCCGGCGAGGATGATGTCCGGCTGATAGCCAACCTCCTGCGCCTTGTGGGTCAGGTAGTAGGAGTCCACGCCGATGCAATGCCCGCCCACCAAGCCCGGCGTGAACGGCAGGAAGTTCCACTTGGTGGCCGCCGCAGCGAGCACCTCGCCGGTGTCGAGCCCGAGCCGCTCGAAGATGAGCGCGAGTTCGTTGACGAGGGCAATGTTGAGGTCGCGCTGGGTGTTCTCGATCACCTTGGTGGCCTCGGCAACCTTCAGGCTCGGCGCCCGATGGGTTCCCGCACGGATGACCGAACCGTAGAGGCCGTCAAGGAAGTCGAGGGCCTCCGGCGTCGAGCCCGCCACCACCTTGACGATGTCCGGCAGCCGGCGCTTGCGGTCGCCTGGGTTGATGCGCTCCGGGCTGTAGCCGGCGAAGAAGCCATCGTTGAAGGTCAGCCCCGACTCTCGTTCGACGATGGGTACGCAGACCTCCTCCGTAGCGCCGGGGAAGACCGTGGACTCCACCACCACGATGTTGCCCGGCTGGATGACGCGGCCCACATCCCGGCTCGCTGCTTCGAGGGGTGCCAGGTCCGGACGATTGTTCGCGTCGATCGGCGTCGGCACCGTGATGACGAAGACATGGCAGCCGCTCAGGTCTTCGGCGTCGTTGGTGAAGGCAAGGCGCGATGCCGAGTCGAGGTGCGCAGCCTCCACCTCGCCGGTGGAGTCCACTCCCCGCCGCAACGCCAGGACGCGATCGGCGGAGGTGTCGAAGCCCCTTGTTTCGTAGCGGTGGCCGAACTCCACCGCAAGGGGCAGGCCCACGTAGCCAAGTCCGATGACGCCGATGACGACGCCATCCGACAGCTTCGGCGGCATCGCTGCCCCGCCCTCGCCCTCCAAGATGCCTTGGCTCCGCTAATCCCGCGCCGGGACCAGCACCTCGCGGCCACCGTTGGTGTTCATCGCCGAAACCACCCCTGCTTGCTCCATCGCCTCGATCAGCCGAGCCGAGCGGTTGTAGCCGATGCGGAACTTGCGCTGCACGGACGAGATGGAGGCACGACGGGACTCGATGACGAAGGCTGCCGCCTCATCGTACAACGCGTCCGACGCCTCCGTGTCCCCACTATCCCCCGCGCCTGCGCCGCCACCGTCGAGGCACGGAAGGCCGCCAGCAAGCACTTCGTCGAGATAGTCGGGCTCGCCACGCTTCTTCCAATCCGCCACCACCCGATGCACCTCGTCGTCGGAGACGAATGCGCCATGCACGCGTGTCGGCACCGACGTGCCGGGAGGCAGGAACAGCATGTCGCCGTGGCCAAGAAGCTGCTCCGCACCGCCCTGGTCGAGGATCGTCCGCGAGTCGATCTTGCTCGAAACCTGGAAGCCGATGCGAGCAGGGATGTTGGCCTTGATCAGGCCGGTGATGACATCCACGGAGGGTCGCTGGGTGGCGAGGATGAGGTGAATGCCTGCCGCCCGTGCCTTCTGGGCGATGCGAGCGATGAGCTGATCCACCTTCTTGCCGACGATCATCATCATGTCGGCGAACTCGTCGATCACCACCACGATCAGCGGCAGCGGCTCCAATGCCGGTGCGTCATCCGCATCCTCGCCTGGCGAGGCTGGATCGGGCACCTCCTCCCCGGCCCGGCGCGCATCCTCAATGCGGCGGTTGTAGCCGGCAAGGTTGCGCACGCCGAGGCCAGCCATGAGTCGGTAGCGGCGTTCCATCTCGCCAACGCACCAGTTGAGGGCTGCGGCGGCGTCCTTCATGTCGGTGACCACCGGCGTCAGGAGGTGCGGAATGCCCTCGTACACCGCGAGTTCCAGCATCTTGGGATCGACCAGGATCAGGCGCAGGCTTTCTGGCGACGACTTGAAGAGCAGGCTCATGAGCATCGCGTTGATGCCCACCGACTTGCCCGACCCCGTGGTGCCGGCGACCAGCAAGTGCGGCATCCGGGCGATGTCGGCCATCACCGGCTTGCCGGCAATGTCCTTGCCGAGCGCCAGCGTCAGGGGCGCGGCGGCATCGGCGAACTCCGGCGAGCCGAGCACTTCCCGCAGGCCCACGACTTCCCGCTCGCCGTTGGGAACCTCGATGCCGATCACGGACTTGCCGGGTATGACCTCGACGATGCGAACGCTGGTGACGGCCAACGAGCGAGCCAGATCCTTGGCGAGGCCAGTGATCCGGCTCACCTTCACTCCGGGAGCGGGACTCAGTTCGAACCGCGTCACCACGGGGCCCGGCAGCACGGACTCAACGGTCGCCTCGACGCGGAACTCCCGAAGCTTCTCCACCAGCAGGCGGGACATCTCGTCCAGCGACTCCTGCGAGAAGCCGGCGCCGCCATCGTCGGCAGCATCGAGCAGCTCCTGCTTCGGCAGCCGCTGCGATGCCTCGGCATCGAAGAGGCTGGGCTGATGCACCGTCCTTGCCGTGGTCAGTTCCGGAGGCGTCCGACGCACTCGCTTCTCTCCCGCGCGCCGGGAAGGTGTCTGCGCTCGCTCGCGCGCAATCTCCCGCGCGACCAAGCCATCGGCCGATTGCGCCGCATCGCGCCGATGCGGCGCCAGCCGAGCGACCAAGGCCACAAGCCAGGCGCTGATGCCCCACACGCCCCGCCCGACGCTCTCCACCAGCCACAGCCAGGAGAATCCAAGCATCGCCTGCACGCCGATGGCGAGCCCCGCCAGCGCAACCAGAGTGACTCCCGGCCGGTGCAGCGCTGGCATTCCCGCAGCCACCAGCTGATCGCCCAAGGCGCCCCCGGCACCGGCCGGCAGCGTGGCGGCCCAATTCGGCGCCGCTAGCTGCATGAGTGCGCACGACGCCAGCGCGAAGGTGACAAAGCCGGCCATGCGCAGCCAGACGACCAACCATTCCGGCCGCCGCATGAGGTCCGCCGCCCCGGCGACGCAGCCCAATGGCAACAGGTAGGCCACGCAGCCCATCGCAAGAAGTGCAACATCGGCGGTGTAGGCACCGCTCAGGCCCATGAGGTTGGCGACCGACCCATCGGTGGTTGCATGGGTAAAGCCCGGATCGCGGGCGGTGTAGGAAACCAGCGCCAGGAAAACATAGACCGCAAGCCCGGCCAGCAGGATCAAAAGGAACTCGCGCAACGGCGGAGTGCGGGAGACTCGATCCTCGCCCTCGACCGTCGCGTCTGTCGCCACCATGCCCGCCTGGCTCTGCATCGACCTCATTGCCCACTCGCGCATCGCGGCGGCCAGTGTACTCCTTGTTGCCGCTGGCGACAGATGCTTTCAACTTCCGAGCATCAGGCACTGTACATGCGGCATCGTGGCAACTGTTGCTGCGGCCCCCGCCGCAATTCTCGTATGATGCGCTCCTTTGCGTGGCCGGAGGGTACATGGCGCGAACGGTGCTGAAGGCGCGGCCGGACAAGGCCAAGGTCATCGACGAGGTGTGGGACGACGCTCGCATCAGGAGCTTTCTGCACAAGGCACCGCCGCGGCAGTCTGGCGTTGCGCTGCCCGGCGATGCCGACTTCTTTGTCTTGCGCCACGCCTATCAGTCCATGCGGGCGGAGGACTTCGGGCGTTTTCTCGATTGTTTCGCCGACGAAGGGCGCGATGTGCGCGCTCGCAACGGCGACGGCCAAACGCTCGCCGAGTACATCGCGCCGCACGCCAAGGCGGGGCCATTCATCGAGCTCTTGAATGCCCACTGAGTCCCGCCACCACGACCTCGTCGTGCTCGGCTCGGGCCCGGCTGGCTACACGGCTGCGCTCTACGCCACCCGCGCCAATCTCGAACCCGTGCTCATCACCGGCGTCGAGGTGGGCGGCCAGCTCGCCACCACCACGGATGTGGACAACTGGCCCGGCGACGCGAACGGCCTCCGGGGCCCTGATCTCATGGTGCGCATGGACGAACACGTGCGCAAATTCGGCGCCGAGGTGGTGAACGACCACATCCACAGCGTGGACCTCTCCTCCCGCCCGTTCCTGCTCTCGGGTGACCACGCCGACTACCGCGCCGGGGCGTTGATCATCGCCACCGGTGCTTCGGCGAAGTACCTCGGACTGCCTTCGGAGGAGGCCTACAAGGGCCGCGGCGTCAGCGCTTGCGCCACCTGCGACGGCTTCTTCTATCGCAATCAGGAAGTGGCGGTGATCGGCGGCGGCAATACCGCGGTCGAGGAGGCGCTGTATCTCTCCAACATCGCATCCAAAGTGCATCTCGTGCATCGGCGCGGGGAACTGCGGGCCGAGAAGATGCTGCAACAGCGGCTCTTCAACCGCGCCGAGGACGGCAAGGTGGAACTCGTCTGGCACCACGTGCTCGATGAGGTGCTCGGCGACGACATGGGCGTCACCGGCGCCAGACTGAACCACGCGCAGACCGCCGAGACACGCGAACTGGCGGTGCAGGGCGTCTTCATTGCCATCGGCCACACGCCCAATACGACGCTGTTCGAGGGGCAACTCGACATGCACGACGGCTACATCCGCGCCGCCAGCGGTCAGGGCGGCAATGCCACCGCCACCAGCGTTCCCGGCGTGTTCGCCGCCGGCGACGTTGCCGACCACGTCTATCGACAGGCGATCACCTCCGCCGGATTCGGCTGCATGGCCGCGCTCGACGCCGAGAAGTTCCTGTCCGAGTCGTGACCGCGACTTCGGGGCTGGTGACTGTGGGCGGCGACCTGTCGCCCGAGAGCCTCATCGACGCCTACTCGCAAGGCATCTTCCCGTGGTTCAACAGCGATGTCGAACCCATCCTGTGGTGGTCGCCGGACCCACGCGCCGTGGTGCGTCTCGCGGATGTCCATGGCGAGCCCTGGCAGGGATCGCCAACTGGCGGACTGCATGTATCGCGACGTCTGCGGCGACGACTTCGTGCCGGGCATTTCGACGTCAGCGCCGATCGTGCCTTCGACGCCGTGATTCGGGGTTGTGCCGCGCCCAGGGGCGATGGCAGCGGCACCTGGATCACGCCGGCGATGCAGCGCGCCTATTCGAGGCTGCACGGGCAGGGCCTCGCGCATTCCATCGAGGTCTGGCAGCAGGGCGAGTTGGTCGGCGGCGTGTACGGAGTGTCCCTTGGCCGCATGTTCTTTGCCGAATCCATGTTCAGCGCCCGCACCGACGCCTCCAAGGCGGGGCTTGCGCGCCTCGCGGAGCATCTCGTGGCGCGGCGATTCGAGCTGCTCGACTGTCAGGTCATGAACCGGCACCTGAAGACCCTTGGCGCGCAGTTCATGCGCCGCGACGAGTTCGTCACCCGGGTTCGGCGCAACAACCTGCATCCCACCGACCGCGGCCCTTGGACCCTGGCGGCATCGTGAAGCGCCGCTTCCTGCTCACCCCGGAGCATCCGTGCAGCTATCTCGAGCGCGATGCCCGCACGCTGTTTCTCGATCCACGGGAGGAACATGCGCCGAACACCTACGCCGCCCTGAGCGGCGTCGGCTTCCGCCGCTCCGGCGACCACCTCTACCGGCCCCACTGCGGCGATTGCAGCGCCTGCGTCGCCACCCGCGTGCCGGTGCAGCAGTTCCGCCTGACGCGGAGGTTCCGCCGGGTGCTGGCGCGCAACGACGACCTCGCCATGCGCATCGAGCCGGCCGGCTACGGCGACGAGGCCTATGCGCTCTACGAACGCTACATCCAAGAGCGCCATCGGGACGGCGACATGTATCCGCCGTCCCCCGACCAGTTCCGCTCCTTTCTGCTGGCAGAATGGAGCGACACGCGATTCCTCAGCACCTACCAGGGCGAGCGCCTCGTCGCCGTGGCCGTCACCGACGTTCTGGCGAACGGACTTTCCGCCATCTACACCTTCTTCGATCCATCGCTCGCCGGACGCAGCCTGGGCGTGCTGTCGATCCTGCGCCAGATCGGAGTCTGCCAGCACGCCGGCCTGCCCTACCTCTACCTCGGCTATTGGATCGAGGAGGCGGACAAGATGCGCTACAAGACGGACTATCGCCCGATCGAGCTTTTCCGCGGCCAAGGCTGGTCGCGATTGCGCTAGAATCCCCACCGCCGCGACGGGACAGCAAGGACTTCATGGCGAAGGAAGAGCAGATCGAAATGGAGGGGACAGTCACCGACACCCTCCCAAACACCATGTTCCGTGTGGAACTCACCAACGGCCATGTGGTGACGGCACATATCTCCGGCAAGATGCGCAAGAACTACATCCGCATCCTCACCGGCGACAAGGTGAAGGTGGAACTGACCCCTTACGACCTAACGAAAGGCCGCATCACCTTCCGCGAACGTTAGCCCGGCTTAAGAGGCGGCTGCCCGGGCAGCCGCCCGAGACTCGATCTCCAGTGCCAGGTCGTCGCCCTCGACGGTGACATGGACGATGCCACCCCCGTCCGCCAGCTCGCCGAAGAGGATGTCCTCGGCCAGCTTTCGCTTGATCTTCTCCTGAATGAGCCGCTGCATGGGGCGCGCGCCCATCTTCTCGTCGTAGCCTTCCCTCGCCAGCCAGTCACGGGCGTCCTCGGCCACGTCGATTTCCACCTTGCGGGCGTCGAGCTGTGCCTGCAACTCGGTGAGGAACTTGTCCACCACCGTCTTGATGACGTCCATCGGCAAGGCGTTGAACTGGATGATCGAGTCGAGGCGGTTGCGGAACTCCGGCGTGAACATTTTCTTGACGACTTCGAGGGCGTCGGTGGAGTGGTCCTGCTCCATGAAGCCCATCGATGCCCGCGCCGCCTCCTGGGCGCCGGCGTTGGTGGTCATGATGAGCACCACGTTGCGGAAATCGGCCTTGCGGCCGTTGTTGTCGGTAAGGGTGCCGTGGTCCATCACCTGCAGCAGCAGGTTGAAGACCTCCGGATGCGCCTTCTCCACCTCGTCGAGCAGCACCACGCTGTGCGGATGCTTCGTCACCGCCTCGGTCAGGAGCCCGCCCTGATCGAAGCCGACATAGCCGGGAGGCGCGCCGATGAGACGAGAGACGGTGTGGCGCTCCATGTACTCCGACATGTCGAAGCGCAACAGCTCCACGCCCATGATGTTGGCGAGCTGTCGGCACACTTCCGTCTTGCCGACGCCAGTGGGCCCGGCGAAGAGGAACGAACCGATGGGCTTGCCTTCGGTCTTGAGCCCGGCCCGGGAGAGCTTGATGGCGGAGGCCAGCATGTCGATGGCGTCGTCCTGGCCGAACACCACCATCTTGAGCTTCTGATCGAGGTCCCGCAGCGCCTCCTTGTCGGAGACCGTCACCTGATTCGACGGAATGCGGGCGATCTTCGCCACCACCCGTTCCACATCGCCCGCGCCAATGGTCTTCTTGCGCCGCGCCGGGGCCACGAGCTGCTGCGCCGCGCCGGCCTCGTCGATCACGTCGATGGCCTTGTCCGGCAGGAAGCGATCGGTGATGTAGCGTTCGGAGAGTTCCGCCGCGGCGCGCAGCGCTGGATCCGTGTAGCGCAGGCTGTAGTGGTCCTCGAAGCGCGACTTGAGCCCCTTGAGGATGCGGTAGGTGTCGTCCACGTCCGGCTCGACGATGTCGATCTTCTGGAAGCGGCGGGACAAGGCCCGATCCTTGTCGAAGATGCCGCGGTATTCCTGGTAGGTGGTGGAGCCCATGCAGCGAATGTCGCCGGAGGCGAGCAGGGGCTTGAGCAGGTTGGAGGCGTCCATGACGCCGCCGGAGGCTGCGCCGGCGCCGATGATGGTGTGGATTTCGTCGATGAAGAGGATGGCGCCCTTTTCCTTGCGCAGGTCCCCCAGGAGCGCCTTGAAGCGCTTCTCGAAGTCGCCGCGATACTTGGTTCCCGCCAGCAGAGCGCCCAGGTCCAGCGCGAAGACGCTGCTGCTGCCCACCACCTCCGGCACCTCGTTGTCGACGATGCGCTTGGCAAGGCCCTCGGCGATGGCCGTCTTGCCGACCCCGGATTCGCCCACCAGCAGGGGGTTGTTCTTGCGCCTGCGGCAGAGGATCTGGATGACCCGCTCCACCTCGTCGTTGCGCCCCACCAGGGGGTCGATGTTGCCGGCGCGGGCCTGGGAGTTGAGGTTGGTGGCGAACGAGTCGAGCGCTCTCGGCGCGCCTTCCTTGCCGCCCTCTTCGCCGTCGGTGCGGGACTCGGTGCCAGTGGTCGTCTCTCCCGCCGCCTTGGAGATGCCGTGGGCGACGTAGTTGACGACATCGATGCGGGCGACGGACTGTTCCTTCAGCAGGAACACGGCCTGGCTCTCCTGCTCGTTGAACAGGGCAATCAATACGTCTGCGCCGCTGGCCTGCTTCTTGCGGCTCGTCTGCACATGGAAGAGCGCCCGCTGCAACACGCGGCGAAAGCCGAGGGTCGGCTCCGTCTCCTGCTCGTCCACACCCGCCGGGATGAGCGGCGTCGTCTCGTCGATGAAGGAGCCAAGCTTCTTGCGCAGTTCGTCAATGTCCGCGGCGACATGGTGCAGCACGTCCGCCGCCACCTTGTCGTCAAGCAGTGCAAGCAGCAGGTGCTCCACGGTCATGAATTCGTGGCGCCGCGTGCGGGCGTCCTTGAACGCTCGGTTGAGGGTGGCCTGAAGGTCGTCGCTTAGCATCTGTCAAGCACCTTTCCTTTGCGCTACGCGGGGTCAGTCCGTCATCTCCACGGTGGACTTTAACGGATGATTGTTCTCTTGGGCATATTGGTTGACCTGCTCGGACTTGGTCTCGGCAATGTCGCGCGGAAAGATGCCCACCACCGCGCTGCCCGTCGTGTGTACCGCCATCATGATCTGCCACGCCTTTTCGTAGTCCATGCGGAAGAAGCGCTCGAGCACGTGTACCACGAATTCCATCGGCGTGTAGTCGTCGTTCAGGAGCAGCACCTTGAACATCGGCGGACGCTTGAGAGCGGGCTTTTGCTCCAGCGTGACGGCGCCGGTGCGGCCTTCCTCGTCCTCTGGATCATCTCCCTGCGCGAAGACTTGTGGTGCGGCTCTCTCGGCAAGCCCGACAACGACAGGCACGACCTGACCGTGGCATGAATTCGATGCGCCGATCATAGCGCCCTTTCACATCTTCGCGATCATCGCGTCGCCGAATTCCGAGCACTTCACCAGCGTGGCGCCGGTCATCAGGCGTTCGAAGTCGTAGGTCACGGTCTTCTCGGAGATGGCGCCCTCCATGCCCCGGACGACAAGATCCGCCGCTTCGCGCCAGCCTAGGTGACGCAGCATCATCTCCGCCGAGAGGATCAGCGAGCCGGGGTTCACCTTGTCTTGGCCCGTGTACTTGGGCGCCGTGCCGTGGGTGGCCTCGAACAGCGCAATGGCGTCGCCGATGTTGGCGCCGGGGGCGATGCCGATGCCGCCCACCTGCGCCGCGAGGGCGTCGGAGAGGTAGTCGCCGTTCAGGTTCATGGTGGCGATGACGTCGTATTCGTCTGGGCGGGTGAGAATCTGCTGCAGCATGGCGTCGGCGATCATGTCCTTGATGACGATCTGCCGGCCGGTGTTGGGGTTGGCGAGCTCGTGCCAGGGGCCGCCGTCGAGCGGGGTTGCACCGAATTCCTCGGCGGCAAGCTGATAGCCCCAGTCCTTGAACGCCCCCTCGGTGAACTTCATGATGTTGCCCTTGTGGACGAACGTCACGGAGCTGCGATCCTCGGCAATGGCGTATTGCATGGCCTTGCGCACCAGCCGCTGCGTGCCCTCCACCGACACCGGCTTGATGCCGATGCCGCAGTTCTGCGGAAAGCGGATATTGTTGACGCCCATCTGGTCACGCAGGAAGGCGATTACACGGTCCGAACCCTCGGAACCCGCCTCCCATTCGACGCCGGCGTAGATGTCCTCGGTGTTCTCGCGGAAGATCACCATGTCGGTCTTCTGCGGCGCCACCACGGGGCTCGGCACACCCTGGAACCAGCGCACCGGACGCTGGCAGACATAGAGGTCGAGTTCCTGCCGCAGCGCCACGTTGAGCGAACGAATGCCGCCGCCAACCGGGGTGGTCATGGGGCCCTTGATGCCAACCAGGAACTCGCGCATGGCAACGAGGGTTTCCTGCGGCAGCCATTCGTCCTCGCCGTAGATTTCGAGGGACTTCTCGCCGGAGTAGATCTCCATCCACGCGATGCTGCGTTCGCCACGGTAGGCTTGCCTCACCGCCGCATCAACCACCTTGCGCATCACCGGCGTGATGTCGATGCCGATGCCGTCGCCCTCGATGAACGGAATGATGGGCCGCGCCGGAACCGCAAGCGTGCCATCGTCGTTCGCCGTGATCCGCTCGCCGTCCGCCGGCACCTCGATACGCTGATACGCCATGCGCTTCCCCCAGAAAAACGCGGCATTCTAACAGCCTGTCGGACTTCGGATGGCGCAAGCTGGCCGAATGCTGGCCGAATGCCGACAGGACGGCTTGGGCTCGACTGGCTGCACGAGGCGACGGGGCGTCCGGAGGCTTGCGCCCCACCGCCCGCGGCTAGCGGCAGCCTTCGGGGCAGGGGAGGCCGGCGATTCGCGCCACGCAGCGCGGCGTGCCGTTTGGGCGGCGGGACGGAAACAGGCGCATGAGGGCGATGCTGGAGCCCGGTTCGGGTCCCAGCCGTTCCCGAACCAGCCGCGCGAGTGGTCGCATGGGGGGCGCCAGGCCGGTCTCCGCATGGAAGGCACGCACCGCCTCGATCACGGCCAGGTGGTCCACCGTGAGACGGATGTCTGCTTCGGCGGCTAACCTCCCCGCCAGCTCCCGCGACCATTCGGACGCATCCGCCAGATGCCCGTCGGCATCCAGCTCCGGCAGCGTCCCGCTCACGACCAGGTGACGCTCGACTGCGTGCGCAGGACCAAGGCGACGAACTTCGCGCAGTCCGCCCTGGCGCCTGCCGGAAAGCCCACGCCCCGGCGCCCTGCGTCCTCCGCCAGCACCCAGAGCTCGTGGCCCCGGGGCACGGAATCCACGGCGAACACGCCGTCGCCCGTCAGGAGGATCGGGTCCTCCGCCGCACAGGCGCGCAGGCACGAGCCGATGGCACGGGGGTTGGACACGATGTGCAGGACAGCCACGATGCGTCAGTCCGTCAGCACGATGTCGTGACCGGCGATCAACTCCCGAAGGGCCGGCTCCCCAATCGCCGCACCGCCAGGGGGACCGCATCCAGATCGACGCCATGCTCGGCCAGGCTCGCCGCATCCGCATGCAGGGACTCGACCTCGTAGGCGGGCAGCGCCCGAAGCGACGACCGCCGCGCATCCAGGCCAACAAGCTGCAGCACGCCGTCGTCCATGAACACCACCGCCGTCGCCTGCCCGAAGACGCCGGACATGAGCACGAGGTCCGTCGTTTCGTCCGCCAGCGGCCCGGGCGGACGCCGCACCAGATAGAGCACGCTCTTCATCAGCCGAACGTCACCACGCGGTCGGAAGCCTCCATGGCCTCCACCATCTGCCCAAGCCCCACCGCGGCAAAGCCGTCGGCCAGCGATTCGTCCTCGACAATCCCGCGTCGCTGCGCGGCGGCCACGCACACCGCCAACTCAAACCCGTGTTCAGCGGCCAGCTCCGCCCACGCCCCGGCGGTTCCCTCCTCGTCTTCCACAAAGCGACTCGCCGCATGGATCGCATCCTTGTGGAAGAACACCCGATGAATCACCGTTCCGGCAGCGATGGCGGCCCGGGCAAAGGCAAGGGCGGCGGCATCGGCCCGGGTGGCACGCGGCGCCCTCTGAACAAGCAGCGCGATGCGCGCTGGCCCTGCGGCGCCACCCGAATCCGTCATGCGCCCATCATAGCCCACCGGGCAGCGACGGAGGGCCGGAGCCGGGCCTTGCCGCAAGATCGATTCGGAATCCTCCCGCCACGGCATCCGCCGAGGCCGCAGACATCCCTGTCGAAGCCTTGGACGGCGCCTTCGCACTGCGCGAAGACGCGGTGGCCACCATCGACCGCGCCATCGACCCTGGACCCGAACTTCGCGTTGGCGCGCGGCGTCCGCGCACGCGGCCTCGCCACGATGGGCAAGGGCAGGCAAGCGCGGGAGAGCGCCGTCCTGGGCTGCCAACGCGGCGCCCGCCACCCCAAGGGAGCGGCGCCGCGCCCACATGCGGCCCTCGTCGCCGAAGGCAGGGGCAGGGAAGGGCTGCCGCTCGTGTGCGAACGCGCCGCCGAGTGCCCACGCGACGCCATGGCCGCTGGCGCCGCCGCTTTCCTGTGCGCCGGGCATGCACGACCTGCTCGGCTTCGGCGGCCGTCGAGACTTCCCTCAACGCCAGTGCCGGCCGCTCGCACAAGCGGCACCCGCATGGGACGACGGCGGGCGGTTCCCGCATCCCGCGGCCGGGCGTTGGCGGATGTGGGCGAATGAGACACCGGCGCCGCCATGCCCGATCGCACCCTCGAACCCGAGCCCGACAGCGCCAATGCCGTCCACGCCCGCTGCGAATGTGGCGGCCGCGCGGCGCGAGAAGCGGCACCTGAAGGGCGCGGACAGGATCGGCCTGCGGGTGGGCAAGGTCGTCGGCAAGTGCAAGATGGCCAGGCACTTCGATCTGGACATCGAAGAGAACTCGTTCGGCTATGTCGTAGGCGGCGGTCTCGGCCGCCGCTTGCCGCGGGGGCTCGTACTCCTCGGCGCAGGCGCAGGCGGTGGCCGCGTAGTCGACGGCGGCGCGCAGTCCGAGGCTGGCCGCGCAGATGGTCCTTCTTGATTTGGATATTCGATAACCGGACCTGGTTCAGACTGAGAGCCACTACCGGCGCGAGTAAGCCACCGCACGCATGAAGCCCAGCATGTCCTCCTTGCCCGCGGGCTTGGCCAGATAGTCGTAGCGACCCATGAGTTGAGCCATCGGCTCCCCGTAGCGTTCGATCATCTGATCCTCGACCGATCGGGGATAGGTCTCCATCTGCCGCATCGCCAGCCGTGTGTAGGTGACGTGCAGGACGGCGCGTTCGCCATCGATCGTGCGGGGACCGTTGCCGTGCCAGACCCGGCCGTCCCACAGCGCCACCGAACCCGCCTTGCAGAGAATCGGCTCGCTCGGCGTCGATTTGATTTCCTCATGGGTGGGATACCGCCGCAGCGCCGCACTCTCCGGAACGATGGTCGTCGCCCCGGAGTCGGCGGTGTAGTCGTCCAAAGCCCAACACGCCGTCAGCATGAGGTTGTGCTCTGGAAAAGGAGCGGGCATCCAGGCCTGGTCGCAATGGATACCAAGGTCCGGGTCGCCATTGCGTTTCAGGCTCGTGGCCATGTGACTCAAGATGAATCCGGCGCCTACCGAGAACTCCGCGATAGCCATCAGCTTCTCGTTGAGAGCCGCCTGCGCGAACACCGGGTGTTTCGGCAGAACGTGAGCACTGCCCGGACCTGCGGCCATGGCCTGGGCGCGCAGCTCACGCAAGAGCTCGGGCGAAGCGACATCTTCGAGGACGGTGTAGCCCTGCTCCCACAATTCGCGGCACTTTTCCCCGAGGCCGAGCTCGCGAATCCGGGGAGCGAGTTCCTCGGCGGTCTCCCCCGGGGGCGTACATGGCCGGCCCTGGAGCCGATCGAAGAGGTCGCCGATTCTCCCTGGATTCGTGACCACGAGCTCGCCCGCCTGATCGATCATGTCGTCGTCGCTTGCGCGCTGAGTGCGCTCGGGAAGCGGCGGGGGAACGTACGCCGAGGAGTCAGCGCCGTCATCGCCACCGGAGAAGTAGGCACGGAAACTGCGGCTCGGCAGCAGCCTGAAGTCGCCGTAGACCGCATAGCGAACGCCACCTCCGAGCGCGGTCAACGCCAGCAGGCAGAGCAGCCCGGCGACGGCTGCCGTGGCGAACACAGCCCCGCCCGAAGGCGTGTTCGACATGTAAGGGACCGAGACCACGCCGAGGAACGTGGCCAGCCCCGTCGCGGCGCACACCCAGTGGAACACCAAGACCGAACGCGCTACCACTCGCCCCCAATCGGCGATCATCTTTACGAAATCCACTCTATCGGGCCTCTCTTCTTGGGGCACATGCAGGGCGCATGCATTAAGGGCGCACGCAGACATTGAGTTCACTAGAACTCGGTTCTGATTGTCAAGTCCAAGGTTCGCGGGTAGGAACGTACTACTCCTTGGCATGCGGCATGAGTTCGGTCAGTCGTCCAGAGTCGAGCGACCGAGACCCCCGACAGTTGGCGAGGTGATGGGGCATCGAGCTTCGTAGGAGCCAAGACGGGACTGGCGTTCCACACCGGAGCTGCCGGCACCGACCATTTCCTCACTGCGCCCCCTCGAATCGTGATCAGACGTGAGTTTTCACTGCACCTGCACAGCATTGCGCAATGTGCAGCCCTCGCGACTCTCCGTCAGTCCGCGACACACCACGGTGGCCGGGATTGTCAGCGCGGTGGCTGTCGCGTCAACGACGATGCGGCGAAGAGCTTCGTCAAGACGTCCAGACCAGCGCGACGCAGTGCGTCGAGGTGCTGCTCCGGTGAGACCGGAGGATTGCGCAGCCGGGTGCGGACGCGTTCCAAGGCTTCGACGAAACGGCTAGGCGACTCTCGGTAAAGGCGAACCAGGAACCCGTCGGAGTGTTCGACCTTGAGCCCGTGCGCCGCAAGCACGGCCGCCGGGAAATCCTTGAGATTGGCGGTAACGACTACATCCACTTCGCCGCGTGTTGCCGCCGCGACGACATGGCGGTCGTCGGGATGTCCGGCCGGCGACGCCGCAGCGCGCGGGTCCACTCGTCGTGGACCGCCTCGGACCACTTGGCGCGGTAGAAGTCCGATACCGCGAGTTCGAGCAGAAGGTCGCGCAGCGGTGCGGGGTACAGGACGGAGGCGTCGAGAAAGGCGACGATGACCGGCAACGGTCAATAGCCCATGTCGAGTTCCTGGGCGTCGGCGGCAAGTTCGTCGAGTGCCCGGCGTCGAGCGGCATCCGTCTCGTCCTTGTAGCGGAGTACGTCACGGAAGCGTACGCGGCGGTGCGTACCCACCCTGCGGAAGGGAACGGCACCGTGTTCGAGGAGACCGACGAGGAAGGGGCGCGAGACGTTCAGGAAGTCGGCCGCCTGCTGGGTCGTCAGCTCGGCGTCCTTGCGGAGCACGGCGACGGCGCTGCCGGCGGCGATGTCCTGCAGGATTTCCATGAGGAGCGGGCCGACCGATGCGGGTAGCTCGACGGCTTCGTGGCCGTGCGCGCCAGTGACGCTCAACGTCAAGGGGCGGTCCCTGTGCAAGAACGCGGCGAGCCGTTCGCTGGACGCCCGGGCAACCTCGGCGTCCGTCGGCGACGGATTGGGGAAGCGGCTCTGTGCGGTCATCGTGCTGCCAAGACATGGTTGATTGCGGCACAACCATAGCGGTTGCGCGATCTAAACGCAATAATCGAAACACTGCGGCTGCGGGTTGTCGGACAGTCAGTGGTGTTTCCTAGACCAGTGGGTCTCCGATGCGACATAGGTTTCCTGCCGCTCTCGCACGTGCCGAGCCGAGTAGGCCAAGGCCAGATCGTCGATCCTGAAATCACGCGTCAATGGCATGGTTCTCAACCCTCCCCAGGGTGTCGGCGTCGCGCATGACGATGCGCCAGTCGCCGACGCGCAGGCGCAGGAAGCCGTCGGCCGCGCAGGCGGCGCACGTTGCAGGCCTGCGACGACGGATCCTCGGCGTAGGCGCGGATCCTGCCGCGGATGCGATCGGCGAGGTTGGCGGGCATGCGGGCGAGCGTTCTCACGGCGGTGCAGCTGTAGGCGATCTCCTTCACGGTCGAAGTGTAGTTGTGCGCTACAGGCGCGTCAAAGGCGGCGCGGGGGCGGACGCGGCGAGCACGTCGGCGCGGAGGAGCTCGTTCCCGCCGCGGTCGCCGACCGGCTGATCGACGGCACCAGTCCGCTCGAGGTCTGGCGCGAGCACCGCGGCCTGTCCCAGTCCGCACTGGCCCGCGCGTCGGGCGTCAACCGCGTCCAGATCGCGGACATCGAGGCCGGGCGCTCCACCGGCTCCGTCCGGACCCTGCGCGCCCTCGCCGACGCCCTCCGCGTCAACGTCGACGACCTCCTGCCCGCCTGACGACGCGCCCGCTTTTCCCGGGGCCACCCCGCATCGAGCGCTCGGGGCAGGCGTTCCCGGCCACCTGACGGCCCGTCCGTCCGTCGCGCAAGGCAGCCGGCCTCGCGGCCGGCGCCGGGGAGGGGGGGAGGGGGCGAACACCGCTATCCTCGGGAGGAGACACGCCATGTCCCGCATCCGCCGCGCCCTGCGCATCGATCCGGACACCGTCCGCACAGTCGTCGACCACCTCGACCGCCACGTCGCGCCGCCTGTGGCACTGGCTGGCCGCGGTCTGGCGCCGCATCGACCCCGAAACCGATCCGGCCATCGGGCTCTGCATCCACGGCGACACCGGGATCGCCTGGCACCGCGACGCGTCCTACGCGCACGACTCCGCGAACGGACGCCCCCTCGATCCCGTCTCGCCGCGACTCTCCGGCGGCGAGGTGCTCGACTTCGACTGCAAGCACCGGCACCGGGTACTGGACGCCGATCCCGCGCGCTGGTCCGTGGTCCTCTGGCGTATCAAGCGCCATCCCCGGCGCCCCGTGGCCCCGACCCGGATCCCATAAGCACCGCCTCGCGCCGGTTGACGCAATACATACGTTCATATGTATAATCTACCCGTGGAAACCAACTGGGACCCCGCCAAGGCCCGCGCCAACCTCGCCCGCCACGGCGTCGCCTTCGGGGACGCCGAACTCGCGCTCTGGGATCCCGCCGGCCTCACCCGCGAGGATCCGGACGCCGAGGGCGAAACGCGATTCGTCACCGTCGGGGCCGACGCGCTCGGCAGGATCGTCGCAGTGGTCTATGCCTGGCGCGGCGACGACGTCCGCCTGATTTCCGCCCGCCCCGCAACCCGCAGAGAGAAGGAAGCCTATGCGCAAGGAATATGACCTCGCCGACGCCGCCCGCGGCGCGGCCCTGAAACAGCCCGGCAAGACGCGCATCACGATCATGCTCGACCGGGACATCCTGGCGGCGTTCCGCGCCCGGGCCGCCGACACCGGCCGCGGCTACCAGACCGCCATCAACCAGGCGCTGCGCGAGCACCTCTCCGCCGACGAACTCGAGGACACGCTGCGCCGCGTCGTGCGCGAGGAGCTGCGGAAGGCGGGCTGATCCGGCAACGCCGCTCGCGGCGTCGATTCCTTCGAGCCTGGCTCGCGCCCGCGGCCCGTCAAGGCGGCCCTGCGGGCGCCGCCCGCGCCGTTCGCCCAACCGAATCCGCCAGCGGCCTTGACCGGCCGCTCCCCGGCGCGGCCCCGAACGTCGGAAATCGACAGCCGGAGACCGCGCCACGAAGTACGGCAGCCGTCTCGATGCCCTCCAGACGTCGCCGAAGGCCGGGGGGCACGCTGGCCTCGCTGACGCCGAGCACGATCACTGGCGGGCCTGCTGCCAGAGCGTCTCGGCGAGTTCGCAGGCGGTGTGCAGGGCGAAGGCGAGCAGGTTGAGGACGACGAGCACGGCGGCGAGGTTGTCCCTGCCGTGGCCGAAGTTGTGTTCGAGGTGGCAGCCGTGCTGCCTGGGACGTTGAAGGTCTCGTTCTCGATCTTCCAGCGTGCGCGGGCGCAGTCGGCGAGTTCGGCGACGTTGTCGCGGTCGACGTGGAGGCTGGCGACGAAGGCGCCGCGGCAGGTGACGGCGCCGTCCGGTCGGGCGCTGGCGATCTCCAGCCAGTTGACGCGCAGGGCGTCGTCGCCGTCGCGGATGGGCAGGTCGTTGATCCAGCGATGGCGGTGGATGCGGCGCTTCGCGCCGCGGCCCACAGTGCGGCGGCGGGTGGGCAGGCGGATGCCGTCGAGATGCTCGTGGAGGGTCTTGTGGCTGGGTTGCCTGCAGGTGAGCGGGAAGTCGCCGCCGGCGTCGAGCATGGCCTGACAGACGGGCTGGCAGGCGTGGAGGTCGTCGCCGAGGCAGACCGGCCGCAGGGCGGCGCAGCGGCTGCCGTGTCGCTGCAGCCAGCGCTTGACGGCCTGGCGTTCGCAGTCCTGCCTGGCGGCGCCGTCCTGGGCCGCACGAACTCCGGCGGCAGCGGCAGCGCGCGCGACTGGCCCGGCGCCACGACGGTGGCTGCCAGCATCTGGTGGAAGTGCTCGGCGCCGCCGTCGGCGCGCCTGCGCAGGGCTCTCACCGCAGGCGGCGGAAACGCTGCACCGGCTCGGCTAGCGCGGCCTGCCGGCCAGGGGCCTGGAGGGACGGGATGTCCGGGCGCTGGGGGCCGAGTGGCAGCGCCAGGGTCTGTCCAACGCGACGATGCGCAACCGGATGGACCACGCGGTGGTAGGCGGACAGCGTCGGCAAGCCCGGCATCGTGCGAAGGGACAACGCGAGCTGTGGGATAAGGACGGGCGCTGACTCGCGTGAGACGCGCCAATGAGATTGAGAAAACAATGCGGCGGTTCGCGGATTGACTTGCCATGGTCGCGGAGTCGGCGGCGACGGCGATGGGGGAGCCGCCCCGAGGTTTCCGGCAAACCCGTGGACGAAAGAACGTCGTAGGGGCGTGGTCGGTTCAGGAGTCGGCATCTGCGATCTCGGCCAGGCCGTGCTTGGCAAAACAGATCGTTGAGGGCCCCGCCGAGGAGCGCCTGGATCGTGGTCTCGGCGTCGGTGTGTCGGCCCGAGACGGCTCTTCGAGGGGTTCGAGGGGACAAAGAGTTGACTGGGGGTTGGTGGCGGACTATAGTTCGATTCGAGGCGCTGGAGAGATTCCTGCCCTCCTTCCGAGGCCCGCACGTGAGTGCGGGCTTTCGTGTATCTGGAGCCGCGATGACGTACATCGCTTACCTCGACGAGTTTGGCCACATAGGCCCTTACATCGCCCGAGATCACCCTAGGCATAACGACAGTCCCGTGTTTGGGCTGGCCGGATTCATCATGCCACTCGAAGTCGTACGGGGCTTCGGAACATGGTTCTACCAACGCAAGTGCGATCTCCTGGACTTCGAGATCCGGCGCTCGGGAGAGCACCCGGCCGTCTGGGAGAAGAAAGGCTCTAGCCTCTTCACGGTCAGGAACGTGACGCAGTACCCTGAGCTGCGGCAGACGACGTTCCGCCTGCTGAATAAGATCCAGAACCTGGGCGGACACGTCTTCTATTTCGGTATCCGGAAGACGGCGGATCCCGGAAACCACGAGGCGAACGCGATGTACGTGAGCGTACTGGCGGAAGCGATCCGGCGGCTCGACCTTTTCTGTCGCGAAGACCACGCCTCGGCCGAGCGATTCCTGCTAGCAGCCTGTCGGACTTTGGGCGGCGAAGGCGGATGTTGGCGGCTTGTGGACGGGGGTGCGCCCCCGGGGCTCTCGGACTGCCGCATCCGGGCGGGCGATTGCGGCGTGTCCGGCGCGGCAGGTCTGGGATGTCGTCGCCGATGTGGCTCCGGTGGGCTGGAGAAGGCCCGGATCCGGGGTTCCGGGGCGGCTTCCAGCCCCGATTCACGCCGCCGTGAGGTTGTGCAGCCGCTTGCAGTTGTACGCCAGCATCGCCAGGCACCACTCGCCCTCCACCTTCTCGATGCCGCGCAGCAGGAACTGACGGAACCCCATCGCCTGCTTCACCACCCCGAACACCGGCTCCACCGTGTGCTTGCGAACCCGGTAGCGCTGCCGGTTCCCCTCCTCGTCCAGCTTCGCCCGCATCGCCTTGATCCACTCCGCCTTCGGCTCCTTCGCCGGACGCTCCTCCGCCGGCTCCGGGCGGAAGTCGTGCTGCCGCCGGCCGCCCTCCGCGCCCGTCGCCACCAGCAGGTCCATGCCGCGGCCCTCCAGCTCCGCCACCTCGCTTCCCGACGCGTAGCCGTTGTCCGCCAGAACCCGATCCGGCACCCCAACCGCCGCCGGCACCGCGTCCACGTCCGCGACCAGCTCCCGGCGGTCGGTCGCGCTCCGGCTCACCCGACAGCCCAGCACCAGCTGGCTGCCGTCCGCGTCCACCACCGCCTGCGCGTTGTACGCCTGCCGGCACTCGTGACGCTCGCTCTTCTTCATCACCCCGCTGTCCGCGTCCGTCAGGTTGACCTGCTCGTCCGGCCTCGGCTTCCCGTCTGGCGGCTTCGGATGCCGACCCTTCGCAGAGCCCTTGCGCGCATCACGCGCCGCCACCTAGCGAAGGCTCAGATTCGGGCGGTCGGTTGACAATCCAGGCCCACCGCCCTCCGGCGTCCGGATCGATCGGCACCACGCCGTCGTGGGCTGTCCCGTCGTTGTCCGCGGGGGAAGCCGTTCCGCGCACAGCCGCCACCACAGCCGCTATCGTGCGCATCTTCATCCGAGTGGTCGCCGCGACGAACGCCTACAAGCACTGCGGAGATTGGCCCAGGACGGAGCCATCCCGCGGTTGCGGACGGAGACGGGCGCGAAGCGCACCCGGCCCCGGCGAGCGTCCACCTCCGCGTGCGTCCCGCGACTGTTGAAGGAAGGGTGACAGAGGGCATTGGGGCCATCGGGTCGGGCCGCGGCGCCGGTCTTGGCGCAATGACGAACGGTTTGTGGGACCAGAGGCCGGAACGGCGGAACGCGGAACGGCGGGAGACGCGGGGGAACGCGATGGGGCGATTCGTGGCCGGCGGGCGGGCTATAGAGGTCCGCATGTGGGACCAAACGGGGGGACTGGCCGAAATAACAACCAGAATAGTCAATTAAAACAAATACTTATAGACCACATCTGGCGGAGAGGGAGGGATTCGAACCCTCGATGGGGTTTAGCCCATACTCCCTTAGCAGGGGAGCGCCTTCAGCCGCTCGGCCACCTCTCCGGTGGGTTCGAGCCCTTGGGCTGGCCAAGGGCGTTGAAGGTCTGGCGCTCCGAGCAGGATTCGAACCTGCAATCCCCGGCTTCGTAGGCCGATGCCTTGTCCAGTTTGGCCATCGGAGCGAGCAAGGGGGCGGATTGTAGCGGACAATGTGGTGGTCGTGGTGCTTGATTCCGCGGGTTTGCGGGGTGAAGGGCCTGTTGCGATGTCGGTTGTCGCCGTTCCTGCGAGACGGGACGCCGAGGCGAGGGCATTCTGCCCCGGCAAAGCGCGGAAGCGCAATTCGCCCTGCATCTTCGACGGGTAGGGGAGCCTTTGTGATTCAGGCCGTTGTGCGCGCCTCCGCCGATGCGCCCTGCGGCGTGTTGCGAGGGCAGAATGCCCCCGCCGCCAAGGCCGTCCCCGATGTCCTGTTGTGGCTTTGATCTTGACCGTATGTGACCCGTTCGGGCCGCAAGGTGCTATGCTTCGCGCCTGTCTCGATCCGGGGGCCGAATGCGCCGACTGGCCGCTTTTTCGCTTCTCCTCTGCGCGCAGCTTGCCTGTGCGGATTACTGGGTTGTCATCGGCAGTTTCTCGCGGGCGGAGCAGGCTGCGAACCTGGCTGCGACCGCGACGCAGAAGGTCGGGGTGGAATTTTCGGCTCGAGCGTTTGAGACGGGGAACGGCACGGCCTATCGCGTCGTGGCTGGGCCGCATCAGGATGTAGCTGGTGCAGATGGCGACCGTGCGACCGCTGTGGGCGCCGGATATGCGGATGCATGGGTCGTTCCGACGCGGGCATCGATGGGGGTTGGCGCGGCTGTGGCGGTGCCTTCCGCAGCTTCGGTGGCGCCTGCTGCGTCCCGTTCGGCGGCGCCTGTGGGGGACACGAGCGATGCGTCCATGCCGGCTGTGGATAACTACCTTGACGATTCGCTGCTCGAAGAGCTTCTTGGCGACGATCTGTTGCTGTCGGACGATGAGCTGCTCGGCGAGGACTATCTGACCGACTTCTCGGACGATCAGTCGGTGGAGGATTGGCTGAAGGCCATCGAAGCGGAGACGGCGCAGTCGCTTGAGGCTCCGACTCCGACCGCTGTGGAACAGAGGACGGCGCCGGATGCGCTGCCCGAGGAGCTCGGCGAGCCGCCGCCGGAGGATTACGGCGCACATCGTCTGCGGCGGGGGAGTGCGACGCAGTCGCGCTCTGCTCCTGTGGCGCCGGTTGCGCCTTCAACGCGTGTAGCACCTGCTGAAGTGGTGCCTCCGGTGGCCCTGCCGCCTGAGCCAGCGGATCCCTTGCCGTCGGTGGGGCCTCAGGTCGCCGCTCCGATGGCGGCCAGCACGCAAGGTGCCGGGGAGGTCGCCGGCGCGGGCCCTTTTGACCCCACTGCGCCGCCGACAAGCGCGGCGCCGCTCCCCGATGAGGAGCACTTCGTTCAGGCCGCGGCGCTCTCGCTGCTGGCCACCGACGACCACATTCCCCTGGCGCGGCGTGCCAACGATTCGCGGGTGCAGATCGATGGCGTGCTTGACGACGACGCGTGGGGCGAGCTTGCGGTGCATGACCGGTTTGTCGTGGTCGATCCCGACACATTGCGTCCGAGTGATCTGCCAACCCGGGTGCGCATCTTCTACAACGACCGGGGCCTCTACGTCGGTGCAGACATGGTGCAGGACCTGGCGACACTCGTGCAGGTGTTGTCGTCGCGCGACAAGTATCTGCGGCGCGACTACTTCTCCTTCACCCTCGACACCTCCGGCGAGGGGCGCTACGGCTACTGGTTTCAGGTGTCTCTGGGCGGCAGCGTCTCCGACGGCACCATCCTGCCGGAGCGGCAGTTCAGCAATACGTGGGACGGGGCGTGGCACGGCGCTTCGGCGCGCACAGACACGGGCTGGAGTGCGGAGTTCTTCATCCCTTGGTCGCTCGTCAGCATGCCGAGGCTCGAAGGCGACCGGGCAATGGGACTTTATGCGTCGCGCATGATCGCCCATCGCGACGAGCGGCTCGGTTGGCCGGCGCTGCCGTTCACGCTGCCGCGGTTCATGTCGGCGTTCCAGAAGCTGGCGCTCTCCGAGGTGAACCCGCGTCAGCAGTACAGCGCGACGCCCTATGTCTCGACCACCCGGGACATGGTGGCGGGGCGGATGGGGCGCAAGGCGGGGCTGGACGTGTTTTGGCGGCCTTCGACGAACTTCCAGCTCACGAGCACGCTGAATCCGGACTTCGGCAATGTCGAGGCGGACGACGTGATCGTCAACCTCACCCGCTACGAGACGTTCTTCCCCGAGAAGCGGCTTTTCTTCCAGGAAGGGCAGGAGATCTTCACCACCAACTCGCGCTTCCAGGCCGACACGGTGATGTTGCACACGCGCCGCATCGGCAGTGCACCGCTGCGCCCGGAAGTGCCGGACGACGTGGTGGTGGATGCGAGCGAGTTCCGCCGCCCCTCGGAGGTTCTCGGCGCGCTCAAGGCCACGGGACAGCAGGGGGCGTTTCGCTTTGGCCTCCTTGGCGCGGCGGAGGACGAGGGCGAGTTTCGGGCGGTTGGGGCGGATGGTTCCGCGATGACGCTCACCTCGCCCGGCCGCGACTACGGTGCGGCCCGGTTGCTCTACGAGCACGCGAACGGCGGCTATCAGGCGCTGGGCTGGATGTCCACGGCGGTCACACATCCGAGCCGCGAGGCTTACGTCCATGCCATGGACGGGCATGTGGTGAGCCCCGGCGGCACATGGACGGCGGATGCGCAGGTATTGCAGTCCAAGGTCGTCGGCGGCGAGCGGGGCAGCGGCGGCATCGTGGACATCAACTTCATGCCGAGCAAGGGCCAGCGGCACATGCTGGCGGTGGACGTCTTCGACGACAAGGTGGACATCCGCGACATGGGCTATTTGCGTCGCAATGACCTGCGCAAGTTCCGCTATCGGTATCGCTTTTCCCGTTCGGGCATGAAGCGGCTGCGAGAGATGCGGACGTATCTGTTCACCACCGGGTCTTGGAACGGCGCCGGGCGCATGGTTGGGGCCGGGATGGGCGTCGATCAGAGGCTGACGCTGCCGAACCTTTCGCAGCTGCGGTTCTCGGGCGACTTGATGCCGCAGCAGTACGACGACTGGAGCAGCCCTGGGCGGGTGTTCCGTGTAGGGGACCAGTGGAGCACCGAGGTTCGGTATGAATCCGACCCATCGCGTCGCCTTTCGTGGATCGTTCGGCACCTGTGGGGAGAGGAGGAGCTCGGCGACGCAACGCGTCGCACCCAAGGCTTCGTGACGTGGCGGCCCAATGATCGGCTGACGATGAATCTCGGGGTCGGGTTGCGCGACCGCGACGGTTGGCTGCTGCATCGGGGCAGCGGGCGGTTCGTCACCTACGAGGCGGAGGAGCTGGCGCCGAACCTTGATTTCGATTTCTTCCTCACGGCGCGGCAGCACTTCCGGCTCGCGCTGCAGTGGGTGGCCATCAAGGCGGACGGACAGCGGGCGTTCCTGGCGCCGGAATCTGCCGGCGATCTGGTTCCGCAGGCGGCGCCCGATCAGCCAAGCGACAACTTTGCCATCTCGCGCATGAACTTCCAGCTCCGCTATCGCTGGGAACTGGCGCCGCTTTCGGACCTGTTCGTGGTGTACACGACGAATGCTGGGCTTTCCGGCGATGGAGACTCGGAATACCTGCGTCAGGATTACTCGCGGATGTTCGCCAACACCTGGGAGGAGACCCTGGGCGAGCAGTTGGTGGTGAAGCTGCGGTACCGGTTGGGGTCTTAGGGCACCGATGGTGGGGCTCTTGGCACTGGCGACCCCTGTGGCCTCCCTTTGCTTCACCGTGGCCGATCGCTGAAGGGATGTGCGGTCGCCACAACGTCGTCTCCGATGCGGCCGCGTTGCGGGCGACGTATTCGATGCTTTTGAGACGCTCGGGGACGAGACCGGCGAGGAACTCTCACCGAACCACAACTGTGCGCCCACGGATTCGTTGCCGGTCATCCGGCGTCGGCCGGGCCAGGACGGAGCGGTGCTGGAGACGGCGCATTGGGGGTTGGCGCCGTTCTGGGCGAGAGACCGGAAGTCTGCGGCGCGGATGATCAATGCTCGGGCGGAGTCGCTCGGCGAGCGACGGGCGTTCCGGGATTCCGCGGAGCGGCGGCGCTGCCTGGTGCCGGCGACCGGGTGGTATGAGTGGCGCACCGAAGGGGCGCGCGGCAGCCCTTGCGCGTTCGAGTCGCAAGGGGTGATGGCCTTTGCGGGGCTTTGGGCTTGGAGTCGGCCGCTCAAGCTCGTCAGCTACGCCATTGTCACCGTCGCGGCGAATTCCGTCGTGGAGCCGTGGCATGACCGGATGCCGGCGATGCTTGGCGAGCACGGGCTTGCGGACTGGCTTGATCGGGAAGCGACGCTTTCCGACGCGATGCCGCTCCTGCGGCCCTACGGCGCGAATGATCTGTCGGCGCGGCCCGTGAGCCGCCGCGTCGGAGATGTGCGGCAGAACGACGCGGGGCTGCTGCGGGATGACGGCGACGGGGAGCGGCGGGAAGGGGCTCGGACGTTGCTTTGAAAAGCGTCCGAGGGGCGCCGGCAGCCTGTCGGACTTCGGACGGCGCAAGCTGGCCGAATGCCGACAGGACGGCCTGGGCTGGGGCAGGAAGCGTTGTCGAAAGGCAACGGTTCTTGTGGCGCTAGCTGTGCGCCGGACTTGGCCCCCGAACCCGACATCCGCCGCCGCCCAGTTGGGCGCGCAGGCAGGCGGATCGACATCTGCGACGCGCTTCGTTCGCGCACAGGTTGGTCGGCTTCTCCCTACGGCGTATAGGTCGGCCCGCTGCGCGGTCCAAGCTGCGTCTTCACGATCGGCCATGCGTCCTCGGTGAAGTCCACCAGCAACGGCCGCGTGTCGCGAGGATCGATCATTTCCTCGATGCCGAAGGCGTGGGCGTTGCGGAAGGGGGACGAGATGGATTGCAGGCGTGCTTCGATCTCCCTTCGCTTCGCCTCGGGGTCCTGGGCGTTCTCGATCTCGCGCTTGTAGGCGATGGCGGCGCCGCCTTCGATGTGCATGGAGCCGCCGTGGGTGGAGGGCCAGCAGAAGCGACGGTAGAGAGCGTCGCCGCCGCGTTGGTGCAGGCCCCCGGCAACGCCGTATAGCTGGCGCATGACCACGCAAACATAGGGCGTGCGGCTCTGGGCAAGGGTCGTCACCACGCGGGCGCCAGCGCGGACGATGCCCAGCTTCTCCTGCGCAGGGCCCTCTCCTTCCCGATCCCCTGTTAACGGGGGCGGCGGTAGAGGATGTGCCAGGTTGAGGGGTCGCTGTGGGTGGGCGCACGGAGTGGAGGAACCCGAAGGCGGGGCGGCGGTAGAGGATGTGCCAGGTTGAGGGGTCGTTGCCACCGGAAGAGACGCTCCCGGCACCGCGCCGACGCCATCGTGGCGGCGGGAACGGCTGTGGACAGGCCTGCCTGCGAGCTTCCCAACGCCGGTTGCCGGCTCGCGGGCAAGCGCGTCTCCGCAGGGGCGGCGTCGAACCAGTGGGGATCGGTCAGGCCGCCAGCGCGGTCGGCGGGGCGCGGGGCTCCAGGCTTTCCATCGCCTCGCACAGCCAGTCGAGGCGGAAGTTGGTCCTGGCGAAGCGCACGCGCAGCCGGCGCGCCGACCGCACCATGCTTGCCGCGGTGCGCATCACGTGCCGGATCACGGGCCGCAGACCGTGCCTGCGCGCGCGTTTCGGCAGTGCCGTGAACTGCACCGCCCGCAGCAGCGCCTGGGCGATCCAGCCGAGCGCAGAACGCCTGGTTCGCCCGGCAGCCGCGGCACGGAGGTGGTGCAGGTCCAAGTCGGTGAACGGGCCCTTGAAGGCGTTCTCCAACCTGCCCGTCAGGGCAGGCCCCTGCTTGCCGCGGCGCCGCCCCACCAGGTCCGCCAGCGGCAGATCGTCGCGCGACACCAGGATCGCCGTGTGGTGCGGAACCAGAAGACCCTGGCCGTTCTCCGCGCGCCGCCGCACCACCACGCAGTGCTGCTCGGCGTCCCACCCGGCCGGGCGGTGCGTCGCGAAGATCGCCTTCTCCTCCATGCCGATGTCCGTCCAGGCGTCGTCGGGCAGCCCTTCGAGCCGCTCCGGAACCGGTCGCCGCCACGTGTCGCTGGCCAGGCTGATCGAGTGGTCCCAGCCGCGCCGCGCAGCCCCGCACCAGCTCCCCCCCTGCAGTGGGCGTTGTCCGCCCGCAGCCATCCCGGCGTCCCCGCCGGCGCCATCCCGGCGGTCCAGTCCAGCAGCGTCCGCCAGTTCAGCGTCACCCGGCCGCCGCCGGGACACAGCTGCCCCGCCGCCCACAGCCCGCCCGGAACACCGCGTGCAGCCAGTGGCCGCGCCGGCCCTCCCAGTCCCTGCGCGCCCGCTCGAACAGGTCGCCGTCCACCTCGATCCCGGTCGCGTCGACGAACACCGGAACGCAGCCTCGCGTCTCCACCTCGTGCGCCACGATCAACGGCGCCACGCGTTCGGCGAACCGCCGCGCCGCCTCCCAGAGACCCTTGACGTCCACCGGGCGCAACCGCGCCAGCCACTCCCCGGCCCGGCGCGCCTCGGGCACGTTGCGCAGCCCGAGCAGCGTGCGCGCCACCGCGTCGGCGCGCAGCGCGTCGAGGTCCGACAGCGAACCGTCGCCCCGCGCCAGGCAGGCGACGATCGCCCACAGCGTCTCCGCGTCCGTCGCGCCGCGGTTGCGGACCTTGACCCGGACCGCTTCGTCAAGCAGCTCGAACAGACCATGTTGCCGGGCCGTCCGGGCGAGGATCGGGGAACCGCCGCAGGCGGTCAGGTTCAGGTCGGTGAAGTCCATGTCGACCTTCGGGGGGCGGATCTTCCGTTTTCGCAAGGTTCACCTCCGGGGTCAGGACTATTCAAAAGTCGTTCTGACGGTGTGTGATTGGCGTCACGGCTCGATTTGTCGCTGGCCATTCAAAAGTCGTTGTGGCAGAACGGCGACATGGACGGGCCGGACGGGGATGGCGTTGGTCGCTGGCTGCGGGACGTGAAGGTCCGCCCGGTGCGCGGAGCGGAGGAGCGTCGGCGCTGGGACGCGCTGATGCGCGAGCATCACTGGCTGCCCTTCCGCGGGCTGTTCGGCAGGTCGCTGCGGCAGGTGGCGGTTCGGGGGAGACCTGGCTCGCGCTGCTGGGCTGGCAGGCCGGGGCGTTCAAGGTGGGGGTGCGCGACGCGTGGATCGGCTGGACGCGGGAGCGGCAGTTCTCGCGGCTGCACCTGATCGCGAACAACGCCCGCTTCGCGGTGCCGGGGGAGGGCCGGGTTCCGAACCTGGCGTCGCGGGCGCTGGGTCTGGGTCTGCGGCGGCTGTCGCGGGACATGCGGTCGGCGCGCGGGCATCCGGCGCTGCTGGCGGAGACGTTCGTGGACCCGTCGCGTTTCGCCGGGACGTGCTGCCGGGCGTCGAACTGGAAGCCGCTGGGGCGCACGCGGGTCTTTTCGCGGCAACCGGGCGGGGCGGCGCGCTGGCGCGAGCACGGCCGGCCGAAGGAGGCGTTCGTGTACGAGATGGAGACGGGCGCGGCGGCGTCGCTGCGCCGCGACGAGCTGCCCGGCGACTGGCGCGCGGCGGGCCGGGGGGCGCCGCCGGCGGCGCCGGAGCTGCGCAGCCTGCATGCGTTCCTTGCGGACATGCCGGACTTCCGCAAGGCGCGCGGGCGGCGCTGCGGGCTGGCCTGCCACGCGACGATCATGATCGCCGCCCGCCTGGCGGGCTGCCGGGGGGGGAGGGGGGGGTGACCGCGTTCGCCGGGTTCGCGGCGCGTATGGACCAGGAGCGGTTGCGGGCGGCGGGCGCGTTCTTCAGCCCGAGCCGGGGCGCCACACCGCGCCGGCGACCTCCACCTTCCACTGCATCCTGTCGTCGCTGCCGCCGGACGCGCTGGACCTGGCGCTGGGCGAGTGGACGCGCCAGCGCAGCGACGGGGCGGCGCCGGCGGCGCTGGACGGGAAGGACGTGCGCGGTACCTCGAAGCAGACCGAGGCGAGCGGCGGATGATGGTCACCGCGGTCGAGCACGGCGCCGGGCTGGTGCTCGGGCAGGTCCAAGTGGGCGGCAAGACCAACGAGATCCCGGCGGTGCGCGAGCTGACGCGCGCGCTCGACCTCGGCGGCCGGGTGGTGACGCTCGACGCGCTGCACGCGCAGCAGGAGACCGCGCGCGCCCTGGTCGAGGACTGCGGGGCCGACTGCGTGGTCACCGCCGTGAAGGACAGCCAGGAGACGATGCTCGACGACCTGCGGGGATCGACTGGAGTGGGGCGCGCCGCGCCGACGGCGGCTGGGAGAAGGCCCGCGCCCGTCTCAAGCGGCGCCGTTGCGCCGTGCTCGACCTCGGCAGCCCGGAGTGGGACGGCCACGGCGCCCTGCACGGCCGCCGCCAGGCGTTCCGCATCGCGCGAGCGCCACCTCGTCAAGCAGGACGCGGGAAGCCGCGAGACCGCCTGCGGGCTCACATCGCTCGGTCCCGGGCAGGCCGGTCCCGAGGATGTCGCCGCCCTGGTCCGGCGCCACTGGGAGATCGAGAACCGCCTCCACTGCGTGCGCGACTTCACCTGCGACTGCGACGAGGACCGCTGCCGGGCGCGCGTCGGCAATCTGCCGCGCAATCTGGCCTGCCTGACCAATGCGGCCATCTCCATCGTGCGCCACGGACGCCGCTTCGAGCACCTGCCTCCCGCCAGCCAGTACTGCGCCGCCCGACCGCAGGAGGCCCTCGACGCCGTCCTGAACCCGCCGTCCCGCTGAAGCGCCGCGTCCCGCCGAAAGCCGCTCCCCGGCGCATCGCGCCGGGGAGCACCGCCGCGCCCGAAGCCGCCGCGGCGTGCCCGCGTCCTCCCGCCAGCCCCGATACCCGCCCAGACGCGACCAACCGGCAGTACCCAGCCGGCCATGACGGAACCCGCGACACCTGGGGGGGCCGCCTGCCGCCGGTCGAGTCAGGACTTTTTGAACATGCCTGACCTCCGGGGTGTCCTTCCTTGACGTGCCTATTTTGTGCATGCCCGCCTTGTGTGGCGTGCGTCTCCGGCAGATCACCCGAATCCTTATCAAGGAATCAGGGGACGTGTGCTCGCAGTCCTCCAGGCGGTGCGCGATGCCGGCCCGCACCGGATTCAGGTCCACGTAGCACATTGCCGCAACCACGTCCTCCGCCGCGCGCAGCCGCTGCGAGTGGAAGCGCTGCCTTGTTCCGGATCGCGCGGGCGCGGGTAGCTTCCATCACGGGGTTGGATCGGGGGAACTCGAGGGCGCGCCTTGCGGCGTTTGGGAGGAGAGGCGTCGCGTGCGAGATTTCGCAAGCGCGTGTAGGACGAAATGTTTGTGTGTCTGGGAGACTTCCCCTGCCCGCGTCGCGTGTCGTGCATGCACGACGAGGGAGTCTGGCGGATTGGGGGATTGGGTGCGGAAGCGCACGGGCATTATCGCCCGGATGGCGCGGGCGACTAGCGGCCCGGGCCGCCGCCATCGTCGACGCATGATGCCAGTTGGTCAAGAACAGCAGCGACCGTCTCGTCGCCTTGATCGAACCTCGTGGCCATGAGGCCCGTGATTGTTGCGACGATCAGTCGCGCCACTGCCGTCCGCTGTGCGGGTGGTCGGAGCGCTCGGCCCTCCTCTCGCGTCCGTAGCCACGCGGACCACGACTCGATGTAGCGTTCATAGACGGACCGGGCGGCAAGTCGCACTGCCTTGTCACGATGGTCGCCGCCAAGACAGCGAAGAAGCTGCGACTCGACCGAACAGCCGGCGAGTGTGGTGATCCAATGCTGGGCGAAGACGCGGAAAGAGCCGACACGTTCGTCGGTCATGTGGGCGAGGAATCGCTCGCCGGCCATCGTAAGGGCTGCCGCGTAGAGGTTGGCCTTGGTGTCGAAGTGAAACAGTACGGTGGTGCGCCCGATGTTGGCCTGATCGGCGATCGCACCGATGGTGGTGCGATCAAACCCCTGCCGCGCGAAGAGTTGGAGCGCTGCCTCGAGAATTGCGCCCTGGGTGATGTGCTTGCGACGGTCCTTCGCCATTCTTGTTCTTTCTCCGCTGCCTGTGCGTGCCGGGTGCGGCTAGCCTGCATGCCCGCATCGCTTCACCAAGAGATGGAAAGAGCCCTCGATTTGTTGGACATTTTGAGTTGAAACAAACACTTACATCAGACGGCAAGGGAGGTCCCTTGAGCACGCAGTGTACGCCCACGCAACTTGAATTTCACGGGTTCGGACGCCGCGAAGTTGTGGCTCGCTTCGATGGTGGCCGGCTCACGTCGGACGGCGGCGGCACCCTGCTGCGCGAGGTGGACCGGCGGCTGGGCCTGATGGCCGGGATCGCGCGCTGCTTCGCGGATCATCGCGACCCGCGCAAGGTCGAGCACACGGTGCCGGAGCTGGTGGCGCAGCGTGTGCATGGGCTGGAGCTGGGCCACGAGGATCTGAACGACCACGACGCGCTGCGCGGCGACAGTCTGCTGGCGCTGCTGGTCGGCAAGGTGGACCCGACCGGCGAGAAGCAGCCCCGGGAGCGGGACCGGGGCTGTCCGCTGGCGGGCCCGGGCACGCTGAACCGGCTGGGGCTGGGCGGGCCGGAAGACGCGGCCGGGGATCGCTGCCGCCGGATCGCGGCGGACACGGGCGCGCTGGACGATGTGCTGATGGACGTCTTCCTGGAGTCGCAGGCCGAGGCGCCGACGGAGCTGTGGCTGAACCTGGACGCCACGGACGATCCGCTGCACGGCTGCCACAAGGGCTGCTGCTGTCTGCCGCTGTACATCTTCTGCGGCGAGCACCTGCTGTGCGCGCGGCTGCGGCCGTCGGACGGCGACGCCAGCGGCGGCAGCGTCGAGGAGCTGGAGCGGCTTGTCGGCCGGATGCGCGGGCGCTGGCCGGGAACGCGCATCGTGGTGCGGGGCGACTCCGGCCTCTGCCGCGAGGAGATCATGCGCTGGTGCGAGGACAACGGCGTGGACCACGTTCTCGGCCTGGCGCGACGCACGCCTGGTGAAGCGGATCGAGAAGGCGCTGCGCAAGTCGCGCGGGCGGCCACGGGCGCGGCGTCGCGGCGGTTCCGCGAGTTCCGCTGTCGCACGCTGGACAGCTGGAGCCAGTCGCGCCGGGTGGTGGCGAAGGCGGAGCATCTGGCGAAGGGGCGAACCCGCGCTTCGTGGTCACTAGCCCGACTTCCGCAACTCAGCGCCGAAACGCGCGCAACTCCTTGATTTGTGGTTCACGGTGGTCAAAGGTCGGCACTACAAGGTGCCGCTTGAAAAACGCGTCGGGGATTCGTCTAGGTCGAGATTCTCGGTAACGGCTGCTCCGACAACGCAGTTTGAGTTGATCCAGTGGCAGTTGGTGATCCGCGCTTGGCTGCGTGTGGCGCGGCAAGGTCAGGCACCGCCCATCGGTGGTCGGCAGATGCACGTCGACCATCTGTATCGTGGCGAACTTCTCCAGGATGGCCCGCGGCGTCAGTCCCGGGGCACAGGGTTTTGCCAGGTTTTTCAGCGTCACCTGCAAACCGCAGGCGATGAACGCGATGAAGATGTGCGCCTCGATCCGGTCCTCGCGTTGATGGAATACCGGCCGAATGGCCAGATCGTGCTTGAGTTCCTTGAACGCCTGCTCGATTTCCGTCAGTCGCATGTAATAACGCCACAGGGTGGCCGGATCCTCGCCGGTCAGGTTCGAGCGCAACAAGTAACGGCCTTCCCGGCGACGGGCCTGGCGCAGCCGATCACGGCGCAGGCTGAACGTAAAGGTCTGTGGGGAAACCGCTTCCCCGGCCTTGGGCAAGCGGATGTCCACCAGATGATAGGCGCGGCCCGCTTCCTTCTTCGCGGCGCCGAGCTTCAACAGCAGCGCGTCACGGCTTACGCGTTGCACCTGCAACGCGTGCAACCGCCGCCACAGCTTCTTCAGCCGGCGCCGGCGCATGCCGCGTTCCTTCAACACGCGCGCCCGGCTCTGCGCCAGGATGTAGAGTTCGTCATCTTGTGCCAGAAGCTTCACGTCGACGGCATCGCGCACCGCCCGCCAGGGCTGGCCGACAAACGCCTTCTCCAACCGACTCAGACGTCCCTTCGGGGTGCCGACTAGGCAGTGCACGGGCGGCTCGCTGGCGCGCATCGCCGCCAGCGTTTGTTCGGTGGGAATGCCCCGATCCATGATCCAGACCCGATCCGAGTGCCCGTACTGCGCCTCGATCTTGTGCAAAAAATCCTTGAGCGTCGTGTTGTCGCTGGTGTTGCCGGGCATCACCTCGTAGGCCAACGGAAACCCCTGCGGCGTCACGATCAGCGCGATCACCACTTGGACGCAGTCGCCGCGCCGGTCCCGGCTGTATCCGAACCGCCGCTTGTCCGAAAACACCGGGTCGCTCTCAAAATAGGTGGAGGTTAGGTCGTACAACAGAACGTCGAAGCGGGCTTCGAATAGCGTCTCCCAGCGTTCCTTGAGAAACGAGAAAAAGGCCCGCTTGTGGGTCAGTAGCTTGTCCAGGCTCCGATACGGCGTGTCGTCGGCGATCACCCCCATGTAACTGTCCAGCAGATACCGCATGGCGCTGTGCTCGTGCCAGTGCCGGTGCAGCCGCCACTCGCTGCCTGGATCGATCAACTGGTAGCACACCTGCGTCTTCAACACGTCCAGCCAGCGCGTGCCCTGCCGGCTTGCCGGCAACCGCGGCCCCCAGAACCGATCCAGATCCAGACGATCCCAGAGTGTCAGCGACAGCCAGCACGCGCCCCATTGCCGCGGCCGATGCAGGCTCGACGCACTCACGTCGATGCGCACCACCTCGCAGTCCAACTCCGGCGCTTCCCGGTCGTCGGCAAACAATGCCATCGGCACCGACCCGGAATCGCCCTGCAACACCTCGATCGAGCGGCACCAGGCGGCGCGCTGGCTGTCGTTGATCTCACCCAGATAGAGGACCTGGCGTTGCACCACCCGGCCGTCGCGGTTGCGGCAGTTCTCCACCACGCTGAAGTGGCGGTGCTCCTTGCCGTCCTTGAAACGTCGCTTGGCGCACACAAACATGGAGGAATAGCGTGCCCCAACGGGCCGTCAAATCAAGGGGCAAGGTCGGCACTACAGGCGGTTCGCAGAAGCTCAGATCAGGAAAAACAACACCTTAGGCAGCCCATGGCTGCCCAATACCGCCAAATTAGTTGAAATCAGGCTAGCCCGGGCCGCGCGGCGGCGGGGCCGCAGCGGCTCTGCGAGGAGCTGTACTGCGCACGGGGCGACATGGAGAACCGCATCAAGGAGCAGCAGCTAGACATGTTCGCCGACCGCACCAGCGCGGCGACGATGCGCGCCAACCAGCTGCGGCTGCACTTCGCGTCCTTCGCCTGCGTCTTGATGCACGGCCTGCGGCGCCTGGGCCTCGCGGGCACGCGCTGGGCCAGGGCGCAATGCGGAACCCTGCGGACGAGGCTGCTCAAGGTCGCCGCCCGGGTGCGCGTCACCGCGCGCAAGGTCTGGCTGTCGTTCCCGTCCGCGTGCCCGCACCGCGACGAGTTCGCGGCCGCCGCGGCCGCGCCCATGCCGCGTTCCGGCCCGCGCGCCGCCCGCGTAGCCGGGGTCTCGCCGACAAATCACCGTCCGGCACCGACGCCGGGGACGGCACGCGCCCCTGCCACAGGCCGGCGCACGCCGAACGCGCGCTCGGGACCCTTCGAGGACGAAAACGGTGCAATTTCAGTGCCGATCGCAACATCCGCATGGACAGGCACTGCCCAAAGCGGGGAAGGACGCCGGCGGCCGCCCCGTTCAGCCCCACCCGTCAAGTTGGTGAGCGATGCGGGCTAGATCGATCCGCACTCGGCGTTCTTGTGTCGGTCGGAGGGCAGGTGCGACCTGTCCGACCCTCTCATTATCGACCATCCGTTGCATCGTCTATGCTCTGTCGCATCGAAAACTGACTGGTAGTTAGTCAGCGACTGATGTGGAGCCGCGGCGGGGTTTGCGGTACGAAGAGAAGCTCGCCGCGGCGCACGAGGCGCTGAAGGCGGACTACGACTCGCTGCGCCAGCAGTTCGACTGGCTCCGCCGTCAGTTCGGCCGCCACTCGGAGAAGCGCCTGGACATCGATACGTCCGCGCAGACGAACCTGCTTGAGTCGCTGGGCGTGGACGAGTCGCCGCCGCCGGAGGTGGTGTCCGAAGAGATCACCCTATCCGCGCCGCAAGGCTCGCGGCGAAGCCGTCAGCGACAGCGGCCTGCGCTTCGACGCCTCGGTGCCGGTGACCACCATCGATGTGCGGGATCCGGCGATCGAGGCGATCCCGGAGGCCGAGGGGGGTGGTGGTGGGCGAGAAGGTGACGCACCGCCTGGCACAACACCCGGCGAGCTACGAGGTGCTGCGGTACGTGCGTCAGGTGGTCAAGCGCCGGGACACGGGGCAGCTGGTCACGGCGCGGTCGCCGCCAAACGTGCTTGAGCGAACCGTGGCGGACGTGAGCCTGCTGGCGGGGATGCTGATCCGAGAAGTTCCGCCACCACCTTCCGCTGTATCGCCAGCATGGTCGGATGGCCGACGCGGGGATTGCGTGTACGCCCCCGGCACTTGGATTTCAGCCCTTCGGTCGGCGCGAGGTGGTCGGTTGCTTTGACGGCGGGCGGCTTACCTCGGACGGCGGCGGCGTTTCTGCTGCGCGAGGTGGATCGCGCCCTGGGTCTGATGGACCGGGTGGCGGGCTGCTTCGCGGACCATCGCGATCCGGGCAAGGTGGAGCACCCGGCGAGGGATCCGGTGGCGCAGCGGATCTGCGGGATCGCGCCGGGCCACGAGGGTCTGAACGACCACGACGCGCTGCGCGGCGACAGCCTGCTGGCGCTGCTGGTCGGCAAGGCGGACCCGACGGGCGGGGACCGGTCGCGGGACTGGGGTTTCCCGCTGGCGGGGTCGAGCACGCTGAACCGTCTGGAGCTGGGCCGGCCGGAGCACGCGGCGCGGGACCGCTGCCGCCGCGTGGTGGCGGACCCGGAGGCGCTGGACGACGTGCTGGCGGAGGGGTTCCCGGAGTCGTTCGCCGAGGCGCCGGAGGAGTTGTGGCTGGACTTGGACGCCACGGACGGTCCGCTGCACGGGGACCAGGAGGGCCGGTTCTTCCACGGCCACTGCAAGGGCTGCTGCTGCCTGCCGCCGTACGTCTTCTGCGGCGAGCATCTGCTGTGTGCGCGGCTGCGGCCGTCGAACGTGGACGCCGCCGACGGTTGCGCGGGCGCTGGCCGGAGGTGCGTCTGGTGGTGCGGGGGGACGCCGGCTTCTGCCGGGAGGAGCCCATGCGCTGGTGCGAGGACAACGGCGTGGACTGCGTTCTCGGGCTGGCGCGCAACGCGCGACTGGTGCGCCGGATCGCCAAGGCGCTGCGCAGGTCTCTTCGTCGCTGGGCGAAGACGCGTGAGGCGTTGCGACGGTTCCGGGAGTTCCGCTGTCGGACCCGGAAGTCGTGGAGCCGGTGGCGCCGGGTGGTGGCGAAGGCGGAGCATCTGGCGAAGGGGCCGAACCCGCGCTTCGTGGTGACCAGCCTGGGCCGCGAGGTGGCCGGTGCGCAGCGCCTGTGCGAGGTTCTGCACTGTGCGCGGGGCGACATGGAGAACCGCATCAAGGAGCGGCAGCTGGATCTGTTCGCCGACCGCACCGGCACGGCGACGCTGCGCGCCAACCAGCTGCGGCTTCACCTGTCGTCGTTCGCCTGCGTGCCGATGCACGGCCTGCGGCGGCTGGGCTTTGCGGGCACGCGCTGGGCCCGGGCGCAATGCGGCACCCTCCGGTCGAAGCTGCTCAAGGTCGCCGCCCGGGTGCGGATCACCGCGCGGCGGGTGTGGCTGTCGTTCCCGTCGGCGTGCCCGCGCGCGGCGGAGTTCGCCCACGCCGCCGCCCTGCGCCGCCAGCCGACCCGCGCGCCGCTCGCGTGGCCGCGCGCCCGTCCCGAGAACGGAACACCGGCCGCCCCCGCCGGGGGTGGCGCGTGCCTGGGCGGCTCGCCACGGCGCGGCCCGCCGCCCTGGATGTGCACTTCGGGCACCGAAGGCGAAGGCGGCGCCGTCCTTCCCGGACCGTCCGCAGCGCTCCGTGCGCTCACAAAGTGCGCGCCGAATCCCCGGACCCGCCCAAGCCGCTCGGCCCTGCAGTTGGTGAGATATGCGGGCTAGCCGATCTACGGCGATCAGGACGAGGTCGTGTTCCGCTACGCGCCGACGCGCGAGCAGCGGCATGTGGAGACTTTCCTCGGCGACTACAAGGGCAAGCCGGTGACCGACGGCAACCCGTCGTACGCGAGATACGCGCGGCGCGGCGAAGCTGGCGTACTGGCGCGAACGCAGCCTTCCGGTGGTCGTGCGGTTCTTCGACTGGTGCCGCGGACAGTGCCGGTGCCCCCGATCTGCTACCGAGGAGTCCTCTGGCCAAGGCGCTGAACTACGCCCTTGAGCGCGAAGCCGGCCTGCCGGTATTCCTCACCGAGGCCGACGTGCGGCCTGATACAAATCACCTTGAGCGCTCGATCCGGCAAATTCCGATGTGGCGGTGTAACTGGCTGTTCGCCTGGACCGAACTCGGCGCCGAGCGTGTCGACGTCATCCAGAGCCTGTTGGTGACCTGCCGACTGCACGGCATCGATCCCTCCACCTAATTCGTCAACGTCCTGCAGCGCGTCGGCCAGCACCCCGCCTCGCGCGTGGTCAACTCACGCCGCGCGTCTGGAAGGCGAGGTTCGCCGAGGCTCCCCTGCGCTCCGACGTTGATCGCGCGCGCAAGCGTCACTGACTCTCCGAAATGCTGAAACGCGCCTCGCCGGAGCGGGCGCAACTCACCGCCGCGAATAGCGGTCCAGATTGCAGGCTGACAATGCGAGCGAAGCTAGCCGTTGCCTAAAAATATCTGACTATGACGAGCTGACTGACGATCAGTCGGCGATTGTGCTGGCCTCTGCCGCGTCTTTGCGTTCCAATGCGTGTGCTCTTCCTGCCGCCCCCGCCCCGTGCAGCTCATCGCTGGCGTCGGTGAGGACGATGGGAATGACAATGGCGTCGCGAGACGGTCAGCGCTGCGAGCCGGTGCGCTCCAAGCCTATGCCACTTGGCCGCGTCAACAAACTCATCGGAACTAGGAAACCACACAAATGATCCAGCGTTTTTTTCGCTTCACGGGCAGGATCGGCACGGCCTTTATGGTTGCAGCCTTCATCGTAACGCTCGGCGTCTCGTCCGCCACGGCGGACTTCGATACCGCGCCCGACGCGGTTGAGTTCGAACGGATTTCCGTGCAAAGTGAGCAGATGCTTGTCGAGTCTGGTTTCATGGACAAGACAAGCTACGGCTGGTGCAGTGGTTGGGCCTGTCGGAAGCAGAGCGACTGCGGCCGTTTCTGTTGGTGCGATTGGGGCCAGTGTGCAGGCTGACGACCCTTCACGCGGCGAACTCCCGCGGCCGGATACCCCCGCATTTCGTGTGGCATGTGTCGAACGATCATCCTGATCGCGCTGCTAACGACAGCCATTGGCGGGGCTCACGCAGATTCGCCGACGGCGCCGGTCGACCGGGCCGACCCGAGCAATCTTGAGGAAGTTGTAGTGAGCGCGGGACGGCTTGCCGTCCCGTCGCAATTGGAAATGGCAGACGTCTACCGCGCCCGCGACCTGGGCATAAAGCACTTCCGGCGCCGCGACTACGCCAGCGCGTACCCTTACCTGCTTACGGCCGCAAAACGCGGTTTCAAGACCGCACAGGCACGACTCGCTTACATCTATCTACGTGGCTTGGGTGAAATTCCCTACGACCCGGTGCGCGGCGTCGGGTGGCTGTCGGTAGCCGCAACGCCTGACACACTACCGTGGATTCGTCGGTACGCCAGCAGTATCTGGGACATGGTTCCCGACCGTCATTTGGAGGACCTTGAGGTCGTCGCCGATCGATATCGAGCGAAATATGGCACCCAAGCCACGGGTGTCAGTTGCAACCGAAACCGGCGGGCAGGAACGCACCACGTGTCCCTGATGTGCCTGTTCGACGAGGAGTCCATGCACGAGAACTCGGTGGACCGCGAAGCCTTGCGCGAACTCTGGTTTGACCCCGAGAACTGCCCAACGGGCCATGGTTGTGTTCAGGGCCTCCAATAGCAGGCCGCCGTCCTGGATGCACGAGCGCGTTACTGGGACGCTGACCGCATTCGGACTCGTGAACTTGCTTGACGACCGGCCGGCGTGTGCATGCACCGCGGGACTCCCCGCGCCACGACGATCACAACGACGCACAATCAACGAACCAAGGTGAAACCAAGCAGTGAATCCTCATAACGATCCAGTATGCCCCCACCGTTCGAAGAGTTGCCGCGCGGTGTTCGCCGGACTTCTCATTCTCTTGGGCCTCGCAGGCTGCGACGATGAGCGGGCTAACGCCCTCGGAGCCGAACAGCTTATCGCCAACCTCCAGCAAGTGCGCGCAGGCGTAGAGGTACTCGACGCGCACCAGACGCCCATCAAAGGGCTTGTGGGTGTCAAGGTCGGCGGCGGGAACGTCGTCTATGGCACTCCCGACGGCCGCTACATCGTCGCCGGCGATCTCTTTGCGGTGCGGGCGAGTGGTCTTGTGAACCTCACGGAACGCGTGCGGACTGCGGACCGAAAGGCGCTAATCGCTTCGCTCGATCCTGCGACTATGATCAAGTTCGCGCCCGACGAGGCCCGCGCGGTGATAAACGTGTTTACGGATCTGTCGTGCGGCTACTGTAAGGAATTTCACCGCCACATCGACGAATTCATGGGCCATGGTATAGAGGTTCGCTACGCGGCATTCCCGCGAGCAGGAGTTGGGTCCGATGTTTACCAGCAGATGGTTTCGGTGTGGTGTGCCAATGATTCTGCTGACGCACTTACGCGGGCAAAACTCGGTGAACCGGTGCCCGTCCTCAGTTGTGACGACCATCCCATCGACGTTCACTACAGGCTCGGAAGAGCTGCCGGCATTGGCGGTACCCCGGGGATCGTGTTGTTCGACGGTCGCTATATCCCAGGCTTCGATACTGTCGCCAAGATACTTGAAGAAGTAGGCGTTGGCTGAGTGCCGTGGGATCGTTTCACATTGACACGCACCGAGGGATCAAGGTTCCTATCGCACGCGCCATTGGTCGCGGGCTGCGCCCCCTTGCCGCGGGTCTCGGCACCTGTTCCCATTAGGGAAGCTCTGAATAAGTCGTGTTATTTTGCGATAATGACAGTTGTCGGGTGACATCGGAAAAGGGGCGGATGCATCAAGGGAGTTTTGCGGAACAGGAACACGACGCGAAGAAACGCACGACGCGTCGAGAGAAGTTCCTTGCGAAGATGGATGGGTTGGTGCCGTGGGTGAAGCTGGAGGCTCGGATCGAGCCGTTCTATCCGAAGGCGGGTCGGGGGCGTCGGCCGTATCCGCTGGGTACCATGCTGCGGGTTCACTGCGTGCAGTTGTTCTACAACCTGAGCGATCCTGCGATGGAGGATCTGCTGTACGAGTCGGAGTCTGTGCGACGCTTTGTGGGTCTGCGGCTGTTGGACGCGATGCCGGACGAAACGACCATTCTGAACTTTCGTCACCTGCTGGAGCGGCACGGTCTTGGGGAGGCGTTGTTCGAGGAGATCAACGCGCATCTGGCGGCGCGGGGTCACCGACTAAGCCGTGGGACGATCGTGGACGCGAGCATCATCGACGCGCCGAGTTCGACGAAGAACGAGGCTGGCGAGCGGGACGAGGAGATGCACCGGACGAAGAAGGGGAACTAGTGGCACTTCGGCATGAAGGCGCACATCGGGGTGGACGCCGAGTCGGGTCTGACGCATGGCCTGGCGACGACGGCGGCGAACGAGTCCGACGTGGTGATGGCGCGCGCGGTGCTGCACGGCGGGGAGGAGACGGTGTGGGGCGACTCGGGTTGTCAGGGCGTGGGCAAGCGACCGGAGAACAAGGACCGGGACGTGGACTGGGAGACGGCGATGAAGCCGGGTCTGCGCCGGCAACTCGACAAGTCGGGCCCCGAGGAGGCCGCGGAGAAGCGCAAGGCGTCGGTGCGGGCGAAGGTGGAACATCCGTTCCTCTATGTGAAGCGTCACTTCGGATACGACAAGATGCGCTACCGGGGCTTGGCGAAGAACACGCAACGTATCGCCCTACTGCTGGGCTTCACGGGCAAGTCGTCTTCCCGACCAGTGGACAAGTGGACTTCCCGAATAGTGGACCTGTGGACTTGCTGAGTTAGTGGACAAGTCATCTTCCCGACTGGTGGACAAGCCGGCGGTGCGGCGGACGATGTCGTAGACGGCGGCGATCTCGGCCGCCGCCTTGCCGCGGGGCTCGTACTCCTCGGCGCTGGCACCGGCCGCGTAGTCGACGGCAGCGCCAGCGCCGAGGCTGGCTGCGCAGACGGGGACGCCCATGTCGGCGAGGAGCCGGCGCGCCTGAGGCTGGCTCGGACCGCGGCGCGGGACGCCGTTGAGGACGCACAGGAAGCGGGTGCCGGGCGCGACGGCGCGGATCACCTCGACGGTGGCGGCCACGGTCTCGATGTCGTAGACGGCGAGGCAGAGCGTGATCTTGCCCGTTCCGCCCTTCTGCGCGACGACCGAGACGGTTTCCATGCGTGTGGACCGGTCCGCTTGCGGGAGTTTCCAGGGGGCAGTGTACGGGCGGGCGCCGGCCCTGGCAAAGGCTTTGCCGCACGCTAAGGGACATGCGCCGTTGTGGTTCTTTATCTAATTGATGAAAACAGGTTTTTATCATTGCGGCAACCCAGAACTGCGCCCGTATCTATGCAAAGGAAATAAAAACAATAGGTTATATGGAATATCTGGCGGAGAGGGAGACCGCCAGAATAGAGATTTCGGTCGTTGCCGTAGACCCCCTCAAGTCCACTTAACAGTCTGATAAACAGATATTTTTCGTTCCTTGACGTTTCGCAGCAATCCGCGCATACTTCCCATTATTGTGATAACGGAAGTGATAGCAAGGAATCCTGTGAAACGCCCCAAACGACTCTCCGCCACCTTCATCAACACCGTCAATGTCCCCGGCCGGTACGGGGACGGGCGCGGCGGCCATGGCCTGAGCCTGCTTGTCAAGCCCGCAACCCACGGCGGCTTCTCCAAGTCCTGGGCCCAGAGGATACGCCTCGACGGCAAGGCCGCCAACGTCGGCATCGGCGCCTACCCCGTCGTCACCCTCGCCCGCGCGCGGCAGAAGGCGCTCGCCAACGCGCGGATCGTCTCCGAGGGCCGCGATCCGCGCGACCGGGCCGGGCGCGCCCCGACCTTCGAGCAGGCCGTGGAGACCGTCATCGAGATCCACGCCGAAAACTGGAAGGACGGCGGCAAGTCCGCCGCCCAGTGGCGCGCCAGCCTGCGCGACTACGCCGTGCCGAAGATCGGCAGCAAACGCGTGGACCGCATGACCACCGCCGACGTCATGGAGGTTCTGCTTCCGATCTGGTCCACGAAACGGGAGACCGCCCGCCGCGTCCGCCAGCGCATCGGCGCCGTCATGAAGTGGGCGGTCGCGCAGGGCTACCGCGAGGACAATCCCGCCGGGGACGCGATCTCCGCCGCGCTGCCGAAGAACAGCTCACGCCGACAGCACCAGAAGGCGCTTCCGCACACGCAGGTCGGCGAAGCTCTGGCACGGGTGCGCGCATCCCGTGCCCACCGGGCCACGGCGCTCGCCTTCGAGTTCCTCGTGCTCACCGCCTGTCGCTCGGGCGAGGTCCGCGGGGCGCGATGGGACGAGGTGGACGAGGCTGCGGCCACCTGGACTGTGCCGCCGGCGCGCATGAAGGCGAAGCTCGAGCACCGGGTGCCGCTGTCCGCACGCGCAGTGGCCGTCCTCGACGAGGCGCGGGAGCTCGCCGACAGGAGCGGCCTCGTATTCCCATCGCCCACCGGGCGCGTGCTCAGCGATAGCACCCTCTCCAAGCTGCTGCGAGAACTCGGTATTGGCGCCGTACCGCACGGCTTTCGGTCCAGTTTTCGCGACTGGGCCGCGGAGAGAACCGACGTGCCGCGCGAGGTCTGCGAGCTCGCCCTGGCGCACGTCAACAGCGACCGAGTGGAAGCAGCCTACCGCCGCAGCGACCTGTTCGACCGCCGCCGGGGACTCATGCAGGACTGGTCCAACTACGTTTGTCGGTGAGTACCAGTCACTGCCCATTCAACACGCCGTCTTTCGCCTTCTTGGCCGACGCGACAGGCCCAAGTCGCCGATGTGAATCGCCCAGAATAGAACGCCACCATGGATGACCCTATGAACCAGCTGCAAGACTCCGATGACCGGTTGGAAGCTGCCAAGGTGGACTACGACGAGTTCCTGGTCCAGCTTGACCGCTTTCTCTTCTCGTACATCAAGCGGATGTGGAAGGGACGTGATCCAAATCGGGCTGACAACTACGTGGTCCAGCTCCCGTCTCACAAGGACAACAACATTGCGGGCCGTCCGCGCGTCTTGGTCGGCCGCATCGTCGAGAGCCTGCGAAGCGCCTTGGACTATGCGGTTTTCGTCCTCTCGGAACGAAACGGCCACCGCCTCAACGCACGCCACCCGAAATTCGTCATCGTCGATGACAGAGACACCTTTGACCACGCGGCCAAGGTGGCACTAAAGCACCTCACCCAACAGGAGCGGTCGTTCGTGGAGCGCCTTCAGCCCTACCACGGGAACGTGGTCCTCGCCCTGATTCGTGACGCTTCGAACCGAACCAAGCACCGCCGCCTCCTCTCCATGAGCCACAACACGAACCTTACTCTGGTTCTCGCCGACGCGAAGGACGAGCACAAGTACAGCGGATGGTGGCGAGTCGCCAGCGACTCAGGGAGTGCGTTTTTCGCGAAGCCTTCCGAATTCCGCCGTGCAACCATGCTCAACGGGTATGAAAGCAGTCCAGGCATTGGACGTCGTGATCCGTCAAACTGAGAGCGTTCTGTACGTGATCGCCGAATATCTGAACAACGGCACCGCCTTCCCGGACGTGATCAAGTTCGACCATCAGAAGCCACCAGTTGACCCGTTGCAGCCCGAACTGCCGCCCGAAGAGTCGCGAAGGCGTCTGTCGGTCGCGACCACTGCGACTCCGCTCGGGCAAGGGACGACTGCCACGCCTCGCTGAAGCCGCACCGTCACTGGCACACGTTCGTTAGGGTCACGACAGTGAGGTGCGGACGACCTCAGACCATCTCCAGGAGATCCTTCTCGCAGACAACGTAGCGCACGGGCTTTGGGACCTTCTTCAACACGCGTTCCTGTACAAGGCGCTTTATCCAGGCATCGGCCGTGGTCTTGGTCACGCCCAGCGCATCCGCGATCGCTTTGGCTTGCTTCGGTTCCGCACAGACCTCGGATACCAGCGATCGCACCTTTTGATACAGGTCTTCGGCGGGGTCGACACTCGCTTCCCCGGGGCACTCCCCGACATCGCGGCTCCGCGTTCCCACCTGCTCCGCCACCGGAGATTCCTCCCGGGGCGAGTCACTCGGTTGATTGTCGGCAATGGACATCTCTGCTCGCCCACCGGATGGTCCAGTGTCCGCTTCGGGTGGTTGACTCGGACCTTGCCCCGAGTCCCCGCCCTCAAGATGCGTGCCGAACGCGGGAACATCGATCCCTTCCAGCCACCGCGCTCCGAGCTCGACCAGCTTGGGATTGCCGGACTCTGCAGATTCGGTCCGCTTGACCGATAGCGGCACCCATCCATTCCTCAAGTTCTCGACAGCCCCTTTCCATGTTCCGCCGCTGTCGGGTGCGCTGCTCACAACGATGGCGTCGTGGGCCAAGCAGTAGATGTACTTGTTCCGCGCCATGGCGTTGCCCACCATGAAACGCAACTCCGGATTGAACGGCGAAACAAGCGCCAGATCCCGGGACATCAGGTGCCTGCGGTACTTCGTCGATGTCGCGCCTCGAAGAAGGCTGTCCGCCAGAACGCCGATGGCGGTCCCTTCGGCAAGGAGGGCGCCGAACATTGCTGCGTGATCCACGCCGGCGGCGCCGCCCGAAACAACCAGCTCTCCGCATTCGGCGGCGCGGCGGCCGACGCTCTCGGCGAAGCTGATGTCTGCAGCGCAAGCATGTCTGGAGCCAACGACCGCGATGCTGCTCGCATTCAGGAGATCCCTATTGCCACAGCCGAACAGGATCGCCGGCGCTGTCCGTCCCAAGCGCTTCTTCAGGCGGCTCGGATAGTCCGCGTCCGATCGCGCGACCACCCACAATCCTGCCCTCTCCCACTTCTCCAGTGCGAATCCGAGCGCCGCACCCCGGTTCAGCAGGACCTGGACTCGGCGGGGCGTCACCTTGGGGTGTTCCCAGTGTTTGAGCACGTCCGCCAGGTCACACTTCAGCAGATCAGCCGGACCAAGGGCTCCGTCCTTCAACCACTCGGCGAACTCGCCCCACTCCGTGGGTGTAAGCGGCTTGGCCGCCCCAGCACCGGACTTGCCGAACGACACGGTAAGCAGCATGACCGCTTCGGTCTCGCGGGTCACTCCCACGTCAGCCTCCCGGACTCGCCGTGGCGAGCGCAAACGGCCACACGGCCGGACAGCCCGCGCGCCGGAGCAGCGCTGCAACGACTGTGAGCGTCCACTTGGAGTCCACGATGTCGTCGACCAGCAAGACGCCGCCGTCCGGAATTCGACCATCAACGGCGAAAGCGCCGTCCAGATTATGGCATTGATGGAATCTGTTCTGCTGCGCCTTCTGCGGAGCGTTGTCCCTGACCTTCTCCACCACCGGGACATACGGCAGCGACAGTGCTTCCGCCAAGCGGCTTGCGAAATCCGGGACCAGCGCAGGATGGCGATTCGACGGAACGCACGTGACCCAATCCGGCCAAGGATCTGGTCGCCAACGGTCCCGAATCATCTCCGCCGCCGCCCTGACAAGCTGGTCTCCAAAGCGACCGCCGTGTTTGTCGTGCGCCACGACTTCCCCCCACCCGGCGTCGCCCCATCTGGACAGTACTCGTCCCGTCTCAGCGCCGAGCGCTGCGGGTAGATTCCCCGACCAGCCGTATTCCGGAAACGAACCTTTCGCGACTTGCCTGTTGCACGTCAGCGGCATCTCGGCTTGGCGGAGAAACCGGGTAGCGGCAACCACGGTTTGGCGGGAAATCGACGTATCGGCGACGGGACTGCCCACGCAGCGCGCGCATTTGCCGCATGGTTTCGGATCGGGATCGTCCAGCGCTTCCGCCAGGAATCGCATGAGGCACGTCGGTTCGTCGACGTAGAACTGGACCTGTTGCCATTCCGTTTCCTTCTGCGCCGTCAACCGGCTGATGCGCTCGTTATCGGTCCGGTAGGGAACGGCGGTGCGCCGCCATTTGGAACCGTCCCTGATGACTGGCGCGGGATTGTCCACCGACAGCACCTTGAGCACCTTTTCGATCTGGCCGTAGCGAAGGTTCAACGACTGTTCCAGCTCCCGAACCGTCATGCCCTCTTCGTTCTCGAGCGCACTGAGAACGTCGTTCACCCATTGCTCTTCGGGAAACGCAGTGCGTCGAAAGTACTCGTGAATTTCTCCGTCTTCGACGCCCGACAAGAGAACGCCTACGGCCCGCTCGATGCCGCGTCCCGCGCGCCCGACCTGCTGGTAGTAGGCGATGATCGACCCGGGCGCCTGGTAGTGCACCACGAACCCAAGGTCAGGCTTGTCGTAGCCCATGCCCAGAGCCGTCGTCGCCACCAACGCCTTCACCTCGTTGCGGTCGAGCGCTTGCTCCAGCCGTTGTCGGTACGCGGCCGAATCCACGTAGCGCTCGTGAACGACACTCGCGTGGTACGGCCGGACGAGGATGCCCCGCTGATTCAACCAGTCCGAAACCTGTTCGGCGTCCCGTTGCGTCAACGCATAGATGATGCCCGTGCCCGGGAGTTCATCGACATGGTCGGCGAGCCAGGCGAGACGCTCCGCCTGCGTCGGCAAACGAAGCGTCTGGAGATGCAGGCTCTCGCGCATCAACGCCCCGCGCTGGACACGTAGCTCGCCCAGCTGCCGCTTTGCGTCTTCGATGACCCGGTCGTTGGCCGTCGCGGTGGTGCCGACGATCGGCATGTTTGCCGGCATTCGCCGCAGCACGTTCACAAGCCGTCGATAGTCGGGTCGGAAATCATGGCCCCAGTCCGATACGCAGTGGGCCTCGTCCACAACCAGCAGCCCAATCCGTCCGGACACCGGCAGGAGAACCTCTTCCATGAAGCTCTCGTTGGCCAGGCGTTCCGGTGAGACCAACAGCACGTCCGCCTCGTCCGACAACACTTCGCGTTGCAGGTCCGGCCACTCCGACCAGTTTGTGGAATTGATGGTCATGGCCCGGATGCCCATCCGTTCGGACGCCTCGACCTGGTTCCGCATCAAGGCGAGCAAGGGCGAAACGATCAACGTCGCCCCGGAACCACTGTCGCGGAGCATGCGGGTTGCAATGAAGTAGATCGCGCTCTTCCCCCAACCCGTTCGCTGGACCAACAGCAACCGTTCTCGACGGTTCACCAGCGCGTCGATCGCCTCCCACTGTCCGTCTCGGAATCCAGCGTCCTGGTCGTCGAGCAAGCGCCGCAGCAACGTGAGCGCTGCAGATCGGTTGGTCATCCTTTCCCCATTCGACGATTCCTTCGATTTGTACCGATTCGGCTGTGCCCTCCTATCGTTGGACCGGCGCGGCCAATGTCCGGGCGATGATGACATGTACCATTGAGCAGGGCCACCGAGAGCCGGACCCCCCGTGGTCGGCGAACCGTGGCCGCGGCGAGGTCCCGCCCGGTGGCGAACGCCGCGAAGCAGGCCGGGGCCACCACGTACGTCTCCCCCGCGATGTTGTGCAGCCAGCCGCCGGCGGCGTCGACCGGTAGGGTCGCGCGCCGGGCGCGTCAACGACGGCGTGTTTATCAATCCGGTAAGGGAAGGGCCACGAACCGTGGCGGGCCGGGACGCCGGCAGGCGCATCGGTGGCCGGTGGGGAGCGCGAGGGATCGACCGCGCCCGGCGCCGCGTCAGCGGCACCGGGCCGGCGTACGGATTAGTGTTGCTGGGCGATCCGCCGTCTTTCGACGAAGACGATTCGGACCCGCATTGCTGCGTGAAGCCCCTCGATGCAGTTGCCCTGCCGTCGCTTGCGGCGACCGCGGCGTGTCGGACTCGACATGGGCCGCCGGCCTCTTGTTCGGCGCCGATGGCGTCGCGGTTACGGTGTCTGTTGACCGTACGGCAGGGGATGCCTCCCTAGCCACCGCCACTACCTCGCGCGCCACGACAGTCTCGGCTTCGATGCAGGACGCCTTCTCTGTCCCCTCGTGCCCCGCGAACGTTCCAGAGGTCTCGCGAGGCCGCCGCCTGCCGTATGCGATGTCCACCACGCCCGCGATTGGGCGCTTGGCGCATCCGGTCGATTCGCCCCCGCCGCCCGTCGATCGAGCGGCATGGCGCATCCGTGCCCACGCGGGTGCATCTCCCGCCCGCAAGTCCACCATACTCGCGTATCGTGCGACCGCGGTTCGGCACCTGGGCGTCGCCATCCACGAGCTATGGCTGCCGCGCCCGCACCGGATTTCCACCGGCTGTCTGGTCTCACCAGTCTGTCGGGATGGCTCCCGACCACGCCGCCACAGGGCGGCTCCCACATGGCCGCTACAATAGCGCCAGCACCAAAGCGGCACCAGAACAATCTTGTTAGCACCCTTGCCGTGACTGCGCGAAAGGCCGATTTAGCGCCCCGTCACTACCGCATTCCCGCATCCGGCGACAGGCCGCGCAAGGCGCCTTCGGCCGCTTCGGGCCTCCGCAGCGGTAGTGACGAGGGCTTGCGCCTCAGACCTCGTTGCCGACGAACACCACCACGCCGCGGATGTCGGTCTCGTTGCCGGCATCAAGGGTGCGCTCGGGGCAGCGCCCGTCGAGTGCGCGCAAGGTCCGGCGGGTCTGGCACTGCTGGTCGGGATGGTCGCCGGCGTTCTCGTGCACCAGGCGACGCAGAACGTGAGTGTTGTCCAGATAGGTGAGTTCGTGGCCGAGCGTGCTACCATCGCCGCAACCGAGGTGCGGGCGAATAGCCGCGCGTTACTCGGGCACCTTCGAGGCCACATCCCGCTCTTTGACCAGATGACCAAGGCACCGACTCGAAGGGGTGCTCCGGGGGAGAGAACGAGCGGCGTCAAGGCCCGCGAGCCGTCGGTCAAAAAGATAAGATTCCGCCCTCAAGTACGTAGGAATCCGAATTCGAGGGGAATACTGGTGAGCGGCGCTGACGGACCCGGGCTTGAACGGCACGATGGTTGCCGGACTGTCGGCGCGAGGCCACTTCCAGTGCTAGGGTTCACCGCGACAGTCTTCGGCGAATGCGGGAGTCGCAGCCGTGCGTGAAGACGCACTGCTGGCGCAGGCTCGAGTGCTGAGCAGCAAGCATGAGGCGCTCGCGGCCGCCACCGGCCAGAACTTCAACCTGTTCGCAATCCTCGGGATGGAAACCGACGAGGTTCGAACCCATTCGGCCATCCTGGCCGAACTGCTCGACCCGAACGGCACCCACGGGCAAGGGCCGGTGTTCGCGACGCTCTTTGCGAAGCGGTTCGGTTTCTACGACGCGGGGCTCGAGCGCGCGCGGGTGCGGTGCGAGGAGGCAATCGGCAAGGACAGCCGCGTGGACATCGTGCTGGAGACCGACTACGCGCGCATCGTGATCGAGAACAAAATTCACGCGGCCGATCAGCACCGGCAGCTCGAACGCTACCACGCGTACGCCGACAGGTGGCCGATGTCGAAGGTGTTCTACCTGACGCTGCACGGTAACGAACCAACCAAGGACTCGCTCGGCGAGCTTCCCCTGGAGAAGGTGACGTGCATCAGCTACGAGACCCACGTGCTCGAATGGCTCGACGAGTGCATCAGGGAAGTTGCCCGCGTGCCCCAGCTCAGGGAGATCCTCGCGCACTACCAGGCACTGCTGCGCAAGCTCACCGGCAAGTCGAAGGAACCACTGACCATGGACATCAAGGCACTGCTAGCGGACAAGCAGGGCGGCAAGTACAACTTCGAGCTCGTGCCGCGGATCGCCGAAGCAATGACGGCGCTCAGCGTCGATACGGAGTGGAAGTTCTGGAAGGCGTTGCGGGAGAGGCCGCTGGAGCCCGGCGACCGTCCGTGGCGGCTCACCCGCGTGGATGGGATTGAGGACCCCTCGAATCCACCCAAGGAGGTGAGCGAGGAAATCGTCCGCCACGCCCACGGAAGCGGCCGGAACAAGTGGGACTACGGATGGACGCTCCGAATCGAATCCGAGAGGGTACCGGCGCGCTATCGCGGCGACGGCGTGGAAGTCCTTCTCAGGGTCGAGTGCGACTCCTTTTGCTGGGGCTTCTACGGGCTCGTCGCCGTGGAGCAGGTCGGGGACGCCAAGCGACAGCTCGCCCGCTCACGAGACACCACCGACATCTTCGACGCGTGGGCGAAGCGCGTGTCGGCGCTCGGGCAGGACTGGACCACCAACGGCGAGTGGTGGCTCGCGTGGAAGTACCCGAACAAGGACGTCGACTTGCGCAAGACGACGTGGCTCGCACCCAAAGTGATTCGCACAATGGTGGAGGACGACTGCGTCGCCCCACTAGTGCGGGAGATCCGCGCATCGGTGGACAGGATCGAGGGCTGGGAGCCGGATGCGGGGTGAACGTGCCCCGGGCCGCCGCTGGCTAGGATCGGCCTTGGCGCGCTGGCCGCGATCTCATCGAGAAGGTTCCGAAGACCAGTCCGCCGCCGTCCCACAACTTCGCCGCTTCTTCGACTACCGCCACGGCGCGCGACGACAGCGGCACCCTATGCCCGCGGATCGCTTTGATACGTTCGGCCGACAGCGTCCACACGGCTCCGCCGACATCGATCTCATCCCAAGTGACCGATTACGGAGTGGACGTACGTGTCGAGACTCGACCTTCATACCCGCCGCGGTTTCGGACCGGGCCTTGAGAGATCGGCATGTCCTCGCGACTCCTTGCGGCCCGATCCGGCACGAGTGGCCGTGACCCCGTGCCGCAGGGCCTCAGCAAGCTCCCCAAATCACCTCAAATAAAGTGATAACTCGAATGATACTCAATTGATGAGTAAACCCTAACACATTGATTTTCAAACAAACTTATTGGTATTGTGGCGGAGAGGGAGGGATTCGAACCCTCGATAGGGATTGCCTATACACACTTTCCAGGCGTGCTCCTTCAGCCGCTCGGACACCTCTCCGATGGGTGGTGACCCGCCCAGCCACACTCCGGCACCCGATTCCGCTGCTACCGTTGCTCCCTTCCGGGCCTGGCGGGGTTCACAGTTTGTCGTCGCGAAGGGACCGGTTGGGCCACCATCGATGCCCTCGTGGGCAGAAGCCAAGCTTACGGGGTTTGGCGCCGAAAATGAACCGGTGCTGGCGATACTCTTCGTAGGGAGGGCGAGACGCCCCCCTACGAAGACCGGTTACAGACTCCTTCCCCTGTCAGGGGAAGCATGGCCTTCTCGTCACGCCCTTTGCCACGCCGAGGGGACTGCGCGGTTGCGGCGCTCACCTTGCATGGAAGTACGCCCCAGCGATGGGGGAATTGCCGGTACTTCCCTACGCGTCAGCGGTCGGGGATGCTTCCCCGGCTGAAGGCTCCTAGGCCAAATCACGCGTCCGCTGCGCAGCGGAAGCCGGCGTGGCCGGAGGTGGAGTGGGGCGTGTTGGCGTATCGGGCGGACACGCGGTAGCGGTTGCAGTAGCTGGCGTGGCAGAGGTAGGAGCCGCCCTTGAGTACCTTCGTGCGGCCGCGGGCGGGGCCGGTGGGATTGCGCAGGGTTGTGTGCGTGGTCGAAGGGATGCCGAACCAGTCTGCGCACCACTCCCAGACGTTGCCCACGACGTTGTAGAGGCCATGCCCGTTGGGCGCAAAGGACTGCACCGGCGCTGCGCCGAGGTAGCCATCCGCGCGCGTGTTGCGGTCTGGGAACCGGCCTTGCCAGATGTTGCAGCGATGTGTGTTGTTGGGGCGGAGCCGGTCGCCCCACGGGAAGCGCTTGCCGTGCAGGCCACCCCGAGCCGCCACTTCCCATTCTGCCTCGGTGGGCAGGCGCTTGCCGGCCCATCGACTGTAGGCCGCTGCATCCTGCCAAGAGACATGGACAACCGGATGGTTGGCGCGGTCATCTACATTTGAGCCTGGGCCTTCGGGATGCCGCCAACATGCGCCATCCACGGCGATCCACCAAGGTGCGGCGGCGACACGCTGGTCAGGGCGTGCGCCGTTGCTGCGCCGTGCCTTGCGCCCTGGCCGCCCGTGCCGCGGGAGCAAGCCATCGAAGACGAACGACCAGCCGAACCGTTCAGCGTCGGTGCGATAGCCGGTGTCCGCCACGAACCGCTTGAAATCGGCGTTGGAGACGGCGGTGCGGTCGATCAGGAACGCATCGAGCTCGACGGCGCGCAGCGGACCCTCGCCGTCTTCGCCGATCGCGTCTTCATCTTCGGAGCCGAGTTGGAACGAGCCCTCGGCGATGTCTGCCATGCCCGTGAGGTCTCGCCTTCCGACGGCGTCGGGGGCGGGTTGCCCGACCGGCGCATTGCGGGAGGGCATGCAGCATCCGGCGCCCTGCATCGCACCCTCAAGCGGAGTAGCGTTCCCAGAAACGGGCGCTTCGTTCGGTGTGCCCGGCCTCCCAGGCATCGCGGTAGCGGAACATCTCCTGCCTCAGGCCGGCGATGACTTCGCCATATCCCGGCCCCGCCGCGAGGTCGTTGGTCTCCCACGGATCGTTTGCAATGTCAAACAGTTGCGTTTGTCTGCCGCCCTCGCGAGGCGCGTATTCGATAAGCTTGTGGGTGCGGTTCTTCACGGCGCGCTGGGACGCGACGTAGGCGAAGTAGAGCGTCTCCCTCATGCGTTCGCCGGGGTCGTTCAACGCGCTGACGAGGCTCTCGCCTTCCACGCTGGCCGGCCGGGGCGCACCGATCATCTCGCAAAGGGTCGGGAATACGTCGAACAGATACACATAGGCGTCCCGGCGCTCGCCGGCGGGAATGCCGGGCCCCGCCAGAATGAGCGGCACACGGACGCTGTGCTCGTAGCAGTTCTGCTTGCCCATGAGCCCGTGCTGTCCCACGGCGAGGCCGTTGTCTCCGGCGAGCACGACGATGGTGTTGTCGGCTTGGCCCGATGCATCGAGCGCATCGAGCAGCCGTCCTACCTCGTGATCGAGGTGCGAGATCATGGCGTAGTACTCGGCGATGTGGCGGCGGATTTCCTCCGGCGTGCGCGGGAAGCGGGCCAGCATCTCGTCGCGTATCCGCAGCGCGCCGTTGTCGAACGGATGGCCACCGAGGAAGTTGGGCGGCAGTTCGACGCCGTCGGTGGCGTACATCTGGCGAAACTCTTCCGGCATGGTGCGCGGATCGTGCGGCGCGAGCAGCGCGACGTAGGCGAAGAAGGGCGCATCCCCCTTCTGGCGCTGGACGAAATCCGCCGCCGCGCCGCAGAGGACTTCGCTCGAGTGCCGACCGGCGTGGATGTGGTCGCAGTCGCGCCACGAGATGTCATTGTTGCCGAACGCCGGCGGATCGGCGATGTAGGGCAGCCGGGTGTCGTAGCGCCCGCTCGAGTCGTAGTTGTACGCCGGCACGTTCCAGTGATCCGCCATGCCGCCGAAGTAGATTTCCGCCCCGTCGTCGAACGAGCGATTGAACGACTCGCGCCCGTTGTGCCACTTGCCGCAGCCCCAGGTGCGGTAGCCCTGCTCCCGCAGCACCTCCCCAAGCATGGTGTGCTCCACCGGAATGCGCTCGCCGGAGTCCTCAAGATGGAACAGCGTCCGCCCCGTGTGCAGCATCGCCCGACTCGGCATACAGATGGCGCCATGCGTGCCACACGGAATGTGTGCATGCGTGAACGTCGTCCCCCGCGCCACCAAGCGATCGAGGTTGGGCGTCGATATTGCCGCCGAAGTGGCGTTCGTCCCCAACGCCCGAATCGTGTCGAAGCGCTGGTCATCGGTGAAGACAAGCAGGATGTTGGGCTGGGGCATCGCGATGCGGCCGGATGTGGCGTGACGAAGCGCCATACCATACCAGCAAGCGCCGTAGGTGCGCCTTCATTTTCGGCCATGTGGCCATGTGTGGCAACCGATGTCCGGCTCCCGGACGTTGCGACAGAGATATGCCGTGGGGCTGGCCTGGCGACATTGCCTTGGAGCGGATGGCCACAGATGAAGTTGGACGGCGGTTCGATTGCCGTCGGCGGTTTTACATCGACGGAACTGCGGGCTCTTTCGCGGCTACGGCACACCTCAAGGCGAAGGGCATCGATCGACACCGTGTTAAGCTGTCGGTCTTGGCCAGACCGTACCGCTTCGGAGGGGCAATGCCGAATCCTGCCGCGATTGATCTGCTCCCCGTTACGGAGCTCCACTTTGACCAGCGCAACCCCCGCCTAGCAGAGTACGACCTTGAGTCAAACGCAGAGGACGACGAGATCATATCCATTTTGTGGGAGGCCATGGACGTTTTGGAGCTTGTCCAGTCCATCACCGCTAGCGGGTACTTCTCTCACGAGCCGCTGATTGTCGCGAAGGAACGCGGCGAGTACGTGGTCATCGAAGGCAACCGGCGTCTCGCCGCTGTGAAGGTGTTGCTCGACCGGACCTTTGCAGACGACCGAAACTGGGAGATCCCGCGACTGTCCGCTCAAGCGACAGCCGACCTTGAGTATCTGCCCGCAATCATCAGCAACAGGGAGGAGGCCTGGCGCTATCTCGGATTCAAGCATGTAAACGGCCCGGCCAAGTGGAGCAGTTTCGCGAAGGCAGAATACATCGCCGAAGTGCATGGTTCCTTCGGCGTTCCGCTGTCGGACGTTGCGAAGCAGATCGGTGATCGTCACAGGACGGTGGAACGCTTGTACCGCGGCTTGATGGTACTCAGGCAAGCCAAAGCGGCGGGGGTTTACGATACGGACAATCGGTTTCGGTCGCGGCTGGCGTTTTCCCACCTGTACACGGGCCTGGGCTACAGTGGCATCAGCAGTTTCTTGCGCCTGCAAGACGTCGAGGCCGACTCGGCTACACCGGTTCCGGAAGAGGGAATCGAGCATCTCGGCGAACTGTGCCGTTGGTTGTATGGCGACAAACAGAACAACGAGCCGCCAGTTGTTGAACGGCAGAATCCGCACCTTCGGCGACTCGATGCCGTTCTGGCGAACCACGAAGCGATTGCGGCGCTACGCGATAGCAACAACTTAAGCTATGCGTACGAAATCAGTCGTGACCCCCGAGGGGTCTTCGAGGAGGCACTCCTTGCAGGCAAGCGCGAGTTGCAGCGGGCACGCTCCTTCCTAACGAGCTACGACGGTTCGCAAGTCCTCCTCGACAGCGCGGAGTCAGTTGTCGAATTGGCCGACGACATCTTTGCAGAGATGGAGCGCAAAAGGAGAGCGGCTAGACGCCGGTCTCGTGACCGGGAGGGCGCCTGATTGTTCAAGTTGCCCTCGCTGCCAACACCGTCGTCGGATGTCCACGAGCTCGCGGACTTCGTCGAACTGCTCGCATGGACCAAAGGATCGACCTCTGTGCGAGAGGTTGCCGCCTATCTTGGCCACACGGACGACAATGACCCAAACGTAGGCATAGAGGACAGCCAAGACCTGATTGACGAGATGCTCGACCAAGTCATGCATGAGATCGAGGCTCGAGCCGATGCCTGTCGTGCAGGCTACCCCTTCGTGCAAAATCGGAACGGGACTGTGCTGCGCTCCGACCAGACCAAGTTGCGTGGTTTGCGAGGCCGCGTCTATTGCTATCTGCTGTTGAGCACCAGATTGAATATGGAGAGAGACCGCGTTTTCGCGAACATCGACGGCACGCATCTGCTGGAGCAGCTGACCGAGGCCGTCTTGCGTAGCTATCTCGGGGATGGTGCTTGTGCGGTGGTCTTCGGCACAGCCGAACGCACGACTTTCGTCGAAAGGGTGGACAATCTGTGCCGCGCACTGGCCGAGGGCGGTGGTTACGCCAATCGTGCCGGTGGGATCCGACGCACACGAGATGGCAAGCTGGATGTTGTGGCTTGGAAGGCGTTTGCCGACGGGTTGCCGGGCAAGCTGATCCTTTTTGCACAGTGCAAGACCGGAACAAGCTGGCGGCGTGACGTCGCCCAGCTACAACCGGGCGCGTTTTGCGACAAGTGGATTCAAATACCGTTCGGAGTGCTCCCAGTTCGGACCTTCGTTGTATCGGAGGCAGAGGACCGGGCTCGCTTGCGCGAAACGGCTGTTGACGCGGGTCTCCTTTTTGACCGATGTCGCATCGTCGACTTCTGCCCGGACCTGAGTGCCGAACTAGCGCAGCGACTCGACGGCTGGACGGATGCCGCCCTTGGGATGGTCAGTAGCGTGCTCGGCGCGACGGCTCCCCAACGCCACACGACTTAAGCAGGCCCCCTCCGTTCTTTTTTGGGGACCTCCGACGAACCACTCGCCAATGCCAAGGCGCTCTGTGGTCACCGCGAACTTTAGCCGCCAAACAGGGGATGGGGAGTGACGAGCAGCTCCGGAAGGCGATTGTGGTGCGTGTTCTTCATCATGACCTTGACTGCGCAGAACCTGTGCTTCCGTACCAAATGGAGAATCTCCGGGGCGCAGTCGTACGTCATCATGAAGTCTGAACGTTGGTCCGCCAGCAACTCGAACAACCTGCCGTGATCGATCTCGTTGTGGGCATACAGCCGCTTGCCTGCCTGTTTGCCGCCTGCGGTGTAGGGAGGGTCGACAAACACGACGGTCTTCTCCGGTGCGGCTGATATCGCTTCCAGGAACTGTACGCCGTCAGTCTCGCAGAAGGTGATTCTGTCGGCGTGGCGTTCGATTTCCGCAAGGCGCGCATCAATGGTTTGCGGGTACCAGCGAGACGAGATGCCCTTGCCATTCTCGCCTCGCCGCTGCAAGGAAGCTCCGGGCGCAAGGATGCCACCCCGCCTGGTCCGGTTGAGCACCAGCGTCCGAAAGCCATGTTCGACGACCTCGGTCACGTCGCTCTCCGCCAAGTGTCGAATGCCCTCGGCGGTCGGATGGAAGGTCCTCACGCGCTCCCGTAGTGCTGGACCGTGGCGAAGCGCCGAATGCCAGAAAGCTGCGACATCGTGGTCTCGTTCGCACATCAGGCAGCGACGCGTCAGACCCTCCATGACAGCAGTGAGGGACACGATGCCGCCTCCGGCGAATGGTTCGAGAAGGAGGTCAGGTCGGATGCGCCGAAAGCGGAGCCAATGGCGAATGTGCGGGATCAGCCAGGTTTTTCCGCCGGGGTATCTCAATGGGCTGCGCTGCGGAACTGTGGCGACGTTGACGGCAGGAATCGGCGATAGTGGGAAGTCGTCGATTGCCGATGATTCAATGGCTTGCAGGGGCACGATCTCCGTCGCCAATGCCATGCATTCAACCCTTGGTGGTGTGCTGTTGAAAACGACAGCACAGGGAACGTCGTTCGATGTTGGAAGTCCCTTGGGTCATTTTCTGCTGCCTGCGCTCAACCGGTGCATCAGGCCCGATGCTCGCTCGGTTTTGCGCGCTATCGTGGTTTGGATGGTGGATCGGGTGGCGTGGATGATGACCTTTTGGCGGGCTCGGGTTGCGGCGGTGTAGAGGAGCTCCCGGGTGTTGACGCGGGATTCGGCGGGGCCGGGGATGAATCCGACTTCGTCGTATTCGGAGCCCTGGGCCCGGTGGACGGTCAGGGCGAAGAAGCTCTCGTGTTCGGGGAGGCGGGCAGGGGCGACCAGAAAGCGTTCTTCTGCGCCGGCGGGGGACAGGTCGGGGAACCAGACCTGGCGGAGGCCGTCGTTGCCGGGGATGACGATGCCGGTGTCGCCGTTGGATAGGCCGGTGGGGCGGTCGTTGCGGGTGATGATGATGGGACGGCCGACGTAGAACTCGTCGGCGTTCCGAATCAGGTTGCGTTCGCGCAGGCAGCGTTCCACCACCCGGCTGAAGCGACGGATGCCGAAAGCGCCGGTGCGGTGGGCGCAGAGGATGCGACGGGACGGGAAGGAAGCGTCCTCGCCGCGACGAATGGCCTCGATCAGGGGCACACAATCTTTCAGCGCGTATTCGGTCGCGAAGATCTCGAATTCATCCTCGGACAGCGGGGCCAGGGCCACCGCCGGGTCTGCTGGGTCCTCGAGGCTGGCGATGGCGGCTTGGGCGTTGCCGTCCACGACGGCGGCGGCAAGGCGGCCAATGCCTCCGGCCTTGGCAAAGCGGTGGCTGGTGGTCAGCCGCACCAGGGAGGCGGCGAGTGCGGATGCGCAAGATTCGCCGGCGCCGCAAAGGTCGCTGAACACGGAGCCCGGGGCCACCGAAGACAGCTGGGCGGCGTCGCCGAGCAGGATCAGTCTCGCGTCTTCGGAAAGCTCGGCAAGGAGGCGCGCGATCAGCTTGAGGTCCAGCATGGAGCACTCGTCCACGATCAGCGTGTCGAGACGGGCGAGGCGGCCTCGGCCAAGCAACGAGTGTGCCGTGCTCGCGGTGGGTGCGAATTGCCTGAGCGTTGGAACCCGATTCACCAGCTCGACCATCTGCGAGGCCACCGACTCCTGCAGGCGCGTCGCTGCCTTGCCCGTGGGCGTCGCCAAGGCGATGCGGCGTGGGTGGGTGAACTCGAGTTCCACCAGCAAGGCGATGAGCCGTGCCGCCATCGTCGTCTTGCCGGTGCCCGGCCCCCCGGTAACGATGCAGACTCGGCTGGCAGTCGCCGCTCTTGCTGCGCTGCGAAGCTCGTCTCCTGCGTTGGGGAAGAGCCGCGCCATGGTGTCCTGAAGGCCTGCAGGCTCTCCGGCGCCCCGGCTTGCGGTTGCCTTGAGCCGTTCCGCGACTCGCCGTTCCGCCTCGAACACCCGGTGCAGGTAGAGACGACTGCCGTCGAGAACCAGGGGACAGCGCTCGCCGCCATTGGTCTCGATTGGCGGAATCGACGTTTCCACGACATCGCTGGCAGCCAGGTCCGCTCGCAATTCGCCAAGTTGCGGCAGCCGAACGTCGGCAACGTTGCGAAGCGCCTTCTTTTCCAAGGAAGTGCCGGTGCCGACAAGCCAGTCGGCGATTCGGGCGACAGGCTGACCGGCGCAACCTGCCAGCGGCAGACAGGTGTGGCCGGCGCGATGCCGAGCGCTTGCGACGGCCGCCGTCAGCGCCACGCTTGGCGTCGCACCGAGTTCAGCCATGAGAAGGGCAAAGTGGCGGTCGATGTCGGCCAACAGGCCCGCCTCGCGCAATCGATCCAGGTCGGATGTGCTCACGGCCCTTCCTCCGGCGCCCCGGCGAGGCAGGCGTCGATGGCCTCGATGCATTGGCGCGGCGGCAGGTCGTGAAAAACGCCGTGACCGGGCAATCTGGGGCGCATGGCGCGCAGAAACAGGTACAGCGTCCCGCCCATGTGGCGGTCGTAATCGTAGTCCGGCAGGCGCAATCCCAGCATCCGGTGCAGGGCGGTCAGATAGAGCAGATATTGCAGGTGATAGCCGTGATGCTCCATGGCCGCTCCCAAGGCATCCGGCGAGTAGTCCGCCAGCCGGTCGCCGAGCCAGTTCGACTTGTAGTCGATCACATACCAGCGTCCGTCGTGGCACGCGACGAGGTCGATGAAGCCTTGGAGAAACCCCTCCACCTTGGACAGGCCCTTGGCACCGAAGGGATGCGGGTAGCCGTGCGCCTGCAGGCAGTCGCCGAGGCGGCTGCGGTCGAGCCCCCTGGCTGGCAGCCGGAACTCCATCTCCGGAATCGGACGCGACAGGTCGTCGAGACGAAAGCCGTGGCCTTGCTCGCCCAATGGCGTCTGGCGAACGCTCTCTACCATCCGCTTCGCCACCGGTGCCCATTCCTCGCCAACGCGCCAGCGCCGCAGTGAGCGCTGGATCTCCTCGTCAAGGTCGCGCTCCGGGTCGAGCCGCACCTCCAGAATGCCGTGCAGGCAATCGCCGGCGCGTGGGCCGCGAGGAAAGGCAAACGCATCGGCGGCGTCATCCGGCGTCAACTCCGGCGGTGCTGCGCCGAGGTCAAGCGTGCCCTTGGGCGGCGACTCCCCCACCGGCTCGCCACTGCCTGGAGACTGTTCCGACTGGTCATGGTCGGCCGCCTCGACAGCGTCGTGTTCGTTTGCCGAAACCGCCGCTCCGGCTTGCGCCGCGAGGGCGGAATAGCTGGTCATCTGGCGAATCCGCGCTAGCTCTCGGCCCAGTTGGCGGGCGCGCAGAGTCTCGTGAGGCTCGGACTTCGGCGCAGTCCCCCCCTCCGCGGAAGCCTTGCGGCTTCCGCGGAGGGGGGTAGCGCCAGGGGGGGCCTCGTTGGGCATTGCATCCGCCTCAACGGAGTGTGCCTTCACTTCCACTTCACGCACCGCGATGTCGTCATGCTGGGCTGCCCAGGCGGTGAGTTCAGCCTGCAATGCGTCGGGGTTGAGGCTGCGTACGTGCTTGGCGGATGTCTTGTATGCCCGCTTCGAGGGCTCGTTCGGATCGTCGCCACGATGGATGAGCCATGCTGGGGGTGCATATTCGGAGTCGCGCGCGCTTGTCCAGGTGACGACGCAGCGGTGCTGCGCCCGCGTCACCGCGACATAGAACAGGCGCAGTTCGTCGGACTGATCCTCAATCGCTTCGGCAAGCCTGGCGTCGTCGGATGGGTCGAGGTCCAAGATCGTGGGGAAGTCGGCAGCCTCGCGATCGTGATACTCCGCCGATGGTTCGTCTCGCCGCGTCCGAGGCTGCCGGCGATACCAGGCGAAGGGCAGAAAGACGATGGGGAACTCCAGCCCCTTGCTGCGGTGCATGGTGATGATGCGAACCAGGTCGTCGTCGCTCTCAAGCCGAAGCTGGGTTGCCTCGTCGCCGCGCTGCTCCGGGTCTTGTCGGGCGAACCACTCCACCAGGCCCGGTGGCGCCAATCGCTCGCGGGATTCGGCTTCGCGCAACAGGTCTGCCAGGTGCAGGACATTGGTGAGCCGACGCAAGCCGCCGTCGGAAACCAGCAACTTCCGGGCGCAGTCGAGGTCGGGGTCGAACAGGAGATGACGCACCAGGGTGGCGACCCCGCTTCGCGCCCACATGCGCCGCCAAGACGCAGCCCGTTCGTGCCACAGGGTCCAGTTTCGGTCGTCGTCTTGCAGCGCAACCACGTCCTGAAGTCGCAGCCCGAAGAGGTCCGAGGCAAGCGCGCCACGCAAGCGGGCAGAAGCCGCGAACGACGAGTCGTCCGCCAGGGCTGCAAGCAGGCGGTGCAGGTCTGTCGCCTCCGGGGTGTTGAAGACGCTCGTGTCGTCCATCTCCACGCATTGCACGCCGAGGCCGCGCAGTGCCTGCGCCATCTTCTGGCCCTGGTTCGTGGTGCGCACGAGCACGGCAACGTCGGCGCCGATGAGCGGGCGACCTCGCAGCGTCGCGCCGCCGGCGAGCAGCTCGGCGACTTCGCTGGCGGCAAACGTCGCCGCCAGGTCCGCCACCTCGTCCTTGCGCGGCTTGCCCTCCTTGAACGGCGGCAGCAGGCGAATCTGGAATGGCGCCGTGTCCGCATTGTTCGGAAGCACGAGGTCAGCGGTTCGGTCGGTGGCCGCCTGCACCGGATCGTGGTCGATTTCCGGCAGCAGGAATGGCCGCGCTCGACCGAACACCGCGTTGACCGCACGCACGAGGCCAGGAGTGGAGCGGTAGTTTCGGGCAAGGTGCAGCTTTCGTTCGGTGTCGCGGGTCGCCTTGATGTAGGCGAACACGTCGGCGCCCCGGAAGCGATAGATGGACTGCTTGGGGTCGCCTACCACCGTGAGGCCGCTGCCATGCGCGCCGGCAGGATAGATGCGCTCGAAGATCTGCGCCTGCAATCGGTCCGTGTCCTGGAATTCGTCGATCAGGGCGCGTGGATAGCGCTGGCGGATGCGCGCCGCGAGCACGTCGCCGCCGTCGGCGGTGAGGGCTCGATGCAGTTCCGAAAGCAGGTCGTTGAAGCTGAGGCGGCGATCGTCCCACGCTCGGCGGGACAGGCGCGTTCGGGTCTCCTGCAACACCTGATGGCGTTGGGCGCGCAGCCACGAGGCACTCAGTTCGTCCACCTCGTGGGCGGCGGCCCCCAACGTCTCGAAGCAGTCAACCATCGGACTGTCGGGCAACGCCTGTCCCTTGAGGAGGACATTGGCGAGACTCGTTGGGCTCAGATACATGGCGGTAGCGAGCGGAAGCCCTTCCATGCCCCCTTCGAAGACCGCGCGGGCCTGCTCGCGAGCGTTGCGGATCTTGGCTTGACTGTTCTTGTACCACCTGAGCTTCGCCAGCGCCTCGAGATAGTCCTTGCCGTGATCTTGCCAGGCGTCCCTCGTTGCGGTGGTCGCCCGCTGCCAGCGCTCGTATGCGGAGTGGAAGCGTTCCTCGAAGTCCGCGCCCAGGTCCGGCGCTCCCCACACCTCCGATTCGGGGTTGCCAAGCTGGCGTCCGCTCCACTTGGCGAGTTCCGCCGGCGTGAAGCCACGCTCGCGGGCGATTTCCAGCAGCGGCGCCTGGGCGTCCGTCATGTGGATGCGCCAGAAGTCGCGCACCGCGGCCGCCACTTCCAGCGTATCGATGCCACCGAGCTCGAAGCCGAAGGGAAGGGTGCCGTCGAAGGCGAATTCCGTGAGGGCTCGCTGGCAGAAAGAGTGGATGGTGGCGACGTTGGCGCGGTCGAAGTCCTGCAGCGATCGAGCGATGCGGGCGGCGGCCTTGGCCTCGTCGATGTCGAAGTCCCGCCAGCGCGCGGCAAGTGAGGCCGCCTGGCTGTCTGTCTCGCCGTTGCCGTCGTCGGCGCGCAAGTGCGCCAGCGTTGCGGCGAGGGTGCGCCGAAGACGGTCCTGGAGTTCGCCGGTGGCGGCGTTGGTGAAGGTGACCACCAGGAGCTGGTCGATGGTGTGCTCCGTCTCCACGAGGAGCCGGGCGACGAGCGTCGTGAGGGCATAGGTCTTGCCCGTGCCGGCACTGGCTTGAATGAGCAAGTGCCCGTGCAGGGGGATGTCGAGCGGATCCTCCGTGCCGCTCACGACTGCCTCTTGGCAAGGGGGCCGAGCAACGCGTTGGCAAGGTCACGAAAGCCCTTGGTGTCCGGGCCCCTTGGGCACAGGAGCCGAAGGTATTCGTCCTGGCTCTCGGACCAGTCGCCGTCTGTCCAGGCGCGCCACGCCTTGCCCTCGTCTTGGGTCTGCGCCCATGTCCAGGAGGTCTTCGGGAACAGCGGCACCAGTTCCGAGGCGCCTCGGCGCCACGCCTTGATCCAGTGCCCGAGCATCTCTTGCGTCAAATCTGGTTCCGGGCCAGCGAAGGTCTCCTCCTGCGCGGCATTGGTGACGCCGACAACATGCGCCTCGATACGCTCACCCACGCTGCACGTGAGGACCAGCAAGCGCAGCCAGGCCTCGATGCGGTCCTTTTCGCGGATGCGTCCGATCCGCCACCAGAGGAACCGGGCGCGGGACGGAACGTAACCTGCGACCTCGCCCGTGAGACGCACGCCTTGCACGTCGATGTCCACCGGGGCAGGCGAGGCTTCGAGATGCTCCGCATGAGGGGCGAGTGCCTGACGCAACGTGGCTACCTGCACGGCGCCCCGGCGATGCTCCGTGGCGCCGAGATTGCCGGGCGGCAGGAGTCCCTGCGCACGCACCAACCACTCCGCGCCGGCTTCGTCGAGCTCCCCCCGCGCCAAGTCGAACAGGCCGTCCTTGAGCTGCCACTGTTGCAGATAGTTGAGCGCAAGTGGCTCCTCGTCGCTGGCGGGATCTTCGTCCTCGATCTCCAGTCGCAAGCCGAGCCTCGTTTGCGCGAAGTGCTTGGCGGGATGGGCCGCAAAGCGAATCAGCTGCGCGAGTTCCACCTCGCTTTCCTGACGCGCAGGCGGCGGCAACGTGCCGAGCAATCGGTGTTGGGCCAGCGTGGCGGCGCCTGCATCCCGAACGGCCGCGGCAGCGAGCGCCATTGGATCCGAGTAGCTGAAGAGAGCATCTCCCGAACCGTCGCCGCCGGTGTCCTCCTCTGCGTCATTCTCCTCCTCGCCGCGAAAGTAGCGCCGGTTGAAGGGTTGCAGGGGGTGGCGCAGGGACACCGCGGGGTCACCGAAGCGGCGCGTCAGGTAGTCCATGAACTCGCTCACCGCCACGGATGGGGGAATCGTCGAGTCCTCGCGCAGCTCTCGGCCCGTGTACGTGACCAGGAATGCCTGCCTTGCCGAGAGCAGTGCGGTCAGGAAGGCGAGCCGGTCTTCGTCGCGCAGGTCGCGGTCCCCCGGGCGGCGCGAGTCGGAGGCGACGATGTCGAAGGATGGCGGTGCGTGGTGGCGCGGAAAGGCGCGGTCGTTCATGCCGACGGCGCAGACGACCTTGGCCGGGAAGACCTGCCCCACCCCGAGCGGCGCCACCGTCACTCCGTCGGCAAGCCTCGCCACGGCACGGGAGCTTGCCGCGCCCATTTCCGCCAGTGCGTCCTGCACCACGGGGAACGGGATCGCGCCGTCGATGTCGGCGATGCGCCACTCCTCTTCGAGATCGTCGATGAGCCTCGCCACGGTGTCCGCTTCTCGCGCCACCTCGGGGAGGGGATGTTCGGCGGCGAAGAAGGGCGCCAGCACGGTCTCGCGCAGACGGCGTGCCCAATCCGATGGCGACAGGGTCTCGCCGGCAATGATGTCGAGCTCAAACGCGAGTTCGCAATAACGAATGAAGCGACCGAGCCGCTCGTAGCGATCCGGGTCGTCGTTGCCGAAGCGATCCAGTTCGCAGGAGGCAAGGTCGCCGAACCAATCCGCGGAGCCGGCGAGGGCGTAGCCGAGCAACAGTCGGTTCAGTCCGTTGCGCCAGGTGTGTCGGCTTGAGGACGGCACATCGTGGTCGCCGATGCCCCAGTGGATGCCGGCGTTGGCGACCCAGCCACGTACTTCTGCAAGGTCGGTGTCACGGATGCCGAAGCGAGACGCCACAGACGACGCCCTGAGCGGTGCCAGCACACGGCTCACGGGATAACGGGAGCCTGGCAGGGCCAACAGGTCCAGAAACGCCCGCACGGCGGCACCGTCACGGCGACGAAGGCGGCCGATGTTGAAGGGGATCGTGCCGACGGAGTCGAACACCGCCTCGATGGCAGGGGCGTATTCGTCCATGTTCGGCGTCAGCACCAGCACGTCTGCAGGCTGGATGTCGTCGTGGGTGTCGAAGAGGCCAAGCAGGCGGTCGTGCAGCACTTCCGCCTCGCGGGTGGCGGAGTGGCAGACGTGGATCTGGATGGAGTCGTCCTTGGCGATGCCGGACTCGGCAGCCTCCGCCGCCAGGCGAAGATCGAGGATGTCGGTCTGCACACGGCCAAGACGCGTATCGGCGGCGGATTCCGAATAGGTCTCCTCCGGCGCTCCCACTCCCAGATCGTCCGCAAGCAATACCTGCGTGTCCCGGGCAGCGCGGCCCCAGGCGGCGAGCAGCTCGTTGCCTTCGCTGAGATAGGGCTCCGCATCGGCCGCCGGAGGCAGTTCGCGGCGCGAGCGGGTATCGGCCCAGAACTCCCGGCAAGGGCTCAGGGCGAAGAGGTGGATGTCGTTGTCGGGCGCGGCCGCGCGTAGCATGGCGAGGTAGGAAGGGGACAGCGAATCGACCCCGAAGAAGCTAATCCTTTCCTTTAGGTTTATGTCATAAGGATTTGCATTGAATTCCTTTTCTTTATCGGCAACCTGATCGAACAACTCCGGCTGTATGGGGGCCGAGGAGCGTTTCGCCCGGCTCGCCCGCTCGAACGCGTCCACGGCGTCCACCCAATGTTGTCCGATGCCCGGCGCCGCAAGCTCGCGCCAGACCTGCGCCTGCCAGTGGGGCGCCTCTCCGCTCTGCCACTCGCGTATCCACTCCGGTCGATACAGCAGGCAGCGGTCGTACACACGCGCCAGACGGTCTGCCAGGGCAAACCGCTTGCGCGGATCCGCGTCGATGAGATAGCGGCCGAGGTCGTCTTCTTGACCCCAACGCCCCATCACGTTGAAGACGCGCCAGCGCAGCGCACTCGGTGCGAACGGCTGCTCCTTGGGCAAGTCCACCACAGAACGCATCAGCGACCATGCGAACTCGGCCGGCAGCTCAATCTTCAAGTGCGCCGCAATCCCCAATCGCTCGGCAAGCTCCAGCGCCAGCCACCGCCCAAGCACCGGATGCGGCACCACAATGCGCTCCGGCGCCAGCGGATCCCCCGGCCTCGCCCGCATCTCGTCGGCAAGCCCGCCAGCCAGCTCCTCCAACCGGTTGGATACATGCAGGCGAAACGAAGGAACAGCGGCGCTCAAGGGTCTGCATCTCCCGCTGTGCATGGGGTTTTCCCGTGGCCCGGCACAAAATGGCGTGGACGCAGGAACCTGCCTTCTTCCTGCCCTCCGGGCCTGGTTCCCATGCCGATCAGGATGTGCGTCGCTTGTCCAGGTTGAGGGGCGTGACTGGCCTGGCCCTCGCTAGTTCGTGCCCCTCCCGGGAAGGTGTCAGGAACGTGATCGAGTCATGGAAGTCGTCCAGCGAAACGAACAAGGCATTGGCTTCGGCCCATCTCCTCATGCGTTGGTTGCATGCCCATGACAGGATCTCGATGCGCCAGCCACGCCGGTGCATCCGCTCCAACGTGCTGTGGAAGCCCGTGCCCTCGGCATAGCCCGACCCATCGCCCGTAAGCAGCACGACGATTCCGGGGTCGCCGTTGAAGTCGAGGGCATCCTCCAGCATTCGGAGTTGGAGAACGCGGTCGGGAACTTGCTGCTCGCCCCCCGTGGCGGCGCCTCGGTCGAACAGCGTCACCTCGACACCGTTCGACTCCATGCGATTCCAGAGCTGCCGCATCTCCGGAGGCACGGCGCCAGCCGCCAGCGCCTTCTCCACCGGACGGTCGGCATGTGCGAGTCGCAGGAGGTTGTCGAAGTGGATGCGCACCCGATAGCGCGCGTCCACGCCGGACTCCAACTCCTCTGCCAGGCGCTGGGCCTCGTGGAAGATGTTGGAGTTGTCCCAATAGATGAATACTCGACCCATGTCTGCAAGCCCATGCTGTGACCGCGACGGCATCGGACGCGACGCTTCCTTGCCATTGTCCGTCTGCCTGGCGGGCGCGTCAAACAGACGATGAGGGGTCCCCCGAGCCTTGCGAGCTGGCGGCTTGGCGGAGGTTGGCGGGGGTGAAGGGGAGGTGACGGGGGCGAATGCTGGTGGCGGCGAAGATGGCGTTGGCGACGGCGGCGGAGGTGGGGCCCTGGAGGGCTTCTCCGGCGCCCACGGGTTGCTCTTCCGGGTAGTCGAGCAAGGTCGTCTCGATGGTTGGCACATCGGCGAAGCGGAGGATCGGATAGTCGTTCCAGTCGGTGTTGGTTGCGCCCTGGCTGTCGAAGGAGACCTCCTCGAACAGCGTCCAGGAGAGGGCCTGGACGAAGCCGCCTTCGAGTTGGTTGATGAGGCCGTCGCGGTCCACGACGCGGCCGGCATCCGCGGCGATCCAGGCGTGGGAGACTCGCACTTCGGCGGCGTCGTTGACGGCGACTTCCACGACCACCGCGGCGCAGCATTGGCGGTTCTTGTAGCGGGCGATGGCCATGCCGCGAGGGCCTGCCAGACCGCCTGCCAGCTGCACCGCCCCCTCGAGCACGGCAAGTGCTCTCGAATCGTGCCCGAGGTGGCGTTGGCGGAATTCGTCTGGCGCGAGACCGGCGTGGTGTGCCAGTTCGTCCATGAACGACTCGATGGCGAATACGTTGCAGTGGGCGCCGAGGCTGCGCAGCGACGAGGTGCGCAGCGGCGAACTGGTGCAGAAGCGCTTGACGACTTCCTGGTTCGGGAACTGGTAAAGCGGCAAGGCGTTGCGGTGCAAGCCGGACTCCGGGGCCCGCCCCGGTTGCGGTGGCGACGGCTCGAAGGGCTCGGCCAGGAGCCATGCGGCCAGCATGTCCACGCCGGGTCGGTGCGGTGAGGGCCGGCCGGAGTGAGTGAAGCCGCGAACGTCGTGGCGCCAATGGGACACGGTGTCATCGGTCAAGCTTGCGCCCATGTCCACTTGCATGGCCGGACCGAACGGTTCGAAGCGATGCTCGTCGGCACGCGACCATTGCAGCAGGATCGCCTGATTCGGCAGGGCGCGGGCGACAAGCGCAGCATCCAATGCCGCATCGTCGGCGCCGTTGTGGCCGTAGCAGCCGGAACCCTCGCTGTGGGCCACTTCCACCTGCGTCGGATCGAGGCGCAGCACCTTGGCCAGCATACCCCGCAGCAGCTCGATGCCCTGACTTGACGAGCGCACCAGCAGCCGTTCTCCTTCCCATAGCGCCCATGCGGCGGACGGTCCCAACGAGCCATGCATCAGGAACGGGCGGGAGTAGGTTGCTTGATGGGCGGTGGCGAAACGGCGCACAGGACGATCCGTTGGCTTGCCGTCGTCGAGGGGGAGGGCTGCGGCTTCGTTGCTTCGCATGTGGTCTGCGAGGCTGCCTGTCAGTGGCGCCGCTGCCGATGCGTGCCATTTCGCAGTTGAACGGACGCGTTCGGCAAGGCGAGTGGCGGTGTACTCGTCCGGGTGCGCGACGGCGACGAAGGAGCCGTTCACGACCAGATGCGCTGGGGCCTCGACGCTGGCGTCAAGGGCGTCAAGCCTGTGATGGAGAGACGGCGGACGCACCACGCGAGCGTGGAGGTCGCAGGGCAGGTCCTGCACGAAGGCGGGTTTGCCACGCAGCTTCGCCGGCAGATCGATGCGCGGCTGGCGTCCCACTCCCACCCATCGATAGGCGTTTGGGCTCTTCTCGGCAATGGCGTCCCGAATCTCGAAGCCTTCCGGCACCGGTGGAAGCTGCCAGTAGTCGAGCGGGCGGTTGATGCCCGGAGCGGTCACGGCGCCGTCTTCGACACTGAGTCGGTCGCTGGCCACGCCCAGTTCCGCTGCGGCATGTTCGAGCAGCAGTCGGCGCAGCCACGCCGCCGCCTGTCGCAATGCCGCCCCGCTTATCTCCAAGGACATGGAACCGGCAGTGATGCCTTCGTTCGGCGTCCGCCCGGTGTGGGCTGTCCTCGTCACGATGCGTTCCGGATCGACATCGAGCTCCTCGGCGACGATGAGCCGCAGTGCCGTGAGGATGCCCTGGCCGATCTCCACCTTGCCGGTACACACCACCACGCGTTGCGGCGCCTCGATGCGCACCCAGTCGGACAATCGGGGAAACGCGCGCAGCCCAGGTGGCAGGCTCACGGCTCGGCCCCATCGGCAACGCCGGCAAGTGCGCGCAGGATGCGTGGATGCGCCCCGCAGCGGCACAGATGCGGTTCCAGAGCGGAACGGATGGCTGCCGGCGATGGCTTGCGCTGGCGGCGGAAGAGGGCCTCGGCCGCCACCACGATGCCGGGCAGGCAATAGCCGCATTGACCGGCGTTGAACTCCAGCAAGGCCTTGCGCATGGGCGTGTCGAGACCTGCGGCCGTCTCCACGCTTCCTCCTTCCACCGCGCTGGCCGCCAGCGTGCAGGCAAACTCGGGCTCGCCGTCCACCAATACGCGGCAAGCGCCGCACTGCTCGGCACCGCAGCCGTAGCGCACGCTCACCTCGCCAAGGCGTCGCAGGGCGTAGAGCAGGGGCTCGCCTGCCTGAACGCCGATCTTGCGTGCGCCGCCGTTCAGGCGAAAGGAGATCGACAACGAACGGCTCAACGTGGCAGTCGAACGCAGTCAACCGTGACGCGTCGGGCGGCGCGTGCGGAGGACGTCTCGCCCTCCCTGCGCGCCGCCAGTCGCGTCATGGCTCCACGGCATGTCATCGTCAGGTTCAGCGCTTTGGCACGCCGTAGAGATAGCGCGTGTTCACCTCCGCCTCGTTGCCGTCCGGATCAAGGATGAACAGTGCGCGGCCCTTGCCACGAGTGCCCATGGGGCCACGCGTGAAGATGCGCCCGTCGTCCACGCGCAGCGCCACCTCGTCGAAGTGCTCCTCGGTGACGGTGAAGGAGAAGTGCATGGGCCCGCCGCCGCTGTGACGCCCGGAATGGCCCTTCACCTGGAGCACCACGTGGCTGCGGTCGCATTGCAGATAGGCTCGTTCCTCGTTCTGCGTTGCCACCGGGATGCCGAGCAGCCGGTGGTAGAAGTCCACGGACCGTTCAAGGTCCGCCACGTCGAGGAAGATCTCCTCAAGGCCAATGACGCTCATGCGCCCTCCTGCCTGTCGGCACCGTCCGCCGCACTGCCGTCGCCGCGTTGCAGCCCGTACTTCTTGAAGTAACCGCGAAACTGATCGTAGGTGAGACCCAGCAGCTCCGCCGCCCGGCGTTGATTGAAGCGCCCCTCACGCAAGGCGCGGTTGATGAGGTCGACCTCGAACTCCTGCACGGTGTCCTTGAGCGACAGGGGCAGCGCCGCCTGCGGCAGGCCATCGCTGTCCTGCTGCGCCCGCGGACGGAAGGGCGAGGCGAAGGGGTCCAGCACGATCTCGTCCACGGCCTCGCTTTCGGGCGCCCGATACACCGCCCGCTCCACCACGTTCTTCAACTCGCGCAGATTGCCGGGCCAGCGATGCGCATGCAGGGCGTCGATCGCCGCAGCCGAGAAGCCGGCAAAAAGGTCGCGGCCAAGCTCCTTCGCCATGTTGACGGCGAAATACTCCGCCAGCAGCGGGATGTCGTCCTGGCGCTCCCGCAGTGGCGGCAGGGTGATGACATCGAAGGCGAGGCGGTCGAGCAGATCGTGGCGGAAGCGATCTGCGCCCGCAAGTTCGGGCAGGTCCTCGTTGGTGGCCGCAATCAGACGAACGTCCGCCCGCAGCGTCTTGCGCCCGCCCACTCGCTCGTATTCGCCGTATTCGATCACCCGCAGCAGCTTCTCTTGCACCAGCGCCGAGGTGGTCGCCACCTCGTCGAGAAACAGCGTGCCGCCGTCGGCGCGCTCGAAGCGGCCTTGGTGGGTGCGGGAGGCGCCGGTGAAGGAGCCGGCTTCGTGACCGAAGAGTTCGCTTTCGATCAGGTTGTCGCTGATGGCGGCGCAGTTGAGCTTGAGGAATTCCCGCTCCCAGCGTTCGGACAGGTAGTGCAGACGGGCGGCAATCAGCTCCTTGCCGGTACCGCGCTCACCCACCACCAGCACCGGCTTCTCCAGCGGCGCCACGCGGGAGACCGACTCCAGCACCTGAAGAAAAGCCGGCGACTCGCCGACGAGACGATCGGGTTCATTGCGCATGGCGGCCAATCCTGCCAACGTTTGGCTCGATCCGCCAGCGTCCCGGCCACGATGTATAGCCGCAAGCCGAAGGCCCTCGCCGGTGAACGAGCAAAATCGCCAGCGAAAACCAGAGGAAACGGCCAACCGTCGCGCCCATGTCGTGGTGCTGGCACGAATTGTGTTAAGCCACGGGGCATGGCAATCCACGCGCATCTCAAGGAGGACCCGCGATGAGCGTCTTTTCCCGGCTCACGGACATCATCAACTCGAACATCAACTCTCTGCTCGACAAGGCGGAGGACCCCGAAAAGATGGTGCGGCTCATCATCCAGGAGATGGAGGAAACGCTGGTCGAGGTGCGCACCGCCTCGGCTCGTGCCATCGCCGATCGCAAGGAGCTCCAGCGCCGCTCCGCCTACTTCGAGGCGGAAGCCGGCGAGTGGGAGCGCAAGGCGGAACTGGCCGTCTCCAAGGGGCGTGACGACCTCGCCCGGGGCGCCCTGATGGAGCGGGCCAGGGCCGAGGAAGCCGCCGTCACGGTGCGTGCGGACCTTTCCGTCCTCGACGAGACCCTGGCCAAGCTCGGCGACGACATCGCCGCCCTGCAGCAGAAGATCAAGGACGCCAAGGCGCGCCAGAACGCCATCGTCCTGCGCGGCCAGGCCAGCCGCTCCCGCCTTGACGCGCGGCGCCGGCTTTCCGATCACAGCATCGACGACGCCATGCATCGCTTCGAGCAGTACGAACGCAAGATCGACGATCTCGAGGGGCAGGTGGAGTCCTACGACATGGGGCAGCGATCGCTCACCGACGAGATCAACCAGCTCGAGGTGGACGACGGCGTGGACGAGGAGCTCAAGGCGCTCAAGGCGCGGCTGGCCGGCAACGGCGAGGCCCAGCCCCTGCCGGCGCCGAAAGAGGGAGAGTGAGCCCGTGGACGAGGTTGCCGTGATCTTTGTGGCGCCGCTCCTGCTCTTCCTCATCTTTGTGGCGCCGACGTGGCTTTTCCTGCACTACCGCTCGAAGAGGCGCGCCGAGTCGGCGCTGTCCGACGACGAACGGGCCGAGCTCGAACGGCTCGCCGTTGTCGCAGGCCGGATGTCGGAGCGGATCGAGACGCTGGAGTCGATCCTGGACGAGCGAACCCCCGACTGGCGCAGTCGCATTGCAGCCGGGCCGTAAGAGACAAAGGACACTCGAGATGAGCGACGCCAAGCCCGGGTCCCGCGCCCGGCGAGACGATGCCGATGACTGGGACCGGCCCGAATGGCGTCCCTGGCCAGGCTCTCGCGAACTCATGCGCGATCCCGAACGAGGCAAGATCGGCGGCGTCTGCGCCGGGCTTGCCAACTATTTCGGGGTCGAGACCTGGGTGGTTCGCCTGATCGCCGTTACCGGGCTCATCTTCCTGCCGTCGGTGGTGTTTCCCGCGTACTGGATCGCGTTCTTCGTCATGGACAAGCCGGGCGGCAGCCGCCGCCAGCAATGTCGCCGCCGCCGTCGCCAGCGCGACCATTCCCGCGGCGGGCAATCCTTCCCGAACGAGAAGCAGGACATGCAGACCGCCTTCGAGCATTGGGATGGGCGTCCGCCAAGGCGCCGCAACTCCCGCCGAGATGCCTCGCCAGCGCCCGAGCTGGGCCATCGCCTCTCCCCACGCCGTTCCCTCCGCCACGTTCGTGCAGACTTCGACCAGATTGAACTCCGCCTGAGGCGCATCGAGACGCACATCACCTCCGGCCGCTACGAATTGCAGCGGGAACTCTCCCGCATCGAGAGGACCGAACCATGAACCGCAGCACCCGAAGGCCAGCAGTTGCACAGCAACTGCCGACGCGCCCGCGCGCTGGCAGTTTCCGCTGGCGCGAAGACCGCGAAGGGACGCTCGCTGCCGATCTCCGACGCGACGGTTTCCCTACGACGCAGGCCACCAGGATCGTCGCGGTTGCTGCAGCCGGTATTCTGGGCGCCGCCACCGGCATGGGAGACGACATGCAGCAGCGCGAGATCCAGCCGGCGGAGGACTTCCACCGCATCCATGTCGAGGGGCCGGCGACACTCGACATCCGTCAGGGCGAGTCGATGCGCGTGCAGCTTGCCGTGGCCGACGAGCATCAGGACGACGTGGAGGTGGAAGTGTCGGACGCCACGCTGTTCGTCGAAGTGCCGGAAGAGCTGGAGGTCGAGGACGTGGTGGTGCAAGTCACCACCCGGCAACTCTCGGAGCTCTACAGCGCCGGCCCCATCCTGGTCACCGGCGCCAAGCTGCGCACCGACACGCTGGTGGTGGAGAACCGCGGGCGCGGCGAGTACCGCCTTGCCTCGCTCGATGCCGATGAGTTGATCATCGAGGCCCACGGCGCCTTCCGCTTCGAGGTCGATGGTCGCGCCGGTCGCCAGGTGGTGGACATGGCCGGGGCCGGGGAATACGAGGCAGCGGGCCTCGAAACGCGCACCTCCGAGGTGAGTCTGAAGGGTGCCGGCAGCGCCAGCGTCTGGGCCACGGAACGCCTGGATGTGGACATCGCCGGTGCCGGCTCCGTCGCCTATTCCGGCGATCCCGACGTGCATCGCCGCATCCGCGGCGTTGGCTCCATCCACAAGATCAATCAATGAACAGACCCGGAGGGTTCCGCCATGGACTGGTCCACCGTAGTCCTTCTCATCGTCTTCATGGCCGTTGGCCTCCCCATGCTCGTGGGGGCCCTCAAGGTGTGGACATCCCGCCCCCAGGGGAGTGGGGAAGCCGACGCCACCGTCCAAGCCCTCGAACGCGAAGTGACGGCGTTGAAGGAACGGGTAACGACCTTGGAAGCCATCGTCACCGACGACGGCTATCGCTTGACCCAGGAGATCGACAGACTCGAATCGACGGGGGCGGAGAGAGTCGAGTCGGCTTGAGGGTTCTTGCGGCGCTGGTTCTGCTGCGCCAACGATCCTGTTCGAGGGGTCCAGGACCCCTCGAACGCCGAAGCAGGCTTCAGGTGTCGTCGCGGCAGACTCGATCCGGGAAGTCCGTAAACACGCCACTTGCGCCAAAGCCGCGCAAGGTTCTTGCCCGTTCCGGGTCGTTCACCGTGTACACCAGGCAGCCAAGGCCCTGCTCCCGGATGGCAGCGATGCGGTCGGCGGTGGCAATGCGGTCGGCGATGTTGATGCAGGTGGCGCGGAGTTCTTCGGCGATGGCGAGTACACGTCGCCAGCGCCCGAACAGCGGTGCGCAGGGGATGTCGGGGCAGGCGGTGCGGAGGCGCTTGAGTTCCGTGTGGTCGAAGGACGACACGAGGAGCGGTCGATCCTGGTCGCGCAGGCGCCGGGCGGTGGGCAGGGCGGTGTCGGCGCCCTTGAGTTCCACATTGATTCCCACATCCGCCGGCACTGCAGCCAACACTTCGTCCAGCAGAGGAATGGCCTGTCCCTTGCCGGCGTCGAGCTTGCGCAGCTTGGCGAGGCCGAGTTCCGCAACCTCGCCGGAGCCGTCCGTCGTGCGATCCACGGCGTCGTCGTGAATCACCACCAGCTCGCCGTCCGCCACATGCACATCGAGCTCCACCGCGTCCACGGCGAGGGCCACCGCCCGGGCAAAGCCGGCCAGCGTGTTTTCTGGCTCCAGCCCGGCCGCACCGCGGTGGCCGACGATGCACCAGCCGGCCGGAGGTGGGGGGAAGAGCGGGGTTCGGGTTAACATCCCTGCGATCATGAGCTATCAAGTGCTGGCGCGGAAGTACCGCCCGCGTGGATTCGACGACGTGGTGGGGCAAGAACATGCCGTGCGCGCCCTCAAGAACGCGCTCGACCTCGGCCAGCTGCACCACGCCTATCTCTTCACCGGCACCCGTGGCGTCGGCAAGACCACCCTGGCCCGCATCCTCGCCAACTGCCTCAATTGCGAAACCGGCGTTACCTCCACCCCATGCGGGGAGTGCGGCGCCTGTCGCGACATCGTCGCCGGACGCTTCGTGGACCTGATCGAGGTGGACGCAGCCTCTCGCACCGGCGTGGACGACACCCGCGAACTCCTGAACAACGTGCAGTACCTGCCCACCAACGGCCGCTACAAGGTGTATCTCATCGACGAGGTGCACATGCTGTCCACCTCCAGCTTCAACGCCCTGCTGAAGACCCTCGAAGAGCCGCCGGAGCACGTCAAGTTCGTGCTTGCCACCACCGAGGCGCGGCGCATCCCGGTCACCGTGCTCTCGCGCTGCCTGCAACTGAATCTCAAGAACATGCGTCCGGCCACGGTCGAGGCGCAGCTTGCGCAGATCCTCGAGGAGGAGAGCATCGAGGCCGAAGCCGAAGCGTTGCGGGTGATCGCCCGCGCCGCCGACGGCAGCATGAGGGACGCCCTTTCCATCACCGATCAGGCCGTGGCGCACGGCGGCGGCAGCGTGCGCGAGGCGGAAGTGACCGAGATGCTCGGCGTGGTGCGCGAGGGCGAAGTGGGAGCGCTCCTTTCCGCACTCGCGGACCACGACGTGGGGCAGCTGCTGGCCGCTGGGGACGCTCTCGCCGAACGGGCGGCGAACCTGCCGGATGTGGTGGAAGGCCTGCAGCGTGCCTTCCATGACCTCGCCGTCGCGGCGGAGCTGGATGTCGCCCCGGACGAATCCCTGAGCCGGTTTCAGGGCCGCTTCTCGGCGGAGGATCTGCAACTTTGCTATCAGATCGCGCTGATGGGCGGCCGCGACATGCAGTTCGCGCCGGACCCCAAGGTGGGCTTCGACATGACGCTCATTCGACTGGCGGCGTTCGAGCCGTCCGGAGAGGGCGGGGACGAGGTGCATGGCAACGGGCAGGGCAGGCCACCACCAAGGTCCGCGACGCCACGACCGCAGGCTCGCGCCTCCATGTCGGCGCCACGCGATCGTCAAGAGCCGGACATTCCTCCACCGCAGGAATCGGCGTCCCGGGCGGATGTCGGCGCCGGAACTCCGCAAGATCGTCCGGCACGGCCACCAGTCGCAGCGGCGTCGTCGCCACCCGCATTCGAGCAGCCGCCGGCGCCGGAACCGCCACCGGACGACGCAGCTCCGGTCCAGCCGCAACCACCGCCGGCCGTCGGAGCGCCCGCGTCGGCCACCATCGAGGCCCATGTTCAGGCGCAGCCAACATCCGGCGACTGGCACGAGATCGTCGCCGCCATGGCGCCCCAAGGCGTCACGGCAATGGTACTGGAGAATGCCAACCTGCTCGAAAAGGGCGACAATGTCTGGCGCATCGCCTTGGACGCCAGCCATGCGGCCATCCTGAACGACAAGCAGCGGGCGGAGGTGACCAACCTCGCGTCGCGCTACGCAGGGCATTCCGTGCGCGTCGCCATTGAAATCGGCACGCTCGCCGAGGAAACCCCGGCGGCACGGCGAAGCCGCATCCGAGCCCGGCAAGAGGAGACCGCGCGGCAGGCCCTGATGCAGGACGATGCCGTGCGTTCGCTGATCGAACAGTTCGACGGTCGAATCGAGAGTGTCACGCCCATCGCGCCGACCGATCAGGGAGCGACCAGATGAGAGGGGTTGGCGATCTGTTCCAGCAGGCGCAGTCGATGAAGCGCGCCGTGGAGGAACTCAACACCGAGATGAGCAAGGCTCGCGTCACCGGCGAGAGCGGCGCAGGCATGGTGAAGGTGACCCTCAACGGCAGCTACGAGGCGCTCGGCGCCCAGATCGACCCAACGGTTCTCGGCGGCCTTTCGGAGCAGGAACGCACCATGGTCGAGGACCTCGTGGCCGCTGCCGTGACCGACGCCTCCCGCCGGTTGCGGCAGTTCCAGAAAGACAAGATGGCGTCCCTGGCGCGGGGGGTGGATCTGCCCTCGGACCTCAAGTCGCTGCTGTAGCGCGGCACCCCGATCTGCCACATGCGCATCAGTCCCCTTATCGACCGCCTGGTGGAGGCGTTGCAGGCGCTGCCGGGTGTGGGACCGAAGACCGCCGTGCGCACCGCCCTGCACCTGTTGCAGCACAACCGTCCCGGTGCCCTCGCCCTCGCCACCGCCCTGACCGAGGCGGCGGACCGGGTCATGCGCTGCCGGGGCTGCCGCACCCTTTCGGAAACTGAACTGTGCGCCATTTGCTCGAACCCGAAGCGGGACCCGAAGCTGCTGTGCATCGTTGAGTCCCCGTCCGACATCGTGGCCATCGAGCAGTCCGGCGCCTTCGGTGGACGCTACTTCGTGCTCCACGGTCGCCTGTCGCCGCTTGATGGCGTGGGGCCGGAGGAACTCGGCATCGTGGACCTGGTGGAACGCGTAACCGGGCAGGGCGCGGAGGAAGTCATCCTCGCCACCAATCCCACCGTCGAGGGCGAGGCGACGGCGCACTACATAGCCGAAGCGCTTCGCGGCACCCGCGCCCGCCTCAGTCGCATCGCCCACGGCGTGCCGGTAGGTGGCGAGCTCGAATACACCGACGGCGGCACCATCGTGCATGCCCTGCAGGGCCGTCGTGCGGTCTCCTGACCCTGGCGCCGATGCCGCATCGCCGTTGCTGGTGGACGATGCGGCCATCGAGGCCGCGATCCCTGCGCGGGGCACATTGGGGCTGGACACCGAGTTCATGCGCACCGACACCTTCTTCCCTGTGCCGGCGCTGTATCAGATTGCGAGTGGCCAAGGCACGGCCTTGGTGGACGGCCAGGCGGACGCCACCTTCGACTCCCTCGCCCAGGTGATGACCGACCCCACCAGACTCAAGGTCATGCACTCGCTGTCCGAAGACCTCGAGGTGCTCGACTGCCATCTCGGCATCCTGCCCCAGCGCGTGATCGACACCCAACTCGCGCACGCCTTCGTGACGCCGGAATACGGCCTCGGCTATGCCGCGCTGGTGGAACGGCATCTCGGCATCGTGCTGGAGAAGCACTCCACCCGTTCCGACTGGCTGCGCCGACCGCTCTCGCCAGAGCAGCTTTCCTACGCCCGCGAGGATGTGGAGTACCTGCTGCCGCTGTGGGAGCGAATCGGCGAGGAACTCGAGCGCCTCGGCAGGCTCGACTGGGCGATGGAGGAGATGGCGCGGCTGTTGGTGCGAAGGCCCCCGCCGGAGGAGCATTACCGCGGCGTGTCCGGCGCCCGGCGGCTGTCGCGCCGGCAACTTGCCGTCCTGCGCAGCCTCATCACGTGGCGCGAGCACGAGGCACGGCGGCGTGACATGCCCCGAGGCCGTCTCGCCCGCGACGACGCGTTGCTCGCCTTGGCCGTCGCAGCCGACGAACGCTCGCCGTCATTGCAGGCGTTGCCGAAGGGCCTGCGGCGTCGCTACGGCAGGACTCTGCTGCAGGCCCACGCAGAAGGTCGGAGCGATCCCGATCTGCCGCCGCGACTGCCGCAGCCCCTGAGCCGCCAGCAAGGCGAACTGGCGGCAACCCTGCGGCAGATGGCCAAGGAGTGCGCCGAGCGTCTGGGCATGGCGCCGGAACTGCTGGCCCGCAAGCGCGACCTGGAGTCGTGCGTGCTGCACTGGCGCGAACACGGCGACCTGCCGCCGTGGTTTGGCGCATGGCGAGAGGGCTTGCTCGGCGATGCGTTCCGACAGCGACTCGCGGCTCTGCCGAGATGAGGTGGCGAAGGCGCAAGGAGCGGATGCAGGGTGCCCGGGACGAGCGTTCTGCGTCGTCGCCGGCGGCAGACGGCGATGAACCGTTCTGGCGCCGCAAGCACCTCGAAGAGATGACCGAGGAGGAATGGGAGTCGCTCTGCGACGGCTGCGGTCGCTGCTGCCTGCTCAAGACCGAAGATCAGGACACGGGCGAGGTCGAAACCGCAGCGATCGCCTGTCGCCTGCTGGACCTCGAAACCTGCCGCTGCAGCCAGTATCCGAAGCGGCACGACTACGTTCCGGATTGCATCGAGCTCGACGTCGAAGGCATCCGTTCGCTCTCCTGGCTGCCGAAATCGTGCGCCTATCGACGCATCGACGAGGGACGCGAACTCGCCTGGTGGCATCCGCTGGTATCGGGCGACCTCAATACGGTTCACGAGGCCGGCATCAGCGTCGCTGGCAATGTCGTTTCGGAGTCCTCCGTGCATCCGCAGGAACTTGCCGCCTGGCACGCCGGTCGACTGCAGGAACAGACGGTGAAGTGGGTGGATGAATGAGCTCTGCCGCCATCGCGTGGTGGATCGTCGGGGTCTCCTGTCTCGGCTGCGCGACGCTCGCCTTCCTGCTGCTGCGTCGCTATCCGCTGCTGCGGCCACTGCGCTGGTTCGCCCCGGCGCTGGTGCTCACGCTGGGGCTCGCACCGTACCGATTCGACGAGGCGCATCTTGCCCCGGCGTGGATCGTGGCGCTGTTTCGCACCTTCTTCGAGACCGGCACGGACCCGGGACCGCCTTGGCGCCTGTTGGGGGCAGCCGCCACCGGCCTTGGCGCCGCCTACATCGCGACCTTGAGCATGCGTAGCCTCGGCCGCGCAATCCTGCGCCGCGTGCGTGGGTCCGTCGCCGACGAGGAGCAGGTCGACAGGTCGACATCAAGGGTGCATCCGCCGCACCAAAGCAGGTAAAGTAGCCGCTTTTGTCTGCGGCATGGCTCTCGATCGGGACGACGAACCGAGCGAGGGGTGGCGCAGGCGAGGCTCTCGTGAAGAGGAGATGGACAGCCGGATGAAGTTCGACAGCACCGACACCTACATTTCGACCGACGAGCTGTCGATGGCCGTGGACGCGGCCATCAAGCTGGAGCGGCCCCTGCTCATCAAGGGCGAGCCCGGCACCGGCAAGACTCTGCTGGCGGAAGAGATCGCCAAGACCTACGACCTGCGCCTCATCACCTGGCACATCAAGTCGCAGACGAAGGCGCTCCAGGGCCTCTACGAATACGATGCCGTCTCGCGCCTGCGCGACTCGCAGCTCGGCGACGACCGCGTGCAGGACATCCGCAACTACATCAAGAAGGGCAAGCTCTGGGACGCCTTCGAGTCCCCGGAGCGGGTCGTGCTGCTGATCGACGAGATCGACAAGGCCGACATCGAGTTCCCGAACGACCTGTTGCAGGAACTCGACCGCATGGAGTTCTTCGTCTATGAGACGAGCGAAACGGTGAGGGCGCGGCATCGTCCCATCGTCGTCATCACATCGAACAACGAGAAGGAGCTGCCGGACGCGTTCCTGCGCCGCTGCTTCTTCCACTACATCAACTTCCCGGATCGGGAGACGATGCAGCAGATCATCGAAGTGCATCACCCGGAGATCAAGGATCACCTCGTCAAGGAGGCGATGGAGATCTTCTTCGATGTGCGCAAGGTGCCGGGGCTGAAGAAGAAGCCCTCCACCTCCGAGCTCATCGACTGGCTCAAGCTATTGATGGCAGACGACATTCCTGACGAAATCCTGACCAACCGCGATCCGTCCAAGGCCATTCCCCCGCTATACGGGGCGCTGGTGAAGAACGAGCAGGACGTGCATCTGCTCGAACGGCTGGCGTTCATGAACCGGCGCGACAGCCGGGGATAGCGCCGCCAGTCGCCAGGCCCACACCGTCGAACCACCGGAGGCAAGCCCAACGTGCTGATCAACTTCTTCCTCACGCTGCGTCGCTACAAGGTGCCGGTGACCATTCGCGAGCTGATGGACCTGTTGGCGGCGCTCGACCGCAACGTCGTGTACAGCAACGTGGACGACTTCTACCTCCTCTCTCGCACCTGCATGGTCAAGGACGAGAAGAACTACGACAAGTTCGACCGCGCCTTCAGCGCCTACTTCAAGGGGCTCGAGGACTTGCACGGCCTGCTCGAGTCCCTCATCCCGGACGAATGGCTGCGGCGTGAATTCGAGCGCTCGCTGACACCGGAGGAACTCGCCAAGATCGAGTCCCTGGGCGGCCTCGAGAAGCTGATCGAAGCCTTCCGCAAGGCACAGGAGGAGGCCAGGAAGGCGGAAGAGGGGGAGGAGGGCAAGGACGGCCAGAAGGGCGATGCCGAGCGCCGGGGGCAGGATGGTCCGGGCCTGGGACGAGGCAAGAAGCGCAAGGCCAAGAAGGTCTGGGACCAGCGCCAGTACAAGAACCTCGACGACTCGGTGGAGCTCGGCACCCGCAACATCAAGATGGCGCTCAGGCGGCTGCGCAAGTTCGCCCGCACCGGGGCGGACGAAGAGCTGGATATGGACAACACGATCCGCTCCACCGCCCACAACGGCGGCATGCTCGACATCCAGATGCGTCCCGAACGGCGCAACACGGTGAAGGTGCTTGCGTTCTTCGACATCGGCGGCTCCATGGACGCGCACGTGAAGATCTGCGAGGAGCTCTTCTCCGCCACCCGCACCGAGTTCAAGCACCTCGAGAGCTACTACTTCCACAACTTCATCTACGAATCGGTGTGGAAGGACAACCGCCGGCGCATGAACGAGCGCATCCCGACCTGGGAAATCCTCAACAAGTACACCCACGACTACAAGGTGGTGTTCGTCGGCGACGCCACCATGGCGCCCTACGAGATCACCCACGCCGGCGGCAGCGTCGAGCACTGGAACGAGGAGCCGGGCGCGGTGTGGCTCAGCCGCTTCACGGAAATCTACGACAAGCTGGTGTGGATCAACCCAACGCCGCAGGAGACGTGGGAATACTCCACCTCCGTGGCGATGACGCAGGACTTGGTGGACGGCGAGATGTATCCGCTCACGATCCGGGGTCTCGAAGAGGGCATGAACACGCTGTCGAAGTAGGCGCGCCCTCTGCGGAGAAGCGCCGAGCCCTCACCGCAGGAACCCAACGGCTTCTGCCCCCCGAGAGGGGATGCGTGTGTCGCAACACCGTTCCCACCAATCCTCCGCTGGAGTCGAGGAGACCGAAAGTTCTTCGGAGGGGCCATGCAAGCCCGACGGAAACCCAAGCGATCCACCAGGCCGCCACGACGCCATCCCGCCCCCGGCAACGGCAAACTGACGCCGCCGACGCCTTCCTTCCCGCCCGAACTGCCGATCACCGAGCGCATCGACGAGGTGGTCGAGCTGATCCGGCGGCATCCGGTGGTGGTGGTGGCGGGGGAAACCGGCTCCGGCAAGACCACGCAATTGCCGAAGGCTTGCCTCGCCGCCGGCCTGGGCCGCAACGGGATCATCGGCCACACCCAGCCGAGGCGGCTGGCGGCACGCGCCGTGGCGGCGCGGATTGCCCAAGAGCTCGACGTTCCGCTCGGCGCCGATGTCGGCTACGCCGTGCGTTTCTCGGAGCGCCTGTCGGACAGGACCTGCATCAAGGTGATGACCGACGGCCTGCTGCTGAACGAGATTCAGCAGGATCAGCGGCTCCGGCGCTACGAGGCGATCATCGTCGATGAGGCGCACGAACGCAGCCTGAACGTCGATCTGCTGCTTGGCCATCTCAAGCGCCTCGTCGGCCGTCGGCCGGACCTCAAGGTGCTCATCACCAGCGCCACCATCGATGTCGCGGCGTTTTCGAACCACTTCGGCGATGCGCCGGTGCTGGAGGTGTCGGGGCGGGGCTACCCGGTGGAGGTCGTTTACAGGGACCCCGGCGACAGTCCGCTCGATGCACTCGGAGAATGCCTGGACGAGATCGGCTCCGCCAAGGCCGGTTCCGGTGCCCGCGACGTCTTGGTGTTCCAGACCGGAGAGCGGGAGATCTTCGACACTGCACACTGGCTGCGCCGGCGCTTCGGCGACCGCTTCGACATCCTGCCGCTCTACGCCCGGCTGCCGCCGAAGGAGCAGCAGCGTGTATTCGCTCCGGGCGGCCGGCGCCGCGTCGTTCTCGCCACCAACGTCGCCGAGACCAGCATCACCGTGCCGAACATTGGCTTCGTGGTGGACCCCGGCCTCGCCCGCATCAGCAGGTACAGCTATCGCTCGAAGCTACAGCGCCTCCCCATCGAGGCGATCTCCCAGGCGAGTGCCGCACAGCGTGCCGGTCGCTGCGGGCGGGTGGCGCCGGGAGTTTGCTTTCGGCTCTACGACGAAACCGACTTCGAGGGGCGGCCGGCCTACACCGATCCGGAACTCAAGCGCACCAACCTTGCTTCGGTGGTGCTCACCATGCGCGCCTTTCGCCTGGGCAACATCGCAACCTTTCCGTTCCTCGATCCACCCGACCCGCGCGCCGTTCGGGACGCGGTGCGACTCCTGCACGAACTGGGCGCCCTGCGGCCCAGTTCCCCCGGCCAGAAGGGGAAACGCATCAGGCAGGGAGACGCGCCGGACGAACTCACCGAAGTCGGTCGCACCATGGCGCGTATCCCGGTGGACCCGCGCCTGGCGAGAATGCTCATCGAAGCTTCGCGGCGCGGTTGCCTCACGGAAGTCGCCATCATCGTTGCGGGCCTGGCCGTGCAGGACCCGCGCCTGCGTCCCTTGGACCGCCGCGATGCCGCAGACGAGGCACACCGCACCTTCGCCGACGACTCCTCGGACTTCCTCGCCTACGTCAATCTCTGGCACTGGCTCGAATCCACCCGCGAGGCGACTACCCGCAGCGGCTTCCGGCGTGAACTGGAGCGTCGTTTCCTGAGTCCGGTGCGCGTGGGGGAATGGCGGGCGCTGCACCGGCAGCTTCTGCTCTCCTGCAAGCGGCTCGGAATGCGCTTCAATGCCGTGGAAGCGGACTACCAAGGGGTGCATCGCGCCCTCATCGCCGGTTCCCTGTCGTTTGCCGGAATGAAGGACGACACCGCCCAAGAGCGATTCGCCTACGCCGGCGCCCGTGACCTCAGCTTTCGCATATTCCCCGGCTCAGGTCTCGGCAAGCGCCGCCCCAAGTGGATTGTCGCCGCCGAGATCAGCGACACCGGGCGCACTTATGCCCGCTGCGTTGCCGCCGTCGAGCCGCGCTGGCTGGAGGAAGCTGCCGGGCATCTGCTGAGGCGATCCTTCTCCGAGCCCGAATGGGACGCCAGCCGCGGCGAGGCCATCGTCCGCGAACGCGCCACTCTCCATGGCCTGCCGGTGGTGAACAATCGCCCGAGGCGGTTGGCGGACATCAACGCCGCACAGGCGCGGGACATCTTCGTGCGCGAGGCGCTGGTGCGTGGCGATGCGCGTCTGAAGGCGCCATTCCTGACTCACAACGAGCGTTTGGCTCGGCAGGTGCTGGCACGGCAGGACAAGGCGCGGCGCACCGACCTGTTGGCGCCCGAGGCCGTTCGGGCTGCGTTCTATCTGGAGCGCCTGCCGGACGACATCGTCGGCGTGAAGTCCTTCGAGGCATGGCAGCGTCACGCCTCTCCGGCCAGCCTTGCCGCGCTGGAAATGACCGAGTCGGACCTCGTGACCAGCGTACAGGTGCATCTGACCGACGATGCCTTTCCGAGCAGGCTAGCCCTCGCCGGGGGCGGCGAAGCGGTCTTGCGCTATCGCTTCGCCCCCGGAACTCCGAACGACGGCATTTCCGCCGAGCTGGATGCCGGGCTCCTGACAGTTGCCCAACCGCAGGACTTCGAGTGGCTGGTGCCCGGTTTCCTGGAAGAAAAGTGCCTTGCGCTCTTGCGCGCCCTGCCCAAGTCCTCGCGTCGCCACCTTGCTCCCATTCCCGACCGCATGGCAGACCTGCTGCAAGTGCTGCTGAGCCGAGGCATGCATCGCCAGTCGAGCCTCACCGATGCCATGACGCAGGCGCTCAAGGGCTTGTTTGGCGTCGAGGTTGGCGCTGGCGACTGGCACCCGGAGCGTCTCCCGCCGCATCTCGCCATGAACGTCCGCGTGCTCGGCAAGCGCCGCCGCGTGCTGGATCAGGACCGGGACGTGGCGGCGCTCAAGGAACGTCTGTTGGCGCGGGTGGAGCGGCAGATGGCTGGGGGACTGCGCCAGAGCCAGGAGCTTCAGGCGCTGACCGAGTTTCCTGCCAAGGGCGTGCCAAGGCAGCGCATAGCCCGCACCGAGGACGGCCAGTCCGTGGTCTATCCGATGCTGGTGGATCGCGGCGACACCGTGGACCTGCTCATTCAGGCATCGCCGAAGGGCCAAGCCGCCATCAACCGCCGAGGCTACTCGCGCCTGGCCCTGCTCGCCGCTGGCCAACCTGGCCGCAAGATGCGCCGTGAAGTAGAGACCGACCGCCAAATGCCGCTGCACTTCGCGCCCTTGGGCACAATGGCGGAACTGGTGGACGAGGTGCTGCGGGCAACGATGTGGCAGGCGTGCTTCGAAGGCCGACCGTTGCCGGAGTCGCGTTCGGCCTTCGACAAGCGGATGCAGGAGACGCAGGGGAACGTCGCCGGCGTCTTCGCGCATGTGCTGGAGCTTGCGCGCGCCATCCTGGCAAGGCGCTTCGCCGTCGCTTCCCTCATCGAGAGCCTCGACTCGCCAGCCTACGCCGAGACCCGCGCCGACCTCTCTGCCCAACTCGCCGAAATCGCCGGCAAGGATTTCCTCTCCATCACCCCAGGCGCTCGACTGGCCGACGTGCCACGTTACCTGGACGGCATGGCCTGGCGAGCCCGCAACCTGCAGGGCCGTGTGCAAAAGGATCGTGCCGGCATCGAAGCGTTGATGCGCTGGCAATCGCGCCTGGCCGCCTTGCGGGAAGCCGGCGGCGAGACCGGCGCCACCACCGACCTCCGCTGCGCCCTGCAGGAACTGCGAATCGCCCTTTTCAGCCAAAGGACCGGCACCCGAGAAAAGGTCTCGGAAGCGCGCCTGGAGCGCCGATTCCAACCCGCCGAACGCGCCGCTGGCCTCCGCTAGGAGCCTGCACCGTATAGACGTCTGTAGGCTCCTGGCGACGTCTCGGGAAGAGTGATGAAGGATCTCAAGGTCGGGTTATCGCGTTGATAAACATAGCGCTGTGGTAAGTTCATCGGTGCCACAAGCGCTCCTCTAGAATCGAGAAACAACGGGGCGTAGCACGCGTTTTCGTGGGGCACGTTGGCTTCCGGGGTAGCATGACGTAAGCTCCCGCTACCGCTCGCCAGAGTCCCGCCATGCCCCGACTATGCCGCAACGCCCTATCGGCCGCCATGGTGCGAACCGCGCCCCCCGGCAGCTACACCGACGGCAATGGCCTGATGCTGCGCGTGCGCAGGAGCGGCTCCCGGCAGTGGATCCAACGCCTGCGCAGCCCAACATCGTCATCCATGTTCGGTAGTCTTGCGTGGACGACCTCGGTGGCTTGCAGGGCGGGCCCGACGCTCAACCGAGGGACGAGCAACGCCCGACGGAGTCATCACCTAACTCAGCCGATGAGCACCGTCGCAAGAGAAGCAGGAGCTTCTCGTGCGCGTTCTGGCACGCGATACCGGCGATGACGCGGCGGCATGCAGCGCTTTTCGTGCACCCGGCGGACTGACGGCGTTCCCGCCGTGCGACGGCCGGGTGGGGAAGCGGTGGCGGAAGGCGGCCGGGTCGGCCGGCTTGCGCCGCCGCAGGCGCGGCGTCTTCGCCGAAAGGCGAGATGCCGTGCGATCAAGGACGCTGGCGCGGCCGTGTCCTGCGCCCCGTCACTACGGCCGCCGGCGTCTTTAGGCGGCGGCGAAAGCCCTGTAGTGACGGGGCCCACGAAGCCAGGGGCGACAAGGGCGTGATAAGCATTTTGTCTCGGGGCGCGCTCATGATTGAGCGCGCCGCGTGGCACAATGCGCGGCGTTACCCCGCTGCGAAAGCAGTATGAGCCGGACCGAAAGGACCGGCATGCAAAGCACCCAGCCGTGGTAACGCGCGGCCCCGGAGGACGCACCGGGAGTGGAGCAAACGACGGCCACGTTGCGTTTGGCGACGGGGTCGACATGTTGGTTGGAAGGCTCCACGGCGGATGCAGAACCGCCTGCGCCTGGAACCGAGGGTTCACAGGCGTGGAGCCGCCAGACCGTGGCGCGAGGCCTCGCATGGGTTCACCAGGAACCCGCCTGCGCAAGCAGAGCGTGCGTGCGCCAGAAACCAGACAGGTCGCGAACGACTGCCACCAGGCACGCCGCGATCGCTGCAATGATCGGCAAGGAAACGCGTCATTGGACTTACGCAAGCGGCGCCTTAGTGCCCTGCGGGTTCGGAACTGCGATGAGGCAGCCCGGACCGTCCATTAGAACTTACCGCACAGCTACGCGGCCCGATCCGCGCGAAAACCGGCGACCCCGCCGGTGTCACCGGTACCAGCGAGTCGTTTAGCAGCCTGCTAACGAAAGTCCCGAAGGGGCTGTCGTTAGCGGGGTGGTAAACACGGAATCGTTGACGATGGCCGGCACGGCCAATAGCTTTCTGCGCCAGAGAGGAAGGCCCCCGCGGCGATGCGGGGAACGCGGCACGTCGAGGTCCAGGAGGACGGCATAGAGGAACTCCCGACCCATCACCGATCTGTCGGCCACCGCCCGCGGCATCGCGGGCGATGGCCGACAACACCGTCGCGGACTGCGCCGTGCACAAGCTGAACTACGACCTGTGGCAGCTGCAGCAGGGCCGGCGCGAGGGCTCGCACGGCACGCGCCGGGAGCGCTCCTACGCGCTCGCGCAGATGGCCAACACGCTGCACGAGACGGGCTACCGCGGACTGCGGGCCAGGAACCTCAAGGGCCGGCAAGTCGAGGCGCTGGTGCGCGACTGGCGCGACCGGGGCCTCGCGGCTGGGACGATGATGAACCGCATGGCACACCTGCGCTGGTGGGCAAAGGCGGTCGGCAAGCCGAACGTGGTGAAGTCCAACGCCGGCTACGGGATCGGCAAGCGCCGCCACGTCTCCGACGGCACGAAGCGCCGCGATCTCGATCCCGGGAAGCTCGCGCGCTTGAAGGACGAACACGTCCGGATGGCGCTGCGGCTGCAGGCGGCGTTCGGTCTGCGTCGGGAGGAGGCGATCAAGTTCGCGCCGGCGTACGCGGACCGCTACGAGGCGATCACGGGCTGGAAGGCGCCGGCGGCGGGCGGACCGCCGCGCGACAGTCTCAAGGGCGGGCAACGGCGCATCGACACGGCGGCGCGGATTCAGATCTCGAGCGAATTGGGCCATGGCCGCATCGACGTATGCCGAGCGTACCTTGGCTGACGGGCGACCCGGTCGCACGATTGCGCGCTGTGCGCGCTCGAGAGCCGCCTGCTTGGGACTAACTGCCGCAAGGCGAAAAACAGCGCACGCTCGTGCGCGTTTTCGACGCGGTGGGCGCCCGAAACCGCGTCCTGGATGCGGTTTGCGGGCAGCGCGGCGACTGACAGCCTCCGGCGGCGTCAGCCTTGAGAGGCCAAACGGCCGGGTCATCGGTGCGCTCCAGGCAGCCCGGACCGGAGTCCACTCGCCGCGGGGCAGGGACGGTGGCCGGGAGGCGGACCGGCAGCAAGGTTGGCTTCATGGTGGACGTCATTGAGGCGACGGTGTCGGCCACTGTCCCCGCCGACAGCGTGGGTCGCTCCGCGGCCGTCAAGGGGTTGCTGCGCCGGCCGGGACGCTCGGGTGCGGGGTAAAGCGGGCGGTGGTCGTCGCGCGAACGGCGGTGGAAGGTCTGACGCACGGGATCGTCCCGACCGCCCTTGACTGCCGCTCCGCTGGTCAGCGGGGCCCAGCCCGCCGAAAGCGGACCGTTGGCGAGATGCGCCGGTCGGACAACAATGCGATCTCGTTCCGCGGAACGGCGGCTTGCCGCTCGGGTCGCCGTAGCCGTAAGGCCGCGGAGAATGAAAACGGAAGAATCTTCCTGACCTTTGCTGAACTGGGTTTGTCGATCGGTTACGATTTCGAGCTTCTTCAACCGAAACCCCGGAGACGCTTCAATATGTCCAAGGTGGTCATTAGGCGGCTTGAGGCCGTGGACTTCAGCAACGCAGCGAACATGGAGGATGGCGATTACTTCATGCTCGGCGGCAACGTCTACAAGGGAGGTTCCGAAATGAACCTCCTTGAGGTAATCGTGGAAGTGCAAGGTGCGACGGCAGCGGCACCAATGCCCGAGCCCGTCAAGCAACCGTCCTTGATGGCGGCAGGCGCGGGACCGGGCTCGCAACAAACCCGCGCTGTCGTGAAGCGCACCGGCCCGGAAGCCCAATCGGACGCACAACGCGCCGTCGAACGCATCTATGTCGGCTTGGTGTTGGCAGGCGAAGACACCGGCATCGATTCGCTCAAGGCGGCGATTCAGCGCGAACAGGCGGGACTCCCCGAGGAAACCCAGATTGATGGTCGGGTGTTCGGTCGGGTGTGCAAGACGTTCTACGAATCCGGCAAAGCGGCAGAACTGGCGAAGGCTGGCGAAGCCGACAAAGCCGAGCAAGCCGAAGCCCGCGAGGAAGCAGGAGCGGCGGCATGAGGAAGTTCGGTACGTTGGTCGCGTTCGGCATCTTGGGGGGGGGGTGTGCAGTAACTCCCTACGCATCCATTACTGACATCGATGAAGAAGACGTAAAGGTCCTCGTTCAGTACGACGGCATGTTCGCGACGGTAACAAATGAGGCGGTCGCGGCGGCGGCGCAAACCCAGGCGGATCGGGGATGCGAACGATACGGGAAGAAGGCGACTTACCTGTCCGGGAACATGATCCAGCGGGGGAACGAGTACAACGGTTGGAACACCAAAATGGAGTACATCTACACCTGCAACTAGGCTCCCAGTCTCCCCACGTGAGCCCGCCTAGTGCGGGCGGCCGGTTGCCGGGGTTGCGAGGTTGCCGGTCGGATCAAGGCGTCAGGCGGTTTCGCATAGTCCTGAGGGGCGGCTCCGAATCGCAGTCGTGAAGGTGTCAGTTAGCGGGGCGAGGATTCGGCATTGTCGAGAAAACGTATCCCTTTTAGCGGGTTACGAACTCACGGGAAACTACGCCGTAGAAAACGGCGCTGGCTCCTAGCCGGAGGGTGAGCGTTAGCGAACCCGGAGGCCAGCAGTTGCGAAGCAACTGCCGACGCGCTCGTCAGAGCGCACTAGGAGTCTGCGCCGTAGGACGATCTCGCGCCGAAAATGTGGTGTGATCCCCCATTGCTCGCCCCGAAACGTTCCTGACGAGGGACAGGACCTCCCAGAAGATGGATTTTTCTCCAGAAGATGGATTTTTCTCGCCGTATTAGGGTGCATGTCCCCGGAAAAGTTTCTACGGCGCAGACTCCTAGCGCGCCCTTGCGGGCGTGTCGGCAGTTCGCTTCGCGAACTGCCTGGCCTTCGGGCTCGCATTCGCTCGCGCCTTCGGCCAGGAGCCTTCAGCCGGGGAAGCATCCCCGACCGCTGACGCGTAAGGAAGTACCGGCAATTCCCCCATCGCTGGGGGCGTACTTCCATGCAAGCCTGTGTCGTACAGACGGATGCGCCATTCGACAGGTGGTCCGCGAAGCCGCACAGGGCATCCGAAGCTCCCTTGACGCCGGCCCGACGGCGCCGTCACCTGCCGCGGCGCCTTCGTCACCAGCCTCGACGTCGACCGCGGCAACGTCGCTGAACTCGCCGACTGCGCACGCGCACGCTGGAAGATCGAGAACGAGACCTTCAACGTCCCAGGCAGCACGGCTGCCGCCTCGAACACAACTTCGGCCACGGCAAGGACACCCTGGCGAGCGTGCTCGTCGTGCTCAACCTGCTCGCCTTCGCACTGCACACCGCCTGCGAACTCGCCGAAACACTCTGGCGGCAGGCCCGGCAGCGGCTCGGCACACGCTCCCGCCTGTTCGAGTCCCTGCGCCGTCACCGAATGCCAGCTGTTCCCCTCGTGGACCGTGCTCATGACCCTGCTCGCCACCGGCAGACCCGCAGCACAGCCTCCCTGACCTCCACGACTCGCCTCCGCAACCCGATCAATCCAATCGCAAAAAACCAATGAAACCCTCAACAGTCACCCGACAAGGCCAAAATGGGAACTGCTGGCCCACAAACCCCAGCACTCGACATTTTCCCCCGCCCGGTCAGAATCAGCCAGTTCTCGCTACGACGTTTCCATGGAGGGGGCAATGACGGCGACGCTGACGGACGAACAGAAGCGCGATCTCTATCGCGATGGCTACGTGGCACTGAAGAGCGCGGTGTCGGAGGAGCTCGTCGCGGCGGCGCGAGAGCGCATCCGCAATGCCGGCAAGGGCGACAATCTCGCCCGCGAGCGGGAGATGACGGATCTCGTCAATGCCTCCTCCATCACGCCCATCCTGCACGAGGCGATGGGCCAGTTCGATCCGCCGGTGGCCTGTCAGGTGGGCGTCATCAAGCCGAGCGAGCCTTCGGATCGCTTCAGCGCCGTCGGCTACCGGGAGCGCAACATGCCCTACTACGGCGCCGCCACCCACATGGACGGCAACATCACCATCGCCCCGCCGCAGGAAGTGCAGGAAGGCACGCCGGACGAGATATACCGCCGCCACTTTGCCTCCGGCCCGAAGGGAGACCTTGGCCGCAGCCCGGAGGTGATGGGGCACAACATGGTGCCGCTGTTCCAAGACCCAGAGATGACCTTGGGGCTCGGCAGCTTCACCGCCTTCGTCTTCGTCTGCCTGAACGACCAGACGCGGCCCGGATGCGGCCAGACGGCGCTGCTCAAGGGTGCCCACCACGCCATGCAGGAATTCTTCCGCAAGCAATACGCCACCAACGGTCACCTCGGCCCCGAAGGCCCCGACTGGCCCCGGCTCGACTACGAGGTGCCGAACCGCTGCGGCATGGTCTATCTGCCGCCTTCGGTGCGCGATCAGTTCGTCACGGAAGACTCCGAAGCGACGCCGGACGGCCGCCGCTGGCCTCGTCCGACGCAGATCCTCATGGAGCCAGGCGACGCCTGCATCACCAGCTACCACATCCCCCACTCCGGCACCCGCAACGAGAACGGCACCGAGTCGCGCAAGAACATCATCTTCCGCATCCGCAACAAGAGCCGCCAGCCGGACAAGCAGGTGAACGGCATCAGCGACCACCCGGACCGCGGCCAGATGGGCGAGTGGCTCGAATACGAGGAAGGCAACAATCCGTGGGAGCGCTCCAAGCACGCCATGTGCAACATGTGGCACGAGTGGGAGGGAATGCGGGAAACGGTTGCCGAGGCCGAGGTGGCCCGGAGCGCCGCATGAAGCGCATCTTCGTCCGCACCCTGGCGCGCCCCAACGGGCGCGTCGGCAGTTGCTGCACAACTGCCAGCCTTCGGGTTCGCTTCCGCTCACCACTTCGGCCAGGAGCCTGCGCCGTTCTGCGGTGCGGGCTCCTGGCGCTTGCCCTTGCCTTCTCCGCCACGGCGGAGGACGCCAGCGCGCCAAGCTATGTCGCGCCCCCCGGATTGCCCATGCTGGCAGCGGCAGAGGCGGCCCCGGTCACCGTGACCTGGTACGGCGTCGCCACACTGCTGTTCGACGATGGCGACACCAAGATTCTCATCGACGGCTTCTTCAGCCGCCCGAAGTTCGAGTCGCTGGACGACATCGCCTCGCCCGACCACGCGCAGATCGCCCACATGGTGGAAACCGCCGGCCTCGATGGCCTCGCCGCCATCACCCCCGCACATTCCCACTTCGATCACGCGATGGACCTGGGCGAGGTGGCGCTTGCGACCGGTGCGGTGGTGCTCGGCTCGGAATCCACCGCCAACATCGCCCGAGGCGCCGGCGTTCCCGAAGAGCGCATTCGCGTCACCGACGACACCCTTGCCGCCAACTTCGGTGCGTTCCAGATCGACCTCATACGCTCGGCACACGCCCCCCTCGCGGACGGCGGACCACCCATCCCCGGCACTATCGACGCCCCCATCGTGCCACCGGCGCGCATCGGCGACTGGAAGGAAGGCGGCAGCTACACGATCGTGCTCTCGCACCCGGCCGGCACAGCGGTGGTGCAGGGCAGCGCCGGATACCTGGAAGGCAAGCTCGACGATGTGACCGCAGATGTCGTCTTTCTCGGCACCGGCGGCCTCGCCTCCCTCGGACACGACCACGCCATGCACTATCACGCCGAGATCGTGGCGGCGACTGACGCCGGCTGCGTGTTGCCGATCCATTGGGACGATTTCAGCCGCCCGTTTGGCGAGGTGGCATGGGGCGGCGATGAGCGGGAAGTTGCCTGGCTGCGGGAGTTCGCCACCGCAACCGGCGCCGGAGCGAACATCGCCGCCCTGCCCTTCGCCGAGCCCGTGGACGCGTTCGGCAATTCCTGCGTCACGGCTCCTTAACCAGCCGGAGATCCCGCCGATGCGCGTTCGTCCGTCGGCACTGGCAACCGCACTGGCCGGCCTCGCGTTGGCAGCGATGCCCGTTGGCGCTGCCAACGCGCCGTGCAGCGACCCGGAATACTCCCACGCCATCTCCTATCTGCTGCCGCTCAAGTACGGCCCCGACTACACCCACTTCGACTACACCAACCCCGACGCCCCCAAGGGCGGCCGGATGCGGCGGCCGGTGATGGGCACCTTCGACAACTACAACGCCATTCTCGAAAAGGGGCGCGTCGCCGCCGGCTACGACGACGCCGGGGGCCTCGTGTACGACCGCCTGCTCGAACCCTCCATCGACGAGCCGGTCAGCGCCTACGGCCGCCTCGCCGAGGGCGTGGCGCGGGGACCGAACCTCGACTGGGTGGCGTTCCGCATCCGCGCCAACGCCTACTGGCACGATGGCGTGCCGATCACCGTGGACGACGTGCTCTTCACCTTCGATGCACTGCGCGAACACGGCTCGGTGTCCATCCGCACGGCGCTCGCCGACATCGAGCACGTCTTCTCCTTCGGCGAGCGCGAGGTGTGCTTCGTGCGCCGCAAGGACCGCGAACTCAACCCCATCCTCCCCTTCGCCATCGGCAACTACAACATCCTGCCGAAGCATTACTGGAGCGAGCCGGAGCACGACATCACCAAGACCACCGTCGATCCGCCACTCGCCAGCGGCCCGTATCGGCTCAGCCACGCCGAGGTGGGCCGGGTGATCGAGTACGAGCGCATGGAAGACTACTGGGGCCGCGACATCCCGGTGAACAGGGGACGCTACAACTTCGACGAGATCACCTTCGACCACTTCGCCGACGAGGGGGTGATGCTGGAGGCTCACAAGGGGCATGTATTCGATGTCCGCGAGGAGGGCGTGTCGAAGAACTGGGCCACGCAGTACGACTTCCCCGCCGTGCGCGAGGGGCTCTTCAAGCGCGAACTGCGTCCCCTGGGCCGCGTCGAGGGCCTCTGGTGGCCCATCTTCTGGAACACCGAGCGCACCCAACTCGCCGACATTCGCGTACGCGAAGCGCTGTGGCTGCTCTACGACTTCGACTGGACCAACCGAGTGCTCTTCTACGGCTTCTACAATACCGGCATCAGCTTCTTCCAGAACTCCCCCATGGCGCACAGGGGCCTGCCGAGCGAACGCGAACTGGCGCTGCTGGAGCCTTGGCGCGACCGGCTGCCACCCCGCGTCTTCACCGAGGAATTCAAGCAACCGCGCAGCACCGGCTTCGGCCCCCAACGGCACAACATCCGCCGGGCGCTGGAACTCTTCCGCGAAGCCGGCTGGGATATCCAGGACGGCGTGATGACCAACGTCGAGACCGGCGAGCCGTTCACCCTCGACTTCATTGGCGTCTCCTACTACTCCATCCGCCAGAACATCTCGCTGGTGGACAACCTCAAGCGCGTGGGCATCCGCAACAGCGGCCGCTCGCCGGAAGTCTCGCAGTGGCTCTTCCGCAGCCGCACCGGCAGGTTCGACGGCAACTCGGTGCGCCTGGGGCCCGGCCACACGCCGGGTCTGCAACTGCGCAACTGGTTCGGCAGCGCCGCCGCCGATCAGGACTACGGCCAGAACTGGGCGCGCATCCGCAGCCCGGTGATCGACAGCCTCATCGAAGCGGTGGTGGGCGCCGAAACCGCCGAAGACCTGTACGCCGCCACCCGCGCCCTCGACCGCGTGCTGCTGTGGAACTTCTACTTCATCCCGCTGGGCTCGCAGCCCGGTTTCCGCCTCGTCTATTGGGACAAGTTCGGCGAAGTCCGCAACGACCAGCTGAACCGCCTGCCGTTCGTTGACGCCTGGTGGCACGACGAAGCCAAGGCCCGCCGGGTCGAGGAGGGCCTCGAACGCCTCGGCGGCTAACGCGCGCGCTACTTCAGATCGATGTACCGCACCGGCGCCAGGCGATGCCCGAGCATGTCCACCGCCGCCTGCGCCTGTTCCAGAATGACGTAGCCGAGCAGAGGCTCCGGCACATCGTCCTCTTCCTCGTCCTCCGCCCCCATGAAGATCACCTCGTTGGCCACCGGCCGGAAGCCCTCGATCTTGATCTCCACGGGCCAGCAGGCTTCGCCACGAATGACATCGCCGTTCGCAAGCTGCAGCTCGACAGGCTCGCTGCGCAGGAAGTCGCCGAGGCGCTCCTTCCATGCGGCGGGGAGGATGAGCGCGCCGGCACCGGTGTCCACGAAAAGGCCGCAGTCGATGGACTTGGCCTCGTCCGCCAGATTCGTGATCTTGGTCTGGGCGATGATTCGACCCACATCTGCCTCCGACTCGACGGGCGTGCCGTCACGGATTCTACGCAGTTTGACGCCAACGCGGTGCGCCTATAGTCTGCGGCGAATCACGAGGAGGAGGGGTGCCCATGGGGAACAAGCGCGCACGATTGTTTGTGGACGGCTCGGACGAGGCCATCGAATTGCCGATCCTGAGCCCAAGTCTCGGCAACGACGTGATCGACATCGCCAAGCTCACGACGCAAGGCGTCTTCACCTACGATCCGGGCTTCGTTTCCACCGCCTCCTGCGACTCCAACATCACCTACGTCGACGGCGACAACGGCGTCCTCCTGCATCGGGGCTACCCGATCGAGCAACTCGCCTCGCAGTCGGACTTCCTCGAGCTCTGCTACCTCCTGCTCGAAGGCGCCTTGCCGAGCGCTGCGCAGAAGGCGGACTTCGAGCGCACCATCGCCTCGGAGCAGGCCCTGCCCACCGGCATCGCCGAGATGGTGTCGCACTTCTCCCGCGACGCCCACCCGATGGGCATCATGACCGCCCTCACCGGCGCGCTGGCGGCGGAGTACCACAGCGGCCTCGACATCACCGTGGCGGAAGACCGCGACATCACCGCCCGGCGCCTCATCGCCAAGATGCCGACCCTCGCCGCCCTCACCTACCGCCACGGCCAGGGCAAGCCGCCGCTGCCGCCCCGCGACGACCTCAGCTATGCCGAGAACTTCCTCTACACCACCTTTGCCGACGATGAGAGCTACGAGATCAATCCCGTCATCGCCCGTGCCATGGACCGCATCTTCATGCTGCACGCGGACCACGAGCAGAACGCCTCCACCTCCACGGTGCGCCTGGCAGGTTCCACCGGCACCAACCCCTATTCCGCCATCGCCGCCGGCATCGCCGCGCTCTGGGGGCCGTCCCACGGCGGCGCCAACGAGGCAGTGCTGACCATGCTCGCGGACATCGGCTCGCCGGACAACATCGACACCTGCGTCGCCAAGGCCAAGGACCGCAACGATCCCTTCCGCATCATGGGATTCGGCCACCGCGTGTACAAGAACTACGACCCTCGCGCCACGGTGATGCAGGAGACCTGCCACGAGGTGCTCGCGGAGCTCGGCGTCGAATCCGACGAAACCCTGCAAATGGCGCAGCGGCTGGAGCGGATCGCCCTCGAGGACGAGTTCTTCATCGAGCGCCGCCTCTACCCGAACGTGGACTTCTACTCCGGCATCATGCTCAAGGCCATCGGCATCCCCACCGAGATGTTCACCGTGATCTTCGTCACCGGCCGAACCCCCGGCTGGATCGCTCACTGGAAGGAGATGGTGAGCGAGTCCTACAAGATCGGCCGCCCGCGCCAGCTCTACCTCGGCGAAACCGCAAGAGACTACGTTCCCCTGGATCAACGCGCCTGAGAAAGCGGAACGGAGACCCAGCGGATAGCGTCCACAACCACGACGTCGCCGGTCGTGCCGTCCGGAACAACGACCTCCACCGATCCGCGCGGGAGTTCGCATTCGCCCACCTTGAGCCGTCCCCGGCTCAAGCATTTCCATGAGACAGCACCCGCTCTGTAGGTGGCGTCTCGAAAGGCAACGGTTCTTGTGGCGCCAGGTTGAAACGACCGGCGATCGGAGCATTCCCGCAGCGTCGTGGAACGCGACAGCAACGACAACAGCGCGCGACGCGGGCCGCTTGGCGCGATACGATGCAGCCTGTCGGACTTCGGACGGCGCAAGCTGGCCGAGTGCCGACAGGGTGACAGGACGGCTTGGGCTGGGGCAAGAGGCGTTGTCGAAAAGGCAACGGTTCTTGTGGCGCTAGAGCATGGTCACGCAGCAGCAAGGTAGATGGACCGCACGCTCTTCCAACATCCGGGACAGGCACGGGTCAGCGATTTGCGCTTCGCCTGCCTGTTCGTGTTGCTGCTCGCGAGCATCTGGGGCTGCACCACGCCGCAGTTGCCAGAGGTCCCGCCGGCCACGAAGCGGCAGCTCTTGTCCGGCGAGGCGCTGTTCGGCGAGCGGGTGGCGCCAGCCGAGCCCATCGCCATCCAGGACAGCAGCCCAGAGATGGAGCGCTTCCTCGCGCCGCTGTTCGAGATTGACAGTCGCCGGGAGCGGCTGCGGCGACTGGTGAGGCGGCTGGCCGAGGTGGGCCTACTCAATGCCCGCTATGACGAACGCCTGACCCTCAGCGCCGCCGCCACCATCGAGGCCAAGGCCGGCAACTGCCTGTCCTACACCAACATGTTCGTCACCCTGGCGCGGCGGCTTGGGCTGCGCGCCCGCTTCCAGCGCGTCGCCGTGCCGCCGACATGGGGCATCGACGGCGACCTGCTGATCCGCAGCAATCACATCAACGCCGTCGTGCCCAACATGCGCAACACGGGCCTCGGCCAGGAGTTCGTGATGGACTTCAACTACGTCGCGCCCGAGTCCAGCCACGAGCGCTGGCTCGTGAGCGACGAGCATGCCTTCGCGCTGATGTATGCCAATCTTTCCGTCGATGCGCTGATGCGAGGGCAGCAGCGCGAAGCGTTCGCGTGGCTGAAGCGGACCCTCATCGAAGATCCCGACAACGCCGACCATTGGGTCAATCTCGGCGTCATCTACGCCCGCGCCGGGGTGACCGACCTCGCCGAGGCAGCCTTTGCCCTCGCCTACCGCATGACCTGGCGACGCCAGTCCGTGATGGCCGGGCTTGCCACCCTCTACCGCCAGACGGGCGACGCCGAGCGCGCGCACTACTACGAGGAGAAGATTCGCCGCCGGCGCAGCCGCGATCCGTTCTATCACTTCGCGGTGGGCCGCGCATCGTACGACAAGGGTGCCTACGAGGATGCGCTGCCGGCGTTCCGGCGTGCCATCGAGCTGCGCCCGCGCACGGGAATCTTCCATTTCATGAAGGGGCTTGCGCTGCTGCGCCTCGGCGACGAGAAGCGCGGCTTGCGCGGGCTGCGCATGGCCACGCGCTACGGCCAGGTGGACGACTACGCGCTGCGCTACCGGGCAGATCTGGAGGAGTTTCTCGAAGTGGACCCCAAGGATCCCAATGCGCGCATCATCGCCCGCGTCAGCAGCGGCTTCGACCTGTATCAGAGGCCGGGCTTCGCGGAGACCCGCATCGACTGAAGCGGCTTGGAGGGCGCGTCGGCAGTTGCTGCGCAGCTGCTGGCCTTCCTCCCTCGGCTCACCTCTTTACCTCTTTGCCTCTACCTCTAGTAGTTCGTTTCTTGAATTCAATTACAAGTTGGCGATGCCGATGCATGATGTCGGCCCGGTCCAATCGAGGAGCGGGACATGGCGAGACGAACAGAGCGGGCGGCGCTGCAGTGTCGGAGTCGGATCGGGAGATGCTGACGACATTGAGCCGCTCGGCGACGGCGACGGCGCGCGAGGCGACACGGGCGAAGGTGCTGCTGCGCCACGCCGCGGGGTTGTCGATCACACGGATTCAGCGCGAAGTCGGCGTGTCGCGCCCAACCATCCACAAATGCATCGACAAGGCATTGGCGGCGGGCGTGCGCGCGGGCTTGCGAGATCGTTGCCGTCGCCCGCGGGAACCGGAGATTCTGCCGGACGCGAAAGCGTGGGTGGTCGGCGTGGCCTGCCAGCAACCCAAGGCGCTGGGTCTGGCGGCGGAGTCGTGGACGTTGTCGGCATTGACCGCCCACGTGCGACGCGAAGCCGGGGCGGCCGGGTTTCCCCGCCTGTCGCGCGTCGGCAAGAGCGGCGTCTGGCGCATCCTGCAGGAGAGCGAACTGAAGCCGCACCGGGTGCGACACTGCCTGGAACGTCGCGACCCGGAGTTCGACCGCAAGATGCGCGAAGTCCTGATGGTCTGTCGCGACGTTTTCCTGACGCCGGCGCAACGCGATGCCGCGACGCCGACCACCTGCACGGTGTCCGTGGACGAGAGGCCCGGCGTGCAGGCGATCGGCGCCACCGCCCCGGACCTGCCGCCGGTGGCGGGGCGGCAGGCAACGCTGTCGCGCGACTGCGAGTGCGCGCGCCACGGCACGTTGTCGATTCTTGCCGCACTCGATCTGCGCACCGGCGAGACCATCGCCAATGTCGAGCCGAAGCATCGCGGCCGCGAGTTCGCCGCGTTGCTGGAGCGCCTGCATCGTCATTGTCCGGCCCCTGCCGTCATCCGCGTCGTCCTCGACAATCACTCCGCGCGCATCTCCCGTGAAGCCATGGCGTGCCTGGCGACACGGCCCGGGCGCTTCGAATGCGTGCACGCCCCGAAACACGGCTCCTGGCTGAACCTGATCGAGTGCGCCTTCTCGAAGATGGCTCGCACCTTCCTGCGTCACATTCGTGTCGCCTCCACCGCCGAACTGAAGGTCCGCATCCTCCAGGCGTTGCGGAAATGAACGAAGCTCCCGTCCAGTTGCGTTGGCGCAACTTCGACTTGGACATCGCCTGAAACGTCAAGGTTTTAATGGAACGAACTACTAGTCCCAATCCTCCTGCAACTCGCGAATCAGGTCCGCAGTGGTGCCAATGCGTCGGCCCGGCTCCTTCTCCAGGCACAGCAGGCAAAGCTCCTCCAGCCTCGACGCCACCACCCAAGGCGCCACCTGCGACGGCTTGGACGGTTCCTTCTCCAGCGTTTGCGCCAGGAGTTCATCCAGGCTGTCGCCCGTCACCGGCGGCTGGCCGGCGAGTATTTCGTAGATGACTGCCCCCAGGCTGTAGATGTCCGTGCGCCAGTCGATGTCGGGGTCTTCCCGGATCTGTTCCGGCGACATGTAAGCCGCCGTGCCTTGCAGCTTGTCCTGGGCCGTGATGCTGAGGTCGTCAAGCGTGCGGGCGTCCACCTCCACCGCCTCTTCGGCGCCCGGCGAGCTTTCCGGATTCCACACCTTGGCGAGGCCCCAGTCGAGCAGCAGCACCTCGCCGAAGGGGCCGACGAGGATGTTCTCGGGCTTGATGTCGCGATGCGCCACGCCGTGGCTGTGGGCATATTCGAGGGCGTGGGCGATCTGGAGCACCACGTCCATCAGGCGGCTCAAGTCGTAACGCTCGCGAAAGTCGAGCACCTCGCGGAAGGTGTAGCCATGCACGAGCTTCATGGTGAAGTAGCATTGGCCGCGATTGTCGCGACCGAGTTCATAGGTGGGCACGGTATTGGGGTGCTGCAACATGGCAGCGATCCGCGCCTCGCGGATGAGTCGCGTCTGATCCACCGGATTGTTGGCGAATTCGGGCTTCAGGCTCTTGCGCACCACCACCCGCATGAGGTGCAGGTCCTTGCAGCTCTCGATGATCGAACGGCCACCTCGGGCAATGGTCTTGAAGTAGGCGTAGCGCGTGTTCGGATTGATGGTCTCCGGCAGCGGCCGATCGGTGTCCTTCAGATAGACGATCGGATAGTCGTCCTCCGGAGGCTCCGGAAAGCGAACCATGCGCTATTCCTCGACTCGCCGCAGTCGCTCGATCAGGCTGGAGGTGTCCCAACGGCCTCCGCCCATTCCCTGCACGTCGGCATAGAACTGGTCCACCAGCGCCGCGAGGGGCATGCGGGCGTCGAGTTCCCGCGCCGCCGCCAGGGTGATGTCCAGATCCTTGCGCATCCAGTTCACCGCGAAGCCGAACTCGAACTCGCGCCGCGCCATGGTCTCGGCTCGATTGTCCATCTGCCAGCTTTGCGCCGCACCCTTGGAGATCACCTCCACCACACCGTCGAGATCAAGCCCGGCCTTCTCGGCGAAGTGCAGCCCCTCGGATAGCCCCTGGACGATGCCGGCGATGCAAACCTGATTGACCATCTTTGTGAGTTGCCCAGCCCCCACATCGCCCATCAGCCGGACGAAGCGGGCATAGCAGTCGATGATGCCCTCGGCACGGGCATAGGTCTCCTCCGAACCCCCCGCCATCACCGTGAGCTGGCCGTTCTCCGCCCCGGCCTGACCACCGCTCACCGGCGCATCGAGAAAGCCCACGCCACGCTCCGCCGCGGCGGCGGCCACCTGCTGTGCCACCACCGCCGAGGCCGTGGTGTGATCCACCAACACCGAGCCTTCCCTTGCCCCTTGCAGGATGCCCCCTTCCCCGATGGTGACTGCACGCACGTCGTTGTCGTTGCCGACGCACATGAAAATGACCTCGGCTGCGGATGCCGCCTCCGCCGGCGTATTCGCCACCGCGCCGCCGTGTTCGTCCCGCCAGGCATCGGCACGGGCGCGGGTGCGGTTATAGACGATCACCCGATGCCCAGCCCTGGCAAGATGCCCCGCCATCGGATAGCCCATCACGCCAAGCCCCACGAACGCGACCGCCACCCTATCGCTCATCTGCCCTCCGTTGTGTGTCGCTGCAAGGGGGCGCAACCTTACCACCGCCGTCCTGCCGGAGTGTGATGGAGACGCGGTGATAAGCTGCCGCCATGTCGCGCCGACTGCCCAGTGTCGATCAGGTGCTGACCCACGACGCCGCCGTGGCGGTTGTGCGGCAGTGGGGCCTCGCCACCACCAGGGAGGCCGTGCGCGCCGTGCAAGCGAGCCTGCGCGCAGACGGTGACATCCCCGGCTGGGGAGCTGACGCCGGTCGCTATGCCGATGCCCTCACAAGCTGGCTAAGGGCGGAAGTGGGGCACGGCTACGAGATCGCATTCAACCTCACCGGCACCATCATCCACACCAACCTGGGCCGCGCCCTGCTCGCCCCGGAGACGATGGCAGCCGCAGTCGCCCACGCCACCCGCCCAACCACCCTCGAATACGACCTGGCCAAGGGCGGCCGAGGCGAGCGGGAACGCATCGTCCGACATCGGCTGAAGCTGCTCACCGGCGCCGAGGCGGCAACGGTGGTCAACAACAACGCCGCGGCCGTCCTGCTGGTGCTGAACTCCCTCGCCCTCGGACGCGACGTGGCCGTTTCCCGCGGCGAGCTGATCGAGATCGGCGGCAGCTTCCGGCTGCCGGAGATCATGGAACGGGCCGGTTGCCGGCTGGCCGAGGTGGGCACCACCAACCGCACCCATCCACGCGACTTCGAGGCCGTGGCAGGCACCTCTGCCCTGTTGCTCAAGGTGCATCCGAGCAACTATCATGTGCAGGGTTTCACCCGCGAAGTGACCGCGAGTCAGCTTGCCGCCATCGGCAGGCAGCACGACGTTCCGACCTGCGTGGACTTGGGCAGCGGCGCCTTGGTCGATCTGGCGCGCTTCGGCTTGCCGCCGGAGCCGACCGTTCGCGCAACGCTGGCGAGCGGCGTGGATCTCGTCACCTTCTCCGGCGACAAGCTGCTTGGCGGCGTGCAGGCGGGGCTGATCGTCGGCAAGAGGGCTCTCGTGGAAGCGCTCGACCGCAACCCCCTCAAGCGCGCCCTGCGACTCGACAAGCTCACCTTGACCCTCCTCGACGCAACCCTGAAGGCGTACGAAGACCCGACCAGCCTCGCCGAACGCGTGCCCCTGTTGCGAACGCTGACGATGCCGATGGCTGAGCTAGGGAGGCGAGGCGAAGCAGTGGTTGAATGTCTCCGGGCCCTGCCTGGCACCCATGCCACGCTAGAGCAATCCGAGGCCCAGATCGGCAGCGGCGCACTACCGGGCCGCCTGCTCCCCAGCCGCGCCGTCCGCGTCCGCCGAGACGGCGACTCCGCCGATACCCTCGCCGCGGCCATGCGCCAACTCTCGCCCCCCGTGATCGCCCGCATCGTCAGCGACAGCGTGTGGCTGGACATGCACGGCGCCGAACCCCTGGACGAACTCCTCCACGCCCTCGCCGCACTTGGAAAGCTCCGATGAATTCACGAGGCAGAGCCTGCCGAGGCGAACGGCCGCGATGATCGTCACCCTCGCTGGCCACGTGGACCACGGCAAGACCTCGCTGGTCCATGCCCTCACCGGCGTGGACACCGACACAGTGGCAGAGGAGAAACGCCGCGGCCTCACCATCGACCTGGGCTTCGCCTACGCCAACCTCGGCGATTCAGGCACCAGCCGCATTGGCTTCGTCGATGTCCCCGGCCATCACCGCTTCGTCCACAACATGGTGGCCGGCATCGCCTCGCGCCAATTCGCCATGCTGGTCATCGCCGTGGACGACGGGGTGATGCCGCAGTCGCGGGAACACCTGCAGATCCTCTCGCTGCTCGGCCTCTCGCGCGGCATCGTCGTCCTCAACAAGATTGACCGCGTACCGCCCGAGCGGGTGGAGCAAGTGCGCCGCGACGTCGAGGCGCTCACGGCAGGCACCTTCCTGCGCAAGGCTCCCGCTCTGCCCGTCTCGTGCATCACAGGAACCGGCGTGGAGGAGGTTCGCCGCCACATTGCGCTGGCGGCCCGCGCCGACCGCGCCGCGGGCGCCACCGAACCGTTCCGCCTCCCCATCGACCGGGCCTTCACCGTGCGCGGCAGCGGCACCGTCGTCACCGGCACGGTGCTGGCCGGAACCGCGCGGATAGACGACCGCCTGATGCTCGCCGACACGGGAACCTCTGTGCGCGTGCGCGGCGTGCGGGTGCAGAACCAAGACGCAGAGGCCGCAACGCCCGGCGACCGCGCCGCCATCAACCTGGCCGGCGTCGGCGCCGAGGAAGTCACCCGCGGTGACTGGCTGCTGCCTCCGGAAAGCCGCGAACCCGCGACCCACGCCTGCATCGAACTCGCGGTGCTCGAAGACTTCCCCCGCGCCATCAAGCACAACCACCCGGTCCACATCTACCACGCCAGCAGCCACGCCCAGGCCCGCATCCTGCTCATTGACGAGGCACCAGTGCCGGGTGGCGGCGCGGCCCGCGTGGACTTGACAGCGGCAACCCCCTTGCACCCGAAGATCGGCGACCGCGTCGTGCTGCGCGACCACGATCTGGCCAGAACCCTCGGCGGCGGCCGCGTCGTGGCGGTGGGCCTGCCTCAGGGACGACGCCGTGCGCCAGCAAGGCTCGAGCTCCTCGCAGCAGTGCAACCCGACGATCCGGCAGCCTCTGCCCGAGCGGCAATCGTGCAAGCGCCTCTCCATGCGACGACTTTCGCAAGGCAATGGAACCTCGCACCCGAACGCATGGCAGCTCTGCTAGGCAACACCGCCGAAGTGACGGAAATCGATGGCCACTGGCTTGCGAAACGGGCTCTCGCCGCCGCCGAAGCCACCTTGCGCGACCGCCTGGCCTGCCACCACCAGCAACATCCGGACAGCGGCGGACTCACCGAAGCCCGGCTATGCGCCGCCGACCCTGCCAGGGCAGCGCCCCTGCGCCTGGCTCTCAAGCACCTGGCTGCAACCAACGAGGTGCGCGTGGAAGGCGGCGAGTACGCCCTCGCCTCCCACCAGGCCGACATCCCGCCGAACGTCAAGCGCCTGTTCGCGCAAGTGGAGAAGCCCCTCGACTCCATCCAGCCGCCGAGCCTCGGCGACATCGCCAAGCGCCTGCAGCGCCCCTTCCCCGCCCTCGAGCGCGAAATGCGCGCCCTGCCCGCCTTCGGTCTCGCCATCCGCGTCAGCGAGACCCGCTACTACCTGCCCACCAGACTGCTCGAACTCGCCGACGACGCCGCTCGCCTGGCGGCCCAAGGCCCCTTCACCGTGCGCAACTTCCGCGACGCCACCGGCGTCGGCCGCAACGTCGTCATCGAAGTGCTCGAACACTTCGATCGCACCGGCTTCACCCGCCGCACAGCCGACGCCCGCACGATCATCGGCAACCACAACGCCATCCTTCGATAGCGCCCGTGCGTCGCGCGGCTTGCAGGCCCTGACGGCGCACGCGCCCGAGGACGCGCCTGCCTGCTAGCGAATCTCGACCCTGCCGACCTCTCCGCCGTTGATGCGGTCAAAGTCATAGGCGACGCCCAGGCCGGGCCCAGTGGGCACGGGGACGCATCCGTCCTGTCCCACGTTGCCGACCTCGTCGCCGTAATCGTCCGCATAGATCGGTGGTTGCAGGAAATTGGTGGGCGTGTCCGGGCGGACGAGGCCGAGCTCGTAGAAGTGCGTATTGGCAATCGCGGCCATACAGTGGCGATGCATGGGGCCAGCCGTGTGGAGCTGCACCTCCATGCCGATCGCGTCGCAGAAGTGCGCGAGCTTCATCGTGCCGGTGATGCCGCCGTCGAGCTCCGGGTCGATGTGCATGATGTCGGTGCCGCCGGCGAGAACGAAGTCGGCCTTCTGCTCAAACCCTCGTATGTGTTCCGCGATCAGCATTGGCGTGCGAATGAAGTCTCGCAGCCGCTTGTGCGCGACGGCACTCGACGATGCATCCCGGTAAGGGTCCTCGTACCAGAAAAAGCCCAGGTCATCGCAGGCTCTGCCCACCTCCACGGCATCCATGAACGACTTCAGGGAAGACGCGGGATCGTTCATGAGCTTCATGTCCTCGCCCACCCGCTCCCGCACCGCTTTCATGATGGCGATCTCGGTCTTGGGATTGCCGTCGAAGAAACTGTGGATCTTGAACGCCGGAATCCCCGCCGCCTGGCAGGACTCGGCAAAGTCGGCGTAGCTCTCCACGCCGCCGAGCCCACCCCGGCCGCGCTGCCCGGACATGGTGCTCGCATAGACGGGCAGCCGTTCACGGAATCCACCCAGCAGTTGTGCGATCGGGACGCCGTATTTCTTGCCGGCGAGATCCCACAATGCTGTATCGATGGCGGCGATGCCGGCCTTGTCGTAGTGGCGGTGACTCAGCTTGAGCCGTTCGAATACCAGCTCCCGCTGTTCCGCATCCATGCCGATGAGGCTCCGTGCCATCTCCTGCACCTGTGCCTGGGCATGTGCGGTGCCGCCGAAATGCGGTGCATAGCTGCCGGACAAGCCATCGTCCGTGTCGATGGTGACAATGAACCGCGTGATCTCGCGCCCGGAGTTGTCGAGCGTGTAGCGGTAGGTCTGAACCGTGACTCGATCGATTCTGCTCATGTTGGTCGCGCTGCCGTCGCCAAAGTAGCGGCGCAGCATATCCGGGATGGCAAGGCATGGAAGCTTAAGGGCACGCGGAGCCATCCACTGGCCCAGCATCCTATAATCAAGACCCAGGAAGGAGACACGCAATCACCAAGCTGTTCTACTACGCCCATCTGACCGTCCGAGCGGAATGGGCCAACGGGGTCTTCTGGACACCCACCAGCAAGGGGCCAATCGTCGTTCCCGACCCCACAGACGCCGCCGACCTCGTCGCCGGCCACGTGGAGCACAGTCTTGGACTCATCGCCCAAACGAACGCCAAGACGGACCCGGCCTCGTACACCGTCAGTGGACACGCCGAGGCGTACTACGGCGATGGGCGCCAAGCCGCCTTGCCCCTCAATGCAGTGCGGATGGAAAAGCCCGAAGACTTGGTGAACTGCGTCCGGTCGTGGGCACAGGAACAGTTCAGGAAGCTGGCGGAGATCGAGTCCGAGGACGTCTAGCTGAGCCCCCTGGGTCGCGGGCATTCTCCCTCGCTCGCAACGACTCAGGTTGCAGAGCCTGTGCGGCGTTACATCATCCCTTGACTCGTCCCGAAGAAGCTCCCCCACGAGCGCCAGAACAGCCTCCGGAGGAGGGGTGCCTGCCTTTGGAGCGGGGACATTTTGCCCTCCATACGGCCGACAGGCGCGTCATCTGCGATCCCCGAACCGCAACCCGCAGGTGCGGGGATCCAGCGCGTCGGCATCCACCGGCGTTGGATGCTTCGCCGTGCTGGGATAGGCTTGTTGGCCGGCGCCACATGCTCAGGAGATCCACCATCGCCTCGCATTGCACTGTCACGGGGCTCTTCACCTATCCGGTCAAGGGGTGCCGTGGCGTAGCCGTTGAGACGGCAACGGTATCGCCAACGGGGGTGGAAGGCGACCGGCAGCTCACGGTGCTCAGGAACGGGAAGTCGGCCAATCAGGCGCGGTTACCGAGGTTGGCAACCGTTATCGCGCGGCGGATCGACCCGACCACGATCGAGTTCGGCAGCCGTGGGTGTCCGTCGCTGGTGCATGGGGTTGTGTCGGGGGGCGACGAGACGATTGTCAGCTACTACGGCATTCCCGTACCCGTGGTGGACCAAGGGGATGCGCTGGCGGAGTGGGTGTCCGGCGTGGTTGGCGATGGGGTACGGGTGGCCGCCTTGAAGGCAGCGTTTCGCCGCGCGATTCCGCTTGAGGAGTTTGCCGTGATCGACGGCATGGATCAGGCTGGATTCGTCGACGTTGCGCCCATTCTTGTCACCAACGAAGCCTCACTGGGCGATCTGAACGCACGCCTCGATGAGCCCGTGCCGATGAACCGTTTCCGGCCCAACGTCGTGGTGGAGGGGCTCGATGCGTATGCCGAAGACTCGGTGGTTGCTCTGGACGGTTCCGGTCTCCGCCTCCTCCGGTCGACCCATTGCGAGCGGTGCGTGGTTACCTGCACGGATCAGGAAACGGGGGAACGTGCCACGGAGCCCCTGGCGACGCTTAAGTCCTACCGCTGGCGGACGGGTGGCTACGCTGGCGGTGTGATGTTCGGCGCTTACATGGGCGTTGAGGGGACGGGGGTTGTTCGGGTTGGTGATCGGTTTGCGGCGGGGTGAGCGATGCCTTCCCGCGGATGCGGCATGTGCAGCAGTATCCAACGCTCGCGCGCCCTTTTGGCGCGATGGAGGCAGGATGCCCTCCCTCCAGAGGGGGCCCCGCTCGAAGCGAGAGCGTTTTGGGGAAAGGGCGCGATGGCGTGATCCTGTGCTCCTGCCCGGTTTTGGCGTCGCTTCAGTTCGCCTCACCGGAGCTATGGCCGGTGGGTGCCGTCGCCCTATAATCCGTCTTGGAAGAGCATCGTCCCCGGTGGGGCGCGCGGCCTTCAAAGCCGTTGAGACGCCTTGACGGCGCCTGGTGGGTTCGACTCCTACCTCTTCCGCCACGTCCTCCTTCTCAGGCCGTTCAAGGACGTCCCTTTAGGTCACGAAAAACGCCCTTTTATCAGCGTGTTAAGTGCCATTTTAGGTCTTGACTCTCTCCTCAACGTTTCGTAGAGTCTGCTCCAGACTGGTGGGACAATCGCCCCTCGGGTAGCGTGGGCCTGGTTGACGTTGCCGAGCGGGTACCGGACGCGTCGTCCGGCACGCACGTGGTCGTGGTCTATGCGGGAAGTCGGGCTGGTGCGCAGGATTCCGACGTGGACGCGGAGATCGACAAGGCGTTGCGGCAAGGTCATGCCGTTCTCCCGGTCATCCGGTCGTCCGAGCCACATCCCGCAAGGGAGATGCTCCCTGCTCGGATTGAGCACTTGAACGCGGTCGACTGGAACGAAAACCGCGCCCTCGCCCTGGCAACGACGATGCGCCTCCTCGGCTTGGTCGAGGACGAACGCCGCGTGTTTCTGTCCTACGTGCGGCGGGACTCCGCCAGGGTGGCCGAACAGCTGCACCGGGAGTTGCAGGAACGCCAGTTCGACGTGTTTCTCGACCGGTTCACCGTACCCCCGGGAGCCGACTTCCAGCGCCGCTTGACGGAAGACTTGGCGGACAGGGCGTTCCTGCTGCTGCTTGAGAGCGATGGGATCAGAGACTCCGAGTGGGTTCAGTACGAGATCAACTACGCCCTCACCCACCGGATCGGCACGCTGGCGGTGACCATGCCGAACGTGGCCAAGGATCGCGAAGCGCCGATCGACGAAGCATTCAGGTACAGGCTCTCCGCCGGTGACATCGACGGCGCCGAATTGACGTCTGCGGCCGTGGACGTGTTGCTCGAACGAATCGAGCTTTCACACGCAAGTGCCCTTCGGAGGCGGCGAGAGCAGCTTGCATGGAAGTACGCCTCCAGCGATGGGGGAATGCCGGTACTTCCTTACGCGTCAGCGGTCGGGGATGCTTCCCCGGCTGAAGGCTCCTAGCCCAAGTTTACCAACGAAAAAAATAAACTGTTGTATCTCAACAATTTAGGTTGACCGAATCGCGCGCATGGCACTACATTCGTGCCCGACGTGATGGTTTCCCCTCAGACGACCGCCTGGTGTGTCCCCCCGGCTGAGGAGGGGATCCCCAAGGCATCGAGGATGGCCTTCTGCTGCGGTTCCGGGCGCGTCGCCTTGCGCACATGCAGCGTGCGTCCGTCGGCGCGCTTGAACGTCGCGGTCACCCGCTGACGGCCGCCGAGAATCCGTTTGAGCGTCGTCCAGTTCGCCGTGCGCATCGGCCCGTCGCCGCGCTCGGCCAGACGGGTGCGAATCACCTGGACCCGTTGGTAGGCGATCACCGTGATGAACAGATGGCCCTCGGCACGGCGCGGCTTGCGGTGATGGATGGGGCGCAGGCCCAGTTCGGATTTCAGGGAACGGAACGCCGCCTCGACATCCGTGAGCAGGGTGAAGGTGCGCCACAGGCGCTCCTCGCTGAAGTCGGTCTCGTTGCTGCGCAGGCAATAGACGCCCGGATGGGTGAGCATCGTCCCGGCCACCGGCGTGCGGAGGAAGGTCACCGCCACGGCCCGTTTGCCGCTCTCGTCGGTTGCCACCGCGATGTCGTAGTGTTGGCCGACACCGCGGCTCTTCTCCACCAGCCGGCCGATGCGTTGCCAGATCTTTTCCGGCTTCTTCTGCGTGCGCGGCCGCGACAGCCCCTCGTTGATCGCATCGAGATCCCGCTCCAGGCGTTGCGCAAACCGCTCGGCCATGCCGCGCTCCTTCTCGGCACGCTGCTCGGAGCAGCAGTACAGGCGCACCTCGCCCGCCTCGGCGTCGTCCACCTTCTCCAGATGCACCACCCCGCCGCTGCGGGTGCGGTGGGCGAGTGCCGCCTCGGGCTCGAAGCGGCGCTTGCGCTCGCGCGAGACCACGATGTAGCGGTACCCGTTCGCCTTCAGCCAGTCGACCTGTCGCTCGGTGGCGATGCCCCGGTCGAGCACCACCCGCGACCCCGGCGGTGCCCCGAGCGCGTCCAGCATGCCGGAAAGCGTCCGGTCTTCCTTGACGTTGCCCGCGAACACCCGCGAACGCCGCACGAAACCACCCCCGTCCAGCACCAGCCCCAGGGTGAGCAGCTTGCAGTCGCTGCGCTTCTCCTTCGAATGCCCCCGCCGCGCCTCGGGCTGATCCGCCACATCGCCCTCGTAATAGGTGTTGGTCAGATCGTAGAGCGTCACCGTCGGCGCCAGGTCGAACAGGTCCATGGCGCTCTCGAACAGATGCGCCTCGATCGCTTCGCGGTGGGCAGCCAAGGCATCCGAGGCCCGGTACAACTGCATCGCCCCCATGGTCTCGAAGTCCACACCCAGCAACTCCCCCAAGGCACTGCGCTCGCGCAGCCAGGCGTGCGTGGCCCGCTCCGAGGCCGGGTACGCAAGCCGCGCCACGATCGAGGCCACCGCGGCCGTGCACGGCGACGCGTTGATGCCCAGGGTCGACAGCAACTCCATCAGGCCCAACCGCTCGACCGCCCACAGTCCCGCCTGCTCGACGCCCACGCTGCGCGGGCGCGTCAACTCGAGCGACGCCACGTCCACACGGACCGGATCACGCACCGCTTCGGCGTCCCCCGCCCGGCCGCGGGCCAGCAGTTGCGCCCCGATCCGTTGCGCTTCTTCCTCGACGGCAGCCGGCGCATCGTCGGTGAGCGGCGCCTGGCCGTTCAAGATCTCGTCGATGCGCCGGCACAGTTCCGGCCACTCCTCCACAGGCAGGTCGAAATCGCTGCCGAGGTTCAACAACGTGCGCTGGCGGACCTTGGCGCCGTCGCGCCGACTGTGCACGAGGCGGTGGGAGTGGTAGTCCTGGCCGCCGGTGCGGCGGGTGAGGGTACGGCGGATGAACATGGCGGGTGACGGTAGCGGCGCCCGCCACCCATGTCAACCGACACCACCCCATTATGGCACTACATCGGTCGATCCACCCCACCAGGAACCGGAAAACAACGAGTTGCCGACCCCAAAACCGTCAATCACCGCAAGATCGGGCGAAAATCACGGGGTTGTTGGTAAAGATGGGCTAGGCAGCCTGATCGACCATCTGGAGGCATCCGGATGCTCGTGCGACCCGCTGTCCGAATGGGCGATCGTCGCAAACGCGACGGACCGCGTCCCCGGCGCATTCCAGGTGGCACCGCGAAGGCCGCGCGTGAAGGATCTTCGCGCGTTAGAGCAGGAACGTGACCGTGTGCGGGGTTCCGCCGGAATGGGCGCCATCGCCGCATCCCTCGTGCATGACGTGGAGCACATGGCCGAGGACCATGCTGACCTCTTGCGGTGGGTCGGCGCTCCTCGCGACCTCGCCCTCGGGCGGATCCTCGAGTCGGGTCTTGAGGCGACAGCATGATCGGTTTGGGACAGCGGCACGTGTTCCTCTCCGCGAGCTTCCCGTCCGGGAAGCGCGGGGCCGGTTTCGAGCCTTTCGACCCAGGGGCGATCGCCGATGCCGTGACGGCTGTTGTGCGCGCCGTGCTGGTTGCGAAAGGCAGACTGCTGTTCGGCGGCCATCCAACCATCACGCGCTGATCCTCATGGTGGCGAGCGAACTGAACGCGAAGGGGGCGGTCGACGTGTTCCAGTCGCAGTGGTTCAACGACCAAATCACGCGCGAGACGCGGGCTCTGCAGGAGGCTGGCTTCGGGGCGATCCACTGGATACCCGAACGGGCGACACGGGAAGAGAGTCTTCAGACCATGCGAGAGGCGATGCTTGGCCGCGACCGGAAGTTGATCGCCGGGGTGTTTGTCGGCGGCATGGAAAGGCGTACGTGAGGAGTACGAGCTGTTCCGACGATTCCAGCCCCGCGTGCCGCGCGTCTCGCTGGTGGGTCCCGGGGGCGCAGCCGCCAGGCTCCCGATGGACGAAGCACGGAGCGTCTTGGGCAAGCATGTCGAGTCGAGGCGCTACCCGTTCGTCGCCTCGGTGCTCGTCGACAGGCTCGCAGAGACAGCGTAGAGGGGCACCGATGGCGCGGGTGGCGTTCTTCAGCTTCGACTACGACGACGTGTGGCGCGTCAATCAGGTTCGCAACTCCGGGGCGTTTGTCGGAGAACGGCGGTCGGATTCAGGGACAAGGCGCAGTACGAGCAGGTCAAGCGACAAGGCGACGCCGCGATCAAGCGGTGGATTGCAATTTGGAGCCAACACGCCATGGAAGCGGGTGAGGTTGAGTCTTGGGCGAGGAACCAGGGCTGCCAGGCGGGCGATGAAGTCGAGAGGATCGAGCACGACGTGCGTGGTGCCGTCTCGAAACGGCTGCTTGAATTTGTAGACGATCTGCCCGCGGTCGTTTGGTCGAGAGACGCTCATTGGCGATTGCCGGCCGTGCAGTACAACGACAGAGCTTTTCGAGCTTGTCGCGCTGGCTGGCCTCGCAGCAGGTGGCGGCATGAAGAGAGAACCCTGGCTCTTTGGCGAGCAAGGCGGACGCGAAGGATTCGGGCTGCGCCGGGAGGGTGCGCAGGGCCAGTGCATTGCGGTCGGCATTGGGGCCGATGGCGATGCGGATTGCTGCGGTCCGCCAAGCGTATCAGCATCGTCCAAGCCATGTCCGATGTCGCGTGCGCGCCCTGATTCCCTGACAAGGATTCGGTTGATCTGCCGGAACCGTCCGCCGCACAAGGCGTGCATGCGAAAATGGGCACGTCGAGGAAGGACACCCCGGAGGTGAACGTTGCGCAAGCGGAAGATTCGCCCTCCGAAGGTCGAGATGGACTTCACCGACCTGAACCTGATCACCTGCGGCGGTTCCTCGATTCTCGCCCGGACGGCACGGCGGCACGGTCTGTTCGAGCTGCTGGACGAAGCGGTTCGGGTGAAGGTGCGCAACCGCGGCGCGACGGACGCGGAGACGCTGTGGGCGATCGTCGCCTGCCTGTCGCGGGGCGACGGTTCGCTGTCGGACCTCGACGCGCTGCGCGCGGACGGGGTGGCGCGGACGCTGCTCGGGCTGCGCAGCGTTCCGGAGTCGCGCCGCGCGGGGGAGTGGCTGGCGCGGCTGCGCCCGGTGGACGTCAAGGGATTGTGGGAGGCGGCGCGGCGTTTCGCCGAACGGGTGGCGCCGCTGGTGGTGGCGCGCGAGGTGGAGACGAGGGGCTGCGTTCCGGTGTTCGTCGACGCGACCGGGATCGAGGTGGACGGTGCGCTGTTCGAGCGGGCGCGCGGGACTGGGAGGGCCGGCGCGGCCACTGGCTGCACGCGGTGTTCCTGGGCGGGCTGTGGTCGGCGGGGCAGCTGTGTCCCGGCGGCGGCCGGGTGACGCTGAACTGGCGGACGCTGCTGGAGTGGACGGCCGGGATGGCGCCGGCGGGGACGCCGGCGTGGCTGCGCGCGGACAACGCCTGCTGCAAGGGGGACCTGGTTCGGCTCTGCGCCACGCACGGCTGGGACTGCTCGATCAGCGTGACGAACGACCGGTGGCGGGCGCCGGCGCTGGAGCAGATCGAAGGGCTGCCCGACGGCGTCTGGACGGACATCGGCATGGAGGAGGCGGTCTTCGCGACGCACCGCCCGGCCGGGTGGGACGCGGAGCAGCACTGCGTGGTGGTGCGGCGGCGCGCGGAGAACGGCCAGGGCCTTCTGGTTCCGCACCACACGGTGATCCTGGTGTCGCGCGACGACCTGCCGCTCGACGAGCTGGTGCGGCGGCACCGCGGCAAGCAGGGGCCTGCCCTGGCGGGCAGGTTGGAGAACGCCTTCAAGGGGCCGCTCACCGACCTGGGCCTGCACCACCCGCCGTGCCGCGGCTGCCGTGCCAACCAGGCGTTCCACGCGCTCGGCTGGATTGCCCAGGCGCTGCTGCGGGCGGTGCAGTTCACGGCGCTGCCGAAGCGGGCGCGCAGGCACGGCCTGCGGCCGGTGATCCGGCACGTGATGCGCACCGCCGCGTACATGGTGCGCACGGCGCGCCGCCTGGGCGTGCGCTTCACCAAGACCAGCTTCCGCCTCGACTGGCTGCACGAGGCGATGGTGCGCCTGGAGGCCCGCGCCCCGCCACCCGCGTCGGCGGCCTGACCGATCCCATTGGTTCGACGCCGCCTTGGCGGAGGCGCGCTCGTCCGCGAGCCGGCAACCGGCGGTGGGAAGCCCGCATGCAGGCCTGTCCACAGCCGTTCCTGCCGCCGCGACGGCGTCGGCGCGGTGCCGGAAGCGTCCCTCCCGGCGGCAACGACCCCTCAACCTGGCAAATCCTCTACCGCACACCTTTAACAGGGGATCGGGAGTGCGCGTCGAAGGGGTGCCGTTGGCGAGCCTGGCGGTAGACTCGACGTGCGATGACCGGAAAGGAGCGTGAACCGGCATGACGGCCGCTTGCCCGGTCTGCGGCGAAATCGACCATGAGCCGTTCGGCGCCAAGGACGGATACGACCTGCGTGCCTGCAGGGGTTGCGAAGCGTTGTTCGTCCATCCCATGCCCGCGGCGGAGGAACGGGCGCGCTTCTACGACCGCTACCACAAGACACGGCAGTACACGGCAAAGCTGGAGTCGAAGGTCCGACGGGCGCGGCGGCGGATCAGGCGGCTGAAGCGGCGCACCCGCGGTCGCCGATTCATCGACGTCGGCTGCAACGCCGGCTTCGCGGTGGCTGCGGCGCGGCTGCTGGGCTTCGATGCCCTGGGCGTGGACATCGACGCGGCGGCTGTTCCCGGACTGCCGCTTCGAACACCGCGACGTCGCGGACGTGGCCGCCGAATTCGACGTCATCTACTGCAGCGAAGTCATCGAACACCTGCCGCAGCCGATCCCGTTCCTGCGTGCCCTGCGGAGCATCCTGGCGCCTGGCGGAGTGGTCTTTCTCACCACGCCCGACATGGGGCACCGGTCGCTGCCGCGCGGCGCGCGCGACCTCATCGCGACCGAGGAGATCCGGCCACCGGAACACCTGCTGTACCTCGGCCGGCCCGCCCTGAGCGCGATGCTCGAGGAATCCGGATTCGGCGATGTGCGCTTCATGCTCAACCTCGAGCCGACACTCAAGGTCCTCGCCCGCGGCGCCATGATCGGGCCTTCGACTTAGGCGAGCTGCCTCAGTGCCAAGAGCCGGCCGTTCGCGGCACCGGAGAGCGGAGAGGTCGCGGTTCGCATTATCACAACGGCGGGAGCCGAACTGACTGCGGTGCGGCGGGTGGCCTAGCCTGAAGTTCCAGACCAAGTAAGCGTTCGGTAGTCGTGTGACGCTACCGGTTCAGGGCGACCTTCCAGTCGGGGCGAAGCGGCTTGAGGTAGATGTCCTTGACGGGGCGGGCGAACTCGTGGCGGCGGTCGAGCTTGCCGCGGCCCTGGGTTCTGCCGACGGGGATCCAGTTCGCGCTGCGGCAGGCGGCGCCGTCGAAGCGCGGGGTTTCGCAGAAGGTTTCGAGCAGGACGGGGCGGATGGCGCATCGGCGGCGCCAGTCGTCGGGGAGGCGGCGTTCGACCTGGGCGAGGAGGTGCGAGGCGAGGTTGGGGATGCGCATCCAGGGCAGGATCAGGAAGCGGGCGCTGTTGACCACGAGGGGCAGGTTGCGGCGGCGGCGTTCGGGGGTCCAGCCGACGAAGCGGTCGCGGGGCGCGGTCTTCCAGGCGGCGGCGCCGAAGCCGAACAGGGCGAGGGGCCGGCCGTCGGCGGCGCGGGCGAAGCAGCGCAGCTGGGCGCCGGGCAGCGGCGTGTGGCCGAGGTGGCGGTGGTGGGCGACGAAGGCGTTCCAGCGACGGCCCTCGGCGACGTCGGCGACGGGCTGGACGCGCACCGGGCGGACCTCGTCGAGGTCCGCGGGCGGCGGCGACGTCGGCGGCGCGGTGGCGGGCGACGGCGGGGGCGGGCGCATGGTGCGCGGGCCGTTGCGCGGCGGCGGCAGCGCGATCAGGCCGTCGCGGTGCATGCGCGGCACGGCGACGCGGGCGCCCATGTCCTTCAGGCCGCCGTCGGGCCTGCGCCAGCCGAGGCGTTCGCACAGGGCGCGCGACAGGGCGGCGCGGCGCAGCGCCGGGCGTTGCGCGATCAGCGCGCGGATCCAGTCGATCTCGGCGGCGGCGAAGTCGCGCCCGCAGTGGCGGAAGGGCGGGCCGTCGCTCACGGGCCCTGCGCGGGACGGCCCCGCCAGCGGCGGGCGCTGCCCGCGTCCATTCCCCAGGGCAGCCAGGCGCGGGCCCCGGCCGCCGTCGGCGGGCCGCCGGACGCGGCGCACGCCTGCAGGCAGTCCGTCAGCCAGGGGAGGGGGCGCAGGCCGGCCAGCGCGAGCGTGCCGAACACCGAGCAGAGATGGCCGGCCAGTTCCGCGCCGGTCTCGCTGTGCGAGCCGAACGACAGCCTGCGGCCGATCGCGGCGCCGCGCAGGGCGCGCTCGGCGGCGTTGTTGTCCAACGGCACGGGCGGGGTGTCCAGGAAGGCCGTCAGGCCTTTGCGGCGCCGCGCAGGGCGCGCAGCGGCCTGCCCCTCGGCGCGTCGGCGGGCAGGGCGGCGAGTTCCCGCCGCGCCCGCTCGAACAGGGCGTCGGCGCCGCGCTCCAGGCGCCGTTGCGCCTTCGCGAAGGCCGCGCCCTGCCGCCCGGGGGGCAGGCCGGGATCCCAGTGCCGCGCCCGCCGGGCGTTGACCCGGCACAGCGTCGCGATGCGTGCCAGCCAGCGTCCGGACCACTTCCCGAGCCGCGGACGGCCGACGGTGGCGTCGACGAAGTCGCGCCGCGCGCGCGCCCGGCACAGCGCCGGCACGAACCGCTCCGGCTCCTCCCGCGCCAGCCTGGCGCAGGCGGCGCAGCGGTCGCAGACCAGGTACGCCGGCGCCTCGGAGCCGAGGTCGCCGAACAACTCCCGCGCCGCCGCCGCGCTGCGCGACGGATCGACGCGCAGGCGCACCGCGTCCGCGGTCAGGCACACCCACAGCCAGCAGCGCGGACTGTCGCCGCGCTCGCCGCGGGCGTGCACCGTCCAGCTCGTCTCGTCGCCGCCAGCTCGTCTCGTCGCCGCGCGCCACCCGCCGCCGCCTGCCGCTCGGCGATCGCCGCCGCCAGCGGCGCGAACGGCGGCGCCAACCGGGGCAGGCTGTCCGCCAGGGTGCCGGGCGCGACATCGAGGCCGCGCGCCGACAGCATCCGCGACACCGCCCGCAACGGCCGGTGGTGCGCGTGCCTCTCCAGCAGGAACAGCGCCCAGACGCTCACCCCGCACGGCGTGTTCGGGAACAGCCGCGCCGCCGCCGGCGCCAGCGCCTCGCGCCCCGGCGCGCACGCCGGGCGCCGACGAACCCGGTGCACGCGGCGCACGCGCGCGCGCACCTCCACCTCGATCAGCTCCGTCGTCTTCGCGCCGTTCGCCGCGCACGCCCGGCCGCAGCGCGGACAACTCCGTTCGGACGGTTCCACGGTCTCCGACTCGACCGCCAGGGCCGGACGCGGCGCGCGGCCGCGCGACGCCGTGCGCGCCCGAAGCCGGTCGTTGCCGGCCTCCAGCCCCGCGACCCGCGACCGCAGCTTCGCGTTCCCGTGGCGCAGGCCGCTCACCGTCCGCTCCAGCTCCCGCAACGCCGAGGCCGACCGCGAACGCGCCGATTCCTCCGCTCCAGCCGCTCCCGCGCCTGCGCCCGGCCGTGCATCGACCGCCAGTGGTTCGCCGCCCGACGCGCTTCCACACCTTCCCGCCGAAGCCGCGACAGCTCCTCCCGCAACGCCGCGCAGCCGCCGCGCGGCGTGCCTCCCGGCGCCTCCGCGAACTCCCCCCGCGGCACCCGCCCGTTCGAATGCGCCAACTCGATTCCGACAGCCATGCCGCCGGCATGCTCCGTTCCGCCCGATGTGTCCAGCCTCCGGTGATCGGAAACAAGCAACCTCGACAGCAACAAGGCGTCACACGACTACCGAACGCTTACGTTCCGCCTAGAGCGCGGCCAGGGATTTGGCTGGTACAGGTATGACGGCTGTCAGGCGGAAGCCTGTTCCCGTCGTTGGAGTTTGGCGAGAACGAGCTTGTTCTCGCGTTACGATACTGCTGGCCTTGGTCGAGATACAGCCGGAGCTCACGAACGCGCATGGAGACAACGGAATCGAGGAACCGCCGCAGGCGGTCAGGTTCAGGTCGGTGAAGTCCATGTCGACCTTCGGGGGGCGGATCTTCCGTTTCCGCAAGGTCCACCTCCGGGGTCAGCAATTCTCATTTTGGCCTTCAGCCCCCTCAACTGGACGGGTCTGCCGGTCGATTTGGCCCGGACTGGTCCGAAACGCGGGGTGCAATGCGCCTGATGGCGAAGCCAGACGCCAAAATGAGAACTGCTGCTCCGGGGATGCTCCGGGGTGTACTTCCTTGACGTGCCCATTTTCGCATGCCCGCCTTGTGCGACGGGCGTCTCCGGCAGATCACCCGAATCCTTATCAGGGAATCAGGCTTTTTGGGCACTTGCATCACCGCAGATGCCCGCGATGTGCGACAATTGGCGCGAACGTGGCTTGATTCTCATGCTGCGCCCCGCAAGCAGGCCGTCGTCTGGCGACCCTGCACCTCTCTCACTTCCCCACTTGAGCCGCTTGATCTGCTCGGACAAGGAGTCCGTTTTTCGTATGCCCATGCAATCTGCTTCGATTTCCGCGAGGCGCGACCGCCCTCGCTCGACCAACCGTACTGCCAATGGCCGTGGTCGCGAACACGAAATCGTCTGCGCCGAGTGCGACACTCGGACGACGGTTCCGTTCCGGCCGGCTGCAGGTCGGCCGGTTTACTGTCGCCCATGCTTCAAGGGGCGACGCCGACCGCCCCTGCAGCAATCCGCCAATGCCCGGCCCCATGATGCACCAGCACCCGCGGAAGCCCCTGTCGAGGACGCTGTCAAGCCAGCCACGGCGTTCCACAGCATGGCTCTCAGCACGGCCACGCAAGCCGCCATCGCCGGCATGGGCATCACCGCGCCCACGCCCATTCAGGAACAGTCCATTCCCCTGCTCCTCGCGGGACAAGACCTCATGGGCCAAGCCCGCACCGGGTCCGGGAAGACGCTGGCCTTCGCCTTGCCCTTGGTGGAGCGATGCGAACGTTCGCTCGGGGACGTGCAGGGGCTGGTCCTGGTTCCGACCCGGGAGCTGGCCATTCAGGTCGCCTCCGTGGTCGAGACGTTGGCTGCCGGGAGCCGCCTTCGGGTGCAGACGCTGTACGGAGGGCGATCCATTCGGCCCGAATGTGCGGCGCTGAGACGCGGCCCGCACATCGTCGTCGGAACGCCGGGGCGCACCCTCGACCATTTGCGCCAAGGCAACCTGGAGCTCGGTGGCGTGCGGCTGCTCGTTCTCGACGAGGCCGACGAGATGCTCGACAAGGGCTTTGCCCGCGACGTGGAAGCGATCCTCGAACGAACGCCCCGGCAACGGCAGACGGCCCTCTTCTCCGCCACCATGCCGAAGTGGGTGGCAAGCACGGCGAAGAAGCACCTGCGAGCGCCCAGGAACGTCGAGATCGACGCCAAAGTGCAAGCGCCGCCCAGCGTGGATCATGTGGTCTATGCCATCGAGAAAGCCGACAAGATCCAGGCGCTCCAGACGCTGCTCGACGACCGCGAGGGATCCGTCGTCGTCTTCGGCAAGACCAAGCACGGGGTGAAGAAACTGGCCCGCCAGCTAGACTCGCTCGGCTATCGCGTCGGCGCGCTGCAGGGCAATCTCAAGCAGAACGCCCGCGAGCGCGTGCTGGCGGAGTTCCGCTCCGGGGCCGCACCGGTGCTGATCGCCACCAATGTGGCGGCACGCGGCCTCGACATCGAAGGCGTGGATCAGGTGGTGAACTACGACCTGCCGGACTCCCAGCAACTGTTCACCCACCGGGTGGGCCGAACCGGCCGCATGGGCAGGAGCGGCGAGGCCATCACCTTCGTCACGCCCGACGAAACCCGCAAGTGGCGGCAGATCGAGCGGGGCCTCGGCCACCGCTTCGCCCACGAACACTGGCAGCCGCCAGCGGGGGCCAATGCGGGTTAGGAAGGCTCTGGCCTCCCTTTGGAGTGGATCCCTGAAGGCATGAAGGTGGTCGGGGAGCAGCACGGGGTGCTCGCGGTCAGACTTAACGGCAGCATCGATTGGCGCGGACCCTACAGACGTCCGGAATGGAACGCCCAGGGAGACGGGAGGAGAAGAGGAGCCTTAGCCTAAATGAAGACGTCGACAGCTGAAAAGAACCGCTATGTTTGTCCGATATGCGGAGACGACATGGCCAAAGACCATGCCGGACTCGGTTTCGTGAAGCACAAGAACAACCCCGATTGCGACTTCGAGAGAGGCGAGAGAGACAGGCCAACTCGCGGGGGAAAGGATCCCGACCGTCAACCCTAGCGCGGATCGCAGACGTGCGGGTTGATTCTCCTCCAGAGGCAACGTCGGCCCCAATGCTGCAAGAGCGCCTTGCCGTTGAACACGGCGTTGCGGCCTTAGGATGGCCCGGCGGGAGGGGAAAGCGGCCCGGATGGAGGGGTCGTCGTCGATGACGATTTTCAATCTGTGGCCCACGGATCGATAATCGGTCTCATGTCGATGAGGAGGATCTATCCGTGAAGGTGAGAGTCGGCGAACTGGAGTCGGTGCCAATCCGCGAGGTGTGGCCTGACGAGGCGCGCGACCTTACTCCCTGGCTTGCCGACAACCCCGATGCGCTCGGCAGCGCGTTGGGCATGGACCTAGAGTTGGACGGATCGGAGGTCCCCGTCGGACCGTTTCAGCGCGGATCTGCTCCTGCACGACACGAACACCGGGAGCCGTGTCGTGGTCGAGAACATGATCGGGAGCACTGACCACGATCACTTGGGCAAGATCATCGCGTACGCTGCGGGACTCGGCGCATCGCACGCGGTGCTGGTCGCGGAGACGTTCCGGCAGGAACACCGATCGGCGCTACAGTGGCTCAACAGCAACAGCCGGGATTCGGTGAGCTTCTTCGGCATTGCGCTCAAGGTCTGGCGGATCGGCGGCTCGATCCCCGCGCCGCAGCTGGATGTCGTGGTCGAGCCCGACGAGTGGGTGCGGAGCGTCCATGCGGCGACGCCCGGCGAGTTGTCGGACACGCAGCTTGCATACCGCGATTGGTGGGCGGAGTTCCTGCCCGCGTTCCACGAACGGTATCCCCGGTGGAGTCGCGCGAAAACGCCATCTAAGGCCAACTGGATGGACTTCCCGTCTGGAAAGTCGGGGTTCCACTATTCGGTGAACTTCTGTCGTCGGGACGGTCGCCCGGCGTTCAGGTTCGAACTCTATGTCGACGGCAAGGACGAGGACGACGTGGATCGTCGTTTCACTCAACTAGTGGAGCGGCGCGCAGCGATAGAGGATGTGTTCGAAGACGCGCTCGACTGGGAACGACTGGATCGGCGAAGGGCATCCCGCGTGGCGTGCTACTTCCCGGAGGAGGTCGCCGTTCACTCGCGGGAGAGATGGAGCGATGTCCGCGCCTGGACGCTCGCGCGCATGGGGCCGTTCCGCGAAGTTCTGCAACCGCACATCTACACATTCGGCTGACGACTACGACTCGGTTGCGCGACGTCGGAACCTACTGTGCAGCTTCGGGGCGCGGAAGGGCTGCACGCGAGATCGTGCGCGGTTCGGCGGAACTGTGGCGTAACCTCGTGCCCAGACTGCATTTGGACGTGTTCGGCGGGCTGGGTATCCTGTAGATGCTACGATGCGGACTCCGGGGGTTGGCGGGAGGCCGACCGGCCTCGCCCGCCATAGACGGCATGCGCAGGTCAGGAGACGGAGCCGGAGGCTTCTTCGAGGCGCGAACGACGGCGGGCAGGAGGGAAACCGTGGCAGACAACATGGAAATGCCGAGGCCGGTCGACCTGATGTGGCCGACGCTTCGGGCGCTGGAGGGACTGGGCGGTTCGGCATCCATTGGTGAACTCGACCTGGTCGCTACCGATATGGATCTCGATGAAGCGGTGCTCGACATCGTTCACGGTGACGGACCGCAGTCGGGGTTCAGGTATTGATGTGGGTGGGCGCGGACGCGGCTGCGGCGCATCGGCGCGGTGGATAAACTCGGCGCGCGGGGTGTGGGCGATCACCGAGGCGGGACAGCAGATTGGGTCGGCCGATGAGACCATGGAACTAGCCCGACGCCGGCAGAAGGGATATCAGAGCGGACTACAGGGCCCTGGGGCGCGGGCGGAGGACTCGGACGACCCGGACGAGGCGAGCGGCGGGGATTCTTGGCAGGCTGCCCTGGTCGAGGTGCTGCACAAGATGGAGCCCGCGGCGTTCGAGCGGCTTTGTCAACGGCTGCTCAGGGAGTACGGCTTCGCGCGGGTAGAGTTGACTGGGCGCTCGGCGATTTGGTAGTGTCCGGGACTTCTGCGGCGCCTTGGCGGGCCGAGCGGACAAGGGGCTCTTCATCACCACGGGCCGATTCACGAGGGATGCGGAGCGGGAGGCGGTTCGGGAAGGCGCGATGGCGATCGACCTTATGGAGGGGAACAGCTCTGTCTGTTGCTAAAGGAGAAGGGCCTGGGCGTCGTCACCGAGACGGTCGAGCGCGTGACTCCCGACCGTGCGTTCTTCGACGCGCTCTGAGGCATCCCGACGGAGGCGAGGAGTGCGCGGAGGGGCTGCGCGTGAGATCCTGCGCGGTCCGGCGGAAAACCCGCCCCTTCGCTGTGGGACGCGACTTTCAAGTCCGTCCCACAGCGAAGGGGCGTGACCGGAAATCGAGGCATGGGGGTCGTGTCGCAGGAAGTGCGGCAACGCGTCGCGGGTACAGTGGGACTGAAGTACTTTGATTTCAGAGTTCGCCAATGGACCAAGGGAAATGGGCAGTGTCGTGAAGCCGGAAGGAGGTGCGGGGACAACGAGTGTTGTGAGGATCGTCGTCGACGGCTGGACATGGGTGGATGAAGAGGCGGACAACACAAATCATGCGAGACGGATGTTGTCGGATGTGCTCAACGAGGACGGCTGGCCGCAGAAACAGGTCGACGTAACCATTACACCGGGCGGTTTCATCAGAGCCCCTTTCCCACGCAAGTACGAGCGTGACGGGGGCGAATGCGGCTGGGGTTCCGACAAGCACTTCGAGTGGTTGATTCCTGCGGCCCTGAAACAAGTGGAACGGGTCATAGGGAGCGGTCGCGCAATGGTTCGGCTCAGCCGCCGTTCACGGCTTCTCACGCTTGGCGTCGACTTGGTAGGCGAATCGATGCGGGCCGAACTCGTGTCCGTGATAGACACCAAGGCCGGGGCGGTTATTCACTGGACGGGAAAGTCCTACCCAGTGAGCGGGAGAGAGGAGCGAATTCTGGTTCAAGCGCCGTTGAAATCGCACCTATTGGAGTTCGGCGGGAAACGAATGCTGATCCTCGGATGTCATGACCTCAACCTGTTCAGTCAGCGCGCCAGAAAACGACAGCGAGCGGGGTCGACGCGCCGCAAGCGGTGCAACGCGATGCGGAAGCTGGCCAAGGAGTTCGACCCGGTCGCGGTGCTGCAGCACCCGCACACAACGGATACTCCGAAGATCTGGCGCGTTGCCTGGGCCGGTGTCGGTCGGCAGCTCCCTGAAGTCGAAACGTTCGCTTCCGGGATAGCCTATTGCCACTGTGGTCAGACCCGCGCACCGCTCGACGCTGTCAGGAAAGGGACTGCCTGGGGCGCCGACATTACCGACATCGTGGTTGAGGGACCCTGGCCGGTCGACCACCCGGATTGAAAAGGTGCCAACGGCCTAGTCCGCGCCACCAGCGAGAGGGCTTCGAGCCCGATCGAGAACTGCGTCGCTTGGGCGGGAGTCAGAGCGTTGCGTTCGGTAATGCAACCTCAGTGAAACGCCGAAGATGCGCTGTCCGGGTTGGATCGAGAGTGCACCACGGCAAATCGCTGGCGTAAAGCCTCACGGTTGGAGAGTGCCCGTGAATGATCGGCGCGAGGTCTCGCAAGGCGTCGTACCACGCTCGTTGTTCGTCTCGGTAGGGCGGATGGTTGTCGGACGCATGGTGTCGTTCACAAAGTTCCATCCAACGTGTCGGCGAGAACCCTAACGGAAGGTCATTCGTGTAGACGGAGAGTGCTGATTTGCGCGGGGCGGTGAAGTGCTGACTCTCGTCGAATTCCACGACGAATCCCGGATTGGGTAACCAAAAGTCGCATGACGCGAGGCGCGGCGCCCTGACGAAGTCGCTGATACGGTAGCCGCGATGAGCCTCGATGGCGCCAACTACACTCTCCAGCAGGGCATGTATCCGAGTGCCTGCGTACGCGGTTAGCTGTGTGGACCAATTGAAGCGATAACCGGCGACGCACTCGCCGTAGATAGCTTCTAGAAGCTGTTGCACCCGGGTCTTGCATTCACTGCAACGCTCGGAATGGCGTGCTGGCCTGGTCATCCTCGACTCGGTCCTTTGGCTGGAGCAAGGAGCTAGTATCGCAGGGCTCTTTGTGGCTCCGCAAACTAGGTCGGTATCCGTGGGTCAATCAGCCTTGGGCGGCGATGTAGTCTGCCCACTGCTGCATGAGTGTCCGACGGCGGTCGAACAGATCGCTACGCCGGTAGGCGGCCTCGACGCGGTCGCTGTTGACGTGCGCCAGGGCGAGCTCGCACTCGCAGACCTCCCGCGGCGTCTCGATGCACTCGGCAGTCCAGTCCCGAAAGCTGGAGCGGAACCCGTGCGGCACGGCGCCGATCTCCAGCTTCCGCATCATCTTGCCCATCGGATGGTGGCCCTGCATGCGGCCCTTCGGGAGGGGAATACGAGATCGCCCGCCTGGGATGGAGCGTGCCGCCGTGACACGCAACGTTTCAATAAATTCATATCTATTAATATGTTATATGACTTAAGGGAGCCATCCCGGAAACCCCTGACTCGCGCTCAGAGCCAGCGCGAATCCGGACCGAGCCGGTGATCGAAGAGGTGCGCGACTACTACCACAAGCTTTTGCAGCCGATCTTTCGCGGGCGGAAGTTCCTTCACGTCGGTGGGCTTGCGGTCATGCTCGCCGACAGGGCTCGAAGGCTTGCGGCCTTGGGCACGGCGCGGCCGTTCCTGCTCGCTCACGGTAGGGGAACAGGGGAGATGCCGACGCCAGAAGAGGCGGAACTGGCGATCCTGGCGGTCGGCGGAAGCGGCGTCATCGACCAGTTTCGTCGGTCCGAGGCAGCCCTGCGGCAACTCCCTGAAGCGGTTCAAGCCGCCATTGACGCTTGGGATCCGGCCGGTGAGGCGCACGTGCTATGCGGCGTCACGCTCGACGAGCGTGGCATGGACGTGATCGCCGGGCGAACCTGCTATGCCTATCGCCCACCGGCATGGGCTGGGCTCGAGGACAAGGTTCGCGTCGATGCCTTCTGGGACGCCCTTCAAGTTTGCCGTGCGCCATCACGCATCGTGGTCGCGGACCACGCCGCCCTCAAGAAGGCGGCTCGGGAACTGGATCGGGGCATGGGCACCGTCTGGGCAGCCGACGCACGATCGGGCCTGCACGGAGGCGCGGAAGGCTTGCGCTGGGTTCGCTCCGGTGACGGCGGTTCGGAAGCCTTCCAGGCACTCGCAGCGATTGCCGACCGCGTGCGAGTGATGCCGTTCCTCGAGGGCGTGCCGGCGAGCATCCACGGCGTGGTGTTCCCCGATGGCGTTGCCGTTTTCCGTCCGATGGAACTGATCGTCTTGCGTCCAAATACAGGGCACCGTCTGCTCTATGCCGGCTGCTCGAACTGGTTTGATCCGCGCCCTGAAGACCGGGAGACCATGCGGCGCCTGGCACGGCGAGTGGGCGATGGTCTGCGTAGCTCAGTGGGCTACCGCGGGCCGTTCACCATCGACGGCGTGCTTGCCGAGGAGGGGTTCCTGCCGACTGAACTCAACGCCCGCGCCGGGGCGGGGCTCGGAACGCTTACCCGAGGCGTGGGCGACTTTCCGCTCGCGCCGCTGTGTTGGGCGGCTGCCCATGGCGAGGCGCTGGACTATCGTCCCAGCCTTCTGGAGCGGGCCGTGCTTGCGAGCGCCGACACGCACCGGGCCGGCGGCGGCTGGATCGTGACGCCGTCGAAGCTGCGAGAGCACGGCACGCGGGCGCTGGCGAGGGACGGCGACGACTTCATCGAGTGCAAGGAACCAGAGGAGGCCATCGCGAGCCTGGTGAGTGGCCCGAATCCGGTGGGCAGCTTTCTCTCCTTGCGGCTCACGGAAGCCGCCCTGTCCGTGGGAAGCCCAGCAGCCCAGGAGATGGCTCGGGCCTTGCGCTTCGCGGATGTCCAGCTCGGCTCAGCCTTCGGCAAGCTCACGGCAGCGGCGAATGCAAGGCCATGAGGCGGTGCGCTATGTGATATGTGACCCGCAACCACAAATTCCGCTCACAGTGACGCAAGAAATCCGAGCAGGGCCTCGTTCACGGCCTCTGGTGCCTCCTGCTGCGTCCAATGGCCGACGCCGGGCAGCACGACGACATCACGCAGGTTCGGGACGGCTTCGCGCATGCGCTGCTCGGCCTCCGGGTTGAACGGCACCACGTCTCGGTCGCCAGCTACGAACAGGGCAGGCTGCTCGATCTTCTTGCCTTGGAAGGGCGCCGTGAGCGCCCAGTTGTGGTCGATGTTGCGATACCAGTTGAGGCCGCCGCGGAAGCCCGACTTCGCGAACGCCTGCACGTAGGCGTCGATGTCCGCCGCGTTTAGCCATGCCGGCAGGTCGTCGCCGGGATCGGGCATTCGCTGGAGCATGTAGGAAGAGGCGGGGGGCGCACCTTCCACGCCAAACGAACCGCCCGAACGCTCGATGGCGCCGGACGCGCCGTAGAGCATCTTGCGCATCGTCATGCCGATGTCGTGCTGCAGCTCGTGCTCGGCAACACCCGGCGTCTGGAAGTAAATCTGGTAGAAAAAGCGATCGCCGAAGTGCTGGCGCATCGCCGCGATGGGGGGCCAAGGCCCGCGCCCCGTGAACGGAACGGAGAGGGAAACCACGGCGCGGAACATGTCCGGGCGCATCTGCGCGAGAGCCCACGCGACCGGGGAGCCCCAGTCGTGGCCCACCACCACCGCCTGATCTTCGCCCAAGGCATGCGCCAGCCCGACGATGTCGCCAGTCAACTGGAGGATGGAGTAGGCGGCAATGTCCTCGGGTGCATCGCTGTCGCCGTAGCCGCGCTGATCCGGCGCCACGACATGGAATCCGGCATCGGCGAGCACCGGGATTTGGTGACGCCATGAATACCAGGACTCGGGAAAGCCATGACATAGCACGACCAGCGGCCCTTCGCCGGCTTCGGCAACATGCAGCTTGACGCTGTTGGTCTCGATGGTGCGGTGGTGGATGTCGGCCATGCTTGGCTCCAGGCGAGGTGATGCACCTATCCTAACCCGCACGATTTGCCGGCATTGGGGTTACGATGTCCGGCATGGGCAGGGAAAGGCCGTCCACGGAGGGAAGGAATGTCTGAGAGCGCAGCCGCCGACATCGAGCAGAATCCCGTTTACATCGACCGGGCCCAGCGGGCGCGGGCGAACAGGCCGCCGTCGAAATCGACGCCGATGGGGGCGGTGGCCGGGGCCCGGGCCAATGGTGCGCGTTCCGACATGGTCGCGCAGATTCGCCAGCAGGACGATCTGGTCACGGCGCAGATCGGGACGATGCACTACAAGCCGGTCACCGTATGCGGGGTTGATCTCAAGCTCGAACCGCTGCAGCCGAGCATTGGCACGGTGGTCCACGGCATCGATCTCGCCAAGGACCTGGCCGCCCCGGAAATGGTGGCGTTCCTGCGCAATCTCTGGCTCGAGCGTCGCGTCATCATGTTTCGGGACCAGAACCACCTCACGCCGCGCCAGCAGGTGGAGTTCGCAAGCCACTTCGGGGAGATCGGCGCGCGCTACGGAGAGCCGGGCCACGAGCCGAACTCGCCGCACGACCTTTCCCATCCAGTGGTCATCGAGGGCGTGCCGGAGATGCTCGTGCTGATCTCGGACGAGAAGGTGCCCGGCGCCGCCTCGAACTGGCATGCCGACGCCACCTGGCAGAAGCGCCCGCCGATGGGCTCCGTGCTGATGTGCCGGGAAGCGCCCCCGATTGGCGGCGACACCTGTTTCTGCGACTGCTACAGCATGTGGCAGGGGCTGTCGAAGGAGACGAAGGAGCGGGTGCAGCACCTCACCGCCATCCACGTTGGCGGGGTGATTCACCAGATGGACGGCAAGACGCCCGTGGCGCGGCATCCGGTGGCGCGCACGCATCCCGAAACGGGCCGCACCACGCTCTACGTGCAGCAGGGCTTCGTCCGCCGCCTTGCCCCGGAACACGGCATCCCGGAAGACGAGGAGCGTGCCCTGCTGAAGGAAATGAAGAGCCAGGAAGGGCGCCTCGAATACACCTGCCGCTTCCGCTGGGAACCAGGCTCCATCGCCATGTGGGACAACCGCGCCGTGCTCCACAGCGCCAGCGCAGACTTCTGGCCCCACCGCCGCCGCATGGAGCGATTGACGATCCTGGACTACGTCGAATCGAGGCGAACGCCGTACTACGCGCCTGCGGAATGAGGTAGACCGGCCTCTGGGAGGGCGTCTCACCCTCCACACGCGCCGCAAGGCGGTCCACAGGGCCTTCTTGTTGCCACGCGGGTTCGAGCCCCGCCCCAGCCTCCACCAGAACCGGGTTTTCTTCTAGCGTCGGCGGTGCTGCCTCTCGCGCACTTCCACGGAGCGCGTCAACGCCTTTGCCGCCTGCTTGGGTGATGCATTGACCTTCAGCGGCGCATCAAGTTCCGCCTTCGTCGGCTGGTAGCTGCGCGGCACCACTTCGACAGTTCGCTTGCTCATTGTTCCCTCCCCGCGCTTTCGCGATGGTTACCTGTCACATAGCCAATAGTGGCTTCTGCGGCAAACATAGGCAGTGATGGCAGCGGCGAAAAGCACGCCGCTGCCGAGCCATTCAAAGATGACGATATACGCCGCCAAGAACGCAGCTAGTTCGACGCATTTGCCCCACGCAGTCTGTGGCCGGTGGAACACCATACGCCGGTACGCGCTGCGAAGTCTGGCTGCACGATCAGCACCAATGATCACCAACATACTCTCCAACGAAGATGCCAGCGGCACCGCCACGAGCACCGAGAAGCCGAAATCCCAAGCCTCCGAAGGCAGCGGTTGTGACGCGGTTGCAGCCGCCGTCGTCCCACCAATGATCCACGAGACCACCGCAAATCATTGAGGTGAAAATGCCCGCACACTTCACCGGTTCCGATTCCGACAGGGCATGAGCTTCCCCACCTACCGTCGGGACGATGCTCCCGAGTGGTGACGACGGGAGGACGAGGAACGCCAGTGCCAACGCCGCAAGGGCCGCGTCGAGGGTGCGGCGCTTACGCCCCCCCTTGGGGGGTTTGTACGGCAGTTGGCGTTTCGGTAGAACGGTGTGTGTTGCGAGTCATGCGGATTCCTTCCTGTTCGCGCTCCCCGCCCATCGGAGAGCCGTTAAACACGACTTCCTGCCGTATCAACGCCACCGTAGCAAAACCGAGTCGATGTTTGCAACACATCTGCTCACGCGGCAGCAATTCTCATTTTGGCCTTCAACCCCCCTCGACTGGACGGATCTGCCGGTCGATTTGGCCCGGATTGGGTCCGAAACGCGGGGTGCAATCCGCCTGACGGCGAAGCCAGACGCCAAAATGAGAACTGCTGCTCACGCGGCGCGTGCGCCGGAAGCCAGCCCATTCGGGGCCGTGAGGTCGCGGTAGCGAAGCCGCTTGCGTTCAAACCCGCGTGTAAACCGCACCATCTGTTCGATGGTGTCGGCATCGCGGATGTTGTGGCGGCCCGCGGACTCGTGGACGTAGCGTTGCAGGTGCTTGGGCGACATCTTGTGATAGGTGCCGTTGAAGCCACGCTTCATCATCGCCCAGAACGACTCCATCCCGTTGATGTGCGCCTGCCCGCGAACGTACTCGCCCACACCGTGCTTGACGGCTTCCCTGTCGAGAAGATCGTCGTAGGCGGTGGCTTCGTCGCTGTAAACCTTCGCATCGCCCGCGTGCGCTTCCACGAATCCGAGAAGCGCGTCTTTCTTGAGCGTGGTGACCTGTGCCCGCACTTCCTTCGTGGCGCGGTCCTTGACGCCAACCACGGCAGTCTTGCCGACCGTGCCGCGACCGGCGCGCAGCTTCTTGTCCGAGTGCTTGTTCCCTTCCTTGCCGCCGAAGAATGCCTCGTCAACTTCCACCGGCCCGCTCATCGGCCCAACGTCTTCGGGAATCTCGAAGGTGGCGCGGATGCGGTGCAGAAGGTGCCACGCTGCCTTTTGGCTGATGCCGAGGTCTCGGTGGAGCTTCATGCTGCTCACGCCCTTGAGGCTTGTGGTGACCAGGTAAATGGCGATGGCCCATGTTTGGCACCCGAGGTTGGATGCCTGATTACGGTGCCGGTCTTGACGCTGAAGCGCTTGGTGCATTCCTTCTCGCGGCAGCGGTACGCCATCGTCTTGTGCTTGCAGCCCGTTTGCACGTTGAGACTGCCGCAGTGCGGGCAGGCAGGTTCATTGTCCCAACGCTGCTCGGCAAACCACGCTTCGGCGGTGGCGTCGTCGGGGAACATCTGTAAGAGTTCCGGCAGCGTGATGCCTTTGCGGTGGGCCTTGCCCGGTGCCTTGTGTCCCATGTCGCGCCCCCATCCGATTTACCTAATAGTGCCGAAGGCGCGGCGCCATGGGTTTTTCGGCACTATTCGCTATAATTCCCTTCGAGAAACCTCACGGCTTCCTCGGAGAGGGGGCAAGTCACGCCTAGGAGGTAAGCGCCGTAGAACGGCGCTTACCTCCTAGCCCATCTTTACCAACAACCCCGTGATTTTCGCCCGATCTTGCGGTGATTGACGGTTTTGGGGTCGGCAACTCGTTGTTTTCCGGTTCCTGGTGGGGTGGATCGACCGATGTAGTGCCATAATGGGGTGGTGTCGGTTGACATGGGTGGCGGGCGCCGCTACCGTCACCCGCCATGTTCATCCGCCGTACCCTCACCCGCCGCACCGGCGGCCAGGACTACCACTCCCACCGCCTCGTGCACAGTCGGCGCGACGGCGCCAAGGTCCGCCAGCGCACGTTGTTGAACCTCGGCAGCGATTTCGACCTGCCTGTGGAGGAGTGGCCGGAACTGTGCCGGCGCATCGACGAGATCTTGAACGGCCAGGCGCCGCTCACCGACGATGCGCCGGCTGCCGTCGAGGAAGAAGCGCAACGGATCGGGGCGCAACTGCTGGCCCGCGGCCGGGCGGGGGACGCCGAAGCGGTGCGTGATCCGGTCCGTGTGGACGTGGCGTCGCTCGAGTTGACGCGCCCGCGCAGCGTGGGCGTCGAGCAGGCGGGACTGTGGGCGGTCGAGCAGGCGGGACTGTGGGCGGTCGAGCGGTTGGGCCTGATGGAGTTGCTGTCGACCCTGGGCATCAACGCGTCGCCGTGCACGGCCGCGGTGGCCTCGATCGTGGCGCGGCTTGCGTACCCGGCCTCGGAGCGGGCCACGCACGCCTGGCTGCGCGAGCGCAGTGCCTTGGGGGAGTTGCTGGGTGTGGACTTCGAGACCATGGGGGCGATGCAGTTGTACCGGGCCTCGGATGCCTTGGCTGCCCACCGCGAAGCGATCGAGGCGCATCTGTTCGAGAGCGCCATGGACCTGTTCGACCTGGCGCCGACGGTGACGCTCTACGATCTGACCAACACCTATTACGAGGGCGATGTGGCGGATCAGCCCGAGGCGCGGCGGGGGCATTCGAAGGAGAAGCGCAGCGACTGCAAGCTGCTCACCCTGGGGCTGGTGCTGGACGGGGGTGGTTTCGTGCGGCGTTCGCGGGTGTTCGCGGGCAACGTCAAGGAAGACCGGACGCTTTCCGGCATGCTGGACGCGCTCGGGGCACCGCCGGGGTCGCGGGTGGTGCTCGACCGGGGCATCGCCACCGAGCGACAGGTCGACTGGCTGAAGGCGAACGGGTACCGCTACATCGTGGTCTCGCGCGAGCGCAAGCGCCGCTTCGAGCCCGAGGCGGCACTCGCCCACCGCACCCGCAGCGGCGGGGTGGTGCATCTGGAGAAGGTGGACGACGCCGAGGCGGGCGAGGTGCGCCTGTACTGCTGCTCCGAGCAGCGTGCCGAGAAGGAGCGCGGCATGGCCGAGCGGTTTGCGCAACGCCTGGAGCGGGATCTCGATGCGATCAACGAGGGGCTGTCGCGGCCGCGCACGCAGAAGAAGCCGGAAAAGATCTGGCAACGCATCGGCCGGCTGGTGGAGAAGAGCCGCGGTGTCGGCCAACACTACGACATCGCGGTGGCAACCGACGAGAGCGGCAAACGGGCCGTGGCGGTGACCTTCCTCCGCACGCCGGTGGCCGGGACGATGCTCACCCATCCGGGCGTCTATTGCCTGCGCAGCAACGAGACCGACTTCAGCGAGGAGCGCCTGTGGCGCACCTTCACCCTGCTCACGGATGTCGAGGCGGCGTTCCGTTCCCTGAAATCCGAACTGGGCCTGCGCCCCATCCATCACCGCAAGCCGCGCCGTGCCGAGGGCCATCTGTTCATCACGGTGATCGCCTACCAACGGGTCCAGGTGATTCGCACCCGTCTGGCCGAGCGCGGCGACGGGCCGATGCGCACGGCGAACTGGACGACGCTCAAACGGATTCTCGGCGGCCGTCAGCGGGTGACCGCGACGTTCAAGCGCGCCGACGGACGCACGCTGCATGTGCGCAAGGCGACGCGCCCGGAACCGCAGCAGAAGGCCATCCTCGATGCCTTGGGGATCCCCTCCTCAGCCGGGGGGACACACCAGGCGGTCGTCTGAGGGGAAACCATCACGTCGGGCACGAATGTAGTGCCATGCGCGCGATTCGGTCAACCTAAATTGTTGAGATACAACAGTTTATTTTTTTCGTTGGTAAACTTGGGCTAGGTGATGGCGCGAGCGAATGCGAGCCCGAAGGCCAGGCAGTTCGCGAAGCGAACTGCCGACGCGCCCACAAGGGCACGCTAGTCCTACCGAGTAGTCACAAAAAGGGGCTGGACAATGCGCATGTCGCCCTGCATGCCTGCGCCACCATGGCCCAGTCCCAGATCAGCCGCACGCTGCGCGACGAGGCGGCACGTTTGCGGATCGTCGCCATCCTGTCGCAGGAGCGGTTCGACAGCCGGCGGGCCTTTGCCCGCAGGATCTGCGGGGAGTTCTCCTTCGTCGACAGCCGCGGCCGTCTGCAGCTTGCGGGCTGCATGAAGGCGCTGGCGACGCTGGCTCGGGCGTCGGAGATTGTCCTGCCGGCGCCGCAGGCAGCGGTGGCGAACAGGCCGCGCCAGCTCGAGGCCGCGGTTGACGAGCCGGTCGATGTTCCACGACACCCGGCCCGGATCCGGGATCTCGATGTCCTGATGGTGACGCAGCGCTGTGGGCGTGAAGTGTGGAACACGCTGATGGCGCGCGAACATCCCCATGGCATGACGACCTTTGCCGGTTGTCAGGTGCGCCACCTTGTGGGCTCGGCCCATGGCTGGCTGGGTTGCGTCGGGTTCTCTGCCGCGGCCCTGCGGGTGTCGGCGCGTGGTCGCTGGATGGCGTGGAGCGATTCCGCGCGCCGTGACCACCTGCACCGGGTTGTCTGCCTGAGCCGCTTCCTGATCCGTCCCTCGGTCTTCTGTCCGCACCTGGCGAGCCATGTGCTGGGGCGGGCGCTGCGGCGTCTGCCGCGGGACTTCGAGGCCCGCTGCGGCTATCGTCCCTGGCTGGTGGAGAGCTTTGCCGATGCCGGTGTGGCGGGAACCTGTCTGAGGGCGGCCAACTTCCTCATGGTTGGCCGCACCGCGGGGCGGGGCCGTCAGGATGCGAAGAAGCGGCGTGGGCAGACGGTCAAGACGGCGTTCATGTACGCCCTGGCAGCGGACTGGCGTCGCCCCGACTCCCAGCTCATGCGCGACGACGCCTGGGACTGGTGTTCATGTACGCCCTGGCAGCGGACTGGCGTCGCCGGCTCGGGGTCGAGTGGGTTGATCATGCCCCGGTGCTGGAGCCGGGAGAGGGCCTGAACGCGGCCGCGTGGGCCGCCAACGAGTTTGGAGGAGCGCCGTTGGGCGACAAGCGACTGTCGGCACGTCTGGCGAAGAGCGCGGGCATTCCGGCGTCCTGCCCGGGAGGGAAGACCAACGCCAGCAGCGCCAGTGGCGGCAAGGAGATCACCGGGTTCTACCGTCTGATCGAGGCGCCCGAGGAGTCGGACGTCGCGGTTGCGGCGATTCTTGCGCCGCACCGGGAGCGCAGCGTGCGGCGGATCCGTGGTCAGACCACGGTGCTGGCGCTGCGGGACGGCACCGATCTGAGCTTCTCGACGCGCCCCGGCTGCGATGGCCTGGAGGTCATCGGCAGGAACCAGACCGGCGCGAAGAGCCTGGGGTTGTCGCTGCATGCGACCCTGGCCGTGACCGGGGCCGGTCTGCCGCTTGGGGTGCTGGACCTGAACTTCGATCAGGCGGTGTCCCGGGAGGGGACACGGCGTCAGACACGGCGCTGGCTTGACGGGTTCAGCGATGTGGCGCGGGCGGCACGGGAGGTCGCGGGCAAGACCAGGATCATCCATGTCTGCGACCGGGAGGCGGACCGCTTCGAGCTGTTCGATCGGCAGCGCCGCCATCCACGGGTGGAGTTGCTGGTCCGTGCCACGCGCGACCGGGCTCTGGGACCATCGAAGCTCTTTGCCGTCATGAGCGGTGGCGAGCCCGATGGCCTGATCGATGTCGAGATCGACGGACTCACGGCACGGCCCAAGTCCTCCAGGAAGAAGGCGCGTCCGGCACGCCGCAAGCGCGTGGCCACCTGTGACCTGCGGTTCCGCCGCGTCACCCTGCCGGCGACACAGACCATGAAAGGGAGCGCACCGATGGCGGTCTGGGCGGTCCACATCGTGGAACGCCACCCGCCCGAAGACGAGGACCCCGTCCAGTGGTTCCTGCGGACCACGTGTCAGGTCACGACACCGTCACAGGCCGCCGACATCGTCGGCTTCTACCTCCAGAGATGGCGCATCGAGGACTTCTTCCGGGTGCTCGAGTCAGGCTGCAGGGTGGAGCACCTGCTGTTCCGCACCGCAGACAGATTGCAGCGGGCCATCGCCATCAATGCCGTCATCGCCTGGCGCATCATGGTCATGACGCTGCTCGGACGCCAGGTGCCCGACTGCGAACCGCAACTGATGTTCACCGACCGCGAACTCGCCTTCCTGCGCGACCATGCCCACCAGCGCGGCCTGTCGGCACCGGAAAGACTCGGCGATGCCGTACGCCTGGTGGCCCACCTCGGCGGCCATCGCAACCGCAAGCACGATCCCGACCCCGGCCATCAGGTCATGTGGCATGGGCAGACCCGACTCGCCAGTGCCTCGCTGGGCCACCGGATCGGCCTCCAGACCGGCTTCGAAACCGGGTTCAAGGAAGGCCGCAAACACGCGCTGGGGCAGAAAACCCAACCCGTTGCTGCGTCAATACGTGACTACTCGGTAGCGCTAGGAGTCTGCGGGGACATGCACCCAATACGGCGAGAAAAATCCATCTTCTGGGAGGTACTGTCCCTCGTCAGGAACGTTTCGGGGCGAGCAATGGGGGATCACACCCACATTTTTTCGGCGCGAGATCGTCCTACGGCGCAGACTCCTAGCAGCCTGTCGGACTTCGGACGGCGCAGGCTGGCCGAATGCCGACAGGGTGACAGGACGGCTTGGGCTGGGGCAGGAAGCGTTGCCGAAAGGCAACGGTTCTTGTGGCGCTGGGGATTGATCAGGGGATCCCTTCTGGCGAGCCCGGATCAACGGCGTGGCTCACGAGACCCCATCGCGTCCGCTACCGCATCTCGATTGCGGTTTGGAACGCTGGCCGGGCCGTGATGCGCTCAACATAGCCCTTGAGGTTGGCCATTTCGTCGGGGACGCAGCCCAGGCGGTTGCTCATGAAGCAGGCGTGGCCGAGCATGATGTCGGCGGCGGAGAAGTCGCCGATGAGGTAGTCCTTGCCTTCGAGGGTCTCGTTCACTGGCGCGAGGGCGCGGGTAAGGAGACGCTGGGCCTGGCCGAGGACCGTTTCGTCGCGGCGCTCCGGCGGCAGCAGGAGGGTGTGGACGACGATGGTGTTCACCGGCGGCATCACCATGCCTTCGCAGTAGTGGAACCATTGCAGATATTCGGGGAACTCCGGCGCATCCACGGCCGGCTTGAGGCCGCCATTCTTGTGCCGCTCCAGCACGTATTCGACGATGGCGCCGGATTCGTAGATACGCACGTCGCCGTCGTCGAGCACAGGCACGCGGCCCAGCGGGTGGCGGGCGCGGTGTGCGTCGGACTTCAGGTCCTTCGGATGGAACGCCATCTTGTTGATGTCGTATGGCAGGCCCAGCTCCTCGAGCAGCCAGACGATACGTCCGGCGCGGGAGTTGGGCGCGAAATGCAGCTTCAGCATGGGATTCTCCTGTGGTGCGATCGATGGGCGGAAAAGCGATGGGTGGCGTTGCGTTCAGCGGCGAGCGGCGGCCGCGCGCTTGCGGGGCGGCGCCTTCTTGCGCGCCTTGGCCGTGCCGCCGCGCTTGGCGCCGGTGGTTGCCTTCGATTCCTGCCAGCGTCCGTCGCGGTAGTTTGCGCGCCAGCCGGTGGCCTTGCCGTCCTTGTTTTCCGACAGCACGTATTGCTCCCGCGTCTTGCGGGCAAAGCGCACCTGCGCCGGGTGGCCGTCCGGATCCGCCTCCGGCGCGGCGAGCAGGTAGGCGAACTTCGGATCGAGCTCGTTGGCATGTGCCTTGAGTTCCGTCACCAGCGGTGCCCTAGTTTCGCGGTGGCGCGGAAACTGGCTGGCGGCGAGGAAGATGCCGGCGGCGCCATCGCGCAGGACATAGTGGTCTTCCACCTTCTCGCACTTCAGCTCCGGCATGGGCACCGGGTCTGCCTTCGGCGGCGCCGGTTGGCCGTTGCGCAGGAGCTTGCGGGTGTTGGCGCATTCCGTGCAGCCGAAATACTTGCCGAAGCGGCCAGACTTGAGCTGCATCTCGGCACCGCACTTGTCGCAGTCGATGACGGGGCCCTCGTAGCCCCGAATGCGAAACGTGCCCAGCTCGACTTCTGAGCCGTCGCAGTCCGGGCTGTTGCCGCAGATATGCAGCTTGCGCTTCTCGTCGAGCAGGTGACTGTCCATCGGCGTCCCGCACACCGGGCACTTGCGCTTGGCCCGCAGCAGCTTGGACTCGCCCTCCTCGTCCTTGTCCACGTCCACGGCTTCGTCGCCGGGGATCAGGTTCATGGTGCTGGTGCAGCGATCCGCCGGCGGCAGCGCATAGCCCGAACAGCCGAGGAAGACGCCGGTGCTGCCGGTGCGAATCTGCATCGCCCGGCCACACTTGCCGCATTCCACATCGATGGACACGGGCGCGTTGGGCCTCATGCCGCGCTCGTCCCGCGCCTTCTCAAGGCGACCGGAAAAGTCGCGGTAGAAGCTGTCGAGGAGGCCCTGCCAGGATTTGCCGCCATCGGCAATCTCGTCAAGCTCCCGCTCCATGTCGGCGGTGAAGGAGTAGTCGAGCAGGTCCGAGAAGTTCTCCACCAGCCGGTCGGTGACCAACTCGCCAATCTTCTCGGCATGGAAGCGTCGGTTCTGCAGCGTGACGTAGCCGCGGTCCTGAATGGTCGAGATGATGGCGGCATAGGTGGAGGGGCGGCCGATGCCACGCTTTTCCAGCTCGCGCACGAGGCTGGCCTCGCCGTAGCGGGGCGGCGGCTTGGTGAAGTGCTGCACGGCCTCCACGTCCACCAGCGCCAGGGCGTCGCCTTCGCGCAAGTCCGGCAGCGGTGCGCCGTCATCGCCCCGAAGCGGCCGCAGCACTCGGGTGAAGCCGTCGAAGCGCAGGATGCGCCCCCTGACCCGCAGCTCGAACTCGCCGCCGGTGGCGTTGATGGTGGTGGAGAGATACTCGGCCGGCGTCATCTGCGAAGCCACGAACTGCCGCCAGATGAGGTCGTAGAGGCGGCCGGCACCGGCCTCGACGCCGGTGAGCGCATCCGCCGTGCGGCTCACATCGGTGGGTCGGACGGCCTCGTGCGCCTCCTGCGCCGCCTGCTTGCTGGCGAAGGAGCGCGGCGTCTTGGGCAGATAGCGTTCGCCGTATTCGGCGCCGATGTGCTCCCGCACGGCGGCGATGGCCTCGCCGGCGACATTGGTGGAATCGGTGCGCATGTAGGTGATGTGCCCGGCTTCGTAGAGCCGCTGCGCCAGCGTCATCGTGCGGCGCACGCTGAAACCCAGCCTGGTGGATGCCGACTGCTGCAACGTCGAGGTGATGAACGGCGCGCTCGGCCGCGACTGGGTGGGGCGGTCTTCCCGGCCGCTGACGGCAAAGGCGGCCTGTTCGCGCAGCCGCGCGAGCGCCTCCTGCGCCGCGTCCTTGCTGCCGGGGCGGAAGGCGGTATCGCCATCGCGAACCACGGCAAAGCGAATGGCGTCCTCGTCGCCGCGCTTGAGATCCGCGAACGCTTCCCAGTATTCCTCCGGCGTGAAGGCGCGGATCTCCCGCTCGCGCTCGACGATCAAGCGCACCGCGACGGACTGCACCCGCCCCGCCGACAGTCCCCGCGCCACCTTGGCCCACAACAGCGGCGAAAGCTCGAAGCCCACCACGCGATCCAGGAAACGCCGGGTTTGCTGGGCGTTCACCTGGTTCTCGTCGATCTCGCCCGGCTCCTCGAAGGCGCGGGCAATGGCGCGACGGGTGATCTCGTTGAACACCACCCGGCGATAGCGTGACGGGTCGCCGCCGATCACCTCGCGCAGATGCCAGGCAATGGCCTCGCCTTCGCGGTCGCGGTCGGTGGCGAGATAGATTTCGCCGGACCGCGCCGCCGCGGCGGTGAGTTCCCGCACCACCTTTTCCTTGCCGGGGACGATCTCGTAGTTGGCTGCCCAGCCGTTGTCCGGGTCCACCCCCATGCGGCGCACCAGTTGAGCGCGGGCGCGTCGGGCGCGATACGCCGCCTTCTGCTTCGGCGACATCTTGCGCGTCTTCGCGCTCTGCCGGGCACGCTGCTTGGCATCCGGCTTGGTGGCGCCGCCGCCGGTGGGCAGATCACGGACATGACCGACGCTCGACTTGACGACGTAGTCCTTGCCGAGGTAGCGGTTGATGGTGCGCGCCTTGGCCGGCGACTCGACGATGACGAGAGCCTTCGGCGGGCCTCCCGGGGCGGTAGCGGATCGGGCCATGTCTTGCTCTGGTTCTCCGTTCGGCGGCGGTCGAAGCCGCGCGGTTCGCGCTTATACGGACTGCACAAAGGCTGTGTCAACCGGCACGGCGATGCAAATCGTCGCAGAGGGCGTCCCTATGAGCCTTCGCCGGCACACTCCACATGCAGATCTCGAAGCCGTTCGAGTCCCTCGCGAATCGCCTGCGCCACGGCTTCCGCGCCGAAGTCGCCCAGGTGTTCCCGCCCCATCCAGGCAACCCCGTCGGCACCTGCCTCGACGGCGATGCAGCCTCCCGGCAGGCCGTCGATGATGGCCGCGACTCGGCGCCAGTATTCCTCCGGTTGCGGCGGCAGGCAGCGTGGCGGAGCCAACGTGGTCCACCCCGTCAGATGGCGATTCTCGTGCTGCGAACGATACAGCGTCCATTGGGGCGCGTCTTCGAGCTGGCCCGGCGCAAGGAGGCGGTAGCTGCCGCATTCGAGGGTCGGCTGACGGTCGCGGCCACCGGAGGACACCCGTTCCTCGGCGCTGGCGGTGAGATGAGGAACGTGGGCCACCGACACGGTGAGACCGACTGCGCGGGCTGCCGTGCGCAGCGCGGCAATGGCGCGTTCTCGCGGTTTTGGCCGCAGCCAAAGGATGGGGCCGATCGCAAGCGCGACGATCAGTGCAATCACTAGCCAAACCACGCGAATCTCTCCCCTTGGCCCGTTGGGGGGGCCTCCGATCAAGTCTGTTGGCGTGGCCGCCCCCTCCGAAGGAAGCCAGGAGCCTTCAGCCGGGGAAGCGTCCCCGACCGCCGACGCGCAGGGAAGTGCCGGCAATTCCCCCATCGCCGGGGGCGTGCTTCCATGCAAGCCTTCAGCCGGGGAAGCGTCCCCGACCGCCGACGCGCAGGGAAGTGCCGGCAATTCCCCCATCGCCGGGGGCGTGCTTCCATGCAAGCCTTCAGCCGGGGAAGCGTCCCCGACCGCCGACGCGCAGGGAAGTGCCGGCAATTCCCCCATCGCCGGGGGCGTGCTTCCATGCAAGCCTTCAGCCGGGGAAGCTTCCTCGACCGCTGACGCGCAGGGAAGTTCGGGCATGTCCCCGTCGCCGGAGGCGTACTTCTATGCAAGGCTTCTTCGACTCCCGCTTGGGGGAGTCGAGCAATCACGAGGTTTCTCGGAGAGGCGCAGCCCGCGCCGAGCTCTTGGTCGAAGGTGCCCGAAACCCGCTTGAACCGCGCCCCGTAATGTGTATGGTCGCGGCATCGACCGCCGGAGGCAACCCACATGGGAACATACCACCGCATCCTTCTCGCCGTCGATCTGACCGAGGAGTGCCGTCGCGTGGCCAGACGCGCCACGGCACTGGCGGAAGCCTACGGCAGCGAGCTGCACATCGTCCACGTGATCGAGCCGCTGAGCCTTGCCTACGGCGGCGACGTGCCGCTCGACCTCTCCACCGTGCAGGATCAGATTCACGAGCAGGCGAAGTCGCATCTCGCGGAGTTCGCCGCCAGCATCGGCATTCCCGACCACCGCCGCCATCTGGTCTTCGGCCGGCCGGAAAGCGAGATTCACCGCATCGCCGTGGTCGAGAAGGCGGACGTGATCGTCGTGGGCAGTCACGGTCGCCACGGCCTCGCACTGCTCTTGGGTTCCACCGCCAACGGCGTCCTGCATGGTGCTTCGTGCGACGTGCTGGCCGTGCGCGTGGGCCCGGACGCACCCCCGGAGTGACGCGGGCGGCACCGTTCCGGGCGACACTGGCCGTAGCCTGCTGCCTGCCTACCCTTCTGACCGCACCCCTCGTCGCCGCTGACGCAACGGCGCATCCCGACCGCTACGAGCAGCGCATGGCCTATGCCGATGCGGTGCGGGCGCTTGAGGCGGGCCGGGTCGGCGACTTCCGCAAACTGCGCGATGGCCTGGCCGAATACCCCCTTGCCCCGTACCTGACCTGGCGTGAGGCAAGCCGCCGGGTCGGATCGATCGGCGCCGCCGAAATGGGGCAACTGCGCGAGTCCATGCAGGGCATTCCGGCCGGCGAGCGCATGTTTCGCTCCTGGTTGCGGGTGCAGGCGCGCCGCGGCCGTTGGAGCACATATCTCGCCCACTACGAGCCGGTGGACGATGCAGCCATGCGTTGCTACCACCTGCGCGCGCTCTATCGCAGCGGCGAGCGGGAAGCGGCGCTCGATCAGGTGCGCGACCTATGGGTATCGCCGGTGTCGCAGCCGAAGGCGTGCGATCCGCTGTTCGACGCCTGGCGCGCGGCCGGCCGGATCGACGACGAAACCGCCTGGGCGCGGCTGACGGCGGCGCTCGAAGCCGAACAGACGGGGCTTGGCCGCTACATCCTGCGGTTCTTCAAGGACGATGCGGATATCGTCCGCCTGTATCACGAGGTACATACACGCCCTTCCATCGTCGCCCGGGGCGACCTGTTCCCCAACGACGCCAAGGGCAATCAGGTGCTCGCACACGGGCTGATGCGACACGCAAGGCGGCATCCGAAGGACACACGGGCGCTGTGGCACGACTACCGCGACGAGCGCGACTTCAACGACGCAACGCGCCGCAGAGTGACCGGCGCCATCGCCCTGGCGAATGCAAAGGCCGGCAACGACATCCAGGCGACGCCGGCGGAAGTGACGACGGAAGACGCCGGCGAAGTGGCGACGCAGCTAATCCGCGACCTTCGTTGGCGGGACGCGCTGCATTGGACCGCCACGCTGCCGGGGCACGGCGACGAGCGCTGGCTCTATTGGCAGGGGCGCTTGGCGTTGGATCTCGCGCCGGATGCCGCCGAGGCCGGGGCAGAGGCCGCGCGGGCGGCGCTGGAACAGGCCGCGCAGAAGCGCAGCTATTACGGCTTCCTGGCGGCACAGCGACTGGGGATCGAGTCGCGGCTGAACGAGCAGCCGATTGACGACGATGCCGCGGGACAGGGGCTCAGGGACCTCGCGGCCGTGGAGCGGCTGGTGGAACTCTATGCCGTTGGCGACCTCGTGAACGCCCGGCGCGAATGGAACGCTCTCACCGGGTCGCTGGACGAAGATCGGCTCGCCTTGGTGCTGCAGCGCATCCACGAGATCGGCTGGATCGACCAGGCCATCGCTGGCGCCTGGCAGGCGAAGCTCCCCGACCTCTTGCACGTGCGCTTCCCGCAACCGTTCCCGGAGATCTATCGCCGCCATGCCTTCACGACCAATCTGCCGCGGCCCATGCTGTTGGCGGTGTCGCGGCAGGAGAGTGCGTTCGACCATCGCGCCGTCTCCCACGCTGGTGCGAGGGGGCTGATGCAGCTCATGCCGGCGACGGCGCGCATCGTCGCCCGCCGTATCCGTGCTGGCCGGCCATCCGAAGCGGACCTGTTTGACCCTGAAGTCAACATTCGCCTCGGCTCGAACCATCTCGCCTTCTTGATGGATCGCTACGACGGCCATCGCGCCCTCGTATTCGCGGCCTACAACGCCGGCGAGCACCGCTCCGATCGCTGGAAGCGCAAGGCGTCCGGGATGCCCACCGAAGCGTGGATCGAGCGCATCCCGTTTCGCGAGACCCGCGATTACGTCAAGAGTGTGCTGGCGTTCCAGCATGTCTATGCCTTGCGCGCAGGCGCCTCGCCGCCCATGCTTGGGGCACACGAGCTCGTCATTCCCTGATGTCCGGCGCGCTCATCGACATAGGCGTAAACCTCGGCGACCGCAACTTCGGCAAGGACCGAGCCGCCGTCGTGGAGCGTGCCGTCGCCGCCGGCGTCGAGCAACTCGTTGTCACGGGGGGCAGCGTCGCTTCGAGTCGGGAGGCGATTGCATTGGCCGATGGCAGGACGCTCTTCGCCACCGCCGGACTCCACCCGCACGATGCTGCCAATGCGGAGGATGGTTGGGAGGATGCGATCCGCGAGCTTGCGAAGGACTCTCGCGTGGTGGCCATCGGCGAGGCGGGCCTCGACTTCAACCGCAACCATTCGCCGCAAGACGTGCAGCGCAGCGTGTTCCGCCGTCAGATCGCCCTTGCCGCAGAGTTGAACATGCCGCTCTTCGTCCACGACCGGGACTCGGCCGGTGAGACCCGGGCCTTGTTGCAGGACTTCGCGGCCGACCTGGGCCGCTGCGTGATCCATTGCTTCACCGGCACGGCAGACGACCTTGCCGGCTATCTGGAAGACGGCTGGCACATCGGCATCACCGGCTGGATCTGCGACGAACGCCGGGGCCTGGACTTGCAGCGCCTGATCGCCGACGTCCCCCGCAGGCGCCTGATGCTGGAAACCGACGCTCCGTGGCTACTCCCGCGCACCATGTCCCCACGACCACGCAACCGCCGCAACGAACCCTCGTTCCTGCCCTGGGTCGCCCGCAAGGTGGCCGAATGCCGGAACGAGCCTTTCGAAGAGGTCGCGGCATATACCACCGCCAATGCTCGACGCTTCTTTGGACTCCCGATCCCGAAGGCGCCGAGCGCGACCTGACGGTCGCGTTGGAAGTTTCGCCAGGAGGTAGGCGCCGTAGAACAGCGCTTACCTCCTGGCCGAAGGCGCGAGCGAATGCGAGCCCAAAGGCCAGGCAGTTCGCGAAGCGAACCGCCGACGCGCCCGCAAGGGCGCGCTAGCGCGAAACTTCTACGCCCCTAGCCCGGACTATTCACGAAGGTTGGAAGTGGAGGTTCAAACGCGGTCGCACGGAGGGGCGTTCGGCGGAAGTGCGGTGACTGGGAGCCAGTCGGGGTGTTCTGCTGCTGGCCGATCGGCGTTTTCGGCGCTCGTCGCCGGCATTGCCGGATTCGGGGCGAGCGCCGCCGCGGACCGGCGGATCCGTGCGGCAAACTGGCGAAGCGGTCGGGTCGGGTCAGGTCGCGACCGCGCCGATCGAGCGCGCAATGCGGCGCCAGTCGTCGGCGAACGGGGTGCCGACCGGCAGGTGGATGACGATGCGCCGAACCGACGTCTCGATCCAGGCGCCCAGTTTCAGCAGGCGCAGCCGCAAGGTGCCGACCTGAGCGCGCGCACAGCTCGTCCGCCGAGCCTTCAGGCGAAGTTCCTGCATCGGCACGCAGGCGGCCGCCGTCATGAGGACGCGGAACTGGCTGGCCAGGAAGCGCGTGCAGCTGGTGCAGTCGATCTCCAGTCCCTGCTCGAGCTCCTTCAATCGGTTCTCGGCATCGCCGCGGGCGCAGCACACCCGCTCGCAGACGTGTTTCGGCGCCGTCTTCAGGTTGGTGACCGGGAACCGCGGGTTGTCCTTCGCTGGCCGGCCGAAATGGGTGGTCACCTCGGCCTTGACGATGATCCGGCGCTCACGGGGCCACTCCTGGCTCGGCAGGCGAACTCGCCATGGCAGCGGGCCGATGTGTGCCCGGCCTCGACATCGGAACGCACCTCCTCCATCGGCGGTTCGGCAAGGCGACCCAGCGTCGGGTTCTTCGCCATGCCCACCACGCACTCCAGTCGCTCCGCCTCGAAAAACGCGAACGGCTCCGGGCCGGAAAAACCCCCGTCCAGGCGGATCCGCAGCCGCGCCTTGGGAAACGCCCGCCGCAACCGGGGCAGCAGGCGCTTCAGCACACCGATGCAGCCGTGCCTGGCGGCCGCCTTGCCGGAGCGCAGGACGCAGCAGAACAGACACTGCTCCACCTCGTCGTCGAAGGTCAGGAATCCGGCCAACGGCAGATGGCACGAGCTGTCGTGGAAGCCGTCGAAGAACGTCAGCTGCTGGCCGCCATGGGTCGGATCGACCGTCGGATCCAGATCGACGGCGATCCGCCGAACCCGCTTCCTGCGCCGTCCGTGGCGGGCAGTCACCGTCTCCGCCAGCGCTTCGGACAGGCGCACCAGGTCCCCCGGCCGCACCGCGTTCTCGAACCGCGACAGCGTCGGCTGCGACGCCAGCGACTCGCCGGCGACCGGGTCGCGTCCCGTCAGCAGCTTCATCGCCGGATCGTGGGCCAGCCGGGCGGCGTCGTTGCCGTCGGCGCAGCCGCAGGCGATGCCGAACAGGCGCTGCCGGAACAGCTCCCGAAGGGAATGGGCGACCTTCGACTGGTCGCGGTCGTCCGACAGGCACCCCGCCAGCGTCTCGCTCAACCGAAGCCGCTCGTCGCAGGCCTCGAGCAGAACTGCACCCCCGTCCGAACTGGCATGATCCTGGTCGAACTGGACCGTCACCCCCTTCTTCGACAGGCCCTCGAACAACACACGCTGTTTGGTGGCATGGTCACCCATGCAAAAGCCCTTCCCTGCGTCAACCGGTTGTTTGGCAACGCCATTTTCGCAGAGCCAAGGGCTTTTGTCTCATCCGCTCATGAACAATCGTGAATAATCCGGGCTAGGAGCCTGCGCCGTAGAACGGCGCCGGCTCCTAGCCGAAGGTGCGAGCGAATGCGAGCCCGAAGGCCAAGCAGTTCGCGAAGCGAACTGCCGACGCGCCCGCAAGGGCGCGCTAGCAGCCTGTCGGACTTCGGACGGCACAAGCTGGCCGAATGCCGACAGGGTGACGGGACGGCTTTGGGCAAGAGCGTTGCCGAAAGGCAACGGTTCTTGTGGCGCTGGCGCCGCAGGGCAGCGGGTTCATCGGCTCGATTCCGAGGTTCCCAAAGGAACCCCTCGGGACTCGTCCGCTAGCGTTCGAGGTATCGGAGCTTGTCGGGCACGTTGCGCCAGTCGGCTTCGTCAGGCGGGGCTGGTTTCTTTTCGGTGATGTTGGGCCAGACCTCGGCCAGTTCCGCGTTGAGCTCCAGGAACTGCTCCTGCCCTTCGGGGATTTCGTCTTCCGAATGGATGGCGTCCACCGGGCATTCGGGTTCGCACAGGGCGCAGTCGATGCACTCGTCCGGGTGGATGACGAGCATGTTCGGCCCTTCGTAGAAACAGTCCACGGGGCACACTTCCACGCAATCCGTGAGCTTGCACTTGATGCAGCTATCGCCGACGACAAAGGTCATGCAGGCAACCGACACTGGTCCAAAGGGCGCGCATTCTACCCAAGGTGGGGAACAGTCGTCAGGAGCCTATCAGCGGCTTCGGGTCCACCGGCTTCCCGTCGCGCCGCACTTCAAAATGAAAGCGACGGCTGAGGGCGCCGTCGCCGTCGATGGCCGCAAGCACCTGCCCCGGCTGCACCGCCTCGCCCTCGCGCACCACCGGGGCGACATTGAGGCCATAGGCGGCGAGATATTGATTGCTGGCCTTGACAATCACCAAGTGGCGAAATCCGCCAAGGCCGGGGCCGGCATACATCACCACCCCGCCGGATGCCGAATACACCTTCGCGCCGGGGGCGAGCACATAGTCCTGGCCGAGGTTGCCGCGACCGAAGGCTTGGGTGGGCCGCACGCCCACGGGATGCCACCAGCCGCGGGTCGCACCGGCGCGGGCCGGTGCTGGTTGTGGCGCTGCCGGCGTCGCTCTCCCCGGCACAGACTCCGTTGCGCGGGGCTGCAATCGGGTGGCCGGCCTGTCTGGCTTCGTCGCTGGCGATATCGCCTGCGGTGTCGTCTTGCGCGACGGCGTTCGCGCGGCTGTACCCTGCCTGTGGCCATCGGCGGCCTGTGCCTCGCGTTGCGGGCTGCGGGGCGTTGCCTGACGCGACTGCGCCGGCGCTCGAGACACGCGAAAGCGCACGCCTTCGGTCACCCGCAGGTTGATCACGTCCCCCGGATAAATGGTGTAGGGATCACGAATGTTGTTGATGGTGGCGAGGTCCCGATAGTCGAGCTGATGGCGCCACGCGATGGCATACAGCGAGTCCCCCTTCTTCACGGTGTAGGTGTTCGGCCTGGCCGCCGGCCGCGCCTCGGAGCGATCCGCCATGGGCGCCCGCGAGTGCGGCGTGCAGGCAGGCAAGGCCAGTGCCGCCATTGCAGCCGCCACCGTGACGACCAAGCCGCGGCGCCGTGCCGAGTTCATGGCCGCCCTGCCTTCCTGCCCACCGCCAAGAGCGCCAACGCCGCCACGGCGCCCAGCGCCGCCACGGCCATCGTCATGGCCAGCAGGGGTTCCGACGTCGTCGGCAACGCTGCCGCCCCCTCGCTGCGCCACGGCCAGAGCTTCAACAAGGAGCCTGCCATCAGCCCCGTGACGAGACCCAGAACCGCCGGCCGTCGCGTCGCCAACAAGCGTGCCAACAGGCGCGACGACAGCATCAAGCCCACCACCATGCCGCCAGCCAGGGCCGCGAGCTCGCCCAGGTTGCGCTCATGCACCGCCGCCAATACGGGCGCATACAGCCCCAGCAACACCAGCACGAACGCGCCGGACACGCCGGGCACGATCCACGCAGTGGCCGCCAGCGCACCGCCGCCGAACAGCGCCCACAGCCTGACGCTCCCCTCCACCTCCGGCACGCCGCTGCCAGCGGCGATCAACACGCCAATCCCAAGGCCGGGCACGCCAAGCGCAAGCAGCCACGAGGGCTTCGACTGCAATGCGACGCCGCATGTCGCCACCACCATCAGGCCAAACAGGAAGCTCCACGCTAGCGAAGGGCGAGTCGCCAGCAGCCAGACGAGGAACTCCGCCATGGCGACCAGACCCACCGCCATGCCCGCACCCAAGGCGACGAGAAACGTCAGGTTGTGATGCCGCCAGAACGCCGGCAAGCCGTTTCGCAATATCCCGAAGGAAGGTGGCGAAAGCCTGGCAAGGGTCCCGACCAGTTCATCGTAGATGCCGGTAACGAGGGCAATGGTGCCACCCGAGACCCCGGGCGCCACCTCCGCCATGCCCATCGCCAGCCCGCGCAGGCAGACGCCGGCAGTGCCGACGCTCACCGCTGCACCCCCTCTCGGAGCGGCACAAAACGCACCCGGCTCAGGCGACGACGACGCCAGCCATCGCCATCGCGGGTGAGCACGCATAGATCCTTGACGTCACCGTTGCCCACCGGGATGACGAGGCGACCGCCCTCCGCTACCTGCTTCAGCAGCGCTTCCGGCAGGGTCTCGGCACCGGCGGTGACCAGCACGGTGTCGAACGGTCCACGCCCGCGCCAACCCAGGTTGCCGTCGTCCAGGCGGACATGGACGTTGCGAATGCGCAAGTTGCGCAGGCGGTGGCGAGCGCGTTCCACCAACGGGGCGATGCGCTCGACGGTGAACACGTGTCGCACAAGCCGCGCCAACACCGCCGCCTGATAGCCGGAGCCGGTGCCCACTTCCAGCACGCGGGACGGCGCTGCCTCGATGGCGGCCTCGGTCATGGCCGCCACGACCCACGGCTGCGAGATGGTCTGGCCGTGGCCGATGGGCAGTGCGATGTCCTCGTAGGCGCGGTCCGCAAGCGCAGACTCCACGAACAGGTGACGCGGCGTCGTGCGCATCGCTTCAAGCACCCGCGCATCGGCGATGCCCTGCTGCGCCAGACGCTGCGCAAGCCGGTCGCGATTGCGTTGCGACGTCATGCCCGCGCCCTCGACGTCGAGCATGTTCACGCGGACGCTCCGTCCACGGGCACCACGATTTCGGCCAGCAGGCACGTCGCATAGGCACCAGGCGGCAGCACGAAGCGAAGGTGCAGGTCGGCGCCCGTTTTCTCCCAGGCAAGGTCGCCGGGCACGGTGACGAGGGCACGACGAGCCTGACGCGCGCCGGTGAACTCCAGCGCTTCGGCCACCTGACGGCGGCGTTCGACCACAACTCGCTCCCGCTGCAAGGTGACCCCGCCGGCAGGCGAACGACCTCGGCCCCAAAGCGGCCCAGTGGGCAAGCGCCCATCGCCAGCGGCCAGGCCCGGCTCGCCATCGAGAGCGGTACGCCAACTTCCGTCCCTTACCCGCGTCCCAAGCACATCATTGAAGATCAGTGCCCGCAGCGTCGAGATGTGCAGGCCGCGCACAAAGCGCCGGCAGGCAGGTCTTCCCGCCCGCACCCAGGTCCAGGCCCGGTCGATATTGGCGCCGCGGCGACCAAAGCGCTGCTCGCCGAAATAGTTGGGGAAGCCGCCCTCTGCGACTCGGCGGAGGTTCTCGTCCCAGTCCCCGACCACACCCCCAACGACGATCTCGAAGCGATTGGCGCAGTGGTCGCCCGGGCGCAGCTTGCGGGGATGGCGGATGCGCTCTTCGAGGGTGATGCGGGCGTCGTCGGGCACCGCATCCGCGAAACGGGGCGCGCGGATGCTGAACCACTGCCGAGTGACCGCGTGGCGGTCCTTCATGCCGGCATACCCCACATCCATCGCCGCGACGCCGAAGCAGCGCGCGAGGGTCGCCTGGGTCTGCGGCGTCGTGCGATCGCTCCGACGCACCCGGACGTAGAGATGCTCACCGCTGCCGTCCGGCTCGAAACCAAGTTCCTCGTCCACACGGAAGTCGCGCGCGGACAGCCGTAGTGCGCCGGTGGCGGCCGGTCGGCCGGCCTGTGGCCACGCCGCCCGGACATCAACGAAGGACTTGGCTGCCGGATCCTGCCCGTTCCAACTCGCGACCATCGACTCTAGCCCGGACTGTTCATGGATGCGCGTAGCGAGGGCGACGAGACGCGCGCCGTAGGTGGGGGCCCGCACGCGTGCAGGAGGCACGGACGCGTGCCAGAAGGCACGGAGCGAGGACCCCGAAGGCAAGGCTGCGCTCTATGCCGAGGGGGCCGGAGCGAACGCGTCCTGTGGACGCGCGAACTGGCCCGGCCACAGCGAGCGCATCGTCGTCCGCAGTAGGGCATTCGTGAATAATCCGGGCTAACGAGGGGCGGCTTCCGCCGGCGGGATGACCTGGTAAAAGGTCTCGCCCCGGCGCACCATGCCGAGGTCCGCGCGCGCGCGCGCCTCCACGGCGGCGTTGCCCTCCTTCAGCGCCAACACCTCTGCCCGAAGCCGTCGGTTGCGCTCGGCCAGCTCGGCGGCCTGCTGTTCCTCCTTGGCGGTCTCGCGACCGAAATCGCGCACCGCCAACCAGCCGGACTCGCCGAACCAGTACTGCCACACCAGAAGCGCGAGCACGATGGCGCCGGCGGTGGCAAAGAAGCGCATCAGCCTGCCCTCCTTGGCTGCACGGCCAACTCGGCCCCGCCCCTGTATTCCGCCGCATCTCCGGCCAGGGCCTCGATGCGCAGCAGGCGATTGTACTTGGCGACGCGGTCCGATCGGCAGGCGGCGCCGGTCTTGATCTGGCCGGCGCCGGTGGCGACCGCAAGGTCCGCCACCGTCGTGTCCTCGCTCTCGCCGGAGCGGTGCGAAATGACGCAGCGATAGCCAGCCTCTGTCGCCATCCGCATCGCGGCGAAGGTCTCGGTCAGGGTGCCGATCTGGTTGGGCTTGACGAGGATGGCATTGCCCACGCGCTCGCGAATGCCCCGCTGCAGCATCTTGACGTTGGTGACGAAGATGTCATCACCCACGAGCTGCAGGTCTGCGCCCAGCCGTTCGGTGAGCCGCCGCCAGCCGGGCCAGTCGTTCTCGCCGAGCCCGTCTTCGACGCTGGCGATGGGAAAGTCGGCCACCAGCGCCGCGAGCCGGTCGCACATGCCGTCCGAGGAGAGGCGCTCGCCCCGCATGGCGTAGGCATCCTCATCCCAAAGCTCCGTGGCCGCGCTGTCGAGGCCGAGCAGCACGTCCTCACCGAGCCGGTATCCCGCGTCGCACACGGCTTCGCAAACACACTCCAGCGCCGCCGTATCCGAAGGCAGATCCGGCGCAAAGCCGCCCTCGTCGCCGACGCCGGTGCCAAGCCCTTCGCGGCGCAACACCGCCTTCAGGGCGTGATACACCTCGACGCCGCAGCGCAGCGCTTCCGCGAAGCTCTGCGCCGCCGCGGGAAGCACCATGAACTCCTGGATGTCCACGTTGTTGTCGGCATGAGCACCGCCGTTGAGGATGTTCATCATGGGCATCGGCAGGCGCACCGCCTCCCCGACCGTGGCAACGCCCTCGTTGCCGCACAGGCGCGCCAAGTGTCGATACAGCGGCAGACCGCACCCCGCCGCTGCCGCCTTGGCCACCGCCAACGACACAGCCAAGATGGCGTTGGCACCCAGCCGCGCCTTGTTCTCGGTGCCGTCGAGTTCGATCAGCGCGCGGTCGATCGCGTCCTGCTGCGTCGCATCGCGGCCGATGAGAAGCGGCGCGATTTCGCCTCCCACGCCGGCCACCGCGTTCAGCACGCCCTTGCCGAGATAGCGACGCGCATCGTCGTCGCGCTTCTCCCATGCCTCACGCTCACCGGTCGATGCTCCGGAGGGAGCGATGGCCGTGCCCACCGCACCGCCGGCCAGATGCACTTCCGCCTCCACCGTGGGATTGCCCCGCGAGTCGAGGACTTCCCGGGCCAGGACCGCCTCGATGCGCGTCACGCCAGCGCCTCCTCGGCAAAGCCCTGGGCCTTGGTCACCGCATCGATGGCCTTCAACTGCCCGAGCAGGTCTTGCATCATCCCGGTGGGCCAGGAATTGGGGCCGTCCGAGAGCGCTTCGTCGGGATTGGGATGGGTCTCCATGAAGAGCCCCGCCACTCCCACCGCCACCGCTGCCCGCGCCAGCACCGGCACCATCTCGCGCTGGCCACCGGACTTGTCGCCGAGCCCTCCCGGCATCTGCACCGAATGCGTCGCGTCGAACACCACCGGGCAGCCGGTCTCGCGCATGATGGCCAGCGAGCGCATGTCCGAGACGAGGTTGTTGTAGCCGAACGAGGCGCCCCGCTCGCACACCATGATCTGCTCGTTGCCGGCGCTCTTCGCCTTGTTGGCCACGTGGCGCATGTCCGCCGGGGCAAGGAACTGGCCCTTCTTGATGTTGACCGGACGCCCCGCCGCCGCCACGCGCTGGATGAAGTTGGTCTGTCGGCACAGGAACGCCGGGGTTTGCAGCACTTGGGCGACGCTCGCCACCTCGTCGATGGGGGTGTCTTCGTGGACATCGGTCAGCACCGGCACATCCACCTCCACCTGTACGCGATCGAGGATGCGCAAGCCCTCCTCCATGCCCGGCCCGCGATAGCTCTCGTGCGACGAGCGATTGGCCTTGTCGAACGAACTCTTGTAGATGAACGGGACATCCACCGCGCCGGCGATCTCCTTCAACCGCGCCGCCGTCTCCAATGCGAGGGCCTCGCTCTCGACGACGCACGGCCCGGCGATCAGGAACAGCGGCTGGTCGAGACCTACCCGGAAGGAGCAGAGTTCCATAGCTTCATGCCCAACGATCTGTCAGTCCCCGGCGGCTTGCGCCGGCGCCCTCATGGCGGCGGCGTGGCGGTTGGCCGCCTCGATGAAGCCGCGGAACAGCGGATGGCCGTCGCGGGGGGATGAGGTGAATTCCGGGTGGAACTGGCAGGCGACAAACCAGTCCTGCCCCGGCAGCTCGATGATCTCCACGAGCTGATCGTCGCTGCGCCCGGCCACCTTGAGGCCCAACGACTCGAACTCCGAGATGTAGCGGTCGTTCACCTCGTAGCGATGGCGATGGCGTTCGGACACCGTGCCCGTGGCATAGAGATCCCGCGCCAGCGTGCCGTCAATGAGACGACAGCCCTGCTCGCCGAGCCGCATGGTGCCGCCCCGATCTTCGCCGCCGTCGCGCCGGTGCATCTCGCCGGTGGTCTCGTCGCGCCATTCGGAAACGAGGCCGATCACCGGGTCCCGCGTGTTGGGGTTGATTTCGGTGGAGTTGGCGTTGTCGTAGCCGGCAACGTTGCGGGCGAAGTCGATCACCGCCGCGTGCAGGCCGTAGCAGATGCCGAGATAGGGCAAGTTGCGTTCCCGGGCATGCCGGGCGGCGCAAATCTTGCCCTCGAAGCCGCGTTCGCCGAAGCCTCCCGGAACGAGGATGGCGTGAACGTCGGCGAGGGCAGATTCGTCGCCGCGCTCGATGTCCTCCGCATCCACGTAGCGCACCTCCACGTCGGTGCGGGTCTGGATGCCGGCGTGGGCGATGGCTTCGGCCAAGGACTTGTAGGCGTCGGGCACGTCGAGGTACTTGCCCACCAAGGCGATGGCGGTCCTGCGCAAGGGGTTGGCGAGGTGATCCACCACCCGCTCCCACTCCGTCAGGTCGGCGCTGGCGCAGCTGCGCCCGAAGTGCTCGACGACGATCTTGTCGAGTCCCTGACGATTCAGCAGCAGCGGGATCTCGTAGATGCACTCGGCGTCCTCGAGCGGCACCACGGCTCGCTCTTCGACGTTGGTGAATAGCGCAATCTTGGCGCGGGCGTCACGCGGCAACGGTTCCGTGGAGCGGCAGATCAGTATGTCTGGCTGCAAGCCGATGGAACGCAGTTCCTTCACCGAGTGCTGGGTGGGCTTGGTCTTGAGCTCACCGGCGGTCGGCAGCCAGGGGACGAGGGTGAGGTGGATGAAAAGGGCATTGCGGGCACCGACCTTGAGCCGCAACTGGCGTGCCGCCTCCAGGAAGGGCTGCGACTCGATGTCCCCCACCGTGCCACCGATCTCGACGATCACGGCGTCGTGGTTCTCGCCGAGGGCCAGGGTGCGGCGCTGGATCTCGTCGGTGATGTGCGGAATCACCTGCACCGTGCGGCCGAGGTAGTCGCCGCGTCGCTCGTTGCGGATGACTTCCGCATAGACGCTGCCGGTGGTGAAGTTGTTGCTCTGCGACATGCGGCTGCCGCGCACGAAGCGTTCGTAGTGGCCGAGATCGAGATCGGTCTCGGCGCCGTCGGCGGTGACGAAGACCTCGCCGTGCTGGGACGGATTCATGGTGCCCGGATCCACGTTGATGTAGGGATCCATCTTGAGGATGTTGACGCTGAGGCCCCGGGCTTCGAGAAGGGCACCGAGGGAGGCAGTGACGATGCCCTTCCCAAGAGAAGACACCACGCCACCGGTCACGAAAATGTAGTGCGTCGTGATGCCACCCACCTCACTCGAAGATGGGCGTTGACCTTACCACCATGCGCGAGGCCGCGCCAAGCCGCTGGCGAATGGGTGGTGTCTCACCTTGGCTTGCCTGGCGTGGCACATGGCCGTTGGCAACCGGCGTCTGCGTCGATCTGCCTGCCGGGACCACCTTCCGGAGGGAGGGCGGTGGCAGAGGCTGCACAAGCCAAAGTGAGGCACTGCCGGCGAATGGTCCAGTGAACATCCGGTGCAGCGGCGGACAAGAACCGTTGCCTTCGGACAACGCTTCTTGCCCCAGCCCAAGCGGTCCCATCACCCTGTCGGCGCCTCCCTCATGGCCGTACGCAGCTGTGCCACGGCGGCTCGGGGCTCAGGGGCCTCGGTGATGGCGCGCACGACGGCTACGCTGCCGACGCCGGTGGCCATCACCGACGGAACTCGCTCGGCGGAAATGCCGCCGATCGCCGTGAGGGGATAGAGCGGGGCGAGCAGGCGGACCCAGCGACGCAGGCGCTCGACGCCCTGGGGGGCGAACTTCATCGGCTTCGTCGTCGTGGCCCAGATTGGGCCGATCGCGACGTAACTCGGCGCGACGGCGTGAGCGCGGGCGATCTCGAAGTAGCTGTGGGTGCTCACGCCAAGGCGAATGCCGGCGTCGGCGATGGCGGCGAGGTCGGTGGTTTCAAGGTCCTCTTGGCCGAGATGCACGCCGTAGGCGCCGGCGCGGATCGCCTCCTGCCAGTGGTCGTTGACGAACAGGCGCGTACCCGAGCCTTCGGTGGCGGCCACGCAAGTCGACACGGCGCGTCGCAATTCTCCAGGGGAGGCGTTCTTCAGGCGCAACTGCACCGTGTCCACGCCGTAGTCCACACAGCGGCGCACCCATTCCGGTGTCGCCACCACCGCATAGAGGCCAATGGGGTGCGAGAGACGGGGAAAGGCGTGCCGGGCCTGCTGACCATCGAAAACCCCCGGCAGATCGGCAACGTTGCCGGGCCAGCCGAGGTGCGGAAGCGGCGGGCGGCCAGCGCCCGGCGCTGCGCGGCCATGTGCCAGAGCGCGCAGGCCTTGACGAACATACATGTGGGCAAGCACGGGCGCAGACTCGGCGTCGTCCTCACACAAGCGCGCCGCCGCCAGGGCGCTTGCAAGCGCACAGCCACCACCGTGCGCACCGCGGCTCGGAAACGAGTCGCCAACGAGAGAGAACGCTCGCTCGGACGAGGCCCAGAAGTCCGTGCCGGGCGCGCGCTCGTGACCGCCGGTGACCAGCACCGCGCCGACGCCACGGGCGCGCAGGCTGTTGGCCGCAGTGGCGTGATCGCTCGCATCGACGCCAAGACCTGCAAGCTCCGCGGCATTCGGCGTCACCACATCCGCTGCGGCGAGCAAGGCATCGACGGTGCGTCCCGGCAGGGTGCCGAGGTTTCCGCCCACGGTGGCGGTCTGCACCGGGTCCCAGACGACAAACGGGCGCTGTGCCGGTGCAAGCGCATGCAGGAAGTCGAGCGCCGCCGCCGCGTTCTCTGCACTGCCGAATGCACCGATCTTGATCGCATCCGGGGCAAGGTCGGTGCGCAGCGCCTCGATCTGGGCTCGCACCACGGCGGCCGGAAGGACATGGCTCTCCGTCAGCGCCACGGTGTTCTGCGCCGTGATGCACGTCACCACGCTGGCCGGATGCACACCGAAGTCCTGGAACGTCCGCACGTCCGACTGCACGCCGGCGCCGCCGCCGCTGTCGGAACCCGCGATGCTCCATGCAACGCGGCTTTTTTTGTCGCGCAGCCCGTCCAAGGAGCCGCCGGAATGGCCTGGTGCGTTCGTCATCTGCGCCCCCCGCTGTCGCAACCCAGATTGTTCATGAATGCCGGCAGCGAGGCGCGAGTGTCGGTTGAGCTGAACGCGCATGCGTGGCACGAGGCGCGCCGCAACGGCGCGCAGGCGCTATGATCGCCCTTCGCTCGAAGGAACACACCACATGGCGGAAACGCATGCAACGGACGCTGCACCCGAACCGGAAGTCGCCCTGATCGTCGGTGCCGGCCCAGGCATCAGCGCGAGTTGCGCCCGACTCTTTTCGGCAGAGGGCATGACGGTGGCGGTGGCGGCTCGCACCCCGGACAAGCCGGCCATCCGCGAGATCGAACGATCCCTCGGCGTGAAGAGCTATGCCTGCGACGCGGCGAATCCTGACGACGTGGACGCGCTGTTCGACGCAGTGGCGGCGGACCTCGGCAGCCCGCGCCTCGTCGTCCACAACATCGACGGCCGCATGGCGGACATCTTCCGCAAGGGCATCACCGAGGCGGATCCCGAACTCGTGCGGCAGGTGCTGATGAACTCCGCCTACAGCGCCTACCTCGTCAGCCGGAACGCGGCAGCGCGAATGCTCAAGCACGACCCGGCCGGCTCGCCGACGCTACATCGCGGCACCGTCATCCTCACCAACGCCAGCGCCGCCAAGAAGGGCTACGCAAGGAGCGGCGCCTTCGCGATGGCCTGTCAAGCGAAATCCGGGCTCGCCGAGAGCATGGCGCGGGAACTGATGCCGCAGGGCATCCACATCGCCAGCGTGCCCATCGACGCCGCCATCGGTTGGCGCCAAGACGACGGCAAACGTCGTCATCGCATGGCTGGCGAATCGAAGAGCGACAACATGGCCGATCCCGATTGCATCGCCGAAACCTATCTGCACCTGCACCGACAGCATCGTTCGACGTGGGCATTCGAGGTGGTGCTGCGCCCCTGGGTGGAGAACTGGTAGCCACAAAGTCCCCACCACGACACGATTCGTCGTACTATCGGCGCCGCGCGCAGGGGGGGAATTGCACGAACTTGGGCTGAAGCAACGAAATGCTGCAAACGCTTGAACAGTTCGACCGAGTGCCGCGCATCCTGCGGCTGAACTTGGCCGGGCAGCCCGTGGAGTGGGTGTCCTGGCAGGATGCGGTGTGCCTGTATGCGCGGGACCTCGTCATCTGGACGCTGGGCGAGTCCATCCTGCACCTGCGCGGCGGCCACTCGCGCGAAGACGGCAGCCAAACCACCATCGACATCCACAGCATCGTCGCCTGCGGTGGCCGGCTGGTGGAACCGGATCGCTCCGCACCGCCGCTCACCAACGCGGCGCTGTTCGCCCGCGACCGCAACCTGTGCCTCTACTGCGGCGGCGTTTTCCGCGCGCCGCAACTCACCCGCGACCACGTGGTGCCCAAGTCCCGCGGCGGCAAGGACCGCTGGGACAACGTGGTGGCCTCTTGCCGGCGCTGCAACCACCACAAGGGCAGCCGCCTGCCGCACGAATGCGACATGGAACTGCTAGCGCTGCCGTATGCGCCGAATCTGGCCGAGTACCTTGCGCTGACCAACAGCGGGCGCATCCTCATCGACCAGATGGACTTCCTCGCCACCCGCTTCGGCAACCGCCGCGAAGACCGCGAGGCGCTGCTGCAGTAGATCGTCCGCCCCCAGAGGGAAGCCTTCCGCGCAGGGAAGGCCAGGCCAGGACGCCTCCCTGCGAAGCCCCTCGTTCAGACGCTAGCGCCACAAGAACCGTTGCCTTTCGGCAACGCTTCTTGCCCCAGCCCAAGCCGTCCCATCACCCTGTCCGCATTCGGCCAGCTTACGCCGTCCGAAGTCCGACAGGCTGCTAGTCCCGGTCGTCACAAAGTGCGGCCAGCGCGTGGGAGATGCAGGCGGTTACCCGCTTGCCTGTGGGGATGTCGAGGAATTCGTTGGGGCCGTGCGCGTTGGAGTTCGGCCCCAGGACGCCGGTAACGGCGAACTGCACGCCAGGGAAGCGCTCGCCGAGCATCTTCATGAAGGGAATCGTGCCGCCGGTGCCCATTGCCATGAGCGGTGCGCCGAAGTGGGCTTGGGAGGCTGTGCCCAACGCCTCCGTGAGCCAATCCGCGGCCGCTGGCGCGGCCCAGCCGCCGGCGGTGTCCTGCACCTCGAAAGACACCTTGGCATCATGCGGGGGTGCGTCTTCCAGCGCTCGCTTGACGGCATCCGCAGCGACCTCCGCATCCAGCGTGGGCGGCAGGCGGAACGCCAGCTTGGCAGCGGTCAGCGGGCGCAGCGTGTTGCCGGCATCCTTGGTGGCAGGGGCACCGTCGAGCCCCACCACTCCGAGGCTTGGCCGCCATGCGTTGGCGAGAATCAGTTCCGCATGGCTCGCCGGGCCAGCGTTCGTGTCTCCCGCCCACGGGAACCGACTCACAGCGAGTTCGCCCAGAACCCCTGCCACCTGCTCCGCCTGCGCCCGCATAGCCTCGGGAATCGGGGCGTTCAGCGCTTCGTGCAAAGCTCCCGTGACCGAGTGCTCCACCCGTTCGAGCACCTGCCGCAACAGGCGGAAACTCGAAGGCACGACACCGCCGGCGACGCCGGAATGCACGCCCTCCTCCAACACCTGCACCGTGAGGGTGCCGATCAGCATCCCCCGCAGCGAGTTGGTGAGCCAGAGCTGATCGTAGTTGCCGCATTCCGCGTCGAGGCACACCACGAGATCAGGGGTGCCGATTTCTTCCGCGAGTGCGTCCATGTAAGACGGCAGATCGAAGCTGCCACTCTCCTCGCAGCCTTCGACGAACACCACGCAGCGCGGGTGCGGAATGCCCTGTGATTGCAATGCCGCGATGGCGGCGAGCGAACCGAACAGCGCATAGCCGTCGTCCGCCCCGCCCCGGCCATAGAGCCGAGCGTCCCGAATCACCGGCTTCCACGGCGCCAGCCCCTCGCGCCAGCCGGTGAATTCGGGTTGCTTGTCGTAGTGGCCGTAGAGCAGAGCGTTGCCGGGGCCGGTGCCTTCCACGACGCAGAGGAGGAGCGGCGTGCGTCCGGACAACGTGACGATGCGGTGCGTCAGCCCCGACACGCCAGATGCCGCGGCCCAGCGCTCCAGCTGCTCGGCAGCCTCGCGCAGATACCCATGCCGCTCCCAATCGGGATCGAAATGCGGCGACTTGCAGGGCACCTCGATGTAGTCGCAGAGGGTTGGAACGATGCTGTCGTCCCACACCTCGTCCACGAACCCCGCTAGTCGCTTGTGATCCACGTGCCCTCCCCAAATGCCTAGCGCCACAAGAACCGTTGCCTTTCGGCAACGCTTCCTGCCCCAGCCCAAGCCGTCCTGTCACCCTGTCGGCATTCGGCCAGCTTGCGCCGTCCGAAGTCCGACAGGCTGCTAGGCGTCAGCCCGAAAACTCGATCCGCAGCAGGGCGGTGCGACCGGGGCTGCGGTGGCCGTACACCGTGGCGTAGTCGGCGTCCGTCAGGTTGTCCACCGTCAGGCGCATCGTCCAGCGCGGGGTGACAGCCCATGCAAGGCTCGCCCGAACCAGGCGGAACGAACCGAGTCGCACGCTGCGGGCGGGCCAGGTGGAGAAATCGCGGTCAAGCTGCGCGCCGTTGTGCAGGATGGCGAGATGCGACGTCAGGTTCCCGCCCAACCTCGCGTCGAGTGCCACGCTCGCCAAGAGGCGAGGACGCCGGATTTCCCGCTCGCCGGCTTCCGTGGCGTCCACCCAGGCGGCGTTGCCGCGCAAGCGCACCGCTCCGAACTCGGCATCGGCCGTCAACTCCGCGCCGGTGCGCCGACTCTCGCCATCGATGTTGCGGGCGGTGAAGCCGCCGACATCCGGCGCAAAGGCAAAGCCGTCGATCTCGCCGTCGAGCACGGCATGGAACGCAAGCGCGTTAAGGCGCAGCGCCCCCCAGCGGCGTTCCATGCCCACCTCCAGCGCTGTCGATCGCTCGGGTGTCAGGTTCGGATTGCCAACGAACGTTCCGGGAAAATAGCCGAAGCGCTCGATGAAGGTGGGATTCTTGATCCCCTCCGAGACATTGGCGAAGACGCGACCGCCGAGGGCCATGGTGGTGGCGCCGATGCGCAACGTCGTGGCGTCGTCGAACTCGCCGTTGGTGTCGTGCCGCACGGAGACGGTGATGGAGCCGGCACCCACGTCGGCTTGGTATTCGCCAGCGACGCTCCACCCGGTGAAGGTGCGGCTCTGGTTTGGATCCCCAAATGCCGAGGCTTCGCCGACCTGCCGGAACCGCTCCCGCTCGACCTCCAGTGCCGCGCTGGCCCGATGTCCGGACGCCAGCCGCAGCGCCGACGAAAGCACCGCGCCTTGACGGGCGCCCTGCGTGGCGTTGGTGAAGAACCCATCGGCGGCGTGTTCCACGTCGCTCTCGCCGTGGAACACCGAGAGGCCTGGCGAGACGCGGCCCTTGCCTTGCCAGCGCATTTCCCAGCCGACCAGAACGGTGTCGGTGGACGATGCGCGGTCGCCGTCCACAGGCACATGGTCCGGGAATGGCGCGGGATCGAATTGCACGTCCGCGCCCGTGTGCCGCGCCAGCACCTTGTGATGCCATCGACCTGCGACCGCCGCCGCCACGGCATGGATCGTGTCGTTGCGAAAACCGTCGGTTTCGTCGCCGAGCCTCGACACGTTGTCGCCGTCGCTTTCCACATGCCCTGCCGCCAACCGTGCCCGCATCCGTTCGCCCACGTGGGCAAGGTCGATGTCGGCATCAAGCGTCGCCGCACCGCCGTAGCCGAGCGACACCCGGCGTCCACTGCGCTCCGGGAGCGTGTCCAGATTCAGTACGCCAGCAGTTGCGTCGCTGCCCCAAACCGTGCTTTGCGGCCCGGACAGGAGTTCCACGCGGGCAACCCCGGCCAGGTCCAGCGTGCCGAAGTCGAAGGCAGAGCCGATGCCGGGATCGTTCACCGGGAAGCCGTCCACGGTGACGAGCAGATGGTCCGCCTCGGCACCCCGCACCCGCGCCTGGGTGAGCGAACCCCGTCCTCCGCTGGGCGACAGCGCGAGGCCCGGCAGTTCGCGCAGGAGATCCGCGCCGTGGTGCGTGGCCGCCGCTCGAATGGCCTCTTCCTCGATGGTCACGATGCGCTGATCCACGACGCCGATGCGGCTCGCTGTGACGCTAACCCGTTCGGTCGCTGCAGGCGGCTCTGCTTCGGTGTCGTCCATTTCGGTGGCGGCTGCCCAACAGGGCGGCGTCACCAGCAGCGCCGCCACAAGAATCTCCGTCCCTTTCAATCCGGGTTACTCCACCTTTGGTTGCGTGTTGGCCGCGGCACGCCAGCGCGTGCCGGACCGGGTGTCTTCCAGTTCAATGCCCTGCTCCGCGAGCCCATCGCGAATCGCGTCCGCGCGAGCGAAGTCGCGGTCGACTCGGGCCTGCCGGCGTTCCTCGATGCGACGTTCGATCTCGGCCTCGTCCATGCCTGCGCCGGCGCGAAAGTACTCCGGCGCCGGCGTGGTGAGGAGCCCTAGCAGCCAGCCACCGGCAAGAAGCTGGCGCCGCAGTGTGCGCGCCTCGTCGGCCGAGTTCGTCCGATGCACGTCCGCCGCCAGTGAATGCATGGCCGCCAACGCACGCGGCGTGTTGATGTCGTCGCAGAGGGCCTGCACCACCGCTGCCGGCATCTCATCCAAGGCGACATCGGCAAAGTCGTTCGCGGTCAAGTTCGCGTTTTGCCCCACGTCGCCATCGCGCAGGGCGCCGTAGAGAGTGTCGAGGCTGGCGCGCGCCTGCACCAGCAATCGATCCTCCCACAGCAGGGTCTGCCGGTAGTGGCCGAGCAGCAGCGCATAGCGCAGCACCTCGCCGGGGTGTTGGCCGAGCAGGTTGCGGATGGTGACGACGTTGCCGAGGCTCTTGGACATCTTCGTGCCGCCGAAGCTCAGCATGCCGTTGTGCAGCCAATAGCGCACAAACTCCGCGCCGTGGGCGCACGTGCTTTGCGCCTGCTCGTTCTCATGGTGGGGAAAGGTGAGGTCGCTGCCGCCAGCGTGGATGTCGATGGTGCGCCCCAGATGCTGGCGGATCATCGCCGAGCACTCGATGTGCCACCCCGGGCGTCCGCGACCCCACGGGCTTTCCCAGCCAGGCAATTCCGGGGTGGAGGGCTTCCACAGCACGAAATCCTTGGGGTCGCGCTTGTACGGCGCCACTTCCACTCGGGCGCCGTCGATCATGTCCTCCAGGCTCCGGTGCGAAAGCGAGCCGTAGTTCGGATCGGAAGGAACGTGGAACAACACATGGCCGCTTGCCGCGTAGGCGTGGCCGGCGTCGATCAACTCCCGGATCATCGCCACGATTTCGCCGATGTGTTCGGTGGCGCGGGGCTCCACGTCTGGGTCCAGCACGCCGAGCGCCCGCACGTCCTCCCGGTAGGCGTCGGCATACCGATCCGCAAGTTCGGCAATGGATTCCCCGGAGGCAAGCGCGGCGGCGTTGATCTTGTCGTCCACGTCGGTGATGTTGCGAACGAAACAGATGCCGCCGTATTTCAGTCGCAAGAGCCGCACGAGCACATCGAAGCAAACCGCCGGCACCGCGTTGCCGATGTGGACGAGGTTGTAGACCGTGGGGCCGCAGAGGTACATCGTCACGCGGTCAGGGTCCTGCGGCGCAAACCGTTCCCGACGGCCGGAGCGGGTGTTGTGCAGGTGAATGTCCATGTTCTGCGGCTGCTCTGGTAGCTATCGACCCGCGCCGCCGGCAAGCGGCACCATCCTTGACCGCGACAGGTGCAGGGGCGCCCGACGCAGCGGTGTCCTCAGCTACAGCGAATGGCTTGTTGGGTGGGCAACATGGCGGCGCGAATCATACACCCGCCACGCTCGCGGAAGCGGCTTGACGAGCGTGTCCCCGGCGAGAAACGGCGAGGACGCTGTCGGTTGTGGGGTGCGGCAAGGTCAGTGGACAGCCATCCACAGCCCCGATTCAACCGCCAAAGCGACCTGCCAGCCAGCCAAACACCGCCCGCAGGCCCATCGCCTCGCCGCCCAGCGGATGCGCCGGCCGCCGTCGCGTGTTCCACGCCATGATGTCGAAGTGCATCCACGGCACCTGGCCGACGAAGCGCTGGAGATACAGCGCGGCAGTGATGGCGCCGGCATAGGGCGACGATCCGGCGTTGGCGATGTCGGCGACTGTGCTGTCGAGCATGGCAAGGTAGTCCGCATGCAGGGGCAATCGCCACACCGGGTCCTCACAGGAGGCGCCAGCCCCCGCGACGCCGTTCGCCATGTCGTCGTCGTTGCTGAACATCGCCGGGAGCTCCGGGCCGAGTGCTGATCGCGCCGCACCGGTCAAGGTGGCAAAGTCGATGAGGGTTTCCGGTTCGTCCTCCGTCGCAAGCGCCAAGGCGTCGCAAAGGATCAGCCGCCCTTCCGCATCCGTGTTGTCGATCTCGACCGTGGCGCCGGCATAGGTGCGGATCACGTCGCCAGGCCGGAACGCGTTGCCGGCGATGGCGTTCTCCACCGCCGGAACCAGCACTCGAAGCGACACCGGCAGCCGCCGCTGCATGATGAGATGGGCAAGCCCCAGCACATGCGCGGCGCCACCCATGTCCTTTTTCATCAGGCGCATGTTGGGTGCATTCTTGATGTCAAGGCCGCCACTGTCGAAGCAGACCCCTTTCCCCACCAGCGTCACCTTGGGGTGCTCGGCATCGCCCCAACGGATGTCGATGAGCCGAGGCGGCGAGGCGCTGGCCCGACCCACCGTGTGGATGGTGTTGAAGCCTCGCCGCAGCAGCTCGTCCCCCACCGTCACGTCCATACGCGCCTCGTGACGCTCTGCGAGGCGGCGAGCCGCATCCTCCATGTGGTGCGGCAGCATGTCCGAAGTGGGCGTATTGACGAGGTCCCGGCAGAGATTCACAGCTTCCAGCTCGTCCACCACGGCAGCGCTCTCCGGCGGAATCAGCAGCGTCGCCGGCGCCCGCGCCGGCTTGCGGTATTCGGTGAACTGATACCCGCCGAGCCCCCAGCCGAGCGCCAGCGAGTCCTGCTCCGCCGCGCCTTCGAGCCGGTAATCGCCCGTTGGCAACCGCATCGCGAGTTGGCCGAGGCTGGCAATGCTCTCCCGCTCACCCAAACCAGCAAGGACCCGATCCGGAGCACCGTCACCGCCCGGAAGGAAAACAAACGCATTGGCGCTGGCGGCAAACCCGAACCGATCCAGCCACGCAAGCTCCACCGCAGAAGCCCGGCTCCGCCACTCGGCCAGGTCCCCCACAGCCACCACCTGCACGGTCGTCGCCGGCCGCCCATCGTCAACAATCAGCATGGGCGCCAAGTATAGGACGCGCCAAGCTCCGCCAAGCATTACCTTGGGTCATAGCTATTGCCCCGGCCAAGCGCGTGTGGTCCAGCTCGCGTGCCATACTCAACCGATGCGCTTTTTCAACACCTCCGGCCCGGTGGTCGCCGCCGACCATTACCGCATCCCGCCGCTGTCGCGGCTCGATCTCGATGAGGTGCTGCGGCTGGTACGGAACAAGCGCTATTTCGTGCTCCATGCACCCCGGCAGACGGGCAAGACCTCGACTCTGCTCGCCCTGCGCGACCTGCTGAACGGCGGCACAGAAGGGTCATTCCGGTGCGTTTACGTAAACGTGGAGGGCGCGCAAGCCGCACGGGAAGACCGGCATGCGGCGATGCGCGCCATCCTCGGCAGCCTCGCCTCCAGGGCCCGTGCGGTAGGCGATCCGTATCTTGCTGGCATTTGGGCCGATGTGCTCGCCGAATACGGGCCAGATGCGGCGCTCGCGGAGGCACTGACCCGGTGGGCCGAAGCGGCACAGATGCCGATTGTCCTCTTCATCGACGAGATCGACGCGCTGATCGGCGACTCCTTGCTGACGGTGCTTCGGCAACTGCGTGCCGGATACGACATGCGTCCAGAGGGCTTTCCGCAAAGCGTGGCCCTGTGCGGAGTTCGCGACGTGCGGGACTATCGCATCCATTCCGCCGCCGAGAAGGCCGTCATCGCCGGCGGCAGCGCCTTCAACATCAAGGCCGCCTCCATGCGGCTCGGCGACTTCTCCGCAGCCGAAGTGCAGGCGCTGCTCGATCAGCACACGCAGGAGACCGGCCAGGAGTTCACCCCGGAGGCCGTGGCTGCGATCGCTGCTCGGAGCCAAGGCCAACCGTGGCTCGTGAACGCTCTCGCCGACGAAACTTGCTTTCGGCGCAAGGCCGGTCGCGACCGGAGCAACGCGATCCACTCGGAGGATGTTGAAGAGGCCCAGGAAGCGCTGATCCTCCGCCGCGAGACGCACCTCGATCAACTGGCCGACAAACTGCGCGAGCATCGCGTTCGGCGGGTCATCGAGCCCCTCCTGAGCGGCGGCGACGAACGCGCATTCTCGCAGCAGGACATCGAGTATGTCCGCGACCTCGGTCTCGTGGCACAAGACCCGCCTCTGCGCGTGGCAAACCCGATCTATGCCGAGATCGTGCCCCGCGAACTCACCGCGGCGGCGCAAGAAGGACTCGTGGAAGACCGGGCTTGGTACGTCGCCGAGGACGGCAGCCTGAACACGGTCAAGCTCATCGAGCGCTTCCAGTCCTTCTTCCGCGAGCACTCGGAACATTGGGTCGCCCGCTTCGACTACCAAGAGGCCGGCCCGCAGCTCCTGCTACAGGCCTTCCTGCAGCGCATCGTCAACGGCGGCGGCCGCATCGAGCGCGAATACGGCCTTGGCCGCGGCCGCACGGATCTCCTTCTCGTCTGGGGGCAAGGGGATGCCCAGCAGCGCTCTGTGATCGAGTGCAAGGTGCTCCACCAAGCCTTGGCGCGCACCATCGCCACGGGCCTCGAACAGACCGCCGGTTACATGGACCGCTGCGGCGCAACCATCGGGCACCTCGTCATCTTCGACCGCGACGCGCAGCGTACCTGGCAGCAAAAGCTCTTCCACCGGCGGGAAACCGTCGCGGACGCCACCATCCACGTCTGGGGGATGTAGGCAAGGCTGTGTAGCCGGCGCGTGCGACACGCCGGCGCGAGTGTCGAGCAGACGGGCATGTGCCCAGCAGCGCAGCAGGCTGGCAGGACACGAGTCACGTTCATGCTCGACCGCGACATCGTCGCCGCGCACCCACCCACGACACAGGGAGGGCTACCAAGCCGCCATCAATCAGGCCGGCTTTGTGCCCCGGAACCGTTGACCTCGCGCTCAGCCCCAGCCAGTGCTTTCAGCCAAGGCATCGCCGATGTCCGCAAGGCTCTTGACGGTGTTCACTCCGGCTTGGCTCAGAGCCGCGAACTTCTCGTCTGCCGTGCCCTTGCCGCCGGCGATGATGGCGCCGGCGTGGCCCATGCGCTTGCCTGGCGGAGCCGTTACGCCGGCGATGTAGCCAACCACCGGCTTGGTGACGTTGGCGGCGATGAACTCGGCGGCTTCCTCTTCGGCGGTGCCGCCGATTTCGCCGACCATGACGATGGCTTCGGTTGCGGGGTCGTCCTGGAAGAGTCCCAGAATGTCGTTGAAGTGGGTGCCGGGAATCGGGTCGCCGCCGATGCCGACGCAGCTCGATTGGCCGTAGCCCATGTCGGTCGTTTGCTTGACAGCTTCGTAGGTCAGGGTGCCGGAGCGGGAGACGACGCCGACGCGGCCCGGAAGGTGGATGTCGCCCGGCATGATGCCGATCTTGCACTCGCCGGGGGTGATGACACCGGGGCAGTTGGGGCCGATCAAGCGTCCGCCGGTGGCGTCGAGACGCTCCTTGACGAGGAGCATGTCGAGGGTGGGGATGCCCTCGGTGATGCAGACGATGAGATCGACGCCGGCGTCCATTGCTTCGAGGATGGAGTCCTTGCAGAAGCGCGCGGGGACATAGATGACCGTCGCCGTGGCACCGGTTTGCTCAACGGCTTCGGCCACGGTATCGAACACTGGGCGATCGAGGTGGGTCGAGCCACCCTTGCCGGGCGTGACACCGCCGACGAGTTGGGTGCCGTAGGCGATGGCCTGTTCGCTGTGCAGGGTGCCTTGGGAGCCGGTGAAGCCCTGGCAGATCACCCGCGTGTCGCGGTTCACGAGAATGCTCATCGGTTGCCTCCCGCGGCGGCGATGGCGCGGGTGGCCGCATCCTCGAGCGAGGAGGCGGCGGCGATGGCGAGACCGCTTTCCTCCAGCACGGCGAGGCCGGCGGCCGCGTTGTTGCCTTCGAAGCGCACCACCACCGGCACCTCCACGCCCACCTGCTTCACCGCCGCGACGATGCCCTCGGCAATGACCTTGCAGGAGACGATGCCGCCGAAGATGTTGATGAGCACCGCCTTCACGTTGTCGTCCGAGAGGATGATCTTGAACGCCTCCGCCACCGCTTCCTCGGTGGCGCCGCCTCCCACGTCGAGGAAATTGGCCGGTGCGCCGCCGTGCAGCTTGACGAGATCCATGGTGCCCATCGCCAGGCCAGCGCCGTTCACCATGCAGCCGATGTCGCCGTCCAAGGCGACGTAGTTGAGGCCAAACTCGTCGGCCTGCGCCTCGCGTTCGTCCTCCTGGGAAGCATCCCTGAGCGCCGCGATGTCGCTCTGGCGAAAGAGTGCGTTGTTGTCGATGTTGATCTTGGCGTCGAGGCAATGCACGTCGCCGGCCTTGGTGACCACCAGCGGATTCACCTCCACGAGCGAGCAGTCGCATTCATGGAACAGGCGCGAGAGCTGCACGAAGACATTGGCGAACTGATTCACCTGCCGCCCGCCGAGACCAAGATCGAACGCCATGGCCCGGCCCTGCCAGGCTTGCGCCCCCACGGTGGGGTCGATGGCAGCGCGCAGGATCTTCTCCGGCGTTTCGGCCGCAACTTGCTCGATCTCCACCCCACCTTCGGTGGAGGCCATCGTCACTACCCGGCGACTGGATCGATCCACCACCATGCCGAGGTAGAGTTCCGTTTCGATGTCCGCCGCTTCCTCGACGAAGATGCGACTCACGGGCTGCCCTTCGGTACCGGTCTGCACCGTGACGAGGCGACCGCCAACCCACTCGTCGGCAAAGGCGCGCACCTCGTCGGCATTGCTTGCCAGGCGCACGCCCCCAGCCTTGCCGCGGCCCCCGGCATGAACCTGCACCTTGCAAACCCACTTTTCGCCGCCAAGTTCGGCGGCCGCCGCAACGGCTTCGTCGGCAGTGTCCACGGCGATGCCCCGAGACACCGGCAGCCCATGGCTCCGGAACAAATCCTTGGCTTGGTATTCGTGAAGATTCATCGTTGTTCAGCGCTTCCGGTTGATCATGTGGATGGCGTGTCCGCCGACGCCCAGGGCGGCTTCGTGCAATGCCTCCGAAAGGGTGGGGTGGGCGAACATGGTGAGGCCCAGGTCCTCGGCGCTGGCGTCGAACTCCATGGCGATGACGGCCTGCGCGACGATTTCGCTCGCTTGCGGGCCAAACACGTGAACGCCGAGGATGCGGTCGGTCTCTGCGTCCGCCACCAGCTTGACTAGCCCCTTGGCGTCGCCCGCAGCCAACGCGCGGCCGCTGGCGGCGAACGGGAAGGTGCCCACTCGGTAGTCTTCGCCAGCGGCTTTCACCTCGTCCTCGGTCTTGCCGACCCAGGCGACTTCGGGATGGGTGTAGATGACCGAGGGAACGGTGTCGTAGTTCACCACCGGCTTGTGACCGGCGATGCGTTCCGCCACCATCACGCCCTCTTCCGCTCCCTTGTGCGCCAGCATGGGGCCGCGCACCACGTCGCCCACGGCATAGACGTTGGGCGCATCGGTGACACAAAGGTCGTTGACGAAGAGAAAGCCGCGCTCGTCAAGATTGACGCCGCTGTCGGGCGCCAGGAGACCTTCGGTGTACGGGCGACGGCCCACGGCGACGATGAGTCGGTCCACTTCCAGCGAGTGCTCGCCCCCGGAGGCATCCTGATAGGACACCTCCACCGCTTCGTCCTGCACCTCGGCGCCGGTGACACGGGTGCCGAGGCGGATGTCGAGGCCCTGGCGACCGAACTCGCGCAAGCCGTCACGGGCGATGCGGGAGTCAACGGTGGGAAGGAAATCCTCCAGGGCTTCAAGAATCACCACGTCCGAACCCAAGCGGCCCCAGACGCTGCCGAGCTCCAGGCCAATGACGCCAGCGCCGATCACCCCGAGACGTGACGGCGCAGCATCGAATGCAAGTGCCCCGGCGGAATCGACGACGCGGTCGCCATCGAGCGGCGCCGGAGCAATCTCCACCGGCACGGAACCCGGTGCAAGCACGACGCTGCCCGCATCAAGCGTACGCGCCTCGCCTTCGTGCGGCTCGAACTCCACCCGGGCACCGCTCAGGAGCCGGCCATGCCCGGCAAGATGGGTCACGCCATTGCCCTGAAACAAGGTGCCGATGCCGCCGGTGAGCTGTGCCACCACAGCATCCTTGCGCGCCATCATGCGCGGCACGTCGATCGCCACGCCGCGCGCGACCACGCCCAAGTCGGCCAGCGAGTCGCGGGCTTCGACGAACTTGTGGGAGGCGTCGAGCAGCGCCTTGGACGGAATGCAGCCCCAGTTCAGGCAGGTGCCGCCCAAGGTGGGCTGGCCGTCCGTGCCGAGAGCCTTGTCGATGCAGGCCACGCTCATGCCGAGTTGGGCACCTCGAATGGCGGCGGCGTAGCCAGCAGGACCCGCGCCTATGACAACGAGATCGTATCTGTCCGTGCTCAAAGGGCCTCCAGCTCCGCGACAATCGGGGCGATTCTATATCAGCCCGAGCCGAGGGTCGTCACGGCGAAGCGACGCTCGGCAGGTGGTGCATCGCCTTGTCGAAGGTGTACACGCTACTCAGCGTATCGCCCGCCGCCGCGGCGACCGACTGGGCCTTGCCAACCACTAGCGTCTGCAAAGCCCATCGTCGCGGACCCAACACCTCCAGCCGCCGCTCGATATGCCTGCAAGGCCCTCCAGACAACCTGATCGTCCTCGAAACGGACCTTGGGCTCGCTGAAGAGACGCTCGACAACGCCAATCAGGCCTTGCGCTGACAAGCCATCTTGCGGCCCATCAGCGTCCAAACAGTCTCCACCAACACCACATCCGCAATCAGCACGTCCTCGACACCGTCGAAAAGGCGATCTGCGAGCAGTGCTTGTTCAGGATCGTCGTGGAGCAGGTAGCGCAGCAGGACGTTGGTGTCGACAGCGATCAACGCTCCGACTCTACCAGCGCGCTCCGCAACGAGTCCTCATCGCTGAGCGATGGGTCCCCTTGCAGGTGCCTTAGGCACCCCTTGGCCGCACCGGGAACCATCGGCATGATGGTGATGCGACCGTCGGCGACGAAGCTGCGGAACAGATCGCCGGGGCCGATACCCACCTCCCGACACTGGTCCACCGGCAAGGTGATCTGACGTTTAGCGCTGACTCGTGGCATGGGGAACCACACTGCGTAGGAAAGTTCGAGGTAGAGTAGTTGCGGTCTTTACATTTGTCAAATGGTAAAGAAAAGCACGCCATGGATGGCCACATTCAGGAAACGAGGTTCCGTCGCCACCGCTGAAACCAATCAGGGCACGAGACTACCCCCAAAGGACCTGCACGTCCTGCCGGGAGGCAGACATCACACATCGTCCTTCGACACGAATCTCTCCGCGACCCGCTGCACTTGCGGCGCCACGTCCCCCACTTCCCTCATTGGTCGAATCTCGCCGATGTCGTCGGGTGGGTTGCTCAGGCCCCACGCGACGCCCAACCTTGCGAAACGACGATCGGCAGCATTGCCGATCGCGACGCCTCAAGCGGCTCGGGCCAATCAATCGAGCGCGGCGCCGGCAACGGGACCAGGCGAATCCCATCGGTGTTGTAGTGCGATGTCCTGAATCTCTCGTCGAACGAGCACACGGCGTCCTGGTGCAGCTTGTTCGCTGCGCCTCCTCCCGTGAGCAGAACGGGAAGGGACTCGCCATGCCAAACGCTGGCAGCTGGGTCCTTCTTGGTCTTGGTATGCTCAATGACATCCAGTAGCGACCTCCTGCATTGTCTATCGCAGTCGTCCTCGGTCTTTCCCCTTTGGTCTTGAACCACTCGATCGATTCAACTCCGAGTGGTCGGACATTGGCCGCCATGAAGGAGTAGCGACGGTCGCCCTCCGCACCCCGGTTGAGCCGGAACATGCTGACGTCGAGCGTCAACGCACCGACGTCGACAAGAAGATAGAGCCCCGCGGCACTTTGTAGCGACTGGGCAAAGCCTGTCATCCCAGCAGCGGCCTCAGGAATCACGGCGAATCCGCGATCGGCGGTAGGGGGGCATCCGCCCCCACGGTTGCCTCGTCAAGACTACGCCTTGCCCGCGACTCGGTGATTGAACCGCCATCGAGCCCCAACGCCGCAGCGACGACCGACTGGAAACGCGGCCGTAGGACCGAGTCGTTAAAACTCTCGGCTGGCATTCCCACGTTGACATGCCAAATCGGATTTCGGCCGACAAAAAGGCCCGGCCTTTCTCGCAGGACCCACCCCTTGGCGTACCGGATCGCAAACGCGAGATATGCCACGACGTTTGCGTCGGTGCTCCGATGCTCGTCGTTCGAAGGTTCCAGCAACCCCTGCTTCAAGCGGTACAGTGCGTTGGCACCCGCTTCGGGCCAAGGGAAGTACGCGCCATCTCGCTTCCAAACGACCGTCCCCCACAAGTAGGGATGGTTGCCACTACGTATGGCGGGAGGCACCGGAATCGCAATCGACGTTTCGCCAGGCTCGTATGGGAACCGCACGACCATCTTGGTCGAGCTCGTACCAAAGTCCAAGCCAACAAATGTGTAGATATCCTCCCCCGACAAGGGCGACTCGGCATGAGCTTCCAACACTTCGTTGAACTGCCTCCTATCCCCGTCGGAGATGCGCGTCGGCGGCCCCTCCTTCACCTCTCCAAGCGGCGGCCAAGGCCACTGCTCCACGGTTTCCTCCTGCGCGGGCTCAATGAAGGGTGCCGTTTGGCGTCCCACCGATTTCCCTGCCCCTTTGCCGCGGTGGGGTCGACCCCGTTCGTCGCTGCATCTTTCAGTCGCTCGTGCATGGATGCATTGAGCAGGGGCCAGTCCTGACTCGCGGCTACAACCATCATGCGTTCAGCTAGTGTAGTGTCCTTAACAAAAAGGTGATTAAGAGGCGTTGGCCAGCGCGGCCCGACCGCGTTCGACCTTCTCCATGATCTCGCCGAAGGACTTCGTCCACACCAGCGGCTGCGGATTCTCGTTGTGACGCTCCAGGCACTCCCGCAGGCACTTCTCGAGATGCGGCACCGATGTGAAGACGCCGCGCCGGATCTGCTTGTCGGTCAGCGTCGCGAAGAACCGCTCCACCAGGTTCGCCCACGAGGCGCCGGTCGGCGTGAAGTGCAGGAAGATGCGTTTCCTGCGCTCGATCCAGTCCTGCACCTTCTCGTGCCTGTGGGTCGCGTAGTTGTCGAGCACGATGTGGATCTCCTGGTCGGCGGGCACCGCCTTGTCGACCTCGCGCAGGAACATCAGCACCTCCTGGTGACGGTGCCTGCGGCAGGTCCTGCCGATCACCTTGCCGCTGGCCACCTCCAGCGCGGCGAACAGCGTGGTCGTGCCGTGGCGCTTGCAGTCGTGCGTCATCGTGCCGGCGCGGCCCCTCTTCATCGGCAGGCCCGGCTGCGTCCGGTCCAGCGCCTGGATCCGGCTCTTCTCGTCGAAGCTGAACACCGCCGCGTTCTCCGGCGGGTCCAGGTAGAGCCCCACCACGTCCTGCAGCTTCTCCTCGAAGCGAGGATCGCTGCTCAGCTTGAAGGTCCGGATCAGGTGCGGCTTGAGGCCGCGCGACCGCCACACCCGGTGGACGAAGCTGTGGGTCGTGCCCAGATGCCGCGCCATCGACCGGCACGACCAGTGCGTGGCGTCCTCCGGTGTCGTCTGCGTCGTCGCCTCGATCACCCGGGTGCGCAACGCCGCCTGCGCCCGGCTGTCCTTCCCGCCGTGGTTGGCGCCGCGCGGCCGCTCCCTCTCGATCGCCGACGCACCCTCCTTCGCGTAGCGGGTGCGCCAGCGTCCCACCTTGTTCGCGTCGATGCCCAGCTTCGCGGCAATGTCCTTGTTCGTCGTTCCGTCGGCTGCCATCAGGACGATCCGCGAACGTTCCCGCAGGCGCACCGGCGCACTGCGCGACGACGCCCACTTGTCCAGCCTTCCCCGGTCCTCGGTCGACAGTGTGATTGGTGCCGCAACCCGCATCGAACTTGCCCCCAGACGCGATGCGCAAAAGCATGACCCATCGACGCCTCATAAACAACAGTTTATTTGGGACACTACACTAGGTCTGCTCCAATGGTCCGGCCGGTCACCACCTCAGCCCCGGCATATCCGATGCGCACACTCGCTTCGGAACTCGAATCCGGCCCCGCGAAGGACCAACGGCTAGCCGCAAGGACGTAAAGGCCCTCCGAGCATCCCTCCGGCATTGCATCAAGCCCAGCCCTCGTCGGGCTTCGCCACCGGCACCAGAGCGTCGCTCGCGCTGGGCGGCAAAGCGCACCACTGGGTGCAGTTGCGAGATATCCTCAAACTGGCTGCTGCGGTCGACGATGGACGACGTAAAGCGGTAGCGGTGTCGGGAGACGCCTCCGAGGAGTCGTGTTTGGCCCCGCATGCCGCTCCTTTGGAGGAAATCGCGGAAGGCCGTCGCCGCCTCTACCGACAGGTCAATCCGGTAGGTATCCGAGCCGGGCGGGCTCGCCTCGACTACCGTTCCCGGAAAGTCCTGCAAGAGCCGATCCCGAACGTAGGTCAAAAAAGCCGCCGCGTCGGACTCCAACTGCTCCTCAACCTGCCGGCGATTCTCCAATGCCAAAGCGGTCTTGTCGATGATGTCTTCCTGCTGCTCGAGCGTCAACTGCGGGTTTAGCAACTTCCTGGTCATGTCGCGGATCGGCGCGCCGAGCACCGACTCCATGTCACCCAACGCTTGCCGCCCAATCTCCAGGCGCTCGAACAGTCGGTCGTATATGCGCCGGTCGATCGTGTCTCCGTATATGAGATTCAGGACAAGCACCTTCTTACTCGTCTGCCCTAGACGATCCACGCGTCCGATACGCTGTTCAAGGCGCATGGGGTTCCAGGGAAGGTCGTAATTGATGACGGTCGAACTGAACTGCAGGTCGATTCCCTCGCTTCCGACCTCGGAGGAAAGCAGGATGCGAACGCATGGGTCAGTTTGGAACCGCTCCAGAACTTCGGTCCGGGGCCGAGTGATCGTGCGTGCAGTAGCTCCGTCTCGATTCCGTCGGCCGAAAGTCTGTCCTGCAGGTAGTGCAGGGTCGGTATGAAGCTGGAGAAAAGGACTACCTTTTGCTGCACATCCCCTCGCCAGAGCTCGTTTAGTTCTCTTTTCAAGAGGGTAAATTTGGTATCCGCTTCGGACAGGCGGTCCGTCAACCCCAGTTCACGGGATCGGCGCACGATCTCGCGCACCAGCGGGCGGTCGTCCCACTTCCCTTCGCCTAGGTCGTCGTCCGTTTCCTCTTCACCGTCTTGCATGCTGCCGCACCAGTAGTGGGAGGCAGCTGCCAAGCTCGACGAAAGGAGCCTTTGCGGGCTCGCGAGCAGAAACGGCTCGTTGACGTCCCTTTCCCTTGCGTATTCGCCAACAACACCCGAAATCTCGCTATAGAAGCGTTTCTCGTCCGCCGCCATAGTCAGTTCGGGAGCCTTCGGTTCCCGGATCGCACGGTGCTCCTCGACGTCCCTTCGCCGAGTTCGCGTAACGTAATTGGCCAACTGGTTGACCCGCTCAAGCCGAGCGGCCAACTCCGACCGCTCTGACCGACTCAGTTTGCTGGTCGCCACCGCGTTGTGGATCTGTTGCAGCGATTTGCTGTGCCGGAGCGTCGCGGAGGCCTTAGCCTGGCTCAGGAGATCAAGGATCTCAGAGGCCGATGAGTCGGAACGCAACAGCACGTCGCGTGCCTTGACGATCGGGGCATTTGTCCCGATTAGGTCTTGGAGCGTCTCCAGGAACGCAAATGTGTCAGGATCAACCATCGAGAGCAGGGAATGCAGGTCCCGGTTTCGCAGATGGATTGGCGTCGCCGACAGGAATAGACGGTGGGCGGAGACCGCATTGGCCAGTTGGCCAAATCGATGCAGCATCGTATCTGGATTGCGCATATGGTGGGCTTCGTCAAAGACGACCAAGTCGATTAGGGGCTCACCGTCCCCTTGCTCGTCCAGATACTTGGCGAGGTCCCGCCTCGCCCCGCCTGGTTCTTGGTCGCCGGTTTCGCTTGCCCCCCAGTCTCGGGGTGGCCGCAAGCCTTGCATGCTACACACCAGCGCGAAGCCACGACGCCCGCCTCGGGCGCCCTTCAGCGCCCCCAGCAACGCCGCAGCATCACCGATCTGCGCCTGAACATTAAAGCGAGTGTCCAGTTCATCCTGCCACTTGCGGCAAGGGTCTTGGGGCAAACCACCAAAAGGCGCTCGTAATCGAGCCGGGCCCGAAGTTCTGTCCAGATCAAGCCAGCCTCGATAGTCTTGCCGACTCCCACTTCATCCGCGATGAGCAGGGCATCGGTCGGCGAGTTCATCAGCTTCACGACGGGCTTGAACTGATGGGGATAGAAGTCCGTGGCAGTTGCTTCCATGCTGTAGAAGACGTCGCTGAGCCTGCCTGTTACGCGCAGGCGCGTGAACACACGACGCAACTCGTCCGGATGTACGAACCTCCCTGTCGCGAAACGGTCGGCCATGCTCTCGTGCTCTGGCACGGCCTCCAAGGCACGCCGAGGAAATCTCGACACGCCGCTTCCATCCATAAGGCGAACGCTCGCCATCCGGGGGTCCGTTCCCTCAAGCAATAGCCCGCCACGGCTCGGATCCGACCTCAACCGAACCATTGCGCCGGGCACAAGAGTAGCGTCGGTCATCCAGCCATCCGATTGCTTTCGATCATTGTCCGTGCCAGCCGGATTTGGGGGTGAAGCTAAAGCTCCAGCAGCATCCGGGCCGGGTCTTCGACCAGCTCCTTCATCGTGACGAGGAAGCGCACCGCTTCGCGGCCGTCGATCAGGCGGTGGTCGTAGGAGAGTGCCAGGTACATCATCGGCCGGACGACGACGTCGCCGTCCACCACCACGGGGCGATCCTCGATCTTGTGCATGCCGAGGATGGCCGTTTGCGGCGGGTTCAGGATGGGGGTGGAGAGCAGCGAGCCGAACACGCCGCCGTTGGAGATGGTGAAGGTGCCGCCGCTCACGTCGGCGATGGCGAGGCGGCCGTCGCGGGCGCGCCCGCCGTACTCGGTGATGGCGTCCTCGATCTGGTGCATGGCGAGAGTGTCGGCGTCGCGGATCACCGGCACCACGAGACCGCGGTCGGTGCTCACGGCCACACCGATGTCGTAGTAGCCGTGATAGACGATGTCGTTGCCGTCGATGGACGCGTTCACCGACGGGAAGCGCTTCAGCGCCTCGACGCAGGCGCGCACGAAGAAGCACATGAAGCCTAGTCGGGTGCCATTGTGGCGCTCCTGGAACTCCTCGCCGTAGCGACGGCGCATGGTCATCACCGGTGCCATGTCGACCTCGTTGAAGGTGGTGAGCATGGCTGCCGTTTGCTGCGCCTCCACCAGCCGTCGGGCGATGGTGGCGCGCAGGCGGGTCATGGGCACGCGGCGTTCCACCCGTCCTTCATCATCCGCCACGCTCACCGGATCGTCCGCCGGCGTTGCCGTCGCTGCCGGCACCGCGCTTGCCTCGGCCCCAGCTTCGAGTTCGATGGCGCGCTGGACGTCTTCCTTGGTGACCCGGCCGGCCCGACCGGTGCCGTCCACCGACGCCGGATCGATGCCCGCCTCTGCCGCCAGCTTGCGCGCCGCTGGGGACATGCCGACTTCCGCTTCCTCCGCTTCCGGGGCAGACGGTGCAGGGGCCGGAGCGGACGCAACGGCACCTTCCTCGAAGGTCGCAAGCGGCTCATTCGAAAGCACCACCTCGCCCTCTTGCTTGAGGATTTCCACAAGCTGGCCGTTCGCCGGGGCTGGCACCTCGATCACCACCTTGTCGGTCTCGATGTCCACCAGCACTTCGTCGCGCCGCACCGGCTCGCCCACGACCTTGTGCCACGCCGCAACGGTGCCGTCGGCGATGGACTCCGGAAAGTTCGGTGTCTTGATTTCGGTTGTCATCGCTTCAGGCCCCGTTCATTCCCGTCAGCGCGTGCCGCACCAGCGCTTGCTGGCGTTCGATGTGGCGCGCCATGTAGCCGCCGGCCGGGGCGGCGAACGCCTCGCGTCCAGCGTAGGCGAGTTCGATGCCGCCGAGCAGGCCGGCGAGCACGTTGCGCATGTGGTGCTGGCTGGAATACCAGGCGCCCTGATTCATGGGTTCCTCCTGACACCACACCGCTTCGCGCATGTTGGGCCATTGTCGCAGGACACCGGCAAGCTCCTGCTCCGGGAACGGATAGAGCTGTTCCAGGCGCACCACCGCGACGTGGGTGAGTTCCTGCTCGCGACGCCCCTGCAGCAGGTCGTAGAAGACCTTGCCGCTGCACAGCACCACCCGCGTCACCCCTTCGGCGTCCAAATCGTCGATCTCGCCGATGACGCTGTGGAAATGGCCGTCCGTAAGGTCCTCCAGGGTCGATGTGGCGAGCTTGTGCCTGAGCAGGCTCTTCGGCGTCAGCGCCACCAGCGGCTTGCGCCAGGGCCGCATCACCTGTCGCCGCAACATGTGGAAGACCTGCGCCGGGGTGCTCGGCAGGCACACCTGCATGTTGTCCTCCGCGCAGAGCTGCAGATAGCGCTCGAGGCGCGCCGAGGAATGCTCCGGCCCCTGCCCCTCGTAGCCGTGCGGCAACAGCATGACGAGGCCCGAAAGCCGCTCCCACTTGGTTTCGCCACTGGAGATGAACTGGTCGATCACCACCTGCGCACCGTTGGCGAAGTCGCCGAACTGCGCCTCCCAGATGGTGAGGGTGCGGGGTGCGGTGGTGGAGTAGCCGTACTCGAACGCCAGCACGGCCTCTTCCGAGAGCAGCGAGTCGTAGATGTCGAAGTTGCTGTCTTCGATGAGATGGTCGAGGGGAATGTGGCGCTTGCCGTCCTTCTGGTTGTAAAGGCTGGCGTGGCGGTGCGAGAAGGTGCCGACACCCACATCCTGGCCCACGAGGCGCACCTCGTAGCCCTCCGCCAGCAGCGTGGCATAGGCCATGGTCTCGGCGAAGCCCCAGTTGAGGAGCATGGCGCCGGCCGCCATGCGCCGACGGTCCTCAACGATCTTCTGCACCTGCCGATGCAGGACGAAGCCCTCGGGCAGGTGATCGAGCCTTCCGGCGAGGTCGCGCAGCGTCTCCAGGCTTGCGCGGGTGTCGGCGGAGGAGTCGCGGTCGGCACCGAGATAGGGCGTCCAGTCCACGAACAGCGCCCGGTCCGGCTCCTCCACCAGCGACAGCGCGGTGAGGTCCGATGTCTCGAAGGCGTAGCGATACAGCTTCGCCTCCGCGTCCACCTCGGCTTCGGTGAAGGCACCCGTCACCACCACATGATCGCCGTAGATGCGCCGCACCGTGGGATGCGAGCGGATGGCCTGATACATGAGCGGCTGGGTCTTCATCGGTTCTTCGGCCTCGTTGTGGCCTCGTCGCCGATAGCAGACCAAGTCCACTACCACGTCCTTGCGGAACTGCATCCGGTAGTCCACCGCCAGTTGCATGGCGAACACGGCCGCCTCCGGATCGTCGCCGTTCACGTGCAGGATCGGCGCCCGCACCATCTTCGCGACTTCCGAGCAGTAGTCCGTGGAGCGGGCGTCCTCGCGCCGATGGGTGGTGAAGCCGATCTGGTTGTTGACGATGACGTGGATGGTGCCGCCGATGTGGAAGCCGCGCGTCTGCGACATCTGGAAGGTTTCCATCACCACACCCTGGCCGGCGAAGGCGGCATCGCCGTGAATCAATATGGGCACTACCAAGGCGCCGGTGTAGTCGTGGCGGCGATCCTGGCGGGCGCGGACGGAGCCCGCCACAACGGGGCCGACGATTTCGAGATGCGACGGGTTGAAGCTCAGCGCCACGTGCATCTCCCCGCCGGGGGTGACGACGTTGGACGAAAAGCCCTGGTGATACTTGACGTCGCCGCTGCGGTCCGAGTTCGGCATCACGCCCTCGAACTCGTCGAACAGCTCGCCCGGATCCTTGCCGAGGATGTTGACGAGGACGTTGAGCCGCCCCCGGTGCGCCATGCCGATGACCGTCTCGACGATGCCGTGCGAGCCGAGCCGCTGCAGCGCTTCGTGCAGCATGGGAATGAGGCTCTCGCCGCCTTCGAGACCGAAACGCTTGGTGCCCGGGTAGCGGGTGTGCAGGTAGTGCTCGAGCCCCTCCGCGGCCGTGAGCCGATCAAGCACCGTGCGCTGGGTTTCCGGGGAGAATTCCGGCGCAGCATGGACGGATTCGAGCCGCTGCCGCACCCAGAGCTGTTCGGCCGAGTCGGTGATGTGCATGTATTCGACGCCGAGCGAACCGCAATAGGTTTGCTTCAGCGCCGCCACGATGTCGCGCAGGGTCGCCTGGCCACCCTCGAAGAACTGCGCCGAGCCGGTGCTGAAAACCGTGTCGAGATCGGCTTCGGAGAGGTGGTGGTGGGCAAGGTCCAGTTCCGGCGCCGGCTCCCGCTCCCACATGCCAAGCGGGTCCAGCGACGCCCGCAAATGCCCCCGCCGGCGATAGGCGATGATGAATTCGAGCACCCGGATTTGCTTGCGCTCGTGCTCGGAGGAGACCTCGGTGGCGACGCGCTCCGGCTGCGCCCGCAGGCGGTTGCGGCCCAGGCGCTCGAAGTGCTGGATGATGGTGCTGTGGGGCACATCGCCCACCACGCCGTCCACCATCGGCAGGCGGTCGAAGTATTGCCGCCAGGCCTCCGGGATGCCGTTCGGGTCGTCAAGGTAGTTCTCGTAGAGCGTCTCTACGTAGGCGGCGTTGCCGCCGGCAACATGGGAACTGCGCCTCATGCGTTCGACGAAGGACTCTGGCATCTTGCTCTACTTCCTTGAGCGCGGGCACCGGCGCCGGGGCGCGCTTCAGGTGGCCTCGGTGAGGAGCATCGAACGAATCTTGCCGATGGCGCGGGTGGGGTTGAGGCCCCTTGGGCAGGCATTGACGCAGTTCATGATGCCGCGGCAGCGGAACACGCTGAATGGGTCTTCAAGCTCCGCCAAGCGCTCCTCGGTGGCGGTGTCGCGGCTGTCGGCGAGGAAGCGGTATGCCTGCAGGAGCCCGGCTGGCCCCACGAACTTGTCGGGGTTCCACCAGAACGACGGGCAGGAGGTGGAGCAGCAGGCGCAGAGGATGCACTCGTAGAGGCCGTCAAGTCTGGCGCGGTCTTCGGGCGACTGCAGCCGTTCCTGCGCCGGCGGCGGCGCGTCGTTGATGAGATAGGGCTTGATGCGTTCGTATTGGCGGAAGAAGGCGCCCATGTCCACCACGAGGTCGCGGATCACCGGCAGGCCGGGCAGTGGCCGCAGCACCAGCTTGCCGCCGCGCGCCGCCTCCGACACCGGCGTGATGCAGGCGAGGCCGTTCTTGCCGTTGATGTTCATGCCGTCGGAGCCGCACACCCCTTCGCGGCAGGAGCGGCGATAGGCGATGGAGGGATCCCGCGCCTTGGCGAGTTCGAGCACGTCGAGCACCATGAGGTCGCGGCCTGCCGGCAAGTCCACGTCCACATCCTGCAAGTGCGCCTTCTCGTCGGCGTCCGGGTCGTAGCGATAGATGCTGACTTTCATGGCCTCAGTACCTCCGCTCCACGGGCTGGAACGCCTCCATCGTCTTCGGGGCGAAGTTCACGCCGCGCCTGGCCACCCGGCCATCCTCCGGGAAGTACAGCGAGTGGCACAGCCAGTTGTCGTCGTCCCGCTCCTGATAGTCGTCACGGGCGTGGGCGCCGCGGCTCTCCCGCCGCCCTTCCGCAACGACAGCGGTGGCCTCGGCCACTTCGAGCAGATTGTCGAGTTCGAGCGCTTCGAGCCGGGCGGTGTTGAAGGCACGGCTCTTGTCGGCGAGGTGGGCCGCGCCAATGCGCTCGCGCAGGTCCTTGAGGGTCTCGATGCCGCTTCGCATGTGCTCCTCGGTGCGGAAGACGCCGAAGTTTACCTGCATGGTGCCCTGCAATTCGCGCTTCAGCTCCGCCACGCCCTCGCCGCTCGCAGATTCGTCCCAGCGGCGCAGCCGGGAGGTGGCGCGATCGAGGTCTTCCTCGCCGGGTTCTCGGTAGGAGACGCCTTGCCGCATCACTTCCTCGACGTGAATGCCGGTGGCGCGGCCGAAGACCACCAGATCCAGCAGCGAGTTGCCGCCCAGGCGATTGGCGCCGTGCACGGAGACGCAGGCCACCTCGCCGACGGCATAGAGGCCCTCGACTGCCACGTCCTGCCCGTCGGCATCCTGGGTGAGCGCCTGACCGTCCACGTTGGTGGCGATGCCGCCCATCATGTAGTGGCAGGTAGGCACCACCGGGATGGGTTCGCGGATGGGGTCCACATGGGCGAAGGTGCGCGAGAGCTCGAGGATGCCCGGCAGGCGGGCGTTGAGCACGTCTGCGCCGAGGTGGTCGAGCTTGAGCAGGACATGATCCCTGTCGGGGCCGGCGCCCCGGCCTTCGAGAAGCTCGAGGATCATGGAGCGCGCCACCACGTCGCGACCCGCCAGGTCCTTGGCAGTGGGCGCGTAGCGTTCCATGAACCGCTCGCCGTCGGCATTGATGAGATAGCCGCCCTCGCCCCGGCAGCCCTCGGTCACGAGCACCCCGGCGCCGTGAATGCCGGTGGGGTGGAACTGCCACATCTCGATGTCCTGCACCGGCACGCCGACGCGCAAGGCCATGCCGACGCCGTCGCCGGTGTTCATCAGGGCGTTGGTGGTGCTGGCGTAGATGCGGCCGGCGCCGCCGGTGGCGAGGATCGTCGCCCGCGACTGGATGAAGACCACCTCGCCGGTCTCGATCTCGATGGCCACCACGCCCACCACCGCGCCGTCGGCGTTGGTGACGAGGTCCACCGCGAACCACTCGGAAAGGAAGGTCGTGCCGCTGCGCAGGTTGTTCTGGTACAGCGTGTGCAGGAGCGCGTGGCCGGTGCGGTCCTCCGCAGCACAGGTGCGCGCTGCCTGCCCGCCCTTGCCGAAGTTCTTCGACTGGCCGCCGAACGGGCGCTGGTAGATGCGTCCGGACTCGGTGCGCGAGAACGGCAGCCCCATGTGCTCGAGCTCGAACACGGCCTGGGGGCCGACGCTGCACATGTACTCGATGGCGTCCTGATCGCCGATATAGTCCGACCCCTTGACGGTGTCGTACATGTGCCAGCGCCAGTCGTCGTCCGGATCTTCGCTGCCGATGGCGCAGGTGATGCCGCCCTGGGCGGAGACCGTGTGCGAACGGGTGGGAAACACCTTGGAGAGGACGGCGGTTCTGAGCCCCGATTGCGCCAGTTGCAGGCTCGCCCGCATCCCGGCGCCGCCACCACCGACGATCAGGCCGTCGAACTCCATCCGCCGCAAGCGACTCATGCCAGCTCCCAGATGATGGTGAGCGACCAGGCCATGTACACCACGATGGCCGCCACGCAGCCGAACTGGTAGATGAGCCGGAAGCCAAAGGCGCTGCCGCCGAGTCCCGCACCGAAGGCGTGCTGGCGGATGTAGTCGGTGCCCACCGTCCACATGCCGATCCAGGCGTGGACACCGAGCGCCACCACGGCGGCGGTGGAGAACCAGCGCATCGCCGTGCCGCCCAGGAACGCCGCCAAGCCGGCATGGCTCACGTCGCCAGCAGCGAAGAACCACACCACGCAAAGCCCGTACGCGCCAAGCACCAACGCCGAGACGCGCTGCAGCACGAAGTCCGAGAGGCCCGTGCGGCCAAGGCTGGTGATGTTCGTTACCAAAGCCATGCCCCTGCCACCATCGCCGCCGCCAGGGTCAGGACGAACGTGATCCAGCCGCCGATGCGCCCCCCGCGCAGCGAGTCGCCAATGTGGAAGTCCAGCAGCAGGTGCCGCACCCCGGCAAGGAAGTGAAAGGCCAGCGCAGCCAGCACGATCCACAGACCCAGCTTGCCAAGCGGCGTGGCCGCAATGCGCGCCGCCTCATCGAATCCGGCAGCATCCTCCAGCGCAAGCTCGGCCAGATAGAAGACGTAGATGACCCCCAGGAACAGCACCACCCCGCTCAACCGATGCAGGATGGACACCACCGCCGTTACCGGCATGTTCAGGAACAGGCTCGGCAGCGGAAGATTGACCGGGCGCTCGGAACTCATGGACGACAGCGGTCTCGTCATCAGCTTGTCGTTGGCGCCGAATCATAGAGCAATTGCGCGCCCTGCGGCACACTCGGTACGGCAAAGCACAGAAAGCACAGCCAATGCGTCGATTGCTGCCCCGCAACCGAGATATACTCCGCACCTCCCAGCCATTTGGCTGGCACCGCCCGGATGGTGGAAAGGAAGACACAGGGGACTTGAGCGACGATTGAGCGCCCGCGTGGAAACGCACGGGATGAACGGGGTCAAATTCGGGGAAACCTCAGCGGGCGGGAGCTGCTCCGCGCCGGTGGCAATCCCGAGCCAAGCCGGCCGTGCCCACTGCCTCTTGGGAGACCGGCCGGAAGGTGTAGAGACTTGACGGCCCCCGCCTAATCCGCGCCGTGCGCGACATGGCGAAGAGAAAGTCCAGACCCCAAACGCAAGCGGTCCGCGATGCGCCGGACCGCAGCGGCGGCGAAAGCCGTGGAGGGTACGAAAATCCCCCGGGGCAACCCTTGCCGGTTCAAGTCCGGCTCCGGGCACCACAGCTTCCACGTTCTCGCCTTTCCCCGCGGAATCGCCTGAAACCCCATGAATCACGACTTCAGGGCGTGCATGTTCCGTTCGAGTCGCCGCAAAGGTTCCTGCCTGCGCTTCCTCGTGCTGACCGCCGCGCGCAACAGCGGGGCGCTCGGCGCCCGTTGGAGCGAGATCGACGCCAGCCAAGCACACTGCGCGCACTCTCGCGGATATCGACACGAACCACCACGAACCCGTCGGATTTCACTCGCCGCGCAGCCGACCCTCATCGTCAACGAGAACCGCACGAGTTGGGTAGCTGTCCCCCCAACGCCACAACACCAGATTCACGTCGTCATCGCCGGCGCCAAAGGCGAAGCTGCGCACCAGCATGCCCGCATAGCCTTCGTCAGTGAGCCGGTCCGCCAGCCGCTGCGAGGCTGCGACAGCCCCGCCGAGCATGTCGGCTTCCCAGGTGGCGCACGCCAGATCGGCTTCAGCGACCCCGCGACCCCGCAATTGAGACGGGTCCCTGGCGTCGAAGACGGGTTCCGCATCGACCTCGTACGCGCACAGCGTGAGCGGTTGCATCGGTCTGCCCAGCGGTTGCGTCTCCCGGATCGCGGTGAGCTGGGACAGCGAACAGTAGAAAGCCGGAACACCGCGCCGATTGAAACGACCGCCGTACCGTCGCGCCCCTTCGCCCGACAACGGCGACCATGCCCATTGCGGGTTGTGCGCCCGGTAGACAACCCCGCGAAACCGCACGGCCAGCAACCGGGCGTCAGGCGTACCCTCCGGCGGTCACCCGGTCGAGGTACGCATGCACGTGATCGCCCTTCCCGTCTCGAACCAACGTGTCCGGCGTGGCCCCCCCAAAGCCTGGCAGTCTCGCGCTCCTGAACCAGGCGTATGCGGCGATCGGGGAACCCGTCTCCGGCTCAACGCGGCTCAGGATCTCCAGCATCTCGCGCAGCCGCACCTGTGACTTGCGTGCGCGAATCCGCGACGTGCGCGAGAACGCGTCATGACCGAGCCCCAGCGTGCGCGCGATTTCCCGCCTGGTGGTGCGGAGTTCGTCCGCGACCAGCGCCGGGGAGAACACGCGATCCTCGACAAGCTTGCCAAGCTGCATTTTGCGTCAACCGAAACCACATCAATTGTCGCGCATTTTACTGCTATGAAGTGCGCCAGGTAATACCGTGCGGCTGCCTCTCCGGATGGCCAGCCGCACCTCGTCGCGTTGTCCAGTTCCTCCTGCGGCCTGGTCTCGATCGCGGCGCGCATGACGAGTGCGGACTGGACGGCCTGAAAGACCCGACGTCGTCCCTGATGCGTGTCGCCTTGTTGCTCGGCACGGCGAGCGCGAAGGCCCGCGACAGGTCGCGCACGGCAGCGACGAAGCGGTCTTGCCGTCGTCGCGCCACGGGGATGCGCTGTCTCGCAGCTCACGTTCATCCATTCCGCGCTTTGCCGCAGGAACTATCGGGGCTCAAGCACCCACCCAACATACAGACAACCCCTATGCCGCTCGACCGACAGGCGCGACCTGCACTGCCCTTCGCAGTTGCTCTCGTCGTTCCAGTGCCGCTGCTGCGGCCTGTTCCTTGATGAAACCGTAGCCTCGCACCTCCAGCGGCCACCGCGCGAGTTCGATGACGGGGGTGAGTTGGCCGCCATCGTCGAGATGGTCCAGCATCAAGAGGATGTCCTCTTCGTAGAGGCGCAACAGCTTGCGTTCCAGCCTCCGGTCGCGGCTGAAGCGGAGGGGGTCGAAGAAGCTGCCGCGCAGGGGACGCATCTGGGTCAACAATCTGAGCAGGGGCGTCATCCAGGGGCCCAGCGCCAGCTTTCGGCGCGAGCCAGGGCGGCTCAGGAGGGGCGGTGCCATGTGGTAGCGCAGCTCGAAGCCCGGCTCGAACTGCTCTGCCAGCTTGGCGCTGAAACTGCCATCCGTGTAGAGGCGCGCCACTTCGTACTCGTCCTTGGGAGTGAGAAGCGTGAAGTAGGACTCGGCAACAGCGTCGGCAAGTGGCGTCGGCCCCCTCTTCGGAGCGAGGGCACCTTGCCCTCCATCGCGCCCCGACGCGCGGCCTGCCCCGAAGACGGACGCCTCCATGGTTCGCACATCCTCGATCACGTCCTCGAAGCGGTCCGCGAGGGCCGCGTTCTGGTAGGCCGTCAGATAGCGCCGGCGATCGGGGTCGCGCTGCATCGCCTCGCCCCCGGCATCCGGGGCCGGCAGCGAGTCCGGATCCTGCGCCGCCATGCGGCCATAGTGGAACGCCGCCAGATTCCGCGCCACCGCCACGCCGTTCAGTTCAATGGCCCGCTTGAGGGACTCGAGCGAGAGAGGAATCACGCCGCTTTGGAAGGCATGGCCGAGCAGGAAGACGTTGAGGCTGCCGGTGTCGCCAAGCAGCGCGGATGTGTGCCGGTCGGCGTCCACGGTTCGCACCAGGGCGCAGCGGCGGCGCAGTCGCCGCAGCAGATCCGCCGAGCCCACATCCGCCCGGCGATGCAGCAGGAACTCCGCCGTCGGCGCAACATGGGTATTGGCTACCACCACCGTCTGCTCGTTGTTGAAGAGCGCCAGCACATCGCGCCCTGCGGCGGTGACGAGGTCCGCCGCCAGCACCGCATCGGCGCCGCGCGGCGGGATGCGCCCCGCCGGATGCGGCTGCTCGAAGTCGGAGATGCGCACGTGCCCCAGCACGGCGCCGCCCTTCTGCGCGAGACCGGTCATGTCGAGGGTCGTGGCGTGGCGACCGTCCATGTGTGCGGCAGCCACGAGAAGCTGCGACAGCGTGACGATGCCGGAACCTCCCACTCCCGTGAGAAGGATGTTGGCAGCCGCGCGTTCGGTCTTCGGCAACGGCAACTCCGCATCAGACAGCCCTTCCGGCAGCGTCGGCTCGCGCCGCTTCGGTCGCGCACCGCGCAGCGTCACGAACGAGGGGCAGAAACCGTCGAGGCAAGAAATGTCCTTGTTGCACGCACTCTGGTTGATCCGTCGCTTGGTGCCGAACGCGGTCCCGAGCGGCTCCACCGCCACGCAGTTCGACTGCACCGCGCAGTCGCCGCAGCCTTCGCACACCGCGTCGTTGATGACGACGCGCACGTCCGGTTCCTCTGCCAGCCCGCGCTTGCGGCGACGGCGCAGCTCGGTGGCACACGTCTGTTCATACACGAGTGCCGTGCAGCCCGGCGTCTCGCGCAGGTCCCGCTGCACCTCGTCGAGGCGTTGGCGGGGAAGCGCCTCGTAGTCGTCTGCCGCGTGGCGCGAAGGATCGTCGGTGACCACCCGCACCACCTTGACCCCCTCCGCCTGCACCTGACGCACCACGTCCGCCACGGTCAGATCGCCGTCCATGGGCTGCCCGCCGGTCATCGCCACTGCGTCGTTGAAGAGGATCTTGTAGGTGACGTTGACGCCGGCAGCCACGGCGGCACGAATGGCCAGTAGCCCCGAATGATTGAAGGTGCCGTCTCCCATGTTGACGAAGATGTGGCCCTCGTCGGTGAACGGCGCCTGGCCGATCCAGCTCGCCCCCTCGCCGCCCATGTGGGTGAAGGTCCAGGTGCTGCGATCCATCCACTGCACCATGTAGTGGCAGCCAATGCCGGCAGCGGCGCGGCTGCCGTCCGGCACCTTGGTGGAGGTGTTGTGCGGACAGCCCGCACAGAAGAGCGGCAACCGCGCTTCCTTGGATGTGCTGGCCTCCGCCAGTGCGCGCTCGTCCCGCTCGATGGCGTTGAGGAAGGAGCGATTCGGCACCTCGCCCAGCACCCTGGCAATGGCCCTGGCGATGATGGGCAGCGTCGCCTCCCCCACAGCGGGAATCAGCAACTCCCCCGCCGGATCGCGCTTGCCGAACACCTCCACCCGCGGCCCGTGGAAGAGATGCGCCTTCAACTGTTCCTCAATGAGGCCACGCTTCTCTTCCACCACCAGAACGCGTTCCGAGTCGTGGCAGACGGCGCGAACGAAGTCCTCCTCCAACGGCCAGATGAGTCCGGGTTGCACGAGCCGGATGCCGGCATCGGCAAGAGCCTGCATGGTCGGGTAGCCGAGTTCCGCGAGCGCCTGGCGCGTGTCCGCCAGCACCTTGCCGGCGGAAACCAGCGTCAGCCGAGGTCGCCACGGGTTGCTGTGGACGCGATTGAGGCCGTTCGCCCTGGCAAACGCCATCGCCAGTTGCAGCTTGTGCTCGAACAGCCGCCGTTCCTGCGCCAGCGGATCGTCCACCAGCCGAATGCTGCCGTCGCGGGGCAGGTCCGGCAGCACGAACCGCCGTTCCTCGGGCAACTCGACGGTGGCGCTGCTGTCCATCGTGTCCGAGGTGGTGACGAGCCCAGCCCAGCAGCCGCTGTAGCGCGACAAGGCCCAGCCGGCGAGGCCGAAGTCCAACACCTCCTGCACGGAAGATGGCGCCAGCGTCGGCACGCCGAGGTCCCGAAGCGAAAACTCGCTGCCGCTCGGCAGCGTGGAGGACTTGCAGCCAGGATCATCGCCCACCGCAAGCAGGACCCCGCCCTTGGGGCTGCTTCCCGCGGCATTGGCATGGCGAATCGCGTCGCTGGAACGGTCGAGGCCAGGCGCCTTTCCATACCAAAGCGCAAACACGCCATCGACGCGGGCACCGGGAAACAGACCCACCTGCTGCGTACCCCAAATGGCGGTGGCGGCAAGGTCCTCGTTCACCCCCGGCTGAAAGACCACCCCGTTCCGCGCAAGCTCCTCCGTGTGGTTCCAGAGCTCCCGATCCAACCCACCAATGGGAGACCCCCGATAGCCGGAGACATAGCCCCCCGTGTTGAGGCCATCGGCCACATCAAGCCGCCGCTGATCGAACGGCAGCCGCGCCAGAGCATGAATGCCGGAGAGCAAGGCCACCCCGCAATCCAACGCATAGCGATCATCAAGCGCGAAATCTCGTCTCACCACGCAATCGACCCGTCAAACGTCGAACGCCTCAAGGTGAATATACGCTGGACCGCATCATTCGCCCAAGGAGTCCCCAACGCTGCGGAAGCTCTGTCCGGTCGTGCCCTCCGTCGGCTTGGCGTGGGAGTTCCGTTGACTGACCCTCGCGTTGCGAGGCGAACAGATGACGCTGCTTGTTGCCCCTTGGCTATTGGCGCGCTCTCGAGGGTGAGACGAGGCCAGCTTCCACATCGGCAGCCGTCGCCGCCGGGTCGCGCTTGCGCGGTTCGCCGATGCCGCCGCCGCCGGGGGTTTCCATGACGAGAGTTGCGCCGGCGGGCACCGTGTCCCGACCCTTGCCGCGCAGGGGCTGTTCGGTGCCGTCGGCCAGCCTGAGGAAGACGCGGCCGGGCTGGCCGGCCTTGCCGTCGCGGCGGCCTCGGGCGGGGTGGTCGATGCGGTCGAACATCTTGGAGATGACGAACGGAGCGCCTTCCGCGTGTTCGATCTCCACCACCTGGCCGAGACCGCCGCGGAACTCTCCTGCGCCGCCGGTGTCTGGCAGGTATTCCCGGCGGCGGATGATGAGGGGAGCGGATACCTCGTTCACTTCCGTCGGCGTGGTGCGAACGCCGGACGGGAAGGCGGTGGTGGAGAGGCCGTCCCGGGCTGGCCTGGCGCCGGTGCCGCCGTTGAAGATGGGGTTGATGACGAAGGCTGGGGCGGCGAAATTGCCAGCTGCCCCGGAGGTGGAGCGCAGCACCGGGTTCCAGATGCAGGATGCGCCCTCGGCGGGAGTTGCACCGGGCAGGGCTTGCTCGAGGCAGCCAAGGATCACGTCCGGGAGCATTTGCCCCAGCGCATGTCGGGCGGACACCGCAGCCGGAAACTCTGCATTCAGGATACAGCCCGTCGGAGCGCGCACCGTGATGGCTTCGAGAGAGCCGGCGTTGTTGGGAATGTCGCTGCCCACCACGCAACGCACCCCGAAGGAGGCGTAGGCCTCGGTGTAGTTGAGCGGCACGTTGATGCCGTGGGGCGAGACCGACGAGGTGCCGTCGAAGTCGATGTCGATGGTGGCGCCGTCCACGGTCAGACAGCAGACGACGGTGATGGGCGAATCGTATCCGTCCACGGTCATGGACTGGCGATAGCGACCGTCCGGCACCTGACGGATCTGTTCCGCCATGGCGCGACGCGACGTGTCGATGATCCTTTGCCCCACCGTGTCGAGTTCCGTGAGGTCGAACTCCGCCATCGCCTTCAGGAGCTGCTCGCCTCCGGTGCGGTTGCAGGCGACGAGGGAATACAGGTCGCCCTCCGCCACCACCGGGTCGCGCACGTTGGCGACGATAAGCCGCATCAGGGTGGCGTTGATCTCGCCGCGCTCGAACAGGGCCATGATGGGAACGTGCAAGCCCTCCTCGTAGAGTTCGCGGCCGTCCGGACCGAAACCGAGGCCGCCGACATCGGCGATGTGACTGGTGGCGGCGAAGAGCGCCACGGGCGCCGTCCCTTCCTCCGCCGCAAAGATCGGCGTCACCACGGTGAAGTCGTTGAGGTGGCCCGTGCCGTCCCACGGGTTGTTGGTCACCAGCACATCGCCAGGATGCAGCGTCTGCACCGGATGCCGAGCGAGGAACTTGCCGACGCTGGCAGCCATCGCGTTGACATGACCCGGCGTGCCGGTGACGGCCTGCGCCAGCATCTCCCCACGGATGTTGAAGACGCCAGCAGAGAGGTCGCCAGCCTCGCGCACGACGGTCGAGAAGGCGGTTCGCATGAGGGTCTGCGCCTGTTCCTCGACGATGGCGAGGAGGCGATTCCACACCAGTTGATCGCGGATGGGGTTCATGGTCGAGGCTCCTGTGGCGTCGGGGCATCGGCGACAGTGGCAGCTTCACGGCGCATCATCAGGTCGCCGCGCTCTGTCACGGACGCGACGAATCCCTGCGGCACCACCAGCGTGGTCTGTTCCTCGACGATGGCCGCTGGCCCAGCCAGCGACGCGCCCACCGCAAGGGAATCGCGCCCGCGCCGCGCCGCGGACACGCTGCGTTCGCCGTCGAACAACGGTGCCGTGACGAGCGCCTCCGGCCCGCGGCCCAGCTGCGGCGGTTCCAATGCCTCGCGGCGCGGGGGCACCTCCAAGGTCAGGGTCCAACTCAGCACCTCCGTATCGAGGCCAGGAATGATGCGTCCATACAACTCCCGGTACGCTGCCTCGAACGCCTCCCGCAGCGATTCGGGGTCCATGTTCGCGGCCAGCTCCACCGCGATCTCGTAGCCCTGCCCCACATAGCGCATGTAGGCGCGGCGTCGTTCCCGCAACTCGCCGGCCATTTCGCCAAGGACACCGAGCGCTTCCGCGCGCATGTCCGCCATCACGTCGCGGATGAGGCTGGCGCGGAACTCCGTCAGGCGCATGTAGCGACTGCGCACGACTTCGTAGGAGATGGGCGCGACGAGGAAGCCCACCGCCGAGCCCACCCCGGCGTCACGCGGGACGAGCACGGCGTCGATGTCGAGCTTTTGCATCAGGCGGGCGGCATGGATCGGCGCCGCGCCACCCATGACGATCAGCGTGCGCCCGGCGAGTTCCTTGCCCCACTCGCTGGCGTGGGCGCCGGCAGCCGCCGCCATGTTCTCGTCCACCACTTCCGATACGGCGTGGGCACTTTGGCGTGGATCGGCGAGTTCCGTAATGTGGGCGCCGACGTGTTCCGCAAGCGCCTTTCGCGCAGCGTCCTCGTCGAGGGGAAGGCGACCGCCGGCAAAGCTCCTGGCATCCAGGCGGCCGAGCAGAAGGTCGGCATCCGTCACCGTGGGGCGCTCTCCACCCCCGCCATAGCTGGCCGGGCCGGGCGACGAGCCGGCGCTTTCCGGACCCACGTGAATGCGTCCTAGCCCGTCCACGGAGGCGATGGAACCTCCTCCGGCACCGATCTCCACCATCTCGATCACCGGTATCCGCACCGGCAATCCGCTGCCGCGCTTGAAGCGGTAGCTGCGATCCACCTCGAAGGAACGTGACAGCAAGGGCTGGCCATCGTCGATCAAGCAGATCTTGGCGGTGGTCCCACCCATGTCGAAGGACACGGCGCGGTCGATGCCAAGTTCCCGCGCCACGTGAGCGGCGAGGATGGCACCGCCGGCAGGGCCGGATTCCACCAGGCGAATCGGATACTCGCGCGCCGAAGCCACCGAAGCGAGCCCGCCGCCGGAAGTCATCATCAGGAACGGGCAGGTGACGCCCAGCGCCGCGAGACGACTCTCCAAGTCCTTGAGGTAGCGCGACATCAGCGGACGCACGTAGGCGTTGGCACAGGCCGTGGAGAAGCGCTCGAACTCGCGGATTTCCGGGCACACGCCGGATGCCAGCGTGATCGAGAGCCCGGGTAGCAGTCGTGCCAGCTCATCGCGGGTGCGCCTTTCGTGGTCCGGGTTGGCATAGCCGTGCAGGAACCCTACGGCGACACTTTCCACCTCCTCCCGCGCAAGCGTCCGCGCCACCTCCCCAACCGCAGCGACATTCAGGGGCGTCAACACTTCGCCAGCCGCATTCACCCGTTCCGGCACCGTCAGGCGCAGGCGGCGCGGCACCAGCGGCGCGGGCCGGCCGATGTTGATGTCGTATTGCTCGAAGCGGTTCTCGAAGGCCATCTCCAGCACGTCGCGGTGGCCTTCGGTGGTCACCAGTGCAGTCTTCGCGCCGCGGCGCTCGATGAGGGCATTGGTGGCCAGCGTCGTGCCGTGCAGGACTACCGACACATCCCTTGGACTCGCGCCAGCCAGTCCAAGCACACGCTCGAGGCCCGTCAATACGCCATCCGCCGGGGCGGCGGAGGTGGTGAGCACTTTGGTGGTGGTGCGCCGACCACCGATGTCGAACACGACATCCGTGAAGGTGCCGCCAATGTCCACCGCCAAGCGGCCCGATGCCCTCGCCTCCTTGCCCACGGCCCGCGCCTACTCCATCTCGAAGTAGAAGTGATGGTGCAGCGCGCAGCCAGGATTGAAGGAGGCGGCGCAGGACGGGCAGACCGAGCTGCAGTTCAGGTATTCGCGCACCGTCAGCCGATGTCCGCAAGCGCCGCAGAGCACCGCGAGGCTGTCGCGCTCACTCAGCGGCCATGCCTCGGCCGCATGTCCCGCGAGTTCCCGATGGCAGTCGATGCAGGGATACCAGCGCCCGCAGCAGCGAAAGCGCAAGGCGATGATGTCCCGCGGTCCGCGGTAGTGGCCGCAACGGGTGCGGTCGTCCACATCGACGCCGAACACCTCGGCACCGTGAATCGTCCGCGAGAGGACCGCCGACTCGCCCACGGCTAGGCGCCACGGCGCCGGAGTGAGTTGCGTGCGCCCCGGCATCGCCACCACAATTGCCGGAATCGCCGAATGGGAACCACCTGCGACGTCATGGCCAACGATATTAGTGTGATCGCCCTCTCGTCGCATCCGGCACTGGCGGAGGAAATCTGCGCGCATCTGGGCGTTCGCCCCACCGACACCGAGATCATCCACTTCGGCAACGAGAACATCCTGTTTCAGTGCCGGGAGAACGTGCGCGAGTCCGACGTGTTCGTCATTCAGACCTCGTGCCCGCCGCTGTCCGACCACATCATGGAGCTTCTGATCGCCGTGGATGCGCTCAAGCACGCTTCGGCGGGCCGTATCACGGCGGTGCTGCCCTACTTTCCCTACGCCCGTTCCGACAAGAAGGACCGCCCCCGCATTTCCATCACCGCAAGGCTGATGGCGGACCTGCTCGAAACCGCCGGCGCAGACCGGGTGCTGACCATGAACCTGCATTCGCCGCAGGTGGCCGGCTTCTTCCGCATCCCGGTGGACCAGCTCAACGCGACCCCCATCGTCTGCAACGAGCTGCGCAGCACCAGCGAGTTCGGCGACAGCGTGCTTGTGGCGAGCGACGTGGGCGAGGCCAAGGACCTCGAGGACTACGCCAATCGCCTGGGCGCTCCCATCGCCATCATCGACAAGCGCCGCCCGGACGACTCGGAAAACGCCAGGGCGGTGGGTCTCATCGGCGACGTTGCCGGTCGCAATGCTCTGCTCATCGACGACGAGATCACCAGCGGCGGCACCATGATCGCCGCCGCCCAGTTCCTGCTCAAACACGGCGCCCAACGCATCGAGGCGGCCGCCGTGCATCCGGTATTGAGCGGCCACGCGTACGAACGGCTTGCTGACTCGCCAATCGAGCGGCTCGTCGTCACCAACACCATCCCCACGCCCAGTGGCCAGAAGATGGAGCGGATCGCAACGGTTTCCGTCGCCAAGCTATTTGCCGACGCCATCTACGCCATCCACTCTGGCGAGAGCGTCTCGCGGCTTTTTCTCTGACTCGAGGCATGCCAAGGGGGATGCCTCAATGGAGGTGCCATGACCATCGCAACCGTCGCGCCAATCCTCGCCAGCGTGGCCTTCGTCGCCTTTGCCCTGACACTCGCAATGGGCCATGCACGCCCCAACGCCATTCGTCATGCAAACGCATGGGTGCTGCCCGCGGCACTATGCGTCGCGTTTTCCTTGTGGACGGCCTATGCCCTGGTCAATGAAGGGATCATTGCCATCTGGCACGAGATCAGTCGCAGCCTGTGGTCCAATCAGATCTTCATCGATCTGCTGCTCGCGGTCGGCGTCGCCCTCGCGTTCCTCGTGCCCGAGGCGCGACGCCTGGGCATGAAACCGGTGCCTTGGGTGATCCGCCATCGCCGGCACCGGCTGCATCGCTCTGTTGGCGATGCTGGCGCGGGTGCTCTATGTCAGGGCGCGAGCAGCGCCAGGCGACTGATCGTAAGAAACTCATGCCATCGAGTACCCCTCACGGGCGATGGGCATCGTCCGGATGCGGTGCCCGGTGGCGGTGAAGATCGCGTTGCACACCGCCGGTGCGAGCGGTGGCAAGGCGGGTTCGCCGAGGCCGGTGGGCGGATAGTCGCTTTCGATGAAGTGCACATCCAACGCCGGGGTATTGGCCATGCGCAGCATGGGGTAGGCGTCGAAGTTCGACTGCTCGACGCGCCCGTTCTCGAAGGTCACCGCCTGCCCCAGCATCGTTGACAGGCCATCGACGATGGAGCCCTGCACCTGATTCTCGGCGCCGCTCAGGTTGATGATCGGCCCAACATCCACCGCGGCCGTAACGCGGTGTACCGTGACACGGCGACTGGCGTCCACGCTGACATCGGCAACTTCCGCGATGTGGCCGGCGTGGCTGAAGTAGAAGGCGAGGCCCAGGGCGCGCCCTCCCGGCATCTCGCGGCCCCAGCCGGCCTTCTCGGCAGCCAGCTTGACCACGCCCGCGGCACGCCCGGTATGGAGCGCGCGGGGATCGCCTTCGGCAAGCCAGCGCGGCTCGCCAAACATCTCCAAGAGCAACTCCAGGTGATCGCGACCGGCCGCCACGGCCAGTTCGTGGATGAAGCTCTGCTCGACGAAGCCGAACACATTGGACCCCGGTGCCCGCCACGGTCCGCAGGGCGTCTTCCACTCAAGCGCAGTCTGCTCGTAGCGGCAGTTCGCAAGGACACCAGCCGGGAACACCCGCGGCGACAGCGACCCGCCGCTCACCGGTCGATTGCCGTCGCGGCTGAAGGTGATGAAGCGGTCGCGCCAAGCGGTGACGCGGCCTTCGGCATCGAGGCCGGCATCGACCTGATGGAAGCCTCCGGCGCGGAACGTGTCGTGCGACATGTCGTCTTCGCGCGTCCACTGCAACTTCACCGGCACGTCCAATCGGTTCGCAATGGCCGCCACTTCCACCATGAAATCGTTGTGCAAACGCCGGCCAAAGCCGCCGCCGCCGCGCAACTGATTCACCGCCACTTTCGGCTTGTCGAGCCCGAGCAGGTCCGCAACCGCTTGCCGGCCTCGCCCGGGAAGCTGTGTCGGCGCCCACAGTTCCATGATGCCGTCGTGGCGCCAGGCGGTGCAGTTCTGCGGTTCGAGTTGGGCGTGGGACGCGAAGTGATAGGTGTAGTAGGCGCCTACGCGTTGGTCCGCGGCGGCGAGAGCGGCATCCGCGTCGCCGTCGTCCACCGGTCGGGTGGCGCCGGGCTTGCTGCGGAGTTCCTCCGCCTTGGCCGTCACCGCACTCCAACTGTCAGATGCGGCGTTCGACTCGTCCCATTCCACCTTGAGCTCGCGCCGAGCGCGGATCGCTGCCCAGGTGGAGTCGGCAACGATGGCAACGCCGGGCAAGAGCCCGACCGCCTCGTTGCCGCCGATGGCGAAGGCATCCACCACGCCGGGCAGGGCCTTCACCGCTTTGAGATTCGCGGACACCACCGTTCCGCCCACGGCCGGGCACTTGCTGTAGGTGGCGAACTTCATCCCCGGCAGAGTTTGGTCGATGCCGAACAGGGCCTCGCCGCGGACCAGCGCCTCGTTGTCCACGCCTGTGATGCGCCGCCCCAAGAGGCGATATTCGCTCGTGTCCTTCAGACGCAGGGAGTCGGCCTCCGGCACCGGCAGCGTGGCGGCGGCGTCGGCGAGTTCGGTGTAGTGCAGGCTGCGGCCACTGGACTCGTGAATCACCTTGCTGTCGCGGGTGGCGAGTTCGGACGCGGCAACACCGAGCTGCTTCGCCGCTGCCCCCACCAGCATCGCCCGCGCCGCAGCGCCGCTTTGCCGCAGCACGTCCCAGTTCATCGGCACGGACATCGAGCCGCCGGCCATCTGGAAGCCGAACGCCTCCTCGTCCACCGGCGACTGCGCCACCGTCACGTCGTCCCAGGCGGTGTCGAGTTCCTCGGCAACGATCATCGGCAGCGAGGTCTTCACGCCCTGCCCCACCTCGGGGTTCTTGGCGTGGATCAGGATGCCGTCAGCGTCGATGCGAATGAACGCATTCGGCTCGAAGGTGGAGGACGCCTCGGCCTCGCGCCCCTTCAGCGTGAAGCCCAGCATCAAGCCGCCGCCAACGACGCCGGTGAGTTGCATGAAGCGCCGCCGCGAGACCTTGCGCGGGGCGATGTCGATGGGCAGCGCGTCCATGCGCTCGGCAAGGCCCTGCAAATCGTCGTATGCGTTCATGCCGGGTCTCCTCCGTCACGCGCCGGCGAGGCCTTGCGCGCTTCCCAGGCGCGTCCCGCGGCCACCTTGACGGCCTCGCGAATGCGCGTGTAGGTGCCGCAGCGGCACAGATTGCCGGCCATCGCCTGATCGATGGCGGCATCGTCCGGGTCTGGATCACGCGCCAGGAGCGCCGTGGCGGCCATGATCTGCCCCGCCTGGCAATAGCCGCACTGGGCGACATCGAGATCGACCCACGCCTGCTGCACCGGCGTCAGCTCGTCGCTCTCGTCGGCCAGGCCCTCGATGGTGGTCACCTCCCCTTCCGTGGCGGCCGCCACCGGCACAGAACAGGAGCGCACCGGAGCCCCGTCGAGCAGAACCGTGCAGGCGCCGCAGCGAGCGATGCCGCAGCCAAACTTGGCCCCCACGAGGCCGAGTTCGTCCCGCAGCACCCACAGCAGAGGCGTGGACGGATCGGCGTCATCGACCTCCCGCTCCTCGCCATTGATCTTCAGACTCAGCATGAAAGCCCTCCCCTTGACGCGAATGTTCGTCGAACAATCCAACCGGCAGCATAAGCGACCGCGCGCAGTTGTTCCATGCCGGTCGGCCACGTTGGGCCGGAAGGTGCATGACGAATCACCGCAAAGGACGTCAGCGAATCGTCGCCAAGGCCGCCCATGCCGGCGGCGACCGGTGCGCTGATGCGGGCTACTGCTTGCCCATACCTTTCGATATGGCTAATGTGGGTTCATGAAGACCACCATTGACATTCACGACGAGCTGCTTGCCCGCGCCAAGCGACTGGCCACCGAGACGGGCCGACCGCTGCGCGCAGTGGTGGAGGACGGACTCCGGCTGGTTTGCGGTGCTTCGGTTTCCGACACCAGGTACTCGCTGCCAGACCTCAGGCGCGGCGACGCAGGTGCGCCCGACCCCCTGGCGCGGTACTCCTGGCCCGAACTGCGAGAACTGATCTACGGCGATGCGGGCACGCGATGATCGCCGTGGACACCAACGTGCTGGTGTACGGCCATCGCAAAGAGATACGCGTCGGAGGAGCCGCGCACGCGCTGCTGACCGACTTGGCCGCAGGAGACCGTCCTTGGGCCATACCTTGGCCTTGCTGCTACGAGTTTCTCAGCGTCGTCACGAACCAACGCATCTGGAAGGACGCAGTCACGTCCGCCGAGGATGCGTGGGCGCAGTTCCAAGCGTGGGCAAACGCTCCCACATGTCGCCTACTCACCGAAACCGACGATTTCCGCACCACCCTCGAGCGCTTCGTGCAGCGCCCGCATGTCGTTGGCGCCGTCATTCACGACGCGCGCATTGCTGCCCTGTGCTTCGCGCACGGCGTCGAGGAACTCCTGACCCGTGACCGCGACTTCTCCTTGTTCCCGGAGCTGCACACCCGCGATCCGTTCGCGACCATCCGGCCCTGAAACGCGCTTTTGACAGCGTGCGCGGCGTCAATGTAGGTTGCGCCGTCGCATGTGGCCGGTTGCGGTCGGTTGGAGGGAGCAGACGTGGCGGATCTCATCACCACCCTGGACGAGTTCGAGGACGAATACCGCAAGACCATCGGTCACGCGCTGCCGCCTCGGGGCACGCGCGAGGCCAGCATCGACAATATTCGCCGCTTCGGCGATGGGGTGGGCGACTACAACCCGCTCTACCGCGACGAGGAATACGCCGCCAAGAGTCGCTTCGGCATGCTCACCGCACCGCCGATCTTCGTCTATGGCGCCAGCCTCGGCATTGCCCTCGCCATCAATGGCGGCATCGACGGCCGCCGCCTGTCGTCGAGCTACTTCCCCATGAACTACGCCGGCGGCGCCATCGACTTCCACCGCACCATCTGGCCCCGCGACCGCATCAGCGCCCGCGAGGAAGTCACCGGCATCACCCGCAAGCACAGCGAACGCATCGGCGATTTCTGCATCTGCGAGGCGCGCATCACCTACCACAACCAGCGTCAGGAACTGGTGGCGGAGAAAACCACCCTCATGGCTCGCTACCGCAACCTGGGCGGCGGCAGGACCATCCGCTACGACCGCGAGAAGAAGACGCAGGTGATTGAGGAGTCGCCCGATCCGTTGGTGTACGAACGCGAACGGCAGGGCGCTGCGCCGCAAAGCTGGGCGGCTGTGAAGGAAGGCGAGGAGATGCCGACGCTCTACAAGGGCACCTACACGGTCACGGAACTGTTCCTGTTCACCCACGGCGTGGTGGGCACGGGACGCAGCCCGCGCCGGGCGCTGGAGGCGGAGGAATCGAAGGACCTTGGCGGTGGCGGCCGCTACGACGAGAAGCACGCCCGCGTCCGCCGCAACATGCCGGGCCAGTTCGACTGGGGCCCCCAGCGCGTCTGCTGGCTAGCCCAAATGGCCACCGACTGGATGGGCGACGAGGGCACCCTGAAGCGAATGCAAACCCGCGTCCGCCACCCCAACGTGGTCGGTGACACCAACACCGTGGTGGCGCGCAAGTACGTCGAGGGCGGCGAAAATCTGGTCGATCTCTCGGTGTGGAACGAAAATCAGGCGGGGCTCGCGACGGCGGAAAGCACCGTCACGGTGGCATTGCCTGCCTGAGGGAAGGGTGACCTATCGCCCTGTCGGACTTCGCCGCTCGGCGAGGTTCGACAGGTGGTAGGTCGGCTGGGGCTGGGGCAAGAAGCGTTGTCCGAAGGCACGGTTCTTGTGGCGCTAAGTCTCCAGTTCGTCGCGCAACTGCGCCAACGGTTCTGGTACATCCATGCCTCGCGTCAGGAACCAGCTAACCGCCTCGAGGTCAGTGACGTACGATCGATCAACCAAGGTTTCTGCCTCCAAGAAAGACCCTGGGCGCCAACTTTCGAGGACGAAAGTTGCCTTCCTCGTAATCCACAACACCTCGCGACGAACGACGACGCCGATCTCGTCGGTCTCCTTGTGCTGCCACGACTCAGCTTGCTCGGCATCGAACCAGCGCCCGTCGGGGAGCATTATCGGCGTCGTCACGCTTGCGCGCCCCGGACCGGCACTACCCGGCCGGGGGGGATGCCGGTGTCGGGGCCGGAAGGCGCTTCCTGAACGCTGCGTGCTCCCCGCACCTCACCACGAAGTTCAGCCAGTTCTCGGGCAACCTGCTGCAAATCCCTGTTGAGCTCGTCTTGCTTGGTCTCGACCCGGTCAAGCCGCGGCGTCAGCACGCGCCAAAGGAACAAGCCGACCGTAACCACCGCAACAATGACGACAAGGGTGTCCACGCCTACGCTGATTTCCACGTCCAACCCAACCTGCCCGACACTCAACGATGAGTGTTGGACCGCGGCTTCCCGCTGTCAAGCTGAACCGCAAGGCTAGCCAGAGGGTTGTTGGAGGCTGGAGTCGGAATCGAACCGGCGTACACGGAGTTGCAGTCCGCTGCATAACCACTCTGCATCCAGCCGACAGATGCCTAGCGCAGACTTTACCGCATGGCTCGCAGGCAAGTCAGACTACCGCACGTACGGGCGTTTTGGAGGGAAGGCATCCTGCCTTCCTCCAAAGGCCCGTCGTTGCTCCAAGAGGCAGCGACACAAGGAGGCGTCGTCGGCGCTTCCTGGTGGCGCAAACCCTAATCGCCGTCCGAGTTCAACCCTTCAACCAGCGAGGGCCATGCGGCGCGGAGGTACGTTGCCATTGACCAGAGTGTCAGCAGCGCCGCGGCGTAGAGGAGGACGAGGCCGACGATCACCCACGGGCGCCCCAGCAGCGGCGGGTTCGCAAGCAGCATGACGATGGCGACCATTTGCAGCGTGGTTTTCACCCTGCCGACCCAGGACACGGCCACCACGCCGCGCCGGTCCATCTCCGCCATCCACTCTCTGAGGGCAGAGATGACGATTTCCCGCCCGATGATGACCACGCCCGGAATGGTCAGCATCAGACTGGCGTGGTTGCCGATGAGCAGCACTAGCGCCGTGACGACGATGAGCTTGTCCGCCACCGGGTCCAGGAAGGCGCCGAAGCGCGTCGTTTGGTTCAGGCGTCTCGCCAGATAGCCATCGAGCCAGTCGGTGAAGGCGGCGGCGCCGAAGAACAGCGCCGCCACCCAATAGTGTTCGTCCGTAAAGAAATAGATGAGCGCGAACACCGGAATCAGCGCGATGCGCGCGATGGTGAGCACGTTGGGCAGGTTGAGCGATGTCCATTCAACTTGCATGGAGCGTTCCATGGATGTCGTCCGCAAGCTTGGTACTAATGCCTGGCACCTTGGCGATCTCCTCGATGCTGGCCCCCTGCACCGATGCCACCGAACCGAAGTGCGTCAACAATTGTCGCTTTCGCTTCGCCCCCACGCCGGGGATGCCATCGAGCACCGACTGCCGTCGCTTCTTCTGGCGCCGGCTGCGATGCCCGGTGATGGCAAAGCGATGCGCTTCGTCACGGATGTGCTGCAGCAAGTGCATGGCCGCACCGTTCGGCGGCAGCGCAAGCTCCCCGCGCCCGGCCAGCAGCACAGACTCGAGGCCGGCCTTGCGCGAAGGCCCCTTGGCCACACCCAGCACCGCCACGTCGTCGATTTGCAGGCTCTCCAGCACTTCCACGGCCCGTCCCATCTGGCCCTTGCCGCCGTCGATCACGAGTGCGTCCGGCAGCGCGCCCTCGCCTTGCTTGAGGCGCGTGTAACGCCGCCGGAGCGCCTGCTCCATGGCACCGTAGTCGTCGCCACGAGGCACACCCTCAATGTTGAAGCGCCGATAGTCGGACTTCAACGGCCCCTCGGTGTCGAATACGACACAGGATGCCACCGTTGCCTCCCCCGCCGAGTGGCTGATGTCGAAGCACTCCAGCCGCTGCGGCGTGTCTTCCCAGTCGAGTGCCTCCTGCAACGCCACGAAGCGCCCGAGCACGTTCTTCCGGTCCGCCAGCAGCGTCTGCAGCGAAAGCTCCGCATTGTCCCGCGCCATGCTCGCCCAGCGCGCCCGCTGCGACCGCACCGCGCTTGCCACCGCGACCGCCCGCCCGGCCTTCTCGGCCAGCGCCCGCGCCAGCAGCTCTCCGTCAGCGGCGGCGAGCGGGGCCACCACCGCCTTCGGCAGCTCCCGCTCTGCACCACCCAAGTAATACTGCGACAGGAAAGCGAACAGGAGGTCTTGCTCGTCGAGCCCCAGCTCGTTGCGCGGATACCAGTTGCGATTGCCGAGCAGGCGACCACCGCGCACGAACAGCCCCTGCACACAGGCTTGCCCCGAGGCCAGGGCGACGCCGAACACGTCCGCGTCGCCGCCGTCGCCATGCACATACTGGTTCTCCTGCACGCGCCTCAAGTGCTGGATCTGATCGCGAAAGCGCGCTGCCCGCTCGAACTCTAGCTGCGACGCCGCCTCCTCCATGCGCCCCTTGAACTCTTCCAGGATGGCTTGGCTGCGCCCTTCGAGAAACATCTGCGCGAGGCGCAGGTCCTCGCCGTAGCGCTCGCGGGTGACGAGGCCCACGCACGGCGCGCTGCAGCGGCCGATCTGGTGTTGCAGGCACGGGCGCGAACGATTCTTGTAGAAGCCGTCCTCACACGGGCGGATGCCGAACAGCTTTTGCAGCACGTTGATGCTATCCCGCACCGCACCGGCACTCGGATAGGGGCCGAAGTAGCGTCCCGGCGCCTTGCGCGAGCCGCGATACAGCGTCAGCCGCGGAAAGGCGTGGTCGGTGAGGTGGATGTACGGGTACGACTTGTCGTCCCGCAACACGACGTTGTACGTCGGGCGGTGTTCCTTGATGAGGCTCTGCTCGAGCAGCAGCGCCTCGGTCTCGCTGGACGTGACCGTCACTTCCACGCCTTCGAGCCGCGCCACCATGGCCATCGTCTTGGTGGTGAGGCCGGACGCCCGGAAATAGCTGGTCACCCGCGCCTTGAGGTTGCGCGCCTTGCCGACATAGAGCACCTCGCCCCCGGCGCTCACCATGCGATACACGCCAGGCTTCGTCGTCAGGTTCTTGAGCAAGGCCTCGAAGTCGACGGGCGCAGCCTCGGTTGCCGCAGTCAGGTCGTGGGAAGCCGTCTGCGCCGGTCGCTCGCGCTCCCGGACGTGCTTGCCCGCTCGCGGGGCATCCGTGTCAGAACGGTCTTCTGCCATGCCAGCGCATTGTCGCCACGCGCAGCGGTTTCGGCAAATGCGGAAGGCACCCGTACCACGCCGTTCCAGGCGCACCTGCCTTGCGCCACGACGGGCCTTGGAAGGGTAGCGAGGGCTTCAATGCCCTCGCCCCCAAGGGCCCTCCTCATTGCAGGTGCGCGCAGCACCGACGGTGAGTGCGCGTCACTGCACAACACCGAAGGCGAGCACGCTTCCTCTCCGTGGGTCGTCTTGCAGACTGACTCCTCGAAAGGCGCCTCACGACAGCGAAGCCGTGCGACGCGACGGCAGTCCCTCGTTGTGCGTGGGCAGCAGACGCTCGCCCCAGGATTCGCCGAGGCGGGTTGCGCCGGCGCTGCCGAACTTCGGGTTGATCATGCCGTGCTTGACTGCCAGGAGCGCCAGTTCCACGTCGCTCGACACACTCAGCTTGTTGAAGATGCGGTAGCGGTAGCTGTTCACCGTCTTCGGCGAGAGGTGCAGGTTGTCGGAGATGTCCTGCACCCGGTGGCAGTTGATCACCATGAGCGTGATCTGCATCTCCCGCGACGAGAGCTGGTCGAAGGGCGACCCCACATCCTCCTCAAACGAGCGAAAGGCGAGCCGCTGCGCCACGTCGCTGCTGACGAAGCGCTGCCCGGCGTGCGCGCACTTGATGGCGGTTACCACATCCTCGCTAGACGAACTCTTGGTGACGAAGCCGCTCACACCCACCCGAAGCGCCTGCGCGGCATAGGGTTCGTCGTATGCGCCGGTGACCACGACGACCCGGATGTCCTTGCCCAGCCGAATGACTCGCCGCGCCGCCTCCAGACCGCCGATGCCCGGCATGGCGATCTCCACCAGCACCACATGCGGCCGCAGGTCTCGGGCGATGTCCACCAGGGCATCGCCGGAACCGGCCTCCGCCACGATGTCGATTGTGCGCGTGTCGTTCAGCAATCTCCGCAGCCCCGACCGGAACAGCCGATGGTGATCCGCGATGACGACTCTGATCATTTCGTTTCTCCTCTCTTTTCCCTTTCTCACGGTTGCCTCTTCGGACGACCAACATCAGAAGCCCAGCAGCGCCACGAGCGCCACAAAGCGAGGAGCGAAGAGGGAAAATAAGGAAAACGCCCATTTTTGATATTAAAAGCATATCAACTTCGTCCGAAGACAAAGGCGGCGCACGATTCGAGTCCACGGCCACGGCCTGCTCGATGGCCTTCGTCCGGCCACCCGAGGCAGGGTGAACGCCATACAATCGGGTGCGGGCCTACGGTGGCGGCACGTTCTCCGCCAAGTCCACAGCAAGGAGGCAACGGATGGAGCGAGCCAACCCACCACGCAACTGGAGCGAGCCAGTGCGCTATCCGGACCCCGCCGTGCAGGTGCTGGATCGGCGCTTTCGCCGCTACGCGCTCGGCAGCGCCGCGGTGGAGCGACTCTATGTCGGCTGTCGCTGGGCGGAAGGGCCGGTGTGGTTCGGCGACGGTCGCTACCTGCTGTGGAGCGACATTCCGAACGACCGCATCCTGCGCTGGGACGAGCTCACGGACGCCGTGAGCGTGTGGCGCTCGCCGGCAGACAACGCCAACGGCAACACCCGCGACCGCCAGGGGCGCCTCGTCACCTGCGAGCACGGCGCCCGCCGAGTCACTCGCACGGAGCACGACGGCACCGTAACGGTGCTGATCGACCACTTCGAGGGCAAGCGCCTGAATGCGCCCAACGACGTCGTGGTGCATGAGGACGGCGGCATCTGGTTCACCGATCCCGGCTATGGCATCCACGTCAACTACGAAGGCCACAAGGCGCCGTTCGAGTTGCCAACCCGCGTCTATCGGCTGGCGCCGAACACGCTCGAAGCCACGGTGGTGGACGAGAGTCTGGAAAAGCCGAACGGCCTCGCCTTCTCGCCGGACTACAAGACGCTCTACCTCGTGGACACCGGCGCCTCGCACGTGCCCGGGCACCCGCACCACATCACGGCATTCGACGTCGTGGACCGCGCGAGCCTCGCAACCCCGCGCGTCTTTTGCGACATGGGCGCGGGCAGTTCCGACGGGATTCGGGTGGACATCGACGGCAACGTCTGGTCAGCGGCCGGCTGGGGCGGCGACAGCTACGACGGCGTTCACGTGTTCGCGCCAGACGGCGACAAGATCGGCGAGATTCACCTGCCGGAAGGGGTTTCCAACGTCTGCTTCGGCGGCGTCAAGCGCAACCGCCTGTTCATGACCGGCTCGCAGTCGCTGTATTCGCTCTATGTGGAGACCCAAGGGGTGCCTTACGTTTAGGGGGAGCGTGGTCGAGGGTGAGCGCAGCGTCCGACTTAAAGCGGCGAGCGCCAGCACGACTCACTTCTTGACGTATGCCGCGTGCAGGGCCTCGGCGTGTTCCACGAACTCGTTGCGCAGTCGCTTGGGCGAGACCACCTCCACCATTGCGCCGAAGCCCATGAGCCACGTGCGAAGCTCGGCGGAGTCTGCAACGGTGGCTTCGACGAGGGTGCGCCCGTCGCGGCGGGTGGTAGCGCGGTGATCGGACGCGAGCTTGCCGTCGCCCAGCTGGCCAAAGGCCTCTGGCTGGAACAGCGCCCGCAGCCTGAGCTTCACGGTTCCGGGGTCGGACGAGAACTCGTCGGTTTCTTTGATGTGGCGTGACAGGCTGAAGCCGCGCGGACGCTGAACGGGCTCCGCCAGCAGGGTGGGGTTCGACATCCGATGCAGCATGAAATGCTGCACTTCGTCGTCGCCTTCCTCGCCGTCCTCGGTGGCGACCAGATGAATGACGCCGCCGCGGAAGACGACCCCAAGCGGGTTCAACACCCGGCGCGTGGCGCGCTTGCCGGGGGCACTGCACGTCACCTCGATGCGCTGATCGTCCAGGAGCGCCCGATACACCTCCTCGATCACGTCCTGACGCACGCTCGGCGGTATCGTGGCGAGGCCCCGCTCGACGATGCGCGCCTTGCGTGTCCATGCACCGAGCTTCGATTCCCCTTTGAGCATCTCGTCGGCGGCGCGCAGGTGGCCGGCCAACAGGCCCAGGGTGGAGGGCGGCATGATGGGCTTGAGGTATTCCCCCGCCAGCTTCAGAGCGAAGGCCGTCTCGCGGCTCATGGAGGGGATCTGCGTGATCGCGTCCTTCTGGGTCCAGAACCAGCGGTTGGCACGGCCATCCCGCTCGCTGCCGATGGGGAAGATGGCCGACAGCTTCTCCAGGCTGCGCTGGATGGAGCGAATGTCCACCTCGTAGTCCGGATCCACCGCGAGCAGTTCCTCGCCGATCTCGCGTGTGGTCTTGGAACGGGGTTGTACCGGAATCACCCGCAACATCGCCAGCGAACGCATGATCGTGTCGCCTGCCTTGCGCATGGGCCACCTGTCACAAATCTGCAATCTGCAAGATTGTACGACACCGAACCACGAGACGAGGCACGGCACCCGCATCTGCACGACAGAAAACGTCGCTTTTCGGCGGCGAACCCCTCATGAGCGTCGCAGAAACGGAGCGATCCTCAGCACGGCGTCACCCCTCCGAAGAAGCCGCGGACGGCCTCTTCGACTCGCGCCAGAGGGGGTGATAGGAAGGGGCCCCACGCTTCCGAAAGCAGCGGCAGGGTGTTTGCACACTCTCTGGAGGGAGGGCGTCTCGCCCTCCATGCGCGCCGCGCGTTCCAGTAGCGCCAGGGGCCTGTGCCGTAGAAGGGTATCGAGTCGAGGAATGCCGACAGGGTGACAGGACGGCTTGGGCTGGGGCAGGAAGCGTTGCCGAAAGGCAATGGTTCTTGTGGCGCTAGGGCAGCCTGCCGAAGGCGCCGGCGGTGCGCAGGCGCTCGTACTCCGCCTCGTCCACGCCTAGCACCGCGCCCATCACTTCGCGGTTGTGCTGGCCGAGGCACGGGGCCGGGGAGCGCAGGCGTGGTGGTGTGCGGGAATAGACGGTGGCGGGGCCATCGTAGGGCGTAGGGCCCATCACCGGATGATTCCGCATCACGAAGAAGCGCCGATGCGCAAGCTGCTCGTCTTGGTAAAGGTCTGTCGGGCGAGCGACCACATGGGCCGGCACGCCGTGGCGGCGCAGGCTGGCCGCAGCGTCAAAGGCATCCTGCGGGAGGCACCATGCCGTCAAGGCGGCCTCGAGGCCCTCGTCTGTGTCGCTCGGCGTGGCAAGGCCGATGGCACGCGCCAATGCCTCGCGTTCGACGTCCGTCTCCACCCCCACGGCGATGTAGCGATGGGCGCCGCGACAGGCGAACACACCATGCGGCAAGAGTTGCGGCGAGCCCTGTCCCATACGGGTCGGGATGCGTCCACTGACGGAATGGTCGAGCACCAGGGGCTCGAGAAAGCGGATGCCGCATTCGATCTGCGAGATGTCGATGTACTGCCCTTCGCCGCTGCGCTGCCTGTGGAGGATGGCTGCCCCCAGGGCGGCGACGCCGAAGCGTGGGGTGATGAAGTCAGTGTAGGCGCCCCACGGGCCGGACGGCGGCCGGTCTGGCCAGCCGACGAGCTCGAACAGCCCCGCAATCGCCGCGCCCTGGCCGCCGAAGCCGGAGTAGGTTCGCTCCCGCCCGGTCTGTCCTCTCATGCAGGTGGACAGCATGATGAGGTCGTCGCGGTGGGCCGAGAGCGTGTCCCAATCGAGGCCAAACCGCGCCATGGTGCCGGGTGAGAAGCTCTCCACCACCACGTCGGCCCAATCCGCCATGCGCCGGGCGATGCGCTGCCCTTCCGGGTTCTTGAGGTCCAGCGTCATGCCGCGCTTGGAGGAGTTGAAGTTGGCCATGAACTGCGCCCGGTCCGGGTGGCGCTTGCCATCCTTGAACGGCGCCGAAGTGCGCAGCAGGTCCAGCCGGCTCGCAGACTCGATGCGAACCACCGTCGCGCCGTGGTCGGCCAACGCCTTGGCGATCATCGGGCCCACGCCCACCCAACTGAAGTCGGCAACGCGCAAGCCCTCGAACGGCGACGCATCATGTCGCGAAGAAGGCGACGGGTGCGGATCGCGTGCAGCCGCCGAGGAAAGCGAGCCAGACTCGCCAATGGCGGGAGCATGGCGCGCGCGAGAAAGGGGCGTTCGACTGAGCCGGGCGAATGGCCCCGCATAGCGCCGCCCATCGCACTGCACCCAATAGTCGCGGTCGTCGAGCTGCGGGTCGGTGGCGAGATCCGCCACCGTGTAGATGGCAGCGAGGGTGAGGCCATGCTGCGCCGAGAAGGACTGAATCTCGCGCTTCGTGCGCTGCGCCAAGAGCTCGACGACCCTCTCCCCGGCAATGCGCACATCGTCCGCTTCGATCTTGCCGGCGGCCAGCGCCGCCAGCCAGCCGGTCATGTCGCGCCCATGCAAGGCCTCCGGCACATCGAGCCCGCTTTCCTCCGCCCAGCGCAACAGGGCGTCAAAGGTCCGCTCGCCAATGACCGGCATCTGCAAGCGAAGCAGGGCATGGCCGTCGCGACAGGGAACGATGTTCGGCAGCTTCAGACCAGGCGCAATGAACGGCGGCAATTGGCCACGAAACTCACTGGTGCCAGGAGGGTTCTGCCGGGTGTTGGGCGGAAAACCCGTGGCGTTCATCAGCGTCCAGACGATGCAGGCCTGGGCGGACACGTCCAGATGCTGCCCCAGCCCGGAGCGCTCGCGCTCGTTCAGCGCCATCACGATGTCTGCCGCCGCCTGTGCGCCGGCGTGGAACGCCGCCTGAGGCATCGCGCCCATCGGCAACGGCGCGCGGTCGCCATTGCCTTGCAGGTTGACGAGACCCCCTGCCGCTTCGACGGTGATTTCCGCCGCCGGTGCGTCCGCCAGCGGACCGTCGATGCCGAACGGCGTCACCGAAACATGTATCAAGTGCGGGTACCGCCCGCTGAAATCGTCCCGAAACGCCGACTCGATGAATACGTCGGCGTCGGCGAGATACGGCTCCGGATCGTCCGCAACGACGCTGTGCTTGCCAGCGCCCATCGCGCCCCAATAGAGCGACTCCCCTTCGTGGAACGGCCCCACCCGGCGCGAATCGCAACCGTCCGCTGGCTCCAGCTTGATGACCTCGGCACCCAGCTCGGCCAGGATGCGGCCCGCCATCTCTCCCCAGCGCGTGGTGGTGTCGAGGACACGAACGCCGGTGAGCGGGGGCGCAGTCATGGCAATCGCGGCTTGGTGCCGATGACGCCCTTCTCGGCCAACGCAGCGATCTCCTTCGCGCCGAGGCCCAGCACCTCCGACAGCACCTCCTCGTTGTGCTGGCCCAAGGTCGGCGCCGGGCGATCGATGTCGAACGGCGCCTCACCGACGCGATAGGGCGCCGCCGGATGCGGCAGTTCCCCCACATGCTCGCGCTGCATCATCTTCCAGAAGCCCCGCGCCGCAAGGTGGGGGTCCGTGGTGAGTTCCAGCCCTCCGGCGAGGCGCGCCGCCGGAACCCCGGCATCCTGCAACTCCGGCATCAGGAGCTCCGCCACCTGCGCCGACGTGAACGCCCGCACCGCCTCGTCAAGTTCCTCTTGTCGCGCCAACCGATCCGCCACATCGCCGAATCCGACAATCCCGGACACCGCCGCAAGCGCCTTCCACTCCGCCTCCGAGCGGACTTGGATGACGATCCACTCATCGTCGCCGGCACAGGGATAGACGCCGTGCGGCGCATGTTCGAGGGAGCGATTGCCGAGTCGCTGCGGCGGCGAGCCGGTGACGGATTGCGTCAGGATGCCCTTGATGCCGAGCGGAAAGAGGCATTCAGACTGCGACAGATCGAGGTGCTGGCCCTTGCCGGTTCGCCTCCGGGCACGAAGTGCGGTAAGCAGCGCCGCGGCGCCGTTGAGACCGCCCACGGAGTCGCCGAGGGCAACATGGATCATGGTGGGCGGCATGGACTCCTCGCCGGACTGATGCGGCAGCCCGGACGCTTGTTCGACCGTGGAACCGTAGGCACGGTAGGCCTGCCACGGGCCGTCGCTGCCGAAAGCCGGCATGGAGATCATCACGACTTGGGGATTCGCCTGCGCCAGCACCGGATAGTCGAGGCCCAGCTTCGGCAGCACGCCGGCCGAGTAGTTCTCCACCACCACGTCCGATATCGCCACCAGACGCAAGAGCAGGCCTGCCCCTTCCGGGGTCGAGAGATCCAGGGTCAGGTCACGCTTGTTGCGGTTCACCATGTTGAAGGCCGGCGACATCTCGGCGCCGTTGTCGTCGATCCACTCTTGCGTCGCTTCCCAGCCCCGCCACCAGTCGAAGCGGATGCAGCCCTCCACCTTGATGACATCGGCGCCCATGTCGGCGAGATGCCGCGCCGCCAGCGGGCCGGCCCATCCCATCGACAGATCGACCACGCGCACCCCTTCGAGCAGACCCGGACGGCTCATGCGGACGTCCTCCGCACAGCTTCGCTCGCGGCTGCCGTCGCCATGGACCCCAGGGCAGCGACATCCCCGCCCCGGGTGGCGGGCGTGCGGAACAGGCGAAACGGCGTCACCGGGGCCATGAAGCCTGCGTGTGCGGACGGTCTCACCTCGTCGAACGCTCGCCGCGCCACGTATTGGTCCACGCTGAAGAGCTGCTCCATCGTCGGCACCAGCGCGAGCGGGATGCGCGCGCCCTGGCCGCGATTGAAGAGCTCGGTGGCGCTGCGATCCCGCACCCGCTCGTGGATGAGCGGATCGAGCATTCCGGCATCCTGCAAGCGACCCACCGCACTCTGGTATTGCGGCACATCGGCGAACTCCTGCATGTGGAGCAACTCGCAGAAGCTCTTCCACTGCGACGGCGTCAGCGCCGTGACGCCAAGCCAGCCATCGCGGCAGGGATAGATGCCGAGCGGATAGGTGGGCGGGTAGCGGTTCACGCCCATGCGTCGCACCCGACGGCCGCTGCGATGGCCGCCGACGCCACCGACCTCCGTGAAGCACAGGTTCGCCTCGAAGAGGCTGGTGTCGAGGCGTACCGGGCCGGCGGCATTGCCGATCTCCCGAGCGACCACCTGCCCGAGGGTGCCGATGTAGGCGGCGAGGCCGCCAACGATCTGCGCCTGGCAGCCCGCGGGGAGGATGGGTGGCCCCTCTTCGGTGCCGATGCCCCGCACCATGCCGATGAGGGATTGAACGACGCCGTCCGTGCCTTGGTAGTGGGCATAGGGGCCGGTGCGTCCGAACCACGTCAGGGTGGAGACGACGACGCTGGGCGTCGCGGCCACGAAGTCCTCGACATCGAAGCGTCCGTCATCGAGCACGACGTCTGCGTCATGCGCCAAGGCGCAGACATCGTCCACCGACTGGACCACCGCGCTCGCCTTGTTGGTGGAGAGCCAGGCATGAAGGGCGCTGTTCTCCGGCGGCTCGGCAGCGGGCAGAAACGGCGACTCCCGCCGCGTGCCGAAGCCTTCCGGCGGCTCGGCATTGATGACCACCGCCCCATGATCGGCGAACAGCTTGCCGCAGTAGCCCGTGGCGATGCTCCCGGCGGCGTCCACCACCCGAATCCCCGCCAGCGCGGCTTCCTCGCTCATGCGCCACACCTTCAAAGAGTCCCAGGCGAAGAATAACGGACTATGGATCCGGCCCTGACGGCTTTTGGGGTCGATTGGGCTTTGGGGACGGCCAGCGCCGCTTCGCGGCGCTTAAGGCAGTTTCGCTAGGCGAAAACTGCGAAGGGAAGTGCGCGACCGTTCTCCAACTCGACAGTTTTCTACGGCGCATAAACCGTGTCGCCGGCACGGGCATGGACGCGACGCACAATGCCCGCTATGTCGGCATGCACCTCGTGCTCCATCTTCATGGACTCCATCACCGCCACGCAGCGACCGGGCGCCACCGCATCGCCTTCGGCCACGTCGATGGAAACGACCGTGCCTTGGAGGGGCGCGGCCACCAACGCTTCGCCTTCGATGGCCGCAGGCGCGTCACCGGTCGGCTCTGCAGCTCGGAACTCGCGGCCGTAGGCCAGCACCGCCAGCGGGTCGTCGGCATCGACTTTGGTGCCCGCAGTCATCGGTGCATCCGGGGTCGGGCCCCACGGCTAATTTGTTCTCCCGCCTGTCGGGTTGTGTTTTCTGGGTCTGCGCGAGTTTTCGGTCATGCGCAGGCAGTCGAACACGCGTCGGGGATGTCGGTCGAGTCGGCGCATGGCGGCGGCGACGCAGTCGTGCCTTGCCTTGATCGGGCCGATGGCGAAGCGCCGCAGGCGGGTGGTGTTGACGGGGCCGTGTCCGGTTCGGATGCGCGTCCGGTCCTCGTCGAAGGCGTTGTCGAGGATGTCGTGCACGGACTCGACCTTCCAGTGTCCGCGGTTGAGTTCGAGCAGTCGGCGGGGGTCGGCGGTGTCGGGAGAGTGGCTGGCGATGCCGAAGGCGAGCTCGACGGAGGTCTTGCCGGACTTCCTTTCGGTGACGGAGCGCTCGACCGGGAAGGCCTGGCGGACGTGCGGGAAGGTCAGGTGGCCGTTGAGCCGGTCGGTGGTCCGGATGGCGCGGCTTTCGAGGCGGCCGTGGCCGAGGGCTGGGGGTTCGCGGAAGTCGGGTTCGCCGCGGTTGTGGAAGAACAGGCGGATGTCGTCGAGGAGGGTGGGCTGGCTGGCCTTGGCGACGAACACGAAGTGGGCGCCGCGGTCGCGGAGGAAGGTGGCGAGCCTGCGCTGGGCGAGCAGGGCGTCGGCGGTGAAGGTGCGGCCCTCGAAGTCGAGTTCGAGGTCGTCGAGCAGGGGGAGGACCATGCCGATCTCGATCCGACCGCTTGCGGTCGGCGTGCGCTTGGTCTCGTCGTCGGCGCCGACGGGCAGGCGGTCGACTTTTCTTGGGTGTGGGTGACGCCGCTGCGCTGGCCGACGGCGCCGAGGACGTGCACCTGGCACCGGTTCTTGCCGACCTTGCCCGGCCGCGGGCTGTGCGGCGGCGACCTCCTCTTCGTCCGTGCAGACGGCGTTGCGCAGGGTCTTGCCGTCGATGGCGATGGCGTCGTCGGGGCTGGCGTGGTCGGCGTGGAAGCGCTGCAGGGCGCGGTCGAGCTGGTCCGGGTCGACGCGCACCGGCACGTCGCGGACGACGAACTCGCTGGGCACCTCGTGGCGGCCGCCTCGATGCCGGCAGCGGAACCGCTCGCGGGCGCGCGGGGACAGGTCCGCGGCCCACTCGGCCATGGCCTTGTGGCCGCGCGCGCCGCACAGCGTCGCGCCGGCGGCGATGGCGAGCACGACGGGCAGCGGGTGGCGGCGACCCTGGCGGCGGCGCGGGTCGTCGATGTCGGCGAAGAGGTCGGGCAGGGAACGCATGGTGTCGGCGGGGATCGTGGCCTTCGGCCCTCCGTGTCGGTCGACGGGAAGCAGTTCGGGGCGGGTCAGGCGCGCCCGCGCGCCGCCAGCCAGGGGGCGCGCGAACACCAGCTTGGGCGCGGCCGGCACCGCGCTGTAGCCGCCGCGCACGCGGCGGAAGCCGCGCGCGCCCGACGCGCGTCCAGTTCGCGGCGCGGCACGCCGTGCCGCGGTGGCGCGCCGGGTCGACGAACGTCTCCAGCAGCAGCGGATGCCCGAAGCGCGCCGGCCAGTCGCCGGCCAGGCGCCGCTCGCACAGCGCCAGCACCCGCGAGCCCAGGTTCGGCACCCGCCGCCCCGGCAGGATCGGGAACCGGCTGTCGTTGGCGAGCAGGTGCTGGCGGTCGTGCTGGGTGCGGAAGTCCCAGCCGATCCAGCGGTCCCGAGCGCCGCACTTCAGCGCCGGCGCCGAGAAGCCGAGCAGCGCCAGCCACTCGCCGCGCCGGTGCGCGACGTGCCGCAGCGTCTCGCCGATCTTCGGCAGCGCGCCCAGGAAATGGTGCGCCGCCATCAGCTCCCGGCAGCGACCTTCGTCCCCGGCCGACACCGGCTCGACCGACACCTCGCGCAGCTCCAAGGCCACCCCCGCATCCCCTCGAACCGCATCCCTTCCACACGCGTTCGGTGCGGATGTCCAGCTTTCGTGCCAACCCGCTGTTTGCGTTCGCCTTCCGGCAGTGGACAAATCCGCCCTGGGTCGGGCCCTTCGAGGCGACATGCAGCAGGGGGCGTTGGTCGAAGCGCAGTGGCCGCTCGGCTGCGAATCCGGTGGAGAGGAGGCCATCCAGGAAGTCCGGATGGTCAAGAATCGCCCGCAGATACGCGATGTTGGTATCCACTCCCTCGATGCGGAACTCCCGCAGCGCCCAGCTGAGCTTGGCCGCCACCGCCCGGAACGGCGACCGGGAAGAGGCCACCACTTTCGCCAGCAACGAGTCGTGGTGTGGGCTGGTGGCGTAGCCGGCATAGCCGAAGGTGTCGGTGCGCAGGCCCGGGCCCGACGGAGGATCAAACGCGGCAAGGGTTCCTCCGGCCGGCAGCGCATCGCCGCCCTCCGTCATCCGCTCCATGTTGACCCGGGCTTGGATGGCGAATCCCACCGGACGATAGTCGAGATCAAGTTCCGCAAGGCGCCGGCCAGCGGCGATCTCGAATTGCGCCCGCACGAGATCGATGCCGGTCACCTCCTCCGTGACGGTGTGCTCCACCTGCAGCCTTGGGTTGGCCTCGATGAAGGCGAATGTCGGTGGCGCGCTCGCCGTGTCCACAAGGAACTCGAAGGTGCCGGCGCCGCGATAGCCGCAGGCCCGCGCCAGTTCCAGCGCCGCCTCGTGCAGTCCTTGGCGCAGGGAGTCCGCCAGGCCAGGCGCGGGGGCGATCTCGATCAGCTTCTGATGCCGACGCTGGATGCTGCAATCCCGCTCGCCCAAATGCGTCGCATTCTCGCCGTCGCCGAGCACCTGCACCTCGACATGGCGGGCGCCTTCCATGAGCCGCTCGACATAGAGCGAGCCGTTGCCGAACGCGGCCCTTGCCTCCGACGAGGCGCGAAGGAACGCATCCTGCACCTCGTGAGACTCGCGCACGACGCGCATCCCGCGTCCACCGCCGCCGGCCACGGCCTTGATGATGGCGGCGCCGTGCGTCGCGACGAATGCCTCGGCCTCGTCGGCCGTGGCGGCGCCGGTGCCGGCCAGCACCGGAACTTCCGCCTCCTCCGCCAGCGCGCGGGCAGTGGTCTTGTCGCCAAGCATGTCGAGGGTTGCCGGCGCGGGGCCGATGAAGACGATGCCTGCTTGCGCACAGGCCGCCGCCAGCGCGGCATTCTCGCTGAGGAAACCGTAGCCCGGATGCAGGCAGTCGCAGTCGGCCGCGCGGGCGGCCGCCACCAGCGCATCGATGTCGAGATAGGCCGCCGCGCCCGTGCCGGCAAGCTCCACGCTTCGATCCGCCTTGGCGACGTGCAATGACGCGACGTCGTCCGTCGCAAACACTGCCACCGACTCGACCTCAAGCTCTGCCACCGCCCGTGCAATGCGAATGGCGATTTCGCCGCGATTGGCGATCAATACCCGTTCAAACATGCGGCTCAAGCGCCAATTGCGCGGCTTCAAAACCCACCACCGGCCTCCAAGTATTCCCTCTCCTCGGCGCTGCTTTCGCGACCGAGCGCTGCATTGCGGTGCGGAAAGCGCCCGAAGCGCTCGATCACGCGCCGGTGCGCCGTCGCATAGCCAACAAAGCCGGCTGCAAAGTCGCGCCACAGCGGCTCGACTTCCTCCACCAAGCACTCGAACAGCGCCACCGACCTCGCTTGGTCCGCGAGGTCTTCGCTATGCTCGAACGGATGATAGAGGAAGGCCCGCCCCGGCACGGAAAGCTGCCGGTCGAACCCTCGATCCAGCGCTCGCACGGCGATGGCGCGGGCGAGCGGGTCGCCGACGAAGGCGAGCGCCGAGTCGCGATAGACGTTGCGACCGAACTGGTCGAGCAGAATCACGAGTGCCAGCGCACCCCACGCCTCCTCGCCCCAGTGCAAGAGCTCACCCGATCGCGCCTGTTCCACCGCCTGGCCGAAACGCTCGGCAACTTGCGCGTCCACCTCGGCATCAACGCGATACCAGCGTTGGCTATACGGCTTGAGTTCGTCCGGGTGCTTCGGCACCGGTCCAAGCCAATAGTCGATCACCTCATCCAGTGTCACGTGCCGCTCATCTCCCTCCTCCCATCGCCCCGCAAGGACCTCGCCGGTGATCCACATTGTCGAAGACGGAGCACCTTGCCCTACAACACAGGACGCGCAAGCGGCACGGTACAACATGGCGCACAACGGGACGCTGCCCCCAAGCAGGGGCGATGCGTGCGTCGCCCTTGCCGGGTGAGGCGGTTCGCCGCGCAAGCCGACAGACAATGGCGCAGCCGCCGCAATGCGCGGTAGAGTTGCTCGGTTGAACATGAGGAGGCTTCACCATGGCATCTGCCATCCCCTTCCCGGACGAGAACAATGTCTGGCGCCTCGACACGCCCGGCGTCGAAGGCTGGCCCCGCACCGCCCGCCCAGACGACCCCAACAAATACTTCATGGTGTCGATGGACGGCCACGTGCAGGAACCGGCAGATCTCTGGCAGACGCGCATGGACGCCAAGTTCCGCGATCGCCTGCCCGGCGTCGCCGTCGACAAGGAAGGAAAGAAATACCAGAAGACCGAGGGCTTCCGCCCGTTGCGCATCCGCAACATCAAGTTCGAGGGCGAAGACGGCCTGCGCAACGGCGCCGGCACGACGCCCGAGGAACGCATCGCCGACCTCGCCGCCGACGGCGTGGACGCCGAAGTGCTGTTCCCGAACAAGGGGCTCACCATCTGGGCAACGCCAGACCCCCAGTTCAGCCAGGCCATGTGCCGGGTGTGGAACGACTGGGCCTGGGAAGTCTTCGGCGACTACAACGACCGCCTCTCGCCCATGGGTTGTGTCGCCAGCGCCGACATCCCCGGCGCCATCGCCGAAATTGAGCGCCTCGCCAGCCTCGGCTTCCGCGGCCTTTCCCTGCCCTGCAAGCCAGTCTGGGGCCCCGGCAGCCACGAGCACCTCAACTACAACCTGCCGGATTTCGATCCGCTCTGGGCCTGCATTCAGGAAGTGGACCTCCCCATCACCTTCCACGTCTCCACCGGCCGCGACCCGCGCACCTCGCGCGGCAACGGCGGCGCCGTGATCAACTACGCGGTTCACTCGCTCGCGCCGACGATGGAACCCATCGCCAACCTCTGCGCCTCCGGCGTGCTCGCCCGCTTCCGGGGCTGCGCTTCGGCAGCGTGGAAGCGGGCATCGGCTGGGTGCCCTGGGCCATCTGGGCCCTCGACGAGGCCTACCGCAAGCACCACATGTACGTGCGCCCCAAACTCGACCGCCTGCCGAGCGAATATTTCCGCGAATGCGGCTTCGCCACGTTCCAAGAAGACAAGCCCGGCCTCGACCTCGCCCGCGAACACAACCTGATCGACAACTTCATGTGGGCCAACGACTACCCCCACCACGAAGGCACCTGGCCCCACTCCGCCGAAGCCATCGAACGCACCATGTCGCAGCTCACCGACGAAGAGCGCGCCAAGGTGCTGGGCCTGAACGCCGCCCGCGTGTTCAAGTTCCCGATCCCGGAGCGGTATCGCGACGCACAGGCATCGAGCAGCTAGCCCGCCCGCAACAATTCACCTTCAAGCAAGGGCGACCCATGCGTCGCCCGCGTGCCAAGGGTCGCGCTCTGCTGCGACAGTTCCACGGCGCAGACGGAGGACTTGGTCATCGACCGGCTGCGCCTGCCGTCCAACACGGGGCGCGAACTCGCCGTGGTGAAAGTGGATGTGCCGCGCAGTCTGTTCGTCCATTGAAGCCCGGGTGGCTATTTGCTCCGCACGGGCGACTCGAAGCGGGCGATGTCGCCCGACTACCTCGCCCGGCTTTTTCAACAACGAAGTCAGACGCGGCTGATCCGCTTCGACGAGCAAGTTGTGCCGTCGGCGCGATTCGAGGATCTGGCACCGGTGCTCTGGCAGCGATTCAAGACGCCGCGTTCCGATGAGGACGATCAGGTCTTCCTCCGCAAACTCGGCATGCTCCGCGGACGAAGACGGTACGACGCGTCCGACGGTCGCCGGCGTACTGATGGCGAGTGATGATCCACGCCGCTGGATTCCCAATGCGTACGTTCAAAGCGGTGGCCTATCAAGGAAACGCGATCATCGCCGGTGCCGGCTAGGATCCGTATCAACTCGATGCAGCGGACCTGTCTGGCCCGTTGGATCAACAGATATTGGAGACAACAACATGAGGACTCCCGCCCACAAGCAGATCGGTCGCGTCGACCGACCGCAATTCGACACGACCGCTGTGTTCGAGGCCGTTGCCAATGCGGTCGCGCATCGGGACTATTCGGTCCATAGCTCGAAGAACCGACTGGAACTCTATTCGCCGGGCGGCCTCGCGAACTCGTTGACGATCGACACCCTCCGCTACCGGCAAGCTACACGCAACGAGGCGCTCTGCAACCTCCCGGCCCCTGACGAGCCGTGGCTGAAGACGGAACGCCGGAACATCCTGGAAAGCGCGGAGAAGGGTCCCGATCATCCTGGACAACAATGAGACCTTGGCCGGGAAAGCACTCGAGTACCGCCTCTTCGATGAGGCCGAGCTCCTGCTGACAATCCACGCGGCCGTGGAGTAACGAGACCTCGGCACCTACATGTACGGGTCAACATCCGGATCGCCGAAAACCACGGCCTCCCGCGACCGAAACTCCACGCTCTTCGTAGCACGCTGCGTCGCGAGCATCTCAGGCTGGCGCCAGCGCCACAGGAAGCGTTGCCTTTCGGCAACGCTTCCTGCCCCAGCCCAAGCCGTCCTGTCACCCTGTCGGCATTCGGCCAGCTTGCGCCGTCCGAAGTCCGACAGGCTGCCAGGTGGACGCCCGGTTTGTTCTGAAGTCTAACTGCCGCACAAGCTCGAATGTGGTGATGCAAGGCACCCTCAAGTCGCGACACACATCCGGCAGATGACGATTGGCGCGGCGGCGCCCGGGTCTTGACGCCTCCATGGTCACTACGGTGGTCGCACCCGGTTCGGCGAGCGCATGGGCGACCAGGAAAGCATCGGCGCCGAGCTTTCGATCTCGGCGTCGTTTAGGTCCTCGGCGTAGCCACGGTCAACCGCTTCCGTGACCAGACCAGGCGAGACTTCGGACTTCGATCGCAGGGTGTCCCTGTTGGCCCTCAACCAGTCCACCAGTCGCCCAGTACCTTGGGCGACCTCGTCAAAAACCTCCTGCGGAACAGACACTCGTCCCTCCGCGGCAACGTGCAGCAACCACTCCCAGAACTGCGGCACGCGCTCCAACGGATAGTAGTCCCGGTCAGCGTCGATCAGCACGTTCGCGTCGAGCAGGTAGCGCACTCAGGCCTCAGCGCCCGCAAGCATCGGCTGCACTTGGGTCGGTTTGACACCGAGCGCAATGGCCGCCTTGGTAGTGGACAGGGCGTCCCCTCTCAGGGAGCGGCGGACCAAATCCATGAGGGCGCCGCCAACGCGGTGCCTGCGGACCGCGTAGTAGCTCGGCCCGCCCGGCTCTTCCCGATTGCGTTCCCTTTCCCGCTCGCGGTTGTCCAGCCACTGGGACCTAAACAGCCCCACGGCGCGACCATAGTCCTCTTGCCCGATCAAACCCGCACGACGCAAACGGTAGGCCACCAAGGCTCGGCTCACCTTGTGCTCGTCCGCCAATGCGCCGATGGTCTCGACCAGCCCGTCAAACGTTACAGGGACGGCAAGGCCAGACAAGGCGACTTGCGGCAACAGGTATTCGCTAGCGACATCATTGCAGAACTGCTCGACCCGAGTTTCAGCCCGGTTGTCGCTGATGCCCGTTTGGCCCAGCAGCACATGTGCCAGCTCATGGATCAACGTAAAGGACCAAGCCGTTCTGGCATCGTTGTCGTTGATGACGATGAACGGGGCGACACGGTCCGCCAACGCGAATCCCCGGAATGCGTCCGTGTCGATGGCGGTCTGATAGCTGCCCAAGTCGCCCTTCAGCAAGACAAAGGCACCCGCGCTCTCGACCTGCCGTCGCAGCACATTGAACGCTTCGTCCGCGGTCGCCGCACGATCAGGATGATGGTCGCCGATCAACCCGGCAACTGCGTCAACCGCCGCTTGCGGGCCATCAACCGCACTGAACATGCCGACGAAGCCAGCCTCGGCCGCTTCTTCCTCCCGGAGCACTTCTCGAACGATGCCCTGCCTCGCAACCACCTCCCTCACGAGGGCGTGTACGAGAGGCTCGCCGACCGGCGCGTCGCGGCCTGCGAATCGCCGGAAGTCGACGCCTGCGTCTGCCTTTGGCGGCGGTCTTCCCAAGTAGAACGCCACCAGGGGTCGGCGGTACGCTGCAGCCATCTTGACAAGCATGGGCCGCGTTGGCTCACGCTCGCCAGCTTCGAGTTCGTTCAGTCGATCACGGGGCGTCTTCCCGTAGGCATCTGCGATCTGGAGCTTCCTGGCCGCATCGGGCACTGACAGGCCCGCTGTCTCCCGCGCCCAAGTCAAGATGGCTGGATTCACCTTCGGCACTGCCTACCTGGCCGCCTCCGCATGGCACCGGTTCACACCGCAACATGCACTCGTCAGTCGTCGCCGAACACCGCCCCGCCCGGCGACCAGAACTCGACGCTCTCGGCATGCTCCTCGTAGTATGCCGCATCCGTCGTCACGCGTACCTCGCGCCGCATCCCCGGTGCTTGAAGGGCGTACTCGCCGGCCTGCAACCGGCGCACGCGCACCCCCGGCGGCATCAGTTCCGGTGACGCGATGACGCCGTCCAGATACTTCATCGTGAGTGGCGGCTCCGGTCGCACCGGCATGGCCACGTCGTCGTCGAGCACGGCGTCGATGTCGAATCCGCCAGCTTCGGCTTCGGCCAACTGTTCCGCCAGCACGTCGCCCGCCCGCCTGCCGTCGCCCCCCAGCACGGCGTCGCCGATGGCTGACGGCAGACGGGCCAGGATCGGTTGCAGCTTCCCCACTACGGCCTCGAAGAGACCGATCCGCTCTCGCAGCGCCCGGTAGACGTCCGTCTCCACCGTGCCTTCGTAGTGCAGATTGACGATGCGGATACGCTCGTGCGCCTGGCCCAAGCGGTCGATGCGTCCGATGCGCTGCTCGACGCGCATGGGGTTCCAAGGCATGTCGTAGTTCACCAACGCGCCGCAGAACTGGAAGTTCAGCCCCTCCGCGGCGGCGTCCGTGCAGAGCAGCACCTCGGCCGCGCCTTCTCGGAACCGACGCTTGGCTTCGTCGCGGGCGATGGTGCGCCAGCCGCTGGCGTGTGCGGCGTCGGGAATCTCGCCGCCACGACCGGAGTAGCACATCAGCGTTCGGTCGCCGCGCCGCCCAAGATGCTCGCGCAGGAAGTCCATGGTGTCGGCGTACTGGGTGAACACCATCACCTGCTTGTAGCCGTCGGTGCGCAAAGCGTCCAGCGTGTCCACCAACCCACTGAGCTTGCTGTCCGGCGGCAGCACTTCGACGGCTGCGAGCAGGTCCGCGATGTCCGCCGTCTCCTCGGCGACCAGCGCCTCGCGCTCAAGGTCCACGAGCTCGTCCGCGTCCGGCACCTCGGCTGCCGTCTCGTCGTCCGGTACGTCGTCGGAGACGCTCTTCAACGCCGTCTGATCGCCAGCGATGGCCTCGACGCGCTTGCGCAGCGTCGTGGCGAGCGCGTGGAAGCTGCTAGCCAGGCGCCGACGGTACACCGTCATCACGAATCCGACGGCGTTCCGGACGCTGGACTCCGCCTGGTTGTACGTGCTGCCGATGTAGTCTTCGACGGCTTCGTACACCCCACGCTCCGCGGCTGTCAGCTCGATGAAGCGGTCCTCCACCTCGCGTTCGGCGATGGCCGTGTCGATCATGCCGGCGCGGTAGTAGCGGCGCAGCAGGTCGCGGGTGTGGCGGGAGACCAGATGGCGGATGGGCGTGTGGGCCCGGAGCACGGCGAGTGCCGTGTCCCGTTCTCTGTTCTCCAGCGTTCGGCGCGGAATGCTCGACGCGTCGCGCAACGCCCGCAGAACCTTGTTGGCCTTGAGGCGCGACATTCCGGCCATCAGCCGCCGGGCCCGTGCATCCTCGAGCGTGCCGTATGACCTTTCCACGGCCTGAAACAGCGCCGCCATGCGATCCATGGCCTGCGTCGATGGATTGGGATGTTCGACATCGTCGAAGAACGAAAGGAACGACGCGGCAGTCCATTCCGGCGGCAAGCCCAGGAGGTCGAGCAGATCCCAGACCTCCACCGGGTGTACCTGCATCGGCGTCGCCGTCAGCAGCACGAGGCCGGTCGCACGCTCCCTCAAGCACCGCATGAGATCAAGCAGCGCATTGGGCCGATCATCATCCCGCGCCGAGCCGGCGCCCTGCCGCCTCGCGTGGTGCGCCTCGTCCAGTACCACCAAGTCCCAAGGTTCCGCGGCCAGCAACGTCACGGCCCGGTCGCGGCGGCGCATCAGATGGCTGGAAGCAATCACCGCTGGCTCCTGATGCCACGCATCGGCCGCCACATCACGTTCGTGGCGGCCCTGCATCGCTGGCGACGGGTACCACGTCAGCCGGCCTTGATCGTAGATCGGCCAGTTCAGGTTGAACTTCTCGCGCAATTCGATCTGCCACTGCCGCAGCACCGCCTTGGGCGCGAGAATGAGAACGCGCTTGGCGCGGCCTGCGAGCCAAGCCTGGCGCAGCAGCATCCCAGCCTGGATGGTCTTGCCGAGGCCCACCTCGTCGGCGATCAGCAGGCGCGGCGGCCACTGGTCGTAGAGGCGCGAAAATGCACGCACCTGATGCGGCCACGGCGTCACTGCCGAAGTCGCCTCGCCGACCCGGGCCCCTCCGTTCGGCATCTTGGGGGCCTCGCGGATGAAGTCCCAGACCTTGGTGCGCTGATCCGACTGCGGAGTCCTTTCCTGCGCGGGCGGGCGCTCCTCCGCGGTGTCCTCGAATGACTCGCCGTCGCCCAGCAAGCGCTTGGGGAGTCGGTCGTCCGCGGGCAGGAAACGCAGCAGATTTTCGCCCACGGCACGCGGTACATCCAACACGATCACGCGCTTCGATTGACCCGCCCAGAGCCGAGCGAAGTTCCGTTCCTCCGCGGCGACCCGCGCCGCATCGCGCCAACTGGTGGAGACGTTGAGCGTCTCCCAATTGGTGCGCCAACCGGCCGCCGTCTCGTTCAGGCTGCCGGTCCAGGCGATTTTCTCGCCGGTGCGGTCCTCGATCACGCCGGACTTCTCATGGAAGATGCCCGCATCGAGCACCGGTCGGCGTTGCGCATCGCACGGGACGGCAACCTTCACGTCCAGATAGGCGTGCGCCACCATCCAGGCGAGTAGTTCCAAGGCCTGGCCGGCTTCCGCGTCCGGTGGGGCCAGCCGTGCGTTGGACAGCTTCTGCTCCACAACGGGGCGCAACTCCTCGCCCTCCTCGATGGCTTGCACCTCCGGCGGATCCAACGTGCAGCCCACCACCAGCCTCATGTGCCCCTTGTTTCGGACCAGCCCTTCGATGCCTCGTGCTGCCAAGGCGAATGCGCCAGCATTGAAGTAGCCGGTCAGGCGGTCGTAGCGTTCCGCTTCCTGCAGGGCGGGAACGTAGAATCGTGCGATGAGATCGCCGTCGTCCGGCGTGTACTTGAGCTGCCACTCGTGATCGCGCAGCACGCCTAAGTGCTCGCCAAGTCCTTCCACATGTCGAGCTGCTTGGGCTCGTCGATGTCGTCCTGGAACGCCAAGCGATACAGGTTGTAGAGCGCCTCGAAGTCGTCGCCTGCAGCGGCGAGATCGCCGGAGAGCGAGACGCCCGTGATGTTGACGGACGGCGGCAACACCTCCAGCAACGCTTCCAACGCGACGAGGAAGCCCTGTTCACGATCCACGCCGGTCTCCGCCAGCATGTCGCGCGCCGCCGCCACCGAGCGCGACCGGGCGAGGTTGGCCGCGTGGTGGACGGCGTCGATCATGCTGCGCGAACCGTCGGCGGCGCCCAACGTACCTTTCGCGGCGCGGTGGGCGCTGTCCCAGAGCCGCACGTTGCTGCCCTTCTTCTCGGCCAGGCGACCGATCACGACCGAGTCGAGATCGACACCGACGCTGCGCGCCAGATGCAGCGCCTCGTCGTAGGCGAACAACGGGGCGCGGAACGTGTCCCAAGCGAAGACGATGAACGCGGTCGCCGGGTCCAAGCCCGTGTTACCTCGCGGTGTGGCTAGCTGTTCGAGACGCCAGCGCTGCACTTCCCGACGGGCCGCGTCCAGCGCGTCATCCGGCGTGACGGCGTAAGGATCCCAATCCTCCTCCAAAAGCTCGGCTTGGCGCCGACGCCGGCGCGTGACGGGTTTCTCCCGCGGCGTGCCGCGTTGCAGCGGCCAGTGCCGGGAAAACTCCTCGAGCGCGGGGCCGAACGAGGCGAGAAACAGATCGACGCCGCGGATGCCAGCCTCCTGAAACTCGTCGACCCGTTCTCTTACCGCGCGGGCGACGCGAGGTTCGACATCTTCCCAATACACGGGCGCTGCGTCGCGTACCTCCGGGTCGCGGGATCGGGCTTTCGGACGGCAAACCAGAAATATGGTGCTGTTGGCGGCGGCCTTGTCCTTGATGTGCAAGCTGCCTTCGGCTTCGGTGTTGATCGGCCAGGACGCAGTAATCACGAACCCGGCCTCAATAAGTCCCGTCGTCAAACTGTCCCACGCGCCGGTGGCCTTATGGGTGAACATCAGCGTCATGATGCCGTTTGGCTTCAACACGCGCCGACACTCGGCGAAGATCGCCGCCATTCGCTCTTGGTAGTCCCGCCCCGCCAACGCCCGCGCCCCCTTCTCGCCTTGGAACTTGGCGGGATTGGCCACAGCTTCGTTCTCCTTGTCCGTAAGCTGCCGACGGAACAGGTCCGGGAAGACGTGACCTGCGGTGCGCTTCAGCCAGACGTAGAAGAAGTCAGAGAGCTCGGCGTACATCACATTGTCGTAATACGGCGGGTCCATGACCACGACGTCGATGGTCGCGTCGTCGATGTGGTCGAGCTGATCGCCGGGTTTGCAGGTGACAGTGACCGGTGGTGGCGGGCCTTCCGACTCGGAAATGAGGTCGTCGTGGGCACCAGGGCGGACGAGTGCGACCAGCTCGTCAATGCATTTGGCCGTCTTCTCTACCGCCCAGTCGTAGCCGATACCACTGACGAGGGGTGCCATCTCGCCAAAGGACCAGACAAAAGCGAAGTCGTGCCGGTCGAAGATCGACCGCACGCGACCGGTCGTGCTGTCCCAACGCCCCGACCGGTTGTTGTAGTTCAGGACTGTGTCCAGCGTTAGGGCCAAGTAGCTGTAGGCCGCGCTCCGGACCTCGTCAAGTCGCCCTGCCTCACGGTCGGCGTCTAGCATCTCCCGGAACACCTCGACGCTCGTTCCGTGGCAGAGCAACTGCCGGGGCGAAAACAGGTCGCGCCACACCGTCATGCCGTACCGTCGCGGTTCCGCCGTCTTTGCGCCATCGGGGATCCGTTCATTCGGCACATAGTTGAACGCTTCCCATTCCGGCAGCTTCTCGTCCAGTCGCGCTGCAATGGCATCTGCATTGTCGTCCTCGGGCCTTGGCGCTCGGAATCCGCGCATCCACTTCCAGCGCCGCTTCCCCGTCTTCGTCCGATACTCGACCCGCCGCTTGAACACGACGGCGTAGATCTGCTCGCCCATCCCGCCGGCCTGGGCCTGCTCCTTGATCGCATCGCCCTCGATCACCCGCTCACAGTCGCTGTACGGGCATGTCCCCTTGCCTCTGGACACGGTGCCACTCGACTGCTCCGCCACCGATTTGACGATCTCGAACGAACAGACACGCCCGGGCGAACCAGTGCCATCACCAAGATGCGGAACGAGCCGGACACCGGTGCCGTCCGGCGCAAGCCGCCAGTTGGGCGATAGCGGCACCAAGCCCTCGCAATAGGGGCAGCGTATGGTTCGCGCCCAGAGGTAGTTCGTCGAAATCGAGTCGTTGGACGGCTCCGAAGGATAGTCGACCGCGAGTCGGCGGTCTCTTTCCTCGACGAAATGTTGGGCCAACGCGGAGAACGCTTTCTTGATCTGAGTGCCGTGATCCCGGGGCCAACGGATGGTCGCATTCATCACGAGCGCCGCTACGGGATTCAGATCGTTTGCTGAACCTTCGAGTCCTAACCGGAGCGTCTCAAACGGAATGCTCCCGCCGCCGGCCGTTGGGTCGAGAACCTTCAGCGCCTCCCAAGCACGCCCGTCGCCGTCGACCGCGTCGACCATCCAATCCCGCACGTCGGGTGCCAACGAGTATTTGAATGCTCTCTCGTACGAGTAAGCCTGACCTTCGAAACGCTCGCCGCGCCGTCTGGCTGCATCGATCCTTCGCCGCGACGCAACCGGATCACCGTGAATCCCAATCGCATGCAGAAACCGATCCCGATCCGCGTCCGCCGGCAGAATCGACGCGAGCACGGCCGCCCGAGACGCCACAAGCGGTCGTCTCGCCCACCAGACATGCAGCCTATTGGGCGCGGGAAACGGTGTCATCGGCGTCCGTTCCCGCGTGCTCTCCACACCGATCGCGGAGATCGGCAACCAGCGCTCGATCAGACGAGTGTCCGGCTCCGTCATGCCGCCCCCGTAGCAGGCACTTGCACGGCGAGAGCCTGCCGCACCTCCTGATAGACCGGCACATGCTCACCAGCCCGAATGGTCACGGCCAATCCATACCTGATCGACTGATCGAGCGCACCGCCCCGGCCCCCACCGGGACGTCGCGTCGGATCAGGTGCCGGGATCGGCAGCAGCGGGAACTCCGCCATCCGTGGCCTCCATGCCGGTGTATGCCTGTGATCGCGACGCCCACTGATCGAGGCGCTCGCCGACAATGTCTTTCAGCTTCCGCTCGCCCATCGCCAGCGCACTCCGGCGGCGGATGTCCAGGCAGAACTCCTCGGCTTCGGCGTAGCTGATGCGGCCCAGTCTGCGCGCGATGGTCGTTGGCGTACGGCCCAGCGGTTCGGGAAGGCTGGCAGCAAAGCGTTCGAAGTACGCAGCCAACTGTGCGCGTGTTGGAGCGTGCATCGTTAGGCGGATTTGGAATCGCCGCCAGACCGCGCGATCCAGCAACTCGGCGTGGTTGGTCGCCGCCAAGACCACGGCGTAGCTTGGCAAGTCGTCTACCTGCATGAGCAGGGAAGACACCACGCGCTTGATCTCGCCTGTTTCGTGGATGTCGCCGCGTTCCTTGCCCACGGCGTCGAACTCGTCGAAGAAGAGCACGCACGGGGTGGTGCGAACGTAATCGAAGACATGCTTGAGGCGAGTCGCTGTCTCGCCGAGGAAGCTCCCAACCATGGCCTCGTAGCGGACCACGAAGAATGGCACCGCCAGGGACTCCGCGATCGCCTCGGCGAGGGACGTCTTGCCGTTGCCCGGCGGCCCGACGAGCAGCACGCGATGGCGCGGCTCAAGCGACTGTGCGCGGAGCACGGAGGCCCGGTGCTGCTCCTCGATCAGTTCCGAACAAGCCCTCCGCGTCACGTCCGAGAGCACCATGTCTTCCAAGCGTCGCCGGGGCTTGAGTTCTACCAAGAACTCCCGTTTGCGCTCCCCGCCGGTGAACGCAGCCGGGGAACTGCGACCGTTGACCTGCATGGCACCGGTGAGGCGGTCGGCCAGGACGTTGTGCTTCTTCGCCCGCTCTTCCGCGATGATCGCCTCGGCCGCGGCCCTGACGCTAACCTGGTCGCCACTGGCACCCGCTTTGACAAGCGAGATCAGGAGATCGCTCCGTGCCATGGCTGGTGTCCGTACTCGAGCGTGGTTTGGGTACGAGCGCTGAGTCTACCCCCATTCGAGGGCATCGACTTGATCTTGACATGGATCGTGAACTGGCGGACATCACCACGCCCAATCTGGCGACGTATTGTCGAGTACGCGTTCCGCCAGTTCCCCGAAGTAGGCTCGGCTGGTCGTGAAGAATCGCCGAAGGCTGCCGTCGGCGTCAGGCGAGAGCAAGGTGCCAATCCAGCGGCGCTTCGCATCCTCGTCCCCAATGGCCTTGGCGAGGTCAACCAGCGCATCCGTGAACCGGCGGCGCGCGTCCCGGAGCCGTCTCACGTTCAATCCCAGCAACTCAATCGTCCGAGTCAGATGCTCGACGGGCAGGCCGACCGCAGCGCAAACATCCGCGTCCGCCTGTAGCGTCCCATTGGCCAAGACCTTGAGGACAGGAGTGGTTGGCAGACTCCGAGGATCGATCAGCCAGGCTGGGGAGCGGCTTCCCTTGGCCTGACCGCACGAGATGTTGCGGCGAGCCGGCGGCAGAAAGCGCACCTCGTCCGGGCGCGGTCCATCTGGTGCGAAGCTGGCGGATGAGCCGCCTCTACAGGCCGCAACGAGGTTGCCGACATCCAAGTCGCGTCCCTCGGGGCCGCTTTGAGGTGCAAAGTGCTCAACCTGGCGGTCATTCTCGAGCAGGTCGATCTCGCAATAGGCGCAAAGACCATGCTGCCGTGCGGCCAGCGCCTCGATCAGCTCCCGGTAGGAGGCACCGGCGTCGTGGGACCGGAACTCCATCCAGTCCGGCTGATCCGACGTGGCCACGTAGCTCGCCAGACCAGCCGGGGGGCCTGCGAGCGCGCGGATCCGCTTCACTGCTCCGATGCCATCCGACGGAGCAGCTTCCGTTGCTCAACCTCCAGATCGGCCCGGCTCAGAGCGAAGTCGCGCGGCGACAGTTCCTCCAGCTCTTTCCGGAGAGCCAAGCCGCGCTCGGACTCGCCGTCCCCGTCACGCACGAGTTGCTGGTACTCGTTCAGCTTCTCCTTGAACGGATTGTCCGGTCGTTCGTCCACACCCATCACGTCAGAGAGCACATCTCCTGCCTCCGCACCATAGGTTGCCGCGTCCGTCGAGTGCGCGACGATGTTGTCTGCTTCACGGGCCAGTTCCACGATGTGCTCCGGTGGGACGGTCGTGAGCACTTGCGGGCTGTGGGTGGAAACGACGAATTGGACATTGGGAAACGTGCGCATCAGGTCACCAAGCACACGCTGTTGCCACGACGGGTGTAGGTGCAGGTCGACCTCGTCGATGAGGACCACCGCTTCCAAGGTTCGGGCTGGCGCCACGGGCAAATCCTCGTGTCGTACCAGGAGCCAAGCAATATCGGCGGCTACGGCCAGGACACTCTGGTAGCCGCCGCTAAGTTGCTCAAGCGAGTAGCTCCTCTCCACGCCGCCAACGGCCAGAGTCACCGCGAAGCGCCAAGGTTCCCCGTCGCGTTTCTCCATATGCGGGTCCAAGGCACCGTCCAGCATCGAACAGATCGCACGTCGGACGAACATCAAACCCAAATCCCTGGTTCCGAAGTCCTGTTCCTCTCGCTGCGCCCGGAGTTCCTGGTTTTCCCGGTCGTAGAACCACCCGAATAGCTGGTCGAAGTCCACCTGCGTGCCGACGTGCCGCTCGGCAAGGCTGGACACGACCTCGCGGTCCACGTCATAGCAAACATGCGGCGGCAACGGGACGGCGACATCGGGCATGCCCAAGCGGAAACGCCCCTCGTTGTCCGTGTGGCCCCAACCGTTTCCGACGGGACTACCTTCTACACGACTGAGTTCTTGGCCACCGGGGCCGGCGAGAGTGACCACCGGGTTGGCCAGTGCGCCGATGCGCCGATCCAGCTCGACGCGCCGGCCCGGGCCGTATGAAACCGGTGATAACGCCAAGGCTATCGCGGTCAGAATGCTGGTCTTGCCGCTGCCGTTCGCGCCGTGCAAGACGGTCAACTGTGGGTGCAGGGGCAAGGTGAGCGACTCGATCGCCCGGTAATTCTCGATCATCACGGAGCCGATTTTCATCGCGCCCTCGCCCGTGCCCTCGACGTCGTCAACAATACCCGTAACGCGGTCAGCACACGCCTAGGGTTCTTCCGGTGCATGGCCATGCCGAGCCAATAGGCCGCTTCCTCGCGGCTCATATTGTCGATGCCCTCGGCCACGGCACGCATGTTGTCACGACTGCGCATCGGGGCCAGCGTCCTGAACAGCAGGCCAAGGCTGAGCGCCAGGTCCTCGGAGAGCGCATACCCCTGCTTTACATTGCTCCGGCGCGGCGTGATGCCGGCGGCGGCCAAGCGCTTCAGCACGCGGTGCTCGACGAGTTGGAAGTTCCGCCCCTTGAGGCCTGCGACGCGGACCGCAGCAGCAATGTGCGGAGTGGCCGGGCTTGGCAGTTGCCAGACCTCGTAGCGCACATCCGCCAAGCCGCGGTGGGCGACCCGCAGTTCATACGCCGGCGCGGCGACTGGCAGATCGTCCACGTCGGCGATGCGTTGCAGGCGCGGCATCAGTCCGCGGCTTCCGCAGTGGCCGTCACGTAGGCAGCACCGCTTGCGAAGCGCGACAGGCGCTCGGCCACCTTCTCCGGGGCGTCGCCCTGCAGCGACAGGCCGTTCGCGAACTCCAGGTCGAACGCGCCTTCGAGGTCGGTCTCGGTGGCGTCACGAAGCTGCGGCTCCAGGAACTCGCGCACCGGTTGCGCATCCGCCACGGGACCCGAGAACTCGAACTGGAACGTGCCGTCGTCGCGGGTCTCGTAGCCCCCCTTGAACGTCGCGGTCTTCTTGGCGCCCGGCACCGCGCCGACCGCGCCCAACAGACGGAAAGCGTCGCCGGCGTCGAATAGACGGATGCTCAGTCGGGCGATGGCTGCGAACTTGCGGTCCCGTGCCTGCTCCCACAGCTTGGCCAGTGCCTCGGCGAGCACGCCTTCTGCCGAGAACGCGCCGGCAACGGGTTCTGGTGGGTGCGACGTGTCTGGACCCGGCGGGTCGGACGGTTGCTCCGGCGGCGGATCGACGTCGTAGGGGCCGGTCGCATCGTGGACCTCGCCGTCGATCTTGGGCCGCGGCCAAATGCCCTTGTTGCGGGCGTACGCCATGGTCAGCACGGTCGCCTGGGCGTCGATGGCGATGGCGGCCACCGGGTCTCCGGGGCCGTAGAGCAGGTCGTCTCGCCGATAGACGTACTCGCCGATCTCGATGCCGGTGCGCACGCCGCGCACGAATACGTCGTCGCCGACGAGCATCGGCAGCGTCGGATCGCGGCGGAATTCCGCACGGAGCTCCAGCGTGGTCATCTGGCCTTTGCGCAGCGGCGTGCGGTCGCGCACGTAGGTGGGCGAATCCGGTTCGTCTTCAGCGAGTCGCAGCTTGTTGAGGTCGCGCAGCACCCGGACGATCTGCTGTTGCCCGGAACCGGGACGGTCGGACGAGGACGGCACATCGATGGCGGTGTGCGCCAAGTCCGCAGTGCTGTGCGGCAAGCGGTCGCGGGACGGATAGAAGACGTGCCGATAGCACTGCTGGATGGCAACGGCCAGCTCTGACTCGGACTTTCTTTCCAGCTCCAGGATCTTGTCCTTTTGGTGCTCGGCGAGTTCGGCAAGCCGATCGGGCTTTTTGAGCTCCGCGAGCGCCAGGCGGCGGCGAGCCTTGTTGCGCATTGCGTCCTTGCGGGCATCTTCGGCGGCGACGAAGGCGAGGTTGTTGCGCAATGAGCGCAGCGCCGAGCCCTCCGCACCTTTGCGCTCGTAGATGCGCTGGACGAGTTCCGGAACGCGTTCCACGGTGGAACCGATGGAAACGCCGTCATAGGCGAGGACGACGAGTTTCGGCTTGCCGTCCGCCACCTCGTCCGGGACATCGAATGGGCCGCCGGGGAAGCGGACGGCCTCGAACACAGGGCCGACGAAGATCTCCCGGATGCGGTCGTCCAAGTGGGCGCGGGCCTCGCTCGCGTCCACGTTCTGTTCCTCGGTCTGGATCAGTTTCGTGAGATTCGGCTCGGCGAGGAAGCGCATCGGCGCGCCAGGGCGATCATCGAGAAACGCGGACTCGGCGATGAACGCCTTGCGGGCCTCCTCCGTGAAACTGGGGTCCAAGGCGGGGCACAACATCGAATAGCGCAGGCGTTCCGGCGCGACACCCTTCAGCGGTTCGTTGAATGCCAGCGTGTGCATGAAGATCGTGCGTGCGACGTAACCCGTGTGTGGCGGCAGGCCGGCGTGCAGGTCGGCATCGAGCCGTTGCGCCAAGGCGGGAGATGCCCCTGCGATGTCGTTGGAAATGGCAGGCACGAAACCGCTCTGGCCCAGGCGTGTGACGATCTCCTGGCGTGTGGGCTCGTGGCCTAGGTCGATGTGATGCAAGTGAATGGCCGTCGCGTCCCCTGGCTTGGTGCTCCACAGATGCGCGATGCAGCGGGCCAACAGCCGGAGCATGCCTCGAATGCGCTGGAAGCTTGCCAGCGTGAAGGCCTTCTCCGTGAGCGTGTCGAGCAGCTCCGGGTGGAAGGGGTAGCTGGCGCGGAAGGCGTCCGCGGTTGCTCCGCTGCGCGCTTCCGCTGGAAGCGCTTCCCCATGGGCCAGCCAAAGCTGACGGTAATCACCCAGCACGGCGTCGATCTGCGATTCATCGACGTGCTCGAAGAGGCGCCGGCGCAGCACCTGCGCGTGCTCGCTTTCCTCGGTGGGGTTCTCGAGGGTGGCCTTGCGGGCCGAGACACTCTCGGCTTCCGCCATGTAGTCGGCAATGAACTGGTTCTCCTCCGAGTACGCGTCGGTGGCGCGACCGTCACGGCCGATGGCGAGCGTATAGACCAAGGCGACGTTCGGGGCGCTCTCCACGGCTTGGAAGAGTGACGTGAGGAATGCGGTGAGCTGCTCGCGCGGGCCCGCATAGTCGCGTCGCCATACCTTGCGCAGATAGACGGACAGCTCGTCGATCAGGATGAGCGTCGGCTCACCACCGAACAATTCGCGCAGCGTCTCGGCACCCGGCGCGACCCGCTGCTCGTCGCTGGCACGGACACGCTCGTAGCCAGCAGCTCCGGCCAGAGCGTAGGCGATCTCTCCCCAAGGCGTGTGGGCCAGCACACCGTCGCCCATGGCCCGACCGTTGGCCGGATCGGCGTTGCCGCCGTCGTAGGCCGCGATGCGAACAGGGCCTTGCGGCAGCAACGACGGATCGACGAACTCCTGCGCGTTTGAGACCCCGGCCATGCCACCGGCCGCGTGAACGAGAGCGATCAGCCCGTGCGTCTTGCCGCCGCCGTAGGAGGTGTCGAGCCGGAAGATCGCAGCCGCTTCGCCGCCGACGCCGCTCAGCCGGCGGCTGACGTTGGCAAGCAGGCGGCGCAGGCCTTCGGTCGGGTAGGTGTTGGCGAAGAACCGGGCGAGGTCCGCGTACTCGGGGCTCGCTTTGCCCTTGATGACCTGAGCGAGATCCGCGGCGAAATCCGCCTCGGCCACCGTGCCGGCGAGCACGTCCGCGCGGGGGCGGCAGAGGTCGAAAACGCTAGGTGGTGGCATGCGAGATACCGGCCAAATGACGGGTGCGCCGCCACCGCCACCGGAACCAATATCCTTGGGGGAGCATCTCGGCATCGTGTCGACAAGCGGGGTTGCCTGTCAAGCACGGCCACACCACGTCGCAGCTCACCGACGAAGAACGGGCCAAGGTGCTGGGGCTAAACGCCGCCCGCGTCTTCAAGTTCCCGATCCCGGAACGCTATCGGCAAGCTGCGTCCGCATCCACATAGGCACCTTTGCCGACGCTCAGAGTGTGCGCGGGCTTGCCTGCATTCATCGACTTGCGGTGCCGAACGCAATGCCTATACTTATGTCCACTGGTTTTCAAAGAGCAATGGCGTGGGGATCGTGGAACTGCCACCGTGGCTTGAGGAACTGCGACGCGTCGAGATAGTCGATCGTGTTCGTAACGATCCGCGGTCCACTGGCAACACCACTCTCGGCCTCGGCCCCCAGGACGCATTTCGTGCCATCGGCGGTGGACGGGCGGACTTTGATGCACCCAGCAACGACCTGTCGCCCGATGACCTCGCCCTTCTGTACGCGTACTGGAACCAGAAGGGACACCTTGAGGAGCTTGTCGAGGCGTTCCGTCAGTGCTTCGAGCAATCGGTCACGGTGCCGGACAACCCGATCGTCCTCGACATCGGCTGCGGCCCCTTCACGGGTGGCCTTGCCTTAGCGGCGTCCCTCGGCGCCGTCCCTCGCTTCGACTACGTCGGGGTCGATCGCGCCGAATCGATGCGCCGGCTCGGCGAACGCCTGGCAGATTCGGAACTGGTGCCCGGGAAAGTCGCAAGGCATTGGGCACCTGACCTTGCTTCTGTCACTTGGCAACCGAGGCCAACGTGGCGGGACGTACTGGTGATCGTTTCCTACCTGCTCGCAAGCCCCACACTCGATGTTCCATCAATGTGCGACGATCTCGTCAAGATACTTGCGCGCTTTGGAAAAGGCGCTACCACCGTTTTCTACACGAACTCCGAGCGGCCCCAGGCAAACCTACGGTACCCTGATTTCCAACGCAAACTGGAGACGGCCGGAATCCGCATGGTTGTCGAGGGCAACGGCAAGATTCCCATTGCCCGACTGGGCCAACGTCCGCGCCGGCTGCGGTATGCGGTCTTCCATCGCCCCAGGCAAACCACACTCTCAATAGGAGCGGGATGACGTGCGCCTGCCCACCTACGATGAAATCGCTCGCGTTCCCGAACAGCTCGGCATCTGGGACGCGCCCTTTGACGAATCGCTGTTCGTAGCTGTCCCCCCAGGCTCGGGGAAGACAGTTTTGGCGGTTCATCGAGCGCGCATGATGGCAGCCTCCGACATGCAGACTGTGCTGGTGACCTACAACCGCATGCTCCGCCGGCTGATTGCGTTGCTGACGGAAAGCAAGGTACCCGCATACACGATGCACTGGTATGTGGGCCAGCAGCACTACAAGGAGAAGACCGGAGCGCGAAAGGCACCGGAGGTTCAGCCGAACGTCTTTGACTGGAAGACAATGGCCGAAGAGTTGGGGGACCGTGCGGTCACGCCGGAGGCGCTCCACTTGATCATCGACGAAGGTCAGGATCTGCCGGTGCAGTTCTTCGACTACGTCCGCCAATTCGTCGCCAGGACCGTCACGGTATTCGCTGACGAAGATCAAGCGCTGACCAATCAACGTTCCACTCTAGGGGACATCAAACGCGCCGCCGGCCTCGACGATCCCATCATGCTGTCCGGCAACCACCGCAACACGCCCGAAGTTGCGCGACTAGCCGAGCACTTCCACACTGGCGACCTACCGGTGGCTGCGGTGCATCGTCCGCCGTCAGGCGAGCGGCCCAGGCTCGTGCTTCATCCGACAGTGGAGAAGGCTTCCGAGCGAATCGCCAACTGGTACACCACCAGGGGCGAGAGCGTCGGCGTGGTGGTTGTCCGCAACACGACAGGCCAGGACATTCACAGGAGCCTCCGTGACCGACTGAAAGGCCACCGTGTGGACCTGTACACGTCCGTCAAGAAGAACGAGAACGAAATCAATGTCCTAAAGCCCGGCATCACAATCCTGAACAAGGAGTCGATCAAGGGACAGGAATTCGACACGGTGTTCATCATGGAGATTGGCGAGCTTCTCCCTTGCACGAATGACGTGCAGCGCCGCGTCATGTACATGCTGTGTGCTCGGGCACGCGACAACCTGTTCCTGATGCACCAAGGCAACCGTTTGCCCGCCGCTATCCTCCGGTCGCTGCCCGGAGCCGATGTTTTGGAAAGACCGTGAGCACCCCATCGGAACTTCCCTTGCCCATGCCACCAGCCAGGCCGGAGAGGTCGGACAAGGAGGTTTCGCCGCCAACGAAGGAAGCAGCCGTGCAGAGCATGAGCAACTTCACCAACGGGCTTCCCGAGGGCTGGCTTGGGCTCGCCACCAACCATAGGCGGCTGCTCGATGCGAGTCAGGACGGGTGGCTACGGGCGGTCGGCAGCGCGGACATCCTCTTGGGAGCGGACATCCTCTTGGGAAAGGAGAGCTTCGTCGCCGAGGCGGCTGCCTCCGCCAATCGAAACGTCATTCCGGCCCTCCTCGCGTTCGATCCCCGCAGGCTGCCGTTCCTCCAGGCCCGGAAGGAGACGCGAACTGACGAGGTCCGCGACAGCACACCGCCGTCGAAGATCGTTCGATGGGCCGCGCCGCTCTCGCTGCATGCCGCCGTGAAGGTCGCCGTACCGTGTGCCGAGAACCGCAACCGCCTTCAGGCGATGGCAGACCAACTGGCCAATGTCTCGTTGCCGGGTTGCGGGATCGATGTGGGAAACTCGCCGGTCGTTCCCACCCCTGCGGGGCGTCTGGAAACATCCACGCAGGTTCCAGCCTTCGATTTGCCCGACAGTTTGGACGCAATCCAAGGTGCGATGGCGATGGCTACTTGTGCGGTGCCGCGGATCGATCCGTGGATCGATGTGCTTGTTTCTGCGCTGCGCCAAGATGCAGGCGATGCCTCGGCGGCAATGGGCAAGCTGGGTTTGCCGTGGTTCAGGCTGCCATGGCTGGGGGATGGGGGCGGCTCGACCGACGAACAGACGTCGTTGTGGCGTGCCGCATTGTCAGCGATGCGCTGTCCTGCCGCCAACGGAATGTCGCCCGGCCAGTTGGCTGGAACAATAGCGGAGGATGCCGGACGTTGTGGTGCCACCGGCGCCATCGATGCGTGGTTGCAGCAAACGCAACGGATTGTCGCGGCCGACGAGACCATTTCGTGGACCAACTGGCAGGAGCGCGGGGCCGGTCTTGCCATCCAGCTCGCGCTACTGCGACCCGAACCCACTTCCTTCTGGACCTGGGGCAAGGACCTGCCCAGCCTACCGCCGCCCGTATGGTGGGCCGCAGCCGCCCTGTGCGGCTGGCGCCATGGGTACCGGGGACTCGACAAGCGCTTTCGCGGCAATGCGGCATTACAGGAGTGCCTGGCGGTTCAGGCCCTGGAGGCGTCATGGCGTGGCGCGCCGGAGGTGTTGCCGGCGCTACACCACTCATTGGCGGAGAAGCGGGAGCACGGGTGTTTTTCCCTGAACTGGGGCGGAGTCCCTGTCTTCCGAAAGAAATGGCACCCACGCGCCAAGTGGTACCACACCGATCTGGCTTGGCCTGCAAACGAAAGGGCTGCTGAGGAGCTTGCGCGCAGCCTTGGATGGCCATGCCTTCGGCGTTGCGTGCGACTGCACGAAGGCCGCACGAAAACACATGGGGAAGTCAATCTGTCGATTGACGGTACCGACTTGGTGGTCCGCGGAGACTCGGTCGACATCGAGCTGCCAATCGACGCAGCCATCTCGGAATGGCTAGACCACGACGAATTTCGTCGCCATCTGGCAACTGAAGCCGGCGATGTATCCGACCCGCCACAAGGCACCAAACGACCGACTCGGGCAGAGGCCGAGGTGCCCGCCCAAGATGCCAAGCCCCACGGACTTCACTACCGGCCAGATTTCATCACCGAAGAAGAAGAGGAGCGGCTGATTGCGTGCATTGACGCCAGCGAGTGGAGCCCGCAACTGCAACGCCGCGTCCAGCACTATGGCTGGCGATACGACTATCGGAAGCGACAGATCGACGACTCGATGCGCCTTGGCGAACTGCCAGTGTGGGCAGATGAGCTGGCTCGGCGGCTCGTGGACGAAGGTCTTTGGGAGAATGCGCAAGGGCCACCCGACCAGCTAATCGTGAACGAGTACGTCGGCAAGCAGGGGATCGCCGCCCATTGCGACCACGAAGGCTTCGATGAGCCGGTCGCAACGCTCAGCTTGATCGAGACGTGGGGCATGGTGTTCCGCCACGAGAAACGAAAGTTCGAGCAACCACTCGAGAGACGAAGCGTTGCCGTACTGACCGGGGAGGCTCGATACAAGTGGAGCCATGAGATCCCGAAACGGAGAAACGAAGGCACGGGGAAGGGCCGACTCGCAAGGAAACGAAGGGTTTCGCTCACGTTCCGAAGGGTCCGGCTGAGGGAAGGCCACCCGCCCTTTGCCGATCGCGTGCCAGCGAACTGACTCGGCCGCCGCATCGAACCAGCCTCATTGAACGGACTTGGGCAGGCTCCGGCTGCCTGTACTCGGCAGGCCTATTCGAAAGTCCGGTTTTTTCGGATGGCGGGAGGACCGGTCGAGACGTCGGTCGGCTTCGGCTCGCCGGCCGGGGGGGTTGAACCGTCTGGTTGGCGCGTTGTCGGGCTTGCCGGGAGGACGCGGGGTGTCTCGTCGGCGTGCGGACGCGGCGGTTCGCCCGAGGCCGCGCGCCGGGTGGGGATTTCGGCGGGGCGCCGTCGGTCAGCCGGACGGCGGGTTCAGGACGGCGTCGAGGGCTTCCCGCGGCCGGGCGGCGCAGTGCCGGTTGGCGGGAGGCAGGTGCTCGAAGCGGCGCTCGTGGCGCACGATGGAGATGGCCGCGGTCAGGCAGGCGAGATTGCGCGGCGGATTGCCGACGCGCGCCCGGCAGCGGTTCTCGTCGCAGGTGAAGTCGCGCACGCAGTGCAGGCGGTTCTCGATGTGCCAGTGGCGCCGCACCAGGGCGGCGACCTCCTCGGGGCCGGCCTGGCCGGGGCCGAGCGAGGTGAGCCCGCAGGCGGTCTCCCGGCTTCCCGCGTCCTGCTTGAGGAGGTGGCGTTCGCGCTCGATGCGGAACGCCTGGCGGCACCAGCCCCGTGCCGTGCTCCACCGCGGCGACCATCATGCGCCACTCGCCGTCGATCTGCTTCGAGGCGCCGCGCGCGTCCTTGCCGTCCAGCGCCACCGGCGCCGTGCCGTCGCTGCGCTGCCGCGTCCACGCGCCCAGCGCCCGGTCCAGCGCGTCCGGCGGCAGCGACGACAGGATGCAGTGGAACGTGGACGCCGCCGGCGCCGCGCCGCGCCCCCGGCTCGGACTGAAGAACGCGCCCGCCGCCGCCAGCTGCTCCTGGTCCATACGCGCCGCGAACCCGGCGAACGCGGTCACCCCCCGGCAGCCCGCCAAGCGGGCGGCGATCATGATCGCCGCGTGGCAGGCCAGCCCGCAGCGCCGCCCGCGCGCCTTGCGGAAGTCCGGCATGTCCGCGAGGAACGCGTGCAGGCTGCGCAGCTCCGGCGCCGCCGGCGGCGCCCCCCGGCCCTCCGCGCGCCAGTCGCCGGGCAGCTCGTCGCGGCGCAGCGACGCCGCCGCGCCCGTCTCCATCTCGTACACGAACGCCTCCTTCGGCCGGCCGTGCTCGCGCCAGCGCGCCGCCCCGCCCGGTTGCCGCGAAAAGACCCGCGTGCGCCCCAGCGGCTTCCAGTTCGACGCCCGGCAGCACGTCCCGGCGAAACGCGACGGGTCCACGAACGTCTCCGCCAGCAGCGCCGGATGCCCGCGCGCCGACCGCATGTCCCGCGACAGCCGCCGCAGACCCAGACCCAGCGCCCGCGACGCCAGGTTCGGAACCCGGCCCTCCCCCGGCACCGCGAAGCGGGCGTTGTTCGCCACCAGGTGCAGCCGCGAGAACTGCCGCTCCCGCGTCCAGCCGATCCACGCGTCGCGCACCCCGACCTTGAACGCCCCGGCCTGCCAGCCCAGCAGCGCCAGCCAGGTCTCCCCCCGAACCGCCACCTGCCGCAGCGACCGGCCGAACAGGCCGCGGCAGGGCAGGCAGTGGCGCTCGCGCATCAGCGCGTCCCAGCGCCGGCGCTCCTCCGCTCCGCGCACCGGACGGACCTCCACGTCCCGCAGCCGGCGACCAACGCCATCTCCGTCTGGCCCGTCCATGTCCCCGTCCTGCCACAACGACTTTTGAATGGCCAGCGACAAATCAAGCCGTGACGCCAATCGCACACCGTCAGAACGACTTTTGAATAGCCCTGCTGTACTCGCACGGCCAATTTGTTCCTTGCACCGGGTTCAATGAAATCAACGAGTTGCATGGATTGAGGCGCTCCCTTCGTCCAGTTTCCGTTGACCCAAAAATGCGGCTCAATATCAGGGCTTTACGTTGTCCGGCCACTATCAGGGATGTCCGAGAACAAATTCGCCCTGGCTGTACTCGGTGATTGGGTTTCCGACGTTGCCTCCCTGTGCCATACTCCCACGCTTTTCGCGAGAGGGCATCGCATGGGCGCACGGGAGATCATTGAGGGTCGGGGTGCGGAGGCCGCTGAAACGGCCTATGTGCCGCCGTTTCAGCTAACGGAAGGTCAGCCGCCACCCATCGCGCACAACGGCGGTGTCTCCTACATGGCGCTCGACAAGGATGGCGATGCCGGCACGGCTGCCGCCACCGAAGTGGCCTTGGCCCAGGTTGCGGCTGGCGAAGGCCAGGACGTGATCGAGATGATCGAGAATGCGCCGCCCGGCCCCATCGAGACCAAGTGGGGGCTTGGCTTTCGCGACTACGACGAGTGCATGGAGTACATCCGTGCCAACAACATCACGGCCCCGCCCGGAGGCGTTGCCCTGCCGTTGCGCTACACGGTGCATGAGGAGCCGACCTACTCCATCGTCTCGTCCAATGCCCTGTGGCGAGACCCCTCGCGCAAGGAAGAGGCCGATCGCGTGCGCAGGTACGAGCGCGACCATGGCCGCCGCAACCTCTACTTCCCGCAGGTGCTGCGCGACGCGCGGCGGATGGAGGAGTACCACCCCGGCCTCTCGCCCTCTAGCGCGGAGTGCATGGACAGGCTGGGGGTGTCGCTCGCGCACATCGAATCCAAGTGCAAGAACTTCTACGACTCCGAAGAGGTGCGCAGCGTCTTCTATCTGGAGATCGAGAAGCTCCTGCTCGACTTCTTCCCCGGCGCCACCGACGCCCTCGTGTACAACCACGACGTCTTCAACAAAGACTATGACGGCGACCGCACCGAGGACCAGGATGCGAAGAACCCCGGCGTCAACGCCGGCTACGCCAACCTCGTCCACAACGACCTCAACGACAACAGCGGCCGCGTGCGCTGCCGCGAGCTACTGACGAAGAACCTGCGCAACTTCGGCCGCGAGCAGCACCACACCGAGGCCGAGGCCGACGCCAAGATGTCGCGCCGGTTCATGTCCATCAACCTCGCCAAGCCCATGGAGACGGTGGAGCAGTTCCCGTTCGTGCTGTGCGCCTGGCCGTCGTTCGCGGACCAGCCCTACATCACCAACTACCGCATCTACGACGACCGCGTGGGCGAAACCACCCGCTTCACCCACCGCCCGGAACACGAGTGGTACTGGTTCCCGCAGCAGAAGTCCACCGAGGTGTCCATGCTGAAGTGCTACGACTCGATCACGGACGGCTCCGTCTCGCGCTGGTCGTTCCACACCGCCTGCGTCGATCCCACGGCACCCGAAGACGCCCGCTGCCGCAAGAACGTGGTGGTTCGCTCGTTCGTGTTTTTCTAGGCAACGTCTGACCAGGCAGCGCCGTAAAGAAAGCAGAACAGCGCGCCCTGACGGGCGCGTCGGCAGTTTCTGCGCAACTGCTGGCCTTCCTTCGCTTCCGCTCGCCACTTCGGCCAGGGGCCTGCGCCGTGCTAGAGAGGCGAGACGCCTCTCCTTCGAGATGGCCGCGAACGGCCCTCCCCATTAGCAAAGCGTGGGCCATCCCATCACTCCCCCCTTCGGGGGGATGTCGATGTGCGCCCTGCGGGCGCGTCGCCGCCAAGCTTCTTCGGAGGGGGTACGCTGCGCCGGTGTACTCGATCAGGAGACCCCACCAAACCGGGCGGACGTTCGCTTCGTGATAGGGTTCGCGCCGGAGCGACACCGGCTGGCTGCGGAATACGGAACATGGGCGACGAAATCGGCCAGCGCAACTTTCACGCGGAGGACTTCAGCCGCTTTCGGCGGCGGCTGGCGGACGAGACGGATCTCGTCGAGGCGCTCTTTCGCGAGAGCGGCTTCAGCACGCGGGGAGACATCGCCGGGTTCGAGCTCGAAGCGTGGATCGTCGACGGCGAGGGCAATCCCTCGCCCGTCAATCAGGAGCTCCTGCGCACGGTGGACGATCCGCTGCTGGTGCCGGAACTCGCCACCTTCAGCGTCGAACTGAACGGCAGCCCCGCCCGCCTCACCGGACGCGTCTTCTCACGCATCTACGACGAACTCAACGCCACCTGGACCCGCTGCACGGAAGGTGCGAGGCAAATCGGCTGTCGCCTCGTCAGCATCGGCACGCTGCCCACCGTGCAGCCCGAACTGCTGCATTCGAGCAACATGTCGCCGATGGTGCGCTACCAGGCGCTGAACGACCGAATCATGGCGGTGCGCGACGGCGCCCCGCTGGTAATCGACATCGCGGGCGACGACCATCTGGCGATGGAGCATGACGACGTGATGCTGGAAGCGGCCACCACGTCGTTCCAGATCCACCTGCAATGCCTGCCCCATCGCGCCGTGCGCGACTTCAATGCATCGCTCGCCGTTTCCGCGCCGATGGTGGCGCTGGCGGCGAATTCGCCGTTCCTGTTTGGCCGCTCGCTGTGGGCCGAGACGCGCATCCCGCTGTTCGAGCAGGCGGTGTCGATGGGCGAGCGCAACCCCGAACGTGTCACCTTCGGCACCGGTTACGCCAAGGATTCGCTGTTCGATCTGTTCCGCGAGAACCGAAGCATGCATCGGGTGCTGATTCCATTCGTGCAGGCCGAAGAGCCGCCCAGCAAATACACCCATGTGCGCTTCCAGAACGGCACCGTGTGGCGTTGGAACCGGCCGCTTCTGGGCTTTGACTTCGACGGCCAGCCCCACGTTCGCATCGAGCACCGGGTGACGCCGTCCGGCCCCACCATTCGCGACAGCGTCGCCAATGCGGCGGCCTACCTCGGCATGGTGCGGGGGCTGGTGGATCTGTACCCCGGCATCATCGAGGAGGAACTCGACTTCGACACGGCGAGGGGGAACTTCTACCACGCCGCCCGGATGGGGCTCGAAGCCAACATTTCCTGGCCCGGCATCGGCACCACGCCCATCCGCAAACTCCTGCAAGAGACGCTGCTGCCGCTCGCTGGCGAGGCTCTGCAGGGACTCGACATCCCCGCCGAGGAGACGGCTCGCTACCTCGACATCGTCGCCGCCAGGGTCGAAGACGGCCGCAACGGCGCGGCCTGGCAAAGGGAGTGGGTGCGCCGACACGGCCCGGACTGGAGCGGCCTCACCTGCGCCTATCTCAACGCCCAGGAGACCGGCGATCCGGTGCATACATGGGCCATATGAGCCCGTCACCGATGCGCACCGAGACGGCGTTGCCGAGGCAGGTCGCGACTCTGCCGGCGACGGAGCTAATGACCGCACTCGGCGGTCCCACCCTGTTCGATCTGCGGCGCCAGGGCAGACCGCCGCTCTTCGTCTCAACGCTCCTGCACGGCAACGAGACCTCCGGCTGGGATGCGGTGCGCCGCATCGCCCTGCGCGACGACGCTGCGGAGTTCTCGTGGATGGTGTTTCTGGGCAACGTGCGAGCGGCGGCACAAGGCGCCCGCTCGCTGCCGGAGCAACCGGACTTCAACCGCATCTGGAATGCCGGCAGCGACGACGAGGAAGACCGCGCAGTTTCGGGTGCCGACATCTGGCAGGACGACAGCCAGACGCCCCCGTCCGAGACACGGCTGGCGAAGGCGGTGACGCAAGCCGCCCAGGCAGCGCAGCCGTTCTTCGCCGTGGATGTCCACAACAACTCCGGCCACAACCCGCCGTATTCGGTGATCACCTCCCTCGACGAAACCACCCTGGCCGCAGCGGCGGCATTCTCTCCCCTCGCCATCCATGCCCGGCAACCAGCCGGGGTGCAAACGCGGCGCTTCTCCCGCTTCTGCCCTGCCGTCACCATCGAGACGGGGCAGCCGGAAGACCCCCAGAGTGCCGAGCGCGCGGAGACATACCTCTTGCGCTGCCTGCGCGAGGGACGCCCACCCAGAGCCGAGCGCAGCAACCTCGCCCTCTACGAGAACATCGTTCGGGTGACCGTCAAGGGTGATGTCGAACCCCACCCCGGGCTCGAACGGCTCAACTTCGGCGTCGCGGCACCGGGCCAGTGCATCGCCCATCGCGGCGAACTGGTGGCGCAAGACAGCCACGGCCGCGTCGTCACCGACGAATTCCTCGACAGCAACGGCACGGCGACGCGACTCAGACGCTCCGTCACCCTCTCGATGTACACCAGCGACGTCGCCATCGCCCGTCAGGACTGCCTTTGCTACTTCATGACGCAGGTGGCCGCATGAGCGCGAACGACGCCCGCCGCTACGTCACCGTTGATGGTCGATTCGAGATGCTGCACGGCGTCATCGAGAGCCCCACCATCGCCTACGAGACCTGGGGCCAGCTTGCGCCGGCCGGGGACAACGCCGTGCTGCTGTTTACGGGCCTGTCACCTTCGGCCCACGCAGCATCGTCCCCGGAAGACCCCACCAGCGGCTGGTGGGAGGACATGATCGGGCCAGACAAACCCATCGACACCTCGCACCTATTTGTGGTCTGCATCAACTCGCTTGGGAGTTGCTTCGGCTCGACGGGGCCCGCTTCCGAACGCCCGCAAGGCGGTGCCTATCGGCTCGACTTTCCCATCCTGACCCTTGAGGACATCGCCCGCGCCGGACAGGTTGTGGTGGAGCACCTGGGGCTCAGAAAGCTCAAGGCCGTCGTCGGCGCGTCGATGGGCGGAATGACCGCCCTTGCCTACGCCGTGCTGCACCCGGGGCAAGCAGAGGGACTCGTCTCCATCTCCGCCGCCGCCCGCAGCCTGCCCTTCTCCATCGCCCTGCGCTCGCTGCAACGGGAACTCATCCGCTCGGACCCGATCTGGGCCGACGGCCAGTACTCGCCCGAACAGCCGCCCGCGCTGGGCATGAGGCTCGCCCGCAAGCTCGGCATGATCACCTACCGATCGGCCAAGGAGTGGACGGACCGCTTCGGCCGCGAACGCGCCACGGACGACGTGGCGGGCGGCGCCCGGTTCGGCATCGACTTTGAGGTGGAGTCCTATCTCGAGGCCCATGCCAACAAGTTCATCGGCGCCTTCGACGCCAACTGCTACCTCTACCTCTCCCGCGCCATGGACCTCTTCGACGTGGCCGACCACGGCGGCACCGTCGCCGACGGCCTTGCCAGAATCAAGGCCGAGCGCGCCCTCATCGTCGGCGTCGAAACCGACTTCCTGTTCCCCCTGCAGCAACAGCGCGAACTCGCCGAGGGCCTCGAGCAAAGCGTCCCGCAAGTGCAGTTCCACGCCCTCGCCTCGATCCAGGGCCACGACTCCTTCCTCGTGGACATGGACCGCTTCCGCCCCGTAATCGCGCGGTTTTTCGAAGCATAGGAACCGCAAGCGCGCCTTGCGGCGCAGAAGGACGGGATGCCCTCCCTCCAGGCCCGTCACCACACGCATCAGCCTTGCGGTCCGGACTTGGGTCAGTCGCTTGCCATATCTCGGATGTGGGTGGCTACGAGGTCTGGGCGTTGCATGGGGATGAAGTGGGTCAGGTCGGGGAGGTACACGTCGCGGCCGTTTGGGAAGGCGGCGGCGAGCCCCTCCCATGTGGGAGATTGGGCGAAATCCATTGGGCCGTCGCGGGTTTCGCGCCTGTGGGCGCGCAGAACCGTCACCGGATGCGGCAATGACCGAATGACGGGCATCAGGTCGGGGCGGCCGCTGCCGAGATAGATCGATGCCTCCACGACAGGCGGGCAGGCAAGGACGAAGCGGTCGCCATCGGCGATGACGCCGTGGTCGCAATAGTCGCGCAATACGTCCGGCTGCCAGAGGTGGAACGGATGGCGGTCCCTGAAGCGGTCGAACATGGCCGCCGGGGAATCCCATTCGTGACGGCGACGGGATACCGGATGGTCTTCCGCGGAGAGGAAGGCACCGACCGGGTGATCGCCCAGCGCCTCCGGCGACATGATGACCGGGTCCACCAACAGCAGGCTCGAAAACCGCTCCGGGTGCGCCGACGCGGCCTGCACCACCGAGTGTCCGCCCATGGAGTGGCCGACGCCGATGGCGTTCTCAATGCCCATCTCCAAGGCGAAAGCCGACACATCGGCGCCGAATTCGCTCCACTCGTATGGGCCCCGCTTGCTGGAGCGCCCGTGACCGCGCATGTCCAGGGCATAGGCGTGAAAGCCTGAACCGAGTTCCAGAACCGTTCGGTCCCAGCAGCGGGCGTGGAAGCCCGTGGCATGGACGAACAGCACCTGCGGATCACCGGGCTTGCCCCACTCGAAGAAGGCCAGGTCAACCCCGCGCAGACGCACGGTATGTTGGCGCGGTGTCTCGCCCATCGAATGCACCAATCTTGGAATCTAGCAGCCTGTCGGACTTCGGACGGCGCAAGCTGGCCGAATGCCGACAGGGTGGCAGGACGGCTTGGGCTGGGGAGAAGCGTTGCCGAAAGGCAACGGTTCTTGTGGCGCTAGCGGATCTCCGTCAACGCCTGATAGGTGAGCGTCTTCAGCTCCGCACGCAAGGGCCAGGGAGAGCCCATGAGCTGGATCATGCCGATAACCACCAAGTCCTCCACCGGATCGATCCAGAACACGGTTCCAGCGGCGCCGCCCCAGTTGAACTCGCCGGCCGAGCCAATCACGCCCGCCGCCACAGGATCGGTGACGATGCCGAAGCCGAGACCAAAGCCGAAGCCGTTGCCGAGCAAGGCGTCGGCGGGACGCTCGCCCGCCCCGCCCGCGTTGATCGCGCCCGGCAGGTGATCGGTCGCCATGTAGGCCACTGTCTTCGGGCCCAGGATGCGCACGCCGTCCAGTTCGCCTCCGCGCCGCATCATCTCGGAGAAGCGCAGGTAGTCCATCGTCGTGGAGACGAGACCGCCGCCGCCGGAGAAGAGCTTGGTGTCGGTGTAGCCGACGAAGACATCCTCGTCGGAGCCGGTCTGCACGAGAGTCTCGTTCTCCGCATCCCAGGTGTGGTTCGGCAGGAAGCGGTCGCGCTTGTCTTCCGGCACGTTGAAGAAGGTGTCCTCCATGCCGAGCGGATCGAAGATGCGCTCCTTCAGGAACATGTCGAACGACTGCCCGGAAATGCGCTCGACGACGACGCCGGTGATGTCCACCGCCACGCTGTAGTGCCAGCGCTCGCCCGGCTCAAACTTGAGCGGCAGGGCGGCGATCTTCCCGGTGAGTTCGTCGAGATCCTCGGACCGCCAAAGCTCCGCCGCCTGATAGCGCTGGTCCACGGCGTCGGCAGGATTGAAGCCGTAGGAAAGCCCCGCGGTGTGGCTCAGGAGCTGCTGCATGGTCATCTCGTTCTCGGCAGGGCGGATCACGCCGTCGTCCCCAAGCACGGTGAGATTCTCGAACTCCGGCACGAACTTGCTCACCGGGTCCGAGAGCTGAAACCTGCCCTCCTCATAGAGGATCATCGCCGCCACCGCGGTGATGGGCTTGGTCATCGAGAAGATGCGGAACAGGGCGTCCTTGGTCAGGGGCCGGTCGTCGTTCACGCCCCGGTTGCCAACCGCCTCGTAATGGACGATGGCGCCGTCGCGGGCCACCAGCGTGATGACGCCGGCCAGCTTGCCTTCATCGACGTAGCCCTGCGCCATGGCGGTGATCCGCTCCAGGCGATCCGCGGACATGCCCACCTCGTCTGCGGGCGCTTCACGCAGGTCTGCCGCCGTTGCCGTCAGGCTCGCGGCCAGCGCCAGCAAGGCCCATCGAAGTCTCTTCATTGCTCGAGTTCCCCTCGTCCGTTCGACTCGTGCGCGCACAATGATGGCGAAGCGGCGAATGGTCAAGCGGAGAAGAGACCCGCATAGCGTTGTCGCAGTTCGTTCTTCTGCACCTTGCCCATCGCGTTGCGCGGCAGACCGTCCACGCAGAGTACGCGCTTTGGCTGCTTGTAGCGGGCCAGATTGCCGCGCAGATGGTCGTCCACCCGATCCTCAGAAGCACCTTCGCCGGCGACGAGGACGGCCACTACGGCTTCGCCAAGGTCGGGATGCGGCACGCCGATGACGGCGGACTCCGTCACCTCCGGCATCTCGTCGAGCAGCCGCTCCACCTCCTTGGGATAGACGTTGTAGCCACCGGAGATCACCAGGTCCTTGGCCCGACCGACAATCGAGACACGCCCTTGCACATCCATCACGCCGAGGTCGCCGGTGCGGAAGAAGCGGTCGGCGCGGAACTCCTCGGCGGTGCGTTCGGGCATCCGCCAGTAACCGGAGAAGACGTTCGGCCCGCGCACCTCGATGCCCCCCACCTCCCCCGCGGCAAGCTCCTCCCCGTCTTCGGCGGCGATGCGCGCCTCGACGAGGGGCAGCGGAAAGCCGACCATGCCAGCCACGCGCTCGCCATCAAGAGGATTGGACGTGTTCATCAGGGTCTCGGTCATGCCATAGCGCTCGAGGATGCGCTTCCCCGTGCGCGCCTCGAATTCGGCGAAGGTCTGTTCCGTGAGCGGAGCGGAGCCGGAGATGAACAGGCGCATCCCGGCGGCCAGGTCCGCATCGAAACGAGGATCGGCCAGGAGTCGGGTGTAGAAGGTGGGCACACCCATGAGCACCGTGGCGTTCGGCAGTTCCCGGATCAGCGCGTCGATATCGAAACGCGGCTCGAAGATCACCGGCGTGGCGCGCAGGAACGCACAGTGCAGGGCGACGAACAAGCCGTGGACGTGGAAGATCGGCAAGGCGTGCAGCAGCACATCGTCGCGCCGCCAGCCCCAGCAGCGGTCCAGTGCGAGGACGTTGCTCGCCAGGTTGTTGTGACTCAGCATCGCCCCCTTGGCACGTCCGGTGGTGCCAGAGGTGTAGAGGATGGCGGCGAGGTCGTCGTCATCCCGCAAAGTGGTTTCCGGCACGGGCTCGGCGTCCGTCACCAGAGCGCGCCAGCTGCCGCCGGACTCGGTGAGGGTCTCGACCCGCACCCTGCCGTCGCCGGCCGCGGCGTCCGAGGCGACAAACAGGCGCGGTTCGGAATCCTCGATGAAGTAGGCGACCTCACGAGCGGTGTAGGCGGTATTGATCGGCACATACACGGCGCCAACCTTGAGGCAAGCGAGATACAGCGCCACCACGTGCGGCAGCTTCTCCGCCTGCGCCAGAACCCGGTCACCCGCCGTCACGCCGGCCGCCGCCAGGCCACCGGCGGCGCGCTCCACCTCGCTCTGGAGACGGCGATAGGTCCAGCTCGGCGCGTCGGCCAGCACCAGGGCCGGCGCGTCCAGAGCATCCGAGAACGCATGCTCGAAGCGCGAATACAGATTCATGCCAAGCCCGGGTGATTGGAAGGCGACGATGGTAACGCGCAGGTTCGAGGCATGGCGCCAGCAAGTGACGCGGCTTCCGGAGACCTCTGCACCACCACACGGCACCGCCTGCCCCCTCCGAAGAAGCCGCAGGAAGGGGGCCACGCTCCCCCAAGCCAGCGCGTTGCCGCCAAGGGCCGCTTACCTCATCGGCACGGGTTGACTTGCGCCCCGCGTCGTCTGCAAATTGCCGTCCATCCCTGCACCCGGCGCTGCCCATGTCCGAAATTCTCTGGCGTCCCGACGACGATACGATCGCGGAGGCGAATCTCACTGCATTCGCGGCCCGGCACGGATTCACGCCACCAAACTACGGCGCCTTGCACGCATGGTCCGTGGCGCAGCGAGCCGAATTCTGGAACGCCGTCTGGAACGATGGCAGCGTGATCGCCAGTCGGCATGCAGATGCACCATTGATGGATGGCGACCGCTTCCCGGATTCGCGCTGGTTTCCCGGCGCGCGGCTCAACTTCGCGGAGAATCTACTGCGTGCGGCCCGTGATCCGGTGCGACGCGACACCGTGGCGATCGTCTCTCTCCTGGAGGGCGGCGAACGACGCGAAATCACCTATGCGGAACTCGCCAGCGCCTCCGCCTCCGTCGCCGCAGAGCTGCGAGAGATCGGCGTCTCACAAGGCGACCGCGTGGCCGGATGGCTGCCCAACGTGCCCGAAACCGTGATCGCCATGCTGGCAACCGCCAGCATCGGTGCCCTGTGGTCCTCCTGCTCGCCCGACTTCGGCATCGAAGGGGCCTTGGACCGCTTCGGTCAGATCGAACCGAAAGTGCTCTTCGCCTGCGATCGCTACGCCTACGCTGGGCGCAGCTTCGAGGTGCGCGAGCGCGCCGAGTCGGTGGCTGCGGCGCTGCCTTCGATCCGGTGCCTGCTTTGGGTCTCCAGCGATGCCCCGGATGCCATCGAAGACGCCCAGCGTCGCTTCCCGAACGCCCAGCCCCGCTTCGAGCAAATGCCCTTCGACCATCCTCTATACGTCATGTATTCCTCCGGCACCACCGGCAAGCCCAAGTGCATCGTTCACGGCGCCGGCGGCACGCTGCTGCAACACCTGAAGGAACACCGCCTGCATGTTGATCTCAAGCCCAGCGACACGCTGTTCTTCTTCACCACCTGCGGCTGGATGATGTGGAACTGGCTGGTCTCCGCGCTGGCCGTAGGCTGTCGCATCGTCCTCTACGATGGCTCGCCGTTCCATCCCGAACGCGGCGCGCTGATGAAACTCGCCGAACGAGAGCGCATCACCGCATTCGGCGTCAGCGCCAAATACCTCTCCGCCCTGGAGAAAGCAGGCATCCGCCCCGCCGAGACCCACGATCTCGCCGCCATGCGCGCCGTACTGTCCACCGGCTCGCCGCTCACCGAGGACGGCTTCCGCTATGTCTGCCGCGATGTGCGCCCCGGCGCCTGGCTTGCCTCCATCTCCGGCGGCACCGACATCATCTCCTGCTTCGTGCTCGGCAATCCGTGGCTGCCCGTGCGCGCCGGCGAAATCCAGTGCAAGGGTCTCGGCATGGCTGTGGACGTGTTCGACGAGAGCGGCCAGCCGACGCGGGGCAGCAAGGGCGAGCTGGTCTGCACCAAGTCGTTCCCAAGCGCTCCGGTGGGCTTCTGGGGCGACCCCGACGACGCCCGCTATCGAGAGGCCTATTTCGAGCGATTCCCCAAGGCGTGGGCGCACGGCGACTTCGCCGAAGTCACGGAGCACGGCGGCATCGTCATCCACGGCCGTTCGGACGCCGTGCTGAACCCCGGCGGCGTGCGCATCGGCACCGCGGAAATCTACCGCGTGGTGGAAGCCATGCACGAGGTGGTGGAGGCCCTCGCCATCGGCCAGGATTGGGAAGACGACACCCGCGTCGTCCTGTTCGTGGTCCTCCGCGAAGGCGAATCTCTCACCAACAGCCTGCGCGCCACCATCCGCAAGAACGTCCGCGAACAGGCCAGCCCCCGCCACATGCCCGCCGTGATCGCCCAGGTTCCAGACGTCCCCCGCACCCTAAGCGGCAAGATCGCCGAACTCGCCGTGCGCGAAACCGTCCACGGACGCGAAATCACCAACGTCTCCGCGCTGGCCAACCCGGAGTCCCTGGCCGCCTTCCTCGACCACCCAAGCCTCCAGCCCTGATGGCGAGATTGCAGCGCCACGCGAACCTCGCCACGAGGCGCGCAAGAGTGCCGGACGCGACGCCTTGGCGGCTGCGGCGCCGCATGATCCGAGCATGAGCGCAGCGCAGTCGCCGAGCACGCGGCGTTTCTTCAACACCGACGGGCCCGTGCGCCCGGCGATGCATTACGCCATCTCTCCGCTGTCGCGGGTGCGTCTGGGCGAGTTGCTGGAGCTGATCGACCGGCAGAAGTACTTCGTTATGCACGCGCCGCGGCAGTCCGGCAAGACATCGGCACTGCTTGCGCTGGCCGAGAAACTCAATGCCGGCGGCACATACCAGGCGATTTACGTCAACTTCGAGCCGGCGCAGACGGCGCGCGAGGATGTCAGACGCGCCATGCAGACGATCCTCGGCGAGATCAGCCACCGGGCCCGAATCATCGCCGGAGACGACTTTCTTGAACGCAGCAGGCTGCGGATGCTGCGCGACGAAGGTCCTGACTTCGTGCTGCTCAACGCGCTCAGCCTCTGGGCAAGGGCTTGCAGCAAGCCCTTGGTGTTGCTCATCGACGAGATCGACGCGCTGATCGGCGACACCCTCGTCAGCGTGTTGCGCCAGCTCCGCGCCGGCTACGACCTGCGACCGAGTCATTTCCCGCAGAGCGTCATCCTGTGCGGAGTGCGCGACGTGCGCGACTACCGCATCGAGTCCACCGCCGAAAGCGCCGTGATCGCCGGCGGCAGCGCGTTCAACATCCGCACGGAGTCCCTGCGTCTGGCCGACTTCACGCCCGAGGAGGTCCGCGCCCTCTATGCGCAGCACGCCGAAGAAGCGCAGCAAACTTGCACGGAAGAGGCGCTGGCACTGATCCACGAGCAAACACGGGGCCAGCCTTGGCTCGTCAACGCGATCGGCTACGACATCTTCTTCCGGGAGAAATCGGCGGGCCGCACGGCAACCACCGACGACGTACGCGCCGCCTGCGAACGCCTTGTTCTGCGCCGGGACACGCACCTGGACCAACTCGTACACAAGCTTCGGGAGCCGCGGGTGAAGCGCGTGATCGGGCCGCTGCTCGCTGGCAGCGACACGACCTCCATCCAAGACGACGATCTGGCATACGTTCGTGACCTGGGCCTCGTGACCCCAAGCCCGGACATCGCCATCGCCAACCCGATCTACCGCGAGGTGATCCCGCGCCAGCTCACGCTCACCGTGCAGGAAACCCTGGGCCAGGAAGCGTCTTGGTATGTACGCGACGACGGCAGCCTGGACATGGACAAACTGCTCACCGCCTTCCAGGCGTTCTTCCGACAGAACGCGGAGCACTGGAGCGACCGCTTCGGCTTCCGCGAGGCCGGACCGCAGTTGCTGCTGCAGGCGTTCCTGCAGCGCATCGTCAACGGCGGCGGCCGGGTGGAGCGTGAATACGGCCTCGGCAGGATGCGCACCGACCTGCTCATCCTCTGGCACGCCAACGGCGGCACCCGCATCGTCGTCGAATGCAAGCTGACGCACCGGAGCCTGGACGCCACGATTTCCTCCGGCCTCGCACAGACCGCCCAATACATGGACCGCTGCGATGCAACCGAAGGCCACCTCGTGATCTTCGATCAGGCGGACAGGCCCTGGGACGAAAAGGTGTTCCGGCGCGAGGAAAGCACCGGCCCCCGCCGCATAGTCATCTGGGGGATGTGAGCCGCAGTCGCCTCGTCTGTCGCTCCGAGCGACCCCAATCTCCCCAGCGGGCCAAGGCGTCGACGCGAGGCGCGTCAGTCCACGCCGGCGACTACAGGCTCCGTTTCCAGGGGAACGTCGTATCTGCGCTGCACATCGTCGCAGATGCGGTCTGCGACATCCAACACTTCCCTTCCCTTGGCGCCGCCTCGGTTTACCAGCACGAGGGGTTGCCGTGGCCAGACGCCGACGCTGCCGATGATGCGGCCGCGCCAGCCGGCGCAGTCGATCAGTTGGGCGGCGGAGACCTTGAGGCGGCCCGCGTGGGGCCATGCCTGCACCGGCAGCTTGCCTCGGAGGGCATCGACCTCGGCTTCGCTGAGGACGGGGTTGCGGAAGAAGCTGCCGACGTTGCCGATGCGGCTCGGATCCGGGAGCTTGCGAGCGCGCACGCGGGTGACCGCATCCGCCACCTCGCGAGGGGTCGCTTCGAGGCGCAGTTCGTCGAGTTCGCGTTCGACATCGGGATAGTTCGCCTCGATGGGGTGACAGCCGAGGCGCAGCGAGATGCCGGCGACCACGAAACGGCCCGCGTCGGCAGACTTGAAGCGGCTGTCTCGATAGGCGAAGGCGCAGTCCGACGCGGCCAGCGTGCGGAAACGCGCCGCCTGGCGGTCATATACATCCACCGATTCGAGCACTTCGCTGAGCTCGCGCCCGTAGGCACCGATGTTCTGATACGGCGCAGCGCCCACCGAGCCCGGAATCTCGACCAGGTTCTCCAGGCCACGGACTCCCCGCGCAAGCGTGCTCCGCGCGAGTTCGGTCCAGGACTCCCCGGCCGCAGCGCACACGCGCCAAGCGCCGTCGGGCAGTGCCTCGAACGACACGCCGCGAAGGGCCAAGAGCAGGGTTATGCCCGGGAGACGCCGACGCAGCACGATGTTCGAACCGCCGCCGATGAGCGTTACCGGCTGTTCGCCTGCAGCGGCGGCATCGAGGGTGCGCGACAGGACGTCGCGGGTGGCTACGGTGACCAGCTGGTCGGCTTCGCATGGGACGCCCAGGGTGTTGGGCACGGGCGCTTCCTTCATGGTGGCGGCGCCAAGTGGGGAGCCCCGGTCGAGTCCATTGCCGTGGCTACCCGCCTCTGAAGAAGCCTGAAGGATTCTTCGACCTGCCGCATGGCGGGGAGTGACGGGAGGGGGTGACAGCGACAATGCGCCCGACGTTTGCGGTGCGGCGGAACGAGAAGCTGAGACGTTCGCCCGTCTCCCGCGCGCGGCGTGGGACGCTATGGCGATAGTGGCGCTGGCTGCGGCCCCACATGAGAAAGAGCGAGCCATCCTCAAGCGTCACGTCATGGTTCGGGCTCCCCCTGTCCTCTGCGGACATGCGAAACGTACGCGCCGCGCCGACTGACACGGTGGCCACGACCGGCGCCGGGCCGAGGTCGCGTTCGTCGTCCGAATGCCAGCCCAGATGGTCACGTCCGTTGCGGTAGCGGTTCACCAGCACAAAGTTGGCCTGCCAGCCGGTCGCCGCCGACACCCGCTCCGCCAGTGCCCGCACCGTCTCCGGCCAGGGCACGGCGAACCGTTCCACACCGCTGTAGCGATACGCCGCACCAGGCTCGCCAAAGCACACCGACAGCCGCGGCGCGGTCACCCGACGCCCGAACATGACAAACCGCTCCTGCTGCCAATCGAACTCGCCAAGGGCCGCGCGCAGCAAGCTCGCCGCCGAATCCGCCGGCAGGAAGTCCGGCACCAGCAGCGTGTCCGGCACAGGGAACGCCGCGCCAGCGCGCAGCAATTCATCCGGCGGCCTGTAGCCCACTTGCCTCTCCACGGACATGCGGTCCATCCGCTTATCATAGGTGGCGATTCGCCTGAAGGTCTTGTGGAGAGGGTCTCATGGAGAGCGTTGCATGGAACTGAACGATCGTGTGGCCGTCATCACCGGCGGCGCCTCCGGCCTCGGCCGGGCCACCGCCGATGCCATCATCGCCGGCGGCGGCAGGGTGGCGCTTCTCGACCTGAACGAATCGCTGGTGCAGCAAGCGGCGGCGGAACTCGGCGACAATGCGGCGGCATTCGTCGCCAACGTCACGGATGCCGATTCGGTGCAGGCCGCCATCGACGGCGTGATGGAACGCTTCGGCGCCATCCACATCAACGTCAACTGCGCTGGCATCGGCGCTGCGGCCCGCACCGTGGGACGCGACGGTCCCCTGGACCTCGCTGCCTTCAGCTTCGTCATCCAGGTGAACCTCATCGGCACGTTCAACAGCCTGCGGCTGTGCGCTTTCCACATGGGACGCAACGAACCGCTGAACGGGGACGGCGAACGCGGCGTCATCATCAACACGGCCTCGGTGGCGGCATTCGACGGCCAGATCGGTCAGGCCGCCTACAGCGCCAGCAAGGGCGGCGTGGTGGGCATGACGCTGCCAATCGCCCGGGACCTGGCCCGCTCAGGCGTGCGCATCTGCACCATCGCCCCGGGCCTGTTCGAAACGCCGATGATGATGGGTATGCCGGACCGTGTGCGGGGTCCGCTGATCGACATGGTGCAGTTCCCGGGCCGTCTCGGCGAACCGCAGGAATACGCCCTGCTCGCGCGACAGATCATCGAGAACCCCTACCTCAACGGCGAGACCATCCGCTTGGATGGGGGGATTCGGATGCAGCCTCGGTAGGGGCCGAGCACACCGGCAGTCAATCGCGGCAGGGGGGCTCGGGGAGCCGCAGCACAGCCCATCAGCACGGCCTGCTCCTCTTCCGAGAATCCTTCGGACTCTTCGACTCCCCCAACGGGAAGTGACGAGAAGGCCCCTCGCCCGCCTTCCCATAGGCAGCGCGCCTCGCCCGCGCAGGGGCGCGCCCTGGCGCGTCGGCGGGATGCCCTCCCTCCAAGGGGACCGGCCTCCGTGGAGGGAGGGCGTTTCCGGGGCCATGACCCCAACGAGGCCTTCGCGTGCCAAGCCGTGTCTGGCGACAAACGCGACCTCGTCACCGTGAGCCAAGCATGGCGCGGACGCGGGCTGCATCGGCTTCGGTGTCCACGCCGCCCGGCACCGGGGCGACTGCATTCGCCACCACGATGTCGATGTCGTTGTCGAGCAGGCGGAGTTGCTCCAGTGCCTCGGTTCGCTCGATGGCGCTTGGCGGCAAGGTGACGAAGCGGCGGAGTGTGCCGACGCGGTAGGCGTAGATGCCGATGTGGCGTTTCCACTCGCCGGCGAGGGACGGCGACTGGCCGTCGGCGAACGCATCTCGGTGCCAGGGCATGGGAGCGCGGGAGAAATAGAGGGCGCGACCGCTCGAGCTGGTGACCACCTTGACGATGTTGGGATCGAAGACATCGGCCACCGCCTCGATCGGCTCCGACAGCGTGGCGGCGCCGGCTTCGCCCGCCCCTTCCAGCAAGCCCGCCACCTGATCGATCACCGCCGGGGGGATCAGGGGCTCGTCCCCCTGCACATTGACCACGATGTCCCCGTCGGGCCAGCTCCTTCGTTCCGCCACTTCCATCACGCGATCCGATCCCGACGGATGCTCAGGTCGCGTCATCTCCACCTCGCCCTCGCCGGCGACCACCGCTTCGGCAACCCGTTCGTCGTCGGTCGCCACCACCACCGCATCGGCGGTGGATTCCCGTGCCCGCTGCATCACCCGCACCACCATGGGCGCCCCGCCGATATCCACCAAGGGCTTGCCGGGCAGCCTGGTGGATGCATAGCGGGCGGGGATGACGACATGGAAGGTCATGCGGCCTCCGGAAGCTCGATGCCGCACCGGCGCAGCACTTCCGTGAGTCTGTCGTCCACGGGCTCGGCGAAGTGCATGGCGATTTCCAGATACCAGATGTCTTTCGGCAGAGAGCCCCCTGACCCATTCAGATGCCTGAGCTTCTCGGCATCCTTCTCGGTCACCACCACGACCATGTCCTCGGCCCCCGCCAGGTCCGCCGCCTTGAAGCGATGGTGATCCGGAAACGCTCGCATGGTGGGCGAGAGTCCGAGCCCATGCAGCGTCTCGCGAAAGCGATCCGGGTTGCCGATGCCGGCCACGGCCAACACCGGCCGAGAGACGTCCGCCATCCAACGCTCCGGTGCCACGCGCTCGCCGGTCGCAACGTGTACGAACGCCGTGGGCACCGCCACCATCACGGATTCCCCCGGCACCAGCCCCGAAGCGACGCCGTTCGATATCACCCAATCGCATTGCGCGAGCCGCGACGGCGGTTCGCGCAAGGGCCCGGCCGGAAGGCACATGCCGTTACCAACGCCCCGCGCACCGTCCACCACCGCGATCTCGACATCCCGCGCCAGGCCATAGTGCTGCAAGCCGTCGTCGGCAATCACCACGTTCACGGATTCCTGTCCCAGCAGAGCCTGCACGGCGCGCGCCCGGTTGGGATCCACCACCACGGGACATTGCGCCCGCCGGGCGATCAGCCTGGCTTCGTCGCCACACTGCGAGGCCGGCGTGTCGCCATCCACGTGCAGCGGATACGCAGCCCGACCGCCATAGCCTCGGGAGACGACCCCCACAGCCAGCCCCCGCTCCTTCAGCCATCGCGCGAGCCAGATCACGAGCGGGGACTTGCCGGTGCCTCCCACGGCGATGTTGCCCACCACCAGCACCGGCACCGGAGCGCGCCAGCCTGGCTTGCGCCCAGACAGGAACAGCCGGCGGCGACGCACGGCGAGGCGGCGAAAGAGCGCCGCCACAGGGACAAGCAACCGAGTCCAGCGCTGGCCGCCATACCAGGCACGGGCGAGATGCCCGAACCGTCCGACGGCTTGGGGCGTCGCCGGAACCGGCATCGATGCCGTCCTGGGCTTGGCGGCTTGCTCCTCACCGCCAAACTGCGACCGATACAGCCCGGCGTAGGCGCCGCCGGTGGCCAGGAGGTCTGCATGGCTGCCCGTCTCGACGATGCGGCCTTCCTGCACCACCATGATCACGTCGGCGCGCTCGATGGTGGACAGTCGATGGGCGATGACAAGGGTCGTCCGCCCCTGCATCACCTCGTCCAAGGCGGCCTGAATGCGCCTTTCCACATGCGCGTCGAGGGACGAGGTGGCCTCGTCCAGAATCAAGAGCGGCGCGTCCTTCAGCAAGGCGCGGGCGATGGCGACGCGCTGGCGTTCGCCGCCGGACAGTCTCGCGCCGTCGTCTCCGACCGGCGTGTCCCACCCCTGCGGCAGCGCCTCCACGAAGTCCTCGGCATGGGCGCGGCGAACCGCGGCGCGGATTTCCGCGTCCGAGGCCGCCGCCAAGCGTCCGTAGGCGATGTTGTTGCGCAGCGTGTCGTTGAACAGGGTGACGTTCTGGCTCACGAGGGCAATCTGCTGGCGCAGGCTGGCGAGGCGGTATTCGTCGAGCGGCACGTCGTCGAGCAGGATGCGGCCGGCGGTGGGTTCGTGAAAGCGGGCGATCAGGCTCGCGAGGGTGCTCTTGCCGCCGCCGGAGGGGCCCACCAAGGCGATGGTCTGTCCCGGCGCGACACCGAAGCTGATGTCCGTGAGGGCATTGCCGAGGTCTTGCCGATACGCGAAGGAAACTCCCTCGAAGCGCAAGGCCCCTTGCACTCGTTCCACCTCCAGCGCGCCGTCGTCGGTCTCCTGGGGCTGGTCGAGCTGGGCGAAGATGTCCTGCGCCGCCGCCAGCCCTCGCTGCAAGCGCGAATTGACGTCCGACAGCCGCTTGATGGGATTGGCGAGCATCCCGGCAAGGCCAAGATACGTCACGAGTTCGCCAGTGGTCATCTGCCCGGCCACTTCCGGCTGGAACAGCAAGGCCACCAACCCCGCCAGCGCCAGCGCCGCAATCACCTGAATGAGCTGCGTGCTGGCCGCCTTGGTGGCGGTCATCTTCAGATTCTGGCGGCGGTTGGTCTCGCTCGCGGCCACAAAGCGCCGTCGCTCGTACTCCTCGCCACCGAAGACGCGCATCTCGCGGTAGCCGGACACCGCCTCCGAGGTCACCTGGGTCACGTCGCCCATGGATTCCTGAATGCGCTCGCTGATGCGTCGGAAGCGTCGCGAGGCGAACCGGACGATGAGCGCCACCACCGGCGAGATGAGCAGGAAGATGAGCGTCAGGCGCCAGTTCAGGAACACCATTCCGGCCAGGAAGACGATCACCTTCAGCCCGTCCTGCACCAGAATCTTGAGCGCATCGGTGGTGGTGTCGCGAAGCTGCGCCGAGTTGTAGGTGAGGCGGGAGACGACGTGGCCCCGCTCGGTGCCGTCGAACCACGCGCTCGGCATCACCAGGAGGCGGTCAAACAGGCGGCAGCGAATGACGTGGATGGCACGAAAGGAGATGCGCGAGAGCAGGTATTCTCCCGCCACCGAGCCCAATGCCCGCACGAGGGCGAGAGAGAGCATGAGGCCCGGCAGCAGCCAGAGGAAGTCGGATGCGCTCCTGCCCCAGGCTTCGGCCAACCCCATGGGCGCAGCAGCGAACCCCCCGACCTCGGCAGTGGCAGGCCGGAAGGCGTCCACGACGAGGCCGAACACGGCGGCGAAACCGCCTTCCCCGGCCGCGGCGAGGAGAAAGCCGACGACGGCGAGGGCGAAGTGGCGCTTCTGATCGGCGACATGGCCGAGCAGGCGGAGGTAGATGTGCCAATCGCTTGCGGTGGCGGAGCCGGCTGCCGGCGAGGGAGTCGCATCCCGTGCCGACTGCATCGGATGTTCGCTCACGGTGCGAGGAACCTCATGCGGCGGCAGGCGCTTTGCCGCGGCGGAGGGCGTAGCAGTGGTTGGTGGCTGCGACGAAGCCGTCGAGGGTGCCGCAGTCGAAGCGGCGGCCCTTGAACCGCAGCGCCACCACGCGCCCTGCCCGCGCCTGCGAACGAAGCGCGTCGGTGATCTGGATCTCGCCGCCAACGCCGGGAGGGGTGGCTGCGATGAGGTCGAAAATGTCGGGGGTGAGGATGTAGCGGCCGACGATGCCCAGGGTGCTCGGCGCATCACGCGGAGCCGGCTTCTCCACCATGTCCGTGACCTGCACGGTGCCTCCATCGAGTTCCGTGCCGGCGACGATGCCATAGCGCGACGTTGCCTCCCTGGGCACGTCCTCCACCGCCACCACGCTGCAGCCGTGGCGCTCGAACACTTGCGTCATCTGCTGCAGCACCCCATCCGGTTCGTGCAGGCACAGGTCGTCAGGCAACAGCGCGGCGAATGGCTCGTCGCCGATCAGCGGCTGACCGCAGAGAATGGCGTGGCCGAGGCCCAACATCTGCCGCTGTCGCAGCCAAGAGAAGCGGCAGGCTTCAAGCAGCGAGCGGATTCCCGCAAGGCAGGCTTCTGCGGCGGAGCCTTGCACATGACGCTCCACTTCAGGCACATCGTCGAAATGATCCTCCATCGCGCCCTTGCCCCGCGCAGTGACGAACGCCATGTGCCCGATGCCGGCGGCGACCGCCTCCTCAACGCCGTACTGAACGAGCGGCTTGTCGAGAACCGGCAGCATCTCCTTCGGCACCGCCCGCGTCGCCGGC